>NZ_CAJFDC010000036.1:760000-1526467 GCF_904067045.1 Pseudomonas sp. FEN | reverse complement strand
TGGGTTATGACGGCAAGGGTCAGAAAGTCCTGCGCACTCCGGCCGACGTGGTCGGCACCTTCGCCGAACTGGGCAGCGTTGGCTGCCTGCTGGAGGGCTTCGTGCCGTTCACCGGGGAAGTTTCGCTGATCGCCGTGCGTGGCCGTGACGGCGAAACCTGCTCTCTACCCGCTGGTGCACAACACCCACGACAACGGCATCCTGCGCCTGTCCGTGGCCAGCACCGATCATCCGCTGCAAGCCCTGGCCGAAGACTATGCCGGTCGGGTGCTCAAGCAACTGGATTATGTCGGCGTGCTGGCGTTCGAGTTCTTTGAAGTCGACGGTGGCCTCAAGGCCAACGAAATTGCACCGCGGGTCCACAACTCCGGGCACTGGACCACCGAAGGCGCCGAATGCAGCCAGTTCGAAAACCATCTGCGAGCGATTGCCGGGCTGCCGTTGGGCTCGACCGCCAAGGTCGGTGAAAGCGCGATGCTCAACTTTATCGGCGAAGTCCCGTCGGTGGAGCAGGTGATCGCCATCGCCGATTGCCATCTGCATCATTATGGCAAGGCGTTCAAGCAGGGCGCAAGGTGGGCCATGCAACCCTGCGTTGTGCGACAAAGCGACCCTGCAGGAACAGATTCTGCGGGTCGAGGCGTTGATCGCCGAGTAAAGATGTCAGTGCTGGCGGGAACCTACGGCTCCGCCAGCCTCTGATAGCAGGATGCCAAAGGGTTGACCAGGCTTTGGCTGTGCAAACTCACCTGAGGGAAATGCGATGCACATTATCGGAACAATTTTTATCGGCCTTATCGTCGTTTGGTAGCGCGTTTCCTCAAGCCCGGCGATGACAGCATGGGCTGGATCATGACCATCCTGCTGGGCATCGGTGGTTCGCTGGCGGCAACCTACGGCGGCCAGGCGCTGGGGATCTATCACGCCGGGCAAGGCGCGGGTTTTATCGGTGCGGTCGTTGGCGCGATTATCCTTCTGGTGGTCTACAACCTGATCAGAAAGAGCTGATCCAGACGAGCAAACCCTCTGCGCCGCAATGGCGTAGAGGGCTAGAATGCGTAACATTTCCTTGTGTCTTCGAGTCTCCCCATGCGCCGTCTTCTTTTGACACTTCTTTTTCTGGGTAGTGGCTTGGCCCATGCTGGTGAACTGCCGGAAACCGACTGGCTGGAGCTCATGCCCAAGTCGGACCAGAAAGCCCTTGAGCAAATGCCGGAAATTACCACAACTCGCCCGAGAGCAACGGTACGTTTACCGCCAAGGGTGGCTTGAAACAGAGCAAGGGCCTGCCGGCGGTGATGTATTCAACCAAGACCGTGCCGGCCATGGATGGCAAGGAGATCCGCATCGGTGGTTATCCGGTACCGCTGGAAACCGATGCCAAGGGGCGCAGCACGCTGTTTTTTCCTGGTGCCGTACCCGGGCGCCTGCATCCACGTGCCGCCACCGCCGCCCAATCAACTGGTGCTGGTGCGCTATCCCAAGGGCCTGAAGCTGGACGATATCTATACGCCGCTGTGGGTCACCGGCACGCTGAAGATCGAGAAGGTCAGCAATGACCTGGCCGACGCGGCGTATGCGCTGGATGCGGGGAAGGTCAGGGTGGTGAAGGAGTCGGATCTGTAAGACGGCATTTGAAGCCGAGCACGGTCTTGTGGCGAGCGGGCTTGCCCGCGCTGGGCTGCGAAGCAGCCCCAAAGCCTGTGACTGCGTTCTGCCTGACACAATGAAGCCGCTGATTTTAGGGGCGCTTCGCGCCCCAACGGGGCGATGCGGCGTTCCGACAAGCCCCTCGCCACAAGGTATTACACCAGGCGCTGACTGCCGATAGTCACACCCAGCGTATGACTAGCTCCCGGTGCAAGCGTCACCACATCATCCATCACGTTCGCGGTCTCGATGCACAGCATCTTCTGCCAGCCATCGTCGGCCATGTCGGCGAGTTGACTGGCCCGGTCGATCCACGGGTTCCAGATCACCGCCGAACGTGAGCCCTGGGTGTTCAGCTCGATACGCCGCTCCCAGGTCGGGTCGACAATGCTCAGCCGCGCGGGCGCATTCTGGTAGATACGGTCGGTTTCACCGGCGAAGCGCAGTTCGCCTTGCTGGCGGACCTGCTTCCAGCCATCCGCCGTGTCGATGTAGGCCAGGCCATCCACGCCCTCGACGTGCACATTGCGCACATCGCTGACAGCGAAGTAGGTATGCAGCGCCTGGCTGAGGCTGACCGGATGGTCGTCCTGGTTCTGGCTGGTGAGTTCGATGTGCAAGGTCTCGCCCAGGCGAATGCGCAAGGTCAGGCCGACCTTGTGCGGCCAGCCCGGCAGGCCACCTTCGGGCAGCGGCAGGCTGAACGTCACGTTCACGCTGTCGCCGTCGGCCTCGATGCCTTGCAACGACCAGTTCATCGTCCGTACCAGGCCATGGGCCGTGGGGGCGTCACTGGCTTGGCGCATGGCCTGCACGCTGTCCGGGTTGCGCGAAAAGTTGCCAAACCACGGCCAACACACCGGTACGCCAGCGCGAATGCCCGTGCCTTGCTTGAACAGCGCCTCGTTGTTGAGCCAGATCAGCGGCGGTTGCCCGGTCAATTGGTAGCTGAGGATCTGCGCGCCTTGTTGCGCCACCAGCAATTCGGCTTGGCCGTGGCGGATGCGCCAGCCGTTCAGCTCGTCCAGTTTTACCGTTTCAACATGGGGCGTGGTCATGGTGTTCTCGCAAGGCAGGGAGTTGCAACGGGCCGCCGGGCGGCCGGGTTAGCGCCGTGGCACGGAGCGGGTTCGACCGCTGCCGTCGATGGCCACGAACACGAAGGCCGCTTCGGTGACCTTGCGCCATTCGCTGGTCAGCGGGTCGTCGCTCCACACCTCGACCATCATCCGCATCGAGCTGCGGCCGATTTCCTCGGTATGGGTATAAAAGGACAATTGCGCGCCGACGGCGACCGGGACCAGGAATGCCATGCGGTCGATGGACACCGTGGCCACCCGGCCGCCGGCGACCTTGCTGGCCATGGCGGTGCCGGCCAGATCCATCTGGCTGACCAGCCAGCCACCATAAATATCGCCGAAACCGTTGGCTTCGCGCGGGAGGGCGGTGATTTGCAGGGCGAGATCGCCTTGCGGGATAGGGTCTTCTTGTTCGAGTTCGATCATGCCGGGGTGCCTCTGACCCGTAACGCTACGTTGGTATTGCAGGTGAATAGCCGTCTTCAAGAAAAACGATTCAGCCCGAACATACTACGTTCGTTACGTTTCTCGTAAGCCGCACTAAGGGAAACTCTGCGAAAGCGGCTGGTTCGGCCCCAACGGCGTTTTCGCACAATACCCCTCTAGCCTGCGGGTTCTACCCGACGCAGGGCACGAGTATATCGGTCGATAGACCGCGAGACGACCTCCCGGTTCTCATTTTTGCCGACGAATACGCCGATCCATGTGCTTTTACAAACAATTTGCTATCGTGCCAGACCTGCCTCCAGCCTGAATCGAGCCTTGCTTGACTCATAGACGTGCCCAATAAGAGAAGCCCATGACCACCGCGTCCACCCATATCGCGCAACCTTCGCGCCCGCTGACCCGCAACGACTACAAGACTTTATCGCTGTCTGCCCTGGGCGGCGCGCTGGAGTTCTACGACTTTATCATTTTCGTGTTTTTTGCCGCAGTGGTCGGCAAGCTGTTTTTCCCGGCGGACATGCCGGAGTGGTTGCGCCTGATGCAGACGTTCGGGATTTTCGCCGCCGGCTACCTGGCGCGACCGCTGGGTGGCATCGTGATGGCCCACTTCGGCGATCTGCTGGGGCGCAAGAAGATGTTCACCCTGAGTATTTTCTTGATGGCGGTGCCGACCCTGATCATGGGCCTGTTGCCGACCTATGCGCAGATTGGCATCTGGGCGCCGATTCTGCTGTTGCTGATGCGGGTGATCCAGGGCGCGGCCATCGGTGGCGAGGTGCCGGGTGCCTGGGTGTTCGTCGCCGAACACGTGCCGGAACGCAAGATCGGCTTTGCCTGCGGCACCCTGACCTCGGGTCTGACCGCCGGCATCCTGCTCGGCTCGCTGGTGGCGACTCTGGTCAACAGCCTTTATACACCGCTGGAAGTGGCCGATTACGCCTGGCGAATTCCGTTCCTGCTCGGTGGCGTGTTCGGCCTGTTTTCGGTGTACCTGCGCCGTTGGCTGCACGAAACCCCGGTATTCGCCGAGTTGCAGCTGCGCAAGGCACTGTCTGACGGCATCCCCCTGGGCGCGGTACTGCGTGATCATCGCGGTGCGGTGCTGGTCTCGATGCTGCTGACCTGGCTGTTGTCCGCCGCTGTGGTGGTGGTGATCCTGATGACCCCGACCGTGCTGCAGACGGTCTTTCACTTTTCCCCTACCGTGTCGCTGAAGGCCAACAGCCTGGCGACGGTGTGCCTGACTTTGGGTTGCATCCTCTCCGGTGCGCTGGCCGACCGTTTCGGGGCCGGACGGGTGTTCGTGTTCGGCAGTCTGGCGCTGATGGCGACCTTCTGGAGCTTCTATGGCAGCTTGCCGACTCACCCCGACTGGCTGTTCCCGCTGTATGCCTTGAGTGGCCTGTTCGTCGGCACCATCGGCGCGGTGCCGTATGTGATGGTCAAGGCGTTTCCGGCGGTGGTGCGTTTCAGCGGCCTGTCGTTTTCCTACAACCTGGCCTACGCGATTTTCGGTGGCCTGACCCCGATGGTGGTCACCCTGCTGCTCAAGGATAGCCCGATGGGCCCTGCTTATTATGTGGCGATCATTTGCGGTATCGGGGTGCTGGTAGGGGGGTATCTGTGGGTGAAGGGGCGTTGAGCCGCGGCGGTTGACGCTAGCACCCATCTGGAGGAAGAGGGTTTCAAATTGTTTCAGGGGCGACCTGCCCGGTATCCCGCAGGGGGGGCTGTAGCCCCCGTAGATTCTGGGTTTTTGTCCGTTTATCCGATCAAGGCTGGCGTTCTTCCGAATGCTGGCCTTTCATCTAACTGTCACATACCAGTCATAGAGTGTTCATGCGGCCTACAGATACTTGGGCCCGATCTAACAATCCCTATCTGCTAGGAGCAAGGCATGAAACTGAAGCGTTTGATGGCGGCAATGACTTTTGTCGCTGCTGGCGTTGCAACTGCCCACGCGGTCGCCGCTGGTGTGGACCCGTCCATTCCGTCTTATACAAAAGTCACGGGTGTATCGGGCAACCTGTCCAGCGTTGGTTCCGACACCCTGGCTAACCTCATGACCTTGTGGGCTGAGAACTACAAGAAAGAATACCCGAACGTGAACATTCAGATTCAGGCCGCCGGTTCCGCTACCGCGCCGCCCGCCCTGACTGAAGGCACTTCGAACCTGGGCCCGATGAGCCGCAAGATGAAGGACACCGAGCTGGCTGCCTTCGAGCAGAAGTACGGCTACAAGCCGACCGCTATCCCGGTCGCCGTGGATGCCTTGGCCGTGTTCGTGCACAAGGACAACCCGATCAAGCACCTGACCATGGAGCAAGTCGACGCGATCTTCTCCTCGACTCGTCTGTGTGGCGCCAAAGCCGACGTCAAGACCTGGGCCGACCTGGGCGTGACCGGCGACCTGGCCAACAAGCCGGTTCAACTGTTCGGTCGCAACTCGGTCTCCGGCACCTACGGCTACTTCAAGGAAGAAGCCCTGTGCAAAGGCGACTACAAGCCTAACGTGAACGAACAGCCAGGTTCGGCTTCCGTTGTGCAGTCCATCAGCTCCTCGCTGAACGGTATCGGCTACTCGGGTATCGGCTACAAGACCGCCAGCGTGAAAACCGTTGCCCTGTCGAAGAAAGGCAGCACTGACTTCATCGAAGACAGTGAAGAAAACGCACTGAACGGCAAATACCCGCTGTCGCGTTTCCTCTACGTGTATGTCAACAAGGCCCCGGGCAAGCCTCTGGCTCCGCTGGAAGCCGAGTTCGTGAAACTGGTCCTGTCCAAGCAGGGTCAGGAAGTGGTTGTGAAGGACGGCTACATCCCACTGCCAGCCAAGGTTGCCTCCAAGGCACTGGCTGACCTGGGTCTGAGCGAAGGCAAGAAGTAAGCCTTGAGCCGGGGCGCCAGCCCCGGTAGCACCACCAAGGCGCGGCTTGATCTCCATCGGCCGCGCCCCATATTCCGAAACCGCTGCCAGCCCTGCTGGGCGGCGGCTTCAGTGCGTCACTGCATTGTCATCTTTCTGTCATACAGGATCGCTAGGGTGTGCGCATGAACGATCTGGCCAATTCCACCATGACTACGACTTCTCCCCCCAAGCGTATTGACTTCAATACGCCTGAGCTGCAACGCAAGCGCCGTATTCGCGCGCTGAAAGATCGCCTGACCCGGTGGTACGTATTTATTGGCGGCTTGGCTGTCCTCGGGGCGATCACGCTGATCTTCTTCTTTCTCGGTTATGTGGTCCTGCCCCTGTTCCAGGGTGCCTCGCTGACCGCCGAGAAAAGCATTACGCCGGCCTGGATGCAGGATGCCGGCAAACCCCTGATGATCTCCGTGGAAGAACAGAATCAGGTGGGCATGCGGGTTTCCGACAAAGGGCAGGTGCTGTTCTTCAATGCCCAGGACGCCACCGAGCTGTCGCGCGTGAACCTGCCGATTCCGGCCGGTACCACCGTCACCTCCATCAGCAAGGACCAGCCGGGCATCCCACTGGTCATTGTCGGCCTGTCCAATGGCCAGGCGCTGGTGTTCCGTCACACCTATAAAGTGACTTACCCGGACGGCAAGAAAACCATTTCTCCAGCGCTCGAGTACCCTTACGGCGAAGCGCCGATCAACCTCGATGAGCAGGGACGCGCGCTTGAGCATGTGAATCTGAACACCGCCGATTCGACCCTGGTCGTGGCGGGCTCCACTGGGGCACAGTTGCACGTGCTGGCGCTGACCCAGGAAGAGAACATGATGACCGGCGAGGTCACCAGCGAGCAGAGAAGCATCGAGCTGCCGCAGATGACCGAACCGGTGAAGGCGATCTATATCGATCCGCGCCAGCAATGGTTGTACGTGATCAACGGGCGCGCCCAGGCCGACGTGTTCAGTCTGCGCGACAAGAGCCTGAACGGTCGCTATAAACTGCTTGAAAACGCCGATGCCGAAGTGACCGCCAGTACACAACTGGTGGGCGGTATCTCGTTGATCATCGGTGACTCCAGTGGCGGTCTGGCCCAGTGGTTCATGGCCCGTGATCCCGATGGCGAGCTGCGCCTGAAACCCATCCGCAGTTTCCAGATGGGCTCCGCGCCGATCGTTGAAATCACCGCTGAAGAGCGTCGCAAGGGCTTTGTCGCCATGGACGCTTCCGGCAAGCTCGGCGTGTTCCACAGCACCGCGCACCGGACCCTGCTGGTCAACCAGGTGGTCGATGGCCAGGGCCTGTTCGGCCTGTCGCCGCGGGCCAACCGGGTGATCGTCGAGCAAGGTGGCAAGATCCTGCCGTTGGTCCTCGACAACCCGCACCCGGAAGTGTCCTGGAGCGCGCTGTGGAGCAAGGTCTGGTACGAGAACTACGACGAACCCAAGTACGTCTGGCAATCGACCGCCGCCAACACCGACTTCGAACCCAAACTGAGCTTGTCGCCGCTGACCTTCGGGACCCTGAAGGCCGCGTTCTACGCCATGTTGCTGGCCGCGCCGCTGGCCGTCGCCGCCGCGATCTATACCGCCTACTTCATGGCCCCGGGCATGCGCCGCAAGGTCAAACCGGTGATCGAGTTGATGGAGGCGATGCCGACGGTGATCCTCGGTTTCTTCGCCGGCCTGTTCCTGGCGCCGTATGTCGAAGGGCACCTGCCGGGGATCTTCAGCCTGCTGATGCTCGTGCCGATCGGTATCCTGGTGGCCGGTTTCGCCTGGAGCCGCCTGCCCGAGTCGCTGCGCCTGCGGGTGCCGGACGGTTGGGAAAGCGCAATCCTGATTCCGGTGATCCTGTTCGTCGGCTGGCTCTCGCTGTTCATGAGCCCGCACCTGGAAGCCTGGTTCTTCGGCGGCGACATGCGCATGTGGATCTCCCATGACCTGGGCATCACCTACGACCAGCGCAACGCCCTGGTAGTGGGCTTGGCCATGGGCTTCGCGGTGATCCCGAACATCTACTCCATCGCCGAAGACGCCGTGTTCAGCGTGCCACGCGGCCTGACCCTGGGTTCGCTGGCCCTGGGCGCCACGCCCTGGCAGACCATGACGCGGGTGGTGATCCTCACCGCCAGCCCGGGCATCTTCTCGGCGCTGATGATCGGCATGGGGCGCGCCGTCGGCGAGACCATGATCGTGCTGATGGCTACCGGCAACACCCCGGTGATGGAGATGAACCTGTTCGAAGGCCTGCGCACCCTGGCGGCCAACGTCGCGGTGGAGATGCCGGAGTCGGAAGTCGGGGGTAGCCACTACCGTGTGCTGTTCCTCTCGGCGCTGGTGCTGCTGCTGTTCACGTTCATCATGAACACCCTCGCGGAACTGATTCGTCAGCGCCTGCGCAAGAAATACTCGTCGCTTTAAGAAAGGTAGAAGTCTGTGAAACAGAACTCCCTGAATGGCTGGTTCAAGAGCGGCGCCCCCGGCGTCTGGATCAGCGGTGGTGCGGTATCCATCGCGGTCATCATGACCATCGGCCTGCTGGCCGTGATCGCTGTGCGCGGCCTTGGCCACTTCTGGCCGGCCGACCTGGTGCATGCCCAGTACAACGTGCCGGGCCAGGCCAACCAGGTCGTGGTCGGCGAGGTGGTGCAGAAGGAAGAAGTGCCGCGCGCGCGCCTGAAGTCGGCCGGCTTGCCGGTGCCGGACGAGGGCCCTGAGTTCATGACCCGGGAGCTGATCAAGGTCGGTAACCGCGACCTGAACGGCAACGATTTCACCTGGATCGTCGGCGAGTGGTTGCAGGACCAGAGCTACCCGACCGAACTGATGACCATCGAGCGTCGTGAGTGGGGTAACTTCTACGGCACCCTGGTCAACGTCAAGGAAGGCGGCAAGGTGATCGCCGAAGGCGAAGCCGCCTGGCCCGAGTTGCAGGCCCGGGTTCAGCGGGTGAACGCTTTGGCGGCGCAGATCAAGACGCTTGAGAAAAGCGACATCGGTGCGATCAACGCCGGCCTTGAGCGGATTCGTCTGCACGGTCGCAAGCTGGAGCTGGAAGGCCGGCTCGACGCCGCCGCGCAAGCCGACATGGCGGCCGAGCGCGCCGAGCTCAATGCCCGCTACCAGGAAGTCGAGGCGCGCCTGGGCGACCTGCACACCCAGTTCAACCGCGACAGCCTGACGGCCCTCGATGCCAACGGCAAGGAACTGGAAATCAGCATCGGCAAAGTGGTCCACGCCTACCAGCCGAACGCCATGGGCAAGCTGACCAAGCTGGGCTTCTATTTCAGCAAGGTCTGGGAATTCCTCAGCGACGACCCGCGTGAAGCCAACACCGAAGGCGGGATCTTCCCGGCAATCTTCGGCACCGTGATGATGACCCTGATCATGGCGATGATCGTGACCCCGTTCGGCGTGCTGGCGGCGGTCTACCTGCGTGAGTACGCCAAGCAGAACACGCTGACCCGGATCATCCGCATCGCGGTGAACAATCTGGCGGGGGTTCCGGCGATCGTCTACGGTGTATTCGGTCTGGGCTTCTTCGTCTACGTGCTGGGCGGCTCCCTCGACCGGCTGTTCTTCCCCGAAGCCTTGCCGGCACCGACCTTCGGTACGCCGGGCCTGCTCTGGGCCTCGCTGACCCTGGCGCTGCTGGCGGTACCGGTGGTAATCGTGGCGACCGAGGAAGGCCTGGCGCGGATTCCCCGTACAGTGCGCGAGGGTTCGCTGGCCTTGGGGGCGACCAAGGCCGAGACCTTGTGGAAAATCGTCCTGCCGATGGCCAGTCCGGCCATGATGACCGGCATGATCCTCGCCGTGGCCCGCGCTGCCGGTGAAGTGGCGCCGCTGATGCTGGTGGGCGTGGTGAAACTGGCGCCGTCGCTGCCGGTGGACGGCAACTACCCGTACCTGCACCTGGACCAGAAGATCATGCACCTGGGCTTTCATATCTACGACGTCGGCTTCCAGAGTCCGAACGTCGAGGCGGCTCGTCCGCTGGTGTATGCCACCGCATTGTTGCTGGTGCTGGTGATTGCCACGTTGAACCTGTCGGCCGTGTGGATCCGTAACCACCTGCGCGAGAAGTACAAGGCGCTGGATAGCTAATAACATTCACCCCATCCACTGTAGGAGCGAGCTTGCTCGCGAAGAAAGACGCATCGCCACGGTGATTCAGAAAAGCCCGGGTGACCGCATCGCGAGCGAGATTGCTCCTACAACGAATATGTGAGCGCAGGGAGTTACCCCATGCAGCATGAAACCCAAACCCATGGCATCAACATGTCCGCCCTGGGCCGTAACAAACAGAGCCTGGACCTGGCGAGCGAAACCGTTGCCATCGAAGTCCCGAAACTGAGCCTGTACTACGGCGAAAAGCAGGCCCTGTACGACGTCAGCATGAACATTCCCAAACAACGCGTGACGGCCTTCATCGGCCCGTCCGGTTGCGGCAAGTCGACGCTGCTGCGGACCTTCAACCGCATGAACGACCTGGTGGACGGTTGCCGCGTGGATGGTGAAATCAACCTCTACGGCAACAACATCTACCGCAAGGGCGAGGATGTGGCCGAGCTGCGCCGCAAGGTCGGCATGGTGTTCCAGAAGCCCAACCCGTTCCCCAAGACCATCTACGAAAACGTGGTCTACGGCCTGCGTATCCAGGGCATCAACAAGAAGCGTATTCTCGATGAAGCCGTGGAGTGGGCTCTCAAGGGCGCCGCGCTGTGGGAGGAGGTCAAGGATCGTCTGCATGACTCGGCCCTGGGCCTGTCCGGCGGTCAGCAACAACGTCTGGTGATCGCCCGGACCATTGCGGTCGAACCGGAAGTGTTGCTGCTCGACGAACCCTGTTCGGCACTCGATCCGATCTCGACCCTCAAGGTCGAAGAACTGATCTATGAGCTCAAGTCCAAGTTCACCATCGTCATCGTCACCCACAACATGCAACAGGCGGCACGGGTCTCCGACTACACCGCGTTCATGTACATGGGCAAGCTGGTGGAGTTCGGTGACACCGATACCCTGTTCACCAACCCGGCCAAGAAGCAGACCGAAGACTACATTACCGGTCGTTATGGCTAGGTGAAGCCGTTGTAAGCTGCCAGTGACAAGCGGCAAGCAAGGGCAGCCTGGGAATATCCATAATTCGGCTTGAAGCTTACAGCTTGAAGCTTGCAGCTTTCGCGGAGCGAAACATGATTGATAAAGACGGTCTTACCCACCACATTTCCGCGCAGTTCAACGCGGAACTGGAAGAAGTACGCAGCCACCTCCTGGCCATGGGCGGGTTGGTCGAGAAACAGGTCAACGACGCGGTAAGCGCGCTGATCGAAGCCGACTCGGGCCTGGCCCAGCAAGTGCGCGATATCGACGACCAGATCAACCAGATGGAGCGCAACATCGACGAGGAATGCCTGCGCATTCTCGCTCGTCGCCAGCCCGCGGCCTCCGATCTGCGCTTGATCATCAGCATCTCCAAGTCGGTGATCGACCTGGAGCGCATTGGTGACGAATCGACCAAGATCGCCCGTCGCGCCATCCAGCTGTGCGAGGAAGGTGAAGCGCCGCGCGGTTATGTCGAAGTGCGGCATATCGGCGACCAGGTACGCAACATGGTCCGCGACTCGCTGGATGCCTTTGCCCGCTTCGACGCCGAGCTGGCCTTGTCGGTGGCGCAGCATGACAAGATCATCGACCGCGAATACAAGACCGCCCTGCGCGAGCTGGCGACCTACATGATGGAAGACCCGCGCTCGATTACCCGTGTGTTGAGCATCATCTGGGTGCTGCGCTCCCTGGAGCGGATCGGCGATCACGCACGGAATATCTCCGAACTGGTGATCTACCTGGTGCGCGGAACCGATGTCCGGCACCTGGGCCTCAAGCGCATGCGCCAGGAAGTTGAAGGCACCTTGTCCGAAACCGCTAATGTTCCCGGCGAAGTTGACGATAAGTAAGATTGCCCGAGAAAAACGCCCGGCCTAAGGTCGGGCGTTTTTGTTTGTGGCGCAAGAATTTACGCGCACCCGCGAACGAAAAGTCCCGGCGTGATTAATCGGCGTTTTGGCAAATAGCCATTAGTCAGTATGCTAGCCGGGATTTTCAGAGGAATGGTCAATGAGTAAAGTCAGTGTGTTGGTGGTGGATGACGCGTCGTTCATCCGCGATCTGGTGAAGAAATGCCTGCGCAACTACTTCCCGGGCATCCGGATCGAAGACGCTGTTAACGGTCGCAAGGCCCAGGCGGTGCTGGCCCGCGAAGCGTTCGACCTGGTGCTGTGCGACTGGGAAATGCCGGAAATGTCCGGTCTGGAGTTGCTGACCTGGTGCCGCCAGCAGGACAACCTCAAGACGATGCCGTTCGTCATGGTGACCAGCCGTGGCGACAAGGAAAACGTGGTTCAGGCAATCCAGGCCGGTGTTTCCGGTTACGTCAGCAAGCCGTTTACCAACGAACAGTTGCTGACCAAGGTCAAACAGGCGTTGCACAAGGTTGGCAAGCTCGACACCTTGATGAACAGCGCGCCGACCCGGGCGAATTCGGCCTTTGGCAACGATTCCCTGAGCGCCCTGACCGGTGGCCGGGCTGAAGTGGTCAGTCCGGCGGCTGCGCAGGCTCCTGCGGCGGCGCCGTCCAAAGGCCTGCTCAACAGCCCGCCCGTGCGTGCGACTACTGCCGCGTCGCCGGCGGGGGCCGCTGCCTCGGGCGGTCGCGGTCAGGGCCAGTTGCGTCTGTCCAGCGGCACCCAGCAGTGCGTGATCAAGGCGCTGAGCATCAAGGAAGCCTTGCTGGTGGTGCGTCGCATTGAAGTCCTGCCGCAGGTCCTGGAAAATGCGGTGCTGGACCTGGAGCAGGGCGACAACGCCGAGATCGCCCGCCTGAATGGCTACCTGCATGCGGTCGTGGCCCACGAGCCGAAGCCGGACAGCGAATGGCTGCAATTGACCTTCCGCTTTGTCGACCAGGATGCCCAGAAGCTTGACTACATCTCCCGCCTGATCGCTCGCGGTACCGCGCAGAAGCATTTCGTTCCCGGAGCTTGATGCCCGCCTGACGACGCGGTGTCTTTCACGCCGCGTCGTTTGCCTGACCCTCTTCTCGTACCGACTAGCGTCTTCGGAAAGCCTTTCATCCGAATCTTTCCGTACAGGTTGTTTTATATCTATTTCGATATAAGCTGTTTGAGAACCTTGCCGACGGCGGCCTCCCAGCCAAGCTTTGAAACAACATTGCACCACGGATACTCTGCCGATTGATTAGGCTTTTTCCTGTCAGCTACAGGAGAAACCGATGCCAAGGCACAAGGATGTGGTGTTTGTGGGAAGCTCGCTCAGGGATATCAAGACGTTCCCATTGGATGCGCGAAGGGCGGTCGGCTTTCAGCTGGACCTTCTGCAACAGGGTGAAGCGCCTTGCAACTGGAAGCCCATGAGGACGGTAGGCAGGGGGGTCTACGAGATCAGGGTGAGTGAAGAGAGTGGGGCATTCCGGGTGTTTTATGTGGCCAGTCGGGCCGATGCCCTGTATGTCCTTCACGCTTTCAGGAAGGCCACCCAGAAGACGCATACCCGGGATATCGAACTGGCACGGGCCAGACTGCAGGAAATAGGAGCAGCGCTATGACAAACGCCATCAAGACTGAACGTTTCACCTCTGTCTGGGATGCCCTTGAGGACACCCCTCGCGAGGCGGCCAACATGCGCTTGCGCGCCAAGCTGATGATGGAGCTGATCAGCCGGATCAATGCCTGGGAGCTGTCCCAGAAGGATGCGGCCAAGCGCCTGGGGATCACCCAGCCGAGGTTGAATGACCTGCTGAACGGCAAGATCGACAAGTTTTCCCTGGATGCGCTGGTGAACCTGTCGGCGCCGGCGCAGTTGGACGTCGACTTGTGCTTCGGCCCTGGGGCCATCCAGCTGGCGTGATTCACACAAATGTCCTGGCCACCTGCTAGTCTGGTCGCCATGTTTTATTCGGCGACTCTCGCTTATGTTCCTGCGTCTGCTGCTTTCCTGTGGTCTGTTGATGGCCGCCACCTCGGCTGCGGCCATGACGATCTACAAGTACACCGATGCCAACGGGGTGGTCTCCTACAGTGACCGCCCGGCGCCGGGTGCCCAGGTGTTCGTGTTTCGTGATCGGATGGTCGAGCATCTGGAACGCCAGGTACGTCTGGATATTCGCAAGCAGAAGGGTGGCGATGAGGTCTTCGCGCGCAACGATTTGTATGCCCCGGTGGAGATCGAGCTCGGGTTTGGCGCGCTGAAGAACGTCAGTGGCGCGCCCCCGCAGTCGATCCGCAAGGTCCTGCCGGCGCGCAGCAACCAGCGCCTGGCGCTGCTCACGGCGACCCAGGCCGGCGAGCCCATGCGCTACACCCCCAAGTTCCAATACTTCCTTGGCGACCCCTCAGGGCAGGCCCAGGGCTATCGTTACCCTTATCCCTGGCGCGGTGGACCGTTTCGCCTGACCCAGGGGCCGAATGGGCAATACAGTCACTTCGGCGCCAAGAGCCGTTATGCGATGGACATCGCCATGCCCGTGGGCACGCCGATCGTCGCGGCGCGCGCAGGGGTGGTGATCAAGACCGAGAATGAGCAGAGCGGAGGCGGCAAGAACCCGTCGGGCAACTTCGTGCGGGTGCTGCACGACGATGGCACCATGGGCGTGTACCTGCACCTCAAGCAAGGCTCGGTGAGCGTGCGCGAAGGCCAGCGGGTGGCGGTGGGCAGCCCGCTGGCGCTGTCGGGCAACACTGGCAACAGCACCGGGCCGCACCTGCACTTCGTGGTGCAGCGCAATACCGGGCTGGGGCTGGTGTCGATTCCCTATCAGTTCAGCCAGCCGCTGGAGGTGTTGCCGAATTTTGCCCTGAGGGGCAAATAGAAAGACTTGTAGGCGCAGCTTGCTGTAAGGGCGATGCAAGGCTCATTGGCCTCATCGCCAGCAAGCTGGCTCCTGCATTCGGTGGTGTGGGTCAGTCGAGCTTGAGGACCTTGGCCAGGATGATCTTCGGCCCTTTCATCTTCTTGATGATGATGCGCAGGCCTTCGACTTCCAATGCTTCCTCCTCTTCCGGCACCCGTTTCAGGGTGTCATAGATCAGTCCGGCGAGAGTTTCGGCTTCGATATGGTCCAGGTCGATACCCAGCAGGCGTTCGACCTTGAACAACGGCGTATCGCCGCGGACCAGCAACTTGCCCGGCTGATAGGCGAGGATGCCGCGTTCGGTCTTGCGGTGTTCGTCCTGGATATCGCCCACCAGCACTTCCAGCACGTCTTCCATGGTCAGGTAGCCGATCACCTTGCCGTCGGCCTCTTCCACCAGGGCGAAATGCGAGCCGCCCTGGCGGAACTGCTCCAGCAGGCGCGACAGCGGCATATGCCGGGACACCCGCTCCAATGGCCGGGTCAGCTCCGCAAGGTTGAACGACTCGGGAATGTGGTCCAGCGCCGCCAGTTCCAGCAGCAGGTCCTTGATGTGCAACAGGCCGACGAACACGTTGTGCTCGGCGTCGTACACCGGATAACGACTGAATTTGTGGCGGCGGAACAACGCGAGGATTTCCTTGAGCGGCGCGTTGCAGTCCAGGGTCACCAGGTCTTCGCGGGAGTTGGCCCAGTCGACCACTTCCAGTTCGCCCATCTCCACCGCCGACGCCAGCACACGCATGCCCTGGTCGCTGGGGTCCTGGCCGCGGCTGGAGTGCAGGATCAGCTTGAGTTCTTCACGGCTGTAATGGTGTTCGTGATGCGGGCCGGGCTCGCCCTGGCCGGCGATCCGCAGAATCGCGTTGGCGCTGGCATTGAGCAGGTAAATGGCCGGGTACATCGTCCAATAGAACAGGTACAGCGGCACCGCCGTCCACAGCGACAGCAGCTCGGGTTTGCGAATCGCCCAGGACTTGGGCGCCAGTTCGCCGACCACGATGTGCAGGTAGGAGATGATGAAGAAGGCGGTAAAGAACGATACGCCTTTGACCACTTCGGCGGAGTTCACCCCGACGGCGCTCAGCAGCGGCTCCATCAAGTGGGCGAAGGCCGGCTCGCCGACCCAGCCCAGGCCCAGGGAGGCGAGGGTGATACCCAGTTGGCAAGCGGACAGGTAGGCGTCCAGCTGGCTGTGCACGGTGCGCAGGATCTGTCCGCGCCAGCCGTTCTTGTGGGCGATGGCCTCGACCCGGGTCGAGCGCAGCTTGACCATGGCGAATTCGGCTGCAACGAAGAAACCGTTGAGCAATACCAGGATCAGAGCGAAAAGAATCATGCCGAAATCGGCGAAGATTGAAGCGAGGGTCAAGCTACTAGGGGAAGGGTCCATGATGGGGTTTTACGGGTTCCGTATTTCAATTTGAAGTAGGTGTTCAGGGGCCTGAAAGGCAGGCATAAGTCATCCAATGTAGCGGCAGATGTGCCCGTTGCCTAGTGGCCCGGCTCTGCGGCGTCCCGGCAAGGCGCTAGGCGGGCTGGCTTTTGCTGCTTGAACGGGTCACCTGGGCCGGCGCGAAGTGACAGGTAAAGGTGCTGCCATGGCCCAGGACGCTGCTGATTTCCAGGCGCGCGCGATGGCGCAGCAGCACATGCTTGACGATCGCCAGACCCAGGCCGGTGCCGCCGGTATTGGAGTTGCGGCTGGAGTCGACCCGGTAGAAGCGCTCGGTGAGGCGTGGCAGGTGCTTGCTGTCGATACCGATGCCCGAGTCCTGCACGCTCAGGTGCGCGCCGTGCTCGTCGCCCCACCAGCGAATGCGGATAGTGCCTTCGGCCGGGGTGTACTTGACGGCATTGAACACCAGATTGGAGAAGGCGCTGCGCAGTTCCGCCTCGCTGCCCTTGAGGCGAATGGCGCCGTCGGCTTCCAGGGTGAAGGTCTGGTTGCGTTGCCCGGACAGGGCCTTGGCATCGTTCTTGATCGACTGCAACAGTGTGTCGATACGCACCGGCTGGTTGTCCGAGGGGTAGTCGGTGGCTTCCAGCTTGGCCAGCAACAGCAGGTCGTTGAGCAGCGTCTGCATGCGACTGCCTTGCTGCTGCATCTGCTGCAGGGCGCGCACCCAGCGTGGGTTCACCTCTTCGACGTTGTCGAGCAGGGTTTCCAGGTAGCCAGAGATCACCGTCAGGGGTGTGCGCAGCTCATGGGAGACGTTGGCGACGAAGTCCTTGCGCATCTGTTCCAACTGATGGATGCGGGTGACATCACGCACCAGCATCAGGTGCTCGTTGTTGCCGTAGCGGGTGATATAGAGCTGGATACGCAGCCGATCATTGGTTGGCGAGGGGATTTCCAGCGGCTCGGCGTAACTTTCCTGCTCGAAGTATTCCTTGAAGCGTGGATGCCGTACCAGGTTGGTCACCGGCTGGCCGCTGTCCTGGGGCGTCTTGAGGCCCAGCAGGGTTTCGGCGGCGCGGTTCCACCATTCCAGGTTGCCGTCGCTGTCGAGCATGATCACCGCGTCCTTGAGCGCGGCGGTGGATTCCTGGACCCGGTCGATCACCGCTTGCAGGCGCCCGCGTACACGCTGGTCGCGGCGTTGCAGATGGTAGATGCTGTCGAATACATCGCCCCACAGGCCGTAGCCGTCCGGCGGTGCTTCTTCGGGCTTGTGCTGGCGCAGCCACTGGTGCAGGCGCAGCAACTGCTTGAGGGTCCAGCCCAGGTAAAGCCCCAGGCCCACGGCCAGACTCCAGCCGTAATAGCCGCTGACCAGACCTGCCACCAGGCAGCCGGTGACCAGCAACAACAGATGGCGGATCAGGGTGCCATGCCAGTTTTGATTCACTTCAACATGCGTCCTTGGAGGCGAAGCCGTTTCGAGCGACAAACTTCAACGCTACGAGTTTGAAGCGGCTCGGTTACCGGTGTGTTGCGGGGGCGTTCGCAGCCGCTCTCAACCTTTGGTCGAGAAACGATACCCGGTGCCGCGCACGGTTTGTACCAGATTCTCGTAGGCATCGCCCAAGGCTTTGCGCAGGCGGCGGATATGCACGTCGACGGTGCGTTCCTCGACATAGACATTGCCGCCCCAGACCTGATCCAGCAACTGGCCACGGGTGTAGGCGCGCTCCTGGTGGGTCATGAAGAACTGCAGCAGACGGTATTCGGTGGGGCCCATTTCCGCGGGCTTGCCATCGATGGTCACGCGGTGGCTGATCGGATCGAGCAGCAGGCCGCCGACTTCGATAGGGGCTTCGCCGTCGGTCGGGCCAGCCCGGCGCAGCACCGCCTTGAGACGGGCTACCAGTTCCCGTGGGGAAAATGGCTTGGTGATATAGTCATCGGCACCAACTTCAAGCCCCTGGATCTTGTTGTCCTCTTCGCCCTTGGCGGTGAGCATGATGATCGGGATGTCGCCGGTCAGCTCGTCGCGCTTGAGACGGCGGGCCAGTTCGATGCCCGAGGTGCCGGGCAGCATCCAATCGAGCAGGATCAGGTCGGGTTTGCGGTCGATGATGATCGCGTGGGCCTGCTGGGAGTTTTCCGCTTCCAGGCAGTCATAGCCGGCCATTTCCAACGCCACGGCGATCATCTCGCGGATGGGCGCTTCGTCGTCGACGATCAGAATGCTCCTGCCAACCATATCCCTTCACCCTCTTGTCATTTAACTGTCTTGCGCCGCATTAGATAACGAAATTATTGCAGACATGTGACAGCTTTTTTCGGCAAGCCGCAACGGTCACATTCATGGGCTACGCTGGAAGTTCGAATCCTACAACCGCATAAGGAAGGTTCCGATGACTCACTCTTCGTTTTCTTTGAAAGCCCTGATGGTAACGGCGGCGTTAACGCTGCCGACCCTGGTTTTCGCGGCCGAGCCGGCCATGATGAAAGACGGCAAGATGGTCGATGGCAAGGGTATGACGTTGTACACCTTTGATAAGGATACTGGTGGTAAATCCATGTGCAATGGCGATTGCGCCACGAATTGGCCGCCGATGATGGCTCCTGCGGGCGCCAAGGCCGAGGGCAAGTGGACGGTGATCAAGCGCGACGACGGCATGATGCAGTGGGCGTATGGCGGCAAGCCGATGTACACCTTCACTCAAGACAAGGCTCCGGGCGATATGAAGGGTGAGGGCTTCAAGGGCATGTGGCATATGCCAAAACACTGATTCACCGCAATCCCTTGTAGGAGCAGGGCTTGCCCGCGAAGAGGCTCTTGAGACCGCTAAAAGCTTCGCTGGCAAGCCAGGCGCCTACAGGTCCCGCTGTGCTTTCCGGAACGCGTGCCTGACCGGTAAGCGGCGGTGTGTCCCGTCAGGTCCGCTTGATCAACGCACCGCGTAATCCAGCACAACCCCCAGGAAAATCGCCAACCCCGCCCAGTGGTTGTGCAAGAACATCTTGAAGCAGAGCCGCGGGTCTTTGCTCCGAGTGACCCAGAATTCCCAGACAAAGCAGGCCGCGGCCACCAACAGGCCGATATGGAACCAGCCCCCCAGCTCGAACCGCGCCCCGGCCAGCAGCAGGCAGCCGAGCATCAGGCCCTGCAAGGTCAGGATAATCACTCGATCGGCGTCGCCGAACAGAATGGCGGTGGATTTCACGCCGATCTTCAGGTCGTCCTCGCGGTCGGTCATGGCGTAATAGGTGTCGAACGCGACTGTCCACAGCAGGTTGGCGATATACAGCAACCAGGCCGTGGCGGGCAGGCTGCCGGTTTCGGCGGTGAAGGCCATCAGGATGCCCCA
The DNA here is from genome assembly GCF_904067045.1 of Pseudomonas sp. FEN. Taxonomy (GTDB): domain Bacteria; phylum Pseudomonadota; class Gammaproteobacteria; order Pseudomonadales; family Pseudomonadaceae; genus Aquipseudomonas. The sequence continues at coordinate 1,506,685 of NZ_CAJFDC010000036.1, read as the reverse complement.
GGAATACGCCGCGCCCAGCACCACCTGCGGGTAATAGGTGTAGCGCTTCATGAACGGATAGCAGGCCGCCACCGCCAGGGCGCCGAAGGACAGCCACACCGTGGTCGCGTTGGTGCCCAGCACCAGCAGGAAGCTGATCCCCATCAGCAGTGCGAACACCGCCAGGGCTTCCTTGCCGCTGATTCGGCCCGCCGCCAGGGGCCGTTGCTCGGTGCGTTTGACATGGCCGTCGACCTTGCGGTCGGCGAAGTCATTGATCGCACAGCCGCCGGCGCGGGTCAGGATCACACCGAGGGTGAAGATCAGCAGGTTACTCAGCGACGGCACGCCCTTGGCCGCGATCCATAGCGCGCTCAGGGTTGGCCACAACAGCAGATAAATGCCGATGGGTTTGTCCATGCGGGTCAGCTGGAGAAAGTCCCAGGCCCGTGGGTGCAGGCGATTCAGGGATTTGAGCAGGTTCAGGTACATCAGCAGTTCCCCCCACGGGCACTGGCCGCGTGCCACAGGCTCGGCAGGAAAATTTCCGCCACCAGCAGGCTCAGCGGCCCGCGATTGAAGCGTGAGCGGCGGCCCCATAGAGGGGCCGCGCGGTGTTCCGGCGGCAACCAGACCGCTGGGTAATGGCTGACCTCGATGGCCTGGCGCTCGAACGCCTCGTCGCAGAACAGCAGTTCGCCCAGCGAGCGGCTGCCCAATTCGTCCATATTCAGACCGCCTTCGCGCAAGGCACTTTGCGCCGCGACACTGCGGGCAAACACCCAGGGTTGGCCATGACCGCGCAAATACACTTCGCGCACCCAGCCCAGGCTTTCGCTGGGCAGCTCCAGTGCGGCGCACTCGTCGTCGCGTAGTGCTTGCCAGCCTTCGAACAGCGGTGTGACGCTGAAAGAATTATCGGAAAGTGCTGTCAGGCGACGGGTGAGAGAACCTTCGTCAAATAACCAGTCGAGGGTTTGCGCGTCTTGCGGGGCGCTCAGCCGGCTCTGCGTGAGCCAGGCGGGGGGCGCTGGAACGGGGGCTTTGTACGGCACGATGGGCAGTTGATTGGCAGCCAGTGAGGCGCCGAGCTTATCACAGGCGGTCCGGCCGTTTAGAGCGCTCGGTTCATCAGCGCTGTCGATCGTGCTTGCATCGGCGGGCTTCGATCAGTACAAAACGCCCTGAGCCGGACGGCAACGCTGCACCCATCGACTGTTCGCGCCGTCAAACGCCTGGGAACCGAGGAAGTAACGAGATGAAAAAGTGGCAATGTGTGGTCTGCGGGCTGATCTATGACGAAAAAGACGGTTGGCCGGATGACGGCATCGCGCCGGGCACCTTGTGGCAGGATGTCCCCGCTGACTGGCTGTGCCCGGACTGCGGTGTCGGCAAGATGGATTTCGAAATGATCGAAATCGGCTGATTGATCAACTTTTAAACAAAACCAATGGATTTGGAGAGAGGAATGAGCGCACCTGTCGTAATCGTCGGTACCGGGCTGGCCGGTTACAACCTGGCCCGGGAGTTTCGCAAGCTCGACAGCGACACTCCGTTGCTGTTGATCACCGCCGATGACGGGCGTTCCTACTCCAAGCCGATGCTGTCCACCGGCTTTGGCAAGAACAAGGATGCCGACGGCCTGAGCATGGCCGAGCCCGGGGCCATGGCCGAGCAGCTCAAGGCCGAGATCCGTACCCACACCCGCATCAGCGGCATCGACCCGGGCCACAAGCGCCTGTGGATCGGCGAGGAAGCGGTGAGCTACCGTGACCTGGTCCTGGCCTGGGGTGCGGAAACCGTGCGCGTGCCGGTGGAAGGCGATGCCCCCGAGGCGATTTTTCCGATCAACGACCTGGAAGATTACGCGCGCTTCCGCGCGGCGGCGGCGGGCAAGCAGCGTGTCCTGCTGTTGGGCGCCGGGCTGATCGGTTGTGAATTCGCCAATGACCTGATCCTGGGTGGTTATCAGGTGGAACTGGTCGCGCCTTGTGAGCAGGTCATGCCGACGCTGCTGCACCCGGCGGCGGCTGCCGCAGTGCAGGCGGGCCTGGAAAGCCTCGGTGCGCGTTTCCACCTGGGCCCGGTGCTGACCCGCCTGCAACGCAGCGGCGAGCACCTGGAGGCGCACCTGTCGGACGGCTCCACGGTGGTTTGCGATGTGGTGGTCTCGGCCATCGGCCTGCGTCCGCGCATCGACCTGGCGGCCGCCGCCGGCTTGCAGGTCAATCGTGGGGTGGTGGTCGACCGTCACCTGAAGACCTCCCACGCCAATATTTACGCCCTGGGCGACTGCGCCGAGGTCGATGGCTTGAACCTGCTGTACGTCATGCCGCTGATGAGTTGCGCCCGGGCGTTGGCCCAGACCCTGGCCGGCAATGCCACCGCCGTGAGCTATGGCGCCATGCCGATCACCGTGAAGACCCCGGTGTGCCCGCTGGTGGTGTCGCCGCCGCCCCGTGGCAGCGAAGGGGTGTGGACGGTCGAAGGGCAGGGCGCCGACATCAAGGCCTTGTGCCGTGACAGCGGCGGCCGACTGCTGGGCTATGCCTTGACCGGCGCTGCGGTGATGGAAAAACTGGCCCTGAACAAGCAGCTTCCGCCGTTGCTGGCGTAAATGGCGGTCCTTCTGTCGCAAACACCCTGATTTTGCTCCTACAAAGGTCGTAACGAGACTGGCGCGGGGCCTTGCCTCGTGCCATCCTCACTCCCGTCTGCCGCAGAGTAGAGCCTGCGGCGCTTTGGGCGCTGTTCGGGAAGAGCAGCACGGACATAACAACAAAAAACCGTCAAAGAGGCTTCATTATGCGTAAACCAGAACTGGCCGCTGCAATTGCTGAAAAAGCGGACCTCACGAAAGAACAGGCCGGCCGTGTGCTTAACGCCGTCCTCGAAGAAATCACCGGCGCGCTGCACCGCAAAGACAGCGTCACCCTGGTGGGTTTCGGCACCTTCCTGCAGCGTCATCGCGGTGCTCGCACCGGCAAGAACCCGCAAACCGGCGAGCCGGTGAAGATCAAGGCCAGCAATACCGTCGCCTTCAAGCCGGGCAAGTCGCTCAAAGATAGCGTCAACCCGTAAGCGTCAGGTATGACTCCCGGAGCAAGGGGAGGGCTGTAAAAAATGGGCACGCCGATTGGATCGGGTGCCCATTTTTCATGCCTGCGATTCAGCGGGAGCTATCAAGGCTTCGGCATCGCTGCCGGGTAGCGGGAACTCTGATCGCGCGCCCGTCACGACCGTTTCTGGCGATTGAGCAGCTTTGCGAAGTGAGTGATGAGATCAGTCCATTGCGGGTAGGTCATGCCGTCGATGAAAAAGTCTCCCAGCCATTTGGGATGACAACGCATCGCCAGGTTCTTGATCGCTTCGTTGCGCTGACTGTCGCTGCTAGCCGGGTTCAGCACGATGTCTACCAGTGCCTGTATCTCATCGGCTTCGTCTTCATAGCCCGAGCGTCTCAGCAGGTCGCAGAGGGTATTGTTGCATTCTTTGACTTCATGCTGGAGATTCAAGGTTTCGGCAAGCCTGCCAGGCAATTGGCTGCCGCATCGACCACCGCTTCCAACTGGTTCTCCTCGGCATGGGAGAAGTTACCGTATTGCGCCATGGCCCGGCAGGTCGAGAGCCGTTCCAGGGCTTCGCGAGTGTCGCTGGCAGCTCTAAGTTCAGCGGCCTTGTCGATGAAAAACTGGGCTGACTCGTTGCGGCTTTTCTGCAACTGCGCAATCAGCGTGTCCAATTCGGTCGATAAAACGTTCAACGGCATTACCAGGGGACTCCTAAAGTATTGATGATCCATGCGCGGGGCAGGTTTGTAACCACCGCCTGATAACCGCCGCCGGGATAGCCGGCACCTTGCGGTGCCGCCGGCCCTTCGCTGACCCAGGTGCCCTTGGGCACGTTGAACTCCGACACCCGGGTGATCTTGACACCCCAGTCATGACGGATTGCCAGGTCGGCACGCAGTTGATCTTCCGACGTGTATTTCTGGTTGGTGAGCCAGGAGAATGGCTTCCCGGTCCGGTTATTGGTGCCATGGTACTTGTAGTATGTCTCGTTGGTGGCGAGTTTGCGGTTCTTGTAGGTGCCACCGGTGAAGGTGTCGGCGATGCCCTTCGGCAGCGTCGGCCCTGGGGGCCTCTTGGTGCCGCTGCCACTGCATTTGCTCAGGCCCAGCGGATCGGCCCAGGTCAATGGGTTCGGCGCATAGGCATACAGGTTGATGCCGCCGGCCAGACCGATCGGATCGGGCGTGGTAAAGCGTCCGATGTCCGGGTCGTAAAACCTGAAGGTGTTGTAGTGCAGACCGGTTTCCCGGTCCAGGTACTGCCCTTGGAAGCGCAGGTTCTGTTCTTCCAGGTAATACGGCTCGCGGGTTTCAGTGACGGTATTGCCCCAGATCCGGTAGCGCGCCCGCCAGACCACATGGCCGTCGTTTTCCGTCAGTTGCTCGGGCAAGCCGCTCTGGTCGTTGTGGTAATAGCGGACTTTTTGCAATGCGCCGCTGCCGTCGACCCGGGCCAGCGGCTCGTGGCCGTCGTCTGCGTAGAGGTAGAGGCTGCTCAGGCTGTGTCGGTGTTCTTGCAGCAGGCACAGACCGTCCCAGGTGAAGCGGGTCTCGCCCAGGGGGTAACCGTGGCTGTCGTGCTCGCTCTTGGCGATACGCCGGCCCAGTGGGTCGTAGCTCATGCGCACCACGGTTTCCCGCGCGCCATCCTGGTTACGCACCTCGATCAGACGGTGTTCGGCATCGTAGACGAAGCGCTGGACCCGATGGCTGCCGCTGCGCTTCTCGATCATCCGGCCGAAGGCGTCGTAGCGGTAGCGTTTGTCCTGATAGGTCAGCAGCTTGTTATGCAGTACCCGCCCGCCCGTGGGGCCGTCCAGCAGGTTGGCGGCGGCGTCGTAGGCAAAGGTCTCGTTCTGGCCCTGGACACTGTCCTGGCTGGCGACGATGCGCCCGCTGGCGTCGTGGTGCGTCAACTGCCGATGGGTGCCGCCGGGCTGTTGGTCAAGGCGGCCGACCAGGTGATCGGCGGGGTCGTAGTCGAAATGTTGCTGCGTTGGCGCGGGCAACGCCGAGGGTTGGCTGATCGGACGCCGTAGGCGCGAACGCAGGCGTCCGGCGCGGTCGTACTCGCTGCGGGTGCTGACCTGACCCTGGGTACGCAGGACTTCACGGTGCAGGCGGTCGCGCTCGAAATCGCTGATGACCCGACCGTCCAGATTGATCTGGTGCAGATGGCCGCTGCCGTAGTACAGCCGATTGAGCCAGCGGCCGTCCGGCAACTGTGTCTGGATCAGGTTGCCCAGTTCGTCGTAATGATGCTGCAGGCTGCCTGCCGCGCTCTGCTCCTCCAGCAACTGGCCAAGGGCGTCGTAGGCGAACCCCAGTTTCTGCTCGTTGCCTTCGTTGTCGGTAAAAGCGACCGCCGTCAGTTGATCCAGCGCGTCGTAGCTGTACTCGGTACGACCGTCGTCAGTGATTTTCGCCGTCAGGCGTCCAGCGGCGTCACGTTCGAGGTGATGGACAATCGGTGCGACCGGCGTTACCGGGACCTGCGCCAAGCCACTGCCATGAGGAGCGGGCAGGGTGTCGATGCGGGTGACGTCGTTCCTGGCGTTGTAGGTGTAACGGCGGGCGCTGCCATCCAGGTCCTGCTGCTCGACCAGGCGGTCGCCGGCATCCCAGGCGAAGCGATAGCTTTCGCCGTTCTCATTGGTCAGCGCCTGCAAGCGGCCATAGGCGTCGTAGCTGAACCGCACCTGCCGCCCGCTGGTATCGATGCGCTGGCGCACCTGGCCGCGCCGGTCGTAGTGGTAGGCGGTGGTCTGTCCGGCGGGGTCGGTGTAACCGATCAACTGGCCGTCGGCATTGCGCTGGTACTGGTGTGTACGGCCGTCCGGCAAATGGCTGTTCAGCAGGCGGCCCTGGACGTCGTAGTCGTACTGCGTGCGTTCACCCAGGGCGTCGGTGACCGTTTGCAACAGGCCACGCTCGTCATAGCTCAGGCGTGTCGGAGAGCCGGAGCAGTCGACGTGTTCGAGTAACTGGCCCAGTGGGCTCCAGCGCAGGGTTTTGCTTTTGCCGCTGGCGTCGATGATCTCGACGGTCTGGCCCTGGGCATCGACGCGATAACGAGTGACATGGCCCTGCGGGTTGGTTTCCTGGATGCAGTTGCCGCGGCTATCGTAGCGGAACTGCCAGCTGTTGCCCGCCGCGTCGGTTTCCACCAGCGGCAAGGCCCAGTGTTCCAGCCACAGGGTCGATTCGCTGCGGCCCAGCGGGTCCTGGGTACCGCACAGGTTGCCGGACTCGTCGTAGCTGAACTGGTATTGACCGCCCTGGGGATCGATGGCGCCGAGCAACTGGCGCTCGTCGTTCCACTGGAACTGCCAGGTCTGACCGAGGTTGTCGGTATACGCGGTGATCTGCTGTTGCGGATTCCAACAACGCAGACTGCTGCGCTTGAGGTTGTCGGTGACGCGGGTGGTCCCGGCATCCAGGTCATAGTCGAAGGCATATTCATCGCCCTCGTCGGTCCAGTGCCGCACCACCCGCCATTCGCGACCCTCGACCCGTGCCCACTGGTAGAAGCAGCGCAGGCCGACGGACAATTGGTGCTCCACCAGCCGTTGGCCGTCGTCATAGGCGAAGCGCCGTTGCACATGGCCGGTGGCGTCCATTACCTGGGCCAGATTGCCACGCGGGTCGTAGGCGTAGCTGACCAGCAGTTCGTTCGGACGATCCGGGTACAGGCGCTCGATCCGGCTGACCCGATTCGGCCATGGGTCGCTGTAGCTCAGTTGGGCCTGGACGAGGTCGAAGGTGTCGCGTAGTCGTGCCAGACGCCCTGACGCGTCGTAGTCGAGATAGATTCGGTTGTCGTTACGGTCGCCCAGTTGCGTCAGACGCAAGTGGTTGGGCTCGCCTGAAAGGGCTTCGAAGAGGCGATAGAGGCCGTCGTCGCTTTCGATCAATAATTGACCATTGCCATGCCGACGCACACTCAAGCCTTCACCGGCACTGAACACCGCGCCGCCCAAGGGTATCGAACCCATGTCGATGCTTCGGGCCTGTTCGTCGATATAGATCAGCCGTTCGCCGCCGTCCGGGTGCGCTTCGATCCGCACGCTGACTTCGTAAGGCACGCTCCAACCCGCGCCGAACATCCCTTTGCGGCGCTCGTCACGGCTGTTGTAGAAGCGTTGCCAGTCCAGGCGCAGCAGCCCCGGCAGGGCGAAATCCAGCTCATCCAGGCCGCCGAGTACCTTGGCGCCGGTGGCGGCGTGCACCGGGTTCGGCGAGCCGGCGATGGCATTGGTCAGCGCGCCGATGGCCTGGCTGGTGACAAAGGAGTTGACCCCGGCCATCAGCATGCACGGCAGGTTGCTGAGGAACTTGCCCTTGCTGCCCTTGAGCATCATCAGCGCGCTGATGGCCAAGCCGACGCCCGGAGTCTTGCCGCTGCGGATCTCGCGTACCACCACCGAGCCGCCGCCGATGGTGACATTGGGTGAGATCAGCCCGGAGGAAACGACGGTGGCATCGCAGGTGCTGCGATCGCCGCTGCGCACGGCGGGTTGGCCGTTGATGCTGACCTTTTTCGAACCTTCGGCGAGAAACTGCGGCGGCATCGGTGGATGCTTGGTGCAGCTCACCAGGTCCAGCGGTTTGGGCACGGCGCCGGGGGCGGGCGTGGCTACCGTGGGGCGCCACATCTGGGCAAAGAAGCCCTTGGCGATATCCAGGTAGCTGGCTTCCTGGGGCGGCTCGCTGTCCGGCGTGCCGGCGGCTTCGACATGGGATGGCACGGCGCCGGCGGCGCGGGCGGCGGGAATCGAGTTGATCAGGGTATTGCTGGAGCCGGTGAGGATATTGGCCTGCACCGTGGGCGGAAAGAGTGCGTTGCCGAGGCCTTCGCACATCTTGCTCAGGCCCTTGTCGGCGCCGGTCTTGCTCATCGCAACGCCGACGACCACGCCGATCACCGCGCCCAGTACGCAGGCCCCGAGCCCGCCCGTGGCGACCGTGATGCCGGTGGCGGCGACCACGGCGGCGGTGGCCAGTGCGGTGATTGCCACGTTGGCCGCGACCTCGAGTACGCCGCCGAGAATATCGGCCATCATCGAGGTATGGGACAACGCGTCGCCCAGGCGGGCAGCCCAGAGCGGGTCAGACATGGAGAGTCAGCAAGACAGGTGGTCCATCATCAGGTCAAGAGCGGTGCGGAGTATGAATGATCTGATGTTGGCGGGGAATTATTCCCACTGCGATTGCGGAGGTGGATCACAGTTGTCGAGCAAATAGCGGGCGCGCGCGCTTAAACACGACATCGAACCCTGTAGGAACCAGCTTGCTGGCGATGAGGCCTGGGAGTCTTGCATCGTCTATTCGGCCGCCATCGCCAGCAAGCTGGCTCCTACAAGGAGTTGTATTTCAGCTCGCGATCATCTGAGGCAGTTGCAACGGTGCGTGCCTTTCGCCGGCCTCCTTGAGCAGCCCGTCGGCCTTCTTCAGCGCCGTCAGCAAGCTCCCCACGCTGCGGGCATTGAGCCGCACGCCATCGGTGAAAGCCTTGTTGATCGACACCATGACACTGGAAACGCTCTCGTCCGCCTGAGCCTCCAGCAAATTGTCCCGCAGGTGGGTAATCAGCTCCTTGAAATGTGGATCGTCCAGGGAAAGGGGGGCTCCCAGATCGTGTTTCTTCAGGGTGCTGATCAGCAACCCCAAAGCCACGCTGGCCCGCATCAACGCTCTTTCTCGTGCATCCATTCGCTGTCTCCTGTGTCGAGGTCCGGCTCTAGTGACGCCTGAAGGATAGACCACGGTGGGGATGGTGCTTTTGACGGGGGATGGTGAGCGACGACTGGCTCGCTAGTAGCACTCTGGGCCAGAGCGTTTCATTGTTTTTCCGATGGGGTCGGACGAGGTGTTGATCACTTAGGATAGCGGCTTGGATTTTGAAAAGTATCTGATGCTCATAAAGGACGTTTCCCCCATGTTTGAAAAGCTGAACGCTAAAGTAGCGACCTCGACTCGGCTATTATCCGCATGCCATGAAAAAATCAAGGATGAGAGCGATTTCAAAGATCGAATGGTGTTGATTGATGAACTTTACTCACATGCCGACAGTGAGGGTCATGAAGCTGCACGTTGTGCCGAGTTAGTGGTTGATCGTGTGTATGAGTATGAGGCTGAGACGGTTTTGATTCCTTACTCTTCGCAATCTCAAGCGTTGGCATTTTTGATGGAAGAACGAGGGGTCAAGCAAGCGGAACTCTCTGCTATTGCGAATCAAACTGTAGCGCCTGAAATTTTGAATGGCAAAAGAAAAATGACCGTTGCACAGATGAAAAAGTTTTCCGATTTTTTCAGAGTTCCTGTCGGATTTTTTATGCTTATGGGTGGGAAAGAAAAGTCCGATGATGAGTAAAGTTTTCTGACCGCAGGCCCCGTTCTAATGCGGCAATATGCAGGTCCAGATCAACTGTCAGTATCAGCCCTGAGTCTGCTGGGAGTTCGAGTATGCCTGCGTCAGTCAAGCCGAGCTTGAGAAAATGGGGGGATTTGGCTGTCGTGACTGACTCAGGTCGGTGCTCAGTCGCTGAGGCTATGAAAGTTGCCAGCAGGTGGCGAATATTATGCTTATGAGGTTCAGATGTGTACCACAGCAGGTTGCTGGCTTCGGTTAACACGCTTGTAGTGACAACGACCTCGTGGTCATCAATAAACAACATGAGGATTTCAAAATCCTCTGGGCTGTAGTCGCCAAGCCTTCTATGGTTTGGAATGTATTGTGGGTCGTAGAGCCCAACGATTAGCAAGACCAAAAGATTGGTGTCTATGATTATCTTTTGCTTCATTTTTTCTCTAGCATTCGATCTTTTATCCACAAGGCATCACCGCTTTCCTTGTCGATACAAACGACTTTATAGGCGCGCTGAGTCGCCATCAGTGCTGCAATACCCGCCCCCAAAGCTGCTCTGCCTTTGTTGAGGTTGGGGCGTTCAAATCCGACCGTAATCAAATAGTTTTCATTTGAATCACGGGCAACCTCTTCAAGTAGAACATTAGAGATGTCTTGAACTGAAAAAAGTTCGATGACGTTGTCAATCGCTATTTGGACGGCTTCTTTAATTTTGATACTCATTTCATCAGCTCCAATGCACTCAGCCAAAATGATGCATTACTAACCAGCATAAAGCTACTCGGAGCCGTGATCCCGGTAACGGTCTGAAAAAAAAGCAGCTTGATCGTTACCGGAGTTTTCAGGGGATGCGGATCAGGTTCTGATTACCCGAGCCTCCTCATGTCCAGGCGCTACAAGGGCGATGCAGGATGAGGCCCGGACGACCCTTCCAGCAACGCATCCACCACCGCCCGAGCCACTTCCACCGAATGCAGCATGCCCCAGAACAGCGCCCGTTCGACCGGATTGGTATGCAGGCTGATTTCGTCGCCATTGAGTTCAGCCGTTTCGAGCAGTCGCGACACGTAGGTCAGCGCATCCTGGGCATTGATGCCTGGTTGGATGGCAAACAGCGTGGGCTTGCAGGGATCTTCGGGGATGACGGGTTTGGAGGCGGTGAGCGCGAGGGTATCGAGCAGCCGAGGTGTACCTGAAAGTGCCGATTCGGCCTTGTCTAAAGGACCATTCGGAATTTTGCACAGGTACGTCTCTTTATCAGCGGTGCTAGGGGCCTTGCGAGTGGTCGGCGGATCGGGGGTGATCTTCTTACTAGTCATGGAGACTCTCCTATTCAAGATAAGGGATTCATCCACTCTCGCTGCGACACAAGGGTGGCGAACTGCACGCAGGTTCGCAGACCGGTGAATAGGAACCGGCAGGGCTAGGCCTCCTGCGCACAGCTCGCCATAACGCGAGTACAAAAATACCGCTTTCGCGGCGCTGTGCGCCTATTCACTAGCGGGCTGCGAAACCCGTATCGCTGAATTTGCAGCGATAACCAAACTCTAGCCCTCACTGCGGGCGCACACAATATTCTCCCACGTCTGAAGTGCGTAGGAAATACGAGATTTTTTGGCGGGATATTTCTTTTGTTGGTGGTTGGAGGCGTGAGCTGAGTGTCGGATTAATAAAACCGCACTGTAATTTCTGCTTATTTTATTCAAAAAATGAAGTGTTATACGATTCGCAGGGCGAGCCACCGCCTGTCCCGCGGAGGCGCTGTGGTCATTTGGCTTTATTGAGGAAATGGCACCATGGTACGTAGGATAAGTGTGCTGAGGATGTGGAGCAGAAAATAGAAAGACTTTGCATGAAGATCGATGGATTGACGGGTTATGTGGTGGGTGAGAATATGCAGCGGTGAATAGGATGAGTGATTATGGCGCTTCACAAAGCTCTGGGTATAGCAAATTGGTTTATAGCGAAGTGTGCTGAATCGGGCGATCTCATTACTCATTTAAAAGTTCAGAAGCTACTTTATTATGCGGAAGCCTGGACTCAGACGCTGATTGGTAAAGAGCTTTTCCCTGAGCAGATTCAGGCTTGGGCTCATGGACCGGTTGTTCCTGAGGTGTTTCAGGAGTTTAAGAAGTATGGGTGGAACCCACTGCCAGCTCCCGAAGATGAAAAAATTCCAGCCGTTTGCGCTGAGGCCGAAGACATATTGATTCAGGTTTTTGAGGCTTACGCTGACCTGCCTGCAAAAACACTTGAGAACATGACTCACAAAGATGCGCCATGGGTTAAAGCTCGAGGTAGTTTGAGTCCGGAGGAGCGCTGCGAGGTCATTATGCCAAAATCTGAAATTTGCGAATTTTTCAGAACGAAGTATGCGGCGTAAATTTATGGCTAGCAGGTTGCCAAAAATACAGTGAGTGATGGAGTAGAAATTGGGAAAAAGGCGTTTCTTGAGGAACGTAGAAATGAGCGGCGCCCTTTGGCAGGACATTGGCGTGCTGAATGTTAGTTGATGTAGTGGCCTATTCTTCGTCTAGATCTTCTTCGTGGATCAGCCCTTGAATGAAACGAGTAAAATTTGAGCAGACCTGCTTTTCAGCGCTGGCCTGATTTTCGTCGGGGTTAAGATCACTATCAAAGCTATCGGTCATGAAGTAGCTGATCGCTCCTGAGTCAAGATTCAGGCAAAAGAAGTTGCCACCCCAATCGTTCGCAAAAGGAAGCAGATGCGCGGGAATAACCTGCTTCTTCAGCATGGATTGATAAGTGGAGAGCAGGGTAGCGGGCGCATTGGCAAGAGGTTTGAAGGCGGCAACCTCCAAGGGCTCGTCAAAGGCTTCACTGAGCCAATAGGTCCGCTCCGGAACGCCGCCGTTGTACCTGAGATAGTGGGTTCGAAAGGAGGCAGGCAGCTTCTTCCCGACTACGGATTCCAGATTGTCGAGATCTGTCGCGCTAATGGCCATTTCATCGTTCGAGAATGTGTTTTCAAGCATCGTCAATCTCAGGTCAAGTGCGGAGGGCGCCTGAAGCAAGGCCTCAGCTTTATTTCCTGCTGTTCATCACCGGATCGGCGAGGTTTTCATCACCATCATTCATCCGCTGCAAGAGCTTCACTGCTCGGGAGAATCCTTGAGCTGCTGAGCGTTCCAGCCACTGCCTGGCTTGTTCAAGATCCTGCTCGACTATCCACCCATCAATGTACATTTTCGCCAAGTCGTATTGACCGTGGGCTTCACCGGATTCGGCTCGGGGAAAGTGAAATTTCACCGTTTGGGAGGCTGTATCAATCTCCCAGTAATCGCGTTTGTTTACCTGGAATAGCCGAACGGTTTGATCGTTTACCCACTCAACAGGACCTAGCAGCGACTCAAAAAGACCCAGCGAGATGCCGATGCGCGTGGCTGGAAAAAATGCTTCAGGCATGTTTTTGGAGCCCTGCACCAAGATGCCGATGTTGATGTATTGATCCGTGCGCCAGGCAGCCGTTGCGGTGAGCGTTTTGGATGGGTTTTTTTGTGAGCGCCCCGCAGTGCCTGCGAACCGATAGTCACGCTTGATGATTTCAGCATGGAGCTTATCTATCGGGTCTGTTTCCCAGCCTTTGAGCGCAGCCAGCGACAAAAGCGCTTCGTTAATGTCCTCGATCAGCGACTGGCGAATGGCGCTATCCGCAGCATCCTCAGGTAGGTTATCGAGGTGGGTGAATGGATGAGAGTAAGTGCAAACATCCATGAGCGTTTGCTCTGCTTCGACTGGCGCTTGCTGAAGAATTATCTTGGCAATACCGCCGGCAGGCAGCTTGCACTTGGTAGCAAGGAGATAAACATAGAGTACGGCAGCCTCTCGAATGCTGTGAGCTTGGAGGCGCTCCGTAGGGGAGGCGATTTCGAGTGTCAATAAATATTTGCTCATCAGAATTCTATCTCGTTGCGTTTGGCAATACGTTACCGACAGGATTAATCCAACCTTGACCCGGCAAATGCTGTAGTGCTCCCCAGTCTTCCGGTCCAGGTTCTGACCCTGGAACCGCAGGGTCTATTCCGCGATATAGTACGGTTCGCGTATCTCCTCAAGGGTATTGCCTCAGACTCGATAGCGGGCCTGTTACACCGTGGCACCGTCCGCTTCCGTCAGTTGCTCGGGCAGGCCGCTCAGGTCGTTGTGGTAGTAATGGACCTTCTGCGACTCACCGCTGCCATCGACACATGTCAGCGACGCAAGCAATATATAATTTTTTGTAGGCATTTTCGTATTTGGCACACGGAGTATTTTTTCGAATCTTGTGCGTTGAATGATTATTTCGGGTCTGTCAAAAGGGAGATAAGCAGCTTTGAATATTCCGGCCCCTCGATGGTCTCAAGATTTTTAGTGTTGAAAATAGCTCCCCGTTGAGTTGAAAAATTTTTCAGGCGCCGTTTTAATAGTGTATTGATTGAGCTGTCAGGCTGTGTCTCCATATAGGAAAGTGCTTTTTTTGCCCGTTCCGACAAATCTCTGAAGTAAATGTGTTGAGTGTCAGTCGGTGGAACGACTTCTTCAAGGTTACAGTTTTTAAAAGTTACATATTCTAGCTTGCATTCCCCAAAGTCGACCTTCAGCAGGGTGTTCGGTTGTTCTGAGATAAAATTTACTTCTTGTAGCTTTCCAACTAATTTGCAGTTTTGGATTTTTTTTGCATTGAATGTATTATCAATGATTTTGCAATTATTAAATGTGCAATTATTAAATGTGCAATCGTTGAAAGCTGTTTGACGGAAGTCACATTTTATGAAAGTACAGCCATTGAATACGCTGTCATTCAGCCCCGTGCTGCGAAAGTCGACGTTTTTGAAGTCGCACAGGTTCAACATGGTCATATTGAAGAAGCGAGAGTTGGAAAAATTACTGCTCTCGAATACGCAGTTTTCCAGAAGGCAGCCATCGAAAATTGGATAGGAAAGTTTGGAGTTTTTCAGTTTACATGCCTGAATTGACTCGCTTTTGAAAAGCGTCTTCTCAGAGAGAACCAAACCATCCTGTTCAAGACCCGATAATGTTTTAGACTCAATACGGTTACTCACCATGTCACTCCTTCATAACCATTTCCCCAGTCGCCATAGCGCCGCTGATGTGTGCCTCTGGCCCAGTCTGCCTTGGTTGTCAGATCCCACCAGGCTTTGCTTTTTGGATCATACACATCCGGTAGACGTTGACCTGATTTCGATACATTCAAGTGCGCAAGTGATGGATCAGCCAGCACTCTGCGTTTGAACTCGGCATCGATCCGCTGGCCGACATAGCGACGGTAGCGGGAGTGTGCCTGACCTAAGTCACCTCTATCGTAGGCTCGCTTTACCGCCGCCCTTTGTTTCATCGTCAATGAGCGCTGCGGGTTGCGGTACACGGCTTTTTTAGCTGCATTAGCATGAGCCTGAAGTTTTTTGGTTGTAGTACTGCATGGGGCCCATCCCCATGGATCCAGCCACCCAAACGGGTTCGGCGCATATTGGTAGAGGTTTAACCCTCCCGCCAATCCAATCGGATCCGGCGTCGTAAACCGCCCCACATCCGGATCATAAAACCGGAACGTGTTGTAGTGCAGCCCAGTCTCCCGGTCCAGGTACTGGCCCTGGAAGCGCAGGTTCTGTTCCTCGATGTAATAGGGTTCGCGTATCTCTTCAAGGGTGTTGCCCCAGACCCGATAGCGGGCCTGCCACACTGTGGCACCATCGGCTTCGGTCAGTTGCTCGGGCAGGCCGCTCAGGTCGTTATGGTAATAACGGACTTTCTGCAACGCACCACTGCCATCTACCCGAGCCAGCGGTTCATAGCCGTCATCGGCATACAGATACAGGCTGGTCTGGCTATTGCGATGCTCCTGCAACAAGCGCAGTCCATCCCAGGTAAAGCGCGTTTCGCCCAACCGATAGCCATGGTTGTCGTGCTCGGTCTTGCCGATACGTCGCCCCAACGGATCGTAGCTCATGCGCACAATCGTTTCCCGCGCACCGTCCTGGTTGCGCACCTCGATCAACCGGTGCTCGGCGTCATAGGCAAAGCGCTGCAGCCGATGACTGCCGCTGCGTTTCTCGACCATCCGCCCAAAGGCATCGTAGCGATAACGCTTGTCCTGATAGGTCAGCAGCTTGTTGTGCACCACCAGCCCGGCACTGGCTGACGGGCCGTCCAGCAGGTTGGCGGCGGCGTCGTAGGCGAAGGTTTCGCTTTGGCCCTGGACGCTGTCCTGGCTGGCGATAATCCGTCCCGTGGCGTCGTAATGCAGCAACTGACGTTGGTCGCGGCGTGGCTGGCGGTCGAGGCGGCCGATCAGGTTGTCGCTGGGGTCGTAGTCGAAATACTTTTGCGCGGGTGCCGGCAGTGCCGGCGGTTGGCTGGAGGGGCGGCGCAAACGCGAGCGCAGACGTCCAACACGGTCGTACTCACTGCGGGTGCTGAGCTGACCCTGGGTGCGCGATACCTCACGGTGCAGGCGGTCGCGCTCGAAGTCGCTGATGACCCGGCCATCCAGGTTGATCTGGTGCAGATGCCCGCTGCCGTAGTACAGCCGGTTGAGCCAACGCCCGTCCGGCAACTGCGTCTGGAGCAGATTGCCCAGCTCATCGTAGTGATGCCGCAGGCTGCCCGCCGCGCTCTGTTCTTCCAGCAACTGACCCAGGGCGTCATAGGCAAAGCCGAGCTTTTGTTCGTTACCGTCGTTGTCGGTAAAGGTGATGGTGGTGAGTTGGTCCAGCGCGTCGTAGGCGTACTCGGTACGCCCATCGTCGGTGACCTTGGCAATCAGCCGACCCGCCTTGTCGCGTTCCAACTGATGAACGATGGGCGCTACCGGTTGAGCCGGCACCAGCGCCAGCCCATTGCCAAACGGTGCTGGAACGTATTCCACGCGGATTGCGTTATCCAGCACGTCATAGCCATAACACCGGGCGCTGCCGTCGAGATCGCGTTGTTCGGTAAGGCGGTCGCCGGCATCCCAGGCAAAGCGATAGCTCTCGCCATTCTCGTTGGTCAGCGTCTGTAAACGCCCATAGGCGTCGTAGCCGAATTGCACCTGCCGGCCATGGGCATCGATGCGCTGGCGCACCTGGCCGCGCCGGTCGTACTGATAGCCGGTGCTGTGCCCGGCCGGGTCGACATAGCCGGTGAGTTGGCCGCTGCCGTCACGCAGGTACTGTTCGACGCGACCATCCGGTAACTGGCTCTGCAACAGGCGACCCTGGGCATCGTGCTGATAGGTCACGCGTTCGCCGAGGGCATCGGTGACCACCTGCAGATGACCGCGCCGGTCGTAGCTGAAGGTAGTCGGCGAGCCCGAGCAGTCGATATGACGAATCAACTGCCCGAGGTCGTTCCACTGCAAGGTTTTGCTTTTACCGGTGGCGTCGATGATCTCGACCACCTGGCCCTGGGCATCGAAACGGTATTGAGTGACCTGTCCCAGCGGATCGGTCTCGTGGGTGCAGTTGCCGCGCGGGTCATAGCGGTACTGCCAACTGCTGCCCGCCGCGTCGGTTTCCACCAATGGCAAAGACCAATGTTCCAGCCACAAGGTCGACTCACTGCGCCCCAGCGGGTCGACGCTGGCACTGAGGTTGCCCGCTTCGTCGTAGCTGAACTGGTGCCGCCCGCCCTGGGGATCGGTGGCACCAAGCAGTTGGCGCTCGTCGTTCCACTCGAATTTCCAGGTCTGACCGAGATTGTCGGTATATTCGGTAATCTGCTGCTGCCGGCTCCAACGGCGGTGACTCATGCGCTTCAATCCGTCGGTGATACGGGTGGTGCCGCTGCTCAGGTCGTAGTCGAATAGATACTCATCGCCATCATCGGTCCAGTGCCGTACTACCCGCCACTCAAGGTTCTCGATCAGCGCCCACTGATAGAAACAGCGCAGCCCGGTGGGCAGTTGGTGCTCGACCATCCGCCGCCCGTTATCGTAGGCGAAGCGTCGTTGCACCTGTCCCAGGCTGTCGCGAACTTCGGCCAGGTCGCCGCTGCGGTCGTAGGCGTAGCTGACCAGTACCTCACGCTGTTGATCGGGGTACAACCGCTCGATCTGGCTGACCCGCCGGGGCCACTGGGCGCTGTAGATCAGCTCCACCTGCAGCAGATCGAAGGTGTCGCGCAGCCGAACCAAGCGCCCCGACTCGTCGTAGTCGAGGTGGATCCGGTTGTCATTGCGGTCGCCTAACTGGCTCAGGCGCAAGGCCGAAGGATCGGCGAGGGTCGGCTCGAACAAGCGATATACGCCGTCATCGCTCTCGATCAACAGTTGTCCGTTGCCATTGCGCCGCACGGCCAGACCTTCCCCCGGACTGAACACCGCGCCGCCCAACGGGATCGAGCCCATATCGATACGCCGCGCCTGTTCATCGGTATAGATCAGCCGCTCGCCGCCTTCGGGATGCGCCTCGATGCGCACACCGATTTCATAGGGCAGGCTCCAACCCGTGCCGAGCAACGTGTCGCGACGCTCATCGCGACTGTTGTAGAAACGCTGCCAGTCGATGGGCAGGATGCCGGGCAGGACAAAATCCAGCTCGTCTTCACCGCCCAGCACCTTGGCACCCGTGGCGGCATGTACCGGGTTCGGCGAGCCGGCGATGGCGTTGGTCAGTGCGCCGATGGCCTGGCTGGTGACGAAGGAGTTGACCCCCGCCAGCAGCATGCACGGCAGGTTGCTGAGGAACTTGCCCTTGCTGCCCTTGAGCATCAGCAGCGCGGTGATCGCCAGACCAACGCCCGGAGTCTTGCCGCTGCGGATCTCGCGCACCACCACCGAACCGCCGCCAATGGTCACGTTGGGTGAGATCAGTCCGGCCGAAACCACGCTGGCATCACAGGTACTGCGGTCGCCACTGCGCACGGCGGGCTGACCGTTGATACTGACTTTTTCCGAGCCCTCGGCAAGAAACTGCGGTGGCATCGGCGGATGCTTCATGCAGGTCACCAGGTCCAGCGGCTTGGGCACCGCGCCGGGTGCCGGAGTCGCCACCGTGGGCCGCCACATCTGCGAGAAAAAGCCCTTGGCCATGTCGAGGAAGCCCGGCTCCTCGGCCTTGTCGCCCTCGGCGGGAGCGGCCTCTTCGCTCTCGGGCGTACCCGCCGGGGCGACATGGGACGGCACCGCACCGGCAGCGCGGGCAGCGGGAATCGAGTTGATCAGGGTATTGGTGGAGCCGCTGAGGATATTGGCCTGCACCGTGGGCGGAAAAAGGCTGTTGCCGATGTCCTCGCACATCTTGCTCAGGCCCTTGTCGGCACCGGTCTTGCTCATCGCCACGCCGACAATGACCCCGACCACCGCGCCCAGCACACAGGCGCCCAGCCCGCCGGTGGCGACCGTGATCCCGGTGGCGGCAACCACGGCGGCGGTGGCCAGGGCGGTAATCGCCACATTGGCCGCCACCTCCAGTACGCCGCCGAGGATATCGGCCATCATCGAGGTATGGGACAGTCCATCGCCCAGCCGGGCGGCCCACAGTGCGTCAGACATGCATGGCGCTCGTTACGATACCCGGTCGAATTGCAGGGACTGCTTGATGGTTGCCCAATGCGCGGCTTCGGCATCTCCCAGCTTGTCGGCCTTGACGTAGCTCAGGGCGAGCATCTTGCGGGTGCCCGGCAGCACCAGCGCGAGCTGGTACTGAAAGACCTTCTCCGCGCCCTTGCTGAACTGGCTGCGCAGTTCGATGCCGTCCACCGACTGATCGGCGCCCAGGCGCACGGCCTGGCCCGGCTGGTAGCGCAGTTCCTGGACCTGTTGCTCCAGGCGCTTGAGCTGGGCGTCGAAGTTGCTCTGCAGGGTCTCGCCCTCGGCCAGCTGGCTGCGGCTGACGATCAGCGAGGTGCCCAGCTCCGGGAACTTGAGGATATTGATCGAGGCGTCCAGCAGCTCGCTCTCGGGCAGGGTGAACTGGAATTCATTGAGGCGGTAGGTCATGGCTCGCGGGTCTCGTTATTTGGGCTTGGGGAACATTGCCTCGACGCTGGCGTCGATGCTGCCTTTGACGCCCTGGCCTTCGGGCGCTGCGCCGGGGCCGCCGCCGTTGTTCAGGTGCAGGGTGCCGCCGGTGTTGAATTCGGCATCGCCCGAGGCATGGAAGCTGATCTGCACGCCGCTGAGGTTGATCTGGCCGCTGGCATTCAACTCCAGCACGCTTTCACCGCAGACCAGGCGCAGGTTTTCGCCGACCTCGATGACGTAGCTCTGGCTGATGCTGTCGGTCTTCTTGCGGCCGACCACCAGGATGTCGTCATCCTTGACCGCGCGCAGGCGCACCGAACCGATGGTCACCGTCTCGTCGTGGCCGACGCTTTTGTTGCGGTCGTGGCCCACCGAATGGCTCTCGTCGACCTCGACCACGATGTCCTGGTTGCGCTCGGCATGGATGTACAGCTGCTCGGCGCCTTTCTTGTCTTCCATGCGGATTTCGTTGAAGTTGGCTGGCGTGCCGCCCTTGCTCGAGCGGCTTTTCATGCCGCTCTGGGTCGCATTCGCGGGCAGGTCGTAAGGCACCGTCTGTTCGGCGTTGTAGACCCGACCGGTGATGATCGGCCGGTCGGGGTCGCCCTCGAGGAAGCTGACGATGACCTCCTGGCCGATCCGCGGAATCTGCATCGAGCCCCAGTTCTTGCCGGCCCAGGCTTGTGACACGCGAATCCAGCAGGAGCTGTTTTCGTTGGACTGGTCGTGACGGTCCCAGTGGAAGTGCACCTTGACCCGCCCGAACTGGTCGGTCCAGATTTCCTCGCCGGCCGGGCCCACCACCACGGCGGTCTGCGGGCCCTTGACGGTGGGCCGCGCGGTGTTCGCCAGCGGGCGGAAGCTCTGTTGCGCGTCAATGCAACTCAGGCTGCTTTCGAACTGCGCGCCGGCTGCGGTGGCACCGGTTTCCAGGCTTTCCTGGGCGATATAGTAACGCGCGCCGACAATCAGGTATTCGCGGTTCTGGTCCTGGCGGCCGAAACCGGTGAGGCTGAACAGGTGCCCGGAGCCCAGGCCGCGGGCGTTACCGTTGAGCTCGACGCGTTCATGCTGGCTCTGGATGGCTTCGATGCGGGTGCGCGCGTAATGCTCGCCGTCCTGGCTCTGCACATAGGTGCCGGGGTAGTCGTACAGCGGATAGTCGCCGGCGGTGTGCGGCCGTGGCATGGCCGAGCGCACGTCGATCCGTGCGCTGGGACGCTGGAAGTCGTAGTCGTTGAGTTCCAGGGAGCCGGGCTGGACTTCCTGGGCCAGGTGCCAGCCGTTGAGGTGGTCGCGCTCGCGATGCTGGCCGTCCGGCGGGTAGTAGGGCAGCGACTCGTAGCCCGGGGCGCTGTGGTGAGCGCCGTAGGCATCGGCCAGGACCAGCACGTGGCGGTCCTTCTCGTGGCGGAAGTAGTAGTAGATGCCTTCCTGTTCCATCAGCCGGCTGACGAAGTCGAAGCTGCTTTCGCGGTACTGGACGCAGTATTCCCACTCGCGGTAGGGCTGACTGAGGGCGTCTTCGAAGTCGGAGAAACCGAGGTCGCGGAACACCTGCTTGATGATCTGCGGGATGCTCTGGTGCTGGAAGATCCGGCAGTCGGAGGTGCGGGTCAGCAGCCAGAGCCAGGGCCGCAGGGTCACCGAGTAGCTGGCGAACTGGCCCTGGCTGACGTTCTGGCTGCAGCGCGCGACGATGCCGTGGAAGTGGCGCAGGCCGCCCTGGACCTGCAACGACAGGCTCATGGGCTTGCCCAGCAACTGGTTGAGGTCCAGGGCGCCGTCGTTGGAGGTCAGGTGCAATTCGTAGTCGAACAGCCGCCCGAGCTCCTCGCCGCCGCCGAAATCCTTGAGCAACAGGACATCCGGCCCGAGAGGGCTGTTGATCTGGGCCAGGCGGGTGGCTTGGGTGAATAGCATGGCTTATCTCTGGATATTGTGGTGGCCGGGCGGGCCTCTGTGGCGAGCGGGCTTGCCCGCGCTGGGGTGCGAAGCACCCCTGAAACCAGCGAATTCGGTGTATCAGGTAGACCGAAGTGACCGGTTTTTCGACTGCTTCGCAGTCGAGAGCGGCGGTGCGGCGTTCCGACAAGCCCGCTCGCCACAATTCGCTATAGACTCAGGCGCCCGCGTCGCTGAACTGGTAATGCAATTCGTTATCCCGCTCACTGATCCGCACCCCCGCCAGCGCCTTGCCCTCGAGCATGCGGGTGAGGAATTCGCGGCTCATGTCCGGTAGCAGGCTGTTGGTCAGGATGGTGTCGATCATCCGGCCGCCGCTTTCGGTCTCGGTACAGCGCGAGACGATCAGGTCGACCACCGCGTCGTCGAAATCGAAGGCCACCTTGTGGGTGCTTTCCACGCGCTTCTTGATCCGCCCCAACTGCAAGCGGGTGATCGCCTTGAGCATGCTGTCGCTCAGCGGGTAGTACGGAATGGTCACCAGGCGCCCGAGCAACGCCGGCGGGAAAATCTCCAGCAGCGGCTGGCGCAGGGCCTTGGCGATCTCCTCCGGGTCGGGCACGTTGTCGGCGTCCTTGCACAGGTGCGAAATCAGTTCGGTGCCGGCGTTGGTGGTGAGCAGGATCAGGGTGTTCTTGAAGTCGATCACCCGGCCTTCGCCGTCCTCCATCACGCCCTTGTCGAAGACCTGGAAGAAGATCTCGTGCACGTCCGGGTGAGCCTTTTCTACCTCGTCCAGCAGCACCACGCTGTAGGGCTTGCGTCGTACCGCTTCGGTCAGCACGCCGCCTTCGCCGTAGCCGACGTAGCCGGGCGGGGCACCTTTGAGTGTCGAGACGGTATGGGCTTCCTGGAATTCGCTCATGTTGATGGTGATGACGTTCTGCTCACCGCCATACATGGCTTCGGCCAGGGCCAGGGCGGTTTCGGTCTTGCCCACGCCCGAGGTGCCGGCGAGCATGAACACGCCGATCGGCTTGCTCGGGTTGTCGAGGCCGGCGCGGGAGGTCTGGATGCGCTTGGCGATCATCCGCAGCGCATGGTCCTGGCCGATGATGCGTTTTTGCAGGTGCTGGTCGAGGTTGAGCACGGTTTCCAGTTCGTTGCGAGCCATGCGGCCCACCGGAATGCCGGTCCAGTCGGCGACCACCGAGGCCACCGCCTGGTAGTCCACGGTCGGCAGGATCAGCGGGCTTTCGCCTTGCAGGGCGCTGAGGCGCCGTTGCAGGTCGACCAGTTTTTCCCGCAGGACGTGGCTCTGTTCAGTGCCAGCCTCGCGGTCCACCACACCGGCGCTTTCGCGCAGTTCGGCGCGGGTGGCGAGCAGTTCGTCGACCAGGGCTTTCTCGTCGGCCCAGCGTACTTCCAGCTCGGCCAGGCGTTCGCGCTCGGCGTTCAGTAGGTTCTCGCTGTTGCTACGGCGCGCGGCGGTATCGACGCCGATGGCATGCTCGCGGGCAATGATCTGCAACTCGATTTCCAGCGCTTCGATACGCCGGCGGCTGTCGTCGACTTCGGCGGGCACCGCGTGCAGGCTGATGGCGACCCGGGCGCAGGCGGTATCCAGCAGGCTGACGGATTTGTCCGGCAACTGGCGCGCCGGGATATAGCGGTGCGACAGCTTCACCGAAGCCTCCAGCGCCTCGTCGAGGATCTGCACCTGGTGGTGTTTCTCCATGGTCGAGGCGACGCCGCGCATCATCAACAGGGCCTTGTCTTCCGACGGCTCGGCGACCTGCACCACCTGGAAGCGGCGGGTCAGGGCCGGGTCTTTTTCAATGTGCTTCTTGTACTCGGCCCAGGTGGTCGCGGCCACGGTGCGCAGGGTGCCACGGGCCAGGGCGGGTTTCAGCAGGTTGGCCGCGTCACCGGTACCGGCGGCGCCACCGGCACCGACCAGGGTGTGGGCTTCGTCGATAAACAGGATGATCGGCTTGGGCGAGGCCTGGACGTCTTCGATGACCTGGCGCAGGCGTTGTTCGAACTCGCCTTTCATGCTCGCACCGGCTTGCAGCAGGCCGACATCAAGGCTGCGCAGTTCCACATCCTTGAGGGCCGGCGGCACGTCGCCAGCGACGATGCGCAAGGCGAAGCCTTCGACCACGGCGGTCTTGCCGACGCCGGCTTCACCAGTGAGGATCGGGTTGTTCTGGCGCCGACGCATGAGGATATCGACCAACTGGCGGATCTCTTCGTCACGGCCGACGATGGGGTCGAGCTTGCCGCTGCGGGCCTGTTCGGTCAGGTCGACGGTGAAACGCTTGAGCGCTTCCTGCTTGCCCATGGCGCTGGGGGCCATGGCGCCGCTGGCTTCGCCCGGTACCGCGGCGGCGGTGAAGCCGTCGCTGGCGCCCAGGTGGTTTTCCGGCGAATCACCGACGTACTCGTCGAAACGCTCGCTCAAGGCCTCGACCTTGATCTTGTCGAACTCCGCCGACAGCGCCAGCAGGGCATGGCGCAGGCTCGGGGTCTTGAGGATGCCGAGTATCAGGTAGCCGGTGCGTACCTGGCTTTCACCGAACATCAGGCTGCCGTAGACCCAGCCGCGTTCCACGGCTTCTTCGACGTGGGACGACAGGTCGGTGATCGAGGTCGAGCCGCGCGGCAGGCGGTCCAGTGCGTCGGTCAGGTCGCGGGCCAGGCGCGCCGGCTCGAGATTGAACTGGCGGATCAGGCGGTGCAGGTCCGAGTCCTGCAATTGCAGCAACTGATGCAGCCAGTGGCTCAGTTCCACATAGGGGTTGCCCCGCAGCTTGCAGAACACCGTGGCGGCTTCGATGGCCTTGTAGGCGACGCTGTTGAGTTTGCCGAATAACGCGGCGCGGCTGATTTCACCCATGGTCCGGGCTCCTTGAATGGTGGGCCGAGGTGGCCTGATCGGCGTAGTGCCGGGCCAGGATCAGGTCTTCGGCATCTTCTTGGGGTTGGCCGAGCCAGGTATTGAAACCCAGGCGGAACTGGCCGTTGAGTTGCAGCTTGGGCACTTGTGGCCGTTCCAGGACCAGGTTCAGGTCCCAGTCCAGTTCGTGCCCCAGGTATTCGGCGACCCAGGCCACCAGGTGGCGGAAGGGTTCACCGTCGGGCAGCAGGCCCATGTAGTCGACCAGCTTGAGCGGGCCGATGCGGATGCGGAATTTGTGCTGGCGGTCCCAGACATGCCGGCCCAGGCAGAAGTCGACGCCCAACTGGTTGGCGCTGACGCCGAGGCGACTGCGCTCCGGCAGGTGCAGCCATTGGCCGACGTATTCCTCGATCCGTACCGGCAGCCCGAAATACTCTTCGAGGATGGCGCGCAGGCCGTCCGGGTAGCGGGTCTGGGCGGCGAGGTGGCCGCTGAAATGCAACTTGGCGGTGTCCGGGATCAGGCCCTGGTTGAGCAGGCTGGGCATGCCCCGGCCACTCAGGGCGGCCAGGCGCGCGGACCAGTAGTCATCGTCCGGGCGGTCGTGGCTGACGGTCGGCCGTGCTTCGGCCCAGGCCCGGTAGAACAGGCTCAACAGGCGATGGTGGAAGATATCGAGGAAGCGTTTGCTGGTGCTGTCGGCATTGTTGCGCTGGCGTTCGCGCATGTACTCGGTCAGGTGCAGCGGCAACGGGCCGTTGGGCCCGCCGAGGCCGAAGAAGAACTGCTCGAGCCGGGCCGGCGTGGTGTCGCCGGCCGGGGTCATGGACGCCAGGGTGGCCGGGGCGAAGGCGCAGTCGAGCTGCTGGCCGAGGCGCAACGGGTCGTCGGCCAGGCGCTGGGAATGGCCGAAGCGCGGCAGGTGCGGCGATTCGCACTCGATACGCCGCAATGCCTGGAAGAAATCGTATTCCCAGGGTTCGGCCTGCATCGCCGTGAGCGTGCTCACAGGGTCGGACGGCGTCCGGGCTTGGCTTTCCATCGCATGATCTCGCCGCGTTCGGTGGTACGGATCACCGTCTCGGTAAAACTGTTGATCGACACGTAGCGTGCCAGGAAGCGTTCGAACACCGCGCCGAGGAGGAACACCCCGGTGCCGCGAAACGCGTTTTCATCGAATTCCAGGGTGATCTCCAGGCCGCGTCCAAAGACGATCGGCCCGGGCATCGGCAGGCGCCGGGTGCAGGGTTTGCTGCTGACCTCGCGCAGGCCCTCGATCTGCAGTTGCAGGGCGGCGTCGTTGCTCTCGCCGTACAGGCGCAGCAGTTCGCGCAAGGCGGCGGCGCCCTGGCCGGCTTCGCTCAGCGACAGGTAGTTCAGAGACAACTGGCTGATCAGGCGCCAGGCCTGGTTGTCGTGGGCATGGCTGGCCCGTGGCCGGCTGGGCCCGGCCAGGCAACGGATCGCCGAGACCGGGGCGCTGTCGGCCAGGGTGAAGTCGCTTTTGCCGCTGCCGACATTCATGAACAGCGGCAGGTCGCGGTTGGTACACAGGGCGCTGACGCCCAGCTGGCGCAAATCGTGACGGTAGGGCGCCTGGCGGCTGTCCACCAGGCTGATGAAGGTTTCGCTGCCGATGTAGGTCGAGCGGGTGCCTTTGCGCCGTTGTTCGCTGGACAGCACCCGCGGTTCGCGGCGCAGGGTGTAGTAGGCCTGGTCGCGGCCGTAGCGGGACGGATCGCGCACCGCATAGAACGGCAGGAACGGCTGGTCGGGGCCGGTGCCGTGGCCGGTGACGCCGGTC
This sequence comes from Pseudomonas sp. FEN, assembly GCF_904067045.1. GTDB lineage: Bacteria > Pseudomonadota > Gammaproteobacteria > Pseudomonadales > Pseudomonadaceae > Aquipseudomonas. The sequence goes on along the minus strand of NZ_CAJFDC010000036.1, from coordinate 1,480,694 downwards.
AATGAGTGGATTTCGACGTCCATGGGCCGGGTGCGATCGGCGATCACGTGGTGTTCGTTGACCCGTTCGGACAGGTGGATACGGTCCACCCGGCGCGGGAACAGGTTGATCGCCGGGGTGCAGAAGGGCACGAACTGCGCGGCGCCGACGCTGCTTTCCAGGCTCGGGTCGAAGCGCTCGAACAGCACGATCAGTTCCAGCTCCTGGCCGGCGCAGCGCTTGACCGCGCGGCCCAGCTCGGCGAATTCGACGAACAGGTAGCGCTGGGGCAGGGCGAAGTATTCCTGCAGTAACCGATAGCCCTGGAAGGCTTGTGGCACCACCGGCATCGCCGCTTCGCGGTCGTCGAAGCCGCAGGCGCGCAAGGCATCAACGGGCAGGCGTTCGACCCAATCGCCAGCGGGGGCCCGGGCGAACACCGCGCAGGCATTGCCCAGCAATTGCTCATACAGGCGAAACGGCTGTTCGTCGGCACCGTTGAGGTACAGCGGCAGGCTGTCCAGGTCGAGCTGGTTGAACGGCAATTCGGCACCGCTGCGCAAGGTCAGGCGCAGGCCGGCCTTGGCTTTTGGCTCGCTGGCGGCCAGGCGTCCGAGCACTGCCGATGGGTTGCCGAAGTATTCGGCCTGGCTGACTTGCAACGGCCATAGTGTCACCGCGTGGGCAGTGCGGTATTCGCAGGAAGTCTGGGTGTCCTTGCCCAGGGTGGCGCGCAACACGCTGTCGCGGGGCAGGGTGAAACCGCCGGCCAGGGAGCCTTCGTTCGGGTCGGTCTGCAGTTGCACCACGGTCATCGATGGCGTCGGCGCCAGGTAATGCGGGTAGGCGATTTCCAGCAGGTTGTGGGTGAAGGTCGGGTACTCGGCGTTGAGCTTGAGCTGGACCCTGGCGGTGAGGTAGGCGAACCCTTCCAGCAGGCGCTCGACGTAAGGGTCGGCGCAGTCGAGCCCGGACAGCGTCAGGCGCCCGGCGATCTTCGGGTACTCCTTGGCGAACTCGGCGGCGCTTTCGCGCACGTGTTGCAGTTCCTGGTTGTACAGGTCGAGCAGGCGCGGGTTCATGAACGTCTCCGTTGCTCGGCGGGAACCACGCGCACATGGCCGGATTCCAGGTCGAGGTCGGTGCGCAGCAGCAGCGGCAGCGACGCCGGCAGCGCCCAGAGGTCGCCTTCGATTTCGAAGCTCAGGGCGTTGTGGTTCATCTCGCCATAGGCGACCTGGGCCCGGACCCGCAGCGTATGGCTGAGGATGCGCGGTTCGAAAGTGGCGATGGCGGTGTGGATTAGGCGTTCGAGGGCGGCCACGTCGATACTCGACGCACTGTTGCCCGCCAGTGCTGGCAGGCCGTAGTTGATGACCGAGGTGCCGGCCGGGGTGTGCAACGTGGCATCGGCGTCGAGCAGGCTGGTGCTGTTGAGCAGCCAGGTCAGGTCACGCAGCACCGAGGCCTTGAGCTGGCTCAGGGACAGGACGCGCTTGTCGCTGCCTTCCTGGAGATTGCCGGGTTCATCGTCGGTCAAACGGTCGAGCAACGACGGTTGCAGGCGTTCGCGCAGGGTGAGATCGCTCGGCACGTTGCTCATCGCGCGACGTCACAGGGGCTGGACACTGCGCAACGGCGGCGCCACTGAACGGGAAACGAAGGCTTGGCCATGCTCGGACACCGGGAATGAATCGAATTCGGGGTAATGCCGGACGCCCCCCCGACGCTGAGCGTCGGGGGGGCGTGGGGATCAGCGCTTGGTGTTCGAGCGGATGTTCCAGCCAAACTTGACCGGGCCGCCTTGTTTGGAACCGTCGGCCTTCTGTTCCTGATACTCGACCATGACCTGGGCGAAGTTCAGGGTCACGTTCTCGGTCAGGCGATCGTCGGTACCCGAACCGCCGGTGCTCAGGGAAGTGACCAGCACTTCTTCCAGGTCGATCTTCATGTACTCGACCTGGCTTTCGCCGCCGGCCTTGCGTACCACCAGGGTGACCTTGTCGATGTGCTTGCCGCTGGCGCAGTGCATCATCAGGTTCGGCGAAGCCTTGTCGACGTACTTGGTCAACGACAGGTCCTGGATATTGACCTTGCCGGCGCCGCCGCCACCGCCCATGTGCATGTTGCCGGACTGGGACATGCCCCAGCTCCAGTTGAGGACGTCGATTTCCTCTTTGTGAGCCTTGTCCTGGGACTCGCCCTTGATGTCGCCGATCTTGATGAAGATATCAACAGCCATGTTTTCTCCAGTGTGGTCTTCACCACGATGTTGTTAGCCAGCACTCGCCGCGGTTGGCGGCGGGTTCGCTGTTGTGACGGATAACGCGGTCCTTTGTAGGAGCCGAGCTTGCTCGCGATCGGCCGCGAAGCGGTCGTAAATCCTGAGTCCCCGGTCTTTCAGGAAGACCGCGTCCGCTGGTTTTGCGAGTGCTGCGCACTCGATCGCGAGCAAGCTCGGCTCCTACAAGGAATGGCGTTGCCCGCCAGGGTTGGGGGTTACGCCCCTTTCGCCGACGGCAGCTTGGATACCAGGCGCAACGAAACCGTCAGGCCTTCCAACTGGTAGTGCGGCCGCAGGAAGAACTTGGAGGTGTAGTAACCCGGGTTGCCCTCGACGTCCTCGACCACCACTTCCGCCGCGGCCAGTGGGTGCTGGGCCTTGGTGGTTTCGGTGGAGTGGGCCGGATCGCCGTCCACGTAGTTGAGGATCCAGTCCTGCAACCAGCGCTGCATCTCGTCTTTCTCTTTGAACGAGCCGATCTTGTCGCGCACGATGCACTTGAGGTAATGCGCAAAGCGGCAGGTGGCGAACAGGTACGGCAGGCGCGCGGCCAGGTTGGCGTTGGCGGTGGCGTCCGGGTCGTCGTACTCGGCCGGTTTCTGCAGCGACTGGGCGCCGATGAATGCGGCGAAGTCGGTGTTCTTCTTGTGCAGCAGCGGCATGAAGCCGTTCTTCGCCAGCTCGGCTTCGCGACGGTCGGAAATCGCGATTTCGGTCGGGCACTTCATGTCCACGCCACCGTCGTCGGTGGGGAAGGTGTGCGCCGGCAGGTTCTGCACTTCGCCGCCGGATTCGACACCGCGAATCCGCGAGCACCAGCCATAGTGCTTGAACGAACGGTTGATGTTCACCGCCATGGCGTAGGCCGCGTTGGCCCAGGTGTACTTGGCGCTGTCGGCGCCGTCGGTGTCTTCTTCGAAGGCGAAGGCTTCCACCGGGTCGGTCTTGGCGCCATAGGGCAGGCGCGCCAGGAAGCGCGGCATGGTCAGGCCGATGTAGCGCGAGTCTTCCGACTCACGCAGCGAGCGCCAGCCGGCGTATTCCGGGGTGGTGAAGATCTTGGTCAGGTCGCGCGGGTTCGACAGTTCCTGCCACGAGCCCATGCCCATCACGGTCGGCGAGGCGGCGGCAATGAACGGCGCGTGCATCGCCGCGCAGACCTTGGACAGTTCGCCCAGCAGTTCGACATCCGGCGGCGACTGGTCGAAGTAGTAGTCGCCCACCAGGCAGCCGTAGGGTTCGCCACCGAACTGGCCGTATTCCTCTTCGTACATCTTCTTGAAGATCGGGCTCTGGTCCCAGGCCGTGCCCTTGAATTTCTTCAGGGTCTTGTGCAGTTCCGGCTTGGCGATGTTCAGCACGCGGATCTTCAGCTGCTCATCGCTCTCGGTGTTGTTGACCAGGTAGTGCAGGCCGCGCCAGGCGCTTTCCAGCTGCTGGAACTCCGGGTGATGGATCACCTGGTTGATCTGCGCGGTCAGCTTGGCGTCGATGGCGGCGATGATCGATTCGATGGACTTGATGGCGTCGTTGGACACCAGGTCGGTCTGCGCCAGGGCCTGTTCGGCCAGGGTGCGCACGGCGCCCTCGACGGCTTCGCGGGCACGCTCGGTCTTGGGCTTGAATTCCTGCATCAGCAGGTTGGCGAATTCGCTGGGCTCGGTGGTGGTGCCGGGCAACGCCTGATTGTCTTGCTGCAACTGGGTCATGATCGTTCGTCCTGATTAAGCGCTGGGCTCGGAGTCCTGGGGCTTTGGCGCACTCGCCAGGGCCTGGAGCAACGCCGGATCCTTGATGGCCTTCATGATGATTTCTTCGGCGCCGGTCTTGCCGTCCATGTAGGTCAGCAGGTTGGCCAGCTGGGTACGGGCTTCGAGCAGCTTGTTCAGGGCATCGACCTTGCGCGCGACGTTGGCCGGACTGAAGTCGTCCAGGCTCTCGAAGGTGATGTCCAGGCTCAGGTTGCCTTCGCCGGTCAGTTCGTTCGGTACGTTGAACGCCACGCGTGGTTGCATGGCCTTGAGGCGCGAGTCGAAGTTGTCGACGTCGATTTCCAGGAACTTGCGGTCCGCGACCGGCGCCAGGGGTTCGGCGGGTTTGCCAGCGAGGTCGGCCATCACGCCCATGACGAAGGGCAACTGGACCTTTTTCTCGGCACCGTAGAGCTCTACGTCGTACTCGATCTGGACCCGTGGCGCGCGGTTGCGCGCAATGAATTTCTGAGAGCTGGTGTTCGCCACGTTGTTGCTCCTGGTCGCTCAAGCGACGGTGTTGGCGTTATCGGTGGTTGCCGTTAACTAAGCGGCGGGGTCCCGACGGGCTTATTCGCCCTCGGGGCCCCGCAGGTTTTCAAATTGGGACAGGCCATCGGGAATCAGGTTGCGGACAATAGTCGCGAAGTCGGCGTGCACCAGGTTCTTGGCCCGGGTCAACAGCACCGGCAGCGGGCTGGAGGGCTCGTGCCGGGAGTAGTAATTCAGCAGCCGATCGAGACTGCGCAGGACGTCATCGCGGTTACCGATCTCGCCCGGCGGTACGCCGCGGCTGGCTGCCGGAGCCGCGGCGAGGTGGTCGTGTCCAGCGGGTGCCAGCTCGGATTGATTCTCGGTTGATTCGCCGGCGTCAGTGTCGGCGTCAGTGCCGGGCGCGTATTGCGCGAGGATCTGCAAGGCCAGCTTGAGTGGCTGGCGCAGGGCGCTGAGATCGACCCCCTGGGCCGAGCCGACCTGGTCGCTGACGAAGCGTTCGATGCTGTCGACGGCGTCGCGGGCTTCATTGAGCGCGCCACGCACGGTGGCCAGTTGCTCGGGGTCGCTGTCGCGCAGGGCGCCGGCCAGTTCGTCGGGGTTCAGGCTTTCGTCGGAGAAACCTTGCAGGCCGCTGGCATTCAGCGCCGCGCGCAGGGTCACGCTGCCGAAGGCCCGGGAGCGGGTCAGCAGGCTTTCGCGCAGCAGGCGGATATTGGTGTCGCAGGCCAGGCCCGAGAGCGCGTTGATCCGCACCGTGGGGTCGTTGTCATCATCGGCATCGAGCAGCGGATAGAGTTCATCCCAGTACTGCTGGAGCATCTGGCTGACCAGGGTCAGGGCTTTGGCGAGACCCGGCAGGCCGTCGAGGGCCAGGGCGCTTTGGACGAGAAAATGGGTGATGCGCAGGTCTTTGCTGCGTTGCAGGAGCGCCGTGCTCGACTGCTCGATGGCGCGCCACGCCGGAGGTTCGGCCGCTTGCACCGAGTCGCCCATGATGCGCTCGGGTTTGCCTTGGGCGTCACGCTCCAACTGTAAGAATTGCGCGTCATATTCCAGGTCCTCGCCACAGGGCGAGTTCGCTGAAACAGCGGCGAGCAACAACGGCACATCCACCAAAATCGATCTCCTTATCGGCCTGCTGGATAGTCAGGCGTTTGTTGCGAAAGTTCCTTCAGAAAACTCTCATATTTCTTGTTGATATATACAGAGTGGCATCATTTGGCCATCATCTATAAGCAAGAAGTTGTGCATTTTTGGTGTAGTAGTTATGGCTTGTCAAGGTAAGCTATCGGCCCTTTGTTACCGTTGTGACACACTCGTCAAGGCTGTCGACCACTGAGTCAGACGGTGTGCGTTTTTAAGAGTTTTGTAGGTAGAATCCACAAGGTTCGGCGAACTGGCTGAAATAAATAGGCTTTTTCCAGGATTCTCATGACCCTGGCGGGACCCGGCACAAGGCGTTTGTGCTGGGTGGCTCGTGCGTGGAAGTACAGCAAGGAGGCGCAATGTCGCTGTGTTTGACTATCACTAGTTATCACAAGATCACCCCTGGTCAATGTCCGGAGAAATCCATGGATACGGGGATGATGGCAATTGGCCGTAGTTCCGAGAATGATTGGGTGCTTCCCGATCCGGAGCGGCTGGTTTCCTCGAAACATTGCGTTATTCAATACAAGGATGGTCGTTACTATCTGACCGATAACAGTACCAATGGTGTGGAATTGGTTCATGCCGGTATCCGCTTGCGCAGAGGTAACAGCGAGCCGTTGCAGGACGGCGAGGTCATCCGCATCGGTGAGTACGAGATCAGTGCGCGTATCGATTTCAATCTGCAACTGGCCCACGAGAGTCTGTCGGGTGGCGATTCGTCCAACAGCTTCGAAGCGTTGATGGGGCGGGCCGCCGCCGCACCCGTAGCGTCGCCGGTGAATACCCCGGCCGCGCATTTCCAGGGCGCTTCGGCGCTGGACACGCTGCCGGATTTGTTCGATTTCCTGGCGCCGTCGAGTATTCCTCCGGCGACCCAGCCGGACCATGTACCCGCCCAGCAACATGACTTTCGTCCGCCGACGCCAGTGGCCGGCCCGGCACCCGTGGTGATACCGAAAGCGCCAGGCGCGGGGGTGATTCCCGAAGACTGGGATCTGTTCGGCGATACGCCCAAGGCGCCGCTCAGCGCGCCGATACCTGTTGCCGTGGCGATTGCCGAGGCTATCGTCGAGCCGACACCGACACCGACACCGACACCGACACCGACACCGACATCCACGCCCACGGTGGCCCCGCTCGGTCAGCCGACCCCCGTGCTGGCGGCGTCCGGTGCTGCCCAGGCCGATTTGTTGCAAGCCTTCCTGCGCGGGGCCGGTCTCGACCAGTTGCGTATCGACACCGCCCAGGTGGAAGCGCAGATGGAAGCCATTGGCCGCAGCTACCGGTTGATGGTCGAAGGTCTGATCGATGTGCTGCGGGCCCGCAGCAGTCTCAAGGGTGAGTTCCGCATGCAGCAGACGCTGATTCGCCCGGTGGAAAACAACCCGTTGAAATTCGCCCCGAATGCCGATGAAGCGCTGCTCCTGCTGCTGCGTCACGGCAACCAGGCGTTCATGGCGCCGGATCAGGCGGTCAGCGACAGTTTCGATGACCTGCGGGCGCACCAGATGGCGGTGATGGCCGGAGTGGAAGCGGCGATCAAGCACCTGCTCAAGCGTTTCGAGCCGTCGGAGCTGGAGACCCGCATGGGTAAGCCTGGCGGTTTGTCGACCTTGTTCAGCGGTTCGCGCCAGGCCCAGTACTGGCAGCAGTTCACCGAGCTGTACACGAATATTTCCCGCGAGGCCGAAGAGGATTTCCAGGACCTGTTCGGTCGGGAGTTCAGTCGGGCGTATGAGGAACACAGTGCGCGGTTGCGCAAGGGATAAGGCATTGAGAACGCCACGGACCTGTAGGAGCAGGCGCCGCGAAGCTTTTAGCGATCTCGAGGGCCTCTTCGCGGACAGGCTCCGCTCCCACAATAGAACGAGTCGTATGCAGGTTTTGTGTACGGCGCAAAACCTGTGGGAGCGCAGCTTGCCCGCGAAGAGGCCAGCATAGGCACCACAGTTCCAAGGCTTGGTCGCAAAACAGGATTTAACGGAAAGTTCATAACGTCATTGAGGACGCAGGATGATTTACCGAGTTTTACTGGCCGCAGCCCTCACGCTGTTGCTCGGCGCATGTGCCAAGGACGCGGTTGCTCCACCACCCGCCGAGGCGCCCGTTGCCGATAGCGCCAGCGCTTCCCTGCATTTCCACGCCATTGCCGGTCTCAATCCCGGTGCCGACGGCGTGCCCGCCCCCGTGCGCGTGCGGATTTTCGAGCTGAAGAACAGCGCCAACTTCAATCGTGCCGACTACTTCGCCCTGGCCGAACGTGCCCAGGCGACCCTCGGTGCCGACCTGATCGACCAGGACGAAGTCCTGGTCCAGCCTGGCGAGCAGATGAGTCTCGAGCGGGCACTCAACCCGGCGACCCGTCAGGTCGGCCTGGTGGTGGGCTATCGCGAGATCGACCAAGCGCTCTGGCGCACGCTGCTGACCATCGCCCCCAAGCAGCTCAACGACTATCAGATCAGCCTCGATGTGCGTGCCGTGCGCAGCGCCGTCGTCGTGACCCCAACCCGCACCGCCCCCTAGGCAAACGGAGAAGCCATGTCCTGGAACAATCGAGTGGTCTGGTCGGAAGGCATGTTCATTGGAACGCAGCACTTCCAGCAGCATGACCGTTATCTGGAAAACCTGATCGATGCCCGCAGCCGCCCATTGGCCGTCGGCGCCTGGGGTTTTTCCGAGCTGCTGATCGACCAGGGCCTGCTGGCCCAGGGCAAGCTGGCCATCGTCTCGGCCCGGGGCCTGTTGCCGGACGGCACGCCGTTCAACATTCCCGTTGATGACCTGGCACCGAGCCCGCTGACCATCGCAGACCATCTGCGCGATGGCCTGGTCTATCTGGCCTTGCCGCTCAAGCGCGCGGGCTCGCGGGACACCGTCGACGAAGGCGAGGAACTGGGCGGCGCACGCTACCTGAGCCAGGTCCGCGAAGTACGTGACGATAACGCGCCGTTCGAGAACCGTGCGCCGGTGGCCCTGGGTTCGCGGGCCTTGCGCTTGTTGACCGGCGAGGATGGCCTGGGCGACTACGCCGCCATTGGGCTGGTACGGGTCAAGGAAAAACGTGCCGACCGCGCCCTGGTCCTCGACGACAGCTATGTGCCGCCGGTACTCGACGTCGCGGCGAGTAAGCCGCTGATGGCGTTTCGCAGTGAACTGCTGGGTCTGCTGCACCAGCGTGGCGAGGCCCTGGCCGGGCGGGTGGTGGCTTCGGGCGCCGGTGGTGCCTCGGAGATCGCCGATTTCATGCTGCTGCAACTGGTCAACCGCGCCCAACCATTGATCAGCCATCTGAACCAGATCAGCCCCTTGCACCCGGAGCGCCTGTACAGCGAGCTGGTGAGCCTGGCTGGTGAGTTTTCCACGTTCGCCAGCAGCGGTCGGCGTCCCGCCGCGTTCCCGGCGTATCAGCACGATGACCTGGCGTTGAGCTTCGCTCCGGTCATGCAAGCCTTGCGCGAAGCCCTGTCGATGCTGATCGACAGCAAGGCGACGCCGATTCCGATTGTCGAGAAAGCCTATGGCATCCATGTGGCGATGCTGGCCGACCGCAGCCTGATCGACAACGCCAGCTTCATCCTCGTGGTGCGCGCCGATATCCCCAGCGAAACCCTGCGCGGACGTTTCGCCCAGCAGAGCAAGGTCGGTTCGGTGGAGCACATCCGCGACCTGGTCAACTTGCAACTGCCGGGTATCGGCCTGCTGCCGCTGCCGGTGGCGCCGCGGCAGATTCCGTTCCATGCCGGGTCGACCTACTACGAACTCGACCGGGGCAGCGAGCATTGGAAGCAGCTGCAGAACTCCGGTGGCTTTGCGTTCCATGTCGCCGGCGATTTTCCCGGTTTGAACCTGGCCTTCTGGGCCATCCGAGGGTAAGCGGCGATGAGTGCCAACGATGATCCGTCGGGCCAATCGGTGCCCGCCAACGACCGTACCCAGTTCATGCCGCGCCCCGGTGGCCGGGCGCCGGAGCCCGCCCGGGCTGAACCTGCGGCAGCGCTGTCGGTGCCGGCCGCGCCGCTGCCGGTCGGCCAGTCGCAAGGCCTGAACCCGCTGGAGAGCGCCGCCGGGCCCTTGCTGGCTCTGCTGACGCGGCTGCGCAACACCATTGCCCATCCAGCGCCGGCCAGCTTGCGGGCGCAGTTGCTGGCCTATCTGCGGCAGTTCGAGGAACGCGCCGAAGGCGCCGGTATTGCGCGCAACGACGTGTTGCTGGCGCGCTATGCGCTGTGCACCGCTCTCGACGAGGCAGTGCTGAGCACGCCTTGGGGCAGTGGCGGCGACTGGGGCAAGCAGAGCCTGCTGATCACCGTGCACAATGAAGCCTGGGGGGGCGAGAAAGTCTTCCAGTTGCTCGACCATTGCCTGCAAAGCCCGCGCGAGCGCCTGTACCTGTTGGAGCTGTTGTACTTGTGCATCTGCCTGGGCTTCGAAGGCCGTTACCGGGTGATGATCGATGGGCGCAGCCAGCTCGATGCCCTGCGCGAACGCACCAGCGCGGCGATTCGCAGTGCCCGTGGCGAATACGAGCGCGAGCTGTCGCCGCACTGGCGCGGCCTGACAGTGGCGCGTGACCGGTTGAGCCAGTTCATGCCGCCCTGGGTCGGCATCGCCATCGGCCTGGCATTGCTGTTGGCGCTGTTGTTCGGCCTGCGCCTGAAGCTGGCCGCCGATGCCGAGCCGGTGTTTCGCAATATCCACGCGCTGGGCGAGATCCCGGTGCAGACCATCGACCGTCCGGTGGTCCAGCCCAAGGTGGTGGAGCGGCCACGCCTGGCCGGTTTCCTCGCCGATGACATCAAGGCCGGCAAGGTTGCGGTGGAAGACAAGGTCGACCGCTCGGTGGTCACCATTCGCGGCGACGAACTCTTTGCCTCGGCCAGTTCCAGCATTGTCGACGACTACCAGCCGTTGATGCTGCGTATCGCCGATGCCATTGGCAAAGTGAAGGGCCAGGTGCGGGTCACCGGTCACAGCGACAACCGGCCCATCGCGACCCTGCGCTTCCCGTCCAACTGGGCGCTGTCCCAGGCCCGCGCCGAGCAGGTGTTGCAGATCCTCGCGGCGAAGACTGGCACGCCTGCGCGCTTCAGCGCCGAAGGGCGCAGCGACACCGAACCGCTGGCCTCGAACGCCACGGCCGAGGGTCGGGCGAAGAATCGTCGGGTGGAAATCACAGTCTTGGCGGAGGGAGTCGAGTGAAGGCGTTTTTTGGTTTTGTCGTTCGCTGGGTGATCCCGTTGCTGGGGCTGATCGCCTTGAGCCTGATCATCTGGTTCGTCGGCCCATTGCTGGAAGTGTTGGTGCCGGAGGGGCGGCGTTGGGCACTGATCGTGCTGATTTTCGCGGTGTGGATCGCCTACCGCGTGTTCCGCCTGATCCAGGCCCGGCGCCAGGCGGCCAAGGTCATGCAGAGCCTGGCCGCGGAAACCCCGCCGGATCCCGCCAGTGTCGCCACCGCCGAGGAACTGGCGACCCTGCGCCAGCGCATGGCCGAGGCCCTGGCGCTGCTCAAGAAAGCCAAGCTCGGCGGTGACGAGCGTCGCAACCTGTATGAGCTGCCGTGGTATGTGATCATCGGCCCGCCGGGTTCGGGCAAGACCACCGCGCTGGTCAACTCCGGGCTGCATTTCCCATTGGCCGCGCAGTTCGGCGCCGGGGCGATCCGCGGTGTCGGCGGTACACGCAACTGCGACTGGTGGTTCACCGACGAAGCGGTGCTGCTGGACACCGCCGGGCGCTACACCACCCAGGACAGCCATGCCCAGGTGGACAAGGCGGCCTGGCTGGGTTTCCTCGACCTGTTGAAGACCCAGCGTTCACGGCGGCCCATCGACGGTGCCTTTATCGCCATCAGTCTGTCGGACCTGCTGCTCGGCACCGACGCCGAGCGCGCCGCCCATGCCACGGCGATCCGCGCGCGGATCCAGGAGTTGTATACCCAGCTCGGCGTGCGTTTCCCGATCTACCTGATGCTGACCAAGCTCGACCTGGTGCCAGGGTTCATGGAGTTTTTCGACGCCCTGAGCAAGGAAGAGCGGGCCCAGGTCTGGGGCATGACCTTTGACCTGGACGACGGCAAGCACGCCGAAGGGCCGCTGGTGCGGTTCCGCGAAGAATTTGCCGGCCTTGAGCAGCGCCTCAATGCGCGGCTGGTGGAGCGTCTGCAACAGGAGCGCGACCCGGCACGGCGCGACCTGATCTACGGTTTCCCGCAGCAGTTCGGCGCATTGAAGACCTGCCTGCAGGATTTCCTCGACGGTGTGTTCAAGCCCAATGCCTATGAAGATCGTGCCTTGCTGCGCGGCGTGTACTTCACCAGTGGCACCCAGGAAGGCAGCCCCATCGACCGCCTGATCGGCGCCATGGCCCAGAGCATGAACCTGGACCGCCAGCAGTTGGCGCGCCAGACGGGCAGCGGGCGCAGCTACTTCATCGAGAAGCTGTTCACCGCCGTGGCCTTCGCCGAGCGTGGTCTGGTGGGGGTCAACCCCAAGGTCGAACAACGCCGTAAATGGCTGGCACGCGGGGTGCTGGCGGCCACGGTCGCGGTGGTGTTGGTGGTCGGTACGCTCTGGTGGGTGAGTTTCCGCGCCAACGAGGCGTACATCGCCCAGGTCGACCAGAAGGTCGCGCCCCTGGGTCAGAGCGTGCAGAACCTCAGCTCGGCGCAACGCGATGTGCTGGCGGTGTTGCCGTTGCTCAATGCGGTCAAGTACCTGGCCGGCGACGCGCCGGGCTGGGCCGAAGGCCTGGGCCTGTACCAGGGCGACATGCTCGAAGCCGAATCCGCCAGCGTCTATCGCAAGTTGCTGATCGCGGTGTTCGCGCCACGCTTGCTGACCCGTGTCGAGGAGCAACTGCACAGCGGCGGCAATTCGGACTTCCTTTACGAGGGCCTGAAAGCCTACTTGATGCTGGCCGACAACGAGCATTACGACCCGCAGTTCATCAAGGCCTGGATCGCCCTCGACTGGGACCGCAGCCTGCCGCGGGATTTGCCGCCGGAGCAGCGCGCCGCCCTCGGCGAACATCTGCAAGCGCTGTTCGAGCGTCGTCCACCGAATGCCCGGCTGGACGAGCGGCTGATCGACGACTTGCGCCGGCAACTGCAGCAACTGCCGGTGGCGCAACGGGTCTATGACCGGGTCAAACGCCAGAAACTGCCGGAAGGCGTGCCGGACTTTCGCCTGAACGAGGCCGCCGGACGGGATGCGGCGTTGGTGTTCAGTCGCAAGAGCGGCAAGCCCCTGGGCGATCCCCTGAGCGGCTTCTTCACCGTCAAGGGTTATCGACAGGCCTTCCTGCTGACCAGCCTGAACCAAGCCAATACCCTGGCCGAAGAGCAGTGGGTGTTGGGTCGCGACCCGGCCGAACAGCAGAATGTCGCCAGCCTGGCGGCGGATGTGCGGCGCCTGTATTTCCAGGACTACCTGCGCCAGTGGGACGCCTTGCTCGCCGATATCGACTTCGTGCCGATCACCAGCGTGGCCCAGGCCTCCGACGTGCTGCGGGTGATTTCCGGTCCGACCTCGCCGCTGAAGAAACTGTTGCTGGCGGTGGCCAAGGAAACCGATCTGCAACAGGAAGAACGGCTGCTGGCGGCCCAGGGCAAGCCGGTCGCGGGTAATGTCGACCAGCTCAAGCAACGCCTGGGCTCCCTGCTCGGTCAGGAACAGGCGGCGGGCAACAGCGCGCCAGTGGACAGCCAGGACCCGGTGAGCGCGCACTTCGCCGAGCTCAATGCCCTGGTCAACAAGGGCGAAGGCGAGCCGGCGGCCATCGACGCCTTGCTGGCGGACCTGAATGCGCTCTATGTGCAGGTCAGCGCCATGTCCGGTGCCAGCGGCGATGCCCTGCTCGGCGAGGCGAAGAACCAGGCCTCGGCCGCCGCGACGCGGGTCAGCCTGACCGCCGAACGCCAGCCACCGCTGGTCCAGGGGCTGGTCAAATCGGTGGTCAGCTCGACTACCAATAGCATGATGGGGGGCGTGCGCAGCCAACTGAACGCGGCCTGGACCAGTGAAGTGGTGAACGTCTACCGGCAATCCCTCAGTGGCCGTTATCCGCTGGCGCCTGGCAGTGCCCGGGATGCGACGCTGGAGGACTTCGGCCTGTTCTTCGGGGTCGGTGGGGTGATGGACAACTACTTCCGCAAGTACCTGCAACCCTACGTCGACACTTCGACGACGCCTTGGCGCTGGCAGCCGGGAGCGGCGCAGAAACTGGGCATCTCGCCCGGGGTGTTGCAGACCTTCCAGCGTGCCGCGGCGATTCGCGATGCGTTCTTCCGCTCCGGCGGCACCCAGCCGACCGTGCGTTTTGAGCTCAAACCGGTGGCGATGGACGCTTCCATCAGCCAGTTCCAGCTTGAGCTCGACGGCCAGCAGGTCGGCTATGACCACGGTCCGAGTCGGCCGGTGGCGATGCAATGGCCGAACCCCGGCAGCGTCGGCGTGGTTCGCCTGTCGATCTCGCCGCCGTCGGCCAGCGGGCGCTCCGGGATCACCCTGGACGGGCCCTGGGCCTGGTTCCGCCTGCTGGAGCAATCGGACCTGGTGGCGGGTAACTCACCGGATCGTTTCAACCTGCGGCTGCGGGTGGACGGCGCGAGCATTTCCTACGAACTGCGCGCGAGCAGTGCCTTCAACCCGTTCAAGAGCCGCGTGCTCAGCGGCTTCAGCCTGCCGGAGCGGCTATGACGACAGCAGGTTTCTACGGCAAGCTGGCCAGTCGCGGCGACTTTGTCAGCCGCGGCCTGCCGCAGAGCTTTATCCAGCCCTGGGATGCCTGGTTGGCCTCGGGGTTGCTCGCCAGCCAGCAGCAATTGGGGGCTGATTGGCTGAACGTGTACCTGGTCAGTCCGCTCTGGCGTTTTGTGCTGGCCGCGGGTGTCTGCGGGCCGGATGCGCTGGCTGGGGTGTTGATGCCAAGCATCGATCGGGTCGGGCGCTACTTTCCGCTGACCGTGGCCCAGCCCCTCGATCCCGGACACGCCTTGACGGCGGTGCTCGGCGGCGCGGACAGCTGGTTCGAGCAGGTCGAAACCCTGTTGCTGGCGACCCTGGAAGAGGGCGCTGGCTTCGAGGTGTTCGATCAGGGCGTCGAGGACCTGGGCGGCTTGCCGTTCGCCAACAAGGTGCCCTCCAGCGACTTCGTCGGATTGCAGCGCCTGGCCGCGCTCGACGCGCCGAGCCGTGTCAGCGCCCTGGCCGAACAGGCCTGCGTCGGCAGCAGCCTCTGGTGGGGGCGTGGCTCGCAGCGGATCGAGGCGGGACTGATGCGTTGCGCGGGCCTGCCGGCGACCGCCGATTTCGGCAGTTTTCTTCTGGGCAAGGGGGCATCGATCTAGATGGCTCACGCACCTGCAATCACTTACCAGTCGGCCAGCTACAGCCATGTTGGCATGGTCCGACAGATCAACGAGGACGCCTTCCTGGAACTGCCCGGCGCCGGGCTCTGGGTGGTGGCCGACGGCATGGGCGGACACGCGGCGGGGGACTATGTCAGCAGCCTGATCGTCGACACCCTGCGCCGCGTTCCACCCTCGGACGCCCTGGCGATCTACACCACGGCCCTGCGCACGCGGTTGGCCGAGGTCAATGCCGCGGTGCGCGAGGAAACCGCCAACCGTGGCGTGGCCATGATGGGCAGCACCGTGGTGCTGTTGGCGGTACGCGGCGCCGAGGGCGTCTGCCTGTGGGCCGGCGACAGTCGCCTGTATCGCCTGCGCGACGGCCAGTTGGAGAGCATTTCGCGCGATCACAGCTACGTCCAGGACCTGCAGGACAGCGGCCTGCTCAGCGAGGCCGAGGCGCGGGTGCACCCGCGGGCGAACATCGTCACCCGGGCCATCGGCGTGGAGGCGCAACTGGAGTTGTCGATGGTGCCGTTCCAGGTGTTGCCCGGAGACACCTACCTACTGTGCAGCGACGGCCTGAACAAGACCGCCGAGGACGCCGAGATCCGCGATGTGCTGGTGCACGCCGACCCCTATGACGTGGTTCGCAGCCTGGTGCACCTGGGCCTGACCCGGGGCGCCCCCGACAACATTACGGCGATTGTCGTCAAAGCCACCTGAAGACCCCCGACACCATGGATATTCTGATTCCCGGATTCGATATAGGCGAGGAGATTGGCGAAGGCGCCATGGCGACCGTCTACCTGGCGACCCAACGGTCGCTGGAGCGCAAGGTGGCGCTGAAAGTGATGGCGGCCGCGCTGGCCGCCGACCCGACCTTCTGCGAGCGTTTTCTGCGCGAAGGTCGGACCCTGGCGCGACTGTCGCATCCGAATACGGTGACGATCCACGACATCGGCAATGTCGGCGAGCTGTATTACATGGCGATGGAGTACCTGCCCAATGGCACGCTCAAGGAGCGGATCGCGGCGGGGCTGAGCCCGGAGCAAGGATTGGCGTATGTCCGCCAGATCGCTTCGGCCCTGGGTTATGCCCATGCCCAGGGGTTGGTGCACCGCGATGTAAAGCCGGCCAACATCCTGTTCCGCGCCGACGGCACGGCGGTGCTCTCGGACTTTGGCATCGCCAAGTCGCTGGACGATCGGACCCAGTTCACCCAGGCCGGGTTTGCCGTGGGCACGCCCAGCTATATGAGCCCGGAGCAGGCCCGTGGCCAG
Source organism: Pseudomonas sp. FEN (assembly GCF_904067045.1). Taxonomy (GTDB): domain Bacteria; phylum Pseudomonadota; class Gammaproteobacteria; order Pseudomonadales; family Pseudomonadaceae; genus Aquipseudomonas. The sequence continues at coordinate 1,464,398 of NZ_CAJFDC010000036.1, read as the reverse complement.
GACCTCGACGGCCGCGCCGATCTGTATGCCCTGGGCGTGGTGCTCTATGAAATCCTCGTCGGCAAGTTGCCCTACACCGGCCCCGATGCGTTGTCCACGGCGCTGGCGCACCTGACCGAGCCGCTGCCGGAACTGCCGCTCCAGCATGGCCGCTACCAGGCGATCCTGCGCCAACTGCTGGCCAAGGACCCGGCGGAACGTTTTCCGGATGCGGCAGCCTTGCTGCGGGCGCTGGATAACCTGCCGCCCGAGCCGCTGGAGTCGACTCTGATCCAGCCTCTGGCGCTCCCGACGGCCTCGTCCGAGAAGCCCGCGGCGGCTGATCTGGGCGGCCTGACGCCGGTATCGATTGAAATCCCCAGCCACGCCCCGGCGCAACCGGCGCCGCCGTCCCGACCCACCCCTCAGCCGGTGCGGCAGAGCGGTACCGACTCCCCGCAACGTCGAGGTCCGGTGCTGGCGTTACTGAGCGTCGCAGTCGCGGCCGCACTGGGCATCGCGGGGGCCGGTTACTGGTGGCTCGGCGCGGATACGCCGGTAAGAACAGCGGCAGCCACCCCATCGACGGTCAATGGCACGCCACTTTCGAGCACGACCGCGGTGTCGCCTCCGCCATCGTCAACCACGCCGGCCGCGACGAGCACTGCGACGGCGAGTACCACGCCGACCTTGCTGCCGACGCTTGGCGACCCTGTGCCGGGCGAAGCCGATGGCGGCAATCGACCCTTGCTGATGGTGGGCAAGAAGACCCTGTTCCAGCGTGTCCTGAGCCAGCCCGGCGCACAGTTGTTCAGCTCGCCGGGCGGGCGCTCCGACAAGGTCTTGCCGGCGTTCTCGGTGCTTTATGTTTATCAACGCAAGGTTGTCGATGGGGCCGATTGGTTGCGTGTGGGCGCGGCCAGTGACGGGCGTAGCGAGGGCTGGTTGCCCGGTTCGAAAGTCAGTGAGTGGAAACAGAGCCTGGTGCTGAAATTCACCGAGCGCTCCGGGCGGGCACCGGTGATGTTCCTGCGTGATGCCACGGATATCGACAAGCTGCTGGCCAACCCGTCGGCGGCGAAAAACCTGCTGCTCAATGCGCAGAAAAACCCGCAGGACAATCAGCGTGTGTTGGCCCTGGAGCCGGCTGCCAGCGCGGTGCCGCAGAACCAGTTCTACCTGCTGCCGATTTTTGATTCGCGGGAAAGCCTGGATGAGAACGGGCAGCCGGTACAGTTGCTGAAAGTCGCCTCCATCGACCCCGGCAGCACGCCGAAAGCACTCGGCAATGGCGCCGCGCCGGCGGTCGCCGCCGATACTTTCCGCACGGCCATCGTGCTGGTAGTGGACACCACGGAATCGATGCAACCGTATATCGATCAGGTCCGCGACGTGGTCCACGAGCTGCAAAGCCAGATCGCCCAGCGCGGCGAGCTGGACAGCGTGAGCTTCGGTCTGATCGGTTTTCGCAACAATGTCCAGAAAACCCCGGGCCTGGAGTACTTGACCAAGACCCTCGTAACCCTCGACCAGGGCCGCGATCCCGAGCGCTTCCTGGAACTGGCGCGGCAGGTGAAGGCGTCGACGATCTCGAGTCATTCGTTCAACGAGGACTCCTTCGCCGGGGTCATGCAGGCGGTCGATGGCATGGACTGGTCGGGTTATGGCGGGCGGTTGATCCTGCTGGTCACCGATGCCGGTTCGCTACGCAAGAACGATCCCTACAGCAGCACCCGGATGAATGAGGCGGAGATTCGCCAGGCCGCGCTGGGCAAGCAGATCAAGATCTACGCGTTGCACCTGCGCAGCGATGCCGGGAAGAAGAACCATGCTTTCGCCGAGCAGCAGTACCGGACCCTGACCGCCGACGCCAACCCGCGGATCGGCGACCTGTATATCCCGGTCCAGGGCGGCGACGTGCACAAGCTCGGCGAGCGGGTCGGCGAGATCGGCTCGGTGTTCGCCAATCTGGTGCATCAGGTCCGCAGCAACCAGACCCAGGCCGTGCCGCTGCTGGCCGCCTCGCCGAGCCTGGCGGACAAGTCGGCGGCCATCGGTTATGCGATGCACATGGATTTCCTCGGCCACAAGGCGGCCAGCCAGGCACCGCAACTGGTCAGCGCCTGGACCGCCGATCGCGACTTGACCAACCCGGCGCTGCCGGCATTCCAGGTCTGCGTGATGTTGACCAAGCTGCAACTCAACGAGCTGCAACAGTCGCTGAAACTGATCGTCGACGCCGCGCGCAAGACCCAGACTTCGCCCAAGGACTTCTTCCAGGAAATCGCCAGCGCCAGTGCCTACATGAGCCGCGACCCGCAGGCCCTGCGCAAGGGCGGCAACCTGGCCGACGGCGGCATCCTCGGCGAGTACCTGGAGGGCCTGCCGTACCGCAGCAAGTCGCTGAACATGACCCAGGACCTCTGGCTGTCGCTGAGCGTGGCCGAGCAGGAAGACTTTATCGACGAACTGGATTCGAAGATCCGCCTCTACGAAACCTTCCACAACGATGTGGCCAATTGGGTCCGGTTCGGCGATGCCGAGCCGGGTGATGCGCTGTACCGCGTGCCGTTGTCGACGCTGCCGTGATGATCAGTCTGCGCGAGGTGCGCAAGACGCGGGGCGAGGGCGCCCAGCGCTACAGCCTGGAGGTGCCGCGCCTGAGCCTGGCGCCCGGCGCGCAATGGGCGGTGGTCGGGCCCAGCGGTTGTGGCAAGAGCACCTTGCTCGATCTGCTGGCGCTGGTCTTGTCGCCGGACCGGGCGGGCCTGTTTGTCTTCGATGACCCGGCCGGTGCGCTGGATATCGCCGCGCTCTGGCGCGAGGGCCGGCATGATCGTCTGGCGGCCCTGCGCAGTCGGCGGCTCGGCTATGTGCTGCAGACTGGCGGCCTGCTGGGTTTTCTCGATGTGCGCGGGAATATCGCCTTGTCGCGCCAATTGCTGGGCATGAAGGATGACGGCAGCGTCCAGCGTCTTGCCGAGCAGTTGGAAATCGCCGATCAGTTGGACAAGAGACCCCAGGCGCTTTCCGTGGGCCAGCGCCAGCGGGTCAGTTGTGCCCGGGCCCTGGCCCATGGGCCACGGCTGCTGTTGGCCGATGAACCGACCGCCGCGCTTGATCCGCTGAATGCCGGACGGGTCATGCAATTACTGCTGAACCAGGCCCGGGAGCGGGGCGCCTGTTGCGTTATCGCGACCCATGACGAAGCCCTGGTGCGCGAACTTGGTGTGCCGGTGCTGCGGATTGCCTGTCGGCGCGATGGCGATGGCGGTGTCACCGCGACCCTGGAGGTGACGCCATGAGCCGCGCCGTCCTGGTCGCCGGGCTGGCCTGGCAGGATTATCGCGTCGACTGGCGGCTGTCGGCCTGTGCGGTGTTGGCGCTGGTCGCGGTGATCGCGCCGTTGCTGGTGTTGTTCGGCCTCAAGTTCGGCCTGGTCAGCAGCCTCACCGAGCGCCTGGAGCGCGACCCGACGGTGCGCGAGATCATTCCCTTGGGCGGGGGACGTTTCAGTGCGGCGTTCATCGCCGGGCTGGGGCAGCGTGAAGAGGTTGCCTTTGCCTTGCCGCGCACCCGGCAGATCGCGGCGACCGCCGACCTGTCGAGCAGTGCCCAGGGCCCGGTGGTCACCGTGGAAATGTTACCCACCGCCGATGGCGATCCATTGCTCGGTGGCATGCCCGCGCCGGTCGGCCTGGCGGCGATGCTGCTCAGCCGGACGGCGGCGGAGAAACTCGGCGTGAAGGCCGGCGATTGGTTGCAGGTGTCTTTCGGCCGGCAGGTGGCCGGTCGCCTGGAAAGCCGCCAGACGCAGATTCAGGTGCAGGCGGTGCTGCCACTGGAAGCCTTCGAGCGTGATGCGCTGTTCGCTCCACTGGGCTTGCTGGAAGCCGCCGAGGATTATCGCGACGGCCGCGGCGTGCCGGTGTTCGGTTGGGCCGGCGAGCCGGCGGGCAATGCCGCGCAGCGGGTCTATCCGGGGTTTCGCCTGTATGCCCGGGCGCTGACCGATGTCGAGCCGCTGCGCCGGTATTTCGCCGAGCGCAACCTGCTGGTCTCGACCCAGGCCCAGACCATTGCCCAGGTGCAGTCCCTGAGTCGTAACCTGGCCATTGTATTCTGGCTCATCGCCAGCTTGGCGCTGGGCGGTGCCTTCGCGGCGATCTTCGCCGGCGCCCTGGCGGCGGTCGAGCGCAAGCGCCGCGAGTTGTCGGTGCTGCGCCTGCTGGGTCTCGGCACTGCCGCGTTGTTGCTGTTCGTGGTCTTGCAAGCGCTGTACACCGGCGTGCTGGCGGCGTGCTTGAGTGGCGTGCTCTACGCGATGGCGGAGTGGGGACTGAACCGACTGTTCGTCCAGGCGGTCGGCGAGTACGCCAGCCATCTGCTGTTGCCGCATTACCTGCTGGCACTTTTTGCCGTGTTGGCGGTCTGTGCTCTGGCTGCCGCCCTGGGGGGCTGGCGCGTGGCGCGGATAGAAGCTTCGGAAGGGATCAGAGATGTGTAAGTTGCGCAGCGCGACCCTGGCGGTTCTCGTCGCTTCCCTGTGCCTGGGTTCCTGGGCGCGGGCCGATGAGGACAGTGAGAAACTCGACAATCCCAAGCCCCTGGCCGATGACATCAGTCTGCCGCTGCCGTGCGACGGCGAAATGGTCTTTCGCGCGGTCTATGTGCTTGCGCGTGGCACCCTGGACGACCGCGAGATCAGCCTCGGCTACCCCTTCAGCGAGGACGAGCCGGGCTACAAGCAGTCGTTCATTTCCGGTTATCGGCGGGATTTCATCAACGGCCAGTTCACCCTCAAGGACCTGCCCGGCGCCTGGCAGAAATCGATTGCCCCGACCTTGCCGAAGACCGACGCTGACTCGCCGCTCAAGCCGATGTTCTATTTCATCGGCAAGTACCCGGTGACAGCCCGTCAGTACGCCCTGGTGATGGCTCAGGCACAAGCCCTGGCCAGCGGCGAGCCGGCGCCGGCTTGTGATGCTCCCAGCGGCGTGGCCGGACGCCTGCCCAAGGTCAAGGTATCGCGTTTCGACGCCGAGCGTTTTTCGGCGGTCTACAGCGCCTGGCTGATGAAGTACCACCGTGATCTGCTGCCGGTCAGCGGCCGTGGCTCGGCGGCCGAGGATGGCGGCCTGGGTTTTGTCCGCCTGCCCACCGAAGTCGAGTGGGAGTTCGCTGCCCGTGGCGCCCAGGCGGTCAGTCGCCAGGACCTGGAAGCGCGCTTGTTTCCCCGGCGGGCGCCGGGTAGCGACAGCGATGGGCCGTTGTCCGACTACGCGGTGTTCAACCAGGTGGCCGGCGGCACCGGCCAGGCAGCGCGGTTGATGCCGATCGGCACCAAGCTGCCCAACCCCATCGGGATGTTCGACGTGATCGGCAACGCCGCGCAGATGGTCCAGGAGTCGTTCCAGCTGGTGCATGCCGGGCGGCGCCAGGGTACCTACGGCGGTTTCGTGGTCAAGGGCGGCAACTACCTGGAAGGCGAGGGCACGCTGTTTACCGGCATGCGCCGCGAATATCCGCTGTTCGCCGCCGATGGCACCGAGCAGAGCAACGAAACCACCGGTTTCCGCGTGGCCGTCGGCGCACTCTCGGCACCGCGCTCGCGCTACAAGGAGTTGTTCAGCCAATGGCAGCAGGAAGGTCGGCTGGCTTCCCTGACCGACGCCATCGATGATGCCCAGGATCCGACCAAGCGCCTGGACGGGATCATTTCCGCCAGCACCGACCCCAAGCTGCAAGCCGAACTGGGACTGGTCAACGAAGAGCTCAAGCGCAACGTCTCGCTGATCGCTCGCCAGCGTGAAGAGGCCGCCGGCAACCTGATCCAATCGGCAGCCCTGGTGGCCGAGACCGTCAACAACTACAACATTCGCCTGACCAATCTGAAGAAGAGCCAGCAGCAGGCCGTTGAGGCCAAGGATGAGGCCGCCGCGAAGCTGTTCGCCGTCGCCATCGAGAACGGCAGCAGCGCGCTGGACGGCGCGGTGGCGATTTATATCGACAACCTGGCAACGGCCACGCGCTACACCGATGCGGTGATCCAGGCGCAGTTCCAGCGGGTCAAGGAAGAACTCAATCGCAAACCCGTGCTCGGCAACAGCCTGGTCGCACGGGCCACCTTGTTCGTTCGTCATGTCGGGGATTACCGCAAGCAACAGCGGGCCGATCCGGCGGCGATCTTGAAAGCGTTGCTCGCGTCGACCGCCCAGAAGTCATGAGCGGTCGGTATCCGGCGAGCGTAGAGGGGACTCGGACGGCAGGGTGCCGTACCGGGCAAGACAAACCAAAAAAGGGAACATGAACATGATTTTCTCCAGCAAACCCCTTGTTTCGACCTCCAAGTGCCGTGCCGCGTTGTGGGTTGCCGCCGGATTCAGCACCGTGCTGATGGGTGGCTGCGCCACTTCGCCGACCTCGAAAGTCGGCGCGACCACCAAGGTCGAGTACTACCCGACCTGTTACGAGCCGGTGCAGCACTTGCGCGCGACTGACTCGGACATGACCAAGTCTGTCGCTACTGGCGCTGTGCTCGGTGCATTGGGTGGTGCCGCGCTTGGCGCGTTGACCGGCGATGACTCCAGCAAGCGTGGGCGCAATGCCGCCATCGGTGCGGCCGGCGGTGCCCTGGTGGGTGGTGCGGCGGGTTACTACACCGAGAAGCAGAAGCAGATCACCGATGACAACCAGCGCATCGGTTCTTATGCCCAGGACATCAACAAACGCGCCACCGACATGGATCGCAACACCGCCTATGCGAAGGCGTCGCAGAGCTGCTACCAGCGTGAGTTCGCCAACCTTGTCTCGGCCCGCAAGGCCAAGACCGTCGGTGACGCCGAAGGTCGCAAGCGCCTGGCGGAAATCGTCGCCGGCCTGAAAGAGTCCAATGACCTGATCGTCGCGGTGAACGGGCGTGCCGCCGAAGACCTGAACAACTACACCCAGGCCTATGAGAAGGACCTGCAGCAGGTCGGCGTACAGCGGACCGACGTGGTCACCGTGGCGACCGCCGATACCAACCCGGTTGTCGCGCCGACCACTGGCAAGGGCAAGAAAGTGAAAGTGGCGAAGAAACCGGTGCTGCCAACTGTGCCTAAGGAAGCGGTAGCCACCGAGAAGACGCTGCAGGACGCCAACGCCAAGAAAGCCGCGAGCCAGGACGTGGCCACCAGCGGCCAGTCGCAGGTCAACAGCATGTGCAAGAACCCGGACCTGGGTGACTGGGCACCGGTTCCTTGCCCGAATGCGTGAGTGACGGATCGTCGGACAATTTGTTGGTATAAGCGTTAAACGCCAGCCGATCTCCTGGGTAAAGCGGGAGATCGGTGGCGTTCTTCAGGTAAAGCGCTACACTGCGTCGGCCGTTAATTTTTTCTGCCGAGGCTGTGTGCATGAAATTTCGCTTTCTTCTCTGGGCAATGGGCCTGTTGATGGCCCGGGCCAGCCGCAATAATCCCGCCTTCCAGCAGCAACTGGCCGACAAGGCCCTGGTGTTCCAACTGCAGACCCTGGACGGCAAGGTGGCTCGTCACTTTATCGTCAAGGATCAGCGCATCAGCAGCCAGTCCGGGACTTATCCGGAGCCGGCGTTTGCCATTGCCTTCAAGGATGCCGCCTATGGCTTCGCCACGTTGCAGGCGAAGAACAAGCAACTGGCGTTCATGACGGGAATCCAGGACAAGTCGATCCAGATCAAGGGCAATCCGGCGCTGGTGATGTGGTTCCAGGGCTTGATGAAGTACCTCAAGCCGCGGAAAAAGAAAGCCTGAAGTTTTATATTGTAGGGTTTGCCGCGGGGGCATTTGTGGCGAGCGGGCTCGCCCGCGTTCGGCTGCGCGCAGCCGCAAAACCATGATCCCCGTTATTTCTGATACACCGCGATTGCAGGGTTTGGGGCGCTTCGCGCCCCAGCGCAGGCAAGCCCGCTCGCCACAGGGGGCGTTCTGTCCACCGGGGGGGGCTTAGCCCTGGCTGAACTGCGAAGCCAGTTCGCGCAGCAGCACTTCGGCTTCCAGGACCTTGTTCACCACATCGTCGGCCTTGTCGCGGCTCAGCCCCAGGCGTTCGAGCAGGGCGTCCGGAATCTCTTCATCCGGGCCCGAGCCGATATTGCGACTGCGCAGCAGCCGCACCGCCAGGCACACCAGGTTCGGATAGGCGGCATAGTCACCGTCGTAGCTTGGGTCATGCTGGAAGCGCAGCGCGGTGGACAGCTCGTCCGGCATGTCCCAATAACGCATCAGCCAGGCACCGATCTGCTCGCGGCTGATGCCCAGCAGGTGCTGCTCGACGTAGCTGTGGCACAGGTGCGGATTGACCTCCAGGTGCCGGCAGATCAGCGAGAAATGCGGCGGGAAGACGTGGGCCAGGAGCAGGTAGCCGAAGTTGTGCAGCAAGCCGGCGAGGTAGGTCAGGCCGGCTTCCGGGCGCTGGGCCCGCGGCATGGCGCGGGTCAGGCCTTCAATCACGGCGGCGGTGTAGATCGATTGCTGCCAGTAAGGCGTGCTGTGTTGCGGCTGGTCCTTGGGCAGGCTCAAGGTCTTGCCCAGGGCCAGGCCCAGCGCCAGGTTGATCACCAGGTCGAAACCCAGCACGCGGACAATGGCATCTTCCACCGAGCGAATCTTGCCCGGCGAGGCGTAGTAGGGCGACGCCGCCCAACTCACGACCTGGGCCGCCAGCGCCGGGTCGGTTTCGACCACGCCGGTGATGTCGTCGATGGTTGCGTCAGGGTCGACCCGCAGCTTGATGATTTTTTGTGCGGTCTCCGCCAGTGGCGGAATCTCGATGGTCGCCTCCAGGCGCTGCTGGATCCGCCGCGCGGTGAAGGCTTGTACCGCCTGGGTGATTTCCTCGCGGTCATCGTGCGGGCGGTCGAGGTTGGGACGGATATCGGCCACCGCTTCGCCGAAACTGGCGGCGCTGGCCTTGCTCAGCATGCTCTTGAAGTCATCGCTGGAAATTTCCAGCAGCAGGCCGGCTTCGCCGGAGTTGATCAGCAGGCTCGGTTCGCGCAGCAACTGCTCTTCGTACAGGCACGGTGAGCTGGTCAGCCCGGGCAAGCCCGGCAGCAGGTGCAGGCTGTGTTTGCCGAGCATGCGCTCCATGCGTTCGGTGGGCACGGCCGTCAGGCGTCGGCCGGTCAGTTCGGTCAGGCGATTGAGGTCGAGCAGTTGGCTCTGGGGAAACAGCACCATGAGTGCACCGACTGCATCCTCGAGTAGCACGGCCTGGACTTTGCGCGCGGTCGGCAGACCAGGCTGGTCCAAGACCTCGCTATAGCGGATGGCGAGCTTGTCGAGCAGCAGCCGGACCACAGACGGGGTGTGCGGGGTTGCATCGATGAGGGCAACTTCTGTCATGGTCTGTATCCGGGTTCCTACAATTTCCCCAGTATAACCAGCTTGACCGCCCTAATGGTCCATAAACTGTGCGGTCTATCACACTTGGCCGTATTGCTGGCCATGGCGCAGCCAGCGCTCCAGCAACGGGCTGACGTGCTGCGGCCAGCGAGCCAACAGGGCTTGCGCGGCATCGCGCACCGCTGGCAGCAGGTCGGCGTCGCGCATCAGGTCGGCGACCTTGAATTGCAGGAGTCCGGTCTGGCGGGTACCGAGCATTTCCCCGGGACCGCGCAGTTCCAGGTCTTTTTCGGCAATGATAAAACCATCGTTGGTCTCGCGCATGATGCCCAGGCGTTGCCGCCCGATCTGTGACAACGGTGGATGGTAGAGCAGCACGCAGTGACTGGCGGCGCTGCCCCGACCGACCCGGCCGCGCAATTGGTGCAGTTGCGCCAGCCCCAGGCGCTCGGGGTTCTCGATGATCATCAGGCTGGCGTTGGGCACGTCGACGCCGACTTCGATCACCGTGGTCGCCACCAGTAGCTGCAGGGCGCCGGCCTTGAATTCGGCCATCACGGCAGCCTTTTCCGCCGGCTTCATGCGGCCGTGGATCAGCCCGACGCGCAGTTCGCCGAGGGCGGCGGTGAGTTCTTCGAAGGTGGTTTCGGCGGCCTGGCAGGTGAGCTCTTCGGATTCTTCGATCAGCGTGCAGACCCAATAGGCCTGGCGACCTTCGGCACAGGCGGCGCGCACTCGCTCCACCACTTCGAAGCGCCGGCTGTCGGCCACCAGCACGGTATTTACCGGTGTGCGCCCCGGCGGCAGTTCGTCGAGGATCGAGGTGTCGAGGTCGGCGTAGGCGCTCATGGCCAGGGTCCGTGGGATCGGCGTGGCGGTCATGATCAACTGGTGCGGGCACATCCGCCCGCCAACACCTTTCTGGCGTAGGGCCAGGCGTTGCTGGACGCCGAAGCGGTGCTGTTCGTCGATGATCACCAGCGCCAGGTTACGGAACTGCACTTCGTCCTGGAACAGCGCATGGGTGCCGACCACCATCGGCGTGCCGCCCGCGATCTGCTCCAGGGCGGCGGCGCGGGCCTTGCCCTTGAGCTTGCCGGCCAACCAGGCGGTTTCGATGCCCAGCGGTTGCAGCCAGCGCTGGAAATTGAGGAAGTGTTGTTCGGCGAGGATCTCGGTCGGCGCCATCAGCGCCACCTGGTAACCGGCTTCCAGGGCTTGCAGGGCGGCCAGCGCGGCGACCACGGTCTTGCCGGCGCCGACATCGCCCTGGATCAGGCGCAGCATCGGCTCCGGCTGGCTGAGGTCGTAGGCGACCTCGTTGCCGACCCGTTGCTGGGCACCGGTCGGCGGGAAGCCCAGGTTGGCGAGGAACTGCCCGGGCAGCTTTTGCGCCTTCGGCAGGACCGGCGCGCGCAGGGCTCGCAAGCTTTCCCGCAGGCGTTGCTGGGACAACTGGTGGGTGAGCAGTTCCTCGAAGGCCAGGCGGTGCTGGGCCCAGTGATGGCCGAGGGCAAGTTCGTCGACATCGGCATCGGCGGGAGGCTGGTGCAGGTAGCGGATGGCTTCGTCCAGCGGCCCGAGCTGGTAGTCGCGGGCCAGTTCCTGCGGCAGCCAGTCCGGCAGGCTGCGTGGACCGAGCATCGCCAGGCTTTGCTGGCAGAGCAGGCGCAGGCGTTGTTGGGTCAGGCCTTCGGTCAGTGGATAGATCGGTGTCAGGGTGGTGTCCACCGGCGGTGGCTCGTCACCGCTGATGGCGCGGTATTCCGGGTGGTAGATTTCCAGGCCGGAAGCACCGGGGCGGGCTTCGCCGTAGCAACGTACATGAGTGCCACGCTTGAGGCCGTCCTTTTGCGCGGTGCTGAAATGGTAGAAGCGCAGGCTCAGGCTGCCGGTGCCATCATTGAGACGCACCAATAGGCTGCGGCGCTTGCCCATGACCACGTCGGCGCCACTGACCACACCTTCGATCACCGCATCCTGGCCCGGACGCAGGGCACCGATGGGCACTACGCGAGTGCGGTCCTGGTAGCGCAGGGGCAGGTGGAACAGCACGTCCTGGATATTCTCCAGGCCGACCTTGGCCAGCTTCTCGGCCATGGCCGCGCCGACCCCCTTGAGTGCCGTGACCGACACTTGCGACAGTTCAGCCACGTCGATCAGCTCGCCGCGGGAGGTTTGGCCACCGAGCACAGGCGGATCGAATCGGCGAGGATTTCAATCGCCTTGGGCCGTGGGAAGCTGGCGCGCCAGGCGATGGCCACGGTGCGGAACGGCACGGGCGGCGTCAGCGGACGGACTTCGATCACGCCAGGGGCGTAGTGATGGCTGTCCACCGCCGACAGCGGCAGGACCGAAATGCCCAGGCCGGAGGCGACCATGTGGCGGATGGTTTCCAACGAGCTGGATTCGACCGTGGTGTGCTTGGCCGTGTCGCCACCCTTGAGCAGGGTCGGGCAGGCTTCGAGGACCTGGTCGCGGAAGCAGTGGCCTTCGCCCAGCAACAGCAGGCTCTTGTCGTTGAGCAGCGCGCTGTCGATGGTTTCTTTCTGGGTCCACGGGTGCGAGGCCGGCATCAGCACGTAGAACGGTTCGTCGTAGAGCGGCAGGGTCAGCACGTCGGCTTCGTTGAACGGCAGGGCGATGATCACCGCATCCAGTTCGCCGTTGCGCAGCTTGTCGCGCAGCACGTGGGTGAAGTTTTCCTCGATGTACAACGGCATCTGCGGGGCGACCCGGTGCAGTTGCGGGATCAGGTGCGGGAACAGGTAGGGGCCGACGGTGTAGATCGCCCCGACTTTCAGCGGCGCGGTCAGCTGGTTTTTTCCGGCCTGGGCCAGTTCGCGGATGCCCTGGGCCTGTTCGAGAACCTTCTGCGCCTGGGCGACGATGCTTTCGCCGACGGGGGTCAGGCGCACGGCGCTCTTGCTGCGCTCGAAAATCAGCACACCGAGTTCGTCCTCCAGCTTTTTCACGCCTACCGACAGGGTCGGCTGGCTGACGTGACAACGCTCGGCCGCATGGCCGAAGTGTTGTTCCTGGGCGAGAGTGACGATATAGCGTAATTCTGTAAGAGTCATAGCGAGCGTCCATGAGGTTGCCGGGCCAAGCATAACGGCTACCATCGATAGACGCACGTTATCAGACGCAGTCTGAACGACGATTGTCGTACATGTCGGTTTTAGTGGTTTCTTGTTCGGGCGCTACAACGCGAGCTTGTGGGGAGGGCGGCGCTTTTGTGGGAGCGGAGCTTGTCGCTTCGCCGCACCGCCGCGAAGCTTTTAGCGGCCTCAAGGGCCTGTTCGCGGGCGAGCTCCGCTTCCACGGGTGTCTAGCGGTTGCGCCTGTCGATGGAGTACACGAACGGCGCGACAATCTCGATGCTGCCGTTGCTCAGCATTTCGGCTGGTGGCTTGGGCAGCGGTTGGGCGCGGCGGATCATTTCCAGGGTGGCGCGGTCCAGATCGGCGTTGCCCGAGCGGCCCACCAGCTCATACGAGAGTACCTTGCCTTCGCCGTCCACCACGAAGCGCAGACGGTTCAAGCCTTCCTTGCCACGCGCTTGCGCGGCTTGCGGATACTGCTTGTACTTGCCCAGGTGTGCCAGCAAGGCGCCTTCCCAACTGGCTTTCGCGGCGAGCTGTTGGGGCGACGGACCTGGTGCTGGAGCGGCGGTTTTTTCCGCTGGCGCGTGGGGCGGTGGTGTATCGGCAGGAGGCTCTTGCGTGGGCTTTTCCTTCACCGGCTCCGGCTTCACTGGTGGCTTGGGCGGTTGCGGCCTGGGTTTCGGCTTGACCGGCTTGGGCACCGCGATCGTCGGCTTCGGCGCTTCGGCGAGCTTGGGCAACGGCAGTTCTTCCACTGGCGCGGGCGGCTGTGGCGGGGTGATCGCCTTGGGCGGGGCCGGTGGCGGTAGGGCCGGTGGCAGCGGTGCCAGTTCGACCATCATCGCCTGTGGCGGCAGCTCGACGGGTTTGGACACCGACCAGTTCATGGCAATCACGATCGCCACCGTATGAATGCCCAGCACCAGGCCCAGGCTGGCGCCATAGCGCATCAGCTTTTGGCGCGTATTGATCATTGCTTGGCTGCCGTCTCGAGTCCCACCAGGCCGACTTTCAGGTAACCGGCGGCGCGCAGGGCATCCATCACGCGCATCAGGTCGCCGTAGTCCACGCCTTTATCGGCCTGGAAGAAAATCGTCGTATCCTTTTTGCCATGGGTGCGGGCGTCGAGGCTGGCGCCCAGGGCGTCGGCCTTGACCTCGTCTTCACCGAGGAACAGGCGCTGGTCGGCCTTGACGCTGAGGAACACCGGCTTTTCCGGCCGCGGCGCCGGTTTGGCGCTGGAGGCGGGCAGGTCGACCTTGATGTCCACGGTGGCCAGGGGCGCGGCCACCATGAAGATGATCAGCAGTACCAGCATCACGTCGATAAACGGTGTGACGTTGATTTCGTGGTTTTCGGCGAGATCGTCGCCGCCTTCGTTCAAATGCAGGCCCATGGCTGATTACCCCACTTTCACCATATGCGGCGTTTGCGTGGCGCGCTCGGGCGGCAGGTGGTCGAGGTCGCGGCTGACCAGCAGCAGCACCTGGGCCGAAGCGTCGGCCACCTGGGCCCTGTAGCCGGCGATGGAGCGGGCGAAGACGTTGTAGATCACCACGGCCGGGATCGCCGCGACCAGGCCAAGGGCCGTGGCCAGCAGGGCTTCGGCGATACCCGGGGCGACCACGGCGAGGTTGGTGGTCTGGGTCTTGGCGATGCCGATGAAGCTGTTCATGATGCCCCATACGGTACCGAACAGGCCGACGAAGGGCGCGGTGGAGCCGATGGTGGCGAGCACGCCGGTGCCGTTGCTCATGTTGCGACCACAGGCGGCGACCAGGCGTTCGAGACGGAAGCTCACACGCTCCTTGATGCCTTCTTTTTCGCGGCTGTTGACCGAAAGGTGCATTTCTTCCAAGGCGTCATGCACCAGCAGGTGGGCGAGGCTGCCCTGCTGGTTGGCGGTATCGCTGGCCTCCTTGAGGGTGCGGGCCTTTTTCAGGGCGAGCATTTCACGGCGCAGGCGGCGCTTGGCGCCGAGCAACTCGAAGCCCTTGGCAATCCAGATGGTCCAGGTGATGATCGAGGCGATGGCCAGGCCGATCATCACGATCTTGACGATGATGTCGGCGTTCTTGTACATGCCCCAGGGCGACAGGTCGTGGGCCATGCCCAGGCTGTTGTCTTCGACTGGCCGCGCGTCGGCATTCATGGCTTCGAGCGGTCCGGCATTCTCGGTCTGGATCGGGCTGCCAACGGCCGGTGTCGCGACGGCGGTGACATGATCGGCTGGGGCCGGGGCAGCAGTGGCCGCCGCGGCATGGGCGGGCGCTTCGTCGGCGAACGTCAGCGTCGGTGCCAGCAACAGGCTGAACAGCAACACCGCTACCGAGCGCCAGGCGCGCGATGAGCTATGGGGCTGAGTTGACGAATCGGGGCGTTGATAGCGTGTCATGCTGGTCGGACCTGAGAGAAGATAGAAAAGGGTCTGTCCTTCCAGGCCTCGTGGGGCCGAGAACATTTGGTCGTGCATTATTGCAAATACTTCTTGTTAACAAAAGCAATAGATTCTCTTTTTTTCTTCCATTGCTAAGCGTTGATCAATTTTCAGCACCAGGTGCTGGCTTTTTTCGTGGAGATCCGTGATGTCTGCTCCTTCTGTTCTGATTGCCGGTTGCGGCGATGTCGGTGGTCGCCTGGCGACGCAATTGCTCGGCCAGGGTTGGCGGGTGCAGGGTCTGCGCCGCTCGATTTCGCGTTTGCCACAAGGCGTTGTGGGGGTGGCGGGCGATCTGTTCGCCGAGCAACGTCCCGACACCTGGCCGAGTGGCCCGCTGGATTATCTGGTGTATTGCGCCGCCGCGACCGAGCACGACGAGGCCGGTTATCGCGCAGCCTACGTCGAAGGGCTGCGGCATGTATTGAGCTGGCTCAGGCAATCGGGCCAGCAGCCTCGGCGCCTGCTGTTCGTGTCCAGCAGCAGCGTCTATGTCCAGCAGACGGGCGAATGGGTCGACGAAGCTTCGCCGACCGAAGCCGAGGGCTATTCCGGGCGGTTGATGCTGGAGGCCGAGCAGGTGGCGCTGGACAGCGGCATTCCGGCAACCCGGGTACGCCTGACGGGTATCTACGGTCCGGGTCGCGAGTGGCTGTTGACCCAGGTCCGGCGTGGTTATCGGGTGGCGGTGGAACCGCCTTTATATGGCAATCGGATTCATGTCGATGACGCGGCCGGCCTGTTGGCGTTTCTGCTCGAGGCTGATCGTGCCGGCAAGGTGCTGGAGGATTGCTATATCGGTGTCGATGATGCGCCGGCGCCGTTGGCCGAGGTGGTGGGCTGGTTGCGCGAATACCTGGGGGTGACCGAGTGGGCGGAAGATGCCAGCGTTCGTCGCACTGGCAGCAAGCGTTGCAGCAATGCCAGGGCACGGGCCCTGGGCTGGGCGCCACGATATCCGAGTTTCCGCGAGGGCTATGCGGCGATTCTTGAAGGTCGCTGAGAAGCGTTCATGGAGGCCTCGCCCCTCTGCGGCGTCCCGACAAGCCCGCTCGCCACGGGGGGAGCTCCGCGAAGATCGTGGATCTTCCCTTACTTCTCCAGCAGCCACTGGCGGGCACCGGGGTTGAGCTGCGGCTGCTCATCGGGCTGGGCCGAGTTCAGCGCCTGGAAGATCTCCAGTTGCTTGCCCTTGCGCACGAAAATCCAGGCATTGCCCTTGTTGCCTTGCTGCAACCAGATGCTGTCGTTCCGGCCGCTCATGGAGGCGCAATCGCCGGCCAGGCACAGTGCGTAGCGATCGTTGCCGGGCAAGCCTTCCAGGCGTCCGTCCGGCAGGAACTTGACCTGACCGCCCGCGCCTGGGCCGCTGCTGATCTTCCAGTCGCCACCCATGTAGGCTGAGTACAAGGCCTGCTCGAAGCTGGCACCGACCGGCGCATTGGCTGGCAGTTCGGTTTCGGCGCGGACGAAAGGCTGTTCCGGTTCTGAATCGCTGGCGCCCTGGATCAGTTCCTTGCCGTCGCGCACCAGCGAGGTGCCGGTGCTGCCATAGAAGTCAACGTGCCACTTCTGCTTGCCGTCCGCGCGCACATGGCCCTCGGGGCGTTCGAAGCCGTTGCTGTACTTGACCTGGCCGTTACGGGTGTCGATGTTCCATTCCAGATTCGGCCCGTAGGTCTCCAGCGCTTCGCGCAGGCTGCCTTTCTTGACGGCGGCATCGATGGCGGCCTGGTTGATCCAGGTGCCGCTGATGTCATATTTGGCGGGGTCGCTGGCGCAGCCGCCGAGCAGGAGGGCAAACACCGGGAAGGCAAGCGCTTTGCGCATGGTGGAATCCTTTGCAGACGAAGCTGGCGCGGCGACGAAGGCCGCGCCAGGCAGTGCGGGGTTGTTCGAGGGCGCTGTGGCTGGTCGTTACTCGAGGACCAGGACTGCGTCCATTTCGACCTGCGAACCGCGTGGCAGCGCGGCGACGCCGATGGCGGCGCGGGCTGGGTAAGGCTGCTGGAAGTATTGGCCCATGATCTCGTTGACCTTGGCGAAGTGGCTCAGGTCGGTGAGGAAGATGTTCAGCTTGACGATGTCCTTGAACGAACCGCCAGCGGCTTCGGCCACGGCCTTGAGGTTTTCGAAGACTTGTACGGTCTGGGCTTCGAAGCCTTCCACCAGTTCCATGGTTTTCGGGTCCAGGGGGATCTGGCCGGACATGTAGACGGTGTTGCCGGCCTTGATTGCCTGGGAGTAGGTGCCGATGGCGGCCGGGGCCTTGTCGCTGCTGATAACGGTCTTGCTCATGAACGGGTTCCTTGTAATGGGCGGCTACGTAGGGGGGAGCTTATGCGCGCATGCGGGTAATGCGGATCACGCCGGTCAGGGCGCGCAGTTTCTTGATCACGCGGGCCAGGTGCACGCGGTCGTGCACGCTGACCACCAGTTGGACCACGCTGATGCGACCATCGCGTTCGTCCATGCTGATTTTCTCGATGTTGCCGTCGGCGGCATTGACGCTGCTGGCCAGCAGGGCGATCAGGCCGCGCTGGTGTTCCAGCTCGACGCGCAGCTCGACGTTGAATTCGCCGGTGACATCCTTGGCCCAGGAGAGCTGGATGCATTTTTCCGGGTTGTGGCGGATTTCGCTGATATTGCGGCAGTTGTCCAGGTGCACCACCATGCCCTTGCCGGCGGAGAGGTGGCCGACAATCGGGTCGCCCGGAATCGGCGTGCAGCACTTGGCGTAGCTGAGCACCAGGCCTTCGGTGCCGCGGATCGCCAGTGGGCCTTCGGGACTGGGCAGTTGTTCGCCTTCGCCGAGCAGGCGGCGGGCGACCACATAGGCCATGCGGTTGCCCAAACCGATGTCTTCGAGCAGGTCTTCGATCAGTTCCAGGCGGTATTCGTGGAGCATGGCCTGCACGCGTTCGCCCGGAATCTTGTCCAGGGCGCTGTCGAAACCGTTGAGTACCTTGTTCAGCAGGCGTTCGCCGAGGCTGATGGATTCGGAGCGGCGTTGCAGTTTCAGGGCGTGGCGGATATGCGTGCGCGCCTTGCCGGTGACCACGAAGTTGAGCCACGCCGGGTTCGGCCGCGCGCCCGGGGCGCTGACGATCTCGACCGTGGAGCCGCTTTGCAGCGGCTCGGACAGCGGTGCAAGACGGCGATTGATCCGACAGGCAATGCAACTGTTGCCGACATCGGTGTGTACCGCGTAGGCAAAGTCCACCGCCGTGGAGCCTTTCGGCAGCTCCATGATCCGACCCTTGGGCGTGAACACGTAGACCTCGTCCGGGAACAGGTCGATCTTCACGCTTTCGATGAATTCCAGGGAGTTGCCGGCCCGTTGCTGCATTTCCAGCACGCCCTTGACCCACTGGCGGGCCCGGGCGTGGGTGCCCTTGGGCTGTTCGTCGCCAGTGGACTTGTACAGCCAGTGGGCGGCGATGCCGTTGTTGGCCATCTCTTCCATTTCGCGGGTGCGGATCTGGATCTCGATCGGTACGCCGTGCATGCCGAACAGGGTGGTGTGCAGCGACTGGTAGCCGTTGGCCTTGGGAATCGCGATGTAGTCCTTGAAGCGTCCGGGTAAAGGTTTGTACAAATTATGTACAGCGCCGAGGACCCGATAGCAGGTGTCGACCTTGTCGACGATGATCCGGAACGCATAGACGTCCATGATCTCGTTGAAGGCCCGGCGTTTGCCGCGCATCTTGGTGTAGATGCCGTACAGGTGCTTCTGGCGCCCGCTGACTTCGCCCTCGATGCCGTCGACAGCCAGGCAGTGGCTCAGCGATTCCTCGATCTTGTTGACGATTTCCTTGCGGTTGCCCCGGGCGCGCTTGACCGCCTGGTAGATCCGCGCGGAGCGCATCGGGTGCATGGCCTTGAAGCCGAGGTCTTCGAATTCGATGCGGATCGAATGCATGCCCAACCGGTTGGCGATGGGTGCATAGATCTCGAGGGTTTCCTTGGCGATGCGCCGGCGCTTTTCGCCGGACAGCACTTCGAGGGTGCGCATGTTGTGCAGGCGGTCGGCCAGCTTGACCAGGATCACGCGAATGTCGCGAGCCATGGCCATGGCCATTTTCTGGAAGTTTTCCGCCTGGGCTTCGGCCTTGGTCTCGAAATTCATCTGGGTCAGTTTGCTGACCCCGTCGACCAGCTCGGCCACGGTCTCGCCGAACTGCGCCTGCAGCGCTTCCTTGGCGATTCCGGTGTCTTCGATCACGTCATGGAGCATGGCGGCCATCAGGCTCTGATGGTCCATGTGCATGTCGGCAAGAATATTGGCCACCGCCAGCGGATGCGTGACGTAGGCTTCGCCGCTACGACGGCGTTGGCCGTCATGGGCCTGTTCGGCGTAGAAGTACGCCCGGCGGACCAGGTTGACCTGGTCGGCGCCGAGGTAGGTCGATAAGCGATCGGCGAGGGCGTCTATGCTCGGCATGAGGTTTCCCCCGGCCGAAGCCTTGTACCCTGCGCCGTGCTACGTCGACCAGGCATAGGCTTAGACGGCCTCGTTGGACTCGTCCTCGAAAGCCGCGAAGACTGGGTCTTCATGGACGATGTCCTGTTCAGCGATGAACGCATCCGTCACATAGCCCTCGGCGATTTCCCGCAGGGCCATTACGGTTGGTTTGTCATTTTCCCACGCCAGCTTCGGCTCTTTGCCGCCGGTCGCCAGTTGACGAGCACGCTTGGTGGAGAGCATGACCAGCTCAAAACGGTTAGCCACATGTTCTAGGCAGTCTTCAACGGTTACGCGGGCCATGGTGTTCCTCGTAGCAAATGCGGTAATCACGCTACCCGGATGGGCGAGCGGACTCAACAGTTTAAAAAATCACCAGCGTTTAGGGAAGCGCTGATTTCTCCAGTCGGTTCACCCATGCGCCACGAGTACCAATGTAAAGCCCTCGCGGCGCTTTTGGGAAGTGTTGCTTATGCCAGTAATTCACTCAACAGCTGAGTGAAATGTTGCTGCTGCGGACGCTGTTGCAGTCGATTGGCGCGGAAAATCGCCTTCAGGTCGTCCAGCGCGTGGGCAAAATCGTCGTTGATGATCAGGAAATCGTATTCGACGTAGTGGCTCATTTCGCTGACCGCCTCGCGCATCCGCCCTTCGATAATCGCGTCGCTGTCCTGGCCGCGGTTGGTCAGGCGTTGGCGCAGGGCCTGCTGGCTTGGCGGCAGGATGAAGATGGAGCGGGCCGCGGGCATCTGCCGGCGCACTTGTTCGGCACCCTGCCAGTCGATTTCCAGGATCAGGTCGTGGCCTTCGTCCAGGGTCTGCTGCAGGTGGCTCTGGGACGTACCGTAGAGGTTGCCGAAGACTTCGGCCTGTTCGAGGAAATCACCATGCTCGACCATCCGCACGAACTCGGCGCGGTCGACGAAGTGGTAGTTCACGCCGTTGGCCTCGCCCGGGCGCATGGCGCGGGTGGTGTGCGAGACCGAGACGCGGATCTGCGGCTCGGCATCGATCAGGGCCTTGACCAGGCTGGTCTTGCCTGCGCCCGACGGTGCGGAAATGATGTAGAGGGTGCCAGTGCTGTGGGTCATGTCGGGTTAGCCTTACTCGATGTTCTGTACTTGTTCGCGCATTTGTTCGATCAACACTTTGAGGTTGACCGCCGCCTGGGTGCTGCGCGGGTCGAAGGCCTTGGAGCCGAGGGTGTTGGCTTCGCGGTTGAGTTCCTGCATCAGGAAGTCCAGGCGTCGCCCGGCCGCGCCGCCGGACTTGAGCACCCGGCGGACTTCGATGATATGGGTGGCGAGGCGGTCGAGTTCTTCGGCCACGTCGCTTTTCTGTGCCAACAAGACCATTTCCTGCTCCAGGCGGGTCGGGTCCAGCTCGGCCTGCATGTCGGCAAAGCGGTCGAGGACTTTCTGGCGCTGGCTGGCGAGCATCTGCGGAACCTGCTCGCGCAGGGTCGCGACATCGGCCTCGATAGCGTCCAGGCGTTCGACGATCAAGCGAGCCAGCTCCGCGCCTTCGCGCTGGCGGCCGTTCTTGAGTTCCTTGAGTCCTTGGTTGAACAGGGCCAGGGCCTCGTTGTTCAGGGCCTGCGGGTCGCTGGCGTCAGCCACCAGTACGCCAGGCCAGGCGAGGACTTCCAGCGGGTTCAGCGCGGCGGGCTGCTTGATCAGGCTGGCGACCGTTTCGGCGGCGGCGACCAGTTGGGCGGCGCGCTCGCGGTCGATCTGCAGGGGTTTGCCGGTGGTTTCCTCGGTGAACCGCAAGGTGCATTCCAGCTTGCCCCGAGACAGGCCCTGGCGCAGGGCTTCGCGAACCGCGCCCTCAAGGTCGCGGAAGGCCTCCGGCAGGCGCAGGTGAGGTTCCAGGTAGCGGCTGTTGACCGAGCGCAATTCCCAGCTCAGGGTGCCCTGGCTGACGGCGCTTTCGACGCGGGCGAAGGCGGTCATGCTGTGGACCATGGAAGTACCTCGCGATTCAGGTCCGCCGCCGCTTGGGCGAGCAGGACCGATGAATGAATTAAAGCCGACAGGCAGCAAAGGCGCAGGATTGTAGCGCAGTGCGGTCGCTGTCCCCAAACCTGGAGGTGTGGGAGCGAGGTTGCTCGCGATGGTGGCAGCGGCACCGAGGGGCATCAGGCGCCCCGTATTATCGTTGACGTTCATCGCGAGCAATCGAGCAGCGACCGGCTGCTCCTACAAGGTGGGGTGGGGATGTCCGGTATTTAGAGGTGCCCAGCACAGGCCCTGGCCTCTATAATGCTCCGTAGATTTCCGCCCTCGTACAGGTATTCCCAGATGAAACGTCCAAGTGGTCGCGCTGCCGATCAGCTCCGCTCGATCCGCATCACCCGCAACTACACCAAACACGCCGAGGGATCTGTACTGGTCGAGTTCGGTGACACCAAAGTGATTTGCACGGTCAGTGTCGAGAACGGCGTGCCGCGCTTTCTCAAGGGCCAGGGCCAGGGTTGGCTGACCGCCGAATACGGCATGCTGCCGCGCGCCACCGGCGAACGTAACCAACGTGAAGCGAGCCGCGGCAAGCAAGGTGGTCGCACCCTGGAGATCCAGCGTCTGATCGGCCGTTCGCTGCGGGCCGCGCTGGATATGTCCAAGCTCGGTGACGTGACGCTGTATGTCGACTGCGATGTGATCCAGGCCGACGGCGGTACCCGTACCGCCTCCATCACCGGTGCCATGGTGGCCCTGGTCGACGCCCTGGGCGTGATCAAGAAGCGTGGCGGCCTGAAGGGTGGCAGCCCACTCAAGCAGATGATCGCCGCGGTATCGGTGGGCATGTACCAGGGCGAGCCGGTGCTCGACCTGGACTATCTGGAAGACTCGGCGGCCGAAACCGACCTGAACGTGGTCATGACCAGCACTGGTGGCTTCATTGAGGTCCAGGGCACCGCCGAAGGCGCGCCGTTCCACCCCGAGGATCTGAGCGCGATGCTGGCATTGGCGCAAAAAGGCATGAACGAAATCTTCGAACTGCAGAACGCCGTGCTGGCTGACTGAGTGTTCGGACTTTTGCCAGGATCAGGAGAACGCCATGAGTGACGAGCAATTGCCCGTACCCGCACCGAGCCAGGAAGTCAGGCAATGGGCGATGTTCTGTCATTTGTCGGCGTTTCTCGGCTACTGGTTTCCGTTTGGCAGCCTGATCGGACCGCTGATCCTGTGGCAGATGAAGCGCGAGCAGGACCCGTTCATCGACGCCCAGGGCAAGGAGGCACTGAATTTCCAGATCACCGTGGCGGTGGCGGCGATGGTCTGTATTCCGCTGATGTTCGTCCTGATCGGTATTCCGCTGTTCGGCTTGCTGGTGATCGCGGCGGTGGTGTTGACCATCATTGCCGGGGTCAAGGCCAATGAGGGCGTGGCTTACCGCTATCCCTTCACCTGGCGGCCGATCAAGTAGCTCCTGGTGCCGACAGGCAAAAAAGCCGACGCGAAGTCGGCTTTTTTGTCACTGCGAAAAGACGCTTAGATGGTCAGCGTCCAGTCGTAGTCGACGATCAGCGGCGCATGCTGGGAGAAGCGCGGCTGGCGTGGCAGGCGCGCGCTGCGCACGAAACGCCGCAGGCCCGGGGTCAGCAACTGATAGTCGAAACGCCAGCCGAGGTTGAGCATCTCGGCCTGTTCGTTATCCGGCCACCAGCTGTACTGGTCACCTTCGCGGCTGACTTCGCGCAGGGCGTCGACATAACCCATGTTGCCGACAATCTCGTCCATCCAGGCCCGTTCCGGCGCCAGGAAGCCCGGGGATTGCTGGCTGTCGCGCCAGTTCTTGATATCCAGCTTCTGTTGCGCGACGTACAGCGAACCACAATAGATATACTCACGACGTTTGCGCCGCTGTTTGTCCAGATAGCGGGCGAAGTCGTCCATAAGCTTGAACTTCTGGTTCAAGTCTTCATCGCCGTTCTGCCCCGAGGGAAGCAGCAAGGTCGCGATGCTGACCTTGTCGAAATCGGCTTGCAGGTAGCGCCCGTAGCGGTCTGCCGTCTCGAAACCGAGACCGCTGATGACAGCCTTCGGTTGCAACCGCGAATACAGAGCCACGCCACCCTGGGCGGGGACTTCGGCATCGCAGGCATAAAGGAAGTAGCCATCCAGTTGGAAGGCTGGATCGTCCAGTTCAAAGGCGGAGGCGCGGGTGTCCTGCAAGCAGATGACGTCGGCATTCTGGGCCTGCAGCCAACTGAGCAAACCACGCTCGACTGCGGCTTGAATACCATTGACGTTCACACTGATGATCCGCATAAATGGCCCCAAAAATCACGTGCGTGTATGATACCCCAAGGTCTACCTAATTAGCTAAATCCGTGGTATTTGGGGCTTTTTTCATGCAGGCGTATCAACGCGATTTCATTCGTTTTGCCATCGATCGCGGGGTTTTGCGCTTCGGTGAGTTCACTCTGAAGTCCGGGCGTACCAGCCCATACTTCTTCAATGCCGGCTTGTTCAACAGCGGTTCGGCCCTGGCCCAGCTGGGGCGTTTCTATGCCGCGGCGATCATCGAGAGCGGAATTTCGTTCGACGTGCTGTTCGGCCCGGCCTACAAGGGCATCCCCCTGGCAGCGGCCACCGCCGTGGCCCTGGCCGAGCATCACGGACTGGATCTGCCCTGGTGCTTCAACCGCAAGGAAGCCAAGGCCCACGGCGAAGGCGGCAGCCTGGTGGGCGCGCCGCTGGTGGGTGATGTGTTGATCATCGACGATGTGATCACCGCCGGGACCGCGATTCGCGAGGTAATGCAGATTATCCAGGCCCAGGGCGCCAAGCCTGCCGGCGTGCTGATCGCGCTAAACCGCCAGGAGCGCGGGAATGGCGAGCTGTCGGCGATCCAGGAAGTCGAGCGCGACTTCGCGATCCCGGTGGTCAGCATCGTGTCCCTGACCCAGGTCCTGCAGTTCCTGGCCGACGATGAGCAGCTCAAGCAGCATTTGCCTGCGGTCGAGGCTTATCGCGCGCAATACGGGGTCTGATCCCTCTTGCGCCTCGCGTATCGCTGGCTGCCCCTGCTGCTTTGCCTGTCCTTTGCCGCGCAGGCAGAGGATGCCTCTGGCGTTCTGCTGTACCGCTATGTCGACAGCAAGGGCGTCACGGTGCTCGATCGCCAGGTTCCTCCGGAGTATGTGGGCAAGGGCTATCAGGTCTTGAATTCACGGGGGCGGGTAGTGCGGACGGTGGCACCCGCTCCGACGGCCGAGGAGCTTGCCCATCTGCGGGCGCAGAAAGCCGAGGCCGAGGCCAATGCATTGCTGTTACAGCGCTATTCCAGCGTCATTGAGGTCGACAAGGCCCAGGCTCGAAAATTCGCCGAGTTGGATACGATGATCGCGAGCGTCCAGACCAATCTTCAGGCCTTGCTGGCGCAGCAGGCCGGCTTGCAAGGCCAGGCGGCGGAGCAGGAGCGGGCGGGGCACGAGGTGGCGCCGCAGTTGCTGGGGCAACTCACCGCGCTGCGGGACGAACAGGCGCGGATGAGGGCGGACATTGCCAAATACCAGGCGGCACGGGTCCAGGCGCAGCAGGAGTTCGCCGTGGATCGGGCGCGGGTGGAGCAGTTGACGCACTGAGGTGTGGCCAACGTCAATCTTGTCGTACCGTCTTGAGTCTTGACTCATCTCTCGGTCAACACGATCCCTGTAGGAACCGAACGCCAATCTTGTATACGACGCACATCCTGTAGATATCGTCTTGACCCTCATCGCGCAAGCGCGATGTTTGGGTCAAACGGTATCTACGGGGTTTGTTGCGTTTTCGAGTATGGGTTTCGGCCTGGTCAGGGGCGCTTGCGATTGCTGATCAGGGTGCCCATGCCGGTATCGGTGAAAATCTCCAGCAGTACCGCATTCGGTACGCGACCGTCGATGATCAGCGAACTGCCGACACCGCCCTGTACCGCTTCCAGCGCACAACGAATCTTCGGCAGCATGCCACCGTAGATGGTGCCGTCGGCGATCAGGTCATCCACCTGGGCAGTGCTCAGGCCGGTCAGGACTTTGCCTTGCTTGTCCATCAGGCCGGCAATGTTGGTCAGCAGCATCAGTTTCTCGGCCTTCAGGGCCTCGGCGATCTTGCCCGCCACCAGGTCGGCGTTGATATTGTAGGACTCGCCGTTGGCACCGACGCCGATCGGCGCGATGACCGGGATGAAATCACCCTTGACCAGCAGGTTCAGCAGATCGGTGTTGATCCCGACCACTTCGCCGACCTGGCCGATGTCGATGATTTCCGGCTGGGTCATTTCCGGGGTCTGGCGCGTGACGGTGAGCTTTTTCGCCCGGATCAGCTCGGCGTCCTTGCCGGTCAGGCCGATGGCGCTGCCGCCGTGACGGTTGATCAGGTTGACGATGCTCTTGTTCACTTGCCCGCCGAGGACCATTTCCACCACGTCCATGGTCTGGGCGTCGGTCACGCGCATGCCGTCGATGAAGTGGCTCTCGATGGACAGGCGCTTGAGCAGGTCACCGATCTGCGGACCACCGCCGTGGACCACCACCGGGTTGATCCCCACCGCTTTCATCAACACGATGTCACGGGCAAAACCGGTTTTCAGCTCTTCGCTTTCCATGGCGTTGCCGCCGTACTTGATTACCAGCGTCTTGCCGACGTATCGGCGGATGTAAGGCAACGCTTCGGAAAGAACCTTGGCGGTATTGGCGGCGGCATCGCGTTCGAGGGTCATTCAGGGCTCCGGTGGCACAAGTGGTCGGACGGTGCAAAGGCTATGCTTTTACACCGCCCGAAGGTCAGAACGGTAGTGGCAGATCAGGGGCAACACGTTTCAATTGGGCGTGGAACACGTCCTTGATACGCTGCAATTCGACTTCGGTGTCGGCTTCGAAGCGCAATACCAGCACCGGCGTGGTGTTGGAGGCGCGTACCAGGCCCCAGCCCTTGGGGTAGTCGACCCGCACACCGTCGATGGTGGTCAGGTTGGCGTCGCCCCAGTCGGCATCGCTTTGCAGTGCGTCAATGATGCTGAATTTGCCCTCGTCAGTCACATTGATATTGATTTCCGGCGTGGAAATATCGTTCGGGAAGGTCGCGAACAACTCCTCGGCGCTGGATTTCTCCTGGCTGAGGATCTCCAACAGGCGCGCGGCGCTGTAGATGCCATCGTCGAAACCGAACCAGCGCTCCTTGAAAAAGATGTGGCCGCTCATTTCGCCGGCGAGCAGGGCGCCACTTTCCTTCATTTTTTTCTTGATCAGCGAATGACCGGTTTTCCACATCACCGGGCGACCGCCGTATTCGCGGATCAAGGGGGTCAGGCGCCGGGTGCATTTGACGTCGAAAATAATGTCCGCGCCCGGGTTGCGCGCCACCACGTCCTTGGCGAACAGCATCAGCAGGCGATCGGGGAAGACGATGTTGCCGGTGTTGGTCACCACGCCCACGCGGTCGCCATCACCGTCGAAGGCCAGGCCCAGGTCGGCATGGCTTTCCTTGACCTTGGCGATCAGGTCCACCAGGTTCTCGGGTTTGCCCGGGTCCGGGTGGTGGTTGGGGAAGTGACCGTCGACTTCCTCGAACAGCGAGATGACTTCGCAGCCCAGGGCTTCGATCAGCTTGGGCGCGATGACCCCGGCGGCACCGTTGCCGCAGTCGATCACGACCTTGAGTTTCCTCGCCAACACGATGTCGTTGCGGATCTGCTCGAAGTAAGGGGTGAGGATGTCGACCTTCTCGATGCTGCCCTTGCCGCTGCTCAGGTCATGGGTCTTGAGTCGGGTGTGCAGGGCCTGGATCTGTTCGTTGGCCAGGGTGTCGCCGGCGATGACGATCTTGAAACCGTTGTAGTTCGACGGGTTGTGGCTGCCGGTGAGCATGACCCCGGACTTGCCGGCCAGTACGTTGGCGGCGTAATACAGCGCTGGGGTCGGCACCAGGCCGACGTCGCTGACATGGCAGCCGCTGTCGTGCAGGCCCTGGATCAGTTGCTGGACCAGCTCCGGCCCGGACAGGCGGCCGTCACGGCCGACCGAAACGTTGGGTTCGCCCTGGGCCAGGCTCTGCGCGCCGATGGCGCGGCCGATCCAGTAGGCGGTTTCGCCGTTCAGGGTCTCGGGGACCGTACCGCGGATGTCGTAGGCGCGGAAAATACTGTCCGGGAATGTCGGGATGACGGGTGCGCTGCTGTTCATGGCGTGGGGTGGCTCCGTTCCCAGGAAGTCCTGGTGTTCGTCGAGAATGTCGATATCGAGAAAATCGGTATCTTGGAATAGCGGATCGGTCCAGGCGGCACCTGAGGTGGCGGGCTGGATCGGCGTCGGGGTACCGCGGACCGCAATGCCTGGATCAATGCCGGCTGGGACAGGCTCGGGGTGACCGTTGCGCAACGAAAAGCGCGCCAGTTCCTGAGCCAGTCCATTGAGGGCCGGCAGGCTCAAGCTGAAGGCTTTGACGGCTTTGCCGCCGGAGAGTTCGCGAAACAGTTGCTCCAGCTGTCGGACATCGCCGTCGAGGCGGTCTTGCTGGCGTTTGTGGGTCAGGTAAATGCCCAGCAGGGCGCCACCGAAGGCGAACAGGGCAGCCAACAGGGTGATCGCGTAGGCGCTCAGCGGATAGGGCAGTTTGAGTAAGGGGCCGGGGCTGAACTTCAGTACCCAGTTCGGATTGCCGGCGCCAAAGGCATAGCTTTCGTTCTCGGTCCCCGTTCCGCGCTGGTCCAGTACCTGCTCCGGGCTGCCGAGAACGCTCTGCGTCAGGCGCAGCTCGCCGGTTTCCGGATGCCAGGAGGCCAGGGGTTGGAGCAGTCGTTGCAGGTCGAAGACCAGCAGCAGTGTGCCGCCTGGTGTTTCCGAAGAGGCCTTGAGCGCGGCTACGCTATAGACCAGCCAGCGTTGGCCGATCTTGTAGGCCTCCGGTGCCGGACGGGTACCTCGTTCGGCTCGGGTGATCAGGTCCAGCGCCGAGAAGTTCAAGGGGGCCACGCGGTCGCTGGTCGGCTGGGCCTGGCCCGGTAGATACAGTTGGGCATCCACCAGGCCGTTGGCGAAGCGCAGGCCGGCTTCGGCGGCCTTTACCTGGTCGGTGCTCTGGCTTTGCAGGGCCTTGAGCAGCGAGGGGTCCTGTGCCGCGGCCTCGGTCTGGGCGATGAGATCGGCGCTTGCCTGGCTCAGGCCTGCTGCCGCCACGGCGCCCGGAGTCTGCGCCAGGTTGGTGCGCAGTGTCTGGTTCCAGGGCCCTATCGCGCCAAACCAGAGGAGTGCGGCGGCCATGGCCAACCCTCCCAAGGCCAACTGCAGTCCCGGTAACAAGGGCCTGGCGGCATCGTTTGCAGGCGCGTGGCCGTTGCTTTCGTGACCGTCGATGGTCTTTGCACTGCGCTTGAAGCCTTTCAAATACTGCCTCCGCGAGGTTCATCCTGAAGTTCAGCGCGCGCCGTTCGGACCGGGCCTGGAACAGCTTAGGTCAATGGCTTCCCGAGTGCCCGAATCCGCCAGCACCGCGCTGGCTTTCGTCGAAGCTTTCGACCAGTTCGAAGTGCGCCTGTACCACCGGCACCAGCACCAGCTGGGCGATGCGCTCGCCGACGACAATGTTGAAGGCGGTCTGGCCACGGTTCCAGCAGGAAACCATCAGTTCGCCCTGGTAGTCGGAGTCGATCAGGCCCACCAGGTTGCCCAGCACGATGCCGTGTTTGTGACCCAGACCGGAGCGCGGCAGGATCAGGGCGGCGAGACCTGGATCACCGATGTACACCGACAGCCCGGTGGGGATCAGCAAGGTCTGGCCCGGTTCCAGTACGGTGTCCTGCTTGAGCATGGCGCGCAGGTCGAGGCCGGCGGAGCCGGGCGTGGCGTACTGTGGCAGCGGGAATTCGCCACCGATGCGTGGGTCGAGGATCTTGGCTTGCAAAGCGTGCATGAAAATTAAACCTGGTTCAGTCGTTCGGCGATAAAGGAAACCAGCTGGCGGGCAATCTTGCCCTTGCTGGTCTGGGCGAAGAGCGTCGCGTGGAGCGCTCGGTCGATCACGCTGCAGGCGTTTTCCTCGCTGTTGAAGCCAATGCTGGGGTTGGCCACGTCATTGGCGACGATCAGGTCGAGGTTCTTGTCCTTGAGCTTGCGCGCGGCGTAATCGAGCAGATGTTCGGTTTCGGCGGCGAAACCGACGCTGAACGGACGGTCGGGGCGGCTGGCAATAGTGGCCAGGATGTCCGGGTTACGCACCATCTGTAGCAGCAGGCCGTCGCCGTTCGTAGGGTCTTTCTTGAGTTTTTGCGGGGCAACGACTTCCGGGCGGTAGTCCGCGACTGCCGCCGAGGCGATAAACAGGTCGCAGGGCATGGCGGCTTCGCAGGCGGCAAGCATGTCGCGGGCGCTCACGACGTCGATGCGGGTGACCCGGTCCGGGGTCGGCAAGTGCACCGGGCCGGTGATCAGGGTCACCCGGGCACCGGCTTCGACGGCAGCCTCGGCCAGGGCGAAGCCCATTTTTCCCGAGCTGTGGTTGGTGATGTAGCGCACCGGGTCGATGTTTTCCTGGGTCGGGCCGGCAGTGATCAGCACGTGCCTGCCGGTCATGGCCAAGTGTTGGAAGCAATCGGCGGCGCACTGCGCCAGGTCCGTGGCTTCGAGCATGCGGCCCAGGCCAACGTCGCCGCAGGCCTGGCTGCCGGAGGCCGGACCGAAGACTTTCAGGCCGCGGCTTTGCAGCAACTGGCTGTTGGCCTGGGTGGCCGGGTCGCGCCACATCGCCTGGTTCATGGCCGGGGCGACGGCGACGATGGCGTCGGTGGCGAGCACCAGGGTCGTCAGCAGGTCGTCGGCAATGCCTTGGGCCAGGCGCGCGATCAGATCGGCGGTAGCCGGCGCGATCAGCACCAGGTCGGCCCATTTCGCCAGCTCGATATGGCCCATGGCCGCTTCGGCGGCCGGGTCGAGCAGGTCCAGGTGCACCGGGTGCCCGGACAGTGCCTGCATCGTCAGCGGGGTGATGAACTCGCTACCGCCGCGGGTCATGACCACGCGCACTTCGGCGCCCTGGTCGAGGAGTCGGCGAACCAGCTCGGCGCTCTTGTAGGCAGCAATGCCGCCGCCGACGCCGAGAACGATGCGTTTCCGATACAGCCGCTGCATAGACCTGCCTTTTAGTTCGGTGATGGCTACCCCCGACGACGCCTCCCCAGGCCGGATCGGGGGTAAAAATGATGGGCTAAGATAACACAGCGACCGTCAGGGAACAGCGGCGCCCAAAGGACAGGGAGGTGGCATGAGTATTCGTGATTGGCCGGCGGCGGAGCGGCCGCGGGAGAAGTTGCTTGAACAAGGCGCGGCGAGTCTTTCGGACGCCGAGTTGCTGGCGATCTTTCTGCGCACTGGTGTCTCCGGCAAGAGCGCGGTGGACCTGGCCCGGCACTTGTTGAGCCGGTTTGGCAGCTTGCGCGGTCTGCTGGAGTCCGACCAGCAGGCGTTTGGCCGTCAGTTGGGACTGGGGCCGGCGAAGTTCGCGCAATTGCAGGCGGTGCTGGAGATGGCCCGGCGGCATCTGGCCGAGCGCTTGCGACGCGACTCGGCGCTGGAAAGCCCGCGGGCCGTGCGCGATTACCTCAAGGCGATGCTGCGCCATGAGCCTCATGAAGTGTTCGCCTGCCTGTTTCTCGACAGCAAGCATCGGGTATTGGCATTCGAGCCGCTGTTTCACGGCTCCATCGACAGCACCAGCGTTTATCCTCGCCAGGTGGTCAAGCGGGCGCTGGCACACAATGCGGCGGCCTTGATCCTGTGTCATAACCATCCTTCGGGGATTGCCGAGCCCAGCCAGGCCGATCATGTACTGACCAAGCGCCTGAAAACGGCGTTGGAGTTCGTGGATGTGCGGGTGCTCGATCACTTTATCGTCGGCGAGGGCGAGCCCTTGTCGATGATGGAGCGTGGCTGGATGTAACGGGATCGGAGATGCACCGTGGCTGGATGTGATGGGGTCGGAGATGCACCGTGATCCCCTGTAGGAGCCGAGCTTGCTCGCGATCGGCTGCGCAGCAGTCGTAAAACCTCTGCACGCGGTGCATCTGGCGCACCGCGTCAGCCGGATTGTGGCCGCTGCGCGCCCGATCGCGAGCAAGCTCGGCTCCTACAGGAGGGCGTGCCCGCTGTCGTAACGTGTGTCGATCAGGGTTTTACGCTGACCTTGGAAAAATCCTGCCGCCCGAACGGACTCACTTCATAACCCTGGACATTCTTGCGCAGCAAGGCGAAGGCCGTCGGATGAGCCAGCGGTAGCCACAGCGCCTGCTGCTGGATCTGCGCCTGGGCCTGTTCGTACAGCTTAGTGCGGACCCCTTGCTCGCTGGTGGTCTTGCCGGCGCTGATCAGCTTGTCCAGACCCGCATCGCAGTAGCGGGCGAAGTTGGTGCCCGACTTCAGCGCCGCGCAGGAGAATTGCGGGGTCAGGAAGTTGTCCGGGTCGCCGTTGTCACCCGCCCAGCCCATGAACAGCAGGTCATGTTCACCGGCCTTGGCCCGGCGAATCAGCTCGCCCCATTCGATCACACGGATCTGTGCCTGGATGCCGACCTCGGCGAGATCGGCTTGCAGCAGTTGGGCGCCAAGACTCGGGTTGGGGTTGAGCAGGCTGCCCGACGGGCGGGTCCAGATGGTGGTCTGGAAACCGTCCTTGAGCCCGGCCTTGGCCAGCAGCGCCCTGGCCTTTTCCGGGTCGTGAGCGTAGCCGGGCAGGTCCTTGGCATAACTCCAGGTGTTGGGCGGGTACGGGCCGTTGGCCGCCTCGGCGGTCTCTTCGAAGACCGCCTTGAGGTAGCTGGTCTTGTCGAAGGCCAGGTTGATTGCCTGGCGCACTTCCGGCTTGTCCAGCGGTGGATGCTGGCTGTTGATGGCGACGAACGCAGTCATGAAGGCCGCGGTTTTTTCCACCTTGAGCGTCGGTTCTTTACTGGCCGTGGTGACGTCCAGGGGTTTGGGCGAGAGCGCGATCTGGCATTCGTTGCGCCGCAGTTTTTGCAGGCGGACGTTGGCATCCGGGGTGATGGCGAAGATCAGGCTGTCGACCGCCGGCTTGCCGGCGAAGTAATCCGGGTTGGCGCTGTAGCGGATCGAGGCGTCTTTCTGGAACCGTCCGAACACGAACGGGCCGGTGCCGATGGGCTGGCTGTTGAGCTTTTCCGGGGTACCCGCGGCCATCAGCTTGTCGGCGTATTCGGCGGAATAGATCGAAGCGAAGCCCATGCTCAGCGCGGCAAGGAAGGTCGAGTCGGGGTGGTCCAGGGTGAAACGCACGGTCAGCGGGTCGGTGGCCTCGATCCGTTTGATCAAGCCGGGCAGTTGCAGCGATTGGGCGTGGGGGAAGCCGCTCTGGGCGATCTTGTGCCACGGGTTGGCCGGGTCGAGCATGCGTTCGAAGCTGAAGCGCACGTCGGCGGCGCTCAGCTCACGGGTCGGCCTGAAGTAGTCGGTGTGATGGAATTTCACCCCCGGATGCAGCTTGAAGTCGTAGACCAGGCCGTCATCGGACACTGTCCAACTGTCGGCGAGGCTGGGCACCAGCTTGCCGCTGGCGGTGTCGAAGTCCACCAGGCGGTTCATCAGCACATCGGCCGAGGCGTTGGTGGTGGTCAGCGAGTTGTACTGCACCACGTCGAACCCCTCGGGGCTGGCCTCGGTGCAAACGCTCAGGGAGCTGGCGGCCTGGGCCGGCAACCCGAGGAAGGGGACGAGCAATAGCGGTAGGGCAGCGAGACGCATATTCAGTATCCTTTGCAGGTCGTTGTCCCATCTGCGAGTGCAGTCTGGAAAAGTCCTACCCTAGAGGTATGGACGGTAATTGACTATCCCGTTTTTACCGGGTTTTGCAGTTTGCCTGCTTCCCCTGGAAATTTCACCGCTGCGTTTGGTGGGTCTTTTGGGCGGGCGGCAGGTGTTGTGCGACGAGCGGCCTTCCATGGCGCGAGCCCCGTTGCTGGGGTGCCGACCGCTCATTCCCGGCGCCGCGCCGAGGTTTTAATCGCACTTGATGTTGTTGCACCTGAGTCTTTCTGGTATAAAGCAGCGCTCTTTTCTAGGGGCCCGGTTCCTTCGCTTGTAGGTGTAGCCGGTAAGACCCTTAAAGAAACGCGGCGCCTGGCGCCAAATGACTGAGAGATTAAGCGGCCAACCCATGCCGGGTTGGGCATGTGGTTTTAGAGGGCTGAGGCATGTCTAGAGTCTGTCAAGTTACCGGTAAGGGTCCGGTGACTGGGAATAACATTTCCCACGCAAACAACAAAACCCGTCGTCGTTTCCTGCCGAACCTGCAGCATCACCGCTTCTGGGTCGAGTCCGAGAAGCGTTTTGTGCGTCTGCGCGTATCCGCCAAGGGCATGCGTATCATCGACAAGCGCGGCATTGATGTCGTGCTGGCCGAACTCCGTCGCGATGGCAAGGTATAAGGGAGCTAAATCATGCGTGAATTGATTCGTTTGATCTCGAGCGCCGGTACTGGTCATTTCTACACGACTGACAAGAACAAGCGCACTACTCCGGACAAAATCGAGATCAAGAAATATGATCCGGTTGTTCGTAAGCACGTGATCTACAAGGAAGGCAAAATCAAGTAATTGATTTTGTTTTTCGAGAAAAACCCCGACTGGTTCGGGGTTTTTTTTCGTCTTTTTTCCGGCGGCTCCTACCTGTGGTGTGGCTGATTCCTACATTTTTCCCGTTGCGCCTCTCCTAGACTGGGTAAACACCGAAAGGACGCGGATGTGGAGAGCGCTCATGATGATTGCGAGGATGTTTGGAGTTCTGCTGCTGGTGGTCCTGGCGGCGGGTGGTACTGCGGTTTCGGCGGCGGTGCCGAATGCACAGGCCGGTACGGACGCCTATGTGCGCAGGATGACCGAGGCGACGCTGGCCGCCTGGCCCGCGCTGGCTGAATTCAACGAGGTCACCCGTGTCTTCGCGGATGTCCAGCTGTTGACCAGCAATGGGCAGCGGGCCTGGCTGATGAACGCTCACGGCGGGCGTGAGATCGACATGGCGGCCGTCAGTGCGATGGGGCCGTCCTATGAATACAAGTCGTTCGACAAGCTTCGCTGGCAAGGTCGTCCGGCTGTCTTTGTGGGGATGGGAGAAGTGTTGCCCAAGGATGAGATGCAGCGGCTGAAGGATCCGCTGGCGGTCCCCGAGCTGTTTAGCCTGGCGACTCACGAGGCCTTTCACTTTTACGCCGAGGCGGATTGGACGCATCATCCGGGTGCCGAGCGCAGTATCCGCTATCCCGCCATCGCCGAGCCGCGGTTGTATCGTAACCAGATGATTCGTCACTTGCTGGCGGCGGTCCAGGGGGACGCCGATGGCATGGAGCGGGCCAGCTATTGGTATCACCGCTGGTTAAGCGAGCATGCCGATGAGTCAACACGTACTCGCAATACCGACCGCTCCGAAGGCGGCGCCCGATATGTGGAGTTGATTGCTCAACTGCTGGCGCTCGGGCTGAAGCCGGGCACTGTCGAATGGCAAGCGCTGATGCTCGAGAAACTGAGGCCATCGAGTCAGACCGAGTATCTGGCCGCCGATCATGAAAGTTATGCGCTGGGTGCTCTGGCAGGGCATCTGCTCGATCGCCGAGGTGTGAACTGGCTGCCTCGCGTTGCTCGGGGAGAAATCCCTGTGTCGATACTCCTGGATTCGATTTCGCCCCTTGAAAACCCGCCTGACGAGTCCCTGGAGCGACGCCTGCAAGCAGCAATTGCCGAGGCCAATCGTCAGGCAGCGCAAGCCTTCGAGCCATTTCTGCATCGCTTCAATGATCCGACGGGCAAGCGCCTGCTGGTGCCGCAGGGGGCCATGCAGGGGAGTTTCGGTCTCGGGAATACCTACCGTATCGCCGCGCTGCCCGAGAAGATTGAAACCGGAGTCGTTGCCCGGTTCGCCTTGAGCGATGGTCGTATCGATCTCCGGGCGGCGACGGTGGCCTCCCGCGTCAAGGAGGACTGTGGCCGGGAAGATCTCTACTGGATCCTGGCCCTGACCGAGGCCGAGTCCAAGGAAACTGCCGAGGGGCGTCTGCGTTTCGAACGCGATGACCTCCAGCTGGATATTCCCTACCCGCTGAAGTCCAGCCAGGACCCGAGGTCCTGGTGCGTCCAAGCCTGATCAGACCTTCTGCTCGAACACCACGTAGATCTTGCGGCAGTGCTCCAGCACTTCCCAGGTGCCCTTGAAGCCCGCCGGAATTACGAAGCGATCGCCGGCGCGCAAGGTCTTGGCGTTGCCCTCGCTGTCGCGCAGCACCGAGACGCCCTGGACGATTTCGCAGTACTCGTGCTCGGTATAGTTCACCGTCCACTGGCCCACCGCACCTTCCCAGACGCCGGCATTCATCTGCCCGCAGGGACTGCCATAGTGGTTGTAGATCGTCTGCTCGGGGTCGCCCTTGAGCACTTTCTCCGGTGCCGGACGGAAGCGTTCCGGCGAGGTATTGGCGTCGCTGAAATCGACGATGTCCTGGATGCTCATGATGTTCTTCCTCCGCGCTGGCGGGCCTGTGCTCGAGAGTACCGAGTCTATGTTTATTAAAACGAACATGGCAACGGCGTTTGGCCAGATTTTGTCGAATATATTGAAACTTCAGGTGCCGCTGGTTTAGGGTAGTGAGCGCCGCTGGCCCAAATCAGGGCCCGTTGGGCAGAATTCCGCACGGTGCTGGCGCAAGAGCGCACGGCTCCAGTATTTCAATAAGAGGAGGACACTCGAATGACCACCCTGACTCGCGCTGACTGGGAACAACGTGCCCGTGAGCTGAAGATTGAAGGCCGCGCCTACATCAATGGTGAATACACCGCCGCGGTCTCGAATGAGACGTTCGAGTGCATCAGCCCGGTTGATGGCCGTCTGCTGACCCGCGTGGCCAGCTGCGATGCGGCTGACGCCCAGCGCGCGGTGGACAGTGCCCGCGTGACGTTCAATTCTGGCGTCTGGTCGCGCCTGGCCCCGGCCAAGCGCAAATCCGCAATGATTCGTTTCGCCGCGTTGCTGAAGGTCAATGCCGAGGAGTTGGCCCTGCTGGAAACCCTCGACATGGGCAAGCCGATCAGCGATTCGCTGCATATCGACGTTCCCGGCGCGGCCCAGGCCCTGAGCTGGAGCGGCGAGGCCATCGACAAGATCTATGACGAAGTGGCCACCACACCGCACGATCAGTTGGGTCTGGTGACCCGCGAGCCGGTGGGCGTGGTCGCGGCCATCGTGCCGTGGAACTTTCCCCTGATGATGGCTTGCTGGAAGCTGGGCCCGGCGTTGTCCACGGGTAACTCGGTGATTCTCAAGCCCTCGGAAAAATCTCCGCTGACGGCTATTCGCATCGCCGCCCTGGCGGTTGAAGCCGGCATTCCGGCCGGCGTGCTGAACGTGCTGCCCGGTTACGGTCACACCGTTGGCAAGGCCCTGGCCCTGCACATGGACGTCGACACCCTGGTGTTTACCGGCTCGACCAAGATCGCCAAGCAACTGATGATCTACTCCGGCGAGTCGAACATGAAGCGCATCTGGCTCGAAGCCGGTGGCAAGAGCCCGAACATCGTTTTTGCCGATGCCCCGGACCTGCAGGCCGCCGCCGAAGCCGCGGCCAGCGCGATCGCCTTCAACCAGGGCGAAGTCTGCACCGCCGGCTCGCGCCTGCTGGTGGAGCGTTCGATCAAGGAGCGCTTCCTGCCGCTGGTGATTGAAGCGCTGAAGGCCTGGAAACCGGGTAACCCGCTGGACCCGGACACCAATGTCGGCGCCCTGGTGGATACCCAGCAGATGAACACCGTGCTGTCGTACATCGAGTCGGGCCATGCCGATGGCGCCAAGCTGGTGGCCGGCGGCAAGCGTACCCTGCAGGAAAGCGGTGGGACCTATGTCGAGCCGACCATCTTTGATGGCGTGAGCAACGCGATGAAGATCGCCCAGGAAGAGATCTTCGGCCCGGTACTGTCGGTGATTGCCTTCGACAGCGTGGAAGAGGCGATCAGCATTGCCAACGACACGCCGTATGGCTTGGCGGCGGCGGTCTGGACCGCGAACATCTCCAAGGCGCACCTGACCGCCAAGGCCCTGCGGGCCGGTAGCGTGTGGGTGAACCAGTACGACGGCGGCGACATGACCGCGCCGTTCGGTGGTTTCAAGCAATCGGGCAATGGTCGCGACAAATCGCTGCACGCGTTCGACAAGTACACCGAGCTGAAGTCGACCTGGATCAAGCTGTAAGGCATTCGATCCTGAGGGCGATCCGAAACCTGTAGGAGCGGCCGGTCGACGTTCGATTGCCCGCGAAGCTTTTGGCGGCCTTGGGGCGCCTTCGCGACGGTGC
Source organism: Pseudomonas sp. FEN (assembly GCF_904067045.1). Lineage (GTDB taxonomy): Bacteria > Pseudomonadota > Gammaproteobacteria > Pseudomonadales > Pseudomonadaceae > Aquipseudomonas. The sequence continues at coordinate 1,426,725 of NZ_CAJFDC010000036.1, read as the reverse complement.
GGCGATCCGACAAGCCCAGCTCCTACAGATCGACGCTTGCACATGATCGGACGACGCCCTGACACAGCCGGACTCTCCATGAGGAAGTCCGGCTGTGTTGTCTTGAACAGAAATTATCCACAGGAGCGTGGTGCATGCGTTGGGCGACTTATTTCGCCGTGCTGGCTTCGGTACTCAGTGTCGGGCTGGCACTGGGCGTGAGCATGCCGCTGGTGTCCTTGCGGTTGGAGGGCTGGGGTTACGGCGCCTTTGCCATTGGCGTTATGGCGGCGATGCCGGCCATTGGCGTGTTGTTGGGGGCCAGTGTCTCCAGTCATTTGGCGGCGCGCTTCGGCACAGCCAGGCTGATGAGTCTCTGCCTGTGGGCCGGTGCCTTGTCCATCGGTTTGCTGGCGCTACTGCCCAGCTACCCGGTGTGGCTGGTGTTGCGCCTGATGATCGGGGTAATCCTGACGATTGTCTTCATTCTCGGCGAAAGCTGGATCAATCAACTGGTGGTCGAGCAATGGCGCGGGCGCCTGGTGGCCCTGTATGGCAGCACTTATGCGTTGAGCCAACTGTCCGGTCCGTTACTGTTGGCCGCCGTGGGCACCGAGGGCGATTATGGTTTCTGGGTCGGCGTGGGGTTGCTGGTGGCCGCGCCGCTGCTGTTGCTGGGGCGCAGCGGTGCGCCAACCTCGGAGTCCAGTCGGGTCACCCTGATGGATTTGCTGGGTTTCTGTCGGAGTCTGCCGGCCATTGCCTGGGCCATTTCGCTGTTTGCTGCCTTCGAGGCGATGATTCTGACGTTGCTACCGGTTTACTGTCTGCGCCAGGGCTTCACGGCGGACATTGCCCTGGCGATGGTCAGCACCGTGGTGGTAGGCGACGCCTTGTTGCAACTGCCGATTGGCGCCTTGGCCGACCGGCTTTCCCGGCGCGTGCTGTTTACTGGTTGCGCCCTGGCCCTGATGCTGTCGAGCCTGGCGGTGCCGTTGTTGATCGATAGCATGCTGATCTGGCCGCTGTGGGTGCTGTTCGGGGCCAGCGCGGGTGGGCTGTTCACTTTGTCGTTGATCCTGATCGGTGAGCGTTATCGCGACGATGCGCTGGTGCGGGCCAACGCCCATGTGGCCCAACTGTGGGGGATTGGCTGCCTGATTGGGCCATTGGTGGCGGGGGCGGGTAGCCAGTGGATCAGTGGCCACGCCTTGCCGTTGTTCATGGCGGCCGGGGCGTTGGGCTTGCTGGTGTTGGCATTGCGCCAGGGGGCCTTCGGCCCGGCACGGCCGGCCACGTCTTTGTAGGTTCAGGTGTTGTCCGCGAAGGCTCGGTGTGTCACCACGAATATGGGGCCGACACGGACTCTGTAGGAGCAGCCGGTCGACGGCATGTACCAGAAGCGCAGGGCTGCTCATGGCTGTTACGAACTTTCAGAGCATGCGCTCCAAACCGATGTGATTGGCGAACCAGGCGTTGAACCGGCGCCACCAGTTGCCCGGCTCTTGCTGCAGTTCGTGGAGTTGCCCGTGGTCCTCGGTGACCCAGACAATCTGTCCCCGCTCCAGCCGCGGCTGGTAGCTCAGGGCTGGAGCCATCCCGCGCAAGGCCAGGGTTCGAACGTGTTCGGCCAGTTCCGGGCTGTCCACCAATACGCCGACTTCGGTGTTCCACAACACTGAGCGTGGGTCAAAGTTGAACGAGCCGATAAAGGATTTTTGTCGGTCGAAAATCATCGCCTTGCTGTGCAAGCTGGAATCCGAGCCTTTGTAGGACGCGCTGTGAAACAGGTGTGGCCCGCTGCCACCACGTTCCCCGGGCTGGCGCCGCAGTTCGAAGAGCTTCACCCCGTGTTCCAGCAGTGCCTTGCGGTAGGGCGCATAGCCGCCGTGCACGGCCGGCACGTCGGTGGCCTCCAGCGAGTTGGTCAGCAGGCTGACGGAGACTCCGGCGTCGGCGCGCCCGGTCAGGTAGACCAGCCCCGGCTGGCCGGGTACGAAGTACGCGGAAATCATCATCAGTTCGGTGTGAACGTTACTCAGTTCAGGTGCCAATTGAGTGGTCAGCAGCAGGCGTGGATCCGGCTCGCCCTTGGCCAGGACCTTGCTCGGCGTGTCCCACAGCGCCTGGCTCCAGGCCCAGATCAGCTCGCGGCGCCAGGTGTCCATGTGCGGTTCGCTCTTGTAGGCCCGAAGTTTCAGGTACAGGGCGGTATTGTGCTGGCGATAGTTGCCCAGCGAGTCCTTGAGCCGTTGCCGGGCATTGGCCAGCCGCGTCGCTGACGATGTGTCGGACAGGAAGTCACCGATGGGAGCGCTCAGGGCGCTGTTCCAGTACTGGTCGAAGCTGTGCCCGAGCTGTTCGGCCACGGGGCCGAAGCCGAGCAGGTCGATGTCAGTAAAGTTGAGGTCCGGCTGGGCGCCGAAATACTCGTCCCCCAGGTTGCGGCCGCCGACGATGGCCGCGCTGTTGTCGGCCAGCCACAACTTGTTGTGCATTCGCCGATGTTGTTGCGACAGGTTGAACAAACGACCCAGGGCGCGGGTGGCACCGGTGCCGCGACCCAGGTTCAGCGGATTGAACAGGCGGATTTGGATATTCGGATGCGCGGCCAGCGTGCCGATGAGCGTGTCGAGCCCGTCGCTGGCGGTATCGTCCAGCAGGATGCGCACCCGTACACCGCGATCGGCGGCGTTGAGCAGTTCTTCCACCAACATGCGGGTGCTCAGGCCGTCATGGACGATGTAGTACTGCAAGTCGAGGCTGACCTGGGCATTGCGGATCAATTCGGCCCGGGCCCTGAACGCTTCACTGCCGTTGGGCAGCAGGTGAAAGCCCGAGCGTCCCTGCCAGGGTGCGGCCTGGGCCTGGATCGAACGGCCGAAGGTCGACTCGCTCGCCGGCTTGGCCTGGCTGGGCAGCCGTGGAGCATCGAGGGATGCGCATCCGCTCAACAGCAGGGCAATGAGTAGCAAACAGGCTTTCAACGATCATCGTCCCGGGTCATGGCAGGTATCGGTATATGGCCGCTGTCTGGCGGGTGAAGATCAATCGATATTGCTCTCGCTTTGTGCCAGTAATTTGATCGCGGCGGCGCCGACTTTACGCACGGCCTCTTCGACCTGCGGCGTGGGCTTGGTAGCGTAGTTCATGCGCAGGCAATTGCGGTATTTGCCCGAGGCCGAAAAGATACTGCCTACCGCTATCTGCACGCCCTGGTCCTGCAGCGCCCGGTTCAGGCGCAGGGAGTCGAAACCTTCGGGCAGTTCGACCCAAAGCATGAAGCTGCCCTGGGGGCGGCTGGCCCGGGTGCCGGCGGGAAAATAGCGGCTGATCCAGTCGATCATCAGGTCGCGATTGCGTTGGTATTGGCTGCGCATGCGCCGCAGATGCGGCTCGAAGTGGCCATTTTTCAGGAAGTCGGCGATAGCCAGTTGCGGTTGTGGCGCCGTGGAACCGGTGCTGATGTACTTCATGTGCAGCACCCGTTCGAGGTAGCGGCCGGGTGCGACCCAGCCGATGCGCAGGCCGGGGGCAAGGGTCTTGGAGAAGGAGCTGCAGAGCAGCACGCGACCGTCTTCATCGAAGGACTTGATGGTGCGTGGACGAGGGTAGGTGTAGGCCAGTTCGCCATACACGTCGTCCTCGATAATGGCCACGTCGAAGCGCTGTGCCAGGGTCAGCAGGGCACGTTTGCGCGACTCCGGCATGATGTAACCCAGTGGGTTGTTGCAGTTGGGTGTCAGCTGTATGGCCTTGATTGGCCACTGTTCGAGGGCCAGTTCCAGGGCGTCGAGGCTGATGCCGGTGATCGGGTCGGTGGGGATTTCCAGGGCTTTCATGCCCAGCCCCTTGAGGGTCTGCATGGCGCCGTGGAAGCTGGGGGAGTCCACCGCGACGATATCCCCGGGCTCGCAGATGGCGCGGATGCTGGTGGACAGGGCCTCGTGGCAGCCGGTGGTGATCACCAGGTCGCTGGGGCCGAGTTGGCAGCCCGAGTCGAGCAGCAGTCGCGCCACTTGCTCGCGCAGCCCGAGGTTGCCGTGGATATTGTCATAGGACAGCCCGGGCATGTCCTGGCGGCGACTGATCTGCGCCAGGCTGCGCAGCAGCGGCTTCAGGGTCGGGCTGTCGATATCCGGCATGCCACGGCCCAACTGTACGGTGTCCTCACGGGGGACGGCCCGGATCAGTTCCAGAACCTGTTCCCACTGTGAGATGTCCACGGGGCGTTGCGCGGGACGCCCGACCACCGGCAATGCCGGTAGCTCTCGACCAACAGGCACGAAATAGCCGGACTTGGGTTTCGGCTGGGCCAGCCCGCTGTCTTCCAGGACACGGTAGGCCTGCTGCACCGTGCTCAGGCTGACACCGTGCTCCACACTCAATGCCCGTACAGAAGGCAAGCGATCACCCGGACGATAGAAGCCCTGTTCTATACGGGTTCCAAGTAGTTCGGCGAGGTTGACGTAGAGGGGCATGGGGCGGTTCTCGGGGACGGTGGAAAGCATTGGCCGGTACAGATAAAGCGAAAATACAGGATTCAGTCGCACCTTGGCGAGTTCTGTATTGAATTAATAAAAATTGATTGAATCTGTAATGGTTTTTGCCGTTCCTCCATTCTGTGTCCTCATGGCAACCAAGTAACAAAGGAGCACGGGTAATGAACGGTTTAAGCGATGTGCGTCTGGTTTTGCGCAGTCAGGAATTGATGAGTGAGCACGAGCGGACAATCACGGCGTCCTCCGCCCGTCGCTGCCCGCCGGCCTTCGGCCTCATGGGCCTAGTCTTGCATCGCCTGCGTACCCGCAAGGCCTTGCTTGCGCTCACGCCCGAGGAACTGCGCGACATCGGCTTGAGCCCGGAACAGGCCCGGGAAGAAGGTGTGAAACCGTTCTGGCGTTCCTAGCGCGAAACGTCTGGCCGGCCGGCTTGCCGGCGATAGTTTCAGGATGGCTGGCGCTTGGCCCAAGGCTCTCGTCGTTGCGATGCGGCGTCCCGACAAGCCAGCGCCTATAGCGGGCAATGGCGTTTTCGAGGTTCCGTCGCTTCGACGGAGCAGGGTTTGCTGCCGGAGGCGGCTTTTTCAGGCAAAATCCACGCTCATTCTTCTTTCCGGTCGTCGTTCGATGAGCTGCAACAGTCAGAAAATCCGCTTTCTGCGCCAGCAAATTCCGTCTTTCGAATGCGTGCCGGGCTGTCACGACTGCTGTGGGCCGGTGACCACTTCCTCCGAGGAAATGGCCCGTTTGCCGCGCAAGACCGCCGCCGAGCAGGAAGCGGCGCTGAACGAGCTCAATTGCGTGCACCTGGGGCCGAACGGTTGCACGGTGTATGACGAGCGCCCGCTGATCTGCCGCCTGTTCGGGACGACAGCGACGCTGCCTTGTCCCAATGGCCGACGTCCCGTGGAGCTGATTCATCCACGGGCCGAGCAGCAAGTGCACGAATACATCGCCAGTACCCGGCAGGTATTGGTGTAGCGGCCTACGGGCCAGCCGTTCAATCTGGAATCGGCAGGTTCAAGCTCTCTTTCACTTCCTCCATCACGATATAGCTCTTGGATTCCCGGACATGGGGCAGCTTGAGCAGGATGTCGCCGAGCAGTTTGCGGTAGGAGGCCATTTCGGAAATCCGCGCTTTCACCAGGTAGTCGAAATCCCCCGACACCAGGTGGCATTCCAGCACGTGCGGTAATTTCAGCACGGCGCGTCGGAATTCTTCGAAGGTGTCACCCGATTTGTAGTCGAGGCTGATCTCGACGAACACCAGCAGGCTGCCCTTGAGGTGTTGCGGGTTCAATCGGGCGTAGTAGCCCATGATGATGCCTTCGCGCTCCAGTCGGCGAACCCGTTCAGTACAGGGTGTGGTGGACAGGCCGACCTTTTCGCCAAGCTCGGTGAATGAGATGCGTCCGTCGGCCTGCAGGAGGCGCAGGATATTGCGATCGATCTTGTCCAGCTCGCGTTTAGTCTGATGGTTGGTTCTCATTAGGGGATGCCACTCCGTCAAAAGCGTTAGTGCCGAGAATTCTCGCCAAATATAGGCACTTATATAGTGAAAAGCACTGGCTATTGTTTTTTACACTGCGCGCATCTTGGTTTTGAACACTAAACACTGGCGGCTGGCCGCGGATTGAGGGATAGACACATGCGAGTTCTGGTATTGGGTAGCGGCGTCATTGGTACCGCCAGCGCATATTATCTGGCGCGGGCCGGTTTCGAAGTGGTGGTGGTCGACCGTCAGCCGGCCGCCGCCATGGAAACCAGTTTTGCCAACGCCGGCCAGGTCTCGCCTGGCTATGCCTCGCCTTGGGCCGCACCGGGCGTGCCGCTCAAGGCGATCAAGTGGTTGTTGCAGCGCCACGCGCCGCTGGCGATCAAGGCTACCGCCGACATCGACCAATACCTGTGGATGGCGCAGATGCTGCGCAACTGCACCGCCAGTCGCTATGCCGTGAACAAGGAGCGCATGGTCCGTCTGTCCGAGTACAGCCGTGATTGCCTGGATGAGTTGCGCGCCGAAACCGGGATTGCCTACGAAGGTCGTAGCCTGGGCACGACCCAGTTGTTCCGCACCCAGGCGCAGCTCGATGGCGCGGCGAAAGACATCGCGGTGCTGAAAGAGTCCGGCGTGCCCTACGAATTGCTCGACCGCGCCGGCATTGCCCGGGTCGAACCGGCACTGGCCAGTGTTACCGATATCCTCGCCGGTGCCCTGCGCCTGCCGAACGACCAGACCGGCGACTGCCAGATGTTCACCACCCGCCTGGCCGAAATGGCCATCAAGCTGGGCGTGGAATTCCGTTTCGGCCAGGATATTCAGCGGCTCGACCATGCGGGCGACCGCATCAACGGCGTGTGGATCGATGGCAAGCTGGAAACCGCCGACCGCTACGTGCTGGCGCTGGGCAGCTACTCGCCGCAGTTGCTCAAGCCGCTGGGAATCAAGGCGCCGGTCTACCCGCTCAAGGGCTATTCGCTGACCGTGCCGATCACCAACCCGGCCATGGCCCCGACTTCGACTATCCTCGATGAGACCTACAAGGTCGCGATCACCCGTTTCGACAACCGTATCCGCGTGGGTGGCATGGCGGAAATCGCCGGTTTTGACCTGTCGTTGAATCCGAAACGACGCGAAACGCTGGAGATGATCGTCGGCGATCTTTATCCTCAGGGCGGCGACCTCGAGCAGGCCAGCTTCTGGACCGGTTTGCGTCCGACCACGCCCGATGGCACGCCGATCGTGGGCGCTACCTCGTTCCGCAATCTGTTCTTGAACACCGGTCACGGCACGCTCGGCTGGACCATGGCTTGTGGTTCCGGTCGCTTGTTGGCTGACCTGATGGCGAAGAAAACGCCACAGATCAGTGCCGAAGGCCTCGATATTTCCCGTTATGGCAAAATGCCCCAGGAGACTGCAAAACATGGCAATCCAGCGCCAGCTCACCAATGAGCGTATGAGCCAGATCGTTGTTCACAGCGGTACCGTGTATCTGGCTGGGCAGGTCGGCGACGACATGAGCGCCGGGATTGCAACCCAGACTCATGAAGCCCTCGCCAACATCGAGCGTTTGCTGGATCTGGCGGGTACCGACAAGAGCAAGCTGCTGTCGGTGACGATCTACCTGAAGGATATCGATGCCGACTTCGCCGGCATGAACGCGGTATGGGACAAGTGGTTGCCAAAAGGCGTCGCGCCGGCCCGTGCCACGGTCGAAGCCAAGCTGTGCGAACCGCAAATCCTGGTCGAGCTGTCGGTGGTGGCCGCTCTGCCTTAAGTACGATCCCTCTCCCGGTGCGAGGGGCGGCTTACCGCCTTTCGCACCGGTTTTTATTCCCTGTTGACCGCCCAGAAGTTTGCCGCCATGCGTCCTGCCCGTGCCCTGATCGACCTCCAAGCCCTGCGTCACAACTATCAACTGGCCCGCGAAGTATCGGGGGCCCGTGCCCTCGCGGTGATCAAGGCCGATGCCTACGGTCATGGCGCGGTGCGCTGTGCCCAGGCCCTGGAGGCCGACGCCGACGGCTTTGCCGTGGCCTGTATCGAGGAAGCGCTGGCGTTGCGGGCCGCCGGTATTCGCGCGCCGATCCTGTTGCTGGAAGGTTTTTTCGAGGCCGACGAGCTGCCATTGATCGTCGAGCACGACTTCTGGTGCGTGGTGCACGGGCTCTGGCAGTTGGAGGCCATCGAGCAGGCGGTACTGGCCAAGCCGATCAACGTCTGGCTCAAGCTGGACTCGGGCATGCACCGGGTGGGGCTGGAGCCAGCGGAGTACGCGGCGGCTTATCGACGCCTGTTGGCCAGCGGCAAGGTGGCGAAGATTGTGCTGATGAGTCACTTCGCCCGTGCCGACGAACTGGGCTGTCAACGCAGTGCCGAGCAGGTGGCGATCTTCGAGGCGGCGCGTCAGGGCCTGACGGCAGAGGTCAGCCTGCGTAATTCCCCGGCGCTGCTCGGTTGGCCGCAGATCCCCAGTGACTGGGTACGCCCCGGCATCCTGCTGTTCGGCGCCAGCCCTTTCGAGGAAACCAACCCGCTGGCCGCGCGCTTGCAGCCGGTCATGACCCTGGAGTCGAAAGTCATCAGCGTGCGCGAGCTGCCGGCGGGCGAGCCGGTGGGCTACGGTGGCCAGTTCGTGACGCCCAAGCCGATGCGGATCGGCGTGGTTGCCATGGGGTATGCCGACGGCTATCCGCGTCACGCCCCGACCGGCACGCCGGTGCTGGTGGCTGGCCAACGCAGCCAACTGCTGGGCCGGGTGTCGATGGACATGCTGTGCATTGACCTGACCGATGTGCCCCAGGCGGGGCTGGGTTCGACGGTGGAGTTGTGGGGGAAACACGTGCTGGCCAGCGAGGTTGCGACCCGGGCCGAGACCATCCCCTATGAGATTTTCTGCAACCTGCGTCGGGCACCACTGCTCTACACCGGGAGCTAGCGGCAAGCCGCATTGGGTTACAGGTCGCTTCACCGAACAGGATTGGCCCCCAAGTGTTGTAAATACTGAACGCTATGCCATGATATCGCTCAATTACAACATCGCCTGAACCCCTGGGAGGCTGCCGTATTGGACGTCGGTGAACGACTGCAATCCATCCGTAAACTGAAAGGTCTGTCTCAGCGTGAACTCGCCAAACGCGCGGGCGTCACCAATAGCACCATTTCAATGATTGAGAAAAACAGCGTCAGCCCCTCGATCAGTTCGCTGAGAAAGGTGCTTGGTGGCATTCCCATGTCCATGGTCGAGTTCTTTTCCGAGGAAGTCCTTGAGGAAAAACCGACCCAGATCGTCTACAAGGCCAATGAGCTGATCGATATTTCCGATGGCGCCGTGACCATGAAACTGGTCGGGCGAGCCCATCCCGGCCGCGCCATCACCTTCCTCAACGAGATTTATCCGCCGGGCGCCGATACCGGAGAGGAAATGTTGATCCACGAAGGCGAGGAAACTGGCATTTTGGTGGAGGGGCGACTGGAATTGGTGGTCGGGGCGGAAACTTTCGTCCTTGAGGCGGGCGACAGCTACTATTTTGAAAGCACCAAGCCACACCGTTTTCGCAATCCGTTCGATGCGCCGGCGCGACTAATCAGCGCAGCGACACCCGCGAACTTTTGAGAGTGAGAGACGTCAGGTCAGGGATTTCAAGGCGTCCGATCGTACTGATTCGCTATTCGGCTAATACCCTTGTGACTATAGGGGTTGTTTCGCAGTAGCGGTCTAACCGTTATACTCACGCCCGCCTGCGAAACCGTGGTTCGGGGCGTGATTAGCCACCATTGAGGGTGTACGCGTGAATCCAATTATGAAAATGCTGGCCGTACCAGCAACCGTAGTCGCCCTGTGGGCAGTCAGCGCTCAGGCATCGACCATCAATGACGATATCGCCAAGCGTCTGGAACCGGTGGGCAAGGTGTGTGTTCAGGGTCAAGAGTGCAAAGGGATGGAAGTGACGGCTGCCGCGGGCGGCGGTGGCGGGGCCAAGACCCCGGATGACGTGATTGCCAAGCATTGCAACGCCTGTCATGGCACTGGTTTGCTGGGTTCGCCGAAGATTGGCGATGCCGCGGCTTGGAAAGAACGCGCCGACAGCCAGGGTGGCCTCAGTGGGATCCTGGCCAAGGCCATTACCGGTATCAACTCGATGCCGCCAAAAGGCACCTGCGCCGACTGCTCCGATGACGAGCTCAAAGGCGCGATCCAGAAGATGTCCGGTCTCAAGTAAGGACGATCTTCGCCAAAAAAGCCGCTTACGTAGCGGCTTTTTTGCATCTGGCGAAAAGCTGAAGGATGGGCGTCGGCTTGCCGGCGATGAGCCCCACGAGCCTGGCGCCGTATTCACTGGCGCCATCGCCAGCAAGCCGGCGGCCACAGGTCGGTAGTTCCTGGCCGACTCCGGGCTGTCATTTGCCGCGAATTCCCGGCAAGCTCGGCTCTACCTCAATTCACGGAAAGGCGAGGAGGCTCCGATGGTGCAGTGCTGTTCTATCGAGCGTGCAGTCGACGAGGTGTTGGCGCGACTGCCGGCGCATATTCACATGGCCAGCCCCTTGGGCCTGGGCAAGCCCAATCGTTTTATCAATGCGCTCTACCAGCGCATCAGGCAATTGCCGGAGCGCCGACTGACGATCTACACGGCCTTGAGCCTCGGGCGCCCGTCCCTGGGCGACGGCTTGCAGCGGCGCTTCCTCGAACCTTTTGTCGAGCGGGTATTCGGTGATTACCCCGAGCTGGACTTTCTCGCCGCCCTGCACCAGGACAACCTGCCGCCGAATATCCGGGTCCAGCAGTTCTTCATGCAACCCGGCAGCCTGTTGCACAGCGTGCAGGCTCAACAGGATTACATCAGCAGCAACTACAGCCATGCCGCCCGCGATATCAATGCCGCCGGCCTGAACCTGATCGCGCAACTGGTGGCCGGCGACCCGCAGCATCCCGGGCACTTTAGCCTGAGCTGCAACCCGGACATCACCCTCGACCTGCTGCCGATGGTTGCCCGGCGCCGGGCCGCCGGTGAAACCATCCTGATGCTGGCGCAGGTCCACAGCGACTTGCCCTATATGCCTGGGGATTCGGAGATCCCCCATGACGCCTTCGACCTGCTGATCGACGAAGCGGAACGCAGCACCCTGTTCTCCACCCCGAACATGCCCGTGAGTACCCAGGATCATTTTATCGGCCTGCACGCCAGCACCCTGGTGCGCGATGGCGGTACCTTGCAGATCGGCATCGGTGCCATGGGCGACGCGTTGACCGCCGCCTTGCTGGCCCGCCAGGCCGATAACGAGGGTTACCGGGCTTTGCTGGCGGACGTCGACCTGTCGCCGTGGCAAGCGCTGATCGACAAGGAGGGGGGGGGCGAAGCCTTTGCCAAGGGCCTTTACGGTTGCAGCGAGATGTTCGTCAATGGCCTGTTGGTCCTGGTGGACGCCGGTATCGTACGGCGCAAGGTCTATGCCGACCTTGAGTTGCAACGCCAGGCCAACGCCGGCACGCTCGACGCCAGCACTCAAGCCGGTGGCATCATGGTGCATGGCGGCTTCTTTCTCGGGCCCCGCAGTTTCTATCAGCGCCTGCACGAGCTGTCCCGGGACAAGCTGGGTGAATTCAACATGACCGCCATCAGCTACATCAACGAGCTGTTTGGCCAGGAACAACTCAAGCGCCTGCAGCGCATCGACGCGCGTTTTATCAACAGCGCCTTCATCATGACCCTGCTTGGGGCCGGCGTGGCGGACCAGCTCGAAGATGGGCAGGTGCTCAGCGGTGTCGGCGGCCAGTACAACTTCGTGGCCCAGGGACATGCGCTGGAGGGTGCGCGATCGATCCTGATCCTGCGCAGCTGGCGTGAGTCGGGCGGCGAGGTCAGTTCGAATATCGTCTGGGAGTATGGTCATTGCACCATCCCCCGGCACCTGCGCGATATCGTGGTGACCGAGTACGGCATTGCCGATCTGCGCGGCAAGACCGATGTCCAGGTGATCGAAGCCCTGCTGAATATCGCCGATTCGCGCTTTCAGCCGAGGTTGATCGAAGAGGCGCAAAAGGCCGGCAAGCTGCCGGGGAATTTCCGTCTCGATCCACGCTTTGCCGATAACAGCCCGCGGCGGCTGCAGGCGATTCGGACACGGCATCCGCATTTGTTTCCGGAGTATCCGCTGGGCAGTGATTTCAGTTTGGAAGAGCGGGATCTGCTGCGGGCGCTGAACTGGCTCAAGAGCAAATTCAAACTCACGGAGATGCTGGAGCTGGGCAAGGCCGCGCTGGACGCGCCCGAGCCGGCGGCGTTTGCGGCGCACCTGGAGCGCATGGACCTGACCCGACCGGAGGGGCTGAAAGAGGAGTTGTATCAGCGGTTTCTGCTGGCGGCGTTGCAGGAGACGCTGTCTGGCTGAAGATCCGCGAGATCGGGCACGACAATCACCTGCCGGAGCATGGCTGGCCAGCGAAGTTTTTGGCGATCTCGAGGGCCCTTTCGCGGCGGGGCGGCGATCCGACAAGCCCTGCTCCTACGGGTTCGTGGGGGGCTTGAGGTGGGGGCGCCTTACTCGATGAAGGTCACAACACCTCCGGCCAGGGACTTCACCCGGGCCAGCGATTCCACGCGGTAACCCTGGGCGTCCAGTTCGGCCCGACCGCCCTGGAAGGATTTTTCGATCACGATGCCCAGGCCGGCCACGGTCGCACCGGCTTGCTTGATAATCGAGATCAGCGCCTGGGACGCTTTGCCGTTGGCCAGGAAGTCGTCGATGATCAACACGCGATCGCTGCTGGTCAGATGGCGCGGGGAAATCGCCACGGTGTTTTCCACCTGCTTGGTGAAGGAATACACCGTTGCCGACAGCAGGTTTTCAGTCAGGGTCAGGGACTGGTGTTTGCGGGCGAAAATCACCGGCACGCCGAGGTTCAGCCCGGTCATGATCGCCGGGGCAATCCCCGATGCTTCGATGGTGACGATCTTGGTAATCCCCGAGTCGGCGAACAGCGTGGCGAATTCGTCACCGATCAGTTTCATCAACTGCGGGTCGATCTGGTGGTTCAGGAAGGCGTCGACTTTCAATACCTGATCGGAAAGCACGATGCCTTCTTCGCGAATTTTCTTGTGCAGTGCTTCCACGGAACGTCCTCGAATAGCGCCTTGTGCGCTAAAGATAGATTAAAAAGCGCGCAACTCTAGCGTTTTAACATCGCGCGTATATCCGCCAGCGCCGAATTGCCGCGTACCGCTTTCACTTCGGTCGGCGTGTCATCGTTGCCTTCCCAGGCCAGGTCGTCCGGTGGCAACTCGTCGAGGAAACGGCTCGGCGCACAGTCGATGACCTCGCCGTATTGTTTACGCTTGGCGGCAAAGGTAAAGGCCAGGGTCTGACGGGCACGGGTAATGCCGACGTAGGCCAGGCGTCGTTCTTCCTCGATGGTGTCAGCTTCGATACTGGAACGGTGCGGGAGGATTTCCTCCTCCATGCCCATGATGAACACATAGGGGAACTCCAGCCCCTTGGACGCATGCAGGGTCATCATCTGCACGCCTTCGGCACCGTCCTCTTCTTCCTGCTGGCGCTCGAGCATGTCGCGCAGCACCAGCTTGCCGATGGCGTCCTCGACGGTCATGTCGCCGTCTTCGTCTTTTTCCAGGGTGTTCTTCAACGCTTCGATCAGGAACCAGACGTTGCCCATCCGGTAGTCCGCGGCCTTCTCGCTGGAGCTGTTGGTGCGCAGCCAGTTCTCGTAGTCGATGTCCATGACCATGCTGCGCAGGGCGGCAATCGGGTCTTCGCCGGCGCACTGTTCACGCACCCGATCCATGAACCGCTTGAAGCGCGCTAGGCGGTCGGTGAAGCGGCTGTCCAGGTGTTCGCCGAGGCCGATTTCGTCCGTGGCGGCGTACATCGAGATCTTGCGTTCGGTAGCGTAGTTGCCGAGCTTTTCCAGGGTCGTCGAGCCGATTTCCCGACGCGGGACGTTGATCACTCGCAGGAAGGCGTTGTCGTCGTCCGGGTTGACGATCAGGCGGAAGTAGGCCATCAGGTCCTTGACTTCCTGGCGACCGAAGAAGCTGTTGCCCCCCGACAGGCGATAGGGAATCTGATGGTGCTGCAGCTTCAGCTCGATCAGCTTGGCCTGGTAGTTGCCCCGGTAGAGGATGGCGAAATCACTGTAGGGCCGGTCGGTGCGCAGATGCAGGCTGAGGATCTCCATGGCCACGCGCTCGGCCTCGGCGTCCTCGTTGCGGCAACGGATCACGCGAATTTCATCGCCGTGGCCCATTTCACTCCACAGCTGTTTTTCGAATTCGTGCGGGTTGTTCGAGATCAGTACGTTGGCACAGCGCAGGATGCGGCTGGTGGAGCGGTAGTTCTGCTCCAGCATCACCACTTTCAGGGACGGATAGTCGTCCTTGAGCAGCATCAGGTTTTCCGGCCGTGCGCCACGCCAGGCGTAGATTGACTGGTCGTCGTCGCCGACCACGGTGAACTGGTGGCGCTGGCCGATCAGCAGTTTCACCAGCAAGTACTGGCTGGCGTTGGTGTCCTGGTATTCGTCCACCAGCAGGTAGCGGACCTTGTTCTGCCACTTTTCCAGGATGTCGGCATGTTCCTGGAACAGTTTCACCGGCAGCAGGATCAGGTCGTCGAAGTCCACCGCGTTGAACGCCTTGAGCGTGCGCTGGTAGTGGGTGTAGACGATGGCCGCGGTCTGCTCCTTGGGATTGCGCGCGTTCTCCAGGGCTTCGGGCGGCAGGATCAGGTCGTTTTTCCACGAACCGATCATGTTCTTGATTTCGTCGACGCCGTCGTCGCCCGAGTACTCCTTCTGCATGATGTCGGTCATCAGGGCCTTGACGTCGGCTTCGTCGAAGATCGAGAAACCCGGCTTGTAGCCCAGTCGCACATGCTCCTTGCGGATGATGTTCAACCCCAGGTTGTGAAAGGTCGACACCGTCAGGCCACGGCCTTCGCCGCCCTTGAGCAGGGTGCCGACGCGCTCCTTCATTTCCCGCGCGGCCTTGTTGGTAAAGGTCATGGCGACGATGTACTGGGCGCGGATACCGCAATTCTGGATCAGGTGGGCGATCTTGCGGGTGATCACGCTGGTTTTGCCGGAGCCGGCACCGGCGAGCACCAAAAGAGGGCCGCCGACGTAGTTCACGGCTTCTTGCTGCCGGGGATTGAGTCGGGACATGAGGGCGTCAGGAGTCTGCTACGAAAAGGGCGGGCATTTTAACAGGCTGGACGGATTCTGCCGCGACTCTCCGACACTGTGACGTGCGCCGCTATCTAAATTTGCCGGTTTTGTTACTTTGCCGCAGGATGCACAGCGAATTCACAAACATTGCTCACATTTGTGTTACATAGAAAGGCATTTGATAATCAATCGTACTTATGTCTCCTGAGCGTGTCGCGATGCTGATCGCCAACGTTTTTTGCAGAGTCTAGGGAGTCAGCTTGTCTACACCTGTCGAACCCTTGCGTTTGCTGCTACTGGCCGATGAGCCGGAGTGGGCGGCCTTGTTGCGTGAGTGTCTGGCTCCGATGGGAGACTCGGCCGTGCTGATCAGCGCACCCTCCTGGGAGGCGCTCGACCCTCTGTTCGATGCCGACCGCACCGCCGTGCTGTTGACCGTGCCTGGCCTGCAACCGGCTCCGGGACGATGCAGCCTGCCGACTGTGCTGTTGCTCGACGAAGAGCCGCTGGTCACGCCATTGGGGGCCAGCGACTGGCTGGTTCGCGAGGGGCTGGATGTGCCGACCCTGCGTCGCTGCCTGCGCCATGTGCGTGAACGCGGTGTACTGGAAAACACCTTGCAGCGCTTGGCCGAGCAGGATCCGCTGACCGGCATCGCGAATCGCCAGGGGTTCCAGACCCTGCTGGCGGCGCGGCTGGCGAAAAACCAAGGGCGCGGCCTGGCCCTCGGGCACCTGGATCTGGACAATTTCCGCCATGCCAATGACGCCTTGGGGCACCAGGCTGGCGACCGGTTGATCCTGCAGGTGGTTGCGCGGCTCAAGAGCCAGCTTGAGGCGGGTGACCAACTGGCACGTCTGGGCAGCGACGAATTCGCCCTGCTGATCGACACCCGTCGCGCGCCCCAGCGGGCCGAGTGTGTGGCCGAACGGATTATCGAGGTCATGGCCGAGCCTTACTGGGTCGACGGCGAGAGCCTGCTGATCGGTTGCAGCCTGGGCATTGCCCATAGCCGCGCGGATGCCGGTGCCGACCCACTGATGTGGCATGCGCATATCGCCATGCAGCAGGCCAAGAGCACCCAGGGCTGCACCTTTCACCTCTTCAATGAGCGCCTCAATCGCAACGCCCGCAGCCTCGCCGATCTGGAAAGCGAACTGCGCCGGGCCCTGCGCCGCGACGAGCTGGAATTGCACTACCAACCGCGGTTGGACCTGGGCAGCGGCCAGATCGTCGGGCTCGAAGCCCTGGTGCGCTGGCGTCATGGCGAGCGCGGGTTGTTGCCGCCCAGCGAATTCGTGCCCCTGGCCGAACAAAGCGGTCTGATCGTGCCGTTGGGATACTGGGTGATTTCCCGGGCGCTGCGGGATATGCAGGACCTGCGCGAGCGCGGACTGGCGCCGCTGCACATGGCGGTCAACCTGTCGTTCCGGCAGTTCCAGGACAGCCAGTTGCTTCCGACCTTGAGCCGGCTGATTGCCGAGCGCGGCGTCGAGGCGCAGTGGTTGGAATTCGAACTCACCGAAACCGCGGTGATGCGCCGCAGCGATCTGGTCAAGCAGACCATGGATGCCCTGGGGCGGTTGGGCGTGCGCTTTTCCCTGGACGACTTCGGCACCGGGTTTTCCTCCTTCGTGCACCTCAACAGCCTGCCGATCGCCTTGCTCAAGGTGGACAAGAGTTTTGTCGGTGGCATGGAGTTGCGCGAGGAAAACCGCAAGCTGGTGCATGCCATGATCAACCTGGCCCACAACCTGCGTCTGGAGGTGGTGGCCGAAGGGGTGGAAACCCCGGAGCAACTGGCATTGCTGCATGACTTCGGCTGCGACCAGGCCCAGGGTTACCTGATCAGCAAGCCCCTGCCACTGACGGAGTTGGTGGAGTACCTGAGCTCGGGTGCCGCCGGGCAGGCGGTGCGGGAGGTGGTCTGACGCCGACGGACGCGGCCTGTTGGTTCAGGCTGCGTCCATGATGCTAGGCCGTGGGGTTTTCAGCGCAAGGCTTCCCAGCATCCGCTTCATCCGCCACTCAAACGCCAGCGTCAGGCTCACCGCCGCGCAAGCCAGGCCCAGCGCCAGTCCCCACCAGACACCGGTCGGCCCGCCATGGAAGTTGAATGCCAACAGCCATGCCGCCGGGGCGCCGATCAGCCAGTAGCAGCCGAGGCCGACGAGGAAGGTGGTCTTGGCGTCTTTCAGGCCGCGAATCGCACCCATGGCGATGGTCTGGGTGCCGTCGAACAGCTCGAACCAGGCGGCCACCGCCAGCAGCTTGACAGCCAGTTCGATGACAGGTTGGAACGCCGGGTCGTGGCGATCCAGGAACAGCCCGACCAATGGGTTCGGCGCCAGCCAGAACAGCGCGGCAAAAGCCAACATGGCGGCCGCGCCGAAGGCGATGCCGACGCGACCGGCCAGGCGCGCTTCCAGCAGTTGCCCGGCGCCATAGTGCAGGCCGATGCGCATGGTGATGGCGTAGGAGATCCCCGCCGGCACCATGAAGGCGGCCGAGACGATCTGCAGGGCGATCTGGTGCGCCGCCAGTTGCGTACTGCCCATGGTGCCCATGCACAGCGCGGCAAAGGCGAACAGTCCGACCTCCACGGCATAGGTGCCGCCAATCGGCAGGCCCAGGCGCCAGAGCTCGCGCAGATACCGCCAGTTGGGCCGCGACAACCCCCGCAGCAAGGGGTAGTTGCGGTACGCCGGGTGCCGCTTGATATGCCAGGCCAGCCCCAGGGCCATGCAACTGGTGACAATCGCCGTGACCAGGCCGATACCCACCAGACCCAGCTTCGGCAAGCCGAACATCCCGGTGATCAGGGCATAGTTGAGGGCAAAGTTGGCCACCGTCCCGCACAGGCTGATCACCATCACCGGGGTGGCGCGGCCCAGGGCACTGGTGAAACCGCGCAGGGCCATGAAACTCAAGTAGCCAGGCAGGGCGAACGGCAGCACGGTCAGGAACTGTGTGGCGGCGTGCACATTGCTGGGTATCTGGCCGAGCATCAGTAGCACTGGCTTGAGGTTCCACAACAGCAAGCCGGCCACCAGGGCCATCGCCCAGGCCAGCCACAGCCCGGCCTGGGTCAGGCGGGTCGCGCCTTCGATATCGCCGGCACCCTGGCGAATGGAGACCAGGGTGCCCACGGCCGCGATCACGCCAATGCAGAAAATCGACACGAACGTATAGCTCGCGGCACCCAGACCGCCCCCCGCCAGCGCCTCGGGGCTGAGGCGGGCCATCATCAGCGTGTCAGTCAACACCATCAGCATGTGCGCCAACTGCGAGGCGATCAGCGGCCCGGACAGCCGCAGGATGGCCCAGAGTTCAGTGCGTGCTGAATGTTTCATGATCATAAGGCTCGACCGGTGGCAGGAAGTGAGCGCCGTTAATTTTCACTAGGAGGCGGGCGGGGCGCTTTTCAATGGCCTTCCAGGCAATACCCAATCCCGTATATCGATCGAATAGGGTCTTTACCCGGCGCTGCCAGATCGAGCTTACGACGTAGATTCTTGATATGACTATCGACGGTACGGTCGGTCACTATCCTGTGATCCTCGTAGATGTAGTTCATCAGCTGATCTCTGGAAAAGATCTGCCCGGGTCGCGCACTCAACGCTCCCAGTAGACGTGATTCTACTGGAGTGAGATCGAGAGGTACTCCATTGAAGCGTGCCTGATGAGTCCCCACGTCTATTTCCACGCCAGTGCTTTGAGAGGTTGCACCAACGCGACGAAGAACAGCCTTCACCCGTGCCACCATTTCGCGAGGGGAAAAGGGTTTGCAGATGTAATCGTCAGCCCCCAGTTCCAAACCAAGCAGGCGGTCGATTTCGTCAACCAGAGCCGTGACCATAATTACCGGCATACGGCTGAAACCGCGCAACTCACGACAGATGTCCAGTCCGCCTCTTCCTGGCAGCATCAAGTCAAGAATCAACAGGTCGAACTTCTTTTGCCTCAAATGAGGAATGACGGCCAAGCCATCGGCAATATGCTCTACCGTGAAGTCAGCGGCATGGAGATAGTCGACAATCAGAGCAGCCAGTTTCGGCTCATCCTCTGCCACCAGGATGCTTCCTTGGCTCATTATTTTTCCTCCTCCTGTGCCGGTAGTCTCAGGATCAATCGAAGACCTCCCAACGTCGATTCCCGCGCTGAAAGGCGTCCGCCATGCACTTCGGCTATGCCTCGACAAATAGCAAGCCCCAGCCCGGCACCCCCGCTTGAGCGGTTACGCGAGGCCTCGACACGGTAGAAACGCTCGAACAGCCTGGCTCTTTGGGCCTCGGGAACACCAGGGGCTGAATCCTCGCAAATGATGATGACCTCTTTGCCCTTGCGGCAGCCGCTCAACTCCGTCCTTCCGCCGCTGTTCGTGTAGCGCAGGCTGTTCTCCAGAAGATTGTATATCAGCTGGCTCAACCGGCCTTTATCCCCGGTAACGTAAAGCGATTGCTCCGACAAGGTAAAATGCAGCGTCAAGCCCCGTTCTGAAAAGCGTGGTGCGAAAGCTTCGACGGCGGTGCCCAGCAGCGCACCTAAGTTCACAGGCTCTTTTCGGTAGCTCGGCCCACCCACCTCAGCCAACGACAGCTCAAATAAATCATCCACCAATTTGGTCAGGGACGAAATTTCAGTTTGCAGTGAACGAAAGGCACTGGGGCCTACCGGGCGTATCCCATCTTCCAACGCCTCCAGCTCGCCTCGCATGATGGCCAACGGTGTTCTTAACTCATGCGAAATATCCGCCATGAAGTCGCGGCGCCTGCGCTCGTTGTTTGCCAGGCCATCAGCCATACGGTTGAAGTCTCGTGCAAGCTGTCCAACTTCATCATCGGTACGCACGGCAAGCTGAACTGAATAATCCCCCGCAGCCAACCGATGAGTTGCCTCGGCCACACGCTTGATAGGTCGTAACAGGGTTTGTGTCACCCACCATGCAATAAACGCAGACGCCAGCAAACAAGCCAGCATCATGAAGATGCTTGAGTGAAGCTGGCTGATGCGAAAGCGCTGATCGCCAACCGCACTGACTGACTCAAAGGGGGTCATCGCAAGCCAGCCAACAGTCTTGTCCCCCTGACGAATTGCGCGAAGGACGACGTCAGCCTTGTTGTCGTCGTTATAACCGATGATGTAACGATGCTTTGCATCGAATAACGAAAAGCGCAAGAACGCACCGGTCAGATCCGATATGGGTATGACGCGCGGAGTGGTGGGGGGGGAGTTGGATACGTTTTCCGGGCGAATGAGATCGAGCCACTGCCGGGGGTCGCCAGCAATGAAACTCCAGTCACCATGACTGGCATAGGCCTGTTCGAATCGGGGTACAGCCCGCTCAAGGCGGTCAGTTGCCTGTTCGTTAAGATAACCGAGGAAGCCGAGAGAGAAGCTGAAGTAAGTTGCCACGCCCATTCCACACACGGTTAACGTACAAAGCGCCTGTACGGCAAGGAAGACTTTGCTGGAAAGGCTGATTCTCATGGGCTAGGCAACAGAAATGGGGTGGCTTCATTTAGCACGTTCTCTGCCTGATCATTCAAGGCGAGCAAGACATTCTCCTTATTTTCTGCACATTTACTGCACATTTCCCGCGCAACCTCAACCCTGAATAAAACCCTGGGGTTCGGAGTTCGCACCATGTTCAACACGTCACTCACTACCTGTCATCGCGTCCTTTTGTCATTGGCGGCGCTCCTGCTTCTCAATGGTTGTTCTGCCGGTGACCCGCCTGCGCCGACCGCGCGAACTCAGGAAGTGGGGGTGTACGTGGTTACAGCCAAGTCCCAGGCGCTCACGTTGAGCCTGCCGGGACGTACCAGCGCCCACATGACTGCGGAGATCCGCCCGCAGGTGGGCGGCATCATCCAAAAACGACTGTTCAAGGAAGGTGACGACGTCAAGTCAGGCCAGGCGTTGTACCAAATAGACCCCCGCAGCTACCAGGCTTCCGTCACGCAGGCCGAGGCCAATGTGAGTTCAGCCAAGGCGACGCTTGAAGCGGCACGCCTCAAGGCCAAGCGCGACGCTCAACTCGTCAAAATAGATGCGGTCAGTACCGAGGACAACGAGTCGGCACAGGCCTCCCTGCTGGAAGCCCAGGCTTCGCTCCAGTCGTATCAAGCCGCACTTCAGACGGCCCGAATCAACCTCGGCTACACACGTATTACCGCACCCATCTCCGGGCGGGTCGACACCTCTTCAGTGACACCGGGCGCCCTTGTCACCGCTGAGCAGGACACGGCCTTGACCACTGTTCGGCAATTGGACCCTATCTATGTCGATGTGACCCAACCCAGCAGCACAGTCCTTCGCCTCAAGCGCGAGCTGGCACAAGGTCAGCTTGCTGCCAGCACGCAACAGAATGCAACGAACGTCCAGGTGTTGTTGGAAGACGGCAGTAGCTATGCACATACGGGCACCCTCACGTTCAACGGTGTCAGTGTGGATGAGGGAACCGGCAGCATCACTCTGCGAGCCATAGTGCCGAACCCGCAGGGGCTGCTGTTACCAGGGATGTATGTCAAAGCGGTTATAGATGAAGGCACGAAACAGGACGCGATCCTCGTACCACAGCAAGGTGTGATCCGTGATGAGCGGGGTGATGCAAGCGCATGGGTTGTGGTCGACAACAAAGTCGAACAGAGGCAGTTGAAAATACACAGTGCCGTTGACTCTCGCTGGTGGGTCAGTAGCGGTCTGAAGGTGGGTGATCAGTTGATCATCGAGGGTGTGCAGAAGGTCCGCAATGGCGACACCGTCAAGGTTGTGGAAGTGGGGAGGGATGCTCAGAAAGCCGATAGCAAAAATACCAACCAACCGAGCCAGCAAAACACCGCTGTCGCGTCCCGTGCAGTGACGTTCTAAGGAGGCAGCATGGCTTCGTTTTTTATTGATCGACCGATCTTCGCCTGGGTCATTGCAATCATCATCATGCTGGGCGGCGCCATGGCTATCGTGCAGATGCCCCTGGCGCAGTATCCCAACATTGCCCCCCCACAGATCAAGATCAGTGCAACCTATACCGGTGCCTCGGCCAAAACGATGGAGGACTCGGTCACTCAGATTATCGAACAGCAAATGACCGGCCTTGAAGGGCTCCTGTACATGTCTTCGAGCAGCAGCTCGGATGGCACGGCCACGACGACTCTTACCTTCAATGCGGATGTCAATGTCAACGTCGCGCAAATGCAGGTGCAGACCAAAGTCGAGCAGGCCAAGTCCCGTCTGCCTGACGAAGTTCAGCGCCAAGGGTTGTCGGTCACCAACTCATCGAGTGACTTTCTTATTGTGATTTCACTGGTATCGGATGACCCCTCGGTTACCGGAACCCAGATCAGTGACTACATTTCCAGCACGCTCTACGATCAGGTCAGTCGCGTGAGTGGCGTGGGCAGTGTCTCGAGCCTCGGGTCAAGTTTTGCCATGCGTATCTGGCTCGACCCGGACAAACTCAAAAAGTACTCACTGATGCCTTCCGATGTCAGTACGGCGCTGGGTGACCAGAACACTGACTCCTCCGCAGGTCAGTTGGGTTCGCTCCCGGCCGTTAACGGCCAGCAGCTCAACGCTACTATCACCATGCGCAGTAAGTTGAAAAGCGTTGAGCAATTTCGTGATGTGGTCCTGAAATACGCCAGCAACGGCGCGGTGGTAACGCTGGGTGATGTCGCCCGCGTCGAACTGGGCAGTGAAAGCTACGACGTATCGTCCGAACATAATGGCCAGGCTTCCGGCGCAATGGCCGTCAGCCTGGCAAGTGGCGCCAATGCCCTTGATGTCGTTGAAGCGGTACAGACCAAACTCTCCGAGTTGGCCCCCTACTTCCCCAGTAAACTGAAACTCAAGACCAAGGTTGCCTACAACACCGCGCCTTTTGTAAAAATCTCGATCCAGGACGTCGTCATCACCCTGTGTGAGGCCATCGTGCTGGTTGTATTGATCATGTATCTGTTCATGCAGAACATACGCGCCACGTTGATTCCAGCGATTGCTGTTCCGGTCGTACTGCTGGGCACCTTCGGCGTCCTGTCACTGCTGGGCTACTCGATCAATACCCTGACCCTGTTTGGCATGGTTCTGGCCATTGGTCTATTGGTGGACGACGCCATAGTTGTCGTGGAAAACGTCGAGCGAATTCTCAGCGAGGAAAAGCTCACGCCTCGGGATGCAACCCGCAAGTCGATGAAAGAAATCACGGGGGCCCTGATCGGCATCGCCGTGGTGCTGTCCGCGGTGTTCGTGCCGATGGCTTTCTTTGGCGGCTCCACGGGCGTGATCTACCGACAGTTCTCGGTCACGATGATCACTTCAATGCTGCTCTCGGTGCTGGTAGCACTCAGCTTGACCCCCGCCCTCTGTGCAACATTGCTCAAGCCGGTTCAGCACAACAAGGAAGCTCATGGTTTTTTTGGCTGGTTCAATCGACATTTCGATCGCACCACCAAGCGCTATGAGCTCGGAGTGAAAGGCCTGCTGGGCAAAAGCAAACGAAGCCTGCTGTTGTATGCGCTGATCATAGGTGGCGCCTGCATCTTGTTCATGCGCCTGCCCAGCTCCTTTATTCCGAATGAGGACCAAGGCGTCCTGATGAGCATGATTACCCTTCCTCCAGGTGCTACGGATGTTCGTATGCAGGAAGTGATCTCTCAAGTACAGACGTATTTGCTTGAACAGCCTGAAGTGGAGGCCGTTCTGACCATCCGCGGTCTGGGTAACAGTGGTAACGCCCAGAACAATGGCCGCGCCTTCATTATGCTGAAGGACTGGAGCAAGCGCTCCGGTAACGAACATAAGTCGGATGCGGTAGCACGTCGAGCCAATCAGGCATTGTCTTCGATCCGTGACGCTAACGTGTTCATTATCCAACCTGCCGCGATTCGCGGGCTTGGACAAAGTTCCGGCTTCGACGTACACATCAAAGACGTGGGCGGCCTCGGCCACGCAAAACTTCTGGAAGCACGTAATCAGCTCCTCCAGTTGGCACGCCAGGATCCGCGACTGGCCAACGTCCGGGCTCAAGGCATGGAGGATACACCGACTCTGGTCATGGACCTGGACGATCGAAAAGCCGGTGCTCATGGCGTTTCATCCGGTGACATCAACAGCACCCTGACCACCGCGATGGGTGGTAGCTATGTCAATGACTTTCTGGACAATGGTCGGGTGAAGAAAGTTTACATGCAAGGTGATAGCCCATATCGAATGTTGCCGCAAGATATTAACAACTGGTATGTGCGCAATGATCAAAGCGAGATGGTACCCATGTCGGTGTTCACTTCCAGTCACTGGGGATATACCTCGCCACTGTTGGAACGCTACAACGGTTTTGGCTCCTTCGAGATAGTCGGCGAACCGGCTATGGGCAAGAGTTCCGGAGATGCCATGGCAGCGATAGAAGAAATCGTGGGGAAATTGCCGGAAGGGGTTGGCTATGAATGGACTGGACAATCCTATCAGGAGCGTCTTGCTGGTCATCAGGCGCCTTTGTTGTATGGCATCTCGGTTTTGTTCGTATTTCTCTGTCTCGCGGCACTTTACGAGAGTTGGTCGATCCCTTTCTCGGTCATGTTGGCAGTGCCGCTTGGGCTTTTCGGAGCCTTGTTATTTACCGGCCTGCGTGGGCTCTCCAATGACATCTATTTCCAGGTAGGTCTATTGACCACTATTGGTCTGGCCTCGAAGAACGCGATTCTGATTGTCGAGTTCGCCAAGGTACGTTACGACAGCGGGCAGGAACTGATAGACGCTACCCTGGAAGCCGTCCGTTTGCGTCTGCGTCCAGTATTGATGACCTCGCTGGCCTTCCTGCTCGGGGTACTTCCATTGGTCCTGAGCACCGGCGCGGGCTCTGGCGGTCGTCAGGCCATCGGTACCGGAGTATTTGGCGGAATGTTCAGCGCCACCTTACTCGGGCTGTTCTTCATCCCTATATTTTTCGTACTGGTGCAGTCTGTTGCCAGTCGTAGCAAATTGCTTGCTGAAGAAGGGGACGCCTGATGCGACGCACTCTCTTATTCCTGATGATTTCCATGGCACTCAGCGGATGCGTCAACCTGGCCCCCGATTACCAACAGCCATCAGCACCGGTTGCGGCCCAATGGCCCTCTGGAAAACAAGGCAGTGGTTCGGCCAATGCGCAAATCGAATGGAAGGATTTTTTTATCGATGGCCAACTACGCGAGGTTGTAAAGCTGTCGCTCGATAACAACCGCGACTTGCGGGTCGCAGCGCTGAATGTCGAGTATCAAAGAGCTCAGTATCGTATCCAGCGTGCAGAACTGTTCCCCTCGCTAGAGGCCAGCACCTCAGGTACTCGTGAGCGCACCACCAGCGGTACTTCGAGTGGCAATACGGTAAGTAGTCAGTATGGTGTCGACGTTGGGTTCAGTAATTATGAGCTGGATGTCTTCGGTCGTTTACGCAATCTCAAGGACGCGGCACTGGAAGATTTTCTCTCAACCGAGCAGACACAACGTAGCACCCAGATAAGCCTGGTTGCCGAGGTTGCAAGCGATTGGTTGACACTTGCATCGGATCAACAATTACTGAAATTGGCCAAGGAAACCTACCTTAGCCATGAAGCCACCTATAAGTTGACAGTCCAGCGTCATGAAGCAGGCAGCGATTCCGGACTCTCAGTTTCACAAGCTCAATCGTCCATGGAATCAGCCCGGGCCGATGTGGCCAGTTATAGCAGCCAGGTGGAGCAGGATATCAATGCGCTCAATCTGCTGGTCGGAAGCGATGTTCCCAAACATCTTCTCCCTGGAGATGGAGCCATGGACGTAGCCGTATTGGTCGACGTTCCGGCGGGCCTTCCTTCGACACTGCTGCAACGACGTCCCGACGTTGTGGCCGCCGAACATACCCTGAAAGCCGCGAACGCCGACGTCGGTGCTGCTCGGGCGGCTTTTTATCCAAGCATAACGTTGACGGCCAACGCCGGGACCTCCAGTAGCGAACTCTCCGGTTTGTTCAAATCTGGCAGCCGTGCCTGGACATTTTCGCCAAGCATCAGCTTGCCTATTTTTAACGCGGGCAGTAACAAAGCCAGCTTGACCGCGGCGGAAATAACCAAACAAATTGATGTGGCCGATTACGAGAAAACGCTGCAAACCGCTTTTAAAGAGGTCGCCGACGCGCTTGCCGTTCGCCGTCATATCAGCGAACAGATGGCGGCACAAAAGGCTGCTACGGGGGCCACTCAAAAAACCTACGATCTGTCTTTAGCCTTATACAACCAGGGCTCAAAAAGCTTTCTGGATGTATTGGATGCACAACGCTCATTGTATTCGGCACAGCAGAGTTTGATTTCGCTCGAACTGTCCGAGCAAAACAATAGGGTTACCTTATACAAGGTTCTAGGTGGTGGCTGGAGCGGCTAAAACGTCCCGCTAAAATTTTGGAATACGCTGGGTAAATTTCGCCGTCCTCAAATAACTGTCGATCTGTCAAGGCGTGCTCCGCTGCGCTATTTGATCGATCGGCAGGTTGCATAAGTGGAGAGTTTTACCATGTGTATCAAACGTTATGAGTTTCAATTTGAAAGTCACTGGGTTCATTTGCAACAGCACCAGGACGGAAGGTTATGGTTTTACAGCGAGGAAATAGCCAGCTTGTTAGGTGCTCGAAAATTAAGTCCTATCATAGATTCTGACATGCGAATTGAGGGTATCGATTTTTGTTTTGAAAACTATTTACGGGCACTGATTGACCTGGGGAATGTATATCGTACCCTGATCAAGTCTCGCTCGGAACAGGCTGAGCGCTTCGAGGAATGGTTGGCCAGTACTCTGCTACCTGAGCTGTTAAACCGACAGACAAAACCCGATATGACTTGAATAATAGATCCAAAGAATTCTGACAACACAGAAGCACGGCATAAGTTTCCCTTGTCATTGCAATGAGCCTTTGTACACAGTCAATGGAATTTTTCCATCCAGAGCCTCAATGAGAAATCAAACATGCGTGTACATCGTTCCAGTTTGAGCCATTACGCTCAGTTGCTTGCCTGCACTTGTTTTATAACCCTTTCACCACTGGCTTGTGCGAATTCCGACGAGGATCCGTGGGAAGGTGTTAATCGACCGATATTTTCGTTCAATGATAACTTGGATACTTATGCACTGAAACCTCTCGCGCAAGGCTATCAATTTGTCACTCCCAATATTATCCAGCACGGAGTGCATAATTTTTTCAATAATCTCGGAGAAGTAAAGAATCTCGCCAACGATTTACTTCAAGTGAAGCTCCATGGCGCCGGGGTTGATACGAGTCGTTTTTTATTCAACAGCACTCTTGGTCTGCTGGGATTGGTCGACGTTGCGACACCTATGGGGTTGCAGCGTAATGACGAAGATTTCGGTCAAACGCTAGGTCACTGGGGCGTCGCTAGTGGCCCTTATCTTGTGCTGCCGCTCCTGGGGCCAAGCACGCTTCGCGATGCGCCAGCGACTCTACCCGATATCTACCTCAGTCCCGTTCGTTATATAGACGACGTTCCTGTTCGTAATAGTTTGTATGGGATTGGCATGATCGATGCTCGTGCTCAATACCTATCATCGGAAAAGTTCGTCAGCGGTGATAAATACAGTTTTATTCGAAGTGCGTATCTGCAAACTCGAAAGTTCAAGCTGGAGGGTGAAGGCGTAAAGGATGATTTCTAATGAACCTCCTGGTGTTTAAAATTCCATTTTTTGCGAGTGAAGGTATATTTTTTGTAGTAAATGCTCTCGTCTGCTGCTGTTGTGACGATTTGACTCAGGTCCAAATAGTGACAAAGCATAAAGAGAGACGTGATTCAGAGAAAGAAGCGTCGCACGCGCTGCATGTTTTCAAGCATAAACGTTACTTTTGAAATTAAACCCAGTCCTGGAGATAAACTCATGAAATATCTAGTGGTAATTAGTCTGATCGCGCTTGGTTCTTTATTGATGACTGCCTGCATGCCTTGGGGCGGAGGTCCTCATGAAGGGCCTCGTCCCGACAGATATGAAGCGTCTGGAAAAGTGGGGCCTCGCCCCTGAAACCGGCCACGTGGCAGGGACTACTGTGTGGTTTTTCAAGTGAGCGCCATGCCCTGCTGATCGCAAGCTAATGTAAGCGCTTGCGCATGGAAAAACGAAGTTGCAATGCTCCGATTACAGCTCGGAGAGGAGTTTTCTGGTCGCCGAGGTCGCGGCCATGTTCCTGCCCGAAGCCGATCGGCTCGGCGGATAGTTTTTTGGTAGTTGCTGATATCCGCCCAAATCACTCAAGTATTCTGTAACACTGCCGAATCTACCGACATAGAACCGCGATCCAGCGCGGTTCGATCATGCTTGTCATTGGAAATGTTGCTGTGGGTCTGACAGTACCCACAGGATCTGCCACCCGCCCAGGAGCCGTATCATGTCCCGACCTCGTGCCCGTATTGCCTCGCAACTGGGGCTGGCACTCGCCGTTATCCTGGCGCTGGTGATCAGTGGCAGCACCGTGTTTGCCTTGCGTTCGCTGGACGCGGCCAACCTCGACACTCGTGAAGAACACCTGGCCAGCGAAGCCCGCCTGCTGGCTGACCAGTTGAACACCTTTCATGGCACCTTGCGCGAGAGCACTCAGCGCTTGAGTGGGCTGTTCGAAAAGCGTTTCAGCAGTGGCCTGAGCGTGCGCCCCGAGGAACTGGTTGCCGTGGGCAGCGTACAAGCGCCGGGCCTGTACCTGGGCAATGAGCTGCTGAACAACAACTTCGCCGAGGTGGACGCCTTCAAGCAGATGTCCGCCGGTGTCGCGACTCTGTTCGTGCGCAGCGGCGAGGATTTCGTCCGGGTCAGTACCTCCCTGACCAAGCAGGACGGTAGTCGCGCCATCGGCACCCTGCTCGATCACCAGCACCCGGCTTACCAGCGCTTGCTGGCGGGCCAGAGCTACGTCGGCCGGGCATTGCTGTTCGACCGTTACTACATGACCCAGTACACCCCGGTACGCGACGCCGCTGGCAAGGTGATCGCGGTGCTGTTCGTCGGTTTTGACTACACCGATGCGCAGAATGCGCAGTTCGACAACCTCAAGCGCTTTCGCATCGGTACCTCCGGCTCCTTGGCCTTGCTCGATGAGCAGAAACATTGGCTGGTGCCGCCGGCTGGGGTGAAGGATCTCGAACCGGCGATTGCGGTGATCGCCGAGCTGGCCCGGCAACCGGGTCATGGTCGTTTCTGGAGTGACAAGAACGAGGATTTCTACAGCGTCGCGGTGACCTTTGAGGGCGGGCCGTGGACTGTGGTGGCGAGCCTGCCCAAAGCCGAGATCCGCGCCGTGACCTGGAATGTCGGCATTAAACTGGTGATTGGCAGCCTGTTGGCGATGCTGCTGGCCGTCGGCGCGGTGATCTGGTTGCTGCGCAGCAAGTTGCGCCCCCTGGGCGACCTGGTGCGTCAGGCACAAGCCTTGGGGGCGGGGGATTTGAGCGTGCGCCTGGACGTGTCCAGCCATGACGAGATTGGCCAGTTGGCCGACAGCTTCAACCAGATGGGGCAGGCGCTGTCCTCGATGGTCGAGCACATCCGCAAGGCGGCTGCCGAGGTCAGCAGCCGTGCCCATGTACTCACCGGCTTGTCCGGCGGTGCCTATGAAGGGATCGAGCAGCAATCCGGCGAGATCAGCAGCATGGCCGGCGCGGTGGAGCAGTTCAGTGCCACCTCGCTGAATATCGCCGACAACATGGGCAATACCGAGCGGCTGGCCCAGGAGAATGCCCGGCAGACCCGAATCGGCCGCACCGCCATGGACGAGGCCTCGACATCCCTGGAGCAGATTGCCGGTTCCCTCGGCAGCACGGCGCAGGTGATCAACGCCCTGGGGCAGCGTTCCGAGGAAATCGGCGGGATTGTCGGGGTGATCACCTCGATTGCCGATCAGACCAACTTGCTGGCCCTGAACGCGGCCATTGAAGCGGCCCGTGCCGGGGAACAGGGGCGCGGTTTTGCCGTGGTGGCGGACGAGGTGCGCAGCTTGGCGGGACGGACCCGTGAAGCCACCGACCAGATTTCCGGGATGATCCAGAGCATTCAGCAACAGACCGGTCACGCCATCAGCACCATGGAAGAGGGTAATCGGCTGATGCAGGAGGGCCTGTCGCGCAATGCCAACGTGGCTTCTGCCCTGGCGCAGATCGACGAGCAGAGCCGTTCGGCCGGACAGCAGTTTGCCGTTATCACCACCGCGACCCAGGAACAGAGCAGCACCGCAACCCAGCTCAGCAGCAACCTGCAGAGCATCGCCCTGGCCAACGGCGAGCAGCGCGAGGTGGTCTCCAACCTGGCAATCACAGCCCGGGAGCTGGAGACCCTGGCGACGGAGCTGCGTCAGGAGGTGGATCAGTTTCGCTGAGGACAGTGCGGTTCAGGCCGCGCTCACTCCATAGCGTCGTAGTGTCCGCGAATTTGTTCGGCTGACTTGCTGAATCGTTTCATCAGCGCTATAAAAGTCGAACAATTCCAACAAGGACCGCCCATGACTTCCCTCCGCTTGCTTTTCGGCGTCACCGCCCTGACCGCTGCTTCCCATGCCATGGCCTGGGACTACACGCTGCTCGATAGCGACACGCCCGCGCAGAACCGGCAGATCACCAGCCAGCAACTGGGGATCAAGACCGCCAAACCCTTCTCCGTCACGATGCGCACCTTGCACGGCGGTCGCCAGGAAGGGGTCAGCATCGTCGATATCGACAACGGCACGATGAAACTCTCGGTGGTCCCGACCCGGGGCATGAACGTCCTGCATGCATCCGTAGGCGATGTGCGCCTGGGCTGGGACTCGCCGGTCAAGGAGGTGGTCAATCCGGCCTTTATCGAGCTCAATGGCCGCGGTGGCCTGGGCTGGCTGGAGGGCTTCAACGAATTGGTGACGCGTTGCGGCTATGAGTGGGTCGGGCATCCGGGGCTCGATAACGGTGAACTGCTCACCTTGCACGGGCGGGCGGCGAATATTCCGGCCAGCAAGGTCACCCTGCATATCGACGAACAACCGCCTTATGCCATTCGTTTGCAAGGCGAGCTGAAGGAGCAGGCGTTCAAGAAGGTCGACTTCTCCGTGGTCACCGAACTGTCGACGCTGCCCGGCAGTGTGAGCTTTGCGCTCAACGATACGCTGACCAACAACGGCGACTATCCGAAGGAATACCAGGCGCTGTATCACAGCAACTTCAGCACTCCGTTCCTGGAGCAAGGCGCACGCTTCGTGGCGCCGGTGAAGCAGGTCTCGCCGTTCAACGACAAGGCCAAGGGCGACCTGGCGGACTGGCAGACCTATCGCGCGCCGACCAAGGACTATGACGAGACCGTCTACAACGTCGTGCCGTATGCCGATGCCAAGGGCGAGACCCTGGCGGTGTTGCACAACAAGGCGGGTAGTCTTGGGGTTTCGGTCGGGTTCAACACCCAGCAGTTGCCAGTGTTCTCCCTGTGGAAAAACACCGATACCCGGGGGCAGGGCTATGTCACCGGGCTGGAGCCGGGCACCAGCTTCTCCTATAACCGCCATTACCAGCGTCCGCTGGGGTTGGTGCCGACGATCGAGGCCGGGCAGAAGCGCCAGTTCCAGATCAGTTACAGCCTGCTGGCGGACAAGGCGGCTGTGGATAAGGCGGTGCAGCGGGTGACGCAGATTCAGGATGGGCGCAAGACGGAGGTGCGGGGCACGCCGTTGGTGGATTTGAGCAAGGAATAACCCTTTGGGGATGGTCTGGCCGATAACGCAATGTTTCGGTCAGGCTTTGTTCACGCGATATCCTGTCTATTGGGACACTGGCCGATACTGCAACGCTTCGGCCAGATGATCCCTGCCTATG
Organism: Pseudomonas sp. FEN; assembly: GCF_904067045.1. Taxonomy (GTDB): domain Bacteria; phylum Pseudomonadota; class Gammaproteobacteria; order Pseudomonadales; family Pseudomonadaceae; genus Aquipseudomonas. Next base: position 1,394,725 of record NZ_CAJFDC010000036.1, on the reverse strand, counting down.
TTTTCCACCTGCTCCAGATCCGCCAACGTCCGCGCCACCTTGAGCAGCCGATGAGCTGCCCGCAGCGAAAGCGTCAGCCGTTCACAGGCTGTTTCCAGCCACTTTTCATCGCCTGTGGATAACTTGCAGTGCGCGCGCAGCGCCGGTAAATCGAGAAACGCGTTGGCGCAGCCCTGGCGTTGTTGCTGACGTTGTCGGGCTTCGGCGACCCGGGCGGCGGCCTGGGCGGTGTTGTCGCCGTCTTGCTGGCAAGGGCTGAGTGCCGTGGCTTCACGGGCCACGGTCAGGTGCAGGTCGATGCGATCCAGCAGTGGGCCGGAGAGTTTGTTGCCGTAGCGCTGGATCTGTTCCGGGGTGCAGCGGCAACGTCCACTGGGGTCGCCAAGATATCCACAGGGGCAGGGATTCATCGCCGCCACCAGTTGGAAGCGTGCGGGGAAGCGCACCCGGTCGCGGGCCCGGGAAATCACGATATGCCCGGACTCCAGTGGTTCGCGCAAAACCTCCAATACCTTGCGGTCGAATTCCGGTAGTTCATCGAGGAACAGCACGCCGTGATGGGCCAGGGTGATTTCACCGGGGCGCGGTCGGGAGCCACCACCTACCAGTGCCGGGCCCGAGGCTGAGTGATGCGGCTGGCGAAACGGTCGCTGCGGCCAACTGCTCAATGGTACATGACTGGCGACCGACTGGATGGCTGCGACCTCCAGGGCTTCCTGTTCGTCCAGTGGCGGCAGCAAGCCGGGCAGACGGCTGGCGAGCAGGGTCTTGCCGGTGCCGGGCGGGCCACTGAACAGCAGGTTATGCGCCCCGGCGGCGGCGATCAGCAAGGCGCGTTTGGCAGCGAGTTGGCCTTGCACTTCGCTCAGGTCCGGGTAGGGCTTGCTCAGGTGCAACAGGCCGCTGGACTCGAAGGGTGTGATCGGCACATGCCCATTGAGATGGGCCACCAGTTGCAGCAAATGGTCGACGGCAATCACCGTCAGCCCGGAGGCCAGCGAGGCCTCTTCGGCATTGGCTTGCGGCACCACCAGCGTGCGCCCGGCTGCTCGGGCGGCCAGCGCCGCCGGCAGCACGCCTTGCACCGGGCGGATAGCCCCGGACAAGGCCAGCTCGCCCAGGCATTCCATGTTATCCAGGGTCAGGGCGGGCACCTGCACGCTGGCGGCGAGGATGCCGAGGGCGATGGCCAGGTCGAAGCGTCCGCCGTCCTTTGGTAGATCTGCGGGGGCGAGGTTGAGGGTGATGCGCCGGGCCGGAAAATCGAGGGCCGAGTTGAGGATCGCGCTGCGGACCCGGTCCTTGCTTTCCTTGACGGCGGTTTCGGGCAGCCCGACCAGCGTCAGCATCGGCAGGCCGTTGGCCAGATGGGTTTCGACGGTGACGGCGGGGGCTTCCACGCCCACCTGGGCGCGACTGTGGACGATGGCCAGGGACATGCTCTTTCCTTGAACGCGAAGGGGCCGCTTCCTGCGGTTCTGGAAGACTAGTTGAGCGGGGGAGGGGCTTGGGGGCTTTTATGTGTCCAGACGATTCGTTGTTTGGTTCATCGGCGGGGAATCATGCCGGACTCGTTGGTAATTTCTGAAATGAGGAATGATCAGGGTGGGGGCGACCAAGAGGAGATGAGCATTAATGCAATTAATTTGGCATTTTGATAGATATATAGCCAAAATAATTTTACTTGAGTGATATAGGTTAAGTGCTATTATTCTTGCACTTATTTCGTATAAGTGAAGGAATAACAGCATGGCCAAGAAAACCGCACCGCTTTTTCCAGCAACCGAACGCCTGCTTGCTGACCTCGGCGAGCGGCTTAAGCTCGCCCGGTTGCGGCGCAAAATCACGGCCAAACAGGCCGCCGAGCGCGCCGGTATGTCCCAGATGACCCTGCGCGCCCTGGAGCACGGCTCGTCCGGCAGCACCATCGGTGCCTACTTGGCAATAATGCAGGTGCTGGGGCTTGAGAGGGACCTGACCAAGCTCGCTGGTGAGGATGAGCTTGGCCGCCACCTGCAGGATGTGAGTCTTCTTCCGGGCAAGAAAAAAACACTTACCGCTGTACGAGCCCCAGGCGAAGCGCCAACGCCTCAAAGGAGCACGCTGCGGGATCCGTTGGGGAAAGTCGCGGTTCAGAAAGTGCGTGCCCCCGAGAAACCAGCGGCCTCCCAGGTTGTAATCCGAAGCGACAGTGGAGCAATCAGTAGCGACTCACTGGCTGCCTTGATCCCGCCTCGTCGGAGGATTGACAAGTAATGAGTACCATGATTGGAGTTTACGCCGACTGGGACGGGCTGGATGGGCCGCAGCGTCTCGGCTGGCTGCATGCTCGAAAAACTCGTCAATCGGAGAAGTTCGACTACGAAAATGACCCGGTGGCGCTGAAAAATCCCGCGTTGAGTACTGTTCAGATCGACCCCAGTATTGGGCCATACGCGGGTGCCCAGTACCCAGGCGGTGGCCGCGATATGTTCGGGGTGTTCGGCGACTCCTGTCCCGATCGCTGGGGGCGACTGCTTATGAAGCGTCGCCTGGAACGCGATATCCGTGACGGCTTGGCTCCTGTGAACAAGAGACTTGGCGAGTCGGACTTTCTGCTTGGTGTCCATGACCTCTATCGGGTTGGTGCTCTTCGGTACCGACTGAATGACGAGGGCAATTTCCTCGACGATCAGCACTATGTAGCTGCTCCGCCCTTCATCGAGATTCATGCTCTTGAGCGCGCCAGCCGTGAATTGGAGCTAGATCCGGACAACGTGGCGGTGGATGGCCGGGAATGGTTACGCATGCTGATCGCACCCGGTGGTTCACTCGGTGGTGCCCGGCCAAAGGCCAGCGTGGCTGACGGTGATGGGCACCTGTGGATTGCCAAATTCCCGTCCACTCGAGATACCTACGATGTCGGTGGGTGGGAGTTGGTGGTCAATGCGCTCGCGAAAGCCTGCGGTCTGAACGTTGCTTCGGCAACGGCCAAGCGCTATGCGAGCGACTATCACTGCTTCATGGTCAAGCGCTTCGACCGGACTGCTGCTGGCGGTCGCCTCCATTTTGCATCCGCCATGACGCTCACCGGTCATGTAGACGGTGACGACGCCGGCAGTGGAGTCAGCTATATGGAGCTGGCTGAAATTCTGATGCGAAATGGCTCAGATACCAAGCGGGATCTGGAGGAGCTTTGGACACGCATAGTGTTCAACATTCTGGTTTCGAACACGGATGACCACTTGCGCAATCATGGTTTCATCCTTGAGCCAGGCAAGGGCTGGCGTCTATCCGATGCATACGACTTGAATCCCGTGCCCGATGGCGACGGCCTGAAGCTCAATATCACCGAGTATGACAACGCCCTGGATCTGGAGCTTGCCCGAGAGGTGGCCGGCTTTTTTCGGGTGGGTATGGGGGATGCGAATGAGATCATTGCCGACTGCGTTGACGCTGTTAGCCAATGGAGAACAGTTGCTCAAGCCCTGGGCTTTTCGCCGCGTGAGCAAGACTACATGGCTCCTGCCTTCGCGAGAGCGCAAGGCTAGCTCGTCATCCCCGATAGCTCGATTTGTTAGCCTATAGGCGTACAAAATCTACTTTTTGTACGCCTATAGGCTAACGATTTTAGCGATGGATCTATGAGGGCCGCGCCTTCTCTACATCCCCGCAATGGCTCTAGAGGCTGGTACGTAGCGTTCAACCTCACGAAAACGATGGAAGCAGGCGTGACGCTTGTTTCCACCACGGCGCTTTTCGCGCGCTGCGTGGCTGTGTGTAACCGTGCGCCTACACCTCCCTCAGCAATTGATCAGCGATACGAATGCTCAGCGCGGCGCCGGTCAATGTGGGGTTCACGCAAGACGACGATGGCATCACGCTGGTTCCGGCGATAAACAGGTTGGCGTGGTCATGGCTGCGGCAGTCGCGGTCGACCACCGAGTTTTTTGGATCGTCGCCCATGATGGTGGTGCCCATGATGTGCTGGCGGTTCTGGAAGTTGACATCAGTACCGAGGATATCGGCGTCGAGCAGGTGGGCGAATTGCTTGAGATCCTCCAGGGCCTTTTCCTTGCCCGCATGCCAGTAGTCGGGAACGCTGTAGTAGATCTCCGGCATCGGCAGGCCAATCGCGTCGAAGCGCGTCTTGCTTGGCGTGATGCGGTTTTCCGGCAGCGGCAGGGTCTCGAAGTCCACCGCCCAGTTCAGTGAGCGCGCCGACTGCAGGCGAATCTGTTCGTCGAGTTTCGAGCCGAGCACGCCCTTGGCGATCAGGTTGCTGGTGATCTGCGAGGTCGGGACCGTATTGCGCACCTTGATCTTGTAACTCGGGTAGTCCTTGCGGAAGGCACCGTCGCGGCTGTTCAGGTACACCAGCAATTGGGTCGGCCCCTCGCCGGGCCACATGTCCTCCCTGGTCATCACGTTCATGCTGACGCCGGTGTGGTCCATCAGGTTGCGGCCGACCTGGTCGGAAGCGTTGGCGATGCCGTTGGGGTATTTCTCGGAGGTGGACATCAGCAACAGCTTTGGCGATTCGATGCCATAGGCCGCCAGCACGAAGTAACGGGCGGTCAGGCGATGTTGGGTCTTGTCCGGGCGCATGTACCAGATCGCGGTAATCTTGCCATCGTCGCCAGCCTCGATCCTGTATACCACCGAGTTTTCCAGGACCTTGGCGCCATGGCGCTCGGCCTCGTCGATATGCATCGAACCATCGTACTTGGCGGCAATCGGACAGACCGGGTTGCAGTTGTTGTTGCCTGCGCACGGTGGGCGCTTGCCATAGGGGCGGGTGGCCCGGCCATTGGGTTCGAGGATCGGGTGGTAGCCACCCTTGCTCAGCAGGGTCGAGAGGCGCTGGAACATGTAGCTCGGCTTCAGGCCCTGCATCGGGTAGGGGATCGAGCGTGGCGGATAGGCCTTGCCGCCCTGGCCGCTTTCGTCCTGGCCATCGACCCCGGAGACGCCCAGCTCGGTTTCGGCACGGGCGTAGAAGGGTTCCAGTTCGTCGTAGCCGATCGGCCAATCACGCCCACGGCCATAGAGGGAGTTGAGGCGGAAGTCGTTCGGTAGCATGCGCCACAGCGAGGAGCCGAAGTGCCAGGTGGTGCCGCCGACCACGCGCAGGTAGGAGGTGTTGTATTTGACCGGACCGACCTGCTGCAGGTAGTCGCCATAGGTGGATGGCGCATGCGGCAGGCTCGGATAGGGCGAGCCGGCCCCCTGCAACTTGGCATTGGCCAGCGACAGTTTGACCGCGGAGTTGCGGAAGGTCTCGACGATCTCGCGGCGGTTCACCCGCGGGCCCGCTTCGAGGACGATCACGGATTTGTTTGCCTTGGCCAGGTCGCTGGCAATCAGGCCACCCATCACGCCGGAACCGATGACGACCACGTCGGCGTCGTAAGCCATGCTGCTCATAGTTGGAAATCCTGAGTGTCGGCTGGCTTGCTACCCCAGGAGTCGGGGCCGCCACCGTAAGTTGGGATGATGAGGATGCCGTGAGTCGGGCGGTACATCAGTGCCTCGGCGTAGCTGACCAACTCGGCGTCGGCGAGCTCGCCGACGGTGCCCAGGTACCAGGCCGAAATGATGCTGGTCGCGGTCGCCTTCAATGACGGGTCGAGGTTGGCCTGGGCGAGGTATTCATCCACATGCTTGAAGCCCTGTCCGGCGATCAGTTGCCCGAGGGCGCTGACATTGCCGCTGAAATTCACCGCGCGCCGGCTCAGGGCGCGATAGTAGCGTGCCGCCAGGACCGGGTTGACCGGGCGGCTGACCAGGAATTGCGACAAGGTGATAAAACCCTGCTCGCTCCCGGCCATGGCCATGACCGGTTGCCAGCCGAGGCCGCCGACCAGGGCCGCCAGGCCCAGGGTTACCGAGCCGCGTAGCAGGCTGCGGCGGGACAATGCTTGGGTGGGTGCGGATGAAACGGGCAGGTGCTGGTCAGTCATCGAAGTTTCCATTGCTCAGGCTTCCCGGTACTGGCGACGAGTCTTGAATCTGAACCGTGCCAGGATGATCAGCAGGCCGAGAATGATCAGGCCAGGCACGCTGAACCGTGCCAGCACGGCAAGCGGCGCCTTGGGGCCGCCTTCACGCACGCGCGCCACATCGGCGGCGGTCACGCTCAGTTCGGAATTGCCATAGCGGGACAGGACGTAGTTGCTGACATCGGCGATCTGCTGGTCGTCGAGGCGATCGGTGAACAGCGCATCGGGACCGAAGGCCGGCATATCGATTGCCCCGCCGTCGACTTCGCGGTGCACGCCGTAGACGATGGTCGCGATCAGGTTGTCGCTGCGGGCGGTCGCGGTGTTGTGGAACAGTGACGGGTACTGGCTGGTGCCCTGGCCGTTGGCCTGGTGGCAGTTGGCGCAGGTGCCGCTGAAGATGCGCCAGCCTGGATTGTCCTGCGAATTGCCGCCGCGCAGGCTGAGCTCGTCGCTCGACGCCTGGCCGAAGGTATGGCGGGCCTGGCGCTCGCCGCTGGCGATGGGGCGGGTCTGCAGCAGGTAGGCCGCGATGGCCTTGAGGTCATCTTCGGCGAGGTACTGCAGGCTGTGCTCGACCGCCTCGGCCATGGGCCCGGCGGCTTGTGCCTTGCCCTCGATATGGCCGCTGCGCAGGTAGGCGACGATCTCGTCGTTCGACCAGGCACCGATGCCGCTGGTCTTGTCCGAGGTGATGTTCGGTGCGTACCAGGCCCCCAGCGAGCCGCCGGACAGTGCCTTGTCGTTATCCGCGGCCATCAGGACGTTGCGCGGGGTATGGCAGGTGTCGCAATGGGCCAGTGCATTGACCAGGTAGTCGCCGCGATTGACCTGCTCGGACTTGCCCGGATTCGCCACGAAGCGTTTCTGGCTGTGGAACAGCGCGTTCCAGCCGCGCATCGAGGCGCGGATATTGAACGGAAAGTCGAGTTCGGTCTTGCGGCTGGGCACATCCACCGGCGCGACTTCATGCATGAAGTACTGGTACAGGGCGGCGACATCGCTGTCGGTCAGCTTTGCGTAGGACGTATAGGGCATCGCCGGGTATAGGCGGGTGCCATCCGGGGTCACGCCGTCGCGCACGGCGCGGGCGAAGTCTGTCTGGCTGTAATGGCCGATACCGGCGGTTTTCGACGGGGTGATATTCGTCGAGTAGATAACGCCCATCGGCGAGTTGAGTGGGTAACCGCCGGCAAAGGGCTTGCCTGCGTCGCTGCTATGGCAGGCCACGCAATCAGCGGCCAGCGCCAGACGCTTGCCCGGCGAAGCGCTGGCGTCGAGCGCCTCGCCATGGGCCGCCAGGCTGACCGCCGTCAGGACCAGGCACCCTGCGATCGTAATCCTCATGGGTTTTGCCTTGCGCACACCTGGCAATGGCTGACCCATCCTCTGCGGATGCATAGGTAACTCCTCATGGTTTGGCTTGCACGCATGATCTTGGTTGGGCGCGGTGTTAAAGATTTTTCAAGGTCATACGATGTCGTACATTGCGATTAATATTTCACATGAGGTAATCTTTCTCAACAAATATGGCAGATAGCCATTATTTATTTTTTCCAATGGATGGCTCTAGGAAAGGCATTTAAGCAAGGGGCAGGCCGCAAGCATCGTGAGCGCGATGGGACGGCAAGAAAGAAAGGTGTTCTTTTTGACCCCATCAAGCTTGAGAGCCAGCGGGGGTTTTGGCTTGTGCGTTTGTGCCGTGGTACGACGTCATGTTCAAAATAACGTGCCAGGTATTGCGCCGGCGGTGCCTGCGCTGTCGCCAGGCGGGCTCGAGTGGCGATGGAGTTCCGACACGGTCCCTTCACCTGGTGTTACGCGGGAGCAGGGGAATGCACACATAACAGGGCTGTGCGATCAGCACCCTATGAGGATCCACCGATGAACTGGCTCAATGACGCAAAATTCTCGACCAAACTGATCACTTCCTTTGTCCTCTGCGCCTTGATCACGCTCGCTGTGGGAATGCTTGGCATCAGCGGTGTTTCCGCGCTGTCGGCGCGCTTGCAGGCGGTGTTCAGCAACAACCTGGTCTCGGTCGCCAACACGTCGCAGACCAAGACCAAGGCGGTTGGCCAGACGCGCGACATGTACCGGCTGTATGTCGCCACCGCGGGCAATGCCCCGCAGAGCGTGAAGGATGAGTTTCTCGCCTCTATGAAAGCCAACCAGTTGGCCAGCGAACAGGCTTTCGCCGCGTACCGCAAAGGGCCCCTGGCTGAAGACGAGCGCCTTGCCGGCGACCAGATGGCTCGCGACTGGCCGGTCTACCAGGCGATGGTGCAGCAGTATGTGGCGCTGATGGCGGTCGGTGACCTGGAGAAGGGGCGCACCCTGCTGCTGGGTGACCTGCAGAAGGCTTATCGCAAAGTGATGGATCAGTTGACCATCATGATCGACTCCAATGACCGCCAGATCAGTGAAGATGCCAAGGCCGCCACGCTTCAAGAAGTGTCGGCCAGGACCGTCTTGTACAGCGGCATTATCGTGGCCTTTATAGCTGCGTTGCTGTTGGGGCTGTTTATCAGCCGCCTGATCAGTCGACCGATTGCCACGGCAGTCGATTGCGCGCAACGCATCGCCCAGGGCGACCTGACCCAGCACATCACCAGCCAGCGCCGCGATGAAGCGGGCCAGTTGCTTGAGGCTCTGGGGGGCATGCAGGCCAGCCTGAAGTCGACGATCCAGCAGATTGCCAGTGCTTCGGATCAGTTGGCTTCCGCTGCCGAGGAACTGACGGCGGTCACCGACGATGGAAGCCGTGCCTTGACCCGGCAGAATGACGAGATCCAGCAGGCGGCCACGGCCGTGACCGAAATGACCTCGGCAGTCGAAGAGGTGGCGCGCAATGCCGTTTCCACCTCGCAGGCCTCGCAATCGACCAGCCTGCAGGCCAGTAATGGCCGCGACCAAGCACGTAACGCGATGCAGGCGATCAACAATGCAACCCAGGAAATCACCTCATCCACCGGCTTGGTCAGGGACCTTGCCGTGCAGGTTCGTGATATCGGCAAGGTGCTGGATGTGATTCGCGGGATTGCCGAACAGACCAACCTGCTGGCCCTCAATGCGGCCATCGAGGCCGCGCGCGCCGGTGAGCAGGGGCGCGGCTTCGCCGTGGTCGCCGATGAGGTTCGCGCGCTGGCTGCGCGCACCCAGGCGTCCACCGGTGAAATCGAGAGCATGATTCGCGCGGTACAGAACCGTGCCGACAGCGCAGTCGAGGCCATGGGCAAGAGTCAGATGCTGGTGACCGAGACCCAGGGCCTGGCCCAGACCACTGGCGAGGCGCTGGAGCAGATCGCCGACGGTATTGCGCAGATCAATGACCGTAACCTGGTGATCGCCACGGCTTCCGAGGAACAGGCCCATGTGGCCCGTGAAGTCGATCGCAACCTGGTGAATATCCAGAGTCTCTCGACCCAGTCCGCCGCCGGCGCGCACCAGACCAGCGCTTCGAGCCAGGAATTGTCGAACCTGGCCCTGTCGTTCAATACGCTGGTCAGCCGTTTCCGCCTCTGATTCCATGTGCCAGGAATGGTGCTAGCCTGCCCATGGAGCGAATGCGCCTGGGTAGCGGCCCAGCGGTCCGATGCATCGGGTGGTGCCTGATGCCGGTTATTGCTGGGCTGGAGCCAGCCGCGCCTCCAGCTCCGCCACCTTCGCCTCCAGACTCTCCAACCGCGCACGGGTCCGCGCCAACACCACCATCTGGCTGTCGAACTCCTCGCGGCTGACCAGGTCGAGCTTGCTGAAGCCGCTCTGCAACAGCACCTTGAACTGGCTTTCGAATTCCTGGCGGGGCAGGGGTGTTTCGCCGCTGAACAAACGGGAGGCGTGGCCGCTCAGGGCATCGAGAAACGCTTTGGGCGCAAGCATGGCTGAAATTCCGGAAACAGATTACCCGCCAGTGTACCACGCAGTGTCTATAGTGATTTCCATGGGGCTGGGTGCACGCTTTTTGCGCATCGCGCCGGGTCTGCATGCACTGTTGTTGTGCGCCCGGCCTGGGCGCAAAGCACTTTTTCACCCATTGCAGCGACCAAAGGATTGAAATCATTGGTTTTTACGGAGCTGGCAAGCTTTCTGCTTAGTTGCCAGTGACCCATGCACTGATGCAGTCGCTGTGACGAATGCAGTGCGGCAGACGAAGCTGGGAAGTTTCGCCAGCAGCGGTTAGCTGGCGTCGAGCGGTAGATGTGGACCGACGATGCGTTACAAAGCCAGGCACTGCGCTTAGACTTGAGTCGGGTTTGTTTTCCTGGGGCAAGTCCACCAATTCGGGAGAGAGTTTCATGAAGCTAGTCACTGCCATCATCAAGCCGTTCAAGTTGGACGACGTGCGCGAGTCGTTGTCCGAGATCGGCGTGCAGGGCATTACCGTTACTGAGGTCAAAGGCTTTGGCCGGCAGAAAGGTCACACCGAGCTGTATCGCGGCGCGGAGTATGTGGTCGATTTCCTGCCCAAGGTGAAGATCGATGTCGCCATTGACGACAAGGATCTTGACCGGGTTATCGAGGCGATAACCAAGGCTGCCAACACCGGCAAGATCGGTGACGGCAAGATCTTCGTGGTCAATCTGGAACAGGCTATTCGCATCCGTACCGGCGAAACCGATACCGACGCAATCTAAGCCGCCAAACCCAACGCCCCAGGAGAAAACAATATGACTCTGCGTAAATTCGCAGGGCTAGGAGCCCTGTTGTCCCTCGTAATGCCAGCCTTGGCCATGGCGGCGGACCCGGTACCTGCTCCAGTCCTCAATTCCGGTGATACCAGCTGGATGCTGACCTCGACAGCCCTCGTGCTGTTCATGACCATTCCAGGCCTAGCGCTGTTCTACGGCGGCATGGTGCGCTCGAAAAACATTCTTTCCGTGATGATGCAGTGCTTCGCCATTACCGGTCTGATCACCATCCTGTGGTTCATTTATGGCTACAGCATGGCGTTCGACACCACCGGGATGGAAGCCAACGTCGTCAACTACAACTCCTTCGTCGGTAGCCTGGCCAAGGCCTTCCTCGCCGGCATCACGCCGGCCAGCATTACCGGGCCGACGTCATTGTTCCCCGAGTCGGTGTTCGTCACCTACCAGATGACCTTCGCCATCATCACCCCGGCGCTGGTCGTCGGTGCCTTCGCCGAACGCATGAAGTTCTCCGCGATGCTGGTGTTCATGGGCGTATGGTTCACCCTGGTCTATGCGCCGATTGCGCATATGGTCTGGAGCGGTCCGGGTTCCCTGCTGGGCGACTGGGGCGTGCTCGACTTCGCTGGCGGCACCGTGGTGCACATCAACGCCGGTGTCGCTGGCCTGGTGGCCTGCCTGGTGCTGGGCAAGCGCAAGGGCTTCCCGACCACCCCGATGGCGCCACACAACCTCGGTTACACCTTGATGGGCGCGGCCATGCTGTGGGTCGGCTGGTTCGGCTTCAACGCCGGTTCCGCCGCCGCCGCCAACGGCACCGCCGGCATGGCGATGCTGGTTACTCAGATCGCTACCGCCGCCGCCGCGCTGGGCTGGATGTTCGCCGAATGGCTGACCCACGGTAAGCCAAGTGCCCTGGGCATCGCCTCGGGCGTGGTCGCCGGTCTGGTTGCCATCACCCCGGCTGCCGGTACCGTTGGCCCGATGGGCTCGCTGATCATTGGCCTGGCGGCCGGTGTGGTGTGCTTCTTCTGCGCCACTACCCTGAAACGCAAACTGGGCTATGACGATTCCCTGGACGCCTTCGGCGTGCACGGTATCGGCGGTATCCTCGGTGCGATCCTCACTGGTGTGTTCGCGGCACCGTCGATGGGCGGCTTCAACGCAGCCACCACCGACGTCGCGGCACAAGTCTGGATCCAGTGCAAAGGTGTCGGCTTCACCGTCATCTACACCGCGATCGTCACCTTCATCATCCTCAAGGTGCTGGATGCCGTGATGGGGCTGCGCGTGACCGACGAAGAAGAGTCGGTGGGCCTGGACCTGGCGCAACACAACGAGCGCGGTTACAACGTGTAAACGCCGCAAAAAAAATTGCCCGGCTTGCCGGGCATTTTTTTGTCTGGAGTTTGTCCTTGAAAAAAGGACTGAAAGGATTTATCCAGAGGCAATACGGCCAAAACCCCAGGGCGTTTTTGTAAGGGCCAATTGCTTACAGCAAAGCAAGAGTATTAGGCGCTTTGCTTTTTTCCAGAGCGCGCTAGAATGCGCGCCGAAGGGCGGAGAACTGTATGTGGCAACAGACGCTGATTACCTTGCGGGCCAGGCCCCGGGGTTTTCATTTGGTGACCCGGGAGTTGCTCGACGGCTTGCCTGAACTCAAGGCATGCCAGGTCGGTCTGTTGCATTTGTGGCTGCAGCATACCTCGGCCTCGTTGACCATCAACGAGAATGCCGATCCGGCGGTCCGTCGTGACTTCGAGCGTTATTTCAACCGGCTGGTACCCCAGGTCAAGGCCGATTATGAACACAACGACGAAGGCGCGGACGACTTGCCGGCGCACTTCAAGGCCAGTTTGCTAGGCTGTCAACTGACTTTGCCGGTGACGGCGGGACAGTTGGCGCTGGGCAGTTGGCAAGGTGTCTATCTGGGCGAGCACCGTGATCATGGCGGTGCTCGTAAAGTCCTTGCCACCCTTTACGGTGACGGGGCATAAACCGCTGGGGGTTCAGCGGATGTTGATTTTTTTCTGGCGGCCTTCGACAGTCGGCGCAGCTGGGCTATAACTAATCTGCTTTTCGCAAGTCATGAGGTAGAACATGAGCGACGATGATCTGGAAAACGACGACCTCGAGGTCGGTGAAGACGACGAAACCGAAGAAGGTCTCGAAGCGGCGGCTGAAGACGTAGACGTTGCCGATGATGATGGTGGTGACGCGCCGGTACCGACCGCCAAGGGCAAGGCCAAGGCAGCGGTGTCGGTTGACGAGCTGCCGAGTGTCGAAGCCAAGAACAAGGAACGCGATGCCCTGGCCAAGGCCATGGAAGAGTTCCTCGCGCGTGGCGGCAAGGTGCAGGAAGTCGAGGCCAATGTGGTGGCCGATCCGCCCAAGAAGCCGGATAACAAATACGGTAGCCGGCCTATCTGAGTTTCAGCGTCCGGTTTCTGCTTTGTTGAAAAAGCCCGCCGTCGCTGCGGGCTTTTTCATGGCTCCTGATTGGGCAGGGGCGGCGGGTCTGTGGCGAGCGGGCTTGCCCGCGCTGGGCTGCGAAGCGGCCCTAAAACCTGCGAATCCGGTGCCTCAGGCAGGCCGAGGTGGTCGGTTTTACGACTGCTACGCAGCCGAGCGCGGGCAAGCCCGCTCGCCACACCACAAGTGTTACTCAGGCAGGGCTGTTCCAGCCGGCCAGCAGTACCGGCAACTCGGTCAGGCTGCGAACCTGCGCATCCGGCTGCCGTTCCGCTTCCCAGGCCTTGCCCGTGGGGTTGTACCAGATCGCCCGCAGACCGGCCTGCTGGGCCCCGGCGATGTCGTCCCCAGGGTGATCGCCGATATGCACCGCCGCGCTGGCCGGGATGTTCCCGCCGCGCACCAGGGCTTCATGGAACAGCCGTGAGTCCGGCTTGGCGATGCCAATGTCTTCAGCGCACAGTGCAAAGCGGAAATAGTCGGCGAGCCCGAGACGGCGCACGTCCGCGTTGCCATTGGTGACCACGCCCAGGGCAAAGGAGCGGCCCAGGGCCTCCAGGGTCGGTTCGACCTCCGGAAACACCTCGATCTGGTGCCGGGCATGGATAAATACCTCGAAGCTTTCTTCCGCCAGCTCCGAAGCCTGTGCATGCGGGTAACCCGCCTCTTGCAGGGCGTGGAACAGCACCCGGCGGCGCAGGGCGCTGATGCGGTGCTTGAGTGTCGGCTCCTGGAGCAGCACTCGTTCGCGAATCGCCCACAGATGCTCCACCGGCACACCGCCCAGGTTGGGTGCGTGCTCGGCCAGCCATTCACGCAAAACGTTCTCCGCGCTGTGGATCACCGGCGCGGTATCCCACAGGGTGTCGTCGAGGTCGAAGGTGATCAGCTGAATCGTCATTACTCACTGTCCTTGCTGCGTTTGGCTCGGGGATGGGCGCTGTCGTAGACGGTCGCCAGGTGCTGGAAGTCCAGGTGGGTATAGATCTGCGTGGTCTTGATGTCCGAATGGCCAAGCAATTCCTGCACGGCGCGCAGATCCTGGGACGACTCCAGCAAATGGCTGGCGAAGGAGTGCCGGAGCATGTGTGGGTGCAGGTTCTGTCCCAGTTCGCGCTCGCCGGCGGCCTTGACCCGCAGTTGAATGGCCCGGGGCCCGAGGCGCCGGCCTTGCTGGCTGACGAACACGGCGGCGTCGGCCGGATTGCTCAGGGCGCGCAGCGGGAGCCAGGCCAGCAGGGCTTCGCGGGCTTTACGACCGACTGGCAAGACGCGGGTTTTGCTGCCCTTGCCGTGGACCTGGACCAGACCATCGGCCAGGTCCAGCTGGTCCAGATCAAGCCCGGTCAGTTCCGACAAGCGCAGGCCGGAGGAATAGAACAGCTCCAGAATGGCCTGGTCGCGGCGGGCGATAAAGTCGTCCTCCACCCCTCCGTCCAGCAATTGCAGGGCCCGGTCGGTGTCCAACGTTTTCGGCAGGCGCCGTTCGCCCTTGGGCGGGGCCAGGCCGGTGGCCGGGTCGTGATTGCACAGGCCTTCGCGGTTGAGGTACTGGTACAGCCCGCGCACCGCCGAAAGCAGGCGGGCCAGGCTGCGAGAGGACTGGCCCTGCTGGTGCAGGCGGGCGATCAGGCGGCGCAGGCGCTGGATATCCAGGACACTCCAGCTGCCGATCTGTTCCTTGGCGCAAAAGGCCAGGACCTTGTCCAGGTCGCGGCGATAGGCCTGCAGCGTGTGGGGCGACACCTGGCGCTCACTGCGCAGGTGCTCGCAGTAGGCGTCCAGCTGACGCTCCATGGCTAGCGCACCGAGCGCAGGGCGGGGGTGAAGCGTGGAACGACGCGGCCCATGACTTCGGCGATATAGCTGAGAAACAGGGTGCCCACCGAGCTTTTGTAGTGCTGCGGATCACGGCTGGCCACGGCCAGGACACCATGCACGCCCTGATGGCTGATGGCGACCACGGCGGTCGAGCCGATCTGCTTGCGCTGTTCTTCGCCGAACAGGAAGTCCAGCTCGTGTTCACGCAGGCTGCCACTGATGCTCTTGCCTTCCGAGAGCAGGCCGCCGATGGCTTGCTGGGCTTCGGCGTGGCTGACCCAGCGACCCACCGGCATGGCATTGTCACCGAACAGGATCAGGCTGACGAAGGGCACCTGGAAATCCTGGCGCAGGCTGTCTTCCACGGCCATGACCAGGTCGTCCAGGCTGGCGGCGTCCATCAGCGCGAGGATCAGACGGCGGGTTTTCTCGAACAGGCGGTCGTTGTCCCGGGCCACATCCATCAATTGCGACAGGCGATGACGCATCTCGATGTTGCGCTCGCGGAGGATTTTCATCTGGCGTTCCACCAGCGACACCGTATCGCCGCGTCGATGAGGAATGCGCAACGCCGGCAGCAATTCCTCGTGGTCGACGAAGAAATCCGGATGAGCCTCCAGGTAGGCGGCGACGCGCGCCGCCTCAAGGCTCTGTGCGGGCGGCTCGTTGGGCTGTTCGGCTGGAACCTGAGGCTGATCGGTCATGGTATTGGCTCGCTTATAGACGCACTTGTCCTTCATACACCCGAACGGCGGGGCCAGTCATCATCACCGGCTGGCCGGCACCCGCCCATTCGATGGACAGGCGTCCGCCGGGCAGGTCGAGGGTCACCGGCGAATCCATCCAGCCCTGGCTGATGGCGGCCACCGCGGCGGCGCAGGCTCCGGTCCCGCAGGCCTGGGTTTCCCCGGCGCCACGCTCCCAGACTCGCAGTTGTCCCCGGTGGCGGTCAATCACTTGCAGGAAACCGACATTGACCCGGGCCGGGAAGCGCGGGTGATGTTCGATCTTCGGCCCCAGTTCATGTACCGGCGCGCTGTTGATGTCGCTGACGCGCAGCACGGCATGGGGGTTGCCCATGGAAACGGCGGCCAGGTCGACGCTCTGGCCGTCAACCTCCACGGCGTAGCTCGTAGCCTGTTGCTCGGCCTGGAAGGGGATCTCGGCCGGTACCAGGCGCGGTGGGCCCATGTTCACACTGATCTGGCCGTCCTGGCGGACATCCAGCTCGATGATCCCACTTTTGGTTTCGACGCGGATCTGGCGCTTGGCGGTCAGGCGCTTGTCGAGCACGAAACGGGCGAAACAGCGGGCCCCGTTGCCACATTGTTCCACTTCCGAACCGTCGGAGTTGAAGATCCGATAGCGGAAATCCACTTCCGGGTTGCTCGGTGCCTCGACGATCAGCAACTGGTCGAAGCCGATACCGGTATGGCGGTCACCCCATTGCTTTGCGTGTTTGGGCTGGATGTGCGCGTGCTGGCTGACCAGGTCGAGGACCATGAAGTCGTTGCCCAGGCCGTGCATCTTGGTAAAACGCAGCAGCATGGTCTTACTCCGGCAGCAGGCTTTCGCCGGCATACAACTCGGCGAGCGTCTCGCGACGACGCACTTCGAACATCTGCTCGCCATCCACCAGCACTTCGGCGGCGCGGCCGCGAGTGTTGTAGTTGGAGCTCATGACGAACCCGTAGGCGCCGGCCGAGTGCACGGCCAGCAGGTCGCCTTCTTCCAGCGTCAGCTGACGTTCCTTGGCCAGGAAATCGCCGGTCTCGCAGATCGGCCCGACGATGTCGTAGAGCCGCCCGGCGCCTTCGCGCGGATGCACGGCGCTGACGTCCATCCAGGCCTGGTACAGGGCCGGGCGGATCAGGTCGTTCATCGCCGCGTCAACGATGGCGAAATCCTTGTGTTCGGTGTGCTTGAGGTACTCGACCCGGGTCAGCAACACACCGGCATTGGCGACGATGTAGCGGCCCGGCTCGAACATCAGCGCCAGGTCACGACCGGCCAGACGTTCACGCACGGCCTTGATGTAGTCGGCCGCCAAGGGTGGCTCTTCGTCGCGATAACGCACGCCCACGCCGCCACCGAGGTCGATGTGGTGCAGGTGGATGCCGCATTCGCCGAGGCGGTCGATCAGCGCCAGCAGGCGGTCGAGGGCGTCGAGGAAGGGGTCCAGGGTGGTCAGTTGCGAGCCGATATGACAATCGACACCCAGTACTTCCAGGTTCGGCAACTGTGCGGCGCGGATGTAGACATCCTCGGCGTCGGCAATGGCGATGCCGAACTTGTTCTCTTTGAGACCGGTGGAGATGTACGGGTGGGTGCCGGCGTCGACGTCCGGGTTGACCCGCAGCGAGATCGGCGCACGCACGCCCAGCTCGGCCGCCACTACTTGCAGGCGCTCCAGCTCGTCGGTGGATTCGATGTTGAAGCAGTGCACGCCGACTTCCAGGGCGCGGCGCATGTCTTCGCGGGTCTTGCCGACACCGGAGAAGACGATCTTGTCGGCGCTGCCGCCAGCGGCCAGGACGCGCTCCAGTTCGCCACGGGAGACGATGTCGAAACCGGCGCCGAGACGTGCCAGGACATTCAGCACGCCCAGGTTGGAGTTGGCTTTCACTGCGAAGCACACCAGGTGTGGCATGCCTTCGAGGGCACTGGCATAAGCGTTGTACTGCGCCTCGATGTGGGCGCGGGAGTAGACGTAGGTCGGCGTGCCAAAGCGTTCGGCAATGGTGGACAAAGCTACACCTTCCGCGAACAGCTCACCGCCACGGTAGTTAAAAGCTTCCATGGTGATCCCTTAGTAGGTGTCGTGCTGGTGCGCTTTGGCCTGCGAGGACTTGGCCTGGTCGTTCGGGTTCTGGCTGTCATCGGGTAGATACAGCGGACCTTTCTGACCACAGGCGGAGACGAGGCAAGCGATCGCGAGGAGCGCAGCAAGGGAAGAGATCAGGCGCTTCATGGCGAAATCCTTTGAAAAAGCATTAATTGCGCCGGAGTATACCGGCCACCCGGCGGCTTGCCTATGCGGGCCGCTGGCCGTCCGGCGGCGCCCGGGTCGCATTGTGCGGATTATTGATGTCACTCTTGGCCCTACGTGGTTATGCTTCGCAATCGTCCGGGAGCGCTCGTATCTTGCGGCGCTTGAAGGGACAGGCATTTTTCGAGGTTCGCGCAATGAGTTTGACTGAAGCCCGTTTTCACGATCTGGTCGATAGCACCCTGGAAAACCTGGAAGAGGTGTTCGATGAGAGTGGCCTGGATGTGGACCTGGAAAACTCCGCGGGTGTACTCACTGTGAAGTTCGAAGGCGGCAGCCAGCTGATCTTCAGTCGCCAGGAACCTTTGCGTCAGCTCTGGCTGGCGACGGCCAAGCCCACCGGCGGCTATCACTTCGAGTACAAGGAAAGCAGCAGCGAGGATGAGGACGGCAGCTATTGGTTCTGTGTGAAGAGCGAAGAGAAGCTCAACGAGATCCTGGCGCGCTTTACCCAGGACCAGGCCGGTGTCGAGCTGGATTTCGAAGAGATCTGATGGTGACGCAGCAAACCGCTCCGGTACGTCCCGCCAAGCCGTTGTACAGCAACGTCAGCCCGGCCGTGCCGTCGCCTTGTGTGAGCCTTTGCCGGCTGGACGAGCAGAAAATTTGTATCGGCTGTTTTCGACACGTCGAAGATATCCGTGAGTGGCGCGCGGCGGACGATGCGCGCCGTCGGCTGATCTGCGAGCAGGCCCGGCAGCGCCAGGCGCGGGCCTGACAGGGTTGTAGCGCATTGTGGCGAGGGGGCTTGCCTGTGGCGAGGGGGCTTGCCCCCGCTGGGGCGCGAAGCGGCCCTGAAAACGCTGAATGCGGCTTGTCAGGTAGGATGCATCCGCCGGTTTTACGGCTGCTTCGCAGCCGAACGGGGGCAAGCCCCCTCACTACAGGCAAGCTCCCTCACTACAGGTCGGCCCGCTTACCACAGGTCGGTCCCCTTGCCACAGGTCGGTCCTCTCTCCATGGGGCGGCCTCATATCTCCACAGGGCCGAGCGCCCGCTCCGGGTTTTGCTTTTATCGTGCAGAAAAAAGGAGTCTGCCTGGATCATGAACACCGCACCTTCCATCATCCTCACCCGCCTTGACGTGCAACGTCTGGAGCGCCTGATCGACAGCCTGGACGACACGCTGCCTGGTGTTATCGCCCTGCAAGCCGAACTGGACCGCGCCGACAGCGTGGTAGGCCACGAAGAAGTGCCGGCCGGTGTCGTGACCATGAACTCCCGGGTGCACTGCCGAGAAGAGGGCAGCGGCAAGGATTATCGCCTGACCCTGGTCTACCCGCAGGATGCCAATGCCGATGAAGGCCGGATTTCCATTCTTGCGCCAGTGGGCAGCGCCTTGCTCGGTTTGCAGGTCGGCCAGCACATCGACTGGCCAGCCCCAGGTGGCAAGACCCTGAAGCTGAATTTGCTGGAGGTGGAGTACCAGCCGGAAGCCGCCGGTGATTTCCACCTCTGAGCCGATCGCGGAGGGCGCGGGTTGCATGACTCGACTGGCAGTCTTCGCCGGCAGCGCCTTCAGACCTGGTCCAGTGCCAGGTTCAGCGCGTTTTCCAGTTCGGCCTTGTAGCGCAGGTAGAGATTGCTCGAGCCCTGTCCGTCAGCGATCAACGCGCTAAGGTCCAGATCGGTGATGTAGCAACGGTAGCGCTCGACTTCCTGGCGCTGGCCAACGATTTCCCGAGCGACCTTGATAAATAGCTGGTCGCCGTATTCCAGTTCGGAAAACTCCTGCTGATTGCAATACAAGGTGACCTGGACTTCGTTCGTCCCGGCCCTGCCGACAATCGCCTGGACGTCGTAGAACGGCTTGTTGACCGGCGTTTGCGGTGCCGGTCGCGTCTCGACCCGGCGTGCCTGTCCCGGCGCCGAGGGTTGCAACTGGTAATACAGGGTTTCCAGTGCCGCCGAGGGCCGTGTCGTATCCATGGGCATCAGCGCCTCGCGGCGGTAGAGGATCGACTGCAGGAAGCGTTGCAGCGGTACCAGCAGGCTTTGCTCGTCGTGGAACGGCAGGTGTTGCTGCCACAGGGCGTTGAATTCGTCGAGCACGTACAGTTCGGCGTGTGTGTCGTGGGTCCGGTAGAACACCTGCACGCATTCGGGCTGGCCCATGGGCAGTACCAGGGCCAGGTCGTGCCCTTCCATCGCCCGCACGTCCACATACAGTGGGCTGTAGGCGGACTGCTCCTGGCTCAGGTAGTTGAGCAGCCCCGGCAGGCTGTCCAGGGCAATATGCTTGACATGGCCCTGGACCAGTTCCAGTACATGGTAGTGCTGCTGGACCTGGACCAGGTACCGATGGTTGAGGTTGCCGAGCAGCAGTTCCTGGGCGGTGTTGAGCACTTCCTCCACCCGCTGGGCAATGAATTGCGCGCGGTTGTGGCAGAAGCAGCGCACCCTCAGTCGCGGCAATTGGCGATCGGGCGGCAGGTGGCTGAGGTAGTCGCGCAGGCAGTCGAGCAGGGCGTGAGGACCGTGGTAATGATTGATCAGTACCTCGTTCCAGCTATTGAGCGTGACCTGGTCGAGGGTCAGCACCAGATTTTCCCTGACCCCCGCGTAACTCAGCGAGTCAGTGCGCTCGGTGGTCATCAGGATATTCAGGTCGCGATGGTGCTTGAGCGGGTCGACCCCGACGTTCACCAGGATCAGTACTTCGGTCGGGATGCTGGGGCGCAGCAGCTGCTCCTCGCTGGCGGGGTCCAGCGGCAGGGCGAGGGTTTGTTGCAGGCTGCCAAGCAGGTTGAACAGTTCGAACTCGCTCAGGTCGCTGCCACCGGGGTGCAGGGACAGGCGCGTGCTGCTGTCGATGACGCCGTTGCGGTGGCACCAGGTCAGCAGTTCCAGCAGCTCGTGGCTGCGTTTGATCGGGGCGAAGTGTTCCCATTCCAGGGCGCTCAGACTGCCGTTGTACAGGCCCCAGTGAGTTTGCCCCGGTTCCTTGCGGTTGGGCGACTGGACCAGGGTGAGGGTGTCTTCGGCCAGGTCCGGGGCGATGCCGGGGTTGATGAACTCGATCTTGCCGGCCTTGCGTTCGAACGCGGCATACAGGCGGCGACCGAGGACATTGAGGTCGCGCTTGTTGATCAGGCTGACCGCCTGTTCGGTACGGGCGAACTGGGTCAGGAAGCGATAGCTGTAGTTGAGCTCGTTGACCAGGGCCCGGCGTTCGCTGCTGACCTGACGGACTTTCCACTGGCTGCGACTGTCGAGCAGGGCCAGCTGTCGGCGGTCCCAGCCCCATTCGCTGGCCAGCCGTCCCAGCAGCCGGCGCTGCCAGTTGGTGCTGCTCGCGCTCTGGCCGGTGAGTTTACGGTTAACCTTCAGGTACAGGCTGCGGCGCACCAGTTCCAGGCGTTCCGGTTCGTTGCGGGCCTTGAGGTACTCTTCGATACGCCGGTAGACCATGATGTAGGGGTCCAGCTCATCCAGGTCCAGGTGATGATTGGCGAACACCGCCTGCTTGAAGCGCAGGCTCAGGCATTCGACCCGCGGGTGTTCGCTGGCATAGACCTCGATCAACAGCAGCTTGAGGACTGATTTGTAGGGTGACTCGATGCCCTTGAACAGTTGCCAGAGCCCGGCACCGATGAATTCTCCCGGCGGAATCCGGGCCAGGTGGCCGAGATCGAGGGTTTCGCTGGCCCGGATAAAGCGCTTGGACAGCAAGGTGTGGGTGTAGGGGGCATAGTGCTGTTCCTCGTACACTGGCACCAGCCACCACAGTGGCGTGCGCCCGGCGAGCCAGATAGCGGTGCGGTAGAACTCGTCCAGTAACAGGTAATGCTGGGTGGTGCCGCAATCTTCCGAGCTCAATTGCGCATCGCGCTCGCCGCGCATGAAGCGACTCGGGTCGATCAGGAAGAAATGTGCCTCGGCGCCCTGGCTGGCGGCCCAGGCCTCGAGCAACTGGCACTTCTTGCGCAGCTCGGCGATTTCACCCTGGCTCAGATCGCTGGCGTGGCAGACCCACATATCCATGTCACTTTCATCGGCCTGGGCCAGGGTGCCCAGGCTACCCATCAGGAACAGGCCGTGGATTGGCCGTGGTGGATTGCCATGGCGGCTCTTGTAGGAAAAGGAGCGAGTCAGGCGCTGGGCTTCGGCCAGGGCCAGTTCGTCGGGCTCATAGTTCGACAGCCCGGCCGGGGTGCTGCCCGAGACGTACCCGGGCAGCAACGGATGATTGACGTGGAAAAACAGCGGCAACAGATTCAGCACCACCTGTTGGCGTGGCGACAGGCCTTCCAGGGCGCGCCCCAGGCGCCCCTGATTGAGCTTGAGGAAGCGCGCGCGCAGTTGGCTGAGGACTTTGCGATCGATTCCCTCGTCCAGGTTCGGGCGAATTTCGTGGGTGCGCGTCATGTCTCACTCAAACCGGCTCGCGGGGCTCGAAAGGAAAGGGTTCGCAAGATGGCAGTTTACAACCGAAGTGGCGGGACGATTAAAGAGAATTTTTTATTGACGCCGGTTTTGCGGCGCTTGTTGTCGGCGCCCGCGAGATCCGGCAGGAAAAGATCCCGAGGGCGCGGCGAAGGGTCAGGCGGCTTCTTTGATGTCCAGGATGGTCAGCAGGCCCTGGGCATGTTCGGCGGCATCACGGCCCAGGCTGGTCAGGTAACCACCATCGGGCTGGGTGATGAGTTCTTTCTCGAACAGACGTTGGGCGGCGGCGATGGCTTTTGGGGCAGCGGTCTGATGAATTTTCAGGCCTTCCTGGGAATTGTCCAGATTGAACAGTGCGAGGATTTCCAGTTCGGCAACCAGCTCAGGGGTATACGACATAAGGACTCCAGACTTTCTAGGAATTATCGGACGACAGCGCCCCTAAGGTGATCGCAGTTGAGCGCTCTGTCCAGTATTCGATGCGGATGTGGCCGGGCACTGGGGACGGCGCCCCGGGCCCGGATGGCGGCGGGGCGTTTTCAGTGTAGACAGGGCGCGCGGCAAATCCAGCGGCTTCACTGATTCTCGGGCGGCAGCTCGGGCAAGGCGCGCAACGCGGTCTCATACCATTGGGTGTTGAACGGGCGATCCTCATCGAGCATCGCGTCGATCTCCACCGCCAGCACATGGGCCATGAGGTTGAGGATTTCTTCGCGCTCGTAGCCCACCAGGGTCAGCTTGTTGAAGATTGCCTTGGCCGCTGGCGGGTTGTCGGTCTCGATCTGGTTCTCGATGGCCTGGGTCAGGGTACTTTCGGCGAACGCTTCGTCGTCGTTGTCGATATCGGTTGGTTCGCTCATGGCGGACTCCTCGGGAAAGGCCGCCAGTTTAACTGCATTCAGGGGCGTGATGCTGCTGGCAAGAGCGCGTCCGAGAATCTATAACAGGCGGGGCCAACCCCCTGCACGGCCTGGAGGCTTTGTGATGCTCAAACTTTATGGATTCGCGGTCAGCAACTACTACAACATGGTCAAGCTGGCGCTGCTGGAAAAGGGCCTGCCCTTCGAGGAGGTCCTGTTTTACCCGACGCAGAGCCCGGAATCGCTGGCGATCAGCCCGCGCGGGAAGGTCCCGGTGCTGGGGATCGAGCAGGGGTTCATCAACGAAACCGGCGTGATCCTGCCCTATCTCGACGATACCCAGTCGGGGCGAAAACTGTTACCGGCCGATCCCTTCCTGCGTGCCCGAGTGTTGGCGCTGGCCAAGGAAATCGAGTTGTACATCGAGTTGCCGGCGCGGGCGTCATTTGGCGAAGCGTTCTTCGGCATGCCGGTGCCGGAGGCGATCAAGGAAAAGACCCGGGCCGAATTGCTGCTGGGGTTCGCCTCGCTCAAGCGTCATGGCGCATTCGCGCCTTATGTCGCGGGCAGCGAGTTCAGCGTGGCGGATATCTACTTTCTCTACAGCGTCGATCTGGCCTGCGCGGTCGGCCAGAAGCTGTTCGGGATTGATTTCATGGCCGAAATGCCTGAGGCCAAGGCATTGCTGGAGCGCTTGCAGCAGTGGCCGAATGTGCAGCGGATTGCGGCGGACAAGGAAGCGGCGATGCCGGCGTTCCTGGCGATGGTTGCGGCCAAGAAATAAGAAATGCGCGGCGTGGCGCTGGGTACACCGCAATACCCTTTCGAGATCGAACGCGACCTTGTGGCGAGCGGGCTTGCCCGCGTTCGGCTGCGCAGCAGTCGCAAACGCTGATATCTCGGTCTATCTGATGTGCCTGGGTCGCAGGTTTTAGGGCTGCTTCGCAGCCCAGCGCGGGCAAGCCCGCTCGCCACAGGGTTCAGCCAGGCTTGAAATCGCTCTTGCCTGGCTTCCCTGCACGACGGATCAGCGGCTGGCGAGCAGCGCCTGGCCGCGTGCAACAGCCAACTTCACCTGCGCCGGTGCCGTCCCGCCGATATGGTTACGGGCATTGACCGAACCTTCCAGGGTCAACACCGCAAACACGTCCTCATCGATCTGGTCGCTGAACCTGCGCAGTTCTTCCAGGCTCATTTCCGCCAGGTCCTTGCCGGTTTCCACACCGTACTTCACCGCATGGCCGACGATCTCGTGGCAATCACGGAACGGCAGGCCACGACGCACCAGGTAGTCCGCCAGGTCGGTCGCGGTGGAGAAGCCACGCAGCGCCGCTTCGCGCATCATCGCGTGCTTGGGCTTGATCGCCGGGATCATGTCGGCAAACGCCCGCAGCGAATCGCGCAGGGTATCGGCGGCGTCGAACAGTGGTTCCTTGTCTTCCTGGTTGTCCTTGTTGTAGGCCAGCGGCTGGCCTTTCATCAGGGTCAGCAGGCCCATCAGGGCGCCGAATACCCGGCCGGTCTTGCCGCGCACCAGTTCCGGCACATCCGGGTTCTTCTTCTGGGGCATGATCGAACTCCCGGTGCAGAAGCGGTCCGGCAGGTCGATGAACTGGAACTGCGCACTGGTCCACAACACCAGCTCTTCTGAGAAGCGCGACAGGTGCATCATCGCGATGCTGGCCGCCGAGCAGAACTCGATGGCGAAGTCACGATCCGAAACGTTGTCCAGGGAGTTGCCACCGACGGCGTCAAAACCCAGCAACTGGGCGGTATATTCACGATCGATCGGGTAAGTGGTGCCGGCCAGCGCCGCGCTGCCCAGGGGCATGCGGTTGGTGCGCTTGCGGCAGTCGACCAGGCGCTCGTAGTCGCGGCTGAGCATTTCGAACCAGGCCAGCATATGGTGCCCGAAGGTCACCGGCTGGGCGGTCTGCAGGTGAGTGAAGCCAGGCATGATGCTGCCGGCTTCGCGCTCGGCCTGTTCCAGCAGGCCTTTTTGCAGGCGGGTGATTTCCGCGAGGATCAGGTCGATCTCGTCACGCAGCCACAGGCGGATATCGGTGGCCACCTGGTCGTTGCGGCTGCGGCCGGTGTGCAGCTTCTTGCCGGTGATGCCGATACGGTCGGTGAGGCGCGCTTCGATATTCATGTGCACGTCTTCCAGGTCCACGCGCCAGTCGAAATTGCCGGCCTCGATTTCGCCCTGGATAGTGGTCAGGCCCGCGATGATGCTGTCGCGCTCGGCATCGGTCAGCACGCCGACCTTGGCCAGCATCGTGGCGTGGGCGATGGAGCCCATGATGTCGTGGCGATAGAGGCGCTGGTCGAACGTGACGGAGGCGGTGAAACGTGCGACGAAGGCGTCGACGGGTTCACTGAAGCGGCCGCCCCAGGACTGATTGGTCTTGTCGGTGCTCATGGATTCGCTCGTGATCTGCTGAAAGTAGGTTGCCGGAAAAAGTTGTCGCCGATCATAACAGGGTTGCGCCAATGGCCGTCAGCCGGCCAGCGGCCACAAGGCGGATTTGCGCCGTGGATGGATTTTATTTCGACCGGATCTGTCGGATGGCTTGTCGCCGCGCACGCGCGCGCAGAGACTGGAGCCATGCCTATTTCACGATCGAACGACGGGCGTGATGCGCCCGCGACCCAGGAATTCTTCCTCCCGGAACTCTGCCTGCCCGAGGCGCTGCTGGTGTTGGTGGTCCTGGCCGAGTTGCTGGTACTGGTGCTGGTGCTGGCCGAACCGATGCCCGCCGGCTTCGCCTGGGTGCGCCTGGCGCTGATGTCTTTGTATGTGCAATGGATCGTGTTGTTGTCGGCGGCATTGTTGTGCGGCGCGCGGGCGTGGCTGGCGCGTTTGCCTCCGTGGCTGGCCGGGGGGCTGTGCTGTGCCATGGTGGTTGGGTTGAGCCTGGTCTGCACCGGCCTGACCGAGTATTTCTCCCTGGCCGGGCCACCCTCGGGCGAGGCCTCTGCCTGGCACTATCTGCGTCATGGCTTGATCAGCCTCATTATGTCAGCGCTGATGTTGCGCTACTTTTACTTGCAGAGTCAGTGGCGTCGCCAGCAGCAGGCGGAGTTGCAGGCACGCATCGAGGCTTTGCAGGCGAGGATCCGTCCGCACTTTCTGTTCAACAGTCTGAACAGCATTGCCAGCCTGGTGGCGACCGCTCCGCAACAGGCCGAACAGGCCGTGCTGGATCTGTCCGACCTGTTCCGCGCGAGCCTGGCCAAACCCGGCAACCTGGTGTCCTGGCGCGATGAGCTGGAATTAGCGCAACGATATTTGTCAATTGAGCAATATCGTCTTGGCAACCGTCTACAGTTGGACTGGAGGGTCGGCACAATTCCAGAGGATTTGCCGATCCCGCAATTAACCTTGCAACCACTGTTGGAAAACGCTCTGATCTACGGCATCGCACCGCGCATCGAAGGCGGCGTGGTCAGGGTCGAAGCCGACTATAAAGAGGGAGAGTTCATATTGTGTATCAGCAATCCCTACGACGATGCCGCACCACGGCAGGTGTCGAGCGGTACTCAATTGGCACTGACAAATATCGGTGCCCGACTTACGGCACTTTTCGGGCCTCGCGCTAGTCTTAGCGTGGATCGCCGTGACGGTCGTCACTTCACCTGTCTACGCTATCCTTGTGCGAGACTCACGCAGGAATCCAGTGCAATATGAATGTCCTGATCGTTGATGACGAACCCCTGGCCCGCGAGCGCCTCAGCCGTTTGGTCGGCGAGCTCGAGGGTTACAGTGTCCTGGAGCCCAGCGCCACCAATGGCGAAGAGGCATTGGCCTTGATCGACAGCCTCAGGCCCGATGTGGTCCTGCTCGATATCCGCATGCCCGGTCTCGACGGCCTGCAGGTGGCGGCCCGGTTGTGCGAGCGCGAAGCACCGCCCGCCGTGGTGTTCTGCACCGCCCATGATGAATTTGCCCTGGAAGCCTTCCAGGTCAGCGCCGTGGGGTACCTGGTCAAGCCAGTGCGTGCCGAGCACCTGCTCGAGGCGCTGAAGAAGGCCGAGCGTCCCAACCGTGTGCAGTTGGCCGCGCTGACGCGTCCCGCCGCCGAATCCGGTACCGGCCCGCGAACTCATATCAGTGCTCGTACCCGAAAGGGCATCGAGCTGATTCCGTTGGACCAGGTGATCTACTTCATCGCCGACCACAAGTACGTGACCCTGCGCCACGAGGGGGGCGAGGTGCTGCTGGACGAGCCGTTGAAGGCCCTGGAGGACGAGTTCGGCGAACGGTTTGTGCGGATTCACCGCAACGCCCTGGTGGCTCGTGAACGCATCGAGCGTCTGCAGCGCACACCGCTCGGGCATTTCCAACTGTTTCTCAAAGGCCTGAACGGCGATGCGCTGATCGTCAGCCGACGTCATGTCGCAGGCGTGCGCAAGATGATGCAACAGCTTTAATCCGTGCCTTGCGCAAGGCGCAAGGTACCGCACACCGGGTATTTCCAGGCCAGGGAGGCCGCGTATTGGCTGATACAAGTCAAAGCGGGCCGGGCCGAGCTGTTATTATCTGCCGTATCTATTCAGTACGGATCGATCCATGTCCTCTCGCGAAATCCGCATCGCTACCCGTAAAAGCGCGCTGGCCCTGTGGCAGGCCGAATACGTCAAGGCCCGCCTGGAGCAGGCTCATCCCGGTTTGTCGGTCGTCCTGGTACCCATGGTCAGTCGCGGCGACAAGCTGTTGGACTCGCCGTTGTCGAAAATCGGCGGCAAGGGGCTGTTCGTCAAGGAGTTGGAAACCGCGCTGCTCGAGCACGCGGCCGATATCGCCGTGCATTCGATGAAAGACGTGCCGATGGACTTCCCCGAAGGGCTCGGTCTGTTCTGCATCTGTGAGCGCGAAGACCCGCGCGATGCCTTCGTTTCCAACACCTTCGCCAGTCTTGACGCATTGCCTGCCGGTAGCGTGGTCGGCACTTCGAGCTTGCGGCGCCAGGCACAATTGCTGAGCCGCCGGCCCGATCTGCAGATCCGTTTCCTGCGCGGCAACGTCAATACCCGACTGGCCAAGCTGGATGCCGGCGAATACGACGCCATTATCCTCGCCGCGGCCGGCCTGATCCGTCTCGGGTTTGAAGAGCGCATCACTTCGGCCATCAGCGTCGAAGACAGCCTGCCGGCCGGTGGCCAGGGCGCGGTGGGCATCGAGTGCCGCAGTGCCGATAGCGAAATCCATGCGCTGCTGGCGCCGCTGCACCATCCCGACACCGCCGTGCGGGTCACCGCCGAGCGTGCCCTGAACAAGCACCTGAATGGCGGCTGCCAGGTGCCGATTGCCTGTTATGCCGTGCTCGAAGGCGAGCAGCTCTGGTTGCGTGGCCTGGTCGGTGATCCCAAGGGCGGCCTGCTGCTCAGTGCCGATGCCCGTGCGCCGCAAGGCGAGGCCCAGGCCCTGGGCATCCAGGTCGCACAAGCGCTACTGGCACAGGGCGCGGATGCGATTCTCCAGGCGGTCTACGGCGAGGCTGGCGAAGAGTGAGCGCTTGGCGCCTGTTGCTGACCCGGCCGGCGTCGGAGTCGGCGGAGCTGGCGGGTACCTTGACCGCGGCCGGGATTTTCAGCAGCAGCCTGCCGTTGCTGGAGATCGAACCCTTGCCCGTCGACGGTGCCGGGCGCGCGATGATCTACGACCTGGCCCACTACAACGCGGTGATCGTGGTCAGCAAGCCGGCGGCGCGCCTGGGTGTCGAGCTGGTGGACCAATACTGGCCACAGCCGCCGTTGCTGCAATGGTTCACGGTCGGTGCCGCGACTGCCCGGATACTCGCCGATTACGGGCTTGAGGTTGATTATCCGGCCGAGGGCGACGACAGTGAGGCCTTGCTGGCTTTACCGACGTTGCAGCAGGCACTGGCGCACCCCGAACCGCGGGTCTTGATCCTGCGTGGCGAGGGTGGACGCGAGTTGCTGGCCGAGCGTTTGCGTAGCCAGGGTGCTAGTGTCGACTACCTTGAGTTGTACCGTCGGCGTTTGCCCGGGTATGCCGAAGGGGTCCTGGCACAGCGTGTCGCGGCGGAACGCCTGAACGCCCTGGTGGTCAGCAGTGGGCAGGGTTTTGAACACTTGCACCAGTTGGCGGCGACGGCCTGGCCGGAACTGGCGCGCCTGCCGTTGTTTGTTCCGAGCCCGCGAGTGGCCGAGATGGCGCGCGCCGCGGGGGCTCTATATGTGGTGGATTGTCGTGGTGCCAGCGCCACGGCTTTGCTAGCGGCGTTGCGGGAGCACCCCGTACCCGCTCTCTAGAATGCAAAGGATGGACACGTGAGCGAAACAGCCTTGCCTAAAGAAGAAGCCCAGCCGGTGGTCGATGCCCCGGTTCAACCGCCGGTGGCGCCCGTGGCGCGTCGTGGCAGTGGCCTGGCGATCCTCGCCCTGTTGCTTGGCGCCGCCGGCGCGGCGGCGGGTGGCTGGGGTGTCTGGCAGGTGCGCAACCTGCAAGCCAACCACCAGCAGCAGACCGGACAACTGCAAGACCTGGGCGACCAGGCGCAGTCCCTCAAGCTGAGCGAGCAGCAGTTGGCCGCGCGCCTGGATCAGTTGCCGGGAGCGGGCGAGCTGGAGGAACGCCGTCGCCTGGTGACGCAGCTGCAGGGCGATCAACAGCGCCTGAACCAGCGGCTTGAAACGGTGCTGGGTGCCAGCCGCAAGGACTGGCGCCTGGCCGAGGCCGAGCACTTGCTGCGCTTGGCCAGCCTGCGTTTGTCGGCCTTGCAGGACATCACCAGCGCCCTGGCCCTGGTGCAGGGTGCCGACGATATCCTGCGTGAACAGAACGATTCGGGCTCCTTTGCCGCCCGCGAGCAGCTGGCCAAGAGCCTCGCCGCGCTGCGCAGCACCGAGCAGCCGGACCGCACCGGCCTGTTCCTGCAACTGGGTGCCCTGCGCGACCAGGTGACCCAGCTCAACGAACTGGCGCCGGAGTACAAGGATCGCGGCGACTCATTGCTCGGCCTGACCGCCGACGGCGATGGTGCCAGCCGTTGGGCCGTTTGGTGGGATGAGATCTCGCGCTATATCCGCATCGACTTCAATGCCAACAAGAACATCCGCCCGTTGCTCGCCGGGCAGAGCCTGACGCAGGTCCGCCTGGCCCTGAGCCTGGCCCTGGAACAGGCCCAGTGGGCCGCCTTGAACGGCCAGGCCGGGGTCTATACCCAGGCGTTGACCGAGGCCCGGGATGTGCTGACCGGCAGCTTCAACCCGGACAATCCGCAGAGCAAGATCATGCTTGAGCGCCTTGCCGAACTGAGCAAGCAGCCGGTGACCGTGATCACCCCTGACCTGGCCGGCACGCTGGCGGCGGTGCAGGCCTATCTCGAACGACGACATGTCGAGATCGAGGCCCCGGTCAGCCCGAGCGCAACCCCGGTCGAGGGGACCAGCCCATGAAACGTTTCCTCCTGATCCTGGTACTGGTCATCGCCATTGCGGCGGGCCTCGGCTATGCGATCTCGCGGCACGCCGGTTACGTCCTGATCGCCTATGACAGCTTCCGTTACGAATCGAGCCTGTGGGCCTTCCTGGCCGTGCTGGTGCTGGTCTGGCTGGTGCTGTGGCTGTTGAAATTCCTGGTGGGATTGGTCACCGCTTCGAGCTCCGTGGCCAATCCCTGGTCCCGGCGTAATCGCAGCAGGCGTACCCAATTGGCCATTGAACAAGGCCAGATGGACCTGGCCGAGGGCCGCTGGGCCAGTGCCCAGCGGCATTTGCAACGGGCCGCCGAGGCCGAGCGCCAGCCGCTGCTGTACTACCTCGGCGCGGCCCGGGCGGCCAATGAACAAGGCAAGCACGAGGAGTGCGACAACCTGCTGGAGCGGGCCCTCGACCGCCAGCCCCAGGCCGAGTTGGCCATCGCCCTCAGTCACGCGCAGTTGCAAGTGGACCGTGGCGATACCGAGGGGGCGTTGAATACCCTGCAAGCCATGCATGATCGTCATCCCCACAGTATCCAGGTCCTGCGTCAATTGCAGCGCCTGTATCAGCAGCGTGGCGACTGGCCGGCGCTGATCCGCCTGTTGCCGGAGTTGCGCAAGGACAAGGTCCTGGCGAAGGCCGAGTTGGCCGAACTGGAGCGACGTGCCTGGGGTGAGAACCTGGGCCTGGCGGCTCAGCGTGAGGAGGGTGAAGCCGGCCTGCAAGCGCTGGATCGGGCCTGGCAGCAATTGAGCGCGGCCCAACGCCAGGAGCCACAACTGGTACTGGCCTATGCCGAGCAGTTGCGCCAGCTCGGTGCTGATGA
The DNA here is from genome assembly GCF_904067045.1 of Pseudomonas sp. FEN. Classification (GTDB taxonomy): domain Bacteria; phylum Pseudomonadota; class Gammaproteobacteria; order Pseudomonadales; family Pseudomonadaceae; genus Aquipseudomonas. Next base: position 1,363,226 of record NZ_CAJFDC010000036.1, on the reverse strand, counting down.
TCAGGCCGAACAGGCGCTGCGCGATGCGCTCAAGCGTCAGTACGACAGCCATCTGGCGCGCTTGTATGGTTTGTTGCGCGGACGTGATCCGGCTCGTCAGTTGCAGGCCGCGGAGGGCTGGCTGAAAGACCACCCGGAGGATGCCGGCCTGCTGTTGACGCTGGGGCGCCTGAGCCTGCAAAACAGTCTGTGGGGCAAGGCCCGTGACTACCTGGAAAGCAGCTTGCGGCTACAGCGTCATCCGGAAGCCTGCGCGGAGCTGGCGCGGTTGCTGGCCCAACTGGGTGATACCGAGCGCAGCAACCAGCTGTTCCAGGAGGGCCTTGGCCTGTTGGACAAGCGTTTGCTGGCATCGCCGCTGCCGGTGTGAAAGAGCCGGGACGACGGGATGCGGTTTCAGGCATCCCGTCTTTACGTGACAGGAGGCTTCCCTGTCCGCAATGAAGTCTGATTCCTACTGTTGATTTAATGGTTTCATAGGATGTCTGTCGGTAATTCCTTACAGGCTTAAGGAATTGTCTGCTCTGGCCCGCCTTGAAAGGGTCACGGGCTTTCCTCTACCGTAACTGCCTGTCTCTCCTGTTACGGATAAGCCATGTTCTTGGCCCGCTCACGTTCTCTGTTCTCCCTGGCCTTGTTGACAGGTGCCCTGGTCATGGGGGCGTCGCTGTACCTGGAGCGTGTGACCGGGCTGGAGCCTTGCTCACTGTGCATCGTGCAGCGTTTTTTTCTTGCCGGGTTCTGCCTGGTCAGCCTGGTGGCGATGTTGCACGGTCCGGGTCGTATCGGACGTTGGATCTATGGCGGCCTGAACCTGCTGCTGGCCCTGGCCGGAGCCGCCACGGCGACCCGGCAGGTCTTGCTGCAGCGCGTGCCGGCCGAGCAGTTGATGATCTGCCAACCCGATCTGCATTGCCTGATCCAGCAGGTGCCCCCCCTTGAGGCGTTCAAGCTGATGTTTCGCGCCACCGCCGAATGCGCGCAGATCCAGTGGACCCTCTTCGACCTGAGCATTCCCGAGTGGAGCCTGCTGGCTTTTGTCGGCATGAGCCTGCTGATGATTTATCAATTGGTGGGCCCGGATTCGGCAGTGGGCGAGGGGCTGCGGTAACCGGCAGTCCGTGCCCCGGATTAAACACTTGTATGAACTTTCTCTCCTGCGTACCTTGAAGCAGGTGCTGAGCGGGCATAATCTGGCCCGCATCGCATTATCGCAATCAGCTTGTTCTGTTTGGCCAAGTCAGGAGCCTCGATTGTGCTCGGGGTGTCGGTCGGCATGACCCAGAAGGGAAGAGATCACCATGCTCGAAAGTTGTCGGAATGCTCAGGAACGCTGGGGTGGAGTTCATCTGCTGATCGATCGCTGGCTGAAGGAGCGTCACGAGCTCGTGCGAGCCTACGATGCCCTCGGTGCCGAACCGGGCGCGTTGGCGCAGAATCCAAAGCCCTTGCAGGAGTTTTGCGGTCTGCTGGTTGACTATGTGTCGGCCGGCCACTTCGAAATCTACGAACAGTTGACTGGCGAAGCCAAAGCCTTTGGCGACAAGCGCGGGCTGGAGCTGGCCGAGACGATCTACCCGCGTATCGATGTCATTACCGAGAAGCTGCTGGCCTTCAACGATCTGTGCGACGAGGGTCAGTGCGTGGCGCAAAAATTCCAGGAGCTGGGCGGGTTGCTGCACGAGCGTTTCGAGCTTGAGGACTGCCTGATCGAAGTGCTGCATACGGCCCACAAGGAAAAGGCTGAAGCCCAGGCCTGATCCCGATCGTCACACATGAAAACGGTGCGCACAGGCGCACCGTTTTTCGTTAGCGGCATCGACTGTCAGTTGGCTACGCGTAGCAACTCGATCTCGAATACCAGCGGTGTGTAGGGCGCGATCAGATCGCCCGCACCCTCTGCGCCATAAGCCTGTGCCGAGGGCAGCACCAGCCGCCATTTCGCACCGACCGACATCCCGGGCAAGGCCGTGCGCCAACCATTGATCACACTGTCCAGGCGAAACCACTGCGGCTGCCGGTTCTGGTCGAACACCGTGCCGTTGGGCAGGCGTCCGACATAACGCACCTGAACCTTGCCGTTGGCCGCGACTTTTTCTCCGCTGCCTGGGGTCAGTTCCGTCATCAGGATACCGTCGGCCAATTCGTGGACATCGGCTTTGGCTTTTTCTTCAGCCAGGAATTTACGCTCTGCTTCCAGCGCAATTTCGCTTTGTGGTTTGGCAGCATCCTGAGCGACCTGGGCGTCATGTGCGGCAAGAATCTGTTGGATGCGCTCAGCCTTCAAGGCCAGCGGTTTACCCTGGTAGGCCTGTCGCAAACCGTCTAGCAACGCCTTGATCTGCAGGTCCGGAGCGTCCTGGCGCAGACGCTCGCCGAGGCTGGCGCCGAGGCTGTAGGCGAGGTCATGAGCGTCGTCGTCGCCGACCTCTGGCGCGGCCTGCGCAAGCGACCAGAAAACACACAATGACAGTAGAAAATAACGCGGCATAAGCACTCTCCGACCTCAGGTGCAGGGGATTATGCCAGTGCGCCGGGTGGGTTGTTGAAGAAGCATTTTTCAAGGCATGCAACGCCAGCCCTTCGATACTGTCAACATGCCCTAGCGGCGGTAGTCTCAGAGGGCTAGTATGAGCCGCATTCACGTCAGTCAGGAGGTACACCATGTCGGCCACCAAGAAGCCCGTAAATACTCCGTTGCATTTGCTCCAACAGTTGTCGGGCAGCCTGCTCGAACATCTGGAAACTGCTTGTACCCAAGCCTTGGCTGATGCTGAAAAACTGCTCGCCAAACTGGAAAAGCAACGCGGTAAAGCCCAGGAAAAACTGCACAAGGCGCGCACCAAATTGCAGGACGCCGCCACTGCCGGAAAAGCCAAGGCACAAGCCAAGGCCAAGAGCGCGGTCGGGGAACTCGAAGAGTTGCTGGACAAGCTGAAAGCCAGCCAGTCGGACACCCGTGGCTACATCCTGCAACTCAAGCGTGATGCCCAGGAAAGCCTGAAACTGGCCCAGGGTGTTGGTCGTGTGAAAGAGGCCGTCACCAAGGCGCTGTCGACTCGTGCCGCCAAGCCAGCCGCCAAACCTGCTGCTGCCAAGCCTGCCGCAAAAGTTGCCGCTGCCAAGCCGGCTGCCGCGAAGCCCGCTGCCAAACCTGCTGCTAAACCGGCGGCTGCAAAATCCGCTGCTGCCAAGCCTGCCGCAAAAGTTGCTGCTGCCAAACCGGTTGCCGCCAAGCCGGCTGTCAAACCTACCGCTGCCAAATCCGCTGCCGCCAAGCCAGCCGCCAAACCTGTTGCTGCCAAAGCTGCTGCCGCTAAGTCAGCCGCCAAACCTGTTGTTGCCAAAGCTGCTGCCGCCAAGCCAGCCGCCAAACCTGTTGTTGCCAAAGCTGCTGCCGCCAAGCCAGCCGCCAAACCTGTTGCGGCCAAAGCTGCTGCCGCCAAGCCAGCCGCCAAACCTGTTGCGGCCAAAGCTGCTGCCGCCAAGCCAGCCGCCAAACCTGTTGTTGCCAAAGCTGCTGCCGCCAAGCCCGCTGCCAAGCCAGCCGCCGCAAAACCAGCAGCGGTAAAACCTGCCGTGAGCGCAGCCAAGCCGGCAGCGCCTGCCCAGATCGCGCCAGCCGCTGCGCCAACGGCTCCGGCTGCTCCGACCGCGCCAGCTGCCGTAACCCCGAGCAGCGCTTCCTAAGCCAGGCTCACCGCGACGCGCAGCTGCCGCAGCGCGTCGCTATTCAGCCGTGCGGCCTGGCGGGTGACAGTCTCCAGCCACGCGTCGAGATCTTCCGCTCCGACCGCTGGCCAATCCCGCGCCAGCGCTTCCAGGCGCTGCAATAGCTGTTGTTCGGCGGCCAGTTCCAACGCCTTGACCTGATCCCTCAGTACCTTCAACTCGACGTCCTCCGAGGCCGCCGTGCGCCATTGCGTGCGCAACTGGCGCAGCGGCTGCACCACCTGCTCGTGCCAGGGCTCGGCGAGGGCCTGTAATTGCCGCGCGCGTTCAGCCTCGCAGCCTACCCCGCGCTGGCCCAGCCAGGCCGCGCAGAGCAGCAGGCAGACATTTGCCCCCTGCGCCTGTAGCGCCAGGCAGGCTTCTTCCACGCCGGGCTTGGCGTAAGTGTTCAGGGAAAACGTCCACAGGTCAGCATGCATGGTGAGATCCGCGCCAGTTGCGAGGGAAGCTGGTAGACTCCGCCGCCATTATGATTCGACTTCAGAACCTGACTTTACAGCGTGGCCCGCAACGTCTGCTAGAAGACGCCGAGCTGACCCTGCACGCCGGCCATAAAGCCGGCCTGATCGGTGCCAACGGCGCCGGCAAATCCAGCCTGTTCGCCCTGTTGCGGGGCGAGCTGCACCCGGACTCGGGGGACTGCTTCCTGCCGGCCGATTGGCGTATCGCCCACATGCGCCAGGAGGTCGATACCCTCGAACGCCTGGCGATCGACTACGTGCTCGATGGCGACGTGCGCCTGCGCCAGGTGCAACACGACCTGGCGGCCGCCGAGGCGGCCCATGACGGTGCCGCCCAGGCCCGTCTGCACGCCGAACTCGACAGCGCCGACGGCTACACCGCCGATGCCCGCGCCCGCAAACTGCTGGCTGGCCTCGGCTTCACCAACGAACAGATGGACCGTCAGGTCGCTGATTTCTCCGGTGGCTGGCGGATGCGCCTGAACCTGGCGCAGGCCCTGATGTGCCCGTCGGACCTGTTACTGCTCGACGAACCGACCAACCACCTCGACCTCGACGCGATCATCTGGCTGGAAGACTGGCTCAAGAGTTACCCTGGTACCTTGCTGCTGATCTCCCACGACCGTGACTTCCTCGACGAAGTGGTCGATCACGTGGCCCATGTCGACCAGCGCAAGATCACCCTCTACCGCGGTGGCTACACCGCGTTCGAGCGCGCCCGTGCCGAGCGTCTGGCCCAGCAGCAACAGGCGTACGAGAAGCAGCAGGCGCAGCGCGCGCACATGGAAAGCTACATCGCCCGCTTCAAGGCCCAAGCCACCAAGGCCCGCCAGGCGCAGAGCCGGATCAAGGCCCTGGAACGGATGGAAGAGTTGTCCGCGGCCCATGTCGACTCGCCGTTCGACTTTGTGTTCCGCGAGTCGCAAAAGATCTCCAGCCCCTTGCTCGACCTGTCCGACGCCCGTCTGGGATATGGCGACAAGACCGTCCTGGAGAAGGTCAAGCTGCAGCTGACCCCGGGTGCCCGGATCGGTCTGCTCGGCCCCAACGGCGCGGGCAAGTCGACGCTGATCAAGAACCTCGCCGGCGAGCTGTCGCCACTGGCGGGACGCATGACCCGCGGTGAAAACACCGTGGTCGGCTACTTTGCCCAGCACCAGCTCGACTCGCTGGATTCCAAGGCCAGTCCGTTGCTGCACCTGCAACGCCTGGCCCCGACCGAACGCGAGCAGACCCTGCGTGACTTCCTCGGTGGTTTCGACTTCCGCGGCGCGCGCATCGACGAGCCGGTGCTGAATTTCTCCGGTGGTGAAAAAGCCCGCCTGGCACTGGCTCTGATTGCCTGGGAGCGGCCGAACCTGTTGCTGCTCGACGAACCGACCAACCACCTCGACCTGGAAATGCGCCTGGCGCTGACCATGGCCTTGCAGGAGTTCAGCGGTGCGGTGCTGGTGGTCTCTCACGACCGTCATCTGCTCAAGAGCACCACCGATAATTTCTACCTGGTGGCTGACGGCAAGGTCGAAGAGTTCGATGGCGATCTGGAAGACTATGCGCGTTGGCTGATCGAATATCGCCAGCGCAATGCCCCGGTGAGCAATACACCGGTCAATCTCGACAAGACCGACAAGAAGGCCCAGCGTCAGCAGGCCGCCGCGTTGCGTCAGCAACTGGCCCCGCACAAGCGTCAAGCCGACAAGCTCGAAGCCGAATTGGGCAAGCTGCACGAGCGGCTGGCGAAGATCGAGGCGAGCCTGGGTGACAGTGCGATCTACGAAGCCGGTCGCAAGGATGAACTGCGTGATCTGCTGGCCGAGCAGGCCAAGTTGAAAGTGCGCGAGTCAGAGCTGGAAGAAGCCTGGATGGAAGCCCTGGAGCTGCTGGAAAGCATGCAGGCGGAGCTGGAAGCGCTGTCCTGACGCGCCCAGCGACCTTAAGTCTGGTCGAAATTTGTGGCGAGCGGGCTTGCCCGCGCTGGGGCGCGAAGCGGCCCTAAAACAGGTGACCGCGCTCTGCCTGACACAATGAGGCGGCTGGTTTTAGGGCTGCTCCGCAGCCCAGCGCGGGCAAGCCCGCTCGCCACAAGTCCGTGTCCGGTTTCAAATTGGATCAAGCCCAACGACATCTCTGGCCGACAAAAAACGATAGTCAATTTCACGCCCGCGGATTAGCTTAGAGGCTTGTTACAACTCTTATCCGAGGTGCGTGATGCTGCTTGAGACATGGCTGGCCTTTTTTGCGGCGTGCTGGGTGATCAGCCTGTCCCCGGGCGCGGGTGCTATCGCCTCGATGTCCAGCGGCCTGCAATACGGTTTCCTGCGTGGTTACTGGAACGCCCTGGGTCTGCAGTTGGGCCTGGCGGCGCAGATCGCGGTGATCGCCGCGGGTGTCGGAGCGATCCTGGCGGCCTCTGCCACGGCGTTTTATGCCATCAAGTGGTTCGGCGTGATCTACCTGGTGTACCTCGCGGTCAAGCAATGGCGCGCACTGCCCAGCAACATGGCCGAAGAGGCCACGGTTCGGCCGATCGGCAAGCCACTGACCTTGATGTTCCGCGGTTTCCTGGTGAACGTCAGCAACCCCAAGGCCTTGGTGTTCATGCTGGCCGTGCTGCCGCAGTTCATCGACCCCCACGCACCGCTGGTGCATCAGTACCTGATCCTCGGCGTGACCATGATCGCCGTCGACATGGTCGTCATGGCCGGCTACACGGGCCTGGCGGCCAAGGTCCTGCGCCTGCTGCGCACACCCAAGCAGCAACGCCGGATGAACCGCACCTTCGCCGGGTTGTTTGTCGGCGCGGCGGGGTTCCTGGCGACCTTGCACAAGGCGACGGCCTGAAGTTCATCGTCGTCTGATCGGGCGCCTGCGCGAGCAGGCTCTGCTCCTACAGGTTTTGTGTCGGCCCCGTTATCCGGGGACACCCTGTTCTCTGTGGGAGCGGAGCCTGTCGGGCCGCCGCGAATGGTGCGACGCGGTCGCGATCAGTGCAGCACCCGGGGCGCCTCATCCGGCGGCAGGTTGTTGCGCAGCGGCATAGCTGAACCCGGGCCCATCTCCGGCCCTCCCAGTTGCAGGCTCAACTGCCGCGCCACGTCCTCGCCCAGCGCCTTGGACACATCGCGCACCACCCGTGGCCGGTTCAACGACACATGGATATCCCGGCTGTTGACCAGCTTGGTGTCCTGGCCTTCACCCATGGCGGTGAACGCCGAAGTGATCTCATAGGTGCGGGTGTTGATCAGGCTGAAATCGCCCACCAGGGTCAGCCCCAGTACCGCCGAATAGGCGTTGGTGTTGGCCAGCTCGTTGATGTCCTGGGTGAAGTCGATATCCGACACGGTGCCGAACAGCACAAAGTCGGCCCCCTTGAAGCTGCCACCTTTGATTCGCTTGATGACGTCGTAGACATCGCCCTTGGAACCGGCGGTATAGGGTGTGCCCTGGACCAGCTGGAACATCCCGGTACGCAGGATTTCACCCTTGATATCGCCGGTGAAGCGGCGCAGTTCGCCTTGCTCAATGTAGCTGCTGCGACTCTCGTACTCGTCGTAGCTCGACGAGCCACTGGCGCCATAGTCACTCTCCTGGTGATTATCCCGCGCGGAAATGTTGTGGATGTACTGCTCCACCTTTGCCTGGTAGGCCAGGTCCGCTACCGCCACCTTGGGCGCGGCCTGGACGCCGAAGGCGCAGACCAGGCCGATCATGCCAATCCATGCACGCATTGCTTAACGCTCCGTGGTTTTGCGGATCTCTTTTTCGTCCATCCATTCGGCCAGGCCGCTTTCGACGTCGATCAGTTGCAGGCTGAACTTGTAGAACACGTCCTTGTAGTCGCTGCTGCGCTTGACGATCGAGCTGATCGAGCCTTCCAGTCGGTACTTGGCGGCGATCATGTTGCCGGTCTTGCTGACAGTGCTTTTCTTGTACAGGCCGCTCTGGTTCTGCAGCTTCAACTGGTCGACCTGGCTTTGCATCTCGGTGTTGTCGCTGGCGAAGCGGGCGGTACCGCTCTTCATCAATTGGGTCTTGATCGAAGTGGTGATCTCGCGGGTGTCGATGTACTCGCTGGTCTTGTTCTTCACGTCGTAGACCTGCACCACCGGGCGCCCTTGCAGGATGCCGGATTGGGCCAGGGAGCGGGTCATGGACTCGGCGATCATCTGCAGGTCGGTGGAACCGAACTCGTTGGTCACCAGTTCCACGGCCTTGGTGTCGCCGTAGCTGATGTTCTTCCCGCCCAGCACGGGCGAGGTGTTGTTGGCGCAGCCGCTGGCCAGCAGGGCGACGACGGCAAGGAGGGACAGGCGTGCAAACATGGCGGGGTTCTCTTCAAAAGGACGCGAGAGGGCGGCGTCGACTCAGGGGGTTTTGACTTCGAGACGGAAATCGGTGGCCTTGGGCGTCGGTGCGATGGCCGGCAGGAAGGTGCTCTGGGCGCCATACAGGCTCAGCGTCTTCCAGACTTCATCGTCGCTCACCGGGAAACCGTCGTTGCCCAACCAGGCGAAACGGTAATACATCAGTTTGTTCTTGGTGCGAGTGTTGCTCAGTTGCACCTTGACGGTCAGGAAACCGTTTTCCCGGGCGACACGGATGGCCCCGACCTCGATGTTCTCCATTTCGCCCATGGCGACGATCTTGCTCGCCGCGCTACCGGGGACCGGTGGTGGCGGCGGGGTGGCGCAACCGGCCAGCAGGGCCAGGGCGACGGCAGCAGTCAGTTTGAAACGCATGCACGAGACTCCTTTCTTCAAGGTTGTTTGAGGCTGGCGACGGCGGTCGGTCCGGCATCCGCTATCCGCTGGGTGGCCACGCCACTGGTGAACACCTGGTTGCCCACGGCCCGCAGGCTGATGACCTGATAGCGCCGATCAACCGTGAAGGCAACGCGCGATCCGCCGAGGGCGTTGGGCAGTGTGACCTGGTGCTGGCCTTTTTTCAGTCGCAGGCGTAGCACCTGGGTAGTGTCCGGCAGGGTCCGCCAAGTGCGAGTGTCGGCGCCTTCAAGGACCGCGGAAGTAATGCCGACGGCCAGGCCGGCCAGTGGGTTGGTCTTGTTCAACTGCGCCTGCGCCGCGCCACGGCTGATGGCCCGCACGCTGGTGCGCAGGATGATCCCCGGCATGTCGTCGCGCAGCGCGCGGCGGGACATGGCGGTGGTGCTGTTGAGCGCGGTGAGGTTCTGCGGCTGACCGTCCACGCCGATCTGGGCAAAGGTGGCCGTCGAGGTATCGGCCTGGATGATCGGGAACGACAGCGGGGTGATCACCAGATGGTGGTCGATTGGCAGTGGCAGCGGGATGCTGATGGAGGCGCGGGATGGCGCCAGGCCGCTCTGCACGACGATCAGGATATCGCTGTCGTCAGTCTTGCCGGCGGACTTGTCGAGATTGACCAGCGCCTGTTCCAGCAGCGGGGTGTTCGGGCGCAATTCGACGGCCTGGCGATAACCGGGTGCCGCCAGGTCCTTTTCGCCGAGGGATTCATAGATGAAACCGGCCAGGTAGTGGCTGAACGCGCTCTGGTAGCTGTTCTTCAGGCCGACCACTTCCGGGGCATCGAGGCTGGCCACCGGATAGCCCTGGAGGTCCTTGTACTGGGTCTTGAGGCCCTGCTGGCTGGCCTCGGTTTCACTCTTGAGGTATTGCTTGTCGCGCAGGTCGGCAATCACCGCTTCGCGCTCATGGGTTTTCTTGATCGCAACGCGCGCGCCGTCGAAGTCGTTCAGTGCCAGCCGGTTCAGCGCCATCTGGGTGGTCAGCATGACTTTTTCGTAGTCATAACCTTCGTAGCGACGAACCTTGTCGTTGACCAGGAAACTGCCGAACTGAGCGAGGTACTTGGCGCTGTCCAGTTTCACCGCGTCTTCCCACTGGCCGACCATCTGGTCGGCGCTGCCCCAGGCTTTCTGGCTGCCGGCCAGGTCGCCCTTGGCCTGCAGCAATTGGCCTTTTTCGAAGAAATACAGCAGGTCCTTGTCCGCATCGGCGTTGTTCTTTTCCAGCAGGGTCAGCGCCCCGTCGACATTGCCCGCGGTCAGTTGCTGGTTGGTTTGCGCCAGTTCAGTGTCGTAGCTGCGCATCATCGAACAGCCGGACAGCAAGGTCGCGGTGCCGAGGGCAAGCGAGAGGAGGGCACGCGATGCCATGGGATCTTCCCTGATAAAAAAGCAGCCGAGCATGCTGGTCGGGCTGAGAGGGACCCATTGAGAGGGAAAGTGGCTACCCTGCCAATTCCTCATGAATCGAGGAGCTTTAATGCCATATCGCGATAACGAAGGCAGGGCAGTATAACTGTGGCCATTGGCTATGTAATGGCTTTTTAGCTTCATCCGGGCAGGAGGAAGATCTGGTTCGCAATGACCCGCAGACTGACCACCTGGAAGGGATGCTCGATATCAAGGCTTATCGGTACCGCGCCCTTGACACCTGACAGCCGCAATTTGTGCGTGCCGGGCTTGAGGCGCAGGCGGGCGACCAGGGTGTTGTCCGGAAGGGTGCGCCAGGTGCGGGTGTCGGAGTCGCCGGTGAAGCCCTGGTAAACCGATGAAGCCTTGCCGGCTTGCGTTTGTTGTCTTGAGCCTGCAGTTCGGCATTGAAGCGCGCGCTCGAAAGGGCGAAGGCGATGATCGCGGGCATGTCGTCGTGCAGGGTACGCAATGACATGTCGGTCGTACTGTTGAGCAGGGTCAGCGACTGTGTTTTGCCATCCACGTTGATCTGCTTGAGGGGCGCTGTCGACTTGTCGGCTACCAGCACCGGAAAAGGCTGGTTCACGGTGATCAGCTGGCCGTCCTCTGTTTGCACCTGGATGGGCACGCGCAGCGAAATGAGCGCCGGGGCCAGGCCGGTCTGGACGATGATCAGTACGTCGCTGTCAGGGCTGGTGTCAGCCGGTTTGCCGAGGTTGGACAGGGCTTTTTCCAGCAGCGGTGTATTGGGTCGCAACTCGACGGCCTGGCGGTAACCCGGCGCGGCGAGGTCGCGTTCGCCCAGGGCTTCATAAACGAAGCCGGCGAGGTAATGGCTGAACGCACTCTGGTAGCCGTTTTTCAGGGCAATGACCTGCGGCGAGTCGAGGGTTGTCACCGGGTAACCCTGCAGGTCCTTGTAGCGCAGCTTGATGCCTTTGGCCTTGGCTTGGTCTTCGACCGCCAGGTATTGCTTGTCGCGCTGGGTGGCGATGAGGGCTTCGCGCTCGTGGCTTTTCTTGATATCGACGCGGGCGCCGTCGAAGTCGTTCCGGGCCAGCTGGTTGAGGGCCATTTGCGTGGTCAGCATGACCTTCTCGTAGTCATAGCCCTCGTAACGATGAAACTTGTCGCCGACCAGTCCGATGCCGAGGATCTGGTCGAGCCCCAGATTCTTCAGGGTGGCGACGACCTGCGGACCTTCCTCGTACTGGGACACCTGTCGGTCCGCCGCGCGCCAGGCGTCCTGGCTGCGGGGCAGATCGCCCTTGACGCGCAGCAGTTCGCCTTTTTCCAGGTAATAGAGCAGTTCTTTGTCGTCCCAGGGGTTGTGTTGCTCCAGCAACTGCAGGGCGCCATCGACGTTGCCCGAGATCAACTGCTCGTTGGTGGCCTGGAGTTCCCGGTCGTAGTTGTGAAGCAACCCGCAGCCGCTCAAGAGCAAGGCACAGGCGAACAGTGTGAGTAAAAGGCGAGAGGGCATGGCGTGTCGTTCCTTGTCTTGCCGTGGCCAGTGTGCTGACGATAGTGGCGGTGAATATTACATTGCTATCACTGGTAAACCACACCCTTGGCTGCTACCGAGGTGGCGTTCTTGTCGGTATTCCAATGCATGATCGCGATCAAAACATTCAGGATTCGGGCCGATCAGGGTTGAGCAAAACGCATTGAGAGGGAACAATGTGTTACTTCGCATTTACATTTGGGCTTCTTCATGACCGTTCCCTCTCGTTTCCTGGCGTGGCTGCTGCTGCCGCTGCTTGCCCTCGGCAGCCTCAACCTGCTGGCCGGAACGCTGGATGGCGCGCCACAGGCCCTGCACCTGCTGGACTACATCGGCGCGGATTACCCGCCCACGGTGCGCGGAGGCCAGGTGGTCGACGACTCCGAGTACCGTGAGCAACTGGAATTCATCAAGGTCCTGCAAGGACTGGTCGCCGCGCTGCCGGCCAAGCCGGAGCAGGCCGGGCTGGTGCAGGGTGTCGAGCATTTGCATGCGGCCGTGAGTGCCCGGGAAGACGGCGAAGGCGTCGCCCGCCAGGCCCGGCAACTGGGGGCGAAGCTGGCGGTGGCCTATGAGATCAGTCAGGCGCCGATCATTACCCCCGACCCGACCCGTGGCGCGCCGCTTTATGCCCAGCACTGTTCGGTGTGTCACGGTGAGACGGGGGCCGGTGACGGTCCGGCGGGTGTCGGCCTGACACCGCCGCCGGCCAATCTGCGCAATGCCGCACGGTTGGATCGGCTGAGTCTCTACGCGATCTATACCACCCTCGGCCTGGGCGTCGAAGGCACCGATATGCCGGCCTTTGCCGACCAGTTGGATGAGCGTCAACGCTGGGACCTGGCGACCTACATCAGCGGTTTCAGTGCCGCCGCTGTTGTCGCAAGCGACGGAAAAACCTACAACCTGGCCGACCTGGCGCGTTCGACGCCGGCTGAAGTGCTGGCCGCCGAAGGCCCGGTTGCCGCCGCCACCTTCCGTGCCCAGCGCGCCCGGCCGCCGCAGGTCAAGCGTGGTCCGGGGCAATTGCTCGACTACACCACGGCGACCCTGGACAAGAGCCTGGCGGCCTATCGGGCCGGCGAACATGAGCAAGCCTACGACCTCTCCGTAGCCGCCTACCTGGAAGGCTTCGAACTGGTGGAAAGCTCCCTGGACAACGTCAACGCCACGGTGCGCAAGGACACCGAGAAATCACTGATGGCCTATCGGCAATCGTTGCAGGACGGTTTGCCGATGGAACAGGTCGAGCAGCGTCTGCATGTTGCCAAGGGCAAGCTCAAGGAGTCTGCGGAACTGTTGGGTAACGATGGCCTGAGCCAATCGCTGAGCTTTATCTCCGGGCTGCTGATTCTGTTGCGCGAGGGCCTGGAGGCGATTCTGGTGCTGGCGGCGGTGCTGGCGTTCCTGCGCAACACCGGTCAGCAGTCGGCGGTGCGCAGCGTGCATCTCGGCTGGGGCCTAGCGCTGTGCGCCGGGTTGCTGACCTGGGCGGCCGCGGCTTACCTGATCGACGTCAGCGGTGCCCAGCGCGAATTGCTGGAAGGTTTCACGGCGCTGTTCGCCAGCGTCATGGTGCTCTGGCTCGGGGTCTGGATGCATGACCGGCGGCATGCGGCGGCCTGGCAGGACTACATCAAGAGCAGCCTGGTCAGTGGCGGCGGGCGTTTCGGCTTCGCGCTGCTGGCGTTCTTCTCGGTGTACCGCGAATTGTTCGAGGTGATCCTGTTCTATGAAACCCTCTGGCTGCAGGCGGGCCCGGCGGGACACAACGCCGTGCTGGCCGGTGCCGCCACCGCGCTGGTGCTGTTGATCGGGCTGGCCTGGGTGATCCTGCGTGGTTCGGCGAAGCTGCCGCTGGCGCTGTTTTTCGGAATCAACGCCGGGTTGTTGTGTGCCTTGTCGGTGGTGTTTGCCGGACACGGGGTCAAGGCGTTGCAGGAAGCCGGGATCTTCGGCACGCGACCGGTGGCATTCTTCGAGTTCGACTGGCTGGGGATTCATGCCGACGCCTACTCGCTGGGCGCCCAGGCGCTGGCGTTGCTGGCGATTGTGCTGCTGTACGGTCGCAGCCGGCTGGCGGAAAAACGTCGGGTCCAGGCGGCCTGACGCATAACACTGTAGGAGCGAGCTTGCTCGCGATGGTCGTCAACGATAGCGCGGGGTATCTGATACCCCTTGGAGCCCGGGCTACCATCGTGAGCAAGCTCGCTCCTACCGGCACGGTGTTCTGCCTTCGCGTGTTTCTGGCGTTAAATGTCTACGGGTTTGGTATTCATTGTCAGCGGATTTTTCCGCGACAGCCCCTAATCTTTGCGGATCGACTCTGAAAGGTTGGCCCCATGGACTTCGTGCCTTATGCGGTACCGTTTTTCATCGCCCTGATCATCATCGAACTACTGGCCGATCGTTGGCGTGGGGTGAACAACTATCGGCTGGCGGATGCCATCAACAGCATGAGCACCGGCGTGCTGTCGACCACCACCGGGCTGCTGACCAAGGGTGTCGGGATACTCACCTACGCTTTCGCGCTGCGGCACCTGGCGCTGTTCGAACTGTCCGCGCAGAAGCCTTGGGTCTGGGTCTTCGCCTTTGTCGCCTACGACTTCTGTTACTACTGGCTGCATCGCATGGGGCACGAGCGCAACATCCTCTGGGCCGCCCACTCGGTGCATCACCAGAGCGAGGACTACAACCTCAGCACGGCCCTGCGCCAGACCAGCACCGGTTTCCTCTTGAGCTGGATCTTCTATCTGCCATTGGCGGTGCTTGGCGTGCCGCTGGTGGTGTTTATCAGCGTGGCGTCGCTGAACCTGCTGTACCAGTTCTGGGTCCACACCCGGCACGTGCCAAAGCTGGGCTGGTTCGAGTGGTTCTTCGTCACGCCGTCCAACCATCGGGCGCACCATGCGCAGAACGCGCTCTACATGGATCGCAACTACGGCGGGGTGTTCATCCTCTGGGACCGGTTGTTCGGCAGCTTCCAGGAAGAGGACGAGCGCGAGCCGGTGATCTTCGGCGTGACCACGCCGCTGGCCAGCTGGAACCCGTTGTGGGCCAACCTGCAGTTCTACGCACAGCTATGGGCCGATGCCCGGCGCACGCAAAGTTATTGGGACAAACTGCGGATCTGGTTCATGCCCACCGGCTGGCGGCCGGCCGATGTGGCGGCCAAGTATCCGCTGAGCAAGCCGGACCTGAGCCAGTTCCGCAAGTTCGAGGTGCCCCTGGAAGTACGCCAGCAGATCTACGTCGCCCTGCAATTCGTGGTCTATGTCGGCTTGGGCAGCTATCTGATGAATGTCGGCGAGCATTTGCCGCTGGCGGCGTTGCTGCTGGGCGCCGGGACCCTGGTGCTGGGCCTGTTCGTGCTCGGCGCGGCATTGGAGAATCGCCCTTGGGCGCTGCGCCTGGAGATCGTCCGCCTGGCGCTCAACCTGCCGTTGGTCTGGTGTGCGCCGTTGGTCGGACTGTGGCCGGCCGGTCCGCTGGCCTGGGTCGGTGTGTGCGGCTACAGCCTATTGAGTGTGCTCGGTCTTTACTGCTGCAAGCCGCGGGTCATTCGCCTGGTCGGTTCGTAATCTCGGCCTGCCGTGCCTCGGCCCGGGCCAGGCGCGCGGTCTTGATGCGCCGCCAGCTCCAGAGGAACAGGCCAACCACCAGCAGGCCGCCAAGCACCCACAGTTCATATTTTTTCACGCTGCCAAGCATCCCTTCGAGGATCGCCCCGAAGTGATAGGCGGCCGCGGCCAGGGCCGCCGCCCAGATCGCCGCGCCGATGCCGTTGAGCAGCAGGTAGCGCCCCGGCGGATAACCCGACAGGCCGATCGCCACCGGCATCACGGTGCGCAAGCCATAGACGAAGCGGAAACTCAGCACCCAGATATCCGGATGGCGGCGGATATGCTCCAGCGCCCGGTCACCCATCAATTGCCAGCGCGGCTTGCGGGCCAACAGCTTGCGGCCATGCTTGCGCCCCAGGAAATACCACAGCTGGTCGCCGGCATAGCTGCCGAAGAAGGCCACGATAACCACCAGGTTGATGTCCATGTATCCGCGGAACGCGAGGAAGCCGGCCAGGACCAGAATGGTCTCGCCTTCGAAAAACGTGCCGAGAAACAGGGCGAAGTAACCGAAATCCTGCAGAAATTGTTGGAGCATTGTCTGGATGCTGGCGAAATGAACGCGCAGCCTAACCCTTCGAGGACAGCGTGGAAAGTGTCGAAATGTGTCTCGACGTTAACATTTCCTACAGGAACAGCGACTGTGACGACAAGTCGCAGGAGTAAGCACAACTGTAATTCCTTCGTCATAATGGCCGCTTATAACTGCCATGCTCGCCCGCTTGTGCGGGCTCAGGAGTCTGCCGTGAGCTTTACCCCCGCCAATCGCTTGTTTCCCGCCACCCGCCTGCGTCGCAATCGTCGTGATGATTTTTCTCGCCGCCTGGTCCGTGAGAATGTTCTGACAGTCGATGATTTGATTCTGCCGGTGTTTGTGCTGGACGGCGAAAATCGCCGCGAAGCCGTGGCGTCGATGCCGGGGGTGGAACGCCTGAGCATCGACCTGTTGCTCGAAGAAGCGGCGAAGTGGGTCGAGCTGGGGATTCCGGCATTGGCATTGTTCCCGGTGACGCCGCCGGCACTCAAATCCCTGGATGCCAGCGAGGCCTGGAACCCGCAAGGTATTGCCCAGCGCGCCACCCGCGCGCTGCGTGCGCGTTTCCCGGAACTGGGGGTGATTACCGACGTCGCCCTGGACCCGTTCACCACCCATGGGCAGGATGGCATTCTCGACGAGCACGGCTACGTGCAGAACGATATTACCGTCGATGCCCTGGTCAAGCAGGCGCTCTCCCACGCGGCGGCGGGTGCCCAGGTGGTTGCGCCGTCCGATATGATGGATGGGCGCATCCAGGCGATCCGCGAAGCCCTGGAACTGGCCGAGCATGTCAATGTACGGATCATGGCCTATTCGGCCAAGTACGCCAGCGCCTACTATGGCCCTTTCCGTGACGCCGTCGGCTCGGCCCTGAACCTGGGCAAGGCGAACAAGGCGTCGTACCAGATGGACCCGGCCAACAGCCACGAAGCCCTGCATGAAGTGGCCGCGGACCTGGCCGAAGGCGCCGACATGGTCATGGTCAAGCCGGGCATGCCGTATCTGGATATCCTTTATCGGGTCAAGGATGAGTTCAAGGTGCCGACTTTTGTCTATCAGGTCAGCGGGGAGTACGCCATGCACATGGCGGCTATTCAGAATGGCTGGTTGGGCGAAGGCGTTATTCTTGAATCGTTGACCGCTTTCAAACGGGCGGGTGCTGATGGCATCCTGACCTACTTTGCCGCCCGCGCCGCTCAACTGCTACGAGAGCAGAAATAGCCCTCACAGGAACACTCGATGAATACCGAAGGACTCAGCGAAGTTGAAGTAAAAGACGCTCAAGCAGTGGTCGAGCCGATCGTCGAAACCCCGCCGGAGCTGGAATCCGTGCCGGTGGTTGCCGAAGCGCCCCCTGTGGTGGTGCCGGCGGTGGCGGTTCCCGGCCTGGATGACAGCAGCCTGTATATCCATCGGGAGCTGTCGCAGCTGCAGTTCAACATCCGCGTGCTGGAGCAGGCGCTGGACGAGTCCTACCCGCTGCTGGAGCGACTCAAGTTCCTGCTGATCTTCTCCAGTAACCTGGACGAGTTCTTCGAGATTCGCGTTGCCGGGCTGAAGAAGCAGATCACCTTCGCCCGCGAGCAGGCCGGCGCCGACGGCTTGCAGCCGCACCAGGCCCTGGCGCGCATCAGCGAGCTGGTGCACGGGCAAGTCGATCGCCAGTACGCGATCCTCAACGACATCCTGTTGCCGGAGCTGGAAAAACACCAGGTGCGCTTTATCCGCCGGCGCTACTGGACCACCAAGCTCAAGACCTGGGTCCGTCGCTATTTCCGTGACGAGATCGCGCCGATCATCACCCCCATCGGCCTTGACCCGACGCACCCGTTCCCATTGCTGGTGAACAAGAGCCTGAACTTTATCGTCGAGCTCGAAGGCATCGATGCCTTCGGTCGTGACTCGGGTCTGGCGATCATCCCGGCGCCACGCCTGCTGCCGAGGATTATCAAGGTACCCGAAGACGTGGGTGGGCCTGGCGATAACTATGTATTCCTGTCGTCGATGATCCACGCGCACGCCGACGACCTGTTCCAGGGCATGAAGGTCAAGGGCTGCTATCAGTTCCGCCTGACCCGTAACGCCGACCTGGCGCTGGACTCCGAGGATGTCGAAGATCTGGCCCGCGCGCTGCGCGGCGAGCTGTTCTCCCGCCGCTACGGGGACGCCGTGCGCCTGGAAGTGGCCGACACCTGTCCGAAACACCTGTCGGACTACCTGCTCAAGCAATTCAACCTGAACGAGACCGAGCTGTACCAGGTCAACGGTCCGGTGAACCTGACGCGCCTGTTCAGCATCACCGGCCTGGATAGTCATCCGGAGTTGCAATACACGCCGTTTACCCCGCAGATCCCGAAACTGCTGCAGAACAGCGAAAATATCTTCAGCGTGATCAGCAAGCAGGACATCCTCTTGCTGCACCCGTTCGAATCCTTCACCCCGGTGGTCGACCTGCTCCGTCAGGCGGCCAAGGACCCGCATGTACTGGCCGTGCGCCAGACCCTGTACCGCAGCGGCGCCAACTCGGAAATCGTCGACGCCCTGGTGGACGCCGCGCGCAATGGCAAGGAAGTTACCGCGGTGATCGAGCTGCGGGCGCGCTTCGACGAAGAGTCCAACCTGCAACTGGCCAGCCGCCTGCAAGCGGCCGGTGCGGTGGTGATCTACGGCGTGGTCGGCTTCAAGACCCACGCCAAGATGATGCTGATCCTGCGCCGCGAGGCCGGCGAAATCGTTCGCTACGCGCACCTGGGGACTGGTAACTACCATGCCGGCAACGCCCGCCTGTACACCGACTACAGCCTGCTGACGTCCGACGACGCCCTGTGCGAAGACGTCGGCAAGCTGTTCAGCCAACTGATCGGCATGGGCAAGACCTTGCGCATGAAGAAGTTGCTGCATGCGCCGTTCACCCTGAAGAAGGGCATGCTCGACATGATTGCCCGGGAAACCCAGTTCGCCATCGATGGCAAGCCGGCGCACATCATTGCCAAGTTCAACTCGCTGACCGATCCGAAGATCATCCGTGCGTTGTACAAGGCCAGCCAGTGCGGCGTGCGTATCGACCTGGTGGTGCGTGGCATGTGCTGCCTGCGTCCGGGCATCGCCGGGGTTTCGCACAATATCCATGTGCGCTCGATCATCGGCCGCTTCCTCGAGCACACCCGGGTGTTCTACTTCCTCAACGGCGGCGAGGAGCAGATGTTCCTCTCCAGTGCCGACTGGATGGAGCGTAACCTCGACAAGCGCGTCGAGACCTGCTTCCCGGTGGAAGGCAAGAAGTTGATCCTGCGGGTCAAGAAAGAACTGGAAAGCTATCTCACCGATAACACCCACAGCTGGAGCCTGCAGTCGGACGGTCGCTATATCCGCAACACGCCGACCGGCAACCAGAACCCGCGCAGTGCCCAGGCGACCTTGCTGGAGCGCCTGAGCAACCCGATACTCAGCGTACGTTGAGGGTAATACTGACTCGGGTCAGCCACTCCGCTTCCAGCGCGAAGTCGGCCTGAGTCAGTTGGTTCTGGTCCAGCCAGTCCTTGGGGAACACCACATCCAGGCTATCGCCGTCGGCACGCAAGGTGACCTGCGGCATTTCCTGGGTGCCACGGATGTGATGGAACAGGATCGCGAAGCGCAGCAGCACGCACAGGCGAATCAGCTTGATGCCGTCATCGCCGAACTCGGCGAACTTGTCCTTGGGAATATTGCGTCGGTGCCCGCGGACCAGCAGGGCGAGCATTTGCTGGTCTTCCCGTGAGAAACCGGCCAGGTCGGAGTGCTCGATCAGGTAGGCGCCGTGCTTGTGGTACTGGTAGTGGGCAATGTCCAGGCCCACTTCATGGACCTTGGCGGCCCAGCCCAGCAGTTCGCGCCAGACCCCGTCGGACAGTTCCCAGGCATCGGCCACTTGATCGAAGGCATGCAGTGCCTTGCGTTCGACCCGCGCCGCCTGTTCCAGATCGACGTGATAACGCTCCATCAGCGAGCTGAGGGTGCGCTCGCGCACGTCTTCGTGGTGGTGACGGCCCAGCAGGTCGTAGAGCACGCCTTCGCGCAGGGCGCCGTCGCAGTGGTCCATGCGTTGCAGGTCGAGGGCGTCGAAGATCGCTTCGAGAATCGCCAGGCCGGCCGGGAAGATCGCGCGGCGGTCGGGCTTGATCCCTTCGAAATCGATTTTCTCGGCATCGCCGAGCTTGAACAGCTTGCGCTTGAGCCAGGCCAGCCCTTCGGCATTCACCTCGCCGCTGCCCTGGCCGCCGGCCTTGAGGGCCAGGCCGATGGCACGGATGGTGCCGGACGAGCCGATGGCTTCATCCCAGGTCAGGCGATGCAGCGCGTGCTCGATGCTCATGATTTCCAGGCGTGCCGCCGTATACGCCTGGGCGTAGCGGGCCGGAGTGATCTTGCCGTCGCGGAAATAGCGCTGGGTGTAGCTGACGCAGCCCATTTGCAGGCTTTCGCGCAGCAGCGGTTCGAAGCGCTGGCCAATGATGAATTCGGTACTGCCGCCGCCGATGTCGGCCACCAGGCGCTTGCCCGGGGTGTCGGCGAGGGTGTGGGAAACGCCGAGGTAAATCAGTCGGGCTTCTTCACGGCCGGAAATGACTTCCACCGGGTGGCCGAGGATTTCCTCGGCGCGGCGGATGAATTCGCCGCGGTTACGGGCTTCGCGCAGGGCGTTGGTGCCGACGATTCGCACGGCGCCCAGGGGCATGCCGTTGATCAGCTGGGCAAAGCGCTTCAGGCAATCGAGCCCGCGCTGCATGGACTCTTCGGTGAGCTGACGCTCCTCGTCGATACCGGCCGCCAACTGAACCTTTTCGCCAAGGCGCTCCAGAATCCGGATCTCACCGTTCTGGGCCTTGGCCACGACCATATGGAAGCTGTTGGAGCCCAGGTCGATGGCGGCGATCAGGGACAGGTTCTTGGCTTGGGATTGCGGCATGGTTGAAGGATCTCGGTCGATAACCTCGCCATCGTGCCACGATCAGACGCCGACGCCAACGTAGGACGCCTGCGAGCATCAGGTCCGCGGCCGGCTGCGGGGTTGTTGGAAAATCATTGCTTCAATTTTCCTACATAAATATTTCACATTGATGACCTGTGTCATGAGTTATGACGACAGCGGTATTTGTAAAAGTTGTCAGTGTTTGTCTACCCGTCGTACTGGGATCGTGGCAACTTCCGGTTTTTTTGTCGGCTACCAGCGTGGAAACTAGCGTCTGGCAATTATGCCTGGGTGTTAATTATTTATCGGACTGCATTCGGGAGGTATCAGTCTTCACCCTGTTTCGGGTGTGATCCCGGATTGAGTCCCGCAGTCCTGAATAACTTGCATCTGCTTAAACTTGATAATATGGAGTAGGAAAATGAAGTCGGTATCCGGATGGACACTCGGTGCTCTACTGGTTGCACTGGGGTTCAATGCCAACGCGGCGGATCTGTTGGTAAGAGGAACGATTGTTCCGGCCAGTTGCACGCTGAGCCTGCAAAATGGCGGCATCGTCGATTATGGGAAAATCCGTGCCGCCGAGCTGAGCGCCAACGCCTACACACGTCTGCAGCCCAGGGGCGTGCCGTTTTCGGTCAATTGCGACGGCGGCACCCGGGTCGGGGTAAAGACCCTCGACAACCGTTCCGGCAGCAAGGTCCCGGGGATCCTGCAAGCGGCCATCGGCCCGGGCTATAACGATGTGTACAACTACGGTCTGGGTACCACGGCCGACGGCAAGCGGATCGGCGGTTACTCCCTGAGCGTGAAGGATTCCGTGGCCGATTTTCCATTGGTCAACACCATCGTATCGACCAATAACGGTTTGAGCTGGAATCGTGGTAACGGCGCCTTGGGTCAGTACCAGAACATCATGTCCTGGAGTGGGTTCTTTGCAACTCACCCGGCATCGGTACAGCGGGTAAGTGGTACTTTGGAAGTTCAGGCGGTTATCAACAAGACCTCCGAGTTGGATGTAACCCAGGAAATAAACCTGGATGGCCTGGCCACGCTGGAATTGCGTTATCTCTAAATGCTGATGATGTAAGCAATAGGGCGGCCGGTACAAGATGCTGTGCCGGCGCGCGCCCCGTGGTTGTACTGAAGAATAAGAATTCGTTCGCTAGGAGCGTATCGCTTGAATGTTGTACCCCTTATGCCGATGTCCGGGTCGTTGTGTGCCAGTGTGCTGTTCTTTCTCCTCGGCCTGTTCTGGAGCGCCGCCCGTGCCGATGGCATGCAGCCGGAAACCACGGTGGTGATTCTCTATGAAGAGGAGGGGGAAGCCAGTATCCGCATCAAGAACACTGACCGCGGCCCGGCCTTGCTGCATTCGGCCATTGAGTCCATTCCCGAGGATCTTGAGGAGTTGGTGGTCATTACGCCCCCCGTCACCCGCGTCGATGCCGGTGAGATCCAGTTGGTGCGATTTCTCAGCGCCAACCACTCGCCACTCAAGACCCAGCGTTTGAAACGCGTCACCTTCGAGGGTATTCCCCAGCGCAAGGCCGGCTCCGGCGCCACTGTTGGCATCAGCCTGCGCCAGAATCTGCCGCTGATCCTGCATCCCCGGGGGCTGGCCCGGCATCCGGCCCCCTGGAAGGAACTGACCTGGCACCTGGAAGGTAACCGACTGATGGTGCGCAATGACAGTCCCTATGTGGTTCGCCTGTCGCCGGAGCTGGTGCTCAATCCGCACAAGGCCAGCGTGATGTTGAGTCGCGGTTATGTCCTGCCGGGGGAGGCGCTGGCCATCGAAACCGATGCGACGCAGCCCGCTGCCACGTCGGTCACGCTCCAACCCGCGACCGTCTATGGTTTTGCGGTAGCCCGCCACGAAGCGCCGATTCTTCCCAGGGCGCTGTGACGCTTCCATGAGAAACCTGGGACAGCTGGGCCGGTCCGCCCCTTCATCAAGTCTGGCGCAGACACTGGCGGAGCGCCGCGGTCTGATGAAGATGCTGGGGGCTGCGATGTTGCTGGGATTGGGCGAACCGGTCGTCGCCGAGAAAAAGGACGATGCCGCCGAGGCGGAGTTCGACCTGTCCGTGCTTTCCGGGCGCGGTCTTGATCCTCGAGTGGCCGATTACTTCCGCTCGGCACCGCGCTTTCGCGAAGGCGCGCAGAGGGTGACGCTGGAGCTCAACGGCAACCGTCTGGGGCTGGCCGAGGTGCGTTTCGACCAGGACGGGGAATTGTGTTTCACCGCCGGGTTGCTGGATAAGGCCGGCCTGAAGATGCCCGGCGCTGACGCGGGGGGCGATGACGAGGTCTGTCATGCATTTTTGCACGAGTATCCGCAGGCCAGGGTGACCCTGCGCCCGAACAGCGAAGAGGTGGCCCTGCTGGTTCCGACCCAGGCCCTGCGTGGAGCGGCGCTCGACAGCGGTGTCTACGCCCGTGGCGGCACGGCCGGCCTGCTCAACTACGATGTGCTGGGTTTCGATACCCACTCACGCCAGGGCGGCGGGCGTTTCTTCTCCGCGACCACCGAGGCCGGGTTCAATGCCGGCGACTGGATTGTCCGCAGCCGCCAGTTGCACGTCGCCAGCAACGGAAAAGAGCAGACCGAGCATTTGTATGCCTATGCCCAGCGAGACTTCCTGCCTTGGCGGACGACGTTCCAGGCCGGTCAGATCAACAGCGCCGGGCCTGTGTTCGCCGGGGTCCAGCTATCCGGTGTGCAATTGATGCCGGATGGCGCGCTGCGTGGCCAGGCCGGGCATGGTGTGCGGGTCGAGGGCATGGCTGCCGACGCGTCGCGGGTCGAGGTCCGTCAGTCCGGCGCGCTGATCCATACCAGTCTGGTGCCGCAGGGCCCTTTCAGCCTGGACGGCTTGCCGCTGCTCAATGGCACCAGCGACCTGGACGTCCGGGTGATCGGCCCGGCCGGCGGCGAGCGTCGTTTCGTCGTGCCCGCCGCGGCTTTTCCGGGGGCGGCGGCGGTCCAACCGGGCTACTACCTGGCCCTGGGGCGGCTGCGCCGCGTCGCTGGCCGCACCGAAGAGCCACCATTGCTGGCCACCGGCAGTGGCACCTGGGGGCTTGGCCAGGCCGCATCGCTCAGCGCCGGGCTGCTGGGCAGCGATGACTACCGTTCCGTCGGCTGGGGGCTCGACAGTCGCCTCGGGCAGCGGGTCGGCATCGGTCTGCGCAACAACCTTTCCCATGACACCCGGCGGTCGCTGGCGGGGAGCCAGAACAGCCTGTCGCTGAACAGCCCGCTGGGGGCGGGGGTCGACCTGGACCTCAGCGCCACCCTGCGCAATGCCGGTTATCGCGATCTGCTCCAGACCGGCGAAGCGGACGCGGAAGAGGCGTTCGGCTCACGCTTCAAGCACCAGTACACCGCCGCGCTCGGCTGGGCAGCCCCGCAACTCGGCGGTTTCAGTCTTGGCTATTCGCGCAGCGTGATGTTCGACGGGCGTTTGTCCCGGCGTTTGCACGGCTCTTGGAACAAGAGCTACCGCTACGCCAGCCTGAGCCTGAGCGTGGATTCCGAGCTCGGTTCGAGTGGCGAGCGTCACCCCGTCGACTCGGGCCTGGGGGTGCGCTTGGGGATCAGCGTGCCGTTGGGCGGCGACCGGCGGATCGGTGCCTACCTCAACCGTCGCGGGGACCGGTTCGATATTGGCGGCGACTACCGCGAGCGGGTCGATGACACGATCAGTTATGACCTGGGGCTGGCGCAGGACCTCAAGGGCGATCGGCAGGTCACCCGGGGCAACCTGAACCTGATGCCGCGTTACACCCAGGTCGGTCTGGGCGTGACCCGCGACGCCTCCAGTAGCAGCTACAGCGGGCAACTGTCCGGGGGCGTTGCCTTGCACGAGGGGGGGCTGACGTTCTCGCCCTACGCGATCCAGGAGACTTTTGCCGTGGTCTCGGTGGGTGAGCTTTCCGGGGCCCGGATCGCCACGCCCCAGGGGCCGGTCTGGACCGACTCCAGCGGGCAGGCGGTGGTCGCCGGCCTGCCGGCCTACCGCGGCAGCCAGCTGGAAGTCGATACCCGCTCGTTGCCACGGCGGATCGACCTGCGCAATGCGACGAAAAACCTCGAGGTCGGGCGTGGGTCGTTCAATCGGGTGGATTTCACGGTGGTAGCCGTTCGCCGGCTGCTGCTCAAGGTCACCGACGAAAACGCCGCGCCGTTGCCGCAGGGGGCCTCGGTGTTCAGCGCCGAGGATGCCTTTCTGACCACGGTGGTTGGCGACGGCATGATCTTCCTGAGCAATGTCGAGTCCGGCCAACGGCTCAAGATCCGGCTGGCGGACCATACGACCTGCACGCTGCCCGTCGAGTTGGCCGGGGCCGGGGACGACGATCGGCTATATGAAACGGCCACGGCGGTTTGCCGGGCGAGTTAACCCTGTGGAAAACCTTTATGAAGAATTCTCGTGTGCGAACACTTGTGCATGGTTGTGGCGTCGCGCTTGTACTGCTTTCAGTCCCGGCCAGGGCCAACGACTGCACGCTGTCGCTGAGCCAGTCGCAGATCGAGCTGGGGGTGTTGCGCCCGGGGGCCTTGTCGATTGCGCCTGGACAGCCTGAGTTGTTCCTCGGGCGCCGTCGACTGAGCCTGAACATTGCCTGTCCCAGGCCCACCACCATGGCGTTGCGTTTCGAGGCGCCGGCGGCGGGATCGCAGGCGTTCCGTTTCGATCGCCAGGGGCGTTTCACGGTCAGCCTGAGCAACGCCCTGCTCGACGGCAAGCCGGTGACCCTGGGTGCGGCGCCATACCTTGTCGAGGCCACGGAGAATCGTCTGATAGCGCCGGGCCAGAGCCTGCAGGTGCTGGCGCGGGATTTACCGGCCAAGGGCCGGTTTTTCTCGGCGCAGGTCGAGATCGACACTCACCTGCCGGTCAGTGCGACCCGCGTGCGCGACGAGACGCCAGTTGAAGGTCGCGGTCGTTTCGAACTGCTGTCAGGCGGATAAGAAGGGCTCAGGCCGGCTGTTCGACACTGCCGATAAAGTTCGCCAGCTCCGGTGTCTGCGGGTGGGCAAACAGCACCTTGGGATCGCCCACTTCATGCACCTTGCCCTGGTGCATGAACACCAGCTTGTCGCCGACTTCCCGGGCGAAGCGCATTTCGTGGGTGACCATGATCAGGGTCATGCCTTCCTTGGCCAACTGACGGACCACGCTGAGCACTTCGTTGACCAGTTCCGGGTCCAGGGCCGAGGTGATTTCGTCGCACAGCAGCACCTTGGGCGACATCGCCAGGGCCCGGGCGATCGCCACGCGCTGCTGCTGACCGCCGGAGAGGCGTTCCGGGAAGGCGTCGAATTTTTCCCCCAGGCCGACCCGTTCGAGCATCTGTCGCGCCAGCTCGGCGGCCTTGGCCCTGGGCATTTTCTGCACCACCTGGGGCGCGAGCATGACGTTTTCGCCGACGCTCAGGTGCGGGAACAGGTTGAACTGCTGGAACACCATACCGACCGTTTGCCGCAAGGTGCGCAGATCGGCGCGGGCGGCGTCCAGGTAGTGGCCGTCGACCTCGATCACCCCGTCATTGATCGACTCCAGGCCGTTGAGGGTGCGCAGCAGGGTGCTCTTGCCCGAGCCGCTGCGTCCGATGATCGCCACCACCTGGCCTTCCTCGACGCTGAGGTCGATGCCTTTGAGCACGTGGTGGTCGCCGTAATACTTATGCAGGGCAGAAACTCTAAGAAGCGGCATGCAGTCTCCTTTCCAGGTAGCGCGCACTGAGGGACAGGGGGTAGCACAGCAGGAAGTAGCCGAGGGCTACCAGGCCGTAGACCATGAAGGGTTCGAAGGTGGCGTTGGCGAGCATGCCGCCGGTCTTGGTCAGTTCGGTGAAGCCGATGATCGAGGTCACCGCGGTGCCCTTGATCACCTGTACCGAAAAGCCCACGGTTGGCGCCACGGCAATGCGCAGGGCCTGGGGCAGGATCACATGGCGCAGTTGTTCGTAGGGGGTCAGGGCCAGGCTCGCCGAGGCTTCCCATTGGCCGCCCGGAATCGACTCGACACAGCCGCGCCAGATCTCCGCCAGGTAGGCGCTGGTGAATAGCGTCAGGGCGATGGCTGCCGCCAACCAGGGCGAGATATCCACCCCGAGCAAGGCCACGCCGAAGAACACCATGAACAGTTGCATCAGCAGCGGCGTGCCTTGGAACAGCTCGATGTAGGCCCGGGCGAAGCTATGGGCAAAACGGTTTTCGCTGATGCGCAGCACCATCACCAGCAAGCCGATCAGGCCGCCGCCGACAAAGGCCGTCAACGACAGGGCGACGGTCCATTGCAGGCCTGCCAGCAGGTTGCTCAGGATGTCCCATATGGTGAAATCCATCAGCGGTTCCTCGCGATGTAGCGGCGTCCCAGCCAGTTGAGCAACTGGCGGATCAGCAGCGCCATGACCAGGTAGATCAGCGTGGTCAGGGTGTAGGTTTCGAAGGCGCGGAAATTGCGCGACTGGATGAAGTTGGCGGCGAAGCTCAACTCCTCGGTGGCGATCTGCGAGCAGACCGCCGAGCCGAGCATGACGATGATGATCTGGCTGCTCAGGGCCGGCCAGACCTTGCCCAGCGCCGGCAGCAGGACCACGTGGCGAAACGCTTCGAAGCGGGTCATGGCCAGCGCCGCCGCGGCCTCCAGCTGTCCGCGCGGGATTGCCTGGATACCGGCGCGGATAATCTCCGTGGAATAGGCGCCGAGGTTGATCACCATTGCCAGGACGGCTGCCTGCCACTCGGAAATCTGCAGGCCGAGGGACGGCAGGCCGAAGAAAATGAAAAACAGCTGCACCAGGAACGGCGTGTTGCGGATCAATTCGACGTAGACGCCGAAGATCGCCGCGAAGGGGCGGATCTGCCAGGCCCTGACCACGGCGCCGACAATGCCCAGGCTGACCCCGAGCAAGGTGCCGATGGCGGTCAGTTCCAGGGTGAACAGGGCGCCGCGTAACAGCAGGTCGGCGTTGTGCAGCACCGGCAGGAAGTCGAACTGATAAGCCATGGAGCGGACCTCAGGCGAGCGCGATCAGAGATCGGCCGGAAGCGGCTGCTTGAGCCACAACTGGGCGTTCTTCTCCAGGCTGCCGTCGGCCTTGGCCGTGGCGAGGATCTGGTTCACTTTTTCCAGCAGGGCCGGTTCGTTCTTGTTCACCCCGACGTAGACCGGCGAGTCCTTGAGTTTGATCTTCAGCGCTGGAATACGCTTGGGGTTGCGCTCGGCAATGGCCACCATCACCACGTTGCCGCTGGCGATCAGATCGACTTGCTTGGCCAGGTAGGCCGCGATGGTCGTGTTGTTGTCCTCGAAGCGCTTGATGGTCACGCCCTCGGGCGCCACGGCGGTCAGTTCGATATCCTCGATGGCGCCGCGGGTCACGCTGATGGTCTTGCCCTTGAGGTCATCCAGGCCCTTGATCGGTGCATCCTGCGGGCCGAAGACCGCGAGGTAGAAGGGCGCATAGGCGCGGGAAAAGTCGATGACCTTCTCACGCTCGGGGTTCTTGCCGAGGCTGGAGATCACCAGGTCGACCTTGCCGGTGGTGAGGAACGGAATGCGGTTGGTGCTGTTGACCGGGGTCAGTTCGAGCTTGACCTTGAGTTGTTCGGCCAGCAGCTTCGCAGTGTCGATATCCAGGCCACGGGGTTTCATGTCCGGGCCCACCGAGCCGAACGGCGGGAAGTCCTGGGGCACGGCGACCTTGAGGGTGCCACGGGCAATGATGTCGTCCAGGCCATTGGCGTGGGCGGGGGCCTGACTCAGCATCAGGCTGGCCAACAGGGCAGTGAGCAGGGCGCTGCGGCGTTTGGTCATGGCAACTCTCCGAATTCAGAAGGGCGATCTCTGTCCGGGGTAGTGCACAGCCCATGCCATACTCGCTCGCTCCCTGTGTCCATGGGGATTACAGGGCTTTTTATGGTCTTACTGGTCTGAACAGTTGTCGGGTCTTTCGCACCCTTATCGGGCATTCGCCGGCAACGTTGAACCAACGCTGGGCGTGACTTGCCGGATCCCGCCAATAGCTTTACAACTAGCGCTTTCCCGGACTGACAGTTAGAAAAAACGATGAATTCGATCTCCCGCGCCGTTCCGGAAGTGGCGCTGCAAGCCATCCGCAAATTGATCGCCGAAGAGGGCTTCGGTCCGGGTGACGTGCTGCCCTCGCAACGCGACCTGGCACTGCGCCTGGGGGTGAGCCGGGCATCGCTGCGCGAGGCGCTGTCGTCCCTGAGCGCCCTGGGGGTGATCAGTGTGCAGCCAGGCAAGGGCGTGTTCGTGCAGGCCCCGGTGGACTTGGCGCCGGCCGGCGGCCTGGCGTGGCCGTTCGCGGCCCAGGCCTCGCCGGAGGATATCTTCCAGCTGCGTTATGCCCTGGAGGGTTTTGCCGCGGGCCTGGCGGCGGTGACGCTGACGGCCGACGAGCTGGATGCCTTGCAGGACAACGTCGAGGCCCTGCGGGTGGAGCTCAAGGCCGGGGATTTCGAGGCTGCCGCCCGGTTGGATTTCGATTTTCACCGGCGCATCCTGCTCGCCAGCGGTAACCAGGCCATGGTCGGCATCCTCAGTGCCACGGCCGAGCTGTTCCTGGAAAGCCAGAAGCTGCCGTTCATCCGGGCGGAGCGGGCCATGGAAACCTGGCAGGAGCACCGCAAGATCCTCCGTGCCCTGGCGCGTCGCGCCTCGGGGCCGGCACAGAAAGCGATGCAGGAGCATGTGCGCAATGCGGCCCTGCGCACCGGCATTGCCTTCGTCACGCCCGGCTGATCACAGTCCCTGTAGGAGCAGCCGGTCGACGCTCCTACAAGGGGGCGGTGCTTGTGAGGGCGTCTTTGTGCAGAGCGCACGTATTGGGCTATACCCAAACTGATGATTTGTCATAGTTAGACTCAATCAACTGCGGCTTCCTGTACGTAGGAAGGCCAGCTATGATGGGCCACGTTTTTTTCTGCTTACAATCACGGAGACTTCCATGAGCGAACACATCAAGCACGTCACCGATGCTTCCTTCGAGGCGGAAGTTCTCAAGGCCGAGCAACCTGTACTGGTCGATTACTGGGCCGAATGGTGCGGTCCCTGCAAGATGATCGCCCCGGTCCTGGACGAGATTGCCAACACCTACCAGGGCAAGTTGATCGTCGCCAAGCTGAACATCGACGAAAACCAGGAAACCCCGGCCAAGCATGGCGTGCGCGGTATCCCGACGCTGATGCTGTTCAAGGATGGGGACGTCGCGGCGACCAAGGTCGGGGCACTGTCCAAGAGCCAACTGACCGCTTTCCTCGACGCTCACCTGTAAGGTCCGCATCGTCAAAAAAAGCCCCGCAAATAGCGGGGCTTTTTTCGTTGTCAGGGGCTAGACGTCCAGAAGTCCAGGTGTTACATTCGGCCCCGCACTGGTTTCTCCACTGCCCCCTGCAAGCCGTCGCCGACGCACTCCTTTTCGAATAAGTACGCGATCCTGTCGCCTTCTCCGCGGCGCGGCCTCATTAAGCCAAAAGCTTAATTTCTCCCCCCTCCATAAATGATTACGTCATTCCTATATGAATCTGACTGAACTCAAGCAAAAGCCGATTACCGAACTGCTCGAATTGGCCGAACAGATGGGCATAGAAAATATGGCCCGTTCGCGCAAGCAGGATGTGATTTTCTCCCTGCTGAAAAAGCACGCGAAAAGCGGCGAGGAAATCTCCGGTGATGGCGTGCTGGAGATCCTCCAGGACGGCTTCGGCTTTCTCCGCTCTTCGGACGCCTCCTACCTGGCCGGCCCGGACGACATCTACGTCTCGCCAAGCCAGATCCGCCGTTTCAACTTGCGCACCGGTGACACCATCGTCGGCAAGATCCGTCCGCCGAAGGAAGGCGAGCGTTATTTCGCCCTGCTCAAGGTCGACACGATCAACTTCG
Organism: Pseudomonas sp. FEN; assembly: GCF_904067045.1. Lineage (GTDB taxonomy): Bacteria > Pseudomonadota > Gammaproteobacteria > Pseudomonadales > Pseudomonadaceae > Aquipseudomonas. Next base: position 1,332,295 of record NZ_CAJFDC010000036.1, on the reverse strand, counting down.
ATCGTCCGGAAAACGCGAAGAACAAGATTCTCTTCGAGAACCTGACCCCGCTGTTCCCGACCGTGCGCATGAAGATGGAAGCCGGTAACGGTTCCACCGAAGACCTGACCGGTCGCGTGATCGACCTTTGCGCGCCGATCGGCAAAGGCCAGCGTGGCCTGATCGTGGCGCCGCCGAAAGCCGGCAAGACGATCATGTTGCAGAACATTGCGGCGAACATCACCCGCAACAACCCGGAAGTGCACTTGATCGTGCTGCTGATCGACGAGCGTCCGGAAGAAGTGACCGAAATGCAGCGTACCGTGCGCGGCGAAGTGGTTGCCTCGACGTTCGACGAGCCGCCAACCCGTCACGTGCAAGTGGCCGAAATGGTCATCGAGAAGGCCAAGCGCCTGGTCGAGCACAAGAAGGACGTGGTGATCCTGCTGGACTCCATCACCCGTCTGGCGCGTGCCTACAACACCGTGATCCCGAGCTCCGGCAAGGTCCTGACCGGTGGTGTCGATGCCCACGCCCTGGAGAAACCGAAGCGTTTCTTCGGTGCCGCGCGCAACATCGAGGAAGGCGGTTCGCTGACCATCATCGCCACCGCGCTGGTTGAAACCGGCTCGAAGATGGACGAAGTGATCTACGAAGAGTTCAAGGGTACCGGTAACATGGAACTGCCCCTGGACCGCAAGATCGCTGAAAAGCGCGTCTTCCCGGCTATCAACATCAACCGTTCCGGCACCCGCCGCGAAGAATTGCTGACTGCCGACGACGAGCTGCAGCGCATGTGGATCCTGCGCAAGCTGCTGCATCCGATGGATGAAGTGGCTGCCATCGAGTTCTTGATCGACAAGCTGAAACAGACCAAGACCAACGATGAGTTCTTCCTGTCGATGAAACGCAAGTAAGTCGAGCAGGACGCAAAAGCCGGGGAAACCCGGCTTTTTGCTGTCCGGGTGTTGTTCGATTGCGCGGTATCGGGGCGAACCGGGTAAACTGCCCACCCCGAACGCCACGGACCCTACGAGGCTCACGCATGCAGTATCGCGACTTGCGCGACTTTATCAGCGGCCTGGAACAGCGCGGCGAACTCAAGCGCATTCAGGTTCCGGTGTCCCCTATCCTGGAAATGACCGAGGTCTGCGACCGCACGCTGCGGGCCAAGGGGCCGGCGCTGCTGTTCGAGAAACCCACCGGTTTCGATATCCCGGTGCTCGGCAACCTGTTCGGCACCCCCGAGCGGGTGGCCCTGGGCATGGGCGCCGAGGCGGTCAGCGAGCTGCGTGAAATCGGCAAGCTGCTGGCCTTCCTCAAGGAGCCGGAGCCGCCCAAGGGACTCAAGGACGCCTGGTCCAAGCTGCCGATCTTCCGCAAGATCATTGCCATGGCGCCGAAGGTGGTCAAGGACGCGCCCTGCCAGGAAATCATCATCGAAGGCGATGACGTCGACCTCGGCCAGTTGCCGGTCCAGCATTGCTGGCCGGGCGACGTCGCGCCGCTGATCACCTGGGGCCTGACGGTCACCAAAGGGCCGAACAAGGACCGCCAGAACCTCGGTATCTATCGCCAGCAGGTGATCGCCCGCAACAAGGTGATCATGCGCTGGCTCAGCCACCGTGGCGGTGCGCTGGATTACCGCGAGTGGTGCGAAAAGCATCCGGGCCAGCCGTTCCCGGTATCCGTGGCCCTGGGCGCGGACCCGGCGACCATTCTTGGTGCCGTGACCCCGGTGCCGGACAGTCTCTCCGAATACGCCTTCGCCGGCCTCTTGCGGGGCAACCGCACCGAGTTGGTCAAATGTCGTGGCAATGACCTGCAAGTGCCGGCCTCGGCGGAAATCGTCCTCGAGGGTGTGATCCATCCGGGCGAGATGGCGCCGGAAGGCCCCTACGGCGACCACACCGGCTATTACAACGAAGTCGACAGCTTCCCGGTGTTTACCGTGCAGCGCATCACTCATCGGATCAAGCCGATCTACCACAGCACCTACACCGGTCGACCACCGGACGAGCCGGCGATTCTCGGTGTGGCGCTGAACGAAGTGTTCGTGCCGATCCTGCAGAAGCAGTTCCCGGAAATCACCGACTTCTACCTGCCGCCGGAAGGTTGCTCGTATCGCATGGCCATCGTGACCATGAAGAAGTCGTATCCGGGCCACGCCAAGCGCGTCATGCTGGGTGTCTGGTCGTTTTTGCGACAGTTCATGTATACCAAGTTCGTTATCGTCACTGATGACGATATCAACGCCCGTGACTGGAACGACGTGATCTGGGCCATCACCACGCGCATGGATCCCAAGCGCGACACGGTGATGATCGACAACACGCCGATCGACTACCTCGACTTCGCCTCGCCGGTGTCCGGCCTGGGTTCGAAGATGGGGTTGGATGCCACGCACAAATGGCCCGGCGAGACCACGCGTGAGTGGGGCCGGGTGATCGTCAAGGATGAGGCCGTGACCCGACGGGTCGATGCCATTTGGAATCAGTTAGGAATAGATTGATGCGTGTGACCTTGCAGCCGTCCGGCGCCGTGCTTGAGATACGGCCCGGCGAGCGGATTCTCGACGGCGCCCGGCGCCTGGGCTATGACTGCCCGCAAAGTTGTCGCAACGGCAACTGCCATGTGTGCGCCGCGCTGCTGGTGGAAGGGCGGGTCGCCCAGGCCGGCGATGTGCGTGACCATGGCGAGTTCTACACCTGTATCGCAGAGCCTCTGGAAGACTGCGTGGTGCTCTGGGATGGGGTGCTCGCGCAAGGCGAACTGCCGGTGCGCACGCTGGCCTGTCAGTTGATCGAGTGTGTCGAGATCGGCGGTGATGTCTGGCGGGTGCGCCTGCGGGCACCGGCGGGCAAGCCGCCGCGTTATCACGCTGGGCAGTACCTGATGATTGAGCGCGACAACGGCGAGAAGTCGGCGTTTTCCCTGGCGTCCGCGCCGCACGCCGGGCGTGACCTGGAACTGCATGTGCTGGTGCGCGAAACCAGCGCCCAGAGCCTGATCGAGCAGTTGCAGCGCAACCGCCTGGCGCGGGTCGAGTTGCCGTTTGGCGATACCCACCTGGCCCAGTTGCCTGATGGCCCGCTGGTGTTGATCGCGGCGGGAACTGGCATGGCGCAGATGAACAGCCTGATCGAGCATTGCCGTTCCAGTGGCTTCCCGCACCCGGTGCATTTGTATTGGGGCGTGCGCCGCCCCGAGGATTTCTACGCGTTGGAACACTGGGACGAGTGGAAGCGGTTGCCGAACCTGTTCCTGCACAAAGTGGTCAGTGACCGCTGTGACTGGGACGGGCGTTGCGGCTTGTTGCACCAGGCGGTCTGCGAGGACATTACCGACCTGTCGACGGTGCATGTCTATGCCAGCGGCTCGCCGGCGATGATCTATGCGACGCTCGATGCCCTGGTGAGCGCGGGGATGGACGCGCACCAGATGCGCGCCGATGTGTTCGCCTACGCGCCGAGGCCTTAGTACCCCAGGCGGGTGATACCTTGTGGCGAGGGGGCTTGCCCCCGTTGGGCTGCGAAGCAGCCCCGAAACCAGTGATCGAGGTGTATCAGGTAAACCGAGGTATCAGGTTTCAGGGGCGCTTCGCGCCCCCCAGCGGGGGCAAGCCCCCTCGCCACAAAGGTCCGCAAGATCGCCACACACCCCTCAGAAACGGACCCCGGCGGTAAGCATCGCGGCATTGAATCCCAGCAGCACCACTTCCGTCGCCACCGGTCCGTAATGCACGCCGAGCGAAGGAATGATCACCGGCGCAACGCCCAGGTGGTTCAACGGAATCTTGTCGCGGTACTGCCCGGTATAACCCTGCAGCAGGCCGCCGGTGACCTTCAGGTACAGCGGATAATCGGCACTCTCGAAACGTTTGCCGGCATAGGCGTAATACGAACGCTGGCTGAAGGAGTTGCGAAACGTCGCCGCCCCATAGATAAAACCCGAGGCTTCATTGCGCTCCAGGCCAATCAGGTCCTGATGGTCGTTGTGTTCCGGGTTTGGCGAGAAATGGCGGGTAAACACGCTCGCCTGCAAGTACCAGAAGCCCCGGTCACTGGTACTTGAAGCGTCTGCCGACTGGGCCCGGGCGGTTGGCGCGAGGATGAACAGGCACAGTGCCGGGATGAGGAGTGGTTTGCCCATGATTGGCCCCTGGTGAAGACGTGGCGGTTGAGGTAGGCGGCCGTTATACGTAAGTCTAAATCGGATTGTCAGACCGTGGCCTCTGAAGTGTATGTAGGAATTATCCTTGGTGCAGTGCACAGCCTATCGTTATGCGATTTTAATATTTAATTTATTTGTTACCGGTTGTTAGGCTATATCAGGTCGGGTCCGGTACTTTTTCATCGGACGGTTACAGTCGCGCGTTCTATTACGGTAAAGTGACTTGTAACTGATAATGACCAGGAGTTCCGTGTAATTCGCCATGACCGCTATCGATCCTGCGTTGTCGAGTTTGGCCTATCCGCCGCGCCTGGAACTGGGGGCGCAACTGACCCACGAACAACTGCTTTGCTCCATGCAGGCCACCATGGCTCGACACAAGGGCGGAGCGGTCTGGTTGTTTGCCTATGGTTCATTGATCTGGCGTCCCGAATGCTCCGCCGTGGAGCGGGTTCGTGGGCGGGTTCACGGTTATCACCGGGGCCTGTACCTGTGGTCCCATGAACATCGGGGTACGCCGGAGTTTCCAGGGCTGGTGTTCGGCCTGGATCGCGGTGGCTCCTGTAGCGGGTTTGCCTATCGGCTGTCGGACGATCAGTTGGAAGCCTCGCTCTATGCCTTGTGGCAGCGGGAAATGCCGGTGCCCTCCTATCGTCCGCACTGGCTCAGTTGCCGCTTGGAAACGGGGCAGACAGTTCAGGCGCTGGGCTTCGTGCTGGAGCGGCACCTGCCCAGCTATGCCGGTAACTTGCCGGACCATGTACTCAACCAGGTATTCGAAAGCGCTCGCGGGCGTTATGGCACCACGCGCGACTACGTCGAACAGACGGCCAGCGCCTTGCGCAGCCACGCCATGCCGGACCACAACCTGGAAGCGCGGCTCAAGCGCTGCCGTTCGGTCTCGCATTAACTGCACGGACTTGTCGGCGCCGGCTTGCTGCGGGCGCCTCCCATCGTATTTATATATTTCGAGAGCGATATTTGATATCAGTGTGGGAGCGTTTGTCGAGGGAGGGTCATATAAGGCTGGGTTGATAGTGTATTCAAGAATTGTTTCATTATTCGTGTTCGTGAGTGAGGTAGGGCGATGTTATAACTAATCATCTTTTGAAGTTAAGTGGCATTATTATATGAAACTTGATTTGTTTCGTGGTTCGTCGGCGATTACCAGTACAGGCATGCCGATAGAGCATGGCCGGGCGTTTCAACGGGTGGCCGACGCTCAAAAATGTGTGATTTCGGTAAGAGCGGTGGGGCCTTTTGCCACTGGCCTGCTGCGTGAAAGCTATGCAACGAAAGGGTTTCACAATAAAGCTAAAAGTTGCACTTGGGGGCCGATGGCCGGCTTCGTCCTGGCGGATCCCAGGTTCACCAAGAACCCGGACTTTCCAAGTCAGCGCAAAGCATTGCAAGAGAGCGCGCAGTTAGGGGCAAGCCAAACACCGCTTTATATTACCGATAAGCGGCGTAAAGCGCTGGAGAGCCAGCTGAAGTGTATGACGCTTGTGGGTGGAAACAATCTTGAAATGCACTATGTCGCCGCCGCCCCGTCGGGCGTGCCCATCAAGTTCGTCTTGAAACATGCCACATCCGTTGCCGGAAGCAACGAAGAGTCACTCTGGGGGGTGTTCTATGGACCGCAAGAGTCTCGCCTGTCCAATAATCTGAAAGAGATGAATCAAGCGCCGGACCGTGCAAGCCTCCTGCCGGTCATGGCCATTGTGGATAGCCTTTGCTCACCGCAAGTACGCAATACCTATCGGGCGGCAACGACCTGTGATTATGACCTGTGGGCGGTATTCCCCCGGCGCCACGCCTATTCCCGTTCAGGCGCGGATCGGCGCATGGTGCCTGATACGGATCGGTTTCCCCGGGACATGGACTTCTATACTCAGCATGAACATCCCGACCTGGGCAATATGACCCCGCGCATCAGCGGTATTCGAAGCGCCCTGAACAGCGCCGTTCGCGCCTCGGGCTACCGAGGGGGAAATGTGGTGCATCACAGCGACGAAGCGGGACGCCCTCTGGTGACGGATATTGATTTTCCCGCTCTGTTCTTCATTCCGAATGAAGAGGCTTACTGTGCCCGGAATGTGCATGAGCTGAAGCAATTGCTCTGTGTGCTGGGGTTTGATTACATACTCGGATTGAATCCCGGCTGGCATCGTCAGCTCGGCCTCACCCTGACTCGGCAAGGCCATTACGAGGTATAGCGTCGCTTCCCTTCGTCTCGCCAAGGTCAGTCTCTGCCGCTCAACGCACCTGCACCACCACTTTACCGACGGCCTTGCGCTGGGCGAGGTCATTGATAGCCTGAGCGGTCTGCGCCAGCGGATAGGTCTGCGACACCAGCGGCTTCAATTTGCCCTCGGCGAACCAGTTGAACAATTGCTGGAAGTTGGCGGCGTTGTCCTGGGGTTGGCGCTGGGCGAACGAGCCCCAGAACACCCCGATCACCGCCGCGCCCTTGAGCAACGCCAGGTTCACCGGCAGCTCCGGGATGCGTCCGCTGGCGAAGCCCACCACCAGCAGGCGGCCGTTCCAGGCGATGGAGCGAATGGCCTGGTCGAACAGGTCGCCACCCACCGGGTCATAGATCACGTCGACGCCGTTGCCATCGGTCAGGCGCTTGATTTCATCCTTCAGATTGTCCTGGCCATAGTTGATCAGTTCGTCGGCCCCGAAGGCCTTGGCCACCGCGAGTTTCTCGGCGCTGCTGGCAGCGGCGATGACCCGGGCACCCATGGCCTTGCCGATTTCCACGGCAGCCAGGCCCACGCCACCGGAAGCACCGAGTACCAACAGGGTTTCCCCCGGCTGTAACTGCGCGCGTTGCTTGAGCGCGTGCATGGAGGTGCCATAGGTCATGCTGAAGGCGGCGGCGGTGGTGAAGTCCATGGCGGCGGGGATCGGCAACACGTTATAACCGGGCACTTTCACCTCTTCGGCAAAACTGCCCCAGCCGGTCAGGGCCATGACCCGGTCACCGACCTTGAGGTGGCTGACCTTTTCACCCACGGCGGCGACCACGCCGGCCGCCTCGCCACCCGGGGAAAACGGGAAAGGTGGTTTGAACTGGTACTTGCCCTCGATGATCAGCGTGTCCGGGAAATTCACCCCGGCGGCATGCACCTGCAGCAGAATCTCGTTCTTTGCCGGTACGGGGCTGGCGATCTCTTCCAGCACCAGCGTTTCGGCGGGGCCGAAGGCTTTGCAGAGCACGGCTTTCATCGGGCTATTCCTTTGGGAGTGATGGCCGATAAGTGTAGGTGTGTGAGTCTAAGGGTCAACGAGCATGCCCCGCCCTGATAGTCGCCTATAAGCTTTTTGCTTGGGCGCTGCGGTGTGGGTCGTTATGCTAGGCCGCAAACCGGATAAGGAGCGAATTGTGAAAGCGTTGATCATGTTGATGTTGGCTTTGTCGCTGCCGATGGCGGCAGTGGCGGCGGAAGAAGCCAAGGAAGGGGAAGGCGCGGGTCCAAAGGTCAGCTATATCAGCCTGACACCGCCGTTTGTCGGCAACTATGGACTGGATGGCAGCCCGAAACTCAAGGTGTACAAGGCCGACGTGGCCCTGCGGGTGACCGGCGACGAGGCCGCCAAGGCGGTCAAGGCCAATGAACCGCTGATCCGTAACCAGTTGGTGGCATTGTTCGCCCAGCAGACCACGGAGTCGATGAGCAATGTCGACGCCAAGGAAAAGATGCGTCAGGAAGCCCTGAAACAGGTTCGGCAGGTGATGAGTGATGAAACCGGCAAGCCGGTGATCGAGGACTTGCTGTTCAATAACCTGATCGTGCAGTAACGCTTCAGAGGCCTACCGAGTTTGTGTGGCGAGCGGGCTTGCCCGCGCTGGGCTGCGAAGCGGCCCTGAAATCAGCGACTTCATTGTGTCAGGCGGAACGCGGTCACAGGTTTTTGGGGCTGCTTCGCAGCCCAGCGCGGGCAAGCCCGCTCGCCACAGGTCTCAGGATGTCAGGCTTTTGCGAAAGCGCGTCAACGCAATCGCGAAGAACACCAGGCCGATGACGGCCAGTGCCAGTACATCTGGCCAGACCACGCTGATGCCGGCGTCGCCGAACAGGATCGCCGCGCTCAGACTGACGGAAACCGGCAAGCCGGTGATCGAGGACTGCTGTTCAATAACCTGATCGCACAGTAACGCTTCAGAGGCCTGCCGAGTTTGTGTGGCGAGCGGGCTTGCCCGCGCTGGGCTGCGAAGCGGCCCTGAAATCAGCGACTTCATTGTGTCAGGCGGAACGCGGTCACAGGTTTTTGGGGCTGCTTCGCAGCCCAGCGCGGGCAAGCCCGCTCGCCACAGGTCTCAGGATGTCAGGCTTTTGCGAAAGCGCATCAACGCAATCGCGAAGAACACCAGGCCGATGACGGCCAGCGCCAGTACATCCGGCCAGACCACGCTGATGCCGGCGTCGCCGAACAGGATCGCCGCGCTCAGACTGACGGAAACCGGCAAGCCGGTGATCGAGGACTGCTGTTCAATAACCTGATCGCACAGTAACGCTTCAGAGGCCTGCCGAGTTTGTGTGGCGAGCGGGCTTGCCCGCGCTGGGCAGCGAAGCGGCCCTGAAATCAGCGACTTCATTGTGTCAGGTGGAACACGGTCACAGGTTTTTGGGGCTGCTTCGCAGCCCAGCGCGGGCAAGCCCGCTCGCCACAGGTCTCAGGATGTCAGGCTTTTGCGAAAGCGCATCAACGCAATCGCGAAGAACACCAGGCCGATGACAGCCAGCGCCAGTACATCCGGCCAGACCACGCTGATGCCGGCATCGCGGAACAGGATCGCCGCGCTCAGGCTGACGAAGTGTGTCGACGGTGAGCCCTGCATCACCCACTGCAGCCAGGTCGGCATGCTGTCCAGCGGCGTGCTGCCGCCGGACAGCAGGAGCATGGGGATAATTACCGGGATCGCCAGCAGGCCGAACTGCGGGGTCGAGCGCGCGAGGGTTGCGAGGAAGATCCCCAGCGCCGTGCTGGCGAACAGATACAGGCCCGTTACTCCCAGGAACAAGCCCAGCGAGCCGGCCAGCGGCACGCCCAGTACACCCTTGACGACCACCTCCAGCGACACCCAGGTACAGACCACCACCACCAGCAGGTTGCTCCAGATTTTCGCCAGCATGATTTCCAGGGCGGTGAGCGGCAATACCAGCAGGTGATCCAGCGTGCCGTGCTCGCGTTCGCGCAGCAGCGCGGTACCGGTAAGGACGATCGCCAGGATAGTGATGTTGTTGACGATCTGGATCACCGCCAGGAACCAGCCCCCCTCCAGGTTGGAGTTGAACAAGGCCCGGCTGGTCAACTGGATCGGCGTCCGGCTTGCCGTCTCGGCCTGGCCGCTGTAGTCGAGGAGTTCGCGTTGGAAGATCCGGCCGATATAGCCGGCGCCCATGAACGCCTGGCTCATGGCGGTGGCGTCGACGTTGACCTGCACGGTGGGTGAGCGTCCGGCCAGCAGGTCGCTCTGGAAGTTGGCCGGCACATTGATCACGAAGGTGTACTGGCCGCTGTCCAGGGCCGCGTCCAGGCGGTCGTAGGGCAGGTCGGCGGGGCGCTGGAATTCCGGTGGTTGCAGGGCCTCGCCCAGTTGTCGCGACAGTGCGCTGTGGTCCTCGTCCACCAGGGCGACACTGGCGTTGTGCACGCCGATCACCGAACCGGCCGCCGGCATGTAGATCGCCACGCTGAAGGCGTAGAACAGGAATAGCAACAGGACGCTGTCATGGCGCAGGCTGGTCAGTTCCTTGATGCCCAGGCGCAGGATGTGGGCGAACTTGTGCATCAGACCTCCTGCTTCTTGAGCATGATCAGGCTCAGGCCGGTAAAGGCGACGAAGAACCCGAACAGCGCCAGGCACTGTGGCCAGAGCTGGCGTAGATCCAGGGCCTTGGTGAAAGTGCCGACGGCAATGTCGAGGAAGTGCCCGGCGGGAAACAGCATGCCCATCAGCGCGGCACCGCCTTCCAGTGACGAGCGTGGCACGATCAGCCCGGAAAACTGGATGGTCGGCAGGCTGGTGATGATCATGGTGCCGAGGATCGCGGCGATCTGGGTGCGGGTGAAGGCCGAGATCAGCAGGCCCATGCCGGTGGTCGCCAGCACATAGAGTACGCCACCCAGGGCCAGGGTCAGGCCGCTGCCCTTGAAGGGCACGCCGAACAGCCAGCGGTTCATCGCCACCAGCAGGCTCAGATTGACCAGGCTGACCACCAGGTACGGCACCTGCTTGCCCAGCAGGAATTCCAGGCGGGTGAGGGGCGTGGCATAGAAGTTGGTGATCGACCCCAGTTCCTTCTCGCGGACAATGCCCAGGGCGGTGAGCATCGCCGGGATAAAGGCCAGGATCAACGCCATTACTCCCGGGCCGATGGCATTTACGCTGACCACATCCTGGTTGTAACGAAAGCGGGTCTCCAGGTTGGCGGCGGAGCGGCTGTCGTAGGCCGGGCTGCTTTGCGCCGCCAGTTGTTCGAGGTTGGCCTGGTGCACGGCCTCGACATAGTTGCGACTGGTTTCGGCGCGAAACGGCATGCCGCCGTCCAGCCAGGCGGCGACCGTGGGCTGGCGCCCGGCATACAGGTCGCGGCCGAAGCCCGGGGGAATCTCCAGCGCGAGCTTGATCTCCGAGCGTTGCAGGCGCTGGTGCAGCTGCGTGGCGTCGCGGATCGGGGTTTTTTCCTCGAAGTAGCGCGAGCTGCGGAAGGCCTCCAGATAGGCCCGGCTTTGCGGCGTCTGGTCCTGGTCATACACGGCGAAGGCGAGGTTTTCCACGTCCAGGGAAATCCCGTAGCCGAAGATCACCATCATGAACAGCGCCCCCAACAGGGCGAAGGCCAGCCGCACCTTGTCGCGCAGCAGTTCCTTGCCTTCACGGCTGGCCACGGCCAGCAGGCGCGCCGGACTGAAACCGGTCTTGTTCGGTGCCAGGCTGGACGTCGGCGCCGCCTTGTCGTCACTGGCGCTCGGTGGTTCCGGCGAACTGCCCTGTGCCTGTTCCAGGCAACGGACAAAAGCCGCCTCCAGCGTGTCGCCCTGGAACTGGCGTTGCAGGGCATCCGGGGTGTCGCAGGCGAGCACCTGGCCGGCATGCATCAAGGAAATGCGGTCGCAGCGCTGGGCTTCGTTCATGAAGTGGGTGGAGAGAAAGATCGTCACTCCCTGCTCCCGGGACAGCTCGATCAGCAGGCGCCAGAAGTCATCCCGGGCCGCCGGATCGACTCCGGAGGTGGGCTCGTCGAGGATCAGCACTTCCGGGCGATGCAGCACCGCCACCGCCAAGGACAGGCGTTGTCGCAGGCCCAGGGGCAAGGTGCCGGACGGCTGGTCAGCGATCGCCGCGAGGTCGAAGCGCTGCAGCAGTTCCTCGATCCGCGTCGCGCTGTCGGCCTTGGGCAGGTCGAACAGGCGCGCATGCAGTTCAAGGTTCTGTCGCGTGCTGAGTTCGCCATACAGTGAAAAACTCTGGGACATGAAGCCGACGCGCTTGCGGGTCGCCAGGTCCGCGGCGTCCACCGGCTTGCCGAGCAGCTTGGCACTGCCTTCGCTGGCGGGCATCAGGCCGGTGAGGACTTTCATCGTGGTGGTCTTGCCACAGCCGTTGGAACCGAGAAAACCGAAGATCTCCCCCCGGCCGATGGCGAAGCTGACCTTGTCCACGGCCGTGAAGTCGCCAAAGCGCAAGGTCAGTTCGTGGGCTTCGATGGCGATATCGGCCTGGCCGTCGCTGCGTGGCGGAATCACCAGGGGCTGGTTGTCGTGATCGCTGTCGCCCTGGAAGTGGGTGAAGGCGTCGTCGAGCTTGCCGCTCGGGGTGCTGGCGGCCAGTTCATGGCTCAGGCCCGCGGCGATCAGGTGGCCACGGTCGAGCATCAGGCAGTGCTCGAACTGTTCGGCTTCCTCCATATAGGCGGTCGCCACCAGCAGCGTCAGTTGCGGGCGTTGGCGCCGGAATTCGTCCACCAGTTCCCAGAAGTGCCGCCGGGACAGCGGGTCGACGCCGGTGGTGGGTTCGTCGAGGATCAGCAGGTCGGGGTCGTGGATCAGCGCGCAACACAAACCGAGTTTCTGCTTCATGCCGCCGGAGAGCTTGCCGGCCGGGCGATCGCGGAAGTGCTCAAGGTCGGTGGCGCGCAGCAGGTTGTGCATGCGCAGGTTGCAGTCGGCTTTCGTCAGCCCGAACAGGGTGGCGAAGAAGCGGATGTTCTCGCTGATCGACAAATCGGGGTAGAGGTTGCCACCCAGGCCCTGGGGCATGAAAGCGATGCGCGGATACAGGCTGGCGCGGTGGCGGCGCTCGTCGATGGCGCCGCCGAGCACTTGCAACTGGCCTTGCTGGAGCGTCTTGACTCCGGCGATCAGTCCCAACAGGCTCGATTTACCGGCACCGTCCGGACCGATCAGACCGCAGCGGGTGCCGGCGGGCAGGCTGAAAGCGATATCGACCAAGGCTTGTTGGTCGCCATAGCGATGCTGGATGCCACTGGCTTGCAGCGCCAGGTCGCTCATTTCAGATTGGCCGGCCAGTCCACGGGGGCGGTGTGCACGTAGCCGGCGCCAGGCATGCCGGGCTTGGCCTGGGGCACGGCGGCGGGTTCGGTCAGGCGCAGTTTGACCCGGAACACCAGTTTCTGCCGCTCGTCGCGGGTTTCCACTTCCTTGGGGGTGAATTGGGATTTGGCGGCGACGAAGGCGATTTTCGCCGGCAGGGGCTGCTCGGGCAGGGCGTCGAGCACGATCCGCGCGTCATCGCCCTGGGTCAGGCGTCCGACGACGGCGGCGGGCAGGTAGAGGTTCATATACTGGTCGCTGGGATCGATCAGCAGCAGCACCCGACCGCCGGCGCCGAGGACTTCTCCGGGCTCGGCCAGGCGCAACTGGATAATGCCGTCGATGGGCGCGCGCAGGCTGCTGTCGTCGATTTCGCTGGTCAACTGGGCGACCTGAGCCTGGGCCGCCCCGATGGCGGCGCTGGTGGCCGAGACCTGGGCCTTGGCGGCGGTCAAGGCGGCGTTGCTGGTGTCGTAGCGGGACTGTTGCTGGTCGATCACCTGGCCGCTGGCGAAACCGCGCTGGGACAGTTCGCGAAACCGCCTGAGTTCCTGGCCGGCCAGCAACAGTTCGCTCTGGCGCAGTTGCACGTTGGCCTGGTTGGCGGCGAAGTTCTCGCGGGCGCGCAGTACTTCGGCTTCAGCCTGGTTGCGCTGGGCTTCGAGGGTGCGGGTGTCGAGGCGGGCCAGCAGTTGTCCACGGCTGACCTTGTCGCCTTCATTGACCAGCACCTCGGCCAGCCGGCCCGGGGTTTTGCTGGCGATCTGCACTTCAGTGGCTTCGAGGCGACCGTTAGCCATGGCCAGGCCTTCGGGCAAGCGGTCGTGGAGCGATTTCCAGTAGCCGAAACCGCCGGCGGCCATCAGCAGCACGAGCAAGGAACCGGCGAAAAGACGGGAGCGGTGGTGATTCGTCGACATTCTTGCATCCTGCATCAATAACGCCTTAGCCTGATCGAATACGCGCGTAAGCGGGTTGATATTGGTCAAATGAACGGCAAGCCTAACCTGAATCGGGCGGGGGATGCATGGCTGGATGATGCTGTGTTGTCAGTGCCGGCCTCTTCGCCGCACCGCGGCGATCCGACAAGCTCCGCTCCCACGGTACAGCGTCGATCACAGATTTTGTGCACCACACCGACCTAATGTGGGAGCGGAGTTTGCCCGCGAAGAGCCCCGTAGGTTCAGCGCAAGGCCAGAACCGCTGCCCACTGTTCGGCGGTGACCGGCATCACCGACAACCGACTGCCTTTCTGTACCAATGGCATTTCCGCCAACTCGGCCTGCTGCTTCAAGTAACCAAGCCCGAGCACCTTGGCAAAAGTCTGCGCATGCGCGACCTGCAAAGCACTCCAGGGATTCTTCTCGGCGCTGGCCTTGGGGTCGTGATACGGGCTCTCGGGGTCCAGCGCCGTTGGATCCGGATACGCCGCCGCCACGATCCGGCCAATCCCGGCAATCCCCGGCTCCGGGCAACTGGAGTGGTAGAAGAAGAACTCGTCGCCGACCGCCATCGCCCGCAGGAAATTGCGCGCCTGGTAGTTGCGCACGCCATCCCAGCGCACCTCGCCGAGCCTGGCCAGGTCTTCGACGGACAGCTCGTCGGGTTCGGATTTCATCAGCCAATAAGCCATGGTTTTGCTCCTCGGACAATTTGTCGGGCGATTTCTCGCACTACCCGACAGTCGGTTGACGCCAATGTTTGCGTAGTGCTTCACGTTATCGCAAAATGCCGTGATTTTAAGCTTGACGCTGCTGCACGGCCTATAACGAGAACCGCTGCTGTCATCGTGGATCATTTGCCTAGGGGGGCAATCGATGAAACGCAAACCGGATTTACTATGGATTTTGGTGATTTTGTTCGGTTTGGGTGTGGTCACTACGGGCTACGCCCAGGGCCTGTGGTCCGGCAAGAAAGACGTGCCGGTGGAAGCCGTCCAGCATCAGCCGCAACAGTCAACCCTGTTCAAACGCTGAACCCTGCCGTCTGCAGGGGTTGTGCCCTGTTGCGCGAAAGATCAGGGCGCGAAATACCAGGCACTGTCCGTGACGGTGCCCTGTAATGGCACATCCCAGCTGGCCTGATTCAACTTTCCGACTTTCTGACATTCATGGGCCAGCCCCAGCAGCGTCGGCTTGCGCCAGTTTTGGCGTCGGGCCAGGTACGCCAGGCTGCGGTCATAGAAACCGCCGCCCATGCCCAGGCGTCCACCGTGCTTATCGAAACCCACCAGTGGCAGCAGCACCAGGTCCAATGTCCAGACCTTGCGTTGCGCGGCCAGGTTGATCCGTGGTTCAAGGATACGAAAGCGATTGGGCTGCAGTTTCTGTCCCGGCCGAATGCGTTGGAACACCATCCGGGTGCGCGGCCAGGCGCTGAGCACTGGCAGATAGGTGTGCTTGCCGCGCCGTTGCGCTTCACGCAGCAGCAGACGCGGATCGATCTCACCGTCGGTGGGCAGGTACAGGGAGATATGGCGGGCGCGACGAAACAGCGGGTGCTGCGCCAATTGCCGATACAGGCCGCGCGCGGCCTGGCGTTGTTCGCTGGCGCTGAGCGCGCGGCGGGCCTTGCGCAGCAGTCGTCGAAGTTGCGGGCGGGAAGGCGGCGCAGGTTCGGTCATCGTATCTGGCTTGGGCAATCGAGCAGCCAGGACGGCGGCTCGTTAATACCCATGCCGGCAATGGTCGCCGGCAGTGGGTTGAAATCAGGCTCCCCGACGTACCGCTGTCGGCTTAGCCCTTGAACCCGAGAGTTCAAGGTGGAAGTTGCAGGAGGCCTTAAGGCTTTCCGTCCAGCGGACATGCGCACCGGCCCCAACGTGCAACTCCCGTGGTTTTGCGAATCGGCTCAGGGACATCACCAACTGGCAAGCACTCCAGGGAGTGAGGTCAGTATACCCGAAACTGGCCATGGGAATCAGCCTTTGCTGTTGTCCGAATCAGAGGACAACACCAGGTCGACACGATCCAGCAGGTCACGCACCTGTTCGCGGGTCGAGCCGCTGGCCTGTACGTCGGGACGTTCCTGGCGATGCAGCAGGTCGTGAGTGATGTTCAGCGCGGCCATCACGGCGATGCGGTCGGCACCGATGACCTTGCCGCTACTGCGGATCTCGCGCATCTTGCCATCCAGGTAGCGGGCGGCACTGACCAGGTTGCTGCGTTCTTCCTGCGGGCAGATGATCGAATATTCTTTATCGAGGATCTGCACGGTTACGTTATTGCTTGAACTCATGAGTCTTGCTCCAGGGCTTTGAGGCGCGAAATCATTGATTCGACCTTACGCCGGGCGATTTCGTTTTTTTCAATGAGGGTTGCGCGCTCCTCGCGCCAGGTCTTTTCCTGAGCTAGTAAGAGTCCATTTTGGCTTTTTAGTTGCTCGACCCGGGTAATCAGCAGTTCGAGTCTGGCCATCAGCGCGTGCAGGTCGGTGTCTTCCATCGGGTATCCACTGAATATGACTGATGAACGGTAGTAATCGCAGCGCGGAGCAAACGTTTGGACGGCCGATGGTCTGGCACGTGCGCGAATGCTAGGATACAAGGCCTTCATTCTAGACATTGCGCCGCTTGGCGCCTAGCCGCCCATGCCTATTCAGAATTCCCCGTATAACGCCTTTGCCACCCTGCTGAGCACCAGCGGCCACCCTGTCTCACCCGCCGAACTGCACGGCCTGTTGCTCGGACGCAGTTGCGCCGGCGCCGGTTTCGCCGCCGACAGCTGGCTGGTGGATGCCGCCGAGCTGCTCGAAGGCGAGCCGCAAGACAACGTGCGCAACGCCCTGATCGGCCTGCAGGAAATGGTCAAGGGCGAGCTTACCAGCGATGACATGACCGTTGTCCTGCTGTTGCCCAGCGACGACGCGCCTCTCACCGAACGCGCCATCGCCCTGGGCCAGTGGTGCCAAGGCTTCCTCGCCGGTTTCGGCCTGACCTATCGCGCCAACGCCCTCAGCGTCGAGGCCAGCGAAGTACTCCAGGACCTGGCGGCCATCGCCCAGGTGCAGGATGCCCTGGAAGAATCCGACGACGGTGAAAACGACTACATGGAAGTCATGGAATACCTGCGGGTCGCGCCGCTGCTGTTGTTCACCGAAGTCAACAAACCGGCTGAACCGGCTGCCAAGCCTTCTCTGCATTAAGTCTCTGGACAGGGAGCGCCGTCTGCCCATGATTCATATCCCGAAAGCGGAATACGCCCGGCGCCGCAAGGCCCTGATGGCGCAGATGGAGCCCAACAGCATCGCGATCCTGCCGGCCGCCGCCGTGGCGATCCGCAATCGCGATGTCGAGCATGTCTATCGCCAGGACAGCGATTTCCAGTACCTGAGTGGTTTTCCCGAGCCCCAGGCGGTGATCGTGTTGATACCCGGCCGGCCGCACGGCGAATACCTGTTGTTCTGCCGCGAACGCAACGTCGAGCGCGAACTCTGGGATGGCCTGCGTGCCGGCCAGGAGGGCGCGATGGCTGACTTCGGGGCCGACGATGCTTTTCCCATCAACGATATCGACGACATTCTCCCCGGCCTGATCGAAGGGCGCGATCGGGTCTATTCGGCCATGGGCAGCAATCCGGAGTTCGACCGGCACCTGATGGAGTGGATCAACGTGATCCGTTCCAAGGCCCATCTCGGCGCGCAACCGCCGAACGAGTTCGTTGCCCTGGATCATCTGCTGCACGATATGCGCCTGTATAAATCGGCGGCGGAAGTGAAGGTGATGCGCGAGGCCGCGGCGATTTCCTGCCGTGCCCATGTGCGGGCGATGCAAGCCTGCCGCGCCGGCCTGCATGAGTTCAGCCTGGAAGCCGAGCTGGACTACGAGTTCCGCAAGGGCGGGGCGAAGATGCCGGCCTACGGCTCCATCGTCGCGGCCGGGCGCAACAGCTGCATCCTGCACTATCAGCAGAATGACGCGCTGCTCAAGGATGGCGACCTGGTGCTGATCGACGCCGCTTGCGAGATCGATTGCTACGCCAGCGATATCACCCGTACCTGGCCGGTCAGTGGCCGGTTTTCGCCGGAGCAGAAGGCGATCTACGAACTGGTGCTGGCTGCCCAGGAAGCGGCGTTTGCCGAGATCGCACCGAACAAGCACTGGAACCAGGCCCATGAGGCGACGGTACGGGTGATTACCGCTGGGCTGGTGGAACTGGGGCTGTTACAGGGCAACGTCGACGAGCTGATCGCCGCCGAAGCCCACAAGGCCTTCTATATGCACCGTGCCGGCCATTGGCTGGGGATGGATGTGCATGATGTCGGCGACTACAAGGTCGGCGATCAATGGCGCGTGCTGGAAGTCGGCATGGCGCTGACCGTGGAGCCGGGGATCTACATTGCCCCGGACAACCCGAACGTGGCGAAGAAATGGCGAGGCATCGGTGTGCGTATTGAGGACGATGTGGTGGTGACCAGACAAGGCTGTGAAATCCTCACCGGCGGTGTGCCCAAGACCGTGGCCGAGATCGAGGCGTTGATGGCGGCTGCCCGGGTCGAAGCGGCATGAGTCGGTTCAATCTGGCGATCATCGGTGGTGGCCTGGTCGGTGCCAGCCTGGCGTTGGCCCTGCAGGCCGGGGCCAAGGCGCGGGGCTGGAAGATCGTCCTGATCGAGCCGTTCGCTCCTGGCGACAGTTACCAGCCCAGCTATGATGCGCGTTCTTCGGCGCTTTCCTTCGGGGCCCGGCAGATCTACCAGCGCCTGGGGCTGTGGCAGGCGATTTCCCCGCGCGCCGAGCCGATCAAGCAGATTCATGTGTCCGACCGCGGGCGCTTCTCCACGGCGCGATTGTCCGCCATGGAAGAGGGCGTGCCGGCCCTGGGCTACGTGGTGGAGAACGCCTGGCTGGGGCAATGCCTCTGGCAGGCGCTGGACAAGGAGGTGGTCAGTTGGCGCTGCCCGGCGCAAGTCACCCACCTGCAGCCACTGGAAGACGGCTATCGACTGACCCTGGGCGATGAAACCCAGTTGGACTGCGACCTGGCGATACTGGCCGACGGCGGGCGTTCCGGGCTGCGCGAGCAGTTGGGGATCGGCGTGCGCAAGCGGCCTTACAACCAGAGTGCGCTGATCGCCAATATCACCACCAGCGAAGTTCACAATGGCATGGCTTTCGAACGGTTTACCGACGAAGGTCCGATGGCCTTGCTGCCGCTGCCGGAGAATCGCTGTGCGCTGGTCTGGACCCGGCAGGGGATGGATGCCCAGCGTCTGGCCGAGCTGGACGAGCGCAGTTTCCTCGCCGAGTTGCAGGGGGTGTTCGGTTATCGCCTGGGCACCTTGCGCCAGGTCGGTGCGCGGCACCTGTATCCGTTGAGCCTGGTGGAGGCCGAAGAGCAGGTGCGGGCGCATCTGGTGGTGCTGGGCAACGCCGCCCACAGCCTGCATCCGATTGCCGGACAGGGTTTCAACCTGTCCCTGCGCGATGCCCAGGCCTTGGCCGAGGCCTTGCTGGCGAGCACGGCACCGCTGGGGGACCTGGCCACCTTGCAGGCCTATCAGGCGCGTCAGCGCCTGGACCAGACGCTCACGGTGGGCTTCTCCGACCAGGTCACCCGGCTGTTCGGTAATGCCCAGCCGCTGGTGGCCCTGGGGCGCAATATCGGCCTGCTCGGTCTGGACCTGCTGCCGCCGGCCAAACGCTGGTTCGCCCGGCAGGCGATGGGCCTGGGTACCCGTTCCGATGTCTAGGGCCTTGCCGAGCGTGGAGTGCGCCCGCATCGGCATCCACACCTTGGCATGCGCCGGTCTCCACACCTTGAATTTGGAATACGCCGGCATCCACACCCCGAACCCTGTAGGAGCAGGGCTTGCCCGCGAAGCTTTTGGCGCCCTCAAGGACGCCTTCGCGGGCAAGCCCTGCTCCTACAAGGTTCGTGTCAACCTTCACCACCAGCGGTGTACGCCGCCAGCGAGACAGGCTTAAAGCATGGAAATGCGCGCAGATGTGCTGATTGTCGGGGCCGGAATGGTCGGAAGCGCCCTGGCCCTGGCGTTGAAAGACAGCGGGCTGGAGATTCTCCTGCTCGACGGCAGCCCGCTGAGTGTCAAGCCGTTCGACCCGCAGGCGGCTTTCGAGCCGCGGGTCAGCGCCTTGTCCGCCGCCAGCCAGCGGATTCTCGAACGCCTCGGCGTGTGGGACGGGATCAGCGCCCGGCGGGTCAGCCCGTACCGCGACATGCAGGTCTGGGACGGCAGTGGCACCGGGCAGATTCACTTCTCTGCGGCCAGCGTGCATGCCGAGGTGCTGGGGCATATCGTCGAGAATCGGGTGGTTCAGGATGCGTTGCTCGAGCGCCTGCATGATTGTGACATGGGCTTGTTGGCCAATGCCCGCCTGGAGCAGATGCGTCGCTCCGGCGACGACTGGCTGCTGACCCTGGCCGATGGCCGCAAGCTGCGCGCGCCGTTGGTGATCGCGGCGGATGGCGCCAACTCGGCGGTGCGCCGCTTGACTGGCTGCGCGACCCGCGAGTGGGACTACCTGCACCACGCCATTGTGACCAGCGTGCGCAGCTCGCGACCGCACCAGATGACCGCCTGGCAGCGCTTTACCGACGACGGCCCGCTGGCGTTCCTGCCGCTGGAGCGCGATGGGCGGCAGGACTGGTGCTCGATCGTCTGGTCGACCACGCCGGAGCAGGCACAGCGCCTGATGTTGCTGGAGGAGGACGCGTTCTGCCGCGAGCTGGAACGGGCTTTCGAAGGGCGGTTGGGGACTGTGCTTTCGGCCGACCCGCGGCTCTGTGTGCCGTTGCGCCAGCGGCATGCCAAACGCTATGTGGCCGAAGGGTTGGCGCTGATCGGCGATGCGGCGCATACCATTCACCCGCTGGCTGGCCAAGGCGTGAATCTGGGGTTCCTCGATGCGGCCGTGCTGGCGGAAGTGTTGCTGCATGCGCGCGAGCGTGGTGAGCGACTGGCGGATGTGCGGGTGCTGAGCCGTTTCGAACGGCGGCGCATGCCGCATAACCTGGGGTTGATGGCGGCGATGGAAGGCTTCGAGCGGCTGTTCCAGGCTGACTCCCTGACGTTGCGCTGGTTGCGTAATGTCGGGTTGAAAAGTGTCGACCAGATGCCCGAGGCCAAGGCGCTGTTCGTGCGCCAGGCGCTGGGGCTGACGGGCGATCTACCGGAGCTGGCCAGGGCCTGAGGGCGGTATCCTTAGCGCTCTCCACGGAAGAAACCCCGCAGGGCCAAACCCTCCGGGGTCATATGTTTCCATCGCTTAGAGCTTGGCGATGGACACCTCGGTGGATTTCACAAAGGCGATCACTTCACTGCCGACCCGCAGTTCCAGCTCTTTCACCGAACGGGTGGTGATCACCGAGGTGACGATCCCCGAAGCGGTCTGCACGTCGATTTCCGAGAGTACGTCGCCGACGACGATTTCCTTGATAGTGCCCTTGAACTGGTTGCGGACGTTGATGGCTTTGATGGTCATGGCGTTGATTCCTGTGGTTGATTGAGTAGGCAAGGCATGGGTTACAGCGCCCAACGCAACTGCGTGGGCAAGGGCGATACGGGTTCTGGTTCGGGCGGCACGCCAGGCAGCGACAACACCCGGTTCAATACTTCGGTTTCCAGCGCCGCCAGCCGATGAGAGCCCCGTGCCCGTGGGCGTGGCAGTTCGACGGGCAGGTCCAGGCCGACCTGACCGTCTTCGATCAGGATCACCCGATCGGCGATGGCCACGGCTTCGCTGACGTCGTGGGTCACCAGCAACACGGTGAAACCATGCTGCTGCCAGAGGCGTTCGATCAGTTGCTGCATTTCGATCCGGGTCAGGGCGTCCAGGGCCCCCAGCGGCTCGTCCAGCAACAGCAGGCGCGGTTGGTGAATCAGGGCGCGGGCCAGGGCCACGCGTTGTTTCTGGCCACCGGACAGGGCCGCCGGCCACTCATGGGCACGGTCCGCCAGGCCGACCGCTTCCAGTGCTTGCAAGGCTTGCGGCCGCCAGTCGCCCTTGAGGCCGAGGCCGACGTTGTCGATCACCTTTTTCCAGGGCAACAGACGTGCCTCCTGGAACATCAACCGGGTGTCTTCACGGGCTTCGCTCAGGGCGGCGGAACCGGCCAGCAACTCACCTTCGCTGGGTTGTTCGAGACCGGCCAGCAGGCGCAGCAGGGTGCTTTTGCCGCAACCGCTGCGGCCGACCACGGCGACGAATTGCCCGGCCGGGATATGCAGGTCGATCTCGCGCAGCACCTGGCGCTGGCCGAAGGTCTTTTGCAGCTTGCGCACTGCCAGCGGAATACCGCGCAGCAGGCGTGGAGGTTGTTGAGCCGTCATTGCGCGCCCCCCGTGCTCACTTGATAGGCCGGGTGCCAGCGCAACCAGACCCGCTCCAGGCCTCGGGCGGCGAGGTCTGCCAGTTTGCCAAGGACGGCGTAGAGGACGATGGCCAGCACCACCACGTCGGTTTGCAGGAATTCCCGGGCATTCATCGCCAGGTAGCCGATGCCGGAGCTGGCGGAGATGGTTTCCGCGACGATCAGCGTCAGCCACATGAAGCCCAGGGCAAAGCGCACGCCCACCAGGATCGAGGGCAGGGCACCCGGCAGAATCACCTGGCGAAACAGGCTGAAGCCGGACAGGCCGTAGCTGCGGGCCATTTCCACCAGCGCCGGGTCGACGTTGCGGATGCCGTGGTAGGTGTTGAGATAGATCGGGAACAGCGTGCCCAGGGCCACCAGGAAAATCTTCGCCGATTCATCGATCCCGAACCACAGGATCACCAGCGGGATCAGCGCCAGGTGCGGCACGTTGCGGATCATCTGCACCGAGCTGTCGAGCAGGCGTTCAGCCCATTTCGACAGGCCGGTGATAAAGCCCAGGGCCAGGCCGATGGCGCCACCGATGGCGAAGCCGATGCCGGCGCGCCAGCCGCTGATGGCCAGGTGTTTCCAGAGGTCACCGCTCTGCACCAGGGCGATACCGGCTTCGACCACGGCGCTTGGCGCGGGCAGGATCCGGGTCGATAGCCAACCGGCCGACACCGACAGTTGCCAGACCGCCAGCAGCAGTACTGGCAGGACCCAGGGCGTGAGCCGGTGAGTGATTTTCGTTAGGGGGGTCATGGCCGGCCTCAGCTCTGCGACACAGCTTTGGGCAGGATGTCGTTGGCAACCATCTCGCCGAAGGGGCTGACGTAACCGGCGCTTTTCGGCAGTTGCGCACGTTCGATATCCAGGTGCGGGAACAGCAGTTCGGCGACCCGATATGACTCTTCCAGGTGCGGATAACCGGAGAAGATAAAGGTGTCGATGCCCAGCTCCGCGTACTCCTTGACCCGCGCGGCCACGGTCGGGCCGTCGCCCACCAGCGCCGTGCCGGCACCGCCGCGCACCAGGCCGACGCCAGCCCAGAGGTTGGGGCTGACTTCCAGATTGTCGCGGCTGCCGCCATGCAGGGCGGCCATGCGCTGCTGGCCGACGGAGTCGAAACGCGCCAGGGATTTCTGCGCGCGGGCGATGGTGTCGTCATCCAGATGGGAGATGAGTTTGTCCGCTGCTTGCCAGGCCTCGGCGTTGGTTTCACGAACGATCACATGCAGACGAATACCGAAGCGCACCGTGCGCCCGAGCTTGGCCGCCTTGGCCCGCACCTGCTCGATCTTCTCGGCGACGGCGGCGGGCGGCTCGCCCCAGGTCAGGACCATGTCCACCTGTTCGGCGGCGAGGTCCTGGGCGGCTTCCGACGAACCGCCGAAATACAGCGGCGGACGCGGTTGCTGGAGCGGTGGATAGAGCAGCTTGGCGCCTTTGACGCTGATGTGCTGGCCGTCGTAGTCGACGGTTTCGCCTTCCAGCACGCGGCGCCAGATACGGGTGAATTCAACCGAGGCCTGGTAGCGTGCTTCGTGATCGAGGAACAGACCGTCGCCCGCCAGTTCTTCTGGGTCGCCGCCGGTTACCAGGTTGAACAACGCCCGTCCGCCGGACAACCGGTCAAGGGTCGCGGCCTGCCGCGCCGCCACCGTCGGGGAGATGATCCCGGGGCGCAGGGCAACGAGGAATTTCAGGCGCTGGGTCACCGGGATCAGCGAGGCGGCCACCAGCCAGGAGTCCTCGCAGGAACGCCCGGTGGGGATCAGCACGCCGCCGAAACCGAGGCGGTCGGCGGCCTGGGCCACTTGTTGCAGGTAACCGTGATCGACGGCGCGAGCGCCTTCGGCGGTGCCAAGGTAATGGCCGTCGCCGTGGGTAGGCAGGAACCAGAAAATATTGAGGCTCATGGAGTGGTTTCCTAAGGAATACGGTTCAAAGGGCTTTGGCAACAGCCGCCGGTGGGGTCCAGATCACGTCCTTGATGCTCAGCGGCTTGGGAATCAACTTGAGCTGGTAGAAGCTGTCGGCGATTTTCTGTTGCGCCGCGATCACCTCGGGGGTAAGGAACTGCGCGCCATAGCCCTGGCGTTTCACCGCAGTCAGGGTGATATCGGCGGGCAGGCCGAGCAGTGGCGCCACTTGGGTAGTGACTTCCTGGGGGTTGGCCTTGGACCAGGCACCCACGGCACGGACCTCTTCGACCAGGGCCTTGATCACGTCGGGATGTTTTTCGGCATAGGGTTTGGTGGCAAGGTAGAACTGGTTGTTGTCCACCAGGCCGGTACCGTCACGCAGGGTGCGGGCCTGCAGTTGCTGTTCGGCGGCGGCCTGGTACGGGTCCCAGATGACCCAGGCATCGACGCTGCCACGCTCGAAGGCGGCGCGGGCATCGGCCGGCGGCAGGAACACGGTCTGGATATCGCTGTACTTCAGGCCGGCGTCTTCAAGGGCGCGGACCAGCAGGTAATGGACGTTGGAGCCTTTGTTGAGGACGACCTTCTTGCCCTTGAGTTCCAGCACCGATTTGATCGGCGAATCCTTCGGCACCAGGATCGCTTCGCTGCTGGGGGCCGGCGGTTCCGCGGCAACGTAGAGCAGGTCGGCGCCTGCGGCCTGGGCGAAGACCGGTGGTGTTTCGCCGGTTACGCCGAAGTCGATGGAGCCGACGTTCAGTCCTTCGAGCAGTTGCGGGCCGCCGGGGAATTCGGTCCATTGCACCTGTATGCCTTGCTCGGCAAGGCGTTTTTCCAGAGTACCCTTGGCCCTGAGCAGCACCAGGGTGCCGTATTTCTGATAGCCAATCCGCAAGGTTTCAGCTTGAGCTTGGGTAATAGCGCCGAAGGTGACAGCCGCAGCAAACAGAGCGACCAGACCGCGACGCAAAATGACAGGGCGCATGGCGCTCTCCTTTTGCTGTGAGGGTTTTGGCTGCACCTGCTTGCCCGTTGGCGGGCGAGTAAGGCCAGTACATCGGTGTCGGGTAAAGCGCTTCAGATGCTCCAGCGAGCACTGAGCAGGCGATCATTGAGCAGTGTCGGGTCCAACGGCTTGGGGCGTCGCGCCAAGGCGCTGTGGAACTGTTCCAGGGCCTCGTTCAGGCGCTGTTCCAGCACCGGTGCCAACTGTGCCTGGGCGCTGCCCTCGGCATAGGCGATCTGGCTGTCCTCGGCGAAGATACCGTGGAGCATCTCCTGGGCCTTGAGCGCCGCCAGCACCGGCTTGAGGGCGTAATCCACCGCGAGCATGTGGGCGATGCTGCCGCCGGTGGCCATGGGCAAAACCACCTTGTGGCTCAGGGCGCGTTCGGGCAGCAGGTCGAGCACGGTCTTCAGGGCGCCGGAGAACGAGGCCTTGTACACCGGCGTGGCGATGACCAGGCCATCGGCGTTTTCGATCTGTTGCAGCAGGTCGATGATTTGCGGGCTGCCGAAGCGCGCGTGCAGCAGGTCTTCGGGCGGGAAGTCGCGGATCTGGTAGCTCACCACTTCCACTCCTTGTGCGGTCAGCCAGCGCTTGGCCTGGTCCAGCAACACCCCCGAGCGTGATCGCTGGCTGGGGCTTCCTCCAAGTGTAACGACCAGCATGCCGGTAATTCCTTAAACGGTTGTTGGTGATTCGCGGTCTGCGATCTCACCGGGATAAACAGACCATACCAGCTGATTTATATATCCATAAATCTTATTTATTCATTTATTTATTCCTTAATTGAATATGCGGGTGAGCGTTTTCCGGGCAAAAAAACAGGCCGTCGAAACGGCCTGAAACCCCTGCTTTGTGAGTCGGTAAAAATGGCTTTCAGCGATTGGGCTGCGGTGTCAGGCGCAGGTAGGGTTTCACCGCGCGGTAGCCTTTCGGGAAGCGCTTGTTGATTTCGTCCTCGTCCTTGAGCGATGGCACGATGACCACCTCGTCACCGTCCTGCCAGTTGGCCGGAGTGGCCACCTTGTAGTGGTCGGTGAGTTGCAAGGAGTCGATCACCCGCAGGATCTCGTGGAAATTGCGTCCGGTGCTGGCCGGGTAGGTAATGGTCAGGCGCACCTTCTTGTGCGGATCGATCACGAACAGCGAGCGCACGGTAAGGGTGTCGCTGGCATTCGGGTGGATCAGGTCGTAGAGGTCGGAGACCTTGCGGTCGGCATCGGCCAGGATCGGGAAGTTGACCACGGTGTGCTGGGTCTCGTTGATGTCCTCGATCCACTTGTTGTGCGAGTCCACCGGGTCCACCGACAGGGCGATGGCCTTGACGCCGCGCCGGGCGAATTCGTCCTTGAGCTTAGCGGTAAAGCCCAGCTCGGTGGTGCACACCGGGGTGAAGTCCGCCGGGTGGGAGAACAGCACGCCCCAACTGTCGCCGAGCCACTCGTGGAAACGAATCGTGCCGGCGCTGGAATCCTGCTCGAAGTCGGGGGCGATGTCGCCGAGTCTTAGGCTCATGGTGCTGCTCCTGTGAGTGCATGATGAGTCTACTGTGCCTGTGCTGGGTTTTATTTAAAAAGAATAAATATCGATTTATTTAGATCTAAATTGAATATTAAAAAGTTCTTCATTGGACGCCGGGCGCGCGCGGGAGCAACCTTGTCCACAGCTTGTGAGAGGGCTAAGGGGATGTAAATCAGTGGGGTTCTTGGCGCCGTGATGTCGAAAGTTGGCGTTCGAGTCGAAGCTGAAGCTAGTGTCAGGCAGTAGGTGAAGCACTCAGCCCGGCATTGCGCCGGGCTGAGTGTGGATCTCAATTTACACGGTCACGCTTACAGCAGCGGGATCGAGTAGCTGACGATCAGACGGTTTTCGTCTTGGGTGCGAGTGTTGACAAGGTTGGTGCGCCACATGGCGTTTTTCCAGGCAACACCCAGGTTTTTGAAGGTGCCTTCCGGTACCACGTAAGCCAAGCTGATATCGCGCTCCCACTCGTTCTTGTCGCTAGCGGTCGTCTGGATATTGGTGCCGCGCAGGTAGATCACACCGGCGGTCAGGCCAGGGACGCCGACCTTGGCGAAGTCATAGGCGTAGCGAGCTTGCCAGGTACGTTCGCCAGCGCGAGCGAACTTCTGGATCTGCATGTCGGTGATGGTGCTGTTCGACGAGCCGTCACCCTGGTTCAACCATGGGAAGTCGCTATCGCCTTTGGTGTACTGATAACCGCCACCGAAGGTGTGACCGGCAACCGAGTACAGGGCCAGGTAGCTGTACAGATCGTTGTCGACCTTGCCAGCTGTTTTGCTGACGTTGTCTGGGTAGTAGCCGGAGGTGAAGTAGCCAGTGGTGTTGCCGTTGGCACCGTTGTCGCGGCTACGGTAGTAGCGCAGGTCGCTTTTCAGTACGCCAGGACCGATGGCCCAGTTGTGTACCAGACCCAGGAAGTTCTGCGAGTAGAAGTCTTTCAGCTCGCCAAAGTAGTACGAAGCAATCAGATCCTTGGTGATCTTGTAGTCGGCACCGGCGTAGTAGAACTTGTTGCTGAACTTGCCTGTGTCGTAGTTGGAGCTTTTGTTGGCTCCAGCGATGGAAAGGTCTGCGTCGTTGCTGGAGTTACGACCTTTCGCCGAGTTGATCAGGCCACCGGTCAGAGTCAGGTCCTTGATCTCGTTGGACTTGATCTCGCCACCCGTGAAGGTTTGTGGCAGCAGACGACCGTCGTTGTATTTGATGACCGGGTTGTTCGGTTGCAGGGTGCCGACTTTCAGTTCGGTCTGCGAAACGCGGACCTTGCCGGTCAGACCCAGGCTAGCGAAGTCGGGAACGGCTTCGTTGCCGTCGGTTGGGAAGACAGTACCACCCGAAAGTGTACCGTTCATGTTGCCGTGGTTAGCGTGGCTGGAGTCCAGACGCACGCCATACAGGCCAATGGCATCCACACCGAAGCCGACAGTACCTTGAGTGTATCCAGAGTTGAAGCGCAGATCGAAGCCTTGGCCCCATTCTGCGTTCTTGCTGCCGCTGGTGGCGGTGCTAGGGCCGCTACGGTTGTCGGTATTGATGTAGAAGTTACGCAGACCCAGGGTCGACGTTGCGCCTTCGATGAAACCTTTGGCTTCGGCTTGCGTTTCTGCATGAGCCTGTTGCGCCAAAACCCCTACGGCCACAGCCAGGGCCAAGGTGGACTTCTTCATGGTACTGCTCCTCTCATTTCTAATTTTTGTGTGTCCTGGCCGGGGATCTAGCGTCCCTTTATAGCCACAGATGCGCGATTAGCACCAGATCGTGACTGGTAAGTCAATCGTAACAAACCATGCCTAGACTTTGGTCTAATCGCCGAAAATTTGGTCTTTATAGGGTAATGAAATTCGTCATAAACCTAAAAAGAACTATTTCGTACTTTTTAAGACGATTCAGGAATAACCTGCCTGAGCATTTTCCCAAGCCTGAGAACTGTATCGGCCTCCAAGCTTATTTCTGAAAGGTCTTTTTAGCCACTTTTTAGATCAATCTGTATTTGAGATAAGTTCTCATGAACATGAATGTTCAAAAAAGCGCCGCAATCATGGCTAAATGCTGCTACCCCCGTCAAATCATTACAGCGCTTGACTGATTCAGCCAGACGGCTGGTACGGTGTTACGCAGAGAACCATAGAAGAAAAAACGCGGCGTGCACCTTCATTCGTCGGTTTCTAGTTCTTATGTCGATTTTTCCCTGACTTGCGGCCCTTTGCGGTTGGTTGCCGCCAGTGTAGGCGAGGTAAGGTTCAGCGTGGCCGTCGCCGTGGAAGCTGCGCTGTTTTGACTCATAAGCTAATGTAAATAAGTTATTTATTTTTCAGTTCTTAGATCATTTAGTCTCTCGACATACCGATTACCGGTCGCCTGTCGAGGAACTATCCCATGAAACCGCATGCTCCACTCCGCCTCCTGGCGGCCTTGTCCCTGGCCGCGGCCAGCTTGTTCGCGCAGGCTGCCGACGTCACCGTGGCCTACCAGACCACTGTCGATCCGGCGAAAGTCGCCCAGGCCGACGGTGCCTACGAGAAAGCCACGCAAGCGAAGATCGACTGGCGCAAATTCGATAACGGCGCCGATATCATCGCGGCCATTGCTTCGGGTGATGTGCAGATCGGCTACCTCGGTTCGAGCCCGCTGACTGCGGCCATCAGCCGCAAGGTACCGGTGGAAACCTTCCTGATCGCCACCCAGATCGGCGCCGCCGAGGCCCTGGTGAGCCGTAACGGTTCCGGGATCAACTCGCCCCAGGACCTGATCGGCAAGAAGGTCGCGGTGCCTTTCGTCTCCACCGGCCACTACAGCCTGCTGGCCGCCCTGAAGCACTGGAACATCGACCCGTCGAAAGTGCAGATTCTCAACCTGGCGCCGCCGGCCATTATCGCCGCCTGGAAACGCGGTGATATCGATGCCACTTACGTCTGGGACCCGGCCCTGGGCGTGGCCAAGGAAAACGGCAAGGTGCTGATCACCTCCGGTGAGTTGGCCAAGTTCGGCGCGCCGACCTTCGATGCCTGGATCGTGCGCAAGGACTTCGCCGAGAAGCACCCGGAGATCGTCAAGGCCTTCGCCAAGGTCACCCTGGATGCCTACGCCGAGTACCGCAAGGACCCGCAAGCCTGGCTGGCGGACAAGGGCAATGTCGACAAGCTGGTGAAGCTCTCCGGGGCCAAGGCGTCCGACATTCCCCTGCTGCTGCAAGGTAACGTCTATCCACTGGCGGCCGACCAGGTCACGGTGCTCGGCAAGCCGACGGCCCAGGCCATTACCGATACCGCCGTCTTCCTGAAAGAGCAGGGCAAGGTCGAAGCGGTGCTGCCGGACTACGCCCCTTATGTGAACGCCAAGTTCATCACCAATTGATTCAGCCGAGGAGTCCTCGTCATGGCCTTGTTACAGCTGGAGCGCATCGGCGCACAGTACCCCGGCGCGGCCGAGCCGGTGCTGGCGGATATTTCCTTCAGCCTCGGCCCCCGGCAGTTGCTGGTGGCCCTGGGGCCCTCGGGGAGTGGCAAGACCTCGCTGCTGAACCTGATCGCCGGCTTCGTCGAGCCGAGCGCCGGTCGCATCACCCTCGACGGCGTGCCCGTCAAGGGCCCGAGCGCCGAGCGCGGCGTGGTGTTCCAGGATGACGCCTTGTTGCCCTGGCAGGATGTGCTGGCCAACGTCGGTTTCGGCCTGGAGCTGGCGGGCGTGCCCCGGGAACCGCGTGAAAGCCTTGCCCGGGAAATGCTCGCGCTGGTGGACCTGGTCGGCTTCGATAAGCGTCGGATCTGGCAACTTTCCGGTGGCCAGAAACAGCGGGTCGGTTTGGCTCGTGCATTGGCGGCGGACCCTCGGGTGTTGCTGATGGATGAGCCGTTCGGGCCCTTGATGCCTTCACTCGCGAACAGATGCAGGAGCTTTTGTTGCAAGTCTGGCAGCGTACCGCCAAGCCGGTATTCCTGATTACCCACGATATAGAAGAAGCGGTTTTTCTCGCCTCCGAGTTGATTCTGCTGGCACCTGAGCCGGGGCGGATCGTCGAGCGCCTGAGCCTGGATTTCGGCCAGCGCTACAGCGCCGGCGAATCGGCCCGGGCGATCAAGTCCGACCCGCGTTTTATCGAAACCCGCGAGCATGTGCTGGCTCGCGTGTTCTCCCAGCGCAACACCACCCAGCGGCAGGCGTTCGTATGAGCAGCTATGAATTGCCGGTGACGGTAACGAGCAAACCGCAAGCAGTACCGCTACGGCGCCGCTTGAGTACGCGCTGGATCAGCGTGCTGACCCTGCTGAGCTTGATCGTGTTCTGGTGGGCGGTGACCGCTGTCGGCATTATCGAGCCGTTGTTTCTGCCGCCGCCTGGCGCGGTGTTGGAGAAGGGCTGGCTGCTGGCGACCAAGGGCTACATGGACTCGACGCTGTGGCAGCACTTGGGGGCGAGCCTGGGGCGTATCGGCCTGGCCCTGGGCTTTGCGGTGCTGAGCGCGATTCCGCTGGGAATCGCCATCGGTCACAACCGTATCGCCCAGGGCATTCTCGATCCACTGATCGAATTCTATCGGCCGATTCCGCCACTGGCCTATCTGCCCTTGATCGTTATCTGGTGCGGGATCGGCGAGTTGTCGAAAGTGCTGCTGATTTACCTGGCGATTTTCGCCCCGATCGCCATCGCCACGGCCACCGGTGTACGCACGGTCGATCCGGCCAAGCTGCGGGCCGCGCAATCTTTGGGCGCCAGCCGTATCCAACTGATTCGTCATGTGATCCTGCCCAGCGCCCTGCCGGACATTCTCACCGGTGTACGTATTGGCCTCGGCGTGGGCTGGTCGACCCTGGTGGCCGCTGAACTGATCGCCGCCACCAGCGGCCTGGGGTTCATGGTGCAGTCGGCGGCGCAGTTCCTGGTGACCGATGTGGTGGTGCTGGGAATCCTGGTGATCGCCTTTATCGCCTTTGCCATGGAGATGGGCTTGCGCGCCTTGCAACGCAAGCTGGTGCCGTGGCACGGCCAGGCTCACTGACAGGCCGCGACATATTGACTACGCCGGCCGCCCGGCCGGTATTTGAAGAGATCGATCATGAGCTTGACTATTACTCCCCTGAGCGCCGCTTTGGGCGCGCAGATCGATGGGATTGCGCTGAACCGGCCGTTGACCGCCGAACAGCGTGATGCGATCCAGCACGCGCTGCTCAAGTATCAGGTGTTGTTCTTTCGTAACCAACCGTTGAACCCGTTGCAGCAGGCTACATTCGCGGCGTATTTCGGTGACTTGCATATTCATCCGATCTACCCGAACGTCCCTGAGCAGCCTGAGGTGCTGATTCTCGACACGGCGGTGACCGACGTGCGCGATAATGCGGTCTGGCATACCGACGTGACCTTCTTGCCGACCCCGGCGTTGGGGGCGGTGCTGAGCGCCAAGCAACTGCCGGCGTTTGGTGGCGATACCTTGTGGGCCAGCGGCATCGCGGCGTTCGAGGCCTTGTCGGCGCCGTTGCGACAACTGCTGGATGGACTGACGGCCACGCATGATTTCATCAAGTCGTTTCCCGTCGAGCGCTTCGGCGGCACCCCCGAGGATCTGGCGCGCTGGGAACTGACCCGCAAGAACAATCCGCCGCTGTCGCACCCAGTGGTCCGTACGCACCCGGTGAGCGGGCGCAAGGCGTTGTTCGTCAATGAGGGCTTCACCACCCGTATCAACGAGCTGGGAGAGGCCGAGAGCGAGGCGATTCTCAAGTTGCTGTTCGTCCACGCCACGCGCCCGGAGTTCACCATCCGCTGGCGCTGGCAGGAGAATGACGTGGCATTCTGGGACAACCGCGTGACCCAGCATTACGCGGTGGACGACTACCGGCCGAACCGGCGGGTGATGCACCGCGCGACCATTCTCGGCGATGTGCCGTTCTGAACACCATTGCCTTGTGAGCACGGATTCCTGTTGGGGGCGGAGCTTTTCGGAGCGCCGCACCGCCGCGAAGAGCGCGCCGCGGTTTTTCAGATATACCGCGTTACCGTTCTTCGCGGCGGAGCGGCGCTCCGACAAGCTCCCACATTCGTGGATTTGTGTCTGGGCGGAAAATCGAGTCGTTTATCAGAGCGGGCTTTCGCGCCGGGGCAGATACGGCGGCAAATACAGCCCCAGATAGGCATCGAACACGCGCATCCCTTCCTCGGCCATGCGCGGCGTGATCTGGTCGTGCAGTTGCACCGAGCGCGCATAGACCCGATCCCCCAGCTCCATCGCCAAGGCGAATACATCGACCTCGGTCGGCAACGTCGGTAACTCGAAATGCCGGATAAACAGCTTGTGCATCAGGTCGCCGAGCTCAATGTCGTGCTGGCGGTCGGCCTGGGTGACCTCGGTCAGGCCGTGCTGCGCGAGGATCAACTGACGCGCCGCCGCATCCTCCTCGTAGATGTTCAGCATCCGCTGCTCCACCAGCCGGGACAGGTCACGCCAACTGGTAAGAGCCTGGTGGTCGATGGGTGCCTGCAGGGTGGCGCGAAAGGCCGCATGCACATCATTGGTCAGGGCTTCGAGCAGGGCCGGGACGCTGGCGAAGAAATGATAGACCGAGGACGGTGGAATCCCGGCCCGTTCCGCCACGCTGTAGATCGACAGACTGGCCACGCCTTCGGCGGCAAGCAAGGTGCGGGCGGCGTCGAGGATCGAGTCGATCCGGGCCTGGCTGCGTGCGCGAGGTTTGCGAGCGGTGGCGGGGCGGGTCATGGGGTTCTCCGACAAGGGCAGTGGGCATTGTACGCGAGGACGGTTGCAGGTTGTCTTGTGGTAATGAGGCTTGCCCCGACTGGGGAAGTTTGAAGCCTGGCGCGGTTTTGTGGCGAGCGGGCTTGCCCGCGCTGGGGCGCGAAGCGGCCCTCAAGCCAGCGAACTCGGCCTGTCAGGCAGACCGAGATAGCTGGTTTTACGACTGCTTCGCAGTCGAGCGCGGGCAAGCCCGCTCGCCACCGGAGTGCCGGGGTGTCGCCAAGATCAGGTTCGCGGCCACAGAGGCATAAAAAAACGCCGCGGGCCCAAGGCCGACGGCGTTCTTCTCGTTACCGCAAGCACTTACACGGTGTGCAGGTACCAGTTGTACTCGAGGTCGGAGATGGAGTGTTCGAACTCCTCCAGCTCGCTCTCTTTACAGGCGACGAAGATATCGATGTATTTCGGATCGATGTACTTGGCCATGATCTCGCTGTCGTCCAGCTCGCGCAGGGCATCACGCAGGTTGTTCGGCAGGCTCTGCTCGTTCTGCTCGTAGCTGTTGCCTTCCACCGGGGCACCCGGCTCGATCTTGTTGGTCAGGCCATGGTGCACGCCCGCCAGGACCGCGGCCATCAACAGGTACGGGTTGGCATCGGCACCGGCCACCCGGTGTTCGATCCGCACCGCGTCGGACGAGCCGGTCGGTACGCGAATTGCCACCGTGCGGTTGTCCAGGCCCCAGCACGGCGAGTTCGGCACGTAGAACTGTGCGCCGAAACGACGGTAGGAGTTGACGTTCGGGCAGAGGAAAGCCATCTGTGCCGGTAGGGTCTCGAGCACACCGCCGATCGCGTGACGCAGTGCGGCGTTCTGCTCGGGATCCTCGCTGGCAAAGATATTCTTGCCTTCCTTGTCGAGAATCGAGATATGGACATGCAGCCCGTTGCCTGCCTGGCCCGGGTAGGGCTTGGCCATGAAGGTGGTATCCATCTCATGGTCATAGGCGATGTTCTTGATCAGGCGCTTGAGCAATACCGCGTAATCGCAGGCCTTGATCGGGTCGGCGACGTGGTGCAGGTTCACTTCGAACTGCGCCGGGGCACTTTCCTTGACGATGGCGTCGGCCGGGATGCCTTGCTCTTTCGCACCTTCCAGGATGTCCTGGAGGCAGTCGACGTATTCGTCGAGGTCGTCGATCAGGTAGACCTGCGTCGAGTGCGGGCGTTTGCCGGAGATCGGCGAGCGCGGCGGTTGTGGGCGACCGTTCACGTTCTCCTGGTCGATCAGGTAGAACTCCAGTTCGAACGCGGCGCAGATGGTCAGACCGAGGTCGTCGAATTTGCTCACGACTTGACGCAGGACTTCGCGAGGATCGGCGAAGAAAGGTTCACCTTCGAGTTCGTGCATGGTCATCAGCAATTGCGCGGTCGGGCGCTTTTGCCAAGGCTCATTGCACAGGGTGTCGGGG
Source organism: Pseudomonas sp. FEN (assembly GCF_904067045.1). Classification (GTDB taxonomy): domain Bacteria; phylum Pseudomonadota; class Gammaproteobacteria; order Pseudomonadales; family Pseudomonadaceae; genus Aquipseudomonas. Next base: position 1,297,644 of record NZ_CAJFDC010000036.1, on the reverse strand, counting down.
ATCGGATAACAGATTCGGTCAGCATCACCGATATCCAGACCCAGGCCGGTGCTTTCCACCGTCGAGCCATTGATATCCAGGGCAAAAAGTGAGGCCGGCAGGTTGATGCCTTTCTCGTAAACCTTGTGGAGGCTGGTGCGTTCGATGCGCTTGCCGCGCACCACACCATTCATATCCGCAATTAGAAGGTCTACGTACAGAACCTCAGGATGATCCTTAAGGAACGCGTTCGCTTCGTTAAGCTGAACGGCACGCGGGGGTACCGACATGATGCAACACCTTTGTTGTTAAAAATATCAATCATTGATCTTTTCTGGTTTCAGTCAACCCGAACGGCATGCCGAAGTCAAGCGAGGCCTTTTTTGCCCTGAAAAAGCGCCGCAAGGGCTTTTTTGCGGCCTTTTGGGGCATTTTTGCGGGCTGCGCGGCCTCCGGCACCGCGGGCTTGAGCGGGCCGTGTTGTATTTTTTACGGGGGTGTTGTGTAAAAAAATGAACAAGGCTAAGCTCGATTGAAACCTATAACAGCAATAATACCGGGGTGTTTCATGTCTCGCCTGCCGTTGATCGGCGTCACCGCATGTTCCAAACAGATCGGTTTGCATGCCTATCACATCAGCGGCGACAAATACGTCCGTGCCGTCGCCGTCGCAGCCAAGGGGCTGCCGCTGATCCTTCCGGCCCTGGCCGAACTGTTTGAGCCGTCGGATATTCTAGACGGCCTGGATGGACTCCTGTTTACCGGCTCTCCCTCCAACGTCGAACCGCATTTGTACGGCGGTCCGGCCAGCGCGCCGGGCACTGCTCATGATTCTGCACGCGACCGCACCACCTTGCCGCTGATCCGCGCGGCGGTGGCGGCCGGCGTTCCCGTGCTCGGTATTTGCCGGGGTTTCCAGGAAATGAACGTGGCCTTCGGCGGCAGCCTGTATCAAAAGGTTCATGAGGTTGGAACCTTCATGGATCATCGTGAAGACGAATCCCAGCCAGTGGACGTGCAGTACGGCCCCGCGCATGCCATGCGCGTACAACCGGGTGGCCTGCTGGCGGGCCTCGGGTTGCCGGCACAGTTCCAGGTCAACTCGATCCACAGCCAGGGCGTCGACCGTCTGGCCCCGGGATTGCGCGTCGAAGCCACGGCGCCGGATGGCCTGATCGAGGCGGTGTCGGTCATCGCAGGCAAGACTTTTGCTTTAGGGGTGCAATGGCATCCGGAATGGCAGGTCGGCAGCAACCCGGTGTACCTGGCGATCTTCCAGGCTTTCGGCGATGCCTGTCGAAAACGCGCTGTACAACGCGACGCCGATGCGTCCAGGAACGCCTGACCGATAATAGACGTCAGGAAACCCAACCCAGAGGCATTTATGAGTAACAACCTCGACCAGCTCACCGATTGGTTGAAAGACCACAAGATCACAGAAGTCGAATGCATGATTGCCGACCTCACCGGCATCACCCGCGGCAAGATCTCGCCGACCAACAAGTTCATCGCCGAGAAAGGCATGCGCCTGCCCGAAAGCGTGCTGTTGCAGACGGTGACCGGCGACTATGTCGAAGACGACATCTATTACGAACTGCTCGACCCGGCGGATATCGACATGATCTGCCGCCCCGACAGCAATGCGGTGTACCTGGTGCCCTGGGCCATCGAGCCGACTGCCCAGGTGATCCACGACACCTACGACAAGCAGGGCAACCCCATCGAGCTGTCGCCGCGCAACGTGCTCAAGAAGGTTCTGAAACTCTATGCCGACAAGGGCTGGCAGCCGATCGTGGCGCCGGAAATGGAGTTCTACCTGACCAAGCGCAGCGACGATCCGGACTATCCGTTGCAACCGCCGATCGGTCGTTCCGGGCGGCCGGAAACCGGTCGCCAGTCCTTCTCCATTGAGGCGGCCAACGAATTCGACCCGTTGTTCGAAGACGTCTACGACTGGTGCGAACTGCAGGAACTGGACCTCGACACGCTGATCCATGAGGACGGCACGGCGCAAATGGAGATCAACTTCCGGCATGGCGACGCGCTGTCCCTGGCCGACCAGATCCTGGTGTTCAAGCGCACCATGCGTGAAGCGGCGCTCAAGCATGACGTGGCGGCCACCTTCATGGCCAAGCCGATGACCGGCGAGCCGGGCAGCGCCATGCACCTGCACCAGAGCATCATCGACATCGAGACCGGCAAGAACGTCTTCTCCAATGAAGACGGGACCATGAGCCAGCTGTTCCTGCATCACATCGGTGGCCTGCAGAAGCTGATCCCCGAGCTATTGCCGTTGTTCGCGCCGAACGTCAATTCGTTCCGCCGCTTCCTGCCGGATACGTCGGCTCCGGTGAACGTGGAATGGGGTGAGGAGAACCGCACCGTCGGCCTGCGGGTGCCGGATGCCGGCCCGCAGAACCGCCGCGTGGAAAACCGCCTGCCGGGTGCCGACGCCAACCCTTACCTGGCGATTGCTGCAAGCCTGTTGTGCGGCTACATCGGTATGGTCGAGGGCCTCAACCCGAGCGCCCCGGTGGTCGGTCGTGGCTATGAACGGCGCAACCTGCGCCTGCCGCTGACCATCGAGGACGCCCTGGAACGCATGGAAAACAGCAAGACCATTGAGAAATACCTGGGCAAGAAATTCATCACAGGCTACGTCGCGGTCAAGCGGGCCGAGCATGAAAACTTCAAGCGCGTCATCAGCTCGTGGGAGCGGGAATTCCTGCTCTTCGCCGTCTGATGCGCCGGGCGCGGTAGCCGAAGACCGCGCTCTTACTGGAATCTAGGAGAACCGTATGACCAGCAACAACCCGCAAACCCGTGCATGGCAAGACCTGAGTCGTGATCATCACCTGGCCCCTTTCAGCGACTTCAAGCAATTGAGCGTCAAGGGCCCGCGCATCATCACGCACGCCAAGGGCGTTTACCTCTGGGACAGCGAAGGCCACCAGATCCTCGACGGCATGGCCGGCCTCTGGTGCGTGGCCATCGGCTACGGTCGCGATGAACTGGCCGACGCCGCCAGCAAGCAAATGCGCGAGCTGCCTTATTACAACCTGTTTTTCCAGACCGCCCACCCGCCGGTACTGGAGTTGGCCAAGGTAATTTCCGAGATAGCCCCTGAAGGCATGAACCACGTGTTCTTCACCGGCTCCGGCTCCGAAGGCAACGACACCATGCTGCGCATGGTCCGCCACTACTGGGCGATCAAGGGCCAGCCGAACAAGAAGGTCATCATCAGTCGCAAGAACGGCTATCACGGCTCCACCGTGGCTGGCGCGAGCCTGGGCGGCATGACCTACATGCACGAACAGGGCGACTTGCCGATCCCGGGCATCGTCCATATCCCGCAGCCATACTGGTTCGCCGAGGGCGGCGAGATGAGCCCGGAAGAGTTCGGGGTCTGGGCCGCCAACCAGTTGGAAGAAAAAATCCTGGAACTGGGTGTCGACAACGTCGGGGCGTTTATCGCCGAGCCGATCCAGGGCGCGGGCGGGGTCATCGTGCCGCCGGACAGCTACTGGCCGCGCATCAAGGAGATCCTCGCCAAGTACGACATTCTTTTTGTCGCCGACGAAGTGATCTGTGGTTTCGGTCGTACCGGTGAGTGGTTCGGTAGCGATTTCTATGGCCTCAAGCCGCACATGATGACCATCGCCAAGGGCCTGACCTCCGGTTACATCCCCATGGGTGGCCTGATCGTGCGTGACGAAGTGGTCGCGGTGCTCAACGAGGGTGGCGACTTCAACCACGGCTTCACCTATTCCGGGCATCCGGTGGCGGCTGCCGTGGCCCTGGAAAATATCCGTATTCTGCGCGAAGAAAAAATTATCGAACGCGTCCACAACGAAACGGCACCCTATTTGCAGAAGCGTCTGAGGGAACTGAACGATCACCCACTGGTGGGTGAAGTTCGCGGTGTGGGTCTGCTGGGGGCCATCGAACTGGTCAAGGACAAGGCCACCCGTGCGCGGTATGAAGGAAAAGGCGTCGGCATGATCTGCCGGCAGTTCTGCTTCGACAATGGACTGATCATGCGTGCCGTCGGCGACACCATGATCATCGCGCCGCCACTGGTGATCAGCAAAACCGAGATCGACGAGTTGGTGGCCAAGGCACGCAAGTGCCTGGATCTGACCCTGAGTGCGTTGCAGGGCTAAGTGCTAGGCTCTGAGCCGGAAGCACGGTGTAGGTGCTTTCGCTCAGAGTAATCAGAAAGGGCGGCCTTTTCTTGAAAGGCGGCCTTGGATCTTGCCAGACTAGCCTCACTGTTTCGAGTTGCCCGGGAATCGGCTGCCGAACAGCGGGTTAAAAAGAATAATTGGAGCATGACGCATGAAGGCATTAGGTAAGAAAGTAGCCGGCAATACTCTCCTCGCCCTGTCGTTGGCGGGTGCGATGGCCGGTGCCGCCCACGCGGACGACAAGGTGCTGCACGTATACAACTGGTCCGACTACATCGCACCAGACACTGTTGCCAACTTTGAAAAAGAGTCCGGCATCAAGGTGGTCTACGACGTATTCGACAGTAACGAAACCCTGGAAGCCAAGTTGCTGGCCGGCAAGTCCGGTTACGATATTGTCGTACCTTCCAACAACTTCCTGGCCAAGCAGATCAAGGCCGGTGTCTACCAGGAGCTGGACAAGTCCAAGCTGTCCAACTACGACAACCTGAACAAGTCGCTGCTCAAGGCCGTCTCGGTCAGCGACCCAGGCAACAAACACGCATTCCCATACATGTGGGGCTCGATCGGCATCGGCTACAACCCGGAGAAGGTCAAGGCCGCGCTGGGCGTGGACAAGATCGACTCCTGGGACGTGGTGCTCAAGCCGGAGAACCTCGCCAAGCTCAAGAGCTGCGGCGTGAGCTTCCTCGATTCGCCGACCGAAATGCTGCCGGTGGCCCTGCACTACCTGGGTCTGCCGACCGACAGCCAGAAGAAGGAAGACATCAAGAAGGCCGAGGATCTGTTCCTGAAGATTCGTCCTTCGATCACCTACTTCCACTCGTCCAAGTACATTTCCGACCTGGCTAACGGCAACATCTGCATCGCCGTCGGTTACTCGGGTGACGTCCAGCAGGCCAAGTCCCGCGCGGCCGAGGCCGGTGACAAGGTGAAAGTCAGCTACGCCATTCCGAAGGAAGGCGCGGGCAGCTTCTATGACATGGTCGCCATTCCTAAAGACGCGGAAAACGTCGAGGGTGCCTACAAGTTCATGAACTACCTGCTGCGGCCGGAAGTCATGGCTGCGATCACCGACAGCGTGCGCTTCCCGAACGGTAACGAGAAGGCAACCGCCTTGGTTGACAAGAGCATTACCAGCGACCCGGGCATCTATCCGCCGGCGGATGTGCAGGCCAAGCTCTATGCCATTGCCGACCTGCCTGCCGCGACCCAGCGCGAGCTGACCCGCAGCTGGACCAAGATCAAATCGGGTAAATAAGTCGATTTGAGACAAGCCACGGGAGCTGTGCGGTCTTTGGCAGCTCCCGCGGATTGAATCTTGTATGAATTGAATCAACGGAAAACTTTGCTGGAACGTTTTATCGAGGGTAAGTTGCGTGCCGGTTTTGTTGTCGGGCTATTTATCAGCCGCGTGACACGGGCAACTCAGGCCCAACTATTTAGAGGACCTTCACTTGTTTATTTCTTTATTTCGCAACGCCATGCTGGCGGGCGTAGGCCTGACCTTGGCGGTCAGCGCGCAGGCGGCGCCGACCGTGCATATTTATAATTGGTCGGATTATATCGGGCAGACCACCCTGGCCGATTTCCAGAAAGCCAGCGGTATTGTGCCGGTCTATGACGTCTTCGATTCCAATGAGACCCTGGAAGGCAAGTTGCTGGCCGGCCACACCGGCTACGATGTGGTCGTGCCGTCCAACCACTTCCTCGGCAAGCAGATCAAGGCCGGCGCGTTCCTGAAGCTCGACAAGTCGCTGCTGCCCAACTCCGCGAACCTCGACCCGGCGCTGATGAAACGCCTGGAAAAGAACGACCCGGGCAACCAGTACGCCGTACCTTATCTGTGGGGCACCAACGGCATCGGCTATAACGTCGAGAAGGTCAAGGCGGCGCTGGGCGTCGACAAGATCGATTCCTGGGCGGTGCTGTTCGAGCCGGAGAACATCAAGAAACTCTCCAGTTGCGGCGTGGCGTTCCTCGACTCCGCCGATGAGATGCTGCCGGCGGTGCTCAACTACATGGGTCTGAGTCCCAATAGCACCAACGAAAAAGACTACGTGCAGGCCGAAGAGAAGCTGCTGAAGGTCCGGCCTTACATCACCTACTTCAACTCGGCCAAGTACATTTCCGACCTGGCCAACGGCGAAATCTGCGTGGCGGCCGGGTTTTCCGGCGACATCTTCCAGGCCAGGAAACGGGCTGAAGAAGCCAAGAAAGGCGTGAACATCGCCTACGTGATTCCCAAGGAAGGCGGCAACCTCTGGTTCGACATGCTGGCGATCCCCCGGGATGCCGGCAACGTCAAGGAGGCTCACGCCTTTATCAATTATCTGCTGCAACCTGAAGCGATTGCCCAGGTCAGCGATTATGTCGGTTATGCCAACCCGAACCCAAAGGCTGGCGCTCTGATGGATCAGTCCGTGCGTACCGACCCAGCGGTTTACCCATCGCAAGCGGTACTGGACAAGCTGTACGTCAATGCTGAGCTACCCCCGAAAATCCAACGTTTGATGACCCGCAGCTGGACCAAGGTCAAGTCGGGCCGATGATGCCCGTGGGTCGAACCATCCAAAGCCGGGTCACTCAGGCCCGGCGGCCAAATCTTGTTGGGAGTTTTACAAATGGCAGTTGCCTCCGGCGCCTATAAGAAAGCCCTCGAGGGCGACCAGACACCTAAACAGGTACTGGTCAAAATCGACCGGGTCACGAAGAAGTTCGATGAGACGATTGCCGTGGACGATGTGTCCCTGGAAATCAAGAAGGGTGAGATCTTCGCCCTGCTCGGCGGATCGGGCTCGGGTAAATCCACCTTGCTGCGCATGCTCGCCGGTTTCGAGCGCCCGACCGAAGGGCGAATTTACCTCGACGGCGTCGACATTACCGATCTGCCGCCATATGAGCGGCCGATCAACATGATGTTCCAGTCCTACGCGCTGTTTCCGCACATGACCGTGGCGCAGAACATCGCCTTCGGCCTGCAACAGGACAAGATCCCCAAGGCCGAGATCGACGCCCGCGTGGCCGAGATGCTCAAGCTGGTGCAAATGAGCCAGTACGCCAAGCGCAAACCGCACCAGCTGTCCGGCGGCCAGCGTCAGCGCGTGGCGCTGGCCCGTTCCCTGGCCAAGCGGCCGAAGCTGTTGTTGCTCGACGAGCCCATGGGTGCTCTGGACAAGAAGCTGCGCTCGCAAATGCAGCTTGAGCTTGTCGAGATCATCGAGCGCGTTGGTGTGACCTGCGTCATGGTGACCCACGACCAGGAAGAGGCCATGACCATGGCCGAGCGGATCGCCATTATGCACCTGGGCTGGATCGCCCAGATCGGCAGCCCGATCGACATCTACGAAACCCCGACCAGCCGCCTGGTTTGCGAGTTCATCGGCAACGTCAACATCTTCGAAGGTGAAGTGGTGGATGACGCCGAAGGTTACGCGCGGATCGCCAGCCCGGAGCTGGAGCGCGACATCTACGTCGGCCATGGTGTCACCACCTCGGTCCAGGACAAGCATGTCACCTACGCGATTCGTCCGGAAAAACTGCTGGTGACCCCGGTACAGCCGACCTGCGAGTACAACTGGTCGCGGGGCAAGGTTCACGACATCGCCTATCTGGGCGGCCACTCGGTGTTCTATGTCGAGTTGCCTTGCGGCAAGTTGGTGCAGTCGTTCGTCGCCAACGCCGAGCGCCAGGGCCAGCGTCCGACCTGGGGTGATGAAGTCTACGTGTGGTGGGAAGACGACAGCGGCGTGGTACTGCGTTCATGAAACTAAAATCCCTGATGCGACGAATAACCCCCAGTGGCCGCCACGCGGTCATCGGGATTCCCTTCCTGTGGTTGTTCCTGTTCTTCATGCTGCCGTTCTTCATCGTCCTGAAGATCAGCTTCGCCGAAGCGGACGTGGCGATTCCGCCCTATACCCAGATCTACAGCTTCGTCGAACAGAAGCTGCAAATCATGCTCAACCTCGGCAACTACACGATGTTGGGGGACGACGACCTGTACCTGGCGGCCTATCTCGGTTCGCTGCGGATGGCCTTCTTCAGCACGCTGCTGTGCCTGGTGATCGGCTACCCGATGGCCTATGCCATCGCCCGGGCGCGCAAGGAAGTGCAGACCGTGCTGGTGCTGCTGATCATGATGCCGACCTGGACCGCGATCCTGATCCGCGTCTACGCCTGGATGGGGATTCTCAGCAACAACGGGCTGTTGAATGCGTTCCTGCTGTGGACCGGGCTGATCAGCGAGCCGCTGCAGATTCTCAATACCAACCTCGCGGTCTATATCGGGGTGGTCTACTCCTATCTGCCGTTCATGATCCTGCCGCTCTACGCCAACCTGGTGAAACACGACCAGAGTCTGCTGGAGGCCGCCTCGGACCTGGGCTCGAGCACCTTCAACAGCTTCTGGAAGATTACCGTGCCGCTGTCCAGGAACGGCATCATCGCCGGTTGCATGTTGGTGTTCATCCCGGTGGTGGGTGAGTTCGTGATCCCCGAACTGCTCGGCGGTCCGGAAACCCTGATGATCGGTAAAGTGCTGTGGCAAGAGTTCTTCAACAACCGTGACTGGCCGGTGGCCTCGGCGCTGGCGGTGGTGATGCTGGCGATCCTGATCGTGCCGATCATTCTGTTCAACCGTAGTCAGGCCAAGGAAATGGAGGGCAAAGAATGAAGCGCTTCAGTTTTTCAAGCCTGATGCTGGTGCTGGGTTTGCTGTTCATCTACGCACCGATGCTGATCCTGGTGATCTACTCGTTCAACGCCTCGAAGCTGGTGACGGTGTGGGGCGGCTGGTCGATCAAGTGGTACGTCGGCCTGCTCGACAACATCCAACTGATGGGCTCGGTGGCCCGTTCGCTGGAAATCGCCTGCTACACCGCGGTGGCCGCGGTGGCGCTGGGAACCCTGGCGGCATTCGTCCTGACCCGCGTCACCCGCTTCAAGGGGCGCACGCTGTTCGGTGGCCTGGTGACGGCACCCCTGGTGATGCCGGAAGTGATTACCGGTCTGTCGCTGTTGCTGCTGTTCGTGGCCATGGCCCAATTGATCGGCTGGCCCCAGGAGCGTGGCATCGTCACCATCTGGATTGCCCACACGACCTTCTGCGCGGCCTATGTCGCGGTGGTGGTGTCGGCGCGTCTGCGTGAGCTGGACCTGTCCATCGAAGAGGCGGCCATGGACCTGGGGGCCAAACCGTGGAAGGTGTTTTTCCTGATCACCATCCCGATGATCGCGCCGTCGTTGGCGGCGGGGGGCATGATGTCCTTTGCGCTGTCCCTCGATGATCTGGTCCTGGCCAGCTTCGTCTCGGGGCCGGGCTCGACCACCTTGCCGATGGAAGTGTTCTCGGCGGTGCGCCTGGGCGTGAAGCCGGAGATCAATGCCGTGGCCAGCCTGATTCTGTTGGCGGTGTCGTTGGTGACCTTCCTGGTCTGGTACTTCAGCCGCCAAGCCGAAGAGCGCCGCAGGAAAGCCATCCAGCAGGCGATCGAGGAAGGCGCGGCGGACTCCTGGAAACAGCCGGACGTGCGACGGGCGCCGGTGGCGGAGACCGTGTAGGTCCGCAAGGGCTTCGTGGCGGTGCGGCGTCCCGACAAGCTCCGCTCCCACAAGGGTTTTGAGTCGTACCTGATTTTTGTGTACGGCCACGAGCCCCTGTGGGAGTGGAGCTTGTCGGGACGCCGCACCGCCGCGAAGAGGCCCTCAAGACCGCCGACAACTCCGTGCGCTAGCCACGATGTTCCCGGGGCTTATTCAGCCCAAGGCGAACGCCGAATCACCTCCACAAAATTCATCGGCTTGAAGGTCGCATCCTTGTCCTTCAGCACATCGGTCTTCACGTTGCCGAAAGTGCTCAGCGGACGATGGCGCAGCCCCTCGGCAAACGCGCAGATGATGCACTCCTTGAACCCTTCGCCGCGTGGGTGCGCATGCACCACCGCTTCGCGCTGGGCGCTTGGAAAGGCCGCGTAATCCATCCCCAGCACATCCATTTCCACCCCGGCCGTGACCAGTGCTACCGTCGGGCGCAGATGCTGTGGCACCCCCGGTGTGGTGTGCAGGGCAATCGACAGCCAGACCTGTTCGATATCGTCGTCCGAGAGCCCATAAGGCTGCATGAATGCCTTGGCCGCGTTGGCACCGTCGACTTCGAAACGTTCGTCATCGCTGCGATGGCCTTCCACCAGGCCGAGGTCGTGGAACATCGCGCCCACATACAAAAGCTCCGGATCGTAGGCCAGTTGCTTGCGCTCGCCGCTCAGGGCGCCGAACAGGAAGACCCGGCGCGAGTGGTGGTAGAGCAGATCGTTTTCCACGTCGCGGATGTATTCGGTGGTGGCCTTGGCCAGGGTGCTGTCGGGGATCTTGATGCCGGCGATGTTGTTGCTCATGTCGAGATTTCCTCTGGGGTGCGCGCGGATGGCGCTGATGGGTTCAGTCTGGCGTCGGGGGCGGATGGCAACAATCGACACAAGGTGGCGAATCCAGCCATGCCGGGCGGGTTTAGCGCCAGCGCGTGTACGCGAGAGAGGCGGCTGTCGCATCGGCGGGAGGCTTGCGTTACCGTAAGACCGACCCCCATAGGGTCTAGTGTTGGAAGCGAACTCTCGAAAACACTGTGCTCCCTGCAGGAGCAGGGCTTGCCGGCTCCCAGGGGATCGCGTTTAACCTTGGTTGATTGGCAGCGAGGCCCGCCCTATGACCCGAACCCTTGCCGTGGTGGTGTTCCCCGGCGTCCAGGCCCTGGATATCAGCGGACCCATGGACGTCTTTGCCGAAGCCAACGGCTTCCTGTCCCCTGACGCCCAGTACCGGCTGGAAGTGATCGGCGTCGAGCGCGGCTGGCTGGCCTGCTCCAACGGCCTGGCGATCCAGGCGCATCGGCATTTCAGCGAGGCCACGGAACCTTATGACCTGTTGCTGTGTGCCGGCGGGCCGAGCTTGCCGGGGCTGGATTTCGGTGAGGCTTTTCATGCCTGGCTGCGCGCGGCCAGCGCCCGTGCCGAACGCTTCGGTTCGATCTGCAACGGCGCTTTCATGCTGGCCCGGGCCGGACTGCTCGAGGGGCGTATGGTGACCACCCACTGGAGTGATGCGTCGGCGTTGGCGGCGTTGTGCCCGGCGGCGCGGGTCGAGGCCGATCATTTGTATGTGCAGGACGAGCGGCTGTTCACCTCGGCGGGGGTGACGGCGGGTATTGATTTGTCGTTGTACCTGCTGTCACAGGATCACGGTGCGCAGGTGGCGCTGAAGGTCGCCAAGCGGCTGGTGGTATTCACCCAGCGCTCGGGTGGGCAGTCGCAGTTCAGCCCTTACCTGGCGCCCTATGCCGAGGCCGCGTCGCCAGTAGCTCGGGTGCAACAGTATGTGTTGGCGCATCTGAGCGGAGATTTGAGCATTGCCGAATTGGCGCGGGCGGTGAACATGAGTGCGCGGAATTTCTCCCGAGTGTTTGCCCGCGAGGCGCAGGTGACCCCGGCGGAGTTCGTCGAACGGGCGCGGGTGGATGCGGCGCGGGTGATGTTGGAAAGCGGCGGCGCGCCATTGAAGACCGTGGCCTACGAGTGCGGTTTTCGCGACGCGCACCATCTGCGCAGTGTGTTCCAGCGCCGCCTGGGTGTGACGCCACAGCAGTTTCGGCGGCATTTTGCAGGCCTGGTCTGAATCAGCTGTTGTCTCGGAGGACGCCTACGCCATAGTGTTCTATCGGGCCGGCAGCAGTTTCAGGACGCTACGGGTATTGGCCGCCACCTCCACTTCATCCAGGCGCACCTGCTCATAGCCGCCTTCGATATAGGTCTCGGCCTGGTCGTCGTAATACTTGTCGAACAACACCCCGCTTTGCCCCACCGGGTTGATGGTCAGGCTGTGCTCGGGGTCGGCGAAGTCAATGAGTCGGCGGGTCGACGGCCCATAGGTCACCGGCCAAGGCGCCGGGCCGATCTTCGCCGACTGATTGTTCGGCACCTCGTGGCTGCCCGGGGCATCGAACGGTCCGACGTTGAACAGCCAGTCCAGCGGCTTCTGGCGGCCCAGCGGATGCTCATGGGTCAGGGTATGGGCCTGGCCCCAAACCCAGCCAGCGGGATCGTCGCCATAGAGCTTCTTGAGGTGCGCGATGCTGGCCTGCCAGGCGATCTTGACCGTCTCGGCGCGCCCCTTGCCCCACCACGGCGAGCGCTCATCGGCGGCCAGGCGTGGCAGGGCGGCATCGACCAAGCGGGTGCTCAGCAGTGCATTGAAGTAGTCAGCGCCGAGCTTGTCGTGCATCGCTGCATAGGTCAGGTCATAGAGAAACTGGTTGAACAGCGTGGCGTTGGTGGAGCTCATCGGGTAGTCGCCTTTCCACAGCGCCAACTGTTCCACCAGCTTCAGCTGCGCCGGGTCCTTCACCACTTCGCGCAGCACCGGCAGCAGCGGCTTGAGCAGGCGCGGGCCGTAGTCGGTGGTGGTGCCCAGTTGCAGTTTCTGGCTGTTTTCCAGGCCCCAGCGCACGCTGTTGTCGCTCAATTGCCGGTTCAACTGCTGGCCGCGATCGGCGAGGTTGTAGTAACCAGGAATCTCCATGCCGGTGGGCGACGCCGGCTGGGCGTTGGCCGAGACGATATAGCCGCGCGCCGGGTTCTCTTCCTGGGGGTTGGCGCTGAACGGGTAGAAGCCATCCTTGTCGGCATCGCCGCTGCCGCCGTCGAGGATAAAGCCCGGGTTGACTCCGACCGGGCGCTTGGGCAGCAGCGCCGCCGCCCACCAGCCGATATCGCCCTTGGCATTGGCCCATACCACGTTGAGCCCAGGGGCCTGGATCTTCGACGTGGCCGTGCGGGCCTTGTCCAGGGTGTCGGCGCGATTGAGCTCGTAGAAGGCCTCGAGGATCGGGTTCGGTGTGTCGAGAAAGGCCCACCACATTGCGATCGGCTGGGTTCCGCCATTGGCGCCCAGGGCGTCATTGACGATCGGGCCGTGGGGCGAGCGGCGCAGGGTCACGGTGACCGGGGCCTGGCCCTTGACGGCGATCTGCTGCTGGCTGCTGGTCATCTCGACCCACTGGCCGTGGTACCAGACCTGGTTGGGGTTATCCGGGTTGGTCTTCTCGGCGATCAGGTCGAGGTCGTCGTTCTGGAACATGGTCAGGCTCCAGCCGAATGCCTGGTTGTTGCCCAGGAAGGCGAAGGGCACCAGCGCCTGGTGATAGCCATACAGCTCAAAATTCGGGGCCGAGAGATGCGCCTCGTACCAGACCGAAGGCGTCGAGAAACGGATATGCGGATCGCCCGCCAGCAACGGCTTGCCGCTCTTGGTCCGGCTGCCGGAAACCGCCCAGGCGTTGCTGCCTTCGAACTGCGGCAGGCCGGCGTGTTCCAGGGCCTGGTCGCTCAGTCGGGCCAGGGCGCCGAGGTTTTTCCAATCGGCATCGGCCAGCGCTGTCGGAGTGGCGAGCATGCCCTGGGGGCGCCATTGCAGGTCGAACACCTTCAGGTAGTCGGCGCCGAGCGTGTCGCGCACATACGTCAGCAGCGGCTCGCTGCGAAAGGCGGCGGCGAAGCTGTAGGCCAGGTAACCGGCGATGCTGATGGTATCTTCGGCGCTGAACGGTCGCTTGTCGATGCCGAGAAGATCGAGCTCCACGGGCCTGGCATGAGTGGCCTGATACTGATTGATGCCGTCCAGATAGGCTTGCAGGGCCTTCCAGCTGGCGGATTGCTTGTCGAGTTGGGCGACGTACTGGTCGGCGCGTTCGCGAATGCGCAGGCCGCGGAACAACTTGTCGGTGTCCACCAGTTTGGGACCGAGCACCTCGGCCAGTTCGCCGCGGGCCAGACGGCGCATGATTTCCATCTGGAACAGTCGGTCCTGGGCCTGCACGTAACCCAGGGCGCGGTACAGATCGGCTTCGTTTTCGGCGCGGATATGTGGCACGCCACGGTCGTCGTAGCGCACCGTGACCGGTCCTTGCAGGTTCTGCAGCGTGACCTGACCCTGACGCATCGGCTGTTTGCTCTGGACGTACCACAACCCACCCCCGGCAATGGCGGCGATCAGGACGGCGAGAACGGTCAGGCTGCGTTTCATGCATGAATCCTTGTGGCTGCCGGGACTGGGCGGGGAAGGTTTAGCACAGGAGGGTATGCGGATGCATCGGCTGGACGGGCGATTACTGTAAAAAGTCCGGTTCGGCCTGCGCGGTACACCTTGTGGGAACGGAGCTTGCCCGCGAAGAGGACCGTGAGACCGCTAAAGGCTTCGCGGACAAGCTCCGCTCCGACAGGTACTGTGCCTTACAAGGGATTGTGTTGGGGCGGCAGCCACGGGCAATAGCAGCCCACCGCCATGTTATGGGTGGCATTCACCGCGCGGCCTTCGCTCAGCGCCTGCAGGATCGGCTCGATAAAGCTGTTGCTGGAATTGCAGGTGGCACCCTGGCTGTAGGGGCCGAAGTAAGCCAGCTTGCCGGCGCGGTCCCAGATCGCCACCGCCGGACTGACCGTCAACTGCTCGGCCCCCGGCAGGCCGGGTAGCGCCTGGATCGAACTCAAGGCGGCTGGCAACTGGCCGTGGGTCCCGGGTTTCTGCACCGAGTAGAACTCGACGCCCAATGGGGCGAAACGCTCGATCAACTCGCTCAAATGCTGCTGGTTACCGACATTGCAGGGGCAGGTCGGGTCCCAGAAGTGCACCAGGCGGATCTTGCCCGGCCCGGCCAATTGCGCCGGCAGGCTCAGGCTGTCACCGGCGAATAGCGCGGTCTGCTCGCTGAAGGCGCGGATATAGCGGCCCTGGAACCACGCATAGGCGAACCACAGGCCTGTCGCGCAGATCGCGGCGAGCAGACCGGCGAGTAATGTCTTGTGACGTATCTGGGGCATGGCGATTCGGTCCTCGAAGGTCGCGTAGCTTGCCATGCCTGCCCTGACAGATGAATATCGCAGGTCTGTGAAACGCCTTTGGTGTTGTCGTGTCCTTGCCTGGAAAGCCTATGCCCGTCACCTTTGCCGCCGATTCCCTGCGTTCCAGCCTGCGACCCTTGGTCGCGGCGCAGCCCTTGTCGGAAGAGGCGCGGGCCTACCAGCGCTTCTACGGCCTGGACCTGCCCCAGCGTAATCCGCCCGCCGCCAGCCGTTTGGGCCGCTTCAACTGCGGCGACTTCGAGCTGGTCAGCCAGCTCTGGCTGCCGGCGTCGCCGGTGGCAACGCTGTTCCTGCTCCACGGTTTCTACGACCACATGGGCCTGTACCGCCATATCGTCGACTGGGCGCTGGACCAGGGCTTCGCGGTGATTGCCTGCGACCTGCCGGGCCATGGCCTGTCCAGTGGCGAGCGGGCCAGCATCGACGACTTCGCCCAATACCAGCAGGCATTGCAGGGCCTGTTCAACGAGGCCCGCGGCCTCGATCTGCCGCAACCCTGGCACCTGTTCGGCCAGAGTACCGGCGGCGCGATCGTCATCGACCATCTGCTCAGGCACGGTGGCGACAGCCCGGCCCAGGGTCAGGTGATCCTGCTGTCGCCGTTGGTGCGGCCGCGAGCCTGGGGCTGGTCGAAGCTCAGCTATTACCTGCTCAAGCCCTTCGTCAACGGCATCGCCCGGCGCTTCAGCGAGAACACCAACGACCCGGCGTTCATGCCGTTCCTGCTCGCCGACCCGTTGCAACCGCAACGTCTGCCGACGGCCTGGGTCGGTGCCCTGGCGCGCTGGATCCCCGCTATCGAGTCGGCGGCGAAAAGCCCGCGACGACCTTTGATCGTACAAGGGCAGGCCGACATGACCGTCGACTGGGCGCATAACCTCGCCGTGCTACGGAGCAAGTTCGACCGCCCCGAGATACTGCTGTTGGCCGAAGCCCGGCACCACCTGGCCAATGAAATCCCGGCCTATCGCGAGCGCTATTTGCGCTTTCTCAGCGAGCACCTGCAGCCATGACCCAGGAGCCCACCATGACCGACCGCCTGCCGCAACGCGCCGACTATCGCCACTTCCAGCCGATCATCACGCGCTGGCATGACAACGATGTCTACGGTCACGTGAACAACGTCACCTACTACAGTTTTTTCGACACGGCGGTGAACACCTACCTGATCGAACAGGGCGGCCTGGATATCCATGACGGCGAAGTCGTCGGCTTCGTGGTCAGTTCGGCCTGTGACTACTTTGCCTCGATCGCCTTCCCCGAGCGCATCGAGATCGGCCTGCGGGTCGGCAAGCTGGGCAACAGTTCGGTGCAATACGAACTGGCCGTGTTCAAGGCCGGTGAGGACGACGCCTGCGCGGCCGGGCGCTTTGTTCACGTATTCGTCGATCGCGCCTCGAACCAGCCGGCGACCATCCCCGCCGCCCTGCGCGAGGCGCTTCAGTCGTTGAGCTGAATGATTCCTTCGCGCACCGCGAACAGTACCAGGCCGGCAATATCGTGAATCCGTAGTCGGTGCATGATCTGCGAGCGATGCGCCTCCACGGTCTTGATGCTCAGGCCGAGTCCGACCGCGATCGAGCGGGTACTCTCGCCCCGGGCGATCAGTCTGAGGATTTCCAGTTGCCGGGCGGTCAGCGCGACCTGGTGGGCGCGGATCGGTTGGCTGTGGGTCTGGCGCACCGCCTGGTCGACCACCAGCGGTACCACGGCCGAGGACAGGTACTGGCC
Source organism: Pseudomonas sp. FEN (assembly GCF_904067045.1). Taxonomy (GTDB): domain Bacteria; phylum Pseudomonadota; class Gammaproteobacteria; order Pseudomonadales; family Pseudomonadaceae; genus Aquipseudomonas. The sequence goes on along the minus strand of NZ_CAJFDC010000036.1, from coordinate 1,280,837 downwards.
GCCATGGCGCAAGGCCTTGAGCGCCAGCTCCAGCTCCAGCACCGTGGCGTTCTTCAGCAGGTAGCCGTGGGCCCCCAGTTGCAGGCACTTCATCACGAAGTGGCTGTCGGTGTGCATCGACAGCATCAGCACCTTGCTGCGCGGCGCGCGTAGCGACAGCTCCTTGAGCGCCGCCACGCTGTTCATGCGCTCCATGGACATGTCCAGCAACACGATATCCGGCTTGAGCCGCGAAGCCAGTTCGATCGCCGCCTGACCATCGCCCGCTTCGCCGACGATTTCGTATTCTTGTTGTTTTTCCAGCAGTGCCTTGATACCCGCGCGAAACAGCGGGTAATCGTCGGCAAGCAGTATTCGACAAAGCATAAGCTCAAGCCCAATGACGCAAAGGAAAGGGCGCAGCCGCCTCGGCGTGCTGCGGTGGTTTATGTCGGGGTCAAGGGCCGGATGCCTTATATCTGGCCACTTGACGAAACAATACGTCCACCGAAGGCTTGTGCCGTCAGGCCGGCGGGCCGTCGAGTGCCGTGTTGAACGAGGGCCGTCTCCAAGCCGTCACGTGATAACTGCGAGCCGGATGGTCACACGGCCGCCGACCGGGCAAGTCGCCGCCGGGGTGCAGAAACAGCAACGGCTTCATAGGCGTTCGTAGACGGCGGGACTGAGCAGCCGCACCGGCACGTCGAGGCCGTGGATGCTTTCCGCATGACCGATGAATAGCAGCCCGCCGGGACGCAATTGGCTGACCAGGCGCTGTACGATGCGCTGCTTTTCCTCATTGTTGAAATAGATCAGCACATTGCGCAGGAAGATCACGTCGAACAACCCCAGGTCATCGGGCAGTGGTCGGACAATGTTGATCTGCCGCAGGCTGACCCGCTCGCGCAGGACCGCCTGGACCCGGAAGTAGCCACTCATGTCACCGCTGCCACTGAGGCAATGGCGGTGCAGCCAGCCCTGAGGAAAATATTTCGCCTGGGCCATGTTGTAAATGCCGTCGCCGGCCTTCTCCAGCACGCTCAGGCTCAGGTCGCTGGCGAGGACCGACCAATCGCCGTTGTGCAAATGTTCCTGGGCGACCATGGCCAGGCTGTAGGCTTCTTCGCCGGAGGAACAGGCCGCGCTCCAGCATTTCAACGGTGCTTGTCGAGCGGCCAGCCAACTGCCGAGATAGTCGAAGTGCGGATGCTCACGGAAGAAATAGGTTTCGTTGCTGATCAGTAGCTCCACCACCAGCCGTCGCTCATTGAGATTCGGTGGCTGGTCGAGCAGACGCAGGTAGTCGGCGTAGTTGTCGAGCCGGTAATGGTGCAGGCGCTGGGTCAGGCGCTCGGCCATCAACGGCCTCTTGTTCGGCGCCAGGACGATTCCCGAGGCATCGGCCATGAGCTTTTGCAGACGGCGGAATTCGCTGTCGCCGAGGGGCGGCGGCGTGAGCTCGCTGGACATTTCAGTTGTCCTGGGCCACAGCCAGGCCGAGCTGGCGGATAGGGGCCAGGGATGGCGGCGGGTTGCATTGTTCGCCACTGGGCATCGGTCAGTCCTCGTTCGGGGCGGCGGGGTACAGCGATTCCAGGTTCAGCAGCCTCAGCTGTTCGTGCACCGCGGGCGAGACCCGCGACACGGTGGTCGGCTGGTCGATGGACGACAGGGCGCGCTGAATCGCCAGGAGCAGTTGCGCACCGCTGCTGTCCAGTTCGTTCAGACCGCCCAGGTCCAGCTGCCAGGGCCCTGCCGGCAACGGCAGCAGGCCGAGCAACTGATCGCGGGCGGCGCTGACCTCGGCCCCGCTCAGGTTGCCCGTCAGATGCAGTTGTGCCGGGGTGTCGTGCTTGGCGAGGCTCAGTGAGAACATGGCGAGATCATCCCGGCAACGTGTTCACGGCCGTCCACTATTCGTCCGGGCTCTGACCCGGGATGAACACGGGCTGGCATGTGTACCGGTCGAGGTCGGTATCGGGCACTGGCGTAAGGGGAGGGCTTGCTGCAACGGTCGAACGTGGTGTGACACGCAAGGCGAGGGCGATCACCATGACAATGATCAGGTGTGCCGTTGAGAAGGGACTGCCTGAAGTACCGCCCGACAGTACTTGGCCCGATGCCTGGCCAGACTCCAAGATAGATCCGCATCTCCTGCTTCCATTGCATAGCTCAAGGTCGGCGGATCATATAGGTAGCATATTGATGTCAATATCGGGATAACCCTTAATCCGACGAGGCAGGCGACCTGGTTTTTTGCGGCTGGAACGGTTTTTTAAACTGACTGCCCCGCTAGGTATCAGAGCCTTTGTTCAACAATCACGCTGGCTGCTGAGGTCATGGCAGCAAAGCTCTAATCGGCGGCTTCTAGGAATTTGGCTTAAGGTTGGGTGATAGAAAAGATGTAATGGTTTGTAATTCGGCGACTCGTTCGAACAGCGGCTCGGACGGCTTCTTTGCCGCTCGTCCTGCCATGCCCTCTGGGAGCGAAAGCAGGGGGAGACGTCCCCCCCTGTTACGGACGGTCAGTCGTCCCAATGCCGGCGATGCTTGCGATGACCATAAGCGTGACCGCGATGTTCGCCACGGTAGTCACGGCGGTCGCCACGGTAATGGCCGCCTTCGCGATCGCTGGAGTTACCCATGTAGTTGCCCAGCGCGCCACCCGCGCCGCCGCCAGCGGCGGCGCCGATCAGGCTGCCATTGGTACCGCCCATGCTGCGGCCGACCACGTTGCCGCCGGCGGCGCCTAGGGCACCACCGATGGCGGCTTCGCCACGGCTGTGTTTGTTCGCGCCCACCGCACTACCGCCAGCACCACCCAGGGCCGCGCCGATGGTCGAGCCGGTGTTGCCGCCCAGGGACTGACCGACGGCCGAGCCGAGCACCCCGCCCAGCGCGCCGCCGATACCGGCTTCGGCGGTTCCACCGGCGCAGGCAAAGCCACTGGCCAGGCTCAGGGACAACAAGAGAATCGACGAGAACTTCATGCGAGAGGAGCCTCAAAGGGATGACGGCGCGATCCTGAGGCTTGTGTGGGAAACGTTACAATCGAAATCCGACGAATAACACGAGTTGTATACAAAATCATAACTTACTGTTTTTACTGGGGAACTTAGTTGGTCTAAGTCAGTCCCATGTCGCTTGAACACACTCATTTTGCGCGTCCCGCGCAGCTGAAAGGGCTGTTCAAGGCCTAGCGTCGGTTCCAGAAAATCGATTCGCTCCAGCGTTTTTCCATCCCATAGAACTGCTGCCGGTTGTCCAGGTAAGCGGCATAGATCCGTGTCAGTAGCTCGGCATAGCCTGGTAGTGCCGCAGGGTCGCCTTGCAACGCGGCATGTACTGCCTGGGCGCAGTGTTGGCCGCAGTACAGTGCGGTGGCAATGCCTTGCGAGGACAGCGGGTCGAAAGACAAGGCCGCGTCCCCGACGGCCGCCCAACGTAAGCCGTGGAACACCGAGAGCCGCCCGCTGCTGGCGTCCATGCCGTGGACCGAGGTGCCAGGGCGATAGTCGTGCGCCTGGCACAGCGACGACAACAGGCGTGTCTTTGCCAACTGCCGCCACAGGCCTTCGCCGTTCAGCAGCTGCTGGCGATCAAGCAGGTCGAGATCGCCGAGGTAGGTCACCAGTCGTTCTCTCGACGGCAGCAGTACGCTGTACCACCAGCCGTTCTCGACGGCCTCGACCAGGGTCCGGCCATCTTGGTCGGTACCTTGCGAACTGTGTAGCAACAGGTAGAACGCCACCAGCCGATCATCGCTCAGGCGCTGCGCGCCCTGCTGGCGTGCGAACACTGCCGGGCGACCTCCGGCATCGATCAGCCAGCGGCAGTGGGCCGGCTGTTCCTGGCCGTCACGGGCCAGACTCAGGCGGAAGCCGTCCTCGTCGGGTGTCTGGCTCAGTCGGGTGGATTCGTGAACCGATACCCCGAGCTGTCGCGCCGCCGCGCGTAGTTGGCTGTCGAAAACAGCACGGTCCAGTTGAAAGCCCTGGCCATGGGTGTGAAAGATAAAGTCGTCCATGTGCGGCTCGTCCGAGCCCCACACGGAGACATTGCCGTAGCTGCGGCGATGCCCGGCGGCAAGAAAACCGTCGAGCACCCCCAGGTCATTGAGTAGCGAGCGCGCCGAAGGCGGAAAACCTTCGCCGACCCGAAAGCGCCCGGGGGCTGTCGAGTCGGCCAACAGCACCCGCCAGCCGAGGCGGGCGAGGGTGATCGCGGTCGCCGAGCCGGCGGGGCCTCCGCCGACAATGGCTACGTCGTAGCGCACCATCTAGTCCGAACGACGCCGGGACCTGAGTGCGTGCGCCTGTGCGGCCTCTTCCGGACTGCTGAAGTTGGCGCCCCTCGACACCCGTCGAGTGCTTGCGGTAGCGGTCGCGGCGAGCAACGGCTGGCCGGCGAGTGTCTCGTCGGTGGGGATATCCGGCCCATAACTGGCAACCATCATGGTGTCGGGATACAGCGGGCTGTTGGCGATACCTGCCCGGACTTCCAGCAACCCCATGGAGCCGAAGATATCCACCATGGCTTGCATCTGTGCGGCGGTGTCGGTTCCCGGGCCGTCGACCAGCAGCGGTGCGTTCCAGTTGCTCCGATCGACAAAGGCATCCAGGCGTGATTCGGGCGGCAGGGCCGGGTCGACGACCTGAGCGTAATCCGCGTCGCTGAGCACCTGGTTGGGTACCCGGGCCGGCCAGAAGGTCGCGGTGAACGGGTTATAGGCGGTGTCGTACCCACCCCGGCAATAAGCGGTGTCGGCCTGCCAGGGCAGACCCATCCAGCGGTTCAGATCGCCGGGGGCCTGTCCGTACAAAGGGCCACCGATGGCCAGTGCCTGGGTCTGGTCCAGGGTTGCTCCGTAGTCGGGTTGCGCGCTACCGGCCGGCCGCTGGCGAATGCGCCAGGGCTTGGCGTACAGCGGCAGGTGGCGCATCGGCCAGGTCATTTCGCAGCCCGGGTGGAAGGCATCGGCCAGGCAGAAGTCCAGGGCCGCGCGATCGAGCATCGCCGGTTGTTCAGCCAAGGGTACCGAGTCCAAGTGCCCCGGCGGTGGATCGTTGGACCAGTCGGCTTCGAAGTGGCCGTCCGCCCAACGGCTGAGGGCCAGGTACTGGGTCTGGGTAATCGAGGCATTCTGCCGTGGGCTCGGGTTGTCCGCTAGCTCCATGTAGTCGCCATAGATCCACGGCCAGGGCAGCGGATTGCTGTCGGTCGGCTGGGGCAGGCGGAAGCTGTTGAGGATCTGGCGGCGGGTTTCAGCGTAGAGGTCGTAGTTGTTCGGTAAGGGTTTGCGGGCCAGTTTGGCGATGAACGCCGGGTCCTCGAAGTTGTAGGGGCCGCTGTGGCCGAATTGGGTGGCAAAGCCCTGGTTGACCCATTGCAGGCCCGACAGGCGTTGCAGGATCGGGTAGACGTCGTGGCGGAACGAGACAGTGGTTGGGGCCTTCAGCCAACCGGCCTGGATAAACAGGTCATAGGTCAGGTCGTACAGCGTTCGCACGCTCTTGACCTGCGGTGCATAGTTCGGCGGCGCGGTAACGACCCAGGCCGATTCCACCGGGATCGCGCGCCCGCCGATGCTGACCTGGGCACTGACCGAACCGTCCGAGGTATCGTCGTACCAGCCGTCGGCGTTGATGAAGCTGTTGTCGTCGGCCGGGTTGAAGATCGGTGTGTCTTTGGGCGAAGCCGAAACACCGCGCCCGCCGAGAAACAGCAGGCGGCCCTGAGCGTCCGTGAGCAATTCGCCGAGGTAGACCGGCGTGCCCTGGAATGTTCCGTTGAATTCGACACCTGAGGCATTGGCCCCGCTGATGTGCTGCAGGCCGCCGTCAATGGTCAGTTCGTTCCGGGCCTGGGCGCCGGTGACTGTCGCATTGCGCAGGGGGAGCACCACGCTGGCGGCTTCGGGGATGTCCATCGCCAATTGCCATTGAAACCACTGCGCCTTGCTGTTGGCGACATGGGCCGACCAGACGATGTCGGCGTTTTCAGCGGTCAGTTCCGCGACCACTTCTCCGGCCAGGTTATAGCCATAGATCCGGAACTCGGCGGCCTGGCGCTTCAACGCGCCCTGGGCATCGCGGTAGAACCCCAGGGGCTCGGGGCGCGGGGAGGTGACCTGGGGCCCGACAAAGTATTCCGACTCGCTGTTGCCGACCCGCGCCACGCCGATGGCAGGGTGAATCGCGGCGCTGACGATGCGATTGTCTTTGCTGGCGAGGGAAGGGGTGTCGCCGTGGTGGTGCGTGGTATGACCGGGTGTGATCGACATGAATGCTCTCCGCAATCCGTGCTGGGAGGACAGGACCTGCTGGTGGGCAGGGTCCCTGGTCGGGTGCCGGCCATCGTTTTCGAATGAATGGATGAAGAGCACCGTCCGCAGACTCTAGTAAAGGGCCATCAGTTTGTCGAATGGCCTTTTGCTATTGCCGCGGTGGCGATCCGAAGCATGGGTTATAGAGCGCTCCGAGGGGCTATCAACTCGCTCTGGCCATGATCAGTCCGGTTTCGCTGGCCCGCTCCAGGACAATGGCGACGAACTTGGAGGTCGGTGTATGGCTGTCGTCGCCGATGCTTTCCAACGGCACCAGCGGGTTCACTTCCGGGTAGTAGGCGGCAGCCTGTCCGGCGGGGATATCGAACGCCAGCAAGGTGAAACCCTTGACCCGGCGCTCGCGGCCATCCTCCCAGAGCGAAACGATGTCAGCCTTCTGCCCCGGCTTGAAGCCCAGGCGGATGATGTCCGCCTCATTGACAAACAACACGTCGCGCTGGCCCTTGACCCCACGGTAGCGGTCATCGAGACCGTAGATGGTGGTGTTGTACTGGTCATGGGAGCGCATCGATTGCAGGATCAGGTCCGGTTTCTTGCCGGTGGCGTGGGTGCGCTCATGAATCAAGTCGGCCGGTAGGCCGTTCGCGCGGAAGTTCGCCCGGCCCGACGGGGTGTTCCAGCGGCGTGAACCGGCGGCGTTGCCCAGGTGGAAACCGCCTGGCTGTTGGAGGCGCTGATTGAAGTCCTTGAAACCGGGAATGGTGTCGGCGATCAGGTCGCGGATGCGTCCGTAGTCGGCCACCAGCCAGTGCCAGTCCACCGGGTTGGCGCCCAGGGTGGCGGCGGCGATGCCGGCAATGATCGCCGGTTCCGAGCGCATCTGTTTCGACAGTGGCTGCAACTGGCCATTGGAGGCGTGGACCATGCTGAACGAGTCTTCGACGGTGACGGCCTGGGTGCCTTTGCCCTGGAGATCAATGTCGGTGCGGCCCAGGCACGGCAGGATCAGCGCTTCCTTGCCGTGGGTTAGGTGGCTGCGGTTGAGCTTGGTGCTGATCTGCACGGTCAGGTCGCAGTTGCGCAGGGCTTCGAAAGTCCGCGGGCTGTCCGGGGTCGCCTGGGCGAAGTTGCCGCCCAGGCCGATAAACACCCTGGCCCGCCCCTCGAGCATGGCGTGAATGGCTTCGACCACGTTATGGCCGTTGTGGCGTGGCACCTTGAACTGGAAACGTCGTTCCAGGGCATCGAGGAATGCCTCCGCTGGACGCTCGTTGATGCCCATGGTGCGATCGCCCTGCACGTTACTGTGGCCACGTACCGGGCACAAGCCGGCGCCAGGCCGGCCGACATTACCGCGCAGCAGCATCAGGTTGGTGATTTCCTGGATGGTCGCCACCGAGTGACGATGCTGGGTGATGCCCATGGCCCAGCACATGATGACGTTCTTGCCTTTGACGTACATCCGCGCCGCCTGCTCGACCTCCACCAGGGGCAGGCCCGATTGCGCGACGATCTGCTCCCAGGAGGTGGCGTCGATGGCGGCCAGGTAGTCGAGGATATTGGCGGTGTGTTCGTTGAGGAAGTCGTGGTCGAACACCGACGGCCCATTCGCCGCCTGGGCCGCGCGTTCCCATTGCAGTAGGAACTTGGCCATGCCGCGCAGCAGCGCCATGTCGCCGCCCAGGGCCGGGCGGAAATAGGCGGTGTTGGTCGGCTTGTCGCCGTTGGTGAGCATTTCCAGCGGATGCTGCGGGTGCTGGAAACGCTCCAGGCCACGCTCCTTGAGTGGGTTGATGCAGACCACCTGGCCGCCGCGTTTCACCGCCTCGCGCAGCGGTTCGAGCATCCGCGGGTGGTTGGTGCCGGGGTTCTGGCCCCAGACGAAAATCGCGTCGGCGTGTTCGAAGTCGTCAAAAGTCACCGTGCCCTTGCCCACCCCGACACTCTGGGCCAGGGCCACGCCGCTGGCCTCGTGGCACATGTTCGAGCAGTCGGGAAAGTTGTTGGTGCCGAAGGCTCGCACGAACAGCTGATACAGGTACGCGGCTTCGTTGCTGGCCCGGCCCGAGGTGTAGAACTCGGCCTGGTCGGGGCTGTCCAGATTGAGCAGGTGCTTGGCGACCAGGGCATAAGCGGCCTCCCAACTGATCGGCCGGTAGCGGTCGGTGAGCGGGTCGTAGCGCATCGGCTCGGTCAGGCGGCCCTGGTACTCAAGCCAGTAGTCGCTTTGCTCGAACAGCGAGGTGACACTGTGCTTGGCAAAGAACGCCGCATCCACCTGGCGTTTGGTGGCTTCCCAGTTGACCGCCTTGGCACCGTTTTCGCAGAACTTGACCATGCTGCTTTCCGGCGAGTCGCCCCAGGCGCAGCCCGGGCAGTCGAAGCCGCCGTTCTGGTTGGTCTTGAGCATCATGCGCAGGTTCTTCAGCGCGTTATCGCTGGTCAGCCAGGCCTGGGCGACGCTGATCAGCGCGCCCCAACCACCGGCCGCGCCTTTGTAGGGCTTGTAGCGCGGGGTGGGGGGCTGGTCGGCTTGTTGATGATTGCTCACGCGGGTTTCTCCATCGCAGGGCTATAGACCCGCGGCGCATTCTTTTGCGGCAGGTGGATGAGATTGAGGTTGTGTCGGCGCGCCCATTGCAGGGCCAGGCCGGTGGGCGATGACAGGCTGACCAGAGTCTGGATGCCGGCGCGCAGGACTTTCTGGATCAATTCGAGGCTGCAGCGGCTGGTGACAATTGCCAGGCCGCCGCGGGTCGGGATGTTCTGGCGGATCAGCGCGCCGATCAACTTGTCCAGGGCGTTATGGCGGCCGATGTCTTCACGGCCCAGCAGCAGTTCGCCCTGGTCGTTCATGAACAGGGCGGCGTGCACGGCCCCGGAATATTGCCCCAGGGGCTGGAACGCACTGATGCGCTGGCGCAGGTCATCGAGCCAGGCAACCGGCGGCAGAGGCGCGCCGGGCAGTACCTTGAGTTCGGGCAGCGCCTGCTCCAGCGCTTCCACGCCGCACAGGCCGCAGCCGCTGGTCCCGGCCAATTGGCGGCGTTGCTGCTTGAGGTTCCAGAAGGCACGACTGGCGATTTCCACCTGGGCATACTGGGCCGAGCCGTTGCCGCTGAGTTTCAGGTCGTAGATTTCCGAGGCGTCGGCAATGATGCCGCTGCCAATGCTGAAACCGACGATAAAGTCTTCCAGGTCCGTGGGCGTGACCAGCATCACCGCTTGGCTGATGCCGTTGTAGGCGATCGCCAGGGCCACTTCTTCGGCAAGTGCCGTCTCGGCGCTTTCGCTGCGCCCGAGGTCACTGTACTGGTAATTCTGGCTGGCGGCGGGCGCGGCCGTCGAGGTGGCAGGCAGCGCGCAGACCGGATCCTTGGGGTTCATGGGGGGCATTACCGGCGGAGTATCCAGTGTCAAGATTAGGCGCGACAAAGGGTCGCGTCTAATCGCTAGTACTGATGTGCCGATAGAGCGCGTCGATCAAGTCTCATCTGATCATTGCTGATACAAGGCGAAACAGGCTTCCGCCAATGCCGAGCGCGGCGCGCCACGGCGCATGATCAGGCCGAGTCGGGCCAGGGTCCGGGCGTCGGCGATGGGTTGCAGGCGCAGATGCTCGGTGAGGCCCTCAAGACCGCCATGCAACGGCATGATGGCGCAGCACAGGCCGCCGTGGACGGCTTGCAGCAGTTGATGAACGGCATCGGTTTGCAGCAGCGGTCGTGGGGTCAGGCCGCGGCTGTGGAAGTTGTGATCGATGGACTGGCGAAAGTGCATGCCGCTGGTGAGCATGCCCAGGGGCAGTTCGATCAGCGCCTCCCAGCTCAGGGGGGGCTCGCCGAAGCTGAAGAAGCGCTGGTCGTAGAGCAGGCCCATGCTGGTTTCGTCCAGGGCCAGGGCCTCGAAGCGCTCGGTGTCCAGGCGCTCCAGGTAGGACACGGCGAGGTCCAGGCGGTTGCTCGCCAGTTGCTCGAGGATCTGCTCGGAGCTCAAGGACGAGAGTTCGAAGCGCAGGTTCGGGTGTTCGCGATGCAGGCGTTGCATCAGTTGCACCGGATCGAAGCTGGACAACGGCACCACGCCCAGGCGCAGGGTGCCGACCAGATTGCCGCGACAAGCGGCGGCTTCGGCCTGCAAGCCGTCGTAGGCCGCCAGCACGGTACGGGCCCAGGCCAGCACCCGTTCGCCAGGCGCGGTGAAGCCTTCGAAACGCTGGCCGCGGTTGACCAGTTGCAGCTCGAGTTCCTCTTCCAGGCTGCGCAGACGCATCGACAGCGTTGGCTGGGTGATATGGCAGCGCGCCGCCGCCTGGCCGAAGTGCCGGGTTTCGTCCAGGGCAATCAGGAATTTCAGCTGTTTGATGTCCATCGTCGCTCCGCGGGCTGTGCAGCCGTGGATTCTAGCGCGCCTGGACCATCCTTGTTGGTGGGGGATCGGAACCTGGCCGGACGTCACCGATCAAATCTTTCGCATCTTGATGTAGGCCGGCTTGCTGGCGATTGCGGCCGTGAGGGCGATGCCAGGCTCCAGGGCTTCCACAGGGGGCGTGTTGACTGGGGGGCGACGGTGTCCAGAAAGTGTGCGGTGCTTTTGAAAACGGCCTTACTCCAGGCCGTTGAGCAAGCTCCGGTAATCGTCGGCGGCTTCGAATTCTTCAGTGTCCTTGGGCCCCTTGCGACTGTCCGGTTCGCTGACCGCGAGCAGATGCGCCAGGCCAAAACGCCGGGCACTGCGCAGGATCGGCAAGGTGTCGTCGATAAACAGGCTGCGGGCCGGGTCGAAGCCGATATCGGCCTGCAAGGCATCCCAGAACTGCGGGTCTTCCTTGGCGAAGCCGTAGTCATGAGAACTGATCATGCGTTCGAAATACGGCGACAATTCGATCCGCTCCAGCTTCAACGACAGGGAGTCGCGGTGGGCGTTGGTGATCAGGATGACCCGCTTGCCGGCCTGGCGGATGGCCGCCAGAAAGGTATCGGCATCCGGGCGCAGGGCAATCAGATGGGCTGTCTCCAGCTTCAGCTCACGCACCGGCAACTTCAACTCGGTGCTCCAGAAGTCCAGGCAGTACCATTTCAACTGGCCCGCATGGTTCTTGAACAACGGCATCAGTTCCTGCTCGGCCAGTTCCCGGCTGACGCCATGCAACTCGGCATACCTGCGGGGCAGGTGCTCCATCCAGAAGTGGTTGTCGTAGTGCAGGTCCAGCAGGGTGCCGTCCATATCCAGCAGAACGGTATCGATGTCGCGCCAGGGCAATGAAGGCATGGGAAACTTCTCGAACGGTAGAAAGATATCCGACACAGACAATCGGAAAGCCACGGTATAGTAACCCGTTCATGCTCAGGAGCCGCCCCATGCGCCAGAAACCCACCGTCCTCGCCCGCGAGATTGTCGCCAGTAGTCGTTTGTTCCGTGTCGAGGAAGTGCAACTGCGCTTTTCCAACGGCGTTGAGCGGACCTACGAGCGTCTGGTCGGCCGGGGTGCGGGTTATGGTGCGGTGATGATCGTGGCGATGATCGATGCCGAGCATGCCCTGCTGGTGGAAGAGTATTGCGGCGGCACCGACGAATACGAGCTGTCCCTGCCCAAGGGCCTGATCGAGCCGGGCGAGGACGTGCTGGCGGCGGCCGAGCGCGAGCTCAAGGAGGAGGCGGGTTATGGCGCGCGGCAACTGGAGCACCTGACCGAGCTGTCCTTGTCGCCCGGCTATATGAGCCAGAAGATCCAGGTGGTCCTGGCCACCGATCTGTATGAGGAGCGCCTGGAAGGCGACGAGCCGGAGCCGATGCGGGTCGAACGCGTCAATCTGCGGGAATTGACCGGCCTGGTGCAGAACCCGCAGTTCAGCGAAGGGCGTGCCCTGGCCGCGTTGTATCTGGCGCGAGATCTGTTGACCCAGCGTGGAGTCTTTCAATCGTGAGTGAGTTTTTTTCGAATCTGCCGCACCCGTACCTGGCCCCGGTGATCGACCTGGCGCGCCGGGCCGGCGAAGTCATCCTGCCGTTTTGGCGGGCCAACGTGCAGGTCATGGACAAGGCCGACGCCTCGCCGGTGACCGCCGCCGATATCGCCGCCCATCACCTGATCCTCGATGGTTTGACGGCCCTGGACCCGAGTATCCCGGTGTTGTCCGAAGAGGATGCCGATATTGCCCAGGCGGTGCGCGCCGGTTGGCGGCGTTGGTGGCTGGTGGACCCGCTGGATGGGACCAAGGAGTTCATTGCCGGCAGCGAGGAGTTCACCGTGAATATCGCCTTGATCGAGCAGGGCCGGGTGGTGTTCGGTGTGGTGTCGATGCCGACCAATGGTCGCTGCTATTTCGGCGGTGCCGGCTTGGGCGCCTGGCGCGCGGAAGCCGACGCGGCGCCGCAGCCGATCCGGGTCCGTGAAGTGCCGGCGGCGGGAGAGGCGTTTACCGTTGTCGCCAGTCGCCGGCATTCGAGCCCGGAGCAGGAGAAGTTGTTGGCGGGGTTGAGCGCCAGCCTTGGCGAACTGGCCTTGGCGAATATCGGCAGTTCACTGAAGTTCTGCTTGCTGGCCGAAGGCGCGGCGGACTTCTACCCGCGCCTGGCGCCGACTTCGCAGTGGGATACGGCGGCGGCCCAGGGCGTGCTGGAGGGCGCGGGTGGCGAGGTGCTGGAGTTGAGCGGCGAGTGCTTCAGCTATCCGCCGCGGGAGTCATTGCTCAATCCGTTTTTCCTGGCCTTGCCGGCCAAGGCGCAATGGCGCGGGCAATTGCCGGACTGGCTGCGAACCCCCTAGAGATTGGTTGGTGGTCTTCAGGGCCTCTTCGCGGGCAAGCTCCGCTCCCACATTGGATTTTGCGTCGAGCACGAAGGATCGCGCGACTCAGATCCTGTGGGAGCGGAGCTTGCTCGCGAAGACGCTGGGGCAGGCGCCGCAAGGTCAAGGGAGGCAGCCCTGTTCTTCCTGTCAGCGGTGCAACACGTACTGCCCGCTGAAGCGCACCGCCGCGTCCTCGCTGCCCACATTCACCACCCGCGTCTCAAGCGTCAGCCGCGCCCGTCCATAACGCTGGTAGGTCGCCAGAAATTTTTGCCAGACCTTCTCCTGCGGCGCGTCGCAGATCGCCTGGGCATCTCCCGTTACCGGCAACGGATAATCGATCCGGCCTTCCTGGATCACGATATGTCCCTCGGTGATGCCGGCCTCGCGTAGGCTCAAATGCAACCAGCCCCAGCCGGCCAGTACCGCGCCGCAGTAAAGACTGCCACCGAACATGGTGCTCTTGTGGTTGACGTTGGGCTCCAGCGGCAAGTGCAGGCGCAACTGCCCGGCCTGCCAGTCGAGGACCTTCAGGCCCATGTCGCGGGTAAGCGGAATGTCGTGATGGAGGATGGATTCCAGGTAACGACTGTCGCGGTTCATGCACTGACCTCTTGGATGTGATTCATTCGAGCTCGTCGCTGGCGGCGGTGCCGACGCTGTCAAAGCTCAAACCGTGTTTGCGCAGCTTGTCGTGCAGGGTCTTGCGCGGAATGCCCAGGGCTTCGGCAAGGCTGCGCAGCGAGCCGTGGGAGCGCGCCAGTTCGGCGGCGATCAGGGATTTCTCGAAGTGCTCCACCTGCTCGCTCAAGCTCGTGCCCGGGTCGCCGGCAATGTTCGCATCGAGGTTCCCGGGGGTGTTGTCCAGGGCCAGTTCCAGGCCAAGGGCGAAGCGCTCCGCGGCATTTTGCAGTTCACGCACATTGCCCGGCCAGGTATGCCGCAACAGCAGGCCGCGCTGCGTCGGTTGCAGGGTATGCGCTGGTAGACCGTGGCGGGCGCTGGCTTCGTCGGCGAAGTGCTGGAACAGGATCAGGGCGTCTTCGCCGCGTTCGCGCAACGGCGGAATCCGCAGCGGCGCGACGTTCAGGCGGTAATACAGGTCGGCGCGGAAGCGTCCCTGGTCGGCCGCCTGGCGCAGGTCCTCCTTGGTCGCGGCGATCACACGGATATCCAGGGGAATCTGCTGGTTGCCGCCAAGACGTTCGACCACCCGTTCCTGCAACAGCCGCAGCAGTTTGACCTGCACGTCCAGGCTCATGCTTTCGATTTCGTCGAGGAACAGGGTGCCGCCGTTGGCGAATTCGAACTTGCCGATCCGGCGTTTCTGCGCTCCGGTAAAAGCCCCCGGCTCGTGGCCGAACAGCTCGCTTTCCACCACCGACTCGGCCAAGGCCCCGGCGTTGATCGCCACGAAAGGCCCGTTGCGGCGGTTCGACAGGTCGTGCAGTGCCCGTGCCACGACTTCCTTGCCAGCGCCGGTCTCGCCGAGGATCAATACATCGGCCCGGGTCGCCGCCAGGGCGCCGATCTGTTCGCGCAGACGCAGCATCAGTGGCGAGTGCCCGACCAGGCGTGCGCTGAGTTCCTGGCGGTCGCTCAGGGCCAGGCGCAGGCTGCGGTTGTCCAACACCAGGCGACGCAGGGCCAGGGCCCGGCGCACGCTGTCGAGTAAAGCATCGCTGGCGAAGGGTTTTTCCAGGAAGTCATAGGCACCGGCGCGCATGGCTTGCACGGCCAGGGGCACGTCGCCGTGACCGGTGATCAGCAGCACCGGCAGCTCCGGGTCCTGGGCATGCAGTTCCTTGAGCAGCTCCAGGCCATCCATGCCCGGCATGCGAATGTCGCTGACAATCACCCCCGGCCAGTCGCGCTCGATGTCCGCGGCCAGGCCCTGGGCTTCGGCCAGCGGGAGGATCTTCAGGCCGGCCAGGTCCAGGGTCTGGCTCAAGGCCTGGCGCAAGTGGGGATCGTCGTCGATCAGTACCACCTGGATCTGCTGGTCGATTTTCATACACTCGAGTCCTCGGGTGGTTGCAAGCTGACCCCCGGTGCGCCAGCGCGCATCCGCAGGGTGATCAAGGCACCGCCTTCGCGGTGGTTGGCGAACAACAGCTCGCCGCCGAAGGCGCGCATCAGCGAATCGCAGATCGCCAGGCCCAGGCCCAGTCCTTGGGTTCGTGTCTTGGTGGTGTAGAACGGCTCGCCAGCGCGGTCCAGGGCTTCGAGGCAGAAGCCTGGGCCATTGTCGCGAATCGTCAGGCTGACGCCCTGTTCGGTGGATTGCGCGCTCAACCAGAGTTTACGCGGCGGGCCCTTTTCGGTCAGCGCGTCGAGGGCGTTCGCCAGCAGATTGCCGAGTACCTGGCGCAAGCGGGTTTCACCAGCCTGGACCCATAGGGTCGCCGCCGGCAAGTCACGGATCAGTTCGACTTCCATGGCCCGCCGGCGCTTGGCCAACAAGGCCAGGGCATCGTCCAGGGCTGGTTGCAGGGCCACGCTTTCCGGAGCATGCCGGTCGCGGCGGGCGAAGGCGCGCAGGTGGGCGATGATCGAGGCCATGCGCCCGGTCAGTTCGCTGATCAGCTTGAGGTTGCCACGGGCGTCGTCGGTGCGCTGGTGGTCGAGCAGCACCTCGGCGTTTTCCGCGTAGCTGCGGATCGCCGCCAGCGGCTGGTTGAGCTCGTGGCTGATGCTCGCCGACATGGTGCCCAGCGCCGAGAGCTTGCCGGCCTGGACCAGATCATCCTGGGCACGCACCAGCTCCTGCTGGGCGTGCTCGCGTTCCAGCACTTCCTGCTTGAGGCGCCGGTTGAGGCCTTCCAGGTCGCTGGTGCGTTCGGCGACGCGCATTTCCAGCTCGCGTCGGGCCTTGGCCTCGAAAGCGATCCGGTCCAGGTAATGGCGGCGGCGCTGCATCATCAGGCCGAGCAGCAGCATCAGCACCAGCAGGGCGGCGCCGCCGACCGCGACGACGGTGCGCACCGGGCGGTCGACCAGGGTCCGTGGCGCGAGGATGCTCACGTTCCAGCCGGTTTCCTCGATCTGTTGGGTCTGGGTCAGCCAGGCATCGGGATTGAGGTACAAGGGCTGGGGATTGCGGGTCGGGTAAGGTTGCACGGCGGTGATCGCGTTGCGTTCCTGTTCGCTCAGCACGCGGGTCGAGCGAAAGCGCCATTGCGGGTGCGAAGTGAGAATGACCACGCCGTTGTGGTCGGTCATCATCAATTGTTCCGGAGTCTTGCCCCACAGGCTTTCGGTGCGGTCCAGATCGACCTTGACCACCAGCACGCCAATGATCTTTTGTCCTTCGCGCACGGCCGCGGCAAAGAAGTAGCCGCGCTTGCCCGAGGTCGTGCCGAGGCCGAAGAAGCGGCCCAGGTGCCCGGCCATGGCTTCGGTGAAGTAGGGCCGGAAGGCAAAGTTGCGATTGACGAAACTGTCGTGTTTGTCCCAGTTGGAGGCCGCCAGGGTCTTGCCGTTGGTGTCCATCAGGTACATCACTTCGGCGCCGGTCTGGGCGCAGATGCTCTCCAGCAGGCTGTTGGCATTGTTCAGGCGCAGGCTTTGGCCTGGCTCTTCCAACGCGTTGCGCAGAGCCGGCAGGTCGCCGAGGATCTGCGGCAGGACCTCATAACGGTGCAGGGTGCCCAACAGGTTGGCGACATACAGGTCGAGGGTCTGGCGGTTCTGGCTGATCAGTTCGTTACGGTAATACCGTTCGGCCAGGTGTTCCAGCGGCCACAACAGCGGCGCCAGGCACAGGAACAGCAGGGCCAGGCTGCGCCAGCGGGGTCTGCGGGGAAGGGTGGTGCTCGTGATCATGAAGAGAATGCGCCGATGGAATCCGACGCATTATGGGGTAGGGCGGGCAATCAATAAATGACGCGATCCGCATTGTTTGCGTGCTCTAGCCCTGCTCCGCAAGACACTCGCGCAACGCGGCGTGCCAGTCGGGTTGGGATACTTGCCATTCGCGCAACAGGCGGCGGCAATCCAGGCGTGAGTTCAACGGCCGGGTGGCGGGCGTCGGGTAGGCGCTGGACGGAATAGCTTCGAGCAGGGCGCAGGGTTTGTCCTGCGCGAGCAAATGCTCAGCGATGGCCTGGGCAAAGCCGAACCAGGAGGTTTCGCCGCTGGCGGTCAGGTGATAGGTGCCCCAGGCGCCAGCGTGACCATTCCGCCAGCGCTCGATCAGGGCGCGGGTGCTGGTGGCGATGGTGCCGGCCCAGGTGGGCGCGCCGATCTGGTCGGCGACGATGCGCAATTCCGGCTTTTCCTGCAGCAACCGCTGCATGGTCAGCAGGAAGTTGCGCCCGTGATTGGAGTACACCCAGCAGGTGCGCAGGATCAGGTGCTGGTCATGGGCGGCGGCGATAGCTCGCTCGCCAGCCAGCTTGCTCTCGCCGTAGACGCTCAGCGGGTTGGTCGGGTCGTCTTCGGTGTAGGGACTGTCCTTGCTGCCGTCGAACACGTAGTCGGTGGAGTATTGGATCAGTGGGATGCCCAGGCTGGCGGCTTCCTGGGCGAAGATGCCTGGCGCCGTGGCGTTGATGGCGAACGCCAGTTCCGGTTCGCTTTCGGCCTGGTCGACGGCGGTGTAGGCCGCCGGGTTGATGATCAGGTCGGGGCGCAGGGTGCGGACTTGTTGACGAATCTGTTCCGGCTGCGTCAGGTCGAGCTGGTCACGCCCCGGGACGATCAGTTCGCCCAGGTCGGCGAGTCGCTGTTGCAGGGCTCGGGAGACTTGGCCGTGCTGACCGCTGATGAGGATTTTCAGGGGCGCGGTATTCATTCGAACAGATCGGCCTCGTGCAGGGATTTACCGTTCAGATCCTTGGCCGACAGTTGGGGAACGCCGTCGAACTCCCAGTCGATGGCCAGGGTTGGATCGTCCCAGCGAATACAGCGTTCGGCGCTGGGCGTGTAGTAGTCGGTGGTCTTGTAGAGGAACTCGGCGGAGTCGCTGAGGACTACAAAGCCGTGGGCGAAACCCTCGGGTATCCACAATTGGCGGTTGTTTTCGGCGGACAGGCGCACCGCTACCCATTGGCCGAAATGTGGCGAACTGCGGCGAATGTCCACGGCCACATCCAGGACTTCACCGGCAATCACCCGCACCAGCTTGCCCTGGGTGTTTTCCAGTTGGTAATGCAGGCCGCGCAAGACCCCTTGCTGCGAACGCGAGTGGTTGTCCTGGACGAACGGGACGTCGAGCCCCGTGGCTTCCTGGAAGGCCCGGGCGTTGAAGCTCTCATAGAAAAAGCCGCGCTCGTCGCCAAACACCTTGGGTTCGAGGATCAGCACGCCTGGCAGGCGTGTTGGCGTTGCCTTCATCAATGCTCTCCCGCGACGGTAAACAGGTATTGCCCATAGCCGGTCTTGCCGAAATATCTGGCCCGCTCCAGCAGATGCTCCTGGTCGATCCAGCCGTTCTGGTAGGCGATCTCTTCCAGACAGGCGACTTTCAGCCCCTGACGGTGTTCGATGGTTTGCACGTATTGCGAGGCTTCCAGCAGGCTGTCGTGGGTCCCGGTATCGAGCCAGGCAAAGCCGCGTCCGAAGCGTTCGACATGCAGGTCGCCGCGCTTGAGGTAAGCGTTGTTGACGTCGGTGATCTCCAGCTCGCCGCGAGGCGAAGGCTTGACGGCCTTGGCAATCTCGATCACGTCGTTGTCATAGAAATACAGGCCGGTCACCGCATAGCTGGATTTCGGTTTTATCGGTTTTTCTTCGATCGAGAGGGCTCGACCTTCGCTGTCAAAGTCGATGACACCGAAACGTTCCGGGTCCTTGACCCAGTAGCCGAAGACTGTCGCACCGCTCGGCCGCCGCGCGGCGTGCTTCAACTGATCGCCGAAATGCTGGCCGTGGAAGATGTTGTCGCCCAGGATGAGGCACACCGGGTCGTCGCCAATGAAGTCTTCGCCGATCAGGAAAGCCTGGGCCAGGCCATCCGGAGACGGTTGCTCGGCGTAGCTGAAGCGAACCCCGAACTGGCCACCGTCGCCCAGCAGGTTGCGGTACTGCGGTAGATCCTGGGGAGTGGAGATCACCAGGATGTCACGAATACCGGCGAGCATCAGTACCGAGATCGGGTAGTAGATCATCGGTTTGTCGTAGATCGGCAGCAGTTGTTTGGAAACGCCGAGGGTAATCGGGTGCAGTCGGGTGCCCGAGCCGCCCGCGAGGACAATACCTTTCATCATGCCAACAGTTCCTTGTGGTCAAGCGCGCCCAGGCGCTCGCCTTGATAGCTGCCATCCTGGACGCGACGGCACCATTCCAGGTTCTCCAAATACCATTGCACGGTCTTGCGCAGGCCGCTTTCGAAGGTTTCCTGCGGGGTCCAGCCCAACTCGCGCTCGATTTTCCCCGCGTCGATAGCGTAGCGCAGGTCATGGCCCGGACGATCCTTGACGAACGTGATCAGGTCGGTGAATTTTTCCACCCCGACCGGGCGCGCCGGCGCCAGTTCTTCCAGCAGGTCGCAGATGCCGCGCACGACATCGATATTCTTCTGTTCGTTATGCCCACCGATGTTGTAGGTCTCGCCCACCACGCCATCGGTCACCACCTTGAACAAAGCGCGGGCATGGTCCTCGACGAACAGCCAGTCGCGCACCTGCAGACCGTCGCCGTATACCGGCAGTGGCTTGCCGGCCAGGGCGTTGAGGATCACCAGCGGGATCAGCTTTTCCGGGAAGTGGAATGGCCCGTAGTTGTTCGAGCAGTTGGTCAGCAACACCGGCAGACCGTAGGTGCGGTGCCAGGCGCGGACCAGGTGATCGGACGCCGCCTTGCTCGCGGAGTACGGTGAACTGGGGGCGTATGGGGTGGTTTCGGTAAACAGGTCATCGACGCCATGCAAGTCGCCATACACTTCGTCGGTGGAAATATGGTGAAAGCGGAACGCGCTTTTTGCAGGTGGGGCCAGTTCCGACCAGTAGCCGCGGGCGGCTTCCAGCAAGCTATAGGTGCCGACGATATTGGTCTGGATAAAGTCCGATGGCCCGTCGATGGAGCGGTCCACATGGGATTCCGCGGCCAGGTGCATGATTGCATGGGGCTCGAAGCGTGCCAGCACCGCGCTGACGGTGGCCTGGTCGACGATATCGGCCTGGACGAACTCATAGCGGCTGTCACTGGCGATGCTGGTCAGCGATTCGAGGTTGCCGGCGTAGGTAAGCTTGTCCAGGTTAAGGACTTCATGCCCGGTATGGCGGATCAGATGCCGAATCAGGGCAGAGCCAATAAAACCGGCGCCGCCGGTGACTAGAATACGCATATCGGTGTGCCTTTTTCCTTAAGCAGACTCAAGCTGAATGGAGCATAGCTTGTGGGCAGGCGCTCCCTGGTGCAAGTGTCAAGGCGATGTATGGGGTCCCGTGGGGCTGACTTCATCGTCGCACTTGCGTCTTGGCGTCACCAATGGCGATATAGACA
Organism: Pseudomonas sp. FEN; assembly: GCF_904067045.1. Taxonomy (GTDB): domain Bacteria; phylum Pseudomonadota; class Gammaproteobacteria; order Pseudomonadales; family Pseudomonadaceae; genus Aquipseudomonas. Next base: position 1,260,333 of record NZ_CAJFDC010000036.1, on the reverse strand, counting down.
GCCAACAAAAACTTCAGGGAGTCGTCGCATGTTGCTCGCCACGTTGATCCATCGTGCCAGTTTACCCAGTCCGAATGTGTCGGCACCGCAGGCGCTGAGGCTGCTTGAGGAACATTACGGCCTCTCTGGCGTGTTGCGGGCATTGGGGAGCCAGCAGGACCTCAATTATCGTGTCGACTGCGATGAAGGCCGCTTTGTCCTGAAAATCTGTCACGGCGATTACGCCACGCTGGAATTGCAGGCCCAGCATGCGGGCCTGGCGCACCTCGGCGGGCGTGCCGGCCTGCGAGTGCCACGGGTGATCACCGCGCGCAACGGCCAGGACCTGTTGTCCCTGGAGCTGGACGGCCAGCCCGTGCACGTGCGTCTGCTGGAGTACATCGAAGGCCAGTCGCTGACCCATCTCAAGCATCTGGGCCGCGAATTGGTGGAGGGCCTCGGGCGACTGTGCGCGGAAATGGACCTGGCCCTGGCCGACTTCCAGCACCCGGGCCTGGCGCGCACCCTGCAGTGGGACCCCCGGCATGCCGATGCACTGATCGAACATCTGCTGCCGGTGCTCAAGGACGCGGGCCGGCAAACGCGGGTGCGCGACGCGGCCGCACAGGCCCGGTGGCGCCTGCACCCGCTGGTCGAGGTCTTGCCGGCGCAGGCCGTTCACCTGGATATCACCGACGACAACGTGGTCTGGCAGCGCGACGCCCAGCGTCACTGGCAACTGCAGGGGGTGATCGATTTCGGCGACCTGGTCCATACCTGGCGCATCGCCGACCTGTCGGTGACCTGCGCGGCACTGCTGCACCATGCCGAAGGCGATCCCTTTGTGATTCTGCCGGCGGTCCGCGCCTATCATGCGGTCAACCCGTTGCTGCGCGAAGAACTGCTCGCGCTGTGGCCGCTGATCGTGGCGCGGGCGGCGGTGTTGGTGCTCAGCGGCGAACAGCAGGTCGGCATCGACCCGGGCAATACCTACAGCCGCGATAACCTGGCCCATGAGTGGGAAATCTTCCAGGTGGCCACCTCGGTACCCTTCGAACTGATGGAGACGGCGATACTCACGGCCGTTGGCGAAACCCTGGTACCGATTGCCAGCGAAGGGTTTGCCCCGTTGCTGCCCGGGCTGGTGGGCCGCGAGTTCGCACTGATCGACCTGGGCGTACTCAGCCCGCATTTCGCGGCGGGCAACTGGGAACAGAGTGGCATCGACGAACGCCTGCTCGCCGAGGCCGCCGCGACCCATGGCCTGGCGGCCAGCCGCTACGGGCAATATCGCTTGTCCCGCACCCGGCCCGACAGCGCCAGCGAGCCGGACACCTTTCCCTTGCACGTAGCCTTGCAGGTGCCCGGCGGCACCACCGTGGAGTCGCCGTTCGCCGGGACCCTGCGGATCATGAGCGATGGCGCCCTACTGTTGGCCAGCGCGCAACTGAGTGTGCGGCTGTGGGGGGTGAAGGCATCCCTCAAATCCGGCGCCGCGGTGGTCAAGGGGCAGGTGCTGGGCGAGGCCGAGGGGCCCCTGCGGGTGCAACTGTGCCGCCACGCCGAGCTGACCCCGCCGTTGTTCTGCGCGCCGTCGCGGGCCGCCGCCTGGCAGGCGTTGTGCCCGTCGCCGGCGAACTTGCTGGGACTGGCCTGCGATGCCGAGCCCGAGCTGGATTCGGCGGACCTGCTGGCCCGGCGCGACGCCAGCTTCGCCCGCACGCAAAAACACTACTACGTCGATCCGCCGCGTATCGAGCGTGGCTGGCGCAACCACCTGATCGACATGCAAGGCCGTTCCTACCTGGACATGCTCAATAACGTCGCGGTGCTGGGGCATGGGCATCCACGCATGGCGGCCGAAGCGGCGCGGCAGTGGTCGCTGCTCAATACCAACTCGCGCTTTCACTACGCCGCCGTGACCGAGTTTTCCGAGCGGCTGCTGGCGCTGGCACCGGACTCCATGGACCGGGTATTCCTGGTCAACAGTGGTACCGAGGCCAACGACCTGGCGATCCGCCTGGCCTGGGCCTACAGCGGCGGCCGCGACATGCTCAGCGTGCTGGAGGCCTATCACGGCTGGTCGGTGGCGGCCGATGCGGTGTCCACCTCGATTGCCGACAATCCCAAGGCCCTGAGCAGCCGCCCGGACTGGGTACATCCGGTGACTGCCCCCAACACCTATCGCGGGGCATTCCGTGGCAGCACCAGTACACCGGACTACGTGCGCAGCGTGGAACACAACCTGGCCAAGCTGGCGGCGGAAAATCGTCAACTGGCGGGGTTTATCTGCGAGCCGGTGTATGGCAACGCTGGCGGTATTGCGTTGCCGCCGGGCTACTTGCAGCAGGTCTATGCGCTGGTCCGGGCCCGGGGTGGCGTGTGTATCGCCGATGAGATCCAGGTGGGTTACGGGCGCATGGGCAAGTTCTTCTGGGGCTTCGAGGAGCAGGGCGTGGTGCCCGATATCATTACCATGGCCAAGGGCATGGGCAACGGCCAGCCACTGGGCGCGGTGATCACCCGCCGGGAGATCGCCGAGGCGCTGGAGGCCGAGGGGTATTTCTTTTCGTCCTCCGGCGGCAGCCCGGTCAGTTGCCGTATCGGTATCGCCGTGCTCGATGTGATGGCCGAGGAAAAACTCTGGGAAAACGCCGAGGTGGTGGGCGGCTATTTCAAGGAGCGTCTGGAAGCGCTGATCGAGCGGCATCCACTGGTGGGCGCGGTACACGGCTCCGGCTTCTACCTCGGCGCGGAACTGATCCGCAACCGCGAAACCCTGGAGCCGGCGACCGAGGAGACCGCGCTGTTGTGCGAGCGCCTGCGCGAGCTGGGGATTTTCATGCAGCCGACTGGCGACTACCTGAACATCCTCAAGATCAAACCGCCGATGTGCACCAGCCGGCGGAGCGTGGATTTCTTTGTCGACATGCTGTCCAAGGTGCTGGACGAGGGGCTCTGAGATCGCTGAGTGCTTCGCACTTTTCGCGGGCAAGCCCGGCTCCTACAGTTTTGTGGCGTACACACATGTGTGGACGACCTTGCACTGCAGGAGCCGGGCTTGCCCGTGAAAGCGTCCTGCCAGATGATCTATTAGATCGATTTATATCGGATAAATTTGCATTTAAATATTCTGTGCATCCTATTTACGCTTTATTTATCGATTTTTATCGGCTATAAAGTCGCCATCGCCCCGGCCGAGCCCCCCCTATGCCCGGCTATTCTCAATCTGTCATCGGTCGATGCCTAGAATTGCCCCAGCGCATTCGCCCAGGAGATGATCCATGAGTCGTATCGTTACCGTCGCCGCCACCCAGATGGCTTGTTCCTGGGATCTCGAAGCCAACCTCGAGAGCGCCGAGAGGCTGGTGCGCGAAGCCGCCGCCAAGGGCGCGCAGATCATCCTGATCCAGGAGCTGTTCGAAACCCCATATTTCTGCCAGAAGCCGAACCCGGACTACCTGCAGCTGGCCACCCCGGTGGAAGACAACGTCGCCATCAAGCACTTCCAGAAAGTCGCCAGGGAACTGCAGGTGGTGCTGCCCATCAGCTTCTTCGAACTGGCCGGCCGCGCGCGCTTCAACAGCATCGCGATCATCGACGCCGACGGCAGCAACCTCGGGATTTATCGTAAAAGCCACATTCCGGACGGCCCCGGCTACCACGAGAAGTATTACTTCAGCCCGGGCGACACCGGCTTCAAGGTGTGGAACACCCGCTACGCGAAGATCGGCGTGGGTATCTGCTGGGACCAGTGGTTTCCCGAGTGCGCCCGCAGCATGGCCCTGCAAGGTGCGGAAATCCTGTTCTATCCGACCGCCATTGGCAGCGAGCCGCATGACCAGAGCATTTCCTCCCGCGACCACTGGCAGCGCGTGCAGCAAGGTCACGCCGGCGCCAACCTGATGCCGCTGATCGCCAGCAACCGCATCGGCAATGAAGAGCAGGACGGCTACGACATTACCTTTTATGGCTCATCGTTCATCGCCAATCAGTACGGCGAGAAAGTCGAGGAACTCAACGAAACCGAAGAGGGCATCCTGGTCCACAGCTTCGACCTCGACGAACTTGAACATACCCGTAGCGCCTGGGGCTCGTTCCGCGACCGGCGACCGAACCTGTACGCTGCCCTGAAAACCCTCGATGGTTCCCTGGAGTCCTGATCGCATGACCACTTTGCCCAGCACGCCGCGCGCCGACGGCTTCCATATGCCCGCCGAGTGGGCGGCACAAACCCAGGTCTGGATGATCTGGCCCGAGCGCCCGGACAACTGGCGCCTGGGCGGCAAGCCGGCGCAGGCCGCCCATGCCGCCGTGGCCCGGGCCATTGCGCGTTTCGAACCGGTGACCGTGGCGGTGTCCGCCGCACAGTATGAAAACGCCCGGGCGCGCCTGGATGTGCCGAATATCCGCCTGGTGGAAATGTCCAGCGATGACGCCTGGGTGCGCGACAGCGGGCCGACCTTCGTCATCAACGACCAGGGCGAAGTCCGTGGTGTCGACTGGGACTTCAACGCCTGGGGTGGCTTCGATGGCGGTCTCTATGCGCCATGGAACCGCGACGAACAGGTGGCCGGCAAGATCCTCGAAATCGAGCGCTGCCCGCGCTATCGGACTGGAGGCTTCGTCCTCGAGGGCGGCTCGATCCATGTCGATGGCGAAGGGACGCTGATCACCACCGAGGAATGCCTGCTCAATCGCAACCGCAACCCGCACCTGAGCCGCGAAGCCATCGAACAGGTACTCGCCGAGCACCTGGCGGTGGACAAGGTGATCTGGCTGCCGGACGGCTTGTTCAACGACGAGACCGACGGCCATGTGGATAACTTCTGCTGCTACGTGCGTCCGGGCGAAGTCCTGCTGGCCTGGACCGACGATCCCGAGAACCCCAACTACCCGCGCTGCCAGGCGGCGATGAATGTGCTGGAAAGCAGCCGTGACGCCAAGGGGCGCTCCTTCATAGTGCACAAAATGCCGATTCCGGGGCCGTTGTATGCCACCGAAGAAGAGTGTGCCGGGATCGATGCGGTGACGGGCAGCCAGGAGCGCAACCCTTCGGTGCGGTTGGCCGGTTCCTACGTGAACTTCCTGATCGTCAACGGCGGCATCATCGCGCCGAGCTTCGATGACCCGCTGGACAGCGTGGCAAAGGCAATCCTGCAGAACCTTTTCCCGCAACATGAGGTGGTCATGGTGCCAGGGCGCGAGTTGTTACTGGGTGGTGGGAATATCCATTGCCTTACACAACAGCAACCCGCCCCCCACAAAGGTGAGTGAAGCTGTAACAATTAGTGTAACGCTACAAATGATGGCGTTTTTGCATCACTGTTGAGCGATCCCCCATCAAACCCGCAGCCCTTATGGACTGCGGGTTTTTTTAGGTTTTTCGGCTGCTGAACTGGCGTTTTGGCATAGCTCTTGTATCGGGTTTGTTTGTATGACGTAGTGTCTTTTAGGGTGCGACGTTTTGTCATAAACCTTGAGTAAGTTAGCCGCTCATGAACCAGGAGAGCGCCGGAATGAACGTAGCCAGTGAGCGGGTTTCGCACCCCCTGTCGGTGACGAGCGAGTCGCTTCAGATCCTGGCCCAATGGTTGAAAAGCAATGGAACGCGCACGACCCGTGGTCAGGATCCTCGTCGGATAATTATCGACCGTTACCCCGAGGGCCTGTTCAGCGACGCTGAACTGGAGGCCTTGCTAGGGGTTTTGCAGGGTTAAAAGGACTTTGGACAAAACGCCGTTGGCCGGAGTGATCCGGGCAACGGCGTTTTTTATGGGCGATTGTTGGGCGGAGGGCGCCGCTGAGCATCAGTTTTTTTGATTCGCCCGATTTGCGCAACACACCAGGCTCCATTCCGGGGTTTTTCGATTGGTCATGGGCGACTAGTCTGAAGGTATCGCTGCATTGACACCTTCGGGAGATTTCCATGGCTGCCTCAACCGCCCTTCACTATATCTACGATCCGTTGTGCGGCTGGTGCTACGGTGCCGAGCCACTGATCCAGGCTGCCCGACAGGTGTTACCCGTGGTCCTGCATGGTGGGGGCATGATGGCGGGTAACAACCGCCAGTTCGTCTCCTCGAGCCTGCGCGATTACATCATGCCCCACGACCGGCGGATTGCCGAGTACACCGGCCAGCCGTTTGGCCAGGACTATTTCGAGGGATTGTTGCGTGATTCGTCGGTGGTCTTCGACTCCACGCCGCCCACCCGCGCGGTCCTTGCCGCCGAACAACTGCAAGGGCGTGGGCTGGATATGCTGCAGCGCCTGCAGGTCGCGCACTACGTCGAGGGGCGGCACCTGGTCGATGTCGACGTGCTGCTGGCATTGGCCGCTGAGTTGGGCTTCGAAGCCGAAGCCTTCAAGGCCGCTTTTGAACAGAACAGCGATGCGCTGGCGGCAGAGCACTTCAAGTACAGCCGCGGCTTGTTGTCCCGGGTCGGCGGCCAGGGTTTTCCGACCTTGGCGCTGGAAAAGGAGGGCCGTTTCAGCCTGATCGATATCAGTCCTTTCCTCGGCAAACCCGAAGCGTTCGCCGCCTGGCTCGGCCAATCGGTGGCTTGCGCGCCAGTCGCCGCCGTGGGGCCATCCTGTGATCTGGACGGCTGTTCCCCCTGAGAAAATGCGAGCCCTGGGGGCATTTCATGTCGCCCGGCGATATGGAGGCCGTCGTTGGTGGATATGTCTTTTTGCGAGGTTGGCCGGGTAATCCCTTATATTCACTGAGGTTTCACGAAATTGACACAATAGCCGTGTCGCGGATAGGATTCGCCCCACGCCTGTGGCTATACGCCATATACCTAGAATAATAAAAGGCCCGCTGCGACGATTGCCGGCGGGTCTTTTCGTTTGTGCGCGAAGCACCAACACAACATTCCAGCTCGAAGCCGCAGGGCGTTTCTTCCAGCGATAAGGAACAAAACATGTTGAACAAACGAATCGGCCTGCTCGCATTGGGCATTCTCGGCGCTACCCAGGCCATGGCCAGCGATCAATCGGACTCCAAGGGTTTTGTTGACGACAGTCACCTGAACGTCCTGCTGCGTAACGCCTACATCAACCGTGATTACAAAAACGGCAACCAGGACAAGATCGAATGGGGCCAGGCGGCCATCGGCACCTTCCAGTCCGGCTTCACCCAGGGTACCGTGGGCGTGGGCGTTGACGCCTTTGGCCTGTATGCACTGCGTCTGGACGGCGGTCGCGGCGAAACCGGCGCATCAGGTATCGATTTCTTCAAGCAGGACAACAACAAGGATCCGGCCAAGGACCTGGCCAAGGGCGGCGCTGCGGTGAAATTCCGTCTGTCCAACACCGTGCTGACCTACGGTGACCAGATGCCGGCCCTGCCGCTGCTGAACTACGACAACTCGCGCCTGTTGCCGGAAAGCTACACCGGTACCCTGATCACCTCCAAGGAGATCGAAGGCCTGGAGCTGAACGCTGGTCACTTCACCGCCGAGTCGCGCAAGAGCGCCGAAGGTCGTGACAGTGGCGGCCTGAAAGGCATCGACATCCTGGGTGGTAGCTACCAGTTCACCAAGGAGTTCAAGGCGGCGCTGTATGCCTCCGACGTCGACGAGGTGCTGAAGAAGCAGTACCTGAACCTGAACTACGTGTTCCCGATCGCCTCGGACCAGTCCCTGACCCTGGACTTCAACGGCTACCGTACCCAGCTGGACCGTGGCTACGCGGCGGAAAAGAATGCCGAAGGTCGTGACAACCGCATCTGGAGCCTGGCCGCTACCTACGCCCTGGGCGCTCACTCCTTCACCCTCGCGCACCAGAGCAGCACCGGCGGCAGCCTGTTGGGCTATCCGTACGGCGGCTACCAGCAGGATCAGCGGAGCGTCGGCGACGGTGGCAACACCATCAACCTGGCGAACTCCTACTGGTCGGACTTCAACGCCCCCGACGAGCGCTCCTGGCAGCTGGGCTACGGCTTGGACTTCGGCGCCTTCGGCGTTCCGGGCCTGACCTACAACGTGGCCTACGTGCGTGGCGACAACATCACCACCTCCACCAGCACCGGCGGTACCGAGCGTGAGTTCTTCAACCAGGTCAAGTACGTGGTCCAGAGTGGCCCGGCCAAGGACCTGAGCGTGAAGCTGCGTAGCTCGATCCTGCGTGTGTCGGAGAAATCCAGCGAGTACAACGTGAGCGGCAACGAAGTCCGTGTGTACGTCGACTACCCGATCAGCGTGTTCTGATCGAGCGACAAGGCTGTAGCCACCTGATCCCAGGTTGAAAAAAACGCCCCGACTGGTTCGGGGCGTTTTTGTTTGTGCACGAGCTTGCGAGTAATCTATGGGGCTTGTGAGCCGACGCTTTCCTTGAGACCGAGACCCGGGCGCCATGACCGTCAGAACCTTTATCGCCCGCCGCCGTTGGTTGTCCTTGGGATTGCTGGCGGTGTTTCTCGCCGTCGGCCTGCCTTATGGCTGTTCGCGGCTGGCTTATAAAGAGCGTGAACTGCTGTTCAATATCCAGCCAGGCACCGCGAGCTGGTTCAACGGCGTACCGGCGGGGGTCAAGGAACTGCGGATTCCGCTCCGCGACGGAGTGGCCGGCGCCGACTACCTGCATGCCTGGTGGTGGCCATCGAGCCGGGCGAATGCGCCGGCCATCCTGTACCTGCACGGCACCCGTTGGAACCTGACGGCGCAGGTCGGACGGATCACGCAATTGCGCGATCTGGGCTTCTCGGTACTGGCCATCGATTATCGCGGTTTCGGCGATAGCCCCGGTAGCCTGCCTTCCGAACACAGCGTGTACCAGGACGCGGGCAATGCCTGGCAGCGCCTGGTACAACTGCAACCCGATGCCCGCAAGCGCTATATCTACGGCCACTCCCTCGGCGGCGCGGTGGCGGTGGATCTCGCCGAGCGCCTGGCCAGCGGCAAGGAGGCGCCCAAGGCCGCGGGGCTGATCATCGAGTCGACCTTTACCGACCTGGGCGACGCGGCTCGGGCGGCGATCCCGACCGCATTGCCGGTCAGCTGGATTCTCTCGGAGAAATTTGACACCATCGACAAGATCAACCAGATCGACATCCCGCTGCTGATCGTCCATGGCACCGACGACCCCTACGTCCCCTCGCGTTTCAGCAAGGCCCTGTATGAAGCCGCCGCGCAGCCCAAGCAATTGCTGCTGATAAAAGGCGGCAACCATATCAACAGCATGACCCTGGGCAGCCGTGAATATGCCAAGGCCCTGCGGCTGGCCTTCGAAGGCTTTGCCTCGCCCGCGGCACGCTGACTTTCCAGGCCAAAACACGCGGCGATCCCCCGCAAACATTGCATTCCGCGCATAAGCTACTAGCTTTACGCCAGCACGGATTGCTGCTGTCTGAAACGGATGCTGTCGCACCGGTGTTTCTCGGCCTGTCCTGTGCCAACCCCCTGAAGTTCACGGTTGATTTGCAGGAGCAGTACCATGACAGGATTGCGCAAGGATAAAGCCCGCTGTGCGCTGGGTCTGATCGCCCTGGCGGTGATGGGTCACGGCGGCACGGCACTCGCGGTAGAACCTTCCCGATTGTTCAATAACCCGCCGGGCCTGCAACAAGAGGCGCCCAAGCCGATGGTGGGCAGCCTGTTGCTCAAGTCCACTGCCGCTCCCGGCCCCGAGCAGAGCCATGCCGGTCGTGAGCGGCGACTGGACCTGACGATCCAATACACCAATAACCATATCTTCGACCCGGCGACCGGGCAGAATGTCCCAGTGTCACTGCGCAGCTATACCGGTACCGATGTCGACCCGGCGGCGCCGTTCGTGGCGCCGACCATCAATGTCACGCCCGGCGACACGGTGCGCATCAGCCTCGACAACCAGTTGCCACCCGACCCCAGTTGCACCGCCCACGACAGCAAGCCGGACGTGCCGCACTGCTTCAACGGCACCAACCTGCACTCCCACGGTTTGTGGGTCAGCCCCACGGGCAACAGCGACAACGTGTTGCTGTCGATCAACCCGCAGGTCAGCTTCCAGTACGAGTACAACATCCCGGCCGATCACCCGGCGGGCACCTTCTGGTACCACCCGCATCGCCATGGTTCCACCGCGATCCAGGTCGCCAGCGGCATGGCCGGCGCGTTGATCATCCATGGCGATCGCAAGCCGAGCCGTGACGCCAATGGCGATATCGACACCCTGCTCAAGGGCGCTGATGGCCGCTCGTTCAAGGAGCGTTTGCTGGTGTTCCAGCAAATTCCCTATGCGTGCAAGGACGCGGCCGGCAACTTCCGCTACAAGCCGGTGAAGGATAAGGACGGCAATATCGTCAAGGACAAGGATGGCAAGGACAAGATGACCTTGGACTGGACCTGCAAGCCGGGCGAAGTGGGGGTTGTCGAATCGTTCGACCAATTGCAGCCTTCCAGCTGGACCGACTCAGGGCGCTATACCAGCGTCAACGGTCTGGTGCAGCCGATCTTCACGGATGCCCGGCCCGGTCAGGTCGAACGCTGGCGCCTGGTTCACGCGGGGATCCGCGACACCATCCGGCCGCTGTTCCGTAAACTCAAGGACAACGCCAAGGCGGACAGCGACAAGGGCATCGCGGCGCTGGCCTCCGCCGACTTCATCAAGGAGAAATGCACCGGCCAACCGATCGACTACCAGGTGATCGCCTCGGATGGCCTGACCATGGAGCAGGCCCAGAGTCGTCAGGTCATCACCATGCAGCCGGGCTATCGCAACGACCTGCTGATCATCTTTCCCGAGCCGGGACGCTACTGTGTGACCAATGAAGCTTCCACGGCCTCGGGCGGTGTCGGCCAGGAGGCCAGTGGTCTTCAACTGCTGGGCTTTGTCGATGTGGGGCCGGGGACGAAAGTGGCGGACACCAAGGCGCGCCTGACCCAGGAGCTGGTGGCGGCGGCGGAACGCAACATGCCGGCGGACATCAAGGCCATGGTGGTGGCGGATCTGAAAAAGGACCTGCGGTTTGACAAGTTCATCCCGCACCCGAGCATTACCGACAGCGAAATCAAGGGTGAGCAGAAACTGGTGTTCCTGATCGACTTCAAGGATCCGGACCACACCAAGTTCGCCGTGGGCACTACCGCGGAAAATGCCGTGCCTTATCAGCCGGGGGTGGTTGATCGTCATCTGAAGCTGGGGGACGCGCAAACCTGGGTTCTGCAATCGGCGTTTGCCAGTCATCCGTTTCATATTCATGTGAACCCGTTCCAGGTCGAGAAAATCATCGGTCCGGATGGGGTGGATCTCAGTGAGCCTGGTGCGGTGGACAAGACCGACAAGAACGACGCGCAATATGCGGGGATGAAAGGGGTGTGGAAAGACACGCTGTTCGTCAAAGGCAAAACCGATAACAGCGGCGTGTACACCTTGTATGTGCGGACCCGCTACCAGCGCTATATCGGCGAGTTCGTGCTGCACTGCCACATTCTTGATCATGAGGATCAGGGGATGATGCAGAACGTGAGCATCGAGCTGCCGGACGGGGCGGGTGGGACTACGATGGGGGCGCATCATTGAGTCGAAAGAGATCAGCCTTTTCTGCTGGCTGAGACATGAAGTGATGGTTGATATCGGCCCTCCTCGCGGCGACGTAAGGAGGGTCGTATCATTGCCGGGCTTGCAATATGTGGAATTATGCCAATAATCATAATTATGTTTTTTTCACATAATTCGGCATAACCATGACGCCTGACCGTCTCTACTTCCCTCGCGCGGTCCTTGCCCAGCAGGTATTGATGGGCTTCGAGAACCAGCTCCAGCAGGCCACGACGCTGTTTGCCCCGCGTCGTAAAGGAAAAACGCAATTTTTGCTGCGCGACCTTGTCCCTCTGGCCGAAGCGCGCGGCTTTGTGGTGGCCTACGCGGATCTTTGGTCCAACAAGGACGATCCTGAACGGGTGATCTGCGCGGCGCTCGCCAAGGCGCTGCACGAAACCAGTCTGCTAACCCGGATTGAAACCTGGTGGGCCAGGCCAAAGCGTTCGCTCAAGGGCATGAAGGTCGGTTTGGGAATGGACTCTGCTTCTGCGGAAGCCGAGCTGGCGGAGGCCGGGATTCCTTCCATCCATGAGTTATTCGAACGCTTCAACATCGCGGGCAAGGGCAAGGCGTTGTTGATCGTTGACGAGGTGCAGCACCTGGCCACCCGCCGGGCCTTCGAAAACTTCACCGCCACACTCCGTTCCTTGCTGACGACCAGCCAAGGCAGCGTTTTCGCGGTGTTTACCGGTTCTTCCCAGGATGCTCTGACGAACATTTTCCGGCGCAGCAAAGCGCCGTTCTATCAGTTTGGTTCACAACTGAACTTCCCTGATCTGGGCAGAGAGTTTTCGGAGCATTTCGGTCGGCTTTACCGGGAAACCACGGGCAAGGCTTGGGACGTGGAGCAGGCCTATCGCCTGTATGTCGCCCGGGGCATGACGCCGCATTATCTGCGCACGCTGTTTACCACGAGCCTGACCCAGGGAGTTCCGGTAAAGGAGGCCGACAAGATTGTCTGGGCGGGGATGGTGGACGAAGGCCAGTTCACGACATTGCTGCAAGACTTGCCGCCACTGGATCAATTGCTGCTCAGGGGCATTGTTACCGGGGAGTCGCTGTACGCCGATGAGTATCGACGCTCCCTGGCTGATGAGCTGCCGAGCGGGTTGGTACCGACTACGCAGCAGGTACAGGCCGGGTTGGAGCGGATGCGCAAGCGCGATCTGATTGCCAATCTTGGGCACGGGCAATGGTCGGTTGAAGAGCAGGCGCTGGAGAGTTTTTTGCGCGGGGTTTATCGAGGTGGGGAAGAGGAGTAATTGGGGGATGGCTCGTTCGCCTGTCTGTATCATCCAAGCCTCCCCCCTCTTTTCCTAAGCTATCTAGGGCTGTAAACGCCGCACCGCCCAGCCGTCGGGGGTGCGGTCATAGCGCAGCCGTTCGTGCAGGCGGTCCTGGCCGTTGCCCCAGAATTCCACCGACTCCAGGCGCAGCTCGAACAGGCAATAACCGTCCGGGCGCGGCAAGGGCGCCTGGGTACCTGACAACGCCTTGGCCCTGGCGCGCAGGGCTTCGACATCGGTCAGCTCTTCGCTCTGGCGCGACACCGCCGACATCGGGTGGGTCACGTGGGGACGTCCTTGCCAGGCGGCGTCGGCCCGGGCATCGCTGAGCCGTTCGGCGCGGCCATTGAGCACGATCTGCTGGCTGGTCTCGCGCCAGTACAGCACCCCGGACGCCCAGGGGTTCTCGACCAGCTCGCGACCTTTCTGGCTGCCAGCATGAGTGCTGAACACCAACCCGGCGTCCGACACTTCAGCGATCACCACGATCCGCGTCGAAGGCCGCCCCCGGGCGTCCGCCGTGGCCAGCGCCAGGGCCTTGGGCTCGCGTACGCCGTAGCGTCGGGCGCGTTCCAGCCAGTTGTTCAGCACGACAAAGGGATTGGCGGGTGGCGTTGCGAACTCCGGGAACGGCGCCTCGATGGTGCCTGTAAGGGATTCCGACAGCAGATGTGCGCTCATTGGGAGTCTCCGTTGACCTGGGTGTTCATATGAAAATCGTGCCTTGGGCGAAGGCCACGCCATTGCCCGATACCTGCACGGCAGTGACCGTCTCGCCGTGCCCCTCGGCCCTGGCGAACATCAGCGAAGGGCGACCGATTTCCACCCCCTGGAGAATTTCGATCTGCTGGCCGTAGTCGACCTGGGCATGACGGATCAGGTGAATCGCCAAGGGCCCCGCCGCCGAACCGGTGGCCGCGTCCTCGACCACCCCATAGGCCGGCGAGAACATCCGGCTGCGCCAGCGTCGGCCAGAGCCGGCGAAGCAGTTGATGGCCATGTCGTGGAACTGCCCCAGCGCGCGATGATCGGGGGTCAGCGCCGACAGCGCCGCGACGCTCTCCAGACCGACGAATACATGCCGGGGGCCATTGCGATAGATCTCCACCGGAAAGGTCGAGCCGGCGATCCCCAGGGCCCGGAGCAATTGCGGCATGCGCTCGAAAGTCTCCCAGGTCGGAATCGGCTGCTGCATGCTGCACGCCACCACCCGGCCATTCTGGCGCTCCAGCGCGAAGGGGATGGTGCCCATCTCGGTTTCCAGTTGCAGATGGTCCTTGTCGGTTTCGGCGCCCAGGGCAATCGCGGTACCCAGCAGCGGATGGCCGGCAAATGGCAGCTCGTTGACCGGGGTGAAAATCCGGATACGCGCATCGCCGCCGTGGCGCGGGGTCAGGACGAAGGTCACCTCGGACAGGTTCATCTCCCGGGCAATCTGTTGCATGCGCTGGGCGGGGAGGTCATCGCTGTCAAAAAACACCGCGACCGGGTTGCCCTCCAGCGGGACGCTGGCGAAAGCGTCGATCACTACATACCTGTGCATGGCTTGCTCCATTGTGTTCAAGGGGGTAGCGCTGGCTTACGCCGACAAGGCGTGGCGCATCAGGTCGGCGATGATGCGCGGGCCCTCCTGGGTCAGCACCGACTCGGGGTGAAACTGCATCGAGGCGAAATGCGGCCCGCGCAGCGCATGGACCTCGCCGGTTTCCCGGTCGCGGCTGACCTGCACCAGCCCGAGGCCGTCGACCTCGATGCGGTCCTCGCGGCTCTGGGCGGCGAAGGTGTTGTAGAAACCGACCCGCTCGCGGGCACCGAACAGGTCGATCTGCTTCTGCACGCCCTGGTTGGGAATGGTCCGGCGTCGCAGGTCCAGGCCCAGGCAGCGGCTGAGCACCTGATGACTCAGGCACACCGCGAGAAACGGCCGCTGCTCATCCAGCAGCGAGCGGATGGCCACATGCAGGTGATCGATCTTCGGTTGCTCGACCGCCGTCGGGTTGCCCGGCCCCGGGCCCATGATGACGATGTCGTAGCCGTCGAAGGCATAGGCGTCGTTGTAGTTGCGCACGCTGACCGCCAGGCCGAGGGCGCGCAGTTGCATGGCGATCATCGAAGTGAAAGTGTCCTCGGCATCGACGATCAGCACCCGCCGTCCCGACAGATCGGCCTGCGACTGCTGGCGTTCCAGGGCATCGCTCAGCCAGAAATCGGCGATCAGCGCATTGCGACTGGCCAGGGCGGCGCGCACCTGGATATTCGAACCGAAGCGGGTGGGCGCCTGGTTTTTCAGCGCCGCGATCAGCCCGGCGGCCTTGGCCCGGGTTTCGGCGGCTTCGGCCTGGGGCTCGGAGTGGCGGACGATGGTCGAGCCGACGCTGATCTTCAATTGGCCTTCGCGGTCGATATCGGCGGTGCGGATCAGAATTGCCGAGTCCAGCGTACGAGTACCTTGTGCATCGCTGCCGATTAACGCGGCGATGCCGCTGTAATAGGCGCGGCCCTTGGGTTCGTGGCGGCGGATCACCCGGCAGGCGCTTTCCAATGGACTGCCGGTGACGGTGGGGGCGAACAGGGTTTCGCGCAGGATGTCGCGCACATCGCGGCGGGTGTGGCCTTCGATGAAATATTCGGTGTGGGCCAGATGGGCCATTTCCTTGAGATAGGGGCCGAGCACGTGACCGCCGTCGTCGCAGATCCGCGCCATCATCTTCAGCTCTTCGTCCACCACCATGTACAGCTCGTCGGCCTCCTTGCGGTCGGCGAGAAACTGCATCACTTCGGCCAGGTTCGGGCCTGTCGGCGGATAACGGTAGGTGCCGCTGATGGGGTTCATCACCGCCAGGCCGTCCTTGAGGCTGATATGCCGCTCGGGTGACGCGCCGACAAAAGTGCGCTCGCCGGTGTGGATGATGAAGGTCCAGTAGACGCCCTTTTCCCGCTCCAGCAGATGGCGGAAAAAGGTCAGGGCGCGGCTGATCCCGTAGTCGCCGATATCGGCCATGAAGGTGCGCTTGATCACGAAGTTGGCGCCTTCGCCGCTGCCGATCTCGTTGTCGATCACCCGGCTGACAATCTCCGAATAGGCCGCGTCACTGAGGTCGAAGCGCTCGTTGAGCAAGGCGATGGGCATTTCGGGCAGACGTTCGAGCAGGGTGTCGAGGCCGATCTGGGCCTGCTCGGTTATTTGGAGGGAAAGTAATGGAGCTTGATCGTCGACCGCCTCGAAGCCACGCTCGGCGATCTGCCGGTAGGGAATGATCACCAGGGTTTCCAGCCGGGCTTCCCCAGCCAGCGGCTCGCGCAACTCGATCCGCGTCAGCGACGGCGGCCGCGAGACTTCACCGAGCAGCACATCCACCAGACCCGGGCCATTGGATTCCGGGCGGTACAACAGGGCGAAGGGCGGTGGGTCCGCGCGCAGGACCTGGGCAACAAGACGCTCGGCGGCCTGGCTCATGGCAGCACCTCCTCGGTGGTGACGACCATGGCGCAACGGCTGGCGGCGTACTCCAGGGCCATCCAGTGATGTTCCTTGCTGAAGTCGGCGATGGCATCGGCCACCAGGAACGGCTGGATATCGTTCGAGTAGGCGTCCACCGTGGAAATCAGCACGCCGACATGGGCGTACACGCCGCAGAGGATCAACTGGTCGCGACCATGGGCGCGCATGCGTTCCAACAGATCCGAGTTGAAAAACGCGCTGTAGCGCCACTTGGTCAGCAGCCAGTCGCCGGGCGCGGGCTTGAGCGCGTCGACCACCTCGCGGTCGGCGGGACTGGCCTGCATGCCGGCGCCCCAGAAGTCCTTGAGCAGGCCGCGTTGGGCCTCGGTCATGCTCCCGGGCTGGGCGGTATAGGCCACCGGAATGTCCTGGCTTGCGGCCCATCGGCGGATACGCGCGGCATTGCCGATCACCTCGTCACGCAAGGGCGTGGGCAGCGGGCG
The DNA here is from genome assembly GCF_904067045.1 of Pseudomonas sp. FEN. Lineage (GTDB taxonomy): Bacteria > Pseudomonadota > Gammaproteobacteria > Pseudomonadales > Pseudomonadaceae > Aquipseudomonas. The sequence continues at coordinate 1,243,596 of NZ_CAJFDC010000036.1, read as the reverse complement.
GAGAAAGTAGCGCTGCATATCGTGGATCAGCAGCACGGCGCGCTGCGGGTCGATCCGCCACCGGGCCAGATTGGCCGGCAGGTCGTGGGCGGTGGGCAGCGCATAGGGGGTGATCGCGGGGATACCGGTCATGGCAACAGACTCCTGTCAAAAGCTTGCATGGGCGCTAGCGGGTGGGTTCTTCCAGGCCAGCACGGTGGTGATCGCCTGCCAGGGCGTCAGCCGCGGGTCGCAGAGGCTGGTGTAATGCACGCTGACCTGGTGGAGCCCGGCGGCATCGGAAGCACACTCGGTGACATCGTCCGGGGTGGTCTCCAGGTGCAGGCCGCCGGCGATCCCGCCAGCCGAGAGCACCGCATGTTTGAAGGCGCTGACTTCGCGGGTGATGGTCTCGACCATGCGGGTCTTGTTGCCGCAGGGCGCGAGGATGGTGTTGCCGTGCATCGGGTCGCTCAGCCAGATGACCTTGTGCCCGGTGGCGCGAACCGCTTCCACCAGGGGCGGCAAGCGTTCGGCGACCTTCTCCGCGCCCATCCGCGCGATCAGCGTCAGGCGTCCGGGTTCGCGGGCCGGGTCGAGGCGTTCGCACAGGCGCAGCAACTGTGCGGGAGTCATATCGGGACCAACCTTGCAGGCCACCGGGTTCAGCACCTCGGCCAGCAGGGCGACATGGGCGCCGTCCACCTGGCGGGTGCGTTCGCCGATCCACGGCCAGTGGGTCGAGCCGAGAAAGGTCCGGCCCTGCTCGTCGTCGCGCAGCATCGGCAATTCATAGTCGAGCAGCAGCATCTCGTGGCTGGTCCAGACCGGCGAGCCGCCGGGGCCGGGACGCTCCTGCCAGCCCAGGTGTTCCATGATCTCGCGGGCGGCCTGATAGCCTTTGAGCAGGCGTTGCGGATCGGGTTGGCGGCTGTCCGAGTGGGCGGCGTGGCTGTTGACCATATCGCCGCGATACGCCGGCAACTCGATCTCGCCAATCAGTTCGCTGGGTTTGGAGCGCGGCTTGGCGTACTGCCCGGCGATCCGTCCGACGCGGATCACCGGTTGCTGGGTGACCAGGCCAAAGGCCCCGGCGAGGATCTCCAGCACCGCGGCCTTGCGGGCCACGGCGTCGTGCTGGTTGTCGTTGATGTCCTCGGCGCAATCGCCGGACTGGATGACCTTGCCTTCGCCTTCGGCGACTCGCGCCAGGAGCGCGCGCAGGGCCAGGATGTCCTCGGCCCTGATCAAGGACTGGCTGTCTCTCAGGTGTTGCTGCACGTCCCTCAGGCGAGAGAGATCGCTCCACTGGGGTTGCTGCAATGCTTCACAACCCAGAACCCGTCGCACAATCGTTTCCATGATGAGACCCCTGGCGCAGTGCCGTTAGGTGGGTATGCCTTCGCGTTTGATTTCGGGCACCGGGATATTCAGTGCCCGCAGTTGCTGGAACACATTCATGAACTCGCGGTTTTGCTTGATCTTGCCGTCCTCGAGGGCGAAGGAATGGAGGAAGTGGTTTTCGTAGTAGCCGTCCGGGTAGCCGGGAAAGAGGATCTGCCCGTGGCCTTCGCACTCGACCCAGAAGTGGTTCGGGTCATCGGTTTCGAAGATGCGGATGTCATACCATTCCCAATCCGGGAAGCACTTCAACGACCAGACCGCGTGCTCGGCGAGCTTGTCCTTGCCGCGAATGACAATTGGCGTGCCGGTGTCGGTGGTCCACAGGCCGCCGCTGCCGTCTTCGGTAAACAGTTCGTGGCGGCGCAGGCGGGCCGGGCCCTTGGTCTGCATGTACTGCTCGACCACCTGGCGGTTCTTGCGGCGAAGCTCGGTGCTGCTTGCAAACCCATCGTGTTTGTCTGGATTGGACATGGTCTTGCCTCTGTTGTGGATTAAGCGGGTAGGCCGGCGCGGCGAATGGTCGGCACGGGAATGCCGAGGGCGCGCAGTTGCTGGAAGGGGTTCATGAACTCGCGGTTGCGCTTGATCCGGCCATCCTCGAGTTCGAAGGAATGGATGTAGTGGTTCTCGCAATAGCCCTTCGGGTAGCCGGGCATATTCACGCTGCCGCGCCCGTCGCTTTCGACCCAGAAGTGATTCGGGTCGGCGGTTTCGAAGATCCGCACGTTGTGCCACTGCCAGTCCGGGAAGCACTGGTCCAGCCAGACACCCAGGGCCGCCAGCTTGGCGCGGCCGTGGAAGACCAGCGGGGTGGCGCTGGCGGTGTTCCAGGAACCGCCGCAGCCGTCCTCGGTAAACAGCTCGTGACGGCGCAGGCGGCCGGCGCCGTGGCTGTGCATGTACTGCTCGACGGTGGCGCGGTTCTTGCGCCGCAGTTCCGGGGCGTCGGCAAAGCCTGTCTGGATCGCGGTAGTTGGCATGCTCATGTTCCTTTGGGCGTGTTCAATCAGCCGGGTTATTCAGTAATACAAGACAGCTTCATGACGGCGACGGCGAAATATCAAAGCGTTTTTATATAACGGGCGTGTTCCAGGAAAACTGGGGTTAAATGGTAAACGCTATGTAATAAATAATACCGGTCGGTCACGGGGAGACTGTGCGTTCCTGTTGAAGCGAACTTGTTGGAAGGGATTTATACAGGGGGACGATTGGAGAAGTTAAGCTACCAGATTTTGTAGGTGCGAAGCCTTTACGCCCGGCTTAACCTCCGCGCGCCCTTGGAAAATGGGCGCTGAGCGTGTTGTTGCAGCATAAACGGGTGGTGCGGTAATTGCAGGCGGTAATTGCAGATGGCCACTTAGTAAATATAAAAATAGGTCGCTCTATAGTTAGCACAAATGGTTATGGCTTTTTTACGGATGTCCCCATTGACAGGGCGATCAGCTAGACTAGGATGACAAACCGATTCTCATCTTGGGTAGCTAAAATGGAATTAGCACAGCTATGGGCGTGGGATATTTACTTCTATTCGCTTTTTGCCAAAGCCATGAACATGGAGGAGTTTACCGGAATCGCACTGAACGCCATCACCGATCTGAAATTCGATTTTTATGCCTATGGGCTGTGCAGCCTGACGCCGTTCATGCGGCCGAAAACCCACCTGTACAGCAACTACCCAGTGGAGTGGGTGGAACGTTACAAAAGCATGAACTACGCGGTGATCGACCCCACGGTAAAGCACAGCCGACTGGCCTCGACGCCGATCTTGTGGAGCGACGACATCTTCAAGGGCAGCCCTGGCCTGTGGTCGGAGGCCAATGATTCGCAGCTGCGTCATGGGCTGGCCCAACCTTCGTTCAATGCCCGAGGGCGGGTGGGGTTGTTGAGCCTGGCGCGTAAAGACAAGAAGATCGGTGCCGACGAGTTTACCGAGTTGGCACCCATTACCAGGGCCTTTGCCGATGCCGTCTATGCCAAGTTGTCGGATCTGGAGGGGATGTTGGAGCGGGATAATGATGTCGTGTTTACCGAGCGGGAAAGCGAAGTATTGCGCTGGACGGCGGATGGCAAGACTTCAGAAGAGATTGGCGTGATCATGGGGGTGTGTACGGATACGGTTAATTATCATCACAAGAATATTCAACGCAAGATCGGCGCGAGTAATCGGGTGCAGGCGGTGACCTATGCGGTGGCGCTGGGTTATATCTAACTAAGGTTTGGCTCTTGTTGCGGAACAGGCTTGCCGGGCCTGTTCTGCAACAGGGCATTCGGCGTGTCAGGCGATTTGTTTTAATTTCTCGTGCATAAATAACGCTGGCGCAAGACTGCTGAAGTGACGTTTACGTTCCGTCGGCAGTTGTATCGCGACAATCTGTTCATCCTGGTGGCGGATCATCTCGCCGAGGCGTTCATAGTGGACGCCGTTCTTTCTGTAGTAGCGCTCCATGATCTTGCTGACAATCCCGACGATATATTCGGCGCCGGCGTGATGCGCGGTTTCCAGGCACTTCCAGAACAACGGCATGGCCAGCTCCGGGGTTGAGGTGGTGAAGCGGGTCATTTCCCAGATGAAAGAGCTGGCGGGCACACCCTCGGCACAAGTGTGCCTGAAGACACCTTCGAGCAGGTTGGGGGCGGTGGTGGGAATCAGCCGGGCACAGCCGATCAGTTCGCGGGCCGGGTTGAGGGCCAGGAGGTAGCGGGCGTGGTCGTGGTCGTAGGCGTCCCATTCACACCCCGGGGCATCCGGGGGCAGGGGCAGTTGCCAACCCAGCTTTTCGACAAACTGCTGATAGCGGTATCGGCCGAGTGACTGCCGCAGACTGTCGCTCATTGAGGACAGGGTGTGCTCTTCCATGTGCATAAGGGCTTCTCTATCGATAAAGGACGGCGGGCGTCGATTTATATAGAGCAGAGGTGGGGGTTTGGCACCTACCAGATCTGGTAGGGGTGGGGCTTTGGGCGCTTATGTTGGACGGTGGAGTGATTAAAGCATTTCACTGTCTGGGCCTGCTTCAACGTTTGCTGAAACAGGGGAAATCGATGAAAGCGTTCGCTTGACTGGCGTGCCTGTGGCGACCTTAGTGGATACCCTTCGCGTTATTGGCTAGCGGGCGGTCTAGGACGTAACCAAGCGGTTAGCCTTGTAACGTTCCTCCAGAATGAGGATGACGCCTGGAAAATGACGAACGCCGTCTGAATAGCGCTCATTTCCAATTTGTGGAAAGACGTATGCGTAAGAGGTCTCTTTCCAGGACTCGCCCAAAAATCTTGGATTTTCCTTCAGCCAGGCCGCTATGTGCTCGTCGAGACGTTCAGGACAAATTTCTCCTGGCTTTCCGTCTTCTGGAGCGATTTCTTTCAACCGAAGCGTCGGAACAACAAAGGTGGCAGCAAAGCGCCGATCGGCCTCGTCTCGATGTAGATCTCCGGAGTCTTTCCAGGCTGCTTTCATTGCCTTGTGCATGTAGCTGTATCCATCGGCGCGCTTGCCAATGGGCTGATTGGCTTGCTTCGCTTCGAATGCAAAACTGGCTTTTTTTGACGGGCAGGCGATGTACAGATCGCAGCGCCCGTGCCGAAGACTACCGGCGTCGACGCCGGGCGCCAATGTTCTGAAGCGCTTCTGAGTACTGAACTCTTCCATGGCAACCCAACCCTCCATGGACCAGGCCGCACCGGCCAATAGGCTTAGCGAGGCGCGTTCGTTGTACCACCAGGGATTGTCCGTGCAGCCGTCTGTGTAACGTTCGATTGTTGCGATCCAGGCGGTCAGTATTTTTTTCAGGAGTGGGTCCCTCCCAACGACAGAAACACGCTTCCTTGTTTTTGCTTCCTTCACTGCGGCTCTCACGATCATTGGGTGAAGGCAATATGATATCGCTGGAAGGGGCGCAGGCGTAAATTTGTGAGGGGAATGGAGTTGGCCGCGATCAGCAGACACTCTATCGAAATGGCCTGCTGAAAAAACTCATATTTCCCACGAGTTTCAGGCATGGGAGAATATTGCGTGCGCCAAACGCCAGGGCTACCGTTCAAGTGTCGCTGCAAATTCAGCGATACGGGCTTGGACACCCGGGGAAATACAGGGCGCACAGCGCCGCGAAAGCGGCTTTTTTGTCTTCGCTTTTTATGGCGAGCTGTGTGCGGGACACTTTCGAGTGTGCCGGGTTACCTGTTTTCCCGGTTGTCCAACCTGCGCACAGTTCGCCACCCATTCGCTTGGACACGAACGTGGTGAACTCCTTTCACAAACAGGAGATTCAACATGGACAAGAAACTCGTTCCCGATCCGCCGGTCGTTCGTAAAGCTCCCAGTGCAGCGGAGAAAAGCATGTACCTGCGTAAAGTCGTTGAGGTCCCCTTCAGCAACGGGGAGCCGGAGCCATCCAGCACGGCTCGTTTGCTCGATACCCTCGCGCTCACTTGCTCCAAACCAGTTATCCCCGAAGATCCCTGCAAGCCTGCGCTGTTTGCCATACAGCCTGGCGTGAGTGCCCAGGATGCGCTGGCCTACGTGTCTCGATTGCTCGAAACGGCGGAACTCAATGGCGATGAAATCAGCCTGCATACCAATCCCGTTGAGCGAGCGCTGTTCTGGGGCATGCTGCATTCGGTAGAAGTGGCGCGTGCGGTGGTGGATGCTCTGCTTGAGGGGGCATCCCCGTCTCATTAGACATTGCCCATTTTGGACAACCATCCGATTGATTGAGGTGGCATTGGTTGGGGATGTGATCAGTAGATTGGACCGCCAGCCACACACATGAAGCAGTATCTGATACTCCGGAAACGCCAAAGCCCCGCATTCCGAGGCTTTGGCGGTAAGGTTCGGCACCAAGAGTCGAATTTTCCTGTAACCATATGATTTATTTATGATTTTTATTTAAGGTGAGAGAGGCTATCTCTAAAACTATCCTAATGAACATTAGTAAATACATAAAAAATTAAGGTGCTGCAGCTCCTTGCGAGAGGAGCTTTGAGGGGAAGCTATTAGTCAATGGCGGTCTTTGTTTTTTGGGTCAGGGAGTGTGCTAGATCTGTGGGCAGGGACAGAACTATGGAAAGTTCAACTAGTTAACTAATTTATTAGACTGCTTCTAACTGAGTTGAAGTTATGTCGGTTGCCAATGTTTTTTGTACGCTTTTTCAAATCGTCGTTTCATCGGGAATCCGGTCCAGGTGAAGTCCTGAAAACTGGCGCAAGATCGTCGTTTCGTAGAGCGCTTCTTCCATCGCCGGGTCGCTGTAGCCGAACCAGTTCTGCATTAGATGAACCCGCAACATCGCCATCAGCGGGTACGCCGGACGGCCGCCTTCACCTTTTGGATAATGCGGTTCGATCAAGGCAATCAGGCCCTTCCAGGGTACGACCTGATCCATCTCAATCAGGAAGCGCTCACGCCGGGTCTGTTTGCGTTTACCGGCATACTCAGCATCGGCAAAGGACATCTGTTTCATCGGGGCTCAACCGTTCAGTGTGGACGAGACGGGTATTTCACCAAATTTGGAAGTGTTTTTCAGAGTTTCCTTAAGCACGGAGCGGTGTAGTCTAAGTGACTTTTTATAAATGTGTCCCGCTTATTTTCTGCAAAGCTTGCTGCGAGCATGGGTAAAAGTCTGATTACTGCGCTTTTTCCTGAGTTGTTGTATCCGAATATAATTGTTATTGGCTTAATTACAAGTTCTTGGGGGGCTTTAAAAGCTTTGTAGCCTGAAAAGCTAACTTTTGATACGGCGAAATTACTCATGTTATTTCACGCCTTTCTTGGTTCGTGCCTGTGAGATATGTTAGCTGGACGGAATATATTTGGCCAGCTGTTTTTGTTGTATTTAAATTGGCTTGTGTGTGGTCATACTGCTCTGAACTTTTGTATGGTTAGTATTATTTTGTGGAGTTTTGATTTTTTGTGAATGAATTTTGTTCGGTGATGGTTTGGTGCTTTTACTGGTTGTGTTTGAGCTTGCACAAATTGAACTGTGTTTATCGCGGGCAAGGCACGCCCATGTTTGGTCCTTGCTTAGTCTTTTCGCTATTATGTTTATTGTTAGTGCGTAATAGTAAATGCTGTGCCTGCTGTGATTTTTTAGTTTTGTGGCTATGAACCAAATTAAGTGTTTTTGCTTCCATCGCCAGGGGGTGTCAATCATCCAGCGTTGATATATTGCGTTCTGGATTAAGTTTGCTTGGCGAAGGTGTCGCTTGCGAGTTGTATGTGATCCATCTAGCGCTAAAAAGGGGGCGGATTTATTTTGAACATAACCAAAAATAAATCCATCCCCATTCGATCCCCAGGTACGGGCCCTGTGTTCACTTGGTCCTACTGCAACGTTTTTTAAGGCTTATACGGGAGATATACAGCGTACTTCCTCGAAAGATATGGGCGTTTTGTGGGTACTCTCTATTCGTTATAGATGCTTTCAGAGTCGCCTCAACACTATTTTTACCTATCGCTGAAGATCACAGCCCTCGACTTTTCTCATCAAGTAGGTCGAACACAGAAGATGGCTCCGAACAAGCTACTAAGGCAAATAATCGTTAATACAGAAACCACCGCTATCCCAATCGTCTTGAGGTCTCATAGCAGATTCTGGAATGCTCCTTAAGGTCTTCGACTATGGGATCTCCCTTCGGTTGATTATCTTTGATGAGCTGTATGCAGCGCCCAACAAGTAGGCTACTCCAAGGAGGATCCATCGTTGTGTGATGCTTCGAGAGCAGTTGAAATGATGTTCTGAACGCACCGATCTGATCATAGATAAAGGAGACTTCACCAGCTAGCTCAACTCCCAACAAACCGACTTTTTCAGCATTCGCTTCGAATATAGGACTGGGCCGATCGGGCATCTCCGGCAAAGAAATTTTCTGCTGATTGTCGAGCAAGCCTTTCATCTTAGTAAGGCTGTCGTACAGATCTGGGAGTGACAACATTATCGATCGCAACTCACCAGCCAATGCTGCTGCTATAGCCTTGCTGTCTCTGAATCGACGGTAGTCTTCAGCGACTAAGTGACTACCAAACCCCACCAGAACGGCAGCAGTGAACGCAACGAGCGCCGGAGCAATATTTTCCATCAAACTAGGTCCTTTTTCAGACAGGTTGGGATATCTGGTCGCCTACCGCGACTATGCACCGGGCGTTGGGATGAAACAGGTGTACAGAGAAAAGGTGACAGAAAAGGTGACCGATTTATTTTCTACCTTTGTCGAGTCTTCCGATCTGATTGACAGTCCAGCCGCCCATATCTGTCAGCTCATATCCGAAAGCTAGCTACAGGCCTTGCATCACTCTGCACTTGGGAAACGTCGAACAGCCCCAGAATTGCTGCCCCGCCTTCGGGCCAGAACTCACTGTGCGGATCACTAGAGCACTACCGCATTTCGGACATTGCCGCTCAGCGGTCGGGTCGCTACGGCGTTTCAGATTTTGCACATGTTCGCGGTGGGTCGCGAGGGATGGCGTGCGCCGGCTGGTTTGCAGGGCATGCATGAGGCCGTCGATCTCTGCCTCCGTGAACACCCTCTGCTGGAATGACTTGATGTAGCGAATAAAGCCAATGCCCTGGGTAACGTTGGCCGGCATCTGAGTCTTGAAGGTACTGCCGCCGACGAAGGTGATGACCGAGTGCAGATGCTCGGCGCTGACGCCAAGGGTGGCTTCCAGGGCTTTGAGGTGTTTGTAGTTCTGCCGCAGCGGGTTCTGGAACTTGAACAGGCGCCTGTAGAGCTTTTGCGTCCACTGTGGCTGCTGCTCGCTGCCAAAGATCCAGCCGCGCATGTTCTTCGTTTCCAGCACGAAGATGCCGTAAGGCGAGAGGAAGACGTGGTCGATCTGCGTGGTGCCATCAGGTGTGTTCAGGGTGACGTTGTGCAGGCGGCGGTAGGTCTGCTTATCCAGTTGCCAATGGGCGAACAGACGCACCAGGAGTTCGCCGATGTGCCCCTTGGCCCAAGGCGTCTTGAGCAGGCCGATCAGCAGTGCCAGCGGGATCAACCAGCCAAACGTGCTCCAGAGCTGAGCGATGATGGGGGTGAAGTTCATAGCCATCACTCTGTTTGAGCCATCGTGGCTGGCGGGAAAATCACCTCTTTGGTGTCGAGATTTTTGATGCTCGACTGCACCTTGATCTCCAACTCCTCCCGACCGGGCGGACCTTTGATATTTTCGTCGGTTTGGAATGTTACGACGTAGCGCTGCCCAGGCCGGAACTCAACGTCAGCCGCGGCAAAGTTGCACATTGCCCCGCCTGTGCCCAAGGCATTCATCGATAGCCAACACCAGCGCAGGGAGTGTTTGCCGGGCTTTAGCTTCAGCGCCTGTTCGCCCGAGACATCCAGTATGGATCGGCGCCCGGCACCCTTGATCCGCAGGCCATCCACATCGGTTGCGAGCAACAGCCGATGAAAGGGTACGCCCAAGGCTCGATATCGAATCGTATCGAAGTACACGAGCGCGGCATCGCTGGCGTTGTCGGACAGGTCGTAGGGCTTGAGCTGTTCGGGAGCCCAGTCGCCTTGATAATTTTTGTAGTGGTAGTCTGAACAGCCGCCAAGCAATGCGACTGTGAGCAGCAATGCCGCCCATTTAAGTGGCGTCATTGCGTAGATTTTGAACATCGGTCGTCCTTGAGATCGAGTACTGATTCCTTCAGTGCCGGGCGGTTGTTGCGCCGCTGGCAGCGGCTTTGGTGTTGGGCGCGCAGGTGCTATAGGTAGCGAATCCAATGACCAAAGAAGCTCGAGCCATCATATTGATATTATCAAGGTTTAGAAAGTCGGAATTAACCATGTGCTTTCAGTGGTGCTCGCGCAAAGGGTAACGCCGTGGCTTATCCTCGCCACGGTTAATAACCCGAGGTACCTAGCGGTACGTCATTGCGCCAAAAGAATCTAAATCCATCCTGTTGTTTCTACGATGTTTAGACGTTTATTGCCGGAGTCATCCTGCTGCCGGCTCGGGCCTGGCCGCCGGCGAACTAAACTGGTTGTACCTCTGAAGCAGATGTCTCCAGAGAGGTCAGGAGGTGTCAGATGGCCATTTATGATACTTATCGGGAAATTGAAGAGGCCCTCGGTGTGGTACCGGAGTGGATCAAGCAGATGCCGGAAGGTGGCGCGAACGGATTCTGGGGCGTGGCCCGGGACTTTTGGCTGGCAGATACCAAAATCCCTAATAAGTACAAGGAGTTGATTGGTCTGGCGGTGTCCGGGGCGACCCGTTGCAAGTATTGCACTCTGTTCCATACCGAAGCCGCGCGCTTGTTTGGCGCCAGCGACGAGGAAATTGCCGAAGCCAGCTTGATGGGCGCGGTGACCATGATGGGCAGCACCTTTATCAACGCCCAGCAGATCGACTACGAGCAGTTCCGCGAGGAAACACTGGGTATCGTCCGCTATGTCAAAAATCACTCGCAACCCAAGGCCGCCTGAGCCGTTGCGGGAGTCAGCCCTTCGCCAGCTGACGAAGGATCACTTGATTGCAATCACCGGCGATGGTCCTAGGACCACCGCCCGGTGGCAAGCGGCGGTGCTGCGCGCCATCAGCGAACTGATGCGATACGGCGATACCGCCCGCGAAGATAACCAGGACCTGCGCATTCCGTTCGCCAAAGCACTCCATGACCTCTATGCGGGACGCAAGTCCGACGCCGAGTTGACGGAAATGGTGTTGCTGATGTTGGACGTGGAGAGCGCCCCCCTGTCCGGCAAAGGCGCCGAGGTGGGAGCGGAATCGGGTAACAATGGGGTAGCCTGGCCATAAACATTCCATTTGCCTATCGCTTATCGTTAAGGGGGAAACGCTGCCTTGTCTTTCATGGGGCTTGTTCACTCCCCATCAGGCGTCGTCTGCATTGTCTTCCATGATCGGCAGACCAATGCAACGATCAAATATCTGGATCAGCGGGCCATCGTCGCCATGAAATGACTGATGATTCGCTTCAATCCATTCTTGTTTGTCGACTTCCCACCAATTGATCTCGTAACCCGCGTTGACGATGATCCATTCGAACAGCATCCGCTGGGCTCGTCCGTTACCTTCTCGGAAGGGATGTGCGACGTTCAACGTACCGTAGGACTCGGCGACGGCTTTGACCAGTAAGTCGCGTGAATAGCCTTCAAGCCAGCCGTAGGACTCGACTTTTCGGAATTCTCTGGCGGCTTCCGGCTCTATGCGGTCAGGGACGCAGAACTGATTTCCACCTTTGCTGATCTTTACCGTCCGGATCTCGCCGGCCCAACTATAGATAGCCGAGAATAGGGTACGATGAATTTGTTTCAGAGTATCCAGGCTGTATGGCGGCTCTATGAACTCAAGCCGCTCTGCGGCAGCTTCGGTGAGATAGCGTTCGGCCTCGTTGAGGTCGTCTTCATCATGCAAATCAAGTAGGTTTTTGAGGGTACCTGTTCCCTGGTAACAGTAGGGATCCTGATCGACCCCGTATTTGTCATTACTACTCAAGCTTTGATTTGCCGAACGGCCATGAGCGCAGCTTCGCGAGTGGGAAGCTTGTGATCGTCATTTGGAGAGGTCGTAAAACCCTCGAGGCGCAAGCTGGCCGCGAAGTTGGATTTACGGTGTTTGGCGAAGTAGGCTTTTTTGGCTTGAAAACTCAGCTTTTCCACGTCTGCTCTCCACGGATGTGTGCCCGAGAGTATAGCTTATTCAACTAGCTGTTTGGCTCTGCATCAGCGCTACTTGTCGCCTTGGGAGATGCTCCCACCGAAGGCCGGGCTGGAAGGACATTTCGTCAGGCAAAAAAAAGCCTCGCATCGCTGCAAGGCTTTTTAATATGGTGCCGGCACCAGGAGTCGAACCCGGGACCTACTGATTACAAGTCATTTTCAAGCGAAACCCTGAGAAATTCAACGAAACATTAAAACGCCTGAAAGTCCCGCAGTTAATGGGCTTTGTCGGGTTTTAGTGCTTTCTGAGGATTACGCAAGATTCCCTTGTATTTCCGAGAAGTGTTGAGCAAAGTGTTGAGCATGAAAACGGTCTAGAGGGCGTGTGAAATGGGGCTCAAGATGACTGATACCCAGGTAAAAGCATGGGTTATCAGCGGAACAACGAAAAAAGGGGGCGAGATCCTGTCGGCGCGCACCCTGTCCGAGCAGTTGGGGGAGCGTGGCGCGGGTTCGATGCTGCTGGAGCGCCGCCCGACTGGAGTTGTCGAGGTTTACCTGGCGCTGCGCCGTGACGGCAAGCAAGAGCGCCGCAAGCTGGGCACCTTCGGGGAGATGGGCGAGGATGGCCTAACCCGTGGCCTTGCTTACTGGCGAAAAGAAACCGAGCGCGTATCAGCAGAGGTGCGCCGCTTCCCTACCTTGGCGGCCTTCGATGAGCACCAGCGCCAGCAAGCGGCAATGGCTGAGCGCGCGGCAAGCCTGGAGGCTCGCCAGGGCTCTTTCGAGCAACTGCTGGCGGCCTATATTGAGGATATGCAGCGCAAGGGCAAGAGCAGCGCGAAAGACGTGCAAGGCTCTTTCCGGCTTAACGTGCTGACCCCTTTTCCCGCGCTGGCTGCCTGCAAGGCAAAAGAAATTCAGCCCGGGGATATAACGGAAATTCTGCGTCACTGCCTGACCAGGCCGCCAGCCAAGAAAGGCCGAGGGCAGCGCAAGACAACCGCCAGCACCAGCAACGGAAAACTCACCACTGCAAACCGCTTGCGGGCCTACCTGCGCGCAGCTTTTGCCTTTGGGCTCAAGCATGACTTGAACCCTCAGCGCTCCGGTGACGCCGTGCAGTTCGGTCTGTCGCATAACCCCGTGGCTGATATGCCGACGATTGAAGGGGCAGAGCGCGCCAATACCGAGGCGCTGAGCAAGGATGAATTGCGGCACCTGCTGGCTGCCCTGGAGGATCTGCCAGGCCGCCGCCAGTCGATTGCCAAGGCCATGCTTTACCTAGCCGGGCAGCGTGTCGAGATGCTGTGTCGGGCGACGTGGGATGACCTGCTAGACGATCCCGAGCATGGCCCCCTGTTGCGCCTTGTGGATTACAAAGGCGGCAAGGGTAGCCCGCCACGCGATCACCTGCTGCCCATTGGTGGCCGACTGGCTGAGGTGCTGGCTCCGTTGCTGGCTGAGAAAGATGCCGAGCCGCGCAAACTAGCCGGGCCTTTCGCTTTGGCGGCGCGTCCCTTTTCGCCTGATACCGCCCTCAAGATTTACAGCGAACTGGGCAACGACCTGGCCGAGCGTGGCCTAACCCGTCGATTCACCTGGCGCACCATACGCGCCACGGTTGAAACCCACCTGGCCGAACTGGGCACCGATGAGCAGCGTCGGGCCTGGCTGCTGTCGCATGGCCGCAGCGGGGTACAGGCAAAGCACTATGACCGTTGGAACTATCTACCGGAAAAGCGCGCTGATTTGGACAAGTGGGCGCGCTACTTGGATGAGCTTGTGGGAGTCGTGCCTGCTGGCAACGTGGTGCAACTGAGGGGTAGGCATGGTTAGCAGGAGTAAGAGTCTTGAAAAGAGAATGGCGGTCATGCGCAAGCCTCGGAGCTACTACGATGTGGTTCATGGGTTGGAAGGTTATTTATTTGGTTATTTGGTGAAGGAGAAAGGTGCGACTCCTGATATTGCTCTTTCAGAACTCGCTCATGACTTGGCTAGATGTAATGCAAGCCCCCTTGCTGTTTGGCGGGAATTTGAGAATCAGGGCTTGCCGAAAGGGGGGGTGGTGCCTGAAGAGTTCGACTTTGACCACCAGATGCACTTGAAAAAGATTAGAGACTCTGCGGATACGCTATATAAGCTCTTGAGTGAAGGGAGAACACCTTTAGAGTTGAGTTCTGCAATTGGTGCGACGGAGGCCATGTTTCTGACCCCCGCAGGAACAGTCGGAAGTCGAACGCTGGAGAAGTCGCTTCTGTGTCGACTTGGTGATTTAATTTCTTTAATACCAGATGTTAAGCCCACTGAACCCGCTCAAAAGGTTAAAGGCGGGAACATGGTTCGGCAGGAGGCCATTCGCGCATTGCTTGCCATTTGGGCGCGGGCGGGTGATGGCGAGCCGAAATTTCAGCGAAAAGGCTCGGCAGGTGGAGCAATGGGGCCATTTGCTGAATTTTGCGATGGAGTCTTGAAGGCGGTAGGTATTAAGAAAAATGGCTTGGAGGCGCTGATTAGAGAGGCCGAGGAAATTTGGCGAGAAGGTTCAGCTTCTTAATCCCCATCTAAAAACGATGGTGCCAATGCTGCTGGTGTACGGATCTGTGAGGGAGGGCAGGTAGCTGCCATTACTACCGCGAACAATCGACCTGATCTTTTAACTGGCGTAATGTCAGACACCTACAAACACCGGAGGGCCTAGATAAAGCGGGCCCGCCCCACCGCTAAGGAGAGCTTGCGTCATGACTCCCATCCACAAAACTCTAGGGGTGCTTTTGCTCCCTATCGTTTTTCTGATTTCTGACTATGCTCTCGCCGAGAAGCAGGATTGCCTCGATGGCTTCGAATCTTTGAAATCGCGTGGGAAAGACCACTTCATTGCGCTGCCGCATACAGGGTTAGAAATGAACTCTCAGTTTGACACTCACCAGGTTTGCTACACGGGTGAGGAGGTTACCCAGTGGGCTGCGGGCCCCGGAATGGAGGTTACCTCCGGAATGAATGGTTTTTTTAAAAATGGATCTGCCGCTATTGTTACGGCTCACCAGCGTTTAAAAAGCGGGGAGGATTACTCGGCAGGCGGCTATAGAGCCGCGCTGATTTTGCTGCGTGTAGACGAAAATACGGGGCGTCTCATGCGTACGGAGCTTATGACTCAAAAGCCAGATGACGACCCGTCTAAATCCATTGATGACTTTCATATCACTGGATATGACGATTTCAACAAAATTGTCTATTTCCAAACCCCGGCATGGGCGACTAGTGACGCAATATATTTCTTTCCAGTGTCGCCAGTGCTTCAGGGGGAGAAACCTCACCCTAAATATTTGGGCCCAGGTAGAGTAGATTTCGTGATGATTGACTTTGGGCTCAGTAACTCTTCAAAACATATTGGGAATGTGCTGGTCTGGCGTAATGAGATTTCCCCGGATCACGGTAGGGATGAAGTCCTTTATTTGTTTAGTGCTGCTGGAAAACAAATCTGCAAAGTTGACTCCAGGTCGGACTATCGAAATTATCCTCTCTGCCTCAATCAGTAGTATGGCGACATTTACCCGCGTGGCAAACGTCCGCCCTCACGTCTTGCGCGACTAAACGCGTGCCCACCTGTGCGGCAGCAACACGGCAATCGCATTCCCCCGTTGCGCCGGATTGCCCTTGGGGGCAGGCAGGTGTGTTGACCAGATACTTTGGCGGAAAGGTGGTCAGTTGCTCACCAATCCATCAAACGACGAGCCTTTGTAAAAACGTTGAAATGGAGCCTCTGCTAATTATGTGAGGCCTCATGAAATGAACCAAGCAACCGACACCATTTACCGCAACAAAGCCGCCGCAGACTACCTGGGCGGTATCTCGCTTGTAACCCTTTGGCGTCTTTCCCAGACTGAGGGCTTCCCTCGCAAAATCAAGCTGAGCACCCGTGCCGTGGGCTATCGCAAGTCCGAGCTTGATGCCTGGCTGGCTACCCGTCAGGGCGAGGTGGCCTAATCATGGACAAAAAAAAGGCCGACCAAACGGCCAGCCACAATACATTCACCAGCCATCCTACTAGCGATAGCGGTAGTGCTCAACGTCGCCGGTTGCTCAATTGGATGCGTAGTAACGGTCCTATAGACACCCTGACCGCCCGCAGCGAGCTGAATATCTTGATGCCTGCCGCCAGGATCAAAGAGCTTAAAGATCGCGGCCACCCGATACACACCCAGCGTATTAGTGCGACCGACGACCAAGGTCGCACCCATCATGGTGTTGCGCTGTATGTATTATTGCGCGAGGCGACCTAAATAATGAATATGCCCTGTGAGCCGGACAACGATCCGCACGGCGTCACCGACATTGGCAATATGCCCGCTAGAGACGTGCCCCCCCTAGAAACGTATGTGGTGGCGTCTAATGCCGACTTTGACAGTGGTATCGGGCATTGTGAGAACTTGCCAATACCTGAGCACTCCAATACGCCAACAAAGGAGCCTGAGCCGCCTGCCGACGAGCCTAGTGCTATAACAGACCCTGGCCGATTGCCTGCTGATAAGCAATGGACGGCTGAGATGCTTATGGCAGCGGCTACAGCTAACGGTATCGCTACCAAAAAGATATACACCAGCCAGAAAGACACAACCCGTGGAGGGTTAAATAGTGTCGAAATACTGGAGCCGTGCCCCGAACCGCGCCCGCTATTGCCTGAATTGGAGACCGCAGAGCCCTACCCTATCGAGGCACTACCGCCCCTTATGCGTGATGCCGCCCGAGCCATTGCTGAGCATGTACAGGCACCGTTGGCGCTGGCTGCGCAGTGCGTTATAGGCGCGGCTGTCTACTTGGCGCAGACCCGTGTTAACGCCCCACATATTCACAACCCTGATGGTATGCCTTGCTCTCTGTTCACGCTGACTCTGGCCGACTCTGGCGACCGTAAGAGTGGGTGTCGAGCCTTGGCTTCCAAGACGATAGATGAGGCCGAAAAGAAGGCTGATAGCGATCACAAGAAAGCCTGCGCCGAAATGGACTCGTTTGCGCAGGGGCTTAAAGGCAAAGAGCTAGCGCAGCACTTAGCAGAGAACCCACGGCCAGCCGACCCGCGCACGCAATTCACGGACGCCACCTTTGAACCGATTGCCGGTGCATTTATTCGCGGTATGTCTGCCGCCTGCTGGGACACGGATGAGGGCGGCCAAGTGCTGGGCGGTGCATCGCTCAAAGCAGACACCCGCGCCGCAACCCTGGGCGCCCTGACCAAAGCGTTTGACACTGGAGGCGTTGAGCGCACTCGCTCAAACGGCAACGCTGAAGGTTCCGGGCGTGCCTATCACCGCCGCCTGAGCCTTAACCTGCTGGCGCAGGCCGTGACGGTGTGTGACGCATTGGCAGATCCGCTGTTGCGTGGTCAGGGCTTCTTGCCACGCTTTCTGTTCGCCAGCCCAGCCAGTATTGCCGGGACACGCCTTCTCTCTGCTGAGCAGCTAGGCCGAAAGGCGTATACCGACACGCGACTACAGCGCTACTGGGCGCGTTGTGAGGCTATTGCAGCAACCCCCCAAGCGATTGACCACGAGACAGGCGAAGTTAAGCCGCCCGTGCTGCAATTGACCCATGAAGCCGAACAGGATTGGCTTGAGTTTTACAATGAGGTTGAGGGCGAGCAATCCGCCCTCGGTAAGTTTGCCAATCTGCGCCCCTTTGCTGGCCGCGCTGGTGAAATTGTCCGTCGCCTGGCTGCCGTCTTTGCCTGCTTTGAAGGTAAGACCGAAATTGACGACAAGTGTATGTGCCGTGCTACTGCGATAGTCCGCCACTCACTTTCCGAATGGCGGCGGTATACGGACAGTGCTGCAACTGACCCGTTACTACAGCAGGCAGCTGCGCTAATGGAGTGGCTGTGCGACCCGAAGCGGGCGGGTGACTGGCAAGAGTTCCACCGCGACAAGCTGGGCAAATCAGGGCCGCCCACCACCCGCAAGAGTGCCAATGCGCGCGACCGATTGCTGGCCGTGCTGGCGGCGCATCACCACCTGCTAACCACTGACGGCAAGCACTTCAGCATTAACCTGGCTGTGGAGGCTGAGGATTTTGAGGAAACAGCGGAAAGCTAGTAAAACCGGGCCTTAGCGGTTGAGGAGGTTTTGCGGAGAAGTGCGGAAAGCGTGGAGAAAAAGACGCCGCCGCCAAAAAATCCTCAACCTTCCGCAAACCTTCCTCAGTCGCAAACCCAACAATGGCGGGGCTTTCCGCAAAATTCTCAAAATCCTCAGTATTCAGGTAGGGCAAGCCCTTGAGGCCCGAACAATTCCTAAGCAATCCTAAGGTCAGGGCACGCATCGCTCAGGATCAGCTAGACACCTTATCCTCACTTAACATTCATGAGTTTTCTTAAGGTCGCTGCGTGTGTGCTGAAAGGGCAAGCACGCTGTGGTTTTCGGGTAGTGGGCACGGCAAAGCACTACGCGCGCGCGTATTGGTCGCGCGTAATGGTCAGTTGCTATTTCAACCAAGCCTGGCAGGTGTGAGGCTTGCCCGCATCTGAGCGGCCCAGTGAAGTGTTGAGCAGAGAAGGGCAGCCCGAAAGAAGTGTTGAGCAAAGTGTTGAGCAAAAACGAAAAAGGCCCACCGTAAGGTGAGCCTAAGTCGTTGATCTATATGGTGCCGGCACCAGGAGTCGAACCCGGGACCTACTGATTACAAGTCAGTTGCTCTACCAACTGAGCTATACCGGCGTGTTAGGGCGACGATTATAGCGATTGGCGAGGTTCTGTAAACCCCTGATATTTGACTATTTTTGCGAAGACGGCTTTCTTGCGATCCGCCGCTACCGACAACCTTGGGCCTTGTCCTGATCCGTCGCCCGTGCCGCCGCGATCACCGCCAGCAACCGGCCCGCTATTTCAGCCGCCTGCTCGGCCGACGCCACGTTGGTAAAACTCATCAACAACCCGCCTTCCTCTCCGCTCAGCAGTTGCCAGCGCGACAACGGCTCAATCGACAATCCCGCCACCCGCGCCTGCTCGGCTATCCGGAAATCCGGCACCCCAATCAACAGCCGCACCAGCAGATTGATCCCCCCAGCCTGCGGGTCGACCTTCACTATCCCGCCGCCCAGCTCTTCCAGCGCCTTGACCAGCAACGCCCGACGCACGCTGTACAACTGGCGCATTTTCTTCAAATGCCGAGTGAAGTGCCCCTGGCTCAGAAAATCGCTGACCGTCGCCTGCAGCAGTTCCGGGCAGCGATTGCGCCACAGCCGGGCAACCTGTTCAAAGCGCTCGACCAGTTCCCGCGGCACCACCAGATACGCCAGGCGCAATCCCGGAAACAGCATCTTGCTGAAGGTCCCGGCGTACAGCGCGCGGTCATGCACGTCTTGGCTCTTCAGCGCCGGTAGCGGACGACCGCGATAGCGAAACTCGCTGTCATAGTCGTCTTCCAGCACCCAGCTTGACTGCGCCTGCGCCCAATCGAGCAAGGCCCGCCGCCGTTCCGGGCTCAAGGCCACGCCCAGCGGGCTTTGATGAGCGGGAGTGACCAGCGCCAGCCGCGCCGCCGGATGCAGACGAATACCGTGCTCCACCCGCAAACCATCGCCATCCACCGGCAGCGGTATCAGCTCTACGCCACGATTGAGCAAGATCTGCCGCGCATGTACATAACCAGGGTCCTCGAACCAGCAACCCTGGCCGCCCATCTCCAGGCTTTCGCAGACCAGTTCGAGCACGGCGTTGTAACCGGTGCAGATAAACACCTGGTCCGGCGTGCATTGCACGCCTCGATACAGCCCCAGGTACGTGGTGATAGCTGAGCGCAGCGGCGCATAGCCGCGCGGGTCGCTGAAGCTCAGGCCAGCGATATCGGTTTGCCGGGCGCGCTGGGTGATCAACCGGCTCCAGAGCTTTCGCGGAAAAGCATCCAATGCCGGCAGCCCCATTTGCAGGGCCAGCGGTTGATTCCGTTCGGTCGGTGCGGCGTTTTCCGCAGGGCTGCTCGTCATCGTCAGCGCCGGCAGGTCGAGGGCAATGATGGTCCCGGCCTGCCCACGCGCCGTCAGGTAGCCCTCGCTGATCAGCAGCTCATAAGCCGTTTCGACCGTGCCCCGCGCCAGATTGAGTTCTGCCGCCAGGGCGCGCACCGAAGGCACGCGGTCACCGGGGCGCAATTGGCCGTCGTCGATGGCGCTGCGAATACGGCGATAGACCACCAGGTATTTGGGCAACCCCGGTTCGGTGGCGACGTTGACAGAAGGCATGGGTTTTTCCGTGGTCATGCAGTACCGCCCAAGTCTAAACCGATGAGCGGGTGGATTCAGCCGGGTCATGTCCCAAACGGCTTGCTCGATCTTGGCCCTGTTGGCCGGTTTCCACGCACCGCAGACTGCAGGCCATTCATTCACCAACCTCAAACGGGAACAGGCCATGACTCAACGTCTCAACTATTTCGACGCCGCCCCCCTGGGCTACAAAGCGCTGCTGGGGGTTAAAAGCTATCTGCAAGGCTGCGGGCTCGAACCGCAACTGATCGATCTGGTGTACCTGCGGGTTTCGCAGATCAATGGCTGCGCCTTCTGCATCAGCCAGCATTCCCGTGACCTGATCAAACTCGGCGTGAGCCTCGACAAGGTCCTGCTGGTGCCGGTCTGGCGCGAAGGCGGCGCGTTGTTCGATCGCCGTGAATGCGCCGCCCTGGCCTGGGCCGAAAGCGTAACCCGGGTGCAGGAAACCGAGGTGCCGGACGAGGACTTCCAGGCCGTTTCCGCGGTGTTCGGCGAAAAGGAACTGGCCGACCTGACCCTGGCGGTCGCCTTGATGAATGCGCTTAACCGCGTCGGTGTCAGCTTTCGCTTGGTACCGGCCGGTGTGCGCCAGCATGAAGAGACGTCCCATGGGCAATGATCTTGAGTACGCGCTGATCGAAAGCGAAGCCCAATGCCGCGAGTGTTTTGCGGTGATGCAGGAACTGCGGCCGCATTTGACCGATGTGGAGTCCTTTGTCGAACAGGTCTTCCGTCAGCGTGAGCAAGGCTTTCGCTTGCTGGCGCTGCGTGAGCACGGGCAGGTGATTGGCCTGGCCGGTTTTCGGCTGACGGAGAATCTGCTCTATGGGCGCTTCATCTATGTCGATGATCTGGTGGTGACGGCTTCGCAGCAACGGCGCCAGTTGGGTGCCGGGCTGCTGGAGGAAGTGCGTCGGCACACACGGGCCTTGGGTTATCGCTATCTGATACTCGACACCGGTATGCATATGCCCCTGGCGCAACGTTTCTATTTCCGCCAGGGGTTATTGGCCAAAGGCATGCATTTTTCCCAGGACCTGGGTGTGGGAGCGACGGTATGAGCCGTGCCCTGTTGTTGAACTTCAGCCCCCATGGCAAGGCAGCCCGGGCCTATCGCTTGGCTGCCGAAGTGCTGCGGGACTGGCCGGACATCGGCACGGTCATCGACCGCCAACTGGGTGGCGAGCCGCTGTCCGCGTTGACCTGCGACTATGCAACGGCCGTGACCTCGGTCGCGGGCATGGACAATGTGGCCATTCATGCGTCCGAGCGGCAGATCGTCGAGCTCGAAAGCAGCGATCTGCTGGTGCTGTGCACGCCGCTGCATAATTTCACGCTGCCCGCCGCCATGAAGTTGTGGATCGATCAGGTGGTGCGTATTCAACGCAGTTTCGGGGTGAACAGTGCGGGGGAGAAGGTGGGGCTGTTGAAGGACCGCCCGACCTTTGTGCTGGTCAGTTCCGGGGGTTTTATCCTGGGTGAACAAGCTCGTCAGCCGGACTTTCTCACGCCTTATCTGAAGGCGATCCTCAGTTGCATTGGCATTCAGCAACTGACGTTCATCTATCTGCAAGGCTCCGTTCGTGGTGGTGAGGCGATTGAGCGAGGTGTGATGGCCGCTCGGGAGGCGTTGCTGAGGGGGCTTGCAGGAACAGTCGGTCGCCGCTCGATTGCTGGCGATGAGGCCTGTGGGTCTTGTCTCGCCTGATCGGGCGCTATCGCCAGCAAGCGGGCTCCAAGGGAGGCGTGGCGTTTTCGAGAGGGGCTTCGGGCCTGGAAAAAGGCTGCATTATGTCCGTTGACTAGAACGCTTATGCACAAGTGATAGGTCGCTGGTATGGGGGAGAGGGCGAATTTGTGAGCGAGTTCTCAGCACCTCGCAACTATCTGTTTTTCTGATGCTTTATTTTATGAACAAAAAATGATCAGTCAGCTTTTTGCTCTACAGGTGCTGTTTTATGGGCCTGTCCGGGAAAAGCATCAACAGAGTTATCCACAGGCTGTGCAGTGCCTCGGGCTGGTTAATAGCGCTCTGCCAGTAGCATTAGATTGCGTGGCGTCAGCGGGCTTTCGCAGAAAAGACCCAGGCGCACGGCGTAGCCTTGTTCCTCCAGGAAAAGTGCACGGTCGAGCACCAGCCAGAGTTCCAGCGGGCGCCGGAACAGGCCTCGGACCAGTTCCAGGTTGCGCACTTGCGCCAATCGCTGCCAGCCCGCGGCCTCCAGCTCCGTCCAGTTCTGTTCGTCGACTGTGGATAACTTCTTGAGCGCGGCCAGGTCGCGGCAGTAGTCGGCAAAGGGCTTGTCGAGCCAGGCGCTGGGCAATGAGGGCGTTGGCAGGTAGTCGTCGGTTTGTCGCAGACGACGTTGCAGCAGGTCGAACGCCAGGCGGCGGGCCATGGAGCTGTCGCGTTGGCGACGAACCCGGGCGCCAGCGGTGACGGTTTCGCTCAGGGGCAGGGCGAGGTCGTCCAGGGATAGCTGCAGGGCCGAGGCTTGCGCGGCGGCGGACAAGGCTTGGTAGGTCGGCGTATTGATGCGGTTGTAGCAGCAAGGGGCGATTGCCAGTTGCCGGCAGCCGGCGTGGCTGGCGAGTTGCATCAGGCGCACGTGCAGGTCACCGCAGGCGTGGAGGGCGACCGGGGTGTGTTCGGCGCTCAGGCGGGCGGCGGCATCCAGGGCGAGGACGTCTTGTTGCAGGTGCCGGGCCGGCAGGCGGTGGTGCTGGCTGAGCTGCTGGCCGCTGGCGATCAGCGCCGGGTCGTATTCCAGGCAGGTCAGCTGTTGGCCGGGTTGCAGCAGGCGGCGGCCGAGATGGCCTTTGCCGGAACACCAGTCGAGCCAGTGGCTCGGCACTTGGGCGAAGTCGAGGCAGGCGGCGAAGGCTTCGATCTGTTGCCATTTACGCCCGGGGACGTCGACGTTCAGGCGCTGATTGGCCGGGGGCAGGGTGCTGTCGGGGAGTGTTCCGACAGTGGCCAGTGCCGCGGATTCGGCTGCCAACGCGGGGAAGGGCGCGGGGGCGGTGAGGTGTTCCGGGTGGTTGTGGCTGGCTTCGGCGTCGTCGAGGCTGCGCTGGCGGAGCCAGGTGGCGAGTTCCGGGTGTTGGGTTTCCCACGGCAATTGCAGGTGGGTGAAGGGGCGTGGGCGCCAGAGGGGCTGGTGGGCCGAGAGGAATGCGTCCAGGGCCTTGAAGCGGGTGTGCAGGGCGGGGCCTTGGAGGATGACGGGCATGCTGCGGGTTCCGGGGTGAAGTCTTTGCGGGTAAGGCGCCAATGTAAAGCAATCACGGGATATGTAGGAGATGTCTCGGCGCCAAGACCCCGCGCTGTCACGCAAAGAACTGGGCGGGGCGCTAAATTGACCTTGAAAATGATTTTTCAAGGTCAATGGGTTAGCCTTTTTTTAATGAGCGCCGGCTTGCTGGCGAAACCAGGCTCCTCGGTGGCCGGGGATCGACGGCGCCGCTCGATGCGGCGGCCTGAAACGACGGTTAGTGCTTAAGCGCCACGCTAACCGATTCAGCAATCGGAGTGGTTGGATGGCCCAGCAGGCGACTCAGTTGGCGGGAGTCATCAAACAGGTCGCCTTTAGCTGCCGCGGCATCAGAATCGGCAAGCAACGCCGCTAACCCTTCCGGCAGGCCCATGCCGATGAGCGCTGCCTTGTATTGCTCCTGGGGAAGATCGTTGTAGACAACGGCTTTACCAGATTGTCTGGCGACTTCCGTGGCCAGTTCCGATAACGAGTAGCTCTCGTCACCCGCCAACTCGTAAACCTTGCCTGCTTGCCCTTCACGGGTCAGCACAATGGCTGCCGCCTTGGCATAATCTGCTCGAGAAGCGGATGAGATTCGCCCCTCCTGGGCACTTCCCAGAATGGCTCCATGCTCGACCGCCGGCGCCAGACCTGCTGTGTAATTCTCGCTGTACCAACCATTACGCAGCAATACGTAATCCAGCCCGGACTCTGCCAGCGCTTGCTCGGTGTCCCGATGCTCGACCGCCAAGCCCAGCGTCGATCGGTCTGCGTGTAGCAGGCTGGTGTACGCCAACAGATGCACACCTGCTGATTTAGCCGCCTGAATGACCGCACGATGCTGTGCACTGCGTTGTCCGACTTCGCTGGACGAAATAAGCAGCAGCCGATCTACACCGACCAGAGCGCGATTGAGCGATTCGAGTTGGCCATATTCTGCCTGGCGAACATTGATGCCTTTGGCGCTGAGATCTTGCGCCTTGAGCGGATCGCGTACCAATGCGACCAATTCGTCCGGGGAGACGCTTTTAAGCAACTCGTCAATAACAAGGCGGCCCAACTGGCCTGTAGCACCCGTGACAGCAATCATGAGAAGTACCTTGATTCCAATGGGAGGAATGGTCATCTTACGATTCAGGCTAACCAATAGTAAGTACGTACAAAAAGGTAAGTGTCATGAGCCACCCAGAAAACCCTCCTCACACCTTTTCCGCAAAAGTCCGTCGCGGTGAACTCCTGCATGCCGATTGCCCATCGCGAGAGGTCCTCAAACATATGACCAGCCGGTGGGGCGTGCTGGTGTTGGTGGTTCTGCTGGAGGGCACTCATCGTTTCAGTGAACTGCGCCGAAAAATCGGCGGAGTGAGCGAGAAAATGCTTTCACAGACACTTCAGGGGCTGGAGGGGGATGGGCTGGTCCATCGGCTCTCTCGCCCGGTAGTGCCGCCCTACGTGGAATACAGGTTGACGCCCCTGGGAAAAGCCGCCGCCGCCAAGGTGGAAGCAATGGTCGACTGGATCGAAGACAACCTGCCCGAGATCATGCAGTTCAGGAGAGAAAGCACGATCGCGGACAAAGAGCTGACCTGAGGATCAGGTGCCCGAGGTAATGGAGGTTGACGATCTGGTGGATGCGGCGCTAGCGGCCCTGGCAGGCATCCACCCGCATCCAGCGCTCCACCTGCTTGAACGCCTGCACCAGCAGGAACGAGATCACCAGGTAGAACACCCCCGCGGTGAAGAACATATCCACCGTCAGGTAGTTGCGCGCAATGATGGTCCGGGTCATGCCGGTCAGCTCCAGCAGGGTCACGGTACTCGCCAGCGAGCTGGCCTTGAGCATCAGGATCACTTCGTTGCTGTAGGCCGGCAGGCCGATCCGCGCCGCGCGCGGCAGGATGATGTAGAGCATCGCCTTGGTCCGCGACATGCCCAGCGCCCGCGCCGCTTCGATCTCGCCCGGCGGGATAGCCTGGATCGCGCCGCGCAGGATTTCAGCGATGTACGCGGTGGTGTGCAGGGTCATGGTCGCTGCCGCGCACCAGAACGGGTTGCGCAGGTAAGGCCACATGAAGCTGTCGCGAATCGCGTCGAATTGCGCCAGGCCGTAATACACCAGGAACAACTGGACCAGCAGCGGCGTCCCACGGAAAAAGAAGATATAGCCGTAGGGCAGTGACCGCACATACCAGAGCTTCGAGGCCCGGGCGATACCCATCGGCACGGCCAGGATCAACCCCAGCGCCACGGCGATGCCTACCAGCTCCAGGGTCAGCACCGCGCCCTGGAAGAACTTCGGCAGCCATTTGAAGATGACTTCCCATTCCATTATGTGGTCCTCACAAAACCGCGAGCGGCGCGTTTTTCCAGGAAATGCATGCCACCCATGGCCAGGACGGTCAGCCCCAGGTACATGAAGGCCGCCACCAGGTAAAAGGTGAACGGCAGCTTGCTGAACAGCACGGCGTTCTGCGCCTGGCGCATGATGTCTTCCAGGCTGATCACCGAAACCAGCGCGGTGTCCTTCATCAGGATCATGAACAGATTGCCCAGGCCCGGCAGGGCGATGCGCCACATCTGCGGCATGATCAGCCGGGTGAAGATCCGCACCTTGGACATGCCCAGCGCAATCCCCGCTTCCCGGTGCCCCTTGGGAATCGCCAGGATCGCCCCGCGAAACACTTCCGTGGCGTAGGCGCCAAAGCACAGCCCCAGGGCCGTGACCCCGGCGGCGAACGGACTCAAGGCCAGTTCGGGATTACCGAAAGCCTCGCCCAGCGCGCTCATCAGATTGACGGTGCCGTAGTACATCAGCAGCACCCAGAGCAGTTCCGGCACGCCACGGACCAGGGTCGAATAGGCGCCCCCCAGCCATTGCAGCGGTTTGTACGGTGAAGTCTTGGCCAAGGCGCCGAGCAGCCCGAGCAGCAGTCCCAGGCACAAGGCGCAGAGCGCCAGCTTGACGGTCATCAGCGCGCCGGCGGCGAGCGCCGGGCCGAATCCATAGAGGTCGATATTCATGGGCAGAGGCAGGCTTTACCAGGGACAGCCGACACCTTGCGTTGAGGTGCCGGCCATCGGGACGGGTCAGAGGATGCTGAACGGGAAGTACTTGTCGTTGATCTTCTTGTAAGTACCGTCGGCGATGATTTCCTTCAGCGCGGCGTTCAGCTTCTCACGCAGGGCGTCGTCCTTCTTGCGCACGGCGATGCCGATCTTGTCGCTTTCTTCCACCGGGTTGCCCTTGAACTCGTAAGGCTTGCCGGCCTCGCTTTTCAGCCACTCGTAGTTGACGTATTTGTCCGCCAGGATGGCATCCAGGCGCCCGGCCTGCAGGTCTAGGTAGGCGTTTTCCTGGGTGTCGTAGAGCTTGATGGTGACGTCGTCGCCCAGGTGGTCTTCCAGCCAGCTGCCGGCCAGGGTCGAGCGCTGTGCGCCGATGATCTTGCCCTTGAGCGAGTCCTTGTCGGTCTTGAACTCGGCGTCTTTTTTCGCCGCGATGAATTGCAGCTTGTTGGAGTAGTACGGGTCGGTGAAGTCGACCGCCTGCTTGCGCTCTTCGGTGATCGACATCGAGGAGATCAGGAAGTCGAACTTCCTGGTCTGCAGGGCCGGAATGATCCCGTCCCAGTCCGACGTCACGACGCTGCACTCGACCTTCATCCTGGCGCACAGGGCGTCGCCGATGTCCTTGTCGAAGCCCACGACCTGGCCGCTGGCATCCTTGTTGTTGAACGGTGGGTAGGCGGCCTCGATACCCATTTTCAGGGTCTCGGCGAAGGCGCTGGCGCTGAAGGCCATGGAGACGGCCGCGGCCAGGAGGAATTTTTTGCAGGTCTGCATGCGGGTTGCTCCGTTAGCGGTTGCTGGACATGAATTGTTTGCAGCGCGCCGACAGCGGGTTGTCGAAAACCTGCTGCGGGCTTCCTTGTTCTTCCACCAGGCCCTGGTGCAGGAACACCACTTCACTGGACACCTGGCGGGCAAAGCCCATTTCATGGGTGACCAGTAGCATGGTGCGACCTTCTTCGGCCAGGGCACGGATCACGTTGAGGACTTCCTGGACCATTTCCGGGTCGAGGGCCGAGGTCGGCTCATCGAACAGGATGACCTTGGGTTGCATCGCCAGGGTCCGGGCAATGGCCGCGCGCTGTTGCTGGCCGCCGGACAACTGGGAGGGGTAGGCATGGCGCTTGTCGGCGATGCCGACCTTGGCCAGCAGCGCCTCGGCCACCTCGATGGCCTCGGCCTTGCTCTGGCCGAGCACCCGTCGTGGTGCTTCGATGATGTTGTCGAGGATGCTCATGTGCGGCCAGAGGTTGAAGTTCTGGAACACGAAGCCGATTTCGCTGCGCAGGCGGTTGATCTGCTTGCCGTCGGCGGCCATCAGCTCGCCGTTCTTCGCGGACTTGAGCTTGAGTTCTTCGCCGTTGACCAGGATCTGGCCCTGGTGCGGGTTCTCCAGCAGGTTGATGCAGCGCAGGAAGGTCGACTTGCCGGAACCGGAGGAACCCAGGATCGAGATCACATCACCGTCGCGGGCGGTCAGCGAGATGCCTTTCAGTACCTCCAGCTCACCGTAACGTTTATGCAGGTTGCGGATTTCAAGCGCGGGCGTGGCCTCAGCCATGTGCGGTCCTCATGGTGTTCTGTCGTGCTCCTGCTATTGGCGGCCTTCCTGGCGAGCGCCAAGCTAGCATAGGGAAAAGCCGCTACAGGACGGATGTGTGACAGGTTGTCGCATCGGCACAGCAGTCTGTCGCCCCATCAACAACCGAACACCTGTTTGATCCGTCGTCCTGACTCGGCAGTCGCTTAAAAAAGGGCGCGATGGTGCCAGCTTTGGCCAAGAGTGGAAAGGGTAAACCGGCTGAGCGGGCACGGGCTCGCCCTGAAATGGAGCGTTACTTTATTTTTTGAGTGTTTCTGGTGCGCTCTGCGCGGCTGAATGTGGGTGTCTCGGTAACGCTTTGGCAAATAGCCATTAATCTCAAGAGGTTACGGTTTAAGGCCGCATGGGCTTGCAGGCCGCGAAAACCGGCGCTTTGTAACATTTTGGCGCAAATATTGCGTAAAAAATAAAATACGCCCCCGTTGGATTCATTTGACACACATTCCAATGTGTAGGGCGCGCTCTTCATTGCAAAGGTAATCTCAATGAGTAGTACGCATACTTCCAATAATCTGGAGCAAGGACTCAAGTCGCGGCATGTGACCATGCTGTCGATTGCCGGGGTGATCGGTGCCGGCCTGTTTGTCGGTTCCGGGCACGCGATCGCCGAAGCCGGCCCCGCCGTGCTGATGGCTTACGCCGCTGCCGGGGCCCTGGTGGTGCTGGTGATGCGCATGCTCGCCGAAATGGCCGTGGCTTCGCCGGATACCGGGTCTTTCTCGACTTACGCCGACCGTGCCATCGGGCACTGGGCCGGTTTCACCATCGGTTGGTTGTACTGGTGGTTCTGGGTGTTGGTGATCCCGTTGGAGGCCAACGCCGCCGCGACCATCCTGCATGCCTGGTTCCCCAACGTGGCGATCTGGGCGTTTACCCTGATCATTACCCTGTTGCTGACCGCGACCAACCTGTTCAGCGTGAAGAACTACGGCGAGTTCGAGTTCTGGTTCGCGTTGATCAAGGTGATCGCGATCATCGGTTTCATTGTGCTGGGTGTGCTGGCCATCTTTGGCCTGCTGCCGACCAGCCAGGTCAGCGGCGTGTCGCATCTGGTGGACACCGTGGGCTTCATGCCCCATGGCATGGGCGCGGTATTGGCCGCGATGCTGACCACCATGTTCTCGTTCATGGGCACGGAAATCGTCACCATCGCCGCCGCCGAGTCGAAAGACCCGGGCAAGCAGATCAGCAAGGCCACCAACTCGGTGATCTGGCGGATCGGCCTGTTCTACCTGGTATCGATCTTTATCGTGGTGGCGCTGGTGCCGTGGAATGACCCGAGTCTGGCGGCGGTCGGTTCCTATCAGGTGGTACTGGATCGCATGGGCATTCCGAATGCCAAGCTGATCGTTGACCTGGTGGTGCTGGTGGCGGTTACCAGTTGCCTGAACTCGGCGCTGTATACCGCTTCGCGGATGCTCTTTTCCCTCGGCAAGCGTGGCGATGCGCCGGCTGTGTCCAAGCGCACCAATGACAGCGGCACGCCTTACTGGGCGGTGATGTTGTCGACGGCGGCGGCCTTTCTGGCGGTGTTCGCCAACTATGTTGCGCCGGCAGCGGTGTTCGAGTTCCTGTTGGCCAGTTCCGGCGCTATTGCGCTGCTGGTGTACCTGGTGATTGCGGTGTCGCAGCTGCGCATGCGCCACCAGCGTACAGCCAAGGGCGAGAAGATCGACTTCAAGATGTGGCTGTTCCCGGGGCTGACCTGGGCGGTGATCGTGTTCATCGTCGCGGTGTTGGGCGTGATGTTGTGCCAGGAGGCCCATCGCGTCGAAATCCTCGCCACGGGCCTGCTCAGTGTGCTGGTGGTGGCCGCCGGCTTGCTGGTGGCGCGCCGTCGCCGGCATGAGAAAGCCGGGCGGGTGGTGTTGAACTGAGGCGTTGTGGCGGCTAGCCGGCGGCTTTCTGTAGCGCCTGCGAGGCCGCCACATAGTCGGCCTGGAAGGCCGCGCTCTCGATCCAGGCCAGGGCCGCTTCCTCGGTGGCCTCGGTGGACCACTGGCGGTACTCGATCAGTGCCGACAGGATAAAGTCCGTCGCTTCCTCCTCGCCTTCCTGCTCCAGCACCAGTTCCAGCAGCGGATCCTCCAGGAACACGCCGCACATCGCCTGCTGGCTGCTGTTTTCGGCGTCGCGCATGCGCTTGAACAGGTCGGTCAGGTCGACCGACGCGAAGTCGATCCGGTCGTCATCCACCGGCAGCACCTCGGCCGGCTCGTTGGCCCGTCGGGTGCGGTTCTGCTTGGCCTTGGCTTTCGCCCGTTGCGCGCGTTTGTCTTGCTTGTTCTGGGATGCCATGGGCTCGGGTGCTTTCACAAAAAGGTAAGCGGGCAATTATCCCCCGTGAACCGCTGCAATTCCAATGCTGTGGCAGCGGTCTGACCCTTGAGTGGCACTGGCACCCCGGTACAGTGCCTGCTTGCAGCTGGGCGAATCGATCGCGGATACTGCCATGGCTATCCGCGCACGAAATGCTTGCCT
This sequence comes from Pseudomonas sp. FEN, assembly GCF_904067045.1. Classification (GTDB taxonomy): domain Bacteria; phylum Pseudomonadota; class Gammaproteobacteria; order Pseudomonadales; family Pseudomonadaceae; genus Aquipseudomonas. Next base: position 1,212,925 of record NZ_CAJFDC010000036.1, on the reverse strand, counting down.
TCGGGCCGCGGCTGTTTCAACAAGGGAATGCCATGTTCCAGATAGACCGCAACAGCAAGACGCTGCTGGTGGACCAGATCAGAAACGCGATCATTGCCCGTATTGAATCCTTCCAGTGGGTCCGGGGCGGACGGCTGCCTTCTGTCCGGGCGCTGGCCAGGCAACTGGGCGTCAGTGTCTTCACGGTGAGCAGTGCCTATGAAGACCTGGTGGCGCAGCAGATCATCGAGTCGCGTCCGGGCGCGGGCTATTTCATCCTGGCCTGCCATTCGGTCGGTTCGCTCAAGGACACTGATACGCTGGTGCCGCCTTCCAGTGAGCACTCGAGTTTTCTTTTCCGCGCACTGGATCCGACGCAATACGAAATTCCCGTCAGTTCAGGCTACCTGCCACCCGCCTGGCTCGCCGACGCGGTCCCGGCCTCCGTGACCGGGCGGCTGATTCGCAACACGCTTTCCTGCAGCACGCCGGCACCCGCCGCCGGCAGCCAGGAATTGCGCGTGGTGATTGCGCGCAAATTGCGCGAGGTCCATATCAACGCTTCCAGCAGTCAGGTGGTGGTCACCATGGGGGCGACCCATGCGTTTTCACTGTTGCGCAGTATCCTGTTAGGGCCCGGGGATTACCTGCTGGTGGAGGACCCCAGTTATCTGCTGCTGCAACTCAGGCTGATCAAGGAGCGCAACTTCAAGATCATCACCGTCCCCCGGCTGGATGACGGCCCGGACCTGGCGGCGATGGAAGCGATGCTGATCAAGTATCGGCCGAAACTGTTCCTGACCCAGACCCTGGTCCATAACCCCACTGGCGGCAGTACGTCTCCAGAGAAGGGCTTCAAGCTGCTGTCGCTGGCCCGCCAGTATGATTTTCATATCGTCGAGGACGATGTTTTCGGGGCGCTCTCGTCCAGGCCGACGCTGCGGCTGGCCAGCCTGGATGGCTGCGACAGGACTTTCTATATCAGCGGTTTCAGCAAGGTGCTGAGCCCGGCGCTGCGCCTGGGCTATGTGGTGGCGCCGGTGGCCTTCGTCGAACGACTGATTGAGCAGAAAATGTACAATTTGCTCTGCGGCTCGGCGATTGACGAAACCATCGTGACCTACACGCTGGAGTCCGGTCGTTATCAGCATCACCTGGATGCGCTGGGCCAGCGGGTCATGCAGGAACGCTCAAGGGCGCGGGAGTGGCTGGGGGCGGTTGGTGTGGTGTTTGACGAGCACAACACCGATGGCCTGTTTCTCTGGGGGCGTCTACCCGGGCATGTGAATGTCCCGCATCTGGTCGAACAGGCCCATCACGCGGGTATATTGCTGGCGCCAGGCGCCTTGTTCAGCAATACCGGCGAGTATGACCAGCACATCCGCTTCAATGTGAGCCATTGCAATCATCCCGAATTCAAGCGCTTTTTCCAGGCGCATGTCGCTGCCGCGGTGTCGGCGCTCGCCATCGAGCGTTATGCCTGAGGGCGTCGGGATTGCCTGCTCGGACGTTGGTCTCCAGTGGTTCTCGTCGACATGGGCAGATAACGCCCGCTCATCTTTTTTCAGCCTTGAAGCGCAGGCACGTGCAGTCCAGCGTCCACTGGTTGTTACTGTCCAGGTAATCGGCGGCCAACTCTTCGGCCACTTCATTTAAAAACGCTTCTTGCGATTCGCTGGGTAGCAGCGCGAGGTAGCGGCCACCGAACATTTTCAGCCATTGGGTAATCGAACAATCAAGAGGGGTCGGGCGTTCGAACCAATGAATGGAACTCACGTGGAAACCCGTGTCCTCCAGCACCCGCTGATAGGCCCCGGCCGTGGGCAGATAAAGCTGATCGGCGATTTCGAAGTCAAGGGATCTGCGCGTCAGGGAGTCGCGCAGCGCGCGTCGCAGGATCTTCTGGTGTCCGGCCCCGGCGAACTCGCCGACAAAGCGTCCTCCCGGTTTCAGGGCTTCGTAAATCCCGATGGCCACCTGGTCCGAGCGCTGCATCCAGTGCAATGCGTCATAGCTCAGGACCGCGTCGAACTCCTGGTAGAAGTACAACTGCTCGGCATTGCCATGGCGTACCTCCAGCCCTCTGGCCCGGGCTGCCGAGACCAGGTTGAGGTCGTTGTCGAAGCCCACTACCTGGTTTCCGTAGCGTTGCAGTTGTTCGCTCAGGCGACCGTCGCCGCAGCCGATATCCAGGAGCCGTTCCCCGGGCCTGGGGGCCAGCAGTTCGAGGACGGCCCTGACGGGATGGTCGATCAAACGGATGTCACGCTCATCCTGCAATGTGTCCCTCTGCTGCGATTCACCGCTCGGACAAGAAGATGTCGAAGAAGTCATGCTTGAGATTCCATTCAGGGATAAGAGCGGCTCCGCCGCCGGACAGGGGCTCAGGTTCGCTTGGACAGCCATACCAAGATGATGACAATAGCGCAGACAAATGGTGTCAGCCAGTTCCAGGTTTCACCCATCAGCCAGATCGAGAAGCCGAAGGTGAAGAACGGTTGCAACAACTGCAACTGACTGATCCGCTGGATACCGCCGAGTGCGAGGGCGCGGTTCCAGGAAAAGAAGCCCAGCAGCGAATTGACCAGTGCCAGGAACAGCAGGGCGGCCACGCCGGTGCCCGGTAGATGGGCGAGGGTGTTGCTGTCAAAGAGCCACAGGCTTGCCGGTAGCAGCACCGGCAGGCTGATGACCAGTGTCCAGCACATCACCTGCCAGCCCGGCAGTTCCTTGGACAGCGCGCCGCCCTGGGCATAACCGAAACCGGCCAGCACAACGGCACCGAGCAGGGCCAGGTCACCCAGGTAGATCTCTGAAACATTCGAGCGGAGCACGGTGTAGGCCATCACCACCAGGAAACCCAGGCAGGAGATCACCCAGAATGCCCTGGATGGGCGTGTGCCGGTGATCAGGGTGCCGAAGATCGCGGTGGACAGCGGCAAGGCGGCCAGGACCACGCCACCGTGGCTGACGGGCACATATTGCATACCCAGCGCGGTGAGGATCGGGAAGCCGTAGACGATCCCGGTGGAGGTCAGCAGCATGCGCTTGATCTGCGAACGACTGGGCAGCTTGGCGCGACCAATCAGCAAAAAGGGGATTGCGGCAAAGGCCGCGATCACCGAGCGGAAGATCCCGACCTGGACGGCGCTCAGATCGCCCGCGAGCATTTTCGCCGCGGGCAGGGTCATGGCAAAAGCCGCTACTGAGATCAGGCCGAGGAAATAGGCTTGCAGGTCTTGATGCCTGGTCTCTGGAAAACTGGCTGTGTTGGTTTGCGTCATGCTGACAATTCCTTTGGGAGGGGGCGGGAGGGGGGGCTCGTGGAAATGTTCTTCAGGGCGCGCCGCTGTCGTTGGTGCTGGCCTTCAACCACAGGCGCAGCTCCTGCCTGCCTGAAGGATGAGGACACACTAATCAGCCTGATGGGCTGAGTACCGGTACGGTTGGAAGGGCGTGTAACAAACTGTCTTGTTTGCCGACCATGACAGTTGGAGGGGAGGGCCGCGTGCTTCAGACGCGGCTATTGCGGAAGCTGCCAGGGGTGATGCCGACCACTTTCTTGAAGGCTCGATTCATGTGGCTCTGATCGAAAAAGCCACAGCTGAAGGAGGCTTCTGCAAGGCTGGCCCCGCTGCGGAGCAGGTTTTGTACCTGTGCCACTCGTTTCTGGATCTGATAGCTGTGGGGGGATACGCCCACGGCTTTTTTGAAGACGCGGATCAGGTACAGCGGGTCCATGCCCACCAACTGCGCCAGTTCTTCCAAGGGGATGTTCTGGGCAAATTTGTCTTCGAGATTTTTCTTGATGAGCTTGATCGCACTGCGTTCGGCGCTGGCAATGGCGACGATGGGCGCGCCGCTACGCTCGAAGAGTTGGCTCACCAGTTCCAGGAGAATGGATTCTCGCTCGAGGCCGGGCGGGGAGTTTTCAACGATCTGATGTTGCTGCAGGAAGCTCAGCGCAAAGCTGGGGTCGAGGTTGAGGGCGCTTCGGAAAAGATGGATGTGGTCGTCGCCAAAGCGTCCCTGGAATATTGCTCGGTTGACCCAAGCCGTATCCAGGTAAAGCATCCGGTACATCCAGCCCTGGTCGTGTCCGGGTAAACCATCATGAATCTCTCCCGGGGTAATGGTCACTACACTGCCGGCGCTCCCCAGATAGTAGCAGCCCCGATAAAAGAGTTTTTCAACGCCGCTGCTGATAACCCCAACGGCATATCGATCATGTGAGTGTCTGCCAAAAGTTTGAGTGCTATAACGCGCGGATAGCAACTCGCAGTCGCCTTCGGGTATTCGCCAGAACTGAACGAAGTCCTTCTCTTGGCTAATGGCTTTATGGCGTCGGGGCTCATCCATGACGTTGTCCAGTTTTGTGCAATACGTTGAAAAAATGCGCTGCTAAATTTAGCACTTATTTCATAACGCAAGCCAGGGGAAGTGATGTCTACAAAACTAGTGATTGGGGATTTCAAGAAATCTTCATGGTCATTACGTGCATGGTTGGTTCTTGTGGCGGCAGACGTCGCCTTCGAGACTCTTCAGGTCAAGTTGGAGCAGGACGACACTCGTCAGCAGATCCTGCGCTACTCGCCGTCTGGCAAGGTACCGGCGCTGCTGCTGGACAAGGTAGTGATCAACGATAGTCTCGCCATCTGCGAATACGTGGCCGACGTTTACCCGGCGGCCGGTCTGTGGCCGCAGGATCCGTTGATCAAGGCTCAAGCCCGCTGCGCCGCGGCGGAAATGCACTCGGGTTTCGTCAACCTGCGCACACAGCTGTCATTTGGCCTGAACACGGGTGATACCCCAGAGCCCCTGACCGCCGAGACTCAGGAAGAAATCCAACGGATTTTCACCCTCTGGAACAACCTGCGTGAGGCCAGCGGCTCCAAGCAGTTCCTGTGCGGCGACTTCGGCATCGTTGATGCGATGTTCGTACCGGTGGTATTCCGGTTTCGTCGTTATGGCGTGGCCGTGCCGACGGAACTTAAAACTTATGTCGAAGAAGTTCTGGCTTATGTGCCGGTACAACAGTGGCTGAAGTTGGCCGTTGCGCAAGCTTGAGAAAGACTGACGGGATATAAAGAATACTGCGGGTTAAGCATGAAGGGATGTTTGACTGAGGTCGGTAAATATTCCGCTGTTTCTTCAGTTCTCTCGAGTCTGGCTTTTGACGGGAGGAGCGTGTGAATGCTAATTAATGGAGTCGCTCATGTCGACTAATACCAATCGCGCCATCATCGAGTTGACGATTGGCGGACTGATGCTCAGCTTGTCGGCGCTGGCGGTGGCCTTTGCCAATATCGGTGCTGGCGGAGCCGGGTTCTACCGAATGCTGTTCGCTTCGATCCTGTTCTTCTTGTTGCTCAAGGCGCGGCGCACCCCAGTGTTGCTCAAGAGCGCCAAGGCGCAGCTGTACACGGCGTTGGCCGGGGTATTCCTGGCTATTGACCTGGTGCTCTGGCATCAGAGCATCTACATCGTTGGCCCGGGCATCGGCTCGATCCTGACCAATTGTCAGGTGTTCTTCATGACCTTGCTGGGCCTGTACCTGCTGAAGGAGAAACCGTCGTTCTACTTTCTGATCTCCATCACCCTGGCGTTTGTCGGGCTGTACCTGCTGCTTTTACCGGAAATGACCAGTGCGGTAGGCATCAAGGGGGTGGCGTTCGGTGTGTTGTCGGGGCTGGCCTACGCCGTTTGCGTGTATTTCCTCAAGGTCAACACGCAGCTGCCTGATGGCGGTGGCGACAAGATCGCGCAGATGCTCAACCTGAGCGTGTGGGCCGCGCTGGTGCTGCTGGTGTACGCCCTGGCCACTGGCGAAAGGTTGGCGATTGTTGACGGACGGACTTTGTTGATGCTGATTATCTACGGGGTGATGGTGCAGTTCGTGGGCTGGCTGCTGGTCAACCGTTCGATCGGCGCTATCAGCCTGGGACTGGCGGGGCTGATTCTGTTACTGGAGCCGGTGATCACCTACTTCGTCGATGTGGTGTTTCTCGGCAAGGCCAGTTCATCGATGCAGATCGCGGGTGCGTTGTTGACCCTCTTTGCGGTGTACATCGGCTCAATCAAGCCGCCGGAGAAGGTGGCGCCCGTGACCGAAGCGGCTTGAGGCCATTTCGATTTGTCGATGGCCGGCTTCACGCTCTTTTTTCAGGCAACAAAAAACCCGCACCAGGCGGGTTTCTTGAGGGCTTTCAGATGACTTTGACACCACCTGAAACTAATTAGTGGTGCCCAGAGACGGAATCGAACCGCCGACACGGGGATTTTCAATTCGCCAATGTCGTTGCAACGCTAGATTACACTGGCGTTCGCTTGAGTAAGGTACAACACGGTAAAGTACTTATCAAACAGTGCTTTAGCGTACGGTACGTTACGTTCGAGCTCGTTCGTGCTGTACCGCTGGTGTACCTGAAAACACATGGAGCGGAGCCTGGCTTGGGGCTGGTGTCTCAGCGCTTGGCTCAGGATCTGCTTACCAACCCTCGACTTGCTGCGGCAGCGGAGCTGCCTTGGTCTCGGGTTATGCGGTAAGGCGAAACTATCGTTCATACTTTTTTCTTCCCGCGACTTTGCGGAGCAGGTGAGGAGTAACCAAACTCTAGGAAGAAGTGTGCTACGTGGATGCTGCCGTGTGGTGGGGCGCTTGCGGCGGGGCGAAGATGGACCGTGTCAAACGCCGCCGCTGATGGAAAAAGAACGGACGGCGCTTGCAGGTGAGCGCCATCGCTTGAGGGTTGAATTCTGAGGTTGGTCTGAACATCTGGACTACCACCTAAGGCCTGACGAATGGGATCCACACATTCTGAGTAGTCATCGATGATTATACCTACCATGCAGGCCACAGGATCTCCAAAGCTATAGGAACCATCGACGAAACGACCCAGACCGTCGCTCCCCCAATATTCCTTATAACTACTGGCAGTCCTTTTTAGTTTTTTAAACTCAAAAACAATTTTCCAGTTATTTGAGTCATTCCAAGTATATTCAATATCCGTACGTGTACGAGATTGAATATTCAGAGTGTTTGGATCTACGATGACGTGAACAGGTTCCGCGGACCAGTTTCCGAGCAATCTAGGGTGCAAGTCTCGCACTCGAGAGCAAAGGACTAGAGTTAGGTCAGGCTCTTTTTTTGCTCTATTAAAACCATCCTGGTGGCGTCTAGCCAGGAGCTTCCATGTTTCTGAAAGCGCGTCGACTGCCTGTTTTGCCTGCTGGTGAGGGAAGGTTTTCAACCAGTCCAATGGGATGCTATTACTCATTCAGCAGACACCTTTTCACGGTGAATAAGCTCTACGATAGAGCGCGCATCGCGCATTGCAGATCGTTTTAGCCACATCCGACGGAAAGGTGGACGAAGAAGCAAGAAAGCACCTGGCGCTTGAATTGTTACGTCCGGGAGGAAGGCAACAGTTTCAGCTCGATGAGCTGGTAGTAGTCCTTGGGAGTTTAGACCTTCCATAGTTTTCTTAACCCAAATTTCTAATTTTTTCTCGTCGAAGTCGGTAGTCTTCTCAGGCTCAGAGAGAGTAATAGCCGCTACTGCTACTCGACCAACTGCAGAGTTTACCGTCCAAGCCTTAACTACAATGGAACCCTCGCCATTTAAATGGGAGCGCCATATGCCGAGTTCTTGGCTCAAAGTATCTGCGTAATCTTTGAGCTCATTTTTTGTGATGATTTTGTATACTTCAGTATTGATGCTTTTATAGCCGCGAGGACGCACTGAAGGGACTAGTATAGTGTTTGCTTCTGTGACGAGAGCAGACTCTTCGGCACTCAATCCGAAATAATCGTGAATCAAGGTGTTTATGTGTTTCTGTATTTGGGCGCTATGGTTTTGTGCTCTTAGGAACTCAGGTCTCTCAATGTTTCCGAGTGCTAAAGATATTTCAGATATTATTTCTCTGGCTCGGCTTGGATCGAAGTGATTATCGGGAGCGAAAAAAGGAAACTGTTCTATATCACCCAATGTTACTCGGTTGCGGTCACAGGTAACTTGAAACGCCCTCATCAACAGGAAATAGGTAGCAAGGTCGGAGCGTAGATATGCAGCCATAAAGCGCAAAAGTTCTCTATCGCTTTCTGGGCCTGAAATTACCCCTATGCTGCTGGTGAATGAAGCCGGCTTTTCAATATAAGCCGCTCGGATTTGTTTACTGCTATCGAAACCATCAGTAAACAATATACGAGGGCCCTGAAAAACATCCCATAAATCGTCTGTGAGATTTACAACGGATTCAATACCTTCTGGAAAACTCTGTATTTCGTCATCCAAGAGAACAGGCGAGCTGGATTTCAATGATTCAACTAGTATATGCCCGATTCTTCTTAGGGGGGCCGCATCTGAAGTAAACTTTGCGTGTTTGTCTTTAAGGTGAACACCTTTGCGGGTGCGCCAGCTGTTTTTTCCGTTGTTGAACAAGTCTTTAACTTGACCTATAGCTCTAAGTCGTTCACATAGGGCTATATCGAACTCATTGCCCCACATCAGTGTGACAAGACGAGTGGGATCATTGTAGTAAGCCTGTGCGGGCACCAGGTGACGGTCCGCTGGAGAAAGGGCCAGACGGCCAAAGGCTAAGCTAGCATCAACTTTTGGGGCCCAGTATTCAATTTGCTCATCTGCTGGTATTGACCATGACTGTGTGCCCGTTCTAGGGCGAGAAGTAATAACAGCACAGCTGTGTTCTGCTGTCTCAAATATAAAGTTATGGAGGTCTCCAAAATTTATAAATCGATCAATTTTTGCAAAGGCAAGCCAGCCCTGAATAAATGGTCGGCTAGTGGACGCAATTAGTAGGCTGATTGGCATAATCAAGCATATACGGCCATTTGGCGATACACTCTCCAATGCTCTAAACGCAAAGTCGCCCGCCAGTTGGCGACGCGCTCTTGGCACTCCTTTTTTCTTTGCCCAAACATCCGCCGAGCTCCATGCGCTTCCGGCAGGCTCACTCCAAGGAGGATTCGAGATTATGAGGCTGAATCTTTGTGATGTAGCAAACAGGTTTTCAGGCGCGAAAAAGTCCCCGTGCTGTTCGCCGCACAGTAAGTTTATACCTCGAAGTGTCGGAAGCTTAACCTGTTCACTCTCCTGGAGTAGAGCAATATCGGCAGGTTTCAGATCCTCAAGAAGCGAAAGGTATAAACTGAAAGCAGTAACACGACAGGCGGCCTCACTAATGTCAGCGCCAAAAATGTGTCCCTTTAAAAGTTTTATACGGCCTGCGAGATCTAGGCATTCACCTGTTTGACCCTCTTGTATTTGAAGAAGGCGCCGGTATGCGGTAGTAAGCAAAATGCCAGAGCCGCAGGCTGGATCGAAAACCGTTTCATTTGCTGGATTCAGAGACGTATGGAATGCTTCATCAATTACAAAATTTGCAAGATGACGAGGCGTATAATAGGCCGACAATATGCTCTGTCGTTCCCCTATAAATGATTCGTAAATTCCGGACAGTAGCTCTACAGGAATGAAGCTAAAGTCATAATTCCACAGTGATAGCTGACCGCTGTCTAGATCGACCTGGTCAAGGAACCGGCCAAGTATGTCTAAACCCTTGGAGCTGACCAGTGACCACCAGTCAGAGTTTGTATGGTCCAGCGAAAGAAAATCACCATTAAAGTCTTTCCTAAGCGCCTCGATCAGTTTTTCAATGCCGCGGGTATTATGACTGGCGACTAACGAGTGTAGAGGCTCGACATTTCGTTGGGTGCGGTAGATTTCGCTTACGATATTTCTATGCTCAAGATAAGAGATAAAAAGTATCTGTCCTAAAAGTCCCTGTGCTGCCGCTCGAGCTACACTGGCTTTCGTTAGCTGTTCAATTGCAAGTCCCAAGTTTTTAAGAAGTTGTCGATCGACTCTGTCTCCTGGGGAAAACCATTTTGGTAGTCTACGTTGAACATCACTTGACGAGACTTCGGCTAATGAGAAATAGCCTGTAGTGATGGCTTCTTTAGCACTTAGGGTGGTGCCAATGGGCACGTTTTTCGCCGGCGGGTACGCAGTTAAGCTTGAATCGTCCATCACAATGACCAACGAAATCAGGTTTTGATTCCAGATCTTTTGACGAATTCGATTTAAGTCTTCAGTCGAGAGTGATAGCGCGTCATCAAAAAAAGCGACCGCAGGCACGCCATCTACTTCAAACACAGCTTTTGCACGAACTTGGCCGTCAGGACGCAACAGCTCGTTAAGCTCACTTCTATACCTGTGGCTGAGGCTAATATCCGCAGACTCAATGTGGAGCCCTTGGGCATGGCTATATCCGAGAACTTCTAACCAGCGCTCAAAGTAATGTTCTCGTTCATTGTTTACGCTGCCTACGCGCTCCGGCTTTGACGGCCGTCTCAGAAGCGTTGAAAGTCTGCACTCTGTTTTTTTTCCGATTTGGAGTCACTGATTGCAGGCCAAGGTCAAGCAATTGCTGTTGAGATAGTCCCGGTAGGTAATCGGCTACTAGGTAGCCGTCTACTCGAGCAAAGATCTCTCGTAAAGAAATGACCAGACCCTCTCTCAGGGTGCTTGGCACATGCTCCACAAACTGAACGGCTGAAGGGCAAACCTGGATGATCAGATATGCCTCTTGGGTGTTTGGTCGCGGGCCAAGAAGGGCTCGTGCGAGATCTTGGCTTAAAGAGACAATAGCGTCCCTGCGGAGCCCAAAACGAGCCTCAAGCTCGCAGCAAATAGTGATCACTGCCAGATCATGCTTGGAGTATTCACGGGCAACCCGCGCACGCTCAGCTTTTGCCTGATATGCAGGTAATTCGTTCAGTAATCCGCGCAGCTGGTGCCGGGTATATCCCGTTACGTTCGCAATGTCAGCGGATGTTATAGGCTTGGTTTTCATCTGCGTATGTTAGACGCAGATCTGAGTATGTGTCACGCAGCAGCGTGGTTTTTCATAGTTTAAACCCGAGACCAAGGCAGCTTTGCTGCCGCAGCGTGTCGAGGGTGGGTGGCAAGGGCTCGTGGCTGCACGAAAATTCAGTTCTCAAGGTTGGTACAAAGCAGCGGGATGGTGGTATCTGAGAGTGGCAAAGCAGCCCCCTTGCAGGCTGCACTGGGCGTGCTTTTTGTTGCCGTAGTGTGAGTAGATTTCTAGACCGAACTGGATCTACTCACATATGTTTGGGCTTACAAGAGAACGCTTGGGAACCGTAGAAAGCAAAAAGCCCGCACGAGGCGGGCTTTTTGTGTGTCTTCAGGTGTGCTTGGCACCACCTGAAAACGAAAGGTGGTGCCCAGAGACGGAATCGAACCGCCGACACGGGGATTTTCAATCCCCTGCTCTACCGACTGAGCTATCTGGGCAACGGGGCGCATTAAACGGGTTTTTCGAGGGGTCGTCAAGCACGATTTCAAAAAATATTTAATTATTACCGTCGCTTACGACCCAAAGCTGTTCCAGCCGGGATTATTCGGCCGGCGGAACATAGCCCTCGGCCTTGGCGTATTCCTCGCCGGAAAAGAACTTGTCCATCTCGCCCTGGATGTATTTGCGATCTTCGCCGTTCATCATGTTCAGGCGTTTTTCGTTGATCAGCAGGGTCTGGTGCTTCAACCAGTCGCCCCAGGCTTTCTGCGAAATATGTTCGAAAATGTCCTGGCCCTTGGCGCCCGGATACGGAGGGCGCTCAAGGCCTGGCAGTTCTTCGTGGTACTTGCGGCACATTACGGTGCGGGTCATGACGACTCTCCTGCATTCAAAACGTCGGCTGCCCGTTTGAGCAGCTTTTTCACCGGGGCGGCAAGGCCCAGGCGCGGCGGGGTGGCGAGGTTATACCAGAGCCAGTCGGCCTCGGCCACGTGATGGACATCCGCTTCGACCCGTACCAGCCACGGCTCGATGGCCAACTGGAAGTGGCTGAAGGTGTGGGTCAGGTTCGGTAGCGCCTGTTGCCGGCCCAGTTCCAGCGAGTGCTGCAACGCCAGGTGCGGCAGGTCGTCGAGGTCGTCCAGCTCCGGCAGGCTCCACAAACCGCCCCAGAGGCCGCTGGAAGGGCGCCGGTAAAGCAGGATGGCGCCATCGCGGTTGGCGAGCAACGGCATCAGGGTGCGCTTTTGCGGCACGCTCTTGCGCGGCTTGGGAATCGGGTAGCGGGTTTCCAGGCCGAGCATGTGCGCTTCGCAGCCGGTTTTCAGCGGGCACAGCAGGCAGCTGGGCTTGCTACGGGTGCACAAGGTCGCGCCCAGGTCCATCATCGCCTGGGTGTAGTGGTTGACCCGGGTATCAGGGGTGAAGCGCTCGGCGTTGGCCCAGAGCTGCCTGGCCACCTTGGGTTCGCCCGGGTAGCCTTCCTGGGCGGTGTAGCGCGCCAGCACCCGCTTGACGTTGCCGTCGAGGATCGCCGCGCGCAGGCCCATGCTGATACTGGCGATGGCGCCGGCGGTGGACAGGCCGATACCTGGCAGCCCGGTGAGCTTCTCGACATCGCGGGGAAATTCGCCGCCATGCTCGGCAACGACGATCTTCGCGGTCTTCTGCAGGTTGCGTGCCCGGGTGTAGTAGCCCAGGCCGGTCCACAGGTGCAGCACTTCATCTTCCGGCGCGGCGGCCAGGGCTTCGACCGTCGGCAGCGCGGCCATGAAGCGGTCGAAGTAGTTCAGCACGGTGCTGACCTGGGTCTGCTGCAACATGATTTCCGACACCCACACCCGATAGGGCGTGATCTCCTGCTGCCAGGGCAGATCGTGGCGGCCATGACGGTCATACCAATCCAGCACGGCGCTGGAAAACTGCTCGGCTCTCATCGCTTGAACAGCCCCTTGAGTGCGTCCTTGAGCTCGGGACTGACCTTGTCGCCGAGCTTCTCTTCAAGCTTGTCGCTGAGCTTGTTGCCGGCCATGCGCGCGGCCACCTGGCCGAGGCCGTCCTTGTCGATGCGGCAGGCCTTGGCGCCGAGCTCCAGCGGACCCCGGCAGCGCAGCGGCCATTCGATCCCGGCGAAGCGCTCGTTGACCTGGCAGGCCGGGTCCGGCATGTCGCTCTTGTCGCCTTCGACGACAATGCCGATGCGGTAGTCCATGCCCAGCACGCGCAGGTCGATATCGCCGTTGCCATTCACGCTCAGGCCCGGAATCCGGACTTTCAGGTCCGGGTTGCTGGCCACGCCATTGTGCAGGTTCAGGTTGCCCTTGAGCTCCTGGAACGGTGTGTCCTTGCCGCGCGGTTCGCCACTGAGGGGCTTGCGGTTGAGAGTGGCGATGCCGGTGCACAGTTGCTGTTCGAGGTTGGCATTGAGCAGCACGCCGTCGTTGAGGGTGAAGCTGGCGTTGCCATTGAGGCTGTCGATCAGGGCTTTCTGGCTGTTGCCGGTGCTGGTGATGTCGCTGCCGAGGGTCAGGGCGCCCTTGAGCGGCGGCTTTTGCCCCTGGGCTTGCAGGATGCGTTCGACCGGCACCCGGTTCAGTCGGGTTTGCAGGCTCAGGTGCGGTACCTCGGGGCGAACGTCGAGGCTGCCCTTGGCGTTGAAGCTGCCATTGTAGAGCTCGCCACGCAGCTCGCTCAGGGTCAGCACGCCACCCAGGCCGGTGGCCTTGAGGGCGGCGTTGTTGATCGGCAGTTTCTTCAGGGTCAACTGGTCGAAGTTCAGATCGGCGTCGATGTCGAGGCTGCGCAGGCGCTCGATGGGCAGCAGCTTGTCGCTGCTCCAGGCGCCCTTGGTCGGGGGCTCCGGCAGTGGCGAGTTACTGGCGATGGCGTTGGCTTCGCTGCTCATTACCTCGGCCTGGCGGACTTTCGCGGCGCTGTCGGCGTCGGCCGATTTCGCCGGCAGGTAGCGGTCGGCGTCGAACTTGTCGGCCTTGAGCTGTACGCGCAGGGATTGCTTGGCGAAATCCTCGATGGCGACGCGGCCACTGAAGTTGCTGTCATCGAGCTTCAGGTTGAGGCCGTCCAGCACCAGGCTGTTCGGCGTGCCGGCGAGGTGGGTCACTAGCTCGACCTTGCTCAGGCTACCGTCCGCCACGCTCGGCAGGGGCTGGCCGATACTGTCGAGGAATTTCATCAGGTCCAGCTGGGCAATCGACAGCGTACCGTTGAGTTGCGGGGTCTTGTTCAGGTCGTTGGCTTTCAGCTCGCCGAGGGCGCGCAACTGGTTGGCGGACAATTTCAGGCTGGTCCATTCGGCGACGTTCGCCGCCATGTCCACCAGCAACTGGCCCTGGGCGGAGAAGGTCAACGGTTTGCCTTGCAGCGGGTCGCCCGACAGTTCGCCGGAGAAACGCATGTCTTCGAACTGGTAGCGCTTGAGCACGCGGTCGAAACGCAGGTTGCCGTTGAGCTCGGTGCGTGCCCGCAGGACCGGCTGGTTGGTGCCGAAGAACGCGGTGAACTTGACCGGGATCTCCTTGCCGTCATGCACCGCGCCAGTGCTTAGCTGGATGCTTTCCGAGGTGATCTGGCGCCCGGTCTTTTCATCGTTGAATTCGATCCGGGCGTTATTGATGGTCAGGCTGTCGATGTCCAGGCGGATCGGTTGCGAGGGTTTTTCCTCGGTGTCGGCGCTGGCCGGTTCGGCGGCCTTGTCGCTCTGCACGGTGGCGCTGACCCCGGGGGCCGGGCGGCCGATGTCCTGCCAGTTGCCGTGGCCGTCCTTGTCGCGGTTGAGCCGCAGGTTCAAGCCTTCGACGCGGACGTCGCTCATCTGCACTTCGCGGCGCAGCAGCGGCAGAACCCGCACCGACAGGCCGAGCATCTGCAGGTCGGCGAACGGCTGGGTCGGGGTGGTCAGGGTCGCCACGCTGGCATCGTGCAGTTCCAGGCCCAGCCAGGGGAAAAGGCTCCAGCCGATGTCGCCATTGAGGGTCAGCTCAATGTGGGCCTTGTCGCGGGCAATCTGGCGAATCTCGTTTTTGTAGTCGTTGGGATTGAACAGGTGGGTCAGGGCAAAGCCTGCCGCCACGATGATCAGCAACAATCCGAGAAGCCCCAGACCCAGGATTTTGCCGAACGCTTTCATGGGCGAGTCCTTGTAGTCAGTCGAATTTGAAATTTAGCCCGCGAGTATAGCCTCACGGGGCTGGCGGCAGGGCAGGGATGATCCCTACTGCGGGTCCAGGGGGATCCGCAGCTTGGCGGCCAGCGCCTGGGCCTCGAGATGCCCGACCGGCGCCAGGAGTCGCAGTTGCGCTCCTGACAGTTTGGCCATTCGTGAAGCTTCTGCCACCAGTCGTTCTGCTACCCCACGGCGCCTAGTGACTTTTCTGACGCAAAGTTGCGACAAAAGCCAGAAATCCGCGCGCCGCTCCAGGCGCGCCGCGCCCAGCAGTCGGTCGTTGAAGCGTCCGGCGATCAGGCTGCCATCGGCCAGGGCGGTTTCAATCAGTTGCTGGCCGTCGGCTTGCGGTGCGAAGAGCCAGGCGGGCGCATCCTGGTAGATCTTCTGCAGGTCCTGTTGGTCCTGGTAGGTGGCTTCGGTGAGGGACTCGACAACGATGGGCATAAAATCCTCGAATATCCGCGACGGGGTTTTCTGTGGGAGCGAGCTTTCGGGTGCCACCTATCATCCGGGGGATGGCCGCCTGCGGCGGATCGCGAGCAATCGAGCCTCGACCGGCTGCTCCTACAAGGAGGGCGATGTCAAAAGCAGGGCAGTTGCATGAAATAAAGAGCGTATCAGTCTGGTTGCTCTGTCATGGGTAGATGGTAACCTTTCCCGGTTCGTCAGTCCTTCTGCGACTTATTGTCGCGCAACCAGCACCACTCGATAAAAACGGCCAAGCCTGCGTGCACCAAGGCCGGGAGTGATGCCTGTGGCCTGCGAGCCATTATTCCAATTGGGGGAGACACTTCATGAGCACCAGCATTACGGCGGACGCTTATGCCGCTGAGCCTGCGTTCCTGTCAAAGGAGCGCATCATCGCCAAGCCCGGTTTCAACCGCTGGCTGGTTCCACCGGCCGCCCTGGCCATCCACCTGTGCATCGGCATGGCCTATGGCTTCTCGGTGTTCTGGTTGCCGCTGTCCAAGGCCTTGGGCATTTCCGCAGCGGTCGCTTGCGCGCCGGACATGAGCTTTATCGCGCAAGTGTTCTCGTCGCAGTGTGATTGGCCGATCTCCATGCTTGGCTGGATCTACACCCTGTTCTTCATCTTCCTCGGTTGCTCGGCAGCCATCTGGGGTGGCTGGCTGGAACATGCCGGGCCACGCAAGGCCGGTGTGGTCTCCGCGCTGTGCTGGTGCGGTGGCCTGCTGATCTCGGCGTTGGGGGTCTATATCCATCAGATCTGGCTGATGTGGATAGGTTCCGGAGTCATCGGCGGTATCGGCCTGGGCCTGGGCTACATCTCGCCGGTATCGACCCTGATCAAGTGGTTTCCGGACAAGCGTGGCATGGCCACCGGCATGGCGATCATGGGCTTCGGCGGCGGCGCGATGGTCGGTGCACCGCTGGCGGCAGCCCTGATGGGACATTTCGCTTCGCCCACCAGTGTCGGCGTTTGGCAGAGCTTCGTGGTGATGGCCTTGATCTACTTCGTCTTCATGATCGGCGGCGCGCTGTCGTACCGCGTCCCGCCGACCGGCTGGAAGCCCGAGGGCTGGACCGCGCCAGTGAAGAAGGCCGGCAACGCGATGATCACTCACGGCCATGTGCACGTGAACGTGGCGTGGAAAACCCCGCAGTTCCGTCTGGTGTGGCTGGTGCTGTGCCTGAACGTCTCCGCCGGTATCGGCATCCTCGGCATGGCTTCGCCACTGTTGCAGGAGGTTTTTGCCGGTAAATTGCTGGGCAATGGCCTGACCTTCGGCCAACTGGACGCCACGCAATTGGGCCAGATCGCGGCGATCGCGGCCGGCTTCACCGGTTTGCTCAGCCTGTTCAACATCGGCGGACGGTTCTTCTGGGCGTCGTGCTCGGACCATATCGGCCGCAAGGCGACCTACTTCGTGTTCTTCGCCCTGGGCCTCGCGCTCTATGCGGCGGTGCCGAGCCTCGGTCACCTGGGTAGCGTCGCGCTGTTCGTGGCGGCGTTCTGCGTGATCCTGTCGATGTACGGCGGTGGCTTCGCCACGGTGCCGGCCTACCTGGCGGACCTGTTCGGTACGCAGATGGTCGGTGCAATCCATGGGCGCCTGCTGACCGCCTGGGCGGCTGCCGGGGTGCTGGGGCCGGTACTGGTGAACTACCTGCGTGAGTATCAACTGAGCATCGGCGTCGAGCGCGCCGCGGCCTATGACATCACCTTGTACATCCTCGCCGGCTTGCTGGTGCTGGGCTTTATCTGCAACCTGCTGGTGCGTCCGGTGGCCGACAAGTACTTCATGACCGACGCGGAACTGGCCGTCGAGCAGGCGCTGGGTCATGACAAAGGGGCCGACAGCAGCACCGTGCTGGAGTGGCAGGCCTCCGCGGGCAGCAAGCCGCTGGCGATTGCCGCCTGGCTGGTGGTAGGTATTCCGCTGGCGTGGGGCGTGTGGATTACCCTGCAGAAGACGGCGGTGTTGTTCCACTAAGCAGCCCGGAGGAGCCGGCTGGCTGGCGATGATCGTCCAGGCATCGCGGGGTATCAGGCCCCCGCGTTATCGTTGACGTCCATCGCGAGCGAGCTCGCTCCTACGGGTCCTGACAGGTATATCCCCGACACCCCCGGATTCAGCCCGTCCGGGAGTTCACCTTGCGTGTTTCTGTTTGCCGTCCGCGCCCCTATAATGGTTGCCTTTTTCGCCCAATGATTTTGCGGAGCTGGTGATGGCCGAACGTAAGGCGTCCGTCGAGCGCGACACTCTGGAAACCCAGATCAAAGCCTCGATCAACCTGGATGGCACCGGAAAGGCCCGATTCGATATCGGTGTGCCTTTTCTTGAACACATGCTCGACCAGATCGCCCGTCACGGGCTGATCGACCTGGATATCGAGTGCAAGGGCGACCTGCATATCGACGATCACCACACCGTGGAAGACGTCGGTATCACCCTGGGTCAGGCTTTCGCCAAAGCCATCGGCGACAAAAAAGGCATCCGTCGCTACGGCCACGCCTATGTGCCGTTGGACGAGGCGTTGTCGCGGGTGGTCATCGACTTCTCCGGCCGTCCTGGCCTGCAGATGCACGTGCCCTACACCCGGGCCACCGTGGGCGGTTTCGATGTCGACCTGTTCCAGGAGTTCTTCCAGGGCTTCGTCAACCACGCGCTGGTCAGCCTGCATATCGACAATCTGCGTGGCAGCAACACCCACCACCAGATCGAGACCGTGTTCAAGGCTTTCGGTCGCGCCCTGCGCATGGCCGTCGAACTCGATGAGCGCATGGCCGGGCAGATGCCGTCGACCAAGGGCGTACTCTGATGCAGACGGTCGCGGTTATCGATTACGGCATGGGTAACCTGCACTCGGTGGCCAAGGCCCTCGAGCACGTGGGCGCCGGCAAGGTGCTGATCACCAGTGATGCCAATGTGATTCGCGAAGCCGACCGGGTGGTATTCCCCGGCGTCGGCGCGATTCGCGACTGCATGGCCGAGATCCGTCGCCTGGGTTTCGACGCGCTGGTGCGCGAAGTCAGCCAGGATCGCCCCTTCCTCGGCATCTGTGTTGGCATGCAGGCTTTGCTCGACCATAGCGAGGAGAACGCTGGCGTCGACTGCATCGGCCTGTTTCCTGGCCAGGTGAAGCTCTTCGGCAAGGACCTGCACGAGGATGGCGAGCACCTGAAAGTGCCGCACATGGGCTGGAACGAAGTGCAGCAGGCGGTGGATCACCCGCTGTGGCACAACATCCCGGACCTGGCGCGTTTCTATTTCGTGCACAGCTACTACATCGCCGCCGGTAATCCACGGCAGGTGGTGGGCGGCGGGCACTATGGCGTCGACTTCGCCGCGGCGCTGGCCGAGGGTTCGCGTTTCGCCGTGCAGTTCCACCCGGAGAAAAGTCATACCCATGGCCTGCAATTGCTGCAGAACTTCGCCGCGTGGGACGGGCGCTGGTAAATGGCCGCGAAGAAGAGCAAGCCGCCGATCCTGACCCTCGCTCCCGAACAGGAGAGCGAGGCCAATCACAAGATCAAGCGCTTCATGGAGGAGCGCTTCGAACTGAGCCTGGGTTCGTTCGAAGCGGCTGAAATCCTCGACCTGTTTACCCGTGAAATTGCTCCGCACTATTACAACAGGGCGATTTTCGATGTGCAGACGCACCTTAAAGAAAGGTTCGAGAGCATCGAAAGCGACTTGTGGGCGCTCGAGAAAAACTGATTTCCGAGTGAAGCTGAAAAAACGACTCTAAGGTTTGCCAGATGCTGATTATCCCCGCTATCGATCTCAAGGACGGTGCCTGCGTCCGTCTGCGCCAGGGCCGCATGGAAGATTCCACGGTGTTCTCCGATGATCCGGTGAGCATGGCGGCCAAGTGGGTGGAGGGCGGCTGCCGCCGTCTGCATCTGGTCGACCTGAACGGTGCATTCGAAGGCCAGCCGGTCAACGGCGAGGTGGTCACCGCCATTGCCAAGCGTTATCCGCACCTGCCGATCCAGATCGGCGGCGGCATCCGTTCGTTGGAAACCATCGAGCACTATGTCAAAGCCGGCGTGAGCTACGTGATTATCGGCACCAAGGCGGTGAAAGACCCGGCGTTCGTCGCGCAAGCCTGTCGCGCGTTCCCGGGCAAGGTCATCGTCGGCCTGGATGCCAAGGACGGTTTCGTCGCCACCGACGGTTGGGCCGAGGTCAGCACGGTGCAGGTGATCGACCTGGCCAAGCGTTTCGAGGCCGACGGCGTGTCCGCCATCGTCTACACCGATATCGCCAAGGACGGGATGATGCAGGGGTGCAACGTGCCCTTCACCGCCGCCCTGGCCGCCGCGACGAAGATTCCGGTGATCGCTTCCGGCGGCATCCACAACCTGGGTGATATCAAGACCCTGCTGGACGCCAGGGCGCCGGGCATCATCGGTGCCATTACCGGCCGGGCGATCTACGAAGGCACCCTCGATGTCGCCGAGGCGCAAGCCTTCTGCGATTCGTACAAAGGCTGAGGACTCACCATGGCGCTGGCCAAACGCATCATCCCTTGCCTGGACGTCGACAACGGTCGCGTGGTCAAGGGCGTCAAGTTCGAGAACATCCGCGATGCCGGTGACCCGGTGGAAATCGCCCGGCGCTACGACGAGCAGGGTGCGGACGAGATCACCTTTCTCGATATCACCGCCAGCGTCGATGGCCGTGACACCACGCTGCATACCGTCGAGCGCATGGCCAGCCAGGTGTTCATCCCGCTGACGGTCGGCGGCGGCGTGCGCACTGTGCAGGACATCCGCAACCTGCTCAATGCCGGTGCCGACAAGGTCTCGATCAACACGGCGGCGGTGTTCAACCCCGAGTTCGTCGGCGAAGCGGCGCAGCATTTCGGTTCGCAGTGCATCGTCGTCGCCATCGACGCGAAGAAGGTCTCGCTGCCCGGTGAAACCCCGCGCTGGGAGATCTTCACCCACGGCGGTCGCAAGCCTACCGGGCTCGATGCGGTGGAGTGGGCAAAGAAGATGGAAGGCCTCGGTGCCGGCGAAATCCTGCTTACCAGCATGGACCAGGACGGCATGAAAAACGGCTTCGATCTCGGCGTGACCCGTGCCATCAGCGATGCCCTGGGCATTCCGGTGATTGCCTCGGGTGGTGTCGGCAACCTCCAGCACCTGGCCGACGGGATTGTCGAAGGGCATGCCAGCGCCGTACTGGCCGCGAGCATTTTCCACTTCGGTGAATACACCGTGCCGGAAGCCAAGGCCTACATGGCCGCGCGCGGTATTGTGGTGCGCTGAGGGCAACAGGCCACTGGACAGCATGGCAGGCTCAAGTCACTCTTGAGCCCGCCATGGATTCCGGTTGCCCACTATGTCTAAACGCTTTTTCCTCGCGCTCTTTTGCCTGATCGGGCTGTTCTCGGGTGCGGCGGGTGCGGCGGGCGCCGCTGATGACGGCATTGTCCTGCTGACGGAAAATTTTCCGCCGTATAACATGGCGAAAAACGGCAAGAACTTCGCCAAGGACGAGAATATTGAAGGGATCGCCGCCGATATCGTGCGGGAAACCTTCAAACGTGCCGGTATTTCCTACAGCCTGACCCTGCGTTTCCCCTGGGAGCGTATCTATAAGCTCGCCTTGGAAAAACCCGGCTACGGGGTGTTCGTCATGGCACGTTTGCCGGAGCGCGAAGCCCTGTTCAAGTGGGTCGGGCCGATCGGGCCTGACGATTGGGTGCTGCTGGGCAAGGCCGACAGCCCGATCACCTTGTCGAGCCTGGGGCAAGCCCATCGCTACAGGATCGGTGCCTACAAGGGCGATGCCATCGCACAGTACCTGACGCAACACGGGTTCGGCCCGGTGCTTGCCCTGCGTGACCAGGATAATGCGAGGAAGCTGGTGGATGGCCAGATCGACCTGTGGGCGTCGGGCGACCCCGCCGGACACTACCTGGCCAGGCAGGAAGGCGTAAGCGGGCTCAAGACGGTACTGCGTTTCAATAGCGCCGAATTGTATCTGGCGCTGAACAAGGATGTGCCGGACGAGGTAGTCGTCAGATTGCAGGCGGCGCTGGATCAATTGCGCAAGGACGGCAAGGTCGACGAGATCATGGCGCGCTACCTGTAGGCATCCCGGTCGAGGTTCGATTCCCATAATGAGGCCCTTGAGCCTTGCGCCGCCCGTGTGGACGCCATCGTCGGAGCGCCGTCCGCAGCATGCCGGCTCGTGCTAGGGAGTGGCCGCCTGCTGGTAAACACCATTCCGGCCATGCCCGGCCGCGGCCTGGTTGCCGCGCAGGGCGATCATCGACTTGATGTCGATCCAGTCGATGCCCTGTTCCTTGAGCTTGGGCAGTTCGCGCTCCAGTACCGCCAATGTCTGCGGATATGGATGGCCGATGACCACCGCGCTGCCATGCTTGCGCGCCAGCTTGATCGCGGCGTCCAGTTGCGCCGTGATGGCCGGTTCGGTGCGTTCATTGTCGAGGAATATATCCCGCGACGCGCTCGCCAGGCCGATCTTCTGCGCTTCGGACGCAGCGACAGTCTTGGCGCTGGTGCGACTGTCGACGAAAAATTTGTTGCGTCGCTGCAGTTCGCCCATCAGCCAAGCCATGGCCTGCGGTTCGGCGGTCATGCGGCTGCCTTCATGATTGTTGATCCCGCTGGTATAGGGCACGGCCTTGAAGGCGGCGGCCAGGCGCGTTTTCAACTCCTCCAGGGGCAGGTCGGGATGCCAGGCGAAGGGGCCCGTGGCCGGGTCCATGGGCATGTGCAGCATGATGATCTTGCCGGCGGCATGGGCCTCGCGGGCAAACTCGGCGGCGTGCGGGGTGTCAGGCATGATCGCCGTGGTGATCGGCCCGGGCAGGGCCAGCACGCGACGGTCCCGGGGCAGGTTCTGCCCCAGGTCATCGATGATCAGGGTGAGGTAGGCCTTGGCGGGGGCTGGCGGTTCGACCGGCGTCGCCTGGGCGACACCGATCAAACAGCAGGACAGCAGCAGTAGCCAGCGATGCATCTCAGTTGCCGCGCGTCACGCTCAAACCCTTGAGCAGGCTCAGCGCCTGGCCCAACTGGTAGTCGTCGTCCTGCAGGCGTGGCTTGCCCTTGACCGCTTTGACGCTCGGTTTGTCCGCGCCGCCGTTGCCGTTACCCAGGTGGCCTTGCAGATCGGCTTCCTTGAAGGTCTCGTCATCCTGGGCGCCGCTGACCTTGGCCTGGCGTACTTCGATATCCGGAATGATGCCCTGGGCCTGGATCGAGCGACCGTTGGGCGTGAAATACAGCGCGGTGGTGATCTTCAGCGCGCGGTCATTGCTCAGCGGTAGCACGGTTTGTACCGAGCCCTTGCCGAAGCTGGTGGTGCCCATCAGTACCGCGCGTTTCTGGTCCTGCAGGGCGCCGGCGACGATTTCCGACGCCGAGGCGCTGCCGCCGTTGATCAGGACCACCATCGGTACCGCTTCGCTTTCGTCGTGGCCAGTGGCCGAGAAGCGCAGTTCGGAGTTGGCGATCCGGCCCTTGGTGTAGACGATCAGGCCCTTGGTGATGAAGTGGTCGACCACTTCCACCGCCGCCTGCAACACGCCGCCGGGGTTGTTGCGCAGGTCGAGGACGATGCCGTTGAGCTTCTTGCCGTTTTCCTTGCGCAGCGCGACCAGGGCCTTGGAGACCTCTTCGCCGGTCTTGACCTGGAACTGGGTGATGCGGAGGTAGCCGTAGCCGTTTTCCAGCAACTGGCTGCGCACGCTCTTGGTGCGGATGATCGCCCGGGTCAGGGTCACGTCGAACGGCGCGCCGCCGTTGCGCACCAGGGTCAGGGTGATCTTCTGGCCGACCTTGCCGCGCATCTTGTCGACGGCTTCGGTCATGGTCTGGCCACGGGTCGGCTGGCCATTGATCTTGACGATCAGGTCGCCGGCCTGCACGCCCGCCTTGGACGCCGGGGTGTCGTCGATGGGCGAGACCACCTTGACGAAGTTGTCTTCCATGCCGACTTCGATGCCCAGGCCACCGAATTCGCCGCTGGTGTCTTCCTGCAGCTGGGCGAAGTCGTCCGGCCCGAGGTAGGCGGAGTGCGGATCAAGGTTGCTGAGCATGCCCTTGATGGCATTCTCCAGCAGGGTCTTGTCGTCCACCGGCTCGACATAGGCGGCCTTGATCCGGTCCATGACCTCGGCAAAGGTGCGCAGCTCGTCGAGCGGCAGCGGGGCCTTGGCGGTGACGGCCGGAGCGGCGGCCGGAGCGGGCTGCGCGGGTTGCGCGGCGAACGCGTGGGGCGCGCCGATCACCAGGGCGATCGTCAGGGCCAGCGAGGTGAGGCGGGACAAATGCAACATGTCGAACGAACTCCTGATTAAGATGCCGGCCTATCCTTGGGCGCGGCACCATTGGGCCGGATCACTCGGGTGACCCTGCTGACGTATAGCGAAATACAGCGCTGGCGCGTCCTGACCGCCACTGTTGCCTACAGTAGAGATCGACTCACCGGCTTTTACCACATCGCCGGCGGACTTGAGCAGCGTCTGGTTGTGTCCGTAGAGGCTCAGGTAACCGTTGCCGTGGTCGAGAATGACCAGCAAACCGGCGCCCCGCAACCAGTCGGCGAAAACCACGCGACCACCGTGCACGGCGTGGACCTGGCTGCCGGCGGCGGCGCCGATCATTACCCCATCCCACTTGGTCCGGGCGTCATCGCCACGGCTTTCACCAAAGCGCGCAAGCAATCGACCATCAACTGGCCAGGGAAGTTTGCCGCGCGCCGCGGCAAAAGGGCCGCCGAAGGATTCTCCCGCGCTCGATACCAGGGCTCCAGGCGTGGTTTTACGCACTGGACGCGGGCTGTCGTCGTTGGCGAGCGCCGCCTCACGCTGGCGCTTTTTTTCGGCTTCCTGCTGGGCGAGCAGCGCTTTCTGGCGCGCTTCCTCCGCCTCGCGAGCCTGGCGCGCCAGGGTTTCTTCGATGGTCTTGAGGACTTTCGACAGGTCGGCCTGGTCCTGTTCGCGGGCGGCGAGCTTCTGGTCGCGGGCCTTCACGTCGTCATTGAGCTTGGCCAGGGCCGCCTGGCGCTCCTTGCGGACCTTGTCCAGTTCATCGCGCTGGCTGTCCAGGCTGCTTTTCTGCACCAGCAACTGAGCTTGCTGCAGATTGATGTCTTTTTCGACATTGGCCAGTTGGCGCAGGGTTTCGTTGAAATTCTTCAACTGCTCCATTCGGGCCTGGCTCAAGTAGTCGTAATAGGTCAGGGTCCGGGCGAATTTTTCCGGATTTTGCTGGTTGAGCAGCAGCTTGAGGTACTCCTGGCGGCCGCCCTGGTAGGCGGCGCGGGCCTGGATGGCGATCAATCGCTGCTGTTCAGTGCGCGCGCTCTGGAGTTTTTTTTTCTCTCCATCGAGCCGCTGCAGTTCGCTTTCGCTCTTTTTCAGCTCTTTCTGCAGGGCGTCGACCTGCTTCTCCAGCTTGCCCATCTCGGTTTCGGTGCCGCGCAGCTCTTTCTGTACCCCGGATTTTTCTTCCTGCAACTTGCCCAGGAGCTTTTTCAGCTCAGCGATATCCTGACGCGTGGCGTCCAACTGCTGCTGGGTTTGCGCGCGCTCGTCGGCAAAGGCCGGTTGGAGCAGGCAGATCAAGGCTAGGGCGATAAGGGCGCGAAGCATGGGGCGGGCGACACCTGGGAACGAGACGCCCTAGTATGCCCGCCGCGCGCTGCAAAAAAAACGCCCAAAAGCGGTTGCTTTCAGGCGTTTCCGATAAAGAGGTAGGCTGCGGGCCTGCTGCCGACCTGATTTGCGGCGTTTAGAGGTCAGTCAGGAGTGAGGTACCGGTCATCTCTTGCGGCTGTTTCAGGCCCAGCAGCTTGAGCATGGTCGGGGCGACATCCGCCAGTACGCCGCCTTCGCGGACCTTCAATGGCCGTTTGCCGACATAAATGAACGGGACCGGCTCGGTGGTGTGGGCGGTGTGGGCCTGACCGGTGGAGTCATCCTTCATTTGTTCGACGTTGCCGTGGTCGGCGGTGATCAGCGCTTCGCCGCCGACCTTTTCCAAGGCTTCGACGATACGTCCTACACACAAATCCAGACATTCCACTGCTTTAACGGCAGCGGCGAACACGCCGCTGTGGCCGACCATGTCGCCGTTGGCGTAGTTGACCACGATCACGTCATAGCGCTGGTGTTCGATGGCATCGACGATCCGGTCGGTGACCTCGGGCGCGCTCATTTCCGGTTGCAGGTCGTAGGTGGCGACTTTTGGCGACGGGATCAGGATGCGTTCTTCGCCCGGGAACGGCTCTTCGCGACCACCGGAGAAGAAGAAGGTCACGTGGGCGTATTTTTCGGTTTCGGCGATCCGCAGCTGGGTCTTGCCGTTTTTTGCCAGGTAGTCGCCCAGCACGTTTTCCAGGCTGCCCGGGGCGAAGGCCGAAGGTGCGGGAATGCTGGCGGCGTACTGGGTGAGCATGACGAAGCCGGCCAGTTTCGGTTGGCGGGCGCGTTCGAAGTCCTTGAAGTCGTTTTCGACGAACACGCGGGTCAGTTCACGGGCGCGGTCGGCGCGGAAGTTCATGAACACCACGGCGTCGCCGTCTTCGACCGTGACTTTCTCGCCAATGCCCGTGGCTTTGACGAATTCGTCGCTCTCGCCGCGCTCATAGGCGGCCTGCAGGCCGTCCTGGGCAGTGGCGGCGTGGAATTCGGCCTGGCCATCGACGATCAGGTTGTAGGCCTGGGCCACGCGATCCCAGCGATTGTCGCGGTCCATGGCGAAATAGCGGCCGACCAGGCTGGCGATGCGGCCCTTGCCCAGGGTGCGGAAGGTTTCATCGAGCAGCTCGATGGACGACTGGGCGCTTTTCGGCGGGGTGTCGCGGCCGTCGAGGAAGGCGTGCAGGTAGATTTTCTCGGCACCGCGCTTGAACGCCAGCTCGGCCATCGCCACCAGGTGGTCCTGGTGGCTGTGCACGCCACCGTCGGACAGCAGGCCGAGGATGTGCACCGCCTTGCCCGCGGCCACGGCCTTGTCCACCGCCGCGCCGATCGTCGGGTTGTCGAAGAACTCGCCGTCGCGGATCGCCTTGGTCACACGGGTGAAGTCCTGGTACACCACGCGACCGGCGCCGAGGTTCATATGGCCGACTTCGGAGTTGCCCATCTGCCCGTCTGGCAGGCCGACATCCATGCCCGAGCCCGAGATCAGGCCGTTGGGTTGGGTTGCCTTGAGATGGTCGAGCACGGGTTTTTTCGCCGAATAGACGGCGTTGTAGTCGTGGCTCTCACTGTGACCGAAGCCATCCAGGATGATCAGGACCAAAGGTTTAGGCGTGGTAGTCATGGATGGCTCTCGCGGCTGGATTGAAAGGACATGGAAAAAAGAGTCGCAGTTTAAAGCCAAGTTCAAAGTCCGTCACCGCCGGGCGGGGTTTGGCCGACCTTGACGGCTGTGTATACTGGCCCACATTTTAACGCCCTGGAACCTCCCGATGGTCGATCACCTGATTGCATTTGCCACTAGCCACTATCTGTTAGCCGGCGCCTTCGTGCTCCTGCTGGCCTTGCTGATTGCCCATGAAATGAGCCGCGGCGGCGCCAGTCTCAGCACTGCTCAGTTGACTGCGCTGGTCAACAAGGACCAGGGTGTGGTCATCGACTTGCGTGCGAGCAAGGAATTTGCCGCCGGTCACATCGTCGGTGCACTGAACATTCCCCAGGACAAGCTGATGGCACGTATCGGCGAACTGGAAAAGCACAAGGCCAAGACCCTGATTCTGGTCGACGCCCAGGGCCAGCATTCCGGGACTCATGCCCGCGAACTGCTGAAGTCCGGCTTCACCGCGGCCAAGCTGTCCGGCGGTATTTCCAGCTGGAAAGCCGACAATCTGCCGCTGGTGAAGTGATATGAGCCAGGTCGTCGTTTACTCCAGCGATTACTGCCCTTACTGCATGCGGGCCAAGTCCTTGCTTGGCAGCAAGCACGTTGCTTTCGACGAAATCAAGGTCGACGGCAAGCCGCAGGTGCGTGCCGAAATGGCCCGGAAGGCCGGGCGTACGTCCGTGCCGCAGATCTGGATCGGCGAGCGGCACATTGGTGGCTGTGATGACCTGTTCGCTCTCGAACGCGCCGGGAAACTGGATGCATTGCTGGAAGCTTGACTCCCCCAACCCTTTAAAGACCTGAAGATCAAGAAGGATCTGCTGCGATGACTGACCAACAGAACACTGCTGCCACCGAAGAAGAAAGCCAACCGCAATTCTCCTTGCAGCGTATCTACGTGCGTGACCTGTCCTTCGAAGCCCCGAAAAGCCCGGCGATCTTCCGCCAGCAGTGGGAACCGAGCGTCGGCCTGGACCTCAATACCCGTCAGAAGGCCCTGGAAGGCGACTTCCACGAGGTGGTGCTGACCCTGTCGGTGACCGTGAAGAACGGTGACGAAGTGGCTTTCATCGCTGAAGTGCAGCAGGCTGGGATCTTCCTGATCAAGAACCTGGATGCGGCTTCCATGAGCCACACCCTGGGTGCGTTCTGCCCGAACATCCTGTTCCCGTACGCGCGCGAAACCCTGGACAGCCTGGTTACCCGTGGTTCGTTCCCGGCACTGATGCTGGCCCCGGTGAACTTCGATGCCCTGTACGCGCAAGAGCTGCAGCGTTTGCAGGAAGAAGGCGCGCAAACCGTTCAATAAAGCGGTTGGCCCGTACCACCCTGTAGGAGCCAGCTTGCTGGCGATGGAAGTTGCCGCGCCGCGTTGGTCCAGATGCCCCGCGTTATCGTTGACGTTTATCGCCAGCAAGCTGGCTCCCACAAAAAAAGCGCCTGTCCGGCGCTTTTTTTGTTCAGGCGGTGCCTGGTTTTCAGACAAAGCCCAACTGGCGCCAGCCTTCGTAGACCGCCACCGCCACGGTGTTGGACAGGTTCAGGCTGCGGCAACCTTCGCGCATCGGCAGGCGCAAGCGCTGTTCGCTGGGCAGGGCCTCGAGTACCTCGGCCGGCAGGCCACGGCTTTCCGGGCCGAAGAGAAACGCATCGCCTTCGGCGAAGCGCGCATCGTGGAACAGCCGCGAGCCCTTGGTGGTGAAGGCGAACAGGCGCGGGTGGCCGAGGCTTTCCAGGCAACTGGCGAGGTCGGCATGAGTCTTGAGCGTGGCGTACTCGTGATAGTCGAGGCCGGCGCGGCGCAGGCGCTTGTCGTCCATTTCAAAACCGATGGGCTCGATCAAATGCAGGTGGCAGCCGCTGTTGGCGCACAGCCTGATAATGTTGCCGGTATTCGGCGGAATTTCTGGTTGAAAAAGGATGACGTGAAACATGCACGGCTCCGAAGATGAAGATGGGCTGCATTCTACTCCCGAAGAGGACCCGCGGCCGAAGCTATTGCCGCGGGTGCTGGGATCGCTGGCGATTGTCGGCCTGATGATCGGCCTGATGATCGGTCGCCTGACGGCGCCCGAGCCCCTGGTGTTGCAGCAGGTCGAAGTGGTGCCCGAGGGCGTGGTGGTGTGGTTCAGCGCCGAGCCCAAGGTGCATGGCGAGCAGGTCGACGGTACGCTGGCGTTGCTGTTCGACGCCGAGGGCAAGGCCCAGAGCGGCCATCTGCAGGTGGCCGGCAAGGACGCCAACTGGCGGCTGCGTTTGACTGACAAGGGGGTGTTGCTGACGCTGCTGGCGGCGCGTCCATTGCACGGCGAGTGGGCCGGTGCAAAGGTGGACGGGCGCTGGAGATTGGCGATCAATCTGCGCGAGGAGTAAAAGAGGGAATCTCCGGCCTGCCTGTACCAAAGCTCCCAGAACCGTTGTCGGGCTCATCGCTGCGTGAGTCCGGGTGTTAAAGAGGGAAGTCCTGGCCTGCCTGTACCAGGGTTCCCGAAAGCGTTTGGGGCTCGTCGCGGTGAGCGGTGTGAGTCCAGTTGTAAAGAAGGGAAGTCCCGGCCTGCCTGTACCAGGGTTCCCGAAAGCGTTTGGACTCGTCGCGGTGAGCGGTGTGAGTCCAGTTGTAAAGAAGGGAAGTCCCGGCCTGCCTGTACCAGGGTTCCCGAAAGCGTTTGGGGCTCGTCGCGGTGAGCGGTCTGAGCCCGGTTGTAAAGAAGGGGAGTCCTGGCCTGCCTGTACCAGGGTCCCCGAAAGCGTTTGGACTCGTCGCTGTGAGCGGTATGAGTCCGGGTGTTAAAGAGGGAAGTCCCGGCCTGCCTGTACCAGGGTTCCCGAAAGCGTTTGGGGCTCGTCGCTGTGAGCGGTATGAGTCCCGGTTGTAAAGAAGGGGAGTCCCCGGCCTGCCTGTACCAAGGTCCCCAAAACTGGGTTGTATTGGGGCTATTGCAGGGCGCGTGCCAGTTTTTGCAAAAACCGCAGCGACGGCCTGAAGAATGTTTGAAAATTGGCTGAGCGCCCCGGAATACGGGGCCTTTTCGGTGGCTCGGGAAAATGGCGATGAGGCTTGCGCTGTCTGTTTCCCTGCTCGATAGCGGTTCAAGGCGCATTGCCGTGGTGCACGACTATCCCGTGTAGGAGCCAGCTTGCTGGCGATGACGTCCGCAAAATCGATGCAAGACTCACTGGCCTCATCGCCAGCAAGCTGGCTCAGGGGGTTGCGTCAACGCCTGGCCATTTGCGGGGCAATAAAAAACCCTCTACAGCCCGCTGTAGAGGGTTTTTCTCGAAACGGCAGAGGGTCGATCAGGCTCAGCCCTCGTCGCTGTCGTCCTCGTCGCCGCCATCGACCTTCATGCCCAGCTCCTTGATCTTGCGGGTCAAGGTGTTGCGGCCCCAGCCCAGCAGCACGGCGGCGTCGCGGCGGCGGCCCGCGGTGTGCTTGAGGGCGGTTTCGATCATGATCCGCTCGAAACTCGGCACGGCGCTGTCCAGCAAGCTGGATTGGCCGCGTGCCAGTGCCTGGTCGGCCCATTGCCGCAGGGCCTGCTCCCAGTTGGTCACCGGCGCCGAGTCCTGCGGCAGGTTCAACAGTTCCGGCGGCAGGTCGCTGATATGCACCTCGCGACCGGAGGCCATCACGGTGATCCAGCGGCAGGTGTTCTCCAACTGGCGCACGTTGCCCGGCCACGGCAGGTTCTTCAGGTATTCCTCGGTTTCCGGCTTCAGCAGCTTTGGCTCCACCGACAACTCCTGGGCGGCGCGGGCGAGGAAGTGCTTGGCCAGGGTCGGAATATCTTCGCGACGGTCCGACATCCGTGGAATATGGATGCGGATCACATTCAGGCGATGGAACAGGTCTTCGCGGAATTTGCCCGCGTGGACCAGCGTCTCCAGGTTCTGGTGGGTCGCGGCGATGATGCGCACGTCGACCTTGACCGGCGTATGCCCGCCGACCCGGTAGAACTCGCCGTCCGCCAGCACCCGCAGCAGGCGGGTCTGGGTATCGGCCGGCATGTCGCCGATCTCGTCGAGGAACAGGGTGCCGCCGTCGGCCTGTTCGAAACGTCCACGCCGCAGGTTGGCCGCGCCGGTAAAGGCGCCTTTTTCATGGCCGAACAGCTCGGACTCCATCAGGTCCTTGGGAATCGCCGCCATGTTCAAGGCGATGAACGGTTGCGCCGCTCGTGGGCTGTGGCGGTGCAGGGCATGGGCTACCAGCTCTTTGCCGGTACCGGACTCGCCATTGATCAACACCGTGATGTTGGAGTGGCTGAGACGTCCGATGGCGCGAAACACTTCCTGCATCGCCGGCGCTTCGCCGATGATTTCCGGGGTGCGGGTCAGGGTCGGCGCCACGTCCATGCCTTGCTGTTCCTGGGCATGCTGGTTGGCGCGCTTGACCAGCGACACCGCTTCGTCGACGTCGAACGGCTTGGGCAGGTATTCGAACGCGCCGCCCTGGTAGGACGCCACCGCGCTGTCAAGGTCGGAATGGGCGGTCATGATGATCACCGGCAGGCGCGGGTGCTGCTCGCGAATCCGCGCCAGCAGGTCCAGGCCACTGGCGCCGGGCATGCGGATGTCGGAGATGATCACATCCGGCTGCTGACGGACCAGGCGGCTCATCACGCCATCGGCACTGTCAAAGCTCTGGGTGGTCATGCCCTCCTGTTGCAGGGCTTTTTCCAGGACCCAACGGATAGAACGGTCGTCATCGACGATCCACACGGTTTCACTACGGCTCATGTCGATGTGGCTCCTTGTTCCAGTGGCAGAAAGATCGAGAACGTGGTGTGGCCGGGGTGGCTCTCACACTCGATCAGGCCCTGGTGCTGGCTGATGATGTTCTGGGTAATGGCCAGGCCCAGCCCGGTACCGTCCGGGCGGCCGCTGACCATGGGATAGAAGATGGTTTCCTGCAGCTCGGCGGGAATCCCCGGGCCGTTGTCGGTGATCTCGATCTTGGTCACCAGGCGATGGCGGATATGGCCGATGGTGAACTGGCGGATCGCCCGGGTGCGCAGGCTGATACGACCCAGGCGCAGTTCGTTCTGGCTGCTGATGGCCTGCATGGCGTTGCGCACGATGTTGAGCACGGCCTGGATCATCTGTTCACGGTCGATCAGTACATCGGGAATACTTGGATCATAGTCGCGCACCAGATTGATGCAGCCCTGGCTTTCGGCTTCCACCAGGCTGCTGACGTGTTCCAGTACTTCGTGGACGTTGGTCAGCGCCAGGGACGGCAGCTTGTTCGAGCCGAGCATGCGGTCCACCAGGTTACGCAGGCGATCGGCCTCTTCGATGATGACGTTGGTGTAGTCTTTCAGGCTTTCTTCCGGCAGCTCGCGGGCCAACAGCTGCGCGGCGCCGCGGATTCCACCCAGGGGGTTCTTGATTTCGTGGGCCAGGCCACGGACCAGCATCTTGGTGGTTTCCTGCTTGGACAACTGCGCCTCTTCCTTGGTGATGCGCAGCAGGCGGTCGCGGGGATGGACTTCCAGCAGCAGGAGGGTCTCGCCCTGGCTGAGGATCGGGGTCACGGCGTAGTCGACGGTCAGGGTCTGGCCGGTCAGCGCCGTCAACATGGCCTCGCGCTTGGTGAACGGGTGTGCCTGCTCCACGGCCTGACGCAGGGAATTCAAGGCCTCGACCGACTCGGTGAACAGTTCGCTGATGAACTGGCCATGGCTGCGCTGGCCGCTGATGGCCAGCAACATTTCCGCCGCCGGGTTCATGTATTCCAGGCGCAGTTCGGCGTTGAGCAGGATGGTAGCGGTGGTCAGGTTGTCGAGTAACAGTCTGTGCAGGGCATCGCTGATGGTCATGGGGACCTCTTTTGGAGCATGGCAAACGGGGCCGGTCCCGATTTGCGCGCGCCAACAAGGCGCCGATACAAGGAAAATGCAAAAACCAAACCAAGGCTCCGAAAAGAAGCGCGAATTGCCTGAAATGGGCGTTTCAGGCTCGATTGAGTGGCGTTCTGCCATTTGTGACGGGTACTTTCGAACCAAAATGGTATTTGGTTCGGGTAGGTGTGCAGTTTAGTGCACCAATGTGGTGCTTTGCTGGAGGACGATCAAAGGAACGGCAAAATGCTGCTGCTTTCTTCCTCGGGCTTGTCGGCCAGTGGGCATTCCGGGCGTTGGCCGTAGTCGGCGAGCTGGCAAGGATTGGCCTGGCGTTTCTGCGCGAGCGAGATGCGCACCATATGGAAGGGCTGGTTGGCCGTGCGTTCGGCGATGCGCCCCTGTTCGTCGAGGATTTCCACCGCGAGCTGGTGGCTGCCGCGGTCGATATTGCTCAAGGCGAACACCGGGCTGGGGCCGGGCGCGGCGGTAGGTTTGCCGTCCAGCAGCAAGCGATAGGCGTGTCCGGGCATCAGACCGGGTTCGCTGGTGACGCTGACGATCAGGTTGCCTTCGGTGCTGCGGATGGTCGCATCGGGGTCCGGTACCAGGATGCGCACCATCTGGTAATGGAAGATCGGCTGGGCCTTGGGCTTTTTCGGGGTGGCTGGCGAAGGTTGAGGCGCCGCCGGTGTCGGCGACAGGCGATTGACCGGCGGCAGCGGCACCGGCTTGGCGCCAGCACGGTGCTGGTCGGTGAAGACTCGATTACCCTGGCTGTCGATGTAGGTATAGATCTGGGCCCGCGCCGGTCCGGCGCAGAGCATCAGGAGCAGCGGTAGCAGGTGGATGAAAAAGCCAATCATGGGCGACTCAAGGCTTGTGTACCCGTTGGACGCTAACGGGTACGAGGGGGCTTTGCTGTACGACCTGTTCACCGGCCAGCACCTGGACGCCGAGGGTATGCTCGCCGCGGTCGATGTTCACCAGTTGCAGGCGCGGCACGTTGCTCGGCTGGCCGTAGGGCACGCCGTCGAGTATCAGCCGTAGCAGGTGCTGGCGTTGCAGGCGCGGCTCCATCTTCACGCCGACGGTAAAGGTGCCGTTGTTGGCGCGCAGGGCTTCCTGGGTCGGGATATCCGTCAGCTCCAGGGTGCTGTAGACCGCACCGTTGTCCGTTGATGCCTGCGTCGATGGCGCTGCTGTCGCCGGTGTCGGTGCCGCCGCCGCGGCCGGCTGCTGCTGGCCGACTCTGTTGAGTGGCGGTAGCTCCACGGGCTGCGCGACGGTGCCGTCAGGTGGCTGGTTGCTATAGGCGGTATTGCCGCTGGCGTCGGTGTACTTGTAGATCTGTGCGACCGCCGGCAGGGCGATGGCCATTAGCAGCAAGAGAAGGCTTCGACCCATGGGCGCTCCCGGTAATGGTCCTGGCGGTGGCATCCCGCCCAAGTGCTTCAGGGTGTCAGCATAGAGCACAACCTTCAACGGCTTCAGTGTCCGCTGATGCACAACTCGCCCACGGCGCGCACCAGAGCCAGATCATGGAGGCTATCGGTGTTCCGGGCCTGGCGTTCCTGGGCCAGCCAGGTCGGGCACTGCGGATCTTTGCGGAAGGCGGCGAAGGCGGCGTAGTGTTGCAGCAGGCGGATCTGCAGTTGATCCAGGGCCGGACGGATCTGCTTTACCAGGTCGGGCCGGGTGATGGTCGGGGCCTTGCCGGCGGCCTGCCACTTGGCCAGCAGGGCGTATTGCACCAGTTTGTTGGCTTCGATCTGGGCGGCGAGGAACTGGCTCACGTCTTCAGGGGTGAGTTGATAAGTGGCGGCCTGTTGCGCGGCATTGGCGATGACTTGCTGTTCGCGTGGGCCGTCCTGGATCGGTTTGCCGCTGTCCCATTTGGTCAGGGCGACCTGATCGGCGATGGCCAGGCGTTCGCTCACGGCCTGGAGCAAGGGCGCCAGGGACGCAGGGGCTGCCGTTGGCTTCGGGGTTTCGGCAAAGGCGCTGGCGCTGAGGAGAATAAGCAGTAGCGGGCTGACAAGGCATTTTTTCAGGTGCATGGAGCGAGCTTCTTCCGGGGGAGTGGGTGCAGGGTTCTGAGTAAACGTTACTAGGCCGGCCAGACGCCAGTTTCTTTTCATGAAAAATCTGGGTTTGTCCCAATGTTGTTCGGTTGAGGAAATTTGTAGCCGGGCCCAGATTTGTGGCGAGCGGGCTTGCCCGCGTTGGGGCGCGAAGTGCCCCCAAAACCTGTAATCACGGTGTATCGGATATAACTGGACTATGGTTTTACGGCTGCTGCGCAGCCGAGCGCGGGCAAGCCCGCTCGCCACAAGACCGTGCTCGGCTGCAAATTGCTGGTCCTGGGTTCCCGCATTAAGGGGTCAAGGGTTCGACTCCGAGAGCGCCATGCCCTCGCTGCCGGCATAGAACACCAACAGGTCCACCGGAACCGCGCCAGTGCGGGCGCGATGCTGGATGTTGACCAGGGCCGCTATTGTGTCGCCCTGTTTCAACAGCGTGCCATGGCCGCCTTCGCGGGTCTCGACCCATACTTCGCCCGACAGGATGTAGGCGGCGCTGGGGATCGGGTGGATGTGCCAGCCCAGCTCGGTGTCGGCCGGAATATTGATCTGTAGCAAGGTCAGTTCGGGTGCGCCCCGCGGATAACTCGCGTAGGGCGTGCCGTCCCAGGAGTGGCTGCTGCGCAGCAGTACCTGGGCGGTGGGTAGGGATGGGGTTGGTGCCTCGGGTGTCGAGATCGATGTCATGTGCTGGCTTCCAGGTTAACGTCCTTGTACCGCGTGTTACACGCGGTGCCTGTGGTGCCCGGCGCGAGGTCGGGAGTCCAAGTTAACGCCGTGTCACGGCGTCCGGCCAGTCTTGAAGCGTTTCAAGAAATCTCGATTTTCAGCCATGAAAAAGGCCACCCGAAGGTGGCCTTTCTTTACGCCGCTTGCGCGGGCGTTACTGGATCAGCAGCTGTAGTACAGCTCATATTCCAGTGGGTGTACGAAGGTACGGACTTTGATTTCTTCTTCGCTTTTCAGCTCGATGTAGGCATCGATGAAGTCGTCGCTGAACACGCCGCCTTTGGTCAGGAACGCACGACCTTTGTCCAGCTCTTCCAGGGCTTCTTTCAGGCTACCGCAAACCTGTGGGATCTCTTTGGCCTCTTCAGGCGGCAGGTCATACAGGTTTTTGTCAGCGGCATCGCCAGGGTGGATCTTGTTCTGGATACCGTCCAGGCCGGCCATCATCAGCGCGGCGAAGGCCAGGTAAGGGTTGGCGGCCGGATCCGGGAAGCGGGCTTCGATACGACGAGCCTTGGGGCTGTTGACGTAAGGAATACGGATCGAGGCGGAACGGTTGCGCGCCGAGTAGGCCAGCATGACCGGAGCTTCGAAGCCTGGGACCAGACGCTTGTAGGAGTTGGTCGACGGGTTGGTGAAGCCGTTCAGCGCCTTACCGTGCTTGATGATGCCGCCGATGAAGTACAGGGCGGTGTCGGACAGACCGGCATAGCCTTCGCCAGCGAAGGTGTTCTTGCCTTCCTTGGAGATGGACATGTGCACGTGCATGCCCGAGCCGTTATCGCCATACAGCGGTTTTGGCATGAAGGTCGCGGTACGGCCGTAGGCATCCGCCACGTTGTGTACGCAGTACTTCAGGGTCTGGACTTCGTCAGCCTTGTTGACCAGGGTGTTGAACTTCACGCCGATTTCGTTCTGGCCGGCAGTCGCCACTTCGTGGTGGTGAACTTCGACGGTCTGGCCCATCTCTTCCAGTGCGTTGCACATGGAGGTACGGATTTCGTGGTCATGGTCGAACGGTGGAACCGGGAAGTAACCGCCTTTGATACCTGGGCGGTGGCCCTTGTTACCGCCTTCCACGTCCTGGTCGGACATCCACGAACCTTGTTCGGAGAAGATCTTGAACATGGAACCGGAGATATCGGACTTGAACTTGACCGAATCGAAGATGAAGAACTCAGGCTCGGGACCGAAGAAAGCGGTGTCGCCGATACCGGTGGACTTCAGGTATTCCTCGGCGCGACGGGCGATCGCACGTGGGTCGCGGTCGTAGCCCTGCATGGTCGAAGGCTCGATCACGTCGCAGACCAGGATCAGGGTCGGCTCTTCGGTGAACGGGTCGAGTACGGCGGTGCTGTCGTCCGGCATCAGGATCATGTCGGAGGCTTCGATGCCTTTCCAGCCGGAGATGGAGGAGCCGTCGAACATTTTGCCGATTTCGAAGAATTCGTCATCCAGTGCATCACGGGCCGGCATGGTTACGTGGTGCTGAGTACCTTTGGTGTCAGTGAAGCGCAGATCAATCCATTTAACGTCATGATCTTTGATGAGTTGAACCGACTTCGACATGGTGTCCTCCGGGTGGCTTCGGGCTGGGTAGTGGAGTTAGCCCTGAAAGAGTGGTGATGCCGGCGCGAATATCGGCCATGGCAACCTGCCTCACAAGAGAGCAAATTGCATGCCAGTGCCCCGTGATGGGTTTTTTGCCCCAATCTCAAGCGTTGCAGCGAGCATAGGAGAATTTCCGGGCATTTGTTGCACTATTGTGGAGCCATGATAATGAGAGGTGACCTTTTTTGGTGCAATAAATCCGTCTGTACAATAACTGGTTAAACCTTGAGCAATTTCCGCTATAATCCGCGCCCCCCTTTTTCGGCCGGCCCTTCGCGCGCTGTTTTCATGAAACTTATCGTAAAAGTCTTCCCCGAAATCACCATTAAAAGCCGCCCTGTCCGGATGCGTTTCATCCGCCAGCTGGCCAAGAACATCCGTACCGTGCTCCGCGATCTGGACCCGGCCGTGGTGGTGAATGGCGTGTGGGACAACCTCGAGCTGGAAACCACGCTGAGCGAGCCCAAGGCCCTGCTCGAACTGACCGAACGCCTGTGCTGCCTGCCGGGCATCGCGCATTTCCTGCAGGTCGACGAGTACCCGTTGGGTGATTTCGACGACATCACCGCCAAGTGCAAGCAGCACTTCGGCGCGGCCCTGCCCGGGAAGATTTTTTCGGTGCGCTGCAAGCGGGCCGGCAAGCATGACTTCACCTCCATGGAAGTGGAAAAATACGTCGGCAGCCAGTTGCGCCGACAGTGCAATGCCGCCGGGATTTCCCTCAAGGAACCGGAAATCGAAGTGCGGATGGAAATTCGCGACCAACGGTTGTTTGTCATCCACAGCCAGCACAATGGCCTGGGCGGTTATCCGCTGGGTTCCATCGAGCAGGCGCTGGTGCTGATGTCCGGCGGTTTCGATTCCACCGTGGCCGCCTATCAGATGATGCGTCGCGGCCTGATGAGCCACTTCTGCTTCTTCAATCTCGGTGGCCGCGCCCACGAGCTGGGAGTGATGGAAGTCGCGCACTTCCTCTGGAAGAAGTACGGCAGCTCCCAGCGGGTACTGTTTGTCAGCGTGCCGTTCGAGGAAGTGCTGGGAGAAATTCTCGGCAAAGTCGATAACAGTCATATGGGCGTAGTATTGAAGCGTATGATGTTGCGCGCTGCTTCCGTTATGGCTGATCGACTGGACATCAGCGCGCTGGTGACCGGCGAGGCGATCTCCCAGGTTTCCAGCCAGACGCTGCCGAATCTGTCGGTGATCGACTGCGTGACCGAGAAGCTGGTGATTCGCCCGCTGATCGCCAGCCACAAGCAGGACATCATCAACCTGGCGAGCGAAATCGGCACGGCCGACTTCGCCAAGCACATGCCGGAGTATTGCGGGGTCATTTCGGTGAACCCCAAGACCCACGCCAAGCGCAACCGCGTGGAGTACGAAGAACAACAGTTCGACATGGCGATTCTTGAGCGGGCGCTCGAGCGGGCCAAACTGGTGCCAATCGATCGGGTCATCGACGAATTGGGCCAGGATTTGCAGATTGAAGAAGTCAGCGAGGCGCTGGCCGGTCATATCGTGATCGACATCCGTCACCCGGATGCCCAGGACGACGACCCGCTGGAGATCGCTGGCATCGAGGTACAAGCGATGCCGTTTTATGCTCTGAACGCTCGTTTCAAGGAACTGGACCCTACTCGCCAGTACCTGTTGTATTGCGACAAAGGCGTGATGAGTCGCCTGCATGCCCACCATTTGCTCAGTGAGGGGCATGCCAATGTGCGCGTTTATCGACCGAGCTAAGTGCCCGGGGCTGTTTGCCTGTGGCTTGCGTCACCGGCCCCCCGACGCCGCCGTCAAGTTGTAACGGCTTGCCGGACTCTGCTGTAAATCGCTGCCAAGACTTGTCAGCACACCGAATCCTCTGATCGAGATACACAAGTGATCGAAAATCTACGCAACATCGCCATCATTGCTCACGTTGACCATGGCAAGACCACCCTGGTAGACAAACTCTTGCGTCAATCCGGCACCCTGGAGCGCAACGAGCTCAACGACGAGCGCGTGATGGACTCCAACGACCAGGAGAAAGAGCGCGGTATTACCATCCTGGCGAAAAACACCGCCATCAACTGGAACGGCTACCACATCAACATCGTGGACACCCCGGGCCACGCCGACTTCGGCGGCGAAGTTGAACGCGTAATGTCGATGGTCGACTCCGTTCTGCTGCTGGTTGACGCCCAAGACGGCCCTATGCCGCAAACCCGTTTCGTGACCAAGAAGGCTTTCGAAGCCGGCCTGCGTCCGATCGTGGTGATCAACAAGGTTGACCGTCCTGGCGCGCGTCCGGACTGGGTTCTGGACCAGATCTTCGATCTGTTCGACAACCTCGGCGCCACCGAAGAACAGCTGGACTTCAAAGTCGTCTACGCCTCGGCCCTGAACGGTATTGCCGGTCTGGATCACACCGCCATGGCTGAAGACATGACCCCGCTGTACCAGTCGATCGTCGACGACGTGCCCGCGCCGAAAGTCGACCGTGACGGTCCGTTCCAGATGCAGATCTCCGCACTGGACTACAACAGCTTCCTGGGTGTTATCGGTGTTGGCCGTATCGCTCGTGGTCGTATCAAGCCGAACACCCCGGTTGTGGCGATCGACGCCGATGGCAAGCGCCGTAACGGTCGTATCCTGAAGCTGATGGGTCACCACGGCCTGCACCGTATCGACGTTGATGAAGCGGCTGCCGGCGACATCGTCTGCATCAGCGGCTTCGAGCAACTGTTCATCTCCGACACCCTGTGCGACCCACTGAACGTCGAAGCGATGAAGCCGCTGACCGTTGACGAACCTACCGTTTCGATGACCTTCCAGGTTAACGATTCGCCGTTCTGCGGCCGTGAAGGCAAGTTCGTCACCAGCCGTAACATCAAGGAACGCCTGGACAAAGAGCTGCTGTACAACGTTGCCCTGCGCGTTGAAGAAGGCGACTCGGCCGACAAGTTCAAGGTCTCCGGCCGTGGTGAGCTGCACCTCTCGGTACTGATCGAAACCATGCGTCGCGAAGGCTTCGAAATGGGTGTTGGTCGTCCGGAAGTGATCATCCGTATGGTTGACGGCGTGAAGCACGAACCGTACGAAAACGTGACCATCGACCTGCCGGAAGAATCCCAGGGCGCGATCATGGAACAAATGGGTCTGCGCAAGGGCGACCTGACCAACATGGTTCCGGATGGCAAGGGCCGTGTGCGCCTTGAGTACAACATCCCGGCTCGTGGTCTGATCGGTTTCCGTAACGAGTTCCTGACCCTGACCTCCGGTGGCGGCATCCTGACCTCGATCTTCGACCGTTACGACGTGATGAAGTCCGGCGACATGTCCGGCCGTCAGAACGGCGTGCTGGTATCGGTTGCTACCGGTAAGGCGCTGACCTACTCGCTGGAAACCCTGCAGGCGCGTGGCAAGCTGTTCGTTGAACACGGCCAGGACATCTACGAAGGTCAGATCGTTGGCTTGAATAGCCGCGACAACGACCTGGGTGTGAACCCAACCAAAGGCAAGAAGCTCGACAACATGCGTGCTTCGGGTAAAGACGAAACCATCGCCCTGGTTCCGCCAGTCAAGTTCACCCTGGAGCAAGCTCTGGAGTTCGTGCAGGAAGACGAACTGTGTGAAGTGACGCCTAAGTCCATCCGTCTTCGCAAGAAGATCCTGGGCGAAAGCGAGCGTACCCGCGCTGCCAAGAAGTCCGGTAACTAAGTCATTTAGTTAGCTGGCAAAAAAACGCCCCCCGATCGCAAGGTCGGGGGGCGTTTTTGTTGGTGCGGCTTATGGGGTGTCGCACATTTTGTCAGGGGGGATGCCCTGTGGGAGCGGAGCTTGTCGGATCGCTGCTCCCACAGGGCCGGTGTTGCAAGGCGTTGATCAGAAATTGTACAGCGTCTTATCCGGCGCCTGACGTTCCGGGGCCTTCGGCTTGTAGGCGCAATAGCCCGGGCGTGGCCCGATTTTTGGATGGTTTCGGCAGGTGTCCGGGCGTTTTTCGTAGATGGTGCACAACCGCGACTTGCGATCCAGGTACAGGCAATCGTTGTTGCTCATGCGCTGCAAGGTGAAGATCTCGGACTTCTGGTTGTAGCGTTCGACGATCCCTTCTTTTTGCAGGCGCTTGGCGATGTTCTTCGGCGGGTCGCCACGCTCGAACTCGTCGACGATGCCGATGCGGATCAGGTCCTTGATCTTCACTTCCACCGGCAAGGTGCAGCAACTGGAGACGCAACCTCCGCACATATGGCTGGAGTATTTCTGCCAGGTTTCGAGGCGGTCGAGTTCCGCGGCGGCGATCAGGGTGGGTTTCATCCGGCTGTTGTCCAGGGTGTATCAGGGCGCGCGATGATACCGGGGCTGGTGGATTTGTGAACAACCTTTTGACGGTTTTTCATACAAACGCGCTTTTGCAGGGAGATTTCCACATGACTGCATGTTTTTGGGGCAGCATTGCTTCGTCGGACTTTCCCGAGGCCATCTGCAAAAAACGCCGAACCTGCGGCGTCGCTCTGTGTCGAACCGTCTAGGCTCAGCAAACCCGTCTTTCAAATCGTCCATCTCGCTAGAGGTTGTATCGATGTCTCAGGAACCGCTTGTCCGTGAAGCCGAGGTCGCTGCCTTTCGCGACGCTGTCCTCGCCAAACTTACATACGCGGTGGGCAAGGACCCGGACCACGCGTTTGATCATGACTGGTTCGAGGCCATCGCCTTGGCCGCCCGCGACCATATGGTCGAACACTGGATGGACCACACGCGGCAGATTTACCGCAAGGGCCAGAAGCGGGTGTATTACCTGTCGCTGGAATTTCTGATCGGTCGGCTGTTGTACGACAGCCTGAGCAACCTCGGCCTGCTGGAGGTGGTCCGTGAGGCGCTGGTGGAGCTTGGGGTGGACCTGGAGCGCATTCGCCTGCTGGAGCCCGATGCGGCCCTGGGCAACGGTGGTCTGGGACGCCTGGCGGCGTGCTTCATGGAAAGCATGTCGACGCTCGGGATTGCTGGCCACGGTTATGGCATTCGCTACGAGCACGGCTTGTTCCGCCAGGCCATCGTCGATGGCTGGCAGCAGGAGCAGACCGAGAACTGGCTGGACTTCGGCAACCCCTGGGAGTTCGAACGCGCCGAAGTAATCTATCCCGTGGGTTTCGGCGGCCAGGTGCAAACCGTCACCGATGAAAACGGCGCGCCCCGCCAGGTCTGGTCACCGTCGGAAACCGTGCGGGCGGTGGCCTATGACACGCCGGTGGTGGGTTGGCGCGGGGCGAGTGTGAATACCCTGCGCCTGTGGCGGGCGCGGGCGACCGAAGAGTTGCATCTGGAACGCTTCAACGCCGGCGATCACCTCGGCGCGGTGGCCGAGGTGGCGCGGGCCGAGAGCATCTCCCGGGTCCTTTACCCGGCCGACAGTACCGAGGCTGGTCAGGAGCTGCGGCTGCGCCAGGAGTACTTCTTCGTCTCCGCGTCGTTGCAGGACCTGTTGCGTCGGCACAAGAACATGCACGATTCGGTGCTCAGCCTCGGCGAGCACGCGGCGATCCAGCTCAACGACACGCACCCCTCGATTGCCGTGGCCGAGCTGATGCGTCAACTGGTCGACTTGCACGATATCGCCTGGGACGCGGCCTGGCAGGTCACTGTCGAAACCCTTTCCTACACCAACCATACGCTGCTGCCCGAGGCCCTGGAAACCTGGCCCGTGGGCCTGATGGAACGCATGCTGCCGCGGCATATGCAGATCATCTATCTGATCAACGCCCAGCACATCGACTCGCTGCGGGCCAAGGGCATTCACGATTTCGACGTGTTGCGCGCGGTATCGCTGATCGAGGAAGACAACGGTCGGCGGGTACGCATGGGCAATCTGGCGTTCCTCGGTTCCCACAGCGTCAATGGCGTTTCCGGCCTGCACACCCAACTGATGCGCAGCACGGTGTTTTCCGAACTGCACAAGCTCTATCCGGAGCGGATCAACAACAAGACCAATGGCATCACCTTCCGCCGCTGGCTCTACCAGGCCAACCCGCCGCTCACGGCGATGATGGTCGATGCCTTGGGGCCGGAGCTGCTCGATAACCCCGAGAAGTTGTTGCAGGGCCTGGAGCCCTTTGCCGAGAAGGCCGGCTTCCGCAAACAGTTCGCCGAACAGCGCCTGCACAGCAAGCGCGCCCTGGCGGCCTTGATCCATGAGCGCCTGGGGATCGCGATCAATCCGGCGGCGCTGTTCGACGTCCAGGTCAAGCGGATCCACGAGTACAAGCGCCAGTTACTCAACCTGCTGCACACCGTGGCCCTGTACCAGGCGATCCGCGCCGAACCGGAAACCGACTGGGTGCCACGGGTGAAAATCTTCGCCGGCAAGGCGGCGGCCAGTTATCACCAGGCCAAGCTGATCATCAAGTTGGCCAATGACATCGCCCGCACGGTAAACCACGACCCGACCGTGCGCGGTCTGCTCAAGGTGGTGTTCCTGCCCAACTACAACGTCAGCCTGGCGGAAAGCATCATTCCGGCGGCGGACCTGTCGGAGCAGATTTCCACTGCCGGGTTCGAGGCATCGGGTACCAGCAACATGAAGTTCGGTCTCAACGGCGCGCTGACCATCGGCACCATGGATGGAGCCAACGTGGAGATGTCCGAGCGGATTGGCGAGGAACATATGTTCATCTTCGGCCTCAGTGCCGAGCAGGTGGAGTCGCGCAAGCAAAACGGCGAGTTCAGCGCGGCGGCGGATGTGGCCGCGTCCCATCGGCTCAATGATGTGCTGCAAGCGATTCGTGGCGGGGTGTTTTCGCCAGATGATCCGTCTCGTTATGTCGGCCTGGT
This sequence comes from Pseudomonas sp. FEN, assembly GCF_904067045.1. GTDB lineage: Bacteria > Pseudomonadota > Gammaproteobacteria > Pseudomonadales > Pseudomonadaceae > Aquipseudomonas. The sequence continues at coordinate 1,169,021 of NZ_CAJFDC010000036.1, read as the reverse complement.
GGATTCGTTGGTCGACTATGACCGCTTTCTGGTCTGCGCCGATTTCGATTCCTACTGGAGCGCCCAGGCCCGGGTCGAGGCCCATTGGAAGGACTCCAAGGAATGGTGGCGTTCTGCCGTGCTGAACAGTGCGCGGATGGGCTGGTTTTCCTCGGACCGGACGATTCGTGAGTACGCCACTGAAATCTGGAAGGCACTGGAGTAAGTTTTTGCGGCAAGTTGTGCGCCCGGCCCCACTTTCGCGGGGCCGGATCGATATACTACGCGGCATATTTTCGGACGCCGCATAGGGATATCGCGCATGCAATGGATTCTGATGCTGGTGGGCCTGGCACTGGGCTGGCTGGTGGACTCGGTGTTCACCGATGCCCTGATCGGCGCCCTGTTGGGCCTGGGCATCGGCCAGACCTTTCGCCTGCTGAGCCTGGGGCGGCAGACCGCGGAGCAGTTGGCCCAGCTGGAACAGGCGCGAAAAGCCCTGGCGAGCGTCGAACTGCGCGTGCGTCAGCTTGAAATCGCCTCTAACAGGACGCCTGGGCCGTCCGTGGTCCCGGCGGTCGCCGAAGTGCTTGCCGAGGCTCCCGAATCCGCGCCGCCAGCCATCGCTGAACACCTCCAGGCAGGACCCGCCGCCGAGCCGATCGCCGAAGCCTTGCGCGCTGTTCCCGAGCTGGTCTGGGAGCTGCCGGTCGAGCTCCAGGAGCCCGCGCGCGACACTCCTCGCTCCGCAAGCGTGCCCCCCGAGGTTGATGCCTGGGCGCCGGAACCGGTCATGGCTGAATCCCGCGAGCCACAAGCGCCTCGCGCCCCTCGCGAACCCAATCTGATCGAGCGCGCCCTGGCCGGCGCGCGCGACTGGCTGTTCGGCGGCAATACGGTGTTGCGCGTCGGTGTCCTGCTGCTGTTCCTCGGCCTGGCCTTCCTGCTGCGTTATGCCACCGACGGCATGGTGGTGCCGATCGAGGCGCGTTACGCCGGGGTCGCCGCTTGCGCCTTGGGCCTGCTCGGGCTTGGCTGGTGGTTGCGTCTGCGCAACAGCAACTATGCGCTGATGTTGCAGGGCACCGGGATCGCGGTGCTGTACCTGACGGTGTTTGCCGCGATGCGCTTGCATCCGCTGCTCGATCCTTCGGCGGCCCTCGGCCTGTTGGTGGCGGTCACACTGTTCTCGGCGATTCTCGCGGTGACCCAGGACGCCCTCGGCCTGGCCGCCGCCGCCGCGCTGGGCGGCTTTGCCGCGCCGATCCTGACTTCCACCGGCAGCGGCAACCATGTGGCGCTGTTCAGCTACTTCGCCTTGCTGAACGCGGGCATCCTGGCCATCGCCTGGTTCAAGGCCTGGCGTTTGCTCAACCTGATCGGTTTTGTCGGCACCTTCGGTATCGGCTGCGCCTGGGGCCTGCGTTCGTACAAACCCGAGTTGCTGTGGAGCACCGAACCCTTTCTGGTGCTGTTCTTCCTGATGTACCTGGCGATCGGCCTGCTATTCGCCCGGCGCAAATTGCGTGAGCTGGCCGCCGGTCCCGCGGACGACAGCCGTGAAGCGCTGCTGCGCTGGTCGGCTCGCCAGGGCGATTATGTCGACGGGGTCATGCTGTTCGGCCCGCCGCTGGTGGGCTTCGGCCTGCAATTCGCGGTGGTCCAACACCTTGAGTTCGCGGCGGCCTTCAGTGCCCTGGCCCTGGGCATTATCTACATGGGCCTGGCGCGGATACTGGCCGGCGGTCGCGCCTTGCTGCTGGGGGAGACCTGCCTGGCCCTGGGCGTGATTTTCGCCAGCCTGGCGATTCCACTTGGCCTGGACGCGCGCTGGACGTCGGCGGCCTGGGCCGTGGAGGGGGCGGGGATCTTTTGGCTCGGCCTGCGTCAGCAACGACCGTTCGCCCGGGCGTTTGCCCTGTTGTTGCAGATCGGCTCGGCGCTGGCGTTTCTCGTCAAACTGCAAATCGGTACAACCAGCCTGCTGGATGGGGCACCGCTGGGCGCCTTGCTGTTGGGTGGGGCCTTGCTGTTCAGCTTCCAGCAACTGCGCAAGACCCCGTCCGAACAGCTCTCGTCCTGGGAGCGCGGTCTGGCGCCGCTGCTGGCTTGCGGCGGCCTGACGGTCCTCTACCTGCTGGCGCCGCTGTTTTTCTTCACCCAGGGCACCGCCATCAGTTGGGCGTTGGCCGGGCTGGCGACCCTGTTTGTCGGTCTGCGTCTGCAATCGCGCAGTTTCCTGTTCAGCGCCTTTGCCGTGCAATTGCTTGGCGGCGCGCTGTTCCTGCTGCGCTTGCAAGGCGCCCAGGGTGACTCGGCGGCGGTGTTCAATGCCGGCTGGAGCGGCTTGATGAGCGCTTCGCTGATCGGCCTGTCACTGATCGCCGGGATGCTGCTGGCGGCCCGCGACGACATGGTGCGCAACGATGTGCGCCTGCTGCGCGGCCTGTCGGTGGTATTGCTGGCGGGGCTGGCGCTGATCAACCTCGCGGTGCTGTTCGTCCTGCCTTGGGAAACCGCCAGTGGGGTCTGGGCCGCCAGCGGTTTGTTGATCATCTGGTTGAGCCTGTACTTGCAGCAACGGCTGAGTTTCGTCTTTGGCCTGCTGTTGCAGGTGATCGGCGGCACGGCCTTCCTGCTGGCCGAGCCGGAACTGTTCCGCGCGCTGTCCGCCGAAGGCCTGCGGCCATTGGCCCACAGCGGATTCTGGACGCCAATGGTGTTGAGCCTGGCGGCGATGGTCGGTGCCTGGCGCTTGCAGCGTGGCTCCTCGGCCGCGGCGTTCGAGGCCCTGAGCCTGGCGGGCCTGTCCAATGTCCTGCTGGTCTGGGGCGCGCTCTGGTGGGGGCTGGCCTGGGTTAGCGAAGTCCTGCGTTTTGTCCCGACGCCTCTCCAGGCCCAGGCATTGCTGGGGCTGGCGGCGGCCAGCGTGGCGCTCCGGGCGCTACTGGCCGCGCGCCTGAGCTGGCCGACATTGGGCCGGCTCTGCACCTTGCTGACACCGGTCGCGCTGGTGGTGCTCTACGGCGCCTGGTACCCGGCCTACCATCCGGCCGCCGATTACGGTTGGCTGGCCTGGGTGGCGGTGTTCGTCGTGCATCTGTTGTCGTTGCGCCGCCTGGCGCCGATCCTGCCCGAGAAGGCGATGGGCTATGCCCATGTGTTGGGCTGCTGGTTGATCCTCGGCGTGCTGGCGCTGGAGTTGCGCTTTGGCCTGATGCATCTGTCCGAGCATTACAACGCCTGGCGCTGGCTGGGCTGGGCGATCCTGCCGAGCCTCTATCTGGTGCTGATGGCCGCGCCGCGCCAATGGCCGTGGCCGGTTGCGGCGTACCCGCGCGAATACCGCCTCTATGCCGCCTTGCCCCTGGCCGTGCTGATGCTGGCCTGGTTCTGGCTGGCCAACACCTTCAGCGACGGCCAGGCCGAGCCGCTGCCTTATGTGCCGTTGCTCAACCCATTGGAGCTGGGCCTGATGTTCGCTCTGCTGGGGATTTACCTCTGGTCGCGGAGCGCCGTGGCACAGTGGGCACTACGCCGCGACTCCGCGCAACTGGTCACCCAGGCCGTGGCGGGGCTTTCGCTGTTCGCCCTGGTCACCGCGCTGGTGATGCGTACCGCACACCATTGGAGTGGCGTGCCGTTCAACCTGGATGAGCTGCTGGCGTCGATGCGGGTGCAGGCGGGCCTGTCGATTGCCTGGACCCTGATTGCGCTGAGCTTGATGATCGGCGGCCATCTGCGTCATCGTCGCGAAGTCTGGCTGGTGGGCGCGGCGCTGATCGCCGTGGTGGTCGCCAAGCTGTTCTTCGTCGAGTTGAGCAACCGTGGCGGGCTGGCGCGGATCGTCTCGTTCATCGGCGTGGGCGTGCTCTTGCTGGTGGTCGGTTACTTTGCGCCGTTGCCGCCGAAACGGCCGGAGCCGACGCCCGCGGAAGTGGAAGCTGAAGGAGTGTCGTCTTGATTGGCAAATCGAGCCCGTGCTGGTTGGGCATCATGGGGCTGTGCCTGGCGTTGTCGGCGTTGGCCCAGGAAAAACCGGCGGATTACACCACCCAGGTGCCCCTGACCTTGAGTGGCGAGGGCCCCTGGTATCGCCTGGAACTGCCGCTGCCGCTGCAATTGCGCGCGCGCCAATCCGACCTCAGCGATGTGCGGGTATTCAATGCCGCCGGTGAGCCCCAGGCCTACGCCCTGGCGCGGGAGCAGGCGCAGGCGATGCAGAGTCACTCGTTGACGGATGTGAAATGGTTCCCGCTGTACAACTCGGCCGACGCACCGCAGGCCACGCCGAGTGTGCGGGTCCAGTCGTCGGCCAATGGCACCCTGGTCGAGGTAAGCCCTTCGGCTCAGCTGGAAGCCGGCGAAGAAGTGCTGCGCGGCTGGCTGCTGGATGCCAGTGCGATCAGGACGCCGTTGCAGCAGCTTGTTTTGGATTGGAGCAGCGAGCGCGATGGTTTCCAGCGTTTCAGCATCGAAGCCAGTGACGACTTGCAGCACTGGCAGGCTTGGGGCGACGGGCAGGTGGCGCGTTTGTCCTTTGCCGACGAGCGGGTCGAGCAGCATGAAGTCGCCTTGCCGGGGCTGTCGGCGCGCTATTTGCGCCTGTTGTGGCAGTCGCCGCAGGCGGCGCCGCTACTCAGTTCGGCAAAGCTGGCCAGCTCCACCACCAGCAGCCTGCCGTTACCGCTGGTGTGGTCGCAGCCGCTGGCCGGGACGAGCGTCAAGGCCGGGGAGTATACCTGGCAGTTGCCGCTCGGCTTGCCCCTGGAGCAGGTGCGGGTCGAACTGGCGCAGGCCAACAGCCTGGCGCCAGTGACCTTGTACGGGCGCCAGGAGGGTAATGCGCCCTGGCAGACGCTGAGCAGCGGTCTGCTCTATCGCCTGGCGCAGGGCGGCCAGGACGTGGTCCAGGACCAGTTGCAGTTGCCCGGCCGTGCCGTGGCGCAATTGAAACTGCTGGTCGATGAGCGCGGTGGTGGCCTGGGGGCGCAGGCGCCGACCTTGAGTTTTGCGCTGCGCAGCACCCAGTTGGTGTTCCTGGCGCGGGGCGAGCCGCCGTTTTCCCTGGCGCTGGGCAATCCGACGGTCAAGGCGGCGAACCTGTCGTTGTCGACCTTGATTCCCGATTACAGTCCGCAGCGCCTGGCGGGATTGGGCAAGGCCACGGCGGCGGCCGGGGCGGCGGTGACCACGGTGTCGCCGCCGGTGGTGCCGGTTGTGGTAGGTGCCGACTGGAAGAAAATCGGTTTGTGGGCGGTATTGCTGCTGGGGGTGGCGGCTTTGGCCGGGATGGCCTTCAGCCTGTTGCGCAAGCCGCAGGTATAGGTGCCTCGCAATGAGCGGAATTTCCGCGTTTTTGCACTACGCTCCACCCGCTCGATGAACTCTCCGTGTCGGAACTCGGTCTGACAGGAGGCAATAGATGTCGACTCGCGTTAAACTGCGCGGGTTTTCAGCCCCTCATCTCCGGAGCCATCCATGTCCCGCGTTACCCTGAGTCGCTATTTGATTGAGCAGACCCGCAGCAACAACACGCCTGCCGATCTGCGTTTCCTGATCGAAGTGGTCGCGCGTGCGTGCAAGGAAATCAGCCATGCCGTCTCCAAAGGCGCGCTGGGCGGGGTTTTGGGCAGCATGGACACTGAGAACGTACAGGGCGAGGTGCAGAAGAAACTCGACGTGCTTTCCAACGAAATCCTGCTCGAAGCCAACGAATGGGGTGGCCACCTGGCCGGCATGGCGTCCGAAGAAATGGATAACGCCTACCAGATCCCCGGCAAATATCCGAAAGGCGCCTACCTGCTGGTATTCGACCCGCTGGACGGTTCGTCGAACATCGATATCAACGCACCGGTCGGTACCATCTTCTCGGTGCTGCGTTGCCCGAATGAACACCTGAGCCAGAACGAGGCCTTGAACGAAAAGGCCTTCCTGCAGCCAGGTACCAAGCAGGTAGCCGCCGGTTATGCCATCTACGGCCCGCAGACCATGCTGGTGCTGACCCTGGGCGATGGCGTGAAGGGCTTTACCCTTGACCGTGAAATGGGCAGCTTCGTGCTGAGCCATGAAGACATCAAGATCCCTACCGCCACCCAGGAGTTCGCGATCAACATGTCCAATCAGCGTCACTGGGAAGCTCCGGTCCAGCGCTACGTTGGCGAATTGCTGGCCGGCGAAGAAGGCCCGCTGAAAAAGAACTACAACATGCGCTGGGTCGCGGCGATGGTTGCGGACGTGCACCGTATCCTGACCCGTGGTGGCCTGTTCATGTATCCGCGCGACAGCCGCGAGCCGTCCAAACCGGGCAAACTGCGCCTGATGTACGAAGCCAACCCGATGTCGTTCCTGGTGGAGCAGGCGGGCGGCGCGTCCACCAACGGCCATCAGCGTATTCTCGACATCCAGCCGGAAGGCCTGCACCAGCGTGTGGCGGTGTTCCTCGGTTCCAAGGAAGAAGTGGAACGGATCACCGGCTACCACAAGGGCTGAAGCCATGGCCGCGCCTTGGCAGCCGTTGCTTGAGTGGTGGTTCGGTTCCGCCGAGACACCCGCCGCGATGGTGGCTGACAAGGCTCGCTTGTGGTTCGGCAAGCGTGACAGCCAGGACCTCGAGGCGCGCAAGCGTTTCGGGGGCCTGGTCGAGCAGGCACTGGCTGGCGATTTGGCCGCGTGGGCGCAATGTCCCGAAGGCTGGCTGGCGCTGGTGATCCTGCTCGATCAGCTGCCACGGATGATCTTTCGCGATACCCCCAAGGCTTTCTCCGCTGATGCCCGCGCCCAGGCGCTGGTGGCACAAGGGGTGGCCGCGGATTTTGATCGGCGGTTGTCGGCGATACAGCGGGTGTTTGTCTACCTGGTGTTCGAACACTGCGAGCACCTGGCGGTGCAGAACGAGGCGGTGTCGCGCTTTGCGGCGCTGCTGGCGCAGCAGGCGGAGACGGATCGGGCGATCTTTGCCGATTATCTGGACTATGCCGAACGGCACCGCGACGTCATTGCCCGGTTCGGACGCTTTCCCCATCGCAATGTGATTCTCGGGCGTGAATCCACGGTCGAGGAAGTCGCGTTTTTGCGCGAACCGGGCTCACGCTTCTAGATCTTTTGTGTGGCTGATGACGCCTTCGCGGGCAAGCTCCGCTCCCACAATATTCAGGTTATCCGCAAGTTTGTGCACAACCGGAAACCTGTGGGAGCGGAGCTTGCCCGCGAAGGTGGCACTGGCGCCGCGACCTTCACGCCAAGTGATTAAATCCGGAACGTGCCCACCAGATGCTTCAAGCGCGCCGCCTGCTGCTCCAGGTCCGCACACGCACGCAAGGTCGATTGCAGGTTCTCCACGCCTTCCTGGTTCAGCGTGTTGATCTCGGTAATGTCGACATTGATCGACTCCACCACCGCGGTCTGTTCTTCGGTCGCGGTCGCCACCGACTGGTTCATGCCGTCGATCTCGCCGATCCGCTGGGTCACGCTGCCCAGTCGCTCGCCCGCCTGGTTGGCGATGCTCACGCTGGCTTCGCTCTGACGTTGGCTGTCGGTCATGACGCTCACCGCCTCCCGGGCGCCGACTTGCAACTCTTCGATCATCTTCTGCACTTGCTGCGCCGAATCCTGGGTACGGTGCGCCAGGTTGCGCACCTCATCGGCGACCACCGCGAAGCCGCGCCCGGCTTCACCGGCGCGGGCGGCCTCGATGGCCGCGTTGAGCGCCAGCAGGTTGGTCTGCTGGGAAATACCGGTGATCACTTCCAGAATCTGCCCGATATTCACCGTATGGCTGTTCAGGGTTTCGATATTGCCGCACGAATCGCTGATCTTGGCCGATAGTTGCTGCATCGCGCTGATGGTTTTATCCACCACCTGCTGACCGTCTTCGGCCAGGTCGCGCGCTTCGCTCGAATGCTGTGAGGCGAGCGCGGCGTTCTGCGCGATCTCCTGGGCCGCGGCGCCGAGTTGATTGATCGCCGCCGCCACGCTGCTGGTGCGGTTGGCCTGCTGGTCGGAGTTGAGCATCGACGAGTTGGAAGCGCTGACCACCCGCAAGGCCACTTCATTGACCTGGCCGGTGGCCGAGGCCACTTCGCGGATCGAGGTGTGGACGCGTTCGACGAAACGGTTGAAGGACATGCCCAGGGTGCCGAATTCGTCATGGCCGTGAATGGTCAGGCGCTTGGTCAGGTCGCCTTCTCCCTCGGCGATGTCGTGCATGGCGCGGCCCATCAGGTGCAACGGCTGCATCAACACACGGATCAACAGGCCCAGCAGGGCAATGATGATGATCACGGCAATCACCATGGCAATGATCGCCGAGGTGCGGAACTCGCTGAGCATGGAGAACGCGGTGTCCTTGTCGAGCACCAGCGCGACGTACCAGTCCACCGAAGACACGCCGTTGACGTGAGTGAAGGAAATGAACTGGTGCTTGCCGTCGACCTCGACATCCTTGAGTCCGGCACTGATTTTCGGTGCGCCGGCCGGGTAGGCGTCGGTGAGGTTTTTCAGGATCAGCTTGCTGTCCGGGTGAATCAGGATCTTGCCGTCGGCGCTGACGATAAACGCCTGCCCGTGGCCGCCGAAGTTCAATGAGTTGATGATGGCGCTGATGCTGCCCAGGTCGATATCCGCACCGGTCACGCCGATGAACTGGCCCTGATGCTGCACCGGGGTGGCCAGGGTGATCACCAGCTTGCCGGACGAGGCGGCGATGTAGGGTTCGGTGACGATGGTCTGCTGGGCGGCGGTGGCGGCCTTGTACCAGCCGCGTGCGCGCGGATCATAGTCGGCTGGTCGGGTGCCGGTGGGGATCGAGAACATCACGCCCTCCGTGCTGCCGAAATAGCTGAGCTGGAAGTTGCTGGTGTAGGCGGGCAGGCCAACGGCGCGCTTCAGGCTATCGGCGGAGTTGCCGTCCACGGCAATCTGCTGCGACAGTGACTGCAGCAGTTGAATGCGGCTTTCCAGCCAAGTCTGGATATTGCTGGTGGTCAGGCTGCCCAAGGCCTGCATCGAAGCCTCGGTGCTGTTGCGCAGGGCCTCGCGCTGGCGATAGTCGTTGAACAGGATGAAGCAGGCGAACGCCACGGCGACCACTAGGGCGGCGGCCAATAGAATCTTATGGCTGAATTTGAAATTTTTGGTCATGAAATGGGCTGTCCACAGGGGGGGCTGGTCACCGGGGGGCGTCAATTTGCCACAGGTCACGACCCGTGGGGCAATTTCTCTTGGTCAGCGTCGGCGTCGGAAGTCCCTGTCCTGCTTTTCCATTGCTCGCCATGGTCGGGCGTGGCGCCTTGGCCAGGCGAGGCTGGTCGGCGAATATCCACGTATGGTTCTTCCATGCTGGCAATAGGGTACTACCTGTTTATGTCGACACCTTTGCGCTGAAGATTAATTCCTGGCTGATAAAGCCGACGAAATGCCGGTTTTGCTGGAAAAAACGGCTGAGGACCCCCGCAAGAAATCCCTGTAAGAAAAGGTCATGGGCTCGGGAACCAGATGGGCATTTTCTCTTCTAAGCTTGCGGTAGGCAGCCGTGCCCACCTTTGAGCCCCAGGAGTTCCCCATGTCGTTGCGCTCTCTCGCCCTTGTGTCGTTCTGCGTGCTGTTGGTCGCGTGCAGCAAGGTCAACCAGGAAAACTACTCGAAATTGTCCGCTGGCATGGCCAAGGCTGATGTTGAAAAGCTGCTCGGCTCGCCCTCGGACTGTTCCGGCGCGCTCGGCATGTCCAGTTGCACCTGGGGCGACAAGAACAGCTTTATCAGCGTGCAGTATGCCGGTGACAAAGTCCTGATGTATTCCGGGCAAGGCCTGAAGTAAACCGGGGCGATCGCCCGCGGGAGAAGAACAATGTTGCGTTTAGTGGTTACTCTTTTGGCTGGCTTGTTGCTGGCCGGTTGCGCCACGTCCGGCGACGATTTGGCGCCCAAGACCGCAGGTCATGTGGACCTGAAACGTTACCAGGGCACCTGGTACGAGTTGGCGCGGATGCCGATGTATTTCCAGCGCAATTGCGCGCAGTCGGAAGCCCGCTACAGCCTGATGGCGGACGGTAACATGGCGGTGTTCAACCGCTGCCTGACCGAGCAATGGACCTGGGAAGAGGCCAAGGGCATGGCGACGCCACAAGTGCCGGGGCAGGCCGACAAACTGTGGGTGAGGTTCGATAACTGGTTCACGTCACTGTTGCCGGGCGTGGCCAAGGCCGATTACTGGATTCTGTTCATCAGCGACGACTACAAGACCGCGATTGTCGGCAATCCGAATCGCCGCTACCTGTGGTTGTTGTCGCGTACACCCAGGGTCAGTGCGGATACCCGCGAGGACCTGTTGAGTCGGGCGCGCCAGCAGGGTTACGACACCACCCGGCTGATCTGGCGCACGCCGGACGCGAAGATGCCCAACTGAATGACGCGCACTCCCTTGGCGGGAGGCTACACATCCGTGGCGAGCGGGCTTGCCCGCGCTGGGCCGCGAAGTGCTCCTGAAACCTGAGAGCTCGGTGTATCAGGTAAACCGAGATGCCGGTTTTGCGACTGCTTCGCAGTCGAACGGGGCGGCGCGGCGTTCCGACAAGCCCCCTCGCCACAGGATTGCCTCCCCATCCAAGCGGATGTTCAGTTCAGCAGATCGCGCAGCACCTGGGTAAACGCCCGGGCGCTTTCTTCTTCAGCCGCATGCCGTCCACTGCGTACCGCCCACTGGCCGTTGACCATCACATCACGCACCTGGCGGTCGCCACCGGCGAACAGCCAGCGGTTGAGGATGCCGTCGTCCCGCGCCGTTGCCAGGTACGGGTCGCTGCCGTCGAGTACCAGCCAGTCGGCGCGCTTGCCTACTTCCAGTCGCCCGATCGACTGCCCCAGGGCTTGCGCGCCGCCGTCCAGCGCCGCGTCATACAGCGTGCGCCCGACCATCGGCTGATCGGCGCGGTACAGGCGATTGCGCCGTTGGTCCCGCAGTCGCTGGCCATATTCCAGCCAACGCAGCTCTTCCACCACGCTCAGGGATACATGGCTGTCGGAACCGATGCCCATCCGTCCGCCCTGGGCGAGGAAGTCCACCGCCGGGAATATCCCGTCGCCGAGGTTGGCCTCGGTGGTCAGGCACAGCCCGGCGATCGCCCGGCTGCGTGCCATGCGCGTGACTTCTTCGGCGTCGGCGTGGGTCGCATGGACCAGGCACCAGCGTTCATCGACCTCGACGTTGTCGTACAGCCATTGCAGCGGACGCTTGCCGCTCCAACTCAGGCAGTCGTCGACTTCCTTCTGTTGCTCGGCGATATGGATATGCACCGGGCAACGCTGGTCGCTGGCGGCCAGCACTTCGGCGATCTGTCGTGGCGTCACCGCGCGCAATGAGTGGAAGCACAGCCCCAGGGCCTGGGCCGGCCGTTCGGCGAGCAATGGCTGCAAACGTGCCTGCAACTTCAGGTAATTCTCGGTGCTGTTGATGAAGCGGCGTTGCCCGTCGTTGGGCGCCAGGCCGCCGAAACCGGAATGGCTGTAAAGCACCGGCAACAGGGTCAGGCCGATGCCGGCGTCCGTGGCCGCCTGGCTGATGCGCAAAGCCAGCTCGGCCGGATCGGCGTAGGGTTGGCCGTTGCTGTCATGATGCACGTAGTGGAATTCGGCCACCGAGGTGTAGCCGGCCTTGAGCATCTCAATGTACAACTGACGGGCGATGATGCCCATCTGCTCCGGGTTGATCTTGCCCACCAGCCGATACATCAGGTTGCGCCAGGTCCAGAAGCTGTCGTTGGGGTTGCTGGCCACTTCCGCCAGTCCGCCCATCGCACGCTGGAAGGCATGGGAATGCAGGTTTGGCATGCCCGGCAGCAACGGGCCGTCCAGCCGTTCGGCAGCGTCTGCCTGGGCGTCGGCCTGGACCTGAGTCAACACGCCCCCGGCATCGACCTCCAGGCGTACGTTGTTGGCCCATCCACTGGGCAGCAGCGCGCGTTCGGCAAAGAAGGCGGACATGGTTAAGTACCCCATCGTGTGTTATTTGTATATACATATACAGACGTTTGCCTGCCCGGTAAACTCCGGCAAGCTAGCCATCTTTGAATCGAACAAGGATCTCCCGTGCCGACTCCGCCTGCCAACCACCCGCTGGCTGCCCATATGGGCGATAGTCCGGCGCCGCTCTATGCCCGCGTCAAGCAGATGATCAGTCAGCAGATCGACAGTGGAAACTGGCCGCCGCATTACCGCGTGCCGTCCGAGAGCGAGTTGGTGGAGCAATTGGGTTATAGCCGCATGACCATCAACCGGGCCTTGCGGGAAATGACCGCCGAAGGCCTGCTGGTGCGCATGCAGGGGGTCGGCACCTTTGTCGCCGAGCCGAAGAGCCAGTCGGCGCTGTTCGAAGTGCACAATATCGCCGACGAGATCGCCGCGCGCGGCCATCGTCACACCTGCCGGATCATCACCCTCGGCGAAGAGGCCGCCGGTTCCGAGCGCGCCGTGGCCCTGGACATGCGGGAAGGGCAGAAGGTGTTCCACTCGCTGATCGTGCATTTCGAGAACGATATCCCGGTGCAGATCGAGGATCGTTTCGTCAATGCGCTGGTGGCGCCGGACTACCTCAAGCAGGACTTCACCCTGCAGACGCCCTATGCCTATCTGTCCCAGGTCGCGCCGCTGACCGAGGGCGAGCACGTGGTCGAAGCCATTCTCGCCGATGCCGAGGAATGCAAGTTGTTGCAGATCGAACCGGGTGAGCCGTGCCTGCTGATTCGCCGTCGGACCTGGTCCGGCCGTCAGCCGGTGACCGCCGCCCGCCTGATCCACCCCGGTTCCCGTCATCGTCTGGAAGGACGCTTTAGCAAATGAGCCAATTGAAAGTCTTGCGTGCCGCGGATTACCTACGCATGCCATGGAAAAACGGCGGCGGCAGCACCGAAGAAATCACCCGGGACGCGGGCGAGGGCCTGGACGGCTTCGGCTGGCGCCTGTCGATTGCCGATATCGGCGAGTCGGGCGGATTTTCCACTTTTGCCGGGTATGAGCGGATCATTACCGTACTGCAAGGCACTGGCATGACCTTGCAGGTCGATGGTCAGCGTACACGCGCCTTGTTGCCGCTGGATCCGTTTGCCTTCAGCGGTGCCAGCCAGGTGAACTGCGGCTTGATCGACGGGCCGATCCGCGACTTCAACCTGATCTATGCGCCGGATCGCTACAGCGCGCGCTTGCAGTGGCTCAAAAGTGCGCCACCCAAGCGCTTTTTCAGTTCGGCGGCGGTGTTGTTGATCTTCAGTATCAGCGAACAATTGCATGTCGGCCTGGGTAACAGCCGCTATGAAGTGCTGGGGCGGCATGATTGCCTGCAACTGGAGAGTAACGACGGATTGCTGGAGGTAGCGGTGACCGGGCGTTGCTGTGTCATCGAGCTGACGCCCGTCTGATTCGACGATCACTGTCGTCGGCCATAGAGTGCGATCGATTGTTCTGTCGAGCGCAGAAGGTGTGCGCAACTCGATTTGTAGGAGCAGAGCTTGCTCGCGAAGAGGCCCGCGAAGGCGCCAAAAGCTTCGCGAGCAAGCTCTGCTCCTACAGTACAGCGTCGTTCACTGATCTTGTGTACGGCTCAAAATGAGCAAAGCTGGCTCCGGTCAGTGTTCTGGCCAAGCATTCAAGGCTGCTCCCACTCTCACCCTGTTTTGTTACCGAACGCCCCAGCATGGCGCAAAATCTTGTCCCGGTAACATCTTCCTGCCTGCACCCGGTTCTCCTCCTACAGCTTCGTTCTCCGCCGAAAGCCCCGTCCCACGGTACTCGCTGGCTATCCTGGAAAATTCTTCAGCGCGCGATTCTCAAGTTGGCCGCTTGATTGCATATGCTTGTATGTACAAGTAAATATGTGTGCGTATGAGTCGCCTGGAGTATCTGCGCACCACCCTAGTTTCCGCTTGTGACGGGCATTCCCGCACAGGCTCGCCCGCCCGCCGCCTGGGCTGGTTTGGACGATTGCAGAGGAGTTTTCCCGTGACTGACAATACCCAGAAACCGACGAAGTACCGTGACGTCGAAATCCGCGCTCCCCGTGGCAACAAGCTGACCGCCAAGAGCTGGCTGACCGAAGCGCCGCTGCGGATGCTGATGAACAACCTCGACCCGGAAGTGGCCGAGAACCCCAAGGAGCTGGTGGTCTACGGTGGTATCGGCCGGGCCGCGCGCAACTGGGAATGTTACGACCAGATCGTCGAGAGCCTGACCCAGCTGAATGACGACGAGACCCTGCTGGTGCAATCCGGCAAGCCGGTCGGCGTGTTCAAGACCCACAGCAACGCCCCGCGCGTGCTGATCGCCAACTCCAACCTGGTGCCACACTGGGCTTCCTGGGAGCACTTCAACGAACTGGATGCCAAGGGCCTGGCCATGTACGGCCAGATGACCGCCGGCAGCTGGATCTACATCGGCAGCCAGGGCATCGTCCAGGGTACCTACGAAACCTTCGTCGAAGCCGGTCGCCAGCACTATGACAACAACCTGAAAGGTCGTTGGGTCCTGACCGCGGGCCTCGGCGGCATGGGCGGCGCGCAGCCACTGGCCGCGACCCTGGCCGGCGCTTGCTCGCTGAACATCGAGTGCCAGCAGACCAGCATCGATTTCCGCCTGAACAGCCGTTATGTCGACGAGCAAGCCCGCGACCTCGACGACGCCCTGGCGCGTATCGCCCAATACACCCGGGAAGGCCAGGCGATTTCCGTCGCCCTGCTGGGCAACGCGGCTGAAATCCTCCCGGAACTGGTCAAGCGTGGCGTGCGCCCGGACATGGTCACCGACCAGACCAGCGCCCACGACCCGCTCAATGGCTATCTGCCGGCCGGCTGGACCTGGGACGAATACCGCGCTCGCGCCAAGACCGAGCCGGCTGCCGTCGTCAAAGCCGCCAAGGCGTCGATGGCCGTGCACGTCAAGGCCATGCTGGCCTTCCAGAAGCAAGGCATCCCGACCTTCGACTACGGTAACAACATCCGTCAGATGGCTCAGGAAGAAGGCGTGGAAAACGCTTTCGACTTCCCTGGCTTCGTCCCGGCCTATATCCGTCCGCTGTTCTGCCGTGGCATCGGTCCGTTCCGCTGGGCCGCGTTGTCGGGCGATCCGCAGGACATCTACAAGACTGACGCCAAGGTCAAGGAACTGATCCCGGACGATGCCCACCTGCACAACTGGCTGGACATGGCCCGCGAGCGCATCAGCTTCCAGGGGCTGCCGGCGCGTATCTGCTGGGTCGGCCTGGGCCAGCGCGCCAAGCTCGGCCTGGCGTTCAACGAAATGGTCCGCAGCGGCGAGCTGTCGGCCCCCATCGTGATCGGTCGCGATCACCTGGACTCCGGTTCCGTGGCCAGTCCGAACCGTGAAACCGAGTCGATGCGGGACGGTTCCGATGCCGTGTCCGACTGGCCATTGCTCAACGCGCTGCTCAACACCGCCAGCGGCGCGACCTGGGTTTCCCTGCACCACGGTGGTGGCGTCGGCATGGGCTTCTCCCAGCACTCGGGCATGGTGATCGTCTGTGACGGCAGCGACGAAGCCGCCGAGCGTATCGCTCGCGTGCTGCACAACGATCCGGCCACCGGGGTCATGCGTCACGCCGATGCCGGTTATCAGATCGCTATCGACTGCGCGAAAGAGCAGGGCCTGAACCTGCCGATGATTACCGGTAAATAAGGGATCGCGGATAACGGACGGACGCTGTCCCGTAGGAGCAGAGCTTGCTCGCGAAGAGGCCCTCAAGTGCGCCAAAAATTTCGCGGGAAAACCGGGAGGCTGGACCTCCCGCTCCCACGGGGAAGGTGTTTCGTCTGGAGCAGGTTTTACACACGCTGTGCACTTAAGCAAAACAATCCACAGAGGTTGAACAATGTCTGCGTCAAATGATCGTGCAAGCAGCAAACCGTTGATTGAAAGGCGTTCGATCGACTACATCCCGGAAGCGGAAAGACACGGTCGTCTACTCAGTCAGTTCACCCTGTGGTTGGGGGCCAACTTGCAAATCACCGCGATTGTCACCGGTGCCCTGGCGGTGGTGCTCGGCGGTGATGTCTACTGGTCGCTGATCGGCCTGCTGATCGGGCAGCTGATCGGCGGCGGGGTGATGGCACTGCATGCCGCGCAAGGTCCGCAGTTGGGCCTGCCGCAGATGATTTCCAGTCGCGTGCAGTTCGGCGTCTATGGCGCGGTGATCCCGCTGGTGCTGGTGTGCCTGATGTACATCGGTTTCTCGGCCAGCGGTTCGCTGCTGGCCGGGCAGGCGCTGGCGCAGCTGCTGCATGTCGAAGATTGGGTCGGCATCGTTCTGTTTGCCGCCAGTATCATGGTCTGCACCATCTTCGGCTACCGGGTGATCCACGGCATCGGCCGGATCGCCAGCGTGCTGGGGGTAATTGCCTTCGTCTACCTGTTCTACAAACTGTTGGCCGGCAACGATATCTCGGCCTTGCTGGGCAACAAGCATTTCTCCCTGGCGAGTTTCCTGTTGGCGATGTCGCTGTCGGCGTCCTGGCAGATCGCGTTCGGGCCTTATGTGGCGGATTACTCGCGTTATCTGCCGCGCCGCACATCGCCGGCGAAAACCTTCTGGGCCGTGGGCCTGGGCTCGGTGATCGGCGCGCAGGCGTCGATGGTCTTCGGGGTGTTCGCCGCCGCCCTGGCCGGCTCGCGGTTCTCCCACCATGAAGTCTCGTTCATCGTCAGTCTCGGCGGCACCGGAGCGGTCGCGGCGGCGCTGTACTTTGCCGTGGCTTTCGGCAAGGTGACGGTCACCACCCTGAACGCCTATGGCAGCTTCATGTCGATCGCCACCATCATCAGCGGCTTCCGTGGCAACCGGCATATCGGAAGCTTCGTGCGCCTGTTGTATATCTTGATCATGGTCAGCCTGTCCGCGGCCCTGGCGCTGTTGGGCAAGGATTCGTTCCTCAAGGAGTTCTCCTCCTTCATCCTGTTCCTGCTGGCGTTCTTCACGCCCTGGAGCGCGATCAACCTGGTGGATTTCTACTGCATCACCAAGGAACGCTACGACATTCCCGCGCTGTCCGATCCCAAGGCCCGCTACGGCGGCTGGAACCTGCTGGGCATCGGCATCTATGTGTTCGGCGTGCTGATCCAGATGCCGTTCATCGCCACCCAGTTCTATACCGGCTCCCTGGTCGCGAGCCTCGGCGACACCGATATCTCCTGGATCATCGGCCTGGTGGTGCCAGCGGCGTTGTACTACGTTGCCGCGAAGAAGTGGCATGGGGCAATTCCTGATCGTCTGATCCTGCCGGTCGAACCAGGCGCGCCGGTGGCAGCCAAGGTCAATGCTGGTCTGCAACCGGCGTCGAACTAGCCAGTTGGCGCTGGGCGTCTATGGTGGTGAACGTGGGTACGGCCTGCTGGCGGGCCAGTCCCCGGGCCGCGGGTCCGTTGATCGGCGTTAACCCTTCGATGATGAGGAACGGCACAGAATGAAATTGACCAAGACCCTGCTGACCACGGCGCTGTCCCTGGGGCTGTTGCTGGCGGCCAGTGCGAGCCAGGCCGCGGGCTGGTGCGAATCCGGCAAGCCGGTGAAGTTCGCGGGGCTGAACTGGGAAAGCGGCATGCTGCTGACCGATGTGCTGCGGTTCGTGCTGGAAAAGGGCTACGGTTGCAAGACCGACAGCCTGCCAGGTAACTCCATCACCATGGAAAACGCCCTGAGCAGCAACGATATCCAGGTGTTCGCCGAGGAGTGGGTCGGTCGCAGCGAAGTCTGGAACAAGGCCGAAAAAGCCGGCAAGGTCGTCGGTGTCGGTGCGCCGCTGGTGGGAGCGAGCGAAGGCTGGTATGTGCCGCGCTATGTGATCGAAGGCGACGCCAAGCGCAACCTGAAGGCCCTGGCACCGGGCCTGAAGCAGATTGCTGAGCTGGGCAAGTACGCCGCCCTGTTCAAGGATCCCGAAGAGCCGAGCAAAGGCCGCTTCTACAACTGCCCGGCCGGCTGGACCTGTGAGCTGGAGAACAGTGAAATGCTGAAAAGCTATGGTCTGGAAAGTTCCTACACCAACTTCCGTCCGGGAACCGGGCCAGCTCTGGATGCCGCAGTGCTGTCGAGCTACAAGCGTGGCGAGCCGATTCTGTTCTACTACTGGTCGCCGACGCCGCTGATGGGCCAGGTCGATCTGGTGAAACTGGAAGAGAAACCAGGTGTCGACAAGAACGTGAGCATCAAGGTCGGTCTGTCCAGGACTTTCCACGAGCAAGCGCCCGAACTGGTCGCCGTACTGGAAAAGGCCAACCTGCCAATCGAGCTGTTGAACCAGAGCCTGGGGCGCATGGCCAGGGAGCGGATCGAATCGCCGAAGCTGGCGAAGATCTTCCTCAAGGAACACCCCGAGGTCTGGCAGGCTTGGGTCAGCGCTGACGCGGCCAGGAAAATCAACGCGGCTCTGTAGGTCGACTACCTTCCGACTCACCGAGAGGTAGTCGGGACGTTCGCCACATCCACTTGATCGAGAGTTTCCAATGTTTCCCGAGCGTTTCACATTTTCCATCGCCGACTGGGTCAACGGTTGGGTCGATGCGCTGGTGACCCACTACGGCGATGTGTTCCGGCAGATCTCCGATACCCTGTTGTGGGCCATCGTCAATCTGGAGGGCCTACTGCGCATGGCGCCCTGGTGGCTGATGCTGGCCTTCGTCGGCGCGATTGCCTGGCATGCGACCCGCAGGTGGCTGACCACGCTGGTGATCGTCGGCCTGTTGTTCCTGGTGGGCGCGGTCGGCCTGTGGGACAAGCTGATGCAGACCCTGGCGCTGATGTTGGTGGCGACCCTGATCTCGGTGCTGATCGGGATTCCGCTGGGCATTCTCTCGGCGCGCAGCAACCGCCTGCGTTCGGTGCTGATGCCGCTGTTGGACATCATGCAGACCATGCCGAGCTTCGTGTACCTGATTCCGGTGCTGATGCTGTTCGGCCTGGGCAAGGTCCCGGCGATCTTCGCCACGGTGATCTACGCCGCGCCGCCGCTGATCCGCCTGACCGACCTGGGCATCCGCCAGGTCGACGGCGAGGTGATGGAAGCGATCAATGCTTTTGGCGCCAACCGCTGGCAGCAGCTGTTCGGCGTGCAACTGCCGCTGGCCCTGCCGAGCATCATGGCCGGGATCAACCAGACCACCATGATGGCGCTGTCGATGGTGGTGATCGCCTCGATGATCGGTGCCCGTGGCTTGGGCGAAGACGTGCTGGTGGGCATCCAGACCCTGAACGTCGGTCGTGGCCTGGAAGCGGGCCTGGCGATCGTGATTCTCGCGGTGGTGATCGACCGGATTACCCAGGCCTATGGTCGCCCACGCCATGAGGCGAACCAATGAGCGACTCCATCGTCAGCAAGATCGAGGTCAAGAACGTCTTCAAGATCTTCGGTTCGCGCGCCAATGATGCAATGAGCCTGATTCGCCAGGGCCAGAGCAAGGACCAGGTCCTGGCCGAAACCGGTTGCGTGGTGGGGGTCAACGACTTGTCGCTGAGCGTTGGCACCGGCGAGATCTTCGTGATCATGGGCTTGTCCGGCTCCGGCAAGTCGACGCTGGTGCGCCACTTCAACCGCCTGATCGATCCGACCAGCGGCGTGATCCTGGTGGATGGCGTGGACATTCTCCAGTACGACATGGAGGCGTTGCGCGAATTTCGCCGGCACAGGATCAGCATGGTGTTCCAGAGCTTCGGCCTGCTGCCCCACAAGACCGTGCAGGACAACGTCGCCTACGGCCTCAAGGTTCGTGGCGAGAGCAAGGAAGTCTGCGCCGAGCGCGCCGAGCACTGGATCAACACCGTGGGCCTGAAGGGCTACGAGAACAAGTACCCGCACCAGTTGTCGGGCGGTATGCGCCAGCGTGTGGGCCTGGCCCGGGCGCTGGCGGCGGACACCGACATCATTTTGATGGATGAGGCATTCAGTGCCCTGGACCCGTTGATCCGGGCCGAGATGCAGGATCAGTTGCTGGAACTGCAGAAGGCCCTGCACAAGACCATCGTGTTTATCACCCATGACCTGGATGAGGCGGTGCGGATCGGCAATCGCATCGCGATTCTCAAGGACGGCAAATTGATCCAGGTCGGCACGCCGAAGGAGATTTTGCATTCGCCGGCGGATGAGTATGTGGATCGCTTTGTTCAGCGGCGTGCGGCGACGGTTTAAGCCGGTGAGGGGTGTGGTGGCTGGGCGGGCCTCTTCGCGGCGGTGCGGCGATCCGACAAGCTCCGCTCCCACACCAGATTTGAGTCGTGCCCGAGTCTGGCATACGACTGAAAAAACTGTGGGAGCGGAGCTTGCCCACGAAGGCGGCGGTAAGGCTGCATCAATATTCAGGTTGTACAGACGAGGTTGAAGATGTCCCAGGCTGAAAAAATCGTTATCGCCGACGCACCGTTGCGCTGGCAGGATGTGGTCGCGGTGGCCCGTCACGGCGCGCCGCTGGAATTGTCGCCCCAGGCCTGGGCGCGGATCGACAACGCCCAGGCCATCGTCCAGCGCATCGTCGTCAGCGGCGAGCGCGCCTATGGCGTGAACACCGGGCTCGGCGCGCTGTGCAATGTCTCGCTGTCCGGCGAACAGCTCAGCCAACTGTCGCGCAATACCCTGCTCAGCCATGCCTGCGGTGTCGGCGCGCCATTGTCCGATGAACAGACCCGGGCCATCATCTGCGCCGCCATCGTCAACTACAGCCACGGCAAATCCGGCCTGCAGCGCCAGGTGGTCGAAGCCCTGCTGGCCTTGCTCAACCGTGGCATCACCCCGCAAGTGCCGGCCCAGGGTTCGGTGGGTTACCTGACCCATATGGCCCATATCGGTATCGCCTTGCTCGGTGTCGGCCTGGTGAGTTATCGCGGGCGGATCGTGCCGGCGCAACAGGCGCTGGACGAGGAGGGCCTGCAACCGGTGCAACTGGGGGCCAAGGACGGCTTGTGCCTGGTCAATGGCACGCCGTGCATGAGCGGCCTGAGCTGCCTGGCCCTGGCCGACGCGACCCGCCTGGTGCAATGGGCCGATGTGGTCGGCGCCATGAGCTTCGAGGCCCAGCGCGGGCAGATCGCCGCGTTCGATGCGCAAATCATCGCGCTCAAGCCGCATCCCGGCATGCAGCAGGTCGGCCGCAACCTGCGTGGCCTGCTCGATGGCAGTGAAGTGATTGCCGCGAGCATAGGCATTCGTACCCAGGACGCCCTGAGCATCCGTTCGATCCCGCAGGTGCACGGCGCCGCCCGCGATCAGTTGGACCACGCCACCCGGCAGATCGAGATCGAACTCAATGGCTGTACCGACAACCCGCTGCTGTTGGGCACGCCGGACGACTACCGGGTGATGTCCCAGGCCAACCCGCATGGCCAGTCGGTCGCCCTGGCGGCGGACCTGCTGGCGATTGCCATGGCGGAAATCGGCTCGATTGCCGAGCGCCGTCTCGATCGCCTGATCAACCCACATGTCAGCGGCCTGCCGGCCTTCCTGGTGAGTAACCCCGGGGTCAACTCCGGGATGATGATCGTGCAGTACGTCGCCGCATCCCTCTGCGCGGAAAACCGCCAGTTGGCGCAGCCGGCGGTGCTCGACAACTACGTCACCTCGGGCCTGCAGGAAGACCACCTGAGCCTGGGGACCAACGCTGCGCTGAAATTGCACCGGGCCCTGGAAAACTGCACGCAGATCCTCGCCATCGAGTACCTGTTGGCGGCCCAGGCCTTCGAATTCCTCAAGGAGCAGCGCTTCGGCGCCGGCACCGAGCGCGCCTGGAAATTGCTGCGCGAGCACGTTCCGGCCTACGACCAGGACCGCTGGCTGGCCCCGGACATCGCCCGCGCGGCGGCGCTGCTGAAGAACCCGACATTAATCCAGGGCAGGTTTCCCGATCTGCGCTGATTCCACGAATAACCAGCGTGCCAAGGCGCCAGCGGCTCAAAAAAGCCGGCGGCGACGGATAACGGAAGCTTCCGGAGCGTCTGGTAGTTAATAAAAACTCTCAAAAGGAGCATGAATGTGACTGTGTTGAACCTGATTCCCGGCCAACTGAGCCTGGCCCAACTGCGTGCCATCTATCAGCAGCCGGTGCAACTGACCCTGGATCAGAGTGCCTCGGCACAGATCGAAGCCAGCGTCGCCTGCGTCGAGCAGATTCTCGCCGAGAACCGCACCGCTTACGGCATCAACACCGGTTTCGGCCTGCTGGCCTCGACCCGTATCGCCAGCGAGGACCTGGAAAACCTCCAGCGCTCCCTGGTGCTGTCCCACGCCGCCGGCGTCGGCGTGCCGATCAGCGATGATCTGGTACGGCTGATCATGGTGCTCAAGGTCAACAGCCTGAGCCGCGGTTTCTCCGGGATCCGCCGCCAGGTGATCGATGCGCTGATCGCCCTGATCAATGCCGAGGTCTATCCGCATATTCCGCTGAAAGGTTCGGTCGGCGCTTCCGGCGACCTCGCGCCGCTGGCCCATATGTCCCTGGTGCTGTTGGGTGAAGGCAAGGCCCGTTACCAGGGGCAATGGCTGGATGCGCGCGCCGCGTTGAAACAGGCCGGCCTGCAACCGCTGACCCTGGCGGCGAAGGAAGGCCTGGCGCTGCTCAACGGCACCCAGGTGTCCACCGCCTATGCCCTGCGTGGCCTGTTCGAAGGTGAAGACCTGTTCGCCGGCGCCCTGGTCAGCGGTGCGCTGACGGTTGAAGCGGTGCTGGGCTCGCGTTCGCCGTTCGACCCACGTATCCATGCCGCCCGCGGTCAACATGGCCAGATCGATGCCGCTGCTGCTTATCGCCACCTGTTGGGCGAGCGCAGCGCGGTGTCCGACTCCCATGAGAATTGCGAGAAGGTCCAGGACCCGTACTCCCTGCGCTGTCAGCCGCAAGTCATGGGGGCCTGCCTGACCCAGTTCCGCCAGGCCGCCGAGGTGCTGGTGATCGAAGCCAACGCGGTGTCCGACAACCCGCTGGTGTTCGCCAGCGAAGGTGATGTGATCTCGGGCGGTAACTTCCACGCCGAACCGGTGGCCATGGCCGCGGACAACCTGGCGTTGGCGATTGCCGAGATCGGCTCCCTGAGCGAGCGGCGCATCTCGCTGATGATGGACAAGCACATGTCGCAGCTGCCGCCGTTCCTGGTGGCCAATGGTGGCGTCAACTCCGGCTTCATGATCGCCCAGGTGACCGCCGCGGCTCTCGCCAGCGAGAACAAGGCCCTGGCGCATCCGCACAGTGTCGACAGCCTGCCGACCTCCGCCAACCAGGAAGACCATGTGTCGATGGCGCCGGCGGCTGGTAAGCGTTTGTGGGAAATGGCTGAGAACACCCGTGGGATTTTGGCTGTGGAATGGTTGGCGGCTTGCCAGGGGCTGGACCTGCGTAATGGCCTGAAAACCTCGCCGACCCTGGAAACCGCGCGGGCGACCTTGCGCGAGAAGGTTGCCTATTACGAGAAAGATCGGTTCTTCGCCCCGGATATCGAGGCGGCCAGTGAGTTGCTGGCATCGCGCTGCCTGAATGCGCTGGTACCGGCCAAGTTGTTGCCAAGCCTGTAAGCGTTGCCCGAGAACGGACTGGGGTTGAGGTGACTGTTTACCAGGCGGCGCAATCCATTGTGGCGAGTGGGCTTGCCCACGCTCGGCTGCGCGGCGGCCGTAAAACCGGCACCTGCGTTGTATCTGTTACAACGCGGTGTCCGGTTTTAGGGCCGCTTCGCGCCCCAGAGCGGCAGTGCGGCGTTCCGACAAGCCCGTTCGCCACAAGGTGGTGAGTCAGTGAGCCTCTGGAGAGTTGCCACCCGGCAGATGCGTTTTGCCTGCGCGTGCCGGGTTGGGTACCCTGCGACCCCTTTTGCGGCCGGGCGGCCGCAAGACACTCGCCACCAGTCTGATTCTCATCGAGCTTCACCGATAAGAATAATTAAGGACGAGCAATGCAGCAGCAAATCAAAGGTTTGAAACGTGGGCTTTCGGCCCGACATATTCGCTTCATGGCTCTGGGTTCAGCTATCGGCACCGGGCTGTTCTACGGTTCCGCCGCGGCCATCCAGATGGCCGGCCCGGCCGTGCTGCTGGCCTACCTGATCGGCGGCGCCGCGGTGTTCATGGTCATGCGCGCCCTCGGCGAAATGGCCGTGCACGAGCCGGTGGCCGGTTCCTTCGGCCACTACGCCAGCACCTACATCGGCCCCCGCTCCGGTTTTATCCTCGGCTGGACCTATGCCTTCGAGATGGTCATCGTCGGTCTGGCCGACGTCACCGCCTTCGGCATCTATATGGGCTTCTGGTTTCCCGACGTCGACCGCTGGGTCTGGGTGCTCGGCGTGGTCTTCTTTATTGGCGCGCTGAACCTGTGCACGGTGAAGGTTTTCGGCGAAATGGAATTCTGGCTGTCGCTGCTCAAGGTCAGCGCCATTGTGGCGATGATTCTCGGCGGTTTTGGCATCCTGTTCTTCGGTATCAGCACGGCGACGCCCTCGGCGGATGTCGGCATCGGCAACCTCTGGAGCCATGGCGGCTTCATGCCCAATGGCGCGGCGGGCATGATCGCTGCGTTCGCGGTGGTCATGTTCGCCTTCGGTGGCATCGAGATCATCGGTGTCACCGCCGGTGAGGCCCAGGACCCGCAGCGGGTGATCCCCAAGGCGATCAATGCGGTGCCGCTGCGCATCCTGCTGTTCTACGTGCTGACCCTGTTCGTGCTGATGTCCCTCTACCCGTGGCAGCAGATCGGCAACCAGGGCAGCCCCTTTGTGCAGATTTTCCAGAACCTGGGGATAGGTTCGGCGGCGACGATTCTCAATATCGTGGTGATCTCGGCGGCGATCTCCGCCATCAACAGCGATATCTTCGGCGCCGGGCGCATGATGTACGGCCTGGCCCAGGAAGGCCATGCGCCCGGGGGCTTTGCCAAGCTGTCCCGCGCCGGCGTGCCGTGGATGACCGTGCTGGTCATGGCCGCCGCCCTGTTGCTGGGTGTGCTGCTCAACTACCTGATCCCCGAAGGCGTGTTCCTGCTGATCGCGTCCATCGCCACCTTCGCTACCGTGTGGGTATGGATCATGATCCTGGTCACCCAAGTGGCCATGCGCCGTTCCATGAGCCGTGAAGAGGCCGCGCAACTGAAGTTCCCGGTGCCGTTCTGGCCCTATGCGCCGATGGCGGCCATCGCTTTCATGCTGTTTATCTTCGGTGTGCTGGGTTATTTCCCCGACACCCGGCCGGCGCTGATCGTCGGCGCGGTCTGGATCGGCCTGCTGGTGCTGGCCTACCAGATCTGGGTCAAGCCGGCGGCGGCTGGTGAGGCGCGCGTTCAGCAAGACCCTGCTTTGTCTCATCGATAATTTAACGGAGGCCCCGGATGAAAACGCTTTGGCAGAACTGTCACGTTGCAAGCATGGCGCAAGGCACCTACTCGATCATCGAGGATGCCGCCATTGTCACCGTGGCGTCGAAGATCGAGTGGATCGGTCCGCGCGCGGAACTGCCGGCCGGGGATTATCCACGGGTCAATGACCTGGAAGAGGCCTGGGTCACGCCGGGGCTGATCGATTGCCACACCCACACGGTGTTCGGCGGCAACCGCAGCGGCGAGTTCGAGCAGCGCCTGCAAGGCGTGAGTTATGCCGAGATCGCCGCTGCCGGTGGCGGGATTGCCAGCACTGTGCGGGCGACCCGTGCCGCGAGCGAGGACGAATTGTTTGCCAGCGCCCGGCAACGCCTGACCTGCCTGTTGCGCGACGGGGTGACCAGTGTCGAGATCAAGTCCGGCTATGGCTTGGACCTGGACAGTGAACGCAAGATCCTCAAGGTGATTCGTCGCCTCGCTGGCGAGCTGCCGGTCAGTGTGCGCAGCACCTGCC
This sequence comes from Pseudomonas sp. FEN, assembly GCF_904067045.1. Classification (GTDB taxonomy): domain Bacteria; phylum Pseudomonadota; class Gammaproteobacteria; order Pseudomonadales; family Pseudomonadaceae; genus Aquipseudomonas. The sequence goes on along the minus strand of NZ_CAJFDC010000036.1, from coordinate 1,143,193 downwards.
TGGCGGCCCATGCCTTGCCCCCGGAATATGCCGGGCGGGCCGATGACTATATCGAGCATGTCTGCGCCGAGATGCTCCCGGCCCTGGCCGCCGAAGGCCTGGTGGATGCGGTGGATGCCTTCTGCGAATACCTGGCGTTTTCTCCGGCTCAGGTCGAGCGGGTGTTCAAGGTGGCACAGCAATTGGGCTTGCCGGTGAAGCTGCATGCCGAGCAGCTTTCTTCTCTGCATGGTTCGAGCCTGGCGGCGCGTTACCAGGCGCTGTCGGCGGACCATCTGGAATTCATGACCGAAGAGGACGCCATTGCCATGGCTGCCGCCGGTACCGTCGCGGTGCTGTTGCCCGGGGCGTTCTACTTCCTGCGCGAGACCCAGCTGCCGCCGCTGGAGGCCCTGCGCAAGCACGGCGTGAAGATTGCCATCGCCAGTGACCTCAACCCCGGTACTTCGCCGGCATTGTCGCTGCGGCTGATGCTGAACATGGCTTGCACCCTGTTTCGCATGACTCCGGAAGAGGCCCTGGCCGGTGTCACCCAGCATGCCGCCACGGCACTGGGCATGGGCGCCAGCCACGGTTCGCTGGAGGTCGGCAAGGTCGCGGACTTCGTCGCCTGGCAGATCGAGCGTCCGGCGGACCTGGCCTACTGGCTGGGCGGTGACCTGGGCAAGCGCGTGGTGCGCCATGGTGTTGAGGTATTGATCTAGGAGGATGTCCCGTGGAAAACGTTCTGAGTTTCAAACCAGGTCGCGTGCCGTTGTTGATCAGCATGCCCCATGCCGGCCTGCAACTGACCCCGGCGGTCAAGGCCGGCCTGGTCGCCGAGGCGCAAAGCCTGCCGGACACCGACTGGCATATCCCGCGGCTCTATGATTTCGCCACTGAACTGGGTGCCAGCACCCTGGCGGCTGACTACTCGCGGTTTGTCATCGATCTGAACCGGCCATCCGACGACAAGCCGCTGTATGTCGGGGCCACCACCGGCCTGTACCCGGCGACCCTGTTCGACGGCGTGCCGCTGTTCGTCGAAGGGCGCGTGCCGTCGGTCGCGGAGCGGGCGAACTATCTGGAGCAGATCTGGACGCCGTATCACCAGACCCTGCGACAGGAGCTTGCGCGACTCAAGGCTGAGTTCGGCTACGCCTTGCTGTTCGACGCCCACTCGATCCGCTCGGTGATCCCGCATCTGTTCGACGGCAAGCTGCCGGACTTCAACCTGGGTACCTTCAACGGCGCCAGTTGCGATCCGCAACTGGCGGCACGGCTGGAGGCCATCTGTGCCCGCCATCCGGCCTACAGCCATGTGTTGAATGGGCGCTTCAAGGGCGGGCATATCACCCGCCACTATGGTGATCCAGCGCAGGACATCCATGCGGTGCAGCTCGAGTTGGGGCAGTGCACCTATATGGAAGAGTTCGAACCGTTCACTTACCGCAACGATCTGGCCGACCCGACCCGGGTAGTGCTCAAGGAACTGCTGCAAGGCCTGTTGGCCTGGGGGCGTGAGCACTACGGGCGCTGAAACCCCGGTTGCATGGTCTCTGGGGCGGAGCGCGGTCCCTTGCAGGAGCCTGGCTTGTCGGGGCGCCGCATCGCAGCGAAGAGGTCCTCAAAACCGCCAAAAGCTTCGCTGGCAAGCCAAGCTCAGGTTCGTGGCGGTTTCAGTAGTTGAGGAAAATCCGTGCCCCTTCAGCCCGCCCGTACCTCGACCCCGGGGCTGAGGAAGTCGATGTGGTAGCCGCTGGCGCCGTCCCCCAGGCCAACATGCACGCCGTCGACGCCCTCGTTCATCGGCGAGTTGTGGCTGTAGTCGATGTTCGGCCCGATGCTGTCGTTCACGCCGATGGCGAATTCGCTCAGATACAGTCCCCGGTCGCCCGCCGCCCGGGCCAGCAGGCCGACATATTCCTGCCCGGCGACCTTGAGCGAGCGCACCTGATTGTGTTCGATGTGCAACCAGGCGTGATGCCGGACGACACTCTGGGCCAGCTCCAGCAGCTGTCTGTCGACGCCGCTGGCGAGCGGCATCCGGCCGCGGCCCAGGGACGTCAACAGACCGCTGATGCGCAAGATGCCGTTAAACTGGAAAAGATCGGGGCTGTCCGGGCGCATGTGGGCGTAGTGCACTTCGAACAGTTCCGAGACGGACAGCACGAAATGCTCGCTGATTTCGTCGCGGGTCGTGACATAAGGCGCCGAGCGGCTTTTCAGCCAGACGTCGGCCCGCGCCCCCTCGCCAGCCAGGTGTAGCCGTTGGTGCCGACTCAGCAGTCGGAGGTGGTCGCGCTGGCGCCTCAGACAACCGGCGAAGTCGCTGCGCAGTAACAGCATCAGGCTGTACAGCGCGTTCTCCAGGCTCGGGTCGAAGGCGTGCAGCGGGCAGAGAATACTTTGTTTATCTCGCGTCCTGGCTGCTCGCTCATAGAACTGCCGGGCACCCTGGCTGGTGAAGGAAAACACCAGGCTTTGCGCCGGTAGCGGTTCTGTCGAGTCCACGGCGGCGGCATCCAGACCCAATTCGGAGAGGGCACGGATAAACATTTCGTTGTCGGCGAGGATGATGGCCTGCTCCGGGGAGGAAAGCAGGTCCGGCAAATGGTCTTGCTGCATTGGAAACTCCCTTTCACTTTTGCGCGGATACCCCGGCAGAACGGCTCCTGCCTTTCTATGTGACCTGACTATTGAAGCGTTTATCGGGCGGGCTTGAACACTGGCCGAATGGCTAGGCAGCGTCCGACCGGAGGGGAAGGTCGAGGAATACGCTCGCGCGCATCCGCTTTTGACAAGGGCATGCCGATTCCGCGATTCGGGTTTATGATGCCGGACGACAGAATAATATGAAGTCCCCATCAGGGATGACCTCGACCCCTACGGAGCGCGTGATGCAGACTTTGTACCCGCAGATCAAACCCTACGCCCGGCACGATCTGGCCGTGGATGAAACGCATGTGCTGTATGTCGACGAGAGCGGTTCGCCCGAAGGCTTGCCGGTAGTATTCATCCACGGTGGCCCGGGAGCCGGCTGCGATGCCCAGAGCCGGCGCTATTTCGATCCCAACCTGTTTCGCATCATCACCTTCGACCAGCGCGGTTGCGGACGCTCGACCCCCCACGCGAGCCTGGAGAACAACACCACCTGGGACCTGGTGGCGGACCTTGAGCGCATTCGCCTGCACCTGGGGATCGACAAATGGGTGCTGTTCGGCGGTTCCTGGGGCTCGACGCTGTCCCTGGCCTATGCCCAGACCCACCCGGAGCGGGTGCACGGTCTGATCCTGCGGGGGATCTTCCTGGCCCGTCCACAGGAAATCGAATGGTTCTACCAGGCCGGCGCCAGCCGTCTGTTCCCGGATTACTGGCAGGACTATGTGGCGCCTATCCCGCTGGATGAGCGCGACGACCTGCTCAATGCGTTCCACAAGCGCCTGATCGGCAACGACCAGATCGCCCAGATGCACGCCGCCAAGGCCTGGTCGCTGTGGGAGGGCCGTACCGCGACCCTGCGCCCGAACCCGCTGGTGGTCGACCGCTTCTCCGAGCCGCAACGCGCACTGTCGATTGCCCGGATCGAATGTCACTACTTCACCAACGACGCGTTCCTCGAACCCAACCAGTTGATCCGCGACATGGGCAAGATCGCCCACCTGCCGGGTGTTATCGTGCACGGTCGCTATGATGTGATCTGCCCGCTGGACAACGCCTGGGAGCTGCATCAGAACTGGCCCAACAGCGAATTGCAGGTGATTCGCGACGCCGGTCACGCGGCTTCCGAGCCGGGCATCACCGATGCGCTGGTGCGGGCGGCGGACCAGATGGCCCGACGTCTGCTCGACCTGCCTCTCGAAGAAGCATGAAGGGCTTGTTGCAACGCGTCAGCGGCGCGCGGGTGGAGGTGGCGGGGGAGGTGGTCGGGTCCATTGACCAGGGTCTGCTCGTGCTGCTGGCGGTGGAGCCCGATGACACACCGGCGCACGCTGACAAACTGCTGAAGAAGCTGCTTAACTATCGGGTGTTCAGCGATCCGCAGGGCAAGATGAACCTGTCCCTGGCGGACACCGGCGGCGGTTTGCTGCTGGTGTCGCAGTTTACCCTGGCGGCCGATACCCAGAGCGGGTTGCGTCCGAGCTTCTCCACGGCGGCGCCTCCGGTGTTGGCCGAGGCGTTGTTCGACTATGTAGTGGCACAGGCGCAACGCTTGCATGGGCAAGTGGCGACCGGACGTTTTGGGGCGGACATGCAGGTGCATCTGGTCAATGATGGCCCGGTAACCTTCCTGTTACAGACCTGAAAGCATCAAAAACGACGTATTTGACTGAAAACAGGGGGTTTTCGCGATAAATACTTTGTTTCACCTGATGCGTTGTAACGCGGCCTACTAGATAATCGCGCGCTACGGGGATCGGTGTTCGTTGGTCCATTTTGACTTAGGTAGAGACTTGTCCGTGATCGATTGGGGAATCATTTGCCCCCATCGGAGTCGGAACAATGCTCGCCAACCTGGCATATAGATAGCTGGCCGTTGGTTTTTGATCTGTTTTCGGCGAGGGTTGCTCGTGATTGTTAGTCCCTGTAATGCTCCAACATTGACTGCCAAAGGGTTACGAAAAGCGCTGGTAGCGGGCTCGGCACTGCTTTGCCTGCTCAGCGCGGGCCAACTCTTTGCGTTCAGCCTGGATGATGTGTCGGCCAAGGCCAAGACGCTGGCCGGGCAGAAATACGAAGCTCCGCGCAGCAATCTGCCGAACGAGTTCCGTGACATGAAGTTCGCGGACTACCAGAAAATTCGTTTCCTGACCGACAAGGCCGAATGGGCGGGCGAGAAAACCCCATTCAAATTGTCGTTCTACCACCAGGGCATGCACTTCGATACGCCGGTGAAGATCAACGAGATCACCGCCGAGGATGTCAAAGAGATCAAGTACGACCCGACCCGCTTCGATTTCGGCGACGTCAAGTTCGATCCCAAGTCCACCGAGCAGCTCGGCTATGCCGGCTTTCGCGTGCTCTATCCGATCAACAAGGCCGACAAGCAGGACGAGATCATGACCATGCTCGGCGCGAGTTATTTCCGCGTCGTCGGCAAGGGCCAGACCTACGGTCTGTCGGCGCGTGGCATGGCCATCGACACCGCCTTGCCGTCCGGAGAAGAGTTCCCGCGGTTCACCGAGTTCTGGATCCAGCAGCCCAAGCCGACCGACAAGCACCTGGTGATCTTCGCCTTGCTGGACTCGCCGCGTGCCACCGGTGCTTACCGCCTGACGCTGCGTCCCGGCACCGACACCATCGTCGACGTGAAGGCGCAGATGTACCTGCGCGACAAGGTCGGCAAGCTCGGCGTGGCCCCGTTGACCAGCATGTTCCTGTTCGGCGCCAACCAGCCGTCCAAGGTCCTCAACTACCGTCGCGAGTTGCATGACTCCAGCGGCCTGTCGATCCACGCCGGCAATGGCGAATGGGTCTGGCGTCCGCTGAACAACCCGAAACACCTGGCGGTGAGCAATTTCTCCGTGGAAAACCCGCGTGGCTTCGGCTTGCTGCAGCGTGGCCGTGACTTCAGTCACTATGAAGACCTCGACGACCGCTATGACAAGCGTCCAAGCGCCTGGATCGAGCCCAAGGGCGACTGGGGCAAGGGCACGGTCGACCTGGTGGAGATTCCGACCGCCGACGAAACCAACGACAACATCGTGGCTTTCTGGAACCCGGCGGAACGCGCCGACGCTGGCCAGCCGATGAACTTCGCCTACCGCCTGCACTGGACTACCGACGAAGCGGCCCTGCACTCGCCGGACAGCGCCTGGGTCAAGCAGACCCTCAAGTCCACTGGCGACGTCAAGCAATCGAACCTGATCCGTCAACCGGACGGCAGCGTGGCTTACCTGATCGACTTCGAAGGCCCGTCCCTCAAGGCCTTGCCTGAAGATGCGGCGGTGCGCAGCCAGGTCAGCGTCGGCGACAACGCCGAACTGGTGGAGAACAGCCTGCGTTACAACTCGGAAACCCAGGGCTGGCGCCTGACCCTGCGCCTGAAGGTGAAGGATCCGAGCAAGGCCACCGAACTGCGTGCGAACCTGGTCAAGGACATCGCCACGGCGGATCCGGCCAAGGTCGCCGTCTCGTCCCAGGTGGTCAAGGCCGACAAGGTCGCGGCCAAGCAGCAAGAGAAAGAAAAAGAGAAAGAGAAGGCCCAGGACAAGAAAGATCCCGCGAAAGAGCATGACGCCGCGGCGCCAGCTCCCGAGGCCGCCCCAACCACCCCGGTACCGGTGCCGACCGAGCAAGTCCTGACCGAGACCTGGAGCTACCAGTTGCCTGCCGATGAGTAAGCCAATCGTCCAGCCAGAGGCTCTTTTCGAGTACCTGGCGCACCTGCCGCTGAGCAATGAGCAGCGTGCGGAACTGTCGAACTGCAGCTCGTTCGCCGAGCTGCATGAGCGCCTCAGCGCGCAACCGGCGGGTGACTCCGCCGAAGCCGCGCAGGCTTCGGTGGGACGCCGGCTGATCCTCGACTCGGCGACCGAGCTGGAGGACGCCGAGATGCTCGCGGTCGACGCCGCTGGGCGCGTATGCCTCAAGGCCACGCCGCCGATCCGCCGGACCAAGGTCGTGCCGGAGCCGTGGCGTACCAATATCCTGGTGCGTGGCTGGCGGCGCCTGACCGGGCGCAGCAACCCGCCAGTGCCCAAGGAAGACAAGCACGACCTGCCCCATGCGCGCTGGCGCACCGTGGGTTCGATTCGCCGCTATATCCTGCTGGTGCTGATGCTCGGCCAGACCATCGTCGCCGGCTGGTATATGAAAGGCATCATGCCCTATCAGGGCTGGGCGTTCGTCGATCTCAACGAAGTGGTGCATCAACCGCTGTTGCAGACTGCCCAGCAAGTGCTGCCTTATCTGCTGCAAACCAGCATCCTGGTGCTGTTCGGGATTCTGTTCTGTTGGGTCTCGGCGGGTTTCTGGACTGCGCTGATGGGCTTCCTTGAATTGCTCACCGGGCACGACAAGTACCGTATCTCCGGCGCCAGCGCCGGTAGCGAGCCGATCGCCAAGGAGGCGCGTACCGCCATCGTCATGCCGATCTGCAACGAGGACGTGCCGCGGGTCTTTGCCGGCCTGCGCGCGACCTTCGAGTCGGTCGCGGCCACGGGCGACCTGGATCGCTTCGACTTCTTCGTCCTCAGCGACAGTAACGACACCGATATCTGCGTGGCCGAGCAACAGGCCTGGCTGGACGTCTGCCGCGAAGCCTCGGGCTTCGGCCGGATCTTCTACCGCCGTCGCCGCCGTCGCGTGAAGCGCAAGAGCGGCAACCTCGACGACTTCTGCCGGCGCTGGGGCGGTGACTACAAGTACATGGTGGTGCTCGACGCCGACAGCGTCATGAGCGGCGAATGCCTGACCAGCCTGGTACGCCTGATGGAAGCCACGCCGGACGCCGGGATCATCCAGACCGCGCCACGGGCGTCGGGCATGGATACCCTTTATGCGCGCATGCAGCAGTTCGCGACCCGGGTCTACGGTCCGTTGTTCACCGCCGGCCTGCACTTCTGGCAGTTGGGTGAATCGCACTACTGGGGTCACAACGCGATCATTCGCATGAAGCCGTTTATCGAGCACTGCGCCCTGGCGCCGTTGCCCGGCAAAGGCGCCTTCGCCGGGGCGATCCTGTCCCACGACTTCGTCGAGGCCGCGTTGATGCGCCGTGCCGGTTGGGGCGTGTGGATCGCCTATGACCTGCCGGGCAGCTACGAAGAACTGCCGCCGAACCTGCTCGATGAGCTCAAGCGCGACCGGCGCTGGTGTCACGGCAACCTGATGAACTTCCGCCTGTTCCTGGTCAAGGGTATGCACCCGGTGCACCGCGCGGTGTTCCTCACCGGCGTGATGTCCTACCTGTCGGCGCCGTTGTGGTTCTTCTTCCTGGTGCTGTCGACGGCCTTGCTGGCGGTCAATACGCTGATGGAGCCGCAGTACTTCATGGAGCCGCGCCAGCTCTATCCGCTGTGGCCGCAATGGCATCCGGACAAGGCGGTGGCGCTGTTCTCCACCACCATCGTGTTGCTGTTCCTGCCCAAGCTGTTGAGCATCATCCTGATCTGGGCCAAGGGCGCGAAAGAGTTCGGCGGCAAGTTCAAGGTGACCCTGTCGATGCTGCTGGAGATGCTCTTCTCCATGCTGCTGGCACCGGTACGGATGATTTTCCACACCCGTTTCGTCCTGGCCGCGTTCCTCGGTTGGGCGGCGACCTGGAACTCTCCGCAGCGTGACGACGACTCCACGCCGTGGAGCGAAGCGGTGCGTCGGCATGGCCCGCAAACCTTGCTGGGTGCCCTCTGGGCCCTGCTGGTGATCTGGCTCAACCCGAGTTTTCTCTGGTGGCTGACACCGATCGTTGGTTCGCTGATGCTGTCGATCCCGGTTTCGGTGATCTCCAGCCGGGTCAACCTGGGCTTGCGCTCCAAGGATGAGAGCCTGTTCCTCATTCCCGAGGAATACAATCCGCCCCAGGCGTTGCTGGCGACGGATGAGTACACCCACGAAAACCGTTGGCATGCGCTCAATGACGGCTTTGTCCGGGCGGTGGTCGATCCGCGGCAGAATGCCCTGGCCTGTGCCTTGGCAACGGCCCGTCACGGCCATGCCGAGCCGATCGAGTGGCTGCGTGTCGAGCGTGTGCGGCATGCGCTGAAGGTCGGTCCGGCAGGGCTGGACAATCAGTCACGCCTGCACCTGCTGAGCGATCCGGTGGCCTTGACCCGTCTGCATGCGCAGGTCTGGAGTGAAGGCCACGCCGAGTGGCTTGGTGCCTGGCGCGATTCGATCAAGGCCGATCCGCATGCGCCGTTGTTGCCTTTGCAACCGGCTACGCCGACGGTCCAGCCGGCCTGATCCAATGTAGGCGCCGCTTGCCTGCGAAGCTTTTGGCGCTCTTACGGGCCTCTTCGCGAGCAAGCCCGGCTCCTACGGGAGCCGTGTCAGTCCACAGGGTGCGACGTTGGTTACACCCTGTTTCTCTCCGCTTTCATTTGTCATTTGGTAACAAAAGACCAGCTCCTCCTCGGTGTTGCCCTGCATCCGAGTACGTTAGGATCGCGCCCCAAAATTGTGCCCGGCAGGCCATGGCGATTGTGCTTGCACGCGGAAATCGCGGGTCTTGCTGGCACGACCGGAAAAGCGGCCCAGGGGAGTTTCATGATGAAAAGGTTTCTATCGGTGTTGTTGCTGGGCATCGTTGTGCTCGTCCACACATGCGCGGTGCAAGCGGGCGCCATTGACGATGCGCTCAAGCGCGGCACGCTGAAAGTGGGGACCAATCCCACGTATATCCCCTTCGAAATGACGAATAAACGTGGCGAGATCATTGGTTTCGAGATCGATCTGTTACGTGAGATGAGCCAGGCACTGGGAGTGAAGCTGGAGTTGGTATCCAGTCCCTATGCCGAATTGCTCCCGGGTTTGCTGGCGAACAAGTTCGACCTGATCGCCAGTGGTATGACCCTGACCCAGGAGCGTAACCTGCGGCTCAACTTCAGCGATGCCTTTATCGTAGTCGGGCAGACGCTGCTGATTCCCCTCGCTTTGGGTAGCACGGTGCAGAGTTTCGAGGACCTGAACGAGGCGGGTTATCGCATCGCGGTCAAAGCCGGGACCACTGGGGAAATCGTCGCGAGAAAGATGATGGGCGCGGCCCAATTGAGCACCTATGCCAATGAGGAGGAGGGGGTGCGGGCGGTGCTCGATGGCAAGGCTGATGCCTTTGTCCACGATGCCCCCTACAACCTGGTGGCGGTGAACCGGCTGGGCAATGGCAAGCTGCTGTGCCTGGAGCAGCCGTTCACCTACGAACCGCTGGCCTTCGGGGTGAGGAAGGGCAACCACGACAGTCTCAACTGGATCAACCACTTCCTGCACCAGATCGCCGAGGATGGCACCTACGATCGGATCCACGACAAGTGGTTCAAGGCAACCGACTGGCTGGCCGAAATCGACTGAGCCCGCTCTCGTGATCGCCGCAAATCCCTTGTAGGAACCAACTTGCTGGCGATGACGCCCAGATGGGTGATGCAAGGCTCAAGGGTTCCAGCGCAGGCAATCGAGTGTCAACCAGCGCTCCTGCAGGGGGCGTTCAGACCTTGAAGCGCTCCACCAGACGCTGCAGTTGTTCTCCCAGCTGGCGCAGTTGCTGATTGGCCGCGGTGGTCGCGTCGCAGGCGTTGGCGGTCTGCCGCGACATGTCGCGCACGTGCAGCACGCTGCGGCTGATCTGCTCGGCAACGACGCTCTGTTCTTCGCCAGCCGCGGCAATCTGTTCGTTCATCCCGAGGATTTGCGACACGCTGCGGCTGATGGCTTCCAGCTTGCCGCCGCTGTGGCGGCTTGACTCGACGCTGTTGCGAGTCAGTTTGTGGCTGTTGTCGAGCATGCCGGCGACTTGCCGGGTACCGCCTTGCAACGCCGTGATCAGTTCCTTGATCTCTTGTGCCGAGTCCTGGGTACGCTGTGCCAGGCTGCGGACCTCATCGGCGACCACGGCAAAGCCACTGCCTGCCTCGCCGGCCCTGGCCGCCTCGATGGCGGCATTGAGGGCCAGCAGGTTGGTTTGCTGGGACACCGACTGGATGACATCGAGCACGCTGCCGATCCGTTCGCTTTCGTGCTGGAGCCCGTCCATGGCCTGGGAGCAGAGCTGCATTTGTTGCTCGAGCTGTTCGATCTGCTCGATGGCGTCGGCGACCGCACCGTCGCCTTCGCGGGCCTGTCGGTCGGCCTGGGTGGCGGCCATGGAAGCGGTTTCGGCGTGACGGGCAACCTCCAGCACGCTGGCGGTCATCTGTTTCATGGCTGCCGCCACTTGCTCGGTGGCGGCGTACTGGCTGCTGACGCTGGCATCGGTCTGTTCGGTACTGCTCGACAGGTGCTCGGCGGCGTTCGCCACGCGGGAGGCGCTGGTGCCAATACCACGGATCAGTTCCCGCAGACCCAGGGTCATGCCGCGCATGGCCTGCTGCAACTGACCGAGCTCGTCGTGGCGGTCGACCGCCACATCGCGGCTCAGGTCGCCCGCGGCAATGTGCCGGGCCAGCTTCAGGCTGCGCGAGAGCGGGATCAGCAATTGGCGACTGAGGCTCCAGGCGGCCAGAATGGCGATCAGCCAGGCCAGCAGGGCTATTTTCGCCAGCATCCATTTGGCCGCCTGCGCCTGACGATCACGCTTCTGAGTCTGGTTACGGCTCAGTTCTTCGTTGCCGGCCAGTAGCTTGTTGCCCAAGTCCTCCATGAGGTTATGAGCGGTCTCGGTGAGCAATTGTGCATCCTTGAACCGCTGGAGCGCGTCGCGGTAGTGACGCAGCTCCATCTGCATGCGCTTGTGGTCGTCGGCCAGGGACGGTGTCAATGGCGTCACTTGTGTTTCGAGCTGCCCAAGACGATCGATTGCCTTCAGCCCCTGCTCTGAATAAGCGTGCAGTGAATCGAACAGATAGGCCGGCGTGAGGATGCTGACGTGGGTGTCGTGGGTCAGCTGGCGTAGTTCTTCGATCCGTTTGAGCGGGGCTTGCCACTGCAGGTCATGGGGGCTCTTGCTCGCTTCACGCAGTTGATGGGCTTCGAAGCGAGCCACCGCTTGGCTGGCCTGGCTCACGCTGGCGCTCATCCTCTTGCGGGCGCGCTCGCGTTCTCGAAGGCTTTCATCGAGATCGTTGAGAGCGCTCCGGAAACCCTCGGCCGCCTGCTGCTGGTCGCTCAGGATCTGGCGGTCGCCCGGCTCCGGCAGACGCGGCGGGAGCAGCGCCAGCAGCTTCTCGATGGTCGCCAATTGCCGGCTGATCCGGGTACGACTCTGGGGATCGTTCAACACCCGGAAAGTGATACGGTCGGCGCGCATGTCGCTGGTGAGCCGGCTCAGCCGGGCGATGCTCGAAAGCGTTTGCGAACGCTCTATCGTGGTGCCCAGGGCGTGCCAACCAGCGAGGGTGAGTCCCAGGGTCAAGAGCAATACGAGGCCAAAGCCCAGGGCCAGTTTGAAGCGGATACTGCGGTCGCGCAGCGCGCGGGTGAGCCAATTGAACATGGTGAATCTCCTGTCCAGCAGATGAGTCCATGACCCTCACGCGCAGGTGCGTGGGGCATGTTCTGTCATCGGCTTGGACGCGGGAGATGCGACCTGAATGGGCTGTGGGAAAGCTCTCTTAAGGTTGAAGGTTTTGGCTGTCGGCCAGTTAAGGTCGAACACGGTACCTGTGGGAGCGGAGCTTGCCCGCGAATAGGCCCGCGAGGTCGCTAAAAGCTTCGCGGCGGTGCGGCGATCCGACAAGCCCTGCTCCCACAAGGTATGCGCTCAGGCTTGAGTGAGTGGGCAAGTCGAGAGGTTGCGGCGGGGACACCATTAGCATGGTGCCGGTGGATCAGAACAGCCGGGCGAGCAGCGCGGTTACAGCGGTCTCGACCCGCAGGATGCGTTCGCCGAGCTGTACCGGTTGCAGTCCGGCCTTGCCCAGCAGGTCGATCTCATAGGGAATCCAGCCGCCTTCCGGGCCGATGGCCAGGGTCACCGGCTCGTCCAGGCCGCGCGGGCAGGGTGGGTAGTCGCCGGGATGGCCAACCAGGCCGAGGGTGCCCGCGCCGATGGCCGGCAGACGGTCTTCGACGAAGGGCTTGAAGCGTTTCTCGATGAGGATCTCCGGCAGCACGGTGTCGCGGGTCTGCTCCAGTCCGAGGATCAGTTGCTCGCGAATCGCCCCGGGCTCCAGGAACGGTGTCTGCCAGAAGCTCTTTTCCACACGGTAGCTGTTCACCAGTACCACCTTGGGCACGCCCAGGGTGGCGACGGTCTGGAACACCCGCCGAAGCATTTTCGGGCGTGGCAGGGCCAGTATCAGGGTCAGCGGCAGTTTTGCCGGCGGTGCTCGATCCAGGCTGACCCGCAGCTCGGCCTCGCTGGCGTCCAGGCGCAGCACCTCGGCGCTGCCCATCAGGCCGCCGATACGCCCGACTCGCAAGCTGTCACCCACCGCCAGGCGATGGACTTCCTGCATATGGGTCAGGCGCCGGTCGCGCAGCACAACGAGGTCGGCAGCGATAAAATCGGCCTCCTCCAGCAGCAGCAGGTTCACGTCAGCGGGGCTGGCGGCTGGGCGTCACTGTCGGCGGGCTCTTCGTCGCCGCGTTTGCGGACCAGGCCACCGAACAGGATGCCGATCTCGAACAGCAGCCACATCGGCACGGCCAGCAGGGTCTGGGAGAACACATCAGGCGGCGTCAGGATCATGCCGACCACGAAGCAGCCGATGACCACGTAAGGGCGGACTTTCTTCAGGTACTTGATGTCGACCACGCCGATCCATACCAGCAGCACCACGGCCACGGGAATTTCGAAGGCCACGCCGAAGGCGAAGAACAGCGTCATCACGAAGTCGAGGTAGCTGGTGATGTCGGTCATCATTTCCACGCCGGCCGGAGTCGCGGCGGCGAAGAACTTGAAGATCAGTGGGAACACCAGGAAGTAGGCGAAGGCCATGCCGGTGTAGAACAGCACGATGCTCGATACCAGCAACGGCACGGCGATGCGTTTTTCATGCTTGTACAGGCCCGGGGCGATAAAGCCCCAGATCTGGTGCAGGATCACCGGGATGGCCAGGAACAGCGAGACCATCATGGTCAGCTTGAGCGGTGTCAGGAACGGCGACGAGACGTCGGTGGCGATCATCGTTGCCCCCACCGGCAGGTACTGGCGCAGCGGGATGGAGACGAAGGTGTAGATCTGCTGGGTGAAGGCGAACAGCCCGGCGAAGATCAGGAAGATCGCCGCGACACAGCGCAGCAGGCGGGTGCGCAACTCGGTGAGGTGCGAAACCAGCGGCATGTGCTGGTCGTTTTCCGGAATATCGCTCATGGGGCTCGCGGCGGCAAAGTAGGGTCATGAGGCGCAGGCGTGCCGATGGGCGGCGCGCTTGCGGGTTCTGTCAGGTGCGGTGCCGCTTCCACGGCGCCGGCTACCGGTACCGACTCGGTGGCGGTCAGCGGCGTTGGCGGGATTTCTGCCGACAGCGGCGGGACGGCGTGGAGCGTCTGTTCCACCAGCGGCTCGGCGGGTGTGCTCGGCGGTGTGGGCGAGAGCATCTTGCGGGCCTCCTGTTCCAGGGACAGGATGTGCTCGTTGTGCAACTGCCGACGGATTTCGTCGGCGCCGATCTCGCGTTCCACTTCCTGCTTGATCGCGTTGAAGCTGCGCTTCAACCGACCGACCCACAGGCCGGCGGTACGCGCGGCATGGGGCAGGCGCTCGGGGCCGAGCACCAGCAGGGCCACCAGGCCCACGAGCAGCAGTTCACTGAAGCTGATACCGAACATGGGTCAGTACTCAAGAGTTGTTGCGGGGCTCTTCGACTTTCTGCGCCTGCACGTCGATGGTGTGCGGCGTGTTCTGCTGGGCGCTGGCCTGCGGCTGCACCGGTGGGGCCGGTTGCGCGACGGGCGGGGTCGTTGGCTCGGCGGTCTTTTCTTCGTCGTTCATGGCCTTGCGAAAGCCCTTGATCGATTCGCCGACGTCGGTGCCGAGGTTCTTCAGCTTCTTGGTGCCGAACACCAGCACGACGACGACCAGGATGACGATCCAGTGTTTCCAGTCAAAAATGCCCATGATGCTGCTCCTCTCGAAAGTTGTTAGGCGGACGGGCGCGAGGCTTTCTCGACGTGTCCGGACAGGCCGAAGCGGCGATCCAGTTCGTCCAGCACGGCCTGCGGATGCTGCCCCAGTTGGGCGAGCATGACCATACTGTGGAACCACAAATCGGCGGTTTCGTAGATCAGGTCGCTGCAGTCGCCGCTGATCGCGGCGTCCTTTGCAGCAATAATAGTCTCGACCGACTCTTCGCCGACTTTTTCCAGAATCTTGTTCAGGCCCTTGTGATACAGGCTGGCGACGTAGGAGCTGTCGGCATCGGCGCCTTTGCGCTCCTCGAGCACCTGGGCCAGGCGGGTCAGGGTGTCAGTCATGTTCAGTGTCCTGCTGCATAGATGCTGTGCGGGTCCTTGAGGACCGGATCGACGATCTTCCAGCCGCCGTTTTCATACACGCGGTAGAAGCAGCTGTGGCGGCCGGTGTGGCAGGCGATGTCGCCGACCTGCTCGACCATCAGGATGATCACGTCGGCGTCGCAGTCCAGGCGCATTTCGTGCAGGTGCTGCACGTGGCCGGACTCTTCGCCCTTGCGCCACAGCTTGCCACGCGAGCGTGACCAGTAAATGGCGCGGTTCTCGGCGGCGGTCAGTTGCAGCGCCTCGCGGTTCATCCAGGCCATCATCAGTATGCGCCCGGTCTTGTGATCCTGGGCGATGGCCGGTACCAGGCCGTCGCTGTCCCATTTGATCTCGTCCAGCCAGTCTTTCATCTTCGACTCCGACAACCGGACACCACCTGCGTGGTGGTGCCTCGGCGAATGAACAGTGTGCCAGCCCAGGGCCTGACTGGCTATCGGCGCACGATCAGATACACCCCTATGGCCGCCATGATACCCGCCGGCCATTGTCCCAGATCATGCAACGGCCCGCCGACGGCGAGTAGCGCACCGCCGCTCAGGTGCAGGGTGCCGAGCAGGCGCAGCAGCCAGTCGTCCTTGCTCCGGTGTTCTTTCGGCTCGGGATTGGCTTGGGGCTGGGCCATGCGCTCGAGCAGGTCGCGGGTCATGCTGGCCAGGTGCGGCAGTTGCTCGATCTGGCCCTGCAGGTTGCCGAGCAGGGTTTTCGGGCTGACGCGCTCGCGCATCCAGCGTTCGAGGAACGGCTGGGCGGTGCTCCACAGGTCCAGCTCCGGGTACAACTGGCGGCCCAGCCCTTCGATGTTGAGCAGGGTTTTCTGCAGCAGCACCAGTTGCGGCTGGACTTCCATATTGAAGCGCCGCGCGGTCTGGAACAGGCGCATCAGCACCTGGCCGAAAGAGATGTCCTTGAGCGGCTTTTCAAAGATCGGCTCGCACACGGTGCGGATCGCCGCCTCGAACTCGTTGAGCTTGGTGTGTGCCGGTACCCAGCCGGAATCGATGTGCAGTTGGGCAACGCGGCGGTAGTCACGCTTGAAGAAGGCGAACAGGTTGCGGGCCAGGTAGTCCTGGTCTTCCGGGGTCAGGCTGCCGACGATCCCGCAGTCGATGGCGATGTACTTCGGGCTCCACGGGTTGACGGTGCTGACGAAGATGTTGCCGGGGTGCATGTCGGCGTGGAAGAAGCTGTCGCGGAACACCTGGGTGAAGAAGATTTCCACGCCGCGCTCGGCGAGCATCTTCATGTCGGTGCGCTGGTCGGCCAGGGTCGCCAGATCCGTGACCTGGATGCCGTAGATACGCTCCATCACCAGCACTTTCGGCCGGCACCAGTCCCAGTAGACCTGGGGCACGTACATCATCTCCGAGCCTTCGAAGTTGCGCCGCAGCTGACTGGCGTTGGCCGCTTCGCGCAGCAGGTCGAGTTCGTCGTAGATGGTCTTTTCGTAGTCGCTGACCACATCCACCGGGTGCAGCAGGCGGGCATCGGCCGAGACCCGCTCGGCGGCCCGGGCGAGGAGGAACAGCCAGGCCAGGTCCTGGGCGATGATCGGCTTGAGGCCGGGGCGGATGACTTTCACCACCACCTCTTCGCCACTCTTGAGCTGGGCGGCGTGGACCTGGGCCACCGAGGCCGAGGCCAGCGGCTCGATATCGAAGCGGCTGAAGACCTCGCCGATCTTCTTGCCCAGTTGCGCCTCGATCAGTTTGACCGCGGTCTGCGAGTCGAACGGCGGCACGCGGTCCTGCAACAGCATCAACTCGTCGGCGATGTCCTCGGGCAACAGGTCGCGGCGGGTGGAGAGGATCTGGCCGAACTTGATGAAGATCGGTCCCAGGTCCTGCAAGGCCAGGCGCAGGCGCGTCCCTCGGCTCAGATCCAGGGTTCTGCGTGGAAACCAGCGCCAGGGCAGGGCAAAGCGCAGCGCCAGGAGGAACCAGGGCAGAGGTAACTCGAACAGCAGGTCATCGAGACGGTAACGGATCACGACGCGCTGGATGCGCAACAGACGGCGGACGGCAAGCAGCTTCATGCGTTATCGCTGGATTGGAGGGTTCGGGAAAGGCGCTCGACACGCGCCTCGAGACGTTCCAGGTCGAGTTTGACCTGGTCCAGTTCGGCGAAGCGGGCTTCGGCCTCGTGGGTACCGACCAGGGTACGGGATTCTTCGCTGAGATAGTCGGCGAGGTTCTGCTTCAGGCTGACGAAACCTCGCCGGTACAGCCCGGCGCGGCTGCGCAGGTGGCCGCTGAGCAGGGGGGTGGCGAGCGGACCGAGCCAGCGCGAGAGTTCGTACTCCCAGTCCAGCTCCAGGTCCTGGAGCACGCCGGCCAGGTCCAGCAGCACCGCGCTGTCGCCTTCCAGTTGCACCTCGGGGCCGTGCAGGACGGCGCTCTTGTCGCGGCTCAGGGCCAGGTTCAGCAGGCTCGCGGCCGGGGCACGGAGGCTGCAGTCGGCCTCGGCGGCCCAGTGCGCGGCCAGTAGCAGGCCTTCGTCGCTGGGCAGGATGAACAGCTTCAGGGCCGGGCTGGCGCAGTCGACTTCGATGACCTTGCCGCTCAGTTGGCCCAGGCGGCTCAAAGCCGTGCCGTCAAGACGCAGCACACGGTTGAGACCCTGTTCGACGCCAGCGAGAAGGCCGCTGAGCAGCATCAGGGCTTGATACCGCGATGCAGGGCGACGATGCCCGCGGTCATGTTGTGGTAGGTCACGCGGTCGAAGCCGGCGTCCACCATCATTGACTTCAGGGTTTCCTGGTTCGGGTGCATGCGGATCGATTCGGCCAGGTAACGATAGCTTTCCGAGTCGTTGGTGATCAGCTTGCCGGCCAGCGGCATGAAGGCGAACGAGTAGGCGTCGTAGACCTTGGACATCAGGGCGTTGGTCGGCTTGGAGAACTCCAGCACCAGCAGCCGGCCGCCGGGCTTGAGCACCCGCAGCATGGAGCGCAGGGCGTCTTCCTTGTGGGTGACGTTGCGCAGGCCGAAGGCGATGGTCACGCAGTCGAAATGGTTGTCCGGGAACGGCAGTTTCTCCGCGTCGGCCTGGACGAACTCGACGTTACCGGCCACGCCCAGGTCCAGCAGGCGATCGCGACCGACCTTGAGCATGGAGGCGTTGATGTCGGCCAGCACCACTTGGCCGGTGGGGCCCACCAGATGGGAGAACTTGCGGGCCAGGTCGCCGGTGCCGCCGGCGATATCCAGCACCCGGTTGCCCACGCGCACGCCGGACAGCTCGATGGTGAAGCGCTTCCAGAGGCGATGCATGCCACCGGACAACACGTCGTTCATCAGGTCGTACTTGGCGGCCACGGAGTGGAACACCTCGGCGACCTTTTCCGCCTTTTGGCTTTCCGGTACGTTCTTGAAGCCGAAGTGCGTGGTGGGTTCGGCATCGCTGCCTTTGCGCTGATCAGTCATGTCGCTGTCACCAGAAGAGAATGCGGGCATTCTAATCCCGGTGGCCGGCTTTGTCTTGGCAAGGGTGCATGTAAGATAGGCAACCGCCGGGACGTTTTGACGCATTCAGGGTCAGGACGCTCCGGGCAAGTCCCGATAGAGCAGGAGTATTCGATGGCCCGTATTAGTGTTGAACGCGCCCACGGCCTGGGCAAGGCCGCCGCGCGCGCGAAGGCCGACCAGTTGGCGCAGAAGCTGGCCGGGCAGTATGGCCTGGAGCCGCAGTGGTCCGGCGACACGCTGAACCTCAAGCGTTCCGGGGTCAAGGGCGAGGTGTATGTAGGCGATGAGACGATCCGTGTCGATGTCGAACTGGGTTTGTTGATGTCGGCCATGAGCGGCACGATCAAGGCCGAGATCGAAAAGGCGCTGGACAAGGTGCTGGTCTGAACACAGGCACCTCGCCCTGGCTGGGGGAGGACTTTTGTGGGGGCGTGTCGGATCGCCTCACCGCCGCGAAGCTTGTAGCGGCCTCAAGGGTCTCTTTGTGGGCAAGCTCCGCTCCCACAACAAGCACCGCTGTGACAGCGAGCCGGCCTTTAGGGTGCCCATTCTAATTTTTCTCATTACTTTGTACATGAGCCCCCATTCCGGTGGGCAGATCCTCCAACCTTTCGCGTGTGAGGTGCACCATGGCCAAAGTAAGTCTGAAGAAAAAATCCGACAGTCAGCCAACCGCCCTGGCTGACGTGAAAGTGTATGCCCGCAAGATCTGGCTGGCGGGTCTGGGGGCTTATGCCAAGGTCGGCAGGGAAGGCAGCGAGTACTTCAAGGAACTCGTGAAAGCCGGCCAGGATGTTGAAAAGAAAGGAAAAAAACTGATTGATGAGCAACGTGACGCCGCCAACAGCCAGATCGATGAAGTAAAGAGTGAAGTCACCAGCCTCAAGGGCAAGGTGGAAGTGCAACTGGACAAGGTCGAGAAGGCCTTCGACCACCGGGTCGCCAGTGCCTTGAATCGCATCGGGATTCCGTCTAAACATGATGTGGAGACACTCTCTGCTAAGCTCGATGAGCTGACGGCATTGCTTGAACGTGTCGCGCGTAAACATTAAGGAGAACGGGATGGCTGGCAAAAAGAATACCGAGAAAGAAAGCAGCTCGTGGATCGGGAAGGTTGAGGAGTATTCCCGCAAAATCTGGCTCGCTGGTTTAGGCGTGTACTCGAAGATCGATACCGACGGCAGCAAACTCTTCGATACCCTGGTCAAGGATGGCGAGAAGGCCGAGAAACTGACCAAGACCGCGGTCGACAAGAAAGTCGATGCGGCCAAGGACTCCGCCAGTTCGGCCAAGTCGCGCATCGCCGGGGTCAAGGACCGGGCGCTGGGCAAATGGGACGAACTGGAAGGGGCTTTCGACAAGCGCCTGAACAGCGCCATTTCGCGCCTGGGCGTGCCGAGCCGCAATGAAGTGAAGGCGCTGCACAGCAAGGTTGATACCTTGACCAGGCAGATCGAGAAACTCACGGGCGAGGCGGTGACTCGGGCCTCGACAAAAACGGCAGCGGCCAAGCCCACGGCGAAAGTGGCGGCCAAACCTTTGGTAAAGGCAGCGGCCAAACCGGCTGCGAAAACCGCGGCGGCCAAACCGGCAGCGAAAGCGGCGGCCAAGCCCGCGGCGAAACCTGCCGCCAAGCCGGCCGTGAAAACCGCGGCGGCGAAAGCGGCGGTGAAGCCAGCGGCCAAGCCCGTGGCAGCCAAGCCGGCAGTCAAGCCCGCCGCGAAACCCGCGGCGGCGAAAAAGCCTGCTGCCGCGAAGCCTGCCGCCGCTGCGGCCAAGCCTGCCGCGGCTCCGGTATCGGCAGCCAACTCGGCCGCCGCTCCGGCTTCGGCATCCGCTCCAGCGGCTACGCCAACAGCACCGACGCCTGCTTCTCAAGCCTGAGTCGTCGTCCGCTGAATGAAAACGCCCGGCCTGTGAAGGTCGGGCGTTTTTATTTGTGTCAGGGGTAGGTGTATTGCCTGTCATGCCATCTTAGTGGCGGTGCGGCGATCCGACAAGCTCCGCTCCCACAATGTCCGAGTCGAATCGAGCTTATGTGTCGGGCATCAATCCCATGGGCGCGGAGCTTGCCCGCGTAGAGGCCGGCACTGGCGCCACAGAATCCGACGTTAATCGTGGTCCTCCAGGTAGCGCAACGCCATCTGCTCCGTCACCAACCGCGCCGGGGCGCGTAGGTGCGGGGCCACCAGCATCATGATCTGGTACACCACCAGACGCACCTCACCCTCACGGCCGAGAATGCGCTGGTAATCCAGGGAAAACAGCAAGGTCAGCGTGATCTGTTCCACCAACTGTCCCAGGGCCTGGGTTTCACTCATCAGCAAGCCTTGCGCTTTCAGGTGCGCGAGCAACGATGCGAGTGTCCGCTTGAGGGCGTTGAGCAGGTTGCGAATGCCCTTGGCGAGCTTGGGCAAGCGCCCGGACAGATTGGACAGGTCCTGAAACAGGAAGCGGTAATGGGCCAGTCGCTCGACGATCAGGTGCAGGAAGAACCAGTAGTCCTCGGGCGCCAGCCGGACGTCGGCCGGTGGGTCGAGCAGCGGTGCCAGCTCGCTCTGGAAACGCTCGAACAGGCCCAGGATCAGTGGCTCCTTGCCGTGGAAGTGGTAGTAGAGGTTGCCCGGGCTGATCCCCATCTCATTGGCCACCTCCATGGTCGAAACGTTGGGTTCGCCTTTCTGGTTGAACAACTGCAGGGCACACTCAAGGATTCGATCGCGGGTTTTCATCCAGTCTTCTCAGGTCGTTCCGACCGCTCGCCACGGCTGTCCGGCAGCCGTGGTCGGTAATCGTCAGCGCACCCGGACATAGGTGCCGGGTGCCGCCTCCAGGGGTGGGTAATTGGCGTTGCCCAGGGTCATCCGGGTTTCACGCTGGGCTCCCGAGCGCTCCTGGATCCACGGCAACCACTGGTTCCACCAACTACCGTCAACCTGTTTGCCGTCGTAGTACCAGGCCCGCGGATCACTGCTCAACTTGGGGTTGTCGATGTAGTTGGCCTTGGGGTTGCTCGGCGGGTTGAGGATGCTCTGGACATGGCCGCTGTTGGACAGCACGAACCGGCGTTCGCCCCCCAGCAGCAAGGTCGAGCGATAGACCGCGTCCCAGGGGGTGATGTGGTCATTGATGCCGCCGACGCTGAAACTGTCGACCGTGACTTTTTGCAGGTCGATGGGGGTGCCACAGACTTCCAGGCCGCCCGGATGGCTCAGTGGGTTGTGCTTGAAGAAGTCCAGCAGGTCACCGTGAAAAGCCGCGGGCAGGCGGGTGTTGTCGTTGTTCCAGTAGAGGATGTCGAATGCCGGCGGCTCCTTGCCCAGCAGGTAGTTGTTGACCCAGTAGTTCCAGATCAGGTCGTTGGGGCGCATCCAGGCAAAGACTCTCGCCATGTCGCGGCCATCCAGTACCCCCTGCTGGTAGGAGCGACGCTTGGCGGCCTCCAGGGTCTGCTCGTCGACGAACAGGGTGGCCGGACTGTCCAACTGGCTGTCAAGCAAGCTGACCAGGTAGGTGGCGCTGGAGACCCGGCGCATCTGCCGCTTGGCCTGCAGATGGCCTTGCAGGGCAGCAATGGTCAGGCCGCCAGCACAGGCGCCCATCAGGTTGACTTCGCGGCTGGCGGTGATCGCCCGGCAGACGTTCAGGGCCTCTTCCAGTGCCTCGACATAGCTGGACAGGCCCCATTCGCGGTGACGCACATCCGGGTTGCGCCAACTGACGATAAACACCTGGAGGCCGTTCTTGAGGGCGTACTGGACGAAGCTGTTGGACGGGCTCAGGTCGAAAATATAGTACTTGTTGATCTGTGGCGGCACGATCAGCAGCGGCTTGGCGAACTGCTTTTCGCTCATGGGCCTGTACTGCATCAGTTCCAGCAACTCATTGCGAAACACTACCGAACCGGGCGTGGTCGCCACGCTCTTGCCGACTTCGAACGAGTGCTTGGTGACCTGGCTGGGCAAACCGTTGTTGTGCAGCAGGTCGTCCACCAGGTGGCTGATGCCGCGCACGATGCTGTTGCCGCCGGAGTTGAACAGTTCCTTGACCGCCAACGGATTGAGCAGGGTATTGGAGGGCGCCATGGCGTCGTTGAGCAGGGCGAAGATGAAGTGCGCCCGGGCGCGGTCGTCGTCGCTCATGCGGCTGTCGTCGATCCACTGTTTTACCTGTTTCTGCCAGGCCAGATAGGCTTGCAGGCCGCGACGGTAGAACGGGTTGAGGCTCCAGGCCGGGTCGGCGAAGCGTGGGTCCTGCGGGTTGGGCTTGTACGGTGTATCGCCGAGCAGCACCTTGCCCAGTTGACCGCTCAGGGCCAGGGCATGTCGGGCGGTGTGAAGCGGATTGCGCAGGCCGTGGGTGGCCACGCTGCGCAAGGTGGAAAACAGATCCCGGCCGCGCAGACCGGTAATCGCACTTTGTGCGTTGATGAACGCGGCGGGGGTGGGCATGGAGCCCGTCGCTGGTTTGTCTCGCATGAGTCAACACTCCTTCGTCATCAAGCTATCAATCGACACAGGGGGGCGGGACGGATGGGCTCGTCGGTGCCGGACCTTGTTGCACGACACGGACTTCCTGCCCGTGCGCGCTTGCTGCCAGGAACAGATGCCTAGCTACTTTTCAACGGCGTCGGGTGCGGATGCATCACCGCCCGCTGACGTTCTTCCTGGAGGAACTTCATGATGATCGGTGCCACGGCCTCGGCCCGGGTGATCAGGAATAAATGACCGTCGTCGATTATGTGTAGCTGGGCATTGGGGATTCGCCAAGCCAGCAGGCGCATATTGATCAGCGGAATCAGTGGATCGTCGTCACCGGCCAGCACCAGGGTTGGCTGGCGGATCTTGTGCAGCCAGTGGATGCTGGTCCAGCCGAGCCCGGCGAACAGTTGCCAGTAATAGCCCAGCTTGCCGGCCGAGCGGACCTTGGCGGCATGTTCGGCGGCCAGGTGCGGATCGCGACGAAAGGCACCGCCGTAGATGGTCGGTGCGATGCGGATGACGTGGGATGGCTGGATGTAGCGCCGTGGGCTGGCCATGTTCCACAGCACCTTGGGCTTGCCCGGCACCATCACCGCGCCCGCGGCGGTGGCGGCGAGGATCAGCTTCTTGCAGCGTTCCGGGTAGTCATGGGCGAACTGTTGCGCGAGGGCGCCGCCCCAGGACACGCCCACCGCGTTGACCTGGCCGTAGTCCAGATAATCGAGCATGCGCGCGGTGAGTTTGGCCAGGCCCGGAAAACGGTAGGGCCGCTTGGGGGTCGACGAGCCGCCGACGCCGGGAACATCGAAGGCGATGACTTCCAGCTCCGGGTCCAGGGCCTGGACGAACGGAAACACCAGCTCCAGGTTGGCACCGATGCCGTTGAAGATCAGCAAGGGCGTCAGATGAGACTTGCCGGGGCGAACCGCGGTGCGGATGGTCTGGCCATCCAGATCGATGGTTCGGAAGATAAACGGTTGCGGCATGCTCGAAGCCCTGTGGTTAAAACCGGTTTTGCGGCCCGGCCCCTGTAGGAGCGAGCTTGCTCGCGATGGTAGTCGGGGCACCGCGGGGTATCAGGCTTCCCGCATTATCATTGGCCTCCATCGCGAGCGAGCTCGCTCCTACAGGGTCAGGGCTGTTCTAGCGCTCGTGCACGTAGGTGCCCGGTGCCGCCTCGGCCGCCGGGTAGGCCTTGCTGCCCAGGCTGGTCGGTGATTTCTTCAGTTTACCCGAGCGCTCGGCCTGCCACGCCTGCCAATACAGCCACCACGAATCGGTGTGCTTGGTGGAGTTCTCCTGCCAGTCTTCGGCCTTGGCCGGCATCTCGGTGCTGGTCATGTAGCGTGATTTCGGATTGCCCGGCGGGTTCAGGATGCTCTGGATATGGCCGCTGCTGGACAAGACGAACTCGACCTTGCCGCCGAACAATTGTGCCGACTTATAGCAGGACTTCCAGGGCGTGATGTGATCGTTGGTGCCGGCCAGGGAAAAGATGTCGGCGTCGACCTTCTTCAGGTCGATGGGCGTGCCGCACACTTCCAGTGCCCCGGCGCGCACCAGTGGGTTGTTCTTGAACATCTCGATCAGGTCGCCGTGGAAGGCCGCCGGCAGGCGCGTGGTGTCGTTGTTCCAGAACAGGATATCGAACACCGGCGGCTCGTTGCCCAGCAGGTAGTTGTTGACCCAGTAGTTCCAGATCAGGTCGTTGGGCCGCATCCAGGCGAAGACCTTGGCCATGTCGCTGCCTTCCAGCACACCGGCCTGGTAGGAGTGGCGCTTGGCGGCTTCCAGGGTCTGTTCGTCGACGAACAGCGCCACTTGGGTGTCGAGGGTGGTGTCGAGTACGCTGACCAGCAGGGTCAGGGCGTTGACCTTCTTTTCGCCGAGGGCGGCGTAATGGCCGAGCAGGGCGGTGCAGGTGATGCCGCCGGAGCAGGCCCCGAGCATGTTCACGTCCTTGCTGCCGGTGATGGCGGTGACCACGTCGACGGCTTCCTTCAGGGCGTCGATATAGGTCGACAGGCCCCACTCGCGTTGCGCCTTGGTCGGATTGCGCCAACTGACGATAAAGGTCTGCACGTGGCTGCGCAGGCAGAAGCGCGCCAGGCTCTTGTCGGGGCTCAGGTCGAACACATAGAACTTGTTGATCTGCGGTGGTACCACCAGCAGCGGACGCTCATGCACCTGCTCGGTGATGGGGCTGTACTGGATCAGTTCCAGCACATCGTTGCGAAACACCACCGCGCCTTCGGTGGTGCCCAGGCTCTTGCCGACTTCGAAGGCGCCCATGTTCACCTGGCTGGGCATGCCGCCATTGTGCACCAGGTCCTTGGCCAGGTTCGAGAGACCGTCGAGCAGGCTCTTGCCGCCAGTCTCGAAGAAACGTTTGACCGCCGCCGGGTTGGCGGCCGTGTTGGTCGGAGCCATGGCTTCGGTCATCAGGTTGATGACGAAATGGCCGCGACTGATGTCCTGTGGTGACAGCGAACTTTCGGCAATCCAGGCATGCAGCTCCTTGCGCCAGGCCAGGTAGGTTTGCAGGTAACGCCGGTACAACGGGTTCTGGCTCCAGGCCGGATCGTTGAAGCGACGGTCATCGCTTTCCGGTTGCAGGCCGGACTTGCCCAGTAGCACGTTCTTCAGTTCGACGCCGAAATGGGCGACATGCTTGACGCTGTGGATGGGTTGTTTGATGGCTTGGGTCAATACCATTCGTGCAGAGGTAAGAAGATCCTTTCTTCGCAAGCCGACGACGGGGTTCAGGCCCAGGGTGTTTTCCGAGGCTTGCCGCTGCAGGTCATCGTTGTTCTTGTTACTCATCTACGACGCTCCATTGTCCTGAGACGAGTACCGGGTACCGCTGTGCAAATGGCACAGACAATGCCAAGTACTACTGCTCGGGTGACCGTTGATTGCACATCGTTAAATGCACGGAACTTGCCAGTTCCATTGGTTACCCGAGTTTGATTTTTTTCGCAAGCGGGCCAATCGTTAGCCACGCCGTGGGGGATTGAATCAGATGTGATTAGAAAATGCCGCCCAAAACGACCAGAGGTCCGGACTAGAGCATCAGCCTGACGACCGACTCGGACGGGTCGCGGGATTTTCCGGCCGCTTTGAGTTCAGCAAGATAATCGGCCCACAAGTCATCCTGACGACGAGCCAGTTCGTAGAGGTAGTCCCAGGTGAACAATCCGCTGTCATGACCGTCGTCGAAGGTCAATTTCAGTGCGTATTGGCCGGCGGGTTCGAGCTTGCTCAAGGCTACGTTGAGCTTGCCGAACTGGAGGATGGGCTTGCCGTGGCCCTGGACTTCGGCGGACGGCGAGTGCACCCGCAGGAATTCGGCGCTCAGTTGGTATTCCTCGTCCGGGCCGTATTTGAGGATCAGGGTTTTCGAGGCTTTGTGCAGGTTGATGGCGGTGGGGAGTCTGGTGGTCATGGGCAGCCTGCGATTCGTCTGTGTCAGAGAACCCTGTGGGAGCGGAGCTGTCGGATCGCCGCATCGCCGCGAAGCTTTTGGCGTTCTCACGGGCCCCTTCGCGAGCAAGCTCTGCTCCCACAAGGGACCGTGTTCGGCCATAAAAGCTCTGCTCCCACAAGGGGGCGTGCTCGGCCAAAAAGCTCTGCTCCCACAAGGGGGCGTGCTCGGCCAAAAAGCTCTGCTCCCACAGGGGGGGCGTGTTCGGCCGTAAAAGCCCTGAGCCTACAGGGAGCGGTGTGCTCTTTATAGGATATACCGCGACAGGTCTTCGTTCTTCGCCAATTCGCCCAGGTGGCTGTTGACGTAGTCGGCATCGATGCGAATCGGCTCCGCGCCGTGGGCGCTGGCCAGGTCGCCGGCGCTGAACGAAACCTCCTCCAGCAGGCGCTCCAACAGCGTATGCAGGCGACGGGCACCGATGTTCTCGGTCTTTTCGTTGACCTGCCAGGCGATTTCCGCCAGGCGCTTGATGCCGTCCGGCAGGAACTCGATGGCCAGGCCTTCGGTTTTCAGCAGCTCGCGGTACTGCTCGGTCAGCGAGGCATGCGGTTCGCTGAGGATACGCTCGAAGTCTTCCGGGCTCAGCGCCTTGAGCTCAACGCGGATCGGCAGGCGACCTTGCAGCTCGGGCACCAGGTCGCTCGGCTTGCTCAGGTGGAACGCGCCGGAGGCAATGAACAGGATGTGATCGGTCTTGACCATGCCCAGCTTGGTGTTCACCGTGCAGCCTTCGATCAGCGGCAGCAGGTCGCGCTGTACACCCTCGCGGGAGACATCGGCACCGCCGACGTTGCCACGCTTGGCGACCTTGTCGATTTCGTCGATAAAGACAATACCGTGCTGCTCGACGGCTTCGAGGGCCTTGGCCTTCAACTCCTCGTCATTGACCAGGCGCCCGGCTTCTTCGTCGCGCACCAGCTTGAGCGCCTCCTTGACCTTGAGCTTGCGGCTCTTGCGCTTGCCCTTGCCCATGTTGGCGAACAGGTTCTGCAGCTGGTTGGTCATTTCCTCCATGCCCGGCGGCGTGGCGATCTCGACGCCGAACGACTCGGCCACTTCGATCTCGATCTCCTTGTCATCCAGCTGGCCTTCGCGCAGGCGCTTGCGGAACAGCTGACGGGTATTGGAGTCCTGGGCCGGGGCCGAGTCTTCGCTGAAGCCCATGCGGGCCGGTGGCAGCAGGGCGTCGAGGATGCGCTCCTCGGCGGCGTCTTCGGCGCGATGGCGGACCTTGACCAACTCCTGCTCGCGCAGCAGCTTGATCGCGGCGTCCGCCAGGTCGCGGATGATCGATTCGACGTCGCGGCCGACATAGCCGACTTCGGTGAACTTGGTCGCTTCGACCTTGATGAACGGTGCATTGGCCAGTTTGGCCAGGCGCCGGGCGATTTCGGTCTTGCCGACACCGGTCGGGCCGATCATCAGGATGTTCTTCGGGGTCACTTCGACGCGCAGCTCCTCGGGGAGCTGCATCCGGCGCCAGCGGTTGCGCAAGGCAATGGCAACGGCGCGCTTGGCATCGTCCTGGCCAATGATATGGCGATTGAGTTCGTGGACGATTTCGCGGGGGGTCATGGACATAATATGTGGGTCCTCAAGCGGGAATGGGCAACCGGGCCGGTTGGTTATTCCGCGAGGTCCTGCTCCTCGATGGTGACGTTGTGATTGGTGAAGACGCAGATGTCTGCAGCGATACCCAGGGCGGTCTCGACGATTTCCCGGGCCGACAGGTCGGTTTTCTTCAGCAGCGCGCTGGCCGCGGCCTGGGCGTAGCCGCCACCGGAGCCCATGGCGATCAGGCCGTCTTCCGGTTCGACGACGTCGCCATTACCGGTAATGATCAGTGAAGCATCTTTGTTGGCCACCGCCAGCATGGCTTCCAGGCGACTCAGGGAACGGTCGGTACGCCACTCCTTGGCCAGCTCGACCGCGGCGCGGACCAGATGACCTTGATGTTTTTCAAGCTGGCCTTCGAAACGTTCGAACAGGGTGAAGGCGTCGGCGGTGGCACCGGCGAAACCGGCGATGACTTCGCCGTGATAGAGGCGCCGGACTTTCTTCGCATTGCCCTTCATGACGGTGTTGCCGAGGGAAACCTGGCCGTCGCCGCCCATGACGACTTTGCCGTGGCGACGAACTGAAACGATGGTGGTCAAGGGAGAATCTCCACGCAGCGGGGCGAAAATGCCTGATGGAAACTCATATGGGGGTGGTGGTGGGTTTTTCAACCGTGGGCGGGATGAGGGGATGAATGGCGTAGGAAAGGCTTTGTTTGAACCCGCACGACAGACTTCAAGGTCAGGCTCAACCCTTGTGGCGAGCGGGCTTGCCCGCGCTGGGCCGCGCAGCGGCCCCAAAACCGACGAATCAGGTGTGTCTGGTAGACCGAGGCGGCCGGTTTTGCGGCTGCTGCGTAGTCGAGCGCGGTGGTGCGGCGTTCCGACAAGCCCGCTCCCGGCAATCAGCGGCTCTGGCGCTGTTGCAGCAACAGGTTGTTGAAGCCGCTACCGGCCAGTTGTTTCTGCGCCTTGGTCAGTTGTTCGCGGTTGCTGAACGGTCCGACCAAAACCCGGTACCAGGTCTCGTCCTTCACGGTCCCGGATTCCACCGAAACCGACTGCCCGAGCAGAATGACTTGCGCCCGGACCTTGTCCGCATCGGCTTCCTTGCGGAACGAGCCGGCCTGCAGGAAGAACTGCGTCACCGCTGCCGGTTTGGCCGCTGCCACCGGCGGCGGCGGTGGCGGGGTAATACCGGACAAAGCGGCCTGGGCTCGGGCCGTATCGATCTTCGCCGCTTCGGCCGGGGTCACCGGGGTGGTCGGCGTTGGCACGGTCTGCGGCGTCGGCAGGGTTTTCTCCGGCACCGCTTCCGGCGGCACGATGACTTCCGATTCGGGGAGCAAGGTGTAGAAGTCGTACTTGGGCTTCACGGGCTGGGTCGGGCTCGGCGGGGTCTTGTTGGCATCGGCGATCTTGCTCGCTTTCAACTGCTCCTGCTTGACCCGTTTGATGTCATCGCCCTTGCCCGGCTCCAGCTTCATCAGGAAGACGACGAACGCACCCACGCCGAGGCCGATGGCCAGCCACAACCAGCCCGGGATCGGTTTTTTCGCAGGAGCTTGGTAACGGCTGGCGCCACGTTTGGGTGCGGGTTTTTTCTTGGCAGCCAACTTACATACGCTCCAGGGTTTCCAGACCCAGCAGTTCCAGGCCTTGCTTGAGGGTGCGGCCGGTCAGCGCGGCGAGGCGCAGGCGGCTCTGTTTCTGTTCCGCGGTATCGGCGGCGAGGATCGGGCAGTTCTCGTAGAAACTGGAGAACAGGCCGGCCACATCGTACAGGTAGGTGCACAGCACGTGCGGCGTGCCTTTCTCGGCAACGCTACCCAGTACCTCGCCGAACTGTGCCAGTTTGGCGGCCAGCTCCTGTTCGTGACTGGCCTCCAGGGTGATATGCCCTTCAACCTGGCTGAAGTCCGTGCCCAGTTTGCGGAATACGCCGGCCACCCGGGTGTAGGCGTACAGCAGGTACGGCGCGGTGTTGCCTTCGAAGTTGAGCATCAGCTCGAAGTTGAAGCTGTAGTCGCTGGTGCGGTGCTTGGACAGGTCGGCGTACTTGACCGCGCCGATGCCCACCACGCGGGCGATGTTGCGCAGTTCCTCTTCGGCGAGCTCCGGGTTCTTTTCCTTGACCAGGACATAGGCGCGTTCCTGGGCCTCGGTGAGCAGGTCGATCAGCTTCACGGTGCCGCCGTCGCGGGTTTTGAACGGCCGGCCGTCGGCGCCGTTCATGGTACCGAAGCCCATGTGCTCCATGACCATCGGATGGGGCACGAAGCCGGCCTTGCGTGCTACCGCGAACACCTGCTGGAAGTGCAGGGCCTGGCGCTGGTCGACGAAGTACAGGGCGCGATCGGCCTTGAGCTGGCCGCTGCGGTAGCGCACGGCGGCGAGGTCGGTGGTGGCGTACAGGTAGCCACCGTCGGCCTTGACGATGATCACCGGCAGCGGTTCGCCTTCGGCGTTCTTGAACTCGTCGAGGAACACGCACTGGGCGCCGTTGCTTTCCACCAGCAGACCCTTGGCGCGCAGGTCATTGACGACATTGATCAGGTCGTCGTTATAGGCGCTTTCGCCCATGACGTCGGCCATGCTCAGCTTGACGTTCAGCAGTTCGTAGATTTTCTGGCAGTGGGACAGTGAGATGTCCTTGAACCGGGTCCACAGCGCCAGGCACTCCGGGTCGCCGGCTTGCAGCTTGACCACCAGGCCGCGGGCGCGGTCGGCGAACTCCGGCGATTCGTCGAAGCGTTTCTTCGCCGCGCGGTAGAAGTTTTCCAGGTCCGAGAGTTCGTTGCTGGTGATCGGATTTTCCAGTAGGTAGGCCATCAGCATGCCGAACTGGGTGCCCCAGTCGCCAACGTGGTTCTGGCGGATCACGGTGTCACCGAGAAACTCCAGGACGCGCGCCACGCCGTCGCCGATGATGGTCGAGCGCAGGTGACCGACGTGCATTTCCTTGGCCAGGTTGGGGGCCGACAGGTCGACCACCACGCGCTCCACGGCGCCGGCCTTGCGCACGCCGATCCGGGCATCGGCCAGGGCGGCGTCGAGGCGTGCGGCGAGGGCCTGGGTATTCTGGAAGAAATTGATGAAGCCGGGACCGGCGATCTCGGCCTTGCTGACGCTATCGGCAACGGGCAACGCGGCGATGATCTTTTCCGCCAGATCGCGCGGCTTGAGGCCGGCCGGCTTGGCCAGCATCATCGCGATATTGCTGGCGAAGTCGCCGTGGGTCTTGTCCCGGGTGTTTTCCACCTGGATCGCCGGCGTCAGCCCTTCAGGCAACACACCTTCGGTGACGAGTTGGGTGATGGCTTGTTGGATCAGCTGGCGAATGGTGTCTTTCATGGTCTTCTCTTTCGACCGCAAGCGCGGCGGCGCTTCGAGGCGCAGGTGGAAAAACTGGGCATTATCCGTTGCCGGGGCGAGCTTGCCAACCGGTTATGGACTTGTGGTGGCTGGGCGGGCCTCTTCGCGAGCAAGCTCCGCTCCCACAGGTTCTCGGTTGTACGCAAGGTTGCGGCATGGCTCGGACATTATGGGACGGATGCCACAAGTCCCGAGTCGTTTACAGTATTTGCATACAACTCGGACCTGTGGGAGCGGAGCTTGCCCGCGAAGAGGCCAGTGCGGTCAATACAAATCCACCGGATCGACATCCAACGACCAGCGCACCTGCCGCCCACTGGGCATCTGTTCCAGGACCAGCAACCAACTGCTCAACAACCGGTGCAGCGAAGCCCGGCCATTGGCCTGCAACAACAACTGCGCCCGGTAGCGTCCGGCCCGGCGCTCCATGGGCGCCGGTACCGGCCCCAGCAGCTCGATGCCGCCCAGATTCATCTCGGCCAGCAAGCCCTCGGCCGCGCCGCAGGCTTCATCGAGGAAGCCCTCGGCCTGTCCCGGTTTATGGGCTTCGGCCCGCAGCAGGGCCAAGTGCGCGAACGGCGGCAACCCCGCCGCCCGGCGCTCGCTCAAGGCTTGCTCGGCAAAGGCGAAATAGCCCTGCTCGGTCAGTTGCACCAGCAGCGGATGGTCCGCCAGGTGCGTCTGGATGATCACCTTGCCCGGCTCTTCCGCCCGCCCGGCCCGGCCCGCTACCTGGACGATCAGTTGGGCCATGCGCTCGCTGGCGCGGAAGTCGCCGGAGAACAGGCCGCCGTCGGCGTCGAGGATAGACACCAGGGTCACCCGGGGGAAGTGATGGCCTTTAGCAAGCATCTGCGTGCCGACCAGGATGCACGGCTGACCTTTCTGAATGGTGGCGAACAATTGGTTCATCGCGTCCTTGCGCGAAGTACTGTCGCGGTCGACCCGCAGTACCGGGTAATCGGGAAACAGGATGCCCAGGCGTTCTTCGGCGCGCTCGGTCCCGGCCCCTACCGGGCGCAGGTCGACCTTGCCGCACTGCGGACAATTGCGCGGCACCCGTTCGACATAGCCGCAGTGGTGGCAGCGCAATTCGCCAGAGCGCTGGTGCACGGTCATGCGCGCATCGCAGCGCGAGCATTCGGACATCCAGCCACAATCGTGGCACAGCAGCGTCGGCGCAAAGCCGCGCCGGTTGAGAAACACCAGCACCTGCTGGCCGGCGGCGAGGGTCTGGCCAATGGCCTGCTGCATCGGGCCGCTAATGCCGCTATCCAATGGGCGACTCTTGACGTCCAGGCGCAGGAACCGTGGTTGTTTGGCGCCGCCGGCGCGCTCGTTCAGGCGCAACAGGCCGTAGCGCCCGGTGTAGGCGTTGTGCAGGCTTTCCAGGGACGGCGTGGCCGAGCCCAGCACAATCGGGATATTTTCCTGGCGCGCGCGTACCAGTGCCAGGTCGCGGGCGTGATAACGCAAGCCTTCCTGCTGTTTATAGGAGCCATCGTGCTCTTCGTCGATGATGATCAGCCCGGGGTTCTTCATCGGTGTGAACAGCGCCGAGCGGGTGCCGATGATGATATCGGCTTCGCCGTCGCGGGCGGCGAGCCAGGCATCCAGGCGCTCGCGGTCGTTCACCGCCGAGTGCAGCAGGGCGATGCGGGCATTGAAGCGCTGCTCGAAGCGCGCCAGGGTTTGCGGGCCCAGGTTGATTTCGGGGATCAACACCAGCGCCTGCTTGCCGGCTTCCAGGGTCTCGCGGATCAGTTGCAGATAGACTTCAGTCTTGCCGCTGCCAGTGACACCGGCCAGCAGGAACGCGTGAAAGCTGTCGAGCCCGGCGCGGATGGCTTCGCAGGCGGCGCGTTGTTCGCTGTTGAGCGGCAGTTCCGGTTGCGCCAGCCAGTGTTCATGACGTTCGCCGGGGGCGTGGCGGCGAACTTCGACCTGTACCAGGTCCTTGGCCAGCAACAGGTCAAGGCTGTCCTTGCTCAGCATCAGCTTGCTCAGCAATTGATGGGCCACGCCGTGGGGGTGCTGGGCCAGGGTCGCCAGGGCCTCGCGCTGGCGTGGAGCGCGGGCGATGCGCGGATCGTCGAGGCGGGCGCCGGGGACGATCGACCAGAAGCGTTCCTGGCGCACCTCGGCCGGCTCGCCCTGGCGCAGCAGCACCGGCAGTGCCCAGTTCAGGGTGTCGCCGAGGCTGTGCTGATAATACTGCGCGGTCCACAGGCACAGCTTGAACAGCGCCGCTGGCAGCGGCGTCGTGGCGTCGAGCAGGGCCGTGGCGCGGCGGAGCTTGTCCGCCGGGACCTCACTGTGGTCGGCGACCTCCACCAGGATGCCGATCATCTCCCGACGACCGAACGGCACCCGCAGGCGCATGCCGGGCTGCAAGGCGCCACGCGGTACCCCCTCCGGTGCCTGATAATCGAACAGGCGCCGCAGTGGTGAGGGCAGGGCAAGGCGCAGAATGGCGTCGGGCACGCGGTTTTCTCGGGTCGGGCTTCATGAGGGCGCGAGCCTAGCAGACCGCCCGGGCAGTGTCTTCCCGACGGAGGGCATTCCAGCCGCTTGCGTCATGGAAAAGGTCTGGTATGATCGCCGGCTAAATTACGTGCGGTGTTCAACAATCGTGTTGAGCGGCGGCACGCCAGCCTGAGGAAGTCCCCATGAAAGCCGATATTCATCCAGCATACGTAGACATCGACGTTACCTGCAGCTGCGGTAACAAGTTCGTGACCCGTTCGACCCATGGCAAAGCGCTGCCAATCGACGTGTGCAACGAATGCCACCCGTTCTACACCGGTAAGCAGAAGACCCTGGACACCGGCGGCCGCGTTCAGAAGTTCGCCGACCGTTTCGGCATGTTCGGCGCTGTCAAAAAGGCCTGAGGCTGATCGCTCCGGGAGAAACCGCTGGTTTTTCCCGGTCGATAAAAAAGGCGTTCCGCGTGGACGCCTTTTTTGTGCGCGCGATTTGGCTTGACGCTCCGGCATGATTAATTGTGGACATTTTTCTATTTTATTGTGCGCAGTTCGCGCCTTGCGTTTCCTGGCTCTTGGGCCAAAGTCGTAGGGACAGGTGCTTGACACCGGTGACTGGTCAGTCTTGTGAGGACTTGGCGACACGAGTATCCTCGGCGGTCCGTCTGTCCCACAGTAAAAAGCGGAATGCCCACATGTCAGATTTGAAAACTGCCGCTCTCGAATATCATGCCAATCCTCGTCCGGGGAAGCTGAGCGTCGAGCTCACCAAAGCCACCGCTACCGCTCGCGACCTGTCGCTGGCCTATAGCCCCGGCGTAGCCGAACCAGTGCGTGAAATCGCCCGCGATCCTGAGCTGGCCTACAAGTACACTGGCAAGGGCAACCTGGTTGCAGTCATTTCCGATGGCACCGCGATTCTCGGCCTGGGCAACCTCGGCCCATTGGCGTCCAAGCCGGTCATGGAAGGCAAGGGCGTGCTGTTCAAGCGCTTCGCCGGTATCGACGTGTTCGACATCGAAGTCGACTCGGAAAGCCCGCAAGCCTTCATCGACACCGTCAAGCGTATCTCCATCACCTTCGGTGGCATCAATCTGGAAGACATCAAGGCGCCTGAGTGCTTTGAGATCGAACGTGCTCTGATCGAGCAGTGCGATATCCCGGTGTTCCACGATGACCAGCACGGTACCGCGATCGTGACCGCGGCCGGCATGATCAACGCCCTGGAAATCGCCGGCAAGACCCTGCCGCAAGCCAAGATCGTCTGCCTGGGAGCCGGCGCCGCCGCGATCTCCTGCATGAAGCTGTTGGTGAGCATGGGCGCGAATATTGAAAACATCTTCATGGTTGACCGCACTGGCGTGATCCACGCTGGTCGTGACGACCTGAACCAGTACAAGGCGGTGTTTGCTCACGCGACCGAGAAGCGCACCCTGGCTGACGCCCTGCAGGGCGCTGACGTGTTCGTCGGCCTGTCCGGCCCGAACCTGCTGGACGCTGCAGGCCTGAAGTCCATGGCGGCCAACCCGATCGTGTTCGCCTGCTCGAACCCCGATCCGGAAATCGCTCCGGAGCTGGCTCACGCCACTCGCAACGACGTGATCATGGCTACCGGTCGTTCGGACTACCCGAACCAGGTCAACAACGTCCTCGGCTTCCCGTTCATCTTCCGTGGCGCCCTGGACGTTCGCGCCAAACGCATCAACGAAGAGATGAAAGTGGCCGCGGCCAACGCCTTGCGCGAACTGGCCAAGCTGCCGGTGCCTCAGGAAGTGTGCGACGCCTACGGTGGTATCAAGTTGGAATTCGGGCGTGAGTACATCATTCCGAAACCAATGGATGCCCGTCTGATCACCGTGATCTCCGATGCCGTGGCCAAGGCTGCCATCGAGACTGGCGTGGCGACCCTGCCGTATCCGAAGAACTACCCGCTGAAAAGCGTGGATGACGTGTTCAACGGCTAAGTCGTTGTAGCGTCAGACAGAAAAGCCCCGGCTCGCATGAGTCGGGGCTTTTTGTTGTGTGGCTGTCGAGCTTTTGTGGCCACACGGAGCGTGTGGCTGGACGGAATATGTGGCGAGCGGGCTTGCCCGCGCTGGGGGGCGAAGCACCCCCAAAACCTGTGATCGCGCAACGTCAGATAAAACGCGTTGGCCGGTTTTACGACTGCTTCGCAGTCGAGCGCGGCGGTACGGCGTTCCGACAAGCCCGCTCGCCACAAGAGCGCGCCCGACATTAGGGCGGGTTCGTTTGCCGCAGCAAGCCCATTGTCAGGACTTGCTGTTGCATCTCCAATCAGAACAGATCGATCGGCGCCGCTTCGTCCGCCGGCAGCGGGCTGCCCGGAGCGCTGCCGCCATTGCCGATCTCATTGACCGACGGCGGCGTATCTTCGCTCTTGAACAGTTCGAAGTAGGCGTTCGGCGTGCCCGGTGTTGCCGCGCGACCGCTGACCGGATCCACCCGCAGACTGAGGATGCCTTCCGGCTCCGCTTGGGTATGTAGCGGCTTGCCCTTGAGTGCCGCGCCCATGTAGTCCATCCAGATCGGCAGCGCCACGGTGCCGCCGAATTCGCGACGTCCGAGGCTTTCAGGTTGGTCGAAGCCGGTCCAGACAGTGGTGATGTAGTCGGCGTTGTAGCCGGTGAACCAGGCGTCCTTGGACTCGTTGGTGGTGCCGGTCTTGCCCGCCAGGTCGCCACGGCCCAGCGCCAGGGCGCGACGCCCGGTGCCGAGCTTGATCACGTCCTCAAGCATGCTGTTGAGGATGTAGGTGGTCCGTCCGTCGATGATCCGCTCGGCCACCGCCGGTGCCTGGGCGGCGGGCGCGGGGGCTTCGCCGGTGCTGTTGACGGTGAAGGTGGGCTGGCTCGGTGCCGCGATGCCGCTGCTGGCCACCGCGCCGGTCGGCACGCTCGGTGGGTTGGCGACGAACAGGGTGTCGCCATTGCGGCTTTCGATCTTGTCGATCAGGTACGGTGTGATCTTGTAGCCACCGTTGGCGAAGGTGCTCCAGCCAGTGGCAATCTCCATCGGCGTCAGGGTCGCGGTGCCCAGGGCCAGGGACAGGTTGCGCGGCAGATCCTGCTTGTTGAAGCCGAACTTGGCGATGTAGTCGATGGTCTTGTCGACGCCCAGGCTTTGCAGCAGGCGGATCGAAACCAGGTTGCGCGACTTGTACAGCGCCTCGCGCATGCGGATCGGACCGAGGAAGGTATTGGTGTCGTTTTTCGGCCGCCAGACTTTATCCAGGTACTCGTCGACGAACACGATCGGCGCGTCGTTCACCAGGCTGGCCGGAGTGTAGCCATTATCCAGGGCGGCGCTGTAGATGAACGGCTTGAAGCTCGATCCCGGTTGGCGCTTGGCTTGCGTGGCGCGGTTGTAGTTGCTCTGCTCGAAGGCGAAACCACCGACCAGGGCGCGGATCGCGCCGTTTTGTGGGTCGAGCGAGACCAGCGCGCTCTGGGCTACCGGCACCTGGCTGAACTTCAGGCTGTTGTCGGCCTGGCGCTGCACGCGGATCAGGTCGCCGACCTGGGCGACGTCGGCCGGTTGCTTGGGCGCGGCGCCGATGCTGTTGGTGTTGAGGTATGGACGCGCCCATTTCATGCTGTCCCAGGCGACGATTTCCGGGCCGTTGCGGGTCAGCACGTGCAGGCTGGTCTTGTCCACCTGGGTGACGATGGCCGGGTCCAGGCCGCTGATGGTGCGCTGCTTGCCCAATTCCGCGATCCAGACATCGCGGGTCTTGCCCGGCAGGCGCGACTCCGGTCCGCGATAGCCGTGGCGCTGGTCGTAGGTGATCAGGCCCTCTTCGACCGCATGGTTGGCCAGTTCCTGAAGGTTGCTCGGCACGGTGGTGGTGACCCGGAAACCTTCGGTGTAGGCATCGCTGCCATAGCGCCCGACCATTTCCGCGCGGGCCATTTCGGCGATGTACGGCGCGTTCACTTCCGGCGTCGGTACGTGGTAGCTGGCGTTGATCGGTTCGACGATGGCGGCCTGGTAGGCGGCTTCGTCGATCTTGCCCAATTTGTACATGCGGCCCAGGATCCAGTCGCGACGCTCTTTGGCGCGTACCGGGTTGGCCAGCGGGTTGAAGCGCGACGGGGCCTTTGGCAGGCCGGCGATCATGGCCATCTGGGCCAGGGTAATATCACGGATCGACTTGCCGTAATAAACCTGTGACGCTGCTTCGATACCATAGGCGCGGTTGCCCAGGTAGATCTTGTTGACGTACAGCTCGAGGATCTCGTCCTTGGTCAGTTGGCGCTCGATTTGCAGGGCGAGAAGGATTTCGTTGGTCTTGCGCGAGAAGCTACGCTCGCTGGACAGGAAGAAGTTCTTCGCCACCTGCATGGTGATGGTACTGCCGCCGGACTGGATATGTCCGCTCTTGACCAGTTGGGTCGCCGCGCGCATCAGGCTGCTGGGGTCGACGCCATAGTGGTTGGCGAAGTTGTCGTCCTCGGCGCTCAGCAGGGCGTTGATGAAGTTCTGTGGAATGTCGGCGAAGCGCAGGGGCGAACGGCGCATTTCGCCGAATTCGGCGATCAGCTTGCCATCGCTGGTGTAGACCCTGAGCGGAATTTGCAATTGTATGCTGCGCAAAGTCTCGACGGACGGCAGGCCCGGACTAAGATAAAGAAATGCGCCGCTCAGGACGAGCAGCAGCCCGCAGAACACAGCGACGAAAGACCACCCGAAAAACTTCAGCAGACGAATCAAGGCTTGTGGATTTCCAGATAAAAGAATGAGTTAGGCGTCAGGCTAAATTCGCAGCAGGCGCGGGTTCCGCGATTCGGAAAAAAACGCTGGGCATTATAAGCATTTTTGCGCGCTAGCGTCATTTGCGCTTATGTCAAGACTGCTATTAAATGCCCCTGATTATAAAGGGTCCGTAAGTCGCGGATAGTAAAAGGGAATCGGTAGTGCTTGGACTCTTTGGCAAGAAAGCGCATTCGCTCCTGGGGATAGACATCAGTTCCACCTCGGTAAAACTCCTCGAATTGAGCCGTTCCGGTCATCGCTATCGAGTCGAGTCCTACGCCGTGGAGCCGTTGCCGGCCAATGCCGTGGTGGAAAAGAACATCGCCGAGCTCGAAGGCGTCGGGCAGGCCCTCGCGCGGGTGCTGCTCAAGGCCAAGACCAGTACGCGCGGGGTGGCGGTGGCGGTGGCCGGTTCCGCGGTGATCACCAAGACTATCGAGATGGACGCCGGGCTTTCCGATGACGAAATGGAAAACCAGCTGAAGATCGAGGCCGACCAGTACATTCCCTATCCGCTGGAAGAAGTGGCCATCGACTTCGAGGTCCAGGGCTATTCGGCGCGAAACCCCGAGCGTGTCGAAGTGCTGCTTGCCGCCTGTCGGAAAGAAAACGTCGAGGTTCGCGAGGCCGCCCTGGCGCTCGCCGGACTCGAGGCCCAGGTGGTCGATGTCGAGGCCTACGCCCTGGAACGCTCGTTCGGCCTGCTGGCCGCGCAACTGGCCAGCGACCACGAGAAACTGACGGTGGCGGTGGTGGACATCGGTGCCACCATGACCACCCTCAGCGTCCTGCATAACGGCCGGATCATCTACACCCGTGAACAATTGTTCGGCGGTCGCCAGCTTACCGAGGAAATCCAGCGCCGCTACGGCCTTTCCAATGAAGAGGCGGGCCTGGCGAAGAAGCAGGGCGGACTGCCCGACGACTACATCACCGAGGTGCTGCAACCGTTCAAGGATGCCGTGGTCCAGCAGGTGTCCCGTTCCTTGCAGTTCTTCTTCGCCTCCGGGCAGTACAACGATGTCGACTACATCCTGCTCGCGGGCGGCACGGCGTCGATTGCCGGGCTCGATCACCTGATCCAGCAGCGGCTCGGTACGCCGACCCTGGTGGCCAACCCCTTCGCCGACATGGCCTTGAGCAGCAAGGTCAACGCCGGGGCCCTGGCCAGTGATGCGCCGGCCCTGATGATCGCCTGCGGTCTGGCCTTGAGGAGTTTCGACTGATATGGCGCGCATCAACCTTCTGCCCTGGCGCGAACAACTGCGCGAAGAGCGGCGCAAACGTTTCCTGACAGCCCTGGTCGCGGTGCTGGTGGCGGCGGTTGGCGTGGTCCTGCTGACGGACCAGTACTTCAGTGGCGCCGTCGACCGGCAGGTCGCCCGCAATGCCTACATGAGCAAGGAAATCGCCCAGCTCGACAGCCGGATCAAGCAGATTGGCGAACTCAAGGCGCGTCGCCAGCAACTGATCGAGCGCATGAAGATCATCCAGGACCTGCAGGGCAACCGTTCCATCAGTGGGCGGATCTTCGATCAACTGGTCCGGACCCTGCCGGACGGCGTGTATTTCACCGCAGTGAAGATGACTGACAAGACCATCGCGATCACCGGCGCGGCCGAGTCCAACAACCGGGTTTCGGACCTGATGCGTAATCTCGATGCCTCCGATTGGCTCACCGGACCGACGCTGACCGAGGTCAAGGCGACCACCGCCGGTACGGTGGACCAGGCCAACACCTTCCAACTGAGCGTGCGCCAGACCCAGCCAAAAACCGGGGAGGCGAGCAAATGAACGTTTCCGCCTGGATGGACAGCCTGCGCAAGATCGACCTTGCCGACCTCGATATGCAGAACATCGGCTCCTGGCCGGTAGCGGTCAAGGCGGCGAGCGGCATACTGACGGCGATCCTGGTGCTGGCCCTTGGCTACAACTTCTACATCAAGGACCTGACCGATCAACTGGACCGGCAGCGCGCGACGGAAGTGACCCTCAAGGAACAGTTCGCCACCAAGGCGCACCTGGCCGCCAACCTCGAGGCCTATACCCGGCAGATGCAGGATATGGAAGAAACGTTCGGTACCCTGCTCAAACAGTTGCCAAGCGACACCGAGGTGCCGGGGCTGCTGGAAGACATCACGCGCACCGGACTGGGCAGCGGGCTGGAGTTCGAGGAGATCAAACTCTTGCCCGAAGTCACGCAGCAGTTCTATATCGAGCTGCCGATCCAGATTACCGTTACCGGCGCCTATCACGACCTGGCCACCTTCGTCAGCGGCGTGGCCGCCCTGCCACGGATCGTGACCCTGCATGATTTCGAGATCAAGCCGATCGCTTCGTCGCCAGCCGGCGGCAACAAGCTGCGCATGAGCATCCTGGCCAAGACCTATCGCTACAACGACAAGGGGCTACGCAAATGAGCCGCTGGCAAGCGATTTGTCTGGCCCTGTCGGCGCTGCTGCTGGCCGGTTGTGGCAACGGCAATGACTTCAGTGACCTGGATGCCTACATGAAGGAGGTGCGGGCGCGTCCGGCGGGCAATATCGAACCGACGCCGAAGTTTCGCGCCTTCGAGATGTTTACCTACGGTGCCGCCGGGTTGCGCAGTCCGTTCCAGCCGCCGATGAAGGTCGACCTGGTCAATCGTCAGAAAAGCTCCCACGAGGTCAAGCCTGATCCGAATCGGACCAAGCAGTTCCTCGAGGGCTTCAACATCGAGCAATTCGAGATGGTCGGCACGCTATCCAATGCCAGCGGCACCTTTGCCTTGCTGCGCGGCGCCGGTGGCGTCCATCGATTGAAAGTGGGCGACTACCTGGGGCGCAACGATGGCCGTATCGTCGCCATTACCGACTCCCAGGTCGAGGTGATCGAGATCGTTCCGGACGGCGAAGGCACCTGGCTGGAACGACCGCGCACCATCCCTTTGAAAGAGCACTCATAGTGGAATTCGATATGAACAGGATCATTTCATCCCTCGGCATTTCGCTATGGATAGCGCTGCTGTCGCCGATGGTGTTGGCGGCCAACCTGAAGACCCTGGATGTGGCGGCTTTACCCGGGGATCGGGTGGAGCTGAAGCTCGGCTTCGACAGTCCACCCGCCGCGCCCCACGGCTATACCACCGACCAGCCGGCGCGTATCGCCCTGGACCTGAGCGGTGTCTCCAGCCAGTTGACCAACAAGACCCGGGACCTGGGCGTGGGCAATGCGCGTAGCGTGACCGTGGTCGAGGCCAAGGATCGCACGCGACTGATCATCAACCTGACCAAGCTGGTGCCGTACAGCACGCGTATCGAGGGGAGCAACCTGTTCGTGGTGGTTGGACAGGCTGGGGCGCCGCGAGCCCCGGCCCCAACCCCGGCCCGGGCGGCGGTGGCGCTGCCCGCGCGGACGGCGGCCAAGCCCTATGCGGCGGTGGGCAGGGTGATCCGAAATGTCGACTTCCAGCGTGGTGAGCAGGGTGAAGGCAATGTGGTCATCGAGCTGTCCGACCCGTCCATCAGCCCGGATATCCAGGAGCATGGTGGCAAGATCAACGTGGACTTCGCCAAGACCCAGTTGCCCGACCCGCTGCGGGTTCGCCTGGACGTGAAGGATTTCGCCACGCCGGTGCAGTTCGTCAACGCCAGCGCCGTCGCCGACAAGGCAAGCATTTCCATCGAGCCCAGCGGCGCCTTCGATTACTCGACCTACCAGACCGACAACAAGCTGACCATCAGCGTGCGAGCGCTCACCGTCGATGACCTGCAGCGGCGCAACGCTGAACGTTTCGTCTATACCGGCGAAAAGCTTTCGCTGAACTTCCAGGACATCGACGTGCGTTCGGTGCTGCAACTGATCGCCGACTTCACCAATCTCAACCTGGTGGCCAGTGACACGGTGCAGGGCGGCATCACCTTGCGCTTGCAGAATGTGCCCTGGGACCAGGCGCTGGACCTGGTGTTGAAAACCAAGGGGCTGGACAAGCGCAAGATCGGCAACGTGTTGCTGGTGGCCCCGGCGGACGAGATTGCCGCCCGTGAGCGCCAGGAGTTGGAGTCGCAGAAACAGATCGCTGAACTGGCGCCGTTGCGCCGCGAGCTGTTGCAGGTCAACTACGCGAAAGCGGCGGATATCGCCAAATTGTTCCAGTCGGTGACCAGTGCCGAGTCCAAGGCCGACGAGCGAGGCTCGATCACCGTGGATGATCGCACCAACAACATCATCGCCTACCAGACCCAGGACCGCCTCGACGAGTTGCGGCGTATCGTCGCCCAGCTGGACATTCCGGTACGCCAGGTGATGATCGAGGCACGTATCGTCGAAGCCACCGTGGGTTATGACAAACAGCTCGGCGCCCGTTGGGGCGGCAGTCTCAAGGGCGGCAACTGGAGTACTTCAGGGGGATCGAAGACCCTCTCCAGTTCGACTGGCCAGAGCACCAGCAAGCCCTTCGTCGACCTGGGGGCAACCTCCGCCACGTCCGGCATCG
The DNA here is from genome assembly GCF_904067045.1 of Pseudomonas sp. FEN. Lineage (GTDB taxonomy): Bacteria > Pseudomonadota > Gammaproteobacteria > Pseudomonadales > Pseudomonadaceae > Aquipseudomonas. Next base: position 1,100,064 of record NZ_CAJFDC010000036.1, on the reverse strand, counting down.
GCATCGGCTTCGTGACCAACAACACGACCCTGGACCTGGAGCTCAGTGCCATGGAAAAAACCGGCAACGGCGAAGTGGTTTCCCAGCCCAAGGTGGTCACTTCCGACAAGGAAACCGCCAAGATCCTAAAGGGCACCGAGATCCCGTACCAGGAGTCCAGCTCCAGTGGCGCGACCTCGGTGTCTTTCAAGGAAGCCTCGCTGTCCCTGGAAGTGACCCCGCAGATCACCCCGGACAACCGGATCATCATGGAAGTGAAGGTGACCAAGGATGAGCCGGACTACCAGAACGTGCTGAACAACGTTCCACCGATCAAGAAAAACCAGGTCAACGCCAAGGTCCTGGTCAACGACGGCGAAACCGTGGTGATCGGCGGCGTATTTTCCAATACTCAGAGCAAAACCGAAGAGAAGGTGCCATTTCTCGGTGATGTGCCGTATGTTGGCCGCCTCTTTCGTCGAGATATCGTCTCGGAATCAAAAACCGAGCTGCTGGTATTCCTGACTCCGCGTATCATGAATAACCAGGCGATTGCTGTGAGTCGTTGATTCTGTGCGAAATTTAATTCTTGTAGGACCTATGGGGGCTGGAAAGAGCACCATAGGCCGTTTGCTGGCCAAAGAGCTGCGCCTGCCATTCAAAGATTCCGACAAGGAAATTGAATTGCGTAGTGGCGCGAATATTCCGTGGATCTTCGACAAGGAAGGCGAACCGGGCTTTCGCGACCGTGAACAGGCGATGATTGCCGAACTGTGCGCGTCTGACGGTGTGGTCTTGGCCACCGGCGGCGGCGCGGTCATGCGCGACGAAAACCGCCAGGCCCTGCATGCCGGTGGCCGGGTGGTCTACCTGCACGCTTCGGTGGAGCAACAGGTAGGGCGCACGGCGCGCGATCGCAATCGACCGTTGCTGCGTACCGCCGACCCGGCCAAGACCCTGCGCGACCTGTTGGCGATCCGTGATCCGCTTTATCGGGAAATCGCTGATCTGGTGGTGGAAACCGATGAGCGGCCGCCGCGCATGGTGGTGCTGGACATCCTTGAACGCTTGCAGCAGCTGCCTCCCCGTTAAAGCGTGGGAGGAAATGCGCTATCCTCGACAACCGCCATGCTCGGTGTCGGTCATGGCTTAAAGCCATCGGGCCGCGTCAATACCAGGCGCCGCCGACAATCGTTAATCCTGAGACTGGACGCCCGCGTCCATCTTCACTGTGGGGACACATGCAGACACTTAAGGTCGATCTAGGCGAGCGCAGCTATCCGATTCACATTGGCGAAGGGCTGCTGGACCAGCCCGGACTGCTGACGCCGCACATTGCCGGGCGGCAGGTTGCCATTATCTCCAATGATACTGTCGCTCCGCTCTACCTCGAGCGCCTGACCCGCAGTCTGTCGGCCTATTCCGTGATCTCGGTGGTGTTGCCCGATGGCGAGGCCTTCAAGACCTGGGAAACCCTGCAACTGATCTTCGACGGCCTGCTGACGGCGCGCCATGACCGCCGTACCACCGTGATCGCCCTGGGCGGCGGGGTGATCGGCGACATGGCCGGTTTCGCGGCGGCCTGCTACCAGCGCGGCGTGGACTTCATCCAGGTGCCGACCACCTTGTTGTCCCAGGTCGATTCGTCGGTGGGCGGCAAGACCGGTATCAATCACCCGCTGGGCAAGAACATGGTCGGGGCCTTCTATCAGCCCAATGTGGTGCTGATCGATACCACGACCCTGAACACCCTGCCGCCGCGCGAGCTGTCGGCGGGCCTGGCGGAAGTGATCAAGTACGGCCTGATCTGCGACGAGCCGTTCCTGACCTGGCTGGAAGAGCATGTCGACCAGTTGCGTGCCCTGGACCAGGGCGTCCTGACCGTCGCCATCGAGCGTTCCTGCGCGGCCAAGGCCGCCGTGGTCGGTGCCGACGAGCGCGAGTCCGGCGTGCGCGCCACGCTCAACCTCGGGCACACTTTCGGCCACGCCATCGAGACTCACATGGGCTATGGTGTCTGGCTGCACGGTGAAGCCGTGGCGGCGGGGACGGTGATGGCGCTGGAGATGTCCACGCGACTGGGCTGGATCAGCGCCGAGGAACGCGATCGCGGCATCCGTCTGTTCCAGCGTGCCGGCTTGCCGGTCATTCCGCCGGAGGAAATGACCGCCGCCGATTTTCTCGAACACATGGCAATTGACAAGAAAGTGATCGACGGTCGCCTGCGCCTGGTGCTGTTGCGCCGAATGGGCGAAGCCGTGGTGACCGACGATTATCCGAAAGAAGTTCTACAGGCCACGCTGGGGGCGGACTACCGCGCTCTGGCTCAGCTTAAAGGTTGATAGGATTCCGATGACCAGTTTGCATGCCGACGAGGCTTTCCTCGGCCATTACCAGTTAAGTCACGACCCTTTCGCTCCCCGGGTGCCTGGCTTCAAATTCTTCCCCGCCCAGCGCAAGCCGGTGCTCGGGCAATTGCACCATCTGGCGCGCTACAGTCAGTTGCTGCTGGTGGTCACGGGCCCGCAGGGCAGTGGCAAGACGCTGCTGCGCCAGGCGCTGGTGGCGAGTACCAACAAGCAGTCGGTGCAAAGCGTGGTGGTTTCGGCGCGCGGTGCCGGTGATGCCGCGGGCGTCCTGCGCCAGATCGCCCAGGCGCTGAATGTCGCCCAGGCCGATATTCGCGAGATCCTTGCGCAGGTGGTGCAACTGGCGCTGACCGGCCAGGAGGTCTACCTGCTGGTGGACGATGCCGAGCAACTCGATGACTCCGCTGTCGAGGCCCTGCTGGCCCTGGCGGCCGGCGCGCCAGAGGGGCGCCCCCATGTGTTCCTGTTCGGTGAGTCGTCGCTGATCGCGGCGCTGGAGCAGCACGGGGCGGAGGAAGAACGCTTCCATGTGATCGAATTGCAGCCCTACACCGAAGAAGAAACACGCGAATACCTGGCACAACGTCTTGATGGCGCGGGCCAGGGAATCGAACTTTTTTCCGCTGAGCAGATCACTGAGATTCACGAAAGCGCCGAGGGTTGGCCTGGCAACATCAACCAGGTCGCCCGTGACGCCATGATCGAAGCCATGATCGCCAGCCGCTCCGCGGTGAAGCGTCCAAGTATGGGGTTCAAGATGCCTAAGAAGCAGGTATTGGCGTTGTCCGCCGTGGTAGTGGTCGCCGTCGCGGCGGCCTGGATGATCCCGGGTCGCAACAAGGCTCCGTCCACGGCGGGTACAACCGCCAGCGAGCAGGCCCAACTGCCCCTGGGGCAGACGCCCAAGCCGAACGCCTCGGGTAACCCGACGGTGGAATTCGCCGGTAATTCACAACCGATGCCGTTACCGTTGGTCGGGCAGTCGCAGCCGGTCATGCGCGGTCCGCTGGCGGAAGCGGCTGGCGGCGGTATTGAAGGCGATGATGGCATCGCGCCGCCGGTTGACGGTGGTCCGGCCAAGCCGCCGACCGTCACCACCACCGCGCCGCCCGTCGGCGTACCAGCGGGGCCGACCCCGACTCCGGTGACCAAGCCGGTGCCGGCCCAGGTGGCCACCGCCAAACCGGCCCAGACGCCGGTTCCAGTACCCAAGCCGGTCGCCAAGGCGCCGGAGAAAGCTGTCGAGAAACCGGCGGTGGTGGCCAAGGCCGCCGCGACCGGCCACAGCTGGTATAGCGCTCAGGCGCCGGGCAACTACGTGGTCCAGATCCTCGGCACCAGTTCCGAGACCACCGCGCAGAATTTCGTCAAGGAGCAGGGCGGCGAGTACCGTTATTTCAAGAAAGTGCTCAACGGCAAGCCGCTTTACGTGATCACCTACGGCAGTTTCGGCAGTCGCGATGCGGCCGTCAGCGCCATCAAAGCCTTGCCAGCGAAGGTTCAGGCTGGTAAACCTTGGCCTCGTACTGTCGCCAGCGTCCAACAGGACCTGGCTACAACTCGCTGAAGAATCGGCGGCCTTATCCAGGCCGCCTTCCCGGCATCTCAAAATTTCCGCGACGGCATGCTGCTTCCAAAGCCGCGTGCCTTGTGGTGTCTGCGTCACAGTGGTTTTTGAGTCGTCACGGTCAAAACTCAAAAATGTTTTGACTAGCACGAGATATCGCTTTAAACCTTTCATAAATGCGACATGAATTTTCGACAGTTCGTCGTTAAGTTTGTGGGCGTCTGTGTCGGTGTGTACAATGACCTCCCTTTTGCCCCTGCAAAGCCGGCGTACGTTCGGTGTGGATGGTAAGTGGTTGAATTGAAAAGAAATTTGCCTCGATTAAGAGGCAGCCTGGTGAGAAAGTGTCTATGAAAGCAGGTCTGTACCAACCAGATGAATTCAAGGATAACTGCGGTTTCGGCCTGATTGCCCATATGCAAGGCGAGCCCAGTCATCACCTGTTGCAGACGGCCATTGAGGCCCTGACCTGCATGACCCACCGTGGTGGGATCAACGCCGACGGCAAGACCGGTGACGGTTGCGGTCTTCTGATCCAGAAGCCGGACCTGTTCCTGCGTACTGTCGCCCAGGCGACATTCGGTAGCGATCTGCCCAAGCAATATGCGGTGGGCATGGTGTTCTTCAACCAGGACCCGGTCAAAGCCGAAGCCGCGCGCGCGCACATGAATCGCGAAATCCTCGCGGCCGGCCTGCAACTGGTGGGCTGGCGCAAGGTGCCGATCGATACCAGCGTCCTCGGTCGCCTGGCCCTGGAGCGCCTGCCGCAGATCGAGCAGGTGTTCATCGGCGGCGAAGGCCTGAGTGACCAGGCCTTCGCCATCAAGCTGTTCAGTGCCCGTCGTCGCTCGTCGGTGGCCAACGCCGCCGACACCGATCACTACATCTGCAGCTTTTCCCACAAGACCATCATCTACAAAGGCCTGATGATGCCGGCGGACCTGACCGCCTTCTATCCGGACCTCAGCGACCCGAGCCTGAAAACCGCGATCTGCGTGTTCCACCAGCGCTTTTCCACCAACACCCTGCCGAAATGGCCGTTGGCGCAACCGTTCCGCTTCCTGGCGCACAACGGCGAGATCAACACCATCACCGGCAACCGCAATTGGGCCCAGGCCCGGCGCACCAAGTTCGCCAACGACCTGATCCCCGATCTCGACGAGTTGGGCCCGCTGGTCAACCGCGTGGGGTCCGACTCCTCGAGCATGGACAACATGCTCGAACTGATGGTGACCGGCGGTATCGACCTGTTCCGTGGCGTGCGCATGCTGATTCCGCCGGCGTGGCAGAACGTCGACACCATGGACGCCGACCTGCGCGCGTTCTACGAATACAACTCCATGCACATGGAACCGTGGGACGGCCCGGCGGGCGTGGTGATGACCGAAGGTCGTCACGCGGTCTGCCTGCTCGACCGTAACGGTCTGCGTCCGGCCCGGTGGGTGACCACCAAGAACGGCTATATCACCCTGGCGTCGGAAATCGGCGTGTGGAACTACAAACCGGAAGATGTCATCGCCAAGGGCCGCGTCGGCCCAGGGCAGATCTTTGCCGTGGACACCGAAACCGGCCAGATCCTCGACACCGATGCCATCGACAACCGTCTGAAGTCGCGTCACCCGTACAAGCAGTGGCTGCGCAAGAACGCCTTGCGCATCCAGGCGACCATGGAAGACAACGACCACGGTTCGGCGTTCTACAACGTCGAGCAGCTCAAGCAGTACATGAAGATGTACCAGGTCACGTTCGAGGAACGCGACCAGGTGCTGCGGCCATTGGGCGAGCAGGGCTATGAGGCGGTCGGCTCCATGGGCGACGACACGCCGATGGCGGTCCTGTCCCAGCGTGTGCGTACCCCCTACGACTATTTCCGCCAGCAGTTCGCCCAGGTGACCAACCCGCCGATCGACCCGCTGCGCGAAGCCATCGTCATGTCGCTGGAGATCTGCCTCGGTGCCGAGCGCAACATCTTCGAAGAGTCGCCGGAGCACGCCTCGCGGGTGATCCTCAGCTCGCCAGTGATTTCCCCTGCCAAGTGGCGCTCGCTGATGAACCTCGAGCGTCCGGGTTTCGCCCGTCAGGTCATCGACCTGAACTACGACGAGAGCGTTGGCCTGGAAGCGGCGGTACGCAACATCGCCGACCAGGCTGAAGAAGCCGTGCGCGCCGGGCGGACCCAGATCGTCCTCAGCGACCGCCATATCGCCCCGGGCAAACTGCCGGTGCACGCGTCCCTGGCGACCGGTGCGGTGCACCACCGCCTGACCGAGAAAGGCCTGCGTTGCGACAGCAACATCCTGGTGGAAACCGCGACCGCTCGCGACCCGCACCACTTTGCCGTGCTGATCGGTTTCGGTGCGTCGGCGGTCTATCCGTTCCTCGCCTATGAAGTCCTGGGCGACCTGATCCGTACCGGCGAAGTGCTGGGCGATCTCTACGAAGTCTTCAAGAACTACCGCAAGGGCATCACCAAGGGCCTGCTGAAAATCCTCTCGAAAATGGGCATTTCCACTATTGCCTCGTACCGTGGCGCGCAGTTGTTCGAAGCCATCGGCCTGGCCGAGGAAGTGGTCAACCTGAGCTTTCGCGGCGTTCCGAGCCGGATCAAGGGCGCGCGTTTCGTCGACCTCGAAGCCGAACAGAAGCTGCTGGCCGGCGAAGCCTGGAGCGTGCGCAAGCCGATCCAGCAAGGCGGCCTGCTGAAGTTCGTCTATGGCGGCGAATACCACGCCTACAACCCGGATGTGGTCAGCACCCTGCAAGCCGCCGTGCAGCAGGGCGACTACGCCAAGTTCAAGGAATACACCGCGCTGGTGGACAAGCGTCCGGTGTCGATGATCCGCGACCTGTTCCAGGTGAAAACCCTGGACACACCGCTGGCGATCAGCGACATCGAACCGCTGGAATCGATCCTCAAGCGTTTCGACTCGGCGGGTATCTCCCTTGGCGCCTTGTCGCCGGAAGCCCACGAAGCCCTGGCCGAAGCCATGAACCGCCTGGGCGCGCGTTCCAACTCCGGCGAAGGCGGTGAAGATCCGGCGCGTTATGGCACCAACAAAAGTTCGAAGATCAAGCAGGTGGCGACCGGCCGTTTCGGCGTGACCCCGGAATACCTGGTCAACGCCGAAGTGCTGCAGATCAAGGTCGCCCAGGGCGCCAAGCCCGGCGAAGGTGGCCAGCTGCCTGGCGGCAAGGTCAACGGCCTGATCGCCAAGCTGCGCTATGCAGTCCCGGGCGTGACCCTGATCTCGCCACCGCCGCATCACGACATCTACTCCATCGAGGACTTGTCGCAGCTGATCTTCGACCTGAAACAGGTCAACCCGCAGGCGCTGGTCTCGGTGAAGCTGGTGGCGGAAGCCGGTGTCGGCACCATCGCCGCTGGCGTGGCGAAGGCCTATGCCGACCTGATCACCATTTCCGGCTATGACGGCGGTACCGGTGCCTCGCCGCTGACCTCGATCAAGTATGCCGGCGCACCGTGGGAGCTCGGCCTGGCCGAAACCCACCAGACCCTGCGCGGCAACGATCTGCGCGGCAAGGTCCGGGTGCAGACCGACGGCGGCCTGAAAACCGGCCTCGACGTGATCAAGGCGGCCATCCTCGGCGCCGAGAGCTTCGGTTTCGGCACCGCGCCGATGATCGCCCTGGGCTGCAAGTACCTGCGCATCTGCCACCTGAACAACTGCGCCACCGGCGTGGCGACCCAGAACGAGAAGCTGCGCAAGGACCACTACATCGGCACCGTCGACATGGTGGTGAATTTCTTCACCTATGTCGCCGAGGAAACCCGTGAGTGGCTGGCCAAGCTGGGCGTGCGTACCCTTGAGGAACTGATCGGGCGTACCGACCTGCTGGAAATCCTCAAAGGCGAAACCGCCAAGCAGAACCACCTGGACCTGACGCCGCTGTTGGGCAGCGATCACATCCCGGCGGACAAGCCGCAGTTCTGCCAGGTTGAGCGCAACCCGCCATTCGACAAGGGCCTGCTGGCCGAGAAGATGGTCGAGATGGCCCTGCCGGCGATCAAGGATCTCAGCGGCGCCGAGTTCGCCCTGGATATCTGCAACTGCGACCGTTCCATCGGTGCGCGGATCTCCGGTGAAATCGCCCGTCTGCACGGCAACCAGGGCATGGCGAAGGCGCCGATCACCTTCCGCTTCAAGGGTACCGCTGGCCAGAGCTTCGGCGTCTGGAACGCCGGTGGCCTGGACATGTACCTGGAAGGCGATGCCAACGACTATGTGGGCAAGGGCATGACCGGCGGCAAGCTGGTTATCGTTCCGCCCAAGGGCAGTGCCTACAAGACCCAGGACAGTGCCATTATCGGCAACACCTGTCTGTACGGCGCCACTGGCGGAAAGTTGTTCGCCGCCGGCACCGCGGGCGAGCGTTTCGCCGTGCGTAACTCCGGGGCCCACACCGTGGTCGAAGGCACCGGCGATCACTGCTGCGAGTACATGACCGGTGGTTTCGTCTGTGTACTGGGCAAGACCGGGTACAACTTCGGTTCGGGCATGACCGGCGGTTTCGCCTATGTGCTGGACCAGGACAATACCTTTGTCGACAGGGTGAACCACGAGTTGGTGGAGATCCAGCGGATCAGCGGTGAAGCCATGGAAGCCTATCGCAGCCACCTGCAACACGTGCTGGACGAGTATGTCGAGGAGACCGACAGCGAGTGGGGTCGTAACCTCGCCGAGAACCTGGATGACTATCTGCGGCGCTTCTGGCTGGTCAAGCCCAAGGCGGCTACCTTGAAGTCGTTGCTTTCCAGCACCCGTGCCAACCCGCAGTGATGCGCCTGAAGAGTTTGATGAGGTTTTTGTAATGGCTGAACGTCTGAGTAACGACTTCCAGTTCATCGATGTCGGGCGCAAGGATCCGAAGAAGAAACTGTTGCGTCAGCGCAAGAAAGAGTTCGTGGAAATCTACGAACCCTTCAAACCCCAGCAGTCGGCCGACCAGGCCCACCGCTGCCTGGGTTGCGGTAACCCGTATTGCGAATGGAAGTGCCCGGTGCACAACTTCATTCCCAACTGGCTGAAACTGGTGGCCGAGGGCAATATTCTCGCCGCCGCCGAGCTGTCCCACCAGACCAACACCTTGCCGGAAGTCTGCGGTCGGGTGTGCCCGCAGGATCGTCTGTGCGAGGGTGCCTGCACCCTCAACGACGGTTTTGGCGCGGTGACCATCGGTTCGGTGGAGAAGTACATCACCGACACCGCGTTCGCCATGGGCTGGCGTCCGGACATGTCCAAGGTCAAGCCGACCGGCAAGCGGGTCGCGATCATCGGTGCGGGGCCGGCGGGCCTGGGCTGTGCCGACGTGCTGGTGCGCGGCGGGGTGACCCCGGTGGTGTTCGACAAGAACCCGGAAATCGGTGGCCTGCTGACCTTCGGTATCCCCGAGTTCAAGCTGGAAAAGACCGTGTTGAGCAATCGTCGCGAAGTCTTCAGCGGCATGGGCATCGAGTTCCGTCTCAACACCGAGGTGGGCAAGGACGTGACCATGGAGCAGTTGCTCGCCGAATACGATGCGGTGTTCATGGGCATGGGCACCTACACCTACATGAAGGGCGGCTTTGCCGGCGAGGACCTGCCGGGCGTGTATGACGCCCTGGATTTCCTGATTGCCAACGTCAATCGCAACCTGGGCTTTGAAAAGTCGCCGGCAGACTTCGTCGACATGAAGGGCAAGAAGGTCGTGGTACTCGGCGGCGGCGATACGGCGATGGACTGCAACCGCACCTCGATTCGTCAGGGCGCCAAGTCGGTGACCTGTGCCTATCGTCGTGACGAGGCGAACATGCCCGGCTCGCGTAAAGAGGTGAAGAACGCCAAGGAAGAAGGCGTGAAGTTCCTCTACAACCGCCAGCCGATCGCAATTGTCGGTGAAGACAAGGTCGAAGGCGTGAAGGTGGTCGAGACCCGTCTCGGCGAGCCGGATGCCCGTGGTCGTCGCAGCCCCGAGCCGATCCCGGGCTCCGAGGAGATTATCCCGGCCGACGCCGTGGTTATCGCCTTCGGCTTCCGTCCTAGCCCGGCGCCGTGGTTCGAGCAGTTCAGCATCCAGACCGACAGCCAGGGCCGCGTGGTGGCCCCGGAACAGGGTCAGTTCAAGCACCAGACCAGCAACCCGAAGATTTTTGCCGGTGGCGATATGGTGCGTGGTTCCGACCTGGTGGTGACGGCGATCTTCGAAGGGCGCAATGCCGCCGAAGGGATCCTCGACTACCTGGGTCTCTGACCGGTTGCTCCTACATATCCGCGACAAATTGACCCGATAGACAAAAGGCACGGCTCTTGCCGTGCCTTTTGCGTCGCGCTCTGAGAAAATGCCCGCACTTTTTTTCCGGATGCCGACATGACTGCCCTGAAGAACGACCGTTTCCTCCGCGCCCTGCTCAAGCAACCCGTAGACGTCACTCCCGTGTGGATGATGCGTCAAGCCGGTCGCTACCTGCCGGAATACCGCGCCAGTCGCGCCAAGGCCGGCGATTTCATGAGCCTGTGCATGAACCCGTCGTTCGCCTGCGAAGTCACGATGCAGCCTCTGGACCGTTACCCGGGCCTGGACGCCGCGATCCTGTTTTCCGACATCCTAACCATCCCCGATGCCATGGGCCAGGGCTTGTATTTCGAAACAGGCGAAGGCCCACGCTTCAAAAAGGTCATCAGTACCCTGGCCGATATCGAGGCTCTGCCGATCCCCGATCCGCAGAAAGACCTGGGTTATGTCATGGACGCGGTCAGTACCATTCGCCGTGAACTCAATGGCCGCGTGCCGCTGATCGGTTTCTCCGGCAGTCCCTGGACCCTGGCCACCTACATGGTCGAAGGCGGTTCGTCGAAAGACTTCCGCAAGACCAAGGCCATGCTCTATGACACCCCCCAGGCCCTGCACCTGCTGCTGGATAAACTGGCGCAGTCGGTTACCTCCTATCTCAACGGGCAGATCCTCGCCGGTGCCCAGGCCGTGCAGATTTTCGACACCTGGGGTGGCAACCTGTCGGCGGCGGCCTATCAGGAGTTTTCCCTGGCCTATATGCGCAAGATCGTCAGTGGCCTGATTCGGGAGCACGAAGGACGCAAGGTTCCGGTGATCCTGTTTACCAAGAACGGTGGCCTGTGGCTGGAAAGCATCGCCGAGGCCGGTGCCGATGCCCTGGGCCTGGATTGGACCTGCGACCTGGGCGAAGCCCGTCGCCGGGTCGGCAACCAGGTCGCCTTGCAGGGCAACATGGACCCGACGGTGCTGTATGCCAAACCCGAGGCCATCCGCGCCGAAGTAGCACGTATTCTCGCAAGCTACGGCGAAGGTTCCGGTCATGTGTTCAACCTCGGCCACGGCATCACCCCGGAAGTCGATCCAGAACATGCCGGTGCGTTTATCAATGCCGTGCACGAGTTCTCCGCGCAGTACCATCGCTGATTCTTCCCGCGCCTCCTCAATGACCCCGCCTCGGCGGGGTTTTTGCATTTAGCCCTAGCGCTTGTATGAATAAATGAAGTGCGGAGCTGTCACGCACCTTCACCGGACCTTTCCTACATATAAAAAAAAGCAAGTTCGTACAATGCGTACTCCGAAATTCATTTGTTTCACGGTTGATCTTTGCGGCCAGGACGACGGCATGGATCGATTGAGCACCGATGGAAGTAAAAAGGGGCCATTCATCTTGGAGGGATGCGCGGTAACCCAATAAATAGGATTGGTTTGGAGTTGAATTGAATGAACAGAAAGATGTCGGCGCTCGGCAGGGCTTCGGGGTGTGTTTCCGCCCTGGCGGTGATCGCGACCTTGGTGGCTTCGCAGCAGGTTGCCGCGCACGGTTACCTGAATGATCCGCCGTCCCGGGCCTTGGCTTGCCAGCAGGGCTTGAACAAGGATTGCGGCAATGCGCAGTACGAGCCACAAAGCGTCGGTGAAACCACCAAGGGGTTCCCCAATGGCGGGGTGGCGGACGGCAAGATTGCCAGTGGTGCGATAGAAGCGTTTTCCGCCCTGGATGTACAGTCGGCCAGCCGCTGGTACAAGACCGAAATCCTCGATCGTAAGATCAACTTTGACTGGTACTACAAGGCGACTCATCCGGCGACCAAGTATGAGTACTTCATTACCAGAAATGGCTGGAACCCCAACCTGCCGCTGGCCCGCGCGTCGTTTGACCTGACCCCGTTCTGCCTCGTCGACGCCGGCGGTCGCTTGCCCACCGACCAGCCTCAGGGCAGCGACGGCGCGGCCCGCGAGAAGCACGAGTGCGAGATTCCGGCCGACAAGAGCGGGCATCACGTGATCCTCGGCATGTGGACCGTGCATGACACCGGCGGAGCGTTCCACAACGTGGTCGACGTGAATATCGTCGCCGAGGAACTGGCCCCGGATGGTTGGAAAACCGTTGGTAACATCACCCCGACCCAGGCCCTGCTGGCGGCTGACAAGGTCAAGGTCCGTGCCATGACCGGCGAGGGTGAAAGCGCTGCCTACAGCGCTGAAATCACTATTGTCGACGATGAAGAAGGCAAGCCGGAGAACTGGTCGTTCAAGCTGGCCGAGAAGCTCAACCAGGGCCAGGTTCTGGTGCGTGCCGGTATTCGTGGCGAAGACGGTGCGATCGAGCCGGTCAAGGGGGTGAACAAGCTGTTCGCCAAGGCCGAAAGCGGTGTCAATCGCTACGAGCTCGACGTGTTGATGCAGGAAGATGCCGCCGCCGAGATGAAGATTTCCACTCTCGGTAGCCAACTCGAGCTCGAGGCAGGGCGTTTGACGATGCCTTTCCCGGTGCTCACCAACCGCAAAATGAACATCGAGGCCACGGTCTTCGATGCCGCCAACAAGCCGGTGGGCAGCATGACGCAACTCGTGGAGGCCGGTAATAGCCTACTGAGCGTGGCTGTGCGCAGCGAGCCGGGCGCTCATGAACTCAAACTGGTCGGCGTGACCGTTGACGGTCGCACCACCCGTCAGGACCTGGTGTCCGTGGAGCTTGGCGGCGAGGGCGGCAGCCAGGACTATGATTTCGTCTATCCGGAAGGCATTGCCAACTACCAGTCCGGAACCAAGGTTCTGGCCGACGGTAACGTCTATGAGTGCCTGCCGTTCCCCGCAGGTGGCTGGTGCAAGATCAACAGCCACCACTATGTGCCCGGTGTCGGGTCGAACTGGCGAGATGCCTGGATCGCTAAATAACCACTGGCGTTGAGCGCCGGGCTGTTGGGCCGCCCGGCGCATTCGCGGTATGGGCAGTTTCGTTGCCTGTTTTTGGGTGAGTGCAATTGTTTTACTCTAGAACACTAGTCTTTTTTTACTGGTTGTCGGTCGCCGTTGTTTTATGGGCGCTGATCAACGGTTTTTATGGGGCTTTGTTTGATAGTTGGATGCTGTTCAAAGATGCAGTGATTTTTTCTAATATTGCTATTGCGGTACTATTTATCTCTTTCTTTGTTGTCGGTGTTTTTCTTTGTTTTCTTAAAAGAAGCCATGATGTTTTCTGCGTTGTTCTGGCTGTTCTGCTGGGTTTGCATATTGGCGTGGTTATCCGTCATGAAGTTTCCGCTCATCGAATACTCCGGCGGCTGTGGCGATGAGTGCTCGTATCCGCAGGGACGCAGTAGGTCTCTTGAACCTGGCGTTGTGTGCGCTGCCGCTGGGTTATGCCGCGCTGTCGTTATGGAGTGAACGGGCGTTCCGTCAGGCATTGCCGACAGTCCCCGCGGTGGAAATCGGCAGCCGCTCGATGGCGACCGAGCGCACGCCGCCCAACCACCTCGCCGTGGCCACGGTGATGGGGCTGGTGGTCCAGGGACCGCTGGTCCGCAGCGCCGAATCCTTGAAGCTGCAGGCCAGCTTTGTCTCCAGTTCGGGCGACTCCCGCGCGCTGCTGACGGGGGCCGACGGCCAACGGATCTACCGGGTGGGGGAAAGCCTGCCAGGTGGCAGCGTGCTGCGCCGCATCGAGAGCGGCCGGGTGCTGCTCTGGCGCAACGGCCGCGAGGAGCTGTTGGCGCTGGAGCCGCCGGGCCGTACCACCTTGCAGGCGCTCAAGGGCTCCGGTCCCGATGGCACCGCCCCAGCGTCTTCCCGTTATCTTCGACCGACGGCTACGCGGGGGCGGGGTGAGTAAATGAACAGCTCCTTCGCTCCCGCCCGGTACTGCCTGAAGCGCTTGAGTCTGATCGTCAGCCTGATGCTGCCGTCGGGCGCGCTGGCTGATGAGCCGCAATGGCAATTGGCGATGAACGATGCCGAGTTACGCGATGTGGTGCGGGAAATGTCCTCTATTCTCGGCACCACGGTGGTGCTCGATCCGCGAGTGCAGGGGCGGATCACCGTCCTCTCCGAGCAGGCCCTGGACCGTGAAGGGGTGCGCCGGCTGTTCTATTCGGTCCTCGACGCGCACAACTTCACGGTGATCGACGAAGGCGACCGCATTCTGATCGCGCCCGTGGCCGATGCCCGTACCCGCGCCAGCAGCACCGACAGTGCCAGCGCCCAGAGCGGCCAGTTCGTCACCGAAGTGGTGGCGCTCGGCAGCAGCGTCGCCGCCGATATCGCCGGACTGGTACGGCCGCTGGTTTCCGTCAACGGCTATGTCGGCCCATCGGCGTCGGCCAATGCCCTGGTCATCACCGACAGCGCGGCGAATGTCCGGCGTATCGCGAAGATCGTCCGGCAGTTGGATCTCGGGCAGAAGAATGCCCATGACGTGATCCAGTTACGTCATGGGCTGGCCAATGAGCTGGCGCGGATCATGGAGCAATCCCTGGGCCGGCAAGGGGCCGAGTCGGGGAGTCAGGTCATCGCCGATTCGCGCAACAACCGCCTGCTGATCATCGGCACCCGGGATGTACGCAAGCGCCTGGGCGACCTGGCCCGTTCCCTCGACACCCCGGCGGCGGCCGTGGCCGATAATGCCCGGGTGATCCGCCTGCGCCACAGCGATGCCAAGCAGTTGGCCGAGGTGCTGGATGCCATGGGCCAGGGGCTTGGCCAGGAAGCCGGTGCGGCCAGCAGCCGGGAAGCTACTTCCAGCAAGGCTGTGGTCAAGGCTGACGAAAGCCAGAATGCCCTGGTTCTGATCGCCGAGCCGACCCAGGTCCGCACCTTGGAAAACATCGCTCGGCAACTCGATCAGCCGCGTTCGCAGGTGTTGATCCACGCGGCGATTGTCGAGATTTCCGGGGATATCCACGAGGCCCTTGGTGTGCAGTGGGGCGGCCAGTCCGGCAGTGTCCAGGGTGGGGTTGTCTTTGCCGGTGCCGGTATTACCGTGCCCAAGCTCGGTGACCCCACGGCCACGCTTCCCGATGGTCTCATGTTGCGCGTCGGCAACGATCGCTTCGGCATGCTGGTCTCCGCCCTGGCGAGCAATACCCACAACAACGTGCTGTCCACCCCCAGCCTGTTGACCCTGGACAACCAGGAGGCCGAGATCCTGGTGGGGCAGAACGTGCCGTTCCAGAGTGGGTCCTACCAGACCTCCGGTACGGGCACCGACCGCCCTTTCAACACGGTCACGCGCCATGATATCGGGATCAAGCTGAAGATCCGTCCGCATATCAACGAAGGCTCCACCCTGCGCCTGCGGGTCGAGCAGGAAAACTCCGAACTCGCGGCGAATACACTGGCTCCCAACGACCTGATCACCAACAAGCGTACCCTCAAGAGCACCATCCTCGCCGACGATGGCGAGATCATCGTGATCGGCGGGTTGATCAAGGACAGTGTCCGCGTCCAGGAAAGCGGTGTGCCGCTGCTGCGCGATATTCCGTACCTGGGGGCCTTGTTCCGCTGGAACAGCGAGAAACATGAAAAAACCAACCTGATGGTGTTCCTGCGCCCGACCATCGTCCGCTCCAGGGCGGATATCGCCGAGGTCAGCGAGCAGCGTTACAACAGCCTGCGCCAGCTCAGCCAGCCTGCCGCCGGAAAGAGCAACTCACTGTTGTTGCCGCGCGAGGCTCGGCAGCTGTTCGATGGTGAAGCGATCGAGCCGGCGATAGACCTGCGGCGGCAGAAGGTCGGGGCGCCATGAAGCCGCGCCTGCCGTTCGGCTTTGCCCGCCGTCACGGGGTCTTGCTGGAAGCGCAAGGCGAGGGCGCCTGCCTGTCGATCCGGGCCGACACGCCATTGACCGCGGTGTCCGAGGCGCGGCGCCTGATCGCCGCCGAACTGCCCTTGCAGGTGCTTGACGCGCCGCTGTTCGCCGTTCGCCTCGCCGCCGCCTACAGCGACGGTCATAGCGCGGCGCGGCAGGTGGCGCAGGGCCTGGACGACGAGCTCGACCTGATGAGCCTGGCCGAACAACTGCCGCGGACCGCCGACCTGCTGGAGCAGGAGGGTGACGCACCGATCATTCGCCTGATCAACGCGCTGCTTGGCGAGGCAGTGCGCGAGAAGGCCTCGGATGTGCATCTGGAGACCTTTGAGCACAGCCTGTCGGTACGCATGCGCATCGACGGCCAACTGCGTGAAGTGCTCAAGCCCCGGCGCGAACTGGCGAACCTGCTGGTGTCGCGGATCAAGGTCATGGCCCGGCTGGACATCGCGGAGAAGCGCGTGCCCCAGGACGGACGGATCGCCTTGCGCCTGGCCGGACATGAAGTCGATGTGCGGGTTTCCACCTTGCCCTCGGCCCACGGCGAACGGGTGGTCCTGCGCCTGCTGGACCAGCGGGCTGGCCGCCTCGACCTGCAACGCCTGGGTATGCCGACGCCGACCCTGGAGCACTTCCAGCGTATTCTCGGCAAACCCCACGGCATTTTCCTGGTCACCGGCCCCACCGGTTCGGGCAAGACCACCAGCCTGTACGCGGCGCTGAGCAGCCTCAACGACCAGACCCGCAATATCCTCACCGTCGAAGACCCCATCGAGTACCACCTGCCGGGCATCGGCCAGACGCCGGTCAATCCCAAGGTCGAGATGACCTTCGCCCGGGGCTTGCGGGCGATCCTGCGGCAGGACCCGGACGTGGTCATGGTTGGCGAGATCCGCGACCGCGAAACCGCCGAGATCGCCGTACAGGCCTCCCTGACCGGACACCTGGTGTTGTCGACCCTGCACACCAACAGCGCGGTGGGCGCGGTGACGCGGCTGCTGGACATGGGCGTGGATGCCTATCTGCTGGCGTCGTCCCTGGTCGGGGTGCTGGCCCAGCGTCTGGTGCGCAGTCTGTGCAACGAGTGCAAGAGCGCCTATGTGGCGGACGCGGCCACCTGCCAGCGCCTGGGGGTCGAGGACCGCCACCCACCCGGACTCTTTCGGGCCCACGGCTGCGAGCACTGTCAGCAAGGCTATCGCGGGCGTATCGGGCTTTACGAGTTGATCGGCATTACCCCGGCCCTGGCGGAGCTTATCCACAACGGCGCCAGTGAGCCCGAGCTGGTCCGCGAGGCCCGGGCGGTATCGCGCAGCCTGTTCCAGGACGGCCAACGGTTGGTTCTCGAAGGCCGCACCAGTCTCGACGAACTGCTGCGCGTCACCCAGGAGGACTGAGAATGCCGGCTTTCGATTATCAGGCCCAGGATGCCAACGGTCGCCGCTGTCGCGGTCAGCAGGAGGCCGACAGTCCGCGCCACGCCCGCCAGTTGCTGCGTGAGCGCGGGCTGTTGCCGACGCAACTGAAAAGCGTCCGCGGCCCTACTGGCGCGAGCACAGGTTTCAACCGCGCCACGGGGTTGAAGGCCAGTGAACTGGCGTTGCTGACGCTGCAACTCTCGACCCTGATCCAGGCCGGGTTGCCGCTGGAAGAGGCCTTGCGGGCGGTGGCGGCGCAGAGTGGAAAACGTCGGGTCGGCAACCTGTTGGCGGCAGTGCGCGGCCGGGTCATGGAGGGCTATGACCTGGCGTCGGCGCTTGCGGGATTTCCCCGGGCGTTCCCGCACATGTTTCACGCGAGTGTCGCCGCCGGCGAGCGCTCCGGGCATCTGGGCGCGGTGCTCGAACGGCTTGCCGAGTACACCGAGGCGCGCCAGCAGGCCCGACAGAAGATCCAGCTGGCGCTGGTCTATCCGTTGATCCTGTTGTTCGCCGCGCTGGCCATCGTCGGCGGGCTGCTCGGCTATGTGGTGCCGGATGTGGTGAAGGTCTTTATCAACAATGGCCAGGCCTTGCCCCTGCTGACCCAGGGCCTGATCAGCCTGAGCCACGGCTTGCAGCGTTACGGCTGGCTGCTGGTGCTCGGGCTGGCGGGGCTGGCCTTGCTCATGCGCTGGGCACTGCGCCGCCCGGCCTTGCGCTGGCGCTGGCACGCCTGGTTGCTGCGCGCGCCGCTGATCGGCGCGGTCCTGAAGGCAATGGAGGCATCCCGTTTCGCCAGCACCCTGGCACTGCTCGGCCAGAGCGCAGTGCCTCTGGTGGACGCCCTGGAAATCGCCGCGGCGGTGATTGGCAACCTGCCGATTCGCGCGCGCATGGGCGAGGTTGCGCGCGCGGTGCGCGAGGGCGGCACCTTGACCGGTGGCCTGGAGCGTAGCGGCGATATCCCGCCGCTGATGCTGCACATGATCGCCAGCGGCGAACGCGCGGGCGAACTCGACCGCATGCTCGCGCGGGCCGCCGAGCAGCAGGAGAAAACCCTGGCGGCTCGTATCGAGCTGCTGGTGAGCCTCTTCGAGCCGGCGATGCTGCTGATCATGGGGGCCATCGTGATGTTGATCGTGATGGCGATTCTGTTGCCGATTCTTAGCCTCAACCAACTGGTGAACTGATCTGATGAGAACCTCTGGAACACAGCGACAACGTGGCTTCACCCTGATCGAAATCATGGTCGTGGTGGTGATTCTCGGAGTGCTCGGCGCGATGGTGCTGCCGCAGTTCATGAGCCGCCCGGACCAGGCCAAGGTCACTGCGGCCCGCGCCGATATCAAAGCCATCGGCACCGCCCTGGAAATGTACCGGCTCGACAACTTTCAGTACCCCTCGACCCAACAGGGCCTGGAGGCGTTGGTCAAGCGTCCGCTGGGTGTGCCGGAACCGCGGAACTGGAACCCGCAGGGTTATTTGCAAAAACTGCCGGTCGATCCCTGGGGCACGTCTTACCAGTACCTGAGTCCGGGTACGCGGACCAAGGGCTACGACCTGTACTCCTTCGGCGCCGACGGTGTTTCCGGCGGCGAAGACCTTGCCACCGATATCGGTAACTGGAGCGATTGATCCATGCGTGGACGTTCGCCTGGTTTCACCCTGCTGGAGTTGCTGGTGTCCATCGTGGTGATCAGTGTGCTGGCCGGCCTGATCGCCGTTGGCATGAACCCGAGCCCGGTGCGTCAGGCCCGCCAGGAGGCCGGTGCGTTGGTGCATCTGCTGCAACAGTTGCGCGAATACGCCGTGGTCAACAGTCAGGAATATGGTTTGCGGATCGGTGCCGAGGGTTATCAGGTGATGGTCTTCGAGCGGCCCGACTGGCAGCCGGCGGGGGCGGCCTATCGGTTGCCCGACGGCCTGTATTTTCGCCTGGAGCTTGAAGGCCGTCCGCTGAAATTGGGCGATCGGGTGAATCAGCCGCAGTTGCTGGTGCTGAGCAGCGATGAAATGAGTGCCTTCACCCTGCATTACGAATCCGCGCAGCGGCGCTGGTTGAGTGTCTCCGGTGACGGTCTCGGCGATCCGGCCATCGATGAAAGCTGAGTCGGGGTTTACCTTGCTCGAGGTGATGATCGCCCTGGCGATCTTTGCCGTGCTGGCGAGCAGCGTGCTCTCCGCCAGCCAGTTCGTGGTGCGCCAGAGCGGCACGCTGCAGGAGCGCCTGTTCGCCACCTGGCTGGCGGACAATCAGTTGAGTGAACTGCGCCTGAAAGCCCCTCCGGCCCAGGGACGACAGGTGCTTCGCCAGCGCTTCGACCAGCGCGAATGGCGCCTGGAGCAGGTGGTCACGCCAGCGTCCGCCCCGCGCTTGCTCAAGGTCGAGATTGCCGTGCGGCTGGTTGACGGCGGGCCGGTGCTGCACCACGCCAGTACCTGGGTGCGGGCTCGAGATGAATAGACCGGCCGGCTTCACCCTGGTCGAACTGGTGATCGCCCTGGCGCTTTTCAGCCTGATCGGCCTGGCCAGTCATCGTCTGTACGACGGCGTGCTGCTGACCCAGGCCCGGGTCAGCAGCCATGAACAGGGCCTGCGCAACCTGCAACGGGCGATGGCACTGCTGGAGCGCGATGTCATGCAGGCGACGATCCCGAAAGAGGGCGTGGCCGTGACACTGAGGGCGGGTCAGTTGAACCTGCAACGCGGCAATGCGCGCAATCCGCTGGATGAGCCGCGCAGCGAACGCCAGGAGGTTGCCTATCGTCTCGAAGAGGGCACCTTGTGGCGCTACCAGCGTAGCCTTGACCTGCCCGAGACTCACAAACAGCCGGTGCTCAGGGACGTGCGTGCCTTGCAGTGGCGGCTGTATGTGGACAAGGTCGGTTGGCGCAGTGACGGGACGTCGACGCCGGGGCGCTCCCCGGTGCACCCGCGAGCGTTGGAAATCACCCTCTCCGCTGGCCGCTTCGCAGAGATTCGCCGTGTCATCCTGCTGTCGGAGGGGGCATGAATCGATCGGGTCAACGCGGCGTGGCGCTGATCAGCGTGCTGCTGATCATGACCCTGGCGCTGTTCCTGGTTGGCGGCTTGTTGCGCAGTCACACGCGAGCCTTGCAGAGCAGCGCGCAGCATATTCACCAGGTGCAACTGCGGCAGTGGGCCCTCGCGGCAGAGAGTTGGGCGCGAGAGCTGTTGCTGGCGGCTGATCCGCTTGAGACGAAGACGATCAATCTGGCTCAGCCCTGGGCGCGTCCGGTGCTGCCGTTCGAGTTGTCGGGTGTCGAGAGGCGGATCGAGATCGAAGACTTGGCCGGGCGCTTCAACCTGACTCGCCTGCTGCTGCCCGGCAAGGCCGATGAAATCAGCCAGGCACGCTGGAGCCGGCTGCTGGCGGCGCTGGAGATCCCGGTGTTCGACCTGGCGCCGCTGCGTGGCACCGAGGTCAGCGACACCAGCCAGTTGCGCCTGTTGCCCGGCGTCGACCAGGACCTTTTGCAGCGCCTGCAACCCTTCGTCGCGTTGCTGCCGGCCGAGGCAACGCTGAACGTCAATACCGCATCGGCCACGCTGCTGGCGACCCTGGAAGACATGACGCCTGCCAGCGCCCGGGACTTTGCCGCCCAGCGTCCGCCGGAAGGCTACGTCGACGCCCATGCATTTACCCGGGCACCGGGGTTGGATGGGCTGGGCATCGCCAGTCATGGCCTGGGTGTCGACAGCCGTTGGTTTCGGGTTACGGTCGAGGTCGGCGCGGGTACGGCGCGACTGCGGCTGGTCAGCGATCTGGAGCGCTCTCGCGATAGTCGTCGGCTGCGCGTCCTGCAACGCCGCTTCCTGGCTCCGACTCAAGGTGAATTGCCGTTATGAACAACTGGCTTTATCTCACCGCCGCAGGCTTGGCGACCTGCGACGCTACCTGGCCGGTCGGCTACTGGCAGGCGGACGGCGAGTACCGCGGTGTGACCCTGGTCGAGGCGGCGACGTTCCTGTCGGGGCAAGCGGTGCGGGTGATCCTGCCGGTGGAAATCTGCAGCGGCTTGCGTAGCGAGCCCTGGCCTGGTCGACGCAAGCCCACGGCCCAGGCGCTGGCCTATGCCGTTGAGGAGCGCCTGGCCGAGGAACTGGATGGCGTGCATATCGCGGTCGGTACGGCGACCAAGGACTCGCGCTATCCGCTGCTGGCGATCAACAAGGAACGCTTCGAGGCGATCCTGGCGTTGTTGCGGGACTCGGGGCTGCAAGTGGTCAGCGTCAAGGTGGATGCCGATTTGTTGCCGGATGATCAGGCTTATGGTGTCTGGTGGGCCGGAAGATGGCTGTTGGGTGGGGCCACCGAGGTGCGGCTGGCACTGTCACCCGAGGATCTGGAGGTGCTGCGAGCCAGGTTGCCGGACGATCTGTGCTGGATGGGTGCTGATCGACAGGGCGATACCGCGGCATTGCTGCTTGCCAGTCATTCGCACGCGTTGGACCTGCTGCAAGGTGAGTTTCGCCAAGTGCGGGCGCGCTGGCCGTGGGGGGCGTTGGTGCTGTCGGCGCTGGCGCTGTTCGCGGTGTTCTGGTGTTCTACCCTGGCGCGCGCCCACTACCTGGAAAGTGCTGCGGGGCAGTTGTACGGGCAGAGTGTGCAGCACTTCCAGAGTTTGTATCCCGAGCAGACCCGCATTGTTGATCTGGCGGCTCAACTCAAAGCCTTGCAGGAGCGGACCGACCCGCCGGGGAGTCAGATGGGGCGTCTGGTGCAATTGATCGAACAGCTGGTCGGAGGCAGCAGTGTTGAAGTTCAACGTATCGAATACCGCGCCGGCACGGGTTGGACACTGTTGCTGACGGCCGGCAGTTTTACCGAACTTGAGCGCTTGCGCGAGCGTGGCCAGGGCAGCGCTTTGCCGATCAGACTGGGCAGCGCCAGCAAGGATCGCGAGCGAGTGCAGGCGGTACTGATGCTGGAGGAGAACAACCGATGATCAGGTCACTGGCGTTACCGGCGGCGTTCACGCAAAGGTGGCAGGGCTTGGGTCAGCGGGATCGAAGGATGCTGGTCGGCCTGGGGGTTTTCCTGCTGATGGTGACCTTGTTCAGTGGTTTGTGGCAACCGGCGCAACAGCGTCTGGAAAGGGGCGAGCGCTTGTATCAACAGCGCCTGCTGCTGGCGGCTGAAGTCCAGCGCGCCCAGCCCGCGAGTCATCGTCCAAGCCCTTCCCGGTCCTTGTCGACCCGGCTGAGTGAAACGGTGGCGGCGGCGGGGCTGGAGTTGCAGCAACTGGACCAGGACGGCCAGTCGCTGCGGGTCACGATCAGCGGTAATGCCGTGGCCTTGCTGCAGTGGTTGGACCAGACGGAGCAGTCTGGCGCGGTATTGCAGTCGTTGAGCCTGGAGAAGCGCGATCTGCTGTTGGTGGCGCAGGTTGTGTGGCGTGCAGATTAAGGGCCGAGCAACTGCTCCGCGTAGCGGGCGATGACATGGCTGAAGGGACTTTCGCGGGCATCGTCGACCGTACGGAAAGCCATGATGGTTTTGAGCAGATCCTGCTCCTCGGCTTCTAGCAGAAAGTCGTCATCGAAGAAGCCTTGTAGAAGTTCTTCGCGACGATTGTTGAGGTAGGCGATATCCAGGGCCAGCACACCGATCATCGTCGTGGCTGCCAGGTCGTTGTTGCCCGAGGCTTGTATCTCACCCGTGAGCAGATAACGAAAACGTTGTTCGCAGCCTGCCTGGACGGGCGGGATATGAAGTTCTTCGTCGAACCAGTTGCCCTTGCGATGACCGCAATGCGACGGATTGCCGGGTTTGGTTTCTCTCAAGCATGAGGCGTGCAGGTTTTCATAGGCCAATGCCAGATGCTCGAAATCTTCCTGGGGGCGAAAGTGTTCGATATGACTGCTGTCGAGATCGATCTCCTGTCCGCAGTAGCAACAAGCGAAGTGTTGCTCTTGTAGCAGGCTCAGGTGCAACTCGCGCTTTTCGGGGTTTTGCAGCGTGTCATAGGTGGGCTGCCAATCCTCGTTTGCCGCGGCCTTCCAGTCGGTGAATGAAGCCGGTTCAGTTCCCTTGATCACTTGCCTCATTTGCCGAGCACCTCCTTGCGCTTGAGCAGGGCTTCGGCCCGGACGAACTCGGGCAGGTCTGGGGCTTTTGCCTTGAGGGCGGTGAGGCGTGCCTTGGCTTCTGTCAGGTCGTTGTTTTCCAGGGCGTTGAACAGTTCGCTCAGCAGGCGCTCGATTTCCGGTTTGCGCTGGGCGACGCCCATGACTTCTTCCAGCACCCGGCTGGAGTCCAGGCCATAGCTGACGCGTGGATGAGAGGCGTCGCCGTTGTCCAGCACGATGATTTCTTCAGGGCGCAAGCTGCCGATGATCTGCGGCGAATGGCTGGCGGCGATGAACTGGACTTTGGGGAAGGCGTTCTTCAGGGCCGAAACAATGGCCCGTTGCCAGGCCGGATGAAGGTGGATATCCAATTCGTCGATGATGATCACGCCCGAGGTGTTTTTCAGCACATCCTTACCCATATGCGGGTTGAGGATGCACATGCGGCGGGCGATATCTGCGATCAGGGCGATGAGGCCGCGCTGGCCATCGCTAAGGCTGTTGAATGGAACGGCTTTCCCTGCATCGATATTGATCAAGAGACTCTGGAGCCGTAAGTCGTAACGCAGATTCCCTGCCTGAGGGAGAGCGACTTGGATGGCTTGGTTGACCAGTGCCAACTCGTCATCAAAGATATTTGCTGCTGACGTGGCATCCAAAAGGTTTTGCATGCGCTCCAGCGTTTTTCCGATCAACCAGCTCTCGAAACCCTTCAGATCGACAACGGCATCTGACCAGTTTGAATAACCATCCTGACGAGATACTGTTTGTTGGGCAGCAAATTCTGCGGAAATACCTGCGCTTTTCCAACGGCGGTTAGCGCGATAAAAGGCGAGTACAGGGATATCGACATTTTTATCGACTTTCAGATTGCCTACATGCTCAGTTGCTAAGCCATCATTTGGCTGGCTTACGTGAATGCGCCATTCAGATAATCCGAACGCATCTCCTACCGCAGAAAGGACAACTGGGAGACGCTTTTCGGATCGAATCCGACCATCGTAGTTGTCGATTACAAAACGAGCATCCTCTTCGAGGATAGGCGTGTCTAGGGTGATCATCGCGTCATCACCGCCAACGCCAGTAAAAGACTTCG
The DNA here is from genome assembly GCF_904067045.1 of Pseudomonas sp. FEN. Taxonomy (GTDB): domain Bacteria; phylum Pseudomonadota; class Gammaproteobacteria; order Pseudomonadales; family Pseudomonadaceae; genus Aquipseudomonas. The sequence continues at coordinate 1,075,441 of NZ_CAJFDC010000036.1, read as the reverse complement.
CCACCGCCTGCAACAACGAAGTCTTCCCGCTCCCATTGACCCCCACCACCAGATTGAATCCCGGCTGGAAATCAAAGTGGGCATCTTCGTAGCAACGAAAATTCTGAATATGCAGGTGGTCCAGGCGCATGCCGGCTTCCTTTTCCCAACGGAACGATGCGCCCAGTGTACCTTGGCCGGCGCCAACCGCCAGCCGGTCAATCGTGACTAGGCTTTTGCATTGCCCGGCAACGCCGGCAACCGCGCCAGCTTCAACGCCACCAGCAAGGCCACCACCAGCAGCGCGCCGATAAACAGGCCGATGCCGTTCCAGCCAGCGTAGTGCCAGAACACCCCGCCGAGGGTCCCGGCCACGCTGGAGCCGACGTAGTAGCAAAACAGATAGAGCGACGAGGCTTGGCCCTTGGCCTTCAATGCCCGCCGACCGATCCAGCTACTGGCCACCGAGTGGGCGCCGAAGAAACCGAAGGTGAACAGCAGGATACCGAATACCACCACTGGCAACGGGGTCACCAGGGTCAGGACAATACCCACCAGCATCATCAGGATCATGCCCCAGAGCACCTTGCGCCGGCCCAGTTTGTCGGCCAGGGCGCCGATCTGCGCCGAGCTGTAGATACCCGACAGATAGACAATGGACAACAGGCCGACGAACGCCTGACTCATGCCGTAGGGTTCGGCCAGCAGGCGGTAACCAATGTAGTTGAACAGGGTGACGAAGCTGCCCATCAACAGGAAGCCTTCCAGGAACAGCCACGGCAGGCCGGCGTCGCGAAAGTGCAGGGTGAAGCCATCGATCAGGCTGCGGGTATTGAATGGGCTGGGGCGGAAGTTGCGCGACGGCGGCAGGATTTTCCAGAACACCGTCGCCGCGATCAGCGCCAGGAAGCCGATCACCAGCATCGCCGTGTGCCAGCTGACGAAGTCGATCAGCACGCCGCTGATCAGCCGTCCGCTCATTCCGCCGATGGCGTTGCCGGCGATATACAGGCCCATCGCCAGGCCGATGTGACCGGGGTGAATCTCCTCGCTCAGATAGGTCATGCCGACCGCCGCCAATCCGCTGAGCGAGAGCCCCACCAGGGCGCGCATCACCAGCACGCCCTGCCAGTTGGGCATCAATGCGCCAAGGAGGGTAAACAGCGCCGCGCCGAACAGCGCCACCACCATCACCGGTTTGCGTCCGAGGCTGTCGGAGATCGGTCCGGTGATCAGCAGGCCGATGGCGAGCAGGGCGGTCGCCACCGACAGGATCAGGCTGCTCTGGGCCGCGTTGATCCCGTACTCCTGGGACAGCACCGGCATCATTGGCTGTACGCAGTACAACAGGGCAAAGGTGGCAAAGCCGCCGGAGAACAACGCCAGCACCGTGCGCATGAACGCCGGGGTGCCTTTTTCGATATAGGTGTCGTTGCGTTGGGCGACAACATCGTCTCGCGCGGTGGGCGGAAAATCGTGAGCGAGGGGAGCGACAGCAGTTTTCACGGGGACCTCGGGAGAGCAGCCGGTCAGGCAATGGAAAAAGCATATAGCTGGCTAACTATTCTTTCCAATATATTGTTCGACCTGTTTGATAGGTTTTACGACTTGATGAGGTGTTCATGGAATTGCGGCATTTGCGCTACTTCATCGCGGTGGCCGAAGAACTGCATTTTGGCCGCGCGGCGGAGCTGTTGGGGATTTCCCAGCCGCCGTTGAGCCAGCAGATCCAGGCGCTGGAGCAGGAGTTGGGGGCGCGGCTGTTCGACCGGACCAATCGTCGGGTCGAGTTGAGCGAGGCGGGCCGCCTGTTTTTGCAGGAAGCGCGATTGGTGCTGGCGCAGGTGGACAAGGCGGCGGATGTGGCGCGGCGGGCGCAGTTGGGGGAGCTGGGGGAACTGAAGATCGGCTTTACCTCGTCGGCGCCGTTCAACTCGACCATTCCCCAGGCGATCTTTGCCTTTCGCCAGGCATTCCCGGCGGTGCACCTGAACCTGCGGGAGATGAGCAGCAAGACGGTTGCCGATGGGTTGATGGATGAGTCCATCGAGGTGGGCTTGATGCGGCCTTTGTCTGTGCCGGACGCCTTGAGCGTGGTGGAGCTGATGCGTGAGCCGCTGGTGGCGGTGCTTAGTGCCAAGCACCCGCTGGCGGCCGGCAGCGAGGCCGGGATGCAGTTGTCCGAGTTGGCCCTGGAGCCTTTTGTGTTTTTCCCGCGCAGTTACGGCAGTGGCTTGTATGCGCAGTTGTTGACCTTGGCGCGGCAGGCCGGGTTCAGCCCGCACTTTGCCCAGGAGGCGGGCGAGGCGATGACCATCATCGGTCTGGTGGCGGCGGGGCTGGGGGTGTCGGTGTTACCGGCGTCCTATCAGCGGATCCGGATCGACGGGGTGGTCTATCGGCCATTGCTCGACCCGGATGCGGTGTCGGCGGTGTGGCTGGTGCAGCGCAAGGACCAGAAGTCACCGATGGCCAAGGCGTTTATCGAGTTGCTGACGCGTCGGACGGCGCCGCAGGTCTGAGATTTGAAGCCGGATTCGGCACAGAATCTTTGCTTGCAGTTTTGCGCTATCAGCTTGTTGTCTGTGGACTGCATGGTTCGGTCGTTTTCCAACACCGCTGCGCGGGCGATGACTGACCAAGGCTAGTCGGGCGATATGGCCGCTGCAAGGTGTTGAGATCTCCTGGGAAATGTCCGGCGATTCATTTTCTATTGTGGGGTGTTTCCTGTAATGCCTCAGCAGCCTTGCGGCTGCCATATCTCCCGGCTAGTTTTTTCGCGAAAGAACGCCTAAGCCGATTACAAGCGTTGAGTGAAAGATCGGTTCTACCCGTATTTGTATAAGTAAGGACATGATGGATGCACAGAAGCAAACAGCTACCGGCTCCAACAGAGCGTCTGCGACTGCGTTTGTGGAAACCGTCGGACAAACTGGCTTTTCAGGCAATGAACGCGGACAGGCATGTGATGGAGTATTTCCCGGCTCCGTTGAGCGCTGCCGAGAGCGATGCCTTCGCAGAGGGTATTGGCAAACACCAAGAGCACCACGGTTTTACCTTTTGGGCAGTGGAACTGCGCTCCACGTCGACGTTTATTGGGTTTGCCGGGTTGGCCGTTCCCCGACGGGACCTTCCCTTCAGCCCCTGCATTGAGATTGGCTGGCGTCTTGCTCATGACTATTGGGGACAAGGCTATGCAACCGAAGCGGCCAGGGCTGCATTGGCCTTCGGTTTCGGCGAACTGGCACTTGAGGAAATCGTCGCCTTTACAGCAACCACCAACGAGCGGTCGCAGCGGGTGATGCAGCGACTTGGCATGCAGCACCGGGTAGACGAAGATTTTTATCATCCGACGCTGCCCGCTGCGCATCCACTGGCAAGGCACGTTCTGTATCGACTTACGCGTGATGCGTGGAAAGGTGAGGTGGCTAAAGATTGACCTGTCGAGTTATATCGCGCACTGGGACCGGGAGCCAACAGTCCGTCCTGTCGAGCGTCTGGGTAATCGAGGACGGTGATTTCGAACTGGCAATTTCTCGAGGCGTGGTGTGGCACGAGCCGCATTACCGCTCCTCTGATCCAGCCCTTTTTCTAAGCTCCGAGCAGCCACAAAATTCGCGTGTTCGGGAAGTTTGAAGTCGAGCAGGGCTTAGGGTGAGCGGGATGGCCGTGGCACTTGTAGGAGCAGAGCTTGCTCGCGATGACGTCTTCAAGAACACCGCTGAACGCAGATGCTTGGCGCACCACAGGACCGTGGTGCGTCAGCGATAACGATGCTGAATGTCGCATCGCTATCGCCGGCAAACCAGCTACAAGGACCGCGCTCAGATCAACCGGCAAGTTTCAACTTACCGAGCCGTCGTCAGATGCTCCTTCAACGCTGTTACCGGGACAGCGGTTGCGCCTCGCCAACCCCAATAGCACGCGCCGTCGGCTGGTCATGATGAGCGCGCAGCTCGGCCAGGATATCCTGGTCCAGCAGGGTGACCCAGCGGATGTAGTTCCTGTGGATCTTGCCGTCCTGGTAACCCATGCCACTGCTGTTGCGGTAGGCGATGGCATAGCCGTTGGCGCTGTAGTTGATGTCGATCTCGACGTGGAATTTCTCACGCACGGTGATCTCGGCCTGGACCTGACCCGGATTGACGCGTTGCACGCTCCATTCGCGCTTGGCCAGGGCGGTGACAATCGCCTGTTTCACTTCATCCTGGCTGGCCAGGACTTGCGGCGCGAGGGTCCGGGTCGGGGTGACGATGGGTTTGCTGGTACAGCCCGCCGCCGTCAACAGGACCAGGGCGACAAGGGCAACACGAAGCAGGGAGGACATTCCGGTTTCTCCAGAGGTTTTCAAAAAGTCAGCGCCAACGCCGGAACACCAGCGAGGTGTTCACGCCGCCAAAGGCAAAGTTGTTGTTCATCACGTACTCGTGGCTCATCTGCCGGAACTCGCCGCGCAGGTAATCCAGCTCGCCGCACTGCGGGTCGATCTGGTCGAGGTTCAGGGTGTGGATGTAGCTGTCACGGTTCATCATTTCGATGCTGAACCAGGACTCCAGCGCCCCACAGGCGCCCAGGGTGTGACCGAGGAAGCTCTTTTGCGAACTGATGGGCATGCGGCTGCCGAACAGGCTGCTGGTGGCCAGGGTTTCGGCGATATCGCCCTGTTCGGTGGCCGTGCCGTGGCCGTTCACATAGCCGATGGCGTCCGCCGTCAAGCCGGCATCTTCCAGGGCCAGCTCCATGGCCCGGCGCATGGTGCTCTGCTCCGGACGGGTAGCGTGCTGGCCGTCGGCGTTGCTGCCGAAACCGACGATTTCCGCGTGAATATGCGCGCCACGGGCCAGGGCATGCTCGAGCTCTTCGAGGACCAGCATGCCGCCGCCTTCCCCGATCACCAGGCCGTCACGGCCGCTGTCGTAAGGCCGTGGGCTGCTCTGCGGCGCATCGTTTTTCAGGCTGGTGGCGTAGAGCGCGTCGAATACCATGGCTTCGGTGGGACACAGTTCCTCGGCACCGCCGGCGAGCATCAGCGGCAAGCGCCCGAACTTGATCGATTCGTAGGCATAGCCGATGCCCTGGCTGCCGCTGGTGCAGGCACTGGAAGTGGGGATCAGGCGCCCGGTGAGACCGAAGAAGATGCTGATATTGGCCGCCGTGGTGTGCGGCATCATGCGCACATAGGAATTGGCGTTGAGCCCTTCGGCCACGGAGTTGATCAACATCTGGCCGAAGGCCTTGATCTCGTCGGTGCTGCCGGTGGACGAACCGCAGGCCACGCCCATGCGCCCGTCGCGGATGCTGTCGTCGCCCAGCAGGCCGGCGTCGGCCAGGGCCATTTCCGCGGCGCCCACGGCGAAGCGCGAGACCCGGCCCATGCTGCGCAGTTGCTTGCGGGTCCAGTGCGACGGCACCGCATAAGCGTCGATAGGCCCGGCCAGGCGAGTATTCAGCTCGCTGAAACGCTCCCACTCGGTCATGTAGCGGATACCGCTACGGTTAGCCCGGAAGTTGGCTTCGATGCTGGCCCAGTCGCTGCCTAGGGAGGTGATGCCGGCCATGCCGGTGACGACGACGCGCTTCATCAGCACAGCCCTCCGTTGACGGCCAGCACTTGCCGGGTGATGTAGGAGGCTTCCGCGGACATCAGGAAGTTCACCGCGCCGGCGACTTCTTCCGGGGTGCCCATACGTTGCGCCGGGATCATTTTCAGCAGCTCTTCCACCGGCACGTTTTCATCGAGCATGGCGGTGTCGATCAGGCCCGGGGCCACGCAGTTGACGGTGATCCGGCGTTTGCCCAGTTCGATCGCCAGGGCCTTGGCCGCACCGATCAGGCCGGCCTTCGAGGCACTGTAGTTGACCTGCCCGCGGTTACCGATCAGCCCGGATACCGAGGTGATGCAGACGATCCGCCCCGGTGCTCGTCGGCGGATCATCGGCATCATCACCGGGTGCAGCACATTGTAGAACCCGTCGAGGTTGGTGCGCAGGACCAGGTCCCAGTCTTCTTCGGACAACGCGGGAAAAGCACCGTCACGGGTCAGGCCGGCGTTGAGCACCACGCCGTAGTAGGCCCCATGTTCTTCGACGTCGGCTTCCAGGCGGGTGCGGCAGGCTTCACGGTCGGATACATCGAATTGCAGCACGCGGGCCTGGCGGCCCAGCGCCTGGATTTCGGCCTGGACGGCCTCGGCCTCGGCGCGGCCGCTGCGGCAATGCAGCACCAGGTCAAAACCGGCCCGGGCCAGGCGCAGGGCGATGGCGCGGCCGATACCACGGCTGGAGCCGGTAACCAGGATGGATTCAGGCATGACGCAACTCCTGTGATTCGGATAGATAAGCGCTGGCCTGGGGTGGACGGAACACGTTCAGACGCGCGCTGGCATGGATGCCGGGACCGCTCAGATGGCATTCGAAAACGCCCATGCCATTGTCGTCTTCCAGCGAACGCAAGGCATGGATAGTCAGTTCGCTACCGACGGGAAAGTGTTCCACATTGCAGTTGAACTTGCGCGTGCCGAGCAGGAAACCCAGCTCCACCAGCTTGCCGTCGCGACGCGCGTGGCAGCCGGCAAAGGCGGCGACACTCTGGGCCATCAGCTCGAGGCCGAGCCAGGCCGGCAGGCTGCCGTCCTCGCGATTGAACAGGCCGTCCGGGCGCACGGTGAGGCGAGTGTGGATCTGTTCTTCGTCGCAGGACAGGACCTGGTCGATCAGGATCATGTCCCCGGCGTGGGGCAGCAGTTCGGCGAGCGGCCAATCGATCATGGGGCATCTCCGATAATCAGGCTGACATTGTTGCCGCCGAAAGCAAACGAGTTGCTCATCAGGCGGCGCGGTGGATGGGGGTTGAGGCGGTCGCCCGCTCGGACCCAGTTCAGCGGCGGCAGTGCCGGGTCGGCCTGGCCGTCCCAGACATGCGGTGGCAGGGCCCCGGTTGGGTTGTCGGCACTCAGGCTCAACCAGCAGAACGCCGCTTCCAGCGCCCCGGCGGCGCCCAGGGTGTGGCCGGTCATGGGCTTGGTCGAGGAGCACGGTGGACTCGCCGGGAACAGGCTGGATACGGCCAGGCTCTCCATGGCGTCGTTGTGCTGGGTCGCGGTGCCGTGCAGGTTCAGGTAGCCGATGTCCTGTGGTTGCAGGCCGGCTTGTTTCAGGGCCTTGCTCATGGCCTGCACGGCGCCCTGGCCGGTCGGGTCGGGGGCGGAAATATGGTGGGCGTCGCAACTGGCGCCCGCGCCGAGCAGGGCGATGGCGTGGCCGTCGGCGGCCTGCCGGGTCATCAGGAACAGCACCGCCGCTTCACCGATATTGATGCCGTTGCGGTTCAGCGAAAATGGATTGCAGCGCTGCGCCGACACCGCTTCCAGCGAGCTGAAGCCCCGCAGCGTCAGTTGGCACAGGCTGTCGACCCCGCCGCACAGCACGGCGTCGCACAAGCCCAGGTCGAGCAGGCGCCGGGCACTCATCAGCGCCCGCGCGCTGGAGGTGCAGGCGGTGGAAATCACGTAGGCCGGGCCGCGCAACTGCAGCCAGTCGGCGAGGAAGGTCGCCGGGGCACCCAGCTCCTGCTGCTGGTAGTCATAGCCTTCGGGGAAGTGTCCATCCCGCAGGTAGCTGGCGATGCCTCGGCTGGCTTCGTCGATGCCCGAGGTGCTGGTGCCGAGGACAATGCCGATCCGCGCACGGCCATAGGCGTCGATGGCGCGCTGGATCGGCTCGGCGATTTGCCGCGTGGCTTCCATCAGCAGTTGATTGTTGCGGCTGGCCTGGGCACGCAGTTCCAGCGGAATGGCCGCCAGTTCGCCCCGCACGGCGGCCACCGGCAGGCTGCGTTCAGGCACCCAGCCGCTTTCCGCGCGCATGCCCGAGCAGTCGCCGGCAAACAGCTTGCGCGCCACGCTCCGCTTGTCGCGGCCCAGGGCGCAGATCACGCCGAGGGCATTCAGGTAGGCGGTCATGGGGCGGTCTCGCTCAACGGACTGATTCGGTACTGCAGACTGTCCGGCAGGCTGAGAGTGAACTCCAGCGCCCGGCGATAGTTGACGTGCCAGCGGTCGTCCAGGGCACGCCGCCGTGGCTGCTGCTGCGCGGTCGGGTAGTTGGCGGGCAGCTCGGCCGGCAGTGTCAGGGCAAACAGCAACGCGGCGAACAGCTCGCGGGCCTGCGGGTTGGGTGGCAACAGGCCGTCGGCCTGCCATTCGCCGTCCGACAGGCGCTGGCGGGCCAGGGGGATGCCCAGCGGGTCCATCAGCGACCAGCGCAGGCCGCCAGCCTCGTGCTGGATCACCAGTAACCAGTCCTGGCGCTGGCCGGCCTGTTCGCGTTCGATGTGCAATTGCAGCGGCAGGGCCAGGGTCGGCGTTTGTACGGGCAGCGGCGCGCGGCTGGCGCAGGCGCTCAGCAGCAGGAGGCAGCCCAGCAACAGGGGACGGATCATTCGCCGGCTCCGCCGAGCGGTTTGCGGGCGACCAGGTTGACCAGGGTTTCCTCACGCTGGCCCACTGGCGGCGGGTTCTTCAGGCGCAGGCGTTCCAGCAGCCCGAAGTCCTTGGCCCGGCTCCACCACAGGTACGGATAGGAAACGTTGCGCGGGGCGAATTCGAAACCCTGGTCGCGGATCATCTCCAGGTACTGCGCCGCGCTTTTCTGTACATGCATCGGGTGACGGAACAGCCAACGAATCACCCAGGTGTCGATATAGGCTTCGGTGGATTCGGCGAACAGCAGATAGCCGCCCGGCTTGAGCACGCGATAGAACTCGGCCAGGGCGCGGTCCTGCTGCACCAGGTGATGGAAAGTCTGGTGGCAGAACAGGATATCGACGCTGTGCGAGGGCAGGTCGAGGGTCGCGCAGTCACTGCCGATCAGTTCGACTTCCAGACCACGGCGTTGCGCCTCTTCGCCACTCAGTTTCAGACTGTGGGGATCGGCGTCGAGGCCGATCAGCCGCGCCGGGGCGAAGACCTGCTGCAAGTACTGGAAGGACTTGCCCTGGCCGCAACCGGCATCGAGCACCACCGGGTGGGTTGGCGGGGCGTCGCTGAACAGGCTGCGCAGATCGTTGATCGCGACTCGCAGGACATGGTGCTGCCAGGTGTGGCTGCGCAGGAACCAGAAGCCAAAACGGGTTTCCGCGACGTAGGTGTCGCTCAGGTAGGTATTGCTCATTGCGGAGTGCTCGCACAGATTTCCGACAGCATTCGCAGGCGCCGCCGGGGTTCACTGACAAAGGGGTTGCGCTCGTCCCAGGCATAGCCGGCAAGGATCGCACTGATCATCGCGCGAATATCCGGCGAGCTGCCGGGATGGAAGATGACATCCTGGAAGGTCCCGGCGTACCAGCCTTCGACGTAGCAGCGGAAGGTGTCGACACCGCGCTTGAGCGGTTCGGCGAACTGGGTCTGCCAGTCGACGCTTTCGCCTTGCAGTTGCCGGTGCAGCAGGCCGGCGGCCATGCTCGCCGAACGCATGGCAATGGTCACGCCGGAGGAGAACACCGGGTCGAGGAATTCCGCCGCGTTGCCGAGCAGGGCGAAGCCCGGTCCGTGCAGGGTCTTCACGTTGGCCGAGTAGCCGCCGATGGCCCGCGCCGGGGTGTCCCACACGGCGTTTGCCATGACGGCTTGCAGGCTCGGGGTCTCGGCGACGAAACCCTTGAGACAGGCGTCCAGGTCCGCGCCGCGCTCGGCAAAGTGTTCGGCGGCGGCGACCACGCCGAGGGAGCAGCGGCCATTGCTGAACGGGATGGTCCAGAACCAGATATCGCGCTTTTGCGGATGGGTGGTGATGAGGATTTTTTCCCGCTCGAAACCGGGATGCCCAATGTGGTCTTCGACGTGGGTGAATACCGCCTGGCGCAAGGGGAAATTCGAGGCTGCCTCCAAGTCGAGCAGGCGCGGCAGCACCCGGCCGTAGCCGCTGGCATCAAGGACGAAGCGGGCTTCGATCAGGTATTCGCCGCCATCTTCGCGCCGGGCCCGAAGCTGTGGTTGCGGGCGTTCGAAATCAACCCCGGTGATTTCCTCGCCATAGCGGATTTCCACGCCTTGCAGGGCCGCCTGATCGGCCAGCAGTTTGTCGAAGTCGGCGCGCTGGACCTGGAAGGTGGTCGGCTTGCCGTTGCTGAAGGTCTTGCCGAAATCGAAGGCGCTGTAATGTTCGCCCCAGGCGAAGGCCGCACCGTTCTTGAGCTGGAACCCGGCGGCGTTGACGGCGTCGAGCATGCCGGCCTCTTCGACGAAGTCCAGGCAGTGCGACAGCAGGCTTTCACCGATGGAAAAGCGCGGGAAGTGCTGGCGCTCGATGATCAGCACGTCGTGGCCGTTGCGTTTGAGCAAGGCGGCGGCGATGGCGCCGGAAGGACCCGCGCCAATGACCACGACTTCGCGACGCTCCATTTCAATCATTGGCGCAAGCTCCTGCTGGGTTCGACGGGATAGGCTGGGTGTCGCCATGGCCGGTAGCCATGACCGGCTGAGCATCCCGCAGTGGGTGCCCTGGTGTCGCGCTCTGGTTGGTCTTGCTCGCGGCCCAGGGCGCGAGCAGGAAACTGAAGGCCAGCCCGAGGCTCACCGCCAGGCCGAAGTTGCTCACCGCCGGGGTACTGGAAATCGCCAGCAGGCCGAACGACAGCCAGGTGGTCAGGGCGGCCAGCAAGGTGCCCAGCAGACTGACGGCGGCCCCGCCGATCTGTTCGCGCATCAGGATCGCGTAGTCGACGCTGATGGCGGTCACCAGCAACAGGCCGAACAGGCTGAACAGCGTCAGCGGCTGGCCGAGCCAGCCGAGGCTGGCTAGGCTGCACAGGGCCGCCAGCAGCGGCAGGGCGACGATCCGCAGCGCGCCGCCGAGGCCGAAGGGCAGGATCAGCAACAGCACGATCAGCCCACAGGAGGCCAGTTTCAGTTCGGCGGCGCTGACCTGGGTGGCGGCGAAGACCCGGTTCAGTTCGCCCAGCCGATCCACCAGCTGTACTCCCGGCAGCCCCACGGCCTGCGCCCGCAACAGCTCGGGGTTGTTCAGCCCGCGCAGGCTGACCATGCCCGCCACGCCATCGTCCTGCGCGCCCAGCCAGAGCAGGCGCCAGGGTTCGGACAGCGGGCCTTTGAGGGCACTGTCGAGATCCTGGATCGGTAGGGCCTGCAACTGTGCCAGCTCGTTTTGCAAGGCGCTGGTCGGTACGCCGAGGTCGAGCAAGGGCTGCCAGAACTCCGGCAGTCGCTTGAGCGCGTCATGCAGCTGTTGCTGTTCCCGGGGCAGGGCGACCACTTGGTCCAGCGACTGATAGCCCTGCAATTTGCCCTGGCGCACCAGTTGTTCGAGACGTTCGCCCAGCGCCGCCTGACGCTCCAGCAACTGTTGTTGATCGGCGCCGCGGACCAGGAAGAACTGACTGGTGGGCTGGTAGCCGGTGATGCGGGCGATCGCCTGGGCCTCGGCCTGCAGTTGTGGCGGCGCGCCGACCCATTGGCGGACATCGTTCCTGCTGGTCAACTGCCACAGACCCGCGGCGCAGAACAGTATCAGCAGGGCCAGCAGCAGACGGCTGCCGACCTTGCGCAGCAGGGCTTCACGCAGTCTCAGCAAGGCTTCGCAGAACCGCAGCGGCCATTGCGCCGGGCGCAGGTCCGTGCCGTTGAGCAGCGCCGGCAGCAGGCACACGGCGCTCAGGTAGGCGCCGAGCAGGCCGGCGGCGGAGAACACGGCGATCTGGGTCAGCGCCGGGAAGGGTGTCCAGGCCAGGGCCAGGTAGCCGATGCAACTGGTGGCCAGGCTCAGGCTCAACCCGGGCAGGGTGAGGCGCAGGGCCGGCCAGCTGCGCCAGGGATTCAGGATCCAGCTCTTGGACAGGTAATGCAGCGGATAGTCCACGGCCACGCCGATCAGGCTGGCCCCCAGCACCAGGGTCATCACGTGCAGATGACCGAACAGCGCCACGCAGGCCACGGTGCCGAAGAGCATGCCCACCAACACCGGGACAAAGGCCAGCAATACCCGCCAACGGCGGAAGGCCAGCAACAGCAGCAGGAGAATGCCGAAAGTGGCGCCGCCGCCGACCCAGGTGATTTCCCGACTTGCCTGTTGCTGGCCGCTGGCGGCATACAGCAGGCCGCTGGCGGCGAGCAGTTGCGCGTCGTCGCGTGCGGCCTCTTCACGGCTTTGCTTGAGCAGTTCGGCGACTTGCATCGGCAGCTGCATGTCGAACGCATTGCCGCGGGTGTGGGCGCGCAACAATACCCAGCTTTTACCGTCGGCCTCGGCGATCAGCGCGCCGCTGCCGAGATCGAACTCTACCGCGCCGGATTTCGGGCGACTGTCCTGGATCCGTCCGGTCAGGCCGAGCCAGTCGTCCTGGCTCGGTACCAGGCTGACCCCGGCAAAGGGATCGAACAGGGCCTGGACCCGTTGCTGGATAAACGCCGCCGGTTGTTCGATCAGTTGTTGCCGGTCGGCGCGGGCGAGCATGGCCAGGCGGCTGGCCAACAGTTGTTCGCGCAAGGCCGGGAGGTCGGCCTGCAAGCTCCATTGGACGCTTTCGAACAGCCCGCTGGCCTGCCAGCGTTCGCCCAGTCGCTGCGCCAGGGCAATGGCTTTCTGGCGATCGGCCTGGCCCACCAGCACCAGTATTTGCCGGTTCAGCGGCTCCTGCATGCGTTGTTCGGCCTTGAGCTCCAGGGCATTGGGCGCCGAGCCCGGCACCAGCTCCATGAGGTCGGCCGACAGCGGCGCGCCGTGACGCCATTGCCAGCCGGCGAGCGCCAGCACCGCCAGCAGCAGGATCAGGAACAGGCGCGGCAGCAGGCGTTCACTCGGCAAAGTCATGTTGCTCCGCGTCGCTCAGGGGCAGGCCGGCATTGCTGTCCTGCATGCGCAGGACCGTGCTGTCACCCTGGGTTTCCAGCAGTTCGATGCGTTGCACCAGCTCGCCGCCGTCGATATTGATCCGGGTGAATATCTGCTTGAGCAGCGCCGAACGCGGGACCAGGGTCAGTTGCCAGTGCTGGGCGTCGCCTTGCAGTTGCAGTTCGAAATCCCGTTGCAGGCCGGTGCTGTCGCCTTGCAGCACGGCGATGAACAGACGGTTCTGTTCGGCGCCGGCGCTTTTGTTCGGGACCATTTGCCAGCCACCGGGATCGCGCCGGGCGATGCCCTTGGCGTTGATGCGGTAGTCCTGCTGCAGTGGCGTCTTGAGCAACCAGAGCAGGCCGTGGTCCTTGGCGAGGACGAAGGTGCCCTTGCTGGTCAACGGTTGGGGCAGGGCGCGCAGGTGTTTTTCCTGGATGAAGTCGCCGTGGATCACCGTCGGTTTGGCCAACTGGTCGCTCAGTTGTTGCAGGTCGAACGCGGATGCGTGGGCGGACAGGCCCAGGCAGAACAGCAGGCATAACCAAGGCGCGGACCTTGTAGGCGCGTGCTTGCTGGCGATGAGGCTCGCGAGGTTTGCGGCGATCTTGCGGATGCTATCGCGAGCAAGCTTGCGCCTACAGGGCTTGTGTCGTACCGGCGGCAGGCTGTTCATGCCAGCACCTTTGCGACGGCGGCGACGAAGACTTTCGGCGAGGCCAGTTGCATTTCCCCGCTTTGCATCTCCACGGCCACCTGCACGCTGCTGGCGCGGGTCAGGCGTTCGCCGCTGGCCACATCGGTGATCAGGTAGTTGACCTTCAGGCGGTTCTCCCATTCCACCAGGTTGGCCCGCACATTGATCTTCTGGCCGAACACCGCCCCGCGTACATAACGCAGTTGCAGGTCGATCACCGGCCAGGAGTAGCCGGAGTCGCGCATCTGCGTGTAGTTGTGGCCAATATGCTCCAGCAGCGCGCAGCGGGCGACTTCCAGGTACTTCACATAATGGCCGTGCCAGACCACCTGCATGCTGTCGACGTCGAAGAACGGCACCAGGATCTCGGTATCGACATGCAACACTCCGCGACTACGCATGCAGCCTCCAGTGTTGCTCGGCGATGCGCTTCAGGCACAGGCGCAGTTCGGCTTCGAGGGCACGGTCTTCGATCAGCGGGGCGAAATCCTCGGCCAGGGCTTGGTGCATCGCCGCCAGGGCCGGTGGCAGCGCTCGGGCATCGCTGGCCTGGCTACGCAGCCAGACGCCCTGGTGGGCGGCGAGCAGGGTGGCGGCGGCGACCTGCTCGGTCAGTTCCAGCACGCGGATCGCATCGCGGGCGGCAATCGTGCCCATGCTCACCTTGTCCTGGTTGTGACATTCGGTGGAGCGCGAGAACACGCTGGCCGGCATGGTGTTTTTCAGCGCCTCGGCGGTCCAGGCGCTGGCACCGATCTGCACGGCCTTGAAACCATGGTTGAGCATGGCGCGCTCGGCACTGGCACCGGAAAGATTGCTCGGCAGGCCATGGTTGTAGCGCACGTCCACCAGCAGCGCGAGCTGGCGATCGAGCAGGTCGGCGACGTTGGCCACCAGGGTCTTGAGGCTGTCCATGGCGAAGGCGATGTGCCCGCCGTAGAAGTGCCCACCGTGGAGCACGCGTTCCGCTTCGGCGTCGATGATCGGGTTGTCGTTGGCGCTGTTCAGTTCGGTCTCGATGAACGCGCGCAACCAGCCCAGGCTGTCGGCCAGCACGCCGAGGACATGCGGTGCGCAGCGCAGCGAGTAGCGATCCTGCAAACGGTGCAGCGGCGCGGTTGGCGCGTCGATGGCCAGGTCCTGGCGCAGCCAGGCGGCCACCCGCATCTGCCCCGGGTGTGGCTTGGCGGCGAACAGACGCTCGTCGAAGTGTTCCGGGTTGCCTTGCAGGGCCACCACGTTGAGGGCGGTGATACGGGTTGCCAGTTGCAGCAGGTAGTCGGCGCGGGCAAAGGCCAGGCAGGCCAGGCCGGTCATCACCGCGGTACCGTTCATCAGCGCCAGGGCTTCCTTGGGCCTTAGCACCAACGGCTGCCAGCCGAGCTCACGGTGCACATCGCAGGCCGGGCGACGTTCGCCGCGAAACAGCACTTCGCGCTCACCGGACAGGGTTGCGGCCACATAGGACAGTGGTGTCAGGTCGCCGCTGGCGCCGACCGAGCCCTCCTCCGGAATCAGCGGCAGGATGTCCAGGTCGAGGAACGCCTGCAAGCGTTCCAGCAGCTCCACGCGCACGCCGGAGACACCCTGGCACAGCGACTGCAAGCGCGCCGCCAGTACGGCGCGGGTCGCCTGCGGGTCGAGCAACTGGCCCAGGCCGCAGCCGTGGAAGGTGTAGAGGTGACGCGGCAGGGCCTCGACATGTTGCAGCGGCACCGCCACCACGCAGGAGTCGCCATAGCCGGTGGTGACGCCGTAGATCACGCCTTCCTTGTCCAGCAGGGAATCAAGGAACTGCGCGCCCTTGGCAATGCGCTGGCGGAACGCCAGATCGCCTTGCAGTTGCGTGGGCACCTGACGGTTGGCCAGGGCCAGTACGTCTTCGATACGCAGCGGGAGTTCGCCGAAGGTGACCGGCTCAAGCGGATGCGTTGTCATCGGATTTCCAGAAAGGGTAGAAATTGAACCATTGGTGCGGTGCCTGCAGGCAGTAGTGGCCCAGGCGTTCGGCGTAACGGGCGGCCCACTGGGTGATCACCTGCTCGCGGTCGCTGCGTTTCCATTGCACCGATTCGGTGAAGGGTTCGAGGGTGATGCGGTAGCGACCCTGGAGTTTCACGCAGAACAACAGGTTGACCGGGCACTTCAGCAGCCCGGCCAATAGCCATGGACCTTGCGGGAACGCGGCGGGTTGGCCGAGGAAATCCACCCGCACGTGGCGTCCGCCATGCAGCGGCACTCGGTCGCCGGCAATCGCCAGCCACTCGCCACGGTCCAGGCGCTGACTCAGTTGCAGCATGACCGCCGGGTCCAGCTCGCTGACCTGGATCAGCCGCAGGTTGGTTGCCCCGGCCTCGCCCAGCAGGCGGTTGAAACGCTCGGCGTGCTTGGTGTGCACCAGCACGTTCATGGTGACCTTTTCGCCCAGTTCGGCCAGGGCGCGACAGACTTCCAGGTTGCCCAGGTGTGCGCCCACCAGCATCTGCCCGCGTGTGCCGCGCAACTGATTGCGCAGCAGGGCCGGGTCGATGATCTCGAGTTGCTCGAGGCGCAGCTTGCCGTTCCACACGTCGAGCTTGTCCAGCAGCGAGTCGGCAAAGGCCATGAACTGCCTGAAGACCTTCATGCGGGTCGGCCGCAGAGCGCTTTGACCGCTCCAGTCGGCCAGATGCTGCTGGTAGTGCCAGGCACTTTGCCGGGCGCTACGGCCGAACAGGAAAAAATACAGGACGATGCCGTGCAGTAGCGGGCTGAGCACTCTGCGGCCGAGGACCTTGACGCCGAAGGCGGTGAGCTTCATCAGCCAGAAGCTGCCGCGCTCCTGTTGGTCGGCCCAGTGTTTTTGTGCGTCGCTCATGCCCGCCACCGCCGCCAGAGGATACTCGGCAGGCGCACCAGCATGCCGAAGAACATCCGCGTGTGCATGCTGGAAATCAGCACGTTGTCGTGGAACAGGCGAAAGTGCGAGAGGCCGTCCTGGGGATAATGAACCTTGACCGGCAACCAGCGCATGGGCTGGTTACGCCAGGCCAGGCGCACGAGAATTTCCGAGTCGAAGTCCATGCGCTTGCCCAGTTTCACCGAGTCGATCAGCGCCAGCACCGGTGGCAGCGGGTAGATCCGGAAGCCGCACATGGAGTCGCGGATCTGCAGCGACAGGCTGTTGATCCAGACCCAGACGTGGGTCAGGTAGCGGGCATAGAGCCGGACCTTGGGGACGCTCTCGTCGTATTGCGGGTAGCCACAGATCAGCGCTTCGGGATGGTTGCGCGAGGCATTGAGGAAAATCTCGACATCGTGCAGGTCGTGTTGGCCGTCGGCGTCTACCTGCAGGGCATGGCTGAAGCCCAGGCGCGCGGCTTCCCGAAACCCGGTCATGAGCGCGGCGCCCTTGCCCTGGTTGACGGGGAGTTTCACCAGGGAGACCTGTCGCTGTTCGGCGAGTCGCTCCAGCACCGCCGCGCAAGCCGGGCTGCTGCCATCGTCCACCAGCACACAGGCCAGTCCAGCAGCGAGCAGGGCCTCGACGACAGCGGGCACGGCGGCTTCGTGGTTATACACCGGGACCAGGGCGCAGGGCTTATGCATGGAGTCCCTCGCACTGGAAGTGATCGATATGGCCTTCTGACACGCCTGCTCGCCACAGGTTCATCTGCCAGGGGAAATGTGTTTTTCCGTATGCATTACGCATGCGCCGCCTCCAGGACGATGCGTCCGCTGGAGCAGGCCGCCGTGGCGTTGCGAAAGGCAAAATGGAGTTTGCCGCGCTCGCGGTCAAAGCGCAGGCTCAGTTCGAGCCGATCGCCCGGGCGTACCAGTTGCTGGAATTTCAACACTTCCATGCCGACGAATTTCGCCGGCAATTCGAGCAGTCGCCGGCCCAGATCCAGCGCCCAATCCATCTGCACCACCCCCGGCAACACCGGCGTGCTCGGGAAGTGCCCGCTGAAGTAGGCCAGGTCCGGCGGAACGGCCAACTGCAACAGCCATTCGCCATCCGTCTGGTGCTGTGCCAGCACCTCCGGACCTTTGGGCCGCGGGGCCCGCAACAGGGCCTGGACATCGGCTTGTGGCAGTTTGCCTTGGGCGTTCAGCGGCAGTTGCCGCAGTAAACGCCAGCGGCGTGGCAGCGCCAGTGCTTCGCAGTGGCCGAGCAGATGTTTGCGCAAGGTCTCGGTCAGCGCCCGCCGACCCTGGTTCCGCAGGCCATGCAGCCCCTGTTCGGAGAGCACCAGCAGCGCCCCGAGATAGGCGCGGTTTTCCTGCACCACCCCCAGGCGCGCTTCGGCGACCCAGGGGTGTTCGATCAGGGCCTGTTCCAGCATCGGCAGGGAAATGCGTTTCTCCTCCAGTTTGACGATGCGGTCCAGTCGCCCCAGCAGCTCGAACCGGCCATCCGCGGCGAAGCGCACGGCATCCGCTGTTTGTTCGACATGGCCGGCAGGCAGGTAAGGCGATGCCACGCGCAGGGCGCCATCGCTGTCCTGGCTCAAGCACACGTCGGCGAACGGCTGCCACAGTGGGTTGTCCTGGCGCCAGGCGATGCCGCCGGTTTCCGAGCTGCCGAGGATTTCCGTCGGCCATTGCCGCAGGCGTTGCCGTAGGCTGGCCGCCGCCTCGGGAGGGAGGGCGCCGCCCGAGGAAAACACCCGGCGTACCTGGCTCAAGGCCGGCCAGTCGAGGTTGTCGCCCATGCGCTTGAGCAGGGCCGGACTCGCCACCCAGGCAAACTGCGGGTGTTCACGGCTGGCGCGCTGCAGGTCTTCGGGGAAGGCCAGTTGGGTGCGGACCAGGGTGCGGCCGGCACACAGCGGCCACAGCACGCGGAACAGCAGGCCATAGATATGCTGGGTCGCGACGCTGCCGATGATGCAGGCTTGTGCCAGGCTCGCGCCCCACAGCTGCTCCAGGGCCAGGACTTCATTGGCCAGCAGGCGCAGGCTTTTGTCGATGCGCTTGGGTTCGCCACTGGAGCCGGAGGTGCACAGGCTCAGGCGGCAGCTGTCCAGGTCGAGTTCGGCGGCGCCCAGGGGCTCGGCGTAAAGCGCGTCGAGCCCGGCGCTATCGGTCAGCCACAGATCGACGTCCGTGGCCCAGCGTTGCCGGGTCTGCTCTTGCAGGTCGGCGGGCAACAGGACGCCAACACCGGCGCGCCAGGCACCCAGCAGGGCGATTGCCAATTCCCCGGCATCTTCCAGGTGCACGGCGATCTGTTTCAGACCTCGGGCCTGCAAACCGGCCGCCAGGCGCAAGGCCCGGTGTGACAGGCCAGCATGATCCAGCGGCGGATCAAAGGTGACCGCACGCGGTTCGTGCGACTCGAGCAATAGCCGCTCAAGGTTTATCCAGTTCATGCGCGGCCTCTTACCCGTTGTCGTACCAGCCACTCAATGGCGAACAGCAAACCCATCAGCCCATAGGAGATCAGGCCGGTGTACAACATCCACCAGCTCAGCGGCGCCCACAGGGTCAGGGCGGCGGCGATCAGGCCGTTGCAGAGAAAGAACAGGCTCCAGACCCGGGTCACCTGTCTCGTATAGTCAATCGCCGTCTGCGGCAGTTGCGGTTCGCGCAGACGGGCCAAGCGCTCGACCATCGGCGGGCCGAACTTCAGGCTCAGGCCGAACAGGCCAAGCATGAAGGCACTGATCAGCACCGGGTACCAGCGCAACAGCAACGGATTGTTCAGCAACGCCAGCAAACCGCAGAAAGCCATGGCGCACAGGGCCATCCATAGGCTGCCGGGCCGCCGCTTGCTGGTCAGGGCCCGGGCCAGCCACAGGCCGCCGAGCAGCAGCCCGAACTGCCAAGGTGCGAAATGCTCCATGCCGAAATACACCGCGAAGGGGTACAACAGACCCGCCAGCAGCAGGCCGAGGCCGATCAGCCGCTTCATGCGGCCGGTTGAACCAGCCGAAAGACCGCCTCGACCACATCGTTGACGGTCCGTACCGACTTGAACTCCTCGGCGGCGATCTTCTTGCCGGTCTGACGTTTGATATGGTCGATCAGGTCCACGGCATCGATGCTGTCGATTTCCAGGTCCTGGTACAGGTTGCTGTTCAGGGTGATGCGTTCGGGTTCCAGTTCGAAGAGTTCGACCAGGGCATCGCGCAAGGTGTTGAAAATGTCGTCACGGGTTTGCATGGTACGGTCTCACGCTGCCTGTTTTGCCGTGACGAAAGCCGCAAGGCTGGCCACGCTGGAGAAATGGTCGCGGGTGTCCTTGGCGTCGGCGTCGATTTTGATGCCGTAGCGCTTCTGGATCGCCAGGCCGAGCTCGAGGGCGTCCACCGAGTCCAGGCCCAGGCCTTCGCCAAACAGGGTTTGCTCGTTGCCGATGTCTTGCGCGCTGATGTCTTCCAGGCCCAGGGCCTCGATGATCAGCTCCTTGATCTCAAGCAGCAGGGCGGGGGTTGGATCGCTCATCTGAGGCGAGCTCCTTAATGAAGTAGTGGTGCAGATAATCGTTGAGCTTGCGTGAGGCCTGGGGCGCCGGCCCCTGTGCAGCAAAGCTTTGTGGGTCTATATCGGCCCCGACGCGAAAACTGAAGTGCACGCGGCGTTGGGGAATGCGATACCAGGGGTCGGCCTTGGTCAACGTGGTGGGGCTGACCTTGATCACCACCGGGGTAATGATTTTCGCACCGCGCAGGGCAATTGCGGCGGCGCCGCGATGAAAGGCGGGTGGCGCCCCCGGCGTGGTCCGGGTGCCCTCGGGGAAAATGATCAGGGTCTGACCCTCTTGCAGGGCGCTGGCCGCAGCGTCGAGCATGTCCAGGCTGCCATCGTTGCTGATGTATTCGGTGGCGCGCAGGGGGCCGCGGGTGAAGGGGTTCTGCCAGAGACTCTGCTTGACCACGCAGTTGGCATCGCGCACCAGGCCGATCAGGAATACCACGTCGATCAGCGATGGATGGTTGGCGATGATCATCTGGCCCGGACGGCCGAGCTTTTCCGCACCCTCGACCTCATAGCTCAGCACGCCGCTGCGGGCCATGAAGCGGATGAACAGCCAGAGCAGCCGGCTGACCGTCCGCCGCGCGCGCATGCGCTGACGTGCGGCATCGCCCGGCAGGCAGCCGAGCAAGGGGAAAATCACCAGGCGCAGGCCCAGGCCGGCGAGCCCGAAGAGGGCGAAGCTCAGGGCGGTGGCCAGCAGGCGCCAGTAATAGGCGTCGCGAGGCTTGTTCATGGTCGGCGTTGCCAGTTCCATACCCGGGTCTTCCATCTGTGTTGGCAGGTGGCATGTTGGCCCAGCAGGGTACGCAATAGATCGAGGGCATGGGGCCACTCGCCCGGGCACTGTTCGTCCGTGCCACTTTCAAGCGTCAGTTGCCACTCGTCGCCCGGCGTCAGCAGCAGGCCGAGGGCATAAGGGAAGGGTACATCGTCGATCCAGCGACGATAGGCCTCGGGCGGTTGTTCTTCGGTGATCACCAGCAAGACCGCGGGGGCGCCTTCATTGAGCAGCGCGGCGGCCTCGAGCATGCCGTGTTCCAGGCCATCGCCGTTGGCGGCCAAGGCGGTCATTTCGCAGGTCGAGCCGCGCAGGATCGACCATAGGCCAATCACCGCGTTGTGCACCGACAGGCTGAACTGGGTGGGCGACATCGGCTGGTCGGCCGCCAGGTTGCAGAGAATATCGAAGGTGCGTGGGGTTTCGCCGTGTCGGGAGATGAACACCAGTGGTAGTGGCCCGTGCCCCTCGGCCAGCGGCCAGCCGACGCTGAACGCCATCCGGGCCAGGCGGCTGAGGCGGCGACGCTGCATGGCCGGCAGGAAGGACACATCCGGTGCCGCATCGCTGGGCGCGGGCACGCTGGGCTGGCGGCTCCAGGCCTGCCAGTCATCCGCACTTTCCAGGCCCGGAGCCCAGGCGCGCCATTGGGCGATATTGAAGTTGATCACTGAATGTCTTCCCGCCCCTGCGGGCTTCCTTGAACGCTACGGTTGATCCTTGAACCCCGACCAACCCTGGCGTGGCGCGATGGCCGAGTGGCGCGCATTATCCCGGTGCGCAAAGCCTGTAGCAAATTTTTGATCACATTTTGCACGATTAAATGCACCGAATGCGAATGTGCGGCTGGCAACTGGCTATTATCGGTATTTTTTTCGATCCGTCTGTCAGCGTTTTCGCGATTGACAGGGGAATTACCTTGTCCGAGTGACGTTTTGATGATGTGAGCGGTAATCCTCACTTCACCAAGCTGGCGCGGTAGCGCTCTAGCCCTCTACACTCGGTCATTCATTGATACACGGAGGTCTTGTCATGCGGCGTGTGGTGTTCAATCAGAAAGGCGGGGTCGGCAAGTCGAGTATTGCCTGCAACCTGGCGGCGGTCAGCGCCAGTGAGGGCTACCGGACCCTGTTGGTGGATCTCGATGCCCAGGCCAACTCCACGCAATACCTCACCGGGCTGACCGGCGAGGACATTCCCATGGGCATCGCCGACTTCTTCAAGCAGATCCTTTCATCCGGGCCGTTTTCGAAGAAAAACCAGGTGGATATCTACGAGACACCCTTCGACAACCTGCACGTGATCACCGCCACGGCGGAACTGGCGGATCTGCAGCCCAAGCTCGAGGCCAAGCACAAGATCAACAAGCTGCGCAAACTGCTGGATGAGTTGTCGGAAGACTACGACCGTATCTACCTGGATACGCCGCCGGCGTTGAATTTTTACGCGGTATCGGCGTTGATTGCCGCTGATCGCGTGTTGATTCCCTTCGATTGCGACAGCTTTTCCCGGCAGGCGTTGTATGGCCTGCTGGCTGAGATCGAAGAGTTGAAGGAAGACCACAACGAAGGTCTGCAAGTGGAAGGGATCGTGGTCAACCAGTTCCAGGCCCGGGCGAGTTTGCCGCAGCAGATGCTCGACAGCCTGATCGCCGAGGGCTTGCCGGTATTGCCGGTGTACCTCGCCAGTTCGGTGAAGATGCGCGAGTCCCATGAGGCGAACCGGCCGCTGATCCACTTCGACCCGCGGCACAAGCTGACCCTGCAGTTCGTCGAGTTGCACGCGCTGCTGGAGAGCAACGCTTGATACCAATGCCACCCGCCAAGGCCGAATACGCTCGGTCCATGTAGGCGCGGAGCTTGCTCGCGAAGCGGCTCGTGAGAGCGCTAAAAGCTTCGCGGACAAGGCAACGGTGGCGGTGCGCCGCTCAGACGCCCTGGCTGCGCAGCCAGGCCATCAACTGCGGTAGGGGAAAGGCGCCGCTCTGGCGCGCCACTTCCTGGCCATTTCTGAACAGGATCAGGCTGGGAATCGAACGAATCCCCAGTTGTGCCGAGAGTTGCTGGTTGGCCTCGCTGTCGAGCTTGGCCAGGCGGCACTTGCCGACCAACTGGCGCGCCGCCTGTTCGAACACCGGGGCAAAGGATTTGCACGGCCCACACCAGTCCGCCCACACGTCCACCAGCAACGGCAGGTCGCCCTTGATCTGGCTGGCGTAGTCGCCCTGTTTCAATTCGAACGGTTTGTCCAGCAGGACCGCGGCCTTGCAGCGTCCGCATTTCGGCTGGTCGCCCAGGCGCTCGGCGGGGATGCGGTTGAGGCCGTTGCAATGGGGGCAGGGGATCAACAGGGGATCGGACATGAGGGGGCTCCAGGGCAGTGGCCAATGCTACCTATCTGGAGTCGAGTGCTGCTTTTATCAAGCCTTGTTGCATGTCCTCACATTTTCAGCGGCCTCAGTCCGGCCCGGGAGCCTAGTCTGGGAGAACGCACCGTCAGTCGGATTAGCGCTATATCAAATTGCGATATATCGATGTCGGGTTTAATCTCCATAGCAAGATGCGATAAGGACATTGCATGCATGTAATTACCGAGACGCGTATTTGGGAGGCCAAGGGCCGTTGGCCCGAGTCGGCCTCTGCGCTGGATGCGTGGTATCGCCGGATCAGGAACTGTCGTCCGGCCAATTTTGCGACGATGAAAGCCGTGTTCCCGGCTACGGACAAAGTGGGTGATTTCCATGTGTTCGATATTGGCGGGAACAAGCTGCGCCTGATCGCGGTGGTGCACTACACGACGCATCGCCTCTATATCAAGCATGTGCTTGATCATCGTGAATATGACAAGGGTAAATGGAAGGAGGGGTGTTGATGAATGCCGTTATCAAGCAGGCTTCCGAGCACTGGCCGTTCGTGGAGCCACTGCTGCGCAAGCCAAAAAACGAGACCGATTACGATGCCCTGGTGGGTATTCTCGACGAGTTGCTGGGTGTCATTGGGGAAGACGAATCGAACCCGCTCATGAGCCTGGTGAATATCATCAGTGATTACATAGAGGCCTATGACCAGGAGCACAGGCCGATGCCGGTGGCCAGTGGGGCCGATGTGCTACGGGAGATGATGCGTGAACATGGCTTGAACCAGAGCGATCTGCCGGGCGTGGGCCCGCAATCGGTGGTCTCCGAGATCCTCAGCGGCAAGCGCCAGCTCAACTTGCGCCAGATCCGCTGGCTGGCTGAACGCTTTGGGGTGCGGGAGCAGACTTTTATCTGAGTGGGGTGGTGGAGCTGAAGAGGGTTGCTCTGCGTTTTGCTGGGCTCGACATCGTTTCGTCGGATGTCCCGCCGAGGTGCTCGCCTGCCGCGAATAGAGGTACTACATGGACATCGCTTGCCGGGTCGTCAGCGCTATCGAGCCGAGTGCCTGAGCCCTTACGACGAACAACTGATCTCCAGATGCTTGCCCCACTCCGGTGGCCGCTCGGCGTAGCGCTCCATGCCTGGTTGTTCCTCGAACGGCTTGCTCAGTACCGCATGGAGTTGCCGTACCTCCGAGTAATCACCACTTTGCGCCGCATCGATGGCCTTCTGTGCCAGGTAATTGCGCAGGATATACAGCGGGTTGACCGCGTGCATCCGCGTCTTGCGCCGGGACTCATCCTGGTCTGGCTCACGGGCGACCCGGGCCTTGTAGCGCTCGGCCCAGGCGTCGAATCCCTTGAGGTCGATAAAGTCATCCCGCAGCCGCGCGGTAGACAGCGCGGCCGGCTCATCCCCCAGGCGCCGGAAGAACAGGGTGTAGTCGACCCCACCGGCCTGCATCAACTGCAGCAGGTTTTCCACCAGCTTCAGGTCGTCGTCTTCGGCGCGGGTCAAGCCGAGGCGGCGGCGCATCAGGTCCAGGTAGTGGGCCTGGTACAGCGGCAGGAACAGACCCAGGGTCTCACGCAGAGCCTCGACACTGATGAACGGTGTCAGGGCCTGGGCCAGCGCACTGAGGTTCCACTGGCCGATGGGCACCTGGTTGCTGAACGAGTAGCGCCCCTGGTCATCGGAGTGGTTGCAGATGAAGTGCGCGTCGAAATCATCGAGAAAGGCGAACGGGCCGAAGTCGAAGGTAATGCCCAGGATCGACATGTTGTCGGTGTTCATCACGCCATGACAGAAGCCGTAGGCCTGCCACTTGGCGATCAGTTCGGCATTGCGTTCGACGATTTCGCGGAACATCGCCAGGTACGGCTCCGGCTGTTCCAGGCACGCGGGGAAATGCAGCGCCAGCACGTGCTCGCCGAGTTGCTTGTGCTGCTCCGGCTGCTTGGTGTAGTAGAAGTATTCGAAATGACCGAAGCGCACATGGCTGGGCGCCATGCGCAGGACCATGGCGCCACGTTCCTGTTTCTCGCGCCAGACCGGGGTGTCGGAACCGATCACGCACAGCGCGCGGCTGCTGGGAATACCCAGGGCATGCAGGGCTTCGGACGCGAGGAATTCGCGGATCGACGAGCGCAACACCGCGCGGCCGTCGCCCATGCGCGAATACGGCGTCTGCCCGGCCCCCTTGAGGTGTAGGTCCCAATGTTCGCCCGCGGTGTTATAGACCTCGCCCAGCAACAGCCCACGGCCGTCGCCCAGGCGCGGGTTGTAGGAGCCGAACTGATGTCCCGAATAGACCATCGCTCGAGGCTCGGCTTCGGCCCAGAGCTTGTGGCCGCCGAAGAGTTCGGCGAACACCGGCTCCCCGGCAATGGCCGGGTCGAGGTCGAGCAGGGCCATGGCCGCCGGACTCACCGCCACCAGGCGTGGATTGTCGAGGGGCTCGGGCAGGATATGGGTGGAAAACGCATCGCCCAGGCGGGCGAAACGGTTATCGAAGGTCAGTTCGTCGAGGGCTTTCAACGGCCGGCTCCAGCAGAGTGTCCGAGTATTCTGCTGGGATTAACCGGCGGGCGCCAGCGACTGTATGCAAACGGCATGATTGGCGCGTTTTGGCGGCCTCAATCGAGCTTGTCCGGCGGTGGCAATTGCTCCGGTTTGGCCGGTGCCGTTGCCGTTGGTACCGGCCCAGGGGCTTCGCCTTCCACCGGCACCAGCTTGTATTCCTGGCCTTGCAGATTCTTGAGGTAGACCTCCATCTGCCGGAACGAGATATTGATGTGCTCTTTCTTGAACTCGCGGTTGATGAAGCGGTTGACCTCGTCGACCACCGGGTTGCGGTCGCCCAGGTCACGCACGTGCATGCGCAGTTCGTGGTCCAGGGTACTTTCGCCGAAGTTCAGGAAGTACACGTGGGGTTCGGGTTCCTTCAGCACCCGTGGATTATCCCGGGCGGCCTTGAGCAGCAACTCTTTGACCCGGTCCAGGTCCGAACCGTAGTCGACGCCGAGCTTGAGGGTCACGCGGGTGACGGTGTCGGTCAGCGACCAGTTGATCAGTTGCCCGGTGATGAAGGTCTTGTTCGGGACAATGATGTCCTTGCGGTCGAAGTCGGTAATGGTGGTGGCGCGGATGCGGATCTTGCTGACCGTGCCCGACAGGGAACCGATGGTGATGGTGTCGCCGATCCGCACTGGACGTTCGAACAGGATCATGATGCCGGAGATGAAGTTGGCGAAGATTTCCTGCATGCCGAAACCCAGGCCCACCGACAGCGCCGCTACCAGCCACTGCAACTTGTCCCAGCTCACGCCCAGGGTCGAGAGGGTGGAGACGAAGCCGATGCCGGCGATCACGTAGGACAGCAAGGTGGTGGTGGCGTAGGCGCTACCCTGGGCCAGCTCGAGCTTGGACAGCACCAGCACTTCGAGGAGGCCCGGCAGGTTGCGTGCCAGGGCGAAGGTGATACCGATGATTGCCAAGGCGCCAATGACGTTGCCGATGCTGATCGGCACCATGCTCATGGTGGCGCCGGTACCGCTGGTGTATTCGTAGAGGGTGATGTTGTCCAGGTAGGAGAATACGCTGATCAGGTCCGACCAGACCCAGTACAGCGCCGCCACGAAGCCGCCGAGCAGGGCCAGGCGGATCAGGCGCATGGATTGTTCGTTGACCTGTTCGATGTCCAGGGTCGGTTCTTCGATCACCAGTTCGCCATCGCCGGCTTCCTTGGCCGCCTGGCGCTTGCTCAGGGCGCGCTGGTAGGCCAGGCGCCGGGCCGCCACTCCGAGGCCGCGGACGAAGGTGGCCTCGATCACCAGCCAGAGCATCAGCAGGTACAGGGTTTCGATCAGCCGGTCGCTGAGTTTCAGGGCGGTGTAGTAGTAGCCGAAGCACACGGCGATAAACAGCGCGATGGGCATGGCGGTGAAGAGCACCCCGACCAGTTTGCGGAACAGCGAGGCGCCGCCATGGTTCGGGGTGCCCAGCAGCAGGCGGCTGAGCAGCCAGGCCATCAGGCCGTAGCAGGTCAGGACCACGGCGATGCCCAGCACGTCGTCGGCCAGTGAGGCCGGCTGCAACTCGGCCACGGAGACGATGGCCACCAGTGCCAGGACCACGAAGCCGAGGCGCCGGACCCAGCCCTGGAGAAATTCGACCTGGGGTTTTTCCCAGCGGAAATGCAGTTCGGCCACGCCGCCCGGCGCGAGAATCCGGTAGGCGGTGTAGAACACCAACCAGGCCAGGGAGATCTGCAGCAGCGCGGCGCCGAGGCTGGCGTTCTGGCCGCGGGCGTCGATCTGCAGGGCGTAACCGCACAGGGCGAGCGCCAGGGTGATCGGCATCGCCAGCGCGACGTTGACCAGGATCGCCAGCGGCGTGTGCCACTGGCTGTCACGCTTGAAGTGGCCAATGTCCTTGTGCACTTTGCTCAGGCGCGCATACAGCGACTTGCGCCGCCACAGCAGGGCGCCGATCAACAGCAGCAGGGGCAAGAACAGCAGTGGACGTTGCACCAGGCCGTCGGTCAGTTCGCTGAAACTGGAGGCCCAGGGCAGGGTGGTCACCTGCTTTTGCAGGCGCGCCGGTACGCCGCTGACCCATTCCAGGTCCAGCGGCTTGTTGCTCGGGATCCAGAACATCTGCTCGTCCAGCGTCGCGCGCAGGCCCTGGGCGGTGCTGAGCAGTTGTTTCTGGTTCAGTTGCAGGGTGATGGATTCGTTGAGCAGGGCACTCAGTTCACGGTTCAGGCGTTCCAACAGGTCGCTGCGGGTCACCGCCAGGTCCAGCAGGGTCCGGCGTAGCTGCGCGTTGACCTGGTCCGGCGGCTGGGTTGCCAGCAGGTTGTCAACATAGCTGCCCGGGCTGCTGATCAGCTCGCGTTGCTGGTTGACCTCGAACTGGTAGAGACGGATGTCGGCGATTTCGTCGGCCAGGTCCTTGTCCACTTGCAAGCGCGGCAGCGCCTGTTTCTGCTTGTAGAGAATCTTTGACAGCAACAAGCTGCCCTTGAGCACGCTGATCTGTTCATCCAGGGCCTGGTCGCTCTGGGTCACGCTGTCGAGTTGCTGTTTGGTCTGCAGGTTTTGCTGGGTCAGCTCGTTGAGGCGGTCGGTGCTCTTGAGCAGATAGTCGGAGAGCTTGAGGTTGGTGGCGCTTTCGGTGGCCAGCAGGCTGCTGTCGCCGGCCTTCTGCGCTTCGATGGATTGCTGGGTGACGGTCTGCTGGGATTGGGCCAGGCGCTTCTGGTTGATCAGCGACTGCATGTCCTGGATTTCCTGCTCCAGACGTGCGGTTTTTTCCATCAGCAGGTCGTGCTGGCTATTGCCCAGGTCCTGCAATTGACTGTTGCCGGCCAGCTCCTGGCGGCGCAGCAGGATCAGCGCGTTGATCGAGGCCAGTTCGGCGTTCAACTGGTTGCGCTGGTCGGCGTTGAGGGTCTTGCCGTTATCCTTGCCCAGCTTGAGGGTGTTATTGATCTGCTGGATGCGGGTCTGGCTGCTGCTGATTTCCGACTGCGCGCGCTCGGGGCGGGTCTGGGCGGTAATGATCAGGCTGTTGGCATCGGCCAGGGCTTTTTGCAGATCACCCTGTTGGGTGGTGCGCTCGGCCAGCAATTGTTCCAACTGCGGGACCGATTGGCTGGCGTAGCGCTGCGCCACCGGCACCACCTTGGTGACTTTCAGGCGGGTCAGTTCGCGCTGGTTCTCGACGGTCTGGCGCGGCGCATCGGCGACTTGCTGCTTGGTCGCCGCCAGGCGCTTTTCATAGTCGTCCTTGTTCGACAGCCAGGTCAGCGTCTGTTGCAGCACCGCTTGCAGGGCCTTTTGATCGGCGTCGGGCAGCTTGCGCTCGGCAATCTTGTCCAGGCTCTGCTGGACGGATTGACTGGTGGGTGGCTCGGCCGCTTGCAGCGTGCCGACGGAAAGACTCAACCCCAGCAGGGCAATGGCAAGAAAAGTGCGCAAGGAAGACATAGATACCGATCAAGCAGCGTGAAGAAAGTGGGCAGTTTAGAGGAAGAGACCCGGACCCGGGCGACTTCCTTCGGGGAATCTGACGCCGACTTTGCCGATCTTGTTCCCGTCCATGACGGCGACGGTCCAGAGCGTGTTGTTCCACTCCACCTGGTCGCCGACAACCGGCGCGCCGCCGACCTTGTGGGCAATGAAGCTGCCCAGGGGGGTGTTCGGGTCGACACCGTCGAGTTTCAGGCCATAGAGCGCCGAGACCGCGCCCAGCTGGGCGTCGCCTTCGAGCACGAAGTCGCCGAAGAAGCGCAGGTCGAGCCCGCGTTGCGGCGCCTGGCTGAAGAGCTTGCCGAGGGCCGGCAGGTTGTGTTCATGGCCGATCACGCACAGCAGGTCATCGACTTCCAGGGTGGTACTGCCCGACGGGTGGAGCAGTTGCTGGCCGCGAAACAGTGCGGCGATGCGGGTGCCTTCGGGCATTTTCAGCTCGCGCAGGGCCGCACCGATGCACCATTTTTCCGCCCCCAGGCGATAGATGAACAACTCCCACTCGCTGGTGACATGCACTTCCAGGGCGGCCCGGGAGATTGGCGCGGGCTCCGGTGGGACGGTGACTTTCAGCAACTTGGCCACCCATGGCAGGCTGGTCCCTTGCACCAGCAGCGAGACCAGCACGATAAAGAATGCCAGGTTGAAGTACAGCTGCGCATGGGGCAGGCCGGCCATCAGCGGGAACACCGCGAGAATGATCGGTACCGCGCCGCGCAGGCCGACCCAGGAAATAAACGCCTTTTCCCGATCATGGAAGGCCTTGAACGGCCACAGGCCGACCAGCACCGACAGTGGCCGGGCGAACAGGATCATCCACAGGGCCAGGCCCAGGGCCGGCAGGGCGATGGGCAGCAGGTCATGGGGCGTGACCAGCAGGCCCAGCACCAGGAACATGCCGATCTGCGCCAGCCAGGCCATGCCATCGAGCATGTGCAGGATGCCGTGGCGACTGCGCACCGGGCGGTTGCCGATCATCAGGCCGCACAGGTACACGGCGAGGAAGCCGCTGCCGTGCAGGGCGTTGGTCAGGGCGAATACCACCAGGCCGCCGCTGATCACCAGGATCGGATACAGGCCGTTGGCCAGGTTGATGCGGTTGACCAGTTGCAGCATCAGCCAGCCGCCGCCCAGGCCGATGATGCCGCCGATGCCGAATTCGCGAATCAGGTGGCCGAGCAGGCTCCAGTGCAGGCCGGTCTGGCCGCTGGCGAGCATGTCGATCAGGGTCACGGTGAGGAACACCGCCATCGGGTCGTTACTGCCGGACTCGATTTCCAGGCTGGCGGTGACCCGTTCGTTCAGGCCCTTGCCGCCCAGCAGGGAAAAGACCGCGGCGGCGTCCGTCGAGCCGACGATGGCGCCGATCAACAGGCCCTGGATGATGTTCAGGTTGAACAGCCAGGCGGCGGCCATGCCGGTCAGGCCGGTGGTGATCAGCACCCCGACGGTGGCCAGCGACAAGGCCGGCCAGAGCGCCACGCGAAAGCTCGCGACCCGCGTGCGCAGACCGCCGTCGAGCAGGATCACGGCGAGGGCGAGGTTGCCGACCAGGTAGGCGGTGGGGTAGTTGTCGAAGATGATGCCGCCGCCGTCGACGCCGGCGGTCATGCCCACGGCCAGGATGATCACCAGGATCGGGATGCCGAGGCGCGAGGACAGTGAGCTCACCAGGATACTTGCGCCTACCAGCAACGCGCCGATCAAGAACAGGCTGTTGATGGTCGTCGCATTCAAAGGCAGTACTCCAGGAAAGCTAGAAAGGCTGGGCGCGGATCTGACCATGCAGTCTGCGTGCCAGCGATTCTAACCTGTTGAAATGTACCGCTGTCAAAAAGCTTTAGAACCACTCGTCCTGCATGGCCAGGCAGGTATCGTCACGGGTTTCCAGAATGGCCAGCTCATGATGGCAGCTCGGTACCTCCCAGGTGAGGAAGTAACGCGCGGCTTGCAGTTTGCCCTTGTAGAAAGACCGATCCGCCGGATTGCCCTTGGCCAGTCCTTCTTCGGCGCGGACCGCCTGTTCCAGCCAGCGCCAGCCGATGACCGTATGTCCGAAGGCCTTGAGGTACAGCGCCGAGTTGGCGAGGCTGCTGTTGACCTTGCCCTGGGCCAGGTCGGTGAGCAGGCCGATGGTCACGCTTTGCAAACGCTCCACCAGTGTCTCCAGCGGCTGGCGCAAGGTATCCAGGGCGGTGTGGACGGCCGCGCGTTTCGCCGTGTCGGCAATCAGTCGGATCAACTGCTTCAACCCGGCGCCACCGTTCTGCGCCAGTTTACGCCCCAGCAGGTCGAGGGACTGAATGCCGTGGGTACCTTCATGAATCGGGTTCAGGCGGTTGTCGCGGTAGTACTGCTCCACCGGGTATTCGCGGGTATAACCGTGGCCGCCGAGGATCTGGATCGCCAGCTCGTTGGCCTTCAGGCAGAACTCCGACGGCCAGGATTTGACGATGGGCGTCAGCAGGTCGAGCAGTTCATGGGCCTGCCGACGTTCTGCTTCCGAGGTCAGGGTATTGGTGTCATCGAACAGGCGCGCGGCATACAGGCCGAGGTCGAAGGCACCTTCGACATAGGCTTTCTGGGTCAGCAGCATGCGCTTGACATCGGCGTGCTGGACAATCGCCACCGGCGCGGTGCTCGGGTCCTTGCTATCGGGCAGGCGGCCCTGCGGACGCTCCCGGGCGTATTCCAGGGAGTACAGGTAACCGGCATAGCCGAGCATCACCGCGCCCATGCCGACGCCGATCCGCGCTTCGTTCATCATCTGGAACATGTAGCTCAGGCCGTGGTGCGGCTTGCCCACCAGATAGCCGACACACGCGTCGTTATCGCCGAAGTTCAGCGCCGTGGAGGTGGTGCCGCGCCAGCCCATCTTGTGGAACAGCCCGGCCAGCAGCACATCGTTGCGCGGGCCCAGGCTGCCATCGTCGTTGACCATGAATTTGGGCACGATAAACAGCGAAATTCCCTTCACCCCGGGTGGCGCGTCCGGCAGTTTCGCCAGGACCATGTGCACGATGTTTTCCGACAGCGGGTGGTCACCGCCGGAGATGAAGATCTTGTTGCCCTTGAGCCGGTAGCTGCCGTCGGTCGCCGGTTCGGCGCGGGTGCGGATATCGGACAGCGAAGAGCCGGCGTGGGGTTCGGTCAGGGCCATGGTGCCGAAGAAGCGCCCGTCGATCATCGGCTGCAGGAAGCGCTGCTTTTGCTCGTCGCTACCGAAGCTCTCGATCAGGTTCGCCGCGCCCATGGTCAGGAACGGGTAGGAGGTCGAGGCGGCGTTGGCTGACTGGAAATGGGCGAAGCAGGCCTGTGACAGCAGGGTCGGCAACTGCATGCCGCCCGCCTCGAAGTTGCGCGCGGCGTTGAGAAAGCCGGCTTCGAGAAAGGCGTCGACGGCCGGTTTCACTTCCGGGATCAGGATCGCTTCGCCGTTTTCGTAGCGCGGTTCGTTTTCGTCGTTCTTGCGGTTGTGTGGGGCGAAGAACTTCTCGGCGATGGTGCGGGCGGTGCCGATGGCTGCATCGAAGGTTTCCCGGGAGTGCTCGGCGAATCGCTCGCGCTGGGTCAGGCCCTCGGCATCGAGGACTTCGTACAGCTCGAAAGCCAGATTGCGGGAACTGAGCAGCATCTCGGACATGGCGGCCTACCTGTTGGGGGATGGGCCGAGTCTAGGTGGCTGAATAGGCGCTGCCTAGCAAGATTGATGTGGGTGATGGAGGGGCAGAATTCAGGGCGGTGTGTTGTTTGGACCTGCCTCTTCGCGGGCAAGCGATTTTCTTGCCGACAAAATCATCAGGCCTGGCGCCCATTGCGGGGCCAGGCCTGCCGTTCGCTTTAACCGATGGTCATCAGGCTGGCGTTGCCGCCCGCCGCGGCCGTGTTGACGCTCAACGCCCGCTCGATCACCAGGCGCTCCAGCGCAATATTGGTTTCACCCTGGGACAAGCCCTGCACGCCGACAATCGCACCGCCACGTTGGGCGATCTGCTGGCAGACCCCGCGCAACTGATCGGAATGACCGTGGTGCAATACCGCATCGAACAGCACCTCGTCCTTGCTCCAGTCGGTCACGCGCTGGATGCGCGCCTGCAGTTCTTTCGGCAAGCGCGCGTAGAGCGCCTTGCCCACTTCGCCTTCCGGCCAGACCGCCGAACCGCCCACGGCCAGCACCGCCGCCAGTTGCGTCAGCAGGTCGGCCTCGATCTCCGCCAGGCACAGCACATGCTCGCGCGGCAGGATGGCATAGCTGTTGCGTTCGCCGGTCGGGCCGCTGAGCACGCGGGTAATGCCGCTTTGCGATTGTGCGGCGAAGGTCGCGCAGAGCATGCCAAGGTCCGCCAGCTTCTGGCTCTCGGCCCAGGCCTGCAAGGCGTTGAGCGGTTTGAGCAGCGCTTCGCGCAGGCGGATATCCGGTGCGGCCAGGGCGTCGCCGCGAGCGAAGGACTGTTCGATGGCATTGGTCGGCCGAGTCGACAGCAGGCGATACAGGTACAGCGGCCCACCAGCTTTCGGGCCGGTGCCCGACAGCCCTTCGCCGCCGAACGGTTGCACGCCGACCACGGCGCCGACGATGTTGCGGTTCACGTAGACGTTACCGGCATGGACGTTGTCGATCACCTTGGCAATGGTCTCGTCGATGCGAGTGTGCACGCCAAGGGTCAGGCCGTAGCCGGAGGCATTGATCTGCGCGATCAACTGGTCGATGTCCTTGCGCTTGTAGCGCACCACGTGCAACACCGGGCCGAAGATCTCCCGCTGCAACTCGTCGAGGCTTTCCAGTTCGATCAGGGTCGGCATCACGAAGGTGCCGCGCTTGCATTCCTCGCCTTCGGCGATGGCCACCTGATAGACCGTGCGACCTTTGTCGCGCATGGCCTGGATATGTGTCTCGATACCGGTCTTGGCTTCGGCGTCGATCACTGGGCCGATATCCACCGACAGGCGTTCCGGGTTGCCCAGGCGGCATTCGGCCATGGCCCCCTTGAGCATTTCGAGCACGCGGTCGGCGGAGTCCTCCTGCAGGCATAGCACGCGTAGGGCCGAGCAGCGTTGGCCGGCGCTGTCGAAGGCCGAGGAAACGACATCGATCACTACCTGTTCGGTCAGTGCCGAGGAGTCGACGATCATCGCGTTCTGCCCGCCGGTTTCGGCGATCAGCGGAATCGGTCGGCCCTGGGTGTCCAGGCGACCAGCGATATTGCGTTGCAACAGGCGAGCGACTTCGGTAGAGCCGGTGAACATCACGCCCTTGACCCGTTCGTCGCCGACCAGGCGCGCACCGACGGTTTCACCGCGGCCGGGCAGCAGTTGCACCACGCCTTCCGGAATCCCTGCTTCGAGCAGCAGGCGCACGGCCTGGGCGGCTATCAGCGGGGTCTGTTCGGCGGGCTTGGCGAGTACCGGGTTGCCGGCGGCCAATGCCGCGGCGACCTGGCCGCTGAAGATCGCCAGTGGGAAGTTCCACGGACTGATGCAGACCACCGGGCCCAATGGGCGGTGGGCGTCGTTGCTGAAATCGTTGCGGGCCTGTGTTGCATAATAACGCAGGAAGTCCACGGCTTCACGCACTTCGGCGATGGCGTTGGCGAAGGTCTTGCCGGCTTCACGGACCAGCAGGCCCATCAGTGGCTGGATCTCGCCTTCCATCAGGTCGGCGGCGCGTTCCAGGATCGCGGCGCGTTCGCTCGGCGGGGTGGCCTGCCAGATCGGGGCGGCGTTCAGGGCGCACTGGATCGCGTTGTCGGCGTCTTCGGCGGTGGCTTCCTGGACATAGCCCACCAGATCGCGATGGTCCGACGGGTTGAGTACCGCTACCGGTGCTTCGGTGCTGGCGACGCAGCCCAACAGCGGCGCGGCTTTCCAGTCGTTGTGGGCGGTGGCCAGCAGCGCGCAGGAAAGCGATGCCAGGCGATGTTCGTTGGCCATGTCGATGCCGGCGGAGTTGGCGCGGCCGCGACCGTAAAGGTCGCGCGGCAGCGGAATCCGTGGATGTGGCAGGCCGAAGCCGCCTTCCAGGGTCGCCATCTGCTCGATGCTGGCCACCGGATCGGCCACCAGCTCCTGAATCGAGATGGACTGGTCGGCAATGCGGTTGACGAACGAAGTGTTGGCGCCGTTTTCCAGCAGGCGGCGGACCAGGTACGCCAATAGGGTTTCATGGGTGCCGACCGGAGCGTACACACGGCACGGACGGTTCAACTTGCCTTCGGATACCTTGCCGACCACTTGTTCATACAGCGGTTCGCCCATGCCGTGCAGGCACTGGAATTCGTACTGGCCCGGGTAATAGTTCTGCCCGGCGATATGGTAGATGGCCGACAGTGTGTGGGCGTTGTGGGTGGCGAACTGTGGGTAGATGACTTCCGGTACCGACAGCAGTTTGCGCGCGCAGGCGATGTAGGACACGTCGGTGTACACCTTGCGGGTGTAGACCGGGTAGCCTTCCAGGCCGTCGACCTGGGCGCGCTTGATTTCGCTGTCCCAATACGCGCCCTTGACCAGGCGGATCATCAGGCGATGACGGCTGCGGCGAGCCAGGTCGATCACGTAGTCGATCACATACGGGCAGCGTTTCTGGTAGGCCTGGATCACGAAGCCGATGCCGTTCCAGCCGCTCAATTGGGGTTCGAAGCACAGGCGTTCGAGCAGGTCCAGGGACAGCTCGAGACGATCGGCCTCTTCGGCGTCGATGTTCAGGCCGATGTCGTACTGCTTGGCCAGCAGGGTCAACGCCAGCAGGCGCGGGTACAACTCATCCATGACGCGCTCGTACTGGGCACGGCTGTAGCGTGGGTGCAGCGCCGAAAGCTTGATGGAAATGCCCGGTCCTTCATAGATGCCACGACCGTGGGAGGCCTTGCCGATCGAATGGATGGCTTGTTCGTAGGAGGCCAGGTATTTCTGTGCGTCATGCTCGGTCAGCGCCGCTTCACCGAGCATGTCGTAGGAGTAGCGAAAGCCCTTGGCTTCGAACTTGCTGGCGTTGGCCAGGGCTTCGGCAATGGTCTCGCCGGTGACGAACTGCTCGCCCATCAGGCGCATGGCCATGTCGACGCCCTTGCGGATCATCGGTTCGCCGCTCTTGCCGATGATCCGGCTCAGCGAGGAGGTCAGGCCGGTCTCGTTATGGGTGGCGACCAGCTTGCCGGTCAACAGCAGGCCCCAGGTGGCGGCATTGACGAACAGCGACGGGCTGTTGCCCAGGTGCGGTTGCCAGTTGCCGGTACTGATCTTGTCGCGGATCAGGGCGTCGCGGGTGCCTTTGTCCGGGATGCGCAGCAGGGCTTCGGCCAGACACATCAGTGCCACGCCTTCCTGGGATGACAGGGAGAACTCCTGCAGCAACCCCTGGACGATGCCGGCACGGCCGCCGGCGCTTTTCTGGTTGCGCAGCTTTTCGGCGATCGAGGCGGCCAGCTTGTGGGTGGCCTCGGCCATCGGCGCTGGGAGGCGGGCCTGCTCCAGCAGCATCGGCACCACTTCCGGTTCCGGGCGCCGGTAGGCGGCGGTGATGGCGGCCCGCAGGACCGATTGCGGGAGGATGCTTTCGGCGAATTCGAGGAAGCACTGATGGGCGTGGTCGTTCGGGACTTCGCCGCCATCCTCGGCGTCGGCACGGGCCGAACCGTTGATTTCACCCGGGGTTGCACCGCTCTCGAGCTTTTCCAGGTAGTTGAAAATGGCTTGCTTGATCAGCCAGTGGGGGGTGCGGTCAATCGAGTGGGCCGCGGCCTTCAGGCGCTCGCGGGTCGGGTCGTCGAGTTTGACCCCAAGGGTGGTCGTAGCCATTTTCTTATCCTCATGGTTACCACTATGGCGTGGCATCAGCTGGCGGAAAGAGTAGCGCTGGCTGGGTTGGGGTGCAACCGGGTGCAACCTTTTTTTTCAGGAAAAAACAGCGATAGGTCAGGAATTATTTTCCCGTCCGCGTTTGTGACCATCAGCCCGTTGTTTTGCGGGTATCAAAGGCATTTTCCGCGCCGAAAAAAAGCAGGAGAGCGTCGGAAAATCCGCAAAGTTCAATAGGTGCAACTTATTCGCGCAAAATAGGTTGCACCTTGTTCGGATTGTTGAATAGCATTCGCGGTCAAGGTGCAACCTCCTACATGTCGGATGCGCCGGCTGATGACGTTCCTGAGGAAATATCAGCCATGAATACCCGGCGCGTTGAATCATCTGACAAATATCATTCTTTGCGTCGGTCGGACCGCCGTTCAATAAAAACAATGCCAGGGATTTTCAATGAGTGTAAGTAACCCAACCCTGATCACGTTTGTGATCTATATCGCTGCCATGGTGTTGATCGGACTGATGGCTTATCGCTCCACCAATAACCTTTCCGATTACATTCTCGGTGGTCGCAGTCTTGGCAGCGTGGTCACCGCGCTGTCGGCCGGGGCCTCGGATATGAGCGGCTGGTTGTTGATGGGCTTGCCCGGGGCGATTTATCTGTCCGGCCTATCGGAAAGTTGGATTGCAATCGGCCTGATCATCGGCGCCTACCTGAACTGGCTGTTTGTTGCCGGTCGCCTGCGGGTGCAGACCGAGCACAATGGCGATGCGCTGACCCTGCCGGACTACTTCTCCAGCCGTTTCGAGGACCACAGCGGCCTGCTGCGGATCATCGCGGCGGTGGTGATCCTGGTGTTCTTCACCATCTACTGCGCGTCGGGCATCGTCGCCGGTGCGCGTCTGTTTGAAAGCACCTTCGGCATGTCCTACGAAACGGCGTTGTGGGCCGGTGCGGCGGCGACCATTGCCTATACCTTCATTGGTGGTTTCCTGGCAGTGAGTTGGACCGATACCGTGCAAGCCACCCTGATGATCTTTGCGTTGATTCTCACGCCGATCTTCGTGCTGCTGGCCACCGGTGGCGTCGATACCACCTTCCTGGCGATCGAAGCCAAGGACTCCGCCAACTTCGACATGCTCAGAGGTACCACTTTCGTCGGCATTATTTCGCTGATGGGCTGGGGCCTGGGCTATTTCGGCCAGCCGCATATCCTGGCGCGCTTCATGGCGGCGGATTCGGTCAAGTCGATTGCCAATGCCCGGCGCATTTCCATGACCTGGATGATCTTGTGCCTGGGCGGTACCGTGGCGGTGGGCTTCTTCGGGATCGCCTACTTCTCGGCGCATCCCGATGTGGCGGGGCCCGTGAGCGAGAATCATGAGCGGGTATTTATCGAGCTGGCGAAGATCCTGTTCAACCCGTGGATTGCCGGTGTACTGCTGTCGGCGATCCTGGCGGCGGTGATGAGCACCTTGAGCTGCCAGTTGCTGGTGTGTTCCAGCGCCCTGACCGAGGACTTCTACAAGACCTTCCTGCGTAAATCCGCGTCCCAGCTGGAACTGGTCTGGGTCGGTCGTGCCATGGTCTTGCTGGTGGCGTTGATCGCCATTGCCCTGGCGGCCAATCCGGAAAACCGCGTGCTGGGCCTGGTGAGCTATGCCTGGGCCGGTTTCGGTGCGGCGTTCGGTCCGGTGGTGCTGATCTCGGTGATCTGGAAGGACATGACCCGCAATGGCGCGCTGGCCGGGATTCTGGTGGGGGCGATCACTGTGATCGTCTGGAAACACTTCAATCTGTTGGGGCTGTACGAAATCATTCCGGGCTTTATTTTCGCCAGCCTGGCGATCTATGTCGTCAGCCGGATGGGCAAGCCTTCGGCGCGGATGCTGCAACGTTTCGACGCGGCGGAGAAGCAATTCCGCCTGGAACACTGATCGGCAGGGGCTGAAGCCCTGAACACCGATTGATCGGAAGCGGCCCGTCTCCCTGCAGGCGGGCCGTTCTGTTTCAAGCGCGTAGCGCTTGTTGCAAGTCTTCGAGGATGTCCTCGATCGCCTCGATGCCCACGGACAAGCGGATCATTTCCGGCTTCACGCCGGCCTTGGCCTGTTCTGTTTCGTTCATTTGCCGGTGGGTGGTAGAGGCCGGGTGGCAGGCCAGGGACTTGGCGTCACCGATATTCACCAGACGCTTGAAGATCTGCAGCGCATCGTAGAAGCGCACCCCGGCTTCATACCCGCCCTTGAGGCCGAAGGAGAGGATCGCCGAAGGCTTGCCCTGCATGTACTTGAGCGCCAGCTCATGGTGCGGGTGGTCCGGCAGGCCGGCGTAACTGACCCAGGCGACTTGCTCGTGGCTCTTGAGGAACTGTGCCACCTGGAGTGCATTCTCGGTATGCCGTTCCATGCGCAGGGCGAGGGTTTCCAGGCCTTGCAACAGCAGGAAAGCGTTCATGGGTGCCAGTGCCGCGCCGGTATTGCGCAAGGGCACGGTGCGAGCGCGGGCGATAAAGGCCGCCGGGCCGAATTTTTCCGTGTAGACCACGCCGTGATAGGCGGCTTCCGGGGTGTTCAGGCCAGGAAATTTTTCCGGGTAGTCGGCCCAGGGGAAGGTGCCGGCATCGACAATGACCCCGCCCAGGGAGTTGCCATGGCCGCCGACGTACTTGGTCACCGAGTGCACGACGATGTCGGCACCGAACTGGATCGGTTTGCACAGGATCGGTGTCGCCACGGTGTTGTCGACCATCAGCGGTACGCCGTGTGCATGGGCAACCTCGGCGAAACGCTCGAGATCGACGATATTGCCCGCCGGATTGCCGATACTTTCGCAATAGACCAGCTTGGTATTCTCGTCGATCAGCTCGGCGATGGCTTGCGGTGAGTCGTCGCGGGCGAAGCGCACATCGACACCGAAACTCGGCAACAGGTGGGCGAAGAGGGTGTAGGTGCCACCGTAGAGCTGCGGCGTGGAGACGATATTGTCGCCCGCGCGGGTCAGGGT
Source organism: Pseudomonas sp. FEN (assembly GCF_904067045.1). Lineage (GTDB taxonomy): Bacteria > Pseudomonadota > Gammaproteobacteria > Pseudomonadales > Pseudomonadaceae > Aquipseudomonas. The sequence goes on along the minus strand of NZ_CAJFDC010000036.1, from coordinate 1,035,488 downwards.
CTGGATCGCGTAGTGGATCGCGGCGCTGCCGGCGGATACCGCGAGCCCGGCAATGCCGCCCTCGAGGGCCGCGAGGCGCTGTTCCAGCACGTCGTTGGTGGGGTTCATGATCCGGGTGTAGATATTGCCCGGTACATCCAGGTTGAACAGGTCGGCGCCGTGCTGGGCGTTATCGAATTCGAAGGCGACGTTCTGGTAGATGGGCACGGCCACGGCCTTGGTGGTCGGGTCCGACTTGAAACCGTGATGGAGCGCAATCGTTGCGTCTTTCATAAAGTCTCGACTCAGTGAGATTCCATTAGTGAGCACTGCCGGGCGGTGCGGTCGCTTAATGGTCTCGTGTGTCTGAGTCGCCAATGACCTTGGGTGTCATGCCTGCAGTCGGACCGCAAACCGGTGCGCCAGTGTCCGATACTGGCGCGCAATCGGCAAGTCGCTCCAGCTTAAGCCGGCTCGTTGTCCGCCTGATTGACGAAGATCAGCACCCCGAGGAGCGTCATGTAGAACTTGAAGGCCGGTTCCTGGCCGTTCCAGGTCGGCGACTGCCACATCAGGAACCATTCACCGCCGACCACCATGAAACCGACGAACCAGACCAGCAAGCCCGCGCTCGCGCCACCGACGACCCATTTCTTCGCCCGCGCAAAGCTGGCGGTATCGCTGTTGCGCGCTCGCCACAATGCCAGCGCGCCATAGGCCAGCAACACGGCGGTGAGGCCTTCGCCGAAGATGATCAGCCAATAGGCAGCGTGCCAGAGGGCTGGCGTGGTGATCGCGCGGTACATCGCGGTGTTGTCCGGGAAGGTGCTGTCCATGCTCAGGACGTGGCGGACAAAGGCGAAGTTGGAGCCGTAATCGGTGACGTTGTTGAAGGTGACCATGAAGGCGAAGGCCGCGAGGGCCAGGGTGAGAAGAATTTTGGCGTAGCGGGTGGTCATGTCTCGGATCCTTCTTTCCTGTCGGCGGGAAAAGCACGCTATCACTGCGCAGGCTGGGAGTATGTCGGACGTATCCGATGCCGTCGGTACGCTGCGACCTGACGTAGGTCCGGGCACAAGGTAAACTTCGCCTCCTTCGCAGGAGTCGCCATGAACTACCGTCACGCCTTCCACGCCGGCAACCACGCCGACGTTTTGAAACACTTGATCCTGACCCGCCTGATCGCGCTGATGGCGCGCAAGGAGCAGCCGTTCGCCTACCTTGATAGTCATGCCGGTATCGGCCTGTATGACCTCAAGGGCGACCAGGCCAGCCGCACCGGCGAATACCTGGAGGGGATCGCCCGCTTGTGGGGCGAGCAGGAGCTGCCCGCCGTGACCGCCGATTACATGCGGGTGCTGCACGAGATGAACCCGGATGGCGAACTGCGCTACTACCCCGGCTCGCCGGAGCTGGCACGGCGCCTGACCCGTGAGCGCGAGCGCATTCTGCTCAATGAGAAACACCCGGAAGATGGCAAGCTGCTCAAGGACAATATGAAGGGCGACCGGCGTGTGGCGGTGCACCTGGGCGAAGGTTGGCATGTGGCGCGGGCGTTGCTGCCGGTGGCGGAAAAGCGCGCGGTGCTGCTGATCGATCCGCCGTTCGAACAATTGGATGAGATGCAGCGCTGCGCGGCATCGCTGAAAGAAGCCATCGGGCGCATGCGCCAGACGGTGGCGGCGATCTGGTATCCGATCAAGGACCAGCGCGCCTTGAAGCGTTTCTATCAGGACCTGGCCGGCAGCGGTGCGCCGAAGTTGCTGCGGGTGGAGCTGCTGGTGCATCCGCTGGACACGCCAGCGAGCCTGAACGGTTCGGGCTTGGCGATTGCCAATCCGCCGTGGGGGCTGGAGGAAGAGTTGCGGGAGTTGCTGCCGTGGCTGGCGCAGAAACTGGGGCAGACCCAGGGCGATTGGCGGATGGATTGGTTGATTGCCGAGTAGTCTGTAGGCGCGGCAAGGTCAATTGTGGCGAGGGGGCTTGCCCCTTCGCCACAATTGTTCGTGATCAGCAGTTGTTCAGCTTCAGATCGGGCAGGTCACGCCCGTGCCGCGAATCCCGCAATAACCTTCGGGATTCTTCGCCAGGTACTGCTGGTGATAGGCCTCGGCGTAGAAGAAGGTCGGCGCTTCGTCGATTTCCGTGGTGATGCTACCCAGGCCCGCCTTGCTCAGTTCGGCCTGGAACACCTGCTTGCTCTTGCGCGCCGCTTCCAGCTGTTGCGGCTTGGTGGCATAGATCACCGAGCGGTACTGGCTGCCGATGTCGTTGCCCTGGCGCATGCCCTGGGTCGGATCGTGCAGTTCCCAGAACAGCGCCAGCAGCTCTTCATAGCTGACGATCTCCGGTTCATACACCACCAGCACCACTTCGCTGTGGCCGGTCAGGCCCGAGCAGACTTCCTCGTAGGTCGGGTTCGGCGTGAAGCCGCCGGCGTAACCCACTGAGGTGCTGTAGACGCCCTCGCGTTGCCAGAAGCGCCGTTCCGCGCCCCAGAAACAGCCCAGGCCGAAGATCGCAAACTCCACATTGCCGGGGAAGGGGCCCAGCAGCGGGTTGCCGTTGACGAAATGTTTCTCCGGGACGGCCATCGGGGTTTCGCGGCCAGGCAGAGCTTGTTCTTTGGTTGGGAGCACGTTTTTGTTCACCAGTATTTCCGAGCGCAAGACCATGTCACAGTCCTCTCAGTCAGGTTGGGATGAGCGATACAGGAAGATAGACCAACAGTGTGCCCGAGTGTTACAGCGCTGTCAGGCCAAAGGGCCGCGCGGGTAGCGCTTGAGCTGCTGGACCAGTTCGAGGCCGGGGATCGGGCGGTCGAACAGGTAGCCCTGGCCGACGTCGCAACGGTGGCGGCGCAGGAAGGTCAGCTGTTCGTAGGTTTCGATCCCCTCGGCCACCACCTTGATTTTCAGATTGTGGGCCATGGCGATCACCGCGGAGGTGATTTCCATGTCGTCCTGGTTGTCCGGGATTTCATGGATGAAGCTGCGATCGATCTTGATGATGTCGATCGGGAATTTCTTCAGGTAGCTCAGGGACGAGTAGCCGGTGCCGAAGTCGTCCATGGCCAGGGTCAGGCCGAGATTTTTCAGCTGGTCGAGTTGCTGGTGGGTGTCTTCGGTGGCTTCCAGCAGCAGGCCTTCGGTCAGCTCCAGCTCCAGCAGGCTTGGCGGCAGCTGTTCTTCCTTGAGGATGCTGGCGATGGAAGCCACCAGGTCCGGGTCGGAGAACTGCTTGGGCGACAGGTTGATCGCCACTTGCAGGTTGCCCAGCCCTTGCGCGGTCAGTTGTTTGCTCATACGGCAGGCCTGGCGGGCGACCCATTTGCCGATCGGGATGATCAGGCCGGTTTCTTCCGCGACGCTGATGAACTGGTCCGGGCGGATCATGCCGCGTTCCGGGTGATTCCAGCGCAACAGCGCTTCCATGCCCAGTAGACGGCCGCTACGCAGGCAGAGCTTGGGCTGGTAGAACACGTCCAGCTCGTTCTGGGTCAGGGCGCGGCGCAGATTGTTCTCGACGAACAGCTTGTAGCTGGCCTCGGCGTTCAGTGCCTCGGTGAAAACCTGGACCTGGTGTTTGCCATTGGCCTTGGCCTTGTGCAGGGCCAGGCCGGCGTTGCGCATCAGCGTCTGCGGATCGCGGCCGTGCAACGGCGCGCAAGCCAGGCCAACGGAGCCGGTGACACTGATCAGTTGGTTGTCGACGAACATCGGCTTGTCGAGGGTCGTCAGCAACTGGCTGGCGATCTGTTGCCCGGTTTCCAGGTCGGTATCGTCCAGCAGCACCGCGAATTCGTTACTGGCAAAGCGCGCCAGGCTGCCGCTGGGGCTCAAGCTGTTGCGCAGGCGTCGGGCCAGGCTGATCAGCAGCTTGTCGCCGGTCTGGTGGCCGAGACTGTCGTTGATCCGCTTGAAATTGTCGATGTCCACCAGCAGCAGGCTGATGGGCGAATCGCTGTCGCGGGCGAAGCGCTCGTCGAGGTTGCGGATGAACGCCGGGCGGTTGCCCAGGTTGGTCAGGTTGTCGGTGTAGGCCAGGCGTTCGATGCGTTGTTGCGCCAGCTTGGTCTGGGTGATGTCTTCGTAGATGCCGATGTAGTGGGTCAGTTCGCGATTGTCGCCATAGACCTTGGAAATTGACAGTTGGCCCCAGTAGGGTTCCAGGTTCTTGCGTCGGCTCTTGAACTCGCCCTGCCAGCTGTTGCTCTTGGCCAGGCTCGAGGGCGCGTCGAACAGCAATTCGCTGAGGTTCTCCAGGGCTGGCAGCTCGGAGAGCTTCTGGCCGTGGACTTCCTCGGCGCTGTACTGGGTGATGGCGGTGAAGCTGGGGTTGACGTATTCCACCACGCCTTCGCTGCTGACCAGCAGGAATGCGTTGGCGCTCTGTTCCACGGCGCGCTGGAACAGGTGCAGGGCGCTGGTGGCGGTGCGGCGGTTGTGGTTGTTGATGACCTGGGCGAACTGGTCTGCCAGTTCACCGGCAAAGGCGATTTCGTCGGACTGCCAGGCGCGGGTCTTGCCGGTCTGCTCCAGGCACAGCACGCCGACCACCTGGCCGTCGATGCGGATGCTGGCGTCGAGCATGGCATTGGTGTCCCGGGGCCGCAGGCTTTCGGCCATTTCCCGGGTGCGCGGGTCATGGATCGCATTGTGGGCATCGATGGCGCGGCTGGTGTGCAGGGCTTCCAGGTAGTGGGGGAAGCTGCTGGCGTCGATGACATCCGGCACTACATATTGCTGGCGATCGCGGTAATAGGCACAGATCGGCACCAGGCGATCGCCCTCGAGGTTCCAGATGCTCGCGGATTCGACTTCGTAGATGTCGCAGGCGCAACGGGTGATCAGTTCGGCGGCTTCGAGCAAGGACTTGCCCGCGCTGTAGCGCTGGCGCGACAAGCGCAGGATCAGGTCCTGCTGGGCTCGCACCCGGCCCAGGTGTTGCAGCTGTTCCTGCTGCGCGCGCTGATTCAGTTCCAGGGCAATCTGCAGGCGACTGTTCTGGGTTTCGAGGTCGGCGCTCGGTAATGTCGCTTCCTGGCCGAACAGTCCCTCGACCACCAGCAGGTAACCACGCAGCAGGTGGCGGTTGTGTTGTTTGTAGGCTTCACCGACCTCCAGCAGGCTCAGTGGGCCGAGGACCGTGTGCAGGGTGTAGCGGATCAGGTAATGCGGGCTGTCGACCAGTTGTTGCTGGATGATGTCGTGTAGCCGGTAACGGACTTCGGGTTCCATCAGGCTGGCATAGGGCGAACCCACCAGGGCACAGAGTTCGATGGCCGGGAGGCCGAACTGGCGCTCGCAATTGGGGTCGAGAAACAGCAGTGCCCAGCTCGCTTCATTCAGCCGTTCGAAACGCAGCATGCCGAGCCGCGAGGGCACCGGTAACTGCGTTACTACCTCGGCCGCCAATCTATTGGCGACATCGGGTTGGCTTTTCATTGAGAGCTCGCTTCAAAAGTACGGGTCACGCGGGGTCAAGACCGTTTTTCCGGCGTGTTCGGCAAGGTTGCATTAAGCGGGTCAGGCTGACAAGCACAACAGTGGCTCCGTGCCTTCAATGTATCGGCCGAGAGGGGAATTTCTTCAGCGAGCGGGCTTTGCCAGACGTCTATTTCGCGGTGGTCATGCTGTCGGCCGAGTCGGTTATGGCATCACCCGGGAACCAGGCAAAAAAAGCCCCGCCAAGTGGCGGGGTTGAGGTACGAGCGTGGCGCTCGGAAATCGATGCGCGGGCCCGATCTCCTCCAGGGAGGAGACCGGGTTTGCTGTTACAGCAGGATGGTGCGGATATCCGCCAGCAGGTCGCTCAGGCGCTTGGTGAAGCGCGCGGCGGCCGCGCCGTTGATCACGCGGTGATCGTAGGACAGCGACAGCGGCAGCATCAGCTTGGGCTGGAAGGCCTTACCGTCCCAGACGGGCTGGATAGTGGCCTTGGAAACCCCGAGGATCGCTACTTCCGGCGCGTTGACGATCGGCGTGAAGCCGGTGCCGCCAATGTGGCCGAGGCTGGAGATGGTGAAGCAGGCACCCTGCATGTCGTCGGCGGAGAGCTTCTTGGTCCGGGCTTTTTCCGCCAGGGAAGCGCCTTCTGCGGCGAGTTGCAGCAGGCTCTTCTGGTCGACGTTCTTGATCACCGGTACCAGCAGGCCATCCGGGGTATCGACGGCGAAGCCGATGTTGACGTACTTCTTGCGAATGATCGCCTTGCCGCTTGGCGCCAGCGAGCTGTTGAAGTCCGGCAGTTCCTTGAGCAGGTGGGCGCAGGTCTTGAGCAGCAGTGGCAGGATGGTCAGCTTGACGCCGGCCTTCTCGGCCACGGCTTTCTGGGCCACGCGGAATGCTTCCAGCTCGGTGATATCCGCCGAGTCGAATTGGGTCACGTGCGGCACGTTCAGCCAGCTGCGGTGCAGGTTGGCGGCGCCAGCCTGCATCAGGCGGGTCATCGGCACTTCTTCGATTTCACCGAAGCGGCTGAAATCCACCACCGGGATCGGCGGGATGCCGGCCCCGCCGGTTGCGCCGGCCGCAGCGGCCGGTGCTTCCTTGGCCTTCTGCATCATGCTCTTGACGTAAGCCTGCACGTCTTCCTTGAGGATGCGACCGTGAGGACCGCTTGGGCTGACTGCGTTCAACTCGACGCCGAACTCGCGGGCCAGTTGGCGTACCGCCGGGCCGGCGTGAACCTTGGCGCCCGAATTGACCGGTACGGCGGCTGGCGCAGCCGCTTGTGTCGGTGCGGCAGCAGGCGCCGCTTCAGTTCTGGCCGGAGTTGCCGGAGCTGCTGCCGGAGCTGGAGCCGCGGCGGCTGGCGCGGCGGCGCCCTTGACCTTCAGCTTGAGGATCAGATCACCGGTACCGACTTCGTCGTCGAGCTTGATCGAAACGCTTTCCACCACCCCGGCGGCCGGCGATGGGATTTCCATGCTGGCCTTGTCGGATTCGAGGGTGATCAGCGATTGATCGACCTCGACGGTGTCACCGGCCTTGACCGAGACTTCGATGATCTTGGCCTTGCCCGCCGAACCGATATCCGGCACGTGGATATCCTGGACGCTGTCGGCGACTGGCGCGGCCGGTGCGGCGGCTGGCGCTGGAGCGGCGGCAGGAGCGGCGGCCTGGGCTGGAGCTGGAGTCGCCGCCGACGCGGTGCCGGTGACCTTCAGGACCAGGATCAGGTCGCCAGTACCGACTTCGTCGTTGAGCTTGACGTTGATGCTTTCCACGACGCCGGCGGCCGGCGATGGGATTTCCATGCTGGCCTTGTCGGATTCGAGGGTGATCAGGGATTGATCAGCTTCGATACTGTCGCCGACCTTGACCGAGATCTCGATGATCTGGGCCTTGCCCGAGGAGCCGATGTCCGGCACGTGCACTTGCTGGGTCGAGGCGGCGACGGGCGCGGCAGCTGGTGCGGCAACGGCTGCGGCGGCCTGGGCCACGGGCGCTGGTGCCGCTGCGGGAGCCGCCGCGGCGGCGCCTTCGACTTCCAGCTCCAGCAGTTCGTCGCCCTCTTTCAGGCGGTCGCCCAATTTCACTTTCAGGCTCTTGACGATGCCGGCTTTCGGCGCGGGCACTTCCATGCTCGCCTTGTCCGATTCCAGCGTCAGGATGCTCTGGTCGGCTTCGATGCGATCACCGACCTTCACAAACAGTTCGATTACTTCACCTTCACCGCTGCCGATGTCAGGTACGCGAATGAGTTCGCTCACAGGGTGTCTCCTCAGCAGTCCAGTGGGTTGCGTTTTTCCGGGTTGATCCCGAACTTGGCGATGGCTTCAGCCACCACTTTAGGTTCGATATCACCACGGTCAGCCAAGGCTTCCAGGGCTGCCAACACCACGAAATGACGGTCGACTTCGAAGAAGTGACGCAGCTTCTTGCGGCTGTCACTGCGGCCGAAACCATCAGTGCCCAGGACTTTGAATTCCTTGGACGGGACCCACTGGCGAATCTGTTCGGCAAACAACTTCATGTAGTCGGTGGAGGCGATCACCGGACCTTTGCGGCCGTTGAGGCATTCTTCGACGTAGCTCAGCTTTGGCTTCTGGCCAGGGTGCAGGCGGTTGCTGCGCTCCACGGCCAGGCCGTTGCGACGCAATTCGTTGAAGCTGGTGACGCTCCAGACGTCGGCGCCGACGTTGAACTGCTCGCGCAGGATCTTCGCCGCTTCACGCACTTCGCGCAGGATGGTGCCGGAGCCCATCAGTTGCACGTGGTGGGCCGCTTCCCGGGTGTCTTCCTCGAGCAGGTACATGCCCTTGATGATGCCTTCTTCAACACCGGCCGGCATGGCGGGCTGCTGGTAGGACTCGTTCATCACGGTGATGTAGTAGAAGACGTCCTGTTGTTCTTCGGTCATCTTCTTCATGCCGTCCTGGATGATCACCGCCAGCTCATAGCCGTAGGTTGGATCGAAGGTGCGGCAGTTCGGGATGGTACCGGCCAGGATGTGGCTGTGACCGTCTTCGTGTTGCAGGCCTTCACCGTTCAGCGTGGTCCGGCCGGCGGTGCCGCCGATCAGGAAACCACGGGTCCGGCTGTCGCCAGCGGCCCAGGCGAGGTCGCCGATCCGCTGGAAGCCGAACATCGAGTAGAAGATGTAGAACGGCAGCATCGGCTGGTTATGGCTGGAGTACGAAGTACCGGCGGCGATGAAGGAGCTCATGGCGCCCGCTTCGTTGATGCCTTCCTCGAGGATCTGGCCCTTCTTGTCTTCCTTGTAGAACATTACCTGGTCTTTATCGACTGGCTCGTAGAGCTGGCCGACGGAGGAGTAGATGCCCAATTGGCGGAACATGCCTTCCATGCCGAAGGTGCGGGCTTCGTCCGGGATGATCGGAACGATGCGCGGGCCGATGTCCTTGTCCTTGACCAATTGCGCGAGGATCCGCACGAAGGCCATGGTGGTGGAGATTTCACGGTCGCCCGAGCCGTCCAGGATCGCCTTGAGGGTGTCGAGTGGCGGGGTTGGAACCTTGACGCTCTGGGCGCGGCGCTGTGGCACGAAACCGCCCAGTGCGGCGCGACGCTCGCTGAGGTAACGGGCTTCGGCGCTGTTGGCTTCCGGCTTGAAGAACGGCAGGTTCTCCAGCTCCTCGTCCTTGACCGGAATGTCGAAGCGGTCGCGGAACAGCTTCAGGCTCCCGACATCGACCTTCTTGGTGTTGTGCGCGGTGTTTTTCGCTTCGCCGGCACCGGTGCCATAACCCTTGATGGTCTTGGCCAGGATGACGGTCGGTTGTTCCTTGTGGTTGACCGCTTCGTGGTACGCCGCGTAGACCTTGTACGGGTCGTGGCCGCCACGGTTGAGTTTCCAGATCTCGTCGTCGGACAGGTCGGCAACCATTGCCTTGAGTTCAGGCGAGTTGAAGAAGTGTTCACGCACGAACGCGCCGTCTTTGGCCTTGTAGTTCTGGTACTCGCCGTCGATGACTTCGTCCATGCGACGTTGCAGGATGCCGTCGACGTCCTTGGCCAGCAGTGGGTCCCAGAAACGTCCCCAGATGACTTTGGTGACGTTCCACTGGGCGCCGCGGAACACGCCTTCGAGTTCCTGGATGATCTTGCCGTTGCCGCGAACCGGGCCATCGAGGCGCTGCAGGTTGCAGTTGATGACGAAGATCAGGTTGTCCAGCTTCTCGCGGCCAGCCAGGGAGATCGCGCCGAGGGATTCCGGCTCGTCGCACTCGCCGTCGCCGAGGAAGCACCAGACTTTTTGCTTGCCGGCCGGGATGAAGCCACGGGCTTCCAGGTACTTCATGAAGCGTGCCTGGTAGATCGCCTGGATCGGGCCCAGACCCATGGACACGGTCGGGAACTGCCAGAAATCAGGCATCAGCCAAGGGTGCGGGTAGGACGACAGGCCCTGACCGTCGACTTCCTGGCGGAAGTTGTTCATTTGCTCTTCGCTGATGCGACCTTCCATGAACGCGCGGGCGTAAACGCCTGGCGAGGTGTGGCCCTGGAAGTAGATCAGGTCGCCGCCATGTTCGTCGGTCGGGGCCTGGAAGAAGTAGTTGAAGCCGATGTCATACAGGGTGGCGCTGGAGGCGAAGCTGGAGATATGACCGCCCAGGTCAGAATCTTTCAAGTTCGTGCGCATTACCATGGCCATCGCGTTCCAGCGCACCAGCGAGCGAATGCGGCGTTCCATGAACAGGTCGCCAGGCATGCGTGCTTCGTGGGTGACGGGAATCGTGTTGCGGTACGGTGTGGTGATGGCGTAGGGCAGTTGCGAGCCGCTGCGGGTCGCGAGTTCGCCCATACGGGTCATCAGGTAGTGAGCACGGTCTTCGCCTTCTTTGTCGAGAACCGATTCCAGGGCGTCCAGCCATTCCTGGGTTTCGACGGGATCGAGGTCTTGCATGGCTTGCTCCAGGGCGGAAAGGCTTCCAGAATCGGTTGCCTGAGTTTGCGACTGGCCTTGTGGGCAGACGACATAAATTCTTGGATGTCCGGAGGTTGTTCCGGGGTTCTGTAGTTTTACTACAAATCGTCGGCCATTTCAGCCTTTTGAATGTATATACGAGTAGTAAAACTACAGATCGATGAGCGAAATCTTCCTGTCATGTTGTGAGCGTAATCGATATTGTTGGTTGGAAATTAATAAAAGTGTTCACCTTTTTGAAGGTGGCTGCCAAAAAATAAACATTATCAGCTATTTCTAACTTTTGTTCGACAGTCCTTTTTGCGGCGTGTTTCTCGCTATCACAGGCTGCGGCTGATTGTTCGATCACCAAGGATAGACCATGAGCCTTCCACCGTTGGCCGATCTGCCGGCCATTCTCCTGCCTGCCGCCAGTCGTGCCGAGCAGTCGTTTCGTAGTGTCGTCGCGGCCCTGGATGATGATCACGGGCTGGCCCAATGGACCGCGCAACGCTGGGCGCAGTTCGCCCGGGTCAGCGCGGCCAGTGACTTCTTTATTGAACAATCGGTTCGTGACCCTTTGATGTTGCTGGAGCTGGCGCGGTGTGGCGAGCTGGATCGCGGCTTTGCGCCAGGGGAGATGGGCGGGCAGATCGCGGCGGCGTTGCAACAGGTCGATAACGAGGATGAGCTGGGCCGGGCTTTGCGGCGCCAGCGCACGCGCCAGCAGGTGCGGATCATCTGGCGCGACCTGACCCGCCAGGCGGACCTGGTGCAGACCTGTCGCGATCTTTCGGACCTGGCCGATGCCTGCATCGACCAAGCCTGTCAATGGTTGTACCTGCGTCACTGCCAGCAGTTCGGCACGCCCACCGGACGGCGCAGCGGCGAGCCACAACAGATGGTGGTCCTCGGCATGGGGAAGCTCGGTGCCATGGAGTTGAACCTGTCCTCCGACATCGACTTGATCTTTGCCTACCCGGAAGGTGGCGAGACGGTCGGGGTCAAGCGTGCGCTGGATAACCAGGAGTTTTTCATCCGCCTGGGGCAGCGGCTGATCAAGGCCCTGGACCCGATCACCGTTGACGGTTTCGTGTTCCGCGTCGACATGCGCTTGCGGCCCTATGGTTCGGCCGGTGCGCTGGTACTGAGCTTCAACGCGTTGGAGCAGTATTACCAGGACCAGGGGCGCGACTGGGAACGCTACGCCATGATCAAGGCGCGGGTGGTGGCTGGCGACCAGGTGGCCGGCGCGCAGTTGCTGGAGATGCTGCGGCCCTTCGTCTATCGGCGTTACCTGGACTTTTCGGCCATCGAAGCGCTGCGCACCATGAAGCAACTGATCCAGCAGGAAGTCCGGCGCAAGGGCATGGCCGAGAATATCAAGCTGGGCTCCGGCGGCATTCGCGAGGTCGAGTTCATTGCCCAGGCCTTCCAGTTGATTCACGGCGGGCGTGACCTGAGCCTGCAGCAACGCTCGTTGTTGAAGGTGCTGAGAACCCTGGAAGGCCAGGGTTACCTGCCCGCGGCGGTGATCGGCGAGCTGCGTAGCGGTTACGAGTTCCTGCGTTACACCGAGCATGCGATCCAGGCGATTGCCGACCGCCAGACCCAGATGCTGCCTGATGACGAAAAGGACCGGGCGCGCATTGCCTTCATGATGGGCTTCGACAGTTGGCCGGCGTTTCATGAGCAATTGATGCACTGGCGTGGGCGGGTCGACTGGCATTTCCGCCAGGTGATTGCCGACCCGGACGAAGAGGACGGCGCCGAGAGCGAAGTGATGGTGGGCGGCGAATGGTTGCCGCTGTGGGAGGCGTCCCAGGATGAGGACGCCGCCTGCCGACAGTTGCAGGAGGGCGGGTTCAAGGATGCCGCCAGCGCGTTGAAACAACTCGCGGCGCTGCGTTCCAGTGCGCAGCTGCGGGCCATGCAGCGTCTCAGCCGGGAGCGGCTCGATGCCTTTATTCCGCGCCTGCTGGCCCAGGCGGTGGAGCATGCCGATCCGGATTTGGTGCTGGAGCGCGTGTTGCCCCTGGTGGAAGCCGTGGCCCGGCGTTCGGCGTACCTGGTGCTGCTCACGGAAAATCCCGGTGCGTTGCGCCGCTTGCTGACCTTGTGTGCCGCCAGCCCGTGGATTGCCGAACAGATCACCCGGTTCCCGATGCTGCTCGACGAACTGCTCAACGAAGGTCGGCTGTTCAAGCCGCCGCTGGCGCCGGAATTGGCCGCGGAGCTGCGTGAGCGTCTGACGCGAATCCCGGAAGATGACCTCGAACAGCAGATGGAAGCCTTGCGTCACTTCAAGTTGGCCCATCGCCTGCGGGTCGCCGCCTCGGAAATCTCCGGCAGCCTGCCGCTGATGAAGGTCAGCGACTACCTCACCTGGCTCGCCGAAGCAATCCTCGAGCAGGTACTGGCCCTGGCTTGGCGCCAGACCGTGGCCCGGCATGGTTCGCCGCGACGTGTCGACGGCAGCTTGTGCGATCCCGGCTTTATTATTGTCGGTTACGGCAAGGTCGGCGGGATCGAGCTGGGCCACGGTTCGGACCTGGACCTGGTATTCATCCATGATGGCGACCCGAATGCCGAGACCGACGGCGCCAAACCTATCGATACCGCGCAGTTCTTCACCCGTTTGGGGCAACGGATCATTCATCTGTTGACCACCCAGACCAACTCTGGCCAGCTCTATGAGGTGGATATGCGCCTGCGGCCGTCCGGTGCTTCGGGCCTGCTGGTCAGTTCCCTGGGCGCTTTCGAACGCTACCAGCAGAACGAAGCCTGGACCTGGGAGCATCAGGCGCTGATCCGCGCGCGGGTGCTGGTGGGCTGCCAGGCGCTGGGCGCGGAGTTCGAGAAGGTGCGGGCGGCGGTGCTGGGGCGTGAACGGGATTTGCCGACCTTGCGCCAGGAAGTCAGCGAGATGCGCGCCAAGATGCGCGACAACCTGGGGAGCAAGGCCACCGCGGCGGGCACGGCGGCCAATGCCTTCGAGGCCACGGCACCGTTCGATATCAAGCAGGACGCCGGTGGTATCGTCGATATTGAATTTATGGTGCAATACGCGACATTGGCCTGGTCGAAAGCGCACCCGGCGTTACTCCGTTATACCGATAATATCCGCATTCTCGAAGGGCTGGAGCAGGTCGGCCTGATTCCCGCCGCGGATGCCAACCTGCTGCGCGAGGCCTACAAGGCCTATCGCTCCGCCGCCCACCGCCAGGCGTTGCAGAAAGAAGCGGGGGTGATCGCTGGTGATCAGTTCGTGGTCGAACGCCGGGCTGTCATGCGGATATGGACCGAGCTGGGGCTGTAGGAGCGGGCTTGCTCGCGATGAGGCCGTTGAGCCTTGCGTCGACCTCCCGGGCGCTATCGCGAGCAAGCTCACTCCTACAAGCACAGCGTGATACTTTGGAGGCGGGGAGGCTAATGCCTCCCCGCATCGTTTGTGGAAGCCTATGAATATTCTGATCGTTGGGCCCAGTTGGGTCGGTGACATGGTGATGGCTCAGACACTGTTCCAGTGTCTGAAGCAGCGTCATCCGCAGTGCGAGATCGACGTGCTGGCCCCGGAGTGGAGCCGCCCGATCCTCGAGCGCATGCCCGAGGTCAGGGCCGCCTTGAGTTTTCCGCTCGGCCATGGTGCCCTGGAGCTGGCCACGCGGCGGCGTATCGGCAAGTCCCTGGTCGGTCAATATGACCAGGCGATTCTGCTGCCCAACTCGCTGAAGTCGGCGCTGGTGCCGTTTTTCGCCGGTGTGCGGCAGCGCACCGGCTGGCGTGGCGAGTTTCGCTATGGCTTGCTCAATGATGTGCGCAAGCTGGATAAAGAACGTTATCCGCTGATGATCGAGCGTTTCATGGCCCTGGCCTACGAGCCGGGGGCAAGCCTGCCGACACCCTATCCGCGTCCGAGTCTACGGATCGACCCCGCCAGCCGCGCTGCCGCGCTGGCCAAGTTTGAGCTGAGCCTGGATCGCCCGTTGCTGGCGTTGTGCCCGGGAGCTGAGTTCGGCGAGTCCAAGCGCTGGCCGTCGGAGCATTACGCGAAAGTCGCCGAGGCGCGGATTCGTGAAGGCTGGCAGGTCTGGCTGTTCGGCTCGAAGAACGATCATGCGGTTGGCGAAGATATTCGTCAGCGCCTGATCCCGGGACTGCGGGAAGAGGCGGTGAACCTCAGTGGTGCCACGTCCCTGGCCGAGGCCATCGATCTGCTGTCCTGCGCCGATGCGGTGGTGTCCAACGACTCGGGGCTGATGCATGTCGCCGCTGCGTTGAACCGTCCGCTGGTGGCGGTCTATGGCTCGACTTCACCGGGTTTCACCCCGCCGTTGGCGGACCAGGTGGAAATCGTCCGGCTGGGGTTGGAGTGCAGCCCCTGCTTCGATCGGACCTGCCGCTTCGGTCATTACAACTGCCTGCGTCAGCTCGAGCCGACCCCGGTGAACGAGGCCTTGCAGCGTTTGCACGGCACCGCGGTCGAGGTTCATTAATTGCGCGTATTGCTGGTCAAGACCTCTTCCCTGGGTGATGTGATCCATGCCTTGCCGGCGCTCACCGATGCCGCGCGGGCGATTCCCGGCATCCGTTTCGACTGGGTGGTCGAGGAGGGGTTCGCCGAGATTCCGGGCTGGCACCCGGCGGTCGACAAGGTGATTCCGATGGCGATCCGGCGTTGGCGCAATAATCTCTGGCAGACGATCAAGAGTGGCGAATGGCAGCGCTTCAAGCAGAGCCTGCGCGCCAACCGGTACGATCTGGTGATTGATGCCCAGGGCCTGGTGAAAAGCGCCTTGCTGACCCGTTATGTCAAGGCACCGGTGGCCGGGCTGGACAAACAGTCGGCTCGCGAACCCCTGGCCAGCCGGTTTTATTCGCGGCGCCTGGCGGTGGCGCGGGGGCAGCACGCGGTCGAGCGCACGCGTCAATTGTTTGCTCTGGCGCTGGGTTATGACTTGCCCAAGGGTTTGGGCGACTACGGCCTGGATGTCGACAAACTGCTCGAATTGCCACGCAAGGCGCCCGTCGTGCTGTTTTTGCACGGCACCACCTGGGACACCAAACACTGGCCGGAAGCCTACTGGCGCGAACTGGCCGTGCGCCTGGGTCCCTTGGGCGTGCAGGTGAAGCTGCCGTGGGGCAATGCCGAGGAAAAGGCCCGCTCCGAGCGTATCGCGCGTAATTTGAAACATGTATTGGTCCTGCCCAAGCTGAACCTGGCCGGCGTCGCAAAGGTGCTGGTCAACGCCACCGCCTGCGTGGCGGTCGATACCGGCCTCGGTCACTTGGCCGCCGCGCTGGATGTGCCGACCCTGTCGCTGTTTGGTCCGACCAACCCGATCCTGACCGGTGCCTACGGTCGATCGCAGATCCATCTGGCGAGCAACTTTCCCTGCGCACCCTGTCTTCAAAAGAAATGCACCTACGTTCCGACAGCGGAGGACCAGCAGCGCTTCGATCTGAACCGCGAGTGGCCTCTGTGCTTCACACGGCTGAATCCCGAGCGTGTGGCAAGCCGACTGAGCGCACTGTTAATGGCTGAGGAATCGCACTGATGCAACTGGCTTTAGTTCTGTACAAATACTTTTCCTTTGGCGGCTTGCAGCGTGACTTCATGCGTATCGCCTTGGAGTGCCAGCGGCGCGGGCATCGGATTCGTGTCTACACCCTGCGCTGGGACGGCGATATCCCGCCGGGCTTCGACGTGCGGGTGGTGCCGGTCAAGGCGTTGTTCAATCATCGGCGCTATGCAAAGTTCAGTGCTTGGGTAAAAGCCGATCTGGCCAGGGATCCGGTGGACCGGCTGGTCGGTTTCAACAAGATGCCCGACCTGGATGTCTATTACGCCGCCGACAGCTGCTTTGAAGACAAGGCGCAGAATCTGCACGGTTCATTGTATCGCCTCTGGGCTCGCTATCGTCATTTCGCCGAGTATGAGCGGGCGGTGTTCGCCAGGGGGGCGAAGACTGAAATCCTGATGATCTCCGAAGCCGAGCAGCGACTGTTCATCAAATATTACGATACACCGCTGGAACGCCTGCACATGCTGCCGCCGGGAATTGCCCTGGATCGCCGGGCACCGGCCAACGCCGCCGAGATCCGTGCCGAGTTTCGCCGTGAGTTCAAGCTGGCGGACGATGATCTGCTGGTGGTGCAGATCGGTTCCGGGTTCAAGAAAAAAGGCGTCGATCGAAGCCTCAAGGCCCTGGCCGCGTTGCCGGATGCCTTGAAAAAACGCACCCGGTTCTTTGTCATCGGTCAGGACAACGCCAAGGTTTTCCAGGCGCAGAGCGCTGCTCTGGGATTGGGCGAACACGTGCAGTTTCTCAAGGGGCGCAGCGATATCCCGCGTTTCCTGCTAGGCGCCGACCTGCTGATTCACCCGGCCTACGACGAAAATGCCGGTATGGTTCTGGTTGAAGCCTTGGTGGCCGGATTGCCGGCGCTGGTCAGCGCCGTCTGCGGTTATGCCCATTACATCGCCGAAGCCGACTGCGGCCTGGTGCTGGATGAGCCTTTCGAACAAGCCCAGCTCAATCAATATCTGGAACGGATGTTGTCCGATCAGGCCGCACGCCTGGCGTGGAGCCGGCATGGCCTGGCCTTTGCCGAGACGACTGACCTCTACAGCCTGCCGCAGCGTGCGGCGGATAAGATCCTGGCGGAGTAATACCGATGAAGCTGATCCTGGCTGAGCCGTTCAAACACTTGTGGGGCGGACGCGATGCGTTCGCAGAGGTCGAACGCTTGGAAGGCGTGGTCTACCGTGAAATGGCAGTGCGACGCACCTTGCGCACGGAGGTTGCCGGCCGTGGTTATTTTGTGAAAATCCACCGTGGCGTCGGCTGGAGCGAGATCTTCAAGAACCTGCTGACCGCCAAGCTGCCGGTCCTGGGCGCGGGGCAGGAGTGGCAGGCGATCCAGCGCCTGCAAGAGGCCGGGGTGCCCACCATGACCGCCGTGGCCTACGGCGAGCGTGGCAACAATCCGGCGGATCAGCATTCGTTCATCATCACTGAAGAGTTGGCGCCGACCATCAGCCTCGAATTCTTCTGCATGGATTGGGTCAAGCAGCCACCAGAGCCGCGGCTCAAGCGTGCGCTGATTGCCGAGGTGGCGCGTATGACCGGCATGATGCACCGCGCCGGGGTCAATCATCGTGACTGTTATATCTGCCACTTCCTGCTGCATACCGACAAGCCGGTAACGGCCGAGGACCTGAAGATTTCGCTCATCGACCTGCACCGTGCCCAGACCCGTGCGGCCATCCCGTTGCGCTGGCGCAACAAGGATTTGGCGGGACTCTATTTCTCGGCGCTGGATATCGGTTTGACCCGGCGCGACAAACTGCGCTTCCTGAGGGGGTACTTCCTGCGGCCGCTGCGCCAGATTCTGCGTGATGAGGCAGGGCTGTTGGCCTGGTTGGAGCGCAAGGCGGAAAAACTCTACCGGCGCAAACAGCGCTATGGCGATGCGCTTTGATGTCGCTGTGCCTGAGTGGTTTGTGGAGGGAAGTCGTTGATGCATCTGTCTGAATTGAAAACGGCCGGACGTGCTCCGGCATTACCCCTGGGGCTGGAGTTGGAGGATGCCGCCGGCAGCGCGCAACTGCAGTTGCTGAGTCTGTTGCGCGTGCTGCCTGGTCGGCGCTATGTCGGTGCCGGGGTCTGGCGTGGGCGTACGGTGCTCGCCAAATTGTTGGTGGGGCGCAAGGCGGCGAGGCACTTCCAGCGTGAATTGCAGGGCGTTCGACTGTTGGCCGAACAGGGCCTGAGCACGCCGCTGTTGTTGGTCGACGGCCTGCAACAAGGCGAGGGTGGCTGGTTGCTGTTCGAGTTTCTCGACGGCGCCGAGAGCCTGGCGAGTGCCTGGCGCAAGGTCGAATCGCTGCCACTGCTGGCTGATGAACAGCAACAGGTGTTGGCCAAGGCGCTGACGGCGATCGCACAGATGCACAGCAAGGGCCTGTGGCAGGAAGACTTGCACCTGGACAATCTGCTGCTGCATGACGGCAAGCTGTATTTGATCGATGGTGCTGGGATCCGCGTCGAACAGGCGGGCAAACCTTTGTCGCGGCAGAAAGTGCTGGAAAACCTCGGGGTGTTTTTCGCCCAGTTGCCCAAGGCCCTCGAGCCCTTTATCGAGGAGCTGTTGGTGCATTACTTGCTGAGCAATGGCGAACATGCGTTACCGCTGGAGGCCTTGCTCAAACAGGTGGACAAGGTGCGTAGCTGGCGCTTGAAGGACTTTCTGCGCAAGGTTGCGCGCGAGTGTTCGCTGTTCAGTGTCCGTCGCGGCCCCTTTGGCCTGCGGGCGATTCGGCGCGAAGAAGAGGCCGCGCTGGGACCGGTGCTGGAGCAAGCCGATGCGCTGCTCGCACAGGGGCCTTTGTACAAGAACGGTGGTACGGCAACGGTAGGACGGGTCGATGTCGGCGGTCGCCCACTGGTGCTCAAGCGCTACAACATCAAGGGTTTCAGTCATTGGCTCAAGCGCTTCTGGCGGCCAACCCGGGCTTGGCATTCCTGGCGCGAGGGTAATCGCCTGGCATTCCTCGGTATCGCCACGCCCAAGCCGCTTGCCGTGCTGGAGCGGCGGTTTTTCTGGCTGCGCAGCCGGGCCTATCTGATCACCGAGCATCTGGCCGGGTCGGATGTGCTTGAGCGCTTTGCGCCGTACGTGGAGTCGGGCGAGGTGCCGCTGGCCGAGCTCAAGGCCTTGGAGCATTTGTTTGCCGAGCTGATTCGTGAGCGCATCAGTCACGGTGATTTCAAGGGGCATAACCTGTTCTGGCAGGATGACCGGTGGGTGCTGATCGACCTGGACTCGATGCGCCAGCATTCGTCGGCGCACAGCTTCGCCAAGGCCTATGCCCGCGATCGGGCGCGTTTCATGCGTAATTGGCCGACAAGCAGCGCGTTGTATCGGGTGATCGATCAGCGCTTGCCCAGGTCATCCTCCCCCGGCCAGGATTGAGGGGGCCTCGGCGGAGGAAAAGGGCCGGCGAAATGAGATTGATTGTCTGCCCTGTGTCAGCTCCTCCTTTGATATTCCTTGCTATAATCCCGCGCTTTAGTTGTTTGCCACTCCCTTGGCGGCACACATTTTTTCAGGCGCCTTTCGCCTGTACGTAGACTTTGAGAGGCTAGACCCCTGTGGCATTGACGATTCTCGGCCTGTCCGGCGCCCTTAGTCATGATCCTTCCGCAGCCCTGTACATCGACGGCAAGCTGATTGCGGCGGCCGAAGAAGAGCGTTTCGTGCGCGATAAGCATGCAAAGAACCGCATGCCCTACGAGTCGGCGAAATTCTGTCTGGAGCAGGCTGGTATCAAACCGTCCGACGTTGATGTGGTGGCGATTCCGTTCGCCCCCATCAGTCTGTTCGGCAAGGCTCGCTGGCACTACGCCAAGCGTTACTGGTACGCCCCGGATCGCGCCCTTGACGCGATCCTGATGGGTAATCGGCGTTACAAGCGCTATCGCAACAAGATCGTCTGGTGCCTGGAGCAACTGGGTTTCGATCCGAAGAAAATCAAGATCGAGCCGGTCGAGCACCACCTGGCCCACGCCTCCAGCGCTTACCACTGTTCCGGCTTCAAAGAGAAGACCGCGATCCTCGGTATCGATGGCAAGGGCGAGTATGCCACGACCTTTTTTGGCTACGGCGAAAACGGCAAGATCCACAAGATCAAGGAGTTCGTCGATCCGGACTCCCTGGGCGGCCTGTACGGTGCTATTACCGAGTTCCTCGGCTTTGAAATGCTCGACGGCGAATTCAAGGTGATGGGCATGGCCCCTTATGGCGATGCCAGCAAGTACGACTTCTCGCGCCTGGCTTCGTTCGAAAATGGCGAACTGGTGATCAACACCGACTACGCCAATGTCGTGGGGCTGCGTCGCTACAAGGAAAAGGGCAAGGGCTTCTTCTTTACGCCGAAACTGATCGAATGGTTGGGCCCCAAGCGCGAAGGTGATATTGCCGACGAGCCCTACATTCACTACGCCGCCAGCATGCAGGCACTGTTCGAGAAAATCTCGCTGCAGATGATTGATTACTATCTGGGCGATATTCTCAAGGAAACCGGCAAGCTGGCATTTGCTGGCGGTTGTGCGCTGAACGTCAAGCTGAACCAGAAGATCATTGCCCGTGACGACGTCAAGGAGCTGTTCGTGCAACCGGCTTCCGGTGATGCCGGTACGGCGGTGGGTGCAGCGGCCTATGTGTCGCATGCTCGTGGTGTGCCGGTGGAGAAGATGGAACATGTCTATCTCGGCCCGTCCTACAGCAACGAAGATGTGATCGCCGCCTGCGCCCGTCACGAGAACGCACCGAAGTGGCGCAAGCTCGAGAATATGCCGGAGCAGATCGCCAAGATCATGGTCGAGGGTAATCCGGTGGCCTGGTTCCAGGGGCGCATGGAGTTCGGTCCGCGGGCCTTGGGCGGTCGCTCGATCATCGGTTGCCCGAGCGTCGCCGGCGTGGCGGATCGGATCAACCACCAGATCAAGTTCCGCGAGCGCTGGAGGCCTTTCTGCCCATCGATGCTCGATACCGTCGCACCGCAGATGATCAAGGTCGATCACCCGGCGCCATTCATGACCTTCACCTTCGAAGTGGCTGAAGAGTGGAAGAGCCGCGTGCCGGAAGTCGTTCATGAAGATGGCACCTCGCGGGCCCAGGTGCTCAAGCGCGAATACAACCCGCGCTACTACGACATGATGAAGGCGCTGGAGGTACTGACCGGCAATGGTGTGTCGCTGAATACCTCGCTGAACCGTCGTGGCGAACCGATGATCTGCTCGCCTACCGATGCCCTGAACATGTTCTTCGGCTCGGACCTGCAGTACCTGATCATGGAGGACATTCTGGTGGTCAAGGACGGGGCGCAGGCCTATGACTCGCTGGGTTGAGGGCGTTGGCCTGGTTGTGATTTTTCGGCTGCTGGGGCTCTGTTGTTTGTAAGGCTGGCCATGACACGACTGGCAGTCCATTTGAGCCATTTTCATGGTCGCAGAGCCAATATCAATGCAGCATGGAGAATATATGAAGCCCCGTTTCAAGGTTTTGCAGCTACTGCCGGATTACCGGGTAAAGGAAAATGACTTTGCTGATCTGGGTGAGCAGATTGTCAAATCGCTGCCGGTAGAGCGCTTCGAGGTGACCTCGGCATTTCTCCGCGGTCGTCGGGAGCCGGGGCAACCCTTGAGCGTGGCGGAGCACTCCAAGTACTTCGAGTTTCCCTATAAGGCCATCAAGGGAATACGTCGCCTGGGGGCCATGTGGCAGATCTATAAGTACTGCCGCGAGCAAAAGTTCGATGTGGTGATTTGCAACCGCTACAAGTCAGTGAACATGATGCTGACGCTCAACCGCTGGCTCAAAATCCCGCTCTGCCTTGCGGTAGTCCATGCTGTTGAAGAGTACGACCGTCGCTATCGGCGTAGTCATCATCAGCGTTGGGTCAGCCCGAGCTGGCGATTTGTCGGTGTGTCGCCAGCAGTCAGGGATTATCTGGTGGGGTTGAACTGTGGCTTCACACCGCAAAATACCACGTATGTCACCAATGCCATCGATATCGAGCAGTCCGAGGCTTTGCAGTTGTCACGCGATCAGGCTCGCGAGGCATTGGGCCTTGCGTCGGAGCCGAGGATAATCGGGGCGCTGGGGCGTCTGGTGCCGATCAAGGGGCATAACCATTTGCTCCAGGCTTTTGCCTTGCTCAAGGACAAGTACCCGAACGCACAAGTGGCAATCATTGGTTCTGGACGCGCCGAAGCGGACTTGCGGGCCGAAATCGAGCGTTTGGGGCTGACCGGACGCGCGCATTTACTCGGTTTTCGCGAAGACGCCATGAAGTACGTGCGGGCGTTTGATATCTGGACCATGCCATCGCTGACCGAAGGCTTGGGGCTGGCGTTGCTGGAGGGGATGAGCGGGCACTTGCCGGTTATTGCTTCCAATGTCCCGGCGATGTTGCCGCTGGTGCAAGGCGCCGGTGGCCTGTCCCACGATCCGGGCAATGTCGAACAACTGGCCGCGGCGCTGGATACCTATCTGGCGATGAGTGACGAGCAACTGCGCGCCAAAGGTGAGCAGGCCTATCGTTACCTGGAGGAACATCACACCCTGGCGGAGTTCCGGCAAAAGTACCTGGACCTGATTGAAAGCAGTCTGCGCGAGGTGGGGCGGGCATGAGTCAGTTGCCGCTGGTTTCGGTCGTCATCGCTTCCTACAACCACGGGCCCTATATCGAGCAGAGCATTCTGAGCGTGCTTGGACAGACGTACCCGAATATAGAGTTGCTGGTGGTCGACGATGGTTCGAAAGACGATAGCGTCGAGCGCATTGCCCGGTTGCAGGCCGAGCATGGTTTTGATTTCCGCACGCAGCAGAACCAGGGACTGACACGTACCTTGAATGGTGCCATTGCCCGAACCAAAGGTAGCTTGATTGTATCCTTCGGCTCGGATGACATCATGTTTCCCGAGCGGATCGCCACGCAGGTTGCGTATATGGCGGATAAGCCTGAAGTGGGTATCTGCGCCGGTAATATTGAGCTCATTGACAGCAATGGCGAACTGATGCCGGAAAAGCGCCAGCGCCGTGATCTGCCATTCCGGCGTCTGAGCTTCGACGAAATGTTCATGGGGCTCAAGCCGTTTCCGCCAGCGCCGACGTTGATGCTGCGTCGTGAGGCCCTGGACAAGGTGGGTGGCTTCGATCCGAATATTCCCCTGGAAGATCTGTACATTGAGCTCAAGATCACCCACGCCGGTTATTACATCGATGTCCTGAATGTGGTCATGGCCCAGTACCGTCAGCATGCGACCAACTCATACAAAAACCACCGGTTCATGATTGCGAACATTCTCAAGACCTATGCGTTGTTCAGTGACCATCCCGGCTACGATATTGCACGTTACAAATTCCTGAATTCGATGTTTGTCAAAACAGCCAGTCGAGATCGAACGCTGGCTCGTGAGCTGCTCAAGCAGCTCCCGTTCAAATACTTCGATCGCAAGACCTTGCGTGGTTTGGTGCGTTTGTTTTTTTCGTCGCGGCACAACGGATAGAGGGTCACACCGGCACGGATTGGCGTTGCCGGGTCATGACTCAAGCTTGAACGGGCTTCGTGTTCTTCACTTGGTTGCGGCGGTTGGCGATATTGAGTGCTGCGATCAGGGCCAAGGGAATCCACAGCAGAAACCAGTGTTCCCGCGGACGGGTGAGCACCGCGCCGCCTTCGGTCAGGCCGGCGCCAATGCCGTAGACCAGCAGCGTGGAGGCGAGGACAAAGAGTGGTTGGAGGCGCTGCCGGTAGCTGCTGAGCAGGCCCCACCCCAGTACGAAGGTCCAGGGGATCAGGCCGATAATACCGATGTAATAGAGAACCCCTAGCGCAAAACTGTGGGGTTCCATGAGCGGATAACCCAAGCCGACATCGATGTGCAACTCAGCGTCGTATCCATGGCCGATCCAGGGATGTTCGGCGATTCTTCCCAAGGCAATTTGCCAGATCTGCAAGCGATAAGAGCTGCCGCGATCGCCCAGTATTTCCGGAAACACCAGCAGAATGGCCGCCGATCCCAGCAGCATGCCTGCGATCAAGACCAGGGCCCTTCGATTGCGACTGACAATGCTTAGCCACAGGATGCACAGGGCAAGGGCTACCAGGGGGGTTCGTGAACCCGTCGCCAGGACCGCGACCAACATGACGGCTACGGCCGGTACACTGAGCCAGAGGATTGACAGGCGCTGGCTGGTAATGCAAATGCACAACCAGTAAATACAGAAAAAGCCAAACAGATGAGAACTCAGCAGCGGGTTGGTGAACGCGCCGCCGCCGATCATGCGATCACCTGGCACGTAGTTTTTTATAAACGGCACGAGGTAGTCGATGGTTGCGACCAGGGCGATGCTCGCTGCGCAGAACAGCAGCGGTTTCAATGCCTCGTTACGGTACTGGAGCAGCATGGCGCAACCGGCGAAAAGCATGAGTGGTTGCAAGGGGATTTTCATCATCCCGAAATCCTGGTTCTCCGGAGGACTCCACAGCAGGCTCAGGCACAGCCAGATACAGAGCGCCAGGAATCCAGCAATAATCGGTTCACCCAGTAGTATCTTGATTTCACTCGGGCGCAGACAGAGCATCAGCAGCGAGGGGATTCCGAACAGCCCAAGGTAAAACGAGGTCAGCGCATTGCGGCTCTCGAGAAAGAACATCCCTGAAAGCAAAACCAGCAACCCTAGCGGCAGAATCCATTGAGACAGAAAATCGAAAATACAGTTTGCAGCAGAGGTAAGGCGATGGGGTTGCATTCAGGCAAGTCTTTCCACAAGAAGAGGCGGTGGTCATCATAGAAGGGTAGCTTTTCAATGTCATCGGTTAAGCCCCGGGATTATTGGTTATTTTGTGTGCAAATACACCCGGGAAGCTGTGCTAAAGTCAGCCTCCATTTTCATAACCGCCGCGTGATATGACCGAATCCAGTCTCAGCGCAAGCCCCTCGAGCTTGAAAGTATACTTCCGCCTACTCGGCTACGTCCGGCCTTATGCTGGCCTGTTCGCACTGAGTATCGTGGGTTTCCTGATATTCGCTTCGACCCAGCCGATGCTCGGCTATATTCTGAAATATTTCGTCGATGGTCTTTCCGACCCACAAGCCGCGCTATTTCCAACGGTGCCTTATCTGCGCGACCTGCAATTGCTGCAAGCCGTGCCGATACTGCTCGTGCTGATTGCCGCATGGCAAGGTTTGGGCTCCTACCTGGGGAACTTCTTCCTGGCCAGGGTGACCCTGGGTCTGGTCCACGATTTGCGGGTGGAGCTGTTCAACAACCTGCTGACCTTGCCCAACCGTTATTTCGACACCAACAATTCCGGGCATTTGATCTCGCGTATCACCTTCAACGTGACCATGGTCACCGGAGCTGTGACCGACGCGATCAAGGTGGTGATTCGCGAAGGCATGACCGTGGTGTTCCTGTTCCTCTCGCTGCTGTGGATGAACTGGCGCCTGACCCTGGTCATGGTTGCCATCCTGCCGTTGATCGCAGTGATGGTCAGCACCTCGAGCAGGAAGTTTCGCAAACAGAGCAAGAAGATCCAGGTCGCCATGGGCGATGTCACCCATGTGGCCTCGGAAACCATCCAGGGCTATCGCGTGGTCCGCAGCTTCGGCGGTGAAGCCTACGAGCAGCAGCGCTTCCTCAAGGCCAGCCTGAGCAACACCGACAGGCAGTTGCGCATGACCCGTACCGGTGCGATCTATACGCCGTTGCTGCAAATGGTGATTTACAGCGCCATGGCGGTGCTGCTGTTCCTGGTGCTCTACCTGCGTGGCGATGCCTCGGCGGGTGACATGATCGCCTACATCACCCTGGCCGGTTTGCTGCCCAAGCCGATTCGCCAGTTGTCCGAAGTCAGTTCCACGATCCAGAAGGGGGTTGCGGGTGCTGAAAGTATCTTCGAGCAACTCGATGTCGCCCCGGAAGTGGACAATGGTACCGTTTCGCGCGAATCGATCAGCGGCCATCTGGAAGTGCGCAACCTGAGTTTTACCTATCCGGGAACCGAGCGGCAGGTCCTGGATAATGTCAGCTTCAGTGTCGAGCCCGGCCAGATGGTGGCCCTGGTCGGACGCTCCGGTAGCGGCAAGTCGACCCTCGCCGCATTGATCCCGCGCTTCTATCACCATGACAGCGGGGAGATTCTTCTTGATGGCGTGGAGGTCGAGGACTATCGATTGTTGAATCTGCGGCGGCACATTGCCCAGGTGACCCAGCATGTCACGCTGTTCAGCGACACCGTGGCGAACAATATCGCCTACGGCGATCTGGCCGGCGCTCCGCGGGCCGATATCGAGGCGGCGGCGGCGGATGCGTATGCCAAGGATTTTGTCGAGCAGCTGCCCCAGGGTTTTGACACCCTCGTGGGTGAAAACGGTGTGCTGCTTTCCGGTGGTCAGCGCCAGCGCCTGGCTATTGCCCGGGCGCTGCTCAAGAACGCTCCGCTGTTGATCCTCGACGAGGCGACCTCGGCTCTCGACACCGAGTCGGAGCGGCATATCCAGGCTGCCCTGGACCACGCCATGCAAGGACGCACTACCCTGGTAATTGCCCACCGGTTGTCGACGATCGAGAAGGCCGATCTGATTCTGGTCATGGATCAGGGGCGTATCGTCGAGCGCGGCACCCATGCCGAGCTGCTGGCCCAGAACGGTTATTACGCCCGGCTCAACGCCATGGGCCTGGATGAACCGGCACACGTCGGGATCGTCTGATCCATTGGCAGGGTGCGCGATGCTGATTGGCGCGCCCTGTTTTTGTCTAGGCTAGCCTTCGGCAACCCTGTGTTAATATCGCGCCCCTGTTCATTTTTTATGTGGGTTGCTCCATGAAGTTGTCCATGCCGCGATTCGATCAAGCCCCTGTCTTGGTGGTCGGCGATGTCATGCTCGACCGTTACTGGCATGGTGGTACCTCACGGATTTCTCCTGAGGCACCGGTACCGGTAGTCAAGGTCGAGCACATCGAAGACCGTCCTGGTGGCGCCGCCAACGTTGCCCTGAACATCGCCGCCTTGGGCGCCCCGGCATCGCTGGTGGGGGTCACCGGTGACGATGAAGCCGCCGACAGTCTGGCCAACAGCCTCAAGGGCGCCGGGGTCCGTGCGCTGTTCCAGCGCATCGCGCACCAGCCGACCATCGTCAAGCTGCGGGTCATGAGCCGCCACCAGCAGTTGCTGCGAATCGACTTTGAGGAGCCTTTTGCCACCGACGCCCTGGCCCTCGGGGCTGAAGTCGATGGTTTGCTCGAAGGCGTCAAGGTACTGGTGCTGTCCGACTACGGCAAAGGCGCCTTGAAGAATCATCAGGCCCTGATCCAGGCCGCCCGGGCTCGCGGCATTCCGGTGCTGGCCGACCCCAAGGGCAAGGATTTTTCGATCTACCGTGGCGCGAGCCTGATCACGCCGAATCTCAGCGAGTTCGAAACCATTGTCGGCGGCTGTGCCGATGAGCATGAGCTGGTGGCCAAGGGCGCTCAGTTGATGCAGGACCTGGACCTCGGCGCCTTGCTGGTGACCCGTGGCGAGCATGGCATGACCCTGCTGCGCCCCGATCATCCGGCGCTGCACCTGCCGGCCCGGGCCCGTGAAGTGTTCGATGTGACCGGTGCCGGCGATACGGTGATCTCGACCCTGGCGGCGGCCATTGCCGCGGGCGAAGAACTGCCCCAGGCGGTGGCCTTGGCCAACCTCGCCGCCGGCATCGTTGTCGGCAAACTCGGTACGGCGGCCATCAGTGCGCCTGAACTGCGGCGGGCGATCCAGCGCGAGGAAGGCTCCGAGCGCGGTGTACTGGGCTTGGAGCAACTGCTGCTGGCAGTTGACGATGCGCGGGCGCACAACGAGAAGATTGTGTTCACCAATGGTTGCTTCGACATCCTCCATGCCGGTCACGTGACCTATCTGGAGCAGGCGCGGGCCCAGGGCGATCGGTTGATCGTCGCGGTCAATGACGATGCCTCGGTGAGCCGCCTCAAGGGGCCTGGACGGCCGATCAACAGTGTCGATCGGCGCATGGCCGTGCTCGCTGGCCTGGGGGCCGTGGACTGGGTCATCAGCTTCTCCGAGGGCACACCGGAGAACCTGCTGGCCCAGGTCAAGCCGGATGTGCTGGTCAAGGGCGGTGACTATGGGATCGACCAGGTGGTCGGTGCTTCCATCGTGACGGCCTATGGCGGTACGGTGAAGGTATTGGGACTGGTGGAAAACAGCTCGACCACGGCGATTGTCGAGAAAATCCGCAGCCACTGATAAATAAGCGTGAGGCCCGTTCGATACGCGCGGGCCGGTCATGAGTCTTCATGCTGGTCCGGCGCCCCGGTGGGGCTCGTCCGCGAGGTTCACGTTATCGCCGGCAAACCGGCTCCCAGATTAATATCCGTACCTGCTCTCTTTCCTAGCGTCCGCTCTTCACCGGCACGATCTTGCGCAGGATCTGCCGCGCCTTGCCGGTCAGGCGCCTGATCTTCGAATCCTTCTCGGGCTCCCCCAGGCCCTGCTCGCGGACCCAGTCCTTCCAGCGAATCCGCTCCTCGCGCACCACCCAGCCTTGCTGTTGGGCAAAGCTTTCCGCCAGGTACAGGCCGCGGGTACTGGCCGGATGCAACTGATCCTTTTTCAGGGTGTAGAGCTCGGCGCAGGGCTGTCCGTCCTTGAGCGGCATCAGGTACAGGTCGGGCCGACCGCGGTCCAGGCGAGCCACCAACTGATCGTTTTCCAGGCGCTCGTCGACATGGAACAGGCTCAGGGACTTGGCCTCGCGCGGGACCTCCAGGCGCAGGTCATAGATCAGTTGCAACGAAGCGGTGGGCAGGTGCACGTAGGTCTGCGGTCGTTCCATGAGCTGCAACGTGCCGCAGCGTACCGGTCGCGCCGCGCCGGACAAGGCGGTCAGGCGAAAGGGCAGGGCTTCGCGGTAATGCAGGGCCGCCGAGTAGGGGGTCGGCAACCAGGTGTCGTTGAAGCGACCACCGAGCCAGCCTTCCGGGGTTTCCAGCAGGCATTCCTCGGCAATTTCCGCGATCGCGGTGAGCAGGGGAATGGCCAGTTCATGGGCCGGGACATAGCCGGAAATCAGCTTGAGCACCACATCGCCGCGATCCTGGCGTCGTTGGCGCACCAGGACCCAGTAGTCACGGTTGTGCCAGTGCAGGGTCAGCCGCACCGACACCCCAAGGTTGGCCAGTTCCAGGGCAAAGCGCTCGGGGTCACCTACGCTTACCGGCTTGCGCTTGTGCAAGGTTTGCGCAAAGTTCAACGGCATTCCGACGCTCTGGTAGCACAAGCCTTCGGGCGTGGCCTCGACGAGTAACGGCAGGGTCTTGAAGTTGCTGGGGTTCTTGCGTATCAGCGTCCGCGGCATCTCGGCTCCTTCTTGCGTCGGGGTCGGCCGCCTGGGCGGCATCAGTTTTGGCGAATGACCCGGGCGACCGTCGCTACATTGTGGGCGAGGTGCACCGGGTTGATGGTGCCGACAATAGCACTGGCAACGCCGGGCTGTGCAAATAGCAGTTCGAAGCTGGCCCGCACCGGGTCAATACCGGGGGCCAGGCAGGCATGACCGCTGGCCAGGGCCTTTTTCACCAGGATCGCCTTGCCGTGGGCGGTAGCATAGTCAATGACCGGTTTCTCGGCCTGTTCGTTCAGATTGTAGGTGATCATCGCGCAATCACCTTGTTCCAGCGCCCTCAGGCCGCCTTCGACGGTTTTGCCGGAAAAACCGAAAGCGCGGATCTTGCCTTCGTGCTTCAAGGCATCGAGGGTCTGGTAGGCCTCACTGTGCTCGAGGATCGCCAGATCGTTGCCGTCGGAATGCACCAGCACCAGGTCGATAACATCGGTTTCCAGGCGTTGCAGGCTGCGCTCCACGGACAGCCGGGTATGCGCGGCGCTGAAGTCATGGCGCGACTGGCCGGCTTCGAACTCTTCACCGACCTTGCTGACGATCACCCATTCCTGGCGCTGTCCGCGCAGCAGCGGGCCCAGGCGCTCCTCGCTGCGGCCATAGGCCGGCGCGGTGTCGATCAGGTTGATGCCGAGGTCGCGACTCAGCTTGAGCAGTTGGCGGGCTTGCTGGTCGTCGGGGATCTGGAAGCCACTGGGGTATTTGACCCCCTGGTCACGACCGAGCTTGACGGTACCCAGGCCCAGGGGCGAAACCAACAGGCCGGTACTGCCCAGGGCTCGATGGAGGTCGTGCAGGGTCGGTTGGCTCATGGCAGCAGTTGCTCCCAAGGCGTTTGCGCCATGGCTGGCTTGGGCAGTTCGGGCAAGGTGGCTGCCGGCCCCGGGCGGATACCATCGCGTTCCAGGCTGTCGATCACGCGGTCGGCGAAGTCCGGCGACAGGGCCAGCTTGGTCGGCCAGCCCACCAGCAGGCGACCCTGCTCGGCGAGGAAGGCATTGTCCGGACGGGTCAGGCCGGATTGCTGCGGTTCGGCGCGACTCACCCGCAAGGTGGCCCAGCGCGCCTGGCTCAGATCGACCCAGGGCAGCAGGTTGCCCAGTTCCTTCTGTGCGCTGGCGATCTGTTCGGCGGGCTCGCGGGCGACACCTTCGGCCTCGGCGATATCGCCGCCGAGGTACCAGACCCACTGGCCATCGGCCGCTGGATGAGTGGTCACGGTAATGCGCGGCTTGGGGCCGCCACCCAGGCAATGGGCATACAGCGGTTTCAAGCTCGGGCCCTTGACCAGCACCATGTGCAAGGGGCGCGTCTGCATGGCCGGCTGGCTCAGGCCCAGGACCTTGAGCAACGCGGCGTTGCCGGCGCCGGCACTGAGCACGATGCGCTGGGCGTGGATATCCCGGCCATCGACCCGCAGGCCGACCAGTTGCTCATTGTCCAGCAGCGGTTCGATGTCGTGACCAGCCAGCAAACCGTCACCGGCCAGTTCGGCCAGGCGCGTGAGCAGGCTCGGCACATCGATCACCAGTTCGGCCAGGCGATAGACCTTGCCCTTGAAACGCGGGTCTTGCAGGGCGGGGGGCAGTTGCTCGCCCTTGACCTGGTCGACCCGACCGCGCACCGCCTTGCTGGCGAAGAAGCTGGTGAGGTTGCCGGCCAGGGTGCCGGGGGACCAGAGGTAATGGGCGTCGGACAGCAGGCGCACGCCCGTCAGGTCGAGCTCGCCGGTGCCGGCCAGGGCTTCGCGCCAGCGCCGTGGCATGTCGGCGATGGCTTCCGAGGCGCCGCTCAGGGCGCCGTGCAGGGCGTATTTGGCGCCGCCGTGGATAATGCCCTGGGACTTGACGCTCTGCCCGCCGCCGAGACTGGCGCTTTCCACCAGTACCGTCGAAAAGCCCTGGCGCCGCAGGCGCGCGTTGAGCCAGAGGCCGGCGACGCCGGCGCCGACAATCAGGACATCGGTGGAGAGAGCGGATGGCATGCGACGACCTCGGTGTTCAAGACAAGGCTCGCAGTATACAGGCTCATAGAGAGCATGCCTGGGTGGTGTGCGAGCAGTTGAAGCCGAGCACGATCCTGTGGCGTTCCGACAAGCCCGCTCGCCACAAAACCGCGTTCAGATTCAGGTTTCCCTGGTCGGCTGGCATTGGCGCTTGCCGGCTCTAGTGCCCGGCGGTCTTCGAGAACAGCTGGATCACCACGACTCCGAGCACGATCAGTCCCATGCCCAACATCGCCGGGATATCCAGCTTCTGCCCGTAGAGGAACAGCGCCGCGATACTGACCATCACGATCCCCATCCCGGCCCAGACCGCGTAGGCCACGCCCACCGGCACCGTGCGCACTACCAGGGTCAACATCCAGAATGCGATGGCATAGCCGACAATGATCAGCAGCAGCGGGAGCGGCGTGCTCAGGCCCTTGACCGCTTTCATGGAGACGGTGGCGATGACTTCGGCGCAGATGGCGATGGCCAGGTAGTAGTAAGCGTGCATGGGGCAATCTCTCGTGTTTGGGCCTGCTGATGAGATGGGCATTCTAGAGAGTCATCAGATGGGGTAAAGTCATTACCTATCTGAAAATAAGATGGGTTGTTCATGAGTATTCAGTGGAACCTGGAGCAGATGCGCCTGTTCGTCGGCGTCGCCGAGCAGCGTTCGTTTTCCGCCGTGGCGCGTGAACAACACAAGGCGCAGTCGGCGGTCAGCAACGCGATCGCCCTTCTGGAAACGGATCTGGGTGTGACGCTGTTCGAGCGCAGCAGTGGTCGCCAGCCGAAATTGACCGAGGCCGGCACCGCGTTGCTGGAGGAAGCGCGGGAGGTGCTGCGCCAGTGCGATCGTCTCAATGGTCGGGCGCTGGCCTTGATGCGTGGCCAGGAAGCGCGTTTGCGCCTGGCGCAGGACGAGGCCATGCCCTACCAGCCGGTGCTCGACAGCCTGGAGGCGTTGTCGGAGCAGTTTCCCAGCGTCGAGGTGCAACTGGCCAGCGGCGCCCAGGGCGACGTCGCGCGCAAGCTGGTGGAGCGGCGCGCGGACCTGGGCCTGCTGTTCCACCACGACCCGATGCCGCAGACCCTGGAGCGGCGGGCGCTGGGCAGCGTTGAAATGGTTACGGTGTGCGCGGTCAACCATCCGCTGGCGGCTTCGCCGCGGGTCAACCGCCAGCAGTTGGCCCGGCATCGGCAATTGCTCATCGCCCCGCAACTGAGCGGTTATCCCGGCGGTGAACAGCTCAGCCCGCAGGTCTGGCGAGCGGACTCCTTCTACGTGATGGCTGAGCTGCTGATGCGCGGCCTGGGCTGGGCCTGGCTGCCGCGACACGTGGTGCAATACCCGGCGTACCAGAACCAGATGGTCGAGCTGAGCAGCGAATGGACGCCGCCGGCGTTGGTGGTGGAGCTGGTCTGGCGTCGCGACGAACCCCTGGGCCCGGCGGCGCGCTGGCTGGCCGAACGGTTTGCCGAGCACTTGCAGGCGATTGGTTGAAAAAGCCGATAAACTCCGCCGCCATGAATAGAACTCTCTACACCTTGCTGTTTCATCTGGGGCTGCCGCTGGTGGCGTTGCGTCTATGGCTGCGGGCGCGCAAGGCGCCGGCTTATGCCCGGCGCGTTGGCGAACGGTTTGGCCGTGGCCTGCCGGCGCTACGCCCGGACGGGATCTGGGTACACGCGGTATCGGTCGGCGAGAGTATTGCCGCCGCGCCGATGATCCGCGCTCTGCTGGCGAAATATCCACGGCTGCCGATCACCGTCACCTGCATGACGCCCACCGGCTCCGAGCGAATCAAGGCGCTGTTCGCCGACGAGCCACGGATCCAGCATTGCTACCTGCCTTATGATTTGCCGTGGGCGGCGGCGCGCTTTCTCGATGCGGTCCGGCCGAAGTTGGCGGTGATCATGGAGACCGAATTGTGGCCCAACCATATCCATCAGTGTGCCCGACGCGGGATCCCGGTGGCGTTGGCCAATGCGCGGCTGTCGGCGCGTTCGGCCAGGGGCTATGGACGCTTCGCGCGCTTGACCCGGCCGATGCTGGAGGAAATGAGCCTGATCGCCGTGCAGACCGAGGCTGAAGCCGAGCGTTTCCGGCAATTGGGCGCGCGGCCTGAATGCGTCGAGGTCACGGGCTCGATCAAGTTCGATCTGAGCATCGATCCGCAACTGCTTGAGCGGGCCGCCGAGCTGCGTGGGCAATGGCAGGCGCGGGAGCGGCCGGTGTGGATCGCCGCGAGTACCCATGAGGGGGAAGACGCGGTGGTGCTGGCGGCCCATCGGCGGTTGCTCGGCAGTTATCCGAATGCCTTGCTGATCCTGGTGCCGCGTCACCCGGAACGCTTCGACAGCGTGTTCGCCTTGTGCCAGGAACAGGGCTTTTCGACAGTCCGGCGTTCCAGTGGCATTCCTGTCGGTGCGCAGACCGAGGTGCTGCTCGGCGACACCATGGGCGAGCTGCTGTTTCTCTATGCCCTGGCCGATAGTGCGTTCGTCGGCGGCAGCCTGGTGCCCAACGGCGGACATAACCTGCTGGAACCGGCGGCGCTGTGCAAGCCGGTGTTGAGCGGGCCGCATCTGTTCAACTTCCTCGAGATCGCCGCGTTGATGCGCGAGGCCGGGGCGTTGCAGGAAGTGGACGATGCCGAAGGGCTGGCGCTGGCGGTGCAGCGCCTGTTCGAATTGCCACGCGATGCGCAGAAGATGGGCGAGGCGGGACTGAAGGTGATGCGGGCCAACCAGGGGGCGTTGCAGCGCTTGTTGGATGGGTTGGGGCGGTTGCTGTCGCGCTAGATCCTCAATCAAGGATGAACACGATTTTGTGGCCGTAATACGTCCTGTAGGAGCGGGGCTTGGTCCGGGCGGCGTTCCGACGAAGCTTTTGGCGCCGGTGAGGTCCCCTTCGCGGGCAATCGAGCGTCGACCGGCGGCTCCTACAGGTTCCGTGGTGTTCTCAGGAACCCATCAGTACTTCGGATTGGCCTTGAGGTTGGCCGCCGCGGCCTTCGCCAGATCCGGCGGCAGGAAGTCCTTGTCCGGGTTGTAGTCGGCCTTCAGGTAGCGCGCCAGGTCGCTCAGGTCGCCCGGGTTCAGGGTGCCCGCTGCCTGCTTCAGGCGCAGGTTGTCGAGAATGTAGTCATAGCGGGTGTTGTTGTAGTCGCGCACCGAGGTGTACAGCTGACGCTGGGCATCCAGTACGTCGACGATATTGCGCGTGCCCACCTGATAACCGATTTCGGTCGCTTCCAGCGCACTCTGGTTGGAGATGATCGACTGCTTGCGCGCCTGCACCTGTTCCACATCGGTATTCACCGCGCGATGCAGGTTGCGGGTGTTTTCCACCACTTGCCGGCGCAGCGCTTCACGCTGTTGCTCGGTCTGGCTCAAGCGCGAATAGGATTCGCGCACCTGCGAGCTGGTCAGGCCGCCGCTGTAGAGCGGAACGCTCAATTGCAGCCCGATCGTGGTCTGCTTCACTGGCCCGGCATAATTCTGATTCAGCGCATTGGGATTGCCCAGGCCGAAACCGTCGTTGTCGCCGGCCTCGTACTTGGCTACGGCATCGAGGGTCGGCGCATGACCGGCCTTGCGCTGCTTGAGGGTTTCCTCGGCGGCGCTGACGGCATAGTTGCTCGCCAGCAGATTGAGGTTCTGCCGGGCCGCGGTGTCGACCCAGGCCTTGGCGTCATTCGGGGTCGGTGCCAGCACCGGCAAGGTGTGGGCGATGCCCTGGATCGAGTTGTACTGACGATTGGTCAGGGTGATCAGTGCTTCGAAGGCGTCCGCCACCGAGCGCTGGGCGACGATCCGGTTGGCCCGCGCGGTGTCGTAGCTGGCCTGGGATTGCAGTACGTCGGTCTTGTCCGACAGGCCGACGTCGAAGCGTTCGTTGGACTGGTCGAGCTGGCGCTTGAACGCCGCTTCCTCGGCCTTGGTCGAGGCCAGGGTGTCCTGGGCGCGGAGTACCGTGAAGTAGCTTTCGGCGCTTTGCAGGATCAGGTTCTGCTCGGTCGCCGAGAGTTGCAGGGCGGCCTGTTCGTTGATGTCCTTGGCGGCCTGGTACTGGAACCAGCGGTCGGCACGGAACAGCGGCTGGGCCAACGTCGCCTGGTAAGTCGTGGCGCTACGGTTCAGGTTCATCGACGGCTGGTCGATGGAGGTCTGGACATTGTTGGTGCTGGCGCCGGCCGAGAGGTTCGGCAGCAGGCCGGCACGGGCCTGGGGCACGACTTCCTTGCGCGCGTCGTAGTCGGCGCGGGCGGCCGCCAGGTCGGCGTTATTGCCCAGGGCTTCCTGGTAGACGCTGACCAGGTCGGTCTTGGCCGTCAGGGGCGTTTCAGCTGCCCAGACCAATCCGTTGGTCGCACAAGACACGGCCAGGGCCAGTGAAAGTTTGCGCAGCATGAGGCAATTCCTAGAGTAAATATTACGGTGGTAATGCGGTGGCCGAGGCTACTGCCCGGTGGGTCCAGCGTCAAGACGTAGCGAGTGTAGTGCCGGGGCGGGTCGGCAACAATCCTGTATATCTGCCATTTATCCAGACGAACAAGGGGGAGATGGCATTATGTCGCAGTCTTCTCTAAACTCGCCTCGTTCTTGTCGGGGTGCCTTGCTGTGAGGCTGAGATCGGATAAATCCGGATCCCGTTGAACCTGATCAGGTTAGCGCCTGCGTAGGGAACAAGATTTCTCGTCCCCCGGCGAGTCCTCTTGTGCTTTGTCCGGGATGTTGTTCGACAATCGAACAGCGTTCGCCAGGATAGAGCACAGCACCCGTCCGGGTGTGTCCGTGCCTTCAGGTTCGTCCCGACAATCCCCCTGGATGCCGTCTGGAGAGCCGTGATGAGTACAAAAGCAAAAGATGCCGCCAACCTCAGCGATTCGGCCAAGGTCGACGAGCAATCAGTACAGCCGTTTACCCGCTCGCAAAAAATCTATGTGCAGGGCTCGCGCCCGGATATCCGCGTGCCGATGCGCGAGATCAGCCTGGATGTGACTCCGACCGATTTCGGTGGCGAGATCAATGCCCCGGTGCTGGTCTACGATACCTCCGGTCCCTACACCGATCCGAACGTGACCATCGACGTGCGCAAGGGCCTGGCCGATGTGCGCTCGTCGTGGATCGACAGCCGTGGCGACACCGAGCGCCTGACCGGCCTGAGCTCGAACTTCGGCCAGCAGCGCCTGGCCGACCCCGAGTTGACCAAGCTGCGTTTTGCCCACGTCAACAACCCGCGCCGGGCCAAGGCCGGCGCCAACGTCAGCCAGATGCACTACGCCCGTCAGGGCATCATCACCGCCGAGATGGAATACGTGGCCATCCGCGAAAACCTCAAGTTGGAGGAAGCTCGCGCCGCCGGTCTGCTCAAGCAGCAGCACCCGGGCCACAGCTTCGGCGCGAGCATCCCGAAACAGATCACCGCGGAATTCGTCCGTGAGGAAATTGCCCGCGGTCGCGCGATCATTCCGGCCAACATCAACCACGTGGAGCTGGAGCCGATGATCATCGGCCGCAACTTCCTGGTGAAAATCAACGGCAACATCGGCAACAGCGCCCTCGGTTCTTCCATCGAGGAAGAAGTGGCCAAGCTGACCTGGGGCATTCGCTGGGGTTCGGATACGGTCATGGACCTGTCCACCGGCAAGCACATCCATGAAACCCGCGAGTGGATCATCCGCAACTCGCCGGTGCCGATCGGCACCGTGCCGATCTACCAGGCGCTGGAGAAGGTCAACGGGGTGGCCGAGGACCTGACCTGGGAGCTGTTCCGCGACACCCTGATCGAACAGGCCGAGCAGGGCGTCGACTACTTCACCATCCACGCTGGCGTGCTGCTGCGCTACGTGCCGATGACGGCCAAGCGCGTCACCGGGATCGTTTCCCGTGGCGGTTCGATCATGGCCAAGTGGTGCCTGGCGCACCACAAGGAAAACTTCCTTTACACCCACTTCGACGAAATCTGCGAAATCATGAAGGCCTACGACGTCAGCTTCTCGCTGGGCGACGGCCTGCGTCCGGGCTCGATTGCCGATGCCAACGACGAAGCGCAGTTCGGCGAGCTGGAGACCCTCGGCGAGTTGACCAAGATCGCCTGGAAGCACGACGTGCAGTGCATGATCGAAGGCCCGGGGCACGTGCCGATGCAGTTGATCAAGGAGAACATGGACAAGCAGCTGGAGTGCTGCGACGAGGCGCCGTTCTACACCCTCGGTCCGTTGACCACCGACATTGCGCCGGGTTATGACCACATCACCTCCGGTATCGGTGCGGCGATGATCGGCTGGTTCGGTTGCGCCATGCTCTGCTACGTCACGCCCAAGGAACACCTGGGCCTGCCGAACAAGGATGACGTGAAGACCGGGATCATCACCTACAAGATCGCCGCGCACGCCGCCGATCTCGCAAAAGGTCATCCGGGCGCGCAGATCCGTGACAACGCCTTGAGCAAGGCGCGCTTCGAGTTCCGCTGGGAAGACCAGTTCAACCTGGGTCTGGACCCGGATACCGCGCGGGCCTACCACGATGAGACCTTGCCGAAGGATTCTGCCAAGGTCGCGCATTTCTGCTCGATGTGCGGGCCGAAGTTCTGCTCGATGAAGATCACCCAGGAAGTCCGTGAGTACGCGGCCAACCAGCGGATCGAGGCGGTCGATGTGGAAGCGGCCAAGGGCATGGCGGAACAGTCCGAGCGCTTCAAGCGCGAAGGTAGCCAGTTGTACCAGAAGGTTTGACGCGATCTGAAGTAATAGGGGGCCTGTAAGGGCCCTTTCGTGGGCAAGGATGCTCTCACGATAAAAAACACCTATCTCCTTCCCTTGGGCCAACCCTCTTGAACACTCCCAGCACCTATTCCCCCGATCTCGCGGTCCCCGCCGACAAGCGTGTGTTCGGCGCGCGCGATCTGTTTTCCCTGTGGTTCTCCCTCGGTATCGGCCTGATGGTCCTGCAGACCGGTGCCTTGCTGGCGCCGGGCCTTGGCCTGTCCGGCGCGTTGCTGGCGATCTTGCTCGGCAGCGTGGTGGGCGTTCTGCTGCTGGCCGCCGTCGGCGTGATCGGCAGCGACACCGGACTGGCCTCGATGGCCGCGCTGAAGCTCAGCCTCGGCCACTACGGCGCCAGCCTGCCGGCGCTGCTCAACCTGCTGCAACTGGTGGGTTGGGGCGCGTTCGAAATCATCGTCATGCGCGATGCGGCCAGCCTGCTGGGCGCCCGGGCGTTCAGTGACGGCAGCCTGCTGGCCAAACCGTTACTCTGGACCCTGCTGTTCGGCGCTCTGGCGACCTTGCTGGCGGTCAGCGGCCCCTTGACCTTCGTGCGCAAGATCCTGCGCAAATGGGGCATCTGGTTGCTGCTGGCGGCCTGTCTCTGGCTGACCTGGAACCTGTTCGCCAAGGCCGACCTGGTGGCGTTGTGGGCGCAGGCGGGGGACGGTTCGATGCCGTTTGCCGTGGGCTTTGATATCGCCATTGCCATGCCGCTGTCCTGGCTGCCGTTGATCGCCGATTACTCGCGTTTCGGCAAGCGCGCGCAAAGCGTGTTCGGTGGCACGGCACTGGGCTTTCTGGTCGGCAACTTCTGGCTGATGAGCCTGGGTGTCGCCTATACCCTGGCGTTTGCCCCCAGCGGGGAAACCAATGCCTTGTTGCTGGCCCTGGCGGGTGCCGGGCTGGGCATTCCACTGCTGCTGATCCTGCTCGACGAGTCGGAAAACGCCTTTGCCGATATCCACTCGGCGGCGGTTTCCAGCGGCATCCTGCTGCGCTGGAAAGTCGAGCACCTGGCCCTGGCCATTGGCGTGCTCTGCACCCTGATCGCCTGCTTCGCACCGTTGGCGCAATACCAGAACTTCCTGCTGCTGATCGGTTCGGTGTTCGCGCCGCTGTTCGGTGTGGTGCTGGTGGATCACTTCATCCTGCGCGGGCGCGGCGTCAGGGGGGCTTCGTCGTTGTTGCGCTGGCCGGCGCTGCTGGCCTGGCTGGGGGGTGTGGCGACCTATCACTGGCTGGCCAACTTCCATCCGGAGTTGGGCGCAACCCTGCCATCACTGGTGCTGGCGGGGTTGCTGCAAGGGCTGCTCGGCCGAGTCTTCAGCGCCGAGCGGGGAACAGCTCGGGCTTGAGCACGCCGTTGAGGCGCTGGTAGGGAATACTCATTTCGATCAGGCCCATGGCGTAAGGGGCAATGGTTGTCACGTTGTACTTGAGGATCATGCCGTCGCTGGCCAGGGTGACATTCGGGGTTTTCCGGAAGGGCCATGACGCGATGAAATCCTGGTCCAGCCGGTTGCCGATCTGCCAGTTGTTATGGGCAACCTTGGCGAGTTTCCAGAACGTCTCTTCCTGGCCTGGCAGCAGCATGTCCTGCAAGCTCAGGGCCTTGTGATCCTGGCGCGACCAGGTGAGGAAGCCGCGTCCTGGCGTGCCTTGTTCGTTGCCGTCGTCCAGGTAGCTGGCGAGTTCGATGATCACCAAGCCGTCATGCTGCTCGCGTACCTTGGCTTGCAAGTAGCTGCCGTGGCGGCTTTTGGCGCTGGCGAGGAACTGTTCGCGATAAGCCTTGAGCGAGGCCGGCAATGGCGCGTCGGCCGAGGTGCGGCCCATCTGTAGCAGCGCCCGCTCCACCGCGGCATCCAGTTGCGGCTCGTCGGGGAAGTGCACGGTATCGATGTTCACCAGTGGGCAATCCGGATCGTTGCAGCCTGGCTTGATCTGTTC
The DNA here is from genome assembly GCF_904067045.1 of Pseudomonas sp. FEN. Taxonomy (GTDB): domain Bacteria; phylum Pseudomonadota; class Gammaproteobacteria; order Pseudomonadales; family Pseudomonadaceae; genus Aquipseudomonas. The sequence continues at coordinate 995,445 of NZ_CAJFDC010000036.1, read as the reverse complement.
GGAGGTGTCGTTCTTGACGCTCAACGGGGTTTTCAGGCTCGGCTGGAACAGGCTCTGGCAGGCGCCCAGGGTCAGGGCGATTGCCGCCAGCGCGGCGATTTTAAAAAACGACATGGGTGTCCTTCGTCAGCGAAAGAAAAGGTCAAGTGATCGTGCTTCGACTGTCAGCGGCGTACTCGGTTCGCCACTAAGCTAATTAGAGTAGGTTTCAGGGGTGCCCGTCTATCCCGGCGAGGGGAAAGGGGCTGCATCATGGCACTTCGGCGCGTTAGGATGGCGCGAAGTCGAGGGCGTGCCTCGCTGCTATCACAATGGGGAACATGATGACGGACATCACCAGGACCAGCCCGACCACGGTCGAGGTCATCCTGCGGGAGAACTGCTTCAAGGGGTTCTACCGCCTTGATCGGCTGCACCTGCGCCATGAACTGTTTGACGGTGGCATGGGCAACCCGATCAACCGCGAGGTCTTTGTCCGGCATGATGCGGTGTGCGTCCTGCCCTACGATGCCAGGCGTGATGAAGTGTTGTTGCTGGAGCAGTTCCGGGTCGGTGCCATGGGCAAGGCCGAGAATCCCTGGATGATTGAGCTGGTCGCCGGCCTGATCGACAAGGACGAACAGCCGGAAGAGGTTGCCCACCGCGAGGCACAGGAGGAAGCTGACCTGAATCTGACCGCCCTGTGGCCGATTTCCCGGTACTTTCCGTCGCCGGGTGGCAGCAACGAGTTGGTGCATTTGTACCTGGGGCGTTGTGACACCGAAGGGGCTGGCGGTCTCTACGGGCTGGCAGAAGAAAATGAAGATATCCGTGCCACGGTCTGGGCTTTCGAAGACGCCTTGCAAGCCGTGCGCGATGGGCGAATTGCCAATGCGGCGTCGATCATTGCCTTGCAATGGCTGGCATTGAACCGTGCTGAAGTGAGGGGGTTATGGTCGTAAGTCTGCTGCGCGAACGTTATCGGGTTGACCTGATCGGGTTGCAAGCCGCCTGTGAGGCCAACTATGCGCGCCTGATGCGGCTGTTGCCGCAGATGCGCGAGCAGCAGCGCGCGCGCCGCATTGCCGTGACCCAGGGCGACCAGATGCTCGGGGTGTTGGCGCTGGAGGTGTTGCAGGATTGTCCTTACACCACCACCTTGCTGGTACGTCAGGAACATAGCCTGCCCTGGTTGCCGGTGCCGCAGTTGCAGGTACAGGTCTACCATGATGCGCGCATGGCCGAGGTGATCAGTGCCGAGCATGCGCGGCGCTTTCGCAGTATCTATCCGTATCCGAACTCGGCCATGCACCAGCCGGATGAGAAAGCCCAGCTCAATGTGTTCCTGGGCGAGTGGCTGAGTCACTGCCTGGCCTGTGGACATGAGTTCGAGGTGGTTCGCTAGGATAGTGCCGTCAAAAAATTACTGGTAAAATGGAGAAATTCGAAACTTTTAGAATTGATTATATGATGAACTGCGAAATCATTGATCTTGTTGCTATAAAGGCGACCCCGGTTCAGTTATCGCCCTTTCCGCATAGCATTGTTGGTAATGTGCTGTCAAGCGAGTTTCTGTCGAGGGTTCAACAGGATTTTCCACTTGTTGAAGATGCGGGTAGCTTTCCATTAACGACCGTCCAATATGGCGGGTATTTCGCTAAACTCATTGATGAACTGAAAAGCGATGCCTTTCGTCAGGTGATTGCCGAGAAGTTTGCAATCGATCTGTCTGATAAGCCGGTCATGATCACGGTGCGCGGCAAGTCGGATCATAAAGATGGGCGCATTCATACCGACAGTAAAAGTAAATTGATTACCGTGCTGTTGTATATGAATGAAGATTGGCAGTCTGATGGCGGTCGCTTGCGCTTGCTGAATAATGATCATGATCTGGATAATTATTTTGCCGAGGTGCCTCCCCAAGCGGGTACCTTGTTGCTTTTTAAAGTGACTGAAAATGGTTGGCATGGTCATAAAACATTTTTGGGGACGCGTAAGGTCTTGCAATTAAATTATGTTGTCAGTGAGGCCGCGCTGAATAAACATGCAAAGCGTCACGGGTTTTCTGCAAAATTCAAGGCGTGGCGCAGGCGTTTATTCGGTAATAGAATTTCATGAATGTTCTGGTTGTCAAGCTCACCTCCATGGGCGATTTGGTTCACGCCCTTCCTGCTATTACCGATGCCGTCAACGCTATTCCTGGCATTCAATTCGATTGGGTCGTGGACGAGGCGTTTGCTGAAATCGCCAAGTTGCATCCCGCAGTTAATACCCTGATCACAACGGCTCATCGTCGTTGGCGGCGCGATCTATGGAAAAGTATTAAAACGGGTGAGTTGAGTGCGCTGTGGAAACACGTTCGCGCAAAGAAGTATGATGTCGTCATTGACGCGCAAAATAACTTGAAAAGCGCCATTGTCATGAGTTTTACTCGTGGCTTGCGTTGCGGGATGGATCGGCACAGCGCCAGGGAAAAATTTGCGCACCTGGTTTGTCATAAAACCTTTACGATTCCACTCAAGCAGCATGCCATTGCCAGGCAGCGTCAACTGTTTGCCAAGGCGTTAGGTTATACGGTGCCTGATTCATTGCCTGATTTTTCTATTGATCAGCAACAATTACCTGCCTTGCCTATTGCACTGCCTTCGCCCTATTTGGTGTTCGTTCATAGTACTACCTGGGATGCCAAGCATTGGCCGGAGCGGTATTGGCAACAATTGATTAAAATAGCTGTGCAAGCCGGCTATCATGTTGTTTTACCGTGGGGGAATGCCAATGAGCAAGCCCGCGCGAATCGGCTGGCCGAGGCGTCATCAGGTACAACGGTATTGCCGCGTTTGTCGATCACTCAACAAGCGGCGATGATTTCACGATCCGCCGGCGCTATTTGTGTCGATACCGGGCTTGGGCATGTGGCTGCCGCGCTTGATAAGCCTGCTGTTCATCTTTATGGGGCAACGGATCCTGCTTTAATCGGGGCAACGGGATTGCATCAGCGACATTTGCTCGCTGAATTTGAATGTGTGCCTTGCTACCGGCAAAAGTGCAAGATAGCGGCGGAGTCAGCCTGTTTTGTGCAATCCATGCAGCCCGAAAAAGTCTGGGCGCAATTTTTGGCGCAACTTGACGTTGTGCCGGCGCCCAAAATGATTCTGCAATCTTGAATCTTGCGGGTTCCTCGCCCCGGCGAAAGTCGGGCGACAAGATCACCTGAAACTTTTACTCCGCCCCCTCCGGCATCCTGCTCTGAAACAAGGTCGGGCGCCGCGGGCTGGCCTTGTCGAGCGCCGCGATCGCCAAGGCCCATGGCGATTTGCAGGTTGTATCCGGTTTAATGTGAAGTGTGTCCGGTTCTCCTATTTCCTCTTTGCCAATTCTCCGACCATAATTGCTTGCGGCGCGATTTCTTGATCGAAGCGTCCAGAACGCCCCCTCAGTATTTTGCAGGAGAGCATCTTGCCGAGCGTATCCACTCAGTCGCCCCCCGCGGACGCCGTGTTGCTGGTGCAACTGTCCGACAGCCATCTGTTTGCCGAGTCGGACGGTACGCTGTTGGGCATGAATACCCGGGACAGTCTGCAACGGGTTATCGACTGTGTACTGGCCGAGCAGCCCCGGATCGACCTGGTGCTGGCCAGTGGTGATCTGTCTCAGGACGGCACGGTGGCGTCCTATCGGCAGTTTCGCGAGATGAGCGAGGTCATCCCGGCACCGGCTCGCTGGTTCCCCGGCAATCATGATGAGTTGCGGGAAATGGCCGAGGCCGCTCACCACAGCGATCTGCTCGAACCGGTGGTGGATATCGGCAATTGGCGGATTATCCTGCTTGATTCCGCCGTGCCCGGCTCGGTACCGGGCTATCTGCAGGACGAACAGTTGCAACTGCTGGCGCAATCGCTGAGCGAGGCGCCGCAGCGCCATCACCTGGTGTGTTTCCATCACCATCCGATTTCCATCGATTGCGCCTGGATGGAGCCCATCGGCTTGCGCAATCCGGAAGCGCTGTTCGCCGTGCTGGATCGCTTTCCCCAGGTACGGGCGCTGCTCTGGGGGCATATCCACCAGGAGCTGGACCGCGAGCGCAACGGTGTGCGCCTGCTGGCTTCGCCCTCTACTTGCGTGCAATTCGCGCCGGGCAGCCAGGCCTTCAAGGTCGACGACAAGGCCCCGGGCTATCGCTGGCTGCGCCTGTATCCGGACGGACGGTTGGAGACCGCGGTTTCCCGGGTCCAGGGCTTCGATTTCGAGGTCGATTACGGCGGTACGGGCTACTGACCGCTTCTTCTTAATAAGTAGGAAACGTCTCAAGGCGAGTCAGGGCGCCGGAGTCAGGCTAAACTGCGCGTCTTTGTCTGTGCGGTGCCTGGCTGTCGGTTGACGGGAACCTGCCAATGGAGAGCGATCAGATGTCCGGTTCGATCCTGTATATCCACGGTTTCAATAGCTCACCGCTGTCGAAGAAAGCCAGCCAGCTGATCCTGCTGATGGAGCGCCTGGGCCTGGCCGCGCGGTTGCGGGTGCCGGCCTTGCATCATCATCCACGCCAGGCGATGGTCCAGTTGGACACCGCGATTGCCGAACTCGGTCGTCCACTGCTGGTCGGCAGCTCGCTCGGCGGCTACTATGCGACGTGCCTGGCCGAGCGCCATGGCCTGAAGGCATTGCTGGTCAACCCGGCGGTGGCGCCGCATCGGATGTTCGATGGCTACCTTGGGCCCCAGCAGAACCTCTACAGTGGCGAGACCTGGGACCTGAGCATCGATCACGTGACGGCCCTGGCCGAGCTGGAAGTTCCGGCCCCGCAGGACCCGCAACGTTTCCAGGTCTGGCTGCAGACCGCCGACGAAACCCTGGATTATCGTGCCACCCAGCAGTATTACCGGGCTTGTGCCTTGCGTATCCAGGCCGGCGGCGATCATAGTTTCCAGGGCTTTGCCCAACAATTGCCGGCCTTGCTCAGCTTTGCCGGCATCGGTGCCGATACATACCAGGCGATCGACTTCTCGCTGCTCTGATGCCTTGAAGCGCGGAGCCTTGAGAATGACCCCTATTCATAGACGACTGACGACGAGACCCCATGGCCACTCCCAGCGCTAGCTCTTATAACGCAGACGCCATCGAAGTCCTCTCGGGCCTCGACCCGGTGCGCAAACGCCCGGGCATGTACACCGACACCAGTCGGCCGAACCACCTTGCCCAGGAAGTCATCGACAACAGTGTCGACGAAGCCTTGGCCGGGCATGCGAAATCGGTGCAGGTCATCCTGCACGCCGACCATTCCCTGGAAGTGTCCGACGACGGGCGCGGCATGCCGGTGGACATCCATCCAGAAGAGGGTGTGTCGGGCGTTGAACTGATCCTCACCAAGCTGCACGCCGGCGGCAAGTTCTCCAACAAGAACTACCAGTTCTCCGGTGGCCTGCACGGCGTGGGGATTTCCGTGGTCAACGCCTTGTCGAACCAGGTGCGGGTCAGGGTCAAGCGCGACGGCAACGAATACCAGATGACCTTCGCCGATGGCTACAAGGCCACCGAGTTGGAAATCATCGGCACCGTTGGCAAGCGCAACACCGGCACCAGCGTGTACTTTGCGCCGGACCCCAAGTATTTCGATTCGCCGAAGTTCTCCGTCAGCCGTCTCAAGCATGTGCTCAAGGCCAAGGCGGTATTGTGCCCGGGGCTGCTGGTCAGTTTCGAGGACAAGGCCAGCGGGGAGAAGGTCGAGTGGCATTATGAAGACGGCCTGCGTTCCTATCTGGTGGATGCGGTCAGCGAATTCGAGCGGCTGCCGGACGAGCCGTTCTGCGGCAGCCTCTCCGGTAACAAGGAGGCGGTGGACTGGGCCCTGCTGTGGTTGCCCGAAGGCGGCGACAGCGTCCAGGAAAGCTATGTCAACCTGATCCCCACGGCCCAGGGCGGGACCCATGTCAATGGCTTGCGCCAGGGCCTGCTCGATGCCATGCGCGAGTTCTGTGAATTCCGCAGCCTGCTGCCGCGTGGCGTGAAGCTGGCGCCGGAAGACGTCTGGGAGCGGATTGCCTTTGTCCTGTCGATGAAGATGCAGGAGCCGCAGTTCTCCGGCCAGACCAAGGAGCGCCTGTCCTCCCGTGAGGCGGCCGCGTTCGTCTCCGGAGTGGTCAAGGACGCCTTCAGTCTGTGGCTCAACGCCAACCCCGAGCTGGGCATGCAACTGGCGGAGCTGGCGATCAACAACGCCGGTCGGCGCCTGAAAGCCAGCAAGAAGGTCGAACGCAAGCGCATCACCCAGGGGCCGGCGCTGCCGGGCAAGCTGGCTGATTGCGCCGGGCAGGACCCGATGCGTTCCGAGTTGTTCCTGGTGGAGGGTGATTCCGCCGGCGGTTCGGCCAAGCAGGCGCGGGACAAGGAGTTCCAGGCGATCCTGCCATTGCGCGGGAAGATCCTCAACACCTGGGAAGTCGACGGCAGCGAAGTGCTCGCCAGCCAGGAAGTGCACAACATTGCCGTGGCCATCGGCGTCGATCCGGGCGCGGCGGACATGAGCCAGCTGCGCTATGGCAAGATCTGCATCCTCGCCGACGCCGACTCCGACGGCCTGCACATCGCGACCCTGCTCTGTGCCCTGTTCGTCCAGCATTTCCGTCCGCTGGTGGATGCCGGTCATGTCTACGTGGCGATGCCGCCGCTGTATCGCATCGACCTGGGCAAGGAGATCTTCTATGCCCTCGACGAAGCCGAGCGTGACGGTATTCTCGACCGCCTGGTGGCCGAGAAGAAGCGCGGCAAGCCACAGGTCACCCGCTTCAAGGGCCTGGGTGAGATGAACCCGCCACAACTGCGGGAAACCACCATGGATCCGAACACCCGGCGCCTGGTGCAGTTGACCCTGGACGATTTCGAAGCCACCTCGGAAATGATGGACATGCTGCTGGCGAAGAAGCGTGCGGGCGATCGCAAGACCTGGCTGGAATCCAAGGGCGACCTGGCCGAGGTCCTGGCCTGATGCGCAGCGGCCCCGGCGGCGAACGACCGCTGCCAGGCCCGCGCCTGTTGAACACCACCGAATTCACCTGCGCGGCGCTACAGCCGCCGCGCCAGACTACGAACTGATGAGGCCCGCATGAGCGACTCCCTTGATCTCAGCCTGGATGGCGTAGAACGCCGGTCATTGGCTGACTTCACCGAACAGGCCTACCTCAACTACTCCATGTACGTGATCATGGACCGTGCGCTGCCGCATATCGGCGACGGCCTGAAGCCGGTACAGCGGCGTATCATCTACGCCATGAGTGAGCTGGGGCTGGATGCCGATGCCAAGCACAAGAAGTCGGCGCGTACCGTCGGCGACGTGCTCGGCAAGTTCCACCCCCACGGCGACTCCGCCTGCTATGAAGCCATGGTGCTGATGGCCCAGCCGTTCAGCTACCGCTACACGCTGGTGGACGGCCAGGGTAACTGGGGCGCGCCGGATGATCCCAAGTCCTTCGCCGCCATGCGTTACACCGAATCGCGGTTATCGCGCTATTCCGAAGTACTGCTCAGCGAACTGGGCCAGGGCACGGCGGACTGGGTACCGAACTTCGACGGCACTCTCGACGAGCCTGCCGTGTTGCCGGCGCGCTTGCCGAACATCCTGCTCAACGGCACCACCGGTATCGCCGTGGGCATGGCCACCGACGTGCCGCCGCACAACCTGCGGGAAGTTGCCGGCGCCTGTGTGCATCTGCTGGATGATCCCAACGCCAGCGTCGAGGAACTGTGCAAGTTCATCCCGGGTCCGGATTATCCGACCGAAGCGGAAATCATCACGCCGCAAGCCGACCTGCTGAAAATCTACGAAACCGGGCGCGGCTCGGTGCGCATGCGCGCGGTCTATCGCATCGAAGATGGCGATATCGTCGTGCATGCCCTGCCGCATCAGGTCTCCGGGGCCAAGGTGCTGGAGCAGATCGCCGCGCAGATGCAGGCCAAGAAGCTGCCGATGGTCGCCGACCTGCGCGATGAGTCCGACCACGAGCACCCGTGCCGTATCGTGATCATCCCGCGCTCCAACCGGATCGACCTCGACGAGCTGATGCAGCACCTGTTCGCCACCACTGACCTGGAGTCCAGCTACCGGGTCAACATCAACATCATCGGTCTGGACGGCAAGCCGCAGTTGAAGAACCTGCGCACCTTGCTGGTGGAGTGGTTGTCGTTCCGCGTCAACACCGTGCGCCGGCGCCTGAAGTTCCGCCTGGACAAGGTCGAGAAACGCCTGCACCTGTTGGATGGCTTGCTGATCGCCTACCTCAACCTGGATGAAGTGATCCACATCATCCGCACCGCGGAGCACCCACGGGCCGAGTTGATCGCGCGTTTCGACCTCAGCGAGATCCAGGCCGACTACATCCTCGACACCCGCCTGCGCCAGTTGGCGCGCCTGGAAGAGATGAAGTTGCGCGCCGAGCAGGATGAACTGCTCAAGGAGCAGGCCAAGCTGCAGGCGCTGCTGGCCAGCGAAGCCAAGCTGAAGAAGTTGGTGCGTACCGAACTGTTGGCCGATGCGCAGACCTACGGCGACGATCGTCGCTCGCCGATTGTCGCGCGTAGCGAAGCCAAGGCCCTGTCGGAAAACGAATTGATGCCGACCGAGCCGGTCACGGTCGTTCTGTCGGAAAAAGGTTGGGTTCGCTGCGCAAAAGGCCATGATATTGATGCCACGGGCCTGTCCTACAAGGCCGGTGACGGTTTCAAGACCTCGGCCGCGGGGCGCTCCAATCAGTTCGCGGTGTTTATTGATTCCACCGGGCGCAGCTACTCGGTGGCGGCGCATACCTTGCCTTCGGCCCGTGGCCAGGGCGAGCCGTTGACCGGCCGCCTGACGCCGCCGCCGGGGGCCAGCTTCGAATGCGTGCTGTTGCCTGAAGACGATGCCTTGTATGTCATCGCTTCCGACGCCGGGTATGGGTTCGTGGTCAAGGGTGAAGACCTGCAGGCCAAGAACAAGGCGGGTAAGACCCTGTTGAGTCTGCCCAACGGCTCCAGGGTGATGCCGCTCAAATCGGTGGCCGACCGCGAGCAGAACTGGTTGGCGGCGGTGACCACCGAAGGTCGGCTGCTGATTTTCAAGGTCAGCGATCTGCCGCAACTGGGCAAAGGCAAGGGTAACAAAATCATCGGCATTCCCGGTGAGCGGGTGGCCAGCCGTGAGGAGTATGTCACCGACCTGGCGGTGATCCCGGACGGCGCGACCCTGGTCTTGCAAGCGGGCAAGCGCACCTTGTCGCTCAAGGCCGACGACCTGGAGCACTACAAGGGCGAGCGTGGGCGGCGCGGCAACAAACTACCGCGCGGCTTCCAGCGGGTTGACGCCTTGTTGGTAGAAGGTCTCAGTTAAAGCGGTTTGAAGCGTTCGTTCAGCGTATTAGCAGGAAGATCGCTACGGCAGCACTGGAGTCAGGGCGCATATTCACGGATGATATGCGCCTCTTGCGGCACCCGCGTGGCGGCGTGCCCAAACGAATTTTTGGATCAGACTGTGGCAGGGCCTTATGGCGGCCACCTGGATGGGATGATGACTGTTCTGCGCCTTCCTTTTATTGTGTTGTTGACCGGCCTGCTCGGCTTGGCCGGCTGCAGCGTGCACCAGCCGGTTTCCCTGTATCAGTTGGACAGCGGCACACCGGGTCAGCCTCAACAAAGCACGGGGATGTCGGTGGTACTCGGGCCGATTTCCCTGGCCGATTACCTGCAACGCGAAACCCTGCTGCAGCGCCAGCCAGACGGCAGCCTGACCGCAGCTACCGACGGTCGCTGGGCTGGCAGCCTGTCGTCTGACATCAATCAGTTGCTGGTGCGCCAGTTGGCCTGGCGGCTGGACAGCCAGCGCGTGGTCCTGGCGCCGGCGATAGCCGGGAGCACGCCGGATGTGCAGGTGCTGTTGTCGATTACCCGACTGGACTCCGGTGCCCAGCAACCGGCTATCCTCGATGCGCAGTGGCGTTTGCTCGACCGTCGTGGGCAGGTACGGGATAACCGCATCGTGCATCTGGAGCAGCAGCACACCGGCACATCGGCGGCGCAGGTCCAGGCCCAGGGGGAGCTGTTGCAGCGCTTGGCAGAGCAACTGAGCGTGGCGCTCAAACCACTGGCCAATCAACCGCCAGTGGTTGAAAACCGCAAGGTGACGGCCCCGGCTTCGGTCAAGCAGGCTGATCCCGGGAAGCCGAAAATCCCGATGGCTTCGCCGATTCGTACCGATATGGAAGTGTTTCGCTTCTGAGGTCCGTGCCCAGTCAGCAAAAAGCCCGCATCGAATGCGGGCTTTTTGCTGGGCGTGAGAGAAGTTATACGCCATCCCAAGCTCAGCTGATCTTGTGGGAGCGGTGCTTGCCCGCGAAGCTTTTAGCGACCTCGAGGCCCCTTTCGCGGCGGTGCGGCGATCGCTCCCACAGGGGCGATCGTCACTCGCTCAGGCGGCCGTTATCAGCCCTTGGCCCGGGTCTCGTGCATCCGTGCCAACTGGCGCTCCAGCATCGACGGATACGGCTCCATCAGACGCTCCACGCAGCAAGCACCCTCGGGACTGGCAATCGGACGAATACGCGCGCGCTGGCGAATCAGTGTGTCGTCACTGATTCGCCGTTCCACCAGCAACAGGTTGCGACTGTGCTGCGACAGCGCCAGGGCGTCCTGGGCGGTCTCCGTCAGCAGCAGGTCGATCTGGCTCAGACCGAACAACTCGTCACCCAAGGTCAAACCAAGCTGCAGTTGCAGGGTGATGCCGCTGTCGGCCACTTCGATCTGCAACTGGTGGCCCAGCGCCCGAAGCAGCTCGCCACAGCAGATGGCGTTGGTCAGATAGTCGTCGCCGCTGTTTTCGGTGTGGAAGAGCATCAGGGTGCTGCCATCGTTCAGGGTGTGCAGTTCACTCTCATACAGGGAGGCGGCCTGGTCCAGGCAGTCGCGGTAACGGTCCAGCAATTCCGTCAGGCGCGCGCGTGGCAGGCGCCGTAACTGGTCCTGGGCGCCCAACTGCACCGCCAGCACCGCGCTGTGCTGTGGCTGGCTCGGCGCTATCGGCTGCGGCCTCACTGCCGCGCTCGCGGTGCGCGGGCTTTCACGCAGGTCGGCGAACGGATCTTCATCGTCCAGTTCATCTTCTTCGCTGCTGACGATATGCCGGGGGGCCGGCTTGGGCGCCGGGGCCGCCGCCGTCTCGTCGAAACTCGGATCGCGCAGGTTGCGGACCTCGAAGGCCGGCTCGGCGTGCTCTTGCTCGGCGTAATCGTGTTCGTCGTAGTCGATTTCCGGCTCGGGCTCGGGTTCCGGCTTGACCGGGGCGAAGCGCGAATGCAGCTGGCGCGCCAGATCGCCGATTTCATCCTGGCGCTGGGTTGCCGGGGTATGTTCGTCCATGTCCCGCAGCCAGACCCGCAATTGCAGCAGTGGCGTGGAGATATGCCGGCCCAGGCGCAGGCTCAGGGCCAGGGCCAACGCCAGCAGGATCGCGCTGAGGATGCCCATGCTTTGCAGGCTGATGGTCATCGGTTGCTGGAATTGCGCCATGTCCAGGCTGATACGCAGGTGCCCGGCGGTCACGTCCTGGAAGGTGATCTTGGTCTGGTACAGGCCTTCGGCTTCGCCCAGCAAGCCGTTTTTCGGACGCTGGCCGGCTTCGGCGAGGATGCGGTTGTCTACGCTGTAGATCGCCGCATGGGCCACCAGCGGGTTCTTCGTCAGGTTGTTCAGCAGCACGTTGAGGCTGAGGATGTCGTTGGACACCAGCAGTTCCGTGGCGGAGGTGGCTGTCTGGGTGGTCAGGCTCTGGCCGAGGGCGTCGGCCTGCTGGTGCATGGCTTCCTTGAATTGCAATCCCATCACGCAGGCGTAGATCACCAGCGCCAGCGCGACGAGAATCACGTTGTGGCTGGCAATGCGCAAGGCAAGCGGTACACGGCGGTGACGCAAGGCCCGGAAGATCAGCAGGAAGAAGTTATCGGTTTTGACTGGCGTGGGCCGGTTCACTGAGCGCGGCTCTTTTATCCGTGAAGTTGACGCGCAGTATAACGAGAGGCCCTAGACCGGCAAAGCGCTGGCTGTGCCCGATGGTCAGTGAAAGTGGGTAGAATGCGTTTTTTTTAACGAGCGGGGGTGCGCTTTGCGCGAAATCGTCCTGATCAGCGTCACCGGGGAGGACCGTCCGGGTCTGACCGCGGCCATTACCAGCGTGCTGGCACAAGCGGCTGTGAACATTCTCGATATCCGCCAGGCGGTTATTCACGGCAGTCTGGCGTTCGGCATCCTGGTCGAGTTTCCGGACGCCGAGCAGTCCTCGGCGTCGCTCAAGGACATCGAGGCCAGCACCCCGGGGCGCGAACAGCAGGTGCGTTTCACCCCTGTTTCGGAAGCCGAGCACCGGGACTGGATGGCGAGCACCACGCAGAAGCGTCATGTCGTGACCCTGATGAGTCGCCAGGTGACCGCCGAGCAGTTGCAGCGGGTAACCGCGATCAGCGCACGGCACGGCCTGGAGGTCGAGCGGATCGACCGTCTGTCGGCGCACACGGCGCCGGATGCGCCGTCTGGTACTGGCAAGAGCTGTTTCGAGCTGTCGCTGCACGGCGACTTGAACGATCCGCAGGCCCTGCGCCGCGAATTCCTCGATGCGGCCCAGGAGCTGAACGCCGACATTGCCCTTCAGGAGGACTCGCTGTTCCGTCGCCACCGACGCCTGGCGGTGTTCGACATGGACTCGACCCTGATCGAGGCCGAAGTGATCGATGAACTGGCCAAGGCTGCCGGCGTGGGCGATCTGGTTTCGGCCATCACCGAGCGGGCCATGGCCGGCGAGCTGGATTTTCGTGCCAGCTTCAAGGAGCGCCTGGCGCTGCTCAGGGGGCTGGACGTGAGCGTACTGGATGCCATCGGTGCCTCGCTACGCCTGACCGAAGGCGCCGAAGTGCTGTTCGCCGAGTTGAAACGCCTGGGCTACAAGACCGCGATCCTGTCGGGCGGCTTCACCTATTTCGCCAAGCAATTGCAGGCGAGGCTGGGCATCGACTACGTCTTCGCCAACGAACTGGAAGTGGTGGACGGCAAATGCACGGGCGTGGCCGTCGAGCCGATTGTCGATGCCCAGCGCAAGGCCGAGCTGTTGCGTGAGCTGGCGGCGAAGGAAGGCCTGAGCCTCGAGCAGACCATCGCGGTCGGCGACGGCGCCAATGACCTGCCGATGCTGGCGATTGCCGGTTTGGGCGTGGCGTTCCGTGCCAAGCCGTTGGTCAGGCACTCGGCCAAACAGGCTATTTCGACCCTGGGGCTGGATGGGGTGCTGTATCTGCTGGGTGTCCGGGATCAAGACGGGCAGCGCTGAACTTCGCTGTCTATCAGATCACATCGCTAGCAAGCGGGTTTCTAGAGGACTTTCCACAGCGAGCCGAAATCATCCTCGGCCGCACCCGGACCGACGACGCTCGGGTCGGTCTTGGGTGCCGCCGGCTGTTCGAACAAACGGTATTCGAACTGATTGAAGCTGCCGGTGCTGGCCAGGCGTTTGCTCAGCCCGGCACGGCGCTCTTCACCGTTGCTGTTGATGATCACCTTGTGCCCCTCCTGGAACGGCAGGCGTGGCGCCAGCAGCGTGGCGGGTACGCCGATGGCGCTGATCTCCGGCAGCAGCAGTGCCCGCAGGTACTGGCTGTTGCCTTCGCTACCGCGCACCAGTTGCAGTCCGCAAGGCTGGGCATGCGGGGCTACCAGTTCGATACCCATCTGCGTGCCGCCGCTGCGCACCTGGCGTATCCAGCGCACCACGGCCACGCTCCAACCCTGGCTTGAGGCATCCTGGACTCCGACCATTTCGCCGGCCTGCAATTGAGCGGGCACCTCCTTGGGCCAGGCCAGGCAGTAGCCGCCGGGGCTGTGATTGATGATCTGCAGGTCATGGGTCGGGAAGTCTTCGGCACTATTGAAGGCTGCCTGGCTGCTGTCGGCGTCACTGCTTTGGTACTGGATTTCTTCGTAGGGCAGCAGCGTGTCGGCGCTGCCGGCGCGCTGGGCGTCGAAGGCGTGGCTCCAGGCATCTTTTTCGGCGCTGTTGGCCAACTGCACCGCGAATTGCGCGGCCTTGCTGGCCGCGGGGATCTTGAGGATATCGCTGAAGGAGCGCTGACCGCCGAGGTAGAAGTGCAGCGCGCTCATGCCGATACACAAGGTCAAGGTGCCCTGTCCCGGTGTGCGCTGGAAGGTGCGTTCGGCGGCTTCGCCCCAGGCGCCGCTCAGGTGCTGCAGTACGTCAAGGCTCAGACCGTTGGGTACCGGCAACTGCGAGTGTCCGCGCAGGTCGGCGGGCAGCTCGAGGTATTCCTTGATGGCCTCGACCAGGGGCAGGGTGTTGATCCCGATCAGGCTCGGCAATTGCTCGGCGGCGAACAGGGAGGTATAGCGTGGCGGGGCATCGCTACCGGGAGCAACGGCGAACAGGCTGCTAGCCTGCTCGGCACCTTGCAGTTTGACCCGCGTACTCCAGGGTTCGAGGACCTCGGCCAGCCGGGCAATGTTGTTCTGCCGCATCTGGTTGCAGCGCGCACAACCCAGCAGCAGGGCGACAATGTAGGTTTGTTCGACGCTCAGTGGTAGCGCCTGGCTGGTCTGTTCGTCGAACACCGGGTTGTGGTGTACCTGATGGGCCAGGGCCAATTGATAGAGCTGGTGTATCTCGAACCAGAGGCTTTCCGGTACTGGGCAATAGAGTTGGCTGGCGCGCACCAGGGGGCCGTTGAGGCAGTGCAGGGCCCGTTGTATGGCGGTGGTCAGCAGGCTGGCGCGGTCCTTGCCGGCGCGGGAAGCCACGCGCATGGCGATCTGTTTGTAACCAATGGCCAGGTGGTTCTGCAGGGCCTGGCAGAGGTTGGCGACTTTTCTCGGGCGTTCGTCGAGGACGATGGATTGGTTGAGAAAGTGCCGCTCCAGGTGCTTGCAGACGTAGTACACCTCGGGGCGCAGCAGTTCCAGCAATTGCAGACGGTTTTCGCTGGGGGTCAGTAACAGATTGAGTTCGCTCAGGCCCTGATAGAGCAGGCGAGCGGTTTCCCCGAGGTTGGCTTTCGGCAGACCGGCGATCCAGCGCTTGAGGTCGCGTGGTGTCGCATCGCAGAAAGACAGGCTCAACTGCGTGGGCGTTGGTGCGCGCAACAACAGATGGGGACTCGGATTACTCATGTAACGGACCAGCTCCGATGGCGAAACAACCTGGACGATCGACAAGCCAGGATGCCAAAAAACGATGGCAAAACAATGCCATGACTCTAGCAGGGTTACGGGGGGCTGCAGCCTTGCCGGTCGATCCCGGTTGCAACCCGTTGCCCGGGCCCTTGTTCATCGGGCTCGCGAACCATCCACGAGCCTGAAAAGCCAGCTGCGTATCAGGCCTGGATGGGAGCGCCGAGGCCTTGGCCCATGCGCACCGGCGAGCCCGCGACAAGCCCTTCCATCCATTGTACCTGTTGTGGACCGAACAGCACGATGGCGGTGGAGCCCAGTTTGAAGCGCCCCAGTTCGGCGCCTTTTTCCAGATGGATGGGCTGGCGGGCGGCTTCGTCGTAACGCACGGTTTTCAGCTCGCGCTTGGGCGGAGTGACCAGTCCGGCCCAGACGGTTTCGATCGAGGCCACGATCATCGCGCCGACCAGGACCACGGCCATCGGCCCGCGCTCGGTATCGAACAGGCAGACGACCCGCTCGTTACGGGCGAACAGCTCCGGCACGTTTTCAGCGGTGGTCTGGTTGACCGAGAAAATACGTCCCGGCACATAGACCATTTCCCGTAGGGTACCGGCCAGGGGCATGTGCACCCGGTGGTAGTCCTTGGGTGACAGGTAGATGGTCGCGAAGTCGCCGCCCATGAATGGCGCGGCCGTGGTCGCGTCGCCCCCCAGCAGCTCCAGCACACTGAAGCTGTGGCCCTTGGCCTGGAATACCCGACCGTGTTCGATCGGACCGAGCTGGCTGACCGCGCCGTCCGCCGGGCTGAGAATCGCCCCCGGGGTTTCATCCAATGGACGGGCACCTTCTTTCAGGGCGCGGGTGAAGAAGGCATTGAAGTGCTCGTAGGCGCTCAGGTCCTCGACCAGCGCCTGGGACATGTCCACCTCATAGCGCTTGGCGAACCAGGCGGTAAAGGCGTTCTTGAACCAGCGCACGCGGCATTCGGCGATGCAGCCGGCCAGGCGCGACAGCAGGTGATGGGGCAGCAGGTACTGGCTGAGGATGAACAAACGCTTTTTCATCAAGGATCCTTGGAAATCTCAAATCTCTACGGGGGTGTCGGGGTGATTGCCCCATTCGCCCCAGGAGCCGGCATAACCTTTGACGCGCGGATAACCGAGTGCCTTGGCGACCAGATAGGTAAAGCCAGAACGATGGTGGGTCTGGCAATGGGTGATCACTTCCTTGTCCGGGGTGATACCCAGCTTGGCGAGGATCTGCGGCATGTCGCGGCGGATGCGCAACTGGCGTTCCGGGTCCATGCCGGCGGTCCATTCGAAGTTCACCGCGCCGGGAATGTGCCCGCCCTTGGCGGCCAGGACTTTTTCACCGCTGTACTCCAGTGGGCCGCGGGCGTCCCAGATGGCCAGGTCGGCGGCGCCGAGACGGCTTTGCAGGTAGGCGCGGGTCGCGGTGGGCTCGTCGTGCAGGGTCAGGGCCACCGGGCCGCCGACGGCTGCGGGGGTATCGATGGTGACCGGCAAGCCTTCGCCCAGCCAGGCGTGCAGGCCGCCATCCAGGTAGTGGTAGCGGCTATGGCCGATGACGTCGAGCAACCAGATGAAGCGTCCAGCCCAGCCGCCACCTTCATCGTCGTAGACCACGTAGACCGCGTTCGGGTTGTGCCCCAGTTCGCCGAACAGCGCTTCGAGCAGTTCCTTCGCTGGCATCAGGCCAGGTGCGGGCGGCAGACCCAGTTGGGTACGCTTGGGATCGACGAAGCGCGCGCCGGGAATATGTCCCGTGGCGTAGCGGGCGCTGCTGGTCAAATCCACCAGGATCAGTTCGGGTGTGTCGAGGCGGGGCAGCAGGTCGCCGGGCTCGATCACCAGCGGCAAGCCAGAGAAGTCAGGCATATGAGGTCTCCAGGGCGCAAAAAAAGGGATTGTAACGCAGCATCAGGCGCCGCGGTGGGTAAAGGCGTGCAGCGCCTTCTCGATGCACTGTGCGGTTTTGCCGAAGGCCTGCACGGTCATTTCCGAGAAGGGGCCGCCGCCCTGGTCGGCGAGCACCAGCATGGCCACCCGGCCATTGCTGCTCAGGGAGCGTAGCAACAAGTGCTCGCCAGGGAACTGCGCCCGCAGGTTAGCGGGCAACAGGGCCGAGAACTGGGCGTTGTTGGCCGGGGTCAGGCGAATCTGCGCCGGTTTGCTGAGCAACCGGCGCAAAACCGGACTCGGGCTGATCTGCAACACCAGGTTGGCCGACTCTTTCGCCAGTCCGGCAATCTGGTGTACCCGCAGGGTGCTTTGGGTCCGGTCGGCCATCAGGATCATGACCCGGCGCAATCCACAGGTGGTCAGGGCGTCGCAGGCGACGCCGGTCAGGTGCATCGCGTTGGTGAACCGGCTGGGCTCGGCCAGCAGTTCGGCGCAGTGTTTACGCCAGATTGCCAGGGCTTCGGGTGAAGGATCCGTCGCCGGTAGCAGGCCGCTGTGCACGCGCCGCATCCTGCCGCGCCAGATCAGTGCTTCGGCCGGGTGCCAGAGGTCCGGCATGCTGTGCTGATTGGCGCTTTGCGCCGCCTGCTGATGCAGTTGCTGCTGCAATTCGTCCATTGGCAGTTGCAGGTACAGGCTGGTCAGGTATTGCCAGCGCAGATGATGTGGGCTGTCCCAGGCCTGTTGCGCCGAGAGGGCCAGGCCGTTGGCCAGCAATACCGTATTGGCGGGTTGGTTCAGCCAGCGGCGTAGTGCCGGATCGGCGTCGAGTCGCTGCTGCTGTCGCAGAGGATGTTCGTTGTCACGAGCGATGTGTAGCACCCTGGCCAGCATGTGCAATTCGGTTTTCAGCAGGTGATAACCCTGGGTGACCCAGTTCGGCAGGCGCCAGATGTCGGCCATCGCCTGGCACAGGTCGAGCAGGCGAACGCCGAACAGCTCCTGCTCGACGGCAGGTGCCGACTCGTTTTTGTGAATCACCCGCAGCTCCCAGTCTTCGAGCAGGTTCGGGTGAGTCAGGGCCAGTGGCCAGAGGGGGGAGAGAAACAACAGGCTGCCCCAATGGATGTCCTGCCAGAGGCGTGCCAGGCGGGCGGCGAACAGACCATTGGCCTGCTGACTGGCATGCTGGCTGATCAACTGGAGCTGGCGCAAGGCCACTGGAATTTCTTCCGGTGCCCGGGCCGGCAGGCGCGCCAGCAGTTCCTCGGTGCGTTTCAAGCCCAGGCGATTGAGCGCGACCTCAAGGTTCTCGGCCGGTTCGGTCATGCTGCCATGGGTGTGCTGGTTGGCTTCGCAGATCACGCTCAACGCCAGCGCCGGGCTGTCCTGCATGAGCTCGGCGATATCGCGCAATGAGCTACGACTGTCGCGGATGGCGCGGCAGACACGGTCGTGACTGTCCCGGGGGACGGGCAAACGCACGGCTTGCAGTAGCTTGATCCAGCCCGGCAGCGTGTTGGGTCTTTGCGTGGAGACAGTCGTTTCGTTAGCCATATTCGGGCGCGATCATCATCACTGTTAACAGGCCCGTAATGGGCTGGGCAGGCGTTGCGCAATCGGCCGCATGAGGTGGCGCATGGCCGGTTTTCTGGCTTTTCGCCTGAACTGGCTATAGTCTGGCGCAGTTTTGCCGATAAGTAGAAGAAGAGATTTATTAACTTCCGAATATGACCTTGAACCCGACTCAGTAAGTGCTCTCTACCTATGGCTAAAATTCTCGGCATCATTGTCGTATTCGCGAGCGTGCTCGGCGGGTACGTGCTTTCCCATGGCAAGATCGCCGCCCTGATCCAGCCCTTCGAGGTGATGATCATCGCCGGTGCGGCGTTCGGTGCGTTCCTGCAGGCCAACCCGGGCTACATGACCATGCATGTGGTCAAGAAGTCCCTGGGAATGTTCGGTTCGCGCTTTACCCACACCTTTTACCTCGAGGTGTTGGGGCTGATCTACGAGATCCTCAACAAAAGCCGCCGCGAAGGCATGATGGCGATCGAAGGCGATATCGAAGATGCCGCCGCGAGCCCGATCTTCGCCAAATACCCGGCCGTGCTCAAGGACGAGCGCATGACCGCCTACATCTGTGATTACTTGCGGATCATGTCCTCCGGCAACATGGCTCCCCATGAGCTGGAAGGGTTGTTCGATATGGAACTGTTCAGCCTGAAGGAAGAGCTGGAGCACCCCTCCCATGCGGTGACAGGCGTCGCCGACGCCATGCCCGGCTTCGGTATCGTCGCGGCGGTATTGGGGATCGTGGTGACCATGGCCTCGCTGGGCGAGGGCGACCAGAAGTCCATCGGCTTGCACGTGGGTGCGGCGCTGGTGGGGACCTTCTTCGGTATTCTCGCGGCCTATGGCTTCTTCGGTCCGCTGGCGACCGCGTTGTCCCACGATGCCAAGGAAGAGCTGAACATCTACGAAGCGATCAAGGCTTCCCTGGTGGCTTCGGCTTCCGGCATGCCGCCTTCGCTGGCGGTGGAGTTCGGGCGCAAGGTCCTGTATCCGAAGCACCGTCCCAGCTTCGCCGAGCTGGAACAAGCGGTTCGCGGTCGCTGAGTCATGGAAAACAATCAGCCGATCATTATCAAGCGCGTCAAGCGCTTTGCTGCCGGGCATCACGGTGGCGCCTGGAAAATTGCCTTCGCCGACTTTGCAACGGCAATGATGGCGTTCTTCCTGGTGCTGTGGCTGCTGTCCACCGCGACCCCGGAACAGAAGATCGCCATCGCCGGTTACTTCAAAGACCCGATCGGCTTCTCCGAGAGCGGTACGCCCTACATCATCGACCTGGGCGGTTCGCCGGTGCTGGCACCGGACAAGACCCTCAATCCGGAAGTCAAATCCCAGCCGCAACCGGACAAGGTCACGGTCGACACCGATCAGGTCGAGAACATGGCCGAGCAGGTGGAGAAAGAGCGCCTGGAATTGTTGCTGCAAGAGTTGCAGAAAAAGGTCGACCAGAGTCCGGAACTGCAGAAATTCAAGGACCAGATCCAGTTCGAGATCACCCCGGACGGTTTGCGTATCCAGATCATGGACGCGGAAAACCGGCCGATGTTCGACTCTGGCAGTGCGCGGCTGAAGCCTTACTTCGAAGACATCCTGCTGGCCATGGCTGACACCATCAAGGCGGTGCCGAACAAGATCAGCATCAGCGGCCACACCGATGCCACGCCGTACTCCGGCACCGGTGGTTTCGGTAACTGGGAGTTGTCGGCCAACCGCGCCAACGCGGCTCGGCGCGCCCTGGTGGCCGGCAGTTATCCGGACACGCAAGTGGCGCGGGTGGTGGGTTACGCCTCGTCCTCGCTGTTCGACAAGGCCAATCCACTCAATCCGGTCAACCGCCGTATCGATATCGTGGTGCTGACCAAGAAGGCGCAGAAGGCCATCGAAGGCGAGCAGGGCGCGGATGACGCCAAGCCGGCGCCGACCCCGGGGCAAGGTGCTCCGGGCGAGGTCCCGACGGATCCGAATGCGTTGCCGGCCGACAAGCAGCCGCTGCCGGCCCATGAGGTGCGGCAACGCTTGAACATCTTCGAGGACGGGGTGTTGAAGATGGATGAGCCGGGCAAGCCCAAGACGGGCTCGTAGGAGCGAGCTTGCTCGCGATGGTAGTCCTGGCGCCGCGGGGCGTCAGGTAGCCGACGTCAGCGTTGGCGTCCATCGCGAGCCATCGAGCGTCGACCGGCTGCTTGTGCAGTTAGCCTCAGCCCAGCCTCAATAGCTGTCTTGCGGCAGGCTGGCGATAATCGAGCGATAGCTGTTCATCCGCTGCTGCTGCACACGTCCGTCTTCCAGGGCCTTGAGCAGGGCGCAGCCGGGTTCGCGATCATGCTTGCAGTCGCGGAAGCGACAGGTGCCGATCAGGTCGTTGAACTCGATAAAGCCCGCTTCGACATCGGCGCGACTCACATGGCCAAGGCCGAATTCGCGAATCCCCGGCGAGTCGATCAGTTCGCCGCCGCCGGGGAAGTGGAACAGCCGCGCGGTGGTGGTGGTGTGGGTACCCTGGCCGGACAGTTCCGAGAGCGGGCCAACGCGGGTGTCCACCTCGGGCAGCAGGCTGTTGACCAGCGAGGATTTGCCGACCCCGGACTGGCCGACGAACACGCTGATGTGTCCATCCAGTTGTCGCTGCAACTGTTCCATGCCATCGCCCTGATGGGCCGACACTTCCAGCAGCGGATAGCCCAACTGCCGGTAGACCGCCAGCAACGCATTCAGGGCTGGGGCATTGTGCTCGTCGATCAGGTCGAATTTGTTCAGCAGCAACAACGGCCGGATACCGGCGTGTTCGGCGGCAACCAGATAGCGGTCGATCAGGTTGGCATGGGGTTCTGGCAGTGGCGCGAAGACAATCACGATCATGTCGACGTTGGCGGCCACCGGCTTGAGCTGGCCGCGGCTATCCGGGCGCTTCAGTTCGGTGCTGCGCGGCAGTTGCGCGACGATCACGCCGATACCCTGGTTGCCGGCACGCCAGACTACCTGGTCGCCGGTCACCAGCGCCGGCAGATTGGCTCGCAGGTGACAGCGGAACACCTGGCCCTTGAGCTCACCCTCCAGCGCCTCGACTTCGACCTGCACGCCGAAGTGCGCGATCACCAGGCCCGTCTGTTCGGCTCCCAGGTCGCCGCCTTCCAGCGCTTCCACGGCCTGGGACTCGCGTTTGGCGGCGCGCGCGGCGCGTTCGCCCTGGATTTTTTCGATGCGCCAGTTCTGGCGGCGGTTGAGCTGGCGTTTGGCCATGGGTGTTCCGTGTCGTTGAATCGGCGGGGAGGGTCAAGCGGTCGCGAGTTTAGCACGCCCGGCAGGCGTGGCCTGCGCTAAACTGTCCGGCTATGCCGAGGAGCCAACCCATGCAAAACCCACAGAACCTGATCTGGATCGACCTGGAGATGACCGGCCTGAACCCGGACACCGACGTCATTATCGAAATGGCGACTATCGTCACCGACAGCAACCTCAACACCCTGGCTGAGGGACCGGTGATCGCGATCCATCACAGCGATGCGATTCTCGCCGGCATGGACGAGTGGAACACCCGCCAGCATGGCGGTTCGGGGCTGACCCAGCGCGTGCGCGAGAGCCGTATCGACATGGCCGAAGCCGAGGCCCGGACCATCGCCTTCCTGGAACCGTGGGTGCCCAAGGGCAAGTCGCCGATCTGCGGCAACAGCATCTGCCAGGACCGGCGTTTTCTCGCGCGCCACATGAAGGCACTGGAAAGCTATTTCCACTACCGCAACCTGGATGTATCGACCTTGAAAGAGTTGGCGGCACGCTGGGCCCCGGAAGTGCGTGACAGCTTCCAGAAGGGCAGCACGCACCTGGCGCTGGACGATATTCGCGAGTCGATTGCCGAGTTGCAGCACTACCGCAAGCACTTCATCAAGTTCTGATCGCTTGGCCGGTCTTATTGTGTGTGGGAGCGGAGCTTGCCCGCGAAGCCTTGTAGCGGTTTCACTGGCCCCTTCGCGGGCAAGCTCCGCTCCCACAATGATAGGCGTCGGGCTTGACTGGCGGACATTGGAACTTGCTCGCGCTCTTTTGGGGCACGGTTCAAGTCAGTAGACTACGGGCCCTCTCCTGCCCGGATCGCCATCATGTTGCTGATGCTCTACCTCGTCGCCATTACCGCTGAAGCCATGACCGGTGCCCTGTCGGCCGGACGGCGCGGCATGGACTGGTTCGGCGTGGTGCTGATTGCCTGCGTCACCGCCCTCGGCGGCGGTTCGGTGCGTGACGTGTTGCTGGGGCATTACCCACTGACCTGGGTCAAGCACCCGGAATACCTGGTATTGACCTCGAGCGCCGCGTTGGTGACGGTGTTCATTGCGCCATTGATGCGCCATTTACGCTCATTTTTCCTGGTGCTCGATGCCCTGGGCCTGGTGGCCTTTACCCTGATCGGTTGCATGACTGCCCTGGAAATGGGCCAGGGCATGATGGTGGCCTCGGTCAGTGGGGTGATCACCGGGGTGTTTGGTGGAGTGTTGCGAGATATCTTCTGCAACGATATTCCATTGGTCTTCCGTCGCGAACTCTATGCCAGCGTCTCCTTCGCAGCGGCCTGGTGCTTTCTCGGTTGCACGTACTGGCAGTTGCCCCACGAGCAGGCCATATTGATTACGCTGTTCGGCGGCTTTCTGCTGCGCCTGTTGGCGATTCGCTTTCACTGGGAAATGCCGAAGTTCGTTTATAATGACGAAGCCTGAAGGGTGTATATATTTATTGTTTTGAATCTTATTGTTGATTTGTGTCGGCGCGATCTGATCGATAAATTCCGTTATTATTTTGAAAGGGACTGCGCGTAGCCTTGTGACTCATAAGTAGTAATAAGGATGTTACGATGTCTGAGTCACCCTTCTCTAACGGCGTTCCCGTGTGCGCCATGCTGCCTGGCGGGTTGCGCCTATGAATCAATTACTGTTTGATTCTGCCGCTAACCAATATGACGTCCTGGGCGATACGTTAAGTAAGGACAGTCTGGCCTGCTTGAGTGAGCTTCGGCGCACCTTGAAGAAGTATGATATTTCTCTTTCGGGGCTTTACCTGGTCGATAAGGAAATTCGTGCTGAGCAGGCCGGCAAGACTTATCTCCTGGGTCATATTTATACCCAGGGGACTGCTGGGGCGCGGATTATTTACCCCTGTTTTCGAGATGAGTTCGTTTTTGATTTTGTACAGGATATTCGCTGTTTTTCTCTGTGGCAGATGATCGATGAAGGATTAAAAGCGTCTTATCCGACACTCAAAGCGAACTTGATGGCCGCGGCGGGCAATGATGAGCATCGGATCAACTTTGCGCTGACCCAGGAGTTTTCCCGCATGGTCAGCCTGGGAGGAAAAAATTTCAGGGAGAGCAAACAAGAGCTGGATTTTCTGAAGGGGCTGCTCGCTCTTTATCAGGTAGGCCTGGCCCAGGCCAGGATGCGAATGTTCCACGGGGTGACCCTGGAAAATCCGCTGTTGTCTGGCACCAGGCGTCGCCGCCAGCGTGCTGTCGAGCGGCCTTTGAATCTGTTGGTGGGAGATGATGTTGCCGATATCAAACTTTATCGGGTGATTGCTGCGCAAAGTGCCGCCTCTCGGCCAAACATACAATTGCTTTCCGAGTACTACCTGCGTTGGAAAGGGCGTGTCCATAGTCGCCAGGATTTCTATAACTTCTTATCGGCGATCAACCTCGGGTCAATGCCGCCCGATCTTTTTAGCGGGCTCCACCAGTTGAATGCCTTGAGAGGGCGTAGCTTGGCACAAAACCTTCGATCGCTACCCGCCGAAGGGTCCACGGAGTGGAGTGGGTTGCTTCTGAGTATCCACGGGGAATTTACGCTTGTTCGGCAGCGGGTGCTGAACGGGATACTCCGGCCCGGCGGTCGTCATTATCTGGCGTTGGGCGCGGATTATACGATTAACAACAAGGAGCTGATGATAAGTTACGGCGCCCTGGCCGTGCAGGGCATCACCTTTGATGGCGTTATCAATATTGTCGGGCATGGTATCGATATAGAAGGGAATGCTCTGGCACACGCCGAAAAAGTAGCGGATTGGCTATACAGTAATGTGCTCGGTACCTACGCTGTCGCAGGCTTCAAAAACCTAAAGGTCGTCAACTTTCAGGCTTGTCATATTTCCCAGGTTCTGGCCACTCATATTACCGTGCTTTTTTTAAAGAAGGCCTTGCCACATTTTGAGCGGAATAAAATCCCCAATGTGCTTATTGTCTGTAGCCCCAGGGCGTCTCTTGTACTAACCGCGGATCTACCACTCGGCCGCTTGTGGAGCGCCTGGCAAGAACACTATCTTGTTTTTCCCGGCATTGTTCTCAAGGCTTTCAGGCATCTCATCGATACTTATCCGACTATTCGATTGGCTCTGGCCGAACATTTTGAATGGTCCGGCCAACTTCCCGATTTGAACAATCTATCCTTTGTCGACTATTTGAGGCGTACCCATGTTTTAGAGGTGCGGCGGGTTTCCGCGAGCGATAGAGATGTTTCCCATGTAGAAGAAGCGACGCTGGATTTTATCCAGGAGCCTGCGCGAGCAGCGGTCAATACCCGCAGACGGGCGTTCAATGAATGCGCACGAATCATCAATGAGAAATTCCCCGGGATGGTCGGAGAGATCCGCTCCCTGGTTGCGATTGCCTCTATCGCCGATACCTCGGTGCGGACGTCACAGTTATTACCTGTCGGCGAGGCCGAAACTGCCAGGAAGGTGTTGGATTTTTTGGTGAGTTTGAAAACCGCCACCGAACGGCGGGATTTTGTTGGCGGTTATAATACTTACACCCGGGCGAAAATAAAATTCCTGATCGATCCTTATGACCCGGTCGGACCTGCCAAGATAAGGCATATCACCGATATCGTCTTCAGGCTCTGTGGTCATCCCGTACCCGCCAGCGAATACAACTATCAGCTCGCCTATACAAAAATGTTCTTGCTCGATAAGCAGGACTATTGGCAGATGACCGGTATCAATATCGATACTGCCGCCCGTGAGTTTTTCAAGAATATTCCCTATGTCGAGTTCACCCCGGATATCTTCCGTTTCTTTCAAGTGGCCACCCCCCAATCGAGTACGATAGTGGTGGACGTTTCCCTGCGACAGAGCCTCTTGGGCAGTGAGCAGATCGGGGTCTCGACGAGAGAGTTGAGAACCTTGCTCGAAGGCGCTGAGCAAGCAAAGATTCTCTCCGCCATGGATCAGCTGGAAAACAACCTGAAAAAAAGAAAGGTGCTGCTCAAGGACTCGCTGTCGCTGAAACATCTGCAAGAGACTGAGGAAAGTCTCGGCCGGGCCAAAAGCAGTATCCAGAAGAAGAAACTGTCTCCCGCTGTCCTGAAAACCACCGCGCGTATCGCCGTCGGTTCCAGTCGACTGCTCGGGGCTTTTGGCGTCTTTGCGGACTTTCGAACCCAACCGTTCCAGCTGGATTTTTCTTCTGTCAAATCCGCGCTCTTCACCACCAGCGATTCACTGGCGGTGGTCAAGGGGATCTTTGATTTCACCAGCGATATCGGACCGGTGCTGGCCTTGCGCCTGGCCTCCAGTGCTTCCCGAGCCCTCTGGCGGCCCAGGCTGGACCAACTGTTCTTCAAGATGAACAAGGTGCTGCTGCCCCTGGATGTACTGTTCACCGCCGTCAGTCTCTATCGTAACGTCGAAGGTGCCCAGTTGGCGAAGACCGCCGAGGAACAGGCGCTCTATATCACCATGACGGTGATTGACGCGGCGTCCTTTGGGGTGAGCCTGGCCGGTTTCATCCTGATGGGGGTGCCTGGGGTGGGGATTGTGCTGGTGCTGGTGGGGGTGGCTCTGGCCATCGTGAATATCATTTTGAATTCGATCGTGAGCCTCTCACAACTGGAGAACTACCGCTGGGATGAGAAGGTCGCCCTGTTCTTCAGCAATATGTTCGGCTCTTCAGCGCTACCGGGAGTTTTGACCCAGCAGCAGATGCGCCAGGCGGCGGATCAACTGTTTGACGGCAATCGTGACCACACCAAGGGAGCCCTCACTACCGGCTTGCATGAGGATGGTATCGATCTCTTTCTAACGCCGATGATCAACGATGCGGACGATCGTGATCAGACCAATCCGTTCAAGGATATCGGTACGGTCAGCCAGGGTTCCAGCTTTCGCCAGGAGCCCAGGGGTTACACATTGTCGCCTTTGGGGCTTGGTCCGGATGACTTGAAATCCTGGTCGGATGCCAAGCACAAGGATAAAGCCGAGCAGGTTTACAAGGGCTGGTACCTTCGTCGTCGGGAGACCCGCCGGGGGCAAGAGCGCAAGCTTATGGTTACGATGCCCTCCACGCCGAACCGTCGGCGGGAAGTGCTCGACTTCGGTCCGATCCCGACCATTCTTCTTTTCGGTGCCACGCCCCATCTGCTCCTGGAGGTCAATCCCTTCGGGTGGGCGGCGGGGGAGTCCCCGCAAGAGCAAGCCCGCAACCAATACCAGGTCAAACTGCACTCCGAAATTCGCTATACCTTGCAGTTCAGTAAGAGCGTGATGGCGTCAAAGAACCTGGACTCCAATTTTGGCGGCCGGACAGCGTTGATTGTCCCCGAGGGCGAATTCCAGACGCTGCCGCAAGTGAGCCTGGATCTGTCCGGCCAAGGCGATGCTCGCGAGACGATTGCGCTGCTGGACTTGTCTCGCTCTTCTTTGGAGGTCGTCAAGTTCAAAGGCAAGAGCAGCTTCAGGCTCGACCTGGTGAGCGCCGGGAGTCAGCAGGCTTGTGCGCTGGAACAGGTGGTTCGAAGCGTTCAATTACCTGCCCATATCGAGTTCAAAAGTGGAGAGACGCACCCGGTGATGGCCGTGGTGGGGGACGGTTCGCGAATTACCCTGAGAAACTCGAGTGGACGATCCCTGCTGCTATTGAGGCGGGAGGTCAGTCGGTGCGAGATCAATCTGCATGCGTCGGTGAGCGGCTTCGCGGTTTCCGTTTAAGTGTGAATCTGGCGTCGGGCATGGTTAAAACACTTTAAGGGAATATAAGTGATGAGTGACAGGAAAGTAGTGAAAATTACCGGCCATGGTGTGGCGGTGGATTCCAGGTTGGGTAGGATCGAACTGATGATCACGGATACTTCACTCCGCTATCATGACATCAGCACCCGGCTGGATCCCCGGGTAACCCCGGTGAGCAAGCAGTCTTTTAAAGTGGAGGATCGTGATCGATCGAAACTGCAGGTGTCCTTGGAAGGTAACTTTTTTGTAAGCGAAACCAAGCGCGCGGGGTTGGCGTTAAGAAAGAATATCGAAAAAGATCTGAAAATCATTCTACACAATCAAACGATCACCTTGAATCCCGAACTTTATTATGGCCATCGCTTATACAATGTCCTGGAAATGGATTTGCCTGAGCTATTACTTCCAGGAAGTCCTGAAGCGGTTTTCCTCGGCAGCGCTTCCAGTCGATCTTATGACGCAACAGAACTGGTTTTTAATGAAAAAAGGGTGGCGGACCTTGATAAACACCTTCGTGATGGCGTGGTTCATTATGAAATCAAGGTCACTCGCTACGACGGGCAGTCCACGCTGCCGAACAGTGGGTCGCTAAGCTTTGAAGATATAAAAAAGAGAAAATCAAGAAATTTTGTTCTTCTGTCGGGTGTGCCAACGTCAGCCTTCAATTTGAGTTCCCTTCAGTTCTCCTATCGGGTCACGACACGTGGCGGCAATCAAATAGACGCTTTCGAAGATGAAAAAAAAGACTTTTTGCAGGTAAAGGTAAAATCTTCCGGTCATCAGTTAATCGACCTGAAAGCCGTCAATAAAGCCCATCGCCTTGATTCGTTGTATCTGAAATATTTGCTGGATGGCAAGGACCTGTTCAAATATCTGGATATTGCCTTTCCTCAGTTCAGGGTTTTTTATGATCCGCTGGGTGAGGTGACTTACAACGGCGTTCATCGTCTTGAGCTTTCGAGCACGGTTAGAAAAAAGGAGCATGAGCTTCTACTCGATATGACCGCGCTGGCCTCGATCGTTTACCTTGATAAAAAATCTTTCCTGCGGGTGAAGGGCTTGGCGTATCTGCAGGCGGAGCCATCGGCAGGGGTTGTCAATTTTTCTTATGAAGTGTTCGACGAGAACTCGCAACGGTTGCACGAAGAAAAATATATCGGTCGTTGCCATTTTAGAAAAGTTGGCAAGGATGTCGCCTCGGCACAATTATTCAATCTGCAGGCGCAAGGCGAAGCCTACTTTTTCGAGCTGGATATTAAAGACCCATTAGAAGAAAGCGATTCAACCTCCTATTATCGAATCGATCTATCTTCTGCCTTTTCCGAGGTGATCGGCAATCAGTCATTTTTTTTCGGGATTGACTTTTATTACAATCAGAAATTGACCTTTTCTGACATTGTGAAAGAGCTGGATCTGCCTTACGAGGGGTTGGACATCACTCCCGCGATTTCGGCGTCGAAGCTGGAGGGGTTTCTTGAGGACCATGTATTGGCCTATACGTCGATTCCGTTCTCCTTTGAGCGCATGGCGCAAGATGTTTTTATTGAGGATGGTTTCCCCGAAGCGTTGGAGCCCTACATCTCCATTCATGGTTATTCCAATGCCGGAAGAAAAATATTCAGCACGCAGTGGTCCGATAAGCCTCGGATGGAAGCCAAGGAGGCTTGGTGGCGAGGCGTCGATATACTGGTGCTTTGTATCTGGATGAACAAGGATGTTCTTTCGGCAAAACCTTCGCCTTATTCAAGGCGGGCGGAAAGAGAGTTTGAAGGTGGGGAGTTTGATTCGCCCTATTATCTGGCAATCACCGGAAAGCTCAATCCTTATGCCTATATCCCTTGTTTGAAAGGTAACCATGATTATGAGTTGGATCCGCTGTTCTCTAATACGCTGTATGTGGGGCAGGGACGAAGTAAAGTCCAAGGCCGCGGCTCAGCCAATACTCTTTATCTGATGTGGGATTCACATACTACGTTTGATTTTGCTGCCGAAGAGGATTTTCAGAGAGGGCTGGCGCCATCACGCCTGAAGTTGATGGGCGTCGAGTTGCAGAATATTAGCATCCAGGTCCCTGGAGTAGAGCATGAGCTATGGGGAAGCATTATTTTACAGTGGGCACTCTTGCTCGACCCTAAACAAGAGCTGGCGACGACTCAGGATTCCGCCGTCATCGCATTGTTGCAAGACAGCCATGCGGCGCTCAAGGAAGGCTCGCTGACGCTGGTCAATTTTTTGAAGGAGCCGATCAGTGAGTTTTTGGAGTTTGAGATAAAAGGTCGCCTTTATACATTGGAGGTGTCAGCGAATGACGGAAAAATCTACTGGCGGCGCCAAGTTGATTTAAGTCGTGAGCCGCTGGGAGCGAAAACCGTCCTGCGCCAATGGCCTGGCAAGACGGAATATGTTTTGCGAAACACCATTCTGGGCGAAGCCAATATACCCATTTATCCCAGTGATGATGGCCAGGAT
Organism: Pseudomonas sp. FEN; assembly: GCF_904067045.1. Classification (GTDB taxonomy): domain Bacteria; phylum Pseudomonadota; class Gammaproteobacteria; order Pseudomonadales; family Pseudomonadaceae; genus Aquipseudomonas. The sequence continues at coordinate 965,329 of NZ_CAJFDC010000036.1, read as the reverse complement.
ATTCTGGTCGCCCGTGGAGAGGTGGCTTACCTTCATGGCGGTAAGAATGAAACCCAGTTGGTCGGTCATTTGCCAGAGAATTTTTTCTATCTCAATCAGGGTGGCAGCGACAATGTTATTGCCAATGGGTACAGAAACAGCATTGAGATTTCCAGTGCGTTGGGCGGAACCAAAGTGCTTTTTCTGTCGACCAAAAAGGACGCGATCAATTTTATTTCAGCGCCTACTGTCAGCTTTAGAAGCGCCCAGATAAAAGATGACGATGTGTTCTTTTTCCTGGAAACAGAAGCGCACCTGCTGACGATTTGCCTAAAGTCGATTGTGGCATGGGATAAGGCCAGGCAAAGCCGGGTCAGTCTGGCGCTGGAGGAGGGAACCTTCAACGCCGATCAGTTAATTGAGGCGTTAAAATTTTCTGAGCGGGTTCGTCGAGAAGAAACTTATCAATTTCAAGCGGTTTTTGCCGAACCAGCCCTTCAGCAAGGGTTTGTTCAGTTGGCTGATCGCGTCGCCCAGAGGCAGTCTTCAAAGGATTATCTGAAAGACCAGATTCGGCACTACGACGTGGTTGAAAAGGAATAAAGGAGCGACGGTGATGTCTGCGCAAATCGAGCTATTAGAGATGAATGAAGATCGCTATAAGGTGGAAAGTCCTGTTTATGGAGAAAAGGACTACGCTTTCACCTTTGCATTCACAGGGATCAATGCGGTGTGGCAGAAGCATGACGTCGACTCCGCCAGTCTGGTTGCTAAGCCGAACATCTGGATGGGAGAGAGAACAGACGATCATTATATCGCCGAGCAACGGCAAGGCGCTGCCGATAAGCGAGTGTTTTCTTATCGAGAGGGCAGAAGTTTTACCCTGGTCTGTCTGAATGATCAGCTGTATCTCATGCTCAGAACCTGGGAGGAGGATAAAAACGGCAAGGTTGCAGCGGCGAGCCGACATGCTAAAAGTGCTGTGAAGGTAGCGACACGCACGGTGTCGGGCAAGGCCGAGCCACTGATCTTTTCTCACGAGGATCCTTGTGTCATTAAGCTGGAAACAAAAGATGGCAGCTCGGTGGTCAAGGTGTGGAATACCACAAAAAGCGGGGAAGCGCCTTTTCTCCTGGCGGACTTCGGCGAGGACTTCAAGGATTTTTTCTCTGGTTTTAGCGAGTTCCAATTCAATACGATTCCGTTGGCGATCAAGAATGGCCAGCACTCCTTGCGGTTGGAGAGGGTGGCGGCCTGGGTCGGCAACCCTCGACCCGAAGGCGAGAAAAATTTCAGGGATTATCTGAGCGAAAAAAAGCACGCGCTGAAGTGTTTTGGATACCGGCAATTACCGCTGGAGCAATTGTCAGCTTATTACCCATTGCAAAGGAATCGCTGGAGCACACGGGGGCCGTGTACTTTTGATTTTTTGGAAAATACCCGTTTTGAAATGGATGTCGCTCGTGGGCTCTGCTTTGACGCTTTTAAAAATAAGTGCTCTATTGTTTTACGCCCCTCGGAAACCCAAGGTGCCTCCGGTAGCGCTCTATTGAGTGTTTCCTTGAGCGAAGCGCGTTTGTCTAGAATTACCACTGTGGCGGCGCAAATTGGCGAGTGGAGTAAGTCGACAGCTGATTTTTCGAAGCGTAGACATTGGCTGAGCTTCAAGTCGATTTTAGAGGATATAGAGGCTTTCGATCCGGCTGAGCCTTTTGTCCTGTCCCCTCACTATAAAGATGGAACCATTGCCGCGGTTATCAGCAGCGGCAAGCTGACGACCAGGCTTCCCCAGTTCATGAAGTTGTTGGGGGCGACAAAATTTTCAGCCGAGCATCAAATGAAGGAAACGCTAAGCTATCTTCAGGCAAAGTTGAATGAAGAAAAAAACAAACTATACAACCGCCGAGAAAAAATCGGTGCGCTGACTGTCAAGACCTCCGAGCCCGAGAAAACCAGGGCGTTCAATATTCAGCTACTCAGGCGAATGAGCGTTGATTCAAACACCAGCGAGTTGAGTTATGAGGAAAAAATTGTTTTTAACGACAATCAGGGCAATGACCGTGGGCTGATAGATTTAAACGGTTTCCCCTGTTTCCTGCTGCTGTCGTTGAGTGATGATCGGAAAGCGCTAAGTTTGTTTGCTGCGCGCCCGGATAGGGCTTTTCCCACAACGTTGACCCCTGCGTTGACGTATGAAATTTCCCATGAGTCAGATCATTCGACGCCGCAGAAAAATCAAACGATCACGGAAGTTGTTTTAGAACTCGGCTTGGGAGTTGAAACCCTTGACGGTCCGCTGACGATCTCGATCAAGGACTTGAGCCTTTGGCGCACAGCGTTGTGGCAGCGTGAGGGGGTGTTGACGGCGGGTAATGAGGCAGACTCACATTATAATGTGAAGACATTGGCCCATCTGAGTTTTTCCGGTTCGCTCAATCGACTGATAGAACAATATGAAAAATCCTCAGCGTTTTAGGTAGGCGCATGCTGTGCTGGTCAACTCATTCCGGACACCTCGATTGGATGTTCGACGCACCCTGGCTGGGCCGCGCGGCCGGCATGTTGGCGCAGCGCCCACTGCACATGTTCCTGAACCAGTTCCGACGGGTAGTCCCGGCGACTGTTGAGGGCCTCAAGTACTGGGATCGTCGAAGGTGCGTTGCCCAGCCCGACAGCCAGATTGCGTAGCCAACGTTCATAACCCGCCCGGCGCAGCGGCGAGCCCTCGGTGTTTTTAAGAAAGGTCTCTTCGTCCCACAGGAACAGTTCGGCCAGCGCGGCATTGTCCAGGTTGTGCCGGGGCGTGAAGTCGCCTTCGCCGGACGGGCTGGCGAAGCGGTTCCAGGGACAGACGATCTGGCAATCGTCACAGCCGAACACCCGGTTGCCGATCAGTGGACGCAGATCTTCCGGAATTGCGCTTTTCAACTCGATGGTCAGGTACGAAATGCAACGTCGCGCGTCCAGCACATAAGGCCCGACGAAGGCCGCCGTCGGGCAGATGTCCATGCACGCCGTGCAGCGCCCGCAATGCTCCGTGGCGTGAGGGGCATCCACCGGCAGTGGCAGATCGACGAACAGCTCGCCGAGAAAGAAGTAGCTGCCGGCCTTGCGATTGAGTACCAGGGTGTTTTTGCCGATCCAGCCGATCCCGGCGTGTTCGGCGATGGCCTTTTCCAGGACCGGGGCGCTGTCGACGAAGGCGCGATAGCCGAAGGGCCCGATGACCTGCTGGATACGCTCGGCGAGCTGTTGCAGGCGTTTGCGGATCAGCTTGTGATAATCACGGCCCAGAGCGTAGCGCGAGACATAGGCCTTGTCCGGCTGGGCCAGGCGTTGGGCCATCTGCGTGTCGCCCGGCAGGTAGTCCATGCGCAACGACACTACCCGCAATGTACCGGGCACCAGCTCATCGGGGTGCGAGCGTTTGCTGCCGTGGGCGCCCATGTAGTCCATGTCGCCGTGATAGCCGGCGTCCAGCCAGCGTTGCAGGTGCTGCTCGTGCTCGCCCAGCTCCAGGCCCGCGATGCCGACTTGCTGAAAGCCCAGTTCACGGCCCCATTCCTTGATGGACTGGGCAAGGGCGGGAAGGTCGACGTTATTTACAGGCATGAGACAGGAGAAACCTAGGCTTTGATGCGTATAATTCTGCCAGACATCAGAGCTCGACGACGCATGCCGCAGACCAAACCGCCTTTTTCCGATATTCAGTCATTGACCCTCGCTACGCTGCCGAGCCTTCCCGCACGACAACTGGACGCCCACAAGGGGCAGTTCGGGCATGTGCTGCTGATCGGCGGTGACCGGGGGGTTGGCGGCGCCATCCTGCTCAGTGCCCAGATGACCTTGCGCGGCGGGGCCGGGCTGGTGTCCCTGGCGACGCGTCCAGAACACGTGGCCGCGGCCCTGGCCCGGCTGCCGGAGGTCATGACGCTGGGTATCGAGTCGGCCAATCAGTTGATGACGCTGCTGGCACAGGCCAGCGTGCTGGTGGTCGGTCCCGGGCTTGGCCGGTCTGCCTGGAGCCGTAGCCTGTTGTCGCTGGCGGCCAATGCCGGCTTGCCGCAGGTCTGGGATGCCGACGCCTTGAACCTGCTGGCCGCTGGCCACTTCGCCCTGCCGATGGGGAGTGTGATTACCCCGCACCCCGGAGAGGCGGCGCGCTTGCTGGGGATTTCCACGGCGGATGTGCAGGCCGATCGTCCCGCCGCCGCTCGCCGGCTCGCCCAGCAATACCAGGCAGTCTGCGTGCTCAAGGGCGCGGGCAGTCTGATTGCCGCGCCGGACGGACGTGTGTCGATCTGCGAGCGCGGCCATCCGGCCATGGCCACGGCGGGTCTCGGCGATGTCCTCTCCGGTTTGCTTGGCGCCCTGCGAGCCCAGGGCCTGCCGGTGTATGAAGCCGCTTGCCTGGCGGTATGGCTGCACGCCAGCGCCGGCGAGCAGTTGGGGATAATCGGCCGTGGGTTGGCGGCCAGCGACCTGATTCCGGTCGTTCGACAGTTGCTGGAGGAGCAATCACCGTGTCTGAACTAACCCTTCAACTGCCCGATGAAGAGGCCATGGTCGCGTTCGGTCGAAAAATCGCCGAGGTGACTGGCGGCATCGGCGTGATTTTTCTCGAGGGTGATCTTGGCGCCGGCAAGACCACCTTGTCCCGGGGCATCATTCGTGGTCTTGGACATGTTGGCGCGGTGAAAAGCCCGACGTTTACGCTGGTTGAACCCTACGAAATCGGCGATATCCGCGCCTTCCATTTCGATCTGTATCGTCTGGTCGACCCGGAAGAGTTGGAATACATGGGCATTCGCGACTATTTCGACGGTGCGGCCCTGTGCCTGGTGGAGTGGCCCCGGCGTGGCGAGGGCTTTTTGCCAAAGCCCGACCTGACCATTACCATTAGCCCGCATAATGGCGGTCGTTCGTTGTATCTGTTGTCCCAGGGCGCGCGTGGCGACTCCTGGTGTGCCGATCTGGCATTGGAAATCAAATAAATGATGGGGTTTGGTATGCGCCTTCGCGCGTTGGTTGCTGTCGTGGGATTGTTGCTGGCGGCACTGGCCGTTGACGCCTTGGCGGCGACACAGGTCAAGAGTGTTCGCCTGTGGCGGGCCCCGGACAACACGCGACTGGTGTTCGACCTGTCCGGCCCGGTGCAGCACAGCGTATTCACCCTGACCTCGCCGGATCGACTGGTGATCGATATCAACGGTGCGACCCTGGGCGGAGCGCTGAACGTGCCGACCGCCAATACCCCGATCACCAGCGTGCGTGCCGCGCAGCGCACGCCGACCGACTTGCGGGTGGTGGTCGACCTGAAAAAGGCGGTCACCCCGAAAAGCTTCGTCCTGGCGCCGAACGCGCAGTATGGCAATCGCCTGGTGGTCGACCTGTTCGACAATCCCGCCGATGCCGCGCCGCCGCCAGCGCCGACGCCCGCCGTATCCACCGTGCCGGCGGTGCCGGTAACGCCGACCGAGCCGGCGATCAAGCTGCCGCCGGCCCCGGCGGGCAAGCGTGACATCATTGTGGTGATCGATGCCGGCCACGGAGGCGAAGACCCGGGGGCCTCCGGGTCCCGTGGCCAGCACGAGAAGGACGTGGTGCTGGCCATCGCCCGTGAGTTGCAGCGCCAGGTCAGCGGCCAGAAAGGCTATCGCGCCGAGCTGACCCGTACCGGCGACTACTTTATCCCTCTGCGCGGTCGCACCGAGATCGCCCGCAAGAAAGGCGCCGACCTGTTCGTCTCGATTCACGCTGACGCCGCGCCTTCCGCCGCGGCTTTCGGGGCCTCGGTGTTCGCCCTGTCCGATCGCGGCGCTACCTCCGAGACCGCCCGCTGGCTGGCGGACAGTGAAAACCGCTCCGACCTGATCGGCGGTGCCGGCAACGTCAGTCTCGACGACAAGGACAAGATGCTCGCCGGTGTCTTGCTCGACCTGTCCATGACCGCCTCGCTGACCTCCAGCCTCAACGTCGGGCAGAAGGTCCTGAGCAATATCGGTCGGGTCACGCCGCTGCACAAGCAGCGGGTGGAACAGGCCGGGTTCATGGTCCTGAAATCGCCGGATATTCCGTCAATCCTGGTCGAGACCGGTTTTATCTCCAACTCCAATGAAGCGTCCAAGCTGGCCTCCGCGAATCACCAGCAGGCCCTGGCGCGCTCCATCAGCGCCGGTATCCGCCAGTTCTTCCAGCAGAACCCGCCGCCGGGCACCTATGTCGCCTGGCTGCGGGACTCCGGCAAGATCGCCGAGGGCCCGCGTGACCATCGTGTGGCGCCGGGCGAGACCCTGGCCATGCTCGCCGTGCGCTACCAGGTCTCGGCGGCGACCTTGCGTAGCGTCAATCATCTGAGCAGCGACGAACTGAAGGTCGGGCAGACCCTGACCATTCCCGGCACTGAACTGGCGGCCAAACAATGAGCGAAGCCCTGAACAGCAGCGCTCGGATCGAACTGCTCAGCCCACGCCTGGCGAACCAGATTGCCGCCGGTGAAGTGGTCGAGCGTCCGGCCTCGGTGATCAAGGAACTGCTGGAAAACAGCCTGGACTCCGGCGCCAGGCGTATCGATGTGGATGTCGAGCAGGCCGGGGTGAAACTGTTGCGGGTGCGCGACGATGGCAGTGGCATCTCCGCCGATGACCTGCCGTTGGCGCTGGCCCGTCACGCCACCAGCAAGATTCGCGACCTGGAAGACCTGGAGCGGGTAATGAGCCTGGGCTTTCGCGGTGAAGCCCTGGCCTCCATCAGTTCCGTCGCCCGGCTGACCCTGACCTCTCGTACCCGCGATGCCGACCAGGCCTGGCAGGTGGAAACCGAAGGCCGCGACATGGATGCCCGGGTGCAGCCCGCGGCCCATCCGGTGGGCACCTCGGTGGAAGTACGCGACCTGTTTTTCAATACCCCGGCGCGGCGCAAGTTCCTCAAGGCCGAGAAGACCGAATTCGATCACCTGCAGGAAGTGATCAAGCGCCTGGCCCTGGCGCGTTTCGATGTGGCCTTTCATCTGCGCCATAACGGCAAGAGCATTCTCAGCCTGCACGAGGCCCATGACGATGCGGCCCGTGCCCGGCGGGTGGCGGCGGTGTGCGGTGCGGGTTTCCTCGAACAGGCGCTGCCCATCGAAGTGGAACGCAACGGCCTGCACCTGTGGGGCTGGGTTGGCCTGCCGACCTTCTCCCGCAGCCAGGCGGACTTGCAGTATTTCTATGTGAACGGCCGCGCGGTGCGCGACAAGCTGGTGGCCCATGCGGTGCGCCAGGCCTATCGCGACGTGCTGTTCAACGGCCGGCACCCGACCTTCGTGCTGTTTTTCGAGGTCGATCCGGCGGTGGTCGACGTCAACGTGCACCCGACCAAGCACGAGGTGCGTTTCCGTGACGGGCGCATGGTCCACGACTTCCTCTATGGCACCCTGCACCGCGCCTTGGGCGACGTGCGCCCGGAAGATCAGCTGGCCGCGCCCGCTGCCGTGGCCGGTATGGTCCGGCCGACGGGGATCGAGGCCGGCGAGTTCGGTCCCCAGGGCGAGATGCGCCTGGCGGCCAATCTGCTGGAGCAGCCCCAGGCGCAGCCTTCGTCGCTGAGCGCTGGTTCGGGGGCGGGCGCCGGTTATCAGTATCAATACCGTCCGCAAGCCACCCCGATGCCGCCTGCCGCCGAGGCCCAGGGGGTCTATCGCGAGTTTTTCGCGCCGTTGCCTGACGCGCCGGCGTCGCCGACCCTGCCCGACGGCCAGGGTGATGTGCCACCGCTGGGTTATGCGCTGGCGCAGCTCAAGGGCATCTATATCCTCAGCGAAAACGCCCAGGGTCTGGTGTTGGTGGATATGCACGCGGCCCATGAGCGGATCATGTACGAGCGGCTGAAGGTCGCCATGGCCAGCGAAGGCCTGAGCGGCCAGCCCTTGCTGGTGCCTGAATCCCTGGCGGTCAGCCAGCGCGAAGCCGATTGCGCCGAAGAGCATGTGGCTTGGTTCCAGCGCCTGGGCTTCGAATTGCAGCGCCTGGGCCCGGAAACCCTGGCGATCCGGCAGATTCCGGCCCTGCTCAAGCAGGCCGAGGCCAATCGGCTGGTCCAGGATGTACTGGCGGACCTGATGGAATATGGCACCAGCGACCGGATCCAGGCGCACCTGAACGAGTTGCTCGGGACCATGGCCTGCCACGGCGCGATTCGCGCCAATCGACGCTTGGCCCTGGCGGAAATGAACGGTTTGCTGCGGGATATGGAAAACACCGAACGTAGCGGCCAGTGCAACCATGGTCGGCCCACCTGGACCCAGCTCGGGCTGGACGATCTGGACAAACTGTTCTTGCGCGGTCGCTGATGACGGGGGCCAAGACATTACCGCCGGCCATCTTCCTGATGGGCCCCACGGCGGCGGGCAAGACCGACCTGGCCATCGAGTTGACCAAGGTGCTGCCGTGCGAGCTGATCAGTGTCGACTCGGCCCTGGTTTACCGGGATATGGACATTGGCACGGCCAAGCCCTCGAAAGCGCTGCTGGCGGAGTTTCCGCACCGTTTGATCGATATTCTCGATCCGGCGCAGAGTTATTCGGCCGCCGAGTTCCGCCGCGATGCCCTGGCGGCGATGGCCGAGATCACCGCGCGCGGCAAGATTCCGCTGCTGGTGGGCGGTACCATGCTTTATTACAAGGCATTGCTGGACGGTCTGGCGGACATGCCGGCGGCCGATCCGCGGATCCGTGCCGAAATCGAAGAGCAGGCGGCGCGTCTTGGCTGGCAGGCCCTGCACGACCAACTCGCGGTCATCGACCCGGAATCGGCGGCGCGAATCCACCCCAATGACCCCCAGCGCCTGAGTCGGGCACTGGAGGTCTATCGGGTCAGTGGATCGAGCATGACTGCCCACCGCCAGCGACAATCTGCGCAAAGTACTGACGCAGCCGCTTCGGGACGGCCGCAATTACCCTATACTGTTGCTAATCTGGCCATTGCTCCGGCGAATCGCCAGGTGCTGCACGACCGAATTGCACAAAGATTCACCCAAATGCTGGAACAGGGGTTCGTAGACGAGGTCGTAGCTCTGCGTAGGAGAAGTGACCTGCATGTCGGGTTGCCGTCTATACGTGCTGTAGGCTACAGGCAAGTCTGGGAGTACCTGGAGGGCAAGCTGACGTCAGCCGAAATGCGCGAGCGCGGCATCATCGCCACGCGCCAATTGGCGAAGCGCCAGTTCACCTGGTTGCGCAGCTGGACGGATCTGCACTGGCTTGACAGTCTGGATTGCGACAATCTGCCACGCGCCTTGAAATACCTTGGGACGATCTCCATATTGGGCTGAGTCCTTGCAATTGCCGTCTATCCTTGGGGGAAAGGCGGTACAAGCCATCCATTTACCCATTTTTTATTATTGATCCTTAAAGGAGTGCGGCACATGTCAAAAGGGCATTCGCTACAAGACCCTTACTTGAATACCTTGCGTAAAGAGAAGGTTGGGGTTTCCATCTATCTGGTCAACGGGATCAAACTGCAGGGCACGATCGAATCCTTCGATCAGTTCGTGATCCTGCTGAAGAACACCGTCAGCCAGATGGTCTACAAGCACGCCATCTCGACAGTGGTGCCGGTTCGTCCAATTCGTCTGCCTAGCGCAACCGAAACCGAACAGGCCGACGCTGAGCCAGGTAACGCCTGATAGGAGTCTCCTTTGTTCTTTGAGCGCCACGGTGGTGGTGAGCGGACTATTCTCGTTCACTTGGAAGGTCAGGACCCTGAGGCGCGCGAAGATCCGCAGGAGTTTCAGGAGTTGGCAGTATCGGCAGGCGCCGAGACCGTCGCGTTCTTCAACGTGCCGCGTCATCGGCCAACCGCCAAGTATCTGATTGGCACTGGCAAGGTCGAGGAGCTTCGCGACCTGGTCAAGGCCGAACAGGTCGATATCGTGATTTTCAATCACATCCTCACGCCCAGCCAGGAACGTAACCTCGAACGTGTCTTCGAGTGTCGCGTGCTGGATCGCACGGGCCTGATTCTCGATATTTTCGCCCAGCGCGCCCGCACCCATGAAGGCAAGCTCCAGGTCGAACTGGCCCAGCTTGAACACATGAGTACGCGCTTGGTCCGCGGCTGGACTCACCTTGAGCGGCAAAAAGGCGGTATCGGCCTGCGCGGCCCGGGGGAAACCCAGCTGGAAACCGACCGGCGCCTGTTGCGGGTACGCCTGCGGCAGATCAAGGGCCGCTTGGAGAAGGTCCGTAGCCAGCGCGAGCAGTCGCGGCGCGGGCGCAAGCGCGCGGATATCCCGACGGTGTCGCTGGTGGGCTACACCAACGCCGGCAAGTCGACGCTGTTCAATGCGCTCACCGAGTCCGACGTCTATGCGGCGGACCAGTTGTTCGCCACCCTCGACCCGACCCTGCGCCGTCTTGAACTCGACGATCTCGGGCCGATCGTGCTGGCCGATACCGTAGGCTTCATCCGGCATCTGCCGCACAAGCTGGTCGAGGCTTTCCGGGCTACCCTCGAAGAGTCGAGCAACTCCGACCTGCTGTTGCATGTGATCGATGCCGCGGAGCCGGACCGGATGCTGCAGATCGAGCAGGTCATGGTGGTGCTCGGCGAGATCGGGGCCCAGGACTTGCCGATCCTGGAGGTCTATAACAAACTCGATTTGCTCGAGGGTGTCGAGCCGCAGATCCAGCGCGATGAAGATGGCAGGCCGCAGCGGGTCTGGCTCAGCGCTCGGGACGGGGTGGGCCTGGAGTTGCTCGGGCAGGCGATTGCCGAGTTGCTGGGCAACGATTTGTTCGTCGGCACCTTGCGCTTGCCGCAGCGTTTTGCTCGACTGCGTGCACAGTTCTTCGAGTTGGGGGCGGTGCAGAAGGAAGAACACGACGACGAAGGCATCTGTTTGCTGTCCGTTCGTTTGCCCAGGGCCGAGCTCAATCGAGTGGTCACGCGCGAAGGGATGAAGCCGCCTGAATTCATCGAACAACACACTTTGCAATAAAAGCCTGGGAAAGCGGTTGTGCCGCGTTGACAGGCATTCTGTAGCATTGGTCGGCGCGCCGCGGGCGCGTCTTTGCTTTATCAGATGGAGAGCGCTATGGCTTGGAATGAGCCGGGTGGCAACTCGAACAATCAGGATCCTTGGGGTGGCAAGCGCCGTAACAACGGCGACCGCAAGGGGCCGCCGGATCTCGACGAAGCCTTCCGCAAGCTGCAGGAGAGCCTGAACGGGTTGTTCGGTGGCGGTAAGAAACGCGGTGACGAGGGTGGTTCGGGCGGTGGCAAGGGCGGCGGTTTCGGTCTGCTCGGCATTGGCCTCGTCGTGCTCGCAGCCATATGGCTGTACAGCGCGGTCTACGTCGTCGATGAGCAGGAGCAGGCCGTGGTGCTGCGCTTCGGCAAGTACTACGAAACCGTCGGGCCGGGCCTGAACATCTATTTCCCGCCGATCGACAAGAAGTTCATGGAGAACGTCACGCGTGAGCGGGCGTACACCAAGCAGGGCCAGATGCTGACCGAAGACGAGAACATCGTCGAAGTGCCGCTGACCGTGCAGTACAAGATCAGCAACCTGCAGGACTTCGTGCTGAATGTCGACCAGCCGGAAATCAGTCTGCAACAGGCCACTGACAGTGCCCTGCGCCACGTGGTGGGTTCCACCGCGATGGACCAGGTGCTGACCGAAGGGCGCGTGCAGATGGCCGGCGAGATCAAGGAGCGCCTGCAACGGTTCCTCGACACTTATCGCACCGGTATCACCGTGACCCAGGTGAACATCCAGAGCGCCGCCGCGCCGCGTGAAGTCCAGGAAGCCTTTGACGACGTGATCCGTGCCCGCGAAGACGAGCAGCGTTCGCGCAACCAGGCCGAAGGCTATGCCAACGGCGTGGTGCCTGAAGCCCGTGGCCAGGCCCAGCGTATCCTCGAGGACGCCAACGGCTATCGCGACGAAGTGGTTTCCCGCGCCAAGGGTGAGGCGGACCGCTTCACCAAGCTGGTGGCCGAGTATCGCAAGGCTCCGGAAGTCACCCGTGAGCGTCTGTACCTGGACACGATGCAGGAAGTCTTCAGCAACACCAGCAAGGTCCTCGTGACCGGCAACAAGAATGGCCAGAGCAACCTGCTTTACCTGCCGTTGGACAAGATGATCCAGGGCGGTTCGGGTGGCGGTTCGCCGACCAAGGGCGTGGGGCCGATGGCCAGTGGCAACACTGATGTCACGCCGCACATCACCGAGCCGCAACCCACACGCACCCGGGAGAGCCGCTGATGAGTAATAAATCACTGATCGCCCTGATCCTCGGGGTCGTCGTGGCGGTGGCTGCCTGGAACTGCTTCTACATTGTGTTGCAGACCGAGCGGGCCGTCCTGCTGCAATTCGGTCGTGTGGTCCAGGCTGACGTCCAGCCCGGCCTGCATGTGAAGCTGCCCTACGTCAACCAGGTGCGCAAGTTCGACGCCCGCCTGATGACCCTGGATGCCCCGACACAGCGTTTCCTGACCCTGGAAAAGAAAGCGGTGATGGTCGATGCCTACGCCAAGTGGCGGGTCAAGGACGCCGAGCGTTTCTATACCGCGACTTCCGGCCTCAAGCAGATCGCCGACGAGCGCCTGTCCCGGCGTCTGGAGGCGGGCCTGCGTGACCAGTTCGGCAAGCGTACCCTGCACGAAGTGGTGTCCGGTGAGCGTGATGCGTTGATGGCTGACATTACCGGCTCGCTGAACGCGATGGCTGACAAGGAGTTGGGTATCGAGGTGGTCGATGTCCGGGTCAAGGCCATCGACCTGCCGAAGGAAGTCAACCGCAGCGTCTTCGAGCGCATGAGCACCGAGCGTGAGCGCGAGGCTCGTGAGCACCGCGCCAAGGGTAATGAGCTGGCCGAAGGCATTCGTGCCGACGCCGATCGCCAGCGCCGGGTGTTGTTGGCCGAAGCCTATCGCCAGTCGGAAGAAGCTCGCGGTGACGGTGATGCCCAGGCTGCCGCGATCTACTCCAAGGCTTACGGCCAGGACCAGGAGTTTTACGCGTTCTACCGTAGCCTGCGCGCCTACCGTGAAAGCTTTGCGGACAAGAGCGACGTGCTGGTGCTGGACCCGAGCAGCGACTTCTTCCGTTACCTGGAAAAAGCCAAGCCCTGATCCAAGACGCATCGTGCCCCCCTCCGCTCGGCAGCTAAAACGCCGGGCGGGGTGATCCTTTCGGAAAACGGGTGTATGATGCGGCAGCCGGGAAATTCCCGGCTTTTTTGCGTCTGCATGCTTGATTAACAGAAGCAGGTTGGCAGGCAGCGGGTTGATCGACCCGACAGGTTTTTCGAGGAAAGTGGTAGACGAAGCCGGTTTCAGGCTGTTCGTCGCGTCGTTCTTGCGCGCGCGTTAACCATTTTCTGCTTCACTCAAGGCTCGCCTGTGGGCTTGCCGCCCGGATCATAGGGGAAAGGCGTAATGGCAACGGTAGATCGCTGGCTCCTGCCAGATGGTATCGAAGAAGTACTGCCGCCTGAAGCGGCGCGCATCGAAGTGGCGCGGCGCCAGGTGTTGGATCTGTTCCAGAGCTGGGGCTATGAGTTCGTTGTCACCCCGCATATCGAGTATCTGGAGTCCTTGTTGACCGGTGCCGGCCAGGACCTGGACCTGCGTACCTTCAAGGTGATCGACCCGCAGTCGGGCCGGCAGATGGGCTTCCGCGCCGATATCACGCCGCAGGTGGCGCGTATCGACGCCCACACCCTGCGTCGCGAAGGCCCCAGCCGCCTGTGCTACGCCGGTAGCGTGCTGCATGCGCAGCCGCGGGCCTTGTCGTCCTCGCGCAGTCCGATCCAGCTGGGCGCCGAGTTGTATGGCGATGCCAGTCCGAGCAGCGACGTCGAGGTCATCAGCCTGATGTTGGCGATGCTGCAATTGGCCGATGTGCCGGATGTGCACATGGACCTCGGCCACGTCGGCATCTACCGTGGCCTGGCCCGCGCCGCCGGCTTGTCCGGTGAAGTGGAGCAACAATTGTTCGATGCCCTGCAACGCAAGGCGATCGATGAAGTTATCCAGCTGACCGAAGGTTTGCCGGCCGATCTGGCCGCCATGCTGCGGGCGCTGGTGGACCTGTGTGGCGGTCGCGAAGTGCTGGCGGCGGCGCGTGTGTGCCTGGCCGGCGCGCCGGCTCCGGTCACGGCGGCGCTGGATGACTTGCTGGCGATTGCCGAGCGTCTGGCCGTGCGTTTCCCGCAATTGCCGCTGTATTTCGACCTGGGCGAGCTGCGCGGTTACCACTACCACACCGGTGTGGTGTTCGCGGTATTCGTACCGGGGGTCGGCCAGGCTATCGCCCAGGGCGGCCGTTACGACGACATCGGCGCGGACTTCGGGCGCGCGCGTCCGGCCACCGGCTTTTCCACCGATTTGAAAACCCTGGTGACCCTGGGGCGTGCCGAGGTCGAGCTACCGTCCGGCGGTATCTGGATGCCTGACAGTACGGATGCTGCACTCTGGCAGCTGGTTTGCCAGTTGCGCGGCGAAGGTCGGCGTGTGGTCCAGGCCTTGCCCGGACAACCATTGGCCGCCGCCCGCGAAGCGGACTGCGACCGGCAATTGATTCAGCAGAACGGGCTTTGGCAAGTATTGCCGCTGGCTTCTTGAGTTTTCCCGCCGGCGGCTGCCGGCACCAAGTTTGCGCGAATGAGGACAAGTGTTATGGGTAAGAATGTCGTAGTCCTGGGCACCCAGTGGGGTGATGAGGGCAAAGGCAAGATCGTTGATCTGCTGACCGAACATGCAGCCGCCGTGGTGCGCTATCAAGGTGGCCACAATGCTGGCCACACTCTGGTGATCGACGGTGAGAAAACCGTCCTGCACCTGATCCCGTCGGGCGTCTTGCGCGAAGGCGTGCAGTGCCTGATCGGCAATGGCGTGGTGGTTGCCCCGGACGCCCTGCTGCGGGAAATCATCAAGCTGGAAGAGAAAGGCGTGCCGGTGCGTGAGCGCCTGCGTATCAGCCCGTCCTGCCCGCTGATCCTGTCCTATCACGTGGCCCTGGACCAGGCGCGCGAGAAAGCCCGTGGCGAGCTGAAGATCGGTACCACCGGTCGTGGCATTGGCCCGGCGTACGAAGACAAGGTCGCGCGTCGCGGCCTGCGGATTGGTGACCTGTTCCACCGCGAGCGTTTTGCCGCGAAACTGGGCGAGTTGCTCGACTACCACAACTTTGTGCTGGTCAATTACTACAAAGAGCCGGCCATCGACTTCCAGAAGACTCTCGATGAGTGCATGGAGTATGCCGAGCTGCTCAAGCCGATGATGCTCGATGTCACCGCCGAACTGCACGAACTGCGTCGCGCCGGCAAGGACATCATGTTCGAAGGCGCCCAGGGTTCGCTGCTGGACATCGACCACGGCACCTACCCATACGTCACCAGCTCCAACACCACGGCTGGCGGTATTGCCACCGGTTCGGGTTTCGGTCCGATGTACCTGGATTACATCCTGGGTATCACCAAGGCCTACACCACCCGCGTGGGTTCGGGGCCGTTCCCGACCGAGCTGTTCGATGATGTCGGTGCCTTCCTGGCCAAGCGTGGTCACGAATTCGGCGCCACCACTGGCCGCGCCCGTCGTTGCGGCTGGTTCGATGCCGTGATCCTGCGTCGCGCCATCGACGTCAACAGCATCTCGGGTCTGTGCCTGACCAAGCTGGACGTGCTCGACGGTCTTGAAGTCATCAATATCTGTGTAGGCTACAAGAACGAAAACGGTGCAGTCATCGACGCGCCAACCGACGCCGACAGCTACATCGGCCTGGAGCCGGTGTACGAGCAGATGCCGGGCTGGGCCGAGTCGACCCTGGGTGCCAAGACCCTGGAAGAGCTGCCAGCGGCGGCGCGAGCTTACATCAAGCGCATCGAAGAGTTGGTCGGCGCGCCGATCGACATTATCTCGACAGGTCCGGATCGCAACGAAACCATCGTTCTGCGTCACCCGTTCGCCTGATAAGCCGTTGATGTAGATCACAAAGGGCCCCGTTTGGGGCCCTTTGTCGTTTCTGCCTGTTGTTCGGCACGGGCCTTGCTGGGATTATCCTCAAAAAAGGGTGCTATCAAATTAATGGCGCCAAAGTCGAGGAATCTCCAGTGTCGGCCGTTCTCTCACTGTTACAAAGCCGTCTATTGCGGCCTGTGTTCGTTACCCTGGGTATCGCCCTTTTGGTGCAGGTGCTGGTGGCGGTTGCGCTGACCCGAAGCACGGTGACTGCGCTGGAGGCCGACCTGGGCTCTCGTCTGGGTATCGACAGCCAGAAGCTGTCCGGGGAATTGGAGCAGGCGGGCAAGGAGGTGACGTCGAGTCTCGACAGCCTTTCCGTCAGTACGCGCCAGCGCCTGACCAGTGGCTTATCCTCGCGACTGAAGGATGAGCAGGCCCAGTTGCGTGCTGCGTTGGAGAAGGATCTGCGGGATTCGGCCAACGATATGGCGCAGTTGCTCGCCTCCGTAGCCCCTCGGGCCATGTGGGATAACGACGTACCGACCCTCTCCGAATTCGCCCGCCGTGCCCAGCGCAATCCGAACGTACTGTTCGTGGTCTATGACGATGCGACCGGCGAACACCTGACCCGCTACCTGAACCGGGAAAACCCGATCAACCAGGCCCTGTTGGCAAAGGGCGAGGGCGAGCGGGCGTTGGACAAGGTGCTCAGCGCGGCGAAGAGCGATCCTTCGGTCTACTACCTCGAAGCGTCGATCAGCCCCAATGGCGTGGAGATCGGCAAGGTCCGCATGGGGGTTTCCACGGCGTCGGTCGAGACCGATCTGAAAGCCCTGGACCAGCGCTTCACGGCCTTGATCGGCAGTAGCGACAAGTTGGTGGCCGACAGCCTGCAGGGGGCGGCGGCGGACAGTTCCAAGGCGATGCAGGCCCGTCTGCAATCGGCCCAGGCCACCGCGTCGCAAATGCAGGCCAACACCACCGCAACCGTGCAGGACGCGGCGCAGACCTTGCGCTGGCGGATCGGCCTGGGCCTGGCCCTGGTCGGTCTTGGCGTGCTGCTGTTGCTGGCGGTCGTGCTGGGGCGGCGAGTGGTCAACAAACTGCATCTGCTGATTGCGGCCCTCAATGATCTGGCGGCTGGCGACGGAGACCTGACCAAGCGGGTCCAGCTCAACAGCAATGATGAGATCGGCGACATGGCCTCGGCGGTGAACCGCTTTGTCGACAAGCTGCAGCCTATCGTGCGCGAAGCCGGCGATGTGGCTCAGCGGACCGGCGTGGAAATCGGTAAGATGACCTTGCGCAATGCCGGTGCCGATGCCGCCGCCGAATTGCAGCGTGACGAAGTGGCGCAGAGCTTGCGCGAGCTGTCGAAGATGGCCGATGACGCGCAGACCGAAAGCCATGCGATGCAGGCTGCGCTGAAGCAGGTGGTGGATATTCGCCAGGCGACGGATGAAAACACCCGGACTTCGGCCCAGGTCGGTAACCTGATCGAGGCTTTGGCCGGGCAGGTGGATACCGGTGCCAAGGTGATCGAGCGGTTGGCGCAGCAAAGTGAGCAGATTGAAGTGGTGCTGACGGTGATTCACGGGATTGCCGAGCAGACCAACCTGTTGGCCCTGAACGCGGCCATCGAGGCGGCGCGGGCGGGAGAAACCGGTCGTGGGTTTGCCGTGGTGGCGGACGAGGTGCGGGCGCTGGCGAGCAAGACGCAAAGCTCCACTGGCGATATCCAGGCGCATATCGGTGCCTTGCAGCAGGGCGCGCGGGAAGCCGTGGCGGCCATTGGGCAGGCGGGACGTCAGGCCAGCGAGGGGTTGGCGGTGCTGCGCAGTAGCGTCAAGCTGCAGCAGAGTGTGCAGTCTTCGGTGGAGCAGGTGCATGCGGCGATTGGCCTGGCGACCCAGGCGGCGGCCCACCAGGCCGAGGGCGCGCATGCGGTGCGTGGGCGGGTCGAGGTGATCCATGCCCAGGCCGAGCGTGCGGCCCAGGCGGTGGTGGAGACCACGGCTAGCGGCAAGGTGCTGGACAGTCTGGCGGGGCAGCTCAAGGCAAGCCTGGGGCAGTTCCGCGCCTGACCAGGGTGTCAGTGCGGGCCTCTTCGCGGCGGTGCGGCGATCCGACAAGCTCCGCTCCCACAGTGTCCGTGCCCGACCACAGATTGGTGGAGCGACACAAATCCTGTGGGGCGGAGCTTGCCCGCGAAGACTCAAGGTCGACAAAGTACGGACCTGCGGCTGAGCGGCTGCCTGTGGCGAGCGGGCTTGCCCGCGCTCGACTGCGAAGCCGTCGTAAAACCTGCATCCCGGTTCTGTCATAGAAAACGCGATTGCAGGTTTTTTTTGGGGGGGGGCTTCGCACCCCCGCGCGGACAGGCCCGCTCACCACATGGGTGTGGTGTGTTCAGGAGAAGTAGTGAGGGCAGAAACGCAAAAAACCGCTTTCGCGGGTTTTTGTGAGATTTCAGAGTGTTACTCTGAAACTTGAATTGGTGCCCAGAAGAAGACTCGAACTTCCACGACCTTGCGGTCACCAGCACCTGAAGCTGGCGTGTCTACCAATTTCACCATCTGGGCAGCATCAGCAGCGTTGCACGCCGTTGATGGAGCGCACTATACGGAGCGCCTTTTGATCTGTAAACCCCTGTTTTTGCTTTTAATTAAATCTCGGACGGAAGATTGCGCCGCTGTAGGCTCGTGCCTCGCCCTGTAGGAGCAGGGCTTGTCGGGACGCCGCACCGCCGCGCCCCTACAGAGTTGCGGTATTTTCAGGTTGTGAGGCCCGGAAACGCAAAAACCCGCTTTCGCGGGTTTTTGTGAGATTTCAGAGTGTTACTCTGAAACTTGAATTGGTGCCCAGAAGAAGACTCGAACTTCCACGACCTTGCGGTCACCAGCACCTGAAGCTGGCGTGTCTACCAATTTCACCATCTGGGCAGTATCGTCAACGTCTCCGTCGTCGATGGCGCGCACTATACGGAGGCGCGTTTTAGCTGTAAACCCCTGTCATGAAAAAAACCAAAAAAAACGCTTCAATGTTGTTCATTCGGCATTTTTCATGCGGACAAACGGGTTTTAAGGTGGCCCGTGCGCCTGAAATTTCCCGTTTCAATACACGTATGCCAAACTAACCCGCATATAGACAAGGTGAAATTTATCTAATGGCCGATTGGCAGTCCCTCGATCCCGAGGCCGCTCGTGAAGCGGAAAAATACGAAAACCCCATTCCTAGCCGCGAGCTTATCCTGGCGCACCTGTCCGAGCGTGGATCGCCGGCCAGTCGCGAGGAGCTGGTGGATGAGTTCGGTCTGACCACTGAGGATCAGATCGAGGCTCTGCGCCGCCGGCTTCGTGCCATGGAGCGCGATGCGCAACTGATTTACACCCGCCGTGGTACCTACGCGCCGGTGGACAAGCTCGACTTGATCCTCGGTCGCATTGCCGGTCACCGCGATGGCTTCGGCTTCCTGATCCCGGACGATGGCAGCGACGACCTGTTCATGAGCCCGGCGCAAATGCGCCTGGTGTTCGATGGCGACCGCGCCCTGGCGCGGGTCTCCGGCCTGGATCGACGTGGCCGCCGTGAAGGCGTGATCGTCGAAGTGGTGTCCCGTGCTCACGAGAGCATCGTCGGGCGTTACTTCGAAGAAGGCGGTATCGGCTTCGTGGTCGCGGACAATCCGAAGATCCAGCAGGAAGTCCTGGTGACCCCGGGCCGCAACGCCGATGCCCGCGTCGGGCAGTTCGTCGAGGTGAAGATCACCCACTGGCCGACGCCGCGCTTCCAGCCGCAGGGCGATGTGATCGAAGTGGTGGGCAACTACATGGCGCCCGGCATGGAAATCGATGTCGCGCTGCGCACCTACGATATTCCCCACGTCTGGCCCGAGGCCGTGCTCAAGGAAGCGGCGAAGCTCAAGCCGGAAGTCGAGGAGAAGGACAAGGAGAAGCGCATTGACCTGCGCCATCTGCCGTTCGTCACCATCGACGGCGAAGATGCCCGCGACTTCGACGATGCGGTCTATTGCGAAGCCACGCCGGGCAAGCTGCGCCTGTTCTCCGGCGGCTGGAAGTTGTACGTGGCGATTGCCGACGTTTCCAGTTACGTGAAGATCGGTTCGGCGTTGGACGCCGAGTCCCAGGTCCGCGGCAACTCGGTGTACTTCCCCGAGCGCGTGGTACCGATGTTGCCGGAGCAGTTGTCCAATGGCTTGTGCTCGCTGAACCCGCATGTCGACCGCTTGGCGATGGTCTGCGAGATGAGCATCAACAAAAGCGGGCAGATGACCGACTACGTGTTCTACGAAGCGGTGATCCACTCCCATGCGCGACTGACCTACAACAAGGTCAGTGCGATCCTGGAGCAGCCGAAGACCACCGAAGCGAAGAAGCTGCGTGGCGAGTATTCGGAAGTGGTCCCGGACCTCAAGCAGCTCTACGCCCTGTACAAGGTGCTGTTGGCGGCGCGACATACCCGTGGCGCGATCGACTTCGAAACCCAGGAAACGCGGATCATTTTCGGTTCCGAGCGCAAGATCGCGGAAATCCGTCCGACCACCCGCAACGATGCACACAAGCTGATCGAGGAATGCATGCTGGCGGCCAACGTGGCCACCGCCGAGTTCCTCAAGAAGCATGAAATCCCCGCGTTGTACCGGGTGCATGACGGCCCGCCGCCGGAGCGCCTGGAAAAACTCCGCGCCTTCCTCGGCGAGCTGGGTCTGTCGTTGCACAAGGGCAAGGAAGGTCCGTCGCCGAAGGATTACCAGGCGTTGCTGGCGAGCATCCAGAGTCGCCCGGACTTCCACCTGATCCAGACCGTGATGTTGCGCTCCCTGAGCCAGGCGGTGTACAGCGCCGACAACCAGGGCCACTTCGGCCTGAATTACGAGGCCTATACCCACTTCACCTCGCCGATCCGGCGTTACCCGGACCTGCTGACGCACCGTGCGATTCGCAGCGTCATCCACTCCAAGCAGGACACGCCGCACGTTCGTCGGGCCGGCGCGATGACCATTCCGAAGGCGCGGATCTATCCCTACGACGAAGCGGCGCT
This sequence comes from Pseudomonas sp. FEN, assembly GCF_904067045.1. Lineage (GTDB taxonomy): Bacteria > Pseudomonadota > Gammaproteobacteria > Pseudomonadales > Pseudomonadaceae > Aquipseudomonas. Next base: position 944,339 of record NZ_CAJFDC010000036.1, on the reverse strand, counting down.
GGAGCAGTTGGGCGAGCAGTGCTCGATGAGCGAGCGGCGTGCCGACGAAGCTACCCGCGACGTGGTGAACTGGCTCAAGTGCGAGTTCATGAAGGACCGCGTGGGTGAGTCGTTCCCGGGCGTGGTCACCGCGGTGACCGGTTTCGGCCTGTTCGTCGAACTGACCGATATCTACGTCGAGGGCCTGGTGCATGTCACCGCCTTGCCGGGTGATTACTACCATTTCGATCCGGTCCATCACCGCCTGGCGGGCGAGCGCACCGGTCGTAGCTTCCGTCTCGGCGACACGGTGGAAGTGAAGGTCATGCGCGTCGACCTCGACGAGCGCAAGATCGACTTCGAAATGGCCGAGAAGACCCTTAGCGCGCCGATCGGTCGCAAGAAGCGTGGGGTTGAAGCCAGCAGCGCTCCCGCACCTGTCGAGAAAGCACCGGAGCCGGCCAAGGCCGGGCGCCGTGGCGCGGTCGCGAAGAAGTCGGACGAGGCTTATCGCCCAAGCGACGCGGCGGCGAAAAACGCCGAAGTGCGCAAAAGTCGCGAAATGAAGCAGGCGTTGTTGGCCGAAGCCAAGAACGGCGGTAAAGGCAAGACCGAGGGAAAGCCCGCGCGCGGGGCTCCGTCGGAAAAGCCGAGCAAGCATCGTAAAGGCCCGCCGAAAGCGGGCGCTGGTCCCGCGAAAAGCGGCGGGGCGCGTAAACCCAAGGGCAAGTCATGAGTCAGTTGGAAAAAATCTACGGCGTGCACGCCGTAGAGGCGTTGTTGCGTCATCACCCGAAGCGCGTCAAGCAGATCTGGCTGGCCGAAGGTCGCAGTGATCCGCGGGTCCAGGTGTTGTTGGCGCTGGCCGCGGAAAACCGCGTGTCGGTCGGCCAGGCCGAGCGCCGCGAGATGGACGCCTGGGTTGAAGGCGTGCACCAGGGCGTGGTGGCGGATGTGAGTCCGAGCCAGGTCTGGGGTGAGGCGATGCTCGATGAGCTGCTCGATCGCACCGAAGGCGCGCCGTTGATCCTGGTGCTCGATGGCGTGACCGACCCGCACAATCTCGGCGCCTGCCTGCGCACCGCCGATGCGGCCGGTGCGCTGGCGGTGGTGGTGCCCAAGGACAAGTCGGCGACCCTGACGCCGGCGGTGCGCAAGGTGGCTTGTGGCGCGGCGGAAGTGATTCCGCTGGTGGCGGTGACCAACCTGGCGCGGACCCTGGAAAAACTCCAGCAACGTGGCCTGTGGGTCGTCGGTACGGCGGGGGAGGCGGAGCAGGAGCTGTACCAGCAGGACCTGACCGGCCCGACCATCCTGATCATGGGCGCCGAAGGCAAGGGCATGCGCCGCCTGACCCGTGAGCATTGCGACTATCTGGTAAAACTGCCGATGGCCGGTAGCGTCAGCAGTCTCAACGTCTCCGTGGCCACTGGCGTGTGCCTGTTCGAGGCGCTGCGCCAGCGCAGCGTCAAGGCCGCTACCAAGAAGACCTGATCCGAGCTCTTGGCCGATGCCGGCGTGTTCGCAAGTTTTCAGCCGAGCGCGGTCTTGTGGCGAGCGGGCTTGCCCGCGCTGGGGTGCGAAGCACCCCTGAAACCAGCAAAACCGACCCGGTCAGACAGATTGCGGTAGCTGGCTTTGCGACTGCTGCGCCGCCGAGCGCGGGCGAGCCCGCTGGCCACAAGGTTGCCTGCCTCCACATGGACGGGCGCGCGCATCGGCTGGTGGTGCTGTTCAAATAATCACCAATTGTCTTGCACCCCTCTCGTCCCTTCTCTACAATTGCGCCCCTTGCCGTGATGGCTGGCGCATCTGTGCCTACTCCAGGCAAGACACACAAGTGTCATTCACTCCTTGTCTGACCGTTTTTGAGCGGCAGGCTACAACCCGTAAGGAGCATTCATGCGTCATTACGAAATCATCTTTTTGGTCCACCCGGATCAAAGCGAACAAGTCGGCGGCATGGTAGAGCGTTACACCAAGCTGATCGAAGAAGACGGCGGCAAAATCCACCGTCTGGAAGACTGGGGCCGTCGTCAACTGGCCTATGCAATCAACAATGTTCACAAGGCTCACTACGTGATGCTGAACGTTGAATGCACTGGCAAGGCCCTGGCCGAGCTGGAAGACAACTTCCGCTACAACGATGCTGTGATCCGTAACCTGGTCATCCGTCGCGACGAAGCCGTTACCGGCCAGTCCGAGATGCTCAAGGCTGAAGAAAACCGCAGTGAGCGCCGTGAGCGTCGCGACCGTCCTGAGCATTCCGACGCCGATGGCGTTGAGGGTGATGACAGCGACGCCAGCGATAACGCTGACGAGTAATCCACGGACCTTTTGAGGAGCCAATTACATGGCACGTTTCTTCCGTCGTCGTAAATTCTGCCGCTTCACCGCTGAAGACGTGAAAGAGATCGATTACAAAGATCTCAACACCCTGAAAGCCTACGTATCCGAAACCGGCAAAATCGTTCCAAGCCGTATCACCGGTACCAAAGCTCGTTATCAGCGTCAGCTGGCCACCGCTATCAAGCGCGCCCGCTTCCTGGCCCTGCTGGCCTACACCGACAGCCACGGCCGCTGAGACCGGGCAGTCGACACGCAGTAAAGGATTGAATGCATGCGCGCCTTAGCTGGATTCATCATGCGCGGACGTATGCAGGCCATGCTCGTCGTGGCCGGATCTGCGGCATTGCCGCTGTTGTTCTGGTTGAGTGCCGCCGCCGGATGCCTTGTGCTCCTGCGGCGCGGTTCGGACGCCCTTGGCGTCATTGGTCTGGGTGTGTTGTCGGTGCTGCTGTTCTGGCACTTCAACATCCAGAAAGATCCCACGGCCCTTTTGGTGCTGCTCGGGTCTTGCAGCCTGGCGCTGGTTTTACGCGCAGGCTACTCCTGGAACCGCGTGCTGCTGGCCAGCATGGCTGTAGGGTTGGTATGTGCGGTGAGTTTGGGGACGATTTTCAGTCCCTTCATCGAAGGGTTGGCGCAGACGTTTGAACAAGTCGTGCCGCTGGCCCTCGGTGAGGTCTACCACAAGCTTTCGGTAGACCAGCGAGCATTCCTCGCTTCACTGGCCGTGCCCCTGTTGATCACCTCGACGGCGATCTCGTTGCAGGTCTTTAGTGTCATGTGCCTGATTCTTGGGCGCTATTGGCAAGCGTTGTTGTACAACCCCGGTGGTTTCGGGCGCGAGTTTCGCGCGATCCGGATCCCCAAGAAAGTGGCGCTGTCGCTGCTGGCCGTCATGTTTGTCGCACCGTTTATCGGCGTGCATGCATTGATTCTGTTGCCACTGTGCAGTGTTCCGCTGGTCTTCGCTGGCCTGGCCCTGATTCACGGGCTGGTGGCGCAGAAGAAACTGGCCAGTTTCTGGCTGGTGGGGATGTACGTCACGCTGGTGCCTTTCATGCACTTGCTCGGTCCGTTGCTCATGGTATTGGCCATTGTCGACAGCCTGATTGATTTTCGCGGACGCCTGGCGTCGAAAGATGCCGATAACGGTTCCGCGAACGGTGAAGGTTAAAAGTTAAGAGGATTTCCACATGCAACTGATCCTTCTGGAAAAAATCGCCAACCTGGGCAACCTGGGCGATAAGGTAAACGTTAAGGCCGGTTACGGCCGTAACTACCTGCTGCCATTCGGCAAAGCCACCGCTGCGACCGCCGCCAACCTGGCTGCGTTCGAAGAGCGTCGCGCTGAGCTGGAAAAAGCCGCAGCAGACAAGAAAGCTTCGGCTGAATCGCGCGCCGCCCAACTGGCTGAGCTGGAAGTGACTATCACTGCCACCGCCGGTGACGAAGGCAAGCTGTTCGGTTCGATCGGCACCCACGACATCGCTGATGCCCTGACCGCCTCCGGCGTTGAAGTGGCAAAAAGCGAAGTGCGTCTGCCGAACGGCACCATCCGTAACGTGGGTGAATTCGACGTGGCCGTGCACCTGCACGCCGAAGTCGAAGCAACCGTACGCGTTGTCGTGGTGGCTGCTTAAGCAGCACCCAAGCGTCTGGCGACTTGCTCGCCAGGCGGTTAACATCGGGCACGACTCTGTTCATTCAGGTCGTGCCTTTTGTTTTGTTGCACCCACCCCCTGATTTCAAGTGGCCATGAACGATATCTCCGCTCCTGAGCAATACGATCTGCAAACCGCCGCGCTGAAGGTGCCGCCGCATTCCATCGAGGCCGAACAGGCCGTGCTCGGTGGTCTGATGCTGGACAACAACGCCTGGGAGCGCGTGCTCGATCAAGTCTCGGACGGCGACTTCTATCGACATGACCATCGCCTGATTTTCCGTGCGATCGCCAAGCTCGCCGATCAGAACAAGCCGATCGACGTGGTCACCCTGGCCGAGCAACTGGACCAGGAAGGGCAGACCTCGCAGGTCGGCGGTCTGGCCTATCTGACGGAGTTGGCGAAGAACATTCCGTCGGTGGCCAACATCAAGGCCTATGCCGCGATCGTTCGGGAACGGGCGACCTTGCGCCAATTGATCGGCATCAGCACCGAAATCGCCGACAACGCGTTCAACCCGGAAGGGCGGACCGCGGCGGAGATTCTCGACGAGGCCGAGCGACAGATCTTCCAGATCGCCGAGGCGCGGCCCAAGACTGGCGGTCCGGTGAGCGTCAACGACCTGTTGACCAAGGCCATCGACCGCATCGATACGCTGTTCAACACCGACAACGCGATCACCGGCCTGTCCACCGGCTACACCGATCTCGACGAGAAGACCAGCGGCCTGCAACCGTCCGACCTGATCATCGTCGCCGGTCGTCCGTCGATGGGTAAGACCACCTTCGCCATGAACCTGGTGGAGAACGCGGTACTGCGCAGCGACAAGGCGGTGCTGGTGTACTCCCTGGAGATGCCAGGCGAATCGCTGATCATGCGTATGCTCTCCTCGCTGGGCCGGATCGACCAGACCAAGGTCCGCGCCGGGCGCCTGGAAGACGACGACTGGCCACGGTTGACCTCGGCGGTCAACCTGCTCAACGACCGCAAGCTGTTCATCGACGATACGGCGGGTATCAGTCCGTCGGAAATGCGCGCGCGGACTCGGCGTCTGGTGCGCGAGCACGGCGATATCGCCCTGATCATGATCGACTACCTGCAGTTGATGCAGATCCCCGGTTCCAGCGGCGACAACCGGACCAACGAGATTTCCGAGATTTCCCGTTCCCTCAAGGCCCTGGCCAAGGAATTCAACTGCCCGGTGGTGGCCCTGTCCCAGCTCAACCGTTCCCTCGAACAGCGCCCGAACAAGCGCCCGGTAAACTCCGACTTGCGCGAATCCGGAGCGATCGAGCAGGATGCCGACGTAATCATGTTCGTGTACCGCGATGAGGTCTATCACCCGGAAACCGAGCATAAAGGCATCGCCGAAATCATCATCGGCAAGCAGCGGAACGGCCCGATCGGCTTTATCCGCCTGGCCTTCATCGGCAAGTACACGCGCTTCGAGAACCTGGCACCGGGCAGCTACAACTTCGACGACGACGAGTAAGGCGAACGCTTCGCGAGTCGGCTTTCAGGTTCGCGGTGTTTCTTCGGGGGGCGCGAATAGGGTGCGAACCCCTGCTTCGGTATAACCGTAATTCCAGCGCAGTTCTTCATCGGCGGGAATCGCCCGGGTGGTGAAGAAGGTGTTCAGGCGGAACGACTCAAGGCGACCGTCGCCGATATCGACATCGACGGGAAACACCGCGCCTTCGACGTTGTAGCCGCCAGTGGCTTGCCGGACCGGGAAGTTTTCCTCGTATTCGAAAATGGAATTGATCCGCGAAATGATGTTGTCTCCCGACAGCATCAGTCGATCCCATTTCGGCCTGCTGGGCAGCGGGTCGGGCAAAATGTCGATCACAAACGGATCCTGGCGGGCATTGCTGACGTGAAACGGAATAAAACCACCGCCATACACGCCGATGGCTTCTCCGGCTTCCAGTGGTTTTCTGGCCACGACCATGGCTTGACCGATCATGCTTTGCTCCTGGGGAAACTTGGCGTCCTGTTCGGTGAACTCCCGCAGTAGCAGCTTCTCCTCGTACAGCTTGGCGACCTGTTCGTGGGCCTCCCATTTCAAATACGGCAGGATATCCTTGGCCGGGTAGCGTATTCCCGATTCGCTGATTTCACTCATATGCTGGATTTTTTTGATGCGCAGCGGGTTGCCCGACAGCCCCCTCAATGGATAGCGGCCATTATTCACACGGTCATAGTCGCCCATTCTGTTGGGCGCGCGCTGATAGGATTTGATGACTTTCATGCGCTGCAGGTCTTCGGCGGTGAAGGGCTCGGGCTTGACGTACTCAAGCGCCGAGACCATTTCGGCTTCACTTTCCACCAGCTCGATCTTGCTTTGGCCCGGTCCCGGCGCTCCACCTTTCAAACCGATGTCCGTGTTGATTTCCCAGGTGCCAGCCTTGCGTTGTATTACCGGGCGATAGCAGCGGAAAGGGCTGCGGGCATCGATCAGTTTCCAGCCAAGGTCTGAAGACTCGACCTGGTAATAGCGACCCTGCTCCTGGATGTAGTGCCGGAAGAAGGCGTTCCGGTACAGGCCGTCGCCCACCGGAGTCAGGTCGCTCGGCGGTGTTTTCAGCGCGAAGTGAGTATCCAGCGCGATACCGGGGTGGTAAGGCACGGAGGACGCAAGCGTTGGGATCTGGCGTACGACAGTTGGCGAGGAGGTCAACTGTGTGAGCTTGCGGATCAGTACCTGCTTGAGGGCCATGTTGCGATCCGGGCCCATGGCGCCCAGGTTGTCGAGTTCGGTGTCGGGCAGGGCTTGTCGGATGGCCGAGTAGAGATCGTTCGGCGCGAGGGTTTGCCGACCGTCGGCAGCGTAGACCCGATAGCGAGAGCCTTCACGCAGCAGGCGCCTGATGGTGGTTGCCCCGGGGTTCCCGACGCTACCCAGAGGAGGCTCGGCCAGCGAGTTTGCATACAGTTCCAGGCGAACGTCGCCGGACCAGCCGGGTAGCGCTTCAAGGGTGTGGAACGCCAGTTGGTCCGAGGCCGGATTGAATGTCGTGGGTAGATAAAGACCTTCATAAAGTCGAGCGGTGTCCACATTCTGCATTGAGAGCTCGGCTTCGTCTTTCAAATAGGGCAGCAAGCTTTTCTGCCGCAGGATTTGTTGTTCTTCGGCGGGAGCGATGGATTTCTCCAAGGCTTGCACATAGCTTTTGGGTAAGGTCGGAAGATCCTGTCGGATCTGTTCGCGCAGAGGACCGTCGATGTGCTCGCTGTTTCGATAAAGGCTCTCGAAGTGTTGCGATGCGTTCGGCTCGGCGACAACGGAAGGGCTAGTGCTGCCGCTGTCGGGAGGACTTCCCAGCAAGCGCTGACGCTGGGTTTGCCGGTCGAGGCGGAAGCGTTTCAAGGTGTCGACCAGTTGTGCCGGTGGCGATTGGTTATCGAGATGCAGTTGCAGCAACAGCTTCGAATCGGTGGCGCTGGCGTGCAGGATCGGCGCCAGATCCTCGTGCTGGAGGCCCGATGCAATCGGCCCCAATCGTTTTAGCCGCTTCAAGTCATCCCAGTCTTGTGGTTTTTCATACGAGGTACGCCAGGCTCCTGCGCCGTTTTCCAGCAAGGGGGGTGAATAGGCCCGTGGGTCGGAGGGGTGTCGAATGGACCATGCGCGGGGATCGCCAGCCGCGCTCACCTCATAGAGTTGCTCGTCCAGTGACAGGTAGTGCCTGTCCTGGTAGTTGTACAAGCCCTGTTCATCGGGGGTCAGCGCTTCGGGCAGTTCAACGGGTTGGCGATAGGGCAGCAGGTCCGGTTTCCACAAACAGGACGTACCGGTCGAGGGTTTGACGCGAATCAGCGAGTTGACGAACCGGCCTGTCTTGATGGCGCCCGCGCTGGCACCCATGAGCGCCACCTGCTCGGCGATGTCCATCAGGTCGTTGAGCGCTTCAACCTTCTCATGGCGTCTCCAGGCATCGAACCCCTGATACACCTCAGTGATCAGTTGTACCCCGCTGGAGATCAACAGGACCTCGCCTATCAGCGGCATGAACGACACTGCCAGGGCCAATGTGCTCAGGCCGGCCTTTTCGTATGCTTGCAGTAGGCGTTGACGGGCTTGGGTGTCGATATCCGATGTGGGGATGGCCGCTTCCCGCCCATGACGTTCGATCTGTCGGACGCGCTGCTCGTGCAGGCTTTTGAATACGTTGCCTTTCACGGGGTGCAGCGTCAGCAGCGATGGATCAGGCGCCGGAACGGCGGGCTTTGGTCTCCATTTTTGCCACAAGGCACGTTTGATAATCTGCTTGAGCGGTGTTTCTTGATCGCTGCTGGGAAGGAATCGCGAAAAGAAATGGGCATAGCTGTGCGCCAGCAGTCTGTTGCTTAACGCCTCTTCGAAATGCTTGAGTGAGTCGTAGCGCGCCAAGGGGCTGATCGGATCCTGCGGTATGTAGACGATGCAGGGGTGCGTCCCTTCCTCGGCGTCGAGTCCGATGACCAGCACCTCGCTGAGGTCCAGGCCGAGGAATTTGAGCCGCGAGTAGGGGTGGGTGCCATATCTGACGACATGGCTGTTGCTCAGCACCTTGAGCAGGACCCGGTACTGGGCTATTGAGATGTCACCCTTGATTCCGGCCAGATGTATCGTCACGGCGAAGGCGTCTGTGTAACCCTTGATCAGTACGTCCCGGACGCTGCTCGCCTGCTCGGCATCCGCCTGGACGGGGGGCTGGAGAATTGCGCGCAGGAGGGCTTGGTAAAGGCTGCCGAAGTCGAGGCGGCGGCAGACCAGGGCAAACTCTTCGGGTTTGATGTGGGTTCTGCTGCCTCGGGCTCTGGGCGCCGAGTAAATCCCCGAGCCCGCGCCGAAGGTGTCGGCGCTGGTGAGCGATTTGTCGAAGTTGCTCAAGGCGGCGGATAACAACGTTTGCTCGGTGCTCTCGCCCTGAACCGATATCAATCCGAAGAAATAGCCGTTTTTACGTACGTGAACGAAGGTCGCCTGCTCGACATCCAGGCTGAGTCGGAAGTTGAAAGCGATGGCCTGTTCCAGTAGCGGCCTGACGAATTGCTCGGGAGATTGCAATTTTGCCAGTACCTGCTGGACGTCGTGCCGGGAATGGCAACTGGCGATCAGGCTCTGGCGCAAGGCGCTGCGTTGCGCCTGGGGGGCATCGATCAGCCATGAGGGCAAATGATCCTTGATGAGCGCGAAATGAGTCAGGTCGTTTGGGCTGGGGGCAGGAGATGTCATCATGGTGGTCGCCTTGCTGGGTTTTTGAAGGGCCAGCTAACGACAAGGCGGCTGTACGTCTGCACTAGATAGTTGTCGGTCTGCGTTCGAGAGATTGGCGTGGGTAAAACCAACTGTTATCGTCGGACTTGATCAAAATTTGTGCTATATTCCGCGCCCGCGAATTTTCATCTCGACACCGGTCATCGCCATGCAAGCAGCCAAGCCGTTATTTGACTATCCCAAGTACTGGGCCGAATGTTTCGGGCCCGCGCCCTTCCTGCCCATGAGCCGGGAAGAGATGGATCAGCTTGGCTGGGATTCCTGCGACATCATCATCGTCACCGGTGACGCCTACGTTGACCATCCGTCCTTCGGCATGGCGATCATCGGCCGGCTGCTGGAGTCCCAGGGCTTTCGCGTCGGGATCATTGCCCAGCCGAACTGGCAGTCCAAGGACGACTTCATGAAGCTCGGCGAGCCGAACCTGTTCTTCGGTGTCGCGGCCGGCAACATGGACTCGATGATCAACCGCTACACCGCCGACAAGAAAATCCGCTCCGACGACGCCTATACGCCGGGCGGCCTGGCCGGCAAGCGTCCGGACCGCGCCAGCCTGGTCTACAGCCAGCGCTGCAAGGAAGCCTACAAGCATGTACCGATCGTGCTCGGCGGCATCGAGGCCTCGCTGCGCCGGATCGCCCACTACGATTACTGGCAGGACCGCGTGCGCAACTCGATCCTGATCGACGCCTGTGCCGACATCCTGCTCTACGGCAACGCCGAGCGGGCGATTGTCGAGGTCGCCCAGCGCCTGTCCTATGGCCACAAGATCGAAGACATCACCGATGTACGCGGCACCGCGTTCATCCGTCGCGACACGCCTGAAGGTTGGTACGAAGTCGACTCCACGCGCATCGACCGTCCGGGCAAGATCGACAAGATCATCAACCCCTACGTGAACACCCAGGACACCCAGGCCTGCGCCATCGAGCAGGAAAAAGGGCCGCTGGAAGATCCCGAGGAAGCCAAGGTCGTGCAGATCCTGGTCAGCCCGAAGATGACCCGTGACAAGACCGTGATCCGCCTGCCGTCGGCGGAAAAGGTGCGTGGCGATGCGGTTTTGTATGCCCACGCCAACCGCGTGTTGCACCTGGAAACCAACCCTGGCAACGCCCGTGCGCTGGTGCAGAAGCATGGTGAGGTAGACGTCTGGTTCAATCCACCGCCCATTCCGATGACTACCGAGGAAATGGACTACGTGTTCGGCATGCCTTATCAGCGCATCCCGCACCCGGTGTATGGCAAGGAGAAGATCCCGGCCTACGAGATGATCCGTTTCTCGGTGAACATCATGCGCGGCTGCTTCGGCGGCTGCACCTTCTGCTCCATCACCGAGCACGAAGGGCGGATCATCCAGAACCGTTCGGAAGAGTCGATCATTCGCGAGATCGAAGAGATCCGCGACAAGGTGCCGGGCTTTACCGGGGTGATTTCCGACCTTGGCGGCCCGACCGCGAACATGTACCGCATCGCCTGCAAGAGCCCGGAAATCGAATCCGCGTGCCGCAAGCCGTCGTGCGTGTTCCCGGGGATCTGCCCGAACCTGAACACCGACCACTCGTCGCTGATTCAACTCTATCGCAGTGCCCGCGCCTTGCCGGGCGTGAAGAAGATCCTGATCGCTTCCGGCTTGCGTTACGACCTCGCGGTCGAGTCGCCGGAGTACGTCAAGGAACTGGTGACCCATCACGTCGGTGGCTACCTGAAGATCGCCCCGGAGCATACCGAGGAAGGTCCGCTCAACCAGATGATGAAACCGGGCATTGGCAGCTATGACAAGTTCAAGCGCATGTTCGAGAAGTACTCCAAGGAAGCCGGGAAAGAGCAGTACCTGATTCCGTACTTCATTGCCGCGCATCCGGGCACCACCGACGAAGACATGATGAACCTGGCGCTGTGGCTCAAGGGTAACGGCTTCCGGGCCGACCAGGTACAGGCGTTCTACCCCTCGCCGATGGCCACCGCCACGGCCATGTACCACTCGGGCAAGAACCCGTTGCGCAAGGTCACCTACAAGAGTGACGCGGTGACCATCGTCAAGAGCGAGGAGCAGCGCCGCTTGCACAAGGCGTTCCTGCGCTACCACGATCCGAAGGGCTGGCCGATGCTGCGTGAGGCCTTGCTGCGCATGGGCCGTGGCGATCTGATCGGGCCGGGCAAGGACCAATTGATCCCGCTGCACCAGCCGGCGACCGACGGCTACCAGAGCGCTTGCCGCAAGAACTCGACACCAGCCGGCAGCCACAAGGTGGGCAAGGAAACCACCAAGATCCTTACCCAGCACACCGGTCTGCCGCCGCGTGGCAGCGACGGCGGCAATGCCTGGGACAAACGCGAACAGGCCAAGGCCGCCGCGTTTGCCCGTAACAAGCAGGCGGCCAAGGAACGCGCCGATGCGGCCAAGGGCAAAGGCAAGAAGCCGACCCGCAAACCGGTGGTGCCGCGCTGATTGCAACCTGGACTGCCCTGGCTGATGTGCTTGGCTCAATGCCCGTCGGTTGAAAACGATCGCAAGCCGGGCTGAGGTTTGTGGCGAGCGGGCTTGCCCGCGCTGGGCTGCGAAGCGGCCCTGAAACCGGCGAGCCCGGTGTATCCGGGCGGCCGAGGATGCCGGTTTTGCGACTGCCGCGCAGCCGAGCGCGGCGGTGCGGCGTTTCCGACAGGCCAAGCTCCCGCAAGGGATTGATTGCCGCTTGAATGATGGCCTTTTGCGTTCTAGTGGGACCCCGAGTCCTTTGTTAAGGTGGCGCGATTCCCACGTCACCCGACGCAAGTCTTCTCAAGGATGAACACCCGTGAGCAACCCGCTCCCTGGCATCGGCATGGATTCCAGCCCCTCGCAATTCCTCGCCCGCCAACGCATTGAAAGCCAGATCAACCTGCCGCGACTCTTTGCGGCGATTGACGCCGACCCAGGCATAGTCGGGGCCGGGGTGGTCTATATCGACGCCGACTTCAATGTCGTGACCCTGCGCGAATTCCAACCGATCTGCAGCATCCAGCCCAAGCGCATCATCCTGCGCGAGGCGCAGAAGTACATCGCGCCGGTGCAATTCGCCCAGCAGGTGCAGGACAATCCACGTGAGTCACGCTTGGTCGGGGAAGCGATCAATACCACCTTGTCCTGCGCCGGAGCGGTACTGGGCTGGATTGTCGTGCTCAGTGGCTCGGTTGCGGTTCCTTTCAGTGCCGGGGCCAGTTCGGTGGTTGTGGTTCTGGGTTATACCGCCGCGGCCGCCAGTTCGGTGCAGTGTTTCGCCGGGAGCATCCGAACGGTGGCGGAAGTGGCCAACCCGTCGTTCAACGACAAGCTGGACAGTGAAGAGTGGTACCAATACGCCTCGATCGGCCTGGACGCGGCCTCTCTGCTGGGTGTCGGGGCTTCCACCTTGACCACTATAAAACTGGTGAAGGTGGCCAAGGCCACGACGGGTAAAAGTCTGCGTGAAGTGCTGCGCGGACTGACGCGTCAGGAAAGGTCGAAGCTGACCAAAGAGTTGCTCAGCATCAACGATCCGCGGCTGACACCGAAGATGCTCAAACTCAAGCAATTGGCTGGAGAGCTGCCCAAGCGCTTCACTCCGACCCAACTGAAACACGCCACTGTTACCCAGATCAAGGACTCCCTGAGTGCGGCGATTGGCCTGTTCGGCAGCGGTTTGTCGGGTAATGTCAAAACCATCGCGGTTGGTTTGTACGAAGAGCTGGAGGAGTGATGGACGACCTGAGCCTGCCGCGTTTTCTATCGCGTTATTTTCCGACCTTTATCGGCGGTATTTTCGCGGCGCTGTTCTCATTGGCCTGCGCGATCCCCTTGGTGGCGGCGTCCTATTTCGCCGGGGCCTCGCTCGGCGAGCAAGCCACTTGGTCGGTGGTGGGGGGCGCGGCGGTCACAATGGTCGTGGTGCACTGCAATTTCATGCTGGTGCGCGGCAGGCCACAATGGGTGTGGGGATTGGTCGGGGTGCTGGTTGTGTGCCTGTTGGGCGTATTGCCGACCATCGAGGATAGTCCGCATAAAGTCATCTATGCACTGGCTTTGCTGTTTCCGCTATTGGGACTGTTGCTGCTCAACAGCAAACGCCACCGCGAAATGCGCAGCAAGCTCGTCGACATTCGTCACCAGCGCGAAGCCCTGAAAAATGCCCTGAAGGCCCGGCGCAAAACGCGCTGACGACGGCGCTCGAACATTCGCCCCCTTTCTGTGCGACTCTCTGCACTACGCCCTCAAGCTGGCGCCATTCTGGTGCTGTGCTTAGCTGAGCGAGCACGACTCACGCCGAAAGCGCAGGGCTTGGCCAAATGGCATAAGTCTTGCGCGCACAGGTATAAGCCCAGGCTCGCAGGAGGCACGCCGTGTCGATCCATGTCGCATTGCACCATGTCACGCACTACCGCTATGAACGCGCCATCGAGCTCGGTCCGCAGATCGTTCGCCTGCGTCCGGCGCCCCACAGCCGCACGCGGATTCTGTCCTATGCGCTGAAGGTCCAGCCCGAACAGCATTTCATCAATTGGCAACAGGATCCCCAGGGCAACTACCTGGCACGCTTGGTGTTCCCGGAAAAAACCGCGGAACTGCGCATCGAGGTCGACCTGGTCGCCGAGATGGCGGTGTTCAATCCGTTCGACTTTTTCCTCGAACCCTACGCCGAGAAAATCCCGTTTACCTACGCCGCCGATGAAAAGCACGAGCTGTCGCCCTACCTGGAAAAGCTGCCGCTGACGCCCAGGTTCCAGGCCTATCTGGACGGCATTGATCGCACGCCGCTGCCCAGCGTGGACTTCCTGGTCGCCCTCAACCAGCGCCTGAGCGAAGACATCGGCTACCTGATCCGCATGGAGCCCGGCGTGCAGACACCGGAGCAGACCCTCGACAACGCCTCCGGCTCGTGCCGCGACTCGGCCTGGCTGCTGGTGCAGTTGCTACGCCACCTCGGGTTGGCGGCACGCTTCGTCTCCGGCTACCTGATCCAGCTCACCGCCGATGTGAAAGCCCTCGACGGCCCCTCCGGCACCGAGGTCGATTTCACCGACCTGCACGCCTGGTGCGAAGTCTATTTGCCGGGAGCCGGCTGGATCGGCCTGGACGCCACCTCCGGGTTGTTCGCCGGCGAAGGGCATATTCCCTTGGCCTGCAGCCCCGATCCCTCGTCTGCGGCGCCGATCAGCGGTTTGGTGGAGCCCTGCGAATGCGAGTTCAGCCACGAAATGTCGGTGGAGCGGATCTGGGAGGCGCCCCGTGTCACCAAACCCTACACCGAGGAGCAATGGCTGGCGATCCAGGCCTTGGGCCGGCAGATCGACACCGACCTGCTCGAAGGCGATGTGCGCCTGACCATGGGCGGCGAGCCGACCTTCGTCTCCATCGACGACCCGGACGGTGCCGAATGGAACACCGCGGCCCTCGGGCCGGACAAACGTCGCTTGTCCGCCGAGCTGTTCCAGCGCATGCGCAAGCGTTATGCCCCGCAGGGCCTGGTGCATTTTGGCCAGGGCAAGTGGTACCCGGGCGAGCAACTGCCGCGCTGGTCGCTCAATAGCTACTGGCGCCGCGACGGCGTGCCGATCTGGCACAACAGCGCGCTGATCGCCGATGAGCAGGAGGATTACGGTGCCGACGGCGAAATGGCCGGGCGTTTTCTGGCGAGTGTCGCCGAACGTCTGAAACTGCCGGCGCGCTTTGTCTTCCCGGCCTACGAGGATAATTTCTACTACCTGTGGCGCGAGGGGCAGTTGCCGATCAACGTCACGGCCGAAGACCCGCGCCTGGGCGACGAACTGGAGCGCGCACGGCTGCGCAAGGTGTTCTCCCAAGGCCTGGACAAGGTCATCGGCCAGGTACTGCCGCTGGCCCGCACCGCCGCCAATGACCGTTGGCAGAGCGGGCGCTGGTACCTGCGTGACAGTCATTGCCGGCTGGTACCGGGGGACTCGCCGCTGGGTTACCGTCTGCCGCTGGCGTCCCAACCTTGGGTGACGGCGGCGGAATATCCGTTCGTGCACCCGACCGATCCGAACCAGGACTTTCCCGGGTTGCCGGACACCGCCGCACTCAAGCATCACGGCGAACCCGTGGTGAGCGAAGAGCGGCTGCCGCAGATCGATGAGTCGGCGTCCTGGCTGACCCGCACCGCCTTGTGCGCGGAAGCGCGCGGTGGGCGCCTGTATCTGTTCATGCCGCCATTGGAACGGGTTGAAGACTATCTGGAGCTGGTCAGCGCCATCGAAGCCAGCGCCGAGGAGTTGCATTGCCCGGTATTGCTGGAAGGCTACGAGCCACCCCACGATCCGCGCCTGGCGAATTTCCGGATCACCCCGGACCCGGGCGTGATCGAGGTCAATGTGCAGCCTTCCGCCAGTTGGGATGAACTGGTGGAGCGCACCGAGTTCCTCTATGAGGAAGCGCGCCAGACCCGTCTGACCACCGAGAAATTCATGATCGACGGGCGCCACACCGGCACCGGCGGTGGCAACCATTTCGTCCTTGGCGGCGCAACGCCGGCGGACTCGCCGTTCCTGCGGCGTCCCGATTTGCTGCGCAGCCTGATCAGCTATTGGCATAACCATCCGTCGCTGTCGTACCTGTTCTCCGGGCTGTTTATCGGCCCGACCTCCCAGGCTCCACGGGTGGATGAGGCGCGCAACGACTCGCTGTACGAGCTGGAAATCGCCTTCGCGCAGATGCCGCCACCGGGCCAGGAGTGTCCGCCCTGGTTGGTGGATCGCCTGTTGCGCAACCTGCTGATCGACGTGACCGGCAACACCCACCGCGCCGAGTTCTGCATCGACAAGCTGTATTCGCCGGACGGTGCCACCGGGCGTCTCGGCCTGCTGGAACTGCGGGCCTTTGAAATGCCGCCGCATGCGCGCATGAGCCTGACCCAGCAACTGCTGTTGCGGGCGCTGGTGGCGCGGTTCTGGCGCGAGCCCTATGCCCCGCCCAAGCTGGCGCGCTGGGGCACGGAGCTGCACGACCGTTTCCTGTTGCCGCATTTTATCGAGCAGGACTTCGCCGATGTCATCGTCGACCTCAACGCCGCCGGCTATCCGCTGCGCGCCGAGTGGTTCGCCGCGCACCTGGAGTTCCGCTTCCCGAAAGTCGGCGACTACGCGGTCAATGGCATCGAGCTCGAAGTACGCCAGGCCCTCGAACCCTGGCACGTACTGGGCGAGGAGGGCGCGGTCGGCGGCACGGTGCGCTACGTGGATTCGTCCCTGGAGCGCTTGCAAGTCAAGCTGACGGGCCTGGCGCCGCAACGCTACCTGCTGACCTGCAATGGCGTGGCGGTCCCGCTGCAAGCCACCGGGCGGGTCGGCGAATTCGTCGCCGGCGTGCGTTATCGCGCCTGGCAACCGGCCAACTGCCTGCAACCGACCATCCCGGTCCATGCGCCGCTGGTGTTCGACCTGCTCGACACCTGGATGCAGCGCTCCCTCGGCGGTTGCCAGTACCATGTCGCCCACCCGGGCGGGCGCAACTACGAGACCTTGCCGGTCAACGCCAACGAAGCGGAAAGCCGGCGCATGGCGCGGTTCTTCCGCCTTGGCCACAGCCCGGGCACGTTGCCGGTTCCGACATTGAAGATCAACGACGAACTGCCGATGACGTTGGACCTGCGACATACATAAAGCTGACAGGGCGCACGGAGTTTTCGCGTATCCGTGCGTCATCTGTCTGCGTTAACCTGATTGCCCTTGCCGTCTGCCGAGCTTTCCATGCCCGACCTGCTTGACCGCTACCCGCTGACAGCGGGGACCTATCACGAACTGCTGGACGACAGCGGCGCCGTGCGCGCGCATTGGCGGCCGCTGTTCGACCAGTTGCAGCGCAGCACGCCGGCACAGTTGGCCCAGCGCCAGGCCCTGCTGGCCCGGCAAATCCAGGAAAATGGCGTGACCTACAACGTCTACGCCGACCCCAAGGGCGCGGATCGGCCCTGGGAACTCGATCTGCTGCCGCATATCATCCCCGCCGATGAATGGCAGCGGGTGGCGGCGGGGATTGCCCAGCGCGCGCGGTTGCTGAATGCGGTGCTGGCCGATCTCTATGGTCCGCAGACCCTGATTCGCGACGGCCTGCTGCCCGCCGAACTGGTCTTCGGCCACAATAATTTCCTCTGGCCCTGCCAGGGCATCCAGCCGCCGGCCGGGACCTTCCTGCACCTGTTCGCGGTGGATCTGGCGCGCACGCCGGATGGCCGCTGGTGGGTCACGGCGGACCGGACCCAGGCGCCGTCCGGGGCCGGTTATGCCCTGGAAAACCGCACCATCGTGTCGCGGGCCTTTCCCGACCTGTACCGCGACTTGCGAGTGCATCACCTGGCCGGGTTCTTCCGCACCCTGCAGGAAACCCTGGTGCGCCAGGCCCCGAGCGAGGCCGAGGCGCCGCTGGTGGTGTTGCTGACCCCGGGGCGCTTCAACGAAAGCTATTTCGAACACCTCTACCTGGCCCGCCAACTGGGCTATCCGCTGGTGGAAGGTGGCGACCTGACGGTGCGCGACGCCACGGTCTACCTCAAGACCCTGAGTGGCTTGCAGCGGGTGCACGCGATCATGCGTCGGCTCGACGACGACTTCTGCGATCCGCTGGAACTGCGTACCGACTCGGCCCTGGGCGTGCCCGGCCTGTTGGAGGCAGTGCGCCAAGGGCGGGTGCTGGTGGCCAATGCCCTGGGCAGCGGCGTGCTGGAGTCGCCTGGCCTGCTGGGCTTCCTGCCGAAGATCAACCAGCACCTGTTCGGCGAAGAGCTGATCCTGCCGTCCATTGCCACCTGGTGGTGCGGTGAGCCGCCGGTGCTGGCCCAGGCGCTGGAAAAACTGCCGGAACTGCTGATCAAGCCGGCGTTTCCGTCGCAGAGTTTTATCCCGGTATTCGGCCGCGACCTCAATGACGAACAACGCCGGGCCCTGGCCGAGCGCATCCGTGCGCGCCCCTACGCCTATGTCGCCCAGGAGCTGGCGCAACTGTCCCAGGCGCCGGTCTGGCACGAAGAGGGCGCCCTGCAACCCCGGGCCATCGGCATGCGGGTGTATGCCGTGGCCAGCGCCGACGGTTATCGGGTGTTGCCCGGCGGCCTGACGCGGGTGGCCGCCGAGGCCGACGCCGAGGTGGTGTCGATGCAGCGCGGCGGCGCGAGCAAGGACACCTGGGTGCTCAGCGAGCGCATGCCCAGCGGCGAACATTGGCGCACCCAGCGTTCCCTCGGGGTACGTGACCTGGTGCGCCGGGATCCCTACCTGCCGTCGCGGGTGGTGGAAAACCTGTTCTGGTTCGGCCGCTACTGCGAGCGCTGCGATGACAGTGCGCGCTTGTTTCGGATCATGCTCGCCCGTTATGTTGACGGTGACGATCCCCAGGCCCTGCAGGCGGCGGTGGACCTCGGCGAAAGCCTGATGCTGCTGCCGGACGAAGGCGAACTGCCCGAGCGCCTGCTGGCGGCCCTGCTCGGCGACGATTGGCCGTTCAGCCTGCGATCCAACCTGCAGCGCTTGCAGTGGGCGGCGTCCCAGGTGCGTGGCAAGCTGTCGCGGGAGAACTGGCAAGCGCTGGTGGAGCTGCAACGCGAGGCCTTGAGCCTGGAAAGCGAAGCCCCTGACTTTGGCGAACTGCTGGATTTCCTCAACCGCCTGGTGATGTCCCTGGCGGCCTTGTCCGGCTTCGCCCTGGACGACATGACTCGCGACGAGGGCTGGCGTTTCCTGATGATCGGTCGGCGCATCGAGCGCCTGCAATTTCTCAGCAGCAGCCTGGCCGCCTTCCTGCGCGGCATCGCGGTGTTCGATCAGGCCGGGCTGGCGTGGCTGCTGGAACTGGGTAACAGCAGCATCACCTATCGCTCGCGCTACCTGGCGGTGCCGCAATTGATCCCGGTGCTCGACCTGTTGCTGCTGGATGAGCAGAACCCCCATGCCGTGCTGTTCCAACTGAAGCTGGTGAGCCGCACCTTGCGCCGTTTGAACGATGACTTTGGCGTCCCGCGCGAGTTGGGGCTGAACCTGTTGGTCGAGCGCCTGGGGCGCTTCGATCTGGGCAATCTGGAAAGCGCCTTGTTTGGCGATACCGGGGTGCGCGATGTGCTCGACGGTCTGGCGGATTTGTTGCAAGAGGTCGCCGATGCCAGCGGCCAGGTCTCCGATCGCCTGGCCTTGCGGCATTTTGCCCATGTCGACGATGTCAGCCAGCAGACGGTGTCCGTGTGATGAGTGCCCTCTACCAGATTTTCCACGATACCCACTACCACTACGACAGCCCGGTGTCCCTGGCCCAGCAGCTCGCCCACCTGTGGCCGCGGCCGTGTGACTGGCAAGTGTGCAGCGAGCAGATGTTGCAGATCAGCCCCGAGCCGACCAGTCGCCGCGATGAACGGGATGTATTCGGCAATCCGTTGACCCGACTGGCATTCGAGCGGCCTCATGACGAGCTGCAGGTCAATGCCTGGCTGAATGTCGAAGTGCTGGCGCGGCCGCCGGTGGATTTCAACCTGTCCACGGCCTGGGATGCCACCCGCAGCGCGCTGACCTACAGCGGCCAGGCGTTGACCGCGCAGATCCTCGAGGCTTGCCGGTATCGCTTCGAATCGCCCTACGTGCATTTGAAGAAAAGCTTCGTCGAGTTTTCCGAAAGTTGTTTCCCTGTCGGGCGTCCCTTGCTGGTTGGGGCCCAGGCGTTGATGGAGAAGATTTTCCGCGAGTTCACCTTCGATGCCGAGGCGACCCAGGTCGCCACGCCGCTGGTGGAGGTGCTGGAACGGCGACGCGGGGTCTGCCAGGACTTCGCCCACCTGATGCTTGCCTGCCTGCGCTCACGGGGCCTGGCGGCGCGCTATGTCAGTGGTTATCTGCTGACCCAGCCGCCGCCCGGGCAGCCGCGCTTGATTGGCGCCGATGCTTCTCACGCCTGGGTCTCAGTGTTTTGCCCGGTATCGGGCTGGGTGGATTTCGATCCGACCAACAACGTACAGCCGGCCCTGGAGCACATCACCCTGGCCTGGGGCCGGGATTTTTCCGATGTGTCGCCGTTGCGCGGGGTGATCCTGGGAGGCGGTAGCCATGACCCGGAAGTACAGGTGACGGTGATGCCGATGGGGGATGTGGGACGGCCCGCCAGCTAAGCCGAACACAACCCTGTGGGAGGCTTGCCGACGATGGGGCCCTCAAGACCGCCAAAAGCTTCGTCGGAACGCCGCCCGGACCAAGCTCCGCTCCCACGGGTGTTTTGTGTCGCGCCGCCAATCCGTGGTCAGACACGGACACTGTGGGAGCGGAGCTTGTCGGATCGCCGCACCGCCGCGAAGAGGCCCGTGAGGACGCCACAGGTTTCAGTGCAATCCGTCGATCAAGCGTTCGGCGTTGAATCCGGCGCCTCGCTTTCTTCGCTTTCCGCTTCCGGGTTCAACAGCGCCGCGGCCTCTTCCTCGGCGGTGGTTTTCTTGCGTTGCAGCTTTTCCTCTTTCTTCTGCTCTTTGGCCAGGTCGCGCTGACGTTTGGCGAAGGAATAATTGGGTTTGGCCATGGGCGATCCTCTGGGGTCGAAGGTGAGGTTGAGCGGCGCGTATTCTGCCTGTGTTCGTGGCGCAGCACACGAAACAATGGTTTTTAGCGAGCAAGCTTGACCCCAGGGTAAAGGCTGGCCGGCGACTCTCCAAGCGTTAAACCTCGCGCGAGGGCGTTTCACAGGTACCGCTGGCCCCACAGGCATAAGCGGCGAGCAAGCTTTGCAACAAGCTGTTAATAGACATGGTAGACGCTCCGTTGGCTGAGAACGGTCTAATGTTAGGGGGCGCCGGCTCGTCTGGCTGGTTGATTGTGTGCATCGAAGCGATAGCTTGGGATTGTATACAATTTCTTGTTCTTGACTCAGATCAGGAGGACTGTCCTTTACTTCTGGCAGTCTTGCCATTTGATCCCCGGATTTTCATACCCTGCCTTGGAGATTCACCATGTTCGCCAAAGTTGTCGCGGTATCCCTGTTGGCCCTCGCCAGTGGTCAGTTGCTTGCCGCCGAATGCAAGATCGATGTCGACTCTACCGATCAGATGTCCTACACCGTCAAGGAAATCAGCATCGACAAGAGCTGCAAGACCTTTACCGTGAACCTGACGCATTCCGGCAGCCTGCCGAAGAACGTCATGGGCCATAACTGGGTGCTGAGCAAGGCCTCCGACATGGCCGGGATCGCGACTGACGGCATGGCGGCCGGGATCGACAAGAATTACTTGAAGGACGGTGATACCCGCGTCATCGCCCATACCAAGATTATTGGTGCCGGCGAAAAGGATTCGGTCACCTTCGATGTGTCGAAGCTGGCGGCCGGTGAGAAGTACGCGTTCTTTTGCTCTTTCCCCGGCCACAACTCGATGATGAAGGGCGAGGTCGAGCTCAAGTAACTCGCACAGCGGCCCTGATCGCGGCGATCAGGGTTGGTCCTTCATCTTCAGATTCAGGCGAATACGTTTGCCTTGCAGGTCCTCCAGGCTCAGGGTTCCCCCGAGCTTGGAGGGCTTGCGATTGCCACCCATCACGCGGCCCTGATCGTCCATCGCGTGGCAGGTGAGGACCTGTCCCGGTCCAAAGCGTGCATCGGGGTCGGTGATCTCCCAATCGCACAAACCCTCATACTGTTTTTCCCCCGAGCTTGGAAAACCCGACACACCCGGGCGCAGGTTGTCGCGCACGGCAATCGAGCCGCTATGGGTGATGCTGCGATTCAGGTTGTCAGGTCCGTACAGCGCCTCGGTCTCGAAGCTCACCTCGCTCAGGTACAGTTTGCAGTCAGGCAGCTCGTAGCCCAGCGGAACCTTGAAGTCGGTGCTGTGGGGCGTTTGCGCGAATGCGGTATTGAAGTGCAGCACCGTGGGTTGATAGGGGCAGTCGGCCTGGCTGGCCTTCGGGATGTAGTGTGCGCTGGCCTGCAAGGCCGTTCGCGCTGGCATCTGGGTGATCAGCGAAAAATGCGCGGTGCTGGGGTGGCCGGCGGTCGGCTTGTCGGAAGGGCTGGCGGCGGTGGCGACCCAGCAGATGACCCCGAGGGCTCCGAGCAGCGGAAAGGACCAGGGCGATCGAAGTACGGGTTGCGCTTGCAACTTTGGGTATTTGCGATTGAGCAACATCGGCTGGGGTCCCTGCCAACAACAAGATGCGGCGAAGACTGCCCAGTACCCGATGCTGCCTCAAGCGTTACGCGGAAAAATAGAAGTTTCCTACGGCATTACTGTCACTCGAGTCATGGCGCAAATGGCATCTCGCGCTTATGACGGGTCTTTTCATACGTCCGGCAGATGATATCGAAGGCCTCCTGGCGCACTGGCTCACCGTGCAGGAAGGCGTCGATCTCGGTATAGGTCACGCCATGGGAGGCTTCGTCGGGCTTGCCCGGTGCGAGGTCCTCGAGGTCGGCGGTCGGGACCTTTTCCACCAGGAACTCGGGAGCACCAAAGTGGCGGGCGATGGCCCGGACCTGGTTTTTCACCAGCCCGCTCAAGGGTGCCAGGTCGCAGGCGCCGTCACCGAATTTGGTGAAGAAGCCCATCACCGCTTCCGCCGCGTGATCGGTGCCGATCACCAGGCCATGGGCGGCCCCGGCGATGGTGTACTGCGCGACCATGCGGATGCGCGCCTTGGTATTGCCGAGGACGAAGTCCCGCGCCACCGCGGCCTTGCCTTCGAAGGCCGCGACTTCCGCGGCCAGCGACTTGACCGCCGGGCCGATGTTCACTGTGTGGCGCTCGTCGGGGGCGATGAAGTCCACCGAGGCCTGGGCTTCGTGTTCGTCGAACTGGGTTTCGTAGGGCAGGCGCACCGCAATGAAGCGGTACTCCATGTCACCGGTGCGTTCGCGCAGTTCACGCATGGCGCGTTGGGCCAGCAGACCGGCGGTCAGCGAGTCGACGCCGCCGCTGATACCCAGCACCAGCGTCTTGAGCCCGGAGCTCTGCAGGCAATTCTGGATAAAGCTGATCCGGCGCGCCACTTCGGCTTCGAGGGCGGCCTGGTCGGCGAATGGTGGCTGGACCTTGAGCTGTTCAGCAATCTGGCGCTGTACGGCTTGCATGATTCACTCCTTGCGGGATGGGGTCTGGAACGGGTTGATCGGTACCACTGGGCGAGTCCGCGACGCGCTAGCCCGTGACTTGGAACACGTGGCGCAGGTAAGCCACGAAGTTCGGGTCCTTGCACTGGGCCTTGCCCGGTTCGTCGGAGATCTTCGCCACGGGCTGGCCGTTGCAGGCGGTCATTTTAAGCACGATGCTCATCGGTTCCACCCCCACGATGTCACAGGTGAGATGGGTGCCGATGCCGAAGCTGACATTGATCCGTCCACGCAGCGCGCGGAATATCTCCAGGGTCTTGGGCAGGGTGAGGCTGTCGGAGAACACCAGGGTCTTGCTCATGGGGTCGATGCCCAACTGGTGGTAACGATTGATGCATTTTTCGGCCCAGATCACCGGGTCGCCGGAGTCGTGGCGCAAACCGTCGAAGAGCTTGGCGAAATACAGGTCGAAATCCTTGAGGAAGGCGTCGGTGGTGATGCAGTCGGTCAGGGCAATGCCGAGCAGGCCACGGTATTCGCGGACCCAGCAGTCGAGCGCGGCGATCTGGCTGTCGATCAGGCGCGGGCCGAGCTGCTGGTGGGCCATGATCCACTCGTGGGCCATGGTGCCCAGCGGCTTCATGTCGAATTCGCGCGCCAGGTGCACATTGCTGGTGCCGACGAAGCGCCCGGGGAAATCGTGCTTGAGCACACTGACCACTTCTTCCTGGACCCGATAGGAGAAGCGCCGGCGGGTACCGAAATCGGCGACCTGCAGTTCCGCCAGTTCGTCGCTGGAGGCGTTGTCGCTCAGCCAGTCGAACTTGCGGTACAACTGTTCGCGGGCCTGGCTCAGCAGGGTTTCCTGATAGCGATAGCGGTTGCGCACTTCGCTGACAATGGCCAGCAGTGGCACTTCGAAGAGAATCACATGCAGCCACGGGCCGCGCAGGCGGATGAACAACTCGCCGTTCTCGATACCGGTGTGCACGTAGCGCAGGTTGAAGCGGAACAGGCCGAGGAAGCGCAGGAAGTCCGGCTTGAGGAAGCTGATGCGCTCCAGGAAGCCCAGTTGGTCGGCGCTCAGGCTCAGCTCGGCGAGGCGTTCGATCTGGTAGCGGATTTCCGCCAGGTACGGCCGCAGGTCTTCGCTGTTGCGGCAGCGGAAATCCCATTCGACTTCGACGTTGGGGTAGTTGTGCAGTACCGCCTGCATCATGGTCAGCTTGTAGAAGTCGGTGTCCAGCAGGTTCTGCACAATGCGATCGCCGAAGGCCTTATCGCTCATAACGGGTCTCTCCATGCCGACCGCGCGTTGCCGCGACGTTCTGGCAGTTCTTGAATGAAGAGCGCTAGTGGCGCATATCCGCGGGCGGTTTTACCAGCGATTTTTGTTGACCGTGCCGGCCCCTTCGCGGGCAAGCACCGCTCCCACAGGTTTTGCGGTGTGCACAGGTCTCGGATCCTGCTTGGATATTGTTGGAGAGGTGTGCACAGGTCTCGGATCCTGCTTGGATATTGTTGGAGAGGTGTGCACAGGTCTCGGATCCTGCTTGGATATTGTTGGAGAGGTGTGCACAGGTCTTGGCCGCGCCGCGGACACTGTGGGAGCGGAGCTTGCCCGCGAAGGGGGCCTTGAGGCCGCCAAAAGCTTCGCGGGCAAGTCAGGCTTGTTCATGAAGCCGTGCGTCGGTGGCAGAGAGATCAAGCCTGGGTGGGACTGTCGAGCTGCTCCAGCATCCAGGTCACGAAATTCCGGACTTTCGGCACTTCCGCCGAATGCTCCGGATACGCGAGGTAATAGGCGTCGTAGCTGGGCATCGCATGGGGCCAGGCGAGCACCAGCTTGCCATCGAGCAGTTCCTCTTCCACCAGGAACCGGGGCAGCAAGGCCACGCCGCAGCCGACCTGGGCCGCGCGGATGCACATATAGAACGTCTCGAAACGCGGCCCGTGATAGCTGTGCTCGGTGTGATAGCCCTGGCTGTCGAACCAGTCGTGCCAGGCCTGGGGCCGCGAGGCGTTCTGCAGCAGGACCAGCTCGCTCAACTGCGTCGGATCGCTGAACGGTTGCGCCGGCAGGCTGGCCGGGGCGCACACCGCGACCAGCTCTTCACCGAACAGTTTCACGCACTCGGTGCGCGGTCGCGAACCCTGGCCGAAATAGAACGCCAGGTCGCTACGGCCCTGCAGCAGGTCGTCGGCTTCCTGTTCGTTGCACAGGTCCAGGTGGATGTGCGGGTGACGCAGGCGCCAGCCCTTGAGCCGTGGCACCAGCCAGCGGGCACCAAAGGTCGAGGGCGTGGACACCCGCAGGACTTCGGTTTCACCGCCGTAGGAACGCAGGTAGTGAGTCGACATCTCCACCTGGGTCAGGATTTTTCGGACTTCCACCAGGTACAGATCCCCAGCCGGCGTCAGTTGCAGGCGCCGCCGTACCCGCCGAAACAGCAAGTGCTGCAACAGCTCTTCCAGCTGTGCGACCTGCTTGCTCACGGCGCTCTGGGTCAGGTTCAGCTCTTCTGCCGCGCGGGTGAAGCTCAAGTGACGGGTGACAGCCTCGAAACATTGCAGGGCCGTGATCGAGGGCAGGTATCGTTTATTCAGCATGGACGGGCCTTCTTCCTGTGTCTTGCGCTGCATGAATAAATGGAATGATATCTCGCCTAATCGTCGTTTGTTGGCAAAGCTGAAGGCCGCTACAACTGGAGGTCTGAATCGTCGTGTTGTTTTCGACTGAAGATTTCCGTTTTTCGCCTACAGGAGTGACCCCCATGGTTGCCGCATTGCTTGATCGTCTTGGTGTGAACCCGGCGCTGTATCAACAGGGCAAACAGCCCGTGCATTCGCCGATCGACGGCAGCCGCATTGCCGGCGTGAACTGGGAAGGCCCGGCCGAGGTGGAGCAGCAGGTCAGCCGTGCCGAGCATGCCTTCGACGCCTGGCGCAAGGTGCCGGCGCCGCGCCGTGGCGAACTGGTGCGTCAGTTCGGCGAAGTGTTGCGCGAATACAAGGCCGACCTCGGCGAGCTGGTGTCCTGGGAAGCCGGCAAGATCACCCAGGAAGGCCTGGGTGAAGTGCAGGAAATGATCGATATCTGCGACTTCGCCGTGGGCCTGTCGCGCCAGTTGTATGGCTTGACCATCGCTTCCGAGCGCCCGGGTCACCATATGCGTGAGTCCTGGCATCCGCTGGGGGTGGTCGGGGTGATCAGCGCCTTCAACTTCCCGGTCGCGGTCTGGGCCTGGAACACTGCCCTGGCGCTGGTCTGCGGCAACGCGGTGATCTGGAAACCGTCGGAAAAGACCCCGCTGACCGCGCTGGCCTGCCAGGCCCTGTTCGAGCGCGTGGTGAAAAACTTCAGCGATGCCCCCGAGTACCTGAGCCAGGTGATCATCGGTGGTCGCGACGCCGGAGCTGCCCTGGTGGACGATCCGCGCGTGGCGCTGATCAGCGCCACCGGCAGCACGCGCATGGGCCGCGAAGTAGCGCCGAAAGTCGCCGCGCGCTTTGCTCGCAGCATTCTTGAGCTGGGTGGCAACAACGCGATGATCCTCGGCCCGAGTGCCGACCTGGACATGGCGGTGCGGGCGATCCTGTTCAGCGCCGTAGGCACCGCCGGCCAGCGCTGCACCACCTTGCGCCGGCTGATTGCCCATGAATCGGTCAAGGCCGAGATTGTCAGCCGTTTGAAAGCGGCCTATTCCAAGGTGCGTATCGGCCATCCGCTGGAAGGCAACCTGGTTGGTCCGCTGATCGACAAGCAGAGCTTCGAGAACATGCGGGACGCCCTGGAGCAGGCCTTGAGCGAAGGCGGCAAGGTGTTCGGTGGCGAGCGTCAGTTGCAGGACAAGTTCCCGAACGCCTATTACGTGTCGCCGGCTATCGTCGAGATGCCGGAGCAGAGCGAAGTGGTGTGCAACGAAACTTTCGCGCCGATTCTCTACGTGATCGGCTACAGCGACTTCGCCGAAGCCCTGCGCCTGAATAACGCAGTGCCGCAGGGGCTGTCTTCGTGCATCTTTACCACCGATGTGCGCGAGGCCGAACAGTTCATGTCGGCGGTGGGCAGCGATTGCGGCATTGCCAACGTCAACATCGGCCCGAGCGGTGCGGAGATCGGTGGCGCCTTTGGTGGCGAGAAAGAAACCGGTGGCGGGCGCGAATCGGGTTCGGACGCTTGGCGTGGTTACATGCGGCGCCAGACCAATACCGTGAACTACTCGCTGGAATTGCCGCTGGCGCAGGGCATTACCTTCGATTAACGAAGGCGCGAGGCTGGTCCCTGTGGCGAGGGGGCTTGCCCCCGCTGGGGCGCGAAGCGGCCCTGAAATCGGTAATCGCGAGCTATCAGACAGAACGCATCGACCGATTTTACGACTGCTGCGCAGCCGAACGGGGCGGTGCGGCGTTCCGACAAGCCCCCTCGCCACA
This sequence comes from Pseudomonas sp. FEN, assembly GCF_904067045.1. GTDB lineage: Bacteria > Pseudomonadota > Gammaproteobacteria > Pseudomonadales > Pseudomonadaceae > Aquipseudomonas. The sequence goes on along the minus strand of NZ_CAJFDC010000036.1, from coordinate 916,621 downwards.
TTCAGTCCGCCTGCCACAACAAGTTAAGTCTGGAGTGTGTTTGTTGGGTTTCATTTTCGGAGTCTGGCAATGCCATTACGCGAAGAATGTCTATGGGAAACACTGACGCCGCAGCGACCCGAGGCCGCGCCCTTCAAGGGTGAGCTGAAGGTCGATGTTTGCGTTATCGGCGCCGGTATCACCGGGCTCTCGGCCGCGATTCACCTGCGTGAACAGGGCAAGAGCGTCTGTGTACTGGAGGCCCATCGCACCGGCCACGGCGGTTCCGGGCGCAACGTGGGGTTGGTCAATGCCGGGATGTGGATTCCCCCGGATGAGATCGAAGCCGGTTTCGGCGAAGCGGTGGGCAGTCAGCTCAACCGCATGTTGGGGGCGGCGCCGGCCCTGGTCTTCAGCCTGGTGGACAAGCACGGCATCGATTGCCAACTGCGCCGCGAGGGCACCTTGCACATGGCCCACAACGCCAAGGGCGAGGCCGATCTGCGCAGCCGCGAGGCGCAGTGGAAGCGGCGCGGCGCACCGGTGGAACTGCTGACCGGCAAGGCCTGCGAAAGCGCCACCGGCACCCAGAAAATCGCTGCCGCCTTGCTCGACCGGCGCGCCGGCACCCTCAATCCCATGGCCTATACCTCGGGCCTGGCCAAGGCCGCGTCGCGGCTGGGTGCGCAGTTGTTCGACCACTCCGCGGTTACCCGGCTGGAACGCCAGGGCCAGCGCTGGTCGGTGCAGACCGCCGCGGGCGCGGTCAACGCCGAACAGGTGGTGATGGCTTCGAATGCCTACACCGAAGGCGAATGGACCGAATTGCGGCGCAACTTCTTTCCGGGCTACTACTACCAGGTCGCCTCCAGTCCGCTGACCGAAGAGGCCGCCCGGCAGATCCTGCCCGGCGGGCAGGGTTCCTGGGATACCCGTCAGGTGCTCAGCAGCATTCGCCGCGACGCCGACGGTCGGCTGCTGCTGGGCAGTCTGGGCAATGGCAATCAGAAACCGACGTGGTTCCTGCGGGCCTGGGCCGATCGGGTGCAACAGCACTATTTCCCCTACCTGAAAAAGGTTGACTGGGAGTGCACCTGGACCGGCTGTATCGCCTTTACGCCCGACCATTTGATGCGCCTGTTCGAACCGGCGCCCGGTTTAGTGGCAGTGACCGGCTACAACGGGCGGGGCGTGACCACGGGAACGGTGGTCGGCAAGGCCTTCGCCGATTACCTGTGTAACGGAAATCCTCAAGCCCTGCCGATTCCCTTCGCGCCCATGCGGCCGATCGCGGCGGTGGGCTTGCGCAGTGGCCTCTACGAGGCTGGGTTTTCGCTGTATCACGCGGGCCAGTGCCTGCGGATTGTCATTTGATACAACAAAAAATGCCGAATCGGACGGCGCTTTTGTTCGATACGGCTAGCCTGTAATGGTGCGCGATGTAGCAGTCGCGCACCGCGAGTGTGCACTTCGGTGACGCACGTTGTTACAGGGCGGTTGCACGCCCTTCGGTGCCACGGTTGCAATAGTGGCACTGGTGGGTTGCGCCTTTTTGATGAAAAGGTTTCACCTGCCGCGGTTTAGACGGTTGCACGCCCAGTTAAAAAGGGCCCGAAACAGTCCATAAAACAATAAGACAGCGACTTTTTGCGGAACAAAAAACCTATGGCACGGCCCTTGCTCTGAGCATTCATTGAAGTCGCAGTGCCAACTAAAAAAACCTTGGAGCACCACCTCATGTCCCAGACGTTTTACAAGAAAGGCTTTGTAGCTCTCGCAGTGGCGGCTGCGTTGGGTGTTTCTGCGTTTGCCCAGGCGGATGTCAAGATCGGTGTCGCGGGTCCCATGACCGGTGCCAACGCGTCTTTCGGCGAGCAGTACATGAAAGGGGCACAAGCGGCAGCGGACGCTATCAATGCGACCGGTGGTGTCAATGGTGAGAAAATTGTCCTGGTCAAGGGCGATGATGCCTGTGAGCCGAAGCAGGCCGTGTCGGTCGCCAAGGACCTGACCAACCAGAAAGTCGCCGGTGTTGTCGGGCACTTCTGTTCCTCATCCACCATCCCGGCTTCGGAGATCTACGACGAAGCGGGCATCATCGCGATCACCCCCGGTTCCACCAACCCTCAGGTGACCGAGCGTGGCTTGAGCGCGATGTTCCGTATGTGCGGGCGCGACGACCAGCAAGGCATCGTTGCCGGCAACTACATCATCGACGTGCTCAAGGGCAAGAAAGTCGCGGTCATCCATGACAAGGACACCTACGGCCAAGGCCTGGCGGATGCCACCAAGGCCCAGTTGATCAAGCGCGGCGTGACCCCGGTGATCTACGAAGGCCTGACCCGCGGCGAGAAGGATTTCAGCGCCCTGGTCACCAAGATCCGTGCCGCCGGTGCCGATGTGGTCTACTTCGGCGGCCTGCACCCGGAAGCCGGTCCATTGGTCAAGCAACTGCGCACTGAAGGCTTGAAAGACGTCAAGTTCATGTCCGATGACGGCATCGTGACCGACGAGCTGGTGACCACCGCTGGCGGCCCGCAATACGTCGACGGCGTGCTGATGACTTTCGGTGCCGACCCACGCCTGCTGCCGGACAGCAAGGCGGTGGTCGATCAGTTCCGCAAGTCGGGCTACGAGCCGGAAGGCTACACCCTCTACGCCTACGCCTCGGTGCAAACCCTGGCCGCCGCTTTCAACGGCGCCAAGTCGAACAAGGGCGAGGACGCGGCCAAGTGGCTCAAGGCACATCCGGTCAAGACCGTGATGGGCGAGAAGACCTGGGACGCCAAGGGCGACCTGAAAGTCTCCGACTACGTGGTCTACCAGTGGGACAAGGACGGCAAATATCACCAACTGGAAAAACAGAAGTGACATGAACGCCTGACCCGGCTGGCACCTCCGTGTGTCGGCCCGTCAGCACGCGTGTCCGTGCAGTACCTGTCTTTTCTCGTAGAACTGCACATGGCTGTGCTGCGCCGGCGGTTGAACCCCACGCCGTCGCAGTGCGCTTCTGTGCAGTCTCTCAAGTGCGTGAGATTGCGTTATGGATGGTATTTTCCTGCAGCAACTGGTCAATGGCCTGACCCTCGGGTCGGTCTATGGCCTGATCGCCATCGGCTACACAATGGTCTATGGCATCATCGGCATGATCAACTTCGCCCATGGCGAGGTTTACATGATTTCCGCTTACCTCGCGGCGATCAGTCTGGCTCTGCTGGCTTACTTCGGTATTGAATCCTTCCCGCTGCTGATGCTCGGCACACTGGTCTTCACCATCATCGTCACCGGGGTGTATGGCTGGGTCATCGAGCGCATCGCCTATAAACCCCTGCGCAACTCCACCCGGTTGGCACCGCTGATCAGCGCCATCGGTATTTCGCTGATCCTGCAGAACTACGCGCAGATCGCCCAGGGCGCCAAGCAACAGGGCGTACCGACGCTGCTTACCGGCGCCTGGCGCGTCGATGTCGGCAGCGGTTTTGTCCAGCTCACCTACACCAAGGTCTTCATCCTGGTGGCCGCGTTTGTCGGCATGGGGCTTTTGACCTACGTCATCAAGTACACCAAGTTGGGCCGCATGTGCCGCGCGACCCAGCAAGATCGCAAGATGGCTTCGATCCTCGGGATCAACACCGATCGGGTGATTTCCTATGTATTCATCATCGGCGCGGCCATGGCGGCCCTGGCCGGTGTGCTGATCACCATGAACTACGGCACCTTCGATTTCTACGCCGGCTTTGTCATCGGTATCAAGGCGTTCACCGCCGCGGTACTCGGCGGTATCGGCTCGCTGCCGGGCGCCATGTTGGGCGGGATCATCCTCGGTATCTCCGAATCGCTGTTCTCCGGCCTGGTCAACTCGGATTACAAGGACGTGTTCAGCTTCTCGCTGCTGGTCCTGGTGCTGGTCTTTCGGCCGCAAGGCCTGTTGGGCCGTCCTCTTGTGTCGAAGGTGTAAGCAATGTCCTCAACCACTCAAAAATCGCTCGATATCAAAAAAAGCCTGGTTGACGCCATTCTCGCCGGCCTGGTTGCCCTGATCGTCTTCGGTCCCATTGTCGGGGTCGTCCTCGAGGGCTACAGCTTCAACCTGCAACCCACCCGCGTCGCCTGGTTGGTGGCGATTGTCATGCTCGGCCGCTTTGCCTTGAGCCTGTTCCTGCAAACGGCCAAGGGCCTGCGGATCCTCGAAGGTTTCGAGAGCACCGGTTCCGGCGTGCACGTACTGGCACCGGACTACAAGTCGCGCCTGCGCTGGATCATCCCGATCATGATCGTGATCGCGGTGGTCTTTCCGGTGTTCGCCAACTCCTACCTGCTGGGGGTGGTGATCCTCGGCCTGATCTACGTCCTGCTCGGCCTCGGCCTGAATATCGTGGTGGGCCTCGCCGGCCTGCTCGACCTGGGCTACGTGGCGTTCTACGCCATCGGTGCCTATGGCTTGGCGCTGGGTTATCAATACCTGGGGCTGGGGTTCTGGACCGTCTTGCCGCTGGCGGCCATTACCGCCGCGTTGGCCGGTTGCATTCTTGGCTTTCCGGTCCTGCGCCTGCACGGTGACTACCTGGCCATCGTGACCCTGGGCTTCGGCGAGATCATCCGCCTGATCCTCAACAACTGGCTGTCGCTGACCGGCGGTCCGAACGGCATGCCGGCACCGCTGCCGACCTTCTTCGGCCTGGAGTTCGGCAAGCGCGCGAAGGAGGGCGGGATTCCCTTCCATGAGTACTTTGGCATCGCCTACAACCCGGATGTGAAGTTCTATTTCATCTATGCCGTGCTGTTCCTGGTGGTATTGGCCGTGCTCTACATCAAGCATCGCCTGACCCGCATGCCGGTGGGCCGCGCCTGGGAAGCCTTGCGTGAAGACGAGATTGCCTGCCGTGCCATGGGCTTGAACCATGTGCTGGTGAAACTCTCGGCATTCACCCTGGGGGCTTCGACCGCTGGTCTGGCCGGGGTGTTCTTCGCCACCTACCAGGGCTTCGTCAACCCGACCTCCTTCACCTTCTTCGAGTCGGCGCTGATCCTTGCCATCGTGGTGCTGGGTGGCATGGGCTCGACCATCGGCGTGGTGATCGCGGCCTTTGTGTTGACCGTGGCGCCGGAGCTGCTGCGCAGCTTCGCCGAGTACCGCGTGCTGCTGTTCGGCGTGTTGATGGTGTTGATGATGATCTGGCGGCCACGTGGCCTGATCCGCATCAGTCGCACCGGGGTGACGCCGCGCAAGGGTGTCCTGGTTGGAGGGGCTGGCCAATGAGTAATGACATCGTTCTGAAAGTCGAAAAGCTGATGATGCACTTCGGTGGGATCAAGGCCCTCAGCGACGTCAGCCTGCAGGTCAAGCGCAACTCGATCTTTGCCCTGATCGGCCCCAACGGCGCGGGCAAGACCACGGTGTTCAACTGCCTGACCGGGTTCTACAAGGCCAGCGGCGGCAAGATCGAACTGAATGTGCGCGACCAGCGCACCAACGTGATCCAGCTGTTGGGCGAGTCCTTCCGGGTGAGCGATTTCGTTTCGCCGAAAACCTTCCTCAGCCGGCTCTACTACAAGATGTTCGGCGGCACCCACCTGGTCAACCGTGCGGGCCTGGCCCGGACCTTCCAGAACATTCGCCTGTTCAAGGAAATGTCGGTGCTGGAGAACCTGTTGGTGGCCCAGCATATGTGGGTCAACCGCAACATGCTCGCCGGTATCCTCAATACCAAGGGCTACCGCAAGGCTGAAAGCGACGCCCTGGACACCGCGTTCTACTGGCTGGAAGTGGTGGATCTGGTGGACTGCGCCAACCGCCTGGCCGGCGAGCTGTCCTATGGCCAGCAACGCCGCCTGGAAATTGCCCGGGCCATGTGCACGCGGCCACGGATCATCTGCCTCGACGAGCCGGCGGCGGGTCTCAACCCCCAGGAAACCGAAGCGCTGAGCGCAATGATCCGCCTGCTGCGCGACGAGCACGACCTGACCGTGGTGCTGATCGAGCACGACATGGGCATGGTCATGAGTATTTCCGACCATATCGTGGTGCTGGACCACGGCAATGTGATTGCCGAGGGCGGACCGGAAGCCATTCGCAACGACCCGAAAGTGATTGCCGCCTACCTGGGCGCTGATGAAGAGGAACTGGTATGAGTCAACCGATCCTCGAACTGAAGAACCTGGAAGTGTTCTACGGACCGATCCAGGCCCTGAAAAAGGTTTCGTTGCACATCAACGAAGGCGAAACCGTCAGCCTGATCGGCTCCAACGGTGCGGGCAAGTCGACGCTGCTGATGTCGATCTTCGGCCAGCCGCGTGCCGCCGCCGGGGAGATTATCTACCGGGGCGTCGACATCACCCAGAAGTCGTCCCACTACATCGCCTCCAATGGCATTGCCCAGTCGCCGGAGGGGCGCCGGGTGTTCCCGGACATGACCGTGGAAGAGAACCTGCAAATGGGCACCATCCCCATTGGCGACCGGTTCGTCGACGAGGATATGCAGCGCATGTTCGAGTTGTTTCCGCGGCTCAAGGAACGCCGTAACCAGCGGGCCATGACCATGTCCGGCGGCGAGCAGCAGATGCTGGCGATTGCCCGGGCGCTGATGAGCCGGCCCAAATTGCTGTTGCTGGATGAACCGAGCCTGGGGCTGGCGCCGATCGTGGTGAAGCAGATCTTCGCCACCCTGCGCGAGCTGGCGGCCTCGGGCATGACCATCTTTCTGGTGGAGCAGAATGCCAACCATGCGCTGCGCTTGTCGGATCGGGCCTACGTGATGGTCAACGGCGAGATTCGCCTGAGTGGCACCGGCAAGGAACTGCTGGTCAACGAGGAGGTGCGTAACGCCTATCTGGGCGGGCATTGAGTCCCGTCCTGACGCGGTCATTGTGGGAGCCGGCTTGTCGGCGATGCGGCCTGAGCCAGGCATCATTAGCACCGCCGCGAAGAGGCCTTTGAGTCTTGCAACGCTTATACGCACAGCTGTTGCCATGCCCTGAAACGCCCCGTGATCTTCGGATCCGGGGCGTTTTTTGTCTGTCCACGGCGATAAGCCGAAATTGTGGAAAACAATCTGAACAACCTGTCAAAGTGCGACATGAAACCGCTGCAAATGGTTGTTTTGTCATCGTTTTGACTTGTCCCCGTTTGCTGTGGAGGTGGCTGTGGGTAACGTGGGAGTAGCTGGCTGAGAGCCTTTGAAAACGTGGCTTTCAGGGTGTTGGTTGTTTTTTGATCGGTGCTGTTTTGCGAAGCGTCGAGCGGTTTTGTCAACAGGTATATTGTCACGCCCCGCGGCGGCTGATCCCTCTGTGCAGCCTGTGGATAACTCTGTGGGCAAACTCTGGAAACATGCCCCTGGGTGGCGTAATTACTGGCCTGGAGCCAGCGAGGCGAAAATGCCCGCAGAGGCTTTTTCAGCGATGGCTGCACAACGAAGGTTCCGGGGTCAAGGGAAAAACTTTGAAAATATCGCTGAAAGCCTTGTCTAGCGGGGATCGGAGGGTTTTCGAGTTGCCCCCGGATACTGTGGACGGGGCTGTGGATAAGATGCGTACATCAGGCTCCAGGCCACGTATTGTCTGGCTTTGCTGGAATTGATCGTTTTTTGTACAGATGTGCTGTCTGCAAGATTCCATTTCGTCGCTGGCCGACGTTGAGGCATGCTGGGCAACCACCCTATTTATTTCTGGCGGCCCGTGGGCCGAGCAAGGAGAACTCCATGACATCCACGTTGTTTATCACGGGTGCGACTTCTGGTTTTGGCGAGGCGTGTGCTCGTCGTTTTGCCGAGGCCGGCTGGAAGCTGGTACTGACCGGTCGTCGCGAGGCGCGCCTGAACGCCCTGTGCGCGGAGCTGTCGCAGCAGACTGAGGTGCATGGCCTGGTGCTGGATGTACGCGACCGCAAGGCCATGGAGGAGGCCATCGCCAACTTGCCGCCGAGCTTCGCCAAGTTGCGCGGGCTGATCAACAACGCGGGCCTGGCCCTGGGCGTCGATCCGGCGCCCAAGTGCAACCTGGACGACTGGGACACCATGGTCGACACCAATATCAAGGGCCTGATGTACAGCACCCGTCTGCTGCTGCCACGGTTGATCGCCCATGGTCGTGGCGCGGGGATCATCAACCTCGGCTCGATCGCCGGCAACTACCCGTACCCGGGCAGTCATGTCTATGGCGCGAGCAAGGCGTTCGTCAAACAGTTCTCCCTGAACCTGCGCTGTGACTTGCAGGGGACTGGGGTGCGGGTGACGAATATCGAGCCGGGGCTGTGTGAGAGCGAGTTCTCGCTGGTGCGCTTCGCCGGCGACCAGGCGCGTTACGACGCGACCTATGCCGGTGCCGAGCCGATCCAGCCGCAGGACATCGCCGATACCATCTTCTGGGTGCTCAACACCCCGGCTCACGTCAATATCAACAGCCTGGAGCTGATGCCGGTGAGCCAGACCTGGAGCGGGTTTGCCATCGAGCGGAACAAGGGCTGAGGTCGTTTCAGGCCGAGTCGTTTTTTTGGGGTGAGCCGGCTTGCGGTAACTCAGCTTACCAAGGCGATTTGAAGCCGGGCGCGTTCTTGCGTGGCGAGCGGGCTTGCCCGCGCTGGGGCGCGAAGCGGCCCCAAAATCGGCTATTGCGGTCTGTGAGGCAGAACGCATCCGTTGGTTATACGACTGCTCCGCAGCCGAACGCGGCGCTGCGGCGTTCCGACAAGCCCGCTCGCCACAAGGTGTACGCCGCTCAGCCGAAATACTCGGCCAAGCCACTCAGGCAGGTTGCCAGGTGATAAGGCGTGGTCGACGGCATATCCCGCCGGCTGACCTCGCCCTCGGCATCCAGGCACTCATGCCAGCCGCCCGGGTGCAGGAAGTGCTGCAGCAAGGCGCTCAACTGGCGCTGCAATCGCGTCGAGTTATCCACACGCAAGCTCAGCGCCCGCAGGTATTCGGCCTGGGCCCAGATCCGCTGGGTGCCGTCGCGCGGACTGCCGTCAGTACCAAGCGTGCCGCTGACCGCGCCGCTTTGCGGGTCGACCCCCGACTGCTCGGCGAACGCGAACGCCCGGTCCAGCGAGCCATGCAGCGCTGTGCCGCGCAGCAGGGGCGATGACTCCAGCAAGAACAACCATTCGAACTGATGGCCTGGTTCGAACCAGTTATCCACAGCCCCCAGCGGTTTTTCCAGCATCACACCATGGCGAGGGTCGATAAAGCGCCGCTGCATGCCCGCGGCCAGGGCCAGCAGCGCGTCTTGCGTAGCCGCGTCTTCGCGCACCGACAAGGTCGCCAGAAAGGCTTCGGCCAGGTGCATCAGTGGGTTTTGCAATGGCCCGCTGCCCAGGGGCGACCAGTCTTGCTCCAGGCTCGCCTCATAGAGGTCGTCGCCGTTGGCGAAACGCACGGCGATCACTTCCAGGGCGGCGTTGAGTACCGACTCCACCAGGGGTTCGCGCACCTTGGCCCAGTAATGGGCGCAGGCGAAGAGAATGAACGCGTGGGTGTAGAGATCCTTGCGTGTATCCAATGGCTTGCCATGCGGGTCGATGCTGTAGAACCAGCCGCCGTGCTCGGCATCGTGGAAATGCCGTTGCAACGAACGAAACAGCGCGCTGGCACGTTCGCCGGCGGTCGGGAAGGCGGCGTCGCCGATCAGGCTGGCAAACAGATACAACTGCCGGGCGCAGGCCATGGCACGATAACGTTGCACGGGCAGTGGTCGATGGTTGGCGTCCAGGGCCTCGTAGGGGAGCGCCATGTCGGCGTTCCAGCCGGGGCCTTGCCACAGCGGCACGATGACTTGGCGGAAGTGTTCTTGCACGGCACTGAACAGTGCGCTCAATTCAGGCGTGGAGGCGGAGCTGGAAACATCGGGCATCGGCTGGCGTCGTCAGGGCAAGGGCGGTTGCGCGACATGTTAACAGGCGGCCGCTGGCGATGCTGTTCCTTGTGGCGAGAGAGCAAGTCCAAGCTGTTCAGTTAAGGCCGTCTGAGGCTGAGCGCGGTCTTGTGGCGAGCGGGCTTGCCCGCGCTGGGCTGCGAAGCAGCCCTAAACCTGTGACTGCATTCTGCCTGACACAATGAAGTCGCTGATTTCAGGGCCGCTTCGCGCCCCAGCGCGGGCAAGCCCGCTCGCCACAAATCCGGTTACGACGGGGGAAGTTGGCTCAGGCCGCCAACAACCAGACCCCGGTCGCCGCCGACGCAACACCGGCCAGCCGCACCAACGGCGCCGCGGCTTGCGGCAATACCCGCACCACGGCATAACCCAGCGCATGCAAGGTCGCGGTCGCGACCAGGAAACCGGCCGCATAGGTCCATGGGCTCGACATCTCCGGCAACTCAAGACCGTGCGCGACACCGTGGAACAGTGCAAACAGCGCCGTCGCCGCCAGCGCCAGGCTCAACGGCGGCTTCACCGCCAGCGCCACGGCCAGGCCCAGGGCCAATACCGAAGCGGCGATCCCGCTTTCCAATGCCGGCAACGCCAGCCCGTCGAAACCCAACACCCCACCGATCAGCAGGGTGCCGACAAAGGTGCAGGGCAACGCCCAGCGCGCGGCACCTTGTTGCTGCGCCGCCCACAGGCCGACCGCGACCATCGCCAGCAAATGATCGATGCCACCGAGCGGATGGCTGACGCCGGCCATCCAGCCGCTGTCACCATGGCCGGGGTGGGCGAAGGCGACTGCGGGGGCGAGCAGCAGGGCGAGGGTGCCGAGGATTTTCTTCAAGCTCATGGACAGGATTCCTGATTGTTGAAATAGCTGTTTGCCAAGCATCAGGCCGCCGTCAGCAGGCCCTGGCGTTCGATAAAAGCGACGATGGCCTCCAGGCCCAGCCCGGTTTTCTGGTTGCTGAAGACAAAGGGCTTGTCGCCGCGCATGCGTCGGGTGTCGCTGTCCATCATCTCCAGGGACGCGCCCACCAGCGGCGCCAGGTCGATCTTGTTGATCACCAGCAGGTCGGACTTGCAGATCCCCGGCCCGCCCTTGCGCGGCAGCTTGTCGCCGGCCGATACATCGATCACGTAGATGGTCAGGTCGGAAAGTTCCGGGCTGAAGGTGGCCGAGAGGTTATCGCCCCCGGACTCCACCAGGATCAGGTCGAGCCCCGGGAAGCGGCGGTTCAACTGGTCCACCGCCTCGAGGTTGATCGAGGCGTCTTCGCGAATCGCGGTGTGCGGGCAGCCACCGGTTTCCACGCCGATGATCCGCTCCGGGGCCAGGGCCTCGTTGCGCACCAGGAAGTCGGCGTCTTCGCGGGTGTAGATATCGTTGGTCACCACCGCCAGGTTATAGCGGTCGCGCAGGGCCAGGCACAGGGCCAGGGTCAGAGCGGTCTTGCCGGAGCCCACCGGGCCGCCGATGCCGACGCGTAGAGGTTGTGTGTTCATCATGTTCTCCTAGGAACGAAACAGACGGCTGTACTGGCGCTCATGGGCCATGCACGCCAGGGACAGGCCGAAGGCGGCGCTGCCGATGGATTGAGGGTCATGGGCCGTGGCGGCTTGTTGGGCCTGTTGCAGCAGGGGCAGCAATTCGCTGGTCAGGCGCTGGGCCGCTTGCTGGCCCAGCGGCAGGGTTTTCATCAACACGGCCAGTTGGTTTTCCAGCCAGCTCCAGAGCCAGGCGGCCAAGGCGTCCTGGGGGGCGATCTGCCAGGCGCGGGCGGCCAGCGCCCAGCCCAGGGCCAGATGGGGTTCGGGGTGCTGCGCGAGGCATTCGCGGGCGGCTGCATCCAACTCCGGCAGGCCGCAGAGCAATTGCTGCAGGGAATAGCCCATCTGCCGGCTTTCCTGATACAGCTCGCGGGTTTCACGGCTGGCGCGGTGTTCCGCGCTGAGTTGTTTCAGTTCGCTCCAGTTTTCCGCCGCCGCCGCCTGGCAATGGGCGAGCAGCAACGGTGCTTCGAAGCGGGCGAGATTGAGCAACAATTGATCGGCGATCCAGCGCCGGGCGCTGTCGGGGTCCTTGACCCGGGCCTGTTCCACGGCCATTTCCAGGCCCTGTGAATAGCTGTAGCCGCCGATCGGCAGTTGTGGGCTGGCCAGGCGCAGCAGCGCCCAGGCCGGATTCATGGGCGTACACCGAACTGGTGCAGGCGCGGCGGGTAGTTGAAGTCTTCGTCGCCATGGCGGGAATGGTGATGGCCACCACCGTAGGCGCCGTGTTCCGGTTGGAACGGGGCCTCCAGGGTTTCGGTATGAGCCCCGAGCTGTTCGAGCATGGCCTTGAGCACGTAGTCGTCGAGCAGCCTGAGCCAACCGTCGCCGACTTGCAGGGCGACATGGCGGTTACCCAGGTGATAGGCGGCGCGGGTCAGTTCGAAGGCATTGCGGCAGGTGACGTGCAGCAGTTGTTCCGGGCGTGCGCAGACCCGCACGATGCGTCCGTCTTCGGCTTCCAGGCATTCGCCGTCGTGCAGTGGTGGCTGGCCACGTTCGAGGAACAGCCCCACGTCCTCGCCCTCGGCACTGAAACAGCGCAGGCGACTTTTGCTACGGGCTTCGAAGTTCAGGTGCAGCTCGGCGGCCCAGGTGGGTTGAGGTTCGATTCTGCGATGAATCACCAACATCGGGAGGCTTCCGGCAATGAGCGATGCTTGAGCTAGAGCAAGGGGCTTGCCAATCGCCTGCCACGTAGGAAAGTCCCGTCAGAAAGCGCTGGATGCCTGAAAAGGGAGCGTAGTCATGTTTCGGAATGTTTCAAGATGGTGCGCGAGTGGTGTCGATGCGCTTTTGTGGTGCCTTGTGGGCCTTATCGCCAGCTTGCTGGCGATCCGGGTGCAGGGCACCCGCTCCGGCTACTCGGTACTGCCGAGCCCCTGCCAATGCTTCAAGCCGATAAAGATGAAGCGCAGCTGTTGGGTAATCTTTGCCTGGGGCGTCAAGTGTTCCGGCAGGGGCTCGGACGGCGGGTCGATGATGTCTGGCAAGGTGGCGAACACGCTCTTGACGATCAGGTCGGCCATGACCGTCAGCCCATCCTTGTCCAGGTGGTCGAGCTTGGGCATCAGGCCCAGGTCGGTCGCCAGGTCCGTGCTGATGTTTTCCCGCAGCGCGCCGATGGCCTGGCGCACCGGCAGCGAGCCGCCGTATTGCTCACGGGCGAGGAACAGGAACTGCGAGCGATTGGCCGCCACCACATCAAGAAAGATCCGCACCGACGCATCGATGATGCCGCCCATGACGAACTCATTGTGGCGCACCAGGCGGATGGTTTCGCGGAAGGTCTGGCCGACTTCGCGCACCAGGGCCAGGCCGAGCTGGTCCATATCGTCGAAATGCCGATAGAAACCGGTGGGCACGATCCCGGCGGTCTTCGCCACTTCCCGCAGGCTCAGGCTGCCAAAGCCACGGCCGGATTCCATCAGGTGCCGGGCAGCGTCCATGAGCGCATGTCGAGTCTGTTGTTTCTGTTCGGCGCGGGGCAGCATCGCAGGGTATGTTCTGGATAAGGAGAGCGGCGCACTCTAGCAAATCGGCTTTGCCGGCGTCGAACCCTACGGAAGGGGCAATCGGGGAGAGGACTGTGAATGTTCAGAACCCTGAAATATCAAAGCCCGATCCAGGAGACCGGGCTTTGTTCCAGGCCAGCATGACCTTAACTCAGGCCTTGATTACGTTCGATGACACGGTCACCGCCGTCTTGGACCAGGCCTTTCTCTTCCAGGCGATCACGACCGCCTTCGGCGACTTCGCCATTCTTGCCGGTGAAGGTGTGGTCGGAACCATCGGCAGCCAGGGTTTGGCCCTGAGGCGTGCGGTCGGAGCCATCGGCAGCCAGGGTTTGGCCCTGAGGCGTGCGGTCGGAACCATCGGCAGCCAGGGTTTGGCCCTGAGGCGTGCGGTCGGAGCCATCGGCAGCCAGGGTTTGGCCCTGAGGCGTGCGGTCGGAGCCATCGGCAGCCAGGATCTGGCCCTGAGGCGTGCGGTCGGAACCATCGGCAGCCAAAGTATTCAGCACTTGGCTAACGGTTGCATGGCTGGCTTGAGCTTGTGGAGCCGCTTGTTCACGGGCTGGCAAGGCATAGGCATTGGCAGCCAGTACGGCAAGGGTGAGGCTGAGGATTAATTGGCGTTTCATGATCGGTTGCTCCGTAGGAGGGCGATAAAGTGGGTACGAAGCTAATGCTACTCTTGCAAAATCGATATAAAAGTTCATAAGCACAATGTTAATAATCAACGGAATTGATGGTTCTACCCAAACCCCTCTAGATCGAGGCTTACAGCACGTTACCTTTGCCCTGCGATGGGTATTTTCGACTCACCGCCGCGCCACATGGGGGCGTGCAGCGAACGAAAAGCTGACAGATTGGTCAGGACCGCTCGTGCCTTGCCGTTGTCGATCAATGGTTTTTGGCGTTAAACCTTGTCGGGCGTTTACCGGTCATAAAGGCATAATGCGTCGAATTTTGGACGTCAGTCGTTCTAGGAGCCCCGTGCAATGACGCGCACTCGAAAGATTCTTGCCTGGACCAGTGCCAGCCTCGTCCTCCTGTTGACCGTGCTGGTCGCCGTTATCGCTTTGTTCGACTGGAACCGGATCAAGCCGCCGATCAATGCCAAGGTGTCGGCCATTCTCCATCGTCCCTTCGCCATCAATGGCGATTTGTCTCTGCGCTGGCAGCGTGAAGCCGACGAGGGCGGCTGGCGGGCCTGGGTACCCTGGCCCCATCTGATCGCCGAAGACCTGACCCTGGGCAATCCCGATTGGGCGAAGAACCCGCAGATGGTCACGCTCAAGCGGGTCGAGGCGCGCCTTTCGCCCTTGCCGCTGCTGGCGCGGCAGGTGGTTATCCCGCGCATCGACCTGACCGAGCCGAATGCCAACCTCGAACGCCTGGCCGATGGCCGAGCCAGTTGGTCCTTCCAGTTCGATCCCAAGGACCCGAATGCCGAACCGTCCAGCTGGGTGGTGGATATCGGTGCCATCGGCTTCGACAAGGGACATGTCACTCTTGACGACCAGAGCCAGAAAGCCCGTCTCGAGCTGGTGATCGATCCGTTGGGCAAGTCCATTCCATTCGGCGATATCGTCGGTGACAAGGCCGCGAAAAAGGCCCTGGAGAAGGGGGCGTCGCCCCAGGACTATGCCTTTGCGTTGAAAGCCAAGGGGCAGTACCACGGCCAGAACCTCGCCGGCAGCGGCAAGATCGGTGGCCTGTTGGCCCTGCAGGACGCCGCCAAGCCCTTTCCGGTGCAGGCCGACGTGAAGGTCGCCGACACCCGGATCGCCATCGCCGGGACCCTGACCGACCCGCGTAACCTCGGCGCCCTCGACCTGCGCCTGACCCTGTCCGGCAGCAGCCTGGGCAACCTCTACCCGCTGACCGGCGTCACCCTGCCGGATTCGCCGGCGTATGAGACCGACGGTCACCTGATCGCCAAGCTGCGCGATCCCGCTGGCGCCGCGTTCACCTACGAGAACTTCAACGGCAAGATCGGCACCAGCGATATTCATGGCGACCTCGTTTATCTGGCGAGCCAGCCACGGCCCAAACTCAGCGGCACGCTGGTGTCCAATCAACTGCTGATGACCGACCTGGCGCCGCTGATCGGCGCCGACTCGAATGCCAAGCAGAAGGCCCGTGGCGGTGAAAGCAAGCAGCCGGCGGACAAGTTGCTGCCGGTGGAAGAGTTCCGCACCGAGCGCTGGCGCGACATGGACGCCGATGTCGAGTTCACCGGCAAGCGTATCGTCCACAGCAGTGAGTTGCCCTTTACCGATCTGTATACCCACCTGGTACTCACTGACGGTGAACTGAGCCTGGAACCGCTGCGTTTCGGCGTGGCGGGCGGCAAGCTCGATGCGCAGATCCGCCTCAATGGCCGCGCCACGCCGATGCAGGGCCGGGCCAAGCTGACGGCGCGCAACTTCAAGCTCAAGCAACTGTTCCCGACCTTCGAACCGATGCAGACCAGTTTCGGCGAACTCAATGGCGATGCGGACATCACGGGTACCGGCAACTCGGTGGCGAAATTGCTCGGTACCTCCAATGGCGACCTGAAGATGCTGGTCAACGATGGCGCTATCAGCCGTGGGCTGATGGAGATCGCCGGGCTCAACGTGGGCAACTATGTGGTCGGAAAAATCTTTGGCGACAAGGAGGTGAAGATCAATTGCGCGGCGGCGGACCTGGGGATCAAGAGCGGCCTGGCGACCACCCGGCTGTTTGTCTTCGATACCGAGAACGCGATCATCTACATCGATGGCACGGCCAACTTTGCCAGCGAGCAGTTGGACCTGAAAATCACCCCCGAATCCAAGGGGTTCCGCTTGTTGTCCTTGCGTTCACCCTTGTATGTGCGGGGCAAGTTCATCAAACCCGATGCCGGCGTGCAGGCGGTGCCGTTGATGTTGCGCGGCGCCGGCATGGTGGCCCTGGGGGTGATTGCCGGACCGGCGGCGGGGCTGCTGGCACTGGTGGCGCCCAGCGGCGACGTACCGAATCAGTGCGCGCCGTTGTTGGAACAGATGAAGGCGGGCAAGGCGCCGAAGACGGTGAAGGGCTGAAAGCCTGAGCGGACACCGGCAGGCCCGCTCACCACAATGCATTTGTCATCTTCAATGCCGATGCTTTGACTTGCGCAGTGCAACCAGACTTTGGCGCTTGACCTACATGGATGCTCACGGAATGCCGCAAGAGACTGCTACACGTTATCCGCTGGTGCTGGTGCCGGGCATGCTCGGCTTTGTTCGCCTGGTGTTTTTCCCCTATTGGTATGGGATTGTTCCGGCATTGCGTCGTGGTGGCGCGCAGGTGTTTCCGGTGGCGGTGTCGCCGCTGCATTCCAGCGAGGTTCGTGGTGAACAGTTATTGGCACGGATCGAGCAGATCCGTCGCGATACCGGGGCCGACAAGGTCAACCTGATCGGCCATAGCCAGGGCGCGCTGACCGCTCGTTATGCAGCGGCGAAACGACCGGAGTGGGTGGCCTCGGTGACCTCGGTGGCCGGCCCCAACCATGGCTCGGAACTGGCGGATTATTTTGACAAGCACTACCCGCGCGAGGGGCTGAGTGCTCGTCTGCTCAGCCTGTTGCTGTGTGCCGTGGCGCGTGTGATGGGCTGGTTGGACACTGGCCATTACGGGCTGCGCCTGCCCATGGATTTGCCGGCGTCACACCAGTCGCTGACCAGCGAAGGCGTCGCGCTGTTCAATCGGCAATATCCGCAGGGGTTGCCGCGGAGCTGGGGCGGGCAGGGCGATGAGTTGGTGAATGGGGTGCGTTACTACTCCTGGTCCGGGATCTTGCAGCCAGGAATCACGGATCGCGGGCGCAACCTGTTCGATGGTACCAACCGCAGTTGCCGGCTGTTCGCCAAAACCTTCGTGCGCGAGGCCGGGCAGTGTGACGGCATGGTCGGCCGCAACAGCTCGCATCTGGGGACGGTGATCGGTGATGACTATCCGCTGGATCACTTCGATATCGTCAACCAGTCGTTCGGACTGGTGGGCAAGGGCGCGGAGCCGATCCGCTTGTTTGTCGAGCATGCGCGGCGGTTGAAGTTGGCGGGTGTCTGAGCTGTTCTGCAAGGCTGAAAGCCTTGTCGCGGGGAGTAAAAGTGCCAGCGCTGGCAGCGGTACTGGCACGTATTTCAGGGTGTAAAAGCGGCAGCTATTCGGCGAGTCACTGAACTATAGTTCGGTGGTCATCGACGAATCGGTGACCGGTCTTAGCCGATCGAAACTGTTACGAAACGCATAAGCGCCTTATGATATTGGTGGCTTTTTTGCTGCCTGGTTTTTTGTTATGGCGGCTGTGCGTGGGACACCTGCGGGTGTGCCGGGTTTCGTAATAGTCCCCGGTCGGCTAACCCGCGTACAGCTGCCACCCTCGTTTGTTTAGCCGCAGATGTTGGTGACTCTATGACTATTACGGAGTTACACCATGACCAATTTCCACCCGCTACAAAGCAACCTCACTGACGCCCCGGTGCTCTACCTCAAGCTCGATGTCCCGGTGCGCAACCTCTACGAATTTGCCATACAGCGTCTGAAGTCAGCTCGAGACCTGAGCCACAGCCTAACCTGCATGAGCATTGGCAATACCTGCGACCGCGATCTTCAACACTTCGCCTCAGCGGCCTATCTGTTGTTGCAGGATGGCTGCGATGCGTTGGATGCAATGCAGGGGCGATTCACGGATCGTCAGCCAAGTGCCTTGCAGGCCTGATCGGAAAAAACGCGGATCTGAAAACACCACACAACCTGAGTGTGGCTTGCCCGCGAAGCTTTTAGCGATCTTGAGGGCCCCTTCGCGGGCAAGCCCTGCTCCTACAAGGGATCGCGTCCTGTCTTGCCGAGCATCTGGTCTGCCCGAAAACCTTCCAAACAGGAGGCCAAATACTATGTCGAAAACATCGAAAACTGACTGGGAGCACCTGGCCAAGCTGAACGACCAGGATATCGACACCAGCGAAATCCCTGAGCTGAGTGAAGACTTCTTCCGCGGTGCCGAATTGCGCTTGCCTGCGATGGGGCCCTGGAGGCTTGAGTCGCCCGCAATGACGCCATCGCCGGCAAGCCAGCTCCGACAAGGGATCGCACCCGGTCTCAATCGTGGAAAACCATGCTCCGCGTTTCCCCCATCAACAGCGCCTGATTGCGCTCCGTCACATCCCGAATGTAATCCCACAACAAGGTAATGCGCTTCAGCTTGCGCAAATCCTCCCGGCAGTACATCCAGAACTGCCGGGTAATATTCACCTCATCTGCCAGCACCGGCAGCAACCTCGGATCCTGGGCCGCGAGGAAACACGGCAGGATCGCCAGCGCCCGGCCCTGTTGCGCCGCGACGAACTGCGCGATCACGCTGGTGCTGCGCAGGTTGGCCGTGGCATTCGGCAGGGCATTGGCCAGGTACAGCAGTTCGTTGCTGAACGCCAGGTCGTCGACATAGCTGACAAACTGATGCCGCCCCAGGTCGCTGGCCCGGCGGATCGGTGGGTGCTGGTCCAGATACGCCTGGGTCGCATACAGCTGCAAACGGTAGTCGCACAGCTTGCAGCACACATACGGCCCATGCTCCGGACGCTCCAGGGCAATGACGATATCCGCCTCGCGCTTGGACAGGCTGATGAAGTGCGGCAACGGCAGGATATCGACGGAAATCGCCGGGTAGGCGTCGACGAAGTGACTCAACTGCGGGGTGATGAAAAAGCTGCCGAAACCCTCCGTGCAGCCCATCCGCACATGCCCCGACAGCGCCACCCCAGACCCGGAGACTTGCTCGCAAGCCATGTGCAAGGTGCTTTCGATGGACTCCGCATAGCCCAGCAAGCGCTGGCCCTCGGCGGTCAGCACAAAGCCATTGGTCCGCGATTTCTCGAACAGCAAGGTGCCCAGTGCACCCTCCAGTGAGCTGATGCGTCGCGACACCGTGGTGTAGTCCACTCCAAGGCGCTTGGCTGCGCTGCTGGCCTTGCGGGTACGGGCGACCTCGAGGAAAAACTTCAGGTCGTCCCAGTTCAATGAACCCAAAGACGTGATGTTTTTTTGCATGTTGGTCCGGTTTTTATGTGCATTCTTATTAGAAGAACGCACATCTATACTCCAAAAACAGTCCAGTCACCATGCTCGGGCGCTGCCTCGCCCGTTTCGGACCGCCCGTCCAGGATTCGCCCCTACAATAATTCAGGAGACTTCAATGAACGTTTCTCTCAAGCCCGACACCACGCTCAAGACCGCCAAGTTGCTGATCGATGGCCAGTGGGTCGAATCCAAAACCCAGGAATGGCATGACATCGTCAACCCGGCGACCCAGGAAGTCCTGGCCAAGGTTCCCTTCGCCACCGCCGATGAAGTGGACGCCGCCATCGCCGCCGCCCATCGCGCCTTCCAGACCTGGAAGCTGACCCCCATCGGCGCGCGCATGCGCATCATGCTCAAGCTGCAAGCGCTGATCCGCGAACACTCCAAACGCATCGCCGTGGTCCTCAGCGCCGAACAGGGCAAGACCATTGCCGACGCCGAAGGCGATATCTTCCGCGGCCTGGAAGTGGTGGAACACGCTTGCTCCATCGGTACCCTGCAAATGGGCGAGTTCGCCGAGAACGTCGCCGGCGGTGTCGATACCTACACCCTGCGCCAGCCCATCGGTGTCTGCGCCGGGATCACCCCGTTCAACTTCCCGGCGATGATTCCGCTGTGGATGTTCCCGATGGCGATTGCCTGCGGCAACACCTTCGTCCTCAAGCCATCCGAGCAGGACCCGCTGTCGACCTTGCTGCTGGTGGAACTGGCGCTGGAAGCCGGGGTGCCGCCGGGCGTGCTGAACGTGGTGCATGGCGGCAAGGATGTGGTGGATGCGCTGTGCACCCACAAGGACATCAAGGCCGTTTCCTTTGTCGGTTCGACCGCCGTCGGTACCCATGTCTACGACCTCGCCGGCCGTCACGGCAAGCGCGTGCAGTCGATGATGGGGGCGAAGAACCACGCCGTGGTGCTGCCCGATGCCAACCGCGAACAGACCCTCAATGCCCTGGTCGGCGCCGGTTTCGGCGCGGCCGGCCAGCGTTGCATGGCCACCTCGGTGGTGGTGCTGGTGGGCGCGGCGAAACAATGGCTGCCGGACCTCAAGGCCCTGGCGCTGAAACTCAAGGTCAATGCCGGTAGTGAGCCGGGCACCGATGTCGGCCCGCTGATTTCCAAACGGGCGAAAGAGCGGGTGCTGGGGCTGATCGAAAGCGGTATCAAGGAAGGCGCCAAGCTCGAGCTGGACGGTCGCGACATCAAGGTGCCGGGCTTCGAACACGGCAACTTCGTCGGCCCGACCCTGTTCTCCGGGGTGACCACCGACATGCAGATCTACACCCAGGAAATCTTCGGCCCGGTGCTGCTGGTGCTGGAAGTCGACACCCTTGACGAGGCGATTGCCCTGGTCAACGCCAACCCGTTCGGCAACGGCACTGGCCTGTTCACCCAGAGCGGCGCCTCGGCGCGCAAGTTCCAGAGCGAAATCGATGTCGGCCAGGTCGGCATCAATATCCCGATCCCGGTGCCGGTGCCGTTCTTCAGCTTCACCGGTTCGCGCGGTTCCAAGCTCGGCGATCTCGGGCCTTACGGCAAGCAGGTGGTGCAGTTCTACACTCAGACCAAGACGGTCACCAGTCGCTGGTTCGACGATGACAGTGTCAACCACGGTGTGAACACCACCATCAATCTGCGCTGAGTGAGGAAGCTGCCATGAAGATTGCATTTATCGGCTTGGGCAACATGGGCGCGCCGATGGCGCGCAACCTGATCAAGGCCGGGCACAGCCTGAATCTGTTCGACCTGAACAAGACCGTGCTGGAGGAGCTGGCGGCCCTCGGCGGGACAATCAGCGAGTCGCCGAAAAGCGCCGCCCAGGGCTGTGAGCTGGTGATCAGCATGCTGCCGGCGGCGGCCCATGTGCGCAGCGTCTGGCTGGGCGAGGATGGGGTGCTGGCCGGTATTGGCCGGGGCGTGTCGGCGCTGGATTGCAGCACTATCGATCCGCAGACCGTCAGGGATGTGGCTGCGGCCGCGGCCAAACAGGGTGTGGCGATGGGCGATGCGCCGGTGTCCGGTGGTACCGGCGGCGCCACGGCCGGGACCCTGACCTTCATGGTCGGGGCATCCCTGGAGCTGTTCACCGCCGTGCAACCGGTTTTGGCGCAAATGGGGCGCAATATCGTCCATTGCGGCGAAGTGGGCACCGGGCAGATCGCCAAGATCTGCAACAACCTGCTGCTGGGCATTTCCATGGTCGGGGTCAGTGAAGCCATGGCCCTTGGCGCGGCGCTGGGGATCGACACCCAGGTGCTGGCCGGGGTCATCAACAGTTCCACCGGGCGCTGCTGGAGTTCGGAAATCTATAACCCCTGGCCGGGGATCGTCGAGACGGCGCCGGCATCGCGCGGCTATACCGGCGGTTTCGGTGCCGAGTTGATGTTGAAGGACCTGGGGCTGGCGACGGAAGCGGCGCGTCAGGCGCATCAGCCGGTGGTGCTCGGCGCGGTGGCGCAGCAGCTTTACCAGGCGATGAGTCTGCGCGGGGAAGGCGGCAAGGATTTCTCGGCGATCATCAATACCTATCGCAAACCGTAGGCCTGTGGGAGCGGCGCTTGTTGGATCGCCGTAGTGCCGCGATCCAACAAGCGCCACTCCCACACACCTGACCGGTCAGGGCGCGTAGAATCATCCGCCTGAAAATGCTTTCGAGGTGCGGGTGGTGGATCTACAGCAGGGTTTTGTCCTGACCCGGCATTGGCGCGACACCCCCACGGGCACGCAGGTCGAGTTCTGGCTGGCGACCGACAACGGTCCCCGGCATGTCCGATTGCCGCCGCAACCTTCCGTTGCCTTCATTCCCGCCGCCCATCGTCAACGCGCCGAAGCTTTGTTGCATGGCGAGCGTGGGGTCGAGTTGCGCCCGCTGGAACTGCTGGACTTCCATCACCGCCCGGTCCTCGGCCTGTATTGCCAGCAACACCGGCAGTTGATGAATATCGAAAAGCGGCTGCGCAAGGGCGGCGTCGATGTCTACGAAGCCGATATCCGCCCGCCCGAGCGCTATCTGATGGAGCGCTTCATCACCGCCCCAGTCCAGTTCGGCGGTACCGCCAACCCCGACGGCCCGCTGCTCGATACCCAGATGAAACCGGCGGCGGACTATCGCCCGCGCTTGAAGCTGGTGTCGCTGGATATCGAGACCACCATGCAGGGCGAACTGTATTCCATCGCCCTGGAGGGCTGTGGCGAGCGCCAGGTGTATATGCTGGGACCGCCGAACGGCGACGCCACCTCGGTCGATTTCAAGTTCGACTACCGCGATACCCACGCCGGCTTGCTCGAAGCCCTGAACGACTGGCTGGCCCTGCACGACCCCGACGCGATCATCGGCTGGAACCTGGTGCAGTTCGACCTGCGGGTGCTGCACGAACACGCCGAACGCTTGAAGGTGCCGCTGCGCCTGGGCCGTGGCGGTGATGTCATGGGCTGGCGCGACAATGGCGCGCGCAACACCCATTACTTCGCGGCGGCCGCCGGCCGCTTGATCATCGACGGCATCGAGGCCCTGCGCGCGGCGACCTGGAGCTTTCCTTCCTTCAGCCTCGAATACGTGGCGCAGCACCTGCTCGGGGAGGGCAAGTCCATCGACAACCCATACCAGCGCATGGACGAGATCGACCGCATGTTCGCCGAGGACAAGCCCGCCCTGGCGCGCTACAACCTCAAGGACTGCGAGCTGGTGACGCGGATCTTCGACAAGACCCAGTTGCTGACCTTCCTGCTGGAGCGCGCCACGGTTACCGGCCTGCCCGCCGACCGCAGCGGCGGTTCGGTGGCGGCCTTCACCCATCTCTACCTGCCGTTGATGCATCGTCAGGGCTTCGTTGCGCCGAACCTGGGTGAGCGCACTCCCGAAGCCAGTCCCGGCGGTTTCGTCATGGACTCGCGGCCCGGCTTGTACGAGTCGGTGCTGGTGCTCGATTACAAAAGCCTCTACCCGTCGATCATCCGCACCTTCCTGATCGACCCGGTGGGACTGGTGGAGGGCCTGCGCCATCCCGACGACCGTGATTCGCTGCCTGGCTTTCGCGGCGCGCGCTTCTCCCGCAGGCGGCATTGCCTGCCGGCCATCGTCGAGAGCGTCTGGCAGGGCCGGGAGGCGGCCAAGCGCGAGCACAATGCGCCGTTGTCCCAGGCCTTGAAGATCATCATGAATGCCTTCTATGGCGTGCTCGGTTCCAGCGGCTGCCGCTTCTTCGATACGCGCCTGGCGTCCTCGATCACCCTGCGCGGCCACGAGATCATGCGGCGGACCCGGCAACTGATCGAAGCCCAGGGCTACGCGGTGATCTATGGCGATACCGACTCCACCTTTGTCTGGCTGAAGGCGGCCCACAGCGAGGACGCCGCCGCGCAGATCGGCCGCCGCCTGGTGGCGCAGGTCAACCAGTGGTGGCGCGAGCACCTGCAACAGGCGCTCGGGCTGGACAGTGCTCTGGAGTTGCAGTTCGAAACCCATTTCAGCCGCTTCCTGATGCCGACCATTCGTGGGGCCGAGGAGGGCAGCAAGAAACGTTATGCCGGTCTGGTGAGCCGTGCCGACGGTAGTCGGGAGATGATCTACAAAGGCCTGGAAACCGTGCGCAGCGACTGGTCGCCTCTGGCCCAGGAGTTCCAGCAGGAGCTGTATCGGCGCATCTTCGACCGACTGCCGTATCAGGATTATGTGCGCGACTACGTGCGCCGGACCCTGGCGGGCGAGCTGGATGAGCGGCTGGTCTATCGCAAGCGCCTGCGCCGCCAGTTGGGCGATTATCAACGCAATGTGCCGCCCCATGTGCGAGCAGCGCGCCTGGCCGATGAGTACAACGATGCGCAGGGACGACCGCGGCAGTACCAGAGCGGTGGCTGGATCAGCTACGTGATCACCCTCGCCGGCCCCGAGCCGCTGGAGATACGCCGCGCGCCGATCGACTACGACCACTACATCACCCGGCAGCTACAGCCGGTGGCGGATGCGATCCTGCCCTTTGTTCAGGATGATTTCAGCACCTTGATCGGCGGGCAGTTGGGGTTGTTCTGAACCTCAGTCCTGGGGCGCGTCAGCGAACCCAGGCACCAGATTGGCGCAAGGGCTGCACCGCTCGCGCGCCTTGCTGTCATCAAGCCGTCCCCCCCGCCCATCGCCCAAATGACCTTCAGCACGATTTCGCAGCGCAAAAGAGGCTGCGATGTCCTTGCTCTGAAAATAAGCGTCTACGCTGATCGAGCACTATAAAGAACAATTTGCATCGATTGATGTATCCATTTTCAAGCGCTTGGTCGCACCAATCGAACAATGGTCGCGCCGCACAGCCCCTTCAAGATCCGCCCTTCGTGTGTGAACAAGACGGCGCATGGCTCTTCTGGCGCGTATTTTGCTGATGCGTGTTTATCGGGCTTGAGGTTGTGACCAATATCGCTCGCCTATGTATTCAAAATAACGCCAATCAGAATGCGAAAAATCATGGGAGTCAGCCCAATGTCGATCGATGCAAATCAAGTCCCGGTGGTGGTCATCACCGGCGCGCACGCCCAGCTCTATAACCGGGACCTCGCCCCCACGGCGCCGGAGGGACGCACCTGGGGGACGTTCAGCCTGTTCTCGATGTGGATGTCCGACGTGCATTCGGTCGGTGGCTATACCTTTGCCGCCAGCCTGTTCTTTCTCGGGCTGACGGGCTGGCAGGTGCTGCTCTCGATGATCGTCGGGATCACCATTGTCTATTTCCTGATGAACCTGATCGGCAAGCCGTCGCAAAAGTACGGCATTCCGTTTCCGGTGGTCGCGCGCATGTCTTTCGGCGTCATGGGCGCCAATCTCGCCGCGATCGTGCGCGGGGTCGTGGGAATCGTCTGGTACGGGGTGCAGACCTATTTCGCCTCCAAGGCCGTGCAGGTGCTGGTGATCGCGCTGCTGCCCGCGGCGCAGGATTTCACCCACAACAGTCTGCTGGGACTGTCCACGCTGGGCTGGATCAGTTTCGCCTTCATGTGGTTCTTTCAGTTGGTGATCTTCCTCGCCGGGATGGAGACGATCCGCAAATTTATCGATTTCTGCGGCCCGGTGGTCTATCTGGTCATGTTCGTGCTGGCCGGCTGGATGATTTCGAAGACGGGCATGGACAGTTTTTCGATGCAGTTTTCGGATAAGCACTTCACGGGCCTGGAGTCGATCGGCCTGATGGCCAGCGCGGCGATGCTGATCGTGGCCTACTTCGCCGCGTTGCTGCTGAACTTCGGCGATTTTTCCCGCTTCGCCAAGAGTGAGGCGGTGATGAAAAAGGGCAACTTCTGGGGCCTGCCGGTGAACTTCCTCGTCTTTGCGATCATCACGGTCATTGTCACCGGCGGTTCGATGAAGGTCTTCGGCGAGGCCATCATGGACCCGGTGCTGATTGTCGAGAAGATCAACAACCCACTGGTCTCGATCATCGGTGCGCTCACGTTCATCGTCGCCACCATGGGGATCAACATCGTGGCCAACTTCGTCTCGCCCGCCTATGACATCGCCAATCTCGCGCCGCAGAAAATCAACTTCAAGCTGGGTGGCCTGATTACCTCGATCCTCTCGGTGCTGGTCTGCCCCTGGCTGTTCGTGTCGAGTCCCCAGGCAATCACTCTATTCGTGAGTATCTTCGGCGCCGTATTGGGGCCGATGTTCGGCATCATGGTCGCCGACTATTACCTGGTGAAGCGGCAGGTCATCAAGCTGGAGGATCTGTACAGCCTGTCGCCTGATGGTTCGTTGTTTTTCGAGGGCGGCTGGAACATCAAAGCCTTGTTCGCGCTGATTGTGTCGGGGAGTCTATCGATCGGCTTGGCGTTGCTGGGAGCTTTCGGCTTGATTTTCAATGTCGGCGACTGGGGGTGGTTGATCGGTGCCGGCAGCGCCGCGCTGCTCTACGTGCTGGCAAATCGCCTGGGAGCGGCGCTTGCGCCGCTCGGCGAGTCGGTCTAGCGGGGCCGGGCGAAACGACGTGGCCGGGGCGGGCGTCGTTTCGCTGGCGGCGAAGGGCGGTGTCCGGTCCCGGCGCCGCGCAATCAGGCGAAGACGAAGTACTTGCGCACGGTTTCCACGACTTCCCAGGTGCCTTTCATTCCGGGCTCGACCACGAAGATATCGCCGGCGCGCAGGTGAATCGGGGCCAGGCCGTCCGGGGTGATGATGCAGTAGCCTTCCTGGAAGTGGCAGTATTCCCACTTCACGTAGTCGACCCGCCATTTGCCCGGAGTGCAGATCCAGGTGCCCATGATCTTGCTGCCGTCTTCGCTGGTGTAGGCGTTGAGGTTGACGGTGTGCGGGTCGCCCGCCAGTTTTTCCCATTTGCAGGCATCGAGGACCGGCAACGGATGGGTGTCGCGCAGAACGGTGATCGGTGGATTGGACATGCTGGGCTCCGGGCGCAGGTTGGTGAGGAAGCCTGCACCCTAGCGGTCGTCGGCGTGGAGCGGTTGTCCAGGTTCGACATCGACCTGCCCATGAGCGCATAACGCCTCGAGCAAGGTCCGGGCGTAACCCGGCAGGTGTTCGAACGCGCGGGCGCACAGCAGCAGCTTGCGCCGGGCCCAGGGTTCGGGCAGTGGGCGGCTGATAAAGGGGGCAACGCCCGGCCAGCGCCGCAGGGTCGCCTGGGGCACGATGCCGGGACCGGCACCACGGGCGATCATGCGCAACGCGCCGTCGAAGCCGTCGGCCCGTACCCGCAGTTGCAGGCGCATCCCCAGGTGCAGGGCCTGCTCTTCGAGGTACACCGCCAGGGCGCTGCTTGCAGGCAGGCCGACCTGTTCGTGGTGCAAGGTATCGTTGAAGCGCAAGTGCGGTTGCCGCGCCAAAGGGTGGTCCCGAGGGATCGCCACCACCAATGGGTCATCGCAAAAGTAGCGGGTCTGCAAGTCCCGGGTATCCACGGCGTCGGAGACGATACCCATCTCCGCCGCCCCCTGGCTGATGCTGTGAACAATGCGCAGGCTGGGCAGCTCCTGCAGGTCGATATCGATATGGGGGTGGCTGTGCAGGAAGTCGGCGAGCCGTTCCGGCAGGTATTCGCTGATCGCCGCGCTGTTGCCCAGCAGGCGGACCTGGCCTTTCACGCCTCGGGCGTACTCGGCCAGGTCCTGGCGCAGGCGTTCGGCTTGTCGCAGCATCAGCCGGGCATGCTGGACCAGGGCCTTGCCGGCGGGCGTGGGGCTGACACCCCGGCGACCGCGCAGGAACAGCGGTGTGCCAAGGGACGCTTCCAGAGCCCGTATCCGCGCACTGGCGGCCGGCAATGACAAGTGACTGCGCGCGGCCCCGGCGGTGATGTTGCCGGCATCGAGGATGTTCAGATGCAACTGAAGGTCGATCAGGTCGAAGTGCATGTTCATACGCTCGATTCAGTGTGCCCCCCCAAAAAAAACCGTAGGGGCCAGCTTGCTGGCGATGGCGACCATAAGGGCAAGGCAAGACCCAAGGGCCTCATCGCCAGCAAGCTGGCTTCTACAGGTTGAGTCTGTCTCTTGCTATTCAAGAGGCTAGCTCAACGGATGGCAGATTTTCAAACTCGTCGCCCGGGTTCAGCCTATGCCCATGAAAACACTTCTCGAGTTTTACCAGAACCTGGGCCTGACCCTTTCTCTACTGGTACTGGGCACCTTTCTGCTGGCGGGCATGGTCAAGGGCGTGATCGGCCTCGGGCTGCCAACGGTTGCCATGGGTTTGCTCGGCCTGGCTATGGCTCCGACGCAGGCTGCGGCCTTGTTGATCATTCCAGCGACCCTGACCAATGTCTGGCAACTGGCGGCGGGTGGACATCTGTCGAGCCTGCTCCGGCGGTTATGGCCGATGTTGCTGGCGATCTTCCTCGGTACTGCCGGTGGCACGCTGTGGCTGGGCGGGATGGACGGCGGTCATGGGGTGGTGCGGGCACTGGGCGCGGCCTTGCTGCTGTATGCCTTGAGCGGCCTGTTCCTGCCACCGCTGCGGGTTGGTGCCGGCCTGGAGCGTTGGTTGGGCCCGGCGTGTGGGCTGGTCACGGGCATCATCACCTCGGCCACCGGCGTGTTCGTCATTCCCGCCGTGCCTTACCTGCAAGCGCTGGGGTTGAACAAGGATGAGCTGGTGCAGGCGCTGGGCCTGTCGTTCAGCGTATCGACCCTGGCACTGGCGCTCGGCCTGTTCTGGCGTGGTGCGTTGGGCGACGGTGCCCTCGGCGCCTCGTTGCTGGTCCTGGTTCCCGCTCTCCTCGGCATGCTGCTGGGGCAATGGCTGCGTCAGCGGGTCAGTGCCGTGCTGTTCAAACGGGTATTTTTTATCGGCCTGGGCCTGCTGGGCGGGCACTTGCTGAGCGGCGGCTAGCCGAAGAAGGGGGGAGCCGTTCCGCTGGCCACAAAAACCTAGGCAACAATTGCTTGGCTATTCATGTGCTTTGAGCAAAAGCCATGGGTTTCAATGCAAGGGGCGGCTACTATCAAGGCTGTTTTTCCAACGAGGAACGGCGGTGAAAGCCAGATCCGATGAATTGCAGATCTTCGTGTGCGTGATCGAGTGCGGCTCGATTTCCGCCGCGGCCGAACAGGTCGGCCAGACTCCCTCGGCGGTCAGTCGCAGCCTGTCGCGGCTCGAGGCCAAGCTGGAAATCACCTTGATCAATCGCACCACGCGGCGCATGGACCTGACCGAGGAGGGCAAGTTCTTCTTCGAGCGGGCCAAGCAGATCCTGGCGCAGATGGATGAGCTGGAAGAGCGCCTGTCCCTGCGTCAGCAGACACCCTCCGGACGCCTGCGGATCAATGCCGCCTCGCCCTTCATGCTGCATGCGGTGGTGCCCTATATCGCGGAGTTTCGTCGCCTGTACCCGGATATCCAGCTGGAACTCAACAGCAACGATCTGATTATCGATCTGCTGGAGCAAAGTACCGATGTCGCCATTCGTATCGGTAACCTGGCGGACTCGACCCTGCATGCGCGCTCCCTGGGCAGCAGCCCGCTGAATATCCTCGCCAGTCCCGCGTATCTGGAGCGGCATGGGGTGCCGGCCAGCGTCAGCGAGTTGTCCGGGCACACGCTGCTTGGGTTCACCCAGACCGAAAGCCTGAACCACTGGCCGTTGCGGCATGCCCAGGGCGACCGCTGGCAGATCCAGCCGGGTATCAGCGCGTCCAGCGGCGAGACCTTGCGCCAGTTGGCGCTGGAAGGACAGGGCATTGTCTGCCTGTCGCACTTCATGACCCACCAGGATATCCACTCCGGGCGCCTGCGGGTGATCCTGCCCGAAGCCAATAGCGGTTATCGCCAGCCGATTCACGCGGTGTACTACCGCAACTCGCAACTGGCGTTGCGGATTCAGTGCTTCCTCGATTTTATCCAGGACAAGCTGGCGGGTTACGCCGCTCCAGTGCTTGTTGGTCAAGACAATGTTCTCAGGCAATTCGTGACTCCCGCGCAAGAGTGAATTGGGCCATGCCGGCTTATTCGGCACGGATAAGTCTTCGATACTGGATCGATTACTTACCCCTGCACGGAGTCTCACCATGAACGTTTTCATTACCGGCGCCGCCGGCTTTATCGGCGGCTCCATCGCCACGGGCCTGGTCAAGGCCGGGCATCGGGTCACGGGGCTTGTGCGCAGCGCCGAACAGGCCGAAGCAATGCGTCACCTGGGCATTGCTCCGGTCATCGGCAGCCTGGATGACAGCCTGCTGCTCGCCGAACAGGCGCGTCAGGCCGACGCGGTGATCAACGCCGCCAGCAGCGACCATCGTGGCGCGGTCGAAGCCTTGCTCGGCGCCCTGCGCGGTTCCGACAAGGTCTTGCTGCACACCAGCGGCTCAAGCATCGTCGGCGATGCCTCCGGTGGCTTGGCCAGCGACAACATCTACTACGAAGATCACCTGCCCGAACCGACCGTCGACAAGGCCGCCCGCGTGGCCATCGACAACCTGGTGTTGGGCGCGGCCGCGTTCGGCGTGCGTTCGGCGGTGCTCTGCAACACACTGATCTACGGTCACAGCCTGGGTGTGAAGCGCGATAGCGTGCAGTTGCCGCGGCTGCTCAAGCAGGCACGCAAGAGTGGTGTGGTGCGTCATGTCGGCAGTGGCCGGAACATCTGGTCCAACGTGCATATCGACGATGTGGTGGCGTTGTACCTGCTGGCGCTGACGAAGACGCCGGCGGGCACCTTCTATTTCGTGGAAAGCGGCGAGGCCGCGTTTATCGATATGACCCGCGCCATGGCCCGCGCCCTGCACCTGGGCGAGCAGCAAGACTGGCCGCTGGCCGATGCCGAAGCCGAGTGGGGTTATGAAATGGCCAACTACGGCCTGGGCTCCAACAGCCGGGTGCGTGGCCGGAAGGCCCGCGAATTGCTGGGCTGGGTGCCCAAGCGGACCTCGGTGACCGAGTGGATCCTCAACGAGATGGTGTGAGGGCGCCGGGGGCTTTACGACGCGGTTTTTGCGACCGGGTTCGCTCTTTTGGCGGTGCTGGCACCTAGCTATTAAAGAATCTGTTTTCCAGGCCGAAGCGCTTTGATTCAGGTAGCCAGGAAGACCCCCTCATGAGCTTCGGTAAAACCACGCCCGTCTTGCGTATCGACGACGAGGGCAAGGCGTTGGCGTTCTACGTTGACTTCCTTGGCTTCCGCGTCGATTGGCAGCATCGTTTCGAGCCCGGGTTTCCGTTGTACCTGCAAGTGTCCCGGGGCGATTGCGTGCTGCACCTGAGCGAGCACACTGGCGATGCGGCGCCGGGGGCGGCGCTGCGTATCGAAACCGACGAACTGGAGGGGTTCAGGGCGCGCTTGCTGGACAAGGCGACGGGCGCCGCACCGCTTGAGATCCAGGCCATGCCCTGGGGAAGCCTGGACATGACCCTCTATGATCCATTCGGTAACCGGCTGGTGTTTACCAACGCGATTTGCGCCTGACAGCACCTTCGTTGCGGCCCCCGCGCCACTGATTCCGTTCCGTGGGGCATCGCGAGGCCATGGCGTTATACGCGGAAGTGGCTGACCATCATCTGTAGCTGATTGCCCAGGCGGGCCAGTTCGACGCTGGAGGCGGCGGTTTCGTCGCTGGCGGCGGCGGTCTGTTCGGACACGTCGCGCACATTGACGATACTGCGGCTGATCTCCTCGGCCACCGCGCTCTGCTGCTCGGCCGCCGCGGCGATCTGCTGGTTCATCGACTGGATGTTTGACACCGTGCGGGTGATGTTCTCCAGTGAGGCGCCGGCCTTGCGGGTCAGGGCGACGCTGCTGTCGGTCAGGCTGCGGCTGTTATTCATCACGTTCGCCACTTGCTGGGTGCCGTTTTGCAAGGCAGCCACCAGGCCCTCGATTTCCTCGGTGGACTTCTGCGTGCGTTGGGCCAGACCGCGGACTTCGTCGGCCACCACCGCGAACCCGCGTCCGGCTTCACCGGCCCGCGCCGCCTCGATGGCGGCGTTGAGTGCCAGCAGGTTGGTCTGTTCGGCCACCGCCTTGATCACGTCCATGACCGCGCCGATCTTGTCGCTTTCCTGCTGCAACACGGTCATGGCTTCGGTCGAGCGCACCACTTCGGTGGCCAGGCGTTCGATCTGGGCGATGGCCTCACCGACCACCTTGTCACCCGCGCGGGCTTCACCGTCCGCCGCGGCCGCGGCCTGGGAGGCCTGTTCGGCATTGCGCGCGACCTCCTGAACGGTGGCGGTCATTTCGTGCATGGCCGTGGCGACCTGGTCGGTCTCCACTTTCTGGCTGTTGACTCCGGCACTAGTCTGTTCGGTGACCGCCGAGAGCTCCTCGGCGGCGCTGGCGATCTGGGTGACGCCGTCGCGGATGCCGCTGATCAGGTCGCGCAGGGTGCTGCCCATGCGCTGGATGCCTTGTTGCAACACGCCCAGTTCATCGCGGCGGGTCACCACCAGGTTGTGGGTCAGGTCGCCGGCGGCAATGCGCTCGACCACACCGAGGGTCTCGCGGATCGGCCGGGTGATCTGCCGGGTAATGATCACGGCGGCGAGAATCCCGACCAACAAGGCCAGCAATGTACTGCCCAGTTGCAGGGTGCGGGCCTGGGCGCTCTCGCTGTCACGACGGTCCAGCTGGATCTGATACAGCGCTTCGCTGCGTGCGACGATGTCGTTGCCTTGCTCGGTCATTTCCTTGCGCGCCTGCAACGCGGCGGCGTTGGCGGTCTTGTAGGCCTGCATGGCGGTGCGGTAGTTGCCCAGGGCGGTTTCGAGCTGGCTCACGGCGCCCTGTTCGGCCACGCTGAAGGCTTGCGCCAGGGCCTTGAGGCCATCGATCGCTGCGCTCAGTTGATTGAAGGCTTTCTGCTCAGTGTCGGGGTTGCTGTTGGCGGTGTAGCCACGCACTTCATAACGCGTCAGCTGGAACTGCTCCTTGGCCCGGGTGATGGCCTGGAAGCGTTCGAAGCGGCCTTCCTCGCCGGGCGCCATTTGCAGCACCTGGGCATGGATGGCGGTAATCAGTTTGTTGATGGTTTCGGCGTTGTCGCCCATGGTCTGGCGTGCGCTGTTGGCCGTGCGATAGCTATCGCGCATCTTGTTCAGCGATTGTTGGTATTGCTTGATGAGGTCGTCCTGCTCTTTGAGCAGCTTGAGGTTTTCCGGGCTCTTGAAACTGTCGAGCAGCTTTTTCTGTTGCACGATGAACGCGTCCAGGTTGACCTGCACGTTCTGTGCGGCGGTTTCGTCGCCATTGGTCAGCATGTATTGCAGACGTGCCACCCGCAGTTTGGTCAGCGAGGCATTGAGCTGGGTGATGTCGCTCATCCAGTTGCTGCGGTCGATCAGACCGCCCAGGCTGTTCCAGCCGGTCAGCGCCAGGATGATCGTCAGGAGCAGTACCAGGCCGAAACCCAGGCCCAGTTTCAGATTGACGCTGATATTGCCAAACCAGCTATTCATTAAATTCCTCCAGGAACTTGGTGTCGCGTGCTATCGGGTGGCTGGAAGGTGTTGTTTTTGGAGCCAGCTGAATTTGTTCGTAGGGGGGATATCGGCGGTAATGCCATTAGCTGAAAGGATTTTGTTATGCCATATGTTTCAAGATGTCGCTGTAATGACGATAACGTTGTCTGTCTCGGCCTGAGGCGGGCTTTTTTCAGGCAAAAAAAACCGGCGCTGCGAGGCGCCGGTTCTTTACCGATGGAGCGTGCGGTGCAGCTTATTGCCCGTAGAACGTATAGAAACGCTTGCCGCCGATGGTGATGTTGGCCAGGACCTTGATCGGCGCCGCTGGCGGCGACACGTTCTGGCCCTGGTCGACGATGACCACATTGTCCGGCGAGGCGGCCAGGAAGGCCGTCAGCTCGGCTTCGCTCATCAGCACCTGCTGCTGGCGCCGGGTATAGAACACGGTGGAGGCCAGGCGTTCTTCCGGATGGTACAGGGCTACCTGCTTGCCATGGGCCTGCAGTTCGATGACCTGGTCGGTCAAGGGTTTGAAGGAGTTCTTGAGGTCAGAACGCGACTCCCGTGCCGCCGCCACCAGGTAACCGCAGACCACCAGTGCCAGCAGCCCCATGGCCAGGGGCCGGTGAAGCTTCACCAGCTTGGCGCTGAAAGCTGAAGTGGCCGAGCGCCCACGCAGCCACTCGAGGATCAGCGCTGAATATTCGGCGGCGATGATGGCGGCGGCCGGAGCCATGGACACCATGTAGACCATGCGCTTGCTGGAGGCCAGGGTCAGCAGGGTGAACTGGGCCAGGAACCAGACGCTGGCGAACAGCAGGTGGCGATTATCCACCAGACGCTTGCGCAGGCTCCACAGGCCCAGGTACACCAGCAGGTTCCAGGGCAGGAAGGCTTCCGGGAGCTTGGCCAGATAGTAGTAGAACGGTTCGTAGTGCCCGGCGGCGGTGAAGGAGCCGCTGAAACGTCCGACGCTGTTGGCCCAGAGCACTTCGCCGACCGCCTGCATGCCGCCGCGCTGATAGAGCAGGCACAGCCAGATCAGCAGGGGGATCAGCCCGAGCGCGGTGAACAGCGCCGGGCGCAGCCAGTTGCCGAGGTCGAAGCGTTTGTCGATCAGGCTTTGAGTCACCAGGTAGACGAAAATCACGATACCGGGCAGGGCGAGGCCCAACACCCCTTTGCTCAGGGTCGAGATCACGATGCCGAGGGCGAAGACACTCCAGGCGCCCAGGCTTGGGTTGTTCTGCGAGCGCTGCTCGTTCGCGCGGTAGAAGGCCAGCAGGGCCAGGGTTACACCGAGGCAGAGCAGCGCGTCTTCACCGACCTGGCGGGCATTGCCCAGGTAACTGGCCATGGTCACGAGCATGGCCGCGGCGGTCCAGGCCAGCAAGGTGGGGCGCCCGATCTTGCGCAGGAAGACAAACAGCGCGAGCACCGTGAACAGGCCGGCGAACGCCGAGGCCAGACGCACGGCCAGGGGCGTGCCGCCAAACAGCTGGATGGCGCCGGCATCGAGCCAGAGGCTCAGCGGTGGTTTTTCCAGAAAGGGTTCGCCGAGCAGGTGCGGGGTGACCCAGTCCTGGGTCAGGTGCATCTCCATCGCGATCCCGGCCACCCGGGACTCGGTGGAACCTTGCAGTTCGTGATTGCCCAGTCCGAAAAAGAACAATAGGCCACTCAGCAGGAGCAGGAGCAGGAAAGGGCGTGTCATTCGCATAGTCATACCGAAAGAGAGGAATTGGGTCGCAAGGCAAGCTGTTGATCGAAAAAGTATACGGGGCGATTTCTCAACATCTTGTGAAGAGCGGTAGTGCCTGTGTGTGCCAAGATGTTTCAGTCGCCCAGGGCCTCGCCTTCACGCCGTGGGTCGGCGCCGCCGGCCCATGACGACTGCCCCTTGGCGTCACGCACGCGCATGATGGCCTGGGTACCGCTGGTCATCTCCAGTTCGTTGATGACATGGCCCCGGTCCTGCAGGGCCTTCAGCAGTTGCGGCGAGAACAAGCCTTGCTCCAGTTCGGTGGGACCATTGCGGCTGCCGAAGTTGGGCAGATTGATGGCTGACTGCGGGTCGAGTTTCCAGTCCAGCAGGCCGACCAGGGTCTTGGAGACGTACTCGATGATCTGCGAGCCGCCGGGCGAGCCGACGGTGCCGATAAACTCGCCGTTCGCGCGGTCGAACACCAGGGTCGGCGCCATGGACGAGCGTGGTCGCTTGCCCGGCTCGACCCGATTGGCCACCGGTTTGCCATTTTCGCTCGGGACGAAGGAGAAGTCGGTCAACTGGTTGTTGAGGATAAAACCCTCGACCATCAGGTGCGAACCGAACGAGCTTTCCACCGTGGTGGTCATCGACACGGCGCCACCCTGGTCGTCGACGGCGACGATCTGCGAGGTGGCGATACGCATCGGCGAGCGGTCCGGGGCCAGGGCCACCTGGATTCCGGCCGGGACCCCGGGTTCGGCCTGGCCCAGGCTGCGTTCACCGATCAGGCGGGCGCGACTGGCGAGGTAGCCGGGGTCGATCAGCCCGGCGACCGGAACCGGGATGAAATCGCTGTCGGCGACATATAGGCCACGGTCGGCATAGGCCAACCGGTCGGCTTCGGCGATCAGGTGCACGGCTTGTGGTTGCGGTTCGAGGCCGGCGGGGCTCGAGCTTTTCAGCGGGCCGAGCGCGGGCAGCGCTTGGCGTTTGTCCTGTGCTTCCAGGGCCTGCAAGGTGCCGAAGATCTGTGCGATGGCGATGCCGCCGGAGGACGGTGGCGGCATGCCGCAGAGCTGCCACTGCTTGTAGTCCGAGCACAGCGGCGTGCGTTCCTTGGCCTGGTAGCCTTGCAGGTCGGCCAGCGAGAGACTGCCGGGGTTGGCGCTGCCATTGACCGCCGCGACGATCTCCTTGGCGATGGCCCCCTTGTAGAGCGCATCCGTGCCTTCGTTGGCGATGCGCTTGAGTACGGCGGCCAGTTGTGGATTCTTCAGCGTCGTACCGACGGCTTTCGGGCTGCCGTCGGCATTGAGGAAGTACGCGGCCATGGCTGGCGAGTGGGGCAGGAACGGGCTGGCGACGATCTGCTTGTGCAGCCGCGGTGAGATCGCGAAGCCTTGTTCGGCGAGGCGGATGGCGGGATCGAAGAGCTTCGCCCAGGGCAGACGGCCCTGCTTGCGGTGGGCCAGTTCCAGGGCGCGCATCACCCCGGGCGTACCCACCGAGCGTCCGCCGATCTGGGCCTGGGTGAAGGCCATTGGCGTTCCGTCAGGCTTGAGGAAGAGTTTCTCGGTGGCACCCGCCGGCGCGGTTTCACGCCCGTCGTAGGCGTGCACCTGCTTGCCGTCCCAGACCATGATGAACGCGCCGCCGCCGATGCCGGTGGCTTGTGGTTCCACCAGGGTCAGCACGGCTTGCATGGCGATTGCCGCGTCCACGGCGGAGCCGCCCTGGCGCAGAATCTCGCGCCCGGCCTCGGCCGCCAATGGGTTGGCCGCCGCGGCCATGTGCCGGGTCGCGTGTTGCGTGAGCAGGCCGCTGCGATAGCCGCTACCGATTTCCGGGGCGAGGGGTTGGGCGATGGCCGACGCTGAAGGGGGGGCGTTGCAGGCCGTGAGCGCCAGGCTGATGGCCAGGATACAAAGGGAGAAAAGACGCGCCGGGAAATGTGAGTGCACTGTGTAGGCTCCTGCCTTGGGCATGCCCGGCACTATAGTCCGGGCATTGTGGCGGGAACAATCGTTGATCGGCATGATGCAAAAGTGTCGGCGCTGCCGACACACGGGAAAACCGAAGTCAGCGCGTAGGTGGCGCTGAAGACCCCGTTGGATTAGGTGACTTCTTTCTCAGGTTCCAGGGAGGCAAGGTTTTGACCTGAGATTGCATGTCCTGTATATGATACATTGCGAAGCTGATGTCGTGAATTCGAGACATGGACTATCAAACGATTACCCAGCGGTTGGGATTACAGATACGCGATAAGCGCATGAATCGTGGTCTGACCCAGGCGCAACTGGCGCATCTGGCGGGGCTCACCCGGCAGAAAGTGGTGGCCGTGGAAAAAGGCAGCGGTTCCGTCAGCGTGACCGCTTATGCGCGGGCCCTGGGGGCACTGGATTGCGAGTTGCGGGTGATTCCGGCGGTGATGCCGACGCTGGATGATGTGAAGGATCTTTTCGAATGAAGATGGGATCGCTGAAAGTCAGGACGCCGCAAGGCGATAGCGGACGCCTTGTGCATCGTGACGCGGAGTATCTGTTTCGCTACAGCGGAAACCCTTCCCAGGGGAAACGCTGGGAGAAATCCTGAGCTGGGATAGAACAGAAGATATCTTCGCTGATCTGGTTGACCGTTACATTACGCGCGCGGGTATTTCTGGCGTGCAGCCAAAGGTCTTGGTACCTGAGGCGGCGGCTCCGTTTATTCGAACGTTTGGTTAGCGAACGGAAAATCAATAGGGGAGCAGGGCGGGTGCTGACCGGATTGAATCATCTCACCTTGGCGGTTACGGATCTGGCTCGTAGTGTCGACTTCTATGAGTCCTTGCTCGGCTTTCACTTGAAGGCGCGTTGGGTGGCGGGGGCTTACCTGTCTCTGGGGGATCTGTGGCTTTGCCTGTCGCTTGACGAGTCACGGGCTACACCGTCGCATGCCGATTACACGCACTTTGCGTTCTCGGTCGGGCAGGAGACTTTCGAAACCTTCACGGCGCGCTTACAGGCGCATGAGGTTATTCAGTGGAAGCGCAATTCGAGTGAAGGGGACTCGTTCTACTTTTCCGATCCGGACGGGCACAAGCTTGAAGTGCATGTCGGTTCTCTTGCCAGTCGGCTTGAGCAATGCCGACTCCAACCCTATGAGGGGATGGAGTTTTTTGACTGAGTGCATTCTGTGTGGTGGCCGCGTTCGGTGCGGGATCAACACCTGCCGCACGCGGCAGGTATAGGTTTAGAACTGCTCGGCGTCCAGCCCAAACAACGACGCACTACCCGCACGAATGCTCTGTTCCAGACTCAGGATACGCGGCAGCAAGCGGCTGAAATAGAACTGTGCGGTTGCCAGTTTCGCCCCGTAGAACCCTGGATCCTCGCCGTGCTTGTCTTGCGCGACCTGGGCCATGCGCGCCCAGAGGTAGGCGTAGGCGACATAACCCAACAAGTGCAAGTATTCGACGCAGGCACTGCCGATGGCGTTGGGGTTGTGCACGGCCTGTTCCTGTAGCCAGTCGCTGAGGCTTTCCAGGCGCTGCACCGCGTCCAGCAGTGCGTCGGCATGGGCTACGCCGGGCTGCGCGGCATAGTGGCGAATCTCGGCGGTGAACAGGCGCAGGGCAACCCCAGCGTTTCCCACCACCTTGCGACCCAGCAGGTCGAGGGCCTGGATGCCATTGGTGCCTTCGTAGATCTGCGCGATGCGCACGTCACGCACCAACTGTTCCTGGCCCCATTCGCGGATATAGCCATGGCCGCCGAAGATCTGTTGGCCGTGGATGCAGCTATCCAACCCGGTGTCGGTGAAAAACGCCTTGGCCACCGGGGTCAGCAGCGCGACCAGGGCTTCGGCATTGTGCCGTTCATCAGGCTGGTCGGAGAACTTGGCCAGGTCCAGTTGCTGGCCGACATAGCTGGCGAACGCGCGGCCGCCTTCGGTCATGGCCTTCATGCTGAGCAGCATGCGCCGCACGTCGGGGTGGACGATGATCGGGTCGGCTACCTTGTCCTTGGCCACCGCTCCGCTCGGCGCACGGCTTTGCAGGCGCTCGCGGGCGTAGGTCCGGGCATTCTGGTAGGACGCTTCGGCGCAACCGATACCCTGGATGCCGATGGACAGCCGCTCGTAGTTCATCATGGTGAACATTGCCGCCAGACCCTTGTTGGCTTCGCCGATCAGCCAGCCGCTGGCGCCGTCGAAGTTCATCACGCAGGTAGCAGAGGCCTTGATACCCATCTTGTGTTCGATCGAACCGCAACTGACGGCATTGGCGGCACCCAGACTGCCATCGGCATCGACGAGGATTTTCGGTACCAGGAACAGCGAGATGCCTTTGGGCCCGGCTGGCGCGTCCGGCAACTTGGCCAGCACCAGGTGGATGATGTTCTCGGTCAGGTCCTGTTCACCGCCGGTGATGAAGATCTTGCTGCCGCTGATGCGGTAGCTGCCATCGGCCTGCGGCTCGGCACGGGTGCGGATCAGGCCGAGGTCGGTGCCCGCATGGGCTTCGGTCAGACACATGGAGCCGGCCCAGCGGCCTTCGTACATCGGCGGCAGGAAGCGCTCTTTCAGTGCCTCGCTGGCATGGGCGTCGATGGCCAGGCAGGCGCCGGAAGTCAGCGCCGAATACAGGGCGAAACTGGAGTTGGCGCCGTATAGCATTTCTTCGAATTGCACGGCGAGCATCTTCGGCATGCCCATGCCGCCGAATTGCGGGTTGCCGCTGAGGCCGACCCAGCCGCCTTCGATATAAGTGGCATAGGCGTCTTTGAAGCCCATCGGGGTGCTGACCTGGCCGTCGCGCCACTGGGCGCCTTCTTCGTCACCGCTGCGGTTGAGCGGGGCGATCAGGTTGCCGGTGACCTTGGCCGCCTCTTCCAGAATCGCATCGGCGGTCTCGGCGTCGACGGTCTCGGCCAGGGCCGGCAGGCGTGCCCAGAGTTGGCGGGCGTTGAAGACTTCATGCAGCACGAAGCGCATATCGCGCAGGGGAGCGTTGAACTCGGGCATGGCGTGGGACTTCCTGCAAAGTTGGGATGGCTGGCTCGGCTTCGGCCGCGCCACTGGAAATGTGCGTCACCCCAGGCGTCGGCAACGCCTGGGGTCGATAGGGAAAGGCTAGAGCTTTTTCGCCATATCGCGCAGGACGAACTTCTGGATCTTGCCGGTCGAAGTCTTGGGCAACTGGGTGAAGACCACGCTGCGCGGTATTTTGAACCCGGCCAGATGCTCACGACAGAAGGCAATGATCTCGGCCTCACACACATCCTGGTGATGGGCCTTGAGGGTAATGAAGGCACACGGCGTTTCACCCCATTTTTCATCCGGGCGGGCCACCACCGCGGCTTCCAGCACCGCCGGGTGACGATAGAGCACGCCTTCGAGTTCGATGGTGGAGATGTTCTCGCCGCCGGAAATGATGATGTCCTTGAGCCGGTCGCGGATTTCCACATAACCATCCGGGTGGCTCACCGCCAGGTCGCCGGTATGGAACCAGCCGCCTTCGAAGGCTTCGGCCGTGGCGCTGGGGTTCTTCAGGTAACCCTTCATCACCGTGTTGCCACGCATGAAGATCTCGCCGATGGTCTGGCCATCGTTGGGGACCGGCTCCAGGGTTTTCGGATCGGCCACCATCAACCCTTCCAGGGTCTGGTAGCGCACGCCCTGGCGTGCCTTGACCTGTGCCCGCTCTTCCAGCGGCAGTTCATCCCAGGCCTCATGCCAGGCGCAGATGGTCACCGGGCCATAGACCTCGGTCAGGCCATAGACGTGGGTGACCTTGATGCCCATGGCTTCCACGGCGCCAATCACCTTGGCCGGAGGAGCGGCACCGGCGACCAGGGCGTTGACCGGGTGATCGATCGCGGCCTTGGCCGACTCGGGCATGTTGACCAGGGCGTTGAGCACGATCGGCGCGCCGCACAAGTGGGTGATCTGGTGTTCTCGGATCAGGTTGAGGATTTTCTGCGGGTCGACCCGGCGCAGGAACACGTGCACCCCGGCCATCGCGGTCACCACCCAGGGGTAGCACCAGCCGTTGCAGTGGAACATCGGCAAGGTCCAGAGGTAGACCGGGTGATTGCCCATGCTCCAGATCATCTGGTTGCCGAGGGAGTTGAGGTAGGCGCCGCGGTGGTGATAGACCACGCCCTTGGGGTTGCCGGTGGTGCCGGATGTGTAGTTCAGGGCAATGGCTTGCCATTCGTCCTGCGGCCACTGCCAGTCATAGGCCGGATCGCCCTCGGCCAGCAGCGCTTCATAGTCCAGGTCGCTGACGGCCTGGCCTTCGCCGTATTCCGGGTCATCGACATCGATCACCAGCGGTGGGTGATCGAGCATGCCGATGGCGGCTTGCACCACGTCATGGAACTCGCGGTCGGCGATCAGCACCTTGGCTTCGCCATGGGCCAGCATGAAGGCAATGGCTTCGGCATCCAGGCGCACGTTGAGGGCGTTGAGCACCGCGCCGATCATCGGCACGCCGAAATGGGCTTCGAGCATGGCCGGGATGTTCGGCAGCATCACCGCCACCGTGTCGTTGCGGCCGATGCCGCGCCCGGCCAGCGCCGAGGCCAGGCGCCGGCAGCGCTGGTAGGTCTGGGCCCAGGTGCGGCGGATCGAGCCGTGGATCACGGCGGGGTAGTCGGGGTAGACCTTGGCAGTACGCTCGATAAAACTGAGCGGAGAAAGGGCAATATGATTAACGGCAGCTGGCGCAAGGCCTTGCTCGTAGATGGACATGGTTCAGGTACCCGGTGGCTGATTATTAGCTCTATGTCCGAGGCGTTCGGTCGTTACCGACGCTCGATGACTTATCCGGGGTCTTTTATATAATGTTTACGGATAGATATGGAAGTACTACCTGAGTTGTATAGTATATCTACTATAATAATTTCAAGGCTCCGATTATGACTGTCGCACTGCCCGTCAAGCCGTTATGGGCCCGGCCTTTTTCCAGGCAGGGACCGCGATGAATTCCACCTCCATCAGTTCGCGGCGCGGTTCGCCGTTGCTGGACCATGACCCGCAGCCGAGCTTGCTGCTCGATGCACAGGCACGGCCGCTGGAGTTCAACAGGGCACTGCTGGCGCTGCTCGAGCAACGGCCGCTGGCCGATGCCGTGGCCCTATTGCCGGTCAATCATCTACCGTTGGTGCGTGCGTGCCTGGAGCAGCAACGGGCCATTGAAGGTGTCGAGGCACAGTTCGAGCAACGGATCCTGATTTGGACCTTTATTCCCGATCCGCGAGAAAACCGCGTGCTGGCGCGTTGTCGCGAAGCCACCACGGAGATTCTCGCCGAACGCGAGTCGGCCACGGCCAGGCGCCTCTATCGGTTGATCACCGAAAACACCACCGACCTGATTTCCCGGCATACTCCCGATGGCTGTTTTCTCGATGCGTCCCCGGCGTCCTCGACCTTGCTCGGTTACTGGCCTGAAGAATTGCGCGGTCGCCTGGCCCGCGAGCTGTTCCATCCGCAGGATCTGGCCGG
This sequence comes from Pseudomonas sp. FEN, assembly GCF_904067045.1. GTDB lineage: Bacteria > Pseudomonadota > Gammaproteobacteria > Pseudomonadales > Pseudomonadaceae > Aquipseudomonas. The sequence continues at coordinate 874,050 of NZ_CAJFDC010000036.1, read as the reverse complement.
CCTGATCCACCGGGCCCGTGACGCGCTGGAACAGGATGGTTATCACACCATGACCTACCGCATCCGTCATCGCGACGGCCATTACCGCTGGTTCGAGACCGCCTGCCGGGCAATTCGCGAAACCTACACCGGATCGGTGGTCGAGGTGGTCAGTGTGTCCCGGGACATTACCGCCCGGGTTCAGGCCGAGGAAAACAAGCACCGGTTGGCGGAGGTGGTGGAAGCCAACCCCGACCCGGTGCTGTTTATCGAGCCCAGTGGTCATGTCACCTATCTCAATCCGGCGGCCCGGCGCACCCTCATGCTCGGCGAACAGTCGGCGATGCCGAGCCTGGCTGAATTTCTTGCCGCCGATGTGCTGGCGGCGCTGCAACGCGAGGGCTGGAGTCGCGCCGAACGCGATGCTCGCTGGAGCATCGAGGCGCGTCTGCAGCCGCTCGGTGGCGGCACCTCGGTGCCGGTATCGCTGATGTTGTTGGCGCATCGCTCGGCCAGTGGCGAACGCTTCTACTCCCTGGTGGCCCACGACCAGACCGAGCGCGAATTGCGCGAGGCCCAGCAGCGTCACCATCAGGACGAACTGGCCCATACCGCACGGCTGGTGACCCTGGGCGAACTGGCCTCGGGCATCGCCCACGAGATGAACCAGCCGCTGGCGGCGGTGGTCAACTACGCCAGTGCCAGCCAGCGTTATCTGCAGGCCCTGGATAGTAATCCGCAGGCCGTCGAGCGGGTGGCCCAGGGGCTGGAGCGTATCGCCGTGCACGCCAATCACGCCTCCGAGGTGATCAAGCGGCTGCGCGCGTTTCTGCGCAAGGGCCGGCGGCGCATGCAGGCCCTGGATATCAGCGAAGTGGCCCGCGAGACGGTGCGCCTGTGTGCTTGGGAAGCCAGCGCCTGCCAGGTGACGATCGAGGAGCGGTTGCCGGATAATCTGCCGCCGATCTATGCCGACCGGGTGCTGCTGGAGCAGGTGCTGCTCAATCTGTTGCGCAATGCCATCGATGCCAATCGCGAGGAGCATCCGCGGCAGGCGTCGCGGATCATCCTGGCGGCCGAGCGCGGCGCGGAGGGGGGCGTGGAGGTGAGTGTCAGCGACCAGGGCCCTGGTGTGTCCTCGGCGCAACTGGAACAGATCTTTACCCCGTTCTACACCAGCAAGGCCAACGGCCTGGGCCTGGGATTGTCGATGAGTCGCAGCATCATCGAAGGCTTCGGTGGCGAGCTGCGGGCGCAACCGATGGCCAGCGGTCTGCGGATGTGCTGCCGCTTGCCGGCGCAATAACGTGCCGGCCTGAAAAAAATAACAACAGGAGTAATGCAATGGTGGGTGTGGCGCAGCAGTTGGTCTATGTGGTCGACGATGACCAGGGCATGCTCGACTCGACGGTCTGGCTGCTGGAGTCGGTCGGCCTCAAGGCGCTGCCATTCACCAGCGGTCGGGACTTTCTCGAGGCCTGCGATGCGAGGCTCAATGCCTGCGTGCTGCTGGATGTGCGCATGCCGGGCATGGGCGGATTGAATGTGCAGGAAGAAATGAAGGCGCGGGATATCCGCTTGCCGGTGATCTTTGTCAGTGGCCATGCCGATGTGCCGATCGTGGTGCGGGCGTTCAAGGCCGGTGCGCTCGACTTTATCGAAAAGCCCTATAACGAACAGTTGCTGCTCGACAGTGTGCAGCAGGCCTTGAGCCGGGCCGATGACAGCCAGACGCTGAGCGAAGGGCAGGCCAGGGTCCAGGCCCGCCTGGACAGCCTGACCCCGCGCGAACGCGATGTGTTGTTGCCGCTGGTGCAGGGTTATGCCAATCGGGAAATTGCCGAGCAGTTGGGGGTCAGTGTGAAGACCATCGACCTGTATCGCTCCAGGGTCATGAAACGCATGGAGGCGCAGAACCTTCCGGATCTGGTGGGGATGGTGATTGCGGTGGGGTTGGTGGATCCGTTGAGGTTGCGTTGAGGCTTCAGCGGTGAGTGCTCCGTGGGTGCCTGAAACTATTTCTAACGACCCTGTTGTTGATCGTTGGTTGGGGGGCTCGCTAGGATTTGATCGTTGCCGTTGCTTTTCGATCTCATGACTCGGCTTTGATCGCTCACGGAGAAGAGATATGTCCATCAACTTCAGAACACTTCGTTTGGTTTGCTCTGGCGCTCTTGTGGGGGTGGCGGTTGCCGGGATCCTGGGCGTCGATACCTCTTCCCTTTTTGCGTCCCTCGGCTTTGCCGTAATCGGTGCCGGAGCAACGCTCGTTGCAATCAAATCCTTCGCGATTATCTGACAGTGCTCCCTGCGTTCATTACAGAGCTGACCATTGATGCGTGGACCGTCATCATTGGGTTCAGCGCTGTAGCGCTCCGCTATTTCATGCAGCACCTGAGTAGTGTCGGTTTCGTCAAGGTCGTCGACACCGCGTAGGGGAGGCTGACCGCCGCGATTAAAATTCATCGCAACTGTGCCAGCTTCGCCTCCACGGCATCGTCAAAGATGATGTAGAGCGCTTCGATATCGGCTGGCCGCAAGCGCTTGGCACTTTCCAGGCCGCCGATCCATTCAATCTGCATGGCCCTTTCAGCCTCCACGTCCGCGATGGTGCTGGCGGCATTGAAGGCCCGCACCAGGTCGCTGATAGGGTCCCGGATGGGTTTTGGAAGTCGTAACAGGTCGAGCCTTTCTTGTGGCATGTCTTCCTTAACCGATTGAATTTAATGGTTAATATTGATTTTTAATGCGGAATGAAAATTGGAAAATCTTTCGCAATTACACGCCACTGTAACACCCATTTGAACTCGATCTGATAACCGATCGCCTGTCCGCGCAAGGCGCTGGTCCTTGGGATACAACGTCCTCTCACTCAACCTCGACACCACGCTGTGTAAGCGTTGCAACAATGCTTTCAGCGCCTTGGCCATCTCATGATCTGGCGCATCTCGGTGTAAGGATCTCTACCGGTTTGTCTGCTAGATTGTGGCGTTTTTTGAGGGTTATACGACCTTTACGCCATCAAGGAGCTGTTTCCATAATTTGCCCGGGAAATCGAGCGCAGACATGCGCATAACCGTGATGACGCCATGACCTTTCGGCTTGGCCAATCACGAGGCAGAGAAGGGGACAGAAGATGAGGCTCAAGAACAAATCGGTTTTGATCACCGGCGGTACCAGTGGCATCGGTCTCGCCACCGCCAGGCTCTTCATTGCTGAAGGCGCGCGGGTCGCGGTGACCGGTCGCGATGTTGCCGTATTCGAGCGTGTGCGGGCCGAGCTGGGCGAGACCGCGCTGGTGCTCCAGGGCGACGTGCGTTCGCTCAAGGATATGCGGGCGATTGCCGCCGAGGTGAAAGAGCGCTTCGGCGGCCTGGATGTCGTGTTTGCCAACGCCGGTCGAGCATTCCCGTCGCCACTCAACGACATCGACGACGATCTCTATGACGAGATCATGGACATCAACGTCAAGGGCGTGGTGGTCACGCTTCAGGCGGTGCTGCCCGACTTGCGCGAGGGCGCTTCGGTCATTCTCAACACATCCTTCGTCGCGCAGACCGGCAAGCATGGCATCTCCCTGACCGCAGCGGCGAAGGCGGCCGTGCGATCACTGGCTCGCAGTTGGTCCTACGAGTTCCTTGACCGGAAAATCCGCTTCAACGCGATTGCGCCCGGTGCGATGGATACGCCCCTGATCAGCAAGTGGGGGATGTCCGATGAGTGGGTTCGCGAGCGTAAGGCCGAGTTCGCCCAGGCGGTTCCGGTGGGCCACATGGGCAAGGCCGAGGACATTGCGTATGCGGCGCTCTATCTCGCCAGCGACGAATCTTCCTATGTGGTCGGCACCGAACTGGTGGTCGATGGCGGAGCCTCGCAACTTTAAAGGAGAAGTTATCGTGACCGACAATAGCGAAAACAACGCCACCGGCGAGCGCCCGCTCAGCCCGGGGAGTTCCCGCCGCGATGTGCTCAAGTTCGGCGGCATCGTCACCCTCGGCTCCATCCTCGGCGGCGGAGCCCTGCTTGGCCGTGCCGCCCCCGCGCTCGCGCAGTCCGGCAGCGGCGGAGAACTGGCCGCGAACGAACCGCTGAATATCTTGATCGTGAATTACGACGGCGGCACGCTGCTCGATTTCGCCGGCCCCAGCGAGATTTTTCACCGGTTGCCGAATACCAAGGTTCGTTATGCGAGCCTCAATGGCGGCAACGTGACCCTCGAATTCGGGGTCGTGTATGGCAACACTGAGCGTCTGGCCGACATTGAGAGGACCGACTTGCTCCTGGTCCCTGGCGGTTCTGACTTGTCGGCGCCGATGCGCCCGGAGTACCAGGCACAGATCCGGCGCCTGGCGGAAAGCGCCAAGCATATTACGTCGGTCTGCAATGGCTCGCTGGTGCTCGCCGCCACGGGCATTCTCAAGGGCAAGCGCAGCGCCTGCCATTGGGCCTTCGTCAACAAGCTGACCGAGTACGGAGCTATCGCTGTTCCGGATCGCTTCGTGGAGGACGACAACGGCCGGTTCATGAGCGGCGGCGGCGTGACGGCGGGCATCGACTTCGCGCTTCGCGTCGCGGCGAAGCTGCGCGGTCAACAGGCCGCCGAATTCACGCAACTCGTGATCGAATATGACCCCGCTCCGCCGTTCCATTCCGGTCATCCCAGGGACGCCCGGCCAGAAGTCATCGCGATGGTCGACAAGGAACTGCCCGGCGCGTCCAGAGGGCTCGCGCGCATCCCCGGCGTTCGCTGAAACGCTGGCAAGCAGTGCTGGCTGCACCTGCCCAGTCGGGTGCAGCCCTCTTCCATTCAAGCCAATATCGGAAATCATCAGATGCGACAGATCCGTCTTTGTGCGGCTGCCCTTGCAGTCGGCTTATCGTTTTGCGCCTTTACCCTGGCGGCCACCGCCGCTGACCCGCAGCGTCCGCCCGAAGCGGCCATCAAGGCCGAGAACGCCCGATGGGCGCAGGCCTTCGCGCGAGGTGACTATGAGGCGATAGGTCGCCTCTATACGGCAGATGGCGCCCTCTTGCCGCCCGGGGGGGACAGAGTCAGCGGAGCCCGCGCGATCACTGAATACTTCGCCAAGGGCTATGCCGGCTCCCCACCTGGCAGCGTATCTTTCAGCAATTACGAGTTCTACGGTGACGATCAGGCGGTTACCGAAGTTTCGGATGCCGAGGTCCGTGATCACAGTGGAGCGCTCAAGTTTCGCGGTAAACAGATCCTGATCTTCCTGAAGCAGGGGGGCGTCTGGAAGCTGCACCGCGACATGTGGAGTGATTATGGCCCGCTGAAACCTGACGCTCGTTGAGCGCCCGGGTCTGACCGCAGTGGCCCAGGTGGCCACTGACTAGGCTACGCGCGCCGAGGGGGCGTCGATCTATCCGCGCTCAGCGCTCAATCTGCTCTCGCGGCGGACCGATTGCGGCGGATGTCCATGCAGTTTGACGAAGGCCCGACGCATCCGTTCCGGATCGGTGAACCCCACCGCCAGGGCAATCTGTTCGATCGGTTCGCTGCCATCGCGCAGGCGCAGGCACGCCGCTTCAACGCGCAAGCGCTCGACCGCCTTGGCTGGCGTTTCACCGGTTTCCCGGCGAAAGGCTCGTCCGAATTGTCGCAGACTCAAGCTGGCCGCCTCGGCGAGTCGCTCGACAGGTAGCGCCTCAGCCAGATGTTCCCGGGCAAAATTCAGCGCAATGCGGATGCGATCCGACTCCGGCTCCATTTGTGACATGGCGGAGAATTGCGACTGACCGCCTGGTCGACGATAGGGCACGACCAGCAGCCTGGCGGTATCCCGCGCGATTTCCACGCCCATATCCCGCTCGATCATGGCGAGCGCCAGGTCGATGCCGGCGGCGATGCCGGCGGATGTCCAGATATGTCCGTCCGCTATATAGATACTGTTCCCCTCGATCTTGATACCGGGGAAGCGCGACTGCAATTGAGCGGCGTACAGCCAGTGCGTGGTTGCCCGGCGTCCGTCCAGCAAGCCGGTTTCCGCCAGCAGAAACGCTCCCGTACACACGCTTCCGACCCGCGAGGCGTTGGCCCCCAGTTTCTTGGCGGCGGCGATGTTTTCCGCTGCCCGCATCGGCTCGATATCGCCACCAATGAACAGCACGGTGTCAAACCTGCGCCTGCCTACCGGCTGGGTCTCGATCGGCAGGCCGGCATTGCCCAGCACTGATCCTCCCGCCTGCGAGATGACCTGGAGGTCATAGGGGGAATGGCCGGCGGCGGTGAGCACCTGATTGAACGCCGAAAGAGGGCCGGCAAGATCAAGAGCATCATGGCCATGGCAAACGAAGAATCCGACTCGATGCATGATGAGGTCACTCAGAATCCGAGAGGGCGTATTTTGCGGGAAACCCTTGGATAGCGCCATTGGATCATTGCCTCCCCTTGGTGCAGAAGTCCTCGTTAACTCGTTACTCCCGCGGGTGTATCCAGATCTACGCCGCTCGCCGTCGATCAAGGCCGTGATGGATTTTTTACTCGACTGTGTCCAGCAAGAGCCACGCTTGTGAAAACGGGATGGATTTATTTAGGGAGGGCGTGCAGATGGGGTGGTGTGATCGAGATCCACAGTGCTCATCAATGCCCACGCGTCGCTTTCCAAGTGCTGTACTCAGACGGTCGCAAGCCATAACGTGCCAGCATTCCCTCATGCAGACGCCGAAGTTCTTCAATGAGCAGAGCCTTGACGCTGGGCTGTTCGGGTTCCGGAACACTATCGCTCACGACTTGCTGAATCACGGTGAGCGGGTCAAGTTCCGGATGTTGGATAACGCTACGGATCGCGTGCTTGATGAGGTCGCGCCAAGCCAGTCGCAAAGGGTCTGGTTCGGCCAGGTCCTGTTTGATGGCCAGATACTCCTGCGTCGAGCGCTCATAGGCCCACACATACAGGTCTCGCAGCAATTCCACTCGGGTCATTTCATACACGCCGAGTGTGGCCCGGCTGTAGGCTTGCTCCGGTACGTCCAGAAATGTCAGTGGGCACAGGTTGGCGCGGAACAGCGGCAGGTTCGCGGCCAGTCGGGAGGTCCGTTTGTTGATGTCAGCGAAGGGTTGCAGATAGGGCAAGTGCACCATCATGAAAAAGGATTGTTCGAACGGGTCACGAATCTGGTTGGCCTTGCCGAGCAGTACGTCCAGGGCATCTTCGATTTGCTGGGGGGTAGACAGCGGGCGATAGACACTTTGGCCGATATCGACGGCATGTTGGCGAACCCGTCCTTCATCCGAAGGGTTGGGTAACAGGTTTTCCGCCAGGGCACTGTGCAGGTTCATTACGGTGTAGCGGTTGAACTCGGCACTGTCGATATTTTCCACCAACAGTTCGATTGCCGTCTTATGGTTCAGAATCATCTGCGTTTCGATGGCCGCTTTGCCTTGCGCCGTCTTGCCATGCTCGATGAGTTCACGCGTATCGAGACGTGAATAGGTGTTGCCTTCCAGGTGGCTGGATGCCCAAGACAAATCGACGAGCAAGCGATTGAGAATGGCGCGGCTGTAGGTGCCGGCAGGCTCATTGAGATCGGCGGTTTTGCCCATCTTGTGCAATTGGCGGCGCAGCGATTCGGACAAATACCACGTCTCATTGGGATGGTAGGCGTCCAGAAAGTCACGCTGGTAGCCCACGGGCTTGCGCGCTTGCGGGGGCAGGTTGATGTAGGCAAGCACTTCTTGGCTGTCGGCCGAGAGGGGGATGGCGCTCGGAAAACTATCGAGTGGGGCGTTCAGTGGCTCAGTCGTGGCTGCTGGGGCGCCAGCGCTGAAATAGCGGCGCGCCCGGCCATCACCTTGTGCGCTGACTTGACCGCTCTCGATCAGCTTCGCGATCAGACGCTGGGCAGTGCGCCTGGCAATGCCGTCGTGTTGTGCAAGTAGCTCGGCCAACGTCAATCCGTGGCTGGATGCCTGAATGCTGCTCAGTAATTCGATGCTGGATGACATGGCTGTGTTGGCGCAGTTTGAGAGGGGGATGGCGCGATTATGGCGCAGTTTGTAGAACTGCGCCATTTATGTTGGCGCAGGTGGCGCGGTTCTAGACTGATCCGCGTGCTTCGAGATGCTGATCCGGTACAGCCTGTACCTGTGGCGAAAATGTGCAAAGCGCCGCATTGTGCTGGCGCAAAGGCGTGGTTGTCTGGGCTCAGTCGTCTGAGGAGCGTTGTTCGGCCTTTAGCGCTCGACCGGCCGCAGTCAGGCGATAGCGTTGCTTGCTGCTGTTGGGCTTGTCTGGAATGGTCATCTCGACCACGCCAAGCGCCAGCAGCGGGGCCAAAACCTGTTCGCGGAACTTGCTGCGGTTGCTGCGCCCGATGAAGCTCATCAGCTCGGCTGCGGCGTGGTCGCCAGTCATCCTGCACAGCAGCGTAACCTGCTCTTGCTGCAAGGGCGGGCCTGTTTCGGTTTCTTTTCCTTCGGCGGCCGACTCGATCCCTGCTTGGTCCCGACTTGGGCCCGAAAGAGGCCCGCTTTCAACGGCTCGTTGAATCACCACCCTGAACTGGTTGCCCTGCCGGTCGTCGTCCAGCGTGATCATTGGCCAGGCGTCGATCGCGCGCGGGATGCCCGTGCCCAAACCGCGATAGGGGAGGATGCGCACAGCGTGGGAGGTGAGCGTCGGGTTACGACGGTTGGACAGGCCGAATCGAATTTTCTCGGTATCGAGCACGTCAGGCAGGTGCCCGGGGCTGATCAGTTCGATGCGATCAGCGAAGATCATGATCCGGATCGAGGCGCTGACAAAGTAGTCGCGGTGGATCAGGGCATTGACCAGCAGTTCTTCGAACACCTCCTCCGGCACTTCCAACTGGCCGAGGGTATTGAAGCCCTGCTGGCGCTGCACGTGGTGTAGGTTGCGCTTTATGAAGGCAAGGCTGCGCCGGTACTGCTCCAGCAGGTTGCCGTCTATGTCTTCGCTGTCTAGATAGTGGCGGTCATGCAGAACCGTGCCCGGAAACGCCACGGCCTTGATATCGAACGCCGGGCGCAGACGTTGTGGCGCCTGGCCGAAGAGCAGCAAACCGGCCAAATTGGGTGTGTCGCCATTGGCGAGCCCAAGATTTTCCAGGATGCGGGTGGTTTCCAAACCTGTCTGTTCTGAGCTTTGTCGAAAGCGTCTTTGGAAGTACTCGCCAAGTGCCTTGGTGTCGATATCGCCAGCAAACTGGCTCCTACTGGTGGGGCGAGTGGCGGCAGGGTTGGCCCGAAAAATCAGGAGCCCAGATGCAACAAAGCCCGTACAAGGCGGGCTTCGTTTTGCTTCGTTTGGTGGGCCGGGGTAATTTGAACAGATTTCCTAAGCTACTGATTATAAACAAAAATTCTTGGTTATTTTTTTTCTTGGAATACCATTTGGAATACCGTTGTCCTTTGCGATCTGCAGCATAGGTTTGTGGTAGGACCACCTTCATATCACCAATCGCGTTTTGATTCTGTAGCCCCGTTTTTTGCATCGGCTTTCCTGGCCTTGAGTTCAGCTTGCTTGATTAAGCCTTCCAGAGTCTCAGAAATCGTTTTCCTTTGTCTTCGGGCAAGGGAGTCCAGCTGAGCCTTGACCTTCGTATCAAGAATGAAATTGTATGATTTTTTTTCGACTAGTCCGTCTCTGTACTGCTTCTGGCGCCATGCTGCTTTCATGTTTTTTATCAGCAGCTCATTGAACGGGGTATTTATTTGTTTTTGGCTCCATTCGATGATGGTGTCGCGAGGCGATTCAGAGAGCCGAATCTTCGGAGCGATCACCCCCTTTGCAATCAGGTAGTCAAGTGCCCACTTGGGTTTCTTTTCATCTAGCAGGTTGAGCCAGGCGCGCATTGTGTCTTCCGGTTCTATCGTCTCGCGGTTGTCAATCCTTGGCCCGTGCATTTATAACGTCTCTTAAGTTAAATGCTATGTTATTTCGTAACTAAGTGTATCGTGTGACGAAATGACGTTACAGCATTTCACTACGGAGTAACAGTTCTTGTAACGTTACGTCGTAACAAAACCATGTAATTGAATTTCACTACGAAGCAACGGCACACGTAACGTTACGAAGTAACGGTTCGGTGTAACGTTATGATGTGATTTATAGGCGATAAAGCAGTGGTTAAGCAGGTTTCGTGGCTAAAAAACTAACGTATTTAGTGAGATAAGCTAATAAGATTTTCGATTTTTTCACGATAAAGTAGGTGATCGCGTCGATGCCTTGTAAGCTAAGTTCGCGAGTTTATGCGAGAAGCTGCTACTGATTTTTGGGTCTGCTGAAGGGATTAATCGCCAAAAGTTGGCTGAATTACACAGAGGAATTGTGTCTCTTCGGTTTCCCTGTCAATGGCAATAAGAGTGTTGCCCGGAGGCAGAGGTTCTTATCGCAGCGGCCGCCCTACCTCAGCTTGGAGGGCTGAGCGTCATCCCTTAAATTTCAGTGATCCACTGGTTCCTGCGTTTTGTGGAAAGGCTGGACTGACTCACATGAATGCTGGCGGTCGTGCTTATCAGTATTTATTTACCGCCGCTGCCAATCCTCTGAACAAACATGAGGAGCCCGTTCATGAAGATAATTCGCCTGAAAGACGTCATCGATTCCACCGGTCTGGGCCGGTCCACAGTCTACAAGTACATCTCAGAAGGCACCTTCCCCAAGCCTATTTCCCTGGGGGACCGTTGCGTCGGTTGGCTGGAGAGAGAGATCCACGACTGGATCTTGGCTAGGATTGAGGAGCGTGACTTGCGGCAAGCAACCGTTGCGTGATTCGGAGCCGCCGCGTTCATGCAGAGCAGATTTAGCTTACTTGAAAGTCAGAAAACATCATGGCTGGGGGGATTCCTCCGGCCATGATGTTTTTTCTGTATGTCTGTCGAAGCCTCTTGGTCGATGGGAGGCTCAGCTAACTCCCCCCAGATGACTTTAGGTCAATTTATCGCTACGCCAGACGATGTTGGTCTTAAAAGCCCGCCGAGCGAGGGGTGTGAAGCCTGTGCGTCAGCTGGTTATATTTATATAGCTATCAGTAAGTGATCTATCACTAGTCAATCTTGAAAGAGTCGTCAGTTAAAAAATACTCAAACGGTACCTGGTATACCTCAACCAACCAGGTACCTACCATGAGTTACAGCAATACCTCCATTCAGATCCATCTCTCTCAATCTCAAACTTCCGTCCAGATCGAACGACTCGTACAAGCCATCGAGCGTACCGATAGACCTGCCTTCGAGATCATCCAAACACGATCCGGCTACGAGCGCACGCAGGCGACCAGGCTTTCCAGGTATTTCGACGCCATCCAGCAGATGCTCGATCTGTTCGATGATCGTTACCCTTACGCCTACAGTAAGCACCTGCAAGTCTTCTGGCTGGCATGTCAGGACATTGGTCTGGAGCGTAGTCCTGTAGGTCCGACCTGTCTCAATGAAAGCGGTACGGGTTATCTGAAGTTCCATCAGACCATGAACGTACTGGTCGCAAGGATCCGTCAGTTGATCCTTGGAAAGTGGTACAAGCGCAAAGTGGATGATCGGCGCTACGAAGTTAGGCAGAAGCAATCCACGCTCACTGAGTACGTGAGCCGAGTGCTGGATCGTTACTCTCGTACCGTGGTGGTGCGTGTGGATCTGCACTACCTAGCCATCGCACGTCTACGCCTGCGTATTGAACATGTCTTCGAGGATCTGGATCTTCTGGTCCGAGCGCGCGAGCGCAATCGAATCTTCAAGTTCGAGACTGGCTACATCTGCGCCGTCGAGCAAGGCGAGGATAAGGGTTTCCACATCCATGCAGCGTTCTTTTTCAACGGGGCTGAGGTGCGCAGCGACTTTAGTAAAGCGAGGGAGATTGGCGATCTGTGGGAACAGATCACCCGTGGGCAGGGGTACTACTACAGCTGCAACGATGCCAAAGGCAGTTACGGTGATGAGCTCGGCATCGGGACGATCAGACGAGCTGACATTCAGGCATGCGGTAAGGTCATCAAGGCCATGCACTACCTCGTCAAGGATGACCAGCACCTACGGATCAAGCCTCCCGGAGCCAGATCCTTCCGTACGGGGCGGATTCAGAAGGCAAACGCTTGAAAACTTTACAGGTTGAATGCGCTGCGCTGGTTCAGGTTCGTCTGAACGGTTAAGGTTCGACTATTCATAATGGCACATCGCAGATAAGCAATTGGCTGTCATTCGCTGCCCCACCGCTCTCTCTGCGATCCACAATAGACAAGGATTCCTCCCGCGTGAACCAGCAAAACCTAGCCGACTTCATTTGGAGCGTGGCCGATGTGCTGCGTGGCGATTTCAAGCAATCGGAGTTCGGTCGCATCATCCTGCCGTTCACCGTGCTGCGTCGTCTGGAGTGCGTGCTGGAGCCGACTCGCGACAAGGTGCGCAGCCAGTTCCTGGCGATGCAGGCCAGTGGCGTGGATATGGATCTGATTCTGCCTGCCACCGCTGGCGCCACCTTCTACAACGTCTCACAGTTCGCCCTAGACAGTATTGGCTCCACCAGCACCAGCGCTAACCTGGAGGACTACATCGCCAAGTTCTCCGGCAACGCCCGTCAGGTGTTCGAGCACTTCGCCTTCGATGGCTGGCTGAGCAAGCTGGAAAACGCCAACCTGCTGTATCTGGTGACGCAGAAGTTCGCCAGTATCGACCTGCACCCCAACGTCATAAGCAACCACGAAATGGGTCTGGTGTTTGAGCACCTGATCCGCAAGTTCGCTGAATCCGCCAACGACACTGCCGGGGAGTTCTTCACCCCGCGTGACGTGGTACGCCTAGCCACCACCCTGATCTTCGCCCCCGACCATCAAGCCCTGAATGGCGATGGCGTGGTGCGCACCGTATATGACTGCGCCGCCGGCACGGGCGGCTTTCTGTCGTCAGCCATTGAGCAGGTGGCCGAGTGGAACCCCAATGCCCGCTTGGTGCCCTACGCCCAGGAATTGAACCCGGAAACCTACGCCATATCGGTGGCGGACAAGCTGATTCAGGGTTATGACACCAAGAACATCAAGCTAGGCAACACCCTCTCCAATGACATGCTGCCCCATGAGCAATTCGACTACTGCCTGGCCAACCCGCCGTTCGGCGTGAAGTGGGAGAAGGTGCAGAAGCAAGTGCAGGACGAGCAAACCAGTCTCGGTTTCGCCGGGCGCTTCGGCGCTGGCTTGCCGCGTGTGGGTGACGGCTCGCTGCTGTTCCTCATGCACCTGTTGTCCAAGCGCAAACCGGCAGAGCAGGGCGGCACGCGCATCGGTATCGTCCTGTCCGGCTCTCCACTGTTTAACGGTGGTGCTGGCTCTGGCGAGTCGGAGATCCGCCGCTGGATCTTGGAGAACGACTGGCTGGAGGCGATCATCGCCCTGCCCAACGACTTGTTCTATAACACCGGCATTGGTACCTACATCTGGGTGCTGTCCAACCACAAGGACGCCGGGCGCAAAGGTCAGGTGCAATTGATCGACGCCACCGCCATGCATGCGCCTATGCGCAAGAGCCTGGGTAGCAAGCGCAAGTTCTTGTCTGAAGAACAAATCGCCGAGATTGCCAAGCTCCACGAGGCCGGCGAGAGCGGCGTGAACAGCAAAGTATTTGCCACAACCGATTTCGGCTACCGACGTATCACTGTTGAGCGTCCGCTGCGCCTGCGCTTCTCGGTGACGCCGGAAAATCTCGCCGCCTATGAAGTCACTAAAGGGAGCGATCAGGCCGAAGCGTTCGCCAAGGTCGAAGGCAGCTTCGATAACCTGCCGGCCTTCCTCAAGGCCGCTGGCATCAAAAAGCTTGGCAAGGCTGCGTTGAAAACGGCACTGGCAAGCTTTGGCGAGCGCGACGCCAATGCCCAGCCGATGATGGACGACAAAGGCAATGTGCAGGCCGACAGCGACCTGCGCGAGTTCGAGAATGTGCCGCTGAATCAGTTTATCGACGACTACTTCGCTCGCGAAGTGTTGCCCCATGTGCCGGATGCCTGGATCGACACCAGCAAGATCGATGCGAAGGATGGCCAGGTCGGCATCGTAGGCTACGAGATCAACTTCAACCGTTACTTCTATATCTACCAGCCACCCCGTGCGCTGACCGAGATCGATGCAGACCTGAAGGCCGTGGAGGCCGAGATTGCTGTGCTGCTGGGTGAGGTGACGGCATGAGTCACTACAAGCCCTATCTGGCTTACAAGGACTCCGGGGTGGAGTGGTTGGGGCAGGTGCCGGAGCATTGGGAAATCACATATATCAAGCGTCTTGTCTCCTCAATCGAACAAGGCTGGAGCCCTGATTGCGAGTCGCGCCAGGCCGAGAAGGATGAGTGGGCCGTATTGAAGGTTGGATGTGTGAACGGCGGTGTCTTTCGACCTACCGAGAACAAAGCACTACCTTCGAGTCTCGAGCCAAAGCCACATCTAGGGTTGAGAAAGGGTGATGTATTGGTTTCTCGTGCCAATACGCGTGAGCTTGTAGGAGGTTGCGTAGTCGTCACGCAGGAATATCCGAGGTTGATGCTCTGCGACAAACTCTACAGGCTTGGTAGTGGTATTCGGGTAATTCCAGAGTTTCTGGCGGCGTTGATTACTGTCCATGGGCGACGTGCGGTAGAGGTAGAGGCCAACGGTGCCAGCTCATCGATGGTGAATATTGCCCAGTCCGTCATCCTCAATCTTCCTGTTGGGCTTCCGTCATTAGACGAGCAAGCCTTTATCGTTTCTTGGATGGCTCGCGAAACAGCCCGCATCGACGCGCTGGTGGAGAAGAAAACCCGCTTTATCGAACTGCTGCGCGAAAAGCGCCAGGCGCTGATCACCTATGTCGTCACCAAGGGCCTCGATCCGAACGTGAAGATGAAAGACTCCTGCGTGGAGTGGCTGGGAGAGGTGCCAGAGCATTGGGCTTTCGCGCGCTTCCGGGATCTTTGCATTAGCATCTCTACGGGGCCATTCGGTACCGCGCTTGGTAATGAAGACTATGTGACTGGCGGTGTTCCCGTTATTAACCCTTCACATATTTCGGATGATCAGTGCTGCCCTAATTCGGATATTTCCGTTTCAGAGGAAACCGCAGAGCGACTGAGTTTCTGGGCAATGCGTTCTGGCGATCTGGTGACTGCTCGTCGGGGTGAACTGGGGCGAGCAGCAGTAATTACTGATGAGCAGGATGGCTGGATTTGTGGCACAGGTTCTTTACGTGTCCGTCCAGACACTGGCCGAGTAGTCGTCAGCTATCTGCATACGGTCCTTCAGTCGCGTTATGCCCGTGAGTGGCTTAATCAGTCTTCCGTTGGCGCAACCATGGCAAACCTAAACGAAGGTATCCTCGGGCAACTGCCCGTGGCGTTGCCACTATCCACTGCGGAGCAGTCCACGCTACTTATATCGCTGAAAGCAAAGGTTGCCCGTCTGGATACGATTGAAGCTAAAGCGGCCGCAAGTGTTGCTCTTCTGCAGGAGCGCCGTTCCGCCCTGATTACCGCCGCCGTTACCGGCCAGATCGATCTGCGGGAGGCCGTATGAACCAAGGCCGCAGCATTCGGCTGTTTCTGGTGGATGGCACGCCCAATGGCCTGCTCACCGCCGAGATCATGAACTGGACCGGCCATGTGCTAACCGGCCCGCGCAGCAAGCTGGCCGAGCTGGTGCAGCGTCCGGAGTGCGCGCGTACCGGTGTGTACTTTCTAGTTGGCCCCGATCCGGAGAACAACCTGCGCTCGAAGGTGTATATCGGCGAGTCGGATGACGTGGCCAAGCGCCTCAAACAGCACAACCGCCCCGAGATTTCAGAGGGTACGGCGGGCGGCAAGGACTTCTGGGAGAAGGTCTGTCTGGTTACCAGCAAGGACCAGAACCTGACCAAGACCCATGTGAAGTACCTGGAAAGCCTGTTGATCGGTATCGCCAACACGGTCGGGCGTTGTGAGCTGGTCAATGGCACTGCGCATGATTACGGCAGCCTGCCGGAGTCCGACCGCGCCGACATGGCGTTCTTCCTGGAGCAGATTCGCACCGTGCTGCCGGTGCTGGGCTTCGACTTTTTGCGCGAGCTGACTAAGCCTTCCTTTGCTCTCAGCGTCAGCCCAACTGCCCCGGTTAGCCGTTCGCCACGCTTCACCCTGGATGTGCCACGCTATCGCATCAGTGCTCAGGGGCAGGAAATCGACGGTGAATTTTTTGTCCTTAAAGGCTCCAAGGCCCGCGCCGAATGGGTCGGTACTGAGAGCGGTTATCAGGGCTTGTTCAAGCAACTGGCCGATGACGGTGTGCTGGTAGCCGATGGCAGCGAGCACCTGCTGTTCAGCGACGACTACGCCTTCAGCAGCCCCAGTGCAGCGGCCGCCGTAGTCAGCGGACGCTCAGCCAATGGGCGGACTTCCTGGCTGGTCGAAGGCACAGGACAGTCGTATGCCGCCTGGCAAGAGGCCCAAGTCGCCGGGTTCGAACCCTCTGCCGAGAGCGAGTAACCCCACAATGACGCTAAACAATAACGACCTCGGCGCGAAGCTGAGCAGGGGGTTATTTGACGGGTATTTGACTGGAGCGTATGTCGTCAGGTGTTTGCCGTGGCGAGACGTGTTTGGCGATGGTGAGTCAATTTGCGACGCAGTGCGTCGTGAATTCAGACATAGACGTTTAGACAAGGAATAGGCATGAGCCACATCCACCACGAATGCGAACTGGAACGCCATATTGTCGAGCAGCTACAGGCTGCCGGGTGGCTGGTGGGCAAGTCCGCTGACTATGACGCAGCAAGAGCGTTATTCCCCGAGGATGTGCTCGGCTGGCTGGAGGAGAGCCAGCCCCAGGCCATGTCCAAGATCCGCGCCATGAACGGCGCTGGCACTGCGGCGGCGGTGCTGGACCGCTTGGTCAAGCAGCTGGAGAACAAGACCGACGGCGGCACGGTGAACGTGCTGCGCTACGGCTTTGCCGTGGCCGGTGGCGGCACCTTGGCCATGAGCCAGGGCTTGCCAGAGGATGATCGCAACGAGACGGTGATCCAGCGCTACGCAGCCAACCGCCTACGCGTGTTACCGCAGCTGCGTTACTCGCTGGACAAAGCCGACGAGATTGACCTGGCCTTCTTCATCAACGGCAT
This sequence comes from Pseudomonas sp. FEN, assembly GCF_904067045.1. GTDB lineage: Bacteria > Pseudomonadota > Gammaproteobacteria > Pseudomonadales > Pseudomonadaceae > Aquipseudomonas. The sequence goes on along the minus strand of NZ_CAJFDC010000036.1, from coordinate 856,986 downwards.
TCCCGTGGCTACCGTGGAGCTGAAGACTGACTTCACCCAATCGGTCGAGGCAGCCATGCAGCAGTACCGCATGGATCGCAAACCTGAGCGCAAGAGTGGTGGCCTAGAACCGTTGCTGACCTTCCGTCGAGGTGCAGTGGTGCATTTCGCCATGAGCGACAGCGACATCCGCATGACCACCAAGCTGGCGGGTGATTCGACCTTCTTCCTGCCGTTCAACCGGGGTAACGACGGCGCAGCCGGCAACCCACCGGGTGACAACGGCAGCTATCCGGTGAGCTACTTCTGGGAGCGAGTGCTGCAAAAGGACAACTGGCTGCACATCTTCCACCGCTTTGTGCTGCAGGAGCGCAAGGAAGCCCAGGACGTAAATGGCAAGACCTATTTCAAGGAAGGCCTGATCTTCCCGCGCTTTCATCAGTGGGAAGGCGTAACCAAGATGATCGACGCGGTGCGTGTTGAAGGCGCTGGTCAGCCCTATCTGATCCAGCACAGTGCAGGTTCGGGCAAGACGAACACGATTGCTTGGACGGCGCATTCGTTGATCCGTGTGCGTCGCCCAGATGGCGAGCCGTACTTCCATAGCGTGATTGTGGTCACCGACCGCCAGGTGCTGGATCAGCAATTGCAAGAGGCCATTCAGCAGATCGAGCACCAGGCAGGGGTTGTGTGCGCCATCGAACGTCAGCAATCCAGTTTGCCGAAGAGTCAGCAGTTGGCCAAGGCTATGCTCGACGGCGTGCCGATCATCGTCTGCACACTGCAGACCTTTCCCTACGCACAGAAGGCGATCCTCGGCGAGACCAGTCTGCGAAACCGTCGCTTTGCAATCATTATCGACGAGGCGCACAGCTCCACGGGAGGCAGCACTGCTGATGACCTGCGCTATGTATTGACCGGCCAAAGTGAGGACGAGTGGGACAAACTGAGTAAGGAACAGCGTCTGTCAGTCTGGCAGTCGTCACGCAGCCGACCAGGTAATGCCAGCTACTTTGCCTTCACCGCCACGCCCAAACATTCGACGCTGAGTCTGTTTGGCCGCCCGCGTAATGCGGCGCTGCCAGTGAGCCAAGAAAATCCACCGGCACCGTTTCACCTTTACACCATGCAGCAGGCCATCGAGGAGGGCTTCATCCTTGATGTGCTGAAGAACTACACCAGCTACAACGTGGCGTTCAAAATCGGCAGCGAGTTTGTTGATGACAAGCGTGTGGATGAGAAGAGCGCCAAGCGTTCGTTGGCCAAGTGGCTGTCACTCAACCCGGTGAACGTGGGACAGAAGGTCGAGCTGATCGTCGAGCACTTTCGTAAGAACGTGGCCCATCTGCTTGGTGGTCAGGCCAAGGCCATGGTGGTGACTGGCTCGCGTGCAGCTGCGGTGAAGTACCACCTGGCTCTACTGGACTATTGCCAGCGTAGGGGTTACGAGAACGTGCAGGCGATGGTGGCGTTTTCCGGTGAGGTGGCCAATACCGATGTTCAGGAAGGTAGCCTCCCCAGCGATCACCAGTTCACTGAAACCAATTTGAACCCCGGTCTGCAAGGTCGCGACATGCGCAAGGTGTTCGATACCCCGGACTACCGGGTGATGATCGTTGCCAACAAGTACCAGACTGGGTTCGACCAGCCCAAGCTGGTGGCCATGTACCTGGACAAGAAAATATCTGGCGTAGAAGCTGTGCAGACCCTGTCGCGGTTGAATCGTACCTTTCCCGGAAAGGACAAGACCTACGTCATCGACTTTGCCAACGAGGCAGAGGAGATCCAGGCGGCCTTTAAGACCTTTTACCGCGATGCCCAGGTGGCCGATATTCAGGACCCGAACATCGTCTACGACATCAAGCAGCGCCTGGATGGCATGTTCATCTATGAGGCTGCAGAGGTCGATGCTTTTGGCGAGGCCATCGTGGATCGCAATGTCACTCATCAGAAGCTTTACTCGCTGACCCAATCGGCCACCGACCGTTTCAATGGCAAGTTGAAGACGCTCAACGATGCGATCGATCAATGGGAAAAAGCCTGGGAAGCCGCCCACGATAGCTGCGACGAGAAGGGCATGGAATACGCCGACGTACAGCGTGCCGAGTACTGCAAGGCGCGTGATGAGTTAATGATTTTCAGCGAGAGCCTGACCAAGTTTGTGCGCACCTATGAGTACGTTGCCCAGTTGGTGGAGTTTGGTGACCCAGCACTGGAGTCGTTCGCCAGCTACGCACGGCTGCTACGCAAACGCTTGAAGGGTATCAGCGCCGAACAGGTGGATCTGGGCGATCTCAAACTCAGCCACTACAAGATCAAGAGCGGTGACGGTTTGACCGGGCTTTCAACCGTGGGTGAATCACCAGAGCTATATGGCATCACCGATAACGGCCTGCGCGACGCGCGCGACCGCGAGAAAAAATACCTCGCCGATCTGATCGAAAAGCTCAACAACGCCTTCGGTAAGGACATCACCGACACGGATCAGGTGGCCTTCGCTGTGCATGTGTCCGAAAAGCTTCGCGATGATGTTGTGGTAATGGCCCAGGTGCAGAACAACACCATGGATCAGGCCATGAAGGCCGACCTACCGATGAAGGCCATCCAGGCAATTGCGGGGGCCATGAGCAGCCACACCAGCATGGCGACCAAGCTGTTGAGCGACGAGGCAACGCGGGATGTGTTCCTGACGGTGGTATATGAATTGCTGAAGAAGGATGCGGGGGCAGACCTGCAGAGCTCGACCAGGGCTTAAGTTTTTAGCAGTCCAGACCAAAAAAAGAAAATGGCATTGAGGCAGGCAGGAGGCACTGTAGCCTCCTGTCTGCTTTATGTCGTTTATTCGATTTTGGGGAGGCGCTTGAGCACCCAGTGAAAGAGTAGGAAGGCAATGCCGTCGTTGAAGTGGGCAAGGCGTTTGGGCAGGCGAAGGTAGTAGAGGCCGTGGCGGCTCTTCTCAACGTGGTGGGGCATTACAGACACACTCCAGAGTGGGTGCGTCAGGGGAGGCGTGCCGCCCATTTCTGCCGCCTTTTACCTCCCATTCGGTATTCCTACGAATCGAATAAGAGGTAAAAAGCTTTAGAAAACAACGACTTACAACAAATTTGGTGGAGCCGGGGGGATTTGAACCCCCGTCCGCCAGTACTCCGCTGTCGGTACTACATGCGTAGCCGTGTCTATTAAGTTAACCCGCAGCGACCCGACGGGCAGGGTGCTTTGGGCGAGTTGTGTAAGTTTTAGCCGATTCGTCCACAACGTACTGCACGGCGATTCTGTTCTATATGACAATCATTTTGGGTTTACAGACATCCCCTGATGATTGCTGGCACCGAAGTAGCCAGGAGGAAGGCTAGCGCCGCTTACGCAGCGAGAGCTTGTTCCCCGTAATGGTCGTCATTGGCAACTATAAGTAGTTGCAACAGTGGATTTACGAGTTCTGTTACCAACTCGGCATGCACCTAGAGTTTCGCGACCGGCGTCGAATCCTAAACGGCCCCGTGCCTGCTGTACGTAACCAGCAGGCATGCACAGTGTACGCCAATCTGGCTCGCAAGGCCATCCCGATACTGACCAGCTTTACTGGCCGGCTTTGGGGCTGTTGCGGATTTCCTGGAGCGCCCGCTCGGTGATGGCGACGCACTCCCGGGCGCTGTCGTTGGTGTTTCTATCCGCGGCGGCCTTGGCCTGCTGGATGCTGGTCTCAAGGTTGGCCTGCTGGTTGGAATCCAGCTGGGTCTTGGCACTGTTGAGGCTCTGCAGGTTCATCGCGCAAAGGTCCTTCTCGGCCGAGGCAAACGCCGGGGCGGCGAGGACGCAGGTGCTGACAAACAGGCCCAGCAGCACGGAACGCTTCATGTGTATCTCCTTGAACTGAGTGACCCGATTTCATTGCTGATCAGAGCGGACTGTCGAGTAGGGCGAGTCCCGCGCTCGCGGGACTCGTTCTATGGACTACCGCCGCTGGCCAAGGTTCTATTTTATCCCCGCGCCGACTTGGCCCGGGTCACCCGATCCACCAGGTACACCAGCCCGTGATAGTCGATCCCGCCATGCTGGCTCAAGCCGATCTCGCAGGTGCGGCTGGTGGAGATGCCCTCTTCGCAATACTGCACGGCGTCCTTCAAGGTCCGCAGCGAGTGGGCATTCAGTTCCGGGGTGGTGAAGCCCTTGTCGCCGGCAAAACCACAGCAGTGGATGCCTTCCGGAATCACCACGTTGTTGCTGCAACGCCGCGCCAGGTCGATCAGCGCCTGGCTTTCGCCGAGGTGCTGGGTGCTGCAGGTTACGTGCACGGCAATCGGCGCGTCCTGCGGCGTGAATTCCAGCCGCTCCAGCAGGTGCGTGCGAATGAAACGCACCGGATCGTAGAGATCGAGGCGGGTCTCGCCCAGGTCCTGCACCAGGCGCAAGGTGCACGGGCTGGTGTCGCAGTAGATCGGGTCGAGGCCGCCACGGCTGGCATGCAGCAGCGCGCCGATCAGTTCCTGGCGCTTGTGCTCGGCCTGCTCGACGTAGCCCTTGGAGGCAAACGGCTGGCCACAGCAGAGCTGGTCGGTGTTGTCCGGGAACACCACCTGGTAACCGGCTTTTTCCAGCAGGCCGCGGGTCTTGTCCAGTAGCGACATCTGTTCCTTGTCACCGGCCGCCGGCCCCATTACCCGCGAGACGCAGGCGGCCAGATAGACCACCCGTGGGCGTGCATCGCCGACCGCCGGACTGAAGCGCACCGCCCGTTCCGGCTGCGGCATGGCACTGGTCCATTGCGGCACGCGGCCCTTGGACAGACGCGTCAGGCTTGACGACAGTTTCGCCAGGCGCGGCGCCCCGAGCAGCATGCGCGCGCCATTGGCGACATGCAGGGTAAAGCGCGCGCCCTGCAATACCGTATCGAAATGCGTGCCGAGCCAGTCGGCGGTTTTGCCATGGCTGGCTTGCTCGCCCCGGAGCTTTTTCACCAGCTCACCGGTATTGATCCCCACCGGGCAACGTTGCGCGCACAACCCGGTCGCGGCGCAGGTATCGATGCCCTGGTACTGATAGGCCGCCTCCAGTTCCGTGGTGTCGACCCCGGCGCGTTTTTTCGCCTGGATATCGCGCCAGATCACGATCCGCTGGCGCGGGCTCAAGGTCAGTCCCTTCGATGGGCAGACCGGTTCGCAGAAGCCGCACTCGATGCATTTGTCGACGATCTCGTCGGCGGCCGGCAACGGTTTGAGGTGTTTGAGGTGTATCTGCGGGTCGTCGCTGAGCACCACGTCCGGGTTGAGAATGCCCTGGGGGTCGAGCAGGCGCTTGATCGCCCACATCAACTGGTAGGCATCCTGGCCCCATTCCAGTTCGACAAACGGCGCCATGTTGCGTCCGGTACCGTGCTCGGCCTTGAGCGAACCGCCGAACTCGACCGCCACCAGATGCGCGACGTCATCCATGAATGCCTGGTAGCGGGCCACTTCGGCGGCGCTGTTGAAACCCTGGGTGAAGACGAAGTGCAGGTTGCCCTCCAGGGCATGGCCGAACAGGATCGCTTCGTCGTAGTGGTGTTTGTCGAACAGGGCGATCAGGCGGTTGACGCCGATGGCCAGTTGTTCGACCGGGAAGGTCACGTCTTCGATGATCACCGTGGTGCCGGTCTTGCGCACGGCGCCGACGGCGGGGAAGGTGTCCTTGCGGATCGCCCAGAGCTGGGCGTTTTCGCTCGGGTCTTCAGTGAAATCGACCTGTTTTTCCACCGGGAACGGCGCCAGCGAGGTCATGATCTGCCGCAGTTGCTCCTGCAACAGCGATGAGGACGCGGCACGGGATTCGATCAGCAATGCGCAAGCGCCGTTGGACAGTTCACGCACGAAGGCCGGCATGCCCGGCTTTTCCTGTACCGAGCGCAGGCTGCGCCGATCAAGCAGTTCCACGGCGGACACCGGCTGGCTTTTCAGTACGGTGACGGCGGTGCAGCAGGTTTCCACATCGGGGAAGACGATCAGCGCCGAAGCCTTGTTCGGATGGTCGATCACGGTGTCGTAGGTCACCGCGCTGATAAACCCCAACGTCCCTTCGGACCCCACCAGCAGATGGCTGAGGATCTCCAGCGGCTCATCGAAATCCACCAGGGCATTGAGGGACAGGCCGGTGGTGTTTTTCAGCCGGTATTTGTGCCGGATCTTCGCCGCCAACTCGCTGTTGGCGCGGGTTTCCTGGCCCAGCACCGCCAGCTGCTGGAGCAGCGAGCCATGGCTCTGGCGAAAGGCCGCGACGCTGGCGGCGTCCTCGGTGTCCAGGCGGCTGCCGTCGGCCAGGATCAGACGCATTCCGGCCAGGGTGTGGTAGGTGTTCTGCGCGGTGCCGCAGCACATGCCGCTGGCGTTGTTGGCAACGATGCCACCGATCTTGCAGGCGTTGATCGACGCCGGGTCCGGACCGATCTTGCGCCCGAACGGCGCCAGCCAGGCGTTGGCCTGGGCGCCGATGACGCCGGGTTGCAGGCGGATCTGCGCGCCCTGGTGACGAATCTCCCGGGCATTCCAGTGGTCGCCGAGTACGATCAGTACCGAGTCGCTGATGGCCTGGCCCGACAGGCTGGTGCCGGCGGCGCGGAACGTCACCGGGACCTGGTCGCGGCTTGCCAGCTTGAGCAGGGCCACCACTTCGTCTTCGGATTCGACGCGGATCACCAGTTTGGGGATCAGCCGGTAGAAGCTGGCGTCGGTGCCGAAGGCCAGGGTCGAGAGCGGGTCGTCGAAACGGCGCTCGCCGGGGATCAGGCGTTCGACCGCGTGGAGGAACGGTTGGGGCAGGCTCATGCAAACTCCTCACGGGGTCGCGGCGTCGGGTGCGCTACGTGCCCCGTTCAATCAGGCGGTGATTCGTCTCGGCGCGATGTTCAGGCGCCCAGTTCACGAACCAGCGAATCACGGTTGATCTCGCTGATGGACTTGGCGCCGGTGAGCACCATGGCCACGCGCATTTCCTTCTCGAACAGGTCCAGCAGATTCTTCACGCCGGCTTCGCCAGCGGCGGCGAGGGCGTAGAGGAACGCGCGGCCGATCAGCACGGTGTCCGCGCCCAGGGCGATCATGCGTACCACGTCCAGGCCGCTGCGGATGCCGGAGTCGGCGAGGATCTTCAGGTCGCCTTTCACCGCATCGGCGATGGCCGGCAGCGCGCGGGCGCTGGACAGCACGCCGTCGAGCTGGCGACCGCCATGGTTGGAAACCACGATGCCGTCGGCGCCGAACTTCACCGCGTCCCTGGCATCCTGCGGGTCGAGAATGCCCTTGATGACCATCGGCCCTTCCCAGAACTCGCGGATCCACTCCAGGTCCTTCCAGGAAATCGACGGGTCAAAGTTGTTGCCCAGCCAGCCGATGTAGTCGCCCAGGCCGGTCGGGTTGCCGCGATACTTCGAGATATTGCCGAGGTCGTGGGGCTTGCCCATCAGGCCCACGTCCCAGGCCCACTGCGGGTGAGTCATGGCTTGCCAGACACGCCGCAGTGGTGCGTTCGGACCGCTCATCCCGGAATGCGCATCACGGTAGCGGGCGCCCGGCACCGGCATGTCCACGGTAAAGACCAGGGTGGTGACCCCCGCGGCCTTGGCGCGCTCCAGGGCGTTGCGCATGAAGCCGCGGTCCTTGAGCACGTAAAGCTGGAACCACATGGGCCGGTCGATGGCGGGGGCGACTTCCTCGATCGGACAGACCGATACGGTCGACATCGTAAAGGGAATGCCCTTGGCCGCCGCCGCGCGGGCCGCCTGAACCTCGCCGCGCCGGGCATACATGCCGGTCAGGCCGACGGGGGCGAGGGCCACCGGCATGCTCAAGGTCTCATTGAACAGGCGGGTTTCCAGGCTCAACTCGGACATGTTGTTCAGTACGCGCTGACGCAGGGCGATGTTCGCCAGGTCCTCGACGTTATGGCGCAGGGTATGCTCGGCGTAGGCGCCGCCGTCGGCATAGTGGAACAGGAACGGCGGCAGCTTGCGTTGGGCGGCTGCGCGGTAATCGGTGGAGGCGGAAATAATCATGGGGGCTCGCAGCGTTGGTTGAAAGGGAGCGGTTGCCGGGGGCTTCGACAGGCCCCCGGGCCCTTGTCACTTTAGTGCACCAGCATGCCGGTGAAGATATAGGCCTGAAGCAGCGTGATCAGTCCGACAATGGTGGCGAAGAACAGGCTGTGCTTGAGGGTGAAGCGGAACAGATCCGACTCCTTGCCCACCAGGCCGGTGGCGGCGCAGGCCACGGCGATCGATTGCGGGGAGATCATCTTGCCAGTGACGCCGCCGCTGGTATTGGCCGCCACCAGCAGGATGTCGTTGACGCCGATCTGGTGCGCGGTGGTCGCTTGCAACGAGCTGAACAGGGCGTTGGACGAGGTGTCGGAACCGGTGAGGAACACCCCGAGCCAGCCAAGGAACGGCGAGAAGAACGGGAACGCCGTGCCGGTCGCGGCCAGGACCAGGGCCATGGTCGAAGACATGCCCGAGTAGTTGGTGACGAAGGCGAAGGCCAGCACCATGCCGATGGACAGGATCGGCCAACGCAGCTCGTAGAAGGTCTCTTTTAAAGTGGTCAGACCGGTTTTGATGTCGATCTTCAGGATCAGCATCGATACCAGGGCGGAGAAGAAAATCGCCGTGCCGGTGGCAGAGATCGGATCGAGCTTGAAGATCGCCGGAATCGCGGTGGGCGTCGCGACGATCGGTGCGCTCTTGATCACCAGTTGGTCCAGGTGCGGGATGGCGAAGTTGAACACCGTGCCGTACATCGAACCGCCCGTGGCGAACATGGCCTTGAACGATTTCAGGGTCCAGATCGTCACCAGCACGGTGAGGATCAGGAACGGTGACCAGGCCTTGAGGATCTGTCCCAGGCTGTAGGGCGAGGCGAGGCTGCTGCGTGGCTGACCGAAACCGCCGACACTGGCGCTGACCACGGTGTTCGAGGCCGCGCCGGCGATCTGCGCGCCGGCCGTGCGCTTGGGTTGCCAGACCTTCAGGAACAGGGTCAGCGAGACCAGGCTGACCAGCGCCGAGGTGATGTCCGGCAGTTCCGGGCCGATGAAGTTCGAGGTGAAGAACTGGGTCACCGCGAAGCTCAGCCCGGCTACCAGCGCGGCTGGCCAGGTTTCCCGCACGCCGCGCAGGCCGTCCATCATGAACACCAGCCAGAACGGTACGAACAGCGACAGCAGCGGCAGTTGGCGACCGGCCATGGCGCCGATCTTGAAGGCGTCGAGGCCGGTGACCTGGCCGGCGACGATGATCGGAATGCCCAGGGCGCCGAAGGCGACCGGCGCGGTGTTGGCGATCAGGCACAGGCCGGCGGCGTAGAGCGGGTTGAAACCCAGGCCGACCAGCAGGGCGGCGGTGATCGCCACCGGGGCGCCGAAGCCGGCGGCACCTTCCAGGAACGCGCCGAAGCAGAAGCCGATCAGCAGCACTTGCAGGCGCTGGTCATCGGTAATCGATAGCACCGAGCTGCGGATGATTTCGAACTGGCCGCTCTTGACCGTCAGTTTGTAGAGGAACACCGCCGCGACGATGATCCAGGCGATGGGCCACAAACCATAGGCGAAGCCGTAGCCGGCGGCGGCAAGCGCCATGTCGCCCGGCATCTTGAAGGCAAAGATCGCCACCAGGATCGCCAGGACGAGAGTAATGCTCCCCGCCACATGACCCTTGAGGCGAAACACCGCCAGGGCCAGGAAGAAGAACACGATGGGAATCACGGCCGCGAGAGCGGACAGCCCGAGGCTGCCGAGTGGGCTGTAGAGCTGTTGCCAGGTTTGCATAATGGGGTGGCCCCTAATTGTTGTTGGTCAGGCACTGAGGGTGATTTGGATAATTGGTAATACCAATTTACAATCGCCGAGCGCTAGGTTAAAAGCGTTGCTGGTGATGTGTCAATTTGCCGCCCTGAAACTTTCGTCTGATAGGTGTCCGGTGGACGGCTTGATCAGCTGATTTATGTCGTATCTGGCAGGTGCTGGCGGCGTCTCTATCAGCCAGAATAGACAGTCCCGGCGAGGGTTCGGGATCGTGAGGAGTGAGTGATGGGGTTTGATCAGGTTCGTCAGCGCCGTTTGTCTGACGATATTGTCCAGCGGCTCGAGGAGATGATTCTCGAGGGCACGCTCCAGGCCGGTGAGCGACTGCCGGCCGAACGCGCGCTGGCCGAGCAGTTCGGCGTCTCACGCCCGTCGTTGCGCGAGGCGATCCAGAAGCTGGTGGCCAAGGGGATGTTGGTCAGCCGCCAGGGCGGTGGCAACTATGTGGTGGAGTCGTTGGGTTCGACCTTCAGCGATCCGTTGCTGCACCTGCTGGAAAGCCATCCGGAAGCCCAGCGCGACCTGCTGGAGTTTCGCCATACGTTGGAGGCGTCCTGCGCTTATTACGCGGCATTGCGGGCGACCGAGGTGGACCGCGAGCGCCTGCGCCTGGCCTTTGAGCAGTTGCAGAGCTGCTATGCGCGCGCGGACGAGGTGAGTCGGGCGGAGGAGGGCGCGGCGGACGCGAGTTTTCACCTGGCGATTGCCGAGGCGAGTCATAACGCCGTGTTGCTGCATACCATCCGTGGCTTGTTCGATTTGCTCAAGCGCAACGTGGTGACCAATATCGGCGGTATGTACCAGCAACGCAGTGAAACCCGGGACATGCTGATCAATCAGCACCGCGAGTTGTACCTGGCGATTATCGAGGGGCGCGCGGAAGCGGCGCGGGAAGTGTCCAGCCGGCACATTCTGTATGTGCAGGAGGTGCTGGAGGAAGTGCGCCAGGAAGTGCAGCGGGTGGCGCGGGCGGAGCGGCGCAAGGGGATCTAGAAGGCGGTCGGGTCATGTGGCGAGCGGGCTTGCCCGCGCTGGGCTGCGAAGCGGCCCTGAAATCAGCGACTTCATTGTGTCAGGCAGAACGCAATCACCGGTTTTACGACTGCTTCGCAGCCGAGCGCGGGCAAGCCCGCTCGCCACAAATATCGGCCAGACTTAAGATTGCTCTTAACTGACAGGCATTGAGGCAAGCCTCCCTCGCCGCACTCAGTCTTCCTTGCCCTTGTTGCGCACGGCGCGCTGCAAGTCCCGGTTGGCATCGCGCTCGCGCTCGGTATCGCGCTTGTCGTATTCCTTCTTGCCCTTGCCCAGGGCAATCTCGCACTTGACCAGGTGCTTGCTCCAGTACAGCGACAGGCAGACGCAGGCATGGCCTTTCTGCTGTACGGCCGCGTGGATCTTTTCCAGCTCGCGCTGGTTGAGCAGCAGCTTGCGCGTGCGCGTCGGGTCGGCAATCACGTGGGTGCTGGCGGTGGTCAAGGGCGTGAAGTGGCTGCCGAACAACCAGGCTTCACCGTTCTTGAGCAGTACATAGCTGTCGACCAGCTGTGCCTTGCCTGCACGTAGACTCTTTACTTCCCAGCCGGCCAGGACCAGACCAGCCTCGAACCGTTGTTCGACGAAGTAATCGTGGCGCGCCTTTTTATTTTGCGCGATGGTCCCTGTGGGGTGTTTCTTCTGTTTAGCCATAGGGGCGGCATTATAGGGAGTTGCGCGTCACTCGGCTACGGTGAAGCTGCGTGCTTGAGCGCGTAGGATGAATCCCGGACAATGCGCGCACTTTTGTTTGCTGCCCAGCCCTGGAATCAACGCTGACATGACGACCCATATTCAACGTTCGGCCTTGCTGCCTTACCCGGCACAGGCGCTTTATGACCTGGTGAACGACGTCGCGCGTTACCCGGAGTTTCTCCCGTGGTGCGCCTCGGCCCAGGTGCTGGAAAGCTCGGAGGTGCATATGCGCGCCACGCTGGCGATCGCCAAAGGCGGTTTGAGCCAGAATTTCGTCACCCGCAATACCCTGGTGTCAGGGCAATCGATTGAAATGAACCTGGAAGAAGGACCGTTCAATCAGTTGCATGGTGTCTGGGTGTTCAAGGCCTTGGGGGAGAAAGCCTGCAAGATCAGCCTGGACCTGACCTTCGATTATGCCGGGCCCATCGTGCGGGCGACCCTGGGGCCGCTGTTCAATCAGGCGGCCAATACCCTGGTGGACGCCTTCTGTCAGCGCGCCAAGCAGCTCCATGTCTGAGCCGTCGATCGCGATAGAGGTGATCTACGCCGATGTCGGGCGTCAGTCTCTGCGCACGGTTACGGTGCCGCTGGGGACGACGTTGCGGGAGGCGGTGCGCCTGTCGGGGCTCGCCGAGCAGTTTCCCGGGCTGGATGTGCGGGGTTGTCCGCTGGGGATCTTCGGCAAGGTGATTGCCGATGCCGATACTCGTGCGGTTGAGGCGGGTGATCGTATCGAAATCTATCGTCCCTTGCTGGCCGATCCCAAGGAAGTTCGGCGCCTGCGTGCGGAAAAAGCGGCGAAGGCCAAGGCGCAAAACCTGTAGCCATTGTCTTGCACAGGATCTGTGTAGTGGTTGGCTTGAAGCGTGTTTTCCTGCAGGCAACAAAAAGCCCGGACATGCCGGGCTTTTTTGTATCGCCGTTTTACTGCGGCGTGGTGTCCAGCGGCTCCGGCGTCGGAACCGGTACGGCTTTCACGCCGTCGACATCCTTCTGGATCTGGTCCAACAGCGAGCCGGGCTTGACCGGCTTCTCGGGTTTCGGCTTCTCGGCGTTCTGCGCCGGAGCATTCACCGTCGTGCCGCTGTCCTTGCCAAGAATCGCTTCGTCGCGGCTCACGCCTGGCTTGAAGTCGCCAGACAGGCTGGCCAGCTGGTCATTGGCATTGAACAGCAGACTGATACGCTCCTGCTGGCGTTCACCGCCGCCTGGCTGCAGGCTATACAGGTAATCCCAGCGATTGGCGTGGAATGTGTCGGTCAGCAGGGGGTTGCCCATGATAAACCTTACTTGCTTGCGGGTCATTCCCGGGCGCAACTGGTCTATCATGTCCTGCGTGACGACATTGCCCTGTTGGATGTCGATTTTGTAAACCCCGGGGAATGAACAACCGGCGAGTGCGAGCAGTCCCACTAAGGTAAAACTGGTTAGCAACAGCTTGGTGTTTTGCATCGGTGGGCGACTTCCACTATCTTGGCTGGGACAACGTAAACCCCGATCATACCCGTATTAAGAGAAGCTGCGAAGCAGCATCGCGAGAAAGCTGACCATGGTTGAAAATAGCGAACTACGTAAAGCCGGCTTAAAAGTGACTCTGCCACGGGTCAAGATTCTGCAAATGCTCGATTCCGCCGAGCAGCGTCACATGAGCGCCGAGGATGTCTACAAAGCGCTGATGGAAGCTGGCGAGGATGTTGGCCTGGCAACGGTCTACCGTGTACTGACCCAGTTCGAAGCGGCCGGGTTGGTGGTTCGCCACAACTTTGACGGCGGCCATGCGGTATTCGAGCTGGCCGATGGCGGGCACCATGATCATATGGTCAATGTGGAGACCAGCGAGGTGATTGAGTTCACCAGCCTGGAAATCGAGAAGCTGCAGAAGGCTATTGCCGACGAGCACGGTTTCGATCTGGTGGACCACAACCTGGTGCTGTACGTGCGCAAGAAGAAAAAATAAGTCTGTCGCGAGTACAGGTTCACGCAACGAACAAAGGCGACCTCGGGGTCGCCTTTGTGTTGTCTGTGGTCTGACTTTTTTGTTAGCGCAGATGTCCGAGCCTAGACTTTGGCCGTGACCACCATCTTTTTCGCGTGAGCCAGGGACTCCTTGGTCAGGTCGATGCCCCCGAGCATGCGCGCGACTTCTTCGATCCGTTCGGTCTTGCTCAGTTTCGAGACGGCTGTGCGAGTGGCATCGCTGCCGCGCATCTTATGCACGAATAGATGATGGTGCCCTTGCGCCGCGACTTGGGGCAGGTGGGTGACCGTCAGTACCTGCCCGCGTTCGCCAAGACGGCGCAGCAATTGGCCGACGATCTCGGCGGTCGGGCCACCGATGCCTACGTCCACTTCGTCAAACACCAGTGTCGGGATGCGCGAGGTTTGCGCGGTGATGACCTGGATCGCCAGGCTGATCCGTGACAGCTCGCCGCCGGAGGCGACCTTGGCCAGCGCCTTGAGCGGCTGCCCGGGGTTGGCGCTGACCAGCAGTTCGACCTGCTCAAGGCCATAAGGCAGCAGCTCATTGCTGGCGTTGGCATGCAGTTCGATGCTGAAGCGCCCGCCGGGCATGCCCAGGCGCTGGATTTCCTGTTCCACGGCGCCAGCGAGGCCAGTCGCCGCTTGATGACGTAGATCACTAAGTTCCCGGGCCCGCTCCTGATAATGTCGGGCATAGGCCGCGAGTTCTTCGGTAAGGCGTTCGATGGCTTCGTCGTTGGCGTTGAGGGTTTCGATTTCATCCAGCAGCTTTTGCTGGAGGCTCGCGACTTCCGTTGGCTGGATACGATGCTTGCGCGCCAGGGTGTAGATCGCGTCGAGGCGTTCCTCGAGCTGTTGCAGACGGGCCGGGTCGGCATCGAAGTGGTCGAGGAAGCGGTTCAGTTCGCCGACGGCTTCCTCGACCTGGATCTGGGCGCTGGCCAGCAGGTTGGTGGCTTCGCCCAGGGCGCCGGAACCATTGTTGACGCTGGACAGGCGATTGAGGCTCGCGGTCAGGGCATTGAGCACATTGCCTGAATCGCTTTCGCTGCACTGTTCCACCACCTGGCGGCAGATGCCGAGCAGGGTTTCGGCATTGGTCAGGTTCTTGTGCTCCTGCTCCAGGTCACCCAGCTCGTTTTCCCCAAGGCCCAGGTTCTCGAGTTCTTCGAGCTGGTAGCTGAGCAGTTGGTGGCGGGCGCGCTGCTCGTCGCCGGAGTTGGAGAGGCGTTCGAGTTCCTGGCGGGTCTGGCGCCAGCGCTGGGCCGCCAGCTGCACCTGGCGGGCGAGGTCGGTGGCGCCCGCGTATTCGTCGAGCAGTCGGCGGTGGGTGTCGGTTTTCAGCAGGGACTGGTGTTCGTGCTGGCTGTGGATGTCGATCAGCAGTTCGCCGAGGGCCTTGAGGTCGCCCTGGGGGCAAGGCGAGCCATTGATATAGCCGCGCGAACGGCCTTCGGCGGTAATGACTCGGCGCAGGATGCACGGACCGTCGTTGTCCAGGTCGCGTTCGGCCAGCCAGGCCCGGGCTTCGGGGATGTCCTCGAGGTCGAAGGTGGCAAGGATATCGGCCTTGTCCGCGCCGGGGCGGACCACGCCGCTGTCGGCGCGGTCGCCCAGGGTCAGCCCGAGGGCGTCGAGCATGATCGACTTGCCGGCGCCGGTTTCGCCAGTGATTACGCTCATCCCGCGATCCAGTTCCAGATCGAGGTGTTCGACGATTGCGTAGTTATGTACGGACAGGTGCACCAGCATGAAGGCCGCTCCCAGGCTTTAGGTCTGGTTATTTATACAGTGTTTTGATTTGTGCTGACAATGCCTGTCCTTAGTTCGATTGGCTTGAATGTCGGGGTTTTTTAGTGCCATCGGTAATCCTTGCGCGGAATACCGGGAGGCGATTGCCGTGGTTCAGGCCCTTGAACCTGAAAATTGCGGCCCCATATATCGGGCAGAAGCGCGGGTCGAGCTCGCGGACGATATTGAAAGGAGGTTTTTTATGGCTGACGAACAGACTCTGGATTCGCAAAATCAGGACGCCGGCTCGGCCGCGCAGGCGCAGGGCGACGACCTGGGCGCCCGCGTCCAGGTGCTCGAGGAGCAGTTGGCGGCGGCACAGGATCAAGGGTTGCGTGTCGCCGCCGACCTGCAGAACATTCGCCGCCGTGCCGACCAGGATGTGGAAAAAGCGCACAAGTTCGCCCTGGAGAAGTTTGCCGGCGATCTGCTGCCGATCATCGACAGCCTGGAGCGTGGCCTGGACCTGTCCAATCCGGACGATGAGAACATCCGGCCGATGCGCGAAGGCATCGAGCTGACCCTGAAGATGTTCCAGGACACCCTCAAGCGTTATCAGCTGGAAGCCATCGACCCGCACGGCGAGCCCTTCAATGCCGCCCTGCACCAGGCCATGGCCATGCAGGAAAGCGCCGATGTCGAACCCAACAGCGTGCTGAAAGTATTCCAGAAAGGCTACCAGCTCCACGGTCGCCTGCTGCGCCCGGCGATGGTTGTGGTCAGCAAGGCGGTGGCACCGGTTTCGCCGACGATCGACGAGCAGGCTTGAAATCGGCCGCAAGGCCCCCATCTACATGTCAAGCGTTTAAGTGCTACCACAGTTGGCCATAACCGCTGCGGTAAAAAAAATCAAAGTTTCGGGAGAGTGAAATGGGCAAAATTATCGGTATCGACCTGGGGACTACCAACTCCTGCGTCTCTATTCTTGAAAACGGCAAGGCCAAAGTGATCGAAAACGCCGAGGGTGCTCGCACCACGCCGTCGATCATCGCCTACGCCAATGATGGCGAAATCCTGGTTGGCCAGTCGGCCAAGCGCCAGGCCGTGACCAATCCGCATAACACCCTGTACGCGGTGAAGCGTCTGATCGGTCGCAAGTTCGACGAAGAAGTCGTGCAGAAAGACATCAAGATGGTCCCTTACAAGATCGCCAAGGCTGACAACGGCGATGCATGGGTCGAAGTGAACGGCCAGAAAATGGCGCCGCCACAGATCTCTGCTGAAATCCTGAAGAAGATGAAGAAAACCGCCGAAGACTACCTCGGCGAGGCTGTCACCGAAGCGGTGATCACCGTTCCGGCTTACTTCAACGACAGCCAGCGTCAGGCGACCAAGGACGCCGGTCGTATCGCCGGTCTGGACGTCAAGCGCATCATCAACGAACCGACCGCGGCCGCGCTGGCCTACGGTATGGACAAGGCCAAGGGCGACCACACCGTCATCGTTTATGACCTGGGTGGCGGTACCTTCGACGTGTCCGTGATCGAGATCGCCGAAGTCGATGGCGAGCACCAGTTCGAAGTGTTGGCCACCAACGGTGACACCTTCCTTGGCGGTGAAGACTTCGACATTCGCCTGATCGACTACCTCGTCGACGAGTTCAAGAAAGAAAGCGGCATGAACCTCAAGGGTGACCCGCTGGCCATGCAGCGCCTGAAAGAAGCCGCTGAAAAAGCCAAGATCGAGCTGTCTTCGGCTCAGTCGACCGACGTCAACCTGCCGTACATCACTGCCGACGCCACCGGTCCGAAGCACCTGAACGTGAAGATCTCCCGCGCCAAGCTGGAAGCGCTGGTCGAAGACCTGGTTCAGCGCACCATCGAGCCTTGCCGCATCGCGCTGAAGGACGCCGGTATCGACGTCGCCAAGATCAACGACGTGATTCTGGTCGGCGGTCAGACCCGTATGCCGCTGGTGCAGAAGCTGGTGACCGACTTCTTCGGTAAGGAAGCCCGTAAGGACGTCAACCCGGACGAAGCCGTTGCCATGGGTGCCGCCATCCAGGGCGCCGTTCTGGCCGGTGACGTGAAAGACGTTCTGCTGCTCGACGTCAGCCCGCTGACCCTGGGTATCGAAACCATGGGTGGCGTGATGACCGCGCTGATCGAGAAAAACACCACGATTCCGACCAAGAAATCGCAAGTGTTCTCGACTGCCGACGACAACCAGGGCGCCGTGACCATTCATGTCCTGCAGGGTGAGCGCAAGCAAGCCGCGCAGAACAAGTCCCTGGGCAAGTTCGACCTGGCCGAGATTCCACCGGCTCCACGTGGCGTGCCACAGATCGAAGTGACCTTCGACATCGACGCCAACGGCATCCTGCACGTTGGTGCGAAGGACAAGGCTACCGGCAAAGAGCAGAAGATCACGATCAAGGCCAACTCGGGTCTGTCGGATGACGAAATCCAGCAGATGATTCGCGATGCCGAGCTCAATGCCGAGGAAGACCGCAAGTTCGAAGAGCTGGCCAGTGCTCGTAACCAGGGTGATGCCCTGGTTCACTCGACGCGCAAGATGGTTGCCGATGCCGGTGACAAAGTGACTGCCGAAGAGAAGGCGGCGATCGAGGCGGCCGTGGTTGCCCTGGAAGCTGCTGTCAAAGGCGACGACAAGGCGGCGATCGAAGCCAAGGTCGAGGAGTTGTCCAAGGTCTCCGCGCCCGTGGCTCAGAAGATGTACGCCGAGCAGGGCGCCAAGCCTGAGGCCGGTGCTCAAGCGGCCCCGGAAGAAGCCCACAAGGATGACGTCGTCGACGCTGAGTTCGAAGAAGTCAAAGATCACAAGTAATCCACTTGCTGGTCGGCCGGTTGACTGCGCTTGAGCGGTGACTGGTAGGATGTCGCCGCGCGGGAGCTTGCTCCCGCGTTGGCGTGTCTGGAATAGGCAAATTTTTACAGCATGCGACAGCGTTCGGGTGCTGATAGTAGGGGCGGGACCGTTCCAGTCGGGTGTCCCGAACATCCTCAAGAGTGCAAAGAATCATGGCAAAGCGTGACTATTACGAAATTTTGGGGGTCGAGCGTAGCTCCAGCGAGGCGGACCTGAAGAAAGCTTACCGCCGCCTCGCGATGAAGCATCACCCGGACCGTAATCCGGATGACAAGGCGTCGGAAGAACTGTTCAAAGAGGCCAACGAGGCCTATGAAGTGCTTTCCGATTCCAGCAAGCGTGCGGCTTACGACCAATACGGCCATGCTGGCGTCGATCCGAGCATGGGGGGTGGCGGTGCTGGCTTCGGCGGGCAGAACTTCTCCGATATCTTCGGTGACGTGTTCAGTGATTTCTTTGGTGGCGGTCGCGGTGGTTCCCGCGGTGGCGCACAGCGCGGCAGCGACCTGCGCTACACCCTGGAGCTGAATCTGGAAGAGGCGGTGCGCGGTACGACCGTCAATATCCGCGTGCCGACGCTGGTCAACTGCAAGCCGTGTGATGGCTCCGGGGCCAAGAAGGGCTCCGCGCCGATCACGTGTCCGACCTGCGGCGGTATTGGCCAGGTACGCATGCAGCAAGGCTTCTTTTCGGTGCAGCAGACCTGCCCGCGCTGTCATGGCCAGGGCAAGATCATTTCCGATCCGTGCGATTCCTGCCATGGTCAGGGGCGTGTGGAAGAGTACAAGACCTTGTCGGTCAAGGTGCCGTCGGGCGTCGATACTGGCGATCGTATCCGTCTGTCTGGCGAAGGCGAGGCGGGGACGCAGGGTGGTCCGACCGGCGACCTGTATGTCGTGATCAATGTGCGTGAGCACGATATTTTCCAGCGCGACGGCAAGCACCTGTTCTGCGAAGTGCCGATCAGCTTTGTCGACGCGGCCCTTGGTGGCGAGCTGGAAGTGCCGACCCTGGACGGTCGCGTCAAGTTGAGGATTCCGGAAGGTACCCAGACCGGCAAGCAGTTCCGTCTGCGCGGCAAGGGTGTTGCGCCGGTGCGCGGTGGCGGTGCGGGTGACCTGATGTGCCGTGTGGCGGTCGAGACGCCGGTGAACCTGAGCCGTCGCCAGCGTGAGCTGCTGGAAGAGTTCCGTGCTTCCCTGGACGGCGACAGCTCTCATTCACCCAAGGCCAGCGGTTGGTTCGAAGGCATGAAGCGCTTCTTCGGCGACCTGTAAGGAGCTTGGCATGCGACGTATAGCTGTGATGGGCGCCGCCGGGCGCATGGGCAAGATCCTGATCGAAGCGGTGCGGCAGCGTGCGCCGCTGACCGCTCTGACGGCGGCGATCGTGCGTCCCGGCAGCTCGTTGGTCGGTGCGGACGCCGGCGAGCTGGCTTCGCTGGGGCGCATCGGCGTGCCGTTGTCCGAGGGGTTGGCGGCGGTGGCGGATGAGTTCGATGTATTGATCGACTTCACGTTGCCGGAGGTGATGCTGCAAAACCTGGCGTTCTGCCGCAAGGCGGGCAAGGCCATGGTGATCGGTACCACTGGTCTGAGCGCCGAGCAGAAGCAGTTGCTGGTGGCGGCGGGCAGGGACATTCCTATCGTCTTCGCGGCCAATTTCAGTGTCGGGGTCAACCTGTCGCTGAAGTTGCTTGAGTTGGCCGCGCGGGTGCTGGGGGAGGATGCGGATATCGAGATCATCGAGACGCATCACCGGCACAAGGTTGACTCGCCTTCGGGAACGGCCGTGCGCATGGGCGAGGTGATCGCCGATACGCTGGGGCGTGATCTGCGGAAGGTTGCCGTTTATGGTCGCGAGGGGCATGTCGGTGCGCGGGCGCATGACACCATCGGCTTTGCTACCGTGCGTGGTGGTGATGTGGTGGGTGATCACACCGTGCTGTTCGCCACTGAAGGCGAGCGCCTGGAGATCACCCACAAGGCCTCGAGTCGCATGACCTTCGCCAAGGGGGCGGTGCGTGCGGCGTTATGGCTGGATGGCAAGGCGCCAGGCCTGTACGATATGCAGGATGTGCTCGAGCTGCACTGACAGGTCCGACGCAGTGCTTGCTGTGAGAATCGGCTTGCCGGCGATGAGGCCCTGAAGCCTTGTGGTGCCCTGACGGGCACCATCGTCGTCCACGGGTTATGGCGCGCTCTGCTCTTGTTTTACACCGTTTGGCGACGTCCTGTCGCATTCCCTGGCCTTTTCGGCTCATTAGCGGTGGATTAAAAAAGCCTTTTTCTGTAAGCTACAGCTTTAGTGTGTCCACTAAAAGCGCGCAGAATAATTCAGTGAACGAGCGGGGTGACGTGTCCATACGTCACTCCGCTTTTTTACAACCTGCGATCGCCCTTTCAGGCTTTATTTACGGGAGGTCTTCTTGACTAAGCCAGCCATACTCGCCCTTGCTGATGGCAGCATTTTTCGCGGCGAAGCCATTGGAGCCGACGGTCAGACCGTTGGTGAGGTGGTGTTCAACACCGCAATGACCGGCTATCAGGAAATTCTTACCGATCCTTCCTACGCCCAGCAAATCGTTACCCTGACCTACCCGCACATCGGCAACACCGGCACCACGCCACAGGATGTCGAGTCCAATCGTGTCTGGGCGGCCGGCCTGGTCATTCGCGACCTGCCCCTGGTAGCGAGCAACTGGCGCAACACGATGCCCCTGTCCGATTATCTGAAAGCCAACAATGTGGTGGCTATCGCGGGTATCGATACGCGGCGCCTGACCCGCATCCTGCGTGAAAAGGGTTCGCAGAACGGCTGCATCATGGCCGGTGACAATATTTCCGAAGCGGCGGCGATTGCCGCGGCGCAGGGCTTCCCTGGTCTGAAGGGCATGGACCTGGCGAAAGTCGTCAGCACCCCGCAACAGTACGAGTGGCGCTCCACGGTCTGGGACCTGAAGACCGACAGTCACGCGACTATCGAGGCCTCCGAGCTGCCCTACCATGTAGTGGCCTACGACTACGGCATCAAGTACAACATTTTGCGCATGCTGGTCGAGCGCGGTTGCCGGGTGACGGTCGTGCCGGCGCAAACCCCGGCCAGCGCCGTACTGGCTCTGCAACCGGACGGCGTGTTCCTGTCCAACGGCCCGGGCGATCCGGAGCCTTGCGACTACGCTATCCAGGCGATCAAGGACGTGCTGGAAACCGAGATCCCGGTGTTCGGCATCTGCCTGGGTCACCAACTGCTGGCCCTGGCCTCCGGCGCCAAGACCCTGAAAATGGGCCACGGCCATCACGGTGCCAACCACCCGGTCCAGGACCTGGACACCGGCGTTGTCATGATCACCAGCCAGAACCACGGTTTTGCCGTGGATGAAGCGACCCTGCCGGGCAATGTCCGGGCGATTCACAAGTCGCTGTTCGACGGATCCCTGCAAGGCATCGAGCGCACCGACAAGAGCGCGTTCAGCTTCCAGGGCCACCCTGAAGCCAGCCCGGGCCCGAACGACGTTGCACCGCTGTTCGATCGCTTCATCAATGAGATGGCCAAGCGTCGCTGAGCCTCTGGATAACACCCTGGGCGGCCCCGCAGCGCGGCGGCCCCCTCGGTCTCTTCAAGGATTGTTCAACGGCTTGCCGACTGACCCGCGGATTTGAGTGACAAACCCATGCCAAAACGTACAGACATAAAAAGCATCCTGATTCTTGGTGCCGGCCCGATCGTGATCGGCCAGGCCTGCGAATTCGACTACTCCGGCGCCCAGGCCTGCAAGGCTCTGCGCGAAGAGGGTTACCGCGTCATCCTGGTGAACTCCAACCCGGCCACCATCATGACCGACCCGGCCATGGCCGACGCCACCTACATCGAACCGATCAAGTGGCAGACCGTGGCCAAGATCATCGAGAAAGAGCGTCCGGACGCCCTGCTGCCGACCATGGGTGGCCAGACCGCCCTGAACTGCGCCCTGGACCTAGAGCGCGAAGGCATCCTGGAAAAGTTCGGCGTGGAAATGATCGGTGCCAACGCCGACACCATCGACAAGGCCGAAGACCGTTCGCGTTTCGACAAGGCGATGAAGTCCATCGGCCTGGCGTGCCCGCGTTCCGGTATCGCCCATAGCATGGAAGAGGCCAACGCGGTTCTCGAGCGGCTCGGCTTCCCGTGCATCATCCGGCCGTCCTTCACCATGGGTGGTACCGGTGGCGGTATCGCGTACAACCGTGAAGAGTTCGAAGAAATCTGCGCTCGCGGCCTGGATTTGTCGCCGACCAAGGAACTGCTGATCGACGAATCGCTGATCGGCTGGAAAGAGTACGAAATGGAGGTTGTCCGCGATAAGAAGGACAACTGCATCATCGTCTGCTCGATCGAGAACTTCGACCCGATGGGCGTGCACACCGGTGACTCGATCACGGTGGCGCCAGCCCAGACCTTGACCGACAAGGAATACCAGATCCTGCGTGACGCCTCCCTGGCGGTATTGCGCGAGATCGGCGTGGAAACCGGCGGCTCCAACGTTCAGTTCGGCATCTGCCCGAACACCGGGCGCATGGTGGTCATCGAAATGAACCCGCGGGTATCGCGTTCCTCGGCACTGGCATCGAAAGCCACCGGCTTCCCGATTGCCAAGGTCGCGGCCAAGCTGGCCGTGGGTTATACCCTCGATGAGCTGTCGAACGACATCACTGGCGGCAAGACCCCGGCGTCCTTCGAGCCGTCCATCGACTACGTCGTGACCAAGCTGCCCCGCTTCGCCTTCGAAAAATTCCCGAACGCCGACGCCCGCCTGACCACCCAGATGAAATCGGTGGGTGAAGTCATGGCCATCGGCCGGACCTTCCAGGAATCCCTGCAGAAAGCACTGCGCGGTCTGGAAGTAGGCGTTTGCGGTCTGGACGAGAAGCTCGATCTGAGCAATCCGGAGAGCATGAGCGTGCTCAAGCGCGAACTGACCGTGCCGGGTGCCGAGCGTATCTGGTACGTGGCTGACGCCTTCCGTGCCGGCCTGAGCGTCGAAGAAATCTTCGGCATGAACATGATCGATCCCTGGTTCCTGGTGCAGATCGAAGACCTGATCAAGGACGAAGAGAAGGTCAAGACCCTGGGGCTGTCGGCCATCGACCGCGACCTGATGTTCCGCCTCAAGCGCAAGGGTTTCTCCGACCAGCGCCTGGCCAAGCTGCTGGGTGTGACCGAGAAAAACCTGCGGACTCATCGGCACAAGCTGGAAGTGTTCCCGGTCTACAAGCGCGTCGACACCTGCGCGGCCGAGTTCGCCACCGACACCGCCTACCTGTACTCGACCTATGAAGAAGAGTGCGAAGCCAACCCGTCGACCCGCGACAAGATCATGATCCTCGGCGGCGGCCCCAACCGTATCGGCCAGGGTATCGAGTTCGACTACTGCTGCGTGCACGCGGCCCTGGCGCTGCGCGAAGACGGCTACGAGACCATCATGGTCAACTGCAACCCGGAGACCGTCTCCACCGACTACGACACCTCGGACCGCCTGTACTTCGAGCCGGTGACCCTGGAAGACGTGCTGGAAATCGTCCGCGTCGAGAAGCCCAAGGGCGTGATCGTCCAGTACGGCGGCCAGACCCCGCTGAAACTGGCGCGCGCCCTGGAAGCCGCCGGTGTGCCGATTATCGGTACCAGCCCTGACGCCATCGACCGTGCCGAAGACCGCGAGCGCTTCCAGCAGATGGTCGAGCGCCTGAACCTGCGTCAGCCGCCGAACGCCACCGTGCGCAGCGAAGACGAAGCCATCCGGGCCGCTGGCAAGATCGGCTATCCGCTGGTGGTGCGTCCGTCCTATGTACTGGGCGGTCGGGCGATGGAAATCGTCTACAAAGAGGAAGAACTCAAGCGCTACCTGCGCGACGCGGTGCAAGTGTCCAACGACAGCCCGGTGCTGCTGGACCACTTCCTCAACTGCGCTATCGAAATGGACGTGGATGCGGTCAGCGACGGCACCGACGTGGTGATCGGCGCGATCATGCAGCACATCGAACAGGCGGGCGTGCACTCCGGTGACTCCGCGTGCTCGCTGCCGCCGTACTCGCTGCCGGCGCACATCCAGGACGAGATGCGTGAGCAGGTCAAGAAAATGGCCCTGGAACTGGGTGTGATCGGCCTGATGAACGTGCAGTTGGCGTTGCAGGGCGAAGACATCTACGTCATCGAAGTCAACCCGCGCGCCTCGCGTACCGTGCCGTTCGTCTCCAAGTGCATCGGTGTGTCCCTGGCGATGATCGCGGCCCGTGTCATGGCCGGCAAGACCTTGAAGGAGCTGGGCTTCACCAAGGAAATCATTCCAAACTTCTTCAGCGTGAAAGAGGCGGTGTTCCCCTTCGCCAAATTCCCTGGCGTGGACCCGATCCTGGGCCCGGAAATGAAGTCCACGGGTGAAGTGATGGGCGTCGGCGACACCTTCGGTGAAGCCTTTGCCAAGGCTCAGATGGGCGCCAGCGAAATACTGCCGACCGGCGGTACCGCGTTCATCAGTGTGCGCGATGATGACAAGCCACTGGTTGCAGGCGTGGCCCGTGATCTGATCAACTTGGGCTTCGAAGTGGTGGCAACTGCCGGCACGGCCAGGGTGATCGAAGCGGCCGGGTTGAAAGTGCGCCGGGTCAACAAAGTGACGGAAGGTCGTCCGCACGTCGTCGACATGATCAAGAATGACGAAGTCACCCTGATCATCAATACGACCGAGGGCCGCCAGTCGATCGCCGACTCGTACTCCATTCGTCGTAACGCGCTGCAGCACAAGATCTACTGCACCACCACCATTGCTGCTGGCGAAGCCATCTGCGAAGCGCTCAAGTTCGGTCCGGAAAAGACCGTGCGTCGCTTGCAGGATCTACACGCAGGATTGAAGGCATGATCAAATACCCAATGACCGTCCAGGGCGCCAAGGCCCTGGAAGAGGAGCACGCCCACCTGACCAAGGTCGTCCGTCCCAAGCTGAGCCAGGACATCGGTACGGCCCGCGAGTTGGGTGACTTGAAGGAAAACGCCGAATACCACGCCGCTCGCGAGCAGCAGGGTATGGTCGAGGCGCGGATCCGTGACATCGAAGGCCGCATGCAGAATGCGGTGATCATCGATGTGACGACTATTGCGCACACCGGCAAGGTGATTTTCGGCACCACGGTGGAAATCGCCAACGTCGAGACCGACGAAAGCGTGGTCTATCACATCGTGGGTGAAGACGAGGCCGACTTCAAACTCGGCAAGATCTCCGTCGGCTCGCCGCTGGCCCGTGCCTTGATCGCCAAGGAAGAGGGTGATGTGGTGGTCGTCAAAACGCCGGGTGGCGTTATCGAGTACGAGATTGTCTCAGTCCGCCATATCTGAACGAAGGCGCCCGCTGCGTGCGGGCGCCATGCTCTGGCAACTGACCCAGATGCTCTGGGTTGGCGGCTTGTGGCTGCTGCACATCGGCTTGCTGCCGGTGTTGGCGCAAATCGGCCTGGCACCGCTGTTGATCGACGAGATCAATAGCCTGCTGGGCTCTTTATTGATAGGGTTTGCAGCGGTCTGTGTGATCGTGCAGACCCTGGTGTTGCTCCAGGCCGAAGGCCGGGCAAGCCTGTGGCGCGATACGCGCGGGCAATTGCTGCTGCTGTCGTTGTATGCGTGCGGGATGTATTTCGCGGTGCGAACCTGGCTGCCGGAGGCGTCGCGCTGGCAGTTGTTCAGTTACCTGATTCTGGGCCTTTGCGGCCTGGTGCTGGTGCTGCAGCCGGTGCCGGGCGAGAGTGGCAGGGTACGCGCCGCGTACCCTTGACCCGGTCCTTACGTCACTTGAAGCGATGGACGTTGGACAGTTGCTTGTTGACGCTGAAGTTCTTGCGATAGATCAGCGCCATCTTGCCGATGACTTGCACCAGATCCGCCTTGCCGGCCTTGCACAGTTGCGCAATGGCCTCCAGGCGCGATTCGCGGTCGAGGATATTGAGCTTGATCTTGATCAGCTCATGATCGCCCAATGCGCGTTCAAGCTCGGCTAACACACCTTCGGTCAAACCGTTGTCAGCCACGATCAAAACTGGTTTCAGATGGTGGCCAATGGATTTGTACTGTTTCTTCTGCTCTTGAGTGAGCGGCATAATCTGACCCCTGCGTCTGATCTTGTAAAAAGCGGCGGCCAGTTTACCCGAGCGCGTCCG
The DNA here is from genome assembly GCF_904067045.1 of Pseudomonas sp. FEN. Taxonomy (GTDB): domain Bacteria; phylum Pseudomonadota; class Gammaproteobacteria; order Pseudomonadales; family Pseudomonadaceae; genus Aquipseudomonas. The sequence continues at coordinate 830,665 of NZ_CAJFDC010000036.1, read as the reverse complement.
GGACCGCCCAGTTAATCGCGATTCGACTATTTTTTTGAGGTGGCCCGTGGCCCGTTCCAAAACTAGCCTTAACTGGCTGAAAGAACATTTCAACGATCCATTCGTCAAAATGGCGCAAAAAGACGGGTACCGCTCCCGTGCCAGCTACAAATTGCTGGAGATCCAGGAAAAAGACCGGATCATCCGTCCGGGCATGAGCGTGATCGACCTCGGCGCGGCGCCGGGTGGTTGGTCCCAGGTGACCAGTCGTCTGATTGGTGGCCAGGGGCGCCTGATCGCCTCCGACATCCTGGAAATGGACAGCATCCCCGATGTGACCTTCATCAAGGGCGACTTTACCGAGGATGCCGTGCTGGCTCAAATCCTCGAAGCGGTGGGAAATTCCGAGGTTGACCTTGTGATTTCCGATATGGCCCCCAATATGAGTGGTACACCTGAAGTGGATATGCCGCGTTCAATGTTCCTTTGCGAGCTGGCACTTGATCTCGCAGGGCGCGTCCTACGCCCAGGTGGTGATTTTCTGATCAAGGTTTTCCAGGGCGAAGGCTTCGACGAGTACCACAAGAACATGCGCAAGCAGTTCGACAAGGTGCAGACGCGCAAGCCGACGTCTTCCCGCGATCGGTCCCGCGAGCAGTATCTGCTGGGTCGTGGCTTTCGTGGGCGGAGTGAGTGAAACGAGGTTTTTGGCCCGGGGCGATAGGTTTTTCGTATTTCGCCCTGTGAGAATAAGCGCATATTGTGTAGAGATTGTTTCACAAAGGGTTACAGACGGCGCCTGCAGGATCTGTAGGTAATGTAGTAAGTTATGCCGGTGAATATCATGCGAAGCGCGCGCCAGTAGCGGATCCCGCTTCATGAGGGTAGTTAATTGAACGATATGGCAAAGAATCTGATCCTGTGGTTGATCATCGCGGCTGTCCTGGTGACGGTGATGAACAACTTCTCCAGTCCTAACGAGCCACAGACCCTCAACTATTCCGACTTCATCCAGCAGGTCAAGGATGGCAAAGTCGAGCGCGTGGCCGTGGACGGCTATGTGATTACCGGCAAGCGCAACGATGGCGACAGCTTCAAGACCATTCGCCCGGCGATCCAGGACAACGGCCTGATCGGCGACCTGGTGGACAACCACGTGGTGGTCGAGGGCAAACAGCCTGAACAGCAGAGCATCTGGACCCAGTTGCTGGTCGCCAGTTTCCCGATCCTGGTGATCATCGCGGTGTTCATGTTCTTCATGCGCCAGATGCAGGGCGGTGCGGGCGGCAAGGGCGGGCCGATGAGTTTCGGCAAGAGCAAGGCGCGCCTGCTCTCGGAAGACCAGGTGAAGACCACCCTGGCCGACGTCGCCGGTTGCGACGAGGCCAAGGAAGAGGTCGGCGAGCTGGTCGAGTTTCTTCGCGATCCGGGCAAGTTCCAGCGCCTGGGCGGGCGGATTCCCCGCGGCGTGCTGATGGTCGGTCCTCCGGGTACCGGTAAGACCCTGCTCGCCAAGGCCATTGCTGGCGAAGCCAAGGTGCCGTTCTTCACCATTTCCGGTTCCGATTTCGTCGAAATGTTCGTCGGTGTCGGTGCCAGCCGTGTCCGTGACATGTTCGAACAGGCGAAGAAGCACGCGCCTTGCATCATCTTCATCGACGAAATCGACGCGGTCGGTCGTCATCGTGGTGCCGGCATGGGCGGCGGTCACGACGAGCGCGAACAGACCCTCAACCAGTTGCTGGTGGAGATGGACGGTTTCGAGATGAATGACGGCATCATCGTGATCGCCGCCACCAACCGTCCCGACGTACTCGACCCGGCGCTGCTGCGTCCCGGTCGCTTCGACCGCCAGGTGGTGGTCGGCTTGCCGGATATCCGTGGTCGCGAGCAGATTCTCAAGGTCCATATGCGCAAGGTGCCGATGGGCGACGACGTCGCGCCAGGGGTGATTGCACGGGGCACCCCGGGCTTCTCCGGCGCCGACCTGGCCAACCTGGTGAACGAGGCTTCCTTGTTCGCCGCGCGCGCTGGCAAACGCATCGTCGAGATGAAAGAGTTCGAGCTGGCCAAAGACAAGATCATGATGGGCGCCGAGCGCAAATCCATGGTCATGTCCGAGAAGGAAAAACAGAACACCGCGTATCACGAGGCCGGTCACGCGATTGTCGGTCGCGTGGTGCCCGAGCACGATCCGGTCTACAAGGTCTCGATCATCCCGCGTGGGCGTGCGCTGGGTGTGACCATGTTCCTGCCGGAAGAAGATCGCTACAGCCTGTCCAAGCGTGCGCTGATCAGCCAGATCTGCTCGCTGTACGGCGGTCGTATCGCCGAAGAGATGACCCTGGGTTTCGACGGTGTTACCACCGGCGCTTCCAACGACATCATGCGGGCCAGCCAGATTGCCCGGAACATGGTCACCAAGTGGGGGCTGTCCGAGAAACTGGGCCCGCTGATGTATGCCGAGGAAGATCAGGAAGTATTCCTGGGACGTGGCGGCGGCGGTCAGAACGCCAGCTTCTCCGGCGAAACCGCCAAGCTGATCGATTCGGAAGTGCGCAGTATCATTGATCAGTGCTACGGCACGGCCAGGCAGATCCTGACGGAAAACCGCGATAAGCTGGACGCGATGGCGGACGCGCTGATGAAGTACGAAACCATTGATGCCGAGCAGATCGACGACATCATGGCGGGTCGCCCGCCACGCGAGCCGCGTGACTGGGAAGGCGGTTCGGGGACTTCGGGTACCCCGCCGGTGATCCAGAACGAGCGACCAGAAACGCCGATCGGCGGTCCTGCGGCTGATCATTAAGGTTTGAAATGACTTCTGTTCAGTCCTCGACCCGGTTGCCTTGCGGCAACCGGGTTCTTGATTTGGCCCAGACGCATGTCATGGGTATTCTCAACGTCACTCCCGACTCCTTCTCCGATGGCGGTCGCTTCAATCACCTGGAGGCGGCGCTGAGCCATGCCCGGGCAATGGTCGAAGCCGGCGCCACGCTGATCGATATCGGCGGCGAGTCGACGCGTCCCGGCGCTCCCGTGGTCTCCGCCCTTGAGGAACTGGAGCGTGTCGCGCCGGTGGTCGAGCGTATTCACCGGGAACTGGATGTGATCATCTCGGTGGATACCTCCACGCCAGCGGTCATGCTTGAAAGTGCCCGGCTGGGCGCGGGGTTGATCAATGACGTGCGCTCACTGCGGCGTGAGGGGGCCCTGGAGGCCGCCGCGGCGACGGGGCTGCCGGTCTGTCTGATGCACATGCTCGGCGAGCCGGGCAATATGCAGGACAATCCGCACTACGCCGACGTGACGCGCGAGGTGGTGGATTTTCTCGCCGAGCGTATGGCCTTGTGTGCGTCGGCGGGTATCGCGACCGAGCGGATCGTGCTCGACCCGGGGTTCGGCTTTGCCAAAACCCTGGCGCATAACCTGAGTCTGTTCAAACACATGGAGGCGTTGCACGCCCTGGGCCGGCCCTTGTTGGTCGGCGTCTCGCGAAAGAGCATGATAGGGCAGGCCCTGGGTCGCCCGGTCGGTGAGCGCCTTTATGGCGGCCTGGCCCTGGCTGCTTTGGCGATGGGCAAAGGGGCGCGAATTCTTCGCGTGCACGATGTCGCCGAAACGGTTGACGTGGTGCGCATGATCGCTGCCGTTGACGCTGCGCAATAAGAACGATGGAGCACTGATGAAGAAAAAATACTTCGGCACCGACGGTATTCGTGGGCGCGTAGGGCAGTACCCAATCACCCCGGACTTCATGCTCAAGCTCGGTTGGGCCGCCGGCATGGCGTTCCGCAAGCTGGGTGCTTGCCGGGTGCTGGTGGGCAAGGACACGCGGATCTCCGGCTATATGTTCGAGTCCGCCCTGGAAGCCGGTCTTTCCGCCGCCGGCGCCGATGTGCTGTTGCTGGGGCCGATGCCGACGCCGGCCATCGCCTACCTGACCCGGACCTTCCATGCCGAGGCCGGGATCGTGATCAGTGCTTCGCACAATCCTCATGACGACAACGGCATCAAGTTTTTCTCCGGCGAGGGCACCAAGCTGCCGGATGATGTCGAGCTGATGATCGAGGAGTTGCTCGATGCGCCAATGACCGTGGTCGAGTCGGAAAAGCTCGGCAAGGTCTCGCGCATCAATGATGCGGCCGGTCGCTACATCGAATTCTGCAAGAGCAGTGTGCCGACGGGGACCAATCTGGCGGGCCTGAAACTGGTCATCGACTGTGCTCACGGTGCCACCTACAAGGTCGCGCCGAGTGTGTTCCGTGAACTGGGCGCGCAGGTCACGGCGCTGTCGGCGGCGCCCAATGGCCTGAACATCAATGACAACTGCGGTTCGACGCACATGCAGGCGCTGCAGGCGGCGGTGCTGGCTGAGCAGGCGGATCTGGGGATCGCCTTCGACGGTGATGGCGACCGGGTGCTGATGGTCGATCACACCGGCACCGTGGTCGATGGCGACGAGTTGGTGTTCATCATTGCCCGGGATATGGCCGAGCGCGGCAAGCTCAATGGCGGCGTGGTCGGTACCTTGATGAGCAACCTGGGTCTTGAGCTGGCCTTCAAGGAGCTGGACATTCCTTTCGTGCGTGCCAATGTCGGCGACCGCTATGTGATTGCCGAGCTGTTGGAGCGCAACTGGCTGGTGGGTGGGGAAAATTCCGGACATATTCTTTGTCTGAATCACAACTCCACCGGCGACGCGATCATTGCGGCACTGCAGACCTTGATGGCGCTGCGTCGGCGTGGTGAAAGCCTGGCCCAGGCGCGCCAGGCGCTGCGCAAATGTCCGCAGGTGCTGGTCAATGTGCGTTTCGGCGGCGGCATCGACCCGGTCAAGCACCCGGAAGTGGTGCAGGCGTGCGAACGTGTCACCCAGGCCATGAACGGTCGCGGGCGCGTGCTGTTGCGCAAGTCCGGCACCGAGCCGCTGGTGCGAGTGATGGTTGAGGGCGAAGACGAAGCGACGGTTCGTGGGCATGCCGATGCGCTGGCAAAACTGGTGACTGAAGTTTGCGCCTGATTTCGGCTTGCCAGTGAGGATGTGGTTGGGTAACATCTGCGCCCACTTTGACCTGCGAGGTACAGCATGCGTCGCCCAATGGTAGCTGGTAACTGGAAGATGCACGGTACCCGCGCCAGCGTCGTCGAGCTGATCAAGGGGCTGCGTAACCTGGCCTTGCCGAGTGGTGTTGACGTGGCGGTGTTTCCGCCATGCCTGCATATCAGCCAAGTGGTTGAAGGCTTGAAGGGCAAGTCGATTTTGATCGGCGCGCAGAACTCCGCGGTGGAATCCATGCAGGGTGCCCTGACCGGTGAGATTGCACCGAGTCAGTTGCTCGATGCGGGGTGTTCCCTGGTGTTGGTAGGGCATTCCGAGCGTCGCCTGATCATGGGCGAGTCGGATCGTACCCTTAATCGCAAGTTTGCGGCAGCGCAGGCTTGTGGCTTGGTTCCGGTGCTCTGTGTCGGGGAAACCCTGGAGCAGCGTGAGGCCGGCAAGACGCTCGAAGTGGTTTCGCGTCAGCTGGGTAGCATTATCGAGGAGCTGGGTGTCGGCGCTTTTGCCAAGGCTGTCATCGCTTACGAACCGGTCTGGGCCATTGGCACTGGGCTGACAGCTTCGCCGCAACAAGCGCAGGATGTGCACGCCGCCATTCGCGCGCAGTTGGCGGCAGAGAATTCTGAGGTCGCGCAAGGTGTGCGGCTTCTATACGGCGGCAGCGTGAAGGCGGCCAATGCGGTCGAACTGTTCGGCATGCCGGATATCGATGGGGGGCTCATTGGTGGAGCGTCCCTGAATGCAGATGAGTTCGGTGCGATCTGTCGCGCCGCGGGAAACTGAAAAAATGCTGGAAACAGTCGTAGTCGTTCTTCATCTGTTGGGTGCCCTGGGCGTTGTCGCTCTGGTATTGCTGCAACAGGGTAAAGGTGCGGACGCTGGTGCGTCTTTCGGAGCAGGTGCTTCAAATACTGTGTTCGGAAGCCAAGGTTCCTCTACCTTTCTGAGTAAGTTTACTGCTATACTTGCCGCAGGTTTCTTCATAACCAGCTTGGGGTTAGGTTACTTTGCTAAAGAGAAAGCTCATGAGCTGACTCAAGTAGGTTTGCCAAACCCAGCGGTGTTGGAAGTACCGAAGCAAAAACCGGCATCTGACGATGTACCGGTGCTCCAGGAGCAGAAGTCGGCCTCACCGACTGATGTACCCAAAGCTCCAGAGCAGAAGTAAAATGGGTTCCATGCTGTAAACGTTGTATTGCCGAGGTGGTGGAATTGGTAGACACGCAACCTTGAGGTGGTTGTGCCCATAGGGTGTAGGGGTTCGAGTCCCCTTCTCGGTACCAATTATCAGGAGAGCCCGCTGTTGCGGGCTTTCTTGTAGGTGGAAGGTTACATTGACCCTGTAAGGGATCGGTCGTATACTTCCGCCCCAGCTTTGTCGCGGGGTGGAGCAGTCTGGTAGCTCGTCGGGCTCATAACCCGAAGGTCGTCGGTTCAAATCCGGCCCCCGCAACCAGTTTTAGCGGAGCCCCTTTTCAGGGGCTTTTTGTTGGCTGGGTACTTTATACGCCGCTGTTCGACGGCGTTTCAGGGATGGGCGATTCGCCCATTTTTTGTTTATTTCAATAGCATGCACAGAGATGCACGAGGGGGTTCAGGTGTCGAGCAAGCTAGAACAGTTGCAGGCCTTGTTGGCCCCGGTGGTCGTGGCCCTTGGCTATGAATGCTGGGGTATTGAGTATTCAGCTCAAGGTCGCCATTCCGTGTTGCGCGTTTATATCGATAAAGAAGGCGGTGTGCTGGTGGACGACTGTGCCATCGTCAGCCGCCAGATCAGCGGTGTGTTGGATGTCGAAGACCCCATCACCAATGAATACACCCTTGAGGTTTCCTCTCCTGGCATGGAACGCCCGCTGTTCACCCTTGAACAGTTTGCCTCGCATGCCGGCGAACAAGTGAAGATAAAGTTGCGCTCGCCTTTCGAAGGTCGACGTAATTTTCAGGGCCTTCTGCGCGGAGTGGAAGAACAGGATGTCGTGGTGCAGGTGGAAGACCATGAATTCCTGTTGCCGATCGATTTGATCGACAAGGCCAACATTATTCCCAGTTTTGACTGAGACGCGGATCCCGCGGATCCAATGGCTTGCGAAAGGCGAGGCGTACGATGAGCAAAGAAGTATTGCTGGTTGTTGAGTCGGTATCCAACGAAAAGGGTGTACCGGCAAGCGTGATTTTTGAGGCGCTGGAGATTGCTCTGGCGACCGCTACCAAGAAGCGTTTTGAAGACGATGTGGACCTGCGTGTGGAAATCAACCGCCACACCGGTGCCTACGAGACTTTCCGTCGCTGGACGGTCGTCGAGGAAGCCGATCTTGATGATCCGGCGATCGAGACCTGGCCAAGCAAGGTCGCGCTGACCCATCCGGGTGCCAAGGTTGGCGACGTCGTCGAGGAAAAGATCGAGTCCATCGAGTTCGGTCGCATCGCCGCTCAGACCGCCAAGCAAGTCATTGTGCAGAAGGTTCGCGAAGCCGAGCGCGCACAGGTCGTCGACGCCTATCGCGAGCGTCTGGGGGAAATCATCTCCGGCACCGTGAAGAAAGTCACCCGTGACAACGTCATCGTTGACCTGGGTAACAACGCCGAAGCGCTGCTGGCCCGCGAGGACATCATTTCCCGCGAGACTTTCCGCGTCGGTGTCCGCGTTCGCGCCCTGCTCAAGGAAATCCGTACCGAGAACCGCGGCCCGCAGTTGATCCTGTCGCGTACCGCGCCGGAAATGCTGATCGAGCTGTTCCGTATCGAAGTGCCGGAAATCGCCGAAGGCCTGATCGAAGTAATGGCGGCGTCCCGTGACCCGGGCTCGCGTGCCAAGATCGCGGTCCGCTCCAAGGACAAACGCATCGACCCGCAAGGCGCGTGCATTGGTATGCGTGGTTCGCGCGTCCAGGCCGTCTCCGGCGAGTTGGGCGGCGAGCGCGTGGACATCGTCCTGTGGGACGACAACCCGGCGCAGTTCGTGATCAACGCCATGTCGCCGGCGGAAGTCGCGGCAATTATCGTTGACGAGGATGCCCACGCGATGGACATCGCCGTCGGCGCGGACAATCTGGCCCAGGCCATTGGTCGCGGTGGTCAGAACGTGCGTCTGGCCAGCCAGTTGACCGGCTGGACCTTGAACGTGATGACCGAATCGGACATCCAGGCTAAGCAGCAAGCAGAGACCGGTGACATTCTGCGCAACTTCATCGACGAGCTGGAAGTCGACGAAGATCTGGCGCAGGTACTGGTTGATGAAGGCTTTACCAGCCTGGAAGAGATTGCCTACGTACCGTTGGAGGAAATGCTCAACATCGATGGTTTTGACGAAGACACCGTCAACGAGCTTCGCGCTCGGGCCAAGGATCGTTTGTTGACTAAAGCCATCGCTACTGAGGAAAAGCTGGCAGACGCCCATCCGGCCGAAGACCTGCTCTCGCTTGAGGGCATGGACAAGGATTTGGCGATGGAACTGGCGGTGCGCGGCGTAATTACCCGCGAAGACCTGGCCGAGCAGTCTATTGACGACCTGCTCGACATCGACGGCATCGACGACGATCGTGCCGGCAAGTTGATCATGGCCGCCCGAGCCCATTGGTTCGAGTAATTAGGCGCGGCCTGAGGAGAGAAGTGCATGACGCAAGTCACGGTGAAACAACTGGCCGATGAGGTCAAAACACCGGTAGAGCGCCTGTTGCAGCAGATGCGTGAGGCAGGTCTGCCGCACACCGCCGCCGATGAAGGTGTGAGCGATAGTGAGAAGCAGTCTTTGCTGACTCACTTGAAGAGCAGCCACAAGGCGAAAGTGGAAGAACCGCGCAAGATTACCTTGCAGCGCAAGACCACCAGCACCCTGCGTGTTGCCGGTAGCAAAAGTATCAGCGTTGAAGTACGCAAGAAGAAAGTCTTCGTACAACGCAGCCCGGAAGAAATCGAAGCCGAGCGCAAGCGTGAGCTGGAAGAACGTCGTGCCGTAGAGAATGCGGCCCGTCAAAAGGCTGAAGAAGAAGCCAAGCGTCGCGCCGAAGAAGAAGCGCGCCGCCAGCCTGCTGCTGCTCCGGCGAACACCGCGGTGGTTGATGCTGTTGCCCAGGCGCCGGTCGCCGTTGTCGAGCCTGTCCGTGAAGCCGCGGTAGCAGCGCCAGCACCGGCCGTCGAGCGCAAGCGCGAAGAGCCGCGTCGTCCAGACAAACCCCGTGCCGACGATAGCAATCGTCGTAGCGGCGGAGCCGATGGCGAGCGCAAAAACGCTCCGCATCGTGCTTCGGTCAAGGAAAAGGCCCCGGCGCCACGTGTGGCACCGCGCACTACCGACGAAGAAAGCGACGGTTTCCGTCGTGGTGGTCGTGGCAAGGCCAAGCTGAAAAAACGCAACGCCCACGGTTTCCAGAGCCCTACCGGCCCTATCGTGCGTGAAGTGAAGATCGGCGAGACCATCACTGTCGGCGATCTCGCCCAACAGATGTCGGTCAAAGCGGCTGAAATCATCAAGTTCATGTTCAAGCTGGGTACCCCGGCCACCATCAACCAGGTACTGGACCAGGAAACTGCCCAGCTCGTGGCTGAAGAGTTGGGCCACAAGGTGACCCTGGTCAGCGACACCGCCCTGGAAGATTCCCTGGCCGAGTCCCTGAAGTTCGAAGGTGAAGCGTTCTCCCGTGCACCGGTCGTGACCGTCATGGGCCACGTCGACCACGGTAAGACCTCGCTGCTCGACTACATCCGTCGTGCCAAGGTAGCCGCTGGCGAAGCCGGTGGTATCACCCAGCACATCGGTGCGTACCACGTTGAAACCGATCGCGGCATGGTCACCTTCCTCGACACCCCGGGTCACGCCGCGTTTACCGCCATGCGTGCCCGTGGCGCCAAGGCGACCGACATCGTGATCCTGGTCGTTGCAGCGGACGACGGCGTCATGCCGCAGACCGTTGAAGCGGTCCAGCACGCCAAGGCTGCCGGTGTTCCACTGGTGGTTGCGGTGAACAAGATCGACAAGCCGGGCGCCGACCTTGATCGCATCCGTAGCGAACTGTCGGTTCACGGCGTGACCTCGGAAGAGTGGGGCGGCGACACCCCGTTCGTCTCGGTTTCGGCGAAAGTCGGTACTGGCGTGGACGAGTTGCTCGAAGCGGTCCTGCTGCAAGCCGAAGTTCTGGAATTGAAGGCGACGCCTTCGGCTCCTGGCCGTGGCGTCGTGGTTGAATCGCGTCTCGACAAAGGTCGTGGCCCGGTGGCTACCGTCCTGGTTCAAGACGGTACCCTGCGCCAAGGCGACATGGTGCTGGTCGGTTCGAACTATGGCCGTGTACGTGCCATGCTCGACGAGAACGGCAAGTCGATCAAGGAAGCCGGTCCTTCCATTCCGGTCGAGATCCTCGGCCTGGACGGTACCCCGGACGCTGGCGACGAGATGAGCGTGGTGGCCGACGAGAAGAAAGCCCGTGAAGTGGCTCTGTTCCGTCAAGGCAAGTTCCGCGAGGTCAAACTGGCTCGCGCCCATGCTGGCAAGCTGGAAAACATCTTCGAGAACATGGGCCAGGAAGAGAAGAAGACGCTTAACATCGTCCTCAAATCCGACGTCCGTGGTTCGCTGGAAGCGTTGAACGGTGCCTTGAACGGCCTGGGTAACGACGAAGTGCAAGTGCGTGTTGTCGGTGGCGGTGTCGGTGGTATCACCGAGTCCGATGCCAACCTGGCACTGGCCTCCAACGCTGTACTGTTCGGCTTCAACGTGCGTGCCGATGCTGGCGCACGGAAGATCGTCGAGCAGGAAGGCCTGGATATGCGTTACTACAACGTGATCTACGACATCATCGAAGACGTCAAGAAAGCGTTGACCGGTATGCTCGGCAGCGATGTTCGCGAGAACATCCTGGGTACCGCTGAAGTACGTGACGTGTTCCGCTCGCCGAAGTTTGGCGCGATCGCCGGTTGCATGGTGATCGAAGGTGTTGTTCACCGTAACCGTCCAATCCGTGTACTGCGTGAAGACATCGTTATCTTCGAAGGCGAGCTGGAATCCCTGCGTCGCTTCAAGGATGACGCTTCCGAAGTGCGTGCCGGCATGGAATGCGGTATCGGCGTGAAGAGCTACAACGACGTCAAGGTCGGTGACAAGATCGAAGTCTTCGAGAAGGTTCAGGTTGCTCGCAGCCTCTGACTCGTTCACTTCAGGAGCCGTGAGGACCGGTCGCATGCAAATGCCCGGTACCTCGCCCGGACTCTAAACGCAACGCCCGGTCCGGCTTCTGCCAGGCCGGGCGTTTGCCGCTTTCAGACCTTGCGGGTTTCACCGCGAGGCAGCTACAGGTAACAAGACATGGCAAAAGAATACAGCCGTACCCAACGCATCGGCGACCAGATGCAGCGTGAGCTCGCGCAACTGATCCGTCGTGAAGTCAAGGATCCACGCGTCGGCCTGGTGACCATTACCGCCGTCGACGTCAGCCGTGACGTCGGCCACGCGAAGATCTTCATCACCGTGATGGGGCAGGACAACCCGGAAGACATCGCCCAGAGCATCAAGGTGCTCAATGCGGCGGCGGGCTTCCTGCGCATGCAACTGGCTCGCGAAATGAAGCTGCGCAGCGTGCCGCAGTTGCACTTCCACTATGACGAAAGCGTTGTGCGTGGCGCGCACCTGTCGGCGCTGATCGAACGTGCCGTGGCCGAAGACAGCCAGCATGTCGGCGGCGTAGCTCCAGAAGACAACCTTCCAGAAGACGGTCGGGAGTAATCGGTGGCTCAGGTCAAGCGTATCCGTCGTAATGTCAGCGGCATCATTCTGCTGGACAAGCCGTTGGGGTTCACCTCCAACGCCGCCTTGCAGAAAGTCCGTTGGTTGCTCAACGCCGAGAAGGCCGGCCATACCGGCAGTCTCGACCCGTTGGCGACCGGCGTGCTGCCCCTGTGCTTCGGCGAGGCCACCAAGTTCTCGCAATACCTGCTCGATTCCGACAAGGGTTACGAAACCCTGATGCAATTGGGCAAGACCACCACCACCGCGGACGCCGAAGGCGAGGTTTTGCAGACGCGCCCGGTGACCGTTGGTCGTACCGATATCGAAGCGGTGTTGCCGGAATTTCGCGGTCAAATCAGTCAGATACCGCCGATGTACTCGGCGCTCAAGCGTGACGGACAGCCGTTGTACAAGCTGGCCCGTGCTGGCGAAGTAGTGGAGCGCGAACCGCGTTCTGTTACTATTGCGCGCTTGGAATTGTTGGCCTGCGAAGGTGATACTGCCCGACTGGCGGTGGACTGCAGCAAGGGCACCTATATTCGTACCCTGGTGGAGGATATCGGTGAGAAGCTCGGTTGTGGCGCCTACGTTGCTGAACTGCGACGGACCCAGGCCGGCCCCTTCACCCTGGCGCAGACGGTCACGCTCGAAGAGCTGGAAGCCGTACATGCCGAGGGCGGCAACGAGGCGGTCGACCGCTTCCTGATGCCTTCGGACAGCGGTCTGCTAGACTGGCCGCTGCTGCACTTTTCCGAGCACAGTGCGTTCTATTGGCTCAACGGCCAACCGGTACGTGCCCCGGACGCGCCGAAGTTCGGCATGGTGCGGGTACAAGATCACAACGGTCGTTTTATCGGTATCGGTGAAGTGAGCGAAGACGGGCGCATTGCGCCGCGTCGACTGATTCGGTCGGAATGACCGAAACCAGTCTGTGTTACAGCAGGCTGGCGAGGGTGGCTGTCAACAGGCACGGTCACTACTCATTTATAGATACAGGGATTTGTCCCTGGCCTGTTGAAACTGTTTTTCTGAAACAGTTTCCTGATAGAAGGATTGCCTCATGGCTCTCAGCGTTGAAGAAAAAGCTCAAATCGTTACCGACTACCAGCAAGCCGTTGGTGATACTGGTTCGCCAGAAGTGCAAGTTGCACTGCTGACCGCCAACATCAACAAACTGCAAGGTCACTTCAAGGCCAACGGTAAAGACCACCACTCCCGTCGTGGTCTGATCCGCATGGTAAACCAGCGTCGTAAGCTGCTGGACTACCTGAAAGGCAAGGACGTGAGCCGTTACAGCGCTCTGATCGGTCGCCTGGGTCTGCGTCGCTAATCAGCGATTGCGCTATGAGGTTGGTTGTTTGCCGTGCGTCAGCGGGTTTCCCGCCGGCGCATGGCAAGCTCCCAGCCTCTAGTTTTATCTGAGCACCTGCTTTACCCGAAGACAGCATCTGGACAATGACAGTCGGGCCGATTCCCGGCGTTGCCCAAGAATTTCGCAAGAAGACAAGTTCCCCAAGAGCCACAAAAGAAGGTAGGACACCGTGAACCCGGTTATCAAAAAATTCCAATTCGGTCAGTCGACCGTTACCCTCGAGACGGGCCGTATCGCTCGCCAGGCCTCCGGCGCAGTATTGGTCACCGTTGACGACGACGTCAGCGTATTGGTGACCGTTGTCGGTGCCAAGCAAGCGGATCCGGGCAAAGGCTTCTTCCCGCTGTCCGTTCACTACCAGGAAAAAACTTACGCTGCCGGTAAGATCCCTGGCGGTTTCTTCAAGCGCGAAGGCCGTCCTTCCGAGAAAGAAACCCTGACTTCCCGACTGATCGACCGTCCGATCCGTCCGCTGTTCCCTGAAGGTTTCATGAACGAAGTGCAGGTTGTCTGCACCGTTGTCTCCACCAGCAAGAAGACCGATCCGGACATCGCCGCGATGATCGGTACCTCGGCGGCCCTGGCCATCTCCGGGATTCCTTTCGACGGCCCGATCGGCGCCGCGCGCGTGGCTTTCCACGAAAGCACCGGCTACCTGCTGAACCCGACTTACGAGCAACTGAAAGCATCGAGCCTGGACATGGTCGTTGCCGGTACTTCGGAAGCGGTATTGATGGTTGAATCGGAAGCCAAAGAGCTGACCGAAGACCAGATGCTGGGCGCGGTACTGTTCGCCCACGACGAATTCCAAGTGGTTATCCAGGCCGTGAAAGAACTGGCCGCCGAAGCTGCCAAGCCAACCTGGACCTGGGCTGCCGCCCCTGAAGCCACCGCGCTGCTGGGCGCTATCCGTGCCGAATTCGGCGACGCGATCTCCCAGGCCTACACCATCACCGTCAAGGCCGACCGCTATGCACGCCTGGGCGAACTGAAAGACCAGGTAGTGGCCAAGCTGTCCGGTGAAGAAGGCCAGCCTTCCTCCAGCGAAGTGAAAGCCGCTTTCGGCGAGATCGAATACCGCACCGTTCGCGAAAACATCGTCAACGGCAAGCCGCGTATCGACGGTCGTGATACCCGCACCGTGCGTCCTTTGAACATCGAAGTCGGTGTTCTGCCCAAGACCCACGGTTCGGCCCTGTTCACCCGTGGCGAAACCCAGGCCCTGGTGGTTGCCACGCTGGGTACCGCGCGTGACGCACAGCTGCTGGACACCCTGGAAGGCGAGAAAAAAGACCCCTTCATGCTGCACTACAACTTCCCGCCGTTCTCGGTGGGCGAGTGTGGTCGCATGGGTGGTGCCGGTCGTCGTGAAATCGGTCACGGTCGTCTGGCCCGTCGTTCGGTTCAGGCCATGCTGCCGGATGCCAACGAATTCCCGTACACCATCCGTGTGGTCTCGGAAATCACCGAATCCAACGGTTCCAGCTCCATGGCTTCGGTCTGTGGTGCTTCCCTGGCGCTGATGGACGCCGGTGTGCCGATGAAGGCACCGGTAGCCGGTATCGCCATGGGTCTGGTGAAAGAGGGTGAGAAATTCGCCGTCCTGACCGACATCCTGGGTGACGAAGACCACCTCGGCGATATGGACTTCAAGGTAGCCGGTACCGCCAAGGGTGTGACCGCGCTGCAGATGGACATCAAGATCAAGGGCATCACCGAAGAAATCATGGAAATCGCCCTGGGCCAAGCCCTGGAAGCGCGCCTGAATATCCTCGGTCAGATGAACCAGATCATTGGTCAGTCCCGCACCGAACTGTCGGAAAATGCTCCGACCATGATCGCGATGAAAATCGACACCGACAAAATCCGTGATGTCATCGGTAAAGGTGGCGCGACCATTCGGGCGATCTGTGAAGAGACCAAGGCTTCGATCGATATCGAAGACGACGGCTCGATCAAGATCTTCGGTGAAACCAAGGAAGCCGCTGAAGCTGCTCGTCAGCGCGTCCTGGGCATCACCGCGGAAGCTGAAATCGGCAAGATCTACGTCGGTAAGGTTGAGCGCATCGTCGACTTCGGCGCATTCGTCAACATCCTGCCAGGCAAGGACGGTCTGGTGCACATCTCGATGCTGAGCGACGCTCGCGTAGAGAAAGTCACCGACATCCTGAAAGAAGGCCAGGAAGTGGAAGTGCTGGTACTGGACGTGGACAACCGCGGCCGTATCAAGCTGTCCATCAAGGACGTTGCCGCAGCCAAGGCGTCGGGCGTTTAATCACGCTTCGACTTCAAGCTGAAAAAAAGCACCCTTCGGGGTGCTTTTTTTTGGGCGCGGGAAAAGCTCGATTTTTTCAGGGACTTGCTCATGGCGCGAATCGGCAGCTATATGTCCGGATTGAAATAATTTGGTACATTTAATTGACGCCATTAAATGGCCACCCTATGATCTCGGCCGATTGATGGCATAGAGCCATCCTAAGGGCGCCTCGGCGCCTGCATTGCCTCGAGATTCCCGACATGGACGTTCGTCAGCTTGCCTTCCTGGCTCGCCAGCCTTCTGCGGCCCTGAAAAACCGTGAGCATTTCCTCGGGCTACCCAAGCGCGGGTTGGCGTTCATCCTGGCGAACGCGATGTTCTGGCAGCCGCTGCTGGCCCAGGCGGATGGCATTGCTGTCAGCGGGGGCGGCACCACGCTTGGCCAGGCGGGCAATGGCGTACCTATCGTCAATATCGCCGCGCCGAATACCCAAGGGTTGTCGCATAACCAGTTCAGCGACTACAACGTCGGGGCCAACGGGGTCATTCTCAACAACGCCACCGCGCGGACCCAGTCGACGCAACTGGGCGGGATCATTCTAGGCAACCCGAATTTCAGCGGCACCGCAGCCAACGTCATTCTCAACGAGGTGAACGGCGGCAGTCCGAGCCAGTTGCGCGGTTATACCGAGGTGGCGGGGCAGTCGGCCCATGTGATCGTCGCCAACCCGTATGGCATCAGTTGCAATGGCTGCGGCTTTATCAATACCCCGCAGGCGACACTGACCACCGGCAAGGCGGTGATTACCAACGGCCAGGTGACGGGTTATCAGGTCGACCAGGGCAGCGTGTCCATCGACGGCGCGGGCATCAATGCCAGCAATGTCGACCAGTTCGAAATCATCACCCGCGCCGCGACCATCAACGCGCAGATCAACGCCAAGCAACTGACTGTGATCGCCGGTCGTAACGATGTCGACGCCCGCACACTCAGTGCCACGGCGCGGGCCGACGATGGCAGTGCCAAGCCCCAGGTGGCGATCGACTCCACGGCGCTGGGTGGTATGTACGCCGGCGCCATCAAACTGGTCGGCACCGAAGCCGGGGTCGGGGTCAAACTGGCCGGCAACCTGGCGGCCAGCGGCGGCGATATCCAGCTCGATGCCAACGGTCAACTGAGCATGGTCCAGGCCGCCGCCAGTGGCGCGGTCAACGTCAAGGCCGCGAGCCTGGATGCGCAAGGTCCGGTCTACGCCGGCAGCAGCTTGAACGTGCAGACCACGGGTGACCTGACCAGCCGGAACAATCTGGCGGCCAGGGACAGTATCACCCTCAACAGCGGCGGCCAGTTGACCAACAGGGGCATCATCGAAGCCGGGATCAATGCCGACAACACGCGCAACAGCACGGGCGATGTCAGCGTCACGGCGCAGACCATCAGCAACAGCGGCCAGAGCGTGATTGCCAGCCGCGACTTGAGCGTCATCGCCACGCAAACCCTGGGCAACCAGGGCGGCACCTTGAGCGGGCAGCGGCAAACTACCGTCACCGCCGGCACCCTCGACAACCAGAACAAGGGCCAGGTCCTCGGCGCCGATCGCCTGAACCTGACCGCCGATACCGTGCTCAACGTCCAGGGTGGCTTGATCAAAGGCCAGAACTCCTTGGTCGCGACCCTCGGTCACCTGAACAACAACGTCGGCGAAGTTTCCAGCCAGGGCAACAGCACGCTGATCCTGGGTACCCTGGACAACCTTACTGGCCTGGTCATGGCCGATAACGTCCTGGATATCACCGCCACGGGCGCGGTGAACAACCAGAACGGTCGCTTGGGTTCGAACAATCTCTTCACCTTCAAGGGCCAGTCCCTCGACAACACCCGCAAGGGCCGCGTCACCGCCCAGCAACGTCTTGACCTGACCGCCAGCCATTTTGATAACACGGGTGGCTCTGTTATCGCCAATGGTTCGTTGGGGCTGACCGGCGGCACGGTGGACAACAGCGGCGGCACATTGAGTGCCCAATCCGCTCTGATGATCACACTCGACGGCGCCCTGACCAACCAACTCGCAGGCTTGATCAGCAGTGAAGGCACCCTGACGGCTCATGCCGCCAGCCTCGATAACTCGGGCGGTAGTTTCTCCAGTGCCGGCCAACTGAGCCTGACCAGCGACGGTGCACTGATCAACCAGGCTGGCCGACTGGTCACCGACGGTGGCATCGACTTGCACAGCGCCAGCCTCGATAACCGCCAGAAGGGCACGATCAGCGGACAGGGCCCGCTGTCGATCACCACCGGCGCTTTCGACAACAGCCACGGTGGCTTCCTCAGCAGCGGCGACAGCCTGGAGCTGACCGCCACACAACTGACCAACCAGGATGGCGGCCGTATCGGCGCGGCCAAAGCCCTGACCGCCAGCGTCACCGGCCTGGACCAGCAAGGCGGTTCGCTCAAAGGCGACACGTCGCTGACCCTGGACCTCAATCACGGACAACTGAACAACCAGGGCGGCCTGATCAACGCGCCGTTGCTGGTACTGAAGAACCTCAAGGGCGTGAACAACCAGGGCGGTGAAATCTCCAGCGCCCAGGCGTTTACCCTGGTGGCTGAAAGCCTGAACAATGACAACGGCAAACTGCTGGGCAACCAGGCCCTGACCCTGCGTATCGACCAGGCCCTGAGTAATATCAAGGGCATGATCGCGGCGGCTTCGGTGGATGTGCACGCCGGTCGTCTCGATAACAGCGGCGGCACCCTGACCAGCCGCGCGGAGCTGGGCCTGACTATCGACGGTCAACTGACCAACCAGAGCCTGGGGCTGATCAACGCCGCCACGGGTCTGACGATCAACAGTGCTGGCATCGACAACCAGGGCGGCAGCCTGCTGGGCAGTGCCATCGCGCTCGACTTCGGCAACGCGACCGGCGACCTGAACAACGCCGCCGGCCAGATCACCACCGCCGGCAGCCTGACCCTCAGCCACCTGCGCGACCTGAACAACCAGGGCGGCACACTGACCAGCGCACAGAGCCTCAATCTGAGCGGGCGCACGCTGGACAACAGCAACGCTGGCAAGCTGATCAGCAACAACCAGCTGACCTTGACCGCCGATAGCCTGATCAACCAGAACGCTGGTTTGCTGTCGGGTTGGCAGGGCGTGACGATCAACGCTGGCTCGCTCGACAACCGCAACAATGGCACGGTCTCCAGTCGCAGCGGCAATGTCGATGTGACGCTCAGCGACGCGCTGCTCAACAGCAATGCCGGGGCGGTGGCCAGCCAGAAAGTCCTGACCGTCAAGGTGGGCAGCCTCGATAACAGCGCCGGCAGTCTCTCCAGTGCCGGCGCTCAAAGCCTGACGGTCACTGGTCTACTGAACAACGCCCAAGGTGGCCTGATCGACAGCGGCGCGATCCTGACCTTGAACGCCATGGCCCTGAACAACAACGGCACGGTTCAGGCGCAACAGGCGCTGAGCTTCACCGGTACCGACCTGGATAACAGCAACGGCACCCTGAGCAGCGGCGCAGGTGTCACCCTCGACCTGCTGGGCACATTGACCAACACCAAGGGGAAACTCTCCGGCGTCGGCCCGCTGCTGGTGCAACGCAGCCGCCAGATCAACAACCAGGGTGGTGAACTCTCCAGCCTGGGCTTGCTGACCTTGCTCAGCGGTGGCCTGGACAACAGCAACGGCGGGGTGGTCAGCGCCAATGACAAGTTGCTGATCACCTCGACGGGGACGGTCCAGAACGGTACTGGCGGGCTGATCGCCAGCCGCAATGGCGACCTGCAACTGAGCGCCGCCAGCCTTGGCAATGGCAAAGGCTCGCTGCAAGGCAAGGGCGCGGTCACGCTGGATGTCAGTGGTGATATCGACAACCAGAGCGGCAAGGTCATTGCCCAGGGCGGTGACCTGTTCGTCCAGGCGGCCAACCTCGATAGCCGTGGCGGTCTGCTGTCTAGCATCAGCGGCGCCATGACGACTCGCATCGTCGGGGTGCTGAGAAACGGCTATGACCTGAATAACAACCGCCAGGGCGGCACGCTTCAAGCCCAGCGCCTGGACCTGCAAGCCTGGGGCGGGATCGACAACTACGGTGGGCGTATCGCCGCGCAAACCGGTGATGCCGTGATCGCGACCGGCGCGGGCGACTTCGATAACCGTAATGGGGGGATCTATGCCAAGGGCCTGGTCCAGGTCAGTGGCCACAACTTCGATAACAGCGGTGACAACGACGGCCAGATCGCCGGTCGCCAGATCACCCTCGGCTTGGATGGCACACTGAACAACCGCCAGGGAATTATCGAGAGTGACACCACCCTGGCGATCCGCGCGGCCAGCCTGGGTAACCAGAACGGCCAGTTGCGTGCGCTGGGTGGCAGCGGCAAGACCGAATTCCAGATCGGTGGACTGTTCGACAACAGCAACGGCAAGCTGGAAACCGCCAACAGCGACCTGATTCTCGGCGTCGGCAGTTTCCTGAACCAGGGCGGCAGCGTGCTGCACACCGGTCTCGGCACCTTCGACACCGCCACGGCCAATCTCATCAGCGCCGGCGGTAGCCTGGTGACTCGCGGCGGCCTGACCTTGACGGCTGACGACTGGACCAACAGCAGTGTGATCCAGGTCGGGCGGCTGACGGTCAATGTCAAGAACCTGACCCAGACCGGTAGCGGGCAGTTGCTGGCCACCGACAGTTTCACCGGCAGCGGCGTCAACTGGAGCAACGACGGTTTGATTGCCAGTGATGGCGCGGCCAGTCTGAACCTGAGTGGCAACTATAGCGGCAACGGACGTTACACCAGCCTGGGCACCTTGGGCCTGAATGCCGCCCAGGTCAGCCTGGGCAAAACCGCGAGCATTGCCGGTGGTGGCGATACCACGATCAATGTCAGCGGCCAACTGAATAACTACGGCCGCATCACATCGGCTGGCGGCATGAGCGTCAATGCCGGTTCGATCAATAACTACGGGACCCTGGGCAGCAACGGCAAGCTACTGCTGAGCACGCCCAGCCTGTTGAACCAGGAGGGTCTGATCTTCAGCGGCGGCGACACGGCGTTGCAGGTCGACAGCTTCACCAACCATTCGGCCCAGCTTTACAGCTTTGGTGCCGTCAGTATCGATGGCTATGGTGGCGCGGCGCGGGCGAGCCAGGTGACCAATATCTCCGGGTCGCTGGAAAGCACTGGCAAGTTCAGCATCAACGCGGCCAACTTCGAGAACCGCACGGAGGGTTTCAGCCTGGGGCGCACGCTGGTCTCGGGGATTATCGGCATCCATTGCGTTGACTGTTCCGGGCGTGATTACGCTTTCACAATCGTCGTTCGCGAGACCTTCGAAGGACAGGATAACGATACCAGTGCCGCCGCCTCGCTCTCGGCGGGAAGCGACTTTGTCTTTCACGGTGGCAATTTTCTCAATAGTAAAAGCACTGTCAGTGCCGGCGGCGATATTGTCATTCAGGCTGATAACGTGAAAAACGTCGGATCGGTCGGCGGCACGATCGAGCGCACGCGCAGCTATAAGACGGTTGAGATTTACCACGATATCGCCGATGCCTTCGTCAACGACGCGGCCAACTACAACGCACGAAATAATCCTGATTATCCGAACGTCTACTACATCAATGGTTCCGGTGGCCTGACCATGGCTGTACCGGAGAGTTATCACCAGCGTGACGGACGTGACTGGGGGGAGACGGGCGTAAGGTTCAGGGACGCCGTCAGCGGCGAAGTGGTGGATCGCATACCTTTTAGTTATGCATACAAGCAAATCCCGCAGTCTCAGTATGACCGCAATAACCTACTGCCGCTTCCTGATCAATTACAGTCATACATGCTGACCGGCGACGTCGAAGTCGCCAAGGACGGCAGTGCTTCAGGCCGCAGCGCCGTTATCCAGGCCGGTGGCAATGTCTCGATCTCCGCAACCCAGGACCTGAACAATAGCGTCATTCATCAGGACTACGGGTTCAGCGCGGGCGCCAACAAAGTCCAGGACACCAAGGTGGCTGGCACTGGCGCGCCGGTCGTGAGCCGACTCAATGCCCAACTGCCACCGGACCTTGCGCAACAGCAGGTCAATCCCCTCGCGCTACCGGGCTTCAGCCTGCCCACCGGACAGAACGGTCTGTTCCGCCTGAGCGGTCAGAGCGGTTCCGCTCAGCAGGGTGTGGTGCTTCCGGACTGGAGCGTTGTGGGCACCTCGATTGGCCTCGCCGAGCGTCAGCCAGGTGCAACGGATGTGCAAGCGCTTGCGGCTAGCGGCGGCCAGAGTCTGGCGCGTGTCCAGGGCCTGCCGGACACCTCGGGTCGGACCCGCCCGCAGAAGTACCTGATCGAAACCAACCCGGCGCTGACCGACCTCAAGCAATTCATGAGTTCGGATTACCTGCTGGCCGGATTGGGCTATAAGCCCGATGAAAGCGCCAAGCGCCTGGGCGATGGTTTCTATGAACAGAAACTGATTCAGCAGGCAGTGGTTGCGCGTACCGGGCAGCGTTTCATTGATGGTCAGACCTCGGACGAGAAGCTGTTCAAGTACCTGATGGACAACGCCATCAGTAGCAAGCAGCAGCTTGATCTTTCAGTTGGCGTGAGCCTCACTGCCCAGCAGGTTGCGGCCCTGACCCACGACATCGTCTGGATGGAGAAGCAGGTCGTCAACGGTGAAGAGGTATTGGTGCCGGTGCTCTACCTGGCCCAGGCCACCAACCGCCTGGCGCCAAATGGCGCGTTGATTCAAGGGGCGGATGTCACCCTGATCGCCGGGGCCAACCTGGAAAACAGCGGGACCTTGCGTGCGAGTAGCAACCTGTCGGCTCTAGCGGGCAAGGATCTGCTCAACACCGGCTTGGTTGAAGCGAGCAATCGCCTGGACGCACTGGCGGGCAACAACATCGTCAACAAGTCGGGCGGGATCATTGCCGGGCGCGATGTCAGTGTGACAGCTGTCACTGGTGATGTGATCAATCAGCGCGATCTCAACCACACCGACCAGACCGTCGGCTTCGTCAGTGCTCACCGAGAATCGGTCGACAACGCCGCGCGCATCGAAGCGGCGAACAATCTCACTCTCAAGGCCGGACGCGACTTCAGTAACAACGGCAGCGTGCTGCAGAGCGGGGGCGATACGCGAATCGATGCCGGGCGCGATATCAATATCGCCGCGATTGCGAGCCATAGTTCCACGGACTATGGGCGAGGGACAAAAGACAGTTCCGTGACCCAGACGGGGTCGACGGTCAGTGCGGGGCGCGATCTGCAAATGAGTGCCGGTCGCGACCTCTCGGCTATCGCCAGCCAAATCGACGCCAAGCGCGATATCGCCATGGCCGCGACAGAAAACCTGACGCTGAGTTCGGCGGCGGATGAAAGCCATTTCCTGTCCAAAAGCCGAAGGGAAACCACCCAGAAAGATCATGTTGCTCAGGTGGCGACGACCGCTCAGGCCGGCGGGGACGTCAAGCTCAGCGCGGGCAAGGACCTGGGGCTGATCGCCAGCAAGGTCTCCGCGGGGAATGAGGCTTATCTGGTGGCGGGCGACCAGTTGGATCTGCTGTCCGCGCAAAACAGCGACTACTCGCTGTACGACATGAAGAAAAGGGGCAGTTGGGGTCGCAAGAAGACCCAGCATGATGAAGTTACCCAAGTGACCAATGTCGGCAGCGAGATCAAGACCGGTGGAAACCTGACGCTTCAGAGTGGCAATGATCAGCACTATCAGGTGGCCAAGCTTGAGAGTGGCAAGGATCTGACCATTGAAAGTGGCGGGACTATTACCTTCGAAGGACAGAAGGACCTGCATCAGGAGAGTCACGAGAAGAGCAGCTCCAACCTGGCCTGGATGTCGATGAAAGGCGAGGGACATACGGACGAAACGCTACGTCAAAGTGCTCTGATCGCCAAGGGTGCGGTGACGATCAAAGCCGTTGATGGTTTGAAAATCGATATCAAGCAGGTCAACCAACAGACGGTCAGCCAAGCTGTTGATGCCATGGTCAAGGCCGATCCCAGTCTTGCCTGGCTGAAAAAGGCAGAGGCCCGAGGGGACATCGATTGGAGAAAAGTTGAGGAGATCCACCAAAGCTTCAAGTATGAGCATTCGGGGTTAGGCGCGGGGGCGCAACTGATCCTGGCCATTTTGCTGGCAGCGGTAACGGGTGGTGCGGGTGCGGCCTTGGTGGGAGCCGCAGAGGGGTCTCTTACTGCGACAATTGCAAACGTTGCATTTGTTAGCCTGGAAAATACGGCGGCCAACAGTGCTATCAGCAATAAAGGCAATTTGGGGGCCGTTGTAAAAGATACTTTCAGCAGCGACAGCCTTAAGAGCGCCGCGATATCAGGATTGACTGCCGGGTTTACGCAAGGGGTCATTGATTCGAAGTTGGGGGGTACTACAAAACCATTCAATAACCTGACGAAAGGGTTTGACCTCAGCACCCTGGAGGGGATCGGCGGTTTTGCAATCCATGCGGCGGCACAGGGCGTTGCTGCTGGGGCGATCAAAACGGCCGTCAGTGGCGGCAGCTTGAGTGAGAACCTGCAACAAGGACTCGTCACACAAGCAGGCAACGTTGTTGCCGCCACGGCGTTCAATTTCGTTGGGAGTTATGCGCAGGAGCATTGGCAAGCGGCCCATGACGCCAATGACACAACTGGCATGGCGCTTTGGAAAGAAGGGGGCGTTGCGAGGACGGCGATGCACGCCTTGTTTGGCGGTGCTGTTTCCAGTGCAACGGGAGGTGATTTCACCAGTGGTGCAGTCGCGGCAGGTGCCAGCCAAGCCTTGGCGGGGGTTCTCAACGAGACCTTCGATAAGCAACCGAAACTGCGCCAGGCGTTTTCCCAGATTGTTGGTTTGACTGCGTCAGGGCTTGCCGGCGGTGATGTCGACAAAGCTTCGTGGATTGCGCAGATGGCTGATGGGTACAACCGACAGTTGCACCAGAAGGAAACCCTTGCCCTTGAAAAGCTCCAGGCTGAGGATCCTGACAACGCTCTCAAGCTGAAGGCGGCTGCCTGTGCGTTGGTCCATTGCAGTGCGTCTGTACCGCCGGAAGACCCTCGATACAACGATATTGTCGAGCTTGAACGCTATGGTGCCGACTTCAAAAACGAGCAAAAAGCGCTCGTGGCGACGGGCGCATTTGATGAGTACGGGGCGTGGGATAAAGCTAACGACAGCCTGCTCCTCAACGAAGAAAGCGCTCAGCGTTCGGGTGCTGCTACACGTGCCGTTGTGGGCGCTGTCGGTGCTGCGAGTGGTTTTGGCACCGCTGTAGCAACCACTCCTGCCTGTATAACCGGTGCGGGTTGTGCCTTGCCGATTTTGTCAGGGTTAGGGGGGCTGGCCTCTTTCGACGCTGGTTGGACGGCAACCGGAGAGCTGTTTGCTCCTTACGATTACACGCAAGGCAGCAAGGTTCTGGCATCCTTCAGTAGTGACACCTACCCGGGTGACGTCAATCCAATGAAGGATTACGGTACCGCGGCGGCCCGGGCGGCGATTGAGGCTATACTGTTCAAGGGCGCCAGTAAGTACGCGAATGGTAGCGGGGCATCAGTTTTAGTCGAGGGCGTGGAGGCTAAGGCTGCTGGAGCGGGTGCAAAAGGAGGGCCAGCGAGTAATCTGAATCCGACGAGTGCTATAACAGACGCTGAGGCTGGAACCAGTGGATTGGCAAAGATAGGTTCTTTGAAGGGAGAGCCTGAGCTGCCACCAAAAAATGCAAGTCCGGACATGATTCGATCAATTGAGCGTCAAAATGAAGCTTCGAAGGGACTTGCTCAAGCTGGATATGATGTTGAGCAGTTGGCAAATTCTGGGAAAAAAGGAGCCAACCCTGATTTGCGGATTAATGGTGAACTGGCTGATGTTTTCTCGCCAATCACCAATAGCCCAATTTCAGTGCTGAAAACAATAACCGGTAAAGTTGAGACTCAGGCTAGCAATATTGTTGTGAATTTGGCTGACTCTCCATTGACCTTTGTGCAGATAGAAAACGCACTGCGCTCGAATCCTGTCGAAGGCTTGAAAAAGCTTTATTTGATGAAGGGCGGGGAATTTAGGGTGATAGGGGCTGCGAAGTGACAATTACAATGAATCTTGAGATTGAAGTTGGAATTTCCTTTGAAGAAATTGCTTCAGTGCTCTCAGTGATGGGGGCTGAGCACGCAATTGAAAGTGGTTATCTAACAGGTAACTTTAAGTATTCAGGTGTTTATTTTGTATTTCGTTGCTTTAGTACTCCTGAGGACGTTGCTGCTGAAGGGGTTAATGTTGATTGGAAAGCAGGTATGAGTGGAGCGTTTCATTGTTCTATAAAATATTTGCTGGAGAGTTCTGAGGATATTAAGTCTTTCCTTACGAAGCTGTCGATAGAGACGGATTTTAAATTTGTTCTTTCTTTTCAGTACGAAAGCTTGTATGTGATTCGTGATGAGTTTGGTATTAGTTTTCTGAAAAATATGGTTGATTAGTTGGTGCAAAAGGAACTGGGGCTGTTGTAGATGACACGATCAAGGCATTACCAGCCCAAGACAAATAGATGCATCGTGGAGCGCGAGCACTTATAATAAAGGCGGTTTGATGACAGGTATTGAGCATATATTCTATCGCCATGGGCCTGACTCAGGATTTGCGAATGTTAGTAAGTTCTCGCAAGGAACATCTGTTAAAGATATCTCTAGTTATGTTGATAACGCACTGAGATATGGGAAGGTAACTCCTAATGGACCGGGTGGGCACGTTATTGAGTACAACGCAGGTAAGGTGATTGGAACAAACGTCTCAGACGCTCCAACATCGACAATCAAAATAAATGTTCGGGATGGTGTGATTCAGACTGCATTCCCGTACTAGTTAGGAATGGTTATGAGCAGTGGCGGCACACTAATAGAACGATTTATCGCCCAGGAGTTGGACGACAGCGTTCGCTCTATTTTGAAAGGTGCCTTTGATGAGCGGATGTGCTCAAAGAACGTTCTGCTCAGGGAGTTCGAGTTCAATTGCTTTGACGTTTCTTTGGACTTTGAAAAAGGCATCGTCACATTGCAAGATGTTCTTTCCGCTGGAGAGAGTAGCTTTCTTGATATGCCGATACGTGATTTTATCTCTGCTTGCGGTTTGAATGTCTCTTGTTAATTGTAGATGCCTAGATGTGATCTGACACCGGCCTAGCGCCGAGGGTGTAATTAGTTTTGTGTAAACGGTCATTTGGCAGGAGACTGCCTACCTCAGAGATTAGGACATGTCTGGAAATATCGGTGATGAATACAATCGAGCAGTGCTAACCGGACTGCGCTTTGTGCTGTTGATGGTTGTTTCGGCATGGCTTGCCGGGAAATTGCAGGGGCTGTTTCACAGCCACAACACCTTTGTTTTTATCGGCTTGCTGATGGCGATCTGGTTTGTCCTGAGCGAATTGTTGGAACGGGCAGGAAAAAAACGACGCCCCACGCAGATCGGAAAAACCGAGCAAACTGTTCGTCATAGGGAACGTTGATGCAACTATACAAAATGATGAGAACGAAAATGCTACGTAGATTTTTGCTCCGAAAACTGAAAGCGGGACAGATTTGAATGGCGCTTACTTAACCTTCTTAAGGTTCTCATTCTTCCTGGCTTCGACCCCTGCTGACCGGCGTACATCCGAAGATACGATGTCTTGCTTGAGGGATAGTTGCGCTGTGCCTATCCTCACGTCTATGATCCAGTTGTCGTTGCCAATTCAACGACTAGACCTTGGCCGGTCGATGAGAAAAGGCGCACAGGCGCCCACCATCCGAATTGCAGGCGCTTTTTTTGTGCCCGCACATTTCGTGTAATGGTGGCTGTGCGTGGGACACCTTCGGGTGTGCCGGGTCCTTTTCCCCGGTCGGCCAACCCGCGTACAGCTGCCACCCTTTTTCGCTTGGCCGCGAAAGGTGTCAGCTCCACTGAGAAGGAATTTCAGATGAGCTACATACCGCTAACACCCTCCTGCACCGACCGCCATATTCTCCTCATCAACACCCGGGCTTCGATCGTGGATTTGCATGCCTATGGAAGCGAGCGCATGCGCGCCGGCAAGGACATGATCGATAGTCTTTCCTGCATGGCACTCAGAAAAATCGACGACGAGGACTTGACCCATTTCATTCAGGGCGCTGCCTTGCTGCTGCGTGATGGGTATGACATCTGGAAGGTGGTCGAGACGAGGAGACTGGATGTCAACGCCCTGAATGACGCATCCGCGATGCGCTATATCGCACCAATAGTATGATGATCTGAGTGCTATTGATCATCTCTGGAGGCTAAATCATGGGAACTGTGCGTAAAACCATCACTGTGACCGATCAGCAAGACGGTTGGATCAAGGCGCAGATCGACGCTGGGCATTACACCAATGATAGTGAATACATTCGTGACCTGATCCGACGCGAACAGGAACGTAGCGCTGAATTTGAGGCTATTCGTGCTGCACTGATAGAGGGCGAATCGAGCGGGGAGCCTCGTCCATTCAACGCTGACGAATTCAAAAAGAGAATGTTGACCGCGCATGGCTGAATACCGTCTTACACCTGCTGCTGAACGCGATCTTTAAGTGATCTGGACCTTTACCGTTCAGCAGTGGGGCATTGAGCAGGCTAATCGCTACACCGACACCATGACGACGGCCTTTGCACAGTTGGCGCAGTCGCCTAAGACAGCCCCAGCGTGTGACCACATTCGACCGGGTTATCGTCGCTGTGGCGTTGAGCGGCACATGATTTATTTTCGCATCACGACTTACGGGATTGCGGTCGTTCGCATCTTGCATGATCGGATGGACGCGCCGCGCTATCTATCTGTGTAGCGCCTCACCCAAGGAGTCCATCCACAACTGCGCCAGTTCAATTCCCCCCTGGCGGCAAGGTTTCTGAGCGTTAAGTCTTTTAATACTCAGTAAGGTGAACCTGATGGCGATTTTCCATGACCGCCGGAATAGCTCGATGTCTCAGGCGCTTGCCTCCCACCAAAACCCGCAACTTGCACGCAGTTTGACGACCGGTCATGCAATCTGCACGATTGCGATTTTTGTAATGTATTTTAAGCTATTGATTTTAATTGGTTTATTCTGTTTTTAGAGGTTGGCACAGCGCCTGCAACCTTACAGATAACCCTGCCGCCAGGACCACGGCGCAGACTTTTCCAGAAGAACAGGAGTTACTTGTATGAAGAAGTTCGCTATCGCTGCCGCCACTGTCACCGCTCTGACCCTGGCCTTGGCCAACGCCGCATTTGCTGCTCAACCGACTTCTCAAGCTCCGATGGTTGTCGCGGCCGGTGAAGTCACCGAGGTCAAGGAAGTGACCTCCGACACCTGGATCACCACCAAGGTCAAAGCCGACCTGGTCACCGAAAAAGGCATCCCGGGTACGGACATCAAGGTTGAAACCAACAAAGGCGTGGTTTCCCTGTCCTCCATGAAAACTGTGACCCCTCAACAGAAGGACTTGGCAGTCAAGATCGCCAAGAATATCAAAGGTGTCAAAGACGTTTCGGCCGCCGGCCTGAAAACCGAGTAACACTCAAGGATCTCGCCGGAACCGGCAGTAGGGTGAGGCGGGTGGTCGTGTAGTACGTCTGCCGATCCTTGAGGTTCTCGCGAAGGGTCACAGGAAGTGACCAGCTACAGGCCCCGACGTTGTGCGTCGGGGCCTGTTTTTTTATGTGGGCGTTGTTGATGGCGTCGACGGGATATCAGTTGCCGCGCTTGCTGTCGATACTCTCCAGGCGCCCGCCGACAAAGCGCAGGTATTGGACCATGCCGCCGCTCTGGGGGTAGACCCATTCTTCAATCTGCACCTCGGTGCGCCGGTCGAAGCTGCGTTGATAACCCACCAGGTCCTGGGAACGCGGCTCGCCGCATTTGCCGAGCACCTCGGACTTGCGGTCCCCGACGCTGATCAACTGGCTGCCGCAACGCAAGGTGTCGGCCTCGGCCTGGCCGGCGAGCAACGCCAGCGCCAGGCCGAACAGTACGGGTTTGAGCTGGCTCATTCGCTATCCAGGTGCAATGGGGTCACGACGCGACCGTCGCTCTGGGCCTCACCGAGGTTGGCGTCGATAAAGTACACGCGATCATCGGCCAACTGGCCCTTGTCCACCAGGAAGTCCTTGATGCTGCTGGCACGGTCCTGGCCGAGCTTGCGCAGCAGCGGCTCATTGCCGCTCCAGGCCGTGATCACCCCGGCCTGCAGCTTGGCGGTACGTTCGTTGTTACCCAATTTGGCCCACTCGGCAGGAGGTTGCTGCTTGAGCAAGGTGCGATAGATACCTTCGAGCATCGGTGCTTTCTCGCCCTCCGGCACCTGAATCATCGAAGCCTGGGCCGGAACCTTGTCGCCACGACGCTGCAGCATCTTGTAGTAGGTGGCCTGGTATTCGCGCTCCAGGCGCTGCTGGGCGATCAACCCGCCATCGCTGGTCTGGGCCGCGGTGCCTTCGATCTCCAGGCGCAGGTTGGGGCGTTCCTTCAGGGCGGCCGCAAGCTTGGTCAGGGACGACTGGGCATCCTTGCTCAGTTCGCTGGAACCAGGGGCAAAGGACACGTTGCTCAGGTCCTGGGCGTCGCCGCCGGAGATCAGCCCGCCAATGAACTTGAACGGCGCGGTGGCGGCCCGCACGATCAGGTTGCGCAGGGTCTGCCAGATGATCGGCATCACGCTGAACTGCGGGTTGTTGAGGTCGCCGCTCACCGGCAGCTCGATGGAGATCTTGCCGTCGGAGTCCTTGAGCAGGGCAATCGCCAGCTTGATCGGCAGGTCCACGGCATCCGGGCTGTCGACCTTCTCACCCAGTTGCAACTGTTCGAGCACCAGCTTGTTTTCGGCTTTCAACTGCCCCTTGGTGATCAGGTAGTGCACGTCGAGATTGAGCCGGCCCTTGCGGATGCGGTAACCGGCGAACTTGCCGGAGTAGGGGGTCAGCGTGGTCAGCTCGACCCGCTTGAAGCTGGTGGCGATATCCAGGCTGGCCATCGGGTCGAACGGATTCAGGGCGCCCTTGATGGTCACCGGCGCATAGCGGTCGACCTTGCCCTGGATATCGACGCCCGCCGGTTTCGGCTGGCGGCTGTCGATGGTGCCGATCTGGCCGTTGAGCTGCTGGATCGCCGTGGCGAAATGCGGAGTCAGGCTGAAGTCGGCGAAGTTGGCCGAACCGTCATTGATGGCAATGCCGCCAATATGGATGCCCAGCGGCTTGCTGCTCGATGCCGTGGCTGGTGCCTTGGCTTTTTCCGCGCTCTTGCTCACCGCCGGTTGCGGGATCAGCAGGTCATCGATGTTGGTGCTGCGGTCATCGTTGATCATGAAGCGCGCATAGGGTTGCAGCAGGTTGACCTTGTCGATCGACAGGCTGTCGCCGTGCTGATAGTTCAGGCCGTCGAGGGTCAGCTTCTGCCACTTCAGGAAGTCGCGGCTCTTGAGGGTGTCGAGGGTGTGCAACTGGTCGACCTGGGCCTTGCCGGTCACGCTGAAGGCCAGCGGGTCGACGCTCTTCAGGTTGACCGCCAGGTCGCTGCCGAGCATGCCGCTGCGCACTTCCAGACGAATGAACGGTTCGACATAGGCCTGGGCCACCCGCAGGTCGATGTCCTGGGTGTTGACCTTGAGCCGGGCACTGATCGGCTTCAGGTTGACCTCGCCGCTGGCGAGGATCTTGCCCTGCTTGCCCAGCCCGGTGTCGAGCTTGAGGGTGAAGGGCGACTGGTTGAGGCTGTCGAAGTTCTCCAGGTCCAGGTTCAGTGGGCCGAGTTCCAGGGCCACTGGGGTTTTCGGTGCGCGGTCGGCCAGGTGCACGCGGTAGTCGCGCAGTTGCACGTCCTTGAGCAGGACCTGCCAGGGCTTGCTTGGCGCCGCCGGTTCGGCCTTGGCCGTGTCGGCGGCGGCCGGTGCTGGCTTGGCGGCGGGTTTGGCCGGTTGCGCGGCGAAGAGTTTCTGCCAGTCGAGTTGCCCGTCCTGCTCGCGGGCGGCCCAGGTCTCGAGCTTGTTGCTGCGGATCTTGCCGACGATCACCTGCTGCTTGGCCAGATCGACGCTGGTTTCGCTGACGTCCAGGCGTTCCAGGCGCACCAGTGGACGTCCGTCCGGCGCTTTCATGGCGAAGGGCGCGACGCTGACGGCGGTGTTGCTCAGCAGCAGTTGGGTGTCCTTGGCGAGGCTGAACTTGTAGTCGGTGCTGAGGTTGACGACGCCATTCTCCAGCACCAGCGGCAAGGCATCGCGGACATAGGGCCACCAGGCTTTCATCTGGCTGTCGCTGACCTTGAGCGAACCCTCGGAGGCGACGGGCACCAGGCTGAGGTTGCCTTTCCAGTCGATCCGTCCGCCTTCGCCACCGATGGCCACCAGGGTCATGGCGGCGTTGTCTTCAGGCAAGGTGCTGAGGTTCTTCAGTGCCAGGTCCATCGGGGTGTAAGTGAATTCGATCGGTTCGCTGGGGCGCAGGTCCTGGAAATGCAGGCGCCCGCCCGCCAGCCCGATCTGGTCGATGCGCAGCGGGAACGGCTTGCCGTTGGGGTCGGCCGGGGTCGGTTGGCTGGGCGGCAGCTTGAACAGCTGGGTCAGGTTCAGGGTGCCGTCCTTGCTGAACGTCACCTCGGTGTTGGGCTTGTCCAACTGGATTTCGACCAGGTGCAGGGCGTGGGTCCAGAGACTGTCGATCTGCAGGTTGGCATAGAGCCGCTCGAACGCGACCTGTTCCTTGCCCGGTTCGCCGATATTCAGGCCCCACAGGGTCAGTTCGAGACTGAAAGGATTGAACTCCAGGCGCTGGAGGCTGGCGGGTACCGTGGCGTAGTGCGCCAGTTGCTGGTTGGCGATGCGCAGGCCAACCCCGGGGATGATCAGGAACCCCAGCAGGCTGTACAGCGCGAGGACGGTCAGCAAGGCGCCGAGGGCGCGTTTCAATCCTTTGGGCATGTGAGTCGTCGTCTCTCTAAGTCGGCGGTGCCTTGGAGTATGGCATGCGTTGGTGGTTCCGCGGCAAGCCCTTGTTGCGCCGGAATAACAGGTGTTTGCGAGTCATTCCTAGAGCTGCAGAACCAGGGTCTTGAGGGGCGGTTGCAGGTCGCGGGAGGGGAAGTCGGCGGCGGGTGCCAGCACCTGCCAGTCGCGCACCGCGCGTCCGGCTTTTTCCGCGCAACGCAGGACCTGCTCGCGCCAGTCTTCCAGGCTGACTTTCGCCAGGTTGTTGCAGCAAATCAGCACACCGTCGTCGGCGGTCGCCAGCAGGGCCGGCTTGAGCAGGCTCTGGTAATCGCGCAGCAGGTCGACGGTGCCAAAGGCGCTCTTGGCCCAGGCCGGTGGATCGAGCAGCACCAGATCGTATTGGCGCTGTTCCAGGCGCAGGTAGCTGGGCAGCTTCTGGCCGCGCCGCTGGCTGATGGGCAAGCCGGCCAGTTGGCGGATGGCGGGGAAGTAGTCGGACTGGATAAAGTCCATCGGCGCCAGGTGCGGGTTGAGTTGACCGTTCTCCCGGCCCACCGCCAGGTTGCCCTCGGCGAAGTCCAGGTTGCAGACTTCCCGGGCACCGCCGGCCGCGGCACTGAGGCCGACGCCGCAGGTGTAGGCGAAGAGGTTCAGCACGCTTTTGCCGGCACTGTGCTGGCGGACCCAGCCGCGGGCGTTGCGCAGGTCGAGGAACAGCAAGGGGTCCTGGCCGGCATGCCGACCACGCACGCGGTAGTTCAGGCCTCCTTCGTGGCCGACCAGGTCGGCGAGGGCGGCGTCGTCGGCGCGATAGACCGGGTCTTCGCGATCGATGCGCGAGTTGCCCCGGGAGCGGTCGTTGTAGACCAGCAGGGTGTCCAGTTCCAGGTGTCGGTTGACGGCCGCGTGCAGGGCCAGCAGGTCTTCGCGTTCCAGGCTCTGGTGGAAGGTCTGCACCATCAGTTGCGGGCCGTAGCGGTCAATGGTCAGGCCGCCGGCGCCCTCCTGGCTGCCATGGAACAGGCGATAGCAGTCGGTGCCCTGGCCGTGCAGCTCGGCGAGCAGGTCCTGGCGATGATCGAGGGCGGCGCGCAGCGCCTGGTTCAAGGATGACATGCACGGCGCCTTGGAGTCGGATTTGGCGCGGGAGTTTACCAGCCTTCAGGGGATCAGGCCCATGCGCCGTTTGGCACGCTGGGCGGAGCCGTCGCGCATCGCCCAGCGCAACAACGGCGCGCTGCGTTTGACGCCGACCCGGATGACCTGGCGCTGCAGCGGGTTTTGCGTTTGGCCGAGCATTTCGCCAGCCCAGTCCGGCAACAGGTCGATACCGGCTTGCATGATCAGGTTACCGAACGGTTGGGCCAGGCGGCTTGGCGCGGGGGCGGCCAGCAGCAGACGCAACACCTCGCGGCTGCGCGCATCGCAGAGCAGTTGTGGACGCATCCGTTGCAGGTATTCGGCGATGGCTTGGCGCGAGCGCGGCACATCCCGCGCGCCCAGGCGCTCGGCGATCAGGGCGATTTCAGCGTAATAACGGTCCTGGTCCGCTGGCGACAGCCGTGGGTTGCGGTAGCGCAGATGCGCCTTGAGAAAGCTGCTGACTTCGGCTACATGCACCCAGGTCAACAGCTCCGGGTCGCTGGCGGCATAGGGGCGGCCATCCGGCGCGGTGCCGACCACCTGCAAGTGGATGGTGCGCACCTTGTCGATCAACCACTCGGCGTCCTTGCGCGAACCGAAGGTCGTCCCGGCAATGAACTGGCTGGTGCGGCGCAGGCGCCCGAGCATGTCCTGGCGAAAGCTCGAATGGTCCCAGACCCCGGCCAGGGCCAGGGGATGCAGGGCTTGCAGCATCAGGGCGCTGATGCCGCCGATCAGCATGCTGCTGAAGTCGCCATGCACCTGCCAGCTCACCGAGTCCGGGCCGAAGAGGCCAGGGTCGCCCTTGGGGTTTTCCAGATCGAGCATGCCCAGGGACAGGCCGGTGAGACTCATGATCTGGGTTTCGATGCGACTGCGAAGAAATTCCATGCTGGCTCGGTCAATAGGGCGGCGCATAGCGTCCGCCGCCCGGGGTTCAGGGGTTCAGGCGTTGCTCGATCAGACCGTCGACCACGCCCGGGTCGGCCAGGGTCGAGGTATCGCCCAGGCTGTCCAGCTCGTTGCTGGCGATCTTGCGCAGGATACGCCGCATGATCTTGCCCGAGCGGGTTTTCGGCAAGGCCGGTGCCCATTGGATCAGGTCCGGCTTGGCAAAGCTGCCGATCTCCTTGCCGACCAGGGTCAGCAGAGCCTTCTTCAGTGCCTCGTTCACCTCGACGCCTTTCATCGGGGTGACGAAGGCATACAGGCCCTGGCCCTTGAGGTCGTGGGGATAACCGACCACCGCGGCTTCGGCCACGCTTTCATGCAGTACCAGGGCGCTCTCCACCTCGGCGGTGCCGATGCGGTGGCCGGAGACGTTGATCACGTCGTCGATACGGCCGGTGATCCAATAGTCGCCGTCCTCGTCACGGCGGGCACCGTCGCCCGTGAAGTAGTAGCCGGGGTAGGGGTTGAAATAGGTTTCGAGCATGCGTTGCGGGTTGCCGTAGACGCTGCGGATCTGCCCCGGCCAACTGTTTTTCAGGGCCAGCACGCCGCTGCCGGCACCGCTGATTTCCTCGCCGTGCTCATCCAGCAGGACCGGCAGCACGCCGAACATCGGCTGGGTCGCGCAGCCTGGCTTGATACGGCTGTTGGCGACCAACGGGGTGAGCATGATGCCGCCGGTCTCGGTCTGCCACCAGGTGTCGACGATGGGGCAGCGCTGTTCGCCGACGGCATTGAAATACCATTCCCAGGCTTCCGGGTTGATCGGTTCGCCGACACTGCCGAGCAGCCGCAGGCTGGCCCGCGAGGTGTTTTCCAGAGGGGCGTGGCCTTCACGCATCAAGGCCCGCAGGGCGGTGGGCGCGGTATAGAAGATATTCACCTGATGCTTGTCGATGACCTGCCAGAAGCGCGAGGCATCCGGATAGTTCGGTACGCCTTCGTAGATCAGGCTGGTCGCGCCGTTGGCCAGGGGACCGTAGACGATATAGCTGTGGCCGGTGACCCAGCCGACATCGGCGGTGCACCAGAAGACTTCGCCGGGGCGATAGTCGAACACGTACTGGAAGGTCATGGCGACCTGCAACAGGTAGCCGCCGGTGCTGTGCAGCACGCCCTTGGGTTTGCCGGTGCTGCCGGAGGTGTAGAGGATGAACAGCGGATCTTCGGCGTCCATCGGTTCCGGCGGGCAGTCGTCGCTGACGCCGTGCAGGGCTTCGTGGTACCAGAGGTCGCGCCCCGCGACCCAGTTCACCTCGGCCTGGCTGCGCTCCACCACCAGCACGCTGCTGACATTCGGACAACTGCGCAGCGCCTGGTCGACATTCTGCTTGAGGGGCACGTACTTGCCGCCGCGCACGCCCTCGTCGGCGGTGATCACCGTGCGGCAGTCGGCATCGAGGATGCGGTCGCGCAGGGCATCGGGGGAGAAGCCGCCGAATACCACCGAGTGAATGGCACCGAGGCGGGCACAGGCGAGCATGGCGTAGGTCGCTTCGGGAATCATCGGCATGTAGATGCAGACCCGGTCGCCTTTTTTCACGCCGCGTTCCTTGAGCACATTGGCCAGCCGGCAGACGTTGTGGTGCAGTTTGCGATAGGTGATCTGCGCCGACTCTTGGGGATTATCGCCTTCCCAGGTCAGGGCGATCTGCTCGCCCCGGGTGGCGAGGTGGCGGTCGATGCAGTTGTAGCTGACATTCAGTTGCGCGCCGCTGAACCAACTGGCCTGGCCGCTGTGCAGGTCGCAGTGCTGGACGCTGTCCCAGGGCTTTGACCAGTCGAGAAAGCGTTTGGCCTGTTCGGCCCAGAAGGTGTCGGGGTGGTCGATGGACTGGCGGTAGAGGCGCCGGTAGTCGTCCTGGCTCAACTGCGCGGCTTGGCGCACGGCGTCGGCCTGGGGGTAGGTGCGAAGATCGAACATGGCGATTCCTTGTTCTTGTCTACGACAAGTCTCAAGGGTGCGCTCTGTTGTGGCGGGGTTCAAGCGGATAAAAGGTCGAACCTGCACCGACTGGCATCCCGGGCCAAGACGCTCGGGATGCCACTGTCTTAACACGGTCCTTGTAGGAGCAGGGCTTGCCCGCGAAGGGGCCTTTGAAGCCGCCAAAAGCTTCGCGGGCAAGCCCTGCTCCTACAGGTTCGGTGGTGTCCCGGGCAGATGGGGCTGCCCGGGAGGGTGCTATCAACCGCGATGACGCCCACGGAAGTAGTTGATCAACCCTTGGGTCGACGCATCTTCCGCAGCGGTTTCCTCGCTGCCGGTCAGGCGGTTGTAGACGCCCTTGCCCAGTTCCTTGCCCAGCTCCACGCCCCATTGGTCGAAGGCGTTGATGCCCCAGATCACGCTCTGCACGAAGACCTTGTGTTCGTACATCGCCACCAGGGCACCAAGACGCCGCGGGCTGATGCGCTCGACCACCAGGGTGTTGCTCGGACGGTTGCCCGGGATCACCTTGTGCGGTGCCAGTTTCTGCACCTCGGCTTCGCTCAGGCCCTTGTCACGCAGCTCGCTTTCCGCTTCGCCGCGGGTCTTGCCGAGCATCAGCGCCTGGCTCTGCGACAGGCAGTTGGCGTACAGCCACTGGTGGTGGTCGGCCACCGGGTTGAAGCTGACGATCGGCACGATGAAGTCGGCCGGGATCAGTTGGGTACCCTGGTGCAGCAACTGGTGATACGCATGCTGGCCGTTGCAGCCCACGCCGCCCCAGATCACCGGACCGGTATCGGTGGACACCGGCGTGCCGTCCTGGCGCACGCTCTTGCCGTTGGACTCCATGTCCAGCTGTTGCAGGTGCTTGGTGATGTTGCGCAGGTAATGGTCGTACGGCAGGATCGCGTGGCTTTGCGCGCCCCAGAAGTTGCCGTACCAGACGCCGAGCAGGGCCAGCAGCACCGGCATGTTCTGTTCGAACGGCGCGGTCTGGAAATGCTGGTCCATGGTGTAGGCGCCGGACAGCAGCTCCTTGAAGTTCGACATGCCGATGGCCAGGGCGATCGGCAGGCCGATGGCCGACCACAGCGAGTAACGCCCACCGACCCAGTCCCACATCGGGAAGATGTTCTCTTCACGGATGCCGAAGGCCACGGCGGCGGCGTTGTTGCTCGAGACCGCGATGAAGTGCTTGTACAGCTCCGCTTCGGAGCCGCCCTGGGCCAGATACCAGTCACGTGCGGCACGGGCGTTCTTCAGGGTTTCAAGGGTGGTGAAGGTTTTCGACGAGACGATGAACAGGGTGGTCTCGGCGCGGATCTTGGCGGACAGCTCGTGGAATTCACTGCCATCGATATTCGCCAGGTAATGGCAGCGCACGCCTTTGTGGGCGTAGGACAGCAACGCCTCGGAAACCAGTTCCGGGCCCAGGAACGAACCGCCGATACCGATGTTCACCACGTCGGTGATCGGCTTCTCGGTGTAGCCGCGCCACAGGCCGTCGTGGATTTTCCCGACCAGCTCGGTCATCTGGTTCAGCACTTTGTGCACGTCGGGCATCACGTTGACGCCCTTGACCGACAGCTTGTCGCCAACCGGGCGGCGCAGGGCGGTGTGCAGGGCCGGACGACCTTCGGAGGCGTTGACCAGTTCACCGGCAAACAGCGACTTGATCGCGCCTTGCAGGTCGACTTCATTGGCCAGGCCGACCAGCAGGTTGCGGGTTTCCTGAGTGATCAGGTTCTTGGAATAGTCGAGGAACAACCCGCAGCTGCTGAGGGTGAACTGATTGAAACGCTGCGGATCGGCATTGAAAGCTTCGCGCATGCTGAAGTTGTGCATGTTGTCGCGGTGTTGGTTCAACGCCTGCCAGGCGGGCAGGCTGGTCACGTCGTGAGGAGTGCGGTAGTACGCCATCGCTGCGGGTTTCCTTTTACGAGAGCTGCCTTTTGGACATTTGGCTTTTTTGGACACCAGAAACGCCGGAACGTCCTGCTTTTGGCTGTGGCAGTGTCCGGCAACCTGCATCGGCACGGTTGAATGATGCAGGGGCGATTACAGTACCGCTCGCGCCTGCATCTGTCTTGGCTTTGTCTGACCTTTACTCGGTACTTTTTCGCACTCCCGGGGCTGAAAGGCGTTTTGCCTGGGCCTCCGGGCAGTGATCAGGCGACTTGTACCGGAATCGAGTGGCTGGTGTGGCTCAGTTCGTTGCCCGGGGCCATGTACAGCATGCGCGGCTTGAAGTTGACCAGCTCGGCCTCGCTGTAATGGGCGTAGGCGCAGATGATCACCCGATCGCCGACGCCGGCCTTGTGGGCGGCGGCGCCGTTCACCGAGATGATCCGCGAGCCTTCCTCGCCACGAATGGCGTAGGTGGTGAAGCGCTCGCCGTTGTCGACGTTGTAGATCTGGATCTGTTCGTACTCGCGGATCCCGGCCAGGTCCAGCCACTCGCCGTCGATGGCGCAGGAACCTTCGTAATCGAGCACCGCGTGGGTGACTTCGGCGCGATGCAATTTGGCTTTGAGCATGATGGCGTGCATGGATGTTTCCTCGGTCGGATCCTCGTGCGGCGCCACGCGTTTGCGATGCGTGGCGCCGGGCGGCGGCAGTTTGCCCGAAGCCGCGGGGCCGGGCAATCGGGGTGTCAGGCGGCGCTATCGAGGTTCAGGTGCAGGTTGTCGATCAGGCGCGTGGTGCCAAGGAAGGCGGCGACCAGGATCACCAGGTCGCGGTCCTCCGGTGTCGCCGGGCGCAGGTTCAGGGCGTGGCGGATTTCCAGGTAGTCGACCCGGAAGCCGGCGCTTTCGATCTGACGGGCCTGCTCGGCCAACAGCTTGGGATAGTCGCGCTCGCCCTGTTCGATGGCCTCGGCGATCTGTTTCAGACTGTGATACAGCGCTGGCGCCTTGGCCCGCTGTTCCTCGCTGAGGAAACCGTTGCGCGAGGACAGCGCCAGGCCGTCGGCGGCGCGCACGGTCGGTTCGCCGATGATCTGGATCGGCATGTTCAGGTCGTGCACCAACTGGCGGATCACCGCCAGTTGCTGGAAGTCTTTCTGTCCGAACACCGCCAGGTCCGGCTGGACCATGTTGAACAGTTTGCTGACCACGGTCGCCACCCCTTCGAAATGCCCGGGACGGCTGGCGCCGCACAGGCCTTCGGAGAGTTGCGGGACGCTGACGCGGGTCTGCCCGCTCATGCCGCCGGGGTACATTTCCTCGACGCTGGGGGCGAACAGCAGGTGGCAACCGGCTTCGAGCAGCTTTTCCTGATCGGCGGCGAGCGTGCGCGGGTACTTGTCCAGGTCTTCGTTGGCGCCGAATTGCAGTGGGTTGACGAAAATGCTCGCCACCACGAAGTCGGCGCGCTGGGCGGCCTTGGTCACCAGGGCCGCGTGACCGCTGTGCAGGTTGCCCATGGTCGGAACGAAGCCGATGCGTTTGCCCTCGCTACGGGCGCGAGCCACGGCGGCGCGCAGTTCGCGAACGGTCTTAACTGTGTTCATGCGCTGAATCCGTGTTCGATCCCAGGGAAAGTGGCGGCCTTGACCTCGCTGACATAGGCGCTGAGGGCGCCATGCAGGCTGTCCTGGCCGCTCATGAAGTTCTTCACGAACTTGGGCACCCGACCGCTGATGGACAGGCCGAGCATGTCATGCAGGACCAGGACCTGGCCATCGGTGGCGCTACCGGCGCCGATGCCGATCACCGGGACCTTCACCGCCTGGGTGATTTCCGCGGCCAGTTCGCTTGGCACGCATTCGAGCAGGATCATCGCCGCGCCGGCCTGTTCGAGGGCGATGGCATCGGCACGCATCTGCCGGGCCTGGGCTTCGCCGCGGCCCTGGACCTTGTAGCCACCGAGGAGGTTCACCGACTGTGGGGTCAGGCCCATGTGCACGCACACCGGCACGCCGCGCTCGGCCAGTTGGCGGATGGAATCGGCCAGCCAGGCGGCACCTTCGATCTTGACCATGTGCGCGCCGGCCTGCATCAGCAGGCCGCTGTTGTGCAGGGTCTGCTCGACCGTGGCGTAGGCCATGAACGGCAGGTCGGCAATGATGAAGGCGCCCTGGTTGCCGCGCTTGACGCTGGCGGTGTGGTAGCACATGTCGGCCACGGTGACTGGCAGGGTGCTGTCATGCCCTTGGGTCACCATGCCCAGCGAGTCGCCGATCAACAGCACCTCGACACCGGCCGCGCAGCTGGCGTGGGCGAAGGTCGCGTCGTAGCAGGTCAGCATGGTGATTTTTTCACCCTTTTGCTTGAGGCCTTGCAGGGTGGTCAGGGTAATGTCTGGCATGAAAAAGTCCTCATTCAGGCGCCGTGCAAATGACTGCGAGTAACGCGCGTGATTCGTCGTGTATACAGGTGCACGTTCTGATGTCGTGCTTGCAAAGTCTGGATCGCGCCCTTTAAGCGCCGCGGGGGCGGCGACGGGACGCCTATAGTCGTGAGGAGAACTGGGGAAGTCAATCGTGTGTGTTACCGCAATGTTACGCCAGGAGTGTTACCGGTGTAACTGATGCGATTCAGCAAGGTCGATCACAGGGGCAACTACCTCTGGCGGGCGGTGTTGGCGCTGTACCTGTGGCGAGGGGGCTTGCCCCCGTTCGGCTGCGAAGCAGTCGTAAAACCGGCCATTTCGGTTTGCTTTATAGATCCGGTTCGCCGGTTTTAGGGTCGCTTCGCGCCCCAGATCGGCGGTGCGGCGTTCCGACAAGCCGCTCGCCACAAGGGTCGGTCATGCCGTTGTCTCAAGGCGTTCCAGGCCGACGAACGGGCAGTCCGCCAGCAGCGCCTTCAGGCTGCGGCCATCGGCCAGTTGCAAATCGGCCGGGGCCAGTTCCGCCAGGGGATAGAG
This sequence comes from Pseudomonas sp. FEN, assembly GCF_904067045.1. Taxonomy (GTDB): domain Bacteria; phylum Pseudomonadota; class Gammaproteobacteria; order Pseudomonadales; family Pseudomonadaceae; genus Aquipseudomonas. The sequence continues at coordinate 789,412 of NZ_CAJFDC010000036.1, read as the reverse complement.
CACGAACGGTCGAGCCTGCATATGGTAATGCGGGACTTTCAGACGCGGCTCGTCGATCAGCCGGTCACCGAACAACAGGATATCCAGGTCGAGAGTGCGTGGCCCCCAACGCTCGTGGCGTTCGCGGCCCTGGTCGATTTCGATGGCTTGCAGCGCATCCAGCAGCGCCAGGGGCGCCAGGTCGCTGTCGAGGGCGGCGACGGCATTGGTGTAGCGCGGCTGGCCGGGCAGCAGCGAATCGCTCTGGTAGAACGCCGAAACGCCAGTCAGCACGGTGTCGGGCAGTCGGCCCAGGGCCTGGACGGCGTTGCGCAACTGCTCCGCCGGCTCCGCCAGGTTGCTGCCCAGGCCGATGTACACGCGTTCCATCGATTTACTCGTCCGAACCGGCGCTACGCTTGCGCTTGCCGGCAGTACTGCGCCGCCGTTTGCGCGGACCGCTGCCGGTAGCGTCGTCCTTGCTGCCCAGGTCGCGGATCATGTCGCGTCGGCCAGCGTCGTTGGCATCCTGGTAATCGGTCCACCACTCGCCCAGGCCTTCGGTCTGCTCACCGGCGTTTTCGCGCAGCAGCAGGAAGTCATAGCCGGCGCGAAAGCGCGGGTTGTCCAGCAGCAGGTCGGCACGCTTGCCGCTACGCCGTGGCAGACGTTCCTGCATGTCCCAGATTTCGCGGATCGGCAGGGTGAAGCGCTTCGGAATAGCAATGCGCTGGCACTGTTCGCTGATCAACTCGTGGGCGGCTTCCTGCATGGCCGGAATCGGCGGCATGCCCCGCGCCTGCAAGTGCAGTACGCGGCCGGGCAGGGCCGGCCAGAGCAAGGCGGCGAACAGGAACGCCGGGGTCACCGGCTTGTTCTGCTGGATGCGCAGGTCGGTGTTGATCAACGCTTCGCTGATCAGCGTGTGAGTGTAGGTCGGGTTGTGTTCCAGGGCCTCGAAGCTGGCCGGGAACAGCGGATCGAACAGTTGGAGGTCGACCAGCATTTCGAAGGTGTCGGCGGCATAGCCCGAGAGAAACAGCTTGAGCACTTCTTCGAACAACCGCGCCGATGGAATCTCGCGCAGCATCGGTGCCAGCTTGCGAATCGGTGCCACGGTGTGCTTCTCGATGCCGAAGTCCAGCTTGGCGGCGAAACGCACGGCCCGCAGCATGCGTACCGGATCTTCCTGGTAGCGCTGGGTCGGGTCGCCGATCAGGCGGACCAAGCGGTTGCGGATATCGTGTACGCCGTTGGCGTAGTCGAGGATGCGCTCGCTGACCGGATCGTAATACAGGGCGTTGATGGTGAAGTCGCGGCGCTGGGCGTCGTCTTCGAGGGTGCCGTAGACGTTGTCGCGCAGGATGCGCCCGCTTTCGTTGCGCGAGGACTGGTTGCTGTCCTCGTCCTCGTCTTGCGGGTGGTTGGCGCGAAAGGTCGCGACTTCGATGATTTCCCGACCGAAGTGGATGTGCACCAACTTGAAGCGACGACCGATGATCCGGGCATTGCGAAATTCGGCGCGGATCTGCTCGGGCGTGGCGCTGGTGGCGACGTCGAAATCCTTGGGGGTGATGTTGAGCAGCATATCGCGCACGCAGCCGCCGACCAGGTAGGCCTGGTAGCCGGCGTTCTGCAGACGCTCGACGATGTTCACGGCATACCGGCTGAACTGGGCTTTTTGCAGCGAGTGTTGGCTGCTGTTGAGCACTTCAGGGGTGCTGCGTTTATGTTGCGTTCGACGCGAGGGAGAACGAAATGACTGGAACAGCTTCTTCAGCATGGGAGGCACTGTTTGAAGGAATATTCGGTCACTACGAAGAATGACCGCACGATGGGCGAGGATTCTAGCATTTAGTCGAGGGATGGTGTAGGAAGCCGCCGCAGTATTGGGCAAGGATATGGGGAGTCGGCTGGCCGCAAGCGTTGTGAAAGCCGAATCGATCAGCCTGGCGCTGCCGGGAGAGATTCGCGGGGTGAGGGCTTGCGCGGGCCGGTATCGCGGAAACTACAAGGGGAGCCGAAGCTCCCCCAGAAGTAGTTACGTGCTCTATTTTTATTATGGTTGCGGGCTTCTTGTTATTGTCGATCGCCCTGTGCCACTAGGCTTCACGCCTGTGAGCTCTCCCAATCGGGAGCCAAGAGCAAACGGATTGCTTTGATCGCTGTAGTGTCATGATCCAGAGGATCCAACCAGTTCAGGCACTGCTTTGAGGGCAGTTTTTGTTGTTCTCGGCCTGGTCGTGGGGCAAGCCCCAATTACAGTACTTCTCCAAAAGAATCAGTTAGCTACGCCTCTCGCCGTGTTGTTTTTATTTTGCGTGAGTCGATACGTCTTGTTTTTATTGTTTGGTGCATTGCTTGTTATTGTTCTTGTACCAAAGCTATAGCAGGTGCCGTGCCAACTTTTGCGAAACCCCGTAAACATTGGGTTTTGCCGGGTGAGTGGTTTTTTCTGGGCAGAAAAAAGCCGGGGCTTCGTTACCGATAGACCCGGCTTTTGTTACGTGAAAGTCCTGGGGTAACAGTTTTTTCACCGAGAGCAGTGTTACCCCTGGGCGCGCAGCCGCCTCAGCTCTCGCTGGTCACGCCGGTCTTGCGCCGTGGAATGCCCAGGCGCTGGCGCCGTTCCCACAGGCACTTGCGGCTGACACCGAGTTTGCGGGCCAGTTCGGTCTCGGTCATGTGGTCCTGGTGCTCGAGGACGAAATGCTGGAAGTAGTCTTCCAGCGACAGGTCCTCGGTCGGTTCGTGGCTGGCATTGCCGGCGCTGGCCGGTTGCGGCGCCAGGCCGATGAATTCTTCTTCTTCCAGGTCGCCGAGCTCGATGTCGATGCCCAGCAGGTCGGCGGAAATTTCCGGGCTTTCACACAGGATCACCGCGCGCTCGACCGCGTTCTCCAGTTCGCGGACGTTACCCGGCCAGGCGTAATGGCGAATGGCTTGCTCGGCGTCGGCGGCGAAGCGCAGGTCGGTGCGGCCCACCCGTGCGCTCTGGCGGGCGAGGAAGGCACTGGCAATCTCGTTGACGTCGGCACCGCGCTCGCGCAGCGCTGGCAGTTTCAGGGCGATGACGTGCAAGCGGTAGTACAGGTCTTCACGGAACTGGCCGATCTTGGCCAGGCTCTTGAGGTCGCGGTGGGTCGCGGCGATCAGGCGCACATCGACCTTCTGTGACTGCACCGAGCCGACGCGGCGAATCTCGCCTTCCTGCAACACCCGCAGCAGGCGCGCCTGGGCCTCGAGGGGCAGCTCGCCGATTTCGTCGAGGAACAGGGTGCCGCCGTCCGCCGCTTCCACCAGGCCGGCGCGACCGGCGCTGGCACCGGTGAAGGCGCCTTTTTCGTGGCCGAACAGTTCCGACTCGATCAGGCTTTCCGGAATTGCCGCGCAGTTGACCGAGATCATCGGTGCCTTGGCGCGCTTGGACAGGTTGTGCAGGGCGCGGGCCACCAGTTCCTTGCCGGTGCCCGACTCGCCCTGGATCAGGACATTGGAGTCGGTCGGCGCCACTTTGCGGATCTTGCTGTAGAGGTCCTGCATCGGCGGGCAGGAGCCGATGATGCCGATTTCGCCATTGCTGTTGCCGGTGCCGACTTTTTCCGCCGCGCCCTTGCTGGCGACTTTCTCTGCCGGGGCTGCTTGCCCGCCCTGGCGATCACGGAGGATGCGGGCTACCGCCTGGAGCATCTCGTCGTGGTCGAAAGGTTTGGCGATGTAGTCGACCGCGCCCATTTTCATCGAGTCCACGGCCGAGCGCAGGCTGGCGTAGCTGGTCATGATCAGCACGGGCGTGCCTTGGCCGAGCTTGATCAGTTCGGTGCCGGGGGCGCCGGGTAGGCGCAGGTCGCTGACGATCAGGTCGAACGAGGGGATACTGAAACGTTCCTGGGCTTCCTGCACCGAACCGGCTTCGCTGACCTGGTACTGATTACGTTCCAGCAGGCGACGCAGGGCGGAGCGGATAATGGTTTCGTCTTCGACGATCAGAATGTGCGGCATTGATTCGGTTCTCTCGACGGTCTCAGTTCACAGCGGACGTCGCTTCGACATGACGCGGCAGGGTGACCCGGATACGGGTGCCACGTTGGCTTTGGGTGTCAGCCGGGCTGTCGATGGTGATTTGTCCATAATGCTCTTCAACGATGGAATAGACCAGAGCAAGGCCCAGTCCGGTGCCCTCGCCAGGATCCTTGGTGGTGAAGAAGGGTTCGAACAATCGGTCGATGATGTTCTTCGGGATGCCAGTGCCTTCGTCCTCGACGATCAGGTCGACGGTGTGCTCGAAGGCTTCGCTCTTGACCCGCACCGCGCCACCGGCGGGCGAGGCGTCGCGGGCATTGGAGAGCAGGTTGATGAGTACCTGGGCCAGGCGCTGGGAATCACCGTCGACCCAGTGTTCGGGGTCGCACAGGTTGAAGAACTGTACTTCGAAGTTGCGCCGGTTCAAGGCCAGCAGACCAATGGCATCCTGGGCGACCTCGGCCAGACAGACGGCTTCGTCGTTATGCTGGTGACTGCCGGCGTGGGCAAAGCTCATCAGTGACTGGACGATGCGCGACACGCGCTTGGTCTGCTCGAGGATCTGCTCGCTGATTTCAGTCAGCTCGCCGTCGTCCTCGCGTTCCTCGCGCAGGTTCTGCGCCAGGCAGGCGATGCCGGTGATCGGGTTGCCGATTTCGTGGGCCACGCCGGCCGCCAGCCGGCCAATGCTCGCCAGGCGTTCGGAGTGCACCAGCTTGTCTTCGAGCATCTGGGTTTCGGTCAGATCTTCGACCAGCAGCACCAGGCCACTGTTGCCCGGTGCCAGCGGTTCGTCGATGGCCGCCTTGTGCAGGTTCAGCCAGCGGGTCTGGCCGTCGAGGGCCAGGTGCTGCTTGTGCAGGTGCTCGTCCGGCAGGTTGATGAAGCCTTGCAGCAAGTCCTTCCAGGGTTCGCCCAGGGTGCTCAGGCGCGAGCCGACCACGCGCTGCGCGGGCACTCCGGTGAGCTCTTCCATGGCCTTGTTCCACATCAGGATTTCCTGGTCCTTGGCCAGCGAGCAGACGCCCATGGGCAGTTCCTGCAGGGTCTGGCGGTGGTAGCGGCGCAGGGCGTCGAGTTCGGCGGCGAGGCCGGTGAGGCGCGAGTGGTAGTCTTCCAGGCGGCTTTCGATGAAGTGGATGTCTTCGGTGACATAGCTTTCGCCGCCGGCCTTGTAGGGCAGGAAGGTTTCCACCATGTCCTGGGCCACGCTCGGCCCCATCAGCCCGGACAGGTTGGCCTCGATGCGGTCGCGCAGGCGGCGCAGGGCATAGGGACGGCGCTCGTCGAAGGGCAGGTAGAGGTCGCGCAGGGCTTGTTCGACCTCTTTCTGCGCGGCCTTGGCGCCCAGCGGTTTGGCCAGTTGGGTGGCGAATTCCTGTGGCGAGGCCGCGTGCAGTTCGCGGCGTTGCGGACGACGTACATTGTCGACCGCGCAGGCTTCGGCGGCGCTGGCCTCTTCGGGGCTGACACTGGTGAACAGGGAGATCAGGGTGAACATCAGCACGTTGGCCGCCAGGGAGGCAATGGCCGCCATATGCCAGCTGGTGTCGTCGAGCACATAGATCATGTTCAACAACGGAATATAGAAACCCTGCAGGTTGCCGACCAGCGGCAGCAGCATGGTCACCAGCCAGACGCTGATCCCTGCCAGCAGCCCGGCGATGAAGCCACGCCGGTTGGCGGTCGGCCAGTACAGTACCGAGAGCACGCCGGGGAGGAATTGCAGGGTGGCGACGAAGGCGACGATCCCCAGGTGGGCAAGGTCCTGCTCGGCGCCCAGCAGCAGGTAGAAACCATAGCCGGCCATGATGATGGCGACGATCAGGGCGCGGCGCGTCCACTTCAGCCAGCGATAGATATTGCCTTCGGCCGGTGGCTGGTAGAGCGGCAGCACCAGGTGGTTCAGGGCCATGCCGGACAACGCCAGGGTGGTGACGATGATCAGCCCGCTCGCCGCCGAGAGTCCGCCGACGTAGGCCAGTAGGGCCAGGGCCTCGTTGTTGGCGGCAATGCCGATGCCGAGGGTGAAGTATTCCGGGTTGGTGGTGGCGCCGAGCTTGAGCCCGGCCCAGAGAATCAGCGGTACCGCCAGGCTCATCAGCAGCAGGAACAGCGGCAGGCCCCAGCTGGCACTGACCAGCGAGCGCGGGTTGAGGTTCTCGGTGAAGGTCATGTGGTACATGTGTGGCATGACGATGGCCGAGGCGAAGAACACCAGCAGCAGGGTACGCCACGGGCCTTCCTGCAACGGTGTGTGCAGCGCGGCCAGGGCGGTCTGGTTCTGCAGCAACCAAAGCTCGAGCTGCTGCGGCCCGTCGAACACTCCGTACAAGGCGTACAGGCCGACTCCGCCGATGGCGATCAGCTTGATCACCGATTCGAAGGCGATGGCGAATACCAGGCCTTCGTGCTTTTCCCGGGTGGCAATATGTCGCGAGCCAAAGAAGATGGTGAACAGGCTGATCAGCGCGCAGAAGCTCAGGGCCACCCGATGCTGTACCGGTTCGCGGGTGAGGATGCCGATGGAGTCGGCCACCGCCTGGATCTGCAGGGCCAACAGGGGCAGCACGCCGATCAGCATGAACACGGTGGTCAGGGCGCCGGCCCAGGTACTGCGAAAGCGGAAGGCGAACAGGTCGGCCAGGGACGAGAGCTGGTAGGTACGGGTGATTTTCAGGATCGGGTAGAGCAGCACCGGTGCCAGCAGGAACGCCCCGGATACCCCCAGGTAGCTGGAGAGAAAACCGTAGCCGTACTGGTAGGCCAGGCCCACCGTGCCGTAAAAGGCCCAGGCGCTGGCGTACACGCCCAGGGACAGGGTGTAGGTCAGCGGGTGGCGAATGATCGAGCGCGGGATCACCCCGCGCTCACTGATCCAGGCCACGCCGAACAACGCCAGCAGGTACGCGGCGCTGATCAGCAGCATCTGGGTCAGGCTAAAGCTCATCGGCATCTTTTTGGCTCTGCAGGATGAAGGTCACGACGATCAGGATCAGCCAGAGCAGATAAGGGCGATACCAGGCGCCGGTGGCGTCGATCCACCAGTCCATGATGGCTGGCGAGAACAGGTAGATCCCGACCACCAACAGCAGGACCAAGCGATAGATGTACATCCCGGCCTCTCTTTATTGTGTGCGTGCCCGAAAACGTGCGGCGATGGTAACGGATGGGCGCCAACCTGCAAGGGGCGTCAGTGCAATTGCGCTTCGGCCAGGGTGGTTGTCCTGGGTATCAGTGTGGCATCCCAATGGCCAATTCCCCAGTCGAGGACTTCCCGCGGCGTACCCTGTTCCAGTGCGGCGGGTGGACGTTGTCCCAGCGCGCGCAGGGCGCGCATCAGCAAGGGGGTCGCCTGGTCGGCCGCCAGCGGTGGCGAGCGGTAGGACTTGCCGAGCTTGTGGCCGTCGGGCTGGATGATCAGCGGCACGTGCAGGTAACGCGGTTGCGGCAGTCCAAGCAGCTCCTGCAGGTAGAGTTGCCGTGGCGTGGAGTCCAGCAGGTCGGCGCCGCGGACGATATCGGTGACGCCTTGCCAGGCGTCATCCAGTACCACCGCCAGTTGATAGGCATAGAGTCCGTCGCGGCGGCGGATCACGAAATCTCCGACCTCGCGGCCCAGGTGCTGTTGGTACTGACCCTGGACCCGGTCCTGGAAGCGGTAGGTCAGTTCTGGCACGCGCAGGCGGATCGCGGCGTTGTCGATGCCGTGGCCGAGGTTGCGGCACAACCCCGGATAGATCCCGTGGTAGGCCTCCAGATCCTTGCGCGAGCAGGTGCAGGCATACGCCAGGCCCTGGTTGAACAGGCGCTCGAGCACCTGGGCATAGGCGGCATGGCGTTCGCTCTGGCGGACCAGTTCACCGTCCCATTCGAAACCATAACGCCGCAGGGTGTCGAGGATTGACGCCTGGGCGCCGGGCTCTTCGCGTGGCGGATCGAGGTCTTCCATGCGCAGCAACCAGCGCCCGCCGACCGAGCGGGCGTCCAGGTACGAGGCCAGTGCGGCAACCAGCGAGCCGAAATGCAGGTGGCCGCTGGGCGTGGGGGCGAAGCGGCCGATATAGGCGGGAGTGACAGTCATGGTTCGGCGATTACTGGACAGTCCGTAGGCGATAGACGGCGCTGGCGGCGCAAACGAAAACGGAGCGTTCGCACGCTCCGTTTGCTCAAGGCTCGGCGGGATTACTTGCCGACCTGTTTTTCCTTGATTTCCGCCAGGGTCTTGCAGTCGACGCACATATCGGCGGTCGGTCGGGCTTCCAGCCGGCGGATGCCGATTTCGACGCCACAGGACTCGCACCAGCCATACTCTTCGTCTTCGATGAGCTGCAGGGTCTTGTCGATTTTCTTGATCAGCTTGCGCTCGCGGTCGCGGGCGCGCAGTTCGAGGCTGAACTCCTCTTCCTGGCTGGCGCGGTCGGCTGGATCAGGGAAGTTGGCCGCTTCGTCCTTCATGTGATCAACGGTACGGTCGACCTCATGCATCAGTTCCTGCTTCCACTTCTGCAGGATCTTGGTGAAGTGCTTGCGCATGGGCTCGCCCATGTACTCCTCGCCCTTGCTTTCAACATAGGGGTCGAAGCCGCCGATCTTTGGCTCTGTGCTTTGCTGCTTTGCTTGGGTGGGCATGAATGGACCGCCTCTACTCTTCTAATCCATTGCGCAGGATTTCAACTACACCGACACCTGCCGGCCCTGCGGCTGCAAGCGGGCGAACTTACCAGATCGAATCGGGGCGCGCTACTCCCGGTTGTCGAGGCTGGCTTGTCGAGCCGAACTCCCCTGTAGGAGCGGCTGCTCCTGCAGGGGTATCAATGTATGCCGGATGGAAGGCGTCAGCTTCATGAAGCAATGGTTAATTGTTCATTTTAGTCAATCTTCAGGCACGCGTCGGATGCTTTAAACACTTCGGCAGGCGGAGGTTGGGTAGAATCGGCTTATCGCCCATTCCCTCGTCGAATCAAGGAAGGCCAATGGCTCAGCACTACAGCGCGCGCAGTCGCGCAATCGAACCGTTCCATGTAATGGCCCTGCTGGCGCGTGCCAACGAGTTGCAGGCGGCCGGACATGATGTGATCCACCTCGAGATCGGGGAGCCGGACTTCACCACGGCCGAGCCGATCATTCGCGCCGGCCAGGCCGCCTTGGAGTCGGGCCAGACCCGCTACACCGCGGCGCGTGGGCTGCCGCAACTGCGCGAGGCGATCTCGGGTTTCTATCAGCAGCGCTATGGGCTCGCCATTGATCCGCAGCGCATCCTCATCACCCCGGGTGGTTCCGGTGCGTTGCTGTTGGCCACCAGCCTGCTGGTGGACCCCGGCAAACACTGGCTGCTGGCCGATCCCGGTTATCCGTGCAACCGGCATTTCCTGCGCCTGGTGGAGGGCGCGGCCCAACTGGTGCCGGTCGGGCCGGAGGTGCGCTATCAGCTCACGGCCGACCTGGTGGAGCGGTATTGGGACCAGGATAGCGTCGGCGCCCTGGTGGCTTCGCCAGCCAACCCCACCGGCACCTTGCTGACGCGAGACGAGCTGGCGGCACTGTCGGTGGCGATCAAACAGCGTCACGGCCATCTGGTGGTGGACGAGATCTATCACGGCCTGACCTATGGCTGCGACGCGGCCAGCGTGCTGGAAGTCGATGACAGCGCGTTCGTGCTCAACAGCTTCTCCAAGTATTTCGGCATGACCGGCTGGCGACTGGGGTGGCTGGTGGCGCCACCCGAGGCGGTGGCGGACCTGGAAAAACTCGCGCAGAACCTCTACATCAGTGCGCCGAGCATGGCCCAGCATGCGGCGCTGGCCTGCTTCGAGCCGCGCACCCTGAGCATTCTCGAAGAGCGCCGGGCCGAATTCGGACGGCGTCGGGACTTCCTCTTGCCGGCGTTGCGCGAGCTGGGTTTCAAGATCGCCGTGGAACCGCAGGGTGCCTTCTACTTGTATGCCGATATCAGCGCGTTCGGCGGCGATGCCTTCGCATTCTGCCGTCATTTTCTCGAAACCGAACACGTGGCCTTTACGCCTGGACTGGATTTCGGTCGGCATCTGGCCAGCCATCATGTGCGGTTTGCCTACACCCAGAGCCTGCCGCGCCTGGAGCAGGCGGTGGAACGGATTGCCCGCGGCCTGCGGAGCTGGCAAGGCTGATGCGCTTTTCTCCCGCTCTCGAAGAAGGTCGCCTGATCCAGCGCTACAAGCGTTTCCTGGCGGACATCGAAACCGCCTCTGGCGAGTTGCTGACCATTCACTGTCCCAATACCGGCTCGATGCTTAACTGCATGGTCCCGGGCGGGCCGGTCTGGTTCAGTCGCTCCAACGACCCCAAGCGCAAGTTGCCCGGCACCTGGGAGATCGGGGCGACCCCGCAGGGGCGGCTGGCCTGCGTGAATACCGCGCGAGCCAACCCCCTGGTCGAGGAAGCGCTACGCGCCGGGGCCATCCGCGAGCTGGACGGTTTTACCGGCCTGAAGCGTGAGGTGGCCTACGGCCAGGAGAACAGTCGGATCGATTTTCGTCTCGACTATCCGACGGGACCGGCTTTTGTCGAGGTCAAAAGCGTTACGCTCGGTTTCGACGGTACTGCGGTTGCGGCCTTTCCGGATGCGGTGACCCTGCGCGGGGCCAAGCATTTGCGCGAGTTGGCGACCCTGGCGCGCGAGGGGGTACGGGCGGTGCAGCTGTATTGCGTGAACCTGAGCGGTATCGAAGCGGTACGTCCGGCCGAGGAGATTGATCCGGGCTATGCCGCGGCCCTGCGTGAAGCGCTGGCCGCCGGGGTCGAGGTGCTGGCCTACGGGGTGAGCCTGACACCCTGGGAGATTCGCGTCGACCGCCGTTTGCCGGTGCAGTTCTAGCGCGCTTCAGCGCTTCAGCCAAATACCCTGGGCGTCTTCCGTGCAGGGGATCGCCCGCAGTGACTGCCCGGCGCAAGGTCCGGCCACGCATTCACCGCTTTCGATCAGGAACAGGGCGCCGTGGGTCGCGCACTGGATCAGGCTGGCGCTGGGATCGAGAAACTGGTCGGGTTGCCATTCCAGGGCGATGCCCCGGTGCGGGCAGCGATTCTGGTAGACATAGACCCGGCCCGCACGGCGCACGGCCAAAAGCGCCTGACCTTCCACTTCAAACCCGCGACTGCTGTTGTCGGCCAGGGTGTTCGAGTCGCAGAGAAACTTCATGCTGATCCTTGGGATGGGTGGACGTGGGATGTTTCTTGTTTTGCTGTGGGCCGAGTCTTTGTCTTTGGCTGGCGCATGCCCCGGCGAAGAGGAGTCCTTTATTGTGGCTCCCATAGCGTATTTCGCGCCATCCGGCTGTTCAGGCCTGCCGAGGGGCGCCGTGGACGCTCGCCATGGTTATGCAACGATTCGGGTTGGGAGTGAAGATGAAGCAGATGAATGAAGCCGATCAGCAACTGGCACGCCAGGCCATTGGCCTGCTCGACTTGACCTTGCTGAGCGGCGATGACGATGCCGACCGCATCATTGCGCTGTGCCAGCGGGCGCAGACACCTTTCGGTCCGGTGGCGGCGGTGTGCGTGTTCCCCCGTTTCGTCGCCCTGGCGCGGCGCGCTCTGGATATTCTGGGCGGGCAGGCGATCCGGGTCGCCACCGTGGTCAACTTCCCCCATGGTGGGCCCAATGTCGCCGCGGTGGTCGCCGAGACCCTGGAGGCGATCAATGCCGGCGCGAATGAAGTGGATCTGGTCTACCCCTATCGCTCGTTGCTGATGGGCGACGCGCAGAGCGGCTTGAGCATGGTTGCCGCCTGTCGTGATGCCTGCGCGGGGCGAGCCCGGCTCAAGGTGATCCTGGAGACCGGCGAGCTGCGCGATCCGCAGATGATCCGCCAGGCCAGCCAGGACGCGATTGCCGCCGGCGCCGATTTTCTCAAGACCAGTACCGGCAAAGTATTGGTCAACGCCACCGAGCAGGCGGTGCGCATCATGCTCGAGGCCATCGCCGAGCGTGGCGGGCTGGTCGGGCTCAAGGCGGCAGGCGGAATCCGCACCTTCGAGGATGCGCGCACCTACATAGAACTGGCGCGTTCGCGCTTCGGCACACCCTGGATCAACGCCGATCACGTGCGGCTGGGGGCGTCGGGGTTGCTGGATGAGTTGCTGGCGCTGCTGGAGTGTCCGGTATTGCCGAGGGTCGGGGAGAAGTGACGCATCTGTACCGCCGAGGTTGTTTGACGGCGCGCTTTTCGAGCGGGCAAAAAAAGACCCGGCAAAAAGCCGGGTCAATAACCGTGATTAGCCTGATGAGGAGATAATCCGAGAGCCCGAACCAGGGACTTCCAGAGAATCCAACCGATCTCGCGACCAGTTGCGCTCATCATAATGATTCTCATTTGCAAGTCAATGTCTTTTTCTCGGCCGCTCGTCCGGGGTGTGGCATCAGGTCCGCGGTCGATGCCGGAGCGGTTCAGCCAGCCGTGCTGGCGGCACTCAGGCGCGTCACTTCCTTGTTCAGCAGATCGATCCGTCGCGCCATGCTTTCGATCAAGCTGTGGGCGATGCGCGGGTTGCTCTGGGTCAGGCTGAGGAACTGGTCCTTGGGAATCAGCATGACCGTGCAGGGCTGGCTGGCAATCACGCTGGCACTGCGTTTCTCGCCGGTGAACACGGCCATGGCGCCAAAAATCTCGTCCTTGGGCACGTCGCCGACCTTGTGCCCGTCGACAAAGGCCTCGGCATGGCCATCGGTAATGATGAACACATGGTCGGCATCGTCACCCTGGCGAATCATTACCGCGCCGCTCGCCACCTGCTGGAAACCGTTGCTGCTACGAAACTCCGGCTGTTTCAAACGGCTGACGGCATCGGAGAGCAGGGCGGTCTGGCCGATCAGGTAGCGCAACAGCGCTTCGGCACGGCTTGGGTCGGCGTAGATATGCGCGAAGACGTCGGTGCGTCGATAGGGGATCAGGCGCAGCGGGTTGTCACTGCTCAGGATGCAGCGCGGCCAGTCGATGCCCTGGCGCAGTCCGACCAGGTCGCCTTCATGCAGATAGAACAGTGCCCGCTCATCGACCCGGGCATGCAGCAGTCCACTGTCGATCAGGAACAGTTGATCGTCAGGCAGCAAGGCGTCCAGGTCATCGGTTTGCTCAAGCTCAAAGGGGGCCGCGCAGGGGTTCAAGCCTTGGAGTAGTTGTGCCGGGATCGCCTGCAGGCGATTGATCAGTTCATCGGCGTAGGCCGGTTGTTCCCCGAGTAGATACATGCCAAACCTGCAAGATCAGTTTTTATGACGCGACGATATCGCGTCCAACTGTTTATTCAAGGCTTCTTTGCGTTCTTGCGGGATATCGTTCCAGTGAATGCCCATCAATGCGCCCTCGATGGCATACAACAGCACTTTCGAAGCGCGAAATCCGCGGGTTCTGACCGCGCGGTAGGCATCCACCGCTCCCAATCGACGCAAATCCGATGCGCTGTGGATACCCACGGCGTGCAGCCATTGCGCCGAAGTCTTGCCAAGGTTTTTCAGGTGTTGCAGTTCATCGTTCATCAAGCCTCCTTGCGACGGCCGAACGCTGCGTGGACGAGAGTAGGCAAGCCTGAAAGGAGTGTAGCGGTCAGTAGGAAAAGCGTGGTTCTTTGCTTGGCGTTGGTGCGAATGCTTCTAAGCCACAGCTTTCGTGAATGCTGCTTCGCGCCAAGGTGGAAGGGTGTGAGAAGGCTGGCGCCCACGGCAAAACCGCGATCCAGCTCACGAGCGAGCACCGGACGGCAGGTACTGCCGCGATTTCCGGGCCCGCGTCGCAAGAACTAGACGCTGTAGCGCAGTCGCGTACCGAATTGTACCGACATGAGGATCTCGGCCGGGCCCAGCTCCGCCGGAAAGTAGGTGCCGGAAATCTGCGCATGGGCCACGCTGGCGCCGCTCAGGATGGCTTTCTGGAGGTCCACGCCGCGCAGATCGGCGGAGCGGAAATAGGCGTCGGTGAAATCGATCCCGTCGGCATTCAGTTCGCGCAGGTCGAGGCCGCGGAAATCACCGCCGCGCATATCGATCGGGCCTTCCTTGGGGCGGGCCTTGTTGAAGCCGGCGATATCATCCTTGTGCAGCAGTGCATACAAGGGCGAGTCGAGCAGCTTGGGATGGCTCATGAGACGTCTCCTGTTGGTATCATGGCGCCAGTATAATGCCGCTATGTTTCAGCCGTGAAGCACTTGCGGCGTCACGGCTGAAATAGTTTTCTACAGGCCTGGCAGGCGCTGGCGAATCTGCTCGACCAGGGCGTCGAGGCTCCCGCTTTCATGGGTTTCGACGTGCTTGGCGCGCAGTATTTCATCGGCGCCCAGGGCTTCGCGACTGGCTTGCTGGGCGGCGATCACTTCCAGTGTAGCGTCGGACGGATCGACGGCATCGGCCTGGCGCCGCGCCAGCCAGTTTTCGATCACGGCTTGCGGGGCGCTGCAGTCGAGAATCAGGCACGGCACGCCGGTGGCTTCGGCGACCTTGGCGGCGGCATCGCGCTGTTCGCGCTTGAGGTAGGTGGCGTCGATCACCACCGGGAAACCGGCACGCAGGACGATATCGGCGATTTCATGCAGGCGCTGGTAGGTGCGCACGCTGGCGTCGCGGTTATAGATGCCATCGCCGACACGGTTCTCGACCTGCTGCTCGCCGAACAGGCGTTTGCGCTCGACATCCGAGCGCAGGCGCACGGCACCCAGGGCTTCCACCAGGCGCAGGGCGACGTGGCTCTTGCCGACGGCGGAGACGCCGCTGGTGATCGCCAGGAAGCGTGAGGGAATGGTGCTGTAGCTTTCCGCCAGGTTGGCATAGTTGCGGTATTGGCGCAGGCAACTGGCGCGTTGCAGCGGATCCTCGGGCGACATGCTGAACAGCGCGACCTTGGCGCGGACCAGGGCGCGATAGGCTTTGTAGAAATTCAGCAGGGCCAGGCCCTGGTAGTCGCCGGTCAGTTCCAGATACTGGCTGACAAAGCGCCGGGCCAGGTTCTTGAGGCCACGGTCTTCCAGGTCCATCGCCAGGAAGGCGGTGTCGGCGTAGACGTCGGTGAAGCGGAAGGGTTCGTTGAACTCGATGCAGTCGAAGATCACCACCTTGCCGTCGATGACGGTGGCGTTGCCCAGATGGATGTCGCCGTGGCATTCACGAATGAAACCTTCGGCCTTGCGCTGGAGGAACAGCGGCTTGAGGCGCTCGAAGCTGGTTTCGGCCCAGGCTTGCAGGGCGTCGAGTTGCGCCAGGTCGGCTTTTTCGCTGAGGAACGGG
Organism: Pseudomonas sp. FEN; assembly: GCF_904067045.1. GTDB lineage: Bacteria > Pseudomonadota > Gammaproteobacteria > Pseudomonadales > Pseudomonadaceae > Aquipseudomonas. Next base: position 774,156 of record NZ_CAJFDC010000036.1, on the reverse strand, counting down.
CGGATCTGCTCGAAGTTCTGTTGGACCGGGTCCATGACCGCCTGCGGGCTGCCCTGGTAGTGCGCTTTCGGCACTTCGGGGGCGCTCTGGTGGAACGCGGCGATCTGTTGGGCCATTGCATCGATGTGCGCGCTGGTCAGCTCGCCGTTGGCCTGCAGGGTGCTCAGCAGTTGGCTCTGTGGGAACTGGCGCATTTTCAGCGCGTATTCGATGGCCGGGCCCGTACCGCCCAGGACGGGGGCCTCGGCGCTGCCGGTGATCGGCACGACTTCCAGGTACAGGCCATCGGTCAGGCGCTGATTCAGGCGCAGTTCTTCCGCGCAGAAGTGCGCGCGCGCGGACAGTTCGGTGAAATCGAGGAAGCCGAAGTTGACCGGTTTCTTGATCTTGTAGGCATAGGTGCCCGTGAGCAGGACCCAGGAAATGTGGGTTTCGATAACCTGGAAAGCTTCTACCGGGTGGGGGTAGAGGGCCGGGTTTTGCAGGGCGGAGATCAGGGACTGGCTCACTGGCGATCCTTCAGAGGGCGGTAAATTCATGGCGCTCATTATGGCCGCTGGCGGCGCTGGTGCAAACCGCCGGACGTACATGTTGAACGTCAATAAAGTGCGTATAATCCGCCGCCATGACTCGTACCCGATCCCCCCGTTCCCGTGCCAAATCCAAACCTCCCGCTGGCCGCCTGCGTCCCTGGCTTGGCTGGGCGATCAAGCTCAGCCTGGTGGGCCTCGTCGTGCTGGCCGGTTTTGCCGTCTACCTCGATGCCGTGGTGCAGGAGAAATTCTCCGGCAAGCGCTGGACCATTCCGGCCAAGGTCTATGCCCGGCCGCTGGAGTTGTTCGCCGGCCAGAAGCTGAGCAAGGAAGACTTCCTCACCGAACTCGATGCCCTCGGCTATCGTCGCGAAGCCGTGGCCAATGGCCCGGGGGCGGCGGCGGTCAGCGGCAATACCGTGGACTTGAACACCCGTGGCTTCCAGTTCTATGAAGGCATGGAGTCGGCCCAGCCGGTGCGGGTGCGCTTCTCCGGCGACTATGTGGCCGAGCTGTCCTCGCTCAACGGTTCGAAGCTGTCGGTGGTGCGCCTTGAGCCGCTGCTGATCGGCGGCCTGTACCCGAAGAACCTTGAAGACCGCATCCTGATCAAGATCGATCAGGTGCCGCCGTACCTGCTCGACACCCTGGTCGCGGTCGAGGACCGGGATTTCTATCATCACTTCGGCGTCTCGCCCAAGTCGATTGCCCGGGCCATCTGGGTCAATACCTCGGCCGGTCAGATGCGCCAGGGCGGCAGTACCCTGACCCAGCAGTTGGTCAAGAACTTCTTCCTGACCAACGAGCGCAGCCTCAGCCGCAAGTTGACCGAGGCCATGATGGCCTTGTTGCTGGAGCTGCATTACAGCAAGCCGGAGATTCTCGAGGCTTACCTCAACGAGGTCTTTATCGGCCAGGACGGCCAGCGTGCGGTGCACGGCTTCGGCCTGGCTAGCCAGTTCTTCTTCAGCCAGCCGCTGGCGGAGTTGAAGTTGCACCAGGTGGCCTTGCTGGTGGGCATGGTCAAGGGTCCGTCCTACTACAACCCGCGGCGTTACCCGGAGCGGGCGCTGGAACGACGTAACCTGGTCCTCGACCTGCTGGAGCAGCAGGGCGTGGCGACCGCCGAGCAAGTGGCGGCGGCGAAGAAGATGCCGCTGGGGGTGACCGCCCGCGGCAGCCTGGCGGACAGCTCGTTCCCCGGTTTCCTCGACCTGGTCAAGCGGCAACTGCGTGAAGACTACCGCGACGAAGACTTGACCGAGGAAGGCTTGCGCATCTTCACCAGCTTCGACCCGATCCTGCAGATGAAGGCCGAGGCCTCGGTCAACGATACCTTCAAACGTCTGGCCGGGCGCAAGGGCGGTGACGATGTCGAGGCGGCCATGGTGGTGACCAACCCGGAAACCGGTGAGGTCCAGGCCATGATCGGCAGTCGCCAGGCCAGCTTTGCCGGTTTCAACCGGGCGCTGGATGCGGTACGGCCGGTCGGCTCGCTGATCAAGCCGGCGGTGTATCTGACGGCGCTGGAGAAGCCCAGCCAGTACACGCTGACCAGTTGGCTGTCGGACGAATCCTTCTCGGTGAAAGGCGCCGACGGGCAGGTCTGGAAGCCGCAGAACTACGATCGGCGTTCCCACGGTACGATTTTCCTCTATCAGGGCCTGGCGCACTCCTACAACCTGTCGACGGCTCGGCTGGGTCTGGAGTTGGGCGTGCCGAATGTCCTCAAGACCCTCGGACGCCTCGGTATCACTCGCGAGTTCCCGCGTTCCCGGCAATGTTGCTGGGGGCTGGCGGCATGACGCCGATGGAAGTCGCGACCATGTACCAGACCTTGGCCAATGGCGGCTTCAATACACCGATGCGCGGTATTCGCAGTGTCCTGACGGCCGAAGGCCAGCCGCTCAAGCGCTATCCGTTCCAGATCCAGCAGCGTTTCGATGCGGGCTCGATCTACCTGATCCAGGCGGCGATGCAGCGGGTGATGCGCGAGGGGACCGGGAGCGGGGTGTACAACGTCCTGCCCAAGACCCTGACCCTGGCCGGCAAGACCGGTACCAGTAACGATTCGCGTGACAGCTGGTTCGCCGGTTTTGGCCAGGACCTGCTGGCCGTGGTCTGGCTCGGCCGCGATGACAACGGCAAGACACCGTTCACCGGTGCCACTGGCGCCTTGCAGGTCTGGACCAGCTTCATGCGCAAGGCCGATCCACTGCCATTGGATATGCCGCAACCGGATAACGTGGTCCAGGCCTGGGTCGATCCGCACACCGGGCAAGGTTCCGATGCCAATTGCCCGGGGGCGGTGCAGATGCCGTATATTCGCGGCAGTGAACCCGTGCCCGGTGCGGCGTGCGGTGGCGCGGTGCCTGCGCCGGCCACCGAAGTGATGGATTGGGTCAAGGGCTGGTTGAATTGAGTAAAGAGGGTTTGACGTGAACAAGTGGTGGATTCCAGCTTTTGCAGCGCTGACCGTGCTGGGCGGTTGCTCCAGTGTTCCGCGGGGTTCGATCCCGGTGGTCGATTCGGGGACCGCGGTCTCCAACAACGAACGGATCTCGTCCACGGGCGGTTTCCGCAAGAGCGTGATCAAGGGGCCGGTACCGAGCCAGACCCAGGCGGTGCCGCAGGATTCCGGCGTGGTGGTGATGATTCCGGGCGGCGGCGCGACAACGTCGGCACCGATCAGTACCGAACCGTTCACGCCGGGACCGATTACCCCTGGGCCGACGAACAATGCGCCGATCCAGGGCGTGCCCGTCAACTCGGGGGCCTATAACCAGGGTGCTTACAACCCGGCGCCGAGTCAGGGCGGCTACAACATGCCGAGCCCGGTCGCGCCGAGCGGTATTCCTTCCAGCAGCAGCGCTGGCGGCTTGTCCGCCGACGAGCAACTGGACGGCCCGGTGCTGGCGTTGTTGACCACCGCTCAGCAGCAGCAATCCACGGGCGACCTCAATGGTGCCTCATCGAGTCTTGAGCGTGCCCAGCGCGTGGCTCCCCGTGAGCCGCAAGTGCTTTATCGGTTGGCCCAGGTGCGCATGGCCCAGGGCGATGCGCCGCAGGCCGAGCAACTGGCCCGACGCGGGTTGAGCTTTGCCAACGGGCGTCCGGATCTGCAGGCCAACCTCTGGGGCATCATTGCCCAGGCGCGGAGCAAGCAGGGTGATGCCGCGGGTGCCGCCCAGGCGCAGCAGAAGGCCAAGGTCGGTTACTGATGGATGCGCGTTTTCCGTTGATTGCCGAGCAACTCCTGCTGATCGAGCGGGAGTTGCGCGCCCAGGGTTGCTGGGACGAGGTTGCGCCCAGCGCCGAGGCCCTGGCCAGCGTCGAACCGTTCAGTGTCGATACACTGGAGTTCGAGCAGTGGCTGCAATGGATCTTCCTGCCGCGAATGAAGGTGATTCTCGAGCAGGACCTGCCGCTGCCCAATGCTTCCGGGATTCTGGCCATGGCGGAAATGGTCTATGCCCAGCGCCCGGGGCAGGGGCGTGGCTTGCAGCGCTTGCTGGCGCAGTTCGACCGGTTGATTGTCGAGACCCGCTAAGTTGCAGGCGCCGACTTGCCGGCGATGACTGATCTTCCGGTCGTTATCGCCAGCAAGCCGTTCACGGGCCCTGGGTGCTCATGAGGCGGGTGTTTACGAGCAGTTTTCCTCGATCGCCTTGCGCGCCTCCAGCAGTCGCGTCTGGCGCTCTTCTTCGGTCAGACGGCGTAATTCGCCATTGACCTCTTCGCGCACCCGGGCATTGTTTTCCAGTTGCGCCAGGTTGGTCCGCACCTTCTCGCAATAGGCCTTGCGGGCCGCTTCCTGATCGGCAATCTGCTTCTTGACCTTGGCATCCACGGCGTTCTGGTCGCCCACCGGCGCGCTCGTTGGCAAGGCGGCGCGCGGCGGCGCGGGGACATTGCCGACCGCCGGCGTCACCACGGTGGCCGATTGCCCGGCTGGCGGCTGTGCATCGAAATGCGTCACGCCCTGGGCGTCGACCCATTTGTAGATCTGGCCGGCCTGGCACAGGGGGCTCAAGGCGAACAGCAAGCCAGTGATCAGAATGCTTCTACGCATCAGGTTTCCTTGTCAGACAATGCGATAAGCAACGTAGCACATTCCCTTGGGAAAGGTTTTCTTCTGCGTTGTCATGCGCTTAGTTAGAAGAAAGCTCACAAGATGACTTGACTTGAGCGGGACGAATCAGAACAATCCAAAGTCCGCTGTAGAGGGACTGCCAGAAGCAGGCCCACTCGGCAGATCATGAGGCGCATATCCGCGCCGACCTGTTACACCCGCAACGCGTTACCTCGCGCTGGGTGGGAAACCCCCGCAACACTTGGGGCACTCCCAATACTTGCTCAGTCAGTGCTGACGTAGTCGGCGACCACCGTCGCTCATGCTCTGCTGAGAAGTAAACCTATTAAGACCCGTCTCCAGTGTGTGGACGGTATTCTGGCGTTTTAGAGGTGAACAACGTGGAGCTTTTATCTGGCGGTGAGATGCTCGTCCGCTTTTTGCGTGACGAAGGCATCAAATATATCTACGGGTACCCGGGTGGTGCTCTTCTGCATGTCTACGATGCCCTGTTCAAGGAACCGGAAGTCACCCACATCCTGGTTCGTCATGAGCAGGCGGCGACCCATATGGCCGACGGCTACGCCCGTGCCACCGGTAAAGCCGGCGTGGTCCTGGTGACCTCGGGCCCGGGCGCGACCAACGCGATCACCGGTATCGCCACGGCCTACATGGACTCCATTCCGATGGTGATCATCTCCGGTCAGGTGCCGAGCACCCTGGTCGGTACCGATGCGTTCCAGGAAACCGACATGATCGGTATCTCGCGGCCGATCGTGAAGCACAGCTTCATGATCAAGCACGCTTCGGAAATCCCGGAAGTCATGAAGAAGGCGTTCTACCTGGCGCAATCCGGTCGTCCCGGCCCCGTGGTTGTCGATGTCCCGAAAGACATGACCAACCCGGCCGAGAAGTTCGAATACATCTTCCCGAAAAAAGCCAAGCTGCGCTCCTACAGCCCGGCGGTACGCGGCCACTCCGGCCAGATCCGCAAGGCGGCCGAAATGCTCCTGGCGGCCAAGCGTCCGGTGCTCTACTCGGGTGGCGGGGTGATCCTCGGCGGCGGTTCCGCACCACTGACGGAACTGGCCAAACTGCTCAACCTGCCGGTGACCAATACCCTGATGGGCCTCGGTGCCTACCCTGGCACCGACCGTCAGTTCGTCGGCATGCTCGGCATGCACGGCAGCTACACCGCCAACCTGACCATGCACCACGCCGATGTGATCCTGGCCGTGGGCGCGCGGTTCGATGATCGGGTGATCAACGGTCCGGCCAAGTTCTGCCCGAACGCCAAGATCATCCACATCGACATCGATCCGGCATCGATCTCCAAGACCATCAAGGCAGACGTGCCTATCGTTGGGCCGGTGGAGAGCGTGCTGAGCGAGATGGTCGCGGCCCTGAAGGAAATCGGCGAGACGCCGAACAAGGAGTCGGTGGCCAGTTGGTGGAAGCAGATCGACGAATGGCGCGGCGATCGTGGCCTGTTCCCTTATGACAAGGGCGACGGCAGTATCATCAAGCCACAGACCGTGATCGAAACCCTGTGCGAAGTGACCAAGGGCGACGCTTTTGTGACCTCCGACGTCGGTCAGCACCAGATGTTCGCGGCGCAGTACTACAAGTTCAACAAGCCCAACCGCTGGATCAACTCCGGTGGCCTGGGCACCATGGGCTTCGGCTTCCCCGCCGCCATGGGTGTGAAGCTGAGCTTCCCGGACGCCGACGTTGCTTGCGTCACTGGCGAGGGCAGCATCCAGATGAACATCCAGGAATTGTCGACCTGCCTGCAGTACGGCTTGCCGGTGAAGATCGTCAGCCTGAACAACGGCGTGCTCGGCATGGTTCGCCAATGGCAGGACATGAGCTACGGCAGTCGTCATTCGCACTCGTACATGGAATCGCTGCCTGACTTCGTCAAGCTGGTCGAGGCCTATGGTCACGTCGGTATCCGTATCACGGATCTGAAAGACTTGAAGCCGAAGATGGAAGAAGCGTTCGCCATGAAGGATCGCCTGGTGTTCCTCGATATCCAGGTCGACACCAGCGAGCACGTCTACCCGATGCAGATCAAAGACGGCTCCATGCGCGATATGTGGCTGAGCAAGACGGAGCGTACCTAATCATGCGGCACATCATTTCCCTGCTTCTGGAAAACGAACCTGGCGCTCTGTCCCGTGTGGTTGGCCTGTTTTCGCAACGCAACTACAACATCGAAAGCCTGACCGTGGCCCCGACCGAAGACCCGACCCTGTCGCGTCTGACGCTGACCACCGTGGGGCATGACGAAGTCATCGAGCAGATCACCAAGAACCTGAACAAGCTGATCGAAGTGGTCAAGCTGGTGGACCTGTCGGAAAGTGCTCATATCGAGCGTGAACTGATGCTGGTCAAGGTCAAGGCTACTGGCGCCCAGCGCGCCGAGATCAAACGCACTACCGATATCTATCGTGGTCAGATCGTCGATGTCAGCGCCAGCGTTTATACCGTGCAACTGACCGGTACAAGCGACAAACTGGACAGCTTCATCCAGTCGATCGGGACGGCCTCGATTCTGGAAACCGTACGTAGCGGCGTCACCGGGATTGCCCGTGGCGACAAAGTACTGAGCGTTTAACTTAATTTAGCGAATGGCCTGAACGGCCTGGATATAGAGGAGAATTTCATGAAGGTTTACTACGATAAAGACTGCGACCTGTCGATCATCCAGGGCAAGAAAGTTGCCATCATCGGTTACGGCTCCCAGGGTCACGCACAAGCGTGCAACCTGAAAGACTCCGGCGTCGACGTGACCGTCGGCCTGCGTAAAGGTTCGGCCACCGTGGCCAAGGCCGAGGCCCATGGCCTGAAAGTGACCGACGTGGCCAGCGCCGTTGCCGCTGCCGACCTGGTCATGATCCTGACTCCGGACGAGTTCCAGTCCGCGCTGTACAAGAACGAAATCGAGCCGAACATCAAGAAAGGCGCCACCCTGGCCTTCTCCCACGGCTTCGCGATCCACTACAACCAGGTTGTGCCGCGCGCCGACCTCGACGTGATCATGATCGCGCCGAAGGCTCCAGGCCACACCGTGCGTTCCGAGTTCGTCAAAGGCGGCGGTATCCCTGACCTGATCGCGATCTACCAGGACGCCTCGGGCAACGCCAAGAACGTTGCACTGTCCTACGCCGCCGGCGTTGGCGGTGGCCGTACCGGCATCATCGAAACCACCTTCAAGGACGAGACCGAAACCGACCTGTTCGGCGAACAAGCCGTCCTGTGCGGCGGTACCGTCGAGCTGGTCAAAGCCGGTTTTGAAACCCTGGTTGAAGCCGGTTACGCGCCGGAAATGGCCTACTTCGAGTGCCTGCACGAACTGAAGCTGATCGTTGACCTCATGTACGAAGGCGGTATCGCCAACATGAACTACTCGATCTCCAACAACGCCGAGTACGGCGAGTACGTGACCGGCCCTGAAGTCATCAACGCCGAATCCCGCCAAGCCATGCGCAACGCTCTGAAGCGCATCCAGGACGGTGAATACGCGAAGATGTTCATCAGCGAGGGTGCTACCGGCTACCCATCGATGACCGCCAAGCGTCGTAACAACGCCGCGCACGGTATCGAGATCATCGGCGAACAACTGCGTTCGATGATGCCGTGGATCGGTGCGAACAAGATCGTCGACAAAACCAAGAACTGAGTCGACGCTCAGCCGGTTGTCCGGCCCTTTGGGGCTGGGCGACGGTATGTGCTGAACACCAACGCCCCGACTTGTCGGGGCGTTTTATTTTGTCACATAAACCTTTCATGTCAGATGTTGAACATTCCGGATAGAAGTCGTAGTTTACTTACATGTAAGATTTTTCGGAGGACAGATGCCTCGTAGAAAAGCAGCGGATGACAAGCCTCTGTCGGGCGGAAAAACGTCATCACCGGCCAAGACCAAGACCACCGCCGACTACGTTCGCGATATGCGCGCGCGCTTGCGCGAAGCGGGTCTGGTGAAGCGGGAATTCTGGATTCTTCCCGAGAATGCGACGGCCCTGCGGGGTATCGAAAAGGCGTTACGCCAGCCCTTCCTGGGTGAACGGATCAAACTGGAGGCTTTCATGACTGAGAACATCAACTGGACGATCAACTCGCTGCACAAGGCGCTGGCGGAACTGGAGGTTGTGTCCCGTGGCGAGATTGTCCTGACCCTCGCCGAAGGCGCGGAGCAGAGCATTACCCTGACCCTGAGCGAATTCGGCGACCTGCCACTGTACCTGGCGGTGTCCGGTGACCAGATCCTGGTGGACGCGACCCTGGTCGAAGTGAGCAAGGTCAAGGATCCGGTGGTCTTCAACAGCCTGGTGCTGCGCAGCCGTGACCTGTTCCCACTGTCCTCCGTGGGCATCGAGCGGCTCGGTGACGGCACCGAGGTCTACTGCATGTTCGGCGCGCTGAGCGCGGCTTCCACGATCACCGTGATCGTCCAGGAGATCTTCACCCTGGCCGAGAACGTGATCCGTGCGGTGGAAGCGTTCGAAGACCACATCAACGTTCAATGAAGTCCCCAAGGAGTTTTCAATGAGTATCTGGAAGAAAGTCATGACCGCTATTCGCGGGGGTGTTTCCGAGGTGGGTGAGACCATCGTCGACGCCAACGCCATTCGCATTCTCGAGCAGGAACAGCGTGACGCCGAGAACGCCGTAGCCAAGGCCAAGAACGGCCTGGTCGACATCAAGGCGCGCTACAAGCTGTCGCAGCAACGCCTCGACGGCCTGAACAACGACATCGCCAACTGGGAAGCCAAGGCCATGGCCGCGCTGGATAAGGGCGAGGAAAGCCTGGCGGGCGAGTGTGCCAACAAGGTTGCCGAGATCGAGGCCCAGCGCGATCAGGAAAAACTCCTGGCCGATCAGTTCGGAGCCCAGGTCGAGACGCTGCATGCCCAGGTGACCAAGTCGGAAAACCAGATCAAGGGATTGAAGCAGCAGGTCGAGATGGCCAAGGCCCGCGAGACGGTCCAGCAGGCTCGTGTCGCCACGGCGGCGGCGACCAGTGGGGCGAATGGCAAGCTGGAAACCGCGGTCGGTTCGCTGGCGCGGATCAAGCAGCGCCAGGACGAGCGGGATGCCAAGCTGGATGCCGCGCAGGAGCTGGCCGATGAGTCCAATGGCGGCGATCTGGAGCGCCGTCTGCAGCAGGCGGGTATCGGCGCCAAGTCGGGCAGCGGCAGTGATGTGCTGGCTCGCTTGAAGGCTCGGCAGAATCCTGGCTCGGGTCAGTAAATCGCGGTCACAGGGCAAACGCGTGAGCGGTTTGCCCTTTTTGCCGTCTGAAAAACCGGCTGGATAGCCGGGTGGCGCGACAGGAAGGAGAGGCACGATGAGTTGGATCAAGCGCGTCATGGGATTTGAGGCGCCAACGCCTGCCGCGGGCGCGATCCCGGTAGCGCAGGGCAATCCCTTGGGGTTGGCCTCGGGGCGGATGCTTTGCCTGGAGCGTTCCTTGAAGCTGTTGCTCGAAGGGCAGTCCCATGTGGTGTTGCCGGATGACGAGAAAGTCTGGGCAGTGGGCGATATCGATCTGGGGCAGTCGATGCGCTTGCAGCGGTTTTACCTCGACAATGAGGATTACTTCCTGCAAATGGTCATGAACGGGCCCGCGGCCGAAGATATCCAGGACCTCATCCTGTTCGGCTATCACGACGTCACCACGATCAACAGCAAGGAGCAGTTGCTGCAACTGACCGGCCCGAATGCGAAGATCGGCATGCCGCTCTACGAACTCGAAGGCGAGGAGTATGGGCGCCAATGGGGGGTTGAAGACGGGCAGACCGAACTCACGCCGATGCAGGAGTTCGTCAGGAGCCCGGACGGCGCCTACTCGATCAAGCACCTGAGCATGCTCTATGCCCGCGATATCGGTCTGCTCAACCGCCGGGAGTTCCTGCTCTTTTCGGTCGAGGAAGACGAGGAGGGGGTGATCACCCTGTCCACTGCCGTTGGCGTGACGCTGCAAATCACTGATATCGAAGTTCTCTGACAAGGAAATCATCATGCTCGATGCGCTGCGCCTGTCGCTCAACGCTACCGCGGTATACGGCTTCATCATCTATATGGCGGTGGCGGCGGTCCTGTTCGTGTTGTTTCAGTTCATCTACACCCGCCTGACACCGCACAAGGAGTTCGCCCTGATTCGCGAGGGCAATACTGCCGCGGCGGTAGCCTTGGGTGGTTCGTTGGTGGGGTTTGCCCTGCCGGCCAGCAATATCATCGCCAACAGTGTCAGCGTCGTGGACTTCGTCGTCTGGGTCCTGATCGCCGCCGTGGTGCAGTTACTGGCGTTTGCCGTGACCAATCTGGTGCTCAAGGGGCTGTCCGCGCGTATCGTGCGCGGCGATTTGGCGGCGGCGATCTATTTGGCGGCCGTGGCCATCAGTGTCGGGCTGCTGAATTCGGCCTGCATGACGCCGTCGACCTGAGCCCAGGGCAAGGATAAGGATCATTCGATGAGAACCCGTAGCTCCGTAAAACTGGTGCTGGCCGGCACCTTGCCGCTGGCCCTGTCCGCCTGCGGTCCGTCCCAGGACCGCGTGGACGTGACCACGAAGAACAATTTCAAGTCGGTCGAGGAGTGTGTGGCGGCGAAAGTGCCGGTGGAGGTCTGCTCCGACGCCTTCATGCAGGCGCTGGCCGATCACCGGCGTATCGCGCCGACCTATGACGACCAGGCTTCCTGCGACAGTGACTTCGTCCCCGGCTACTGCCAGGTCGGCGCGGACGGCAAGTACATGCCGAAAATGGGCGGCTTCGAACTGGCGATGTCCGGCCAGGTTCCGCGCAAGGATCTCGAACAGGCCCAGCAGGCGGCCGCGCAGTCGGGAGGCAGTGGTGGTGGCGGTAACGGCGGCCTGCTGACCGGGCTGTTGCTCGGCAATCTGCTCAGCAACAGTGGCGGCGGCGGGCGCTACTATTCCCAGCCGATCTATGACAATCGTGACAGCCGCGGCGCCTATAGCAGCTCGACACTGTCGCGGCAGATCGACGAGGGCAAGTCGTTCAGCCGTTCGACCCAGGCTCGCAGCAGCTCCACCAACACCTATACCCCTGCCACCCTCGGCAAGAGTCTGGGCAGCGGTTCCGGTTCGCTGTCCTCGACAGTCTCGCGTGGCGGTTTCGGCAGTCAGGCTACCGCGCGCAGTGGCTGGGGCGGCAAGAGCAGCGGCATCTTCAGTTCCGGCGGTTGAGGGGCGCGGCCAGGATGAAAAAGATCAGCATCGAAGAGCGCCCGCATTGGCGCGAAAGCGTCGAACGCGAAGGTTTTGCTTTTCACACCATCGGTGGCGAGCGCTATTGGGATGAGCGTGGTTATTACCTGTTCACCGAAGAGCAGATCACTCGCGACCTTGAGGCGCCAACCAAGGCGCTTCACGACCTGTGCCTGGATGTGGTCGAGCGGGTCGTCGACAGCGAAGAGCTGCTGACGAGCCTGGCCATACCGCCAGCGTTTTTCGATCTGGTCCGCGATTCCTGGAAGCAAGGGCATCCGCATCTGTATGGGCGTTTCGACCTGGCGTATGACGGCAGCGGTCCAGCCAAGTGCCTGGAAGCCAATTACGACACGCCCACCAGTCTGCTCGAAGCCGGTGCCGTGCAGTTGCTCTGGCTTGAGGAACAGATCGCCCGGGGTGTACTGCCGGCGCACGCCAACCAGTTCAATACCCTTGCTGAAGATCTGGTCAGGGCTTTCGCGGCATTTGCGCCTGGAGGCGCGTTCTACTTCTCGGCCATGTCGGGTTCGGAGGAGGACCGCGGGACCACGGACTTTCTGCGCAAGATGGCGGCGCATGCGGGAATCGAGGCGCGGCATATCGACATCGAGGATATCGGTCTTACCGCGCAGGGTCGCTTTGTCGACCTGGACGGGCGCTGGATCGAGCGGCTGTTCAAGCTGCATGCCTGGGAGCATATCTTCCATGAGGACTTCGGCCAGGCGGTACCCGGTTGTGACACCCAGTTTATCGAACCGGCCTGGAAAGCCATTGTCAGTAACAAAGGTATATTGCCGCTGCTGTGGAAATTTCACGCAGGGCATCCCAACCTGCTGCCTGCCTATGTCGACGAGAATCCGCTGCGGCCCGTGCCCAAGGGCTGGGTGCGCAAACCGTTCTTTTCCCGCGAGGGCGCGAATATCGAGATCCGTACCGGCGACGATCAGGTGGTGGTCGAGGGAGGGCCTTACACCGATGCGCCTTATATCCTGCAGGCGTTTTCCTCGTTGCCGAAGTTCGACGACAGCTACACCGTGATCGGCTCATGGGTGGTGGGGGATGTGGCCTCCGGGATCGGCATCCGTGAAGACAATAGTCTTATTACCAAGGACAGCAGTCGATTTCTGCCGCACGTTGTCCTAGGCTGATCGACCCGTCTCTTCCAGGTTTTCCCTCAGGCCGGGGCGCTTCTGGTATAAAGCGGGACCGTTTTGTGCTCCCATCGTGGTCGCCGAGTGCTGTTGAAACCATTCATTTAGCTGCAAGGTAATGTCAATGACTGAACGTCCCGAAGAGCCTGGTCAGGGCTCCGACGCCGAAAGCCTGTTGCCCATCGACGAACATGTCGAGGAAGGGCATGACGCCAATGGCCAGAAAGTCCGCCATCGCGGTATCTACCTGTTGCCGAACCTGTTCACCACCGCGAACCTGTTCGCTGGTTTCTACGCCATCATCAGTGCGATGAGCGCGCAGAGCGCCGCCAGTGCCGGGGATCCGGCGGGGGCGAGCAAGTATTTCGCCTTCTCCGCCATTGCGATCTTCGTCGCCATGGTGCTCGACGGCCTGGACGGTCGCGTGGCCCGCATGACCAATACCCAGAGTGCCTTCGGTGCCGAGTATGACTCGCTGTCCGATATGGTCGCTTTCGGTGTTGCCCCGGCATTGCTGGCATTCGGCTGGGCGCTGGGTGACATGGGCAAGGTCGGCTGGATGGTGGCCTTCATCTATGTGGCCGGCGCGGCGTTGCGCCTGGCGCGTTTCAATACCCAGGTCGGTACCGCCGACAAGCGCTATTTCATCGGCCTGGCCAGTCCGGCGGCGGCCGGCGTGGTGGCGGGTACGGTGTGGGCGTTCAGCGACTACGGGATCCAGGGTTCGAAGATGTCGTTCCTGGTAGCCTTGCTGGTGGCGGCGGCCGGGATGCTGATGGTCAGCAACATCAAGTACAACAGCTTCAAGGAGCTGGATCTCAAGGGGCGCGTACCGTTTGTGGCGATTCTTGCCGTGGTGCTGGTATTCGCCGTGGTGTTCAGCGACCCGCCGCGCATCCTGCTGCTGATTTTCCTCGCCTATGCGGCCTCGGGCCCGATCCAGTACCTGTTGCATCTTCGTCGGCACAAAGCTGGCGAGTGATGTAATTTCGCGCAGACTCCGTAGTCTATTGGTGCATCAGTCCTCCAATGCTACGGAGTTGCCATGTTTATCAAGCTTCCCAAGCGATCCGATTGCAAAGAGTCGGACGTCACGCCTGAATCCCTCTATCTCTCCCGCCGTGCGCTGCTCGGTGCTTCCGTCGCCGGGTTGGCT
>NZ_CAJFDC010000036.1:750000-755000 GCF_904067045.1 Pseudomonas sp. FEN | reverse complement strand
GGGCGTCTAGTCGCTGGGAATAGACCCGAAACCGGGCGATCTATCCATGGGCAGGTTGAAGGTTGGGTAACACTAACTGGAGGACCGAACCGACTACCGTTGAAAAGTTAGCGGATGACCTGTGGATCGGAGTGAAAGGCTAATCAAGCTCGGAGATAGCTGGTTCTCCTCGAAAGCTATTTAGGTAGCGCCTCATGTATCACTGTAGGGGGTAGAGCACTGTTTCGGCTAGGGGTCATCCCGACTTACCAAACCGATGCAAACTCCGAATACCTACAAGTGCCGAGCATGGGAGACACACGGCGGGTGCTAACGTCCGTCGTGAAAAGGGAAACAACCCAGACCGTCAGCTAAGGTCCCAAAGTCATGGTTAAGTGGGAAACGATGTGGGAAGGCTTAGACAGCTAGGAGGTTGGCTTAGAAGCAGCCACCCTTTAAAGAAAGCGTAATAGCTCACTAGTCGAGTCGGCCTGCGCGGAAGATGTAACGGGGCTCAAACCATGCACCGAAGCTACGGGTATCACTTAGGTGATGCGGTAGAGGAGCGTTCTGTAAGCCTGTGAAGGTGAGTTGAGAAGCTTGCTGGAGGTATCAGAAGTGCGAATGCTGACATGAGTAACGACAATGGGTGTGAAAAACACCCACGCCGAAAGACCAAGGTTTCCTGCGCAACGTTAATCGACGCAGGGTTAGTCGGTCCCTAAGGCGAGGCTGAAAAGCGTAGTCGATGGAAAACAGGTTAATATTCCTGTACTTCTGGTTATTGCGATGGAGGGACGGAGAAGGCTAGGCCAGCTTGGCGTTGGTTGTCCAAGTTTAAGGTGGTAGGCTGGAATCTTAGGTAAATCCGGGATTCCAAGGCCGAGAGCTGATGACGAGTTATCTTTTAGATGACGAAGTGGTTGATGCCATGCTTCCAAGAAAAGCTTCTAAGCTTCAGGTAACCAGGAACCGTACCCCAAACCGACACAGGTGGTTGGGTAGAGAATACCAAGGCGCTTGAGAGAACTCGGGTGAAGGAACTAGGCAAAATGGCACCGTAACTTCGGGAGAAGGTGCGCCGGTGAGGGTGAAGGACTTGCTCCGTAAGCCCATGCCGGTCGAAGATACCAGGCCGCTGCGACTGTTTATTAAAAACACAGCACTCTGCAAACACGAAAGTGGACGTATAGGGTGTGACGCCTGCCCGGTGCCGGAAGGTTAATTGATGGGGTTAGCTAACGCGAAGCTCTTGATCGAAGCCCCGGTAAACGGCGGCCGTAACTATAACGGTCCTAAGGTAGCGAAATTCCTTGTCGGGTAAGTTCCGACCTGCACGAATGGCGTAACGATGGCGGCGCTGTCTCCACCCGAGACTCAGTGAAATTGAAATCGCTGTGAAGATGCAGTGTATCCGCGGCTAGACGGAAAGACCCGTGAACCTTTACTATAGCTTTGCACTGGACTTTGAATTTGCTTGTGTAGGATAGGTGGGAGGCTTTGAAGCGTGGACGCCAGTTCGCGTGGAGCCAACCTTGAAATACCACCCTGGCAACTTTGAGGTTCTAACTCAGGTCCGTTATCCGGATCGAGGACAGTGTATGGTGGGTAGTTTGACTGGGGCGGTCTCCTCCTAAAGAGTAACGGAGGAGTACGAAGGTGCGCTCAGACCGGTCGGAAATCGGTCGTAGAGTATAAAGGCAAAAGCGCGCTTGACTGCGAGACAGACACGTCGAGCAGGTACGAAAGTAGGTCTTAGTGATCCGGTGGTTCTGTATGGAAGGGCCATCGCTCAACGGATAAAAGGTACTCCGGGGATAACAGGCTGATACCGCCCAAGAGTTCATATCGACGGCGGTGTTTGGCACCTCGATGTCGGCTCATCACATCCTGGGGCTGAAGCCGGTCCAAGGGTATGGCTGTTCGCCATTTAAAGTGGTACGCGAGCTGGGTTTAGAACGTCGTGAGACAGTTCGGTCCTATCTGCCGTGGACGTTTGAGTTTATCGGACTGACGAACCTCTGTTTCGTTGTCACCGTGCATTGCGGGTACTATGTTCGGAAGATAACTGAAAGCATCTAAGCGGAAACTTGCCTCGATGAGATCTCAGGACTTGAGTTCCTGAAGGCGTCGAGACTGACGTTGATAGGCAGGGTGGTAGGCTGTAGCTTGAGCTCCTTACTAATGCCCGTGAGGCTTGACATATAAAGCAATTTGCGGTTCAGCGATAGACGAGGACACAATGCGTGTGTGAACAAAACAAATTTCAACAAAACCGAGCTTACATCATTCTGGATATCTGACGAGAACCTACTCTCACATGGGGAACCCACCTACTCGGCGATGCATCGTTCACGCTGATCGGGATGGTCAGGTGGTTCCTGCTAGGTCGTCAGAATCGTAGCCAGCTCGTTCTCTTGCGAGATCACGCTCCAGCAAATGGTATGTGACAGCTCGGTTTTGGAGTCGCAAACTTCGGTTCTTTCGTCTTCAACACCGCAATCTGGTGCTCCTTCGCTTTCAGCTCGAAGCCTGCAAATTGCTTGGTGTTATATGGTCAAGCCTCACGGGCAATTAGTACAGTTAGCTCAACGCCTCACAGCGCTACACCCCTGCTATCAACTCGTAGTCTTCGACGGCCCTTCAGGAACTCAAGGTCCAGTGAGATCTCATCTGAGGCAAGTTTCCCGCTTAGATGCTTCAGCGGTTATCTTTCCCAACATAGCTACCCGGCAATGCCACTGGCGTGACAACCGGAACACCAGAGGTTCGTCCACTCCGGTCCTCTCGTACTAGGAGCAGCCCCTCTCAAATCTCAAACGTCCACGGCAGATAGGGACCGAACTGTCTCACGACGTTCTAAACCCAGCTCGCGTACCACTTTAAATGGCGAACAGCCATACCCTTGGGACCGGCTTCAGCCCCAGGATGTGATGAGCCGACATCGAGGTGCCAAACACCGCCGTCGATATGAACTCTTGGGCGGTATCAGCCTGTTATCCCCGGAGTACCTTTTATCCGTTGAGCGATGGCCCTTCCATACAGAACCACCGGATCACTAAGACCTACTTTCGTACCTGCTCGACGTGTCTGTCTCGCAGTCAAGCGCGCTTTTGCCTTTATACTCTACGACCGATTTCCGACCGGTCTGAGCGCACCTTCGTACTCCTCCGTTACTCTTTAGGAGGAGACCGCCCCAGTCAAACTACCCACCATACACTGTCCTCGATCCGGATAACGGACCTGAGTTAGAACCTCAAAGTTGCCAGGGTGGTATTTCAAGGTTGGCTCCACGCGAACTGGCGTCCACGCTTCAAAGCCTCCCACCTATCCTACACAAGCAAATTCAAAGTCCAGTGCAAAGCTATAGTAAAGGTTCACGGGTCTTTCCGTCTAGCCGCGGATACACTGCATCTTCACAGCGATTTCAATTTCACTGAGTCTCGGGTGGAGACAGCGCCGCCATCGTTACGCCATTCGTGCAGGTCGGAACTTACCCGACAAGGAATTTCGCTACCTTAGGACCGTTATAGTTACGGCCGCCGTTTACCGGGGCTTCGATCAAGAGCTTCGCGTTAGCTAACCCCATCAATTAACCTTCCGGCACCGGGCAGGCGTCACACCCTATACGTCCACTTTCGTGTTTGCAGAGTGCTGTGTTTTAATAAACAGTCGCAGCGGCCTGGTATCTTCGACCGGCATGGGCTTACGGAGCAAGTCCTTCACCCTCACCGGCGCACCTTCTCCCGAAGTTACGGTGCCATTTTGCCTAGTTCCTTCACCCGAGTTCTCTCAAGCGCCTTGGTATTCTCTACCCAACCACCTGTGTCGGTTTGGGGTACGGTTCCTGGTTACCTGAAGCTTAGAAGCTTTTCTTGGAAGCATGGCATCAACCACTTCGTCATCTAAAAGATAACTCGTCATCAGCTCTCGGCCTTGGAATCCCGGATTTACCTAAGATTCCAGCCTACCACCTTAAACTTGGACAACCAACGCCAAGCTGGCCTAGCCTTCTCCGTCCCTCCATCGCAATAACCAGAAGTACAGGAATATTAACCTGTTTTCCATCGACTACGCTTTTCAGCCTCGCCTTAGGGACCGACTAACCCTGCGTCGATTAACGTTGCGCAGGAAACCTTGGTCTTTCGGCGTGGGTGTTTTTCACACCCATTGTCGTTACTCATGTCAGCATTCGCACTTCTGATACCTCCAGCAAGCTTCTCAACTCACCTTCACAGGCTTACAGAACGCTCCTCTACCGCATCACCTAAGTGATACCCGTAGCTTCGGTGCATGGTTTGAGCCCCGTTACATCTTCCGCGCAGGCCGACTCGACTAGTGAGCTATTACGCTTTCTTTAAAGGGTGGCTGCTTCTAAGCCAACCTCCTAGCTGTCTAAGCCTTCCCACATCGTTTCCCACTTAACCATGACTTTGGGACCTTAGCTGACGGTCTGGGTTGTTTCCCTTTTCACGACGGACGTTAGCACCCGCCGTGTGTCTCCCATGCTCGGCACTTGTAGGTATTCGGAGTTTGCATCGGTTTGGTAAGTCGGGATGACCCCCTAGCCGAAACAGTGCTCTACCCCCTACAGTGATACATGAGGCGCTACCTAAATAGCTTTCGAGGAGAACCAGCTATCTCCGAGCTTGATTAGCCTTTCACTCCGATCCACAGGTCATCCGCTAACTTTTCAACGGTAGTCGGTTCGGTCCTCCAGTTAGTGTTACCCAACCTTCAACCTGCCATGGATAGATCGCCCGGTTTCGGGTCTATTCCCAGCGACTAGACGCCCTATTAAGACTCGCTTTCGCTACGCCTCCCCTATTCGGTTAAGCTCGCCACTGAAAATAAGTCGCTGACCCATTATACAAAAGGTACGCAGTCACCCAACAAAGTGGGCTCCCACTGCTTGTACGCATACGGTTTCAGGATC
Source organism: Pseudomonas sp. FEN (assembly GCF_904067045.1). Lineage (GTDB taxonomy): Bacteria > Pseudomonadota > Gammaproteobacteria > Pseudomonadales > Pseudomonadaceae > Aquipseudomonas. Next base: position 750,085 of record NZ_CAJFDC010000036.1, on the reverse strand, counting down.
TATTTCACTCCCCTCTCCGGGGTTCTTTTCGCCTTTCCCTCACGGTACTAGTTCACTATCGGTCAGTCAGTAGTATTTAGCCTTG
>NZ_CAJFDC010000036.1:265000-745000 GCF_904067045.1 Pseudomonas sp. FEN | reverse complement strand
GAGGTCACCGTAGCCCGGGGCGATACCCTCTCCACGCTGTTCGAGAAGGTCGGTTTGCCGGCGGCATCGGTACATGAGGTCCTGGCCAGCGATAAACAAGCCAAGCAGTTTTCCCAGCTCAAGCATGGCCAGGTGCTGGAGTTCGAACTGAACCCCGACGGCCAACTGACCAACCTGCACAGCAAGGTCAGCGACCTTGAGACCATCACCCTGACCAAGGGTCCGAAAGGCTTCACCTTCAACCGCGTAGTCAGCCAGCCAGTGGTACGCTCCGCCTATGTGCACGGCGTGATCAACAGCTCGCTGTCGCTTTCCGCCCAGCGCGCCGGCATGCCCCACAGCCTGACCCGCGAAATGGCCCATGTGTTCGGCTACGACATCGACTTCGCCCAGGACATCCGTCCCGGCGACGAATTCGAGGTGATCTACGAGCAGAAAGTGGTCAACGGCAAGACCGTCGGCACCGGCAATATCCTCTCCGCACGCTTCACCAATCGTGGCAAGACCTACACTGCCGTGCGCTACACCAATAAACAGGGCTCCAGCAGCTACTACACCGCCGACGGCAACAGCATGCGCAAAGCCTTTATCCGCACCCCCGTGGATTTCGCCCGCATCAGCTCGCGCTTTTCCATGGGCCGCAAGCACCCGATCCTGAACAAGATCCGCGCCCACAAAGGCGTCGACTACGCGGCGCCTCGTGGCACGCCGATCAAGGCCGCCGGCGACGGCAAGGTGCTGCTGGCCGGTCGTCGCGGCGGCTACGGCAACACGGTGATCATCCAGCACGGCAATACCTACCGGACCCTCTACGGTCACATGCAGGGCTTTGCCAAGGGCGTCAAGACCGGCAGCAACGTCAAGCAGGGCCAGGTCATTGGCTATATCGGCACTACCGGCCTGTCGACCGGCCCGCACTTGCACTACGAGTTCCAGGTCAATGGCGTACACGTCGACCCACTGGGCCAGAAACTGCCCATGGCCGATCCGATCGCCAAATCCGAACGCGCCCGCTTCCTGCAACAGAGCCAGCCGCTGATGGCACGCATGAATCAGGAAAAGTCCAGCAAAGTCGCCTCGGCCAAACGGTAAACAACCATGCTCTACATAGGTGTGATGTCCGGAACCAGTCTTGATGGGCTGGACATTGCCCTGGTAGCGCTCGACGGCTCCATCCGGCTGCTGGCCAGCCACTACATTCCCATGCCCGAGACCTTGCGCGCGGAACTGCTCGGCCTGTGCGCCAGCGGTCCCGACGAAATTGCCCGGGCCGCCATCGCCGAGCAGAACTGGGTAACCCTGGCCGCCCAGGGTATCAACACCCTGCTGGAGCAGCAGCAACTCGACCCCGAGGCCATTCGGGCCATCGGCAGCCACGGCCAGACTATTCGCCACGAACCGGCGCGTGGCTTTACCGTGCAGATCGGCAACCCGGCCCTGCTCGCGGAACTGACCGGCATCACCGTCGTCGGCGACTTCCGCCGCCGCGATGTGGCGGCCGGCGGCCAGGGCGCCCCGCTGGTTCCAGCTTTCCATGAGGCGCTGTTCAAAGAGCACAAGGGGCAGCGCGCCGTGCTGAATGTCGGCGGCTTCAGCAATCTGAGCCTGATCGAACCAGGCCAGGCGGTATCCGGCTTCGACTGCGGCCCTGGCAACGTACTGCTCGATGCCTGGATCCAGGATCAGCGCAACGAACCCTACGACCGCAGCGGCCAATGGGCGGCCAGCGGCCAGGTCGAGCCCGCACTGCTGCAGGCGCTGCTCAGTGATCCGTTTTTCCAGACCAAGGGCCCGAAAAGCACCGGGCGGGAGGTGTTCAACCTGACCTGGTTGAAGCGCCACCTGAGTCGCCTCCCCACTCTGGCGGCCGCGGACATCCAGGCCACCTTGCTCGAACTCAGCGCCCGGACCATCGTCGAGTCACTGACGGCAGCCCAGGAGAATACCGAAGAACTGCTGGTATGCGGCGGGGGCGCCCATAACGCCACGCTGATGGCGCGACTGGGCCAACTACTGCCCGACGCGCGGGTAGCCAGCACCGCCAGCCATGGCGTGGACCCCGACTGGGTCGAAGCCATGGCCTTTGCCTGGCTGGCCCACTGCTGCCTTGAGGGCGTGGAAGCCAACCGCCCCAGCGTCACCGGCGCACGCGGCCTGCGAGTGCTGGGGGCGATCTACCCCGCCTGACAGACAGCAAAACGCCGCGAAACTCGCGGCGTCAAGGGTAAAGCGCAAACGATGATCAGATCGAGAACGACGACCCGCAACCACAGGTCGTGGTGGCATTCGGGTTCTTGATCACGAAACGCGAGCCTTCCAGGCCTTCCTGGTAATCCACCTCGGCACCCGCCAGGTACTGGAAGCTCATCGGATCGACCACCAGGCTGACGCCTTCGCGCTCGACGATGGTGTCATCATCGGCCACTTCTTCATCGAAGGTGAAACCGTATTGAAACCCTGAACAACCGCCGCCCGTAACGAATACGCGCAACTTCAAGCGATCATTGCCCTCTTCATCGACCAGGCTCTTCACCTTGTGCGCAGCACCGTGGGTGAATTGCAAAGCCGTGGGGGTGAAGGATTCGACGCTCATGCTGACTATCTCCCGGCGCTACGCCGCCATAATGCGTGATGACGGGCATTATCCGCTTCTCCTAGAAAAGCGGTCAACTATTGTTGTTACGATATATCAACCAACATGGCCTCATACCATGGGTGTCGCAGCGAGCTTGCTCGCGATGGTCGTTGACGATAACGCGGGACATCGAGACCCCGCGTCACCTGGGCTACCATCGCGAGCAAGCTCGCTCCTACAAGGGGATCGATGCCTTACGGCAACATGCCCGCGTGGGACAGGCCCAGACGCTCGTCCAGGCCGAACAGGATGTTCAGGTTCTGCACCGCCTGGCCCGAAGCGCCCTTGACCAGGTTGTCGATCACCGACAATACCACCACCAGGTCACCATCCTGCGGACGGTGCACGGCAATCCGGCAAACGTTCGCGCCACGCACGCTACGGGTTTCCGGATGGCTGCCGGCCGGCATCACGTCGACGAACGGTTCGTTGGCATAACGCTTCTCGAACAGCGCCTGCAGGTCTACCGAACGGTCGACCACGGTCGCGTAAAGCGTCGAGTGGATACCACGGATCATCGGCGTGAGGTGCGGCACGAAGGTCAGGCCCACCTCCTGACCCGCCGCGCGGCGCAGCCCCTGGCGGATTTCCGGCAGGTGACGATGGCCCTTGACCGCATAGGCTTTCAGGCTTTCGGAGGTTTCCGAGTACAACGAGCCGACGCTGGCACCGCGACCGGCACCGCTGACGCCCGACTTGCAGTCGGCGATCAGCCGTGTGGTATCCGCCAGGCCGGCTTCAAGCAGCGGCAGGAAACCCAACTGGGTCGCGGTCGGATAGCAACCCGGCACGGCGATCAGGCGGGCCTGCTTGATCTGCTCGCGGTTCACTTCCGGCAGGCCATAGACCGCCTCGTCCAGCAATGCCGGCGCACCGTGCGGCTGGCCATACCACTTGGCCCATTCTTCGGCGTCCTGCAGACGGAAGTCGGCGGACAGGTCGATGACCTTGGTGCCGGCGGACAGCAGCTCACCGGCCAGGGCGTGGGCCACGCCATGGGGCGTGGCGAAGAACACCACGTCACAGGCCCCGAGCGTCTTGATGTCTGGCACGCTGAACGCCAGACCGTCGTAATGCCCACGCAGGTTCGGGTACATGTCGGCCACGGCCAGGCCTGCCTCGGATCGCGAAGTGATGACAACCACTTCTGCCTGCGGATGCTGCGCCAACAGACGCAGCAATTCGACACCGGTGTAACCCGTGCCGCCGACGATACCGACCTTGACCATGACCTGCCCTCAACGAAACCACTGGAAAGCACACGATAATAGGGGCCACGCGCGTCTGCGACAACCGCCAAGGTGACGTGCGGGCGCACAAGCCACTACTATTCGGGCTACCGTGAACCTGGGAATAATCAAAAATGCTCTATCTGTGGGTCAAAGCCTTTCATATCGTCAGTGTCGTCTGCTGGTTTGCCGGCCTGTTCTATCTGCCGCGCCTGTTCGTCTACCACGCGCAAAGCGAGGACCGCGTCAGCCAGGAACGCTTCAGTGTCATGGAGCGCAAGCTGTACCGCGGGATCATGGGGCCGGCGATGATTGCCACGCTGCTCTTCGGCGGCTGGCTGATCGCCCTCAACCCGAGCCTCTTCAGCCAAGGCGCCTGGATACATGCCAAGCTGACCCTGGTGGTCGTGCTGATCGGCTATCACCATATGTGCGGCGCCCAGGTGAAACGCTTTGCCCGTGGCGAAAACACCCGCAGTCATGTCTTTTATCGCTGGTTCAATGAAGTGCCGGTTCTGCTATTGCTGGCTATTGTCATCCTGGTCGTTGTCCGGCCGTTCTAGCCGGCGTCACCCAACCCTTATCGGAGCATTCCATGTCGCTGCCCGCCCTGCTCGAACAACGCCTGCGCTTGCCCGTGGTGGCCGCGCCGATGTTCCTGATTTCCAACCCGCAACTGGTGCTCGCTTGCTGCCGCAACGGGGTGGTCGGCAGCTTCCCGGCACTCAACCAGCGCGAGAGCAGCGGCTTCAAGGCCTGGCTCGAGGAAATCGAAGCGGGCCTGGCGACACTGGAAAACCCGGCGCCTTATGCCGTCAACCTGATCGTGCACGACAGCAACCCACGGTTGCAGGCGGATTTGCAGATCTGTATCGAGCACAAGGTGCCAATCGTCATCACCAGCCTGGGCGCCGTCAAGGAACTGGTGGACGCCGTGCACGGCTACGGCGGCCTGGTGTTCCACGACGTGACCACCCGGCGCCATGCCGAAAAAGCCGCCGAGGCCGGCGTCGATGGCCTGATCGCCGTGGCGGCCGGGGCCGGTGGCCATGCGGGTACCTGGAGCCCGTTCGCGCTGATCGCCGAGATTCGCCAGTTCTTCGACAAGACGCTGTTGCTGGCCGGCTGCCTGAACCACGGCCACGAGATTCTCGCTGCCCAGGTGCTGGGCGCGGACCTGGCCTACTTCGGCACCCGATTTATCGGCACCACGGAAAGTCAGGCCCCCGATGCTTATAAAGAGATGCTGCTCACATCCCGGGCGGCCGATATCGTGCACACTGCGGCGGTATCCGGGGTGCCCGCGAGCTTTATGCGCCAGAGCCTGGCAAACGCCGGCTTCGACCTCGCCACGCTGCACGGCAAGAGCGACGTGAATCTCGGCGCCAAGCTCAAGCCACTCAATGACGAGGCCAAGGCTTGGAAAACCGTTTGGTCGGCAGGCCAGGGGGTCGGTGAAATCGATGACTTGCCCAGTGTCGACCAATTGGTCGCCCGGCTCGACAGCGAGTACCGCAAGGCCCTGGCTTTCGCCGCGGAGTTGCCTCGGCGCTGGCCGCGCCCGTAACATCCGCGTTGCAGGCTTACACTGCAACGCCAATGACTTGTGACAAGGACGCCCCCCCCATGAGCGAAAACCGCTTCAAAATCGTGTTCGACGGCGCCCTGCAGGCGGGCGTGGACAAAAGCACCGCCCAATTCAACCTGGCCGCGCTGTTCAAGACCGACGTCGCTTCAGTGGAACGCTTGTTCAGTGGCCAGCCTGTCGCCTTGAAGCGCGATCTTTCGGCCGCCGAGGCCGAGTCCTATCTGCAAGCCTTGCACAAGACCGGTATCGAGGCCCGCCTGGAAGCCGAACCAGCGGCCATCGAGCTGAGCTTGGCGGATATCGATGACCTCCCGGCGAGCACAGCGCCACCGGACACCGCAACCAACCAATCGCCCTATGCACCGCCGCAAGCCCGGGTTGGGGACGCCCTTCCCGCCTTTGGCCAGCTCCAGGCCTTCACCACTCGCGGACGTATCGGCCGGCTGCGCTACCTGGCCTGGAGCATGGTCCTGATGTTCGTGACCGTCCCGGTGGCCGGAGCGATCTTCGCCTTCGCCATGGGCACCGCGGCCGCCTCCCTGAACACGGCGATCACCATCGGCGTTGTGCTCGGTGGCGCGGCCTTGATTGCCTTCGTGGTCTTTTCCATCCAGATCGCCGTACAACGCCTGCACGATATCGGCTGGTCCGGCTGGCTCTGGCTACTGACCCTGGTACCGTTCCTGGGTAGCGTATTCCCCTTCGTGTTGATGTTCTGCCCCGGCAATAGCGGCGCCAACCAGTATGGTGCGCCGCCACCGCCCAACAGCACGGCGGTCAAGGTCCTGGCCGTACTCTCGGTCGTCTTCGGGGTCATCTTTGTCGTTGTGGGCGTGACCGGTGGCCTGGCCAACCTGGAGAAAGAATACAACAGCGAATCAGCCAGCTATTCCGAAAGCAGCGACGCCGTCAGCGCTGATGAGGCCGACAGCCCCAGCGATGCCGCAGCCGAACCCGCTCCGCCCGCTGTAGACTATGAGCAAGATGAAAAAGAATAACCGTTTCTGAGCCTGCGACCCTCTGTCCCACGGCTCGGAGCCGTTGTGATGGAGAACTGCATGACCCGTTACGCCCTGATCACCGGTGCCTCCAGCGGTATTGGCCTGGCATTGGCCGAAGCCCTGGCGCGCCGGGGCCGCAACCTGATTCTGGTGGCCCGCCAGCGTGATCAGCTGGAGACCATTGCCCTGGAGCTGACCCAACGTTTCGGCGTCGAGGTGCTGTTTCGCGCCTGTGACCTGAGCGAGCCGCTACGCCTTTCCGGCTTCCTGCTGGAACTGGAAGAAGGCGAGCGACAGATCGACCTGCTGGTCAACTGTGCCGGCCTCGGTACATGCGGCCCGTTCCTGGCCCAGGATTGGGGGACGGAGCAGGATCTGATCGAAGTCAACATCCTCGCCCTGACTCGACTTTGTCATACCCTGGGTAACCTCATGGCGATACAGGGTGGCGGACAGATCCTCAATGTCGCCTCAATGGCAGCCTTTCATCCGTCGCCCTGGATGAGCAGCTATTACGCAAGCAAGGCTTATGTGCTGCACTTCTCCGAAGGCCTGCGCGAAGAGCTTAAGAAAACCGGTATCAAGGTCTCGGTGCTCTGCCCGGGCCTGACCCGGACCGCGTTCTTTCGCAAGACACAGCTGGCCGTCGAAAAGCTTTCACGCAGCCGGCTGATGATGAGCCCCGAAGAGGTGGCGCTGTACGCGGTGCGGGCCCTGGACAAGAACCGCGCGGTGATTATTCCCGGCTGGCGCAACCGCTGGCTGGCCCGTGTCCCGCGCCTGATGCCACGCTGGGCGATGCGCAAACTCGCCGGTGTCGCCACCAAGGCCTATTGTCCGCGCTGAAACTTGAACTCACGGCCGTGTCCGTACAGACTCTGGCCCGACCCACCCAATGGAGAAACAGCTGTGGATACTCTGTTCACCAAGATCATCAACAGGGAAATACCGGCGAATATCATTTACGAGGATGACCAGGTCCTGGCCTTCCACGATATCGCCCCGCAGGCACCGGTGCATTTCCTGGTCGTGCCGAAAAAGCCGGTACGCACCCTCAATGACCTGACCGAAGATGACAAGGCCCTGGCCGGACACATCCTGTTCACTGCCCAGCGCCTGGCCCTGGAGCTGGGCTGTGAAAAAGGCTTTCGCGTAGTGATGAACTGCAATGAAGAGGGCGGCCAGACCGTCTATCACATTCATATGCACGTACTGGGTCAGCGTCAGATGCATTGGCCGCCGGGCTGATCCCCTCATTGTAGGAGCGAGCTTGCTCGCGATGGGCGTCAACGATAACGCAGGAAGCCTGGAGCCCTGCGGTGTCTGGGCTACCATCGCGAGCAAGCTCGCGCCGACAAAGGTCTTCGGTGTTTGCCAGATTGCGTGAGGCAGCTGGAACCAACCGCCCCATGACCCAACGCAAACCTTCTCCCCTCGATTGCGGTAAACTGCAGGCCGAGATTTTTCCCGGAGGTCAGCATGACTACCCAACGTCACTACTCGCCGATTGACCGTCTTCTACTGCAAGCCGATACCGCGATGCGCACCTTGCTGCCGTTCAGCGGCCAACCCTACCGTCCTTCGCCGGCGATCATGCAGCCCGACGCGCCGATGAGCGAAGACGACAGCCGTCACGTCGCCGGCCTGATGCGCATCAATCACACCGGGGAAGTCTGTGCCCAGGCGCTCTATCAGGGCCAGGCACTGACCGCCAAGCTCCCCCATGTACGCGCCGCCATGGAAAAAGCCGCCGAAGAAGAAATCGATCACCTGGCCTGGTGCGAACAACGCATCCGCCAGTTGGGCAGTCATCCCAGTGTGTTGAATCCACTGTTCTATGGCCTGTCCTTCGGCATCGGCGCCGCAGCCGGCCTGATCAGCGACAAGGTCAGCCTGGGCTTTGTCGCCGCCACCGAAGACCAGGTGTGCAAACACCTGAACGAACACCTGGGACAATTGCCGGCCGAAGACGAAAAGTCCCGGGCGATCCTCGAGCAAATGCGCATCGATGAAGAGCATCACGCCGAGTCCGCGCTGGACGCTGGTGGTTTTCGCTTCCCGGCACCGGTGAAGTTCGGCATGAGCCTGCTGGCCAAGGTCATGACCAAGAGCACCTACCGGATCTGACTCCGCGGCGCCTGCAAAGAGCCGCTAAAAAGAAGGGCGCCACTGAGGCGCCCTTCTTTTTTTGCCAAAAAATTTATCTAGGCATATTGCGCGCGTAGAAGATCTCGAGCATTTCGTGTCTCACCCGTTCGGTCACCTGGGCACGCTGTTCCGCCGACAGGCTGTTGGTCGCGTCGCCGAACAGATAGTTGTCCAGTTCGAAATCCTTGAGCAGCATCTTGGTGTGGAACATGTTCTCCTGATACACGTTCACATCCGTCATCTGATAGCTCTTGCGGCTGTCTTCCGAGAGATAGTTCTGGATCGAGTTGATCTCGTGGTCGATGAAATGTTTCTTGCCCTCGACATCACGGGTGAAACCACGCACGCGATAATCGACGGTGACGATGTCCGAGTCGAACTGGTGAATCAGGTAGTTGAGGGCTTTGAGCGGTGAAATGACCCCGCACGTCGACACATCGATGTCCACACGGAAAGTCGCGATACCGTCGACCGGGTGGATTTCCGGGTAGGTATGCACCGTGATGTGGCTCTTGTCGAGGTGAGCCAGGATGGTCTCGGGCAATGGGCCCGGGGACTCTTCGATCTGGCTGTCGGTCGGCGTCACCGGCTGTTCGGAGATCAGGATCGTGACACTGGCACCTTGAGGATCGTAATCCTGACGCGCGATGTTCAGGATGTTGGCACCAATGATATCCACCACTTCCGTGAGGATCTGCGTCAGGCGTTCCGCGTCGTATTCCTGGTTGATGTACTCGACGTAGGCCTGCTGGTCCTGCGGGGTTTCCGCATAGCAGATGTCATAGATGTTGAAGCTCAAGGTCTTGGTCAGGTTATTGAACCCGTGGAGCTTGAGTTTGCTTTTCACCGTTAAAAACTCTCTATATCGATGCGGCACAGCCGCGTGATCAAGCATGCCCGTCAGTTGTGAACGACACAGCTGCGTAGGACGGTTAACACCTCTTCGCGATGGCGATTTTGGTTGTCTGTTCGGGGCCGGGGCCGGAGGATCGGCCGACCAGGCGCCCTGGAAAAAGTGGCGCATTATGCAGACCCGAACGACTGATCGCCAGAGTCTGCATGGACTTTATGATAGTTGAATGTCGACTCAGCCGAGCTCGATGATCTCGTAGTCGTGGCTGATGGCAACGCCAGCAGCCCCCAGCATGATCGAGGCCGAGCAGTATTTCTCCGCCGACAGCTCGATTGCCCGCTTGACCTGGGCCTCCTTCAGGCCACGGCCCTTGACCACGAAATGCAGGTGGATCTTGGTGAACACCTTGGGATCTTCAGTGGCACGCTCGGCCTCGAGAAAGGCTTCGCAGCTTTCGACGGGCTGACGCGACTTCTTCAGAATGCTGACCACGTCGAAGTTACTGCAACCACCCAAGCCCAACAGCAGCATCTCCATGGGACGAACACCCAGGTTGCGGCCACCGCTTTCCGGCGGACCGTCCATGACCACCACATGCCCGCTACCGGACTCTCCGAGGAACATGGCTTCGCCAGCCCATTGGATGCGTGCCTTCATCACCTAGACTCCACTGCTGAAAAAAGGGAAACAGCTTAGCACAGCCCCCCCGTCCCGACAGGAAACCGCCAACGGGCGACAGTCGGTCAAACGACCACATAAATTCCCAATTTTCCACACAATGCCTCTGTTATGCTGGCGCCAAACCACTGGCGTTCTGCCAGCCTTGCAGCTATGCCTAAAACAACAAACCACACCGCGCAGTCTTTTCGGGATACAACCATGGTTGCTCTGGCTTCCGCTTCCGCCCCCAAGATCAAGAACCTCGACAAACTGCTGATGTATTGTCAGCGCCGCCGCTACCCGGCCAAGAGCAACATCATTTGTGCCGGTGACCGCTCGCAGACCCTGTTTTTCATCATCAAAGGTTCCGTCACGATTCTCATCGAAGATGACGATGGGCGGGAAATGATCATCGCCTACCTCAACTCCGGAGATTTTTTCGGCGAGTTGGGTTTGTTCGAGCAGGCCGGCCTTGAGCAGGAGCGCAGCGCCTGGGTGCGGGCCAAGGTCGAGTGCGAAGTGGCGGAGATCAGCTACTGCAAATTCCGCGAACTGGCCCAGCAGGACCCGGATATTCTCTACGCCCTCAGCGGCCAGATTGCCCAGCGTTTGCGCAACACCACGCGCAAGGTGGGAGACCTGGCATTCTTCGACGTCACCGGCCGAGTTGCCCGCTGCCTGCTGGAACTGTGCAAGCAACCTGATGCCATGACCCACCCCGATGGCATGCAGATCAAGATCACCCGTCAGGAAATCGGTCGGATAGTCGGCTGTTCACGGGAAATGGTCGGGCGGGTGCTCAAGGATCTGGAAGAACAGAACCTGGTGCACGTCAAAGGCAAGACCATGGTGGTGTTCGGCACCCGTTAAGGGTTGAACATGTCCTGCAACATCTGCTGATACAGCTCGCTGAGCCGCTCAAGGAATTGCGGCGCGGCATAGACCTCATGCAAGGCCACGTGGCTTTGCGCCCTGACCCGAGCATCCAACTGACAGGCCTGGTTGAAGCGATTGACCGCCGCCACCATCGCCTCGCGCTCGTTGTCGATCAACATCGCGCCATGCACCAACCCCACGGGCCGAGTGCCACCCTGGCTCTGCCGCCAGCGCTGGGCGGTGCCGACCATCTTGCGACCATTGAGGTTGACGTTGAAGCGACCATCGCAGAACGCACCGTCGATCTCACCCAGGGATGAGACGCCGCCCAGCTCATCGAGCACATCGCAGATCGGCTGGCACAACCGCCGATAGCCGGTCTCAATGCGATTCTGGTCACCTTCATGACGGGGCGGGGCATACACCAGGGCGATATTGACCGTGGCACCGGACTGCGGCACCGGCTCGCCGCCGGTTTCACGCAGCAGTACCGGCCAGTCGCTGGCCGCCAGGGCGTCACAGGCCGCGTCGAAACCCGGCAGGCGATTCAAACGCCTGGGCATGACCAGGGCACGGTCACTGGGCTGCCAGAACAACAGCCCGCCATCCCGCTCACCGGCACAGACCGAGGCCAGTAGATCCTGCTCGGCGCGCAGACCGGCTTCGACGGTGAGGGAAATGGGCAAGGCCATTGGGATCATCCTGATTAGCCGTGTCCGTCAGTCGAGGGTGGAACCAGCAATCGCCGGCGCGCCACGCTCCGGGAAAAACAGTCGCTGCAATTCGTCGCCCGGGCTTTCCGCACGCATGAACGCCTCGCCCACCAGGAACGAATACACCTCGCTGATTTCCATCAACTCGACATCCGCCCGGTTGAGAATGCCGCTCTCGGTGATGACCAGGCGATCACGGGGGACGATCGGCAGCAGGTCGAGGGTGGTTTCCAGGCTGACTTCAAAGGTGTGCAGGTTACGGTTGTTGATCCCGATCAACGGCGTATCCAGTACCTTCAAGGCCCGCTCCAGCTCTGCGGCGTCATGGGATTCCACCAGCACATCGAGACCAACACCCTTGGCCACGGCAGCCAATTCGGCCATTTGCCCGTCGTCCAGCGCCGCCACGATCAACAGGATGCAGTCCGCACCCAGGGCACGGGCCTCGACGATCTGATACGGGTCGACCATGAAATCCTTGCGGATTACTGGCAGCTTGCACGCGGCGCGAGCCTGTTGCAGGTAAAGATCGGCGCCCTGGAAATAGTCCACATCGGTCAACACCGACAGGCAGGTTGCCCCGCCCTTTTCGTAGCTGCGGGCGATGTCGGCCGGGATGAAATGCTCGCGAATCACCCCCTTGCTCGGCGAAGCCTTCTTGATTTCGGCGATCACCGCCGGCTGCTTCTGCTTCGCACGCTCGATCAGCGCCTTGGCGAACCCCCGGGGCGCGTCAGCGGTCCGCGCCATGCGCTCAAGCTCGGCCAGACTCACGCGAGCGCTGCGCTCGGCCACTTCCTCAGCCTTGCGCGCAAGGATCTTCTCCAGAACGGTTGGCACACTCATCCTTCATTCTCCTGCTTGAATACGGCGGTGAACGCACCCAGCTCCTCGAGTTTTTCCCGGGCCAGGCCGGTGTGCAATGCATCGTGAGCCAGGGCCACACCTTCTTTGAGGCTGCTGGCATGGTCGGCGGCATACAGCGCGGCACCGGCATTGAGCACGATCATTTCCGCGGCTTTCTGACCGTTCTCGGTTTTCCGCCGCCCGAGGGCATCGCGGATCAACTCCAGGGACGCTGCCGGACTTTCGACCACCAGACCAAACAGACTCTGGCTTTTTATACCCAAATCTTCCGGCTGGACCCAGTACTCAGTTATTGCACCATCTTTCAGTTCCGCCACATAGGTCGGCGCGGCCAGGCTGAATTCGTCCAGGCCATCCTGCGAATGCACCACCAGCACGTGCTTGCTGCCCAGGCGCTGCAGCACTTCGGCCAATGGCCGGCACAAGGCCTGGGTGAACACACCCACCACCTGATGTTTCACGCCAGCCGGATTCGTAAGCGGGCCGAGCATGTTGAACAAGGTACGCAGGCCAAGGTCGCGGCGCGGCGCCGCGGCATACTTCATCGCACGGTGGTGGGTCTGGGCGAACATGAAGCCGATCCCGACGTTATCGATGCAGCGCGCCACCTGGACCGGGGTCAGGTTCAGGTAGATACCGGCGGCCTCGAGCAGGTCGGCACTGCCACTCTTGCCCGACACCGCACGGTTGCCGTGCTTGGCAACGGTGCAACCAGCCGCGGCCACGACAAAAGCCGACGCCGTGGACACGTTGAAAATATTCGCTCCGTCGCCGCCGGTGCCGACCACGTCGACCACACCCTCGAGGGTCTTGAGTTCGACCTTGTCGGCCAACTCGCGCATCACCGAGACCGCGCCGACGATTTCGTCGATGCTTTCGCTCTTCATGCGCATGGCCATCATGAAGGCGCCGATCTGCGCCTCGGTGCATTGCCCGGTCATGATTTCGCGCATGACATCGCGCATTTCATCAGTGCTCAAGTCCAGATGGCCGACGATACGGCCCAGGGCAGCCTTGATATCCATGAAAACTCCTTAGCGCGTGCCGCCGGTCTGTTTGAGAAAGTTGGCGAACAGCTCGTGGCCCTGCTCGGAGAGAATCGACTCGGGGTGGAACTGCACCCCTTCGATGTTCAGTGTCTTGTGGCGCAGGCCCATGATCTCGTCGACCGAGCCGTCTTCCAACTGGGTCCAGGCGGTCAGTTCCAGGCAGTCCGGCAAGGTTTCGCGCTTGACGACCAGGGAATGATAGCGGGTAACGATCAATGGCAGGTTCAGGCCTTCGAACACCCCCTTGCCCTCATGGAACAGCGGGCTGGTCTTGCCGTGCATCACCTGACGGGCACGCACCACATCGCCGCCGAAAGCCTGGCCGATGGATTGATGCCCGAGGCAGACGCCGAGGATCGGCAGCTTGCCGGCGAAATACTTGATCGCCTCCAGGGAGATGCCCGCCTCGGTCGGCGTGCAGGGCCCCGGTGAGACCACGATGCGCTCCGGCTTGAGGGCTTCGATTTCGGCCACGGTCAATTCGTCGTTACGCACGACCTTGACCTCTGCGCCCAATTCACCGAGGTATTGCACGACGTTATAGGTAAACGAGTCGTAGTTATCGATCATCAGCAACATGACAAAAAGCTCCTCAGGCGTCGGACGCGGGGGTTTGTTCAGCGAGGGCAACGGCACGGAACATCGCGCGACGCTTGTTCAGCGTTTCTTCCCACTCCAGCGCCGGCACCGAGTCGGCGACGATGCCGCCACCGGCCTGCACATGCAGCTCGCCGTCCTTGATCACCGCGGTCCGGATGGCGATAGCAGTGTCCATGTTGCCGTTCCAGGCGTAGTAGCCGACCGCGCCGCCATACACACCGCGCTTGACCGGCTCCAGCTCGTCGATGATTTCCATTGCACGGATCTTCGGCGCACCGGACAAAGTACCCGCCGGCAGGATTGCCCGCAGGGCGTCCATGGAGGTCAGGCCACTTTTCAGTTGCCCGGTGACGTTGGACACGATGTGCATCACGTTGGAGTAACGCTCGATCACCATCTTCTCGGTCAGCTTCACCGAACCGATCTCGGACACCCGTCCGGTGTCGTTACGCCCCAGGTCGATCAGCATCAGGTGCTCGGCAAGCTCCTTGGCGTCGGACAGCAGGTCGTCTTCCAGCGCCCGGTCGGCTTCTTCGGTGGCGCCACGCGGACGGGTACCGGCGATGGGCCGGACGGTGATCAGGTTGTCTTCGACGCGCACCAGCACTTCCGGCGAGCTGCCGACCACATGGAAATCGCCGAAATTGAAGAAGTACATGTACGGCGTCGGGTTGAAGCAACGCAGCGCCCGGTACAGGTCGATGGGCGCGGCCTTGAAGTCAATGGACATGCGCTGCGACGGCACGACCTGCATGCAGTCGCCGGCGAGGATGTACTCCTTGATGGTATCGACCGCCCGCTCATAGTCACCCTGGGTGAAGCTCGAACGGAACACCGGGTCGGCGGCCGGCGGCCGATCGAGTTCCAGGCCGCGGCGCGGGGTAATCGGCTGGCGCAGTTGCGCCAGCAGCTCCTGCAGGCGCGCCTGGCCTTGTTCGTAAGCGTTGTCCTGGGACGGATCGACCAACACAATGGCGTGCATCTTGCCCGCCAGGTTGTCGAAGACCACCACGGCATCGGAGACCATCAACAGGATATCCGGCACGCCCAGGGGATCGGGGTTCGGGCACTTGCCCAGACGCTTCTCCACGTAGCGCACGCAGTCATAACCGAAGTAGCCCACCAGCCCGCCGTTGAACCGCGGCAGCCCGGTGATGGTCGGCACGTTGTAGCGCGCCTTGAAGGTCTCGACGAAGGCCAGCGGATCCTCGGCTTCGCAGCGCTCGATCTCGACCCCGTCGTGGGTCACGCTGACCTGGTGCTCATGCACCCGCAACACAGTCCGGCAGGGCAGGCCGATAATCGAATAACGGCCCCATTTTTCACCACCCTGCACCGATTCCAGCAGGTAGGAATTGGGTTGGTCGGCCAGTTTCAGGTAGATCGACAACGGCGTATCGAAGTCGGCCAGGGTTTCGCAGGCAAGCGGGATACGGTTATAGCCGGCAGCGGCCAAACGCAGGAATTCTTCGCGGGTCATGATATGCCTCGTGGCTTGAGGGTCGAACAGTCAGGTATGCAAACGCGCCGGATGACCGGCCAGAATCAAGTCAGGCGCGCCAACGCCAGCGGGCCAGGGCCTTGATGACTTTCATCCAGAGTTTGCGAGTAACCACCACGATGGCGTTTCCAGGAGGGGATTGAACACAGTCCGCCGACATTAGCTCAGCGCCAGCTTCCAGGCAACCGGGAATAAGTGCCCGCATATCATCGATGACCAGAGCAGGCGCTTCTTCGGCGATCGGCCGGCCATGGTTGTAGCCATAGCTGAGGGCCACGCAGGTGACGCCGGCGGCCTTGGCGGCCAGGACATCACTGCGCGAGTCGCCGACGAACAGGCACTGCGAGGCCGGAATACCAGCCATTTTCATCACATGGAACAGCGCCGCCGGGTCGGGCTTGCGCTGCGGCAGGGTATCGCCGCCGATGATCCAGCGAAAAAACCGCCCCAGTTTCATTTCATCCAGCAAGGGCGCGACGAACTGTTCGGGCTTGTTGGTGATCAGGGCCATTTCCATGCCCTGCTTGTGCATCCAGCTCAGGGTTTCGTGCACACCGGGATAGACCTGGGTCAGTTCATGGCCACCGGTATAGGCCGCCATGAATATATCCAGTGCCTGCTCGGCGTCGGCGTCGGCAACGCCCGAGTGATCGAGACCGCCGGCCAACGCCCGACGTACCAGGACCGGCACGCCATTGCCGACCCACTCGCGGACCGCCTGCAGCCCCGCTACCGGACGCCCGAGGGCGAGCAGCATTTTATCCACCGCCAGGGCCAGGTCGGGCACCGAATCCACCAGCGTCCCATCCAGATCGAACATTACCAGCCTGGGCTGACGGCCCGGAAAAAGCTGCTCGAATACAGTCATGATCGCGCCAGCGCCAGCTCGCCGCGCATTTTCTCGATGACTTCACGGTAGTCCGGCGCGTTGAAAATCGCGGAGCCAGCGACAAAGGTGTCGGCACCGGCCGCGGCGATTTCGCGAATATTGTTGACGTTCACGCCACCATCGATTTCCAGACGGATATCGCGGCCCGAGGCATCGATCAAGGCCCGAGCTTCACGCAGTTTATCGAGGGTGCCGGGAATGAACTTCTGCCCGCCGAAGCCCGGGTTGACGCTCATCAGCAGGATCATGTCGACCTTGTCCATCACGTACTTGAGTACGTCCAGCGGCGTGGCCGGGTTGAACACCAGGCCGGCCTTGCAACCGCCTTCGCGGATCATTTGCAGGGAGCGGTCAACGTGCAGCGTGGCTTCCGGGTGAAAGGTGATGTAGGTCGCGCCGGCGTCGATGAAGTCGCCGATGATGCGATCCACCGGGCTGACCATCAGGTGCGCGTCGATGGGCGCGGTGATGCCGTACTTGCGCAGCGCCGCGCAGACCATCGGGCCGATGGTCAGGTTGGGCACGTAGTGGTTGTCCATGACATCGAAGTGCACGATATCGGCACCGGCAGCGAGCACGTTGTCCACTTCCTGGCCCAGACGGGCAAAATCGGCGGAGAGAATCGACGGAGCAATGGCGAAGGGCTGCATGACGCACCTTTTTTGAGCAGAATCACGATGGCGGGCATTGTATACCGCCCGCCTTGCCCCGCCCACCGTGAGCGCGATGATTGACTCCACGGGTCCCGGATGCCCGAACTAAAGCCCTCAATAGGCGGCGCGATAGATTTTCTCGATATCCGCGCAGCTCAGCCGCCGAGGATTATTGCGCATCAGACGCTCGATACCCGCCGCTTCCTCGGCCATGGCCGGGATCGCCTCCAGGGGCACGCCGAAGCTTGCGAGGCCGGCGGGAATTTCCACTGCAGCGCATAAATCGGTCATGGCGACGACAGCCTTGTCGGCCGCCTCGATCAGGCTCAAGCCGGCGACATTGACGCCCATGGCGACGGCAATCTCCCGCATGCGTTCGACACAGGCGATCTTGTTCCAGCTCATGACATAGGGCAGCAACAAGGCATTGCTGACCCCGTGGGCAATATTGAAGCGTCCGCCCAACGGATAGGCCAAGGCATGCACCGCGCCGACGCCGGCATTGCCGAAGGCCATGCCAGCCATCAGGCTCGCGGTGGCCATTTCCTCGCGGGCCTGGAGGTTGGATGGGTTGGCGTAGGCTTTGGGCAGCGCCGTGGCGATCAGCTTGATCGCGCCAATGGCCAGGGCATCGGTAATCGACGAAGCATTGAGCGACAGGTAGGCTTCAATCGCGTGCACCAGTGCATCGACGCCACTGGCGGCGGTGACGCCACGCGGACAGGTCAGGGTCATTTGCGGACTAACCAGCGCCACGTCCGGCAGCAGGTAATCGCTGACGATGCCCTTTTTCAGCTGGGCCTGCTTGTCGGAAAGAATGGCAACATTGGTCACCTCGGAGCCGGTGCCGGCGGTGGTGGGAATCGCGATCAGCGGCGGCCCCTTGCGCGGTACCTGGTCGCTGCCGAACAGATCCTCCAGGGCCCCGTGATAACCGGCGTAGGCCCCGACGCTCTTGGCGATGTCGATGGCGCTGCCACCGCCCAGGCCGATCAGGCCGTCATGCCCGCCTTCGCGGTAGGCCCGCATGCAGTCCTCGACGATGGCGATCTCCGGGTCGGGCAGCACGCGGTCGAAGATTTCATAGGTACGCCCGCCCAGGTGGGCCAGCGCCAGTTCGACAGTTCCTGACTTGACCAGCGCCGCATCGGTCACGATCAGCGGATGGTCGACATTCAGCCGTGTCAGCTCATCGGCCAATTGCTCGATGGCGCCAAGGCCGGTGATCAGTTTATGGGCGATCTTGAATGAGGAAATGCTCATGCTCGCAGCCTTCTTGTCGTGATGATCAGGGCACGGGCAAGCATAACCGGGATTGGCTTTCCGCTGTCATGCGGAAGTTGAATTCAGATTGTGAATGGGCAATGCGTTCCCATGGACGCCACGAACCCGTGGGAGCAGGGTTCGTGGTGTTTTAATAGGCCATTCTCACACCTGGGTGGTACGCATTTTCTCGCTACGCCCACGCAACCACTCCAGGGTCAGCAGCAGGATCACCGAGAAGGCGATCAGCAAGGTCGCCGCGGCAGCGATGGTCGGGCTGAGGTTCTCGCGAATACCACTGAACATCTGCCGAGGCAGGGTCGCTTGTTCGGGGCCGGCGAGGAACAAGGTCACCACGACCTCATCGAAGGAGGTGGCAAAGGCAAACAGCGCTCCGGAGATCACCCCTGGCGCGATCAACGGCAAGGTCACCCGACGGAACGCCGTCAGTGGCGAGGCGCCCAGGCTGGCAGCGGCGCGCACCAGGTTGTGGTTGAAACCCTGCAAGGTCGCCGACACCGTGATGATGACAAACGGCACGCCCAGCACCGCATGCACCACGATCAACGAGAAGAAGCTGTTGCCCAGCCCCAGCGGGGCGAAGAACAGGTAGCTGGCGACACCGATGATCACCACTGGCACCACCATGGGCGAGATCACCAGGGCCATTACCAGCGGCTTGCCCGGGAAGTCGCCACGGGTCAGGCCGATCGCCGCCAGGGTCCCGAAGACCATGGCCAGCGCCGTGGCCGCCGGGGCGACGATGATGCTGTTGCGCAAGGCCCGCATCCATTCCGCCGAGGCGAAGAAGTCCTGGTACCAGTGCAACGAGAAGCCTTGCAGCGGATAGACCAGGAAGCTGCCCGAGTTGAACGACAGCGGGATGATCACCAGCACCGGCAGGATCAGGAACAGCAGGATCAGCCCGCACAGAATACGCGAACTGTAGAACCAGACCCGCTCGACGGGCGACATGTAGGGGCTCAACATTTCTTATTCTCCTTAGCTCAGGCGCAGGCGGCTGGCGCCCACCAACCGGCTGTAAATCAGGTACAGGATCACGGTCGCCAGCAGCAGCAAGCCACCCAATGCGGTCGCCATGCCCCAGTTGATGCTGGTGTTGGTGTAGAAGGCGACGAAGTAGCTGACCATCTGGTCGTTCGGGCTACCCAACAACGCCGGGGTGATGTAGTAACCAATCGCCAGGATGAACACCAGCAGGCAACCCGCGCCAACACCGGCGTAGGTCTGCGGGAAATACACCCGCCAGAAGCTGGCGAAGGGGTGACAGCCGAGGGAAATCGCGGCGCGCATATAGGTCGGCGAGATGCCTTTCATCACGCTGTAGATCGGCAGGATCATGAACGGCAGCAGGATGTGCACCATCGAGATGTAGACGCCGGTGCGGTTGAAGACCAGTTCGAGCGGCTTGTCGATCACGCCCATGGCCATCAACGCGCTGTTGATCAGGCCGCCGGACTGCAGCAGCACGATCCAAGCCGCGACCCGTACCAGGATCGAGGTCCAGAACGGCAACAGCACGAGGATCATCAGCAGGTTGCTTTGCCGTGACGGCAGGTTTGCCAGCAGGTAGGCCAGCGGATACGCCAGCACCAGGCAGATAGCGGTGATCACCAACCCCATCCAGAAAGTGCGGGCAAAGATATCGAGGTAGATCGCCTGATCGGGGGTGGCCGGGGCCAGCTCACCGAGGTCGTCGATCCGATGGTCGACGGCCGCCAGCAGGTAGTAAGGGGTGATGCTGCTGGTGTTGCGACGGATCGCCTGCCAATAGGCCGGATCCCCCCAGCGTTCGTCGAGGGCCTCCAGTGCTTCTTTATAGGAGGCGGGTTCGGTCTTGAACGGCAAGGCACGCGCGGTCTTGGTCAGCAGGCTGCGGTAGCCGGCCAGTTCCATGTTCAGGCGCTTGGACAGATCGCCCAGCGTCTGGTTCTTGCGGGCGTCACCAAGGTCCTCGCTCAAGGCCTTGTAGACCGGTTCGCCGGGCAGGCTTTTGCCGTCCCAGGCCGCGACGGCCACCACGGTGCGCGGCATGGCGCCGACCACTTCCGGGTTACCGACGCTTTTATAGAGCAGCGCCACGATGGGTACCAGAAACACCAGCAGCAGAAACAGCACCAGCGGTGCAATCAAGGCCTGGGACTTCCAGCGGTTGACCCGCTCGGCATGCGCCAGGCGCTGCTTCAAGGTGGGACTGGTGACCTCGTTCAGAGGAACGGTGAGGGCCATGGCGAACTCCGGAATTCTTTTATTGTGACAGCGGGTGGCGCCCCGCTTCGGGACACCGCCTGTTGTTCTTCTGAAACACACAAACCCAGCAGGCTGAACACGCTCTTTGTAGGAGCAGGGCTTGTCAGATCGCCGCACCGCCACGCAGGCGGCCTTGAAACTGCCAAAAGCGTCGTCGGAACGCCGCCCGGACCAAGCCCAGCTCCTACCGGTTACGTGGCGCCTGCAAGACCGGGGCCCCGCAGGTTACGCCACGTAGTACCCGGGGCCTGCGGTATTACTTGGCCGCCCAGGCGTTGAAGCGCTGCTCCAACTGCTCACCGTTGTCCGCCCAGAAGCCGACGTCGATCTGCACCTGGTTGGCGATGTTTTCCGGGGTGGTCGGCATATCTTTCAGGATCGCCTTGTCAAGCAACGGTACTGCCTGGGTGTTGGCCGGACCGTAGGCGATGTTTTCCGAGTAGATCTTCTGCTGCGGCGGCGCTACCGAGAACGCGATGAATTTCTTCGCGGCGTCAAGACGTTCGCCTTTCAAGCCTTTTGGAATCGCCCAGGAGTCGAAGTCATAGACACCGCCGTTCCAGACGACCTTCAGATTGCTTTCCTTCTGTACCGCGGCAATCCGCCCGTTGTAGGCCGAGCTCATCACCACGTCACCGGAGGCCAGGTACTGTGGTGGCTGCGCACCGGCTTCCCACCACTGGATATTCGGCTTCAGTTCATCGAGCTTCTTGAACGCACGGTCCTGACCATCCTTGCCCGCCAGTACCTTGTAAACGTCTTTCGGCGCCACGCCATCAGCCATCAAAGCGAATTCCAGGGTGTACTTGGCGCCCTTGCGCAGGCCACGCTTGCCCGGAAACTTCTTGGTGTCCCAGAAATCGGCCCAGCTGGTCGGTGCGGTTTTCACTTTGTCGGCGTTGTAGGCCAGGACCGTCGACCAGACGAAGAAGCCAACACCACAGGGCTGGATGGCCCCCTTGACGTAGTCCGCGCCCTTGCCGAACAGCGCTGGGTCGAGGGGTTCGAACATGTCTTCGTCACAACCGCGAGACAACTCGGGCGACTCGACTTCCACCAGGTCCCAGGACACGCTCTTGGTGTCGACCATGGCCTTGACCTTGGCCATCTCACCGTTGTACTCACCCGCGACGATCTTGCCCTTGCCCGCCGCCTCCCACGGCGCATAGAACGCCTTGACCTGCGCGGCCTTGTTCGCGCCACCAAAGGACACCACGGTCAGGTCGGTCGCCGCCATGGCATTTGCCGCGCACATCAGCCCAAGGGTCAGGGCGCTGAATTTCAGGGATTTAAGCATTTATTCTTCTCTCCACAGTGCAGGTTGGTGAAGCACGGGGCGATGGATTCGCCTCTTGGGTTACCGCGGTCAGCTGGCGTCCAGTAACGGATCGAGCGCGCGAACGTGCTCCACCTGCCAGCCAAGGGGTACGACGTCGCCGACCGCCAGGGCCGGATCCAGCTCGGCAATCGGCTGTTTCACGAAAAAGTCGGTCTTGCCACAGACTTCCAGGCGCACACGCACGTGATCGCCCAAGTAGATGAACTCGGCCACGCGGCCCGAGAAGCGGTTCACGCAGGACTCGCTGGAACCGTTGAGGCTGATGCGCTCCGGGCGGATCGACAGGGTCACCGGCTCGCCGGTCTTGCCGACGTTCACCGCCAGCGCCTCGACCTTCTCGCCACGACCGAGCTCGACCACGCAACGATCACCGGTACGGCTGTGCAGACGGCCATTGAGGCGGTTGTTCTCGCCGATGAAGTTGGCGACGAAGGTGTTTTTCGGCTCTTCATAGAGAGTGCGCGGTGGCGCGATCTGCTGGATCTCGCCCTGGTGGAACACCGCCACGCGGTCGGACATGGTCAGAGCTTCGCCCTGATCGTGGGTCACGTAGACCACGGTCACGCCCAAGCGTTGGTGCAGGTGCTTGATTTCCATCTGCATGTGCTCGCGCAATTGCTTATCCAGTGCACCGAGGGGCTCGTCCATCAACACCAGCTGTGGCTCGAACACCAGCGCCCGGGCCAATGCCACCCGCTGCTGCTGGCCGCCGGACAACTGCGCCGGATAGCGCTGGGCGAACTTGTCGAGCTGGACCATGCCCAGCACCCGCTTGACCCGTTCGCCAACGTCGGTCTTGCTCAAACCGCGCACGGTCAACGGGAATGCCAGGTTCTCGGCAACGGTCATGTGCGGGAACAGGGCATAGTTCTGGAACACCATGCCGATGTCGCGCTTGTGCGGCGGAACATTGTTGATCGAGCGTCCGGCCAACAGGATCTCGCCGGCGGTCGGGGTTTCGAACCCGGCCAGCATCATCAGGCTGGTGGTTTTGCCGGAACCGGAAGGCCCGAGCAGGGTAAGGAATTCGCCTTTGCGAATGTCCAGGTTGAGGTCTTTGACGATCAGGTTCTCACCGTCGTAGCTTTTTTGTACGCCACGAAAGCTGACCAGTACATCGTTCGCCCCAGCGCTTGAATCGACCTCGCTCATACCCTCACCTTTTTGTTTTGGACTGCCGTGGAGCTAAGCCTAGTGAAGGCTCACCGCAGCGCAAATCGGGGGGGGAGAGAGATTGGCCTCAGCCGTCTGGAAGAATTGGGGTAGGGATCGCCCTACAAGGATGGCGGGATTGGATAAGCCCGCGGGCGGTTCCCGTCGCAAAGGCCCGGAACAGCGTCAAACGACTGCCCGATCTTGTCGTAAATGGATATGCACACACCTTTTTTGTGGGAGCGCGCTCCTACAGAGGAGGCGCGGGTTCAGAGCAGTTTGTGCTCCATTGCGTATTTCACCAGCTCGGCCAACGAGGTGATGTGCAGTTTTTGCATCAATCGCGCCTTGTGGGTGCTGATGGTCTTGCTGCTCAGCGCCAGTTGCTGGGCGATATCGTTGACGTTGGCACCCTGGGCCAGGCGTTCGAACACCGAAAACTCGCGTTCCGAGAGCAAGGCGTGCAGCGGCCGCGCATCGGTCAGGCCAACTTCGAAGACCATCCGGTCGGCCAGGTCCGGGTCAATGTAGCGACCGCCGGCCGCAACCTTGCGGATCGCTGTCAGCAACAGCGCCGGATCGCTGTCCTTGGTGGCGTAGCCGGCGGCACCGATCTTGAGGGCTCGTGCCGCCATCTGCGCCTCGTCGTGCATGGACAGCACCAGGATCGCCGGGGGATTGTTCAACGCGCGAATCCGTGGAATCGCCTCCAGGCCGTTGACGCCGGGCATGGAGATATCCAGCAGCACCACCTCGCAGGGTGTGTGGCGCAGGGCTTCGAGCAGTTGCTCACCATTGCTGGCCTCACCTACCACCGACAGGTCCTTGGCCAGACCGATCAACTGCTTGATGCCCTCGCGGACAATGGTGTGGTCTTCTGCTACCAGTACGCGGATCACGTTCATCTCCCGGTTGAATCAGTTGGACCGCTATCGCCGGCAATCAAGGCCTGTTCATCCAGCGGTACCCGTACGCTCAGGGTCGTCCCCTCCCCCAGCTCACTTTCCAGTTGCATAGTGCCGCCGAGCATCAACACCCGCTCACGCATGCCCACCACCCCAAAGGAGGCCGGCCTGTCGTCAGTAGCGACAAATCCGACACCATCATCACTGATGGTCAGGCACAAATCCTCGCCTTCGATCGCCAACGTCAGTTCAACAGTATGCGCCTGGGCATGGCGCATGACATTGGTCAGTGCTTCCTGAAGGATACGGAACAGGCCAATGGCTTTCGCATCACTGAGCGCCGGAACATGCTCTGGCACTTGCACCAGGCAGGGAATCTGGGTCCGAGCCTCGAACCGCCGGGCCTGCCACTCGATGGCCGAAGCAATACCCGCATCGAGAATCGGTGGGCGCAAGGCGGTCGCCACATCCCGGACCAACTGGAATAACTGGGCAATCAGCTTCTTCATGCTGTTGAGCCGCTCATTCAAGCCGGGATCGAGCTGGGCATAGGCCAGCTCGCACATGGAGGTTTCCAGCTTGAGCACGGTGAGCATCTGGCCCAGCTCGTCGTGAACTTCCCGGGCGATACGGGCTTTTTCCTCTTCACGGACGCTTTCCAGGTGGGCTGACAGTTCACGCAACTGTTCGCGGGAGGCTGCCAGCTCCAGCTCGATGCGCTTGCTTTCGCTGATATCCCAGACGATACCGTCCCAGACCACGCTGCCATCCTCCAGGCGACGGCTGATAGCCTTGATCTCGGCCCAGCGCTGCTGACCTTCGCGGGTCATGATCCGCCCTTGCCAGGACCAGTCGCTGTTCGCATCCAGTGCCCGATCCTGGGTCTGCTGGTAACTGGCCTTGTCATCCGCATGCACCAGGCTGCGCAGCCCGATGCCCGGTTGGCGCAGGATCGCCGGGGCGTAACCCACCAGGCTTTCACTGCCCTCGCTGATGTAGGGAAAATGCAGCTCGCCGGTCAGGGGCACACGCTCCAGGCGAAACACCAGGCCCGGCACATTGGCCGCGATCGCCTTCAAGCGTGCTTCGCTTTCCTGCACCGCCGCCAGCGCGCGGCGGCGCTCGGTGACGTCGTTCAGATAGACCACCAGGTATTCGCTTTCGCGAAAGCGCAAAAAACTCAACGACACATCGGCGGGCAGAACACTGCCATCAGCGCGAATACACTGGGTTTCAAAGCTTTGCACCCCCTCTTCATTGGCCCGGGCGCGCTTCCACAGGTTCAGCCAGCGATCCATGTGCAGGTTGGGCTCGAAGTCGATCAACGGGCGGTCGAACACCCCGCCCGGCGGATAACCGAGCATTTCTTCCGCCGCTCGGTTGGCATAACGGACATGACTGTCCCAGTTGACCCAGAGAATCCCCACCGTGCTCTGATCGATGGAAAACTGGGTCAAGCGCAGGGCTTCCTCGCTCGCCTCGCGCCGGGCAAGGTTTTCCCGGGCCGCGAGTAACTCGTGCTCCAGGCTGTGCTGCTGGCGACGCAGCCAGAAAACAATGGCCAAGCCTGCCAGCAGCAGCACCGCCAGCAGCAAGCACAGGTTTTGCCAGAAACCGGGCGACTCGGCCAGACGTGGATACTTCGGTTGCAGCCAACGGGCATGCAATTGCTCCAGATCCCGGGCCGGGATGGCGTGCAGGGCCTTTTCCACGATACCGGCCAGTTCCGGCCAGTCACGCCGCGTCGCAACCCGCAGCAGTTGCGGAAAGCCGATATCGCCGACCACTGCCAGTCCGGCGAACTCCTCCTCACTGGACAAGCGACCGAGCTGCGCCTCATCGATCACCGCGTAGCGGGCCTGCTGGCTCACCAACAATTGCAGGGCCTGCCGCTCCAGGGGGACACCCTGCAGATTGAGGCTGGGGTATGTGCCGCGCAGGTAGTCGGCGACCACGCTGGGCATGCGCACGGCCACGCGGGTCTGGCTGTCGAGTTTTTCCAGCTCCACGGCGCCCGCCCCGTTGCGCTCACCGACCACCAGTTGCGGTACGCGCATGTACGGATCGGAGAACAGCCACAGGTGCAACCCCGCCGGGGTCTGGGTCAACCCCGGCGCCAGGTCGATCTCACCCTCGCGCAAGGCTTTGTCCAGTTGCGCCTGATCGGGAAAGTTGCGCCAGGTCAGCTCGATATCGAGGCTGTTGGCGACCCAGTTCATGAGGTCCACATTGGCCCCGGACAACCGCTGCAAGCGGCGATCATATTGCGCATAGGGCGCCTGCAAGACCAGGCCGACCCGCAGCTCGCGATGCTGCTCGAGCCACTGGCGCTGCTCGCCGGACAAAGCGATAACCGGCCCAGGGGGAGCCGGAGCCGCCCAGGCGATCAAGGGAAAACACAAACAGCCGATAACCCACAGGCAGCAAAACCGTATCATCCGACGCTCACACACTGACAAATGCTGACCAACCCATTAGGCTGCCAGGATGACTCTGGCCTGGAAAATCCGATGCCCTTTCTCTACCGCCTGGCACTGCCTGCGCTGTGCCTGTCGCTGATACTACCCTGTGCCGCGCCAGTCCTGGCGGCTAATCCAACACCGGCCCCTACGCCAGCTCCCGCCGAAAAACCGGCGGAGCGCCAGCCCCTGCCCGAGCGTAGCCAGGACGACGCGGCCGCGCTGGAGCGGCAGTTGCCCCAGCAGGAACAACAGCAACTGCAGGCCGCAGGCGATAGCTTCCTGGCCTTGTGGAAACCGGCCAACACGCCCTCGCCCCTGGGTGCCGTGATCCTGGTTCCCGGTGCCGGCGAAACGGCGGACTGGCCCCAGGTGATCGGTCCGTTGCGCGGTAAGTTCCCGGATGCCAAGTGGAGCAGCCTGAGCCTGACCTTGCCGGATCTGCAAAGCGATGCGATCCAGCCGCGGGTGGCCGAGGCGCCCACGGCGCCGGCAGCGACCGCCAGCAACGGCAAGGACGCCAGCACCACGGCCAAACCCATCGAACAGGCGACCAGCGCTGAAGCCGAGGTGGTCGATCACGCCGCGGCACAAACCGCCGAAGACCAACTGAAGGCCGATGCAGAACGAATCTTCGCACGAATCGATGCGGCTATTGCCTACGCAAAACAGCAAAATGCTCGTAGCGTAGTTCTGTTGGGCCATGGCACCGGCGCTTACTGGGTGGCCCGCTATATGAGCGAGAAGCCCTCGCCGCAGATACAGAAACTGGTCCTGGTCGCCGCGCAGACCCCCACCAGCGCCACGCAGAACCTGGCGCAGCTCACCCCCGGACTGAAACTGGCAACGGCGGATTTCTTCTATCAGGACCGGCCGCTGGATCGCAAAGCCGCACTGGAGCGGTTGCAGGCCAGCAAGCGGCAGAAAACCTCGAGCTACAGCCAGGTTGCACTCAAGGCCCTGCCGGGCAACGCCGGCCAGGAACAATTGTTCCGACGCATTCGCGGCTGGTTGAATCCGCAGGATGTCGGCGGCCTCTGAGCACGGTCGGATACCGTCCTACCCACTGCGGCCAATACAAGGAGCCAGCTTGCTGGCGATGAGACCAGCAAGCCTCGCGCGGTCTGATTGGCCGCTATCGCCAGCAAGCCGACGCCTACCGGTACGGTGTTTTTCCGCAAAGCCCGCGGTTTCGCTCCAGGGCCTAACGAAAATCCCTGCGTTCGCGAATCAGCGAATAGGCATTGTGCAGGTCACGGGTCTTCTCCGTAGCCTCACGCACTTGCAAAGGCGTCGCCCCGCTGCCCGCAACCTTGTCGGGGTGGTGGCGGCTGAGCAGGCGTCGATAAGCCCGCTTGATTTGCGCCGGCTCGCTGTTGGCCGCCACCCCCAGTAACACAAGCGCCTCCTCGTAAGTCCCAGTACTGTTCGACAGCGACTTGCGACCGGGCTCGTAGTCATTGGCCAGGGCCTGGACCTGTTGCCTGGACCAGCCCAGCCATTTGCCCCAGAGCATGATCAGTTCACGCTCCGTCGACCCGACCCGGCCATCGGCCCAGACCATCCGCCAGCACGCCCGCAAAACGCCTTCGGCGGCATGGGGCTGCTGCTTCAGATGGTTCAGATAGCCGCGCAATCGATCATGCCCCGACTTGCCCCGGTTGAACGCGGCAATCGCCCGGCGCAGCGCCGCGTCGTGCATATCCAGTTGGCGCATTTCCTCGCGCGCCTGCTGGATATGTCCGTCGACCACCCGCCCATCACTCTTGGCCAACCGTCCCAGCAGGACGAACAGTAATTCATCGTTACGCAACGCGGGCTTGCCCCCCAGGCGTTCGCGCAAATGTGCGAGGCTGTGCAATTGCAGGCGCCGATCCAGCGCCTGTCCGAGCAATGCGCCCAACATGGCCCCCGGAATGCTGGCGATGGCAAAACCCGCCCCGGCTCCAATCAGAGTCCCTGGCCACAACATAATCACTGTCTCTCTTTCAACAATTGCTCGACTTGCGCCAGACGATCCAGCGTGCCGACATCTACCCAGTGTCCGCGCATGTGCTCTCCACTCACCCGTCCCTGCGCCATCGCCTCGCGCCACAGCGGCGCGATCTTGAAAGCACCGGCCGTGCAGGCGGCAAACAGTTTCGGGTGCAGGACTGAAATACCGCTATAGGTCAGTTTCTCGCCGACCGTTCCACCGTCATGCAATTGGCCGTCAAGCAGATTGAAGTCCCCGGACGGGTGATGCGCCGGATTGTCGACCATCACCAGATGTGCCAGCCCGCTGATCGGCCGACGCAGGGAGGCAAAATCATAGTCGGTCCAGATATCGCCATTGATCACCAGGAAAGGCTCCTCCCCCAGCAACGGCAATGCATGAAAAATACCGCCGCCGGTTTCCAGCGGCTCACCTTCGGGCGAATAGACGATATGCAGGCCATAGCGGGAGCCATCGCCCAGGTAGTCTTCGATTTGTTGCCCCAACCAGGCGTGGTTGATCACCACGTCCTTGAAGCCGGCGATAGCCAGCGCGCGCAGGTGATAGTCGATCAAGGGCGTACCCGCGGCCCGGATCAGTGGCTTGGGGGTGTGCAAGGTCAACGGGCGCATCCGCTCGCCTTTACCGGCGGCCAGAATCATCACCTTCATGACACGACACCTACCGGCTGACGCAGACCGGCCAACAACTCACCCAGCTCGGCCAGCTCGGGGCGGCGCGCCACCACCGCGTCTATATAGGCAAAGAAACGCGGCACATCCGCCAGATAACGCGGTTTGCCGTCCCGATGGCAGATCCGCGCAAAAATCCCGATCACTTTCAGATGGCGTTGCACGCCCATCAGGTCACTGGCCCGCAGGAACGCCTCGAAATCGGTCTGTACCGCGATCCCGGCGTCAACCGCCCGCTGCCAGTAGTCCCGTAGCCAGCCGTGGACCCGCGCTTCGGGCCAACTGAGGAAAGCGTCCTTGAACAGGCAGGTAATGTCGTAGGTCACCGGCCCGTAGACCGCATCCTGGAAATCCAGCACACCAGGGTTGGGCGTGCTGACCATCAGGTTGCGTGGCATATAGTCACGGTGCACCAGCACTTTCGGCTGGGCCAGGGCGCTGTCGATCAACAGGCCGCTGACCCGCTGCCACAGCGCCAATTGCGCGGGATCGAACGCACGCCCCAACTCATGCCCCACGTACCACTCGGGAAACAGTTCCAGCTCACGGCGCAACAACGCCACGTCATAACTGGGCAGTTCGCTGTCCATCGGCAGTTGCTGGAAAGCCAGCAAGGCGTCGATGGCATCGGCGAACAACCCATCGGCGTTGTCGGCGTCGATCACATCCAGATAGGTCTGGTTGCCCAGGTCGTTGAGCAAAAGAAAACCGTTTTCCAGATCCTGCGCGTAAATTTTCGGCACATTGATCGCGGATTTCGCCAGCAAATGGGCGATATCCACGAAAGGTTTGCAGTTTTCCCGGGGTGGCGGAGCATCCATCACGATCAGACTACGGCCCTCGCCCTCCCAGCGAAAATAGCGCCGAAAACTCGCATCGCTGCTGGCCGCGGTCAACGTGGCCGGGGGAATGGTGCCCCAACCTTCGACCTGGAAGAGCTTTTCCAACTGCAGATCCAGCCAAACTTTCAGGTGTTGCAAGCGTACATCTTGGTCAGGCATTACATGGGTCTCCGACGACGCTAGCCGTCAAGCGGGTGTTGCTTTATTATCCAGCATCTTTTTCTGACCATCGATAGGCGTGTGACCCCCACCGCGGGCAGATGGCACGCAGGAAGCCCGGACTAATAAGATGGCATTGAAATCCCCCGCGTTTCGTAAAAAATTCCCGTTGCTGGTTACCGGCGGTTTGCTGGCTCTGCAACCTCTTGCCACCCCATTCGCGGTCGCCGCGGAACAGTATGACTGTTCTGTCTCGACTTCCGGGTCCTGGGATTGCGCGCCCAAGACCACCACGGCCCAGTTGCCGCCACGTCCCGTGCATGACGGCAATGCCGAGGCCCTGGGCAGCAATGCCCCGGCGGACAGCGGTGCCAGCAGCGACAAGGCGGCCGGCCCGGTGCTGGTCACCGAGGCCAAGGGTCGCGGCCTGAAGTCGCGTAGCGCCGACTACAGTCACCTCGACTGGGTCCCGCGTGACAAGCTGACTGCCGCGCAGTTGGCCGAAGCCGGTCCTTATTGCTCTGGTTCCTATATCGAACCAATTCGTCCTGGCATGAATGACAAGACGAATAAAAGTGATGCACCGACCTTCATCGGCGCCAAAGCCTCGCGTTATGAGCAGGACAAGCAGGTCGCGACACTGGCCGGCGACGTGGTCATGCGCCAGGGCAGCATGCAGGTCGAAGCCGACGAAGCCAGCCTGTATCAAGCGGAAAACCGTGGCGAGCTGAACGGCAACGTTCGTGTTCGCGACCAGGGCGCCCTGCTGGTCGGCGACCATGCCGAGGTGCAGTTGGACACCGGCGAATCGCAGGTCGATAACGCCGAATATGTGATGCACAAGTCACGTGTGCGCGGCAGCGCGCTGTATGCCAAGCGCGCCGAGAACGCGATCATCCGCCTCAAGGACGGTACGTACACCACCTGCGAACCGAACAGCAACGCCTGGCAACTCAAGGGTAACAACATCACCCTGAACCCGGCGACCGGCTTCGGCACGGGGACCAACGTGACCTTGCGCGTCAAGGACATTCCGGTCTTCTATACCCCGTATATCTATTTCCCGATCGATGACCGTCGGCAATCCGGTTTCCTGCCGCCAAGCCTCTCCAGCGACAGCACCTCGGGTTTCAACCTGACCACGCCTTACTACTTCAACCTGGCACCGAACTACGATGCCACGTTGTATCCGCACTACATGAGCAAGCGCGGGATGTTGACCGAAGGCGAATTCCGCTACCTGACCAAGTCCAGCGAAGGGCAGTTCGGCGGCGCGGTCCTGAGCGACGAGAGCAACGACCGCGACAAGCAGTCGGATGCCACCAAAGATCGCTACATGGTCAACTGGCAGCACAAGGGCGGGCTGGATTCGCGGGTCCTGACCACGGTCGACTACACCAAGATCAGCGACCCGTACTACTTCCAGGATTTGCAGACCAACCAGCTCGGCGTCAAGAGCACTGACTATGTGAATCAGCAGGCCACGACCACCTATCGTGGTGACAGCTTTACCGCGCAGTTGAACGTGCAGGCCTATCAATTGGCGAGCGTGGCCGTTATCACGCCGTACAACCGCCTGCCGCAGATCACCTTCAACGGTACCTTGCCTTATCACCCGGAAGGGCTCAATTTCAGCTATGAAACTGAAGCCGTTCGCTTTGAGCGAAGCCTGGAAACCGGTACATTCTCCGACAAGGATGGCGTCACCACGCCACGCCTGGATACCAACGTGACCGGCCTGGCCCGCGCCAACGGCGACCGCCTTAACCTCAAGCCGGGGGTCAGCCTGCCACTCAACTGGACTTACGGTTTCATCACGCCGTCGCTCAAGTATCAGTACACCCAATACGATCTGGATCTGGGTTCGCAGGGTCAAACCGATATTGTGAACGCTCAGATTGCGGCTGCGGCAGCAGGCAAGGATTACGTTGGCGGGACCTACAGCCGATCGCAAAACCGTGGAGTCCCCATCGCCAGCATCGACAGCGGCCTGTATTTCGACCGCAGCACCGAGCTGTTCGGCACCAACTACCGCCAGACGCTGGAACCGCGCCTGTTCTATCTCTATGTTCCAGAGGAAGACCAGAAGAACATTCCCGTCTTCGATACCGGCGAGTACAGCTTCAACTATGCCTCGCTGTTCCGTGAAAACCGCTTCTCCGGCAACGACCGCGTCGGTGACGAGAACAAGCTGTCCCTGGGCGTCACCAGCCGCTGGATCGAGGACAACGGTTTCGAGCGTCAGCGCGTGAGTGTCGGCCAGGCGTACTACTTCAAGGATCGCGTCGTACAGTTGCCGGGCGTTGACTTCGCGACTCGCGCCGACGCCAAGACCAATGTCTCGCCGTATGCCCTGGAGTACGCCTACAACTTCAACCGCGACTGGCGTGCCACGGCCGACTACAACTGGGACCCGAAAAGTCACCAGCCACGGTCCGGCAGTGCAATGTTCCACTACCAGCCCGAAGACAACCCGAACAAGGTTATCAACGCCGGCTATCGCTATCGCAACGACCAGGTGATCTACAACCAGAACACCGGTCAATGGCAGTTCGGCGGCGACTACGGCACACCTGGCCAGCCAGGCTTCGTGAAGGACTACTACAAGATCGAGCAGCACGACTTCTCGGTCATCTGGCCGGTCGTGCCACAATGGAACGTCATCAGCCGCTGGCAGTACGACTACAACCGCAACCGTACGCTGGAGGCCTTCGGTGGCTTCGAGTACGACAACTGCTGCTGGAAAATGCGCCTGATCAACCGCTACTGGGTCCAGTATGACGAATTCAGTCAACAGGCTCCGCAAAACGAACGAGGCGACCACGGTATCTTCCTTCAGTTTGTACTGAAGGGCCTGGGTGGCGTCATGGGCAACAAGGTCGAGAGCTTCCTCGACAAAGGCATCCAAGGTTATCGTCAACGTGAAGATCAAGCTTTCTGATTGTCTGCGCCCGCTGATGCTGGGCGCGCTGGTCCTGAGCGCGGCGGTCCACGCCGCCGTGCAGCCCCTCGACACCGTCGCGGCCATCGTCGACAACGATGTGATCATGAAGAGCCAACTGGACCAGCGCGTCCACGAGGTTCAGCAGACCATCGCCAAGCGCGGCGGCGGCGTGCCGCCCACCAGTGTCCTCGACCAACAGGTCCTGGACCGCCTGATCGTCGAGAACCTGCAACTGCAGATCGGCGAGCGCTCCGGCATTCGCATCAGCGACGACGAGCTGAACCAGGCCATCGGTACCATCGCCCAGCGCAACAACATGAACATCGATCAATTCCGCGCCGCCCTGGCGCACGACGGCCTCTCCTACGAGGACGCCCGTGACCAGGTTCGCCGGGAAATGATCATCAGCCGCGTGCGTCAGCGCCGCGTCGCGGAGCGTATCCAGGTGTCGGAACAGGAAGTGAAGAACTTCCTCGCCTCGGACCTGGGCAAGATGCAGCTCTCCGAAGAACTGCACCTGGCCAATATCCTGATTTCGACCCCGGACAGCGCCAGCTCGCAAGCTATCCAGGCGGCAGCGGCCCAGGCCCAGGATGTCTACCGGCAACTCAAGCAAGGCGCCGACTTCAGTCAGTTGGCCATTGCCCGCTCCGGCAGCGATAACGCCCTGGAAGGCGGCGACATGGGCTGGCGCAAGCCGGCCCAGTTGCCACCACCGTTCGACCGCATGCTCAGCAGCATGGCGATTGGCGATATCAGCGAGCCAGTACGCACACCCGGTGGTTTCATCATCCTGAAAGTCCTGGAAAAGCGCGGTGGCGAGACACAGATGCGTGACGAAGTGCACGTTCGTCATATCCTGATCAAGCCCAACGCCATTCGCAGTGAAGCCGAAACCCAGGCCCTGGCGCAGAAGCTCTACGAGCGGATCTCCAACGGCGAAGACTTCGCCACCCTGGCCAAGAGCTTCTCGGAAGACCCGGGCTCGGCGCTCAACGGCGGCGACCTGAACTGGGTCGACCCGAACGCACTGGTACCGGAATTCCGCGAAGTGATGGCCAAGACCCCACAAGGCGTCCTGTCCAAACCGTTCAAGACCCAATATGGCTGGCACGTCCTGGAAGTCCTCGGCCGCCGCGCCACCGACAGCACCACCCAGGCCCGCGAACAGCAAGCGATGACCGTGCTGCGCAATCGCAAATACGATGAAGAGCTGCAAACCTGGCTGCGGCAGATCCGCGACGAAGCCTACGTTGAAATCAAGCTCCCCGGCGCGGAACAGGCGCCAAAGTGAAACCCCAGCGTTTCGCATTGACCCCCGGCGAGCCGGCGGGCATTGGTCCAGACCTTTGCCTGCTGCTCGCCTCGCAGCCCCAGCCTCACCCCCTGATCGCCATTACCAGTCGTGACCTGCTCCGTGAGCGGGCCACGCAACTGGGTGTGGCGGTCGACCTGCTGTCCGTGGCACCGGGCCAATGGCCCGATCAACCGGCACCCGCAGGCAGCCTGTATGTCTGGGATACCCCGCTGTCGACCGCCGTCGTCGCCGGGCAACTGGACAAGGCCAATGCGGCGTTTGTCCTGGAAACCCTGAGCCGTGCCGGCAACGGTTGCCTGGACGGCGATTTCGCCGGCATGATCACCGCCCCCGTGCACAAAGGCGTGATCAACGAATCCGGCATCGCCTTTTCCGGCCACACCGAATTCCTCGCCGACCTGACCCACACCGCCCAGGTGGTGATGATGCTGGCAACCGGTGGGCTGCGCGTGGCCCTGGTGACCACTCACCTGCCCCTGCGGCAGGTCGCCGATGCCATTACCGCGGAGCGCCTGGAGCGGGTCACCCGCATCCTGCATGACGACCTGCGGAAAAAGTTCGGTATCGCCCACCCACGCATCCTGGTCTGCGGGCTCAACCCCCATGCCGGCGAAGGCGGGCACCTGGGCCACGAAGAAATCGATATCATCGAACCGACATTGGAGCGCCTGCGCGGCGAAGGCATGGACCTGCGTGGCCCGCTGCCCGCCGACACTCTGTTTACCCCCAAATATCTGGAGCACTGCGACGCGGTGCTGGCGATGTACCACGACCAGGGCCTGCCCGTGCTGAAGTACAAAGGTTTCGGCGCCGCAGTCAACGTGACCCTGGGCTTGCCGATCATCCGTACTTCGGTCGACCACGGCACTGCCCTGGACCTGGCCGGCAGCGGCAACATCGACACCGGCAGCCTGCAAGTCGCCCTGGAAACCGCCTACCAGATGGCCGAGACCCGTTTATGACCGAGCAATACCAACACCGGGCGCGCAAGCGTTTCGGACAGAACTTCCTGCACGACGCCGGTGTGATCGACCGCATCCTGCGCGCCATCAATGCCAAGACCGAAGACCGCCTGCTGGAAATCGGCCCGGGCCAGGGCGCCCTGACCGAGGGCCTGCTGGACAGCGGCGCGCAACTGGATGTCGTTGAGCTGGACAAGGATCTGGTGCCGATCCTCAACCAGCAATTCGCCGGCCGGTCCAATTTCAGCCTGCACCAGGGCGATGCGCTGAAGTTCGACTTCACCCGCCTGAACCCGGCGCCCAACAGCCTGCGGGTGGTCGGCAACCTGCCCTACAACATCTCCACGCCGCTGATCTTTCACCTGCTGCACAACGCCAGTCTGATTCGCGACATGCACTTCATGCTGCAAAAGGAAGTGGTCGAGCGCCTCGCCGCGGGCCCCGGCGGTGGCGATTGGGGACGCCTGTCGATCATGGTCCAGTACCACTGCCGCGTGGAACACCTGTTCAATGTCGGCCCAGGCGCCTTCAACCCACCGCCCAAGGTCGACTCGGCCATCGTCCGCCTGGTGCCTCACGCCGTCCTCCCGCATCCGGCCAAGGATCACCGGCTACTCGAGCGCGTCGTTCGCGAAGCCTTCAACCAGCGCCGCAAAACCTTGCGCAACACCCTCAAGGCCCTGCTCAGCAATGCCGAGATCGAAGCCGCCGGTGTCGACGGCAGCCTGCGCCCGGAACAGCTCGACCTGGCCGCCTTCGTGCGCCTGGCCGACAAACTCAGTGAGCAGGTCGCCACGGCCCCCGACGCCAACTGATCTGCCGGGTAGCAGGCCAGCGTGCATGGCTGGCCTACTACCCGGGACTTGACCTAGACTGGGCTTCGTCCAGCGTCTCTTGCGCTTCAGCTTCCAAGGCCTTTTGCATGTCCGATCCTCGTTATCAGGTCGACGTCAGCGTCGTCACCCGTTTCCTTGCGGAACAATCGCAACCCGAGCAGAACCGCTTTGCTTTCGCCTACACCATCACAGTGCGGAACAACGGTGAACTGCCCGCCCGGCTGATGTCACGACACTGGGTGATCACCGATGGCGACGGCCATGTGGAAGAAGTCCGCGGCGCCGGCGTCGTCGGTCAGCAACCGCTGATCGAGGTCGGCCAGAGCCACACCTACAGCAGCGGCACGGTGATGACGACGAAAGTCGGCAACATGCAAGGCAGCTACCAGATGCTGGCCGAAGACGGCAAGCGCTTCGACGCCGTGATCGCCCCCTTCCGCCTGGCCGTGCCCGGGGCCCTGCACTGATGGCGGTGTATGCCGTTGGTGACCTGCAAGGCTGCCTGGAACCGCTCAAATGCCTGCTTGAGCGCGTCAGGTTCGACCCCGCCCAGGATAAACTGTGGCTGGTGGGCGACCTGGTCAACCGTGGTCCGCAATCCCTGGAAACCCTGCGTTTTCTCTACGGCATGCGCGAGTCGCTGGTCTGCGTGCTGGGTAACCATGACCTGCACCTGCTCGCAGCCGGACATAACATCGAACGCCTGAAAAAAAGCGATACACTGCGCGAGATCCTCGACGCGCCGGATCGTGTCGAACTGCTGGACTGGCTGCGCAGCCAAAAGCTGCTGCACCATGACGCCGAGCGCAACGTGGTACTGGTCCATGCCGGCATTCCCCCGCAGTGGAGCCTGAAGAAGGCCCTCAGATACGCCGCTGAAGTGGAAGCCGCCTTGCGCGACGATAGCCTCTTGCCGCTCTTCCTCGACGGCATGTACGGCAACGAGCCGAACAAGTGGGATAGCGCGTTGCACGGTGTAACCCGCCTGCGGGTGATCACCAACTACTTCACCCGCATGCGCTTCTGCACCGCCGACGGCAAGCTCGACCTCAAGGGCAAGGAAGGCGCCAACACCGCCCCGCGCGGCTACGCCCCCTGGTTCAGCTACAAGGAACGCCGGACCCAGGACCTGAAGATCATCTTCGGTCACTGGGCGGCGCTTGAGGGTCAATGCGACGAGCCCGGCATCTTCGCCCTGGATACCGGCTGCGTCTGGGGCGGCGCCATGACCCTGATGAACGTTGATACCGGCGAACGCCTGACCTGCAAATGTGACGCCCAGGGTGGTGTCGCCCCGCCACCAACCCTGGCCGAGCGATTCCGGGCCTGGCTATATCGCTAGACTGTACGACCTACCCGCACCAGACGGAGCCCGACATGACCGAATTCAAACGTATCCCGCCCGACCAAGCCCAGGCCCTTCGCGAGCAAGGCGCCGTGGTCGTCGACATCCGCGACCCGCAGACCTTCGCCCTGAACCATATCAGCGGCGCCCGGCATCTGGACAACCACAACATCGCCGATTTCATTCGCGCCGCCGACCTCGACGCCCCAACGGTAGTGTGCTGCTACCACGGCAACTCGAGCCAGGGCGCGGCCGCCTACCTGGTCAGCCAGGGCTTCAGCGACGTCTACAGCCTGGATGGTGGCTTCGAACTGTGGCGCACGACCTATCCGTCAGAAATTGCTCAAGATATGTCCGAATAATTTTTTTCTCTCGCTGAAGCCCGCAGGATTCGCGGGCCAGAGCCTTTCCTGACGAACGGTCAAGCATAACTAATTGCTCATCTTGACTTGCCCCCGCCGATTCCGAACTATCCTTAAGCGCAGGCCATCCAAATCAGGGGAGAGCCGGTACACCGGCGTACGGGTCATCGGTAGTAATTTTCAAAGTGAGCGTCGCTTTGAAGGTGTTCTGGGGGGTAAACGGCAACAGCTTCTTGCGGTTGCATGCCAGCACTGGACTGATTGATCCGGCACCGGCTCCACGTATCGAGCGAGGTGACGTCATGAGCATTTTCAGCCATTTCCAACAACGCTTCGAATCCACACGGCAAGAAGAACTCACGCTGCAGGAGTACCTTGAGCTGTGCAAAAAGGATCGCAGCGCTTACGCGTCGGCAGCTGAAAGGCTGCTACTGGCAATCGGCGAACCCGAACTGCTGGATACGTCCACCAACTCACGGTTGTCGCGCATCTTCTCCAACAAGGTGATCCGTCGCTATCCGGCCTTTGAAGACTTCCACGGGATGGAAGAATGCATCGACCAGATCGTTTCGTATTTCCGCCATGCCGCCCAAGGCCTGGAAGAGAAGAAACAAATCCTCTACCTGCTCGGTCCCGTGGGGGGTGGTAAATCGTCCCTGGCCGAAAAACTGAAACAACTGATCGAGAAAGTGCCCTTCTACGCCATCAAGGGGTCGCCGGTCTTCGAGTCGCCACTGGGGTTGTTCAACGCCACGGAAGATGGCGCGATCCTCGAGGAAGACTTCGGTATTCCACGGCGCTACCTGAACACCATCATGTCGCCCTGGGCCACCAAGCGCCTGGCCGAGTTCGGCGGTGACATCAGCCAGTTCCGGGTGGTCAAGCTCTACCCGTCGATCCTCAACCAGATCGCCGTGGCCAAGACCGAACCTGGCGACGAAAACAACCAGGACATCTCCGCCCTCGTCGGCAAGGTCGATATCCGCAAGCTTGAAGAGTTCCCACAGAACGACGCCGACGCCTACAGCTACTCGGGTGCGCTGTGCCGGGCCAACCAAGGCCTGATGGAGTTCGTGGAAATGTTCAAGGCACCGATCAAGGTGCTGCACCCACTGCTCACCGCCACCCAGGAAGGCAACTACAACAGTACCGAAGGCCTGGGGGCGATTCCGTTCACCGGCATCCTGCTGGCCCACTCCAACGAATCGGAGTGGCACACCTTCCGCAACAACAAGAACAACGAAGCCTTCATCGACCGTATCTACATCGTCAAGGTGCCGTACTGCCTGCGGGTCAGCGACGAGGTGAAGATCTACGACAAACTGTTGTTCAACAGCTCCCTGTCCAAGGCCCATTGCGCGCCGGACACCCTGAAGATGCTCGCCCAGTTCACCGTGCTCTCGCGCCTCAAGGAGCCGGAGAACTCGAACATCTACTCGAAAATGCGGGTCTACGACGGCGAAAACCTCAAGGACACCGATCCGAAGGCCAAGTCGATCCAGGAGTACCGCGACAGCGCCGGTGTCGACGAGGGCATGAACGGCCTGTCGACCCGTTTCGCCTTCAAGATCCTGTCGAAAGTCTTCAACTTCGATCCCCACGAGATCGCCGCCAACCCGGTGCACCTGCTGTACGTGCTGGAACAACAGATCGAACAGGAACAGTTCCAGGCCGAAACCCGTGAGCGCTACCTGCGCTTCCTCAAGGAATACCTGGCACCGCGCTATATCGAGTTCATCGGCAAGGAAATCCAGACCGCGTACCTGGAATCCTACAGCGAGTACGGCCAGAACATCTTCGACCGCTACGTGCTGTACGCCGACTTCTGGATTCAGGACCAGGAATACCGCGACCCGGAAACCGGCGAAATCCTCAATCGCGTGGCCCTGAACGAAGAGCTGGAGAAAATCGAGAAGCCGGCCGGCATCAGCAATCCGAAGGATTTCCGCAACGAGATCGTCAACTTCGTCCTGCGTGCCCGGGCCAACAACAACGGCAAGAATCCAACCTGGCTCAGCTACGAGAAGCTGCGGGTGGTGATCGAGAAGAAGATGTTCTCCAACACCGAGGATCTGCTGCCAGTCATCAGTTTCAACGCCAAAGCCAGCAAAGAGGATCAACAGAAACACAACGACTTCGTCACACGCATGGTCGAACGTGGCTACACCGACAAACAGGTACGACTGCTCTCCGAGTGGTATCTGCGGGTCAGGAAATCGCAGTAGTAACGGCAGCTGCAAGCGGCACGCGACAAGCCGCGGGCACGTTTATCGACGTGCTTGCGGTGCAGGAGCTGACCGCTTGTCTTTAAGCTTCCAGCTTGGCGCTTGAAGCTTGTAACTTGAAGCTGTCCGGAGGGCTCCTCATGAGCTATGTGATCGACCGACGTCTCAATGGCAAGAACAAGAGCACGGTGAACCGTCAGCGCTTCCTGCGGCGTTATCGTGACCACATCAAAAAGGCTGTCGAGGAAGCCGTGAGCCGGCGTTCCATTACCGACATGGAGCATGGCGAACAAATCAGCATCCCGGGCCGCGACATCGATGAGCCCGTGCTGCACCACGGCCGTGGCGGCAAGCAGACCGTGGTTCATCCTGGCAACAAGGAATTCACCAGCGGCGAGCATATTCCCCGACCTCCTGGCGGCGGCGGTGGCCGCGGCCCGGGCAAGGCTGGCAACTCGGGCGAAGGGATGGACGAGTTCGTCTTCCAGATCACCCAGGAAGAGTTTCTCGAATTCATGTTCGAAGACCTGGAACTGCCGAACCTGGTCAAACGCAACCTCACCGGCACCGATACCTTCAAAACCGTCCGCGCCGGGATCAGCAACGAGGGCAACCCCTCGCGCATCAACATCATCCGCACCCTGCGCTCGGCCCATGCGCGGCGAATCGCCCTGTCCGGCAGCAGCCGGGCCAAACTCAAGGAAGTCAAGGCCGAACTGGAGCGCCTGAAACGGGAAGAACCGGACAACTTCGGCGATATCCAGGAAATCGAGGCGGAAATCGAGAAACTCAGCGCGCGTATCCACCGCATACCGTTCCTCGACACCTTCGACCTCAAGTACAACCTGCTGGTCAAGCAACCCAACCCCAGCTCCAAGGCCGTGATGTTCTGCCTGATGGACGTGTCCGGCTCCATGACCCAGGCGACCAAGGACATCGCCAAGCGTTTCTTCATCCTGCTGTACCTGTTTCTCAAACGGAACTACGACAAGATCGAAGTGGTGTTCATCCGCCATCACACCAGCGCCCGGGAAGTCGACGAAGAGGAGTTCTTCTACTCGCGGGAAACCGGCGGCACCATCGTTTCCAGCGCATTGAAGCTGATGCAGGAGATCATGGCCGAGCGCTACCCGACCAACGAGTGGAACATCTACGCTGCCCAGGCGTCCGACGGCGACAACTGGAACGATGACTCACCGATCTGCCGCGATATCCTGATCAACCAGATCATGCCGTTCGTGCAGTACTACACTTACGTGGAGATCACCCCCCGCGAACACCAGGCCCTGTGGTACGAATACGAGCGCATCAGCGAAGCGTTCGGCGATACGTTTGCCCAGCAGCAGCTGGTGTCGGCCGGCGATATCTATCCGGTCTTCCGTGAACTCTTCCAGCGCAGGTTAGTGACATGACCGCCAAAGAGCAGAAACAGAAACAACAGAAGCGCCAACCCATCTCCACCGGTTCGGAGTGGACCTTTGAGCTGATCCAGGCCTACGACCGCGAAATCAGCCGTATCGCCAATCGCTACGCCCTGGACACCTACCCCAACCAGATCGAGGTCATTACCGCCGAGCAGATGATGGACGCCTACGCCTCCGTCGGCATGCCCCTGGGTTATCACCATTGGTCCTACGGCAAACACTTCCTCAGCACGGAAAAATCCTATAGCCGCGGCCAGATGGGGCTGGCCTACGAGATCGTGATCAACTCAGATCCATGCATCGCCTACCTGATGGAAGAAAACACCATCTGCATGCAGGCGTTGGTAGTGGCCCATGCCTGCTATGGCCACAACAGCTTCTTCAAGGGCAACTACCTGTTCCGCACCTGGACCGATGCCAGCTCGATCATCGACTACCTGGTCTTCGCCAAGCAGTACATCATGCAATGCGAGGAGCGCCATGGCATCGACGCGGTCGAGGACCTGCTCGACTCCTGCCATGCCCTGATGAACTACGGTGTCGACCGTTACAAACGACCCTATCCGATTTCCGCCGAGGAGGAACGGCGGCGGCAGAAGGACCGCGAGGAACACCTGCAAAAGCAGATCAACGACCTGTGGCGCACCATCCCCAAGGGCGCGGACAAGTTCAGCGACAAGGACAACGCACGCTTCCCCCCCGAACCCCAGGAAAACATCCTCTATTTCATCGAAAA
This sequence comes from Pseudomonas sp. FEN, assembly GCF_904067045.1. Lineage (GTDB taxonomy): Bacteria > Pseudomonadota > Gammaproteobacteria > Pseudomonadales > Pseudomonadaceae > Aquipseudomonas. Next base: position 702,529 of record NZ_CAJFDC010000036.1, on the reverse strand, counting down.
ACACGCACCGCTGCTGGAGCCCTGGCAACGGGAAATCGTCCGGATCGTGCGCAAGATCGCCCAATATTTCTACCCGCAACGCCAGACCCAGGTCATGAACGAAGGCTGGGCGACGTTCTGGCACTACACCCTGATGAACGATCTCTACGACGAAGGACTGGTCACCGACGGCTTCATGATGGAGTTCCTGACCTCCCACACCAGCGTGGTGTTCCAACCGGGCTTCGACAGTCCCTACTACAACGGCATCAACCCCTATGCACTGGGGTTTGCCATGTATCGCGACATTCGACGGATCTGCGAGTCCCCCACGGATGAGGATCGTCACTGGTTCCCGGAACTGGCCGGCAGTGACTGGCTCTCGAGCATCAAGTTCGCCATGAGCAGCTTCAAGGACGAGAGCTTCATCCTGCAGTACCTGTCACCGAAAGTGATTCGCGACCTCAAGCTGTTCAGCATCCTCGATGACGACCAGCGCGACGACCTGCTGGTGCCGGCCATCCACGACGAAGTGGGCTACCGGACCATTCGCGAAACCCTGGCCGCCCAGTACAACCTGGGCAACCGCGAGCCCAACGTGCAGATCTGGAGCATCGACCGCCGTGGTGACCGCTCGCTGACCCTGCGTCACCAGCAACATGACCGCAAACCCCTGGGTGACTCGACCGAGGAAGTGCTCAAGCACCTGCACCGCCTCTGGGGCTTCGATATCCACCTGGAAACCCTGCAGGGCGACCAGGTCATGAAAACCCACCACGTCCCGCCCAGAGGCGAGCACAGCGATGGGGATTACGGTCGACTGGACCTGGCCGTGATTCATCTCTGAACCGCGTCCTTGCCTCCGTTGGCGCGATACACAGGTTATCCTGTCGTGCCAACGGAGGTTTTTCATGCAGATTTATAAAGTCGGCGGCGCGGTTCGCGATCGCCTGTTGGGCCAACCGGTGACCGATATCGACTGGGTCGTGGTCGGTGCCAGCGCCGAAGACATGCTCGCCAAGGGGTTTCGCCCGGTCGGCGCGGACTTTCCAGTGTTTCTCCATCCCTCCAGTGGCGAGGAATATGCCCTGGCCCGGACCGAACGCAAGAGCGGACGCGGTTATGGCGGCTTCACCTTCCACGCCAGCCCCGAGGTCACACTGGAAGAGGACCTGATCCGTCGGGACCTGACCATCAATGCCATGGCGGAAGACGAGCACGGCAACCTGACCGATCCCTATCACGGCCAGGCGGATCTCGCAGCCCGTCTTCTCCGCCACGTTTCCCCCGCATTTGCCGAAGATCCCCTCCGGGTCCTGCGCGTTGCCCGCTTTGCCGCGCGTTATGCCGCCCTGGGTTTCAAGGTCGCTCCCGAGACACTGGCACTGATGCGCCAGCTGGCTGAATCGGGTGAACTGCAGACGCTGACGCCAGAGCGCAGTTGGAAGGAAATCTCCCGCGCCCTGATGGAAGGCCAGCCCCAGGTGTTTATCCGGGTGCTGCGCGACTGCGGCGCACTCGCCGTGCTGTTTCCAGAAGTCGATGCGTTGTTCGGGGTACCGCAACCTGAAGCCCATCACCCGGAAATCGACAGCGGCGTGCATACCCTGAGCGTTCTGGAACAAGCCGGGCGCCATCAGCAACCCTTGACCGTGCGCTGGGCCTGCCTGCTGCACGACCTCGGCAAGGGACTGACACCCGAAAGCCAATGGCCGAAGCATATTGCCCACGAGTTCAAGGGATTGAAGCTGATCAAGGCGGTGAACGAGCGCTACAAGGCGCCGCGCGACTGCCAGGAACTGGCCTTGCTGGTGGGCGAATACCATACCCATGGCCATCGCGCCCTGGAGCTCAAGGCCACGACCTTGCTGGAGTTGTTGCAGAGTTTCGATGTCTATCGACGACCGCAGCGTTTCGAGGAGTTCATCGCCGCCTGCGAAATGGACGCGCGCGGACGCCTGGGGCTGGAGCAGCGAACTTATCCACAGGCGGATTATTTACGCGGGGCGGCGGCGGCGGCCAAGGCAGTTGCGGTTCAGCCGCTGCTGGAACAGGGCTTCAAGGGGCCGGAACTGGGCGAAGCGCTCAAGCGTGAGCGCCTCAAAGCCCTCAAGGCCTACAAGGAAAAAAGTACTGGCTGAAACGCACGCCCCCACCCTGTGGGGGCCGGATTTATCCGCGAAGAGGCCCTTGAGGGGGCCAGAAGCTTCGCGGGCAAGCACCGCTCCCACATTGGCTATCGAGTCGCGTGCAAGTTCTTGATTCGACACTAAGCAGCGCGAGAGCCGGCTTGCCGGCGATGGCGGCCGAATAATCGCTGCAAGGCTTGCGGGCCTCATCGCCAGCAAGCTGACGCCCACAATGACCGCGCCGACCTTACGACCTACAACAGATCCGGCGGCGTCAACTGTACCCCACGCCACTCAAACGCCACGGGGGCCAGCACCTGATCGATCCGCGCCTCTTGCCACAATGTCGCGAAAGATTTCCCCGCCTCGGGATGCTGTCGCTCCGGTGCAATCAGCGCCAACGGCCACAACACAAAGGCATTCTTGAGAATTTCCGCCCGCGGCAGGATCAGCCCGTCGAAATTCCCGACCCAATCGCCATACAACAGCACATCGATATCCAGTGGCAGCCCTTTGCGATCCGGCGCATAACGGCCATTGTCAGCCTCGATGAACTTCAAGCGCCGATCCAACTCCAGCAACGGCAGGTCGGTAAATGCCGAGACCACCAGATTGAAGAACGGCCCGCTCTTGATGCCCACCGGCTGGCTTTCGAACACCGCCGAACAGCGTATATCCACCAGGAAAGTGGCCAGCGCATCCAACCCGGCGCGCAAGTGGGTTTCGCGCTCGATATTACTGCCGAGCCCGAGATAAACCTGAGTTAGCGACATCCGCGCTCGATCTCCACGCCCACGCCCTTGGCCGCCGCAACGGCACCCGGCTTGGTCAACTTGAGGTGCAACCAGGGAATCTGGAACTCGCTCATCAACACCTGGGCCAGGCGTTCGGCGAAGGTCTCCACCAGTTGGAACTGCGACTGCTCGGCAAACAACTGGATGCGCGCGCAAACGCTCGCATAATCGAGGGCCAGGCTCAGATCGTCGCCGGCCGCCGCCGGGCGGTTGTCCCAGGCAAAACTGAGATCAAGACGCAGGCACTGACGGATGCCGCGCTCCCAGTCATAGGCACCGATCACGGTGTCGACTTCCAGGCCCTCGATAAACACTCTGTCCAAGCACTTCTCTCCGCAGCACGACAAGGGCGCAATGCGCCGTTAGAATCAGGGCGTCCCCACCCGGAATAGTTAGCATGTTTTGGTTACTGGCGATCCTCGCCTACCTGCTCGGCTCTCTGTCCTTCGCCATTTTGCTCAGCCGCCTCACGGGAAGCCCCGATCCGCGAATGAGTGGCTCGGGCAATGCCGGCGCGACCAACATGCTGCGCCTGGCCGGCAAGAAGCTGGCCATCCTGACCTTGCTCGGCGATCTGTGCAAAGGCCTGCTGCCGGTGCTGATCGCCAACGCCGCCGGATTGTCGCTCCAACAACAAGCCTGGGTCGGGCTCTGTGCCGTCCTCGGTCACCTGTTTCCGTTGTACTTCCGCTTCCGCGGCGGCAAAGGCGTCGCCACGGCGGCCGGCATGCTGCTCGGGCTTTATCCACCCGCCGCCCTGCTGGCCCTCGTGATCTGGCTACTGACCTTCTCCCTCACCCGCACCAGCTCGCTCGCCGCCCTGATCGCCACCCCGCTGACCCTGCCGCTGCTGGCCTGGCAGGAACCCGCCGCCTTGCTGCCGATGAGCGTGGTAACCGGACTGATCGTCTGGCGCCATCGCGGCAATCTACGCGACCTTTTCGCAGGGCGCGAACGACATTTCTGATCCTGGCCGTGAAGATGGCTCACCCGCCACCTCACGCGGCCCCCACTTAAATCGCCGACAACTGCTCCATCGGCCAACGTGCCTGCACACTGATCGCCAGGCTTTCCTTCTGCCCGGCCTGCAGCCGCTGGCAGCCGGCAAACGCGATCATGGCGCCATTGTCGGTGCAGAACTCGGGGCGGGCATAGAACACATCGCCCCTCATCTCGCCCAGCATCTTTTCCAGCGAAGCGCGCAGGGCCTTGTTGGCACTGACGCCGCCGGCGATCACCAGGCGCTTCATGCCCGCCTGCTTCAATGCCCGCTTGCACTTGATGGTCAAAGTCTCCACCACCGCCTGCTGGAAGGCCAGCGAGATGTCGCAACGGGTTTGCTCACCGTCGTCTCCAGCGCTGACGCACTGCTGCCAGGTATTCAAGGCGAAGGTTTTCAAACCGCTGAAACTGAAATCCAGCCCCGGGCGATCGCACATCGGCCGCGGGAAAACGAAACGCCCCGCCACGCCCTGCTCGGCCAACCGGGCGATTTCCGGACCACCCGGATAATTGAGACCGATCATCTTCGCCGTCTTGTCGAAGGCTTCGCCAGCCGCGTCGTCCAGGGTTTCCCCCAGCAACGCGTATTGACCGATGCCATCGACGCGAACCAGCTGGGTGTGCCCGCCGGAGACCAACAAAGCGACGAACGGAAACGCCGGCGGTTGCTCTTCCAGCATGGGCGCCAGCAAGTGACCTTCCATGTGATGCACGCCCAGGGCCGGTATATCCCAGGCAAAAGCCAGCGCCTGAGCGCACGAAGCCCCGACCAGCAAGGCCCCGACCAGGCCGGGGCCAGCCGTGTAGGCAATTGCATCGATCTCGCTCGGCGCGCAGTCGGCTTCGGCCAGGACCTGGCGGATCAACGGCAGCATGCGTTTGACGTGATCACGCGAGGCCAGCTCCGGTACCACGCCGCCATAGGCGCGGTGCAGGTCGATCTGACTGAACAACGCATCGGCGAGAAGCCCGCGCTCACTGTCGTACAGCGCGACACCGGTTTCGTCGCAGGAGGTTTCTAATCCCAGTACTAGCATGGGTTTGCGCCTTGTAGAGGCTGAATTCGAAGGCGCGCATAATAGTCGTCACTCCGGGCCCCTACCAGCGGTTTTCGATCAGAGGCTTTGCATTCCGCGCCATGAGGGGTTAACATCCGCAACCCTTAAAAACCGACGATCTCCAGTGCGCTTTTGCCTGAGGACGTCGACCCCGGTAATGAATGAAGGTAGCTCTGGATGCCAGCCGTCAAAGTTAAAGAGAACGAACCCTTCGACGTAGCTCTGCGTCGTTTCAAGCGCTCCTGCGAAAAAGCCGGTGTTCTGGCTGAAGTTCGTAGCCGCGAATTTTACGAGAAGCCGACTTCGGAGCGTAAGCGCAAGGCAGCAGCAGCTGTCAAACGTCACGCCAAGAAAGTTCAGCGCGAACAGCGCCGCGCCGTTCGTCTGTACTAATACACAGACGTTCGTTGCAAGCTTCTGCCAAGCCCGGCCCTCAGCCGGGCTAATGGCATTTGCGGATATCGCTTGATGCTTCACCGTCGAAGCCGCCGATGCGACCCAGACGAACCTGCTTCACCCCGTCAGACCTGGCACTTGCCAGCGGTGCGCGTCTTTACTGACGAGCCTTCCAAGGCTAACGACGAGCACACCCTTTCCGTTCCAGCTATCGAGCACTCTGCGATGATGAGAACGCCATGGCCGGGCTAATTCCCCAAAGCTTTATTGACGACCTGCTCAACCGCACCGACATCGTCGACGTGGTGAGTTCGCGCGTGCAACTGAAAAAAGCTGGCAAGAACTACACTGCCTGCTGCCCGTTCCACAAGGAAAAGACCCCGTCCTTCAGCGTCAGCCCGGACAAGCAGTTCTACTATTGCTTTGGCTGCGGCGCTGGCGGCAACGCCCTGGGCTTTCTCATGGACCACGACAACCTGGACTTCCCCCAGGCCATCGAGGACCTGGCCAAAGCCGCCGGCATGGAAGTTCCCCGCGAGGAAAGCGGACGCGCGCACAAGCCGCGCCAGCCGACCGATTCGCCGCTCTACCCGCTCCTGACCGCCGCCGCCGACTTTTATCGCCAGGCCCTGAAGAGCCATCCGGCGCGCAAGGCGGCGGTGGACTACCTCAAGGGCCGCGGCCTGACCGGTGAGATCGCCCGGGATTTCGGCCTGGGCTTCGCCCCGCCGGGCTGGGACAACCTGTTCAAGCACCTGTCCAGCGACACACTGCAGCAGAAAGCCATGATCGACGCCGGCCTGCTGATCGAGAATGCCGAAACCGGCAAGCGCTACGACCGCTTTCGCGACCGCGTGATGTTCCCCATCCGCGACAGCCGCGGCCGGATCATCGCCTTCGGCGGTCGGGTACTGGGCGACGACAAGCCGAAGTACCTGAATTCGCCGGAAACCCCGGTGTTTCACAAGGGCCAGGAACTCTACGGCCTGTTCGAAGCCCGCAAGAACAACCGCAACCTCGACGAAATCATCGTCGTCGAAGGCTACATGGACGTCATCGCCCTGGCCCAGCAAGGGCTGCGCAACGCCGTCGCGACCCTGGGCACCGCCACCAGCGAAGAACACCTCAAACGCCTGTTTCGCGTGGTGCCCAACGTCCTGTTCTGCTTTGACGGCGACCAGGCCGGCCGCAATGCCGCCTGGCGCGCACTGGAAGCCACCCTGAGCAGCCTGCAGGACGGGCGGCGCGCACGCTTCCTGTTCCTGCCCGAAGGTGAAGACCCGGACACATTGATTCGCGCCGAAGGCACTGACGCCTTCCGCGCCCGGATCAACCAGCACGCGCAGCCGCTGGCGGATTATTTCTTCCAGCAACTGACCGAAGAGGCCGATCCGCGCTCGCTGGAAGGCAAGGCGCACATGGCCACCCTCGCCGCGCCGCTGATCGACAAGGTACCCGGCGCCAACCTGCGCACCCTGATGCGCCAGCGCCTCACCCAGATCACCGGCCTGACCAGCGAAACCGTCAGTCAGTTGGTGCATAGTGCGCCGGCCGACGCGCCACCGGCCTATGATCCCGGCATCGACTACGACGCCATGCCCGACTATTCGGACTATCATGCCCCGCAGGAGACCTACGTCCCCCAGCAGGAGTGGACACCGAAAAAGCCCGGCGCGGGCGGCAAGAAGTGGGACAAGAAGCCCTGGGACAAGAACGGCAAGCGCGGCGACCGCGACGAGCCCCGTGGCCCACGGACCCCGGCCGCCGTCGAACCGCCAACGCTTACCGCCCTGCGCACCCTGGTCCATCATCCGCAGTTGGCGGAGAAGGTCGAGACCGCCGGTCACCTGGCCGATGAAGAAAACACCCATGCACAGCTGCTCGTGGCCTTGCTCGAAGCCGTGCAAAAGAATCCTGGGCTAAGCTCATTTCAACTGATTTCGCGTTGGCACGGCACCGAACAGGGTCGATTACTCACCCGTTTGGCGGAAAAGGAGTGGCTGATTGAAGGAGAAAACCTTGAACAACAGTTTTTCGACACCATAACCAGTCTGTCAGCCCGTCAAACCGAGCGAAAACTGGAACAACTCATCAGGAAGTCGCGGCAAGGCGATTTGAGCGCTGAAGACAAAAATCAGCTGCTTGAACTGCTAAAACGCAATCTTCCTGCATCAAACCCGACCTCAACTGGCGCGTGAGGTCATAGCTCGGGTATAATCCTCGGCTTGTTTTTTGCCCGCCAAGACCTTCAGTGGATAGGGTGTTATGTCCGGAAAAGCGCAACAGCAGTCTCGCCTCAAAGAGTTGATCAGCCGTGGTCGTGAGCAGGGTTACCTGACTTACGCGGAGGTCAACGACCACCTGCCGGAGGATATTTCAGATCCGGAACAGGTGGAAGACATCATCCGCATGATCAACGACATGGGGATCAACGTATTCGAGAGTGCTCCGGATGCGGATGCCCTTTTGTTGGCCGAAGCCGATACCGACGAAGCCGCTGCCGAAGAAGCAGCGGCTGCGTTGGCGGCAGTGGAAACCGACATCGGTCGCACTACCGACCCGGTGCGCATGTACATGCGCGAAATGGGTACGGTAGAGCTGCTCACACGTGAAGGCGAAATCGAAATCGCCAAGCGTATCGAAGAGGGCATCCGTGAAGTGATGGGCGCAATCGCGCACTTCCCCGGCACGGTTGATCACATCCTCAGCGAGTACGATCGCGTCACCAGCGAAGGCGGTCGGCTGTCCGACGTCCTGAGCGGCTACATCGACCCGGACGACGGCATTGCGCCGCCTGCCGCCGAAGTACCACCGCCTGTCGATCCCAAGGCGGTGAAAGCCGACGACGACACGGACGACGAAGAAGCCGAAGCCAGCGACGACGAAGAAGAAGCCGAAAGCGGTCCGGATCCGGTCATTGCCGCACAGCGTTTCGGCGCCGTGGCCGAGCAGATGGAAATCACCCGCAAGGCCCTGAAAAAGCACGGTCGCCACAACAAGGCGGCGATTGCCGAATTGTTGGTCCTGGCCGAGCTGTTCATGCCGATCAAGCTGGTACCGAAGCAGTTCGAAGGCTTGGTCGAGCGCGTTCGCAGTGCCCTGGACCGCCTGCGCCAGCAGGAACGCGCCATCATGCAACTGTGCGTGCGTGATGCTCGCATGCCGCGTGCCGACTTCCTGCGCCAGTTCCCGGGCAACGAAGTTGACGAAAGCTGGACCGAGGCCCTGGCCAAAGGCAAGAGCAAGTACGCCGAAGCCATTGGTCGCCTGCAGCCGGACATCATCCGTTGCCAGCAGAAGCTGACTGCGCTCGAGACCGAAACCGGTCTGACGATTGCCGAGATCAAGGACATCAACCGTCGCATGTCGATCGGCGAGGCCAAGGCCCGCCGCGCGAAGAAAGAGATGGTTGAAGCGAACCTGCGTCTGGTGATCTCCATCGCCAAGAAGTACACCAACCGCGGTTTGCAATTCCTCGACCTGATCCAGGAAGGCAACATCGGCCTGATGAAGGCAGTGGACAAGTTCGAATACCGTCGCGGCTACAAGTTCTCGACCTATGCCACCTGGTGGATCCGTCAGGCGATCACTCGCTCGATCGCCGACCAGGCCCGCACCATCCGTATTCCGGTGCACATGATCGAGACGATCAACAAGCTCAACCGTATTTCCCGGCAGATGCTGCAGGAGATGGGTCGCGAACCGACCCCGGAAGAGCTGGGCGAACGCATGGAAATGCCTGAGGACAAGATCCGCAAGGTATTGAAGATCGCCAAAGAGCCGATCTCCATGGAAACCCCGATCGGTGATGACGAAGACTCCCATCTGGGTGACTTCATCGAAGACTCGACCATGCAGTCGCCAATCGATGTTGCTACCGTTGAGAGCCTCAAGGAAGCGACTCGCGAAGTGCTCTCCGGTCTCACCGCCCGTGAAGCCAAGGTCCTGCGCATGCGTTTCGGCATCGACATGAATACCGACCACACCCTTGAGGAAGTCGGCAAGCAGTTCGATGTCACCCGTGAGCGGATTCGCCAGATCGAAGCCAAGGCGCTGCGTAAGCTGCGCCACCCGACGCGAAGCGAGCATCTACGCTCCTTCCTCGACGAGTAACATCAAAACCCCCGGCTCGCCGGGGGTTTTGCTTTATGCAGATTCCCTTTTCTCCATCCGCCATCCGCGCGCCGCCCGTCTACACTCGAATCATCCCCCGAGCCATAACGAGACCGTTATGCCCAGACTGACGGCAATGCTGCTGTTTTCGCTGCTTGCCTGGACCGCAACGGCTGGCGCGTTGAATCTCACCGATGACGAACGTGACTGGCTCAAAGCCCATCCGCAACTACGCCTGGGCGTCGACGCATCGTGGCCTCCCTTCGAGTTCAGGGGCGAAAGCGGCGTCTATCAGGGGCTGGCAGCCGACTACATCCATCTGATCGAAGACCGCCTGAGCATCAAGCTCACCCCCATCGAGCCCGTGAGCTGGACCGAGGTACTGCAACTGGCCAGGACAGGCCAAGTCGACCTGCTACCCGGCATCATGTCGACCCCGGAACGCCAGACCTACTTGTCCTTTACCCGTCCCTACCTGGACTTCCCGATTGTCATCCTGGCCCATGAAGGTGGCGCCAAACCCCATAACATGAAGGAACTTTATGGGTTGAAGATCGCGGTGGTGGAAAACTACGCGCCCCATGAGTTGTTACGCAGCCATTACCCGGACCTCAACCTCGTGGCCCTGCCCAACGTCAGCTCGGCCTTGCAGGCCCTGGCCACCGACAAGGTCGATGCGGTCATCGGTGATCTCGCCTCCAGTGTCTGGAGCCTGCGTCAGCTCAAGCTCGAAGGACTCTACGTCAGCGGCGAAACGCCCTATCGCTACCAGTTGGCAATGGCCGTGCCGCAGGAGCAGAAAATCTTCGTGGGTATTCTCGACAAGGTCATGGCCGATCTGAGCGTCACCGAGACCGAGGCGATCCAGAAACGCTGGGTGGGCAACGTCCTGGTCAATCCCTCTTTCTGGAGCGACCTGCTGCTCTACGGCCTGCCCGGTATCCTGCTGCTGGTTAGCGTACTGGTCGTGGTCATCCGCATCAATCGTCGTCTGAGCTCGGAAATCTCCCGCCGGGTGGCCCTCGAACAGGAACTGCGCAGCAGCGAATACCACTACCGCGGCCTGGTGGAGAGCCTGTCGGCCATCGCCTGGGAAGCGCGCATGGATTACACCTACACCTATGTCTCACCCCACGCCGAAGCCCTGCTCGGTTATCCGTTGGCCAATTGGCTGATTCCCGGGTTCTGGCGCAGCATCACCCACCCCGCCGACCTGACCCGCGCCCAGGCCTTCTGTGACAAGGAGATCGCCGAAGGCCGCGACCATACACTCGACTACCGGGTGATCAGTGCCGATGGCCGCACCTTATGGGTACGCGACCTGGTCGCCCTGATCGAACACGGCCATGAGCCGTTGATACGCGGCCTGATGATCGACATCAGCGAAACCAAACGCACCGAAGAAGCGCTGCGCCTGTCCGAACAGAAATTCGCCTCGGTCTTCCGCCAATGCCCGGACATCCTGGTCATCGCCCGCCTGTCCGACGGCTGCCTGCTTGAAGTCAACAAAGCCTTCGAGGAACAGATCGGCCTGAAGGCCGGGAAAGTGGTCGGACATACCGCCAGCGACCTCAACATCTGGGGTATCGACGGCACCGGCCCGGACCTGTTGCAGCGCTTGCAGGGCGGTAGCATCCGCAACCTGGAAATGCCCTTCAGACGCAGCAATGGACAATTATTTACCGGCCTGCTCTCCGCCGAACCCTTTGAACTCGACACCACGCCGGCCCTGGTGGTGGTGGTCAGGGACATCAGCCAGCTCAAGCGAACCCAACAACAATTGCAAACCTCCGAAGAAAAGTTCGCCAAGGCCTTCCACGCCTCCCCCGACGGTTTGCTGCTGAGCCGGCAAAGCGATGGCCTGTTGCTGGAAGTCAACGAAGGCTTCAGCCGCCTCACCGGCTACAACAGTGCCACCTCGCTCGACCATTCGACCATGGACCTGGGCATCTGGGTCAACCTGAACGAACGCAAACACATGCTCGAACTGCTGCAACGCGATGGTTTTGTTCGCGACTTCAGCTGCCATATCCGCCGCAACGACGGACAGATCCGCCTGTGCGAGGTCTCCAGCCGGCCGCTACCGATCGCCGGTGAGGACTGTATGCTGACCATCGCCCGGGACATCACCGAACGTCACCTCATGCAGGAAAAGCTGCAGCAGGCCGCCACCGTCTTTGAAAGTACCGCCGAGGGCGTGCTGATCACCGACACCCAGCAACACATCAGCGCGGTCAATCGGGCCTTCAGCGAAATCACCGGCTACAGCGAAACCGAAGCCCTCGGCCACACCCCGCGCCTGCTTGCCTCCGGCCAGCACGACAGCGCCTTCTACGCGGCGATGTGGCACCAACTGACCGCCGACGGCCATTGGCAAGGCGAGATCTGCAACCGTCGCAAGAATGGAGAGCTCTACCCCAGTTGGCTGACCATCAGTGCCGTGCGTAATCGCGATAGCGTCATCACCCACTTCGTCGCCGTGTTCGCCGACATCTCCAGCCTCAAGCATGCCCAGGCGCGCCTGGACTACCAGGCCCATCACGACCCCTTGACCGGGCTACCCAACCGCACCCTGTTCGAAAGCCGCCTGCAGGCCGCCCTGAACGACCAGATTGAAAACGGTGGCCAGGGCGCCGTGCTGTTTCTCGACCTCGATCGCTTCAAACACATCAACGACAGCCTCGGCCATCCAGTCGGCGACCTGCTGCTCAAAGGCATTGCCACTCGGCTCAAGGAGCAATTGCGTGACATCGACACCGTGGCCCGGCTGGGCGGCGACGAGTTCATCATCCTGCTGCCGGGCCTGCACCAGGCCAGCGACGCCTTGCACCTGGCCAACAAGCTGCTGGGTTGCTTCAGCGCCCCGTTCCAGGCTGGCGAGCACGAGTTTTTCATCAGCGCCAGCATTGGCACCAGCCTCTACCCCAGGGACGGCAACGACGTTGCCACCCTGGTCAAGAATGCCGACGCGGCGATGTATCGCTCCAAGGCCAAGGGCCGCAATCGGGTCGAGAGCTACACCCGCGACCTCACGGTCCAGGCCAGCGAGCGCGTGGCCCTGGAGCACGAGTTGCGACGGGCCATCGAGCGTGAGGAACTGCACCTGCTCTACCAACCCAAGATCAGTCTCGACAGCGGTCGACTGGTGGGGGCCGAAGCGCTGATTCGTTGGCAACACCCGGCCCTTGGCGAGGTGCCGCCCGAGCATTTCATTCCGCTGGCCGAAGAGAACGGCATGATCCTGCAGATTGGCGACTGGGTACTGGAGCGCGCCTGCCGGCAGATGCAGCGCTGGAACAGGATCTATGGCGACTTCGGCCCGCTCTCGGTCAACCTCGCCGGCGCGCAGTTGCGCCAACCGAACCTGCTCGCGCGGGTCGAGCAGTTGCTCAGGGAATACCGTCTCGAACCCGGGCGCCTGCAATTGGAAATCACCGAAAATTTCATCATGAGCCAGGCCGAGGAGGCTCTGGACGTCCTCCACCAGCTCAAGCGCCTGGGAGTGCAATTAGCCATTGACGACTTCGGCACCGGCTATTCGTCACTGAGCTACCTCAAGCGGCTGCCACTGGATGTGCTGAAAATCGACCAATCGTTCGTGCGTGGTTTGCCGGACGACCCCCACGATGCCGCTATCGTACGCGCCATTATCGCGCTGGGGCGCAGCATGCAGTTCACGGTGATTGCCGAGGGCGTGGAGAACCAGGCTCAGCAGGCTTTCCTGGCCGCCGAAGGCTGCGAACAGATCCAGGGCTACATCGTCAGCCTGCCGCTGTCAGCCGAAGAATTCGCCACCACCTTTCTTCATATGAAGCTTTCGGAGTTTTCGGATAGCACCAGCGGGAAACCATCGCTATAATTCGCGGCCTACTGAGGGCCTATAGCTCAGTTGGTTAGAGCAGAGGACTCATAATCCTTTGGTCCACGGTTCAAGTCCGTGTGGGCCCACCACCTTTGAAAGCCGCGCACTGCGCGGCTTTTGCATTTCTGGCAAAGCGCGTTTTCCGGCTCTGAAAAGGGCCAAAAATCGCCTTCCGTCCAAGATTCGTCCAATCTCAAAATTTCTCGTCCTGAAACGGCCGTTTTTTCTTCTTCGAAATCACTGTCAACGGGTTCTGCCTGGAGATCCAGCGGCTCGGCATGGTGAGACTCAGGGGCTTGGTCCTTCAGGATGGCAAGGCGCCTAACTGATCGAACAGTTCCCAGATAGCCTTGGTAAATGCAAACGAGGCCCGCAGTGCGACCAAAACCGCGATCTGCCTAGCCGACTAAAGTCGCTCCCCACCCCACCTGCGATTCCCTCGGGTATGGCTTATATTGCCCCGCTTCAACCAAACACGGCCTGTGGCAGCAAGTTCGCGGCACTTTAAGGAAAGACCATGTTCAGACGTTTCAGCCAGGCCCTGAGTAATATCGGTGTCAATGCCAAGCTTGCCCTGGGCTTCGGCCTGCTGCTGCTGATGACCTTGCTGATCGCGCTGACCGGCTGGCACAGCACCACCAACATGATCGAGCGCAGCAACAAGATCAGTGCCATCGGCGCCCTCAGCGCCCTGACTAACGATTTACGCGCCAAGCGCCTACGTTACCTGGCTGATCGCAACGAACAAAACAGCGCAGCCGTGTCACTGGTGCTGGAGCGTATCCAGGACAATCAGCGGTCTCTGAGCGGCGCGCTGAGTATTCCCGCGGACCTGCAACTTATCGAGGAGCAAGGCCGCATCGTCGAGGACTACCGGAGCCGCTTCAACACGCTTGAACAAACCTTCAAAGACCGTGAAACCGCGCTCGCGAAGTTGATACAGAACGCGGCGCAAATCACCGAGGCGCTGAATGAAGCCACCCAAGACCTGGTTAACGCCCCGGCGCTTGAAGGGCAAGATGAACATCAGCGCCTGAGCCAGTTTCAGGCCACCAGCTTGCTCGCCGTGCATATCCAGCAGGCCCGCATCGTGGTCTACGGTTTGATCTACACCAATGATCCGAGCAAAGAGCCAGGGGCCCTGGCGAGTATCGATCAGGTCACGGCCGAACTGCTCAAGGTTCGCGCCGTCACCGCCCCTCAACAACAAGGCATCCTGACGCAGGCGGAACACGCGCTACAACAGTACCGCCAGGATGTGCAGAGCTATGCCGCGCAAGTACACACCAGCCTGGAAATGCTCGATCAGATGGCGGCTTTGGGCGTCAGGCTTGAAGACCTTAGCCAGAAGCTCATAGACAACCAGAGCCAGACACGTGATAGCGAGGCGCAAAGTGCCCGTCAATTGCTGATCATCAGCACACTGCTGGCGTTAGCCCTGGGCATCCTCGCGGCATGGTTCATCACCGGGCAGATCGTCCATCCGCTGTTGGAAACCCTGAAAGCCGCGGAGCGTATCGCTGGCGGGGATCTCAGCCACGATATCAAGACCGAGCGACGTGACGAGCTGGGCCAACTACAGCGCAGCATGCAGTACATGACGGTAAGCCTGCGCAAGCTGATCGAAGGCATCAGCCTGGGCGTCACCCAGATTGCCAATGCGGCGGAAGAGCTGTCCTCCGTTACCGAGCAGACCAGCGCGAATGTGAACAGTCAAAGAGTCGAGACGGATCAAGTCGCGACCGCCATGAACGAAATGGCCGCCACCGTACAAGAAGTGGCGCGCAATACCGAGGAAGCTTCAAGCGCCGCCGCGGCCGCGGATAAAGAAGCGCGCGCCGGTGAAAAAGTGGTCGGTGAAGCGATAGATCAAATCGAACTGCTGGCCCTGGAAGTCGGCAACTCCACCGTAGCCATGAACCTTCTGGAGCTCGAAAGCGAAAAAATCGGCGGCGTGCTCGATGTGATCAAAGCCGTGGCTGAACAAACCAACCTGTTGGCACTCAACGCCGCCATTGAAGCCGCGCGAGCGGGTGAAGCCGGACGCGGCTTCGCGGTAGTGGCCGACGAAGTCCGAAGCCTGGCTCAACGCACGCAGAAATCCACCGAAGAAATCGAAGGGCTGATCGCCGACCTGCAAAGCGGTACACAGAAAGTCTCCGCCGTGATGGAAAGCAGTCGTATCCTGACGGATAGCAGCGTCGAATTGACCCGTCGCGCCGGAACATCACTGGAAAGCATCACGCGCACGGTGTCGACAATCCAATCGATGAGCCAGCAGATTTCCGCCTCGGCTGAAGAGCAAAGTGCCGTGGCCGAGGAAATCCATCGCAGCTTGCTCAACGTGCGCGACATCTCCGAGCAAACCGCGGGCGCCAGCGTGGAAACGGCGGCCTCCAGTGTCGAACTGGCCAGGCTGGGCCACGAACTGCAGGAAATGGTCAGCCAATTCCGTACTTGAGAACACGCGAACAACACATGCGAACGGTTGGCATCAATGTGCGAATTGGGCACAACCGTAGCCAGCTTCTTCTTGAGTCGCTGGCGCACGGCGTTCCCCCGGGTTGTGCCACTCCTTTAACGCCCGCGCATCGAATTCAAGGCTATAGGTCATCCAGTGAAACCTTCACTCGCTGGGGAGCTGCCAATCGCTCGCGCACCGTGGCGAGCAAGGCCTCATCGTCCTCAGTCATCAGAATCGGCTTGAACGGCAGCTGGCCGCGCTCTGCCACGTACTGCAAGGCTTGACGCATCAGCTCGGAAGGGGTGACACCCAGTTTTTCAAGCTCATGGTAAGCACGTGCTTTGAGGTCGTCGTCAATGCGGACGTTGATGGATGCCATGGGCATGCACCTCGCCGTAATGACTAATGTCACTACGGCGAGGCAAAAAAGCCTTTTTTACAAGCCCGTAAGATGTCCGTTCAGCCTGCTGATCAGAACCCCAACCACAGCAGGCGCCATTTCAATCAAGAAGGCTGATCGTCTAACGCCGCTGAGACGTGATGAGGAGAGGACGATCCCTCAAGCAGGGCATCCACCACAGCGCGCGCCATTTCTACCGAGTGGAGCATGCCCCAGAACAGAGAGCGTTCCACCGGGTTCGTGTGCAAGCTGATTTCGTCACCGTTCAGTTCGGCGGCTTCAAGCAATTTCGACACGTAGATCAGCGCATCCTGTGCCTTGACGCCCGGTTGGATGGCAAAAATCGAGGGCCTGAGAGGGTCGGCGTAATTGACGGTTTTGGAAACGGTTAAAGCGAGGGTATCAAGCAAGCGGGCAGTATCGGGCCGTGCCGACTTGAGATCTTTGGGCGGCAGGGGTAATTTTCTTAATCATCGTGGATCTCCAACTCATTAAGAGGGGCTCTCCACACTCGCTGCGAAACAAGGGTGGCGAACTGTACGCAGGTTCGCAGACCGGAGAGTTGGCAACCGGCAGGCATAAGCCTCCTGCGCACAGCCCGCCATAACGCGGACATAAAAAAACCGCATACGCGGCGCTGTGCGCCAACTCAACTACCGGGCTGCGAAACCCGTATCGCTGAATTTGCAGCGACAACAGGAATGTAGACTCAGCAGCGGGCGCACACAACATTCTCCCATGTCCAAAATGTGTAGGAAATATAAGTTTTTTGGACAGCTATTTCTCATCATTTCGAGGCACTGGCGGCGGGCTACGAACGCGTAAAGGACGTAATGGTCGCAGTGCTCTTGCACTGATGCAGCATTAGACCACTACACCTCCCAGCTAGACGATGAGCCGAATAAATCGCACAATCGGCTCACCATATGAGCCGAATAAGCGATTTATTCGGCTCACGCTCATGCGGAGTCCTCTATGAACGATCTGCCTCACTGGATCTGGCAGCAGCCCGACTGGCCTCATTTCACCTGGCAGGAAAAGGCCCTGACGCCGCTGCTGCTGGAATGCGGACGCGCCCAAGGACGTTTGCTCGGCATGACCGCCGCCATAGGCAAGGACAGCAGTGCGCAGAACGAACTGGATGCCTTGCTGCAAAACATCATCGCCTCCTCAGCCATCGAAGGAGAGCCGTTGAATGTCGGTTCAGTCAGGTCCTCGCTGGCAAGACGCCTCGGACTGAGCGCCGACCAATCCGCCAGCCCACGTAGCGAAGGCCTGGCGGAACTGCTGCTGGACGCAACGCAACACCATCACTCGCCGTTGAGCCTTGAGCGCCTGCTGTATTGGCACTCGCTGCTGTTCCATGCCGATGAAAGCCTTCTGGCACCAGAAATCCGTATTGGCATGTTGCGCGGTAACGAGCCAATGCAGGTGGTCTCAGGACGTCTGGATCGACCTGTCGTACATTTCGAGACACCTCCGCGCACCGGACTCGACAAAGAACTGATGGCGTTTATCCACTGGTTCAACGCCACTCAGGCAGATACGGCATTCGATCCATTGCTGCGCGCGGGCGTCGCACATTTCTGGTTTGTGACCCTGCATCCATTCGATGATGGCAATGGTCGCCTGACCCGCACCCTCACCGATCTGGCACTGGCGCAGGGCGAACAGCAGGCGATTCGGTTCTATGCGCTGTCCGCGAGCATTCTCGAAGACAGAAAGGGTTATTACGAGATCCTCGAGTCCTCCCAGAAAGACTCAATGGATATCACCCCTTGGCTGCAATGGTTCCTGAAAACCCTTTTGCGCAGCCTGGAACAGGCTCAGATCAATATCGATCGGGTGCTGGTCAAGGCACGGTATTGGCAACAGCATCGCCATCTTCAACTCTCGCCGGAACAACTCAAAGTTATCAACAGGCTGCTCGATGGCGGTGAGAGAGGTTTTGAGGGTGGTATCAATGCCGCGCAATATCAGGCGGTCGCCAAAGTCAGCAAGGCGACGGCAACTCGCCATCTGGCGGATCTTCTGGAGAAAGGCTGCCTCTATCGCCTTCCCGGAGGCGGACGCAGTACCCGCTACCAGATTCCCGGCCTAAGGCCGGCGGATCCCTCAAGCCTGTAACATGGCACCACTCTCAACACCCGCCACCGGAGCCCCAACCTTGTCCGACACCCAACCACCCGCCCTCGACGAAATCGATCGTCAGTTGATTTCCGCCCTGCAGATCAATGCCCGCGAAAGCGTGGCGATGCTGGCACGGCAGTTGGGGATCGCGCGTACCACGGTGACCTCACGACTGGCGCGCTTGGAGAAGGCCAAGGTGATTACCGGTTATGGCGTGCGCCTGGGTCGGCGGGTGGCTGATGGCGGTTTGCAAGCCTATGTCGGGATCACCGTCCAGCCGCGTTCGGGCAAGGATGTGGTGCGGCGTCTCAGTGCCATGGCGCAGATCCAGCAACTCTGTGCCGTGAGTGGCGAGTTCGATTATGTAGCGTGGCTGCGCAGCGACTCGCCAGAACAGCTGGACCAGTTGCTCGACCAGATCGGCAGCGTTGAAGGGGTGGAGAAGACCACGACCTCGATCATTCTCAGCAGCAAGGTCGACCGGGGACAGCCGGTTTAACACCACCGATTTGCCGACTGAACCCCGTACCTGTAGGAGCTGGGCTGGCCGGGGCGCCGCATCGCCGCGAAGAGGGCCTTGAGGGCGCTGAAAGCTTCATCGGAACGCCGCCCGGACCAAGCCCTGCTCCTACAGGAATTCGTCGTTTCGAATATATTTTTCGTCATAACGTATCAACAGCTATCAAAACGACGACACTTTGCGTCTTTTTAACGTACTCCCTGCTACCTACAATGGCCCCAGTCTTTTCCTATCTATACTCCAGCCGGACATATCGCCCGGCCCGAGTCGCCAGCAAGGTCAGCCATGAACAAGAATAATCGCCATCCTGCCGACGGTAAAAAACCTATCACCATCTTCGGCCCGGACTTCCCCTTCGCCTTCGATGACTGGATCGAGCACCCGGCCGGACTGGGCAGCATCCCGGCGGAAAATCACGGTGCCGAGGTAGCGATTGTCGGTGCCGGGATCGCCGGCCTGGTGGCCGCTTATGAACTGATGAAGCTGGGCCTCAAGCCGGTCGTCTACGAAGCCTCGAAAATGGGCGGGCGCCTGCGCTCCCAGCACTTCGAAGGGACCGAAGGTATCATCGCCGAACTGGGTGGCATGCGTTTCCCAGTCTCGTCCACCGCGTTCTACCACTACGTCGACAAGCTCGGCCTTGAGACCAAGCCCTTCCCCAACCCGCTGACCCCGGCTTCCGGCAGCACGGTGATCGATCTCGAAGGCGAAACCTATTACGCCGAGAAACTCGCCGACCTCCCCGCCCTGTTCCAGGAAGTCGCCGACGCCTGGGCCGATGCCCTGGAAGACGGCGCGCGCTTCGGCGATATCCAACAGGCCATTCGCGAGCGCGACGTGCCGCGCCTGAAAGAACTGTGGAACACCCTGGTGCCGCTGTGGGACGACCGCACCTTCTACGATTTCGTCGCCACCTCCAAAGCCTTCGCCAAGCTGTCGTTCCAGCACCGCGAAGTGTTCGGCCAGGTCGGTTTCGGTACCGGTGGCTGGGACTCGGATTTCCCCAACTCGATGCTGGAAATCTTCCGCGTGGTGATGACCAACTGCGACGATCACCAACACCTGGTGGTCGGCGGCGTGGAGCAGGTGCCGCTGGGGATCTGGCGCCATGTGCCGCAGCGCTGCGCCCATTGGCCGGCCGGCACCAGCCTGAGCACCCTGCACCACGGCGCACCGCGCACCGGCGTCAAGCGCATTGCCCGCGCCGCCGATGGCCAGTTCGCGGTCACCGACAATTGGGGCGATACCCGTCACTACGCCGCCGTCCTGACCACTTGTCAGAGCTGGCTGCTGACCACCCAGATCGAATGCGAGGAATCGCTGTTCTCGCAGAAGATGTGGATGGCCCTGGACCGCACACGCTACATGCAGTCCTCGAAAACCTTCGTCATGGTCGACCGCCCGTTCTGGAAGGACAAGGACCCGGAAACCGGTCGCGACCTGATGAGCATGACCCTCACCGATCGCCTGACCCGCGGCACCTACCTGTTCGACAATGGCGACGATAAGCCCGGGGTGATCTGCCTGTCGTATTCGTGGATGAGCGACGCCCTGAAAATGCTCCCGCAGCCCATCGACAAACGGGTGAAACTGGCCCTGGACGCGCTGAAGAAGATCTACCCGAAAGTGGATATCGCCGCGCGCATCATCGGCGATCCGATCACCGTGTCCTGGGAAGCCGATCCGCATTTCCTCGGAGCCTTCAAAGGTGCCCTGCCCGGCCACTATCGCTATAACCAGCGGATGTACGCGCACTTCATGCAGGCTGACATGCCCGCCGAACAACGGGGCATTTTCATTGCCGGTGACGACGTGTCCTGGACGCCGGCCTGGGTCGAAGGCGCGGTACAGACCTCGCTCAATGCGGTATGGGGCATCATGAACCACTTCGGTGGACGCACCCACGCCGAGAACCCGGGACCCGGCGATGTCTTCAATGACATCGGTCCGATTGCCCTGGCCGACTGAAAGGAACCCGCCCGTGCAGATCGCCCTCTACCAATGCCCACCGCAACCGCTGGATGTCGCGGGCAATCTGCAACGCTTGCAGCGCCTGACCGTCGAGGCCCGGGGCGCGGACATGCTGGTGCTCCCGGAGATGTTCCTGAGCGGCTACAACATCGGCGCCGAAGCCGTCGGCGCCCTGGCCGAAGCCCGCGATGGCGCCAGCGCGCAGCATATTGCCGCCCTCGCCCGGGCGGCGGACATGGCCATTGTGTACGGTTACCCGGAGCGCGATGAGGAGGGCCGGATCTACAACGCGGTGCAGTTGATCGACGCCCAGGGCCAGAGCCTGTGCAACTATCGCAAGACCCACCTCTACGGCGACCTGGATCACTCGATGTTCAGCGCCGGACCCGACCACTTCCCGGTGGTGGAACTGGGCGGCTGGAAGTTCGGGCTGCTGATCTGCTACGACGTCGAGTTCCCGGAAAACACCCGGCGCCTGGCCCTGAGCGGGGCCGAAGTGATCCTGGTACCCACCGCCAATATGGTGCCATTTGATTTCGTCGCCGATGTCACCATTCGGGCCCGGGCTTTCGAGAACCAGTGTTTTGTGGCCTATGCCAACTACTGCGGCCATGAGGGCGATATCCAGTACTGCGGCCAGAGCAGCATCGCCGCCCCGGACGGCAGCCGCCTGGCCCGGGCGGGCCTGGATGAAACCTTGATCGTCGCCACCCTGGACCGTGCGCTGATGCAAGCGTCACGGGCCAGCAACCGCTACCTGCAAGATCGCCGTCCGGCGCTGTACATGGACCTGAGCCGGGACTGAGCGGCGGTTATCCGCTAAAATGGGCATTCCTCTTCCAAGGAAACGCCCATGTCCCTGCCGACCGCGCCCGACCCCGAAGATCTTGCGTCCTCGAACGAAGCCGGGGAGCCTGCGCACGTGCCGCCACCGTCCACCCCTCTAGTGCCCACTGAAGCGGTCGACCGTGCCGGTCTGATTCGTGGCCAAACCAGTGCCCACCGCGGGCTGCGCACCTTTGCCCAGGACCGCTCGCGCAATCGCCGCGAGCGCTAGGCCAATATCTGCAAGCCGTATTTCTGCACGATGCTCAACAACTTGAGTGCCATGCCGCTCGGTTGCTTATCACCCGCCTCCCACTGCTTGACGGTCGAAGCACTGGTGTTCAGGTAACGAGCGAAGACCGGCTGACTGACATGGTTGCGCTCGCGTAACAGCTTGATCTGCTCCGGGGCGATTTCATCCGGTACCGGCGCCAGGCAGGACTCATCGAACTCACGCATGGTCGCCTTGCTGATCGCCCCAATGGCATGCAACGCACTGGCCGACTCATGAACCGACTCCAGCGCCTCGCTCTTGAATGTCTTACTCATGACTTATCTCCACAAACTCTTTCATATCCAGCAGTTGTTGCACCTGCTGATCACTGAGCGCCTCATAGGCTTTGGCCAACGCCTTGAAGGCACCAAGCTCCTGCGCCGTGATATTGCTCTGATCGCTTTTGGCGAACAGAAACTGGAAGACCCAGTAGCAACGCCCCCTCGCCAGGACAATGGCGCGATGGCGGTTCTCATTGAGTTGCTTCTTCCAGACACCGCCGCCCAGATTGTCCGCCTGACCGCCAATGGCCTCCTTTATCGCAGCGACCAGCGCTGCATCGGTAATCAATGCCTTTCTCGCATCGACGCTGAAGCGCCGGGTTTTGAAAAACCTGTATGGCATGGAAATCCCTCTCCAAAACATACCACTTAGTGGTATATAACCTCAAGCCCGTCACCGACCTCATTGCTCGGACTCCTGGAGGGCGTGCGGTGTAAAACCGCGAGCGCTGAATAGCACCCACAAAAAAACGCCCCGTGCCAAAAGAGTCAGGCACAGGGCGACGCGTTATACCGCGAGACGGTTCGGGAATTCGTTAAGGAAAAGGAGTCGGTCAGTGTCAGACGGCAATGCCCTTGCGACAGTGGACCTGGGCGGTCCGCACACGGGAAAAGGCGTGGCCCAGGCGTAGCAGCATCTCGTCGATGTCGCTCTTGCTGACGTTCAGCGCCGGCGTAAAACGCAGGCAGTCGGCTTTCGGCGCATCCAGCAGCAGCCCTTCCTGTCGCGCCGCCTTGACCAGCGCATCCGCCCACTCGTCCCCCAGGGTCAAGCCCCAGAGCAGGCCGGTGCCGCGCAACTCACCCTGGTCATGACGCTGGGCCAGGCGTGTCAGCCCATCCTGCAGGTATTGCCCGCTTTCGCGGACATGGGCGAGGAAGTGACCGCCGAGCAGTGTGTCCAATACCGCCAGACCGGCGCTGCACATCAAGGCATTGCCATGGTGGCTGCCGCCGATTTCAGCCGGCGCGAAACAGCAGGCCCGGCCCCGCGCCAGCAGGGCGGCCAGCGGTACGCCGCCGCCCAGGCCCTTGCCCAAGGTGATGATGTCCGCACGCACACCGTACTGCTGTTCGACCAGCAAGGTGCCGCAACGCCCCATGCCGGTCTGCACCTCATCCAGAATCAGCAGGATGCCCAACTCGCGGCATAACCGTTCGACGCCCTTGAGATAGTGCCCACTCGCCGGAATCACCCCGGCGGCATTCTGGATCGGCTCCAGCATGATCGCGACGGTCTTGGCATCCACGGCCGCATGCAAGGCGGCCAGGTCATTGAACGGCACCTGGCTGAAGCCCGGCAGCTGGGGTTCGAAACGGTTGTCAAAGACCCCAGGAGTTGACGCTGCCATGGCGCCGAAACCACTGCCGTGGCAAGCGTTGCTCACTGAAATGATCCGACAGGCACCACCGCGATACAGTTGCCCCCATTTGCGCGCCAGCTTGATTGCACCGTCGCAGGCCTCGGAGCCGCTGTTGAAAAAATGCACCTGGTCGCAAGCGGTGGTCTCGCACAAGCGCTGGGCCAGATTCAATTGCCCCTGGTTATGAAAGCCGACCCCGGCGTTGAGCAAGCCATAGGCCTGGTCGGACAAGGCCCGGGCCAGCACCCCGGGGCTGTGACCGAGACAGTTGCTCCCACCGCCCTGGCTGAAATCCAGATAGGCCTGCCCTTGTGCGTCCCATACCCGGGAGCCCTGGCCGCGGACGAACACCGGCGCGGGGCGCTCGATAGCCGGCATCAGATAGTCATGGGGCACGCTGTCATGTCGGGTCGATTGTCGGTACTCGGCCGTCAGGTCATCGAGACTCGGCGGCGTGCGCCGCAAGCTGAACAGGTTCATGCGCGCAGCCCTTCCAGAGGCAGGCCGAGCAACCGCGCCGACCAGTCTTCCACCCGCCCACTGCGCAAGCGCTTGATGGCCGTGTCGCGCCAGCGCGAGGACAGCGCCGGGCAGTCCACCAGTTTCTTCAGCCCCGCGTATTCCAGGGGTTCCTGATAAAAGGCATGCAGCGCCCAGGCCACGGTCAGGCCGGGATAACTGCGCTGGATCAGTTCGAAAGGTTGATCGGCGCTGACAAACCCCGCCTTGAGCACCCGGTAGAACCAACCGCAGCGCCCCGAATCCTGGGCCTGCTGTGGCAGGTCCGGCAAGGCCCCGAGGCGGCTCAGGCGATAGCAGGCCGAGCGTGGCTGGCTGATCTGCAACAACGCACCGCCCCAGCGAAACAGGTCGCCCAGGCAGACCTGCTCCTCGGTCAGCCCCAATGTCGACAAATTCTCGCCAAAGGCCGGCGCCGCCCAGTCGAGCTGCGGATAGTGCTGCCGCCAGTAAGCGTAATGCTCGGCGGGATAGTGATGCACCGCCCGCTCGGGACCGGTATGGAAACGCGGGTCGCCATGCTCATCGCTGCCCAGCCCTTGTGGCCACAACCAGAGCCGGTTGGCAACCCGGTGTTTATCCGTATCCCCCACCAGACCCTGCCCGAGATTTTTTGCCTTGCCTATGTAAACACCGTCCACGCAAACAGTATTCATCGCACGCTATGGCCCTGTAAGCCCTTTTAATTGGGCGTAGACTAGGCGTCCCCGGCACTAGCGGCCATTTCGTTTTTCGAGCATTTTCGATAAGTAAAGCCTATGGATTTCAAGCAACTGCGTTATTTCGTCGCGGTCTATGAAGAAGGCCATGTCGGCCGGGCCGCCGAGCGTCTGTCGATCTCGCAACCGGCCCTCTCCCAGCAGATCCGCCAACTCGAACACAACCTCGATGTGGCCCTGTTCGAACGCAGCAGCAAGCGCCTGCTGCCGACTCTCGCCGCCCACACACTCTACAACCATGCGCTGCCGCTGCTCGATGGCCTGCAACGGGCCCGTGACGACCTGCGCAACTTCCAGGGCCAGGCCCTGCGAACCCTGGCCATCGGTGTATTGCAGACCGTCCACACCAGCCTGGTACCGCAAATGCTGGAGCGAGTACGCAAGGCCCAGCCCCATCTGGTGGTGCAGATCTACGAATTGACCGGCATGGAGATCGAGCGACGCCTGCTCAACGGTTCGCTGGACATCGGCATCAGCTATCTGCCACCGCGCCAGCCCGGCCTGCATGGGGTGCTGTTGTACGAGGACGAGCTGCAACTGGTGATTCCCAGCGATCACCCGCTGCGAGAATTCAAGAAAGTCTCCTTGAGCCAGGCCGCCGAACTGCCGATGTTGCTGCTGGGTGAGGAGTTCCAGATTCGCCAGATCTGGCAGGGGCAACTGGCCAACCTGGGGCGGCGCCCTCAGGTCCAGGCCGAGTTGAACAACATGGCCGGTATTCTCGACAGCCTGCCCCACACACGACTGGCGACAGTACTGCCGGGGCGCTCGCGCCAGGAGCATGATGACGACCTGCTGCTGTGGAAACCGCTGACCGAGCCGCGCGTGGCCTTGAAAGTCGGGCTGGTGTGCCGGGATGTACAACGCCAACAAGCGACGCTGGAGTTGTTGCGCACCTTGCTCGAAGACGTGATGAATCACCCAGGCGGGCATGCCTCGGCGGTCCGTGAAGGACTGAACTGAGCGGCACTTTTTTCGCACAAAAAGAAAACCCCGCCGAAGCGGGGCTTTGCAGACTGTTTCCCTGACATCCATTTCACTCCACCATCCTGGCGGAATCCTACGTGTCCCTGTTGTTACTTTTGAGCTTCCTGCTCGACGTCCTTGGTACAAAGATTATCGCTGGATCCAATTTGGCGAAAGGGGCAAACAGCAGCGCGTTATGTAAGTAAATGCTTACAAGACATCCGAAGAATCAAAATTGCTCGGCATCCAGTAGGAACAACGACTCGCTCCCAGCCTTCACCGATGCCGTCAGCGAGTGAATACGCGGCAACAAACGTGCGAAATAGAACCGCGCCGTGCCCACTTTGCTTGCGTAGAACGCCTCCTGATTCTCCTTGCCCAACGCGGCCTTGGCCATCAGCGCCCACATGTAGGCATAGGCGGTGTAACCGAAAGCCTGCAGGTATTCGACAGATGCCGCACCGATCTCGTTCGGATTGCTCTTGGCATGCTCCAGGACCCAGGCCGTCAGCTCATCGAGGTTATCCACAGCGGCGCTCAGCGGCTGGGTGAACTCGGCCAGCCCGGTGTCGGCGGTCTTGATGAAATGGCGAATCTCTTCAGCGAACTGCCGGTAGTAGGCGCCGCCGTTGCCGACGATCTTGCGCCCCACCAGGTCCAGGGCCTGGATACCGTTGGTACCCTCGTAGATCTGCGTGATACGCACATCACGCACCAGTTGTTCCTGCCCCCACTCGCGGATATAGCCATGACCGCCGAACACCTGTTGGCCGTGCACGGTGGTTTCCAGGCCGAGGTCGGTCAGGAATGCCTTGGCCACGGGTGTCAGCAAGGCCACCAGACCATCCGCGCGCTCGCGGGTGGCGGCGTCCTCGCTGAACTTGGCGGTGTCCAACTGCATCGCCACATAGGTGGAAAAAGCCCGGCCGCCTTCGTTCGAGGCTTTCATGGTCAACAGCATGCGGCGCACATCGGGATGCACGATGATCGGGTCGGCGACCTTGTCCTTGGCCTTCGGCCCAGTCGGAGAACGGCTTTGCAGACGATCCCGAGCGTACTCGACGGCATTCTGGTAAGAGCGCTCGCCCGACGCCAGGCCCTGGATGCCCACCCCCAGGCGCTCGTAGTTCATCATGGTGAACATCGCGGCCAGGCCCTTGTTCGGCTCGCCGATCAGGTAACCCACGGCTTCGTCGAAGTTCATCACGCAGGTCGCGGAAGCCTGGATACCCATCTTGTGCTCGATGGAACCGCAGTTCACCGGGTTGCGGGCACCGAGGCTGCCATCGCTGTTGACCAGGAACTTCGGCACCAGGAACAGCGAGATGCCCTTGGGACCGGCCGGGGCATCCGGCAGCTTGGCCAGCACCAGGTGAATGATGTTCTCGGTCAGGTCGTGCTCGCCACCGGTGATGAAGATCTTGGTCCCGCTGACCTTGTAGGAACCGTCCGCCTGCGGCTCGGCCTTGGTGCGGATGATCCCCAGGTCGGTACCGGCATGAGGTTCGGTCAGGCACATGGAACCGGCCCATACCCCCGAATACATGTTCGGCAGGTAGGCGGCCTTCAGCGCTTCGCTGGCGTGGGTGTTGATCGATACACAGGCACCGGCCGTCAGCATCGGGTAGAGGCCGAACGCGAGGCTGGAGGAGTTGATCATTTCTTCGACCTGAGCCGACACCGCCTTGGGCATGCCCATGCCACCGAAGGCCGGATCGCCGCCGACGCCAACCCAGCCACCTTCGGCATAGGTCTGGTAGGCCTGCTGGAAACCAGCGGGCGTGGACACCGCGCCGTTGTCCCAGCGGCAACCCTGTTCATCGCCGCTGCGGCTCAAGGGCGCGATGCTCTTGGCCGTGACCTTGCCAGCCTCTTCGAGAATCGCTTCGACGGTTTCGGCGTCGACGGTCTCGGCCAGGGCAGGCAGTTGAGCCCAGAGTTTCGCGACCTCGAACACTTCATTGAGGACGAAGCGCATATCGCGCAGGGGCGCTTTGTAGTCAGCCATGGCAAACCTCGCAAGATCTAAACGATAAGCCCAAGTGGGGCCGATTTTCTGAGGTTTGAGTTTACCCCAACAACTTTTTAGACACATAGGGTCTTTATGTGACTTTTTTATTGTTTTCGGTCACATGCATATCAAAGTCATGTGGTGGCTGTTCTGGCCTATTCGCGGGCAAGCTCCGCTCCCACAAATGTTCTGTTGTGCATGAGACTTGTGTTCGACGCGGAAATTAATGTGGGAGCGGTGCTTGTCGGATCGCCGCACCGCCGCGAATAGGCCCTCAAGAGCACCCACAGACCTTCCGCCCCACTCGAAGACAGCTACAGCGCGAACAACTCCGCCGGCAGACGCATCAAACACTCACTCCCCGCCTCCACCGCCGCCCGATGGGCGCTCGTACGCGGCAGCAGGCGCTTGAAGTAGAACTCGCAGGTCGCCAGCTTGCCCTGGCAATACTCGGCATCGCCACTCCCCTCCTCCAGTTGCGCCTGGGCCACCAGCGCCATGCGCAGCCAGAGGTAGGCAAGGACGATGTAACCGCTGTACATCAGATAGTCCAAGGCCGCGGCGCCCACTTCATCGGGATTCTTCATCGCCGCCAGGCCGACCTGGGTCGTCAGCTCGCCCCACTGCTGGTTCAAAGCGTCGAGTTGCGCCACATGGCTCTTGAGCTGCGGATGCCCGGCATTCGCCGCACAGAACTTATGCACGATCCTGGTAAAACCACGCAGCAGCTTGCCCTGGCTACCGAGCACTTTGCGTCCCAGCAGATCCAGCGCCTGAATCCCATTGGTGCCTTCGTAGATCGGCGCGATCCGGCAATCGCGGACCAGTTGCTCCATGCCCCACTCACGAATGAAGCCGTGGCCACCGAACACCTGCATCCCATGGTTGGTCACCTCAAGGCCGGTCTCGGTCATGAAGGCCTTGCAGATCGGCGTCAGGAAGGCCAGCAGGTCCTCGGCATCCTGACGCTGCGCCGCATCGCCGCCCAGATGAGCAATATCCAGCCACTGCGCGGTGAAGTAGGTCAGCGCCCGGTTGCCTTCGTTGAAGGCCTTCATGGTCAGCAGCATGCGCCGCACGTCGGGATGCACGATGATCGGGTCGGCGACCTTGTCCGGGGCCTTGGGACCGGTGAGCGCGCGCATCTGCAGGCGATCGTTGGCGTACCTGACCGCACCCTGGAAGCTCGTCTCACCCAGGCACAGGCCCTGCATCCCGGTACCGAGCCGGGCATGGTTCATCATGGTGAACATGCAGTTCAGGCCCTTGTTGGCCTCGCCGATCAGAAAGCCTTTGGCCTCATCGAAGTTCAACACGCAGGTCGCTGACGCCTTGATCCCCATTTTGTGTTCGATGGAGCCGCAATGCACCCCATTGCGCGCGCCTGCGTCACCGGCGCTATCCGGCAGGAATTTGGGCACGATGAACAGGGAAATCCCCTTGGTCCCCGCCGGCGCGTCCGGCAGCTTGGCCAATACCAGGTGCACGATGTTCTCGCTCATGTCGTGCTCACCAGCGGAGATGAAGATCTTGCTCCCGCTGATCGCATGGCTGCCGTCGGCCTGGGGCACCGCGCGGGTCTTGATCAGCCCCAGGTCCGTGCCGCAATGAGCCTCGGTCAGGCACATGGTGCCGGTCCAACGGCCCTCGGTCAGTTTGCTCAGGTAGGTGTTTTTCTGTTCCTCGGTGCCGTGGGCATGAATCGCCGACATGGCGCCATGGGTCAGGCCCGGGTACATGCCCCAGGAGGTATTGCTGGAACCGATCATCTCGCTGATCACCAGCCCCAGGGACAACGGCAGGCCTTGTCCACCATAGGCCGGATCCGCTGCCAGGCCATGCCAGCCGCCTTCGACATACTGCGCAAAAGCCTGCTTGAAGCCCTGGGGCGTGGTCACCACGCCGTTGTCGAAATGGCAGCCTTCTTCATCGCCGGAGCGGTTCAGCGGCGACAGCACCTGCTCGCAGAACTTCGCGCCTTCCTCGAGGATCGCGCCGACCATATCGGGACTGGCATCGGCGGCGCCGAGCGCGAGGTAGTGGGCGTGAAAATCGAAAACATGGTCGATCAGAAAGCGCATATCGCGTAGCGGGGCTTTGTACTCAGGCATGGTCGTTTCTCCGGCAGCAGATGACTCAACCTACTGCCCGATCCAGCCCCGGACAATCACCGTCCAAGCGCTGAATGCTCCACCATCACTCAGCCGACAGCTTCACCCGTGCGGATCGCGCCACGCCGGGTCTGCCCCGCCGCGACCACACAGTTACGCCCCGCGCCCTTGGCGGCATAGAGCGCCTGGTCGGCGGACTTGAGCACTTCTTCCGGGCTGCGCTGGTCCAGTTGGCGCTCGGCGACACCGATGCTGACGGTCACCGACACGCTCGTGGCGGCGCTGCCGGCACGGCGCTGACGACCTTGCTGGTCGTCCTGGGGGCGGTTGTCCGGGTTGCGCAACTGGATATGGTAGTTGGCGATCACTTCGCGAATGACCTCCAAGTGCGGCATGCACTCTTCCAGGCTCTTGCCGGCGAACACCACCGCGAACTCTTCACCGCCATAGCGATAGGCGCGACCGCCGCCGCTGACCTTCGCCAGCTTGCTGGCCACCAGGCGCAACACCTGGTCGCCAACGTCGTGACCGTGGGTGTCGTTGAACTTCTTGAAATGGTCGACGTCGGTCATCGCCAGCACATAGTTACGCCCCAGGCGTTGCATGCGCTCGTTCAGCGCACGGCGTCCCGGCAAGCCCGTGAGCTCGTCGCGGAAGGCCATCTGATAGGCCTCGTGGGCCACCGCCGCGGCGATCATCAACATCACCTGGCTGCACATGATGTTCAGGGTGAACGGCAGGATGAAGGTCTTGGGCAACATCCAGAACAGCCCGAGCAGCCCGGTCAATTGCGCCGCGTGCAGCGGTCGCGGATGGCGCCAATACTGGACCAGGAGCAACAGGAAGGAGGCGAAAAACACCGGATAGGACAGCTGGATCAGACTCATCCAGGCGCCGTGCAGCGCCGGCCAGCGGATTTCCGCCAGCCACTCGAGCAGGGTTTGCGGATAACTCTGCTCCAAGCCCAGCGCCACGCTACCCACCGCCAGCAGCACGGCAAAACGCGCCACCATGTCCTGGAACAGATGGGTACGCTCCTGCCAGGCGGCATACACGCCGAACAGCAGTGGCAGCAACAGGCAACACAGGTGAAAGACCACGGCGGCGTCTTCCCGGACCTTACCGTGATCGCGGTAGTAATCGGTCTGGGTCGAGAGCAGGAAATAAGCGATGTACACCGTGACCATCAGGAACAGTTCGCGCTGACGTCGGTATACCGCGCAATAGGACCCGCCGAGCAACAGCACCAGGGTCGGCAGCACATTGAACAGCGAGGTGAAGAAGACGTTGAGTTCCTTGACGTAGGCAGCCGCAAACCCCGCAAGCAACAACAGCAGCGAAGGTAAAAAATGACCGACGTGGACAGCGGAAGAACGCGGCAAGGGTAAAGCTCCGACCGGCAAAGCAATAGATGGCATTGTGCCTGTATTTTAAGATTTAAAGCACGGCAATGTGACATCAGTCACAAACGCCATCTCTTTAACGGCAGCGCAACGATTCTTCTTAGCGATTCAGTCGGGAATTTTTTGTCTACGTGACCGCCAGGAAGGACACGCAAAAAAGCCGCTTCGCCCAAGGGCGAAGCGGCTTTTCACAGGCTGGAACTCAGTGCGGCTCAGTAACCCAGGCTGAAGTTCTCTTCCTTCATGTCCATCAGGTTATTGGCGCCCGACAGCATGGCTGCCACGTGAGTGCGGGTCCGCGGCAGGATGCGCTGGAAGTAGAAACGCGCGGTCTGCAGCTTGGCGGTGTAGAAGCCTTCCTCGCTGGTACCGGCGGCCAGTTTTTCGGCCGCCAGGCGCGCCATATCGGCCCAGAAGTAAGCCAAGCAGGCATAACCGGAGTACATCAGGTAGTCCACCGAAGCGGCGCCGACTTCTTCCCGGTCCTTCATGGCGGCCATGCCGACTTTCATGGTCAGTTCGCCCCACTCCTTGTTGATGGCCGCCAGCGGCGCGACGAACTCGCTGACCGCTTCGTTGCCTTCGTTGGCCTGGCAGAACTTGTGGACGATCTTGGTAAAGCCCTTCAGTGCTTCGCCCTGGGTCATCAGCACTTTGCGCCCCAGCAGATCCAGGGCCTGGATACCGGTGGTGCCTTCGTACAGCATCGAAATGCGGCTGTCGCGAACGTTCTGCTCCATGCCCCACTCAGCGATAAAGCCGTGGCCGCCGTAGATCTGCACGCCATGGTTGGCGGCTTCGAAGCCGACTTCGGTCATGAACGCCTTGGCAATCGGAGTCATGAACGCCAGCAGGGCGTCGGCTTTCTTCTTCTCTTCTTCATCCTGACCGTACTTGACGATATCAACCTGCTTGGCGGTGAAGTAGACCATCGCCCGGTTACCTTCGGCGAAGGCCTTCATGGTCAGCAGCATGCGACGCACGTCTGGGTGCACGATGATCGGATCAGCAGCCTTGTCCGGCGCTTTCGGGCCAGTCAGGGAGCGCATCTGCAGACGTTCACGCGCATATTTCAGGCCACCCTGGAAACCGATCTCGGCATGGGCCAGACCTTGCAGCGCGGTCCCCAGGCGAGCGGTGTTCATGAAGGTGAACATGCAGTTCAGGCCCTTGTTCGGCGGGCCGATCAGGAAACCGGTGGCCGCGTCGAAGTTCATCACGCAGGTGGCGTTGCCGTGGATGCCCATCTTGTGTTCGAGGGAACCGCAGGAAACCGCATTGCGCGCGCCGACGCTACCATCGGCGTTCGGCAGGAACTTGGGCACGATGAACAGCGAAATACCCTTGGTACCAGCCGGTGCATCCGGCAGGCGTGCCAGGACGATATGGACGATGTTATCGGCCATGTCGTGTTCACCGGCCGAAATGAAGATCTTGGTCCCGCTGACCTTGTAGGAACCGTCGGCCTGAGGCTCGGCCTTGGTCCGCAGCATGCCCAGGTCGGTACCGCAGTGCGGTTCGGTCAGGCACATGGTGCCGGTCCATTCGCCGGAGACCAGCTTGGTCAGGTAGGCCTCTTGTTGCTCGGGCGTACCGTGTTCGGAAATGGTGTTCATCGCGCCATGGGACAGGCCCGGGTACATGCCCCACGACCAGTTGGCTTCGCCGACCATTTCGCTGACCGCCAGGCCCAGGGACTCCGGCAGACCCTGGCCGCCGTGTTCGACGTCGTGGGCCAGGCTTGGCCAGCCGCCTTCGACGAACTGCTTGTAGGCTTCCTTGAAACCGCTCGGGGTCTTAACGCCGGACTCGCTCCAGGTGCAACCTTCGGTGTCGCCGACCCGGTTCAACGGAGCCAGTACCTGCTCACAAAACTTGGCGCCTTCCTCGAGAATGGCGTCAACCATGTCCGGGGTAGCGTCCTGGCATGCCGGCAGGCTCTGATAGTGCGCTTCGTAACCGAGCAGCTCGTCGCGGACGAAGCGAATATCACGCAAGGGGGCCTTGTAGTCAGGCATAGCGATAAACCTCTGCTGATGAATCCTGGAATAAGCGACCGCGTCGATTTGCCACGCCGGTCAAACGGTTGTTTGAAACATACGTTTGCGCTCAATCCTTGTCAAGTGTCGTTCATAATCCATTCGTCATACATGGCTGAAAGAGGCGCAGGAAAAGACCGACAGCCTTGAAGGGCAGCCAGGGGCGCGTCATGGAAAGAATAGTCGAGGCTAAGCGGGGGCTTATGAAACGAGGGAGAAGTTCAGGAATCGCCGCTGTGGCGAGCGGGCTTGTCGGAACGCCGCACCGCCGCTCAGGGTTGCGAAGCAGCCCTAAAACCTGCGAATCCGGTGTATCAGATAGACCGAGGCGGCCGGTTTTGCGGCTGCTGCGCAGCCGAGCGTGGGCAAGCCCACTCGCCACAAATCTCGGTCAGGCTTGAGAGATCATTCGTAGTTGAACAGTATTGGTGTTGCCCACCCCATCAAGCGTAGGTATCGATCAACGTACCCAGCGCCTGGTCCGAGGCCTTGGCCACCTTGGCGCCCAACTCGACCTGGAGCTTGCCCTGGGACATGTCCACCATGCTGCTCGACAGATCCTGCTGGCTGCGGTCCACCGACAACAGGCGGTTGACCTGGGTATCGGACGACTGGCTCTTGAGCGAGCGCTCGATCGTGGTGTCGGCGATCTGGCTGGCGGCCTGGTCGACACGGTTCTGCCCGGAGCGAATAGTGCTCAGACCGGCATAAACAGCGGTATTTCCTGAGATTTCCATGGGCGAACTCGACTGGATACATAATCGACAGTCTGCATTTAACCAGACCTGTCAAAGAAACACCCGTCAAAAACAATAATGGCAAATTGCCTAGCGATAGTCAGAGTCTTAGGGAATCCCCCCAAGAGCGCTAAAGCGCTCAGCCTAGTCCAGCAAGTCCAGTTGCAGGTACTGCGCCACGGCTTCGGCACTCACCGCCTTGAGTCTGGGCACCCGCCCCAGGCACGGGGCCGGCAAGCGTTCGGCCAGGGTCGCGAGGTTCTCTTCCAGGCGCGAGGTTTTCGAATCGATGATATTGGCGACCCAGCCGGCCAGTTGCAGCCCATCCCGGGCGATGGCTTCGGCGGTCAGCAGGGCATGATTGATACAGCCCAGACGCACCCCCACCACCAGGATCACCGGCAAGGCCAGCGCCTGGGCCAGATCCGACAGGCTGGCCTGGTCCGCCAGCGGCACCCGCCAGCCCCCGGCCCCCTCGATCAGGGTGAAGTCGGCCCCTTTGGCCAACACCTGCCGCATCGGTCCCAGCAAGGACTGTACGGTCAACATCACCCCAGCCTCGCGCGCCGCCAGATGCGGGGCAATCGCCGGCTCGAGGGCCACCGGATTGACCTCGGCGTAGCTCAGCGGCAGCGAACATTCCGCCAGCAACGCCAGGGCATCGGCGTTGCGCAGCCCCGCGGGCGTGACCTCGCAGCCGGACGCCACCGGCTTGCCCGCCGCGGTGCTCAGGCCGGCCTGATGGGCCGCGTGCAGCAACCCGGTGGCAATCGTGGTTTTGCCCACGTCGGTGTCGGTGCCGGCAATGAAATAGGCCACACTCATAGCGGTTTCTCCAGAATGGCGTAGACCACCTGATAGGTCGCCGGCAGACCCTCGGCCTGGCGAAACTGTTCATAGGCCTGCATCAATCCGAGAATCCGTGCCCGCCCGGTCAAACCGCCTGGCCGGCCAGGATTGAGGTTATGCGCGCCCAGCGCCTTGAGCTCATGGGTCAAGCTGCGCACATCCGGGTAGTGCAGCACCTGTGGCCGGCTTTCCAGGCTGAGCACCCGCAGACCGCTGTCCCGGCACAACTGCTGATAGTCGCTGAACAACCGGAAGCGGTTGACGTGCACCAGGCCATCCACCGCCCGCCAGCTTTCCCGCAACTCGTGCAGGGTGCCGACACACAGGCTGGCGAAGGCCATGCTGCCGCCTGGCCGCAAGACCCGGCGGGCTTCGGCGAGCACCGAGGCGAAATCGGCGCACCACTGCACCGCCAGGCTGGAGAACACCAGGTCGCAGCTGCCGGCCAGCAACGGCAGGCGCTCGGCATCCCCGGCGACAAAGTGCCGGGCACCGCCCAGCGGACGCGCATGCTCCAGCATGCCCTGGGCAATATCCAGCGCCACGCCTTCGCCCGGGCTGAAGCGAGCCGCCAGGGCTCGGCTGAAATAACCGGTGCCACAACCCATATCGAGCCAACGGGACGGACTCAGGTCGCCCGGCAGGCGCCCAAGCAATTCGTGACCGACATCGCGCTGCAGTTGGGCGACGCTGTCATAGCTGGCCGCCGCGCGGGAAAACGAGGCCGCGACCTGACGCTTGTCGGGCAGGCCGCCCGGCAAGACAGGATGGGAAAGATCAGTCATCACCGGACTCATGCAAGAAGGCTTGGATAGCCCCGGCCACTCCATGGGGGTCGTCCAGCAGAAAAGCGTGGCCGGCCTGTTCGATCAGGCCGACTTCGACATCCGGCAGCAGCGCCAGCAGATCACTGGCGGCTTCGGCCGGCACCAGGCCATCCTGGCCGGCGAACAGGTGCAGTTGCGGACCGCGATAGGCTTGCAGCGCGGGCCGGGTATCCAGTTGTGCCAGCACCTCCAGCCCGTTCAACAGAACGGATGACGCGGTATTCGGCGCACCGGCCAAGAGCAATCGCGCCTGTCCGCGCGGGTCCGCCGAGCCCTGGGCACAGAGCAGGCTGAAGCGCTTGAGGGTCATCTGCGGATCGGCCCGACAGCCAGCCAGGAACAGGTCAAAGGTGTCATTCGCCATCGCGCCGGGCCAGCCTTCACCCACCACGAAACACGGATTGCTCGCCAGCGTCAGCAGCCCGCAGCAGCGCTCGCCGCGCCGCGCCGCCAACGCCGAGGCCAACATTCCGCCCAGGGACCAGCCACCCAGCCAGGCATTGTCCGGCAGACTGGCGTCCAGTTCGTCGAGCCACTCGTCGGGGTCACCCGAGACCAGTTCCGGCAAAGGTTCGATTTCTACCCGCAAGTGCTCATCCAGCCCGCGCAAGGCCGCGGCCAGGGGTTCCAGCGGCGAAATGCCGAGACCCCAACCGGGCAACAGGATCAGACGATCACGCATGGTTTGGCTCCAACGGCTCAAAGGGACCCAACACGCTGAAACACGAGGCCAGCCCCTCTAACAATAGCTGCACCTGCGCCTCGCTGTGAGCCGCGGACAAGGTCACCCGCAAACGGGCACTGCCCGCCGGAACGGTGGGCGGGCGAATCGCCGTCACCATCAGGCCACGCTCGCGTAATAGCTGCGAGAAGCGCAGCGCCCGACCGCTGTCGCCGATCAGGATCGGCTGGATCGGCGTGAAGCTGTCCATCAGGGTCAGGCCGATCTGTTCGGCGCCCTGGCGGAACTGGCGAATCAGCGCATTCAGGTGCGCGCGCCGCCAGTGTTCGCCGCGCAACAGCTCCAGGCTCTTCAATGTCGCGCAGGCCAGGGCCGGAGGCTGGCTGGTGGTGTAGATATAGGGGCGGGCGAACTGGATCAGACTTTCGATCAACTCTTCACTGCCGGCGACAAACGCGCCCGCCGTGCCGAAGGCCTTGCCCAGGGTGCCGACCAGTACCGGCACGTCCTCCTGGCTCAGACCGAAATGCTCGACAATACCGCCGCCATTGGCACCCAGGGGGCCGAAACCGTGAGCATCGTCGACCATCAGCCAAGCGCCCTTGGCCCGGGTTTCACGGGCCAGCGCCGGCAAGTCGGCGAGGTCGCCGTCCATGCTGAAGACCCCGTCGGTGACCACCAGGGTATTGCCGCTGGCTTTTTCCAGACGCTTGGCGAGGCTGACGGCATCGTTGTGCAAGTAACGATTGAAGCGCGCCCCCGAAAGCAACCCGGCGTCCAGCAGCGACGCGTGGTTGAGGCGGTCCTCCAGCACCGTATCACCCTGCCCCACCAAGGCGGTGACCGCGCCGAGGTTGGCCATGTAGCCGGTGGTGAACAACAGCACACGTGGCCGGCCGGTGAGATCGGCCAGCGCCTCTTCCAGCGCATGATGCGGCCCGCTGTGACCGATCACCAGATGCGAGGCACCACCGCCGACACCCCAGCGCGCCGCGCCGGCCTGCCAGGCTTCGATGACCTGCGGATGATTGGCCAGGCCCAGATAGTCGTTGTTACAGAAGGCCAGCAGGGGCTGACCATCGACCACCACCCGCGGGCCTTGCGGAGTCTCCAGCAACGGGCGCTGGCGATAGAGGTTTTCGGCACGCCGGGCGGACAGCCGGGCGGCGAGATCAAAGGACATTGGAGCCTCGCAGATGCGATCCGAAGAACACCGCATAACCTTGTAGGAGCAGGGCTTGCCCGCGAAGCTTTCAGCGGCATCAAGGACGCCTTCGCGGATCAATCCTGCTCCCACAAAGCCAATCGGTGCCCTGGGTGGAAACGGGGCAGATCAGACAGCGGCGTTGTAAAACTGCCCGCTGCTCTTTTGCTCGACCAACGCCTGCTCGATGGCGGCCTGGTGCACTTCGTCGGCATGCTCTTCACGGGCCTCGGGCTGGATGCCCAGGCGCGCGAACAACTGCATGTCCTTGTCGGCCTGCGGGTTGGCGGTGGTGAGCAATTTATCGCCGTAGAAGATCGAGTTGGCACCGGCAAAGAACGCCAGGGCCTGCATCTGGTCATTCATCGCCTCGCGGCCGGCCGACAGGCGGACATGGGATTGCGGCATCAGGATCCGCGCCACGGCGAGCATGCGGATGAAATCGAACGGATCGACGTCATCGGCATTTTCCAGCGGCGTACCGGCGACCTTCACCAGCATGTTGATCGGCACCGACTCCGGGTGTTCCGGCAGGTTCGCCAACTGGATCAACAGCCCGGCGCGGTCGTCAAGGGACTCGCCCATGCCAAGGATACCGCCGGAGCAGATCTTCATCCCGGCATCACGCACATAGGCCAGGGTCTCCAGACGCTCGCCGTAGGTCCGGGTAGTGATGATGCTGCCGTAGAACTCCGGCGAGGTGTCGAGGTTGTGGTTGTAGTAGTCGAGGCCGGCGTCGGCCAGGGCGGCGGTCTGCTCCTGGTCGAGCTTGCCCAGGGTCATGCAGGTTTCCAGGCCCATGGCCTTCACCCCTTTGACCATCTGCAACACGTAGGGCATGTCCTTGGCCGACGGATGTTTCCACGCCGCGCCCATGCAGAAACGCGTCGAGCCGATGGCCTTGGCCCGCGCGGCCTCCTCCAGCACTTTCTGCACTTCCATCAGTTTTTCTTTTTCCAGCCCGGTGTTGTAGTGACCGGACTGCGGGCAGTACTTGCAGTCTTCCGGGCAGGCGCCGGTCTTGATCGACAGCAGGGTCGACACTTGCACGCGATTGGCATCGAAGTGCGCGCGGTGCACGGTTTGCGCCTGGAACAGCAGGTCATTGAACGGCTGAACGAACAGCGCCTTGACCTCGGCTAAAGACCAATCGTGACGCAAAGTGGCGGTGGTGCTGGCGCTCATCGGTGGAGTTCCTTGTTTTATGCTGGGCAAGCGGCTGGGGCAAAGGAATACCCACAGACGCGACACGGATGCTCGGCATATTTAAGGAAGACGCATGCACTGTCAACCACGATACACAGGACCGGTTTACATCTGGTTAAAAAACAAACAAACCTGTTTGTTGTGCGATGAGGCCACCGACACCCCTCACCCGATCTGTACCCCCTGCGAGAGCGAGCTGCCCTGGTTGATGGATGCGTGCCAGGTCTGCGCCCTGCCCTTGTCGGCGGCGGGGCTGACCTGCGGGCAGTGCCTCAAGCAGCCGCCGGCCTTCGAGCAGGTGATAGCACCCTGGACCTACCGTTTCCCGCTGGACAGCCTGATCACCCGTTTCAAGCACCAGAGCCAATGGCCGTTGGGGCGACTGCTGGGGGAGTTGCTGGCCCAGGCGTTGCGCGTGCGCTTTGACGATGGCTTGCCAAGGCCGGAGCTGTTGCTGCCGGTACCCATGGCGACCCGGCGCTTGCGTCAACGGGGTTACAACCAGGCGGCGATGCTCGCGACGTGGCTGAGCCAGAACCTGGAAATCTCCGCAGATGAACACTTTCTACTGCGTGTTCAAGACACCATCGCGCAACAGGAACTGGATGCCAGGGCTCGCCGACGCAACCTGTTGAACGCCTTTGCCTTGGCGCCCGGTGCACAGGTCGAAGGCCTGCACCTGGCGCTGGTGGACGATGTGCTGACCACCGGCGCCACCACCGAAAGCCTGGCCCGACTGCTGATGAAGGAAGGTGCGCGACGGGTCGATGTCTATTGCCTGGCGCGGACACCGAGTCCGGAAAGCCGCTAGCCGTCCCAGGGACACCAACAAAACCTGTGGCGAGCCGGCTTATCAGTCAAATTCGAAACAGAACGCGGTCTTGTGGCGAGCGGGCTTGCCCGCGTTCGGCTGCGAAGCGGCCGCAAAACCGCTCAACTCGGTTGACCGGACACACCGCGCGCCCAGGTTTTAGGGCCGCTTCGCGCCCCGGAGCGGCGGTGCGGCATTCCGACAAACCCGCTTTCCACAAATCTCGGCCAAACTCAAGATCGCTCTTAACCAGGCGGAATCAGGGATTGTCAGGGCACCGCAGCGCGGCGATAGCGTCCACAAGGCCTATACAAGGATTACCGGGCCTCATCGTCGGCAAGCCGGCGCCTACAGAAGCCGCGTTCGGCTTGACGTCGCGGATACCGAGAGGCACCTTGCCCAATACCGCCTGCCACCCGAAGCCCGCCCCATGTCCCTGCCCGTCCTGCTGACCCAACACATCGTCCGCCGCCCGCAGCGCATCGCCCTGCTGCAACATATCGCCGAGCAGGGCTCGATCACCCGCGCCGCGAAAAGCGCGGGGTTGAGCTACAAAGCGGCTTGGGACGCCATCGACGAGTTGAACAACCTGGCGCAAAAACCCCTGGTGGAACGTAGCGTCGGCGGCAAGGGTGGCGGTGGCGCCAAGTTGTCGGCCGAAGGCGAACGGGTGCTGCGTCTCTATCAACGCCTGCAAACCCTCCAGGCCCAAGTCCTGGAAGCCGCCGAAGACAGCGCCGACCTCGACCTGCTCGGCCGCCTGATGCTGCGCACCAGCGCCCGCAACCAGCTCCACGGCACGGTGCGGGAGATCCTCGGCCAGGGGTGCAACGACCTCGTGTGCCTGAGCCTGGCTGGCGGGCTCACGCTGCAAGCGCAGATCACCCACGACAGCACCCGGCGCCTGGAACTGCAAAGCGGCACCGAAGTGGTCGCCCTGATCAAGGCCGGCTGGTTGGAATTGAGCGCCATCGGCCACCCAGTAAAATCCGGACACAATTCTCTGAGCGGTCAAATCGAGGAAATTTCCGAGGCCGAAGATGGGCCTTCGGAGGTCAGAATCGCCTTGCCGAACGGACAAACTCTCTGCGCTTTGGCACAACCGGAACAGATAAAAAACCTCGATCTGAGGCTGGGAAGCCCAGTGCAGACGGTGTTTGCGCCATCCTTGGTCATTCTGGGCACGCCGTTGTGACGTCATCGCCGGCAAGCCCACGCCCACAAGGCACACGCGATCCACTGTAGGAGCCAGCTTGCTGGCGATCGATCGCACCGCGATCACCCGCTTTTCCTGCAACAAATCCGTCACACCGCATTACTAAGGTGACCGCCTGACCCGCAGGGAGCCTGACCATGAACTTATTAGAAGACAATCAACCGACCGACCTGGAACAGATGGTCGGCCTCAGCCGTCGCGGCTTCATCAGTGCCGGCGCCTTGTGCGGCGCGGCAATGTTCCTCGGCGGCAACCTGCTGACCCGCAGCGCCATGGCCGCCGGTGTCAGTACCGCTTCCGGCAAGCTGCTGGGCTTCGACAGCATCGCCGCCGCCACCCGCGACAGCCTGACCTTGCCACCCGGCTACAGCGCGTCGGTGCTGATCAGCTGGGGCCAGCCGCTGGAGAAGAACGGCCCGGCCTTCGACCCCAGCGGCAACGGCACGGCCAAGGCCCAGGAAGTCCAGTTCGGCGACAACAACGACGGCATGAGCCTGTTTGCCTTCCCCGGCGATGACAACCGCGCACTGCTGGCGATCAACAACGAATACACCAACTATCGCTACCTCTACGCCCACGGCGGCCAGCCACAATCCCTTGACGACGTGCGCAAGGCCCAAGCCAGCGAAGGCGTCTCGGTGATCGAAATACAACGCAAGGACGAGCAATGGCAGTTCGTCCAGGGCTCGCCCTACAACCGGCGGATCCACGGCAACACACCGATCGGATTCGGCGGCCCGGCAGCCGGTCACCCCTGGCTGCAGACCCAAGCCGACAAGCAGGGCCGCAAAGTCCTCGGCACCTTCCAGAACTGCGCCAATGGCAAGACGCCATGGGGCACCTACCTGACCTGTGAAGAGAACTTCACCGACTGCTTCGGCAGCAGCCATGCCGAACAGAAATTCGATGCGGCACAGAAGCGCTACGGCGTCGCGGCCAGCAGCAAAGAGATCAATTGGCACCTCCACGATCCGCGCTTCGACATGGCCCTGAACCCCAACGAACTAAACCGTCATGGTTGGGTGGTGGAGATCGACCCGTTCGACCCGCAGTCGACACCGGTCAAGCGCACCGCCCTGGGTCGTTTCAAACACGAGAACGCGGCCCTGGCCGAAACCCGTGACGGTCGCGCCGTGGTCTACATGGGCGACGATGAACGCGGCGAGTTCATCTACCGGTTCATCAGCCGCGACACGATCAACCACAAGAACCCCAAGGCCAACCGCGATCTGCTGGACCACGGCACGCTGTACGTGGCGCGCTTCGACAACGGCGACGGCAACCCGGATCGTCCGAAGGGCTCGGGGGAATGGGTCGAACTGAGCTTCGGTAAAAACGGCCTCGACGCCGGCAACGGTTTCGCCGGCCAGGCCGAAGTGTTGATCCACGCCCGCCTGGCGGCCAGCGTGGTCAAGGCGACACGCATGGACCGTCCGGAATGGATCGTCGTCAGCCCCATCGACGGCCAGGTCTATTGCACCCTGACCAACAACGCCAAGCGCGGC
Organism: Pseudomonas sp. FEN; assembly: GCF_904067045.1. Lineage (GTDB taxonomy): Bacteria > Pseudomonadota > Gammaproteobacteria > Pseudomonadales > Pseudomonadaceae > Aquipseudomonas. Next base: position 660,162 of record NZ_CAJFDC010000036.1, on the reverse strand, counting down.
GAAGACGGCCAGCCGGTGGGCGGGCCGAACCCACGCGAGAAGAATGTCTACGGGCAGATCCTGCGCTGGCGGGCCGCAGGGGACGACCATGGCGCCGACCGTTTCGCCTGGGATCTGTTCGTGGTCGCGGGCAACCCCGCCGCGCACCCTGGCACGGCCAAGGCCGGCTCGTCCAACATCACCCCGCAGAACATGTTCAACAGCCCGGATGGCTTGGGTTTCGACCAGGCTGGACGCCTGTGGATCCTCAGTGACGGCGACTACAGCAACGCCGGGGATTTTGCCGGCATGGGCAATAATCAGATGCTCTGCGCCGATCCGAGCAACGGCGAAATCCGCCGCTTCATGGTCGGCCCGGTGGGCTGCGAAGTGACCGGCATCAGTTTCGCTCCGGACCAGAAGACCTTGTTCGTCGGCATCCAGCATCCTGGCGAGGCCGGCAATTCGACCTTCCCCGAGCATTTGCCGAACGGCAAGCCGCGCTCTTCGGTAATGGCGATCCGTCGGGACGATGGCGGGATCATCGGCGCCTGATCCACCGGTCTTGAAAGCGCCGCGTCCCCTGCAGGAGCTGGCTTGCCGGCTCCCACAGAGACCGCGTCCGGCCTCGAGAGCGGCCACACAACCGCCAACGTCTTCGCGGCGATGCGGCGGTCCGACAAGCTCCCTCCCACAATATTATTCGAGTCGCCCCCGGATACTGCATACGGCAGAAAACCCGTGGGAGCGGAGCTTGCCCGCGAAAGGGCCGGAACAGCCGGCACCTTTCCAAGCCCCAGTGCGCTAACATGCTGAGCCGGACGCGGCCGCCTGCCGCCCGCAGGAGTCAGTATGTCTCACCCGTTTGAAACACTTACCCCCGACCTGGTGCTCGACGCAGTGGAAAGCATTGGCTTTCTCAGCGACGCCCGGGTCATGGCGCTCAACAGCTACGAAAACCGGGTCTATCAGGTAGGCATCGAAGACGGCGAACCGCTGATCGCCAAGTTCTACCGCCCCCAACGCTGGACCAACGAGGCCATTCTCGAGGAACACAGCTTCACCTTCGAACTGGCCGACCGCGAAATCCCCGTCGTCGCCCCGCTGATCCACAACGGCGCCAGCCTGTTCGAACACGCCGGCTTTCGCTTCACCCTGTTCCCCCGGCGTGGTGGCCGGGCACCGGAGCCGGGCAATCTCGACCAGCTCTATCGCCTCGGCCAACTGCTCGGCCGCTTGCATGCCGTGGGCGCCACCCGTCCGTTCGAACACCGCGAAGTCCTGGGGGTGAAGAACTTCGGCGACGACTCGCTGACCACCCTGCTGGAAGGCAACTTCATTCCCCGCAGCCTGCTGCCGGCCTATGAGTCCGTGGCCCGCGACCTGCTCAAGCGGGTAAAACAGGTCTATGCCGAGACCCCGCACCAGAACATCCGCATTCACGGCGATTGCCACCCCGGCAACATGATGTGCCGTGACGAGATGTTCCACATCGTCGACCTCGATGACTGCCGCATGGGCCCGGCGGTGCAGGACCTGTGGATGATGCTGGCGGGTGACCGCCAGGAGTGCCTCGGCCAACTGTCGGAACTGATGGATGGCTACCGCGAATTCCACGACTTCGATCCCCGCGAGCTGGCGTTGATCGAACCGCTGCGCGCCTTGCGCCTGATGCACTACAGCGCCTGGCTCGCCCGGCGCTGGGACGACCCGGCGTTTCCCCACAGCTTCCCGTGGTTCGGCAGTGAGCGTTACTGGGGCGACCAGGTGCTGGCCTTGCGGGAACAGCTTTCCGCGCTGAATGAAGAACCGCTGAAATTATTCTGACGGTTGTGGCAGGATTTAGCGGCGTCGGCGTCTGAAAGGACGCCATCACGAGCAGGCTCGCTCCTACAGTAATTTATCGCATCCCCCTGTAGGAGCGAGCTTGCTCGCGATAGGCCCCGAAGCCTCACCGCACCAACCAAGACCCGCGCATCAACACCCATAATTAGTCAGCAGCCTAAGCAAGGACTCTGCATGCAAGCCGCCAACCCGCGTCGCGGGTACATCCTTGGCCTCACCGCCTACATCATCTGGGGCCTATTCCCGATCTACTTCAAGGCCATCGCCGCCGTACCCGCGGTCGAGATCATTATCCATCGCGTGCTCTGGTCCGCCCTGTTCGGCAGCCTGCTGCTGCTGGTCTGGAAACACCCGGGCTGGTGGCGCGAGCTGCGGGACAACCCACGCCGCCTGGCGATCCTGGCCCTGAGCGGGACCCTGATCGCCGCCAACTGGCTGACCTACGTCTGGGCGGTCAACAACGGGCGCATGGTCGAGGCCAGCCTGGGCTACTACATCAATCCGCTGGTCAACGTGCTGCTGGGCATGCTGCTGTTGGGCGAACGCCTGCGCCGCCTGCAATGGATCGCCGTCGGCCTCGCCGCCGTGGGCGTGGCCCAGCAGGTCTGGCAAGTCGGCAGCCTGCCCTGGGTGTCGCTGGTGCTGGCGCTGACCTTCGGCTTCTACGGACTGATCCGCAAACAGGCCCCGGTCAAAGCGCTACCGGGGCTGGTGGTGGAAACCTGGATGCTGGTGCCCATTGCCATCGGCTGGCTGTTGCTGCACCCACTCGCCATCAGCGCCCAAGCCGAATTCTGGAGCACCTCGCAAGCCTGGTGGCTGATCGCCGCCGGACCGGTCACCCTGGTGCCACTGGTGAGCTTCAACGCGGCGGCGCGTCACCTGCCCTACACCACCCTGGGCTTCCTGCAATACATCGCGCCGACCCTGGTGCTGCTGCAAGCCGTGCTGCTGTTCGACGAACATTTGTCCTCCAGCAGCCTGGTGGCGTTCATCTTCATCTGGGCCGGCCTGGCGGTGTACAGCCTCGACGCCTGGCTCAGCCTGCGCAAGCGCAGCTGATCAAAAAACGCACAAAAGCCTGCAAGCCTTGCCCCACCTGGGCTGCAGGTTTCTACCCCAAGGTTATCCACAAGCCGGTCCACGCCGTTTGTGCACAAGCCCTTGAAACTGCTCGTTTTTTGCTCAGTTCCTGGAAAGCCCCGGCCGGCCTGGCCGGGCGTAGGCTCTCCCCAGGTTATCCACAGGCCCATCCCCGTTAAAACTGAATAACCCGTCTCACTCTTCGTCACTGCGCAGCATCAACTCCACCATCAGTTCATCAGCCAGGGTTTCCAGGCCCGACTGCAAGGCTTCCAGCGGCAGGTCATACGGCACCGCCAGGATCGCCTCGGCATGGAACAGCGGGTCGCCGCTCATCGGTGCGGGACTCACATCGGTCACCAGTTGCTCCAGATTGATCCCCTGTTCAGTCAACAGACGGGTGATATCCCGCACGATGCCCGGGCGATCATTGCCCACCAGTTCCATCGCGATGGGTTTCCACTGGCCAGGGGCTTCGCCGCTACCGGGAATCACCTGGATCTGAATGCCCTGGCTGGCGAGTTCCTGGAGCGCCTTGGTCAGCGCAGCGTGGGCCTGGGCCGGCGCCTCGACCCGGACAATCCCGACAAACTGCCCGGCCAGGCCCGACATGCGGCTTTCCAGCCAGTTGCCGCCATGCTCGGCGATACACAGGGCAATCTGTTCGACCTGGCCGGCCTTGTCGGGTGCGAATACAGTCAGTACGAGATGGTCCACGGGATAGCCCTCTTGTTGGTTGATCCAGTATAGGCACGGCCATTGTCGAGTGCCGCAAGCTCGATCGCGACAAGGCCAGCGGGACCCGCATCGCCGCTTCGGACGCCATCGCTGCGTGCGGCATCGCGACAAGCCGGGCTCCCGCAGACCCCGTGTACGACAGCCGTAGGCCACGGATGAAAAACCACCAAGGAAAATCGTGTACGATTTTTATATTTATCTGGAACAATCCATATATTTCTTGAGAACATCAACGCCCGCAGCATGACCAGCCAGAACCCACTGGTCGCGAAACGACGTATTTAGTCTAATTTTCACAACCCCGGCGCTTCATGTAGTATGCGCCAGCACGCACTACATAATGTTGCAACGATACCCGTCCGAGTGCCTGCGAAAGCACGCAAAGCCCCGTCCGTTCGCGTTGGCGGGGTTCGCCCAGGCGCCTGCAAGGGCATGTTCTGGTACTGTGTCTGGAGAAGCGCGCAAGGCTTTAAATAGAAGTGAATAGCTGAGCAGAGTGAGGCAAGCAATGACTGAACACGTTCAAGTCGGTGGCCTTAAGGTCGCCAAAGTCCTGTTCGACTTCGTGAACCACGAAGCCATTCCCGGTACCGGCCTGACCGCCGACCAGTTCTGGGCCGGTGCCGACAAGGTCATCCACGACCTGGCGCCGAAGAACCGAGCCCTACTCGCCAAACGCGATGATTTCCAGGCCCGCATCGATGCCTGGCACCAGTCCCGGGCCGGTCAGGCCTTTGACGCCGTGGCTTACAAAGCCTTCCTGCAAGACATTGGTTACCTGCTGCCAGAAGCGGCGGATTTCCAAGCCACTACCCAGAACGTCGACGACGAAATCGCCCGCATGGCCGGCCCGCAGTTGGTGGTGCCGGTGATGAACGCGCGTTTCGCCCTCAATGCCTCGAACGCCCGCTGGGGTTCGCTGTATGACGCGCTCTATGGCACCGATGCCATCAGCGAGGCGGATGGCGCGGAAAAAGGCAAAGGCTACAACAAGGTCCGTGGCGACAAGGTCATCGCCTTCGCCCGCGCCTTCCTCGATGAAGCCGCGCCCCTGAGCGCCGGCTCCCACGTCGATTCGGTGGGTTACAAGATCGTCGACGGCAAGCTCGTGGTCGCGCTCAAGGGCGGCACCAACAGCGGCCTGCGCGACGATGCCCAGCTGATCGGTTTCCAAGGCGATGCCGCGGCACCCACCGCCATTCTCCTGAAAAACCACGGCCTGCACTTCGAAATCCAGATCGACGCCAGCAGCCCCGTCGGCCAGACCGACGCCGCTGGCGTGAAAGACCTGCTGATGGAAGCCGCCCTGACCACCATCATGGACTGCGAAGACTCGGTCGCCGCCGTCGATGCCGATGACAAGGTGGTGATCTACCGCAACTGGCTCGGCCTGATGAAGGGCGACCTGGCGGAACAGGTCGCCAAGGGCGGTACCACCTTCACCCGCACCATGAACGCCGACCGCCGCTACACCGCCCTCGACGGCAGCGAATTGAGCCTGCACGGTCGCTCGCTGCTGTTCGTGCGCAACGTCGGCCACCTGATGACCATCGATGCGATCCTCGACAGCCACGGCAATGAAGTGCCCGAGGGGATCCTCGACGGCCTGGTCACCAGCCTCGCGGCGATCCACAGCCTCAACGGCAATACCGTGCGCAAGAACAGCCGCACCGGCTCGGTCTACATCGTCAAGCCGAAAATGCACGGCCCGGAAGAAGCCGCGTTCACCAACGAGCTGTTCGGCCGTGTCGAAGAAGTCCTGAACCTGCCGCGCAACACGCTGAAAGTCGGGATCATGGACGAAGAGCGGCGCACCACGGTCAACCTGAAAGCCTGCATCAAGGCCGCCAGCGAGCGCGTGGTGTTCATCAACACCGGCTTCCTCGACCGCACCGGTGACGAGATCCACACCTCGATGGAAGCCGGCGCCATGGTGCGCAAGGCAGCCATGAAAACGGAAAAATGGATCGGCGCCTACGAGAACTGGAACGTCGATATCGGTTTGAGCACCGGCTTGCAAGGTCGCGCCCAGATCGGCAAGGGCATGTGGGCCATGCCCGACCTGATGGCGGCGATGCTCGAACAGAAGATTGCCCATCCACTGGCCGGGGCCAACACCGCCTGGGTACCGTCGCCGACGGCGGCCGCGTTGCACGCGTTGCATTACCACAAGGTCGATGTGTTCGCCCGCCAGGCCGAACTGGCCAAGCGCGCACGGGCTTCGCTCGACGACATCCTGACCATCCCGTTGGCCAGCAACCCCGACTGGTCGGCCGAGGACATCCGCAACGAACTGGACAACAACGCCCAGGGCATCCTCGGCTACGTGGTGCGCTGGATCGACCAGGGCGTCGGTTGCTCGAAGGTGCCGGACATCCATGATGTCGGCCTGATGGAAGACCGCGCCACCCTGCGTATTTCCAGCCAACACATCGCCAACTGGCTGCGTCATGGCATCGTGACCCGGGATCAGGTCATGGAAAGCCTCAAACGCATGGCCCCGGTGGTCGACCGGCAGAATGCCGGGGATGCGCTGTACCGCCCATTGGCCCCGGACTTCGACAGCAACATCGCCTTCCAGGCGGCGGTCGAACTGGTGATCGAAGGGACCCGGCAACCCAACGGCTACACCGAGCCGGTGCTGCACCGTCGTCGTCGCGAGTTCAAGGCCCGCAACGGCCTGTAAATGCGCGCCGATGGCTAATAGAAAAGCCCTGATCGGCAACGATCAGGGCTTTTTCATTCCAGAGACCTCGACACGCCGCGCCCTAATCTCGACACCGCTCCCTAATGTAGGAGCGAGCTTGCTCGCGATGGACGTCAACGATAACGCTGGGCATCTGATACCCCACGCTGCCTGGTGCCCCATCGCGAGCAACCGAGCGCGACCGCCGGTCCTACAGGGCCTAGGCCACCATCCCCAGCTCACGCTTGACCAGCTTCAACAGCTTCGCGGTATCGATCGGCTTGAGCAGAAAATCCACCACGCTCAAATGCATCGCATCAATGGCATCGCGCACATCGGCATTGCCGGACACGATGATGATCGGCAACGCCGCCCGCTCGGACTCCCGCACCTTGCGGATCAGATCGAGTCCATCGTCGGCCATGCGCAAATCAGTGATCAGCAAACCAATGCCGCGATTGGACTCCAGCAAGGCAAAAGCGGCCGCGCCACTGGCGGCGGTTACGCAATGGATATCGTGCAGGGCAAGAATTTCCGACAGCAATTCCCGGGCATCCTGGTCGTCATCGACGATCAGGACCCGCTGATATGACATTTGCGGTGCCTGCATCACCTGCAGTATGGCCTCGCGCTCGGCATCGCTCAAAATATCGTGGTCGGACATATAGCTCTCTGGTATCCCTTGGCAATCCAATTCCCTGGCACAGTGCTCAGACATCACTAAACCGCCGCTCAATGTGCACTTCGTCGGAAAGTTTTCCAAGTCGAGATTTGTTAAGAATCTACTTGTTCAACTGTAGGCTATTTCACAGACCTAGACTTACGTCCAATGGGCACCCGGGGAGAGGGAGCCGACCATGCTCGCAACGGCGATTATTCGCCCACATAACAACGCACAAAAAAGCGATAGCGGTCATGAGCAAAGCGGATGCCTTCACCCAGGCTGGGAAGACCGCGGTGTTGCAAAACATCCACGGCACCTTGCAGTTCCTGCAGCAATTCCCGCCCTTCAACCAGATGGAGAACGCCCATCTGGCCTATCTGGTCGAGCAGTGCCAGCTGCGTTTCTACGGCACTGGCGAGAGCATCATCAAGCCCAGCGACGGGCCGGTGGAGCACTTCTATATCGTCAAGCAGGGCCATGTGGTCGGCGAACGCCCATACGCAACCAAGGACGGCAGCGAAACCGTCTTCGAAATCACCACCGGCGAGTGTTTCCCCCTCGCGGCGTTGCTCGGCGAGCGGGCCACCCGTACCGAACACCTGGCTGGCGAAGACACCTTCTGCCTGCAATTGAACAAAGTAGCGTTCATCAAGCTGTTCTCGTCCTCCGACGTCTTTCGCAACTTTGCCCTGCGCAGTGTCAGCAGCCTGCTGGACCAGATCAACCAGCAAGTCCAGCGCAAAGCCGTGGAAACCCTCGGCACCCAATACTCGCTCAACAGCCGCCTAGGCGAACTGGCAATGCGCCACCCCGTGACCTGCCCGCCGGGCACGCCACTGCGCGAAGCCGTGACCCTGATGCACGAGCAACAGGTCGGCAGCATAGTGGTGACCAATGAGGCCAAGGCCCCGATCGGCATCTTCACCCTGCGCGACCTGCGCCAGGTGGTGGCCGACGGTGTCCAGGACTTCAATCAGCCCATCGACCGGCACATGACCGAGGCGCCCTTCGCCCTGAGCCCGGACCACAGCGCCTTCGACGCCGCGATTGCCATGACCGAACGGCACATCGCCCACGTCTGCCTGGTGAAAGAGCAGCGGCTGTGTGGCGTGGTCTCCGAGCGTGACCTGTTCTCCCTGCAACGGGTCGACCTGGTGCATCTGGCGCGGACCATCCGCAGCGCGCCGCGATTGGACAACCTGATAGCGATTCGCGGCGAGATCGGCCAATTGGTGGAGCGCATGCTGGCTCACGGTGCGTCTTCGACCCAGATCACCCAGATCATCACCCTGCTCAACGACCACACCGTCTGCCGGGTGATCGAGTTGACCCTGGCCGACAAGGGCGACCCGGGCGTGCCCTTCAGTTGGCTGTGCTTCGGCAGCGAAGGCCGTCGCGAACAGACGCTGTTCACCGACCAGGACAACGGCATCCTGTTCGAAGCCCGCGATGCCGTCCAGGCCGCCGAGATTCGCGGCAAATTGCTGCCCCTGGCGCAACAGATCAACCAGAACCTGGCGCTGTGCGGCTTCAGCCTGTGCAAGGGCAACATCATGGCCGGCAACCCCAAGCTGTGCCTGTCCCGTGCGGAATGGACCCGACTCTTCGCCGCTTTTATTCGTGAAGCCACGCCGGAAAACCTGCTGGCATCGACCATCTATTTCGACCTGCGGGTGGTCTGGGGCGAGGAACGGGGCTGCCAACAACTGCGCCAGGGCATCCTCGATCAGGTGGCCGACAATCGACTGTTCCAGCGCATGATGGCCGACAACGCCTTGCGCCAGCGCCCGCCGGTGGGCCGTTTGCGCGAGTTCGTGCTGACCCGCAACGGTGGCGACAAGGCCACCCTGGACCTGAAAGTCCAGGGCCTGACCCCCTTCGTCGACGGCGCCCGCCTGCTGGCACTGGCCAACGGCATCGAAGCCGGCAACACCATCGAACGCCTGCGCCAACTGGTGGCCAAGGAGGTGATCGAACGCCTCGACGGCGCGGCCTATGAAGAGGCCTATCACTTCATCCAGCAGACCCGCCTGCAGCAGCATCAACTGCAAACCCGGCACAACCTGCCGCACTCCAACCGGGTCGATCCGGACAGCCTCAACCAGTTGGACCGGCGCATCCTGCGCGAAGCCCTGCGCCAGGCGCAACGCCTGCAAAGCAGCCTGGCGCTGCGGTATCAGCTGTGAAGCTGTTTTCCTGGCTGAGAGCCAGCAAGCCGATACTGGATACCGCCACATTGGCGCGGGTCACACAACTGTCGGCCGCCAAGCCCCTGGGCAGCTGTTCGTTACGCGAGCAGCGCTGGATTGTCGTCGACCTGGAAACCAGCGGCCTGAACCTGAACCGCGACCAGGTACTGTCCATCGGTGCGGTGGTCATCGAAGACGGCGCCATCGACCTGGGACAGTGTTTCGAGCGAACGTTGTCGCGCCCCGGGCAAAGCGTCAACCCCAGCGTGCTGATCCATGGCCTGGGTCCGAGCGCCCTGGCCGCCGGCAGCGATCCGGCGCAGGCGTTGCTGGACTTCATGGAGTTCGTCGGCGACAGCCCGCTGCTGGCGTTCCACGCCCCCTTCGACCAGCACATGCTCGCCCGCGCGCTGAAAGACAGCCTCGGTTACCGCCTGCAACATCCGTTTTTCGATGTGGCCGACATCGCGCAGTTGCTGTGCCCGCACGCAACCCTGCGCGAAGCCGGGCTGGACGACTGGATCGACTATTTCAAGTTGCAGGTGCACGAGCGCCATCACGCCAGCGCCGACGCCCTGGCTACCGCCGAACTGGCGCTGATCCTGTTCAGCCGGGCGCGCCAGCAACAGATCCACAGCCCGTTGAATCTGCAGCAGCGCCTGAACCAGTGGAAACGCCGCCAGCAGACGCACGCCTTCTAGCCACACCGAAGCCCCTCGGAGCCTGGCTTGTCGGGACGCCGCACCGCAGCGATGGCGGACGAACAAACGATGCCAGACTCAACGACCCCTTCGCGAGCAAGCTCGGCTCCTGCAGGGGTCGGGTTCGGCGTCCACTGACAGGCCCCGTTCCTGGCGCCCTCGAGCAGGCGCGCCAACTCGGCGCCCCACTGCTGATCTTCGCGCAACCCCAGCGACCTACTCATGCGCCGCTCCGATATCGAAGTTCAGCGCTTCGGCGGGCTTGCCCTGGCCGATCCCATACCAGTCGAGTTTGCGGGTCAGCACCATGAACACCCCAAGCAGGCAGAACAGCAGCAGCGAGCCCATCAACAAGGCATAGTCCTCGGCGCTCAGCAGCCCGTAGAGCAAGCCATACAACGCGACCAGGCTGACACCGAAGCCCAGGCCATGAGTCAGGCTGCGCAACACATGGCAGACATAGAAACCGATCAGCCCGACACAAGCGGCTGCCGACACCAGGTACGCCAGGCCAAACCCCAGATGCTCGGACAGCGACAGCAACAACAGGTAGAAGAAAGCCAGCGCCACCCCGACCAGGGCGTACTGGATCGGGTGTACCGCCAGACGCTTGAGCACTTCGAACAGAAAGAAGCCGGCAAAGGTCAGGGCGATAAACAACAAGGCATATTTGATCGCCCGATCGGATTTGAGGTACTGGTCCACCGGTTCGATAAAGCTTACGCCGAAGCTGCGGGACTTGAAGCCATCGCAGTCGGTGGTGGCCAGGCAGTTGTTCAGGGCTTCACGCAGATTGGTGGAGAAGAATGACGTCTGCCAGTTGGCACTGAAACCCTGATCGGTCACTTCCCGTTGGGCTGGCAGATAGTTGCCGATAAAGCTGGGGTGCGGCCAATCGGCGGCCAGACGCACCTTGCTGGTCTTGCCCACCGGCAGTACCTGCAACTGGCCGGTGCCTTGCAGGGTCAGGTCGAACGCGAAGTCGAGGCGTTGTTCTTCCCGGCTGTCGAGACGCGGCAGGTTCACATGCACACCGTCGCCCAGCCAACTGACCTGGGTTCCGGGCAGGAATTCCAGACTCTGGCTGCCCAGTTGCAAGGTCAGGGCGTTTTCGATGCCACGGATATCGCTGATACCCACCGCCAGGTAGGGTGCGTCGAAGCGGTAGTCGGTGAAGCCTTCCGTGATGCCCAATTGCGACGGTAATGTGAAGCTACCGCTGATCTGGTTGTCGGCGTGAAACAGCCGCGCCTCATAGATCCCCCGCGAGCGCCGCTCGGTCCGGACCTTGCCATCGATTTCGAAGCGCTCCGGCAAGAAGTACAGGCGCCCGCTGACTTCGCTGCTCTGCTGATAGCGCTCGCCCTTGGCGTCGGTCTTCCATTCGCGCACGGTCTGGCGATACGGCACCACCAGCAGCGGGCCGCTCAATTGCTGGCTGTAGCTGGAACTGCGGGCGATATCTTCGAGGACAGCGTCGCGCAAGCGCTGGCGCTCGCTGATGATCCCATCGATCATCATCAAGGGGATCAGCAACAACAACATCAGTAGGGCAATCGCCCCGAGTTTTATAGCCAGACTGCGGTTCATGGGTTCTCTCCCTGTTGGAATGAGGGAGAGTCTGCGCAGCCTGTTTGAGGGCGTGATGGAGCGAATGTGGAGAGTGTGTGGAGATGCCGTGCGAATCAGGGAAAGCGCAGGCTGACCTCGACCCCGCCGGGTACATTGCCAATGCGCAGTTCGCCACCGTGCAGCTTCATCACTTCCTCGACAAAGTTCAGCCCCAGCCCAGTGCTCTTGCGCCCACTGCCTGGTCGCGGCAAGGAGTAGAAGCGCTCGCTCAACCTCGGCAAGGCATACTCGGGAATCGCCTCGGCCTGATTGAACAGCGTGAAGCACAACTGCCGGCCCTGGCGCTCGGCCGTGAAGCGCACAAGCCCTTCGGACGGCGTGAAGTCCAGCGCATTGTCCAGCAGGTTACCGATGGCCTGGCGCAGCAGGAACGGTTCGCCGAACACCTTCAGGTCCGGCGCAATCGACTGCTCCACGCGCAAATGCGCGCGCTCGATCCGCGCGGCCTGGGCCTGCAACACGTCATCCACCAAGCTCGCCAATGGTACCTCGAGCTGTTCCTCCAGCACTTGGCGCTGCTCCACCAACGCCAGGTTCAGCAGCCGCTCGATCAATTGCTGCATACGCGCGCTTTCACTGTCGATATTGCCGACGAAGCGTTCGCGCTGGGCTTCCGGCATCTGCCCCTGCAACAACTCCGCCGCCCCGCGAATCGCCGCCAGCGGGCTTTTCAACTCGTGGGTCAGGGTGTGCACGTAGCGCTCGACATAGGCCTTGCCCTCCAGTTGCGTGCGCATGTGCTCCACGGCATTGGCCAACTGCGCCAGCTCACCACCGCGATAGTGCGGCAACTCGGCCTTGCGCCCCTCACTGACCGCCTGGGCATAGGCGGTCAGGCGTCGCAACGCCGCGCTCAGCCACCAGGACAGCAGCGCGCCGAACAACAGGCCCAGGCCGATCAGCCCGGCGCCGTACCAGAGCAGGCGGCGCTCGGTACGATCAACGTAGGGCTGCAACGAGCTGTTGGGCTTGGCCACCGTGACCACGCCAATGATCTGGCCGTTGTCGGTGATCGGCGCGCCGACATGCATCACCGAGGAGTTCGGGTCGCCGTCCACCACCCGGGTCGAGCGGGCGCCGTACTCGCCGCGCAGGGTCAGGTAGACATCGTTCCAGCGCGAATAGTCCTGGCCCACCGCCTGCTCGGCGGAATCAAGCAGCACGATGCCGTGGCTGTCGGTCACATAGATCCGGTGATTGACCTGATTCTTCGCCAGGCCCCAGATGGTCGCCGCCGGCTTGCGCTGGCCGTAGGCCTTGAGCACTTGCGGCAGGCGGCTCTGGGCCAGGGTGCCGGTCTTGACATCATCATGGAGGATTTCCGCCAGCAGGTTGGCGGTGTCCACCAGGGTTTCCTCGGTGGACTGACGCACGCCCGGGCGGATTTCCTTCATCACCGTGTTCAGCACGAAATAGCCGGTCAGGCCGACAAAGAGGAAGTACACCAGGAAAATCCGGATCCCCAACGGCATCAGCTGTTCCCCGGACTGTAGCTGTAGCCCAGGCCGCGATGGGTCTGGATCGGCTCGGCAGCCACGGCCACCGCCCGCAGCTTGGCCCGCAGGCTCTTGATATGGCTGTCGATATTACGCTCGTAGCCAGCATCCGCCGCCACGCCCAACGCATCGAGCAACTGCTCGCGGCTGAAGACCCGTTCGGGCTGTTCCAGCAGGCAGGCAAGCAGGCGGAATTCGTGACGGGTCAGGCTCAAGGGTTGGCCGCGATAGACGATCTGCACCCGCTCGTGATCGACCAGGAAGCGCTCATTGGCAACCGTCGACGACGCCTGGGGCACCACGCGCTTGAGGATCGCCCGTACCCGCGCCGCGACTTCCCGAGGACTGAAGGGCTTGACCACATAATCGTCGGCACCGATTTCCAGGCCCACCACGCGGTCGATCTCGCCATCGCGGGCGCTGAGAAACATCACCGGCACTTCGGTAAAGCGCCGCAGCTGCTTGCACACCTCGAAACCGCTGATATCCGGCAGGCCGATATCGAGAATCAGCAGGTCGGCAGGCAGAGCCCGCTGGTGCTCGACCGCCGCGCTCCCCAGGTTCAACCAGGTGGTGGTAAACCCTTCGCCCTGCAAGGCGTAGATCAGGGTATCGGCAATCGCCGCTTCGTCTTCGACAATCAGGATATGGGGCATGGCGTCCGAGCACGGCTGTTGATCGCGCAACGGTGCCGGACACCTGCCGCCGCGTCAATCAGCAGTCGGGTTTGTCGGCGGTATAGCGACGGGCCGGGTTCACCGCGGCACCGAACTCACGCAGGGCCTTGGCGCCAATCAGCAGCGGGTAGTTGAAGCCGCTGCGGTTGGTCAGGTTGACCTCCACGCTACGCTTGACGTGGCCCAGACACATTTCCAGCTCCACCACCGGGCGCTTGCTCGGGTCGGCGGCTTCGCCGTCCTCGTCTTCCTCGGTACGGGTCTTGATCTTGCTGATGCGCGCGACCTTGTGCTCATAGACCTTGTTGCCAGCATCGGCGGTACCCAGGCGGAAGCGCACCCAGTCCTCGCCATCGCGCTTGAACAGCTCGATGTCCTTGGCCGACAGCGAGGCGGTCAGGGCGCCGGTGTCCATCTTGGCCTTGAAGGTCTGGCCGATTTCCGGCAACTGGATATATTCGTAGCGCCCGTAGAGGGTCGGTTCGGCCGCCATGACCGGCAGGGCCAGGAGGGACAACAGGGCAAGAATGGATTTCACTTCAGTTGTACCTTTTAAGTGGACACACAAGGGGCGCCATTTTAGACCGCTATTAGCGCATTGGTTCATGAACAAACCCGACAGTTGGACAGCCGCGCCCGTGGGGGCCGGCTTGCTGGCGATAGCGGTGGTGCAATGACATCGCCATCGCTGGCAATCGGGCGTCGACCGACAGCGCCTACAAAGATCCTGTTCGCGCCAGGTTGATCGGCACCCAGCTGGCCTACACCTTGTTAAACATTCGTCCCCTGCACAATTTGGCGTCTGCCCGTGCCGCCTTTATCATGGCGCGCCCTAACGCGTTGAAAGAGTCCCTGTATGCGCCGCCTGCTCACCGGCAGTTTCGTCACGCTCCTGCTGTTGCTCAACACGCTGGTACTGTTCGGCCCGCTGATGATCTTCGCTCTACTCAAGCTACTGCTGCGCGGTCGCTTTCGCGACTATGCCAGTTGGGCGGTGATGTGGATCGCCGAAACCTGGGCCGAGATCGACAAGCTGATCTTCGCCCGGTGCATCCCCACCCGCTGGGATATTCGTGGCGCCGAGGGCCTGCGCCGCGACACCTCGTATCTGGTGGTCTGCAACCATCAATCCTGGGTCGATATCCCGGCGCTGATCCAGACGCTCAACCGGCGCACGCCGTTTTTCAAGTTCTTCCTCAAGAAAGAGCTGATCTGGGTGCCGTTCCTGGGCCTGGCCTGGTGGGCGCTGGACTACCCCTTCATGAAGCGCTACAGCAAGGCTTTCCTCGACAAGCACCCCGAACTCAAGGGCCATGACCTGGAAATCACCCAGGCCGCCTGCGAGCTGTTCAAGCGCCAGCCGGTGACCGTGGTCAACTACCTGGAAGGCACCCGCTTCAGCCCGGCCAAGCGCCGGGAACAAGACTCGCCCTTCAGCTACCTGCTCAAGCCCAAGGCCGGCGGCGTGGCCTTCGTGCTGGCGGCCATGGGCGAACAGCTGGATGCGATCCTCGATGTCACCGTGGTCTATCCACAGGAGCGGATTCCGGGGTTCTGGGATCTGATCAGCGGCAACCTGCCCAAGGTCATCATCGACTTCCAGACTCGCGAGCTGAGCGCGGATCTGTGGCAAGGCGACTACGAGAATGACCCACTGTTTCGCCAGTGGATCCAGGGCTGGGTCAACCAACTCTGGAGTGAAAAGGACCAGCGCATCGCCGCCTTGCGCAGCGAAAGCGAGCCGACGGCTCGGCCCGTTTGACCACTAACCGTGGGGAGCCGGCTTGTCGGCGCAGGGGCCCTTGAGTCTTATGGTGCCTGTTCGGACGCCATCGCGGCGTTCCGGCAAGCTGGCTCCCACAAAACCGCGCCCCGGCGCAAAAATACCGTTGCCCCCAGACAATAAAAGCGCATCGAACGACCTGAACCGTTCGATGCGCTTTTATTCGAACCCGATGCCTTATCAGCTACCGGCGCCCCAGATGCCACCCAGGCTCTTGAGCAGCGGACCACCGACGCCCTGCTGCCCCAGGTACTGCAGGATCAGCGGGGCAAACTGGCCGACCATGCCACTGTCCATGCCCAGGGCCCCGAATGCCTTGTTCAGGTCGTTGGTGTTCTGCACATTGCCCAGCATGCTGCCCATCGCCGACGAGTTGCCCGACTGGCCCAATAAACCACCCAGACCGGCCAGGGCGCCACCGCCCGACAACTGGTCGAGCCCTGGCACGCTCTGGCTCAACTGCGAATAATCGTTGTCGCTGAGCTTGTTCTTCGCCAGCCCCAGCATGGCACCGGTACCGCCAATGGCCTGTTCCGGCGTGACATTCAGTTGCGAGCCCAGGGCGCTGAGCAGGCCGCCGGCCGGGGCCGTCGCATTGCCATTCTGGCCGCCCTGCATGGACGAGACCGCATTGGCCGCATCGTTCAGGCTGAACGCCGCGAATACCGGTGTGACGGCGAATGCCAGGAGCGAAGCCAGTACCACACCGCGTGAAATCTTCATTGCTACACCTCTGGAATTATAAAAATCACCCGCCATCTGGCACAGGTGCCGGACACTTGCCGTTGGAGTCGAAAAAACCCGACTTGTTCCGCCCTCGCCGAATCCGCCCGACGCACCGATAAAAGAACGGTCCGTACAACATTCTGATCAAGGCTGAGAAAGGCATCAGCACCGATATCCGCACCTACAAGGTCATGCAGCCGAACGGCGCGATCCAGGCGATCGACCAGGTGCTGCCGCGCAAAAGCCGAGTCCAGCCCATGAATGGAACAACCGCCCGCCGTGAACTACCCTGAGCCGGCAACCAGCGCAAAATGCGGCCCATCCATCGTCTTTTGATTGTCTGGAGAACTGCCATTTCCACCACCGACGCCGATCAACTCAGGCAGTTGCTGGCCCAGTGCTCGCAGGGCAACCGCCACGCCTTCGAGACGCTTTATCGCCGCGTCGCCCCGCGCCTGCACGGCGTGGCCCTGCGCTGCCTGGGCCATGGGGACCTGGCCGAAGAAATCCTCCAGGAAAGCTTCGTGCGCATCTGGAACAACGCCTCGCGCTACGAGGCCCACTTGTCGGCGCCCATGACCTGGATGGTCAACATCACCCGCAACCTGGCCATCGATCAGTTGCGCAGGCTCCGTGAGGTGCCCCTGGACGATGGGCAGGAAGACAGTCTGACCGACGACAGCCCGTCAGCCCACGACCTGCTCGACAGTGCCCGCGAGGCCAAGGCCATGAACCGCTGCCTGGAAACCCTGGAAGGCCCGCAACGCCAGGCGATCACCCTGGCCTATTTCCACGGCCTGTCCTACCCGGAGCTGGCCGAACAGTTGCCCGCGCCCCTGGGTTCGGTCAAATCCTGGATACGTCGCGGCATGGAACGCCTGCGCAGGTGCCTTGAATCATGAACTACCAGAATCCCCGCCTGCGTCGCGAGCTGGCCGCCGACTATGCCATCGGCCTGCTGTCCAAGGCCGCGCGACGACGCTTCGAAGAGCTGATGCGCGATGACGCCAAGCTGCGCACCCAGGTCGCCGAGTGGCAGGAAAACCTGATGGTCCTGACCGAATCCGTGGCCGACCAGCCGGTGCCCGATCGCGTCTGGCAAGGCATTGTCGCGCGGATCGATCCGCAACGGCTGCACCTTCCCGAGAAGCAGCCGTTCTGGAGTGGGTTGCGGATCCTCGCGGTGGCCTGTTCGCTGGTGTTGGTGGTGGCCTTGGGCGTGTTCTACCGTCACGATCCGGTGAGCGCCAGCGCGACCCTGCTCAGCGGCACACAAACCCCGGTGTTACGGGTCAAGGCCCATGCCGACTACCTGCAAGTGGAACCGCTGAGCCTGGCGGGGGTGGCCGCCGACCGCAGCCTGGAACTGTGGGCAATTCCACTGGATGGCAAGCCGGTGTCCCTGGGCCTGGTGCCCAAGGAGGGCAAGGGTCGGGTCGAATTGAGCGAAGCGCAGAGGGCCTTGCTCGACGCCCCGGTGGTACTGGCGGTCAGTCTTGAACCGGCAGGCGGCTCGCCGACTGGGCAGCCGAGCGGACCGGTGTTGTATCAAGGGCCGCTGGCGGCCCTCTAAGCCCAAAGCACGCTCGGGCATTACAGCATGGGTCGCGTTCCACACCGACTATTCAGGAAGGTATTCAATGGCTGCCTGCACCAGCGGCCGCGCCCATTGTGGTGTGCCCTGCAAGGCGGCGGCATCTTCCGGATCCGGGAAAATGATCTGTCCAGCCACCATCTCCAGAATCAGCGCAGGATCCGGAATATCCTCACCTGGCGCGGCGTCGGCGCTGTTATCGAACACTTGCAAGTGCGCCAACAGCGGCATCAGAGCGACCAGATTCGCTCGAGAAGAGACCCAACGCTCGCGAATCTTCTTTTCCGCAATATCGTGCCCACCAACGGACACGCGAAAACGTACCCGTTGCAGATGCTGCTCCGCAGACGACAATCCGCAAAACAGCATCACCACGTCATGAGTCCGAGCGGCCTGAGCCAGCAAGCGCGCGATCGTGTTGCCACCCAGCGTGGTTTCGAACGCGTAGTTACGCCCCTGGAGCAGCGCGGCTTCCAACAGCGAGCGACCGTGCTCCCAAGCCAGGGCATTGGCCTGAACAGGATCAATGCCCTGTGCGCCGACCAACTCACGCGCAAAGCTGTCCGGGTTGAACCAATCCAGCCCGTGCTCAGCCAGGAGCGCGCCACCTACCGAGCTTTTACCTGCGCCGTTGACACCCGCCAGGACGAAAATGTACGGACGTTCGCCGGGTAATACTTCAGTCATCAGTAAGAGGACCCTGCCTTGGGCCGCTTGCCCAGCTTGCCTTTGGCCGCCAGCAGCGAGCGCACGCCAGCGGCGGATTCAGGCTGTTGCAGAACCTCCAGGCGAGCATCGAAACGTTGGGTCAACTCCTCCAGGGCCGATTGCTCCCGGGCCTTGTAGGCTTGTACTTCGGCGATCAGTTGCTGGTAGGTCTCGGCGGCCAGCAGCACCATTTCCACGGTCGAGTGGTTGGTCACGGCCACAGTGCCGGACTGATGGACCAAACGGACAACGTCGGCCCACTTGTTCTTCACCTGGGAGGCATTCTGACGGGGCAGATCAAGGAGGTCAGGCAAAGCAATCATGGCATGTGCTCGCAAGCTGGGATGGCCCGCTCACTATAGCAACACCGCAGCAATCTGGCTATTTTTGCCATATTTGGTTTTTTAATGGCCACGGGTAGTTCCCATAACTATCTACCACCGGCCCCCGTTCAACATTGGTGAAGATGACTGTGCGGGACAACCCCCCTTCAATCAATGCACAGAGGCTTGAATATGGATATGTTCACCAGCGCAATCATCGAAGCAGGCATCGTCACCTTGTCTGCTCTCACGGACACCGATCATGCGACCTGCCTGGAACATCAGCCCCTCGAAAACGGCTATAGAAAGTTTGTGTTTTTCCTGAAAAAACGCCCAGACGAAGAGCACCTTGAGGTCAGGATCAATGCCCGAATCAGCCTGTTGTACGACTGCAATATGTCTGATTACCTCAGGCGTGAAGGCCTCGAGAGCAATCTTGAGAAAACGACGGCCGGTTATTACCGGCTCGACCGACCGCTTTATGCGTCAACGAAAATTGGCTGCCCGCCACCCAAGCACGTAGAAACTCATAAGCTAAAGGGCCAGGGTTATACCCTGCCCTACAACAGCAACACCCCCATCGTTATCCACGCCTTCGCGGGCTTCGATCCGAAGGAAGATGTCCATGTCTCTTACGACATCATCGAAAAGGGTGCAAGCAACGTTATCGGTCTCTAAGCTTTCAAAAGACCGGTAGTGCTCCTGGAACCTTAAGCAGACGAAAAACAACCTTGCTCTTCCAGGACCGGAACAAAGACCGCAGCATTAAAAAGGGCGACCGAAGTCGCCCTTTTTCCGTCTTGCCCTTTACTGCTTACGCCGCACTGAACAGCTTGTGCGGGTCAATCACGAACTTCTTCGGTACGCCCGCATCGAACTCGCCGTAACCGCGTGGCGCGTCATCCAGGCTGATCACTTCGACGCCGACGATATCGGCGATCTTGATCCGATCCCACATGATCGCCTGCATCAGCTGGCGGTTGTACTTCATCACCGGGGTCTGGCCGGTGTGGAAGCTGTGGGACTTGGCCCAACCGAGGCCGAAGCGGATGCTCAGGCTGCCCATTTTCGCCGCGGCATCCACCGCACCCGGATCTTCGGTCACGTACAGGCCCGGAATACCGATCTTGCCCGCCACGCGGACCACGCCCATCAGCGAGTTGAGCACAGTGGCCGGAGCCTCGTGCTTCACGCCTTCATGGCCGTGACCACGGGCTTCGAAGCCCACCGCATCGACGGCACAGTCCACTTCAGGTTCACCGAGCAACGCGGCGATCTGTTCGTGCAACGGGGTGTCCTTGGACAGGTCGGCGATTTCGAAACCCTGGGCCTTGGCATGTGCCAGGCGGATCGGGTTGACGTCACCGATGATCACCACCGCCGCGCCCAGCAGGCGTGCCGAAGCCGCCGCCGCGAGGCCGACCGGACCGGCACCGGCAATGTACACGCTGCTACCCGGGCCAACGCCCGCGGTGACCGCGCCGTGGTAGCCAGTGGGGAGGATGTCGGAGAGGCAGGTCAGGTCGCGGATCTTCTCCATGGCCTTGTCGCGATCCGGCAGCTTGAGCAGGTTGAAATCGGCATACGGTACCAGCACATACTCGGCTTGGCCGCCGGTCCAGTCGCCCATGTCGACATAACCGTAGGCACCGCCGGCACGCGCCGGGTTGACGGTCAGACAAACGCCAGTGTGTTGCTCCTTGCAGGAACGGCAGCGCCCGCAAGCCACGTTGAACGGTACCGAGACCAGGTCGCCGAGTTTCAGGTTCTCGACATCGCTGCCCTTCTCGATCACTTCACCGGTGATTTCGTGACCCAGGACCAGACCGGTCTGGGCGGTGGTACGGCCACGGACCATGTGTTGGTCCGAACCACAGATGTTGGTGGAGACGACGCGCAGGATGACACCGTGCTCAATCTTCCTGCCGCGTGGGTCCTGCATTTTCGGATAGTCGATTTTCTGCACCTCGACCTTGCCATTGCCGAGATACACCACACCACGATTGCCAGACATGCTTTCACCTCGCTGTTGTTTTTATGTAGCAGCGCGTTGCCAGGGGGCAACGCGCGGATTGCTCGGGTTATTGCCTGTGGTTGTTGCGTTGTTCTTACGGGCCTCTTCGCCGGCAAGCTCCGCTCCCACGATTGATGGGGTAACTCCCAGGCTACGCAGTCCACTGTGGGAGCGGAGCTTGTCGGATCGCCGCAGCGCCGCGAAGGTCGTAAAACGACCGCCTTTTACAGCACTACTGTTCGGTTGGCGTTCAAGAAAACTCGCCGCTCGATGTGATAACCCACCGCCCGGGCCAGCGTCAGCCCTTCGATATCGCGGCCCTTGGCGATCAGATCCTCGGGATAATGGCTGTGGTCCACCGCTTCCACGCCCTGGGCGATGATTGGACCTTCATCCAGGTCGTTGTTGATGTAGTGCGCGGTGGCCCCCACCAGTTTCACGCCCTTGTTGTAAGCCTGGTGATAGGGCTTGGCGCCCTTGAAGCCGGGCAGCAACGAGTGGTGGATATTGATCGCCTTGCCGTCGAGCTTGCGGCACAGCTCGGGCGACAGCACCTGCATGTAGCGGGCAAGGATCACCAGTTCGGCGCCGGAATCCTCGATCACCTGCCAGACCTGACGCTCCTGGGCCGGCTTGTCGTTCGGGTCCAACGGGAAATGGTAGTAGGGAATCTGGTGCCAGTCGGCCAGGGGCTTGAGGTCCGGGTGGTTGGACACCACCGCGGCCACATCCATGGACAGTTGGCCGATGCGCTGGCGATAGAGCAGGTCGTTGAGGCAGTGATCGGCCTTGGACACCATGATCACTACTTTCGGCCGATAGTTCGGCGCGGTCAGCTCGAACAACATACCGAAGGCCTCGCCGCGCTGGGCAAGGCCGGCGCGGAACGCCTGTTCGTCGAAACCGTCGGGCTGGCGGAATTCCACGCGGATGAAGAAACGACCTGAGAGGCGATCATCGAACGAGTGGTGCTCGGTGACGTAGCAACCCTGCTCGAACAGATAGCGGGTCACCGCATCCACCGTGCCGAGCATGCTGGGGCAATCGGCGGTCAAAATCCATGTATCGGGGGCGCGGCTCATGCGGTGACTCCTGTTCTTGAATACCTGCACGCCAGTAGGTGCAATGCAAAACCTGCGGCGAACCTAGTTACTGTGGCGAGGGGGCTTGCCCCCGCCGGGCTGCGAAGCAGCCCTAAAACCGGCAATCGCGCAGTGTCAGACAGACCGTGTTTTCAGGGTTTGGGGCTGCTGCGCAGCCCAGCGGGGGCAAGCCCCCTCGCCACATTGGCCCTGTCAAACCGGCAAAACCCGCCCGGGCACAATCATCGTTGTATCAGGCCTGGACGCTGAGACCGTACTCGGCCGCCGCATCCTGCAACCACAGCCACCAGTAATCCGAGAAGCTGCGACGGATCACCAGCTCCCAGGTGTCATCGGCGGTATGGCGGATCATCAGTTGCGACTTGGCGAACACCGTGCCCACCGCCTTGCCCACCGGGAAGTTGTTGGGGTGCACGTCATAGCTGGTGGACTTCATCAGCACTTCACGGACGTTCGGCCCGCTCAGCTCCAGCAGTTGCTGGCCGCCGCTGACATTGACGATGGCGATATGCAGATCGCCCAGGGCTTCGCGCAGCGCCTTCTCGGCGGCGAACTCTTCGCCGCTCGGGACGATCAGCAACCACTCGTCAGGGCCCAGCCATTGCAGGCTGGTCTCGCCCTTGGCGACGACGGTCAATGCCACCGGCAGCTCCAGGCCAAGGGCCTTGTGCACGCCGGCGGCAAAGGCCGGATCGTGGCCGTCGCCACGAATGGTCAGGTGACCGAGCAGTTTCTTTTCGCGCACGGTGACACCGGCGTTCTTGCGGCCCTTGCCCACCAGGCTGGCGAGGTCGGCATGGTGCAACGACGACTCGGCCTTGGCCCCGGAAGTCGGGCGTTGTTGGTAAACGTTGGCTGTGGTCATGTGAAACACCTGTGTTGAATTCTGTCTTTGCGGTGGGTCAATACCTGACCTCACCTCATGAACAACCGTGGCCCTGTGTGGGAGCGGAGCCTGTCGGATCGCCGCACCGCCGCGAAGGGGCCCTTGCAGCCGCCAAAGCGCTGCGGCGATCCGACAAGCTCCGCTCCCACGGGGACTACGGCGTCAGATGTTCTGGCGGTCCCCTTTGGGATCGAAGAACACCGAAGAAACGATTTCCGCCTCGATCACGCTGCCATCGGCCAACGGCGCGAACACCCGCTCGCCCATGCGCTTCAAGCCGCCCTTGACCACCGCCATGGCGAATGAATAACCAAGGGAGTTGTGGGCATAGCTGGAGGTCACGTGACCGACCATCTTCATCGGGATCGACTGCTTGGTGTCGAACACCAACTGTGCGCCTTCCGGCAGCCACTTGGTCGGATCGATCGGCTTGAGCCCGACCAACTGCTTGCGCTCCTCGCGCACGCAGTCTTCACGGTTCATCCCGCGCCAGCCGATCCAGGAGAACGGCTTGGTCCGGCCCACACACCAGCCCATGTTCAGGTCGTCCGGGGTCATCGAGCCGTCGGTGTCCTGGCCGACGATGATGAAGCCCTTCTCGGCCCGCAGCACGTGCATGGTCTCGGTGCCATACGGCGTCAGGTTGTACTGCTTGCCGGCCTCGACGATCTTCTCCAGCACACCCATGGCATAGTCGGCCTGGACGTTGACCTCGTAGGACAACTCACCGGTAAAGGAAATCCGGAACACCCGCGCCGGCACACCGCCGACCAGGCCTTCTTTCCAGGTCATGAACGGGAACGCGTCCTTGTCCAGGTCGATGTCGGTGACTGCGCTGAGCAGCTTGCGGCTGTTCGGCCCGGACAAGGTCATGGTCGCCCAGTGGTCGGTCACGGAGGTGAAGTACACCTTCATGTTCGGCCATTCGGTCTGGTGATAGATCTCCAGCCATTGCAGGACGCGAGCCGCGCCGCCGGTGGTGGTGGTCATCAGGAAGTGGTTGTCGGCCAGGCAGGCGGTGACGCCGTCGTCGAAGACCATGCCGTCTTCCTTGCACATCAGGCCGTAGCGAGCCTTGCCCACATCGAGCTTGGTCCAGGCGTTGGTGTACACACGGTTGAGGAACTCACGCGCGTCCGGGCCCTGGATATCGATCTTGCCCAGGGTCGAGGCATCGAGCAGGCCGACGCTGTCGCGCACGGCCTTGCACTCACGCTTGACCGCCGCATGCAGGTCTTCACCGTTGCGCGGGAAGTACCACGGGCGTTTCCACTGGCCGACATCTTCGAACTTGGCGCCCTGCTTCACATGCCAGGCTTGCAAGGCGGTGTAGCGCACCGGCTCGAAGATATGCCCGCAGTGCCGGCCGGCGACCGCGCCGAAGGTCACCGGCGTGTAGTTCGGACGGAACATGGTGGTGCCCATCTGCGGGATGGTCACGTTCAGCGAACGGGCGGCGATGGCCAGGCCGTTGACGTTGCCCAGCTTGCCCTGGTCGGTACCGAAGCCCAGCGCGGTGTAGCGTTTGACGTGTTCGACCGATTCGAAGCCTTCGCGGGTCGCCAGTTCGATGGCGGCGGCGGTGACGTCGTTCTGCAGGTCGACGAACTGCTTCGGTGCCCGTGCGGTGGCTTTTTCATGAGGCACCTGAAACAGCGCCAGGGTGGGCTCTTCCAGACGCGACAGGGCTTTGGGCAGCACGCCTTCGACGGCCTTGAAGCCAGCTTCGCTGGCGGCGCGAACGCCGCCTTCAAAACCATCGGCCAAGGCATCGGCCAGGCCATAGACGCCGTTGATGCCGCCGACGCACACGCGTTTCTGCGGTGCTTCGCCGGGCACGAAACCGAGAATGTCTTCGCGCCAGGTCGGCTTGCCGCCCAGGTGCGAGGCCAGGTGCACCACCGGGCTGTAACCACCGGAGCTGGCCACCAGGTCGCACTCCAGCCATTCGCCAGGGCTGGTGACTTTATGGGCCTTGACGTCGATGGCGGCGACGCGCGCCGCGGTCACGTGCTTGCTGCCACGGGCTTCGATCACGGCGCTGCCGGTGAGGATACGAATCCCCTTGGCCCGTGCCTCTTCCACCAACGCACCGCGTGGGTTGCCGCGGGCATCGGCGATGGCCACCACTTGCAGGCTGGCATCGAGCCAGTCCAGGGCCACGCGGTAGGCGTGATCGTTGTTGGTGCTCAGCACCAGCTTCTTGCCCGGGGCCACGCCGTAACGGCGGACGTAGGTCGAAACGGCACCGGCAAGCATGTTGCCCGGCACGTCGTTGTTGCCGTAGACCAGCGGCCGCTCATGGGTACCGGTGGCCAGGACCACGCGCTTGGCGCGGACCCGGTGGATACGCTGGCGCACCTGGCCGATCGGCGCACGGTCACCCAGGTGATCGGTGAGGCGCTCGTGAATGGTCAGGAAGTTGTGGTCGTGGTAGCCGTTGACGGTGGCCCGTGGCAACAACAGCACGTCCGGCAGGCCCTTCAATTCGGCGAGGACGCTGGCGACCCACTCGGCCGCCGGCTTGCCGTCGAGGCTTTCGCGGGAGTCGAGCAGGCTGCCGCCGAACTCTTCCTGTTCATCGGCCAGGATCACCCGCGCACCGCTGCGCGCGGCGGCCAGAGCGGCGGCCAGGCCGGCAGGGCCGGCACCGACGATCAGCACGTCGCAGTGCTGATTCATGTAGTCATAGGTGTCCGGGTCGTTCTGGGTCGGCGAGCGACCGAGGCCGGCGGCCTTGCGGATGTACTTCTCGTAGGTCATCCAGAACGACTGCGGGTACATGAAGGTCTTGTAGTAGAACCCCGGTGGCATCAGCTTGCCGCCGACCTTGCCGAGAATCCCCATCATGTCGTTGTTGACGCTCGGCCAGCCGTTGGTGCTGGTGGCCACCAGGCCCTGATACAGCGCTTGCTGGGTAGCACGCACGTTGGGGATCTGGGTCGCTTCGGTGGCGCCGAGTTGCAGCACCGCGTTCGGCTCTTCGGCACCGGCGGCGAAGATGCCCCGGGGACGGGAATACTTGAAGCTGCGGCCGACGATATCAACGCCGTTGGCGAGCAACGCGGCGGCCAGGGTGTCGCCTTCAAAGCCTTTGTAGACCTGGCCGTTGAAGGTGAAGCTCAAGACTTTGTTGCGGTCGATCCGACCACCGTTGGACAGGCGATTGACCTGGCTCATACCTTCTCTCCCACAGCCGCGCCGGGCACTTTGGAACTGTCTGCTTTAGCGGTGAATTGCGGCTTCTCGCCAATCTTGTAGCTTTCGAGAATCTCGTAGGTGACAGTGTCGCGGGTCACGTTGAAATATTGCCGGCAACCGGCAACGTGGTCCCACAACTCGTGGTGCAGGCCGCGCGGGTTGTCGCGGAAGAACAGGTAGTCGCCCCACTGCTCGTCGGTGCAGGTGCCCGGGTCCAGGGGACGCGGGATATGCGCCTGGCCGGAAGCATGGAATTCCTCTTCGGAGCGCAGCTCGCCGCAATGAGGACAGAAGATATGCAACATAGGGATTTCTCCTGTTAGTGGGCGACCGCAGCAGCACCGTGTTCGTCGATCAACGCACCGTTGTGGAAACGGTCGATGGAGAAAGGAGCGGCCAACGGGTGCATTTCACCCTTGGCCAGGCTCGCGGCAAACACGTTGCCCGAACCGGGGGTAGCCTTGAAGCCGCCGGTACCCCAACCGCAGTTGAAGAACATGTTCGGCACCGGGGTTTTCGAAATGATCGGGCAGGCATCCGGGGTAGTGTCGACGATGCCGCCCCACTGGCGGTTCATGCGCACGCGGGACAACACCGGGAACATCTCGACGATGGCCTGGATGGTGTGTTCGATCACCGGGTACGAACCGCGCTGGCCGTAGCCGTTGTAGCCGTCGATACCGGCACCGATCACCAGGTCGCCCTTGTCGGACTGGCTGATGTAGCCGTGCACGGCGTTGGACATGATCACGCTGTCGATGATCGGCTTGATCGGTTCGGACACCAGCGCTTGCAGCGGGTGCGACTCGATCGGCAGACGGAAACCGGCCAGCTTGGCCATGTGCCCGGAGTTACCGGCGGTGACCACACCGACGCGCTTGGCGCCGATAAAGCCCTTGTTGGTCTCGACACCGATGCACACGCCGTTTTCCTTGCGGAAACCGATCACTTCGGTCTGCTGGATCAGGTCCACGCCGAGGGCGTCGGCCGCACGGGCGAAGCCCCAGGCCACGGCATCGTGACGGGCCACGCCGCCGCGACGCTGGACGGTGGCGCCCATCACCGGATAGCGGGTGTTCTTCGAGCAGTCCAGGTAGGGAATCTCGTCCGCCACCTGCTGAGCATTGAGCAGTTCGCCGTCGACGCCATTGAGGCGGTTGGCGCTGACCCGACGCTCCGAATCACGGATGTCCTGCAGGGTATGGCAAAGGTTGTAGACGCCACGCTGGGAGAACATCACGTTGTAGTTCAGGTCCTGGGACAGGCCTTCCCACAATTTCATCGCGTGTTCGTACAGGTGCGCCGACTCGTCCCACAGGTAGTTGGAACGCACGATAGTGGTGTTGCGGGCGGTGTTGCCGCCGCCCAGCCAGCCCTTCTCGACCACGGCGACGTTGGTGATGCCATGCTCCTTGGCCAGGTAGTAGGCGGTCGCCAGGCCATGCCCGCCACCGCCGACGATGACCACGTCATAGACCTTTTTCGGGGTCGGCGTGCGCCACATTTTCTGCCAGTTTTCGTGATGGCTGAGAGAGTGCTTGAAGAGGCCGAAGCCCGAATAGCGTTGCATAGTCATTTACTCCAAAACCGCTCTCAGCGATAAACCGGGAAGTCCGCGCACAGGGCTGTCACGTGCTGGGCGACGTTCGCTTCAACATCGGCGTCGCCGAGGTTGTCGAGGATGTCGCAGATCCAGCCGGCCAGCTCGACGCACTGGGCCACTTTGAAACCACGGCTCGTGACGGCCGGGGTACCGATACGCAGGCCGGAAGTGACGAATGGCGACTGTGGATCGTTCGGCACGGCGTTCTTGTTCACGGTGATATGGGCACGGCCCAGGGCGGCATCGGCCTCTTTGCCGGTCAGGCCCTGACGAATCAGGCTGACCAGGAACAGGTGGTTGTCGGTACCGCCGGACACTACATCGTAGCCGCGTTTGATAAATACGCCGGCCATGGCCTGGGCGTTATCGATCACTTGCTGCTGGTAGACCTTGAAGCTCGGCTCCAGCGCTTCCTTGAAGCTCACGGCCTTGGCGGCGATCACATGCATCAGCGGGCCGCCCTGGCCACCGGGGAATACCGCGGCGTTGAGTTTCTTTTCCAGCTCTTCGTTGGCCTTGGCCAGGATCAGGCCGCCACGGGGACCGCGCAGGGTCTTGTGGGTGGTGGTGGTGACCACATCGGCATACGGCAGCGGGTTCGGGTACAGGCCGGCGGCGACCAGGCCGGCAACGTGGGCCATGTCGACGAAGAAATAGGCGCCCACTTTGTCGGCGATTTCACGGAAGCGTGGGAAATCGAGGGTTTTCGAGTAGGCCGAGAAACCGGCGATGATCATTTTCGGCTTGTGCTCGACGGCCAGGCGCTCGACTTCATCGTAGTCGATCAGGCCGGTGTTGGTATCGATGCCATACTGCACGGCGTTGTAGAGCTTGCCGGAGAAGCTGACCTTGGCCCCGTGGGTCAGGTGACCGCCGTGGGCCAGACTCATGCCCAGCACGGTGTCGCCGGCGTTGAGCAGGGCCAGGTAGACCGCGGCGTTGGCCTGGGAACCGGAGTGCGGCTGGACGTTGACATAATCGGCGCCGAACAGTTGCTTGGCGCGTTCGATGGCCAGGGCCTCGACCTTGTCCACGTGCTCGCAGCCGCCGTAGTAGCGCTTGCCCGGATAACCTTCGGCGTATTTGTTGGTCAGGCCGCTGCCCTGGGCCTGCATGACGCGCTTGCTGGTGTAGTTTTCCGACGCGATCAGCTCGATGTGATCTTCCTGGCGCTGCTCCTCGGCATTCATGGCCGCCATCAGTGCATCGTCATAACCCTGGATCTGGTCTTGCTTGCTGAACATCGCGTCTCTCCCAGCGGCGGCGGTGCGCCATTCGTCTCGGTAAGGCCTTTGCCTGACGGCAGTGCCCTTTGAATGCGATGGTAGGGCCGACGCAGACCGATCAGATGCCTATGGACGCCACGCAAAGGTGCGTTTACGACATGCCTTGGCGCACAGCGATAATCGAGCGCAAACCTGTGGCGAGCGGGCCTGCCCGCGCTCGGCGGCGAAGCAGCCGTAAAACCAGACACCTCGCTTTACCTGACACAGCGCAATCACAGTTTTCAGGGCCGCTTCGCGCCCCGGCGCGGGCAAGCCCGCTCACCACAAGGGGATCCGCGATCGTTGGACAGAGGTTTTTCCTACGGAAACTGTGCCTGTGCGACAACCTCAATTCTGGTTACAGTGCGCACCATAATCGTTCACAAGGACCGGGCCATGACCGACAAGAGCCAACAATTCGCCAGCGACAACTACTCCGGTATCTGCCCCGAGGCCTGGGCCGCCATGGAACAGGCCAACCACGGCCACCAGCGCGCCTACGGCGACGACGAATGGACCCAGCGCGCCGCCGACGGTTTCCGCCAACTGTTCGAAACCGACTGTGAAGTGTTCTTCGCCTTCAATGGCACCGCGGCCAACTCCCTGGCCCTGTCGTCGTTGTGCCAGAGCTACCACAGCGTGATCTGCTCGGAGACCGCCCACGTCGAGACCGACGAATGCGGCGCCCCGGAGTTTTTCTCCAACGGCTCCAAACTGCTGACCGCGCGCACCGAGAACGGCAAGCTGACCCCGGAGTCGATCCGCGAAATCGCCCTCAAGCGCCAGGACATCCACTACCCCAAGCCCCGCGTGGTAACCCTGACCCAGGCCACCGAGGTCGGCAGCGTCTATACCCCGGACGAAATCCGCGCCATCAGCGCCACCTGCAAGGAACTCGGCCTGCACCTGCACATGGACGGCGCGCGCTTCTCCAACGCCTGCGCCTACCTCGGCTGCACCCCGGCCGAGCTGACCTGGAAGGTCGGCGTCGACGTGCTGTGCTTCGGCGGCACGAAAAACGGCATGGCGGTGGGTGAAGCGATCCTGTTCTTCAACCACGACCTGGCGGTGGATTTCGACTATCGCTGCAAGCAGGCTGGGCAGTTGGCCTCGAAAATGCGTTTTCTCTCGGCGCCCTGGGTCGGCCTGCTGGAAAACGACGCCTGGCTCAAGCACGCCCGCCACGCCAACCACTGCGCACAGCTGCTCAGCAGCCTGGTCAAGGACATTCCCGGCGTGGAACTGATGTTCCCGGTGGAGGCCAACGGTGTGTTCCTGCAACTCTCGGAAGCGGCCATCGCCGCGCTGGCCGCCAGGGGCTGGCGCTTCTACACCTTCATTGGCAAGGGCGGCGCGCGCTTCATGTGCTCGTGGGACACCGAGGAAGCGCGGGTGCGGGAACTGGCGGCGGATATTCGGGAAGTCATGTCGATCTGAGCCAACTTCTTTTAATCGCGCTTTATCTTAAGATAAAGCGCGATGTACCCTACCCACCCCTTCAATCGCCCCAACACTTCAAGCCCTTATAATATTTCACAATAAACCACTGTCCCTTGAGCAACAGTGGCAATACCTCAATTTCAAAACAGCCAGTCGTAAAAACAAAAATCTATAAAAAACAACCTGCCGCCTTTTACTACAGACTCAAAACATAAAAAGACCAGCATGTCTACTGTCAAGACTGACAGTAGACGCCTTCAGTTGCCGAAAATAAAATCCTCACAACCTTGAGCGATGAGACAGGCAGCGAGCGCTCAGCAATATCGATTGAGGCATAGAAAATAACCCTACTTGGAATAATCGAGGTTACTGACCATGCCACTTCAACTACACATTTGGATTGTTTTTCCCGATGGCACGCGTCATATCGTCGGCCCAGATGATCCGGGCTGCGCGGCTCTTGTTGGCCTACAGAAAGGCGATACCGTCTCCATTGTTATTAACGACAAGGAACGCCGTGGAACTGTATCCAATAAAATTCTCGCCTATACCCCCCTCCATAACGGGTGGATTCTTAATTTATTGGTATAGACCCCTTGAACATTGCACGGCCTTGAAAACCGGCTGACACAACCTGTTTGAGCCCCATCGCCTAGCGCTCAACCTGCCGGATTCATTTATCCAAGGAAAGTCGTCAATGCGACTCGCCTCTATCAACACGGACAAATGAACCCTCCAGCCAACGCTGGATATAAGCAGGCTTTGATCAGCATCAACGCTCCAGTCTTCCTTCGGCCCGAGACAGCCAACATCACTCAAACGAAACTATTCCGTCTGCCCCACTGACCGCGCAATCACATCGACCGTGGCGCTGACCTGCTCTTGATAACGCTCGAGTTCCTCGCGGTGAAGCTGCCGTGCTTCGATCTGCTGCGAACACAGGTTCAGCGCCGCCAGTACCAGCAACTTGTCGCCGATCAGAGTGGGAAATTTTTTCTTGGTGTCGGCCAAGGCCGCCCTGAGCATCACGGTCGCGTCCTGCAACGTCCGTTCCTGGCCGGCGGGCGCCTTGATCGAATAGTCCTCGCCGAGGATCGAGATAACGGTCACCCCATCGCTGCTGGTTCTCATGCGCTCACGGGACCCGCGCTGACACGTTCGACCAGCGCCTGGATGCGGGCGGCGGTGGCGCCGTGCTTTTCTTCCTGCTCCATCAGGTTCAGTTGCAGGCTTTCGTTTTCGTCCTTGGCCTTGGCCAGCTCGGCGCTCAGGGCCGTATTGGTCGCCAGCAGTTCCTGTTTTTGCTGAACCAGCTCGCTGACCAGTTGCTCCAGTTGACTCAGGGAAGCTTCCAACATTTTCTTGATCTCTCGGCAGTTTCAAAGGGCGCGTACGATAAAGAAAAGCCCCCCTGTTTGCCAGGGGAAAACTGTCGCAAAGCCTTGATTTTCCTGGCGGGGCACTTTTCTTCGAACCTTAGTGACTGCAATTGCCAAGACATGTTCCCGACCCCCTGTCGGAAACTTTGCCAACAACAAATACACGTGGGGGCTTAAGACTTTGGTCTAATGACCGATAGGTCATTAGACCAAAGTCTTAACAGCCGCACGGAATGCGCCCCCCTCTCAGGTAGCTACCATGTCCCTACGTAACATGAACATCGCCCCGCGCGCGTTCCTCAGCTTCACCCTGATCGGTGCCCTGATGCTGATCCTGGGGATATTTGCCCTGAACCAGATGAGCAAGATCCGCGCGGCGGCCGAAGAGCTCAACAGCAACAGCGTGCCCAGCATCAGGAGCCTCGACGACCTCACCCAACTGACTCTGCGCCTGCGGGTATTGTCCTATCGCCTGGTAACCAACCGTGCGGCGGATGAGCAACAGAAGATCCTCGACCTGTTCAACCAGCGCAACCAGCAGATCGGCAAGGCCCAGGCGATTTACGAAAAACTGATCAGCGCCCCGGAGGAACGCAAGGCCTACGAGCAGTACGTGCAGGTGCTTGGCCAGTACCGGCAGCTCGAAGAGCGCATGAAGAACCTGTCGCGTAACAATCAGCTCAGCGAACTGACCACCTTGATCAATAGCGAATTGCTGACCAACTCCGATCAGCTCAACAACGCACTCGCCAAGCTGGTGGAGATCAATGCCCAGCAGAGCAACGACACCAACCAACAGGCCTCCGAGCAGTACGCTTCGGCGTTCAACCTGGTGGTGGCCCTGCTAGTGGTCGCCACCGGCCTGACCTTCCTGTTCGCCTGGTTGCTGACCAACAGCATTACCCGGCCGATCGCCGATGCCCTGACCGCCGCCGAGCAGATCGCCGAAGGCGACCTGACCCGGCCGATCAAGGCCGAGGGCAACGACGAAGCCGGGCGCCTGTTGCAGGCCATGGTCAAGATGCAGCAGAAACTGCGCGACACCCTGCAACGCATTTCCGGCTCCGCCACCCAGTTGGCTTCGGCGGCGGAAGAGCTGAACACAGTCACCGACGAAAGCGCCCGGGGTCTGGTGCGGCAGAACAACGAGATCGAGCAGGCCGCCACCGCCGTCAATGAAATGACCAGCGCCGTGGAAGAAGTCGCGCGCAATGCCGTGAGCACCTCCGAAGCCTCGAAGAACGCTACCGCCTCGGCGGGCGACGGTCGTGACCTGGTACAGGAAACCGTCGGCGCCATCGAGCGCATGAGCAGCGACGTGCAGAGCACCGCGACGTTGATCGGCAACCTGGCCAAGGAGTCCCAGGACATCGGCAAGGTGCTGGACGTGATTCGCGGGCTGGCCGACCAGACCAACCTGCTGGCCCTGAACGCGGCGATTGAAGCGGCCCGGGCCGGGGAAGCCGGTCGCGGTTTTGCCGTGGTGGCGGACGAGGTTCGAGCCTTGGCGCACCGCACCCAGCAGTCCACCAGCGAAATCGAACGGATGATCGGCAGCATCCAGGGTGGCACCGAACAGGCGGTGGACTCGATGCGCAACAGCACTGATCGGGCTGAATCGACCCTGAATATCGCCAAGGGCGCGGGCCTGGCGCTGGAGACCATCAACACCGCGATCGTCGAGATCAACGAGCGCAACCTGGTGATCGCCAGCGCGGCGGAAGAGCAGGCTCAGGTGGCTCGCGAGGTGGACCGCAACCTGGTGAATATCCGCGATTTGTCGGTGCAATCGGCGACCGGGGCAAACCAGACCAGCGCGGCGAGCAGCGAGCTGTCGCGCCTGGCGGTGGACCTGAACAGCATGGTGGCGCGTTTTAGTCTGTAAAACCTCGAAGCTGCGGATCCCCCCTTGTGGCGAGGGGGCTTGCCCCCGCTCGGCTGCGCGGCAGTCGTAAAATCAGCAAATGCGGTGTGTCAGGCTGACCGCGCTTTCAGGGTTTGGGGCTGCTTCGCAGCCCAACGGGGGCAAGCCCCCTCGCCACAAAGAGACCGCGTAGAGCCGGCGAACCTCTCATCACAAAAAGACCGCGTAGAGCCAGCGAACCTCTCATCACAAAAAGACCGCGTAGAGCCAGCGAACCTCTCATCACAAAGAGACCGCGTAGAGCCAGCGAACCTCTCATCACAAAAAGATCGCGTAGAGCCAGCGAACCTCTCATCACAAAGAGACCGCGGTC
Source organism: Pseudomonas sp. FEN (assembly GCF_904067045.1). Taxonomy (GTDB): domain Bacteria; phylum Pseudomonadota; class Gammaproteobacteria; order Pseudomonadales; family Pseudomonadaceae; genus Aquipseudomonas. The sequence goes on along the minus strand of NZ_CAJFDC010000036.1, from coordinate 626,210 downwards.
TTTCTGTCAGTACTCGATCCGCACATCACCCTTCGGCACGCTGCAGCACGACAGGATATAACCCTCGGCCACATCGTCGTCGGTGATCCCGCCGTTGTGCTCCATCTCCACTTCGCCACCCAGCTTCAACACCTTGCAGGTGCCGCAGATGCCCATGCCGCAGGCCTTGGGAATCATCAGGCCAAGCTTGGCCGCCGCCGCATGCACGGTTTCCCCCGGCGCCACGCGGATGCTCTTGCCGGTGGCGGTGAACTCCACCTGGTGCAGGTCCGCAGCATCCACTTCCGGCGCCTCGGCGGCCTGTTCGGCCTGCTCCACCGCATCAGCACGGGCCTCCGGCGGCGTCGCGCCAAACGATTCCTCGTGATAACGGCTCATGTCGAACCCGGCCGCTTCCAACAAACGCTTCACCGCATTCATATACGGCGTCGGGCCGCAGCAGAACACTTCGCGCTCAAGGAAGTCGGGGGCCATCAGCTCCAGCATCTTGTGGTTCAGGTAACCGCGATAGCCGGCCCAGGGCTCGCCCAGGCCATGTTTCTCACAAATCAGGTGCAGGCTGAAGTTGTCGATCCGCGAGGCCATGTGCTCCAGCTCGCGGTGATAGATGATGTCCTTGGGCGAACGGGCGCTGTGGATAAACACCATGTCGACATTGCCGTTGGTGTCGTAGAACCAGCGGGCCATGGACATCACCGGAGTGATGCCGACGCCGCCGCTCAGGTACAGCACCTTCGGGCTCGGGAAGTCGATGGCGTTGAACAACCCCACCGGCCCGTGCACCGCCAGCTCCTGGCCTTCGTGCAGGGTGTCGTGCAACCAGTTGGAAACCCTGCCGCCCGGCACGCGCTTGATGGTCACGGAAAAGCTGTAGGGCACCGACGGCGAGCTGGAAATGGTGTACGAGCGCATGATCGGCTCGCCTTCGATCTCCAGCTCCAGGGTGACGAACTGCCCGGGCTTGAAAAAGAACAGGATCGGCTGGTCGGCCATGAAGCAGAAGGTGCGCACATCCCAGGTTTCCTGGATGACCTTGACGCAGCGCACGATATGCCGACCATTGGCCCAGGTCTGGGTCGTTACCGGATTCAGGAAGTTGTTCGACATATTGTTCTCCACCGCCGACTGTCGGCTCTATATTGGCGATTCTGCGCAAGGGCCGAAGCGACCATTTACCTATCCGCGACATTGGCATGCTTATCGCGACCAGCCCGCAACGACCGGGGCTTGCGCGTCGGGAACGGATTCGGCCATGTCGCCCATGGATAAGGTTCATGTCGCTGCCAGCCGCACACTCCATCGCAAATGATCCACTGTATTTCCGTACTTGCGTGCCAACCGTGTGGCCGGCGTAGCGGGTTTTGACGAGGTGACTGGGGATGCATGAAGTTCTGAGCCAAGGCGCCGCGCCGAGTCATAGCCCGCTATGGCGAGAAGCGGCAACGCAGGATCAGGACTTCAGGCGCCGCAGTCACCTCGTCAAAACCCGCTACGCCGGCCACCTAGCCACTATTCGCCGGCCACACCACATGGCCATGAGGACTAAATCGATGGACGTCACCGCAACCCTGAGCTTGGGCGATCCGCTGGAACCCGCACGCAAGGCCACCGCGCAAATGCTGCAAGAGCGCGAGCGCACCTTCTCCCTGCCACAACCGTTCTACTCCGATGAACGGCTGTTCGAAATCGATATGCAGGAAATCTTTCAGAAAGAGTGGTTGATCGCCGGCATGACCTGCGAAATCCCGACCAAGGGCAATTACCTGACCCTGCAGGTCGGCAAGAACCCGATCATCGTGATTCGCGGTGCCGATGGCGTGGTCCATGCCTTCCACAACGTCTGCCGTCACCGTGGTTCGCGGCTGTGCACCAGCGACAAGGGCAAGGTCGCCAAGCTGGTCTGCCACTACCACCAGTGGACCTATGAGCTGGACGGTCGCCTGCTGTTCGCCGGCACCGAGATGGGCGCCGACTTCGACATGAAGCAATACGGCCTCAAGCCGGTGAACGTGAAGACCTCCGGCGGCTACATCTTCATCAGCCTGGCGGAAAACCCGCCGCCGATCGACGAGTTCCTGGCCACCCTGAATCACTACATGGAACCCTACGACATGGAAAACACCAAGGTGGCGGTGCAAACCACCTTGATGGAGAAGGCCAACTGGAAGCTCGTGCTGGAGAACAACCGCGAGTGCTACCACTGCGGCGGTGCCCACCCGGAACTGCTGAAAACCCTGCTGGAGTGGGACGACGTCACCGATCCGCGCGCCGACCAGGCGTTCAAGGACCATGTGGCCGCCTCCGCCGCCGCCTGGGAAGCCGAGAAGATTCCTTACGCTCATGCCAGCTTCGGCCTGCGTAACCGGATCGTGCGCATGCCGCTGCTCAAGGGCACCGTATCCATGACCATGGACGGCAAGCAGGGTTGCAAGAAGCTGATGGGCCGGATCAAGAACCCGGACCTGGGTTCGATGCGCATCCTGCACCTGCCGCACTCATGGAACCACTGCATGGGCGACCACATCATCGTGTTCACCGTGTGGCCGATCAGCGCCCAGGAAACCATGGTCACCACCAAGTGGCTGGTGCACAAGGATGCGGTCGAAGGCGTGGACTATGACGTGGCGCGCATGCGTGAAGTCTGGGATGCGACCAACGACCAGGACCGTCGCCTGGCCGAAGAAAACCAGCGCGGGATCAACTCCACGGCCTATCAGCCAGGTCCGTACTCGAAGACCTACGAGTTCGGCGTGGTCAACTTCGTCGATTGGTACAGCGAGCGGATGCTGAGCAACCTGGGGGCCGAGCCTGCGTCTTACCTCAAGGGCGTGCCAGTGCAGGGCTAAACGCTAGAAGCTTCGCGGGCAAGCACCGCTCCCACAGGATCTCCGTTATGCCACAGGTATGTGGCCGAGCCGAGAACTTGTGGGAGCGGTGCTTGCCCGCGAAGACGTCAGTACAGTCACCACCGAATTACCCGTGAGACGACCACCGCACCGAGCCATCCTCGCCAATGAACGCCTCAATGATGTTCTCCCCGCTCAAGCGCACCTTCGCATAACCATTGAGCACCCGCTCCGGGTATTCGTCGTCCCCGGCATTCTTCGTTTCGGAAAACAACACACGCTCATTGCCGTCCAGCTCGCTGGTCACGCCATAGGGAATCGCCCCGTGCCCGGCACAGCGGGCCCGCAACCCGCCCTGCTCGGCATAGACGATGCCGTTGTGCAGGTGCCCCCAATACCAGTAGTCCGGCACGCGCCCCAAGGCATCACACACCGGCTGATACAGCTCGGTCTTGTGTTGCCCGGCGATATCGAAGCCCTGATGATGACTGAGCACCATCAGCTTCTTGCGTTTGGGCAGGCTCCGCATCCAGTCGATCTGCTGCTGGTTCAGAGCGCCATCCATATAAAGATCGAGCGGTTTGGAGGCATAGGCCGAATCCAGCCCGACAATCAGCCAGTCATCGTTATACAAGGCGAAGTAGCTGGTGCCCTGCTGCACCGGGAAGCGTGAGTTGAGCTCCGCGAAATAACCATGGGCGCCGCTATACATCTCGTGATTGGAGTTGAGGCTGAAGGCGCCATGCTTGCCCATCGGCCAGCCGGCCATGTCGACATTCTCCTGGGAGCCGGTGCCGGCGTAGTAAACATCGCCCAGGTGAATGGTGAAATCGGCCTGGGCCAACTGCATCTGGTTGGCGACGCTGACCGCCGGGGCATGGCTGTCGAACGGCCCCGTGCCCCAATCGCCGGCAATCGCCAGGGTCACGTCGTTGTCGATCATCATCACCATCGGCGTGGTACCGAACGGCGCGTGGTGTCGCAGGTTCTCGATCCACTTGATCAGCGCCTCGCTCCACAACAGGTCCAGCAGCTCCCATTTACGACAGCCCAGCAGCGTGCCGTCCTTGAGGACCCGGGTCGGTAATTGTGCTTCCGTTGTCGGCAAGGCCTTGGCACTGCCCATATGCAGGATCGACAGGCCATGGGACAGCTCCCACGGCACCGAGGGCTGGTCGGTTGGCAGTTCGCCGTGCTCCAGCACGTATTGGGCCTGGTCATGTCCACGTTGCAGCAACAACTGGATGGCCTGGAACTCCTCGGGCTCGATCTCGCTGATGAGTTTTTTCCAGGACAGCTCCAGCCGGGCCTTCAAGCCATTGAGGCGGACGCGGAGTTTCGCAAGTTCATGTTCCAGATGAGGCAAATTCATAGCTGTCTCCCTACAACGTCTTCATGAATTCGATCAGCGCCCATTTCTCGGCGTCGGTCAGTTGGGTCCCATACAGGTGTCCACTGTTGTGATTGCCCTCCAGGCGAGTGTCGTATCTGAAGTAACTCGGCGCCTGGACCAGCGGGCCGCTGGTGACGAAGCCGACCTTGACCGGGTCGTAGACATCCGAGCCGGTGTTGAACACCTGCGGACGTTTATCCGCTGTCTGCAACAAGTCCCACAGGCTCGGCACCGACCCGTTGTGCAGATACGGCGCGCGCATCCAGATACCATCGGTGGGGGTGTTGCTGTAGCTCTGGGTCTTGCGGTAGGCATTGAAGTCGAACGGTGGCTTCTTGAAGCCATGGAAGGCTTGCACCAGTCCGCTGGTGAAGGAGTTCAGCCGGTGCGGATCGGTACCCAATTGGTCGATATTGGTGGTGACCTGGCCGGTGTCGGCCTTGCCGAACTCATGGCAACCCGCGCAGTTGTTGTCCCAGAGCGGCTTGCCCTGGGCCACCCGCGCCGGATCCAGGGCGAACGGCCAGGCCGGCGGCTTGGTGCCGAGCAACCAGTTGGTGACCCGATTGAAACTGGCCGGCAGCACCGACTGCGGTGTCGCGCCCACCGCCATGGCGGCGGCGTAGTTGCGCTCGTGGATATCGTTGTTGTTGCCGTCCCAATGCAGGTACAGCGACTCTCGCGGCTTCTGGTTCCAGATCTGCGGCAGGTCGACGGTGCCGATGGTCGAATCATCCGGGAAGCCGAAAACCACCATCTTGGTCGGGTTGAAGGTATCGGTACGCCCCGGTCCTTGTTCCGGCCGCAGTTTCTGCCAGGCGTAGGCCTGCTTCTGCTTGAGCAGCGCGCTCTTGGCCATGGGGATGATCAGGTAGCGGTTGTACAGGCGTTCGAAAAAGCCCAGCTGGAACTTGGCGTTGATCGCCGTCATTACCGCATCGGTGGTGAATTTCGGGTCGCTGGCACAATCATAGGCGAACCATTGGAACGCTTGCAGTTGCAGGGTGTTGGCCGGCGCGGTGGCGACCGGCTTGGCGACATCGTTCGCCGAGGCCCGGTAGGAGCCGGTATGACACAAGGCGCAGTTGGGCTCCACGGTCGGGTAGCCGATCTGCCGCTTGGCCATGCCGATGGGCAGGTCGCGACCGTTTTCAAAGAGAAAACCGAACGCCTCCCAACCACCAGGCTTGGGCATTTTTTCCGGACACATCTGCGGCAATACGGAAAACAGGTAGTAGGGAATCCGTGCCTCGATGCCCAGGCCGATGGCGGCGTACTTGAAGTGGTCCTCGTCGGAAGCGAATTGCTCCTCGGGCACCACCCGCAGCATGTTGTACCAGGTTTCGTAGCCGACAAAGCCCAGCACCAGCAGGACGATCAGCAAGCCGACACGGAAACCATGGCGCTGCCAGCGCACCTCCCAACCGTGACACCAGGCGTGCCAGCCGTCGACCAGCAAGGCCCAGGGCCGGGCGGCCGGCGTGCTGCCCATGTAGAGCGTGACCCCCAAGAGCAGGAACATGCTCAGGTCGCCATAGAGCATGGGCACGAACACCGAAGGGGTATTGCTGGTCTGGATCAGATAGATCCAGAACGCCACGGCGACCAACCGGCTCAATACGCATAACCAGGAGTGAATCACAAAGCGTCGGGCGTTGAAGCCCGAAGGCATGTAGAACAGGCTGATACCCACCAGCAACATGCCGGCATTTTCCAGCCAGGGGTCCGACAGCACCGGCGGCAGGCCGACCACCGAGGTCAGCAGTGCCGGAGCGAACAGCGCCGGCAGTGCGAACAGCATGTTCATCACGATGCCGAGCCAGATAAAGCGTTGAAACCAGCGGATGTAATTGTCCATATCACCCTTCCCTGTTATGCACGAGCACCTTTCTTGAGGCCGCCGGGTTTCTTGTGGCCGACAGGTTTATTGTGGCGAGCGGGCTTGCCCGCGCTCGGCTGCGAAGCAGCCGCAAAACCCACGCCGCCGCTCTGTCAGGCAAAACGCGATTGCAGCTTTTAGGGCCGCTTCGCGCCCCAGCGCGGGCAAGCCCGCTCGCCACAACCACAACAAGGCCCTCGCCACGAATGCTGGCCCATCAACCCAGCGCGGTTTTCTCCAGGTGCTCAAGGATGATCGGATACACATCGACCACCGCGTTCTTACCGAACATGCAGTCGATATGACCGTAGCCCGGCACCACATGGCGACTGAACAACTCAGGACCATGCAACGCCACCAGGCGGTCGTAGGTCTTCTCGGTGCTTTCCGGCAGGTAGCATTGGTTGTCGGCGCCGCTGATAAAGCAGATCGGCAACCGCAGCCGGTTGAAGTGCGGCATGTAGACGTCGTTGCCCTTGAAGTCCACCAGATGCCCCTTGCGGCAGATCAGCGCCAGGTGCTCGAAGGTCTGGATATTCGACTCACCGAACAGCTCGTGCAGGTTGTCGTGCAAGGTTTCATTGAGGGTGTCGTGGCGGTACAGCGAGGCATACATGAAGGTGATCCGGTGACAGACCGGGTTGGTGCAGTAGCCCTGGGCCTCGATCCGCGCATAGACGTTGAGGGCCTTGTCATAGACCTTGTTGAACCAGCTCTCCTTGCTGTCGGCATAGGCGGTCAGCGACTTGATGCCCACCGCATCGAGCATCCCTGGCAGATGCAGGCCGGCCTTGATCCCGGTGGCCGTGGCCACCACCGTGTCCGCGGCGATCTGCGAACAGACCACCGAACGCACATCCTCCAGCCCCGCCAGCAGCGACATGAAAAAGGTCGTCGCACCGTAGCAATGCACCACGCACTGCACGTCCGGGGCCTCGGTGGCCTGGCGAATCCGCGCAATGGCTGCCTTGTAGTCGTACTCGGCGATCTGGTCGCCGTTCCACTCGTGCTTGCTCGCCGGCAGCAGGATGCTGACCCGGAAATCCAGCAGCCAGACGTCATAGTCGTGCTTGCACAGGTACTCCAGCAGGTTGGTCTGGAGGGTATCGGTGGAGAAGATAGTCGAGCCCACCCCCAAGCCATGCACCAGCATCACCGGGCCTTTGTTCCCGGCCTGGTAGCGGGTCAGACGTAGCTGGACCTTGTCCTCGGTCTCGAAGAAATGCACGGTTGGCACCGGCGCGTCCAACGGCCGCTTGTGCCGGGGCGGCGCGTCCGGATTGAAGTAGATATCACCGGCAAACACCCCACCGTAGCTGTCCCAGAGAATCCCGGCGAAGAACTTGCCGAAACGCGCCAGGGCTTCGATCCGTTCCCGCTCATTGCGGGCGTTGAGCACCTTCATGGTGGTCATCTGCTTGGCGAAGTCGGCCGGTTGGATATGCATGACCCCGGAGCCGATCACCGCGCCGCGCTTGTCCGGGCCGTGGTAGAGGGTGACATAGAGGGTACTGGTGTCCGACCAGATATTCAGCACGCCGTTGTCCTCGGGCACCGTCTTGAAGGCGCTGAAGTAATAGTCGCGACCATCCTCGGCGGTCAGCTTCATGTCGTAGTTCATATGGCGCACGCCGACCTGCTGTGGGTACTGCTCGAACAGGTTGAAGACGCCATTGCTGGCTGTCAGCGGATAAGGTGAAAGCGCCGGGGCATCCAGGGTGCCGACCAGGGTCGCGGCATGCTCCGGCTCCTTGATCAGGCGATTGAGGTCGTCGGCGGTGATGGTCAGGGTGAATTCGATGGGCGAGTTCTGCGCCTCGCCGCTCTTGGCGGCCGCTTGATAAAGCGCCAGATCAGTGCCCTGGGGCTGGGTGAAATCCTTGGAAAAATAACCCTTCATGGTTTCCGTGAACTGTACGCCCAGGGTCGGCGGCGCCACTGGTTTACGCGGCGCCGATGGCAGGCGGTAGTCGATGACCCAGCCGCGATCAGCGGCCAGCAGGCCCATGTTGCGCTCGCTGACCGCCGAGATGGTCAGCAGTGGATTGACCGCCAACGAGGTCGGGATCACCGCCCCGTCGGTCACGTACAACCCCGGATAGACATCGCTGCCGCTGGTTGCGCTGAACACCTGGCCCTTGTGGTTGACCACGCCCTGCGTGGCGTCCTCGCCCATCACGCAGCCGCCCAGCGGATGCACCGAGACGATGCTGTGCTTGAGCAGCTTGGTCCAGATCGGATTCGGTACCCAGACCCCGCCCAGGGCCTGGGTCGACTGGCGCAGGCGGTCGTTGCCGAGCTTGAAGTTTTCCTGTTCGCCCACCCCTGGCCAGTCGATGCGCAACTGGTCCTGGTCATCCAGCAGCATGCGTCCCTTGCCGTCGTCATGGCTCATGATCAGGTAGGTCTGCATATTGTGCAGCGCGCCGTGGTACGGGCCGCGCAGAAAGCTTTCGGCCTCGCGGGCCTTGTAGTGCAGTTCGGCACTGACGCCCTTGTCGGTGGCCTCGCCGATCAGCTCGGCAAAACCCGCCATCGCCGGCACCATGGGCCTCCCCAGCGCGCCCGGGATCGAGCCTTCTTCGATCACCATCCGGCTGCGCCAGTCACCTTCGCTACGCAGGTCGATGATCGAGGTGATGCACGGCCCGACCGGCTGCAGTTCCTTGGCCGGATGGGCACCGAAGCCGATGCCGTTGATGGTCTGTTCGCAGTTGTGGCCGAAACCGAGGATATCGCCGTTACCGCTCATGTTTTCGCCAAGCTGGTCGGACATCGACACGCCTTTGCCACGCGAACGCAGGAGGATTTCCGTGGACCCCAGGGTGCCGGCGGAGACGACCACTACGTTGGCCCTGACGAACAACGTCGGTGCCGAGAACTTTTCCCGGCCGCTGTCCAGATACTGGAAGTGCACGATCCAGCCATCGCCGTCGCGCTCCAGATGCCGCACCTCGGCCTGGCAGAAAATCTCCGCGCCGTGGTTCCAGGCATCCGGCAGGTAGTTCATCAAAGTGGTGTTCTTGGCCTTGTTGTTACAGCCCGAGACACAGTCGCCACACTGGTTGCACGGCAGTTGTTCGACGCCGACATGGTTGAGGTTGTTGGGCAGTTTGTCGAAGGTCACGTTGATTGGCGGCGTATAGAAATGCGCGTTCTCTTGCAGGTAATCCGCCGACTTGCGGTGGGCGTCCAGCTTCGGCAGTTGCGGGCCGGATGCCGGATAAGGATTGGGCTTGAGCATTTCCCGGGCCCGCGCATAGCCTTCGGCAAGCAGCGTGTCGCGATGTTCACGGACCGCCTGAGGCCAGCGCGGGTCATCGAAGACGCCCGGCTCCGGCTCCAGGGACACGTTGGCATTGATCAGCGAGGTGCCGCCCAGGCCGCAACCGACCACCACGTTCTGCTGGGCATTGACGTGCAGGTCGAACAAACCGGTGCGCGAGCCGATATGACCGTCCGGGTCATGGACCTGCAACTGCTCCGTCGCCGCGACCATGGTGTTGGGGTATTCCCCCGGCTGGATCTCGCGCCCGCGCTCCAGCAGGCAGACACTTTTCCCGGCACGCGACAGCCGCGAGGCGGCGATACCGCCGCCGTAGCCGGAACCGATCACGATGACGTCGTAGCGTTCCTTGATCTCACTGATGGATGTCGAAATCCGGGTCATTGTTATTTCCTCTGGTGGCTAGGTCGGGCAACTCTGCGGTTGCCGCTACAGGGGCGGACGGTGATGCAACAGGCGAACGCGCACGCAGGTTCTCCAGACAAGCCGGGATGCACACGAAGAACCATCGGAAAGGCGCACGAGCGCCGGGTCAGGCGCTATAGGCGAGCACGCTGATTGATGGCATGGCGATGAGCGCGCCGGTGAACCAGGGCACTGGCTCGGGCCACGGCATTGAAGCTGGGGAGTGCTGGTGAACGGCGGTATGGCTGGCGACCCATCAAGCGTTCTCCCTGAACCTGATATGGATGCGAATAACTTGTGTCCTTGTGCCATGAGTGAAGACTTTGCACCGGGGGGTGTCAATAAACACCCTTAGAACTGTATGAAATTTGACCTATAGCGCTATGCGCTATAAGAACCGGGGCCTGGCGACCTTGGCGAACAACTTATCCACAGAACCACCCACAGTAAATGTGGGCAAGTAGTGGTTTATGCACCGGCAAGGGCAATGAAAGCTGAATAAAATCCGTGACTTATTCAGAAAGGCCGGTTCTGGCAACTATTGATCAGTTTTTAACCATATCCTTGCAGGGCTTGTATTTAAAGGTCTACGGAGGACCGCGAACACCTTATCCACAGAAAGGCCAACAGACTTTGTGCGCAACTTGGCGACTCACCCGGGATTCTGTGGAAAACCCTTAAAGACCGCGAAATATGATGCTTTCAGACTGATCGGATGAAGAAAAAACTACAATTGCTTATTTTTTGACCAGAACCTTACAAGCCATATAAAACGGGGCATTCAGAGGATAGCGAACATCTTATCCACAAAAGCGCCAACAGACTTTGTTAACAAGTCAGCCTCGGGGCAGCATCGGGAAAGGCTTTTATCCACAGGAAAACTTGAACAAAAACCGTCAGTTAGGTTGATCAGTTTTCGTACAAAGGGCTATAGGCATTGATTTGCAAAGGATGCAGCGATGCACGAACATCTTATCCACAGACCCGCCAACAGCCTCTGTGGACATTTGTCGATAAATACCGATGTCCGTCGAGGTCGGCTGGCTTGCCTGGCATCAGCGAACTATCGACTACACTTCTCCCACAGCGTGCCATGTTCTTGCAGTAAAGGTGTCTTGGCCTGACGCATTTACCCGAGGATATCCAGATGGTGCGATCTCCATGTGGCCGCCGCTATTTCCACTAGCGTCTCGCCGCCCATCCGTCATCGGCTTCACCCTGATCGAGTTGCTGCTTGCCCTGGCACTGCTGGCGACCCTGGCCACGGTGGCCTATCCACTGACCGCCCTGGTGGGCAAACGTGAACGTGAACTCGACCTGCAACGCTCGTTGCGGGAGATCCGCCGTGCCATCGACGCCTACAAGGAAGCCACCGACGACGGGCGGGTCGACAGTTCCCTGTCCTCCAGCGGTTACCCGCCATCCCTCGAAGCTCTGGTCGAGGGCGTCGTCGACAAGAAAGACCTGGGCGGCAAGAAAATCTTCTTCCTGCGGCGCATTCCCCGCGATCCGGTCTGCGAATGCCCGGACCAACCCGCCGAGAAAACCTGGCGCCTGCGCAGCTACAAAAGCACCGCCGAGGACCCGGCCGAAGGCGAAGACGTCTTCGACATCAGCTCCACCAGCCAGCGGGAGGGCCTCAATGGGACGCCGTACAACCAATGGTAGGGTCAAGGGTTTTACCCTGATCGAACTGCTGGTGGTGATGGCCATCATCGCCACGCTGATGACCCTGGTCATGCCGCAGTATTTCCGCCAGCACACCAAGGCCCAGGAAACCGTGTTGCGCCATAACCTGGTGTCGATCCGCCAGGCGCTGGATCACTACCGCGAAGACAAGGGCAGCAATCCGCTGGCCCTGGAAGAGCTGGTCAGCGGGCGCTACTTGCGCGAGATCCCCCGGGATCCGATCACCGGTCGGCGCGACACCTGGCAACTGCAAAGCGGCGAGGACAGCGGTTTCGGCGATGTGCACAGCGGTGCCGAAGGGCGGGCCATGGACGGAACGGACTATGGCTCCTGGTAACGGGGTGCGCGTCCGGACACCGCAGCAAGGCTCGGTGTTCATGGGCCTGCTGGTGTCGGTGGCCATCGTCGCCGTGCTGATGATGGAAATCGGTGTGCTCTGGTCGACCCAACTGCGCCGCGAACGCGAAGCGCAGCTGCTGGCCCAGGGCGAGGAAATCCGTCGGGCCATCGGCCTGTATTACGAACAGCAGAGACTGTATCCCAAGAATCTTGAGGACCTGCTGCTGGACCGCCGCCAGCCAACGATCAAACGTTACTTGCGCCGGGTCTACCCCGATCCCATGGGCGGGAAGGCCGATTGGGGAATCATCGCCGGTCCCGGGGAAACCATCATGGGCGTGTTCAGCCAGGCAGAGGGACAGCCACTCAAGCAAGGCAACTTTCGCCAGCACCAGGAGAGCTTCACAGGGCAAGGCAGTTATCAGGGGTGGCAGTTTCTGTACCGGCCTGGACAGAGTGGCCCTTCCAAAAGAACGTAGAACCTACGTTGGAGGTGAGCATGTCGAGTGATCAAGCCAGTCATTGAGCGAAATACCGAAAGCCCGAACGGTTCGGGAGGTTTTTTCCAACTTGAACGTGGACTGAACTATGAACAGCTTACATTTCTACGCACGATCCATTATCCGTTGCGCACTGGCGGCGTTACTGGCGCTGCCGGCGCTGGGCTGGGCCCACGGCGCGGTGGACATCCCCGTCACACGACAGACGCTGTGCCGTAGCTACAACGACTATAACGGGCCTCCCGATAAGATGAAGGATGACGGTTGCCGCAGGGCCGTGACAGAACCTGGGCATGCCCGGGAACTGATCAAGGGAGGAGAACAGTGGAATGAGGTCACGGCGTTTATCAATGGTCGTTGGAGCGAAGCAGACGGCGGCGAGGCGGCGCTCAAGGAAATCGTGCCCGATGGAAAGCTGTGCTCTGCCAACCGCAAGGAGATGGATGTCCTCAACCTGGCCATGCCGGAATGGACCAAGACCCTGGTGACGCCCGACAGCAATGGCAAGCTCAGAATGCGCTTGATCATGACGGCAGCGCATGAACCTGGCTTCATCACGGTGTACCTCAGTAAGCCTGGCTATGACAGTGCGGCGCGCCCCTTGGAGTGGAAAGACCTGGAGTTGATCTACAGCGAACATGACGCTACGGCCCGTAACGACTGGGGGACTCAACCACCGCTTATCAGTGCTGTGAAATTCTTTCAATTCGACGTACCTATTCCCGCCGGGCGCTCGGGCAACGCCGTGCTCTTTACCCGCTGGCAGCGCAAGGACCCGAGAGGCGAGGGTTTCTACGGCTGCAGCGATATAACCTTCGGCGGTGTGACCCAGCCACAACCCTGGACCAGGGAAAAGGTCTTTATCGACGCTGACGTGGTCCATCCCGAACCCGGCGATAAGGTGCACTATCGCGTCTTCGGACATGACAGGGCGGGCACGGAAGTGGTGGACCTGAAGCTGCCCATCGACGCAAGCAACCAGGCGCCTGCGGTGTGGGGCAAACAATTGGCGGACCAATTGACCAGCTACCAGAACATCGTTCGTATCGGCACCCAAAGGGGCGACGAGATTGTTTTCAACGCCTCAAACATTTACGCCAACCATAACTATTTGAAAGACAATAGAAACTCCACACAGATGTCCGTTGACTCCGGAAACGGCGGTGAGAACCCCGAACCGGTGGTGGATGCGCGTCCGCCTGTGGCAGTGATCGACGGGCCCACCGACGTCAAGGCGGGTGAGCGCTTCACCCTGAAGGCAGGCAGGTCCACCACCTACAACAACCTCCCATTGCGCTACACCTGGGCGATCCTCGGGGGCCAGGGCTGGAGCCATGGCGACATCACCGCCGAAAACCTCACCATCACCGCCCCCACCGGGGACCAAGCCGCGACCGCCAGGGTGCTCCTGACCGTGCGCGATGATGTGAATGAGAAGCGTAATGACACAGAGGTGAGCGTCACGACAAGGCCGGAGTCAGGGGGTGGAAATCATGAACCCTACCAAGAGGGCAAGAACTACCAAGCCGGGGATATCGTGACCAACGCTGGCGCTAACTACCAGTGCAAACCCTGGCCGTATACTCCCTGGTGTGCGGGCGCCGCCGGGTTTTACGCCCCGGGCACCGGGATCCACTGGCAGGAGGCCTGGGACAAGGTCCAATAAGCCGTCTCGTCCCCGGAGGATAACGCCGTACTTCATATACGGCGTTATCGAGATATCTCCTGCTGTAGCGACTCGAGTACGTTTTATATTTCCTGATCAAAAAACATACTGTTTTTATAATCAAGAGATATAGATCCCGGGCACTGGCCTTGGGCTATTGAACTAAAGTTACAGTCAGTCATTCACCCCGAGACATGTTCAACGTGTACCTGCCGGTGGTGCCCACCTGATGTAGGGCCGGAAGAGGTTAGAAGTAACCGCGTTCCCTGCCTCATCAGCCGAGCGGCCTCCATGAACGGTTTAGCGTCACGCCTGCGCCTTGCACCGCCCCCACGCGGCTTCACCCTTCTCGAACTATTGGTGGTCCTGCTGATCATCGCCCTGCTGGCCGGCTACGTCGGACCGAAGATGTTCGATCGCCTGGAGCTGGCGAAAGTCCAGACCGCCAAGGGCCAGATGAAATCCCTGTCCGATGCCCTGAACCAGTATCGCCTGGACAACGGCCACTACCCCAACGAGATTCAAGGCCTGAACGTGTTGATCGAGCGGCCGGCCGGCGAATCCGGCTGGCATGGCCCCTACCTGTCCAAGAGCATACCGCTGGATCCCTGGAACAATCCCTACATCTTCAAGAATCCCGGCGCCAGCCATGAAGTCGAGCTCATCTCCCTGGGCCGCGATGGCAAGGCCGGCGGCGACGGCACCGCCGCCGACATCGTGTATGGCTTTTGAACCCACCCGGAGGGCCTGTCCATGCGCCATCCACTCGAACTGCTGATCGCCCTGGGCGCCCTCTTCATCGCCGGGACCGGCTGCGCCAACTGTTTCCAGGACGCCGGCGAGCGCTACCACATCGACCCCTTGTTGCTCTACGCCATTGCCCAGGTCGAATCGGGGCTGAACCCCCAGGCGCGCAACAACAACCGTGACGGCAGCCAGGACATCGGCCTGATGCAGATCAACAGCCGTCACCTGGGGCGCCTTGCCGCCTTCGGTATCGGTGAGCGAAACCTGCTCGACGAGCCCTGCACCAGTGTCATGGCCGGCGCCTGGATTCTCGCCCAATTGGTCCAGCAATTCGGTTATGGCTGGCAGGCCGTGGGCGCCTACAACGCCGGCGCCGGCAGCGAACGCAACGCCAACCGCAGCCGCTACGCCCAGCGAGTATGGGGCTACTACGCCAGCCTGCTGGAACTGCGCCAACGCGGCGCCGGCACGCAGACCGCGCACAACGGTACGCGACCATGAGGGAGTTCGACGCCCGCATCGTCCGCCAGGGCCAACTGCACAGCCTGCGCCTGCAGGCCGTCGACATCGACGATGCGCGCCGCCAGTTGCAGGACGCCCAAGTAGTCTCGCTGCGCCAGCGCACCTCGTTCCAATGGCCAGGACGCCGCGCGCGTTTCGCCCTCAACCTGTTTATCCAGGAACTGGTGGTGCTGCTCGATGCCGGGCTGGTGCTGGTGGAATCGGTGGAAACCCTGCGCGACAAGGCCGCGCCGGGGGTCAACCGGCAAGTCTTGAGCGAGCTGCTGGAGTCGATGTACCAGGGCAACGCGTTTTCCCGGGCCATGCAGGCCAAGCCGGAAATCTTTCCGACACTGCTGGTGGCCACCGCCGCCTCCTCCGAGCACAGCGGCCAGCTGTCGGTGGCGTTGCGTCGCTACCATCATTTCGAAGCCCATCTGGAAACCGTGAAGAAGCGCGTCAGCAGCGCGCTGATGTACCCCCTGGTAGTGCTCGGCGTGGGCGCCGTGATCCTGCTGTTCCTGTTGTTCTTCGTAATCCCCCGCTTCGCCTCGGTGTTCGACGCGATGAGCGACCTGCCGGCGACCGCGCGCTTCATGGTCTGGTGGGGCGGCCGCGTGGAGCAGCAAGGCGGCCTGCTGATGGGCGGCCTGGCGGTGCTGGTCACAAGCCTGGTGCTGCTGGCGCGAACCGAGGCGGTCAAACGGCGCCTCGGCGCCTGGCTGTGGAAGATTCCCAGCCTCGGCGCCCAGCGGACCCTGTTTATCCTCGCGCGTTTCTACCGCACCGCCGGCATGCTGCTGATGGGCGGGATGCCCGCCGTGTCGGCCCTGGAAATGGCCGGGGCGCTGTTGCCGACGGAGCGCCAGGGCGACCTGGGCCGCAGCCTGAGCGACATCCGCGCCGGCCAGCCGCTGTCCACCACCCTAGCCCGCCACCGGCTCACCACCCCGGTTGCCGAACGCCTGCTGCGCGTGGGCGAGCAAAGCGGCGAACTGGCCGCCATGTGCGAACGTATCGCACAGTTCCACGACGAGGCGCTGGAGCGTGCCATCGAGCTGTTCAGCAAGGTCTTCGAACCGCTGCTGATGCTGGTGGTCGGCGGGCTGATCGGGCTGATCGTGTTCCTGCTGTACATGCCGATCTTCGAACTGGCCGGTTCCATCCAGGGGTAGCGCGATGGACAGACTCAGGCAGCAATGGCAGCAACAGGCCCGACAAGACAACATCCCGTTGTCGGAGTACCTGCGGCAGGTGCTGGAACGCACTCCGGAACACCTGGCCGACGTCGCCACGCTCCTCGGCCTCACGCCACTCAGCGCCGCACAGATCGACGGCCACGAGCGCTTCGACACCCTCTCCCTGCCCCAGGCCCTGAGCCGCCGGACACTGCCGGTGGAGATCGACGGCCAGGCCTACCTGGTGCTCGGCGCGCCGTTTTCCCTGAGCGGCCGCCAATGGCTGCAATCTCATGCCGAGCTGGCCTCGATGACCCTGGCGATGAGCCTGCCCGGGGTCGTGGAAACCGAGCTGAAAAAGGCCGAGGCCAGCCAGCGCGTGATGGACCCTTTCGCGCGCGACGACGAAGACGCGAGGGTGGCCGAAGCCGTCCAGGAGATCTCCCTGAGCAGCATTGCCCGCGATGACAATCCGGTGGTGCGGCTGGTCAACTCGACACTCTTCGACGCCTTGCAGAGTCGCGCCAGCGATATCCATGTCGAGAGCACCGCCGAAGGCCTGGTGATCAAGTACCGGATCGACGGGGTGCTGCAACTGATCGGCCAGAGTGCCGGGCTCGACACCGCCGAACAGGTGCTGTCACGGCTCAAGGTGCTTTCCGGCCTGGATATCGGCGAACGCCGGGTGCCCCAGGACGGTCGTTTCAAGGCGCGCATCCAGCAGCGCGACGTCGACTTCCGGGTCTCCATCATGCCCAGCATTCACGGCGAGGACGCGGTGCTGCGGGTACTGGACAAGTCACAGCGCGGCGAGTCCCTGAGCCTCGACAGCCTGGGGCTGGACGAGGACGCGATTCGCCGTATCCGGCTGCTGGCCAGCGAGCCCTACGGCATGCTGCTGGTGACCGGCCCCACCGGCAGCGGCAAGTCGACGACGCTCTATGCGGCCCTGTCGGAGACCAATACCGGCGAGAAGAAAATCATCACCATCGAAGACCCGGTGGAGTACGAACTGCCCGGCGTCCTGCAGATCCCGGTGAACGACAAGAAGGGCCTGACCTTCGCCCGTGGCCTGCGCTCGATCCTGCGGCACGACCCGGACACCATTCTGGTGGGCGAGATCCGTGACGGTGAAACCGCCGGGATCGCCGTGCAAGCCGCCTTGACCGGCCACCTGGTGCTGTCCTCGGTGCATGCCAACAGTGCGTTCAGCGTGCTGGAGCGCTTCAACTACCTGAAGGTGGAACCGGCCAGTTTCGTCGAGGCGCTCAACGGCGTGGTCGCGCAGCGGCTGCTGCGACGGGTCTGCAGCGAATGTGCGGTGGCGAGCGAACCTGACGCGCAACTGCTGCAACTGGCTCACCTGCCGACCGATTCGAGCGCTGGCCACTACCGGATCGGGCGCGGTTGCGAGGCTTGCCGCCATACCGGTTATCGCGGACGGCTGGCGCTGGCGGAAGTGCTGAGTCTCACCGACGCCCTCAAGGACGGCCTGCTGCAACGCCGCTCGGCCGCCGCCCTGCGTGAACTGGCACGGGAATCGGGTCATCGCTTCATGCGCGACATCGCGTTGTCGAGCGCCGCCGCCGGACAAACCACCTTGCAGGAGGTCCATCGTGTCCTTTCTCTTTATTGATCACGTGGTCTTGCTGGAGCGCGACCAAGTCCGCTGGGCGGCCCATCCCCGCTGGCCCGCCGGACCCGCCTGGCAAGGCCGCGAGCGCGGCGACCCGCTGGCCGCCTGCGCCGCCCTGCTGGAGCAGGCCCCCCACGGCCGGCTGAGCTACCTGGAGCGGGTCACCCTGCTGCTGGGTTTTCCCCATGTGCATTACCTGGTCCTGCCCTGGCAGGAGGGCCTGTACAGCCCCCTCGACTGGCAAGGTTTCGCCCTGGCGCTGTTCAGCCAGCAAACCGATCTCGACGCCGCCCAGTGGCAGGTCGCAATCGATCCGGCGCGGTTCGGCCAGGTGCGCCTGGCGGCGGCGGTCAACAACGCGTTGGTCGAGGCCCTCTTGGCCTTGTTCCAGGCTCGGCACCTGCCTATCAAGGCCTGTACGCCGTTGCTGGTCGATGCCCTGCAACGCCATTGGCACGAGTTACCGCGAGACTATCGCTTCGCCGTCCGCGAGCCGGATGCCCTCAGCTGCGTATTCGCCCACCAGGGCATGCCGGCGCAAGTCTGCGTGCTGCCGCTGAGCCAACAGACGTCCTTGTCCGACGCTTTGCGAGTGGCCGATGTGTTGTGCGACGAACAGGAGCAGCAGACCCTGGTAGTCGCCCCCGAGGCGGTCTTCGAGCCGTCCCCGGGCCCGTCCTGGCGCTGGCTCGGGCCGTTGCATCCCTGGCTGACGGAGCACGCCTGATGAACAGCAGCCTGCGCCAGCGCTGGCGAAGCCCACGAGCACCGCGGATCGACCTGCGCGGCGCCAGCAGCGCCCGGCCCTGGCTGCTGGCGTTGCTGGGGGCCGTGGCCCTCGGTCTGTGGATAACGCTCTGGGCGGACTGGCAGGCCCTGCAGGTCCGGGAAGCCGAAGCGGAGCGGTTGGAACGGCAATTCACCGCCCTGGCGATCCAGCAGGAACAGCTCATGCAAGCCTCCCTGCACACCTCTCCACTGCAGAAAAAACAGCTGGAGACCTTTGCCCGCCAGAGCGCCACGCCCTTCGCCCTGCTCGATGCCCTGGGCCGGGCCTGGTCAACGGACGTCGCGTTGCTGCGGCTGGACATCAACACCCCGGCCCGGGAACTCAGCCTGGACATCGAGAGCCGCCGCCTGGAAGGCAGCCTGCACTTTATCGAACAACTCAAGACCGAGAGCGGCCTCAGCGTCAGCCTGCAGCAGAGCGCGCGCAACACTCGCGATCCCATGCTGCCGATGAGCGTCAAGGTCAAACTCAGCGCTCCCCAGGGAGTGAACGGACCATGAAAGCGATGCCCCGGCAGTGGCCCGACGCCGCCCAGCTCCAGGCATGGCTGCGCTGGTATCTGGCACAGGCGCAACGCATCCTCGGGTTCTGGGGCGGCGTGGCGCTGCTGCTGATCGCCGCCGCCCTGGTGATTCGCCTGGGCGTGGTCCGCCCCGGCCTCGAAGACAGCGCCATGCGTTTGCGCGAAGCCCGGGCCGGCATCGCCGAGCGCCCGCAAGACCTGCATATCGCCGAGCCGCAGGCGGTCCGGCGCCTGCCCGACACCGACAGCTTCGAGCCGCGCCTGGAAAGCCTGCTGTCGGTCTTGCAGCAAAACGGTTTCGCGGTCCTGCAAACCGACTTCCAGTACTCCGCCCCCGGAGACGACCAGACCCGGCGGCTGGAGCTGGATATTCCGCTGAGCGGCAGTTATCCGGCCTTGCACAAGGCCCTCGTCGACCTGGTGCAACAACCGGCGGTGCGCATCGAAAGCCTGAGCCTGCAACGCAAGGACATCGCCACCGCGCAACTGGACATTCGCCTGCGCCTCAGCCTGCTGGCGGTGCTCAAGTGAAGCTGCCGCTGTATCTGCGCGTGCTGCTCGGTGCCGTGCTGCTCGGCTGTGGCTGGTTGTTCTGGCAGGACCGGAATACCCCCGCGCCACCGACCACGCCAGCGCCCGCCGCGATACCGCGCGTGGCAACCGCCGTACCGCAACAGCCAACCGACGCCGCCGCGCCATCCCCCGCCCCGAGCGTGGTCGATCTGTTTCCCAGCCAAAGCTGGCTACCGCCACCGCCGCCGGTGGAGCCGACGAAGCCTGCCGCCCCGCAAGCGCCACCGATGCCCTTCAGCGTCAGCGCGCAATGGCGCTACCAGGGTCAGTCGAAAATCGTCGTCCTGCAGGGCCAGGGGGTGCGCTACACCCTGTGCCAGAGCTGTTCGGTAGAGGGGCATATCCGTCCGGGAGCGACCTTCGACAAGGGCTATCGACTGGACAAACTGACCGACACCAGCGTGGTGCTGACGTACTTGCCGCTACGTCAGGTGACCACGTTGCGCCTGGACACTCCCTGAGCACGGACCGCTCTAGCGAAGAGAACGATCATGTCAAAATCTATCCGGCCATGGCTGGCTCTGCTGCTGATCGGACTGACGGCCTGCCAGTCCCACGGGCCGCTCGACGAGAGTGAGCTGTTGCGCCAGGACGGTGACATCAGCCGCGCGGTGGATGTGCTGCGGGCCGCCGTGAAACAGCACCCGGACGATATCCAGTTGCGCACCGCCCTGTTCAGCAGGACCGAACAGTTGGTCGACCAGTACAGCCGCCAGTCCGCCGCGGCACTGGCGCGAAACGATGATGCCGGGGCCATTGCGGCCATGCGCCAGATCCTCAAATACGACCCCGGCAATCTGGGCGCCAGCCAGGAGATCCGCGCGATCGAGAACCTCTCCCGGCTGCGTCCCGAACTGGCCCGGGCGAACGCACTGCGCGAGAGCAACCCGAAAGAGGCGCTGGTGCTGGTCCGCCAGATCATCGCGCAGCAACCCAACTATCGCGAAGCCCTGGACCTGCGCGACAGCCTGACGCGCGCACTGGTCAGTGCCGACAGCCTCAAGCCGAAGCTGAGCGAGGCGATGAAAAAGCCGGTCAGCCTGCACTTCAGCGCCCAGAGCCTGACCACCATCTTCGAGACCATCGCCCGGCTGTCGGGGATCAACTTCGTCATCGACAAGGACGTCAACCCGAATGCCGCCGCCAGCATCTCCGCGTCCCGGACCACCGCCGAAGATGCGTTGAACCTGCTGCTATCGACCCATCAGCTGCAGATGAAGGTGCTCAATGCCGACACCGTGCTGATCTACCCTTCGCGTCCGGACAAGGAGCGCGAATACCGGGAGCTGGCGGTGCGTACCTTCTACCTCAGTCATGCCGACCCGAAACTGGCGGCGGCCGAGATCAAGCAGTTGCTCAAGCCCAAGGAAGTGCTGGTGGACGAACGGCTCAGCGCGGTCATCGTGCGTGACGGGCTGGAGACCCTGAGCGCCGTGGAGAAGCTGGTGCAGGCTATCGACCTGGCCGATTCGGAAGTGACCATCGATATCCAGGTCATGGAGGTCAGCCTGACAGACGAACTCAACCTGGGGATCAATTATCCCGGTTCCATCGGTATCTCGCTGCCCGGCACCGCCGACGCCGATGCCGGTGCCCGGCAACTCACCGTTGGCAGCCTGGAGGCCAAGATCAACCTGCTGCAACGCAGCGGCAATACGGTCACCCTGGCCAACCCGCGAATCCGCGTCAAGAACCGCGAGAAGGCCGAAGTCAAGATCGGCGACAAGATCCCGGTGATCAGCAGCACCACCGCCAACCTGACGACCACCTCGTCGGTGTCCTACCAGGACGTCGGACTGACCATCGAGGTTCAGCCGAGCATCAGCCTGAACGACGAGATCAGCCTGCAGATGCTGATCGACATGACCCATATCACCAAGCGTAACGAAGCCACCGCCAATCAGCCCCCGACCTACGAGTTGGGTTCACGCTCGACCCGCACGACACTGACCGCGCGGAACAACGAAACCCAGGTGGTCGCGGGACTGATCCGTACCGCCGATACCGAAGAGGCTGTCGGTCTGCCCGGCCTCAGCCGCCTGCCGGTGCTGGGACAGGCGATTTTCGGCAGCAAGAAGACCGATACCGGCAAGAGTGAGATCATCCTGCTGATCACCCCGCGAATCGAACGCAACCTCGACCTGCCGGCGTCCCAGGTCAGCACCTTCGGCAGCGGCACCGAGGCGCGCAGCTCGACCGAGGGCATGGTGCTGCGCAACAGCCAGAACCTGAACATGAAGACCAGCGGCGGCGGTGCCAGCGCTGCCATCCCACCGCCGCTGGCGGTGCCACGCGCGAACGAGAACTGGCAGCCACTGCCGGCGCCGGTGGAACAACCGGTGATGGAGTCGCCGCTGCCCAAGCCGGTGGAACCACCGACGCCGCCGGCCGCCGCGCCGCCGTAGGGTTCCCAAGGGCCAGCGGCGTGGGGTGCAGCTGCTGCTCGGCGGCGGAGCAGTCGCAGAATCGATGCACTCAGTCTATCCGACAGGCTGAGTGCTCAGGCTCCAGGGTCGCTTCGCGGTCCAACGCGGGCAAGCCCGCTCGCCACACGTTCGCACTTGGCTATAGGGCCCAGGTTCCGCAATGGATGAACGTGAGTTTCAGCGCAGCACGCCTTCCTCGATCAGCAACTTGAGGATCGCTTCGGCGCCCGCCTCGGCGCTGACGCCCTTGAGCACTTGCCCGCCACCGCCACTGGCCTTGGCCGTGGCGGCTTTCATCCGATCGGCGCCACTCTTGGCCTTGATCACCTTCAAGCGCTTGGGCCGTGGCTTGGCCGGCTGCAGCGTGGCGCCGGTGAATAACTCATCCTCCAGCACCTCCACTTCCTCGGCCTGCAACACTCCGCGCTGCGCCGGGCCATAGGCACTCTGGCGCGGCTTGGGCGCGGCGTTATCCACCGTGGCGAGAAACGGCAGGCGGACTTTCAAGCGCCGCCGCTGCCCGCGCGGCAGGGCCTGCAACACATGGGCGACGCCGCCTTCGATGGACTCGACCTGAGCCAGGCCCACCACCAGCGGCCAACCGAGGTTTTCCGCCAGCAGGAACGGCAGCATGCCGGAACCTTCGCCGGTTTCCGCCTGGCTGCCGGTGAGCACAAGCTGGGCCCCGGCATCGCGCAGATAGTCGCTCAGCACCGGCAGCGCGTCGGCCCCGGCCGGTTGCTCCAGCACCCGCAATTCGTCCAGGCCCATGCCCAGGTAAGCCCGCAGCGCCGGCTCCGAGACATCGCCGGCATGCACCACCTGCAAGTTATCCCCAGCCAGTTGCAAACCCAGTTCCACCGCCCGGGCATCCTGCTCGGCGCGACGGGCACGACCGGAGGTGGGGTGGGCGCCGATGGACACCAGACTGATTACATTCGTACTCATGACGTCATCCCTACCTTAAGCCGCATCGCGCTTGGCGCCGTTGCGATATGCCGTCACCGCCGCGATCAGGGCACGGAAGATCTCGCTGCTTTCGCCGATCACCGACAGGTCGGCGCGCTTGATCATGTCGCAACCCGGATCGAGGTTGATCGCCACCACCTTGTCGCAGGCACCGATGCCTTGCAGGTGCTGGATCGCCCCGGAAATCCCCACGGCCACGTAGACCCGCGCGGTGACCCAGGTGCCACTGGCCCCGACCTGACGGTCGCGACTCATGAAGCCGTCGTCGACCGCCACCCGCGAAGCACCTTCGGTGGCGCCCAGGGCCGCCGCCGTTTCGTGGAACAGCGGCCAATCCTTGACCCCGTTGCCGCCGGAGAAGATAAATTCGGCTTCGGCCATCGGAATCGCTCCCGGGTCCACCGCCACCGCGCCGAGATCCTCGATTCGCGGCAGGCTGCGCGCGATGCTTGTGGATAACTCCACGGGCAAGGCTTCATGCCGGGTTTCGCTGACCGGCTCGGCACATTCGGCGGCGGCCAGGATCAGCCGCGCCAAAGGTCGCGCCAGGTCCTGCAAGCCAGCACCGGCACGGCCGATGCACTCGTTACCCTTGACCTGCCAGACCCGCGTCGCCGGGCGTTCGCCCAGGCTGGCGGCAAACCGTCGGCCCAGTTCGCCACCACCGCTGCGGCTGTCCGGCAGCAACCAGTGGCGCGGATTGAACTGGTTATCCACAGCCCGCAGGCCCTGGACCCGTTGTTCCGGGGAATAACCGCTGAACTCATTGCCCTCGAGCACCAGCAGGCGGTCGACGCCGGCGGTTTCGAAAGTCGATTCCTTGTGCTCGCCAAAGACCACGGCCAGCACCGCGCCGTCCTGGCCCGCCATCTGATGGGCCAGGCCGAGCAGATCGCGGTCGTGACTGCTCAGGCGACCGCCGACCATGTCCGGTACCACGCTGATATAGAACGCCGGTTGCGGCACCTGATGCAGCGGCAGTTGCACTTCGACGCTGGCCGAACGCTTGGTCGCGCCGCCCTGCTGGGCGCCGCTGCGGTCGATGCGCTTGATGCCGTTGGGGCCGATGAAGCCGACGCCATGGACATTCTTGCGGATAAGGCCGTTAGGTCCCATCCAGCTCTGTTGCTGCGGTTGCATGGCCGCGTGCAGTGGGTGCAGGCGGTTGCGGGCGATCCACTCGGCGCGAGGGTCGCGGCGGATAATATCGCTCATCAGTGCACCTCCGCGGGTTCACGCTTGGCGGCCGGTTTGCTCGGCGGCGCGTCTTCAAGCAGCGCGTCGGCCACCAGTTCGGCCAGATCCTTGATCAGGGGGCGCGGTTCGACCACGCCTTCGAGCATTGCCGTGCATTGCGGGCAACCCACGGCCACCAGCTCGGCGCCGGTTTCGCGGATGTCATCCATGCGCATATCGGGAATCCGCTGTTTGCCGGGAATATCGGTGATCGGCGCGCCGCCACCGCCGCCGCAGCAACGGGAACGGAAACCGGAGCGCTGCATTTCCTTGACCTCGATCCCCAGGGCCCGCAGCACATCACGCGGCGCTTCATATTCGCCGTTGTAGCGACCGAGGTAGCACGGGTCGTGATAGGTCACGCTGTTGCCTTTGTGCTGCCCGAGGTTCAAGGCACCGGCACCGATCAGCTCGGCCATATAGGTGCTGTGGTGCTGCACCTGGTAGTTGCCGCCAAAGGCCGCGTATTCGTTTTTCAGCACATGGAAGCTGTGCGGATCGCAGGTGACGATGCGCTTGAAGCTGTACTTGGCCAGGGTCTGGATATTGCGCTTGGCCAACAGTTGGAAGGTCGCTTCATCGCCCAGGCGCCGGGCCACGTCACCGCTGTCGCGCTCTTCCAGGCCAAGCACGGCAAAGTCGACCTTGGCCGCCTTCAGTACTTTGACGAAGGCACGCAAGGTGCGCTGGTTGCGCATGTCGAAGGCACCGTCGCCGACCCAGAACAACACGTCGGTGGTTTTCTTCTCGCCGAGCAGATTGAGGTTCAGGTCCGCCGCCCAGTTCATCCGTCCGCCCGGGGCGAAACCGCCGGGGTTGTCGGTGGCGATCAGGTTTTCCAGGACTTCGGCGCCCTTGTTCGGCGTCGCGCCCTTTTCCAGGGTCAGGTGACGACGCATATCGACGATGGCATCGACATGCTCGATCATCATCGGGCATTCCTCGACACAGGCGCGACAGGTGGTGCAGGACCACAGGGTCTCGGCGTCCACCAGACCGTTGACGATCGGCTGGTGCGGGTTGCCGGAATGCTCGCCGATGGCTTTGCCCGGATACGGGCTGCCGGCGAAATTCGCGTCAGTGCCGCCGGCCAGGCCGACCACCATGTCCTGAATCAGCTTTTTCGGGTTCAGTGGCTGGCCGGCGGCGAACGCCGGACAGGCGGCTTCACATTTACCGCACTGCACGCAGGCATCGAAGCCCAGCAGTTGATTCCAGGTGAAGTCCTTGGGTTTCTCCACGCCCAGCGGCGCTTTCGGGTCGCTCAGGTCCAACGGCTTGAGGCCGGTGGAACGGCCGCCGCCGAAGCGTTCGGCGCGACGGTGCCAGGCCAGGTGCAGGGCACCGGCGAAGGCATGCTTCATCGGGCCGCCCCAGGTCATGCCGAAGAACAGCTCCGACACGCCCCACAGCACACCGATGCCGAGGATCAGCGCCAGCACCCAGCCGCCGAAATCTTCCGGGAGGATGCCGGCCACTGGCAGGGTCACCAGGAAGAACGACGCCGAAAACGCCAGCAGGCTTTTCGGCAGGCGCATCCACGGACCTTTCGACAAACGGCTCGGCGGGTTGCGGCGGCGCAGATAAACGAAGATCGCGCCGACAAACATCAGTGCCGACATCAGCAGCAAGGCATAGCCGAGGATGCGGTTATGCAGGCCGAAACCGTGCACCAGGATCGCCAGCACGATCGACGCCACCGCGCCGCCGGCCGTGGCGACGTGAGTGTTGGCGATGTATTTGTCCCGCGCCACCACATGGTGCAGGTCGACCATGTAGCGCTTGGGCATGGCAAAGAGACCGCCGAGCAGATCGACTTTCGCCGGTCGACCGCGACGCCACATGGCTGCCCGCCGCAGTGCGCCGAGGACGCCAAGGCCCAGGGCAGCAAACAGCAGGATGGGAAGAAGGGTGTTCAACATGGTGCAGCTCCCAAAGACCTCGGGTCTTGCAAGGGTTCATATGCATGCCGGTGAAAGCGATGCACCTACTTGTGGCGAGGGGGCTTGCCCCCGTTCGGCTGCGAAGCAGTCGTAAAACCGGCTACCGGCTGTTCCCTGACGAACCGTGTTGCCTGATTTGGGGCCGCTTCGCAGCCCAACGGGGGCAAGCCCCCTCGCCACAACAAGCCCCCCGCCACAGGTGAGGGTGTGATGCCGTTAGAAATCCTTGCACAGACGCAACGCGTCATAGATCGCCGCGTGCGTGTTGCGCTGGGCCACACAGTCGCCGATGCGGAACAGCAGGTAGCCATCACCCGACTCGCTCAGCGAAGGTTGCGGCTTGATCGCGAACAAGGCTTCGACATCGATCTGGCCCTTGTTGCGCGAACCTTCCTTGAGCCCGTAATAGATTTCCTCGTCCGGCCGCACGCCGTTCTCCACCACCACCTGGTCGACCACCCGCTCTTCCTTGGCACCGGTGTATTCGTTCTCCAGCACCGCCACCAGCTTGTCGCCCTCGCGATAGACCTTTTCCAGCATCATGTCGCCGGTCATGATCACTTCTTTCGGGTACATGCTGCGGTAGTAGGTCGGGAACGACGTACCGCCAATCGCCACGCCCGGCTTGATATCGTCGGTGACGATTTCCACCTGGCTGCCCTTGTCGGCGAGGAAGTCGGCCACCGACATACCGGTGAACTCGCAGATGGTGTCGTAGACCAGCACGTTCTTGCCCGGTGCGACCTTGCCATCGAGCACGTCCCAGCTGCTGACCACCAGCCCTTCGGCGGCGCCCCAGTGCTCGTTCTGTTCCAGGTACGGATGCCCGCCGACGGCCAGCACCACGATATCCGGACGCAGGTCGAGGATAGTCGCCGCGTCAGCGGCGGTGCCCAGGCGCAAGTCGACCTTCAGGCGTGCCAGCTCCAGCTGGAACCAGCGGGTGATACCGGCGATCTGGTCACGCTGCGGCGCTTTCGAAGCCGTGGTGATCTGCCCACCGATGGCATCTTTTTTCTCGAACAGGGTCACATCGTGCCCACGTTCGGCGGCCACGCGAGCGGCCTCCATCCCGGCGGGACCGGCACCGACGATCACCACCTTGCGCTTGACCCCGGTGGATTTTTCGATGATGTGCGGCACACCCATATATTCCCGGGAGGTCGCGGCGTTCTGGATGCACAGCACGTCCAGGCCCTGGTACTGGCGGTCGATGCAGTAGTTGGCGCCGACGCATTGCTTGATCTGGTCGATCTGGCCCATCTTGATCTTGGCGATCAGGTGCGGGTCGGCGATATGCGCGCGGGTCATGCCGACCATGTCGACATAACCGCCTTCGAGGATCCGCGTGGCCTGGTTCGGGTCCTTGATGTTCTGCGCGTGCAGCACCGGAACCTTGACCACTTCCTTGATCCCGGCCGCCAGGTGCAGGAACGGCTCCGGCGGGAAGCTCATGTTCGGAATCACGTTGGCCAGGGTGTTGTGGGTGTCGCAACCCGAGCCGACCACGCCGAGGAAATCGAGCATGCCGGTGTCGTCGTAATACTTGGCGATCTGCTTCATGTCCTCGTGGGACAGGCCGTCCGGGTGGAATTCGTCACCGCAGATACGCATGCCGACGCAGAAATCGTCGCCGACTTCCTTGCGCACGGCCTTGAGCACTTCCAGGCCGAACTTCATCCGGCCTTCGAAGGTACCGCCCCATTCGTCGGTGCGCTTGTTGACCCGCGGGCTCCAGAACTGGTCGATCATGTGCTGGTGCACGGCGGACAGTTCGACGCCGTCCAGGCCGCCCTCCTTGGCCCGGCGCGCGGCCTGGGCGTAGTTGCCGATCACCCGCCAGATCTCTTCCGGCTCGATGGTCTTGCAAGTGGCACGGTGCACCGGCTCGCGCACGCCCGAGGGCGACATCAGGGTCGGCCAGTTGAAGCCGTCCCAACGCGAGCGCCGGCCCATGTGGGTAATCTGGATCATGATCTTGGCGCCATGCTTGTGCATCGCGTCGGCGAGGTTCTGGAAGTGCGGAATGATACGGTCGGTGGACAGGTTCACCGAGCTCCACCATTCTTGCGGGCTGTCGATCGCCACCACCGACGAACCGCCGCAGATCGCCAGGCCGATGCCGCCCTTGGCCTTCTCTTCGTAATAACGGATATAACGTTCGGTGGTCATCCCGCCGTCGGTGGCATACACCTCGGCGTGGGCGGTACTGAGCACGCGGTTGCGGATGGTCAGTTTGCCGATCTGGATCGGCTGGAACATAGCTTCGAAAGCCATAATGCGATCCTCGACTTACAACGGCTTGACAGTGAACAGGCCATCGTCGTGACCTTCTTCGGAGCCGCCATAGACCTGCTCGGCAACGGTGCGGATCTTGCTGCCACGGGCGGCCAGGATCTGGTCCATGGCCCCAGCGAACCAACCGGTGAACATATAGTCGACCTTGCGCCCGACCTTGCCGTAGACGTAGACGAACGCCGAGTGCTCGAGCTTGACGCTGGCGGTGCCCTTGTCCAGGTCGATGTCCTGGATCTTGAACAGGCCCCAGCCGCGTTGCGACAAGCGCTTC
This sequence comes from Pseudomonas sp. FEN, assembly GCF_904067045.1. Classification (GTDB taxonomy): domain Bacteria; phylum Pseudomonadota; class Gammaproteobacteria; order Pseudomonadales; family Pseudomonadaceae; genus Aquipseudomonas. The sequence continues at coordinate 597,116 of NZ_CAJFDC010000036.1, read as the reverse complement.
ATGTAGTGCTCGAACACCGCGACGCCTTCCAGGCCATGGCATTCGGCTTCTTTTTCACACCAGTGCCAGGCGGACTTGTAGCCGGCCTTGTAGAGGATCTCGGCGTAGGCTTCGGCGCCCAGGACTTCTTCGATACCCATATGGTTGTTGACGAAGAAGTGCCGTGGCACGTAGAGCATCGGCAGGGCATCGGAAGTCCAGACACCGGTTTCGCTGTCGACTTCGATAGGCAGTTGCGGGGCGATCTTAGCCATGGGTAACACTCCAGAATTCATTGATTGCGGCTGGCCGCTTACGCCCTGCGCGACCGGCGCGCGGGGTGTGTTGTCAGGTGGGAAAGGACCGCGGCTTTATTCGCCCCAGACGTCCTTGAGGACGTTGACCCAGTTTTCGCCCATGATCTTGCGCACCACGCGCTCGCTGTGACCGCGCTTGAGCAGGGTCTCGGTGAGGTTGGGGAACTCGCCCACGGTGCGGATGCCCAGCGGGTTGATGATCTTGCCGAAGCTGGTCAGACGACGGGCGTAGCCCTTGTCGTGGGTCAGGTATTCGAAGAAGTCCTGGCCATGCCCCTGGGTGAAGTCGGTGCCGATGCCGATGGCGTCTTCACCGACGATGTTCATGGTGTATTCGATGGCTTCGGCGTAGTCGTCAATGGTCGAATCGATGCCCTTGGCGAGGAACGGCGCGAACATGGTCACACCGACAAAACCGCCATGGTCGGCAATGAACTTCAATTCCGCATCGGACTTGTTGCGCGGGTGCTCCTTGAGCCCCGACGGCAGGCAGTGGGAGTAGCAGACCGGCTTTTTCGATTCGAGAATGACTTCCTCGGAGGTCTTGGAGCCGACGTGGGACAGGTCGCACATCACCCCGACGCGATTCATTTCGGCGACGATCTCGCGACCGAAGCCGGACAGGCCACCGTCACGCTCATAGCAGCCGGTGCCGACCAGGTTCTGGGTGTTGTAGCACATCTGCACAATGCCGACGCCCAGCTGCTTGAAGATCTCGACATAGCCGATCTGGTCTTCGAAGGCGTGGGCATTCTGGAAGCCGAACAGGATACCGGTCTTGCCCAACTCCTTGGCCTTGCGGATATCGGCGGTGGTACGCACCGGCATCACCAGGTCGCTGTTCTCGCGGATCAGCTTCTGGCTCGAAGCGATACTGTTGATGGTGGCCTGGAACCCTTCCCACACCGACACGGTGCAGTTGGCAGCGGTCAGCCCGCCTTTGCGCATGTCCTCGAACAGTTCGCGGTTCCACTTGGCAATGATCAGCCCGTCGATAACGATGCTGTCGGCGTGCAGTTCGGCTGGGCTCATCAGGCTGTCCCCTATTGGCGATTCACGCGCCGAATCGTCTGCCGGCGCTTTGGGATCAGCATATGCCCCGAGGGCGCGAGAGCCGGGTGCAAAAACGACAGGGGAATTGCCGAAAGCGTCAATCCGCGACAAAGGGTCGCTGCCGCGAGGATTTCAGGGTCACAGGTTCAAGTACTTGTCCATGTACGACTATTCTTTGGCGCGAGCTTGAGACAGAATTGCCCTCCATCGCTCTGCCACCCATTTTTATCAAGGATCGGGACGCCGCAATGAAATCGATTTTCCTGGCTTTGGCCCTCGTCAGCCTGGGGGTCCACGCGGCTGAAGACGCGGACAACTCGCCCTGCGACGCGGTCGAAAATGACCAGCAGACCCTGGAATGCGCCACCTACAGCAAGAACACCGCCGAACAGTTGCTCAAGGAGAACTTCGACGCGCTGCTGGAACGGGTCAAATCGCAATATACCAACGACAAGGCGCAACTGGCCGACATCACCGGCAAACTGCAGACCGCCCAACAGCTCTGGACCAAGTCGCGGGATGCCGATTGCGCCATCGCGCCGCTGCCGGCCAAACCCGGGACCAAGGCGTTCACCATCGACCAGTACGACTGCCTCGCGAGCAAGAGCGACGAACGGTCGGAGTTTCTTGAGTCGATCGCCCAGGAATAGTCCCGGGCGGCTGTCTACACTGCTGCACAACCCGTCCTGAATTGGCTGTACAGGCGAGTCGTTGACGATAATCACAGGATTTTCGCATGCGCTCACTTTCAGCCATTCCGTGGTATGCCCTGGCGATTTTCGTCGCCATTGTGCTGTTCATCGAAATCGGTCGACGGATCGGTGCCCGGCACCTGGCCCTCGACCCCGAGGGCGCCCGAACCGGGATCGGTGCCATCGAGGGCGCGGTCTTCGGCCTGCTGGCGCTGTTGATCGCCTTTACCTTTTCCGGCGCGGCCACCCGGCTGGACATCCGGCGCAACCTGATCGTCGAGGAAACCAACGCCATGGGCACCGCCTGGCTGCGCCTGGACCTGATGCCGCCGGCCAGTCAACCGGCCTTGCGCCAGGTGTTTCGCGACTACGTGGATGCGCGCATCGCCTACTATCGCGACCTGAACGAAATCGACCTTTCCAGCCACGACAACGCACGGGCCGTCGCCTTGCAACTGGAGCTATGGAAACAGACGGTCGCCGTACTGCCACAGATGCCCACCCCGACGCTGGGCGCCAATCTGCTGCAGGCGCTCAACCAGATGATCGATATCACCACCACCCGCGCCGTGGCGTCGGAGACTCACCCACCGCTGGTCATCTACCTGATGTTGATCGCCCTGACCCAGATCAGCGCCCTGTTCATCGGCTATGGCATGGCCGGCACGGCCACCCGCAACTGGCTGCACAGCCTGGGTTATGCGCTGGTAATGGTCTGCGTGCTGTATGTGATCCTGGATTTCGAGTTTCCGCGCTTGGGCATTATCCGTGTCGATTACGTCGACCAGATCATGCTCGATCTGCGTAAAACCATGGACTGAATGTCCGCGCATGGCTCGCCATGCCGGCAAAAACGCCGGACAGCGGCTAGACTGGGAAGTGACCTCACTCATTCAAAAGGAACTTGAATGTACAATCCCCGAGAAACCGAATGGGACTACCTCTTTACCCGGGGTGTCCTGCTGCTTTTCCTGATTTTCCTGGCCTTTGGCATGGCGGCGCTGTCCAAGAGCGGCGGGCTGCTGTATGCCGCCATCAAGGCGGCGCCACGGGAAGTGACCGGCACCATCACCCAGGTCATCAATACCCGCAAACCGGCCTCCCCGACGGATATCTACTACGCCTTCGACTACGAACTGGGCCACCGAGGCCAGGGCACTCTTTCGCTGAACGCGATGGTGGCGAACCCGACATACCAGATCGGTGATCCGGTGCAGATCGTCTACTCCGACTGGTTTCCGAGCTTTCACAGCCTGAAGAGCGAGTTCAGCTTCAAACGCGCGGATTTCTACATTTTCAGCGCCAGTGTGAGCCTGATCGCGCTGTGTCTCTGCCTGCTGTGCTGGAATTACCGGCAGATGGCCAGGTTTCGTGAGGAAAGTGTCTATTACTGATTGGCCTCTGAATAGCTTGGCCCGCCGACGTAACATCAGGACAATGTTCATGCGTTGTCCTGCGGGAAGATATAAGTAAGTATTCGCAATTCTTATAAAAAACTTATATCATCCCATGAATACGATTTTCTGGACCCGAAAGGCGGCCAGGCAACTTCTGAGATTGCATTCCCGGGATCAGGTTCACATTCGCGATTCAGTGACCATCCTTAGCGGCATGCCGGACGTCAGCAACGTCAAGGCGCTGAGTCAGCATGACTATGGCTACCGTATGCGAGTCGGTCGCTACAGGATTCTGTTCGATTGGGAAGGGACGATCAAAGTAGTCAGTATTCAAGAGGTCAAGAAGCGCGATGAACGTACCTACTGAAATCCAGATCATCAACGGTGCCGACGGGCGGCCGGCGTTCGTCGTCATCCCTTATGCGCAATACGTGGCGCAGCAGACAGAAGCCGACTTGATTCCCCACGAAGTCGTCAGCCGCATCGTCGATGGCGCCACTCCCATTCGCGCGTGGCGTGAGCATCTGGACCTGACGCAGGATGAAGTGGCCAAGCGCCTGGGGATTTCCCAACCGGCCTATGCCCAGCAGGAGTCCGTGAACAAGCCCCGCAAGGCGACCCGCGAGAAAATTGCCGCGGCCTTCGGCATCAAAGCCGACCAACTGGAACTCTAAGCCTTTCCTCTTTTTTCCAAGGACTCCAATGACCCTCTGCGGCGTCGAAATCAAAGGCAGCGAAGCCATCTTCGCCATCGCCACCTTGCAGGGCAGCGCCCTTGCGCATATGGCCGTCGCCATCAAGAAAATTGCCCTGGACGAGGATGATGAAGCGGCCAACGTCAAAGCCTTCGCCGCCCAGGTCAAGGCGTTCGTCCAGGACGCGGGCATCGAGCGGATTACCATCAAGAAGCGCAGCAAGAAAGGCGAATTTGCTGGCGGGCCGACCACCTTCAAGATCGAAGGGATCTTCCAGTTGCTGGAAAACTGCGAGGTGACGCTGCTGTCGCCACAGACCATTAACGCGCAGAACAAGAAGTTCGACTTCGCCCTGCCGGCCACATTGAACAAATATCAGCATGAGGCCTATAAAACGGCCTGTGCGGCGCTGATGAAAAAGTAAGCAGACTTGAACCCATTTCCAAGACACCGCGAACACTGTGGGAGCTGGCTTGCCGGCGATAGCGGTGGTGAATGTAACATCGCAATCGCCGGCAAGCCGGCTCCCACAGCGACAGCGTTCAGCCTTCCTATCCTGTTTCGCCGAAGCGCCACCCAGGCCGTACACGCCAATGCAACAGCCAGTTCCTACGCCTTGATCCCGCGCCGATCCTCCCGCGGACACTGGGCAAATCGCGCCCGGTAGCTGCGGGTGAAATACGACGGCGACTCGAACCCGCTGGCGATGCTTACCTCCAGCACGCTCATGTCCGTCTGGCGCAACAACTGCCGTGCCTTCTCCAGCCGCAAGCCCAGGTAGAAATTGCTCGGTGTGTCCTTGAGGTACAGGCGAAACAGCCGCTCCAACTGACGTCGCGTGACCTTGATCGACTCCGCCAGTTCCAGCGTGCTCAACGGCGGCTCCATGTGCTGCTCCATCTCGCCGACCACGTGCACCAGCTTCTTGTTACTGATGCCATAACGCGTGGCGATCTGCATGCGCTGGTGGTCCTTGCGCGGGCGGATGCGCCCCAGCACGAACTGCTCGGAGACCTGGATCGCCAGCTCCGGGCCGTGGGCCTGGCCGATCAGGTCGAGCATCATGTCGATGGACGCGGTGCCACCGGCACAGGTGATCCTCCGGCGGTCGATCTCGAACAGTTCCTGGGTCACCGCCAGCTGTGGATAAGATTCCTTGAAGGCCTCCAGCGCCTCCCAGTGCAGGGTCACGCGGTGCCCTTCGAGCAGCCCGGCTTCGGCCAGCACCACGCTGCCAGTATCGATGCCACCCAGGGTCACGCCCTCATGGTCCAGGCGCCGCAGCCAGTGCGTCAGCGTCGGGGTGACGAACTCCAGCGGCTCGAAACCGGCCACCACCAACAGCGTCGCGCCCTTCTTCAACGGTTCCAGCGCCGCATCGGCGTTGACTGACATGCCATTGCTCGCCAGCACCGCCCCGCCGTCCGCGCTCAACACGTGCCAGCGATACAGCTCGCCGCGAAAGCGATTGGCCACCCGCAGGGGTTCGATCGCCGAGATAAAGCCCATCGCCGAAAAACCCGGCATCAACAAGAAATAGAAATCCTGGGACATGGAGCGCACTCGCAAGACGGGTAGCGTTGCCGATGTGATACGCCAGTTGCACGACGGCCACAAGAGCACAGGTCGCTGCTGTGCAAGAGTCAGTCGCCGCTGTGCGTTTTCAGCAAGGCCCGGCTGCGTAACGTGGCATCACCGGCGCACGAAGACACCGGAACCGACAATAAACGACCTGCCGAGGAAACCATCATGAAACGACTGATCAGCCGCTGCGCACTCGCACTCACCGGTACCGCGCTTTTGAGCACAGGGGTCATGGCCGCGGACCAGGCGTCCTGTCAGAACGTCCGCCTCGGCGTGGTCAACTGGACCGACGTCATGGCCACCAGCGCCATGACCCAGGTACTGCTCGACGGCCTTGGCTACCAGGTCAAGCAGACCAGCGCGTCCCAACAGATCATCTTCGCCGGCATCCGTGACCAGCGCCTGGACATGTTCCTCGGTTACTGGAACCCGCTGATGACCCAGACCATCACCCCGTTCGTCGACGCCAAGCAGGTCAAGGTCCTGGCCGCACCGAGCCTCAAGGACGCCCGCGCGACCCTGGCCGTGCCCACCTACCTGGCCGACAAGGGCCTGAAGACCTTCGCCGACATCGCCAAGTTCGAGAAAGAGCTGGGCGGCAAGATCTACGGTATCGAACCGGGTTCGGGCGCCAATACCCAGATCAAGGAAATGATCGCCAAGAACCAGTTCGGCCTGGGCAAGTTCCAGCTGGTGGAGTCCAGTGAAGCGGCCATGCTCTCGGCGGTGGATCGCGCCGTGCGGCGCAAGGAGGCCGTGGTGTTCTTCGGCTGGGCGCCGCACCCGATGAACGTCAACGTGCAGATGACCTATCTCACCGGCAGCGAAAACGCCCTGGGCCCGAACGAAGGCATGGCCACCGTCTGGACCGTCACCGCGCCGAGCTACGCCGAACAATGCCCGAACGTGAACAAGCTGCTGACCAACCTGACCTTCAGCGCCGCCGACGAGAGCCGCATGATGCAACCGCTGCTCGAGCACAAGGACGCCCTCGAATCGGCCAAACAGTGGCTCAAGGATCACCCACAGGACAAAGCCCGCTGGCTGGAAGGTGTGACCACCTTCGATGGCAAGCCAGCCGCTGAAAACCTGCAATTGACCAGTCAATAAACCACCGTAGATCGCAGCCGCAGCCGTCGCTGGCTGCGGTGTGAACCACCACGCCTGCAAGGAACCCGCACCATGAACCACGACGTCATCATCACCTGCGCACTCACCGGTGCTGGCGACACGACCGGCAGAAGCCCCCACGTTCCGGTCACGCCCAAACAGATCGCCTTGGCCGCCGTGGAAGCGGCCAAGGCCGGCGCCACCGTGGTGCATTGCCACGTGCGCAATCCCGAGACCGGCAAGTTCAGTCGCGATGTGGCGTTGTATCGCGAAGTGATGGAGCGTATCCGCGAAGCGGACGTGGACATCATCGTCAACCTCACCGCCGGCATGGGCGGCGACCTGGAAATCGGTGCCGGCGAGAACCCGATGGAGTTCGGCCCGAACACTGACCTGGTAGGTCCATTGACCCGTCTGGCCCACGTCGAGGCCCTGCTTCCGGAAATCTGCACCCTGGACTGCGGCACCCTGAATTTCGGCGACGGCGACACCATCTACGTCTCCACCCCGGCACAACTGCGCGCTGGCGCCAAGCGCATTCAAGAGCTGGGCGTGAAAGCCGAGCTGGAAATCTTCGACACCGGCCACCTGTGGTTCGCCAAGCAGCTGATCAAGGAAGGCCTGCTGGACGATCCGTTGTTCCAACTGTGCCTGGGCATCCCATGGGGCGCTCCGGCGGACACCACCACCATGAAGGCCATGGTCGACAACCTGCCGACCGGTGCGGTGTGGGCTGGTTTCGGTATCGGCCGCATGCAGATGCCGATGGCCGCGCAAGCGGTGCTGCTGGGCGGCAACGTGCGGGTCGGCCTGGAAGACAACCTGTGGCTGGACAAGGGCGTGCTGGCGACCAACGGCCAACTGGTCGAGCGCGCCGCGGAAATCCTCAGCCGCCTCGGCGCCCGGGTTCTGACCCCGGCCGAAGGGCGGGTGAAGATGGGCCTGACCAAGCGCGGCTGATCGATACATTTGCGGACCTTTGGGAACGGGCTCGTGCGCGATTTTTTGGCGACCTCAGGGGCCTCTTCGCGGGCAAGCCCCGCGCCCCAAAAGTGTCGGCCGGGCCCAGAAGATGCTAACGACTCGGACCTTGCGGCTGCGGCACTTTTCGGATCGCCGCACCGCCACGAAGACGGCGGTACAGGCACAGCCGCTTACACGGCGTGCATTTAAACATCGAGCTGCCCACCTCAAACCGATATTTTTGCAGGAATTTGCCATGAGCTTTATCACCGAAATCAAAACCTTCGCCGCCCTGGGCAGCGGTGTCATCGGCAGCGGCTGGGTTTCCCGCGCCCTCGCCCACGGCCTTGATGTGATCGCCTGGGACCCGGCGCCCGGCGCCGAAGCGGCGCTGCGCAAACGCGTCGCCAATGCCTGGGGTGCCCTGGAGAAACAGGGCCTGGCGCCGGGTGCTTCGCAAGAGCGCCTGCGCTTTGTCGCGACCATCGAAGAGTGCGTGAAAGACGCCGACTTCATCCAGGAAAGCGCCCCGGAACGTCTGGAGCTGAAACTCGAACTGCACGGCAAGATCAGCGCCGCGGCCAAGCCCAATGCCCTGATCGGTTCCAGCACCTCGGGGCTGTTGCCCAGCGAATTCTACGAAGGCGCCAGCCATCCGGAACGCTGCGTGGTCGGCCACCCGTTCAACCCGGTGTACCTGCTGCCACTGGTAGAAGTGGTCGGCGGCAAGAACACCGCACCTGAAGCCGTGCAGGCAGCAATGAAGGTTTATGAATCCCTTGGCATGCGCCCATTGCATGTGCGCAAGGAAGTGCCGGGGTTTATCGCCGACCGTCTGTTGGAAGCGCTGTGGCGCGAGGCCCTGCACCTGGTCAACGACGGCGTCGCCACCACCGGCGAAATCGACGATGCGATCCGCTTTGGCGCCGGCCTGCGCTGGTCGTTCATGGGTACCTTCCTGACCTACACCCTGGCCGGTGGCGACGCCGGTATGCGTCACTTCATGGCCCAGTTCGGTCCGGCGTTGCAGTTGCCGTGGACCTACCTGCCGGCCCCGGAGCTGACCGACAAGCTGATCGACGATGTGGTTGACGGCACCAGCGAGCAGTTGGGCAAACACAGCATCTCGGCCCTGGAGCGCTATCGTGACGACTGCCTGCTGGCGGTGCTGGAGGCGGTGAAAACCACCAAGGCCAAGCACGGCATGAGTTTCAGCGAGTAATTGAACTCGGAACCTGTGGCGAGCGGGCTTGCCCGCGTTCGACTGCGAAGCAGTCGCAAAACTGGTCATTTCGGCCTGTCTGACAGACCGCACTTACTGGTTTCAGGGCCGCTTCGCGCCCCAGAGCGGCGTCCCGACAAACCCGCTCGCCACATGAATTTCATTCGACGCCATCTTTGTGGAAGATCCACCATGCCCACCCTCACCACCTACACCACCGAAGTCATCCCCGACTGGGTCGACTACAACGGCCATCTGCGCGACGCCTTCTACCTGCTGATCTTCAGCTACGCCACCGACGCCCTGATGCTGCGCCTGGGCCTGGACAGCGACAACCGCGAAGCCACCGGCAGCTCGTTGTTCACCCTCGAACTGCACCTCAACTACCTGCACGAAGTGAAGCTCGGCGCCCAGGTCGAAGTGCACACCCAGATCATCGGCCACGACGCCAAGCGTCTGCACCTCTACCACAGCCTGCACCTGGTGGGCGGTGACAAGGAGCTGGCCGGCAACGAACAGATGCTGCTCCACGTCGACCTCGCCGGTCCACGCTCGGCGCCCTTCACTGACGCGGTGCTGGAAAAGCTGCAAAGCATCGTCGAAGACCAGCGCGACCTGCCGCCCCCGGAATACATCGGCCGTGTGATTGGCTTGCCCGCGAAGAAATAAGAATCCGCCGAAAAGGAGCTCACCGTGAACACCGCCGCGTTTGCCGATTTCCGCAGTTATCCGCTGATCAGTGCCCTGACCGCCGCAAAGCCGCTGGCGGATCGCATCGAAGTGCATTGGGCGGACGGTCGTATCAGTCCGTACCATCACGTATGGCTACGGGACAACTGTCCGTGCCCGCAGTGCGTATACACAGTAACCCGGGAACAGGTACTGGAAATCGTCGATGTGCCCAAGGATCTGGCACCGGCCATTCTGCGCATCGACGACAGCGGCTGCCTGTGCATCGCCTGGCATGACGGTCACGCCAGTCGCTTCGACCCGGGCTGGCTGCGAGCGCATGCCTATGACGACGCGTCGCGCGCCGAGCGCCAGGCCGGCAAACCGAAAAGCCGCTTGTGGAGCAGTAGCCTGGAGCTGCCGGTGTTCGAGTTCGCCGCCCTCAAGGAAGATCCGAAAACCCTGCTGCACTGGTTATTGGCGTTGCGCGACACCGGCCTGACCCAAGTGCGCGGCGTACCGACCGAACCTGGCTCGCTGACCGAGGTGGCGAAGCTGATCTCATTTATCCGCCAGACCAACTTCGGCGTGCTGTTCAACGTGCAATCCAAGGCCGACGCCGACAGCAACGCCTACACCGCCTTCAACCTGCCGTTGCACAGCGACCTGCCGACCCGCGAGCTGCAACCGGGCCTGCAATTCCTGCATTGCCTGGTCAATGACGCCGAGGGCGGCGAGAGCATTTTCGTCGATGGCTTTGCCATTGCCGCCGCGCTGCGCCGGGAGGATCCGGCGGCGTTCCGCGCCCTGAGCGAAATCCCGGTGGAGTTCCGCAACAAGGACCGGCACAGCGACTACCGCTGCCTGGCGCCGGTTATCGCGCTGGACAGTAGCGGGCAAGTCAGCGAGATCCGCATGGCCAACTTCCTGCGCGGCCCGTTCGAAGCGTCAGTGGAACAGATGCCGGTGTTGTACGGCGCCTATCGGCGCTTTATCGCCATGACCCGCGAAGCGCGTTTCCGCGTGATGCGGCGGCTCAACCCGGGCGAGCTGTGGTGCTTCGACAACCGCCGCACGCTGCACGCGCGCAATGCCTTCGACCCGGCCACCGGGGCACGGCATTTCCAGGGCTGCTATATCGACCGGGATGAATTGTTATCGCGGATATTGGTGTTGCAGCGCTGAGTCCTGGGCAAACTGACAAATCGCGTTCCCGGGCCTGCTGCGCCCTGAGCTTGGCTTGCCAGCAAAGCTTTTGGCGATCTTTAGGGCCTCTTGGTGGGCAAGCCCTGCTCCACAGGCAAAAAAAACCCCGATCAAGCCGTGACAGGATCGGGGTGAGAGAGTATGTCCGCAGAGACCCGCGCCGAGGGTGACCAAACCGTCGACGGGTCTACTGGTACCCAGTGTGCCCGCTTGCCCTGCCGGCGAGTTAGCCGAAAACGACCTGTTCATAGGTATCAGAGCCACTCGGGCAATCGGCTCTTGCCGACACCGCGCGGGGCTACCAGAATCGAATCACGACCACATCGGAACAAGGACCAGCGCCATGATGTACGCGGATCTGATTGACCAGGAAGACCTGTTGGGCCAGCTCAAATCCCTCGGCCTGCAAGTGCCGAGCGGGGCCACCGCCGAGCAAGCCTGCGAATGTGCGGTACGCGGCCTCGACGATGCCAGGGCCTATGAGCTGCGCAAGATGGTCAAGGACATGTACACCAGCAGCGCGACGATTCTGCCGGCGGTGCGCCAGGCGATCGACAAGCAGTTGTTGCCGGCGTTGGCGCAGTATCAGCAGACGCGGCCCTGACCGAAGAAACACAAGACCGTGGCGAGTGGGCTTGCCCACGCTGGGGTGCGAAGCACCCCTAAAGCCGGCAAACCTGCTCTGTCAGTCAGATCGCGATGGCAGGTTTTGCGGCTGCTACGCAGCCGAGCGCGGGCAAGCCCGCTCGCCACAAGACCGTGCTCGGGTTCAAATGACATGAATCGGTATCAGGGCAGCCGCCACACCGGGCCGCCCCAAGCAACCGGGCTTAGAGCCTCACGCTGGCAAACGTCGACTCATTACGCGCCTGGCTCAACGCCGACATCGGCCCGGACAACGGCGCCAGTACCAACGCCTGTGGAATCGGCATCATCGCCACCTGCTGGGTGGTGTTGGAGCCGACGCGCTCGTCACGTGGCGGAATACCGAAGTACTCGCGGTAGCACTTGGAGAAGTGCGGCGTGGAGACAAACCCACAGACCGACGCCACTTCGATAATCGACATCGGCGTCTGCTTGAGCAACTGCCGCGCCCGAATCAAGCGCAGCTTCAGGTAGTAGCGCGACGGCGAACAGTGCAGGTATTTCTGGAACAAGCGCTCCAGTTGCCGACGGGACACCGCGACATACACCGCCAGTTCGTCCAGGTCGATCGGCTCTTCCAGGTTGGCTTCCATCAGCGCAACGATTTCCTGCAGCTTCGGCTGGTTGGTGCCGAGCATATGCTTGAGCGGCACACGTTGGTGATCCTGCTCGTTGCGGATACGCTCGTAGACAAACATCTCCGAGATCGCCGCCGACAATTCACGGCCATGATCACGGCTGATCAGGTGCAACATCATGTCCAACGGCGCGGTGCCGCCGGAGCTGGTGAAGCGGTTGCGGTCGAGGGTGAACAGGCGGGTGCTCATGGCCACGCGCGGGAAGGCTTCCTGCATCGCCGCCAGGCACTCCCAGTGCACGCTGCAATCGAAGCCGTCGAGCAACCCGGCGCACGCCAGGGCCCAACTGCCGGTGCACACGGCGCCGAGGCGGCGCGACTGGCGCGCCTGGCTCTGCAACCAGGAGACGTGTTCACGGGTGACGGTGCGTTGAATGCCGATACCACCGCAGACGATCACGGTGTCCATGGCCGGCGCTTTGTGCATGGAGGCGTCGGGGGTGATCTGCAGGCCGTCGCTGGCCCAGACCTGCCCGCCGTCGACGCTCAGGGTCGTCCAGCGATACAGCTCGCGGCCGGACAATTGGTTGGCCATGCGTAGGGGTTCTACGGCGGAGGCCAGGGAAATGAGCGTGAAATTATCCAGCAGCAGGAAGCCGATGGATTGAGGCGCACGGTTCTGGGATTGAGCCCCGGACTGGAACGACGTCATCGCGATATCTCCTCACACAAAGCGGGTGATGGCCTCAGGCGGAGGCTCTTGTTATGGCCCTCATTCTCTTGCAGAGAGGGGCTTTGATATCGACAGAGCAATTGCCGTGCCGAAAGTTGAATGGATATTCAATAACTCCTGAAAACGACATCGTGATGTGTCTATACAGCCCTTGCCATGAGTGCGGGTTATAAGGTGTGAAAAGGCGCAGCAAGCGCCCTGGCAAGATGTCTTGAGCACTTCGGTAGCACTTGTGTAGCGGGCGCTCAGCAGCATCGGGAAGGAGTGTCACCGCAAGCACAGTCGACCGACGGTAACGGGGTAAAAACCGGTCGTTGCGACGGACCGTCAGTTATCTGTTTGCGACGCGCCAAAAGGTGGCGTGCCCCGGGGTGAATGGTCGATTTTTGCACAAGTTTTATTCTGTGTTGCCTGGACTGACGCTTTCGCGGCGGTGCGGCGATCCGACAAGCTCCGCGCCCACAAGATCTGCGTCGCGTCGTAGTTTCGCGACGGATCACAAAAACCTGTGGGAGCGGAGCTTGCCCGCGAAGAGACCAGCACAATCACTACCTCCTCTGGATCAACACTCGACCGCACTGACCGCCAACCCGCCCCGCGAAGTCTCTTTATATTTGTCATGCATATCGGCGCCGGTATCGCGCATGGTGCGGATCACCCGATCCAGGGAAATGAAGTGCTGGCCGTCGCCGCGCAAGGCCATCTGCGCCGCGTTGATCGCTTTCACCGCGGCAATTGCATTACGCTCGATACACGGCACCTGCACCAACCCGCCGACCGGATCGCAGGTCAGCCCGAGGTTGTGTTCCAGACCGATTTCCGCCGCGTTGCACAATTGCTCCGGTGTCGCTCCGAGGACCTGCGCCAACCCCGCCGCCGCCATGGCACAGGCCGACCCCACCTCGCCCTGGCAACCGACCTCGGCCCCCGAGATCGACGCGTTCTTCTTGCACAGGATGCCCACCGCCGCCGCCGCGAGGAAATAGTCGACGACATTGGCGTCGGTCACTACCTCGCTGAACTTCATGAAGTAGTGCAGCACCGCCGGGATAATCCCCGCCGCGCCGTTGGTCGGCGCCGTGACCATGCGCCCACCCGCCGCGTTCTCTTCGTTGACCGCCAGGGCGAACAGGTTGACCCACTCCATGGCGCTCAGGGTCGAACCGATGACGTTGGGTTTGTTCAACTCCTGCAAGCTGCGATGCAGCTTGGCCGCCCGTCGGCGCACATTCAGCCCGCCGGGCAGGATGCCTTCGTGCTTGAGTCCCTGCTCGACGCAGTCCTGCATGGCGCGCCAGAGCTTCATCAGGCCGCCGCGGATTTCGTCTTCGGAACGCCAGACCCTTTCGTTGGCCAGCATCAGTTGGGCAACACTCAGCTCGTGGGTCTGGCACAGCTCAAGCAATTCCACCGCGCTGGAAAAATCATAGGGCAACACCGTCCGATCCATGTCCGCCACGCCGCTTTCCGCCTGGGCCTGGTCGACGACAAAACCACCGCCCACGGAATAGTAGGTATCGCGATGCAGCTCGCCGCTCGGACCTTCGGCCACCAGGGTCATGGCATTGGGATGGAACGCCAGGTTCTCATCGATCAAGCGCATGTCCCGCGCCCAGACAAAAGGAATCGGCAGGCGGCTATCCAGCAACAACGTGTCGGTTTCACGCAAGGTGGCGATACGCAAGCCGATTTGCGACGGATCGATCGCGTCCGGCCATTCGCCCATCAGGCCCATGATCACCGCGTTGTCGCTGCCGTGGCCGATGCCGGTGGCCGACAGCGAACCGTAGAGCTGCACCTCGACCCGCGTCACCCGTTCCAGTTCGCCACGCTCGCGCAACCCCTGGACGAACAGCGCCGCGGCGCGCATGGGCCCCACGGTGTGGGAGCTGGAGGGACCGATACCGATCTTGAACAGGTCAAACACGCTGATTGCCATTGTTGCGAATTCCTCCGAGTGCCTGTTCCAGACGCCTTAGCGTCCGATGGCGGAGCTGCTACGCTCAAGGGTCGCAATCCGCCGGGATAAAACATCATCAAGCTTTTGAAAGCCCACGCGACGTCTCACACCGACGCACTCATGCCCAGCAACGCCAGTGTCCGCGCACAGGCAAATTTCGGCGTTTTTTTGCGGCGCAGAGAGGAAAAAAGCCCAGAAAAAAGCTGTAAACGACCTCACCGACACTGGATGCGACCCTCCCTGTACTGGATACGACGCACCCTGTAGGCGACATATTCAGGCTGGTACATGATCAGTCTCGACTCGATTGCAAGGCACCGGGGTAGAGCCGTCCTCGAAGCCTCGAACCGCAAGACAATAACTAAGAGCGATCGTCCAGTCGGACCACTGCCAAAAATAAACATCCAGGAGTCCACCCATGAAAGGTTCCCCGTCGTTGTTGTTGGCCGCCATGCTGAGCCTGCCACTGCTGGCCCAGGCCGCAGAGCCGGCGCAGTGCAGTACCGTTAACTTCTCGGATGTCGGCTGGACGGATATCACCGCCACCACCGCCACCACCAGCGTGGTGCTCGACGCCCTGGGCTACAAGACCAAGACCACGATGATTTCCGTGCCGGTGACCTACAAGTCCCTGGCCGACGGCAAGAACATGGATGTGTTCCTCGGCAACTGGATGCCGACCATGGAAAACGACATCAAGGCCTATCGCGATGCCGGCACAGTGGAAACCGTGCGCACCAACCTCAAGGGCGCCAAGTACACCCTCGCCGTCCCTCAGGCGCTGTACGACAAGGGCCTGCATGACTTCGCCGATATCGCCAAGTTCAAGAAGGAACTGGACGGCAAGATCTACGGCATCGAGCCAGGCAACGACGGCAACCGCCTGATCCAGAGCATGATCGACAAGAACGCCTTCGGCCTGAAAGACGCCGGCTTCAAGGTGGTCGAGTCCAGCGAGGCCGGCATGCTCTCGCAGGTCGACCGCGCGCAGAAACGCGACACCGCCGTGGTCTTCCTCGGCTGGGCGCCGCACCCGATGAACAAGCGCTTCAAGATCCAGTACCTGACCGGCGGCGACGACTACTTCGGCCCGGACTTCGGTGCCGCGACCGTCCTGACCAACACCCGCAAGGGCTACACCCAGGAATGCAGCAACGTCGGCCAACTGCTGAAGAACCTCGAGTTCACCGTCGATATGGAAAGCTCGCTGATGGGCAACATCCTTGACGACAAGATGAAGCCTGAAGCCGCGGCCAAGGCCTGGCTGAAGAAGAACCCACAGGTGCTGACCACCTGGCTGGCGGGCGTGACCACCATTGACGGAAAACCTGGCCTGGAAGCCGTGAAAGCCAAGCTCGCGCAATAACCGCCAGGTCCGGGCGGGCTCACCCGCCTGGACCGGCATTTATTTCCCCGCATGTGGACGTTCAATACCATGCTGACTGAACATAAAATCCCCCTGGGCCAGTACATCGCGGCGTTCGTCGAATGGTTGACGAAGCACGGTGCCAACTACTTCGATTTCATCGCCTCGACCCTCGAAGCGATGATCCACGGCGTGACCTTCGCGCTGGCCTGGTTCAATCCGCTGGCATTGATCGCGCTGATCGCGGCGATCGCCCACCTGATCCAGCGTAAATGGGGGCTGACCGCCTTCGTGATCGCCTCCTTCCTGCTGATCCTCAACCTGGGGTACTGGCAGGAAACCATGGAAACCCTGGCCCAGGTGATGTTCGCCACCCTGGTCTGCGTGGTCATCGGCGTGCCGTTGGGCATCGTCGCCGCGCACAAGCCGATGTTCTACACCCTGATGCGCCCGGTCCTCGACCTGATGCAGACCGTACCGACCTTCGTGTACCTCATTCCAACCCTGACCCTGTTCGGTCTGGGTGTCGTCCCGGGTCTGATCTCCACGGTGGTGTTCGCGATTGCCGCGCCCATCCGCCTGACTTACCTGGGTATCCAGGATGTACCGCAAGAACTGCTCGACGCCGGCAAAGCCTTCGGCTGCTCGCGCCGTCAACTGCTCTCACGAATTGAACTGCCCCACGCCATGCCGAGCATCGCCGCCGGTGTCACCCAGTGCATCATGCTGTCGTTGTCGATGGTGGTGATCGCCGCACTGGTCGGTGCCGATGGCTTGGGTAAACCCGTGGTCAACGCACTGAACACCGCTGATATCGCCCTCGGCTTCGAAGCCGGCCTGGCGATCGTATTGCTGGCAATCATGCTCGACCGTATCTGCAAACAACCCGACGCACAGGTAAGGGGTGACGCATGAGCATCATTCGCTTCGACAAGGTAGACGTCATCTTCTCCAGGAATCCGCGAGAGGCCCTCGCGTTGCTGGACAAAGGCCTCAAGCGTGAAGAGATCCTGAAAAAGACCGGCCAGATCGTCGGCGTGGAAAACGCCAGCCTGGAAATCGAAAAAGGCGAGATCTGCGTACTGATGGGGCTGTCCGGCTCCGGCAAGTCCAGCCTGCTGCGCTGCATCAACGGCTTGAACACGGTCAGCCGTGGCCACTTGTTCGTCGAGCATGAAGGCCGGCAGATCGACATCGCCAACTGCACCGACGCCGAACTGAAGATGATGCGTACCAAGCGCATCGCCATGGTGTTCCAGAAGTTCGCCCTGATGCCCTGGCTGACGGTGCGCGAGAACATCAGCTTCGGCCTGGAGATGCAGGGCCGTCCGGAAAAGGAACGCCGCCAACTGGTGGACGAGAAGCTGCAACTGGTCGGCCTGGAGCAATGGCGCAACAAGAAGCCCGACGAACTGTCCGGCGGCATGCAACAACGCGTGGGCCTGGCCCGCGCCCTGGCGATGGACGCCGACATTCTGTTGATGGACGAACCTTTCTCGGCCCTCGACCCCCTGATCCGCCAAGGCTTGCAGGACGAACTGCTCGACCTGCAACGCAAGCTGCACAAGACCATCGTGTTCGTCAGCCACGACCTGGATGAGGCCCTGAAGCTGGGCAGCCGCATCGCTATCATGAAAGACGGGCGGATCATCCAGTACAGCAAGCCGGAAGACATCGTGCTCAACCCGGCGGACGAATATGTGCGCACCTTCGTCGCCCACACCAATCCGCTCAATGTGCTCTGCGGGCGCAGCCTGATGCGCACCCTGGACAACTGCAAGCGGGTCAACGGTTCGGTGTGCATCGACCCGGGCGGCGATTCGTGGATCGACCTGGCCGAAGGCAACACCATCAAGGGTGCGCGCCAGAACGGTGCCAGCCTGAACCTGCAAAGCTGGGTGCACGGACAAGCAGTGGAAGGCTTGGGGCGCACGCCGACGCTGGTGGACTCGAACATCGGCATGCGCGATGCGTTGCAGATCCGCTACCAGACCGGCCACAAGCTGGTGCTGCACGACAACAACAAGGTGGTGGGGATTCTCGGCGACAGCGAGCTGTACCACGCGCTGCTGGGCAAGAACCTCGGTTGAGACACCTGTAAGGACGCCGCGAGCGCATCGCGGCGTCTTGTTTTTCGGAATGTCGTTTTACCGCTGACCGCAGGGGAAGAGCCGCCGGATAACGGTGATTCGTCGTAACCCCGGTTTTTTGTTAATTGAACGTTCAATCAAAACAAAATAGACTGGTCCCCATACCGGTAGCCGCTTCCTGACTACCAGCAGGTTTGAGGAGAGGTGCACGATGCCCAAGGTCGGTATGCAACCCATACGCCGCCAGCAATTGATCGCCGCCACGTTGACGGCGGTCGACCAGGTCGGGATGGCGGATGCCAGCATTGCGCTGATCGCCCGCTTGGCCGGGGTTTCGAATGGCATCATCAGCCACTACTTTCGGGACAAGAATGGCCTGATCGCCGCCACGATGCGCTACCTGATGAATGTCTTGATCGAGAACGTCGCCGCGCGCCGCCTGGCGCTGACAGACGACAGCCCCAGGGCGCATCTGCGGGTGATTATCGAAGGCAACTTCGATGCCAGCCAGGTCAATGGCCCGGCGATGAAAACCTGGCTGGCCTTCTGGGCCACCAGCATGCACCACCCGTCTTTGCACAGGTTGCAGCGGATCAACGATCACCGTCTGTATTCCAACCTGTGTTGCCAGTTCCGCCGCGTCCTGCCGTTGCCCGCGGCGCGCAGCGCGGCACGTGGTTTGGCCGCGTTGATCGATGGTTTGTGGTTGCGCGGCGCGCTGTCGGGAGACGCCTTCGACACCGTGCAGGCACAACGTATCGCGTATGAATACATGGATTTCCAACTGACAAAACAGGTGTGCATAGGCGGCCAAGAACGCTTCGGCACCTGAACGATCACGGACTCGGGTTGCCCCGGCTACAGGGCCCCCGCTCCAAGGTCAGCCAACCCACACTGCACTTGCGAGGACACTATGGCCCGTTTCGAACTGCAAAAACTCTACATCGACGGCGGTTACTCCGACGCCAGCGGCGACGCTACTTTCGATGCCATCAACCCGGCTAACGGTGAAGTGCTCGCCACCGTGCAGCGTGCGACCAAAGCAGACGTCGAGCGCGCCGTGGTCAGTGCCGAAAAGGGCCAGAAAATCTGGGCCGCGATGACCGCCATGGAGCGTTCGCGGATCCTGCGGCGCGCCGTCGACATCCTGCGTGAACGCAACGACGAACTGGCCGCCCTGGAAACCCTCGACACCGGCAAGGCCTATTCCGAAACCCGTTATGTCGACATCGTCACTGGCGCCGACGTGCTGGAATACTACGCTGGCCTGGTGCCCGCTATCGAAGGCGAGCAGATCCCGCTGCGCACCACCTCGTTCGTCTACACCCGGCGCGAGCCGCTGGGCGTGGTCGCGGGTATCGGCGCGTGGAACTACCCGATCCAGATCGCCCTGTGGAAATCCGCGCCGGCCCTGGCCGCCGGCAATGCAATGATCTTCAAACCGAGCGAAGTCACCTCGCTGACCACCTTGAAACTGGCCGAAATCTACACCGAAGCCGGCGTGCCGGATGGCGTGTTCAACGTCCTTACCGGCAGCGGTCGTGAAGTCGGCACCTGGCTGACCGAACACCCGCGCATCGAGAAAGTCTCCTTCACCGGCGGCACCGACACCGGCAAGAAGGTCATGGCCAGCGCGTCCAGCTCGTCGCTCAAGGACGTGACCATGGAACTGGGCGGCAAGTCGCCGCTGATCATTTTCGACGACGCCGACCTCGATCGCGCCGCCGACACCGCGATGATGGCCAACTTCTACAGCTCCGGCCAGGTCTGCACCAACGGTACTCGCGTGTTCGTACCGAGCCAGTTGAAAGCCGCCTTCGAAGCCAAGATCGTCGAGCGCGTGGCGCGTATCCGCGTCGGTGACCCGCAGGACGAAAACACCAACTTCGGCCCGCTGGTCAGCTTCGCCCATATGGAAAGCGTGCTCGGCTACATCGCCAAGGGCAAGGCAGAAGGTGCGCGCCTGCTGTGCGGTGGCGAACGCCTGACTGCGGGTGAATTCGCCAAGGGTGCCTTTGTCGCGCCGACCGTGTTCACCGATTGCAGCGATGACATGAGCATCGTTCGTGAAGAGATCTTCGGCCCGGTGATGAGCATCCTCAGCTACGAAACCGAAGAAGAAGTGATCCGCCGCGCCAACGACACCGAGTTCGGCCTGGCCGCCGGGGTGGTGACCAAGGATCTGAACCGTGCTCACCGGGTGATTCATCAGTTGGAAGCCGGTATCTGCTGGATCAACGCCTGGGGCGAGTCCGACGCCAAGATGCCGGTCGGCGGCTACAAGCAGTCGGGGGTCGGCCGGGAAAACGGCATCAGCTCGCTGAACAACTTCACCCGGATCAAATCGGTACAGGTCGAGTTGGGCGAATACAACTCGGTGTTCTAAGCCAACACGGAGCCTGCGGTTGGGCCAATCGTGGCGAGGGGGCTTGCCCCCGTTGGGCCGCGAAGCGGCCCCAAACCCGGGCTCCGCGTTGCCTCAGACAGAACACGGTCGCTGACTTTGCGACTGCCGCGCAGCCGAACGGGGGTAAACCCCCTCGCCACATTTGAATCGCATCGGCCTGCGCCCGACCCACTTCAACGAGGGCTGCATTTCATGTCCCAAGAATTCGATTACATCATCATCGGTGCCGGCTCCGCCGGTAACACCCTGGCCACCCGCCTGACCGAAGACGCCGGCGTCAGCGTCCTGCTGCTCGAAGCCGGTGGTCCCGACTACCGCTTCGACTTCCGCACCCAGATGCCCGCCGCCCTCGCCTTCCCGCTGCAAGGCCGGCGCTACAACTGGGCCTATGAAACCGACCCGGAACCGCACATGAACGGGCGGCGCATGGAGTGCGGTCGCGGCAAGGGCCTCGGCGGCTCCTCGCTGATCAACGGCATGTGCTACATCCGCGGCAATGCCCTGGACTATGACGGCTGGGCCAAGCTGCCAGGCCTGGAAGACTGGAGCTACCTCGATTGCCTGCCGTACTTCCGCAAGGCGGAAACCCGTGACATCGGCGCCAACGACTACCACGGCGGCGAAGGCCCGGTCAGCGTGACCACGCCCAAGGCCGGCAACAATCCGCTGTTCCACGCCATGGTCGAAGCCGGCGTGCAAGCCGGCTACCCCGCGACCTCCGACCTCAACGGCTACCAGCAGGAAGGCTTCGGCCCGATGGACCGGACCGTGACGCCCAAGGGCCGTCGCGCCAGTACCGCGCGCGGCTACCTGGACATCGCCAAGCAACGTTCGACCCTGACCATCGTCACCCACGCCCTGACCGACAAGATCCTCTTCGAAGGCAAGCGCGCGGTCGGCGTGCGTTACCTGCTGGGTTCGGCCGAAGAACCGGTCGAAGCCCGCGCGCGCAAGGAAGTCCTGCTGTGCAGCGGCGCCATCGCTTCGCCGCAGATTCTCCAGCGCTCCGGTGTCGGTCCGGCCAAGCTCCTGCAAAGCCTGGACATTCCCGTGGTCCACGATCTGCCGGGGGTCGGCGAGAACCTGCAGGATCATCTGGAGTTGTACCTGCAATACGCCTGCACCCAGCCGGTCTCGCTGTATCCATCGCTACTGTGGTGGAACCAGCCGGCCATCGGTGCCGAATGGCTGTTCAATGGCACCGGCATCGGCGCCAGCAACCAGTTCGAGGCCGGCGGTTTTATCCGCACCCGTCCGGAATTCGAATGGCCGAATATCCAGTACCACTTCCTGCCGGTGGCGATTAACTACAACGGCAGCAACGGCGTGAAAGAGCACGGCTTCCAGGCGCACATGGGTTCCATGCGTTCGCCAAGCCGCGGACGTGTACAGGCCAGGTCCAAGGACCCGCGCCAGCACCCGAGCATCCTGTTCAACTACATGGCCACCGAACAGGACTGGCAGGAGTTCCGCGACGGCATTCGCCTGACCCGGGAAATCATGCAGCAGCCGGCACTGGATGCTTACCGCGGGCGTGAAATCAGTCCGGGCATCGAAGTGCAGACCGACGAGCAACTCGACCAGTTCGTCCGCGAGCACGCCGAGACCGCGTTCCACCCGTCCTGCTCGTGCAAGATGGGCAGCGACGAGATGGCGGTGGTCGACAGCCAGGGTCGCGTGCATGGCCTGCAGGGCCTGCGAGTGGTCGACGCGTCGATCATGCCGATCATCACCACCGGCAACCTCAACGCGCCGACGATCATGATCGCCGAGAAAATCGCCGACAAGATCCGTGGCCGCCAGCCACTGCCGCGCAGCCAGGCCGACTATTACGTGGCCGGCGATGCGCCGGTGCGCGGCAAGCCGTTGCGTGAAGTGAGCCGTACCGCGCAGTAATCCGCGAGCCCCCTTGTCATGGGGGGGCACGCCCAACGCCGTTCAGTAGACGAAATCTGAAGCCAAGCGCGATCTTGTGGCGAGCGGGCTTGCCCGCGCTCGGCTGCGAAGCAGTCGCAAAACCGGCATTCTTGGTCGTCCTGGCACACCGAGCCCGCCGGTTTCAGGGCCGCTTCGCAGCCCAACGCGGGCAAGCCCGCTCGCCACAAGGTAGGTTATCGCCGGACCAAGCTCTCCACTTCAGCCACACAACGTAAACAATCCCCACACTAGCCCACCCTTGCTCCTACCCCCCGCGCAAGCCTAATCTAATGGCGCGCAAACGTTTCACCCCCGCCCCACTCCGACACGCCGCCACATTGCTGGCCACGAGGCTTTCCCATGTTTGATGTCGTCTCTTCGAGCAAATGGCCCACCGGCTACCTGATCAATCCCAACCCCGAGCCCATGGACCCCAAGTGGCTGAAGGAATTCAGCAAGATCCCCGCCGCCGCGGTCAGCGACTGCCTCGGGCGCAACGTCGGCGGCCTCGGCCTCAAGCCATTCCACGGCAACACGCCGATGCTCGGCAATGCCCTGACCGTGCGCGTGCGCCCGGGCGACAACCTGATGATCCTCAAGGCCATGCAGATGGCCCGCCCGGGCGATGTGCTGGTGATCGACGGCAGCGCCGACCTGACCCGTGCGGTGTTCGGCGGCATCATGCGCGCCATGGCCCTCAAGGCCGGTATCGTCGGCGTGGTGATCAACGGCGCCCTGCGCGACCTTGACGAATGGCAGACCGGCGAGCTGCCGGCCTACGCCATTGGCGGCGTACACCGTGGCCCGAGCACCGACGGCGGGGGCGAAATCAACGTCCCGATTTCCTGTGCCGGCATGCTGGTAACCCCGGGCGACCTGATGATTGGCGACGGTGACGGCGTGGTCGCCGCGGCCCGCTCCGAACTGCCGGAGCTGCTGGTGCGCTGCCACGATCTGCTGGCGCGGGAAAAAGCCACGCTGGCGGCGATTGAAGCCGGTACCCTGGACCCGGACCGCTTCGATGCGATCCTGCGCGCCAAGGGCTGCCCGCTCTAAGGTCAAAAGCCTCAAGAGCTTCGCGGGCAAGCTCCGCTCCCACATTAGTTTCGAGTCGTACCCGAATCGTCCGCACGACCGAGAACTTGTGGGAGCGGAGCTTGTCGGATCGCCGCAGCGCCGCGAATAGGCCCTCAAGATCGCCAAAAGCCTCGCTGGCAAGCCAGGCTACAGAATCACAGCGCTAGCAAAATCGCCTTTTCCTGACAGACTGGCATTGGGGCCGCCCATAAGGCGCCCCGCACGGCCACCGCCATTTCCAGGGAGGTTCCCCATGTTCGACTTCCACCCCCAGCTCAAGCAGCGCTTCGCCGGCTTGCGCACGGGCGCTGAATTTTTCTCGCTGCGTTACGTCCGCGAATCCGGCCAATACCTGTCGGTGCGCAAGAACGTCGCGGAGCCCCCGAGCCTGCGCCTCGACGAAGGTGCGATGCTCACCGTGCGCCTCAACGGCGTCGAAGCCTACGCCGCCACCAACGACCTTTCCCAGGCCGGCCTGCAAAGCGCCCTCGACCGCGCCGAAGACTACGCCCGGCTGATGGCCCCCCACGCACTGCTCGACCTTCGCCGGCACAGCGTGTCCAGCGACCGCGCCGACTATCACTCGCCCCAGCTCGAGCAACCCTTTGCGTCCCTGAGCGACTGCTACGCCCTGCTCGGCGCCGAATCGGCCGCCGTGCCCAAGGACGAGCGGCTGGTCAACTGGGAAGTCAGCCTCGGCCTGACCCAGGTCGAGCAGATCTACCTCAACAACGCCGGCGCCGAACTGCGCCAGGCGCTGCGCTTCGTCTACCCGGGCCTGAGCGTCACCGCCTACGACGGCGCGGACAGCCAGACCCGCACCCTGGGCCGGGAAAACTTCGGCCAGCAAGGCGGCGCCGATGTCATCGGGCGTTCCGGGCTGATCGGCGCAGGCGCGCGGATCGCCGACCAGGCCCTGCAATTGCTGCTGGCGCCCAACACCCCGCAAGGTCCACGTGACCTGTTACTGACCCCGGACCAGATGATCCTGCAGATCCACGAATCCATCGGCCACCCGCTGGAACTGGATCGCATCCTCGGCGACGAGCGCAATTACGCCGGCACCAGCTTCGTCAAGGCCAGCGACTTCGGCAACCTGCAATATGGTTCGCCACTGCTCAACGTGACCTTCGATCCGTCCATCCCACAACAACTGGCCAGCTACGGACATGACGACGACGGCACCGCGGCCCACAAGGAATTCCTGATTCGCGAAGGGCGACTGCTGCGGCCACTGGGCGGCGCGTTGTCACAGTTCCGCGCCGGCCTCGACGGCGTCGCCAACAGCCGCGCCTGCAGTTGGAACCGTCCGCCCATCGACCGCATGGCCAACCTCAATATCGAACCCGGCGAGCAATCCTTCGCACAACTGGTCGGGGGTATCGAAAAAGGCATCCTGATGTCCACCAACCGGTCCTGGTCCATCGACGACGCCCGCAACAAATTCCAGTTCGGCTGCGAGTGGGGCCAGTTGATCGAGAACGGCGAGCTCAAGGGCGTGGTGAAAAACCCCAACTACCGGGCGATTTCCGCACAGTTCTGGCGCAACCTCAGCGCCGTCGGCAATACCGAGACCTTCCAGGTCTTGGGCACGCCGAACTGCGGCAAGGGCGAACCGAACCAGGTGATCCGGGTCGGGCACGCGTCGCCCGCCTGTGTCTTCAGTCATGTCGATGTGTTTGGAGGCGATGCCTGATGAGTACTTCACTGAGCCAGGTCGAACACTTCCGCGCCCTGGTCGACAGTTTGCAGAAACAGCTCCGCGCCCCGGAACGCTTTACCCTGGGCTATGCCGCCGAAGCGTCGGACTTTATCCGCTTCAATCATGGCCGGGTGCGCCAGGCCGGACAGGTGCAACAGGCCACGTTGAGCTTCAAGCTGATCGACGACGGGCGCCATGCCGATTTGCAGATCACCCTCTCCGGCGAACTCGAACCGGACCGCCAGCGCTTGGCGGACGGCCTGCGACAACTGCGCGAAATCCTCCCGCTGTTGCCAGCCGACCCGTACCTGCTGCTCAACCACAACGCCTGGCAAAGCCGGAACGTGCAGAGCCAGCCGTTACCGGACACGGCACGCGTACTGGAAGAAATCAGTCGCGCGGCGGTCGGCCTGGACATGGTCGGGTTCTACGCCGCCGGCCCAATCAGCCGTGGCTTTGCCAGCGCCGACGGGGCCTTCGGTTGGCACCAGGCCAACAGTTTCAACTTTGACTGGAGTCTGTTCCATGAAAACGGCCAGGCCGTGAAGGCCAGTTTCGCCGGCCATGACTGGAACAGCGACAGCTTTGCCCAACGCTTCCAGCAGGCCCGCGAGCAGCTCGCGTTTCTCGGGCGACCGTTGCGTACGCTGGCGCCGGGCGAATACCGTGCCTACCTGGCGCCGGCGGCGCTTGAAGAAGTCATGGGCATGCTCAGTTGGGGCGGTTTTTCGGCCCAGGCCATCGGCAGCAAGCACAGCCCGTTGCAAAAACTCTATGCCGGCGAAGCCCGCTTCAGCCCCATGGTCTGGCTCGGCGAGCAGATCAGCGGCTCGCTGAGTCCGGCGTTTTCCAATGAAGGCTATCCACGCGGCGATGTGTCATTGGTCGCCGCGGGCGCGGCCGATCAACAGTTGATCAACTCCCGCAGTGCCGCCGAGTATGGGCTGACGACCAACGGCGCCAGCGGCGGCGAGTATCCCGGCGCCTTGCAGATGCGCGCCGGGATACTCGCCCAGGCCGATATTCTCAAGCAATTGGGCACAGGCCTGTACATCAGCAACCTGTGGTACCTGAACTACTCGGACCAACCGGCGGCGCGGATGACCGGCATGACCCGCTTCGCCACTTTCTGGGTGGAGAGCGGCGAGATCCAGGCACCGGTCAGCACCATGCGCTTCGATGACAGTGCCTACAGCCTGTTGGGCAGCCAGTTGGAAGCCCTGACCCAGGAGCGTGAGCTGCTGCTGTCGGCGAGCACCTACGACCAGCGGCAGACCGCCTCGAACCTGCTGCCGGGGGCGCTGATCAGCAAGCTGACGCTGACCCTGTAACCTGGAGTCCGCGCCCGCAGGCACCACAAACCCCATGGGAGCCTTGCCGGCCTCATCGCCAGCCAGCTGGCTCCCACACCCCCATGCTCCAACACAAGAACATCGCCATGCCATTAGCTGTAGGAGCCAGCTGGCTGGCGATGGCGACCGCCCGGGCGATGCAAGGCTCACGGGCGCCATCGCCAGCAAGCTGGCTCCTGCATGGGCCATGACACCCACAAGATCGCGTTAACCCGCTGACCGAAATACCCGCACGCCTATCCACTCAGCCAGTTGCCCTGAGGCAGCCTGGCGCGCTATACATTCTCTCGGTTTTCATTGCACCATCAAAACGCCACCCTCACACGGCCCCTCTGGAAAAACAGGCTTTACCCGCGACGTTCTTACTCAGTGCCGCACCTCTTTCACCTCTCGAAAGTGTTTTGCTGGAGCTTGATATGAATCATGGAAGCTTTGTCATCAACAACCTCTACCGGCATTTCAACATCCATGTCGAGCGCATCGGCGACGATCCGTTGCGCAAGACGGTGCTACTGGTCAATGGCGCCCTGGCCACCACCAGTTCCTTCACCCGCACCAGCAAATGCCTGGCCGAGCACTTCAATGTGGTGCTGTTCGACCTGCCCTTCGCCGGACGCTCACAACCCTACAATCCCGATCCGGGCCTGGTAACCAAGGATGACGAGGTGGAGATCCTCCTGACCCTGGTGCGGCGCTTGGAAGTCAATCACCTGGTCTCCGCCTCCTGGGGCGGTATTTCCACCCTGCTGGCCCTGACCCGGCACCCGCCGACCATTGAAAGCTCGGTGGTGATGGCCCTGGCGCCCGACCTGAACCCAGCGATGCTGGCTTACGTGCAACGGGTCCACGAGCTGATCGCGGTGGACGACAAATCCGCCATCGGCCACCTGCTCAACGACACCGTTGGTCACTACCTGCCGCCGCGGCTCAAAACCACCAACCACCAACACCTGTCCTCAATGCCCAGCACCGAGTACCGCCAGGCGCGCTTCCATATCGACCAGGTGCTGCAACTGGGCGATGGCAACTACCTGCGGGCGCTGTCCGCGATCCAGAGCCCGGTGCATTTCATCAACGGCGCCAAGGACATCTACACCCCGGCCGAAGGGGCACGGATGTTTCAGGAATACATCCCCCGATGCAGTTTTTCCGTCGCCGAGGACACCGGCCACCTGCTCGATCTGGAATCACGCCAGGCTGCCAACGCGGTGCATCAGGCATTGCTGGGGTTTCTGCTACCGACCAACGCCGGATAGCCGCCAATAAGGCCCGGCACACTCTCCGCATCGGGCGAGAACCTGTGGGAGCGGAGCTTGCCCGCGAAGCTTTTGGTGGCCTCAAGGACCTCTTCGCGGATAAATCCGGCTCCCACAATTTCCACGTTGCCCCCAAAATCTGTATACGACCAAAAACCTGTGGGAGCGGAGCTTGCCCGCGAAACTTTTGGCGGCCTCAAGGGCCTCTTCGCGGATAAATCCGGCTCCCACAATTTCCACGTTGCCCCAAAATCTGTATACGACCAAAAACCTGTGGGAGCGGAGCTTGCCCGCGAAGCTTTTGGCGGCCTCAAGGGCCGACTCGCAAATAAATCCGACTCCAACAGGACTTGCGCCCTACAACAGAAAGCAAGCGCGCCTACACGATTCTTGACCGATCAGGCATACTGCAACTACGTAGTCTGCTAACAAATAGAGCCGCCCATGCCCGACCGCGCCCCTCTCGACGTAACGACCGCTCGTTGGCTACCGTGGGTGGTGGCCATCGCTTTCTTCATGCAGTCCCTCGACGGGACCATCCTCAATACCGCACTGCCGGCCATGGCCCTGGACCTGGCGGAAAACCCCCTGCGCATGCAAGGCGTGGTGATCGCCTACATGCTCACCGTGGCCTTGCTGATCCCCGCCTCGGGCTGGATTTCCGACCGCTTCGGCACCAAGCGCATCTTCTTCGGCGCCATCCTGCTGTTCAGCATCGGCTCCCTGCTCTGTGCCCTGTCGAGCTCGTTGAACATGCTGGTCGGCGCACGGATTATCCAGGGCCTGGGCGGCTCGCTGATGCTCCCGGTCGGCCGGCTGGTGGTACTGCGCGCCTACCCGCGCTCGGAGCTGGTGCGGATCATGGGCTTCATCACCATCCCCGGCCTGCTTGGCCCGTTGATCGGCCCGACCATGGGTGGCTGGATGGTGCAGTACCTGACCTGGCACTGGATCTTCCTGATCAACTTGCCGGTGGGGCTGATCGGCTGTTATGCGGTGTGGAAATTCATTCCCGACCTGCGCGGCAGCGAACGCACGCGCTTCGACGGTATCGGCTTCCTGCTGTTCGGCGCGGCGATGCTGCTGATCACCATCGCCATGGAGGGCCTCGGCGAACTGCAACTGCCGCACCTGCGGGTGATGTTGCTGCTGTTCGCCGGCCTCGCGTGCCTGGCGGCGTACTGGCTGCGGGCCGGGCATATCGACAACCCACTGTTCGCCCCGTCGCTGTTCAAGACCCGGACCTTTGCCGTGGGCATTCTCGGCAACCTGTTCGCCCGCCTGGGCAGCGGTGCCTTGCCGTTCCTGGTGCCCTTGTTGCTGCAAGTGGCCCTGGGTTACTCGCCGTCCCAGGCGGGGATGAGCATGCTGCCGCTGGCGGCGGCGGCGATGTTCGCCAAATCGATTGCCCGGCCGCTGATCGAGCGCCTGGGTTATCGCATCGTGCTCACCGGCAACACCCTGGCGCTGGGCTTCATGCTCGCGGCCCTGGGCCTGGTCAGCGAGCACACGCCCTACCCCCTGTTGCTGAGCATGCTGGCGATTGCCGGGGCGATCAACTCGCTGCAATTCACGGCGATGAACACCGTGACCCTGATCGACCTCGACGACAAGTCGGCCAGCAGCGGCAACAGCCTGCTGTCGGTGGTGGCGCAGTTGTCCCTGAGCCTCGGGGTGGCCTGTGCCGGTGCCCTGCTCGGCGGTTTTACCGCCGCCATCGGCAATGATGGCGTGGAGACGGTGCTCGGCGCATTCCAACTGACCTTCCTGACCGTCGGCATCATGGCGATGTTCGCCTCGGCGATTTTCCTGCAGCTGTCGCCCCTTGACGGACGGCGGGCCAAGTTGGTTCAGGAGCGGCACATCGAGCACTGACCTGCTGACGGAATACTCATTCCTGATCTTCGGCAGGCCCCCCATGTGGCGAGCGGGCTTGCCCGCGTTGGGCTGTGAAACAGCCCCAAAAACCTGTGACTGCGTTCTGCCTGACACAATGAAGTCGCTGATTTCAGGGCCACTTCGCGGCCCAACGCGGGCAAGCCCGCTCGCCACAAAAGCAGGTTCAAGCCCCGGCTTTCCCGAAATGGCTTAGCGCCACTAATATTTGGCTACTTTTCGTCCAGAATTTGCAGCGCCGCCGGGCGGGACTGATACACTGCGCGACATTTTGTTTTGCAGGCCCGTCCCGTGACCACCATCGCCACCGCGTTTAACTCTTTGCCACTGTCCGCCGCCATGCTGGCTAACCTCGACTCCCTCGGTTATGCCCAGATGACGCCGATCCAGGCGCAAAGCTTGCCGGTGATCCTCAAGGGCATGGACCTGATCGCCCAGGCCAAGACCGGTAGCGGCAAGACCGCCGCCTTCGGCATCGGCCTGCTCAACCCGATCAACCCGCGGTTCTTCGGCTGCCAGGCACTGGTGATCTGCCCGACGCGCGAGCTGGCCGACCAGGTTGCCAAGGAAATCCGCCGCCTGGCCCGCGCCGAAGACAATATCAAGGTGCTGACCCTCTGCGGTGGCGTCGCCCTGGGTCCGCAGATCGCCTCCCTGGAACACGGCACGCACATCATCGTCGGCACTCCAGGGCGTATCCAGCAGCACCTGCGCAAGGGCTCGCTGGTCCTGCACGGCCTCAACACCCTGGTACTCGACGAAGCCGACCGCATGCTCGACATGGGCTTCTACGACGCCATCGAGGAAATCATCGCCCAGCTCCCGGAGCGGCGGCAGACCCTGCTGTTCTCCGCCACCTACCCGGTGAGCATCAAGCAGCTGGCCGCCAAGTTCATGCGTAACCCGCAGCAGGTCAAGGCCGAGGCGATGCACGCCGACAGCCAGATCGAGCAGCGCTTCTACGAGATTTCCCCGGAAGAACGCATGGAAGCGGTGGTCAAGGTGCTCAACCATTTCCGTCCGCAGTCCTGCGTGGCGTTCTGCTTTACCAAGCAGCAGGTCCAGGAAACCGTCGACCACCTGACCGCCAAGGGCGTGTCCGCCGTCGCGCTGCACGGCGACCTTGAGCAACGCGACCGCGACCAGGTCCTGGCGATGTTCGCCAACCGCAGCATCTCGGTGCTGGTGGCCACCGATGTGGCCGCGCGCGGCCTGGATATCGATGCGCTGGACATGGTGATCAACGTCGAACTGGCGCGTGATTCGGAAATGCATATCCACCGCGTCGGCCGTACCGGCCGGGCGGGCGAGACCGGCCTGGCGATCAGCCTGGTGGCGCCGTCCGAGAGCCTGCGCGCGCGGGCCATCGAGGAAGTGCAGAAATCGCCGTTGAACTGGGACCAGCTCGACAACCTCAAGTCCCAGGGCGGTGCTCCGCTGCTACCGGCCATGAGCACCTTGTGCATCAGTGGCGGGCGCAAGGACAAGGTGCGTCCGGGCGACATCCTCGGCGCCCTGACCGGCGACGCCGGGATTCCCGGGACCCAGGTCGGCAAGATCGCGATTTTCGACTTCCAGGCCTATGTGGCGGTGGAGCGCGGTGTCGCCAAGCAGGCCTTGCAACGCCTGAACGACGGCAAGATCAAGGGCCGTTCGCTGCGCGTGCGGATTCTCTGAAACGGATCGGCATCCTGGGATCGCACTGATCCACGGTGGGAATGTCGCGGGTGTAGCTGATGGCGCTTTTTGTGGGAGCGGAGCTCGCCCGCGAATGGGCCCTTGAGGCCACCAAAGGCTTCGCGGGCAAGCTCCGCTCCCACGGGTTTAGTGCTGTTCTGAGATCTCTATTGTTTCAAGTGCCGCGCGGAAGATCGCTGCTGTATTTGCAAGACCGCGCTCCCCCCGACCTGAATTCCCGAGGACATCGTTGTGCCCGTTACTGAAGTTGTGATCATCGGCGCTGGCGCCGCCGGCTTGATGTGTGCCTTTACCGCCGCCGCCCGCGGGCGCCAGGTGATGCTGATCGACCACGCCAACAAGGCCGGCAAGAAAATCCTGATGTCCGGCGGCGGTCGCTGCAACTTCACCAATATGTACACCGAGCCCGGCAACTTCCTCTCGCAAAACCCGCATTTCTGCAAGTCGGCCCTGGCCCGCTATACCCAGTGGGATTTCATCGCGATGGTGGCCAAGCATGGCGTGCCCTATCACGAGAAAAAGCTCGGCCAGCTATTCTGCGACAACAAGTCCAGCGACATCCTCGGCATGCTTCTGGACGAATGCGACCAGGCCGGCGTCAGCCTGCACCTGGACACCGCCATCCAGCACATCGAAAAGCTGGAAAACGGCTACCTGCTGCAAACCACCCTCGGCCAGATCACCTGCCAGTCGCTGGTGATCGCCACCGGCGGCCTGTCGATCCCGACCCTGGGCGCGACCGGTTTCGGTTATCAGGTGGCCAGGCAGTTCGGTCACCAGGTGTTACCGACCCGCGCGGGCTTGGTGCCGTTCACCATTACCGATCAACTCAAGGCGCTCTGCAGCGAGCTCTCCGGGACTTCGGTGGATTGCCTGGTGAGCTGCAACGAGCAGAGTTTCCGGGAAAATATCCTGTTCACTCACCGCGGACTCAGCGGCCCGGCGATTCTGCAGATTTCCTCGTTCTGGAATCCCGGCGATACCCTGCACGTCAACCTGCTGCCGGACCACGACGCCCTCGACTGGCTGCAACGACAACAGGCCGAACGCCCCAACAGCGAACTGAAAACCCTGTTGGGCGAGTTGTTCACCAAGAAGATGGCCAACCTCCTGGCCGAGCACTGGTTCGTCTCCAAGCCGATGAAGCAATACACCCCGGCGGAACTGGCCGAGGTCGCGCAGAAGCTCGGCGACTGGCGCCTGGTGCCGGCCGGCACGGAAGGCTACCGCACCGCCGAAGTGACCCTGGGCGGAGTCGATACCCGGGAAGTCTCGTCGAAGACCATGGAATCGCTGAAAAGCCCCGGCCTGTATTTCATTGGCGAAGTGCTGGATGTCAGTGGTCACCTGGGTGGTTTCAATTTCCAGTGGGCCTGGGCCTCGGGATATGCGGCGGCACAATTCGCCTGATCATTGCGGGTGTTTCAGGCACTGCGGCAGCGTAGATACACCGCGTTATCGTTCATCGCCGGCAAGCCGGCGCCCACAGGTTCAGCATCGATTGCAGATGGTGCGCACGACACGGACATTGTGGGAGCCGGCTTGCCAGCGACGGTGCCCGAATGGGCAATACAAGACACAATTACCCGCCCACAAGGTTGATTGCCGGCCACATCCAGGGACAATCCTCGATCACGGAACAAATTTTGCTGTAGACCTGTGTGGCGCCATTGCAATGCCGCCCGTCTACCCATCATTCTGATCAACCGCTTGGCAGGCTCTCACTCCTTCATGGCATCGACCTCGTTCAACCAATCACTGCGCCGCCTCTGGGCCCTGGACAAATTCAGCTATAGCGTTCGGGTGTTTATCGCCCTGACCGGCATCATGACCCTGTGCTGGTTGCAGAACGAGATGAAGCTCCTGATCCCGCTGTTCCTCGGGGTCATCGCCAGCGCCCTGGCCGAGACCGACGACAGTTGGCAGGGCCGCCTCAACGCCTTGGCGGTGACGCTGGTGTGCTTCAGCATCGCGGCGTTCTCGGTCGAACTGCTATTCCCTTACCCATGGCTGTTCGTCTGCGCCATGGCCCTGGCGGCCTTCGCCCTGACCATGCTCGGTGCCCTGGGCGAGCGCTATGGCGCCATTGCCTCGGCGACTCTGATCCTCTCGGTCTACACCATGATCGGCGTCGACCAGCGTGGCGGCGAAGTCGCCAACCTCTGGCACGAGCCGGTGCTGCTGGTGACCGGCGCGGCCTGGTACGGCATGCTCTCGGTGCTCTGGCAGGCGATGTTCTCCAACCAGCCGGTGCAACAGAGCCTGGCCAAGCTGTTCCGCGAACTGGGCTACTACCTCAAGCTCAAGTCCTCGCTGTTCGAACCGATCCGCCAACTGGACGTCGAAGCCCGGCGCCTGGAACTGGCGCGGCAGAACGGCAAGGTGGTGGCGGCGCTCAACACCGCCAAGGAAATCATTCTGCACCGGGTCGGCAATGGGCGACCGGGATCGAAGGTCAGCCGCTACCTGAAGCTGTACTTCCTGGCCCAGGACATCCACGAGCGCGCCAGCTCCTCACACTATCCCTACAATGCGCTGGCCGAGGCGTTCTTTCACAGCGACGTGCTGTTCCGCTGCCAGCGCCTGCTGCGTGAGCAAGGCAAGGCCTGCCAGGCCCTGGCCGCGTCGATCCAGCTGCGCCAGCCGTTCATCTACGATGCCAGCTTCACCGAAGCCCTGGGCGACCTGCACGCCTCCCTGGAGCACCTGCGCATCCAGAGCAACCCGGCCTGGCGCGGCCTGCTGCGTTCGCTGCGGGCACTGGCGGCCAACCTGGGTACCCTCGACCGCCTGCTGAGCGACGCAAGCAACCCCGACAGCCTCGCCGACGCCACCGACAGCAGCCTGCTGGACCGTTCGCCGCGCAACCTCAAGGACGTCTGGACGCGCCTGCGTACCCAACTGACACCGACCTCGCTGCTGTTCCGCCACGCCCTGCGCCTGCCGCTGGCCCTGAGCATCGGCTATGGCATGGTGCACCTGGTGCATCCGTCCCAGGGCTACTGGATCATCCTCACCACCCTGTTCGTCTGCCAGCCGAGCTACGGCGCCACCCGGCGCAAACTGGGCCAGCGGATCATCGGCACGGCCATCGGCCTGACTGCCGCCTGGGCACTCTTCGACCTGTTCCCGAGCCCCTTGATCCAGGCCTTGTTCACCATTGCCGCCGGGGTGGTGTTCTTTATCAACCGCACAACCCGCTACACCCTGGCGACCGCCGCCATGACCTTGACGGTGCTGTTCTGCTTCAATCAGGTGGGCGATGGCTACGGCCTGTTCCTGCCGCGCCTGCTCGACACCCTGCTCGGCGCCCTGATCGCCGGCCTCGCGGTCTTCCTGTTCTTGCCGGACTGGCAAGGCCGCCGCCTGAACAAGGTGCTGGCCAACACCCTGAGCTGCAACAGCCTGTACCTGCGCCAGATCATGCGCCAGTACGCCCAGGGCAAGAGCGACGACCTCGCCTACCGCCTGGCCCGACGCAACGCCCACAACGCCGACGCGGCGCTATCGACCACCCTGGCAAACATGCTGATGGAGCCTGGGCATTTCCGTAAGGAAGCCGACGTCGGCTTCCGCTTCCTGGTGCTCTCGCACACCTTGCTCAGCTACCTTTCGGGGCTCGGCGCGCACCGCGACAACCAGTTGCCGGAGGCTGTGCGCGAGCATCTGCTGGAGGGGGCCGGCGCTAAATTGGCGGCGAGTATCGAAGAGATTGCCATGGGCCTGGCGAACAAGACGCCCATCACCATTCAAAGCGATGCCGAAGAAGCCCTGGCCAGCGAGTTGGAACAGATGCCGGATGAGATCGACGAGATCCAAAGGTTGGTGCAGACCCAGTTGGCACTGATCTGCCGGCAGTTGGGGCCGTTACGCACCCTGGCGGCGCACTTGATCAAGGAGCCGGAGGAAAACTGAGTCCCGACCGTGGCGAGACCTTGAAAGTTTACATCCCGTGCAGCTTGAGCATTCGCGCATAGCTGCCGTCGGCCTTCATCGCCGCGATCTCGCGGTCGAACCCGGCGACAATCTGCGCATGCTGCGGGTTTTTCAGGCTGACCAGGATATGCAGGCTGTTCTCGCTCAGCGGCTTGGGTAGAAACTCCACGGCATTGCGCACCCGTGGCGCCTCGCTCTTGAGGTAGTAGCGCGCCACATACTCGTCTTCCAGGGTCAGCTTCACCCGGTCCGCCGCCAGCATGCGCACGGCCATGGCGAAGTTATGCACCGGGATCTTCTGCAACTGCGCATCGCTGTCAAACTCGGCGCTGTAGGCATAGTCGCGCACCACCGCAATCGGCAGATCGTGCAACTGCCGCAGGTTGTCGTACTCGATGGCCGACTCCTTGCGCTTGAGAAACAGCACGCGATTGACCAGGTACTCCGCCGAGAACTGCCCCAGCAGGGTGCGCTCGTCGCTGTACCAGGCATTGATCAGCACGTCATAGCGCCCTTCGCCGAGGCCCTTGAGCGCCCGGGCCCAGGGTACCTGTTCGAAGTCGCTGGCATAGCCGGCGCGCGCCAGCGCGGTACTGACGATATCGGTGGCCAAGCCGCCATTGACCAGCGTGGCATCGGTAAACGGCGGCCAGGCATCGGCCACCAAACGCAGCCTGTCCGCGGCAGAGCCCTGTGAAATCAGCAGCAATCCAAGCAACACAAAAGCTTGATGCAATCGCGGCATGCTAAAGATCCTTAGCGGGCACATAAGCCCAGCACAGTTAGCCAAAGCCCGAGGAGCTCGTCTGAAAACAACCGGCTTCATCCCTGGTCCTAACATTAGCTCATCCAAGCCATCGCAAAAGCATGGCCCAGCAGATTACACAAAGAGGACAATACCGAGCAAAATGAATGATTGTGAGTAGCCACTACCCAGCCGCAATGCCCGCTCGAAACACCCTGCAAGGAACCTTCCAGCTCCGCCTCGGCAGGGTAAAAAAATCCCGGGTTGGCGAGCGCTGACAACCCGCCTAGTATCGATATCAAGTGATTGAACCCAGAGGCGAGCATGACAATCGACTGGCTCTGCAAACAGCATGACGACCTGAGCAGGGAGCAGTTGTACAGCATCCTGCAACTGCGAACCGAAGTCTTCGTGGTCGAGCAGAAATGTCCCTACCAGGAAGTCGACGGACGCGATCTGGAGGGCGACACCTGCCATCTGATGGCCTGGCGAGATGATCGACTGGTGGCCTATGCACGTCTGCTCGACCCGATTTCCCAGGGCGGCGACGTGGTGATCGGGAGGGTGGTCATCGCCCCCGAAGCCCGTGGCCAGGGACTGGGGCACGAGCTGATGGTTCAGGCCTTGAGACACGCCGGAAAGCTCTGGCCCGAGGTGCCGATCTACCTGTCGGCCCAGGCGCATTTGCAGGCTTATTACGGGCGCCATGGGTTTGCGGTAGTGGGTGAGGTCTATCTGGAAGATGATATCCCGCACATCGGTATGCGCAGAGCCTGAGATTTTCCGGCGCCCTCCAGGGCCTCTTCGCGAACAAACCCTGCCCCCACAATCTCCGGCTAATGCTCAGCTATCAAGTACACCAGGGAACCTGTGGGAGCAGAGCTTGCTCGCGAAGGCGGCCTGGAGATCGCCAAAAGTTTCGTGGACGAGCCCTGCTCCCACGTGCGCCTTCAGGGATAACCCAGCACATCCTTGATCTGCTGCACATGGCGAGCGATCCAGCTTTTATCAATGGCGCCCCAACTGCGAATCCGGTACTGCCCGGCATGATTGCGAGCGCCGTCTTCCTGCTCGAACTCACAAACGATATCCAGGTCCGCCAGGGCCAGGATCGTATCCTGTGCCGTGCGACGCGGCAT
The DNA here is from genome assembly GCF_904067045.1 of Pseudomonas sp. FEN. Classification (GTDB taxonomy): domain Bacteria; phylum Pseudomonadota; class Gammaproteobacteria; order Pseudomonadales; family Pseudomonadaceae; genus Aquipseudomonas. The sequence goes on along the minus strand of NZ_CAJFDC010000036.1, from coordinate 559,733 downwards.
GCCGGTGACTTCGGTCAAGGTCGGAACGCTGCTGGCCACCCCACTATCAATCAGCCAGGCCACATACAGACGGCGGTAGAAACTGCTCTTGGTCTTGCTGACGTCCATCCGGTAGTCCTTATCGTTGATCTTCCGCCGATGCCTCTATCCAAGCGCGTAACCGGCGCCTACAGCTGTCCAGACTTGCCCTGAAGATCGCGCCAGGTCAGGTACACCCGCAGGTCGAACTCCAACTGCTGATAACCGGGCTGCATGTATTCGCACAGCTGGTAGAACGCCTTGTTGTGATCACTTTCCTTGAGGTGCGCCAGTTCGTGCACCACGATCATTTTCAGAAACTGCGGCGCCGCTTCCTTGAACAGCGAAGCGATGCGGATTTCTTTCTTGGCCTTGAGCTTGCCGCCCTGGACCCGCGAGATCGCGGTGTGCAGGCCAAGGGCACGATGGGTCAGGTCCAAGCGGTTATCGAAGAGCACCTTGTCGATGGCCGGCGCATTGCGTAAATGTTCCTGCTTCAGCGCCAACGCATAGCCGTACAGCGCCTTATCGCTCTGCACCGCATGCCGCTCCGGGTAACGCTGGCGCAGGTAGTCGCCCAGAGAGTCCCGGGCAATCATCTGACGGACCTGTTCCTGCAAGGACGAGGGATAAGCCTGAAGGTATTTCAGCACAGTCATGACAGGCCTTACGTACACCCAAAAAAGGCCAGTGTAGCGAATTCATGCCGACAACGCGCTCCAGTCGAACGCCGAGCCGAAGCTGGTGGCGTCCTTGGCTGTCAGCGGTCGGGCCACCAGGAACCCCTGGACCAGCGGACAACCGTTGGCCTTGAGCCACTGCCACTGCTCCACGGTTTCCACTCCCTCGGCAATCACCAGCAAACCAAATTGCCGGCACAGATCGATCACACTGCGCGCCAATGCCGCATCCCGAGGTGAATCGAGGATCTTGGCGATCAACTGCCGGTCGAGCTTGAGCGTGTCCAACTCAAGGTCGCGCAGGTGGTTCAGCGAGCAATGTCCCGAACCGAAGTCATCCAGGGCCACGCGCACACCCTGGGCGCGGATCCGCCGCAGTTGCTTGCGCGAAGCCTCGTAGTCCTGCATCAACGCCGCCTCGGTCACTTCGACTTCCAACTGGTGCGAGCGCAGGTCATGACGTTCAAGCACCTCCTGCAACTCGTCCGCCAGGTTCGGCATGCTGAACTGCGTGGCGCTCAGGCTCACGCTCAGCACCAGGTCATCGGCGAACACACCGTTCCAGGCATGCCGCTGGGTCGCCGCCTGGCGATAGATCCAACTGCCCAGCCGACTGATCAACCGCACCTCTTCCAGCAACGGCAGGAACAACCCCGGCGGCACATCGCCGACACTCGGGTGGTGCCAGCGCAGCAGCGCCTCGAACCCCCGCAAACGGCCGTCCGCCAGCGACACCTGCGGCTGATAGACCATCTTGAATTCCTTGCCCTCGATCGCCGAGCGGACGCTTTCCTCCAGCATCAGGCGCGAACGGGCGCGGCCGTTCATCTCGTGATCGTAGTAGCGATACTGCTGGCGGCCGGCGCGCTTGGCCTCGTACATGGCGATGTCCGCCGCCCGCAGCAGGCCATCGAGGTTGGCACCGCAATCCGGATAGGTGGCGATGCCGATACTGACCCCCAGCGTCATTTCCATGCCGTCGATCTGCTGGCGGATCGACACCCGCTCGATCAGCCGCTCAGCGACTTTCGCCGCCTGCTCGGGGCGATCCAGGTTGAGCAAGGTGGTGAACTCGTCGCCGCCCATGCGCGCCAGGATGTCGAAGGGGTTGAGACAGGATTTCAACTGTTCCGACACCCAGCGCAGCACCCGGTCGCCGGCTTCATGGCCGAGAGAATCGTTGACCCGCTTGAAACCATCGAGGTCCAGGTACATCAGCACCAGGGACTGCTCCGTGCTGTCGCTGCGGCGCAAGGTATTTTCCGCTGTCTGGTAGAAGCCTCGGCGATTGAGCAAGCCGGTCAGCGGGTCGGTCACCGCCTGGAACTCCAGTTGCTGGTGCAGATGACGCACCACCGACATGTCCAGCACCGTCACCACCATGGCCTTCTGGTCCGCGGGCAACGGCGCGCAGGACAAGGCCACCGGTAGCATCTGCTCCTGGCTGGTGCGCAAGTAGGCATCATGCAGCCGATAGGTTTCGCCCTTGCGGTATTCCTCGTACAGCGGCGAGGCCTGCCACTCGGGGAAATGCGGGGTTTGCAGAAAATCCAGGAACGGGCGACCCGCCAAGGACTCCAGAGATACATTGAGCAACCGTGAAATCGCCGGATTGGCGAAACGGATCGTGCCGTCTTCATTGACCACCAGAATGCCTTCGGCGGCATTCTCCAGCACCGAGGCATTGAACGCCCGGGCGGCTTCCAGATCGCGACTCAGGGATTGCAAGGCCCGACGGTTGCGCTGCTGTTCCAGCAACGCCTGGACCTTGGGCCTGAGGATGTCGGGATTGAAGGGTTTGAACAGATAATCCACCGCACCACTGGCATAGCCCTTGATCACGGCGTCCTGGGACTGTTCATTGGCGGTGAGGAAAATAATCGGCGTCAGGCGCGTACGCTGGCTGCCGCGCATCAGGCGGGCCACTTCGAAACCGTCCATCCCAGGCATCTGTACATCCAGCAGCACCAGGTCGATTTCATGCTCCAGCAACAACGTCAACGCCTCAATACCGGAGGCGGCAGTCACCACCTGCCAATCCTGACGTTCCAGCAAAGCACGCATGCTGATCAGATTTTCAGGGTAATCATCAACGACCAGAAGGACGGAACTACCATCACCAGGTGTCTGTTGCACGCAATCCATGCTGCTTCTCTTGTTCGGGGAACTCCACCGGCCATCAAAGGAAAACCGGAATAAACTTAACGACTACTCTAGACCGGGATTGTGCATAGCGTAGTGAGCAATAGGCCATCATCCAGGCACGGCCACGATCTCCCGACTAACGGTCGGTGACCACTACGGCGACGCGGCTCGGAAAACGCCTCCAGCCCGCGAGCCCGCGTCGTACCACGGTGACGACCGTCAATACGACCGGTCAGCGTTATGAGGTCCTGTATTGTGCAATTGGTTCAATTTCGTAGATTTCATCGAAGCGCACCGTGTTATACAAACCGAACTCTCCATGATATGTCAGCGTTCGGTGCGTCCAGTCGATACCGCACAATTCACCGCGTTCGGACTCCACTTGCGCGCCGTGCAGCCTCCCACGCAGGTTGATTTTTTGTTTGCGCTTGAAATACTTCAGATATTCAGGCCCGTTGCCAGCTCCCTCTTCGTCCATAGTGAGACCCTTTTTATCAGTTATCGGGTCTTTATCGTGTTAACTCACCCGCCGAAAAACAACTGTCATAAATAACAGGTGTTTATATCGCTTTACTATAAAATTCTGGCACGATCATTCTAAAATCGCCACGCACACCCGCACCCGTCGGCGGATTGACGTCAACCGTTCGACGGATCGCTGTTAACAAACGATCATTCAACCGTTATAAAGAACGCTGGAAGCGCGAGCTAAAGCGGTCTATCTGAGTTATTCCCAGACTGAGTCGCCATCCCGTGTACAAGCTGTTTGCAGGGAAGGAAGCAACATGATTGACCTGACAACATGGAACCTCAGCGTTCCCACCGGCACCCCGCCGGCGACAATCGACACCCCCAAACTGGTACAGGGCTTCAAGGATCAATACTTTCACTCGGATACTGGCACTTTGTTCTTCTGGTCGCCGGTCACCGGGTCCAAGACTGAAAACGCCATCTACCCGCGCAGCGAGTTACGCGAAACCTGGTCCGATGGCCGGCTGCGCAACTGGTTGTACAGCGAGGCCAACAACTACCTGCGCGCCACCCTGGCGGTAAACCAGGTGCCCTCATCGGGCAAGATCGTCATCGGCCAGATCCACGCGTACAACAGCACCCAGCCGATGCTCAAGGTCGAGTACCAGTACAAGGAGAGTCGCAAGACCGGGATCATCGTGGTGAAGATCCGCAACCACCCCGACGACAAGGAAAGCCGGGTGATTCAGATCGCCGACAATGTGCCATTGGACAAGGCCTTCACCTACGTAATCCACCTGAGTCGTGGCGGCTACCTGAGCGTGCACGCCGCCGATGCCTCCTGGTACACCCAGATCAGCACCACCTGGCGCGACAAACCGCTGTATTTCAAGGCGGGGGTTTATGTGCAGGACAACACTGGCTATACCAGCGAGGGCGGGATGGTGACCTTCTACAAGCTGAATATTGACCATGTGAAGAGCTGAGACCGGCCAGTCATACGGCTCATTGAGCCCGAACACTTACCCTGTGGGAGCGGAGCTTGCCCGCGAAGGGGGCCCTGAGACTGCTAAAATCTTCGCGGACAATCGAACGTCGACCAGCCGCGCCTACCGATTATGTGGCGTTTTCAATAATCCTATTTCCTTAGTTGAGCGGCATTGGGGCTTGCCCGCTCGCGCCCCCCTAAACTTCACCGACTATTTAAAACACAGCTTTATATTTTAAAGTACTACTCAGTATTCGAAAACCGTCTATAAACCTGTCATTTCTGACAGTAGACCGGTCTATGGAGTCTCGCCAACATGCTCAGCAACTGAGCATCAACTCTATGTTTTCACCTGGTATTTGTCCCCTCGCGGCGCCACGTCTGAAACAGTGTCAATCCATTGCGCGGCATACCCGTGCTACGCAATACAAAAGGAGAGCTGTTACAATGAAAAGCAAAACTACTTCTGGTGAGAATAGCCCCGCTGAACAGACACCTCGGGGCGCCCCTGGCCCGGCTATAGTAATCGAGCGCGGAATTTATAAAATCTATACACTCTTATCTTCAATCCCCCCAAAGCTTATTAATATGTCTCCAAGAGAAAATAGTGACTACTCCTACGACGTCAGACTGCTTGGCGGCAATGAAGAGCCCGAATCCAAGTGGCAACTTAGCTATTCCGCTGTCGATTTTTCGTGCCTATTTTCAAACGAAAAAATGAAAGCCCGAGCGCTCGAGGCTGTAAATGGCAACGTCGTTGCTGGACCCGTTCCAGCCAGTAATTGGAGGCAGAGTTTCCAATGGTTTTTGAAGGACGCAGGAAGGATAGGAAACTTCGATTATTTCTATATCGAAAATATGCATACTGGTAACGTGATGGAAGTGAGGGGATCGAGCACAGTGGACGGTACCAAGATCATCGACTCCCCTTATGGAGGAACGACAAACCAGAAATTTAGATTTATAAAAGTAGATAACCTCCCAACGCAAGACCACAGTCAGAGTGAAACTTTATTCAAAGTGAAGAATGCCGATTAGCGGGTAACCGGGGCATCGCCGGATAAGATGCGCCGGCTGCGGGCGGTGTTTGTCCTTCCCCTGTTCATCGGGTGTAGACGCATGTGAGGCCCCTCACGACGGTTAGTGCCCCCGCTATTGAGACTCGTACCAAGACGACGCATAACCTGGGACGACCTGTCAGAATTTTACACTGTCATCCGCAGGGCATTTCCTAGAAAATCGTAATTGCCCCTAAGCGGCTTGCGCCCTTGAATTCTTCGCGTCTAGTCTTCGTTCACCACTGCCTATCAGTAGCCGGATGTGGAAGTCCGAAGCACAGAAAAGTACACGGACGCTCAAATACGAATATGACTGTTCGTTCGTGTCATGGCGGCTGTGCGCGGGGTACCTTCGGGTGCGCCGGGGTTTTCTGTGGCCCGGTCTTCCACACCTGCGTACAGCTGCCACCTTTTTGCGTGGAAGTGAGAACCGGCAGCCTCTTGTTATCCACAGGAAGCCACGAATCATGAAAAAGCTCGTCCCCGATCCACCCATCAACTACACCCGCCAGCGCATCACCACAATCCTCAAGGAGACCAGCGAGGCTTTGCTGCAAGTGGTGCGGGACAGCAAGCGCCCCCCTGCTGGAAAGCCTGCCCTCCACCGGCCTGAGCAGCTTCGGTTGCCTCGATGGGGAAAACCACCCGCTGTTTGCGGTGCGCCCCGGTATCAGTGCCGAAGAAGCATTGCAGCATGTTTCGCTGTTACTGATTGGCGCGGAAGAAATCTCCGATGAAATCACCGAGGCCAGCGGCATCGAGCGCGGCCTGACCGGTTCCATGGTCCGCTCGGTGGCAATGGCCCGGGCGGTGGTGGATGCGCTGCTGGAAGGCGCAGCCATACGGTCGGCGTAAAGCGTCAAAACAAAACTAGAAGGGCTAATGTCCGTCAGCAAATAATGTGAGGCCGAACCGGACCTTGTGGCGAGCGGGCTTGCCCGCGCTGGGGTGCGAAGCGCCCCCAGAACCTGTAATCACGGTGTATCAGACATACCCGGGACTATGGTTTTACGGCTGCTGCGCAGCCGAACGCGGGCAAGCCCGCTCGCCACACCTCTACTTCACTTCTGCACCTCTTCATCTCTTCACCTATGCACTTCTGCACTTCTGCACTTCTGCGGTCATACGGCCGACGTAAAGCCTCAAAACAGAACTAGAAGGGCTAATGTCCGTCAGCAAATAAAATGTGAGGCCGAACCGGACCTTGTGGCGAGCGGGCTTGCCCGCGCTGGGGTGCGCAGCGCCCCCAAAACCTGCGATCACGGTGTATCAGACATACCTGGGACTATGGTTTTACGGCTGCTGCGCAGCCGAACGCGGGCAAGCCCGCTCGCCACACCTCTGCAACTCCTGCACTCCTGCACCTCTGCACCTCTGCAACTCCTGCACTCCTGCACTCCTGCACCTCTGCAACTCCTGCACTCCTGCACTCCTGCACTCCTGCACTCCTGCACTCCTGCACCTCTGCACAACGAATGGGATCTGTAATACACGGTAAACCTTCCACCCCTTCCACCGTCGTGTGTGCTGCTAGCGTAAGTAGCATCTCCTCCAGCAAAGAGAGTGCAACGGATTGCCTCGACATCCCGACTCACATCGCCTGCGTATCGGTCGATACTCCGAACCCGGTCGCGCCTACTTGATCACGGCAGTGGTGCATAAACGATTACCGCTATTTGCCAATTGGCAGTTGGCGCGTTTGCTCGTCGCCGAAATGAGGAGAGCCCATGAGCAAGGCTGGGTGGAGTCCATGGCCTGGGTGATCATGCCGGATCACTTCCATTGGCTGTTTCAACTGCACCATAGCCATCTCTCACGGGTTATTGGCAGCATCAAATCCCGCAGTACCCTGACCATCAATCGGGCGACTCATGGTTGTGGCCGTTTCTGGCAAAGCGGTTATCACGACAGAGCCATTCGTGATGGCGAAGATTTGCGCAACACGGCTCGATACATAGTCGCCAACCCTCTACGTGCGGGCCTGGTCAAACAGATTGGAGACTACCCGCTGTGGGATGCCATTTGGCTTTGAAGCAAGAGCCTGGACCGGTGGTGAGTGGGCTTTTTCTAATGCCATTCAGCATAAGGAAGCCTGAGGTCGGACACAGTCCTGTGGCGAGCGGGCTTGTCGGAACATCGCACCGCCGCTCAGGGGGGGGCCAAGCGCCCCCAAAAAACTGCAAGCACCATGTGTCAGACATAACGGAACTTTGATTTTACGGCTGCTGCGCAGCCGAACGCGGGCAAGCCCGCTCGCCACACCTCTGCTTCATTTCTGCACCGCCTCACCTATGCATCTATGCATCTATGCATCTATGCATCTATGCATCTATGCATCTATGCATCTATGCATCTATGCACTTCTGCGGTCATACGGCCGACGTAAAGCCTCAAAACAGAACTAGAAGGGCTAATGTCCGTCAGCAAATAACATGTGAGGCCGAACCGGACCTTGTGGCGAGCGGGCTTGCCCGCGTTGGGGTGCGAAGCGCCCCCAAAACCTGCAATCACGGTGTATCAGATATACCCAGGACTATGATTTTACGGCTGCTGCGCAGCCGAACGCGGGCAAGCCCGCTCGCCACAATGAGAACTGCGTTCGAACCGGAAGACCGAGATACCCCTTAATCTGGGACTCCAGTGGTGTCTATTGAAATGCATCTTCCCATATGGCGAGCGGGCCGGCCCGCGTCAGGAACACTCCTTGCGCCTTGACTCTCGCCCACAAAAAACCCGCATCGCTGCGGGTTTTTCATAACGCTGCCAGTCTTAGTTGACCTTGGCGTTCAACTCACCCTTCAAGTAACGCTGGAACATCGCTTCCAGGGAGATCGGCTTGATCTTCGAAGCGTTGCCGGCAGTACCGAAAGCCTCGTAACGGGCGATACACACGTCACGCATGGCCGTCACGGTGGCACCGAAAAACTTGCGCGGGTCGAACTCGCTCGGGTTGGTGGCCATCAGGCGACGCATGGCACCCGTGGACGCCAGGCGCAGGTCGGTGTCGATATTGACCTTGCGCACGCCGTGCTTGATACCTTCGACAATTTCCTCAACCGGTACGCCGTAGGTTTCCTTGATGTCGCCACCGTACTGGTTGATGATCGCCAACCACTCTTGTGGCACCGACGAGGAACCATGCATCACCAGGTGAGTGTTGGGGATGCGCTTGTGGATTTCCTTGATCCGGTCGATCGCCAGCACGTCGCCGGTAGGCGGCTTGGTGAATTTGTAGGCGCCGTGGCTGGTGCCGATGGCGATGGCCAGGGCGTCGACCTGGGTCTTCTTGACGAAGTCCGCGGCTTCTTCCGGGTCGGTCAGCATCTGGCTGTGATCGAGTACGCCTTCAGCACCGATGCCGTCTTCTTCACCGGCCATGCCGGTTTCCAGCGAACCCAGGCAACCCAGCTCGCCCTCAACCGAAACGCCGCAAGCGTGAGCCATGGCCACGGTCTGTTGGGTAACCCGGACGTTGTATTCGTAGTCGGTCGGGGTCTTGCCGTCTTCGCCAAGGGAACCGTCCATCATCACCGAGCTGAAACCCAGTTGGATGGAGCGCTGGCAGACGTCCGGACTGGTGCCGTGGTCCTGGTGCATGCACACCGGGATATGCGGGAATTCTTCGATAGCGGCCAGGATCAGGTGCCGCAGGAACGGCGCGCCGGCGTATTTGCGCGCACCGGCCGAAGCCTGGACGATCACCGGGGAGTCGGTCTTGTCAGCGGCTTCCATGATGGCGCGCATCTGCTCAAGGTTGTTGACGTTGAAGGCTGGAACGCCGTAGCCGAATTCGGCTGCGTGGTCCAACATCTGGCGCATGCTGATAAGTGCCATTATGTGTGTCTCTCCCGGTCGAGGGTCGTTAATCGTGCAAGCCTGCCGGAGCGGCGGCTGCTATTCAAGTCATTGCAGATCGGGGGCTACCCCTGCCTGCGGATGTAGGGGTGAGCTTGCTCGCGATGGTGGCTCAGGCACTGCGGGGTATCAGGTACCCCGCGTTATCGTTGACGTCCATCGCGAGCAAGCTCGCTCCTACAGGGGACCGCGCTCAGCCGTTAACGCGCCTTGCAGGCCCGGCCGATCAAATCATTGGTGGCAACCCAGTAAACCAGGCCTTCCTCACCTTTTTTGTGAAACGCCAAGACGTTGTCGCTGTACAACACACCGCTGTCGACGGCACCGGCCTCGGGCTTGAGGCGATACACCTGGTCGGCGTTACCCAGGCGTACGTCGACCACCTGCTGCGCAGTGTCGACATAACGCCAGAGCACTTCGGCCTGGCTGTCACAGGTCCAGTGCGTCCAGTTGTCCGCCGGGGCCGACGCCTGATTGAAGGTGGCACTGAAGGCGGCGCAGCCACCCAGTGCTACCAGTGAAACAAGGGCGATAAAGCCTTTCATGCCGGTTCCTCGACTGACGACCGCTGGCCGCCAGCACTGCCTGTAGTGAATCTGACCCGTCAAGGACAGCCCCGTTCCCGGGTCCCGGACGAGGTGTCGTATTTTTCCAACCCGTCCGGCCCCAGGCGCTTGTTGATCACCGGGGCGGTTTCCGCCTGCCAGTCGGCCTGGTCGCACCCCCTCGGGGCGCGCTCTGCCGCCGGCCCGGCCGTGGGCTTGCCAGCACAACCGGCCAGCAAACCCACCAGGATCAGCAACGTTAACAACGGCTTGACCATCTGAACACTCCCTGTCAAAGGCCGATGCCGACTCAGGCCTTGGCGCGGCTTTCCAGCACTTCCACGGCCGGCAGTACCTTGCCTTCGACGAATTCGAGGAAGGCGCCACCGCCGGTGGAAATGTAGGAGATATCCTTGGCAACGCCATACTTGTCGATGGCCGCCAGGGTGTCGCCACCACCGGCAATGGAAAACGCCGAGCTGTCGGCGATAGCTTGAGCCAGGACTTTAGTGCCGTTACCGAACTGGTCGAATTCGAACACACCGACCGGACCGTTCCACAGGATGGTCTTCGACGATTTCAGCAGTTCGGCGAAGTGCGCGGCGGTCTGCGGGCCGATGTCGAGGATCATGTCGTCAGCGGCGACGTCGGCGATCAGTTTCACGGTGGCGACGGCGCTCTCGGCGAACTCCTTGGCCACCACTACGTCAACCGGCAGCGGCACGCTGACCTTGGCCGCGATGGCACGGGCAGTGTCCAGCAGGTCCGGCTCATAGAGGGACTTGCCCACTGGATGACCGGCAGCGGCCAGGAAGGTGTTGGCAATGCCACCGCCGACGATCAGTTGATCGCAGATCTGGCTCAGGCTGTTGAGTACGTCGAGCTTGGTCGACACCTTGGAGCCGGCAACGATGGCGGCCATCGGCTGGGCCGGCGCGCCCAGGGCCTTGCCCAGGGCTTCCAGTTCGGCGGCCAGCAGCGGGCCGGCGGCGGCGACCTTGGCAAACTTGGCCACGCCATGGGTCGAACCCTCGGCACGGTGCGCGGTACCGAAGGCGTCCATCACGAACACGTCGCACAGGGCGGCGTATTGCTTGGCCAATTCGTCGGCGTTCTTTTTCTCGCCCTTGTTGAAGCGCACGTTTTCGAACAGCACGACGTCGCCGGCCTTGACCTCGACACCGTTCAGGTAATCGGCCACCAGCGGCACTTCGCGGCCCAGGGCCTTGCTCAGGTAGTCGGCTACCGGTTTGAGGCTGTTCTCGGCCGAGAACTCGCCTTCGGTCGGACGGCCCAGGTGCGAGCAGATCATGACTGCCGCGCCTTTTTCCAGGGCCAGCTTGATGGTCGGCAGCGAAGCCAGGATACGCGCATCGCTGGTGACAACACCGTCCTTGACGGGAACGTTGAGGTCTTCGCGGATCAGTACGCGCTTACCTTGCAGATCGAGGTCGGTCATCTTCAACACGGTCATGGGTCGCAATCTCTGGTTTACGGTTTGTGGTGAATGGTGTGCAGGTAATGCTCTGCAACATCCAGCATTCGGTTGGCAAAACCCCATTCATTGTCGAACCAGGCCAGCACGTTCACCAGCCTTGGGCCGGAAACACGGGTCTGACTCGCATCGACAATCGCCGAATGAGGGTCATGGTTGAAATCGCAGCTGGCATGGGGCAACTCAGTGTAGGCCAGCAGGCCCTTGAGCGGACCGTGAGTGGCGGCCTCGCGCAGGATCCGGTTGACCTCCACGGCATCGGTGTCGCTGACGGTCTGCATCGTAATGTCGAGGCAGGACACGTTGACCGTCGGCACCCGTACGGCTTTGGCCTGGATTCGCCCGGCAAGTTCCGGCAGCAGGCGTTCGATGCCCCGCGCCAGACCGGTGGACACCGGGATCACCGACTGAAAGGCCGAACGTGTACGGCGCAGGTCTTCGGCGTGGTAGGCATCGATCACCGGCTGGTCGTTCATCGCCGAGTGGATGGTGGTGATCGATACGTATTCCAGGCCGATGGCCTGGTCCAGCAGGCGCAGCAGCGGCACACCGCAATTGGTGGTGCAGGAAGCGTTGGAGACCAGACGCTCGTCGCCGGTCAGGCAGTCCTGGTTGACGCCAAAGACGACGGTGGCGTCGACATCCGTCTCGCTGGCCATCGGCTGGGAGAACAGCACCCGTGGCGCGCCGGCGGCGAGGAAGCGCTCGCCGTCCTCGCGGGTGTGATAGGCACCGGAGCATTCCAGTACCAGGTCCACGTCCAGCGCGGCCCAATCGATTTCTTCGGGGCTGGCACTGCGGAAGACTTTCACGCAGTGGCCATTGATATGCAGACAACCGTCCTCGACCCGCACTTCGCCGGGAAAGCGGCCATGGGTGGAGTCGAAACGGGTCAGGTATTCAAGGCTGGCCATATCGGCCAGGTCGTTGAGGGCAACGATTTCAAAAGCGGCCCGATCCCCTCGCTCGAACAGCGCACGCAGGACACAACGACCGATACGGCCATAGCCGTTGAGTGCAACTCTGTAAGGACGCGGTTGGGGCATGGGGATCTCGTCGAAGCTTGCGTATCAAGCATCCACGCAGAAGCATGGATTATGTGGAGCTGGGCTTGCCTGTGAGTGAGGTGGCGTCTGCGAGGCCGTCTTCGCGGGCAAGCTCCGCTCCCACAGTGTCCGTGTCTGGCCAAGGAGTTCTGGCGCGACATCAAACCTGTGGGAGCGGAGCTTGCCCGCGAAGAGGCAAGACCAGACAATCCTACTCTCGAACTTAGTCTTCCAGCAGCTCTTCAGCCTGACCCAGGATGTTCTCCAGGGTGAAGCCAAACTCTTCGAACAAGGCCGGCGCGGGCGCCGATTCGCCGTAGGTGGTCATGCCGATCACACGACCTTCCAGGCCCACGTACTTGTACCAGTAGTCGGCGTGAGCGGCCTCGATGGCAATCCGCGCGCCCACTTGCAGCGGCAGTACCGCCTGCTTGTAGCTCGCCTCCTGGGCATCGAAAACACTGGTGCACGGCATCGACACCACGCGGACCTTGCGACCCTGTTCGGTCAGCTTGTCGAAGGCTTGCACCGCCAGACCGACTTCCGAACCGGTAGCGATCAGGATCAGCTCGGGCTCGCCCGCGCAATCCTTGAGCACGTAGCCACCGCGGTTGATGTTCTCGATCTGTACGGCATCGCGGTGCTGATGTTGCAGGTTCTGCCGGGAGAAGATCAGCGCCGAAGGACCGTCCTTGCGCTCCAGGGCGTTTTTCCAGGCCACGGCGGATTCCACCGCGTCGGCTGGACGCCAGGTGTCGAGGTTCGGCGTGCAACGCAGGCTCGCCAGTTGCTCGATCGGCTGGTGGGTCGGACCGTCTTCGCCCAGACCGATGGAGTCGTGGGTATAGACATGGATCACGCGCTGCTTCATCAGTGCCGACATGCGCACGGCGTTGCGGGCGTACTCCATGAACATCAGGAAGGTCGCGCCGTAAGGCACCAGGCCACCGTGCAGGGTGACGCCGTTCATGATTGCGGTCATGCCGAATTCGCGCACGCCGTAATGCACGTAGTTACCACTGGCATCCTCGGCGTTGACACCCTTGCAACCCTTCCACAGGGTCAGGTTGGAACCGGCCAGGTCGGCCGAGCCGCCGAACAGTTCCGGCAACAGCGGGCCAAAGGCGTTCAGGGTGTTCTGACTGGCTTTGCGGCTGGCGATGGTTTCGCCCTTGGCCGCGACTTCGGCGATATAGGCCGAGGCTTTTTCGGCGAAGTCGGCCGGCAGCTCACCGCTCAGACGACGCACCAGCTCATTGGCTTCGACTGGGAAGGCCGCGGAGTAGGCGGCGAAACGCTGGTCCCACTCGGCTTCGAGCGCGCGCCCGGCTTCCTTGGCATCCCACTCGGCATAGATGTCGGCGGGGATTTCGAACGGGCCGTAATTCCACTTCAGCGCCGCGCGGGTCAGAGCGATTTCCGCGTCACCCAGCGGGGCGCCGTGGCAATCTTCCTTGCCTTGCTTGTTCGGCGAGCCGAAGCCGATGGTGGTCTTGCAGCAGATCAGGGTCGGCTGCGTGCTTTTGCGCGCGGTCTCGATCGCGGTCTTGATCTCTTCCGGATCGTGACCGTCGACGTTGCGGATCACCTGCCAGTTGTAGGATTCGAAACGCTTGGGCGTGTCGTCGGTGAACCAGCCTTCGACTTCGCCGTCGATGGAGATGCCGTTGTCATCGTAGAAGGCGATCAGCTTGCCCAGGTCCAGGGTCCCGGCCAGGGAGGCGACTTCGTGGGAAATGCCTTCCATCATGCAGCCGTCACCGAGGAACACATAGGTGTGGTGGTCGACGATGTTGTGCCCGGGACGGTTGAACTGCGCGCCCAGGACCTTTTCCGCCAGGGCGAAGCCCACGGCGTTGGCCAGGCCCTGGCCGAGCGGACCGGTGGTGGTTTCCACGCCCGGGGTGTAACCGTATTCCGGGTGACCCGGGGTACGGCTGTGCAGTTGGCGGAAGTTCTTCAGGTCGTCGATCGACAGGTCGTAGCCGGTCAGGTGCAGCAACGAATAGATCAGCATCGAGCCATGACCATTGGACAGGACGAAGCGGTCACGGTCGGCGAACGACGGGTTGCTCGGGTTGTGCTTCAGGTAGTCACGCCACAGTACTTCGGCAATATCCGCCATACCCATGGGGGCACCGGGATGGCCGCTGTTGGCTTTTTGCACGGCATCCATGCTGAGGGCACGAATGGCGTTGGCACGCTCACGACGGCTGGGCATCGCTGATCTCCTGGGAATGTTGAATCGAGAGTAAATAAAACGAAACGGAAAAAAGGCGAGCATTTTCCCTCAGCGACCGCCAAGGGGCAATGACAGATAGTCACCATGAGGCGTTTTTCCCGCGGATAGTCGCGCATTCCCCGGGTGAAACCTTTCCGCCGTCGAATCTGTATAGACCAGCGCAGCCTCGAAAGCGCCACCTATCGCTCAATATCAAAACTTTTTGATATTGATCTTGCTAGGCGACCGAGGGGTCACTAGACTGCTGGCCTTATGAACTTACGCGTGCCCGCCATCCGTCATGACGACAGCGACGACCTGTCCGCCCTGTGCAAGGCCGGCGGCGACCCGTTGCGCCTGAACGTCTTGCGGGCCCTGGCCAACGATTCGTTCGGCGTGCTGGAACTGGCGCAGATCTTCGGCATCGGCCAATCCGGCATGAGCCACCACCTGAAAGTGCTGGCCCAGGCCGAGCTGGTGGCCACCCGTCGCGAAGGCAATGCGATCTTCTACCGCCGCGCCCTGCCCCACACCGGGCGCCTGGGCGGCAAGCTGCACGCGGCGCTGCTTGAAGAAGTCGACGAGCTCGACCTGCCGAACGACGTACAAGCCCGCATCGGCCTGGTACACGGTCAGCGTGCCGCCGCCAGCCAGGACTTTTTCTCACGGGTAGCGGAGAAATTCCGCGCCCAGCAAGATTTGATCGCCGGCCTGCCGCAGTACCGCGAAAGCGTCCTGGCGCTGCTCGACAAGCTAAGCTTCGGTCCCCAGGCCACGGCCCTGGAAGTCGGCCCCGGCGACGGTGCCTTTCTGCCGGAACTGGCGCGGCGCTTCCAGCAGGTCACGGCACTGGACAACAGCCCGGCCATGCTCGAGCTGGCTCGCCAGCTGTGTGAGCGCGAAGCGCTGGACAATGTCAGCCTGCATTTGGCCGATGCCTTGCAAGCCCCCCACCCGCAGGCCGACTGCGTGGTACTGAACATGGTGCTGCACCACTTCGCCGCACCGGCCGAGGCCCTCAAGCAGATGGCCGGTCTGCTGCAACCTGGCGGTAGTTTGCTCGTGACAGAATTGTGTAGCCACAACCAGAGCTGGGCCAGGGAGGCCTGCGGTGATCTCTGGTTGGGGTTCGAACAGGACGATCTGGCCCGTTGGGCCATCGCTGCGGGGCTCGTGCCCGAGGACAGCCTCTATGTAGGCTTACGTAATGGTTTCCAGATCCAGGTCCGCCACTTTCAGCGGCCGGCTGGCACCACTCACCATCGGTAACTCAGGAAAACCATCGATATGAGCGAATATTCCGTTTTCACCTCCGAGTCCGTGTCCGAAGGGCATCCGGACAAAATCGCCGACCAGATCTCCGATGCGGTGCTGGACGCCATCATTGCTGAAGACAAGTTCGCCCGTGTCGCGTGCGAAACCCTGGTGAAGACCGGTGTAGCGATCATCGCTGGCGAAGTGACCACTTCGGCCTGGGTCGACCTCGAGGACATCGTCCGTAACGTGATCCTCGACATCGGCTACAACAGCTCCGACGTCGGTTTTGACGGCGCCACCTGCGGCGTGATGAACATCATCGGCAAACAGTCGGTGGACATCGCCCAGGGCGTTGACCGCAGCAAGCCGGAAGACCAGGGCGCCGGCGACCAGGGCCTGATGTTCGGCTACGCCAGCAACGAAACCGCGGAGCTGATGCCAGCCCCGATCGCCTTCTCCCACCAGTTGGTCCAGCGCCAGGCCGAAGCCCGCAAATCCGGCCTGCTGCCTTGGCTGCGCCCGGACGCCAAGTCGCAAGTGACCTGCCGTTACGAAAACGGCAAGGTCGTGGCAATCGACGCGATCGTACTGTCGACCCAGCACAACCCTGAAGTGTCCTACAAGGACCTGCGCGAAGGCGTGATGGAGCTGATCGTCAAGCACGCGCTGCCGGCCCATCTGCTGACCAAGGACACTCAGTTCCACATCAACCCGACCGGCAACTTCATCATCGGTGGCCCGGTGGGCGACTGCGGCCTGACCGGTCGCAAGATCATCGTCGACAGCTACGGCGGCATGGCCCGTCACGGCGGTGGCGCGTTCTCCGGCAAGGATCCATCGAAAGTTGACCGTTCCGCCGCCTACGCAGGTCGTTACGTGGCCAAGAACATCGTCGCCGCTGGCCTGGCCGATCGTTGCGAAATCCAGGTTTCCTACGCCATCGGCGTCGCTCAGCCGACTTCGATCTCGTTGAACACCTTCGGCACCGGCAAGATCAGCGATGAGAAGATCATCAAGCTGGTCCGCGAGATCTTCGACCTGCGTCCATACGCCATCACCACCATGCTCGACCTGCTGCACCCGATGTACCAGGAGACCGCGGCCTACGGCCACTTCGGCCGCACCCCGGCGCTGAAGACCGTCGGCGACGATACCTTCACCACCTTCACCTGGGAAAAGACCGACCGCGTAGACGCGCTGCGAGCGGCTGCCGGCCTGTAATGTAGCCTGCGTCACAAAAGCCCTCCATGGCCGGCCATGGAGGGCTTTTTCATGTCTGTCGAAACTTGCGCGCCGGGACACGCCTCCCTAGAATCGCGCCCCCTCTCGAACCCTTTTCCCACTTGGATATTGCCCGGCGCCGTTCGAGACTCCCTTTCGCGCCGCCAATCGAACATTGAGGTTTGTCATGCGTCTCTCCACACTCGCCCCTGCCGCCATCCTGCTCGGCCTGTTCTCCCTGTCCGCGCAGGCGGCTGACCTGAGCGCCCTGGCCGGTGGCCTGACCTCGCAGTTGGGCGGCACCGCCGCTACACCCGCGGCCACCACCACCGCGGGTTCGAGCCCCTGCAACAAGCAGATCCAGGATCTGCAGGCCAAGATCGATGCCGCCAAGGCCAAGGGCGACGACCTGAAGGTCAGCGGCCTGCAAATGGCCATGGACCAAGCCTCCAAGGGCTGCACCAAGCTCAACGGCCAGGCGGCTGCCGCGCAACCGGCTGCCGCTGCGCCCGCCGCCACCCAGGACGCCAAGGCCCAGGCCATGGATACTGGCATGAAGGCACTGGGTGGCCTGCTCAAGTAAGTCGACACACGTAGTAAAAAAGCCCCGCCTCGCGCGGGGCTTTTTTATGCGCGCACTGATCTAGGCTTGTATTTCAGGTCGAGCAAGGATGCTCAGGATGCGTTTCTTCAGTGGATTGCCGTGCTTCGTTGTATGTCTAGCCGCCCATGCCTACCCTTGCCCGGACTGGCAGGCGGAACGCGCCCGACGAGAAGTCGAGGCTCTGCAGGAACAGTTGCTCCAGTGGGACCAAAGCTACCATCGCCAAGGCATCTC
Source organism: Pseudomonas sp. FEN (assembly GCF_904067045.1). Lineage (GTDB taxonomy): Bacteria > Pseudomonadota > Gammaproteobacteria > Pseudomonadales > Pseudomonadaceae > Aquipseudomonas. Next base: position 541,895 of record NZ_CAJFDC010000036.1, on the reverse strand, counting down.
GCCCGTGGCCGACGAACTCTACGATCAGTCCCGCCAGCGGCTTGAGCAGTGGCGTAGCTGTTTCCGACAGCCGCCAGACAAACCGCATACGCCGCCCGGCGCGGCGGGTCCCGCGCCCCACCCGACCGCCCATACCGGCCTCGACAAGCTGCCGGACGCCGAGGCCGTCCGCGCCTGGATGAAAGACCGCGCGGGCCTGTGGATTCAGCCCAAGGTCGATGGCGTGGCCGTGACCCTGGTGTATCGCCAGGGCCGGTTGCACCAGGTCATCAGCCGCGGCGACGGGCTCAGCGGCCAGGACTGGACCGCCTCGGCCCGCAGGATTCCGGCAATCCCCGACGCCTTGCCGGTCGTCCGGGACCTGGTGTTGCAAGGTGAGTTGTACTGGCGTTTACCCAACCACGTGCAAGCCCGCGAAGGCAGCCTGAACGCCCGAGGCACGGTGGCCGGGTTGCTGGCCCGACACCAGCTGGACCGCTCGCGGGCCGAGGGTATCGGCCTGTTCGTCTGGGACTGGCCACAGGGACCGGCAACGCAGGAGGAGCGCCTCGAAGGATTACAGGCACTGGGGTTCCCGGACAGCAAGACCTACAGCCAGCCGATCCGTGACTTCAGCGAAGCCGAACACTGGCGCAATCACTGGTACCGCCAGCCACTGCCGTTTGCCAGCGATGGCGTCGTCCTGCGCCAGAGCCGACGCCCCGCCGCGCAAGCCTGGCGAGCCCTGCCCCCCTACTGGAGCGTGGCCTGGAAATACCCGCATGCCCAAGCATTGGCCCATGTGCGCAAGGTCAGCTTCAACGTTGGGCGGACCGGGCGAATTACCCCAATGCTGGAGCTGGCACCGGTGCAACTCGACGACCGGCGGATCAAACGGGTCAGCCTCGGCTCGCTGCAACGCTGGCAGGCCCTGGATATCCGCCCTGGCGACCAGGTCGCGATCAGTCTCGCCGGCCTGACCATCCCACGCCTGGACGCCGTGGTCTGGCGCAGCAGCGAACGCGAGCCGCTGGCCGTACCCGACCCTCAGCGCTTCCACCTGCTGAGTTGCTGGGAATATGGCCCGGGTTGCGAAAGCCAGTTTCTCGCCCGCCTGCGCTGGCTGAGCGGCAAGCAAGGGCTGGATCTGCCGCACCTGGGCGGCGGCACCTGGGACAAGCTGGTAGCAAGCGGAAGGGTCAAGCGCCTGCTCGATTGGTTGACCCTGGAGGGGGAAGAGCTTGCTACCATTGGCGGATTCGGCCCGCGCAACCGTGCTCGATGGCTGGAGAGCGTCCAACTGGCCCGGCAACGACCTTTCGAGCGCTGGCTCAGGGCGCTGGGACTGCCACCCTCGGCCACGGCGCCCTTGGACCCACCCTGGTCGGTATTGGCAGGCCGTACGCCCCAGGCGTGGCGGAGCATGCCCGGTGTCGGAGCCGAGCGGGCGGTACAACTGAGCGCTTTTTTCCGCGACCAGGAAGTACAGGCCCTCGCAGAATCATTACGTAACGCCGGTATCAAGGGATTTTAAGGACATAATCCCTGGCTAATTCAGATCATTCATACAGACAGTTTCGCCATCTATTTTCAGAGTGATCATTTTTCAATCATTGTTTCAGCCCGGAGTGTTTATGAGCTTTTTTCCACCGTTGGCGATCCTGACCTTGTGCAGAGTCCTGGCCGCCCCCTTGCTGGCCGCCGAAGAGCCCACCGAACTGACCGGTTGCGCCGCCAAGCGCCAGGCCATCAGCAGCCAACTCGACATCGCCAAGGCCCAGGGCAACGCTGAACAGCAAGCCGACCTGGAAAAGGCGTTGGACGAAGTGACCACCCATTGCACCGATGCCTCACTGAAAAGAGAACGGGAAAACAAGGTGCTCGACGCCAAGCACGAAGTCAGCCGCCGTCAGGCCGACCTCGACAAGGCGATGAAAAAGGGCGATCCGGACAAGGTCAACAAGCGCAAGGAAAAGCTCGCCGAGTCGCGCAAGGACCTGCAGAACGCGCTGGATGAGCTGGACAAATAGGTCACTGGAGCAGGATATCAAACGGTCGAAGCCAAGCGCCCCACCGTCACTCCGCTCAACTGAGAATGCCGCAACCCCTGTAGGAGCCAGCTTGCAGGCGATGAGGCCAATGAGCCTTGCATCGCCCGATCAGCCGCCATTGCCGGCAAGCCGGCGCCTACAAGACCGTGGTTGTGGGTACAGGGTCAAGACCGCTCTACGAACGCCGCCGCCCCTGATCGTCCACCAGGCTCAATGATCGCGAAACTCCTTATGGCAAGCATCGCAAGCGCCTTCGACCTTCTCGACCGCCGGTTTCAAGGTGCTGACCTTGTAAGGCTGGACCTGGCTGGCAAGCCGCAACTCTCCGGTGGCGACTTCCAACGAGCGCGCCAGCTCCTGGAAATGCGCCTGTTTCTGCCAGACGGCATCCCTGGCACTGGTATGCTCTGCTTCCTTGACTTGTGGGAAGTGTTTCCACGGCTCATGGGACAGGTCATCGAGCTGGTTCGCGCCCTCGACAAAACGCGGCCCGTCGAAGGGAATACGGCCGCGCAACATGCCGCCCAGGTCTTCGCTGGTCTTGAGCATCTGTTTGAAAATGGTCTTGCGCTGCCCCAAAGGAGAATTCGGGTCAACGCCGCCGCAAGCACTGAGGGTCAGACAGGCCAGCAATACAACAGAAAGGCTTTTAAGAGTCATGGTGGCTTCGGATCACGGGAAACGGCGGCCAGTATCCTCGTCTCGTCGCCAAAGACCAATAGCTTGCCAGCCCCATAACCACACTGAATCAATGGATTTGCTGAACAGAGTCTGAACAGGCAATCACCTTAGGAATTCACCGCTGTATGAACACCACTTTCAAGCGACTGGCCGCAGCCCTTTGCGCCCTCGCCCTGCTCGCTGGCTGTAATCGCAACGAAACCGCGGCGCCCCATGCGCCGCTAACCACCTACCTCAAGGCCGATTGGCAGGTACTGCCGACGGTTTCCGACACTGACTTGCAAGCGGGTTTCAGTTCGTGGCGCAGTGCCTGCGCCCGGCTCAAGACGGACGCCAACTGGGGCCCGACCTGCCTGGCGGCGGCCAATGTTGCCGATACCCCGACAGCCATTCGTGACTTTCTCCAGCAGAACCTCGAGGTCTACAGCCTGCGCTCTGCGCAAAACAGCGCCGACGGCCTGATCACCGGCTACTACGAGCCGGTCTACCGTGGCAGCTTGACCCAGACCGCCAAAGCCACGGTGCCGGTCTATGGCGTACCCGACGACCTGATCATCGTACAGCTCGACAGCCTCTACCCCGAACTCAAGGGCAAGCGCCTGCGCGGACGACTGGAAGGCCGCGTGGTGAAACCCTATGACGACGCGGCGCTGATCGCCACCCAAGGCGTCAAGGCCCCGGTGCTGGCCTGGTTGACCGACCCGATGGACCTGCAATTCCTGCAGATCCAGGGCTCGGGCAGGATCCGCCTGGATGACGGCCAGCAGGTACGGATCGGCTATGCCGACCAGAACGGCTACCCCTATCGCGCCATCGGGCGCTGGCTGGTGGAACAAGGCGAGCTGAAGAAGGAAGACGTCACCATGGGCGCCATCAGCGCCTGGGCCAAGGCCCACCCGACACGTATCCCGCAATTGCTCGGCAGCAACCCCAGCTATGTGTTCTTCGCCCGCAATCCGGACAGCAACGAAGGGCCGCGCGGCTCGCTGAACGTGCCGCTGACCGCTGGATACAGTGTGGCGGTGGACCGCAAAGTGATTCCGCTGGGCAGTCTGCTCTGGTTGTCGACGACCAAGCCGGACGGCAGCGCCCTGGTCCGTCCGGTGGCCGCCCAGGATACCGGCGGCGCGATTGCCGGCGAGGTCCGCGCCGACCTGTTCTGGGGCACCGGTGATGCGGCGGGCCAATTGGCCGGGGACATGAAGCAGAAGGGCAATATCTGGATGTTGTGGCCCAGGGGTGTGGCGTTGCCCAAGGCTCCGGATGTTGGCAGTTGATTGTTGCGGGGGCCGGCACGGGCCCCACACGATCCAACGACTGAAACACACCTCAGATAGAGACGAAAAAGAACGCCGCAATCAACACCATCCCAACAAACCACACCAGCGAGCGCAATATCGCCCAGTCCGCCAGGTAGCAGATGATGTAGAGCAGGCGACTGGTGATAAACAGCACCGCCAGCACATTGATGGTCACCAGTGACGCGGTGCCGGCAATATGGGCAATGATCACCGCCGCCGCAAAGGCCGGAGTCACCTCGAAGCCGTTCAACTGCGCCGAGTGAGCCCGCTTGGCGAAACCCTCAAGACCCTCGAGAAAGGCCCGCGGATCATGGTTCTCCCGCAGGCCGAACTTGCCATCACTGAACTTGGCGAGGCCAGTACACAGGTACGGCAGGAAGATAGCGATCAACACACACCAGAAAGCGACGGTCATAACAGAGTCCCTGAAAAGTGCCTGACGGCGTCGCCCACAACACTAGCCCACAACGGGACAGGCCGCAGAATGTTCTTTATCTTCCGACAGCGATGCAATCAGCCGTTGGCCAGTACCTCGACCTGAGCCTCGGCGTCTGTCACGGCGGGTCGATATTTCAACAAATCGCCGGGCTGGCAATCGAGCGCCTGACAAATGGCCTCGAGGGTCGCCAGGCGAAAGCCCTTGACCTTGCCCTGCTTCAACAATGAAAGGTTCTGCTCGGTAATGCCAATCCGCGCCGCCAGGTCCTTGGACTTGACCTTGCGCAGGGCCAGCATCACATCCAGCGTTATTTCAATCGACATCGACACATCCCACTAGATGAATTGTTGATTTTCACGGGCCAACTGGCAGGCGTTGCCCATGATCCGGGCCACCAGCATGACCGCGGCGCCCAGAAACAACGCCACCAGTTGAGCGGGACTGAAACCGAGACTCAGCAGACGTTCTCCCGGTGGCAGCAACAGGGTTATCCACACACTCATCAGCGGGTATAGCAGCACACTGGAAAGCACCCAAAGGCCGACACTCTTGCCTACCGTGCCTAGCAGGCCGGCCGTTTCCCGGGAAAAATACTCACCTTGCGCATAGGTCTGGAACAAAGCACGCAGCGCTTGCAGCCCGCGCGTCAGGACCAGTAACGGGATGCTGCTGAGCAGCATGCCACCGACCACCTGCCACCAGGGCATGGCGGCAATATCGACCTCAAGCTCCCTGACCAGGGAGGTCAGGTTGAAGTCGAATCCGTGCTCGACAAGCACCGGAAAAAACCAGCACGCCATGTTGAGCAGCAACATGCTCACCAGCAAAACCAGGGTGGCAGTTGCCAACCAGCGACTGTGCTTGATCAAACGATCGTCTTTCATCGAATACTCCTGTTAATCCTTTGGTCGGATGACCCGCCAAAGAAACTAACAGGGGATAAAATTATCGCAAAACGATAATTTATTACAAAATAACAGTAACTGCAGGAGCAGCCATCACCGATTGGGCTCATCATCCTTGAACTGATCCTTCACGTACTTGATCTCGGTACGCCCGTGAGGCGATGGCAGGCCATCCTCGCCGAGATTGACGAAGACCATTTTCTCCACGGTCAGGATGCTTTTGCGGGTGATTTTGTTGCGCACTTCACAGGTCAGGGTGATGGAGGTACGGCCGAACTCGGTGGCCGTGATGCCCAGCTCGATGATGTCGCCCTGGCGCGAGGCGCTGACGAAGTTGATTTCGGAGATGTACTTGGTCACCACGCGCTGGTTGCCCAGCTGGACGATGGCATAGATCGCCGCCTCCTCGTCGATCCAGCGCAGCAGGCTGCCGCCGAACAGCGTGCCGTTGGGATTGAGGTCTTCGGGTTTGACCCATTTGCGGGTGTGGAAATTCATGCTCACTCCTGACCGTCTTGCCGATTGATGCCCGCCATCATGGCAGACCGGCCGGTCAAGCTCCATGAGGGCTCGACTATGGTAGTCATCAACAATCTTCATGTCGCCGACAGAAACCCTTGGGAAGTCCGTTCCGGGCAGCTATAATCCCCACCGTTTCAAAACGGTAACCTTCGCTTGGTACCGTTTTCCCGCCACCTGTCCGAGGGGCGCTGCAGCAGGTTCGACCTGTCAGGCTCGGATGGGGCGTTGTTCGCTCAGGGTTCCCTGCACGGACACTAAACGCACAACGGCGCCCATTCGCATACTACGAATGGAGGCTCTTCATGAGCGCTGTCAACACGCCTGCAGATTTCAACGACTACAAAGTCGCCGACATGTCCCTGGCTGCCTGGGGCCGTCGCGAAACCATCATCGCCGAATCGGAAATGCCGGCCCTGATGGGTCTGCGCCGCAAGTACGCCGGTGAGCAGCCACTCAAGGGCGCCAAGATCATCGGCTGCATCCACATGACCATCCAGACCGCCGTGCTGATCGAGACCCTGGTTGCCCTGGGTGCCGAAGTGCGCTGGTCGTCCTGCAATATTTTCTCGACCCAGGACCAGGCCGCCGCCGCCATCGCCGCCGCCGGTATCCCGGTCTTCGCCTGGAAAGGCGAGACCGAGCAGGAATACGAGTGGTGCATCGAGCAGACCATCCTCAAGGACGGCCAGCCTTGGGACGCCAACATGATCCTCGACGACGGCGGCGACCTGACCGAGATCATCCACAAGAAATACCCGGCCATGCTGGAAAAAATCCACGGCGTGACCGAAGAAACCACCACCGGCGTGCACCGCCTGCTGGAAATGCTCGCCAAGGGCGAACTGAAAATCCCGGCCATCAACGTCAACGACTCGGTGACCAAGAGCAAGAACGACAACAAATACGGCTGCCGTCACAGCCTGAACGATGCCATCAAGCGCGGCACCGACCACCTGCTGTCCGGCAAGCAGGCGCTGGTGATCGGCTACGGTGACGTGGGCAAGGGTTCGTCCCAGTCCCTGCGTCAGGAAGGCATGATCGTCAAGGTTTCCGAAGTCGATCCGATCTGCGCCATGCAAGCCTGCATGGACGGTTTCGAAGTGGTTTCGCCGTTCATCAACGGCCAGAACGACGGCACCGCCGCCAGCATCGACAGCGCCCTGCTGGGCAAGATCGACCTGATCGTCACCACCACCGGTAACGTCAACGTCTGCGATGCGAACATGCTCAAGGCCCTGAAGAAGCGCGCCGTGGTCTGCAACATCGGTCACTTCGACAACGAAATCGACACCGCTTTCATGCGCAAGAACTGGGCATGGGAAGAAGTGAAGCCACAGGTGCACAAGATCCATCGCACCGGCCATGGCGATTTCGATCCGCAGAACGACGACTACCTGATCCTGCTGGCCGAAGGCCGCCTGGTGAACCTGGGCAACGCCACCGGCCACCCAAGCCGCATCATGGACGGTTCGTTTGCCAACCAGGTGCTGGCGCAGATCTTCCTGTTCGGCCAGAAGTATGCCGACCTGTCCGCCGCTCAGAAAGCCGAGCGCCTGACCGTGGAAGTCCTGCCGAAGAAGCTCGACGAAGAAGTGGCCCTGGAAATGGTTCGCGGCTTCGGCGGCGTGGTCACTCAACTGACCAAGCAACAGGCTGACTACATCGGCGTCACCGTCGAAGGTCCGTTCAAGCCGCACGCTTATCGCTACTGATACGCCCGGCTCCTTGTAGGAGCGAGCTTGCTCGCGATGAAGGCGATGCGGTGTGTCAGTTGCACCGCCATCGCGAGCAAGCTCGCTCCTACAGGGGCTCGCGTCCGGCTTTCGAGTTTCCAAGGATCCGACCATGTCCCAAGATCGTCGCTACAGCTTCGAGTTCTTCCCGACCAAGACCGATGCCGGGCAGGAAAAACTGCTCGCCACTGCCCGTCAGTTGGCCGGCTACAACCCCGACTTCTTCTCCTGCACCTACGGTGCCGGCGGCTCGACCCGCGACCGCACGATCAACACCGTGCTGCAGCTCGAGAATGAAGTAAAGATTCCCGCCGCACCGCATCTGTCCTGCGTCGGCGACAGCAAGGCCGACCTGCGCGGCCTGCTGGAGCAATACAAGAGCGCTGGCATCAAGCGCATTGTCGCCCTGCGCGGCGACCTGCCCTCCGGCATGGGCATGGCCAGCGGCGAACTGCGTCACGCCAATGACCTGGTGACCTTCATTCGTGAAGAAACCGGCAGCCACTTTCATATCGAAGTCGCCGCCTACCCGGAAATGCACCCACAAGCGCGCAATTTCGAAGACGACCTGCACAATTTCGTACGCAAGGCCAATGCCGGCGCCGACAGTGCCATCACCCAGTATTTCTTCAACGCCGACAGCTACTTCTATTTCGTCGAGCGTGTGCGGGCGATGGGCGTGAATATCCCGATCGTGCCGGGGATCATGCCGATCACCAACTACAGCAAGCTGGCGCGTTTCTCCGATGCCTGCGGCGCGGAAATCCCGCGCTGGATCCGCAAGCAACTGGAAGCCTACGGTGACGATACCCAGAGCATCCAGGCCTTCGGCGAGCAAGTGATCAGCCAGATGTGCGAACGCCTGCTGCAAGGCGGCGCGCCAGGGCTGCACTTCTATACCCTGAACCAGGCGGAGCCAAGCCTGGCCATCTGGAACAACCTGAAGCTGCCTCGCTAGCTAAGAAGCGCAAGCCCCTGAAATTCGGGGGCTGCAATCTCCCCCCAGCAGAAAAAGATCGTTGCCCATGACCACGACTCCCGCCAGCCGCCCGCAACTTGTCTATCTGGTCTTCGGCAACGAGACTTACCATCAGGAAGCCGTATTTAGTATTGCCAGTGCGCTCGCTCGCCTGCGCGAAACGCCCGGCGCGGAACTCGACATCCAGATTTTTACCGACAACCCTGAGCCTTATCGGCTGCTGCCGGTCCGCATCCGCCCGCTGGACGAAGCCACCCGTAAACGCTGGAGCGAGCCCTACGGCTATCACTTCCGAATCAAGCATATGGCGATGCGCAGCATTCTCGAAGACGCCGAGCAAGCAATACTGATCGACACCGATACCTTCTTCCATCGCTCCCCCATGGAGCTGTTCAAACGCATAGAACCTGGCGCCCTACTGTGCAACGTGGTCTATGGCGCCTATGGTGCCGACAAGAAAACGACGCTGTATACGGCGCTCTCGGCCCGCCTCAAGGAAAAGGGCCTGGCCGACGATCAGATGATGACGCTCAACTCCGGCGTGATCGGCCTGAACCGGCATGACATTGGCGTCATGGACCAGTCCATACAGTTGATGGATGAACTCTTTCCTTTCGCCCAAGGCGCCTACACGCTGGAAGAATTCTGCCTATCGATCGCAGCCTATCGCACCAGGAGCGTCAGGGAGTGCCCGGATCTGATCCACCACTATTGGGGCCGTAAGGTGCTCTTCCGTGCCAAGGTCAAGGCCTGGCTGCACAAGCATGGCGCAGACCCGCTCAGCCGCGAAGCGCTCGACGACGCTTGCCTGGTCAACGGTCGCCTGCCACGCCCGCCTCGCGGACGACGCATGCGCAACAAGCTTATGACCCTGACCTTGCCAAAACGGCAACGCCAGTTCTTCCGGGAACTGCTCTATGGCTGCTACGAGCACGCCAACGAGTTCGATCAGGCCTGTGGCACCGCCTGGTGGGAGCGCGCGCGCGAGAGCTTGGAGGAACGCCTGAAGCAACCACTGACCAATGAGCAACTGGCCCAATGGCTCGACAGTATCGCCTCGCGTCTATTGCTGGGCAAACGCCGCGAGACCATCCTTCAACACCTGCTCAGCGTCCGGCCCCTCGTATAAAACGGAAACAGGCATTCCAAAGCTTCTATTCGCCGCCTCGGCGTCGTAATCTCCAGCCATGTCCGCCATTGCCCAACTCCTGACAGTTGTGTTTTTCGCTTGCCTGAGCTTCGCCGCTCAAGGTGAAAAGCTGCGCATTGTCACCGACCCCTGGGCCCCCTACGCCTACCAGGAAAACGGCCAGGCCAAAGGAATCGATTACGAAACCACGGCGATTGTGCTCCAGCGCCTGGGTATCGACGCGGAGTGGCAGTTCCTGCCCTGGAAACGCTGCCTGGTGATGCTGGAGCAAGGCCAGGCCGACGGTGCCCTGGATATCTTCCACAACCACGAGCGCGACAAAAGCCTGCTCTACCCCGGCGAAGCCTTGTCGGAGGTGGATTTCGTGTTGTTTTATGCCAAGGCCCGGCCTCATCCTTTCGTCACCCTCGATGACCTCAACGGCCTGACCATCGGCACCTCCCCCGGTTATCTGTACAGCTCGGTGTTCAGCGACGCCAAGGGCCTCAAGCGCGAAGACGGGCCTAGCCAGGAAGCCAACTTCGGCAAGCTCGCCCGGGGGCGCATCGACCTGCTGATCACTGATCGCCGGGTTGGCCAACGCATTCTGGAACACATGCAGTTGCAGGACCGGATCGACCAGTACCCAACGGTCATCGCCCGGGAAAACCAGTACCTGGCCGTGCGCCGCGCCGCCGGGATGGACCTGTTGATACAACGCTTCGGTGCCGAATTGCGGCGCTTCAAGCACGAACCGGCCTATGCCGAGCTCGTCGCCCGCTATGCCGGCAAGGCCAGGAACAGCACGAACGGGCTCCATGAACACGAAAGCGCAAACCGTTGAGCAGCAGGAAAGCAGCGCACGGCGTTTGCTCTGTTATACTCCGACGTTCCCGCCAGGCTCACGCCCGGACGCTCGACCTTGCATCAGGTATTCCGACACTGCGACCAGCGCCGCCCAACGGCCCGCGCGAGCGGTGCGTAGAGCCTCAAGGCCCAGCAGGACCGGACGGGATGCGCCCCAGGGGTCAGTAAGAAAACTCGCCAAACCCGCTCGACAGGCAGGCAGCTTTTCTCTTACAGAACCTGAAACGCTATTCGCGCCAGGCAAGATTCCCATCGGGCCAAGCCCTAACTGAACAGGATTACTCATGTCCTTTGCTTCCCTCGGTCTCTCCGAGGCTTTAGTCCGCGCCATCGAGGCAGCGGGCTATACCGAGCCTACTCCGGTGCAACAGCGGGCCATTCCCGCCGTGTTGCAAGGTCGCGACCTGATGGTCGCGGCACAGACAGGTACGGGTAAAACCGGCGGTTTCGCCCTTCCGATTCTGGAACGGTTGTTTCCCAATGGTCACCCGGACAAATCCCAGCGTCATGGCCCGCGCCAACCGCGCGTGCTGGTCCTGACCCCAACCCGTGAACTGGCTGCCCAGGTGCACGAGAGCTTCAAGGTCTACGCCCGTGACCTGAAATTCGTCAGCGCCTGCATCTTCGGCGGCGTTGGCATGAACCCACAGGTCCAGGCCATGTCCCGGGGCGTCGACGTACTGGTTGCCTGCCCGGGTCGTTTGCTCGACCTGTGCGGCCAAGGCAGCGTCGACCTGTCCCACGTGGAAATCCTCGTGCTGGACGAAGCCGACCGCATGCTCGACATGGGCTTTGTCCATGACGTGAAGAAGGTCCTCGCCCGCCTGCCGTCCAAGCGGCAGAACCTGCTGTTCTCGGCGACCTTTTCCAAGGACATCACCGACCTCGCCGGCAAGTTGCTGCACAACCCGGAACGCATCGAAGTCACGCCGCCGAATACCACGGTCGAGCGTATCGAACAACGCGTCTTCCACCTGGCCGCCAGCCACAAGCGCTCGCTGCTGGCGCACCTGATCACCGCCGGTGCCTGGGAACAGGTCCTGGTGTTCACCCGCACCAAGCACGGCGCCAACCGTCTGGCCGAGTACCTGGACAAGCACGGCCTGAGCGCCGTCGCCATCCACGGCAACAAGAGTCAGAACGCCCGCACCAAAGCCCTGGCCGACTTCAAGGCCGGCGAAGTGCGGATCCTGGTGGCCACCGATATCGCCGCTCGCGGCCTGGATATCGACCAGTTGCCGCATGTGGTCAACTTCGAACTGCCGAACGTCGATGAAGACTACGTGCACCGTATCGGCCGTACTGGCCGGGCCGGTCGTTCGGGCGAGGCCATTTCCCTGGTCGCGCCAGACGAAGAGAAGCTGCTGAAAAGCATCGAGCGCATGACCAAGCAGAAAATCGCCGACGGCGACCTGATGGGCTTCGATTCCAGCGCCGTGGAAGCCGAGAAGCCGGAAGTGCGCGAGCGTCCGGATGTGCGCAACCCGCGCAACACCCCACGCGGTCCGAAGGGCGACGGCCCGAATGGCAGCGGTGGCGGCGGCGGGCGCAAGGATAAAGGCAAGGACAAGGGTGGCAAGGAGAAACCCGCCACCAACGGTCGCGGTGAGCGTCCGGCTCGTGAGCAGAAGCCACGTGAAGGCACACCGGCTCGCGAACAGCGTCAGCCAAGCCAGCCAAGCCAGCCGCCGCGCGCGGCGGCTGATCGTGCTCCGGATGAGTTCCTTGACGACGATATCGATAACTTCGGGAACCGCGTTGATTACGTGCCCCAGGCCAAGCCGGCCCAGGGCCGTGGTCGTCGTCCGGGGGCACCGGCACCAGGTGCGGGGGCTCCGCGCAGCGGTCAGCCGCAAGGTCGCCAGAATGGGCCGCGCAATGGTAGCGGCGCCACTACCGGGACTCCGCCAGCCAAGCGTAGCGGGCCACGCAATGGCGCTCCGCGTGATGGGCAGGCCCGTCGCGAAGAGTCACGCAATCGCCGCCCGGCTCGGGACGATCAGCCACGTGAGGAGCCAGCAGTACAGAATCCGCGTGGGCCGGGACCGAAGATTATTCATAAAGAGTCGAAGAGCGATCGCTTCCCGACACCTGAGCAGTTGGATCAGCTGCCAGGACGGCCTCGGGGTGAGAAGCCGGCGTTGTTGACTCGCAATCGCTGAGTTGGCAGTGCAATGAAAACGCCCCCGGCTCGTGAGAGCCGGGGGCGTTTTTTTGTCTGGCACAAATATTGAAACTTTGCGCTTACTGTAGGAGCAGAGCTTGCTCGCGAAGAGGGCCCTGAAGACGCCAAAAGCTTCGCGGGCAATCGAGCGTCGACCGGCTGCTCCTACAGTCTCAGCATTACTTCGCTTTCACACCCTCAAACGTCACATACAGCTCCACCGCGTCAGACGCTGGGCCCAAATCCATCATCTTGCCAAAGTCCGAACGCTTGATATGCGCTACACCTTCGAAACCAGCACGGTAGCCACCCCATGGATCCTTGCCTTCACCCAGGAAGGTCGCCTTGACCACGATCGACCTGGTCACGCCGTGCATCGTCAGGTCACCCGTGACGTCAGCCGTGTCCTTGCCATCGGCATTCTTGCCTGTCGATTTGACGCTGGTGGACACGAACTTGGCATCGGCAAACTTGGCAACGTCCAGGAAGTCCTTGCTGGAGATGTGCTTGTCACGCTCGGCATGGTTGGTGAACACGCTGGCGGTACGCACGTTGACTTCGATTTTGCTGGCTTCAGGCTTGGCCGCATCAAAGCTGAACTTGCCGTCCAGGTCCTTGAAGGTACCGGTGATGAAGCTGTAGCCCAGGTGGCTGATCTTGAAGTCGACGAAGGCGTGCTGGCCTTCCTTGTCGATCACATAATCCGCAGCCATCGCCTGACCGGCAACAAACAGCGCAGAACCGATTGCCAGTGCGGCGAGAGTCTTTTTCAACATACTTCTATTCCTTTTGAGTCGAGGTTGAACATCAAGCTTTGCGACCCAGCATGCGGGTCAGCGTCGCATCACGGTCGATAAAGTGGTGCTTCAGGGCTGCCAGGGCATGGAGACCCGCAAAGATCACCACCGTCCAGGCCAGGTACAAATGCACCGCCCCCGCCACATCCGCCTGATCGGGGATGCTGGAAATCCAGGCGGGCACGTCAAACAGGTTGAACACCGGAATCCCGACACCTTCGGCGGTGGAAATCAGGTACCCGGAAAACATCACGGCGAACAGGCCGAGATAGAGGAACGCATGACCGAACTTGGCACCCAGGCGGGTCAGTCGGCCATGATTGGCCGGTGGCGGTGGCGGTGGGCTGATGAAACGCCAGACCACGCGCAGCACCATGACCGCGAACAGGGTCAGGCCGATACTTTTATGCAGGTCCGGAGCCGCCTTGCGCCACTCGCTGTAGTAGTCGAGCCCGACCATCCACAAGCCCAGCGCAAAAAGACCGAACACCACCAGGGCAACGCCCCAATGCAGGAACATGCTGACAGCACCATAACGAGAAGATGAGTTGCGTAGCTGCATTGCCGGAATCCTGTAAGTGATGCGCCCAAGACTAATGGTTTACCTATCGAATTAAAGCGGAAAATTTCGCTTTGAAATATCGAAAAAACCGATTATCAGTCTGCGACGAACGGGTTAAGAAAATATTAAGGTCGATCTCTACGGTGAACACTCGGCCGCGCGGGTTTATTCGCGCCCGGCAATGCGGCGCCAGCATCGCCATGGGTTGTTCTGCGGCCGCGCATTGCATAGGCTTGCGCGATTGTGTGTCCGCCGGCGTCGCGGACAACCGCCCGGAGAATGCAAATGAGCCTGAACAACCAGTGGATGCAGCGCGATCTCGCGGTGGTATGGCATCCCTGCACCCAGATGAAAGATCACGAACAACTGCCGATGATCCCCATCAAACGCGGCGAAGGCGTCTGGCTGGAGGATTTCGAAGGCAAGCGTTACCTCGACGCCGTCAGTTCCTGGTGGGTCAACGTGTTCGGTCATTGCAATCCGCGCATCGGCCAGCGCATCAAGGACCAGGTCGACCAGCTCGAGCACGTGATCCTCGCCGGTTTCAGCCATCAGCCGGTGATCGAGCTGTCCGAGCGCCTGGTGAAGCTGACACCCGAAGGCCTGACCCGTTGCTTCTATGCCGACAACGGCTCGTCGTGCATCGAAGTCGCGCTGAAGATGAGCTTTCATTACTGGCTCAACCGCGGCCTGCCGGACAAGAAGCGCTATGTCACCCTGACCAACAGCTATCACGGCGAGACCGTGGCGGCGATGTCGGTGGGCGATGTGCCGCTGTTCACCGAGACCTACAAGGCCCTGCTGCTGGACACCATCAAGGTGCCCAGCCCGGATTGCTACCTGCGCCCGCAAGGCATGAGCTGGGAAGAACATTCGCGCAATATGTTCCGGGTCATGGAACAGACCCTGGCGGACAATCACCACAGCGTTGCCGCCGTGATCGTCGAACCGCTGATTCAGGGCGCTGGCGGCATGCGCATGTACCATCCGGTCTACCTCAAGCTGTTGCGCGAGGCCTGCGACCGTTATGGGGTGCACCTGATCCACGATGAAATCGCCGTGGGCTTCGGCCGTACCGGAACCATGTTCGCCTGTGAGCAAGCCGGCATCCGCCCGGACTTCCTGTGCCTGTCCAAGGCCCTGACCGGCGGCTACCTGCCGCTGGCGGCGTGCCTGACCACCGAGGATGTCTACAGCGCCTTCTACGACGATTATCCGACCCTGCGGGCGTTCCTGCATTCCCATAGCTACACCGGCAATCCACTGGCTTGTGCGGCGGCCCTGGCGACCCTGGATATCTTCGAGCAGGACAACGTTATCGAGAACAACAAGGCCCTGGCCCGGCGGATGGCGAGTGCCACCGCGCACCTGGTGGACCATCCACACGTCGCCGAAGTCCGCCAGACCGGCATGGCGCTGGCGATTGAAATGGTCCAGGACAAGGCGAGCAAGACCGCCTATCCATGGCAGGAACGCCGCGGCCTGAAGGTTTACCAGCACGCCCTGGAACGCGGCGCCTTGCTGCGGCCACTGGGCAGCGTGGTGTATTTCCTGCCGCCGTATGTCATCACCCCGGAGCAGATCGACTTCCTGGCTGAAGTGGCCAGCGAAGGGATCGATATCGCCACCCGCACAGGTGTCAGCGTGGCGGTACCGACCAATTTCCATCCGGATTTCCGTGATCCGGGCTAGAGGACAATGAGGTCCCGTGGCGAGCGGGCTTGCCCGCGTTCGGCTGCGTAGCAGTCGCAAGACCGGCCCCCTCGGTCTGCCTGATAGGCCGAATTCGCAGGTTTCAGGGCCGCTTCGCAGCCCAACGCGGGCAAGCCCGCTCGCCACGGAGGTATCATTCGCCTGCGCAAATACGATTTTCAGCAGAGATTTCAAATGAGACTGTCCCGCTTCTTTATCGACGCCCCCTTGAACCTCGGCGAACACGAGCTGCCCGAGGCCCAGGCCCACTACATCGGCCGCGTGCTGCGCATGGCCGAGGGCGACGCGCTGCAAGTGTTCGACGGTTCGGGCACGGAATTCCTCGGCAGCTTGCTGGAGGTCGGCAAGAAGCGCGTGCGCGTGCAACTGACTGAAAGCTTCGCCGGGCAAACCGAGTCGCCGCTGCGCATCCATCTCGGCCAGGGCCTGTCCCGGGGCGAGCGGATGGACTGGGCGATCCAGAAAGCCAGCGAACTGGGCGTGAGCGAAATCACCCCCATCGTCAGCGAGCGCTGCGAAGTCCGACTCAAGGACGAACGCGCCGACAAGCGCCTGGCCCATTGGCGGCAGATCGCGATCAGCGCTTGCGAACAGTGCGGCCGCTCGACGCTCCCGCTGATTCATCCACCGCTGTTGCTGGGCGAATGGGTGAAACAGACCGAAGCCCAGCTCAAGCTGGTGCTGCACCCGGTGGCCGAGCCGCTGACCAGTCACCCCAAGCCGGGGACACTGGCGTTCCTGATCGGCCCGGAAGGCGGGTTGTCGGACGCTGAAGTGGCCCAGGCCGCGCAAGCCGGTTATCTGCCGGCACGCCTCGGCCCGCGAGTCCTGCGTACCGAAACCGCGCCGGTGGTGGCCTTGGCGGTGGCCCAACAACTGTGGGGCGATTTCTGACCACACCTATTTCCTGACACGCCGCAACCCCTGTAGGAACCGGCGATGAGGCCAATGAGCCTTGCATCGCCAGATAAACCGCTATCGCTGGCAAGCCAGGCGCCTACAAGGGCCTGCCTTGGCCTTTGGATCGTGACCTCAGATCACATACCAGAAAATCGCCACGAAATGCAGCACGCTGCCGGCAATCACAAACAAATGCCAGATCCCATGGGCCTGCCTTAGCCTTTGGATCGTGACCTCAGATCACGTACCAGAAAATCGCCACGAAATGCAGCACGCTGCCGGCAATCACAAACAAATGCCAGATCCCATGGGCCTGCCTTGGCCTTTGGGTCGTGACCTCAGATCACATACCAGAAAATCGCCACGAAATGCAGCACGCTGCCGGCAATCACAAACAAATGCCAGATCCCATGGGCCTGCCTTGGCCTTTGGATCGTGACCTCAGATCACGTACCAGAAAATCGCCACGAAATGCAGCACGCTGCCGGCAATCACAAACAAATGCCAGATCCCATGGGCATGCCGCAGCCGATAATCCAGCGCGAAAAAGATAATCCCCAGGGTATACAAGGCCCCGCCGGTCGCCAACCAGACAAACCCCGCCGTACCCAACGCGGCGATTAGCGGCTTGACCGCCACCAGCACAATCCAGCCCATCACCGCGTAGATCACAATGGACAGGATCCGTGCTTCGGAACGTGGCTTGATCTCCTGCAACATGCCAATCACCGCCAGGCCCCAGACGATCCCGAACAGCGCCCAGCCCCAGGGTCCGCGCAGTGTCACCAGGCAGAACGGTGTATAGCTGCCGGCGATCAAGAGGTAGATCGACAGGTGATCGAGCTTCTGCATGATCACCTTGGCGCGCCCGCGCACGCTGTGGTACACCGTCGACACGCTGTACAGCAGCATCAGGGTCACGCCGTAGATCGCCACACTGACGATCTTCCAGGGGCTGCCATCCAGGCTCGCCACCACCAGCAACCAGATCGCCCCGATACCCGCCAGCACCGCCCCCACCAGATGGGTCCAGGCGTTAAAGCGTTCCCCGTGATACATCTGCCACCTACCTCGCTTGGTCGATACAACTGCGCGCAAGGCTCAGGCCTTGCGGGCAAAAGCACAAGGGTCTTCGCATGGTACCGTCAGGAAGACTCCCCACATCGGCACCTTCCCATAAAAAACAAGGCACCCATCTCCTATATATCGTTCCATTGATGAAGAAAAAAAGACCTGGCCTCGAAAATGAATCGGCACCACCCCGCGCCTGCTCAAGGCCATGCCGCGCAACCCAGGACACCGGGGGCACCGGTTTTTCAGCTCGTCGACCTACTCACCGGCGTACAGTTGCCACCCTCAAGGCGAAAGCCCTGGTCGATTCGGCATTGAATAATGCAAGAGATAGAACACTCGTAAGATTCGTAGCGTCTGGACGGACGCTTGTGGCGAGCGGGCTTGCCCGCGCTGGGGCGCGAAGCGGCCCTGATACCAGTGATCGCGGTCTATCAGGTAGAGCGAGGCCTCTGGTTTCACGACTGCTTCGCAGCCGCGCGCGGGCAAGCCCGCTCACCACAAGATCGTGCTCGGCCTGACATCTGTGTCACTGACAGGCATTGGGCCAAACCCGGCTCCATTCTGAAAAAGCCCCAGCCAAAACCCCAGGACTTGGGCACAATCAGGGCATTCGAAAAAGAGCCCGCGCCATGCTGATCGACGAAGAGCTGACCCTGAAAAAGCTGGAGGTGTTCCTGGCCTTCATGCGCACCGGCAATCTGGCGCGGGCGGCGGCCGAATTGCAGACCAGCAACGTCAGCGTTCACCGGGCCATCCACTCCCTGGAAAACGCCCTGCGCTGCCCGTTGTTCAAGCACGAAGGCCGCAACCTGACGCCGCTGGAAAGCGCCTATGTGCTGGAAGAGCGCGCGCAGAAGCTGATTCAGGACGTGCTCGAAAGCATCCGCGTGACCCGCGAGGCCGCCGGTTTCTCCGCCGAGCGCTTCAAACTCGGGTCGCTCTATTCGCTGACCGTGAAAACCGTGCCACAACTGATCATGGGCCTGAAGATCCGCCGCAGCGAACTCAATATCGACTTGATCCTGGGCTCGAACTTCGACCTCTTCTACAAGCTCAAGAACATGGAAGTGGACGCGATCCTGGTGTCGTTGGACGACTCGACCAACGACCCGGACTGCGAGCGCCTGCCACTGTTTTCCGATGATATCTTCCTGGCGACACCCGCCGACTCGCCACTTTCCCAACAGAGCGAAGTGGACCTGGCGGATTTGCGCGACATGACCTTCATCACCCTGACCCAAGGCTTCGCCACGCACCGGGATGGCAACCGGGTGTTCGAGCAGGCAGGCTTCGAGCCGAAGGTGGCGATGCAGGTCAACGACATCTTCACGCTGTTGAGCATGGTCAGCTCCGGGGTCGGCTATGCCTTGTTGCCGGGGCGGATTGCGGCGGTGTATGAAAACCGGGTGAAGCTGATTCCATTGCAGGCGCGCTACCGCCTGCAACAGCATATCGGCGTGGTGTTCCTCAAGGCCAAGGAGCGTGATCCCAACCTGTTGGCGCTGTTGGCGGAGTGCCGGATGTATGCCAACCGGTTGACCTGAGCTGCCAACGATCAGGTTTGATCATGCATTTTCAGTGCGTTCAAGGGCCTCTTCGCGGCGGTGCGGCGATCCGACAAGCTCCGCTCCCACAAGTTATGAGTCGTGCACTCAACCCTGGTCCTCCGCGGACATTGTGGGAGCGGAGCTTGCCCGCGAAAAAGTCAGAACAGGCACCGTATTATCAGGATCAGCCCACCAACCCACGCACGATGAAGAACAGCAGCGAAGGCCCGAGCAGACAGCCCAACCCGGTATGGAAGGTCGCCGTCAGCGCTCCATAGGGCACCAGCCGCCGATCCGTCGCCGCCAGCCCAGCGGTCACGCCACTGACCGTGCCCGCCAGACCACCGAACACCATTGCCGAACGCGGATTGTCCAGGCCCATCCAGCGCGCCGCCACCGGCGTGCCGACCATCACCAGAATCGCCTTGATCAAGCCTGTCGCGATCGACAGCGCCACCACTTCGGAACTCGCGCCAATCGCCGCCCCGGTCACTGGCCCGACGATATAGGTCACCGCCCCGGCACCAATGGTGGTGATACTCACCGCATCGCGATAACCGAAGGCCCAGGCCATGCTCGCCCCGACCACAAACGGCAGCAGCGTGCCCAGCAGCAGCGCCAGAGCACCGATCAAGCCGGCCTTCTTCGCCTCGGTCGCCTGGACTTCGAAGGCCGTGGCAACGATGGCGAAGTCACGCAACATCGCCCCGCCCATCAACCCGACGCCGGAAAACATGGCGACATCCGCCAGGCCTTTTTGCCCGCCCGTCAGCGTACCACCCACCCAAGCCAGTACCAGGCCGATCGCGATGGCAATCGCCGAACCATGGATCCGGCCATAGGTCAGGCGCTTGGACAGCACCACCGACACCCACATCACCAAGCCGACACCGGCGAATGCTGTTACCAGTCCATTCTGTCCCAGGCCCTTTCCAATGAGCTCCCACATATCAGCGACCTCCCGTGGCGGTTGAGGTCGGGGCAAAGGTTTCCGGCTCATCCGGTAATGGCTCGCCTTTATGAACCCGGCTGATCAGGGCAATGGCGCAACCGCAGACCACTACCGAACCAATCGCCGCCAGCAGTGCCAGCGGCCCGCCGTGCAGCGCCGCGACCACGTTCTGGTTGGCGGCCATCGCGACCACTACCGGAATGTACATGGCGCCCCAGAAACCGACGCCCAGCTCGCAATCCTTGCTCAGGCCGCCGCGTTTATGCATCCACAACCGGGCGCAGATCAGCAGGATCATTGCGATCCCGACCCCGCCGACATTGGATTTGACACCCAGCAGCACGCCCAGCATATCTCCCAGAATCACCCCTGCCAGCGTACAAATCGCCAGCAGTGCCACACCGTAAATGATCATTGTTGTTATCCTCACATCGCATTGCCGAAGTTGTTGTTTTTGTCCTTCGAAGCAGCAGCCGGTGTTTATCGGTGACGGCGTCCCTCCTCATCCAACAGCGCCTTGAGGCTATCCAATCGGGCGCCGTCGAACGCGATGACGGTGCCTTGCTCGAATACCCGGCGCGCCAGTCCGGTCAAGACCGAACCCGGAGGCAGTTCGATCTGCAGGCGGGCACCGCGCTCATAGGCGCTCTGTACGGTGCCGCGCCAATCGACGACCCGGCGCATATTGAAGGCCAGGTCATCGCGGATCTGTTCAGCGCCGCGCAGGAGCCGCGCGCTGCTAGCGCTGAGGTAGCCCAGCCGCGGCGCCTGAACCGGCACCTGGGCAAAGGCGGCGGCCAGTACCTGGGCCGGCTCGTCCAGCAGCGGGCAATGAGATGGCACGCTGACCGCCAGGCGCCTGACCACCCCGTCCCTTCCCATCAGGGCAACCAGCGCGCGCATCGCCTCGTCGCTCCCGGCAATCACGCATTGGTTATCGGCGTTGATATTCGCCAGGTAGACCGGTGTGCCTGCGCTGTGCACCTGGGCCAATAACTTATCCACAGCCGTCAGCTCCAGCCCGATCAGGGCGGTCATGCCATAGCCCTGTGGATAAGCCTGTTGCATCAATTCGCCACGCAGGCTGACCAGGCGCAGGGCATCAGCGAACGCCAGGGACTCGGCCAGTACCGCCGCCGGGTAGGCGCCGATGGACAGGCCGGCGACATAAGCCGGCAACACGGTGTTTTCCAGCAGCAACCGGGCACAAGCCACACCGGCGATCAGCAGGCAAAGCTGCACCGCCCGAGTCGAGGCCAGGGCCTGCGGCGTATCCAGCAACGCCACGTCCTCACCCAGCACGGCACGCGCCTCGTCCAGGCATTCGCGGACGACCGCGGCCTCAGGCAGGCGATGCAGCATGCCGGGCTGTTGCGCACCCTGACCGGGAAACACCAGCAGGCTGCTCATGCCATTTGCTCCTGGACGGACCAGGGGTCGAGCACCAACTGCGCGCCACTGGCCCGCTTGAGCAGAACACGGCGCGCCGAGCTCGCCCACTCCGCCAGTGCCACCGCGCCCCACGGGGTTTGCAGTTGCAGGTCAACGCGACAGAACGGGTTGTCGAGTTGCTGCAACAAGCCGGCGGCCTGACGACGGGACAGTGCTTGCGGTACACGCAGAATCAGATCCAGGTCGCTCTGTTGATGCAGGGTTGGAAAACCGCTGGCCAGTTCGAAACCGGCACTGCCAGCGACGCCCCAGACCAGCCTCGATTCACTCAGCAACGGACGCAGGTGACGCAGTGCCCGCAAGGCCGGCCAGTCCCGCGCAGCGACGTCAATATCGATCAGGGCTTCGGGCCGCACGCGACGCGCGACCAGCGTCCGCGGCATCAACGTGGCGAAACGCTGCTCCCGCAAAGGCCCGCGTACCCCCACCGGCACCAGATCAGGCGCGCTCAGCGCCCGCCGCACCACCACCGGGTGGCCGAGACTCAGCACCTCGGCCACCCAGCCCGGGGCGTTCTCCGGCAACTGCTCCGGGGTCAATCCCCAGAGCAGATCGTGGGGCAGGAACGGGGCGTCAGCGCGCATCGCGGCTCACCACTGCTCGCGCAACAGTTGCCGGACCCGACTCGATGCCGCCCGGTTGCTCGCGCCGAGCCGCCCACTCAAGTCCGGGCCCTTGCGCGCCACATCATGGATGGCTTCGACCAGGCAGTCCCGCACCTGTGCCAGGTCGGCCGCCGTGGGTTGTTCGATCCGCTCCACGCCCAGGGTTTTCCAGAGCAGGCCGAGACTGGCGAAGCTATCGATGTCGTAGGCCATCGGCGGCACGCTGGCAGCCAGGGCCTCCAGTTCCTCGACGCTACGCAAGGTCACCCGCGCCGCCGACGCCTTGCCCATCGCATGGACCATCACCCCCGGATCGCGCAGGGCAATCAACCGATTGGCCTGGTAGCCATGGGCGAGGAACGCCCCGGACATCGCCTTGCCCACCAACAGCGCAATCACCGCATGCCCCGCCAGGCGGGCCCGGGCATAACTGTCCACCGCCCCGGCCAGGGCCTGATGAATCCCCAAGGCTTCTTCACGGCGCCCGTAGGCCTGGCTCGGTACATCGACAATGGCGACCAAGGCGCGCTTGTCCGCGCGCCCGCTGTCGGCCTCGATCACCTCGTCGACGGCCTTGGCCAGGCCCCAGCCTTCGAGCAACCCGACCTCACCGTCGCGGGCACGGACAAAGCGGTTGGCCGGATCAGCCACTACCGCGAGAAAACGCACCGGTTGCCCCGCGAGTCGGGCATCCGCGACTTTCAACGACGGCGGCAGGCCGGGCACTTCGCCAGCCCCCGCGGTCAGGGCCTGGAACCAGTGCAAACCGCGCAGGGAATAAGCGCTCATGGGCGATCTCCTTGGAAAAGACGGCGCACCGTGGCCGGATCAATCTGCGGTTCGGCATCCAGTTCAGCCAAGCGTCGCAGGTAGCCATCCGCCTGCCGACTACGCTGCACCTCGGGCAAGCCGGCCTCCAGCAATGCGCTGACCTGTTGCTGGATCAACGCCACATCGTCGGCGACATAACGATCCGCGAGGCCACTGGCGAAACGTTGTTCGCCACCGGTCAGGCTCCAGATAAACGGCCGGTCACGGGAGTCGTACTCCGCCAGCCCAGCCTCCTGTTCGATCACCTGCGGGCCGTTGAGGCCCAGGCGCGCCTCCTGGGTCACCAGCAGATAACTGCACAGCCCCGCCGCGATGGACATACCGCCAAAACACCCGACGCTGCCGGCCACCACGCCGATCACCGGCTGATAACGGCGCAGGTCGACAATCGCCGCGTGGATGTCGGCGATGGCCGCCAGCCCCAGGTTGGCCTCCTGCAAACGCACGCCACCGGTCTCCAGCAGCAACACGGCACGAGTCGGAACGCCGTTGCGGTTGTCTTCGGCGGCCAGCTCCAGGGCCCCGGCGATTTTCGCACCGCCGACTTCACCGAGACTGCCGCCCTGGAACGCGCCTTCGATGGCCGCGATCAGCACCGGCAAGCCGTCAATGCGGCCCTTGGCAATCACCACGCCGTCGTCGGCCTGCGGCACCACGCCCTGGCGTTCGAGCCAGGGCGACATGATCCGGGCAAAGGGGTCGAGCAACTCGCGAAAACTGCCGCGATCGAGCAAGGCCCGGGCGCGCTGCCGGGCACCGAGTTCGACGAAGCTGTGTTTGTGCAACAAACGCGCGCTGTCAGTCATGGTCGATCTCCTCGAAACCTTGTTCCAGGCGCAAACGGACCACCCCGGGGGTGGCGCCGAAATCATGGATATCGATGGCCAGCGCGGGCAACAACTGGCCGTCGAACAGCCGTTCGAACAGGTGTTGCCAGCGGGCGGAGCTGCCGTTCACCGAGGTGGTAACCTGGATCGACAGCGTGCCGGGACGACCGGGCTCCAGCAACACTTCCAGATCACCCGAACCGACGCAGCCCACCAGCGCGCACCCTTTGGGCGGTTGGCCGGCGGGGAATTCAAAGGACAATTTTTCCATTACAAGGCTTCCTGTTCGAGGCGATCGATCAGCAGGCAGGCGGCGAGCAGATCCGCCGCGCCCCCCGGTGAAGCGTTTATCGCCAACAGCTGTTGATCCAATTCATGCAGGCAGCGCCGTCCGGCCAGGCTGGCGCTACCGCCCGCCGCCAGCACGGCGCGGGCGCCCTGTTGCATGGCCTGCAAACCTGGCACGCCAGCGCGGTAGAGCACGCAGGTGTCGGCCAGGCGGGTCATGATGGCGAGCAGGGCATCCAGCCGGGCGTTCTGTTCGCCATGACCGGCGAGCCGGCTGCGCTTGAGTTGCGGCAGACCAAGTCCGGTCACGGTCGGGAAGCCCAGTTGCGCCTCTTCCCGGGCGCCGCGAGCACCGTAGCGTTGCGCGACCTGGCGGCCGTGGCTGGTGCCATTGGGCGCGTAGCGGTCTTCCAGCAAGGCCAGGCGGGCGGCACGTAGCGTCAGGGCGTTGGCGGTCACGGCACGAGGGTCCAGCGCCGCTGCCGCCACCAGCAGCCCCAAGGCCCAGATCGCCCCGCGATGGGTATTCACTCCGCCGGTGGTCTGGAGCATCGCCTGCTCGCCTTCGCGACCGATACGGCCCAGGGCTTCACGTAGCGGCAAACCGATGCCCGGCTCCCCGTAGGAGCGAGCTTGCTCGCGATGGACGTCGACGATTACGCGGGAAACCTGGGGCCCAGCGGTGCCTGGACCCTCATCGCGAGCAAGCTCGCTCCTACAGGGGGCGGTGTTTTCCGTAGCGTCGCGGAGGTTGTCCATACCTTGCGCCGCTTCGGCCATCTCCTTGAACATCGGCCACAACGACAAGGCCGAAGCATGCATCAGGCCCAGATGCAGATCGCTGTGCGCCCCGTTGCCGCGTCGATCCACCAAGGCCGGCTTGGGCGACAGGTCGGCCTCGTCGATCAGCGCTTCCACCGCGAAGTCCGCCAAACGCTCGGCCAGAGACAAGGGTTGGGCTTGCAGATTGGGAGCGTGCATTTACCAGCTCCTGAATTTGGCGGGCGGGTTGTACAGGCCACCCGACCACTCCACCAGGTCGGCCACGCTCTTGGCCGCCAGCAGTTCGCGGCTGGCGTCGGTGCGCCGAATGCCCAGGTCCTCGGGCAAGGCTATCAAGCCTTCGCGACGCATCCGCAGGGTATCCTTGGGGTTATGCCGCAAACCGATGGCGGTGACGCCGGCCACGGCGGCGATCATCGCCTGGCGTTCTTCCAGGGAACGCGCCTTGTACAGGTAAGCGATGCCTTCTTCAGTGAGCAAATGGGTGACGTCGTCGCCATAGATCATGATCGGCGCCAACGGCATCCCGCTTTTCCTCGCCACCTCCACGGCATCGAGGGTTTCAACGAAGGTCGGTTTGCCGCCTTCCTGGAAGGTCTCGACCATCTGCACCACCAGCTTTTTGCCGCGCTCAAGCAAGGCTTCGGGTGCATCGCCGCTATCGAGGCGCATATCGAGCCAGGCCGGAGTACCGTGGCGACGACCGCGCGGGTCATGCCCCATATTCGGCGCCCCGCCGAAACCGGCCAGGCGACCGCGGGTCACGGTGGACGAATGACCGTCACCATCAACCTGCAAGGTCGCGCCGATAAACAGATCCACCGCATACTGCCCGGCCAACTGGCAGAACATCCGGTTCGAACGCAACGAGCCGTCGCGTCCGGTGAAGAACACGTCCGGCCGCGCCGCGATGTAGTGTTCCATGCCCAGTTCGGTGCCGAAGCAATGCACACTTTCGACCCAGCCGCTTTCGATGGCGGGAATCAGCGTCGGGTGCGGGTTGAGTGTCCAGTTGCGGCAGATCTTGCCTTTCAGGCCGAGGGATTCGCCGTAGGTCGGCAGGATCAGTTCAATGGCCGCGGTATTGAAACCAATCCCATGGTTGAGGGACTGCACCTTGTGTCTTTCGTAGATCCCACGAATCGCCATCATCGCCATCAACACGTGTACCGGCTTGATATGGCGTGGATCGCGGGTGAACAACGGCTCGATATAGAAAGGTTTGTCGGCCACCACCACGAAGTCGACCCAGGACGCGGGAATATCCACCCGCGGTAATTCGCTGACGTCATCGACCAGTTGATTGACCTGGACGATCACAATCCCGTCGCTGAAGGCCGCCGGCTCGATCAGCGCCGGGGTGTCTTCGGTGCTGGGACCGGTATAAATGTTGCCGGCGCGGTCGGCCATGAAACCGGCACTGAGCACGACATTGGGGATCAGGTCCACCACCAGGCGCGCATAGAGTTCGATGTAGGTGTGAATGGCGCCGATTTCCAGCAGGCCGTCTTCCAGCAACTGGCTGATGCGCAGGCTCTGGGTGCCGGCGAAGGAAAAGTCCAGCTTGCGGGCGATGCCGCGCTCGAACAGGTCCAGGTGCTCGGCGCGACCGACACTGGGCATGATCATGTGCAAATCGTGGAGCTTGGCCGGATCGGCTTTCACCAGGGAGCGGGAAAGGAAATCCGCCTGCTTCTGGTTATTGCCCTCCAGCACCACCCGGTCGCCCGGCATGATCAGGGCTTCGAGGGCGGCGACGATCTTGTCGGTCGGCAACACCACACCGTCGGCGAGGGCTTGCACCTGCGCGAGACGCCGCTGCTTCTCGGCGCGCCGCCGGGTCCAGCGCGAGTCGGGGGAATTGGGGGTTGTCATGCTCACTCCACGGGTTCGCTTTTGTGGAGTAGACAGTAGGAGTGTATTGGCAAGGCATCAATCAAGCCCGCCGGAGGATCATTACGCTCAGGGTAATGGTTCTGTACTTGTCAGGTTCAGCGGTGCCTGGGGCACCATCGCGAGCAAGCGCGCTCCCGCACAGTACCCGTCAGGCCAACCCCGACTCCAACACCAACTGCTCCAACCCCAGCAGGTCCGGCACCCTCGCCACCCATTCGCCAACCTGCACCGCCGCTTTCTCGAACCGGCACAGCGGCACATCGACAAAACTCAGCTGGCTGTCGAGCTTGTACGAGCGCGGAATACCCTGGATCACCAGCGCGATGAACTTCAACTCCGGCCGCCCACCGAGGGCATTGAGCACCACGATCCGCGCCCGATCCCCCACCGCCAGCGGACCGCCGCACGCCGCCTCGAAGCTGATCAGCGGCAATTGCTGGTTGCGCCAGGTCACCTGCCGCAGATACCACGGCGGCGCATCGCTCGCCGGTTCGCCGCGCTGGTAATCAATCAGCTCCGCCACCGCGACATTCGGCAACAGCAGGTAACGATCCGCCAATGGCAGCATCAGCCCCGTCAGGCTGCTGGTGCTGTGCTCATGCATGGACCTGACTCCAATAGGCGATGCTTTCCAGCAACACCGACTCCTGGTACGGCTTGCCCAGGTACTCGTTGACGCCAATGGCCATGGCCCGGTCGCGGTGCTTCTGGCCGGTACGCGAGGTGATCATGATGATCGGCAGGTCCTTGAGGCGCTCATCGTTGCGGATCCGCGTCGCCACCTCGAAACCGTCCATGCGCGGCATTTCGATATCCAACAGCATCAGGTCCGGGGTGTGTTCTTCCAGCAATGCCATGGCATCCACGCCATCCTTGGCCGTCAGCACGTTCATCCCGTTGCGCTCCAACAACCGACTGGTGACCTTGCGCACGGTGACCGAGTCGTCCACCACCATGACCAGGGTCGGGCGCACCAGCGTGGCATCCACGCTGGCACCACTGGACACGGACTGCTCCGGAGCCCGCGCCAATGCGCTGCGCACATGGGCGAGCAAGTCGAGAATCAGCACCACGCGACCGTCGCCAAGGATGGTCGCCCCCGACAACCCCGGCACCGAGGCGAACTGTGGCCCCAGGCTCTTGACCACGATTTCCCGCGAGCCCGCCAGCGAGTCCACCTGCAGCGCCACCCGCTGATCGTTGCAGTGCACCAGCAATACCGGCAGCGGCAGGCTCTGGCCCAGTAGCTTCGGCTTGCTCACGGTTTGCAGCAGCTCGCCCAGATAACGCAGTTCGTAGGTCTGCCCGGCGTACTCGTAGCGCGGTGGATCAAGTTGGTAATAGCTTTCCAGCTCGCCCGGCAATACCCGCACCAGTCCCTCGACGGTGTTCAGCGGCACGGCATATTGCTCGTCGGCGCATTGCACCATCAGCGCCCGGTTCACCGAGACGCTGAACGGCAGACGGATCTGAAAGTGCACGCCCTGCCCCGGGATCGAATCGATACGCATGCTCCCGCCCAGTTGCCGCACTTCTTCGTGAACCACGTCCATGCCCACGCCGCGCCCGGAAATCTGGGTGATCTTTTCCGCGGTGGAAAACCCCGGCTGCAGGATGAACTGCAACACGTCGCGATCGCTGATCGGCATGTCCGGTTCCAGCAGACCACGCTTGATCGCCTTGCGCCGCACCGCTTCGAGCGGTATTCCGGCGCCGTCGTCACGGATGTCGAAGACGATGTCGCCGCCTTCGTGGGACAGGTCCAGGGTGATCAGCCCCTGCTCCGGCTTGCCGGCGGCGCGGCGGCCTTCGGCATTTTCCAGGCCATGGTCGACAGCGTTACGCAACATATGCTCCAGGGGCGCGACCATGCGCTCCAGGACATTGCGATCCATCTCGCCCTCGGCATTGCCGATCACGAAATCGACCTCCTTGCCCAACTCCCCCGCCACCTGCCGGACGATGCGCTTGAGGCGCGGCACCAGGCGCTCGAACGGCACCATGCGCGTGCGCATCAGGCCCTCCTGCAACTGGGTGTTGACCCGCGCCTGTTGCGCCAACAGGTTTTCCGCATCCAGGTTACGCCCGGCCAGGGTCTCCTTGAGGTCCAGCAGGTCGGAGGCGGACTCGAACAAGGCCCGCGACAATTGCTGCAACTGGGAATGCCGGTCCATTTCCAGCGGATCGAACTCTTCATAGCCCAGGCGCTCGGCCTCCACCTGCTGGCGGCTGAGAATACGGCCCTGGGTCTCGGTGTCGAGGCGCCGCAACTGGTCGCGCATGCGCTCGATGGTGGTTTCCATTTCATTGAGCGCGATCCTGGCGTCATTGACCTGCTGCTCGATACGACCACGGAAGATCGAGGTTTCACCCGCCAGGTTGACCAGGTCTTCGAGCACGTCAGCGGAAACCTTGACCATATCCTGGGCCGCCCGCTCGGCCTCGGCGACCATCGCTACCTCGACTTTGGGCGACGCCGGGGGGACAGTCGAGACGGCTGCCGGCAGATTGATCGGCGACTGCCGACCAAACGCCTGGATATCCTGGATCAGGGCATCGGCGGGCACTACCGGCTTTTGCGCGCGAACCGCATCGAGCATCTGCGCCAGGCGATCATGGCCAACCTGCAACAAGCCGAACAGCTCGCTCCCCGCTTGCAACTGGCCCGCCGAGAGCCCTTCGTAGAGAAATTCCAGTTCATGGGCCAGGTCGCCGATCGGCACGATTTCCACCATCCGCGCGCTGCCCTTGAGGGTGTGCAGGTCGCGCAGCAGGGTTTCCACGTCCTGGCGATTCGCCGGCTCGGCCTGCCAGCGCAGCAAGGCCGCAGCGGAGCTTTCGAGGATATCGAAACCTTCCTCGAGAAAGATCTCCAGTAGCTCCGGGTCGCTACCGGCGGCCGTTGCCTCGATGGCTTCGCTGACCTCCAGCGGCGCGCTGCCGGCCTGGCGGAACAGACGCAGGCTTTCGATCAGGGCGCTCGGATCGCCCAGGGTCTGATGCCCCTGGAGCTGGTCCAGCAGGACGGCCAAGCGGTCATGGCTCTTCTGCAACAGCAGCGCCAGTTCGGGAGAATGGCTGAAGCGCCGGTCCACCAGCCCCTCGTAGAGATTTTCCAGCTCATGGGCCAGATCGCCCACCGGGCCGATCTCGGCCATGCGCGCCCCGCCCTTGAGGGTGTGCAGATCCCGTTGCAGGGACAGCAACGGCGCGGCGTTGTCCGGTTCGTCGAGCCAACGCTGCAAGGCCAGCCCGGCGCTGTCGAGGATATCCGCGGCTTCTTCGAGGAAGATCACCACGATCTCATCGTCGAGGTCCACCGCCTCAAGGGCCTCGCTCGCTTCAGCGGTGGCGGCGCCCAGTTCGGCGATGCTCGCGGCCCGGTTGCCATCGGTCTTGATCAGCCCGGTGGCGGACGGGTCGAGGGCCTCGTCGAGCAACTCGCGCAAGGCCCGGACCCGCGCCGGCTGCGCCTTGATCTCCTGGCCAGCGGCCAGTTCGTCAAACATGTTGAGCAGCGCTTCATGGGCACTCTGCGCCTCATGGAAAAACCGCTCGCTGACCGCCAGGCTGCTTTCTTCGACCGCGCCGTACAAGTCCAGCAAGGCTTCGCAGAGTTCGTCCAGCGGGTGCAGGTCGGCACTGTGAGCGCCCTGGCCAAGGGTGGTCAGTTCGTCCAGCAGGTCGTTGAGTTCCTGGCGCTGGCCGGGGTGCTGCTGCCAGCGCAGCAGCAGGTTTTCCGCATCCAGCAGGATGTCCATGCCCTGGGCCAGGAAGTTGTTGATCAGTCGCGGGTCGCGCTTGGTGCTGCTGGAAACACTGAGCAACGACTCCAGCCGGGCCGCGAGCAGGGTCTCGGCACGCTGGATCAGTTCCGAGGCGCCATCGATGGCCGCCAACGGGTCGTCCGCCAGTTGCTTCAAACCCTGGTGCAACAGGACTTCAGCCTCCAGCAGCAACTCGACCTCGTCCAGGTCCAGTGGCAACAGGTGGGCCTTGAACTCACGCACCAGGTGGTAAAACGGTGCCGCCAGTTCGGCGATCGGTCGCACGCCCGCCACATAGGCACTGCCCTTGAGGGTGTGCAAGGCCCTTTGCAGTTCGTCGCTGGCCAGCAGCGGCAGATGCTCGGTGGCCTGTTCGAGGAAATGATTGAGGCTGTCCAGGTGGGTCTCGGCCTCGTTGCGGAAAATCTCCAGCAACTGCCGGTCGATGGACTCATCCTCGGTTTCTCCGCCCTCCCCGCTCACCGCCTCGCCCGCGCTCGCCAACTCATGGGCACGGGCGGCCAACCGGTCGACATCGTCGCGCTGACGCTGGGCATGCTCGGCAAACTCGCCGACCAGTTCCGGCAACACCCGCAGCACATCGTCGAGCAACTGCCGGACCGGCGCATCGGCCTCGACACTGTGTTCGAGCACGCGATTGAGCAGGTTCTCCACGGCCCAGGCCAGTTCGCCGAGCACCAGCGCCCGCACCATTCGGCCGCTGCCCTTGAGCGTGTGGAAAGCCCGACGCAACTCGGTCAGAGCCGATTTGCTCTCGGTATTCGCCACCCAGCGCGGCAGGTACTCGCGCAGCACATCGAGCACTTCCGCGCATTCCTCGAGGAACACTTCACGCAATTCGTCATCCACCGGTACCTCGTCACCCGGTGGTGGCAGCAGGCTGCCCGGAACCTGGCGGGCCGGCGGGTTGAGCACCGACACCGGGCTGGCCAGGACCTCGGCCAGGGACTGCGCCACCTGTGGACTGTCCAGTGCCTGCAGGTCCTGCATCACCAGGGCTTCGTTGGGGCTCAGAATCTCGTCGAGCACCGGTACATCCTGCTCGGCGGGTCGGTAGCCGAGGGCGTCGAGGCTTTCCTCGGCCAGGTCCAGCAGCCGTTCACCCGGGGCCTCGTGGTCTTCGCCCAGGCGTTCGAGATAGTACTCGATACTGCTCAGGGCATCGGCCAGGCGGTCGAGTTGCTGCCAGGACGGCGGCTGCGGATCTTGCAACAGATGATCCTGGATATAGCGATTGCAGGTTTCCAGCAGGCTCGCGGCCCGATTGAGGGGAATCATCGCCAAGGCCCCGCGAACCTGGGTCAGCAACTCTGGCAAGGGCAGCAGGCGCTCGCGGTCCCAGTCGGCATCGATGTACTCGATGATCAGGTCCTTGGCTTGTTGCAGGCAGATCCGCGACTCCTTGAGCACCAACTGGTGGATCTGGCTCAGGTCGGTGGTCGGCAGGCGGCTTTCTTCGCGACTTTCCGGCTCCACGGTGCCGATCATCCCGGCCAGGGTCGCCTCGACATAGAGCAAGGCCCCGGCGACGTCCATCAGCACCGCGTCATTCGGCTCGCGCTGGCCCTGGACCAGGCCCAGGACCACCGCCGTCTGGTCGATGATGACCTTGCGCGGCTGGCCGAAGCCGAGCACCGCCAGGGTATCGGCGATCTGCCGCAAGGGTGCCAGCAGGCTGGACAGTTCGTCGGTGTGCTGGCGGTCGCCGCGCACGAACAAGTGGAGGCGTTCCTTGACCCGTACCAGCTCCTCGCACAACGCCGCGACCACCGAACGCATGGCATCGCGGTCCGGGCCGGCCAGGCGGGCCCGCTCCTCGTCGACCACCGCGGTGTCGGGCAGGGCTTCATCCAGGCCATAACGTTCTTTCAGGATCCGCATCCGCGCCGATGGCTGCCGCGCCTTGGCAATATAGAACAACAGGCTCTTGAGCAATTCTTCCGGGGCCGGCTGGTTGATCCCGGCAATGCCCTGTTCCAGAAGGCGCTTGAGCTCCTTGTCGGAATCCTTGAGCAGGCTGCGCAGGGCCGGACTGTTGGCGATGGCCCCGGCAAGCATGCCCTCGACCAGCGCCGACGCGACCTGCCAGAGCGGCCCCAACGGCGCTTCCAGGCACAAGCTTTCCAGGCGCGCGAAAACCTTGGCCATATAGCCGAGGTTGGTCTCGTCGTCCTGTTCGCGCAACAAGCCGACCAGCGCGGTCTGCAGCATTTGCCGCAGCTTGCGCAGCAAGGCCGGCAGTTCCGCCGGGGTCAGTTGAGCGAGGGTTTCCTCGTCCAGTGGCGGCAGCTGCGGCAGGGTCGGGCTGAACAGGCTGGTTTCCGAGAGCAGGCTTTCGCCTCGGGCGCTGCGCAGGTCGTTGAGCAGCGGCAGCACCACCAGTGGCAGATCGCGGCGCGCACTGTGGACCCGGTCCAGATACAACGGCATCTGGCCAAGCGCCTGGCGTAGCAGCTTGAGCGCTTCCGGCAGATCGACCACCCGCCCCTGCTGCACGGCCAGGGCCAGGGCTTCGGTCTCTTCGGCAAGCAGCGCCGCGCCATAGAACTCGACCATCTGCAAACTGCCGTGGACCTGGTGAATACACTCCAGGCACTCGGCGATGTCCTGGGCCGAATGCGTCGGCTCATCGAACGCATCCAGGGCCTGGCGCGCCTGTTTCAGGGTATCGGCGATTTCGCCCTTGACCCATTCGAGGGCCACATAGTCGTGCTGATCGCTCATGACGACTCCACTAACGGGTTTCACGCGCATCGGGCGCCGCGGGCAAAGTGAAACCGGAGACCGAGCGCCGCAACTGGCTGGCCATTTTCGCCAGGTTGCCGATGCTTTCGGCGGTGGCGGTCGAGCCGGACGATGTCTGGGTGGTGATCTGCTGGATCACGTTCATGGTCAGCGAGATCTGCCCGGCCGACGAGGTCTGTTGCTGGGCGGCGTTGGAAATGCTCTGGATCAAGGCCGCCAGGGTCTTGGACACCCCTTCGATCTCTTCCAGGGCCACCCCGGCGTCCTGGGCCAGGCGGGCACCGCGCACCACTTCGGTGGTGGTCTGCTCCATGGAGATCACCGCCTCGTTGGTATCGGTCTGGATCGCCCGCACCAGGGTTTCGATCTGCCGGGTTGCCGCCGACGAACGCTCCGCCAGGCGCTGCACTTCATCGGCCACCACCGCGAAACCGCGCCCGGCATCGCCGGCCATGGACGCCTGGATCGCCGCGTTGAGGGCGAGGATATTGGTCTGGTCGGCAATGTCGTCGATCAGACTGACGATGTCGCCGATTTCCTGGGAAGATTCGCCCAGGCGCTTGATCCGCTTGGCGGTGTCCTGGATCTGTTCGCGAATGTTGTCCATGCCGTGAATGGTGTTGTGCACCACCTCATTGCCCTTGTTGGCGATCTCCACCGAACGCTCGGCCACCGCTGAAGACTCGGCGGCGTTGGCCGAGACCTGGTCGATCGACTCGGCCATGTCGCTGATGGCGGTGGACGCCTCGGAAATCTGCTGGGCCTGGTGCTCGGAGGCCTCTGCCAGTTGCATGGCGGTGGCCTGGGTTTCCTGCACGGCGGCGGCGACCTGGCCGGCGGTGAGGTTGATGGTGGCCACCAGATCGCGCAACTGGTCGACGGAATAGTTGATGGAGTCGGCAATGGTCCCGGTGAAGTCTTCGGTGACCGAGGCGGTGACGGTCAGGTCGCCGTCGGCCAGGTCCTCGATTTCGTCGAGCAGGCGCATGATCGCGTGCTGGTTGCGTTCGTTTTTCTCGGCGGTCTCGTGCAACTGCCGATTGGTCTCGCGGACCATGACCAGGCCGATCAGGATGATCGAGGCCAGGGCCAGCAGGCCCAGGACATATCCACCGATGGTGTCCAGGGAGCGTTCGCCGGCAAGGTTTTCAAAACCATTGGCCAGGTGCGAGGCTTCGTCCAGCAACGTCTGCGACAAACTGAAGATATTCCCGGCCGACTCGCGGACCTGGAACAACTGCGGCGAGGTCTCGAGGATTTCATCCACCGAGCCGGAGACGAACTCGAAGAGCTCGGCAATATCCCCCAGGCGGGCGCGGGCGTCCTTGTCTTCGACCTGGGTGATTTTCAGGGCCGCGTTGCCCTGGAGCATACCGTTGAGGACCTGGCCGAAACGGGCGGCGTCGCGACCGAAGGCATCGGCGGCCTGGGACGAGGTTTCGTCGCCGGCCAGTACCGTGTTCACCGCCCCCAGGATGCGCTCGGCGAGCAACGACTGGCGCTGGGCCATGGCCACCTGCGCCGCCGGAGCGCCGCGCTGCAGGAGAATCTCCACGACCTTTTCGTATTCGACCTGCAACTGCGGTACGGTTTCGGCCAGGGTCGCGGCGACCTGATGCAACGACAGCACGGTCTGTTCGCTGGCCAGGATGGCGTCGGTGTTTCTCAGCAGGTTTTCCCAGTCCTGCTGCACCGCATGCATTTCCGGGCGCACGGCGGGCGGCGCGGCGGGCAGGCCGGTGGCCGGGTCGCCTTTCTTCAGGTAGCCCCAGCGCTGGGCGAAATCGTTGCGCGCATCACTCAGCAGCTTGAATGCCGCGGCCTTGCCGGAAGCCGCTTCCGTGGCGTTCTTGGCGATACGCTGGGACAGCACCCGCAGTTCGCCGGCATGGCTGATGTATTGCTTGTCGTAGGTGGACTGGGTGTTCAGATAGGCAAAGTTGGCGAACAGCAGCATGATGAACACGATCAGGGCAATAAACAGCACCAGGATCTGCGAACGACTGCGCGAAGCCTCCAACGGTTTGCCGGTTTTAGCGTTTGTCATCGATCAGGCCCCTGCCTGTAAGGCCACATCCAGAAACCCCGGCGCCTGCGCCAGGGCAAACGGGCTGAACACCCACCAACTGCGTTCACGCTCGAAACGGCCCCGGACAAAGGGTGCCACCGCGTCATCCGGCGGCGGCACCGCCAGTCCCTGCTGCCCGCCCAGTGGAAAGTGCTGCAAACCCGCGACTTCGTCCACCATCAGGCCGGCGAACACGTCCTTGTATTCCACCACCAACACCCGCCGCTGCTTGCGCAAGATCGAGAGTTCATGGCCGAAAAAACCGCACAGGTCCATGATCGGCAGCAAACGTCCACGCAAGTTGGCAACGCCCTTGACCCAGGGTTTCACCCCCGGCAACAGGGTGACGCGCGGCTCATGCAGGACCTCGCCGACTTCGCCCATCGGCGCCACATACCAGTGCTCGCCAAGGCGAAAGCCGATGCCGCTCCAGGTATCCTGGCGGGCCTGCTGCGACGGCAGGTCAGCCGCCAGCAAACGACAGCGCTGGTCGATTTCCAACAGCAGCTGGAAGGCGGTCTGTGACGGGCTCATGGGCGCGGGCCGTCAGCCGGCGAGGACACTGTTCAGGGTCTTGATCAGGGTGTCTTCCTCCACCGGCTTGGTCAGGTAGTCGCGGGCGCCCTGGCGCGTGCCCCAGACCTTGTCGGTTTCCTGATCCTTGGTGGTGATGATGATCACCGGGATGTGGCTGGTTTCACTGTCCTTGGTCAGTTGCCGGGTGGCCTGGAAGCCATTGAGGCCCGGCATGACGATGTCCATCAAGACCGCGTCGGGCTTCTCCTGGCGGGCCAGGGCCACGCCATCGGCACCGTTCTCGGCCTTGAGCACCTCATGACCGTGCTTTTCCAGCATGCCGGTCAGTTTGTACATTTCAGTCGGCGAATCATCGACGATCAGGATACGTGCCATGGTGTTCCCCACTGCTTATAAGGCGGGCGGCCAAACGGCCGCCCGTCAATGTGCTTGTTCTACCACCGCGAACCCCGGCACATGGGCCTTGATCGCGGCCAGCAGTTCTTCCTTGCTGAACGGCTTGGTCAAAAACTGATCGGAACCGACGATACGCCCCTTGGCCTTGTCGAACAGGCCATCCTTGGAGGACAGCATGATCACCGGCGTGGACTTGAACGCACGATTGTTCTTGATCAGGGCGCAGGTCTGGTAGCCATCCAGGCGCGGCATCATGATATCGACGAAGATAATCCCCGGATGATGATCGGCGATCTTGGCCAGCGCATCGAAACCGTCGATGGCCGTGATCACCTCGCACCCCACGTGTTTCAACAGCGTCTCGGCGGTTCGACGAATCGTCTTGGAGTCGTCGATGACCATCACTTTCAGGGCCGTGGAATGCTGTTCCATATCTGCTCTACCATCGCCACAGCGACTCGATTGACTGCACCTAAGCGGTTTTCAGGCGCGAAGCCCTTGATGTGTAAGCGCTTCGAGCGGCATGCGAGCCTTTTTAGCACAGTCTCATGATGCAATCTATCAACCGCCCCCGGCCGCGCCCGGGCAGTCGCTTTTTCCTTGACCGGGAATCGGTGTAGCGCCACTCTGACGCCACTTTTTCAAGTCATTTCGGCCATCACGGCCCATAGAGGATATAGCCCATGAGCGTTCGTCTCGGGATTGTCATGGACCCCATCGCCAACATTTCCTATAAGAAGGACAGCTCCCTGGCCATGCTGCTGGCCGCCCAAGCGCGCGGCTGGAGCCTGTTCTACATGGAACAGCAGGACCTGTACCAAGACGCCGGCGTGGCCCGGGCACGCATGCGTCCACTGAAGGTGTTCGCCAACCCCGAGCAGTGGTTCGAGCTGGCAGCCGAGACCGACACGGCCCTCAGCGACCTTGATGTGATCCTGATGCGCAAGGATCCACCCTTCGACATGGAGTTCGTCTACTCCACCTACCTGCTGGAACAGGCCGAGCGCGCCGGGGTGCTGGTGGTCAACAAGCCGCAGAGCCTGCGCGACTGCAATGAAAAGCTGTTCGCCACCCAGTTCCCGCAGTGCACGCCGGCCACCGTGGTCAGCCGTCGCGCCGATGTGTTGCGCGAATTTGCCGGCAAACACGGCGACGTGATCCTCAAGCCACTGGACGGCATGGGCGGCACCTCGATCTTCCGCCATCGGGTCGGCGATCCGAACCTGTCGGTGATCCTCGAGACCCTGACCGCCCTGGGCAGCCAGCAGATCATGGCCCAGGCCTACCTGCCGGGGATCAAGGACGGCGACAAGCGCATCCTGATGGTCGACGGCGAGCCGGTGCCGTATTGCCTGGCGCGAATTCCGGCCGCCGGTGAAACCCGTGGCAACCTGGCCGCTGGCGGGCGCGGCGAAGCCCGCCCGCTGACCGAGCGCGACCGCTGGATCGCCGCCCAGGTCGGCCCGACCTTGCGCGAGAAAGGCCTGCTGTTCGTCGGCCTGGACGTGATCGGCGAGCACCTGACGGAAATCAACGTCACCAGCCCGACCTGCATCCGCGAGATCGACAACGCCTTTGGCACCGACATCGGCGGCCTGCTGATGGATGCCATTGAGCGCAAGCTGCAAGCCCGCTGATGTAGAACAGCCGAGAAAAAACCAACATTGCGTTATCATGTTCGGCTTTCGATACATGCAATGTTGGTTTCCTGGTCATGACGCTTCCCGCCGATCTGCCTCCCGAACTCTCCCACGCCGGCATACGCCCGGCGGATCGGCTCGGCTTCACGCTTTTCCTGGCCGCGCTGATCCACCTGGCGCTGATCCTCGGCCTGGGTTTCACCTTCGTCGAGCCCAAGCAGATCAGCAAGACCCTGGAAATCACCCTGGCCACCTTCAAGAGCGAGAAAGCGCCCGAAAAGGCCGATTTCCTCGCCCAGGACAACCAGCAAGGCAGCGGCACCCTGGATAAAAAGGCGATTCCCAAGACCACCGAGGTCGCGCCGTTCCAGGACAACACCATCAATCAGGTCACCCCACCGCCGCCGGCCAAACAGGAAGTGACGGAAGCGGCGCCGAAGGCGGTGGTCACCACGGTGGCGCCGAAGCCGAAGAAAGCCGTGATCAAGCATGAACAGGTCAAGACCGAGGCCGCGCCTCAGCCAGCGGCGCCGACGTTCGACAGCTCGCAACTGTCCAGCGACATCGCCAGCCTCGAAGCGGAACTGGCCAAGGAACAGCAGCTCTACGCCAAGCGACCGCGGATCCACCGCTTGAGCGCGGCCTCGACCATGCGCGACAAGGGCGCCTGGTACAAGGAAGACTGGCGCAAGAAGGTCGAACGCATCGGCAACCTCAATTATCCCGAGGAAGCCCGGCGCCAGCAGATCTACGGCAATTTACGCATGATGGTCTCGATCAATCATGACGGCTCGCTCTATGAAGTGCTGGTGCTGGAGTCCTCCGGACAGCCACTGCTGGACCAGGCGGCGCAACGTATCGTGCGCCTGGCGGCCCCGTTCGCGCCCTTTACCGGCGATCTGTCGGATATCGACCGCCTGGAGATCATCCGTACCTGGCGTTTTGCCCGGGGCGACAAGCTTTCCAGCAATTGAGCGCATCCGATTGAATTCCCCTGGCGGGCCTCGAACCTGTGGGAGCGCCCGAAGTACAAACGTGCCGCATCAAGCGCTTGATCTGCTTGTCAGGTCGCCCGCCCACGGCCACACTAAGGCTCATGAAAAACCTCACCCCGACGTACCTCAAGCATCACTTCCTGATCGCCATGCCGCATATGGCCGACCCGAACTTCGCGCAGACCGTCACTTATATAGTCGAGCACAGCGCGAACGGTGCCATGGGGCTGGTGATCAACCGCCCACAATCGCTGAACCTGGCCGATATCCTCGAACAACTGCGCCCGGACATCGAGCCGCCAGCTCTCTGCCAGCATGTGCCGATCTATTCCGGCGGCCCGGTGCAAACCGACCGCGGCTTTGTCCTGCACCCCATCGGCCAGACCTACCAGGCCACCGTCGAACTGGACGGCCTGGCGCTGTCCACCTCCCAGGACGTGCTGTTCGCCATTGCCGACGGCGAGGGCCCGCCGCGCAGCCTGATCGCCCTGGGATACGCCGGCTGGGAAGCCGGGCAACTGGAAGCGGAGCTGGCCGACAACGCCTGGCTGACCTGCCCGTTTTCCCCGGACATCCTCTTCGAAACCGACAGCGACGCGCGCCTGGCCGCCGCCGCCGCCCACCTGGGCATCAACCTCAGCCTGCTCACCAGCCAGGCGGGCCACGCCTGATGGCCGCCATTCGCCTGCTGCTGGGTTTCGACTACGGCACCAAACAGATCGGCGTCGCCGTCGGCCAGATGATCACCGGGCAAGCCCGCGAGCTGTGCACCCTGAAGGCGCAGAACGGTATTCCCGACTGGAACCAGGTCGAAGCCCTGATCAAGGAGTGGCAGCCCGACGCCGTAGTGGTCGGCCTGCCGCTGAACATGGACGGCAGCCCCAGCGACATGTGCGCCCGGGCGGAGAAATTCGCCCGCCGGCTCAACGGCCGCTACAACCTGCCGTTCTTCACCCAGGACGAGCGCCTGACCACCTTCGAAGCCAAGGGCGAACGCATGGCCCGTGGCGGTCAGAAAGGGACCTATCGCGACAACCCGGTGGACGCCATCGCCGCCAAGCTGCTACTGCAAAGCTGGATCGAAGAACACCCGACGCCCGCCGAATCCTGAACACTGGCGAGGCCCGAACGATTCACCCTCGTCTTGATTCCCGCAAGGGCCCTTGAAGGAGCAACCATGAGCCTGCCCAATCCCGCCGACCTGATCAGCCAGATGGCCGTCGATCTCACCGCCTACCTGAGCAAACGCGGCATTGCCGAGCCGCGCTTCATTGGCATCCGTACCGGCGGCGTATGGGTCGCCCAGGCGCTGCTCAAGGCCCTTGGCAACGCGGCCCCCCTCGGTATCCTGGATGTGTCCTTCTACCGCGACGACTTCAGCCAGAGTGGCCTGCACCCGCAAGTGCGCCCGTCCGAGCTGCCGTTCGAGATCGAAGGCCAGCACCTGGTGCTGATCGACGACGTGTTGATGAGCGGCCGAACCATCCGCGCCGCCCTCAATGAACTGTTCGACTACGGCCGCCCGGCCAGCGTGACGCTGGTCAGCCTGCTGGACCTCGATGCCGCCGAATTGCCGATCCGTCCCGATGTGGTCGGCGCAACACTGTCGCTGGCGCCCACGGAACGGGTAAAATTGTCCGGCCCCGCGCCGCTCCAACTCGAACTTCAAGACCTCGCCCTTTAAAGAGTCCTTTGCGATGACGCCTCTAGACGCCAAGCGCCCGCTGCAGCTCAACGATCAGGGCCAGCTACGCCATTTCCTGTCGCTCGACGGCCTGCGCCGCGAGCTGTTGACCGAAATCCTCGACACCGCCGACTCCTTTCTCGAAGTCGGCGCCCGGGCGGTGAAGAAAGTCCCATTGTTACGCGGCAAGACCGTGTGCAATGTGTTCTTCGAGAACTCCACCCGCACCCGCACCACCTTCGAAATGGCCGCCCAGCGGCTATCGGCGGATGTGATCACGCTGAACGTGTCCACCTCCTCGGCGAGCAAGGGTGAAACCCTGCTCGATACCCTGCGCAACCTCGAGGCGATGGCCGCCGACATGTTCGTCGTGCGCCACGGCGACTCCGGCGCCGCGCACTTCATCGCCGAACACGTCTGCCCGCAGGTGGCGATCATCAACGGCGGCGATGGCCGCCACGCGCACCCGACCCAGGGCATGCTCGACATGCTGACCATCCGTCGGCACAAGGGCAGTTTCGAAAATCTTTCGGTGGCCATCGTCGGCGACATCCTGCACTCGCGGGTGGCGCGTTCGAACATGCTCGCGCTCAAGACCCTCGGCTGCCCGGACATCCGCGTGATCGCGCCGAAGACCTTGCTGCCGGTCGGCGTCGAACAATACGGGGTGAAGGTCTACACCGACCTGGCCGCGGGCCTGAAGGACGTCGACGTGGTGATCATGCTGCGCCTGCAGCGTGAACGCATGACCGGCGGCCTGCTGCCCAGCGAAGGCGAATTCTACCGCCTGTTCGGCCTGACCACCGCGCGCCTGGCGGGTGCCAAACCGGATGCCATTGTCATGCATCCGGGCCCGATCAACCGTGGCGTGGAGATCGAATCGGCGGTGGCCGACGGTCCCCATTCGGTCATCCTCAACCAAGTCACCTACGGCATCGCCGTACGCATGGCCGTGCTGTCCATGGCCATGAGCGGGCAGACCGCCCAGCGCCAATTCGATCAGGAGAAGGCCCAGTGAAACTCAGCATACTCGGCGCCCGCGTCGTTGATCCGAGCAGCGGCCTGGATCAAGTGACCGATCTGCACCTCGAGGCCGGCAAACTGCTTGCCATTGGCACCGCCCCGGCGGATTTCGCCGCGATTGAAGTCATCGACGCCAAGGGCCTGGTGGCCGCCCCCGGGCTGGTGGACCTGAACGTCTCCCTGCGCGAACCGGGCTACAGCCGCAAGGGCAACATCGCCAGCGAAACCCGCGCGGCGGCGGCCGGCGGCGTCACCAGCCTGTGCTGCCCACCGCGGACCAAACCGGTGCTGGACACCTCGGCGGTGGCCGAACTGATCCTCGACCGCGCCCGCGAAGCCGGCAACACCAAGGTGTTCCCCATCGGCGCCCTGAGCAAAGGCCTGGAAGGCGAGCAATTGGCCGAACTGGTAGCCTTGCGCGATGCCGGTTGCGTGGCGTTCGGCAACGGCCTGGAGAGTTTCCGCAACACCCGCACCCTGTGCCGGGCGCTGGAATATGCCGCGACCTTCGACCTGACGGTGATTTTCCACTCCCAGGACCATGACCTGGCCTACGGCGGCCTGGCCCATGAAGGCGCCACCGCCAGTTTCCTCGGCTTGCCGGGGATTCCAGAAACCGCCGAGACCGTGGCCCTGGCCCGCGACCTGCTGCTGGTGGAACAGAGTGGCGTGCGCGCGCACTTCAGCCAACTGACCAGCGCCCGCGGCGTGGCCCTGATCGCCCAGGCCCAGGCCCGTGGCCTGCCGGTGACCGCCGATGTGGCCCTGTACCAGTTGATCCTGACCGACGAAGCGCTGATCGACTTCTCCAGTCTTTATCATGTGCAACCGCCG
Organism: Pseudomonas sp. FEN; assembly: GCF_904067045.1. Classification (GTDB taxonomy): domain Bacteria; phylum Pseudomonadota; class Gammaproteobacteria; order Pseudomonadales; family Pseudomonadaceae; genus Aquipseudomonas. The sequence continues at coordinate 499,208 of NZ_CAJFDC010000036.1, read as the reverse complement.
CTGCGCACCCGCGCCGACCGCGAGGGTTTGCGCGCGGCGGTGAAATCCGGGGTGGTCACGGCCATCTCCAGCCACCATCAACCCCATGAACGGGATGCCAAGCTGGCGCCGTTCGGCGAGACCGAGCCGGGTATCAGCAGCGTCGAGCTGTTGCTGCCGCTGGCCTTGACCCTGGTGGAAGATGGCCTGCTGGACCTGCCGACCCTGCTCAAGCGCCTCAGCGCCGGTCCCGCCGAGGCCTTGCGCCTGCCGGCGGGCAAGCTGGCGGTGGGCGCGGCGGCGGACCTGGTGCTGTTCGATCCGAGCACCTCGACCGTGGCCGGTGAGCACTGGTTGTCCAAGGGCGAGAACTGCCCGTTCATCGGCCATGCGTTGCCGGGAAGCGTGCGTTATACGCTGATGGATGGGCGGATCACGCACCAGGCCTGATCCCCACCAGTAATTGTGGGATGGCTATAGGCTATAACTGTGGCGAGCGGGCTTGCCTGCGTTCGGCTGCGAAGCAGTCGTAAAACCGATCACCTCGGTCAACCTGATGTACCGAGTTTTCTGGTTTCAGGGCCGCTTCGCGACCCAGCGCGGCGGTGCGGCGTTCCGACAAGCCCGCTCGCCACAGGACCGCGCTCGACTTCAAACTTTCTGATTCAGCCCCGCCCGCTGTTCCTCAGCGACACCTGGTCATTCAGCGTCCAGAAGTCATACAGCACGCCCAACCCCAGCAACCCGCCCGTCACCAGGTAAAGCAGCCCGGTCAGCCACTTGCCCATGTACATCCGGTGCACACCGAGCAGCCCCAGGAACGTCAGCAGCAACCAGGCGACGTTATAGTCCAGCGGACCCGCGGTGAAACGCAGGTCCGCCTCCCGATCCATGCTCGGAATCAGGAACACGTCGATCAACCAGCCGATACCGAACACCCCGAAGGTAAAAAACCAGATCGTCCCGGTAATCGGCTTGCCGTAATAGAAGCGGTGCGAGCCGGTAAAACCAAAAATCCACAGCAAATACCCGAGTAAAACGTTGTGAGTATTAACCGGTGTGCCGTCTTGTCGATAGGTGTTCATCAAGGCCCTCTCCGAGCTCGATAGATAAATATTTCGTAATTTCGTGTGACTTTTTTACTGTCTCAAAACATGTAACAAACCCTTGCCAGAAATCGCTGAAAGCCTTGTGGGGCCTGACTCTCACGTGACCCATGGGTCGCTTTTCGCAGCCGCCCGCGCATTTAACCCCCTGTATTGATTCGACAAACGGGCCCAGAAGTGAGCAAAAAGCTGTTATAAAGTTGCGCGATTACCTATTTAGAGCCTTGCCTAATGCGACCATTTTTCAAGACATGGCTAACCATTTGCCTATTAATGCCACTGGCCGCCCACGCCACCAACCGTGAGCAACGTCTTCCTTCCGTCAACGGTCACACCGCCAAATCACCGGTTTCCGTTGCCCATGCTACCGATTTGAACGCACCTGTGGTCAAGCGCCCTGGCAAGCACAGCAGCCACGGCAAAGCCCATCATACTGTCGTTGCGATCAATCCGGCGGCGCCAAACGCCAAGCAAAGCAGCGCGGTGCTCAGCCGTGCGGTGAACGCATTGGGCACACCCTATCGCTGGGGTGGCAGCAGCCCGAGCAAGGGCTTTGATTGCAGCGGCCTGGTCAAGTATGCCTTCAACGGCGTAGCCGCCAGTGATCTGCCACGCACCTCCAATGCCATGGCCGCCGGCCACGGGCAGAAAGTCGCGCGCAAGGACCTCAAGCCTGGCGACCTGCTGTTCTTCACCCTCAAGAGCCGCAAGGTCAACCATGTAGCCATCTACCTGGGCAACGACCGCTTTATCCATGCGCCGCGTCGTGGCAAGTCGGTGAGCATCGACACGCTGAAGAAGCCGTATTGGGATAGCCACTACGTGATTGCCAAGCGGGTGATTCCAAAAGAGCAGAATCATATGCGGGTTGTGCAGCGCTGATCGGATTGGTAGTGCGCCCGTGAAGCTTTGGGCGCTCTCGAGGGCCTCTTCGCGGGCAAGCTCCGCTCCCACAATCACCGAGTCAATCTCAGAGTCTGGATCCAGCCGGCTCCCACAGGTTGTCAGTCGTACACAAGACTCAGGCACGACTCGAATCTAGTGTGGGAGCGGAGCTTGCCCGCGAAGAGGCCAGGACCGCGACCAAAAGACTCCTAGGCCGGCCCCAGGCTCAAGCTGTCCGCCCCCTCGCTACTCGCGCCCTTCTCCAGCTTGATCATCAGCCGCAAGTCATTGGCCGAGTCGGCATATGCCAGCGCATCGCGGTAGCTGATCGCCCCCTCCTGATACAACACATACAACGCCTGGTCCAAGGTCTGCATCCCCTGCTCGGTCGAGCGCTTCATCAACGATTTGAGCTCCTTGATTTCACCCTTGCGAATCAGATCGGCCATCAACGGCGTATTCAGCAACACTTCCACCACCACCCGCCGCCCCTTGCCATCACGGCTCGGAATCAATTGCTGGGCGACAATCGCCCGCAGGTTGAGGGACAGCTCTATCCAGATCTGCGGATGGCGATCCACGGGAAAGAAGTTGATGATCCGCTCCAGCGCCTGGTCGGCATTCGGCGCGTGCAGGGTCGCCAGACACAGGTGACCGGTTTCCGCGAAAGCCAGGGCGTGCCCCATGGTTTCCCGGGTGCGTACTTCGCCAATCATGATCAGGTCCGGAGCCTGGCGCAGGGTGTTTTTCAGCGCAACCTCGTAGGAGTCGGTGTCGATCCCCACTTCTCGCTGGGTAATGATGCAATTGTGGTGTTCGTGGACAAACTCGATGGGGTCCTCAACCGTGACGATATGACCGCTACCCTGCTGGTTGCGGTGGCCGATCATCGCCGCCAGGGTAGTCGACTTGCCGGTCCCGGTTGCCCCGACAACCATCACCAAGCCGCGCTTGAGCAACGCCAATTGCTCGATGAACGGCGGCAGTTTCAGTTCCGCCAGCGCGGGAATCAACGTTTCGATACGCCGCAACACCATGCCCGGCTGGCTGCGCTGGTAGAAGGCGCTGACCCGGAAGCGGCCGATGCCCTTGGGCTGGATGGCAAAATTGCATTCGTGCAGATGGCTGAAATCCAGTTTCTGGCGCTCGTTCATCAGCCCGAACACCGCGTCCTGGACCTGCTCCTGGGTCAACGGGGTGTGATTCACCGGCAGGATCTGGCCATTGACCTTCAGCGAAGGCGGCAGGCCCGGGGTGATAAACAGGTCGGACCCGCCCTTCTCCACCATCAGGCGCAGCAGTTTCTCGAACTCCATGAGCTTCTCCGCGTCGAATCAGGCATACACCTGTGTGACAGCGTAGAAGCTTGTGGGGTCCGTGTTAGAAGTTGTCCGGAATCTTGGCCTTTTCCCGGGCGTTATCCCGGGTGATCAGCCCCTTGCTCAGCAGGTCCTTGAGACACATGTCGAGGGTCTGCATGCCCAGCGAGCCGCCGGTCTGGATCGAGGAGTACATCTGCGCCACCTTGTCTTCGCGGATCAGGTTACGGATCGCCGGCGTGCCGAGCATGATCTCGTGGGCCGCGATGCGCCCGCCGCCGACCTTTTTCAGCAGACTCTGGGAAATCACCGCCTGCAACGACTCCGAAAGCATCGAGCGGACCATGGACTTCTCTTGCGCCGGAAATACGTCCACCACCCGGTCGATGGTCTTGGCCGCCGAGGTGGTGTGCAGCGTGCCGAACACCAGGTGACCGGTCTCGGCCGCGGTGAGGGCCAGGCGAATGGTTTCCAGGTCACGCATCTCGCCCACCAGGATCACGTCCGGGTCTTCGCGCAAGGCCGAACGCAGGGCGGCGGAGAAACTCTGGGTGTCGCGGTGCACTTCCCGCTGGTTGACCAGGCACTTCTTCGATTCGTGAACGAATTCGATCGGGTCCTCGATGGTCAGGATATGGTGATGCCGGTTATTGTTCAGGTGGTCGATCATCGCCGCCAGGGTGGTCGACTTGCCCGAGCCGGTCGGCCCGGTCACCAGCACCAGTCCGCGCGGCACCTCGGTGATCTTGCGGAACACCTCGCCCATGCCCAGGTCGCTCATGGTCAGGACTTTCGAGGGAATGGTCCGGAATACCGCGCCCGAACCGCGATTGTGGTTGAAGGCATTGACCCGGAACCGCGCAACGCCCGGCACTTCGAAGGAGAAATCGGTTTCCAGAAACTCCTCGTAGTCCTTGCGCTGGCGGTCGTTCATGATGTCGTAGATCAGGTCGTGGACCTGCTTGTGGTCCAGCGCTGGCAGGTTGATCCGCCGCACATCGCCGTCGACTCGGATCATCGGCGGCAGGCCCGCCGAGAGGTGCAAGTCCGACGCGCCCTGTTTGGCGCTAAAGGCCAGCAGCTCGGTGATATCCATGAGGCTCCCCAATACAGGTAGAATGCCGCAGACTTTTGACCTGCTGGCGAATTTTAATGACCACGATAGCAGACAACATCACCGCCGTTGCAGCCCGCATTGCGTCCGCCGCCCAGGCCGCCGGCCGCGACAGCGCCGACATCGGCTTGCTCGCCGTGAGCAAGACCAAGCCCGCCGCCGCCGTGCGCGAAGCCCATGCCGCGGGCCTGCGGGACTTCGGCGAAAATTATCTGCAGGAAGCCCTGGGCAAACAGGCGGAACTGACCGACCTGCCCTTGTGCTGGCACTTCATCGGCCCCATTCAATCGAACAAGACTCGCGCCATCGCCGAGCACTTCGACTGGGTACACTCCGTGGATCGCCTGAAAATCGCCCAACGCCTGTCCGAGCAACGCCCGGCCAACCTGCCGCCGCTGAACATCTGCATCCAGGTCAATGTCAGTGGCGAGGCCAGCAAGTCCGGCTGCGCCCCCGCCGACCTGCCCGCCCTGGCCACCGCCATCGCCGGCCTGCCGAACCTAAAATTGCGCGGATTGATGGCCATTCCCGAGCCGACGGAAGATCGTGCCGCCCAGGACGCGGCCTTTGCCGCCGTCCGTACCTTGCAAGACAGCCTCAATCTGCCGCTCGATACTTTGTCCATGGGCATGAGCCACGACCTGGAATCGGCCATTGCCCAGGGCGCCACCTGGGTGCGGATCGGTACCGCGCTGTTTGGCGCCCGCGATTACGGCCAGGCCTGAGATGGCCCTACACACTGATTTGAAGGATCCGACATGAGCAAGACACGTATTGCCTTTATCGGCGCAGGCAACATGGCCGCCAGCCTGATCGGCGGCCTGCGGGCCAAGGGCCTGGAAGCGGCGCGGATCCGCGCCAGCGATCCGGGCGAAGAAACCCGCGCGCGGGTCCACGCCGAACACGCCATCGAAGTGTTCGCCGACAATGCCGAAGCGATCCAGGGCGCCGACGTGGTGGTCCTGGCGGTCAAGCCGCAAGCCATGAAAGCCGTCTGCGAGGCCTTGCGCCCGAGCCTGGCGGCGAATCAGCTGGTGGTGTCGATTGCCGCCGGGATCACCTGCGCCAGCCTGGGCCAGTGGCTCGGGGCCCAGCCGATCGTGCGGTGCATGCCCAATACCCCGGCGCTATTGCGCCAGGGCGTCAGCGGCCTGTTCGCCACCGAACGGGTATCCGCCGCGCAGCGCGAGCAGGCCGAGGAACTGTTATCGGCCGTGGGCCTTGCCCTCTGGCTGGACGAGGAGCGGCAACTGGACGCGGTCACGGCTGTTTCCGGCAGCGGCCCGGCGTACTTCTTCCTGTTGATCGAAGCCATGACCGCTGCCGGCGAAAAGCTCGGCCTGCCCCGTGCAACCGCGGCGCAGCTGACCTTGCAGACGGCCCTGGGCGCCGCCCACATGGCGGTCTCCAGCGACGTCGACGCCGCCGAGCTGCGCCGTCGCGTCACTTCGCCCGCCGGTACCACGGAAGCGGCGATCAAGGCGTTCCAGGCCGGCGGCTTCGAAGCCCTGGTAGAAAAGGCGCTCGGCGCCGCCGCCCATCGTTCGGCCGAAATGGCCGAGCAACTCGGTCAGTAATCCTCGAGGGAATCTTTAATGTTTGCATTCAATAGCGCTGCCATTTTTGTCATACAAACCCTGGGCAGCCTGTACCTGTTGGTGATTCTGCTGCGTTTCATCCTGCAACTGGTCCGGGCCAACTTCTACAACCCGCTCTGCCAGTTCACCGTCAAGGCCACCCAGCCCCTGCTCAAGCCACTGCGCCGGATCATTCCGAGCATGTTCGGACTGGATATGTCCTCGCTGGTGCTGGCGATCATCGTGCAGATGCTGTTGATGGCAGTGATCCTGCTGCTCAGCTACGGCGTGACCGGCAACGTCGCTTACCTGCTGATCTGGTCGGTTATCGGTATCACCTCGCTGTTCCTCAAGGTGTTCTTCTTCGCCATGATCATCAGCGTGATCCTCTCGTGGGTGGCTCCGAGCAGCCATAGCCCGGCGGCCGAGCTGGTGTACCAGATCAGCGAACCGGCCCTGGCGCCGTTCCGCAAGATCGTGCCGAACCTGGGTGGCCTGGACATCTCGCCGATCCTGGCGTTCCTGGTGATCCAGTTGATCCAGAGCTATGTGATTCCGCCGCTGGCCGTCATGAGCGGCATGCCGGAAGTGCTGTTCCGGTTGATCTGATCAGCTGCGCGGGCGCGGCTTGCAGTGGAAACAAAACCCGCTGCAGGCACAGCGCTTATTGTGGGAGCGGAGCTTGTCGGATCGCCGCGAAGCTTTCAGCGGTCTCAAGGCCTCCTTCGCGGGCAGGCTCAGCTCCCACGCAAACGCGGCTCACCAAGAGACCGTGTGCTTCATCACATAGATTCCTGTCCGACCTTCGCTTGCCGCTAACCCCCTTGCTCATTAGACTTACGCCTCATTCAAGCGTGAGCAGGGTCGATGTCCACTGTCTTTCCCCACGATTCCGTCGGGCTGGTCGTGCCGCAAACGGCACACTTCAGCGAGCCCCTGGCCCTGGCCTGTGGCCGTTCCCTGCCAGCCTACGACCTGATCTACGAAACCTACGGCAGCCTCAACGCCACGGCGAGCAATGCCGTGCTGATCTGCCATGCCCTCTCCGGCCACCATCACGCCGCCGGTTTTCACCGCGCCGACGAGCGCAAGCCCGGCTGGTGGGACAGCTGCATCGGCCCCGGCAAGCCCATCGACACCAACAAGTTCTTCGTCGTCAGCCTGAACAACCTCGGCGGCTGCAACGGTTCCACCGGCCCGAGCAGCCTCAACCCCGAGACCGGCAGACCCTTCGGCGCCGATTTCCCGGTGCTGACCGTGGAGGACTGGGTTCACAGCCAGGCCCGCCTCGCCGACCGCCTGGGCATCAGGCAATGGGCCGCGGTGATCGGCGGCAGCCTGGGCGGCATGCAAGCCATGCAATGGTCCATCACCTACCCCGATCGCGTGCGCAACTGCGTCGCCATCGCCTCGGCCCCCAAGCTGTCGGCGCAGAACATCGCCTTCAACGAAGTGGCGCGCCAGGCAATCCTCACCGACCCGGAGTTTCACGGCGGCTCCTTCCAGGAACACGGCGTGATCCCCAAGCGCGGCCTGATGCTGGCGCGGATGGTCGGACACATCACCTACCTGTCCGATGACTCCATGGGCGAGAAATTCGGCCGCGGCCTGAAGAGCGAAAAGCTCAACTACGACTTCCACAGCGTGGAATTCCAGGTCGAAAGCTACCTGCGCTACCAGGGCGAGGAGTTTTCCGGGCGTTTCGACGCCAATACCTACCTGTTGATGACCAAGGCCCTGGACTACTTCGACCCGGCGGCCAACTTCAACGATGACCTGGCGCAAACCTTCGCCGGCGCCAAGGCGCGCTTCTGCGTGATGTCCTTCACCACCGACTGGCGTTTCTCACCGGCCCGCTCGCGGGAAATCGTCGATGCGCTGATGGCCGCGCGCAAGGACGTCTGCTACCTGGAGATCGACGCGCCGCAAGGCCACGATGCCTTCCTGATTCCGATCCCGCGTTACTTGCAGGCGTTCGGCAACTACATGAACCGAATATCGCTGTGAGGACGCCATGAGAGCCGACCTGGAAATCATCCAAGACTGGATCCCCGCCGGCAGCCGCGTGCTCGACCTCGGCTGCGGCGACGGCGAACTGCTGGCCTGGCTGCGCGACCACAAGCAGGTCAGCGGCTACGGCCTGGAAAACGACCCGGACAACATCGCCACCTGCGTGGCCAAGGGCATCAATGTCATCGAGCAGGACCTGGACAAGGGCCTGGGCAACTTCGCCAGCAACAGCTTCGATGTCGTGGTCATGACCCAGGCCCTGCAAGCCGTGCACTACCCGGACAAGATCCTCGACGAAATGCTCCGGGTCGGGCGCCAGTGCATCATCACCTTCCCCAACTTCGGGCACTGGCGTTGCCGCTGGTACCTGGCGAGCAAGGGCCGGATGCCGGTGTCCGATTTCCTCCCGTACACCTGGTACAACACGCCGAACATCCACTTCTGCACCTTCGAGGACTTCGAGGCCCTGTGCAGCGAACGCTCGGCCAAGGTCATCAACCGGCTTGCCGTGGATCAACAGCACCGCCACGGGTGGGCCAGTAAGCTATGGCCTAATCTGTTAGGGGAGATCGGTATTTATCGCGTCAGCAGTCCGGGCCTCGCCGATCATCAGCTCGCGGTGTAAACCGCACGGTTTCGAGGAGAATGACCATGTTTCGTGCAGCTGCTTTTCTAATGTTGGCCTGTCTCGGTGTCACGGCCATGGCCGCCGACGCCATCAAGAGCGAACGCCAGGAAGTGTTCGGAGACATCACCGTGCACTACAACACCTTCAACTCCACCTATATCCAACCGGATGCCGCCCAGCGTGCGGAGCTGGTTCGCAGCAAGAACCAGGGCGTGATCAACATCTCGGTGGCAAAAGCCGGCAAACCGATGGTGGCGCAGGTCAGCGGCAACGTGAAGGACCTGACCGGTAAGAGCGTGACGCTGAACTTCAAGCAGAAGACAGAGCAGGGCGCCATCTACTACCTGGCGCAATACCCAGTGCCGCAGCAGGAAAACCGCATCTTCGAAATTACCGTCACTGTCGCCGGCGATACCCACACTTTCAGCTTCAACCAGGAACTTTTCCCCGCCGAATGATGAATTTCAGCCAACTGGTACTGGCCAGCCACAACGCCGGCAAACTCAAGGAACTCCAGGCCATGCTCGGCGGTTCGGTGCAACTGAGCTCGATCGGCGAGTTCAGCAGCGTCGAGCCGGAAGAAACCGGTCTGTCGTTCGTCGAAAATGCCATCCTGAAAGCCCGCAATGCCTCACGTATTTCCGGCCTGCCGGCGCTGGCCGACGACTCCGGGCTGGCGGTGGACTTTCTCGGCGGCGCGCCGGGCATCTATTCGGCCCGTTATGCCGATGGCCAGGGCGACGCGGCGAACAACGCCAAGCTGCTCGAGGCCCTGAAGGACGTCCCGACCGCGGAGCGCGGGGCGCAGTTCGTCTGCGTGCTGGCCCTGGTCCGGCATGCCGACGACCCACTGCCGATCCTCTGCGAAGGCCTGTGGCACGGGCGCATCCTCACCAGCGCCAGCGGCGAGCATGGCTTTGGCTACGATCCGCTGTTCTGGGTACCGGAGCGTGACTGCTCCAGCGCCGAACTGGGCCCTGTCGAAAAGAACCAGCTCAGCCACCGTGCCCGCGCCATGGCTCTGCTGCGCCAACGCCTGGGCCTGCAATGACCCAGCCCCACGTAGCGCCGCCGCTGATCCACGGCAGCGCGCCAACACCTCGTGCGGCCATGCCGCAGCTACCGCCCCTGGCGTTGTACATCCATATCCCCTGGTGCGTGCGCAAATGCCCGTATTGCGACTTCAACTCCCACGCCGCCAGCCCGGTGCTGCCGGAAGAAGAGTATGTCGACGCGCTGCTGGCCGATCTCGACCAGGACCTGCACGCGGTGCATGGCCGTGAATTGAGTTCGATCTTCTTCGGCGGCGGCACGCCCAGCTTGTTCAGCGCCCAGGCGCTGGGACGCCTGCTCAAGGGCGTCGAAGCACGTATTCCTTTCGCCAGCGATATCGAAATCACCCTGGAAGCCAACCCGGGGACATTCGAGCAGGAAAAATTCATCGCCTATCGGCAATTGGGCATCAATCGGCTGTCCATCGGTATCCAGAGCTTCCAGGAAGACAAGCTCAAGGCCCTGGGCCGCATCCATAGCGGCGGCGAAGCCATGCGCGCGGCGGACATGGCGCGTCAGGCCGGCTTCGACAACTTCAACCTGGATCTGATGCACGGTTTGCCCGACCAGTCCCTGGAGGATGCCCTGGGCGACCTGCGCCAGGCCATCGCCCTGAAACCCACGCATCTGTCCTGGTATCAGCTCACGCTCGAACCCAACACCGTGTTCTGGAACCAGCCGCCGACGCTGCCGGAAGACGACACCCTGTGGGATATCCAGGAAGCCGGCCAGGCCCTGCTGGCCGAGCACGGCTACGCCCAGTATGAAGTCTCGGCCTATGCCCAACCCGGGCGAGCGGCGCGGCACAACCTCAACTACTGGAGCTTCGGCGATTTCATCGGCATCGGCGCGGGCGCCCATGGCAAGCTCAGCCACCCGGACGGGCGCATTGTGCGGACCTGGAAAACCCGCCTGCCGAAGGACTACCTGAACCCGGCCAAGGCCTTTCAGGCAGGGGAAAAAAACCTGGCCAACGAAGAGCTGCCGTTCGAGTTCCTGATGAACGCCCTGCGCCTGACCGCGGGCGTCGACGCGGTCTTGTTTGCGCAACGTACCGGGCTTAGTCTCGACAGCTTGCACGCCGCGCGCGCCGAGGCCGAACAAAGTGGCCTGTTACAGGTCGAACCGTCACGCCTGGTAGCCACCGCTCGCGGGCAACTGTTTCTCAACGACCTGCTGCAATATTTTTTGACCTAAGGAAACCCCATGGACCTGGTACTCGACCTGCTCGCCACGGTGTCACGCTGGAGCCGCAGCAACCTGTCGGAAATCGCCCTGGCGCTGGTGGGCTGCCTGCTGGTGCTGTTTGGCGCGGATATCAAGGGTTGGATCGATCAACGCCTGGGCAGCATTGCCGGCGCCTTGCGCGTACCGTTGATGGCCCTGCTGTGCATGATCGGCAGCGGCGCGGCATTGATCTACGCCACGCCCTGGGTGGTGCGCGGTTTGAGCCAGTTCAACAACTACAGCCTGGCGCCGGTGCTGTTGGTGGTGCTGGTATTGATCGGGGTAGTGGCGGATCGGCGCTGATTGGACAGCACCGGAGCCGGGCCTGACGCTATTTCGCGCGGAGCCCTGCAGGAGCCAGCTTGCTGGCTCCTGCAGGGGACGCGGTGCTGCTGGCAAATACGCTACCGCCCCACCGTGCCGCCATAGGCATCAGGCCAGCTTTTCGAACTTCAAGTCCCACACCCCATGCCCCAGTCGCTCGCCACGGCGTTCGAACTTGGTGATCGGGCGCTCGGCCGGACGTGGCACGCATTTACCGTCTTGCGCCAGGTTGCGATAACCCGGGGCGACGTTCATCACTTCCAGCATGTATTCGGCATACGGCTCCCAGTCGGTGGCCATATGCAGAATCCCACCGACCTTCAACTTGCTGCGTACCAGCTCGGCAAAGGACGCCTGGACAATACGACGCTTGTGGTGGCGACTCTTGTGCCAAGGATCGGGGAAAAACAGCATCAGCCGATCCAGGCTGTTGTCCGCCACGCAGCGGTTGAGCACTTCAATCGCATCGCAGTCGTAGACCCGCAGGTTTTTCAGCCCTTGGGTCAGCACGCCATTGAGCAACGCCCCGACACCCGGCCGATGCACTTCAACACCGATAAAGTCCTGCTCCGGTGCCGCCGCCGCCATCTCCAGCAGGGAATGGCCCATGCCGAAGCCGATTTCCAGCGAGCGCGGCGCCGAGCGACCGAACACCTGGTCGAAATCCACCGGTGCGTCGGCCAGCGGCAGGACGAACAGCGGCGTGCCCTGCTCCAGACCTTTCTGCTGGCCTTCGGTCATGCGCCCGGCGCGCATCACGAAACTCTTGATACGGCGGTGTTGGCGCTCTTCATCAGCTTGCGGCGGGAGCGGCGTGTCGTTCGATTCAGTCATCAAAGGCTCTTACTTGATCAGACCATCCAGCGGCGAGGAAGCGCTGGCATAGAGTTTTTTCGGCATGCGCCCGGCGAGGTAGGCCAGGCGGCCGGCGACGATGGCGTGCTTCATCGCCTCGGCCATCAGGATCGGTTGCTGGGCGTGGGCGATGGCCGAGTTCATCAGCACCGCTTCGCAGCCCAGCTCCATGGCGATGGTGGCGTCGGATGCGGTACCGACACCGGCGTCCACCAGCACCGGGATCTTGGCTTCTTCGAGGATGATCCGCAGGTTGTACGGGTTGCAGATCCCCAGGCCAGTACCGATCAGACCGGCCAGCGGCATGACCGCGATACAACCGATTTCCGCCAGTTGCCGGGCGATGATCGGATCATCGCTGGTGTAGACCATCACGTCGAAGCCTTCCTTGACCAGCACTTCGGCGGCCTTGAGGGTTTCGATCACATTGGGGAACAGGGTCTTCTGGTCGGCCAGGACTTCCAGCTTCACCAGGTTGTGACCGTCCAGCAGTTCACGGGCCAGGCGACAGGTGCGCACGGCTTCGATGGCGTCGTAGCAACCGGCGGTGTTCGGCAGGATGGTGTAGCGATCCGGCGGCAGGATATCCAGCAGGTTCGGTTCGCCCGGGTTCTGCCCGAGATTGGTCCGGCGCACGGCCACGGTGACGATCTCGGCCCCCGAGGCTTCGATGGCCAGGCGGGTTTCTTCCATATCACGGTATTTGCCAGTGCCCACCAGCAGGCGGGACTGATAGGTACGGCCGGCCAGCACGAAGGGCTTGTCGCTGCGAACAGTGCTCATTCGGAAATCCTCTTGAAAGGTTGAGGGTTTGCAGGGTGGATCAGGGCGTGGGGGCCGCGGGCGGGATCAACCGCCGCCGATGGCTTGTACCACTTCGACCTGATCGCCTTCACGCAGGGCGGTTTCGGCATGCTGGCTGCGCGAAACGATCTCCAGGTTCAGCTCCACCGCCACCCGGCGCCCGACCAGGTCGAGCCGGGCCAGCAGCGCCGCGACGGTCTCGCCATCGGGCAGTTCAAAGGGTTCACCGTTCAATTGAATGCGCATGCGCCGGGCTGCCATCATTTTTAGGGGTCAGCATTCTAGCCCGATCAGTCCGGGCGACCCAAGCCATTCGTCGACCTGGCGGGCAGCTCAAGCCAGCGTTTGCAAGCGCCAGGCCGCCAGACCGAGGCAGAACCAGCCAACCAGGAAGCTCAGGCCACCGAAGGGAGTGATAATGCCCAGTTTGCCGATACCGGTGAGGGTCAACAGATACAGGCTGCCGGAGAACAGCAGGATACCGATGGCAAACGAAATTCCGGCCCAGCTCACCAGACGCCCCGGAATATGGGTCGCCAGCAAGGCCACGCCGAACAGCGCCAGGGCATGCACCAGTTGATAGGTCACGCCGGTATGGAAGATCGCCAGGTATTCCGCGCTCAGTCGATCCTTCAGGCCGTGGGCGGCAAAGGCGCCAAGGCCCACGCCGGTAAAACCGAAAAAGGCGGCCAACAGCAGAAAACCACGCAACATGATGAACTCCATTCAGGGGGCACAGGGTCTGTATAATGGCCCGCTCCCACGCCCCGGCCAAGCCATCTCTATGTTGCGTTTCCTTTTTCGCCGCTTCGTCACCGCCCTGAAATGGTTTGCCATTGGCAGTGTGCTGCTGGTGCTGCTGTTTCGTTGGGTACCGCCGCCCGTTACCGCGTTGATGGTCGAACGCAAGATCGAGTCCTGGACCAATGGCGAGCCCATCGACCTGCAACGCAGCTGGCGGCCGTGGAACCAGATCTCCGATGAGCTGAAAGTGGCGGTGATGGCGGGCGAGGACCAGAAGTTCCCTGAACACTGGGGCTTCGACTTCAACGCGATCCAGGCCGCCTTCGAGCACAACGAGCGCGGCGGTTCGATCCGCGGCGCCAGCACCTTGAGCCAGCAGGTGTCGAAGAACCTGTTCCTGTGGTCGGGCCGCAGTTACTTGCGCAAGGGCCTGGAAGCCTGGTTTACCGGGCTGATCGAGCTGATGTGGCCCAAGCAGCGGATTCTCGAGGTATACCTGAACAGCGTGGAGTGGGATGACGGCGTGTTCGGCGCGGAAGCGGCGGCGCGGCACCACTTCGGCGTCAGCGCGGCGTCCCTGTCGCGCCAGCAGGCCAGCTTGCTGGCGGCCGTGCTGCCCAATCCGCGGGAATGGAGCGCCAGCCATCCAAGCACCTATGTGGCGCGACGGGCAGGTTGGATTCGCCAGCAGATGAGCCAGCTGGGTGGGGATGAATACCTGGTGGGGCTGAACAATTCGCGCAAGGCGCCGTGGGCGCTCTGAGCGCCGAGCCTGGGATCGTTGTGGCGAGTGGGCTTGCCCACGTCCGGCGGCGAAGCAGTCGCAAAACCTGACAACCGGTTCTACCTGATAGACCGCGCTCCAGATTTTAGGGCTGCTTCGCGCCCCAGCGTGGGCAAGCCCACTCGCCACAACAAGCCCGCTGCCGACAAAAAAACGCCCCGATCAACTCGAGGCGTTTTTCATTGCGTCAGTGCTTACGCGGCAATCGACAGCTTCAGCTTGTTCATCGCACTCTTTTCCAGCTGGCGAATCCGCTCGGCCGAAACGTTGTACTTCTGCGCCAGGTCGTGCAGCGTGGCCTTCTCTTCCGCCAACCAGCGCTGATAGAGAATGTCGCGACTGCGCTCGTCCAGCACTTCCAGGGCTTCATGCAGGTTGCTGTTGGAGTTTTCGCTCCAGTCGGCATCCTCCAGTTGACGCGCCGGGTCATACCGGTGGTCTTCCAGGTAATTGGCCGGAGACTGGAACGCGCTGTCGTCGTCGGCTTCCGCCGCCGGGTCGAAGGCCATGTCCTGGCCGGTCAAACGGCTTTCCATCTCGCGCACTTCACGTGGCTCCACGCCGAGGCTTTCGGCCACGCGGTGGACTTCCTCGTTGTTCAGCCAGGCCAGGCGCTTCTTCTGGCTGCGCAGGTTGAAGAACAGCTTGCGCTGGGCCTTGGTGGTCGCCACTTTGACAATGCGCCAGTTGCGCAGGATGAACTCGTGGATTTCCGCCTTGATCCAGTGCACGGCGAACGACACCAGGCGCACCCCCATTTCCGGGTTGAAGCGCTTCACGGCCTTCATCAGACCGACGTTGCCTTCCTGGATCAGGTCAGCCTGGGCCAGGCCGTAGCCGGAATAGCTACGGGCGATATGGACGACAAACCGCAGGTGGGCGAGCACCATCTGCCGAGCCGCCCCCAGATCCTGCTCATAATAGAGACTCTCGGCCAGTTCACGCTCCTGCTCCGGCGTCAGCAAGGGAATGCTGTTCACCGTGTTCACGTAGGCTTCCAGGTTCGCACCCGGGACCAACGCGTAGACAGGTTGCAAAGAAGTGGTCATACGAAAAAACCTCCGACTCACATAACTCGTGCAGTGAAGCACTGCGAAAATTGACCAGGAACCGTAGGACAAGTTCCCTAAACTGCTGATACGGCCAATACAAACGAAACCACATTAATCTGACATTAACTACTTCGGTGCCAGCTCACGTAAATGCCGTGCGACCGCAATCCAAGCACCGATATACCCCAAGAGCACCGCCCCAAGCAACAGGGACAGACCATCGGCAGCCGGCACACCGGCCAGGGCGAAATCGCTGCCGTAGAGACCGGCCAGCCCGACCACCGCGTCATTCAGCCAGTTAAGGCCATAAGCCAGCACGCCCCAGGACAAAAATCCGGCCCCAAAGCCATAAAGCGCGCCCATATAGAGAAACGGCCTACGCACATAGCTATCAGTGCCTCCGACCAGTTTAATCACTTCGATCTCGGTGCGGCGGTTTTCAATATGAAGACGAATGGTATTGCCTATCACCAAAAGTAATGCGGACACCAGCAGCACCGTCAGGCCGAAGACAAACCGGTCGCCGAGCTTGAGAATCGCCGCCAGGCGCTCGACCCAGACCAGGTCCAGTTGCGCCTGTTGCACCTTGGGCAACTCAGCCAGGCGCTGGCGCAGCGCCTCCAGCGTCGCCTTGTCGACCTCGTTCGGCGTTACCAGCACCACCCCCGGCAAGGGGTTCTGCGGCAATTCCTTGAGGGCTTCACCCAGGCCCGACTGCTGCTGGAACTCGCCCAGGGCCTTTTCCTTGCTGATGAACTCGGCATCCGCCACGCCGGGCATGGCCTTGATCTGCTCGCTGAGGTGCTCGCCTTCGGTCGGACTGGCATCCAGTTGCAGATACAGGGAAATCTGCGCCGCGCGCTGCCAGGAACCGCCCAGACGCTCGACATTGGTCAGCAGCAACGACAGGCCCATGGGCAGGCTCAAGGCCACGGCCATCACCAGGCAGGTAAAGAAGCTGCCGATCGGCTGCTTGCCCAGACGCCGCAGGCTGTCCACCAGGCTGGCGCGATGGCTTTCGATCCAGGCGTGCAGCAGGGTGCTGAAGTCCGGGCCGTCGTCTTCGTTGCGTTTTTTCTTCGGCGGCTGCGGGTCGGAGGCCTTCGGGGCCACGCGTTCAGCCACTTTCGGGCTACGGGTCGCACTCATACGCCAGCCTCCCCGTCGCCGATCAAGCGGCCACGTTGCAGGGTCAGCATGCGGTGGCGCATGCGGGCGATCAGGGCCAGGTCGTGGCTGGCGATCAGCACACTGGTGCCCAGCCGGTTGATATCTTCGAACACGCCCATGATTTCCGCCGCCAGGCGCGGGTCGAGGTTGCCGGTGGGCTCGTCCGCCAGCAGCAGCGCCGGGCGATGGACGATGGCCCGGGCAATGCCGACGCGCTGTTGCTGGCCGGTGGACAGGTCGCCGGGGTAGAGATCGGTTTTCTCCGACAACGCCACGCGTTCCAGAGCCGAATCGACCCGTTTGACGATCTCGGCCTTGGACAGGCCGAGGATCTGCAACGGCAGGGCGACGTTGTTGAACACCGTGCGATCGAACAGCAACTGGTGGTTCTGGAAGACCACGCCAATCTGCCGGCGCAGGAACGGAATCTGTGCGTTGCTGATCTGGCCCAGGTCCTGCCCGGCCAGTAGCAATTTGCCAGTGGTCGGACGCTCCATCGCCAGCAGCAGGCGCAACAGGGTACTTTTGCCCGCGCCGGAATGCCCGGTCACGAACAGGAATTCACCACGACGCACCCGAAAGCTCAGCTCATGCAAGCCGACGTGACCGTTCGGATAGCGTTTACCGACCTGTTCGAAACGAATCATGAACGCTCCCGCTCGGCGAAAAGGGCCTGGACAAAGGGCTCGGCTTCGAAGGTGCGCAGATCGTCGATCCCTTCGCCGACACCGATGTAACGAATCGGCAAGCCAAACTGCTTGGCCAGGGCAAAGATCACCCCACCCTTGGCGGTTCCATCGAGCTTAGTCAATGCCAGGCCGGTCAGTTGGACCGTCTGGTTGAATTGCTTGGCCTGGTTGATGGCGTTCTGCCCAGTACCGGCGTCAAGCACCAGCAGCACTTCGTGCGGCGCATCGGCGTCGAGCTTGCCAATGACCCGGCGAACTTTCTTCAGCTCTTCCATCAGGTTGTCTTTGGTGTGCAGGCGACCGGCGGTATCGGCGATCAGCACGTCGATACCGCGAGCCTTGGCCGCCTGGACCGCGTCGAAGATCACCGAGGCCGAATCGGCGCCGGTGTGCTGGGCGATCACCGGGATCTGGTTGCGCTCGCCCCACACCTGCAATTGCTCCACCGCCGCCGCGCGGAAGGTATCGCCCGCCGCCAGCATGACTTTCTTGCCGTCGAGCTGCAGTTTCTTCGCCAACTTGCCGATGGTGGTGGTCTTGCCGGCGCCGTTGACGCCCACCACCAGGATCACGAAAGGCTTCTGCTGCGAAACGATGGCCAGCGGCTGCTCGACCGGCTTGAGCATCGCGGTCAGCTCGGCCTGCAACGCGGCGTACAGCGCATCGCTGTCGGTCAGTTGCTTGCGGGCGACTTTCTGGGTCAGGCTCTGGATGATCACCGAGGTCGCTTCGACGCCCACGTCGGCGGTCAGCAGGCGGGTCTCAAGCTCTTCGAGCAGGTCGTCGTCGATGGCCTTCCTGCCGAGGAACAGGCTGGCCATGCCTTCGCCGATACTGGCGCTGGTCTTGGACAGGCCCTGCTTGAGGCGGGTGAAGAAGCCAACCTTGGTTTCCTCGACGGCGGGCTTGGGCGATTCGGCGACCACGGGCTCGGCCACGACAACCGGGGCCACGACTGACGCAGGTGCCGGGACTGGAGCTGGAGCTTCGGCAAACGCTGCAATGACCGGCGGTTGCACCGCAGCCACCACAACCGGCGCGGGCACCACCGCTTCTGTAACAGGCACGACCACGGGCACCGGGATCGGCGGGATGATATGTGGCGCCTGAACATCCTCGACCAGGGCCACCGGCTCTTCGGCCACGGGCAGGCTCGGCCAGGGTTCGTGCGCCGGGGCCACCGCCGCGCCGGCGGGCGCTTCAACCCGCGCCACGCTGACCGGCACCGGCTCGGCGGCGACCGGCAAAGCCTCGCTCACCGGCGCCGGCGCGGCGTCAGGGATCGCTTGTGGCTGTTCGACAACGGCTTCCTGCGGTTTCTTACGCAGCCAGCCGAACAGGCCTTTTTTCTCGCCAGCCGGGGCTGGGGTCTTCTTGTCGTCGTTGGAACCAAACATGGAGGACGGCTATCTCACGGTAGCGACGCGCCAAGGTGGCGCTTCGGCAAATAATATTCTGATGCGTAACAGACTGCCTTTTGACCAGATTGTTCGCGCGCAACGCAGTATCCTAGCACCTCCTCGCTCGCCGACGCTAAGATCACGCGGGCCGTATTACAGGTTTGAAAACGAATGAATGCTCTAGCCCGCCGTGCCGCTGGCCTGTTGCTCAGTGCGCTCTGTCTCCCCCTGGCAGCCCTGGCCGCCGACCCGCAACCGACCCACGAATTCACCCTCGACAATGGCCTGAAGGTGGTCGTCCGCGAGGATCACCGTGCCCCCGTGGTGGTCTCGCAGATCTGGTACAAGGTCGGTTCAAGCTACGAGACCCCGGGCCAGACCGGCCTGTCCCACGCCCTGGAACACATGATGTTCAAGGGCAGCGCCAAGGTCGGCCCGGGCGAAGCCTCGCTGATCCTGCGCGACCTCGGTGCCGACGAAAACGCTTTCACCAGTGACGACTACACCGCGTATTACCAGGTCCTGGCCCGCGACCGCCTGGGCGTGGCCCTGGAACTTGAAGCCGACCGCATGGCCAGCCTGCGCCTGCCGGCCGACGAGTTCAGCCGTGAAATCGAGGTGATCAAGGAAGAACGCCGCCTGCGCACCGACGACAAGCCCATGGGCAAGGCCTTCGAGCGCTTCAAGGCCATGGCCTACCCGGCCAGCGGCTACCACACGCCGACCATCGGCTGGATGGCCGACCTCGACCGCATGAAAGTCGAGGAACTGCGTCACTGGTACCAATCCTGGTACGTACCGAACAATGCCACCCTGGTGGTGGTGGGCGACGTCACCCCGGACGAAGTCAAAAGCCTGGCCCAGCGCTATTTCGGCGCCATCCCCCGGCGTGACACGCCGCCCGCGAAGATCCCACGGGAACTGGACACGCCCGGCGAACGCCTGATCACCCTGCATGTGAAGACCCAACTGCCGAGCCTGATGCTCGCCTTCAACGTGCCGAGCTTCGCCACCGCCGAAGACAAGCGTTCGGTCAACGCCCTGCGCCTGATCGCCGCCCTGCTCGACGGCGGCTACAGCGCCCGCCTGCCGTCGCAACTGGAGCGCGGCGAAGAACTGATCTCCGGCGGCTCGTCGAGCTACGATGCCTATACCCGCGGGGACAGCCTGTTCCTGCTCTCGGCCACCCCCAACAGCCAGAAGAAAAAGACCCTGGCCGACACCGAGGCCGGCCTCTGGCGCCTGCTGGAGCAGTTGAAGACCCAGGCTCCGAGTGCCGAAGAACTTGAGCGCGTACGGGCCCAGGTGATTGCCGGCCTGGTCTACGAACGCGATTCCATCACCAGCCAGGCCAGCGCCATCGGCATCCTCGAGACCGTCGGCCTGTCCTGGAAAATAATGGACACCGAGCTGTCCGACCTGCAAAGCGTCACGCCGCAGGATCTGCAGAACGCCGCGCGCACCTACTTCACCCGCGAGCGTCTCAGCGTCGCCCATGTCTTGCCCGAGGAGAACGCCCATGAGTAAGTCCAAGGGGCCACGTTTCGCCTTGCTCGCCCTGACCCTCGCCGTGGCGGCGGGTGGCATCGGCTTTTATCTGTTCGATAGCCACAGCTCCCAGGCCAGCCAGGCCCTGGATGCGGCCCAGGCCGGCCACAAGCTGCAATCGCTGGCGGAACTGGACGGCAAGGCACCGGCGCGGCGCACTCTGAACGTACAGACCTGGAAAACCGCCGAAGGCGCCAAGGTGCTGTTCGTCGAGGCCCATGAACTGCCGATGTTCAACCTGAACCTGACTTTCGCCGCCGGCAGCAGCCAGGACGGCAACGCCCCGGGCGTCGCCGCGCTGACCAACGCCATGCTCAACGAAGGCGTGGCCGGCAAGGACGTCAGCGCCATCGCCCAGGGCTTCGAAGGGCTGGGAGCCGACTTCGGCAACGGCTCCTACAAGGACATGGCGATTGCCTCGCTGCGCAGCCTCAGCGCCGCGGACAAGCGCGAACCGGCGCTGAAGCTGTTCGCCGAGGTGGTGGGCAAGCCGACCTTCCCCGCCGACTCCCTGGCACGGATCAAGAACCAGTTGCTGGCCGGCTTCGAATACCAGAAGCAGAACCCCGGCAAACTGGCGAGCCTGGAGTTGTCCAGCCGCCTGTACGGCAATCACCCTTATGCCCACTCCAGCGAAGGCACCGCGCAGAGCATCCCGCCGATCAGCCTGCAGCAGTTGCGCGCCTTCCATGCCAAGGCCTACGCCGCCGGCAACGTGGTGATCGCCCTGGTCGGCGACCTGTCACGCAGCGAAGCCGAAGGCATCGCCGCCCAGGTTTCCAGCGCCCTGCCCAAGGGCCCGGCCTTGCCGAAGATTACCGAGCCGGACGAACCGAAAGCCAGCATCGGGCATATCGAGTTCCCGTCCAAGCAGACCACTGTCCTGATGGCCCAACTGGGCATCGACCGTAGCGACCCGGATTACGCGGCGCTGTCCCTGGGCAACCAGATCCTCGGCGGTGGCGGCTTCGGCACCCGCCTGATGAGCGAAGTGCGCGAGAAGCGCGGCCTGACCTACGGTGTCTATTCGGGCTTCTCGCCGATGCAGGCCCGCGGCCCGTTCCAGATCAACCTGCAAACCCGCGCCGAAATGAGCGAAGGCACGCTCAAGCTGGTGGACGAGGTGATCGCCGACTACCTGAAAAGCGGCCCGACACAAAAGGAGCTCGACGACGCCAAGCGCGAAATGACCGGCAGCTTCCCGCTCTCCAATGCGAGCAACAGCAGCATCGTCGGCCAGCTGGGCCTCATGGGTTTCTATGACCTGCCGCTCGATTACCTGGAAAACTTCGTGCAGCAGACCCAGGACTTGAGCGTCGAGCAGGTCAAGTCCGCCATGAACAAACACCTGAGTGTCGACAAGATGATCGTCGTCACCGCAGGTCCCACGGTGCCGCAAAAGCCCCTGCCGCCGCCGACTGACAAACCCGCCGAGCAGCCGCTCGGGGTTCCGGAGCATTAATGGCCAGCCCATCGCGTCCCAGCAAGAAACCCGCTCACCCGCATAACGGCGTGAACCAACTGCGCATCATCGGCGGCGAATGGCGCAGCCGGCGCCTGAGCTTCCCCGATGTCCTGGGCTTGCGCCCGACCCCGGACCGCGTGCGTGAAACCCTGTTCAACTGGCTCGCGCCCTACGTCGCCGGGGCCAAGGTGCTCGACCCGTTCGCCGGCAGCGGCGCCCTGTTCCTCGAGGCCCTGTCCCGTGGCGCCGCCATGGGCCAGGCGCTGGATGCCAGCAACGTCGCCGTGGCCAATCTGCGCGAGCACCTCGGCACCCTGCGCTGCAGTGTCGGCCAGGTGCAGACCGCCGACGCCATGCGCTACCTGGAAACCCAGGCGGCCACCGCGTTCGACCTGGTGTTCCTCGACCCGCCATTCAACCAGAACCTGTTGCCAGGCGTCTGCGCCCTGCTGGAAGAGCGCCAATGGCTGGCCGAAGACGCCTGGATCTATACCGAAAGCGAAGCCGCGCCCTCGAGCCTCGGCCTGCCGGGCAACTGGCGCCTGCACCGCGAGCAGAAGTCCGGGCGGGTTCACTACGCGCTGTGGCAACGCAGTGTAGCGGGCCTGTAGCTTGATCCTCGATGGCGGTTCGAGCGAATCCTCGAGCCGCCATCACTATCCCTGTACCGCCATGGCCTCCGTCCGCCGGATCAAGGTGCTCCTTCGAAAATCGTAAGGACACAAGGATCCCGAAGGATGAAACGCCCCATTCCCTGGCTTGCACTCGGTTGGCTTGTCCTGCCGGTCACGGCCCTCGCCACAACCACGCCCACCCCCAGCACACATGAATGGCTGCTCGACAATGGTTTGAAAGTCATTGTGCGCGAAGATCATCGCGCGCCCGTCGTGGCGGCCCAGCTTTGGTACAAAGTCGGCTCCAGTCACGAACCGCCGGGCGAATCCGGTCTTTCACATGCCCTCGAACACCTGCTGTTCCAGGGCAGCAGCAAAGTCTGCCCCGGCCAGGCGTTCCAGATCATGGAGCGTCTGGGCGCCCGGATAAACGCCTTCACCAACCATGACGCCACCACCTACGAATACCTCATGCCGCGCCAGATCCTCGGTGTCGCGATGGAAATCATGGCCGACCAGATGGGCTCCGCCCAACTTGCGCAAGCGGCCTTCCAGCGCGAAATAGAGGTCATCAAGAACGAACGGTTGCAGAACATCGACGACTCCCCCATGGCAATACTCGACGAAAAAATGCGCGGCATTGCCTTTACCACCAGCGGCTATCGCACCTCGACCGTCGGCTGGCAACACGATCTGGAACGCCTGCGCGTAGAGCAACTGCGCCGTTGGTATGCCAACTGGTACGCGCCGAACAACGCCACCCTGGTGGTGGTCGGCGATGTGACGGCCACGGCGGTCGAAAGCCTCGCCCGACGCTACTTCGCCGACCTGCCGCGCCGAACACTTCCCGAAACCCGCCGCCCACTGGAACTGAACACCCCGGGCGAGCGACGGATCACGCTGACCACCCGCAATGAGTTTCCCAGCCTGATCATGGCCTTCAACGTCCCCAGCCTGGTGACCGCCGTCGACCCGCATACCGCGTACACCCTGCGCCTGCTCAACGAATTGCTCGGCGTCGGTGCCAGCTCGCGGATTTTCCGACAGTTGAAATTCCGTGAAGAACTGATCACCCAGGCCCACTCCAGCTATGAGGCGTTCAATCGGGGCGATGCCTTGCTGACGATCAGTGTCGACCTGGACACCCAGAAAAACCCGAGTCCGGAGGACCTTCAGGCGCGCCTGTGGCAATTGCTGGGCGAGTTCAAACGCACGCCAGTCAGCGCGCAGGAGCTTGAGCGCGCGCGTACCCGGGTAGTGGCACAACTGGTCTTTGCCCACGACTCGGTGGAAACCCAGGCGCAGAAACTCGGCAAGCTGGAAAGCGCCGGCCTGTCGTGGACCCTGGCGGACCGGGAGCACGAGCACCTGAAGGCCGTCACGCCGCTGGACATTCAACAAGCCGCGCGCATGTACCTTACCCGCGAGCGACTCAGTGTGGCCCTGGCCAGCCCCGGGGAAAACAACCATGAATAAAGGTCACCGCATTTTATCGAGCACCCTGCTGACGCTGCTGGCGAGCCTGTCCAGCCCCGGGGCGAAGGTGCTTGCCAGCACTGACGGCTCGACCGTCAAGCCACTGCAATCGCTGAGCGCCGTCCTTCACCTGCCACCGACACCCGCCACCCGCGTGGTGCGTGGCTGGAAAACGCTCAGCGGCAGCAAGGTGCTTTTTGTTGAAACCCATGGCCTGCCGTTGATCGATGTTGCCGTGAGCTTTGCCGCGGGCAGCCGCTACGACGGTGATCGGCACGGCCTGGCGGTCATGGTTCTGAGTTTGCTCAACGAAGGGTCGGACGGAAAAGACGTCGACGCGATCATGACGGCGTTCGACAGCCTGGGGGTGAAAATCGGCAATGGCATCAATAGGGACCATGGTTTTTTCACTCTGCGCAGCCTCAGCGACGAAACCGTCCGCACACCGGCCCTGCAATTGTTCAGCGAGGTGCTGGGCAAGCCGAGCTTTACCCCGGATGCCATCCGCCGGGTAAAGAGCGAAACCCTCGATCGCCAGCTGCGTCAGGATAATGCCTTGGACACCTGGATCAGCCATCGCGCTCCACCGCTGCTCTACTCACGACACCCTTATGCCCAGCCCCTCTATGGAACCCGAGAAAGTATCGCCCGAATTACTGTCGATCAATTGCGCGCCTTCCACGGCGAAGCCTACAGCGCGGGCAATGCCGTCATCCTGCTGGTCGGTGATCTCTCGGTGGCACAGGCACAGACTATCAGCGTGAATATTTCCGACGCCCTGCCCAAAGGCCCGGCGTTGCCACCCCCCGCCAATGCCAGCCGTCACGACAGCGTCATCGGCATCACTCATATCGAGCGCCCGACCAGCCTGGTCCAGTTGGATCTCGCCCAGATTGCGCCGTCCCGGCATCATCCCGATTACGTCGCCCTCTATGTCGCCAGCCTTATCTTTGGTGGCGGCTTCGATAGCCGACTCATGAAGGAACTGCGTGAGCAGCATGGCATCACCTACTCGGCGTCATCCCAACTAACCAACTGGCAGGGCCAAGGACCTTTCCATATCAATCTTTCGACCCCACCCGAATACAGCGAGGCGGTCATCCAACGGGTCAAACTCATGTTCGAACAGTTCCTCAAGGACGGGCCGACGGAGCAGGAGCTGCAAAACGTCAAACAGAGCATGCAGGGGGACATGGCATTGGACGGCGCCAGCAATGCCGATATCCTTCAGGCACTGCTCGTTATCGCTCGTCATGACCTGCCGCTGAGCCTGACCGACTTCGCCGAACAGGCACAGCGGCTGACCCGCGAGACGATCAAAGCCGCCTTGAACGCTCATTTCGATGCCAACGGCTGGGTGGTGACAAGTGCCGGCCCGAGCGTCCCCCAGAAAACACTGCCCGATGTCCAGACGCAGGGGCCGAGTTGCCAGGCCGGCCGCCTCCCAGCCGGATAAAAAACTGCGGCAATGGACCTGACTGTGGCAATTTAGAGGTATCGCACGCTGCCATGTGCTTGCCAGGACGGCTTGTGCCTGGCGGTGTCAGACATTTCCATTGCCACGCCGAGACTCCCTGTGTTGCCTTCACTTTCCCCGCCCGCGCATTTGCCGGGCTTCACCCCCGCCCCGGGCCTGGGCAACCCGCACCTGCAAACCTTGTGGGGGCCGCTCTGGCGCAAGACCGTCCACCTGGAACGCCAGCGTGAACGCCTCTGGCTCGACGACGGAGACTTCCTCGACCTCGACTGGCACGGCCCGCATGCCGCCGAGACGCCGCTGGTGCTGGTCCTGCACGGGCTGACCGGTTCGTCGAACTCGCCCTATGTCGCCGGCCTGCAACAGGCGCTGGCGAACCAGGGCTGGGCCAGCGTGGCGCTGAACTGGCGGGGCTGTTCGGGGGAGCCCAACCTGCTGGCGCGCAGCTATCACTCCGGTGCCAGCGAGGACCTGGCGGCGACTATCGCCCACCTCAAGGCCGCGCGCCCGATGGCGCCACTCTATGCCGTCGGCTACTCCCTGGGCGGCAATGTGCTGCTCAAGCACCTGGGGGAAAGCGGCCATGACAGCGGCCTGCAAGGCGCCGTCGCGGTGTCGGTGCCGTTTCGCCTGGACCAGTGCGCCGACCGCATCGGCCAGGGCTTTTCACGGATCTATCAGGCGCACTTCATGCGCGAGATGCTGGCTTATATCAAGAACAAGCAGCGCCAGTTCCAGCACGACGGGCGGATCGAGGGCCTGGCGACCCTGAGCGATCTGGGACCGCTGACGGGCCTGCGTACCTTCTGGGACTTTGATGGCCGGGTAACGGCACCGCTGAACGGTTTTGCCGATGCGCAGGATTATTATCGCCGCGCCTCCAGCCGCTATTTCCTCGGGGCGATCCGCACCCCGACGTTGATTATCCAGGCCAAGGACGACCCGTTCGTGTTTTCCCACAGCCTGCCGGAACCAAGCGAACTGACAGCGGACACTCAGTTCGAGTTACAGGCCAAGGGCGGGCATGTGGGGTTCGTCGACGGCACCCTGCGCAAACCCGGTTACTACCTGGAGCGCCGGATTCCGCAATGGCTGGCCGATAGGGGATGTTGATCGCAACGCCGCTCGATTAAGGAAACTTGCCGCCGGACACGCTCCCGTGGCGAGCGGGCTTGCCCGCGTTCGACTGCGAAGCAGTGGTAAAACCAGTGTCGGTATTCTGCCTGACACAATGCGGCCGCTGATTTCAGGGCCGCTTCGCGCCCCAGCGTGGGCAAGCCCACTCGCTACAATCCCCTGCTCATCTTTGCCTGACCGGTATTGGGCCAGGCCCGCTCGCCCTAATCAGTCACCGGTGGCAATCCCACGCTTCGGATCGGTAATCCACTCGCTCCACGACCCGGCATACAGCGTCCCCAACGGATACCCCGCCAGGCACAGCGCAAACAGGTTGTGACAGGCCGTCACCCCGGAGCCGCAATACGCCACCAATTCCCCCGGCGAGCGATCCCCCAGCTTCGCGGCGAAACGCTGCCGGAGCTGCTCCGCCGGCAGAAACCGGCCATCGGCATCCAGGTTCTCGTTGAACGCCGCACATTGCGCGCCGGGAATATGCCCGGCCACCGGATCGATCGGCTCCACATCACCGCGAAAACGCGGCAAGGCGCGGGCGTCCAGCAAGGTCAGGGACGGCTGCCCGAGACGCTGTTGCAGACGTTCGGCACTGATCTGCAGCGCGGCGTCCGGCGTTCCCTCGAAGGTTCCACGGCCGGCGAGCGGCGGATTCAGGCTCAGCGGCTGCCCGGCCGCATGCCAGGCTTTCAGGCCGCCATCGAGCAGGAACACGCCATCACGCTTGCCCAGCCAGGCCAGCAGCCACCAGGCGCGGGCGGCGTACATGCCAGGGCCGTCGTCATACAGCACGACCTCACTGTCGGCACTGATGCCCCAGGCCTGCAAGCGATCGATCAAGGCTGCCGGTGCCGGCAGCGGATGACGGCCAGTCACGCCCTTGGTCACCGGGCCACTCAAGTCACGGTTCAGGTCGGCGAAGTGCGCGCCCTCAATATGCCCCTGGGCATAACTGCGCTGTCCGTAATCCGGGTCTTCAAGGGAAAAACGACAATCCAGGATCACCAACCCGGGCCGAGCCTGGCGCTCGGCCAGTTGTTGGGGGCTGATCAGTTGCGCAAGGGACATAGCGAACGCCTCATAAGTGAAGTGGATAACAGATAGCCTGAGAACGGGCGACGCCTAGCGCCCCTCCAGGGCCTGTGCCAACGGCACATAGAATTCATTGAGCAACTTGTCGACTGCCGCCCGCGACTGCGCGGTGACAAAGCCCGACTCCAGCACCAGCACCTGATAGACCCCGCGCTTGATCGACTCTTCGCTCAAGTGGTCGGCGTTCTCACGGGTGGTGCTCAGGAAGCGTACCCAGGAGGTCAGGATGATCCAGGCATTGAGGGTCAGGGCCTCGATCTGCACCCGGTCCATGCCAAGGATCCCGGCCTCGACAAAGCCCGCGTAGATCGCCTGGCCCTGGATCAGGCAGCGCTGGGAAAAGCGTCGGTAACGAGCGGCCAGTTCGGCATCGCTTTCCAGCAGGTGTTCGAGGTCGCGGTGCAGGAAGCGATAACGCCACATCGCCGCCAGCAGGGCCTTGAGATAGAAGCGCTTGTCGTCGATGGTCGCGGCGCGGCCCTGGGGCGGGCGCAGGAAGCTGTCGACCAGGGCTTCATACTCGGCGAACAGCACGGCGATGATCGCCTGCTTGTTGGGGAAGTGGTAGTAGAGATTACCCGGCGAAATGTCCATGTGCGCCGCGATATGGTTGGTGCTGACGCTACGTTCACCCTGCTGGTTGAACAGATCCAGGCTGTTCTGGACGATGCGCTCGCTGGTTTTTATTCGAGGGGCCATGACTTCAGCTTTACTTCCGGAAGACGGTATTGGCCATCTTACGGCCTATCCGGTCGCGGATAAATCGCTGTGATCCGCAGCCACTACGCTAAAGCGCAGGCGTTGCCTGTTGACTTTTTGGAGCATAAGCTCTAAACATTCGTTTAAAAATAAAATCACATCCCTGGAGCGCACCATGTCTGCCGAAATCGCCTATCTGCAGGAGTCGCAGCGGCAACTGGACCTGCTCCAGCACCTGTTTCAAGCACAACGCCAGGCCTACGCCGCGCACCCCATGCCCCCCGCCGAGCAACGCCGACAATGGCTCGATAGCCTGCGTCAGGTACTCAGCGACGAACGACAAGCCCTGATCGACGCCATCAGCCAGGACTTCGGCAACCGCAGCGCCGATGAAACCCTGCTCGGCGAACTCATGCCCAGCCTGCACGGTATCCACCATGCCCGCCAACACCTCAAACGCTGGATGAAACCGTCACGCCGTCGCGTCGGCCTGGCCTTCCAGCCGGCCTCGGCCAAAGTCGTCTACCAGCCGCTGGGCGTAATCGGCGTGATCGTGCCTTGGAACTATCCGCTGTTCCTCAGCATCGGTCCGCTGGTGGGCGCGTTGGCGGCGGGCAACCGGGTGATGCTCAAGCTCAGTGAATCAACCCCGGCCACCGGCCTTTTGCTCAAGGAACTGTTGGGCCGGGTGTTTCCCGAGGATCAGGTGTGCGTGGTGCTCGGCGAAGCCGAGGTCGGCATGGCGTTTTCCAAGCTGCCGTTCGACCATCTGCTGTTCACCGGCGCCACCAGCATCGGCCGGCACGTGATGCGCGCGGCGGCGGAAAACCTGACCCCGGTGACCCTCGAACTGGGCGGAAAATCCCCGGCCATCGTCTCCCAGGACGTGCCCCTCAAGGATGCCGCCGAGCGCATCGCCTTCGGCAAGACCCTCAACGCCGGCCAGACCTGCGTGGCGCCGGACTACGTGCTGGTGCCAGAAGATCGGGTCGGGGCCTTCGTCGAAGCCTACCGCCAGGCGGTGCGCGGTTTTTATCCGACATTGATCGACAACCCGGACTACACCAGCATCATCAACGAGCGCCAACTGGCCCGGCTCAACGGCTACCTGAGCGACGCCACCAGCAAGGGCGCGCTGCTGATCCCGCTGTTCGACCAGGGCCAGGCACGACGCATGGGCCACAGCCTGCTGCTGAACGTCAACGATGAGATGACACTGATGCAGGATGAGATCTTCGGGCCGTTGCTGCCCATCGTGCCTTACCAGGGCCTGGATGAAGCCTTTGCCTATATCAACCGCCGGCCTCGTCCATTGGCGCTCTACTACTTCGGCTACAACAAGGCCGAACAGCAACGCGTGCTGCAGGAAACCCATTCCGGCGGTGTCTGCCTGAACGACACCCTGCTCCACGTGCCCCAGGAAGACCTGCCCTTCGGCGGCATCGGTCCCTCGGGCATGGGCCATTACCACGGCCATGAAGGCTTCCTGACCTTCAGCAAGGCCAAGGGTGTGTTGACCAAGCAGCGCTTCAACGCGGCGCGGCTGATCTATCCGCCTTACGGGAAATCGATCCAGAAGCTGATCCAGAAACTGTTCGTCCGTTGATGTTCCACTGTCCAGGTGAATAACAATAATGCCAAGCCTGTCTGAATCCCCCGTCCTGAGCCGCCGCGGCGTGCTGAAAATCGGCCTGTGTGCCGCCGCCTTTCTCGGCACGGCCGGGCTAGCCGCCAGCCTCAGCGGCTGCTCGGCCGGCCATCCGGCCAGCGGTTTTGCCGTGTTGCAGGACAATGACCTGCCATTTTTGCGGGCCCTGATCCCGGTAATGCTCGAAGGCGCCGTTGCTTCCGGAAAAATGCCCGTCGCCACCGAGCAGACCCTGGCGAGCCTGGACTACAGCCTCAATCACCTGTCGCCGGAAATGCTCAAGCTGACCCGGCAACTGTTCGACGTGCTGGGCATGAGCATGACCCGTGGGCCGCTGACCGGCATCTGGGGCGGCTGGGAAAATGCCACCGACGCGCAGATCCGGGCCTTTCTCGAACGCTGGGAAAACAGCTACCTGAGCCTGCTGCGCATGGGCCATGCGTCCCTGCTGCAACTGGTGACGATGGCCTGGTACAACCGCGCCGAAGCCTGGGCGCACTGCGGTTATCCCGGACCGCCGAAAGTCTAGTTCCTGTAGAGGTCCAGCTCTTGTGGGAGCGGAGCTTGCCCGCGAAATAGGCGCCACGGTTCTCCAGAGACACCGCGTCATCGTTCTTCGCAGCGGTACGGCGTCCCGACAAACTCCGCTCCCACACAAGTCAGACGAACCTGAAAAAACAACAATATAGAGGCTACACATGCCCGTACCCGATCTGTTTCGCGAAGGCCTGGCCCGAGGCTGGAAAACCTACGACGGCTCCCGCCTGGACCAGGACCTGACGCTGGAGGCCGATGTCGCCATCATCGGCAGCGGCGCGGGCGGCGGCACCACCGCCGAAATCCTCAGCGCCGCCGGGTACAAGGTCCTGCTGATCGAGGAGGGCCCGCTGAAAACCAGCAGCGACTTCAAGATGCTCGAAGACCAGGCCTATACCAGCCTCTACCAGGAAGGCATCGGCCGCATGAGCAAGGACGGCGCCATCACCATCCTCCAGGGCCGCGCCGTCGGCGGCACCACGCTGATCAACTGGACCTCCAGCTTCCGCACCCCGGAACCGACCCTCGAGCACTGGGCCAGGGAGCACAACGTCAAAGGTCACAGCAGCGCCGAAATGGCCCCCTGGTTCGAGAAAATGGAACAACGCCTGGGTGTCGCCCCCTGGGTCATGCCGCCCAACGCCAACAACGACGTGATTCGCAACGGCTGCGAAGCGCTTGGCTACAGCTGGAAAGTCATTCCGCGTAACGTGCGCGGCTGCTGGAACCTGGGCTACTGCGGCATGGGTTGCCCGACCAACGCCAAGCAGTCGATGCTGGTCACCACCATTCCGGCGACCCTGGAGAAAGGCGGCGAGCTACTCTATCTGGCCCGGGCCGAGCGCTTGCAGATCGAAGGCGACCAGGTCACCGGGCTGCTCTGCAGGGCGATGGACGACCGCTGCGTGGTCCCGAATGGCCGGACCATCAAGGTCAAGGCCCGGCATTACGTACTGGCGGGCGGCGGCATCAACAGCCCGGGACTGCTGTTGCGCTCCAAGGCCCCGGACCCCAGCGGCCAACTGGGCAAGCGAACCTTCCTGCATTTGGTGAACTTCTCCGCCGGGCAATTTTCCGAGGTGATCAATCCGTTTTACGGCGCTCCACAGTCGATTTATTCCGACCATTTCCAGTGGAATGCCGGCGTCACCGGGGCTATGTCCTACAAACTCGAAGTCCCGCCCCTGCAACCGGCGCTGGCCAGCACCTTGCTGGGCGGCTTCGGCACGCAAAACGCCTTGCGCATGGAGCAACTGCCCCACACCCACATGATGCTGGCGCTGATGCGCGACGGCTTCCACCCGGACAGCCCCGGTGGCAGCGTGGAACTGCGCGGCGACGGTACTCCGGTGCTCGACTACCCGGTTTCCGCTTATGCCTGGGACGGCCTGCGGCGGGCGTTCCACAGCATGGCCGAGATCCAGTTCGCGGCGGGCGCCAAGTCAGTGCTGCCAGTGCACGCGGATGCCGACTACGTGAATAGCCTGGCCAAGGCCCGGGAGCTGATCGACGGCCTGAGCCTGGAGTTGTACCGCACACGCCTGGGCAGCGCCCACGTCATGGGCGGTTGCGCCATGGGCGAAGAGCCGAAAAGCGCGGTCACCGACAGCCTGGGACGCCACCATCAACTGCGCAACCTGTCGATCCACGACGGCTCGCTGTTCCCCACCAGCATCGGCGCCAACCCACAGCTTTCGGTCTACGGCCTGACGGCGCAGTTGGCGACCGCTCTCGCGCAACGCTTGAAAAACGCGTGAAAAAGAGGACTATTCGCCACATCTATAGTGCCTTCTTCCCAGTATCCCGACTTGGCCGACCGGGAAGGCTGCGCTACCATCCGACTCCCGCAAACGGACACCCGCCAGGACGACGCGATGAACCGAGTGTTGTACCCAGGTACCTTCGACCCGATTACCAAGGGCCATGGCGATCTGGTCGAGCGCGCCGCGCGCCTGTTCGACCACGTGATCATCGCCGTGGCCGCCAGCCCGAAGAAAAACCCGCTGTTCCCGCTGGAGCAACGTGTGGAACTGGCCCGCGAGGTCACCAAGCACCTGCCCAACGTGGAAGTGGTGGGGTTTTCCACCCTGCTGGCGCATTTCGCCAAGGAACAGAACGCCAACGTGTTCCTGCGCGGTCTACGCGCCGTATCGGACTTCGAATATGAGTTCCAGCTGGCGAACATGAATCGCCAACTGGCCCCGGACGTCGAGAGCCTGTTTCTCACGCCATCGGAGCGTTATTCATTCATTTCGTCGACTTTGGTCCGTGAAATCGCGGCCCTGGGCGGTGATATCACCAAGTTCGTCCACCCGGCCGTGGCCGACGCGCTGACCCTGCGCTTCAAGAAATAGCGCCCCGCGCAGGCACGCTCGAAGGCGGCTATTACGGCCGCCCCGTCGCGTGCGCGTGCACTGTGCGCGTCAATGCGGCACAATTGGCGCATTAGTTTTCATGTCGCCCGGACCTGTCGTCCGGGCCGGAGTGCCCATGTCCCTGATCATCACCGACGATTGCATCAACTGCGACGTCTGCGAACCCGAGTGCCCGAACGCCGCCATTTCCCAAGGCGAAGAGATCTACGTGATCGACCCGAACCTGTGCACCCAGTGCGTCGGCCATTACGACGAACCGCAATGCCAGCAGGTCTGCCCGGTGGACTGCATCCCACTGGATGAAGCCCACCCGGAAACCGAAGCCGAGTTGATGGTCAAATACCGGAAGATCACCGGTAAGGCTTGAGCGTTGTAGCGAATCCAAGGCCCTTTTCGCGGGCAAGCTCCGCTCCCACAGGTGTTGTGCCGTGCACAATATCCGGGCTGGACTCAAATATTGTGGGAGCGGAGCTTGTCGGGACGCCGGACCGCCGCGAAAGGGCCGTCACTGACACCGCGCCAGCTTACTGGTCGCCGTTGAAACCTTCGGCCGTGCAGCCCAGGCAACGGGCAAAGGCCGCCTTCCCGGGGGCGAGCACCAGCGACTTGCCCGCCTTGCCCATGCCATCGACACCACCGAATGCGGTAAACGGCAACGACACCACGAACACCGCCGTACCGACCAGGGTCGCGCCCACCAGCAAGGGACGGGCGATGATCATATCGGCGATCATCGCGTAGGCCGGCGGATTCTGGATCCTGTAGGTCGGGTCGCCGCTGCCGCCATCGTCCGCCAGAGCCGGCAATGCTTGCAGACCAAAACTCAGGGCCACAACCAGGGCCAGGGTGCGAAACGGGTTCATGGCACTATCCTTCAGCAAAGCAATGGATGGCAAAGTCTTAACTATAACAGCGTCCGCACGCTTGTCAGGTCAGCTCTGGCAGCGCGGGCAGTACACGCTGGCCCGCTGCCCCAGGCGAATTTCGCGCAAGCCGCTGCCACAGACCTTGCAGTGTTCGCCACCACGCCCGTAGACGAACAGTTCCTGCTGGAAGTAGCCGGGCTGGCCGTCGCCGCCGATAAAGTCGCGCAAGGTCGTACCGCCACGCTCAATGGCCGCCGCGAGGATGCGCTTGATTTCGATCGCCAGCGCGAGATAACGCCCGCGCGAGATACCCCCGGCCTCGCGGCGTGGATCAATGCCGGCGGCGAACAGCGCCTCGGTCGCGTAGATATTGCCGACCCCCACCACCACCGCGTTATCCATGATGAACGGCTTAACCGCCATGGAGCGCTTGCGCGACAGCTGGAACAACCGTTCACCGTCGAACAGTTCGGTCAATGGCTCCGGCCCCAGGCGCGCGAGCAACTCGTGATTGAGCGGGTCCAGGCTCCAGAGCATCGCCCCGAACCGCCGTGGATCGGTGTAGCGCAGGGCCAACCCGGACTCCAGTTCGATATCCACATGCTCATGCTTGGCCGCCGGCAAACCAGCCTCCACCAACCGTAGATTGCCCGACATGCCCAGATGGCTGATCAGCGTCCCGACCTCGGCGTTGATCAACAGGTACTTGGCCCGTCGCTCCACCAGCACGATGCGTTGCCCGGACAGGCGCACATCGAGATCTTCCGGGATCGGCCAGCGTAGCCGCCGGTCGCGCACGATCACCCGGCTGACCCGCTGGCCTTCCAGATGGGGCGCGATACCGCGCCGGGTGGTTTCGACTTCAGGTAATTCAGGCATGGCGACCCCAGGTCAGGCGATAACGGGCTCGATGACAGCGTCAGGACGCTTAGTGAGCACCGAGTTCGCGAATGTTCTCTCTGAGGTTTTCGAAGTCATAGTCGGACAGTCCGACATAATCGAGCACCAGCGGGCCGACGGCATTCCATTCGTGGTCTTCGGTCTGGTTGCCCAGTACCCGATGGGAGGCGCAGATGTGTTCGGCCATTTTCAGGATCGCCAGCAGGTTCTTCAACTGGCTGTTGCGGGTCGACTCGTCGCTGAAGATTGCCAGGGCGTTGTGGTGATTGGCAATGGCGTTGGTCACGTGCTCCGGCAGGCGCCAGGATTTGGCCGTGTAGTAGCCGACCACCGCATGGTTGGTGTTCAGCTCTTCGTTTTCCGTGTCCACCACCCGCTTCTCCGGGCCGGCATTGGCATAAGCCCGCTCCAGCACTGGCATATAGTCGGGGAAACGCTTGATCATCAGCGGAATGCCACAATCGTGGAACAGTCCCAGGGCATAGGACTCATCGACTGCTTGTGCGCCGGTACGCTTGGCCAGGGTCAGGCTGGTCATGGCCACGTCCTGGGCGGTGTCCCAGAAGCGATTGAGGGTCACGATGGTCTCGTCGGCCATCTCGCCCTTGATCGACTGCGCGTTGATCAGGTTGATGATCGAACGGCTGCCCAGCAGATTCACCGCGCGCTGGATCGACGCGATCTTGTTCGACAGGCCGTAATAGGGCGAGTTGACGATTTTCAGCAACGCGCCGGAGAGGCCGGGGTCCTGGCTGATCAGCCGGGCAATCACTTCCAGGTCCGGGTCGGGCATGTACTGCTCCATCTGCAAATCCACCATGATTTGCGGCTGAGGCGGCACGCTGATGCCTTGCAGGGCCTGCTGGATCTGTTCGGCTGAAAGTTCTTGGGACATGGGTACACACTCCGGGCGAGTGAGGGATTCTAGCGGAATTTTTTTACCCCATGTGCCGAGTGTACAATCGCTTACACGAAACATGACGACACGATCCCCCTGAACTCCCGCTATAATTCCGCTCTTTTTTCCCCGGAGCGACGTCATGTCCCTGCCTAGCCTACGCCTCAAAGCCAACGCCGACCGACGCCTGCGCGCCGGTCACCTGTGGGTCTACAGCAACGAAATCGACGTGGCGGCCACCCCGCTCCATGGCTTCAAGGCCGGCGACCAGGCCGTACTGGAAGCCGCCGGGGGCAAGCCGCTGGGCATCGTCGCCATGAGCCCGAACAACCTGATCTGCGCCCGCCTGCTGTCGCGCGACATCAAGTTGCCGCTGGACAAGTCGCTGCTGGTGCACCGCCTCAACGTCGCGCTGTCACTGCGCGAGCGGTTGTTCGACAAGCCGTTCTATCGCCTGGTCTACGGTGATTCCGACCTGCTGCCGGGGCTGGTGGTGGATCGATTCGGCGATATCCTGGTGGTCCAGCTCGCCTCGGCGGCCATGGAACAGCACAAGGATGAAGTGATCGCGGCGCTGGTCCAGGTCCTGAAACCGAGCGGCATCCTGTTCAAGAACGACTCCGCGGCCCGCGATGCCGAAGGTCTGGAGCGTTACGTGGAAACCGTGTTCGGCCTGGTGCCGGAGTGGGTGGCACTGGAAGAGAACGGCGTGAAATTCGAAGCGCCAGTGATGGAAGGTCAGAAAACCGGCTGGTTCTACGACCACCGCATGAACCGTGCGCGCCTGGCGCCGTATGCCAAGGGCAAGCGGGTGCTCGACCTGTTCAGCTATATCGGCGGCTGGGGCGTGCAGGCGGCAGCGTTCGGCGCCAGCGAAGTGTTCTGCGTCGATGCCTCGGCCTTTGCCCTGGACGGTGTCGAACGCAACGCGGCGTTGAACGGCTTTGCCGAGAAGATGACCTACATCGAAGGCGACGTGTTCGAAGCCCTGAAGGAACTGAAGGCCTCCGAAGAGCGTTTCGACGTGATCGTCGCCGACCCGCCCGCCTTCATCAAGCGCAAGAAAGACCTGAAGAACGGCGAAGGCGCCTACCGCCGCCTGAACGAGCAGGCCATGCGCCTGCTGAGCAAGGACGGCATCCTGGTCAGCGCCTCGTGCTCGATGCATTTGCCGGAAGATGACCTGCAGAACATCCTGCTGACCAGCGCCCGTCACCTGGACCGCAATATCCAACTGCTGGAACGCGGCGGCCAGGGCCCGGACCATCCGGTACACCCGGCGATCCCGGAGACGCGCTATATCAAGAGCATTACTTGTCGCTTGCTACCTAACAGCTGATTTTACCGTAGCGCGGAGCAGCCCCGCTCCGCGCCACAGGACTCGTTAAATATCCGACTTATCCTCTTTCATTACAAAAGCGTCCAGTTCAATCACCCCCCCAAATAACATATAGACGCAGACTTGCACCAACAACAAACACATACAAAGCCTCCTACACCCCAAAGACACCTCTTACAAAATTCCTAGAAATTTCCCACTTAGCTTTCCCTTGCCAACAACCACAACCAAACTACTATTGAGAACAGTCATTTCAAAAATGACTAACCCCGGAAGCACCAACTATCCAACTCAAAAGCAGAATGGAGTAATAACCATGAAAACAATCAATCTTGAATGTAAAAAAATCGCCAACCTTAACTGCCTGGTGTCGAAACAGGTCACATCACCCAAACGTTCCAATTGGTCGCCACTGCACTCAGACTAAAAACCTGGTTGACTGGCGCTATGACTGATGAACAAATCGAGGATTTGCTAGGACTGGAAAATAATCCTGAACAAGTCTTATTTTTTGTAGGATGTGGAAAGGGCGATGCAGAAGCCCAGTGCGAAGCACTCCGCGCGCTGATCAAAGAACGGAGTGTTCAAGAATGACGCCATCGGCCTCCGACGTATTGGGCAACTCTCCCTGCTTTACCTTGGGAGACTGGAATAATAAAGCCAGTGTAAGAAATAAAAAAGATAATTGCCTTCTCCCTCCCAAGCAGGAACTGGAGTTTGAGCTGGAAAGCAAATACTGGTTCCCTCCAACTTTTATGCCTTACCTACAACACCCGCTGATCACAGGCACAGATAAAAAAGTCAAACAGAAACTCACAGCCAATCACTTGATTCATTTTCTCGACTATACAACCGTACTAGAACACAAAATCGTCAATCGTTCGGTAGAAACCATCATCCATGGAGAATTGTCAGGCGACATACCCGAAGAAATGAAGTCCGCCGCCTTACAGCTCTACACTGACGAGGGTTATCATGCACTTTTTTCTTATGAAATGGCCAAACAGGTGGCAGAATATTACGATATTCCTCACCGACATCTTAAGCCACTACGAATCACCCTGCTATTTGATTTTATCGACAGAACTGATGCAGAGTACAAACCACTGGCATGGTTCTTGATTGGCTTTGTGTCGGAGACAATTATTGCCAAAGAGCTACTCAACATCACCTGCCACACGATAATCTCTAGCGTATACCAAGTTCTACGACAGCATCTGGAAGATGAAGCTAGACACAGTCGATTTTTTGCAGACGGTTTTTACTATTTTTGGCGCAGCCTCGAGATTGACCGGCAACTACTTGCAGCAAAACTACTAAAAGACATCGTTCTTATTTTTTCAGAAGTCGATCACCCGTGGTTGAGGGAGAGTCTGTGCAGCACAGGTTTCTCTGCTTTCCAGGCCGACACCATCATTCGACCACTCCTGAATAAATCTGCGGCGGCTCAGCGTATGAGAATCAGCGCTGCTCCCACTTTCATAGCCATGAAAAGGGCCGGTGTTTTCGACAATAAACGTAACAAGCTTCATTTCAAGGAGGCGGGCCTGATCGATGACTGAGCTAAATACAGCCATAAAGAAAAACAAAAAAATCTCGGCGATTGCACTCTTGCTATCCATGGTACTGCTAGGGGTATTTCCAATTGATGTACTGCTCCCGTCCTTTCCTTCGCTATCCTCTCATTTCAATCGTTCCCCTGCCGACATTGCCCTGTCCATCAGTCTGTTCGCCATCGGCATATCTATATCTCAACTGTTCATTGGTCCGTTATCAGATAGAATAGGTCGAAAAGGGCTCCTTCTTACCGGCATGGCGACATCCATGCTGGGGGCGCTGGGGTGTACGCTAGTTGACGAATATAGTCTGTTTCTACTATTTCGTCTGATCCAGGCACTCGGATGCGGTTGCTTTGTACTATCACAGGCTCTCGTCCAAGATCTATTCGAAGGCAAAGAGCGAGATCGACTACGCATTCTCATCGTTACTGCCAGCGGTGTTTTCATATCACTGTCGCCCTTGGCCGGTGCCGCATTGCAGAAGTGGCTGGATTGGTCGGGCAGTTTCTATATATTCGCCATAGTCGCGGCGCTGGTATTCATCAAAGCCTACCTGCTCCTAGAGGACACAACAGTAGAAAAACGCCCCTCTCGTTCAATCTTCCAGGCCTATCAGCACATCTGCACAGATATGAAATTCCTTGGCTATTGGCTGATCGCTGCGCTGGTTTTCACCTGCCATTTTTCGTTTATCGTTATTTCACCATTGATATTCATGGAGCGCCTGCACCTCTCCGAGTACGAGTTCTCACTAACGTTGGTGCTCTACGGCGCGGCCTATATCATAGGCGGCGCCGTCGCGGGGTTTCTCAGTACCAGAATAACTTCCAACACTCAAATAACAGTGGGTCTATGCTTTATTTTTTGCGCTGGAATGATGCTATTTTACCTGTCAAATCGCCTCGGTCTGTCGACGACGACGGTATTGATACCGATGGTCGTTTGCACTGCGGGTACAACTATCACTCGTCCAGCTGCAACCTCAA
Source organism: Pseudomonas sp. FEN (assembly GCF_904067045.1). Lineage (GTDB taxonomy): Bacteria > Pseudomonadota > Gammaproteobacteria > Pseudomonadales > Pseudomonadaceae > Aquipseudomonas. The sequence continues at coordinate 459,878 of NZ_CAJFDC010000036.1, read as the reverse complement.
AAGCCATGGAGAGTTTCCCGGATCAAGCTGGCGCAAGTGCCTCTGCAGGTAACACATTGATTTTCCTTTGCGGCGGACTGATCAGTGCGTTAGTCAATCTCAGCCCAATGGCACTCGAAGCGACACTCGCCTTGTCCTTTCTGCTACTGAGCACGACCGGACTTGGCCTGAACACACTAATCCAGCGACGTAACCAGCGACCGATTTTCGAGTGACACGATCCCAGTCGTCATCCTTCGCACTCCATAATCCCAGCCTCAGCAACTGCGCCCATTTCCAGCTACTGGAACGCGGCGGCCAGGGCCCGGACCATCCGGTACACCCGGCGATCCCGGAAACGCGCTATATCAATTACTTGCCGGTTGTTGCCTAACAGCTAAGGCCCCGCCTTTAGCCGGCCCCAGCTCGCGCCTACAGGGAGTGTGCCTGCCTGGAAAACCGCCAGTCGTCACGCCACACACTTCGTCAACCCCGACACAACACTTGCCGCCATTCCTTCCGCCCACGACCCGTGTAGAATCAGCCTATTCATCGCCAGTCATCCCCCGGCGGGTTTATGAGCTCAGGCCCAGGCGCGCGGTGATCCCGCGAGGCCAACGGCAGCTTTCGGGCACCCGGCTATTTTCGGTGTGCGCCAGAGGCCCATGGAAGCTCACTTCCCTTTATGTACCTGATTAGCCGCCCGGAGTGCTCCATGCCTGATTACCGCTCGAAAACATCCACCCACGGCCGCAACATGGCCGGCGCCCGCGCCCTCTGGCGGGCCACGGGGATGAAAGACGCCGACTTCAAGAAACCGATCATCGCCGTCGCCAATTCCTTCACCCAGTTCGTGCCCGGCCATGTCCACCTCAAGGACATGGGCCAACTGGTCGCCCGCGAAATCGAACGCGCCGGCGGCGTGGCCAAGGAATTCAACACCATCGCCGTGGATGACGGCATCGCCATGGGCCACGATGGCATGCTCTATTCGTTGCCGAGCCGCGAGATCATCGCCGACTCCGTCGAGTACATGGTCAACGCCCACTGCGCCGATGCCATCGTCTGCATCTCCAACTGCGACAAGATCACCCCCGGCATGCTGATGGCCGCCCTGCGCCTGAACATCCCGGTGATCTTCGTCTCCGGCGGCCCGATGGAAGCCGGCAAGACCAAACTGGCCGCCCACGGCCTCGACCTGGTGGACGCCATGGTCATCGCCGCCGACTCCAGCGCCTCCGACGAGAAGGTCGCCGAGTACGAGCGCAGCGCCTGCCCGACCTGCGGTTCGTGCTCCGGCATGTTCACCGCCAACTCGATGAACTGCCTCACCGAAGCCTTGGGCCTGGCCCTGCCGGGCAACGGTTCGACCCTGGCGACCCACGCGGACCGCGAGCAGTTGTTCCTCCAGGCCGGTCGCACCATCGTCGAGCTGTGCCAACGTCACTATGGCGACAACGATGACTCGGTGCTGCCGCGCAATATCGCCAATATCAAGGCGTTCGAGAACGCCATGACCCTGGACATCGCCATGGGCGGTTCCACCAACACCATCCTGCACCTGCTGGCCGCCGCCCAGGAAGCCGAGATCGATTTCGACCTGCGCGATATCGACCGCCTGTCCCGTCATGTGCCACAGCTGTGCAAGGTTGCGCCGAACATCCAGAAGTACCACATGGAAGACGTGCACCGCGCCGGCGGGATCTTCAGCATCCTTGGCGAGCTGGCCCGTGGCGGCCTGCTGCACACCGACCTGCCGACCGTGCACAGCAAGACCCTGGCCGAGGGTATCGCCAAGTGGGATATCACCCAGACCACTGACGAAACGGTACACACCTTCTTCAAGGCCGGCCCCGCCGGGATCCCGACCCAGACCGCGTTCAGCCAGTCGACCCGCTGGGACACCCTCGACGACGACCGTGAAAACGGCTGCATCCGCAGTGTCGAGCACGCCTATTCGAAAGAAGGCGGCCTGGCCGTGCTGTACGGCAACATCGCCCTGGACGGCTGCGTGGTGAAAACCGCTGGCGTCGACGAGTCGATCCACGTGTTCGAAGGTAACGCGAAAATCTTCGAAAGCCAGGACAGCGCCGTGCGCGGCATCCTCGCCGACGAAGTGCAGGCCGGCGACATCGTGATCATCCGCTACGAAGGTCCGAAAGGCGGCCCAGGCATGCAGGAAATGCTCTACCCGACCTCCTACCTGAAATCCAAGGGCCTGGGCAAAGCCTGCGCCCTGCTGACCGACGGGCGTTTCTCCGGCGGGACCTCGGGTCTGTCCATCGGCCATGCTTCTCCGGAAGCGGCCGCCGGTGGCGCTATCGGACTGGTCCGGGACGGCGACAAGGTGCTGATCGACATTCCGAATCGCTCGATCAACCTGTTGGTCAGCGACGAAGAGCTGGCGACTCGCCGCGCCGAGCAGGACAAGAAAGGCTGGAAGCCGGTGGAAGTGCGTCCACGCAAAGTGACCACCGCCTTGAAGGCTTACGCGTTGCTCGCCACCAGTGCCGACAAGGGCGCGGTACGCGACAAGGCAATGCTGGACAAGCTGGTGCCTTAAAAGTCATGCCCACCCAAGAGCCCGGTCTGAGTACCGGGCTCTTATAAACCAGCTATGTATTTAGAGCCCCACTCCAACTGAACAGATCGGTTTATTAAATAAAGCCTGGTCGCCCCTAATAACGTTCTGACTGTTGAAAACTAGCCCTACAGAAAATCGACCAGACACTAAAGCCTTCTCCATCCCTCCAGCTTCTGCTCATCAGGAGCACCCGTTACAAAATCATATTGTTCGACAAATACCTTCCCCGTCATGTATTCCACGACCGCACGAGGTGGAATGCCACCCTCTTTTGCCCATTCTCTCTGGCCTGGATAGGGCCGGATAATATTAGCCTTATCGAAAAACTCATTGACATCCCAAAACTTACCCGTCGCACTGGCAATCTCGGTATTAATTCTATAAAGATTCGTATTGAGGACTTGCTGGGCAAACACGGGATCAAGCTTTTTGAGCATCCCATATCCCCCCGTCGAAACAAACTGACTGTCAAATTTCGCCAAGCGTCCGGCATTGGTGCCGTTCAAATGAATATTTCGCACATGTTCAACGAGCGTAAGGCATCCCTGTTGAGACCACGGTTTAAAGCCGATGGCACGAATGAGCCGTGGGTCTCTGGAGTCCCAGCGATAAGTGAAAGCCGGCAACTTCTTTCCATTAATCATTCGCCCTAATATTCGCTTCTCTCGCAAAATAGCGTTTGTTATGTTCATTCTTTCCCTCCACTTCCTTTGCTTTCCAAAACACAGGCATCCGTGCTAAAAACTCACCGAAAAGCACTCAATACATTTTGCACTGTTCAAGAATCAATCATGCACACCCGCGCCTGCAAAAAAAATAATACACAACCTGCAGGCGACACTTAAGGACTTTCCAGGTGCGACACATGAAAAATTACTACCATACATTTATAAGAATAATCTGATCGCCAACCGGCAAAACATCAAGTCATCAGCGCCGCCCCTGAAAACTGATCATTGCCGCGAAGGGAGAAAAAATGAAACGAATCATGACCTCTTCGAGGTCAGCGCGAGCCCACTCACTCCTACGGTATCTCGGTCAGGTACAAACAATAAGTACGACACCCATACGCCAGGAACAAGCGTGCTCGCGCTGCATTCAATCCGGTCTTACTGAATGTCCTCCGGTTTGACGATCACCCAGTTCTTGTCCGCCGTCACCGCCAGGCCTTCTTTCGCCTGCGCCTCGGCATTGCTTTTCATCATGCCGTTGAGTTGGGTCATGTACTTGTCCTTGCGGTTGACCCACAGGTGTACGCCACCCTTGGCCACATCGACACTGTGGAACAGCATGTAGCCATCGCTGCTCGGAGTATCGCCGCCCACCAACACCGGTTTCTTCCACTGGTCGATATAGGTCAGGATGGCGGCCTGCTTGCCGGCCATCCAGGTCGCCGGGGTCCACAGGTAGGGGGTCAGCTCCAGGTCGAGGTTGGCCTTCTCGTCATACTTGCCGGCGCTGATCTGCTTACGCGCGGTGGTCAGCTCGCCGGTCTTGCGATCCTTGAGCAAGGTGCTCACGCCGATCACATTCTGTGGCTTGACGTTATAACCGTACTTGGGATCCGCCGCGACCATGCGCACCAGCTCCTCCGACGCCGCAGTCATCACGTAGACCTCGATGCCGTTCTCCATCAGCTTGTTGTACAGCTCGGCCTGACCGGTGAAGACCTTCGGCGGCGGGACGTCGATGTGTTTCACCACATCGCCGTCGTAATAGGTGCTCGGCACCGGCTTGCCCGACGCCATCATCTCGTCGACATACCCCTTGAGTTGTTTAAGGGTAAAACCGGAGAACACCTGTGCCACCCATGGGTAGCAAACCATGTCGTCGACTTCGCACAGGCGGTAGTAGTAACTGAACAGGCTTTCCTTGTGCTCGGCGGTGTCCTTGAACGGAATCAGCTTCAGGGACGGATCAAGGGTCTCGCGGGTGATCAGGCCCTTGTTTTCCAGATACGGCAACAGGGACTCTTCCAGGTCATAGCGGTAACTGGTGTTGTCCATGTCGAACACCGCGAAGTTACCCTTGTTGGCATTGGCGGCGATCATCGCATCCAACTGCTTGGCCTGAGCCTCTGGCCAATGCTTCAACTCGGTGGCGAACGCCTGGCCGGCAAGGCCCAGGCACAGAGCGGTAGCGAGGATCGTGGGTGCGAACTTCATCGTTGACTTCTCCCTGAATGAAAGCGATTCACGCTACCAAATGCGTATGACAGTTCTCATCCACGCACGACCCCCGGTGTTCCGATCACGTCACCCGCATGCGCCCGAGCGCCAGCGGCTTATTCCAAAAACGACAGAAGCCATTCCATATTGTTATTAAATTCATATATATCAAGCTGTTAGGCTTGCCGGCTGACAATTGCCGACTAGGGTGATTGGCACCTATCGTTTTTTCGGAGCTTCAATGAATCTGCCGCTGATTCTCAACCTGCTGGTATTCCTTGCCCTGCTGCTGGGCCTGGCCCAAACCCGCCGCACCACCTTCAGCCTGGCGAAAAAAGTCCTGCTCGCCCTGGTCCTGGGGGTGCTCTTCGGGGTCGCCCTGCACGGCATCTACGGTGCCGGCCATCCGGTGCTCAAAGCCTCCATCGGCTGGTTCGATCTGGTGGGCAACGGCTACGTGCAGTTGCTGCAGATGATCGTGATCCCGCTGGTGTTCGCCTCGATCCTCAGCGCCGTGGCCCGGCTGCATAACGCCACGTCCCTGGGCAAGATCAGCTTCCTGACCATCGGCACACTGCTGTTCACCACGGCCATCGCCGCGCTGATCGGTATCGGCCTGACCAACCTGTTCGGCCTGACCGCCGAGGGTCTGGTCGCCGGCACCCAGGAAATGGCGCGCCTGCAAGTGATCCAGAGCGATTACGCGGGCAAGGTCGCCGACCTGAATGTGCCGCAACTGCTGCTCTCGTTCATTCCGCAGAACCCCTTTGCCGACCTGGCGCGGGCCAAGCCGACCTCGATCATCAGCGTGGTGATCTTTGCCGCGTTCATGGGCGTGGCCGCGCTGCAACTGCTCAAGGATGACGCCGAGAAAGGCCAGAAGGTGGTGAGCGCCATCGATACCCTGCAAGCCTGGGTCACGCGCCTGGTGCGCCTGGTGATGAAGCTCACGCCTTACGGCGTACTGGCGCTGATGACCAAGGTGGTCGCCGGCTCCAACCTGCAGGACATCATCAAGCTGGGCAGTTTCGTGGTGGTGTCGTATATCGGCCTGGGCCTGATGTTCGTGGTCCACGGGCTGCTGGTGTCGCTGGCCGGGATCAACCCGATACGGTTCTTCCGCAAGATCTGGCCGGTGCTGACCTTTGCCTTCACCAGCCGCTCCAGCGCGGCGAGCATTCCGTTGAGTATCGAAGCCCAGACCCGGCGCTTGGGGATTCCCCAGTCGATTGCCAGCTTTGCCGCGTCGTTTGGCGCGACCATCGGCCAGAACGGTTGTGCCGGGCTCTATCCGGCGATGCTGGCGGTGATGGTTGCGCCGACGGTGGGGATCAACCCGCTGGATCCGCTGTGGATTGCGACGTTGGTGGCGATTGTGACCTTGAGTTCGGCCGGGGTGGCCGGGGTCGGTGGCGGGGCGACGTTCGCCGCGCTGATCGTACTGCCGGCGATGGGCTTGCCGGTCTCGCTGGTGGCACTGCTGATTTCCGTGGAGCCGTTGATCGACATGGGGCGCACGGCGCTGAACGTCAGCGGTTCGATCACCGCCGGGGCGATCTCCAGCCAGCTCATGCAGCAGACCGACAAGGCGCTGCTGGAGGCTGAAGAGCATGGGGAACTGGCGCAGGCTTGAGCCTGGCCAGGATTTGTGGCGAGCGGGCTTGCCCGCGCTCGGCTGCGCAGCAGTCGCAAAACCTGTGACTGCGTTCTGCCTGACACAATGAGGTCACCGGTTTCAAGGGTGCTTCGCGCCCTAGCGCGGGCAAGCCCGCTCGCCACAAGTATCGTGTTCGGTCTTGACTGACGGGCTTGCCCGCGAAGCTTTTAGCGTTTTTCCCAGACTTCGAAACTGAACGCCGGCTTGCCATCCGCCGCCGGGTGCGGCTCATCCGATACCAGCGTCCACTGGTTCTCATCAATCTGCGGAAACCAGGCATCACCTTCCGGACTCAACGCCACGCGGGTCAGGTACAGCCGATCCGCCTGCGCCAGGCCCTGGGCATACAACTGCGCCCCGCCGATCAGCATCAGCTCGCTCGCACCCTGCTCCAGCGCCCACTGTTCAGCGCGCACCAGCGCCGCCTCCAGCGATGGAAAAACCTCCGCGCCGTCCAGCTGCAAACCGGCCTGGCGACTGACCACCAGGTTCAGCCGGCCCGGCAATGGCCGCCCCAGTGAATCCCAGGTCTTGCGCCCCATGATGATCGGCTTGCCGAGGGTCGTGGCCTTGAAGTATTTGAAATCCGCCGGCAAATGCCAGGGCATGCTGTTGTCGACGCCGATCACGCGGTTTTCACCGAGGGCCGCGATCAGGCTTAAAGGGAGAGTTCTGTTCATGTCGCCGAGGATACCAGAGCCCATGGGCCGACTCGGACATACGCCGACAAAATTAACCCCACCTTGCCGCGGCGGACAGCGGGATGCAGCTACCCGCCACAGCGGTTATGCTTCCAGCTCACTTGACCCCAGGACCCCGCGTGACTGAACCGACTCCCCTGCACCGCCTCTGGTTGACCGAGACGGTGCGCCTGCGCGAAGAGCAGGCAGGTCCACTGGACGACCTCGAAGCCAATCGCCGCGCCCGGGCCGCGGGGGGCGACCTGCCGACCCGGATCCAGCACCGCGCCCTCTGGCTGGCCGAACGCGACGGTCTGTTCAGTGCCTTGCGCCATTGGTTGCAAGGCGCGCGACTGGCGTTGCTGGTCCTGGCGCTGGTGGTGATTGTCAGCGGCGCCGGCATGGCCTTCGCCGCCCTGGGCAACGGCCAGGCAGCGGTCAATGTGTTCTGGGCCCTGGGCAGCCTGCTCGGCCTGAACCTGCTGTTGCTGCTGAGCTGGGCCCTGGGCCTGGCCTTCGCCGGCGAACACGCGGCCAGCTTCGGCCGTCTCTGGCTGTGGCTCAGCGAAAAGCTCGCGCGCGATGCCCAGGCCGCGCAACTGGCACCGGCGCTGCTGCTGATGCTGCAACGCCGACGCCTCAATCGCTGGGCCATCGGCACCGTGGTTCACGGCCTCTGGTTGCTGGCCATGCTCAGTGCCCTGGTCCTGCTGCTGATGTTGATGTCGACCCGGCGCTACGGCTTTGTCTGGGAAACCACCCTGCTGCGCGGCGATACCTTTGTCGCGGCGACCCAGGCCCTCGGCGCCCTGCCCGCGCTGCTGGGCTTCAGCCTGCCCGATGCCGACATGATCCGGGCCAGCGGCAATACCGCGCTGAACCTGGAGGCCGCCCGGCACGCCTGGGCCACCTGGCTGGTGGGGGTGCTGGTGGTCTATGGCGTGTTGCCGCGCCTGCTGCTGGCGGCTTTTTGCCTATGGCGCTGGCGTGTCGGCAGCCGGTCCCTGGCGCTGGACCTCAACCTGCCCGGCTACGCGCAACTGCGCGAACGGCTGATGCCCAGCAGCGAACGCCTGGGGGTCAGCGACGCAGCGCCCGATGCGCTGCCCAACGCCGAGGCTGGGAGCACACCGCCGGAGAGCGAAGGCGCCCTGCTGGTGGCCATCGAGCTGGACAGCCAACGCCCCTGGCCGCCGACCTTGCCGAAAACCGTGAGGGACGCCGGCATCCTCGATAGCCGCGAGTCACGACACAAACTTCTCGAACAATTGACCCGCTTCCCGCCGGCACGTCTGGCAATCGCCTGCGACCCGCGACGCTCGCCGGACCGTGGCAGCCTCGGGCTGATCGCCGAACTGGCCCGCAGCGCCGGCGCAACCCGGGTCTGGCTGCTGCAAGCGCCACCCGGCCAGGCCCTGGATGCCGACCGCCTCGGCGACTGGCACAGCGCCCTGCGACAGCTGGAACTGCCCTTCGCTGACAGCGCCCCGTTGAACTGGCTGGAGAGCGGCCATGACTAAAGCCCTGAAACTGGCCGTGGTCGGCCATACCAATGTCGGCAAGACCTCGCTGCTGCGCACCCTCACCCGGGATATCGGCTTCGGCGAAGTCTCCCACCGCCCCAGTACCACCCGGCACGTGGAAGGCGCACGGTTGTCGGTGGACGGCGAAGCCCTGCTCGAGCTCTACGACACCCCCGGCCTGGAAGACGCCATCGCCCTGCTCGACTACCTCGAACGCCTGGATCGCCCCGGTGAACGTCTCGACGGTCCGGCCCGTGTCGCGCGCTTTCTCGACGGTAGCGAGGCGCGCCAGCGCTTCGAGCAGGAAGCCAAGGTGCTGCGCCAGTTGCTGGCCTCGGACGCCGGGCTCTATGTGATCGATGCCCGCGAGCCGGTGCTGGCCAAATACCGCGATGAACTGAGCGTACTCGCCAGTTGCGGCAAACCGTTGCTGCCGGTGCTCAACTTCGTCAGCAGCGCCGAACAGCGCGAGCCGGAGTGGCGTGAGGCCCTGGCTCGCCTGGGCTTGCATGCGCTGGTGCGGTTCGACAGCGTGGCCCCGCCGGAAGACGGTGAGCGGCGCCTGTATGAAAGCCTGGCCTTGCTACTGGAAGGCGCGCGCGCGCAACTGGAACGCCTGGTCCTCGACCTGGAGGCCCAGCGCCGGGCTCGTCGGCAAAGCGCCAACCGCCTGATCGCCGAACTGCTGATCGACTGCGCGGCCTGTCGGCGCAGCGTGATCAGCGTAGCCGACGCGCAAACCCGCGCCATCGGTGAATTGCGCCAGGCCGTACGCCAGCGGGAGCAACGCTGTGTCGAAGCCTTGCTCAAACTCTATGCCTTCCGCCCCGGCGATGCGGCGGCCAGCGACCTGCCGCTGCTGGACGGTCGCTGGGGCGACGACCTGTTCAACCCGGAGACCCTCAAACAACTGGGGGTAAAGGTCGGCGGCGGAATTGCCGCCGGAGCGGCAGCGGGTGCCGGTATCGACCTGCTGGTGGGTGGCCTGACCCTCGGCGCGGCCGCCCTCGCTGGAGCAATCGCCGGCGGTGCCCTGCAAACCGCCCGCAGCTATGGCAGCCGCCTGCTGGGCAAACTCAAGGGCCAACGGGAACTGACTGTCGACGACAGCGTGCTGCGCCTGCTGGCGCTGCGCCAACGACAACTGCTGCAAGCCCTGGAAGCACGAGGGCATGCGGCGATGGACAGTATCCAGATGGCGATGCCGGTGGATACCAGCTGGCGTGAAGGCAAGTTGCCCGAGGCCCTGCACAAGGCCCGGGCGCATCCGCAGTGGTCGTCGCTCAACACTCACCCCCGATTGAGCCAGCCAGAACGCCAGGAACAGATCGATCTATTACTGGATCGTCTGGCTGAAACCTGACCAGGCGATCAGTTAAGAGCGAGCACAGCCCCCGTAGATCAGGATCTGGTTTCTCGGCGTCCCCGCTCCCTTTCAGGGTGCTGCCGCGTGTGGTCGGCAGACCAGGATTCCTGGCCTTGAGTGCGAAACCGCGCCCGCTCTTGAAAGCCATGGGAATCGACGAATCATGGCACCGCTCAGGACCAGCCGCCGCCCAGGCTCTTGTACAGCGAGATACGATTGCTCACCTGCAACAAGCGGGTCCTGATCAGCGCTTGCCGCGCCGTGCTCAGGCCACGCTGGGCATCGAGGACTTCGAGGTAGCTGTTCAGTCCATCCTGATAGAGCAACTGCGCCAGCTCGACGCGGCGCGATTCGTTCTGCACCAACCGTTGCTGTGCATTGAACTGCCGATTAAGCGGCTCGTTCGAAGCCAAGGCATCGGCCACTTCACGAAAGGCCTGCTGGATCGAACGTTGGTACTCGACCACGGCAATCTCACGCTGCACCTTGGACAGCTCGAGCTGCACGAAACGTCGGCCCATATCGAACAGCGGCAAAGTCACGGCGGGGGTAAAGGACCAGCCCTTGGCTTGCCCGGAAAACAGCTCGCTCAGCTGCGGACTGCTGACACCAAAGAAACCGGTCAGGGAAATGCTCGGCAGAAAGGCCGCCCGGGCCGCGCCGATATTGGCATTGAAGGCCTTGAGCCGAGCCTCGGCGGCGCGAATATCCGGGCGCCGCACCAGCAGCTCGGAAGGCAGGCCCGGAGTAATCTCCGGCAACTGCGGCCCTTCGCGCCACTCCCCGGAGGAAAGCCGCGCGGGGTCAATCGTCGTCCCTACCAGCAACTCCAGACGGTTCAGGGCCAAGCTCTGTTGTCGGGCCGCGTCGGCCAGCTCGGCCTCCAGCGTCAGAGCCAGCGTATCGGCCTGACGCAACTCCAGCTCGCTCGCCAATCCCAGCTCCTGGCGGCGGCCGATCAGACGCTTCGACTCGCCCGCCCGCTCCAGCAACTGGCGGTTCTGCCGGTGCAATTCAAGATAAGCACGATGTTCGTAGTAAGCCGTCGCGACCTCGCCGACCAAGCTGATCTGCACGCTCAGGGCATCTTCCTCGCGGGCCACCAGACGTTGCCCGGCTTCGGCTTTCAACGCCCGGACCCGGCCCCAGAGATCCAGTTCAAAGGCAGTGACCCCCAACCTGAACTGCCCCTGTTCGTGGATCACCGACTTGCGGGTGGGCGAGTCCGCTGCGGAAATCTTCTGCCGCTGTACCGAGCCATCGACGCCCCCGCCGGGCCATTGATCGGCAGCGGAAATCCCATACAACGCTCGCGCCTCATCAATACGCAGGACGGCAACCTGCAGATCACGGTTATGCGTCCGCGCCAGCGCGATCAGCGCTTGCAGCTCGGGGTCGAGAAAGACCTCGCGCCAGTCCGGTAACGACCCGGCGTCGCCCTGCGTCCCCGCGTCACGCCAGTGCTCGGCCACCGTTGGCGACGGCCGCTGGTAGTCGGGAATAAACGAACATCCGGCCAATAGCTGGACAACCAGCATCAGTCCCGGACAGCCCACCTTCATCCGATCCCCCGCCGCTGCAGAAGCCCAGGCAGTCCAGAGGCTTTCTCGCCGGAGGTCTTTTGTCGCTGATAGAAGGCTTCCAAGCGTGACAAGTAGAACCAGTGCTCGGGAGCCTCGACAATGAACGATTCCATCGCCCGCGCCCATTGCGCCCGCATATCCGAGGCGGCGGCCCTGCCGATCCACTGGATCACATGCAGTTCACCGCAACCGCCGAGCCGGGCACGATGCCCCGCCAGCAGCACATCGCACTTCATTTTCGCCGCCAGGAACATCGGCCCCTTGACGAATTGCGCGGCGCGGCCAAACAGGCGTCCATCCGCCGGCTCGCCGGAGCGCGCCCCGGCGAAACTCACCGGCAGGTCGGCAAAGATCAGCACCTGGTCGCCACGCTTGAGCGCCCGGGCAATCGCCAGCGCGGTTTTCGGATCGTTGCTGTCGAGAATATCCACAGCGTGACCGAAGGCTTCCAGGCTCTGGAGGGAGCGCCGGGTCAGCGGGTCGTTGAAGTTCCAGATCGGGATGATAAAACGCTTCGGAGCCGGACAGCGCTCGATCATGCAGGCCACCGCCATCCAGTATTCGCCCGTGTGGGCCAGCACGATGATTGTCGAACGCACCCGCGTACGCGACCAGTGTTGCTCCGGGTCGTGCCAGGTAACGGCGCGAATCCAAGCGCGCAAGCGTTCGGGATTATTACGCGGGTAAAGCGCCTGGTAGATCGCACACTGCAACTGAATGGCGCTGTAGCGGCAGGCCAGTAGCTGACAGGCGCGAGGTTCCAGTCCGAACAACTCGAGGTTCTGCCGACAGGCGTTGTAGTCCGGGCCGCGCCACGCCGACGGCAGCCGCAGCAGGATGGCCGGCAACAACGGCAAGCAACGGTGCGCGGCCCGCAGCCGAAAGATCAGCGTCATGCCTTTTATCAACCGCGCACGCAGCCCGGCCTTGAGGCGTATCCACAACAGCCGGCGACGGATCGGCCAGCCCGGGCGAAACGGATTCATCGCGCCGCGCCGCTCAAGGGTCGCAAACGCCCCTGGTGCATCAGCAACACCGTATCGCAAGCCTGGGCCACGGCCTTGTCATGGGTCACGATCACACACAGCATCGGCAAGCGGCGCACAGTCTCGATTATCACGTCACGGGCACTGGGGTCCAGATGGGAAGTCGGTTCGTCGAGCAACAGCAACTCCGGGCACCGATACAGCGCCCGGGCGATCAGCAAGCGTTGCTTCTGGCCCGAGGACAATTGCACCCCCATGGGCCCAAGCAAGGTGTTGAAGCCGTTGCTCAGTTTCAGGATGCTCTCCAGCAGCCCGGCCTGCTCGACACAGCGCTGCAAACGCGTGCCGTCCAGTGGGTCGCTGTCCATCAGGATATTCTCGATCACCGTACCGGCGATGATCTCGTCGTGAGCGGTGACATAGGCCACGCTCTGGCGGTAGCGGCGCAAACCAAAATGCCGCATCGCCAGGCCATTGATCCTGAAGCGCCCGGCGTCCAGGCGGTAAAAACCAGCGAGCACTTTCAGGAAGGTGCTCTTGCCGCAGCCCGAAGGACCGAATATCGCGATACGCCGGCATGGGCCTTCCAGACTGAAACTCAGGTCCTCGAAGGTTGGCCGATCGAACGAACTGTAGCGAAAGCGCGCGCCCTCGATCTGGATCGAGCGCAAGGGCTGCTGCTGGCCGAGGGGGTCGGCGCTGTACACGCTCGACTCCACCCGCTCGACCGGCTCATCGACGATTTCCTCGACCCGCTTGAGCTCGACCTTCACCAGCCGCAGATTCATGTAGCTGTCGACCACCTTCAGCGCGCAGCCCATGAACATGTCCTTGTACAGGACGAAGGCGAACAGATCGCCGACGCTGTTCTCGCCGTGGAGCACGGCCAGCGCGCCGAGGGCGCTGACCAACAGCGAATGGCCGTGAGACAGCCCTTCGTGCACCACCTGATTCATCGCCTGCAAACGCTGGACACCGGCGCGGGCCATTTCGGTGTCGGTGTGCTGGTTGCTCCAGTTCGCCAGCTTGGCCGCTTCGTAGTTGTAGAGTTTCATCGACTCGACATTGCCCAGGGTGCCGAGCAAGGTCACGTTGCGCGCTGTCTCGGCTTCGATCGAGGTCTTGTGGTGTTTCTCCATCACCGGCAGGGTCAGGCCGCGAAACAGGAAAAACAGCAGGCACAACAGCAGCGACAGGGCCGCCAGCTTGGCGTTGATCAGGGCCATCAGCACGAGGAACACCATGCCGAAGGCCAGGTCGATGGCGATATCCATCCAGCCGGCGGTGAACTGCACGAAGGCTTTGTCGGTGGCCTGGGTCCGCCGCAGGATATCGCCCGGGGCGCGGCGTTCGAAGTAACTCACCGGCAGCCGCAGCAGCCAGGCGATAACCCCGCTGGACAGGTCCTGGCTCAAGGCGATGCGCAGACGCATATCGAGGACCGTCCGCAGCCAGGCGGCGAGGCTCTTGAACAGAAAGATCCCGCCAAAGACATAGAGGATCAGAAACAGGAAATCCTCGTCGTTCTTCGCCACCACCTCATCGATGGTCAGGGAAAACAGCTTGGGCGCGGCGATGGCGCCGAAGTAGCCAACCACCGAGAGCAGACCCATGGGCATCAGGTAACGCAGCAACCAGGTGTTGTTGCGCAGCACGCCGAGCGGGCCGAAGGTGCCGGGCACCCGCCGCTGGACCTGGGTGGTGAAGCCCAGCCCCGGAAGCATTTCCAGCGCCGCGCCGCTGAACATCGACAGCGCCTCTTCCCAGCTATAGAAGCGCCGCCCCACCGCCGGATCGACGATATGCAGCCCCTGGCGGTTGGTGGACTGCAGCACGACAAAGTGCATGTTGTTCCAGAACAGGATCGACGGCGTGCGCAGTTGCCGCACGTCATGCAGCTGCAGGCGCAGCGGGCGGCAGCTGAAGCCCAGCTCCTCGCTGACCTTGATCACCTGGAACAACGACATGCCGTCCCGCGCCACGCGGTAACGTTGGCGCATCTCGCGCAGGGTCAGCGCCTTGCCGTGATAGCCGGCGACCATGGCAATCGAGGCCATGCCGCATTCGGACATTTCGTCCTGGAGAATCACCGGGACCGCGCGCGTGAACAGCTGTCGCGAGCGGCCCAGGGCCTCGCGCAGCGATTGTTTGAGCCGGCTCATGCCGACTCACCCAAAGGCCGCGTCGGCCGCCCCAGTCCCGGCAGATAATCCGGATTACCCGCCAGCCCCCTGAGCACCGGCAGGAACAGCCACTCCATCAGGTTCAGGCGCTCCAGGCGCAGGGAACCGCTGAGGGTCATGCCATCCTTGAGCCAGTCCTGGCGGATCTTGGTGCGCGGGTCGGAAAAGTCGAGTTTCACTTCGGCCCGATAGGTCGGTCCCGGCTCCTCGCCATCGGTCCTGGCACCGGGTGGAGCCTCAAGGTAAGTGCTGGCGGTACTACGGACGATCTGGCCCTTGATCACGCCATAGCGTTCATAGGGAAAGGCATCGACGCGCACGATGACTTCGGTACCGGCGCTGGCGAAACCGATGGCGGCCGGACTGACATCGAGGACCACCACCGGCGCCTCGTGCAAGGCCCGACTGATGCGCAGCAACATCATTGGCTGGCCGCCCTGGGCCCGGGCACCGGGAAACACCGAAACGGCATCGACCATGCCCTCGACGGGCGACAACAGGACATATTCCTGGCTCTTGCCGAGGTTTTCGAGGCGTTCGCGCAAGTCATGCCGTTGCCGGGCGAGTTCACTGAGACGGCTGGTGAGGGTGTGATCGGCTTCGCTGCCGCGCTGCTCCAGTTCGAGTATCCGTTGCCGCGCGCTGGCCTGGGCCAGATCGTTGTTCGCCAGGTCCTGGAGCACCGCCTCGTGCTTGACGATCGCTTCGTTCAGCGCCGCCACGGACACCGCGCCTTCGGCCGCCAGGCGCTCATGACGCTGGCGGTTCTCCAGGGCGATACCGGCTCGCCGTTGGATCGAGCGCTTGATCGTCGCGGTGAGTTGCAGATCCTTGTGCAACTGCTCGATCTGCAGTTGCAGAAGTTTTTTCTGGGTCTGGTGGGCCAAGCGGGCCTGGCGTTCATCACCAACGGCATCCTCCAGCAGGCTGCCCAGGCGTTCAGCGCTTTGGGTGGAAAGGGGTTTGTCGCTGCCTTCGTTGAAGCTTTCCGGCTCCAGGGTGCGGATCCGTACCAGGGGCTGGTCCTTGCTGACCGATTCGCCGGCCTCGACCAGCACTTCGCGGATATGGGCGGGGCGTTCGCTGGTGATCCGCACCACATCGCGGGTGAGGATCCGGCCCGGGACATCTTCTTTCTTCGCGTAGTCGCCGATGAACAACAAGACCAGGCCGCCGGCGAAGAACAGGCAGATGAACCAGGCGAAGACCATGGGTGCCAGCGCCGCTCGTGGCGCGACCTTGCCCAACTCAAGCATAGGTGAACTCGTGCGTGACAACCGACGCGACAGGGCCTGCGCCGATGAAGGAATACGGACTTGAGGACACTGAGCACCTTGTAGGAGCAGTCGGTCGACGCTCGATTGCTCGCGATGAACTCAAAGGCGCCGCGTGGTTTCAGATGCCCCGCGTTATCGTTGCCGTCCATCGCGAGCAAGCTCGCTCCTACACGCACAGGCGATGCCTATCGCCCCGGCAGCGGCATCAGCTGGCTTTCTTCAAACCTTCGGAGATCCAGTCGACGGCTTTGTCGAGGATTGGGCCGAAATCGGTGAAGAACCCGGAACCGCGAACGTCCTGGGTCTCTTCGAGGGTCATTTCCTGGAGGGTGTTTTCTTGTTGGGTTGCTTCCAGCATAGGTGTAAACCTCGGCATTATTATTGGATGAAGACAGCATCGAAGCGGCCGGTGGGATCACCGTCGAATCGAACTTTCATGCAGCTCCGGAACGACGCGTCGTGCTTGAACTGCGAGTGCCATCTTCGGCCAAGGTCATATTTATTTATATCCGAATAGTCTCCGGAGAACGGTGCAAAGCCGCATGAGCACGTAGGATTTTCACCCACCCGTCCAGACACACCGCATTCCCCTGTAGGAGCAGGGCTTGGTCCGGGCGGCGTTCCGACGAAGCTTTCGGCGTCCTCACGATCCCCTTCGCTGCGATGCGGCGTCCCGACAAGCCAGGCTTCTACAGGTTTGGCGGCGTGGCTGTGATTGCGGTGTCGGCCAACAACAACGCCGCCTTGGCGCGCAGCAGTTGCAGGTCGATCACTGGCGCTCCCTCGCACTTGGCCTGTTCGTCCCAATGGCGCATCCGCAGGCTCACGGCGCACAGCGGGTCCTGCTCGAAAGCCCGCGCTTGCGTTTCCGTCATGACACCACCCTGGTACTCCAGGGTACGCCGACTCGCTTCGCTCAAACGCTCGTAGTACCCGGGCTCGCGCAACGTCAGAAAACGCTTGGCCTGAACGTGATACTCCACCAGCCGCGCCAGCCGCTCGCTGAAACCGCACCGGCGCAAGTAGTCGGCCCCGAGGCGCTCATGACTGGCCACGCCATAGCCCCCATATCCCCCGCCGGCTGCGCGCCGGGTGGGCAGATGTGCCCGATATCGTGGAAGAACGCCGCCAGCACCACTTCATCGTCGAAACCTTCGGCCAGCGCCAACCGCGCGGCCTGGGACATATGTTCCAACTGGGACACCGGCTCGCCGATGTAGTCGGCATCACCAAACTGACGGTACAGGCCGAAGACCTCGTCCAGCCTCTGTTCAACGGACTTCATGTGGACTCCCCCAGCAAGCCGGCGATATTGCCTTCGGCCAGGGCCGGGCCGACACTCATGCCCACGCCCGTGTGCATCAGCGCGGCATTCAGCCCCGGTGCGACCTGAAGGAAGGAGAACGGTCCCGGCCCCCTGGCGCCATAGACGCCCTGCCAACGTTCCAGTACCCGCACCTTGCAACCCAGGGTGTGCTCGGCCAGCTCCAGCAAACAGTTGTCTACCTGCTCGGCGTTGAACGGCGACGCCTCGCTGCCGTAGTGGTGGGAGTCGCCGATGATCAGTTCGCCATACGGGGTCGGGCTGATCAGCAGGTGGATACCGTGCTCGTGCAGGTGCGGGCTTTCACGCAGGATCTGCGCCTGGATCGCCGCCGCTTCCGGCAAATCGGCAAAGGCGCCGTAGTGCACGCAGCTGAGACCGGTGAGCAGCGCGTGCTGCAAGTTCAAGTCGACCTGGGGTCGGGCACGCAGCATTTGCAGACGGCAGATGGACGGCTGCAACTGGCTGAAGGGTTCGGCCAGCAGGGTCTGATAATCGTGACCGGAACAGACGATGATCCGCGCGCCGTGAAAGGTCCCGGCGGTGCTGTGCACATGGCCGGGCTCGACCTCGCGCACCAGGGTCGAGAAGTGGAACGTCACGCCCAGTTCACGCCGCAGATATTCGATCAGCGTCGGGATCGCCTCGCGCGAGTAGAGCTGCTGGTCGTCGAGGCCGTGCAACGCGGCGCGGTGATGGCTGAATCGGCCACGGTAGAGGTCGTTCAGTGCGGCGCCACGCAGTAACTCGACGCGATAGCCCTGCTCCTCGGCGCGGCCGGCACAAAATGCGTCGAGCAGATGTTCTTCGGCGTCAGTGCGGGCGAACAGGTACGAGCCGTTGCGTTTGAGCGCAAAGCCGGCCTGTTGTGCCCATTGGGCCCAGATCTCCCGGCTGGCGCGGGCCAGCTCGGACATGATGCCCGGCGGCTGGCCGGTGACCAGGGCCTGGCCGAAGTTGCGCACCGAAGCGCCCAGGGGCGTGGCGCTGCGCTCGAAGACCGTGACCTTGAGACCGCGCCGGGCGGCGGCATAGGCGTGGGACAGGCCGAGGATGCCGGCGCCGACAATAAGGATGTCGCAGTGGTTTTTCATGGAGGGGGTCCTGAAGATTTTGCGGCGAGCGCGGGCTTGTGGCGAGCGGGCTTGTCGGGACGCCGCACCGCCGCTCTCGGCTGCGAAGCAGTCGCAAAACCTGTGACCGCGTTCTGCCTGACACAACGAGGTCGCTGATTTAAGGGCCGCCCGCAGCCCGGCGCGGGCAAGCCCGCTCGCCACATATCTCAGCCAGCCTGAGACGGCTCCGCCAGATAACGTACTTACTGAGGCAACTTCTCCGACTTGCCGTCATAGCGCTTGCGCCATTCGGTCAGGATTTCGTCGCGGTTCTTCGAGGCCCAGGCAAAATCGTTCTTGATCAGGCGCTGCTCGTAGTCCGCCGGCAATTCGGTCTGCGGCTTGGCAATGCCCGGCTGTGCCAGCACGGCGAAGTTTTCCTTGTACAGCTCCATGGCCGCGGGACTGGCCGAGAAATCCGCCAGCTTCTTCGCCGCCTCTTCATGTGGCGTGCCCTTGATCACCGCCGTCGCCTCGATTTCCCAGCCCAGACCTTCTTTCGGCAGGATGATGTCCAGCGGCGCGCCCTGGCGCTTCAACTGCACCGCCGGATACTCGAAGGAAATACCGATCGGGAACTCACCCGCGGCCGCCAGCTTGCACGGCTTGGAGCCGGAGTGAACGTACTGGCCGATGTTCTGGTGCAGCTCATCCATGTACTGCCAGCCCTGCTTCTGGCCGAAGGTCTGCAACCAGGCGCTGACATCAAGGAAGCCAGTACCGGAAGAGGCCGGGTTCGGCATCACGATCTTGCCCTTGTACTCGGGCTTGGTCAGGTCCTGCCAGCTCACCGGCTTGCTCAGATGTTGTTTCTCGGCTTCAACGGTGTTGAAGCAGATGGTCGCCGCCCATACGTCCATGCCGACCCAGGCCGGCGGGTTGGCCGCGTCGCGATAGTTGCCGCCGATCTTGCCCAGGTCCTTGGGAGCGTAGCTTTGCAGCATGCCCTGCTGATCAAGGATCGCCAGGCTCGAAGCGGCCAACCCCCAGACCACATCGGCCTGCGGACGCGCCTTCTCGGCCAGCAGCTTGGCGGTGATGATGCCGGTGGAGTCGCGCACCCATTTGATCTCCACGTCCGGGTAGGTCGCCTCGAAGGCTTTCTTGTAGGCGCTCAACTGTTCGGACTCGAGGGCCGTGTACACGGTCAGCTCGGTTTTCGCGGCAAAGGCATTCAGGCTGAACGCAGTGAGGACAGCAGCGGCAAGAGCCAGGGGCTTGAACATGGTGCGGTTCCTTATGGAGTGCGGTTGGGGGGCAAAGATCAATGACCGGGCGCGGTCTGCCGCCAGGCCTGGGAGCGACGCAGTACGCCGCGCGAGGCCCAGGCCAACAGCAGCGACACGGCTACCGAGGTAAACAGGATCAGGCTCGACATGGCCGCGGCACCGCCAACGTTGCCGGCGTCGTCCATGTTCAGTACCGCCACCGCCGCCAGAATGGTGTCGGGGCTATAGAGAAAGATCGCCGCCGACACCGTGGTCATCGCCGAGACGAACAGATAGCGCACGATATCCAGCAACGCCGGCAGACAGATCGGCAGCGTGACCCGCAGGTAATGCCGATAGAGTGGTGTCTTGAGCGACAGGGCGGCGGCTTCGAACTCGCTGTCGAGCTGGCGCAGGGCGGTGCTGGCGGTCATCTGCGCAGTGGTCAGGTAATGGGCGATGGTGCAGATCACCAGCAGGGTCATGGTCCCGTAGAACACATGCAGCGGGTTGCCATTGAGGTTGAAGAAGAACACATAGCCCAGGCCCAGGACCAAGCCCGGGACCGCCATCGGCACGAAACCGAGCACCCGCAACGCCAGATTCAGGCCGCGCTGGCCACGGGTTTTCTCCATCAGGTAGGCCCCGGTGAAAATCAGCCCGCTGCCGATCAGCGCCGTGCACAGGGCCAGGGTCAGGCTGTTGCGGTAGGCCAGCCAGCCGCTGCCCGTCGTCGCGTTGAATGCATAGTGACTGAGGGACAACGACAGGTTGTATGGCCAGAACTTCACCAGCGACGAGTACACCGCCATGCCGAACACCAGCAGCAAGGCCGCGCAGATCAGCAGCACAATCGCCAGGTAGCAGGCATCGCGCCGCCATGACGGTGCCGGCTGGAACACCTGGGCCCGTCCGCTCATGGCCTCGCCGTGACGGCGCCGCAGCCAGGCATCGACAGCAAAACTCAGCAGCGCCGGCAACAGCAGGATCATGCCGATCAAGGCGCCACGCCCGAATTGCTGCTGGCCGACCACCGCCTTGTAGGCTTCGAGCGCCAGCACCTGATAGTCGCCGCCCACCACCACGGGTACGCCGAAATCGGTGATGGTCAGGGTGAACACCAGGCAGAAGGCGGCGAACAGCGCCTGGCGACTGGCCGGCCAGGTGATGCTGCGAAAGGCTTTCCAGGGTCCGGCGCCCATGCTCGACGCGGCGTCGAACAAGCGCGCGTCGGCCAGGGACAAGGCCGAGATCAGGATCATCAAGGCATGAGGAAAGGTGTAGATGACTTCGCCGAGGACCACGCCCCAGAAACCGTAGATATTCTCCGACAGCAAGTCACGCAGCAGACCCTGGTTGCCGAACAGGTAGACCAGCGCGATCCCCGGCAGCATCGACGGTGCCATCAACGGCAGCAGGGACAGGGCGCGCCACAGCGGCTTGGCGGGGATCAGGGTTCGTTGCAGGGCGTAGGCAAACAGATAAGCCAGCGGCACGACGATGGCTGCAACACTGAGGGAAACCTTCAGGCTATTGCCCAGCAGCCAGTGAAAGTTGTCGCTGGTCACCAGTTCCTTCGCGGCGAGCCAGCCACCCCCCTGCCCGGCTTCGCTGCTGAAACCACGCCAGAAGATCGCCAACAGTGGCAGCAGCACCGCCACGCCCAGCAGGCAGAGCCAGAGCAGCTTGCCGCCGACCACGAACAGGCGGTCGCCGAGGCCGACCCGCGTGGGCTTCAGGCTCGACTGCCGGTACCCGCGCAGGCCGATTGCAGCGGCCATCTCAGGCAAACACCTGGAGGCTGCGCGGCGGCAGCGCCACCCAGATATCCGGTGCGCCCAGGCGCGACATGTCCTGCGGAGCGACTTCGGCCAACAACGGGTGTCCGGGCAATTGGTTGAGTTCAAAACTCATGCGGCAGCGATTGCCCAGGAAAGTGATTTCGCGAACCCGCGCCGGGAACAGGTTTTCCTCATGGACCGGCGGGTTGACATTGATCGCTTCGGGGCGGCAGAACAGCCGGCCGGAGGCGGCGCGGGCGCTGCCATCGGCCAGGCGCACATCCATGCCGCCAACCCGTGCATGGCTGACGCTGCTGCGCTGGAATGGCAGCCAGTTGCCCTGGCCGACGAACTCGGCAACGAACGGCGTGGCCGGTCTGTCATAGATTTCCTGGGGCGTGGCGTACTGCTCGACCTTGCCGTTGTTCATCACGGCGATGCGGTCGGCCATCAGCATGGCCTCGTCCTGATTGTGGGTGACCATCAACGTGGTCACGCCGAGGTTGCGTTGCAGCTGACGCAGCTCGGTACACAGATGCTCACGGACCCGGGCGTCGAGGGCCGACATCGGCTCGTCCAGCAGCAACAGCGAAGGCGCCGGGGCCAGGGCGCGGGCCAGGGCGACCCGTTGCTGCTGGCCGCCGGAGAGTTGCCCGGGGTATTTCCTTTCGCTGCCGAGCAGGCCCACCAGTTCCAGCATCTGACCGACGCGCTTGCGGGTTTCGTCGCGGCCATTGCCAGCGAGACCATAGGCAATATTCGCCTCTACCGTCAGATTCGGGAAAAGCGCATAGGACTGGAACAAGATGCCGTAGTCACGGGCTTGTGGCGGCAGATCGGACACATTGCGCTCGCCGAGGAACAGCTCGCCGTCGTCCTGGTGCTCGAGGCCGGCGATACAGCGCAGCAAGGTGGTCTTGCCACAGCCGGACGGGCCGAGCAGGCAGACCAGCTCGCCGGCGGCCACGTCCAGGGAGATGTTCTCCAGCGCGCTGAAGGCGCCGAAGCGCTTGCGTACACCGCGCACCCTCAGTGGGGCGCCGGGGTTGGCCAGGGCGTTGGCGATCGAGTGGTTCATGGACGGACCTCATCAAGCGGATGAGGGTCATGCTAGGGGGCGAATGCGTAGGCTATGTGGCAACGAGGCCAAAGCTACCGATAGTGGTATTGGTGGATTTGGGTTGGCTACGTAACAGGCTGGCGAGCGAACTTGCGGCGAGCGGGCTTGTCAGGACGCCGCACCGCCGCTCTCGGCTGCGAAGCAGTCGCAAAACCTGTGACCGCGTTCTGCCTGACACAGCGAAGTCGCTGACTTTAGGGCCGCTTCGCGCCCCAGCGCGGGCAAGCCCGCTCGCCACAGGGATTACTTCAAGGTTCAGGCCGGCGCCATTTCCTGCGCCAGCCCCAGAAACGCCGCCGGCAGGCGCGCCGCCTTGCGTTCCTTCAGACAATACAGGTACTCGGGAATCTGCGGTGCGTTCTCGATGGTCAGCACCCGCAGCTGCGGGTCGTGGGGGACTTCCTGCCGGGCAATGATGCTGATGCCGATATTGCGCAGCACCGCCTCGCGAATCGACTCACGGCTGCCGATTTCCAGCAACGGGCCATAACTGACTTGCGCATTACGCAATAACGCCTCCGTCAACTGCCGGGTGGTCGAACCGGCTTCGCGCATCAACAGGCAGTGCCCGGCCAGCGCACTCAACGGCACATGATCATGCACCGCCAACGGATGATTGCGATGCACCGCCAGCACCAGCGGATCGCTGCCCAGCACCCGGCGGATCAACCGTGGGTCCTCCAGCAACTGCGACGATGCCGCGACATCGACCCGATAGTCCTCCAGCGCCTCCAGCACCTGTTGCGAGTTGCCGATCTCCACCGACACCTCCACCTGCGGCAAACGCTCGCGAAAGGCCTTCACCAGGTCAAGGATGTAATACGGCGCCGTCGCGGCAATCCGCAAAGCGCCCTGCACCTGCCCGGCATTGCGCAGGAAAAACTCGATATCGGCTTCCTGTTGCAACAGCGTCTTGACCATTGGCAGCAGGCGCGCACCGTCGTCACTGAGGCTCAGCCGCCGGCCGCCGCGATAGAAGAGCTCAACCGCATACTGGCTTTCCAGATGGCGGATCTGAGTGGTCACCGTGGGCTGGCTGAGCCCGAGCTTTTTCGCCGCCAGGGTGATGCTGCCCAGGCGGGCGACCATGTAAAACGCCTTCAGCTCGGCACTCAGCACATCACCCTCTCATTCGTTCACTTGCGCAACAGGCGCAACCCATTGAACACCACCAGCAGGCTGACGCCCATATCGGCGAACACCGCCATCCACATGGTCGCGAACCCCAGGAATGTCACCACCAGGAAGATCGCCTTGATCACCAGCGCCAGGGCGATATTTTGCCTGAGGATACGCGCGGTCTGGCGCGAAAGGCGAATGAAAGCGGGAATTTTGCGCAGATCGTCGTCCATCAGGGCGACATCGGCAGTTTCTATGGCGGTGTCGGTACCGGCGGCGGCCATGGCGAAGCCGATCTCGGCGCGAGCCAGGGCCGGGGCGTCGTTGATACCGTCGCCGACCATGCCGGCCCGATGGCCACGAGCATAGAGCTCTTCGATGGCTTGCAGTTTGTCGGTGGGCAGCAGATCGCCGCGCGCCTCGTCGATCCCGACCTGGGCGGCAATGGCCGCGGCGGTATGGACATTGTCCCCGGTCAGCATCAGGGTCCTGATACCCAGTTCGTGCAACTCGCGGATGGCTTCACGGCTGGAGTCCTTGACCGTATCGGCCACGGCGAACAAAGCCAGCGGCCCGGACGCGTCGAGCAACAGCACCACGCTCTTGCCTTGTTTTTCCAGGGCGAAGAGCTTCTCTTCCAGGGCAGGCGAGCAGAGACCGAGGTCTTCCACCAGGCGATGGTTGCCCAGGTAATAGCCTTCTCCACCGATCTCGCCGCGCACTCCGCGCCCGCTCAGGGCCTCGAACGCCTCGACATCATGCCGAACGAACTGTTTGTCCTGCCCATCGCGGGCAATTGCCAGGGACACCGGGTGGTCGGAACGTGCCGCGAGGCTGGCGGCAATCGCCGATGCGGTGTCGAGGGCCCGCGGCTCAAGGAGCAGGAAATCGGTCAGTACCGGCTTACCATGGGTAATGGTGCCGGTCTTGTCCAGGGCCAGGTAGTCGAGCTTGTGCCCGCTTTCCAGGTACACCCCGCCCTTGACCAGGATGCCCTTGCGGGCGGCGGCGGCCAGACCGCTGACGATGGTCACCGGGGTCGAGATCACCAGCGCGCACGGACAGGCCACCACCAGCAGGACCAATGCCCGGTAGATCCAGTCGAACCACAGGCCGTTCATGAACAGCGGCGGCAACACCGCCACCGCCAGGGCCAGCGCGAACACCGCCGGGGTGTAGATTTTCGAGAACGTATCGACGAAGCGCTGGGTGGGTGCCCGCGCGCCCTGGGCCTGCTCGACGGCATGGATGATCCGCGCCAGGGTCGAATTGCCCGCGACAGCGGTCACCCGATAGTCCAGCGAGCCCGCCTGGTTGATGGTACCGGCGAACACCTTGTCGCCCGGGTTCTTCTCGATGGGCAGGCTTTCACCGGTGATCGGTGCCTGATCGACGCTTGAGTTGCCATAGACCACCTCGCCGTCGAGGCCGATGCGCTCACCGGGCCGGACCCGGACCAAAGCCCCCAGTTCGATGCTTTTAACCTCGCGTGCGACCCATTCGCCGTCATCCTGGCGGACCGTGGCCTTTTCCGGCGTCATCTGCATCAAGCCGCTGATGGCGTTGCGCGCCCGGTCCAGCGATTTGGCTTCGATCAACTCGGCGATGGTGAAGAGGAACATCACCATCGCCGCTTCCGGCCACTGACCGATCAGCACGGCGCCAGTCACGGCGATGCTCATCAGCGCGTTGATGTTCAGGTTGCGGTTCTTCAGGGCAATCCAGCCCTTTTTATAAGTGCCCAGGCCGCCGCTGAGGATGGACACCAGCGCGACGATGGCCACCACCCAGGTCGGAGCCAGGCTGGTGAAGTGAATGACTTCGGCGGCCAAGGCGCCGACACCGGACAGCGCCAGGGGCCACCAGGGTTTCTTCAGCGGCGGCTGACTTGGGGTTTCGGCAGCCGCGCCCTCGTCCAGCGGCTCGGCCTGCATGCCCAGGGACTTGATGGCGTCGACGATTGGCGTGGTCGACGACAGGTCATGGGTCACGCCGAGGATCCGGTTGATCAGATTGAACTCAAGCTGCTGCACGCCCGCCAGCTTGCCGAGTTTGTTCTGGATCAGCGTCTGCTCAGTGGGGCAGTCCATGGCGTCGATGCGGAAACGACTCAACCGCGCGTCGGCGCTGGTGGTCTCGCTGAGCTTGACCAGCGCGGGAGCCTCGGCGGTCGAACAGCAGCTGTGCGCGTGCCCGGCCGCCCCATGGGAGTGGGAAGCCTTTACCGGCTGGAGGACCTGGAAGGACTGAGGAGCCGACTTATCGGCAGGACCGTGGTCATGGCTATGATCATGGCCGTGATCGTGATCGTGATCGTGACCAGCCTGCGCAGGATCGCTGCCGGGCTTGGGCGAAGAATGGATGGAGTCGCTCATGGGTACGTCCCTGAAAGTGCTTGTTGCCAAGTGAACACCCTGTAGCCACTATAGGGTCAAGCCCCCTTTTGCGAGATTGAACGATGAAGATTGGCGAACTGGCGAAACTCACCGACTGCCAGGTGGAGACCATCCGCTATTACGAAAAGGAAAACCTGCTGCCGGAACCGGCGCGCAGCGAGGGCAACTACCGCCTGTACACCCAGGCGCACGTGGAACGCCTGACCTTTATCCGTAACTGCCGCAGCCTGGACATGACGCTGGAGGAAATTCGCAGCTTGCTGGGTCTGCGCGACAGTCCGCAGGACCAGTGCGAAAACGTGAATGCGCTGATCGACGAGCATATCCACCACGTCAAGGCTCGCATCGACGGCTTGCAGGCGTTGCAGGTGCAATTGCTCGACCTGCGCCAACGCTGTGGCAGCGGGCCGGATGTCGAGCAGTGCGGGATCTTGCAGCGGTTGGAGGTCAGTGGCAGCGTGGTGCCGACTGAAGAGCATTCACATGTCGGAAGAAGTCATGGGCATTGAGGCCCCCTGTGGTGAGCGGGCTTGCCCGCGTTCGACTGCGCAGCAGTCGCAAAACCGTCCACCTCGGTCGACCTGATGCACCGGATTCACAGGTTCCAGGGCCGCTTCGCAGCCCAACGCGGGCAAGCCCGCTCGCCACAAATCTCGGCCAGACTTGAGACCGCTCCCAACTGAGACAACTCAGACCGCCATCGGCGCCGTCATCGGCGCATGGTGCTGGTAGCCTTCCAGCGAGAAATCCCCCGGTTCCACCCGCTCCAGCCACTCCGGCTGGTACACACCGGTCTTGGCAAACTCCGGCACGCGCTCGGAAATCACCAGCTTAGGCATCGGGAACGGCTCGCGCGTCAGCTGCTCATTGAGCATGTCCAGGTGATTTTCATACACATGGGCATCACCAATGAAATAGGTGAACCAGCGCGGCGTGTAGCCGGTCAGGCGCCCGATCAGGCTCAGCAGCGCCGCGCCTTCGGTCAGGTTGAACGGCGTGCCCAACCCCAAGTCGTTCGAGCGGATGTAGAGCGTCAGGGAAATTTCCCGGGTCTCCACATTCGGGTGGAACTGATACAGTAAATGACATGGTGGCAAGGCCATTTCATCCAACTGCGCGCAGTTCCAGCCGTGGAACAGGATCCGTCTACTGCCCGGGTCCTTGATGATGGTGTCGATGCACTGGCGCACCTGGTCGATGGCCTTGTACAGCACCACATAGGCCTGGCCGTTTTCCTCGCCCTCGGCAATCTGCCGATAGCCCTGGCCCAGGGTCTGCTCAATGGCGGCGACATTGCTTTTGGCAATCTGCTTGTACGCCGGCCATTGGCGCCATTGCACCCCGTAGATCTCGCCGAGGTCGTCTTCGCCCTGGCGGAACGGATTGGCCAGCCACTGGGCGTTTTCGTTGGCGTTCTGGTCCCAGACCTTGCAGCCCAGCGCGCGGAATTCGGCGGCGTTGTTCACCCCACGAAGAAAGCCGCACATCTCGCCAACGGCGGACTTGAAGGCCATCTTGCGGGTGGTGATCGCCGGGAAGCCATCCTTGAGGTCATAACGCAGCATCGCCCCGGGAAAGCTGATGGTGTTCACGCCAGTACGGTTGGCCTGCTTGGTGCCGTTCTTGATGACGTGGGCGACCAGTTCGAGATATTGCTTCATGAGTTACCTGCATCCTTGAATACGGGGCCCACGGGCCCCGATTCGAATTTAAAGCGCGGCGCCTTTCGCTGCCGGTGGGGTCGCGGCGCGGTGATAGGCGAACCACAGCAAGCCCAGGCCGCCGAGGATCATCGGCAGACTGAGAATCTGCCCCATGGTCACCCAGCCGAACGCCAGATAGCCGAGCTGCGCATCCGGCACCCGGACAAACTCGACGACAAAACGGAAGATCCCGTAGAACAAGGCGAACATGCCCGAAACCGCCATGGTCGGCCGTGGCTTGCGCGAGAACAGCCAGAGGATGACGAACAGGGCCACGCCTTCCAGGGCGAACTGGTACAGCTGCGACGGGTGGCGCGGCAACTGGGCCGGGTCGCTGAACGGCGGGAAGATCATCGCCCACGGCAAATCGGTCGGTTTGCCCCACAGCTCGGCGTTGATGAAGTTGCCGATCCGCCCGGCACCCAGGCCGATCGGCACCATCGGCGCGACAAAGTCCATCAGTTCGAAGAACGACTTGCCATTGCGCCGACCAAACCACCAGGCGGCCAGCATCACCCCAATGAAACCGCCATGGAACGCCATGCCGCCCTTCCAGACCTCGAAGATCAGCGTCGGGTTAGCCAGGTAGGCACTCAGGTCGTAGAACAGCACATAACCCAAACGCCCGCCGACGATGACCCCCATGGCCAACCAGAAGATCAGGTCGGAGAGTTTTTCCTTGGTCCAGGTCGGATCGAAACGGTTCAGGCGCCGGGAGGCCAGCAGCCACGCACCGCCAATGCCAACCAGGTACATCAA
The DNA here is from genome assembly GCF_904067045.1 of Pseudomonas sp. FEN. Lineage (GTDB taxonomy): Bacteria > Pseudomonadota > Gammaproteobacteria > Pseudomonadales > Pseudomonadaceae > Aquipseudomonas. The sequence goes on along the minus strand of NZ_CAJFDC010000036.1, from coordinate 431,367 downwards.
GCCGTACCAGTGGATTTTCAGCGGGCCGATGGCCAGGGCCACCGGGTCAATCTGCGGGTAAGGCAGCATTGCAACTCCTCGATAGAGTAAAAATTCAGGGCCCGGAGGATCAGCAAGCGTCCGGGCCGGCGGCTCATCTTGCAACCGCGCCATTAAGCCAATATTGCGCCTGGGTGACTGAACCGAGCCTGTGGCTCAGAGCAGGAACTTCATCCCGACGCAGAATAACAGGCCGGCAAACAGCCGCTTGAGCAGCAGCGGCGATAGCCTGTGCGCCAATTGCACGCCGAAACGCGCAAAAAACATACTGGTCAGGGCAATGCCGAGCAAGGCCGGCAAATAGATAAAACCCAGGCTGTGGGCCGGCAACAATGGATCGTGCCAACCCAGGATGATGAAACTCAAGGTGCTGGCCAGGGCAATCGGCAAGCCGCAGGCGGCGGACGTCGCCACCGCCTGCTGCATCGACACACTGCGCCAGGTCAGGAACGGCACGGTCAGCGAACCGCCGCCGATCCCGAAAATCGCCGAGGCCCAACCGATCACCGCCCCCGCCAGACCGAGACCGAACTTGCCGGGCACGCTGCGACTGGCCTTGGGCTTGAGGTTCAGCGCCATCTGCGCCGCCACCACCAGGGCGAACACGCCGATGATCTTCTGCAGGTTCGGGCCGGCGATGGCCCTGGCGGTCAGCGCGCCGAGGCCCGAGCCCAGGAGGATGCCCACGGCCATCCAGGCAAAGATCGGCCAACGTACCGCACCGCGCTGGTGATGCCCGCGAATGGTATTGAACGAAGTGAATATGATCGTCGCCAGGGACGTACCCACCGCCAGGTGCGTGAGGATCAGCGGATCAACCCCCTGCAGGGTGAAACTGAACACCAGCACCGGGACGATAATGATCCCCCCGCCCACGCCGAACAGCCCGGCCAACACGCCGGCACAGGCCCCCAAGGCCAGATAGAGCAGAAATTCCATGCGCAACCCCGCGAAACAAGTCCGGCATGGTAACGGAAGGACGAATACGGCTCTACTGGATGACGATGGATACCCTGCGTAGAGTGGACAAAAAACATCGAGGGACAACCTGATGTGTCTGATTGTCTTTGCCTGGCGCCCGGGCCATGCCCAGCCGCTGATCGTCGCGGCCAACCGCGATGAATTCTATGCCCGCCCGAGCCTGCCGCTGGCGCAATGGCCCGAAACGCCGCAGGTTTATGCGGGTCGGGATCTGGAAGCCGGTGGTACCTGGCTCGGGATAGGCGCCGGAGGGCGTTTTGCGGCTTTGACCAATATCCGCAATCCACACCAGCCGGTGGCCCCGCGTTCGCGTGGGGAACTGGTGGCGGGCTTTCTCGGCGAGGAACTGCCGATCGACCAGTATTTAGCCGAAGTTCGCGAAAAATCGCCGGAATATGCCGGTTTCAACCTGTTGTTGGGAACAACGGACGCGCTGTGGCATTTCAATTCCCACGAGGGCGAGCCGCGCCAACTGACGGAGGGTGTGTACGGAGTGTCCAATGCCGGGCTCGATACGCCCTGGCCGAAACTGCTCAAGGCCCGGGCGGCACTGTCCTGGGCGCTGGCCGATCCCCGACCGGAGACTTTGCTGGCGATGCTCGGCGATCCGACGACCGCGCCGCTGGCCGAGCTGCCGGACACTGGCGTGGGACTGGCGACCGAGAGCCTGTTGTCCAGCGTGTTTATCGCCAGCCCCAGCTACGGCACGCGGGCCAGCACGGTACTGATCGTCCACGCCGATGGCAGGCGCCATCTGGTCGAGCGCAGCTTCGGACCTTATGGCGGGCATCTGGGAGAGGTGGAACTGAAGATTTAGTCTGCGGCTGCCCCGGCGATTGCTATCGCCGGTAAGCCAGGTTCCTACAGTCAGTCATCAATGCGTGACGGTCGGCACCACCATCCGTGACAGCCCGAGGTTCTTCAGCGCCAACTGCAAGGTACTGCGAATCACCTGCGGGTTGTCGATGGTCATCACCTGGGCCAGCAGTTCCTGGGCCTTGCTCAAATTGATCTGGCGCAGCATCCATTTCACCTTCGGCAAGTTGGTGGCGTTCATCGACAAACTGTCAAAACCCATCGCCATCAACAACACCGCCGCCATCGGATCACCGGCCATCTCGCCGCAGATACTCACCGGCTTGCCTTCGGCATGGGCGTCACGCACCACATTCTGCAAGGCTTGCAGCACCGCCGGGTGCAAGTAGTCGTACAGGTCCGCGACCCGCGGGTTGTTGCGATCCACCGCCAGCAGGTACTGGGTCAGGTCGTTGGAGCCCACCGAGAGGAAATCCACCTGTCGCGCCAGCTCGCGGGTCTGGTACACCGCCGCCGGAATTTCGATCATCACGCCCACCGGCGGCATCGGCACGTCGGTGCCTTCGTCACGCACCTCGCCCCAGGCCCGGTGGATCAGGTGCAACGCCTCTTCCATCTCGTGGATGCCCGAGATCATCGGCAGCAGGATCCGCAGATTGTTCAGGCCCTCGCTGGCCTTGAGCATGGCCCGCGCCTGCACCAGGAAGATTTCCGGGTGGTCGAGGGTCACGCGGATACCGCGCCAGCCGAGGAACGGGTTGTCTTCCTCGATCGGGAAATACGGCAGCGACTTGTCGCCACCGATGTCCAGGCTGCGCATGGTCACCGGCTGCGGATGGAACGCCGACAGTTGCTCGCGATAGATCGCCAGCTGTTCCTTCTCGCTCGGGAAGCGCTGGTTGATCATGAATGGCACTTCGGTGCGGTACAGACCGACACCCTCGGCCCCGCGCTGCTGTGCCCGGGCCACATCCGCCAGCAAGCCGGTGTTGACCCACAGCGGCATGCGGTGACCGTCGGGCGTCACGCACGGCAGTTCGCGCAAGGCGTCCAGGCCTTCGGACAGTTGGCGCTCTTCCTCCACCACGCCGGCATATTGCTGACGCAGGACTTCACTAGGGTTGGTAAACACCTCGCCACGCGCGCCGTCGACGATCATCTCGATGCCGTCGACCTTCGAATATGGCAGGTCCACCAGGCCCATGACCGTCGGGATGCCCATGGCCCGCGCCAGGATCGCCACGTGGGAGTTACCCGACCCCAGCACCGAAACCAAGCCCTTGAGCTTGCCTTCCGGCACTTCGCCGAGCATGGCCGCGGTCAGCTCTTCGCTGACCATGATGGTGTTGTCCGGGTAGACCAGGGCCTGTTGGCGCTCGGATTGCAGGTAGGCCAGCAACCGACGCCCGAGGTCCTTGACGTCCGACGCACGCTCGCGCAGGTAGGCGTCGTCCATCAGTTCGAAACGGTTGACGTGATCGGACACCACTTGGCGCAAGGCGCCCTGGGCCCATTGACCGGTCTTGATCACATTGGTGATTTCGCTGCCCAGGGAGGCATCGTCGAGCATCATCAGATAGACATCGAACAGCGCCCGCTCTTCCGGACGCAACTGGGTCGCGAGCTTGGCCGAGAGCGTGCGCATGTCGGCGCGCACACCTTCGATCGCGGTCTTGAACAGGGCCAGCTCGGCGTCGACGTCGAGGACCGTCTTGTCCGGCACCACGTCCAGGTCCGCCGGCGGCAGCATGACCACCGCCGTGCCCACCGCCGCGCCCGGCGAACCCGGCACACCGATGAACTTGGCTTCCTGGATGCCCTTGCCCTCACGCCCCAGCCCGCGGATCGAACCGGTGGCTTCGGCATGGGCGATAACGCCGGCGAGCTGGGCGCTCATGGTCACCAGGAAGGCCTCTTCGCCTTCATCGAACTGGCGACGTTCCTTCTGCTGGATCACCAACACGCCAACCACGCGGCGATGATGAATGATCGGCGCGCCAAGGAACGAGGCGTAACGCTCCTCGCCGGTTTCGGCGAAGTAGCGATAACGCGGGTGATCGGCAGCGTGCTCCAGGTTCAGCGGTTCTTCGCGCGTACCCACCAGGCCCACCAGGCCTTCGTTCGGCGCCATGCTGACCTTGCCGATCGAGCGCTTGTTCAAGCCCTCGGTGGCCATCAGGACAAAGCGGTTGGTCTCGGGGTCCAGCAAATAGACCGAGCAGACCTGGCTGCCCATGGCCTCTTTGACGCGCAATACAATAATGCCCAACGCCGCCTTGAGATCCTTGGCGGCGTTAACTTCCTGGACGATCTTGCGCAGCGTATTGAGCATGGCTCGGGGTCGAACTCCGTGTCAGTCGCGCGCCAACAGGCGCGGGGCAAGCTCTTTGAGCGCGCGACGGTAGACCTCGCGCTTGAATGTCACCACCTGGCCCAACGGGTACCAATAGCTGACCCAACGCCAGCCATCGAACTCCGGTTTACCGGTCAAATCCATCCGCACCCGCTGCTCGTTGGAGAGCAGGCGCAGGAGAAACCATTTCTGTTTCTGGCCGATGCACAGCGGTTGGCTGTGGGTACGTACCAGACGTTGCGGCAAACGATAGCGCAACCAGCCGCGGGTACAGGCCAGAATTTGCACATCTTCTCGTTCCAGGCCGACTTCTTCGTTCAATTCGCGGTACAAAGCGTCTTCGGGCGTTTCGTCGGGATTGATCCCACCTTGCGGAAACTGCCATGCATCTTGGTTGATGCGACGTGCCCAGAGGACCTGCCCAGCATCATTCGTCAGAATTATCCCGACATTAGGACGGAAACCATCGGGGTCGATCACGGCAACCACCTCGCAAACGCATGTCGCCGCATTGTTCCACAAAGGTTGTGAAAGCAGCAACGAGCCTGCCTACCTTATGTGCACTCTTGTGAAAAGACCGTATTCTGGAGACCTTTTTACAGGCTTTTCAGCGAGTAACCGCAATGCGTCTGGCTATATTCGACTTGGACAACACACTTTTGGGCGGCGACAGCGACCACGCCTGGGGCGATTACCTGTGCGAACGGGGCATTCTCGATCCGGTGGCCTATAAAAACCGTAACGATGAGTTCTACCAGGACTACCTGGCGGGTCGGCTGGACAACGCCGCGTACCTGAATTTCTGCCTGGAGATTCTCGGGCGCAGCGAAATGGCCCAGTTGGACGAGTGGCATCGCGACTACATGCGCGACTGCATTGAGCCCATCGTGCTGCCCAAGGGCCTGGAACTGCTGGCCCAACACCGCGATGCCGGCGACAAGCTGGTGATCATCACCGCCACCAACCGTTTCGTCACCGCACCGATTGCCACACGCCTGGGGGTCGAGACCCTGATCGCCACCGAGTGCGAGATGATCGACGGCCGCTACAGCGGGCGCAGTACCGATGTACCGTGCTTTCGCGAGGGCAAGGTGACGCGCTTGAACCGTTGGTTGGAAGAGACCGGACATGGCCTGGAGGACAGCTATTTCTACAGTGACTCGATGAATGACCTGCCGTTGCTGGAGCAGGTGGCAAATCCCGTGGCAGTGGATCCGGATCCAAATCTGCGGGCGGAAGCCGAGAAGCGTGGCTGGCCGGTGATCAGTCTGCGTGGCTGATGGCCTCTTCGCGAGCAAGCTCCGCTCCCACATCAGATTTGTGACGGACACAGAAAGTGCATACGACTCAGGACCTAATATGGGAACGGAGCTTGTCGGATCGCCGCGAAGATGGCGACTCGGTGCCGGATCAGGCCGGCTTGGCGACCATCAGGTAGAAAATCGCCATGAAAGACAGAAACGCCGGCCAGCCCAGGACAAACCACCAGCGCATATAGGTCCGGGCCTGGATCGGCATCGCCGTACCGGCGCACAAGGCCTGCTCGGCCATCTTGTGCACCCGGATCTGCAGCCACACCACCGGCAACCAGCAGATCCCCGCCAGCACGAACAAGCCCAGGCTCCACGTCAACCAGCTTTGCTGGATCGGCCACCCCGCCAGATGCATCAACCCCAACCCACTCAACGGCTGGAACACCGCCGTGGTGGTGGTAAAGGCCCAATCGGCGAACACCAGGTGCTTGAAGGTCGCCGCGATCACCTCGACCTGGCCCGTGCGCCAGGCCCGCAAGGCGTAATAGGCAGAGCCGGCGCCGAGGCCGAAAAGAATGGTGGAAGACAGGATATGCAAGGTTTTGAGCAGTAGATAAGCACTCATCGACGCGGTTCGGTCCAAAGCAGCCAAAGGGTCGCCACCATCAACACCAGGTTCTTGGCGACGGCGGCATAAGGGTCAAACCAATAGTGCGGCAGCACGAAGCTGATAATCAGGGTGTAGGCACTCATCAGCAGCAATTGCGCCTGGAACGTACGCCGGCGCCAGCGCTTGAACAGCATCCCCAAGCCCAGCAGGCCGTCGCACAGCGCCCCGGCATAGACCGCGAACACCGCCGGCGCCCCGCTGACACCGGCCTCGGCCATGATCCGCAGGCTCCAGTCATGGCCCGGCCCCAGGCAAACCAACGCCGTTCCCAACCAGATCAACAGCAGCACCGCCAGCAGCAACGGCCGCAGCGCCCACTGGGCACTCTGGCCAGCGTTCGGCCAATCCACCAGGCGGCTCGCCAGGGGCGCGACCCGGTAGCCACAGACCGCGACCAGTGCTTCGGGGTCGGCGACATTGTCGCGCCCGGCCATGCGCAGGCTCTGGCGATTCAAGGCGCGCCAACCAAGACGCTGGCCCAGCCAGGCGCCAGCCCGCGACAAGAGCCCCGGCACTTTCACGTAGCGCGCAGGCGCCCAGCCCTGGGCCGCACGCAACTGATCGAGCAACTGCGCCAATGTCAGCACCTGCGGGCCGACCAGCGGCAAGATTCGGGACTGCCCCGGCCAATGCCGCAGCAAGGCCAGCACGGCGGCGCAGAGATCGTCGATATGCAGCGGTTGCAAGCGCGCTTGCAGGTCCAGCAGGGGAATCAGCGGCCACGGCGACAGCCGCGCCAACCAGGCACTGCTGGCTCCGCCGGCGCCCACCAGCAACGAGGGCCGCAGCACCACGGCCGGCACGCCGAGCCCCATCAGGTAATCATCCGCCGCCGCCTTGCTTGCCAGGAACGGCACATCCGGCTGCTCGCCGGCCCCCAGCGCGGAAATATGCAGCACCCGCACGCCCCGGCGCGCCGCCTGGTCGAACAGCGCCCGGGTGCCCTGGTCCTGGGTCAGGCGCAACGCCTGCTCATCGACACTCAGCAAACCGGCGGCATTGATCAGCAGGTCGATATCGTGGGGCAGGATGAAATGCTTGGCATCGCCGGGCAACAGGTCAAGGTCCAGCACCTGCCATTCGACACCCGGCATCGAGCGGACGTGATGACCACGACTGGTGGCGATCACCTCGTGACCGGCGGCGTTCAACGCAACCAGCAAATGGCGACCGACGAAACCCGTGGCCCCCACCAGAAGCACCTTCATGGCAATTCCCCGGCCTGATGCTTTAAACCGGTTTCGCGCCCATCAGGCCCGCAATGGCGACAAAACAGACAGCCGTGAAAATCGCCAGGGCCAGTGTGAACCCTGGATGCCGCGCCGCTATGCCATGGCGCAGGCGATTGAGACGAACCACCAGCCACACCCAGCTCAAGGTGCCCAGGGTATAGAGCACGCTCGAACCCAGCAGCCAGACCTGGCCCAACGGCCAACCACCCAGGTGCACCAGCCACCAGCCGCTGACCGGGAGCGCGACCAGGCACAGCGCCATCAGTGCCCAGACGAAGAACCAGGGGCGCTGCAAGGTACGGTTCTGAACCGTCATGTCGCCGGCACGGCGTCCGCGCCAGAGCCTGATCGTCACCGCCAGCGCGCTGCCCAGCAAAAGCACCGGTGCCACTCCGTGTAGCAATTTCAAGGCAGTGAGCGTTTCCATTTCATCGTTTCCTTGGTTTTACGATCAACTTTCGAGCAGTAATCAGATACAGGGCCGAGCTCGTATCCTGTAGGAGCATGGCTTGTCGGGACGCCGCAACGCAACGCAGAGGCCCGTGAGAGCGCCAAGAGCTTCGCTGGCAGCGTCCCGGGAGCCGGGCCTGCCCACCAGCTTAGCAGCCATCCAGCGCGTTTCAGCCGAGGAACAACCGATACGCCGGGTTATCGCTTTCATCCCAATACGGGTAGCCGATTGCCGCCAGCGCCGCCGGAACCAGATGACGTTCTTCCTCCGGGACCTGCAAGCCCGCGACCACCCGACCGTCAGCGGCGCCATGGTTGCGGTAATGGAACATCGAGATATTCCAGCGCCCGCCAAGCTTGGTGAGGAAATTGAACAACGCCCCCGGACGCTCCGGAAACTCGAAGCGCAGCACCATCTCGTCGCTGACTTGGGCCGCGTGGCCACCGACCATGTGGCGGATATGCAACTTGGCCAGCTCGTTGTCGGTCAGGTCGAGCACCGGAAAGCCCTGGGCGGTCAGGCTGTCGATCAGGCCGCTGCGCGGATCGCTGTCGGGGTGGGTCTGCACGCCAACAAAAATATGCGCTTCGCGACCAGTGTGATAACGGTAATTGAACTCGGTGATCTGGCGCTTGCCGATGGCCTCGCAGAACGCCTTGAAACTGCCCGGCTGCTCCGGAATGGTCACGGCGATGATCGCTTCGCGCCCTTCACCCAGCTCGGCGCGCTCGGCCACATGGCGCAGACGGTCGAAGTTGACGTTGGCACCGGAGTCGATGGCCACCAGGGTCTGCCCGCTGATCTTGCGCGATTCGACGTACTTCTTGATTCCCGCCACGCCCAAGGCGCCGGCCGGCTCGGTGATCGAGCGGGTATCGTCGTAGATATCCTTGATGGCGGCGCAGATCTCGTCGGTACTGACGGTGATCACCTCGTCGACATAGTCCTTGCAGATGTCGAAGGTATGCTGGCCGATCTGGGCCACGGCGACGCCGTCGGCGAAGAGGCCCACGGTGGGCAATATCACCCGTTCACCCGCGGCCATGGCCTGTTGCAGGCAGTTGGAGTCGTCCGGCTCGACGCCGATCACCTTGATGTCCGGCCGCAGGTACTTCACATAGGCCGCAATACCGGCAATCAACCCACCGCCACCGACCGGGACGAAGATCGCATCCAACGGACCCGGATGCTGACGCAAAATCTCCATCGCCACGGTGCCCTGCCCGGCAATAGTGTGCGGATCATCGTAGGGATGGATATAGACGTAGCCTTTTTCCTCGACCAACTTCAGCGAATACGCCAGGGCTTCGGGGAAAGTGTCGCCATGCAGCACCACTTTGCCACCTCGAGAGCGCACGCCTTCGATCTTGATTTCAGGCGTGGTCTTGGGCATCACGATAGTGGCCTTGACCCCCAGCACCTTGGCCGCCAGGGCCAGGCCCTGGGCATGGTTGCCCGCCGAAGCCGTGACCACGCCGCGCGCGCGCTCGGCGTCGCTGAGCTGGGTCAGCTTGTTGTAGGCACCGCGAATCTTGAAGGAAAACACCGGCTGCAGGTCTTCGCGCTTGAGCCAGACCTGGTTGCCCAGCCGCTCGGAGAGCTGGCGAGCTTTCTGCAACGGGGTTTCCACGGCAACGTCGTAGACGCGCGAGGTGAGGATCTTCTTGACGTACTGTTCGAGCATCGGAAGGCATCGCTGGCGGGTGTGGGCAGGGACCGAGGAGTCTAACCCAGCGCTTGCGGCAACGACCACAGGGTTCCTGAGGTTTTATTGCCCGCGCCCTCGGTTTGCCTCCAGGAGCCGCCTGCGGCCAAACGGACAATGACCTTCCCTGCCCCGCCGCTTATAATGCCGGCCTTGCGTACACCCCCCACCCGCTTTCGGAGCCCGCATGACCCAGGATCAACTCAAACAGGCCGTGGCCCAAGCCGCTGTCGACTTCATCCTTCCCAAGCTCGATGACAAAAGCATCATCGGCGTGGGCACCGGCTCCACCGCCAACTGCTTTATCGACGCCCTGGCCCAGCACAAGGGCGCCTTCGACGGCGCGGTCGCCAGCTCCGAAGCCACCGCCGCGCGCCTCAAGGGCCACGGGATTCCGGTCTATGAGCTGAACACCGTCAGCGATCTGGAGTTCTACATCGACGGTGCCGATGAAAGCGACGAACACCTGCACCTGATCAAGGGCGGCGGCGCGGCCCTGACCCGCGAGAAGATCGTCGCGGCCGTGGCCAAGACCTTCATCTGTATCGCCGATGGCAGCAAGTTGGTACCGGTGCTCGGAGCCTTCCCGCTGCCGGTGGAAGTGATCCCAATGGCCCGTAGCCATGTGGCGCGGCAGTTGGTGAAACTCGGCGGGGATCCGGTGTACCGCGAAGGCGTGTTGACCGATAACGGCAACATTATCCTGGATGTGCACAACCTGCGGATCAGCAACCCGGTGGAGCTGGAAAGTCAGATCAATGCGATTGTCGGCGTGGTCACCAACGGCCTGTTCGCGGCGCGTCCGGCGGATCTGCTGTTGCTGGGCACCAGCGAAGGCGTGAAAACCCTCAAGGCCTGAAGCAAGCCCCCCTGTAGGAGCGTCGACCGGCTGCTCCTACAGACAGAGGACGCAGTCGTGATTAGCGGACGCTGCCGTGGAAACTGCTGGCGCCCGGCAACTCCAGCACCAGCTCATCCCCGGCATTCAACGGACCGACGCCCACCGGCGTGCCGGTCAGGATCACATCGCCGGCCTGCAGCGAGAAACACGCCGCCATGTACTGGATCATCGGCACGATCGGGTTGAGCATGTCGCTGCTGATCCCGTCCTGGCGCACCTGGCCATTGATGGTCAGGCGAATGCCGATCTGGGTCAGATCGGGAAAGGTACTGCCAACCACGAACGGCGCCAGCACGCAGGCACCATCGAACGACTTGGCGATTTCCCAGGGCAAGCCCTTGCTCTTCAACTCCGACTGTTTGTCGCGCAAGGTCAGGTCCAGCGCCGGGGCAAAACCGGAAATGGCATCCAGTACCTCTTCAGCACTGGGCTTGGTCGACAGCGGCTTGCCGATCAATACGGCAATCTCGGCCTCGTAATGCACCGATCCGCGGTCCGCCGGAATGCTGAAACCACCCTCGAGCGGCACCACGCAACTGCCCGGCTTGATAAACAGCAGCGGCTCGGTCGGCACCGGATTGTCCAGTTCCTTGGCGTGCTCGGCGTAATTGCGCCCGATACACACCACCTTGCCGATGGGAAAGTGAATGCGGGTACCGTCGACATACTGGTGCTGATAGCTCATTACCGACTCCTGGTCTTTGTTATCAGTGACTTCAGGTTCAAACCGCGAAGATCTTGCCCGGGTTCATGATCCCGTTCGGATCGAACACCGCCTTGACCGCCTTCATGTATTCAATTTCAACCGGGGAACGGCTGTAGGTCAGGTAATCGCGCTTGGTCATGCCCACGCCGTGCTCGGCGGAAATCGAACCGTTGTACTTCTCGACGGTTTCGAACACCCACTTGTTGACGGTGGCGCACTTGGCGAAGAACTCGTCCTTGCTCAGGTTTTCCGGCTTGAGGATGTTCAGGTGCAGGTTGCCATCGCCGATGTGACCGAACCAGACAATTTCGAAGTCGGGATAGTGTTCACCGACGATCGCGTCGATTTCCTTGAGGAAAGCCGGCACTTTCGACACCGTGACCGAAATGTCGTTCTTGTACGGCGTCCAGTGGGAAATGGTTTCGGAGATGTACTCGCGCAACTTCCAGAGGTTCTGCAACTGGGTTTCGCTCTGGCTCATCACCCCATCCAGCACCCAGCCCTGCTCGACACAGTGCTCGAAAGTTTCCAGGGCATGGTTGGCCACTTCTTCAGTGGTCGCCTCGAATTCCAGCAATGCATAGAACGGGCAATCGGTTTCGAACGGTGCCGGCACGTCGCCACGTCCGAGGACCTTGGCCAGGGCCTTGTCGGAGAAAAACTCGAAGGCAGTCAGGTCCAGCTTGCCCTGGAAAGCGTGCAGCACCGGCATGATCGAGTCGAAATCCGCGGTGCCGAGCACCATGCAGGTCAGGTTCCGCGGCGCCCGATCCAGGCGCATGGTGGCCTCGACCACAAAGCCCAGGGTACCCTCGGCACCGATGAACAGCTGACGCAGGTCGTAGCCGGTGGCGTTCTTGATCAGGTCCTTGTTCAGTTCCAGCAGATCGCCCTTGCCGGTCACGACTTTCATGCCGGCCACCCAATTGCGGGTCATACCGTAGCGAATCACCTTGATCCCGCCGGCATTGGTACCGATATTGCCGCCAATCTGGCTGGAACCGGCCGAGGCGAAGTCCACTGGATAGTACAGCCCCTTTTCTTCGGCGACGTTTTGCAGGTGCTCGGTGACCACGCCCGGCTGGCAGACGGCGGTACGATCGGTGAGGTTGATATCCAGCACCTGGTTCATATAGTCGAACGACACCACCACTTCACCGTTGGCCGCCACGGCCGCGGCGGAGAGCCCGGTACGACCGCCCGATGGCACCAGCGCGACCTTGTGCTGGTTGGCCCAGCGCACGATGGCCTGGACCTGCTCGGTGGTTTTCGGGAACACAATGGCCGTCGGCGCGGGAGCGAAATGCTTGGTCCAATCCTTCCCGTAAGCATTCAGGGAGTCAGCATCGGTCAAGACCTTGCCAGGCTCAACCAGGGTCTTCAGCTCATCAATCAGGGCAGGATGGGTCATCGACAGAACTCTCGAACAATTCATGGTCATCCTGAGGACGCTTCACGTCGCAGAATGAGTGTTTGCGGGTCGCATATGCTAGCATACGCACCCCGCAGAAGCGTGCTATCAGGCCGATCTGCGGTGCCGGCGATCACGCCGCGCGGTCAGCTCAAGCTGTCCATTCCCCTGCCATTTTTCTCCGGGACACAGGTTTACGCAGATGAGCAAGACTTCTCTCGATAAGAGCAAGATCAAGTTCCTTCTTCTCGAAGGCGTCCACCAATCCGCCGTGGACGTCCTCAAGGCCTCCGGGTACGTCAATATCGAGTACCTCACGGGCTCCTTGCCAGAAGCCCAGTTGAAGGAAAAGATCGCCGATGCCCACTTCATCGGCATTCGCTCGCGCACCCAACTGACCGAGGAAATCTTCGAGCACGCGAAGAAACTCGTCGCTGTCGGTTGTTTCTGCATCGGCACCAACCAGGTCGACCTCAACGCGGCTCGCGAGCGCGGCATCGCCGTGTTCAACGCCCCGTACTCCAACACCCGCTCCGTTGCCGAGCTGGTGCTGGCCGAAGCGATCCTGTTGCTGCGCGGCATCCCCGAGAAGAACGCTTCCTGCCATCGCGGTGGCTGGATCAAGAGCGCGGCCAACTCCTTTGAAATCCGCGGCAAGAAGCTGGGGATCATCGGTTACGGCTCGATCGGCACGCAGCTGTCGGTCCTGGCCGAAGGCCTGGGCATGCAGGTGTTCTTCTACGACACCCTGACCAAGCTGCCACTGGGCAACGCCACCCAGGTCTCGAACCTGACCGACCTGCTGGGCATGTCCGATATCGTCACCCTGCACGTTCCGGAAACCGCGGAAACCCAGTGGATGATCGGCGACAAGGAAATCCGCGCCATCAAGAAGGGCGGGATCCTGATCAACGCCGCACGCGGCACCGTGGTCGAGCTGGATGCCCTGGCGAACGCGATCAAGGACAAGCACCTGATCGGCGCGGCCATCGATGTTTTCCCGGTGGAGCCGCGCTCCAACGACGAAGAGTTCGAAAGCCCGCTGCGTGGCCTGGACAACGTGATCCTGACCCCGCACATCGGTGGCTCGACGGCCGAGGCGCAGGCCAACATCGGCCTGGAAGTGGCGGAAAAGCTGGTCAAGTACAGCGACAACGGTACCTCGGTATCGTCGGTGAACTTCCCTGAAGTGGCCCTGCCGGCTCACCCTGGCAAGCACCGCCTGCTGCACATCCACGAAAACATTCCGGGTGTGATGAGCGAAATCAACAAGGTCTTCGCGGAAAACGGCATTAACATCTCCGGCCAGTTCCTGCAGACCAATGAGAAAGTTGGCTACGTGGTCATCGATGTCGACGCCGAGTACTCGGACCTGGCGCAAGAGAAGCTGCAACACATCAACGGCACCATCCGGTCCCGCGTGCTGTTCTAAACCTCAAGCGCTGGACGAAAAAAGGGAGGCCTGCGAGGGTCTCCCTTTTTTTCTATCGCGGATTTACTTCACATTGATGGTGATGACTTTCGAAGCGACCGTCGGATTGAACTGCATGTGGCCCTTGTCGCCCGCCACCAGTTGCAAGGTGTGCTTGCCCGGGGTCAGGGTCAGTTGGGTTTCGGTCTGGGCCTTGCCGTAGTGGATCACGCTGTCGGTCGCCGGGATCGGCAGGGTCGGATCCGGCAGAGCCTTCTGGTCGACCAGCAGGTGATGGTGACCGGAGCCCGGCGTCTCGTCGCCGGCCGGCTTGAGCACCAGGCCCTTCATGCCGAACTTGACCGTGAAGGTCTTGTCGACCGTGGCGCCGTTTTTCGGCGAAACGATAAAGACTTTGGCGTCCTTGGGCGCCGAAACGCGCGGAACGACATCCGCCGCTACAGCCAGCATCGAAGAACCCAGTAAAACAGTAGCCAACGCAACACGAGACACTAAGGTTTTCATTAACTTCTCCAGTTTTCCGCAATTTCAGTACGGTTATGACAACTTCGTAGCGATTTGTTGTCCAAGGCACACAACAACATAGCAAAACGTGCCTGAAAGGCGCGGTACATATTTGTATTTCAACTCGGGAGCGACCATGCGCTTTTTGCCTGGCCTATTACTTTTACTGCCCTTTGCCAGCCCTTTCGTCCAAGCCGAACTGATTGATGACGTCAACGACCGGGGCGAGTTGCGCATTGCCCTGGAAGGCGACATGCGGCCCTTCGGCTTCAGCGAAGACGGTCGCCTGACCGGCTTCGAAGTCGAACTGGGCGAGCAACTGGCCAAGGAACTGGACGTACAAGCCTCGTTCGTCCCCACCGACGCCACCGATCTGCTGCAAGGCGTCGAAACCGGCAAATATGATGTCGCCATCAACCACATGGCTATGACTGCGGAACTGCGCAAACGTTACGACTTCAGCGAACCTTATGGTTACACCAGCGCGCAATTGATCGAGCACAAGGAAGCGCAGCCGACGCAGATCCCGTTCGCCATGCGTGAAAACTCCCTGGCGGTCACGCAAGACGTGTCCGAGGCGCCAACGGTGACCCTGGCGATTCCGTTCCAGAAAGGCAATCCGGCGTTCCAGGCCAGTCTCGACAAGGCGTTGCAACGCTTGAAAGCGGACGGACGCCTGGCGGCGCTTTCACAGAAGTGGTTCGGGATGGATGCGACCCAGCCGCCGAAGCAGTGAGCTGGCAGAGCACTGAATACAGAAATCAGGTCCTGGAAGCAAAGCGGAACCTGTAGGGGCAGGGCTTGCGGATCAGGGTCTTGAGGTCGCTGAAAGCTTCGCGAGCAAACTCTGCTCCTACAGGGCCGGGATATCCAGAAACTGCAGGGCGATGAGCGCTTCAGGCAGTTCCAACTCACTGAACACCTGCACCCCTGCCTGCCGCAACAACGCCGCCGTCACCCCTTCGCCACGAACCTTCACCCCGCTGAAGGTCCCGTCGTAGGTCAGCCGGTTGCCGCACGACGGGCTGTTGGCCTTGAGCACCGCGATCCGAATGTCATGGCGCCGCACCAGCTCCAGCGCCTGACGCGCGCCAGAGAGAAAGGCCTCGCTGACATCCTCGCCTTCGCGGGTGATCACCCGGGCCAATCCTTCCAACACCTGCGTGCCCTGTCCACCGGGAATTTCCGCCGCGGCACGGGGTGTCGGCAAGCCGCCGGCCACTTCCGGGCACAACGGCACTACCCGTCCTTCATCCTGCCAACGGGACAATTGTTCATAAGGCCCACTGGCCCCGCCGTCATAGCGTACGAGATGCCCTAGCAGGCAGCGACTGACCAGGATTTTCTGCTTCATGGGAACGGATCATTTGCGCGACGACGAAACCAGCCGGTCAATGACAGGCGCTCGCGCGTCGCCGGCAACACTTCATGGGGCACATCGCCCGAGAGGAACACCACCAGACAACCACCGGTCGGAACCACGTCACGCTCCACGTTGTCTTCCAGGTACAGGCGCAACTGGCCACCATGCTCCGGCAACCAGGCGTCATTCAGATAAAGCACCGCCGAGACCGTCCGTCGATCG
This sequence comes from Pseudomonas sp. FEN, assembly GCF_904067045.1. GTDB lineage: Bacteria > Pseudomonadota > Gammaproteobacteria > Pseudomonadales > Pseudomonadaceae > Aquipseudomonas. Next base: position 415,328 of record NZ_CAJFDC010000036.1, on the reverse strand, counting down.
TCATCGCGAAAGCGGTCCACATGCTTTTTATAGAAAGCCCCTGGAGGGTACAGCGCGAAATGGCTTTCGAAATCCACGAGCCCCAGGAACAGCCCACGGTTGAGGGCCGCGCGCAAGCTGTCCATCAGTTCCAGGTATTCATCGCAGGGGCCGGCCTGACCTGGTTCCAGCCACTGGATATGGTCGCCGCGAATCGCCTCGCGCACTTCCTGGGCCGGCCCGCGTCCCACTCCGGCCGGAGCCAGCTCGCCGTCGGCGGCGCGCTGACGACACTCGGCGGCCAGCGCAACGGTCAACGCTTGCGGCAGGAAGATGTTCTGCTGCGACCAGCCGTGAGCGGCCAGGTCATCGACGATACGTAACAGCAGTGGATGATCAGAGGGTATGTGCATGTCGCGCATAGTATCCAGATGCCCGTAAATCCGACAGAGCCCCTCGAACGACTTACAGGAATTCTCGACAAGTCCAGCGCTCGCCGGGACAATAGCCGGCTGTAGACAGGAGTCCCTATGCGCCGTTTGCTTTTTTCGCTGTTGATGTTCTGCACCTTGCCCGCCTGGGCAGACAGCCACGACCAGTTGTACCGGGTCGCCGGTTGGCCAGAACAACGCGCGCATTTCAATGATGCCCTGAGCGCTGCCCAGCAGAAGTATCGCAATAGCCTGCCGCCGGCGGTCTATGACGCACTGGTGAACAACAGCAACCAACGTTTCGCGCCCCAGGCCATGGACCAGCGGGCCGAGGCCCAGTTGCGCCAGAAGCTCGACAACCCGAAGCCGGCCCTGACGTTCTTCCAATCGCCGCTGGGACGCAAGATCGTCTCCGCCGAACTGCTCGCTACCCGGCGCGACCAATTGGCCAAGAATGCCCAGGGCCTGCCACATATCGAAGCCAGCGCCACCCGGCGCCTGTTGATCAACCACCTGGGCCGGGCCCTGCCGGCGCGCGAGGCCGGGGCCGAAGTCACCCTGGCCATCGCCGGCGTGGCGGCCGACAGCCTGAGCTCGATGATTCCCGGTCTGCTGGGCGGCGGCGCGGCACAAGGGATGCTGGACGGCCAGCGCCAGCGCTTGATGCAACAGATCGGCAACGACCTGGATAATACCTTGCTCTATGTCTATCGTGGCCTGTCCGACCCGGAGCTGGAGGAGTTCTCCACCTTTGCCGAGTCGCCGGAGGGCAAGGCCTACTACCAGGCCGCGCTGGCAGCGATCCGCGCGGGGCTGGCGGTGGGTCAGAACCTGACACAGTCACAACCGAACAACTGAAAAGCCCTCGGTCGCCAGTGATGACAGCGGTGAATGTGATATCGCCATTGCCAGCAAGCTGGCTCCTACAGAGATACCGCGCTCAAAATGAACTCGGTACATGCCAGGCCTACGCGATTTGTGCCTGCCCCTCAAGGGACCACGCCGCGACCCATTCCCGCACATCCGCATAGGGATAGGCTTCCAACGCCGAAAAACCCGGCAACGCCCTCGCCTTCAACTTCGTGAACAACGGCACACTGATACCGCACAAGAAACGCGTCAGGCACTCCGCACTCGGTGCGTGCCCATTGTGCTCCTGGTGCCTGTGGATAAATCCACTGCAAAGCCCCGGAAAATCACGCTGATCAAGCGCGGGCAACGCTGGCGGCTCCGGCAGGCAGGCCACTTGCCCGTGACACACCGAACAATGCCCGCACCGTTCAGGCGCCTGCTCATCGCCGAAATAGCGGGCCAGCCGATAGCCCAGGCATTGTTCGGTCGCAAACAACGCCAGCATCGCGTGAATCCGCGCAATCTCGCTGACCTCATGCTGCGCAAAATAAGCGTACAGCTCCAGGCTCAGGGCATGGGGATCGAAGTCGCTGATCGACAAGCTGTAGACCTCGGTCATCTGCTTGCTTTCCAGCTCGATCCAGCGTCGTTCCTGGAAGAAGTCCAACGCTTTCACCACCCGCCCGCGCTCGGCCTGATGCTGTTGATAGAGGGCGTCGAAATTCACCGTGGACCAGGTCCGGGCACGATTGGAGGTCTGGATAATCGCCGAGACAAAGTCGCGTCGCTCCCCCTCGAACTTCGCCAGCAACTCCTCGGGTTCCACCAGGAACTTGAAACGGTATTCGGCAAAATAGGCATAGCGCGGCGCGATCAAGCCACGCAGCTCCAACTGGACCAACAAGGTCTTGAGCGGCAGTTGGCGGATATTGCTCTGGTCCGCCAAGGGCCCGAGCAGGAACTCCCACTGCCCGTCTGGAATCGTCCCCTTGAGCTCATCCAGCACCCGCCGAATCCCCTCCAGTTCCGGCGTGTCGCCATAGACGAAGTTCTCCAGCACATTGAGGCTGTCGCGGTTGGCCAGCACCAGGCAATCGGAAGGCTGGCCGTCGCGCCCGGCCCGGCCGATTTCCTGGCTATAGTTCTCGATGGACTTGGGCAGGTCGAAATGCACCACATTGCGGATATCGGCCTTGTCGATACCCATGCCGAAGGCGATGGTGGCGACGATGCAGTTCAACTGCCCGGCCATGAACTGCTTCTGGATCGCCTCCCGCTGCTCATGGGGCAGGCCGGCGTGATAGGCCGTGGCCGGGATAGCGTTGCGGCTCAGGTGCTGGGCGATCTGCTCGGCGGTTTTCTGCAAGGTGACGTAGACGATGCTCGGCTGCCCGAGGCGCCCGCCCAGCCATTCCACCAGCCGGCGCTGCTTGTCCTGGCCGCCGACCGACTCCACCAACAGGTTCAGGTTCGGTCGATAGAAACCGGTGGTGATCACATCGCCCGGCGCAATGGCGAACTTGGCCTGCATGTCGGCGATCACTTTCGGCGTGGCGGTGGCGGTCAACAGCAAGGCCTGGGGAATGCGGAACTGGCGCTGATAGTCCGGTAGCTTCAGGTAGTCCGGACGGAAATTGTGGCCCCACTCGGAGATACAGTGCGCCTCGTCCACCACCAGCAGGGAAATCCGCACCTGTTGGAGAAAATTGCGGAAGCGCTCGTTCTTCAGGCGCTCCACGGAAATCATCAGGATCTTCAGCTCGCCGGAACGGGCCCGGGCCATCACCGCATTGGCTTCATCGCGGCTCTGCGCCGAGTCGATGCTCGCCGCCGCGATGCCGTGGCGTTGCAGGAAGGCCAACTGGTCCTGCATCAGCGCCAACAATGGCGACACCACCAGCGTCAGGTGCGGCAGGAGCAGCGCCGGCAGTTGATAACACAAGGACTTGCCGGAACCGGTGGGAAAGATCGCCGCCGCCGAACGCCCGGCCAATACCGCGCTGACCGCCGCTTCCTGGCCGGCGCGGAACTGTGGATAACCAAAAACCCGCAGGAGGGTGTCGTGCATAAGCTGTCACTCCGTTGACCGCTGTGGATAAACAAACCCTAGGCGGTCGGGCGAGAAAAGGTCCGAGGCAAGCATTACAAACTGCTACGGCGCGCCAGACTAGCGCAAAGCAGGCCATGATTGCGGGATAGCGACCAATACCCGGATACAAATCCGCGGATGCGCCCCTGTGGAAATATCGATTACCTCAACCACGACGACCAAGGTATGCACAGGGTTTTCCGGCCAACGCAACGACCCTGTAACGGTCTCCAGAAACGAACAACGCGCCAGTCAGGGCGCGTTGTGGGGTTGGATCAGTTTACGATTCAGCGATTTTTGACTCGCTCGATCGCCGTGTCGTACACCGGATTGGCCTTCTGTTCCTTGGCCAACTCGTAGTGACGCAGGGCATCGGAGAACTGTCCGGCATCTTCGTAGATACGGGCAATGTTGTAGTAGGAACCGGCGCGAACAGTATTGGCCGAGCTGCCGGATGCCAGGGCAACGGCCTTGCGGTCGGCCCAAATGGCTTCAGCGGTATTACCGGCCTTCTGATACGCCAGACCGAGGTTGCTATAAGCCTGGCCGAAGCTGTTGTTCAGATCGATGGCCTGACGGAAGAAGGCAATCGCCTGCTCCAGATTACCGGCCTTGTAAGCTGCCTCGCCTTTCACATTCAGCGCCTTCGCATCGATCTGCGCCGTCGAACTGACCGCCACTTCGGCGACCGCGACCTTGTCGTCAAGCAGTGGCGAAACTTCGTTCAACACATCCTTGGCGTCCACGGTCACGCCACTGAAGGTGTTGATGTCCTGGAAATCACCGTTGCCGGTCATGCGGAACACGGTCCACAGGTTACCGCTGCGATTGACAGGAACGTAATAGGTACGGACCAGCGACTGGCCCATGTACACAAACACCGTGGCCTGGCTGTTGGACAACTGCCGAGAGCTCGGATTGCCAGCGTTGGTGTAATCATGTACCGCATACACATAGCTTTCGCCGTAGTGCTTCTTCTGCAGGGTGATGGTTTCCGGACCATAGCTGTCGGTGTCATCCACATCCAGCTCGGCATCGGTGCCCTTCTGCTGTTCGAAGTAGATGTTGTTGCCGGGGAAAATCATATGCGAGTCGAGGTCCGCCGGGGTCTTGCCCCAGGTCAGCACCACGCGCAGGCCGTCGAGGCTCTGCATCACCGGGCTGACGGCATAGGTCATGTCCTTGCAGGGACACTTGACCACCAGATTGGAATAACCGGCCTTCTTGATGATCAGCAGATTGCTGGCATCGTCGGCGAAGTTGGCCTCGAGGACCACCTGGCCCTGGGCGTTGGTCTTGCCGACCACGTTCTGCTCGCCGTTGCGCTGCAACAGCACTTCGGCGTCGGCGATCTTCTGATCCTTGACCACCGCACTGAGGACTTCGATGGGCAATTGCCCGGCCTGGACCGACCAGGCGGCGGCACACAACGACAGTACCGAAGCCATGCGAAGCAAATACATACTTAACTCCCTTTAAGTGGAAAATTCGAGCACCGGATGGCACCCTCAAATTTGGAGGGAAACATACCGATTTTTTGCCTGATGCGTCTGCTTTTTATAAGGAAAATTTCATTTTTGTGGACCCGTCGTGACTCGCCAATAGCCGTTTGACGATTTAATCCGCAATCCCCCTCAAAGCCCATGAGAAAGCGCCGATAACCCGCTTACTCACCAAGGAAGGCAGCGGCGACATGCATCACCCAGAGCAAGAAGATGACGATGGCGTCATCCGTTTCAAACGTCTGCACCCCGAACATTTCGACGTGGTACTAGGATCGCACCCGGCCAAACAGAAAGTTCCGCGCCCTGTGCAGCCCAAATCCTATGGAATGTGGGTATTGGTGCTGATACTGGTGGGTATGCTTGGCTACATGGCGGTCAACCGCAGCAGCCACCCGATCCCTATTGCGCCACTACCAGCGGCTGAGCCACTGCCGACTGAAACATCCGAAGCGCCTATGGAGCCAGTAGAGCCGGTGCAAGCGCATCCGGAGCCCACCGCCAAACTCTTTCCGGCGCCTGCACCGCAAGTGGTGGTCGTGGTACAGCCCCAGGCACCAGCGGCAGCACCCGCCCCGGCACCAGCCCCTAAGGCGCAGGGTCTGGTGTCCGCCAGCTACCTGGCCGGCTACCAGGCCGAATTGAATGCCCCCGAAGCCAGGCAGACGCGCCCGTTCGAAATCGCCACGGTCAACATTCGCGAATGGGACGGTCGCAACCGCTATCAGGCGAAATGGCGGATTTTCAACAACGTTATCGACAACGCCAGTGTCTGCGGCAACTTCCTCGCCAACAGCACCGAACACCGCGAATGTCGCAAGTCGGCGGAGGTGTTTTTCAAGGAGCAGTGCGGCGAATGGGGCAAGCGCTGGGACCGCGACCAGGATGAGAAAAGCAAAGGGATGCAGGTGCGCTATTGCACGGCGATGAAGACCTATAGCGCGGAGGGGTAAATCCGACGCTCCTGCCGAGCCGTATCTGTCGATGCCAATTCAGCTGACCCGAAACAAGCACACATTATTTTTATATTGCGTTTGAGCGGACACATTTTGGCGTTTGTCCACGGTTCATGGACTGTGGACAACTCGCTCAAGCGCAACAAGCACTGTCAATGCGAAAAATGCTTCCGATTACATCATATTGAGAGCAGATCGCCACGCCTTGCGCTGCCCCGCCGAAGCCTCCTATAGTTCGCCCCGTCGCTGCCAATTCAGCGACCGGGTTTGGTCACCTGTCAGAGTGCGCACTAGCGCCACAGTGGATGTTGCAGGCGCGTTTCGTGTCGGCACGCTTCATGGCGGCTGTGTGCAGGACACCTTCGGGTGTGCCGGTGCGCTCTGCCGGTTGACCAACCTGCGCACAGTCCGCCACCCGTCGCTTGGTCACGATGAGGGCGGATCAATGGAACTCATCAGAGCGCATACCTATGAATACTCAAAATCGCTATATCCCTCTCAGCACCAATTTCACCACAATCCCCGTCCTGCTCATCGACACCAACGCCAGCCTCGACGATCTGCAAACCAGCGCCTACCTACGCCTTCAGGCCGCCAGCGACCTGCTGGAAACCATGACGTGCGTGAGCCTCGTCAACACCTGCGACAAAGACTTCACCCACGTCACCAATGCCGCGTACCTGTTGGTGCGTGAAGGCTGCGATCTGTTGCAGTTGGTTCAGCAACGGACGATGGCATTGAGCAGGCAAGACAACTAAGCCTTCTCCATTCAGACCTTTCCCACGCGTCGCGTGGGAAAGCCAGGGGATTGCAATCTATTATTGATTGCGTAGCATGACGTCATATCCTGATAAACCAACACAGAGGTGACCTATGACAACGGAAACCATTGATCACAGCACCCTGACCCGCCTGGTGGAAACTGGCTCGGTTAGCGCCGCCCATATCGTTGGGCAACAAGGCGGCTGGGAAGTCCAAGTGACTTACGGAGCGCTCGATCATACGTTGACAGCTCAACGTAGCCGGCAGGTGCGGTTGTTCAAAAAATTCGAGACGCTCGTGGCCTATCTTCAGGGCGTCGGTATCAATCACTTCGATGTAGACGCATCGAGTTATGACCCGCTCACAGTCAAGACTTACGGCCGTCCAGACCGTTCAGCAGCGCTGAAACAGGTCCATGAAGCCGCAGCCTATGACGAGTGGTTCAAGGCTCAGGTCCAAGCCAGCATCGATGACCCTCGTCCCAGCATTTCCGATGAAAATGCTCGACAGTTGTTTGCCGTCAAACGTGAAACGTTGCGGAAAAGGGCTCACGGGTGAAGGTTGTATGGCGTCCAATGGCGCTTACTGACCGAGAAACCATCATGGGACACGTAGGACAAGATAATCTTGATGCCGCCCCATGCTTTACAAAAAAGGACGACTGGCAGGAACAAGAGAGATCGTCGTCCTTCCCAACTATGTAATGGTGTACAGCATCACTAATAGCAGTATAGAAATACTCCGGGTAATGCATGCCAGGCAAAAACGGCCTTGATTCCAGGACAACAATTAAACGCCAAGTAATACACTTAGTAAAAATTTCTTTCACAGCAGAATAAATCCTCTTCTGACAGTAGTCAGGGGCATTTCAGACAACACTCAAGCAGGCTACCATGCCTGTGCAAAAGGCATATGTTAGGCCGCATAGCCCAAGCATATGTAGGAGTGGCACTATGAGCACAGTTTCAATTTTCAAGATTGGCAAAACCCAAGTGGTTCGTTTGCCAAATGACATCGTTTACGAAGGTGTAGAGGAACTAGAAATTACGCGCAATGGCGATATGATCACCCTCTGCCCCGTACGCCCCAGCTGGCAAAGCTGTCCGCTGCCAGCGCTGGTTTTCTAGAGGAGCGCCCTGACATCATCAGAGATGAAGACAGGTTCAATTTTTAACCATCTATATGCTCGACACCGCAATTGCTCATTAATCATATAGGTGCCCCGAACCCAACGACCTCAGCTGCGCTGCAAAAATTTAATACAAAAATAGGATTTCCGTTTGTTGCGCCAAACTTGAAAAACTGAAAACATCCCCACAACGCATCTGGCTAACCATTTGCCCACCTTCCGAGGCCCGCATCGATTCATCGAGCGGGCTTTCGTGTATCTGAGGGTAAGGAATGCCCCTTGTAGGTTATTTCTTTTAATATCGAAAGCCTTATCTGAAAGACACACGAAGTACTAACGCACAACAAATCAATATTATTATAAGGTATATCTCATACTACTGAGATCTGCTGTCTTGTATACCTACCTGCTAACTCGTCAGTTGAAGCTCAATTCCGAAAGCCTCACCAGAAACAAAACGCTGCGGTACTTGCGCGACCGAGCTCAATTCGAGTTAGGAAGGGAGGTTACTAATGGCTTGTGCTAGGTGAGTACGGAATACCCAAGTCAGCCATAGAAAAACTCGGTAAATACATCCCTGAAAATGCCAGTGAAGAAAGTGTAATTTTCATTATAAGAAACTCAGCATGCTACAAAATATCGAACCCCTCAAATATGAGAAAGAGAAAATAATTGACGTTATAAATCCAGCAAATAAATACTACCAAAAATAAAAACCGCCCCGAAGGGCGGTTTTCTTGAGTCAGATAACCAAGCTCGATTACAGCTTCGGCCCAGCCGCCTTGATCGCGTCGCTCACGTCGAACTTCTTGAAGTTCTCGATGAACAGACCCGCCAGCGCTTTCGCCGCTGCATCGTAGGCAGCCTTGTCGGCCCAGGTGTTACGTGGGTTCAACAGGCCGGTCTCGACGCCCGGCACGGCCAATGGCACGTCCAGGTTGATGGTGTCCAGGTGCTCGGTTTTCGCGCCAATCAACGCACCGCTCTGGATCGCCGCAATCACGCCACGAGTGGTCGGGATGTTGAAACGCTTGCCAACGCCATAGCCACCGCCGGTCCAGCCGGTGTTGACCAGGTAGACCTTCGAACCGAAACCACGGATGCGCTTGATCAGCAGTTCAGCGTATTCGCCAGCCGGACGCGGGAAGAACGGTGCGCCGAAGCAGGTGGAGAAGGTCGACTTGATGCCGGCGCCCGAACCCATTTCGGTCGAGCCCACCAGTGCGGTGTAGCCGGACAGGAAGTGGTAAGCCGCCTGTTCTTCGCTGAGGATCGACACCGGTGGCAGTACGCCGGTCAGGTCGCAAGTCAGGAAGATCACGGCGTTCGGCTCGCCACCGAGGTTTTTCGGTGCGCGTTTTTCGATCAGTTCACGCGGATAGGCCGCACGGCTGTTCTGGGTCAGGCTATCGTCGGCGTAGTCGGCCTTCTTGGTCACTGGGTCGATCACGACGTTTTCCAGCACGGCGCCGTGCTGGATGGCTTTCCAGATCACCGGCTCGTTCTTCTCGGACAGGTCGATGCACTTGGCATAGCAACCGCCTTCGATGTTGAACACCACGCCCACGCCCCAACCGTGTTCGTCGTCACCGATCAGGTAACGGCTTTCGTCAGCCGACAGGGTGGTCTTGCCGGTGCCCGACAGACCGAAGAACAGGGTCACATCGCCGTCTTCGCCCATGTTCGCCGCGCAGTGCATTGGCAGCACGTCGACCGCTGGCAGCAGGAAGTTCTGCACCGAGAACAGGGCTTTTTTCATCTCACCGGCGTAACGCATGCCGGCGATCAGGACTTTCTTGGCCGCGAAGTTGAGGATCACGGTACCGTCGGAGTTGGTGCCGTCACGCTCTGGCACGCACTCGAACTCAGGCACGTTGAGGATCTGCCACTCGTCCTTGCCACCCGCGTTGTATTGGCCGGCTTCCGGGTTGATGAACAGGCAACGACCGAACAGGTTGTGCCAGGCGGTACCGGTGGTCATCTTGACCGGCAGGTAGTGCGCCGGGTCGGAACCTACATGCACATGAGAAACAAAACGATCGCGCTCGCCGACAAAGGCTTCGACACGGTTCCACAGGGCATCGAACTTGTCGGCCGGGAACTTGCGGTTGATCGGGCCCCAGGCAATCTCGGCCTGGGTGGACGGCTCTTCAACGATAAAACGGTCGACCGGCGAACGACCGGTACGGTGACCAGTGCGCACGACCAGCGCGCCGGTGTCGGCGAGTTCGCCTTCACCACGAGCCAGGGCTTCTTTTACCAGATCGTCAACACTCAGATCGGTGTACACGGCATTGTTTGCTTGCGTCATGAGATTCCCCGTCGGCCAATGGCCGAGTGCTCCAAACGTTTTGTAGTAGAAAGTCGCGCACTACTACCGCGAAAAAAGTGGGCCGGATTATGCCAGAAAAGCCCAAAAATAGTAGGGTCCTCCTGTCAGAACGCCCATTTTCTGTCGTTTGACAGGAGATTTACCTGAGCTGAAACGTTTCAGTGACGAGTATCTGACGGGGTATCGACGCCGGCACCGGCGAACAATTGCACAATATCGGCGGCGTCGAACAGGTAACGCTGGTTGCAGAACTGGCAATCAACCTCGATGTGACCACCATGCTCCACCACCAGTTGCTGGGCATCTTCCAGCCCCAGGCTGACCAATGCATTGCCTGAACGCTCCCGCGAACAGCTGCAATGGAAACGCAGCGGCTGGATATCGAACAGGCGCACGGCCTCTTCGTGATAGAGGCGGTGCAGGACGGTTTCGTTGTCCAGGCTCAGCAGTTCGTCGGCGGTCAGGGTGCTGGCCATGGCCGTCAGGTGCTGCCAACTGGCGTCACGCTCGTCCTGATCGCGCAGGCGGTCGGCGGGCAACTGCTGCAGCAGCATGCCACGGGCACGGCGACCATCGGCATAGAGCCAGAAGCGCGTGCCGACCTGCTGGGACATGACGAAATAGTTGGTGAAACACTCCGACAAGGTTTCGCCGTCGAGGTCGACGATACCTTGGTAACGCTGGCCCTGGGTCGGGTCGACGGTAAGCGCCAGGACGCCGTTGGGCATCAGGTCGGCCAGGGTCGCGTCAGGGCCGATCAGCTCCGCGTCGTAACGGGCCAGGCCTCGGATTTCACGCTCACTGGAGCATTCGATCATCAACAGCGGCACCGGGCCTTCGGAACGCGCCTGGAGAATCAGCAAACCGTCGAATTTCAGGGTACCGACCAGCAACGACGCGGCGGCCATCAGTTCGCCGAGCAGTTGCGCGACGGGCTCCGGGTAAGCGTGCTTGGCCAGCACTTCGGCGTAGCTGTGCTCCAGCGACACCAATTCGCCGCGGGTATCGCTGTCATCGAAGATGAAGCGCTGGGTGTAGTCGGTGTCCGATAGATCTGACATAAGTATCGATTCTGAAAGTAGGAATAAGGGTGTTCGGCCCAGGGAAGCTGAGCATTTTATGAACAAACGGGAATTGTACCAAGCAACATGGGGGCGAATGGCGGCCAGTCAAGGACAGGAGATCCTTTAAACCATGCACGACCAATGAGGGCAGCGGGGAATTCCGCATCGCAATCGCCAGCAAGCTGGCTCCTACACGCCACTGTCACGGAACTTGAACAAGTCTCGCCGCTGTTTCTTGCTCGGCTTGCCATCGGTGGTCAAACCCAGCGCGCCAGCCTTGCGTTGGGCCGCGGCGGCCTCGCGCTTGGCCAGGCTTTGCTCGGTTTCAGCATAGAGCGCCTGCGCTTCGGGTGCGCCACGGCGGACCAGTGACAGCGCCTGCACCACCACCGTCCGTTCGTCGAAGCCGGTGCGGATCTGGATCTCGTCGCCCACCCGCGGCTCCTTGCCCGGTTTGCAGCGCTCGCCGCGACAATGCACCTTGCCGCTTTCAATCGCCGCCTTGGCCAGGGCACGGGTTTTATAGAAGCGCGCCGCCCACAACCACTTATCCAGTCGAACCTTGTCGTCCTCTTCCGCTTTCTGCGCCACTGTCCGTCCTCAAACTGAAATATTGTCGAACTGTACTACCGTTGCCGTCGAAGCTGAATGGCCCTGGCCAGTCTAGAATGCCAGGTGTTCCAAGGGGTAATTTCACGACCTGAAACAGGTCGCAGAGATAACTATCGCCATTTACCCGATATTCTGCGTGAATACCGCGATGCGGCTGCCAGACAGCCGGAGCGCCTTTCTCACCGGTTGAGCATTTTGAAGACATTTGACCATTTGACTGTTGTGGGTCTGCGCGAGTGGGTAGCGCTTCCGGATCTGGGAGTCGCTGGCCTGCGGGCGAAAATCGACACCGGTGCCAGCACCTCCAGCTTGCACGCCACCGATATCGAGCCGTTCGAGCGCGACGGGGCGAAGTGGGTGCGCTTCACCGCGCACCTGGGTAGCGTGGTGCAACTGCGTCATCGCCGCTGTGAAGCCCCCTTGCTCGCGATGAAGACCATCAAGAGTTCCAATGGCCACGCCCAGGTGCGCTACGTGATCGCCACCACCCTGGCCCTGGGCGACCGGGTCTGGCAGGTGCAGTTCACCCTCGCCTGCCGCAAGGCCATGCGTTATCGCCTGCTACTCGGTTCCAAAGCCCTGATCGATGGCCAACTGGTAGTCAATCCGGGGCAAAAATACGTTCAAGACAAGCCGGTTTTCCCGGTCACTACTACCTCTGCCACAGGTGTTGCATGAAGATCGCTGTGCTGTCGCGTAACCCGCGTCTGTATTCCACTCGTCGCCTGGTAGAGGCCGGCATCGCCCGCGGCCACGAGATGGTGGTGGTCGACACCTTGCGTGCCTATATGAACATCGCCAGCCACAAGCCGCAGATCCACTATCGCGGCAAGCCCCTGGAAGGTTTCGATGCGGTGATCCCACGGATCGGCGCGTCGGTGACTTTCTATGGCTGTGCGGTGCTGCGCCAGTTCGAAATGATGGGGGTGTTCCCGCTCAACGAGTCGGTGGCCATCGCCCGCTCACGGGACAAATTGCGCTCGCTGCAATTGCTGTCGCGGCGCGGGATCGGCTTGCCGGTGACCGGGTTTGCCCACTCGCCGGACGACATTCCCGACCTGATTGCCATGGTCAACGGCGCACCGCTGGTGATCAAGGTGCTCGAAGGCACCCAGGGCATCGGCGTGGTGCTGTGCGAAACGGCGACGGCGGCGGAATCGGTGATCGAGGCGTTCATGGGTCTGAAGCAGGACATCATGGTCCAGGAGTACATCAAGGAGGCCGGTGGCGCCGATATCCGCTGCTTCGTGGTCGGCGACAAGGTGATCGCGGCGATGAAGCGCCAGGCCAAGCCCGGCGAGTTCCGCTCCAACCTGCACCGCGGCGGTAGCGCCAGCCTGATCAAGATCACCCCGGAAGAACGCATGACCGCGATTCGCGCGGCCAAAGTGATGGGCCTGAGCGTGGCCGGGGTGGATATCCTGCGCTCCAATCATGGACCGCTGGTGATGGAGGTGAACTCCTCACCGGGCCTGGAGGGCATCGAGGTCACCACTGGCAAGGATGTGGCGGGGATCATCATCGAGCACATCGAGAAGAATGGCGGCCCGAACATGACCCGGACCAAGGGCAAAGGCTGAGTTCTACACCGCGTCACGCGGCAACATCAGCCCCAACGGCAAACGAACCCGCGCTTCCAGCCCGCCACCGGTACGGTTGCGCAGTTCGACATTTCCGCCATGCATCGAGGCGATCCGTTTGACGATCGCCAGCCCCAGGCCCGTGCCCTTGCCGCCACGGGCCTTGTCGCCCCGGGTGAAGGGGTTGAAGATGCCTTCCAGCTCCGCCGGATCGATCCCCGCGCCCCGGTCCATGACGCTCAGCACCACATAAGGCGCGCTGTTGTCGCCAGAGACATAGGCCGCCACTTCCACTCCTTCGCCGGCATGGTGCAAGGCGTTGCCGATCAGGTTGTTCAACAGCCGCTTCATCGACACCCGGCGCAACGGGAACGGCTGGATCGGTTGCAGGCGTGTGCGCACCCGCTCCACGCTTTGGTTGTAGGGTGCCACCACCTCGCGCACCAACTCACTGAGGTCGACCTCTTCCACCGACTCGTCACGACCGTCGCGGATAAAAGCCAGGAACTGGTCGAGGATGGCATCCATGTCCTCGATATCACGGACCATTTCGTCGCTGAGATCATCGTGGTTGCCCATCAGCTCCAGCGACAGGCGCAACCGCGTCAACGGCGTGCGCAAGTCGTGGGACACCCCCGCCAGCATCAGCTCCCGTTCTCGCCCCGCCTGTTCGACGTCCTCGGCCATCTGGTTGAAGGCCCGGTACACCTCGGTCATTTCGCTGGGGGTATCACTGATTGGCAGTCGCACGCTGCGCCCCTGACCCAGTTGCCGCGCCGCATCCACCAGGCGTTTCAACGGCTGGTTGAGCTGGCTGACGAAGATCCAGGCCGACGCGGTGGAAAGCAGCCCAATGGCCAGGAACCAGCCCAGCACGCTCCAGATTTTCTGCCCGCGTAGCGGATGCGGATACAGCGGCACTTTCAGCCAACCGGCCCCCAGGCTCGGCGCCCGCACCCACAGCGCCGGCGGCGAATGCATACGCAACCGGACCTCGGTGTCGGCGCCCAGTTCGGCCTGCATCTGGCGCTGGTAGATTTCGCTGTAGGGCCAGTGCTGCTCGCCTTCCGGTACCCCGCCACTGACTACCCGGATCAACCCGGCGGCATCGGCGATCTTGTCACGATCATGCTCGTCCGCCGCCCAATAGGCACGCAGGGTCAGGGCCACGCCATGACTGTACTGGCGGTCCACCAGCACATCTTCATTCATCAGCAGGTACACCAGGGTCAGCGCCTTGGAGAACAGCACGACGATCAGCACCAGCCAGAGGGTGCGGGCGAAGAAACTTTGGGGGAACCAGAGAGGGGTCTTCATGGGCAGCCGCTGGACACTTTGCAGAAGCGAGCGAGCGCGCTCGCATATTGCGGATTGCGACTCGCCCGGGGGCTTGCGCGCACCCGGGCGAATCGTTCCTACCAATCAACAGGCACCCGGCAACAGGCACCCGGCATCGTCACTTGGTCGCGGTGCCGTCCGGCACGAACACATAACCCACACCCCAGACGGTCTGGATGTAGCGCGGCTTGGACGGGTCCGGCTCGATCATGCGGCGCAGCCGAGAAATCTGCACGTCGATGGAACGCTCCAGCGCATCCCATTCACGACCACGGGCCAGGTTCATCAGCTTGTCGCGGGTCAGCGGCTCACGGGCATGCATGACCAGCGCCTTGAGCACGGCGAACTCGCCGGTGGTGAGCATGTGCACTTCCTCGCCGCGCTTGAGTTCGCGGGTGGCGAGGGACAGTTCGTAATCGCCGAAGGTCACGCTTTCGTCTTCGCTGCCCGGCGCGCCCGGCACCGGTGCCGACTGGCGACGCAACACGGCCTTGACCCGGGCCATCAGCTCATCGGGGTTGAAGGGTTTGGCCAGGTAGTCGTCGGCCCCCAGCTCCAGGCCCTTGATCCGGCTCAGCTCGTCGCCCTTGGCGGTGAGCATGATGATCGGCACCTGGTTGTTCGCCGCGCGCAGGCGACGGCACGCGGTCAGGCCGTCTTCGCCAGGTAGCATCAGGTCGAGGACCACCAGGTTGAAAACCTCGCGTGACAGCAGGCGGTCCATCTGTTCTGTATTGGCCACTGCGCGGGCGCGATAGCCCTTGCTGGTGAAAAACCGTTCCAGCAGGCTGCTCAGCCCCGGATCGTCATCAACGATGAGAATTTTTTCGCCTTCAGCAGTGTTTGCAGTGCTGCTCATTGGATGCTCCTTTGATCTCGGCACGCATTATGGACCCAGCCGTGATTATCCGTACCCTGTGCATTGTTAGCAGATTTTTCCTCAACTACCAGTAAACGCTCTAAAGGCCGCCACGGGCGCACAATCCCCGCAAGCGCGGAACGCTGGTTATAATGCGCCGCCTCTTGTCTCAGGCAACGTCTGATCATTGCTGCGCGATGCCACTCTTTATTTTCAAAGGCATACAGCAATGTGCTGATTTCATGGGTCTGAAGGTTGCCTTTTGATCCCAAACCAGATTCGTCCCCATGGCTTGAGAGCCCCGACGCGTCTGCTTTCACACTTTGTCAGGTGGTTTTATGGACAGCATCAACAGCCGCATCGCCGCAGAACTCGGCGTCCGCCCACAACAGGTCGAAGCGGCCGTCGCTCTACTCGATGAAGGGTCCACCGTGCCCTTCATCTCGCGCTACCGCAAGGAAGTGACCGGTAGCCTGGATGACATCCAACTGCGTCATCTGGAAGAGCGTCTGCGCTACCTGCGAGAACTCGACGAACGGCGTATCAGCATCCTCGCCAGCATCGAGGAGCAAGGCAAGCTGACCCCGGAGCTGGCCCGCGACATCAAGCTGGCCGACACCAAGACCCGCCTCGAAGACCTTTACCTGCCGTACAAGCAGAAGCGCCGCACCAAGGGCCAGATCGCCCTCGAAGCCGGCCTCGGCGAGCTGGCGGACGGCCTGTTCAACGACCCGGCGTTGACGCCGGAAAGTGAAGCGGCACGCTTCGTCAACGCCGAAAAAGGCGTGGCGGACGTGAAGGCGGCCCTCGAAGGCGCCAAGTACATCCTGATGGAGCGCTTTGCCGAAGACGCCGGCCTGCTGGACAAACTGCGCAACTATCTCAAGCAGGAGGCGACCCTCAGTGCCCGGGTGATCGCTGGCAAGGAAGAGGAAGGCGCCAAGTTCCGCGACTACTTCGAACACGACGAACCGCTGAAAAGCATGCCGTCGCACCGCGCCCTGGCGATTTTCCGTGGCCGCAACGAGGGCATCCTCAGCTCCGCGCTGAAAGTCGGCGATGAGCAGCCGGGCAGCATGCACCCGTGCGAAGGCATGATCGGGCAGCAGTTCGGCATCCAGAACCAGAACCGCCCCGCCGACAAATGGCTGGGCGAAGTAGTGCGCTGGACCTGGAAGGTCAAGCTCTACACCCATCTGGAAACCGACCTGCTCGGTGAGCTGCGCGACAGCGCGGAAACCGAGGCGATCAACGTCTTCGCCCACAACCTGCACGACCTGCTGCTGGCCGCGCCGGCCGGCCCGCGCGCCACCCTGGGCCTCGACCCGGGCCTGCGCACCGGCTGCAAGGTCGCGGTGGTGGATGCCACCGGCAAGCTGCTGGACCACGCCACCGTCTACCCGCACGTGCCGCACAACAAGTGGGACCAGACCCTCGCCGTGCTCGCCGCCCTGTGCGCCAAGCACTCGGTGGACCTGATCGCCATCGGCAACGGCACCGCCAGCCGTGAAACCGACAAGCTGGCCGCCGAGCTGATCAAAAAATACCCGGCCATGAAGATGACCAAGGTCATGGTCTCCGAAGCCGGCGCCTCGGTGTATTCCGCCTCGGAACTGGCCTCCAAGGAGTTCCCCGACCTGGATGTGTCGATCCGTGGTGCCGTGTCGATTGCCCGCCGCCTGCAGGACCCGCTGGCCGAGCTGGTGAAGATCGACCCGAAATCCATCGGCGTCGGCCAATACCAGCACGACGTGTCCCAGCTCAAGCTGGCCCGTGGCCTGGACGCGGTGGTGGAAGACTGCGTGAACGCTGTCGGCGTCGACGTGAATACCGCCTCGGTGGCGCTGCTGGCGCGGATTTCCGGCCTCAACCCGACCCTGGCGCAGAATATCGTCAACCACCGCGATGAAAACGGCGCGTTCAAGACCCGCGCGGCACTGAAGAAAGTAGCCCGCCTCGGCGAAAAAACCTTCGAGCAAGCCGCCGGCTTCCTGCGGGTAATGAACGGCGACAACCCGCTGGACTCCTCCGCCGTGCACCCGGAGGCCTACCCGTTGGTACAGCGGATTGCCGCCGAAACCGACCGCGATATCCGCTCGCTGATCGGCGACGCCAGCTTCCTCAAGCGCCTGGACCCGAAGAAGTTCACCGATGAAACCTTCGGCCTGCCCACCGTCACCGACATTCTCCAGGAACTGGAGAAGCCCGGCCGCGACCCGCGTCCCGAGTTCAAGACCGCCGCGTTCCAGGACGGCGTCGAAGACCTCAAGGACCTGGAGCCTGGGATGATCCTCGAAGGCGTGGTGACCAACGTGACCAACTTCGGTGCCTTCGTCGATATCGGCGTGCATCAGGACGGCCTGGTGCATATCTCGGCATTGTCCGAGAAGTTCATCAAGGACCCACGCGAGGCGGTGAAAGCCGGCGATGTGGTGAAGGTCAAGGTCATGGAAGTCGACATCCCGCGCAAACGCGTCGGCCTGTCGATGCGCATGAGCGACACCCCGGGGGAGAAAGTCGACGGTGCCCGTGGCTCACGCCCGGGCTCGGCGCCACGACCGTCGCAGAACAGCGCGCCGCGCAAGGAAAGCACGCCCGCCGCGCCGAGCAACAATGCCATGGCCTCGCTGTTCGCCAACGCCAAACAGTTGAAGAAACGCTGATGGAGATGCCTGACGGCCTCACCCAGAGCGCTTTCAGCGAGATGCTCGGCTGCCGCCCGCAACGCCTGGAAAACGGTGTGGCCGAGGTGGCCCTGACGCTGGAGCCGCATCTGCGCAATCGCGGTAACGTGATGCACGGCGGGGCGATCTTCAGCCTGGTGGACATTACCATGGGCCTGGCTTGTTCCAGTTCCCATGGCTTTGACCAGCGCAGCGTCACCGTCGAATGCAAGATCAACTACATGCGCGCGGTGGCCGAAGGCGAAGTGTTATGCACCGCCACGGTCATCCACCCCGGCCGCCGCACCCTGGTGGTCGAGGCCGAGGTGCGCCAGGGCGACAAGCTTGTCGCGAAAGCACAAGGCACGTTCGCTGTTCTCTAGCCGCGCCTGCTCGATTTGGGTTAATTTCGACACTGTGAAAGCGGTGTCGGGGTTTTCCCTGTCAGCGCCTCCGTCCCAGGGAGGAAATGTCGGCGTTTTCTGATATTTACCAGGCGACCACGCCAGTTCTCAACTTCACCCTTGTAGACCGTCTTGCCCACCCCCATATTGGGGCGACTGACGCGTGAAGGAATCCAACTTGAGCGAACTTCTCAACCGCCGCCTGGCTCTGCTCGGCGAACGCGACCACCTCTCTCTGCTCGAACAGTGCCTGCACGGCATCGAGCGTGAATGCCTGCGCGTCACCAGCGATGCCCGTCTGGCGCAGACACCACACCCGAAGAGCTGGGAAGCGCACTGACCAACGAACAAATCACCACTGACTATTCCGAGTCGTTGCTGGAGTTCATTACTCCCGCCCTGGCCGACCCGGCCGACACCCTGGCCAGCCTGGACAAGATCCATCGCTTTGCCTACAGCAAGCTCGGCAACGAGTACCTGTGGAGCCCATCGATGCCCTGCCCGCTGCCGGCGGAAGAAGATATCCCGATCGCCTATTACGGCACCTCGAATATCGGCAAGCTCAAGTATGTGTACCGCCAGGGCCTGGCCCTGCGCTACGGCAAGACCATGCAGTGCATCGCCGGGATTCACTACAATTTCTCCCTGCCGGAAGCGCTCTGGCCCGTGCTCAAGCAGGCCGAGGGCTTTGTCGGCACGGACCGTGACTACCAGTCGCTGGCCTACATCGCGCTGATCCGCAATTTCCGTCGTTACAGCTGGCTGCTGATGTACCTGTTCGGTGCGTCACCGGCCCTGGACGCCGGGTTCCTGCGCGGCCACGCCCATCAGTTGGAGCAGTTCGACGCCGATACGCTGTACCTGCCTTACGCCACCAGCCTGCGCATGAGCGACCTGGGCTACCAGAGCAGCGCCCAGGCCGGCCTGACGCCGTGCTACAACGATCTGAACAGCTACACCGACAGCCTGCGCAAGGCAGTGGCCACGCCCTACGCGCCTTATGTGGAGATCGGCACGCACAAGGATGGCGAGTGGGTGCAACTCAACACCAATATCCTGCAGATCGAAAACGAGTACTACTCCACCATTCGCCCCAAGCGCGTGACCTACACCGGCGAGCGGCCGATCCAGGCGCTGATGGCCCGTGGCGTGCAGTATGTCGAGGCGCGCTGCCTGGACATCAACCCGTTCCTGCCGACCGGCATCGATTTGACCGAGGCGCGCTTCCTTGATGCGTTCCTGCTGTACTGCGCGCTGAACGACAGTCCGCTGTTCGAAAACAACGAGTGTGGCAATGCCACCGCGAACTTCCTCACCGTGGTCAAGGAAGGTCGGCGTCCGGGCCTGCAATTGCAGCGTCGGGGCCAGGCAGTGGACATGAAGGAGTGGGCCGCCGAGTTGCTGGAGAAGATCGCGCCGCTGGCGGCGTTGCTGGACCGCAGCCACGCTGGCGACAGCCACAGCAAGGCCTTGGACGAGCAGTTCGCCAAGGTCAAGGACTCGTCCCTGACACCCTCGGCCCAGGTATTGGCGAGCATGACCCTGCACAAGGAAAGTTTTGCGCAGTTCTCGATGCGCCAGAGCCAGGCCCATGCCGAGTTCTTCCGCAACCAGCCGTTGAGCCAGGAAGAGCAGGCCGGCTTCGAGGAAGCGGCGCGCAAGTCGCTGGTGCAACAGGCTGAGCTGGAGCAGAACGAGGTGGGGGATTTCGACGTGTTTGTCGGCTCGTACCAGGCAAGTATCCTGGCGATCAGTAACTGATCCGTGGACTGATCCGTGGCGAGCGGGCTTGCCCGCGCTGGGCTGCGAAGCAGCCCCAAAAACCTGTGACTGCGTTCTGCCTGACACAATGAAGTCGCTGATTTCAGGGCCGCTTCGCAGCCCTGCGCGGGCAAGCCCGCTCGCCACAAGACCGTGTTCGGCAGGAAGGCCCTCAAGGCTAGCAAAAGCCTCTCAGGCCAAACCAGCTCTTAACGGTCAGAGGGCTTTTTCGAAGATCTTCGAATTACGCTGGTAGTTGTACAGCGAAGCCCGCGCGCTCGGCAGGCGTTCCACGCTGCTCGGCTCGAAGCCACGCTCGCGGAACCAATGCGCGGTACGGGTCGTCAACACGAACAAGGTTTTCAACCCCTGCGCCCGCGCCCGCGTCTCGATCCGCTCGAGCAGCTCATCGCCGCGACCGCCATGGCGATACTCTGGATTCACCGCCAGGCATGCCAGCTCCCCAGCCTGCGAATCAGCAATCGGATACAACGCCGCACAGGCGATAATCATGCCTTCGCGTTCCACCACGCTGAACTGCTCGATCTCGCGCTCCAGCACTTCCCGCGACCGCCGCACCAGGATGCCCTGCTCTTCCAGCGGGCTGATCAGGTCAAGCAAACCACCGACATCCTCGATGGCCGCCTCGCGCACCAGCTCGAACTGCTCCTGGGCCACCAGCGTACCGCCACCGTCGCGGGTGAACAGCTCGGTCAACAGGGCGCCGTCCTCGGCATAGCTGACGATATGACTGCGCGCCACGCCACCGCGGCAGGCCTGCGCCGCCGCATCCAGCAACTCGCCCTGGTAATCGTTGCCCAGGCGCAACAGATGCGCCGGCACCTGCTGCGGGCGCAGCTCCCGGACCAGCTTGCCATTTTCGTCGATCAGACCATGATCCGCGCCGAACAGCAGGAGTTTTTCCGCCTCCAGATCGATGGCGGCACGGGTCGCCACGTCTTCGCAGGCCAGATTGAAGATTTCCCCGGTGGGCGAATAGCCCAGCGGTGACAGCAAGACGATGGAGCGCTCGTCCAGCAGACGGTTGATGCCCTTGCGGTCGACCCGGCGGACTTCGCCGGTGTGGTGATAATCAACACCTTCCAGCACGCCGATCGGCCGTGCCGTCACCAGGTTGCCGCTGGCGACCCGCAGCCGCGAGCCCTGCATCGGCGAGGCCGCCAGGTCCATGGACAAACGCGCTTCAATGGCAATCCGCAGATGGCCCACGGCATCGATCACGCATTCCAGGGTGTCGGCATCGGTAATGCGCATGCCGTGATGGTAATGCGGTGTCAGGCCACGCGCCGCCAGACGGCTTTCGATCTGCGGACGCGAGCCGTGCACCAGCACCAAGCGCACCCCCAGGCTGTGGAGCAGCACCAGGTCGTGGACGATATTGCCGAAATTGGGATGTTCGACGCCGTCGCCGGGCAGCATGACCACAAAGGTGCAGTCCCGGTGGGCATTGATATAGGGAGACGCATGGCGAAGCCAATTCACGTAATCGGGCATAAAAACCTGAACCTGTATAAAAAACAGCCAATGGAAAATAGGTGCAACATCAAAACGCACAACGGGCTGTTGGTTATCGTCGGAACAGACTTGGCGACACGCGCGCTCTCCTTGGTATCTCGAAAAAAGTCAATGAGCCGCGCATTTAACGCAAGGTTGCGACCGGGCTCAAGCAGTAATGTTGAATCAATTCACGCAGTAGATGCACGGTAGGCTGCAAACGTGACATTTCGAGGTATTCCCCCGGCTGGTGAGCACAGGCGATGTCGCCGGGCCCCAGGACCAGGGTTTCACAGCCAAGGCGCTGAAGATAAGGCGCTTCGGTGCCAAATGCCACCGCCTCGGCACGATGACCGGTGAGTTTTTCCGCGAGACGTACCAGCTCCGCGTCCTCGATCTGTTCAAATGGCGGCACTTCGGGAAACAGCGGCGCGTAGTCGATCTTGACCTGGTGCCGTTGCGCCAGGGGTTCGAGCTTGGCCCGGATCGCCGCGCGCAGGACACTCGGATCCATCCCCGGCAACGGCCGCAGGTCGAACTCCAGGGAGCATTGGCCGCAGATGCGGTTGGGGTTGTCACCACCGTGGATGCAGCCAAAGTTCAGGGTCGGCTGCGGTACGCTGAATTGTGGATTGTTGTATTCGCGCTGCCATTGCCAGCGCAGGCCCTTGAGTTCGCCGATGGCATCGTGCATGGCTTCGAGGGCGCTATGGCCCAGTCTCGGGTCCGAGGAGTGACCGCTGCGGCCGAGAATCTCGATGCGCTCCATCATCACCCCCTTGTGCAGGCGGATCGGCCGCAAGCCCGTGGGTTCGCCGATCACCGCGGCACGGCCCAGTGGCCGACCGGCGGCGGCCAGGGCCCGGGCACCGGACATGGAGCTTTCTTCGTCACAGGTGGCCAGGATCAGCAACGGCTGCTTGAACGGCTGATCGAGCAGCGGCTTCACGGCCTCGATGGCCAGGGCGAAAAAGCCCTTCATGTCGCAACTGCCGAGGCCGATCCAGCGACCATCGACTTCGGTCAATTTCAGCGGGTCGGTCTGCCACAGCGCGCTATCGAACGGCACGGTGTCACTGTGTCCGGCCAGCACCAGTCCGCCGGGGCCGCTACCGAAGCTGGCGAGCAGGTTGAACTTGCCGGGATTGACCAACTGGATATCGCAACTGAAGCCCAGGTCGGTCAGCCAACTGGCCAGCAAGTCGATCACCGGACGGTTGGATTGATCAAGACTGGGCTGGGTACAACTGACCGATGGCGCGGCAATCAGCGCAGCGAATTGATCTTGCATCGATGGCAGCGGCATATCCATGCTCCTCATTCACAAGGCAACCCCCGATACCCGACTCCA
Organism: Pseudomonas sp. FEN; assembly: GCF_904067045.1. Classification (GTDB taxonomy): domain Bacteria; phylum Pseudomonadota; class Gammaproteobacteria; order Pseudomonadales; family Pseudomonadaceae; genus Aquipseudomonas. The sequence goes on along the minus strand of NZ_CAJFDC010000036.1, from coordinate 392,149 downwards.
GACCACACGCACTCCCCCGTGGGAGCCCGCTTGCTGGCGATGGCGTCATCAAGAACGACGCATGAGATCATGGCCGCATCGCCAGTAAGCGGGCTCCTGCAAGAAATGCGCGGCGCTCGAAATCGATCGGCATCCGGGCAAAACCCATCATAGAGCCATCCAGCGACTGGAATAAACCGCCGCGACGCGTGTCGCCCGCTTGTCCTGTACACTGCACGGCCTAGGCAGCCCCCTTTTCCCCGGCTGCGCTCCCGATCCTGGATTTTCCGGCCATGCAGAAAGAAACCGAAATCAAACTCCGCGTCAGCCGCGAAACCCTCGCCGCCCTGCGCGAGCATCCGCTGTTGAAGAAACGCAACAAAAGTGGCTGGGAACGTCGCGAGCTGATGAATCAGTATTTCGACACTCCCGAGCGCGACCTGGCCAAGGCCAAGGTCGCGCTGCGCCTGCGCCGTGACGGCGAAGAAGTGATCCAGACCCTCAAGACCCGTGGCCAGAGCATTGCCGGCCTGTCGGAACGCAACGAGTACGACTGGCACCTGGCCAAGGCCAAGCTGGACGTGAAAAAACTCGAAGGCGAATGCTGGCCCGAGGCACTGGCCGAACTGGACAAGAAAACCCTGAAGCCGATCTTCACCACCGATTTCGTTCGCGAACGCGCCGAAATCGCCTGGGGTCGCGGCAAGGCCAAGGTGGTCATCGAGGCCGCGCTGGACCTGGGTTTTGTCATCGCCGGCAAACAGAAGGAAGAAATCTGCGAGCTGGAACTGGAACTGCGTGAAGGCGAACCGGCCGCACTGCTGGAACTGGCCGCCGAACTGGCCGAGAAGCTGGCGCTGATGCCGTGCGATATCAGCAAGGCCGAACGCGGTTATCGCCTGTTCGATGCCAACAGCTACTCGCTGAGCCTGCCGGCCCCGCAATTGAGCGCCGAAATGCCACTGGACGATGCGTTCGCCGCATTGGGCTGGCATTTGCTCGGCAGCAGCCAGCGGCTGGCCGAGCAATACCGCTTCAATGGCCACTGGCGCTTGCTGCAGGACTGGGTCGCACAGTTGATCGAGTTGCGCGCGCTGCTCAGCAGCCTCGGCCAGGCCGCACCGCGGCAATCCACCAGCGAACTGCGCAGCGCCCTGGATGCCTTGCTGGAAGACTGGCGGCCGCTGGTGCAGGCCGGCCTGGAAGACGAAGACGTGCGCAAGGCCGCGCCGGAGCAGTTCCTTGAAGAGCTGGAAGACGTGCGCTGGGGCCAGTTCTCCCTGAACACCTCGCGCTGGTTGCTGGCCCGTAGCTGGACAGCTGAGCGCACCACCCGGGGCAATCGCCAGGGCGCGGCGCAGTTGCAGAACTGGCTGCCACGGCTGCTGGCCGAGGAAGCCACCTCGTTGCAACTGGGACGCTACCAGCAGCAACCGGAAGACCTGGCCGAGCAACTGCCACGAATCGAGCGGATCCAGGCCTGGTTGCACCTGGCCCGTAGCGTGCTGGAGTTACCGGAGCTGGATCGCCTGTTCGGTGAAATGAACAAGCTGGCGCAACTGGCCGAGACGGACATCAGCGACGAGGTGCTGGAAGCACGGGTGCAACAGGCGCTGACGGTGTTCCAGAGCCGTGCCTGGAAGACCTTGTTGCGTCTGTAACCCCTTGAGCCCGGGCGTGCTGGAACCGCACGCTGCCGCGCTTGTCGCGGACCGGCAAACCGCCCCGGGTGTTCGTCAAGGAGCTCTTCGCCCAATGGACGCTCAGACCGGGCGCAACACCGGCAAACTCGTCGTCGACTTGATCTCGGACAGGGCGACGATGGAGTTGACCTCCTGGATCCCCGGCACCAGCGACAGTTTCTCGAAGAAAAACCGCTCATAGGCCTCGATGTCCGCCGTGACGATCCGCAGCAGGAAATCCACCGCGCCCATCAGCACATAACACTCCAATACCTCCGGGAAACCGCGAATCGCCTCGGTGAACTCGGTGAAGTTGGAGCGGCCATGGGCGTTGAGTTTGACCTCGGCGAAGATCTGCGTGTTGAGGCCGATCTTCTTGCGATCCAGCAACGTCACCTGGGCACGGATCACCCCCTCTTCCTTGAGCCGCTGAATCCGCCGCCAGCAGGGTGACTGGGACAATCCCACCTGCTCGGCGATCTGCGCGCTGGAAAGCGACGCGTCTTCTTGCAGCAACGCCAGGATTCGGCGGTCGTAGGTGTCAAGCTCGCCTTGCATAAAAAAACCCTTCAATAGCAAAACCATGAATAGATCATGTCTTATTCAGATATAATCGACCCATCATAGATAAGAAATACCCCGCCAGGCGTGTAAAAATTTCTTCAGCAAACTCCGCCGCTGAAGCAGGAAAACCCACCATGCCCTCTCCCGAAGCCGTCCATGACGCTCCCGTCCGCGCCGATGTCTGGGCTGCCGGCAGCCCCCATTGCCGGGTGCGTTACCAAGTGCTCGCCGAGGTGGAGCCGGACCTGCTGTGTCGCCTGCTGAACCTGTTCGCCCTGCAGTTCCTGACCCCGCAACAGGTACGGGCGGAACAGGACGATGGACGGCTGTCGATCGACATCGAACTGGATGGCCTGAGCTGGCACCGCGCCCAGGTCATCGGTGAAAAAATGCGCAATCTGATCAGCGTCTGCTCGGTGGCCCTGCAACCGACCCAAGGCGCGCAGCGGCACAACGCAAAAGCGGTGGGCTGAAGGCTTCTTGAAAAAAATCGCAATCTTTGTCTTGGTATCGGCGCCAACGTCAGGCAGCCTCGTGTCTATTCTTGATAATTGACGATCAGACAAGGACTACGTCTGGATCACTGGTTGCAGGACCGACCGATTAGGAGCACGCATGCCCGTCGCCCCCCTCTCTCCGGACCGTTGGCTGGATGTCAATGAGCTGTTGCGCGAACTGGTCGCCCAGGGTTTTATCAGCCAGGACGCGGCCGAACAGGCCCTGGCTTCTCGGCGTGACGCGCGCATTACCCAGCAGCATCCGCTGGAATTCATCGCCCATCTGCAGCTCGATGACCTGAGCCGTCCGGGTAAAACCCTGGACCTGGAAAACCTGACTCTCTGGCTCGCCCATCACACCGGACAACCCTATCTGCGCATCGATCCGCTGAAGATCAACGTGGCCGAGGTGACCGCGCTGATGTCCTACGCCTTCGCCCAACGGCACAAGATCCTCGCGGTGGAGGTCGACCGCGAAGGCGTGACCATCGCCAGCGCCCAGCCCCATGTGCGGGCCTGGGAGGCCGACCTCAGTCATGTGCTGAAGCTGCCGATCCGCCGGGTCGTGGCCAATCCGACGGACATCCAGCGCTTTGCCGTGGAGTTTTTCCGCCTGGCCAAATCGGTCAGCGGTGCCAGCCTGCTCGACCAGAGAAGCCACAACCCGGGCAATTTCGAGCAGTTGCTCAATCTCGGCGCCAGCGACCAGGAGCCGGACGCCAACGACGCCCATATCGTCAATATCGTCGACTGGCTGTTCCAGTACGCCTTCCAGCAACGGGCCAGCGATATCCATATCGAACCACGCCGCGAACAGGGCACGGTGCGCTTTCGCATCGACGGTGTGCTGCACAATGTCTATCAGTTCCCGCCCCAGGTGACCATGGCGATTGTCAGCCGCCTGAAAAGCCTGGGCCGGATGAACGTCGCGGAAAAACGCAAGCCCCAGGATGGCCGGGTGAAGACCAAGACCCCGGACGGCGGCGAAGTCGAATTGCGCTTGTCGACCCTGCCCACCGCGTTCGGCGAGAAGCTGGTGATGCGGATCTTCGATCCGGAAGTGCTGTTGAAGAATTTCGACCAGTTGGGCTTCGGTGCCGACGACCTGCGCCGCTGGCAGGAGATGACCCGCCAGTCCAATGGCATCATCCTGGTCACCGGCCCCACCGGCTCGGGCAAGACCACCACGCTGTATACCACCCTGAAGAAACTGGCGACCTCGGAGGTCAACCTCTGCACCATCGAAGACCCGATCGAGATGATCGAGCCGGCCTTCAACCAGATGCAGGTCCAGCACAACATCGACCTGACCTTCGCCAGCGGCGTGCGCGCGCTGATGCGCCAGGACCCGGACATCATCATGATCGGCGAGATCCGCGACCTGGAAACCGCCGAAATGGCAATCCAGGCCGCGCTCACCGGCCACCTGGTGCTCTCGACCCTGCACACCAACGATGCGCCGAGCGCCATCAGTCGCCTGCTGGAACTGGGCGTGCCGCATTACCTGATCAAGGCCACCGTGCTCGGGGTCATGGCCCAGCGCCTGGTGCGCACCCTGTGCCCGCACTGCAAGGCGCCAACCCAGCTGGAAGAAGAAGACTGGCAAAGCCTGACGCGGCCCTGGCAGGCGCCGATGCCGAGCGGTGCCCAGCGTGCCGTCGGTTGCCTGGAATGTCGCGACACCGGCTATCGCGGGCGCGCCGGGGTCTACGAGATCCTGGTCTTGAACGACGGCCTCAAGGCGCATATCCACGCCGACACCGACCTCCTGGCCCTGCGTCGCCAGGCGTTCATGGACGGCATGCGCAGCCTGCGCCTGTCCGGCGCGCAGAAGGTCGCGGCGGGGCTGACCACCGTCGAGGAAGTGCTACGGGTAACGCCGCAGAGCGAGCAGCGCTGATGAAAGCGTCACAACATGCGTACAACCCCCGGTAAACACTTTTTATCCGCGCAAGGCCCATTACACTCAAGGTAACCGCCTTCTCGATAAACACTTGCTACAGGGAATCGTCATGCAAATCGGTAGCGTACTCCTCCTTTTCGTCGGCCTGGCCATTGCCCTCGTGTTCATGGGCTTCAAGGTCGTGCCCCAGGGCTTTCAATGGACGGTGGAGCGCTTCGGGCGCTACACCAACACCCTCAAGCCGGGCCTCAATATCATCATCCCGGTCATGGACCGCATCGGGCGCAAGATCAACGTGATGGAAAGCGTGCTCGACATTCCGCCCCAGGAAGTCATCACCGCCGACAACGCCACGGTACAGATCGACGCCGTGTGCTTCTTCCAGGTGGTCAACGCCGCCCAGGCCGCCTATGAGGTGAACAACCTCGAACACGCCATTCGCAACCTGTTGCAGACCAATATCCGCACCGTGCTCGGTTCCATGGAGCTGGACGCCATGCTCGGCCAACGCGATGCCATCAACGAACGCCTGCTGCGCACCGTCGACGAAGCGACCGCACCCTGGGGCATCAAGGTGACCCGCATCGAAATCAAGGACATCAGCCCGCCCGCCGACCTGATGGCAGCCATGTCCGGGCAGATGAAGGCCGAACGGGTCAAGCGCGCGCAAATCCTCGAGGCCGAGGGCCTGCGCGCCTCGGCGATCCTCACCGCCGAAGGCAAGAAGCAGGCGCAGATCCTCGAAGCCGAGGGCGCCCGGCAGTCGGCCTTCCTGCAATCCGAGGCCCGTGAGCGCCAGGCCGAAGCCGAAGCCCGGGCGACCCAGGTGGTCTCCGAGGCCATCGCCAAGGGGGACGTGCAGGCGGTGAACTACTTCGTCGCGCAGAAGTACATCGACGCCCTGGGCAAGCTGGCCTCGGCCAACAACAGCAAGGTGATCCTGATGCCGCTGGAGGCCAGCCAGATGATCGGCGCGATAGGCGGCATCGGCGAGATCGTCAAGGCCACGTTCGACAGCAAGAAACCCTGAGGCGGTACCTATGTGGGAATTCCTGCAACACCTGTCATTCTGGGACTGGCTGGCTCTCGGCACGCTGCTGTTGATTCTCGAAATATTCGGGGCCGGCGGTTATCTGCTGTGGGTGGGGATTGCCGCCGCGGCCGTGGGCGTCCTGACCTACCTGATTCCTGGCCTGCACTGGACCTTGCAATTGGTGCTGTTCGGCGTGCTGTCGATCCTGACGGCGTGGCTGTGGTGGAAGCGCCAGCGCAGCGCCGCCTGCCCCAGCGACCAACCCGGGCTCAATGAGCGGGGTCATGACCTGCTCGGCAAGACCTTCATGGTACACGTCGCCATTGTCGCCGGACGCGGCAAGATCAAGGTCGGCGACAGCGTATGGATGGCCACCGGAGCGGATGCCGAGGTTGGCACGCAGGTCCGGGTGATCGGTCAGGACGGCAGCACCCTGCACGTGGAAAAGGTTGAGTGAAGCCCACGGAACTCCGACGTGGCAATGGCAATCAAACCTTTCAGATACCCCACACCGGAGTCACCCATGCGTCTAAAAACGGCAGTTGTCGCATTCGCCTTGCTTTCCCTTCCCGTCAGTGCCGCGATGGCTGACGACTTCTGGCGTAATGTCATCTCCTCCGGCGCCACCACCGGATCCACTTACCTGACCTTCAAGGACCACAAGCTGGTGGTCGCGGCCCAGGATGATGCCGGCAGCTTCGTCGCCAGCAACGGCGGCATTCGCGGCCCTTACCTGGAAGCCGCCATGCAGAAACTGCGGGCCGAGAACCCGAGCCTGAAAGCCACCGACATGGAGTTGGCCAACGCCATCCTGGCAAAGAACGCCGTCGCCGAAGACTGATCCCAAAGCTTCACCCCCCTGAACAAGACGCCGCCCACCCAGCGGCGTTTTGCATTTCCCGGGAGGAGTGACCAAGCGCCGCGCAAACATCGCCCCGACACGTCCGTTCAGCGTCCAGACAGCAAAAAAAGCACCGAAATTTCAGCTTAAAACAGTATCATCGGCAGCATTGCAGCCTGGCTGCCTACTCCTCACTGCCGGTAGAACACTCCCCGGCCTTCACATCGGACGTCACGACCCCATGAGCGAACTTCCTTTCCTGCCTTTTGCCAAACCGACCATCGACGAAGCGACCATTGCCGCCGTAGGCGACGTCCTGCGTTCTGGCTGGATCACCAGCGGTCCGAAAGTCGCGGCCTTTGAAGCGCAACTGTCGGAATATTTTGGCGGGCGCCCGGTGCGCACCTTCAACTCCGGCACCTGCACCATGGAAATCGCCTTGCGGATCGCCGGTATCGGCGCGGGCGACGAAGTGATCACCACGCCCATCTCCTGGGTGGCCACGGCCAACGTGATCATCGAAGTCGGCGCAACCCCGGTGTTCGCCGATATCGACCCGGTGACCCGCAATATCGACCTGGACAAGGTCGAAGCCGCCATCACTCCGCGCACCAAGGCCATCATCCCGGTTTACCTGTCCGGCCTGCCGGTGGATATGGATCGCCTCTATGCCATCGCCAAGAAACACAACCTGCGCATCGTCGAAGACGCGGCCCAGGCCCTGGGTTCGGAATGGAACGGCCAGAAGATCGGCGCCCTCGGTGACCTGGTGTCGTTCAGCTTCCAGGCGAACAAGAACATCACCTCGTCCGAGGGCGGCTGCCTGGTGCTGAACAACGCCGAAGAAGCCCGGCTGGCCGAGAAGTATCGCCTGCAAGGCGTGACCCGCACCGGCCATGACGGCCTGGACGTGGACGTGCTGGGCGGCAAATTCAACATGACCGATGTCGCCGCCGCCATCGGCCTGGGCCAGTTCGCCCACATCGATGCGATCACGGCCCACCGCCGTGAACTGGCCGAATACTATTTCGAGTGCTTCGGCAGTGATTTCGAAGAGAAATACGGCGCGCAGCTACCGGTGAAGGATTTCACCAACAGCAACTGGCACATGTTCCAGCTGGTTCTGCCGGAACGTCAGGACGGCCAGCCGGCACGGGCGACCTTCATGGAAGAGATGAAGCAGCGCGGCATCGGCATCGGCTATCACTACCCGGCGATCCACCTGCTGAGCCTGTACCGCGAACGCGGTTTCAAGGCAGGCATGTTCCCGATTGCCGAGCGCGTCGGGCGCCTGATCGTGTCGTTGCCGATGTTCAACGTGATGACCAAGGCCGACGTCGAGCGCTCGGTCGCGGCGGTCAAGGCCGTCTTGCAGCCGTAACACCGTGATAGCTCGCTCCTACGTCGCCCGTGTCCCGCGCAATGGCATGTACACCCGGGCGCCTGTAGGAGCAGCCGGTCGAGGCTCGATTGCTCGCGATGAACGATAACGCGGTAGAACTGACGAATTACTCGCCGATGGCCGCCTTGTAACCGGCCGCATCCAGCAACTTCTCCAGCTCGGCGACATCGCTCGGCTTGAGCTTGAAGATCCACGCACCGTAAGGTTCGGAGTTCAGCAGCTCAGGACTGGCGGACAGCTCTTCGTTGACGGCAATCACTTCACCCGACAACGGCGAATAGATATCCGAAGCGGCCTTCACCGACTCGACCACACCGGCGGCCTCGCCAGCGGCGAACACCTTGCCGACTTCAGCCAGCTCCACGAATACCACATCCCCCAAGGCTTCCTGTGCATGGTCGCTGATGCCGACGGTCACCGTGCCGTCAGCTTCCAGGCGGGCCCACTCGTGACTTTCGGCGAAACGCAGATCAGCAGGGATATCGCTCATATTCAGTGTCCTCACATTAAGTATCGGCGGCGGAGCGACCGAGGCCCCGCCGGAAAGTCAGATCAAGGTTTTGCCATGACGCACGAACGTCGGCTTTACCACGCGAACCGGGTACCATTTACCACGAATTTCAACTTCAGCGCGATCAGCCGTGGCCGCGGGAACACGCGCCAGCGCAATCGACTTGCTAAGCGTAGGAGAGAAACTACCACTGGTGATCTCTCCTTCGCCAACCTCGGCGATCCGAACGACCTGATGAGCACGCAAAACACCGCGCTCCTCCAGCACCAATCCGACCAGCTTGAGTTTGGACCCCGCGGCTTTTTCTGCTTCCAGGGCCTGGCGTCCGACAAAATCGCGATCAGCCGGCTCCCAGGCAATGGTCCAGGCCATATTGGCCGCCAGCGGCGAAACGTCCTGGTGAATATCCTGGCCATAAAGGTTCATCCCGGCTTCCAGGCGCAAGGTATCCCGGGCCCCAAGACCGATGGGTGAAATCCCGGCGCCCACCAGGTCGTTGAAGAAGCCGGGGGCCTGCTCGGCCGGCAAGATGATCTCCAGGCCGTCTTCCCCGGTATAACCGGTGCGGGCAATGAACCAGTCGCCGTCACTGCGGCCTTCGAAAGGTTTGAGCTGCTGGATCAACTGGCCCCGGGACTGGGTCACCAGTTCGGCGATCTTGTGCCGCGCATGAGGCCCCTGGATCGCCAGCATCGCCAGCTCCGAGCGCTCGTGCAGTTGCACGTCGTAGGCACCGAGACGGGCCTGCATCCAGGCCATGTCCTGATCACGGGTCGCGGCATTGACCACCAGGCGGTAACCGGACTCGGTGCGATAGACGATCATGTCGTCGACCACCCCGCCGTGTTCGTTGAGCATCGCGCTGTACAAGGCGCGACCGGGGCTGTCCAGGCGCTCGACATCATTGGCCAACAGGTAGCGTAACCAAGCCTTGGCCTGGCTGCCGGTGATATCGATCACGGTCATATGCGAAACATCGAAAACCCCGCAGTCGCGTCGCACCTGATGATGCTCCTCGACCTGCGAGCCGTAATGCAGAGGCATATCCCAACCGCCAAAATCGACCATCTTCGCGCCAAGGGCGAGGTGCAGGTCATACAGAGGCGTACGCTGTCCCATGGGTTTCTCCTTCCGGGCGTGGCGAAGGCGCGGACAGGCAGGAAACCGGCTTGAGCCCTTTATGGATGGGGCCTTGAGTCCTGTTTCGTACCCGGTCTGTCAGACGGACCGCACCGAATGCCGCGCATTGTAGCCGCAAGGGGGAGCCATGACACCTAGCCGATTCGATACGCCGAGCGGCGAATCAGCCCGATCACCGGCAAGAGACCGACCAGCACCAGCATCAAGGCCGGCAACGAGGCCCGCGCCCACTCCCCTTCGCTGGTCATTTCGAAGATCCGCACCGCCAGCGTGTCCCAGCCGAACGGGCGCATCAGCAAGGTCGCGGGCATTTCCTTGAGCACATCGACGAACACCAGCAATGCGCCACTCAAGACACCGGGCAGCAGCAGTGGCAGATACACTTTGCAAAAAAGTAGTGGCCCACTGACTCCAAGGCTGCGAGCGGCTTCGGGCAAGGCTGGCCGAATGCGCGCCAGACTGTTTTCCAACGGGCCATAGGCCACGGCGATAAAGCGCACCAGATAGGCCAGCAGCAGGGCCGCCAGACTGCCCAGCAACAACGGCTTGCCCGCCCCGCCCAACAGCCGCATGACCAGCACCCGGTCCAGATAGCTGAATGCGAGCATGATCGACACCGCCAGCACGGAACCCGGCAGGGCGTAACCGAGATTGGCCAGGCTGACTCCGGAGCGAATGGCCCGGGTGGGGGCCAGCCGCCGGGCAAAAGCCAGCAGCAGGGCTACGCCGACGGTGATCAGGGCCGCCATGACGCCCAGGTACAGGCTGTGCAGGATCAACCCGGTGTAACGCTCGTCGAGATCGAAACGGCCACGTTGCCAGAACCAGGCCAGCAGTTGCAGCAGTGGGATGACAAAGGCGCAGGCGAACACCAGCAGGCACCAGGCGCTGGCCGCCAAGGCCTTGATCCCACGCAGTTGATAGAGCGCCTGGCCGCGCGGACGTTCATTGCCCGTGCGCACGGCTCCACGGGCACGGCGTTCGCCGTAGAGCACCAGCATCACCGCCAAAAGCAGCAGACTGGCCAGCTGCGCCGCGCTGGAAAGGCTGAAGAAGCCGTACCAGGTCTTGTAGATGGCGGTGGTAAAGGTGTCGAAGTTGAACACCGCGACCGCACCGAAATCGGCCAGGGTTTCCATCAGCGCCAGGGCCACGCCGGCACCGATGGCCGGACGTGCCATGGGCAGCGCCACCCGCCAGAACGCCTGCCAGGGCGATTGCCCGAGCACCCGGGCAGCTTCCATAAGGCCCTTGCCTTGTGCCAGGAAGGCGCTACGCGCCAACAGGTAGACGTAAGGGTAGAAGACCAGCACCAGAACCAGGATCACCCCGCCGGTGGAACGTACCCGGGGCAGGCGCAGACCGCTGCCGAACCACTCGCGCAACAGGGTCTGTACGGGGCCGGCGAAATCCAGCAGGCCGACGAAGACGAACGCCAGGACATAGGCCGGGATGGCGAAGGGCAGCATCAGGGCCCAGTCCAGCCAGCGCCGGCCGGGGAACTCGCAGAGGCTGGTGAGCCAGGCGAGACTGACGCCGAGCAGGGTGACGCCGGTGCCGACGCCCAGCACCAGCGTCAGGGTGTTGCCCAACAGGCGCGGTAGCTGGGTATCCCAGAGGTGGGACCAGATCTGCAGGTCGATCGACTGCCAGGACAACAGCAGCACGCTCAGTGGCAGCAATACCAGGCTGGCGACGGCGAAAACTGGAAGGTACCAGCGGCGTTGAGCGGAATGGGCCAAGGGGATTCTCAGAGCAAAGGGATACGGCACCTACCTGTGGCGAGTCGGCTTGTCGGAACGCCGCACCGCCACGCTCGGCTGCGCAGCAGACGCAAAACCTGCAGTCGCGCTATGTCAGCCAGAACACGCTTGCGGGTTTCAGGGCCGCTTCGCAGCCCGGCGCGGGCAAGCGCGCTCGCCACAAGAGGGCATGTCGCCAGGACTTGTGTGTTTGCTCAGTTCCAACCAGCGCGATCCATCAGACGGATCGCCTCAGCCTGACGCTTGCCGGCGATCTCCACCGGCAAGGTATCGGGCGCGAACCGTCCCCAACTCGCCACTTCCGCCGACGGCGCTACCGCCGGGTTGGCCGGGAACTCCTGGTTCACGTCGGCAAAGATGCGCTGCGCCTCGGGAGTGGTCAGCCACTCCACCAGGGCCTTGGCCGCTTCTGGATGCGGTGCGTATCGGGTCAGGCCGATGCCCGATAGATTCACATGCACGCCGCGATCACCCTGGTTCGGCCAGAACAGTTTGACCGCCAGATTCGGCTTCTGCTTGTGCAGACGACCGTAGTAGTAGGTGTTGACGATCCCTACATCGCACTGCCCGGCATTGATCGCCTCGAGTACGGCGATGTCGTCGGAGAACACATCGGTGGACAGGTTGCCGACCCAGCCCTTGAGTATCTGCTCGGTCTTCTCGGCGCCATGGACTTCGATCAGCGTAGCGGTCAGCGACTGGTTATAGACCTTCTTCGCCGTGCGCAGGCACAGGCGGCCTTCCCACTGCTTGTCGGCCAGTGCTTCATAGGTGCTCAGGTCGGACGCTTTCACCCGCTCGGTGGAATACGCCAGGGTCCGCGCGCGCAGGCTCAGACCGGTCCATTGATGACCGGACGAACGGTATTGCAGCGGGATATTGGCGTCGATCAGCTTGGACGTGAAGGGTTGCAGGATACCCATCTGCTCAGCCTGCCAGAGGTTGCCGGCATCGACGGTGAGCAGCAGGTCGGCGCTGGCATTTTCACCTTCGGCCTTGATCCGCTGCATCAGCGGCGCTTCCTTGTCGGTGATGAACCTGATCTTGACCCCGGTCTTTTCGGTGTAGGCGTCGAAGACCGGTTTGATCAGTTCGTCGATGCGCGAAGAGTAGACCACCACTTCGTCGGCCGCGTGAGCGGGGCCGGCCATAAGGAAAAAGGCCAGGGCGGTCAGTAGACGCTTCGGTGCCAGCATGGGAGCGGGTTCTCGATTACGAAATGAGCGCGAAATGATAGTGACTCACATTTCGCTTCTCAAACCTAACCCGAGACGGAGGAGTTACCAGATGTTGCACGGGTAACCGGCAGGGAGACCGCGTTATCGTTCATCGCGGGCAAGCTTGCTGCAAGGACCGCGTTTCAACGCACCGACGAAGGGTCCCGTGAGGCCGTCAAAAGCTTCGCGGGCAAGTCCTGCTCCTACAATCCAGTGTCGCGCAAAAAGGCTGTGAACCCCACAAAACTGTAGAAGTCAGCTTGCTGGCGATAGCGTCTGCACAAGCGATGAAGGGCCCCAGGCCCTCATCGCCGACAAGCCGGCTTGTGTCTGACTTCAGGTCTTGCGCCAGACACTCGCCAGCCACGGCTGCTGCTCACGCGGCAGCCCGGCGGGGCGATAGTAATGTTCCAATTCAACGAAGCCCGCCGCTGTCAGCAGTGCCCGCCAGGCTTCCAGGTCGTGGTATGAGCCATAACGCTCGCCGTTCCAGCCTTCCTGGTTGTCCCCGCGCGGATTGGAGCTGAACAGCACACCGCCGGGCTTGAGCGTGGCATGCAACTGCCCGAGCACCCGTGGCAACTCCTGACGTGGAACATGGAACAACACCGCGTTGGCGAACACCCCGTCAAAGCGCTCGGATGGCAAGTCGAGTTCAAGGAAGTTCTGCCGCAACACCTCACAACCGCTATCGTCCCGAGCCATCTGCGCAAAGCGCTCGGAACCGTCGAGGCCAACCGCGATATGGCCCATGCGGGTGAAAGTTCGCAAATCCCGCCCCGGACCACAGCCGAAATCCAACACGGTAAACGGCGCCGAACCCTGGATATGCCGCAACAGCGCATCGATGTTCTGGCTCACATCGTGGTCGCGGGTGCCTTCGCGGAAACTCTCGGCACTGCGGTTGTAGTGACCGAGGGTGGTGGAAGCAATCTGTTCGAGGTCGCTGGGGCCGAGGGTTTTCATTGAGGTCTGCGCGGGCTGGTGTGGATGTCCCGAATATATCACCCTGCCCTTTGATGCGGCGCCTGTGATATCGCCTTCGCGGCGGTGCGGCGAAGGGGCCCGCCCCGACAACAAATACCTCAACGCTTGTTCAGCACCCGCGCCAAGCGATCCCCACCCAACTGAATCACCGCCACCAGAATCACCAACAGTACGATCACGGTCAGCATCACCTGGCTGTCGAAGCGCTGGTAACCGTAGCGATAGGCGATATCCCCCAAGCCGCCAGCACCAATGGCACCGGCCATGGCCGAGGAGTTGATCATGGTCACCAGGGTGATGGTGAAACCACCGACAATCCCTGGCAACGCCTCGGGCAACAGCACATGCCAGACGATATGCCAGCGCCGGCAACCCATGGCCTGGGCCGCTTCGATCAAGCCATGATCGACCTCGCGCAGGCTCACCTCGGCGATCCGCGCAAAGAACGGCGTGGCGGCGATGGTCAGCGGCACCACGGCGGCCCACACGCCATAGGTGGTGCCGACGATCAACCGGGTAAAGGGAATCAGCGCCACCATCAGGATCAGGAACGGGATCGAGCGGAACAGATTCACGAACGCCCCCAGCATCCGGTTCAACGCGGGCGCCGCATAGATCCCGCCCTTGCCGCTGGTGACCAGGATCACCGCCAACGGAACGCCCAGCAACAAAGCGATCAACGACGACACGCCAACCATCAGGAAGGTGTCGATCACCCCCTGCCACAAACGATCAAGCCACATAGCCCAGCACCTCCACCCGTTGCGCCCAACGCCCGGCCCGCAGACGCAGTTCCTCGACCCCCAGCGATGAGCCACTCACCGCCAGCAACAACTGCCCCAGCGCATGCCCCTGAATCCGCTCGACAGCGCCCTGCAGCAAGCGCACGCGCCCGCCGAGGGCACTGAACAGCGCCGCCAGGTCCGGCTCCTCGGCAACGCCGCCGGTCAATTGCAAGCGCAGCACCAGCGCCGAATCCGATGACTCGGGCCAGGCCTGCAAGCGCTCTTGCAGCTCCGCTGGCAAGGCGTGCTGCAACGGCGCCAACAAGGTCCGGCTGACCTCATGCCGAGGCTCGCCGAAGACCTGCCAGACCGGCCCCTGCTCGACCACCCGGCCATGCTCCAGCACCACCACCCGATCACAGATCTCGCGGATCACCGCCATCTCATGGGTGATCAGGACAATGGTCAGGCCCAGGCGCTGATTGATCTCGCGCAGCAAGCCAAGGATCGATTGGGTGGTTTCCGGGTCCAGCGCCGAGGTGGCCTCGTCACACAGCAGGATCGCCGGGTCATGGACCAGCGCCCGGGCAATCCCGACTCGCTGTTTCTGCCCACCGGACAACTGCGCCGGGTAGGCCTTGTGCTTGTCCCGCAGGCCCACCAGCTCCAGCAGTTCGCGCACCTTCTGTTCACGTTGCAATTTCGGCACCCCGGCCACTTTCAACGGCAACTCGACGTTCTGCCAGACCGTCTTGGCCGACATCAGGTTGAAGTGCTGGAAGATCATGCCGATGCGTCGACGCAGTTCCACCAAGCGATTTTCGTCGAACTCGCCGATGTCGACCTGGTCGATCAGCACCCGCCCGGCACTCGGTTGTTCCAGGCGGTTGATGGTGCGGATCAGCGAAGATTTGCCCGCACCGCTGCGGCCAATAATGCCGAACACTTCGCCACGCTGGATCGCCAGGTCGATGCCTTGCAAGGCGTTTACCGGACCCTGTTGGCCATCGTAGGTCTTGCCCACGCCGATAAAGCGCACGTGGGCCCGATTGAGCTCGGGATGCAGCTCGGTCTGCTCCGCGCTGCGCGGCGTTGCCTCAGATGGGCGCTGGAGATTGACGACACTCATATCAGCCTTCCCAACCGGCCTGGTACAGCTTGCCATGGGCCTTGTCCAGGGCGGCGCGCACCACTGGCGAGTGCTGGTAGATATCGACGAACTTGATCAGCCGTGGGTCGGTTTTCTCTTTCGGCTGGATCACGAACTGGATCACGTACTCCTTGTGATCGAGGCCGTCGAACAGCAACGCGGAGCCGGCATCGAAGGTCTTCGCCAGGCGGATATAGGCCGGGTAGCCCTGGACCAGATCGGCGTCGTCGTAGGCGCGCACCAGTTGCACGGCTTCGACCTGGAGGATCTTGAGCTTCTTCGGGTTGCCGATGATGTCCTCTTCGGTGGCTTTGTAACCGACGCCAGGTTTCAAGGTGATCAGCCCGGCCTTGGCCAGCAGTTGCAGGCCACGGCCGCTGTTGATCGGGTCGTTGGCGATGGCCACGCTGGCGCCTTGCGGCAGTTCGTCGAAGCTTTTGTATTTTTTCGAGTAGAGACCGACGTTGTTGATGATCCCCGGGGCAAAGGGCACCAGGTCGAAACCGGCGGCGGCCTTGGCGTTTTCCAGGAAAGGGATGTGCTGGAAGTAGTTCACGTCGATATCGCCAGCGGCGAGACTGACGTTCGGCGCGATCCAGTCGCTGAACTCCACCAGCTCGACTTTCAGGCCCTGTTTGCCGGCCTCTTCGACGGCGGCTTCCAGGGGGATGGCGAAGGCCGCGGTGGTGCCGACCTTGAGCGGAGCGTCGGCGGCGGCGGCCACGGCGCTGAAGAGACCGAGGGCCAGGACCAGTGCTTTGACTGGTGGGGTAAGGCGTGTTGTTTTCATGATGGGTTTCCAGTCAATCATACGGATTATGAGATTTCACTTGTGGCGAGCGGGCTTGCCCGCGCTGGGGCGCGAAGCGGCCCTGAACCCGGCGAATGCGGTCTCTCAGGCAGACCGAGAGGACCGCCTTTGCGACTGCTTCGCAACCGAGCGTGGCGGTGCTACAGGGACCTTGTCAGTCAGGAATATGGCGATAGCCCGCTCCAGCGTGCTGCCCAGGCAGATGCGCCTCAGCGTGAAACAACTTTTCGCGCAAGGTCCCACCGTCATAAGCAGTCTTGTACGACCCGCGCCGCTGCAACTGCGGAATCACCAGCTCGATAAAATCCACATAGCTTTCCGGGGTGACGATGCGCGTCAGGTTGAAGCCGTCCAGCCCGGTTTCGGCGATCCACGACTCCAGCTCATCGGCCACCTGTTCGGGCGAGCCGACCACGGTGAAATAGCGCCCGCCCAAGGCGTGCTGTTCGAGCAACTTGCGCCGGGTCCAGTCATTGTTCTGCAGGTTTCTGGTCGCCGACTGGATCGCGTTGCTCTTCACATACTGGATCGGTTCATCCAGTTCGTACTCGGCGAAATCGATCGCGGTGGACGCGGAAAAATGCGCCACCCCGGCCTCCGCGCTGGCATACCCGAGGTACTCGGCGTGCTTGGCCCAGGCTGCCTCCTCGGTCTCGCCGACAATCACGTTCAGGCCCATGAACACCTTGATGCCATCAGGCTCACGTCCGGCCGCCACCGCGCTGGCGCGCACCTTGTCCACCTGAACCTTGGTCGCGGCCTTGTTCTGCCCACTGATGAACACGCACTCGGCATGCCGCCCGGCAAACTCCAGGCCACGCTCCGAACTGCCGGCCTGGAACAACACCGGCGTGCGCTGCGGCGACGGCTCGCAGAGGTGATAACCCTCGACCTGATAGAACTCGCCGGCGTGCCGCACCTTGTGCACTTTCTCCGGTTGGGCATAGATCCGCCGGGCCGGATCGTTGAGCACCGCATCGTTTTCCCAACTACCTTCCCAGAGCTTGTAGAGCACCTCCAGGTACTCGTCGGCCTGGTCGTAGCGCCGGTCGTGCTCGACCTGCTCCTTGAGTCCCATGGCCCGGGCGGCACTGTCGAGGTAACCGGTGACGATATTCCAGCCGACCCGCCCGCGACTCAGGTGGTCGAGCGTCGACATGCGCCGGGCGAATAGATACGGCGCCTCATAGGAGAGGTTGGCGGTCAGGCCGAAACCGAGGTTTTTCGTCACCGCCGCCATGGCCGACACCAGCAGCAGCGGATCGTTGACCGGCAACTGGATCGACTCTCGCAGCGGTACGTCCACCGAGCCCTGGTACACGTCGTAGACCCCGACGATATCGGCGATAAACAGGCCGTCGAATAAGCCGCGCTCCAACAACCGCGCCAATTCGGTCCAGTATTCCAATGTCTTGTACTGGGTCGAATTGTCCCGCGGATGGGTCCACAAGCCGTGGTTGATATGCCCGATGCAATTCATGTTGAAGGCATTGAGCAGGATCTTTTTCTTCGCCATCAGATGGTCCCCCGCAGTGGCGGGTTTTGCGCATTGAGGTAATAGTTGCCCACCGCGTGGTACTTCCAACGCACCGGATCGTGCAGGGTGTGTACCCGCGCGTTACGCCAGTGACGATCCAGGCCGTGTTCGGCGAGCGTGGCCTGGCTGCCGGCCAGTTCGAACAGGCTGCTGCCGGCGGCCAGGGAGATTTCGGTGCTGATGGCCCGCGCCTCGGCAACTGCGATCGAGGCCGCCGCCACGGTCTCGGCGTTGGTTTCGGCCTGGGCCCGGTCGAGGTATTCGCCGGCCCGTTCCAGCAAGGCCTCGGCGGCGTGCAGCCGAACGCTCAGCTGACCGAGGCTCTTGAGGGTCAACGGATCTTCGGTGGCCTGGTCACTACCGGCATCGATCCACGGACGGGTGCGGGTGCGGACAAAGTGCAGGGTGTCTTCATAGGCGGCGCGGGCAATACCGGTGTCGATGGCCGCATGGAGAATCTGCGCCAGCGGGCCAACCGGGGTCGGACGCTCGAAGGCACTTTGAAAAGGGATCACGTCGGCGGCGGCGACATAGACGTCTTCGAACACCACCGAACCACTGCCGGTAGTGCGCTGGCCAAAACCGCTCCAGTCGTCGATCACGTTCAGGCCTCTGCTATCGCGCGGCACAAAGGCCAACTGCTGGACGCCCTGCTCATCCACCACCGAGGTCGGAATGCGCTGGGCATACAAGGCCCCGGTGGCGTAGAACTTGCGCCCGTTGATGCGGTAGCCGTCGCCATCCCGACGCAGGCTGGTGATACGGTCGTGGGCGGTCTTGGTGCCCAGTTCGGCCAGTGCATTGCCGAAGCGTCGGCCAGCCAGTACCTCGGCATACAGACGTTGCTTCTGCGCCTCGCTGCCGTTGACCCGCAGCACTTCCAGGGCATAGAAATGATTCTGTGGTATCTGCCCCAGGGACGCATCGGCCTCGGCGATCAGTTGCGTGACCCTGGCCAGGGTGACGTTGGACACCCCGGCGCCGCCATAGGCCTTCGGCACGCTGATGCCCCAGAGGCCGGAGCGGGAAAACACTTCCAGCTCGGCCAGCGGCAGACGCCGTTCACGGTCGCGCAGGACGCTGTCGCGCTTGAAATCCTCGGCCAGGTCGCTGGCCACGATCAGGGCTTGCTCGTCGCTGCCGATGACCGCGACGTATTGAGAAAGAGTCATGTACTTCTCCAGAGGTCCGGTCGTCAAATCCAGGAATGCCGGGCCGGCAAGCTGCCGTTCAGGCGATAGGCGCCGACGGCGTGATACTTCCAGCGCACCGGGTCGTGCAGGGTGTGCACGCGGGCATTGCGCCAGTGGCGATCGAGGTTGAATTCGGCCAGGGTCGCGCGGCTGCCGGCCAGCTCGAACAACTTCTCGCTGGCGAGCAAGGCGATTTCGGTGGTGAGGACCTTGGCCTCGGCCACGGCAATCGAAGCCCGCGCGGCCGCGGCGGCATCCACCGGCCCGGCGCTGACCTGGTCGAGCACCTGCCCGGCCTTGCGCAACAGCGCTTCGGCGGCGTGCAGCTCGATTTTCAATTTGCCGATATCGGCAATCACGTAGAGGTCGTCACTGGCACGCTCGACCTTGGCATCGATCCATGGCCGCGAACGCTCGCGAACAAAGGCGATGCTGTCGTCGATGGCCCCACGGGCAATGCCCGCGTCGATGGCCGCCTGGATCAGTTGCGAGAAGGCACCCTGGATATTCGGCACCTCGCCCTGGCGCCAGTTGTCGATGACGTCATCCGCTTCCACCCGCACCTTGTTCAGCAACACCGTGCCGCTGGCGGTGGTGCGCTGGCCGAAGCCCGACCAGTCGTCGACGATGCGCAAGCCCGGCGTGCCGCGCCGGACGAAGGCCATGACCTGCCGACCCTCATCGTTGATCGCCTTGACCGCCACCCAGTGGGCGAACAGCGCGCCGGTGGAATAGAACTTCTGCCCGCTGATGACGAAAGCATCGCCGTCGGCGCTGATCCGGGTCTTCAGTTCCAGGGTATTCCGCGTGCCGCGTTCAGGCCCGGCGTTGCCGATGCGCCAGCCCTCCAGCACGCTCTGGAACAGCTGTTTTTTCTGGCGCTCGGTGGCGGTGCCGTGGAGCAACTGGAGAATGCCGAACTGGTTCTGCGGGATCTGCCCGAGCGCCGGATCGGCGGCGGAAATGATCGCGAAGACCTCGGCCACGGTAACGAATGAAACCTGCGGACCGCCGTACTCACGGGGAAGGGTGATGCTACCCAGGCCGCTGCGGGTGAACTGCTCGATCTCGACCCATGGCAGCTTGCGCTGACGGTCGCGGCGCGCAGCCTGCCCGCGAGCGGCCTCGGCCAACTCACGGGCGGCCTGCAGGGCTTCGGCATCGTTGCGCAGTACCCGGGCCGGCAGCAACGGCGGGGCAATATCCAGGTCGCTCTGGACCTGTGCTTCCTGCAAGTTAGACATCAACGCCACTCCGTGGCGTGCGCAATGCCCTGGCGATCCGCACGAGGGTGACTGTGTTCCTGACCATACCGACCTCATCTCTCTTAGGAAGCGTCGCGAAAGCGCGACGCCATCGAAATCAAACAAGTCCGGTGGTCCGGTTCATATACCCTAAACGCGTATAAAAATTAAATAAACTAACTTTTGGGAATATGCATAGAAGGTCCGCTTCTCAGCCCCGGCAGGGTTGGGCAAGCTTCGCCAAAGCCGGGCGTGGGGCTCTGATGTAGTGCCGGGCGCTGCCGACCCTGAGCCGCCTTACCGGGGCCCAGCGGGAGTTGTTGCCGACGCGGTCGATCACGCAGTAGGTCAGATCCAGGCCACTGTCCTCGCCGGCTTCCTGGATCACCGCGGGCGGCACGAAGACCCTGACCGGCTTGCCGATGTCCTCGCCGGCGAGCTTGGGCAGGTCCAGGCGCACATCGCCCCAGAGCAAGGTGATTTCGTCCTCGGCGGCCATGTTCAGATAGGGCGCCAGGGTCAGCGGCACCCCCCGACGCATCTGGCTCGGGTTGACCCCATAACGCTGGATCGGCGCGGGGATGATCAGCGGCGCCAGCCCCTGGTTTTCCTCGCCGAAGGGCTGGCCACCAGGGCAAGCGAGTTTGACCGGCACCTTGAGCCGACGTGAGCAGGCGCCACTGCTGCCCACGTGCAGGACCCGATAGTGAACCCGCGCCAGCCCCTCCAGCACGAAACTCTCCGGCACCCGCAAATTGAGCGACTGGCCGACATCATCCGCCGACACCTGCCGGGCCGTGACATAACAACCGTCCCAGAACAACTCGATCAGGTCGCCCTCTTCCATGCCGACGTAGGGTCGGATGACAATCGACAACTGTGCGGCGGCCAACAGACCGATACCACGCCCATGGGCCTGGGGAACGACAGGCGGCGCCAGCCGCAGGGTTTCCTGAAAACGAGTCATGAAAAAATCCTTTTTGTGGGGTGACGAAAAGTCCAACGTGCAGGCACGGGCCTGGGCCGCATAAACAACCGTTGTCCTTGAACCTCAATAGGCGTCCTTACCGTCGCAAATTCTGGAAGGCGCACGCGCAGTCCGGCAAACAGTTGGCCGAAACGTGCATACGGTCCTGATAACGTCGTGCAGGTTGTGAAGTGCAGCTAAGAGTTTTGCAGAGAGGGTGTCAAGCCATTAAACGGTCATGACGAAGTTCGCCCGAAAATTCGGACACTTCCTACTTTCACTGTCTTTACAGTGGAAAAATTCACGGGAAAATCGGTAGTCAATAGTTAATACCCAAGACCCGAGAAATAACTATACGAGACCGCCGTACTCTTTCCCTGAGTACGCCCTATTATTTAAGAAATGTCCTACGTATTGCCCAGAAACTTACTGAGAAACTGCCGGGTACGCTCTTCCTTGGGGTGGGCAAACAGCGCCTTGGCCTCACCTTGCTCGACGATCACGCCCTTGTCGAAAAAGATCACCCGATTGGCCACATCCCGGGCAAAGCCCATTTCGTGGGTGACAATCACCATGGTGCGTTTTTCTTCGGCCAGGCCACGGATGGTTGCCAACACTTCGCCCACCAGCTCCGGGTCGAGGGCCGAGGTCGGCTCGTCGAACAGGATCACCTCCGGCTCCATCGCCAACGCGCGGGCAATCGCGACCCGTTGTTGCTGGCCACCGGACAACCTGCGCGGGTAGGCGTCTTCCTTGCCCGCCAGGCCGACCTTGGCCAGCAGCTTGCGCCCCAGGGCGAGCGCTTGGTCGCGCGGCATCTTCTTGACCACCAGCGGGCCTTCGATGACGTTTTCCAGCGCCGTGCGGTGCGGAAACAGGTTGAAGTTCTGGAACACGAAGCCGACCTGCTGGCGTAGCTTGCGCACCAGACCCTGCTGCTGGTTCAGCGGACGGCTGCCATCGATTTCGATGTCGCCGACCTTGATCCGGCCACTGCTGGGTTCCTCGAGGAAGTTCAGGCAACGCAAGAAGGTGGTCTTGCCGGAACCGCTGGGACCGATGATGGCCACCACCTCGCCGGGCTCGACCGTCAGGTCGATGCCGTTGAGCACGGTCTGTCCATTGAATTGCTTGGTCAGGTTTTCAACCACGATCATGCTTCAAGACTCCTGGTCATGCCGATTGACCCGCGCTTCCAGACGGTTCTGCAAGTGTGCGAGCAGGCTGGCGAGGACCCAGTAGATCAGGGCGGCGGCAAGATACATGGTGAAAATTTCAAAGGTCCGGGCGGTAATCAGCTGGGCCTGGCGGAACAGCTCCGGGACCTGGATGGTCGCGGCCAATGCCGTGTCCTTGACCAGGGAAATGAAGCTGTTGCCCAACGGCGGCAGGGCAGTGCGCGCGGCTTGCGGCAAAATCGCCCGGCGCAGGGTCTGCGCCCGCGTCATGCCGATGCTCGCCGCCGCTTCCCACTGGCCGCGCTCGATCGAACTGATGGCGGCCCGAAGGATTTCACAGGCGTAGGCCGCCATGTTCAGCGAGAAGCCGATCAGCGCGGCGGGCAGCGGGTCCAGCTCGATGCCCATTTGCGGCAGTCCGTAATAGATCACGAACAACTGGACCAACAGGGGTGTGCCGCGAAAGAACGACACATAGACCCTGGCGATCCCGCTTACCAGCTTGAAGCGCGACAGCCGCATCAAGGCCAGGCCGAAACCCAGCAGCAAACCGAAGAACATGCCACCCAGGCTGAGGATGACCGTGTAGTACGCGCCCTGGAGCAGAAAGGGCGCGGAGTCCAGCGCAAGCTGAAAAGCTGCTTCCATTATTGGGTGACGTCAGCGTTGAAGTACTTTTCCGACAGCTTCTTCAGAGTGCCGTCGGCGCGCAGTTCGTCGATGGCCTTGTTCACCGCGGCCAGCAACTCGGGTTCGCCTTTGCGCAAGGCGATACCGGCTTCCTGGCGGGAGAATGGTTCGCCGGAGACGGCCAGCGTGTCGTTGGTTTTCTTGATCAGTTCGAAGGCCGCCAGGCGGTCGACCAGGATCGCGTCGATACGGCCTACGCGCAGGTCCTGATACTTGGTCGGATCATCATCGTAGGTCTTGATCACAGCTTTTGGCACATTGTCCTTGAGCCACTGTTCATAGTTGGTGCCCAGACCGACACCGACCTTGTGGCCCGCCAGATCCTGGGCGGTCTTGAACTTGTCGGCGTCTTTCTTCTGCACCAGCGCCTGGATACCGGAAATAGTGTACGGCTCGGAGAAGTCATACTTCTTCTTGCGCTCTTCGGAGATGGTCACCTGGTTGATCACCGCATCCAGGCGCTTGGACTCCAGGGCGGCGAGAATGCCGTCCCATTTGGTCGGTTGCAGCTTGACCTTCACCCCGAGCTTTTTCGCCAGGGCTTCGGAGAATTCGACTTCGAACCCAGCCAGCTTGCCGTCGGCACCGACGAAGCTGAACGGTGGGTAGGTACCTTCCAGGCCGACGTTGATCGTGCCGGCCTTCTTGATATTGTCCAGTTGCTCACCGGCAAAAGCCTGGCCGAGCATACCGGCACCGAGTACCAAGCCCAGGCTGCCGACCAGCAGACGCTTGCGAAATGCGGAAATATTCATGACGAGCCCCGTGTGTATTCTTATGGGAGAGAACGCGAATCTGACGCCCTGAAGAGCTGCGTCAATCCTGCCTTAAAGCAGCGCTGGCGTCTCGCGCCAAATCGCCTGCGCCACGACTATAGCGAGCGCTTTTTATTCTATAAAATAATAAAAAACTATTTATATATTCAATTTTAACCACCCTTGATAGCGCTATCGCCAGCAAGCTGGGCTCCTCTACAGGAGCCGTGCTCGCTTCACTATCAAGGTTGGCTTAAAGCATAGCGTTATAGGCGAACAACGCCGGCGCCCCGCCGGTGTGCAGGAAGATGATCGGGCCATCCTCGAAACGCTGGCGGCCAATGCCATCGAGCAGACCGGCCATGGCCTTGCCGGTGTAGACCGGGTCGAGCAGGATGCCTTCCTGGCTGGCCAGCAGCTTGACCGCCGCCAGCGTCCCCGCATTCGGCTCGCCATAACGGGGCGCGAAATATTCGTCCCAGAGTTCGACCTTGAAGCTGGCCGGTACCGCTACCCCCAGCAACTCGGCCGTGCGCTCGGCCAGGCCCTGCACCTTGGGCCGTTGCGCCTCGTCGCTGCGCGACACCGTCACACCGACCACCGGCAAGCCCGGCAGCGCCTCGCTCAAGGCCAGGGCCAGGCCGCTGTGGGTCCCGGCACTGCCGGAAGCCAGCACCACCGCGGCAAACGCCAGCCCGCTGTCTTCGATCTGCGCCGCCAGTTCGAACCCGGCCCGCACATAACCCAGCGCGCCCAGAGCGTTGGAGCCACCAATCGGCACCAGGTACGGCTTCTTGCCGTTGCCGCGCAGGCGCTCGGCCAGGGCCTGCAACTGCTCGTCGGCATTGTCCAGGTTGTCCACCAACTCGACCCGGGCGTCGAACAGGTCCAGCAACAAGCGGTTGCCGTTGCCCAGGTAGTTGACGTCCTCGGTGCCAATGGGATTCTCCAGCAGAGCCACGCAGCCCAGTCCGAGACGCGCCGCCAGGGCCGCCGTCTGGCGCACATGGTTGGACTGGATGGCGCCGGCGGTGATCAGCGTATCGGCGCCGACCGCCAGGGCATCGGCCCCCAGGTATTCCAGCTTGCGCAGCTTGTTGCCGCCCAGGGCCAGGGGGGTCAGGTCATCGCGCTTGATGTAGATATCGCGGCCCACCCACGCCGACAGGCGTTCGAGCTTTTCCAGAGGGGTGGCCTGGGCCAGGAGTTCCAGACGGGGAAAACGGGCAAGCTGTTGTTTGATCATGGGTCCGAGCTGACTGTAGAAGATGCCTGGACTATAGGCAGCGGCTTTTCACCAGGCAACTGTCATTCGCTTATGCCGGAAAGTTCTGAGACAAGCACCATTCGTTCTTAATTGCCGTTTACGCCAGTGCCGTAAAGTGGAAGCCATACAGGCGACCCGATGGGCCGGTCGCCCAGCCGGAGATTTGATCGTGAGCGAGCGTTCCAGCCATTGGCAACTACAGACCATCGTCAGCCAGTTGCGCGGCGCCCGGGATGAGTGGCGCAGCCGTAACGGCCGGGTCAGCGACGAACAAGGGGGCCGTGAGCTGCCGTCGCGCCAGGCCATGGCCGAGATTCTCGAATCACTCTGCGGCGCGCTGTTTCCCATGCGTCTGGGACCGGTGGATCTGCGCGAGGAAAGCGAGGACTTCTACGTCGGCCACACCCTCGACGCCGCTCTCAATGCCCTGCTGGCCCAGGCCCGCCTGGAACTGCGCTACGTGGCGCGGCATGGCGGCGAGTCGGACCGCGAGGTCCAGGCCAAGGCCGTGCAATTGATCCAGGATTTCGCCATGGCCTTGCCAGGACTGCGCCGATTGCTCGACACCGACGTGCTGGCGGCCTACCACGGCGACCCGGCGGCGCGCAGCGTCGATGAAGTGCTGCTGTGCTACCCAGGCATTCTCGCGGTGATTCATCACCGCCTCGCCCACCACCTGTATCGGGCGGGATTGCCGTTGCTGGCGCGGATCAGTTCGGAAATCGCCCACTCGGCCACCGGGATCGATATTCACCCCGGAGCGCAGATCGGCGGCAGTTTCTTTATCGACCATGGGACCGGCGTGGTGATTGGTGAAACCGCGATCATCGGCGAACGAGTACGGATCTACCAGGCGGTGACCCTGGGCGCCAAGCGCTTCCCGGCGGACGAGGACGGCCAGTTGCAGAAGGGCCATCCGCGTCACCCCATTGTCGAGGACGATGTGGTGATCTACGCCGGGGCGACCATCCTCGGGCGCATCACCATCGGTCGTGGCGCCACCATCGGCGGCAATGTCTGGCTGACCCGCAGCGTGCCGGCCGGTTGCAACCTGACTCAGGCCAACCTGCAGCAGCATGAGGAGGGAACGCAGCGCTGACGCCCTCCGGTGCGCCGACATCCGGGTTGGAATACGATGGTGAGTGGCTTGCCGGCGATGAGGCCAGTAGGCCCCACATCGATCTTGCGGCCGCCTTCGCTGGCAAGCCAGGTTCAGGTTCTGTGCCTTACGCGAAAGCCAATGACAACGTCAGCCTGGAAATCGGCCATGGCGACCAGCACCCATTCATCTACCAGGTGCGTTGAGCGCTTGGTTCAGGCATCGTCCAGCACCATGAACAAGGCCATGGTGACGGCCGGCAGGCCGAACACCGCCAGCCCGATCATCAACTCCGAAAGGAGGCTCTGGTGGGCGGTGAGCACCCCGATGGCACCATTGATGATCGTCGCCAGCAACCACATGCCGAGAAAGCCGGCACCGAGGATCTGCCGACTGATGCCCAGGCGCTGGCCGAAGAACAGCGTGCCGCCGAGCAGGATCAGGCCGATGGCGAGGATGATCGCGGTGTGCATGGCGTGTCCTCCAGGGCTGTGTGTCCGTCAGCCCCAATGCTGATGGGTAGGAGCCGGCTGGCTGGCGATGAGGCCAGTTGCCCAATCGGCCGCTGTCGCCAGCAAGCCGGCTCCCCCAGGTTAGTATCCAAGCGGACTGACCGGTACGGGCGCCTGCCCGCGAAGGCCATTCTGAACGCCACACAGCACTGCCCCTGACGCTCGTCCCTTACTAACACTGTAGATCGAAACCAAGCCCGTCAACGCTCGGCAATCAAGGATGCAGGCGCAGATCAGACCAGACCACCATTGGCGCGCAGGATCTGGCCGTTGACCCAGGCGGCGGCCGGGCTGACCAGGAAGGACACCACGCTGGCGATGTCTTCCGGCTGACCGAGACGCTCCAGCGGTGGCATCTTGGCGAAGGTCTGGATCTGCTCTTCACTCTTGCCATACAGGAACAGTTCAGTCGCCACCGGGCCGGGAGCCACGGCATTGACGGTGATCTGGCGACCACGCAGTTCCTTGGCGAACACCTGGGTGAAGGACTCCACCGCCGCCTTGCTGGCGATATACACCGCGTAGCCGGGCAGATTCAGGCCCACGGTACTGCTGGAGAAGTTGACGATACGGCCACCGTCATTCATCCGCGTCGCGGCTTCGCGCAGGGTATTGAAGGTGCCACGGGTGTTGATGGCAAAGGTCTGCTCGTACAGCTCGTCACTGTGCTGGGCCAGGGGCATGACCTTGAGGATGCCGGCGTTGTTGACCAGCACATCGACCTTGCCCAGTTGCTGCTCGGTTTCGTCGAACAGCCGGGTGACATCGGCGGAACTGGCGACATCGGCCCTGACCGCTATGGCCTGGTGACCGGCCTGGCGCAGCTCCACCACCAGCGCCGAGGCTTCGCTGGCGCTGCTGGCATAGTTGATGGCGACGGCAAAACCTTGCGCCGCCAGTTGGCGGGCGATGACGGCACCGATGCCGCGTGAGGCGCCGGTGACAATGGCAACTTTCCGAGTCTGGGTAGTCATGTCGAATCTCCTGGGGTGTGAATGGGGGTGGAGCCAATTTCACATGTTTACCCGGAGGGATAAATGCACGATAGTTGGCTTGACTATTCAATAATCACCAACAATCAACGGCAACGGAGCGCCCATGGACCAAGTCAAGGCCATGAAGGTTTTTGTCCGGATCTACGAGCGCAGCAGCTTCACCCTGGCCGCCGAAGACCTGAACCTGCCCCGCGCGACCCTGACCCACACCCTGAATCAGTTCGAGGCCTGGCTCGGCACCCGGCTGTTGGAGCGTAGCACCCGCCGCGTCCGCCCGACCCTGGACGGCGAGGCCTATTACCGACGCTGCGTGCAGCTGCTCGCGGAACTGGAAGAAGCCGAACTGGCGTTCCGCTCGGTGGCGCCCAAGGGCCGCTTGCGGGTGGACTTGCAAGGCACGCTGGCGAGGTATTTCGTGGTCCCGGCACTACCGCGGTTTCTCGAACGCTACCCGGACATCGATGTCTCGATGAGCGAGGCCAGCCACTTTATCGACCTGATCGCCGAGGGTGTGGACTGCGTGCTGCGCTCGGGCAATCTCGGCGACTCATCGCTGGTCGGCCGGCGTGTCGCCAACTTGCGCCAGGTGACCTGCGCCAGCCCGGCCTACCTGCGCAAATATGGCGAACCGCGGAGTCTCGCGGACCTGAGCCGGCATCAAGGCGTGAACTACGTTTCCAGGACCACCGGCAAATTGTTCCCGTTCGAATTCAGCGAAGCCGGCGAGTTACGCGAAGTGCCCCTGGCGGGCCGAGTGTCGGTCTTCGGCGCCGAGATCTATGCCGCGGCGGCCGTCTCCGGGCTGGGGCTGATCCAGGTCCCGCATTACCGGGTGGCAGAGCAGATCGGCCAGGGTTTGCTCAAGGAGGTCCTGCCGGACCATCCACCACCGCCGATGCCGGTATCGGTGCTCTATCCGCAAAACCGGCACATGTCACCACGGGTGCGGGTGTTCGTGGACTGGATCAGCGAGATCTTTGCCAAGGCCGTGTAGGCGCATGAAAGGTTTCAGCAACGGATAGAACCGCTGTCGGCTGTGGTCTGAGTTCGGCGTATGCTGGACAACTTCGCTGAAACTGCCCACCGAGAGAGGATTCGATGACTTACCAAGCTGCCGAAAACCGCTACGACTCCATTCCCTACCGCCGCGTCGGACGCAGTGGGCTGGTACTGCCGGCGCTGTCTCTGGGCCTGTGGCACAACTTCGGCGACAGCACGCCGATCGACACCCAGCGCGCCCTGTTGCGCACCGCCTTCGACCTGGGCATCAACCACTTCGATCTGGCGAACAACTATGGCCCGCCCTACGGCAGCGCCGAGATCAACTTCGGCCGCCTGCTGCGCGAAGACTTCAAGCAGTATCGCGATGAACTGATCATCTCCAGCAAGGCCGGTTGGGACATGTGGCCCGGCCCTTACGGCCAGGGCGGCGGTTCGCGCAAATACGTGCTCGCCAGCCTCGACCAGAGCCTGCAACGGCTGGGTCTGGACTATGTGGATATCTTCTATTCGCACCGCTTCGACCCGGACACCCCGCTGGAAGAAACCGCCAGCGCCCTGGCCACGGCCGTGCAGCAAGGCAAGGCGCTGTATATCGGCATCTCGTCGTATTCCGGGGTGAAAACCCGTGAGATCGCCACTCTGCTCCAGGAGTGGAAAGTCCCGCTATTGATTCACCAGCCGGCCTACAACCTGCTCAATCGCTGGGTGGAAAAGGACCTGCTGGATACCGTCGAGGAGCTGGGGACCGGGGTGATTGCCTTTACCCCCTTGGCACAAGGTCTGCTGACCGACAAATACCTCAACGGTATCCCGAAGGATGCGCGGGTCAATCGTCCGGGCGGCGGCTCGTTGCAGGCCTCGCACTTGTCCGAGGCCAATATCGCGCATGTGCGGGGGCTGAATGAGATCGCCCGGCGTCGCGGCCAGAGCCTGGCACAATTGGCGCTAGCCTGGACATTGCGCGACCCACGGGTGACCTCGGCGCTGATCGGCGCGAGCCGGCCGGAGCAGATCATCGAGAACGTCGGCGCACTGAAGAACCTGAGTTTCACCCGGGAAGAACTGGCGGAGATTGATCGCTTTGCCCAGGAAGGCGGGATCAATTTGTGGGAAAAACCGTCGACGGCGGAGTGATTACCGCGCTTGCATCAGGTTGAGTCCGAGGAGGACTTGCGCACGCTCCGTTGCGCGGTACTCTTTCATCGGTGCCGTTACGATTGTTAACGTGAAACGCCCCCTGTAGGAGCCAGCTTGCTGGCGATGCGATCTGACAGTCGACATCGCCTGATAAATCGCTATCGCCAGCAAGCTGGCTCCTACAGGGTTCGTGGCGTTTTCAAGCGCTCACAGCCTTGGCAAGCCCAGTCAAGAGCCTGACCGCCGGGATTTGCCGGATGCCAGGCGGACGACTACTTTGATCAGGTTGTACAACGGATCTTTTTTACCCGAGGGGACTCCAAGCATGGATGCCAATGGCCGGATTCGACGGCCACCTCACTACAAGGAAAGTACCTATGCTCCAGGCAAATGCGCCGGAAAAGCTTGATCCCCAGGACATCGTGAAACTGCTGGTGGCCCTGCGCCGGGCGGTGAAAGCCCAACCAAACGAGCACGCTCCCCAGCCGTAATTGCAAGAACGCCAGTCGACGCTCGATTGCCGGCGATTGCGCTCGGATAGTCGATACATGACTTGCGGGCCTCATCGCTGCGATGCGCTGTCCCGACAAGCCGGCGCCTACAGGGGGGCCACGCCGAACAAAGGATCTCAGACGAGACAAAATAGAAAACGCCGATGCGGGTCACGCATCGGCGTTGAAACGTTGCACGGGTTATCCGCCCATCAGAACGCCGGCAAGACCGAGCCTTTGTACTTCGCGGCGATGAACGCTTTCACTTGCGGGCTGGTCAAGGCCTTGGCCAGTTTCTGGATAGCGTCGCTGTCCTTGTTGTCCGGACGGGCCACCAGGAAGTTCACGTAAGGCGAGTCGGCACCTTCGATCAGCAATGCGTCCTTGGCCGGGTTGAGGCCCGCTTCCAGCGCATAGTTGGTGTTGATCATATCCAGGTCGACCTGATCCAGTACCCGTGGCAGCAGAGCCGACTCCAGTTCCTTGAACTTCAGGTGCTTGTCGTTCTTGACGATATCTTTCGGGGTCGACAGCGCATTGGTCGGGTCTTTCAGAGTGATCAGACCGGCTTTCTGCAGGAGCAGCAGTGCACGGCCACTGTTGCTACCTTCGTTCGGAATCGCCACGGTGGCGCCATCTTTCAGATCGGCCAGGCTTTTGACTTTCTTCGAGTACCCGCCGAAAGGCTCGACGTGCACGCCGATCACGGTGACCAGGTTGGTACCCTTGCCTTTATTGAAGCCATCCAGGTATGGCTTGGTCTGGAAATAGTTGGCGTCGAGGTGTTTCTCGGCCACCTGGGTGTTCGGTTGCACATAGTCGGTGAACACCTTGATTTCCAGGTCCACGCCTTCCTTGGCCAGGGCCGGCTTGATCAGCTCGAGGATCTCGGCGTGGGGGACCGGCGTCGCGGCCACCACCAGCTTCTCGCCGGCCTGGGCCAGACCTGCCGTCAACGCGGCCGCCAATGCGGTAAACAACAGAACCTTTTTCATGCAGTGTCCTTATCGAAAATCACGGGTGTCATCGACGACAGCCTTGAGAGAGGTGCCAGCAAAGTGATATCGCTGGCGTGGAACAGAAGATACCGATATTTTTTATTCCAGAAAAATATCTTTTATTCATCTTCATATTCCATTTTGTTCATACAGTACTGACGCGGTACTGCCTTGTGGGAGCGGTGCTTGTGTGGGAGCGGTGCTTGCCCGCGAATGAGACGACGCGGAGCCTCAGGCGCACCGCGTTATCGTTCTTCGCGGGCAAGCTCCGCTCCCACGGGATCCGCACCCGACTCCAATAGAGCTGCACCCTATTCCCTCCGGGCCCGGACCCTACTCCCATGAAATCTTCGCCCTACTCACGCAAGCGGGCCTCATACAGCGCTGTCCAAAAGGCGTTTCAGCTGAGCCAGCTCCTCGGCGGAACTGCTGCCGATAAATTGCTCGATAAGGGCCAGCGGTACCGGCAGGTTCAAATGCGCCGGCAGGATCTCGTCGCCGCTGCTGACCAGCAAGGCAAAATGAATGACATTCTCCAGCTCCCGGGTGTTACCCGGCCAACTGTGCCGCTCCAGGGCACGCTGGGCACTTTCACTGATCAGCGGCACCGACAGGCTCAGACGCTGGCTGTAAATGCCGAGAAAATACTCGGCCAGGGGCAGGATATCGCCGACCCGTTCGCGCAACGCCGGCAACTCCAGTCGACCTTCGCTGAGGTAGTGATACAGCCGTTCATGGAATTTGCCGACCGCCACCGCCTGGGCCAGGTCGATGCTGGTGGCTGCCACCAGGCGTACATCTACCGGACTCGGTTGCGGCGCTCCGACCCGGGTGACCTCGTGATTCTCCAGCGCGGCGAGCAACTTCACCTGGATCGGCAGCGGCAGGTCGCCAATCTCGTCCAGATACAAGGTGCCGCCGTTGGCCGAACCAAACCAGCCGGCGCGACTGCTGGCCGAGCCGCTGTAGGCCCCGGCGGCATAACCGAACAGCTCGGCGTCGGCGTAGGTCGGGCTGATGGCACCGCAGTTGACCGAAACGAACAACCCGCTCCGGTCACTGGCGCGGTGGATATGCCGGGCGAGCAGCTCCTTGCCGGTCCCGGTCTCGCCACGGATCAATACCGGCAGCGCCTTGGGCGCCAGCGTTTCGAGCTCTTCACGCAGTTGTCGCGAACGCGGATCGACGAACACCAGCGCCTTGGCCCGAATGCTCAGCGGGCTCTTTTCGGCATCGGGAAAGGTCAGCAATGGCTGACCGAAAGATTCATACAGGCTCATGGCAGGCTCCCGCCCCAAACCGCTGACCGGCGGGGGACGTTCAAGCAAAAGAAAGATTCAGGCGCGACGCAGGGAATGCCGTTCCATTCGGGTTTGCAGGCGGTACAGGTAGGCAAAACCCTGTTCCCAGCGCTGATGGCCGGACTTCACGTTGATATGCCCGGCACCGCTGAGGATGCTCGCTTGCGCGCCCCAGTCGCGGGCCAGCTCCAAGGTGCGCTGGGCACTGATGGCGGCGTCGTTGTCGGAAGCGACGATCTGGCTCGGGAACGGCAACAGGTCGCTCGGGATCGGCGCAAAGTTACGCAAGGCCGGGGCGCAGGCGCGACGCTCGACATCGGCCGGGGCCACCAGCAACGCACCACGGACCTGACGCAGCAGGTGCAGCGGCGCCGTTTGCGCCCAATGGGCGACGGTGATGCACCCCAGGCTGTGGGCGATCAGGATCACCGGCGTGTCGTCAGCCGCAATGGCTTCGGCCAGGGCCGCCACCCAGTCCTCGCGGCGTGGCGTCAGCCAGTCGGCCTGTTCCACCCGCGCGCTATTGGGCAGGCTGTGCTGCCAATGGGTTTGCCAATGATCTTCTGGCGATCCTTGCCAGCCCGGCACGATCAGATAACGAATCGACTCGTTGCGCATGGGGTACACCTCCTCCAGCGTTTGCGTTCCGGATCGAGTATAGAGAGGAGAGTTATATTCGTTAAGGAATAAGAAGCTATTTATTAAGACCATAAAGAAATATACGGTCAATCCCCCGTGGCGAGTGGGCTTGCCCACGCTGGGGGGCGAAGCGCCCCCAAAACCGGGGATCCCAACAGCTGCCGCGACATCGACAACAACACGGATAACCAAGAAACAAAAAGGCGGATACGGATGACCGAAAGATGAAAACTTCAAACAGAAATAACACGCTTTTTATTATTAGCGAGAACAACAAAACATACCGCCAGGACTTCAAGCGGATGAGTGGAAACCTCCACCCATTCGCTTGTTGGCCTGGCAGTACAACGTGTTGCCTTTATTACTGTTTGACGAACTCGCCGCCCAGACCGACCACTTGGCCGTCAAAGGTGGTGCGCGATCCGCTGGCTCTCAGTTTCCCGTAGTTGTGATCGGGAGAGAAAGCCGCGTAGGTGACGTAGCCATGACCATCGTTGTAGCCGGTGAAGGCGATGATCGTTGGCTGGCCGGTACTGTTCTGGAAGTGATAGTGGCCGGTCACGTTGTAGTTCACGCCGGCCTGGGTGATCTGCCCGCTGAACGAGCCGTTCGAGTCGTTGCCGTCGGTGACGACCAGTTTAGCGTCCGAATTGTAGCTTACATAAGTTCCATTGATGCTCGACATGATGCGTTCTCCTTATGTCGTTAATACACTCTTCCAATGAAAGTGAGTTCCTCCTGAAACTCACGACTTCCAGCATGGTTGGACTTATAACATCTGTCCAATCGGACCCACTGTTATTTCTCAATCGATTGGCTATATGAACCCAGGCCATTGTGAATAACTTGTTCCTCCCGAACAAACCGGTTCGCCCGCCCGAACGTCCCGAAGTCATTGAAGCGCACGCCCATCTCGGCCATCACCTTATGCGCCACCGACGCGGTCATCTGACGGATATAGAACGGTTCCTTGACCACGAAATGATGAATCCCGTGGGTGCTGCCGAAGTTGCAGCAGAACGCCTGCAACGGCCACAACCACCAGGGATTGAGTACCTGGGTCTGCTGGATCACATTGCCCGGCTCGACATCGCCGTAGTAGTGCATGTTCGAGCTGACGAAATGCAGGCAGAACGTACGCAACACGTTCGGCCCGATGATCACCACCGTCGCGATGTCGATCACCTGCATCACCGCCAGGGTATTGGCCGACCAGCCGATGGACGTCCCCAGCAAGCCGGCGACCCCATTGGCGGCGTGAAAGCCGAGAAATACGTACCACGCGCCCCAGTGCAGCAGCGCCAGCGGCGCATAGACCTTGAGCGTGCGCTTGAGGATGTTCAATTTGTGTGCCCGGGTTTTCGCCCGCAGCAGGCGGATCAGCGAAGACATCACGTTGTCGCCGACCATCAGCAGGCGGGCGATCCCCCACGGCTCGCCATTGGTAATGGCGCGCTCCTCCATATCCGCCTCGGTGCCGGAGACCTTGTGATGATTGAGGTGCAGATGACGCCGAATCCATGGATTGATGGTGCTTGGCCGCGCCAGCCAGACCAGCGCCAGCATCAGGTTGTGCGGCAGCCGTTGTTTTCGGAAATACATACTGTGGATCAGGTCGTGCTCCAGCTCGTGGGTCAGCGAGGCAAAAAACGCATTCAGTAACAAACATCCCCACCAGGCCAGATACCCCTCCACATAGAGCAGCGCCGAACCGATCATCCCGGCCAATGCAACGACCAGAATGCCCGCGCCCAAGGCGTCCTGGTGGCTCAGCAGCGGGTAACGCCGGCGCAACTCGACACCGCGGGCCATGACCACTTGGCGAATATGCGCCGATCGTTGTTGAGCATTCAGGCGCTCGGGACTTGCGCAAACACCGTCCATGATTCCATCCTCTGGTTATTGATGTTCGTATCCTGCGCCGTTGCAGCATCAAAGGTCGTAGCCGCGAACGCCAACCCGTTGACCGGATACGCCAATATGCCCGAACCGACCTCTCTCTCCAGCTGGACCCGCGCCCTGCGCAAGCAGCTCGACGCATTGGGCCTCGACAGCGCCGCGCTGTGCCGCGAAGCCGGGCTCGACCCACAACTGATGGACGATCCCAACGCCCGCTACCCGCTGTCGGCCACCACGCGCCTGTGGCAACTGGCCGTGGCCAGCAGCGGCGATCCGGCCATCGGTTTGCGGGTTTCACGGTTTGTCAGCCCGACCACCTTCCACGCCCTCGGCTACGCCTTGGTGGCCAGCGGCAGTCTGCGGGAAGTGTTCGAACGAATCGTGCGTTATCACCAGGTGGTCAGCGATGCGCTGGAGCTGCAGCTCAGCCGCGAGGGCGAACGCTACCGTTTTCGCCTGCAGGTGCCCAAGGGCGGCCCGTCCCCGGCTCCCGAGGCCATCGATGCCTTCGCCTCGATCTATGTACGCACCTGCCGCAACCGCCTGGGCCGCGATTACGCGCCGCTGGCGGTGCATCTGCGGCGTCCGGCGCCGGCCGACCCATCACCTTGGCACACGGTGTTCCGCGCGCCGGTATTCTTCGCCGCCGCGGAGGATCGACTGGAGTTTGCCTGTAGCGATTTCGACAGCCACCTGGACGATGCCAACCCGGAACTGGTCGCACACAACGAGACGGTGCTCAACCGTACACTTGCGCAATTGAAACCGCTGACCTGGGAGCGCCGCGTGCGCGAAGCCATCGAAGCCCAGTTGCCAGAAGGCGAGCCATCGGCGGAACGTATCGCCCAGGCCCTGAATCTGAGCCTGCGCAGCCTGCAACGGCACCTGGCCGATGAGGGCGCGCGCTACGACACCCTGCTCAACGAATGCCGGGAAAACCTGGCGTTGCTGCACCTGCGCGACCCGCGGTGCTCGCTGAGCGAAGTCAGCTACCTGCTCGGTTTTGCCGACACCAGCAGCTTCAGCCGGGCGTTCAAGCGCTGGACCGGGATCACCCCGGGACAGTTTCGCGACGGGCTGCGCTGAACAGTACGTACCCCATACCTGTGGCGAGCGGGTTTGCCCTATAGGCCATTCGGTCAAGGAAATGGGATCTCGAAAGCGCCGTGGGAGCGGTGCTTGTCGGACCGCCGCGCCGCCGCGAAACTTTTAGCGGCCTCAAGGCCCTCTTCGCGAGCAAGCTCTGCTCCCACAAGGACCGTGTTCGGCCTTGGCTGAATCGCCTATGGGGCAAGCTCGCCACAAAGATCAAACCTGCTCATCCTGGATTGCCAGGGTCGCTCAGGCGCTGGCCGTGGCCCGCAGGCGTTCGAGATCGAGAATCTCGATCCCACCATAGTGGGTGCGCAGGATGCCCTGCTGCTGAAAATCCTGGAGGATCTGGTTGATGCTCTGGCGCGACAGCGACAACATCGCCGCCAACTGTTCCTGGGACACCTCGATCAATTGCCGCGAACGGTTCAGTTCGCCGTAGCCTTCGGCAATCAACAACAGGCGGTGAGCCAAACGCGCCGGAGCCGACATCAGGCTCAACTGTTCCAGACCGATAAAAGTCAGGCGCAGTTTCTGGCTCATCAGCAAAGCGAACTGCCGCCAGTATTCCGGGTGCTCGTCGAGCAGTTTGAGCAAAACATCCTGGGGCACTTGCAACAGGATGGTGTGACCCACGGCATAGGCGTCGTGGGTTCGCGGCAAGCCATCGAACAGCGAAATTTCGCCGAACCAGTAAGGCAGTTCGATCACTCCCAGCAAGGCCTCCTTGCCCTTCTCGCTGACCGCGCCGACCCTGATCGAACCTTCCAGTACCGCGTACAGCCCGCAAGGCGGATCGCCACGCTGGAACAGGCGCTGCCCGGGCGTCAGGCGACGCCCTTTGGCGGCGGCGAGCAGACTATCCTGCAAGTGCGCGGGCAGGTGGCTGAACCAGTGTCCGGTCAGCAGGCGCGAGCGCCAGGCAGATACATCCATGAGAACTCCGAGACGATTGTCGTATAGCTGACAGAGTAAAAGTTTCACGCAGGGCATGATCCCATCACCCTACAGGAGGAATAACAATGAAAAACCTCGTCGAGCATCTCAGTCAATACGCGGACTATCACCGTGACCCGCGCAATATCGCCAGCCACTTCATCGGGATCCCAATGATCGTGGTCGCGGTCGCGGCGTTGCTGTCACGCCCGCAATGGCCGGTGGCCGGGCTCGGGATCAGTCCCGCAGTGCTTTTGGCGGTGGTCGCGGCGCTGTTTTATCTGCGCCTGGAACGGGCCCTCGGGCTACTGATGACGGTGCTGCTCGGCCTATCCGTTTGGCTGGGCCAAATCCTCGCGGCGCAGAGCACGCCGGTGTGGTTGGCGAGCGGCATCGGCCTGTTCGTGATCGGTTGGGTAATCCAATTCGTCGGGCATTACTACGAAGGGCGCAAGCCGGCGTTTGTCGATGACCTCAGCGGGCTGATCGTCGGGCCGTTGTTCGTGGTGGCGGAACTGTTGTTCCTGCTCGGGCTGCGCCAGGGTCTCAAGCATGAGATCGAGGCGCGGGTTGGGGCGGTGCGGTTGCGGGAGAAAAACGTCAGCGCCTGAATATCATCATTGTGGCGAGCGGGCTTGCCCGCGTTCGGCTGCGAAGCAGTCGTAAATCCGACCAACTCGGTCTAACTGACACGCCGAGCTCGCTGGTTTTAGGGCCGCTTCGCGCCCCAACGCGGGCAAGCCCGCTCGCCGCAAGTACTTACAACCCTGTCAGAGATTGGCCTGCTTCTGCCAGACCTTGGGCTTGAAGAACAAGGTCTCGCCCCGTGTCAGGCCGATCAGGCTGTCGTGATCCTTCACCACTTCGGCTTCGATCAGTTCGCTCTGGCCTTCGACTTTCAACGTTACCCGGGTCGTGGCGCCCAGCGGCCGGATATCGCGGACCTCGGCCGCATGGTGATCCTCCAGTTCATGGCGCGACAGCGATACCTCATGGGGTCGGAACTGCAGGTGATGATCATCGCCCAGGTGCAGACGGTTGGAGTCACCGAGGAAGTGGTAGACGAAATCGCTGGCCGGGTATTCATACACCTCGCCCGGCGAGCCGATCTGCTCGATCACACCCTTGTTCATCACCACGATGCGGTCGGCGACTTCCATGGCCTCTTCCTGGTCATGGGTGACGAACACCGAGGTCAGGTTGATGTCTTCGTGCAGCCGCGCCAGCCAGCGCCGCAGCTCCTTGCGGACCTTGGCATCGAGCGCGCCAAAAGGTTCGTCCAGCAGCAGCACCTTGGGCTCCACCGCCAGGGCCCGGGCCAGGGCGATGCGTTGGCGCTGGCCGCCGGACAGTTGCTCCGGGTAACGATCAGCCAGCCAGTCGAGTTGCACCATGTTGAGTAACTCATGGACCTTGGTCGCGATCTGGCTGGCGTTCGGGCGCTGGTTCTTCGGTTTCATGCGCAGGCCGAAGGCAACGTTGTCGAACACCGTCATGTGGCGGAACAGCGCGTAGTGCTGGAATACGAAACCGACGTTGCGATCACGCACGTCGTGACCGGAAACGTCTTCGCCGTGGAACACGATGCTGCCCTCATCCGGGGTTTCCAACCCGGCGATGATTCGCAGCAAGGAGGTCTTGCCGCAACCGGACGGACCGAGCAGAGCCACCAGTTCACCGCTCTGGATATCCAGGTTGATGTTGTCCAGAGCTTTGAAGGCGTTGAAGTTCTTGCTGATATTACGGACTTCGATCGACATGACTTATTCCTCCGCGGCGCTGGCGCGCAGGCGGTTGATGCGGTTTTCGCTCCACTGCTTGAGCAGCAGGATGAAGAGCGCCAGGATCAGCAACAGGCTCGCCACGGCGAACGCAGCCACGTGGTTGTATTCGTTGTAGAGGATCTCGACGTGCAGCGGCAGGGTGTTGGTCACCCCGCGAATGTGCCCGGAGACCACCGACACCGCGCCGAACTCGCCCATCGCCCGCGCCGTGCAAAGCACCACGCCATAGATCAGGCCCCACTTGATATTCGGCACGGTGACGTGCCAGAACATCTGCCAGCCGTTGGCGCCCAGCAGCCGCGCGGCCTCTTCTTCCTGGGTGCCCTGTTCCTGCATCAGCGGGATCAGTTCACGGGCAACGAAGGGCACGGTGACGAAGATGGTCGCCAGGACGATGCCCGGCAGCGCGAAGACGATCTGGATATCGTGGTCGGCCAGCCATGGCCCGAAGATCCCCTGGGCGCCGAACATCAGCACATAAACCAGACCGGCGATCACCGGCGACACCGAGAACGGCAGGTCGATCAGGGTCACCAGCATGCTCTTGCCACGAAAGCTGTACTTGCTCACGCACCAGGCGGCGCTGACGCCGAACACCAGGTTCAGTGGCACCGAAATCAGCACGGCGATCACCGTCAGCTTCAACGCCGACAGGGCATCCGCTTCGAAAATCGCGCTGAAGAACGCCCCCAGGCCGAGCTTCAGGCCCTGGGACACCACGATAAACAGCGGCAAGAGTAAAAACAGCGCAAAGATCAGCCAGCCGAGGCCGATCAGGACCCGCCGCGAGACGGCACTGCCACGCCGGGCAGCGTTGGCCGAGGAAGCGGCGCTAATGGACGATTGGGACATGTTCGCGCCTCCTTATGGGGTTTCGATACGCCGCTGCAACAAGTTGATCAGCAGCAACAGGACAAAGGAAACCACCAGCATCAGCACGCCGATGGACGTCGCGCCGGTGTAGTCGTACTGGTCGAGCTTGACCATGATCAGCAGTGGCAGGATCTCGGTCTTCATCGGCATATTGCCGGCGATGAAGATCACCGAACCGTATTCACCGACACCGCGGGCAAAGGCCAGGGCGAAACCGGTCAGCCAGGCGGGCAGCAGGGCTGGCACCAGGATATGGCGGAACACCTGCAGCGGCTTGGCGCCCAGGCAGGCGGCGGCCTCCTCGACTTCCCGGGGAATGTCGGCCAGCACCGGCTGCACGGTCCGCACCACGAACGGCAAGGTCACGAAGGTCAATGCCAGGGTAATCCCCAGCGGGGTATAGGCGATCTTGAAGCCGAGGTCGGCGGCGAACTGCCCGACCAACCCGGTGGGCGTGTACAGCGCGGTCAGGGCGATACCGGCCACGGCGGTGGGCAGAGCGAACGGCAGGTCGATCATCGCATCGATGATCTTGCGTCCCGGGAAGGTGTAGCGCACCAGCACCCAGGCCAGCAACGTGCCGATAATGCCGTTGATGATCGCCGCATACAGCGCGGTACCGAAACTCAGCTGCAACGCCGAAACCACTCGCGGGGCCGAGATGATCGCCCAGAACTGCTCCCAGGTGAGTTGGGCGGCATGCACGAACATCGCTGCCAGGGGGATGAGCACGATCAGACTGAGGTACACCAAGGTGTAGCCCAGCGTCAGCCCGAAGCCGGGTATGACGGGGGAGATACGACGCGACATAAAGGTCCTTGGTTAACGGAACAGACATGCAAAACCCGCAAATGAATGCGGGCGCTCCTGGCCACTGTAGGAGCGGGCATGCTCGCGAAAGTCTCAAGGGCACCGCGTTCATCCAGAATGTCCGCGTTATCGTTGGCGCTCTTCGCGAGCATGCTCGCTCCTACAGTCGGTGTGGCTTACTGCGCCTGGTAGATCTGGTCGAACACACCACCGTCATTGAAGAATTTCGGTTGGGCAGTTTTCCAGCCGCCGAAGTCCTTGTCGATGGTGACCAGCTCCAGTTTCGGGAATTGCTGGGCGTATTTGGCGGCAATCTTTGCGTCACGCGGACGGTAGAAGTTCTTCGCGGCGATTTCCTGGCCGGCCGGGCTGTACAGGTGTTTCAGGTAGGCCTCGGCGATCTCGCTGTTGCCCTTTTTCTCGGCGTTCTTGTCAACCACCGCAACCGGCGGCTCGGCGAGGATCGACAGGGACGGCACGACGATATCAAACTTGTCGGCACCGCCATCTTCCTTGAGCGCCAGGAAAGCTTCGTTCTCCCAGGCCAGCAATACGTCGCCCTGGCCGTTGTTGACGAACGTGATGGTCGAGCCGCGAGCGCCGGTGTCGAGGATCGGCACGTGCTTGAACAGCGCTTTCACGTAGTCCTGGGCCTTGGCTTCGCTGCCGCCGGCTTTCAGCCCGTAGGCCCAGGCGGCGAGAAAGTTCCAG
This sequence comes from Pseudomonas sp. FEN, assembly GCF_904067045.1. GTDB lineage: Bacteria > Pseudomonadota > Gammaproteobacteria > Pseudomonadales > Pseudomonadaceae > Aquipseudomonas. Next base: position 350,834 of record NZ_CAJFDC010000036.1, on the reverse strand, counting down.
CGCGCGCCGCCACTGGTTTTCGGGTTCGGGGTGATCACCGAGACGTCGTTCTTGAGCAGATCGCCCCAGTCCTTGATGCCCTTGGGGTTGCCCTTGCGCACCAGGAACACGATGGTCGAGGTGTACGGGGTGCTGGCGTCCGGCAGGCGTTTTTGCCAGTCCTCGGGCAAGGTCTTGCCCAGCTTGGCGATTTCATCGATGTCACCGGCCAGGGCCAGGGTCACCACGTCGGCGCGCAGGCCGTCGATCACCGCTCGGCCTTGCTTGCCCGAACCGCCATGGGATTGCTGGATCTTCACATTGTCGCCGGGATGGGCCTGCTTCCAGAAGCTGCTGAATTCGGCGTTATAGTCCTGGTACAGCTCACGGGTCGGGTCGTAGGAGACATTGAGCAGCTCGTAATCCTTGGCGACCGCGGAACCGGCAAACACGGCACTGGCGAGCGCGGCCAGGGCGTAACGGCGAATCGACGACATGGTGAAGCTCCCAAATGGTGGTGTATTGGCTTTTTTCTTATGGCGCTTGCGACCCGCACTCGGGCTCGAACGCTCTGGTTTTGACTCGGGCTGGGGGATAACGCCCGCAGGCGAGCCGCCGGGCCTCTGCTTGTGACAGAGGAAGGCGCCGGGGTCAGCCGGGCTTGGTGCCCGGGTTCTGCAGACGGAATTTTTCCTTGCGTTCGATCTGTACCACTTGAGCGTTGTGGACGGTGATCTCGACGGCACCGAAACGCAGATCACGCAAGGCGCTCTGGATCTCACGCAGAATGGTTGCTTCGTCCTGGCCGTCAACGCTACGCAGAGATGCGCTCATGGTCGTGCTCCTGAAATGAGAGAGGCCCCGGCAGTGGGGCACTGCTTGTGGCGTGAGGGCAATCTTAGACAGGCCAAGTTATTCTTAAAAATACTATTTAAGAATTTTAATATAACTAAATGCCATTACCAGAAGCGAAGCGGGTTGCGCTGGAGATAGATGCCTCGAAAGCGCGAGATAAACCTCTGTGGCGAGCGGGCTTGCCCGCGCTGGGGCGCGAAGCGGCCCTGAAATCAGCAGCCTCGTTGTGTCAGATGGAATGCAGTCACGGGTTTTATGGCTGCTTCGCAGCCGAACGGGGGTAAGCCCCCTCACCACAGGCAAGCCTCCTTGCCACAAGCAAGTCCTCCTCACCGGGTTGCGCTGGAGATAGATGCCTCGAAAGCGCGGGATAAACCTCTGTGGCGAGCGGGCTTGCCCGCGCTGGGGCGCGAAGCGGCCCTGAAATCAGCAGCCTCGTTGTGTCAGATGGAATGCAGTCGCGGGTTTTACGGCTGCTTCGCAGCCGAACGGGGGCAAGCCCCCTCGCCACAGGCAAGCCTCCTCGCCACAAGCAGGCCCCCCTCACCACAGGTAAGCCCCCTCGCCACAAGCAGGCCCCCTCACCACAGGCAAGCCTCCTTGCCACAAGCAAGCCTCCTCAACACAGGCAAGCCTCCTTGCCACAAGCAAGCCCTCTCGCCACAAGACCGCGTTCGACCTGAAGCCGAAAATAATCAGGCAATCGCCGGAGCACACTGCCAATCAAGCTGCTCCGCTGGCATCGGTCGCCCGAACCAGTAGCCCTGCCCCAAGTCGCAGGAATGATCAAGCAGGAAACGCGCCTGCTCGGCCTGCTCGATGCCCTCGGCCTGGACCCGCATGCCCATGCTTTGCGCCAGGGCGATGACCACCCGGACAATCGCCGCATCGTCTTCGTCCCACGGCAATCCGGCGACAAAGCCCTGGTCGATCTTGAGCTTCTGCACCGGCAGCCGCTTGAGCCGCAGCAGCGAGGAATAGCCGGTGCCAAAATCGTCGATCGCCAGGCTCACGCCCAGTTCGCGCAACCGATGCAGTTGCTCCAGCGCCACCTCCGGGTCGTCCATCACCGCGCTTTCGGTCACCTCCAACTCCAGCAGGGCCGGGTCCAGGCCGGTGTCGTCGAGCACTTTCGCCACCTGCTGGTACAGCTCACGACGGGCAAACAGGCGACTGGAAACATTCACGGCAATAAAGGACAGCTCTATGCCGTCCCGTAGCCATTGGCACATCTGCCGACAGGACTTTTCCATGACCCAGGCATCGATTTCGGCAATCAGTCCGGTGCGTTCGGCAATCGGAATAAACTCGCCTGGCGACACCAGCCCACGCTGCGGATGCTCCCAGCGCACCAGCGCCTCGACCCCGATCAACCGGCTGCCACGCAGTTCATGCACCGGCTGGTAATAGACCCGCAGCTCGCCCTGCTCCAGCGCCCGGCGCAACTCGCCGGCCATTTCCACCCGGTGCTGGGCATGGGCGGTCAGTTCTTCGGTGTACAAGGCATAGCCTTCGCGCCCCGCGCTCTTGGCCTTGAACAAAGCCGAGTCGGCATTGCGCAGCAGTTGCTCGGCATTCAGCGAATCGCTGGGGAACAGGCTGATACCGATACTGGCACTGATGAACAATTGATGCCCGTCGAGCAGGAACGGCTCCCTCAAGCCCTCGATCACCCGCTGTGCCAGAGCCGCCGCCTGCACCACCTGCGGGCAGTTCTCCGCCAGCACGGCGAACTCATCACCGCCCAGGCGGGCCAGGCTGATCCCAGTGCCGAAGAGCTGCTGCAGACGCTCGCCCACCGCCTTGAGCAATTGGTCGCCAATGTTGTGACCGAGGCTGTCATTGATGATCTTGAAGTGATCGAGGTCAATCAGCAGCAAGGCGCAACCACGCTTGTGCACCTGTGCCGAGGCCAGCGCCTGGGAAGCGCGGTCGGTGAACAGCAGGCGATTGGGCAAGCCGGTCAGAGGATCGTAGTTCGCCAGCTGCGCCAACTCGTGCTGCGAGTCCTTGATCGCGCTGATATCGGAAAACACCGCGACATACTGGCTGAGCTGTCCATGGTCGTCACGGATCGCGCGGATCGTCTGCCATTGTGGATAGATTTCGCCGCTCTTGCGCCGGTTCCAGATCTCGCCGCTCCACTCGCCCGTGGTCTCCAGCGCCCGATAGACCTTCTGGTAGAAGTCCACCGAATGGCGACCGGACTTGAACAGGCTCGGACGCATCCCCAGCACCTCGGCTTCCTGATAGCCGGTAATGGCGACAAAGGCGCGGTTGACATGGATGATCAAACCGTCCTTGTTCGTGACCAGCACGCCCTCGCGAGTGCAATCGAATACCGCGGCGGCCTGGCGCAAACGCTCGCGATCCGCGGAGCTGTGCATCAGGTGCATGACGGTATGAGCAAAACGCTGGTAACGCGCGTGGATCAGGAATATCAGCACGGTGCTGACACTCACCCACAGGTAGCCGCGCACGATCTGCCAATGCACCAGTTGCTCAGGCTGATCGAAAACGCTGCTCAACAGGCGTTGGCTAAGCTGGATCCAGAGGATCGACAGCAGCAGGTACAGCAGGCCTGCCCTTAGAGCATTACGGTTTGAAATCGACATAAACGGTGCTGATTCCCTCTAGAAAGGCCAAATTGCCCTACAGAAACGCCAAATCACCCTACAAACTGACCGGAATTATAGAGTAAGAAACATCCCGCGACTCTTATCTGAAAGAGCGACTGGTTTTCTCTGTGGGCTCGGTGATAATGCAAGGGCTGTTCTTTACTTTATCGAGGGCCATACAGCCTATGTGGTACAACGGTTTTCTTGACCTGTCGGCCTGGCAAGTGGTGGCGGTCACCCTGTTGATGACCCACGTGACCATTGTTGGCGTCACGGTCTATCTGCACCGCTTTTCGGCCCACCGCTCCCTGGAGCTCAACGGCGGCCTGAAACATTTTTTCCGCTTCTGGCTGTGGCTGACCACGGCACAGAATACTCGCGAGTGGACCGCTATCCACCGTAAACATCACGCAAAATGTGAAACTGTCGACGATCCTCACAGCCCGGTGATCCTCGGCCTCGCCACCGTCCTGCGGACCGGCGCCGAGCTGTACCGGGCTGAAGCCGGTAACCCCGAGACCCTGCGTATCTACGGCAAGAACTGCCCGGACGACTGGCTCGAACGCAACCTCTACTCGCGCTACAAGCTGCTCGGCATCGCCCTGATGGCGGTGATCGACCTGCTGCTGTTCGGTGCCATCGGCATCACCGTCTGGGCGATCCAGATGATGTGGATTCCATTCTGGGCCGCCGGCGTGATCAACGGCCTCGGCCACGCGGTCGGCTATCGCAACTTCGAATGCCGTGACGCCGCCACCAACCTGATGCCCTGGGGCATCCTGATCGGCGGCGAAGAACTGCACAACAACCACCATACCTACCCCAACTCGGCCAAGCTGTCGGTCAAGCCGTGGGAGTTCGACCTGGGCTGGGCCTGGATCAAGGTCTTCAGCGTCCTGCGCCTGGCCAAGGTGCAACGCGTGGCGCCCATCGCCCATCGGGTCGAAGGCAAGGGCCACCTGGACATGGACACGGCCATGGCGATCCTCAACAACCGCTTCCAGATCATGGCCCAGTACCGCAAGCTGGTGATCGCACCGCTGGTGCAACAGGAACTGGCCAAGGTCGATCACTCGGTCCGGCATCAGTTCCACCGCGCCAAGCGCCTGCTGTCGCGGGAAACCAGCCTGCTCAGCGAAAAGCACCAGTTGCGCATCGAAACCATGCTGGCCCACAGCCAGGCGCTCAAGGTAATTTACGAGAAACGCCTGGCCCTGCAACAGATCTGGGTCAAGACCAGCTCAAATGGCCACGACATGCTCGCCGCCATCAAGGACTGGGTCCACGAGGCCGAGGCCAGCGGCATCCAGTCGTTGCGCGATTTCGCCGATCAACTGAAAACCTACTCGCTGCGCCCCTCTGTCGCCTGACACCGTTGATCGGCGCGCCCCTCACTGGGCGCGTCGTTCGGGAACTTCACGGCTGCGCCCCTATCTCAAAGTGCACGTCGCCATCCCGGCGGGCTGTAGTGTGGCCGTGCCCGCATCACGTATGGCACGCCCTGTGAGATCAGTGCCGATGGTCAATAAGAACCCGAAATCCCCCGCCCTCCAGCAGTGGCCCGAGGCCGCTGAAACCCTGTTGGCCTTGATGCACGCACAAGGCGAAGTCGCGCGCCTGGGCGAACGCGAACAACTCTTCAGCTCCCTGCTGGTCAGCGTCAATGCAGTGCTGTGGGCCCTCGACTGGGACACCCGGCAAATGCTCTATGTCAGCCCCGCCTACGAACGGATCTTTGGCCGCTCGGCCGGCCTGCTGCTGGCCGACTACAACGAATGGCTCAACAGCATCTACCCCGACGACCTCGACTACGCCGAACGCAGCCTGGCCCAGGTACTGGAAAAAGGCGCGGTGGAAGACCGTGAGTACCGCATCATCAGTGCCGACGGGCAGATCCGCTGGCTCAGCGACAAATGCTTCATCAGTCGCCACGCACAGCCGGGACAGCAAGTGATCGTGGTCGGTATCGCCGAGGACATCACCGAGAAGAAAGCGCTGGAGGACGAGTTGCAGCGGCTGGCCACCACCGACGTACTGACCGGCAGCAGCAACCGGCGGCACTTCTTCGAGAGTGCTCATCGCGCCTTCGAACAAGCGCGGTTGCAAGACTCGCCCCTGGCGTTCCTGTTGCTGGACATCGATGACTTCAAGCAGATCAATGACAACTACGGCCATCCCGAAGGTGACCTGGTGTTGCAACGGATCGCCGAAGCCGGACGCGGCGCGTTGCGCGGCGGGGATCTGTTCGGGCGTATCGGCGGAGAGGAATTCGCCGTGCTGCTGCCCGGTTGCGCACCGGAGATGGCCCGGCAGATCGCCGAGCGCCTGCAACGGGAGATCCAGCGCCTGAGCTTCAGCCACGACGGTCAGAGTTTCGGCGTTACCGTCAGCCAGGGCCTGACCAGCCTGACGCCGGGGGATGAAAGCCTCGACCCGCTGTTCGCCCGGGCCGACAGCGCCATGTACCAGGCCAAGCGCCAGGGCAAGAACCAGATCGTGCTGGCATAGCCCCCCGCGACAACCGCCCGCCCTGTGAATGCCGTCTTGCCCCTGAACCCGTAACCCTGGTCAACGCGCTCACAGTGGGAGTCGGCTTGCCGGCGATGAGACCGGCCAGTCTGGCGCTGATCCTGCAGACGCCATCACCGGCAAGCCGGCTCCACCGGGGGCCATGCGCGCCATCCGAAACCGCCGATCGTCAGCTCTTGCGTAAGCGCATCAGCTCCGGCAAGTCGACCTTGAGCAAGCGTGCCGCGCGGCCCTTGGCGATCTCTTCAACGCCCTCATGGGGGGTCAGGCGCGCCAATTGTGCCGCCAGGTTCAGCACCAGGGCCTCGCGCGAGAAAACCCCGCCACCGAGCTGGTAGACCGCCGCAATCAACTCCCGCAACTCCAATGGCAGGCGCCAGCGCGCGCGCAGCGCCGAACCGAAGCCGGCGCCAAGGGCGTAGAGCGATTCGCCGATCAGTTCATCATCCAGATCACCGCCCGCGTTCAGCCATTCCTGCAAGCAGCGCAGCAAGGCCAGGTCGCCCAGACGATGCAACAGGCCGGCGCAGTAACAACGTTCCTGGTCCAGATCAAGCAAGCGCGCCAAGGAGTAGGCGTATTCGGCCGTGTGCAGCGATAACTCCCAATAGCGCTCGGCATAGTCGCCCAGGGCCGCGTCACTGAGCCGGGCGCTGCGCTTGAGGGTCAGGCCGAGGATCAGGTTCATGCTCTGCGCCGCGCCGAGGCGTGGCAACGCCTGGGCCAGGGTCTGAACCGAGCTGCCGTGGTGCTGGGCCGCGCTGTTGGCGGCGGCGATCAGCACCGCGGTGATTTGCGGATCGGCGCGGATTTCCTGCTCCAGCAGCTTCAGATCAAGCCCCGCGAGATTGAGGCTGCGTTTGACCGCCAGCTCCACATCCGCCATCAGCGGCGCACCGTCCGACTCCTCGCGACGGCGTTCCAGAAATTTTTCCAAGGGCATGCCCGGCGCCAACGCCGGGATTTCGAGCGAAACCAGCTGCCCGGCATCCACCAGCAGATCCTGAAAGCGCTGGGTCAGGCTTTCCAGGCCCAGGGGTTTGGCCAGGTAGGCCGTCGGGTGTAGCGGCACGATTTCCCGCACGCTGGCCACGTCGTTGCGCGCGCCCAGCAAAATGAACGGTAGTGGCGGATTACGCTTTCTCTGACGCAGGTCGCGCAACAGGCTCAGGCCATCGACGCCCGGCAGTTCCCAGTCGGCAATCACCAGGTCGAACGCGTGCGCGTTGAGCAGCTCAAGCGCCTGTCGACCATCGGTACAGACGTCCAAGCGCGCATCCCAACGCACGTTCAGCAACACCTGCGCCAGCAAGTCCCGTGACCAAGGGTCCGCCTCGGCGATCAACACACGGGGTACGGCGGGTAACTCCACGGCAATCATCAGGCGCTCTCCGAGGGCTGTCCTGAAACCTTAGTCAATGCACGCAGGCAGATACAGCCAAAAGCCACTTATGAGCGCTGGCACAGACAAAAAAACCCGCCGAAGCGGGTCTTTTTGTCTATCGCATCACAACTCAGGCGAGTTCGGCGAAGCACTCTTCGATGATTGCCAGACCTTTGTCCAGTTGCTCGTCCGGCGCGGTCAGCGGAACCAGGACCCGCAACACATTGCCGTAGGTGCCGCAGGACAGCAGGATCAGCCCCTTGTCACGGGCCTTGGCCACGACCTTGGCCACGGCTGCCGCGTTCGGCTTGTGAGTATCGCCGTTGTCGAACAGCTCGATCGCGATCATCGCACCCAGGGCACGCACATCACCAATCACCGCCGGGTACTTGGCCTGAATTTTCTTCAGGCCGGTCACCAAGCGCTCGCCGACCGCCTTGCAGCGATCCAGCAGGTGCTCTTCCTCGAACACTTCGATCACGGCCAGGGCCGCGGCGCAAGCGATCGGGCTACCGGCATAGGTGCCGCCCAGGCCGCCTGGCGCGATGGCGTCCATGTATTCGGCCTTGCCGCAGACACCGGCCAGCGGGAAGCCGCCAGCGATGGATTTGGCGAAGGTGGTCAGGTCGGCGGCAACGCCCATCTGTTCCATGGCGAAGAAGGTACCGGTACGGCCGGCACCGGTTTGCACTTCGTCAGCGATCATCAGGATGCCATGCTGGTCGCACAGGGCCCGCAGACGCTTCATGAACTCTTTGGGCGCGACGTAGAAACCGCCCTCGCCTTGTACTGGCTCGATGATGATCGCGGCGATATCACGTGGCTCGGCATCGTTCTTGAAGATGCGCTCGATGCTGGCAATCGAATCGTCGATGCTCACGCCATGCAGTTCGTTCGGGTACAGCGCGCGGAAGATGCCGCCAGGCATCAGGCCCATGCCGGCCGAGTAAGGCACGACTTTACCGGTCAGGCCCAGGGTCATCATGGTGCGACCGTGGTAGGCGCCGGTGAAGGCGATCACGCCAGCGCGGCCAGTGGCGGCACGGGCGATCTTCACGGCGTTTTCCACCGCTTCCGAACCGGTGCTGACCAGCAGGGTTTTCTTGGTGAAATCACCCGGAACCTTGGCGTTGATTTTTTCACACAGCTCTACGTAGGGTTCGTAGGCCAGGACCTGGAAGCAGGTGTGGGTCAGCTTGTGCAGTTGCTCGGTCACGGCAGCGATGACTTTCGGGTGCAGGTGACCGGTGTTCAGCACGGCGATACCGCCGGCGAAGTCGATGAACTCGCGACCTTCGACGTCGGTCACCGTGGCGTTCTTCGCGTGGTCGGCGAAGATCGGGTGGATCTGGCCAACACCGCGGGCTACGGCGGCTTCGCGGCGTTTCATCAGGGATGCGTTGGTCTTGCTCATGGTGTCCTCATTCACCGCTCATCGGGCGGCGTGGTTCAAGGATGACGCGGCAGGGAGGCACTGCACCAGCATACGATGATCGACTGGTACAGCGTTCCGGCCACACTGATATGTCGTTTGCAACGCGACAGGGGCAGCGCTCTCGTGCCCCTCTCGCCGAACCACCTGCCGGGTTAGATACCCAGGCAGAGATATTTGATTTCCAGGTAGTCTTCGATGCCGTACTTGGAACCTTCGCGCCCCAGGCCCGAGGCCTTGATACCGCCGAACGGCGCGACTTCGTTGGAGATCAGCCCGGTGTTGACACCGACCATGCCGTATTCCAGGGCCTCGGCCACACGGAACACACGACCCAGGTCACGGGCGTAGAAGTACGAGGCCAGGCCGAACTCGGTGTCGTTGGACATCGCGATCACTTCGGCTTCGTCCTTGAAGCGGAACAGCGGAGCCAGTGGACCGAAGGTCTCTTCCTTGGCCACGGCCGCGTCTTTCGAGACGTTGACCAGGATGGTCGGTTCGAAGAAGTTGCCTTCGATGGACTTGCCGCCGGCCAGCAGGGTCGCGCCTTTGCTCAGGGCGTCGGCGATATGCTCCTGGACCTTGGCCACGGCTTTCTCGTCGATCAAGGGACCTGTGGTAGTGCCCTCCTCCAGACCGTTGCCGATCTTGAGCTTGGCGACCGCCACTTTCAGTTTCTCGGCGAACGCGTCGTAGACCGCATCCTGGATGTACAGGCGGTTGGCACAGACGCAGGTCTGGCCGTTGTTGCGGTACTTGGAAATGATCGCGCCTTCGACAGCCTTGTCCAGGTCCGCGTCGTCGAACACGATGAAGGGTGCGTTGCCGCCCAGTTCCAGGGAAACCTTCTTGATATCCTTGGCGCATTCGGCCATCAACTGGCGACCGATCTCGGTCGAGCCGGTGAAGGACAGCTTGCGCACGATCGGGTTGCTGGTCAGCTCGCTGCCGATATCGCCGGCACTGCCGGAGACCACGCTGAACACGCCTTTAGGGATACCGGCACGTTGGGCCAGTTCCGCCAGGGCGAAGGCCGAGAACGGGGTTTGCGAAGCGGGCTTGAGCACCATGGTGCAACCGGCGGCCAGGGCCGGGCCGGCTTTGCGGGTGATCATCGCGGCCGGGAAGTTCCACGGGGTGATGGCGGCGGTGACACCGATCGGCTGCTTGATCACGATCAGGCGCTTGTCCGGCTGGTGGCCCGGAATCACATCGCCGTAGATACGCTTGGCTTCTTCGGCAAACCATTCGATGAAGGAGGCGGCATAGACGATTTCGCCCTTGGCTTCGGCCAACGGTTTGCCTTGTTCGAGGGTCATCAAACGGGCCAGGTCGTCCTGGTTCTCGATGATCAGCTCGAACCAGCGACGTAGTTTGTTCGCACGCTCTTTGGCGGTCAGGGCACGCCAGGCCGGCAGGGCCTTGTCGGCGGCTTCGATGGCGCGACGGGTTTCGGCGGCGCCCATTTTCGGCACGGTACCCAGGATTTCGCCGGTGGCCGGGTTGTTGACCTTGATCGTCTGACCGTTGTCCGCATCGACCCAAGCCCCATCAATGAAGGCTTGCTGGCGGAACAACTGGGTGTCTTTGAGCTGCATGTAGGCTTTCCTTAACAGCACCGCGCTTACGCGCAGCGAATTATTGATTGTAGAAAGGCGCCTTGGAGGCTGCCGTCAGGAAATTCATTCACCGGGCCGAAGCACATAAATAGCGCACATGCGATCGATGTGCGGTTCAGCACCCAGACAAGAGCGTTTGAAATCTCAAACGAATCCTAGGATCAATGGGGGTAAAGGACAATAGTCTGTTCGAAAAAAAGAACGAAAATGGCGCTTTTGCCGGGGTTTTCTGATCAACGTGAAGCCCGGGCCTTCGCGACGCCCGTCGAAGCCAGCAAGACAGGGCGAACGACCGGAGAAAATCCACAAAGAGAATATCCCGACAAAACCTGAATGGACGCCCCGGGCCGACATGGGTATGATGTCGCCCGCACAAGCACCAGTAGCTCAGCTGGATAGAGTACTGCCCTCCGAAGGCAGGGGTCGTGGGTTCGAATCCCGCCTGGTGCACCATATAGCAATCCAGACCTGTCTCAGACAGTCTGCGCCCCCCCAAGAGAGCCCGCCCTGCGCGGGCTTTCTTGTTCCTGGCAACCTGTCCCTGCCTCGCTACGGGGCCATAGGCCGCGGCTTCAACATCATGGGCACTCCGATAATGAAGGCCAAGTAACCACGAGCATGCTCGCCCCAGCCAAAGCCCAGCATTTACTTATCGAACTAACCAATAGCCAACTACGTAATTACCCCTACGGCCAACTTGATCTACATCAAGTAAGTCTCCGCGCAAAAAGGGTCTATTGTGTAAAAGGCAATTCGGATTTACCTACCTCTCGCCAAACAGGATTATTTTTCATTAAACAGTCATTGTTAAGTGCGGGTAATTGAATTACCGGCGGGCAATGCTGGACGCAAGGTCCCGGTCGTTCGTAATTTTTGGGTACGGCAGGATTAAGGCCAAGAAGGCTTTATAAGGAAGCAAGGATTAAAAGAACACCGAACAGGTGACGATCATGTTGACGTGTAAAGATCTTAGCGACTGCTGCGAGGGGATGCAAAAAAGTGAGCGGTGTGGCACGTGCCCCGAATCACCCTACTGGAAAGGCGGATTGCGCCTTGATCGCGGACGGGATTTGCACGACGCCCCGGACACCGGGGCGGACGAGGGGGGCATTGATACACCCGAAGCATTGAACGTCCAATGTCGACAAGACCAACAGGCTATTGCCAGCGACAGCGTCGTGGCGGCTACGACGATGACTGAAGAGTTGGTCACGGCAAAAAAGCTTTATGTGCAATCGAAATTGGCCGTGATTGAGATGTTCACGCATGCGCGGATGGGCCGCGTGGTTGCTTTAGAACAGGCAGATGAACTGGTCGACAATATATCCCTGTCGATCGCCCGTCATCCACATGCATTTATCAGCCTGGCACGACTGAAAAGTGCGGACGAATACACCTATATGCATTCGGTCGCTGTCGGTGCCTTGATGATTGCCCTTGCCAAACAGCTGGATTTTTCTGAAGAACTGGTCCATCAGGCGGGCTTGGCAGGCTTGCTGCACGATATTGGGAAGATGGCCGTTCCCGGCGCCATTCTCAACAAACCCGGTAAATTGACTGACAGTGAATTTGATCGGGTTCGTCAACACCCGCAGTTGGGCGCGCACATCTTGCGCAGCTCGGTTCAGGTATGCGAGTTGGTGATGGACGTGTGCCTGCATCATCATGAAAAAGTAGATGGCTCAGGCTATCCAGACCAGCTGGCGGGCGAGCAAATCAGTCTTTTTTCACGTATGGCGGCCGTGTGCGATGTGTATGACGCAGTCACCTCGGATCGCCCCTACAAAGAAGCCTGGAGTCCAGCCCTCGCCATTCAGAAAATGTCGGAATGGAAAGAACATTTCGATAGTTCAGTGTTTCAGGCATTTGTAAAGTCAGTCGGTATTTATCCGATAGGCTCCATTGTTCGCCTCAGCAGTGGAAATGTTGGTGTCGTCGTGGAGCAGGATCCGCACTCGCTGCTGACGCCAAAAGTAAAAGTTTTCTTTTCCGTGCCATTAAATGCCTATATCACGCCCAGCGTGATTGATATCAGTACCTGCGCGCAGTCCGAAAAAATTGTCGAGCGCCTTATCGCCAAACAATATGGATTTAAAAACATAGAGGCCCTGTGGGTCGGCGCGCCCATCGAAAGTTGAGCATTTTGTAACATTCAAGGAGTGAGCACTAACAACAGAAGGCTTGATCGCTATTCCCCGGGCGATGCAAGACCATTAAACACCGCTGTCTTTGACCGCCAGCAAAATAACAACATAGCAGGTAGAAAACATTATGAAATTCAAATCAGTGCAGGCAAAAATTTGTGCCACGGCGGGCATATGCTTGTTTGTCTCATCGGCCAGCCTGGTGATTTATGGATTGTTTACTTCTCGCGCGAGTGAGCAATATGTCTCCACCGAAGTCGGGGCACTGGTTGAAAAATCAACTATCCACGAGATTCAAAACCTGGCGGAGTCTCGGGCAAATGCTATTCAGGCGAAATTGCAGAACGCACTGGATGCGGCCCGGACCATGGCCAATGCATTCGCCGCCAGCAAAACCTCGTCAAGCCCTTTAGCCATGGGTCGTGAACAGATTAATAGCGTATTGCTCAGCGTCCTGAAGGACAACCCTGAATTCAACGGCACCTATTCATGCTGGGAGCCGGATGCATTGGACGGTCAGGATCTGGCGTCACGCAACGGCCAGGATGGCAGTAATCCGCTGACTGGGCGCTTCACGCCTTATTGGACACGCAGTGCCGACGGTCATATCGCGGTGCAACCATTGGTGGAGTATGACTCCCCGGACCGCCATCCCAACGGTGTCCTCAAAGGCGGCTGGTACAGCGGCCCGCGCACGACCTTGAAGGAAAGCGTGCTGGACCCGATTCCATATGTGGTACAGGGCAAAAATGTCTGGCTGACCACCTTGTCGGTGCCGATCGTGTCCAACGGCAAGTTTTATGGCGTGGTCGGGGCTGACTTCGATATCGCGTTCATTCAGAAACTCAGCGAGCAGATGTCCGCGGATCTTTACGGCGGAAAGGGTTCGGTATCGATTATGAGCAACCAGGGATTGGTGGTGGCCGACAGTCAGCGTACCGATCTGATTGGCCAGCCCATCAAGGCGTTGTTACCTGACTCGTGGGAAAAGGTTCTCGGCGATATCCAAGGTGGTCGCGGTACCGGCCTGCTCAACCAGGCCACTCAGAACATTGAAGTGCTGATGCCGATTCAGCTTGGGCGAACAGGTAAACCCTGGGCTGTGTTGATTCGTCTGCCCAAAGCGGTGGTCATGAGTCAGGCGATTGCCCTGGAACATGAATTGCAGTCGCGCAGCATCAACAACAGCATCTGGCAAGTATCGGTGGGGTTGGTTATTTCACTGCTGGCTTTGGCGGCCCTCTGGTTTACCGCAGCGAAAATCGCCGGGCCGATTCGCGAGGCCGCGGCACTGGCAGCCAATATAAGCCTAGGCGATTTCTCTCATCGCCTGGTTCAGCAATCCGAAGATGAGGTAGGACACCTATCAAGCGCCCTGAACGAGATGTCCGAAAGCCTGCAACGCCAGGTGCGAGTGGCCGAGCGCATTTCCGAAGGCGATCTGGATCTGGAGGTCAGGTTGTCTTCGCCTCAGGATACACTTGGCAAGTCGCTGGAAAAGATGGTCAGCAACCTGAACAACCTGATTTCCGAGGTGCAGGTCAGCGCCACCCAGATCACCCACAGCTCGGAACAGGTCACGGATTTGAGCCAGTCGTTGTCGGACGGGGCATCCAATTCCGCATCGTCCATCACCGAGATCAGCGCGGTGATGACACAGATGGCCGCGCAGACTTCCGACAACGCCGCCAACGCCAAAAAAGCCGATATGCAATCCCAAGCGTCACTGGCCGACGCAGGCGAAAGCGACAAACTGATGAGCGAGCTGATTGCCGCCATGGCCGAAATCGACAATTCGGGTAAAGACATCACGGCGATCATCACCACCATCGACAACATTGCCGCGCAGACCAATCTGTTGGCGCTGAACGCCGCGATCGAGGCTGCCAGGGCCGGCGAGCTTGGGCGTGGTTTTGCCGTGGTCGCCGATGAGGTGCGCAGCTTGGCGGCCCGCAGTGCCGAGGCGGCCCAACAGACGGCGGCACTGATCGCCGACTCCTCGACCAAGACACAGCGCGGCATGATCATCGCGGGCCGAACCGCCGAATCACTTAAGAATATCGTCAGCGGAACCAGCTCGGTGTCAAACCTGGTCTCCATGATTTACCAGGCTTCCAGTGAGCAGGCTTCCGGTTTGCAACAGGCCAGTGTCGGCCTTGAGCAGATCGACGAAGTGACGCAGAAGAACCAGTCCAACTCGCAGGATTGCGCGGTCGCGGCGAAAGATCTTTCGATGCGGGCATCGTTGATGCAGCGCGAGTTGAGTCGATTCAAAGTGAAAAAGGCTTAGTCGCTGCAGGCCACGAGTCTGCAAATTAAAAGCTCCGGATCGTTGATTCGGGGCTTTGCTGCCAACTGAGGCCACGATGAAGAGTCAAAATATTTTATTGCTTATCGAGTCAAGCCGTGAAAGCCCTGCATAAAACGTCAGGGCTTGATTTTAAGTCTGTAACGAACAATGACCGTAGGCTATCCGTCAATTCGCCGCCTCACCACCTCCAGCATATCCGCCCCCTCCCGAAGCAGCAGATACGCGGCACTGGTGAATCGATACAGATCGTTATCTTCCAGGCAGGTGATGCTCACGGACGTGATGCTTTCCAGCAGATCGGTACCCGCCTTGATGCGCTGCTGCGCGCACTCCAACAACTGGGCCACGGGGACGTGACTGTCGATCAACAGGACGGGGCGGTCGGGTAAATTGGTTTGAAGCGAGATGTATTGCGTCATGTTGCGTAACTCCTAACTTGAGAATAGAACCCTCCATCTCGTCGCCAAACAAAATGGGTGGCAGCTGTACGCAGGTTGGCGAACCGGTAAGTTAGAAACCCGGCAGACACGAAGGTCTCCCGCGCACAGCCACCATGAAGTGCAATCGCTCATGCCAATAACATGTACGAAAGGACATGATGCAACTGCGCCTAACTTGATTCGGATCGCCAAATCCGGTCGCTGGCTTGTACAGCGACAGGGCCAACTATAGGGGGCAGCAGCCAATGTAAGCAAGCTACGCCGGACCACTTAAGAGCGTTATGTGTAAGTCGAGTGCGGAAGCACGCTGTATCAAGGGTGCGGCGCTGGACGCTCAGGTATTGATGAACCTCAGGTTATCCGTCAGTCCGCCATCTGCCCACCTCCCGCAAACCCACCTCGGGCAACAACCACTGCCCCCCTATTGCGCCCTGACTAAAAACACCACGACCCGATCAGAACCCGGCACCCGCTGCAACCCCCCGACCATTTTCACCAGGCGCCCCTGTTCCATAGCTTCCCTGACCGGTTGCAGCAGCTGGTGCTGGCCCATCGTGCGCAGGTCGACGATTCTGCGCAGCCACTCATCCGTCAGTTGCTGCGGCGCCCCTCGGGAACGGCGCAAGGTCACCGACCAGCGCTTGGTCCATTTGAGCATGATGAAGTACAGCTGATCCGAGCCCGGGTGAGTACAGAACAGGTTGACCGTATTGAAGGACCGCGACTTCGGAACCTCGGTCACCACAAAACCATGGCGGCGCAGGATCGGCATCACCGCTTGCTCGGTATTCAGCGCCAGGCCGGCAACGCGAGGCGGTCCGCTGACGTCGAAGATCCGCGGGTCAACCACGTGGGGCGTATGAAAGTCCAGGCGGGAAAACCCCGTCGTACTCCTCGGCTCGTCGATTGGAAAGTTGCGCCCGCGGATGGGCCGGATATCCAGTTCGCTGAACAGCACATGCATGTCCACCCCCCGCGAAACCCAGGCTTCCTGCGTGCGCCTGAGCGCGACCATGCGGCTGGCCGTCACCGACGTACCCTCCACATCGGAACGTTCGATCAGCCGATTGAGCGTCCTGCGCTGGTTGGCTTGCAGCATGCCGTCCAGGGGCCGCGCCAGGGACTGCTCCGGGGGCACGCTGAACAAGGGCGTGCGCAGCGTCCAGGTCTGGCTCCGATGATCGAAGGTGGCCGGAATCGGCTGTTCGTCCAAATGCTCCCACCAGCGGTTGAAGTCGGTTCGAGCCTGCGCGGACAACGAACCGGGACGTTTCAGAAAAACGATATCGGGGTGAATATGCGGACCGTCGGGAAGCAGTTCGAAATAACGATCATCGAGTTTCAACAGACGCGTCTTGTGGATTTTCCCCTGTAGCCGATACAACCCCTGGGGCGCCGATAACACGTGGACCTGCTCGTCATCCAATAGCAGCCCCCACGCTCTCCAGTCCGTGGACAACAAGGCCGGTCGACGCGTCATCCATTCCAATTGCGGCACTGACGTACCTGCGGCAACCGTCGCCGGCTCCCAGGGGCGATGCCAACTGGCCCGACTGGGGCCAGCCACGGGCTCGGGCGCGTCGGCACGCAACAGGTATTCGCCAGGTTCGTGGATATGCAGGATCAGTTCATTGTCCTGCGCGGCGGTTTTCTTCAAGCGCAGGGCCTTTTCCCCCTTGGGCCAGTAGACCTCATAGTTGTGGCTGCCATCGGTGATGAACTGCACGCCATTTTTCGCGTAGCTGCCGGCATTGCTCGGACCGTGCAGGGCGATCGCATCGTCCAAGGTGATCTTCGCTTCATACCCTGGAAGCACAGGCCTGGGCTTGACTGCGGTGTCGATTTTTCTCAGCGCCATCGCACCTTTGTGGGAGAGCGCCTGGCGGTTGTTGATGGTCCTCAGCGCCCCGCGCGGCCAGAGCGCATGGCTGGCCCGAGCCGGCCGGGTCGCCAGGCTGCCGGGATAAAAAGTCAGCGCGGCATCGACCAGCGTCATAAGCGCGGCCTTGAAGAGTTCGAAGGCGTCGCGCGGATCGCCGCTGCGATGAAACCGGCGCAAAGCCACGGCCGTCTCATGGAAATTGACCGCGATGCTGACAACGGGCACCACCGACAAGACCCTGAGCCAATAGGCAGAACGCTGCTCGCGCGCGCGTTCCTCGCGGATCTGCGACAGTTGCCGGGCAGAGTTGGAAATCGACCGGGCACGCTGCTGAGCTCGCAGGACAAAGGCATGCGCCAGTATCAGCGACAGGTCGGATCGCCGGGTTTTCCCAAGCCGCAACCAATGCTCGGGATTTTCCGCTAGCTCACGCCTGACCTCCTTTTCCAGCGCCGCGGAATCCGGCACGGCTTGCTCCGGTTCGCTGCTCCACCAGCTCTTGACGGTCTTGAGCAGCGTAACGGCATTGACTGCGGAAACCGGGCCGCCCCCAAAGGGATTCAGGGCGATTGAAACCCGATCACCTTGCAGGGGAGCCAGGTGCATTGGGCACGCCGCCGCCTGGCCTTGCTCGGCGGGATAACCCTCAACGGCCTCCTTATCCCAGCCTGGCGCCAGTCTTTGCACAATGTCCGCCACCCGTTGCGGTGCCTGCTCGATATCGACCAGCGCGCGTTGCGCCGCCGCCAGGTCGGTGTGTTCAGTCAGCGCCTGTGCATGCGCGGCACCCGGCAGATAGACCAGGGTTCTCCCGCAAACCTTGTCGTGGATCGCCACGGCATTGCCGACATGCCGGGCCCGGGCAAAAGCCCGGCCGGCGAAGGTGATGAAGTGCAACTCAAGCTCAAGCCGGTCATTACGCAGGTCAGCGGCAAACTCAGCGTTCAAGGCCACCTCGAAGACCCCCGCGGCCCAGTCACTGAGCCCCTGTTGCCGGGCACTGAACAACTCCATACGGGCCCGTTGTCTGACCAGCCGGTACAACAGCACCCGGTCGAACGCCCGCAACGGTTCGAGCCCGGGGTTATCGACACCGTAAAAAACCCGCTGGATCAGGCTGTCGTAGTGCCCGCCAAGATCCAACGCCGAAATCGTGCCGATCAGGTACTCGGGGCTCAGACGCTGCCGCCAGGCTGTGTCCAATATCCGTCCATGCTGTAGACGACGCTTGGTCCCAGGCGCTTGCGGGTCGAGGTTTTCCAGGGCCAGGCGCAAGAAGCTGTAGCGGCGGCGGCCCTCGCTGACCACTGTTTTCGGGCCCGCCTCGCCCACCGTGCGCTCAGGGTGCCCGACCCACACCCGCTCGACACTGTCGGGAAGATCGAACAGCGGCTTGTCGATATCCAGTCCTGGATAAAAACCGTCCTGTTTGAGCTGCTCGATGATTTTCCCACGGGCGAAGTCATCCAGGTCCGGCAACTGGTTTTCCAGCTTGCGCTCCAGGACATGCACGCTGCTCTGATAGCGGGCCAGCAGTCGCGCGTACTGCTGGCGTACCGAACGGGATGCCTCGGACAACCAGCTGGGAAGAGCTTGCGCCTGCGCCGTGCCGAGCTGCAGCACGGCCATGTTGTCCAGCGCCCGCTCCCGGGCATCGTGCCCCGGAATACCGAGGTTTTCCTCCAGCTCATGGGCCAGCAGTTGCAGGGAGTTGTTGACGTCGCCGATTTCCGAGAACGGCCGCAAGCCGCCCTCGATCCGCCGACAGACCCGAAGGTGGTCCTGGATCTGCTGCTGGAGTCCCTGCTGCAGAGCGTCCGTTTCAATGGACGGGTAATGGAAGGATATCGGCTCGTCAGCAGGTAACCTCCGAACCCAGCTGCGCGCCTCGCCACGCAGGTCCCGGGGGACCAACGGCCAGAGGGTTTCGCACTCCAGGCTGCGCAAGGTGATGTCCAGCTGTTGCGAGAGACTGTCGAGGCTCATGAAACGTTGCAGCCCGCCCAGCCGTCCCGGCACAAACAGTAGCGCCGAGACGCCCGAGCGTGGATCGGCCAGCGCTTGTCGGGTACTGATGACACAGGCCCCGGTCAGCGACCAGCGCGAGGTTGGCGGCCCCAGGGCGATACCAGCGATCCGCGTATCACTGTCGGCATGCACGTCAGCCCGAGGTTGTGGCAACACCGCGAGCACACGCTCCAATTCCTGCTGATTGATCAGCCCGAGCCGATGCTGCATCTGCGCCTCGTACAACAATCCCTGGCCGCGCCCCTTGAGCATCTGGCCGGAAAGATCGCTGCCGTCCTTGTCCCTCGTGCTCCAGAACTCAGCCCGGGAGTAGCCATTCCGGTCCCGAAGCAGGCCCCGCAGATCAGCCGCCTGCTGTTGCCAAAGCGTGTGGCGCGCCAGCAGTTCGCTATAAGCCGGGGTGTCGCGTCCCGGGTCCTGCTCATCGAGCAGCTTGAGGATGGCCCGTTCCTGCTGCCGGACTTTGCTCTGCCGCAAGCGCACCGGAAGGCCAGCGGCCAGGCTGCCAAAGGTGATCTCCAGCATCCGGCGGCGTTCGTCGCGCCGCAGCAGTTGCGTGAGCGTCATTCGCAGGGGCGGCAAGGCCGTCAAGGCGGCGCGCGACTCCTGCATGGCATCCACCGCCTGCAACGGCGTCAAGCGCCCGGCATCGGTCAATCCCTCCGGCAGCATGCACGCCGTGTTGAGCAACAACGCGGCAGCCCACTCGTTGGCCAATTGCGTATCCAACCGGCTCAGGGCGCTGTGGGCCAGGGCATCGCCAGCGAGCTCCGCGCCGGCCTGGAAGCGGTATGCCAGGGCCGGGCGCTGCGCTTGGGGAAACAGCCAATCGCGCTCCTGCAGCGCCAGCAACTGCCAGAGCCGATAATTGCCCGGCGCGTTGAACAGCTCCGGGAGCCCGCGTTGCAGGTCGGCGTGGCTGGCAAACTCGAAGAACTCCGTGGACATACCGGGCACGAAGACCACCTGCCTGCCCCGCTCGGCGCTGCCGGAACCATGCAGGTGCAAGGCTCCGCTCAACGTCAGCGCAGCCCGGTCCTTTCCCGGCCAGACCAGCTCCGACGCCGTCAGACGGCCCCAGCGGCCACCGGCGAGCGCACGCGCTTCGGGAGTCGGAGCATCCAGCAACCCCATCAACATGTGGAACCCGGCGGAGGACAACTCGTCGATGCCACGGGCCAACAGGGCCTTGTCGTGAAACAGCAGCTTGTGCAGCTCGATCAGCCGCTCCCGTCGCGAAACAGCGCTGTCGCAGGCCGGCTGATACCAATAGCTGCGCAGGGCGGTGTCGATCCTGGAAGACAACCCCAGGGCCTTCAGACGCTCCAGAACCTGCTCCGGGTCCAACGGCAGGAGGCTGTCCGGTTCGGCGGCCAGGCTCAGTCGCACAGCATGGCCCGGTCCCAGGGACAGAAACGGATTGCGCAACAGCGACATGGCCACCTGCGCCAGGGTTCGTGCCGTTTGCCCGGCACCGCAGCGCAACGGCGGAGTGAACAGGAGCTGGTGCGGATCGTGTCCGAAGGACTGGGTCAGTATCTGTGTGAGCAGCGTACCGATCCGCGGCGCCCGCTCGAAGAGCGCCTTGAGCCGCTGCTGGCTATCGAGCCCACGCACCAGCGCCGCCTGGAGCCGGTTGAGCAACAGACTGGGGCGTTCGGAAGTCGCGATATGTTCGGAGAGTTTCTCGCCGAGGCGCTCCAGGGCGACGCCATCAGGGTCGGGTAAAACCGCTGTGGCGCCCTCGCTGGCCGACTCAACGCTGTCCCTGGGCGGGTTCTCTACGGAAGTGGTCATGGGATTTCCCTTGTTCCATGGAAAAAGGGAAAAGCGTAGAGCACGGTACATCCTGCTCGTGCAGTAGATAGTTAGGCGCGAGGCGGCCCTGCCCGGCATCGACCATCAGCGGTTCATAAGGGAGCAACGCTACAGTCGCGGACGGTTGCCGTCATTCTCCGTCACCAGCCGGATGGTCTGAAGATGGGCTGGCGGCGCCAGCGGCGACGGCCGCTCCTCCGGCTCGACGCGATACAGGTGCGTAAACACTTCACGTATTTCCCCGTGCTCATCGTTGTGCACCACCATCCTCGCGGACTGGCGCATCCGGGCGAAATTGTCCTCGCTCAGCTTGAAGCTGCGACTCAAGCCCTCATCGCCGACCACCGGCGCGGGCAGACGACGCTTGGCGAAGCTACGGCTCTTGCGTTGCTGATAACGCGCCCAGGCGATCAACAGCGCGGCATTCAGCAGACCGATCCACAGATAAACCTGCAAGGTATTCAGGGCGTCGAAGAACGAGATATCGATCCGTGGCCCGGTATGCCCGTCGAACAATGGCCACAAACCCTGAATCAACAGGTACAACAGGCCTATCCAGGCCAGCACGGTCAGCACCACATCGACTACCACCATGAATGGCCGCTGGCGGGTTCTGATGATTTTCATGAGCGCACCCTCTGCTTGTCGTCAGCGTGAGGCTTGATCCCCCGATCCGGACTGACCCAGCGGGCCCGCTTGCGGCTCTGGCCAAACAACACCCGGGGAAAGCTGACCAGGGTGGTGAAGAAGCTGATGAACCAGAACACCAGCGGGTACCAGACCACCCAGAACATGATTTTCCAGAGGTCTCTTTCGTAACGACGGTCGATCAGCACGCTGACCGCGAACTGCGCCAGGCAGACGATCGCCAGCAGCAGGCCGGTAAAGGCCGGCGGCACAATGCGATGTACGGCAATGGAGGCAGGCATCTCGATGAACAGGCCCATGCAATAGAAAATGATCGACAACAGGAAGGTGAACGCCCAGCCCGTCGACAGGCAGTACTCGAACAACAGCGGCCACAGATAACGATGGTTCCACTGCCAGATGCCGCGGATGTTCTTGAACAACACTTCCGCGCCACCCTGGGCCCAGCGCAGCCGCTGCTTCCACAACCCACGCAAGGTCTCCGGCATGAGGATCCAGCACAGTGCCCGTGGCTCGTAGAAAATGCTCCAGTGATCCAGTTGCAGCTTCCAGCTGATATCGATGTCTTCGGTGATCATGTCCGGGCTCCAGTAGCCGACCCGATCCAGCGCTGTACGGCGGAAGGCGCAGATCACTCCGGAGATGGTGAAAATCCGCCCGAAGACCCGTTGCGTGCGTTTGATCAACCCGATGATCGAGGAAAATTCGCCGACCTGGACCCGTCCGACCAAGGTCGAGCGGGTACGGATCCGTGGGTTGCCGGTCACGGCACCCAGGCGGGCGTTCTCCAGCATCGGCGCCACCAGATAAGCCGCCGTGTGCGGCGCAAGCAAGGCGTCGCCGTCGATGCACACCAGATACTCACTGCGGGCCGCCACGGCGCCCATGCGCAGGGCCACCGCCTTGCCCTGGTTCTGCGCCAGATGAATCACCCGCAAGCGCGGATCCAGCTGCGCCAGGCGATCGAGCAACTGGCCGGTGTCGTCCTTGGAGCCGTCATTGATGGCGATCACTTCAATGTTCGGATAATGCTGGCCCAGCGCGGCCTCGATGGTTTCGGCGACGTTGTGCTCTTCGTTGAAGCAAGGGACCAGGATCGAGATCAGCGGCTCACCCGCCAGCGCCGGCGGCAGGGTATCGGCTTCCCAGGGCCAGTGGCGTTCCCAGTGCAGCCAGAAGTACAAGCCACCGGCCATCCACAACCCCGACATGAACAACGGGTAGAAGAACACGAAGTCCATCAGGAATTGCCCGGTGACCAGGAAAATCACGCCCAGGGGAACTCCCAGAACGAGCGCCAGGACGAGCAGTGCCAGGATTCGATCCATCATGATCTAAGGATTCCATTTATTGGAAAGTGCGGGGCGCACGGCCTGCACGGCCGGGCTGTTGTCCAGGAAGTTGTCCGGGTAATAACCGAAACTGCTGGCGCCATGGCGCTTGAGCCGTCCCATCCAGTCTGCCAGCAGCTCACCGTCAAGATCCGTCGCCGGTTTCTGTCGCCAATCCCGGGCCTGTAGCTCGAACACCGTGCGTTCCAGGGCACCGGGGCGTTGCTTGACCTTGTCGACCAGCGCCTCCAACCAGTCGGCCGAGTGTTTCTCGCTCTGCCCTTCCATCAATGGCATGGCCATGGGCACGGTCCAGTCGTAGCCGGACAGGAAGTCATCAAGGTTCTGGGCAAACCAGGTTTCACTGCGCGGATCGATCACCGGCTCCACGAACAGGTTGCGTGCGGTCTGCACCTGCGGTCCGCGAATGGCCCGCACCTTGGCGGTCAGTTCGCCGGTGAAATCCATCAGGTAGCGGCTCTTGAACCGCGTCCAGCGTTGCAGCGTCGCCGGGTCGCCGCGCAGTGCGCCGATCGTACCCGGCAGACCATTGGCCGCGTAGGTACGCAGCGCCTGTGGGCTGGCGTCCTCGAAGTCGGACAACACGGCGTCATCGTGATAGAGGATGCCGTCGACCGAGGTCAGTCGGGCCACATCCTCGTAGATCTCGCCAATGATCCGCCGTACATCCGGGTCGAACGGCGACAGGCGCCGGTATTGTTTCGGGTCAACCGCGGCTTGCCCGGTGGCCGGGTCCCAGCGCGTCACCCGTGGCAGCTTTTCATCCAGGGCAAAACTGAGCACCGGCATCCAGGCGAAAACCTTGACGTGGGCCCGGGTGCGCAATTGCCAGGCGGCGCGGTCGAACAGGTCGGCCCGCATCGGCAGGTGGCGGTTGGGGAAGTACAGCGCGTGCACCAGGCCGTCGCCCGCAGGGTCGGCAAATGCCTGCAGGAACACGGTATTGGCGCCCATGTCCGCCATGCGCTGGACCAGCTTGCCGAGGTTGGCTTCCTGCTGCACCGGGTCCGGGTCGTAGACGTTGTCCAGGTCGACATGCACCACGCGCATCGGCAAGCGGTTCTGCACGGCAACGATACTGCTGGCGTAGTGGCCGCCATCCGGGTCCGCCGCCACCAGCAAACGTGGGCTGTTCAGCAGTTGATCAAGGCTGTCGATGCCATCGTCCAGGGTCAGTGCCATCTTGTAACCCTGGCTCTCGATCACCTTCAGCGCAGTGCCATCGGCAGTGCCGTAAGGCCAGATCCAGACCCGTGGCGAGTAACCGGTGGCCGCGCGAATCTTGGTCGAGATGGCGATCACATCCGCACGCAAGCGCGCCTCGAAATCGGCCTCGCTTTCATACCGACCGCTCGCCGCATCGTAACGTCGGGTCGCCGCCGCCGGTTGCAGGTTGCCCTGGGGATTGGCGAGCAGCCCCTGGTGGCTGGCGTCGGTGTGGGCAACGATTTCCACCAGCCCCGAGGCGGCCACTTCCTTGATCTGCACCCAGTTCAGGAACTCGGCGCGTGGGCGCAACTCACCGGCAAAATTCACCGGTTTATCCGCCGGGGTATCGATCCAGACACCGACCGGCGCCAGCAAGGCCGGCCACCGATAGCTCCTGAGCACCGGCAACACACGGGTGTAGAAACTCGCATAGCCGTCATCGAAGGTCAGCAGGATCGCCCTGGGCGGTAATTCCGGCCCGCCGTTGCGCGCCGCCAGGATCTGGTCCACGGTCACCGGCCGATAGTTGTTCTCCCGCAACCAGGCCAACTGCTCGAGCAATCGCTCGGTACGTACGGCGACCACCGCCTGATCGGGGTCGCGGTCCTCGATGTCATGGTAGGTCAGGCTGAGAAAGTGATTTTTCGGCCAGGGCGCCTCATTGACTGGTACCGCCCGCTGCGCGGGCGCGACAAACTCAGCCGGTTTCTGGGCGCAAGCGCCGATCAGCAAGGCTCCCAACAATAGGATGCAACGCGTGATCAAAGGCATCATCAACCCCTTCTAGAAGCGGTAGGTCAGGTCGACGATCAGCCGCACGTCGCGTTCGCGGTCGCCGTCATAGGGTCGACTGATCCAACTCAGATTCGCCCCGGCCTCCAGTACATCGTTCCAGCTCACCCGCTGGCCGTAGCCCAGCAGTGCAACCGCGCCCGTCGAATAATCGCGCTGGCTGTAGGTCCCGGCCCCAACCTGGAATTGCTGGCTCCACTGGGTTTCATAGCGACGGTAGAGGACGTGGTTGACGTTCACCGTCGGCAACAAGCTGAAGTCAGACTTGGGGTTGAAGTACGGTACGTCTTCGCTCTTGCTGTTGTGGCTGGTACTGACTTCCAGGCCCAGGTCCACTTGTACATGGGCGCTGCTGTAGATGCCTTCGCGGCCGCTGAGCAGGGCTTCGGTACGGTTGTTGCCGTCGCTGAAATGCGAAGGCGTGATCGCCAGCTTCCATTCGCGACTCTCATCGGCGCGCCAGCGCAGGAAAGCGCTCGCCGAATTGGCGCTGATATCATTCTTCAAGGCCCGCAATGGCGTCGCCGCCGACAGCCGTTCGAGGCTGCCGCCGTATTGCCAGTGATCGTTGATATCGAAGGCCGCCGCCAGGCGCGCGCCAAGCTTGTCGCCGTAGCCGTAGGACTGCTTGGAGAGCTCGGCCTCGAGGGTCATGTCACGGGATCGATTCTCCACCCCGAGCCGCTGCCAGCGGCGCTGGCCATCGCCTTCGGTAAAGCGGCCGAAGGCGTAGCCAGCCCCGGCGAACAATCGCCAGTCCTGGTTGATCGGCGGGCTGTAGAGCACGCTTTCAATCCCGTAGTCACGGCTGCCGGTGACCGCACCGGCACCGTTGGCGCCGCCGCCGAAGCTCTTGCCGGTATAGGCCTCGACCCGCAGCTCGGCCATCTCATGGACCTCACGCAGACGCTCCAGGCGCTGGACCTGCGGGTTCTCCGGAAAACGTCCGGCGACGTCGTCGGTGAGCACATCGAGCTGGCGCCACTCCTGCAACGCCAGGGCGGTGTTGCCCTGGGCAACTTCCAGCCCCATGTCGCGTGGTGCCTCGTTTTCGGTCTCCTTGTTCAGGGCCTCGGCACGGCGTGGCCAGGCGCGGGACAGGTACATATCGGCCTGCGCCACCCGCAAGCCAACGTCGCCCGGCGCCTGGCCGGCCAGTGCCTCCAGGCCTTGCTGGCTGGCGGGCAGGTCACCGTTGTGCAACCCCATCTGGGCCGCCAATTGCTGGGCTTCCAGCCAGGCATCGTTGGGCACGCCGCCCGGCACCCCCTTGAGCTGCAAGCGTGGCGGTACGGTTTTCGCCAGTTTATCCGCCACCAAGCGGGCTTCTTCCGGCTGGTCGCTTTCAATCAGGGCATAGACAAGAGCCGAGGTGTCACCCGCCTGGTCAGTCGGGTCCGCGCCTGGCACCGAGAGGATCTGCCGATACAGCGCCACGGCCTTCTCCGGCTCGCGCACCGCGAGGTAGGCCGAGGCAATCCAACGCAGGGCATAGGGCGGGATCGTCACACCGTCATCGAGCAGCTTCTGGTACTCGGACAGCACCTCGGCATTGCGCGAGCGGGCCTTGAGCGCCCCCAGGCGGTCGATGCGCCAGTGCACGATATCGTCATGGGCCCCCGGGTCCGCGGACCACGCCGCGAACAGGCGGTCATAATCGGCCAGGGCGCGATCGGCGACGACAAAGCGCTCCGCCTCGGTACGGGTTGGCAACTCGGCCAGGCGTACCCGTTCGGCGGCCAGTTCGCCTTCGAGGCGCCGGGTCGCTGGCGCATCGATCAACCCCGGATGCCGCTGGGCCAGGCGCAAGGCCGGTTCCGGCAGGCGCGCACGCTCCAGGGCGAACAGGTATTCACGCATGACCTCGGGTTTGTCCGCGGACCGGACAAAGGCCTGGTCGTACTCGAACAAGGCATCGCTGTTATTGCCCGAGCGGGTCAACGCATAACCCAGGGCCATGCGTCGAGCCGGATCATTGGGCTGCCGGACGACCTGCTCGCGCGCCCGACGCACCGCATCCCGCGGATCGCCACCATCGGCCTCGGTAACCGCCAGGCCCAGTTGCAGGTCGGCATTCTGCGGTTCGCGCTGCAGGGCCTGGCGATACAGGCGTTCGGCTTCATCCCAGTGCTTCAGATTGCGATAGGCGCGGGCAACGGCGGTCAGGGCCGGGGTCGGCAAGGTTCGATGAACGCCCTGGGTTTCATAGACGCTGACCACTTCGGCATCCAGCCCGGCCCAACTGGCGATCTGCAAATGATCGCTGATCTGACCGGTGGATTGCTGTTCGACGGGCAGTTGGCGCAAGTGCGCCAGCGCCGGCGTGTAGCTGCCGTCACGGGCCTGGCGGATAAGTTGATCGTAGGAAACATCGGCCAAGGCACTGAGTGGCCACAGCAACTGGCTACACAGCGCCACCCCCAACAACGGGTGCAATCTGCCCCCAAAACAGAGTCGAGCATTACGCGGCATATCGTCCATTTCCCGAGTGACAGCCGGAGTCCAATGCTCCCGCCTGGTCCGAACACACAAGACGGAGCTTAGCGACAGCGGTCGAACACACTTCCCCCCACTGCCTTTCACGAAGGTTAGACGAAAAAATCAGGTCCACGATTTATTCGCTCGTCATCGCCCCCGGAGATCGGGGTGTGGCGCCCGCTCACGCCTGCCACAGTGCCAGGTAAATCGTGAACGTCGTGCCCTGGCCCTCGACGCTGGCGCAGTGAATGCGACCGCCATGCCGATCGATCACGGTCTTGACCATCGACAGGCCCAGGCCCAGACCCACGGTGTTCTGCGCGGAGGTCAGGCGTCTGTAGGGATCGAAGAGTAGCGGCAGCTCAGCGGCGCTGATCCCCCGGCCCTGGTCGCTGAGGCGACAGACCAGCTCGTTGTCCAGCACCGTCAGGTCGAGGCTGATGCGCGTGCCGCCAGGGCTGTATTTGATGGCGTTTTCCAGCAGATTGAACAACGCCCGGGTCAACAGCGGGCCATCGGCCCAGACCAGACTTTCATCGGCCTCGTCGAGTTGATGACGCAGCTCGACGCCCTTGAGCCGGGCCAAGGGCGCTACCTGGTCGAAGGCATCCAGCACTAGCATGGCGAACAGCACGGGCTGGAACCGGTAAGCCTCCGACTCGGCCTTGGCCAGGTGCACGAAGGACTCGGTCAGGCCGAGGGCACGGCGCACCTGTTGTTCGATCTGCCCGTGCAGCAGCGTCTCGCCATCGTGCTCCCGGCGCACGTCCAGCAACGCCAGGATCGCCGAGTGCGGTGCCCGCAGGTCATGGGACAGAAAGCGCAGCAAGGTCGTGCGCTGCTGCTCGGCGTCGCGCTCGCTCGTCAGGTCCGCCAGGCTCAGCAACCACCCCATGCAGACCTCGCCCTCCGCCGACAACAAGGGCGCCAGGTCCAGACGCAAGGCCCGTTGCCGGATATCGCGAAACTCCTGGGGCAGCAGCGCCGACAGCGGCGGACGAACAGCCGCGTCGAGGCCCGCCAGCCCCAGGCGGGCCAGGTAGTCGAGGCCGTTTTCACCGACGGGAGAGCATCCCAGCAACGCGCGGGCGCTACGATTGGCCAGCAGCACCTGGCCCGCGGTGTCGGTGATCAGGGTGGCAACGGGCAGGCACTCCAGGCCGTCGGCCATGAACCGGCGGGTATCGCGGCTGCGATTGAGGGCCTGCTCCAACGCGGCGATGTTGCCCTGCAACACGTCGCCCCGGGGTGGGAGCGGCTGGCGCTGTTCCGGCAGGATCGCGGGTTCGGCATTCAGGCGCGCCAGCTCCCAACCAAAATAGGCGAGCAACGCACTCAGACGTCGCCAGTTCCACAGCAACCAGGCCAGCAGCACGCCGATCAGCGCGGCTCCCGGCGACCACCACAGGCCCAGTCGCAGCAGGCCCCAGGCGCCAAACAGCACCAGGCCCGCACACCCCAGGGTCAACCATAGCGCCTGCCGCGCACGCCACAGCAGCAACCCCAGCAACAGCGCCACGCTGGCCATCGACAACAGCACGGCCAACCAGGCTGGCAGCTCGACAATACTGCGCCGCTGCAAGAGGCCATTGAGGATGTTCGCCTGGATCTCCACCCCGGCGCTGGTGCCGGAACGCTGGGAAACCGGCGTGGCATAGCGATCGCCCAGGCCCGGCGCGGTGGCGCCGATCAGGATCAGGCGATCGCGTAGCAGCTCGGGCGGGACTTCACCGCGCAGCACACTGACGTAGGGCACGCTGGGAAACCCGTCCGTGGCGGAAATGAAGGGCACCCGGATAGCGTTTTCACGTTGCCAGCCGTGGATCCGGGACACACGCCCGGCACCCGGCATCGGCGTCCGTGCGAAAGCCGGCAGCGCCAACTGATAGGCCAGCCAGGCCAGTTGCTCATGGGGGTTGTCGAGCGGTCCCTCGCGCAGATAGACACTGCGTACCACCGCGTCGCTGTCCGCCTCGACATTGATATGCCCGACCGCCCGGGCACAGCGGCGCAGCGGCTCGACGGGGGCAATCTCGCGCAGGGGCATGGCGAAGCGCGGCACGCCCTCTCGCAGCAAGGGCAGGACCACATTGCCGGCGGCGCACAGCGCTTCAGCCAAGCGGGTATCGTCACCGGCACGATCCGGCTCACTGAAGATCACATCGAACAACACGCCACGCACCTCGGCCGCCCGGAGACGCTCGAGCAATTCGGCATGCACGCTGCGGGGCCAGGGCCAACGGCCCAGCGCCCGCAGGCTGCGCTCGTCGAGGGTGACGATCAGGATCCGTGGATCAACGGACAGCGCCGTCAGCCGACTCAGGCGATCATAGATAAAGGCGTTCAAGGCCAGGCTCTGGTTCAACGCCAGCACCGCGGTCAGGGGCAGGAGCAACAGCGTCACCAACAGCCACTCGCGCAACAAGCCGCGCAGCAGCCGCTGGGCCTGCGTCAACTCGCGATCGGCGCGCCGTCGCCAGACACTCATGAGCCGAACGCTCGCCGACTAGGGAGCATTCACTGTCCTGGGCCAGTAGTAAATATCGTAGACCCCGGTCTGGCCCTCAAGGCCTTGTTCGTCGAACGCTGACAGTCGCACATGGTAGAACGCCGCCTGCAAACCGCTGAAATGGATATCCGGCGTGCTGGAAAAGCGCTCTTGCTTGATATCGAGGAACGTCGCATCGGTGGCGACCTGCGCCCGATAGCGCCGGGCGCCGTCCAGGGGCTGGAGAAAGAGTTGCCAGACCGGCTGGTCGCCGCGCTGGCCATCCTGGCCGAGCAGCCGTGGCGCCGGCAGCAGGTCGACCGGCTCGAGTTCGCCCTGGTCCTGGATCTTCAGGCCCTGCCGGGCATTGACCCGCACCCGCGGCTCGGCCACGGCGGACAGCTTGCCGCGCGACTTGGCGCCAGGCGCCGGCGGTGCTTCGGAACGACTTACCGCTACCTGACCATCAAGCACTTCGACCAGCGCCTGGCCCTCTTCGCTGCGCGTGCGAAAGTGCGTGCCACGAACCCCGAGAACCCCGACCGAGGTCCGAATCTGGAAGCGATCATGATCGCTGAAACGCTTGATGACGTAGGACTCGACCTGACCCTGTTCGAGCAACACCTGGGGGACCGACTGCGTCTCGTCCAGTTGCAGGCGGACCTGCGAGCGGGACGGCAACACGATCCTCGAACCGTCGCCCAGCCTCAGGCTGACAAAGGCATCGGCCGCGGTTCTCAGCCCTTCGTGTTCATCCAGGCTCATCCCTTCTTCCAGGGCTATCTGCTTGCCCGTGGCATCGAGCTTCCAGGCCTCGCCCGCCAGGTGCAGCACCACCGCCGGAAAAGGTTGCGCACGACATTGCTGCTCGCGGTCGAGATAAGGCGCGCGGAGCGTGGAGGTTGCCGCCAGGACAGCCGGCCCCATCAGACAGAAGATGGCCCCCATCAGCAGGTGCGGGCCGAGCCGGGATGGAAGAACAGGAAAACGAGGCTGCGAAAGAAAGCGTTCGCTCATGGGCTTGGCCGCTCAGGCGCTCAAGGGAGCAGGATCGAGGAAACAAACGACGGCACACTACCATCCTGGTCAATCATGCCACAGGCCCCCCGCCCCCCGGACCACACTGTGTTGCTTCGTATGAATACACAGCAGGGTATGAGGGAAAAATGACCAAGGGAGGCCATCCTGACCTTCCCTTGGCGACGGTCCGTGTGGATCCGAACCGCCACCCGTCCGTGGGTCGGACTTGCTCCAAGTGCCCCTTTAGTGCTGGACCTACTCTATGGGCAAAACCGGGGTGCTCGGCGAATCTGCCAGAATTGTTCAGATTTGACGACCGACTTGCAGCCCTCCATTCAGGAGATAGCCTGTAGAGTCAGGTTTTAAAAGACAGCCCCGTCGCTACAGGAGACAGATCCAGACATGCGTGTCGCCATACTCGACGACGAGCCCGCCGAACTGCGGCGGGTCGAACAGACCCTGGGCCAGATGGCCGGTATCGGGGAGGCGCCCTGGACTCTGCAAGGTTTCGAGCGCGGCGAGGACCTGTTGCGCCAGTTGCGCCGGGAAACCTTCGATCTGCTGATTCTCGACTGGCAAGTGCCGGATCTCAGCGGCCTGGCGCTGCTCTGCTGGACCCGTGAGCACCTGGAGGCGCCGCCGCCGGCGATCATGCTCACCAGCCGCGATGCCGAGAGCGATATCGTCCTGGCCCTGGGCAGTGGCGCCGACGATTACGTGAGCAAACCGTTCCGCGCCAACGAACTCAAGGCGCGGGTCAATGCGGTGCTGCGCCGGCATGCCGGACCACGCGGCGCGACCGGCGAAATCGCGACCTTCAATGACCTGGGTTTCGACGATGCCGAACTGACCGTGACCCGCGCAGGCCGCCCGGTCAGCCTGACCGAGCGTGAATATCGCCTGGCGCGTTGCCTGTTCGCCAACCTGGGGCGACCGCTGTCGCGCGAGTATCTCTACAAGCGCTTCTGGCCCCATGAAGAAGTGCTGTCGTCGCGTCCCCTCGACACCCACATCTATCGCCTGCGCAACAAGCTGGGCTTGACCGCCGAACACGGCTGGCAGTTGCTGACGATCTACGGCTATGGGTATCGACTGGAAAGCGTCACTTCGGCTTGAACGCCGGGCTCAAGGCTGTTCACCGCCGCTCATGCCACCGAACTTGGTCAGCACCAGGGTGATGAAGTCTTCCACCGGCATCTTCTGCCCGTTGAAGTCTACCTGGCCACCCGCGTAGTGCAGCGTGGAGAGGATATCGTTGCCCTGCACGGTCGCCATCTCGGTGGACAACGCCATGGTGCCGGCCATTTCACTGGCCATCGAGGCTTGTTGGGCGATGGCCTTGGGGTCGGTCTGGCCCTGGATCTGCGCCTGCAGGCCAGCCAGGTCGGAGATCATCGGCTTGGACAGCAAGACCTTGGCATCCAGCTGCGAGATCAGTTGCTTGCCCAGCTCCACCGGCGGCAGTTCGGTGGACGACGGGTTGGTCAGGTCCACCAGCAGGCTGGCGCGGCTCTCGCCATTGGCGGTCTTGAACGAGAAATTTTCCAGGGCGATCTGCGGTTTGCCGGCCAACAATTGCTTGATGTTGGCTTCGACCTGGGTCTGCTGGGCCGGGGTCAGTTCCGGTACCGCCGCCTCAGGGTCTTCAGCCCCCGCCGCCTGGGCCTTTTGCAGCGCCTCCAACTGGACCTGGTACAACTTGATCAGCGATTGCATCGCCGGGATATCCAGATTTTTCGCCGTCCAGCTCATCTGGGCACTGCCCACCGGCTTGTCGTTGTAGTCAATGGATGCGACGTTATAGGCCAACCGTCCGGAGAGCGCATTGCCCGTCGCCTCCAGCGAGTCTTTCTGCTCGAAACCCTTGACCGTGACCACTGCGGGCGTGGTCCCGAAGGTGACCTTGGTCTCGCTCAACTCCAGGAGGTTCTGCCCCAGATAGAAACCGAAATCGCTCTTGACCAGGTCGCTGGCCAAGGTCAGGCCGCTCAGTTCGACCTGCACCGGCCCTTGCTCGGCGGACACCGCCGAGACCTTGAGGTTATCCATGTAACCGTTGGCTTTGATCTTGGCCGACAGGTCGCTGGCGCTCAAGTCCAGGCGCAACCCGGAGAATTTCACCGTAGTGGTGGCGTCCGGCGCGAAGTCCAGCGGCACCAGTTCGACATTGCCGTCCACCGAACGGTTGTAGCCCAGGGCGACCTGGCCCTTGAGCGGCGCGACGCCCTTGGCGGCGTCGAACCACGGGGCGGTGACCTCATTCTTTTCCAACTCGTAGTTGCTACTGAGCATCACCGGCAGCAGCTTCAGCGCCTTGAGACGCGACCACGGCAACGGCCCATGCTCGATATGGTCGACGAGCAGCAGCTCGATGTCCTTCTTCTCTTCGCCGACCTGCAGGTTCTGCAGCTTGAGCCGATAGTGCGCGGTGCTGGTGAACAGGTGACGATCAAGCGACACCAGCTCGATATTGGCGCTGCCACCGGCACTGGCCAGGGCGGTTTTCAACTGTTGGTTGGCTTCCTGGATCGAGTTGTTCAGTACCCCTTCCAACTGATTGCCGGTGTACCAAGCGCCAACGCTGCTCACCGCGCCGACCACCACGACAAAACCTAAAAGCAAGCCTGCTGATTTATTCATGAATTGACCCGATCGATGTCCGTTGTATGGAGAAATGCTGGTCTTCCTGACCCCTGACCGGAGCCGGCTCGACAATGCTCGAAAGGACGCAGGGTAGCATTTGCCGGAGCAGGCCCCAAGGCTTTGCCCGCAGGGCAACTGGCCACCATCTCAGTCCTAGTGACAAAATGGAAATGACTGATAGAACAGCGCGAAAACGGCGCGCTCGATGGCGCCCTTCCGCGCGCGCGTTATGACGGATCGGTTACCACGGGGGAGCAGGGTTTACTCAGGAATACTGGACGGCCATCTCATCCAGTTGATGGTCGAAGGTCTTCAACCGCGCGGTCCAGGTGTACACCAGCACTTCGAAGTCGCGGTTGATCACCACGCCGTCCGGCGAGTCATTACGCGGGTCGCAGACATCCAGTTGATGGCGTTCGCGGGCCATGGCCGTGGCGACATCGGACAATTCGCGAGCGTTGCTCAGCCAGTGGCGCTCGTCATGGGCTACTTCGCGGTCGAGTTTCAGGCATTGGTTTTTCAGCGTTTCGAGGCTTTTTTCCAGCGGGGTGCCGGTGAGTTCGCCCATGACTTCCTGGAAGGTCTGGCCCGGTTGCCAGTAGCTGCCCCAGAAATAGCGGTCGAAAACGGTTTCGACCCGGCGCAGGGCAACCTTGGTGTCCCAGACCAGCACCAGGGTCTTGCTCTGGGACAGCTGGCGTTTCTTCACCAGTTGCGCCTGGTAGCTGGACCAGGCCACCACGGCGATGGACATCACCGCGATCAATGCACTAGCACTGTCGAGAAAGACCAAGGCCTTGTCGATCTGGTGCGCCAGCATGACGCCATAGAAGTAGGTCGCCGAGAGCAGGACCAACGCGACCGCCACACACCAGAAACCAGGAGCATAAGGGTTTTTCATTATTAGAATCCCCACCGGGCTACGCTGACCACGATGGTTAGGATTTTCCCAACGCTCCCAACCAGCGGCGACCAGCCGATAGTAAGGAGCATAGCAACGGACTCAGGGTTTCGCGTGCTCGGCAGGTGGCGTTCGTCCGCTTTCCCAACCGCCGCCGAGGGCCAGGAACAGCTCGATCTGGCTCATCGCGACCTGGGTATTGGCCGCCGCCAGCTGGGCGCGCACATCGGTGTAGGCGCGAGTCGCTTGGAGGTCGGCGAGGAACGACGCGCGACCGGCGCTGAAGAAGCGGTGCGTCTGGCCCGCCGCCAGTTTGGCCGACTGCTCGGCATCGGCCAGGGCGTCGCGGCGGTCGAGCTGCGCGGTGTACTGGGCCAGGCTGGTCTGGGTTTCGCGAATAGCGTTGAGCACCACGCCGTCGAAGTGGGCCAGGACGCCCTGGGTGGTCGCCTCGGCTTCACGGATGCGCGCGCGGGCGCCGTTGGTCGGCACAGTCCAACTGATCGCCGGACCGAAACCCCAGCGATTGGTCGACGGCTCGCCCAGGTCCTTGAGGAAACCGACCGTCCCCACCGTGGCACCGATGCTGATGTTCGGGTACAGCTCGCCGGTAGCGACGCCGATGCTGGCGGTTGCCGCCGCCAGCCGACGTTCGGCCTGGCGGATATCCGGACGGCGCTTGAGCAACTCGGCACCGTCGCCCACCGGCAGCAACTGGACAATATGCGGCAGCGCGGCGCAATCGGCGACACCGGCCGGTAACTGCTCAAGCGGTTTGGCCAACAACATCGACAGGCGATACAAGCCGGCCTGGCGCGCCGCCTGGTAGCGCGGCAGCTCGGCGCGCAGGGATTTGAACTGGGTCTGGGAACGGGTGACCTGGGTTTCGTCGCCACGCCCGGCGTCGCGCAGCCGCTGGGTCAGTTCAGTGCTCTGGGCTTGCAGTTCGAGGGACTGTTCGGCGATCCCGCGCTCTTCGTTGGCCGCGCAGATCTGGGTGTAGGAGCGCACCACATCCGCCACCAGGGTGATACGGGCTACATCCCCCGCCGCCTGGGTCGCATCGGCATTGGCCTTCGCCGCCTCGATGCCACGCTGCAAGGTGCCCCACAGGTCGAACTGATAGGACGCGGAAATCGCGATATCGCCGACGTTGGCCACCGGGACCTTTTCCGGCAGCAGAAAGGCCTGGCCGGACTCCTGCAAACGCTGGGCCCCCGCCTTCACCCCGGCACTGAAGCCGCCAGCCGCCTCGGCCTCTTCCACCTGGGCCCGGGCCCGCGACAGACTCGCCGCCGCCACCCGCAGATCGGTGTTGGAAGCCAGCGCCTGACGGACCAGCTCATCCAGACGCGGGTCCTGGTACAGTCGCCACCAATCGCTCGGCACCGGTGCCGACACCACATTGTCGCCTTCGCCGGCAATGTGCCCTTGCAGGTCCTGGCGTTGCATCGCCGAATCCGCGGGCAGGTGGTAATCCGGCCCGACCATCGAACACGCCGAGAGCATCAGGCCCAGGCCCAGGGTCGCGACTTGTGCCAAGGTTTTCATTGCGCGGCCTCTTTTTTCGGCGCGGCCTTCTTGTCCTCGATGATCGACACCGTGGCGGTGCGTCCGGCGATCATGCGAAAGTCCGCCGGCACATCGTCGAAGGCAATACGCACCGGGATCCGCTGGGCCAGACGCACCCAACTGAACGCCGGGTTGACGTTGGGCAACAGGTTCGAGCCGCTGGTGCGATCACGGTCTTCGATACCGGCGACGATGCTTTCGACATGCCCGCGCAACCGCGCGCTATCGCCAATCACCCGAATGTCCACGCCCTGGCCGACATGGATGCCATCGAGCTTGGTTTCCTCGAAATAACCGTCGATATGGAAGGAACTGCTATCAACCACCGCCAGCACCGGGCGCCCGGCGGTGACGAACTCGCGCTCACGGGGCGCGCGGTCGTTGACATAGCCGTCCACCGGACTGCGGATTACCGAGCGGTCGAGGTTCAACTGCGCGGCATCCACCGCCACCTGGGCCTCGGCCAGGGCCAGTTCGGCCCGGGCGACCCGCGATTGACTTTCTTCCAGTTGCTCGCCGGCCACCAGGTTGCCCAGGCCACGGTTACGCTTGTTCTCGCGCTGGGCCTGGGCCAGGGTTTCCTGACGGTCGGCCATGGCCGCCCTGGCCTGGCGCAGCGCCAGTTTGAAGCGATCCTGGTCGATGCTGAACAGCACCTGGCCACGGCTCACCGGCTGGTTGTCGCGCACCTGTATCTGCTGGATCAGGCCGGACACATCCGGGGCAATCTGCACGATATCGGCACGGATATGCCCATCCCGGGTCCAGGGCGCGAACATGTAGTACATCACCAGGCGCCAGACCACCAGGCAGGCGAAGGTCACCACGAGCAAAGTCAGGACTACGCGGCCAATGGTTAAAAGAGGTTTTTTCATGTCATCAGGTATCGACTGAACGAATCCACAACGCCCAGTAACAAAGCGTAGAGACCGACGTTGAACAAGGCCCGGTGCCAGACCAGGCGGTAGAAGTGGAGGCGCGTCAACAGCCCGTGCACCACCAGGTACAGCACATACGTAATGCCCATCAGCACCAGCAGCGTGGGCAGGAACACCCCGCTGATATCCAGGTCACCGATCATAAAGGTGCTCCATCGATCCCATGGGGAAGGCTTTCCTGTTGCTCGGCGCTCGTCACGAACTCGACCCCCGGCAGCAACGCCAGGCGCAGCCCGCTCAAGGCGTGCAGCAGGTGCAGGCGGGTTTCGCCATCGTCCAGCCCCTGGGAGCTCAGGGCCCGTCGGGTGCGGTCCATGCTCATCAGCAATGCCGCGGGCGCCGGCAAGCGTTCGCGGGCCGTGAGACAGGCGCGGAAATATTCGCCGACCTCTTCCACCACCTGCTTGAGCAGCCCATTGGCCACCCCCAACACGCGCGGTGTATAGGCCAGCAGGTCGAGCAGGTTGAGCGCCACCCGCAACTCGCGCAGCGCCGCGCCGGAGTCCTGGCCGGTCATGGCCAGGCGCGGCAGGTGCTGCATCAGACGGTCGAGCATCTGCGCGCCCATATGCCGGTGTTCGGCCAGGGTAGCCGGCTCGGTCAGCGTGACAATGTCATGCCAACTGAAGCGAGTCAGGCGCTTGGCCGCGAACTCGGCGCCGAAGGGCCGGGCCACCAGGGTCCAGACAAAGGCGAACAGCAGCCCCACGGGGCCGGCCAGGTTCGAGTTGGCGAAGTTCAGGAAGTCCGCGTCGTAGGCGCCCTGGATACTGATGAAAGACGCGGTGTTGACGATGGTCAGCAAGGTGCCCAGGTAGAAACGCGGCTGCACGGTAAGGGTACCGACGCAGATAAAAGGCACGGCGAAGGCCAACACCAGCATCGGGAAATCGTGCAGGTTGGGCAGCACCACGAACAGGTAGAGGCTGGCGAAGATCACCGACAGCGCGGTCCAGAAAAAGAACCGATAGATCTGCGGTGCCGGGTCGTCCATCGCCGCGAAGAAACTGCACGCCACCGCTGCCAGGATCACCGCGCTGGCACCGTCGGTCCAGCCCAGCAGGATCCACAGCGTCGAGGCAATGATAATCGCGACGATGGTCGAAGCCACCGAATAGAACATCAGCCCACGGTCGAGAAAGGGGCTCAGCCGGCCCAGGCGCCAGTGCCGGTAAACGGCGCGCCAGGTGTCCTGGCTTTCGCACTGGATGGCGTGTTGCAGGCTGCGACAGTCCTGCCACAGGTCGATCCATTCGCCGAGGCGGTAAAGTGCGTTGGAGAACAGCAACTGGCGCCGGTCGTCCAGCTCCGCCGCCCCGGGCTGCAGGCTTTCCAGCTGGCTGCGCAAGGTTTGCCAGTGTTCGACCGAGGCGTCCTTCACGGTGCCTTGCAGCCACTCGCCAGCAGCCTCGAGCAAGGGCGCGAAACGGGCCACCAGTTCCGGCGTGCGCCGCTCCAGGGCGTACAAGGCATCGTCCAGGGCATCGACCACTGG
Source organism: Pseudomonas sp. FEN (assembly GCF_904067045.1). Taxonomy (GTDB): domain Bacteria; phylum Pseudomonadota; class Gammaproteobacteria; order Pseudomonadales; family Pseudomonadaceae; genus Aquipseudomonas. The sequence continues at coordinate 312,259 of NZ_CAJFDC010000036.1, read as the reverse complement.
CAACAAGTGAATCATCCGTCCACGCAATTCCTTGCTGTTGCGCACGGTCTGCGGCCGGGCACCCTCATGGGACAGCTGGCCGATCATCAATTCCAGGCTGTTGAAGGTCGCGACCATCGAGCCACGCAAGGCGCTGACTTCGTTGGCCTGCACGTTGCGCGAGATAAAGCGCAGGCTGTAGGTCGACGCGTCGCCGAACCACTTGCCGGCGGCATCAATGAATACCGGGGCCAGACGCCGGGGCCAGAACATGCTGCCGACCACCGCCGCCACGACAATGCCGAGAAAGATTTCCTCGGTCCGTGACACCGCCACATCGAACACGCCAAGGGGGTTATCCACCACCGGCAGGGCGATCATCGGCAGGGTGTAGCCGGCGAGCATCAGCGCGTAGCTGTTGGCGGTGCGCAAATGCAGCGAGAGAAACAGCAGGATACCGGTCCAGAGCGCGATCGCCACCACCAACAGAAAGGGTGTCTGCACGAACAGCGGGACGAAAAACACCGCCGCCGAGGCGCCGAGGAAGGTGCCGATCGCACGGTACAGGGCCTTGGAGCTGGTGGGGCCGACGAAGGGGCTGGACACGATGTACACGGTGGCCATGGCCCAGTATGGACGCGGCAACTCCATCAGCAGGGCGATGTACAGCGCGATCATCGACGCGGCGAAGGTACGTACACCGTAGAACCAGTCGCGGGCAGGCGGCATGCCGGTCCAGAAACCCTTCACGGATTCACCACTCCCAAGCTCTGCCCGGCCGCTTCGAAGGCGCGGATCACCCGCAGTGCCGCTTCCAGATCCGCCGTCTCGATACCCGCGAGCACTTCACTGCGCAGGCGCACCAACTGGGTTTCAATCTCGTGCATCAACTGCTCGCCGGCCTCGGTCAGGCTCAGGCATTTGGCCCGCCGGTCACTCGGGTCTTCGCTGCGCAGTACATAGCCGGAGTGGCACAACTGGTCGAGCAGACGCACCAGTGACGGACTCTCCATCCCGGCTTCCTGGGCCACGGTGACCTGGCGTACACCCGGCCCCATACGGCCGACGATCAGCAACGGCATGGCGCAGGCTTCGGAGATGCCATAGTTGACCAGCGTGGTCTGGCACACCCGGCGCCAATGGCGCGAGGCAACCACCAGACCGGCACTGATGTTCTTGTGCAACTGTTCGAGGTGCTTGGACACGGGGAGATTCGCATTGTTAGTTTGCTAACTATCAATATCTCGCATCGGCCGGGTGCTCGTCAAGTTTTGAAACAATTACTTCATTCAACCGGGTAAAGGCTCAGGGTTACAGGGACCCTGATGAGATAAAGCCTGGTTCACGGGTGCGGACAGGATTGATGATTCAGTGGGCGCAACGGAGGCAAAACGCCCAAGCCCGGGCAATACATGACCAGGCATGTCGCCGAACCCGAGAACGGCAAAAGCTGTAGAGCACAGTTGTTACTGCTCAGGTAAAACCTGCGCCGCCTGCTCTTCAATAAAATCAAAAACCGCCTCCGGCACACTATTGAAACTGCTTGCGCCGGAGCTTCGAGACCTTGCCGCCATTGTCCAGACACATCATCACCAACCGGGACAAATCGCTACCGCGCACGTCGTAGCGCTGGTTCACGGCTTTGACCACGCGGTCGTAGCGATCCAGAAACTCCGTTTACGCGTCACAGGCTTGATCATCGCTGAGCGCTTCAAGGCAAAAGCCTTTAACCCCAGCGCATCACGCAGGTAGGCATAACCGACCAATTACATTCTGGGTATCCACAGAAAAAACTGACTAACGCGATTAAAGCCCAGATTTTTTTATCTCTTCCCCAGATTTTTTTACATTTAGGGCATTTTCCACATTTTTTTACACCCCTCTCCCCTTCCTCAACAACACATCCAGCTGATCCACCACTTCCGCCCAGTCGGCATCGTCGAGAATCTCGCTCCGCAAAAAGTCCGCCTGACTCTTGCTCCAGAAAAACGCATCCGCCAGATGCAGCTCCGGCTTGAGCGGCGAATGGGTGGCGATAAAGCGATCGATGCTTTCAGGGTCGTCGGGCAGGCCCAGTTGCTTGAACAGGGATGGCAGGCTGTGGTCGGGTGATTCCATGGGGGGCTCCGGTATTCAGGACAAACGGCGGTGCCTGTGAGAGGGCTTCGCGAGCAATCGAGCGTCGACCGGCTGCTCCTGCAGGGAGGCACCGCGTGAGTAGAGGACAGTGTACGGGCCTCAGTGACAAACCTCGCACACCTCGGCATGGGGCACCAGTTTCAGGTACTGGTCCATTTGCATATGCACCAGATTGTTGTGGTTGCCTGCCTCCAGGTAGATGTCCTGCTGACGGGTCAGCAGTGGGTCGACCACCATCTTCAAGCCATAGGACTCGCCCAGCGCCGGCACGGCACCCCGTTCGCAATCCTGGAACAGATAGGCCAGGGTACTTTCCCGGGAGATCTGCCAGGTGCTGGCGCCACGGACCTTGCTCAGGTCCAGGTGCTGGCTGGCGGGTAATACCGCCATCAGGTAGTGGCCATGTTGGTCGTCAAGCACCACCGATTTGGCCATGCGTTCGGCCGGGATCCCCGCCAGGCGGGCGGTTTCCAGGCTGCTGGACGAATGCGGATGAGCGACGATGTCGAATTCGCAACGCGCCTGTTCCAGGCTGCGCTGCACGGTTTTTGCCATGCGCATGATACACCTCCGAGCCCTGTCGAATGCCCCAGGGCGATGGGTTTGCGGTCTTCCTTGTGTAAGAGTCTAGGCAGTTCGCCACGGGGCGTCGGCTTAACGTCAGTAACCGTTCCCGCTATCACCGCCTCCCGATAGTCGAGCCGGGTCTAACGCCGCGCGGGTCGGGATCGAGGCGGCGGAAGCTGTGAGCATGGGTTTATCCGGCGGGGCTCCGCCACTCGACTAGACTTTCAGGTGGGGGTAACGCACTCGCGGAGAATTCAAGTGAGCGCTCGTTGCTGGTGGGCCTGGCTGTTGTTCGGGTGGCTGATCGTCTGGCCGGTCGGGCCCCAGCTTGCCGAAGGGGCCGAGCCGGTCGTGAGCCTGCTCGTGCTGCCTATCACCGACTCCGGGTGTGCGTTGATCCTGCTGGGCATTGCCCTCATCGTCGTCGAAGCCCATCTGCCAAGCTTAGGCATGATCAGTTTCAGCGGTGTCGTCGCGGTCGTGGCCGGCCTGCTGATCCTGCTCGACCCACAGGTATTCGACGACAACACCGCACAACCGTTGAAACTCATCCTGATGTTGATCGGGCTGCTCTTGCTGGTCGGCTTGATCGTCGCGGCCCTCAAGGTCCGCCAGCGCCAGGTGGTCAGCGGCGACGCCGGACTGGAGGGCAGCCTGACCCCCATCACGGCCCTGAAAGCCGGTGATGCCTACGCCGGCTGGGTGCAGTTGCAAGGTGAAAACTGGCAGGTGCTGAGCCCGACACCGCTGCATCCTGGTCAACGGGTCCGGGTGATCGCGCGCAAGGGCCTGCTGCTGGAAGTGAAAGCCGTTGACGACCCGCCAAGGCGAGGAGATTGATCATGGTCCTGCAAATGGGTTCCGGCGCTCTGCTGGTGTTATTGCTGCTGATGCTGGCGGCATCGACCTTCCGTATCCTGCGCGAATACGAGCGTGGCGTGGTGTTCCAGCTCGGACGCTTCTGGCAGGTCAAGGGACCGGGGCTGATCATCTTGATTCCGCTGGTGCAGCAAATGGTCCGGGTCGACCTGCGCACCGTGGTCCACGATGTACCGCCGCAGGACGTGATTACCCGCGACAACGTCTCGGTAAAGGTCAATGCCGTGCTGTATTTCCGCGTGCTCGACCCGCAGAAGGCGATTATCCAGGTGGAGGATTTTCTCGCCGCCACCAGCCAGCTGGCCCAAACGACCTTGCGTGCGGTGCTGGGCAAACACGAGCTGGATGAACTGCTGGCCGAACGGGAAAGGCTCAACGCCGATGTCCAGCAGGTGCTGGACGCCCAGACCGATGCCTGGGGGATCAAGGTCGCCAACGTCGAGATCAAGCACGTCGACCTCAACGAGTCGATGATCCGCGCCATCGCCAAGCAGGCCGAGGCCGAACGTGAACGGCGGGCCAAGGTGATTCACGCCGAAGGTGAATTGCAGGCTTCCGAGAAACTGATGCAGGCCGCCGAGATGCTCGGGCGCCAACCGGGGGCCATGCAGCTGCGTTATATGCAGACGCTGTCGTCGATTGCCGGGGACAAGAGTTCAACCATCGTCTTTCCGCTGCCGATCGAGTTGTTGAAGGGCATGGCGGATCTGTCAGCGAAAGACAAGAGCTGACGCCCGAGGACTGCCGATCAAGAAATTCAGAAGCTGGCGCGGTCTTGTGGCGAGCGGGCTTGCCCGCGCTGGGGCGCGAAGCGGCCCCAAAATCAGCAACCTCATTGTGTCAGGCAGAACGCAGTCACAGGTTTTAGGGGTGCTTCGCACCCCAGCGCGGGCAAGCCCGCTCACCACAAATTTCGGCCCGGCTTGAGACTCCGCGTCAACGTTGACGGCCGTTGCGCGCCAGCGGGCGTCGGCCGGCCGCGCCTGGTGGATTGTGTTCCGCGCGCAAAACTTCCAGTGCCTGATAAGGCCCCTCGGCCCAGAACGCCACCCGCTCCTTGAGCCGTTCCGACGCCTCCTGGTGCTTGCCCTGGCTATCCGGCACAAACACTTGGTCCGGCTGCTTGGCGTGCTGCCGGGCGACAGCAAACACCTGGTCGCGCTGCCGGTCGTCGAGCCCGAAGAACTCACCCAGGTGTCCCGCCAACGCCCCCGGTAGTTCGTTGTAGTTGACCGCTAAACCACCAAAAGCCATGCAGTGTTCCCATCCCTGCTGAAGAATCCGCCCGAGGCGCGCGGCAATATAGTCTTCCCGCGAGTCATCCTGCCCAGGTGTATCCAGCGAACTGTTGCCGATCATCCCCGGCGCCATATGCAAGCCGGCCCGACGCACATGGGACACGGCGATTTCCAGCGGATCGCGGTACAGGAACAGCCAGGGCGTTTCGGGAAAGCATTCACGCAGCAACGGCAGCTCGCCGATATTCCAGGCATCCAGTTTGATCACCAGGGCCTGTTCGGTACCGCCCCGGCGCTGGCCGTAGGCCGCCAGCAGGCCACGCAGGGCCGCACGCCGCGTCTGCGGATCGAGCTCGCTCCGGAGCAGGCGGTCCAGGGGCGGCGGCTCGCTGAGTACGATGTGGTTGTCCAACTGCGCCAGCATCTGGCCGATCAGCGTCGAACCGCACCGCGAGGCGTGATAGATAAAGGCGCTCGGCGCCACTGCCGGCAATTGCCATTCACTGAGCACCGCCAACGGCGTCTCACGCCGAAAAGCCTGGTTGAACGGCAGTTGCAGCGCCTCATCCACCGAGTTGCCAAAGAACGGCAGATCCAGCCGGCGCTCGCCGAACCAGCACCAATCGACACGCCAATGCGCGCCCTCGCGCCAGACGCGGATCGGCAACCAGTCCTTCAGGCCGTCCATGGCTGATTCCAATGACGACGGCCCCGGGCCATGGCCGCGCGCAAGTCCTCACGGGTGAAGTGCAGGTCATGGGTGGCGGCCCGCTCCAGGGTTCGGGCAATAAAAGCTTCGCTGTCAGTTAGCGCCTGCAGCTCCCGGCACAGTTGCGGGTCACGCTCCAGCCATTGGCGAAACTGTTCGAGCGCCATGGCCGCCCGGCCGATGCCGGGCGTCGGGGTACTCGGCAGGCCCGCGACGATCTGCTGCTCCAACCAGGTACTCGGACGACAATCGAGCACCAGATGGACCCGCTCGTCATCGCCCCAGTTATCGACACTGTGCGGTCGCGCCAGATCGAGATACCAGCACTCGCCGGCCTTCATGGGGATGCATTGCCCGTCGAGGATGAACTCCACATCGGGCGGGCTGAGCAGAGGAATATGCAGACGCCGGTCGGCGTCCGGAGGCGCGAGGTCGTAATCGCGGTGTTCATGAATCCGTCCACCCGGCCCCAGCCGCAACAGGCGCGCCGAACGGATTTCCAGGGGCAGGCCCTGCAAGCCATAGGACCAGCGCGGGTCTTCCAGCCAGGATTTGCGCGCAACGGCCTCACCCCTGCCCGGCGCCAGCTCGCCCAGGGCATCGCTGGCGGAGATCAGCGCCACCCCGCTCCACTCGCCCGCGAAGTAATCGCGATTGAAATGCGCCACCCAGGCGCTATCGCGCAACTGCGCCAGGGCCTGCCGCAACAGTGGCAAATCCACCGCGACAGGCAGGCGGGAAAACGCCGGCCGGTTCAGCGGCCGGCTCCGTCCACGCGCACCCCATCGAGCACCCGCTCGATACAGGCCACGCGCTGGCTACGGCGGGTTGACCGCACAGGCAAGTCGGTCATTTTGCCTGGGCAGGGCTCACGGGTTCATCGATCCTGCCCGCGGCCCACTCGGACTCACGCGTGGCCAAGGCCCCGGCAATCGACTGGATCTTGGTCGAGGACACTTCCGGCGGCAGCGGATCCAGCCCGGCACTGGCAAAGATCTGCCCGTAGGCGTTGCGCAGGTCGGCATAGGCCAGGTCGCGGCGCAGGTCGGCCTGCAAGGTGTTGAGCTCGCCCTGGATCAGGTCCAGCTCGCCCAGTCCCGCCGCCTTGTAGCGGTTGCGCAACTGACCAACGATCTGTCCGTCGATACTCGACAGTTGCTGGCTGGTCTTGAACTGACGCAGCGCTTCACGGTAGTTGGCATTGGCCACGTAGAGCTGGGCCAGCACCGCGATGGACATCGCCTGACGACGTGCCGTGGCGACTTCTTCGCCGGCCTTGGCGACGTCGATGGCCGCCGGGGCGGAGATCACGTTGAACAGGTTCCAGGTGACCTTGACGCCGTAGTCGGCCCACTTGTCGTTGACCAGGAAGGAGTTGCTGTCGTAATGACCGCCGGCGGAGAACTCCAGGCCCGGCAGCAGGCGCAACATGGCCTTGCGGGTTTCGTTGGCGCTGATACGGGTCTGGTAGTCCTGCTCGCGCAGTTCCGGACGGCTGGCCAGGGCTTCCTGTTCCAGCTTGGTCATGTCGACCTTTAGCTCTGGAATCTCGTAGTTGTCCGGGGTCGCCAGGGTCAACTCGGTGCCCATGGGCAGGTTGATCAGGGTCGCCAGTTCGGTCTTGGCCAGGGTCAATGCCTTGCGTTGCTCCTCCAACTGGCGCGTGGCTTCGATCAGCGCGCGCTGGTAGCCCAGGGCCTGGATCGGATCGCCGATACGCTGGTCGCTCATTTTCTGGCTGTTGCCCTGGGCCTGCTCGACCCGCGCCATCAGGCTGTCGATCTGCTTGAGCAGGCGCTCGGCGGCCACGGCGCGCCAGTAGGCCGAACGCACATCCTGGACGATGGTGTTGACCACCTTGCGCCGTCGCTCCTGGACGATCAGTCGTTGGTCGCCCTGCTGCTTGGCGTTGATATAGCTCACGCCGAAGTCGAGCACGTTCCAGACCATGGTCAGATCGGCGACACGACGATCGCGGTCCTGGGAGGTAGACGGCTCCAGGGACTGGGTACCGGTACGAATACTCTGGCTGCTGGAAGCGCTGACGTTGTTACGCCCGGCGTATCCGGCGTCCAACGCCATGCGTGGCAGCATGTCGAAGCTGGCGAGGTCGAGCTGGCGCTTGGCCAGGGCCTCTTCCATGATCTTGAGCCGGCCTTCGAGGTTGTACTTCACCGCGCGAGCCATGGCTTGATGCAGGGTCAGCGGGCCGCTCAACGGCTCCTGATCCTTGAACATGTTCTGCAAATCGCTTTTGGCGCGTTGTTCGCTGACGCTACGATCGATCGGCTGGCTGGTGACGGCACAACCGCTGACTACCAGCGCCAACAAGCTGACGCTGAACAACTTATGACTTCTTCTCATCCCTAGCACCGCCCCTGACTACCACACTCTTTTTTATAGGCGCCGACATCCGTCGGCGCAGATCCCCAATATTGTTCAGGCCGACATTTCACTGAGGCCGACCTGCTCCAAAGCCCAGGCTAGTTCATGTACCTGTTTCTGCTCGGTATCTTTGATTTTCTGCAACTGCTGCCCCAGGGTTGGCGCGCCGAACGCGCCGCGCGCGCCCTGGGCCGGATCACCGAGACTCCTGCCGTTTCGGTCGAAGGCCTGGCCGGTCGAAGTGTCGCTATTGCTCGACTCGTGGTTGAAGATGGTCGACAAGGTACTGTTGCCAAACACCCCGCCATCGCCACCGCCAAAACCGAGGAAGCCACTGGCATTACCGTTGCCAGCGCCATCGGTGCTGAACACTTGGGCGATATAGCTCGGGGCCAGGGCGTTGTGATTGATGAAGATATTACCCACCGGCGGCAGGCCATCACCCGAGGTGCGCTGTTCGAACAACGGCGGAAAGCCCAGTGGCGCGCCGAGGCTGCCGGTTGGCACGATACTGATCTGCGGCAGTAACGGCTGGTTCGGCGCATCCGGTCGCGACACTGGCACCTCGACCCGGAACTGCGGATCGCCCCCCAACGCCACCGTGTTGACCGCAAAATTGTTGGAGTTGGCGAAGCCGGTGCCGGCGTTGCCGGCCAGGTCGCTGACCAGGCTGTTGTCCAGGGTGATGAAGTTGCTCGGATCGGTGATATTCGCCGTCGGCGTCAGGGTCGCGGTCCAGGTCTTGCCGCCATCGGCGCTGGCCAGGTTGGACAGGGTAGCGTTGGCCACGCTCAGCTCCGACAGGTCGAAGTGGCTGACTTTCTCGCTGAAGGTGAAGGTCACGACGGAGGTCTGGCCGGCGGTCAGGTTCGGGTTGGCGACGCTGATGGTCGCCGTCGGCCGATCGGCATCGAGCGCGTAGTTGTTGGAAATCGCGATGCCCGCTCCGGCATTGCCGGCGGTATCGTTGACCAGGCTGGTATCCAGCACGATCAGGTTGGTCGCGTCGGTGATGGCGGCCGTCGGGGTCAGCGTCGCGGTCCAGGTTTTGCCGCCGTCGGCGCTGGCCAGGTTGGACAGGGTGCCATTGGGAACACTGAGCTCGGACAGGTTGAAGCCGGTCACCACTTCGCTGAAGGCGATGGTCACCGTGGTGGTCTGGCCAATACCCAGGTTGTTGTTCGCCACGGAGATGGTCGCGGTCGGCCGCTGGGTATCGATGCTGTAGGTGTTGGAGTCGGTGCTGCCGCTGCCGGCGTTGCCCGCCGCATCCTGTACGCCGCTGTTGTCCAGGGCGATCAGGTTGCTGCTGTTGGTGATATTGCTGGTCGGAGTGAAGGTCGCCGTCCAGGTGATACCGCCGTCGCTGCTGCTCACCGCGCTCAAGGTGCCGTTGGCAACCGTCAGGTCGGCGTTGCTGAAGCCACTCACCGCCTCACTGAAGGTAATGGTCACCAGTGAGGTCTGACCGACTTTCAGCGCGCTGTCGGCAACCACGACAGTCGCCGTCGGACGCTGGGTATCGATGGCGTAGACGTTGGAGTCGGTGGTGCCCGTCCCGGCGTTGCCGGCCAGGTCCGTATAGCCCGTATTGTTCAGACTGATCACGTTGCCGGTGTGGGTGATATTGCTGGTAGGGGTAAAAGTCCCCGTCCAGGTGATACCGCCATCGCTGCTGCTGACGGCACTGAGCGTGCCGTTGGCAACGCTCAGGTCGCTGTTGTCGAAACCGCTCACCGCCTCGCTGAAGGTAATGGTCACCAAGGCGGTCTGCCCCACATTCAGGGCCGAGTGGTCGATCACCACGCTGGCCGTCGGCGCCAAGGTATCGACGCTATAAGCATTGGACAGGGTGCTCCCCGCGCCAGCGTTGCCGGCGATATCGCTGACCCCGGTGTTGTTCAGGGTAATGAGGTCGCCGGCATGGGTCGTGGCGGCATTGGGCGTCAGGGTCGCGGTCCAGGTAATTCCGCCGTCGCTGGAACTGACATTGCTCAGCGTGCCGTCGCTGACCGTCAGGTCGGCATTGCTGAAGCCGCTCACCGCTTCGCTGAAGGTGATGGTCACCAGCGAGGTTTCGCCGATCTTCAGCGCGTTGTCCGTCACCACGATGTTCGCCGTCGGCCGCTGGGTGTCGATGCTGTAGTTGTTCGAGTCGGTGATGCCGCTGCCGGCATTACCCGAGCCATTCTGCACGCCACTGTTGTCCAGGGCGATCAGGTTGCTGCTATCGGTGATATTGCTGGTCGGGGTGAAAGTCGCCATCCAGGTGATGCCACCGTCGCTGCTGCTGACGGCGGTCAATGTGCCGTTGCTGATCGTCAGGTCGGCGTTGCTGAAGCCACTCACCGCTTCGCTGAAGGTGATAGTCACCAGCGAGGTATCGCCGATCTTCAGCGCGTTGTCCGCCACCACGATGGTTGCGGTCGGCCGCACCGTATTGATGGTGAAGTTACCCGAGTTGGTGATACCGGTACCGGCGTTACTGGCCAAATCCGTATAGCCAGCGTTGTTCAGGCTGATCAGGTTGGTGGTGTCTTGAACGTTGCTGGTTGGGGTGAAGGTTGCCGTCCAGGTCACGCCACCGTCGCTGCTGCTCACCGCGCTCAAGGTGCCGTTGGGCACGCTCAGGTCGCTGTTGTCGAAACCGGTCACCGCCTCGCTGAAGGTGAAGGTCACCAGCGAGGTCTGCCCGGCCGCCAGGGTCGGGTTGGCGACCACGATGGTCGCCGTCGGGCGCACGCTGTCGATGTTATAGCCGTTCGAGCTGCTGGTGCCAGAGCCGGCGTTGCCGGCACCATCGACCACGCCAGTGTTGTCCAGAACGATGTGATTGTTGTTCTGGGTGATACCCGCCACCGGTGTCAAGGTCGCGGTATAGGTGATGTTATCGCTGGTGCTCAGGCCGCTCAGGGTGCCGTTGTCGGTGGTCAGGTCGGCCAGGCTGACGCCAGTCACCGCCTCGCTGAAGGTGATGGTCACCAGGGACGTGCCGCCGATGCCCAGGTGGTCGTTCGACACCACCACGGTGGCGGTCGGGCGCTGGGTGTCGATGGCGTAGTTGTTGGAAACGCTGCTGCCGCTGCCGACATTGCCCGAAACGGCCGCCTGGACGCCGGTGTTGTCCAGGGTGATCTGGTTGCTGGCGTCGGCGATGCCCGCCGCCGGGGTGAACGTGGCGGTCCAGGTGATGCCGCCATCGCTGCTGTGCACCGCGCTCAGGGTGCCGCTGCTGATCGACAGGTCGGCATTGGTGAAACCGCTGACGGCCTCGTTGAAGGTGATGGTCACCAGGGAGGTGTCGCCGATCTTCATCGCCGGGTTCGCCATCACGATGGTCGCCGTGGGGAGCACGGTGTCGATGGTGAAGTTCGCCGAGTTGGTGGTGCCCGCGCCGGCGTTGCCGGCGAGGTCGGCGATACCCGTATTGGCCAGGGTGATGGCGTTGGTCGCGCTGCTGGTATTGCCGTCAGGGTGGAAGGTCGCGGTCCAGGTGATACCGCCGTCACTGGTGCTCAGTCCGCTCAGGGTACCGTGGCTCGCGCTCAGGTCGGCCAGGGTGAAGCCGGTCACCGCTTCGCTGAAGGTAATGGTCACCAGCGAGGTTGCGCCAGCGGTGAGCGTCGGATCGGCGACCACGATGGTCGCGGTCGGGCGCAGGGTGTCGATGGCGTAGTTGTTGGAGTCGGTGGTGCCGGTGCCGATGTTGCCGCTGGTGTCGCTATAGGCGGTATTGTCCAGGGTGATGACGTTGGTGGTGTTGGTGATGCTCGCATTCGGGGTGAAGGTCGCGATCCAGGTCACGCCACCGTCGCTGCTGCTCACCGCGCTCAGGGTGCCGTTGGACACCGTCAGGTCGGCATTGGTGAAACCGACCACGGCTTCCGAGAAGGTAATGGTCACCTGCGAGGTCTGGCCAATATTCAGGGAGTTGTTCGCAACCACTATGGTCGCGGTCGGACGCACGCCGTCGATGGCCACGTTGTTCGACGTGGTGCTGCCGCTGCCGGCGTTGCCCGCCATGTCCTGGACCCCGGTGTTGTCCAGGGTGATGTGGTTGCTCGCGCTGACGATAGCCGCCGTCGGGGTGAAGGTCGCGGTCCAGGTGACGCCGCCGTCGCTGCTCTGCACCGCGCTCAGGGTGCCATTGCTAACCGTGAGATCCGCGTTGGTAAAGCCGGTCACGGCTTCGCTGAAGGTGATGGTCACCAGCGAGGTCTGGCCGATCCCCAGGTTGGTGTTGGCGAACACGACGGTGGCGTTCGGCCGCTGGGTGTCGACAGCGTAGGTGTTGGAGTTGGTGGTGCCACTGCCGGCATTGCCTGCCGTATCGCTGACCCCCGTGTTGTCCAGGGTGATGACATCGCCGGTTTGGGTCACGCTGGCGGTCGGCGTCAGGGTCGCGGTCCAGGTGATGCCGCCGTCGCTACTGCCCAAGCCGCTCAGGGTGCCACCACCAACCGTCAGGTCGGCGGCGGTGAAGCCGGTCACCGCCTCGCTGAAGGTAATGGTCACCAGCGACGTACCGCCGATATTCAGTGCATTGTTGGCCACCACGATGCTCGCGGTCGGCCGCACGGTATCGACCGCATAGGTATTGGAGGTGGTCGTGCCGGTACCGGCGTTGGTCGCGGTATCGGTATAGAGGCTGTTGTCCAGGGTGATGACGTTGCCGCTGCTGTTGTTGCTGGCGCTCGGCGTCAGGGTCGCGGTCCAGTGGATATTGTCGCTGGTGGTCAGGTTGCTCAGGGTGCCGTTGGAGGCCGTCATGTCGGCCAGGCTGAAACCGCTCACCGCTTCGCTGAAGGTAATATTCACCGTCGAGTTGACCGTGGTGCTCAGCGTAGGCGCGACTACTGAGACGGTCGCGGTCGGACGCACGGTATCGATGGCATAGTTGTTGGACGAGGTGGTGCCGGTTCCCGCCGTGCCCGTCGATGTGGCGGTGACGCCAGTATTGTCGAGGACGATGTTGTTGGTGGCGCTGGTGACACTCGAGTTCGGTGTAAAGGTCGCGGTGTAGGTGATGTTGTCGCTGGTATTCAGGGTGCCCAGGGTACCGTTGCTAATCGTCAGGTCGGCGCTGGTAAAGCCAGTCACTGCCTGGTTGAAGGTAATGGTCACCAGCGAAGTGCTGCCGATATGCTGCGAGGTGTTGCTGACCACGATGGTTGCGGTCGGCGCCGGTGCATAGGCGGTGTTCGCCGTTCCGCCGATATCGTTGAACAGGCCGTTGACTGCTATTGGTTTGTTGCCTGCCGAGGCGTTGGTGGCCAAGCCACCGTTACCACTGGCACCGGTGTTGGCCGAACCGCCCAGGGCCGCGAAGTTGGCCGCCGTGATCAATACCGTGCCTTTATTCCAGATGGCACCGACACCCAGGCCACCGTCACCGCCATTGAAACTAGTGCTGCTGCCGTTCGCCGAACCGCCGCCGCCACCGCCGCCGGCACCGATGTTACCGGTAATCGAGCTGGTGCCGACGATGGTCAGGGTGGCGCCGCTGGCGTTGTAGATACCGCCAGCCGCTCCGCCGCCCTTGCCACCGGCACCATCCCAACCGGAACCACCCCCACCACCGCCGATCGACAAGGCGCCAGAAACCGCCGTGCCACCATCGGAGCCGTTGGTATAACCCCCGACACCGGTCGAGCCGGCGCCACCACTGCTCGAACCGCCGTGACCGCCCATGGTATAGGCGCCCCCCCCGGTCCCCCCCTGGTTGGTTGTGCCTACAGTACCGGTGTACAGGCCGGCCCCGGAGTTGCCGCCATTCCCGCCAATGCCCCCACCCACCGCGCCGCCACCGCCGCCGCCGCCGCTGGCATTGGCACCGCTCGCACCGCCACCACCGCCGCCGCCTGAGGCCGCGTTCGCCGTCACGCTGACATTATTCAGGGTCAGGTCACCGAAGTTACTTATCCCCGCCCCCAACAAATTGGCCGCAGTGGCACCACTGTTATTGCTGCCACCATTGCTGCCATTGCCGCCGTTGCCAGCCGCCAGGCCCTTGGTAATGATCAGGCCGTCCAGGGTCGCGGTGACCCCGGAGTTGATCCTGATCACCTGGGTCTTGTACTGCCCGCTGAGGGTTACATCGGCAACGCCGTCGTGGTTCAGGTCGCCTTCGACGGTAAGGTTCTTGCTGATGATCAGTTGCGAATTCAGGTTGACCGTCATGCTCGTGTTGAAAGTGACGATATCGCCCGCCACCGCGCTGCTCAGGGCCGAGCGTAGTGAACCGGCGCCGATGTCGGCGTTGCTGGTCACGGTAATGGTCGACAGGCCGTACTGGTAGGCGGCCATGGCGTCGGCCGAGAGCACGTTGTGGCTTTCGATGGTGCCGGTGGAGATTTCCAGGGTCCAGTCGCCGCCCAGACCGGTGCGGTTGGTCGACGCCGCGATATCGCGCCCGGTGTATTGCGCCAGGGAGTCGACAAAGCCGATACCCTTGTCGCCCGCGGCAGTGTTGCAAGCGTAGAGCAGGATATCGCCGCCGACATTCATGTCATTGCCGATACGCGCCAGCACATCGGCCCGCGCCGCGACGTTATCGGACGAAAGATAGGTGCTGCCCAGCCACAGGTCGCCGGAGTTGCCGTGGGCGACGATCTCCACGGTGCTCACGCCCTGGTGGGTGTCCAGGTAATCGGCGATCTGTTGCAGGCCGTCCTTGCCGGCCTGCAGCACCACCACCTGGGTGCCGGGGGCGACGCCCTTGAGCAGCGCACTGAAGTCCTGGACCCGCGAGTCGACGAAGACCACCGACTGGCCGGGTACGGCCGCCGGCGCCGGGGTCGGCGTGGCATCGGATTGTGGGTGGGCCTCGGCGGGCGCGGTCGCATGATCGGTGGCCGGTGCCTTCGCCGCATCGGTGGTCGCGTGGCTGGCCGGCTGCGCGGCCTCGGCCACGGTGGCGGCCACGGCGCCGTCGAACAGCATGCGCGGTTCGAGCGGAATAATCATGGGTGAAACCAGGGTTCTCACGCCTTCAGACCGCGATTTCTGTTTGCTCCACCACATGCTTCACCTGCACTCGAGCGCTCACACGCCCAAAGGATTTTTTGTTGGAATAAAAAACCGCGATCAACTGACCGCGGTGTTGGTTTTCATGCGAATGACATTCGCGGCGCTGGCCGAACCATCGTTCCAGAACGACAACTCGGCATATTTTTCGAACAGGTCCGGCGGCAGGATCGTGCGCCGTGGCTCCAATGCCACCTTCGGCTTGACCTTATGCAGGCCGGCAACCCCGAGGGCTTGGTCGAATTCCGGGGCGTCATACACCAGGTGCTCGAAATCATGTTCGAACCAGGGCTCACCGATAAAGTCGTAGACCAACCGCAATACCCGCTCCGGGGCCTGGGACAGCAGGTCGTAATCGATCAGCAGCAACGAATCGGCGTGTTCGCCGTAATAGGCTTCCTTGAGCGCGGTCCAGGCGAACCCGACCAGGCGATTGCGCTGGGCCAGGGTCTCGCAACGGCTATAGACGGTGTTGCGCTCGATATCGTCGTTGAACAGCTTGGTGTTCTCGAAGGGGTTGGCGTGGTACAGCCGCTCGAGGCTGTCCATGACCCAGGCGACATTGCGCACGCAGGCGATGACTTTGGACTGGGGAAACAGGTCCATCAACGCGGGCAGGCGCGCGGACCATTGGCGATTGGTATCGAAGATCACCGATTGCTCGGTCTTGTCGGCGTAATAAGACTCGAACAGGCCACGCAGCAAGCGACGACGCATGTCGGTGTCGATCACCGCGCCGAACTCGCTGCCGGCGCTGCACTGCTCCAGCACGCTGTTGAACAAGGTGCCAACCGGGCTGCTCATGCCGGCATGAAAACGCGGATTCTGTAAGAGAATGGCAGACAGCAGGGTCGACCCTGAACGCGGCAAACCGGAGATAAAGTGAAAACTGCTCAATCCCTTCACCCTAGACGTAAGTCCATTTATAGGACAAAGCGTAGCGTAAGGTTTTGTTTCAGACTAGTAGTAATTCGACATCATTCGTAGGGTCTTTACGTCGAAAAGGCCCAAAACAATGGCTGTTATGGGCCTCGAATTCGATCTAACAGCTCTATCCAAGGCTTCTTACGGTTAGCGCTCGCTACACGAAGTGTGACAGATCTCATACAGAACCGCCTGGGTATCACCGCCCGCATGTTGGTCAATTTTTCGCCAACTGGCCGGAATCGACGGGAATTCATCCGGCGCCACCCGACTCATCACCAGCCAGACCCGACCGTTACCCGGCGGCAGGTCCTCCAGATGATCGAGGTAGATACCGGCGTTTTCATCGACCAGCGTACCGAAACCGTAGCTGTTGGGCCGGGTCGACGCGCCCTTGGCGGAGGGTGGCGTGTACAGCCGCGGTGTAGTCGCACTCTTGTCGTAATAGCCCCAGGTGAGATACCAGAACATATCGCCCAGCACGACCTGGTCGCCGGCGACCGTATGACGGTTCATGTACTCGACCATATTATTGAACTGGTCGTCGACGTCGACGATGTAGTTGTTCCTCAGGCCCACGCCCTCCACCGCCAGGATCGCCACCAGCAGCAGCATGGCCAGGCCCTTGAAGCGCTGCGCCAGGCGGTCGATGGCCAGGGCCAGAATGATCGGCAGACCGAGGGCCGGCACAGTCAGGTAGCGCTCGATGAACACCGGTGAGATAAACGAGATGGCGAACACCAGCACCAACGGCAGCGCACTATAGATCACCATCAGAGTCTCGAAGTGATAACGGCTGCGATCATTCCAGATGACGAACGCCGTCACCGCCGCCATCACACCTGGCAAGGTGACGAACAGCCACAGCGGCATGCCCTCCCCGTCGTCCTGCGCCATCAGTTGCCAGATCATCGACGGCAACGAGCGCAAGGTGACCGGAGGCTCCCAGCCGACATCGCCACCGACCTTCAGATCCTCCATGTGCCGCAGCAGGTCAAGCAACCCCGGCAACCAGGGCAGGAACAGCAGCACGATCGCCACGTTGGCCAACCACCACTCGCGGCGGGCGATATAGCGATGGGCGCTGCCGGGCTGCCGGCGGATCACCAACAGATAGAGCCAATGCGAAAGCACGCACAGCGCCGAGAAATAGTGGGTATAGAAGGCGGCGGCCATCAACAGCGCGTAGATCACCAGATAGCGCTGACGCGCGGGTTCGCGGACCCAATACACCAAGGCAATGGTCGCCCCCAGCAGCCACACGCCCATCAGCGAATACATGCGTATTTCCTGGCTGTAGCGCACGGCCGTGGGTAACAGGGCCAGCAGCAGGCAGGCCAGCATCGTTGCCCGCCGGCTGGCGATCAGGCTTGTCAGCCAGGTGCCGAGGAGCACCGTGACCACCCCGGGCAGCGCGCTCATCATCCGAATCGACAGGATGGAGTCGCCGAACAGGCCGATCCAGACATGCAGCAGCATGAAGTACAGCGGCGGATGGACATCGTGGGCCGCATGGAACCAGATGCCGGCCAGCGGATATTGGGCCAGCAGCAGGCTGGAGCCTTCGTCGCCCCAGATCGCCGCAGCCGTCAGTTCATAAAGGCGCAATGCCAGGGCCAGCAGCACAAGGGCGATCAGCCAAGGTTCGCGAAGTAGCTGGACAAGCGGTGGCGAATGCATAACAGGCTGACAGTAAAGTCGCTTTGCTACTTCATCATTACTCGGAACGCCCATCACCATCCTCTAAAAATCGACAACTTCACCCGCCGGGGGGTATGACGCGGTGATTGTAGGCTAGAACGATACCGACTTGCCTGACTGTTCCAATCACGACCTCGACCATGCAAAAAACCGGGCAAGGGCCGAGGCAGGGTCTACGCTTTGAAACGGTGCATAACAGACCCGGACAAGCGACCCATACCCTCGCCCATCGGGCATTGCACCTCACTTAACGCAGCTGAAGGATAAGGATCTATGGAAGTATTTCTCGGCACTATCCAGATGTTCGGCTTCAACTACGCGCCCTATGGCTGGGCACTGTGCAACGGGCAATTGATGTCGCTCTCGCAGTATCAGGCGTTGTTCGCGGTGATGGGCACGGCCTATGGCGGCAATGGCCAGACCAACTTCGGTCTGCCCAACCTGCAAAGTCGGCTGGCCATCGGCCAGGGAACCGGATCGAACCTGTCGACACGGGTCATGGGCGAATTCAACGGCACCGAACAGGTGTCCATTCTGAGCAGCAACCTGCCCCCTCAAGTGATCCCGACCACCGGCCTGACCGTCAACACCACCGTCAATCTGGCGAGCACACCCAGCAATCCAGTCAATGCGCCGACACCCACCCACGCCTATATTGGCGCGTCCATCGCCTCCGGGCCGCCCTCGGCCTCGATCTACTCCGACGCGCAAGGCGCATCGCCGGTCGCCCTGAAAGGTGTCAGCAACGCCTTCAGTGGCACCCTGTCCACGCCCGGCGGCAGCCAGCCGCTGGGGACGATGAACCCGTTCCTGGTGGTGAACTTCAGCATCGCCCTGCAAGGGGTATTCCCTTCTCGCAACTGATCAGGAGTGCGCTTGAACGCGCCACAAAACCTGTAGGAGTTGGGCTTATCGGGGCGCCGCACCGCCGCGAAACTTTTGGCGCTCTCACGGGCCTCTTCGCGAGCAAGCTCTACTCCTACAGGGACCGTGATTGGCCTTAACTGACCGGCATTGAGCCAAATGCCCCGGCTCTTGCCGTGTATGACGGAGAATATCGATGCTGCAACAGGTTTCAAGTGAACACTTCCAGTTGCTGATGAAACAGCACTGCCCACTGCACCTACCCGATGGCAGCCAGTTGCCCATCGAGATCGAAGCGGTCGAGCTGCGCCCGCAATCGCGCCTACCGGGAAATACCCGGACGCCCTTCAACGTAGCATTGCGCAGCCTGGAGCCGACGGCATTCGTCGACGGTCTGTGCGCCCTGGAGTTACCACAACTGGGCCGGGTAGACACCGTGTTCGTCTCCCGCGAGCCGCCCCTGGGACGCGACCCGACCCTGGGTTACTTCAATATCGTCTTCAACTAGGTACCCGGATACCAGACCAACCGCTCAGCCGCCGGCGAGCTTTCCTCGACCCGAAACCCCAGCGCCAGGTAATGCTGGCGCGCCTGGGGGTTACTGGCCCAAACCACCGTCGCCACCGGGCAGCGCACCTGTTCGGCGGCTTTCTGCACCCCTTGCAGCACACTGCGACCAAAACCCTGGCCGCGCGCCGCAGGGATAAACGCCAGGTACAGCACGCGGATTTCATTGGCGCCGAAATCGGCGCTGAGCACACCGATCGGGGTGTCGAGCTTTTCCACCACATAGTGGATCGCATCGGGGAAATTTTCACCGATCCCCTGCTCCTGTACCTGGAACTGCTGGGCGATCACTTGCTCGACCAGCTCGGGCTCGGCGTCGATCCACTGCAACTCAGGACGGGCCGACTGGTAAAGACTCTGCAAAAAAGGCGCATCGCTAGGCCGTGAGGGCCGCATGGACAAACCGGCGGCCGACGAATTGTGCAACATCGGTTGTACTCCCTGAACCGTTGTACTGACTAGAAACCACTCTCCCGCACACCGAGGGCGGCCATGCGTCGCCAGGCCATACCCAGCAACGACTCACTGCGCCCTTGCAGCACCGCCACGCCGCGCAATGGATGGATCGGCGTCGGCACCTCCTCCAGCAACCGCAGGCGGGCGCCGTATTGCGCCTGCATCGGTTCCGGCCGGCGATTTTCATCGCGGCGCACGGCAATCGGACCGTGGTGGTCGGAGGTCAGGGCTTCCTGGTCGATGGCCGCCACGCCATTGGCGTCGACATCCAGCAGCTCCACCGACCAGGCCGGGCGCATCGGGTCGTCGGCGACAAAACGCCCCTGCGCCCCTGGCGCGACCCGCCACAAGTCCTCTTCGGCCAGATAGCCGCGCAAACGCGTGCCGTCCTCGACGACCCGCGCCAGCGGCTCCTTGGTCGAAACCCAGCGCCCGGCGATCAAATTTGGCATCAGGTCACGCACCTGGCCGGCCTGTGGCGCACGCAACAGCAGACGCTCACGCCGGGCCTGCAAACCACGGTATTCGGCCACGGCCTCGGCCAGGCGCTGTTCGAGCACGCCGACATCCGCCGCGGTTTCGCTGCGACCGGCCTGACGACGCATCTGCAATTGCAGGATATCGATTTCACGCCGCACGATGATCGACCGCGAGTCGACATCCGGCGACTCCAGCTCCACCAGCACCGCGCCCTGCTCGACCACCTGAGCGTCATGCACGTTGACCTGTTTGACCCGCGCGGCCACCGGCGCGTGCAGGGCCGTGACCCGCCCGGCCTCCAGCATCACCGGCAGTTCCACGCTGCTACGCCAGGGCACCGCCACCAGCAACAGCAGCGCCAACAACACCAGGCCGCTGAACAGCACGCGCGGGGTATGCGCCTGCTCGCGCCGTGACCACCATTCACGGGTTTCCTTGAAAATCGGCAGGAAGATGAACCAGCCCAGCTCCACCATCATCAGGAAAATACCCAGTAACTTGAAGAACAGGTGATAGACCGCCAGGGCGATCCCGAAAAACAATACCGCGCGCCACAACCAGGAGAGGAAGCCCCACCACAGCAACCGCCGACGCATGGCCGGCGGCCAGGGCTCGGGGGCCGGCTCGTCGTAGCCGAACAAGGCCTCGCGCAAGCGCCAGCGACACAGGGCAAAGGCACGGCCCTGGAGGTTGTCGATTTCCCAGAAGTCGCTGAGCAGAAAATAACCGTCGAAGCGCATGAACGGGTTGAGGTTGACCGCCAGGGTGGTCAGCCAGGTGGCGCTGGCGAGCATGAACGCCGCCGTGCGCGCCGCCCCGTCCGGCAGCAACGACCAGGCCAGCAGGGCGATACAGGCCAGCAGCATCTCGGCCAGGACCCCACCGGCACCGATCAACAAGCGCGCCTTGCGGTCGTTGATCCGCCAGGCATCGCTGACATCGGTATAGAACAACGGCAGCATGACCATGAACGCCACGCCCATGCTTTGCACCCGACAACCGGCGCGCTTGGCCATGAAGGCATGGCCGAACTCATGGCAGAGCTTGGCGAAAAACAGCGCCACGCCAAAGGCCATGGCCCCGCCGAGGCTGAACAGGTGCGGAAAGGTCGAGAGAAAGCGCTCCCAGTCCCGCGAGACCAGGAACACCCCCAGCCCCAGGGTGGCCGGCAAGCCGTAGCGCAACAGGCGCGGGCCGAAACGTTGCAGCCACGGCCAGGCACGATTGAGAAAGGCATCCGGGCGCCACAGCGGAATGCGGAAAAACAGGTATTGGTGCAACGCCATCTGCCACAGGCTCTGGCGTGCGGCGGCGGCTTTCCAGGCATAGCTGGCGCGTTGTTGTGGGTCCAGCGCGGCGATCAGGTCATGGGCGCGCAAAAAACCCAGCATCTGCTCCAGTTCCGGATCCCCCAGCGGCAGGCCAGGCTCGCGATTCGCCGCTTGCAGCACCTGTTCCGGATCGCCCAGCGACCAATGCCGCAGCAGACGGATGGCCTGGGCGCCGAGCTTGAAATAGCGCCCACGCACCGGGTCGGCCAGGGTCCAGCGCGGCGAACCGTCCAGCGCCGGGGAGGCCGCCGTGAGCTGCAGATCCGCGCGCAGGCTGGGCAGGTTCATTACAGCCCGACACTCTGGCGCAGCCCGGCCAATGGCCGGCGCAGCAGGTACAGGGCCAGCGGCGCGCGCTGGCCGAAGAGTTTCGCCGTGCCACGCAAGCCGATACGCGGTACCGGGCTGTCGGTGAAGCCGGCATCCAGGCGATACGCCAACTGCCCGGCTGGAGTCGATTGCGCCTCGTAGGCCACCCGCTCCAGTTTGGCCGAGTGCCGCTGCAACGGATCGCTGTCGAGGAACAACGCGACTTCGGCATCGGGCTCCAGGACGATGGCATCGCCGACCGCCAGCTCGATGCGCAGTTCGGCCTGGTTCGGGTCGGCGATTTCCATCAGTCGCTCACCGGTCTGTACCGGCTTGCCGGTCCAGCGCTCGGCGTCGGCGAACACGGCGATACCGTCACGCTCGGCGCGCACTTCGCTGCGTTTGAGCAATTCGGCAGCGTAATCGCGTTCGGCACGTTTCTGCTCGACCCGCGCCGCCAGCAAGTCGATCTTCGAGCTCGACTCGGCATCGGCAAAGGCGCGCTGGGCATTGGCCTTCAATTCGGCTTCGGCCACCCCCAGGGCGCGCTGGGCGACATCGGCCTGGGCCTTGAGGGTGGTGCTTTCGAAGCGCACCAGCAGGTCGCCGCTCTTCACCGTCTGGTTCGGTTTTACCAGGAATTCGGCAATCACCCCGTCCAGCGGTGCCGCCACCACCCGGCCGGCCAGCGGCACGACTTCCGCCGGCGCCAGCACCGACTGGCGCACCGGGATCAGCAGGCTCAGCAGCGCCAGGGCAACGAGCAGCGCCTGGCGCTTGCGGGTAAAGCGCAAGCGCCACGGTCGGCGTGGCTGCAAAGCCAGCCAGGCATGGCTGTAGGTGTCGCCCAATTGCGCCAGCAGCACCTGCTCGGAAGGACTCCAGGGGTTGTCGCGGGCCAGCCAGATCCCGCCAAAGACTTCGCCCTTGTGATCGAGCAGCGGCAACCAGAACACTTGCGGCGCCGACAGACTTTGCCAATCCTCGCGCACCGAGGCGCTGAAGGCGTCCATCGGCACCACGGTCGCCGGCTTGGCCCGTTCCAGCTTGAAAATTTGCGCCACGGCCTGTTCGACGAAGGCGACAAACGGCGCATTCGGTTCCACCGAGCTGACCCCGGTCACCGCCCGCACCTTGCCGGCGATCAGCAGGGCGGCGTGGCGAAAGCCGAACAGCGCCTGGCCGTCGTTGACCAGGCTATAAGCAAGTTGTTCGGTGGTACGGGCGGCGCGGGTCAGGCGTTCAAGGTCGAGGAACTGGGCGAACACCCGTTCCACGGCGCCCGCGACGGGCGCGTTCACTTCAGCGCCTCGAAGCGCGCCGTGCCGCTCATGCCCGCCAACAAGCCCTCGGCCTTGGGCAGGCTGGCCACCAGCAACAGGGTCTGGCTGCCTTCATCGATCCGCGCGCCCAGGCGCTTGATGGTGGCGGTCAACGGCTGGCCGGTTTCGTCCGGGACGAAGCTGAAGGTCTGCCCGGCCTTGAGCTTGCCCATCCAGCGCGACGGCACCAGCAGGTGGATTTCCAGGGTCCGGTTGTCGACGATCTCGAGCATCGGCGCACCGGCCGAAACGCTTTCGTAGCGCTGCACCTTGCGCTGCACGACCTGGCCGTCATAGGGCGCGATCACGCTGCAACGCTTGACCTGCACCTGATAGACCTGGGACTGGGCCTGGGTTTCGGCGAGCTTGGCCTCGGCGCGGGCCACTTCGAAGCGGCCGACGGAGTTCAAGGAAGCCAACTGTTTATTGTGAGCCAGTTCCTCACTGGCGCCGCGGCTGGCGGCCTGGGCGGCATTGAGCTGGGCCTGATAGGCCGAACAGTCGAAACGGGCCAGGGTATCGCCCTGCTTGAAGGACTCGCCTTCCGTGAACGGCAATTCGACGATGCGCCCCGACAGCTCGCTGGCGAGCATCGCCTGGTCGCGGGCGCGCAACACACCGCGGGCTTCGCTGGTAGCGGCGGCGTGCGTCGCGGCAGCATTATTATTATCCAGCAATGGATCGGTCTCGGCCGGCGTCTGCGCCTGAACCAGACACGCCATGCAGGACAACCCAAACAAACTCACACGCAAACACCACATAAAAAGGGACTCCTTGTCGGACAATCGCGAGTCTACGGCAGCCATGGCAAGCGTCAAGCCAATTGCCACTATCCCGATCGAAGAATCGGATTGCCGCCGATGTGCGGCAGCTCACAGGCTGCAACGCCGCGCAGGCTACAAGCATAGGTGTTATGCCTGAGCTTCGGTATTATTCGCGCCACTCCCGGCCTTGGTGCCGCTCGTTCACGGAATTAGGGACAATTCATGCGTATCGGTCTTCTGACATCTCTGACCCTGGCGGTGAGTGCCAGCTTCTGTTCACAGGCCTCGGCCAGCTCCGACAACACCTGCTACCCACACTGGTCGATGCTCAAGTACAGCCTCGATGTCTGTAGCAATCTGACCTTCCTGAGCCCGGGCAACGACAGCCGGGTCAACCTGCGCCTGCTGCTGTCCGACCAGGGCTCCCTGCCCCTGGCGCCCAACCCGCTGAGCGAGGAAGACCTTGATGCCGGTTTTGGCCCGGTGCCATTCGCCAACAGCCGCCTCGACGCGGCTCCCGCGCCGGTCGTCCGCAGCGCACCGGGCACGCCCGTCGCCTCTCCTCTCGACGAGGCCCTGGGGAAGCTCGGTATCACCCGCGAAAGCGATAGCATCATCAGTCTGTTGTCTGGCGAGGGCGGACGCTGCCGCAGCAATGACGTCGACAGCGCCACGGCCTTTATCAACCAACTGCTGAGCAGCACCGAGCTGACCGACCCCGAGCGTCAGGCCCTGGCCCGCGCTCGCGTGCACATGCTCGACACCTGCGCCTGGGACCCGGCCCAGCGTGATAGCCTGGTGCCCGCCGTGCAATCGGCCCAGGGCCAGGCGTTTGCCAGCTACCTGCGCGGCGCCATCGACTTCTACGCCGGACGCTTCGCCGAAGCGACCCAGGCGTTTGCCAGCCTGAGCGACAACCCGCACCCCTGGCTGAAGGAAACCGCGCAGTACATGCAGGCGCGTACCGCCCTCAACCTGGCGCAACAGAACACCTTCGACAGCGGCGGTATGCCGACCCAGGAAGAGGCTGATGCAACTCAGTTGAAACTGGCCGAAGAGGGTTTCGAGCATTACCTGAGCACCTGGCCCCAGGGCCTCTACGCGACCTCCGCCCGGGGCCTGCTGCGCCGGGTCTACTGGTTGGCGGGGAATGCCGAGAAGCAGGCGGCCGAATACCTCTGGCAACTGGACCAGGCCAAGGCTGAACAGCGCAATGTGACGCCCGATGAGCTGGTGCAGGAGATCGACAACAAGATGCTGTTTGGCGGCGGCAAGGTCGAGCAACCGTTGTTCCAGGCCCTCGACGACCTGATGGGCATGCGCCCCGGTTACGGCGAAAACGCCGCGCCCAAGCTGACCCTGGAAATCCTGCAGGCGCAGAAGCCGATCTTCGCCGCGCAACCGGCGCTGTACGACTACCTGCAGGCGGCGTTCCAACTGTATGTCGCGAAGAACCCGGACCAGGCGCTCAAGAGCCTGCCGAGCGAGATCCCGGCGAAACTCGACTACCTTGCCTTCAGCCAGCAGATGCTGCGCGGCCTGGCCCTGGAAGCGAAACAGGACTGGAGCGGCGCTGAAGCCCTCTGGCTGCAACTGCTGCCGCAAGCCCGTCAACCGCTGCAACGCGAACAGGTCGAACTGGCCCTGGCCAATCACTACGAACGCAGCCAACAACTGGCCAAGGTCTTCGCCAGCGACTCGCCGATCAAGACCGCGCAAGTGCGCGCCATCCTGCTGCGGCACATCGCCGATGCCAGCCTGCTGCGCCAGGTCGCCCAGGGCGCGCCGTCCACCGAGCGTGACACCGCCTTGTTCGTGCTGCTCTACAAGGACCTGCGCCTGGGCTATTACGCGGATTTCGCCGCCGACCTCAAGCAACTGCCCACTGAACCGGCCGAGAGCAAATTGGGTACGGTCCTGGGTTACACCGACAGCGGCGGCCGGCCGCTCAAGCTGTTCCGCTGGGACGGCGCCAAGGCCGAATCCGGTTATGCCTGCCCGAGCATCGGTGAAACCGCGGCCACCCTGCAAACCAACGCGAAGCAGCCGCAGGCGCTGAACTGCCTCGGCGAATTCATCCTGCGCAACAACCTGGACGGCATGCCGCTGGACAGCCAGCGTAGCGCCGATGAATTGGGCGGGACGCCCTCCCTGTTCAAGGGCGCCACCTTCTCGCGTCTCGACGGTTACCAGAGCGTGATGGCCGATGCCAAGGCACCGTCCACCGACAAGGCCTATGCGCTGTTCCGCGCCATCAACTGCTACGCGCCCTCGGGCTACAACAGTTGCGGCGGCAAGGAAGCGACGCCGGCGCAACGCAAGGCCTGGTTCAAGCAGCTGAAAACCAGCTACGCCAGTACCCCGTGGGGCAAGTCGCTGCAGTACTACTGGTAAATGCCCATGGGACGCTGGCGCTGGCTGCTGCTGGCCGGGCTGCTGGCGGTCGCCGATACCCGGGCGGCGGTCGATGCGCGGGACTACGACAGTTTCTGGCTGTGGAGCGGCGTCGCCCCGCAGCCGGTGCTGAGCCAGGCCCGCAGCCTGTACATCCTGCAAGGTCAGGTCAGCGAATCGCGCCGCGCGCCACAGCGGACGGTCAACTTTATCGCCCAGGGCATCGCGATTCCGCGCCTGACCCGGGGCGAGGTCTGGGTGGTCTATCGCGCCCATACCCTGCATTGGCCGGAGTCGGTCTATCGGCAGTTGCTCGGCCAGGTGAAACGCTGGCAACAGGCGGGCAACCCGGTGGTCGGCATCCAGATCGACTTCGACGCGCGTACCCGCTATCTCGATGAATACGCCGCCTTCCTGCGCGACCTGCGCCAGCGCTTGCCGACGAACTTGCGCCTGAGCATTACCGGGCTGATGGACTGGAGCAGCAATGCCGACCCCAGCGCTATCGCCCAGCTCAAGGGCGTGGTGGATGAGGTGGTGGTGCAAACGTATCAGGGGCGGCACAGCATTCCCGATTACGCCGCGTACCTGCCACGGCTGAACCGGCTGGGCGTGCCCTTCAAGATCGGTTTGATCCAGGGTGGCGAGTGGCAGGCGCCCGGGTATTTGAAGGGGAGTGAGTGGTTTCGCGGGTATGTGGTGTTTTTGCAGAATCCCTAGCCAGCCATTGCATCCAACCTGCACAGCCATGCGTCGAAATGCGGGCAAGCAGCGCGCATCACGTCCAAACCAATATCGCAGGCGATCAAAGGACCGTGAAACGTCTTCTGGTAATCGGGCATTGCTTTAAGCATCCGCTTTGACGGGGCTGTATTCGGGCTGTCATTGATGTCTTCGGGCGTCGCGTGCGCTGCGGTTATCGCACTGAGCGTGGACACAACCGTTGCATCATCGACCCATTGGCCGAACTGCTCGGTCCCGGCGAACAGCAGCGCTTCAAACTCATGCACCAGCAAGTTCGGAATAAAATTTGGTTCACTGATATCCAATGCCAACTGCGCTTCCAGAAAAGCTGCTTTCTGTGCACCAGTGCCCTGAGTTGGGAACCTTGCCGAACTCTTGCCCGGAAAATCGGTGGGCAGTGCATAGAGATCAAAAAGCGTCGAGACATACGCCGCTCGATCCTGTCGACACAAGCGGACCAGTTGTGGCTTGACCTTGGCGTAGCTCACCACACCGCCTTTGTATCCTGGACTGGTACTGACAATGATCGACGTGATGTAGACACCCAGACGGGCGTAATGCGGCATTAGCAGTTCCCGCACGAAGGCCTCTTCCGTTTGGCCTTCAACCAGCAAAATCAGGCGATTCATCGGGACGGCCTCCCGCCCAGAAGATTTTTCTTCCAGAGATCGCCCAGGCTGTACTCCTCCAGCCATTCGGCCAACAGGCTTTCATCGGGGCGCTTGAACACAGATGCGCCATCCACCTTGTCCACGACGATGAGGTCGTGCGCATCGAACTCATTCACCAACTCGACCGATTGTGTCGAGATGATCAATTGGTGCTTCTGCGCCGTGGACTTCATCAACGCCCCCAGAGTAGTGATTGCAAAAGGATGCAACCCCAGCTCGGGCTCATCGATCAATATGGCGGAAGGCATGAAGCTTTCGGGCTGCAGCAGCACGGTTGCCAGGCAGATAAAGCGCAACGTGCCATCGGATAACGCACTGGCGTTGAAGGGCACATCCTGTCCTTTCTCCGTCCATTCGAGTTGGATCTTTTCTTTGTTATCCACGGTAGGGCGCAGATGAAAATCACCAAAGAAGGGAGCCACCAGTTGGATCGATTTGACGATGCGCTTGTAGTGGGCCTCGTGATGATTTTTCAGACGATAGAGAAAGGCCGCCAGATTGCGCGCATCGTCACGCAGGTACTCGTTGTCGTTGATCCCATGGATCTGTTTGACCCAGGCGCTTTGGCTCGTATCGTGAAAATGGTAGAGGCGCCAGCTACGCATGGCCGGTACCACATGCTCGTAAATCCGTGTCTTGCTCTTTTGCGCTTCTGCATAAGACTCAAAGTGTCCGGTCATCGGGCGCCAATCGCCCGACCCATTCCACCAAAGCGCCTCATAGGCAAACATCATTCGATTGTCTTGAGTCGGCTTAAGCGTGAATTTATAGCCGTTATTACCAAAATACAGCTCTGCCTCCAGCTTCTCGCTTTTCTTGCGCCCAAAGTGCAGGAGGGCATCCGGACCACCCGCGGCTCCCACAGTGGCTTGCAATTGCTCATCAAGGATTCGGTTGATCAAACGGAAAAAACCGATGAAGTTGGATTTACCGGCACCGTTGGCCCCAATCAGGACGTTGATTTTGCCCAACTCGATATCGCATTCCACGATCGACTTGTAGCCGCGCAAGACCAACCGCGATAGCTGATCCGAGTCATACACTTTCTTGATCATTTGCATATCCCGAATGGCGGTACACGCCGAAATATAGGGCATACCGTGTCAAATACCGGACATTATCGCTAGAACAGGCAAGTGTTGCACCCGCGAATACTCGTCACGACTGAAGTGAAAACCTCACACGGCCCGCTTCCAAGGGGGGTACATCACCAGACAATTCCCTTTCCCTTGCCTGAAGTTTCCTAGAAAATCCTTTCGCCTTGCGCCTGCTGGAAGCGGTCACTAGTCTTCGTTCTATCGCTGCAAAATCAGTGATCGGGCGTGAGAACCCGTGCTCAGTATGCGCATCAGCGCCACTTTCGTTACGAACGCCTTTTCATCTGAAAACGCTTCATGGCGGCTGTGCGCAGGCAGACCTCGGTCTGGCCGGTTGCCTACTGTCCGGTATTCTCACCCTGTGTACAGCTGCCACCCTTTGCCGCGTGAGAACGGCAATCGATGGCCCCTCATTACCTACATGTAGGAGCTGGACCATGGATAAAAGACTTACACCGGACCCGCCGATCAGCTTCCCGGCGTCACGTCGCGCAAAGATCGGAAAACCTCACTTCGACGCCGCCACCGAACGCGCCTTTGCCCACTACGGGCTACCGCTGAGCGACGATCCGCTCAGGCCCCACAAGACCTTCTCGCCCTCGCCCGCTCGCAGCGCGTCGTCACTCAGTGTGGAAGACAAGCTGGTCAATGCGCTGTCGATTCTGCAATCGGCGGCGGCCACGGCTTATGAGTCCGCCGATCAACTCGACGGGGCGAAGCGCAAGTTGGCGATGGGGACCGTGCATTTGATCGAGCTGGCGCAGTCGTGGGTGGACTCGCTGATCGATGAGACGTCTACAGCAGGAAATGTGGGCTGATCCAGGGCCTGTGTTGTCATTAAGGGCGCCTGGAAAGTTGAGGACAAGCGAGGTCCTGTGGCGAGCGGGCTTGCCCGCGCTCGGCTGCGAAGCAGTCGCAAAACCGCTTATCTCGGTCTGCCTGACAGACCGCGTTCATCGGTTTCAGGGCCGCTTCGCGCCCCAGCGCGGGCAAGCCCGCTCGCCACAAATCTCGGTCTGCCCGATAGGTCGAGTGGTGGAACAGGTGCCAGGCAAACGCCAGCCGATCTTTCAAGTGGTGCATGCCGGTGGTTTTTCCCGCAAACAATCAGGAATGCGGCGCTATCCGGTTGGGAACCAGGGATTTAGCGTGGCTGGCTCATTCTCGAGAAGGATTTTGTGATGCGTTATCTCAAAGTGACCGCCCAGGACCTGAGTGGCAACGGACAGGCGGATAGTGTGCTGTTGCGCTTTTACGAGAAAGTCTGCGGACAACCCGACAATTTGAAATTCAAGGCTGCGGCACTGGATATGACGGGAGATGGTCGTGTCGACTTGAGGTTTGGCGATGTCACCGGTGATGGCAGTGAAAACTATCTGGACGAGATATTGATCAAGTTCTTCGCTGACGCCTTTCTGAAGCTGAACTGGTTCAATCGCGGAAAGAGCTGGCACCGTTACGTGACGCTACGGGTTAAAACGTTTCATGAGGATGGCAATCCCGAGCTGGTCAGTCTGAATTTTCATCAAGGCAGTGCTGTACCGATAAACCAGACGCTGGTCTACCGGGCTGCTGTCGGCGAGATGGTTGACATGAAGGTGACAAAGGTCATCAGAGCGGATGTCGATACGAACCGGGATGGTCTTATTGATGAAAAGGACCAGGAGTTGAGCCGTCTGCTGGCCTTTACCTTCCTGAATTTCAAGTGGTACTGCAGCCCCTTGCCCCTTTGACTGTAAGACCTGTTGCCCGTCGACTATATGAATCCTCCGATCAACTCGACGGGGCGAAGCGCAAGTTGGCGATGGGGACCGTGCAGTTGATCGAGTTGGCGCAGTCGTGGGTGGATTCGCTGATCGATGAGACGTCTACAGCAGGAAATGTGGGCTGATCCAGAGACTGCGGCGTTGCTGAAGACGCCTTCGCGGCGATGCGGCGTCCCGACAAGCTCCGCTCCCACAGGTAGTTATCGGTCGTACACAAATTCCAGGTTCGACACAAACTTACTGTGGGAGCGGAGCTTGCCCACGAAGACAGCAGGACAGCTACCACAAAATCAGCGGATGTATATCAACGCACCAGAGGCCGCAACTGAGTGACCTCGGCAATGGAGTCTCAGGCATTAAGCCGGAAACTCTCCAGCCACGATCCCAATTCGCAGCCCCGCATCGGCTTGGAAATCAGAAACCCCTGCGCCACCTCATAACCCTGGGCCTGGAGAATCCTTTGCTGGGCCAGGGTTTCCACGCCCTCGGCCACCACCCGCAAATCCAGGCTCTCGCCGATCCGGATCACCGCCTCGCTCAAGGCCTGGCTGGTGTCGTCGGTTTCCAGGTCATGGACAAAACTGCGATCGAGCTTGAGCTCCTTGATCGGCAAGCGCCGCAGGTAGCTCAAACTCGAATAGCCCGTGCCGAAGTCATCCATGGCCAGGCGCACCCCAAGGGCATGGACCTCGTCAATCGTGCACAAGGTATCGGGGTTGCTGTCCATCAACACATTCTCGGTGATCTCCAGCGTCAGGTCCGCCGCCACCAGGCCGTTCTGCGACAAGGCCCGGCTGATGAAGTGCGGCAAATCACGGTTGTGGAAATTGGTCGGCGAAAGATTCACCGATATGCTCGGTACCTTCAAGTGCTGACGGCGCCAACTGGCCAACTGTCGGCAAGCTTCACGCAACGACCATTGGCCGAACTCGCCGATCAGGCCGCACTCCTCGGCCAGGGGAATGAACGTGCTCGGCAGGACATCGCCAAATTGCGGATGCCGCCAACGCGCCAGGGCCTCGACGCCACACAGGTCCTGGCGGTTGAGATCGACCTGCGGCTGATACACCAGGTGCAGTTGTTTCTGATCAATGGCCTCACGCAGGGCTGCCTCCAGGGTCAGTCGGCCCTTGGCCATCTGATCCTGCCCGTGGCTGAAGAAACTGACACGGCCCCTTCCGCTGGTCTTGGCCTGGTACATGGCGATGTCGGCCCGTTGCAACAAGACCTCCATGTTCCGGCCATCCTCCGGAAACATGCTGACGCCAATGCTCGCGGACGGTTTGAGGGTCACGCCGGCGATCTGGCACGGAGCGCTCAAGCTGCTTTTGAGACCGACGATAAGATCGGTCACTTGCTCCAGCGAACATTGCGGCAGCACCAGCACAAACTCATCACCCGACAGTCGACAGACAATATCCTGCTTGCGCCGCCGCTCATTCAAACGTCGGGCGATCATGCACAGAAACTCATCGCCCGCCGAATGTCCGAGGGAGTCGTTGACCTGCTTGAATCGATCCAGATCAATGAATATCACCGCCAGGCTGCTCTTGTTGCGCACCGCATCGGCAATCGCCTGGGTAGCCTTGGCATGCAGCATATTGCGATTGGGCAGCCCGGTCAGGTCATCGTAAAAAGCCAACTGGCGAATATGCGCGCGGGACTCTTCGCGCTCCAGGGCCAGAGCGCAGAGGTGGATCGTGGCGTTCACCAGTTGGTGATCGAGTGGGCTCGGCTCACGGTTCTCGCGGTAGTAGAACGCGAAGGTCCCTAACACCCGGCCGGCACTGGATTTGATCGGTGTCGACCAACAGGCCTTGAGCCCCAATGGGGTCACCAGAT
Organism: Pseudomonas sp. FEN; assembly: GCF_904067045.1. Classification (GTDB taxonomy): domain Bacteria; phylum Pseudomonadota; class Gammaproteobacteria; order Pseudomonadales; family Pseudomonadaceae; genus Aquipseudomonas. The sequence continues at coordinate 280,105 of NZ_CAJFDC010000036.1, read as the reverse complement.
CGCGAAAGCCGGCCCAGAACGGATGATGGGCAATGTCCGTCACGCTCACCGGCACACCGCTGAACGCCGCCGTACCGCAAGAGCCGGTCTGCGGTCCGATGGGCAACCCCTCCAGGGCCTGGGAGTAATGTTCAGGCAAGCTCGGCGCCGCCAGGGGGTGCAGGGTCCCCGCTTCATCGACTCGCAGGATCGAGGCCACCACATCGGGCGCAATCCGCTCGACTTCACGACAGACCAACGTCATCAAACCCGCCAATGATTCCTCTTGAACCATGGCCTCGAGCACTTTGTGCCGCAGGATCTCCGGCATCCGCGTGTGGGTCACGTCAATCAGCACGCTGACGGTATTGGTCAACTGGTTGAGGTTATCGATCACCGGGTAGGTGCTGACATTGCACCAGACACGACGGCCATCATGCCGATAACCGAACTCCTGTGAGTGATAGGTTTCGCCTCGCGCCAGTTGAGCACGGATAGTGGCAATGTCTTCCAATTCGAAATAGGGCGCGATGAGATTGATCGGGGTTCGTCCCACCACCGCGGCCGGGTCATAGCCGAACATCTGGGTGAAGCCACCGTTGACGTAGAGAATCTGCCATTGGCCATCGGTGATGATGATCGCATTCTCGGTGCTATCGACCACCAGCGACAGCAGAGACAGATGCTCGCGCTCCGCATGCCGGGCGGTAATGTCCTTGATAAAGGCGGTGTACATCAGTTGGCCAGCGGCCTCGACCTTGGAGATCGACATCGCGCCCCAACGCCGGGCGCCGTCCTTGCGCTCGATCAGTACATCGCGACTGGTGCCGACGATCTCGTTGATTCCACCGTGTCGATTGGCATCGATGCAGCCATCGGGCTCCGCACGGGTCAACTGTGGCACCAGCATACCGACGTGCCGCCCGATCACCTCCTCCCGACTGTACCCCCACAATGCCTCCGCGGCACCGTTGAACAGGGTGACCCGGTTCTGGCTGTCGATGACCACGACACTGTCGATGCTCTGTTCAAGGGTCTGGATGGAAACTTGGGATAGATCCTGAATATCAGGCATGGCGATAGCCCACTCACGGGAAGGAAGACAAATACAGTGTCGGGCTCCGTCCCAGATGCTTTAGGCGTTCGCTGATCTCTGCCCAGTTTTGCAGCGATCGGAAGAGGGTTAAAGGAAGACACCGGTGTCGGTGCCGGAAAGAGTAAGGTCATAATCTATACACTGGTGTCAATATGCCGCCACCCGATCATCGGATGATTGACATAAGTCAAAGAAGCCTGAAGGACAGTTGTAATATCTTCGTCGCGACCCCGCGACGAAGATATTCTTGAAAGTATTCTTATTATCTTTAACTCCAGCATTTTTCCGCATCGCCCCAAGACCTGTCCGACACACTCGGATAGCTTGAACACGTGAGTCTTGGAACCTTGTGCAAAACTCTGGAGCAGCGGGAAGCAATACGCATTGCCAAGAGGGCGAGTCCCTACAGCCACTTGGGAATCGATTGATAGTTTCAAAGGGGGCTGGTGAAAGAGAATGGCACCATGCAATCATCCGTCATAGCGCGCGTCAGGCGCAGAAAGTGGTCGGTTTGACAAGCACCCAGGCAGCTTCTAGTGTGCCATCGGATCCCCTTTCAACCTTGTCCAGAACAGAGTATGCGCGTGGCGGAAAAACCCAATCCCTTGAACAGCGTTCACGTCAATGGACCCATACCCGCCCACCTGGCCCGGGCCGTGATAGAGGAGACATTGCGCAACGCGATCCTGGACGGACGTCTTCCCTGTGGCCTGGCCCTGCGCCAACAGGAATTGGCGACGCTGTTCGGCGTCAGCCGCATGCCCGTGCGTGAAGCCCTGCGCCAGCTCGAAGCCCAGGAACTGCTGAATGTGGTGCACCACAAGGGGGCCGTGGTTGCGCCATTGATCGTCGACAACTCCATCGAAGCCTATGACCTGCGGATCCTGCTGGAAACCGAGGCCCTGCGCCTGTCGGTGCCCTTGCTCAATGACAACGACTTCAAGCAGATCGAGACCTATATCGATCTGTTGGAAACCGAACAGGACTACACCCAGGTCGGACGGCTCAACCGTCTATTCCACATGGCTCTTTACAGCAAGGCGCCCAATCACAAGCTGCTGAAATTGATCGAGCAAGGCCTGGTGGAAGAAGAACGCTTCCTGCGTTTCAACCTGTCGGCCATGGGCCTGGGCAAACTCTCCCAGGATGACCATCGCGCCCTTCTCAGTTCCGCCCGGGCCGGCGATATCGAGGTGTGCGTGGAGAACCTGCGACACCACCTGCAACGCGCCATCGAAGTGATTCTGCGCTATCTGGCCCAGACCCGGTCTTGAGCCCCGGGGCCGATGACCCTAGCCGCCCCCCTGAACCCGGCAGGGTGAGGCCCACAGGGTTCACGGCCGACTGTTTTACCGACGTGCACGTCGGCCCGCGGGTCGACAAGACAATACGTGATGCCGGTGAACGACAACGGCGCGCCGACAATCTGTCATCACCTGTTTTGCATGATTCGTGAGATAGATCCTGGGCCCACGCCCCGCCACGCGGGATGACCCTATCTATTCACCGCTTCGGACAGGTTTCGCCGCTTCCGGCGATAGCAGAACTGCCCGTTTGGGCACAGGCTTGCTCACCGATAATGAATTGACGGGCGACCTACGGCTCCGCGCATGCAACTTTCGGATACATCACTCATTCAAGGAGCACTTCCACACGCTGGGAGTACGGATTAACCGTGTCTCGGCCACGCCTATCAAATTATTAGCAACAGCCCATTGAGAGCCATATGGATGAGGCATTCAATCATTCATTCAAATTCTGATCGTTATTATTCGGAAGGGGCACTCTCACCCCTAAAAACACGGCATCGCCAGTGTTATCGGTGACACTCAGCCATAAAAAAACCAAACTTACAATTGTTATAAAAATAACTTGATCCGTGCTGAATATTTGTATTAATTTTTAATGGCTTTCGGGCAAACCCTGTCGCCAAGGCCTTTGCCAGCCTAGACATACGCGCCCTGTAACACCAAACAAAATACGCTCAAAAAGCTTGCACGATGGCGCCTGGGCGCATTTTAAACAGGTAATGATTCCTCTCGATGCTTTCAATTTCTTATTGAGGACTCTGCTCGCCTAGCCGTTAGCAAACGCCACACTGCTCAACAGCCGGACCGATAGAAAACGCCAAGCAACACTTCACAATCCTTTTAACTTAGCGGACACCTGGTGATTATTAATGAGCGCACTAAAGCCCCTTCTGCATGCCAGAAAAGAACAGTTGACCCAACATCCTGTATTCAGTGAAATCCATTCACTGTCACTACTTCGACGCTTCATGGAAGTCCATGTCTTTGCGGTCTGGGACTTCATGTCGTTAACCAAGCGTTTGCAACAGGAGCTGACCTGTACCACCTTGCCCTGGCTACCACCCAAGGACCCCCAGGCCGCGCGTCTGATCAATGAAATTGTCCTCGGAGAGGAGTCGGACCAACGCGCAGGACACGGCCATTGCAGCCACTTCGAGCTGTATCTGGAGGCGATGCGCGAAGTCGGCGCCAGCACGGTCGCCATCGAACGCTTCATTGAGCTGCTGCGTGAAGGCGTGGCCGTCGAAACCGCGTTGCGCACGGTCAATGCCGCGCCAATGGTGATCGGCTTTGTCAGAAACACGCTCGATATCGCCCTGCATGCCTCGGCTCACCGGGTGGCCGCGGCCTTTCTACACGGGCGGGAGAGTGTTATCCCACAGATGTTCCAGCGGATTCTCGATGAATGGGGCATCGATCAAGCTCTGGCCCCGACGTTGCGCTATTACCTGCAACGCCATATCGATGTTGATTCCGAGGACCATGGTCCGGCGGCCGAACACCTGCTCGAGCGCCTGGTGGATGGTCAGCCGCAGCGCGAAGCGGAGATCTACAGCACCGCCCTCGCCGCCGTGGACAGCCGCATGGCGCTCTGGGACGGTTTGCTGGAGAGCTTGTGCACCACCGCGGTGGAGGTAACGGTCTCATGAATGCCATCGACTACAGCACCTTCGCCGATGCCTGGGAGAGCCGCGCCAGCATTCGCACCCGGCCACGCCGCCTGCTCGAAGACGATGATCGACTGATCTATCCGCTGAGCCGCCAACCACTGGTCAGCAGCGAGAGTTTTCTGACCCTGTGCCCCGGGCAAAGGGATTTCGTGCTGCTCCAGAGTCTCTACAAATTCATCAATGACGTGGTGATTTTCGAGACCGATATCGTCGACCGCACTGCCCGCAGCATTGCCAAGGGGCGCTTCCCGATCAGCTTTCCATTCGCCTGTCGCTACGCCGCCATGACGGTGGTGGTGGACGAGGATTACCACGCCCTGGTGGCCATGGACTTCATGCAGCAGACCGTGGCCATGACCGGCATCGAGCCCCTCGATCTGCCGGATGAAATCGAGTTGAGCCGGGCGATACCGGCAGCCATCGGCATGGCGCCCGAACACTTGCGGGCGGCCATGGAGCTGATCTGCGTGGCGATCTCGGAAAACACCGTGACCAACGATGTCGCGGCCTTTGCCAAGGACGACACGGTCAAGCCCTCGATCAAGGGGCTGATGGCCGACCACCTGCTCGACGAGGGTCGACATGCCGGATTCTGGACCCGCCTGGTGCGCATCTATTGGCAGACCGCGAGCGAGACGGACCGCGACCTGATCGCGCAGATCCTGCCGGTGTTCATCGTGCATTACCTGACCAACGACATCCAGAAGAGCTTCGACTTCCGCGTGATCGAGCACCTGCCGGTGGCCGAGGAGATCCGCCAGGCCCTCAGGCGCGAGGCATCGGGGCTGGCGTATCCGATCAATCGCCACCATCCGCTGGTGATCAACATCGTGCGCTTCCTGCGCAACAGCTCGCTGCTCGATTCGCCCTGTGTTCAGGACGCCTTGAGCGACTACCTGATCTAGCCAAGGAGATCATCATGAGACGTCTCACCCTTTTGCTCGTCGGCAGCAGCCAGGCGCTGGATGAATTGCTCCGCGAGCTGGAACAGCACGGTCATTCGATTCAACGCCTGAGTCACGCGCAGGCCATCGAAGCACAACCGCCGGGCGCGGCGGATCTGTTGATCGAAGATGGCAGCCTGGCGCTGCCCGCCAGCTGGCGACGCGACCTCGGTGCCTGCACACATCTGGCCCTGCGCCTGGAGCAGGGGCCCATGACAGTCCAGGGCCTGCCCGAACTCCGGCTACTCTGCCGGTTGGTCGAGGACCGCGGCAGCCGCCTGATCCAGCGCCTGGGCGTTGACCAGGACGGCTCCGGAAACGGCCAGGCGCTACGTCTCTCCGCGGTCCAGGCCCTGGTGGAGCGAGTGGCCTTGCAGGTCAGCCGCTACTCCCGTGATGCCGAACACTTTACCGACGCCGCCACGCTCCCTTCAGTGTCGCAGTTGCCGGAACAAGACCTGGGCAGGCTCGAGACCCTGGCCTTCGAGCACCGCTTCAACCGCACCGAGCGCCCTGAGTTACTGGCCCTGGCCCAGCGCCCGGTCATCGAACATATCGAAGCCAGCCTGCTGCGCTTCGCCGCGCGCCCCGCGCTGACCCTGGACGGGGTGTCGCTGACGTACCGGGAACTGCACGACCTGAGCCGGACGATTCAGCAGGGCCTGCGGGCGCGGCTCGATGCGTTGGGGCCGTTCTCCGAGCCGCCGGTGATCGGCCTCTGCCAGCACAAGAGCGCCGCGCTGTACGCCAGCATCCTGGCGATTCTCGGTACCGGTGCGGTGTATCTGCCGCTCGACCCAGGCCACCCGCTGCAGCGCCAACTGTTCGTGCTGAAGGATGCCGGCGCTGTCTTGCTGCTGCACGATGGGCAATTCCCGCTGGCCGAACACCTGCCGGCCCTGGATGTCAGCACCCTGCCGCGCAATCCGATAGACCAGCCCCTGGTACGCCAGGCCCTGGCAGCGCAGGCACCCTGCCTCGCGCTGTACACTTCGGGCACGACCGGACAACCCAAGGGCGTGCTGCTCAGTCAGCACAACCTCAGTCATTTCACCGCCTGGTATGCCGACTATGTGCAGCTCAGCGAAAGCAGTCGGGTCCTGCAGTTTTCCACCTTGAGTTTCGACTCGTCGCTGATCGATATTTTCCCGACCCTGGTCCGGGGCGCGGAGCTGGTGGTGCCCAGCGAGGACCAGCGCCGCGATCCCTTGCAACTGCTGGCGCTGATTCGCGGGCAACAGCTCAGCCATGCCTTCCTGCCCCCGGCGCTGCTGAGCATCCTGCCGTTGGATACGCCCCTGGGCCTGAGCCACGTGATGACCGGCGGCGATGTGTGCGAACCGGATGTGATCGAAAAGCTCGCCGCGCACTGTCATTTCTACAACCTCTACGGGCCCACCGAAAGCACCGTGCTGGTCACGGCCAGGCGCTTCCAGGCCGGCTCCGGCAATCGCAGCCTGGGCCAGCCCATCGCCAACAGTCAGGTGCTGATTCTCGACGAGCAGTGCCAGCCGGTGGCCGAGCAGACCGTTGGCGAGTTGTACATTGTCGGTCCCGGGGTCGGCATCGGCTACCTGAACAATCCCGACAAGACTGCCGACAGTTATCTGCATCTGCCCCTGGGCCAAGGGGCCAGCCTGCGCGCCTACCGCACCGGCGACATGGCCAAGTGGACCGGTGAAGGCATCGAGCTGTGCGGACGGCGTGACAATCAGGTCAAGATTCGCGGCTTCCGGGTCGAGCCGGAGGAGATCGAGCAATGCCTGCGCGACAGCCGGCTGTACCGCCAGATCGCGGTGGTCATCGATCCCCGGCGGCGGGTGCTGGCCTTCATGGCCCAAGCGCAATCCCCCGGCGGCCAGGCTGCGCTCAGGCAACACGCCGAACGTTATCTGCCGGACTATATGCAACCGCTGGTCTACACCGAGCTTGCCGACATGCCCTCGGCCAGCAACGGCAAGATCGACCGTGCGGCGCTACTGAAGCTGCCGGTCGAAAGCCCCGAAAACAGCCGCCGCCGGTTACCCGCCACACCGGACGAAAGCCGTCTGCTGGCGCTCTGGGCCGAGTTGCTGGAACTGCCCGCCGAGGATATCTCCACCGACGAAAGCTTCTTCAACCTGGGCGGCCACTCGATCCTGCTGTCGAAAATGCTGCTGGGTATCCGCGAGCAGTATGGCCGAGGTATTTCCATCAATCGCTTTATCGAGGAACCGACCCTGTGCCGGCTGGCGCTGTTGGTCAGTGGCGATGCCACCACCCAGGCCCTGAGCGAGCAGGTCTTCGTCGATGCCTCCCGTGAACTGGGCCTCAACGTGTTGCCGGCGGAGCGCGCTGGCGACGTGAACAAGGTGCTGGTGACCGGCGCCAACAGCTTTGTCGGCGTGCATCTGGTCGAAGCGCTGCTGGCCGGCGGCGCCGTCGAGGTCGCCTGCCTGGTCCGCGACAGCGCGGCGGAACCCGCGGCGCAACGCTTTGCCCGGGCCCTGCGGGAGAACCGCCTGGAGCACCTGGACCTGAGCCGAGTACGGGTCCATGCCGCCGACCTGACCCGCCCGCTGTTGGGACTCGCCCCGGCGGTCTACGAGCGGATTGATCGGGAGTACGGCGCCCTGGTGCATAACGCGGCCAACGTCAACCATGTACTCGACTACGAGTCGCTGGCCCCGGACAACGTCGATCCACTGTTCGAATGCCTGCGCCTGTGCGAAGGCCGCAGCAAGAAGATCTTCAACTTCGTCTCGACGCTGTCGGCCTCCAGCAGTATCGATGCCCAGGGTCGGGTGCTCGAACAGCCGGCGGCCCCGACACCGCCGATCTACATCAGGAACGGCTACAACCTGAGCAAGTGGGTCGGCGAGCGGATCCTGCAACGGGCTCGCGAACAGGGTGTCTGGGTCAATCTCTACCGGCCCGGCAACATCAGTTTCAACAGCCGCACCGGGGTCAGCCAACCGCACAAGAATCGGCTGATGCTGATGCTCAAGGGCTCGTTGCAACTGGGTCAGGTACCCGCCCTGGAGCTCAACTTCGACCTGATGCCGGTGGACTTCCTCGCCCGTTTCATCGCCGTGCATGGCCGTCGATCCAACGGTCACGGGGTATTCAACCTGCATAACCCGCAACCCTTGAGCTGGACCGATTACCTGGCCTCGTTCCGCGAAGCCGGCCACGACTTCCAACTGGTCAGCGTCGCCGACTGGCAACGCCAGTTGCATCGGGTCGACAGCGGCAATGCGCTGTTCGAAGTGCTGGGTTTCTACCTCAATGGCTTCGAGGAGGACATCGGCGATATCTCGGCGATCGGTCATGCCCATGCCGCCGCCGGTGTGCATGCCATGGGCGAGCAGTACCCGGCCAAGACCCCGGCGCTGCTGCGCAAGGGCTGCGACTACCTCAAACAGATCCAGTTCATCTGATTCATCCCCACCCACAAGGAGTTACATCATGAATAACCTGCAACCCGATAGCCTGATCCGCAACCCACAAGGCAGCCCGCTGGTTTCATCGGTGGAGATTGCCCGCGATGCGGCCACGGTCTGGGCGGTGGTCGGCGATTTCGCTGGGTTCGCGGCGTTCATCACGGCGCTGGAACGCATCGAAATGACCGGCGAAGGCGTTGGCTCGCTGCGCAAGAAGTTCTTCAAGGACGGCAACCTGGTGGTCGAACAGCTCAACTCGCGGGACGAGCAGGCGCGACAGATGACCTGGACGACGATCTACAACACCCTGGGGGTCGGCCAGCTATGGGCGGCGATGAGCGTCGAAACGCTGGATCCGGGGCGCTGCCGGGCCACCTGGACCATCATTGCCGAGCCGGCCACGGGTGGCGAGGCGGCGCTGCCGGGGTTCCGCAGCTTCGTCCAGGGTTTTGCCGATGATGCGATGAACAACGTGCGGACGTTGTTGGCCTGATAGACCGCGTTATCGTTCATCGGCGGCAAGCTGACTCCTACATGGGGTCTCTGCCGCTCACGAAACCGGGAACGACAGATGACCTGTGGGAGCGGTGCTTGCCCGCGAAGCTTTTGGCGCCCTTGAAGGCGCCTTCGCGAGCAGGCTCTGCTCCCACACAAGCTCTGCTCCCACAAGGGAGCGGATCAGCCCAAGTATGGCGAAATCAGATCCGGAAACTGTCCACCAACTGCTTCAACCGCCCGGCCTGCTGCGCCAACGCATCGCAATCCTTCAGGGTTTCATTCAGGTTGGCCACGCCTTGCAGGTTCAGCAGGTTGATCTGGTTGATATCAACGTTGAGGGTTTCCACCACCGCGGTCTGCTCCTCGGTCGCCGCCGCCACCGACTGGTTCATGCCGTCGATCTCGGTAATACGCTGGGTCACGCTGACCAGACGCGCACCGGCCTGGTTGGCGACTTCGACGCTCTCTTCGCTGGAAACCTGGCTGGCGTTCATGGTGGTCACCGCCTCTCGCGAACCGACCTGCAACGAGGTGATCATCTTGTGGATCTCTTCCGCCGACTCCTGGGTACGATGAGCCAGGTTACGCACCTCATCGGCCACCACCGCGAAACCGCGTCCCGCCTCCCCCGCCCGCGCCGCCTCAATGGCCGCGTTGAGGGCCAGCAGGTTGGTTTGCTGGGAGATACCCTTGATCACATCGAGAATGTGCCCGATGTTGTCGGTGCTGGCGTTCAGCGTCTCGATCTGGGTACAGGACAGGCTGATCTTCTGCGACAGCTCGGTCATCGCCAGGATGGTTTTTTCCACCACCTGACGCCCGTCGTCGGCCTGTTCGCTGGCACCGCTGGCGTGTTGCGACGCATCGGCGGCATTGCGGGCGATCTCCTGGGTGGCCGCCCCCAGCTGGTTGATCGCCGCCGCCACGCTGGTGGTCCGCGCGCTTTGCTCGTCGGAACCGATGATTGAGGCATTGGACGAGTTCATCACCCGCTGGGACAGGTCATGCACCTGTCGCGTGGCCGAGGACACCTCGCTGATGGAGGCGTGGATCCGCTCGACAAACTGATTGAAGGAGCTGGCGAGTTCGCCGAATTCATCTTTGTTCTCGATGCTCAGCCGCCGGGTCAGGTCACCTTCGCCTTGGGCAATATCCTGCATTGCACGCCCCATGGCGGTCAACGGACGCATCAGGAACTGGATCAACAGGGTCAGTAATACGGCAATCATTGCCACGGCAATGAACATCGCGATCAACGCCGAGGTGCGGAACTTACTCAACGGCGCGTAGGCTTTGCTCTTGTCGATGGACAGACCGATATACCAGTCTGCCGAAGGTAGCCCTACCACCGGCGTGAACGAGAGGATCTTTTCCTGGTTGTTCAGGGTGACTTCCTGGTCGCCCTTGGCGATGCGCAAGGCAGAACCCGGGTAGATGTCCTTGAGATTCTTCATCACCTGGTCCTTGTCCGGGCTGACGATCACCTGTCCGTCACCACTGACCAGGAAGGCCTGGCCGATGCCACCGAAGTCCACCGAGTTGATGATCTTCACCAGGGTTTCCAGGCTCAAGTCACCGCCCACCACACCAAGCAGTTGCCCATTGCTTTTCACCGGGATAGCGATGGTCACCACCAACCCACCGACCGAGGCCATGTAAGGCGGCGTGAGCATGGTCTTGTCCGCGACCACGGCGGACTTGTACCAGGGGCGCTGACGCGGGTCATAGCCGTCGGGCATCTTCGCGTCGGGCCGCTGGGTGAAAGTACCGTCGGTCTGGCCAACATAGGTGAACTGGAAGTTGCTGGTCAACGCCGGTTGATCGACCAACCCCGCGAAGTCGGCCTTGCTGCCCTGATGGGCAATGTTCTGGGCCAGGTTCTCCAGCACCAGAATCCGTCCGCCCAGCCAATTCTGCACGCTGCCAGCCGTCTGGTCGCCAGCTTGCTGGATGGATGACTCCAGGTTCTGCCGAATGGTGCTGCGCTGCAGATAGTCGTTGTACAACGTGAACAGCGCGAAGGCGAGAACCACGACACCGGAGGCGGCCAACAGGATTTTATGGCTGAATTTCAGATTCATTTCATGGACTTCTTATTATGCCGAAAGTGGGGATGCGTGCGGGTGCAACACTCGTTGGGGGCGCAGGCAGCGTTCTATGACTGCTCCACTTTGGTGCACGCATCATTCACCATACTGTCGGCACCATGGGATGAAAACTTAGCTCATTTCAGGAAATGTCTGGAGGATTTTTTGCACGCGCAAAACAAAACCCCCGTCTGCGTGAGCAGACGGGGGTTTCGGAATTCAATCTTGACGATGACCTACTCTCACATGGGGAAACCCCACACTACCATCGGCGATGCATCGTTTCACTGCTGAGTTCGGGATGGGATCAGGTGGTTCCAATGCTCTATGGTCGTCAAGAAATTCTGTGGCCAGACCCGCCGGTGCATGGCGAGTCAGCAAAATCATGGACTTCTACTTAAAACAAAACCCCTGATCGCGTTAGCAATCAGGGGTTCTGGAATTTAATCTTGACGATGACCTACTCTCACATGGGGAAACCCCACACTACCATCGGCGATGCATCGTTTCACTGCTGAGTTCGGGATGGGATCAGGTGGTTCCAATGCTCTATGGTCGTCAAGAAATTCGGTAGCCAGCTCGTTTTCTCTTGCGAGATCACGCTCCAGCAAATGGGTATGTGACAGCTCGGTGTTTTGTGAGTCGCAAACTTTCGGTTCGTTTCGTCTTCACACACCGCAATCTGGTGCTCCTTCGCTCTTCAGCTCGAAGCCTGCAAATTGCTTGGGTGTTATATGGTCAAGCCTCACGGGCAATTAGTACAGGTTAGCTCAACGCCTCACAGCGCTTACACACCCTGCCTATCAACGTCGTAGTCTTCGACGGCCCTTCAGGGAACTCAAGGTTCCAGTGAGATCTCATCTTGAGGCAAGTTTCCCGCTTAGATGCTTTCAGCGGTTATCTTTCCCGAACATAGCTACCCGGCAATGCCACTGGCGTGACAACCGGAACACCAGAGGTTCGTCCACTCCGGTCCTCTCGTACTAGGAGCAGCCCCTCTCAAATCTCAAACGTCCACGGCAGATAGGGACCGAACTGTCTCACGACGTTCTAAACCCAGCTCGCGTACCACTTTAAATGGCGAACAGCCATACCCTTGGGACCGGCTTCAGCCCCAGGATGTGATGAGCCGACATCGAGGTGCCAAACACCGCCGTCGATATGAACTCTTGGGCGGTATCAGCCTGTTATCCCCGGAGTACCTTTTATCCGTTGAGCGATGGCCCTTCCATACAGAACCACCGGATCACTAAGACCTACTTTCGTACCTGCTCGACGTGTCTGTCTCGCAGTCAAGCGCGCTTTTGCCTTTATACTCTACGACCGATTTCCGACCGGTCTGAGCGCACCTTCGTACTCCTCCGTTACTCTTTAGGAGGAGACCGCCCCAGTCAAACTACCCACCATACACTGTCCTCGATCCGGATAACGGACCTGAGTTAGAACCTCAAAGTTGCCAGGGTGGTATTTCAAGGTTGGCTCCACGCGAACTGGCGTCCACGCTTCAAAGCCTCCCACCTATCCTACACAAGCAAATTCAAAGTCCAGTGCAAAGCTATAGTAAAGGTTCACGGGGTCTTTCCGTCTAGCCGCGGATACACTGCATCTTCACAGCGATTTCAATTTCACTGAGTCTCGGGTGGAGACAGCGCCGCCATCGTTACGCCATTCGTGCAGGTCGGAACTTACCCGACAAGGAATTTCGCTACCTTAGGACCGTTATAGTTACGGCCGCCGTTTACCGGGGCTTCGATCAAGAGCTTCGCGTTAGCTAACCCCATCAATTAACCTTCCGGCACCGGGCAGGCGTCACACCCTATACGTCCACTTTCGTGTTTGCAGAGTGCTGTGTTTTTAATAAACAGTCGCAGCGGCCTGGTATCTTCGACCGGCATGGGCTTACGGAGCAAGTCCTTCACCCTCACCGGCGCACCTTCTCCCGAAGTTACGGTGCCATTTTGCCTAGTTCCTTCACCCGAGTTCTCTCAAGCGCCTTGGTATTCTCTACCCAACCACCTGTGTCGGTTTGGGGTACGGTTCCTGGTTACCTGAAGCTTAGAAGCTTTTCTTGGAAGCATGGCATCAACCACTTCGTCATCTAAAAGATAACTCGTCATCAGCTCTCGGCCTTGGAATCCCGGATTTACCTAAGATTCCAGCCTACCACCTTAAACTTGGACAACCAACGCCAAGCTGGCCTAGCCTTCTCCGTCCCTCCATCGCAATAACCAGAAGTACAGGAATATTAACCTGTTTTCCATCGACTACGCTTTTCAGCCTCGCCTTAGGGACCGACTAACCCTGCGTCGATTAACGTTGCGCAGGAAACCTTGGTCTTTCGGCGTGGGTGTTTTTCACACCCATTGTCGTTACTCATGTCAGCATTCGCACTTCTGATACCTCCAGCAAGCTTCTCAACTCACCTTCACAGGCTTACAGAACGCTCCTCTACCGCATCACCTAAGTGATACCCGTAGCTTCGGTGCATGGTTTGAGCCCCGTTACATCTTCCGCGCAGGCCGACTCGACTAGTGAGCTATTACGCTTTCTTTAAAGGGTGGCTGCTTCTAAGCCAACCTCCTAGCTGTCTAAGCCTTCCCACATCGTTTCCCACTTAACCATGACTTTGGGACCTTAGCTGACGGTCTGGGTTGTTTCCCTTTTCACGACGGACGTTAGCACCCGCCGTGTGTCTCCCATGCTCGGCACTTGTAGGTATTCGGAGTTTGCATCGGTTTGGTAAGTCGGGATGACCCCCTAGCCGAAACAGTGCTCTACCCCCTACAGTGATACATGAGGCGCTACCTAAATAGCTTTCGAGGAGAACCAGCTATCTCCGAGCTTGATTAGCCTTTCACTCCGATCCACAGGTCATCCGCTAACTTTTCAACGGTAGTCGGTTCGGTCCTCCAGTTAGTGTTACCCAACCTTCAACCTGCCCATGGATAGATCGCCCGGTTTCGGGTCTATTCCCAGCGACTAGACGCCCTATTAAGACTCGCTTTCGCTACGCCTCCCCTATTCGGTTAAGCTCGCCACTGAAAATAAGTCGCTGACCCATTATACAAAAGGTACGCAGTCACCCAACAAAGTGGGCTCCCACTGCTTGTACGCATACGGTTTCAGGATCTATTTCACTCCCCTCTCCGGGGTTCTTTTCGCCTTTCCCTCACGGTACTAGTTCACTATCGGTCAGTCAGTAGTATTTAGCCTTGGAGGATGGTCCCCCCATATTCAGACAAGGTTTCTCGTGCCCCGTCCTACTCGATTTCATGACCAAGAGATTTTCGCGTACAGGGCTATCACCCACTATGGCCGCCCTTTCCAGAGCGTTCCGCTAATCTCAAAGCCACTTAAGGGCTAGTCCCCGTTCGCTCGCCACTACTAAGGGAATCTCGGTTGATTTCTTTTCCTCAGGGTACTTAGATGTTTCAGTTCCCCTGGTTCGCCTCTTGCACCTATGTATTCAGTACAAGATAACCATCTTATGATGGCTGGGTTCCCCCATTCAGACATCTCCGGATCAAAGTCTGTTTGCCGACTCCCCGAAGCTTTTCGCAGGCTACCACGTCTTTCATCGCCTCTGACTGCCAAGGCATCCACCGTATGCGCTTCTTCACTTGACCATATAACCCCAAGCAATCTGGTTATACTATGAAGACGACATTCGCCGAAAATTCGCAAAACTCTTAAGAGTCACTCACAAATTTTACCTTAGCCTGAGCCGTTACCAGTGAAAGTAACGTCCAGTCTATCTTTCTATCACATACCCAAATTTTTAAAGAACGATCTAATCAAAGACTAGAAATCAACATTCACCATCGCAGTGATGGAATGCTCATTTCTAAGCTCTAACAACAGAAACAGCAAAACAGCAGTAAGTGGTGGAGCCAAACGGGATCGAACCGTTGACCTCCTGCGTGCAAGGCAGGCGCTCTCCCAGCTGAGCTATGGCCCCGTATTTCTACAGGCTTTTCCCACACAAAATTGGTGGGTCTGGGCAGATTCGAACTGCCGACCTCACCCTTATCAGGGGTGCGCTCTAACCAACTGAGCTACAGACCCAATTTCGGGCTGCTTCTAATCGTCTTCTTCAATG
>NZ_CAJFDC010000036.1:0-262500 GCF_904067045.1 Pseudomonas sp. FEN | reverse complement strand
AATGCCTCGACCGCCTCCGGCGTCAGGCCCAACACCCGCTGCAACACCTCCAGCGTGTGCTCACCCAATAGAGGAGGAGCATTGCGATACTCCACCGGCGTAGCGGAAAGCCGGATCGGACTCGCCACCTGTGGCACCACACCCGCCAACGGATGCGGCAGCTCCACCGCCAAGCCACGCGCCAGCACCTGAGGATCGGCAAACACCTGCGACAGATCGTTGATCGGCCCACACGGCACACCGGCCAGCTCCAACTGCGTCACCCACTCAGCGGTAGTCTTGAACACCGTCGCCTGGCGAATCAATGGAATCAGCAGCGCCCGGTTGGCCACCCGCAACTTGTTGGTGACAAACCGCGGATCGTCCGCCCACTGCGGCTGACCCGCCACCTCGGCAAACTTGCGGAACTGCCCGTCATTGCCCACCGTCAGGATGAAATCACCATCGGCGGTAGGGAAGTCCTGATACGGCACGATGTTCGGATGAGCATTGCCCAGACGCTTGGGCGCCACCCCGGTGGTCAGGTAGTTCATGGCCTGGTTCGCCAGGCACGCCACCTGAACATCCAGCAAGGCCATGTCGATATGCTGGCCGCCACCACCCTGATCGCGATGCGCCAGGGCCGCCAGAATGGCTACCGTCGAATACAAACCAGTGAGGATATCGGTCAACGCCACACCGACCTTCACCGGCCCAGCCCCCTCATCACCCTCGGGCCGACCGGTAAGGCTCATCAGCCCACCCAGCCCCTGGATCATGAAGTCATACCCGGCCCGCTTGGCATAAGGCCCGGTCTGCCCGAAGCCCGTGATCGAGCAATAGATCAGATTCGGGTTGAGCGCCTTGAGCGACCCATAGTCCAGCCCATAAGCCGCCAGACCGCCGACCTTGAAGTTCTCGATCAGGATATCGGACTTGGCCGCCAGCTCACGGACCAGACGCTGCCCCTCGGGCTGGGTGAAGTCGATGGTCACCGACTGTTTGTTGCGGTTGGCCGACAGGTAGTAAGCCGCTTCCGTGGTGTTCTCGCCGTAGGCATCCTTCAGGAAAGGCGGCCCCCAGGCGCGAGTATCGTCGCCATTGCCCGGCCGCTCGACCTTGATGACCTCCGCCCCAAGGTCCGCCAGGATCTGACCGGACCAGGGCCCAGCCAAGACTCGCGACAAATCCAACACTCGCAGATGCGATAGCGCGCCCATGAGCCAAGCTCCTTCTATTAATAGAACGCCTGGAGGCCGGTCTGGGCACGCCCGAGAATCAGCGCATGGACATCGTGGGTCCCTTCATAGGTGTTCACCACTTCCAGGTTCACCAGGTGACGGGCAATCCCGAACTCATCGGAGATACCATTGCCGCCCAGCATGTCACGGGCCATGCGCGCGATATCCAGGGACTTGCCGCAGGAGTTGCGCTTCATGATCGAAGTGATTTCCACCGCCGCCGTGCCTTCATCCTTCATCCGTCCCAAGCGCAGGCAGCCTTGCAGGGCGAGGGTGATCTCAGTCTGCATATCGGCCAGCTTCTTCTGGATCAGTTGCGTCGCTGCCAATGGCCGGCCGAACTGCTGGCGATCCAGGGTGTACTGGCGAGCGGTGTGCCAGCAAAACTCGGCAGCACCCAATGCGCCCCAGGAAATGCCATAACGCGCGGAATTCAGGCAGGTAAACGGACCTTTCAAGCCACGCACCTCGGGGAAGATGTTCTCTTCAGGGACAAACACATTGTCCATGACGATCTCACCAGTGATCGAGGCGCGCAGGCCGACCTTGCCGTGAATCGCCGGCGCGCTCAGGCCCTTCCAACCTTTCTCGAGGACAAAGCCGCGGATATCACCAGCATCGTCTTTGGCCCAGACCACGAAGACATCAGCGATCGGGCTGTTGGTGATCCACATCTTGCTGCCGGTCAGGCTGTAGCCGCCGTCGACCTTGCGCGCCCGGCAGATCATCGCACCCGGATCGGAACCATGGTTCGGCTCGGTCAGACCAAAGCAACCAATCCACTCACCCGAGGCCAGCTTCGGCAGGTACTTGCGCTTCTGCGCCTCGGTACCGAACTCATTGATCGGCACCATCACCAGGGACGACTGCACGCTCATCATCGAGCGATAGCCAGAGTCGACACGCTCGACTTCCCGGGCGATCAGGCCGTAGCTGACATAGTTCAGCCCGCTGCCACCGTACTCCACCGGAATGGTTGCGCCCAACAGGCCGACTTCACCCATTTCACGGAAAATCGCCGGGTCGGTCTTTTCATGACGGAAGGCTTCGAGAACCCGCGGCGCCAACTTGTCCTGGGCAAACTGTTCGGCCGTGTCGCGGATCATGCGCTCCTCCTCGGTGAGCTGTTGATCCAGCAGCAGGGGATCGATCCAGTTGAAGCTTGCTTTGGCACCCATGGTGAGTCCTCGTGAAGTCAGTGAAATGGCCTGGACTGATCCTAGGCGTCGCCCGGCTATCCGGCAAACGAGGATTTCGCATACTGTTGTGCTAATTTCTCACTCCGAAAAGCTATCAACCGCTATTTAGCACCACCTTTAGTGAGGTTGCCGTACATGCGCCGCAAAATCCCCAGCACTACCGCGCTGATCAGCTTCGAAGCCGCGGCCCGCCATGAAAGCTTCACCAAGGCCGCCCAGGAGCTGTCCCTCACTCAAGGCGCCATTTGCCGACAGATCGCCAGCCTGGAAGAGTTTCTCAACGTCGAACTGTTCCGACGCTCCCGTCGCGGCGTCAAGCTGACCGAGGCGGGGCTGTCCTACAGCCGCCGGGTCGCCACCCAGCTGGACGCGGTGGAGCGCGATACGCTGTCGGTCATGGGCCAGCAGGGTGCCAATGTCATCGAACTGGCCGTGGTCCCGACCTTCGGCACTCAATGGCTGCTGCCCAGGCTCAAGGACTTCCAGCAACAGCACCCGGAAGTCACCGTTAACCTGACCAACCGGACCCGGCCGTTTCTTTTCGCCGACACCGACTTCGACGCCGCAATCTACTTCGGCGATGCCGACTGGTCGGGTACCGAGTCCCACCGCCTGATGGGCGAGAACCCCATGCCCGTGTGCAGCCCAAACCTGCTGGGTAACCAGCAGCGCCTGAGCGCAGCACGGATCGCCGAGCTGCCGCTCCTGCAACAGACCACGCGCCCCTATGCCTGGCGCCAATGGTTCAACGCCCAGGAGCTGAATGTGCCCCGCGACATGACAGGTCCGCGTTACGAGCTATTCTCCATGTTGGCCCAGGCCGCCATGCATGAAATGGGGATCGCGCTGATTCCACCCTTCCTGATCCAGCGGGAACTGGAAGAGCAGCGCCTGGTGATCGCCAACCCCCATGCGCTGTCCAGCATCAAGGCCTATTACCTGATGATTCCCGAGCGAAAGGTCGAATCGGCCTCCTTGCGCGCTTTTCGGGACTGGCTGGTAACCCAGGCACAAGGCTACAGCCTGCCGGCTTCAAGACCCCAAGCCATTAACTGACTTTGTAGTCAATTATTTATTAAGACTACAGATATAACAATATGTCGCTTTTTTAAAACTGTACCGATGACCTGCCAACCTTGGACGAAAGTCCCTGAAAGCGGGGCCTGTATCGCCTATTTGCGTCCAATATCGATTCATTCACGTCACCGATTCGAATTTTCTTCACTTCCAGCAAAAATCCTTATGAACCCCTTGTATTATGGGCATATGCTCGTTCAGCTGCGACATTTGGTCACTGCGTGACTTGTAGTTAATATCGCGTCACCTTTCAGAATATCTTGAAGGGTGTGGTTTTCACCTGCAAAATGCCGCGCCCCGCCAGAAAATCAGGCGGGATCGTGCTGATCAGCCGCTCCAGACGCACCATCCGCAGTGCGCTGGCCTTCTTATAAAAAAAAGATCAAGCAGGAGATTTCACGTGCACATTGGTGTTCCTCTCGAAACCCAGACGGGTGAAACGCGGGTTGCCGCAACCCCGGAAACCATCAAGAAGCTGATCGGCCAGGGTCATAAGGTCACTGTGCAAAGCGGCGCCGGCGTCAATGCCAGCGTTGTCGACAGCGCCTATGAAACGGCAGGCGCCACCATTGGCAGCGCCAGCGACGCCTTTGGCGCCGATCTGATCCTCAAGGTGGTGGCGCCCAGCGACAGCGAACTGGCGCTGATCAAACGCGGCACTGTCCTGGTGGGCATGCTCAATCCGTTCAGCAATGAAACCATCGCCAAGTTGGCCGAACACGGCATTACCGCCTTTGCCCTGGAAGCCGCGCCACGGACCTCCCGCGCCCAGAGCCTGGATGTGCTGTCGTCGCAAGCCAACATCGCCGGCTACAAGGCGGTGTTGCTGGCCGCTCACTACTACCCTCGCTTCATGCCGATGCTGATGACCGCCGCCGGTACCGTGAAGGCCGCGCGCGTGCTGATTCTCGGTGCCGGTGTGGCCGGTTTGCAGGCAATCGCCACGGCCAAACGCCTGGGTGCCGTGATCGAAGCATCCGACGTGCGTCCAGCGGTAAAGGAGCAGATCGAATCCCTTGGCGCCAAATTCGTCGACGTGCCTTATGAGACCGACGAAGAGCGTGAGTGCGCGGTCGGCGTCGGCGGTTATGCCCGACCGATGCCCGCCAGCTGGATGCAGCGCCAGGCCCTCGCGGTACACGAGCGCGCCAAGCAGGCTGATATCGTCATCACCACCGCGCTGATTCCGGGTCGCAAGGCACCGGTCCTGCTCAGCGCCGAGACCGTCGCGCAGATGAAGCCCGGCTCGGTGGTCATCGACCTCGCGGCAGCCCAGGGCGGCAACTGCCCGCTGACCGTGGCCGACCAGGTGGTGACGGCCCACGGCGTCACCATCGTCGGCCCGACCAATCTGGCCGGCGCGGTCGCGGCCGATGCCTCGGCACTGTACGCGCGCAACCTGCTGGACTTCCTGAAGCTGGTCTTCAACAAAGAAGGTCAGTTCGAAGTGAACCTAGAAGACGATATCGTCGCCGCGTGCCTGATGTGCCGCGATGGCCAAGTCATCCGCAAAAACGCCTAAGCAGGGATTCAGACGATGGAAGAGCTTATCTCCCCCGGTATCTACAACCTGATCATCTTCGTGCTGGCGATATATGTCGGTTACCACGTGGTCTGGAACGTTACACCCGCACTGCACACGCCATTGATGGCGGTCACCAACGCGATCTCGGCGATCGTGATCGTCGGCGCCATGCTGGCCGCCGCCCTGACCGTGACCCCGCTGGGCAAGACCATGGGCACCCTGGCGGTGGCCCTGGCAGCGGTGAACGTGTTCGGTGGCTTCCTGGTTACCCGCAGGATGCTCGAGATGTTCAAGAAAAAAGCCCCGAAAGCGGTAAAAGAAGAGGCGTCCAGGTAATGAGCATGAATCTCGTCACGACGCTCTACTTGATCGCGTCGATCTGCTTCATCCAGGCCCTCAAGGGCCTGTCGCACCCGACCACCTCGCGGCGCGGCAATCTGTTCGGCATGCTCGGCATGGCCTTGGCGATTCTCACGACCGTCGGCCTGGTGTTCAAGCTGGGAGCCGAGCTGGCTACCACCGGCATCGGCTACGTCATCGTTGGCCTGCTGGTCGGCGGCACCGCCGGCTCGATCATGGCCAAGCGGGTCGAGATGACCAAGATGCCGGAACTGGTCGCCTTCATGCACAGCATGATCGGCCTGGCCGCGGTGTTTATCGCCATTGCGGCGGTGGTCGAGCCGCAATCATTGGGCATCGTCAAACAGCTGGGCGATTCGATTCCGCCGGGCAATCGCCTGGAGCTGTTCCTCGGTGCCGCGATTGGTGCGATCACCTTCTCAGGTTCCGTGATCGCCTTCGGTAAGCTGTCGGGCAAGTACAAGTTCCGCCTGTTCCAGGGCGCACCGGTACAGTTTGCCGGGCAGCACAAGCTGAATCTGGTGCTGGGCCTGGCGACCCTCGGTCTCGGCCTGACCTTTATGCTCACCGGCAACCTCAACGCCTTCGCCCTGATGCTGGCCCTGGCTTTCGTGATGGGCGTGCTGATCATCATCCCGATCGGCGGCGCCGACATGCCGGTGGTGGTGTCGATGCTCAACAGCTATTCCGGCTGGGCGGCGGCGGGGATCGGCTTCTCGCTGAACAACTCGATGCTGATCATCGCCGGCTCCCTGGTGGGCTCGTCCGGCGCGATCCTCTCGTACATCATGTGCAAGGCGATGAACCGCTCGTTCTTCAACGTGCTGCTCGGTGGCTTCGGCAACACGGCCGAAGCAGCCGGCCCGGCTGGCGCGAAGGAAGCCCGTCCGGTGAAATCCGGTTCGGCGGATGACGCCACCTTCCTGCTGACCAACGCCGACACCGTGATCATCGTCCCGGGCTACGGCCTGGCGGTAGCCCGGGCGCAACACGCACTGAAAGAACTGACCGAGAAGCTGACCCATCGCGGCGTGACCGTGAAGTATGCGATCCACCCGGTTGCCGGGCGCATGCCCGGGCACATGAACGTGTTGCTGGCCGAGGCCGAAGTGCCTTACGACCAGGTGTTCGAGATGGAGGACATCAACTCCGAGTTCGGCCAGGCCGACGTGGTGCTGGTACTCGGCGCCAACGACGTGGTCAACCCGGCGGCGAAGAACGATCCGAAATCGCCGATTGCCGGCATGCCGATTCTCGAAGCCTTCAAGGCCAAGACCATCATCGTCAACAAGCGTTCGATGGCCAGCGGCTATGCTGGCCTGGACAACGAACTGTTCTACCTCGACAAGACCATGATGGTCTTTGGTGACGCGAAGAAGGTCATCGAGGACATGGTCAAGGCCGTCGAGTAGAAGCTTGCGTTAACGCAATATCGCCAACCCCAACCTCTGTTAGGTTGGGGTTTTTCTTTGCTCACGAAAAAGCCGACCAAAGGCCCTGAATCAGGGGCTGGCATTCGACCTTTGTCGTGCGGCGAAACTTTTTCAAACCTCTAGACTGCGCATCTTGCTTTCGTTGCCTGAGATAACACGCTATGTACCGTGATCGTATTCGCTTGCCTTCGTTGTTGGACAAGGTCATGGGCGCAGCCGACGCTGCCGCTCTGATTCAGGACGGCATGACCGTCGGCATGAGCGGCTTCACCCGCGCCGGTGAAGCCAAGGCCGTGCCCCAGGCACTGGCTGAGCGGGCCAAGACGTCGCCGCTGAAAATCACCCTGATGACCGGCGCCAGCCTGGGCAACGACCTCGACAAACAGCTCACCGAAGCCGGTGTGCTGTCGCGGCGCATGCCATTCCAGGTGGACAGCACCCTGCGCAAGGCGATCAACGCCGGCGAAGTGATGTTCATCGACCAGCATCTGTCGGAAACCGTCGAACAACTGCGCAACAAGCAGCTCAAGTTGCCAGACCTGGCGGTAATCGAGGCCGTGGCGATCACCGAAGAGGGGCATATCGTGCCAACCACCTCGGTG
Source organism: Pseudomonas sp. FEN (assembly GCF_904067045.1). Lineage (GTDB taxonomy): Bacteria > Pseudomonadota > Gammaproteobacteria > Pseudomonadales > Pseudomonadaceae > Aquipseudomonas. The sequence goes on along the minus strand of NZ_CAJFDC010000036.1, from coordinate 255,084 downwards.
GGTAACTCGGCCAGCTTCGCGATCTTCGCCAAGCAGGTGATCGTCGAGATCAACCTGGCGCACAATCCGAACCTGGAAGGCCTGCACGACATCTATATCCCCAGCTATCGTCCAACCCGCACACCGATCCCGCTGGTGAAGGTCGATGATCGCATCGGCAGCACCGCGATCCCGATCGACCCGGCCAAGATCGTCGCCATCGTGATCACCAACAAGGCCGACTCGCCGTCGACCGTGACCCCGCCGGACAACGACACCCAGGCCATTGCCGACCACCTGATCGCCTTCCTCAAGGAAGAAGTGGCCGACGGGCGCATGACCAACAAGCTCGGCCCGCTGCAAGCCGGTATCGGCAACATTGCCAACGCGGTAATGTGCGGCCTGATCGACTCGCCGTTCGAAGACCTGACCATGTACTCCGAAGTGCTGCAGGACTCGACCTTCGACCTGATCGACGCCGGCAAGCTGTCTTTCGCCTCCGGCAGCTCGATCACCTTGTCGAGCCGGCGCAACAGTGATGTGTTCGGCAATCTGGAGCACTATAAAGACAAGCTGGTGCTGCGCCCGCAGGAAATCTCCAACCATCCGGAAGTGGTGCGGCGCCTGGGCATCATCGCCATCAACACCGCCCTGGAGTTCGACCTGTACGGCAACGTCAACTCCACCCACGTCTGCGGCACGCGGATGATGAACGGTATCGGCGGCTCCGGCGACTTCGCCCGCAACGCCCACCTGGCAATCTTCGTCACCAAGTCCATTGCCAAGGGCGGGGCGATTTCCAGTGTGGTCCCCATGGTCAGCCATGTTGACCACACCGAGCACGACGTGGATATCCTCGTCACCGAAATCGGCCTGGCCGACCTGCGTGGCCTGGCGCCACGGGAACGGGCAAGGGCGGTCATCGACAACTGCGTACACCCGGACTTCCGCGAAGCCCTGAACAGTTACTTCAACCGCGCCTGCGCCCTGGGCGGTCACACCCCGCATATCCTGCGTGAAGCACTGAGTTGGCACATCAACCTGGAAGAAACCGGGAAAATGCTGCCGAGCTGATTGATACAGTTGGCCGCTGACGCAAACACAGTTTCGTCAGCGGTCCTGTATTTCCCGATGTAATTAGAAAAACTGTACTGCTGTACTGGTCATTTCCCACCCCGAATCTCCTCAAAACACCCCGACCCACACAAAAATGCACCACTTTGAGGCAGATAGGTACAGTTGCCTCACTTTCGAGCAGTACAGCACCGCTAAACAGTTAACTGAGCCCTCACAATACAACTGAACTGTATCTAGAGAGACTAGGCAAAGAGGAGGATCATTGGCATCAGTTAAACCACTACCTAGTCCCGCCATAAGCGGAAGGATGTCAATCATGGAACGTACACTCAGTTCCGACCTGTTCTACGAAAACAACGCTTCCAGCGCTCAAGCTTCCCTGCCTCTGCGCGTTCTCGCCAACCTGATGTTGTGGCAGCGCCGCATTGCCAGCCGCCATCAACTGGCTCGCCTGGATTCGCGTCTGCTGGCCGATGCCGGTATCAGCGAAGCACAGCGTTACGAAGAGTTGAGCAAGCCGTTCTGGCGCTAAGCAGCGCTCGCTGGCCCTGACCCACCGGGTCCACCGCCAGCTCCCGAATTGAAAAAACAAAGCCCGTCGCGGGAAACCGCGACGGGCTTTGTCGTTCTCCATGGACCGATTTCGGGAAAGGTCGTGCGGAAACGCCAGACATATACAGTTTTATATTTGCAAAAAACAACCAGTACACTTTTACCTGAGTTCAACGAAAGCGTCTAAACCATGGATCAGCCGACGAAACTTGCTTTCGGTAGCTCGGGAACTCTGCCTAATATCGCGGTCATAAGTAGCCCGCAGCGCGGGAGGTGCGTCTGAGGTTCATCGTCCATTGTGTTCGAGTGGCGGCCCTTGTCCGCAGCCACTGTTCCTCTTCATGCCCAGGAGATTCACCATGTCCCGCCTTCGCCTGCTCAGTGCCGCCGCCCTGTTGACCCTGGCCAGCGCCGCCAACGCCAGCAGTTTCATCGTCACCACCGATTCGCTGGTCGGCGCCCTCAAGGCCACCTCCGACGCCTCATCCGATGCCACCTCGTCGTTGCGCGACAACAAGATCGTGCGCGCCGCCCAGGACGACGCCGCCAGCTTCGTCGCCAGCAATGGCCAGATCCGCAGCGTAAAACTGGAGAGCGCCTTCGACACCATCCGCCGCCAGGCACCACAGTTGCAGGCCAGCGATACGGAGTTGGCCCAGGCGATCCTGGCAATCTGAAACCCTGGCGCATGGGCCGTGCATTCCGCTAGCCTTGGCGCTCGCTCAATAAGACACCGAGCCCCATGCGTTCACTCACCTTATTGCTCATAGCGCTCGGCTGGATCAGCCAGGCCCAGGCCTTCGACCTGACCACCCAGACCCTGGTCGGCAGCGGTTATGTCACCAGCCAAGTGACCTCCGCGCCCTTCGACCGTAAACTGATACTGGCCGCCCAGGATGACGCCGCCGCTTTCATCGCCACCGATGGCCGACTGCGCGGCGCACAGCTGGAGTCCGCCCTGGCGTACCTGCGCCAGACCCAGCCAAAACTTCATGCCAGCGACCTTGAACTGGCCCAGGCAATTCTCGTCCAATAGTCACTTTGCATTTCCGGAGACCTTTCATGCGTAACCCCCTGATCGCCGCCGCCCTCGGCCTGCTTTTGCTGACCGACGTGGCTTCGGCGCACACCCTGGTGGCTACCAGCAATATGCTCGTACGGGCTACGGGCCGCACCCTCGACTTCACCTCGGACACCACCACCTCCATCCGCGATTCGAAAGTGGTCCGTGAAGCCCACGACGACGCCGCCAGCTTCGTCGCCAGCCATGGCGACATTCGCGGCGCCCACCTGGAGGCCGCCTTTGCCGCCCTGCGTACCCAGGTGCCGGAAGCCCGTGACGCCAGCGATCAGGACCTCGCCGAAGCCATTCTCGCCCTGTGAGATTACTCGCTGGCGGGCTGCTGGCCTGCGCCCTGCTGCTGTTCGGCAACGTGGCCCAGGCCGGTCTGCAATTGCACCTCAAGAGCGAAGGTCTGAGCCCGGCCGAACAACGGGCCAGCCAGGTACTGATCGATGAGGCCCTGGCCCATCTGCCGCCGCGCTTTATCGAGCAACTGGACCGGCGTATCGATGTCGCCTGGTCGACCCGGATGCCGGACAACGCCTACGGCGAGGCCTCGCTGGTCTCCGAAGTGGACCTCAATCGCGCCTTGCTGCCCGGCCTGGTGGACGGTTCGGCCGCAACGAAAAAAACCAACCGCCCCCACGGCACCGTGCGCGAGGAAATGCTCGCCACCGTCCTCCACGAACTGACCCATATTTATGACCGCGCCCGTTTGTGGCCCGACGCCGAACGAACACTGATCCGGCGCTGTACCCAGCGCGACAGCAATACCGGCCTGGTCGGCCTGCCCGATCAATGCCGGGGCCAGACCGGCAGACGCTTCACCCTCAGCGACGACCCACGCCTGCTCGACCTCGCTGGCTGGCAACAAGTGGTCGGTAGCCGTGGCCAGCGGGAACAGCACAACGGCCAGGTCGTGCGCAGCCCGGATATCTACGAAACGACCAATCCCAAGGAGTTCGTCGCGGTCAACATGGAGTACTTCCTCCTCGACCCGGCCTACGCCTGTCGCCGTCCGGCGCTGTATCGCTACTATCAGGAACGCTTCGGCTGGGCGCCAGCGGCCAAGGACACTTGCGACCAGGCGTTCCCGTTCCTCAACGCCGGCAACGACTTCGGCAAGACCCCTCTGGGCAAGATCGACCCCGAGCGCGTCTACGAAGTGGACTACCTGCTGGCCGAAGCCAACCAGAACTGGGTCAGCCGTTGGGGCCACAGCATGCTGCGCCTGGTGATCTGCGCCCCCGGCCGACCACGCGGACCGGATTGCCGGCTCGACCTCGACCAGCACCTGGTGCTGTCCTATCGCGCCTTCGTCAACGACGTCCAGCTCTCGACCTGGGGTGGGCTGACCGGGGCCTATCCGTCACGGCTGTTCGTCTTGCCGCTGTCCCAGGTGATCGACGAATACACCAAGACCGAACTGCGCAGCCTGGCCTCGGTGCCGCTGAAGCTGTCGCGCAAGGAAATCGAGGAAGTGGTCGAGCATGCCGCCGAAATGCACTGGAGCTACGACGGCAACTACTACTTCATCAGCAACAACTGTGCTGTTGAGACCTTGAAGCTGTTGCGCAGCGGCAGCGACAACGCCCAACTCAAGGGCCTGGACAGCATTGTCCCCAATGGTTTGCTGGAAGTGCTCAAGGGCCGCGGCCTGGCCGACACCAGCGTGCTCGACGATCCGCGTGAAGCCTTGCGCCTGGGCTACCGCTTCGATTCCTACCGCGACCGTTACCAGGCCATGTTCAATGTCCTGAGGGAACAGTTGCCGATCCAGCAGGAAAGCGTCGAGGACTGGTTGTCGCAGCCCGCCGAAGCCCGCCGCCCGTGGTTCGCCCAAGCCAACCTGCGCGCCAGCGCCGCCATGCTGTTGCTGGAGCAGGCGAGCTTCCGCCGGCAATTGCTGCTGGCCCAGGACGAGGTGAAACAGAAGTACCTCGGTGCCCGTGACCTCAAGGACAAGGACATGGACCAGGCCAACCGCACCTTGCAGCAGATCCTCGCCAACAGCGGCTACCTCAGTCGCCCGGCGGAGTTGCTCGGCAGCAGCGGCTACGGCTTGCCGCAGCCCTCCGAGTGGAAGCGCCTGGAAGCCGAAAGCAGCCAGCGCCAGCAGCAATTGCAACGGCTGACCGGTGACCTCGACAAGGAGATCCGCAAGCTGCTGGACCCGGCCCGGGAAGCGCAGATCGAGGCCAGCGAAGCCAACCTGAAGATAGTTGGAGAGCACCTGCGAGCGCTGCACAAGGCGGCGGGCGGATTGGAGCTGCCTTGAGGCTCAGGCCATCGTTACACGATCAAACCGATATCGCGGGCCTTGATATCGTTAATGACAGATACCGACAGAGGATCGAATCCCAACGTTTTAACCAAAGGTTTCATTTCCCTGGCTAGCGCATTGCTCAAATCAGGTAGGTATTGCTTAGGAATACCGTTGATGATTGATACGAGCTTGAAACCACACGTCCGCATATCTAATGCCTGCAAAGCTGCCGGTAGTTCAGCAACGGCATCACCATGGCGTCCAAGGCATGAATCGCCCCTATCTCCATATCCTCGAAGCTGTCACGACCCATTCGTGATCGGATTTGACGGTCCGGCTTCTAACGAGATACGACGCATCCCTTGTACCCCCGCGTGGGCACTTTCGTGCCCGTTGTATGGCTTTATGGCGGCTGTGCGTGGGGCACCTTCGGGTGCGCCGGGTTCTCGTTTCCGGTCCGTCAACCTACGAGTTGCCACCCGTTCGTTTGACGGCGTCTGGTGGCAGCTCCAAACGAGAATCTGAATGATCTCAATCCTGGTCTGGTTTTGTGGCGAGCGGGCTTGCCCGCGCTGGGCTGCGAAGCAGCCCCAAAAACCTGTGACTGCGTTCTGCCTGACACAATGAAGTCGCTGATCTTAGGGCCGCTTCGCAGCCCAGCGCGGGCAAGCCCGCTCGCCACAAATCTCGGCCAGACTTGAGATCGCTCTTAACTGAACGGCCTTGCGACAAGACCGCTCGCCACAAGACCCTGTGTGACCTTAAGTGAACAGCATTGGAACTATGAGCCAGCTTGCTGCGGGTAGCGGGCCGACGATGAGCGTCCTGAGATTTGTGTTGCCTGATCAGACGCTATCGCCAGCAAGCTGGCTCCTACAGGGGCTGAAAGCTGGCTGAAAGCTTATCCCTTTAGCATCCCCTCACCGCCGGCACCAGACCGGTCGGCCGTGGCGCGCCTTGAACACGCTCCGCGGCCCAATCACAACAACAAGATGGTGATACCGATGTCCGCTACGACCCACCTGTCCGCTGCAACTCCGTTCGTTCCTGTCGCGCCGATCGCACAGCCCTGACCCCAGTCGCTTCGCCTTTCCCCAGCCGCGTTACGCCCGGAGTACTCCCATGCTGACTTTCCTTGGCTTCGCCATGGTCATTACCTTCATGTACCTGATCATGACCAAGCGCCTGTCCGCGCTGATCGCCCTGATCATCGTACCGATTGTCTTCGCCCTGTTCGGCGGCTTTGCCGCGGGTATCGGCAAGATGATGATCGACGGCATCACCAAGCTCGCGCCCACCGGCGTGATGCTGATGTTCGCCATCCTGTATTTCGCCCTGATGATCGATTCCGGCCTGTTCGACCCGGCCGTGCGCAAGATCCTCAAGCTGGTCAAGGGCGATCCGCTGAAGGTCTCGGTAGGCACCGCCGTGCTGGCCCTGGTGGTGTCCCTGGACGGCGACGGTGCCACCACCTACATGATCTGCGTCGCCGCCATGCTGCCGCTGTACAGCCGCATCGGCATGAGCCCGCGAATCATGGCCGGGCTGATCATCCTCGCCGGCGGCGTGATGAACATGACGCCCTGGGGCGGCCCGACCGCCCGCGCCGCCAGCGCCCTGCATGTCGACCCTTCGGACATCTTCGTACCGATGATCCCGGCCATGCTCGCCGGGGTCCTGGCGATCCTGGCCATCGCCTACTTCTACGGCATCCGTGAGCGGGCACGCCTGGGCGAGCTGCACATCATCGGCGATGACGTCGATCACAGCGAAATCAGCGTCTCGCAATACCCGGATGCCCGTCGCCCGAAACTGATCCTGTTCAACGGCGCCCTGACCTTCGCCCTGATGTGCGCGCTGATCGCCGGCCTGCTGCCGTTGCCGGTGCTGTTCATGGTGGCGTTCAGTATTGCCATGATCGTCAACTACCCATGTCTGCAACAACAGAAGGAGCGCATCGGCGCCCACGCCGGTAGCGTGCTGGCGGTGGTCGGGCTGATCTTCGCCGCCGGTATCTTCACCGGCATCCTGTCCGGCACCGGCATGGTCGACGCCATGTCCAAGAGCCTGCTGGCGGTGATCCCGCCGGCGCTCGGCCCTTACCTGGCACCGATCACCGCGCTGGTGAGCATGCCGTTCACCTTCTTCATGTCCAACGATGCCTTCTACTACGGTGTACTGCCGGTGTTGGCCGAAGCCGCCAGCCACTATGGTATCAGCGCCGTGGAAATGGCCAGGGCCTCGATCGTCGGCCAGCCCGTCCACTTGTTGAGTCCGCTGGTACCCTCGACCTACCTGCTGGTGGCCCTGGCCGGTATCGAGTTCGGCGATCACCAGCGTTTCACCCTCAAGTGGGCAGTGCTGGTCTGCCTGTGCATAATGCTGGCCGCCTTGTTGCTGGGGACCTTTCCACTGTTCGGCAGTCTATAAGGCGATGATTCACTGCCGTATCGGCGCGCGAACTTCGGAATCTGAAGCCCGGCGCCGATGCGGCTCCAACACTCGTTCAAAGGAATACACATGGAATGGCTGACCAACCCGGAACTCTGGGTTGCCTTTTTCACCCTGACCGCCCTGGAGATCGTCCTGGGCATCGATAACATCATCATGATCTCGATCCTGGTCAGTCGCATGCCCCGTAACATGCAACAGCGCACCCGGATCTTCGGCCTGGCCCTGGCGATGGTCACGCGGATTCTCCTGCTGCTGTCCATCACCTGGGTCATGCGCCTGACCGACGATCTGTTCGTGGTCCTCGGCCAGGGCATTTCCGGGCGTGATCTGATCCTGTTCTTCGGTGGCCTGTTCCTGCTATGGAAAAGCTGCCAGGAGATCTACCACGGCATGGAAGGCGGGGAAGAGGCGAGCGAAGGGCCGAAAGGCAAGGGCGGCAATTTCCTTTACACCATCATCCAGATCGCCATTATCGACATCGTGTTCTCCCTCGACTCGGTGATTACCGCCGTGGGCATGGTCTCCCATGTACCGGTGATGATTGCCGCGATCGTCGTCGCGGTGCTGGTAATGATGCTGGCCTCGAAGACCATCGGCGATTTCATCGACAAGCACCCGTCGCTGAAAATGCTCGCGCTGTCGTTCCTGATCGTGGTCGGCACCGTGCTGATCGCCGAAGCCTTCGATGTCCACGTGCCCAAAGGCTATGTCTACTTCGCCATGGCGTTCTCCCTGGCGGTGGAAGCGATCAACATCAAGATGCGCACGGCGATGCAAAGGAAGAAACAGCAGGAGCAAGCCGAGAAACGGCATTGAGGATGTGACGGGCCAATAATCCAGGGCGCACCACCTTCCCCCGAATTATGGGCCTGCCGATATTCAGCGGTAAAAATACCGTCCTGTAGGAGCCAGCTGACTGGCGATGGCGGCCGATCAGGCGATACAAGGCTTACGGCCCCCATCGCCAGTCAGCTGGCGCCTACAAGGGCGCGTCGCCCCGGGTTAGGCATCAAGCCCGCCTACACCGCCCGTGCCGCGAAAATATGACATTTTTATTTCAAGCCCGGCACCGACCATGCGATGCTGGCGCTCAGCCAAATAGCCAACTACAGCTTAAGGACAAGCCGTAGAAAAGGCGCACGGTCAATCCGAACTTGCCCTCATGGGGCACCAGTCACTCAGGGGGCCCTCCATGCTGACCCTGCTCAATCTGCTTTCCGCCGTGACCCTGCTGATCTGGGGCACGCACATCGTCCGTACCGGCATCCTGCGGGTCTATGGTTCGCACCTGCGCCACGTCATTGGCCGCAACATGTCCAGGCGACCGCTGGCGTTTGGCGCCGGGATCCTGGTCACCGCCATGGTGCAGAGCAGCAATGCCACCGCCATGCTGGTGACCTCCTTCGTCGGCCAGGGTCTGATGGCGTTGACTCCAGCCCTGGCAATCATGCTCGGCGCCGACGTCGGCACCGCGCTGATGGCCCGGGTCCTGACCTTCGACCTGTCCTGGCTGTCGCCACTGCTGATCTTCCTCGGGGTGATCTTTTTCCTCTCGCGCAAGCAGACCCGCGCCGGCCAACTCGGTCGCGTGGGTATCGGCCTGGGCCTGATCATCCTCGCCCTGCAACTGATCGTCGAAGCCGCTCTGCCCATCACGCATGCCCAAGGGGTGAAGGTGGTGTTCGCCTCCCTGACCGGCGATATTCTCCTCGACGCGCTGGTGGGCGCGCTGTTCGCAATGGTGTCCTACTCCAGCCTGGCCGCCGTGCTGCTCACCGCCACCCTGGCCGGCGCCAGCGTGATCAGCCTGCCGGTAGCCATCGGCCTGGTGATCGGCGCGAACATCGGCAGCGGGGTGCTGGCCTTCCTCGGCACCAGCATGCAGAACGCCGCTGGCCGCCAAGTGGCCCTCGGCAGCTTGCTGTACAAGCTGATCGGCCTGCTGCTGATCATCCCGGTGCTGAGCCCGCTGACGCACTGGCTCAGCCACCTCGACTTCAGTCACCAGGAAATCGTCATCGGCTTTCACCTGCTCTACAACACGGTGCGCTGCCTGGTACTGCTGCCCAGCGTCGGCCCGATGGCCCGGCTCTGCAGCTGGTTGCTGCCGGAACGTCCCGAAGCCAACGGCAAGGCCAAACCCCGCCACCTGGACCTCGCCGCCCTCGATACTCCCAGCCTGGCCCTGTCCGACGCCGTGCGGGAAACCCTGCGCATCGGCGACCTGGTCGACAATATGCTCGACGCCATGCTCAATGTCCTGAGCGGCAAGCAGACCGCCGTCGCCATCGAGATACGTCGCCTGAGCGACGACGTCGAGGTGCTCTGCGGCGCGGTCAAGCTCTATCTGGCGCAAATGCCTCGCGAGGACCTCAGCGAACAGGACAACCGGCGCTGGGCGGAAATCATCGAACTGGCGGTCAACCTGAAGCTGGCGGCCGACCTGATCGAGCAGATGCTGCGCAAGATGCAACGGCAGAAGACCTCGCAGCGCCGGGCGTTTTCCGAGGATGGCCTGGAGGAACTGAGCGGGCTGCAGCGGCAACTGATCGACAACCTGCGCCTGGGCCTCACGGTGTTCCTCGGCACCGATCCGCAGAATGCCCGGCAATTGCTACGGGAAAAACGCCGCTTCCGCGCCCAGGAACGACGTCTGGCCCATGCCCATGTCAGTCGCTTGCAGCGTGGCGTCGTGCAGAGCCTGGAAACCAGTTCGCTGCACCTGGAGCTGATTGCCGACATGAAACGCTTGAATTCGTTATTCTGCGGCAGCGCCTATGCGGTGCTGGAAACCGCCGAGACCGGCGCCCTGGCCCCGGAAGAAATCATCGACATCAGCCAATCGCCTTGAACGTCCATGGTTTTACCGTTGTCTGTGCGTAGGAACCTGCCTTCGGAAAATGGTTATGCGTTGCCTGCTGTTCGCTTGCCTGTTGCTCAATACCCTGCACGCCGTCGCCCTTGATCGCTTCCAGGTCGAGGGCTATCAATTGCCCAACGGCCTGCAACTGCTGCTCAAACCCGGCAGCGAACGCGGCCACGTGGCGATCCGCCTGGTGGTGGGCGTCGGCTTCGACGATTTCCCCTGCGCCGACAAGGAGCTGCCGCACCTGCTCGAACATCTGCTGTTCAGCGGCGTCGACGCCAGCGGCGAAGGCGGGCTGGAAGAACGCATGCAAGCCCTCGGTGGCGAATGGAACGCCTACACCAGCAACGCCGACACCACCTTCGTGATCGAGGCCCCGGCGAAAAACCAGCGCAAGATTCTCGACCTGCTACTGGAGATCCTGACGCATACCGAACTCAGCGAGAACGCCATCGCAACCGCCAAGCAGGTGGTGGAGCGCGAGGAGGGCGGCCATTACTCGCATTTGCAGCGCTGGCTGGACAGCCAGGACCTCGGCCATGGCGCCAGCAACCAGTTGGCCGTGGAACTGGGGCTCAAATGCGCCCAACGCGCCGATGTCCGACCGCTGACCCGCGAACAGTTGGAAGCCGTGCGCAAGAACTGGTATGCCCCGAACAACATGACCCTGATCATGGTCGGCGAGCTTGATCGCCTGCTCCCGGCGTATCTGGACCGGGCCTTCGGCGCACTGCAACCGATCGAACCCAACGACCACCTGGCGCTGCCGGACATCCGCCGCCAGGCCGCCGCCCAACGCGACCTGCCGCGCGGCTGGGTCGGCAACGGCGCGAAACTCCATTGGCTGTTCCCTGAGCCGACACTGGACGGCCAACCCGACGAAACCCTGGACCTGCTCAAGGATTATCTGGACTGGGCGCTGTATCAGCAGTTGCGCCTGACCCACGGCTTGTCCTACGGGCCATGGAGCGAACGCGAAGTGCTCGGCGGCGTCGGTTTTTTCAGCCTCAACGCCGATGTCGAGCGCGACAATCTGGACGAGGCCCGGCAGGTGCTCGAACAGCTCAAGGCGCGGCTGCTCAAGGACGGCCTCGACCCGGACACCTTCGCCCGCCTGCAACAAGCCGCCATCGCCCACCAGGCCTGGGCGGTGCAGGGCAACAGCGCCCTGGCCGACTACTACTGGGGGGCGCTGGGCGATTACGAGGACGGCCATTTTGCCGACCCGGCCGAGGCCCTGCGGACGGTGACGCTGGCGGATGCCAACCAGGCGCTGCGCCAACTGTTCAAGCAGCCGGGCTACCTGCGGATCGAAAAGCCGCTGCTCGGCGATGAGCAACTGATCGGCCTGGGCGCGGCCCTGGCGGGCTTGCTGCTGATCGGGCTGTTGGGCTGGCGGAGATATCGACGCCGCTAGGCCATGAAAAGGCTATCACCGACACGACTAATCGTCCCTGAAACGGTATTGTGTCGCGATCTTTTATCCGCCCGCACTGTGAACCGCCGAATGCCAAACTGGACCCTGCCCATCCAACGCGTCCTCGAACTGATGAAGCGTTATCCGGGTGTCATTGCCGTCTTCGGGTTCTGCTCCGGTATCGCCAGCTTCATCCTGGTCGATCGCCAGCAGGCAAGCGCCAGTTGGATCGCGGTCATTCTGCTGGTGAGCTGGCTCTGGCTGATGCTGGAGAACGTCTTCATGCAGTTTTTCAGCCGGGTATTCAAACACGACATACCCGAGCCGTTGCTACGCTATGCCACACAGATGATCCACCAGCAGAGCCTGTCCTTCGTCCTGCCGTTCTTTTTCGTGACCACCACCTGGAACAGCAGCCAGCTACTGTTCACCGGCCTGCTCGGCACGGCGGCGCTGGTCTCGATCATCGATCCGCTGTACTACGGCTGGCTCTCGCCGAAACGCTGGCTGCTGCTGGGACTGCACACCCTGACCCTGTTCGCCGCGCTGCTCACCGCGCTACCGATCATCCTGCACCTGACCACTCCCCAGAGTTACCAACTCGCCCTGGGCACCGCCCTGTTGTTATCGATCCCCAGCCTCGCGGCGAGCCTGCCGCTGCGCAGTTGGCGCGGCTGGTTGATGCTGATCGGCGTGACCCTGGTGATTGGCGGCGCGGGCTGGTTCCTGCGCTCGTGGGTGCCGCCGGCGACCTTGTGGATGACCGAGGTCGCGGTGACCACCGAGTTGCAGGACCGCACCCCAGGTAAAGGCCTGGACGAAGTCAGCGCCAGCCAAGTGCGCAAGGGCGGGCTGTACGCCTACACCGCGATCAACGCACCGCGCGGACTGGACGAGCGGATTTACCATGTCTGGCAGTTCAACGGGCAGGAGGTTGACCGCATCGCCCTGGATATCCATGGTGGGCGCAAGGAAGGCTATCGCGCCTGGTCGCACAAGCAAAACTTCCCGACCGACCCCACCGGCAACTGGCAGGTCCGGGTGCTCACCGAGAATGGCCAGATGCTCGGCGTGCTGCGCTTCGAAGTAACCGACACGCCTCACTAGAGATCAGAGGCAAGATCGTGCTATTACAGGCGCCAGTATCAATATCTGTTAAGCACGGAGCTTTCGATCATCAGCGCAACGGCCGGCACCGCCCAACTGGATACCTCGAGCAGTCCCGCGCGCCTGCGGATCAGTGGTGACTGGACGCTGGCCCATTATGCCGACCTGAAACAGCGCGCCAGCCACTTGGTCGGGCAATACGACGCCAACACCGATATCGACCTCAATGACCTCGGCGCCCTCGACACCGCCGGCGCCTCGCTGCTGGTGGAACTGCTGGGCGCCGAACGCCTCGGCCGTTCGACCGAGCACCCGGACTGTCGCATCAGCGCCGCCGACCGGGCTCTGCTGCACACCGTGTATTGCTCGCTGACCGATTTCTGCGAACCCGTTCGGGAGCCCGAGGAAGCCGCCGGCATCCAGTTGCTGGAGCGCATCGGCCGGGCCGTCGACGCTGTCTGGCAAGACACCCTGCAATTGCTCGGGTTTGTCGGCCTGATCCTGGAGACCCTCGCCCGCGGCTTCTTTCACCCCCGGCGCTGGCGCCTTACCCCGACCGTTGCCCATATCGAGCAGACCGGCCTGGACGCCGCCCCGATCATCGCCCTGCTGACCTTCCTGGTCGGTGCCGTGGTGGCATTTCTCGGCGCCACGGTACTGAACAAATTCGGCGCCAGCGTCTTTACCGTGGACCTGGTGGCATTCTCTTTCCTGCGCGAATTCGGTGTGCTGCTCACCGCCATCCTCATGGCCGGCCGCACCGCCAGTGCCTTCACCGCGCAGATCGGCTCGATGAAGGCCAACGAGGAAATCGATGCCATTCGCACCCTGGGCCTGGATCCCATGGAGCTGCTGGTGCTGCCGCGGGTCCTGGCCCTGCTGATCGCCCTGCCGATGCTGACCTTCCTCGCGATGCTCTGTGGCATTGTCGGTGGCGGCGTGGTCTGCGCTTTCTCGTTGGGGATTTCGCCGGCGATGTTTCTATCACTGCTGCAGGCCGATATCGGTATCCAGCATTTCCTCGTGGGCATGGCCAAGGCACCGTTCTTCGCCTTCCTGATCGCCGCCGTCGGCTGCCTGGAAGGTTTCAAGGTCAGCGGCAGCGCCGAATCGGTCGGCGCCCACACCACCTCCAGCGTGGTGCAATCGATCTTTATCGTGATCGTGCTGGACGCCGCCGCCGCCCTGTTCTTCATGGAGATGGGCTGGTGAGCCGGCCACCACGGGCGCCGAGCGAGGCGGTGATCGAGGTGCGCGGACTGTGCAACCGCTTCGGCAACCAGAGTGTCCATGAAAACCTCGACCTGGACCTGTACCGTGGCGAAATACTCGCCGTGGTCGGCGGCTCGGGCAGTGGCAAGTCGGTGCTGCTGCGCAGCATCGTCGGCCTGCGCAAACCCAACGAAGGTAGTGTGCGGGTGTTCGGCCAGGACCTGCGCAGCCTCTCGGAGCAGGCACGCTCCCAGGTCGAACGGCGCTTCGGCGTGCTGTTCCAGAAGGGCGCATTGTTTTCCTCGCTGACGGTCACGGAGAACGTGGCCTTGCCGCTGATCGAACACGCCGGACTCAGCCGTCGCGATGCCGAACACCTGGCGGCGGTCAAGCTGGCCCTGGCCGGCCTGCCACTGTCGGCGGCGAACAAATACCCGGCCTCGCTGTCCGGCGGCATGATCAAGCGCGCCGCCCTGGCCCGAGCCCTGGCGCTGGATCCGGACATCCTGTTTCTCGACGAGCCCACCGCCGGCCTCGACCCCATCGGCGCGGCGGCCTTCGACCAGTTGATCCTGACCCTGCGCGATGCCCTGGGCCTGAGCGTGTTCCTGGTCACCCACGACCTGGACACCCTCTACACCATCACCGACCGGGTCGCGGTGCTGGCACAGAAGCGCGTGCTGGTGGCCGATGCCATCGACCGGGTCGCCGAAACCGACGATCCGTGGATTCACGAATACTTCCATGGCCCGCGTGGCCGCGCCGCATTTGACGCGGTAACCCCGCACAAGGAGGGATGAGATGGAAACCCGCGCCCATCATGTGATGATCGGCCTGTTCAGCGTTCTGGTGGTCGTCGGCGCACTGCTGTTCGGCCTGTGGCTGGCCAAGTCCAGCGTCGATACGGCGTTCAAGGACTATGAAGTGGTCTTCAACGAGGCCGTCAGCGGCCTGTCCAAGGGCAGCCCGGTGCAATACAGCGGGATCAAGGTCGGCGATGTGCTGCAACTGAGCCTTGACCCGAAAGACCCGCGCCGGGTGCTGGCGCGTATCCGCCTGGCCGGCGACACGCCGATCAAGGAAGACACCCGCGCCAAGCTGGCCTTGACCGGCATCACCGGCACCTCGCTGATCCAGCTCAGCGACGGTACGCCACAGAGTCCCGAGCTCAAGGGCAAGAACGGCAACCTGCCGCAGATCATCGCCTCGCCGTCGCCCATTTCCCGCCTGCTCAGCGACAGCAACGACCTGATGAGCGGGATCAACCTGTTGCTGCACAACGCCAACGAGATGTTCTCCCAGAAAAATATCGACCAGGTCAACCAGACCCTGGAAAACCTCCAGCAGACCACCGGGGCCATTGCCGGCCAGCGCGACGATATCCGCCAGACCCTGAAACAACTGACCCAGGTCAGCAAGCAGGTGAGCGCGACCCTGGAACAGACCACCGCGCTGATGCGCAACGCCAATGGTCTGCTCGACAATCAGGGCAAGCAGGCCCTTGGCAGCGCCGAACGGGCCATGCAATCGCTGGAGCAGAGCAGCGCCACCATCAACACCTTGCTCAGCAACAACCAGGACTCGGTCAACAGTGGCTTGCAGGGCTTGAACGGACTGGCACCGGCAATCCGCGAACTGCGTGACACCCTCAGTTCCCTGCGCTCCATCTCCAAGCGCCTGGAAGCCAACCCCAGCGGCTACTTGCTGGGCCGTGACAAGAACAAGGAGTTCACCCCATGAGGTGTGTCCCCCGCGTATTGAGCCAATTGGGCCTGGTTGCCGGCCTGGTCTTGAGCTCTGCCTGCTCGATCCTGCCCCAGGCCGACCCGGCGGATGTCTATCGACTGCCCACGGCGCAGAACAGTGCACCGGCGCCCAACAGCCTGCCGCTCGACTGGTCGTTGCGCGTTGCCAAGCCCATCGCCAGCGACGCCTTGAACAACCCGAATATCGCCGTAGTGCCCCAGGGCGACCTGATCAGCCACTACAAAGCCTCGCGCTGGAGCGATCCGGCGCCGGTGCTGCTGCGCAACCGCATCCTCGATGCTTTCCAGCGCGATGGCCGGGTGCGGCTGCTGAGCAGCGACGACAGCAACCTGCAGGCGGATTTCGAGCTGGGGGGTGAGTTGCAGGCGTTCCAGACCGAGTACCGCGGGCAGGAGGCCGAGGTGGTGATCCGCTTCGACGCGCGGCTGGTGCGCGGCGCTGACCAGCGGATTCTCGCCAGCCGGCGCTTTGAAGTGCGCCAGCCAGTGAGTGACAAGCAGGTGCCCGGGGTGGTGAGCGGCTTCGGCCAGGCCAGCGACAAGCTGATGGCGCAGTTGATTGGCTGGGCGGTGCAACAAGGCGAAGGCTCGGCTAAACAAGGCTCGCAGGCAAGCCGGCTTACAGGGTCAACTGATCAGCCGAAGAACCAGTAGCATACCCCGATCGCCGCCAGCACCCCGGCCAGTTCCGCCAGCAGGGCGCAGCCCACCGCGTGCCGCGCCCGCTGGATATTCACCGCGCCGAAATACACCGCCAGCACGTAGAAAGTGGTTTCGGTGCTGCCCTGGATGGTCGCCGCCGCCAGCGCCGGGAAGCTGTCCACGCCCTGGGTCTTCATGGTTTCGATCAACACGGCCCGGGCAGCGCTGCCGGAAAAGGGCTTGACCAGCGCCGTGGGCAGCGCATCGACGAAACGGCTGTCCCAACCGAGCCACTGCACCAAGTGGCGAATGCCGTCGAGGCCGAAATCCAGTGCCCCGGACGCCCGCAACACGCCAATCGCACAGAGCATCGCCACCAGGTATGGCAACAGGTTCTTCGCGACATCGAAGCCCTCTTTCGCCCCTTCGACAAACGCCTCGTAGACCTTCACCTTGCGCAACGCGCCGATGACCAGGAACAGCATGATCAGACCGAACAGCGTCAGGTTGCCGAGGATCGACGACAGGCTGGCCAGCGCCGTGGCCGACAGCCCGGCCAGCACGGCCATGAAGCCGCCAAGAATCAAGGCACCGGGAATCAGGTAGGCAAGTACCACCGGGTCCCACAGGCGCAGGCGCTGCATTACCGCTACCGACAGCAGGCCGACCAGGGTCGAGGCGCAGGTGGCCAGCAGGATCGGCAGGAACACCAGGGTCGGGTCCGCCGCGCCTTGCTGGGCGCGGTACATGAAGATAGTCACCGGCAGCAGGGTCACGGCCGAGGCGTTGAGCACCAGAAACAGGATCTGTGCGTTACTTGCCACGGTCTGGCTGGGATTGAGCTCCTGCAGCGAACGCATGGCCTTGAGGCCGATGGGCGTGGCGGCGTTGTCCAGGCCCAGGGCGTTGGCAGCCAGGTTGAGGGTGATCAGGCCGATGGCCGGGTGATCCCGTGGCACCTCCGGCATCAGGCGGCTGAACAGCGGCCCCAGGGCCTTGGCCAGCCAGTCGACGATCCCGGCCTTTTCGGCGATTCGCAGGAAGCCGAGCCAGAGGGTCAGGGTGCCGAACAGCAGGACCATGACCTCCACCGACAGCTTGGCCATGGCGAAGATGCTTTCCACCATCGCGGCAAAGATCGCGGAGTTGCCGCCTACCAGCCATTGCGCCAGCGCCGAGACGGTCGCCACCACGAAAAAGCCAAGCCACAGACCATTGAGCATCGGGAAAACTCCTTGAAGATGCGGCGAATGATAGCGGTCGGGCCAGAAACAACAAACCCCGGAAAATCCGGGGCTCGTCTACTTAGCCTAGCGCTGGCAATACGCGGACCTGTGGGAGCAGAGCTTGCTCGCGAAGGGGCCCGTGAGGCCGCCAAAATCCTCGGCGCAACGCCGTCCGGACCAGGCTCCGCTCCACAGTCAGCCCCTGGCGGCTTCGCCCGCTGGCAATGCTTCCTTGCTGCGCCAGTGCGGCAGGGAGTTCCAGTAGCGCTGGCCCTTGGCATCGTCGTACATGCCTTCCCAACGGGAAACCACCAGCACCGCCAGGGCATTGCCGATCACGTTCAGTGCCGTGCGCGCCATGTCCATCACCCGGTCGACACCGGCGATAAAGGCCAGGCCTTCCAGCGGAATGCCGACGCTGCCCAGGGTCGCCAGCAGTACCACGAAGGACACGCCCGGTACCCCGGCAATCCCCTTGGAGGTCACCATCAGGGTCAGCACCAGCAGCAGTTGCTGGCTGATGGACAGGTCGATGCCATAGAGCTGGGCAATAAAGATCGCCGCGATGCTCTGGTACAGGGTCGAACCGTCGAGGTTGAAAGAGTAACCGGTCGGCACCACAAAGCTGCAAATGGCTTTCGGTGCGCCGTAGGCTTCCATCTTCTCGATCACTCGCGGCAACACGGTTTCGGAACTGGCGGTGGAGTAGGCCAGCACCAACTCGTCCTTGAAGATGCGCATCAGCCTGATCACCGAGAAGCCGAACAGCCGAGCCACCAGGCCGAGCACGGCAAAAGCGAAGAACAGGATAGCTGCGTAGACCAGCAACACCAGCTTGGCCAACGGCAGCAGGGAAGCGAAGCCGAAGCTGGCGACGGTCACCGCGATCAGGGCGAAAACGCCGATCGGGGCATAGTTCATGATCATGTGGGTGACCTTGAACATGCTTTCCGACACGCCCTGGAACATCTTCACCAGCGGGTCGCGCAACTCGGCCTGCAAGCTCGACAGGCCCAGGCCGAAGAGCACCGAGAAGAAGATGATCGGCAGCATTTCACCGCGAGCCATGGCGGCAAAGATGTTGGACGGAATCAGGTTGAGGATGGTTTCGATAAACGCATGCTCATGCTGCACTTCGGCGGCGGTGGTCTTGTACTTGGAGATATCCACGGTGCCCAGGGTGCTCATGTCGATGCCCGAGCCCGGGTGGAACACGTTGGCCAACAGCAGGCCAACCACGATGGCGATGGTGGTGACGATCTCGAAGTAGATGATGGTCTTGAGGCCGATGCGCCCGAGCTTCTTGGCGTCGCCGACCCCGGCAATACCGACCACCAGCGAGGAAATGACAATCGGGATCACGATCATCTTGATCAGGCGGATAAAAATGTCGCCTGCCGGTTGCAGGACGTTGCTGATCCACCAGGCCTTCTCGGCACTGAAATGGTTGAGCAGCGCGCCGACTGCAATGCCCAATACCAGACCGATGAGGATCTGCCAGGCGAGGCTGAGCTTTGCCTTCTTCATTGTTATTTCCCCTTGCTTGAAGTGGAGTCGGACAGATGCCCCCTCACCGTTGCATTTGCGCGGGTCAAGTGACGGCAACTGCCCCCCATGGAAGGTCATCGCCCACCAACCTGATGGCTTTTTGGCAGGCGAAAAAAGGCGCAACTATTCCCATGCAAGGGGGGGACGTCTAATGCCGTAAACGCCTACCCTATGCCGAATCGGCATGATCATTACCCAACAATACGACCGTTTCGCCATCACTCGACAGGACATTTCAGCCGGGACAAGTGCCGTAAACCGGCCATTTCAAAGCATTTTTCCTCTGTGACCGGGCAACAAATCGAGGCTAAACAAAAGGAAAAGGTCCACAAATTCAATCGAAAACAACAGGAAGGCAGGGGGGTGGACTTCTAGACGTACGGTCACATGGGAAAAGTGGGGACGCTGAAAATGCCACTTAATGTCAGAACGACATAGGATTAAAGCGACAAACGCCCGTGATGTAACGGCAAGGACCGCCGCCCAACGGCGGGGCGACGGCAAGGACCTTCAATAGACGGCTCCTGGTCAACCTCGACCGCGACGACCGAAGAGGAAGGAAACCACGAACATCACCAGGAACACGACAAAGAGAATCTTGGCGATGCCCGTGGCCGTACCGGCGATACCACCAAAACCCAATACTGCGGCGACAATGGCAATGATCAGGAATGTGACTGCCCAGCTCAACATGATGACTCTCCTCGACTGACGAATTTTGGGGTACAGCCTTTAGTGCTCCGGGACCAGCGTCCGACAGCCCGGTTATTGCCTAGAACACCCAACGCGGCTGAAACGGCTGGTCAGGCTCTTGGGCTTGATCGACCGATGTCAGGTGGTAAGGGGCCGGATCGATGATGCCGGTAGCGCCAGCATGAAAATGGCTTGGTTGCATGACAGGCTCGGGCAGGCTCGGAACCCGGACGCCGGCCTGGTTCCAGCGTTGTAACTGCTGGCCGGCAAGCAGCGTGACCAGCAGCACCAGCACGGCAAACAGTCCTTGCTGCACATGCATTGGCGAGAGATATATGTAGGTGGCACGCGGGCGATTCATCCTGAAACTCCTCCGACACAATGATGTGTATTCCAGCGCCGGGAGAGATGAACCAACCCGGTCACAGGGAATACTCTTGGGAAGAACAGTGCAGCCCGCATGCCAGTTTTTTATTCATAAAAAACTCAACAAAATCAATCAATTGAAGAGTCTTAAAAATTATTGAACGAGCATCCTGCACGATGCCCGGTATACGGTCGTGCGTATTGCACGATGAGTCAGTAGGAAAGAGCCTAAACTCACGAATAATCAGTAAGAAATCCGTAGGAATTAGCTGAGAGCACAACTGTCGGAAGAAAAGAGCCTAAAAAATTCCCCAAATCAGCGGGTTAGCAATCGGGGGCAGAGACCGTTACCCTGCTTGTTATCGGGTCAACCAGAATCAGCTCTTTAATACGCCGGATTTTTCCGGGAACGACTGGAAACTTTTACTAAAGGAGCGCGGGCGATGGAGTCAGCCACAGAACATCAAGGCCGTATTCTGCTGGTAGATGATGAATCAGCCATTCTCCGCACCTTCCGCTACTGCCTGGAGGACGAGGGCTATACCGTCGCCACGGCGAACAGCGCGGCCCAGGCCGACACCTTGCTGCAGCGCCAGGTGTTCGACCTGTGTTTCCTCGACCTGCGGCTGGGGGAAGACAATGGCCTCGATGTGCTGGCCCAGATGCGCATCCAGGCGCCCTGGATGCGCGTGGTCATCGTCACCGCCCATTCCGCCGTGGACACCGCGGTCGATGCCATCCAGGCCGGTGCCGCCGATTACCTGGTCAAGCCGTGCAGCCCGGACCAACTGCGCCTGGCCACGGCCAAGCAACTGGAGGTGCGGCAACTGTCCGCGCGCCTCGAGGCCCTGGAAGGCGCGGTGCGCCAACCCAAGGATGGCCTCGACTCCCACAGCCCGTCGATGATGGCGGTGCTGGAAACCGCGCGCCAGGTGGCCGGCACCGATGCGAATATTCTGATCCTCGGCGAGTCAGGCACCGGCAAGGGTGAATTGGCCCGCGCCATCCACGGCTGGAGCAAGCGGGCGAAAAAGTCCTGCGTGACCATCAACTGCCCGTCCCTGACCGCCGAACTGATGGAAAGCGAGCTGTTCGGGCACAGCCGTGGAGCCTTCACCGGCGCCAGCGAAAGCACCTTGGGTCGAGTCAACCAGGCCGATGGCGGCACCTTGTTCCTCGACGAAATCGGCGACTTTCCCCTGACCCTGCAACCCAAGTTGCTGCGTTTTATCCAGGACAAGGAGTACGAACGCGTGGGCGATCCGGTGACACGCCGCGCCGATGTGCGAATCCTCGCCGCCACCAACCTCAACCTCGAGGACATGGTCCGCGATGGGCGTTTTCGCGAGGACCTGCTCTATCGCCTGAACGTCATCACCCTGCACCTGCCGCCCCTGCGCGAGCGCAGCGAAGACATCCTGATGCTCGCCGATCGCTTCCTCGCGCGCTTCGTCAAGGAATACGCCCGACCGGCCCGCGTGTTCGGCGATGAGGCCCGCGAAGCCCTGCTCAATTACCGCTGGCCGGGCAATATCCGCGAACTGCGCAATGTGGTCGAACGCGCCAGCATCATCTGCCCCCAGGAGCGGGTAGAGATCAGCCACCTGGGCATGGCCGAGCAACCAGCCAACAGCGCACCGCGTATCGGCGCCGCCCTGAGCCTGGACGAACTGGAAAAGGCCCATATCGGCGCGGTACTGGCCACCAGCGATACCCTCGACCAGGCCGCCAGGACACTGGGCATCGACGCCTCGACGCTGTACCGCAAACGCAAACAGTACAACCTGTGAGTAACGCCGCATGAAACTCGCGATGAAGCTGCGCACTCGGCTCTTCCTGAGTATTTCGGCGCTGATCACCGTCGCATTGCTGGGCCTGATGCTGGGCCTGGTCAGCGTGATGCAGATGGCCACGACCCAGGAATCGCTGATCAGCGACAACTTCATTACCCTGGACCTGGACCTCAAGCTGCGCCAGAGCCTGGACGACCAGTTGATCCTCATGCTCAGCGACAAAGCCGACCAGACCGCGCTCGAGGCCGCGCGTGAGCACTACCTGCAACTGCTTCACGAAGGCATCACTCATGAGCAGAGCAGCGACGTCCGCAGCGGCTTTGCCCAGGCGCGAATCGACTACGAGCAGTTCCTGCGGGCCTTCGCCCGCTCACGCGACGGCAGTGGCAGCACCGAGGAGTTCAGCGACAGCTTCAATGCCCTGCGCAACGGTCTGATAGCCGAACACAAGCAGGCGTTGGACAACATCAGCGCCACGGAGAACAATGCCCGCGAGCGGGCGCTGATGGTGGCCGGGCTACTCGGGTTTGTCGGACTGGCGGTGCTGATCGTCGGCTTTATTACCGCTCATGGCATCGCCCGCCGATTCGGTACTCCCATCGAGGCCCTGGCCCAGGCGGCGGACAAGATCGGCCAGGGCGACTTCGAAGTGACCCTGCCGATCTCCTCGGCAACCGAGATGAACCTGCTGACTCGCCGTTTCGGCATCATGGCCGAGGCCTTGCGCCAGCATCAGGCAACCAATATCGACGAATTGCTGACTGGCCAGCAACGCTTGCAGGCCGTGCTCGACAGCATCGACGACGGGCTGCTGATCATTGACCGCGAGGGCCGCCTGGAACACCTCAACCCGGTGGCACAGCGACAGCTGGGCTGGGACGGCGACCGCCTCGGCCAGCGCCTTGGCCTGGCATTGCAACGGCCCGAGCTGGACGAACAACTGCAATTGATCCTGCACGGCGCCAGCCTGGAACGGGCCCCGGAAGACCTTGAGGTCGAGGTCGAAGGCGAAAGCCGCCTGCTGACCTACAGCCTGACACCGGTCAGCCATACCCGAGGGCATATTCTCGGAGCCGTGATGGTGCTGCACGATGTCACCGAGCAACGGGCTTTCGAGCGGGTGCGCAGCGAGTTCGTCCTGCGCGCCTCCCACGAACTGCGCACGCCGGTCACCGGCATGCACATGGCGTTCGGCCTGTTGCAGGAACGCGTACATTTCGACAGCGAGTCGCGAGAGGCGGACTTGCTGAATACCGTCAATGAAGAAATGCAGCGGCTGATGCAATTGATCAACGATCTGCTGAATTTCTCCCGTTACCAGAACGGCCTGCAGAAGTTGTCCATGGAGCCCTGCGATATCGAGCCACTGCTGGAAGCGAGCCGCCTGCGCGTTGCCGAACGAGCCCTCAGCCAGGGGATCGACCTGCAGGTGGAGCTGCAGCCGCCCTTGCCACGCCTGCCTGCCGATCAACAGCAACTGGAGCGAGTACTCGACAACTTGCTGGACAACGCCCTGCGCCATACCGCCCGGGGCGGGCAGATTCGCTTGCAGGCCCGGCGCCATGGCGAGCGGGTCATCATCAGTGTCGAAGACAACGGCGAGGGGATTGCCTACGGCCAACAGGGACGCATCTTCGAACCCTTCGTCCAGGTCGGGCGCAAGAAAGGCGGCGCCGGCCTCGGTCTGGCCCTGTGCAAGGAGATCGTGCAATTGCACGGCGGGCGCATGGGTGTGTATTCACGGCCAGGGCAGGGCACGCAGTTCTACATGGCGCTGCCACTCTAGAACCGGTCCGGCTAGGCTTCATCGTCCAGGCGGCGCGTGGCCAGGCGTCGACCGCGGGTGATCAATTCGACGAACTGCACCGCCGTCAGCGCCCGGGCGAACAGCCAACCCTGGCCGTAACTGACGCCTTCACTGCTGAGCAACACAGCCTGGTGCTCGGACTCGATCCCCTCGGCAATCACCCGCAAGTGCAGCGCATGGGCCATGCGGATGATATGCGGCGCCACACCGCTGCTGGCGGCATCATGGCCCAGGGCATCAATGAAGGCTTTGTCGATCTTCAGGCAGTCCACCGGCAGTGTCTGCAGGTAGGCCAGGCTGCAATAGCCGGTACCGAAGTCGTCGATCAGCACTTGATGGCCAAGATTGCGCAGGGCCTGCAGATTGTCCCGGGCCACCACCACGTCGATCAGCCCGCGCTCGGTGACTTCGAAGGCGATCTGCCGGGCACTGACCCGGTGCAAGCGCAGCAGGTCGGCAATCACTTCGCCGATACGCGGCACCATGACATCACAGGCCGCCAGGTTCACCGAGATATACAATTGCGGATTGGCCCGCAACAGCTGACCCAGCTGGTCCAATAACCGTTGCAGGACGAAATCGGTGATCTGGCGGATCTGTCCGGTGTCTTCCGCCAAGGGAATGAACAGGTCGGGGCTGGTCAGCGTGCCATCCGGCCGGCGCCAGCGGATCAAGGCTTCGGCACCGACACAATGCCGGCTGCCCAGGTCGAAGATCGGTTGATACAACACCTGAAACTCACCACGGCGCAGCGCTCCTTGCAGCTCGCCATTGAGCGACTGCCGCTGCCGAGCCAGCTGCCAGGTCAGGCCGCCGATGCAGCAGGCAATCAGCAGGCTCACCGACAGCAGCCACCACCACAGCGGATCGATCGGCAGTGGCATGGCCTCACGCGGGGCCACCATCATCAGTTGGTATTCCGGTGTCCGGGTCGGCATGCGATAAATCAATTCATTCGCCGTGATCACCAACGGGTCGGGCCTTTTCGGCGGCCAGCCCGGAGGAGGCCAGACCTGCGCCGGTCCCAGCACCGGAATCGCCCGCCGGCCATGATCGACCACCACCAGCAGGCTGGCCCCCGGCGGCAACTCCACTACATCGCTCAAATGCCCACGGGAGGTGGCCACCCGGAAGTGCCCGCGACCGAGCATCAGGGTGGCCAGGTTGTCATTGGGCTGAGCCGAGGTATTGAGCCAATAACTGTAGGTCGGCCCACGGATATCCGGCACCCGGGAGGTCACATGGCCATCCTGGCCAGGCCAGTTGGAACAGGACTGGACGCTGTCGACATAGAAGGCTTCGTAGACAAAGCGGTAGTTGAAGCTCAGTTTCTGCAAGGTCTCGGTCATGGCCGGGCTGCAGTCGCGCAAGGGCTGGGCTTCCAACTGGTCGAGCCCCTCACGCAGTTGCCCGAAAAGTTGTTCCAGCCGCTCCAGGAAACGCTGCCCCTGGGCATTCATCTGTTCGCTTTCCTGCTGCCTGACCTGGTGCATTGCCACCCCCAGGCTACCGGCCAACAAAAGAGCGGCACTGAGCAGGGCCGCCAGCAATGCCAACGACCAGGGACGATGGAACCAGGAGCGCAACGTCTCACGAGCCGGCATCAGGGAACATCCGAAGACTTACCAATGAGTTATAGCAACAGATTGGCAAATTGGCGCTGACCGTCCGGCGGTGACGTTATTTTGACTGATTGAGCACCTGAAGGATCGCGGCACTTTGCGCATCCGGCAGACCGTCGAAGCGCGCGGGCCGGAAGTGCATCTGGAACGCCGCGAGCACATGGCGCGTGGCAACATCCAGTTCGCCGGTTTGTGGCGTGGTATAGCCCAGACGCTTGAGCTGCTGCTGGAACCAGGTGATGCTCGGCAGTTCGGCGGCATAGGCATTTTGCAACCGAGCGACCGCCTGTTCGTCAGGCCACACTCCCAACCCTTGCGCCGCCAGGCGCTTCCAGGGCATCAACGGTCCCGGGTCCTGCTTGCGCAACGGGGCGATATCGCTATGACCGATGATATTGCCCGGCTCGATACGATTGCGTTTGACGATGTCCTTGAGCAGGACGATCAGCGCCTGGATCTGCGCTTCGCTATAGGGATACCAGACACGTCCGCTGGGCGTATCGCGGAAGCCCGGGTTGACGATTTCAATGCCAATGGAGCTGGAGTTCAGCCAGGTACGCCCCAGCCACTCGCTTTCCCCGGCGTGCCAGGCACGCTGGCTCTCGTCCACCAGCTTGTAGAGGGTGGCGCGATTATCGTCGCCGATCAGGTAATGGCTGCTGACCTGGCCATGGGTCAACAATCGCAGCGAGTTTTCCATGTTCGCCGAGGTGTAGTGAAGAACCACGAACTGCACGCGATTATCGTAGTTGACCGACGGGTGGCTGGTGTCGAGACGCGGGCCGCTGGCGCAGCCCGCCAGCAGCAGGATGGAAAGAAGCAGGGGGAGCAGTTTCATGGCAGCGGCAACAAACGAAGACAGTAACGCGACAGCATAACGTACTGGCGGACTCAACTGCGGCCAAAGCACTGTTACCTGATGCAACTTGTGGCAACGGGCTTGCCAGAAACGACGATGCCAGCCTTGCCGCCACTATCGCCGGCAAGCCGGCTCCGACAGGGTCCGCCGTTTGCTCAGCCCTGTTCGACACGATTGCGCCCGGCATTCTTGGCCCGGTAAAGCGCCTCATCGGCTCGTTTGAGCGCATGGTCGCCGCGCTCGCCAGTCCTGAACGCCGACAAACCGACCGACACCGTGATCGTCACGCGCTCGCCCTTGAAGTGGAACGGACAGGCCTCAATGGCCGTGCGCAAGGTCTCGGCCAACTTGAGTCCGGCGCTGATCGGGGTATTGGGCACCAACAGGACAAACTCCTCACCGCCGAAACGGGCAATGAAATCCCCCGAGCGCAGGCGCTTGCGCAGCTCGCCGGCAATGATTTTCAGTACCTTGTCGCCGGCCAGGTGGCCATAGTTGTCGTTGATGCGCTTGAAGTGGTCGAGATCGAGCATGGCGATCAACAAGGTGTTGCCATGCTGCTGCCACTGCGCCATTTCCTGCTCCAGGCGTTCGCTCCAGGCCGCGCGATTGGGTAGGCCGGTCAACGGATCGACCAGGGCTTTCTGGCGCTGCTCTTCAAGATGATCGCGATAGCCCTGGGCCTCTTTCTCCATATGCGCCACGCGCTCGGCAAGGCTTTGCAGGCGCACGGCAACCTCCTGTTCGCGGATGGCCCGTTGCTGCTGGTGCTGATCCATGGTGCCCAGCAACCCTTCGAGGCGGTTTTCCAGGACATGCTTGAGGCTGTCCAGGTCCGCGGCATCCTGCACGCTGCTTTGCAGCCCATCGACATGCTCGCGCAGTTGGCTGTGCAGTTCATTCGCCGCCGTACGCCCCTCGGCGTGGCCGGCGCTGGCCGCCTGCAGGTTGCTCTGGAACGACTCCAGGCGTTCGTTGAGTTGCTTGAGGTAGGCCTCGAAATCACGCTGGCCGCTGTCGTTGATCGCCAGCATCAACACGGCCAGATCATCGAGGATCGGCAGCAATTCGTACCAGTTCAACCCATGTTCGAGGCGCTGGCGCATGGCCTCGGCGTGGGCCTGGTGACGCTCGGGAAGCGTGAGGTCATCGAGCAGGCCAAGCAGTGTCGACTCGATATGTTCGGCCACCGAGCTGTAGGACGGCTCGGGGGATTCGGGCAAGGCAAACAGGACATCCGGTTCCGGGTACTCCGGGTCGACGGCCGCCAGCGCTTCAGCCATCACCGACGGTAATGGCAGGCTGTCGATAAACAGCGTGGGCGCGAGATGAACCACAGGGGCCAGCACTTCAGGCGAGGCTGTCGCCTCGATGACGGGCGCGGGCACCGACGGCGGCACGCTGGGCCCAGCATCCGGTACCGACAACAGCGGCCGCTGTTCCTCGCTGGCCGGAGTCGCGGGCAGGGCTTCAGACGGCGGTTCGCCAGCCAGGGCCGACGGCTCCGGCTGCACCACCGGGGGCGCATAGGCAACGACATCGACAGGCGCGACCGGTGGTGGCACCTCGGACTCGATATCGGCTGGCGTTGACCGAGGCGATTCGGGCCCGACTGACGCCGTAGCGTCAGCTGGGCCCACAGGGGTAGACACAGTCGTGGGCGCGACAGCCGCTGCCATGACAGGTGCCGGCACAGGCGCGGGCGCGTGAACTGGCTCACCCTCCTGGGTCTCGGATTCATGCGCCGTGGAATCAAGCACCTGGGCCGGAACCTCTTCGGGTCTGGCAGGCGCAACCGGCGGGTGATCTGCCGTGGCTTCCTGCCCGGCCTCCTTGCCGCCGAACAGTCGTTGCAACAGACCGGGACGAGCCGGTTCAGTCGGTTGCTCAAGCTGCGCCAGCGCCTTGTTTTGCAGGCTGCTGAGCTCGCTGAGCAACAACGGGATTTCCCGCGCCTGGCCGACACGCCCCTCAAGCTGCTTGGCGAAGTTCTTCAGCGGCCGCCTGACCTCACGGGGCAACGGCAGGGATTGCAACTGGGTCACCAGCGCGGTCAACGCCGTGCTCACCTGTTCGGCACGGGTCTCGCGGCGCTGTTCGGAGTCGAGCACGGCCTTTTCCAGCCGTGGCAACAGGGCCGCCAGGGCGCCGTCCATATCGTCGCTGCGCACGATATCGCGCATTTCCTTCATGCACAGGTCGACCGCGCGGTCGGTTCCTTCCGCCGCCAGGGTGCTGCGCACCAGCCCACGGCGAAGCAGGTCCAGACGAGCGTCCCAGCGACGCTCGAGCTTTTCCTGTTGTTCGATGCTCTTAAGGTATTTCTCTTTCCAGCGTTCGACTTCTTCGCTGCTCATGCCCGGCGTCCGCGAGATTTAGCTACTCAAGGCCGGCAACGTATCAGAACCGATGGAGCCTGGCAGGCGAATTTCGACGGCTACCGGCAAATGGTCGGAAATAGGTTGGGCCAGCACCTCGACCCGCTCCAGCGTCAGGCTGGGGCTAAGCAGGATATGGTCCAGGCAACGTTGCGGACGCCAACTGGGAAAGGTGGCTTCCACCTGCGGTGCGAGCAAGCCGAGGTCGCGTAAAGGCGAGTGTAGCAACAGGTCGCTGGCCTGGGTGTTCATGTCGCCCATCAGCACCAGGTGCCGAAAACCGCCGATCAACTCGCGGACATAGGCCAGTTGCCGGGTACGCGCACGCGCGCCCAGGGCCAGGTGCATCATGACCACCACCAACGCCTCCGGCCCCTCGCCAAAACGCACGAGAATCGCCCCGCGACCCGCCGGCCCCGGCAAGGGATGATCCTCGATCGCCGAGGGCCGCAAACGGCTCAACACACCATTGCTGTGCTGGGCCAGGCGCCCGAGGTTGCGATTGAGTTGCTGGTACCAGTAGGGAAAGGCCCCGAGCTGGGCCAGGTGCTCGACCTGATTGATGTAGCCCGAGCGCAGGCTGCCACCATCGGCTTCCTGAAGGGCGACCAGATCGAAATCGGCGAGCAGGCTGCCGATTCTCTGCAAGTTGTCCGCCCGCCCGGTGTGCGGCAACAGATGTTGCCAGCCACGGGTCAGGTAATGTCGGTAGCGCTGGGTGCTGATACCGACCTGGATATTGAAACTGAGCAGGCGCAGGCGATTGTCCGCAGGCAAGCCGGTGATTTCCAGGTGGTCCTCGTTGACCTTGGCCTCATGCAGGCCAACGATACGCTCCGCCCCCCAGCGCCCCATCACGGCGGCGGCCCTACTTGGTCGCCGTGCCCATGGCCGCTCGCTCCTTGGCAATCAGTTGATCGGCCACGTTCAGCGCGGCTTCAGGACCACCCGCGGTGCCGAGGTCAAAACGGTACTTGCCGTTGACGATCATGGTCGGTACGCCACTGACTTCATACTTCTTGGCCAGGTCCCTGGCTATGGCTATCTGGCCTTTTATTGCAAACGAGTCGAAGGTCGCCAGGAACTTGTCCTTGTCGACGCCCTGGGTGGACAGGAAATCCGCCATCTCCTGCTTATCGGTGAGCTTCTTGTGTTCTTTCTGAATGGCATTGAACACGGCCGCATGCACCTTGTGCTCCACGCCCATGGCTTCCAGGGTCAGGAACAACTGGCCGTGGGCATCCCAAGGACCACCGAACATGGCGGGAATACGCACGAAATTCACATCTTTAGGCAGTTTTTCAACCCAAGGGTTGATGGTTGGCTCAAACGCGTAGCAATGCGGGCAGCCATACCAGAACAACTCGACCACCTCGATTTTGCCCGGCTCGGCAACCGGTACCGGTTTACTCAGCTCCACGTAGGTCTTGCCTGCTTCGAGCGGCACATCGGCGGCCTGGGCCGTCATGCCGAACAGGCTGGCGGTGACGAGTGCGGCGCTGAGAATCAGATTACGCATGCTTTGCTCCTGGACATGGATATGTCGCCTCAGACACGACCTGCCACTTCAGACAGACCGGGATGGGCTCTAGTTCGATGATTAGTGTAACGGCAGCGGCCACAAAAAAGGGCGGCCAAGGCCACCCTTTTATCGTTGCAGCGTCGGATTAATCGATCATTAACATTGCCAAAGATGACAATCCCCCCGCGGCGCTGGCCGTCAGAGCCTCAGTGCAGGCCCTGGACGTAGCTGGACACGGCTTCGATATCCTTGTTGCTCAGCTTGGCGGCGATGCTCTGCATGATCTTGGTATCGCCGTCGTTGGTCCGGTTGCCTTCGCGGAAGTCGGTCAACTGCTTGGCGACGTACTGCGCATGCTGGCCGCCCAGGTGCGGGAAGCCGGCGGCGGCGTTGCCGGCGCCATTGGGCGAGTGGCAACCGGTGCAGGACGGCATGCCCTGGTCCAGCTTGCCACCGCGGAACAGTTCCTCGCCACGCGCCACAACCTTGGGATCGGCGGCACCGACGCTGCCTGACTGGCTGGAGAAGTAGGCGGCGATATCGGACAGGTCCTGATCACTCAGGTTGGTCAACAGGCCGGTCATTTCCAGCACGGTGCGCTTGCCCGACTTGATGTCCTGCATCTGCTTGGTCAGGTAGCGCTCACCCTGGCCCGCCAGTTTCGGAAAGTTGGGTGCCATGCTGTTGCCATCAGGGCCGTGGCAAGCGCCACAGACGGCGGCCTTGGCCTGACCAGCCTTGGCGTCGCCCGCGGCATGCGCCAGGCCTGTGATCCCCACGGTCAACAGCAGACTCACGATCAGTTTGTTCATCAGCTAATCCAACTACGGCTAAGGGTTAAGAGTTATGGACCGGGCTTACTCGCTCATCCACTGGATGATGCTTCGGTAATCCTCGGCACTGCAGTCCATGCACAAACCACGCGGCGGCATCGCCTTGAAACCCTGGGTCACGTGTTGCACCAGCGTCTCCATACCTTGCGCCAATCTTGGCTTCCAGGCCACCTGATCACCCTTTCGAGGGGCCATCGGCAGCTGTCCGGCATGGCAGGCACCACAAACACGGTTGTACACGGCTTCCGGTTCCTGTGTAGCCTGCGCGCCGTAAAGCGGCATCAAGAGTCCGGCGGCCAGCAGCCATCGGGCCGGCAACGACCTTCTCAGGGTTGGGAACGTACCGTGTTCTACTGCACGGTCTAGGTTTATCGCCCCCGTGAGCTTCATCCTACGTTGGGACAAAGCGCACACAAAATCTGCGGCATTATATACTGGCGCTACTGAAACGGAAACGACACTGCTGCCGCGTCCATCCCCGGCACCGCCCACATCGGAAATCCCATGCAACTCAAGAACCCCATTCTCGGCCTGTGCCAACAGTCCACCTTCATGCTCAGCGCGGCCAAAGTCGACCAGTGCCCGGACGACGAAGGCTTTGAAGTGGCCTTTGCCGGTCGTTCCAATGCCGGCAAATCCAGCGCCCTCAACACCCTGACCCATGCGAGCCTGGCCCGCACCTCGAAAACCCCGGGGCGCACACAGTTGTTGAACTTCTTCAAGCTAGACGATGATCGGCGTCTGGTCGACCTGCCGGGCTACGGTTATGCAAAAGTTCCGATTCCGCTCAAGCAACACTGGCAGCGTCACCTGGAAGCTTACCTGGGCAGCCGCGAGAGTCTGAAGGGCCTGATCCTGATGATGGACATTCGCCATCCGATGACCGACTTCGACCTGCTGATGCTCGATTGGGCGGTGGCCAGCGGCATGCCAATGCACATCCTGCTGACCAAGGCTGACAAGCTGACCTACGGCGCGGCGAAGAACACCCTGCTCAAGGTACAGGCGGAAATCCGCAAGGGTTGGGGCGACACCATCAGCATCCAGTTGTTCTCGGCGCCCAAGCGCATGGGCCTGGAAGAGGCCTACACGGTGCTGGCGGACTGGATGGAACTGGCGGACAAGGGCAGCGAAAGCGCGGCGGAATAAAGCTTTTTTGCTTTTTTTGAGGCCCGACAGACGTACACCGAACTGCCTGTGGGGCGCTCAGGCAAGGCAAAAGCGCGACGTGAAAGGCGAAGTTTACTGGCTGTAAATGAGTCTTTCACGTCGCGCTTTTAACGCAGCATGAGCGCACCACAGCCAGTTTGGAGGCAAAAAA
Organism: Pseudomonas sp. FEN; assembly: GCF_904067045.1. Lineage (GTDB taxonomy): Bacteria > Pseudomonadota > Gammaproteobacteria > Pseudomonadales > Pseudomonadaceae > Aquipseudomonas. The sequence continues at coordinate 222,715 of NZ_CAJFDC010000036.1, read as the reverse complement.
AACCCCGGACTTCGTATGGGGAGGGGAAGTTCGGGGTCTAAGTTCCGAACCGCTAGGGCGGGGTCCGGAATATCTGCCAACACTTAACACAACATAGGAGCATCGAAGGGCTTCACCAGCCATTCAGTAACTCAGAGTGCCGTGTCGCCAATTTAGTTCCTGATTTTTTCAAAAACTATTTGGCATAAGTGAAACGCATTCCTGAACTAATGGCCTTTCACTGGTGTTTTGCCGCGACATCATGTCACGGCAAAACCCTGCTTGGGTCGGCGCGGGCTTGCCGGCGATGAGGCCCGCAAGCCATGCAGTGAGTGTCAGGCCGCCATCGCCAGCAAGCGGGCTCCCGCAAAGGGCCGTGGCGCGCTCAAGGTCCAGGCTAGTGCGCCTCATCCCAGTTGTCGCCCACGCCTACGTCCACCAGCAACGGCACGTCCAGCTGCGCCGCGCCACTCATATGGACGCGAATCTTCTCGCTGACTTCGTCCACCAGGTCCTCGCGCACCTCCAGCACCAGTTCGTCGTGCACCTGGAGAATGACCCGGGCATCCAGGCCGGATTCGCAGAGCCAGTTATCCACCGCCACCATGGCTTTCTTGATGATATCCGCGGCCGTCCCCTGCATCGGCGCGTTGATCGCCGTGCGTTCGGCGGCGGCGCGCTCCTGGGGCTTGTTGGAGTGGATGTCCGGCAGGTACAGGCGGCGTCCAAACAGGGTCTCTACATAGCCCTGCTCCGCGGCCTGGCCACGGGTGCGCTCCATATACTCGCGAACCCCCGGGTAGCGGGCGAAATACACATCGATATAAGCCTTGGCCGTCTTGGTGTCGACGCCGATGTCCTTGCCCAGCTTCTGCGCCCCCATGCCATAGATCAAGCCGAAGTTGATGGCCTTGGCGCTGCGGCGCTGATCGGAGGTGACCTCGCTCAACTGCGTCTTGAACACCTCCGCCGCCGTCGCCGTGTGCACGTCGAGGTTGTGGCGGAAGGCATTGAGCAAGCCCTCGTCCTTGGACAAGTGGGCCATGATCCGCAGTTCGATCTGCGAATAGTCCGCCGCCAACAGCTTGTAGCCCTTGGGTGCGATGAACGCCTGGCGGATCCGCCGCCCTTCGGCGGTGCGCACCGGGATATTCTGCAAGTTCGGATCGCTGGAGGACAGCCGCCCGGTGGCCGCCACCGCCTGATGATAGGAGGTGTGGATACGCCCGGTACGCGGGTTGATCTGCTCCGGCAGGCGATCGGTGTAGGTGCTTTTCAACTTGCTCATGGTGCGGTACTGCATCAGCACCCTGGGCAACGGATAGTCGTCCTCGGCCAGCTTGGCCAAGACCTCTTCAGCCGTGGACGCCTGGCCCTTGGCGGTTTTCTTCAGCACCGGCAGGCCGAGTTTTTCATAGAGGATCGCCCCCAGTTGCTTGGGCGAACCGAGATTGAACTCCTCACCGGCGATGGCGAACGCTTCGCGCTCCAGTGCTACCATCTTTTCGCCCAGCTCGATGCTCTGCACCCCGAGCAACGCCGCATCCACCAGCGCCCCCTGGCGCTCGATCCGCGCCAGCACCGGCACCAGAGGCATTTCGATATCGGTCAACACACCGAGCAGGCTCGGCACCGCCGCCAGTTGCGCATGCAAAGCCTGGTGCAGGCGCAAGGTCACGTCGGCGTCTTCGGCGGCATAAGGCCCGGCCTGCTCCAGGGCGATCTGGTCGAAGGTCAGTTGCTTGGCGCCCTTGCCGGCGATGTCCTGGAAGCTGACGGTGTCGTAGTCGAGGTACTTTTTCGCCAGGCTGTCCATGTCGTGGCGGGTGGCCGTGGCATTGAGCACGTAGGACTCGAGCATGGTGTCGAAAGCGATGCCGCGCACCGTGATGCCGCACGCCGGATCACCACCGATGGCGCAGTTGGCAAGGATATTCATGTCGAACTTGGCGTGCTGGCCGACCTTGAGCTTTTCCGGGTCCTCCAGCAGGGGCTGCAACGCCCGCAGCACGCTGTCGCGGTCCAGTTGCTCCGGAACGCCGATATAGGCGTGGGTCAGCGGTACATAGGCGGCTTCGTTGGCCTGTACGGCAAAGGACACCCCCACCAGTTGCGCCTGTTGCGCGTCGATCCCGGTGGTTTCGGTGTCGAAGGCGAAGAGTTTCGCCTCCTTGAGTTTCTTCAGCCAGACGTCGAAGCGAGCCTGATCGAGGATGGTTTCGTATTGCGCCTGGGCGGCAACCTCGGCGACTGGCGGGGCAGCCTCCGCGATCGCCGGCTGGGCGTCGAAGAGATTAGCGCTGTCCACCGCGGGGACCACGGCAGCCGCCTGCTCGATGCGCTTGGTTTCACGCTGCAGTTCGTCGATCCAGCTCTTGAACTCCAGCTGGGCGTACAGTTCGGCGAGTTTTTCCCGGTCCGGCTCGCCCAGGTGCAGATCGTCCAGGCCGATCTCCAGCGGCACATCGATCTTGATGGTCGCCAGTTGGTAGGACAGCAACGCCATTTCCTTGTGTTCCAGCAACTTGGCCGGCAAGGTCTTCGCCCCGCGAATCGGCAGATCCGGCACCCGGTCGAGCTGCTCGTACAGCTCTTTCAAGCCGCCGTTGACCCCCACCAGCAAGGCCACGGCGGTTTTCTCGCCGACGCCCTTGACCCCGGGAATGTTGTCGGACGAGTCGCCCATCAGCGCCAGTAGATCGATGATCTGTTCCGGAGCGACGCCAAACTTCGCCTTCACGCCGTCCACGTCCATCGAGGTTTCGGACATGGTATTGACCAGGGTAATGTGCCCGTCGACCAACTGCGCCATGTCCTTGTCGCCGGTGGAAATCACCACCGGGCGGTTGGCCGCCGCGCTGCTGCGGGCCAGGGTGCCGATCACGTCGTCGGCTTCCACGCCCTCCACGCACAACAGGGGAAAGCCCATGGCCCGGACACTGGCATGCAGCGGCTCGATCTGCACCCGCATATCGTCGGGCATGCTCGGGCGGTTGGCCTTGTAGTGGGCGTACATTTCATCGCGAAACGTCCCGCCCTTGGCGTCGAAGACTACCGCGAACGGGCTCTGCGGATACTGTTTGCGCAGGCTTCTGAGCATGTTCAGCACGCCCTTGACCGCCCCCGTGGGCAACCCCTTGGACGTGGTGAGCGGCGGCATCGCGTGGAAGGCGCGATACAGGTAGGAAGAACCGTCCACCAGGACGAGAGGAGCTTGGTTCATGAGTACGATCAACCTTTTCGGCGGGTGCGGCGCTAGAATAACCGGACCGTTGACGACAAAGGGACAAGGTTATCATGTGCAAACTCAATCGCCTGTTATTGGGCGGCCTGCTCGTACTGACGCCGTTGGCCGCCATGGCCGCGACGGACGCACCGGCAGCCGAACCTGAAGTGACGATTCACACGGAAGGTGACAAAACGATCCAGGAGTACCGGGTAAACGGCTTTCTGTACGCCATCAAGGTCACCCCCAAAGGTGGCAAGCCCTACTTTCTGGTCCGTGCCGATGGTACTGATGCAAACTATATCCGCTCGGACCAGCCGGATATGCTGATTCCGTCATGGAAGATCTTCGAGTGGAAGTAAGTCCTTAACTTTAATCGGCGCCGTCTTGTCGGCGGCGCCCGTACTGGCAGTTTTAACCATGTCTGTGTTCACCCCCCTGGCTCGGCCTGAGCTGGAAACCTTTCTCGCCCCTTACGGGCTCGGTCGTCTGCTCGACTTCCAGGGAATTGCCGCCGGCAGTGAAAACACCAACTTCTTCATCAGCCTGGAGAAGGGCGAGTATGTCCTGACCTTGGTTGAGCGCGGGCCGGTGCAGGAAATGCCATTTTTCATCGAACTGCTCGACGTGCTGCATGACGCCGACCTGCCGGTGCCCTATGCCTTGCGCACCACCGATGGCCAAGCCCTGCGCGAGCTGGCCGGCAAGCCGGCGTTGCTGCAACCGCGTCTCGCCGGCAAGCACATCAAGCAGGCCAATGCCCAGCACTGTGCGCAGGTCGGTGAGCTGCTCGGTCATCTGCACCTGGCAACCCGCGACAAGATCCTCGAACGCAAGACCGATCGCGGCCTGGACTGGATGCTCGAAGAGGGCGAGAAGCTGATGTCGCACCTGGGCGACGAGGCGCGCGACCTGCTGCAAACGGCGCTGCAAGAGATTGCTCGGCACAAGGCGCAGATCCTCGCGCTGCCCCGGGCCAACCTGCACGCCGACCTGTTCCGTGACAACGCGATGTTCGAAGGCACGCACCTGACCGGGCTGATCGACTTCTACAACGCCTGTTCCGGGCCGATGCTGTATGACGTGGCGATTGCCTTGAACGACTGGTGTTCGGATGACGCCGGGGTGCTCGACGGGCAACGGGCCCGGGCGCTGCTGGGGGCTTATGCCGGCCTGCGGCCGTTCACCGCGGGTGAAGCCGAGTTGTGGCCGACGATGTTGCGGGTGGCTTGTGTACGCTTCTGGCTGTCGCGCCTGATTGCCGCCGAGTCCTTTGCCGGACAGGACGTGTTGATTCACGACCCGATGGAATTCCAGCGGCGCCTGGCGCAGCGCCAGCAGGTCAGTTGCTCGTTGCCGTTCGCGCTCTAAAGCCAAAGCCGACCTCACCTTGTGGCGAGCGGGCTTGCCCGCGCTGGGCTGCGAAGCAGTCGCAAAATCGGTTGTCTCGGTCTGTCTGATAGGCCGAGTTCGCCGGTTTTAGGGCCGCTTCGCGCGGCGGTGCGGCGTTCCGACAAGCCCGCTCGCCACAAAACCTCGCTCGACTTCAAATTTCCTTAACTGTGCGGAATCAGGGTAAACCTGCTCGCCACAGGTGCTGCCTACAACGATTCCAGACACCCCGCCAGGTCATTGCCAAGCTTCTCCAGCACCTGCTCATAGCCATGCGCCGCCGCCGGCGTGTAGCCACCCAGGGCATCCAGCTCGGCCAGCTTCACCGGCAAGCCGCTGACCAGGGTTTCCGCCAGCCGTGGCCGCAGCGGCGGCTCGCTGAACACACAAGTCTTGCCCACTTCCTGCAAGCGCGTGCGCATCGCCGCCACATGCTGGGCTCCCGGCTGCACCTCGGCGGCCACGCTGAACACCCCGGCATGCTTGAGCCCGTAGGCATCCTCGAAGTAATCGAAGGCCTCATGGAAGACAAAGTAGGGCTTACCCGCCACAGCCGCCAAACGCGCCTTCAAGCGCGCATCCAGGGCATCGAGCCGGGCGTCGAAGGCCGTCACATTGCTCTGGTAGCGCACCGCGTTGGCAGGATCGGCCGCGCTCAGGTCCTGGGCCATGCGCGCGGCAATCACCCGGGCATTGACTGTCGACAGCCACAGATGCGCATCCAGCGTGCCCGGACGGTGATCATGGTCATGTTCGTCGGCATCTTCGGCATGGGAGTGGCTATCTTCGGCGAACCGACGCAACTTCATCCCCGGCAGGTCCTGCACCGCCACGCTCGGCAGGCTACGGCCCTTGAGCACCCGGGGCAGGAAGCTTTCCATATCCGGGCCGATCCAGTAGAGCAAGTCCACCGACTGCACCTTGCGCACGTCGGAAGGCCGCAATGCATAGTTGTGCGGCGAAGCACCCGGCGGCAGCAGGACCTCCGGCGTGTCGACGCCCTCTTGCACGGCGGCGGCAATCAACTGGAGGGGTTTGATGCTGGTCAGGACGCTGACTTGCGCCTGAACCGGGGAAATCACCAACAAGCTGGCACTGACAGCGACAAAAAAGGCAAAAAGACGGGGCACGATGAACACTCAAGGTGGCAGGAACAGGTAACATAATAACGTCTCTCTCAAACGCCGTCGCCGCTCATGCCTATCACCCCTCTCGCCAGCCGTCCCCACGACCACTCTCATTGCGTGCACAGCGCGCTGTCCGACGCCGACGCCCTCTGCGCGCGCCAGGGCCTGCGCCTGACCGCGCTGCGGCGACGGGTGCTGGAGTTGGTCTGGCAGAGCCACAAGCCGCTGGGCGCCTACGACATCCTCGCGGTATTGAGCGAACAGGACGGCCGCCGTGCCGCGCCCCCAACCGTCTACCGCGCCCTGGACTTCCTGCTGGACAACGGCCTGGTCCATCGCATCGCCTCGCTCAATGCCTTTGTCGGCTGCAATCACCCGGAACATGCCCACCAGGGCCAGTTCCTGATCTGCCGCAAGTGCCATGCCGCCATCGAACTGGAACAGAAGTCCATCAGCGACGCCATCGTCGCCAGTGCCCGGGATGTCGGCTTCGTCGTCGAGGCCCAGACCGTCGAAGTGATCGGGCTTTGCTCGGCTTGCCAGGGGGCCTGATGAGCACTGCGCTGATTCGCCTCGAACAGGTGGGTGTGACCTTTGCCGGACAGAATGTGCTCGACAACATTGACCTGAGCGTCGAACCCGGACAGATCGTCACCCTGATCGGCCCCAACGGCGCCGGCAAGACCACCCTGGTGCGCGCCGTGCTCGGGCTGCTCAAGCCGGATCGCGGCAGTGTCTGGCGCAAACCGAAGCTGCGGGTCGGCTATATGCCGCAAAAACTCCATGTCGACCCGACCTTGCCGCTGTCGGTGCTGCGTTTCCTGCGCCTGGTGCCGGGTGTCGACCGCGCGCGGGCCCAGGCGGCCCTGGCCGAGGTCGGTGCCGGACAGGTGATCGACAGCCCGGTGCAAAGCATCTCCGGTGGCGAAATGCAGCGCGTGCTGCTGGCCCGCGCGCTGTTGCGCGAACCGCAGTTGCTGGTGCTCGACGAGCCCGTGCAAGGCGTCGACGTCGCCGGCCAGGCCGAGCTCTACAGCCTGATCACGCGCCTGCGCGACCGTCACGGCTGCGGCGTGCTGATGGTCTCCCACGACCTGCACCTGGTGATGAGCACCACCGACCAGGTGGTCTGCCTCAATCGCCATGTCTGCTGCTCCGGTCATCCCGAACAGGTCAGCGGCGACCCGGCCTTTGTCGAGCTGTTCGGCCAGAACGCCCAGAGCCTGGCGATCTATCACCACCACCATGACCACGCCCATGACTTGCACGGCGCCGTGGTCAGCGAAGCGGCCCCGGCGGCCCACGCCCACGTTCACGGAGAAAGCTGCAAGCATGGCTGATTTTCTGCTCTACGCCTTGCTGGCAGGCCTGGCCCTGGCACTGGTGGCGGGTCCGCTGGGCTCGTTCGTGGTCTGGCGGCGCATGGCCTATTTCGGCGACACCTTGTCCCACGCGGCGCTGCTCGGCGTGGCTCTGGGCTTTGTGCTGGACGTCAGCCCGACCCTGGCGGTGACCGTCGGCTGCCTGCTCCTGGCGGTGCTGCTGGTGACCCTGCAACAACGCCAGCCGCTGGCCTCCGACACCCTGCTGGGCATTCTCGCGCCAAGCACTTTGTCCCTTGGCCTGGTGGTGCTGAGCTTCATGCATGAAGTGCGCATCGACCTGATGGGTTATCTGTTCGGCGACCTGCTGGCGATCAGCAGCAGTGACCTGTACTGGATCCTCGGCGGCAGCGCGGTGGTGCTGGTGCTGCTGATCAGCCTCTGGCGGCCCCTGCTGGCCATCACCGTGCATGAGGAACTGGCCACTGTCGAAGGCCTGCCAGTGACCTCCCTGCGCCTGGCCCTGATGCTGCTGATCGCCGTGGTGATCGCCGTGGCGATGAAGATTGTCGGCGTGTTGCTGATCACCTCCTTGCTGATCATCCCGGCCGCCGCCGCCCAGCGTCACGCCCGTTCGCCGGAGCAGATGGCCCTGGGCGCCAGCCTGCTCGGCATGCTCGCCGTGGGCGGCGGCTTGGCGCTATCATGGTTCAAGGACACCCCGGCGGGGCCGTCTATCGTGGTCACGGCCGCCGGCCTGTTTCTGCTGAGTTTTGTTCTGCCGCGCAGAGGGGTGTAGACTTGCTCGTTTTTTGCGCAATTAGAGAGTCGCAGGAATGAAGCCGTTCGCCTCCCGTTATCTGCTCGTTGTTGCATTTTCCCTGCTGCTGGGCGCCTGCCAAAGCACCCCGCCGGACGCCACGGTGCCCGACGCCCGGGTTGCGGCCATCGCCGCGCTGGAACAGAGCATCAACGGCAATGAACTGGCCACCGCCGAGGACCAACTGGGTACCTTGCAGGCACAGTCGCCGGATGATCCCCAGTGGCTGAGCTACCAGCGGCAACTGGCCGAAGCCTATCTGCAACGCAGCCAGATCGTGCTGCAAAAGGGCGATGTCAACGCCGCCGCCACGGCCCTGAGCCGCGCCCGGGCGCTGATGCCCAAGGCGCCGGCCCTGACCGGCGGGGTCAACGGGGCGATTGCCCAGGCGCGCAAGGCCGAGCTGGAAAAGGCCGAGGCCGCGCTCAAGGCTGCCGAAGCCAGGCCAACGGCGCGGTTGATCGATCCGAGTGCCGAGAGCAGCACAATTGCCCTGAACATCCAGGACCTTGCGCAACTGCGCAAACAGATGGATGCACTGGCGGCGGACGTGGTGAACTACCAGTGCGCGGTGACCTTCCAGGTGCCGCGCACCCAGGATTACCCGTGGCTGGCGACCTTGCTGGAAAAGCGCGTGAAAAAGCTTGATGCGGGCTTCGAACTGAAGATCGACAAGCAGATTGACCGGCAGGTACAGGCCCAAGTGGTATTGACTCCGAGCAAGCCGTGAAGTCAACGCGCTTCTGCAGGCGCCGGCTTTCCAGCGATGGGGCCAGCAAGTCGCGCATCGAACTTGCGGACCTCATCGTCGCAACGCCGCCCGCAGCAAGCCGACTGCCACGGATGGGCGTCCGACCGTCGATCGGCTTATTTCCGATTGAAAGGTTATCCGCGAAACAAATGCTAAAAACCTCTATACGGACAGGCTAAAATGCGCGCCGGCTAACCGCTGACCTTTTTCCATTGCGCCCCACAAGGTTCGCTACGTGATCGAGTTTCATAACGTCCATAAAACCTACCGGGTCGCCGGTAAGGATATTCCCGCCCTGCACCCCACCAGCCTGCGGGTTGAGAACGGCCAGGTGTTTGGCCTGATCGGTCATTCCGGCGCGGGAAAAAGTACCCTGCTGCGTCTGATCAATCGCCTGGAAGCCCCCAGCGGCGGCAAGATCATAGTCGACGACGAAGAGGTCACGGCGCTTGACGCCAATGGCCTGCGGCGTTTCCGTCAACAGGTTGGAATGATCTTCCAGCACTTCAACCTGCTGGCCTCCAAGACCGTCGCCGATAACGTCGCGCTGCCCCTGACCCTGGCCGGCGAGCTGTCGCGGCGCGAAATCGACCAGCGCGTCGCCGAGCTCTTGCAGCGCGTCGGCCTGAGCGACCACGCGAAGAAATATCCGGCCCAGTTGTCCGGCGGCCAGAAGCAGCGCGTCGGCATCGCCCGCGCCCTGGCAACCAAGCCGAAGATCCTGCTGTGTGACGAAGCCACCAGCGCCCTCGACCCGCAAACCACCGCGTCGGTCCTGCAACTGCTGGCCGAGATCAATCGCGAGCTGAAGCTGACCATCGTGCTGATCACCCATGAAATGGACGTGATCCGCCGGGTCTGCGACGTGGTCGGGGTCATGGATGCCGGCGTGATCGTCGAGCAAGGTCCGGTGGCCGAGGTGTTCCTGCACCCCAAGCACCCGACCACCCGCCGTTTCGTGCAGGAAGACGAACAGATCGACGAAAGCGAGCAGCGCGACGACTTCGCCCATGTACCGGGCCGTATCGTCCGTCTGACCTTTCAGGGCGAAGCCACCTACGCACCGCTGCTGGGCACCATCGCCCGTGAAACCGGGGTCGACTACAGCATCCTTGCCGGACGTATCGATCGCATCAAGGACACCCCGTATGGGCAACTGACGCTCGCCATCACTGGCGGCGACATGGACGCCGCCTTCGCCCGCTTCGACGCCGCGGACGTTCATATGGAGGTACTGCGCTGATGGACCTGTTTCTGAATTTCTTCGCCCACATCGACTGGGCGGACATCTGGGAAGCCACTGGCGACACGATGCTGATGCTCGGCACCTCGCTGGTGTTCACCATACTGCTGGGCCTGCCGCTGGGGATCCTGCTGTTCCTGTGCAGCCCGCGCCAGTTGCTGGAGCAGAAGGCCACCTACTCGATCCTGGCTTTCGTGGTGAACGTGGTGCGCTCGCTGCCATTCATCATCCTGCTGATCGTGATGATTCCCTTCACCGTGCTCCTCACCGGCACCTCCCTGGGCGTGGCCGGAGCCATTCCGCCGCTGGTGGTGGGTGCCGCGCCGTTCTTTGCGCGCCTGGTGGAAACCGCGCTGCGCGAGGTCGACCGGGGCATTATCGAGGCCACCCAGGCGATGGGCGCGACCACCCGCCAGATCATCCTCAATGCACTGTTGCCCGAAGCCCGTCCGGGTATTCTCGCGGCGATTACCGTGACCGCGATTACCCTGGTGAGCTATACCGCCATGGCCGGCGTGGTGGGTGCCGGCGGCCTCGGCGACCTGGCGATCCGCTATGGTTACCAGCGCTTCCAGACCGATGTGATGGTGGTCACGGTGGTCATGCTGATCGTCTTGGTCCAGGTGCTGCAGAGCATCGGTGACCGGCTGGTGGTGCACTTTTCCCGCAAATAAGTATCGCTTTTACAACTGAATCAGCCGGCCCCAGGCCGGCAGGCGCCGGAACCGGCGCCCCTCACATGGAGTCGTTCGATGAAAAAACTGATCGCTGCCTTTGCCGCCGTTGCGGCCTTCTCGGCCCACGCCGCAGAAACCCTGACCGTGGCTGCCACCCCGGTTCCCCATGCGGAAATCCTCGAGTTCGTCAAACCGGTCCTGGCCAAGGAAGGGGTTGACCTGAAGGTCAAGGTCTTCACCGACTACGTGCAGCCGAACGTGCAAGTGGCCGAGAAGCGCCTGGACGCCAACTTCTTCCAGCACCAGCCGTACCTGGATGAGTTCAACAAGGCCAAGGGCACCCACCTGGTCAGCGTTGCCGGCGTGCACGTGGAGCCGTTGGGCGCCTACTCCAGCAAGTACAAGAAACTCGCGGACCTGCCAGGCGGCGCCGCCGTAGTGATCCCGAACGATGCCACCAACGGTGGCCGGGCCTTGTTGCTGCTGCAGAAAGCCGGCCTGATCAAGTTGAAGGATGCTACCAACATCCTGTCGACGCCCAAGGACATTGTCGAGAACATCAAGGACCTGAAGATCCGCGAACTGGAAGCCGCCACCCTGCCGCGCGTGCTGACCCAGGTCGACCTGGCGCTGATCAACACCAACTACGCCCTGGAAGCCAAGCTGGACCCGTCCAAGGATGCACTGATCATCGAGGGCAAGGACTCGCCTTACGTGAATATCCTGGTGGCCCGCGAGGACGACAAGGATTCGGACGCCATGAAGAAGCTGGTCGCGGCGCTGCACAGCCCTGAAGTCAAAGCCTTCATTCTCGAGAAATACAAGGGCGCGATCGTTCCGGCGTTCTAAGCCACACGCCAATACCCGTCAGTTAAGGAGATCCGGGGCTGAGCACGGCCTTGTGGCGAGCGGGCTTGCCCGCGCGGGGCTGCGGAGCAGCCCTAAAACCAGTGATCGCGATGTGTCAGGTAGAACAGGGTGATCGGTTTTGCGACGGCTTCGCAGTCGGACACGGCGGTGCGGCGTTCCGACAAGCCCGCTCGCCACAAATACCGACCAGGCTTGAGATTGTCCTTAGCTGGCTGGCGTTAAACCGCGCGCGATCTGCGATCCGTTACCCCGGCTGACGCAGACACTCCAGCAGGCAATCCAGCGCCGGCTGCCTCTGGGCGCGGCGCAACACCGCGATCAACCGCCGCTCGAAGGTCAGTTCGCCCAGCTCGATCACCCGCAACCGATCCGCCCGCTGCAACCACAGCCCCGCCCGGGGCACCAGCGACACCCCCAATCCGCACTCCACCATCCGCGCAATCGCTTCGAGCTCATCCAGCTCCAGCGCATCGTGGACCTGTATCCGCTGCTCACGTAAAAACTGACTGACCAGGCGCCCGCCGAACGATGCCCGGTCGTAGCGCACGAATGGCTGCTCAGCGAGCAATTGCAGCGGATCATCCCCTGGCAGATGCAGCGGCGCGATCAGCACAAAGGCCTCACTGGCCAAAGGAATCTCCAGCAACTCCTTGGGCAGTTCGAACGGTGGCTTGATCAACAGCGCCAGATCCAGCTCACCGGCATCCACCTGACTCAGCAGATTGAGAGAGACGCCGGGCACCAGCTTCAACTCGACCCGTGGCGCCGCCTGGCGAAAGCGCGGTAGAGCCTGCGGCAACAGCCCGGTCTGCACCGTGGCAATGGCGCCGATGCGCAACTCACCCTGCCACTCGGCGGCCGTCGTCGACAGGGCCATCTGCCCGTACAAGGCGAGGATCTGTTCGGCCAGCGGCAACGCATGGCGGCCGGCGGCATTCAGCACGGCGGCCCGCCCACTGCGGTCGAACAGGCGCAGCCCCAGGTTCTGCTCCAGCACGCGCATTTGCGCGCTGACCGCCGACTGGGTCAGCCCCACCTGTTGGCCGGCGGCGACAAAGGTGCCTTCGCGGGCTACACGGATAAAGGTCTTGAGTTCACGCAGCATCGGGCTCACCTAGCAAAAATAGTCGGGCTCGGAAGCAAGAATATGCGCTTTTAAGCAAAATAATCATCGCTACACTGGAGTCTTCTTTCCCAAGCCTGGTATCCGACATGGCGCTTTCACCGTTTCACCTGGCAATCCCGGTCCATGACTTGGCGGCGGCCCGACATTTCTACGGCGACGTTTTTGCCTGCCCGGAGGGACGCAGCAGCGATCACTGGGTGGACTTCGACTTCTTTGGCCACCAGTTGGTGATTCACTATCAGGCCAAGAGCGCGGCCCAGGAACAGGCGCTGAGCAACCCGGTGGATGGCCACGACGTGCCAGTGCCGCATTTCGGCGTGGTGTTGGAATGGGCGGCGTGGGAAGCGCTGGCTGAACGCCTGAAGCAGAGGGGCACCCGCTTCGTGATCGAACCCTACGTGCGCTTCAAGGGCCAGGTCGGCGAACAGGCGACCATGTTCCTGTTCGACCCGTGCGGCAATGCCCTGGAGTTCAAGGCCTTCAAGGATATCGGGCAGATGTTCGCCAAGTAACCTCCGTCATTGTGGAGCTGGCTGGCCCTAATCCCGTTCAGTTAAGGAAATTTGAATCGGAGTGCTGTCTTGTGGCGAGCGGGCTTGCCCGCGCTGGGCCGCGAAGCGGCCCTAAAACCGGCGAACCCAGTGCAGCAGGTAAATCGAGGTAGCCGGTTTTGCAACTGCCGCACAGCCGAGCGCGGCGCTGCGGCGTTCCGACAAGCCCGCTCGCCACGGAAGTCGGTTATTTGCGCTTGAGCAAATCCGGCAACTGCGCCACCAGCTTCTGGTTGTTCAACGGCGCGCGGATAAAACCGCGCTGGGTACCGTCCGGCCCGACGATCGCCAGGTTGCCGCTATGGTCGACGGTGTAGTTGGGCTTGCTGGTGTCCGCCGGAATGAACGGAATACTCACCGCGTTGGCGAGCTTCTGCAGGTCGTCGATCGAACCCGCCGTCAGCCCCCGGAAGTCGGGATCGAAATAACCCAGGTACTGCTTGAGCTGCGCCGGCGTATCGCGGTTCGGGTCCACGCTCACCAGGATCACCTGCAACTGACCGAGCACGTCCTTGGGCAACTCACTCTTGATCTGGCGCAGTTGGGCGAGGGTGGTCGGGCAGATGTCCGGGCAAAAGGTGTAGCCGAAGAACAGCAGGGTCCATTTACCCTTGAGTTCGTCGATCGGCACCGACTGGCCGTTCTGATCGATCATCTTCACCCCTGGCAGCGAGCGGCTCTGGGGCAGCAGGATAATCCCCGCATCGATCATCGCCGCAGGTTCGCCCTGACGCTGGTTATGGAGCACTTTGTTGACCGTCAAGCCCAGGACCAGGGCCACCACGGCGACGAGAATGAAAACGGTTTTCTGAACTCGAGTCATAGATTCAACAATAGATAGTGATCGACAAGCAGCGCGATAAACAGCAGGAACAAGTAGTAGATAGAGTACTTGAAGGTGTTGATCGCCGCATGCGGCTGACTGCCACGGTACAGCACCCACGCCCAGCGCAGGAAGCGTGCCCCCAGCAGCGTGGCGCAGACCAGGTAGAGCAGGCCGCTCATATGGATCACGAACGGCAGCAGACTGACCGCCAGCAGGACACAGGTGTAGAGCAGGATATGCACCTTGGTGTAATGCTCGCCATGGGTCACCGGCAGCATCGGGATATCCGCCTTGGCGTATTCCTCCTTGCGGTGGATGGCCAGGGCCCAGAAGTGCGGCGGGGTCCAGGCGAAGATGATCAGCACCAGCAACAGCGGTTCGGCGCTGACATGGCCGGTGGCCGCGACCCAGCCGAGCAACGGCGGCGCCGCCCCGGCCAGACCGCCGATCACGATATTCTGCGGCGTGGCGCGCTTGAGAAAGCCGGTGTAGATCACCGCGTAACCGAGCAGCGAGGCCAGGGTCAGCCAGGCCGTCAGCGGGTTGGTGAAGGCCAGCAACGTAGCCTGTCCGAGTACCGCGAGCAGCAGCGCGAAACTCAGCGCCGCCACGGGCGATACCCGTCCCTGGGCCAGCGGCCGCTTGTGGGTACGGGCCATTAGCGCATCGATGCGCCGATCCACCACATGGTTGACCACCGCCGCGCCGCCGGCACACAGGCCGATGCCGAGGTTGCCGAACACCAGTACGGTCCAGGGCACGCCGGCGCGGGTCGCGAGAAACATGCCCACCAGCGAGGTGATGAGCATCAGCACCACCACCTTGGGTTTGGTCAGTTCCAGGTAGTCGCGCCAGAGGGCCTGGGCCTGACGCTCGCCAATTACAGTCGCCACGGCATCTCTCCTTTGATCGTGATGGGCGCGTGGACCGCTTTACGCGGACTCAGGCGCCAACGTGCCGGCGCTTGCGCCCGCACCCGGACCAGCGCGGTGCGCGCGTGGTAGTTGATCAGCACCAGCGTCAGCAGCAAGGCGGCGCCGCCGGCATTGTGCGCCACGGCCACCGGCAGCGGCAGATGAAAGTACACGTTGCTCAGGCCCAGGCTGATCTGCGCCGCCAGCGCCAGCAACAGCAGCCCCGCGAGCCGGGTCATGCCCACCGCCCGCAGTTGCCAGGCCAGCCCCAGCAGCACCAGGGTCACCAGCAGGGCGCCGATGCGGTGGGTCAGGTGAATCGCCGTGCGCGCCTCGCTGTCGAGCTGGCCGCCCAGATAGTTGGGGCCGATATGCTGGGTCAAGTGAAAACCGTTGGCGAAATCCGCGTTCGGCCACCATTGCCCGTGACAGGTCGGCAGGTCGATGCAGGCCACCGCCGCATAATTGGAGCTGACCCAGCCGCCGAGGGCGATCTGCAGGATCACCAGCAACAGCCCGGCCGTGGCCCAGCGCTGCAAGCGCCGCGGCACCGCCAGCGCCGGCAGCACGCCGGACAGGCGCAAGGTCAACAGGAACAGCAGGCTCAAGGTGGCAAAGCCGCCGAGCAGATGCGCCGTCACTACCTGGGGCCAGAGTTTGAGCGTCACCGTCCACATGCCGAAGGCCGCCTGGGCGAAAACCACCCCCAACAGGAACAGCGGCAGTTTCAGCGGTTGCCCGTCACGTCGACGCTCATGCCAGGAGCGCGCGGCCAACAGCACGATCAGCAGCCCCAACGTCCCGGCGAAGTAGCGGTGGACCATCTCGTTCCAGCCCTTGTGGGCTTGCACCGGGGCATCGGGGAAATGCAGCTCGGCATGGGCCAGCTGGGCTTCACTGTTGGGCACGCTGATAAAGCCGTAGCAGCCCGGCCAGTCGGGGCAGCCCAGGCCGGCGTGGGTCAGCCGGGTGTAGGCGCCCAGCAGGACGACGAGCAGCGCCAGCAGCGTGGCAAACAACGCGAGGCGAAATCCAGGCTTGGCCATGACGATGCCCTCATCCGATATTCGACAGTTTCAGCAGTTGCACCAGGTCGTTGAGCAGGTCCTTGCCCTTGACCCGGGCGTCGTAGCGCAGCACCAGGTTGCCGTGCGGATCGATGATCCACAGTTGCGCCGCGTCGCTGCCCTTGGCCTCCCGCTCATAGGCCGCAAGATCCAGCGAGTAGCGTTGCAACTGCGGATATTCGCGCTTGAGCTTGGCGTCGTACATCACCTCCAGGGGTTGCGCCGTCGCCAGGGCATGGCTGGCCCGAGAGGCTTCGCGCCCGAGGGCGATCTGGATCTGCCGCGCCAGGTAGACCAGTTGCTGGCAGTCCAGCGCACAGTCCCGCGGCGCCGTCACCAGCATCTGCCAGCGCTGTTCGTCGGCCTGCACCCCAAGGTCGACGCGGCTTTCCCCGTTGCCGATCAATTCGCCGTGATAGCTGCGGCTCTCCGGCACCCAGAACTGCAGCTTGTACATGCCGGTGGCGAGCACCATCGGTCCGACCACCACCAGCAGGATCAGGATCAGTTGCCAGCGCCCCCGGCCGCGCCGTGGCGGGTTCGGGGCTTCAGCTGTGTTCAGTGGATTCATGGCCGCTCCCATGGTGTTTCTCCCTTGCGTTATGCCATCCGAGGTAGAGATAAAGGCCGAACAACGCCAGTGCCATGGCGAACCACTGCACGGCATAGGCCACGTGTTTTTCCGGCCCCATGCCTTCGGACACCACCGGCCAGTCGGTCTGATAGGCCGCCGGGCCGGACTCCTGGCGCAGCTCATAGCTGAAGCCGCTTCGCCCCAGCTCCGCCCAGAGCTTGTCCGGCTCGATAAGGGTCACCAGGCGCGGCCAGCTCGCATTGGCCGGGTCGCTGCCCAACTGGAAAGTCGCGCCGGGCGAGACATACACCCAGGCACCGAGCTCCAGCCGTTGCGTGGGGGTACTGAACCGCGGCGGCGTGCGCCGATCCGGCCAGGGCAACCAACCTCGATTGACCAGCAGCCACAGGCCACTGGCCTCGTCGTGGAACGGTTGCAACAGCTCCACGCCGACCCGGTCGTCACGCATGCGGTTATCCAGCAGGTAGCTGTGTTCGGCGTCAAACTGACCGCTCAGCCGTACCCGCCGGAACGCCGGATCGGGCAAGGCTTTCAACTGGTCGCCGGCCACCGGCTCGGCGGTACGGCGCTGGGCATGGTTTTCCAGCAGTACGCGTTTCTGCTCGCCGCGACTCAACTGCCAGAACCCCAGGCAGACCAGCAACGGCAACAGCACGAGCACCACCAACGTCGGTGCGATGCCGGGATAAAAGCGCTTCATGGCCGCCCCCCGGCGACAACTATGCGACTCGCTATACTCAATTGCATGCGCATCTCCCCCGGAGTCTCACCATGTTGAAAGCGGCGATAGTCCTGATGCTGTTGGCCACGGTGGCCAGCCTGTTCAGCGGCCTGTTCTTCCTGGTGAAGGACGGCGCGCATTCCAAGCGCCTGGTCAATGCCCTCACCGTCCGGGTCGGGTTTGCAGTGATCACCCTGGCCTTGATCAGTTGGGGCTTCTTCAGCGGCCAACTGGTGTCCTCGGCGCCCTGGTAAGCCCCAGGGCCCGGCAAGGCTCAGAGGACATAGACGAAGACGAACAGGCCGATCCAGACCACGTCGACGAAGTGCCAATACCAACTGGCCGCTTCAAAGCCGAATTGATGTTCGGCATTGAAATGCCCGCGCATGACCCGCATCAGCATCACGAACAGGATCAGGGTGCCAATGGTCACGTGGGCACCGTGGAAACCGGTGAGCATGAAGAAGGTCGCGCCATAGATGCCCGAACCCAGGGTCAGCCCCAGTTCGTGATAGGCATGCATGTATTCCTTGGCCTGGAAGGTCAGGAACGCCAACCCCAGCAGCACGGTGATCGCCAGCCAGAGTTTCAGGGCGCCGCGATGGCCGTTCTTCAGCGCATGGTGGGCGATGGTCACGGTGACGCTCGAACTGACCAGCAGTACCGTATTGAGCAGCGGCAAACCCCAGGGACTGATGGTTTCCTTCGGTCCCGGAAAGAGTTTCGGGTCGGGGTTGTGCAGCAACGGCCAGGCGTTCTGGAAGTCGGGCCACAACGCGTGGGTGATGAGCCCCTTCGCACCACCGTCGCCAGCCAGCCAGGGTACGGACAGATTGCGCACGTAGAACAGCGCGCCGAAGAAGGCGATGAAGAACATCACTTCGGAAAAGATGAACCAGCTCATGCCCCAGCGGAACGAACGGTCCATCTGGGCGCTGTAGAGCCCGGCGCGACTTTCCTTGATCACCGTGCCGAACCAGCCGAAAAGCATATAGGCCAGCAGCAGTCCGCCGACGAAGAAAATCAACGGGCCGTGGGAATCCGGGCGCGCCGCCTTCAGGTCGTTGAACCAGGTACCCAGGCCGAACATCGTGACCAGCATGCCGAGCGTGGCAATGATCGGCCACTTGCTCTGGGCCGGTACGTAGTAGTGCTCATGAATCGCCATTTATTGTTCTCCTTATCGGGCACGCCAAATGTCCTAGCCGCCGGTACGCGCCACGGGCGGGTTGCGGGCGGTGATGTCGAACAGCGTGTAAGCCAGCGTCAGGTGCTTCACATCCCTGGGCATGTCGCGGTCAACGATGAAACGTACCGGCATCTCGATGCGCTGCCCGGGCTGCAGGGTCTGCTGGGTGAAGCAGAAGCATTCGGTCTTGTGGAAGTACACCGCCACATTCGCCGGGGCAATACTCGGGATGGCCTGGGCCTTCATCACCTGGTCGGTGGGGTTGTAGGCCACGAACAACATCTCGTTGACCGCGCCGGGATGCACGCTCAACTGGTCGGCCTTGGGATAGAACTCCCAGACCATGTCGGCGGCATTGGTCGAAAGGAACTGCACGCCGATCTGCCGCGACAGGTCGACCACCTGCTCGCCTTCATACTGCCCGGCAGTCTTGCCGTTGATCCCGAAGGCCTTGCACATCACGTCGTACAGCGGCACCAGGGCAAAGCCGAAGGCGAACATCGCTACCACCACCAGCAACAGGCGTGTGACCAGGCGTTTGAGCGAGATCGAGTCGGCCATGGCTTATTTCACTTCCGGCGGCGTGGTGAAGGTGTGATACGGCGCCGGTGACGGAATGCTCCACTCCAGGCCCTCCGCGCCATCCCAGGGCTTGGCCGGAGCCGGTGGCCCGCTGCGAATGCACTTGATGACGATGAACAGGAACAGCAGTTGCGTCACCCCGAACATGAAGCCGCCGATCGACGACACCATGTTGAAGTTGGCGAACTGCAGGTTGTAGTCCGGTACCCGCCGCGGCATCCCCGCCAGGCCGACGAAATGCATCGGGAAGAAGGTCAGGTTCATGCCGACGAACGACAGCCAGAAGTGCAGCTTGCCAAGGGTTTCGTCGTACATGTGGCCAGTCCACTTCGGCAGCCAGTAATAGGCGGAGGCGAAGATCCCGAAGATCGCCCCCGGCACCAGCACATAGTGGAAATGCGCCACCACGAAATAGGTGCCGTGGTACTGGAAGTCCGCCGGCGCCATCGCCAGCATCAGCCCGGAGAAACCGCCGATGCTGAACAGGATGACGAAGGCCACCGCGAACAACATTGGTGTCTCGAAGGTCAGCGACCCTTGCCACATCGTGCTGACCCAGTTGAACACCTTCACCCCGGTCGGCACCGCGATCAGCATGGTCGCGTACATGTAGAACAGCTCGCCGACCAGCGGGATGCCGACCACGAACATGTGGTGCCCCCAGACGATGAACGAGAGGAAGGCGATGCTCGCCGTGGCATAGACCATCGAGGTGTAGCCGAACAGCGGCTTGCGGGAAAACGCCGGGATGATCGCACTGACCGCGCCGAACGCCGGCAGGATCATGATGTACACCTCGGGATGACCGAAGAACCAGAACACGTGCTGGAACAGCACCGGATCACCGCCACCGGCGGCGCTGAAGAAACTGGTGCCGAAGTGGATGTCCATCAGCATCATGGTCACGCACCCCGCCAGCACCGGCATCACGGCGATCAGCAGGAACGCGGTGATCAGCCAGGTCCAGACGAACAGCGGCATCTTCATCAGGGTCATGCCCGGCGCGCGCAGGTTGAGGATGGTCGAGATCACGTTGATCGCGCCCATGATCGAACTGATGCCCATCATGTGAATGGCGAAGATGAAGAAGGTCACGCTCTCCGGGCCGTAGGTGGTCGACAGCGGCGCATAGAAGGTCCAGCCGAAGTTCGGCCCGCCGCCGGGCATGAACAGGGTCGAGACCATCAGCGCGAACGCCGCCGGCAACAACCAGAAGCTGAAGTTGTTCATGCGCGGCAAGGCCATGTCCGGCGCGCCGATCATCAGCGGGATCATCCAGTTGGCCAGGCCGACGAAGGCCGGCATCACCGCACCGAAGACCATCACCAGGCCGTGCATGGTGGTCATCTGGTTGAAGAACGCCGGTTCGACGATGTGCAGCCCCGGCTGGAACAGCTCGGCGCGGATCACCATGGCGAAGGAACCGCCGAGCAGGAACATGGCGAAGCTGAACCACAGGTACAGCGTGCCGATATCCTTGTGGTTGGTGGTCAACACCCAGCGCATCAGGCCCTTGGCCGGACCGTGGGCGTGTTCATCATGACCGGCATGGCCATGGTCATCGATCACTGCACTCATGTCCTGTCTCCTGCAAACGGGGGAACGGCTTGGCCCGGGAAGCTGGGCCCCGACCGATTCAGCGAACATGCAACGGCGCTGTTCATTTGGGAGCTGTTCATTTGCCCTCCGTCTGCTTCAGTGCCAGGACTTCCTTGGGCGTGACCATATCGCCCTTGTTGTTGCCCCAGGCATTACGTTCATAGGTCACGACAGCGGCGATATCGACTTCCGACAGCTGTTTGCCGAAGGCTGCCATGGCGGTGCCCGGCTTGCCGAAGAACACCCGGTGCAAATGGTCTTCTTTCGGCCCGGTGGCGATCTTCGAGCCCTTCAGTGCCGGGAACATCGGCGGCAAGCCCTGACCCTCGGCCTGGTGACAGGCCACGCAGGTGGTGTGGTAGATCTTGTCGCCGCGCTCCTTGAGCTCGTCGAGGGTCCACTCCTTGCTGGTCAGCTCCTTGAGCTTGGCGGATTCGGCCTTGCGTTCGGCCAACCAGCTGTCGTAGTCGGCCTTGGGGCGGACATCGACCACCACCGGCATGAAGCCGTGGTCCTTGCCGCACAGTTCGGAGCATTGCCCACGGTAGATGCCAGGCTTGTCGACCCGGGTCCAGGCTTCATTGAAGAACCCCGGGATGGCATCGCGCTTGACGGCGAAGGCCGGCACCCACCAGGAATGGATCACGTCGGCGGAGGTCACCAGGAAACGGACCTTGGCGCCCACCGGCAACACCAACGGCTGATCGACTTCCAGCAGATAGTTTTCCCCCTTGGGGGCCTGGTTATGCATCTGTTCGGCGGGGGTGGACAGGTTGCTGAAGAACTCGACATCCTGGCCCAGGTATTTGTAGTGCCATTTCCATTGATAGCCGGTGATCTGGATATCGACATCCGACTCGCTGGTGTCGTACATCTTGATCAACGTGGCGGTGGCGGGAACCGCCATCCCCACCAGGATCAGGAGCGGCACGATGGTCCAGAGGATTTCCACTGTGGTGCTTTCGTGGAACTTGGCCGCCACCTGGCCGGTGGAGCGTCGGTGCATGATCATCGACCAGAACATGGCACCGAACACGATGATACCGATCACCACACAGATCCAGAAAATGGTCATGTGCAGATCGAAGATCTCGTGACTGACTTCCGTCGCTCCAGGCGCCATATTCACGGTCCAGGCAGCCTGCGCCTGACTGAATATCGACCACAACAGGAGGCCCATCCAGACTCGTGGATGTCGCATCATTGCGGGTTCCCCTTATCGTTCTTGTTATCCCGCCGGCTTTCACCCGCGGCCAAGGGAATGGTCGTACTGCGTAAGCGGACCATTCGGCCTGACCTGCACATGCAGCCGGGCGTCATCAGCTAACTCCATACCAAATCGAGTATAGACAGCGACCGGGAGCGCGCCATGCGATAAGGGAAATGAACTGAAACGCGACTTTGAACCGGGCTGGAGGCCACGAATTACCTGAGTTCGAGCAGAAGCAGTGGCAAATCGATATAACCCAGGCACATAAGCATGAAATAATTATTACAAATGCGTCTGAGCATCTTTTATAACCCAGCTACTTTGTACTCTCCCTATTTTCCCTTTGTCGTACCCCCTGGAGTTTTCATGAACACCGCCGCATTGCGCGAGCAGATTCAACGTGCCCACCAACACGAGGCCAGTAGCGGCCAGTTGACCCGTCAACTCGCGGTTCAATTGCCACATCTTCATCCTGCGATCCAACTGCCGGACGTCGACGCCAAAGGTGTGCTGACACGGTTTGTCAAAGCCTACATTGACCTGGTTCCCGACTTGCTGGATGCGGCCAACGAGGTGGCGCACGAAGCCGGAATCGAATCGCAGATCACGCCGGTGCTGAGCATCGCCGAGCAGTTTTTCCTGCAACCCCCGCCGATTCTCGAAGGTCATGTCGGACTCGACGGCCTGCTGGATGAGGCCTATCTGGCACACCGTCTGGTGGAAGAGGTCAACGATCTCTATATCAAGCATTTCGGCCAGCCACTGATTCCCTCGGACATCACCGTGGCCAACTTGATCGCCCACCAGTTGATCGGCGAGACCTTCGCCAACCAATTGGACGAAGCGGTGCATCACGCGGTCGATGAGATGCTCAACGAAGAAAGCTTTGCCCTGGAGTCGGTGGAAGCCTATCGCGAGCGTCTCCACAGCCCGGATACCGAGGCGGCGTGGAAGCGTTGGCCGTGCCTGTCGCGCCAGTTGGGCGTGGAGCTGGAGCTCGAGCAGCCCGGCGCTTGAACCCACGGCGCAGTTGATCGTGACCTGATGCGCTCCCCTGCAGGAGCCGAGCTTGCTCGCGATCGGCTGCGCAGCGGCCGTAATCCGGCTGACTCGGTGTGCCAGATGCACCGCATGCGCAGGTTTTACGACTGCTGCGCAGCCGATCGCGAGCAAGCTCGGCTCCTACAAGGTTTGTGGCGTTTTCCAGACCATCATCAGGCCGCTGCGGAACCGATGCCCGCGGTGGTCCGCAGCCGCCCTTCCAGGCGCCGCTTCAACCCATGGGACTCGATCACCAACCGCGCCCCCTTGGCCGCGTTGGCCCGGCCCCACTCCTCCAGCAGCTCCAGGCAGGCGTGGTCGATATAGCTCAGATTGCCCAGCGGCACATGTACCACCGTGTCCGACGGGATCGTCGACAGCACCCGGGTCAGCGCCGGCACCTTGAGGAACGTCGCCGCCCCCAGCAGCCGCAGCTCCATCTCCCCCTCGGCGGGCAAGTCCACCAGGCTGATTTTCAACCGCGAGGCTTTCCAGGCCAGCTTCGCCAGGGTCAGGCCGAAACCGATCAACACCCCCGTCAACAGGTCAGTGAAAACAATGGCCAAGGCCGTGGCCACATAGGTCAGCATCGGCATGCGTCCATAGCGTCCCAGGCCGCGAAAGGCCTTGAGGTCCACCAGCTTGATGCCCGTATACACCAGCACACCCGCCAGGCTCGCCACCGGAATGCTCTGCAGCACACTGGACAGCAACAACACAAAGGCCAGCAGCCACACACCATGGAATATGGCCGACAGACGGGTCCGGGCACCGGCCTGGACATTGGCCGAGCTGCGCACAATCACCCCAGTCATGGGCAGTGCCCCGAGCAGGCCGCAAAGCATATTGCCCACGCCCTGCGCCGACAGTTCGCGGTCGAAGTCCGAGCGTTGACCGTCGTGCATGCGGTCCACCGCCGCGGCCGACAGCAAGGTTTCGGCGCTGGCGATAAAGGCCACGGCAAAGGCCGCGATCAGCAGGTTGGGATCGGCCAGGTTGAGCAGGTCGGCCGGCCGCAGCCAGTCGATGGCTTCGGCCAGATTGGCCGGGACCTCCACCCGCTTGACCGATAGTGCCAGCACCAGGCTCGCCAGGGTTGTCAGGCCGACACCGAGCAGCGCTCCCGGAACAAAGCGCAAGGCCTGGGGTTTGCGCTTGTCCCATAGCCACATCACCAGGATCGTCGTCAGGCCCAACGCACCCGCCTGCCAGCCCGTGCCTTCGCCGGACAGCGCCTGGCCCAGGGCCGCCGGAAAGCCCAGCAGGTTGTCCAGCCCCGAGGGCAGGGGCGAGCCGTCGAGCATCACATGAACCTGGGACAATACGATCAACACGCCAATACCGGCGAGCATCCCGTAGACCACCGCCGGGGCGGTCACCCGGAACCAGCAGCCCAAGCGCAGGCGCCCGGCCAGCAATTGCAGCAGGCCGGCCAGCAACAGGATCGGCCCGAGCATGGCCATGCCGTGCTGACGTACCAGTTCGAACACCAGCACCGCCAGGCCCGCGGCCGGACCGCTGACCTGCAACGGCGAACCCGCCAGCCAACCGACCACCAACCCACCGATAATGCCGGTGATCAGCCCCTTGGCCGGCGGCATGCCGGACGCAATGGCGATCCCCATGCACAGGGGCAGGGCCACCAGGAACACCACCACGGAAGCCAGCAGCTCCCGTGGCAAAATCGCTTTCAATTGCGCAGCACGCATGATGAATCTCCTGAGGATTTCTTCAGGCATGGCAAAGCCCGACCGTTCGAACGCCGGTCGTGGCTGAACCTAATGGATTGAGGAGGCCTCAGGCGCTAGAAGCGGGCTTTGGGCGTCGCACTCGGGATCGGATGAGTACCATCGAGGGGTAGGAAGCAGGCCCGATCAGCATCGTAGGCTTTGATTTCGCTGGTTTCGATGTTGTAGACCCAACCGTGGATAAACAAATGGCCGTTGGCCATGCGCGAAGCCACCGAGGGATGCGTGCGCAAGTGCTGCAACTGAGCGATGACGTTTTCCTCGGTGAGCACGTGCATGCTTTCGCTTTCGTTGGCGCAGTCGCAGTTTTCATGAACCATGGTCTTCGCCACTTCCGCATGACGCAGCCAGGCTTTGACCGTGGGCATCTTTTCCAGGCTATCGGGGTTGAGCACCGCGCGCATGGCACCACAATCCGAATGCCCACAGATAATGATGTGCTGCACACCGAGGGCCAGCACCGCATACTCGATGGCGGTCGAGACACCGCCGTTCATCTGCCCGTAGGGTGGCACCACGTTGCCGACATTACGGGTCACGAACAGGTCGCCGGGGGCACTCTGGGTAATGAGCTCGGGCACGATGCGCGAGTCGGCGCAGGCAATGAACATCGCCCGTGGGTTCTGCGCCGTGGCGAGCTTCTTGAACAGTTGTTTCTGTTGCGGAAAGACTTCATGGTGAAAATGCAGGAAGCCATCGACAATATGTTGCAGCGCCACATCGGCACTCTCGGAGCCGGGAAGCCCCGAAGCCGACGCATCTGATAGCCGTTTATCCTTGTCACTCATGATTCATCCTCTTTTCTGACGGATTGAAGGGGATTTTCCAGATTTGGCTTGCTCGCGGCCAGCACTCATCGGATCAACGCGCTCGACTCCTTGAGCGCCACCTGTACGAAACAGACAGCCTCACCATAGCTGCGAAAACTTAACTCAAGCTGAATCAGAGGCTCTAGGACGGACGTTCCAGAAGTTTCCCAGGTTTGCGCTCAAAGAGTATAGGCGCGGACTAAACACCGCCAGGCCACCTTCGTCCGGGTCATGGCTCAGAGTAACGACATCTGCCCGCCGGGGGAGCAGAACGCCGTGCAATCCAGATTGAACCCTTCGCGGCGGTTCAGCCCCAGACGTTTGATCGCCTTGGCAAAGCGCTGCGCCAACAGGTCGGCAAACGGCCCTTCGCCGCGCATCCGCGCACCGAACCTGCTGTCGTAGAGTTCACCACCGCGGCTCTGGCGAATCAGGCTCAATACGTGGGTCGCCCGCTGCGGATAATGGGCGGCCAGCCACTCCTCGAACAACGGCGCGACCTCCAACGGCAGGCGCAGCATCATGTAGGCGGCGCTCTGGGCACCGGCGTCGCGGGCCTCGGTGAGCAGGCTTTCCAGTTCGCCGTCGTTGATCATCGGAATCATCGGCGAGCACAACACTCCCACCGGAATGCCCGCTTCACGCATCACCCGGATGGCCCGCAAGCGCGCCTTGGGCGCCGCCGCGCGAGGCTCGAGGATGCGCTTGAGTTCGTCGTCGAGGCTGGTCAGGCTGATCATCACCGCCACCAGCCGCTGCCGCGCCAGTTCCGTCAGCAGGTCGAGGTCACGCAGGATCAGCGAGCCCTTGGTGACGATGGTGACCGGGTGCCGATAGCGTAGCAATACCTCGAGAGTCCGCCGGGTGAGCTGATACTCACGCTCGATCGGCTGGTAGGGATCGGTGTTGGAGCCCAGGTTGATCGGCGCGACGCGATAGCCCGGCTTGGACAATTGCTGCTCCAGCACCGCGGCCGCGTTGGTCTTGGCGATCAGTTTGGTTTCGAAATCCAGCCCCGGCGACAGATCCCAGTAAGCATGGCTGGGGCGTGCGTAGCAGTAGATGCAGCCATGCTCGCAACCGCGATAGGGGTTGATGGAGCGGTCGAAGGGCAGGTCCGGCGAGCTGTTACGGGTGATGATGGATTTGGCCGTCTCGATGCGCACCTCGGTGCCCTGGGTCAGCGGAGCCTCCTGGTACCAACCATCATCCTCGGCCACCGAACGATTGGGCGCGAAGCGGTTGTGCGGGTTGGTCGCGGTGCCACGGCCACGGGGTGGGAGGGGGGTGAACATCGGAGACGGCTCCATTACTGTATTTATATACAGTAATGGAGCCAAGCCGATCTGCCTAGCACCGTCTGGCAGACACCGCCACGATGGCGACGCCGGACACAGACCTTGTAGGAGCAGGGCTTGTCGGGGCTTTATGGCTTGGCCGGCATATCTTCCTTGCGCAACGTCGCCACATCACTGGCCTTCACCGCGCCGCCCTGGTTACCCCAGCTGCCGCGAATGAAACCGACCACATCCGCCACTTCCTGGTCCGATAGTCGCCAGGCAAACGCCGGCATGGTGAAGCTGGAAGGCGCGCTATGGGTCGCTGGCAAGGTACCGCCCTTGAGCACGATATGGATCAACGAGGTCGGGTCCGCCGATTGCACCACCGGATTACCGGCCAACGCCGGGAACACCCGGGTGTAGCCATGACCATCGGTACGGTGGCAGGCCGCGCAGTTGTCGATGTAGACCGATGCTCCCGCCTTGCGGTCATCGCCTTTCCACAGTGCCTGTGCGACTTGTGGCTCATAGGCGTGAGGCGTGTCCTGAGGGTCCGTCGGCGGCAAGCTCTTGAGGTAGCGGGCAATAGCGTTCAGGTCGTCATCGCTCATGTATTGCATGCTGTGCACCACCACGTCGCTCATGCCACCGAATACCGCGCTGCGCTCACTGCGACCGGTCTTGAGGAACTGCACCAGTTGCGCTTCGCTCCAACTGCCAAGGCCATCCTTGTGATCGCCGCGCAGGCTTTTCGCGATCCAGCCTTCCAGCGGCGCGCCACCGGCCAGGAATGCACTGCCGTCATTGGCGCTCAGGGCTTTTTCCTGCAGGGTCAGGGCCCGTGGCGTATGGCAGGCCCCGCAATGGCCCAGGCCCTCCACCAGATAAGCGCCGCGGTTCACTACCGGGTCCGCGCCGACAGCGGCCGGGGGTTCGCTCACCTTCGGCGCGAACGCCCAGCGCCAGCCCGCCAACGGCCAGCGCATGCTCAGCGGCCAGGGGATATCGACGGCCTTGTTGTCCTGGACCACCGGCGCCACGCCCTTCATGAAGTAGGCGTACAGCGCCTGCATATCGCCGTCACTGACCCGGGCGTAGGACGGGTAGGGCATGGCCGGGTAAAGGCTGCCGCCGTTCTTTGCCACACCATGCCGGACCGCCTGGTCGAAGTCTTCGAAACTGTAGGCCCCGATCCCGCTTTTGTCCGGCGTGATATTGCTCGAGTAGATCGTGCCGATGGGCGTCTGCATCGGCAGCCCGCCAGCGAACGGCTGGCCGCCCTTGGCCGTGTGACAGGCGACGCAATCCCCGGCCCGCGCCAGGTATTCACCCTGCTTGATCAGGGCCGACGGATCGGCTTCGGCGGCGCTGACCGCGCCATTGCCCAACAACGCCAGGGTGGCGATAACCAATGCTTTCATGTTCATCGCTCCTTAAGCCTGAACCAGCGGGCCGGGATTTTTCAGGTACTGCTCGCGGATCGCCCGGGCCGACCAGTAGGTCAGCGCCGCCACCAGGCCGGTGGGGTTGTACCCCAGGCCCTGGGGGAAAGCCGATGCGCCGGGGACGAAGACGTTGTGCACATCCCAGGATTGCAGGTAGCGGTTCAGGGCGCTGGTCTTCGGGTTGGTGCCCATGATCGCGCCGCCGTTGAGGTGGGTGGTCTGGTAGGACGCGGTGTTGAAATGCTCGCCCACCTGCTTGCCCAGCAGGGCAATCGACTTGGGGTTCATGGCTTCGGCGACCTTGCTCATTTTCCCGACCATGAAGCGGTTCATCTTGATGTCGTTTTCCTGCCAGTCGAAGGTCATCCGCAGCAGCGGCAAGCCGTAGGCATCACGGTAAACCGGGTCGAGATCCAGGTAGTTGCCCCGGTAGGACTGATGTGCACCGTGGGCATCCATCGACACCTGGTGGGTGTAGTAATCCGCCGTGGCGCGTTTCCAGGCACTGCCCCAGGCCGGCGTACCCGGCGGGTTCGAGGTCCCGGCAATCGGTCGGCTGCCCGCCTGGTTGACCCACATCGGCGAACCGCCGACAAAGCCGTGGGGGCCGTGGTCGAAGTTGTCGGCGTTGAAATCGTCCATTGCCACGCCGTTGCCGCCGGCGCCGATAAAGTTGTTGGTGTGCACGTCCTTGTCGAAGAAAGCCTTGATGGTGGCCATGTTCTGGTAGGCGAAGTTCTTGCCCACCACGCCTTCGCCGGTGAGCGGGTCGTAGGGTTTGCCGATGCCGGACAGCAGCATCAGCCGCACGTTATGGAACTGGAAAGCGCCGAGAATCACCAGGTCGGCCTGTTGCTCCACCTCGCGGCCCTGGGCGTCGATGTAGGTCACCCCGGTGGCCTTGCGCTTGCTGCTGTCGAGATTGACCCGCAGCACGTGGGAATTGGGTCGCAGTTCGAAGTTCGCCACTTGCCGCAGCGCCGGCAGAATGTTCACGTTCGGCGACGCCTTGGAATACATGTAGCAGACATAACCACTGCAGAAACCGCAGAAATTGCACGGCCCCATCTGTGCACCGTAAGGGTTGGTGTAGGGCCCGGAGGTATTGGCCGACGGCAGGTTGTAGGGCTTGTAGCCGACCTCGCTCGCGGCTTTCTGGAACAGCTGCGCGGAATAGGTGTTCTTCTGCGCTTCCAGCGGAAAGGGATTGGAGCGATCCGGGGCGTAGGGGTTGCCGCCCTTGCCTGCGCCCACCACCTGCCCCTTGACGGTCCAGGCCTGACCCGAGGTGCCGAAGACCTTTTCCGCGTAGTCGAAGAACGGCTCCAGCTCTTCGTAGCTCACGCCGAAGTCCTGGATGGTCATGTCCTTGGGAATGAAGTGCTTGCCGTAACGCTCTTCGTAATGACTGCGAATGCGCAGCTCGATGGGATCGACCCGGAAGTGCACGCCCGACCAGTGCAGGCCGGCGCCACCCACGCCGTTGCCCGGCAGGAACGCGCCGAGCTGACGGTTCGGCAGGGCTATGTCATTGACGCTATGGCGAATGGTGACGGTTTCCTTGGAGATGTCCTGGAAGAGTTTCTTGCGCACGCTGTAGGTGAGCTCGTCGATCACCTGTGGGTAATTGCCATCGGGGTAGGTGTCCTGCATCGGCCCCCGCTCCAGGGCCACGACGTTGAGTCCGGCTTCGGTCAGCTCCTTGGCCATGATTGCCCCGGTCCAGCCGAAACCAACGATCACCGCGTCGACCTTGTTCATTTGAATCGCCATGCTCACGCCCTCTCGCCGCGAATGGATACAGCCGGGAAGGGGTACTGCTCGTTGCGTTCAACCCAATCCATGAAGTCGGCGCGGGCGCCGGGGAAGCCGATCAGGGTCCAGCCCACCAGGCCTTTGTTGCCACCATGGATCGGGTCGCAGAAGAACCCTTCCTTGGTGTTTTGCAGCAGAAAACTGAAGAAAATCTTCGGCGGAACGCTGTCGAAAGGCGCGTCGCCGGCCTCCAGTTGCTTGAGCAAGGCGTCCTGGGTAGCGCTGTCTTGCCCAGCAAAGGTTGAGCCATGCAGCTTTTTGCACCAGGCCTCCGTGGCGGCGATACCCAGGCGATAGATCTCCCGGGGCACCAGTTTGCTTTGCCAGCCCATCTCGGGCGCCGCGTCGGCGGCGAAGGGGCCCTGCATGAACCACAGGGCACCACTGGCATAGGGCGTGTTCATTTGCCGATCGATGTATTCCGGGACACCGGCTTCCAGGGCGCCCGGGCCTTGGGCGTCGGCCGGAATCAGGCGGGCCACGGCGGCATTGAGAAAGGCCCATTCCTCGGCGGTAAAGAAGGTCGGTTCATAATGCCCGGCGTTGACCGGCGCCTTGTCGGGGGTAGCGGGCGTCGCTTGCGATGCGGCCTGCAGGACACTGCTGCCCAGCGCGGTGCTCGCCACGGTCACCACCGGGATCAAGGTCAGGGTTTTGCGCAAAAACTCACGCCGCGGGTTATCTCGATCTTGATCAGACATGGCGCTACCTCACTCATCATGTACGCAGGGAATAATCGGCCACTTCAATTGAGCAACCTGTCTTTTTCGGGTCGCGGTTTCTATCGAGGCACCTCAGATAGAGCACATCACAGCAACCTTTAGTTACAAATGATAGCAGCCTAAGCATCAAGATGAACCGATTCAGCTTAAAATCCCGGGCTTTATCCAACACCTGTTCCGTCCCTCTCACGAATCTTTGACACTCGACTCACAGGCTTTTGATCCGGGAAAATCAATGCTATAGGGCAATGTCGAGTTCTCTCTTTCCGGGCGCCGTCCATATGTCGATCGTTCGTTTCCTTTCCGCCCTGGGCCTGATCTGCTTCACCGGCTTGCTGTTGCCCGTGGCCCAGGCAGACGACAGCAGCGGCCAACGCCCGGCACAATGGGCAACCCCGGTGGGCAACCAATACAACCTCAACCAGATGACCCCGACGCTCTACCGCAGCACCTTGCCGGACCGCAACGCCGTGCCGATCCTGGCCAAGCTGAACATCACCACCGTGATCAACTTCCAGCCGGACGCCGATTCCAGCTGGTTATCGGACCCTGGCATCAAACAGGTGCAGCTGCCTTACCGGACCGGCCATGTCGACGACGCCGATGTGTTGACGATTCTGCGGGCGATCAGGGACGCCGAGAACAAGGGTTCGGTGTTGATCCACGATAAACAGGGCTCGGAACGCACCGGCCTGATGGCGGCGATGTACCGTGTGGTGATCCAGGGCTGGAGCAAGGAGGAGGCCCTGAGCGAGATGATCATGGGCGGGTTCGGCGACAGCCCCCACTTCAAGGACAGCATCCGCTACATGATGCAGGCGCATATCGACAAGCTGCGCGAAGCCCTGGCCAGCGGCGCCTGCAGCACCAATCCTTATGCCACCTGCGCGGTGAAAAGCTGGCTCAAGTCCGCAACTGTCGAGTGATTGCCGGGGGGATGAGCCGGGCGTGACCCGGCTCGGCAGACAGCACTTCGGCGTTTACTGGCCGTCCGGCTTCTTCAGCTTGGGATTGGGGAAGAACTGCACGGTCTGGACCTTGCTGTCCTGCGCCGGCTTGACCGCCACGGTGTTGACCCGCGTGCCCAACTCCTTGGGCACTGACAAGCCTTGCTCGTTCAGGGTATCGGCATAACCGCAGGCCACGCACTCACGGTGTGGAACGTCGTTTTCGCTCCACATCATCAATTTGTCCGGCTCGCTGCACGCCGGGCAGACCGCCCCGGCGATAAAGCGCTTCTTGGTCTTGATCACGGGTACCTCGCTCATGCCGCGGCATCCTCGCTCAGGCCGCTGTGACGCAAGAGTGCGTCAATCGACGGCTCGCGACCACGGAAGTCGACGAACAGCAGCATCGGCTCCTGGGAACCGCCACGCGCCAGGATTGCTTCACGGAAAGCCCGCCCGGTCTGCTCATTCAGTACCCCCTCTTCCTCGAACCTGGAGAACGCGTCGGCCGAGAGTACTTCCGCCCACTTGTAGCTGTAGTAACCCGCCGCGTAACCGCCGGCGAAAATATGCGCAAAGCTGTTGGGGAAACGGTTGTAGGCCGGCGGACGCATCACCGAGACCTCGTCGCGCACACCTTCGAGGACCTGCGCCACGCTGCGGCCGTCGCCATGGGTGGCATGCAGTTCGAAGTCGAACAGCGAGAATTCCAGTTGGCGAACCATCATCAACCCAGACTGGAAGTTCTTCGCCGCGAGCATTTTCTCCAACAGGTCCTGGGGCAGTGGCTCGCCGGTTTCGTAGTGACCGGAGATCAGCGACAAGCCTTCGGGCTCCCAGCACCAGTTTTCCATGAACTGGCTCGGCAACTCCACGGCATCCCAGGCCACGCCGTTGATGCCGGACACACCGGCATGCTCGATACGGGTCAGCAGATGATGCAGGCCATGGCCGAATTCATGGAACAGGGTGGTGACTTCATCATGGGTCAGCAACGCGGGCTTGCCGCTATCGGCCGGGGCGAAGTTGCACACCAGGTTGGCCACCGGGTTCTGCAGGACGCCATCGATGGTACGCCGACGGTCGCGGGCACCGTCCATCCAGGCACCGCCACGCTTGTTGGCACGGGCGTAGAGGTCAAAGAAGAAACGCCCGACGTGCTCGCCGTTCTCCTTGATTTCGAACAGGCGGACATCCGGGTGCCAACTGTCGAAACCGCTCTGCTCGGCAATCTCGATACCGTACAGGCGCTGGACAATGGCGAACAGCCCGCCCAGCACCTTGTCGATCGGAAAGTAGGCACGCAGGGCTTCCTGGGAAACGCTGTAGCGTTGCTCACGCAGCTTCTCGCCGTAGTACCCGCTGTCCCAGCTCTGCAGTTGCGCGCAGCCTTGCTCGGCGGCATAAGCCTTGAGCTGTTGCAGGTCCTGGGCGGCGAACGGCTTGCTGCGCTTGGCCAGGTCGCGCAGGAAGGTCAGCACCTGATCGCCGGAATTGGCCATCTTGGTCGCCAGGCTCAATTCGGCGAAGTTGGCGAAGCCCAGCAATTGCGCCAGTTCCTGGCGCAGGTCGAGGATCTCTTCCATCACCGGACCGTTGTCGTACTGGCCGGCGTTCGGGCCCTGGTCCGAGGCGCGGGTGCAGTAGGCGGCGTATACCTCTTCGCGCAGCGCACGGTCCTGGGCGTAGGTCATCACCGCGTAGTAGCTGGGGAATTCCAGGGTGATCAACCAGCCGTCCAAGCCCTTGGCCTGGGCCGCGGCGGCCATCTGCGCCCGGGAGGACTCGCTCAATCCGGCAAGACCGGCCTCATCGGTAATGTGCCGGGTCCAGGCCTGGGTCGCGTCGAGCAACTGGTTGGAAAAACGACTGCCCAGTTCGGAAAGCTTGCTCTGCACCTCGGCGTAGCGCTTCTGCTGCTCGGGCGGCAGGTCGATACCCGACAGGCGGAAGTCGCGCAGGGAGTGTTCGAGAATGGTTTTCTGGCCCACGTCGAAACTGCTGGCCTCGGGACTGTTCGCCAGGGCTTCGAAGGCCTGGAACAGTTCACGGTTCTGGCCCAGTTCGGTGGAGTAGGCGCTCAAGGCGGGCAGGCAGGCCTCATAGGCTTCGCGCAGTTCGGCGCTGTTGCACACCGCATTGAGGTGGCTGACCGGGCTCCAGGCGGCGCCCAGGCGATCATTGAGTTCATCCATCGCCAGGACCAATCCGGCCCAGGTAGGCTGCTGGCCTTGGCTTGCCAGAATAGCAGCGATGGCCGCACGGTTGTCCGCCAGGATCTGTTCGATGGCCGGCAGCACGTGTTCGGCGCGGATCGCCGAGAACGGCGGCAGGTCGTAGGACTGCAGAAGAGGGTTGTTCACGCTCACGGTTGGCACCTTGGCTGGAAGAAACATCTGCCCATCTTAATTACAATCGACGTCGACCGCAGCTATCAACCACTAAAGAGAGCGTCTATCGTGACCCTTCGTACCTATCAGAACCACACGCCGGCACTGGGTGAACGGGCCTTTGTCGACCGTTCGGCGGTGGTGATCGGCGACGTCGAAATCGGCGCCGACAGCTCCATCTGGCCACTGACCGTGATCCGCGGCGACATGCACCGCATCCGCATCGGCCAGCGCACCAGCGTGCAGGACGGCTGCGTGCTGCACATCACCCACGCCGGGCCCTTCAACCCCGAGGGGTTCCCGCTGCTGATCGGCGACGACGTGACCATCGCCCACAAGGTCATGCTGCATGGCTGCACGGTGGGCAACCGGATCCTGATCGGCATGGGCAGCATCGTCATGGACGGCGCGGTCATCGAGGACGAGGTGATCGTCGGTGCCGGCAGCCTGGTGCCACCGGGCAAGCGCCTGGAAAGCGGCTTTCTCTACGTCGGCAGCCCGGTCAAGCAGGCCCGCGCGCTGACGGACAAGGAACGGGCGTTTTTCACCTACAGTGCGGCGAACTACGTGAAACTCAAGGATCAGCACATGGCCGAAGGTTACCATCAGGTCGGTTGATCATTCTTTGCACAGTCCAGGACACCCCATGCATTACCAGACGATTCTGTTCGACCTCGACGGCACCCTGACCGATCCACGCGAGGGCATCACCCGTTCGATCCAGTATGCGCTGGGCAAACTGGGGATCGAGGAGCCGGACCTCGGCAAGCTCGAACACTTTATCGGGCCGCCGCTGTTGCAGGCCTTCATGCAGTTCTACGGTTTTGACGAGGCCAGGGCCTGGGAAGCAGTGGACTTCTACCGTGAGCGCTTCAAGGTCACCGGGCTGTATGAAAACCGCGTATTCGAGGGGGTTACACCACTACTGGAGCTGTTGGGCGGGCAAGGGCGCACACTGTATATCGCCACGTCCAAGCCCTCGGTGTTTGCCCGGGAGATCGCCCGACATTTCGATTTTGCCCGGCACTTCAAGGTGATCTACGGCAGTGAGCTGGACGGAACGCGAGCCGACAAGGTCGAGCTGATTGCCCACCTGATCGCCGAAGAAGGGTTGGAGCCGCGCAATACGCTGATGATCGGCGACCGCAAGCACGACCTGATCGGCGCGCAACGCAATGGCCTGGACGCCGCGGCGGTGGGGTATGGGTTTGGCAGTTTCGAGGAGTTGAGTGCGCAGCAACCGGCTCATCATTTCCAGACGCTGGCACAGCTGCATCAGGCGTTTATGTAAGACGTCGGACTGGGCGCCGACCATCAATTGTGGCGAGCGGGCTTGCCCGCGTTCGGCTGCGAAGCAGTCGTAAACCTGCCAACCCGATTTACCTGATACATCGAGTTTGCAGGTTTTAGGGGCGCTTCGCCCCCCAGCGCGGGCAAGCCCGCTCGCCACACATCCTCAGCCAGGCATCAACTTACGCAACGCCACCTTGCGTTCGTCAACCGGCAAGCCCCCGAGCTTTTCCACCGCACTGAAAAACGCCGGCCAGTCACCATTGACTTGCTTGAACAGCGCCGCAAACGCCGGCACCCACTGGTCATACAAGCCAAAGGGCAGCAGCTTGGCGTTATTCAGCGGAGTATTGATCCAGGCGTCATAACGCTTGTCGCCTGCCCACTGCGTTGCCTGCACCCGGCGGTACTCCTGACGCAGACGTTCAAACTCCGCCGCCTTGCGCTCACGCATCTGTTCGGCCGGCAAAGGCTGGGCATAGAGCGCCTGCAGACGTTCACGGGTCTGCAGCACCAGCTCGATAAACTGATCCTTCTGTGCCACTTCATTGACCTTGGCCGGCGGCAAGCCCCGCGCCGCCCGCCACTGCCGCGTGCCTTCCTGCTCGACGAAGTTGGCATAGGACTCGTTGAACTCGGTGTCGTCCTTCACATAAAAGCGCTGGTGCGCCAGCTCGTGAAAGATCAGCGTTGCCAGGCGCTCGTCGCCCCAGGTCATCATCGAGCTGATAATCGGATCGTCGAACCAGCCCAGCGTCGAGTAAGCCTCGACCCCGCCGATGTACACGTCCATGCCCCGCTGTTTCTGCAGCGCCGCCTCGCCGCGCGCCGCGCCCTGGTTGTAATAGCCGCGATACGCCACGCAGCCGGCAATCGGAAAACAATGCTGCTGTGGGATCAGGGAAAATTCCGGCGTCGAGAAAACATTCCAGACCACATAAGGGCGTTTGATGTCCGCATACAATCGGTAACTGCGGTTGTCGGGCAGGTGCAACTGCGCGCTGGCGAACGTCCGCGCCTGCTGGGACTGGGCCAGGTGCTCGCGCAGCTTGGGCTCGCGGCTCGGATCGGCGATCACCTCGACCACCGGCTCCCGGGCGCGCAACAGGCTCAACTGCCCACCGGCCAGTTGGCTGTAATAACCGAGGCCGCTGCAACCACCGAGCAACAGCAGCACGGCGCCTATCGAACCGCGTAGCACGGGTCTTAACATCATGAAAATCATCCGGCAAAAAGCTGGCGCAAGACTATCGCGCGGACCGAATACTTTTCCATGAATGATTCTTGAGGTTCAGGTGTTCACTGAAATGAGACCACCCCGCCACCAGGCTGACGTCCGGAACATCCCGGGGCCTCTGAACGCAGGTATGCTTATCTTCTGACAGAGTGGAAACCATCATGCGCAAACTTCTCCCTGTACTCGCCCTCGCCAGCCTCGGCGGCTGTATCAGCCCGTTACCGGCAGTGAACCCACAAATGGCCTGGGTCGACCTGGACACCCACACCGGCAAGCTGATCATGGCCGAAAGCCTGGACAAGCAGCGTCTGCGCGACGGACGCTTTTTCCAGGTCACCCCGGGCAGCCACGAACTCGTGGCGCGCTTCGATTTCGAGGTCTATGCCGGCGGTATGGCGATGAACCTCGATCCCTCGGAGCGCCTGTGCTACCTGAGCGTGCACTATGACCACTTCGAAGCCGGCCGACGTTACCGCCTGGAGGGCATTTCCCTGGGCTTCAACGCCAGCGCACGCTTGTACAACGACAGGGGTGAAGTGGTGGCCGAAGAAAACAAGGTGTTCTGCATTCCGTAGCCAGGCTTCAGCGGTCGTTCTTCTGATAGATGATTTTCTTGCTGCCGCCGTCGCAACTGCCGACGACCATGTTCTGGTCGTGGACTTCATCGTTGGCGACGATTTCCAGGGTGTAGGAACTGACGCCAGCGGCCTGGATCTTGGTTTCGATCTCAGCCTTGAGCTCGTCACACGGCTTGACCGCGGCCAAGGCCGAGCTGGCCAGCACGCAACAGAAAATCCCCAGGGCAATACGTTTCATGGTCGAACTCCTTGACTACGGCAGCGCGTCGCAAGGGCTTACGCAGAAGCTGCCACTATGTGTTCGACCACAACTACGTCGACCAAGTTCTGACACACCTCACCTCCCGGGTGCCTGCAGGAGCCGGATCAGGGCACCAAGGTTCCGTCCAGGCTGATCTTGGCGTTCAACACCTTGGACACCGGGCAACCCTCCTTGGCTTTTTTGCTCAACTCATCGAACTGCTGCTGGCTGGCGCCGGGGATTTTCGCCGTGAGCGTCAGGTGCACCGCCGTGATCGCAAAACCACCGTCGACCTGATCCAGCGTCACTTCGGCCTGGGTCTCGATGCTGTCAGCCTTGAGACCGGCATCGCCGAGAATCATCGAAAAGGCCATGGAGAAACACCCCGCGTGAGCGGTGCCGATCAGTTCTTCCGGGTTGGTGCCCTTGCCGCCCTCGAAACGTGCCTTGAAGCCGTAAGGCGCCTCGCGCAACACCCCGGTTTCCGTGGAGATGGAGCCGATGCCGGTTTTCAGGTCGCCCGCCCAATGAGCCGATGCTTTTTTCTTGATACTCATAGCTGCCTCCTCAAAAGCCGACGCGAAGGGTTCACGTCGGGGTCAAGATTCTGAGGATAGACGCTGGCGCAAAGTTCACTTTGTAAGACTGATCTGAAAAAAATACAGGTTAAAAACAGCTCAGCCCTTGAAACTCGGGTATATGCCCACATTCCCTGGAGACCGGCAGGTTTTTCGACACCCGATGAAGCCTGCGTCCCCTCACATGGAGTAGCAGGCTCATGAAGCGACTGTCCGATACCCGGTTTTCCACCCTGGACCTGGTGCCCGTGCGCCAGGACGGCAGCCCGGCGCAATCGCTGCGCAATTCGCTGGATCTGGCCCGCCATGTGGAGAAGTTCGGCTATCACCGCTTCTGGGTCGCCGAGCATCACAACATGGACGGTATCGCCAGTTCGGCCACTTCGGTCCTGTTGGGTTACCTGGCGGGCGGCACTTCGACCATTCGCGTCGGTTCCGGTGGCGTGATGCTGCCCAACCATGCGCCACTGGTGATCGCCGAACAGTTCGGCACCCTGGAAAGTCTCTACCCTGGCCGTATCGATCTGGGCCTGGGCCGCGCGCCGGGCTCCGATCAGATGACCGCCCGGGCCTTGCGCCGCGAGCGCTTGGGCAGCGCCGACGACTTCCCCGAGGATGTCACCGAGCTGATGGGCTACCTGGGCCCGCGTACCCCCGAACAACGGGTGATCGCCATGCCGGGCACTGGCACCCAGGTGCCGATCTGGTTGTTGGGGTCGAGCCTGTTCAGTGCACAGCTTGCCGGGGAGAGGGGTTTACCCTACGCCTTCGCCTCACATTTCGCGCCGCGCTACATGCATGAGGCAATTCGCGTCTATCGCAACCACTTCAAGCCTTCGGCGGTGCTCGACAAGCCCTATGTGATGCTCGGCGTGCCGCTGGTGGCCGCGGATACCGATGAACAGGCCGACTACCTGGCGACCTCGGTGTACCAGCGCATCCTCGCCCTGATACGTGGCCAGAGCCTGGTGCAACGGCCTCCGGTACAGAGCATGGATGGCCTGTGGCTGCCGCATGAGAAAGAGGCGGTGGCGAGTTTCCTCGGCCTGGCGATGGTCGGCAGCCCGGCGAAAATCCGCGCCAAGCTGGAAGTGCTGATCGAGCAGACCCAGGCCGATGAGCTGATCTTCACCTGTGACCTGTATGAACATGCCGACCGGTTGCATTCCTTCGAGCTGCTGGCGCAGGTCATGAAGGGCTGACAGCCTGCGTCCATCGCGGACAGGCTGGTTCTTGCGGGAACAGCCGGTCGACGGCTCGCGATGGGTTTCGGCAGCGATAAAAAAAGCCGGCGCATGACGCCGGTCTTAATAGCTACTCAGGCTTATTTGCGCTTGTAGACGATTTCCTTTTTGCCCGCCGCGCAGCTGCCAATGGTCTTGCCATCAGCGCCGGTATTGCCGGCCTTGTCGACGATCTGCAGCGAATAGCCATGCACACCCTTGGCTTCAAGCTTGTCCTTGATCTCCTTCTCCACCACGTCGCACGGCTTGCCCGCCGCCAGGGCGGTTCCCGCCAGACTCAACAAACCTACAGCCAGCAAAAGCTTTTTCATCGATCACATTCCCTGGTCAGATCAAAAAAAGTGCGGCGGCTATTGGCCGACGCACCTTGGGGCTATTCAGCGCCCTCTATATAACAATCAATATGGCAGTCGGCCAGCCTATAAGTTCAAAAGGCCAGTATTTGTTCAGCTATTGGCGATCCTGAACCCGACTTTCAAGGTCACCTGGAAGTGCGCGGCCTTGTTGTCCTTGATATGCCCACGGGTGTCGAGCACCTCGAACCACTCCAGGTGCTTGATGCTTTTTCCGGCTTCGGCCAGGGCGTTGTTGATGGCGTCTTCTATGCTGGTGGGGGAAGAACCTACCAGTTCGATTTTCTTGTAGGTGTGATGGTCGCTCATGCTGTTCTCCTAAGTCCCAAGGGCTGTCCAGAGAGCCTAGCAGTGATTTCTTCCACAGCTCGCATCGAGTCACCCCATGACGCCATGCAGACTTTCTGCACTTTCACACAGCGCGGGAGTCCCAACCTAAACACGCCACTCAACTGCGGGAGAGCGCCGATATGGCCAGCAATTCACTACGTAAAGCCTCATTGCAAAGCATGGAAGCCGAGATCGAACACCTGCTCAAGTCCCTCGAAAGCCTCAAGGACGATGCCTCGGACGAGTCGCGCAAGACCCTCAAGGCGCTGCGCGGCAATGCCGAGAACGCGCTGAGACATTCGCGCCACCTGCTCAGCGATGCCTATGAAGAGGTCAAGGTCAAAACCCGCGAAACCGGAATCGCGACCCGCGATTATGCCCAGGAGCATCCGTGGACGACCGCCGGTATCGCGGTGGGTGCGTTGGGGCTGTTGGCAGCCTACCTGCTGTGCACACGCAGGGATTGAGGAACATCACTCGCTGACGGGAACAACACGAACTTGCAGGAGCAGGGCTTGCCGGATCGCCGCGAAGCTTTTGGCGGTCTCGGGGCCTCTTCGCGGGCAAGCCCAGCGCCTACAAGGGCTTGTGTTATCAACAAGGGTCTGTGTGATCAAGTGATACCGCGTTCAAGCTCGGTCTTGAGCCATTGCGCCAACTGTTGGGCGCGTCCATCGGCGGCACGCCGGGGTAGCCATAATGCCAGCCGCCCCGGGGTCTCGTTGAAGCCCCAGGGCGCCACCAGCCGACCGGCACGCAAATCATCCGCCACCAGCGGCTGCGGCGCGATCGCCACGCCCAATCCGGCCACCGCGGCTTCGAGCAGGTAGTACAGATGTTCGAAACCCTGGCCGTACTTCAATGCCGCCGGATCGATACCGTTCTGCCGGGCCCAGCTGGGCCAGGCCTGCGGTCGCGAGGTGGTGTGCAACAGCGCTTCGCCCACCAGCCCACGAGCCGGTGCCCGCAGCAACGACTCGTAACGGGCAAAATGCGGGCTCAAGACCGGCCCGATCCGTTCGCTCGCCAGCTCAACGACCTGCATATCCGCCGGCCACGGTGGTTCGGCGAACAGCAGCAGGGCATCGAGTCCCGGCTTGCGCGGATCGAGATCGCCTTCACCCGCCGACAGGTGCAGGCGCAAGTCGGGCAAGTCGGCATTCAGCCGCCCCAATCGCGGAATAAACCAGCGCGCCAGCAGGCTCCCGGAACAACCCAGTACAAACGGCGCATCCGCCGTGCTCTGGACCAGTTCGGCGCAGACACCACGCAGCCGTTCGAACGCCTCGAAACTGGCGTCGCGCAGGCGTATTCCCGCATCTGTGAGTTTCAGGCCGCGCCCGTCCTTGACGAACAGGCTCAGCCCCAGGTGTTCCTCGAGCACTTTCAATTGCCGGCTGACCGCCCCATGGGTCACATGCAGCTGCTCGGCCGCCTGACTGACGCTGTTCAAGCGGGCGGTGGCCTCGAAGGCGCGCAAGGCATTGAGCGGGGGAAGGTCGCGGCTCATGGTATCTGTGAGTTTTCCTGACAGGTTTCGGCGATCTTATCGGTTTTCATCCGCGCCTGTCATGGTTAGAGTGAACCCATTGCCCATTCAATCGTCCACCTGGAGCCTCCCATGACCCAGTCCAACCTGCGCAACGGCCCCGATGCCAACGGCCTGTTCGGCACATTCGGCGGCCGCTACGTGGCCGAAACCCTGATGCCGCTGATCCTCGACCTGAACCGCGAATACGAAGCCGCCAAGATCGATCCGGCCTTCATCAAGGAACTGGCCTACTTCCAGCGCGACTACGTCGGTCGCCCAAGCCCGCTGTATTTCGCCGAACGCCTGACCGAACACTGCGGCGGCGCGAAGATCTACCTCAAGCGCGAAGAGCTGAATCACACCGGCGCCCACAAGATCAACAACTGCATCGGCCAGATCCTGCTGGCGCGGCGCATGGGCAAGAAACGCATCATCGCCGAGACCGGCGCCGGCATGCACGGCGTGGCCACCGCCACCGTGGCCGCGCGCTTCGGCCTGGACTGCGTGATCTACATGGGCACCACCGACATCGAGCGCCAGCAGGCCAACGTGTTCCGCATGAAGCTGCTGGGCGCCGAAGTGATTCCGGTGGTCGCCGGTACCGGCACCCTGAAAGACGCGATGAACGAAGCCTTGCGTGACTGGGTGACCAACGTCGACAGCACCTTCTACCTGATCGGCACCGTCGCCGGCCCACACCCATACCCGGCCATGGTCCGCGACTTCCAGTCGGTGATCGGCAAGGAAACCCGCGAGCAGTTGCAGGCCCAGGAAGGGCGCCTGCCCGACAGCCTGGTGGCGTGCATCGGTGGCGGCTCCAACGCCATGGGCCTGTTCCATCCGTTCCTCGATGACACCAGCGTCGAAATCATCGGCGTCGAAGCGGCCGGCCACGGCATCGAAACCGGCAAGCATGCCGCCAGCCTGAACGGCGGCGTGCCCGGTGTGCTGCACGGCAACCGGACCTTCCTGCTGCAGGACGACGACGGCCAGATCATCGACGCCCACTCGATTTCCGCCGGCCTCGACTATCCCGGCATCGGCCCGGAACACGCCTGGTTGCACGACATCGGTCGCGTCCAGTACACCTCGATCACCGATCATGAAGCCCTGGCCGCATTCCACCAGTGCTGCCGCCTCGAAGGCATCATTCCGGCCCTGGAAAGTGCCCACGCTCTGGCCGAAGTGTTCAAGCGCGCGCCGACCCTGCCCAAGGATCACCTGATGGTGGTCAACCTGTCCGGTCGCGGCGACAAGGACATGCAAACCGTCATGCACCATATGCAACAGTCCCAGCAGGAGAAACACTGATGAGCCGCCTGCAAACCCGCTTTGCCGAGCTGAAACAACAGAACCGCGCCGCCCTGGTGACCTTTGTCACCGCCGGCGACCCGGGTTATGACACTTCCCTGGC
Organism: Pseudomonas sp. FEN; assembly: GCF_904067045.1. GTDB lineage: Bacteria > Pseudomonadota > Gammaproteobacteria > Pseudomonadales > Pseudomonadaceae > Aquipseudomonas. The sequence continues at coordinate 179,935 of NZ_CAJFDC010000036.1, read as the reverse complement.
GATCCTCAAAGGGCTGCCCAAGGCCGGTGCCGACGTGATCGAGCTGGGCATGCCCTTCACCGATCCGATGGCCGATGGCCCGGCGATCCAGCTGGCGAACATCCGTGCCCTGGCCGCCAAGCAGAATCTGGCGAAAACCCTGCAGATGGTTCGCGAGTTCCGCGCCGAGAACAACGAAACCCCACTGGTGCTGATGGGTTACTTCAACCCGATCCACCACTATGGCGTGCCGCGCTTTATCGCCGATGCCAAGGCGGCTGGCGTCGACGGCCTGATCGTGGTCGACCTGCCACCGGAACATAACGGCGAGCTGTGCGATCCGGCCCAGGCCGCCGGCCTGGACTTTATCCGTCTGACCACTCCGACCACCGACGACGCCCGCCTGCCCACCGTGCTCAACGGCAGCTCCGGCTTCGTCTACTACGTGTCGGTGGCCGGTGTGACCGGTGCCGGCTCGGCGACCCTGGAACACGTCGAAGAGGCGGTGGCCCGCCTGCGGCGCCACACCGACCTGCCGATCAGCATCGGTTTCGGTATTCGCACACCGGAGCAGGCCGCGGCCATCGCCCGGCTGGCGGACGGCGTGGTGGTCGGCTCGGCGCTGATCGATCACATCGCCAACGCCACCACCGACGAGCAGGCTGTCGATGGCGTGCTGAGCCTCTGCGCGGCCCTCGCCGAGGGCGTGCGTACAGCACGCTGAAGCACTCGGCACGACCCGGAGGGATCCAGGACCACCGTCTTGGGTCCCTTTTTCATGGGCGCCGGTTGACCCCGATGACAGGCTTGTCGGAGCCCTCCGCGGGCCCAACGAGCATGAGCGTTTATTGACAGAACCGCGCTGTCAAAGGGGGCAATCATTTCATTCTCTTTCCGCAAGCTTCGGCAGTACCGGGCAATACCGGCGAGAGACGGCCGCGCAGGAGCGCTGGATCGTTACCAATGAGAAATGGATGCCCTATGACCCTCGCTATCGCCTGTACCTTCGATCAATTATCCGCCCCTGAAACCCCTCGCCCCAAGCGGGTCAGGTCGGTGACGCCCACCCCACGCGAAACGCCGCCGCCAAGACAGGACCTGTCCAGCCTGTTCGCGTTCGAACCCCTGGCTCCCAGCGCCCCGGGCCTGGCCTCAGACACCCGGGCTCCGGCGGGAACAGCTGGCGCATCAATGAACAACATCCGCGTGCGCGACTGTCTCGAAAACCTGAGCCAGCGGCTGGGCGAACAACATGATCGCTGGCGATGACGCCGGTACCCGCCAAAGGTAAAGTTCCTGATACAAAGGAATCTAAACCTCGCCACACACACTAATAGAACAAGACCCGGGGGTTTGAAGCCATGCCTTCACCCCTTTCGTTGTATTGCCTGTGTGGTGAGGAATGCCCCCGATGAAAATGCCCAAACGCCTGATGACCGGCCTTGGTCTGCTGATACTCAGCGCCAGCCCTCTGCTGCACGCCGAGGACCAGTGGCACGGTGAAGATCATGATCGAGGTGGCTATGACCAACGGGACCGGGGTGGTGACAGAGGACCTGGGCGGGAGCATGACGAGCGTAATTGGCACCGCCCGCCCCAGGACTTCGGCCCGATCCGACAGATCATTCATGAGGACCGCGAACATTTCGGCCGCGGTGCGCCACCGCCACCGGGCTACCGCCTGGTGCGCGGCCAACCGCTGCCACGCGGTTACGAAGGCGAGCGCCTGGACGGCCGGGCGCTCGGCCGCTTGCCGGAGTATGAGGGTTACGAGTGGCGGCGCATGGGCAATGACGTGGTCCTGATCGCCATCGGCACCGGGATCGTCTACGAGATTCTCGACGGCGTGCTGAACTGACCGTTCGAGACACTAGAACAGCGACAGATCCAATGGCCTGACCGCTCCCATCCAGATCCCATGATCGCGATGGTCGGCCAGGTCATCGCCGGTCAGGGGATGCAGGAACACCACCAATCCCTTGCGGTTCAGCGCCAGCCACGGCAATACCACACCGATGTATTGCGCATCGAATGCCAACTGGCAACTCCAGTCCGGATGCGGTCCCACCGGGCGCTGGTGCAGCCGTCCCATCTTCAACGGCAAGGTCGCTGCCGCCAGTTCACACAGCTCACGGGCCTGCTCCAGGGTTGAAGCGTCGAAATAGATATGGGCGTGGTAGCCCTGGATACGTTGCATGCCGCTCTCGTTCGCCCAGTATCGGATAGTGGCTTGACGCTACACCGCAATCGAGGGCAAGCCCAGCCCCACCAGCGATTGCGCACTGTCGGCCTGCTCGGCCATCAACCAGTCGAAGAAACGCTGGATCAGTGCTCCGCGCCGTTTACGCTGGGGCAACACCACGTAGTAGCCAAAGGAGGAAATCGCCGTCTGGCTGATCGGCCGACATAACAAGCCTTGCTCCAACAGGTTATCCACCAGGTGTCGCCAACCAATGGCCACGCCCTGGCCACCGATCGCCGCCTGGATCAGCAAGGTGTAGTTGTCGAAACGCAATTGCCCCGGTGCCGGTGCCACGGTGAGTCCCAATTCGCGAAAAACCCCGCTCCAGTCGAACCAGTGACTGCTGTTTTCGCCCTTGAGATGCAGCAATGGAAACTCCAGCAAGGCCCGCGGCGGCAATGGCAGCTCGCGCTCCTTGAGCAATCGCGGGCTGCACACCGGAAACACTTCCTCGCTGAACAACCAGTGACTCTCGCCTTGCTTGAAACGCCCCTTGCCGAACAACACCGCCACATCGATATCGGTGCGCAACATGTTGTGACTGCGCTCACTGGTCACCAGGCTGACATCGACCTGGGGATTGGCCGCGTGAAAGCGATGCAGGCGCGGCATCAGCCAATAGGCGGCAAAGGCAAAGTCGGTGGCGACCTGCAACACCTCGTGCTGACGCTGGGCGGTGACCGCGCTCAAGCCACTGTCGATACTCTGCAAACCAACCTGCACCTGCTCGAACAGCATCGAACCGGCTTCGGTCAGCTCGATGCCCCGATAGATGCGGTCGAACAGGCGGGTGCTCAGTTGTTCTTCCAAGCGTTTGATCTGCTGGCTGATGGCCGGTTGCGTGGTGCCCAGCTCCACCGCCGCGGCGGTAAAACTGTGATGACGGGCCGCCGCTTCGAAGGCCCGGAGCAGGTCGAGGGACAGGTCACCCAGCGCTTCATACATAAGCTGTACTTATCCTAGTCATTGTCTGGCAGGGGCTTTACCACTGAATCCATGGGCCACATGCTGGCTCTCAGCACTATCGCATAACAATTCACTATGGAATGCCGCGATTACATGAAGCGCAAGAACATTCTCTTCATCATGGCCGATCAAATGGCCGCGCCGCTGTTGCCGCTCTATGGTGCATCGCCCATCAAGCTTCCGAACCTGAGCCGCCTGGCCGCCCAAGGCGTGGTCTTCGATGCCGCCTACTGCAACAGCCCACTCTGTGCGCCGTCGCGCTTTACCCTGGTGAGCGGCCAACTGCCGAGCAAGATCGGCGCCTACGACAATGCCGCCGATTTCCCCGCCGACGTGCCGACCTATGCCCATTATCTGCGGCGCCTGGGCTACCGCACCGCGCTGTCGGGCAAGATGCACTTCTGTGGGCCGGACCAACTGCATGGCTATGAAGAGCGTCTGACCAGCGACATCTACCCGGCGGACTACGGCTGGGCGGTGAACTGGGACGAGCCCGACGTGCGCCCCAGCTGGTACCACAACATGTCCTCGGTACTACAGGCCGGCCCCTGTGTGCGCACCAACCAGCTGGACTTCGATGAAGAGGTGGTCTTCAAGGCGCGACAGTACCTGTTCGATCATGTGCGCGAAGACGGCGACCAGCCGTTCTGCCTGACCGTGTCCATGACCCACCCGCACGATCCCTACACCATTCCCAAGGCCTTCTGGGACCTGTATCGCGACGAAGACATTCCGCTGCCACGGACCCCGGCCCAGGACAGCCTCGACCCGCATTCCCAACGCTTGCTCAAGGTCTACGACCTGTGGGACAAGCCGCTGCCTGTGGATAAGATCCGCGATGCGCGCCGGGCCTATTTCGGAGCCTGCAGCTATATCGACAGCAACATCGGCAAACTCCTGCAAACCCTCGAGGAAACCGGCCTGGCCGAGAACACGTTGATCGTATTCTCCGGCGACCACGGTGACATGCTCGGCGAGCGTGGCCTCTGGTACAAAATGCACTGGTTCGAAATGTCCGCCCGGGTGCCGCTGCTGATCAGCGCGCCGGGACAATTTGCCGCCGGGCGGGTCAGTTCCGCCGTCTCCACCGCCGACCTGCTGCCGACCCTGGTGGAACTGGCCGGCGGTACGCTACAGGCCGAGTTGCCGCTGGACGGGCGCTCACTGGTCCCGCACCTCACGGGCACGGGCGGGCATGACGAAGTATTCGGCGAATACATGGCCGAAGGCACGATCAGTCCGCTGATGATGATTCGTCGCGGCGCCTACAAATTCATCTACAGCGAAGACGACCCCTGTCTGCTCTTCGATATCCACAACGACCCCTTTGAGGAGGAGGAACTCAGCCAATCAGCGCCGCATCAAGCACTCTTCAACGACTTCCTGGCCGAAGCCCGGGCGAAATGGAACATCCCGGCGATCCACCAACAGGTGCTCGCCAGCCAGCGGCGGCGGCGTTTCGTCGCCGGCGCGCTGGCCCAAGGAAAGCTGAAGAGCTGGGATCACCAGCCACTGGTCGACGCCAGTCAGCAATACATGCGCAACCATATCGACCTCGATGACCTGGAACGCAAAGCACGTTATCCACAACCCTGCCAAAACCAATAACGAACGTAAGGGGAAGCCGATGAAGAAGTTATCCACAGCACTGACGGCGGGCGTCCTGGCCATGAGCTGCCTGAGTGCCCATGCCGAGCAAAGCTGCGACACGGTGAAAATGGCCGATCCGGGCTGGAGCGATATCGCCGCAACCAACGCCATTACCAGCCTGCTGCTGGATGGCCTGGGCTACAAGGCCAAGGTCGACACCCTGGCGGTACCGATCACCTATGGCGGTCTCAAGGACGGCCAGGTGGATGTGTTCCTCGGCAACTGGATGCCGGCGCAGCAGGGTTTCCACGACAAGTTCGTGGCCAATGGCGAGGTCACGCAACTGACGAAGAATCTGGATGGCACCGAATTCACCCTGGCGGTCCCGGATTATGTCTGGGATGCGGGTGTGCATAACTTTGCCGACCTGAACAAGTACGCCGACAAGTTCGACAAGAAGCTCTATGGCATCGGTTCCGGGGCGCCGGCCAATGCCTCGCTGGCGGAGATCATCAAGAAGAACGAGTTCGACCTCGGCCAGTGGAAATTGGTGGAGTCCAGCGAACAGGCGATGTTGGCCGAAGTGGCTCGCTCGGTGAAGAAACAGAAGTTCGTGGTGTTCCTCGGCTGGACCCCGCACCCGATGAACGTGCAGATGAAAATGCATTATCTCAAGGGTGGCGAGAAGTACTTCGGCGATACCGGCAGCGTCTATACCCTGACCCGCAAGGGTTATGCACAGGCCTGCCCGAACGTTGGCAAGTTGCTGAGCAATCTGAGCTTCACCCAGGACATGGAAAACAGCATCATGGCCGAGGTGGCGAACAAGAAGCTGAGCAATGCCGAGGCGGCCAAGGCCTGGATCAAGGCCAATCCGGCGGTGCTGGACAAATGGCTGGACGGGGTCAAGACCGTGGATGGCCAGGATGCCTTGCCGGCGGTGAAGGCCAAGCTCTGATCCTCGCGCAACCTGTGAGATCCGACATGACCTGTTGAAATGCGCCATAACCTGTGGCGAGCGGGCTTGCCCGCGCTCGGCTGCGCAGCAGTCGTAAAACCAGTGTCTCAGTTATGTCTGACACGCAGTGATCACAAGTTTTAGGGGCGCTTCGCGCCCCAGCGCGGGCAAGCCCGCTCGCCACAAGACCGCGTTCGGCTGCTTGCACCTGTCACCACAACCCCTCACTCCGACGCCGACTCACCCAACCGAGAGACCCATGGGCTGGACCAACCGCCACAAACTCCTGCCATTTCTCAGCTGGCTGCCGCGCCAGACCCGCGCCAGCGTCAGCCGTGACCTGATCGTCGGCCTGAGCGGGGCCATCCTCGCACTGCCACAATCGGTCGCCTACGCCCTGATCGCCGGCCTGCCCCCCGAATACGGCCTCTACGCGGCCATCGTCCCGGTGTTGATCGCCTGTCTCTGGGGCTCGTCCTGGCACCTGATCTGCGGGCCCACGGCCGCCATCTCAATTGTTCTGTTCGCCAGTGTCAGCCCGCTCGCGGTGCCCGGCAGCCAGGACTACATCACCCTGATCCTGCTGCTGACCTGCATCGCCGGGATCTTCCAGTGGCTGCTGGGCATGCTGCGCTTCGGCGCCCTGGTGAATTTCGTCTCGCATTCGGTGGTGCTGGGGTTCACCCTGGGCGCCGCCGTGGTCATCGCCCTCGGGCAGTTGCCGAATCTGCTGGGGCTCGACATCCCCAACCAGGCGACCGCGCTGAACAGCCTGCTGCAACTGAGCCAACGCCTCGGCGAACTGGACAAGCCCTCGCTGCTGCTGGGGCTAGGTACCCTGATCCTCGGCGTCAGCCTCAGATCCCTGCTGCCACGCTGGCCGACCCTGTTGCTCACCCTGGTACTGGCCAGTGCGCTGGTCTGGCTGTTCCCGGGCCTGTTCGGGCAGGTGCGTCTGGTCAAGGGTTTCATTGGCCAGTTGCCCCCATTCAGCCCCTTGCCACTGGACCTGGAAACCATTCTGCGGCTGCTGCCCAGCGCCGTCGCGGTGGGCATGCTCGGGCTGGTGACCAGCCTGTCGATTGCCCGTTCGATCTCGGCGCGTTCGCAACAACTGCTCGACGCCAATCAGGAAGTTCGTGCCCAGGGTCTGTCGAACATGCTCGGCAGCCTGTTTTCCGGCTATCTGTCAGCCGGCTCGTTCACCCGCGCCGCGCTGAGCTACGAGGCCGGCGCCCATTCCCCCCTGGCCGGGGTGTTTTCCGCGCTCTGGGTGGCGTTGTTCGCCGTGACCGGCTCGGCATTGATCGCGCATATTCCAATCCCGGCGATGGCCGGCAGTATCCTGATGATCAGTTGGGGCCTGGTGGACCGCAGGGGCATCCGCGCATTGTGGCGGGTCAGTCACGCCGAGTTCGCGGTGATGGCCCTGACCTGCGTGGCGACCCTGCTGCTGGAGTTGCAGACGGCAATTTATGCCGGGGTGCTGGCTTCGCTGTTTTTCTATCTCAAGCGCACCTCACAGCCGCGGGTCCAGCATTGGCGCGATGGCGACGAGGATGTATTGCGGGTTGGTGGCTCGATCTTTTTCGGCGCCAGCCATTACCTGCAAGTGCGCTTGCAACAGTTACACGGGGCGAAGGTGGTAATCGAGGCGCAGCAAATCAACTTCATCGATTACTCGGGGGTGGAGATGCTGCACCAGGAGGCCCGGCGCCTGGCGCGAGAAGGCCGCAGCCTGACCCTGAGGCGGGCGCGGGCGCCGGTGGTGGAAGAGTTGGTCAAGCTGGAGGGCGTGGATAAGTGCCCGATCCTGTTTGAGGACTGAGCACACGACACGATCTTGTGGTCATCGCGGTCCCTTGTGAGCCTGGCTTGCCAGCGAATGGACCATCAAAGTCGCCAAAAGCTTCGCGGCGGTGCCGCGAAGAGGCCCTGACAGACGACGCAAGACTCAAATGGCCTCCTACAAGGCCAACAACCGCCGCAACTCCGCCAGCACCGGAGCGGTATCCGGCCGCACACCGCGCCACAGAAAGAATGCTTCCGCCGCCTGTTCGGCCAACATGCCCAGCCCAGCCATCGACACCGCCGCGCCGTGCTCGCTCGCCCAGCGGCAGAACGCCGTCGGTTCCTTGCCGTACATCATGTCGTAGCAGAAGGTCTTGCCGGCTTCGATCAAACTCGGCGCAATCGGCGGCACCTCACCCGACAGGCTCGCCGAGGTGGCATTGATGATCAGATCCACCGGCTCCCGCAACCAGTCAAAGCCGCTGGCGGACACCGGCCCCAGGTCGGCGAACAGTTCGGCCAGCAACTCGGCTTTCTCGACCGTCCGATTGGCGATGATCACCGAAGCCGGCCGCTCCGCCAGCAACGGCTCCAGCACGCCACGTACCGCTCCACCAGCACCGAGCAACAGGATGCGCTGGCCTTGCAGGCCGAACCCGGCATTGACCGTCAGGTCGCGCACCAGTCCAGCGCCGTCGGTGTTATCGCCCAGCAGGCTGCCATCGGCCAGCTTGCTCAGGGTATTCACCGCCCCGGCCCGCCGCGCCCGCGCCGTCAGGCTGTCGGCCAGGCGGTAGGCCTCTTCCTTGAACGGCACCGTCACATTGGCCCCGCGTCCTTCCTGGAAAAAAGCCCTGGCGCAGCTGGAAAAATCATCGAGGGGTGCCAGCAAGGTGCTGTAGTCCAGTTGCTGGGCGGTCTGTTCGGCAAACAGACGATGAATCAGCGGCGATTTGCTGTGGCCGATGGGATTACCGAAAACGACGTAACGGTCCATCAGGCGCGGCCCTCCGCCAGCCAGTCGCGGTCCTGCAGGAAATACTCGGTCAGGCGTGCTTCTTCACTACCCGGCTCGGCCTTCCAGTCATAGCCCCAACGCACTTGCGGCGGCAATGACATCAGGATCGATTCGGTGCGCCCACCCGATTGCAGGCCGAACAGGGTGCCACGGTCGTACACCAGGTTGAATTCCACGTAACGACCGCGACGGAACTCCTGGAACTCACGCTGCTGTGCGGTCCAGGCCTGGGCCTTGCGACGCTGCACGATCGGCAGGTAGGCCTCGATATAGGCATCGCCGATTGCCCGCATGAAGGCGAAACTGGTGTCGAAATCCCACTCGTTCAGATCATCGAAGAACAAGCCGCCGATGCCCCGCGGCTCATTGCGGTGCTTGATATGGAAGTAGCTGTCGCACCAGGCCTTGTAGCGTGGGTAGACCTGGGCGCCGAACGGCGCGCAGGCGCGCTCGGCCACCTGGTGCCAATGCACGCAGTCTTCGATGTTCGCGTAGTAGGGGGTCAGGTCGAAACCGCCGCCGAACCACCAGACAGGCTCCTCACCTTCTTTCTCGGCAATGAAAAAGCGCACGTTGGCATGGGACGTTGGTACGTGGGGGTTGTGCGGGTGAATCACCAGGGACACACCCAGGGCCTCGAAACCACGCCCGGCCAGTTCCGGACGATGGGCGCTGGCGGACGGCGGCAGGCCGCTGCCGAAGACGTGGGAGAAGTTGACACCGCCTTTCTCGATCAGTTGACCGTCGGCGATCACCCGGGTCCGACCGCCGCCACCGGCCGGGCGGGTCCAGGCGTCTTCGACGAAACGCGCGCCACCATCTTCGGTTTCCAGGGCGGCACAGATACGGTCTTGCAGGTCGAGCAGATAGGCTTTCACGGCCTCGGTGCGGGTAGTCATGGCATCACCTTGATCGGGCAAAGCCACACGGCTGATCGGATGGCCGGTGGCAAAGAGGCGCGTAGCATAGCATCGCGTTTGCGCTCGTCACTGTTGACGAAGGTCAAGCGAAGGAGTCCGATAGGGCCCTTGCATCGCGCAGCACAGCGCCCGTTTGTGAAATTTCCAAGGAGAGAAAGATGGCCAAACGTATCCAGTTTCACGCCCATGGCGGCCCCGAAGTCCTCGAGTATGTCGACTACACCCCCGCCGAGCCCGGCCCACAACAGGTGCGGGTACGCAACCACGCGATCGGCCTGAATTTCATCGACACCTATTTCCGTAGCGGCTTGTATGCGCCACCGGCCCTGCCATCGGGCCTGGGGGCCGAAGGCGCGGGCGTGGTCGATGCGGTCGGCAGCGAGGTCAGCCAGTTCAAGGTCGGTGACCGCGTGGCCTACGGCAGCGGCCCGCTGGGCGCCTACAGCGAACTGCATGTGCTACCGGCGGCCAATCTGGTACACCTGCCAGACGGCATCAGTTTCGAACAGGCCGCCGCGGTGATGCTCAAGGGCCTGACGGTGCAATACTTGTTGCGCCAGACCTATGAGTTGAAGGGCGGCGAAACCGTGCTGTTCCACGCCGCCGCCGGCGGTGTCGGCCTGCTCGCCTGCCAGTGGGCCAAGGCCTTGGGCGTGAAGCTGATCGGCACCGTCAGTTCGCCGGAAAAAGCTGCGCTGGCCAAGTCCCTGGGGGCCTGGGAAACCATCGACTACAGCCATGAGGATGTGGTCAAGCGGGTTCTTGAGCTGACCGATGGCAAGAAGGTCCCGGTCGTGTATGACGGCGTGGGCAAGGACACCTGGCTGACCTCGCTGGACTGCCTGGCGCCCCGTGGGCTGATGGTCAGCTTCGGCAATGCTTCCGGCGCGGTGGACGGGGTCAACCTGGGGATTCTGTCGGCCAAGGGCTCGCTGTATGTCACCCGGCCGACACTGGCGACCTACGCCAACAACGCGGAAAACCTGCAGGCCATGGCCAAGGATCTGTTCGGGATGATCACCAGCGGTAAGCTGAAGATCGAGATCGGCGCCCGTTACCGCCTGGCGGACGCGGCCAAGGCCCAGGCCGAACTGGCGGCGCGGCGCACTACCGGGTCGACGGTGCTGTTGCCGTGATCGAGGTGGATGGCCGCTGCTGACGCGGCGGCTTGCCAGCGCTGGACGATGTGGCGAGGGGGCTTGCCCCCGTTGGGGTGCGAAGCGCCCCCAAAACCTGCCATCTCGGTGTATCAGATAGAACCACGACTATGGTTTTACGACTGCTTCGCAACCGAGCGTGGCGGTGTGGTATTCCGACAAGCCCGCTCGCCACAAGACTCCCCCTACGCCGGGCGCACCACCTTGCCGGTCGCCAGGTCGCGAATCAGGCTCGGGTTCTTGCGCCCGCCCAGGTTACCGCCCAGCACCAGGTCGATCTGCCCGCGGAAATACTGCTCCACGCGAATCCGTGTGCGCGCCGCCGGACGCCCCTGCGGATTGGCCGAGGTGGAAATCAGCGGCCCCACCAGCGCGCACAGGTCCCGCACCAACGGATGATCGCTGACTCGCAAGGCCACGGTGTCATGCTGGCCGGTGATCCATTCCGGCAACAGGTCCTGATGCGGCACCAACCAGGTATTGGGCCCTGGCCAAGTACTGGCCATGCGGTCAATCCAGTCTTCGGGGAAATCCTCGAACAAAAAATCGAACTGGCGAATGTTGTCGGCGATCAGGATCAGGCCCTTGTCCACCGAACGATTCTTGATCGCCAGCAGACGGTCCACCGCCTCTTCGTTCCACGGATCGCAACCCAGCCCCCAGACCGCCTCGGTTGGATAGGCAATCACCGCCCCTGCGCGAATTTCTCGTGCGGCTTCTTGCACACGCCAACTGTTGACCATTGCTCACTCTCCGGATTTAAAGCTGCTCGCAGTTTACTCAGGTAAGCCTACCGCGCGCGAGCTAACCAGCGTCCGCTTTCGTTGGCAACCCGGCCTTCGAGCTCCAACTCGCTCAGCGCCGCCAATACCCGCGGCAAGCTCCAGCCACATGCCCGCGCCAGGGCCTCGCTGCTCTGCGGCGCGGCATGCAACAAGCCCAGTAGCGGGTGCTCGGATGCGGCGGGGAGCGGACTGGCCGTTACCCGCTGCCAACCGCGCAGGGGTTCGAGGATATGTTCGACGGTTTCCACCAGCACCGCACCGTCACGGATCAACTGATGACAACCCTTGGCCGCGGGATGATGAATGGAACCGGGAATCGCATACACCTCGCGCCCCTGTTCCGCCGCCAACCGGGCGGTAATCAGCGAGCCGCTGGCGATACTCGCCTCCACCACCAGCACACCCAGGGACAGTCCGCTGATGATTCGATTACGACGGGGGAAGTTACTCGGATGCGGCGGCGCCTCCAGTGGCAACTCGGAAACCACGGCACTGCCCTGGGCGATCATGGCCTGCGCCAGCCGCCGATGACGCTGTGGATAAAAATTTTCCAGACCGGTGCCAAGGACCCCGATAGTCCGCCCGCCGATGTCCAGGGCCGCCTGATGGGCCGCCCCATCGATCCCCAACGCCAGTCCGCTGGTGATGACAAAACCGGCTCCGGCCAGGCTCCGGGAAAAGGCCGCCGCCGTGTCCATTCCGGGTTTGGATGCGCGCCGACTGCCGACCAGCGCCAGCTGTGGTTTTTCCAGAAGGGCAGGGTCGCCGGCCACGAACAACAACGGTGGCGCATCGTCCAGCTCGGCCAGAAGGGCGGGGTAATCGGCCTGGTCCCACATCACCAGATGCTGGGCCGGGCGCTCTAGCCAGCGCAATGCAGCGCTGGCGCCGTCGCGGATTCGAGGACTTCGGCGAGCCTCGGCACAGGCCGCCGGCAACCCCAGTGCTCGCCAGGCAGAGGCGGGTGTGCCGAGGGCGGACGAGGCCGAACCGAAGGCATCGATCAGGGTTCGAAAACGCCGTGGGCCGAGCTCTGGAAGAAGATGCAGGCGCAGGCGTGCTTCCAGCTCCGACGGGGACAGGGCAGTACAGTTGGACAACGACATCGGATCATCCTTGATCTGTGGCGGTCCTGAAACGGCAAGAACAAGCTGTGGATAACTCTGTGGGTAACCTGTTTAGCCTGCTAACGGAATTGATCGGCCCTAAGGGTTGCGCACCTTGTCCAAGACCGCCAGGGATCGCGTGGCGGTAAGTACTAAACCATAGCTGAGCTTTTCGTAGGTGCGGAACACCATCAGCAGGCCCGAACGCTCGTCCGGGACCTTCACGCTCTGGCCAGTGACCCGGTCGCGCACCGTCTCGCCGGTCTTCATCACCGCCAGGACATTGCCTTCGGCCAGGCCATCACGGCGTCCCTTGTCGATCGTGACCACATCCATCAGCCCGATCTGTGTAACACCTCGTGGCACATCTATGATCGTGCCATGGATCGGCACTTGCGGCGCACTGGGCATGAACGTCGAGTTGACCGGCCGTTCCTCGCTGACGAACAAACGGTCGCCCAGGCGGACTTCCTCGGTGGTGCGACGCAGGATCAGCGTGCCGACATCGCCTTCGGTCGCCACCAGTTCGCCGCTGCCGATGTCGTCGGCGTTGATCCCCAGGAACTCGTGTGTCTTCGGGTCGCTATAGACCTTGCCCTGGCGAAACAAGCCGTACATCGAGTGCGCCGGGTCGAACACGCCACGGGCATAGATCCGGTCGCCCATGCCGCTGAGCACCCGCTCATTGCTACCGGCCAGGATATACGGGGCTTTCTGGAAGTTGTCGGCATCATCGACAATGCGGTTGCTCAACAGGAACGCATTGATTTTTTCCAGCGGAATGCTCGGAATCGCCTCGGACACCGGCGAGCGGCGCACCTGCGGCGACAACTTCACGGTCCCCCGCGACACGCCGCGATCCACCACCAACCGTGGCTGACCGTCGACGAACTGCAGGGTCAGGGTATCGCCAGGATAGATCAGGTCCGGATTGGCCACCTGGGGGTTCGCGTGCCAGATCTCCGGCCACTTCCACGGTTCGCGGAGGAACTTCGCGGAAATGTCCCAAAGTGTGTCACCGCGCACTACGGTATAGCGCTGTGGATAACCGTCCTTGAGTTGCACTTGCGCCTGCACGACGCCGCTAACGGCCAGCAACAGGGCGAGTAGTGTTTTCCTCATGCAGTGAATCCCTTTATTATGTGCCTTCGCGTGAAACGCCAGAGCCCCCGCGGCTCGCTCCCAGGGAGAACGTTTTACAACGGTAGCCGATCCCGGTGGGACATTGCGGCAGCCGTCTCTGACTTTACCTCACATGTGCAGCAAATACGCCTATGGCCATTTTAAACATCCTCGAATTTCCAGACCCGCGCCTGCGCACCATTGCCAAATCCGTGGCCGTGGTGGACGACCAGGTGCGGCAGCTGATCGATGACATGTTTGAAACAATGTATGAAGCCCCGGGCATCGGCCTGGCGGCGACTCAGGTCAATGTGCACCAACGCATCGTGGTCATGGACCTGAGCGAAGATCGTAGCGAGCCCCGGGTGTTCATCAACCCCGAGTTCGAAACCCTGACCGAGGAAGTGGACCAGTACCAGGAAGGCTGCCTGTCGGTGCCGGGTTTCTATGAGAACGTCGACCGTCCGACCAGACTGCGGGTCAAGGCCCTGGACCGCGACGGCCAGCCGTTCGAACTGGAGGCCGAGGGGCTGCTGGCAGTGTGCATCCAGCACGAATGCGATCACCTGAACGGCAAACTGTTCGTCGACTACCTGTCCACACTCAAGCGCGACCGGATCAAGAAGAAGCTGGAAAAGCTGCACCGCCAGAACGCCTGATCCGCCCCTTGTAGGAGCGTCGACCGGCTGCTCCTACAAGGGGAGGGCGAGCCCCTCCTCAATTTTAGCGAGCCCTTTTCATGACTGAGCCACTGCGCATCGTCTTTGCCGGCACCCCCGAGTTTGCCGCCGAACACCTCAAGGCGCTGCTCGACAGCCCCTACCAGATCGTCGCGGTCTACACCCAGCCGGATCGCCCGGCGGGCCGCGGGCAGAAACTGATGCCGAGCCCGGTCAAGCAGCTGGCGCAAGAGCACGGCATCACCGTCCTGCAACCGCCAACCCTGCGCAACGCCGAGGCCCAGGCCGAACTGGCGGCGCTCAAGCCGGACCTGCTGGTGGTAGTCGCCTACGGCCTGATCCTGCCGCAGGTCGTACTGGATATCCCGCGCCTGGGCTGCATCAACAGCCACGCCTCGCTGCTGCCGCGCTGGCGCGGCGCGGCGCCGATCCAGCGCGCCGTGGAAGCCGGCGACCGCGAAAGCGGCGTGACCGTGATGCGCATGGAGGCCGGACTCGATACCGGGCCGATGCTGCTCAAGAGCGTCACCCCGATCAGCGCCGAAGACACCGGCGGCACCTTGCACGACCGCCTGGCCAAGCTCGGCCCGCCCGCCGTGCTCGAGGCCATCGCCGGTCTCGCCACCGGGACCCTGGACGGAGAAGTCCAGGACGACAGCCTCGCCACCTACGCCCACAAACTGAACAAGGACGAGGCGCGTATCGACTGGAGTCGTCCGGCGGTCGAGCTGGAGCGGCTGATTCGCGCCTTCAACCCCTGGCCGGTCTGCCACAGCACTCTCAATGGCGAAGCCCTGAAAGTCCTGGCCGCCAGCGTTGCCGAAGGTCAGGGCCAACCGGGTGAAGTCCTCGCCGCGAGCAAGGACGGCCTGATCGTCGCCACCGGCAAGGGAGCCCTGTGCCTGACCCGCCTGCAGCTGCCCGGCGGCAAAGCGCTGAACTTCAGCGACCTGTTCAACAGCCGCCGCGAGAAATTCGCCCTCGGTACGGTGCTTGGCCAATGAACCCGCGTCTGGCCGCCGCCAAGGCACTGACCGCCGTGCTCAACGGCAAGGCGTCGCTCAACAGCTCGCTGCCGTTGCAACTGGACAAGGTCGAAGCTCGCGATCGCGGCCTGACCCAGGACCTGGCGTTCGGGACCGCGCGCTGGCAGCCACGCCTGTCGGCCCTGGCGGCCAAGCTGCTGCAGAAACCCTTCAAGGCCGCCGATGCCGATGTCGAGGCCTTGCTGCTGGTCGGCCTTTATCAACTGCTCTACACCCGCGTGCCGGCCCACGCCGCCATCGGCGAGACCGTCGGTTGCGCCGACAAGCTGAAAAAGCCCTGGGCCAAGGCCCTGCTCAATGCCGTGCTGCGCCGCGCGCAGCGGGAAAGCGAAGCGCTGCTGGCCGAGCTGGAACACGACCCGGTCGTGCGCACCGCACACCCACGCTGGCTGCAGAAATCCCTGAAAGCTTTCTGGCCGCAGCAGTGGGAAGCCATCTGCGCGGCAAACAACGCCCATCCGCCGATGATCCTGCGGGTCAATCGCCGCCATCACCCACGCGATGCCTACCTCAAGCTGCTTGGCGAGGCAGGTGTCGGCGCACACGCCTGCGTCTACAGTCCGGACGGCATCGTCCTGGAAGAAGCCTGCGATGTGCGCAACCTGCCAGGTTTCAATGAAGGCTGGATCAGCGTCCAGGACGAAGCCGCGCAACTGGCCGCCGACCTGCTCGACCTGGCCCCGGGCCAACGAGTGCTCGATGCCTGCTGCGCCCCCGGCGGCAAGACCTGCCATATCCTCGAAGTCCAGCCGCAACTGGCCGGTGTGGTCGCCGTGGACCTGGAAGCCAAGCGCCTGGTGCGGGTGCGCGAGAACCTCGACCGCCTCGGCCTGGACGCCGAACTGATCGCCGCCGACGGCCGTGACACCGCCGCCTGGTGGGACGGCAAGCCGTTCCAGCGGATCCTGCTGGACGCCCCGTGCTCGGCCACCGGCGTGATCCGTCGCCATCCGGACATCAAGCTGACCCGCCAGCCCGACGACATCGCCGCGCTGGCCACCTTGCAAGGCGAACTGCTGGACGCGATGTGGACGACCCTGGAAGTCGGCGGCATCCTGCTCTATGCCACCTGCTCGACCCTGCCGACCGAGAACAGCGAGGTGATCGGCGCGTTCCTGGCCCGCACCTCCGGCGCCCGCGAACTGGATATCGCCGGGACATTCGGCATCAAGCAGCCGCATGGTCGCCAGCTACTGGCCCAGCAAGGCGGGCACGACGGCTTCTACTACGCCAAACTGATCAAGATCGCCGCCGCGCGCGGCTGAGCCGGGTAACGGAGTGAGCCGATGAAAATCATCATCCTCGGCGCCGGGCAGGTCGGCGGTACCCTGGCCGAGCACCTGGCCAGCGAAGCCAACGACATCACCGTGGTCGACACCGACGGCGAGCGCCTGCGCGACCTCGGCGACCGCCTGGACATCCGCACCGTACAGGGCCGCGCCTCGTTTCCGACGATCCTGCGCCAGGCCGGCGCGGACGACGCCGATATGCTGGTGGCGGTGACCAACAGCGACGAGACCAACATGGTCGCCTGCCAGGTTGCCCACACCCTGTTCCACACCCCGACCAAGATAGCCCGGGTGCGCGAGTCGGCCTACCTGACCCGCGCCGGGTTGTTCGACAACGACGCGATTCCGGTGGACGTGCTGATCAGCCCGGAGCAGGTGGTCACCCACTACATCAAGCGCCTGATCGAACACCCGGGCGCCTTGCAGGTGATCGACTTCGCCGAGGGCAAGGCCCTGCTGGTGGCGGTCAAGGCCTACTACGGCGGGCCGCTGGTGGGGCAGCAACTGCGCCAGCTACGCGAGCGCATGCCCAATGTCGACACCCGCGTGGCGGCGATCTTCCGCCGCGACCGGCCGATCATGCCCCGTGGCGACACGGTGATCGAAGCCGACGACGAAGTGTTTTTCATTGCCGCCAAGGCACATATCCGCGCGGTGATGGGCGAAATGCGCCGCCTCGACGAGAGCTACAAGCGCATCGTCATCGCCGGCGGCGGGCAGATCGGCGAGCGACTGGCCGAAGCCATCGAGAGCCGTTACCAGGTCAAGATCATCGAGAAGAACCCGGCGCGTTGCCGCTACCTCTCGGACACCCTGGACAGCACCGTGGTGCTGCAAGGCAGCGCGTCGGACCGCGACCTGCTGCTGGAAGAGAATATCGCCGACACCGATGTGTTCCTGGCCCTGACCAACGACGATGAAGCCAACATCATGTCGTCGCTGCTGGCCAAGCGCCTCGGGGCGAAGAAGGTCATGACCCTGATCAACAACCCGGCCTATGTCGACCTGGTCCAGGGCGGCGAAATCGACATCGCCATCAGCCCGCAACTGGCGACCATCGGCACCTTGCTGGCCCATGTACGGCGGGGCGATATTGTCAGTGTGCATTCCCTCAGACGCGGGGCGGCGGAGGCCATCGAGGCAATTGCCCATGGCGACGCGAAGTCGAGCAAGGTGGTTGGGCGGGCCATCGCCGACATTGCGTTACCGCCGGGGGCGACCATTGGCGCGATCATTCGTGATGAAGAGGTGCTGATCGCCCACGATGTCACAGTGATCCAGGCCGGCGACCATGTCATCCTGTTCCTTGTGGATAAAAAGCAGATCCGCGATGTGGAAAAGCTGTTTCATGTCGGTCTGAGCTTTTTCTGACCCGTGGCGAGGGGGCTTGCCCCCGTCCGGCTGCGAAGCAGTCGTAAATCCACTCACCTCGTTTTCACTGATACACCGGAGTGGCCGATCTTAGGGCCGCTTCGCAGCCCAACGGGGGCAAGCCCCCTCGCCACAATTGCCGTATCGAGGGATCGCCATGCTCGAATCACTGGAAAAAATGCTCGCCAAGGGGGTGGATAACGCACTGCTGCGCTTCGGCCTCGGCAAGGGTTACCTGGATCTGGGGGAAAACACCAAGGCCGCCGAGCACCTGCAACGCTGCGTCGGCTTCGACCCGAAATACTCCGCTGCCTGGAAACTGCTGGGCAAGGCGCATCGGGCCGCGGGTGACGCCGCCGCCGCCCGACAGGCCTGGGAGCAGGGACTGGAAGCCGCTCGTGCCCATGGCGACAAGCAGGCGGAAAAGGAAATGACGGTATTCCTGAAAAAACTGGAAAAAGCCGCGCTCAAAGATCAATGAAGCGCAGGCCAATGCCATCGGCGTCGACCCGGACCACTTCCATCCGAATGCGCGGCGCCACCGCCGGCAGACCCTGCACCTGACCGTAGACCACCGCCCCGGTGGTCAGGCGCGACAAGGTCGGGTGCTTCACATACACCCCCTTGCTGGACAGGTTGCGCGTCTGCCCCAGGCACTCGCCGATGCTGGGGTGCTGGATCTTGATGCGCAGAGAATTATTGTTATCGGACATCTGTTGCGTCCTTGAAAACCATACCTGTGGATAAATCAATGCCACGGTTTTGCCATGAAACTTATCCACAGAGCGTGCCAGTCTCGTTTCAGTACCAGCGCTTCTCGCCCGCCGGGCGCTTCCTGAAGCGCTTCATGCTCCACATGTACTGGTCTGGATAGGCTCGCACATAGCGGGCCACTACCTGGCTCATGGCAGCCACGGAGGTCTCGGTATCGGTGCTGTACATGGCTTCGGGCGCGGCTTCCAGGATCACCTTGAACCCCGAACCGTCCGGCAGGCGCAGCGCATGCAGGAACACGCCGACCGCCTTGCCGCCAGCCAGCATATTGGGTACGAACTTGCTGGTCAGCGCCGTGGTGCCGAGAAAAGGCACGAAAATCCCGGCGGATTCAGCCGGCTCCGGGTCGGCGGGAATGCCCACCGCGCCACCTTTACGCACTTCCTTGATGACACTGAGGATGCCTTCCTTGGTGGAGGCGGCGACCCGGTTGCCCAGTTGCACGCGCTGCTTGCGCAACAACTCGTCCACCGCCTTGAGCTTGGGCGGACGGTAGAAAATAATCGGTTTGCACTGGCTGCAATAGAAGTGATTGAGCACTTCCCAGTTGCCCAGGTGACTGGTGATGCCGACCACGCCCTTGCCCGAGGCCAGGGCTTCCTTGAGGATGTCGAGGCCCTCGACTTCGCGCACCCGCTCCATCGAGCGCTGGGCCGGCCAGATCCAGGCACAGGCGCTTTCGGTAAAGGACTTGCCGATACCCATCAGGCTGCGGCCGACCAACTGCTCGCGGGCCACCGGGTCGAGTTCTGGAAAACATTTCTCCAGGTTGATCCGCACCACCTCGCGGGAGCGGTTGGGCAACTTCCACATCACCCAACCGATGGCCGCGCCCAACCGTTGCACGGCACACCAGGGCAGCAACGCAAACAACCGCAACGCCCCCACCAGCATGGCGCCTTTAAACTTTTCCACAGGCCACTCCTGTCGTGATCGAGCTTGTCATCAGCCGGCTATTGTAACCGTGGCGTGGCCAATGTGGCGTAGCGATCGCAATCGGTGGTGTGGTCCATGACCATGCCCGAGGCCTGCATGAAGGCGTAGCAGATGGTCGGGCCGACGAACTTGAAGCCCAGTTTCTTCAGGGCCTTGCTCATGGCCTCGGCCTCGGGCGTGAGCGCCGGGACCTCGCCGCGCCCGTTGAAGTGATTGACCCTGGGCACCCCGTCGACAAAGGACCAGAGCAGCGCCACCGGGTCTTCCAGCGTCAGCCAGACCTCGGCATTGCGCCGCGCGGCATGCAGTTTCAGGCGATTGCGGATGATCCCGGGATCGAGCATCAACTGTTCGATGTCGGCGTCGCTCATGGCCGCGACTTTGTGCACATCGAAGCCGAACAGCACCTTCCGGTAGTGCTCGCGTTTCTTCAGGATGGTGATCCAGGACAACCCGGCCTGGAACCCTTCGAGCAAAAGCAACTCGAACAGACGCTGCCCATCGCGCAGCGGCACGCCCCACTCCTGATCGTGATAAGCCATGTACAAAGGATCGTCGTTGCACCAAAAGCAGCGTGGCATAAGGCTCCAGGGGGCGTGCGCGTGGCCGAATCGGGTATACTCCCGCCTTTTGAATCGCAGCCCAAGTAACAGGTGAATTTCGTGAGCCAGCCTACGCCAGCCGTGCGTACCTTCCAAGACTTGATCCTCGCCCTGCAACAATACTGGGCCGAGCAAGGTTGTGTGGTACTTCAGCCCTACGATATGGAAGTAGGCGCCGGCACCTTTCATACCGCCACGTTCCTGCGCGCCATCGGCCCGGAAACCTGGAACGCCGCCTACGTACAGCCCAGCCGCCGCCCGACTGACGGCCGCTACGGCGAAAACCCGAACCGCTTGCAGCATTACTACCAGTTCCAGGTGGTCCTCAAGCCCAACCCGGACAACTTCCAGGAGTTGTACCTGGGCTCGCTCAAGCGTGTCGGCCTCGACCCGCTGGTGCACGACATCCGTTTCGTCGAGGACAACTGGGAATCGCCGACCCTCGGCGCCTGGGGCCTGGGCTGGGAAGTCTGGCTCAACGGCATGGAGGTCACCCAGTTCACCTACTTCCAGCAGGCGGGCGGCATCGAGTGCTACCCGGTGACCGGCGAGATCACCTACGGCCTGGAACGCCTGGCGATGTACCTGCAAGGCGTCGACTCGGTCTACGACCTGGTCTGGGCCGATGGCCCGTTCGGCAAGGTGACCTACGGCGACGTGTTCCACCAGAACGAAGTGGAGCAGTCGACCTACAACTTCGAACACGCCAACGTCGAGAAGCTGTTCGAGCTGTTCGATTTCTATGAAAGCGAAGCCAAGCGCCTGATCGAACTGGACCAGCCGCTGCCGTTGCCGAGCTACGAAATGGTTCTCAAGGCCTCGCACACCTTCAACCTGCTGGATGCGCGCCGGGCGATCTCGGTCACCGCGCGCCAGCAGTACATCCTGCGGGTCCGCACCCTGGCCCGTTCCGTGGCGCAGGCCTACCTGATGGCCCGGGCCAAGCTGGGCTTCCCGATGGCGACCCCGGATTTGCGTGACGAAGTGTTGGCTAAGTTGGAGGCAGCACAATGAGTGCTCAAGATTTTCTGGTTGAACTGGGCACGGAAGAGCTGCCACCCAAGGCTCTCAATACCCTGGCCGAGGCCTTTCTCGCCGGTATCGAAAAGGGCCTGCAAAGCGCCGGCCTGAGCTTCGAAAGCAAGCAGGTCTATGCCGCGCCGCGCCGTCTGGCGGTATTGCTGAGCCAACTGCAAACCCAACAGCCGGACCGCAGCATCAACCTCGACGGCCCGCCACGCCAGGCCGCCTTCGATGCCGAAGGCAACCCGACCCAGGCCGCCCTGGGCTTCGCCAAGAAATGTGGCGTGGAACTGAGCGAAATCGACCAGAGCGGGCCGAAACTGCGCTACACCCAGAGCATCCAGGGCAAGCCGACCGCCAGCCTGCTGCCGACCATTGTCGAGGATTCGCTGAACGACCTGCCGATTCCCAAGCGCATGCGCTGGGCCGCGCGCAAGGAAGAGTTCGTGCGCCCGACCCAGTGGCTGGTGATGCTGCTCGGTGACCAGGTCATCGATTGCACCATCCTCGCCCAGAAAGCCGGTCGCGACTCCCGCGGCCACCGCTTCCACCACCCGGACAGCGTGCGCATCACCTCGCCGGCCAACTACCTGAGCGACCTGCGCGCCGCCTATGTGCTGGCCGACGCCAACGAGCGTCGCGAGCTCATCAGCAAACGCACCACCGAGCTGGCGACCCAGCAGGAAGGCACGGCGATCATGCCGGCGGATCTGCTCGACGAAGTCAGCGCCCTGGTCGAATGGCCGGTGCCGCTGGTGTGCTCCTTCGAGGAGCGCTTCCTCGACGTGCCGCAGGAAGCCCTGATCACCACCATGCAGGACAACCAGAAGTACTTCTGCCTGCTGGACGCCGACGGCAAGCTGCTGCCGCGCTTCATCACCGTCGCCAACATCGAGAGCAAGGACCCGCAACAGATCATCGCCGGTAACGAGAAAGTCGTGCGCCCGCGCCTGACCGACGCCGAGTTCTTCTTCAAGCAGGACAAGAAGCAGAAGCTCGAACAGTTCAACCTGCGGCTGCAGAACGTGGTGTTCCAGGAAAAACTGGGCAGCGTCTATGACAAGGCCGAGCGTGTTTCGAAGCTGGCCGCCTTCATCGCCCCGCGCATCGGCGGCGACGCCCAGCGCGCGGCCCGCGCCGGCCTGCTGTCGAAGTGCGACCTGGCCACCGAAATGGTCGGCGAGTTCCCGGAGATGCAAGGTGTCGCCGGTTACTACTACGCCCTCAATGACGGCGAGCCGCAAGATGTCGCCCTGGCCCTGAACGAACAGTACATGCCGCGCGGTGCCGGCGCCGAACTGCCGAGCACCTTGACCGGCGCGGCGGTGGCGATTGCCGACAAGCTCGACACCCTGGTCGGCATCTTCGGCATCGGCATGCTGCCCACTGGCAGCAAGGACCCCTACGCCCTGCGTCGCGCCGCCCTCGGCGTGCTGCGCATCCTGATCGACAAACAGCTGGACCTCGACCTGATCGAAACCGTGGCCTTCGCGGTCAAGGCCTTCGGGACCCGGGTCAAGGCCGCGGGCCTGGACGACCAGGTGCTGGAGTTCATCTTCGATCGTCTGCGCGCCCGTTACGAAGACGAAGGCGTGGACGTGGCGACCTACCTGTCGGTGCGCGCCCTCAAGCCCGGTTCGGCGCTGGACTTCGACCAACGCGTACAGGCCGTGCAGAAATTCCGCCAGTTGCCGGAAGCGGCGGCCCTGGCCGCGGTGAACAAGCGCGTATCGAACCTGCTGAGCAAAGCCGAAGGCAGCATTCCGAGCACCGTGGAACCCAAGTACTTCGACAACGCCAACGAGTTTTCACTGTACTCGGCGATCCAGCAGGCGGACCAGGCGGTCCAGCCAATGGCCGCGGCGCGCCAGTACAACGAGTCGCTGGCACGCCTGGCGGCCCTGCGCGAACCGGTGGACGCGTTCTTCGAGGCGGTAATGGTCAATGCCGAAGACGCCAAGGTCCGCGCCAACCGTTATGCGCTGCTGGCGCGTCTGCGCGGCCTGTTCCTGGGTGTCGCCGATATTTCGCTGCTGGGCTGAGGGCGTGTCTTGAAGCTGCTGATTCTCGATCGGGACGGGGTGATCAACCAGGACTCCGACGCCTACATCAAATCGGTGGAGGAGTGGATTCCACTCCCCGGCGCGATCGAAGCCATTGCGCAGTTGAGCAGGGCCGGCTGGACGGTGGCGGTGGCCACCAACCAGTCCGGCATTGCTCGCGGTTACTACGATATCGCCACCCTGGAAGCCATGCACGAGCGCCTGCGTTCGTTGGTGGCGCAACAGGGCGGCACGCTGGGGCTGGTGGTGTATTGCCCGCATGGGCCGGATGAAGGCTGCGATTGTCGCAAACCCAAGCCCGGCATGTTGCGCACCATCGCCGAACATTACGGTATGCCGTTATCTAGGCTATGGTTTGTCGGCGACAGCCTTGGTGACTTGGAGGCGGCCCGCGCCGTCGACTGTCAGCCCGTTTTGGTAAAAACCGGTAAAGGCGAAAAGACACTGGGTAAAACCCTGCCGGTGGGCACCCTGGTTTTTGACGATCTGGCGGCGGTTGCCGCAGAACTTATCCACAACTGAAGCTCTTCTGACCTCCTGATCAAGGATTGTTCGGGAAGCGCTTTTTATAGGCGGGCAATGCCCGCAACGGTAAATGCCGCTATGTCGATCCTGCAGGCCATCAGAACCTTTTTCTTTTACCTGCTGCTGGGCACCAGTTCGCTGTTGTGGTGCTCCCTGAGCTTTTTTATCGCGCCGTTCCTGCCGTTCAAGGCACGTTATCGCTTTATCAACGTGTACTGGTGCCGCTGTGCCCTATGGCTGAGCAAGGTTTTCCTGGGCATCACGGTGGAAATCAAGGGTGCGGAGAACGTGCCCGAGCGTCCTTGCGTGATTCTGTCGAATCACCAGAGCACCTGGGAAACCTTCTTTCTCTCGGCCTACTTCTCGCCGTTGAGCCAGGTACTCAAGCGCGAGTTGCTGTATGTGCCGTTCTTCGGCTGGGCCATGGCCATGCTGCGGCCGATCGCCATTGACCGGGACAACCCGAAGGCGGCGCTCAAGCATGTGGCGAAGAAGGGCGACGAGTTGCTCAAGGACCATGTCTGGGTCCTGATCTTCCCGGAAGGCACCCGCGTGCCGTACGGCACGGTCGGCAAGTTTTCCCGGGGCGGTACGGCACTGGCGGTGAACGCCGATCTGCCAGTGCTGCCAATTGCCCACAACGCCGGCAAATTCTGGCCGAAAACCGGCTGGATGAAGAAACCTGGCACCATCACCGTGGTGATCGGGGCTCCGATGATGGCCGAGGGCAGTGGACCGCGGGCGATTGCCGAGCTCAATGACCGCGTTCAGGCGTGGAACGAGCAGACTCAGCGGGAGATGGGATCGTTGCCACCAGCACCTGCGGTAGAAACGCCTGTCGCGGTTTGACGCAATTGTGGATAACTTGTGTACAAGATTTGGATTTCTTTCAGAAAATAGATGTAACACTATGATTTTATTACTTATTTCTCTGTATGACTTTCCGCTGTAAATCGTGCATAAGTTTTTTCGAGCGATAAAAAACCGGCTTTAATTGCCGGTTTTTCAAGCTGAAACATGGCCCCTTGTAGGAGCGCCGCCGGTCGACGCTCGATTGCCCGCTCCTCGCGGGCCCCTTCGCTGCGGCGCGGCGTCCCGACAAGCCCGGCTCCTGCAGGGTGTGTGGTGTTCGCAAGAGTGCCGACAGACTCAAACCTTGTCGATATCCACGTCCTTGGTTTCCTTCAGGCAGAACAGCCCCACCACCAGGCTGACCCCGGTAATCAGCACCGGGTACCACAGGCCATAGAAGATATCCCCGGTGTAGACCACCAGCGCAAAGGACACCGTGGGCAGGAACCCGCCGAACCAGCCGTTGCCGATATGGTAGGGCAGCGACATGGAGGTGTAGCGGATCCGCGTCGGAAACAGCTCGACCATCACCGCCGCCAGCGGGCCGTAGGTCATGGTCGCAATCAGGATCAGCAAGACGATCAGCAGTACCACCATCGGCTCGTTCACCGAGGCGCTATCGGCCTTGGCCGGATAACCCGCCGCCGTGACCGCAGCGCGCATCGCCGCCTCGTCGAAACCGCCGATCTTCCGTTCACCCACCGATACCGTCACGTCCGTCCCGGGCGCCGCGGCCTGCGAGCTATACGGCAGGCCCTGCTTGACCAGGAAGGTCTTGACCTTGTCGCACGGGCTGTCGAAACGCGCCTTGCCCACTGGATCGAACTGGAAGGTGCAGCTCGCCGGGTCGGCCAGTACCACGATCGGTGCCTGGCGGCTGGCCGCGTCGATCTGTGGATTGGCGTAATGGCTCAGAGCCTTGAACAGTGGGAAATAGCAGACCGTGGCCAGCAGCAGGCCAAGCATCAGGATCGGCTTGCGCCCGACCTTGTCCGACAGCCAGCCGAACAACACGAAGAATGGCGCACCGATCACTACGCTGATGATCAGCAGGGAATTGGCCTGGGTCGGGTCCATCTTGAGCATCTGGGTCATGAAGAACAGCACATAGAACTGTGCGGTGTAGAAGGTCACCGCCTGCCCGGCATTGATGCTGAACAGGGCGGTCAGGACGATCTTCAGATTCTGCCAGGAACCGAAAGATTCGCGGATCGGCGAGCGACTGACCTTGCCTTGGGCTTTCATTTTCACGAAGGCCGGCGATTCATGCATGCTCAGGCGGATCCAGGTGGAAATCGCCAGCAGGAAGATCGACAACAGGAACGGCAGGCGCCAGCCCCAGACTTCGAACTGGTCACCGCTGATATAGCGGCTGGCGAGCACCACCAGTAGGGACAGAAGCAGGCCCAGGGTAGCCGTGGATTGAATCCAGCCGGTGTGCGAGCCGCGCTTGCCCACCGGAGCGTGCTCCGCCACGTAAGTCGCGGCACCGCCGTATTCACCGCCCAGCGCCAGCCCCTGGAGCATACGCAGCAGGACCAGGATGATCGGCGCGGCAATGCCAATGCTGGTATAGGTTGGCAACAGGCCGACAGCGAAGGTGGAAAGGCCCATCAGGATGATGGTCATGAGGAAGGTGTACTTGCGCCCGATCATATCCCCCAGGCGCCCGAACACCAGGGCGCCGAAGGGTCGGACCAGAAAGCCCGCGGCGAAGGCCATGAGGGCGAAGATAAACGCCGTGGTGTCGTTGACCCCAGCAAAGAACTGCTTGCTGATCACCGCCGCCAGGGCGCCATAAAGAAAAAAGTCATACCACTCGAAAACCGTCCCGAGGGATGACGCAAAAATGATCTTTCGTTCTGCCTTGCCCACGCTCGCGGTTGCGCTCATGGTCCGTTGCTCGATGTAGTCCGACATTTGCCATGTCCTCGGCCCTGAGGGCCACAGTGATTATTGTTGTTGTTCCACTGTGGATTCCGGCTGACCGCCACCGGAATCCGCTCTTGCACTATTGACACCCTCTACCGGCCTGACACGCTCCTTGCTGGCAATGGCGTCAGCTTGGACGACGCATGACTCAAGGACCTCAGCCTCGGCAATCGAGCGTCGACCGGCAACTCCTACAAAGAAGCCGGAGTCTCCTCTGTTCGTATGTCGTGAATCGCCGCGACATCCGCCAGCATCATCTGCGCCGCCTTCTCGGCAATCATCACCGTCGGCGAACAGGTATTGCCGGAGACGATGTCCGGCATGATCGACGCATCGGCCACCCGCAACCCCGGCACGCCGTGCACCCGCAGCCGGGCATCCACCACATCCAGCGCGCCGCCGCCCATCCGGCAGGTGCCCACCGGATGAAAGATCGTCGTGCCGATCCGCGCGGCCGCCTCATGTAACTGCTCTTCGGTTTGCAACGCCGCTCCAGGCAGATATTCCTCGGGTTTGAAGATCCGCAGGGCAGGAGAGTCGACGATGCGCCGGGTCAGCCGAATGGCCTGGGCCGCGACTTTCAGATCCTCAGGATGACTCAGGTAGTTCGGATCGATCAGCGGCGCCACCTGCGGATCGGCCGAGCGAATATCGATCCGTCCCCGACTCATCGGCCGCAGGTTGCACACCGAAGCGGTAAAAGCCGGGAACCGATGCAACGGCTCGCCGAAGCGCTCCAGCGACAAGGGCTGCACGTGGTACTGCAAATTGGCCGAGGCCTGCTGCGCCGAGGACTTCACGAACGCCCCCAACTGGCTGGGCGCCATGGCCAACGGACCACTGCGGTCGTAGAGATAGCGCAAGCCCATGCCGACTTTGCCCCACAGGCTGTTGGCGACCTGGTTGAGGGTGCGGGCATTGCTGAGCTTGTAGATCAGCCGCAGTTGCAGATGATCCTGCAGATTGCCGCCGACCCCGGGCAGTTCGTGACGCACCGCGATCCCGAGGTTCTCCAGCAGGGGCCGCGGGCCGATGCCCGAACGCTGGAGAATCCCGGGAGAGCCGACCGAGCCGGCACACAGAACGATCTCACGGCGCACGTTGAACACATGCTCCTCACCCTGCCAGCGAGCCACGACGGCGCAGGCGCGAGCATTTTCCAGGTTCACCCGGTCGACTTGGACGCCCGTCAGGACGGCCAGGTTGGGGCGCTTGAGAATCGGCCGCAGAAAGGCTTTCGACGAGTTCCAGCGCACGCCGGAACGCTGGTTGACCTGAAAGTATCCACAGCCCTGGTTATCGCCGGCGTTGAAATCGCTGACGCTGGCAATGCCGTTTTCCGCGGCGGCGGCGCGGAAGGCATCGAGGATCGGCCAGGAGTAACGCTGCTGCTCGACCCGCCACTCGCCCTGGTCGCCGTGGAATTCGCCAGCACCGCCAAAATGCTTTTCGCTGCGTTTGAACAACGGCAGGACATCGTTCCAGGCCCAACCCGGATTGCCCTGCGCGGCCCAGCGATCATAGTCGCCGGCCTGACCACGCATGTAGATCATGCCATTGATCGAAGAGCTGCCGCCCAACACCTTGCCGCGCGGGTAGCCAAGGCTGCGACCTTGCAGGCCGGGCTGCGCTTCGGTCTTGAAACACCAGTCGGTACGCGGATTGCCGATGCAGTACAGATACCCCACCGGTACGTGGATCCACGGGTAGTTATCCTGGCCGCCGGCTTCGAGCAGCAGGACATGATTCCGCGGATCGGCGGACAACCGATTGGCCAGCACGCAGCCGGCGGGCCCGGCACCGACTATCACATAGTCATAGGGCAAGTGAGCAGATGGCATAGGCAACCTCGCCTTTTTTATTGTTCTTGTCTGTCTTCATGTTATTGATTAGTTTCGAGATGAAAACCTTCGTTTTTGCGCAAGTGCTGTGCGTTTTCAAACAAGGCCGGCGAACCCGTGATTTACAAGGAGGCCCCATGTTCGACTGGAACGATCTGCGTTTTTTTCTCGAGCTGCAGCGTAGCGGACGCCTGCTGACCGCGGCCAAGCGTCTTAACACCACCCACAGCACCGTGGCCCGGCATATCGAAACCATCGAGCAGAGCCTGGGCACGGCGCTGTTTGTCCAGCACGCCCAGGGCTACGAACTGACCCCCTCGGGCCACGCACTGCTCAAACATGCCGAGGCCATGGAGAACGTCGCCTTGCTGGCCCAGGAGGAAATCACCCAGGCCATCGCGCCCCTGGGCAAGATTCGCCTGGGGGTGACCGAAGGGATCGGCATCATGTTTCTAACCCCCCGGATGAGCAGCCTGTACGAGCGTTATCCAGGTCTGGAGGTGGAGCTGGTGGCGGTGCCACGCTTCGTCAGCATCCTCAACCGCGAGGCGGAAATCAGCATCCACCTCGACCGGCCGAATGCCGACCTGTTGATCACCCGCAAGCTGACCGACTATCGCCTGGCGCTCTATGCCAGCCCGGATTATCTCGCCCGGGCGCCGGCCTTGCGGCACCGTGATGAGCTGTCGCACCACAACTGGATCGGCTACGTCGACGACCTGCTGTTCAGCGAGGAACTGCTGTTCCTCAACAACTTCTGCCGCACACCGAATGTGATTTTTCGCAGCACCAGCGTCATTGCCCAGCAACAGGCGGCGCGGGCGGGGCTAGGGATTGCCGTGTTGCCCAACTACATGGCCAAGGGCGACCCGCGGTTGGTGCGCGTATTGCCAGAGGAAACCATCCAGCGCAGCTACTGGATCAGTACCCGGCGCGAGTTGCATAAATCAGTGCGGTTGCGAGTGGTATGGGATTTTCTGCTGGCATTGT
This sequence comes from Pseudomonas sp. FEN, assembly GCF_904067045.1. GTDB lineage: Bacteria > Pseudomonadota > Gammaproteobacteria > Pseudomonadales > Pseudomonadaceae > Aquipseudomonas. The sequence continues at coordinate 150,377 of NZ_CAJFDC010000036.1, read as the reverse complement.
GTGCGAGCGAGCAGGATATCTTGCTGGCGCAATAAGAAGAGTGACCTTCTAACCTTTCCTGTAACAGTCCATTTGCGAAAAGCTCCCCCCATTGATGCGGATGGACGTGGCGTCATCATTGGTAATTTCCTCGGGCGGGGTAAAGCCGAGCACTGATGGCGCCTTGGTCGCATTGATCCACTCCAGTCGCCCCTTGATCAGCGCACCGTCGAGCGAACCGGCACTGCCACGAATGCGCACGGTGTCCTTGCCATGCTGGTAGAAGAAGACGAACGGCCCGTTGAAGCCGGGGCATTCGTAGCTGCTCAACAACCTGGGCGTCGGCATGTAGCCTGCGTTGATGATGCCGACATAGATCACCGAATAACCGATATACACCAGCACCGGCATCGCCAGCAGCGCCCCCGCCCAGTACCAGCGGCGCTTGCGACTCGGCTCGTCCGGCAAAGGCTCGGCGGGCGGGTTATCCACAATGTGCAAGGGCGCCTCGGGCGCCAGCAACTCGCTGGACAGGGGGTCCCGGATCGCGGAGATCTCCTCTGCCGCCGCGACCAGTCGAACCACGCTGGCCGGCGGCGGCTCGACGATCACTGGCTCATCCATACGAACATGGCGCAGCACCGGCTCAGGCCTGGGCAGCAGACTCAGGTTGCGCTGGATGATCCGACTCTCCACCAGCACGAAAATCGCACAGGCCAGTGGCATCGCCAGCGTCAGGCCCGGTGCCTGGGTCGCCACCCAATCGGCGATCAGCGGGTCGGACATGCCGATATCCCCGGCCACCCAGCCCAACAAGGCACCACCCGCCGGGACCAGCCACGGGTAACGCTTGAACAGTCCGCTCACGAACAAACTGCCATACATCAGCATCGGGATACTCAGGAGCAGCCCCAGTACCAGAATCGCCAGGTTGTCCTGGGCCACGGCGGCCAGGGCCACCACATTGTCCAGGCTCATGGTCAGGTCGGCGAACACAATCAGCCCGATCACCGACCACAGCGTGCTGGCCGAACGCTGCGGCAGGTGTTCGGCGTCTTCATCGGCCACCAGCAACTTGATGGCAATTACCACCAATGCCCCCATGCCCAGCAGTTTCAGGCAGGGCACCTTGAGCAACAGGCTGATCACCGAAGTGAACAGAATCCGCAGGCCGACCGCCACGCCCATCCCGGCGAAAATCGCCTGGCGCATCTGCCGGGCCGGCAGGTGCCGGCAGGCCAGGGCGATGACCACGGCGTTGTCGCCACTCAGCAGCAGGTCCAGCAGGAATACCTGTAACGTCAGATTGATCCCCTGCATCCCGCTATCCAACCCGATCATCTTGCCGCTCCCGCAACCATCGTCATCAATTCAGCAAACCTCCCACACCACAGAACAGGCCGGTAAGGGAGGCAACCCCGAACACCAGGCCTACCACCCGCGCATACCAACCCTGCAACCGGAAAGCCCCGCTCAACTGCGTGCGCGCCAACCCATAGAGAAGCCCCAGCACAGCCGGTAGCAATAGCGCGTTGACCACCCCGGTGAAGATCGACAGCTCGACCAGATTGACCCCGGACCCCACCAGCACGCCGGCCGCCAGCAACATGCCAGCGAATGCCGCGTAGAACCAGGGTGCCTCGGTGGGACGCTGCTCCAGCGAATGCCGCCGGCCAGTGGCCTCACCGACGCCCCAGGCCACGGTCAGGCAAACCACGATAGTGGCCACCAACGCTCCTCCCGCCAGGCCCATGGCAAAGACCCCGCGCCCGACCGTCTGGCCCAGGGAAGCGGTAAAGGCATCGGCCAGTTGCGGCACGCTGGTCAAGGTGAAGGAAGCGTCGGAGCGGTTGAAACACGCCGCCGCGGCAATCACCACGGCAGCCGTGAGCACCTGGCAGAGGGTAGCGCCGAGCAAGGTTTCGATACGCGCCGCTTTCAGGTGCCTGACCCCCAGGCCTTTGTCGATCAACGCCGACTGTTGGTAGAACACCGTCCACGGCATGACGCTGGTGCCCAGATTGGCGGCCAGCAGATAAAGATAGGAACTGTCGTGCAGCGGCATCTGGTACCACTGCGCCGCGATCTGCCGGATATCGGGATGAGCGTTCCAGGCCACAGCGATAAAGGCCACGCCGAATATGCCCAGGCAAATCGCGACGCGTTCGACGCCATGGTAGGAACCCGTGCAGACCATGGCGAAAATCAGCGCCACCAGCACACTGATGGTTTCCCACAGAGGCACGCCGAAGAGCTGGCCGACCCCGGCCAAACCGCTCAACTCGGTCACCAGGGCGCCGAAGCAACTGAGAACCAGGGTCCCCAGGGACAGTAACGCAATGCCCCGGCCAAACCGCTGGCGCACCAGCTCACCGAAGCCCTTGCCCGTTCCCAGCCCCAGGCGGATCGAGAGTTCCTGCGCGGTATACAGCAGGGGAATGATGAGGAACTGCAGCAACAGCAACCGATAGCCCCATTGCGCGCCACTCTGCGCGGCGGTGATCACACTGCCGGCCTCGGTATCCGCCAGCATCACCACCAGCCCCGGACCCACGGCGGCGGCCATCAGGCGCAGCCGGCTGGAGCGGATTGAAACGCTTGCCATCATGTCTGTTCCCGGCTCATGGAGAGTATCTGAATGTGGCGAAGACCCTGTTCACCCTGGCGGGCGTCAGGGTCGGCTATTCACCACCGGGCCGCTTTTGAAATCCTTGAGGAACGCCGTATCCGGTGACAGCACCAGCGTCGGCGCGGATTCGGACAAGGACTGCCGATAGGTCTGCAGGCTGCGGTACAACTTGTAGAACTCGGGGTCCTTGTCGAACGCCTGGGAGGAGATCCGGTTCGCCAGGGCATCGGCTTCGCCACGGGTGATGCGGCTTTGCCGTTGCGCTTCGGAGATCAGCACGGCCCGTTCGCGCTCGGCATTGGCCTGAATCTGTTGCGCCCATTCGAAGCCCTGGGCCCGCAGTTCCTTGGCCTCACGCTGACGCTCGGACTTCATCCGATCATAGATCGCCTGGCTGGTTTCGAACGGCAGGTCGGCCCGATGAAAACGTACTTCGGTGACTTCAATACCCAGGGGCCGAGCCTTCTCCACCACCTCGGTCTGGATATGCTCGACAATCTTCGGCCGCTCGGCGGACAACAGCGACTTGAGCATGACCTGCCCCAATTCCCGGCGCAGCGAAGAGCTGACCAATTGGGTCAATTGCGCATTGGCCTGGTCAACCGTGCGCAGGGCCTGATAGAAACGCAGCGGGTCAACGATGCGATAACGCGCATAGGTTTCCACCTCCAGGCGTTTCTGGTCACCGAGAATCACCTGCTCGGAAGGCGGTGCCAGGGTCAGGATGCGGGTGTCGTAATAGATGACGGTATCGATCAGCGGTACCTTGAGTTTCAGCCCGGGGGTACGCACCGGTTCGGTGGGTGCCCCCAGCCTCACCACCAGCGCCTGCTGGGATTCGTCGACGGTATACAGCGACGAGCCCAGTCCCCACAGGGCAAGCAGCGAAAGGATCACCAGGGCAACACGAATGCGCGATTTCATCGGGTCTGCTCCTTGGCCGCACGCTTGTCCTGTTCCGACAGCGGCATATAGGGCACTACACCCGAGACCCCCTTGCCGGACGTATCGATAATCACCTTGGAGGCTTTTTTCAGCACTTCATCAGTGCTTTCCATATACAAGCGCCAGCTGGTCACATCCTTGGCCTGTGCATAACTTTCGTACACCGCCAGGAAGCTTTTCGCGTCGCCTTCAGCCAGGTTCACCGCCTGGGCCTTATAGGCTTCGGCTTCCTGATTGATATGGGACGCTTCGCCTCGGGCCCGTGGAAGAATGTCGTTGGCGTAGGACTCGGCCTCGTTGCGCTCGCGCTCCTGGTCGGCCCGGGCCCGCTGCACATCGTTGAAAGCATCGATCACCGCTGGTGGGGGATCGACGCGCTGCAACTGGATCTGAGTGATCAAAACGCCGGCTTTTTCCGCATCGAGCAAGTCTTGCAACAGCGCCTTGGTTTCCTCGGCGATCTGCTGGCGCTTGTCGGACAGGGCCGCCTGGATCGGCGTGCGCCCGATGACTTCGCGCAGCGCACTCTCGGCGGCCAGCTTGATGGCGAATTCGGGCTTGTCCATGCTGAACAGAAACTGCCCGGCATCCTTGATCCGCCAGAACACCGCGCAATCGGCTTCGACGATATTCTCGTCGCCGGTGAGCATCTGCTTGTCGCGGGACAGACTGCTGTCATTCAGGCCAAGCGCGGGGCCGTGGCCCAATTGCAATTGGTTGACCGTGGTGACCTTGGGCAGCAGGACGGTTTCGATGGGGAAGGGCAGGTGGTAGTGCAAACCGGCCTCGGTGGTATCGACCCATTTACCGAAACGCAGGACGATACCTTGCTCGTCGGGCTGGACCTTGTAGATACCGCCGACGATCCAGACAAAAGCCAGCAACCCGACGAGCAGCGCAAGGCCTTTGCCTTGCAGGCCCGTGAGCGCGACGAAGCGATTGGCGCGCAGGCCCATCGAGCGGGCTTGTTCGCCCAGCGAGGCGGAAGGTTTTTCCGGTTCCAGGGGGGTCAAGGGCTGCGGGTCGGGCATGGGTCTTATCCTGGAGAACGGCTTACCGGTTGGCACTGATCGGATTTTTTATTACCGCATATTTCTAAACATCATACAGCCGAGTCCTGAACCCCTCCTGACTTGGCGCAATGATTGAGGCGTCGGTAGCGCAAATGTGCTGACTGGGAAACGTTCCCGGGGAGAGGGTGGGGGATTAGCACTACTTGCCCAGTACCGCCAGATGCATATCCTGCAAGGACAGGACGCGTTTGGCGGCGCCCAGCTTGATGGCTTCCCTGGGCATGCCGAACACCACGCAGCTGGCCTCGTCCTGGGCCACCGTCGCGGCACCGGCATCAGCCATTTCCTTGAGGCCACGCGCACCATCGTCCCCCATGCCGGTCATGATGATACCGGTGGCGTTCTTGCCAGCGAACTTGGCCACCGAGCGAAAGAGCACATCCACCGACGGACGATGGCGATTGACCAGCGGACCGTCCGCCACCTGCACATGGTAGTAGGCACCGTTACGCACCAGCATCATGTGCTTGCCGCCCGGGGCGATCAGTGCCAGGCCAGGCAGTACCCGATCATTGTTTTGCGCCTCACGGACTTCAATCTGCGACAAGCCGTTGAGGCGCTGGGCAAAGGAGGCGGTGAATTTCTCCGGCATATGCTGAACGATGACAATCCCCGGGCAGACTCTCGGCAATGCGGTGAGCAGCGCCTCCAGCGCCTGGGTCCCGCCCGTGGAAGTGCCGATGGCGACGATGCGCTCGGTGGTCTGGGCCATCGCCTGGCTGCCGGCCGCCGATAACATCGCATCGGCGCTCAGCTTGGCGGCGACCTCAAGGCGTGGCGTGGCGGCACGCGGGGTGAGGTTCTTGACATTGGCGCCGGCCGCGCCACGCACGGCCGCGAGCAGATGAGCGGCGGACTCGAGCAGGAAGTGCTTAACGCCGCCCTGTGGCTTGGTGATGATATCCACCGCCCCGGCCGCGAGCGCCTGCAAGGTGGTCTCGGCGCCACGCTCAGTCAGCGAGGAACAGATGACCACCGGGGTGGGACGCTCGGCCATGATTTTTTTCAGGAAGGTAATGCCGTCCATGCGTGGCATTTCCACGTCGAGCACAATCACATCCGGCCAGGCCTTGGCCATTTTGTCCATGGCGAAGATCGGGTCGGCGGCTACCGTCACCTCGATATCCGGTGCCTGGTCGAGAATCGCCATCAGCACCTGGCGGACCACGGCGGAGTCATCGACTAGCAGTACGCTTATTTTTTTCATAGCAGCCCTCCGCCGTATGCAAAGAGAGATGCCGGACCCAGACATCACCGTTGCGGGTGTCGAAGATCAGGCTGCGATGCCCGGTTCCCCCCAGGTCCATGGCACACGGCGACAACCGCAGACGCGCCGCGATGGTGGTGACGGCCGCGCGGTTCAGACCGGCAACATCCCCCGCGGGATAATCGCGCGATTGTTCGGGAAACATCTCACCACCGCCGAACAACTTCAGTTGATACTCGCTGGCCTCGCTCTGATAGGCCTGAATGTTGCGCATCAGCCACTCGAAGGCTTCGTCGATATAGCTGCCGTCCAGCGCCACGCCACGCTGTCGACGGCCTGGCAGCAGGCAATGGGATATCCCGCCCAGCTTGCGTACCGGATGCCAGACAACCATGGAAACACAAGACCCCAACAGCGTATGGATCCGGGTGGGACTGTTGCGAAAGCACAGGCTTCCGGGAGCCAGGTAGATTTCCTCGACGTCCATGGCAATGGTGACCTTCATGGCTTTTGATAGATGGAAGGAGCCACCAGCTTGAACGCGTCGCTGACGCCGTGCAGGCTTTCCGAGTGGCTGATGATGAAGTAGCCGCCGCGCCGGAGAAACGGCATGAGACGGTTGACCACTTTGCGCTTGGTCTCCTGATCGAAGTAGATCATCACGTTGCGCAGGAAAATGATTTCGAACTCGCCCAATTGCGGCAGGTTGTCGTTCAGGTTGACCTGGATGAAGCTCACCCGCTGGCGCAGGGCCTTGTCGATCAGAAAAGTGCCGGCCTGCTGGCCAATGCCCTTGAGGCAATAGCGATTCAACAAAGCGGGTGGCAGGTTGCTCGCCCGCTCCATCGGGTAGTGCCCGCTGCGGGCCTTGGCCAGTACCTGGGTGCTGATATCCGAGCCGACGACCTCCCAGGGTGTGCTGCCCAAGCCCTCGGCCAGGGTCATGGCCAGGCTGTAGGGCTCTTCGCCCGACGAACTGGCCGCGCTCCAGACCCGGAAGGTCTTGCCTGGCGCCGCGCGGGGTAACACCTGTTGACGCAGAAAGTCGAAATGCTTGGGTTCGCGGAAGAAGTACGTCTCGTTGGTGGTCAACAGGTCGAGGGCCACCTGCAGCTCGCCAGTGTTCTCCCTGTCCATGATCAGTTTGAAATAGGCACCATAGCTCTCCAACTCGTGGTACTTGAGGCGCTTGAACAGACGCCCGGCAACCAGGGCCTTTTTCGCGGGCGACAGGCTGATGCCCGACACACCGTAGAGCCAGCCCTGGAACTGGGTGAATTCGCGATCCTCGAGCTTGATGCCGTTCAACCTGAAGCTCCTTGTTGGTCACTCACTGGACCTGCCGTGGGTGGCTGTCACCGACCTCCGCCAGTTGCGACATCTCGTCCACGGACAACACCCGATCGACCTGCAGGACAATGACAAATTTGCCCTCGACCTTGGCCATGCCACTGATGAAATCGGCGCGAATACGCGCACCGAAACTCGGCGGTGGTTCAATCTCGGCCGCCGGGATTTCCAGCACCTCGGACACGGTGTCGACCAGTAAACCGATATCCTGGGCCTGGCGGTCATCAGCGTTGGCTTCGATGATCACCACGCAGCTGCGCCGGGTCACCGTCGAACACTGCTGCCCGAAACGCGCTCCCAGGTCCACCACCGGCACCACGGCACCGCGCAGATTGATCACGCCACGCACGAAGGCGGGCATCATCGGCACTGGCGTGACATGGCCGTACTCGATGATTTCCTTGATCCCCAGGATACCGATGGCGAACATTTCACCGGCCAGCAGGAACGTCAGATACTGCGCCTCCTGCATATGAACCGCGGCCGCCTGTCGGGTAGTCGTTAATGCGCCCATGTTGCTCTCCTGCATGAAAAGGGCCCGCGTCCAGGCGTCGATCAGAACCGAGTGAACTCGCTTTCGTCAGGCCCGATAGCCTGGGCGAAGCTCTTGTTCAGCACCGGTTGCGGTGTCCGCACCAGCGTCCGCGCCGCGCCGCCGGCCGAGCGTGATTTGCCTTGTGGCGCATTGACGGTCGCGCTGTTCGCCGCCTCCAGCGTGAAAAAGCTCATCGCCTGCTGCAACTGTTCGGCCTGGCTGCTCATCTCTTCGGCAGTGGCGGCCAACTCCTCGCTGCTCGAGGCGTTTTGCTGGGTAACCTGGTTGAGCTGATTCATCGCGGTGTTGATCTGCGCCACGCCAGCCGCCTGTTCTTCGGAGGCCGCGGTGATTTCCTGAACCAGATCGGAGGTCTTGTTGATCGAGGGCACCATCTCGTCCAGCAAGCGCCCGGCCCGTTCGGCCATTTCGACGCTGCTGGTGGACAGCTCACCGATCTCCTGCGCGGCCACTTGGCTGCGCTCGGCCAGTTTGCGTACTTCCGCCGCGACCACCGCGAAGCCCTTGCCGTGCTCGCCGGCCCGCGCCGCTTCAATGGCCGCGTTCAAGGCCAGCAGGTTGGTCTGGTAGGCAATGTCATCGATGATGCTGATGCGCTGGGCGATTTTTTTCATGGCCTGGACGGTCTGCTGCACGGAGTCGCCACCATCGGTGGCTTCCTTGGCCGCCTTGCTCGCCATGCCATCGGTGATCTTGGCGTTTTCGGTATTCTGGTTGATGCTGGCGCTCATCTGCTCGATGGAGGCACTGGTCTCTTCGACACTGGCCGCCTGCTCGCTGGTGGCCTGGCTCATGGACTGGGCCGTGGCGCTGACCTCCTCGGAAGCGCTGGCCAGGCTGTCGGCGGCCGTGCGGACTTCACCGATGATCTGCGAGAGCTTGCCGACCATGGCCTGCATCGCCGTGAGCACCTGACCGGTCTCGTCCTTGGAGCCCGACTCGATGCTGACCGCCAGATTGCCCTCCGCTAACTGAGTGGCAACCCCGGCCGCTATTTTCAGCGGATTGGCGATAGCCCGAGAAATGAACAACGCCAGGGCAATGCCCACGAGCAGGGCGACGATGATCGCGGCCATGATCGACATCCGTCCGTTGGCGTAGATCTCGTTACCACGTTGATTGGCGGCCGTCGCACCGGCATCGTTGAGTTCGATCAGCTTCAGCAGATCGTCAGCAATACCGTCAAAGGTTCGCTTCGAGTCCCCCTTGAGGATGACCATCGCTTGTTCCCTTGTCCCTTGCCGGGATTCGGAGAGCAGCTTCTTGCTGATAACGAGGTAGCTCTCCCAGTCGCTCTTGAAGGTATCGAACAGCGCTTGTTCCTTGGGGCTGGAGATCAAGCCCTCCTTTTCATAGCGGACAATGCGGCTGTCGACATCCTTGCGCGCATCGGCAACTTCCTGTTCATACTGAGCCTGTTCCTTCGTGTCTTCAGACAACAGATAGCGGATCTCCTTGACCCGGTAGTTGGCGACAAAAAAACGAATGCCCGAGGACAGGCGCACGGAGGGCAACCAGTTCTCGCGCATGTCGGTGGCCGTCTGGTTGACCTGGCCCAGCTGAATGACGGCGAATACGCCCATCACCGCCGTCAGCGCCAACACCAGCAGAAACGAAGTGATGAGCTTGGTTGCTATTCTCAGATCGTAGAACCATTTCATTGAAGAGCCCCTCCATGTGCGGTGTGGTTGGCTGAGTTGCCAGATTTGCTATCGGTCAAGGAATAAACAGCGGCCTGCCGGGTTTCACGCTGGACCAGCTCCATCAGCAACGACGGAACATCGAGAATCAGCGCAACCTCGCCGCTACCCAGGATGGTAGAACCACTGATGCCACGCAGTGCATTGAACAGCTTGCCAAGGGGTTTGATGACGGTCTGGAATTCGCCCAGCAGGTCATCGACCACCAGCCCGGCCTTTTGCTCGGCACACCGGACCACCACCACGTTCTCACGGCGAACGCTGCGCCCCGCATGACCGAAGTGGTCGCGCAAACGCACCAACGGCAGGATCTCGCCACGCAGGTCCAGGTAGTTGTCTCCCGACATGTCCTGACGCTGCAAGGCATTCAACTCAATGCATTCCTGGACCATTTCCAGTGGTATCACGTAGTGGATCTGGCCGATGCCCACCAGGAACCCGTTGATGATCGCCAGGGTCAACGGCAGGCGGATACGGATGATCGTACCTTGGCCGGGTTGGCTATCCAGATCGACGGTGCCCCGCAACAGCGTGATATTGCGCTTGACCACATCCATGCCCACGCCGCGTCCGGACAGGTTGGTCACCGCCTCGGCGGTGGAAAACCCCGGTTCGAAAATCAGGTTGTAGATTTCCTGGTCGGTCAGGTTCGATGCCGCGGGAACCAGGCCGCGCTCGATGGCTTTTTGCAGAATCCGATCACGATTGAGGCCGGCACCATCGTCGGCAATCTCCAGCACGATGCTGCCCGAGTCATGAAAGGCATTGAGTTGCAGTCGGCCTTTGGCGGACTTGCCGGCAGCCTCGCGTACCGACGGGGACTCGATGCCGTGATCCATCGCGTTGCGCAGCAGGTGCATCAGCGGGTCGCCGATTTTCTCCACCACGGTCTTGTCCAGTTCGGTGTCGGCACCGCTGATCAGCAGCTCGATATCCTTGCCCAGTTCCTGGCTGACATCCCGCACCACACGGCGAAAGCGGTTGAACGTATCGCCGATGGGGATCATGCGCAGGTGCAGCGCACCGTCGAGGATTTCCTCCACCAGTCCCGACACCACCGAGGTGGACTCCTGCAACGGCCCGCTCGGGCTGCTGCGCGCGAGCAGATTGGCCCCGGCGCTGGCGATGACCAACTCGCCCACCAGGTTGATCAATTCGTCCAGCTTGTCGGCATTGACCCGGACGAAGCGGGCTTCGACAGCCGTCGCCTGGGGCTCGCGTTGACGACCCTGTTTTTCCAATGCGGATTGCACCACAACCGGTTCGACCACGCGTTGTTCAATCAGGATTTCGCCCAGTGGCATGGCCGGTGTCCCGGCCGACTCGGCGCTCTCGCGCTGGGTGCGCAGACCGTCCTCCAACTCCTGGGCCGTCAGCGCCCCACATCGGGTAAGGATTTCCCCCAATCGCGCAGGTTCTTCGGGCAACGCCTCGATCAGTCGCAGGTACTCTTCCAGGCGACTGTGGGGCGCCAGGATATGAATCTGGCAGTCGTCACGCACGAAATCGAATGCTTCGGCAATGGTTTCACGGCTGGCGTCGGAATCCAGATCGATCTCGAACCCCAGGTGGCAGCTCTCGGCGTCGAACTGCTCCAGAGCGGGCAGGGTATCGGCGAGGGTGACCACATGGACGATCTCGCCCAGGGTATTGAGGTAGCGAAGAAAGGACAGCGGATCCATGCCATTGCGAAACACGTCCGGCCCGAAACGCAGGGAAATATGCCAATAACCGGAACCGCCCGAGTTCTGCCCGGCCACCGGTTGGGCCATGGGGATATCGAGCAGCGCGGGCACGACGGATGCGGCCCGCGCGGCTTGATAGTTGAGCAATCCCCGACGCAGCCCCGCTTCACGCTCCAGGGCGAGGTCGCTCAACGCTTCGCCGGCACCGGCCACGACTTCAACCAGCTCCAACATATGGTCGGCGCTTTTGAGCAGCAGGGCGATCAATTCGCCATCGACTTGTATGGCGCCATCGCGTAACCGGTCCAGCACATCCTCGACAATGTGGGTGAAACCGACGATAGGGCTGAGCCCAAACAGTCCAGCAGAGCCCTTGATGGTGTGCGCGGCACGAAAAATCGCTCCGATGGCGTCGGCGTCATCGGGTACGGACTCCAGATGCAGCAACGACGACTCCATATCCTGGAGCAGCTCGCGCGCTTCCACGATAAAGGTTTGCTGTGCCTGGTCGAGATTGATACTCACGATAGAGTCCCTTTCATCGCTCCACGGTCAAAGAACCGCGGGAAGCTTGCAACTATGGATCACGGGTGCCCCAGCGTACCGGCCAGGTCGCACAGTTCGAACACCTCGAGCACCGCCTGGCTGTGCCCACTCAGTTGCAGCGCAACGCCTGTGCGCAAGGTTTCGCGCTTGGCAAGCATCAACAGCTGCAGGCCCGCGCCATCGATTTCAGTGACCTGCGAGAGGTCGATGTCCAGCGGGCTGGCCAACGCCAGAAACGGGACCAATTCGGCATACAACTGCGCGGCGGTGTAGATGGTCATCTCGCCTTCAATCCCCAGGTGCGGGGTCGAAGTGTCTGCTTGGCAAATGATCGGCATGCTCGAATCTCCCTGTTCGTCCGGTCTTGGTGATACCCGGACTCAGGGCAGGATCAGCTTGGATACGGCCGCGAGCATTTGCGCCGGCTGGAATGGCTTGACCACCCAGGCTCGCGCCCCCGCGGCTTGTCCTTCCTGCTTCTTGGCTTCCTGGGACTCGGTGGTCAGCATGATGATTGGAGTGAACTTGTAGCTGGGCAGCTTTTTCACTTCCTTGACGAAGGTGATGCCGTCCATGTTCGGCATGTTCACATCGCTGATGATCAGGTGAATTTTCTGCCCGGTCAGCTTGCCCAGCGCATCCTTGCCATCACTGGCTTCGATCACGTCATATCCGGCGCTTTTGAGCGCAATGCTGACTACCTGACGAACACTGCTTGAATCGTCGACCACCATTACGTTCTTCGCCATGACCGGCTCCTAAAAGAAGGTGATTTCCTGGATGTTAGCGGGTTGATTGACATTGACCTTACCCGAGTGGTGATTACGGCGTTGCTCATCGGTGGCGTAACTCAGCTCCATTTCCGCCAACCAGGCGGGCGCGTCGACCACCACCGTGGCTCCCGGCTTCTGGGCTTCGCGCAAGTGACGGAGCAGCGCTTCCATGTTGTTGCGCACCTGCGCGAGGATCTGGCTGACCCGATCCTGGAATTGCAGGTTGATCAGCACTTCGGTGACCTCGTCGCGAATCCCCAGGCCCTCGCGTTGCAACAGGGCGGCGGAGTCGGAGAGCTGGCCAGTGATGCTCTTGAAACGGACGAGTACGCCCTGGATGCTGGCTTCCGAGTTGGCGACTGAATCCTTGTCGAGGTCGGTGCTGCTGGCTGCGGCCTCCACCAACTGGTTGATGGCGCCGTTGATGATGTCGACCTTGGCGGACATCTTCTGCCCGGTCTCGCTGGATTGGCTGGAGAGGGTGCGTACCGCGTCGGCGACCACCGCGAAACCGCGTCCCGCTTCGCCGGCACGGGCGGCCTCGATGGCGGCGTTGAGCGCCAGCAGGTTGGTCTGCTGGGCGATGGCGGCCACTTCACCGGCCATGGCCCGTAGTTCGCCGGTATAGCCGGTGAGGTTGCGCACCTGCACCAGCATCTCGTCACGGCTTTGCTGAATGGTCTTGAGCGACTCAATCACGTGTAGCAATTCGGCATCACTCTTGGCCAGCACCTCCAGCGCGCCACCCTGGCTGCCCTCGGCCAGATCGCCTGCCGTGGCCTGGGAGGCATCGACGGTCTGTTGCAAACGTTGGGAGATAGCGCTGAAGCGGCTGGTCAGTTCAATGATGGCGGTTTCGGTCTCGGTGCGAGAGCTTTCGATTTGCCGGGACCAGATGGGAATCGCCTCCAGGCAGACCGCCTCCAGTCCACCGGTTGGTGCGGCATCGACCGGGACCTGGGCGGCTTGTGCGTCACTCAGGATCCGGGCTGACAGTTGCCGATACTGACGCAGGTTCAGGAGTCCGACGAGGCCACCCACCAGCAACAAACCCGCCGACCAAGCCAGGTTGGCCGGACCCCAGTTGCTCAAGAGCAACACGCAAGCACCACAGGCAGCGGGGACGAGGGGCATCCAGAAAAAAGCACGAGCCGGGGGGATGGGCTGCGAACCCTGCGGGTTATCGAATGACGACATCGGTTCCTCCCTGAATCAGTTGAACAAAGCTCCACTGTACAACCAGGTTATCCGCCGAGACTCCAGGCTACTTGAGCGCGGAGCGGGGTCAGTCGTCGGATAGTGGTAAAGCCATTCGATCCACAGTATGGCACATTGCCATACTGTGTTACCAATTCTTGAGTGTAGACCGGCTTACTGAATACATGAAGGGAATTTGATTTTAAATCTTGGGGGGAGTGAGCCCAGACGAGGCCTGGGTAAGTCTGGAAAGGCTTTGGGGCCAACAACTTCCATGTCTCCAGAAATAAGAAGGCCCGAACATAATGCCGGACTAAGCCAGCACCAGAGGATCGGGCGCGATTACATATAACACCGCCGAATGCATCATCTAACCAAGCGACAACAGCATCAGAAATCCAGGTTCGACACCGCCAACGCATTGCTCTCGATAAAGTCACGGCGCGGTTCAACCGCATCGCCCATCAGCGTGTTGAAGATCTGATCCGCGCCGACGGCGTCTTCGATCGTCACTTTCAGCATCCGGCGAACCGCAGGGTCCATGGTGGTTTCCCACAATTGATCCGGGTTCATCTCACCCAACCCTTTGTAGCGCTGGATGGTGTGGCGCTTGGTGCTTTCGGCCATCAACCAGTCCAGGGCTTCCTTGAACTCGGTCACGGCTTTCTTGCGTTCGCCACGCTGAATGTAAGCGCCTTCGTCGAGCAAGGTGCTCAACTGCGCGCCCAGGGTCACGACGGTCTTGTAGTCGTTGCTGCCGAAGAAATCGCGGTTGAAGGTGACGTAGTTGGATAGACCATGGGAGATCAGTTCGACCTCCGGCAGCCAGACGTTACGCTCACGGTCTTCACGCAGGCTGGCTTTGTAGACCAGGCCGGACTTCTCGTTCAGACGCAGGCGGACTTCATACTTGGCCAACCATTCCTGCATTGCCAAGTGATCGCCCAACTGCTCAAGGCTCACCGCTGGCAGGTAGATGAAGTGCTCGGTCAATTCCTGCGGATACAGGCGCGACAGACGCTTGAGGGTCTTCATCACCATGCGGAAGTCATTCACCAGACGTTCCAGCGCTTCCCCGGAAATCCCCGGTGCATCCTCGTTCAAGTGCAAGCTCGCGTCTTCCAGGGCCGACTGCGTCATGTACTCTTCCATGGCGTCGTCGTCTTTGATGTATTGCTCTTGCTTGCCTTTCTTCACCTTGTACAACGGTGGCTGGGCGATGTAGATGTAGCCACGCTCGATCAGCTCCGGCAACTGACGGAAGAAGAAGGTCAGCAGCAGGGTACGGATGTGCGAACCGTCGACGTCAGCATCGGTCATGATGATGATGTTGTGGTAACGCAGCTTCTCGATGTTGTACTCGTCACGGCCGATACCGCAGCCCAACGCGGTGATCAGCGTGCCCACTTCCTGGGACGAGATCATCTTGTCGAAACGGGCTTTTTCCACGTTGAGGATCTTGCCCTTCAACGGCAGGATCGCCTGGGTGCGACGGTTACGACCCTGCTTGGCGGAACCGCCAGCAGAGTCACCTTCCACCAGGTACAGTTCGGAAAGGGCAGGGTCCTTTTCCTGGCAATCCGCCAGTTTACCCGGCAGGCCGGCAATATCCAGCGCACCTTTACGGCGGGTCATCTCACGGGCTTTACGCGCCGCTTCACGGGCACGGGCGGCGTCGATCATCTTGCCGACCACCAGCTTGGCTTCGTTCGGGTTTTCCAACAGGAAGTCGGAGAAGTACTTGCCCATTTCCTGTTCGACGGCGGTCTTCACTTCGGAAGAGACCAGCTTGTCCTTGGTCTGGGAGCTGAACTTCGGATCCGGGACCTTGACCGAAATGATCGCGGTCAAACCTTCACGGGCATCGTCACCGGTGGTGGCGACCTTGTGCTTCTTCGCCAAACCTTCCGCTTCGATGTAGGTGTTCAGGTTACGCGTCAGCGCGGAACGGAAACCCACCAGGTGAGTACCGCCGTCACGCTGAGGAATGTTGTTGGTGAAGCACAACAGGTTCTCGTTGAAGCTGTCGTTCCACTGCAGGGCGATTTCCACGCCGATGCCGTCTTCGCGCTGGACGTTGAAGTGGAACACCTGGTTGACCGGGGTCTTGTTGGTGTTCAGGTATTCAACGAACGCACGCAGGCCGCCTTCGTATTTGAACAGCTCTTCCTTGCCGCTGCGCTCGTCCTTGAGGACGATACCGACACCGGAGTTGAGGAAGGACAGCTCACGAATCCGCTTGGCCAGAATGTCCCAGCTGAAGTGGATGTTCTTGAACGTGTCGCCGGAGGCTTTGAAGTGAATCTCGGTACCGGTGGTTTCACTGTCGCCGACGGTTCTCATCGGTTCCTGTGGAACACCGTGAACGTAGGTCTGCTCCCAGATCTTGCCGCTGCGACGCACCGTCAGTACCAGCAACTCGGACAGGGCGTTCACCACCGACACACCCACACCGTGCAAACCGCCGGAGACTTTATAGGAGTTGTCGTCGAACTTACCGCCGGCGTGCAGCACGGTCATGATGACCTCGGCGGCAGATACGCCTTCCTCCTTGTGCACGTCCACCGGAATGCCGCGACCGTTGTCACGCACGGTAATGGATTCATCCGTGTGGATGATGATGCTGATCTCGTCGCAATGGCCGGCGAGTGCTTCGTCGATGGAGTTGTCGACCACCTCGAACACCATGTGGTGCAGACCGCTACCATCATCGGTGTCGCCAATGTACATACCGGGACGTTTGCGTACGGCATCCAAACCTTTCAGCACCTTGATGCTGGTCGAGTCGTACGTATTTTCTTCGCTCATGCCTTCACTCCCGATGGTCGTGGGTCTGGGTGATACAGCCTTGTTCCACGTGGAACAAAGCAACTGGCGTTTCCGTCTGCCAGCCTTCCCTCAATAATTCGTGGTCTACACAGGTGATAAACACCTGGCAGCGTAAGTCTTCCAGCAAGCGACAGAGTGCACGACGGTGTTGCTCGTCCAACTCGGACGGCAGGTCATCCACCAGATAAATACACTGACCGCGTCGTGCCTGACTGACCAGGTGCCCCTGAGCAATGCGCAAGGCACAGACCACCAGCTTCTGCTGACCCCTGGACAAGATGTCCGCGGCATTGTGCGCGCCCAATCGAAGACGCAAATCAGCTCGCTGTGGTCCGGCTTGGGTGTGACCCATTTGCTGGTCCCGGTGCAGGGAAGAAGCGAGCACGGCGCTCAATTCCTTCTCTTTGTCCCAACCACGGTAATAGCTCAGCGTTAAGCCCTCGAGTTCGACTAGCTCGCTCAAGGTCTGCTCAAAGACTGGTTTCAAGGCTTTGATGTAAGCGCGGCGGTATTCATCGATTTCGGCGCTGGCCAGGCACAGTTCCCGGTCCCAGGCCGCTTGCGAAGCGGCGTCAAGTGTACCATGCCGCAGCCATGAGTTCCGCTGCCGCAAGGCCTTCTGCAAGCGCTGCCAAGTCGACATGAAACGAGGTTCCACGTGGAACACACCCCAGTCGAGGAACTGGCGGCGGATCTTCGGGGCGCCCTCCAGCAAACGAAAACTGTCCGGGTTGATCAACTGCAACGGCAGGATTTCCGCCAATTGCGCCGCGCTCTTGGCATTCTGGCCGTCGATGCGGATCTGAAATTCACCCTGACGATCCCGCGATATTCCCAACGCGCTGTGTCCACCCTCAGCCAATTCCACCTGACCAAAGACCGTGCAGGCGAGTTGCTCGTATTGGATCACCGGTAACAGGCGGGTACTGCGAAACGAGCGCGCGAGCCCGAGCAGATGCAGCGCTTCGAGCACGCTGGTTTTTCCGCTGCCGTTGGCGCCGTAAAGGATATTGATACGCGGGGAGGGGGAGAAGGTCACCGGCTGCAGGTTACGCACCGCGGTGACCGAAACACGACTGAGGGACATCTAGCGTTGGCTGGACATGGGCAGGCGCGACACCGTTACAGGCGCATCGGCATGACGACGTAGGCGGAGTCGTCGTTGTCGGACTCCTGCACCAGTGCGCTGCTGTTGGAGTCCGACAGGATCAGGCGCACCTGCTCGGTGGTCATCACACCCAGCACATCCAGCAGATAGCTGACGTTGAAGCCGATTTCCAGCGAGCCGCCGTTGTACTCGACGCCGACTTCCTCCTCCGCTTCTTCCTGCTCGGGGTTGTTGGCCTGGATCTTCAGTTGACCATTGGCCAGTTGCAAGCGGATGCCGCGGTACTTCTCGTTGGAGAGGATCGCGGTACGGCTGAAGGCCTCGCGCAGCGCCTGGCGATCGCCCAGGACCAGCTTGTCACCGCCTTTTGGCAGTACCCGCTCGTAGTCCGGGAACTTGCCATCCACCAGCTTGGAGGTGAAGGTGAACTCACCGGTGGTCGCACGAATATGGTGCTGACCGAGGACGATGCTGACGTTGCCTTCCGGCTCGGTCAGCAGGCGGGCCAATTCCAGGATGCCCTTGCGCGGCACGATCACCTGGTGACGATCCGGTTGACCGATATCGGCCTGCATCGAGCACATGGCCAGACGGTGACCGTCGGTGGCCACGGCGCGGATCACCCCGGCGGACACTTCCAACAGCATACCGTTGAGGTAGTAACGCACATCCTGCTGAGCCATGGCGAAGCTGGTGCGTTCGATCAAGCGACGCAGCTTGCTCTGGTCGAGTTGGCAGGTCAGCGACCCCGGACCTTCTTCCACTGTCGGGAAGTCGTTCGCCGGCAGAGTGGACAAGGTGAACCGGCTACGACCGGCTTTCACCACCAGCTTCTGCTCATCGACCTTGATATCGATCAGGGCGTCGTTGGGCAGGCTCTTGCAGATGTCCATGAGCTTGCGTGCCGGTACGGTGATTTCACCTGGCTCCGCCGGCTCTTCGAGTTGGACACGACCAACCAGTTCGACTTCCAGGTCGGTACCGGTCAGCGACAGTTGCTGGCCTTCGACGACCAGCAGCACATTGGAGAGCACCGGCAAGGTCTGGCGGCGCTCAACGACGCCTGCGACCAGTTGCAGGGGTTTCAACAGGGCTTCGCGTTGAATAGTGAAATGCATGGTCTAGTCCCTTGCCTTAATAAGCTGCGCTGGTGTCATCAAGTGGTCAGTGTACGCAGCAGGTTCTTGTAGTCCTCGCGGATGTCCGCGTCGGATTCCTTAAGTTCGTTGATCTTGCGGCACGCATGCAAGACCGTAGTATGGTCGCGCCCGCCAAAGACATCACCAATTTCAGGCAAGCTGTGGTTGGTGAGTTCCTTGGACAAGGCCATGGCAACCTGACGTGGACGCGCTACCGAGCGCGAACGGCGCTTGGACAGCAGGTCGGAAATCTTGATCTTGTAGTACTCGGCCACCGTGCGCTGAATGTTATCCACAGACACCAGCTTGTCTTGCAGCGCCAGCAGGTCTTTCAGCGACTCACGGATCAGCTCGATGGTGATATCGCGGCCCATGAAGTGCGAGTGAGCGATCACCCGTTTCAGCGCGCCCTCGAGTTCACGGACGTTGGAACGAATACGTTGGGCAATGAAGAACGCGGCATCATGGGGCAGTTCGACTTTCGCCTGGTCGGCCTTTTTCATCAGGATCGCGACCCGGGTTTCCAACTCCGGCGGTTCGACCGCAACGGTCAGGCCCCAGCCGAAGCGCGACTTCAAGCGCTCCTCCAGGCCCTCGATCTCTTTCGGATAACGGTCGCTGGTCAGGATCACTTGCTGACCGCCTTCAAGCAAGGCGTTGAAGGTGTGGAAAAACTCTTCCTGGGAACGTTCCTTGCGGGCGAAGAACTGAATGTCATCGATCAGCAGGGCGTCCACCGAACGGTAGAAGCGCTTGAATTCGTTGATGGCGTTCAGCTGCAAAGCCTTGACCATATCCGCGACGAAACGCTCCGAATGCAGGTAGACCACCTTGGCATTCGGATTCTTCTTTAACAGGTGGTTACCCACGGCGTGCATCAAGTGGGTCTTACCCAGGCCGACGCCACCATAAAGGAAGAGCGGGTTGTAGCCATGCTTGGGGTTGTCCGCCACCTGCCAGGCAGCGGCCCGGGCCAGTTGGTTGGACTTGCCTTCAACGAAGTTCTCGAAGGTAAAGGTCCGGTTCAGGTAGCTGGTGTGCTTGAGCGCGCCTTCTACCTGGACGGTGCGCTGTTCAGCGCGCACGGGAGCCTGTTGCGAACTGGCGCCGGCCATCGGATCGAAGCTGTCGCGCGACGGTTCCACGCTGACCTCGACCGTCGTCTTCGGGGTCGGTGCCGATGGCACGGGCGAGGAAACCGCGGCAGGTGTTGGCGCGTTGTTGACCATGGCCTGGGAAGCGGCGGCGGCCAACGGGGCATTCGGCGCGGCGCGCGGAGCGGAACTGCGCTTGCTGCCTATTAACAAGGAAAGCGCCGGGGCCAGACCATTGCCATGTTCGTTCAACAGTTCGAGCAAACGTCCCAGGTACTTTTCATTCACCCAGTCGAGCACAAAACGGTTCGGTGCATAGACACGCAACTCGTCGCCTTCGGCTTCGACCTGTAGTGGACGGATCCAGGTGTTGAATTGCTGGGCAGGCAGCTCATCACGCAGAAGCTCCACGCACTGCTGCCAAAGTTCCACTGACACGGATATCCCCTAAGTTGAAAGCCGGTGAGGCAAAAACAAGCGGCCATTGTACCCGACAGGTCGAGCACTTATCCACATGTAGGTTGCAGGGACAACCTGAAGAATCAACCGCTTATCGGTGGACAATGCGACCAATGGTATGTGCATAAGCTCTGTGGATAACCGCCCTTGAGGCCATTGCACAAGTGGGGGCGAAAGTCTGTGGGTAACCTGCCTGTGGATAACATGGCATTCCACGCACAGCTTATCCGACAGCGCGGCACAGGCGGAGCACCGCTTACCCACCCAGTTGTCATCCTCTGTACAGTACGTGTTTTATGGCCTCAAGCCACTTATCCACAGATAATCGCTTACTAAGCTTCTATAAGCTTTACAGAAAAGCTTTAAATAATTCCCTTCTTTATTTTTATATCTAGGTGACGAGGCTGGCAGACGGATCGGCCCGAATATCCGTATGAAGTAAAAGCTGGTTGGAAATTGACCTGCGGGCTTGCTTTCTCTAGAATCCCCGGTCTCTTAAAACGGGGGCCATTCCGGCCCGTTGTGACGAACCAGGTAGCAACGCCATGAAACGTACTTTCCAACCCAGCACTATCAAACGCGCCCGCACCCACGGCTTCCGTGCTCGCATGGCCACCAAGAACGGTCGTGCCGTCCTGTCGCGTCGCCGCGCCAAAGGCCGTGCTCGTCTGGCAGTTTGATAATCCGGCGCGGGTGGTGAGTCAGGACTTCAGTCGGGAAAAGCGTCTGCTTACTCCTCGGCATTTCAAGGCAGTCTTTGACTCCCCTACCGGCAAGGTTCCGGGGAAAAATCTCCTGCTCCTTGCGCGCAACAACGACCTGGATCATCCCCGTCTGGGGCTGGTTATCGGTAAAAAGAGCGTCAAGCTCTCCGTTGAGCGCAATCGCCTCAAACGTCTGATGCGCGAGTCGTTCCGACTGCACCAGGATTCACTGGTCGGCTGGGACATCGTTATCGTCGCGCGCAAAGGTCTGGGCGATATCGAAAACCCTGAATTGATCCAGCATTTCGGCAAACTCTGGAAACGCTTGGCCCGTACGGCGCCAGCGGTACCCGCAGTCAAAACCGAAACTGTGGGGGTAGACAGCCCAGATGCGTAAACTGGCCCTCGTTCCGATCCAGTTTTATCGCTATGCCATCAGTCCCTTGATGGCCAATCACTGTCGTTTCTACCCCAGCTGTTCTTGCTACGCGTATGAAGCCATCGACACTCATGGACTCCTGCGCGGTGGCTGGCTGACCGTTCGTCGCTTAGGTCGCTGTCATCCGTGGAATGCCGGTGGTTATGACCCGGTTCCACCAATCCCTACCTCCCGTTCTTCTTCGATGGCCGAGTAATCATGGATATCAAACGCACGATCCTGATCGTCGCCCTGGCAATCGTGACCTATGTCGGGGTTCTGAAATGGAACCAGGACTACGGTCAAGCTGCCCTTCCGACCCAGAATGTTGCCAGCACCACCACCGTTCCTGGCTTGCCGGATTCGGTATCTGGCAACAAAGCAAGCGCCAGTGATGACATTCCACGTGCAGCCAACGACACCAGTGCGCCTGTTGAAGCACCGGTGGCCGCCAGCAGCGACCTCATCCATGTAAAAACGGATGTGCTTGACCTGGCTATCGATCCAAAAGGCGGGGATGTTGCCCAGCTGAAGCTGCCACTCTATCCACGTCGTCAGGACCATCCGGAAATTCCTTTCCAGTTGTTCGACAACGGCGGCGAGCGTACTTACCTGGCCCAAAGCGGCCTGATCGGTACCAATGGCCCGGATGCGAGTTCGACCGGCCGCCCGCTGTATGTTTCCGCGCAAAAAAGTTATCAACTGGCCGATGGTCAGGACCAACTGGTCGTGGACCTGAAATTCAGCGAGAACGGCGTCAACTACATCAAGCGTTTCAGCCTGAAACGCGGCCTGTATGACGTCACCGTGTCTTATCTGATCGACAACCAGAGTGCCCAACCCTGGTCGGGTGCGATGTTCGCCCAGCTGAAACGCGATGCCAGCGCCGATCCATCCTCCAGCACCGCCACCGGTACCGCGACTTATCTGGGCGCCGCCCTGTGGACAAGTTCCGAGCCGTACAAGAAAGTGTCGATGAAAGATATCGACAAGGGCCAGCTGAAGGAAACCGTTCAGGGGGGCTGGGTTGCCTGGTTGCAACACTACTTCGTCACCGCGTGGATTCCGGCCAAGGGCGACAGCAATGTCGTGAGCACCCGCAAGGACAGCCAGGGCAACTACATCATTGGCTACACCGGTCCTTCGCTGACCCTGGCCCCCGGCCAGAAAACCGAGACCAGCGCCATTCTGTATGCCGGTCCGAAGAGCCAGGCTGTACTGAAGCAGTTATCCCCAGGCCTGGAACTGACGGTCGACTACGGCATCCTGTGGTTTATCGCCCAACCGATCTTCTGGTTGCTGCAACATATCCACAGCCTGGTTGGTAACTGGGGCTTCTCGATCATCTTCCTGACCATGCTGATCAAGGGACTCTTCTTCCCATTGTCGGCGGCCAGCTACAAGTCGATGGCGCGCATGCGTGCCGTGGCGCCGAAACTGGCGGCACTGAAAGAGCAGCATGGCGACGACCGGCAGAAAATGTCGCAGGCCATGATGGAGCTGTACAAGAAAGAGAAGATCAATCCACTGGGCGGCTGCCTGCCGATCCTGGTGCAAATGCCGGTATTCCTTTCGCTGTACTGGGTGTTGCTGGAAAGCGTGGAAATGCGCCAGTCGCCGTTCATCCTGTGGATTACCGACCTGTCGATCAAGGATCCGTTCTTCATCCTGCCGATCATCATGGGTGCGACCATGTTCATCCAGCAGCGTCTGAACCCGACACCGCCGGATCCGATGCAGGCCAAGGTGATGAAGCTGATGCCAATCATCTTCACCTTCTTCTTCCTGTGGTTCCCTGCGGGCCTGGTGCTGTACTGGGTGGTGAACAACTGCCTGTCGATCACTCAACAGTGGTACATCACACGGAAGATCGAAGCGGCTACCAAGAAAGCCACTGCGTAACCTACTCTGTGGATAACCACTCAAGACGCCCCCTAGTGGGGCGTTTTGCTATCTGCCATTTTTAGCGTCGAGACCCGCTTCATGAACCTTCCTCGGGAAACCATCGCCGCCGTTGCCACCGCCCAGGGCCGTGGTGGCGTCGGTATCGTGCGAATTTCCGGTCCTTTGGCGCACGCCGCGGCGCTGGCGATCAGCGGTCGCGAGCTGAAACCGCGCTACGCCCACTACGGCCCGTTCCTGGATGATAGTGGCGAGGTGCTCGATGAAGGGCTCGCGCTGTATTTCCCGGGGCCGAACTCCTTCACCGGTGAAGATGTACTTGAGCTGCAGGGCCATGGCGGGCCGGTGGTTCTCGACATGCTCCTGCAACGTTGTCTGCAACTGGGCTGCCGACTGGCTCGGCCGGGGGAGTTCAGCGAGCGTGCGTTTCTCAACGACAAGCTCGACCTGGCCCAGGCCGAGGCGATTGCCGATCTGATCGAAGCCAGTTCCGCCCAGGCGGCGCGTAATGCCCTGCGTTCGTTGCAAGGCGCGTTTTCCCAGCGTGTGCATAACCTTACCGAGCAGTTGATTGGCTTGCGGATCTATGTGGAAGCGGCCATCGACTTTCCCGAGGAAGAAATCGACTTTCTCGCCGATGGTCATGTGCTGGCCCTGCTCGACACGGTGCGCAGCGAGTTATCCACAGTGATGCGCGAAGCCGGGCAGGGGGCGTTGCTGCGCGACGGCATGACGGTGGTAATTGCCGGGCGGCCGAATGCCGGCAAGTCCAGCTTGCTCAATGCCCTGGCCGGACGTGAGGCGGCGATCGTCACCGAGATCGCCGGTACCACCCGCGATGTCCTGCGTGAACATATCCACATCGACGGCATGCCCCTGCACGTGGTGGATACCGCCGGCTTGCGCGATACCGACGATCAGGTGGAAAAGATTGGGGTAGAGCGCGCGCTCAAGGCTATTGGCGAAGCTGATCGGGTGTTGCTGGTGGTGGATGCAACCGCACCGGAGGCGCTGGATCCTTTTGCCTTGTGGCCGGAATTCCTCGAGCAGCGGCCAGACCCGGCCAAAGTCACCTTGATTCGCAACAAAGCTGACTTGAGCGGCGAGGCCATGGCGCTGGAAGTCAGCGAGGATGGCCATGTCACCATCAGCCTGAGTGCCAAGGTTGGTGGCATGGGGCTGGAGTTGTTGCGCGAGCACCTCAAGGCCTGCATGGGTTATGAACAGACCGCCGAGAGCAGCTTCAGCGCCCGTCGGCGCCATCTGGAAGCCCTGCGGCATGCCAGCGCGGCCCTGGAACATGGTCATGCACAGCTGACCCTGGCCGGCGCCGGCGAGTTGCTGGCGGAGGATCTGCGTCACGCTCAGCAGTTCCTCGGCGAGATTACCGGCGCGTTCAGCTCCGATGACCTGCTGGGGCGGATCTTTTCCAGCTTCTGCATCGGTAAATAACCTTCCTGGTATCAACTGCATACCTGTAGGAGCCAGCTTGCTGGCGATAGCGTCCCCTGGATCGCTAAAAGCTTCGCCGGCAATCGAGCGTCGACCGGCCGCTCCTACAGGTTTTGCTGTGTTTTCAAGATCGAATGCCGCTACGTCAGGTATCGCGGTGCCCTAAGATCGCCATCGCGAGTAAGCCCGCTCCTACATTTCTTTGCCGGTCGGATGATTTGAGATCGTTCCGGCGGCTTTCGGCTGCCTACGATTTGCCCTGGCAGGCATTTTTCTGTGGATTAAGCCCTGTGAATAACCACGCCTCAGCTCGGTTGATAACAGGGCCTGAAAACTGAGGATGAACCCACTTGTGGATAACCACCTGTTTAATCCACAGGCTTACACCGGTTATCCCAACCCCTCGTGACCACATGACCACAGACTTTTGAATCTCTGTACATATTGATATATAAGGGCTGTAGCACCTTATCCACAGAAAGGGTGCTCACTAAGAATAAACATAAAAACAAAGATCTTATAAATTTCTTTCTTTTTAATTTCTATTGTCCGTGATTCATCCACAGCTGGTTAAATTTTGTGCAAAGGGTTCTTTAGGAGGGGGGAAGTCCCTATACTTGACGA
The DNA here is from genome assembly GCF_904067045.1 of Pseudomonas sp. FEN. Lineage (GTDB taxonomy): Bacteria > Pseudomonadota > Gammaproteobacteria > Pseudomonadales > Pseudomonadaceae > Aquipseudomonas. The sequence continues at coordinate 125,008 of NZ_CAJFDC010000036.1, read as the reverse complement.
CCTGGCTCAAAAAAGTGGGCCGACCCTATTCCTAATTACCTACTTGAAGCAGGCACGAGGTGCGTGGTGGATTTCCCTTCCCGTTTTGAAGTGATCGTCATCGGCGGCGGTCATGCCGGTACCGAGGCAGCACTGGCGTCCGCACGCATGGGGGCAAAAACCCTGCTGTTGACGCATAACGTGGAAACCCTCGGCGCCATGAGCTGCAACCCCGCCATCGGTGGGATCGGCAAAAGCCATCTGGTCAAGGAAATCGATGCCCTCGGCGGCGCGATGGCCATGGCCACCGACAAAGGCGGCATTCAGTTCCGCGTCCTGAACAGCCGCAAAGGCCCAGCCGTGCGCGCTACCCGCGCCCAGGCCGACCGCGTGCTGTACAAGGCCGCGGTACGCGAGATCCTGGAAAACCAGCCGAACCTGTGGATATTTCAACAAGCCGCCGACGACCTGATCGTCGAGCAGGACCAGGTTCGCGGTGTCGTGACTCAGATGGGCCTGCGTTTCTTCGCCGAATCCGTGGTCCTGACCACCGGGACCTTCCTTGGTGGACTTATCCACATCGGAATGCAGAACTATTCCGGCGGACGCGCCGGTGATCCACCGTCAATTGCCCTGGCCCAGCGTCTACGCGAGCTGCCGTTGCGTGTCGGTCGCCTGAAAACCGGTACACCGCCACGTATTGACGGTCGCTCCGTGGATTTCTCGGTGATGTCCGAACAACCGGGCGATACGCCGATTCCGGTGATGTCGTTCATGGGTTCCAAGGAGCAGCATCCACGGCAAGTCAGTTGCTGGATTACCCATACCAACGCCCGCACCCACGAAATCATTGCCGCGAACCTCGATCGCTCGCCGATGTATTCCGGTGTGATCGAAGGCATCGGCCCGCGTTATTGCCCGTCCATCGAAGACAAGATCCACCGCTTTGCCGACAAGGAAAGCCATCAGGTCTTTATCGAGCCCGAAGGCCTGACCACCCACGAGCTGTACCCGAACGGGATATCCACCTCCTTGCCGTTCGACGTGCAGTTGCAGATCGTCCAGTCGATCCGCGGCATGGAAAACGCCCATATCGTGCGTCCCGGCTATGCCATCGAATACGACTACTTCGATCCGCGTGACCTGAAGTACAGCCTGGAAACCAAAGTCATTGGCGGCTTGTTCTTCGCCGGGCAAATCAACGGCACCACCGGCTACGAAGAAGCCGGCGCACAAGGTTTGCTGGCTGGCGCGAACGCCGCGTTGCGTGCCCAGGGCAAGGACAGTTGGTGCCCGCGTCGCGACGAGGCATACATCGGTGTGCTGGTTGACGACCTGATTACCCTGGGGACCCAGGAACCGTATCGGATGTTCACGTCCCGCGCCGAATACCGGCTGATCCTGCGCGAAGACAATGCCGACCTGCGCCTGACCGAAAAAGGTCGTGAGCTGGGTCTGGTGGACGACGTGCGCTGGGCGGCCTTCTGCCAGAAACGCGAAAGCATCGATCTGGAAGAACAGCGGCTGAAAAGCACTTGGGTTCGCCCGGGTACCGAGCAAGGCGACGCCATTGCCGAAAAATTCGGCACGCCGCTGACTCACGAATACAACTTGCTGAATCTGCTGAGCCGTCCGGAAATCGACTACGCTGGTCTGGTCGCGGTGACCGGGCAGGGGGCCGAGGATCCGCAAGTCGCCGAGCAGGTCGAGATCAAGACCAAATACGCCGGTTATATCGACCGTCAGCAGGACGAGATTGCTCGTCTGCGCGCCAGCGAAGACACCAAACTGCCTGTGGATATCGATTACACCAACATCTCCGGGCTGTCCAAGGAGATCCAGAGCAAGCTCGGCGTGACGCGTCCGGAGACACTGGGCCAGGCTTCGCGGATCCCGGGTGTGACACCCGCGGCGATTTCCCTGTTGATGATTCACCTGAAAAAACGCGGCGCCGGCCGTCAGTTGGAGCAAAGCGCTTGAGTTCGTCGGTTACTTCGCAACATGCGGAAGAGTTATCCACAGGTGCCCGTCAGCTCGGCGTGAATCTGAGTGAAGCCCAGCACGCCTTGCTACTGGGTTACCTGGCCTTGTTGATCAAATGGAACCAGGCCTACAACCTCACCGCCGTTCGCGACCCCGACGAAATGGTCTCGCGCCATCTGCTCGACAGCCTGAGCGTGATGTCCTTCGTCGAAAACGGCCGCTGGCTCGATGTCGGCAGCGGCGGTGGGATGCCGGGGATCCCCCTGGCAATCCTGTTTCCCGATTCGCAAGTGACCTGTCTGGACAGCAACGGCAAGAAAACCCGCTTTCTGACCCAGGTCAAGCTCGAGCTGAAACTGGATAACCTGCAAGTTATCCACAGTCGGGTCGAAGCCTTCCAGCCGCCGCAGCCCTTCAACGGGATCATTTCCCGGGCCTTCAGCAGCATGGAGAACTTCACCGGCTGGACTCGCCACCTCGGCGACGCTGAGACACGCTGGTTGGCAATGAAGGGCGTCCATCCCGCCGATGAGCTGGTAGCATTGCCGGCAGACTTCCACCTCGATAGCGAACATGCCTTGGCCGTACCCGGTTGCCAAGGCCAACGCCATCTGCTGATACTGCGCCGCACGGCATGATTGGGAACACAAGCAAGAATGGCTAAGGTATTCGCGATAGCGAACCAGAAGGGTGGCGTGGGCAAGACCACCACCTGCATCAACCTCGCAGCATCCCTGGTCGCGACCAAGCGCCGGGTGCTGCTGATCGACCTCGATCCACAGGGCAACGCCACCATGGGTAGCGGTGTGGATAAACACGCTCTGGAATACTCCATCTACGATGTGCTGATCGGCGAATGCGACCTGGCCCAGGCCATGCACTTCTCCGAGCACGGCGGTTACCAGCTGCTGCCGGCCAACCGCGACCTGACGGCGGCCGAAGTGGTGCTGCTGGAAATGCAGATGAAGGAAAGCCGCCTGCGCGGCGCCCTGGCGCCGATCCGAGAGAATTACGACTACATCCTCATCGACTGTCCGCCGTCGCTGTCGATGCTGACCCTCAACGCGCTGGTGGCCGCCGATGGGGTGATTATCCCCATGCAGTGCGAATACTTTGCCCTGGAAGGACTCAGCGACCTTGTGGATAACATCAAGCGGATCGCCGAGTTGCTCAACCCGGAGCTGAAAGTCGAAGGCCTGTTGCGGACTATGTACGACCCGCGTCTGAGTTTGATGAACGACGTTTCCGCACAGCTCAAGGAACATTTCGGTGACCAGTTGTACGACACCGTGATCCCACGCAACATTCGCCTGGCCGAAGCCCCGAGCTACGGCATGCCCGCGCTGGCATACGACAAACAATCCCGTGGCGCCGTGGCCTACCTGGCCCTGGCCGGCGAGATGGTTCGTCGGCAACGCCGCACTTCACGCACCGCAGCCCCGGCAACTTAAGGAATCCCCATGGCCGTCAAGAAACGAGGTCTCGGACGTGGACTGGATGCACTGCTGAGTGGTCCGACTGTCAGTTCGCTGGAAGAACAGGCTGTCCAGGCCGACCAACGCGAATTGCAGCACCTGCCGCTGGACCTGATCCAGCGCGGCAAGTACCAGCCGCGCCGCGACATGGACCCGCAGGCACTGGAGGAACTGGCGCAATCGATCAAGGCCCAGGGCGTGATGCAGCCGATCGTGGTGCGCCCGATCGGCAGCGGTCGTTTTGAAATCATTGCCGGCGAACGCCGCTGGCGCGCCAGCCAGCAGGCCGGCTTGGAAACCATTCCGGCCATGGTCCGCGATGTGCCGGACGAAACCGCCATCGCCATGGCGCTGATCGAGAACATCCAGCGCGAAGACCTCAACCCGATCGAGGAAGCCGTGGCCCTGCAGCGTTTGCAGCAGGAGTTCCAGCTGACCCAGCAACAGGTCGCCGAAGCGGTGGGCAAATCCCGGGTGACCGTGGCCAACCTGCTGCGCCTGATCGCGTTGCCGGAAGTGATCAAGACCATGTTGTCCCATGGCGACCTGGAAATGGGTCATGCCCGGGCCTTGCTCGGTTTGCCGGAAGAACGGCAGGTCGAAGGGGCGCGACACGTTGTCGCACGCGGGCTCACGGTGCGTCAGACCGAGGCCCTGGTTCGCCAGTGGCTCAGTGGCAAACAGGAGCCCGCCGAGCCTGCCAAGGTCGATCCGGACATCAGTCGCCTTGAACAGCGCCTGGCAGAGCGGCTGGGCTCCGCGGTGCAGATCCGCCACGGCCAGAAAGGAAAAGGTCAGTTGGTAATTCGCTATAACTCCCTGGATGAACTACAAGGGGTACTCGCACATATCCGCTGAATCTGCTGAAACATTTCCTCATGTAGCGGGCAGTCGGAAATCACTACCTGGCAGTTGAATAGGGGCTGAACCGCCCCTATACTCTGCGCGCATTTTGTCGGCACAATTTATGCCAAGTTATTGATTTGTGGCAGCCGACCCTTGAGGAGCTTCAGTGATGGAAACCCGCACGCCAAACAGGTTGCCGTTCCATCGCCTGGCGGTATTTCCGGTGTTGTTGGCCCAGTTTGTCGTTTTGCTGGTGGCTGCATTGGCGCTTTGGCAATGGCGTGGAGTCGTTGCCGGGTACTCAGGACTCTGCGGAGGCCTGATAGCCTTGCTCCCCAATGTGTATTTTGCTCACAGGGCCTTTCGGTTTTCCGGCGCCCGGGCAGCCCAGTCCATCGTCCGGTCTTTTTATGCCGGCGAGGCGGGTAAATTGATTTTGACGGCAGTGCTGTTTGCACTGACGTTCGCAGGTGTGAAGCCATTGGCGCCGATTGCAGTCTTCGGTGCCTTCGTGCTGACCCAGTCGGTCAGCTGGTTCGCACCTGTGCTAATGAGAACAAGACTTTCGAGACCTTAGGGCGTTTGAGGCAACCATGTCAGCAGAAACAACCGCTTCGGGCTATATCCAGCACCACCTGCAGAACCTGACCTTCGGTCAGCTACCTAACGGCGGCTGGGGCTTTGCCCATTCCGCAGCAGAGGCCAAGGCCATGGGCTTCTGGGCATTCCACCTGGATACTCTGGGCTGGTCTGTCGCACTGGGCCTGATCTTTGTCTTTCTTTTCCGCATGGCGGCGAAGAAAGCCACTTCCGGTCAACCCGGCGCCTTGCAGAACTTCGTTGAAGTCCTGGTCGAGTTCGTCGATGGCAGCGTGAAGGACAGCTTCCACGGTCGCAGCCCGGTAATTGCACCGTTGGCCCTGACCATCTTCGTCTGGGTGTTCCTGATGAACGCCATCGACCTGATCCCGGTCGACTGGATTCCGCACCTGGCGATGCTGATCTCCGGCGATGAGCACATCCCGTTCCGTGCCGTGTCGACCACCGACCCGAACGCGACCCTGGGCATGGCCTTCTCGGTCTTCGCACTGATCATTTTCTACAGCATCAAGATCAAGGGCCTCGGCGGCTTCATCGGCGAGCTGACCCTGCATCCGTTCGGCAGCAAGAACATTTTCGTTCAGGCCCTGCTGATTCCGGTGAACTTCCTGCTGGAATTCGTCACCCTGATCGCCAAGCCGATCTCGCTGGCCCTGCGACTGTTCGGCAACATGTATGCCGGCGAGCTGGTGTTCATCCTGATCGCCGTGATGTTCGGCAGCGGTCTGCTCTGGCTCAGCGGCCTGGGCGTGGTGCTGCAATGGGCGTGGGCGGTGTTCCACATCCTGATCATCACCCTGCAGGCGTTCATCTTCATGATGCTGACCATCGTCTATCTGTCGATGGCGCACGAAGAAAACCATTAAGAGCCGTCTCGGCGGTTCTGATGTCCCCGATGCCTCGGCGCGGGGTGGCCCCGCAAGGGGCCGCGAAACGATTTGTTTTACCGCTTTAAATTAAAAAAACCTAAACCATACGACGTAAAAGTCGGGAGGAAAGATGGAAACTGTAGTTGGTCTAACCGCTATCGCTGTTGCACTGTTGATCGGCCTGGGCGCACTGGGTACCGCAATTGGTTTCGGCCTGCTGGGCGGCAAGTTCCTGGAAGGCGCCGCGCGTCAGCCAGAAATGGTCCCAATGCTGCAAGTCAAAATGTTCATCGTCGCCGGTCTGCTCGACGCCGTGACCATGATCGGTGTTGGTATCGCTCTGTTCTTCACCTTCGCGAACCCCTTCGTCGGTCAACTCGCTCACTAATCACTCGAATGTTTCGAGTAGATTGGTGTGATGGACAACGAACGAGCGAGGTGTTGGCGTGAACATTAATGCGACCCTGATTGGCCAGTCCGTTGCGTTCCTCATTTTTGTACTGTTTTGCATGAAGTTCGTGTGGCCTCCGGTCATCGCGGCACTGCACGAACGTCAGAAGAAGATCGCGGATGGACTGGACGCTGCCAGCCGAGCAGCTCGCGACCTGGAGTTGGCCCAAGAGAAAGCGGGTCATCAACTGCGCGATGCGAAAGCTCAGGCAGCCGAAATCATTGAGCAAGCCAAGAAACGCGGTAACCAGATCGTCGACGAGGCCCGTGAACAGGCTCGCGTCGAAGCTGACCGTGTGAAGGCTCAGGCTCTGGCCGAGATCGAACAGGAACTCAACAGTGTCAAAGACGCACTGCGCGCCCAATTGGGTAGCCTGGTGGTCGACGGCGCCGGGAAGATCCTGGGCAAGGCAATCGATAAAGACGCGCACGCAGAGCTGGTTAACCAACTGGCTACTGAAATCTAAGCGAGGGCGACCATGGCAGAACTGACCACGTTGGCCCGACCTTACGCTAAGGCGGCCTTCGAGCACGCTCAGGCCCACCAGCAACTGGCCAATTGGTCAGCCATGCTCGGCCTGGCAGCAGCGGTGTCGGAAGACGACACCATGCAGCGCGTGCTCAAGGCCCCGCGACTGACGAGCGCAGAAAAGGCCACCACGTTCATTGACGTGTGTGGCGACAAGTTCGATGTCAAGGCACAGAATTTCATCCACGTCGTTGCTGAAAACGACCGTCTCCTGCTGTTGCCGGAGATCGCCGCTCTGTTCGACCTGTACAAGGCCGAACAAGAGAAATCGGTAGACGTGGAAGTCACCAGTGCTTTTGCATTGAACCAAGAACAGCAAGACAAACTCGCCAAGGTTCTCAGTGCACGACTCAATCGGGAAGTGCGCCTGCAAGTTGCGGAGGATGCCGCCCTGATTGGTGGTGTCGTGATCCGCGCCGGCGACCTGGTTATCGATGGCTCGGTTCGCGGCAAACTCGCGAGCCTGGCCGAAGCATTGAAATCTTGAGTTTGAAGGGGCAGCAGAGCAATGCAGCAACTCAATCCTTCCGAAATAAGTGAAATTATCAAGGGCCGCATCGACAAGCTCGATGTGACCTCCCAAGCCCGTAACGAAGGCACTGTCGTCAGCGTGTCTGACGGTATCGTGCGGATTCACGGTCTGGCCGACGTCATGTACGGCGAGATGATCGAGTTTCCGGGCGGCGTCTACGGTATGGCCCTCAACCTCGAGCAAGACTCCGTAGGTGCCGTGGTACTCGGCGCTTACACCAGTCTGGCTGAAGGCATGAGCGCCAAGTGCACCGGCCGCATCCTCGAAGTTCCGGTCGGTAAGGAACTGCTGGGTCGCGTTGTCGACGCACTGGGTAACCCGGTTGACGGCAAAGGTCCACTGAACAACACCGAGACCGACGCGGTCGAGAAAGTTGCTCCAGGCGTGATCTGGCGTAAGTCGGTAGACCAGCCTGTACAGACTGGCTACAAGGCTGTCGATGCCATGATCCCGGTCGGCCGTGGCCAGCGTGAGCTGATCATCGGTGACCGTCAGATCGGTAAGACCGCTCTGGCGATCGACGCGATCATCAACCAGAAAGACAGCGGCATTTTCTGCGTCTACGTGGCCATCGGTCAGAAGCAATCGACCATCGCCAACGTGGTTCGCAAGCTGGAAGAAAACGGTGCCCTGGCCAACACCATCATCGTGGCCGCCAGTGCTTCCGAATCTCCTGCGCTGCAGTTCCTGGCACCGTACTCCGGTTGCACCATGGGCGAGTTCTTCCGTGACCGCGGCGAAGACGCGCTGATCGTTTATGACGATCTGTCCAAGCAAGCAGTGGCTTACCGCCAGATTTCCCTGCTGCTGCGCCGTCCGCCAGGCCGTGAAGCCTACCCAGGTGACGTGTTCTATCTCCACTCCCGTCTGCTGGAGCGCGCATCCCGCGTTTCGGAAGAGTACGTCGAGAAGTTCACCAAGGGCGCAGTGACTGGCAAGACCGGTTCCCTGACCGCGCTGCCGATCATCGAAACCCAGGCTGGCGACGTTTCCGCGTTCGTTCCGACCAACGTGATTTCCATCACCGACGGTCAGATCTTCCTGGAATCGGCGATGTTCAACTCCGGGATCCGTCCTGCTGTGAACGCCGGTGTTTCGGTATCCCGCGTAGGTGGTGCCGCTCAGACCAAGATCATCAAGAAGCTGTCCGGTGGTATCCGTACCGCCCTGGCTCAGTACCGTGAACTGGCGGCATTCGCCCAGTTCGCTTCTGACCTGGACGAAGCGACCCGCAAGCAACTTGAACACGGTCAGCGCGTTACCGAGCTGATGAAGCAGAAGCAATATGCGCCGATGTCGATTGCCGACATGTCGCTGTCGCTGTATGCCGCTGAGCGTGGGTTCCTGACTGACGTCGAAATCGCCAAGGTCGGTAGCTTCGAACAAGCGCTGATTGCTTACTTCAACCGCGATCACGCCGACTTGTTGGCCAAGATCAACGTGAAGGGTGACTTCAATGACGAAATCGACGCTGGCCTCAAGGCTGGTATCGAGAAGTTCAAGGCCACCCAAACCTGGTAAGCCGCAGCGGGAGCCGCAAGGCTCCCGCTTGCTAACCTGATAGGTGTTACATGGCAGGCGCAAAAGAGATTCGCAGTAAGATTGCGAGCATCAAAAGCACGCAAAAGATTACCAGCGCCATGGAAAAAGTGGCGGTCAGCAAAATGCGCAAGGCACAAATGCGCATGGCTGCGAGCCGTCCTTATGCGGAACGTATCCGCCAGGTAATTGGGCATCTGGCCAACGCCAACCCGGAATACCGCCACCCGTTCATGATCGATCACGCCGTCAAGCGCGTCGGCTATGTCGTGGTGAGCAGTGACCGTGGTCTGTGCGGTGGCTTGAACACCAACCTGTTCAAGGCCCTGGTCAAGGACATGGCGGTAAACCGCGAAAACGGCGTCGAGATTGACCTGTGTGTAGTCGGTAGCAAAGGTGCGGCGTTTTTCCGCAACTTCGGCGGTAACGTCGTTGCAGCTATCAGCCACCTGGGTGAAGAGCCGTCGATCAACGATCTGATCGGCAGCGTCAAGGTGATGCTGGATGCCTACCTGGACGGCCGTATTGACCGCCTGTCCGTGGTGTCCAACAAGTTCATCAACACCATGACTCAACAGCCCACCGTAGAGCAGTTGATTCCATTGGTTGCGACCCCGGATCAAGAACTCAAGCACCACTGGGACTATCTCTACGAACCGGACGCCAAAGAGCTGCTTGACGGCTTGATGGTGCGCTACGTGGAGTCGCAGGTGTACCAGGCGGTGGTCGAGAACAACGCGGCCGAACAAGCTGCGCGGATGATCGCGATGAAGAACGCTACCGACAACGCCGGTGATTTGATCAGCGATTTGCAGCTGATCTACAACAAGGCGCGTCAGGCTGCGATCACCCAAGAGATCTCGGAAATCGTCGGCGGCGCTGCCGCGGTTTAACGGTTCAAATATTCAGAGGATCCAGCTATGAGTAGCGGACGTATCGTTCAAATCATCGGCGCCGTTATCGACGTGGAATTCCCACGCGACAGCGTACCGAGCATCTACAACGCGCTGAAAGTACAAGGCGCGGAAACCACCCTGGAAGTTCAGCAGCAGCTGGGCGACGGCGTGGTGCGTACCATTGCGATGGGTTCCACCGAAGGCTTGAAGCGCGGTCTGGACGTTGTCGACACCAAAGCCGCCATCTCCGTACCGGTCGGTAAAGCGACCCTGGGCCGGATCATGGACGTCCTCGGCAACCCGATCGACGAAGCTGGCCCGATCGACACCGAAGAGCGTTGGGGCATTCACCGTCCCGCGCCATCCTTCGCGGAACAAGCGGGCGGCAACGACCTGCTGGAAACCGGCATCAAGGTTATCGACCTGGTCTGCCCGTTCGCCAAGGGCGGTAAAGTCGGTCTGTTCGGTGGTGCCGGTGTCGGCAAGACCGTAAACATGATGGAACTGATCCGTAACATCGCCATCGAGCACAGCGGTTATTCCGTGTTCGCCGGTGTGGGTGAGCGTACTCGTGAGGGTAACGACTTCTACCACGAGATGAAGGACTCCAACGTTCTGGACAAAGTGGCACTGGTTTACGGTCAGATGAACGAGCCGCCGGGAAACCGTCTGCGCGTCGCCCTGACCGGTCTGACCATGGCCGAAAAGTTCCGTGACGAAGGTAACGACGTTCTGCTGTTCGTCGACAACATCTACCGTTACACCCTGGCCGGTACCGAAGTATCCGCACTGCTGGGCCGTATGCCTTCGGCAGTAGGTTACCAGCCGACCCTGGCTGAAGAGATGGGCGTGCTGCAAGAGCGCATCACTTCGACCAAGAACGGTTCGATTACCTCGATCCAGGCCGTCTACGTTCCCGCGGATGACTTGACCGACCCGTCGCCGGCGACCACCTTCGCCCACTTGGACGCCACCGTCGTACTGTCCCGTGACATCGCCTCCCTGGGTATCTACCCAGCGGTCGATCCACTGGACTCGACTTCGCGCCAGCTGGACCCGAACGTGATCGGCAACGAGCACTACGAAACCGCTCGCGGTGTTCAGTACGTGCTGCAGCGTTACAAAGAGCTGAAGGACATCATTGCGATCCTGGGTATGGACGAACTGTCGGAAACCGACAAGCAGTTGGTATCCCGTGCTCGTAAGATCCAGCGCTTCCTGTCGCAGCCGTTCTTCGTGGCTGAAGTCTTCACCGGTGCCTCGGGTAAATACGTTTCCCTGAAAGACACCATTGCTGGCTTCAAAGGCATCCTCAACGGTGACTACGACCACCTGCCAGAACAAGCGTTCTACATGGTTGGCGGCATCGAAGAAGCGATCGAGAAAGCCAAGAAACTGTAATCCCGGCGCCCGGCAACGGGCGCTAATTTAGGTTGAGGCAATCAGATGGCTATGACAGTCCATTGCGATATCGTCAGTGCAGAAGGGGAGATCTTCTCCGGGCTGGTCGAGATGGTGATTGCGCACGGTGCACTGGGTGATCTGGGGATCGCCCTGGGGCACGCGCCGCTGATCACCCATCTCAAGCCGGGTCCTATCCGCTTGATCAAGCAGGGCGGGGAAGCCGAGGTGTTCTACATCTCCGGTGGTTTCCTCGAGGTTCAGCCGAACATGGTCAAGGTGCTTGCCGACACCGTGCAACGTGCTGCCGACCTGGATGAAGCCTCCGCTCAGGAAGCCGTCAAGGCCGCTGAGAAGGCGCTGCACGAAAGAGGCGCGGACTTCGACTATGGCTCCGCTGCCGCACGTCTGGCCGAGGCTGCAGCTCAGCTGCGCACCGTTCAGCAGATCCGCAAGAAGTTCGGCGGTTAAGCCGAGGCTTGTTGTGTGATTGATTAAAAAGGGTAGCCTCGGCTACCCTTTTTTCTTTTCCGCATTTATTACTTGGTCACAGTCGCTGACCACACCAGGATTGGTAGCCAGTCATGTCTCTCGAAATCGTTATCCTCGCCGCGGGTCAGGGCACTCGCATGCGTTCATCGTTGCCTAAAGTGCTGCACCCGGTTGCGGGCAATTCGATGCTGGGACATGTTATCCACAGCGCTCGACAACTTGATCCACAGCGCATCCATGTCGTGATCGGCCACGGTGCCGACCTGGTGCGTGAGCGCCTGGCCGCCGATGACCTGAATTTTGTCCTGCAGGACCAGCAGCTCGGCACCGGTCATGCCGTGGCTCAGGCAGTGCCGTTCATTAGTGCCGACACTGTGCTGATCCTCTACGGCGACGTGCCCTTGATCGAAGTCGAGACCTTGCGGCGCCTGCTGAAGCAGGCGGGCCCCGAGCAACTCGGGCTGTTGACGGTCGAGCTGGCTGACCCCACTGGCTACGGCCGGATTGTGCGCGATGCCGCGGGCAAGGTCTGCGCCATCGTCGAACAGAAGGACGCCAGCGCGGCCGAGCGTGCCATTACCGAAGGCAATACCGGAATTCTCGCGGTACCGGCCAAGCGCCTGGGTGAGTGGATGAGCCGCTTGTCGAACAACAATGCCCAGGGCGAGTACTACCTGACCGATGTCATCGCCATGGCCGTGGGTGACGGCCTGGCGGTCGCCACCGAGCAACCGCAGGACGCGATGGAGGTACAGGGCGCCAACGACCGCTTGCAGTTGGCGGAGCTGGAACGTCATTACCAGTTGCGTGCGGCTCGGCGACTGATGGCACAAGGGGTGACGCTGCGCGACCCGGCGCGTTTCGATGTGCGCGGTGAGGTCATCGTCGGCCGCGATGTGCTGATCGACATCAACGTGATTCTCGAAGGTCAGGTGGTGATCGAGGACAACGTGGTCATCGGCCCGAACTGCGTGATCAGGAACAGCACCCTGCGCAAGGGCGTGACGATCAAGGCCAACAGCCATCTCGACGGTGCGGTCATGGGCGAGGGCAGCGATGCCGGTCCGTTCGCCCGCCTGCGCCCGGGCAGCGTGCTCGACGCCCGTGCCCATGTGGGTAACTTTGTCGAACTGAAGAATACGCACCTGGGCGAAGACGCCAAGTGCGGGCACCTGACCTACCTCGGCGATGCCGAAGTCGGTGCGCGGACCAATATCGGCGCCGGTACCATCACCTGCAACTATGACGGGGCCAACAAGCACAGGACGGTGTTGGGCGAGGACGTGTTCATCGGTTCCAACAATTCGCTGGTGGCACCTGTGGATATCTCTTCTGGAGCCAGCACGGCGGCGGGTTCGACCATCACCCAGAACCTCGGTGAGTCGCAGTTGGGCGTGGCCCGTGCCCGCCAGCGCAATATCGATGGCTGGAAGCGCCCGGTGAAGCTCGGCAAGCCCTGAGTTATCCACAGTGACGTTGCACGCTGATTTATCCACAGCTGCGATCATTTCACTTGACTAAGTTTCGGTTCGAAGGTCTTATTGGCGCCGTTATCTTTCGAATCGAAACTTAAGTGACTATATCGAAACGCAACACCCCTCAACGTCGGCACAATATCCTGGCCATGCTCAATGACCAGGGTGAAGTCAGTGTGGATGAATTGGCCAGGCGCTTCGAAACCTCCGAGGTGACGATTCGCAAGGATCTCGCGGCCCTGGAAAGCCACGGCCTGTTGATGCGCCGCTATGGCGGTGCGATCACCATTCCCCACGAGCTGTTCAGCGATCCTGCCCAGGCGGTTTCCCGCTACAAGCAGGCCATTGCCCGTACCGCCGTCGGACGTATCCGCGAGCACGCGCGTATCATCATCGACAGTGGCAGCACCACCGCCGCGATGATCCCGCAACTGGGCCAGCAACCCGGCCTGGTGGTGATGACCAACTCCCTGCATGTCGCCCGCGCCCTGAGCGAGCTGGAACACGAACCGGTGCTGCTGATGACTGGTGGTACCTGGGACCCGCATTCCGAGTCTTTCCAGGGCCAGGTCGCCGAGCGCGTGTTGCGTTCCTACGACTTCGACCAGTTGTTCATCGGTGCCGATGGCATCGATCTGGAGCGTGGCACCACCACCTTCCACGAATTGCTGGGGCTGAGTCGGGTGATGGCGGAGGTCGCCCGCGAAGTGGTGGTCATGGTCGAGTCCGACAAGATCGGCCGCAAGATTCCCAACCTGGAGCTGCCCTGGAGCAGTATCCATACCCTTATTACCGATGATCGCTTACCTCAAGAGGTTCGCGAACAGATTCAGGCCCGCGGCATCACTGTCGTTTGCGCGGTTGCCAGCCAGGAGAAATAGAGCATGTGTGGAATTGTCGGTGCAGTTGCTGAACGTAATATCACGGCCATCCTGGTCGAAGGCCTGAAGCGTCTGGAGTACCGCGGCTACGACAGCGCCGGTGTCGCCGTTTTCAGCCATAACGGCACCCTGGAGCGCACTCGTCGCACAGGGAAGGTCAGTGAGCTGGAGCAAGCCCTGGCGGGGGCGCCAATGCCCGGTCGCCTGGGTATTGCCCACACCCGTTGGGCAACCCACGGCGCTCCCTGTGAGCGCAACGCCCACCCACATTTTTCCGGGTCCGATATTGCCGTGGTACACAACGGCATCATCGAGAACCACGAGGCGCTACGTGAAAAGCTCAAGGGGTTGGGCTATGTCTTTACCTCGGACACCGATACCGAGGTCATCGCCCACCTGCTGAACCACAAGTTCAAGGAGCTGGGTGACCTGACCAAAGCTTTGAAAGCCACCGTCAAGGAGCTGCATGGTGCCTACGGCCTGGCGGTGATCAGTGCGCAGCAACCGGATCGCCTGCTGGCCGCCCGCAGCGGCAGCCCACTGGTGATCGGCCTGGGCCTGGGGGAAAACTTCCTCGCCTCCGACCAGCTGGCACTGCGTCAGGTCACTGACCGTTTCATGTACCTGGAGGAGGGTGATATCGCCGAGATCCATCGCGACAGCGTGCGGATCTGGGACATCAACGGCCGTCAGGTCGAGCGCGAGGCCGTGCAGTATCGCGACGGCGCGGAGGCCGCCGAGAAGGGCGCGTTCCGCCACTTCATGCTCAAGGAAATCCACGAGCAACCGACCGTGGTCCAGCGCACCCTGGAAAACCGTCTCGGCCCGAACCAGGTCCTGGTGCAGGCGTTCGGTCCACAGGCGGCCGAGTTGTTCGCCAAGGTGCGCAATGTCCAGATCGTCGCCTGCGGCACCAGCTATCACGCCGGCATGGTGGCGCGCTATTGGCTCGAAGGCCTGGCGGGGATTCCGTGCCAGGTCGAGGTTGCCAGTGAGTTCCGCTACCGCAAGGTGGTGGTGCAGCCGGACACCTTGTTCGTTGCCATCTCCCAGTCCGGCGAAACCGCCGACACGCTGGCGGCCCTGCGCAATGCCAAGGAACTGGGTTTCCTCGGCAGCCTGGCCATCTGCAACGTCAGCATCAGTTCGCTGGTGCGCGAGTCGGACCTGACCCTGTTGACCCAGGCCGGCCGCGAGATCGGCGTGGCCTCGACCAAGGCCTTCACCACTCAACTGGTGGGCCTGTTGCTGCTGACCCTGGCCCTGGGCCAGGTCCGTGGCACCCTGGCACCGGGTGTCGAAGCGGAGCTGGTGGAAGAGTTGCGGCGCCTGCCGACGCGCCTGGGCGAGACATTGGCCATGGACGCCAAGGTCGAGAAAATCGCCGAGCTGTTCGCCGACAAGCATCACACCCTGTTCCTCGGTCGTGGCGCGCAGTATCCGGTGGCGATGGAAGGCTCGCTCAAGCTCAAGGAAATTTCCTATATTCACGCCGAGGCCTATCCGGCCGGTGAGCTCAAACACGGCCCATTGGCGCTGGTGGACAACGACATGCCGATCGTTACCGTCGCGCCGAACAACGAATTGTTGGAGAAGCTCAAGTCCAACCTGCAGGAAGTCCGGGCGCGGGGCGGTCAACTGATCGTCTTCGCCGACGAGGAGGCCGGGATGGTCAATGGCGAAGGCACTCACGTCATCACCATGCCGCACATCCACGACACCCTGGCGCCGATCCTCTACACCATCCCACTGCAACTGCTGTCGTACTACGTGGCGGTGCTCAAGGGCACGGATGTCGACCAGCCGCGTAACCTGGCGAAGTCGGTGACGGTGGAATAAAGCTTGTCACAAGGCCTTGCCCCGATGGATGTGAACAATAAAGATTGACACAAACCAACTTAGATTAACGCAAGACCTAAACCCCCGTATTTACGGGGGAGGTCCTTTTCAGGGTCGATCCTTCGGTCTGGATTTATCGTTTCAATTTTCAGCTGCAGTGGCCTAGGAATGCCTTCGAGATGGTCGTTGCCGAGCATCATTAGGCCGAGGGAGCGACATATTCTTCTTTGAGTGTTCAACTCAAGGGCTCCGATCTGGAGAGGTCCTGCTCACTCAAGTGGAAAGGGCGCGGCGAAAACCTGAGGTGGAGAGTTGCGTCCAAATGGTCGAACACCAGATCCTGATTCATGCGCGTCACCAGCGCAGGGGAAAGATGTCGATAACGTGGTAAGCCACGCATAACGAAGATGGCGAAGCGCAAAAACTCCGACGGGAAATGTAATGTGCGCTCTGGAAGCCCTTGAGCCTGGAATATTCTCGCCACCATGCTGCGATAAGTGAGGGTCTCGCCGCCGGACAGATTGTAGGCACCGCTCTTTGCTTCAGGCGCCAAGGCTGTGATACAGGCCTGAACCACGTCATCTATATGAACAGGCTGGCGTAATCCTGTGCCCCCCCCCATCAACGGAAAGAAGCCCAGCCGCCGAATAAGGCGCGCCACTTCGGTGATGTTTTTATCCAGCGCGAGGCCATAAATCATGGTCGGACGCAAAATTACCCAATCGACTCCACGTGCCAGTGCCCAGTTTTGTACGTAATCTTCTGCACTGATCAAGCGCTGCGCGAGTGCTCTTTCCTGCGAGTCAGGTGATTGCGCCTTGATGTATCGGCTGGTGGAGGACAAGGCAACAATGCGCTTGAGTTTGCTGGTATTAAGGCGCTCGAGATAGCCCGGTAAAACCCAGATGGGTGCAAACGACAGCAATGCATCCAGCTCTAGTCCCTGCCAATCTTCGGCATGACACCATTCAATCTGCGTAGAGCTTGGCAGAGGTTCGCGTCGTGTACAAACGCTGACCTGGCAACCCGCCTGCACCAGCAAGGGGAGCGCGCGTTTCCCAAGGAAGCTTGAACCTCCTAATACCCCGACGTGCGATTCAGGCATGTTTTCTCGTTTTTGCAGAATAGCGCAGTTGCTTGACTGCATGGCGAGCGATGACTAGGCTGAACCTAAACCAGACGCCCACGACCACGCCACCCCACAATAAAATCGGGTATTTGTGACGGAAAAATTTGCGATAGAAGCGCAGCATTCCAAGGTGCTTGTGCCACTCAACAAAATACGGGCGATTTCGGCTACACACACCGACCTCATGGGTGATCCGCGCACAGGGTACAAACATTATTTTCCAACCACTGCGGCCAAAACGCATGCACCAGTCCAGATCCTCACAATGCAGAAAGTAGTTCTCGTCCCAGAGTCCTACCATGTCCATAGCCTCTCGCTTGACCAGCATGCAGGCACCGGAAATCGCTTCTACTTCTACAGGGCCCGCCGGGACAGGGTCTTCATGGAGCAAAAAATCTGCAAATGCAGCCGGAAAAAACCGAGTCAGCCGGGACAGCCCGAATGCCCGTAACAGCGCTCGTTGTGGTGTGGGGAATACCCGGCGTCCTCCCGCTTGCTCACTGCCATCCGGATTGCACAGAAAACCGCCCACCATGCCAATAGAGAGTGAGCTATTTAAAGTGTCTATCAGGCAGTCCAGCGCATCGGCAGAAAGTACGGTGTCTGGGTTAAGAAAAAGAACGTTTGGGGCAGCGGAATAACGAGTTCCTATATTACACGCCGCTGCAAACCCAAGATTGGAAGTGTTTCGAACGATAATGAACGAGTTGTCAGTTTTATGGCGTCGTTCCACTGTCGCCAAACTGCAGTCATGGGAGTTATTGTCCACCACAATAACCGTTGAAGCCCCTGCCGCAAAGGCCGATTCGACGCAAGCCCTCAGAAACTCTCCAGCATTGTAGTTGACGATAATTACGTCACACGCTCCCTGTAGGGGGGGCGTGATTAAAGTATCGGACAATGGTATGCTTTCCGGCTTGTTCAATAAGGGATCGACTCGCTGATGTTTGTATTACAGCATAAAAGCTTATGCTGATCCACTCTTCTGGAAGCACCCCGCTCAAGGACAAGCACTCGAGCTCGGCCAAGGACTCAGCAAGAAAATGCAGCCGTTTAGTCTTTCTCCCGCAGCAATGGTCAAGAGCCTCGGTGCCAATCGAAATCTGATTAGAGCGTTAATTCGCAGAGAGATAGTGGGCCGTTACAAAGGTTCGATGCTAGGCATTTTTTGGTCGTTTTTTACGCCAGTGTTCATGCTTCTTGTGTATACTTTTGTATTCAGTGTCGTCTTTAAAGCCCGGTGGTCTGGTGGCAGCGATTCCAAGAGCGAGTTCGCCTTGGTGTTGTTCGCGGGCCTGCTAATATTCAACCTGTTTTCCGAATGTGTAAATCGCGCGCCGGGACTGATATTGGCCAATAGCAATTACGTCAAAAAAATAGTTTTCCCCCTGGAAATACTGCCCATCGTGTCTCTGGGGGCAGCCTTGTTCCACATGGCTGTGAGCCTGCTGGCCTGGCTGATATTCTATACCGTGTTGTTTGGCCTGCCTTCGTTAACCATTTTCCTGTTGCCGTTGGTGCTATTACCTTTTGCACTACTCACGCTGGGTATTTCTTGGTTTCTAGCGTCACTTAGTGTTTATCTGCGTGATATCGGTCAACTCGTCGGTATTATCACCACGGCCATGCTTTTTCTTTCGCCGATTTTCTATCCGCTCTCGGCACTTCCTGAAAGTTATACGGTCGTCCTGCAGATGAATCCGTTGACCTTTCCTGTGGAAATGGCACGCAACGTTCTATTTTGGGGAAAAGCACCACAATTTGGCAGTTTGATCAGTTACACCGCCGCCTCTCTGTTGGTTGCATGGGGCGGGTTTGCCTGGTTTCAAAAAACGCGCAAAGGCTTCGCCGATGTCGTCTGAGGTTAGCATTCTGGTTGAGCTGCTTGGCAAGACGACGATTTACTTCGATACTTGCTTCAGCCTTAAACCGGTATGATGGTAATAATTTCAGGGAGAGATGAAGGCATGCGGCACATTGTGCGCCTTGTTGATTGCATCGAAAAACTAACGCTTTTAGCTGAAACCCGGTCGGCTGAAGGTATGTTGCTAGTCAAAGAGATCGAGAACAGGGATCGGCTGCTCGGCGAGCTGCGTGAGAAAGAACAAGCGCTTCGTAGTAGTCTTTCGCGTCAGGCGCTGGAGCTTGAGGCGCTACGCAAGCAGCAGGCATCGCTCAAGGCGCAACTGCACGCGACCAAACGTCAAATCGAAGAGACCAACGAATTACTTCAGATCAAAACCAGTGAAGCTGTGACCCGTTTCGATTTGGCAGTCGACCTGAATAAAAAGCTGGTATCGAAGCAGGCCGAGTTGCTCACGCTGTCGGACTGGGCCAGCCGTATTGAGCGTGCTCCACTGAGTTATTTCCTGCGCAAGCACGTTTATAAAGGATTGCGCAGAATCTATGCACAACTGCCGCTGACGCCCGCGCTAAAGGGCAAGTTGACGCGCCGTGTTCGACGCTGGTTGAAAATCAGCGAGGCGACTCTTCCGGCACAGTCGACCACTCTCACCAAGTTGGTGGGTAAGCCTGCTTTCGCAAGAATAAAATTGCGCTCTTCTACCACGCAGCCTGCGGTGTTGATGTTTGGCGTTATTGACTGGCATTTTCGTATTCAGCGGCCGCAAAATTTGGCCAAGGAGCTGGCAAAAGCAGGCCAGAGAACGCTGTATATATCCAACCATTTTATCGACGATGACGCTCCGGGCTTCGACGTTGAAGAACTGGATCAAGCGAGTGGATTGTTTCAGATCCGCCTGAACGTCAGCGGCGCTCCAGCTATCTATCATGCCCCCCCTTCAGCTGATGCCATCTCACAGCTGTGTCGGAGTCTGGCGCTGCTGCTTGAATGGGCGAATATCGGTGCTACTCATTGCATCGTCCAGCACGCTTATTGGTTTCCGGTCGCTCGACGAGTTCCTGACTCCACGCTGGTCTATGACTGCATGGATCATCATGAAGGCTTCGGCAATGTCTCACGGGAAATGCTGGATCTCGAAATCGCCTTGATGCGCAGAGCTGACCTGCTGGTGGCAACCTCCGACTGGATCGGACGGCACGGAAAACGCGAAAACCCCAACGTAAAAGTCATCCGCAATGCGACTGAATACAGTGTCTTCAGCCAACGTCCAGACAGTATCTATCAAGACGCCCTGGGCAGAAGGATCATAGGTTACTACGGAGCTATCGCCGAGTGGTTCGATCTGAATCTGCTTAAACAAGTCGCTGAGGCTTTACCCCAGCACTTGATATTGCTGATCGGTAACGACACGGTTAACGCCAGAAAGTCCCTGAAAGCCCATTCGAATATTGTAATGCAAGGAGAAGTGCCGTACGCCTCTCTCCCATACTACCTGCATGCCATGGATGTGTGCTTGCTGCCCTTCAAGGTCATTCCGTTAACCCTGGCTACCAACCCAGTGAAGGTTTATGAATACCTGAGCGCAGGAAAACCGGTCGTTGCAGTGAAACTGCCGGAGTTGAGCCAATTCGGGGAGCTGATCAACACGGCTGAAACTGCCGCTGATTTCGTCTTGGCGGTACACGCCGCTCTGAAAGCTCTTCCAGAGCCAGAGTCTGCATTTCAGGCCCGTCAGTTATTTGCGAAGGGTCAGACCTGGCGACATCGCGCTATCAGCCTGCGCGAGGCAATCGATATGCTGCCTGTGCCGAGAATCAGCGTCGTGGTCTTGACCTATAACAATCTGGACTTGACCAAAGCCTGTCTGGACAGTCTAGTGATGCAGAGCAACTACGCCAACCTTGAGATAATCGTCGTAGATAACCATTCCAGCGACGATACGCCCACGTTCCTGAAGATGTGGGCCCAAGGGCACTCGAACCGAGTCGTCATCCTCAACTCTGAAAACAAGGGCTTTGCTGCAGGTAACAATGTAGGTCTTGCGGCGGCCAGTGGCGATTATCTCGTTATCCTGAACAACGATACGGTGGTTACCGCCGGATGGGCCAAAGGCTTGATGCGTCACCTGCGAGACAATGAGGATATCGGGATCATCGGTCCGATCACCAATAATATCGGCAATGAAGCGCGTGTCGATACCGGGTACACAGCGATCAAAGACATGCCGGCCGAGGCTGCGAGTATGACCCGGGCACGCATGGGCGAGTGGTTCGAAATTAATACCTTGGCATTCTTCTGTGCCATGTTTTCTCGCTCAACATATGAGAAGGTCGGCGGCCTGAGCGAAGAGTATGGTCTGGGTTTTTTTGAAGATGACGATTACTGTCGTCGTGTGCAGCACAGCGGCATGCGTGCTGCCTGTGCCGAAGATGTCTTCGTTCACCACCATTTGTCTGCTTCATTCAATAAATTGGGCGTAGAAAAAAAGCAGGCACTCTTCGAAAAAAACAAAGCGATTTATGAGGCAAAGTGGGGGGCCTGGAGTCCACATACCTATCGGGGCGTCTGAACATCAGACATGCATCGGAAGAGAAAATAAATGACCAAGAAGGTCCTTTGCATCATCGGTACGCGTCCTGAAGCCATCAAGGTGGTCCAGTTATCACGGTCCTGCTGGCCGACGAACATATCCAGTGTCGGGTGCTGGCCACGGCCCAACATCTGCGTTTTAAGGCAGCACTTCCAGCAATGCGAATGATCTACCTCTCACCGGTGCCGTGGGCCAGCTTCAGCCAGCGCCCGCATCACTTCGTCAACTGGTTGCACAGTCAGACGGAAGCGCCGGTACTTTGGGTCGATCCCTATCCGACACGTCTGCCGTCGCTGCAAGACTTCACCCGCACCTCGCCAGCGGGGCAACAGCAACGCGTTGCCATTCCGCACTGGCTGCAACTGTGTAAACCTCAAGCGTTGCCGATCGAGCCGATTGCCGGATCTGGACTGCTGCAGCGGTGGCTCTGGCGCGACATTTTCAAGCAAGCCATGGCGTTCGCAGAGGCGGGGCACTGCATGATTTGCGTTGGGAAACCCACCGAACTCGCCTTGCAACTGCTGGCGCTGCTGCCAGCCTGTTATTCCGTTTACGATGCCATGGATGATTTTCCGGCATTCTATCGGGGGCTTTCACGGCGCTCCATGGAGAGTCGCCAGCGTCGACTTGTTAGCAAGGTGTCCAAGGTGCTGGCGGCTTCCACTACCTTGCGCGACAAGCTGCTGAGCGCTACGGACGAGGTTGAGCTGGTCCTTAATGCGTGTGATATTCAAGCATTTGCGCCTGTCGACAGCCTGGATCTGGGTCAGAAGCAGCATATATTGGGTTATGTCGGCACCATCGGCCGTTGGTTTGATTGGGACCTGGTCGTCGCCATGGCGCGTGCCAATCCGGTAAATCGGATTCAACTGATCGGCCCGATATCTACCCCGGCACCGTGTCCGCTGCCAAGCAATATCGAGCTGCTGCCAGAATGCTCACATGCCGAAGCCATATCGGCCATGGCCAGATTTTCGGTAGGCTTGATCCCCTTCAAGCTCAGCCGGCTGACGGCGTCAGTCGATCCGATCAAATACTATGAATACCGCGCTCTGGGACTTCCAGTGATTTCTACCCGTTTCGGTGAGATGGCCCGACGAGGCGAGGAGTTGGAAGTGTGGATAGTCGATCATCAAAGTGAGCTGCACAACGTCTGCCAGAGCGCACTCGCGTTTCAAAGCAACCATTTAATTATCAGGCAGTTTCGCCGGGATAATCTCTGGTCGATGCGCTTTGCCGCGACCCAAGTACATACCCATGCCTATGCTGCGTTTACGGCATCAGGCTTGAGTTCATAGGATGCGCACCTACCTGCTTCAGGAACGAAACAAGCATGACCCATGCGTTCGTAAATAATGCAAGCCTGTTGGCGCTGGACCTTCAAATCTGGGAGGTGTTGGGGCGCATAAAGCTCCCAGTATCAGAAATTTGTTCGGTCCAGATCATCGATGATATCGAGACACTGACCGCTGTACTTGCCGGTATCAGCCAGCGTACAGCCTTAGATTATCGACACGCTCTCTCCGGAGCATCCCACCCAACGGTGACTGAATCAGGCCACGATGGAATGTCTGATTGAGAAGCAACAGGTCCTGCTGTGCTGGACGTGGTTCAGGAAAAAGAGCAACAGCTTGAGGCCGCGCGAGTGCTGATGTAAGCCAGGTAAATGATGAGCAACTTGAAGTGCTGCGGGCTTTACTGGCGGAGCAGGATTTGCACCTGAGTGACCTTACAGTTTGAAGCCGTCGCACAAATCCCCGCTCACTGTTCGAAAGCCGCTCAAGGCGCTGGGCGCGCTAATTTAGATGCCTTCGACGCCTGCTCAGGCTTTAATCCACAGTGGTGCGGCCATCAAACTCAAACCAAAAACTGGCTCCGCCGCTTTCAGATCGACCCTGCATGAGTTCGCTCAAAAGATCATCGTTGAAATGTTTGTGGTACGCATTGCCGAACAATAGTTTCGTGCGCGGGTTGTCAATCAACAGCGCTAGCAGTAAATACTGCTCGGTCCAGTAGATCTGGTGATCGATCAACCACTTCTGTGGAAGACCAAATGGCAGAAAGACATCGTGAACATGGACAAATATCTTCTTGGTTATTTTCGGCAGCAAGCGAAGGTAAATATGCAGGCAATCGCTACCTGTTTTGACCGTGTGGGTGGAGTCGATAAACAGAATGTCGCCATCTTGCAGAGTGGAGTTCAACATCTCAGCGGTCAAATCCTGAGCACGTATCGCTTCCAATTGAAGGGCGCCCTCGTTACTAAGCGACGTTATGAAGGGTCTCGGAAAAGGTTCTATGCAGTGCAACCGCCCCGTTCCGTTTTTGCCCAGCGCTTCCAGAGCAATCAGCGATGAGAACCCGCTGCCGATTTCCACAATGGTTTTTGGGCGGATACGCCTGACATAGGCGTAATAGGCCATGGCATCACTGCATGTGAACTGGCCGTTTCTCCAGAAATAGGAGGTGCAGGTTTCGTGATCATCCACTTCAGCAGGATTGAAATCCACCGCATACGGAATGAGCTCGATTAGCTCCGCTCGGAGTTTTTCCTGATCAAACAGGCCGCTGTTCAGATACGGTGGTTCTGATTCATTGTATTCATAGGAGCTATACGTTTCGGAAATCGATGGTGTGCTTGAGTAAAAATTGCAAGGGATCAGATTAAGGCCGCGCGTTTGCAGTCGCTCTCTATCCTGTGGATCAGCCCAAAGCAGCTTTTGCATCACTGCCAAAGCGGCATCAAACTCTTCATCTGTTACCAACGCCATCTTCCAGAACCCCGTCCCGAGCTATTTTCGTCAGTGTAGCGCGCTTGGACCCGAGGAGTCTTCCTGATGACAGTGTTGGCGCTTTATGCAACTGATCAAGCATCCCTGAAGATAGTCCAGTGCAGTGAACAAGGTGTCGAAAAAGTGTAGCGCGTTGGTATGACCAAATAGGATAGAACAATAAGGATGCCCTAAATTTTTTGATGTCAAATAAATAAACGATAAAGAGTCGGTGTGCATAGAGGGGGCGTGCGCTCTCTCACCCTTGTATATGCGCAGTGCAGCCTATCTGCGGACTGTCCTTGGCCTAGACGCAACGTACGTGGTACATCATTATCGATCCTCGCTCTGAACTGCATGCGGGGATGGCCCATGGTAGCCGAGTGTCCCGTGGTTTTGCCGTGTTGATAGAGGCAAAAGATGCGAACACGTATTGCCTGGAAATGTCATTTGATAGTAAGTAGCAATACTGATACATCGGAGGTTTACTGAAGGCTTGACGGTGTTACCGACAAGCCAAGGCCATCAGTTTCGTGGGTAACTTTGCAGAGGCGTGGTATCGCCCAGGGGCCACATAGAGCTTTCGGAGCCTGGCTGGTAGAAGGTCACTGTCACACTCCGGCGTGAGCCCCTTTGGTTCGGGACGACTGGAGAAACGGCATGCCAGGAGTTATCGGAACGTACCAGTATGGCAGAGTTTCCAACTAGAGGTTCGACCACTGCGGCCACGGCAGTTGGGTCCTTGCTGCGGAGGATATTCAGGCAACCGCCATGGGATCGATCCCAAGACTCATTGAAATAGAGAATATGGGTGATCCGTTTGTCTGGGAGGTCTGGATGTGGTCCCAGGCTAGCCCCAGGCCCATAGTGAAAAACGTTCACCTCCATTGGAGCATGACGTAGGTCACGGTCGGTCAGGGCGCTGAGGGCATCGCGATAAGCCTCGCTGCACAGGTCCCGGGCAAGTCGACGCCAGACATCGCTCAGTTCAGCCTCGTGGGCAATGGCGTTGCTACCCATAGGTAACAAGGCGCGGGCCTCGTAGTCATAATTTTTTTCCCCGCCATAACCCGTCACGGTCTTGAAGTGATCGTGGGGATAGCTAGCGGCGAGGGCGGCAGCGTCTTGCGCGGAATACAGGTTGCTTATTTCGGCCCATGAGAATGGATCGATTTTGAGTACACCATGCTTGAGTGCTGACAGGTTCAGGATGGGCTGCATTTATTTTCCCCTCAATTTTCTGAAAGCGCGCCTCAGCGCACGTAAAGGTGCCGTGACTTTGAAGCTGTTGGAGTTTCGCAACCTTGCAATCTGTTCGGTCAGCATGAAGATCTGTCGCTGTCTGGCGTTGAGCTCGATGTTCAGATAGTCGACCGTGGGTACTGACTGCTCTGTGGGTAACAAGGGCGCATGGCCTTCGTTTTCAAGCAAGGCAGGCAGATGCTGCCAGAAGCGATTGAGGGCGTGGTGAGCCGAAGTCTTGCCTTGAACGATGATGTCCACAACCTGGTCCCAATATGTGGCCAGCTCCACCTTTGTGGCCTCTATCGCCGCAGACGGTTCTGTTTTGCCCAGTCGTGAAGTGAACCATTGCTCCGTCAGTTCTTGCGCTTGAACAAGAGCGTGCATCTGACCCATTTTGGCCAGCGCCGTATACTTGCCGATGCTCAGGTCAGCCGTGGAAAACACCGGAACGCCAAATACCAGGGCACTGATGGACAGGTGATAGCTATGACCGATGACCGCCTGAGCGTGGCAGAGGATTTCCGCCAACAGTAACGGGTCCGGCCAGAAAGGCAGAGTAAGGGTATTGGGTATACGGGTGGACACTACCATGTGATGGTCGCCCAGAACCGGGCCGATCGGAAGGACCACCAAGCGGCAGCCGGATAGGGCTTGCGGATGTTTTTCAAAAAGCTGCAAAAACGGCTCGACCACGTGAATCGGCTGAATGACGATATACGGCCTATCCAACCCGAACGTCTTGCGTAGTTCGGTAAACGCCTTGCTCGGATGGTGCTCATCGATCAGGTTTGGCAGGCCGAAAGCGGTATCGGGTAACGCTTGAATATCAGTGGTTGGACTGAGTTCTCTTAGGCTATCGCGTGATAGCTCATCCCTGACCCGAACGCATTGGCTGTTCTCCAACACCATCTTGAGCAGAGGGGCGCTCCACTCGGGAATATCATTGCAATGCATGCCTGGCGCGTTCCAGATCACCGGTATGCCATGTTGCTGAGCAATCAGCGCCGGCGATAGCCAGTACCCCGTGGGGTGATGGATATACGGTGTCGGGGGAAGGTAGCCGTGGGCGACGACTTTGTCGAAGCGAACGATAAAACCGCCACCTATCAGGGCGCCGTCGAGTTGTTCGGCCAACGTCGGTAGTTCTGTTAGCGATGTAACGGTATAGGGCCACTCGGGAGGGCTTTTTGCGTTGTAGGAAAAACGATGCAGGTTAACGGTGCCCAGCCGCCGCGTCAGCTCCGCCTCGGCGATGACCGGAAACAGCAGGTCGCCGTAATTCTCTACGTCAAATGTGCCGAATATAGCGACGTGCAACGCGGGTTGTTTTATGACTTCTGTCAAACCTTACTCCCCGTGAGTTGCACAATCGGATGGCCGATCGGCCTGGAATAGCCTTTTATTCGACGCAGGGCTGACAGTTTGCAGACCCAGATCAACCATGCCCAGAAAGTTTTTCTGGTTCGGCAACATGTCAAACGCTAACGGCGCCACCTGTTTCTCAATCAATTGTGAGGTGTGCTCATTTTCCCCGTCCAGAAGCTTGAGGGTGATGTGATAGCGACCTGCGCTGAGGTTGGCCGGGAAGCACACGGTGATCGCTGCACGTCGCCAGCCATCTTCGGCTGGGCCTGCCTGCAGCGCAAAATTTGCGCCACCAATCACCAGCAGCCTTGCCTCCTGAATGGTGAAGCTGATGTTGGGTCGACTGATTGATTCTTTGAGCAGCACCTCAACGTGAATCTCGATATCGTCGCCATACAGGTAGCTCGAGGACAACTGCTGGGTGTTGGTGAAACAGGCAGAGCTGATGTGGCCCTCGTGGGTGCCAAACGCAACGCCATCCTGCTCACCCATAAATGATTTGCGCGTGACCGGTATGACGCCGCCACTGGCCCATTGCCGTTGCTCGTCGCGCATGTCGAGCAAGTACAACTCGGCTATTTCATCGGGTGCGCCGCTGGCAACGACCCGGCCTTGGCGCAGGTATATGACCCGATTGCAAAAACGTTTGACCATGGTCATGTCATGGGAGACGAACAACAGCGTCGTGCCTTTAGCAGTCAGCTCTTCCAACCGGTTCAGGCATTTGAACTGGAAGGATGCATCGCCGACAGAGAGGGCCTCATCGACGATCAGGATGTCGGGTTCCACACAGACCGAAACGGCGAAGGCCAAACGCACCAGCATCCCACTGGAGTAGATTTTGGTGGGCTGGTCGATAAAGTCGCCGATGTTGGCGAAAGCTATGATTTCATCAAAGCGAGCATCGATCTCTGAGCTACTTAAACCCAGCACAGCTGCATTCATATAGACGTTTTCTCGACCGGTGAACTCTGGATTGAAACCAGACCCCAGCTCAAGCAACGCAGCAATACGGCCATCCCCTCGTACATGACCATGGGTTGGCATCAACGTCCCGCAGATGAGTTGCAACAGCGTAGATTTACCACTGCCATTGCGACCGATAATACCGACGGTCTCTCCCTTTTCGACCGTCAGGGAGACATCGTCGAGGGCCCAAAACTCGCGATAAAAACGTTTCCTGCCGCGTGCCAACATCTGCAGCAGACGGTCCTTGGGGGCATCATAAATTTGATAACACTTGCTCAGGTTTTCGGCACTGATGGCCATTTCACGCGACATCGGTAAAGCCCTTCCTTGAGTCGCTAGCGTTATTCCGGCGTGTTATTGAAAATAGTGCTTAGCAGGTGCGACAGCCTTTAGGATGTTGGCGCCGACGCCAAGTTGACCCAGTCTGAATCCTCGTGAATCATTGTCTGTGCTTTATTTTTGCAGCTTTTGAGATGGGACAATCTTGCATCGGCAACTGGGTCAATCCGGGGTCAGCATCAACAGGCGAGCTACTGATTGAACAAACTCGTGCAGCAGAGATAGAGAAGCCCACCTTTGGAGGCGGGCTATCAAGTATCTCCAAGGGGAGGCAATGCGCCAACAAATTCTCGGAGCAAGCTTGGACAGGATACGCAATCTGCATCGAATCTGCCAGCCAGCCAGCCAGCCAGCCAGCCTCTGCCATGCACCGTTGCCCTGAAGCCATTTTAATCTCCCTCCTCAATCGAAATGCTGGCCTGGCAATTCGCTGAGATAGTTTTCAAACTCGACTGCTTGAGAGCTCTCATAGACCAGGTTTTCCAGGCGAGATGAAGGCTATCGCAAACCAGTAAAAACCGTCGTTTTTGAGACCGCTGTGACTGCTGTCCTAGCTGAGCCCGCTCCTGAGCTTCCCTACGCCACAACCTCCCTGTGCTGTTCCGATCGAGCGGTTCACCCAATGATGAGCGACTCGAAAAATGAAATTTGCTCCCACTCCATCGGCCAAGCCTGCCCACTGTCGGCCCCTTGTCGGAAGCACTGGACAAGGCTGGTAGGGCATGTTTCATTCTTGTCTTCGATTTGGGAAATTTCCCACGGCGCGGGTCGAGTCTGATGAGGCGCTTCAGGATTAAAGGGCCTCCGCCAGATCGCTAGCCTGCCGTTGTCACTTATCAGGGATGATATTCATGCGAAGCGATAGTCCAACCAATAACAACGCGCCCATGCAGCCCGCCGACGTGCACCAATTGCTCGATGCCGAGCTGAGCAGACGTGGCCTTGGGCATTTCGAGGTCTATCAGTGTGGACCGACGCTGGATGAAGCGGAAATCATCACCAATTATCCCGATGCGCTGGACCGCGGTGACTCTGCGGATGACTTCTACCAACGCGGTCAATTGCTGTCTTTGTCCAAGCGCCGCATAAAACCGTTTTTCTGGAGCGATGAAAACATCCTCGCGCCCGCGGCAGAAGCGGTCCCGGTGCCGGGTCCCTGTGCCCCCGTCGGCGAGGGGGCCAGTTTTATCGTGCATGGCAATCGGGGGTTTTATTCCATCCTCAACCTGTGCAGCTTCGGCGAACACCAGCAGTTTCGCGAGAGAGTGCTGGCTAACAAAAGTGAGCTGCAGATGCTGCTGGTCTCGGTCTACGACGAGGCCTTGGAAAGCGACGTAGCCTCGCGCCCACCAGTTGTACAGGAAACTGTACTCACGCCTCGGGAAACGGAGGTGTTGTCCTGGACCAGCCTGGGCAAGACCTATAACGAAATAGCGCTCTTGGTTTCAATGAGCCCGCGCACCGTCAAGTTCCATATGAAGAATATCTTCAGCAAGTTGGATGTCACCAACGGAAAGTCCGCAATTCGCAAAGCCTTGCAACTGGGCTACATCCGCGAACAGGCCTGATCAACGGGCACTCCCATCTGCAAATGCCACGCCCGCCGATGAATTTTCACCGGCTGGCGTGCGTGTGCGCGTGTGATTCGGCCCTACCTGTCTAAAAGGGCAGCTTGTTCGCAATCAAGCGGTGCTTTAGTTTTTTTTGCAGCTAATGAGTCTAGCTCAGGCAAAAAAACAATAGCCGCAACACCTGAAAAAACCTTAGCCCAGCAATGAGCCTGGTGTTGCAGCGTACCGCTTAATTATGGAGTGATTATGCTGGTCGATAAAAACAAAGAGTCTGCTGGCGAATACGCTGCGGGTATTTCCCGTGAAACCTTCGGAATGCTCAAGCATCTGTGCAAGAAGGATAACTATCACTGGGCCATAGCACTGGGTAAGGACTATGCAATCATCGTCTTTGCCATCTACCTGTCCCTGGGTGTCAGCTACTGGTTCTATCCGCTTTCGCTATTTCTGATCGGTACCACCCAGCGTGCCCTGACGAACGTGCTACACGAGTCAACCCACAAGGTCTTGGCGAAAAACCGCGCGATCAA
Source organism: Pseudomonas sp. FEN (assembly GCF_904067045.1). Classification (GTDB taxonomy): domain Bacteria; phylum Pseudomonadota; class Gammaproteobacteria; order Pseudomonadales; family Pseudomonadaceae; genus Aquipseudomonas. The sequence goes on along the minus strand of NZ_CAJFDC010000036.1, from coordinate 94,849 downwards.
CTGGTTCGCCGGTACATTTCTCTCGGGCTACCTGGTTTTCCACCTGTATCAGTCCTACAGCACGTCGCACATCAAGAACCACCATGTGCACTTGGGACATCCGGAAAAAGACCCTGACTACAATTTCCATCTCAAATGTGGCCTATACGACTTGCAACAGAGCGAGCGTGAGTTTTTCTTGAAAAACGTGGTGATGGCGCTGTCCGGCTACAGGACCCTTCAGTACATCAAGTACGTGGTCAAGGACCGGGTCCAGGGCCAAGCCCCTCGCATCCGCAATGAACGCGGGGTGATGTGGGCCTACTGGGCGGTGATTCTGGCGGTGGCCGTCTGGTTTGGCGTGGTCGCTGAACTGGTGCTGTTCTGGCTGGTACCGCTATTCACCACCGCCGTCGCCGTAGGCTGGATCATCGAACTCGCCGAGCATTATCCGCTGCCTGCCGTAGAGACCGACAAGCTCTTGCTGACCCGTAACCGTAAAGGCAACGCGCTGGAAAACTTCTTTTTTGGTCGCCATGACGATAACTATCACCTTGTGCACCACCTGCACCCGTCGATACCCCATTGGAATATGCGCAAGGCACATAAGCTGCTGATGTCACATCCTGAGTACGCGCGCTGGGACAACATGTGGGCCGGTATTTTTACTCGTGACCGGCATAGCCGTCACAAAGAGACCCTGCTCAGTTACGCGGCCAAGTTCCGCGCCCACAAGATTGCCAATCAAGGCGACGATTCGAGTTTCGCACGTCGCATGCTCAACCAGGCTTACGGGGTTTAACGCCATGAACACTACTGATAACAGCTTGCTGGCTACCCTGGCCCTGAAGAAACTGGCGGCGAACAAGACCTATCGTGACTTGTTCCTGGGCAGCGAGACGCTGCGTGATTTCCTGCGTCCCGCAGCCCTTCGCTACATCATTTCCGAAGACCGCCTGGAGATGCTCGACAAGCTGGCTGCCCTGTTGGGCAAAGGCTATCGCACCGGTGTCGAGTTCGTCGGCGAGGAAGCGACTACGTTGGCCGAGGTGACCACTGCAACCGACGAATACCTGAAGCTGATCGACTTGATCGTGCAGCATCCCAAGCTCGGCGAACCACCTCAACTGGGGTTCGACCTGTCTAACGTCGGCACCATCATTTCCCGGGAACTGGCGATCGAGAACTGCTCGAAGATCCTGACCCATGCGGCCGACAAGAATGTCGGTGTGATCATCAGTATGGAGCGCTCCCAATGGACGGATTCGATCCTCGATATCTTCCTGCAACTGAGCGGGCGCTTCCCCAACGTGGGGATCACCCTGCAGGCGCAGTTGAACCGAACCCCGGATGACCTGGGGGCGGTCCTGGAAACCGGCTGCAAAGTGCGCCTGGTCAAAGGCGTCTATGCTGAGCCTGCCGCGATTGCCTTGCCTCGTGGCGAGGCGCTCAACGAGCGTTACCTGGGGCTGCTGGACCGGATCAATGGCGGCCGTGGGCAGTTTGCTTTCGCGACCCAGGACCCGTTGCTGGTTGAAGAAATCCTCACCAGCCACATCGCCAACCGCGGCGAGCTGGAGATGCTCCACGGCGTGCGCCCTGAACTGATCAAGGCGGTAAAAGATCAGGGCCAGGTCAAGGCCCGGGTATCGGCGGTGTATGGCACCAACTGGTACTTGCATCTGCTGCACCGTGTGGCTGAGTTTCCGCAGAACATTTTCCTGGCACTGGATGACGTGGCTTCGCCACGGGCCTCTGAAACCGCCACTCATTACTGAAAAGGACATTCTTATGAAGCAGTACGTCGCGTTGGTGGATGTCTACTCGAGCGGTAATTTCCTGCCGAAATATTTCCGGGATGCCGGTTTCAGCCTGATCCATGTACAGAGCACTCCCGAGTTGATGCCGAGCATGCTCGGGCCGAACCTGTCGGAGTTCGAGCACAATTTGGCATTCAACGACAATGCCAAAGAGATCGTGCGACGCCTGCGTGAATTCAATGTAGTCGCCGTCATTGCTGGCCAGGAGCCTGGCGTGCCATTTGCCGACTACTTGAGTGAACAGTTGCAATTGTCCACCTCCAACGGCAGCGCTGGCTCACGCGCTCGCCGCGACAAGTTTGAAATGATCAAAAAAGTCGCCGCCGCGGGCCTGTTGACGGCACGCCAGATCAAATCGTCGGACCCCGCCGAGCTGCTGGCCTGGGTAGAGGCCGGCCAAGTGTTTCCCTGCGTGATCAAGCCGCTGAGCTCGGCCTCGACCGACGGGGTTTCGATCTGCCATAACGTCGAGGACGTCAAGCGTGCTTGTGAGGAAGTGCTGTCTAACCTGGATATCTTCGGCCTGGCCAATACCGAGATTCTTTGCCAGTCCTACCTCAAAGGCCCGGAGTACATCGTCGATACCGTCAGCCGTGATGGGCAGACCTACGTCTGTGGGATCTGGCGCTACGTGAAGCGCGAAATCAGCGGCGGCAAGAACATCTACGACCGCGACGTGCTGATTGCCCCGGACAGTGCCGAAGCCAATGTGCTGGTGGACTACATCGTGCAGGTACTCAAGGCGTTGGGTATCAATAACGGCCCGGCCCATTCGGAAGTGATCCTCACCGAAGCCGGCCCCGCTCTGGTGGAAGTCGGTGCTCGCTTGAACGGCAACATGGAGCCCAAATTCCATGACATCAGCCTGGGCGGCAACCAGGCGCAGCTTACCTACCTGGTGTACTGCGACAGTGAGGCGTTCAAGGCAAACTACGCCGGCAAACGCTACCACAAGCTCAAGGAAGCCTGTGTCATCAACACCGACACCACGCTGCAAGGTGAGGTTACCGGGTTCAATGAAGCGGCCATCCAGCTGATTGAGGGGCTGCCCTCGGTGCATAAGCTGAGCGTCAAATACAAGGCTGGCAAGCTGATGAAAAGGACCGTGGACCTGCTCAGCAGTCCGCTGCGGGTGTTCCTGGTATCGGAGAGCCAGCGCGATATCGACCAGGATTACGAGCAGATCCGCCAGTACAAAGACAACGTCTATGTGATCCGCTGAATGATGGGCACTTATCGCGCGTTACGCGGGCTCAACGCTCGCTTGCAGTTGCTGTTCCTGATCACCCTGGTGTTCCGCATGGGCACCATGGCGTTCCCTTTCTATGCGGCGTACCTGATTCATCAGCACGCCGTATCGGCGGGCACCGCAGGCTTGCTGGTGGGCGTCTATGGCGCGGGGGCGTTGTTCGTGGACTTGATCATCGGCGAGGTGATCAAGCGGTGTTCCGCCAATCGGGTGATCCTCGGTTCGTTGCTGCTCAACGCGCTGCTGCTGCTGATCATTCCGTCGGTGGATAACCCCGCGGTACTGTTTGTGCTGTCGTTTCTGTGGGGCGCCTGTTATGAGGCATTCACCCCCGCGGCGTTCTCCGAAACGGTCAGCCACAGCAGTAGTGAGTCGCGCAAAGTGGCGTTCTCTTGCAACCGCCTGGCGATCAACATCGGCATGGCGATCGGGCCATTGCTGGGCAGCCTGATTTTCCTGAGTAACGCCGACGCGGTGTTCTACATCAACGCGGCGTTGTCCCTGGTGGCCTTCGTTGCCTGCCTGCGGTTCGGGCGTGCGGCGCCAGTAGCCCAAGGGGCTGCCGTCGTCAGCAAGGGCAATGGGTTGCCGGAGAGCGCATTGCACGAGCGCTCGCGCTTGCTGGTGATTTTACTGGCGGCATTGCCGGTGCACATTGGCTATGCGCTGCCGCCGACTTTCCTGTCGGCCTACATCATCAATTACACCGAATTGCCGGCGTACTACGTCGGTATCATTTTTTTTGTCAATGCACTGTTGGTGATCGTGTTCGAAGTGCCGATCAACCAGCGTATGTCGCACCTGTCGAGCAGCCGGTCGCTGGTGGCCGGTTTCCTGGTGGCCGGCGTGGGGTTCTTCCTGATGGGCTTCAGCCATATCGGCGCATTGTTGCTGGTGGCCACCGTGTTCTGGAGCCTGGGGGAGATGATCGTGTTTCCAGGCATCACCCACTACGTCAGCAGTATCTCCAGCCGTCATACCGTGGACCGCAACCTCGGTTATTACTCGGCGGGGGTCAATATCGGCGTGATGCTCACGCCGTCGCTGGCGTTCATGCTGGTGTCACAGCCATCCCTGCCTTCGCCGTGGCTGCTGGCGGGCACGGTATTGCTGTTGTTCGCGGTGGCGGTGGGGGTAATGAAAGGGTCGACTGTCTTGTGGAACAAGGAAGCGTGAAATGAATGTGGTGCATCTGAACACTGCCGGTGCCGGCCTGATGTCGTCGGCCACGCTGAATGCGATCCAGCGTTTTACCGCCATTGAAGCGCAAATGGGCAGCTATGAGACCGAACTGGCCTACGAAGAATTGCTCAACGTCGACCTGTATCGGGTGGTGGCCGGGCTGTTGAATGCACAACCTTCGCAGATTGGCTTTTTCAGCAGTGCCACCGAAGCCTGGACCAGCATTCTCAGCAAACTGCAATTCCCCCGAGGTAAGCGGGTTTGGGTGTCGACCTCGGAATACGCGGCGAACCTGATCTTCTTCAACTACCTCAAGCTATCGCGTGAGATCCGCGTCGAAGTGATCCCGACCACGGCCACCAGCCCGCTGGACCTGGAATGGGTGCAGCGGCATTTGGACGAGGACGTGTTTCTCGTCAGCGTTTCGCACCTGCCCTCGTGCTGTGGGGTGATCAATCCAGTGGCAGCGCTGGGTGCGCTGCTCAAAGGCTCGAACGCGCTGTATGTGGTGGATGCGTGCCAGTCGTTGGGGCAGTTGCCGCTGGATGTGCGCGACATCCGCTGTGATCTATTGACGGGCGCGGGCCGCAAGTTTCTCTGCGGGCCCCGTGGCAGTGGGATTGCCTACGTGTCGCCCCGCCTGCTTGGCCAGTTGCAGCTGAATTTTGCCGATTTGCACGCCGCCAGCACGGATGGCCAGGTCAACCGGGTGGACATGTCCGGCGCGCGGGTGCTGGAGATCGCTGAAAAGAGCTTTTCGGCGCTGGTGGGGTTGCACGCAGCGTTGCAGGAGTACGTGCAGGTGGGCGGCGGGCAGGTGAGCACGGAGCCCTATGCGCTGTTGGTGCAGGAGCTGCGGCGTCTGCCGCGGTTAACGCTTATGTGTGACCAGTTCGAACAGACCGGGATTGCCTCTTTCGTGCCGCACAACGTGCCGGCCCAGGCTTTTGTCCGCCAGGCCCGTGAGCGGGGGCTCAACCTATGGGCGGGCACTGCCGCGCATAGCCCTTTGCTGCTCAAGGACCTGGGCGTCACACACTTCGTGCGTGCCTCAGTGAGCCGGCACATCACCCTCGCTCAGATTGAACAGGCTCTGGTGACCCTGCGGAGTCTTTAGCTGCGGCCACTCACTGGGCGGCGATGGTGTATTTCGATGAGCGCATTTTTCTGGAAGCCGTCTGAAGAACCAGCGGATGCCCCCGGCCTATTCGAACTGTTGGCGATTTTCCGGGGTGATCAGTTTGAACGGCACCCAGATCAGCGGTGAGTCCAGGGTTTCCCCCCGCGCCAGGCGCAAGGCGACTTCCACCGCGCCGTTGGCCTGGCCGACGGCGTCCTGGAACACACTCACGGCCATCTTGCCGTCGGCCATCAGTTTCAAGCCGTCTGGCGTGCCATCAATGCCACCGACCCAATAGTCCTTGGCATTTTTGCCGGCCTTTTCCAGGCCCATGATCGCGCCAATGGCCATCTCATCGTTATTGGCGGCGATGATCGAGAAATCCACGCCGGCCTTGACCCAATCGATGACGATGGCGGCTGCCTGGCTACGTTCCCAGTTCCCGACTTTCTTCTGCACCACTTTCATGTTCGGGTACTTGGCGACGACCTTTTCCACGTCTTCGGTACGCATCAACGAGGACTTGTTGCTCGGGTCCCCCACCAGGATCACCACATTGCCCTTGTAGTTGGCGCGACGGGCCAACTCTTCCATCTGCAGGGTGCCCGACTCCAGCTCATCGGAGCCGACGAATGCCGTCTGCGCCGGCCATTTGTCCGGGGTCGGGTTGCGGTTGACAAACACCAGCGGGATTTTCGCCTCACTGGCCAAACGCAGCATTTCCGGCGCGCTCTTGGCATTGACCATGGCGATCACGATGGCGTCCACCTTGGAGTTGACCAGGTTGCGAAACTGGCGCATCTGCAACTCGGCATTGTCGTGACCATTTTCCATGAAGATGTCGGCATCCAGCACGGCGGCGTGTTTCTCCACGCCATTGCGCAGGATGGTCTGGAAGTTGTCATCATATTTGGCCATGCCCACGCCCAACAGCGGCGTGGCGGCCTGGGCCAGGCCGGCAGCCAGGAAGCTGGCAGCCAAGGCAAGCGTTAACCACTGTTTCATGTTCGGTCTCCCAGGCGTCATACGCTGAAATGATGGAGCAGCTCACGCTGCACCTTGGCCATGTCCGACAGGCCCTGGCTACTGCTGGCCGTCCGCTCGGCCCCTTCGGCGGCCTGCTGGGCGGAGTCGTTGATCTGGGTGACCATGCGGCTGGTTTCCTGCACCGTGGCGCTCTGTTCCTCGGTGGCGGCAGCGATCTGGATGTTCATGTCGCGGATGGTGCCCACCGCTTCGCCCATGGCCACCAGCAACTCATCGGCGCCAGAGGCCAGGGTCACGCAGTTGTTGGATTGCACCTGGCTTTCGTTCATCACCTGCACGGCGGAATGAATCTTGCCTTGCATCTGGCCGATCATTTCCTGGATTTCGCTGGTCGAAGCCTGGGTGCGACTGGCCAGCGAACGCACCTCGTCAGCCACCACCGCAAAGCCCCTGCCTTGTTCGCCCGCGCGGGCCGCTTCAATGGCGGCGTTGAGCGCCAACAGGTTGGTCTGCTCGGCAATGGTGCGAATCGCGTCGACGATGCTGTCGATGTTCTGGCCATATTTCTGCAGTTCATCGGTGACCGCCGAAGCCTTGTTCACCTGCTCGGCCTGCTGGCGGATGTTGACGATCGTCTCGGCCACGCGCTGCTGCACCTTGTGGGTCAGATCGCTGGTGTCATCCACCGCATGACGTGTGTCCTGGGCCCGCCGCGCGACTTCTTCGACGGTACTCTCCATTTCGGTCATCGCCGAGGCGGCGGAATGCAGGCGATCCTTCTGTTCATCCACTACCCGCGTGGTCTGTTCGCTGACCAGCGCGTTATCGCTCGCCGACTGGGCCAGGGTATCGGCGGAACCAATCAGCTCGCGGAAGGTGGTCTGCAAGGCCTGGGTCAGCTCGTTGAGGTAGCCGCCGAGTTCGCCGAATTCATCTTTGCGGCTGACATCGAAGCGCACCCGCATGTCACCCCGGGTAAGTTGTTTCAACACCTCGCGAAAGGCCGCCAATGGCCGACGCAGGCTGAAGGCTACCCACGTACCGATCACCACCGCGGCCAACACCGCCAGCACGCAGACGATCAACAGCAGGCTGAGGCTATTGCTGATGGTAGCGTCGGCGGCACTCTTCGCCGCGCTGGCCACGTCAAGCGACTGGCTGCCAAACTCGCCGATCTTATCCAGCGTGGCCTGCAGGCGGGTTTCCGTTGCCTGGCGTTGCTCGCGGACATGCTCGGCCAGGCTGGCTTCCTGCTGAAAGGCACGGTACAGACCGTCACTGCCGGTCAGGTCATTGAGCAAGCGGTTGACCATGACCCCGACGATGCGCCCCACCCGGGGGTCAACAGCCAAAAACGCCTGGAGCCGCGAGTTGATGACCTCATCCTGCAGGTTGAGCAGGCGCTGCAAGGTCGCGATATCCGGCTTGGCGGCGTGGGCGGCCAGGCTGTCATAGGATTTGTTGACTTCCAGCAACAGCCTCTCCGCAACGGCCAGGTTTTCCTCGGCACCGGCACTGCGCTCACGGGCGATGTAATCGCGAAGATAGTTGGTCAGTTGAACTCCCTGGCTGCTGCTGTAACCCTGCAACACCTGGGTCTGGGCAACTTGCTCCATGTGCTGGCGATGGCTCGCCATCAGCGTCTGTGCCTGTTCGACATAAGCCGCGCTGAGTTGGCGTTGCTGAACCAGGTTGTCGCGCAACTGCGGGTGATCGCCGATGTAGGTCGGGATGCTCTCGAGCAATTGACCGAAGCGCGCCAGGCTGTCATTGAACGGCTGCTTGCCATCGTCGATCTGTTTGGGGACGTTGCTGATGAGAACCGCCAGCAGTGCCTGGTTGGCCCGCAGGATATGCACGTAAAGCTCGCTGGCCGCCCGACTCAACGGCGCGGATTGGCCGGTGATGATAGTCAGGCGTTCGCTGATCGAATGGGTGCTTTGATAGCTGATACCCACCATGGTGAGCAGCACCACCAACAACACGGCAAATCCACCAATCACTCGTTGAAGAATGGTCATCGCTAGCCTCTTTATTATTTTTGGTACTGACTCAAGCACGAAGTACGCAGAGCACGAAGCCCGGAGGTTTTCTTGGCGACCTGAAAAGTTATCGGCATGGCGCCGGGCAACTTTAAGCGTGGCCTGTTGACGTGGGACGTGACTAACCCGTCTACGTCGCATACCTCTGGACATTTGAGCGCGTGCAGGCAACGCTGTCCGGTCTGTTGATTCCGAGTGTAGCGGGCCGAGCTCCCGTCGCATCATCCATTAGCAAAAGGGGAACTCAATGCCGTTTGTGACGATCGATGGGCAACCACTGCATTTTCTCGACCAGGGCATGGGCGAGGTGGTGGTGCTGGGTTCCAGCTATCTGTGGGATAGCGCTATGTGGGCAGCGCAGGTCGCCGCGCTGTCGCAACATTATCGGGTTATCGTGCCGGAACTCTGGGGTCATGGGCAGTCAGGGCCGTTGCCGGAGAACACCCGCAGCCTCGACGATCTGGCCAACCAGGTACTGGCCTTGCTCGATCACCTGGAGATCCGGCGTTTCACTCTGGTCGGCCTGTCGGTCGGCGGCATGTGGGGCGCTCGCCTGGCCCTGGCGGCGCCCGAGCGTGTTCGCGGTCTGGTGTTGATGGACACCGATGCCGGCGAAGAGCCCGCGCCGACCCAACAGTATTATTTTTCGATGCTGAAGATGATCGAGGACGCCGGCAGCATTCCCGCGCCTTTGCTCGACGCGATCGTGCCGATTTTCTTCAAGCCGGGTATTGATCCTCAATTGCCGTTCTACCAGGCGTTTCGCGCGTCCCTGACAACCTACTCGAGCGAGCGTCTGCGCGACAGCATCGTCCCGCTGGGACGGCTGATCTTCGGGCGTGACGATCGCCTGGCCGCGCTGACGGCGTTGGACGCCAGGCGCACCCTGGTGATGTGCGGTGAGCAGGACAAGCCGCGCCCGCCGAGCGAGGCGCGGGAAATGGCCGGGTTGATTGGCTGCGACTACATTGGGATACCCGATGCCGGGCATATTTCCAGTATTGAGAACCCGATATTTGTGAACAACGCATTATTGGCGTTTCTCTCAGAGCTACCTGCCTGATCACAGCGATCCTCAGTAGGAGCGAGCACGTCAAGCCATGGATAGATTCCAGGAAATGCAGGTATTCGTCGCCGTGGCCCAGGAGCAAGGTTTCGCGGCGGCGGCGCGGCGTCTGAGCCTCTCGGCACCGAGCGTCACCCGGGCGGTGGCGGCGCTGGAACAACGCATCGGTGCGCGGTTGCTGGTGCGCACCACGCGCAACGTGCACCTGACTGAACCCGGACAGCGTTACCTGGAGGACTGCCGACGTATCCTTGCCGCGATGGAGGAGGCCGAGGCTTCGGCCGCCGACAGTCACGCCCGTCCCAGTGGTCAACTGACCATGACCGCGCCGGTGCTGTTCGGCGAGCTGTACGTCACCCCGGTGATGGTGCGGTACCTGGCGCAGTATCCGGCGATGGCCATCAACGCATTGCTGCTGGACCGTGTGGTGCCCATGGCCGAGGATGGGATCGACGTGGCGGTACGGATCGGCGAGTTGCCCGACAGTGGTTATCACGCCGTCAGGGTAGGGCAGGTCCGCCGGGTGGTCTGCGCTTCGCCGAGCTATCTGGATGAACACGGCCGGCCGCGGCACCCGGACGAGTTGCGCCAGGCGCGGATTGTCATGGCCGCGTCGGCTTCACAGGTCAGGAACTGGCAGTTCCTCGACGGCGACAAACCCTTGAGTATCCGCCTGGAACCACGATTGGCGCTGACGGCGAATCGGGCGGCGATCCACGCCGCTTGTCTGGGTTTTGGCCTGACCCGGGTGCTGTCTTATCAGGTGGCGGACAAGCTGGCGAGCGCTGAGCTGGAGATCGTGCTGGAGGCGTTCGAGTTGCCACCACTGCCGATCCATGTGGTCTATCAAGGTGGCCGCACGGCATCTGTGCGTGTGCGCAGCTTTGTCGACTTCGTGGTCGCGGCCTTGCGTGAACATCCAAATCTGAGAGGCGAATGAGCATTTCAATTTTTGAAAGAGTGGATTGCCGTTTCTGGTGATTCTGTTGTTTTCGCTGAAGGAGGAACATCACTCCATCAGCGCGAACCATCCTGGGCCGCGCTCCCGTCCCCGGAGTCTGTCATGCCTCAGAACCCTATCAAGCTCTACAACTTTTCCCGTTCCGGTCACGCTCATCGGGTCGAGCTGATGTTGTCCCTGCTCGGCCTGCCGGTGGAGCTGATTCATGTGGACCTGCCCAGCGGTGCCCATAAAACCCCGGATTACCTGGCCCTGAACCCCTTTGGCCAGGTGCCGGTCATCGACGATCAAGGTCTGATCCTCAGCGATTCCACGGCCATTCTGGTGTACCTGGCGTTGACATATGGGCAAGGCCGCTGGCTGCCTACCGATCCGGTTGGCGCCGCTCAGGTGCAACGTTGGCTGTCGGTGGCATCGGGGCCGATTGCCTTCGGCCCAGCCCGGGCCCGGCTGATTACGGTCTTCGGCGCGCCCTATGATGCGGAGGAAGCGATCAGTCGCTCCCATGCCTTGCTCAAGGTTGTCGAACAGGAACTGAGTCAGTCGTCCTATCTGGTGGGGAACACACCGACCATTGCCGACGTCGCCGGCTACAGCTATATCGCCCATGCGCCGGAAGGCAATGTCTCGCTGGCGGAGTACCCCAGCGTCCGGGCCTGGCTGGTTCGCCTCGAAGCCTTGCCGGGCTTTGTTCTGATGCCGCGGACCATCGCCGGTTTGCAGACTGCCTGAGATCAATGAAACCTCCCGCCACGGTTGTGGCGGGAGAGCTTCAATGGAGATGTCGCGATGAACCCACATGACTCTTCCAGTGCATCACCCTGGCATGCCGGCGAACGGCAGATGCAGGCCCACGTCGGTGTTGCCGAACGGATGGCGGAGTTCGGGCCCAAGGTGATTCGCGACTACATGCCGGACCAGCATCGTGATTTCTATCGCCAGTTACCATTCCTGCTGTTCGGTGCCGTGGATGACGAAGGCAATCCCTGGGCGAGCCTGTTTGAAGGTGAGCCCGGGTTTGCCTTTTCTCCTGAGCCCAAGCTTTTACATGTAGGGAGTTTTCCCCAGATCGGGGATCCCACTTATTCAGCTCTGCGAGCCGGCGCGGCCGTCGGACTGTTGGGGATCGAGCTGCATACCCGGCGGCGCAACCGTATCAATGGGCGTATCACGGTGTTGTCCGATCGAACCCTGGACGTTGCTGTGGAACATGCATTTGGCAACTGTCCGCAGTACATCCAGTTGCGTCAGTTCGCACGGGGGCCGGCGCCGGACCCAGCCACACAAAGGGTATATCGCTCGCAAGGCCTGGATGCCGTGGCCACGGCAATGATTCGCGCCGCCGATACCTGCTTCGTTGCCAGTTATGTGGAGATCGAGGGTACCCGTTCGGTAGACGTTTCCCATCGTGGCGGGCAACGCGGCTTTGTCCGGGTGGAGGGCGACTGCCTGACCATTCCGGACTTCGCTGGCAACCTGCATTTCAATACCCTGGGCAATCTGCTGCTCAATCCGCGCGCCGGCTTGTTGTTTATCGACTTCAATAGCGGTGACTTGCTGCAACTCAGCGGGCGCACCGAAATCATCCTCGAGGGGCCCCTGGTGAAGGCCTTTCAGGGCGCTGAGCGTTTGTTGACGTTCCACGTGGAACATTGTGTGCGACGTCCGGCGGCTTCGACCTTGCGCTGGACGTTCGAGGGTTTCTCACCCAACAGTCTGATGACCGGATCCTGGGAGCAAGCCGTCGCGCGTTTGCAAGCCGAGGCGTTGGGCAATAGCTGGCGACCCCTGCGGATCAGCCGGATTGTCGAAGAAAGTCGCACCATCCGTTCTCTCTACCTGGAACCAACGGATGGGGCGGGGTTGCCCTTATTTCAGGCCGGGCAGCATTTGCCACTGCGTTTTGATCTGGGTGGGCGGACATTGATTCGTACCTACAGTCTGTCGGGGGCTCCGTCGGATGGGTTCTGCCGGATCAGCGTCAAGCGCGACGGACGGGTGTCGTCTCATGTACATGAGCAGCTCAAGGTCGGTGATCTGCTTGAGGCGCGCGCACCGCAGGGGCATTTCAGCGTGGCAACCAATGAGCAGCGCCCGTTGGTGTTGTTGGCCGCGGGCGTGGGGATTACGCCTTTGCTGTCGATGTTGCGGGAGGTGGTGTACCAGGGCCAGCGCACCCGGCGGATGCGGCCCACGGTCTTGTTCCACAGTGCCCGTTCGTTGGCGGAGCTGCCATTCAGGAGCGAACTGGAGGCGCTGATGGGCCGCGCTGGCGATACGCTCCAGGTGGTCCGCCTGCTCAGTCAACCGGAGCCTGAGGCGGTGCCGGGCGAGGATTACCATCTGCAAGGTCGACTCGATGTCGAGGTGCTGAAGGCCGTGCTGAGGATCGATGATTATGATGCGGTGGATTTTGTCCTGTGCGGCCCGGGCGGTTTTACCCAAGACCTGTACGATCAACTGCGCGACATGGATATCCGTGATGAACGTATTCATGCGGAGACTTTCGGTCCGTCGACATTGCGTCGCCGTCAGGATCCGGGTGTGCGTCGGATCGAGCAGCCGGCGGCGGCGACGCAGTCGATGCCGGTGGTGTTCCATCGCTCGGGCAAGGAGGCGCGCTGGCAACCGGAAAGTGGCAGCCTGCTGGCGTTGGCCGAGAGCCGTGGCTTGCAGCCGGAGTTCAGTTGTCGGGGCGGATCCTGCGGAACCTGCAGCACGCGCGTGATCAGTGGGCAGGTGCATTATCCGCTGCCGCCCGCGGAGTCGCCGGGCGAGGGGCGGGTGTTAATTTGTTGCGCGATTCCGGCGCAAGGCACGGAACCTCTGGTGTTGGATCTCTGAGCAAGAATTTGAATGTATGGCACATTCCTGTAGGAGCAGAGCTTGCTCGCGAAGCTTTTAGCATACTCACGGCCGCCTTCGCCGCCGTGCGGCGTCCCGGCGAGCCGTGCTCCTACAGATTGGGCGGCGTTCTCAATACCAGCGACAAATCCACCACCTGAACAACACCTCAGCGCCGCAGGCTGGTATCGACCTGGCTCATCCGGCTGCGCAGGGTAAACACCCCGTCCCCGGACAGAATCGCCCCACGGGCAAACAAGCGTCCGTTCTCCCAGTTCGAAAGCCCCAGTTCCGGCTTGTTCAGTGCGTATTGGCCATCGACCCAACGGGTGAAACCATCGCCGACAAAGGGCGCATTGATGCTGTTGTAGAAATAGTCATGGGTCCCGCGCTCGGTGCTGATCAACGACACGGTGAACTGCGGGCTGTAGCGATTGAACAGGGCAATCGCCTGATCCAGGTCATCGACGATTTTCAGGCTGACTTCCGGCGTCTCTTCCCACTCCCACTCACGGCCGAGTTGGTCTTCGGGCAAGGACTCGGTTTGCGCCTCTTCCTGATAGCCTTCGGCGCGTTGGACCCGCACCCGTGCTTGCAGCCATTCGACGGGCAGTACGTTTTCGTTACCGCTGACGATATGCAGTTTGCAGCACTGGCCACGGGCCTCGCCGGCGGCTTTCAACGCATCGAGGAACAATGGCACCAGTTCGGCCGCTCGCTGGCGATGGATCAAGCAGACGTTGAGGGTGTTGCAGACCTTGCGATCCAGGGAGTTGCGTACCACGTCGGCAAAGCGCCCGGCGTCGGCATCCTGATGAGCTACCAGCCAGGCACCGCCGGTGCCGTGCAGGCTGACCACGGTGCCGGCCTGCTGGGCGATACCGCCAAGTTGCTTGACGGCATGACCCGAACCCCGGGCCACCGCCAGGGACAGGCGGCGGTCGGCGAACATGGCCCAGCCGGCCGCGCGGTCGCTGCTTTCCACCAGTGACACCGCCCCCGCCGGCAGGCCCGCCGCGCGGAGTGCCGGATCGAGCGCGTGGCGGACAATCGCCTGGGCTGTACCGAGGGCGTCGCTGCCGATCCGCAGCACGGCAGTGTTGCCGGTGCGCAGGACGCCGGCCGCGTCGGCAAACACATTCGGCCGGCCTTCAAAAACGAACGCCACTACGCCCAGAGGCGCGACGACTTGCTCGACCTTCCAACCCGCATGTTCCACTGACTCGCGAACCCAACCGCGAATCAGCGGCGCATCACGCCAGGCCCGCAACCCGGCGATCATGTCGCGGCGCATGGCGTCGCTCGCCAGCAGGCGGGTAGTGGAGCGGCCACGAGCCTTGGCGCGGGCGATATCGGCTTGGTTCGCGGCTTCGATCAGGGCCCAGGAAGCCGGTGTTTCCAGGTGTTGGGCGAACAGGTCGAAAAACTGGCTGATAGCCGTGTCCGACACCTGGGCCAGGGCCGTGAAGGCACTCTGTGCGGTGTCGATGGCTTGGCTGGCGATTTGTTGCACGGCCTGCGGGATCAGCAGCAGCTCGCCGCTGGCCTGGTCCACCAGCAGATGATCGCCCGGTTGGAAACGCTCGGCCAACGCCATCGGCACCGGGGATACCCGGTTACCCGCGTAGAGAATCGGGGTGCCGGCGATAAGACGATCGAGCGTGCTGGTCATGGTTGGAAAACTTGTCTGTGGAAGTAGAAGGCAAAATGTATAAGAAAAACGCCGTCGGCTCACCTGCTAACGGAGTTTCTTTTGCGGAACGTTGCACCCCGATGGAACACCTCCTGTGTGAGCTGGCTTGCCGGCAATGACGGCCTTGAAGACGATGCAAGACTCAAGGGCCCTATCGCCGGCAAGCCGGCTCTTGCGGGATCAGCGTCGTGCCGCGATGGTGCGCCAGGCGTGGGATGACGAGAGGGGCGCCTTCACGCTTGCTGGATAAACGCCAATCTGACGGCAAAGCCGATCAGCAGGCCACCAAACAGCCATTGCTGTAGACGTTGTACCCGCGGGCTTTTGTCCAGCCATTGGCCGATCCACGCACCGGCCAGGGCGTAGCCGCTGTCGAACAGCAGCCCGACCGCCACCAGGGTCACGCCGAGTCCGAGGAACTGCGCGGCCACCGGGCCGGCCTGGGCATCAATGAATTGCGGTAGCAGTACCGAGCAGAACAGCAGCGCCTTGGGGTTCAGCAGGTTGGTGAGCAGGCCCTGTCGCAAGGCGGCGTGCCAACTCAAGGTACGCTGGGTTCCCTCGGGGCCGGCGCTCAACAACGCCAGCGAGCCGGGCCGCAGCATGCGTGCGCCGATCCACAATAGATACGCGGCGCCGGCCAGACGCACCATGTCGAAGGTCCACGGTGCCGCCTTGAACAGCGCCGCCAGACCCAAGGCCGCAAGCGCCACATGGCAGGCGCGGGCGATACCCAGGCCCAGGGCGGTGGTCAGGGCCTGGCTGCGGCCATGGCGGGCGCCGGTTTGCAGCAGCAGGATCATGTCGGGGCCGGGA
Organism: Pseudomonas sp. FEN; assembly: GCF_904067045.1. Lineage (GTDB taxonomy): Bacteria > Pseudomonadota > Gammaproteobacteria > Pseudomonadales > Pseudomonadaceae > Aquipseudomonas. Next base: position 79,090 of record NZ_CAJFDC010000036.1, on the reverse strand, counting down.
AGCAGATAAACCATCGCCAATGCGAACAGGTAGAGGAGCATCTTGCCGTTTCTCCAAAGAGGGCTCACGGAGAAAAGTCTATGCCGGAAAGCCAGGGCAGGTGCTTGCGTATTCAACGCGCGAAAGGCTTAGAATTGGTACTTCATGCCAATACACTCGAAATAGATAGTTGGATATGCCAAAAATGAAACTCGATGCCTACGACCGTAAAATCCTCGCGGCCTTGCAACGGGACGGGCGCCTGAGCAATGTCGAGCTGGCTGCCGAGATCGGTCTCTCGGCGTCGCCATGCCTGCGGCGGGTACGCATGCTCGAGGAGGCGGGGGTGATTCGCGGCTACCAGGTGAACCTGGATCGTGATGAAGTCGGGCTGGGTTTGACTGTGTTCGTTGGGGTCAAGGTCGAGCGGCACCACGAGGCCGAGGCCGAAGCGTTCCGTTTGGCGGTCCTGGCCTTGCCTCAGGTAATCTCGGCGTTCCTGGTGTCCGGCGAATCGGACTTTCTGCTGCAAGTGGTGGTGCCCGACCTGCGGGCTTATGAGCGTTTTCTCAATGGCGAATTGCTGCGCCTGCCCGGTGTGCGTGACATCCGCAGCAACTTCGCGATCCAGGCGGTAAAGGCGCCCGGACCGCTGCCGTTGAACCACCTGCCCGATTGACTCAGATCTGCGTGGCCAGGCCTTCGACGTTCATCGCCGCCTGGCGCAGGGCTTCGGAACGGGTCGGATGCGGGTGGCAGGTGAGGGCGATGTCTTCGGCCGAGGCGGAAAACTCCATGGCCACGCAGTACTCACCGATCATCTCACTGACACTCGGCCCCACCAGATGGACGCCGAGGACTTCGTCGCTGTGCTCGTCGGCCAGGACCTTGGCGAAACCCTCGGTCTCATGATTGATCTTGGCCCGGCTGTTGGCGCTGAAGGGGAATTTTCCGACTTTGTAGGCTCGACCTTCGGCCTTGAGCTGCTCTTCGGTCTTGCCGACGCTGGCCAATTCCGGCCGGGTGTAGATCACGCTGGGGATCAGTGCGTAATTGACTTCACCGGCCTTGCCGACGATCTGCTCGATGCAGGCCATGGCTTCGTCCTCGGCCTTGTGGGCAAGCATCGGGCCACTGGTGACATCGCCGATCACCCAGATCCCCGCCGCCTCGGTGCGATGGCCCTGGTTGGCCAGCATGCCGCGCTGGTCGGTGCAAAGCCCGACGCTTTCCAGGCCAAGCCCCTGGGTAAAGGGACGACGACCGATGGCCACCAGTACGTAATCGGCGTCGATCAGCTGCGCTTCGCCGCCAGCCGCCGGCTCCACGTGCAACTGTACATTGGTCGCTGAGCTGGTGGCGCGGGTGACCTTGGAGCCCAGCAGGAAACGGATGCCTTGTTTGCTCAGTGAGCGCTGCAAGGTCTTGCCGGCTTCCAGGTCCACGCCGGGGCAGATCCGGTCCAGGTATTCCACCACTGTGACCTGGCTCCCCAGCCGGCGCCACACCGACCCCAATTCCAGGCCGATGACGCCGGCACCGATGACCACCAGATGCCTGGGGACCTCGGGCAGCGACAGCGCGCCGGTGGAGTCGAGGATGCGCCGGTTGTCGATGTTTACACCAGGTAGCGGCATCGGTTCGGAGCCGGTGGCGATCACGATGTCCTTGGCCTGCAGGAGGGTCTCGCTACCGTCGGCAGCGCTTACCAGCACCTTGCCGGGGCCGGTGATTCGTCCCCAGCCCTTGATCCACTCGACCTTGTTCTTGCGGAACAGATATTCGATGCCCTGGGTCAGTCCGGCCACGCTCTGGTCTTTCTGTTTCATCATCTGTGCGAGGTTGAGAGCAGGCGTGACCTCGATCCCGAGGTTGGCGAACTCTCCGCCCGTGGCCGCCTCATAGAGTTCGGATGCGTGGAGGAGGGCCTTGGACGGCATGCAGCCGACGTTCAGGCAGGTCCCGCCGAGGGTGGCGCGGCCTTCCACGCAGGCGGCCTTCAAGCCCAACTGGCCGGCACGGATGGCGGCGTTGTAGCCCCCCGGTCCGCCGCCGATGATGATGACGTCGTAACTGCTCATGACTGCTCTCCTGCGAGACACCCGGTTGAGGGAAAAGATAAAAAGCGCTGAGATAAAATATTATGGATGTAATATTGTTCCTGCGCGGTACGGCTGGTCAAGTCGTCATGCGTGAATAGGGGTCTCGAAAGCAGCGCGTCATCGGCAGGGCTTTCTGCTGTTCCCCGGTCGAGCCGGATCTTCCAGAAAGGTGGTGTAGGGGTACGTCGAGTCGGCGTGGAAATTGATCCGGTGTCCGCGGACGGTGATCCACTGGGAGTCGGCCTTTATGCAAAGTGTCTGGCCACTTCTGAAGGTGAGTCGGTGAATCTGTTGATTGTTTTCCCGGCTGATTTCGTGACTGATCAAATCCAGCAGGTTGCTCAGGCCCAAGGGGGAGCCCGGCTGATTGATGGTCAGGCAACTGGAAGTATCTGCAGTAGTAGCAGTGCCCAGTGGGTGCTGGAAATAGTGGTATTCACTCAAGGTATGGCTCATGGCGGCTCCGTCGCTCAAGTGTGCGCGCCGAGTGTTGGGCCTGTTATTAGTCGGCGGCGCGCACAAAGGGGTCAAGTGTTTTAAGGGTGGGGCATATAGTTATAATTTATCTGCCTTCGCGGTGTTTGAAAGCGCACGAGGACAAATAGGACTTTCAGGATCTCGAGCCGTCTATTCAACGGTTTTGGCGCGGTGCGGAACCGTTGACGGACGCTTTTCAATATTGGGAGTTGCGAGGCTTTTTAATGAGCGGGCAAGGGATATTTAAAGTCAGGGGATGTTAGTCATTGCCAGGACGCCAATCAAGCCACGCAGATGTTGAATTTTGTTACATGAGCACGGCATTGGTGAGCGGTAGTTTTTCTGGTTATTTCGAGTAGTGGGATGTCAGATAAAACAATGTCAGTGTTTTCTGTATTGTCGGGTTAATTTATATACAGGGATAAGTCGTTCAGACGTCGTTTTCATTGTTCCTTGTTTTGGCACTTCTGTTATGCAGTAGCGTAATACTTCAACCAGACATCATACCCCCGCAGGAGCAACCGCTCGGTACTGCCGCGGGTGAGGCTCTATTTTCAAAAATATTTGCAACGGTCTGTAACGGGCGGCATCGACCGCTCTCTAGTGCCATGTCGAGACTGAACATTCGGTTCGGACCGATACCCCTAACGCACTTCGAGGATAACAACCATGTCGATCAAAACCGCCGCTGCTGGTGCCGCGCTCGCTCTCGCCGCCGCCACTCTGTTCGCCGGTGTCGTCACCCAGGCGTCGGCCGCCGATGCCCAGGTTCACTGCTACGGCGTCAATGCTTGCAAAGGCCAGAATGACTGCAAGACCAAGGACCACGCCTGCAAAGGCATGGGCTCCTGTAAAGGCCAGGGCTTCAAGGCCATGACCCAGGCTGCTTGTGACAAAGCGGGTGGCAAAGTCGGCGAGTAACCGACACCCGAGTGCTCCCGCAGCGGCCAGTGCCCATGTCGCTGCGGACACTTTCGCAAGGAGTCCAGTATGTCAGTTTCCCATACCTGCCTGGGCTATGGCCTGGGGTTGCGCAGTCACTATCATCAGGAAATCCTCGAACAGTCGCCCGCGGTGGACTGGTTCGAGATCGTTTCCGAGAACTATCTGGTCCAGGGCGGCAAGGCGCTGTATTACCTGGATGCCATTGCCGAGCGGTATCCGCTGGTGATGCATGGTGTGTCGCTGTCCATCGGCGGGCCCCATGAACTGGACAGGCAATACCTCGAACAGCTCCGACGGCTGGCCGCACGGATCAAACCGGCGTGGATTTCCGATCATCTGTGCTGGAGCCGCGGCAACGCTCATCAATTGCATGACTTGCTGCCGCTGCCGTATACCGAAGAAAGCCTGTATTACGTCGCGGCCCGTGTCCGCCAGGTGCAGGACGTGCTGCAACAACCGCTGGTGCTGGAGAATGTCTCCAGTTATGTGCGGGTCGCGACCGATGAGTTCTCCGAATGGGAGTTTCTCGAAGCCCTGAGCCGCCTGAGCGACTGCGAGCTGTTGCTGGATGTGAACAATGTCTATGTCAGCGCGCGCAATCACGGTTTTGATCCCTGGACCTTTATTCGCAGCCTGCCCGCGCGGAAGATCCGTCAATTGCACCTGGCCGGGCATGCCGATTATGGCGACTACGTGATCGACACCCATGATCATCCGGTCGCTGATCCGGTCTGGGCGCTCTATCAGCAGACCCTCGAACACCTGGGCCCGGTGGCGACTTTGCTGGAACGCGACGATCACTTCCCGCCGCTGGCCGAGCTGATGGATGAACTGGCCAAGGCCCGCGAACTGGGCCGGGTTGCCCTGGCCCGGAGGTCGTTATGCGCCTGAGCGACTGGCAGTTGGCCTTTGAACGTTATCTGCTGGGGGAGGGCATCACGGCCGACGCGGCATTGGGCGCCAGCCTGATCGGTGGGCCGACCCTGGATGTCGAGACCGGCCTGGCCATCTACCACAACGCCTACCGGGCCCGTTTGCAGGAAGCCCTGCGCGGCGACTTTCCCACGGTCTGGCACTGGCTGGGTGACGCTGAATTCGATGCGTTGAGCGCCGCGTACCTGCGTGAATGCCCATCGTCGCATTACAGCCTGCGCTGGCTGGGGGCTGGCTTCGAAGCTTTTGTCCGGCGCCATCTGGTGCCGGCCCAGGGTCTGCCTCTGGCGGAACTGATTCGCCTGGAGTGGGCCTTTACCCTGGCTTTCGATGCCTTGCCGGGCGTGCCCCTGACCCTGGAAGAGATGGCCAGCTTGCCGCTCGAGGCCTGGCCGACGCTGCGGTTGGAGCTGGTGCCTAGCGTCCAGTGGCTCAGTGGCCGGTTCAACAGCCTGGCGATGTGGCGAGCGGTGAAGGCCGAAGTACCATTGCCCGGCAGTCTCGAACTGCGACAGCCGCAGGTCTGCCTGGTCTGGCGTGCGGGCCTGGTCTGCCAGTATCGCAGCCTCGAGCCGGCGGAAGCTCGCGCCCTGGACGGTATGGTGCGGGATGGTTGGAGTTTTGCCGAGCTGTGCGTCGAACTGGCGGACACTTTCGGAGAGGGCGCGCCCTTGCAAGCGGTCAGTTGGCTCAAACAGTGGGTGAACGATGGTCTGGTCGGCCAATGCCGCACTCTTTGACGCACCCCACCAGGGCGCTGTCGGGCAAAACCTATAGTTAGAGTCTATGATCTTTATAGGCTGACAGTTCCGGTGAATGCGCTACCCTTAATTCAGACGTCTGAAACAAGGGGGATTACTCATGCTCGCGCAACTTCCACCGGCCTTACAGAATCTTCAGCTACCGCTTCGCCTGAGACTCTGGGACGGCCACGAAATCAATCTCGGGCCGATGCCCAGTGTCACGATCATTGTGAAGGACCCACAGTTGGTCGCGCAGTTCACACAACCCACGCTGGACCTGCTGGGCAGTGCCTTTGTCGAAGGGAAACTGGAGCTCGAGGGATCGATCAGCGACGTCGTGCGTGTCTGCGACGAACTGAGCCAGGCGTTGCTGGAGGATGAAGGGGACAATCCGCCGCCGCGACTGGCCCACGACAAGGAAACCGACGCTGCCTCCATCTCCTACCATTACGACCTTTCCAACGCTTTCTACCAGCTCTGGCTGGACCGCGACATGGTCTATTCCTGTGCCTACTTCGAACGTGACGATGCGACCCTCGAAGAGGCCCAGCAAGCCAAGTTCCGCCACCTGTGTCGAAAATTGCGCCTGCAGCCCGGCGAGTACCTGCTGGATGTCGGCTGCGGTTGGGGCGGGCTGGCTCGCTATGCGGCCCGGGAGTTCGGGGTCAAGGTGTTCGGTATCACCCTGAGCAAGGAACAGCTGGCGCTGGCGAAGGAACGGGTCGCCGCCGAGGGCCTGCAAGACAAGGTCGATCTGCAACTGCTCGATTATCGCGATTTGCCCCAGGACGGTCGCTTTGACAAGGTGGTCAGCGTCGGCATGTTCGAGCATGTCGGCCATGCCAACCTCAAGCAGTACTGTGAGATCCTGTTCGGTGCCGTGCGCGAAGGCGGCCTGGTGATGAACCATGGGATTACCGCCAAGTACACCGACGGGCGCCCGGTGGGACGCGGTGCCGGCGACTTTATCGATCGCTATGTGTTCCCTAATGGTGAGTTGCCACATCTGGCGATGATCTCCGCGCAAATCAGCGAGGCCGGCCTGGAAGTAGTCGATGTGGAGAGCCTGCGCCTGCATTACGCGCGGACCTTGGATCAGTGGAGCCAGCGTCTGGAAAACAACCTGGAGGCGGCGGGCCGCGAGGTGCCGGAACGAGCCCTGCGGATCTGGCGGCTATATCTGGCCGGTTGCGCCTACGCCTTTAAAAAAGGTTGGATCAACCTGCACCAGATCCTGGCGGTGAAACCCTTTGCCGACGGCAGTCACAACCTGCCCTGGACTCGCGAGGATATCTATCGCTGAGGACCTGCCACTGGATCGGCGGCGGGTCGCCATGGCATTTCTCTCCCGGCGGAAGCTGCCGTGCTGGGGAGGAATGCTCTGGTCGGAGGGCGGCCCCTCGGAGAAGGGGGACGCCATGGCTTCAGAGCGATCCCGCAAGTCTCTGGAGCTTATCCTTCATGCCAGCCTACAAAATCGGCGAGATCAACCGGGCGACCCGCATGCCGAGCTGTTGCAGGCGATGGGTTTTCCGGTTTTCGTCCTTGGCCACTTCATGGGCCAAGGCGAAGTCCTGCTCGAGCATCTGTTCCACTTCCCCGGCGAAGGTTTCGTCCACGGTCAGCAGCATCAGTTCGAAATTCAGCCGGAACGAGCGATTGTCCAGGTTCGCACTGCCGATGGCGCTGATTTCGTTGTCCACCAGCACGACCTTCTGATGCAGGAAGCCGGGGCGATAGCGAAACACCCGTACACCGGCGCGTACCGCTTCGAAGGCGTACAGGCTGGAGGCGGCGTAGACGACGCGGTGGTCGGGGCGTGACGGCAGCAGTAGGCGCACATCCACGCCGCGCAGTACCGCCAGGCGCAGGGCGGCGAACACCGCTTCATCCGGGATGAAGTAGGGGCTGGTGATCCAGACCCGTTCCCGGGCCGCGTGAATGGCTTCGACGAAGAACAGCGAACAGGTTTCCATCGGGTCGGCCGGGCCGCTGGCAAGCAACTGGCAGAGCACGCCGTCGTCCGGGTAGGATTCCGGCAGGATCAGCGGCGGCAACTTTCGCGAGACCCAGAACCAGTCTTCGGCGAACGATTCCTGCAAGCTGGTGACCACTGGGCCATTCACCTGCACATGGGTATCGCGCCAGGGCGACAGCGGCGGCATGGTTCCCAGGTACTCGTCGCCGACGTTGTGCCCGCCGACGAAGCCCACCAGGCCGTCGATCACCACCATCTTGCGATGGTTACGGAAATTCACCTGGAACCGGTTCAGCCAACCGCTGCGGGTGGCGAATGCGCGGATCTGCACACCGCCCTCGCGCAAGATATCGACATACTCGCGGGGCAGGGCATGGCTGCCGATCCGGTCGTACAACACATAGACCGCTACGCCCGCGGCGGCCTTTTCCAGCAGTTTTTTCTGCAGCCGTCGGCCGAGCTGGTCGTCGTGAATAATGAAAAACTGCACCAGAACCGCTTCCCGAGCCTGGTCGATGGCCTGGAAAATCGCCTCGAAGGTCGCTTCGCCATTGATCAGCAACAGCACCTGGTTATTGGCCAGGCACGGCGTGCGGCCCAGTTTCGGCATGGCCCGCAGCGACGCATAGGCCTGGGAACCGCGCGCGGCCAGGGCTTCTTCGACCCAGGGACGCCAGTTCAGGTCGGCGATGGCCTTGCGCATTTCCACGTTGGCCTGGCGCCTGGCCTTGATATAGGCGTCGAAGGTGCTCCGGCCGAAGACCAGGTAGGGAATCAGGGTCAGGTAAGGGATGAACATCAACGACAAGGCCCAGGCGATTGCGCCTTGGGCGGTGCGCACGGTCAACACGGCGTGGATGGCGGCGATCAGGCCAAGGGAATGAATCAGGGCAATCAGGTAGCCGAAAATATGCGGGCCAAAATAATCCATGGGCGATCCTGCTCAGGCGTCTTCAATGTCTAACAGACCATGTTCGGGCGTTATTGTCGCTATTTAATTCCTGACGCAACCCCTGCATGATTCTGACGTCTAAGACGAACCATTCTCTAGGAGCTACTCGATGAACCTTCGTCTGCCGGGCCTGGCCCTTGTCCTCGGCTCAATGATTCCCGCTGCCCAGGCGCAGGTGTTGCAACCGGGTTTGTGGGAGCTGACCTCCAGCAATGTGCAGGTCGAGAACCAACAGCTGGATGTGGGCATGCTGATGGGTGTGTTGAAACAGAACACTACCCCGGAGCAGCGCGCGGCGTTGGAAAAGCAGGGCGTCAACCTCGGTGGCGAGGGAGTGCGGGTGTGCCTGACGCCGCAACAGGTGGCCTCCGAGTCGATTCCCCTGACTGACCCGCAATCGGGTTGCAGCCAGCAGATCACCGAGCGCAACGGGCCGGACTGGAAATTCCGCTTCAGCTGTCCGAAAGCCCAGGGTGCCGGGGTTGCGCATTTTGTCAGTGACCGTGAGTTCAGCACCAAGGTCAGCGGTACCTTCAATGCCACCGGCATTCAGCAGAACGGTAGCATGGAAACCAAAGCGGTGTGGATGGGGCAGGATTGCGGGACCGTGAAGCCCCGCACCTGATACACGCTACAAACGCCGCCAGGCCTGCTGTAGGCGCCGGCTTGCCGGCGACGGCGCAGGCACGGGCGATGCGAGACTCAAGGGTCTCGTCGCCACGGATGATCGCGGTCCCGTCCAATCGACAAGGACGGCTGTACGGTCATTTGCTCAGTGCCGCATGCAGGGTGTTCATGTTGTATTCGAACAGGCCGGTAAAGGTGCTGGCCGGGCCTTCGGCGGCCAGGGCGTCGGAATACAGGGTGCCGCCGATCTGCGCGCCGCTTTCGTCGGCGATCTGCTGGAGCAGGCGGGCGTCCTTGATGTTTTCCATGAACACGGCCTTGACCTTGTCTTTGCGGATCTGTGTGATCAGCGCGGCGACTTCGGCGGCGGACGGCTCGCGTTCGGTGGACAGGCCCTGTGGTGCCATGAACTGGATGCCGTAGGCCTGGCCCAGGTAGCCGAAGGCGTCATGGGAGGTGACGATGCGCCGGTTACCGGCCGGCAGGTTGCCGAGCTTGATCTTGGCTTCGGCGAGCAGGCGGTAGATCTCTTTCAGGTAGGCCTGGCTGTTGCGGGTGTAGTCGCTCTTGTTGGCCGGGTCGACCTTGATCAGCGCCTTGGTGATGTTGTTCACATAGAGTTCGGCGTTGGCCAGGTTGTGCCAGGCGTGCGGGTCGGGAATGGTTTCGCCATCGTCCACCATGGTATGGGAAATCACGCCCTTGCTGGCGGTGACCACCGGTGCTTTGGTTTCGGTGCTGGTCACCAGGCGATCAAGCCAGGGTTCGAAACCCAGGCCGTTCTTGACGATCAGCTTGGCGTTGAGCAGCGCCTTGGCGTCATCCGGCGTGGGTTCGTAGGTATGGGCATCGGCGTCCGGGCCGACCATGCCGATAACCTCGATATGATTGCCGCCGATCTGTTGGGTGATGTCCTTGAGAATACTGAAGCTGGCGACCACCGGGAGCTTGTCCGCCGCCTGAGCGGTGGACAGGTTCAGCGACAAGGCCAGCACGGAGCTGAACAACACGAGTAAAGCGCGCATCGGATGACACCTCATTGGGATGTAAGCAAGGGCGGGCGGCGCAGCAAGCCATGCACTGGGCCGAAGATCACGGACAGCAGATAAAAGCCGCCTGCGACCAGCACGATGGATGGGCCGCTGGGCAGCGAGTAGTAGAACGACAGCAGTAATCCGAGCGTGACCGAGACGCAGCCGATCAGCGCCGCAATCGCCATCAACAGCGGCAGGTTGCGGCTCCAGAAGCGTGCGCAAATCGCCGGTAGCATCATCAGGCCGACCACCATCAGGGCGCCGATGGCTTGGAAACCGATCACCAGGTTCAGCACCACCAGGGTCAGGAACACGCCATGCGCCAGGGGGCCGAGACGGCTGACGGTTTGCAGGAACAGTGGGTCGAGGGTATCCAGCAGCAGCGGGCGATAGATGAGCGCCATCAACACCAGGCTGATGCCACAGACCCAGAGCATGCCGGTCAGGGTCGGGCCATCGACCGCCAGAGCCGAGCCGAACAGCAGGTGCAGCAGGTCCAGGCGTTTGCCGGCGATGCCGAGGATCAGCACGCCGCTGGCCAGGGAGATTGGGTAGATCGCCGCGAGGCTGGCGTCTTCGCGCAGACCGGTGCGGCGGGTAATCCAGGCCGAAAGCCCGGCCATGCCCATGCCGGCGCCAAGGCCGCCAAGCGTGAGGGCCGGTAGGCTCAGGCCGGCGACCCAGAAGCCCAGGGCGGCGCCGGGCAGGATGCCGTGGGCGACCGCGTCACCGATCAGGCTCATGCGCCGCAAAATCAGGAACACCCCCAGTGGCGCGGTACTGCAGGCCAGTACCAGCCCACCGAGCAACGCTCGGCGCATGAAGACGAAATCCTGAAACGGTTGCCACAGGTGGCTGGTGAACATCAGCATCAGGCCACCTGCGTAATGGGTTGCTGCACGATCAGCTCGGTGCTGGGCGCGAGGACGCAGCCGCTGCTCTTGATTCGCAAGGCGCGGGGAATATGTTGGCGCACGGCAGCCAGGTCATGGCAGACCACCACCAGGGTGCGACCGGCGGCGTGCCAGGCATGGATATGTTTCCACAGCAGGGCCTGGCCGTCCTCGTCGAGGGCCGCGTGGGGTTCGTCGAGCAACAGGATCGGTGCTTCGGCCAGACTCATGCGCGCCAGCAAGGCCCGCTGCAATTCGCCGCCGGACAAAGCCATCAATGGGCGCTGTTCCAGGCCGTTCAGACACCAGTCTGCCAGCACGGTTTGCAGGCGTTCGTTGCGTTGTCGCGGGGTTTGCTTGATGCCCCAGAACCCAGCGGCCACCAGCTCTTGAACGCTGATGGGAAACTGTCGGTCGAGGTGCTGTTGCTGCGGCAGGAACGACAGACTGCCACGCCGTGGAACCTCCAGGCTCACTTTGCCGGCCAGGGGTTTTTGCAGCCCCGCGATCACTTTCAACAGGCTGCTTTTACCGCTGCCGTTGGCACCGATCACGGCCGTCAGGCTGCCAGCGGCGAGTTCGAAATCCACCGCGGGTGTAAGGGGCTGGCCCGGGGCGCCCCAGCGCAGGCCTTGGCAGCGGATCATGCCTGCCTCCAGTTCCAGTGGCTTTCGGCCACGGCGTCATGGGCGTGCAAGCTTTCGGCGTGGACCACTCGCAGGTGGAAGCCGCTGATCGAATCCGAGCGCTTGAGCGCCAGGTTGAGACGGCGCGCCGCGTCTTCGCAGAACATCAGGTTCTGGCCGTTGGCGAGGGCGAAAGCTTGTTCGTCCGCGCGTTTCACTGCAGTCTGCACGGCGGTACCGAGGGCGGCCTCGGCATCGTTGATCAAGTCCTCGAAGGGAAATCGATAGGTTTTTTCATCCAGGCGAATCTGCAATTGTGCAATGCTGCGCTGGCTGTGAGGTGTGGCGACGACACCTTGCGGACCGCCGAGCCAGCTGAGGATGTCACTGTGTTCCAGAGGCTTGTCGGCGAAATCGACGATGAATTGCTGTTGGATCAACTGCCGGGCGAGGGCTGCGGAACACGGGCAGGTCGAGGAGTAGGCCACGTCAATTTTTAGTTCCACGTGGAACACTCCGTTGCTCAGTTCGCCTAAAACACTGACTGGATAGGTTTTCCAGCCTGCCAGCGGACTGACCAACGCCAGGCGTTTAAGCAGCAGGTCGCTATGGATGCGTAGGTACGCGTTGCTGGAAAGTCCTTCGTGGCTGTCGAGAAACTGTTGCAGCACTTCTCGGATCAGCGCGGGTGTCAGGTCCTCCTGTTCCAGTCGTTCCAGGGCCAGGTACAGACGTGACATATGAATACCCCGCGCTTCGCCATCGTCGAGGCTGACGCCGGCATCGGCTTTGGCACTGAGGCGGTGGCCGCCAATCGAGACCGGTAGAGCAATGCCGCACATGCCCACCCACTCAAGGGGCAGGGCTTGCCGGGATGACTGCGCGGCGATATCCGGCAGCGTCAACGCATTCATGGGCAGGTCCATCGTCGAAAATAAAATGACATGTTATATTATAACTATTCGCTCGACGATGCCTTTTTGCCGGGTTTTCACACAGCGACAACGAGTATGGATGCTCCCTTATCCGCGGTACCTGTTATGCATAGACGTCAGTTGCTCAACTTTTTATTGGCCGGTGCGGCGGTTCTGCCGTTCGGCTTGTCGGCGGCGCAGATCCAGAATGCGCGCCTGTGGCGCGATGGCAACAAGCTGCGGCTGGTGCTCGATCTCAGTGGGCCGATTCAATACAAGACCTTTTCCCTGACCTCACCCGAGCGGCTGATCATCGACCTGAGCGGCGCCAAGCTGACCGGTGATTTCCGACAATTGGCACTGAGCAACACGGTGATCCGCTCGATCCGTTCCGGGCATTTCGGCCAGGGCGATACGCGGCTGGTGTTGGACCTGGCCAGTCCGGTCCAGCTCAACAGCTTCCTGTTGCCGCCCGAAGGCACGCAGGGTCATCGCCTGGTCCTCGACCTGACCAGCAACGGCGCCGCCGCCGCGGCGCCGGCGACCCTCGCGGCGGCACCGGCGGTAGCAGCACCACCGGCGCAGCACGACGTGACGAGTGGCAAACCTCACCCCAAGCGCGACATCATGGTCGTGGTCGACCCTGGCCATGGCGGGAAAGACCCGGGGGCGGTGGGATCGAGAGGCGAGCGTGAGAAGGACGTGGTGCTGTCCATCGGCCGGTTGCTGGCCAAGCGCCTCAAGCGCGAGAAGGGCTTCGATGTGCGGTTGGTGCGCAACGACGACTTCTTCGTGCCCCTGCGCAAGCGGGTGGAGTTTTCCCGCAAGAACAAGGCCGACATGTTTATCTCGGTGCATGCCGATGCCGCGCCGCGCATCACCGCCTCGGGGGCGTCGGTGTTCGCCCTGTCGGAAGGCGGCGCGACATCGACCACGGCGCGGTTCATGGCCCAGCGTGAAAACGGTGCCGACTTGTTGGGCGCGCAGAGCCTGCTCAACCTCAAGGACAAGGACCCGATGCTGGCCGGGGTGATCCTCGACATGTCGATGAATGCCACCATCGCCTCCAGCCTGCAACTGGGGCACAGCGTGCTGGGCAGCCTGGAAGGCATCACCACCTTGCACCAGAGACGTGTGGAACAGGCTGGTTTTGCGGTACTGAAGTCGCCGGACGTGCCGTCGATCCTGGTGGAAACCGGGTTTATCTCGAATGCCCGCGACAGCCAGCGGCTGGTGACGTTGCGGCATCAGGAGGCGATTGCCGATGGCTTGTTCGCCGGGTTGAAGCGTTACTTCGAGAAGAACCCGCCACAGGACAGCTATATCGCCTGGCAGCAGCAGATGCAGGAGAGTTTGGTGTAGGACTGGCTGCACCACCGTTGTGTGGCTTGCCGGCGATGAGGCCGGCAAGTCCTGCATCGACTGTTCGGCCGCTATCGCCGGCAAGCCGGGCTCCTACAGTGGAGCGTGCGTTACCTGGGGATTGCCTAGCACCCCACCATCCGGTCGCAGACGAACTTCTTGCTCAACCCACCTGAACTGGAAAAGCGGTTCTGGGTGGTCCAGCCCACCCGCCGGCTGTAACCGACCCAGGCTTCTCCGTCCGAGGCTATCCCGGTGAAGAACGTCAGCTGCCCATAGCGGCTGCTGGTCTGCGCCCAGTAGCGCTTGCCGATCACTTCAAAGCCCTGCAGGTAAATCGTCTTGCCCTCGGTGGCGACGCCATAGGCGTTGCCCAGCCCATCCTTGCACGCCAGCAGGTTGGCGCTACGGGTACAGCTCGTCTGGGCCGCGGCGGGCACTTGGGCCGCGGCGCTCGCCGCCACCAGCAGCAAGGCCGACAGCAGATAGTTCAGGACAGGACGCATCGACACTCTCTTCAGCGGGATCGCCACCAGCATTGCGCCCTTCGTCGTGACGAGCAAGCGGGGATTGGATTATTTGTATTGTTATAATATAACATTAAATCCACTTCGGACCGTGATCTCCGCCATGAACGGGCGCCTTGACCCGGCCGACCTGATGAGGAACCACCCATGCCCCAACGTCTACCCGTGACCGTGTTGTCCGGCTTTCTCGGTGCCGGTAAAAGCACCCTGCTCAACTACGTGCTGCGCAATCGCGAAAACCTGCGGGTGGCGGTGATCGTCAACGACATGAGCGAAATCAATATCGACGGCAGTGAAGTCCAGCGCGATGTCAGCCTCAACCGCGCCGAGGAAAAGCTCGTCGAGATGAGCAACGGCTGCATCTGCTGCACCTTGCGCGAAGACTTGCTGGAGGAGGTCGGCAAGCTGGCTCGCGACGGTCGTTTCGATTACCTGCTGATCGAATCCACCGGCATTTCCGAGCCACTGCCGGTGGCCGAGACCTTTACCTTCCGTGACGAAAGCGGCCAGAGTCTGGCCGATGTCGCCCGGCTCGACACCATGGTCACGGTGGTCGACGGCATGAATTTCCTGCTCGACTACCAGGCGGCCGAAAGCCTTGCCTCCCGTGGCGAAACGCTGGGCGAGGAGGATGAACGCTCGATCACCGACCTGCTGATCGAGCAGGTCGAGTTTGCCGATGTGATCCTGATCAGCAAGATCGACCTGATCGGCAGCAGCGAACGCCAGGAGTTGCTGGCCATCCTGCAGCGGCTGAACCCACAGGCGGAAATCCTTCCCATGGTCATGGGCGAGATCCCGCTGGCGAAGATCCTCGACACCGGCCGTTTCGACTTCGAACGGGCGGCCCAGGCACCGGGCTGGTTGCAGGAATTGCGTGGCGAACATGTGCCGGAAACCGAAGAGTACGGCATCGCCTCCATGGCGTACCGGGCACGGCGGCCGTTTCATCCCGAGCGGTTTTTCGACTTTATCAATCGGCCTTGGGTGAACGGCAAGTTGCTGCGTTCCAAGGGCTTCTTCTGGCTGGCCAGCAAGTATCAGGAGGCTGGCAGTTGGTCCCAGGCCGGCGGTTTGATGCGTCATGGTTTTGCCGGGCGCTGGTGGCGTTTCGTGCCGAAACCGCAGTGGCCGCAGGATGAGGAGAGTGTCGCGGCGATCATGGCGCAATGGACGCCGGAAACCGGTGATTGCCGCCAGGAACTGGTGTTTATCGGGCAGAACATCGACTTTGCGCAGATGATCGCACGGTTGGATAACTGCCTGTTGAACGATGAGGAAATGGCCCTGGGGGTCGAGGGATGGAGCGCGTTGCCCGATCCGTTCGGCCCTTGGCATGAAGAGGAGGCTGCCTGATGCTGGCGCCACGTTGGAAGGCCTGATCCGGACTATCGGCAGTTGCCCGTTCCGACAAGCTCCGCTCCCACATTGGATCTGTGTTGGCCGTCGTTATGGGGTTTGCCAGTGGCCCTGGCTCTGGCCCTCACAGAACGGCTTGAGGTACGCCGCGTCCGTCGCCACGCCGTAATAGTGAATATTCTGCCGGTAAGGCATATTGGCCACTTGTGCGTTGCCGCACACGCCGAACGAACCGCCCGGGCACTGCTCGACGTACTCGACCTCGACCTTCTGCCCCGGCAGGGTTGGTTGGCAGAAGCCGTCGCTGAACAGCTTGGCCGGGATATTGATATTTTCCTGGCAGACTTTGACGTCCAGCCGCTGCCCATGGCTATGCACCACGCAGGCCTGCGCCAGTACCTGGCTAGAGCCGAACAGCAACGCCAGGCAGATCAGGCGCATCATGCTTTTATCTCTTTCAGAATATCGGCCCTCTATGTTGCAGAACATTCCCACCCATGTCATCGCCGGCCCGTTGGGCGCCGGCAAGACCAGCCTGATTCGGCACCTGCTGGCGCAAAAGCCCGCGGGCGAGCGCTGGGCGGTGCTGATCAACGAGTTCGGTCAGATCGGCCTGGATGCCGCGCTGCTGACCCGGGGCGAAGAGGGTATCGCACTGGGGGAAGTGGCTGGTGGTTGTGTCTGCTGCGTCAACGGCGCGCCGTTCCAGGTGGGCTTGACGCAATTGTTGCGCAAGGCGCGGCCAGACCGGCTGTTTATCGAACCTTCCGGGTTGGGGCATCCGGCGCGGATTCTCCAGCAATTGGCCGCGGCGCCCTGGTTGGGGGTACTGGCATTGCAGCCGTGCGTGCTGGTGTTGGACGCGCAAGCCCTGGCGGCGGGCAAGCCCTTGCCGGATGCGCAGCAGGAGGCACTGGGGCTGGCCGGGTTGCGGGTACTGAACAAGTCCGAAGGGTTGGGCGAGGTTGAACGGCAACGGGTGCTGGCCCGGTTGCCCGAAGGACCTGTGCGCTGGACCGAACAGGGGCGGTTGGACTTGGCCGAGTTGCTTGCCCTGGAGAGCGGTCATCGCGGGCAGGCTGACACCGCCAGGGATGTCACGTCCTCCGTCGGCGCGCCGGTCAATGCTCCATTGTCAGCGATCTGGACCGATCCGGCCCAACCGATCTGCCTGGATCATAGCCAAGACGGCAACTGGAGCATTGGCTGGCGCTGGCACCCGAGCCAGCAATTCGATGTGACACAGCTCCAGCACTGGCTGTCCGGCCTGGACTGGCGGCGGGCCAAGTTGGTTATCCACAGCCCGGATGGCTGGGTTTCCGCCAATGCTGTGGATAACTCGGCTGTGCAGTGGCAGCCCAGTGAATGGCGACGGGATTCACGTGTTGAGTTGATCTTCGGGGAAAAACAGGAGATCGAGCGGTTAAAGGCGGGAATGGCGGATTGCCGTTTGTAGGGAGGGCCGGTGGTGAATGTGAGATCGCCATCGCCACCCGGTTCGACGATGGCGATTCAGCGGCGCAAATTGTTGTGGTCCTTGGCATGATCCTGGCGCCATTGGCTCAATTCGATCACTTCGGCGCTGTGCGGCTCCGGTTTGGCCTCGAACGGGTAGGGCGCCAGCTCGATATGGGCACTGTGGGCGCCGAACTGGGTAATGGTCCCGGCGTGACGCTGTTCACCGGTGACGGTGAACTCGAAGTTGTAGATCCGCGCCAGGCGCCGCCGGCCATGGGCATCACGGACAAGACCGATGCGCTTGAGGGCGACATTGCCATCCAGCAACTCGATGTCGAGCTTGGCGCAATGCTGCTTGACCCGCTCCAGCGCCCGCTCGCGCAGGCCATGGTTGTGCCAGAGCCAGGCAGCGCCGGTCGCCAGCAACATCAGCACGAACATATTTCCCAGGGTCAGCATGAACGCCACTCCAACAAAGTCAGCTCAGCTTAACTGGCTCCCCGGTCTGTCGTACAGGCTCTGTTTAGTCGCATACTGAGCGGCTTGAATCCACCGGCCTTTCTGGAATACGGAATGAAACGCACTCCCCATCTGCTCGCCATTCAATCCCACGTGGTTTTCGGTCATGCCGGCAACAGTGCCGCGGTGTTTCCCATGCAACGGGTCGGGGTCAATGTCTGGCCGCTGAACACCGTGCAGTTCTCCAACCATACCCAATACGGGCAGTGGGCGGGCGAGGTGCTGGCGCCGCAGCGGATTCCCGAACTGGTCGAAGGGATTGCCGCCATCGGTGAGCTGGGCAACTGCGATGCCGTGCTGTCCGGCTACCTCGGCAGCGCGGCCCAGGGCCGGGCGATACTCGCTGGCGTGGCGCGGATCAAGGCGATCAATCCTAATGCCCTGTACCTCTGTGACCCGGTGATGGGCCATCCGGAGAAAGGCTGCAGCGTGCCCGCCGAGGTCAGTGAGTTCCTGTTGGAAGAAGCGGCGGCCATGGCCGACTTTCTCTGCCCCAACCAGCTTGAACTCGATAGCTTCTGCGGGCGTACACCGCAGTCCCTGTTCGATTGCCTGGCGATGGCTCGCAGCCTGCTGGCGCGGGGCCCGAAGGCGGTGTTGGTCAAGCACCTGGTCTATCCAGGCAAGCCGACCGACAGCTTCGAGATGCTGCTGGTCACCGCCGAGGGCAGTTGGCACCTGCGTCGGCCGTTGTTGGCCTTCCCGAAGCAGCCGGTGGGGGTCGGCGACCTGACCTCAGGGTTGTTCCTGGCGCGGGTGCTGTTGGGCGACAGCCTGCTGGCGGCGTTCGAGTTCGCGGCGGCGGCGGTGCATGAGGTGCTGCTGGAAACCCAGGCCTGCGCCAGCTACGAGCTGGAGCTGGTGCGGGCCCAGGATCGTATCGCGCATCCGCGGGTGCGGTTCGAGGCAGAGCCGATCAGCCTCTGATCAGCTTGGCGGTCGGCGCGCTGCTGCTTTTTGGGGAGCAGCGGGTGGCCACTTTTTTGGCGGGAGCAGTGGGTCGCTCCCACACAAGCACCACTTCCACAGTGAGCGCGTTCAGCCCTGGCTGACTCTACAGGGCTTCAGTTCCCTTCAATCAAACCCCATCGGCCTTGATTTCCTGGTAACGCTTCTCCAGCTCCTGGCGAATCTGCCGGCGCTGCTGCGCTTGCACGTAGCGGCGTTTGTCCTCGCTGTTATGGGGCTGCAAGGGCGGCACGGTGGCCGGCTTGCGCTGGTCGTCAACCGCGACCATGGTGAAAAAGCAGCTGTTGGTGTGGCGCACCGAACGCTCGCGAATATTCTCCGTCACCACCTTGATGCCTACCTCCATGGAGGTGTTGCCGGTGTAGTTGACCGAGGCCAGGAAGGTCACCAGTTCGCCGACATGGATCGGCTCGCGGAAAATCACCTGGTCCACCGACAGGGTCACTACATAGCGGCCGGCATAACGGCTGGCGCAGGCGTAAGCCACTTCATCCAGGTACTTGAGCAGGGTGCCGCCGTGGACATTGCCAGAAAAATTGGCCATGTCCGGGGTCATCAAAACAGTCATCGACAGCTGGGCATTTCCGGGTTCCATAGCACGCTCACGGTAGGATAGGCAGGGATTGGCGCAGGCACCTCTATGGGTGCTTCCTTCATTTTCGCAGACACTCGATAACGGGACGCCAGCGACCCGGGCATCGTCACGCATCAAGGGATCTGTTTCTACATATTGCACCGGCTTTTTGTCGGAAGTTGCGGTGTTAACCTTCAGAAAGCCATGCCATAGAAAATTCTCACACCAGGAGCGGTGATTGCTGACAGCTCAAAAGGCTGTTGCGGGGCCGATTTCCGAACAGCAAGGAGCGCCACGCCATGCATGCCATCAGTTTTATTCAGGACCTGGCAGTGATCATGCTGGTGGCGGGTGTGGTGACCATCCTCTTTCATCGCTTCAAGCAACCGGTAGTGCTCGGCTATATCGTCGCCGGGTTCATCATCGGCCCGCACACGCCGCCGTTCGGCCTGATCCACGATGAAGACACCATCAAGACCCTGGCCGAACTGGGGGTGATTTTCCTGATGTTCTGCCTCGGCCTGGAGTTCAGCCTGGGCAAGCTGTTCAAGGTTGGGGCCACGGCGTTTATCGCTGCGTTCCTGGAAATCGTGCTGATGATCTGGATCGGCTACGAAATCGGCCGCTGGTTCGATTGGAACACCATGGATTCGCTGTTTCTCGGCGCGATCCTGGCGATTTCCTCAACCACTATCATCGTCAAGGCGCTCAATGACCTGAAGATGAAGAACCAGCGTTTCGCCCAGCTGATTTTCGGTGTGCTGATCGTCGAGGACATCCTCGGCATCGGCATCATCGCCTTGCTCTCGAGCATCGCGGTCAGTGGCACCGTGAGCTCGGGCGAGGTGTTTTCCACCGTGGGCAAGCTGTCGCTGTTCATGATTGTCGCCCTGGTGGTCGGCATCCTGCTGGTGCCACGGCTGCTGGCCTACGTTGCCCGCTTCGAAAGCAACGAGATGTTGCTGATCACCGTGCTGGGCTTGTGTTTCGGCTTCTGCCTATTGGTGGTCAAGTTGGAATACAGCATGGTCCTGGGGGCCTTCCTGATTGGCGCGATCATGGCCGAATCACGTCAACTACTGAAGATCGAGCGCCTGATCGAACCGGTTCGCGACCTGTTCAGCGCCATCTTCTTCGTCGCCATCGGCTTGATGATCGACCCGGCGATCCTGCTCGATTATGCCTGGCCGATTGCCGTGATCACCGTTGCGGTGGTGCTGGGCAAGATGCTCTCCTGCGGGCTGGGGGCCTTTATTGCCGGCAATGATGGTCGGACTTCGTTGCGGGTGGGCATGGGGCTGTCGCAGATCGGCGAGTTCTCTTTCATTATCGCGGCGCTGGGGATGACCCTACAGGTCACCAGTGACTTCCTCTATCCGGTCGCGGTGGCGGTCTCGGTGATTACCACTCTGCTTACGCCCTATCTGATCCGCGCGGCGGACCCGCTGTCGCTCAAGCTGGCGGCGGTGATGCCGCGGCGTCTGGCACGGGTGTTCGGCCTTTACGGTGAGTGGTTACGCAGTATCCAGCCTCAGGGTGAGGGCGCGCTGCTGGCGTCGATGATTCGACGGATTCTGTTGCAGGTGGGGGTCAATCTGGCGCTGGTGATGGCGATTTTCTTTGCCGGTGGCTTCTTCGCGATGCCGATTGCCGATTATCTGGCCGACTGGATCAATGAGCCAAGCTGGCATAAGGGCTTGATCTGGGGTGGAGCGTTGCTGTTGTCATTGCCGTTCCTGATCGCGGCGTACCGCAAGCTCAAGGCGCTATCGATGCTGCTGGCGGAGATGGGGGTCAAGGCCGAAGTGGCGGGTCGGCACACCCAGCGGGTTCGGAGGGTGGTCGCCGAGGTGATTCCACTGGTGTCGCTGCTGGTGATTTTCCTGCTGCTGTCGGCGCTGTCGGCAAGCATTCTGCCGACCAACGAACTTTTGCTGTTGATCGCCGTGGTCGCGGCGGCGGTGGCGGCGCTGCTGTGGCGCTGGTTTGTGCGCGTGCACACGCGGATGCAGGTGGCCTTGCTGGAGACCTTGGAGCAGAAGAGCGATTCGACGGGGCACTGACGCCCGGGCGCCGAACCCTTGTAGGAGCAGGGCTTGCCCGCGAAGGGGCCCTTGAGGTCGCCAAAAGCTTCGCGGGCAAGCCCTGCTCCTACAGGTCCGAGTCAACCTAAGGTATCGTGATTCCCTGTGAGCAAGCTTGTTCTACAAGGGAGCAGCATCGGACAGGGTCAATCAGCTTTCCAGCCAGACATCCCGCGCCCAGTGCCACACCGACTCCCAGGACTCTTCGGTGATCAGCTCTTCCTCGCCAGACCACAACACCACGGTGCCATCCTCCTCGACGCAGTAGTAGTTGTCACCGTCCTGGCAGATCGGGATCAGTTCCCGCGGCACACCCATGTCCCAGGCAGTGGCTGCGACTTCGGGCAGGTAGGTGTGCGACTGCGGATCGGTGACGGTCACCGGTTCCAGGCTGCCATACACCACGTCACTGACGGTCAGCAGGAATTCCTTGAAAACGAAGGGGATGTTGATGAACAACTCCTCTTCGATTTCGACCAACTGATCCTCGTCGGGCAACTCCAAAGGCACCGGTACGGGTTCGTTGGCTTCACGCAATTGTTCAATGACTTCTTCCACGGCCTCAATCCTCTTGCTTTATGGCGCGGTTCGTATCACGGGTCTTATACAGTAGCTTGCAAAAAGTACAATTGTGAAATGCAAAACCCCGGACAAGTCCGGGGTTTTTGTAGCTCTTTTCAGCGAGTGCCGTGGATCAGCCGTTCTGGCGAATACCAGCCACCAACCAAGGTTGATTGTCGCCTTGTGGACGCTCCATGTTCCAGCTTTCGCTGAAGGCTTCGCCCTGGTCGAAACGCGAGTTCTTCGACACACCGGTGAACGTCAGGGTGGCGATGGTCTTGTCAGCGCGATCATCCAGGCCGTCCAACTGCACGTGCAGGTTGTCGATGTAGGTGGACTGGAAGCCGTCGCCCTCGCTCGCCCGTTCCTGTTTCAGGAACTGCAGCATCTGCGGGGTCACGAACTCGGCGATCTTGTCCATCTCGTTGGCGTCCCAGTGCTGCTGCAGCGACTGGAAGTGGCTGCGCGCGGCTTCCAGGAAGCGTTCCTCGTTGAACCAGGCCGGCGCGTTGATCACGCGGCGTGGGGCGACGGGGGCGGAACCACCGAAGATCGAGTTCTGCGGCTGCGCCGGTTGTTCGAACGCTTCACGCTGGAACGGCGCGCCGGCCGGGGCCATGTGTTCCTGCTGCTTGCGTCGACGGGCGGCAATGAAGCGGAAGATCACGAAGGCGATGATCGCGATGATCAGGATGTCGAAGAACTGCATGCCCTGGAAGCCGCCGCCCATGAACATCGAGGCGAGCAGGCCACCGGCGGCGATGCCGGCCAGCGGACCGAGCCAGCGTGAAGCACCGCCCGCTTTGGCGGCAGCGCCCGCGGCACCGGCGGCACCGGCGGAAGGGGCCATCTGGCTGGTTTGGTGGCTGGGTGCCGAGCCCATGCTCTTGCCGCCGCCGAAGCGCTTGGCGTTCGCGTCCAGGCTCATCGTCAGACCGATGCAGAGCGCCAAGACGATACTGAGAAAACGTTGCATAAGGGTATTCCCGTTTGTGGAGTGCACGCGCGCCATACTGCACAGGTGAAATGTTACTGGCTAGCGCGAGAGTGTTTCCGGCTTTTGCCTGATCCTCTCATGCCCACCTGAAGGTTTCATGAAAGGCCATTACGCCGATGCCGTTTGTTTCGTAAGGTGAGTCGATAAACTCTGCGTGAAATGTCCCTGACTAGCGTCGAAGAGCCAGCATGACCACGCCGGTGGTAATCAGGCCGATACCACCCCACTGACGCAGGTCGAGCTTCTCGCCCAGCAACAGCACGCTGATCACGGCGACGAACACCACGCTGAGCTTGTCCACCGGGGCCACCAACGAGGCCGGGCCGACCTTCAACGCGCGGAAGTAGCACAACCACGATGCTCCGGTAGCCAGGCCCGACAACAGCAGGAACAGATAGCTCTTGGCGGAAATCGAACTCAATGACTGATATTGGCCCGTTGCGTACAAAATCAAGGCCAGGCTGACCAATACCACGATGGTGCGCAGCAGGGTGGCGAAGTCCGAGTTGACGTTGTCGATGCCGATCTTGGCGAAGATCGCCGTCAGGGCGGCGAAAATCGCCGACAACAGGGCCCAGAATGTCCATGATGAAAAAAAGCTCGAGCCCATGGTGCGTGGTGACCTCGATTGAGTGATGGGGAGAGAGCGCCGGCGAGGTTTCCACGCCAGGCGTGGAAACGCTTGAATGTCGTGATCAGACCGCTTCCAGCTTGGCGTAGCCGAGCATCAGCCACTTGCTGCCTTCGCTGAAATTCACCTGGACCCGGGCCTGGGCGCCGGCGCCTTCGAAGTTGAGGATCACGCCGTCGCCGAAGATGCTGTGGCGTACGGTCTGGCCGAGGCTGAAGCCGGTGTCCGGAATGTCGCTGCCGCCGAACAGGCTGCTGCCGGCCTGCGCCTGGGCGCCGCCGAACGGTCGGCTGACGCTGTTGGACAGGCGCACTTCCTGGATCAGTCCTTTCGGCACTTCGCGGACGAAGCGCGAAACCTTGTTGTAGGTCTCGCTGCCGTACAGGCGGCGGGTCTCGGCGTAGGTCAGCACCAGGTTCTGCATCGCCCGGGTGATGCCCACGTAGGCCAACCGGCGTTCTTCCTCAAGGCGGCCGGGTTCTTCCAGGCTCATCTTGTGAGGGAACAGGCCTTCTTCCATGCCCACCAGGAACACGTAGGGGAACTCCAGGCCCTTGGCGCTGTGCAGGGTCATCAGTTGAATGCTGTCTTCGTGCTCATCGGCCTGGGTATCGCCGGCTTCCAGCGATGCATGGCCGAGGAAGGCGGCCAGCGGCGTGAGCTCGGCGTCTTCTTCGGCGGCCTCGAAATTGCGCGCGGCGCTGACCAGTTCCTCGAGGTTTTCCACCCGGGCCTGGCCTTTCTCGCCCTTTTCCGCTTCGTGGTAGGCGATCAGCCCGGACTGCTCGATGACCACCTGGGTCATCAGGTGCAGGGGCATTTCCCGGGTTTTTGCCGCCAGGTCTTCGATCAGTTCGATAAAGACCCCCAGCGCGCCGGCGGCACGCCCGGCCAGGCCCTTGTTGGCAACCAACTGACGCATGGCCTCCCACATCGACAGCTCGCTGTGGCGGGCGTGTTCGCGAATGGCCTCGACGGTTTTCTCACCGATACCGCGGGCCGGGACGTTGATCACCCGCTCCAGCGCCGCGTCGTTGCCACGGCCTTCGAGCAGGCGCAGGTAGGCCATGGCGTTCTTGATTTCAGCCCGTTCGAAGAAGCGCTGGCCGCCGTAGATACGGTACGGGATACGCTCGCGCAGCAACGCCTCTTCCAGCACCCGGGACTGGGCGTTGGAGCGGTACAGAATAGCGATATCGCTACGCGCCAGGCCGGTTTTCAGCGCGCTTTCGATGGTTTCCACCACGTAGCGCGCTTCGTCGTGTTCGTTGAAGGCGGCGTAGAGATTGATCGCTTCGCCGTCACCGCCGTCGGTCCACAACTCCTTGCCCAGGCGCCCGGTGTTGTGGGCGATCAGGGCGTTGGCGGCCTTGAGGATGCCGGCCGTGGAGCGGTAGTTCTGCTCCAGGCGAATGGTCACGGCGTCCGCGAAGTCGGCGGAATACTGGTGGATGTTCTCGATTTTCGCGCCGCGCCAGCCATAGATCGACTGATCGTCGTCACCGACCACCATCAGGCTGTCGCCGCCCTTGGCCAGCAGGCGCAGCCAGGCATATTGCACGGCGTTGGTGTCCTGGAACTCGTCGACCAGGATGTGCCGGAAACGCTTCTGATAATGCGCCAGCAGGCCCGGATGGTCACGCCACAGATCCAGGGCGCGCAGCAGCAGTTCGGAGAAGTCGATGACCCCGGCGCGCGCGCAGGCGGCCTCGTAGGCTTCATAGATGCTGCGCATGGTCGCCAGGAACAGATCGCCGCTGGCCTGGATATGCTGGGGACGCAGGCCTTCGTCCTTCTGGCCGTTGATGAACCACTGGGCCTGGCGGGCCGGCCAGCGCTGTTCGTCGAGGCCGAGGTCGCGGATCACCCGCTTGACCAGCCGTTGCTGGTCGTCGCTGTCGAGGATCTGGAAGGTCTGGCTCAGACCGGCTTCCTGCCAGTGCGCCCGCAACAGGCGGTGCGCCAGGCCGTGGAAGGTGCCGACCCACATGCCGGCCGGGCTGATGCCCAGCAACTGCTCGATGCGATGGCGCATCTCGGCAGCGGCCTTGTTGGTGAAGGTCACCGACAGGATCGAATGGGACGAGGCGTTTTCGACCTGGATCAACCAGGCGATACGGTGCACCAGTACCCGGGTTTTACCCGAGCCGGCACCGGCCAGGACCAACTGACGACCCACGGGAGCGGCTACGGCCTGGCGTTGGGCGTCGTTGAGGGAGTTCAGCAAAAAAGAGAGATCATCGCGCATCGACGCATTCTAGGGTGCCGGGCCTGGACGGGCAAACCCTAATGCTGACCCGGGCGACGTGCGCCCCTTTGTAGACGCAGCCGGTCGACGCTCCTACAGGGGGGGACGTTGCCTGATAAAAAAATCAGCTGTGACGACCGGTCAGTCATCGGCTACAGGCGGCGTCGTGCCTTGCTTTGGCCCTGCACAAGGGCTCTGGCTCCTGGTCAATCCATTACATTTTATGACTTCAGGCAGTTTGGTCCGGCCGGATGCTTGTGTATGCTCCTGCGACGTTTATGGCTTAACCATTATAAGAATACTGCCCATGACCCAGAGCTTTGACGCGCAGAGCCCCTCGATGGAGGCTGGGCGGGTTATCCACAAGCAGTTCGCCACTGAGCTGACGGTCGAACGTACGCGGCTGTTGTACCAGGGGTCGTTGCTGCCGACTTTATTCATGTTGTTGAACGGACTGGTCTGCGCCTGGTTGCTCTGGAGCCCGCAGCGCTACCTGCTGGTCAGCGTCTGGCTGGCATGGCTGATGGCACTGGTGGCCCTGCGGGTCATCCAGGTGGCGGCGTTCGATTCGGCGATGCCCAGTCGGCAGGCCCAGCCGATCTGGCGGCGGATGTTCCTGCTGGGCTCGGCGGTCAGTGGCCTGACCCTGGCCTGCGCCGGCATCGCCCTGGTGCCCACCGACAGTTTCCTCGAACAGGCCTGGGTCTTTGGCCTGATCGGTGCCGCCACCCTGTCCGCCAGCGTGGCCTATGCCGTAAGCATTCCGGCGTTCCTGACCTTTACCTTGCCCTGCCTGTTGCCGGCCATCGGCTACCTGTTCTGGGGCGGCGCCGAGCAGCAGCAAGGCTGGGGCTGGCTCGGGCTGATCCTGCTGGTGTCGCTGAGCGTGGTCGCCCTGCAGGTCAATCGCCTGATCCGTCGTGGTCTGTTACGGCGCTTCCAGAACCAGGCGCTGATCGAGAGCCTGCAACAGGCACAAACCCGAAGCGAGCAACTCAACCACGAACTGGCACGGGAAATCGAGCAGCGCCGCCGCGCCGAACAGGAGCTGCGCGAGGCCCAGGTCGGCCTGGAGAGTCGGGTCGCCCAGCGCAGCCTGGAGCTGGACGCGGCGAGCCAGGCCCTGAGCAAAAGCGAAACGCGTCTGGCCCTGGCCCTGCAGGCCAGCGAGCTGGGGCTGTGGGACTGGAACCTGCAGACCGACGAAGTGCATCACACCCAGATCAAGGAGCTGTTCGGCCTGGATCCGGAACACGTGACCTCGATACTCGGCCACCTCAAGCCGCGCCTGCATCCCGACGATGTCCCGGCGCTCAAGCACGCGCTGGTGGAGCATCTGAAGGGCCGTACCGAGGATTATGTGATCGAATACCGGGTGCGGCATGGCGATGGCCACTGGGTCTGGATCGAAGATCGCGGGCGAGCGGTCGAGCGTACCGCCAGCGGTCGCGTATTGCGCATGGTCGGCACCCGTCGTGACATCAGCGCGCACAAGGAGCAGGAAGCCCAACGCCAATTGGCTGCGACGGTGTTCGAGGCCGCCAGTGAAGGCATCGTGATTTTCGACCCGGATTACAGCCTGCTGGCGATCAACCAGGCTTTCAGCCGGGTGACCGGTTACCTGCCCGAGGACATGCTCGGGCGTAATGTGGTCGACCTGCCGTGCAGCCGTGATGCCCGGCGCCACTATTCGACCATCCACCAGGCTCTGGCACAGCACGGCAGCTGGCAGGGTGAGCTGGTCGAGGCGCGCAAGAGCGGCGAGCTGTACCCGCAATGGCTGCAACTGAATGTGGTGCGCGATAGGCGGGGAAATGTCAGTCATATCGTGGGCTTCTTCGCCGATCTGTCGGCCAGGCGCGAATCCGAAGAGCGCATGCGTTACCTGACCCACTACGACGAACTGACCGGGCTGGCGAACCGTTCGTTGTTCCGCGAGCGTCTGTATGAGGCCCATCAGCAGGCCCGCCAGGGTGGCCGCAGCCTGGCGTTGCTGCACATCAACCTGGACCGTTTCAAATTGCTCAACGACAGCCTCGGCCATGAAGTCGCCGACCAATTGTTGCAGCAGATGGCCCGGCGCCTGGTCAGCGCCTTGCCGGAAGCCAACACCATTGCCCGGTTGTCCGGGGACGAGTTCGCGGTGTTGTTCGACGCCTACGGCAATCTCTCCAGCCTGGCCCGGGTGGCGACCCGCCTGCTGGCCAAGCTGCGGGTGCCGGTGACCATCGGCGGGCACGAACTGGTGGTCAGCGCGTCCATGGGGATCAGCCTGTTACCGGACAATGCGCGGGAAATACCGGTGTTGATCAGCCAGTCGAACATCGCCATGCAGCATGCCAAGCACCTGGGCGGGAATAATTTCCAGTTCTATACCGACAGTCTGCAAGCCAGCACCCTGGAGCGCCTGCAACTGGAGAACCAACTGCGCAAGGCTATCGAAGAGCGCCAGTTGAGTGTTTTCTACCAGCCGAAGCTGTGCCTGGCCTCCGGTCGGGTAAACGCCGCCGAGGCGCTGGTACGCTGGGAGCATCCGACCCTGGGCCAGGTGCCGCCGGGAGACTTTATCGGCCTGGCCGAAGAAACCGGACTGATCGGGCCGATCGGTGAGTTCGTGCTGCGCCAGGCCTGCTGGCAGGCGTGCGAGTGGCAGCGCCAGGGGTTGGCGCCGCTGCGGGTGTCGGTGAACCTGTCGGTGCATCAGTTGCGCCAGGGCAAGCTGGTCAGCCTGGTACGCCAGGTGCTGGAGGAAACCGGCCTGGCCCCGGAACTGTTGGAGCTTGAGCTGACCGAAAGCCAGCTGCTCGACAGCGTCGAACACATCATCGCGACCTTCCAGCAACTGCGCGACCTGGGGGTGAAGCTGGCCATCGACGACTTCGGTACCGGCTACTCGTCCCTGAGTTACCTCAAGCGCTTCCCGGTGGACTACGTGAAGATCGACCAAAGTTTTATTCGTGGCCTGGGCGAGGGCAGCGAAGACGCGGCGATCACCCGGGCGATCATCGCCATGGCCCACAGCCTGGAATTGAAGGTGGTGGCCGAGGGCGTGGAGAACCAGGAGCAGCTGGATTTCCTCACGGCGCAGGGCTGCGATGAGGTGCAGGGCTATCTGATCAGCCGGCCGGTGGCGGCACTGGAGTTGATGCGCCTGCTGCGCCAAGGCTTTCCCTAGGTGCCGCAGTGGCTACATGCTCCCCGCGCTACGGTAGCGGGGAGGCTGGTTACGTAATGGAGCGGGCAATTCGCGAATTCTTGTAGTATAACTACAAGACTGCTACATCCCAGGCGTTCGCCCATAACAATGAGTCCAGCCCTTTGAATCTGTTGCAACACATCGCCCAGTCTCGCAACCTGCTGCGCAAGTCGGAGCTCAAGGTCGCCGATCACGTCCTGCTCGACCCCGCGGCGGTGATGCACAGTTCCATGGCCGACCTGGCCCACAGCGTGGGCATCAGTGAACCGACTATCGTGCGTTTCTGCCGGGCCATCGGCTGCTCGGGCTTCCAGGACCTGAAGCTGAAGCTGGCCCAGAGCCTGGCGGCCGGCGCCAGCTTTGGGCAGTTCGCGATCCACGAAGACGATTCGGTGGCGGACTACAGCCTGAAGATCTTCGACACCACCCTGCACACCCTGATGGACGTGCGCGAGAAGCTTGACCCGGCCGCACTGCAACGCGCCGTGACCGCCATGTCGGCGGCGCAGCGCGTGGAGTTCTATGGCTTCGGTGCTTCCGGCGCGGTGGCGGCGGATGCCCAGCACAAGTTCTTCCGGTTGTTGCTGACGGCGGCGGCGTATTCCGACCCGCACATGCAGGCGATGTCGGCGGTGACGCTCAAGCCCACCGACGTGGCGATCTGCATTTCCCAGTCGGGCCGCTCCAAGGATCTGCTGATCACCGCCAATCTGGTGCGTGAAAGCGGCGCGACCCTGATCACCCTGTGCCCGAGCCAGACCCCGCTGGCCGAGCTGTCGACAGTGAACCTGGCCATCGACGTGCACGAAGACACCGAGATCTATACCCCGCTGACCTCGCGTATCGCCCACCTGGTGGTGATCGATGTGCTGGCGATGGGCGTGGCCATGGCCCGTGGGCCGAGCCTGGTGAACCACCTCAAGAGTGTCAAGCGCAGCTTGCGCAGCCTGCGCTTGTCGCCCAAGTCGGTGAAAGCCCTCGACGACTAGGTCCACTGACTCTCTGCCTCGGGTGGGCTTGCGTGGCGAGCGGGCTTGCCCGCGCTGGGCGGCGAAGCGGCCCTGAAATCAGCGACTTCGTTGTATCAGGCAGAACACCGTCACAGGTTTTGGGGCTGCTTCGCCGCCCAGCGCGGGCAAGCCCGCTCGCCACAGGGACAACTTTCATCTGTCTGTCACGCACTTGCCGCCAAACCGTCATTGCCCGAGTCCACTCTGTAACTCCCGTACCCACCTTGGGAGACTCGAAATGGCCCGGCACCACGAAGAGCAAAGCAGCGTCAAAACCCGTCGGCAGCAGGAAGATCAGCGCCGCATGGAATTTCGTCGCGCAATCGAAGACCGCAACGAACTGCGTCAGTTGCAACAGGAAATCGCCGCCCTCAATTACTGGCAGGCAGACATGGCAGGCGACCGTCGAAGCGCTCAACCAGCCCGCTGATTTGTAACCGTTCACTGCGAATAAACCCCAGGAACGCATGGGCGACCGGTGACAGGCGTTTGTCCTTGGCCTGAACCAGGCACCAACTGCGATAGAGCGGCAGTTCTTCCACCGGCAGTTCCCGGAGCACGCCGGTCGCCAGTTCCAGGCTCAGGGCATGGCGCGTCAACAGGGCCAGGCCCAGCCCCGCCACCACGCATTCGCGCTGGGCCTCGCCCGAGGTCACTTCCAGTGTTTGCGAGAAGTGCACGCGTTTTTCCTTGAAGTACTCCTCGCAAGCTATCCGCGTTCCCGACCCCGCTTCGCGGATCAACAGCGTGTACGGCTCCAGGTCCTGCAAGCGCAGCGGGCCGCCGTGACACAGCGGATGATCGGGCGGCGCCACCGCGACAATCGGGTTGTTCAGGAACGGCAGGAATTCGAGCCCCATGTCCTGGGGCACCATCGACATGATCAGCAGGTCGTCACGGTTGTCCGAGAGGCGCCGGAGCGCCTGCGCGCGGTTGACCACCGTCAGGTGCAGGTTGACCTCGGGATGCTGGCGCTTGAACGCGGCAAACAGGTGCGGCACGAAATACTTGGCGCTGGATTCCACCGCCAGTTTCAGTTGCCCTTGCAGCGAACCCTGCATGTCCGAAAGCTGCATATCGAGGTTTTCCAGCCGACCGAAAATATCCCGGCTGGCCCGCTGTAACGCTTCAGCCGCCTCGGTCATGTAGAGCTTTTTGCCGACGTAATCGAACAAAGGCTGCCCGATCAGCTCTTCCAGCTGACGAATTTGTAGGCTTACAGCCGGTTGTGTGAGAGACATTTCGTCAGCTGCGCGACTGTAGGAACGCAGATCGCAGACTTCGTTGAAAATCTTGAGCTGGCGTAATGTCATACGCATCAAGGACTTACGCATTGTCTAAGTACTCGCGGGGGCTACGAACCGTTCAACTATAAGCTTTTGCTTATGAGTGACCCAATAATTATTGATTTTAGTTTATCGCTGGGTAGGACTAGTGTGGACTCGCGACTGGCTTGAAACATTTAGTCACGCGCCGACCCGTTTTTTCGGTTGCACCCCAAGGGTTGTTTGTTCCAGCGGCTTAGGAATTTCCAAGTGATAAAAAAGATCCTGATCGCCAACCGTGGTGAAATTGCCGTACGAATCGTGCGTGCCTGCGCCGAGATGGGCATTCGCTCGGTCGCGATCTATTCCGACGCCGATCGCCATGCCCTGCATGTGAAGCGCGCGGATGAGGCTCACAGCATTGGCGCCGAGCCGCTGGCCGGCTACCTGAATCCGCGCAAGCTGGTGAACCTGGCGGTGGAAACCGGTTGCGACGCGCTGCACCCCGGTTATGGCTTTCTCTCGGAGAACGCCGAGCTGGCGGACATCTGTGTCGAACGCGGGATCAAGTTCATCGGCCCGTCGGCGGAAGTGATCCGGCGCATGGGCGACAAGACCGAAGCCCGGCGCAGCATGATCAAGGCCGGCGTGCCGGTCACCCCGGGTACCGAAGGCAATGTCGCGGATATCGCCGAAGCCCTCACCGAGGGCGACCGCATCGGTTACCCGGTGATGCTCAAGGCCACCTCCGGTGGTGGCGGTCGCGGCATCCGTCGCTGCAACAGCCGCGAAGAACTGGAACAGGCGTTCCCCCGGGTGATTTCCGAAGCGACCAAGGCCTTTGGCTCGGCGGAAGTCTTCCTGGAAAAATGTATCGTCAATCCCAAGCATATTGAAGCGCAGATTCTCGGCGACAGCTTCGGCAACGTGGTGCACCTGTTCGAGCGTGACTGCTCGATCCAGCGGCGCAACCAGAAGCTGATCGAAATCGCTCCCAGCCCGCAACTGACCCCGGAACAGCGCGCCTATATCGGCGACCTGTCGGTGCGCGCGGCCAAGGCGGTGGGCTACGAGAACGCCGGCACCGTGGAGTTCCTGCTCGCCGAGGGCGAGGTGTACTTCATGGAGATGAACACCCGGGTGCAGGTGGAACACACCATCACCGAAGAAATCACCGGCATCGACATTGTCCGTGAGCAGATCCGTATCGCCTCTGGCCTGCCATTGTCGGTCAAGCAGGAAGACATCATTCATCGCGGTTTCGCCTTGCAGTTCCGGATCAACGCCGAAGACCCGAAGAACAACTTCCTGCCCAGCTTCGGCAAGATTACCCGTTACTACGCCCCCGGCGGTCCCGGGGTGCGTACCGACACGGCGATCTACACCGGCTACACCATTCCGCCGTTCTACGACTCCATGTGCCTGAAGCTGGTGGTCTGGGCGTTGACCTGGGAAGAGGCGCTGGACCGTGGCCTGCGCGCCCTGGACGACATGCGCCTGCAAGGCGTGAAGACCACCGCGGCCTATTACCAGGAAATTCTGCGTAACCCGGAATTCCGTAGCGGTCAGTTCAATACCAGCTTCGTTGAGAGCCACCCTGAACTGACCAACTACTCGATCAAGCGCAAACCCGAAGAGCTGGCCCTGGCTATCGCCGCCGCCATCGCCGCCCACGCAGGCCTGTGAGGACTATTCCAATGACTAAAAAGATTCACGTTACCGACACGATCCTGCGCGACGCCCATCAATCGCTGCTCGCCACTCGCATGCGTACCGAAGACATGCTGCCGATCTGCGACAAGCTCGACAAGGTTGGCTACTGGTCCCTGGAAGTCTGGGGCGGCGCGACCTTCGATGCCTGCGTGCGCTTCCTCAAGGAAGACCCATGGGAGCGTCTGCGCCAACTGCGCGCGGCCTTGCCCAACACGCGCCTGCAAATGCTCCTGCGCGGCCAGAACCTGCTCGGCTACCGGCATTACAGCGACGACGTGGTCAGGGCCTTCGTCGCCAAGGCGGCGGTCAACGGCATCGATGTGTTCCGTATCTTCGATGCCATGAACGACGTGCGTAACCTGCGGGTTGCCATCGAGGCCGTGAAGGCGGCGGGCAAGCACGCCCAGGGCACCATCGCCTACACCACCAGCCCGGTGCATACCATCGAGGCGTTCGTGGCCCAGGCCAAGCAGATGGAAGCCATGGGTTGCGACTCGGTGGCGATCAAGGACATGGCCGGCCTGCTGACCCCTTATGCCACGGGCGAACTGGTCAAGGCGCTGAAGAGCGAGCAGTCGCTGCCAGTGTTTATCCACTCCCACGACACCGCCGGCCTGGCTGCGATGTGCCAGCTCAAGGCGGTGGAGAACGGCGCCGATCATATCGACACCGCGATCTCCAGCTTTGCCTGGGGCACCAGCCATCCGGGTACCGAGTCGATGGTCGCGGCCCTTAAAGGCAGTGAGTTCGACACCGGTCTGGATCTGGAACTGTTGCAGGAAATCGGCCTGTACTTCTATGCCGTGCGCAAGAAGTACCACCAGTTCGAAAGTGAATTCACCGCAGTCGACACCCGGGTGCAGGTCAATCAGGTGCCGGGCGGGATGATTTCCAACCTCGCCAACCAGCTGAAAGAGCAGGGCGCCTTGAACCGCATGGGCGAAGTACTGGCGGAGATTCCGCGAGTGCGTGAGGACCTCGGCTTCCCACCGCTGGTCACCCCGACTTCGCAGATCGTCGGCACCCAGGCGTTCTTCAACGTCCTCGCCGGCGAGCGCTACAAGACCATCACCAACGAGGTGAAGCTGTACCTGCAAGGTGGCTACGGCAAGGCGCCGGGCATCGTCAACGAGAAGCTGCGGCGCCAGGCCATCGGTAGCGAGGAACTGATCGACGTGCGTCCGGCTGACCTGCTCAAGCCGGAAATGGTCAAGTTGCGTGGTGAGATCGGTGCCCTGGCCAAGTCGGAAGAAGACGTACTGACCTACGCCATGTTCCCGGATATCGGGCGCAAGTTCCTCGAAGAGCGTGAGGCCGGCACCCTGGTCCCTGAAGTGCTGTTGCCGATTCCTGAGGCCGGTGGCGTGCGTTCGGCGGGCGGAGAGGGCGTACCGACCGAGTTCGTTATCGACGTGCACGGTGAAACCTACCGGGTGGATATCACCGGTGTCGGTGTGAAAGCCGAAGGCAAGCGGCACTTCTACCTGTCCATCGATGGCATGCCGGAAGAAGTGGTATTCGAACCGCTCAATGAGTTCGTTGGCGGCGGTGGCAGCAAGCGCAAGCAGGCCAGCGCGCCGGGCCATGTCAGTACCACCATGCCGGGCAATATCGTCGATGTACTGGTCAAGGAAGGCGATACCGTCAAAGCCGGCCAGGCCGTGCTGATCACCGAAGCCATGAAGATGGAAACCGAAGTGCAGGCGGCGATTGCCGGCAAGGTCACGGCCATCCATGTAGCCAAGGGCGACCGGGTCAATCCGGGCGAAATCCTCATCGAGATCGAAGGCTGAACCGCAGCCTTCGACTCACAACGATTTATACCTCGGGGGGCATGTGCCCCCTTTTTTTTGGCGTTGGGTCAGGCGGCGACGATTTCAAGAGTGCCGAGGACCCGGTCTTCCTCGCGCACGGGAGTGCACGCGGCATAACGGCCCGTGATGGTGACGGTTCCAGGCAAATCAGGGATCTTGATCCTGATGCTCCCGGAATGGCTGCGTACGACGTCATGCTGCATTCCGGGCTCTGTTCCTCTTTTGAAAAAGAGTGAGTCGATCCCGCTCATGCTGTTTACGACAGGGTCTTCAACGGTGATTGTCGAGCCCACGACCGCTGCTTCCGGAAGAGTCGATTTTCCAGTTTTTGAATGACTCATTTCAACACCTCGTCCTTAAAGTTCAAAGAAATCCACTCCTTCGAAGGCAAGCAGGGCCGCTTCAAGCTAAGGCTGGGATCGACGACATATCTACTGTCAAAAATGACAGTCCTGATCAACGGTCAAGTACTGAGGGGTCTGTATTTTATTGCGTATCTTGCCCACTTGACGCTCTAAAAATGCATTTTATTGCGTTCGTGAGACAAGGAAGATGGATCGATATGTACTAGATTGCAGTTCTATCGACGACTTTTGCTTATCGGACGCATTAAATTGCAGGTTGAATCATGTACGCACTGACGCTCCAGATTTATGCGAACGGGGCTTGGCAGGACGCCATGACCCTGGCTTTCGAGGAGCCACAAAAAGGCTTCGAGGGGCGTTGCAGGTTTGCCTATAAGCAAAGCTATCTGCTGGATCACTTCGAGGACATGGGCAGTTCGTTCGCTTGTGCTGTCAGTGCGGCTCTGCCGTTGGACTGGGACAGCAGGAGTGATCAGTTGGCCCCCGCTTTTATTCAGGACATTGCTCCTGCCGGGGCGGCCAAGCGATTCCTCATGGCCCGAGTAGGTAGGGAAAAGCCGAATGATGTCAGTGCCGATCTGTTTTTGCTGGGAAGAAGTACCCCCGCACCGATTGGCCACTTGCGCGTCAAGGATTCTGTGGAGACATACGATGGTCGTGAGCCAATGGGTTTTTCACGGGCGGACGTAGTGAGTCGTGATAGTCGATTTCTCGAATACGCCTATGAGCAAGGCGCTGGAGGAAGCCAGCAGGCCAAGCCTCTGGATGCGACGCTTTGATCGTAACGTCACCGGACAGGGGGTTGAGCGTTTTGCCGTGGAGTCGATGTATTCGCTGGCTGGAGTCACTATTCCCGGCAGTTACATGGACCATCTGGAGGTGATCAGGCGTCTGGCAAGCCTTTGGCATCAGGCGGGCCAGCAGGATCAGGTGACGGATCTGGTTGCGGATTATCTGCGGCGCGATTTGCTCAACAAGATTCTGGGTAATTCCGACAATCACGGACGGAACACCTCGATCATCCGCGAAAAGTCGGCGTTTCGTCTGGCACCTATTTATGACCTGGCGCCGATGGTCATGGATGACGAGGGCGTGACACGCAGCACCAAGTGGTCAAGGGAGATTGAAAGGGGGGGCGAGGTGGATTGGCGCAAGGCTTGTGATGCGCTGGTAGGTATCGTCGATCCGCAGATGGCGTTTGAACGGCTTCGGGCGGACGCCGATCATTTGTTGGCTTTGCCCGATATTCTGGCTGACGGTGGCTTGCCGACAATCACTTTGAACCATCCGATGATCGCCTTGAAAAGACTTGAGCAGTGCTTGCAAGACTGGGGGCTGAAATGACCCTCAGCCTTGAAGTCCGGGCACTGTTGATTCAAACCATTCAGGACGAACTTGCCCAGGGTGTGATCGGTATCGGGGCTGCGGTCAGGCGCTTGCGCGTCGAGGTGACCGGTTTGCACCAAACTCAATTTGCCCGGATGTGCAGGATTTCGGTACGGACCCTTGTTCATATCGAACATGAAGAGGGCAATCCGACGCTCAAGTCATTGAATTCGGTGTTCAAACCCTTCGGGTTGCAGATGGGCGTGGTGCGACTTCACAAGACTACAGGCTGATGGGCTGGTGTTGCCTTTTGCGGTTAGCCGTCAGTCAAGTCCGAGCACGGTCCCTGTAGGAGCAGAGCTTGCTCGCGAAGAGGCCTGGGGGGCCGCTAAAAGCTTCGCGGGCAATCGAGCGTCGCCCGGCCGCTCCTACATGTTTTCAATCGCTCATTTCCTTAACTGACCGGATGGCGGAAGCCTGGTTTAAAAGGTCAGCCTCCACTGCCCCATGACCCCATGTTGACGGCTGTTGCCGCCGACTTCCCCGGTGTAGCCGACGCCAAGGCTCTGGCTGGATGACAGATGCAGATCCAGTCCGGCCTCCAACAGCAGGCTGTCACGGTCCAGGGCTGCGCCTTTGACCTTGAAGGCGCGATCAGTTACCGCGAGTTTTTGTTCGGTCGTGCTGTCAACGTCGCCATACAGGTGTTTCCAACCAGCGCTCAGGCGCGGGGTCAGGCTCATTTTATTGTCGAGGACGGTGATGGCGCTCGCGCGCAAGCCGAAGGTGCTGTTGAAGTTGCCGTGGGTTTGGGCGCTGACGTCCAGGGCCGC
This sequence comes from Pseudomonas sp. FEN, assembly GCF_904067045.1. Lineage (GTDB taxonomy): Bacteria > Pseudomonadota > Gammaproteobacteria > Pseudomonadales > Pseudomonadaceae > Aquipseudomonas. The sequence goes on along the minus strand of NZ_CAJFDC010000036.1, from coordinate 42,076 downwards.
TTCGCCGCCGCTCTGCTTGAAACTGTCCCGCTGATAACGTTCGTAGCCGAGGCCGGCGAACGGTTCAAGGCTCAGGCCGGCAGCGCCGAAGGTGTAACCGAGTTCGGCGAAGGCTTGTTGGCTGTTGGCGTCGTAATCGCCTTTGAGGCGGTCACGGTAGCCGTTGAACGCCAGGTTGTGTTCGGTCTTGCCGGAATGGCTGCTGTACACCGCGCCGAGCCGCAGGGCCAGCGGGCCGCTTTGGCGCAGGGCGTAGGCGCCGACGTGCCAGCTGTCGAGGCCAGCGGTAAAGCGTTGGCCTTTGAAGTCCGACTGCGACTGGCCGCCAAGGATGCCGAGGCGCCATTCGCTGTCGAGCGCCCAGTCGACACCCAATAGCAGGCCCCGGGTGCTCTGCCGCAGCCCGTGGTGGCCGTGATTGCTGTCGAATCTGGCGGAATTGCCCAGGCCTTGAACCCAGAGCCGGCTGTGGCCGCCGTTCATGACTTGAAGTGTTTTGCTGCCTTGGCCGGGCAGGAATTCCGTTTGGCGCATGACTGCCAGCAGGCTGCTGCCCACTTGCCGGGAACCGCTGAGTGTCGCGTTGCGCAACTGGGCGTTGCTGCCGCCGGATAGCTGCTCGAGCGCCTGTCCCGCTTCAACGGCGCTGATGTAGCGCAGGGCATGGCGCAGTGGTGAGTCTGGAGCGGCGGGCGAATCCGACAGCTCGATGTCCTGGTCTCTCTGGGCGACCGGCTCTGGCGGTGTAATGGCTGGTGCGGGAGCGATCGGCTCGGGTGGTGTAATGGCTGGTGCGGGAATGACCGGCTCAGGCGTTATGACCGGTGCTGCCGCAGGCGGACTTGGCTCTATCCAGGGGTTCAAGGCTCCCCCTACGTTCTGGCCATTCTCGGTGTTGCCGAGATCCTCCAGATTGACCTCGTTGCGTTTGTAGGTGATGTCCACCTGCGTCGGGGTGTAGTGGGCGGTAGCGGTCATCAACGCCAGGTTGCTGCTGATCTCGGCGAATTTTCCTTCCAGCTTGCCGGCTTTGATCACCGTGTGCCGCTGGCTTGTCGGCGATTCGTTGGCGGCCAGTACGTAGAGCCGGGCGCCGTCCAGGTGGGCGGAGCCACCGACTTCGACGGTGGCGCTGTTGCCGTTGGCGTCGATGCCGTAGGAGAGGGTCGCGCCGGGATCCAGAGTCAGGTGTTCCTTGACCCTGGCGGCACCCTCCAGGGGGTCAACCTTCAGGGTTCCCGCCACCCACAGCTGTCCAACCGTTCCATTGCCGCTGTAGCTCGCTCCATTGCTGACCCGCGCTGTCCCGAGAATACCGCCCCTGTTGATCAAATGGGTATGCGCCAGGATCTCGGCCCCGCTGCTGAAGTCGTCCTGACTGGTGAGGGTCCAGGTTCCCGTCCTGACCTGCAGCCGCTCGAAGTGGCGGCTGTTGCCGAAGCTGCCGCCCTGGGCGTCATCGAGGACCACTAGGTCGTCGTTGGCTTTGAGTGGTGTGTCAGGGTTGGCGCCGAGTAGAAAGTTCTCCAGGTAATCGTCCGTGGTCCCGCCGTCCACCCAGCCGGAAAATTGGCTACCGCTCTTCACGATCAGGGTGTCGCTCTCACCCCCCAGGTTCAGGGCCACGCCATTGCCGCCGCTGATCAGGCCGTTGCTGATCACGGTATCGGCGAACTGGCCGACCAGGTTGACGCCAAAGCCGTCGAGGCCACGAATGGAACCATCGTTCTCCAGCAGCAAGGAGGTTGTCCGCTGGTCGGCGAGAATACCGTTGTGCTGCCCCTCGATCTCCGCGCCCTTATGGTTGCTGAGGCGACCGCCGTCGAGGTACACGCCCTCGCTGCTATGGCGTGGACTGGCGGAGTCGCCGCCGGGGCGATGGCCCCGGTCAAAACCATTGGCCCCGCTGCCCGTGATTCGACCGTGGTTGTCGATGTAGACCCTGCCCCGGGCCCGCAGTCCGTCGGCATCGCTGTCTACGGTGGCGGTGGTTCCTGTCACGGTGCCACGGTTGAGCAGATGGGTTCCGCCTTCGATCCGCAGGCCCGTGCCGTCCCGCGCCGCCAGCTGGGCCTCGGGAAAAATTTCGATGCTGTTACTGAACAGCGTCTGTCCGCTCAGGGACCAGCGGCCTTGCCGGACCTCCAGTCGCTCGAAATTATGGCTGTCGCCAAAGCGGCCGCCCGCGGGGCTGTCGAGGATGACCCGGTCGTACCCCGTGTTGCCATCGACGCTACCTTCGAAGCGACTGTTTGCCTGCACGATCAGGGTGTCGTCACCGCCGCCCAGGTCGAGGGCATGGCCGTTACCGCCGTGGATCAGTCCGTTATTGGTCACCCGGTCGGCCTGCTCGCCAATGAACTGCACGGCAAAGCCTTGCTGGCCGTGGATAGTGCCGTTATTTTCCAGTGCGGTGGATTGCTGCGCCGGATTCTGGTTGCCGTCACTCACGACGATGCCGTGATCGGCGCCGCTGATGCTGCCCTTGGCATATTGGATGATCGTACCGCCGCCGATGGCGATGCCTTCACTGGTATGAACGGCGCCATATTGGTCCACGCCTCGACTGCCTTTGCCGACAATCTGGCCGCTGTTATGGATCTCGGCGCTCGTCTTGATCCGGATGCCATCGCCGTCGGCGTCCAGGGAGACTGCATCGCCCGTCAAGCTGCCGTAGTTGGTGATCTTGCCACTGCCCGCGGAGTGGAAACCCGCGCCGTTGAGTCCGCTCACCCGATCCCGGTTTACAAGCTCTGCCTGGCCTCGAGTGCTGATGCCGTGACGCCCGCCCGTGACGACTTTGTTGTTGATCACGGCGACATCACTTGCCCCCAGTTCTATGCCGTCATGTTGTTCACTGGTGACCTTCCCGTCGTTGACGATGCGACCGGTGCTGCGTCCGCTGAGCTTGATGGCGCTTCCGGTAATCGCTTGGATCTCGCCGTCACGATGATTGGTGTAGTCGACTGACGCGCCGCTCAGCGTGATCGCGTCACCCTTGGTGGCGTGCAGGCTGCTGGTATTCATGACGGCCGCGCGGGCGCTGGCGCGATCCTGTTCACTGGCGGCTGAAGAGGTGCCAATGGGGTTGGCTTGTGTATCCCGCAGGACGAGAGTGGTCAGTGCCAGCGTGATAGCGAGTGCTAGACGATGAGGGGTAGGGGACATGCGTTTTCCGGCCTCGGATTGATTCGAGGCCGGAAATGTATCTATGTATTTAGCCGATAAATGTCGGCCTTTTTACCTCCGTCAGGCGAGATAAGTCATCGGATCCAAGGGATTAAAAACTCATCTTCCATTGTCCCATGATCCCGTGGGTGCGGCTGTTGTTACCCACCTCGCCGTTGTAGGCCACGCCGATGGAGTGCCTGGCCGAGAGGTTGAGGTCGAGCCCGGCTTCGACCACCAGACTGTCGCGGTCCTGGGCGATGCCTTTGGTATTGTAGGTGCTACCGGTCACCCGATTGGTCTGGGTGCTGGTGCTGTCGATGGCGCCGTACATATGTTTCCAGCCGGCGCTCAGGCGTGGGGCCAGGCTCATCTTGTTGTCCATGTGCTTGATACTGGCGGTGCGCAGGCCCAGGGTGGTGCTGAAGTTGTCGTGGGTCTGGGCATCGGCTTTCAGTGCGGCTTCACCGCCTTTTTCCGTATAGCCCTTGCGTGAGTAGCGCTGGTAGCCGAGGTTGGCGAAAGGCTCGGCGCTCAGGCTGCCGCTGCCCAGGTTGTAGCCGAGTTCACCGAAGACCTGCTGGCTGTTGGCGCCGTAGTCGCCGGTGAGACGGTCCTTGTAGCCGCCGAACTCCACATTGCGCTGGGTCTTGCCGTAGTGCTGGCTGTGGACCGCGCCGAGGCGCAAGGCCAGCGGTCCGCTCTGGTGCACGGCGTAGGTGCCGACATGCCAGCTGTCCAGGTCGCCTTCGAAGCGCTCGCCTTTGTGTTTCGACAGCGATTTTCCGCCCAGCAGGCCCATGCGCCATTCATCGTCGAGCGCCCAGTCGACGCCCATCACCACGCCTCGGGTGTTCTGTCCGAAGGCTTTCTGGCCTTGCGGTTGATCGAAGCTGCTGGCGTTGTTCAGGGCCTGGACCCACAGGCGACTGTCACCGGGATTGATCTCCGAGCGTCCTGCCAGCGAGACCTGAGCGGGGGTGTTGCCTTGCGTTGCGAGCATGCCGTTGCCGAGCTGGCGCATGGCCGCGAGGGCGCTGTTGCCCACTTGGCCAGTACCGCTGAGCGTGGCCCGGCCCAGGTTGGCATTGGCCGCGCCGGAAAGCTGCCCCCGGGCCTCCCGCTTCGCCACCGGGGTCAGCCTGTTCCAGGCTTTGAGCAGTGGCGACTCGACCGGGCGGGGGATTGGCCGGCTGACATTGCCGCCTTGGCCGGCCTTTGGCTCATCCGCCTGGATATTTCGTGGCGGCAAATTGTCGAGCTGAGCTTGTTGGTTCTTCTGCTGTTTTTCGAGTTCGTCGAGGCGTTGCCCGTGTTTGGCGATTTCCTCCAGATGCTCGGGGCTTAATCCAGCGCCGTCCTGACCTCGTTCGCCTTGTGGGCCCTGGGCCCCAGCCGCGCCATCCTGCCCGCGTTCGCCTTGCGGACCTTGAGGCCCCGTCGCACCATCTTGGCCGCGTTCGCCTTGCGGTCCTTGGGGGCCAGTCACCCCATTTTGTCCGCGTTCACCTTGCGGTCCCTGAGGACCGGTCGCCCCGTCGTTTCCGCGTTCGCCTTGCGGTCCTTGAGGCCCTGCCACGCCATCCTGTCCACGTTCGCCTTGCGGACCTTGAGGGCCCGTCGCCCCGTCGTTTCCGCGCTCGCCTTGCGGTCCTTGAGGCCCTGCCACGCCATCCTGTCCACGTTCGCCTTGCGGACCTTGAGGACCGGTCGCCCCGTCGCTTCCGCGTTCGCCTTGCGGTCCTTGAGGCCCTGCCACGCCATTCTGTCCACGTTCGCCTTGCGGACCTTGAGGGCCGGTCGCCCCGTCGCTTCCGCGTTCGCCTTGCGGTCCTTGAGGCCCCGCCCCGCCATCCTGCCCACGCTCGCCTTGCGGTCCTTGAGGGCCAGTCGCCCCGTCGTTTCCGCGCTCGCCCTGCGGTCCTTGAGGCCCTGCCGCGCCATTCTGTCCGATTACAGGGGGACGATTCGGCTTGGCTGGTCGTTGAGGGGGGGGCGTCTTTTCCGTCGAAGCCCAAAGCGTGCCGTTGGGGTGCCTATACACCGGAATGACCTTGTTCGGGTCATCGCCTACGAGACGACCCCACGTCCATGCATCTCCAATGTCCCACATAGGATCCGGCACAAATGACTTTGGATCTAGCGGCCGCATTTTGCTCAGGTCCGGGTTTTCAGGCAGGCCCTGAGCCAGCACTTGTTGAGCGATCAGGCCGTTCAGCGCCAGCGTCAGTGCTACAGCAAGGCGGTTCTTTTTGGGGGACATTCCATTTCATCCTCAGAATAAATCGAGGCGGAAATGTATCTATCCATTTAATCGATAAATGTCGGGCTTTTTACCCGTCTTTTGCGAGATATGTCACCGGTTCGGCGACGATTAAAGGCGTGTTTGTAACTGGGTGCTCTTACGGTGGCTGAGGTGTCAGCCACCGTATTTTCAGACCGAGGGGCACTGCACTTTCCGGTTGTCCGCTTAACCCCGGCACTCGACCAGAGTCTTGATTTGCCCGACCGCGGTCAGGTTCTCTTCCGACAACCAGCGCTCGAATCCAACATTCACCGCCGGCCATTCCGAATCGAGAATGCTGTACCACGCCGTGTCGCGATTTTTACCCTTGACCACCATGTGCTGGCGGAACACGCCTTCGAAGCTGAAGCCCAAGCGCTCGGCCGCCGTACGCGAGCGGGCGTTGTCGTTGTTGCACTTCCATTCCAGGCGGCGGTAACCCTGGGCGAAGACTTCCTTGGCCAGCAGGTAGACCGCCTCGGTACTTTTTGGCGAGCGCTGCATCGGCGCCCCGAACGTGACGTGGCCGATCTCGATGCGACCATGCGCCGGGACGATCGACATCAGACTGAGGATGCCCTGGACTTCACCGCTGGCCTTGTCGACCACGCTGAAAAAATACGGATCGCTATTGGCCGCGTGGTTGCTCAGCCAGTCATTGAAGGCGCTGCGTTCCAGGAAGGGGCCGTAAGGCAGGTAGTCCCAGAGCTTGGGGTCGGCACCGGGGCCCGTCAGGGCTTGCCAGAGATTGTCGCCATGGCGGGCCGGGTCGAGTTTTTCCAGGACGATGAAACGTCCCTCCAGACGCTGGGCCGAAGGTGCCGGCGCGCCTTTCCAGTTTGCTACGGATGTCGACATGACGCTTTCCTCAACGCTTACAACGCTTGGCGAAATTGAATGAAACCGGGGCGCTCGGCAATCCGCTCGTACAGCTGGATGGCGGTGGCGTTGGTCTCGTGGGTCAGCCAGTGCACTTTACTGCAACCGGCGTCGGCCGCCGTGGCATACACATGCTCGATCAGCCGCCGTCCAACGCCAGCCCCGCGCAGCTCGGCCGCCACGAACAGATCCTGCAGGTAGCAGGAATTCTGAATGCTCCAGTTCGAGCGGTGGTAGATGAAGTGCACCAGGCCCACGGCCTTGCCATCCCGCCAGGCGAGGGCGGCGTTGGTGGTTTCGGTCGGGTCGAGCAGGCGTTGCCAGGTCGACTGATAGATCGCGTCCGGCAGCTCGGTGTCGTAGAACTTCAGGTAGGCCTGCCACAGCGGGCGCCAGACGGCCTGGTCGGCGGCGCTGACCGGGCGGATTTCGATGGAACTCATGGTGACTCCTTAGCGCATCAATTGGGCGAGGGCTTGATCCTGGCTGTCGGCGCTGGCCGCCAGCCCTTGTTGTACACCGGCGCTGTCGGCGGCGCCGCGGTTCTGGCTGAGCTTGCGTTTGCCTTCCAGGCGCTGGATCGGCAGGGCAAAGCCGACGATGGCCTTGAGCATGCTGTCGATATATGGCGTGGGAGCGTCGGCGACTTTCCACGGCTTGTCCCGGCCGGCCTCATGGCGGTCGGTCAGGGCGCTGACCAGGTTGAGCAGGCGCTCGGCGTCGTCGAACACCTCGGCTTGGCCGTAGGCATGTACGGCCACGTAGTTCCAGGTTGGCACGACCTTGCCGTGCTCGGCCTTGCTCGGATAGAAGGACGGGCTGACATAGGCGTCGGCCCCCGGGAAGATCACCAGGGCTTCGCCGCTCTCGGCCAGTTCCCGCCACTGCGGATTGGCCCGGGCCAGATGACCGTAGAGCGTGCCATTGGGGCCTTGCTCGGGGCGCAGCAGCAGCGGCACGTGGATGGCCTGCAGGCCAAGCTTGCCATGGGTGACCAGCGTCGCCAGGCGAGTCTCCTGGATATGCCGCTGCAGGGTGAGCAGGTCTTGTTCGGAAAAGGCGCTGGGTATGTACATGGAGATTTTCCTTGGCGAATGGCGACATCCTAGGCAGGCTATTGGTTGGTTGTAAGAGCCATTACCCGTGATTTTCATAGGTCCAATAGCATGCCCAGTCCGTCGCTGCCCCTGCCATTCGACCCTACCGGGATTTATCTGGACCCGGCCAAGGGGCTCAGTCGCCAGCTCTATCAGGCCCTGCGCCTGCGGGTCCTGGACGGGCGCCTGGCCAGTGGCAGCCGCCTGCCCGCCAGTCGTGACCTGGCGGCCGCCCTGGCGATTTCCCGTAACAGCGTGGTACGGGCCTATGACCAGCTGTACGCCGAGGGGTTTATCGAGGGGCGGATCGGCGATGGCACCTACGTTGCGCAACTGCCGGAAAAAGCCCTGCCGATAAAAAAGTTGTCCACAAAAGTATCCACAGGGTTTTCAACAGGCTTACCCACAGGTTTATCCACAAATTCGGGCGAAACCGCTGGGATTACATCCAGTAAAGTTATCCACAATCTGGCCATGGAGCGCATCGAGAGCAACCCGATGTACAAGCCACCGAGCGGTCCGCCGCGGGCTTTTCGGGTGGGGGTGCCAGCGTTCGACCTGTTTCCTTTTGACGTATGGGCCAAGCTGCAGGCGGCTTTCTGGCGCAAACCGGACTTGCAGCAACTGTGTTACGGCGATCCGGCGGGGGACGAGCGCCTGCGTGGCCTGATCGCGGCTTACTTGCGCAGCTCCCGGGGCCTGTCCTGTACGCCTGAGCAAATTGTGATCACCAGTGGCGCACAGCAAGGCATCAGCCTTTGTGCACAGTTGCTGGTGGACCCGGGCGATGGCGTGGCGGTGGAGAATCCCGGGTACCGCGCGGCGCGGTTGGCCTTCGCGGTGGCGGGGGCCAATCTGCATGGCGTGACGGTGGACAATGAGGGGCTGGATTGCGCCGAACTCGCGCAATTGCAGGACTGTCGGCTGGTCTATGTGACCCCGTCCCATCAATACCCTACCGGCGTGATCATGAGTCTGGCGCGGCGTCTGGAGTTGCTGGCCTGGGCCGAGCGCAGCGGTGGCTGGATCGTCGAGGACGACTATGACGGCGAATACCGTTACAGCGGCGCGCCGTTGGCTCCCCTGGCGGCGCTGGATCGACAGGGGCGGGTGCTGTATGTCGGCACTTTTGGCAAGATCGCGTTTCCGGCGCTACGTCTCGGTTACCTGGTGCTGCCGCCGACACTGGTCGGGGCCTTCTCCCAACGCCGCGCCCTGGATATGCGCCACTCGGAGGTCAGTACCCAGGTGGTGATGGCCGAGTTCATGGCCGCCGGGCACTTCCAGCGACATATCCGGCGCATGCGCCGGGCCGCCCTGAGTCGGCGCAACGCCTTGTTGGCCCATTGGCCCGTGGATATTCCGGGCTGTGGCGACCTGCCGGTGGTTGCGGCGGGCCTGCATCTGACGGTGCCCGTGGCGAGCCTGGCCCGCGAGCAGGAGTTGATCGCGCGGGCCGCGAGCGTCGGGGTCGAAATCAGTCCCTTGAGCAGCTACTGGATAACCCAGCCCACGCCGACCGAAGACCAGCGCGCCGGCTTGGTCCTGGGGTTTGCGGCGGTACCGGAGGCGGCTATCGAAGCGGCGCTGGCGCGCTTGCGCACGGTCTGGAAGCGGTAATCGCCGAGGTATTAACCGGCTACCGCAGGCAAGGGAGGGTGGCGGCTTATTTATTCCTGGACCCCAAAAACAGGATGAATAAACATGACCTTCCCCCTCGCTGGCACGACCTTGAGCGAAAACCAACAGGCTGCGCTGGTCTACACCCTCAGTGACTGTTTTGCCCGCCGACCAACCCTGGAAAACGTCGCGCCGGGCCTTGTCCGGGACATGCTGGAAGCCGAATACCCGTTACTGGGCGAGCGGCTTGCCCATGCCGCGCTGATCCAGCCGCTTCCGAGCACGGATGAAAGCTCCACCGTCGAATACGCGATCCTGTCCCTGGCGCCCTTGTTGATCGAGCGCTTTCTGGGCGAAAAGGCACGGGTTCATCCGGCGGGTAGCTACCTGACGCTCTATCCGGGCGCCGAATATCCGCAGAAATTGCCCCTGGGCATGGCGGCGTTCGAGACGCTCCTGAGCGAGTGGGCCCCGCTGTTACTCGAAGCGTATAAACAGGAGCTGGTGGACTTCTGGAGTTTGCCGTTGGAGCAGGATGTCGCGCCCTGGCAGCGGCTTTCCGAATTGTTCGCGGCGCAATTGCGCCAGGCCTGCACGGCGTTGTCGGGCGATGAACTGGATACCGTGCTGGCGGTGCTCGACTATCCCGATTTACAGGCGCGCCGGGCCAAGTTCGGGAATGAGTGCGCACAGGCCTATATTCCCATCATCGATACCCGGCGCGAGGATCCCGACCCTTTGCATGTCCAGGCGCTGGTGATCAGCCGCAAGGTTGGCAAGCGTCAGATCGTCTTGCTCTACAGCCTGTTCGGCGGTATCGAAGCGTTCGATTCCAGCGAAGCGCTTGAAGCCTCCCTGGGGCTGACCTTGAGCGGACAGGGCTCGGATTTCAGGAATTACTCGCCGGATCAGCATGTCTTCGACGCCCTGACCGTGACCCTGCTGGTACGTCAATTGGAAGCGATTGAGGCGATCAAGCCGGGCGACTATCCCGATCTGGCGGCCCTTGAGCAGCGACTGCATGAGCTCACCGGGTTGCAGGCGCTGGTCGGCGCCTTCCGTTCCGGTCACGAGACGAAGTTGGGTCAACTGCGCAACTTGCTCCCAGGTTGGTTGCGCAATGCCTCGCCGTCGGTTCGCACCCGCTATGGGGGGTATGTGGCGGCGCTGGCGGCGGTGCATCGACGGCATGCCGGCAAGGCGTTTCTCGATGGCATTCCCGATATCCTCGCTTTTGCGCGTCAGGCGTTGCGGGCGAGTCTGGAGAAAGCGCATTCACAGGCCGGGCCCGTGTTGGTCAGCGACATCAGCCTGACCTTGACGCAGGGCACGAACAGTTCAGTCGAACTGGCCAATAAAGGCTTCAACCCGGCAGGCTTTCGTGATGGGTCACAGACCCGGGACTATGCCACGCTGGCGCTGAAGAACCTTGAGGCCTTTCCTCGTACGGCGTCCGTGCAGGTTCACTACAAGGGTAAAACAGTACCCGCCTGGATGACCTATGAAGCGCTACGCACGGCGGTGAATGACGCCGATATCGGCAGGACCTACCCCGAGTTGCTCAGGCAGAAATTGCAACATGACCGGGTCGAGCGCGCCCGGCAGGAGACGCTTTTTACCGACTACCTGCGTGTGCTGTTGCCGATGCTGGCGCTGGAGTTGCGGCTTAACCAGCAATTGAGCGAGCCCGCGTGTCGTTATGTCGAAGCCGCCGTGATGCACGACGTTGGCGATCAGACGGTCCAGGAGCCGCGCGTCGTGGTCAGGCCGCTGGCGTTCCTGGCGCAACCGAATGCCGTGGCGGACCGGGTACGTAATATGTTTGTGATCGGCCCACGGGCGACGGACCAGGGACCGCAGGTGTTGTGCTGTCCCGGTAGCATCGCGCCCTTGCTCGAATTTTCGTCATTTGACGGCTTGCTGGCGGCCATCAAGGTCGAAGGGCTTTTGCAGCAGTCGGTTCTCGACGGCCTGGATCCCACGGTGCGCTCGATCTATGACCATGGCGGATTCGATGAACCCCACGTGGGCAGGGTGATTGTTTCCGATTGGGAAGTCCCCCGCGTCCCTGGACCGGTTTCGCTCGACATCACGCCGTTGTCCGGTTCGTTTGGCGCGGCGCTGTTCGCCGCCAGCGTCGAGGCGTTGATCGCGCGTGCCGAGGCGGACTCCGTGTCCAATGCCGAAGACCGCTGGAACCGTTTTGTTGATCTGGGCTGGGCCCTGTTCGGCTTGCTGCTGCCCTTTTTGCCCAGTCCGCTGGCGAGTATGGGCTTGATCGTGCAATTGCTCTCCAGCCTCAAGACCTTCGCCGATGTCTTGCTGAACCTCGCGGTTGTGCTGGTGTACCACCACCAGCCACTTATCGGCAAAGTAGAGGCTGCCGCCAGTGCCGCGCGTCCCAGGCCCATCATCGACAATGCCGTGATCAAGGCGCCGGCGGTCAGCGTCGCAAGGCAATTGGTCTTTGCCTGGACCCGTCCGGGACGGCACTTCAGCGCCTCCGAACTGGTCCGGCTCGAGGCGTTCAAACTGCCGCTGTCCGAGGCGCCCGGCAGCTTGCTGACCTCGGGAGAGTGGCAAGGCTTGTATCAGCGCGACAGCCTGTTCTATGCCCAGGTCGACGACGCCTGGTTTCGCGTGGCGCGCAAACTCGATGGGGTGGTGATCATCGACAACAGGCACCCGGCGCTACAAGGCCCCTGGTTGAAAAGTGACGGCGCGGGAAGCTGGCGGTTGGATCGTGGCCTGCGCCTGCTGGGCGGCGTGGGGGAGTTGAGTGTGCGTGCCGCGAAGAAGCTGAAGTCGCTGGAGAAGAGGGCCCGCGATCTGCTGGCGAATGTGCCGGCGCTGCTGGCGGATGCCGAACGGACAGCGAGCGTCGTTGATTCGCCTCTCGACATCCAGAACATACTCGAGCTCAAGGCGCAGCCCTTTGAAGAGGCGATCAAGGCGCTGCGCGACTTGACCCAAGGGCTTTCACAATCACCCCGGTCGCTGATCTCCGATCTGGAGCGGGCGGCAAACACCTTGGCCGATAAGGGCCTGAGCCTGCGGATCAGGTTGACCAAGGAAAGGTTGCCGAGCGCCGCCGCCGTCAGGTTTCTGAAGGAGCAAGAACAGATCACAATCCGCAAGTTGGGCGAGCGCCGGGATATTTCCCAGGGCAAGGGCAGCGATTTTCTTGAGGAGTACGGTATCAGCGACAGGCAGAACGGGTCGTTTTGGTTCGCGCACTTCCATTATCCGACGGCGAGCACGCCGACGGCCAGCTATGCCAAAGCCCATCTCAAGACCCGCGAGCAACGTTATCTGGGGCTCGGTTTTCAGATCGCCCAGGCGACTGCCGGAGCGAAAGTCCAGCCCATCTGGCGTGGGCCGATCGACGCCGAGACGGCGGCGCTGTTCCTGTCTCCACGTGGCTGAAGTGTAGGAGCAGCCGGTCGACGCTCCTACAGGGGGACAAGGCAATACTCAGGTCCCGGACTTGATCTTGGTCCAGGCCCGCGTGCGTGCCCGTTCGGCCTTCTGCTCCAGCGGCTGCAAGGTGTAGAGCGTCTTCATCGCCGCTTCGGTCGGGTACAGGTTGGGATTGCCGCGGATCGCCGGGTCGACCATTTCGGTGGCGTCCTTGTTCGGGTTCGGATAGCCGACGAAGTCGCTGATCGGCGCGATCACCTGGGGTTGCAGCAGGTAGTTGATAAAGGTGTAGGCATCTTCCGGATCCTTCGCCCCTTTGGGAATCGCCAGCATGTCAAACCAGATCGGCGCGCCTTCCTTGGGCAGGCGCATGTCTACCACCACGCCGTTCTTGGCTTCCTTGGCGCGGTTGGCGGCCTGGGAGAAGCTGCCGGAATAACCGACGGCCACGCAGATATCGCCGTTGGCGATGTCCGCCATGTACTTGGACGAGTGGAAATAGGTGATATACGGACGGATTTTCAGCAACAGCGCTTCGGCTTTTTCATAATCCTTCGGGCTGTTGCTGTTGGGGTTCAGGCCCAGGTGCTGCAAGGCCAGCGGCAGGATCTCCGACGGCGAATCGAGCAGGGCGACGCCGCACTGCTTGAGCTTGCTGATGTTCTCCTCCTTGAAGATCAGGTCCCAGCTGTCCACCGGTGCCTTGTCACCCAATGCGGCCTTGACCTTGTCCGGGTTGAAGCCGATCAGGATGGTGCCGTACATGTAGGGCACGGCAAACTGGTTGCGCGGATCGTTGGCCTCGATCAGCTTCATCAGCTTGGGATCGAGGTGGTTCCAGTTCGGCAGCTTGCTGCGGTCCAGTGGCTGGAACACCCCGGCTTCGATCTGCTTGGCGAGGAACACGTTGGACGGCACCACCACGTCATAGCCGGAGTTACCGGTGAGCAGCTTGGCCTCCAGGGCCTCGTTGGTGTCGAAGATGTCGTAGACCAGCTTGACCTGGCTGTTCTGCGCCTTGAAGTCGTCCAGGGCCTTGGGGGTGATGTAGTCGAACCAGTTGTAGACCCGTAGAGTGCGTTCCTCGGCGTGGGCGGTCACGCTGAGCACGGCGGCGCACAGGGCCGGGGCAATAAGACGCTTGAGCTTGTTCATTGTTCTGATCCTCATTGAGCGTGTTGGAAACCTTCGAGTACGTTCACGGCATTGATGCCGATTTCTTCCACCGCATAGCCACCTTCCATCACGAACAGCGTCGGCTTGCCCAGGCGGGCGATGCGTTCGCCCAGGCGCAGGTAATCCGGGCTGTCGAGCTTGAACTGGGAAATCGGATCGTCCTTGAAGGTATCCACGCCCAGGGAAATCACCAGGACATTGGGCGCGTAACGTTCGATCTCACCGCAGGCCTGTTCCAGCGCCGCGCTCCACTGCTCCCAGGCACTGCCGGCGGCCAGTGGATAGTTGAAGTTGAAGCCTTTGCCAGCACCTTCGCCGAGCTCGTCGGCATAGCCGAGGAAGAACGGAAACTCGGCTTCCGGGTGGCCGTGGAGCGAGGTAAAGAGCACATCGCTGCGCGCGTAGAAAATCGATTGGGTGCCGTTGCCGTGGTGGTAGTCGACGTCGAGGATCGCGACCTTCTCATGGCCTTGATCGAGGAATGCCTGGGCGGCGATGGCGGCGTTGTTCAGGTAGCAGTAACCGCCCATCAGGTCGCTGGCGGCGTGGTGTCCCGGCGGCCGGCAGAGGGCGAAGGCGCTGCGGGCACCGCGCTGGATTTCGGCCTGGGCGCTGAGGGCAACCTGGGCCGCGCTGTACGCCGCCCGCCAGGTCCCGGCAGTGATCGGTGCGCCGCCGTCGAAGCTGTAGTAGCCGAGTTCGCCGTGCAGGTCCTTGGGGATGATCCGGCGCAGGGTGCGGGCCGGCCAGGTGAACGGCAGCAGGTCGCCGGCATGGCCTTGTTCGGCCCAGCGTTCCCAGGCGCCCATGAAGAAGTCCAGGTAGGCCGCGTCGTGAACGCGGCGGATCGGCTCCAGGCCGAAGTCCTCGGGTTCGCGCACCGGGCCCAGGGCCTGCTGCTGTATACGGGCCAGCACATGATCGGCGCGCGCGGGCATTTCGAAGCAAGGCATCAACTGCCCGTCGATCAGCTCGCAGCGGCCGTGGTGCAGGTGGTGATCGTCTGAGTAGACCGTCAGCATTTATTGTTCTCCGATAGCGTGGACGTGGCGTCATTCTTGATGCCTGGCGCTGTTGGGAGAACGGCGGGAGCGGCCAAAAGGGGATCGATATGGCCAAAAGATATGTCCTGATTTCGCCCCTGAACAGGGCGCGGAGCGGCTTGGTGGCCTGAAAAGGCGCACACGGGCGGTTAGTTGTTACGGGTTTTTTCGGGCTGGATTGCGGAGACGACCTGCCGCCGCAGTCTGCTTTGCCTGACAGTGGTCTTTGATACGGATGGATACATTCCCGCCTCCACTCAATCCAGGTAGGGAATGAAATGCCACTGACACAACATCGCCTCGGCTGGGCCGTTGCGCTGGCCCTTGGCGCCGCTTGCTCTTCACCGGTGCATGCCTTCAGTCGGGAGACCCGGGGTGACACCCTGTACGTGGAGCACTTGGGCAATGCTTCGTCAATCATGGCCTCGGAGGACAATGGCATTTTTACCTTTCGCCAGCTCTCGCTGAAAAACGACGGCGCGGTGAAAGGTCTCAGTGGCTCAGGGGTCTATGCCCACGGTAACGGTGTGGTGAGGAATTGGGGGAGCATTTCCGGCCATCATGTCAGTGGTGTGTCGCTCACTGAGTACAACGGGGTCAGGATCGGCCGGCAGGCGCACATAGAAAACCACGGCACGATCGAGGCCGATCTGCCGAATCGTTTTTTTGGCGTTTCTTCGGGGCTTTCGATGGGCAGCGGTTCGGTGGTCAACGCCGAAGATGCGCTGATCCGGGGCCCCAGCTTTGGCATCCTGGGAAAGGGCCACGGGCCGGTCAATGTGGCGAACCACGGGGTTATCCGTGGGCATCAAGGGATCAAGCTCGGCGGTCGCCATGATGACAGCGTGACCAACCATGGTTTGATCGAAAGCACATACGGTAGCGGAACGGCGATAGACCTGGGCGGCGGCCACGATAAATTGACCCTGTACAGTGGCTCCCGGGTGGTGGGGATTATCGAGGGTGGCAGTGGCTTGGACGAGCTTTTCCTCAAGGGCGACAATGGGACGTTGGCGCACACGCGCAACTTTGAGTTTCTGACGGTCAACCAGGGCACCTGGACATTGGCCGGTCCCGCGGATTTCAGCTCCCTGGTGCGTGTCGACAACGGCGCAACGCTGATAAATCATGGCGGGATCCGCGGTTTTACCTCAGTCGACAGCGCCGGTGTTTATTCCGGCAGCGGCAGTACCGACACCTTGCTGGTCAAAGGCACACTAGTGGCCAATCCCCGCTCGGGAGCGCCGATCGTCGAGCGGGATTTGACCCTGGCCGGGTCCGCGACGCTGGCCTATGGCATTGATCGCGATGGCGGCAGTTCGACCCTCGAAGTCGGCGGCACGGCCTACCTGCAAGGGGCGACGCTGGTCGTGCAGGCAATCGACGGCAGTGTGCCCGTGACCAGTGCCCATACGGTTCTGCGTGCCGAGAATATCGAAGGCGCCTTTCACAAGGTCAGCAGCGACCTGGCCTTCATGACCTATCGGCTGTCCTACAGCCCCACGGATGTCGGGCTGATCTACAGCCGCAATTATGTCCCCCTGGAGCGGTTCGCCGAGTCCGGGAATGCCAGGAGTGTTGCGGCGAGCCTTGGCCAGACCGCGTATTTCGCCCCGGCTCAGATCGAGCCGATGTCCGACACTCACGAGGCGTCGGCGAACGCCGGTAGAAGCACACGTGTGCGCAGAAGTCTGGGGCCTGTCGGGGGGGCGCTCGTAGCGGCGCCGGATGAGCAGAGTGCTGTCGCGATGGATGACCCGCCCGCCAATCCGCTCGGTGTGGCCGAGCCGCCGCCGAAACTGGTCTCCGCGCTGCTCGCCAGCAACGCAGCGACAGCGAGAAAGGCTCTGAACCAGCTTGCGGGCAGTCACAACGCCAACCTGGGTAACGCGACCCTGAGTGGTGTCAGCCAGGTCGGCGGGAACATGCTTTCGGCGATGCGCCATTTGGGTGGTAGCCAACGTTTGCAGCGCAGTGATGTGCCGGCCACGGCGGTTATCGATTCAGAGGCCGGCGTCGCGAAGGGCCGGCTCTGGGTCCAGGGCCTGGGCAACTCGAGCCAATTCGATCGCAGCCCGCAGAACGCCCAGGCCATGCAGCAGCAGACCCGGGGGGTGCTGATCGGTGCCGACTGGGCACTGGATGCCGATTGGCGCCTGGGGATCGTTGGCGGTCAATCGCGGACACGCTTGGACGGGAGAGATTTCAAGGGCACTGTCGACAGTTGGCATCTGGGCGCCTATGCCCTGCGTCAGCGCGGGCCGCTGGCGATACGTCTCGGTGCGGTCCATAGCCACCATGACGGCAACACCCAGCGCACGGTCGCTTTCGATGGATTCAGCGAGCGTCTCAGGGGTAATCACGATGCCAGCAGCCAGCAGGTTTTCAGCGAGTTCGGCTACACCCTGGGGACTGCCGACCTGAGCGTGGAGCCCTTTGTCGGTCTGGGTTATCAACGCTATCACCGCCAGCGCTACACGGAAAATGGGGGGGATTCGGCATTGCGCGTCAGGGCACATTCCCAGGACGATGCGAGCAGCACCGTTGGCGCCCGGCTTGCTCGGCAGCACCGGTTGGATAACGGTATGAGCCTGACACCGCGAGCCAGTGTCGGCTGGAAACACCGCTATGGTCGCGACACCCACAGCCTTGGGCAGTCGTCGACGTTGGGCGGCGGCGGGTTTGAGATCCGAAGCGCCAGGCTGGATCGCGACAGCCTGGTGTTGGATGCGGGGTTGGATTTGCGGCTCTCCGGCGACCACAGCATGGGGGTCGGCTACACCGGCGAAATCGCCGACAACCGGCATCTGCACGCTGTTCAGGGCGAGTGGCGGTTGCGTTTCTGAGCGGGCGCGGGTGCATCAAGGGAGGAACTGGCTCGGGCTGACTCCGCTCCAGCGCACGAAGGCGTGGCGGAAGCTGGCGGTTTCGCTGAAGCCCAGTTCATCGGCGATGCGGTGAATCGGTAGCTGACCTTCCCCGAGCAACTGTTTGGCGCGCTCGAAGCGCAGTTCGTCGAGCAGTTCCTGATAGCTGCAGCCCAGGTCGTGCAGATGGCGGCGCAGGGTGCGGGCCGAACATTTCATCTGTTCGGCCAGCCCCTCCAGGCCGGGCGCGGTGTGCAGTTGCGCGGCGAGCAACTGGCGGATACGTCCCAGCCAGGCCTGGCGACCGGTGAACTCCAGATTGTGCTTGCGGCAACGTTCGGCCATGGCCTGGTGGGTAATCGCGTCTGCCAGGGGCAAGGGGTGTTCCAGCCAGCGTCGGTCGAAGGCGAACGCGTTGCGACCGGCCGAGAACTGCAGCGGGCAGTCGAAGCTGTTGCTGTAGTCGGCTCGATAGTCCGGCGCCTCGTATTCGAAGCGTGCCGCCTGCAATGGCAATGGGTGCCCGAGCAGGTCGTCACAGATGACTTTCAGCGATACCAGGCACAGCTCGGTGTTGAACACCGTCAACTGCGGATTTTCCCGATAATCCGCGGCGGTGAACCAGATACGTTCGCCGTCGGCTTCCAGGCTCAGTTCGAAGAGTGTTCCCAATAGCGCCGGATAGCGCAGGGCCAGGCGCAACGCGTCACCGAAGGTGGCACTGGTGAGCAGGGCATAGCCGAGTATGCCGTAGGCCGATACATGCATGCGTCGGCCCAGTTCCAGGCCGATTTTCCGGCGTAGGGCCACGGCGTTGCAGCACACCTGCATCTCCTGGTTGGTGGTGATGCGGGTATCGGCGCGGCTCAGGTCGGCGGCGCTGATGCCGCTGCCGGCCAGGAGCGCGTCGCTGGACACGCCCTTGTCGCGGAAGGTGTCGAGCACCAGGGAAACCGCGTTGAGGGTGGTGAGGTGCGAATGGAGCATGGGCGATGCCGTCCTGGGAAGTACGGCAATCGAGCAAGTTGTGTGCCGCTCACCCGACCGGCCAATAGGCAATGTCGCTCAAGAAAAAAGCGATTTGCCTGGTGTGGGTGCCGTTCAGTGGCGGTCATTTGAAGTCGAGCGCGGTCTTGTGGCGAGCGGGCTTGCCCGCGCTGGGTTGCGAAGCGCCCCTGAAACTGGCGAACTCGGTGCATCAGGTAGACCGGGAGGATCGATTTTGCGACTGCTTCGCCGCCGAACGCGGGCAAGCCCGCTCGCCACAGTGGACCGCCCCTGGCTTAAAGTTTCCTTACATCACTGACTGGCAAGTTGAGCGGGGGGTCAGCTCAACTCGCCACACAGGTCCAGCTCGACCAAGCGCCGCACTTCAGCCAGCTCCAGGCCCGCGCCCAGCAAGGCATGCAGCTTGCCGAACAGCGCCTCGCGGGTCATGCCGCCACCAGACAGCACGCCGACGCCGCGTAGACGGCTGCCCGCCTCATAGACATCCAGCTCGACGCCGCCTTCATGGCACTGGGTGATCGCGACCACCACGATACCCCGCTTCTCCGCCCGTTGGAGGCTGGCGAGAAACCCCGGGTTATCGCTCGGCCCGGTACCGCTGCCGAAGCACTCCAGCACCAGCGCCTGGATACCGCTGTCGATCATGCCATCCAACTGCGCGGCGGCGATGCCCGGGACCAGCGGCAATACGCCGACCATCGTCAGTTGCCGGGGCTGGCGGTAGTCCAGTTGCATCGGCAAGGCTTGTGCCTTTGCCACGCCGCCCGTGCGGTTCAGCGCCGCGAACGGATGACGGCCAAAACTGCGAATCTTCGCGCAACGGGTCGGCGAGAGCATTTCGCCGTGGAAATGCAGGTGTACTCCCGGAGCCAGGCCCTGGCCCAACGCAACCAGCGCACCGCTGACGTTCTCCCAGGCATCGCTGTCCGGCACGCCCGCCGGCAGCATGGAGCCGGTAAACACCACCGGGGCCGACAGCCCCAGCAACTGGAAGCTCATTGCCGCCGCGCTATACGCCAGGGTATCGGTGCCGTGCAGGACCAGCACGCTGTCGCACTGTTGCGCCGCCACTGCATCGACCACCGCGTCACGCAGGCGCAGCCAGTACTCGGGGGTCATGTTGGCGCTGTCGATCAGCGGTGCCATTTCCCGAAAGCGCCAGTCCGGCACCTTCAGGCCGGGCTGGCCGGCGAGTTGTTCGCGCATCCGCGCTTCGAAACCGGAAGCCGGGGCCAGGCCGTTGGCGCTGGCCTGCATGCCGATGGTGCCGCCGGTATAGAGCACCATGACGCGCTGCGCGGCCGGATAAGAGACGGAAGTCATTGAGGGTTCTCCTGGACGAATGCACCTTGCGCCGCAGCATGCCTGCGTGCGCAAGGTGTGTCACGTCAGATGGCTGGATGCCACCCGGTAAGATCTGTCGCGTCGGGCAGCGGAGCGCCACCCGGGAGTGCGATCAGCGTTGCGTGGCAGGCACGCCTTGGGCGGCTTCTTGCTCGCGCGGCGCAGTTTTGCCCGGGGTTGGCCAGGCTTCGAGGTCCAGGTCCAGATCGGCGAACTTGCTCGAGTCGAACACCGGCTGGCTGACGCCGGCACGGCGTTGTTCGTCGTAGTCGCGCATCACGCGCAGGCCGACCTTGAACAGCAGGGCCAGGGCGATCAGGTTGACGAAGGCCAGGCAGGTCATGGTGATGTCGGCGAAGGCGAACACGGTCGACAGATTCTGCACCGAACCCCATACGATCAGTGCCAGCACCAGGGCGCGGTACACCATCAGCACGATGCGGTTGCGGGTCAGGAACTGCAGGCTGGTCTCGCCCAAGTAGTAGTTGTAGAGGATGCAGGTGAAGACGAACAGCGACAGGGCGACGCTGACGAACAAGCGGCCCCAGTCACCGACCACGGCGGCCAGGGAGTTCTGGGTCAGGACGATGCCGTCACCTTCGAAGCCTGGGGTGTAGAAGCCCGACAGCAGGATCAGCAACGCGGTGCAGGTGCAGATCACGAAGGTGTCGAGGAACACGCTGAACGCCTGGACCACGCCCTGGGCACCCGGGTGCTTCACGGCGGCGACGGCGGCGACGTTCGGTGCGCTGCCCAGGCCGGCTTCGTTGGCGAACACGCCACGTTTCACACCCATGACGATGGCGCTGCCGAGCAGGCCGCCGAATGCTGGGTCAAGGCCGAAGGCGCTCTTGAAAATGGTTTCCAGCATGGCCGGCACGTGCTCGATCTGGCTGAAGATCACGTACAGGGTGACGCCGATGTAGGCCAGGGTCTTGACCGGAACCAGCAGGTCGGAAACCGAGGCGATGCGCTTGATGCCGCCGAGGAAGACGATCGCCAGCAGGACGGCCAGGGCGATGCCGGTGTGGTTCGGGGAGAAGCCGAAGGCGTTCTGCAGCGAGTGGGTGACGGTGTACGACTGCAGGCCGTTGAAGGCGAAGCCGTAGGTGACCAGCAGCAGAACGGAGAACACCACTGCCATGCCTTTGAGCTTCAGGCCGTGCTGGATGTAGTAAGCCGGGCCGCCGCGGTACAGGCCGTCGCCATCGGCGCGCTTGTAGACTTGGGCCAGGGTGCATTCGAAGAAGCTGCTGGACATGCCCACCAGCGCGGTGACCCACATCCAGAACACGGCGCCCGGGCCGCCGAGAGTAACGGCGATGCCGACACCGGCGATGTTACCGGCGCCAACACGACCGGCGAGGCTCAGCATCAGTGCTTGGAACGAGCTCAGTTGGCCTGCTTGACCGCGAAGGGACTCTTTGAAGACCGTGAACATGTGACGGAAATGGCGGAACTGGACGAACCGTGAACGGATCGTGAAGTAGCTACCGAGCCCGACAATGAGCACGATCAGTAGTTTCCCTGAGAGGAAGTCGTTGATGACCTCAAGCATGGAGTGGTTCCTCGCTGTTTTTTGATGCAAAGGCGGCTCGTTTGATCTATCGCGTTACACCCGGTATTACAGGGCAGTGTGGGCTGGCGATACATCATCCCGAGCTTTCGCGGGTTGTTTTTAGTGTTGTTTCGCGTGTTTCAGTGCCGCTGTGCCGCGGATCGCTTACGCGAAGAGGGGCGGCACTATACCGATGAGCGCGACCGTCGTCTGCACTGGTTTGTAGGCCGGACGACGAAGCGCAGGGTATTTCTTGTGAATGCCGGGGCGAGGTTGGGCCTTTTCCCACTTCGTCAGTTGTAAAAAAAAGGGCCTGAAGAGTGACCTTCAGGCCCTCAAAAGGTGAGAGGTGTCTAGTCCCTCGACCTGGTGAGCGTGTTGCAGTCCGGCACTGAAGGTCAGGCCTTCAGTGGAACCAGACGTGGAGCAATCATGTTTTCCGGGCGCAGGATGTCGGCGAGCATGGCGTCGTCGAGCAAGCCTTCTTCGCGCACCAGTTCCAGTACGCCGCGGCCACTTTCCAGGGCGATGCGGGCGATCCGGGTGGCGTTTTCATAGCCGATGTAGGGGTTCAGGGCGGTGACCAGGCCGATGGAGTGTTCCACCAGCTCACGGCAGCGCTCTTCGTTGGCGGTGATGCCGACGATGCAGTGTTCGCGCAGCATGTCCATGGCGCGTTGCAGCAGGCGGATCGAGTCGAAGATCTTGAAGGCGATCAGTGGTTCCATCACGTTCAGTTGCAGCTGGCCGCCTTCGGCCGCGATGGTCAGGGCCAGGTCGTTGCCGATGATCTGGAACGCCACTTGGTTGACCGCTTCCGGGATCACCGGGTTGACCTTGCCGGGCATGATCGAGCTGCCGGGCTGGCGCGCTGGCAGGTTGATTTCGTTGATCCCGGTGCGTGGGCCGCTGGACAGCAGGCGCAGGTCGTTGCAGATCTTCGACAGCTTGACCGCGGTGCGCTTGAGCATGCCGGAGAACAGTACGAAGGCGCCCATGTCGGAGGTGGCTTCGATCAGGTCGGCGGCGGGCACCAGCGGCTGGCCGCTGATGGTTGCCAGGCGGTCGACCGCCAGTTGCTGGTAGCGCGGGTCGGCGTTGATGCCGGTGCCGATGGCGGTGCCGCCCAGGTTGACTTCGGTCAGCAGTTCCGGAGCCAGGGTCTTCAGGCGGGCCAAGTCTTCGCTCAGGGTGGTGGCGAAGGCGCGGAACTCCTGGCCGAGGGTCATCGGCACGGCGTCTTGCAGCTGGGTACGGCCCATTTTCAGGACGTGGGCGAACTCTTGACCCTTGCTGGCGAAGGCCTGGATCAGGCTGTCGAGGCTGGCGAGCAGGGCGTCGTGGCCCAGCAGCAGACCCAGGCGAATGGCCGTCGGGTAGGCGTCGTTGGTCGACTGCGCCATGTTCACGTCGTTGTTCGGGTGCAGGTACTGGTATTCGCCCTTGCCGTGGCCCATGGCCTCCAGCGCGATGTTGGCGATGACTTCGTTGGCATTCATATTGGTCGAAGTGCCAGCGCCGCCTTGAATCATGTCCACCACGAACTGCTCGTGGAAGTCGCCGCGGATCAATCGGGCACAGGCTTCGCTGATGGCTGCATGCTTGGCTTCGGTCAGGTGACCGAGCTCGCGGTTGGCGTCAGCGGCGGCCTGTTTGACCATGGCCAGGGCCACGACCAGTTTCGGGTAATGCGAGATCGGGACGCCGGAGAGACGGAAATTGTTCACCGCTCGCAGGGTCTGGATGCCGTAGTACGCGTCGCCGGGTACTTCGAGTACGCCAAGCAGGTCTTTTTCTGTGCGGAAAGATGCAGCGGAGGACATGATAGAAATCATCTCGATAAGAACCCGGTCGGTGCCGGAACGGAGGCAATGCTAGGCTTGGGCAAATTTTTGGGCCAATGCTGTTCAGCACTGCCCTATGCACAAACGGCATAATGTGGATGTGACGCTTTGTGTATGACAAACGTGCGAACCAAAATGGTGCGCGTGGCGGGAGGAGCCGATGAATCTCGAAAGCAAATGGTTGGAAGACTTCAGTGCCCTGGCGGCGACCCGCAGCTTTTCCCAGGCGGCCGAGCGGCGCTTCGTCACGCAGCCGGCGTTCAGCCGACGGATTCGCAGCCTGGAGTCGGCGTTGGGGTTGACCCTGGTCAACCGCTCGCGCACGCCTATTGAGCTGACGGCGGCGGGGCAGTTGTTCTTGGTGACTGCGCGTACGGTGGTCGAGCAGTTGGGCGAGGTAGTGCGCCATCTGCATCACCTGGAAGGCGGGCAGGGCGAAGTCATGCAAGTGGCGGCCGCGCACTCCCTGGCGCTGGGTTTCTTTCCGCGCTGGATCGCGCAGTTGCGTAATGAAGGGCTGAATATCGCCACGCGGCTGGTGGCGACCAACGTCGGCGACGCGGTGCATGCGTTGCGCGAAGGCGGTTGCGACCTGATGCTGGCCTTCTATGATCCAGATGCGGCGTTGCAGATGGATGCGGAGATTTTTCCGTCCCTGCACCTGGGGCAGACCGAGATGTTGCCGGTGTGCGCGACCACGCCGGACGGCCAGCCGCTGTTCGATCTGGAGGGCGAGGCGAGCGTGCCGTTGCTGGCGTATAGCGCGGGGGCGTTTCTCGGGCGTTCGGTGAACCTGTTGCTGCGTCAGCGCAACCTGCGCTTTACCACTATCTATGAAACCGCGATGGCCGACAGTTTGAAAAGCATGGCACTGGAAGGGCTGGGTATTGCCTGGGTGCCGCACCTCAGTGTCCGGGCGGAGTTGGCGCGCGGCGAGCTGGTGGTGTGCGGCGGGCCGCAATGGCACGTGCCGTTGGAAATTCGCCTGTATCGTTGTGCATTGGTGCGCAAGGCCAACGTACGCTTGTTGTGGCGCAAGCTCGAAGGCGCGGCGGCGCAGGTGTCGGGTCCAGGTTGAGTACGAAGCTGATGTGAGTCTTGGTCTGTGGAAAATAGGCCCTTGTGGGAGCGGAGCTTGTGTGGGAGCGCCGCTCCACAATGAGTGCGTGGTGTTTCCTGGTTGACCTGAAAGTCAGGTAAGCCGGCCTTTAGCGGCTAAAATTCGCTAACCGACAAACGGTCGGCAAAGGTGCGTTTAATGTGCTTTTTTCGGTATACTGCGCGGCCTTCGGCCGGCTCGCCCGGCCCCGATTCGTATGACAAGCCACGCCGGTCTCCCGCGTGGCTTGTTGTTTTTTGACGCGCCTGCGGGCGCCCAAGAGAAGAGGCACGACGATGAGTGCACTGGTTGGCGTGATCATGGGCTCCAAGTCCGATTGGTCCACCCTTAGCCACACCGCCGATATGCTGGAAAAGCTCGGCATCCCTTATGAGGTGAAAGTGGTCTCGGCCCACCGCACCCCGGACCTGCTCTTCCAGTACGCGGAAGAGGCCGAGTCGCGTGGGATCGAGGTGATCATCGCCGGTGCTGGCGGCGCGGCCCACCTGCCAGGCATGTGCGCGGCCAAGACCCACCTGCCGGTGCTGGGCGTGCCGGTGCAGTCGGCGATGCTCTCGGGCGTCGATTCGCTGCTGTCGATCGTGCAGATGCCGGCCGGTATTCCGGTGGCGACGCTGGCCATCGGCAAGGCCGGGGCGATCAATGCCGCGCTGCTCTCGGCGAGTATCCTGGGCGCCAAACACCCGCATTTCCATACCGTGCTGAAGAAATTCCGCGCTGAACAGACAGACAGCGTGCTGGACAATCCAGACCCGCGCGTCGCCTGAGGTTGATGACGATGAAGATCGGTGTAATCGGTGGCGGCCAACTGGGCCGCATGTTGGCGCTGGCGGGCACGCCGCTGGGGATGAACTTCGCTTTCCTGGACCCGGCGCCGGATGCCTGTGCAGCCGCCTTGGGCGAGCATTTGCGCGCCGATTACGGCGATCAGGATCATCTGCGCCAGTTGGCCGACGAAGTCGACCTGGTGACCTTCGAGTTCGAAAGTGTCCCGGCGGAAACCGTGGCCTTCCTGTCGCAGTTCGTCCCGGTCTATCCGAGCGCCGAGGCCTTGCGCATCGCCCGTGATCGCTGGTTCGAAAAGAGCATGTTCAAGGACCTGGGGATTCCCACCCCGGCCTTCGCCGATATCCAGTCCCAGGCGGATCTGGATGCCGCGGTGGCCAGCATCGGCCTGCCGGCCGTGCTGAAAACCCGCACCCTGGGTTATGACGGCAAGGGTCAGAAAGTCCTGCGCACTCCGGCCGACGTGGTCGGCACCTTCGCCGAACTGGGCAGCGTTGGCTGCCTGCTGGAGGGCTTCGTGCCGTTCACCGGGGAAGTTTCGCTGATCGCCGTGCGTGGCCGTGACGGCGAAACCTGCTTCTACCCGCTGGTGCACAACACCCACGACAACGGCATCCTGCGCCTGTCCGTGGCCAGCACCGATCATCCGCTGCAAGCCCTGGCCGAAGACTATGCCGGTCGGGTGCTCAAGCAACTGGATTATGTCGGCGTGCTGGCGTTCGAGTTCTTTGAAGTCGACGGTGGCCTCAAGGCCAACGAAATTGCACCGCGGGTCCACAACTCCGGGCACTGGACCACCGAAGGCGCCGAATGCAGCCAGTTCGAAAACCATCTGCGAGCGATTGCCGGGCTGCCGTTGGGCTCGACCGCCAAGGTCGGTGAAAGCGCGATGCTCAACTTTATCGGCGAAGTCCCGTCGGTGGAGCAGGTGATCGCCATCGCCGATTGCCATCTGCATCATTATGGCAAGGCGTTCAAAGCAGGGCGCAAGGTGGGCCATGCAACCCTGCGTTGTGCCGACAAAGCGACCCTGCAGGAACAGATTCTGCGGGTCGAGGCGTTGATCGCCGAGTAAAGATAGTCAGTGCTGGCGGGAACCTACGGCTGCCGCCAGCCTCTGATAGCAGGATGCCAAAGGGTTGACCAGGCTTTGGCTGTGCAAACTCACCTGAGGGAAATGCGATGCACATTATCGGAACAATTTTTATCGGCCTTATCGTCGGTTTGGTAGCGCGTTTCCTCAAGCCCGGCGATGACAGCATGGGCTGGATCATGACCATCCTGCTGGGCATCGGTGGTTCGCTGGCGGCAACCTACGGCGGCCAGGCGCTGGGGATCTATCACGCCGGGCAAGGCGCGGGTTTTATCGGTGCGGTCGTTGGCGCGATTATCCTTCTGGTGGTCTACAACCTGATCAGAAAGAGCTGATCCAGACGAGCAAACCCTCTGCGCCGCAATGGCGTAGAGGGCTAGAATGCGTAACATTTCCTTGTGTCTTCGAGTCTCCCCATGCGCCGTCTTCTTTTGACACTTCTTTTTCTGGGTAGTGGCTTGGCCCATGCTGGTGAACTGCCGGAAACCGACTGGCTGGAGCTCATGCCCAAGTCGGACCAGAAAGCCCTTGAGCAAATGCCGGAAATTACCCACAACTCGCCCGAGAGCAACGGTACGTTTACCGCCAAGGGTGGCTTGAAACAGAGCAAGGGCCTGCCGGCGGTGATGTATTCAACCAAGACCGTGCCGGCCATGGATGGCAAGGAGATCCGCATCGGTGGTTATCCGGTACCGCTGGAAACCGATGCCAAGGGGCGCAGCACGCTGTTTTTCCTGGTGCCGTACCCGGGCGCCTGCATCCACGTGCCGCCACCGCCGCCCAATCAACTGGTGCTGGTGCGCTATCCCAAGGGCCTGAAGCTGGACGATATCTATACGCCGCTGTGGGTCACCGGCACGCTGAAGATCGAGAAGGTCAGCAATGACCTGGCCGACGCGGCGTATGCGCTGGATGCGGGGAAGGTCAGGGTGGTGAAGGAGTCGGATCTGTAAGACGGCATTTGAAGCCGAGCACGGTCTTGTGGCGAGCGGGCTTGCCCGCGCTGGGCTGCGAAGCAGCCCCAAAGCCTGTGACTGCGTTCTGCCTGACACAATGAAGCCGCTGATTTTAGGGGCGCTTCGCGCCCCAACGGGGCGATGCGGCGTTCCGACAAGCCCCTCGCCACAAGGTATTACACCAGGCGCTGACTGCCGATAGTCACACCCAGCGTATGACTAGCTCCCGGTGCAAGCGTCACCACATCATCCATCACGTTCGCGGTCTCGATGCACAGCATCTTCTGCCAGCCATCGTCGGCCATGTCGGCGAGTTGACTGGCCCGGTCGATCCACGGGTTCCAGATCACCGCCGAACGTGAGCCCTGGGTGTTCAGCTCGATACGCCGCTCCCAGGTCGGGTCGACAATGCTCAGCCGCGCGGGCGCATTCTGGTAGATACGGTCGGTTTCACCGGCGAAGCGCAGTTCGCCTTGCTGGCGGACCTGCTTCCAGCCATCCGCCGTGTCGATGTAGGCCAGGCCATCCACGCCCTCGACGTGCACATTGCGCACATCGCTGACAGCGAAGTAGGTATGCAGCGCCTGGCTGAGGCTGACCGGATGGTCGTCCTGGTTCTGGCTGGTGAGTTCGATGTGCAAGGTCTCGCCCAGGCGAATGCGCAAGGTCAGGCCGACCTTGTGCGGCCAGCCCGGCAGGCCACCTTCGGGCAGCGGCAGGCTGAACGTCACGTTCACGCTGTCGCCGTCGGCCTCGATGCCTTGCAACGACCAGTTCATCGTCCGTACCAGGCCATGGGCCGTGGGGGCGTCACTGGCTTGGCGCATGGCCTGCACGCTGTCCGGGTTGCGCGAAAAGTTGCCAAACCACGGCCAACACACCGGTACGCCAGCGCGAATGCCCGTGCCTTGCTTGAACAGCGCCTCGTTGTTGAGCCAGATCAGCGGCGGTTGCCCGGTCAATTGGTAGCTGAGGATCTGCGCGCCTTGTTGCGCCACCAGCAATTCGGCTTGGCCGTGGCGGATGCGCCAGCCGTTCAGCTCGTCCAGTTTTACCGTTTCAACATGGGGCGTGGTCATGGTGTTCTCGCAAGGCAGGGAGTTGCAACGGGCCGCCGGGCGGCCGGGTTAGCGCCGTGGCACGGAGCGGGTTCGACCGCTGCCGTCGATGGCCACGAACACGAAGGCCGCTTCGGTGACCTTGCGCCATTCGCTGGTCAGCGGGTCGTCGCTCCACACCTCGACCATCATCCGCATCGAGCTGCGGCCGATTTCCTCGGTATGGGTATAAAAGGACAATTGCGCGCCGACGGCGACCGGGACCAGGAATGCCATGCGGTCGATGGACACCGTGGCCACCCGGCCGCCGGCGACCTTGCTGGCCATGGCGGTGCCGGCCAGATCCATCTGGCTGACCAGCCAGCCACCATAAATATCGCCGAAACCGTTGGCTTCGCGCGGGAGGGCGGTGATTTGCAGGGCGAGATCGCCTTGCGGGATAGGGTCTTCTTGTTCGAGTTCGATCATGCCGGGGTGCCTCTGACCCGTAACGCTACGTTGGTATTGCAGGTGAATAGCCGTCTTCAAGAAAAACGATTCAGCCCGAACATACTACGTTCGTTACGTTTCTCGTAAGCCGCACTAAGGGAAACTCTGCGAAAGCGGCTGGTTCGGCCCCAACGGCGTTTTCGCACAATACCCCTCTAGCCTGCGGGTTCTACCCGACGCAGGGCACGAGTATATCGGTCGATAGACCGCGAGACGACCTCCCGGTTCTCATTTTTGCCGACGAATACGCCGATCCATGTGCTTTTACAAACAATTTGCTATCGTGCCAGACCTGCCTCCAGCCTGAATCGAGCCTTGCTTGACTCATAGACGTGCCCAATAAGAGAAGCCCATGACCACCGCGTCCACCCATATCGCGCAACCTTCGCGCCCGCTGACCCGCAACGACTACAAGACTTTATCGCTGTCTGCCCTGGGCGGCGCGCTGGAGTTCTACGACTTTATCATTTTCGTGTTTTTTGCCGCAGTGGTCGGCAAGCTGTTTTTCCCGGCGGACATGCCGGAGTGGTTGCGCCTGATGCAGACGTTCGGGATTTTCGCCGCCGGCTACCTGGCGCGACCGCTGGGTGGCATCGTGATGGCCCACTTCGGCGATCTGCTGGGGCGCAAGAAGATGTTCACCCTGAGTATTTTCTTGATGGCGGTGCCGACCCTGATCATGGGCCTGTTGCCGACCTATGCGCAGATTGGCATCTGGGCGCCGATTCTGCTGTTGCTGATGCGGGTGATCCAGGGCGCGGCCATCGGTGGCGAGGTGCCGGGTGCCTGGGTGTTCGTCGCCGAACACGTGCCGGAACGCAAGATCGGCTTTGCCTGCGGCACCCTGACCTCGGGTCTGACCGCCGGCATCCTGCTCGGCTCGCTGGTGGCGACTCTGGTCAACAGCCTTTATACACCGCTGGAAGTGGCCGATTACGCCTGGCGAATTCCGTTCCTGCTCGGTGGCGTGTTCGGCCTGTTTTCGGTGTACCTGCGCCGTTGGCTGCACGAAACCCCGGTATTCGCCGAGTTGCAGCTGCGCAAGGCACTGTCTGACGGCATCCCCCTGGGCGCGGTACTGCGTGATCATCGCGGTGCGGTGCTGGTCTCGATGCTGCTGACCTGGCTGTTGTCCGCCGCTGTGGTGGTGGTGATCCTGATGACCCCGACCGTGCTGCAGACGGTCTTTCACTTTTCCCCTACCGTGTCGCTGAAGGCCAACAGCCTGGCGACGGTGTGCCTGACTTTGGGTTGCATCCTCTCCGGTGCGCTGGCCGACCGTTTCGGGGCCGGACGGGTGTTCGTGTTCGGCAGTCTGGCGCTGATGGCGACCTTCTGGAGCTTCTATGGCAGCTTGCCGACTCACCCCGACTGGCTGTTCCCGCTGTATGCCTTGAGTGGCCTGTTCGTCGGCACCATCGGCGCGGTGCCGTATGTGATGGTCAAGGCGTTTCCGGCGGTGGTGCGTTTCAGCGGCCTGTCGTTTTCCTACAACCTGGCCTACGCGATTTTCGGTGGCCTGACCCCGATGGTGGTCACCCTGCTGCTCAAGGATAGCCCGATGGGCCCTGCTTATTATGTGGCGATCATTTGCGGTATCGGGGTGCTGGTAGGGGGGTATCTGTGGGTGAAGGGGCGTTGAGCCGCGGCGGTTGACGCTAGCACCCATCTGGAGGAAGAGGGTTTCAAATTGTTTCAGGGGCGACCTGCCCGGTATCCCGCAGGGGGGGCTGTAGCCCCCGTAGATTCTGGGTTTTTGTCCGTTTATCCGATCAAGGCTGGCGTTCTTCCGAATGCTGGCCTTTCATCTAACTGTCACATACCAGTCATAGAGTGTTCATGCGGCCTACAGATACTTGGGCCCGATCTAACAATCCCTATCTGCTAGGAGCAAGGCATGAAACTGAAGCGTTTGATGGCGGCAATGACTTTTGTCGCTGCTGGCGTTGCAACTGCCCACGCGGTCGCCGCTGGTGTGGACCCGTCCATTCCGTCTTATACAAAAGTCACGGGTGTATCGGGCAACCTGTCCAGCGTTGGTTCCGACACCCTGGCTAACCTCATGACCTTGTGGGCTGAGAACTACAAGAAAGAATACCCGAACGTGAACATTCAGATTCAGGCCGCCGGTTCCGCTACCGCGCCGCCCGCCCTGACTGAAGGCACTTCGAACCTGGGCCCGATGAGCCGCAAGATGAAGGACACCGAGCTGGCTGCCTTCGAGCAGAAGTACGGCTACAAGCCGACCGCTATCCCGGTCGCCGTGGATGCCTTGGCCGTGTTCGTGCACAAGGACAACCCGATCAAGCACCTGACCATGGAGCAAGTCGACGCGATCTTCTCCTCGACTCGTCTGTGTGGCGCCAAAGCCGACGTCAAGACCTGGGCCGACCTGGGCGTGACCGGCGACCTGGCCAACAAGCCGGTTCAACTGTTCGGTCGCAACTCGGTCTCCGGCACCTACGGCTACTTCAAGGAAGAAGCCCTGTGCAAAGGCGACTACAAGCCTAACGTGAACGAACAGCCAGGTTCGGCTTCCGTTGTGCAGTCCATCAGCTCCTCGCTGAACGGTATCGGCTACTCGGGTATCGGCTACAAGACCGCCAGCGTGAAAACCGTTGCCCTGTCGAAGAAAGGCAGCACTGACTTCATCGAAGACAGTGAAGAAAACGCACTGAACGGCAAATACCCGCTGTCGCGTTTCCTCTACGTGTATGTCAACAAGGCCCCGGGCAAGCCTCTGGCTCCGCTGGAAGCCGAGTTCGTGAAACTGGTCCTGTCCAAGCAGGGTCAGGAAGTGGTTGTGAAGGACGGCTACATCCCACTGCCAGCCAAGGTTGCCTCCAAGGCACTGGCTGACCTGGGTCTGAGCGAAGGCAAGAAGTAAGCCTTGAGCCGGGGCGCCAGCCCCGGTAGCACCACCAAGGCGCGGCTTGATCTCCATCGGCCGCGCCCCATATTCCGAAACCGCTGCCAGCCCTGCTGGGCGGCGGCTTCAGTGCGTCACTGCATTGTCATCTTTCTGTCATACAGGATCGCTAGGGTGTGCGCATGAACGATCTGGCCAATTCCACCATGACTACGACTTCTCCCCCCAAGCGTATTGACTTCAATACGCCTGAGCTGCAACGCAAGCGCCGTATTCGCGCGCTGAAAGATCGCCTGACCCGGTGGTACGTATTTATTGGCGGCTTGGCTGTCCTCGGGGCGATCACGCTGATCTTCTTCTTTCTCGGTTATGTGGTCCTGCCCCTGTTCCAGGGTGCCTCGCTGACCGCCGAGAAAAGCATTACGCCGGCCTGGATGCAGGATGCCGGCAAACCCCTGATGATCTCCGTGGAAGAACAGAATCAGGTGGGCATGCGGGTTTCCGACAAAGGGCAGGTGCTGTTCTTCAATGCCCAGGACGCCACCGAGCTGTCGCGCGTGAACCTGCCGATTCCGGCCGGTACCACCGTCACCTCCATCAGCAAGGACCAGCCGGGCATCCCACTGGTCATTGTCGGCCTGTCCAATGGCCAGGCGCTGGTGTTCCGTCACACCTATAAAGTGACTTACCCGGACGGCAAGAAAACCATTTCTCCAGCGCTCGAGTACCCTTACGGCGAAGCGCCGATCAACCTCGATGAGCAGGGACGCGCGCTTGAGCATGTGAATCTGAACACCGCCGATTCGACCCTGGTCGTGGCGGGCTCCACTGGGGCACAGTTGCACGTGCTGGCGCTGACCCAGGAAGAGAACATGATGACCGGCGAGGTCACCAGCGAGCAGAGAAGCATCGAGCTGCCGCAGATGACCGAACCGGTGAAGGCGATCTATATCGATCCGCGCCAGCAATGGTTGTACGTGATCAACGGGCGCGCCCAGGCCGACGTGTTCAGTCTGCGCGACAAGAGCCTGAACGGTCGCTATAAACTGCTTGAAAACGCCGATGCCGAAGTGACCGCCAGTACACAACTGGTGGGCGGTATCTCGTTGATCATCGGTGACTCCAGTGGCGGTCTGGCCCAGTGGTTCATGGCCCGTGATCCCGATGGCGAGCTGCGCCTGAAACCCATCCGCAGTTTCCAGATGGGCTCCGCGCGATCGTTGAAATCACCGCTGAAGAGCGTCGCAAGGGCTTGTCGCCATGGACGCTTCCGGCAAGCTCGGCGTGTTCCACAGCACCGCGCACCGGACCCTGCTGGTCAACCAGGTGGTCGATGGCCAGGGCCTGTTCGGCCTGTCGCCGCGGGCAACGGGTGATCGTCGAGCAAGGTGGCAAGATCCTGCCGTTGGTCCTCGACAACCCGCACCCGGAAGTGTCCTGGAGCGCGCTGTGGAGCAAGGTCTGGTACGAGACTACGACGAACCCAAGTACGTCTGGCAATCGACCGCCGCCAACACCGACTTCGAACCCAAACTGAGCTTGTCGCCGCTGACCTTCGGGACCCTGAAGGCCGCGTTCTACGCCATGTTGCTGGCCGCGCCGCTGGCCGTCGCCGCCGCGATCTATACCGCCTACTTCATGGCCCCGGGCATGCGCCGCAAGGTCAAACCGGTGATCGAGTTGATGGAGGCGATGCCGACGGTGATCCTCGGTTTCTTCGCCGGCCTGTTCCTGGCGCCGTATGTCGAAGGGCACCTGCCGGGGATCTTCAGCCTGCTGATGCTCGTGCGATCGGTACCTGGTGGCCGGTATCCGGCCCCCTGGGATAAGCCGACCGGCCCCGCCCCCCCCCCCCCCCCCCCCCCCCTGCCCCGACGTCCAGGCATCAGCAGGCTGAAGATCCCCGGCAGGTGCCCTTCGACATACGGCGCCAGGAACAGGCCGGCGAAGAAACCGAGGATCACCGTCGGCATCGCCTCCATCAACTCGATCACCGGTTTGACCTTGCGGCGCATGCCCGGGGCCATGAGTAGGCGTATAGATCGCGGCGGCGACGGCCAGCGGCGCGGCCAGCAACATGGCGTAGAACGCGGCCTTCAGGGTCCCGAAGGTCAGCGGCGACAAGCTCAGTTTGGGTTCGAAAGTCGGTGTTGGCGGCGGTCGATTGCCAGACGTACTTGGGTTCGTCGTAGTTCTCGTACCAGACCTTGCTCCACAGCGCGCTCCAGGACACTTCCGGGTGCGGGTTGTCGAGGACCAACGGCAGGATCTTGCCACCTTGCTCGACGATCACCCGGTTGGCCCGCGGCGACAGGCCGAACAGGCCCTGGCCATCGACCACCTGGTTGACCAGCAGGGTCCGGTGCGCGGTGCTGTGGAACACGCCGAGCTTGCCGGAAGCGTCCATGGCGACAAAGCCCTGCGACGCTCTTCAGCGGTGATTTCAACGATCGGCGCGGAGCCCATCTGGAAACTGCGGATGGGTTTCAGGCGCAGCTCGCCATCGGGATCACGGGCCATGAACCACTGGCCAGACCGCCACTGGAGTCACCGATGATCAACGAGATACCGCCCACCAGTTGTGTACTGGCGGTCACTTCGGCATCGGCGTTTTCAAGCAGTTTATAGCGACCGTTCAGGCTCTTGTCGCGCAGACTGAACACGTCGGCCTGGGCGCGCCCGTTGATCACGTACAACCATTGCTGGCGCGGATCGATATAGATCGCCTTCACCGGTTCGGTCATCTGCGGCAGCTCGATGCTTCTCTGCTCGCTGGTGACCTCGCCGGTCATCATGTTCTCTTCCTGGGTCAGCGCCAGCACGTGCAACTGTGCCCCAGTGGAGCCCGCCACGACCAGGGTCGAATCGGCGGTGTTCAGATTCACATGCTCAAGCGCGCGTCCTGCTCATCGAGGTTGATCGGCGCTTCGCCGTAAGGGTACTCGAGCGCTGGAGAAATGGTTTTCTTGCCGTCCGGGTAAGTCACTTTATAGGTGTGACGGAACACCAGCGCCTGGCATTGGACAGGCCGACAATGACCAGTGGGATGCCGGCTGGTCCTTGCTGATGGAGGTGACGGTGGTACCGGCCGGAATCGGCAGGTTCACGCGCGACAGCTCGGTGGCGTCCTGGCATTGAAGACAGCACCTGCCCTTTGTCGGAAACCCGCATGCCCACCTGATTCTGTTCTTCCACGGAGATCATCAGGGTTTGCCGGCATCCTGCATCCAGGCCGGCGTAATGCTTTTCTCGGCGGTCAGCGAGGCACCCTGGAACAGGGGCAGGACCACATAACCGAGAAAGAAGAAGATCAGCGTGATCGCCCCGAGGACAGCCAAGCCGCCAATAAATACGTACCACCGGGTCAGGCGATCTTTCAGCGCGCGAATACGGCGCTTGCGTTGCAGCTCAGGCGTATTGAAGTCAATACGCTTGGGGGGAGAAGTCGTAGTCATGGTGGAATTGGCCAGATCGTTCATGCGCACACCCTAGCGATCCTGTATGACAGAAAGATGACAATGCAGTGACGCACTGAAGCCGCCGCCCAGCAGGGCTGGCAGCGGTTTCGGAATATGGGGCGCGGCCGATGGAGATCAAGCCGCGCCTTGGTGGTGCTACCGGGGCTGGCGCCCCGGCTCAAGGCTTACTTCTTGCCTTCGCTCAGACCCAGGTCAGCCAGTGCCTTGGAGGCAACCTTGGCTGGCAGTGGGATGTAGCCGTCCTTCACAACCACTTCCTGACCCTGCTTGGACAGGA
The DNA here is from genome assembly GCF_904067045.1 of Pseudomonas sp. FEN. Lineage (GTDB taxonomy): Bacteria > Pseudomonadota > Gammaproteobacteria > Pseudomonadales > Pseudomonadaceae > Aquipseudomonas. Next base: position 6,641 of record NZ_CAJFDC010000036.1, on the reverse strand, counting down.
CCAGTTTCACGAACTCGGCTTCCAGCGGAGCCAGAGGCTTGCCCGGGGCCTTGTTGACATACACGTAGAGGAAACGCGACAGCGGGTATTTGCCGTTCAGTGCGTTTTCTTCACTGTCTTCGATGAAGTCAGTGCTGCCTTTCTTCGACAGGGCAACGGTTTTCACGCTGGCGGTCTTGTAGCCGATACCCGAGTAGCCGATACCGTTCAGCGAGGAGCTGATGGACTGCACAACGGAAGCCGAACCTGGCTGTTCGTTCACGTTAGGCTTGTAGTCGCCTTTGCACAGGGCTTCTTCCTTGAAGTAGCCGTAGGTGCCGGAGACCGAGTTGCGACCGAACAGTTGAACCGGCTTGTTGGCCAGGTCGCCGGTCACGCCCAGGTCGGCCCAGGTCTTGACGTCGGCTTTGGCGCCACACAGACGAGTCGAGGAGAAGATCGCGTCGACTTGCTCCATGGTCAGGTGCTTGATCGGGTTGTCCTTGTGCACGAACACGGCCAAGGCATCCACGGCGACCGGGATAGCGGTCGGCTTGTAGCCGTACTTCTGCTCGAAGGCAGCCAGCTCGGTGTCCTTCATCTTGCGGCTCATCGGGCCCAGGTTCGAAGTGCCTTCAGTCAGGGCGGGCGGCGCGGTAGCGGAACCGGCGGCCTGAATCTGAATGTTCACGTTCGGGTATTCTTTCTTGTAGTTCTCAGCCCACAAGGTCATGAGGTTAGCCAGGGTGTCGGAACCAACGCTGGACAGGTTGCCCGATACACCCGTGACTTTTGTATAAGACGGAATGGACGGGTCCACACCAGCGGCGACCGCGTGGGCAGTTGCAACGCCAGCAGCGACAAAAGTCATTGCCGCCATCAAACGCTTCAGTTTCATGCCTTGCTCCTAGCAGATAGGGATTGTTAGATCGGGCCCAAGTATCTGTAGGCCGCATGAACACTCTATGACTGGTATGTGACAGTTAGATGAAAGGCCAGCATTCGGAAGAACGCCAGCCTTGATCGGATAAACGGACAAAAACCCAGAATCTACGGGGGCTACAGCCCCCCCTGCGGGATACCGGGCAGGTCGCCCCTGAAACAATTTGAAACCCTCTTCCTCCAGATGGGTGCTAGCGTCAACCGCCGCGGCTCAACGCCCCTTCACCCACAGATACCCCCCTACCAGCACCCCGATACCGCAAATGATCGCCACATAATAAGCAGGGCCCATCGGGCTATCCTTGAGCAGCAGGGTGACCACCATCGGGGTCAGGCCACCGAAAATCGCGTAGGCCAGGTTGTAGGAAAACGACAGGCCGCTGAAACGCACCACCGCCGGAAACGCCTTGACCATCACATACGGCACCGCGCCGATGGTGCCGACGAACAGGCCACTCAAGGCATACAGCGGGAACAGCCAGTCGGGGTGAGTCGGCAAGCTGCCATAGAAGCTCCAGAAGGTCGCCATCAGCGCCAGACTGCCGAACACGAACACCCGTCCGGCCCCGAAACGGTCGGCCAGCGCACCGGAGAGGATGCAACCCAAAGTCAGGCACACCGTCGCCAGGCTGTTGGCCTTCAGCGACACGGTAGGGGAAAAGTGAAAGACCGTCTGCAGCACGGTCGGGGTCATCAGGATCACCACCACCACAGCGGCGGACAACAGCCAGGTCAGCAGCATCGAGACCAGCACCGCACCGCGATGATCACGCAGTACCGCGCCCAGGGGGATGCCGTCAGACAGTGCCTTGCGCAGCTGCAACTCGGCGAATACCGGGGTTTCGTGCAGCCAACGGCGCAGGTACACCGAAAACAGGCCGAACACGCCACCGAGCAGGAACGGAATTCGCCAGGCGTAATCGGCCACTTCCAGCGGTGTATAAAGGCTGTTGACCAGAGTCGCCACCAGCGAGCCGAGCAGGATGCCGGCGGTCAGACCCGAGGTCAGGGTGCCGCAGGCAAAGCCGATCTTGCGTTCCGGCACGTGTTCGGCGACGAACACCCAGGCACCCGGCACCTCGCCACCGATGGCCGCGCCCTGGATCACCCGCATCAGCAACAGCAGAATCGGCGCCCAGATGCCAATCTGCGCATAGGTCGGCAACAGGCCCATGATCAGGGTCGGCACCGCCATCAAGAAAATACTCAGGGTGAACATCTTCTTGCGCCCCAGCAGATCGCCGAAGTGGGCCATCACGATGCCACCCAGCGGTCGCGCCAGGTAGCCGGCGGCGAAAATCCCGAACGTCTGCATCAGGCGCAACCACTCCGGCATGTCCGCCGGGAAAAACAGCTTGCCGACCACTGCGGCAAAAAACACGAAAATGATAAAGTCGTAGAACTCCAGCGCGCCGCCCAGGGCAGACAGCGATAAAGTCTTGTAGTCGTTGCGGGTCAGCGGGCGCGAAGGTTGCGCGATATGGGTGGACGCGGTGGTCATGGGCTTCTCTTATTGGGCACGTCTATGAGTCAAGCAAGGCTCGATTCAGGCTGGAGGCAGGTCTGGCACGATAGCAAATTGTTTGTAAAAGCACATGGATCGGCGTATTCGTCGGCAAAAATGAGAACCGGGAGGTCGTCTCGCGGTCTATCGACCGATATACTCGTGCCCTGCGTCGGGTAGAACCCGCAGGCTAGAGGGGTATTGTGCGAAAACGCCGTTGGGGCCGAACCAGCCGCTTTCGCAGAGTTTCCCTTAGTGCGGCTTACGAGAAACGTAACGAACGTAGTATGTTCGGGCTGAATCGTTTTTCTTGAAGACGGCTATTCACCTGCAATACCAACGTAGCGTTACGGGTCAGAGGCACCCCGGCATGATCGAACTCGAACAAGAAGACCCTATCCGCAAGGCGATCTCGCCCTGCAAATCACCGCCCTCCCGCGCGAAGCCAACGGTTTCGGCGATATTTATGGTGGCTGGCTGGTCAGCCAGATGGATCTGGCCGGCACCGCCATGGCCAGCAAGGTCGCCGGCGGCCGGGTGGCCACGGTGTCCATCGACCGCATGGCATTCCTGGTCCCGGTCGCCGTCGGCGCGCAATTGTCCTTTTATACCCATACCGAGGAAATCGGCCGCAGCTCGATGCGGATGATGGTCGAGGTGTGGAGCGACGACCCGCTGACCAGCGAATGGCGCAAGGTCACCGAAGCGGCCTTCGTGTTCGTGGCCATCGACGGCAGCGGTCGAACCCGCTCCGTGCCACGGCGCTAACCCGGCCGCCCGGCGGCCCGTTGCAACTCCCTGCCTTGCGAGAACACCATGACCACGCCCCATGTTGAAACGGTAAAACTGGACGAGCTGAACGGCTGGCGCATCCGCCACGGCCAAGCCGAATTGCTGGTGGCGCAACAAGGCGCGCAGATCCTCAGCTACCAATTGACCGGGCAACCGCCGCTGATCTGGCTCAACAACGAGGCGCTGTTCAAGCAAGGCACGGGCATTCGCGCTGGCGTACCGGTGTGTTGGCCGTGGTTTGGCAACTTTTCGCGCAACCCGGACAGCGTGCAGGCCATGCGCCAAGCCAGTGACGCCCCCACGGCCCATGGCCTGGTACGGACGATGAACTGGTCGTTGCAAGGCATCGAGGCCGACGGCGACAGCGTGAACGTGACGTTCAGCCTGCCGCTGCCCGAAGGTGGCCTGCCGGGCTGGCCGCACAAGGTCGGCCTGACCTTGCGCATTCGCCTGGGCGAGACCTTGCACATCGAACTCACCAGCCAGAACCAGGACGACCATCCGGTCAGCCTCAGCCAGGCGCTGCATACCTACTTCGCTGTCAGCGATGTGCGCAATGTGCACGTCGAGGGCGTGGATGGCCTGGCCTACATCGACACGGCGGATGGCTGGAAGCAGGTCCGCCAGCAAGGCGAACTGCGCTTCGCCGGTGAAACCGACCGTATCTACCAGAATGCGCCCGCGCGGCTGAGCATTGTCGACCCGACCTGGGAGCGGCGTATCGAGCTGAACACCCAGGGCTCACGTTCGGCGGTGATCTGGAACCCGTGGATCGACCGGGCCAGTCAACTCGCCGACATGGCCGACGATGGCTGGCAGAAGATGCTGTGCATCGAGACCGCGAACGTGATGGATGATGTGGTGACGCTTGCACCGGGAGCTAGTCATACGCTGGGTGTGACTATCGGCAGTCAGCGCCTGGTGTAATACCTTGTGGCGAGGGGCTTGTCGGAACGCCGCATCGCCCCGTTGGGGCGCGAAGCGCCCCTAAAATCAGCGGCTTCATTGTGTCAGGCAGAACGCAGTCACAGGCTTTGGGGCTGCTTCGCAGCCCAGCGCGGGCAAGCCCGCTCGCCACAAGACCGTGCTCGGCTTCAAATGCCGTCTTACAGATCCGACTCCTTCACCACCCTGACCTTCCCCGCATCCAGCGCATACGCCGCGTCGGCCAGGTCATTGCTGACCTTCTCGATCTTCAGCGTGCCGGTGACCCACAGCGGCGTATAGATATCGTCCAGCTTCAGGCCCTTGGGATAGCGCACCAGCACCAGTTGATTGGGCGGCGGTGGCGGCACGTGGATGCAGGCGCCCGGGTACGGCACCAGGAAAAACAGCGTGCTGCGCCCCTTGGCATCGGTTTCCAGCGGTACCGGATAACCACCGATGCGGATCTCCTTGCCATCCATGGCCGGCACGGTCTTGGTTGAATACATCACCGCCGGCAGGCCCTTGCTCTGTTTCAAGCCACCCTTGGCGGTAAACGTACCGTTGCTCTCGGGCGAGTTGTGGGTAATTTCCGGCATTTGCTCAAGGGCTTTCTGGTCCGACTTGGGCATGAGCTCCAGCCAGTCGGTTTCCGGCAGTTCACCAGCATGGGCCAAGCCACTACCCAGAAAAAGAAGTGTCAAAAGAAGACGGCGCATGGGGAGACTCGAAGACACAAGGAAATGTTACGCATTCTAGCCCTCTACGCCATTGCGGCGCAGAGGGTTTGCTCGTCTGGATCAGCTCTTTCTGATCAGGTTGTAGACCACCAGAAGGATAATCGCGCCAACGACCGCACCGATAAAACCCGCGCCTTGCCCGGCGTGATAGATCCCCAGCGCCTGGCCGCCGTAGGTTGCCGCCAGCGAACCACCGATGCCCAGCAGGATGGTCATGATCCAGCCCATGCTGTCATCGCCGGGCTTGAGGAAACGCGCTACCAAACCGACGATAAGGCCGATAAAAATTGTTCCGATAATGTGCATCGCATTTCCCTCAGGTGAGTTTGCACAGCCAAAGCCTGGTCAACCCTTTGGCATCCTGCTATCAGAGGCTGGCGGCAGCCGTAGGTTCCCGCCAGCACTGACTATCTTTACTCGGCGATCAACGCCTCGACCCGCAGAATCTGTTCCTGCAGGGTCGCTTTGTCGGCACAACGCAGGGTTGCATGGCCCACCTTGCGCCCTGCTTTGAACGCCTTGCCATAATGATGCAGATGGCAATCGGCGATGGCGATCACCTGCTCCACCGACGGGACTTCGCCGATAAAGTTGAGCATCGCGCTTTCACCGACCTTGGCGGTCGAGCCCAACGGCAGCCCGGCAATCGCTCGCAGATGGTTTTCGAACTGGCTGCATTCGGCGCCTTCGGTGGTCCAGTGCCCGGAGTTGTGGACCCGCGGTGCAATTTCGTTGGCCTTGAGGCCACCGTCGACTTCAAAGAACTCGAACGCCAGCACGCCGACATAATCCAGTTGCTTGAGCACCCGACCGGCATAGTCTTCGGCCAGGGCTTGCAGCGGATGATCGGTGCTGGCCACGGACAGGCGCAGGATGCCGTTGTCGTGGGTGTTGTGCACCAGCGGGTAGAAGCAGGTTTCGCCGTCACGGCCACGCACGGCGATCAGCGAAACTTCCCCGGTGAACGGCACGAAGCCCTCCAGCAGGCAGCCAACGCTGCCCAGTTCGGCGAAGGTGCCGACCACGTCGGCCGGAGTGCGCAGGACTTTCTGACCCTTGCCGTCATAACCCAGGGTGCGGGTTTTCAGCACGGCCGGCAGGCCGATGCTGGCCACCGCGGCATCCAGATCCGCCTGGGACTGGATATCGGCGAAGGCCGGGGTGGGAATCCCCAGGTCCTTGAACATGCTCTTTTCGAACCAGCGATCACGGGCGATGCGCAAGGCCTCGGCGCTCGGATAGACCGGGACGAACTGCGACAGGAAGGCCACGGTTTCCGCCGGGACACTTTCGAACTCGAAGGTCACCAGGTCGACTTCGTCGGCCAACTGGCGCAGATGATCCTGATCGCCGTAATCGGCGCGCAAATGCTCGCCCAAGGCGGCTGCACAGGCATCCGGCGCCGGGTCCAGGAAAGCGAAGTTCATCCCCAGCGGCGTGCCCGCCAGCGCCAACATGCGGCCCAGTTGGCCGCCACCGATTACACCGATCTTCATCGTCATCAACCTCAGGCGACGCGCGGGTCTGGATTGTCCAGCACGCTGTCTGTCTGTTCAGCGCGGAATTTCTTCAGCACGGTATGGAAATGCGGGTGTTTGGCGCCCAGGATACTCGCCGAGAGCAGCGCGGCATTGATCGCCCCGGCCTTGCCGATGGCCAGCGTCGCCACCGGAATACCGGCCGGCATCTGCACGATCGACAGCAGCGAATCGACGCCCGAGAGCATCGCCGACTGCACCGGCACGCCCAGCACCGGCAGG
>NZ_CAJFDC010000035.1 GCF_904067045.1 Pseudomonas sp. FEN | reverse complement strand
CATGACTGGACGAGGACAGCGAACCGCCAAAGGTCACCTTCGGGTACAAATCCGCCTGAACGATATCCACCTGCAGCGAGGCCGCCTGCAATACCCGCTCGGCTTGGCGAATATCCGGGCGACGCGCCAACAACCGCCAGCCATCCCCCACCGGCAACTCGGCATTGAGCTGCGGTACGGCTTCACAGGCCGCGGCCGCGGGTCCTGCTTCAGGTCGGTAACACCGGTCAACATCGCCAGCTCGTACAACGCTACCTGCCGACGCGCTTCGAGCATCGGCAACAAGGCCAGGGTTTCCCCCTGCAGCACCTGCATCCGGGTGTATTCCAGATCAGTCACCAACCCGGCCCGGCGCTGTCGGTCGATCAGCGCAAGGCTTTGCGCAACGACGTCCAGAGAGTCGCGCTGGACCTTGGCTCGCGCGCCCAAGGCACAGGCATTCACATAGGCGCGGGTGGTTTGTGCGGCGACGGTGACGCAGCAGATCTTCCGCATCCTGCGCGGCGGCGGCCTGGACCCGGGCGCGTTCGATGCTGTGCTGAACCTGGCCCCAGATATCCACCTGATAGGCCAGTTCAAAGCCGGGATTGAACTGCCACTGCGAGGGGGCATGGCTATCGGTAGCCTTGGCCAGCGTCTGGTCATCGGCAGATTTGCCGTAAGTGGCGCCGAGTGATGCCTGAGTGGATGGCCAGCGCTCGGCGTCGGCCTGCGTGATCCCGGCCAGCATCGATTGGACATGGGCCTGGGCCGTCGCCAGATCCCGGTTATGGAGCAATGCCTGCTCCACCAGGCGGTCAAGTCTGGGGTCGTTGTACAACCGCCACCATCGTTCGGGCAGCGCTTGGGCGGACACGCCTTGAGGCAAGCTGCTCAGGGGGTTGATGCGCGCCAGATGCGGTTGTGCCGGCTGATGGGTGATCCATGTGGAGCAGCCGGTCAAAAGAATGGCCGCCATGCCCAAGAGCGGAATATGGCCGTGCCACGCGGTAAAAAAAGGCGAGCGCATCGCAAGCATCCAGAGTTCTGAGTAGAGACGCAGGTTATGGGAGCGGCCACTCCCGCTTCTCCTGAGTTCCAGACAACCATCGTTTCGATTAGGACAACTGAACAATCTGCCTTTGAAAACCGTGGGGCTCAGCCTCCAAGCCGCCAAACCACAGACATGCCGAGGCATGGTCGCCCGTAAGGGTCGACCATGCTCGGCAAGGACTATTGGATTTCAAGGAAGGAGCTAGACCGAACGGCAATTGCTCGGGGTGTAACCCATGGTGCGCTTGAACATCGCGGTGAATGCACTGGGGCTTTGGTAACCATGCTCCAGCGCCACTTCCAGAATCGACGCGCCAGAAGCCAATCGCTGCAGACTGAGCAGCAACCGCGTGCGTTTGCGCCACTCGCTGTAGCTCATGCCCAGTTCTTTCTGGAACAAGCGAGCAGGGTCCGTGAACTCATGTTCAGTTGCCCTGCCCAACTTTCCAGCTTCGACTCCTGGGAGGGATTGTCGATAAAGTCGGCACAGAGCGACTTCAGTCGAGGCTCGGCAGGGATAGGTACATGAGCCATTACCGGCTGCGCCCTGGCGAGCTCCGAGAAAATCAGATCGACGATCTGTGCATGGCGCAATCGAGCACCTTCATCATTGAGCTCACCCGCGGCCGCCACGATCAACTCACGCAACAGTGGCGACACCTTGATAACCTGGCATTCTTCCGCCAGGGCGCTGTGGGCACCCGGGGTAATCAGTAACGTGCGCATACGGACGTCGCCCGTCATACGGACCTGATGTTCCCTACCCGAAGGTACCCAGAGCGCATGCCCGGAAGGCACGATCCAGGTCGTGCCAGCTACCGAGACCAGCATCACGCCGTCAATGGCATGCACCAGTTGCCCCTCGTATGCCGATGCGAAGCAACTATGTCGCATGACAGTAGTTACCGGCCAGCGCGGCCAGGGCTGTGTGCGCGTTCATCTCAGGACGGCACCGCTGTGCTCAGCACGTTCAACAGCCCAAGGCGACGCGCGATTGACTGCGCTGGTCAGCGCCTTGAGGGAAGCCAGCAAGCTGCTGCCGTCACGCGCCGCACCAAACAGCAACTGGTTGCCCACGCGAATCTCGACATAGGCCAGTGCCTCCGCTTGCGCGCCATCGCGGGTAGAGTGCTCGTGATAATCCGCGATATCGAAGATCAGGCCACGATGGGCAAAGGCATCGACCAGCGCCGCCAACGGACCGTTGCCCTCACCGCTCAGGTCGATCCTGTCCCTGCCGGCATGCAGCGTTCCCTCCAGGTAGGTCACATCACCTTCGCTGACCAATTTAGGCTGCGCCAGCGTGTAGGGATTCCCCTGATCCAGGTAGTGCTGGGTAAAACACGCCAGTATCATCTCGCCACTGATCTCCTGACCCGAACCGTCCGCCTCCTGCTGGACCAAGCTGCTGAACTCCATCTGCAACCGGCGCGGCATGACAATACCCTGCTGCTCAAGCAGATAGGCAACCCCGCCTTTACCCGATTGGCTGTTGACGCGTATCACCGCCTCGTAGCTGCGCCCCATATCGGCGGGGTCAATCGGCAGGTAAGGAACTTCCAGAAGCCGTCAGGGTTGGCCTGGCGCGCGGCAAAACCTTTCTTGATCGCATCTTGGTGCGAACCTGAAAATGCGGTGAACACCAGCTCACCCGCATAGGGATGACGAGGATGAGTAGGCAGTTGATTACAGTGCTCTACTTCGCGCTGTACGTGAATGATGTCCGAAAAATCAAGCTGCGGGTCTATGCCGCTGGTGTAGAGATTCATCGCCAAGGTCAGGATATCGACGTTGCCGGTTCGCTCGCCATTACCGAACAGGGTGCCTTCCACGCGCTCGGCACCGGCCAGGCACGCTTGCTCGGCGGTGGCGACACCGGTGCCCCGGTCATTATGCGGATGAACACTGATGACAACGCTGTCACGGCGACTGAAATGTCGACAGAACCATTCAATCTGATCGGCAAAGACATTCGCGGTAGACACTTCGACCGTGGTCGGCAGATTCAGGATCATCTTGTTGTCCGGGGTAGGCGCAAAGACGTCCGTCACCGCCTCACAGATTTCCAGGCCGAAATCCAACTCGGTGAAGCAAAAGGTTTCAGGGGAATACTGGAAGGTCCACTGCGTGCCTGGATTGTTCTCCATGTGACGCTTGATCTCTCGAGTCGCCTGCGTGGCGATCTCGATGCAACCCGCACGGTCGACGCCAAACACCACATCACGAAACACCGGCGCCGTGGCGTTGTAGACATGCACAATGGCACGCGGAACCCCTTTTAGCGCTTCGAAAGTCCGCTCGATGAGATGGCTGCGAGCCTGAGTCATGACCTGAATGGTGACATCGTCGGGAATCGCGTTACTGTCAATCAGCTCGCGAACGTAGTCGAAATCGGTTTGCGATGCGGCCGGAAAGCCCACTTCTATTTCCTTGAAACCGACCTTGACCAACAGCTCGAAGAACCGGCGCTTGCGCTCCGCATTCATGGCTCAATCAACGCCTGATTGCCATCACGCATATCAACGCTACACCAGGTAGGCGCCGCTTTCTGGACAAGATTGGGCCATTGGCGGTCCGCCAGGTCCACGGTGGCGAAGTGTCGATATTTGCTGGAAGGATCCTTGAGCATCATGGTGTTTCTCCTTTTTATTTAGAACCGTTTCGTCCGCGGCCGGCCAAGGGGGCTTTGCACCACCGACCTTTGGATCCAATGCTAGTCGAACATAGCTTGATACAAATTGCGAAATCAGATCCGAAAGATAAAAAAAACACTGAAAACACCAATTACAGGCGATTTTTTGGTTTTTACTCCTACTGGAGTCCGATCAAGACCATCTTGGACGCGTGGCAAGCGGACTTACCTACCTTGGCTAAACCTTCCAGTCCATCGTCAACAGACACACCCTCGGCAATGGGCGCGAAAACGGCTGTGGATCATCAGCCCCTCGCATCTTTTGCCTGAACCCAAGAACGTACAAGCAAATCCCTGGGCGGCTGATTATCGTTACTAAACGGGCTAGGGCCCCACTAGCAGGTAGGGGTCCCAAGCGAGGTAACGGTAAAGGATGTCAGGTCAGGAGCCAGCGAAAATGGAATCAGCAATGCCTCGCAAACGCGCCGCGATCATCGGATCGGGAAGCATAGGGATAGATTTGATGTACAAGGCGATGCGTTCTCATCATCTCGATCTGAGAATGGTGATAGGGCGCAGTCCCAATAGCGACGGTCTGGCCAGGGCCCGCGAATTGGGCATTGCAACCTCAGCCGAGGGGATTGAGTTTTTGGCCGAGCACGGCGATGAGCTCGACATTGTTTTCGATGCGACCTCCGCGCAATCTCACCGGATCAACGACCAGGTGTTTCGCAAGGCCAACCTGTTTGCGATAGACATGACGCCCGCGAAGATCGGGGCGATCTGCGTACCGTCGATCAATCTGGACAGCATGGCCAACGAGCGCAACGTGAATCTGATCACTTGTGGCGGCCAGGCAAGCATCCCATTGGCCTATGCGATCGCTCAGTCTTTCCAGTCCCTGGAATATATCGAAGTCGCCTCGACCATCGCGTCAAACAGCGCCGGTCTGGCGACCCGAGAAAACATCAATCAGTACATTTTGACCACCGAACAAGCCTTGCGGCATTTCAGCGGCGCTGGCATGACCAAGGCGGTTCTGAATATCAACCCGGCCAAACCTGGCATCGACATGCAGACGACAGTGTTCGCCAAGGGCAACTATGAATGCATCGAGAAAGTTCGGGCGAGTGTCAGGCAGATGGTTGCTCGCGTTCAACAATATGTTCCCGGCTACCAGATGGTCCTGGAGCCCATCGAATCGAAGGGCCACCTGACCATGAGCGTGACTGTGCGAGGTAGCGGTGATTACCTGCCGGCCTACGCTGGCAACCTGGACATTATCAATTGTGCCGCCATTGCTGTCGCCGAACTCCATTCTGCTTGCTGGGAGCGGGACCGCCGCATGATTACCATTACTGACTGCACTTTGCGCGATGGCAACCATGCCGTGCGACACCAGCTTTCAATAGACCAGATCCGTCAATATGCCGAGCAGGCGGATGCCGCCGGCATCGACATCATTGAAGTGGGCCATGGCAACGGACTCGGCGGCTCTTCGGCGCTGTTGGGGATCAGCAGCGTTAATGACCAGAAAATGCTCGAGACAGCCAGATCAGCGATCCGGCATGGGCGGCTGGGTGTTCATTTCATTCCCGGCTTGGGCAAATCGACAGACCTCGAGCTTGCCATCGATATGGGTGTCGATGTCTTCCGGATCGCCTCTCATTGCACCGAAGCCAACATCACCGCGCCTTATATCGAGTCCGTCAAAAACCAGGGCAAGACCGTTTATGGCGTCCTGATGATGAGCCACATGGCCGAACCGGAAGTGCTCGCCGAACAAGCCTCGCTCATGGCGAGCTACGGCGCCGATGCAATCATTCTCATGGATAGCGCAGGTTACCTTACCCCTGACGATGTGCGCTGGCGGATCCAGGCGATTCAGCAGTTGACCGATACGAAACTGGTTTTCATGCCCACAATAATCTGGGCATGGCTGTGGCGAACTCAATCGCCGCGGTTGAGGAAGGCGCCGAACTGCTGGACGCCTGCATCAAAGGCTTTGGCGCGGGCGCCGGTAATACTCAACTCGAGACCCTGATTGCAGTGCTCAATCGCCTGGGGTATCGGACGCAGTGTTCATTTGAAGCGGCCGCCAGCCTGGCGCGCTCCTCGGAACACTATCTGGATTGCCTGACTCCGCACATTGGGGCTGCCAATATCGCCAGTGGCATTCATGGCCTGTTCTCCGGTTTTGCACCGCATATAAAACGCGCGGCGGAGCAATTCAAAGTGGACGAATTTCAACTCTATCAACTACTGGGTCAACGCAAGTTAGTGGCTGGACAGGAAGACATCATCATCGAGACCGCGGCCAGACTCTCCACCACCAACTGACTCCACTTCAGGAAGTAAATCGATGTCTTTTATTGATAAGCAGGGCATTCGCGCGCCCATGATTCATGAAAAAGTGGCTTATTGGGCGGCACAAACGCCTGATGCTGTCGCCGTACGCAACGTATATGAAACATTGACCTACTCCCAACTTGATCGTGAATCCTCCGCTCTGGCAGCTTATCTGAGAGCCCAAGGTATTCAGGCGGGAGACCTGGTCGGGATTTTTTTCCAGCCGTCTGTGTCGACCCTGGTCTGCATCATCGGGATTCTCAAATGCGGCGCGGCTTATGTACCGCTGGATATTGCCAATCCAGCCTCTCGACTGATGCTGATGATTCAACAACTGGCGAATCTCAAACTCATCTTCGCCACCGCGCAGACCGCCGAGATCCTCAAGGAAGTACCGCTCGCGGTCGCCGAGATCGAATCCTTGCGCCGGCAACTGGCGCAAAGCCCCCATGGCTGAAGCATTTGTCTCGCCGGCCCGGGAGAACGACCTTTGCTACACCGTATTCACTTCGGGTACTACTGGCATTCCCAAGGCTGTCGCCATTACTCATCGCAGCTGGGCGAATCTGATCAACTGGCATGTCAATGAATATGGCCTCGACCAGGAAGCCAACGGCATTTTGGTATCGGCATTCGGCTTCGACATTTCCCAGCGCAGCCTGGTAACACCACTGTATTGCGGCGCGGCAATTTCACTCACCAGCAGTAGCGTGTTTGATGGCTACGAGATTGTCGATCTCATTGAACGTCACCGAATCCGCAGCATTCACCTGGCACCCAGCTCCCTCTATCTGATCATCCAGGCCGGCCAGGCCGGGGACCGCCTGGGGACGCTACGGCATCTGTTTATCGGCGGTGAGGCACTGGCAACCGCCCGGGTGATGGATTGGGCCCGGAAAAAAGGCTCCGCATGCAATTTGATCCACCAGTACGGCGTTGCTGAATGCACGGACGTGGCGACGTCTTACACCATGTCTGACTACCAGACCTATCTGGCCGAAGGCATTCCATGGGCAACCCTGTTGGTAATTGCGTGGACATTCTTGATGACGGATCGTCCGGTTGCCGTGGGAGACATTGGTCAGATCGTGATCTCCGCATGGGTGTCGGCAGAGGCTATCTGAACAACCCTTCTCTGCAGGCGGAACGTTTCAGGCATCCATCGATGACGTCGTGCGTCTCGTCTACTTCACCGGGGATTACGCTCGCGCGTGTCGGACGACAAGTCGATCTGCCTGGGGCGACGAGATAACCAGATCAAGATCCGCGGCATGCTCGTGAATCTGTCCGAGATCGAGAATGGGTTCGCAATGCCTTGCCGGCGATTGAGGATGCCATTGTCTT
>NZ_CAJFDC010000034.1 GCF_904067045.1 Pseudomonas sp. FEN | reverse complement strand
CGAAGGCGGTGAGCTCCGGTTCCTGGTCAGGGAGGGCCTGGGTGTTCAAGACAATGGCATCCTCAATCGCCGGCAAGGCATTGCGAACCCCATTCTCGATCTCGGACAGATTCACGAGCATGCCGCGGATCTTGATCTGGTTATCTCGTCGCCCCAGGCAGATCGACTTGTCGTCCGACACGCGCCGAGCGTAATCCCCGGTGAAGTAGACGAGACGCACGACGTCATCGATGGATACGTGCCTGAAACGTTCCGCCTGCAGAGAAGGGTTGTTCAGATAGCCTCTGCCGACACCCATGCCGGAGATCACGATCTGACCAATGTCTCCCACGGCAACCGGACGATCCTCGTCATCAAGAATGTCCACGCGGCAATTACCAACAGGGTTGCCCATGGGAATGCCTTCGGCCAGATAGGTCTGGTAGTCAGACATGGTGTAAGACGTCGCCACGTCCGTGCATTCAGCAACGCCGTACTGGTGGATCAAATTGCATGCGGAGCCTTTTTTCCGGGCCCAATCCATCACCCGGGCGGTTGCCAGTGCCTCACCGCCGATAAACAGATGCCGTAGCGTCCCCAGGCGGTCCCCGGCCTGGCCGGCCTGGATGATCAGATAGAGGGAGCTGGGTGCCAGGTGAATGCTGCGGATTCGGTGACGTTCAATGAGATCGACAATCTCGTAGCCATCAAACACGCTACTGCTGGTGAGTGAAATTGCCGCGCCGCAATACAGTGGTGTTACCAGGCTGCGCTGGGAAATGTCGAAGCCGAATGCCGATACCAAAATGCCGTTGGCTTCCTGGTCGAGGCCATATTCATTGACATGCCAGTTGATCAGATTCGCCCAGCTGCGATGAGTAATGGCGACAGCCTTGGGAATGCCAGTAGTACCCGAAGTGAATACGGTGTAGCAAAGGTCGTTCTCCCGGGCCGGCGAGACAAATGCTTCAGCCATGGGGGCTTGCGCCAGTTGCCGGCGCAAGGATTCGATCTCGGCGACCGCGAGCGGTACTTCCTTGAGGATCTCGGCGGTCTGCGCGGTGGCGAAGATGAGTTTGAGATTCGCCAGTTGTTGAATCATCAGCATCAGTCGAGAGGCTGGATTGGCAATATCCAGCGGTACATAAGCCGCGCCGCATTTGAGAATCCCGATGATGCAGACCAGGGTCGACACAGACGGCTGGAAAAAAATCCCGACCAGGTCTCCCGCCTGAATACCTTGGGCTCTCAGATAAGCTGCCAGAGCGGAGGATTCACGATCAAGTTGGGAGTAGGTCAATGTTTCATATACGTTGCGTACGGCGACAGCATCAGGCGTTTGTGCCGCCCAATAAGCCACTTTTTCATGAATCATGGGCGCGCGAATGCCCTGCTTATCAATAAAAGACATCGATTTACTTCCTGAAGTGGAGTCAGTTGGTGGTGGAGAGTCTGGCCGCGGTCTCGATGATGATGTCTTCCTGTCCAGCCACTAACTTGCGTTGACCCAGTAGTTGATAGAGTTGAAATTCGTCCACTTTGAATTGCTCCGCCGCGCGTTTTATATGCGGTGCAAAACCGGAGAACAGGCCATGAATGCCACTGGCGATATTGGCAGCCCCAATGTGCGGAGTCAGGCAATCCAGATAGTGTTCCGAGGAGCGCGCCAGGCTGGCGGCCGCTTCAAATGAACACTGCGTCCGATACCCCAGGCGATTGAGCACTGCAATCAGGGTCTCGAGTTGAGTATTACCGGCGCCCGCGCCAAAGCCTTTGATGCAGGCGTCCAGCAGTTCGGCGCCTTCCTCAACCGCGGCGATTGAGTTCGCCACAGCCATGCCCAGATTATTGTGGGCATGAAAACCCAGTTTCGTATCGGTCAACTGCTGAATCGCCTGGATCCGCCAGCGCACATCGTCAGGGGTAAGGTAACCTGCGCTATCCATGAGAATGATTGCATCGGCGCCGTAGCTCGCCATGAGCGAGGCTTGTTCGGCGAGCACTTCCGGTTCGGCCATGTGGCTCATCATCAGGACGCCATAAACGGTCTTGCCCTGGTTTTTGACGGACTCGATATAAGGCGCGGTGATGTTGGCTTCGGTGCAATGAGAGGCGATCCGGAAGACATCGACACCCATATCGATGGCAAGCTCGAGGTCTGTCGATTTGCCCAAGCCGGGAATGAAATGAACACCCAGCCGCCCATGCCGGATCGCTGATCTGGCTGTCTCGAGCATTTTCTGGTCATTAACGCTGCTGATCCCCAACAGCGCCGAAGAGCCGCCGAGTCCGTTGCCATGGCCCACTTCAATGATGTCGATGCCGGCGGCATCCGCCTGCTCGGCATATTGACGGATCTGGTCTATTGAAAGCTGGTGTCGCACGGCATGGTTGCCATCGCGCAAAGTGCAGTCAGTAATGGTAATCATGCGGCGGTCCGCTCCCAGCAAGCAGAATGGAGTTCGGCGACAGCAATGGCGGCACAATTGATAATGTCCAGGTTGCCAGCGTAGGCCGGCAGGTAATCACCGCTACCTCGCACAGTCACGCTCATGGTCAGGTGGCCCTTCGATTCGATGGGCTCCAGGACCATCTGGTAGCCGGGAACATATTGTTGAACGCGAGCAACCATCTGCCTGACACTCGCCCGAACTTTCTCGATGCATTCATAGTTGCCCTTGGCGAACACTGTCGTCTGCATGTCGATGCCAGGTTTGGCCGGGTTGATATTCAGAACCGCCTTGGTCATGCCAGCGCCGCTGAAATGCCGCAAGGCTTGTTCGGTGGTCAAAATGTACTGATTGATGTTTTCTCGGGTCGCCAGACCGGCGCTGTTTGACGCGATGGTCGAGGCGACTTCGATATATTCCAGGGACTGGAAAGACTGAGCGATCGCATAGGCCAATGGGATGCTTGCCTGGCCGCCACAAGTGATCAGATTCACGTTGCGCTCGTTGGCCATGCTGTCCAGATTGATCGACGGTACGCAGATCGCCCCGATCTTCGCGGGCGTCATGTCTATCGCAAACAGGTTGGCCTTGCGAAACACCTGGTCGTTGATCCGGTGAGATTGCGCGGAGGTCGCATCGAAAACAATGTCGAGCTCATCGCCGTGCTCGGCCAAAAACTCAATCCCCTCGGCTGAGGTTGCAATGCCCAATTCGCGGGCCCTGGCCAGACCGTCGCTATTGGGACTGCGCCCTATCACCATTCTCAGATCGAGATGATGAGAACGCATCGCCTTGTACATCAAATCTATCCCTATGCTTCCCGATCCGATGATCGCGGCGCGTTTGCGAGGCATTGCTGATTCCATTTTCGCTGGCTCCTGACCTGACATCCTTTACCGTTACCTCGCTTGGGACCCCTACCTGCTAGTGGGGCCCTAGCCCGTTTAGTAACGATAATCAGCCGCCCAGGGATTTGCTTGTACGTTCTTGGGTTCAGGCAAAAGATGCGAGGGGCTGATGATCCACAGCCGTTTTCGCGCCCATTGCCGAGGGTGTGTCTGTTGACGATGGACTGGAAGGTTTAGCCAAGGTAGGTAAGTCCGCTTGCCACGCGTCCAAGATGGTCTTGATCGGACTCCAGTAGGAGTAAAAACCAAAAAATCGCCTGTAATTGGTGTTTTCAGTGTTTTTTTTTATCTTTCGGATCTGATTTCGCAATTTGTATCAAGCTATGTTCGACTAGCATTGGATCCAAAGGTCGGTGGTGCAAAGCCCCCTTGGCCGGCCGCGGACGAAACGGTTCTAAATAAAAAGGAGAAACACCATGATGCTCAAGGATCCTTCCAGCAAATATCGACACTTCGCCACCGTGGACCTGGCGGACCGCCAATGGCCCAATCTTGTCCAGAAAGCGGCGCCTACCTGGTGTAGCGTTGATATGCGTGATGGCAATCAGGCGTTGATTGAGCCCATGAATGCGGAGCGCAAGCGCCGGTTCTTCGAGCTGTTGGTCAAGGTCGGTTTCAAGGAAATAGAAGTGGGCTTTCCGGCCGCATCGCAAACCGATTTCGACTACGTTCGCGAGCTGATTGACAGTAACGCGATTCCCGACGATGTCACCATTCAGGTCATGACTCAGGCTCGCAGCCATCTCATCGAGCGGACTTTCGAAGCGCTAAAAGGGGTTCCGCGTGCCATTGTGCATGTCTACAACGCCACGGCGCCGGTGTTTCGTGATGTGGTGTTTGGCGTCGACCGTGCGGGTTGCATCGAGATCGCCACGCAGGCGACTCGAGAGATCAAGCGTCACATGGAGAACAATCCAGGCACGCAGTGGACCTTCCAGTATTCCCCTGAAACCTTTTGCTTCACCGAGTTGGATTTCGGCCTGGAAATCTGTGAGGCGGTGACGGACGTCTTTGCGCCTACCCCGGACAACAAGATGATCCTGAATCTGCCGACCACGGTCGAAGTGTCTACCGCGAATGTCTTTGCCGATCAGATTGAATGGTTCTGTCGACATTTCAGTCGCCGTGACAGCGTTGTCATCAGTGTTCATCCGCATAATGACCGGGGCACCGGTGTCGCCACCGCCGAGCAAGCGTGCCTGGCCGGTGCCGAGCGCGTGGAAGGCACCCTGTTCGGTAATGGCGAGCGAACCGGCAACGTCGATATCCTGACCTTGGCGATGAATCTCTACACCAGCGGCATAGACCCGCAGCTTGATTTTTCGGACATCATTCACGTACAGCGCGAAGTAGAGCACTGTAATCAACTGCCTACTCATCCTCGTCATCCCTATGCGGGTGAGCTGGTGTTCACCGCATTTTCAGGTTCGCACCAAGATGCGATCAAGAAAGGTTTTGCCGCGCGCCAGGCCAACCCTGACGGCTTCTGGGAAGTTCCTTACCTGCCGATTGACCCCGCCGATATGGGGCGCAGCTACGAGGCGGTGATACGCGTCAACAGCCAATCGGGTAAAGGCGGGGTTGCCTATCTGCTTGAGCAGCAGGGTATTGTCATGCCGCGCCGGTTGCAGATGGAGTTCAGCAGCTTGGTCCAGCAGGAGGCGGACGGTTCGGGTCAGGAGATCAGTGGCGAGATGATACTGGCGTGTTTTACCCAGCACTACCTGGATCAGGGGAATCCCTACACGCTGGCGCAGCCTAAATTGGTCAGCGAAGGTGATGTGACCTACCTGGAGGGAACGCTGCATGCCGGCAGGGACAGGATCGACCTGAGCGGTGAGGGCAACGGTCCGTTGGCGGCGCTGGTCGATGCCTTTGCCCATCGTGGCCTGATCTTCGATATCGCGGATTATCACGAGCACTCTACCCGCGATGGCGCGCAAGCGGAGGCACTGGCCTATGTCGAGATTCGCGTGGGCAACCAGTTGCTGTTTGGTGCGGCGCGTGACGGCAGCAGCTTGCTGGCTTCCCTCAAGGCGCTGACCAGCGCAGTCAATCGCGCGTCGCGCCTTGGGCTGTTGAACGTGCTGAGCACAGCGGTGCCGTCCTGAGATGAACGCGCACACAGCCCTGGCCGCGCTGGCCGGTAACTACTGTCATGGCGACATAGTTGCTTCGCATCGGCATACCGAGGGGCAACTGGTGCATGCCATTGACGGCGTGATGCTGGTCTCGGTAGCTGGCACGACCTGGATCGTGCCTTCCGGGCATGCGCTCTGGGTACCTTCGGGTAGGGAACATCAGGTCCGTATGACGGGCGACGTCCGTATGCGCACGTTACTGATTACCCGGGTGCCCACAGCGCCCTGGCGGAAGAATGCCAGGTTATCAAGGTGTCGCCACTGTTGCGTGAGTTGATCGTGGCGGCCGCGGGTGAGCTCAATGATGAAGGTGCTCGATTGCGCCATGCACAGATCGTCGATCTGATTTTCTCGGAGCTCGCCAGGGCGCAGCCGGTAATGGCTCATGTACCTATCCCTGCCGAGCCTCGACTGAAGTCGCTCTGTGCCGACTTTATCGACAATCCCTCCCAGGAGTCGAAGCTGGAAAGTTGGGCAGGGCAACTGAACATGAGTTCACGGACCCTGGCTCGCTTGTTCCAGAAAGAACTGGGCATGAGCTACAGCGAGTGGCGCAAACGCACGCGGTTGCTGCTCAGTCTGCAGCGATTGGCTTCTGGCGCGTCGATTCTGGAAGTGGCGCTGGAGCATGGTTACCAAAGCCCCAGTGCATTCACCGCGATGTTCAAGCGCACCATGGGTTACACCCCGAGCAATTGCCGTTCGGTCTAGCTCCTTCCTTGAAATCCAATAGTCCTTGCCGAGCATGGTCGACCCTTACGGGCGACCATGCCTCGGCATGTCTGTGGTTTGGCGGCTTGGAGGCTGAGCCCCACGGTTTTCAAAGGCAGATTGTTCAGTTGTCCTAATCGAAACGATGGTTGTCTGGAACTCAGGAGAAGCGGGAGTGGCCGCTCCCATAACCTGCGTCTCTACTCAGAACTCTGGATGCTTGCGATGCGCTCGCCCTTTTTTACCGCGTGGCACGGCCATATTCCGCTCTTGGGCATGGCGGCCATTCTTTTGACCGGCTGCTCCACATGGATCACCCATCAGCCGGCACAACCGCATCTGGCGCGCATCAACCCCCTGAGCAGCTTGCCTCAAGGCGTGTCCGCCCAAGCGCTGCCCGAACGATGGTGGCGGTTGTACAACGACCCAGACTTGACCGCCTGGTGGAGCAGGCATTGCTCCATAACCGGGATCTGGCGACGGCCCAGGCCCATGTCCAATCGATGCTGGCCGGGATCACGCAGGCCGACGCCGAGCGCTGGCCATCCACTCAGGCATCACTCGGCGCCACTTACGGCAAATCTGCCGATGACCAGACGCTGGCCAAGGCTACCGATAGCCATGCCCCCTCGCAGTGGCAGTTCAATCCCGGCTTTGAACTGGCCTATCAGGTGGATATCTGGGGCCAGGTTCAGCACAGCATCGAACGCGCCCGGGTCCAGGCCGCCGCCGCGCAGGATGCGGAAGATCTGCTGCGCGTCACCGTCGCCGCACAAACCACCCGCGCCTATGTGAATGCCTGTGCCTTGGGCGCGCGAGCCAAGGTCCAGCGCGACTCTCTGGACGTCGTTGCGCAAAGCCTTGCGCTGATCGACCGACAGCGCCGGGCCGGGTTGGTGACTGATCTGGAATACACCCGGATGCAGGTGCTGCAGGGGGAAACCCTGGCCTTGTTGCCGATGCTCGAAGCGCGTCGGCAGGTAGCGTTGTACGAGCTGGCGATGTTGACCGGTGTTACCGACCTGAAGCAGGACCCGCGGCCGCGGCCTGTGAAGCCGTACCGCAGCTCAATGCCGAGTTGCCGGTGGGGGATGGCTGGCGGTTGTTGGCGCGTCGCCCGGATATTCGCCAAGCCGAGCGGGTATTGCAGGCGGCCTCGCTGCAGGTGGATATCGTTCAGGCGGATTTGTACCCGAAGGTGACCTTTGGCGGTTCGCTGTCCTCGTCCAGTCATGCGCTGAATGAGCTGGGGCACAGTAGTGCGGTGATGTTCGGCATCGGCCCGTTGATCACCTGGCAATTTCCCAATTGGCAAGCCAATCGCGCACGGGTCAACCAAGCCCAGGCGCTGGAGCGGGGCGAAGTGGCGCAATTTGAAGCCAGCGTGCTCAAGGCGCTCAAGGAAGTGCGGCAGGCCCTGGCCTTGTATGACGGTGAGCGTCAGCGCCACGCGGCCTTGAGTCAGGCCCTGGACGGTAGCCGCAAGGCCTTCAAGCTGGCCCAGCTCAATTACGACGCCGGCTCGATCGACTTCCTTGATGTGCTGGACAGCGAGCGTCAACTGATTCGCCTGCAAGCCACCCGCGCCGACGCGGATGGCCAATTGTTGCAGCGCCAGATCGCCCTGTTTCGAGCCCTCGGCGGTGGTTGGCAGTCTGCCTCCTCCGAGACCTCTGTCGATGCGTCCTCGCATGCTTCTGTCACCTTTTCCGGTACCCAGCCATGAATATTGCCGTTGATGAAAAAACCGCGTTCCAGAGCGAGCAGGAGAGCGTGGTCCAGCAGCTCATGCATGATCGCAAGCAGCGCCGTAAAAGAATCTGATCCTGTTGGGCGGCGGCGTGCTGTTGGTCGGCGCCTTGGCGTTCGGGTTTACTGGATGAGCGTCGGTCGATATCTGGAACAGACCGATGATGCCTATGTGCGCGCGGATTGGATTCCCATCAGTGCGCGGGTGTCCGGCTATGTTGCTCAGGTGCTGGTGGAGATGACCAGCCGTGAAGGCGGGGACGTGCTTGGTACGCATCGAGGACCGTGATTCGGTGACCTGCAGGTTGACCTGTTGTGCAACCACCGCGGCCTCGGTCTCGGCCAGTTCGGCGCGAGGCCTGATCCAGTCGGGCCTGATAGTCACGGTCCTCGATGCGTACCAGCACGTCCCCCGCCTTCACCGGCTGGTCATCCTCCACCAGCACCTGAGCAACATAGCCGGACACCCGCGCACTGATGGGAATCCAATCCGCGCGCACATAGGCATCATCGGTCTGTTCCAGATATCGACCGACGCTCATCCAGTAAACCCGAACGCCAAGGCGCCGACCAACAGCACGCCGCCGCCCAACAGGATCAGATTCCTTTTACGGCGCTGCTTGCGATCATGCATGAGCTGCTGGACCACGCTCTCCTGCTCGCTCTGGAACGCGGTTTTTTCATCAACGGCAATATTCATGGCTGGGTACCGGAAAAGGTGACAGAAGCATGCGAGGACGCATCGACAGAGGTCTCGGAGGAGGCAGACTGCCAACCACCGCCGAGGGCTCGAAACAGGGCGATCTGGCGCTGCAACAATTGGCCATCCGCGTCGGCGCGGGTGGCTTGCAGGCGAATCAGTTGACGCTCGCTGTCCAGCACATCAAGGAAGTCGATCGAGCCGGCGTCGTAATTGAGCTGGGCCAGCTTGAAGGCCTTGCGGCTACCGTCCAGGGCCTGACTCAAGGCCGCGTGGCGCTGACGCTCACCGTCATACAAGGCCAGGGCCTGCCGCACTTCCTTGAGCGCCTTGAGCACGCTGGCTTCAAATTGCGCCACTTCGCCCCGCTCCAGCGCCTGGGCTTGGTTGACCCGTGCGCGATTGGCTTGCCAATTGGGAAATTGCCAGGTGATCAACGGGCCGATGCCGAACATCACCGCACTACTGTGCCCCAGCTCATTCAGCGCATGACTGGACGAGGACAGCGAACCGCCAAAGGTCACCTTCGGGTACAAATCCGCCTGAACGATATCCACCTGCAGCGAGGCCGCCTGCAATACCCGCTCGGCTTGGCGAATATCCGGGCGACGCGCCAACAACCGCCAGCCATCCCCCACCGGCAACTCGGCATTGAGCTGCGGTACGGCTTCACAGGCCGCGGCCGCGGGGTCCTGCTTCAGGTCGGTAACACCGGTCAACATCGCCAGCTCGTACAACGCTACCTGCCGACGCGCTTCGAGCATCGGCAACAAGGCCAGGGTTTCCCCCTGCAGCACCTGCATCCGGGTGTATTCCAGATCAGTCACCAACCCGGCCCGGCGCTGTCGGTCGATCAGCGCAAGGCTTTGCGCAACGACGTCCAGAGAGTCGCGCTGGACCTTGGCTCGCGCGCCCAAGGCACAGGCATTCACATAGGCGCGGGTGGTTTGTGCGGCGACGGTGACGCGCAGCAGATCTTCCGCATCCTGCGCGGCGGCGGCCTGGACCCGGGCGCGTTCGATGCTGTGCTGAACCTGGCCCCAGATATCCACCTGATAGGCCAGTTCAAAGCCGGGATTGAACTGCCACTGCGAGGGGGCATGGCTATCGGTAGCCTTGGCCAGCGTCTGGTCATCGGCAGATTTGCCGTAAGTGGCGCCGAGTGATGCCTGAGTGGATGGCCAGCGCTCGGCGTCGGCCTGCGTGATCCCGGCCAGCATCGATTGGACATGGGCCTGGGCCGTCGCCAGATCCCGGTTATGGAGCAATGCCTGCTCCACCAGGCGGTCAAGTCTGGGGTCGTTGTACAACCGCCACCATCGTTCGGGCAGCGCTTGGGCGGACACGCCTTGAGGCAAGCTGCTCAGGGGTTGATGCGCGCCAGATGCGGTTGTGCCGGCTGATGGGTGATCCATGTGGAGCAGCCGGTCAAAAGAATGGCCGCCATGCCCAAGAGCGGAATATGGCCGTGCCACGCGGTAAAAAAGGGCGAGCGCATCGCAAGCATCCAGAGTTCTGAGTAGAGACGCAGGTTATGGGAGCGGCCACTCCCGCTTCTCCTGAGTTCCAGACAACCATCGTTTCGATTAGGACAACTGAACAATCTGCCTTTGAAAACCGTGGGGCTCAGCCTCCAAGCCGCCAAACCACAGACATGCCGAGGCATGGTCGCCCGTAAGGGTCGACCATGCTCGGCAAGGACTATTGGATTTCAAGGAAGGAGCTAGACCGAACGGCAATTGCTCGGGGTGTAACCCATGGTGCGCTTGAACATCGCGGTGAATGCACTGGGGCTTTGGTAACCATGCTCCAGCGCCACTTCCAGAATCGACGCGCCAGAAGCCAATCGCTGCAGACTGAGCAGCAACCGCGTGCGTTTGCGCCACTCGCTGTAGCTCATGCCCAGTTCTTTCTGGAACAAGCGAGCCAGGGTCCGTGAACTCATGTTCAGTTGCCCTGCCCAACTTTCCAGCTTCGACTCCTGGGAGGGATTGTCGATAAAGTCGGCACAGAGCGACTTCAGTCGAGGCTCGGCAGGGATAGGTACATGAGCCATTACCGGCTGCGCCCTGGCGAGCTCCGAGAAAATCAGATCGACGATCTGTGCATGGCGCAATCGAGCACCTTCATCATTGAGCTCACCCGCGGCCGCCACGATCAACTCACGCAACAGTGGCGACACCTTGATAACCTGGCATTCTTCCGCCAGGGCGCTGTGGGCACCCGGGGTAATCAGTAACGTGCGCATACGGACGTCGCCCGTCATACGGACCTGATGTTCCCTACCCGAAGGTACCCAGAGCGCATGCCCGGAAGGCACGATCCAGGTCGTGCCAGCTACCGAGACCAGCATCACGCCGTCAATGGCATGCACCAGTTGCCCCTCGGTATGCCGATGCGAAGCAACTATGTCGCCATGACAGTAGTTACCGGCCAGCGCGGCCAGGGCTGTGTGCGCGTTCATCTCAGGACGGCACCGCTGTGCTCAGCACGTTCAACAGCCCAAGGCGCGACGCGCGATTGACTGCGCTGGTCAGCGCCTTGAGGGAAGCCAGCAAGCTGCTGCCGTCACGCGCCGCACCAAACAGCAACTGGTTGCCCACGCGAATCTCGACATAGGCCAGTGCCTCCGCTTGCGCGCCATCGCGGGTAGAGTGCTCGTGATAATCCGCGATATCGAAGATCAGGCCACGATGGGCAAAGGCATCGACCAGCGCCGCCAACGGACCGTTGCCCTCACCGCTCAGGTCGATCCTGTCCCTGCCGGCATGCAGCGTTCCCTCCAGGTAGGTCACATCACCTTCGCTGACCAATTTAGGCTGCGCCAGCGTGTAGGGATTCCCCTGATCCAGGTAGTGCTGGGTAAAACACGCCAGTATCATCTCGCCACTGATCTCCTGACCCGAACCGTCCGCCTCCTGCTGGACCAAGCTGCTGAACTCCATCTGCAACCGGCGCGGCATGACAATACCCTGCTGCTCAAGCAGATAGGCAACCCCGCCTTTACCCGATTGGCTGTTGACGCGTATCACCGCCTCGTAGCTGCGCCCCATATCGGCGGGGTCAATCGGCAGGTAAGGAACTTCCCAGAAGCCGTCAGGGTTGGCCTGGCGCGCGGCAAAACCTTTCTTGATCGCATCTTGGTGCGAACCTGAAAATGCGGTGAACACCAGCTCACCCGCATAGGGATGACGAGGATGAGTAGGCAGTTGATTACAGTGCTCTACTTCGCGCTGTACGTGAATGATGTCCGAAAAATCAAGCTGCGGGTCTATGCCGCTGGTGTAGAGATTCATCGCCAAGGTCAGGATATCGACGTTGCCGGTTCGCTCGCCATTACCGAACAGGGTGCCTTCCACGCGCTCGGCACCGGCCAGGCACGCTTGCTCGGCGGTGGCGACACCGGTGCCCCGGTCATTATGCGGATGAACACTGATGACAACGCTGTCACGGCGACTGAAATGTCGACAGAACCATTCAATCTGATCGGCAAAGACATTCGCGGTAGACACTTCGACCGTGGTCGGCAGATTCAGGATCATCTTGTTGTCCGGGGTAGGCGCAAAGACGTCCGTCACCGCCTCACAGATTTCCAGGCCGAAATCCAACTCGGTGAAGCAAAAGGTTTCAGGGGAATACTGGAAGGTCCACTGCGTGCCTGGATTGTTCTCCATGTGACGCTTGATCTCTCGAGTCGCCTGCGTGGCGATCTCGATGCAACCCGCACGGTCGACGCCAAACACCACATCACGAAACACCGGCGCCGTGGCGTTGTAGACATGCACAATGGCACGCGGAACCCCTTTTAGCGCTTCGAAAGTCCGCTCGATGAGATGGCTGCGAGCCTGAGTCATGACCTGAATGGTGACATCGTCGGGAATCGCGTTACTGTCAATCAGCTCGCGAACGTAGTCGAAATCGGTTTGCGATGCGGCCGGAAAGCCCACTTCTATTTCCTTGAAACCGACCTTGACCAACAGCTCGAAGAACCGGCGCTTGCGCTCCGCATTCATGGGCTCAATCAACGCCTGATTGCCATCACGCATATCAACGCTACACCAGGTAGGCGCCGCTTTCTGGACAAGATTGGGCCATTGGCGGTCCGCCAGGTCCACGGTGGCGAAGTGTCGATATTTGCTGGAAGGATCCTTGAGCATCATGGTGTTTCTCCTTTTTATTTAGAACCGTTTCGTCCGCGGCCGGCCAAGGGGGCTTTGCACCACCGACCTTTGGATCCAATGCTAGTCGAACATAGCTTGATACAAATTGCGAAATCAGATCCGAAAGATAAAAAAAAACACTGAAAACACCAATTACAGGCGATTTTTTGGTTTTTACTCCTACTGGAGTCCGATCAAGACCATCTTGGACGCGTGGCAAGCGGACTTACCTACCTTGGCTAAACCTTCCAGTCCATCGTCAACAGACACACCCTCGGCAATGGGCGCGAAAACGGCTGTGGATCATCAGCCCCTCGCATCTTTTGCCTGAACCCAAGAACGTACAAGCAAATCCCTGGGCGGCTGATTATCGTTACTAAACGGGCTAGGGCCCCACTAGCAGGTAGGGGTCCCAAGCGAGGTAACGGTAAAGGATGTCAGGTCAGGAGCCAGCGAAAATGGAATCAGCAATGCCTCGCAAACGCGCCGCGATCATCGGATCGGGAAGCATAGGGATAGATTTGATGTACAAGGCGATGCGTTCTCATCATCTCGATCTGAGAATGGTGATAGGGCGCAGTCCCAATAGCGACGGTCTGGCCAGGGCCCGCGAATTGGGCATTGCAACCTCAGCCGAGGGGATTGAGTTTTTGGCCGAGCACGGCGATGAGCTCGACATTGTTTTCGATGCGACCTCCGCGCAATCTCACCGGATCAACGACCAGGTGTTTCGCAAGGCCAACCTGTTTGCGATAGACATGACGCCCGCGAAGATCGGGGCGATCTGCGTACCGTCGATCAATCTGGACAGCATGGCCAACGAGCGCAACGTGAATCTGATCACTTGTGGCGGCCAGGCAAGCATCCCATTGGCCTATGCGATCGCTCAGTCTTTCCAGTCCCTGGAATATATCGAAGTCGCCTCGACCATCGCGTCAAACAGCGCCGGTCTGGCGACCCGAGAAAACATCAATCAGTACATTTTGACCACCGAACAAGCCTTGCGGCATTTCAGCGGCGCTGGCATGACCAAGGCGGTTCTGAATATCAACCCGGCCAAACCTGGCATCGACATGCAGACGACAGTGTTCGCCAAGGGCAACTATGAATGCATCGAGAAAGTTCGGGCGAGTGTCAGGCAGATGGTTGCTCGCGTTCAACAATATGTTCCCGGCTACCAGATGGTCCTGGAGCCCATCGAATCGAAGGGCCACCTGACCATGAGCGTGACTGTGCGAGGTAGCGGTGATTACCTGCCGGCCTACGCTGGCAACCTGGACATTATCAATTGTGCCGCCATTGCTGTCGCCGAACTCCATTCTGCTTGCTGGGAGCGGACCGCCGCATGATTACCATTACTGACTGCACTTTGCGCGATGGCAACCATGCCGTGCGACACCAGCTTTCAATAGACCAGATCCGTCAATATGCCGAGCAGGCGGATGCCGCCGGCATCGACATCATTGAAGTGGGCCATGGCAACGGACTCGGCGGCTCTTCGGCGCTGTTGGGGATCAGCAGCGTTAATGACCAGAAAATGCTCGAGACAGCCAGATCAGCGATCCGGCATGGGCGGCTGGGTGTTCATTTCATTCCCGGCTTGGGCAAATCGACAGACCTCGAGCTTGCCATCGATATGGGTGTCGATGTCTTCCGGATCGCCTCTCATTGCACCGAAGCCAACATCACCGCGCCTTATATCGAGTCCGTCAAAAACCAGGGCAAGACCGTTTATGGCGTCCTGATGATGAGCCACATGGCCGAACCGGAAGTGCTCGCCGAACAAGCCTCGCTCATGGCGAGCTACGGCGCCGATGCAATCATTCTCATGGATAGCGCAGGTTACCTTACCCCTGACGATGTGCGCTGGCGGATCCAGGCGATTCAGCAGTTGACCGATACGAAACTGGGTTTTCATGCCCACAATAATCTGGGCATGGCTGTGGCGAACTCAATCGCCGCGGTTGAGGAAGGCGCCGAACTGCTGGACGCCTGCATCAAAGGCTTTGGCGCGGGCGCCGGTAATACTCAACTCGAGACCCTGATTGCAGTGCTCAATCGCCTGGGGTATCGGACGCAGTGTTCATTTGAAGCGGCCGCCAGCCTGGCGCGCTCCTCGGAACACTATCTGGATTGCCTGACTCCGCACATTGGGGCTGCCAATATCGCCAGTGGCATTCATGGCCTGTTCTCCGGTTTTGCACCGCATATAAAACGCGCGGCGGAGCAATTCAAAGTGGACGAATTTCAACTCTATCAACTACTGGGTCAACGCAAGTTAGTGGCTGGACAGGAAGACATCATCATCGAGACCGCGGCCAGACTCTCCACCACCAACTGACTCCACTTCAGGAAGTAAATCGATGTCTTTTATTGATAAGCAGGGCATTCGCGCGCCCATGATTCATGAAAAAGTGGCTTATTGGGCGGCACAAACGCCTGATGCTGTCGCCGTACGCAACGTATATGAAACATTGACCTACTCCCAACTTGATCGTGAATCCTCCGCTCTGGCAGCTTATCTGAGAGCCCAAGGTATTCAGGCGGGAGACCTGGTCGGGATTTTTTTCCAGCCGTCTGTGTCGACCCTGGTCTGCATCATCGGGATTCTCAAATGCGGCGCGGCTTATGTACCGCTGGATATTGCCAATCCAGCCTCTCGACTGATGCTGATGATTCAACAACTGGCGAATCTCAAACTCATCTTCGCCACCGCGCAGACCGCCGAGATCCTCAAGGAAGTACCGCTCGCGGTCGCCGAGATCGAATCCTTGCGCCGGCAACTGGCGCAAGCCCCCATGGCTGAAGCATTTGTCTCGCCGGCCCGGGAGAACGACCTTTGCTACACCGTATTCACTTCGGGTACTACTGGCATTCCCAAGGCTGTCGCCATTACTCATCGCAGCTGGGCGAATCTGATCAACTGGCATGTCAATGAATATGGCCTCGACCAGGAAGCCAACGGCATTTTGGTATCGGCATTCGGCTTCGACATTTCCCAGCGCAGCCTGGTAACACCACTGTAT
Source organism: Pseudomonas sp. FEN (assembly GCF_904067045.1). GTDB lineage: Bacteria > Pseudomonadota > Gammaproteobacteria > Pseudomonadales > Pseudomonadaceae > Aquipseudomonas. The sequence continues at coordinate 735 of NZ_CAJFDC010000034.1, read as the reverse complement.
TGCGGCGCGGCAATTTCACTCACCAGCAGTAGCGTGTTTGATGGCTACGAGATTGTCGATCTCATTGAACGTCACCGAATCCGCAGCATTCACCTGGCACCCAGCTCCCTCTATCTGATCATCCAGGCCGGCCAGGCCGGGGACCGCCTGGGGACGCTACGGCATCTGTTTATCGGCGGTGAGGCACTGGCAACCGCCCGGGTGATGGATTGGGCCCGGAAAAAAGGCTCCGCATGCAATTTGATCCACCAGTACGGCGTTGCTGAATGCACGGACGTGGCGACGTCTTACACCATGTCTGACTACCAGACCTATCTGGCCGAAGGCATTCCCATGGGCAACCCTGTTGGTAATTGCCGCGTGGACATTCTTGATGACGAGGATCGTCCGGTTGCCGTGGGAGACATTGGTCAGATCGTGATCTCCGGCATGGGTGTCGGCAGAGGCTATCTGAACAACCCTTCTCTGCAGGCGGAACGTTTCAGGCACGTATCCATCGATGACGTCGTGCGTCTCGTCTACTTCACCGGGGATTACGCTCGGCGCGTGTCGGACGACAAGTCGATCTGCCTGGGGCGACGAGATAACCAGATCAAGATCCGCGGCATGCTCGTGAATCTGTCCGAGATCGAGAATGGGGTTCGCAATGCCTTGCCGGCGATTGAGGATGCCATTGTCTTGAACACCCAGGCCCTCCCTGACCAGGAACCGGAGCTCACCGCCTTCGTGACCACG
>NZ_CAJFDC010000033.1 GCF_904067045.1 Pseudomonas sp. FEN | reverse complement strand
CTCACCGGATCAACGACCAGGTGTTTCGCAAGGCCAACCTGTTTGCGATAGACATGACGCCCGCGAAGATCGGGGCGATCTGCGTACCGTCGATCAATCTGGACAGCATGGCCAACGAGCGCAACGTGAATCTGATCACTTGTGGCGGCCAGGCAAGCATCCCATTGGCCTATGCGATCGCTCAGTCTTTCCAGTCCCTGGAATATATCGAAGTCGCCTCGACCATCGCGTCAAACAGCGCCGGTCTGGACCCGAGAAAACATCAATCAGTACATTTTGACCACCGAACAAGCCTTGCGGCATTTCAGCGGCGCTGGCATGACCAAGGCGGTTCTGAATATCAACCCGGCCAAACCTGGCATCGACATGCAGACGACAGTGTTCGCCAAGGGCAACTATGAATGCATCGAGAAAGTTCGGGCGAGTGTCAGGCAGATGGTTGCTCGCGTTCAACAATATGTTCCCGGCTACCAGATGGTCCTGGAGCCCATCGAATCGAAGGGCCACCTGACCATGAGCGTGACTGTGCGAGGTAGCGGTGATTACCTGCCGGCCTACGCTGGCAACCTGGACATTATCAATTGTGCCGCCATTGCTGTCGCCGAACTCCATTCTGCTTGCTGGGAGCGGACCGCCGCATGATTACCATTACTGACTGCACTTTGCGCGATGGCAACCATGCCGTGCGACACCAGCTTTCAATAGACCAGATCCGTCAATATGCCGAGCAGGCGGATGCCGCCGGCATCGACATCATTGAAGTGGGCCATGGCAACGGACTCGGCGGCTCTTCGGCGCTGTTGGGGATCAGCAGCGTTAATGACCAGAAAATGCTCGAGACAGCCAGATCAGCGATCCGGCATGGGCGGCTGGGTGTTCATTTCATTCCCGGCTTGGGCAAATCGACAGACCTCGAGCTTGCCATCGATATGGGTGTCGATGTCTTCCGGATCGCCTCTCATTGCACCGAAGCCAACATCACCGCGCCTTATATCGAGTCCGTCAAAAACCAGGGCAAGACCGTTTATGGCGTCCTGATGATGAGCCACATGGCCGAACCGGAAGTGCTCGCCGAACAAGCCTCGCTCATGGCGAGCTACGGCGCCGATGCAATCATTCTCATGGATAGCGCAGGTTACCTTACCCCTGACGATGTGCGCTGGCGGATCCAGGCGATTCAGCAGTTGACCGATACGAAACTGGGTTTTCATGCCCACAATAATCTGGGCATGGCTGTGGCGAACTCAATCGCCGCGGTTGAGGAAGGCGCCGAACTGCTGGACGCCTGCATCAAAGGCTTTGGCGCGGGCGCCGGTAATACTCAACTCGAGACCCTGATTGCAGTGCTCAATCGCCTGGGGTATCGGACGCAGTGTTCATTTGAAGCGGCCGCCAGCCTGGCGCGCTCCTCGGAACACTATCTGGATTGCCTGACTCCGCACATTGGGGCTGCCAATATCGCCAGTGGCATTCATGGCCTGTTCTCCGGTTTTGCACCGCATATAAAACGCGCGGCGGAGCAATTCAAAGTGGAACGAATTTCAACTCTATCAACTACTGGGTCAACGCAAGTTAGTGGCTGGACAGGAAGACATCATCATCGAGACCGCGGCCAGACTCTCCACCACCAACTGACTCCACTTCAGGAAGTAAATCGATGTCTTTTATTGATAAGCAGGGCATTCGCGCGCCCATGATTCATGAAAAAGTGGCTTATTGGGCGGACACAACGCCTGATGCTGTCGCCGTACGCAACGTATATGAAACATTGACCTACTCCCAACTTGATCGTGAATCCTCCGCTCTGGCAGCTTATCTGAGAGCCCAAGGTATTCAGGCGGGAGACCTGGTCGGGATTTTTTTCCAGCCGTCTGTGTCGACCCTGGTCTGCATCATCGGGATTCTCAAATGCGGCGCGGCTTATGTACCGCTGGATATTGCCAATCCAGCCTCTCGACTGATGCTGATGATTCAACAACTGGCGAATCTCAAACTCATCTTCGCCACCGCGCAGACCGCCGAGATCCTCAAGGAAGTACCGCTCGCGGTCGCCGAGATCGAATCCTTGCGCCGGCAACTGCGCAAGCCCCCATGGCTGAAGCATTTGTCTCGCCGGCCCGGGAGAACGACCTTTGCTACACCGTATTCACTTCGGGTACTACTGGCATTCCCAAGGCTGTCGCCATTACTCATCGCAGCTGGGCGAATCTGATCAACTGGCATGTCAATGAATATGGCCCGACCAGGAAGCCAACGGCATTTTGGTATCGGCATTCGGCTTCGACATTTCCCAGCGCAGCCTGGTAACACCACTGTATTGCGGCGCGGCAATTTCACTCACCAGCAGTAGCGTGTTTGATGGCTACGAGATTGTCGATCTCATTGAACGTCACCGAATCCGCAGCATTCACCTGGCACCCAGCTCCCTCTATCTGATCATCCAGGCCGGCCAGGCCGGGGACCGCCTGGGGACGCTACGGCATCTGTTTATCGGCGGTGAGGCACTGGCAACCGCCCGGGTGATGGGATTGGGCCCGGAAAAAAGGCTCCGCATGCAATTTGATCCACCAGTACGGCGTTGCTGAATGCACGGACGTGGCGACGTCTTACACCATGTCTGACTACCAGACCTATCTGGCCGAAGGCATTCCCATGGGCAACCCTGTTGGTAATTGCCGCGTGGACATTCTTGATGACGAGGATCGTCCGGTTGCCGTGGGAGACATTGGTCAGATCGTGATCTCCGGCATGGGTGTCGGCAGAGGCTATCTGAACAACCCTTCTCTGCAGGCGGAACGTTTCAGGCACGTATCCATCGATGACGTCGTGCGTCTCGTCTACTTCACCGGGGATTACGCCTCGGCGCGTGTCGGACGACAAGTCGATCTGCCTGGGGCGACGAGATAACCAGATCAAGATCCGCGGCATGCTCGTGAATCTGTCCGAGATCGAGAATGGGGTTCGCAATGCCTTGCCGGCGATTGAGGATGCCATTGTCTTGAACACCCAGGCCCTCCCTGACCAGGAACCGGAGCTCACCGCCTTCGTGACCACGGCGGACGAACTGCCTGCGCTTCGCGACATCGGTCATCGGCTCGGAACGCTCCTGCCCCGCCATATGCACCCGCGGCGTTACGTGGCTGCAAGCAGTTCCCACTGACCCAGAACGGCAAAATCGATCGCAAGGCCCTGTTGGGCATGGCCTGAAGAACGCGTACCGCATCATCCCAAAAAGGAAGTATCCAATGACACAGATGGACCAAAAAATTTCTGCCACGACCGGATTACCTGCAAACGCAGTAATCACTGATGACATTCAGAAGGATATCGAGTTCTTCGAGAAGAATGGTTTCATCGGTCCGATCAAACTTTATGAACCGATGAAGCGGCAGAAATCCTGCGTGCATTACGCGCCGCCAACCATGACCGCTCGCACATTCTGTATGACAACAACATGAACTATGACCGACATTTCGATATTCCCGAATTGTCCCGGCACATCATGCACCCGACCATTCTGAAATACCTTCGCGGTATTCTCGGCGCCGATCTGCTTTGCTGGCGCTCGGAGTGGTTCGCCAAGTTTCCAGGCGGCCGGGGTACTGAATGGCACCAGGTGCGTGACTACAGTTACACCGACGGCAATCCACTGATCGTGCCGACGCAGACCGATTGGAACGCTTACATCGACTTGACGGTGTGGACCGCGTTCACACCCGCGACCAAGGAAACCGCCTGCATGCGCTTTCTGCCGGGTTCGCACAAGAAGTATTACTACGACGAAAAGAAAAGCGTCTCTACTGGCCGCAATGGCGACTACCAGCACACTCAAACCGATACGGGCTTCTTCGGCTACGACTTTTCCGAGTTCAAGGTTGATCCTTCCTGGGATCCGGAAAGTGCAAACCCGGTGGACATGGAACTGCAGGCAGGTGAGTGCGTGATTTTCACCGCATCCTGTGCTCACGCTTCTCACAACAACTCCACCGAGCGGCAGACCCGACTGGCCATTTCCGGCCGTTACGTCCCCACTCACGTGCGAGTTTATCCGGATCTCGAGAAGTACAACGCGCACGGCGAAACATTCGACCTGACTAACTATGCGACGGTGCTGGTGTCCGGTACGGACACTTACGATCACAACAAGATCCGCACGACCAACAACCGCGACCAACTGTTCTCGTTCTCGCAGGCAGAGGAGAAAAAAACCATGCTGAACGCCATCCACAAAATCTGCGCCGACGTGCTGAATTACCCGGAACTGAAAATGGACGAGGATTTCTTCGACGTCGGTGGGCACTCACTGATGATGGCGGAGATCCAGCGTCAACTGCATGATGATTTGAAAGTTCACATCAACATGGAGTCGCTGTTCCGCAACTCTTCGGTGATCAAACTCAGTAAGGCTATTCAACCGACTTTGACCGCACAAATGGGCTAACCCCGGGCCGGCCCACGTCAACTGCGTGGGCCGGCCAAACTGGAGACAAGATCATGAAAACTTTCGCGTTGCTGGAGCAGCCGCAAACCGGTGAGGCTGTCGACCTGACCTTCAAACGAGGCTCGCTGTTTGCGGCTTTCATGAGCCGCGCCACCCAATGCGCGGCGGTCAGTGCCGACAAGATCGAGGCGGCCTTGCACCTGAATCGGCTCCTGGAAAATGGCCAGGTGCACTTCAATGCCCTCGAGGATGGTACGGCGTTTGAAGCGTTCTACGGCCCCTCTTGCGATGCCACGGCGCAGATATCGACCCAGATTCCGTTTTGGTCGGAAAAGATCGTCTCTAAAATCCGAAAGACCGTGCGCCAGTCCCAGGGGGCAATCTGTTCGTTGAAGCTGTTCGATTCGCAAGAGTCCATCGACGTTTTCGTTACGGACTGGAGTTCCTGTACGGCAGCCTGTGCCATCGCGGTGCACAAATACCACTGGTTCACACGGCGTCTGGCCGATCGTCCCGCCACTGACAATTACTTCACCGGTGCTTATGTCCGCAATCCGCTGACAGGCGACTTGATGTCCGTCTGGGTTGCGGACTGGGTCAAGCCCGACTTCGGCACGGGTGCCGTGCTGGTGAATCCGGCCCACAACAAGACCGATCTTGATTTCGCCAGAAAAGTCGGCCTGCCGATTCGCTTCAGCCTCTCCCTCGACGCACAGGTGGATGAGCACTCGATGCCGATCCCGCCAGTGCTCAAGACTGGCTATGCCATCCGCACCGGTTGGCTCGATGGCAAACCGGCATCGCAAGTCCACAACGATACGATCAACGCCTTGCTGCGCAAAGGCAGTGCCCGTCTGCATGAAGACAAGCGCATTCCCGGTGAAGCGATTGCGCGAATAGAACAGACCTCGCCAGACCGCGCGCAGCTGTATTGGAGTCCGCAATACGGGACATTCCATCAGGAAGCCAGCCAGGGCCTGCCGGTACGTGTCGACTTCAGTCCAAGCTTCCAGGCGGCCGTGACGACTGTCACGCATCGCCCGAATCATCTACAGGTCGATGCATCGATCCAGAAAAAGAACATCGGTGTGCTTGCCGGACTCATCTTCGACATGGGTGGCATGGAGGCGTTTGTCCCACTGACACTGCTCGAATCCGTCGAATATGCCGGCAGCCGCGGTGAAGGCGATCCAGCGGTGGACCTTGCGCTGCTGGTCGGCGAAGAGCCTGAAAAGGTGCTGGTGATCCGGAAGGCCTTGATTGATCAGATCGACAGTTTCCTCAACGGCTGCCAGAAACTTTCTGCACGCCTGGGGGAAAACGGGACGCTGCCACCGGCGCAAGTGACCGCTGCATTGGTCCAAGGAGATCCCGTCTCCGCCTTCCGTACCTTTTACCAATGGCAGAAGCAGATGGTCGCCAACGACGAAGTAATTGATCAGTCTGCCTACACCTCGATTCTTTCGACGTTTGGCCTGCAGTCGGCCTGAACAGGAGTTACAACATGGAAATTTTCCTCTACGCCTTCAGCGTTATGTACAGCCCCGGCCCGGTCAATGTGATGGGGTTGAACGCCGGACTCACCGGGCAGTTTCGCCGCACGGTCGGTTTCTTCATCGGGGTCGGTTGCGCGATGTTCGCGCTGTTCCTGATTTTTGGTTATACCGGCGAGGCGTTGATTTCGCGTTCCGTGCTGCCTTACCTGGCGCTCATCGGTGGGTTGTATACCCTTTACCTGGCCTTCAAGGTCTTTACCTCCAAAGTTGTCCTGCCCGGCAAGGTCGAGGCAAGTCAGCCGACGGACAAACCTCTGACATTCTGGAATGGCTTCCTCATCCAGGCATTGAATCCAAAAGGGATGATGGTGGTACTGCCCATCACGACCGTGATGTTCCCCGCCGCTCACGTCACGGGCACGAACATCGCGCTGGTTTCCATCATGATCGCCCTGGGCGGCGCCGGTGCTCCGGGTATCTATTCATTTCTCGGCGCGGCGCTCGGCAAGCGAATCACCAAGGAGTCGTACTTCAACTTCTTCAATCGGTTGATGGGCATCGCGCTGGCGGTCTGCGCCGCCTTCATGCTCTACGACTTCTACATTCACACTCAAGGACTCTGAGATGCTCAAGCAACAACAGGCGATTAATTGGGATACAGTCCCGCGAGAGCAGTTGGGCGACTCAATAGTGCGGCAGATCATCAGCGGCGATGAATTGATGATGGTGAAGCTGACCATGAAAGCCGGTTCCGTGGTCAAACATCACAGCCATCCCAACGAACAGATGACCTATATCCTCAAGGGCAAGATCCGCTTTACTCACGGCCTGGAGATGGAACAGAGCACAACACTGTGCGCCGGGGACGTTCTCCACTTTCCAGCCAATGTCCCGCATGCCGCCGAATGCCTGGAGGATACCGTCGACCTTGATGTGTTTACGCCTCCGCGACGTGACTGGTTCGCAGCCAATGGCAATGCGTATTTCGAACAGCCAGCAGAGGCTTGCGATGAGTAACCCGCAATCGAGTAAATGGCTTCAGCGAAAAGTTCAACCGGCGGCGCGCAGTCGCCTGTTGTGCTTTCCGTTCGGTGGCGGCAGCGCCTCGTTCTATCGAGACTGGCAAGCGATGCTGGGCCCGCGGATCGAGGTTTGCGCCGTCCAGTTGCCGGGACGAGAATCGCGCTTTGATGAATCATTCATCACCGACATCAACGATCTCCTACCGCCCCTGGTGCATGCGGCCAGCGATTTGTTCGACCTGCCTCTGCACCTGTTCGGATACAGCCTGGGTGCCGGTATAGCGCAAAAATTTGCGACTTACTGCGACACGCTTTATCCCAACTTGCAGATCGTCTCACTCACTGCCTGTGCCAGCTCCGCCTCTCCCGCGCATCGCCTGAGCGCGTCAACCATGAGCGACGAGCAGTTCATGGACTACATCATGGGGTTGGGCGGACTTTCCAGCGAAATCGCAGCCAACCCGGGCCTGCGCGCCATTGCCTTGAGAACCTTGCGCAGCGACTTCGCCCTTTCCGAAAGCATCAATCTGGCTGATGCCGATCCGGTTGCAATACCGATTCTCGCCATTGGCGGCGATGGCGATCCTTCCGTACCGATCTCCGGATTGCAGGCATGGTCGGACAAGACCACTGGCAACTTTGTCCACCAGGTTTTCCCTGGGGACCACTTTTTCGTTCGTCAAAACTTGCCAAAAGTTTTGGATGCCCTGCGAGATTTCATCGCCTTGTAACTATGACTGGATCATCTTTGAAATGGATTTCATTAACGTATTTCTCAACATCGCCTCGGGCGCATCGTTGATTCTGCTGCTGCCAGGTCCCACCAATACCTTGCTGATGACGTCCGGTTATACCTGCGGCCCGGCTCGGACATTGCCATTGATCGCCACCGAAGCGCTCGGCTACAGCATCGCAATCAGTGCCTGGGGCTTCGTACTCATTGCATTGTCCGCACGCTACCCAGGCATAGGTACGGCAATGAAGTTGCTGTGCGCCGCCTACCTGACGTTCATTGCTTACCGCATTGCCTCGATGAAACAGTTGACGAGCGAATCCCAGCGCTCGGCCGTAAGCTCCAGGTCACTATTGACCGCAACGCTACTCAACCCCAAGGCGCTGTTATTCGCCTCCATGGTATTTCCTCGGGAAGTTTATGGTACGGCTGAACTCTACAGCTGGGCGCTGCTGTCCTTTATCCTGATCGTAGTACCGATCGGGGTCGCCTGGGCGTGGTTGGGGCAGGTAGTGCGCACTGCACCGAGCCACGCCATGCAACGCTGGGTACCCAAGTTGATCGGGCTTTCGCTGCTGTCCTTTTCCATTTACCTGACTTACTCGGCACTCAAATAAGCCATACCGAAGAGCCGGGAGTGTGCATCGGCTTCCCCCCGCGGGCGGGCTGCTGCAGGGGCTTACACCTATCGGTTGGTTCAACCAGATGAACCAGAGGATTTGCAGGTTCGTGTGGGAGCAGCGCTTGCGCAGGCGGCACAGGCCCACCTGCTGTTGGAAAGTCGTAACATCACTGGAACTATAGTGCTTGTGGCTTGAATGAAAGCTTCGTACTGGAGAGCTGAATTCTCTTCTAAAAAAGGAAGAGCAGTGTTAGCTTCCTAAATGTTGAGTAATTCTTATTACTCAACCTGCGTTACAATCGCGTAAGCTCACCAAGCTAAGGATCAGCACTATGTCAGGAACACTCAAAAGCCAGGTAGCCCGGCCATGATAGAGCTTCCGTCTCCAAAGGATTGGGTTCGACATTCCCCGCACTCCTCCAAAGTTGAGCGATTGGAGGCCTTTTTCAGCGCACATGGCTTCGACCCTCATCGGCACGATACTTATGCCATCGGTCGTACCCTTTCGGGTGTCCAGAGTTTTCGCTACCAGGGGGAAAATCGAAATAGCCTGCCAGGGGAAACCATGGTTCTGCATCCTGATGAAGAACATGACGGTCATGCCGGCAGTGACTCGGGTTTTCGCTATCGAATGCTCTATATCACTCCAGAATTGGCACAGGAGGTCTTGCACGGAAGACCGCTGCCTTTCTTGAAGGGTGGCATCTCCAATGATCCTCGGTTTGCGGCGGCGACAGATAACCTTCTCGCCGCACTGGATGACCCACTTGAACCGCTGGAGGAGGACGACGCCGTTTTCCAGCTATTCACTACGCTGCAGGCTATATGCGGTGAACGCGCCGCTACTGGAGCCAATTGCTTCAGTGCAGCCAACAGGGCGCGTGAGTACATGAACGACAATATTCAACAGCCCGTCAGCCTTGATGACCTGGCCGAGTGCACCGGACGGGACAAATGGAGCTTGTCCAAAGATTATCGAGTCTATTTCGGCACAAGCCCCCACCGCTACCTGACAATGCGGCGTCTGGATCGCGTCAAGGCGGCGGTCTTTGCTGGTAAATCTCTGGTCGAGGCTTCGGTAGAAGCAGGATTTTTCGATCAGAGCCACATGACCAAGCACTTCAAAAAAGCATTTGGGATGTCGCCTGCCCGTTGGTGCCGATCCAGGGATCGCGATCTGATCTAAAACTTTCAGCCAGCTCGATGACTCGAAAATTTCGACCTCTCGTTGTGAAAATACAATATCCAGCGATTTGAAATTTTCGTGCCAGATCATTGTTTTTTCGCACCCTGGAGACAAATTTAGGAGAACATACAAGCTCCGGCACACGGTCGTTCGTTATCCGCTCCCATGCGCAAATTTCTTCTCCTCTCCTTGCTGGCCCTGCTGCTCGCCGCCGTCACCGGCTACGGGGTATGGACCCAACAACGCAGCAGCGGTCACTACCTCTCGGACCTGCGTATCCGCCTGGCCGTGAACCAGGGTGTGGCGGGCGCTCACGGCAACCTGCTGGGCCTGCAACCGGAACTGTTCCCCAACGACTACCAGAGCCCGGCGCGACTGCGGCGCAAGTTGGCCGCCTATCTGCAACAAGCTCGTGGCCTGGGCCTGTTGAACGAAAAAACCATCGTGGTGCTGCCCGAACATATCGGTACCTGGCTGCTGCTGCGCGATGAAAAGGATGAGCTCTACCAGGCCCTCGACCAGCAGGAGGCGATGAACTGGCTGATGTTCGGCAACCCGCTGAAGCTGCTCGGCGCCCTGTTCAATGCCAAGGGTCGCAGCTTTCTCGAAGACGCCCGCCTGCGCATGAAGGCCAGGACCATGGCCGAGGATTACCAGGCGTTGTTCGGCGGCCTGGCGAAAGAGTTCGGCGTCACCCTGGTGGCCGGCTCCATCGTCCTGCCAGACCCCAGTGTCGAGCAAGGCACCCTGAAAATCGGCAAGGGCGCCCTGTACAACGTCAGCCTGGTCTTCGCCGCCGACGGACATCCCCTCGGCCAGCCGCAACGCAAGCTCTACCCGACCTTCGATGAACGCGGCTACATCAAGGGTGGCGGACGCCAGGAACTGACTGCCGTGCAGACCCCGGCCGGTAAGCTGGGGGTGCTGATCGGCACTGACAGCTGGTACCCGGACAACTACAGCAAGCTGGACGAACTCGGCGTATCGCTGATTGCCGTGGCCGCCTCCCTGCCCGGCCAGAACAGCTGGGACAAACCCTGGCGCGGCTTCAAGAACGCGGCCACCCCGGCGGAGATCAGCCTGCGTCCCGGCGAACTCGGCGAGGGCGAGGCCTGGCATCGCCTGACCCTGATCAGCCGCGCGCCAGCCAGCCAGTCCACGGCCGGCATCAGCGTGTTCCTGCACGGCCAGTTCTGGAACCAGCGCTATTCGGGCCAGAGTTTTATCAGCCAGGATGGCCGCTCGATCGCCGCGCGGGACGGCAGTGATCGCGGCGCCCGCCTATTGAACCTGTGGCTGCCATGAAGGCCGTGACGATGCGCCTGGGCGACCTGTCGGTGGCCTTCGTCCACAGCCTCGCCGATGCGGTGCGCAGCCATGGCCAGGACCCTGAGCGCCTGCTGGCGCAATACGGGCTGGACCCGGCACGCCTGGCCGAGCCGGGCGCGCGGCTGTCGATTCCGCGCTACATGCGCCTGGGACACGCGGCAATCCAACTGACCGGCGATCCGGCCCTGGGCCTGCGCATGGGCCGGCTCAGCCGCCTGAGCCAGGTCGGCCTGGCCGGTGTGACCGCCGCCCAGGCCCCGACGGTACGCGAAGCGGCGCGAACCCTGACCCGCTTCGAGGCTCTCTACGGCGCCAACTATCGCGGGCAGTCGAGCTTCCACGAAGACGCCGACGGCGCCTGGCTGCGCTTCTACTCCATCAGCCCATACAACGCCTACAACCGTTTCGTGGTGGACTCGATCATCGCCGGTTGGTTGCAGCAGTTGGCCAGCGTCGCTGGCGAACCGCTGCACGCCGAGCGCATCGACATCGAGTTCGCCGAGCCGGACTACGCCGCGGCCTACAAGGGCCTGGGCGACTGTCCGGTGCACTTCGGCGCCGAGCATAATCAGCTGCGCCTGAGCCAGGCCAGCCTGGGCCTGCGCAATCCGCAACATTGCCCGAGTACCTGGCGGCATCTGCTGCAACTGTGCGAACGGGAACTGGAACAACTGACGCGCACCCGCAGCCTGCGTGAACGTATCACTCAGTTGCTGGGACCTTTGCTCAATGGTGGCCGGGAACCCGACCTGGAAGAAGTGGCGGCACGCCTGAAGCTGCCGACCTGGACACTACGACGCAAACTGGCCGAGGAAGGCACGCAATTTCGCGCCATTCTCAATGACACTCGCCGTGACCTGGCAATGACCTATATTCGCGACACCGAACTGGCCTTTGGCGAAATCGCCTACCTGCTCGGTTTTGCCTCGGCCGAGGCCTTTCAGCGGGCTTTCAAACGCTGGAGCGGCCAGACACCCGGCGAGTTCCGCCGCAGTCAGCGGCATTCGGCCTGAGCCGAAAAACGACCGCCTACAGCTCGGTCGCATCTTCAGCAGGCTCAACGGGGTCCAGCTCGAAAGCCCGGAATTCCAACAGCTCTTCTTGATATTCATCCATCGTGAAACTCCTTTTTTCGTTCGAGGGTAAAAACCGCTGTCTTGCTGACCATTCCTGTAGGAGCAGCCGGTCGACGCTCGATTGCTCGCGATGGTAGCCAGGACAGCGCGGGGCATCAGGTTACCTGCGTTATCGTTGACGTCCGTCGCCCGCGTCTACAGATACAAGCGGGCCAAGGCCAGCATAGGGGCCCCATATGAAGGAAAAATGAAGCACCCGTCTGCCCAGGTTCCTTGAGCAAGAAACCTGCAATAAAAAATTAGCAGAACGGTCAGGATTTACCCACTTTTATTTTGCAGGCGGCAACGCCCGACACAAGATCAAGGGACCGAGGTCGACAAACCCGATCCCACTGAGCTGTGCTTACTGAGCTGGAGTTGCCGGCGCGCTGGTTGCTGGCACGGGCGTCGACTCAGCAGGCTTTTCCGGGGTGGCGGGGGTCTTCTCGAGCGGCATGACAGGCGCGGCTTCGCTCGGCGCGGCAACCGGTTCGGAAGTGGCGGGAGCACTGTGCGCAGGTTCCGCGGCCTTCGGCGCCGGCACTGGCGTCGGCGTCGGCGTCGGCTCCACCGGTTTGGGGGGCACTACCTTGGGCTCTGTCGGTTTATCCGCCTGGGCCTTGGCCGACATCGCCTCAGGCACCCCCAGCTCGGCCTTGGGCTTCTCGTCGGTATGCTTCTCTTTCTTCACTTCCGGCGGCAGGAACAGCTCCACCAGGGTAAAAAAACGATCGTAGAACGTCGCCGAGGATACCGTCTCGCTGGCCACCTTGACCATCGAGTCATCCGTCGAGCCAATCGGCATCGACACCGAACCCAGTACGCCCACGCCGAGGCTGGCGGAGTTGTTGACCTTCTTCAGGGCATAACGGTCCTGCAGCGCGTTGGCGAACATGGTCGAACGATGATTGGAGCCACCGTCCGCCGCACAGACCACGCTGAAGCTGATCTGCATGTGGGTATCGCCGGTCTGCTGGAAGCTCTTGTTGCCGCTGATCAGCTTCGGGTCGCTGCTGGTGATGATGTAACCCTGGCTGAGCAAGGCGCGTCGGGCCGCCTCACAGGACGCAGTGTCGCTCACGCCGTAGTTGCGCGAGAACGTACCGGCGTCATCGAAATTTTCTCGTTCGTAAACGGCGGTCTTGGTGGGCGACGAGCAGCCCGTGGCGCCCGCCAGCATCAGTGCCAATGCAACGGCACGCAAGTGGAATGATGTCGACATTGAAAATCCTGAGGAAAACGGTCCGGGGCATATTGTGCATCAGAACGGCATCGCTGCGCGCCCGCTGAACAGTTGTGACAGCGAATTTTCAGGAAAATGCACTTCAGCGCCCCTCCATCTGATAACGCACCTTGTACAACTCGTTATCGCCACGCAACCCCAGCTTGCGAAATGCCGCCTGTTTCTGGGTGCTGATGGTCTTGATGCTGCGCGAGAACTTGCGCGCAATGTGGGTCACCGACAAACCGTCCAGGCAACAGCGCAGCACCTCGTGCTCGCGCACCGTCAATTCAGAGGTCCTGGCCAGTTCGTCCAGGCTGGCGACCTCGGATTCCGAGGCGGGCATGGCGATATCAAGCCGCGACACCTCATGCACCCGCAACGCCTCGACCATGTCCGGGTGCAGGTAGACCTTGCCAGCCGCCACCTGACGAATGGCCAGGACAAACTCGCCGGAGTTCAATTCCTTGCCGATAAAGCCGCTGGCACCACAGCGCAGCGCCAGGGCGACCGTCGCGGGCACATACAAGGACGAGATGATCAGCAGCCGCAACTTCGGGAAGCGGATCCTCAAGGAGCGAATCAGGTTCAGGCCGTCGACCTCGCCCGAACGCAGGGAGTAGTCCATCACCACCAGGTCGACCTCCTGCTCGCGCAAGGCGGCCAGCAGCGCCGAACCACGGGTGAAGCTGCCCAGCAAGAGCAGATCGGCCTCGGCCTGGATCTTGATCTCCATGCCACACAGGACCAGGCTGTGGTCATCCAGAATCATAAGGCGGGTAGGCTTTTTCTCGAGCATGGACTCTCCTGCACAGCTGCCAATGAAAAACTGACTCGGCAGTGGTCAGGCCCGACCGACGCAAAATCGTTGTGCGGACCGCCACCCCTTCACAATGGCATCCTGCCCAACCGATAAATCCCCCTGATCCGCAGGTCCCCTCTTCCTGCGCCAGATAGCCGTACCTGGCAAACCGGGCCGCCGGGGCGACCATGGCCAAGCAGCGGGCTATGAGTGGCCATGCTAAACAGTCGTCGCCTCAACCGACATAGGACATTTCCCCTGGCCCGTTACGAAACCGACCTTCGCGTTGAGGGACAGACCAAGGGCCTACAGTCACTACGCCAACGGGCATCGGAAATCGCTCAATATCTTGCGGTCGAATGGATGGTCAAGGCTGGCGCTGCGCAATTGCAGCACCACCTCGAAGGTTTCGAAGTTCAGAGTCAACCAGTACCCTTCCCCACTCGGGGCCGGCCCCAACCGTCCCTGCTCCATCAAGCGGAACCAGGCCCAAGGCCCTTCGGCCGAGCGCACCAGGGTCCGACCGTCGATCAGTGTGACCAGCATTTTCAGTTGGCTGCCCAGGGCCCGGGTCGGCCAGGTGAACAGGCTGGGCCGGAGGGGGCCGTGGGCATAATTGAGCTGCAGCTCGTCCAGGGTCAGGCGCAGTTGGGCGATATTTTCATCCATGGTCACAGGGCTGAGTTCGAAATCGACCTTGGCGACGTCGGACGTGCCGGGAAAGAACGCCCGACGAATCTGCTCCGCACGCTGGAACTGCGCCGCCACCGAGCCCTCCAGCAGCGTGACGTCCGGATAACGCTGTTGAAAATCCCGCAGCAATCCGGAAGGCGCGAACAAGCGGTTGAAGTCGGCCAGCGTCAGTTGCTCCCTGGCCTGCCGGTCAAACGGATAGCGTTGGCTGAGCAGGCGCGTGCACTCGGGGCCCAATTGACGGTTCAGGCTGGCGCCAAGCGTTTCCGCCGTCTGCTGGCGCACGTGTTGCCGCCCCACGCTGACGATCTCGGCAAACAGCGGTTGCAGCAGCGGCGGCAGGTTGTCGATCTGCCGTTTCAGTTGTTCTAGGCCGTCCCCTGGCGGGCCCGGCACCCCCATCTGTTGAGCTTGCTCGCGAGCCCGCAGATAGACCGCGGCCTGGGCCAGGGCTTCGCGCAGTGCTTCCAGCGGGGCGGCAGCGCCTTCGCTGGCGCTGGTCAGCCGATGCAGCGCGGCAAAGTGCCGGTTGACCGCCAGTTCCTCGGCGGAAGTCGGAGCCGGGAGCGCCTGGACCAACTCAGCGGAAAGGTTGGAGGCCAGTGACGAAACCTGTTGTCGCGCCCTGTCGACCAGGCGCTGCGGGGCTTGAGGGATTTCCAGGCGGGTTTCACGCCCGGCGGCACGCAACACGGCGAACAGCGCCGAGTCAGCCCGCGCCAGACGTTCGAGCCTGGGCGCCAGGGATTCGGGCTGGTCGAGTCCGAGCAGCCGCAGGTCGGCGAAGAAGCGCTCCCAGTGCCGGATATAATCCTGCTCGTAGAGCGCGCTGACTTCGTTGTACAAGCTCAGCGCGTCCAGTCGCAGCCCTTCACCCATGACCCAGTCTTCATCCTTGAGCGCTTCGCCCACCAGCAATGGCAGACGGGCCCGCAGGCGCTCGTAGCCCTTGGGGCTGAAGCGTATCGGCACGCCTCGGTTCAAGGGCCCGCCGCTGCGCCGGGCAAGGCTCAGCAGGCCTTCGCTGGCGCTGACGGCGACGACACTGAAATCCTCGTCGTCGGCCGCGCCCAACATCGTGCCCAGTCGAGCATACAGGCGCTGCTGTTGCGGCTCGCGCCGCAGGTGTTGACGCACCTGCTCGACCCACTGTGGATCGACACTCAGCAGCGCCCCCCTCGCCAGAAGCGGTATCAGCGCCTGGACATGAATCTGCAACTGCTGGCGTTGCTCCACGGCCAGCGCTTGACCGAGATCGCCCAGCACTTGGGCCGACAGCCAGTCCGCGAAGGCGCCCGCATCGAAGCGGCCCTGGCCACCCAGCATCAGGTATAACCGCAAGCGTTCCTGGCGCTCGCTGTGCAGCCCATTCGGTGGAGCGCGCTGCAAGGTTTGCACCACGCTGGGCAGCAACTCATCGAGCAACGCCCGCTGGTAAAGGCTACGGGCCTGCTCCAGCAATCGCTGATACCCGCTTAACCAGAAAGCGGGCTGCGGCCAACCGTCAGTGGGGGGATGGGCCAGGTTCCGGAAACGCCCCAGGCGTTCGAGCACCAGCGCTGACACACTCGTCCCGGCGGCGCTGGCCGGCAACGCCGCGAGCAACGCCTGTTGCTCGGCCAGCCACTGCAACTGTCGGGTCTGCTGCCAGTAACTGTTGCCAAGCAGCATTGCCAGCAGAATGAGCAAAGTCCCCGCGCCGAATGCCAGCAACCAGCGGCCCCCTCTGGCATCCGGTTGCAGGTATTTCAGCCAGCGCGCGCGACGCCGACGCCGTTGCAGGCAGCGGACCAGGCGCTGACTGGCAGCCCGGGGGCCCGGTTCGACCCGCAAGTGGCCGCCGCAACACAGCGATTGCAGGTGGACCTGCGAGACCCGTGGCTGCTCGAAAAATGCCGTCTGCAGATAAGACTGCAAGACCTCGCCGAACTGTCGCCACAGTCGTGGAAAACCGTAGAGTTGAACCCGCTCCGAAGTCTGTACTTCCCTCTGCAAGCGCTCCGGGAGAGCCTCTTGCACTGCCGCGAAAGTGCCGGCCAGACGCTCGACCAGCCCCGCCAGGTTCTGTCGATTGCGCCCACGGACAAAGGCCAGCGCCAGGTCTCTTTCCTCGACCGGCAATGCCAGCAGCGAAGGTTCGAAGCCTGGCAGGCGATCACAGTGGGTGACGATCACCTGCACTGCCAGGCCCTGACCGAACTCGGCGGCCAGCTCTTCCAGGCGCGCCCGCAGGATCAGGGCCTGGGCATCGCGGGCAGCGGGCGCCAGGCGCAACAGATGCAGCGCATTGAGCACCAGCACCACTCCCGCAACCCCCAACCCGTGGCGACGCGAGTTTTTCAGTTCATCGAGCAGGCAACGCCACAGCCGTACACCGTCGGGGTCCACCTGGGTCAGCAGCGCCGTGCTCGCGGCCATGACAGAGAAGGCCCCGATACGCCCCAGGTGCAAGTCATCGGGCGGCGGATCGTCGACCCCACGTGCCCGGCGGCGCCTCTCCCCCATCAGGCTACGCTTGCCGGCGCCGGCCGTCCCCAGCAGCAGGAACACCGGGCCGCCGGCGCTGGCCTGGCTTTCCAGACGCCAGCGCTCCAGCCGCTCACGCAAGCGTCGCTCGCGCGCACAAGGCGGCTCCAGTCGCTGCAACGCCCGTTGCGCCGCCTCGGCCCGCAGCAACTCGCGGCGTTTGCGCCGACGCCGGGCCCAGCAGAAAAAAATCAGCCCAGACAAGTACAACGGCCCCAGCAACAACCACTGCTGCCAGTCGTGCGCCAGCGGCGAGTCGCCGTCGATGGACAACCGGGGGCCATGGCTGCGCACCAGCAGGGTCAACAGATAGAGCCCCGTCACCAGCGGCAGTGCCCGCAGCAGGTTTTTCAACAATCTCAGGAACATGGTGGCAGTCATCCGACAAGGGCAAGGAGGTGAAGGCGCTATGGCAGGGCGGCGCTCACGGACGGTTCGAGGACGATCTCCACCCGGCGATTGCGCGCCCGGTTGCCCGCGCTGTCATTCGGCACCAGCGGCTCACTGGCGCCACGCCCCAGGGCCTGGACACGGCCGCGGTCGACGGCCTCGCCAAACATCGCCAAGCGCACCGCGCGGGCACGGCGCAGCGAGAGCTGTTGGTTGGAGACCAGGCCCTTGCCAACCGGCGTATCGTCACTGTGGCCGATGATCCGGATCGCTCCCGGCCAATCCGCCAGCACCGCGGCGATCCGCCGCAAAATCGCCCTGTTCCGTGGCGCGATCAGACTGCCACCCGGAGCAAACACCTCCGTGGTTCCGAGCAGCAGGCGAACGCCAGCGGCCTCATCGTGCAACGTCAGACGCCCGGCCTGGATATCCTCGGCCAGACGCTCGGCCAACGAGGGCAATGTCGGGCGAGCAGCGGGGCGCGTGTCACTGCTCGACAACAGCCGCGCCGCGCTACGCAATTGCTCGGCGGAACGCACTTGCAAGTCATACGCGCCCACCACCGTGAGGATGGGCAGCAGCGCCAGCAGACCATACAGGCTCCAGCGCAGCGCGCGCCGCAAGCGTTGCGCCCGGTGCACCGCCTTCGGCACCGACCGCGGATAACGCGCGCGGTGCAGGCGCAGGGTTTCATGGAGCTGGGCACGCTTGAGGGCCAGGATCGAACGGCCTTCGCGCTGGATTCGATAGCGGCCCTCCAGGCCCAGCGCCAGGCACAGGTACATCAGCTCGAGCAGCGCCAGGTGCTCCAGCGGTCTGAGCTGTGCCTCATCCAGATAGACGAAGAAGCCTTCGCCGCCCTCGCTTTCCTGGTGAAAGGTCATCAGCAGGCTGTGCTGCGACCAGGCGCCCCGCGCCCATTCGCTGCTGGCGATGACTTCGTCGAGCAAGGTGCACAGGGCATAACGGGCGCGCAGCACGATGCGCTGCTCGATACCGTGGGCCAGGGCCTGCTGCTGGAAAGTCCGCACCCGGGCGATCAGCCGCAGGCGCAGCGTCGGGAGGTCGGGCCGACGGGTCAGGCGCTGGAACACCACCACTTCATGCAGCAGATCGTCAGCCAGCGGACAGAGGTTTTCATCGGCCGCCGCCGGTCCCCCCTCATGGGTGCTTTTGCGCGCTCTGGAAACCGCCCTGGCAAAGGCCATCACGACGCCCTGATGGCCCAGAACGCCAATTGCAGGCCCGGAAACGAACCGGCCACATGCAAACCAAAACCGCTGCTGTCCACCAGGTCGGCCCACAAGGAGTGGTCACTCGACACCTGGAAGTAGCTGAAGCCGGGATAGTAAGGCAACTCCCTGGGCGCCGCCGGCAACACCTCGATCGCCAACCCCGACAGTTGCAGATTGACCAGGTCGTGCAAGCGCTGGGCCGGGCCGATTTTCAAGCGGTTGGGAAAGCTTTTGCGCAATTCCTCGTCGGGCACTTGTGCCCGGACCGCGAGAATGAAACGGGCCGACTGGTAGAGGTTGATGTCCGGCACCTGGGCAAAACGAAAGCCGAAGGCACCACTCTTGAGGGTCAGGGCCACCACATCGGCACTGGTCACGGCGCTCAACGCCTGCAGCAGATCCTGGAGCAGCGGCACAAAGGTCTCACCCAGGCGGTCATGCCGGTACGGCGGGTACGCCCGGGGACGCTTGCGGTCCGGGCAGAAAATCGCCAGCTCGCCGGCCAGCCGCACCAGCTCACGGTACAACAGCTCGGGGTGCAGCGCTGGCTGGCTCGCCAGGTGCAGCAACAAGCTCTCGGCACGATTGACGCTCTGCAGCATCACGTACTGCTGGATCTCCGTCAGCCCACCGAGCCCGCCCTGGCCCAGCCCTTCAGCCAGGGCCACGCCGCGTTGCCGGGCCCGGGCGATCAACTCGTCGACCGAGCGCGCCAGCACCGACGAACAGCGCCAGGCCAGCAGCGGCGCCACCTGCTGCCGATCGAGCACCACCAGGCCGGTGGCTGTTCGCTCCACCACCCGGGCCACCCGCAAAAACACATGGGAGGCGGCCACCTGCTCTTCTCGCGCCAGCTTCAGGTGCAAGCGGCTCACCTGCAAGCAGGCCGGTTCGGCGCCCTCGGCATGGACGTCGGCGACCATGATTTCGCTGATCCGATAGCGCGCCAGGCTATCGGCGCCGGGGCTGGCTTCGGTGTCCGTCGCGCCTGGGCGCTTGACCGCCAGGGCCAGCACCAGTTGCACATCACGCTCGCTGTCGGCCACCGGATAACGCAGCCGGGCCAGCTCCTCGTCCGTCAGGGCGAAGGGGCTGCCATCGGGCATGATCCCTTCACAGGCACTCAAGGCCAGCGTACCCAGCGCCAACTGCGCCGCATCGATTTTCAACGCGGCAAAGCCCCAGCCATGGGGTTGCAAGGCGCGCAGCACCTGCGCCAGCCGGGCCCGATGATGGCGCTCCTGCTGCTGGAAGTGCTGCGGCAGCAGAAACATGCCTTCGGCCCACACGACGCGGTCATCACTACTCATGATCGGATTTCTCCTCCAGAGGCACTGACGTCAACGCCACGCGTTGGCGACCGATCAGGGCCGTCAGCCGCGAAGAGCGCGTCGGATCGATTTCGGCCCAGGCCCACCACTGGGCATGGTCGATATTGCGGTACTCGACCACCACCGCGATCAAGCGGGTACCGGACACCGGAATAAAACTCTGCTCCTGCTGCTGGCCAGGGCGTAGCAACAGCGACTCATGTCGAAGCAGCTCGCTCCCCAGCGCCTGCTCGGCCTCGGCTTCGGACTGGAACAGCTCGATCTGTTCCAGACGCTTGCCGTCCGCCAGTTGCAGGACCCTGACCACCACGGGCGACGGTCGCCCGTGCAGGTCGGGATTGCTGTCCAGTGCCGCCTCCAGGGACAACTTGATATGCGGTTCGGGCGCCGGGGGCGGATCGTCCCAGCCGAACCAGGTACATCCCGGGAGGACAAGCGCCAGCAGCAGGAGCATGACGCGGCGCGACAGGCGCTCAAGCGCGACCATCGTCAGCCTCCTTGGGTGGCTTGACCGCCGCCGGTTGCGCCGCCTTGGCCGAGGTCGCCGCAGCGGCGCCGCCGCCGTTGATGTCGACCGACGCCGAACCATCGAGGGTCACGCTCTTGCCATTGATGGCCACGCCCGCGGCACTGAGTACCAGGGTGCTGGCGCCGACCTTGAGGGTCAGGCTCTTGCCCGCCTCCAGCACGAGGTTGCCGTGGGCCTTGAGATCGATGTCGGCGGCCGTCGACTGCCATTGCCCGGCCACCTTGCAATGACTGTCGCCGCCGATATCCAGCGAGTGATCAGCGTCGATCCGACTGTTGCGCTTGCCGCCCACGGACTCATGGAGATCGGCCTTGACCTTGAGCAACTGATTGGCGCCGACCGTCAGGTGCCAATCGTTGCCGATGCTGGCGAACGCATCGTTGCGCACTGTCAGGTCCTGGTTGCGTCCGGCATGGATCAACAACTGCTCATGACCGGCCTTGTCTTCGAAG
This sequence comes from Pseudomonas sp. FEN, assembly GCF_904067045.1. Classification (GTDB taxonomy): domain Bacteria; phylum Pseudomonadota; class Gammaproteobacteria; order Pseudomonadales; family Pseudomonadaceae; genus Aquipseudomonas. Next base: position 203,985 of record NZ_CAJFDC010000033.1, on the reverse strand, counting down.
CGCAGCTCGTTGTACACCCCCTGCTCGCCCAGCGACTGCGATTTGAGACCACTGCGAGCCGCCTGGTCCGGCAGTGCCCAGGGCGGCCGGTGACCGCTGTTGTACAACCCGGCGGTGACCAGTGGCCGATCAGGATCGCCGCCGAGAAACGCCACCACCACTTCCTGCCCGACCCGGGGCACGAACAACGCTCCCCAGCGTTTGCCGGCCAGCGGCTGGGCGACCCGGACCCAGCAGGAACAATGCTCGTTCTGCCGCCCGCTGCCGTCCCAGTGAAACTGCACCTTGATCCGGCCGAACTCATCGACCCAGATCGGCTCGCCCGCCTTGCCGACCACAAAGGCCGTCTGTGGTCCGGCGATCAGCGGACGCGGCGTCTGGATCGGCGCGTGAAACACCTGACTGGTGGGGATCGCCTCGACCTCGCAGCGCAACTGCGCCGTATCATCCAGTTGCAAGGTCGCAGCCACGATCAGGTAATCGCTGTTCTGCTCGGCTCGCGAATGACCGACCAGGGTAAAACACTGTCCGGGCGCCAGATACGGCGACTGGCTGATGCCCCGGCGCCATTGTTGGTTGGCATGCGCGGCTTCGAGCTGGATCCGCGCCTGGGCTTCGCCAGAATCACGACTGCTGAAGCGCCCTGGAAAACCTTCCTGCCGATAGTTGCCATGGCGTGTTGTCGCCGCAGTCGCATGGCTGGCCGAGAGGACACTGGCCTCACGATTGCTGGCCTTGGTGAAATCGAAATCCACCAGGCTGATCACCCCGGGCCGCAATTCGCCGTGGGACTCCCAGACCAGCATGCTGCCCGGGACCTTGTCCTGATTGGGCCGGTAGTTCATTTCAGGCAAGTGCGGGACCGGCTTGTGGGCACTCATCGAGTCGGCAATCACCAGCAGATGGTCGTCGGCAGAATGCTCGAAGAAATAGTAGAGTCCCGCGTCCTCCAGCAAGCGGCTGAAAAAGGCGAAATCGCTCTCGCCGAATTGCACGCAATACTCCATCGACTCGGCACACTCGGCCTGCCAGTCGACACTGCTGGGATAGTCGCCGAAGAGCTCTTCGAGCACCTGCCTGAGGGTCAGGTTCTGGAAAATACGCTGGCGCCGGGACTGCGTCAGAAACCACAGCCAGGGCCTGAGGGAGAGCCGATAGCGCGCCTCGCGCCCGACCCGGCCAACAGCGCTGAAGGCCGTGATGTAGCCGTGGAGGGAACGCCCCCGTTCACCTTCGATCCCGAGGCTCAGCACCAACGGACGGCCCAGCAGGTCATCGACCTGCAAGCCGTCATCCAGGCTGGCAATGCTCAACTCGTATCCGCCAAGCTGGCTCAGCCCTTCCCGGCCACTCAGTTCGAGCAGCGACAGCTTGGCATCGACGCCAGGCACCTGGACGCGGAAGTAGGTGTTTTCGGACATGGTGACAAGGGCTCGCTCAGGCAATCGTGGTCTTGAGGGTGGCGCTGGCGTTGATGCGGATCTGCCCACCCCAGTTGCACTGGCAGGTACAGCGATGATCCAGGGCCGGCAGCTTGGCAACCCGCGTCCGCGCCGCGCCGGGCTGCCAGGGCGTGAGCGTGGCGGGCACGCAGGGCATCGGCGTCAACACGCCCATGGCGGCGGCCGTCGCCGCCGCGACCTGGGGGTTGGCCGGGCTGCGACAGAGGCCGAAGGCGGGAATATTGACCAGGGGTTGATGATCGAGAATGTTCGCCGCCGGCTGGCCTTCGGCGCTGACCCGCCCCAGCGGCAGTACATTCAGGCGCGCCGGGGCGGCGCCAAACGAACAGGAGAGCAAGGCACCCATTACAACTTGCTGATTCATGCGTGCTCCAGACAGACATCCATGGAAAGCCCATGCAGTGTCGATGAAGGACGCATCGGCAGGTATCGGATTACTCCTAAAAGCGGGCGAGGTGGGCAATCCCAATCAGTTAAAGAACCGATCCGAAGTCTGGCTGAAATGTGTGGCGAGCGGGCTTGCCCGCGCTGGGCTGCGCAGCGGCCCCAAAACCTGCGATCGCGGTGTGTCAGGCAAAGCGAGGTGGCAGGGTTTACGACTGCTTCGCAGCCGAACGCGGGCCAGCCCGCTCGCCACAAAACCGCGCGGGCTCGAAGCGCCATCCCACTGCCGCCTCGGGCTTGAGCCCCAGCCAGCAGGCCCGCCCCAGGCCCTGCCGCGCGCCGAGTCGCAGGCCTGGCCGTTGCGGCGGTTGCAGGCGCAGGTCGAGGTCCCATTGCAAGGTCGGGCCGACATAACACTCGACCAACTGGCACAGGGCTTCGAAGTCGCGCCCTTCGGGCAGCAACCGCTGGTAGTCCGACCAGGACAACGGCCCCAGATGCAGGCAGAAGCTATGCTGGATATTCCACAGGCGACGCCCCAGCAACGCAGCCCCGCCAAGCCGCGCCGACTCGCGACGGCCACCCAGTTGCAAGCGCTCATCGCCTCCCAGGACAGCTCGATGCCGGCCCAGGGTACTCAACCCCACCGGCAAGTGCAGCAGGTCCCGGAGCAAAGCCAGCAAACCGGCGGCACTGCGGCGTTGATCGATGAACTGCGGCGCGTGGAAGCGCGTGCCATTGGGCAACGCGCTCATCTGTCCCGGTGAAAACGCCGACACATAGTCGGCGAAACGGTCATCGTCCGGGCGGTCGGCCCAGACCACCGGACGCACCCGCGCCCAACTGCGATAGAACAAACTCAGCAGACGGTGGTGAAACACATCGAGAAAGTGCGCCAGGGTGCTGTCGCCATGGTTGATCTGGCGCGACAGCACATCTTCGCTGAAGTGCAGGGGCATCGGCCCGTTCGCCCCTGTCAGGCCGAAGAAGTTCACCGCCAGTAACGCCGCCCGGCCCTCGCGCAGGCGCAGTTGGGCAATCATCGCCGGCTCGAATGCCAGCGAAACGTGCTGTGCCAGACGCAGCGGATCGTCGCCCAGGCGCTGCGCCGTCCCCCAGCGCGGCGCCCCCGGGTAAGTACGCTCCAGCAAACGCATCGCGGCGAAAAAATCATAGCGCCAGGGTTGTGCGGCCAGGTCGGGCGGTGGCGCTACCAGATCATGCATTGACCCGCCCTCGCCCGCCAGGTCTTGATATGCCCTCGGCTCACACTGCGCAACTCGGTCTCCATGAAGGCATTGAGCGCGGCATACCGGACAAAGAAGCGCTCCAGCGCGGCGCCGAACAGATAGGTACCGGTGCCTTCGCAGGCGGCGTCGTCCAGTAGCAGGGTCAGGTTCAGGCCGCGACCGAAGGCCACCGGACCGGCACCGGGCAAGCGTCGGCTGACGACCTGCGCACGCAGGGAAACGATGCCTTGCAGCAACTTGTGCCCACTGTTGTCGTCCTCGGGCAAGTAATGCACCAACAACTCGCGCAAGGCCCGCGCCCCGGCGGTCCCGTCCCGATGCGCCAGGGGCAGGTAGTTACGCGACAGTTGCCGCACCACCTGCCATTGTCGGTCGCCCTGGGACGGCGCCGGCAATGGTCGCGAAGGCCCGGCCACGCAGCGGATCGCCAGTACCGGCGCACTCACGTCGAGGACAAAGTCGCTGTTGCCGGCCCCCAGTGGCAAGCGCAATGGCAGATCGCGGTTGGAACACAACACCTCCACCGACAGACGCTGCAAGTCGGCGTCCGCCTCCAGCGCCAGCACCAGACTGGCGTCACAACCGCGGTAACGCCGCTGCCCGTCGACAAAGCGCCGCGGCACCCGGCTGGGCGTGCGCTGCAGCTGGTAAAAGCCCGCCGGACGCCGCTCGCCGTCGTCCAGCCGTTGCGGGGCATACAGCGGCAGCACGACCTGGCGCTCCTTGGAGCCGGCGGCATGACCATGGACCGCCAGTACCTCCTGGATCTCGTAGGCGAGCGGTCGTGCCTTGTCGACCACCAGCGGCAACTCATGACGGCAAGGGTCGATGGCGATACGCTCGACACGCTTGTTGAACAGGTTGATCACCGGCACGCAGAACAACCCGAAGTGGCTGGCATTGAGCAGCGTCGACAGCGGTTGCGACAGGGGCGCGAACACCACCAGCAACTCCAGGCTGCGGGCCGGGCAAGCGCGCAGCGCCGGCCCCAGTCCACCCAGGCTGACAAAGCGCTCGCCCTCGGCAAACGCGAGAAAGGTCTTGAGCTGCGCGCACAGCGCGTCACTGTTCAACGACCGGGCATGCGGGTGGGGTCCGGGACGCGGCTCCGGCTGGCGGATGTGCCCGGGATCGATCCGCTCGCTCCACGCCCCTTCGCCCTCCGCGCAGCGGACAAACAGGCCCTCGGCGCGGCTCAGCAGGGCTTCGGCGATGGCCAGGGGCAACGAGCCATCACCACGCAGGAACAACGTCAGCTCCTGCAGCGCCAACTGATCGAAAGACACCCCGGCGGTGGTGCGCAAACGCAGGCGCAGGGCGCCGCCATCCTGTTTCACCGCGCCGATCGGCAAGCCTCTGAGCAGCCCCGCACTGGGCAGGTACTCGGCCGACTCCAAGGCCAGGGGCCAGAGCGTGAGCGGACGCAGGCTACGAAACTCGCAGCGCGGATCTTGCCCAGCGGCATCCCCCAACGAGCGCACCACGCTATTGGCCGGCAAAGTGAACCCCGAGGCCAGCGAACCCTCCTGCAGGTCCGGGGAAAACTGCAACACCGCCATGGCGGGAACCGGCAGCAACTGCTGCGGTTGCACCAGTTCCAGCAGACTCTCGGTGAAACGCGGGAATTCGGCCTCCATTTGCAGTTGCACACGGGCGGTGAGAAAGCTCAGCCCTTCCAGCAACCGCTCCACCGACGGGTCGGTCACCTCCTCGGGGCGCAGCCCCAGGGTGGCGGCTATCTTCGGGTAGTCCTCGGCAAACTCGGCACCGGCTTCGCGCAGGAAACTCAGTTCACGCTCGTAATGACGCAGCAGCCGCTCATCCATGAAGGGGCATGCGGCCATAGGGCTGGACCCGCACCTCACCACTCTCGGTGTTCCAGGCCGACTCCAGGCGGAACCCGTGCAACACATCGAGGCCACGAATCTCGCCTTCGATCAGAAAATTCAGGCTGGCACTGCCAGGCGCCGCCGGCAGCAGTTGCACCTCGACGCTGCAACGCAGAATACGCGGTTCGAAATCCAGGACGATTTCACGGATGCGGTACTCGAGCTTGCGCGTATCGATGCTCGAAAGCACCACGCCGGCCAGCTTGCCCAGGCCGTAGTTGAGCACCGAGCGGCTGACATGAGGCTGGCTGCCCAGCGGACAAATCGCCCCCAGCCCGGTGGCATTGAACAGCAGCGTGAGGTCCCGGCACAGGTGTTCCAGCTCTTGCTGCGAACCACCTCCCGAGCGGCGGCGGGCCATCCCCTCGCCAGGCCCGGCGGACCTCATCAACCGCTCGAGCAGCGGTGTCATGGACGAGCTCATGAAAATCCTCGCGGAAAACACAGGCGCCGCCAGGCCCCGCAGCAGCGTGCGGAACCCGGCGGGGTTCGATTACACGGTGGTATTGCTGAGCAGGTCGTAGCTCTTTTCAAGGGTCGCGACAGCCTTGCCGTCGGCGAAGTGTTTGTACTGATACTTGATGGCGGTAAAGCTGATCTGGAAATGCTCGGTCGGGCGATCACCGGTACCGCTGAGGCTGTAGCTGCTGATGATCGGCGCCGTCAGGGTAAGCTCGATGTAGGGTTCGTTCTTGCTCGTCGAACTGCCGCTGGTCTGGATCACCCGCAGGGTCGCCTCCTCCAGGGACTTGCCGCTGACCGACTCGATAAACAGGTTGACCGAGGCGATGTCGGTGGTCTTGTTCAAGCTGATTTCGGTGACATGCCCGACACTCGGCTCACGGTCATTGCCAATGGCAATCGAACGACCGCTGCTGAATCCCCAGGAGTCGATAACGATCCAGTCCTTGTGATCCTTCTCCTGGCAGTTCCCCTTAATCTCGGTTTTGAATTTCAATACAATCATGCGCAACTCCAGCATCTATTTATTTGAATGGTTAAGCACCGTCCCGGAACGCGGATCCGGTCCGGCGCGAACCCCTCAGCCTTTGACCGAGGGCAGTTGAGAGACCAGGCGCAGGGATACGCTCAGGCCTTCCAATTGGTAGTGCGGGCGCAGGAAGAACTTGGCCTGGTAAAACCCCGGGCTCCCCTCCACTTCCTGCACCACCACTTCGGCCCCCGCCAGCGGCTTGCGCGCCTTGTCGGTGTCACTGGCGGTCGCCGGGTTATGCTCGACGTACTTGACGATCCAGTTGTTGAGCCAGATTTCCATGTCCTCGCGGGCGCTGAACGAGCCGATCTTGTCGCGCACGATGCACTTGAGGTAATGCGCGAAGCGGCAGGTGGCGAACAGGTACGGCAGACGGGCCGCCAGTTGCGCATTGGCGGTTGCATCGGGGTCGTCGTATTCCTGGGGACAGTGCAATGACTGCGCGCCGATAAAGGCCGCCAACGAGGTGTTCTTGCAGTGCACCAGGGGCATGAAGCCGTTCTTGGCCAACTCCACCTCGCGCCGATCACTGATGGCGACCTCGGTCGGACAGGTCATGTCCACGCCGCCCTCCTCGGTTGGATAGGTGTGCACCGGCAGATCGCTGATGGCTCCACCGGACTCGATGCCGCGAATCCGCGAGCACCAGCCGTACTCCTTGAAGGAGCGGTTGATATTGAGGCCCATGGCATAGGCGGCGTTGGCCCACAGATAGTTTTGCGCCTGGCCTTCGGTGACCTCCTCGAAGGCGAATTCCTCCACCGGCGCGGTCCGCGCGCCGTAGGGGATACGCCCGAGGAAACGCGGCATGGTCAGGCCGATGTAGCGCGAATCCTCGGAGCGCCGCAGATTGCGCCAGGCGGCATGCTCGGGGGTGAGGAACAACTTGCTCAGGTCCCGGGGGTTGGCAACCTCGCGCCAGGAGTCCATCAGCATCACCGCCGGTGACGCCGCGCTGATCAGCGGCGCATGCGCCGCCGCGGCAATCTTGGCCAGGGATGCCAGCAGTTCCACATCCGGAGGGCTGTTATCGAAATAGAAATCGGCGATCAATACGCCGAACGGCTCACCACCCAACTGCCCGTACTCGTGCTCATAGATTTTCTTGAACAGCGGACTCTGGTCCCAGGCCGCGCCCTTGAACTTCTTCAGCTCGCGGGCAACTTCATCCTTGGCAACATTGAGGAAGCGGATCTTGAGCTTGTCGTCGGTCTCGGTATTGCTCACCAGATAGTCGAGGCCGCGCCAGGCCGACTCCACAGCCTGGAAATCCGGGTGATGGAGGATGTCATTGACCTGCGCGGACAACCTGGCGTCGATTTCGCCGATCAGTGCCTGAATGGTGCCGATGGTGTCGTGGGCGATCAGGTGGGTCGTGCGCAGCGCCTGTTGCGCCAGGGTCTGCACCGCATTTTCAATGGCTTCGCGCACCGGCTCGCCGCGCGGCTTGAACTCGCGTTGCAGCAGGTCGTTGAATTCACTGGGCGACAGCTCGACCGTCGGATCGATGCCGGACGGATTCTCAAGAGTGACGGACACGGATATTTACCTGTTTCAGGGAGCGATCATCGAAGGCATCAGCCTTCGGACTCGGTGGCCGCCGGCTTGGCCTGGGCCAGCAGCGACTGCATCAGGGCCGGGTTTTCCAGCAAGCGCGCCATCAGTTGCTCGGCGCCGCTCTTGCCGTCCATGTAGGTCAGCAGGTTGGCCAGTTGATTGCGTGCCTCCAGCAACTCACGCAGGGGCTCGACGTTGCGGGCCACGGCCCCGGGGGAGAAGTCGTCCATGCTCTTGAAGCCGAGTGAGACCGCCATCTGCCCTTCGCCCGTCAGTTGGTTGGGCACATTGATCCGCACCTGGGGATGGATGGCGGCCATGCGCTCATCAAAGTTGTCGATATCGATTTCCAGGAACTTGCGCTCGGCCAGCGCTGGCAGGTCGGCCCGGTTGCTGCCGGAGAGATCGGCGAAGACGCCGTTGACAAAGGGAATCTCAACGGTCTTTTCGGCGCCGTACAACTCGACGTCATATTCGATCTGGACCCGTGGCGCACGGTTGCGCCCGATGAATTTCTGGCTGTTGTTACTGGACATACAAATAAACCTGCGCGGGGAGAGAAGCGTTAGTCATTGGCGATACCGCCCAGGGCGCGCAGGTCGGCGAGACTGCCCGGCACCAGCTCGGCGATCGCTTCAAGAAAACTCATGCTGGCGAGCCGGCGCGTCCTGGCCGCGAGCAACGGCACCGGACTCGAAGGTTCGTGATGGGCGTAGTAGGTACAAATCGCATCCAATGCGCGGACGACGTCTTCGCGAGACTGGCAGACACCGCGCCAGGCAGCCGCGCCGGCTGTTGCCGGACTGCCCGGCAAGGTCCGCGGCAAATCGTCAGGTTGCGCCGGCAAGGCGGCGCCAAGGCGCTCTTCAGCAACCCGACACCATTTGTCCAGGGCGCGGCCAAGCCCACCCAGCGGGGAAATACCCGGCGCCGCGATTTTTTCCTCAAGGCCGGTGCCGATCCGCGTGATCAGCTCGACCAGGCCCCTGAGCGAGCGCAGGCCTTCGATCAGCGCCTCATGGGCCGGGGATTCGATCACGCTCGCCAACCGCGCCAGCCCTTGCGCCCGGGCGTCTTCTTCAGCGGACTCGGCGATGCACGCCAGATCGGCCAGGCGCAGCGACTCAAGGCCCATGGCGCTGGCCAGTGGCTGACGCTTGAGCACCAGGACCACACTGGTCGGCACCGCCAGTTCGGCCAGGGTATTGAGTCGCACCAGCGGATCGTGCCCATCCTCGGCCAGCAGTTGCGGATGGACATCCTCCCAACGCTCGCGCACCAAACCGTCGATCAGGCGCAACCCTTCGACAAAGCCGGACAGCCCCTGCAACTCCAGCAAGGCCCGCGCCAGGCAGACCGCCACCCGCAGGTCGAGGGAGTCCTCCAGCAGCGTCAGGCACAGCGAGCGCACCCGTTTCCAATCCACCGGCGGGGCGGGATACAAATGGTCGCCGTATTGAACTTCGTTGCCGCCCTCCATTTCCTGAAACAATTGAATAAAGTCGGCCCGGTATTCCAGGTTCGGACCACCGGGCCGCTCATGCAAGGCATCAATATAAGGAATCAGTTCTTTCATCGACATATTCCAGGCCCATGACAAATGCCCGGCGGGCACGTTCAACCACAATGAAAGCCGTTAAGCCTCGGCGCCTTGCAGACACGGCCGGCAGGGCGCTGTTGGGATTCAACTCTAGTCAAAGGGGGGGACCGAAAACATAGGAATAGTCCTAGATCGGATAACACCAAAGAGTACGAGCAAAGCAGATAAATAACGAAAGTTTGCAACTTCGGAAGAAACAGCAAAGAGCAAAGTTTTATTACACTATCTCAACGTCTGGAGGGCGCCAGGGACGTAATAAAGCAGCAGGAAGGGGCACTTCAAATCAGCGCGGGAAGCGCATGTCGGCGTTGACAAAAAACAGGCAAAAAAAAGCCCCGGCAAGCCGGGGCATTTTCTTTTGCTTCAAGGAGTTCAAGGGCCTTGAAGCGGTGTATGGCGCAGCGGACGGGACTCGAACCCGCGACCCCCGGCGTGACAGGCCGGTATTCTAACCGACTGAACTACCGCTGCGTATCGCTCGGACTTGCGTCCGTTGAAACCTTTGAACCCGTGATCGAGAAGCTTCGGTGCTTTCCGATCGCAGGCCGCGCGAGGCGACCTGTACAAATATGGCGCAGCGGACGGGACTCGAACCCGCGACCCCCGGCGTGACAGGCCGGTATTCTAACCGACTGAACTACCGCTGCGCGTCGGTTGGAAGCTCCTTGCGGAACATCCGATTCTCTTGCGAGAAACTCAACGAGTGGTGGGTGATGACGGGATCGAACCGCCGACCCTCTGCTTGTAAGGCAGATGCTCTCCCGGCTGAGCTAATCACCCTTTGCTTCGTTGAGGCCGCGAAATTTACGCAGGTAGCGGATCTAAGTCAATAGCCTGCTTGAAGTTTTTCAGAAAAAGACAGAATCGTGTCACAGGCAAGGCCATCAAGCCCCGCCCTCTGTAGGAGCAGCCGGTCGACGCTCGATTGCTCGCGATGGTAGCCAGAACACTGCGGGCTAGCAGACTTCCCGCGTTATCGTTGACGTCCATCGCGAGCAAGCTCGCGCCTACCGGTAGATCATCTTGCGGGTCATGCCACCGTCGACCACGAATTCCTGACCGGTGACGAACCCCGCGTTCCTCGACAGCAACCACGCCACCAGCGCCGCCACGTCCTCGACAGTCCCGACCCTGCCTGCCGGATGCTGGGCATGATCGGTATCGCTCAATGGCTCGGCCCGCCGCACCGACGGATCACGGGCATCGATCCAGCCCGGGCTGACCGCATTGACCCGGATCTCCGGGCCGAGGCTGATGGCCAGGGCATGGGTCAGGGCCAGCAGACCGCCCTTGCTCGCGGCATAGGCCTCGCTGTCGGGTTCCGACTGCATCGCCCGGGTAGACGCCAGGTTGACGATGGCCCCGCAGTGGGCACGCAGGTAAGGCGCACAATGCTTGGCCAGCAACATCGGCCCACTGAGATTGACCGCCAGCACACGATTCCAGTGCGCCAGATCGAGGCTTTCCAGGGTGCTGTTGTGCGGATCGGCGATCGCCGCGTTACACACCAGGGCATCGATCCGACCGAAACGGCCCAATACCTCGGCGATGCCCTGGGCCACCTGGGCCTCGTCGGAGACATCCATGGTGATGAAACAGGCATTCTCGCCCAGTACCCGGGCGACCTTGCCGCCACGGACATGATCGAGATCGGTGAGCACCACCTGCCAGCCTTCGCTGAGCAACCAGGCGGCAATCCCCAGGCCGATGCCACGCGCCGCGCCCGTTACCAGGGCGACGCGACCGTTGTTGGCAACGGCCGCGTCCAGGGACCACTCGATCACAAGGCCGCCAACCCGCGGGCCAGGTCAGCTTGCAGATCGGCGACGTCCTCAAGGCCGACGGCGACGCGGATCAGGCTGTCGCGAATCCCCGCGGCCTCACGCTCCTGTGGCGCGAGACGACCGTGGGAGGTGGTGCTCGGATGGGTGATGGTGGTCTTGCTGTCACCCAGGTTGGCGGTGATGGAGATCAGTCGGGTGGCATCGATAAAGCGCCAGGCGCCCTCTTTCCCGCCCTTGACCTCGAAACTCACCACCGCCCCGAAACCACGCTGCTGACGCTGGGCGAGTTCGTGCTGCGGGTGACTCTTGAGACCGGCGTAATGGACTTTCTCGATACCGTCCTGCTGCTCCAGCCACTCGGCGAGGGCCTGGGCATTGGCACAGTGGGCGCGCATGCGCAGGTTCAAGGTTTCCAGGCCCTTGAGGAAGATCCAGGCATTGAACGGGCTGAGGGTCGGCCCGGCGGTACGCAGGAAACCGACGACTTCCTTCATCTGCGCGCCACGCCCGGCCACCACGCCCCCCATGCAACGGCCCTGGCCGTCGATGAACTTGGTCGCCGAATGCACCACGACGTCCGCGCCCAGCTTCAGCGGCTGTTGCAGGGCCGGCGTGCAGAAGCAGTTGTCGACCACCAGCAGCGCACCCTTGGCGTGGGCGATTTCAGCCAACGCGGCGATGTCCACCAGCTCGGCCAGCGGATTGGACGGTGATTCGACGAACAACAGCTTGGTATTCGCTCGGATCGCCGCGTCCCAGCCGGACAGCTCGGCCAGGGGCACGTAGTCGACTTCGACGCCGAAACGCTTGAAGTACTTCTCGAACAGACTGATAGTCGAACCGAACACGCTGCGCGAGACCAGCACGTGATCGCCGGCACTGCACAGGCTCATGACCACGGCCATGATCGCAGCCATGCCGGTGGCGGTGGCCACCGCCTGCTCAGCCCCTTCCAGGGCCGCGATGCGCTCTTCGAACGAGCGCACGGTAGGGTTGGTGTAGCGCGAATAGACGTTGCCCGGCACTTCCCCGGCGAAACGCGCCGCCGCATCGGCGGCAGTGCGGAACACATAGCTGGAGGTGAAGAACATCGGGTCGCCGTGCTCGCCTTCCGGCGTGCGGTGCTGACCGGCACGGACGGCCAGGGTGTCGAAGGCCACGCCCTCGAGATCGCTGTCCAGCCGACCGGCATCCCATTCCTGACTCATGCTGCCACTCCTTGCTCGATTCTCTTGAAGATACAAAACCGCTCGCGGGGGTGGACACAAACCTTACAGGAGCAAGGTTTGTCTGGGAGCCGGGCTTATGTGGGAGCGGAGCTTGCCCGCGAAGCTTTTAGCGACCTCAAGGGCCCCTTCGCGGGCACGCTCCGCTCCCACACAAGCCCGGTTCCAACAGGACTCACGGTGTTTTCAGGACCGCGGCCACACCTCAAAGCCGGTTTTTACTCAGTTGTTGTACAGGTCGATGATCGCGCTGACCGCCTGGGTCTTGACCTTGGACGCATCGTTGCGCGCCTGTTCGATCTTGGCCAGGTAATGCTCGTCGATATCGCCGGTGACGTATTTGCCGTCGAACACCGCGCAATCGAAGTTTTCAATCTTGATCTTGCCACCGCCGACGGCCTCGATCAGGTCCGACAGGTCCTGGTAGATCAGCCAGTCAGCACCAATCAGATCGGCCACGTCCTGGGTCGTGCGGTTGTGCGCGATCAGTTCGTGGGCGCTCGGCATGTCGATGCCGTAGACGTTCGGATAACGCACCGCCGGCGCCGCCGAGCAGAAGTAGACGTTCTTCGCGCCGGCTTCGCGGGCCATCTGGATGATCTGCTTGCAGGTGGTGCCGCGCACGATGGAGTCGTCCACCAGCATGACGTTCTTGCCGCGGAATTCCAGCTCGATGGCGTTGAGCTTCTGGCGCACGGACTTCTTCCGTGCCGCCTGGCCCGGCATGATGAAGGTACGGCCGATATAACGGTTCTTCACAAAACCTTCGCGGAACTTCACGCCCAGGTGGTTCGCCAGCTCCAGGGCCGAGGTGCGGCTGGTGTCCGGGATCGGGATGACCACGTCGATGTCGTGCTGCGGACGTTCGCGCAGAATCTTCTCCGCCAGCTTCTCGCCCATGCGCAGGCGCGCCTTGTACACCGACACGCCATCGATGATCGAATCCGGACGCGCCAGGTAGACGTGTTCGAAGATGCACGGGGTCAGCGACGGGTTGGTCGCGCACTGACGGGTGTGCAGCTTGCCGTCTTCGGTGATGTACACCGCTTCGCCCGGCGCCAGGTCACGAATCAGGGTGAAACCGAGCACGTCCAGGGACACGCTCTCGGAGGCGATCATGTACTCGACGCCTTCGTCGGAGTGACGCTGGCCGAACACGATCGGACGGATGCCATGGGGATCGCGGAAACCGACGATACCGTAGCCGGTGACCATCGCCACCACCGCGTAACCACCAACGCAACGGTTGTGCACGTCGGTCACCGCGGCGAACACGTCCTCTTCGGTCGGTTGCAGCTTGCCGCGCTGGGCCAGCTCGTGGGCGAACACGTTGAGCAATACTTCCGAGTCGGAGTTGGTGTTGACGTGGCGCAGATCGGACTCGTAGATTTCCTTGGCCAACTGCTCGACGTTGGTCAGGTTGCCGTTGTGCGCCAGGGTGATGCCATACGGCGAGTTGACATAGAACGGCTGGGCTTCAGCCGAGGTCGAGCTGCCGGCGGTCGGGTAGCGCACATGGCCGATACCCATGTGTCCGACCAGGCGCTGCATATGCCGCTGATGGAATACATCGCGGACCAGCCCATTGTCCTTGCGCAGGAATAACCGGCCATCATGGCTGGTCACGATACCGGCAGCATCCTGGCCGCGGTGCTGGAGCACGGTTAGCGCGTCATACAGCGCCTGATTGACGTTCGACTTACCGACGATACCGACGATGCCACACATGCGACGCAACCCCTACTTAATGAATCTGAACTGAACAACACTTACTGCGGCGCTTTGCCCGGCAAGAGATGTTCCTTGAACGGAAGGTCAGCGGGTACGCTGATTCCGCTGGCGAGCCACTGACTGCTCCACCCCAGGATGAGGTTCTTGGACCAGTCGGCGACCAATAGAAATTTTGGCACGAGCTGAGAACCCTGCCACCACGAATCCTGCTGGACCGGTCCCAGGCTCAGCAGCCCGACGGCCACCACCACCAGCAGCGCGCCGCGCGCGGCGCCGAAGGCCATGCCCAGGAAGCGATCGGTCCCGGACAGGCCGGTGACGCGAATCAGTTCGCCGATAAGATAGTTGATCATGGCGCCCACCAGCAGGGTAGCGACGAACATGATTGCACAGCCCGCGATCACGCGTGCCGAAGGTGTCTGGACATAGTCGGTCAGGTACACCGACAACGAGCCACCAAACATCCAGGCGACCACGCCGGCAATGATCCAGGTGAGCAGGGACAGGGCTTCCTTGACGAAACCACGGCTCAAGCTGATCAACGCAGAAACGACGATTACCGCGATAATCGCCCAGTCAACCCAGGTAAATGGCACAGTGCAGCCTACAGACGGATAAGGCGGCGCATTTTAGCAGAGCGCCGCCCCACTGGTAAGGCGATTGTCAGAGCATTTCGATACAAAGCCGCGTGCTTAACCGCGTTCTGGCTGGAAACGCACGACAAAACCCTTCAGATTCTGCTGACGACCCAGCAGGTCACGCAGCCGATCGGCCTCGGCACGCTCGATCAGTGGGCCGACAAATACCCGGTTCTTGCCATCGGCGGTACGAATATAGGCGTTGTAACCCTGGCTGCGCAGGGTCTTTTGCAGACTTTCGGCGCTGTCGCGACTGGACAGGCTGGCCAGTTGCACCGACCAACTGATCGGCAAGCCGTTGGGATCCACGCGATTTTGCGTGGTATCGAGCTTGGACGGTACTACCGCGACCACCTGGGCCGGGGTTTGCGTCGGCGCGGCGGCAGGCTTGGCGGCCGGCGCGGGCTTGACCGCCGCAGCCGGCTTGGCCGCGGGTGCCGCCGCCGGTGCGACAGGCACCGGGGTATCAGTGATCTCGTCATCACTTGGAACCGGCTCCTGGGGCAGCGATTGCGGCTCGGGAACGGGCACCGCTTCGACCTTGACCTGCGGCAACGCCGCAGCCTGGGGCGGCGTCGGCGCATCGACACGCACCTGGCGCTGCTCATCCTGACGGGAAAACAGCATCGGCAGGAAAATCACCGCCAGCGCCACCAGCACCAGCGCACCGACCATCCGTTGCTTGTAGGTTTTATCCAGCATTGCCATTGGCAGCCTCCTCCGTGGCGCGCCGGGTCAGCCACTCCAGCGCCTCGGCAACACAAAAAAACGATCCGAACAGCAGAATCTCGTCATCCGCCGTGGCCTGGGCGCACTGCCCTTCCAACGCCGCGACGACACTGTCATACACATTCACCCGTGCTCCAAGCGCCGTCAAGGCAACCTGCAGATCGGCGGCGGGACGACTGCGCGGCGTCTGCAACGGAGTGACCGCCCAATGCTGAATATGTCGCTGGAGGGGCGCAACCACACCCTCGAGATCCTTGTCCGACAACAGCCCGAATACCGCCAGGCGCCGCCCCTTCAAGGGGCTGTGCGCCAAGCGTTCGGCCAGATAGTCGGCGGCATGGGGATTGTGCCCGACATCCAGCATCAGACTGAGCGACTTGCCTTGCCAGGTCAGTTTGCGCCGATCCAGTCGACCGACGATACGGGTAGCTTGCAACGCCTGGGCAATACGCTCCGGCTGCCATGGCAGGTCCATCAGCAGGTAGGCCTGTAGCGCCAGGGCGGCGTTTTCCATGGGCAGGTCAAGCAGCGGCAGATCGTGCAGTTCGACCACCCGGCCCTGACGGTCGACACCACGCCACTGCCAGTTCATCTCGGTGATGCCGAGATCAAAGTCCCGACCGCGCAGGAAGAACGGACACCCCAACGCGCGAGCCTTGTCCAGCAGCGGTTGTGGCGGGTTCAGGTCGCCACACAGGGCCGGTTTGCCCTGGCGGAAGATCCCGGCCTTTTCGAACGCAACCGACTCACGGGTATTACCCAGGTACTCGGCATGATCCACTCCGACACTGGTCACCAGGGCAAGGTCGGCATCCACCACATTGACCGTGTCCAGGCGACCGCCCAGACCGACTTCCAGCACCACGACATCCAGGCCCGCGCGCTCGAACAGCCAGAGCGCGGCCAGGGTGCCCATCTCGAAATAGGTCAGGGAAGTCTCGCCGCGCCCGGCATCGAGCGCGACGAAGGCTGCGCACAGCTGCGCGTCCGTCGCCTCGACACCATTGATCTGCACGCGCTCGTTGTAGCGCAGCAGGTGCGGCGAGCTATAGACGCCGACCTTGAGCCCCTGCGCTTGCAGCAACGCGGCAACAAAGGCACAGGTCGAGCCCTTGCCGTTGGTGCCGGTCACGGTCACTACCCGGGGCGCCGGCTTGCCCAGCCCCATGCGGTTCGCTACCTCTTGCGAGCGCTCCAGCCCCATGTCGATGGCCGATGGGTGCAATTGCTCCAGGTAGGCGAGCCACTCGCCCAGGGTACGTTCGGTCATAGGCTTGCAGGCACCGGCGGGACGATGATCGGTTCAACCGGGATGGCGAGGTATTCGGGTGTCGGCAGGCCCATCATCTGCGCCAGCAGGTTACCCAGGCGTGGCCGCAGCTCCTGGCGGGCGATGATCATGTCGATGGCGCCGTGTTCCAGCAGGAATTCGCTGCGCTGGAAGCCTTCAGGCAGTTTCTCGCGCACGGTCTGCTCGATCACCCGCGGGCCGGCAAAGCCGATCAGCGCCTTGGGTTCGCCGACGATCACATCGCCGAGCATCGCCAGGCTGGCGGAAACGCCACCGTAGACCGGGTCGGTCAGTACCGAGATGAACGGCAGGCCTTCTTCACGCAAACGCGCCAGCACCGCCGAGGTCTTGGCCATCTGCATCAGGGAAATCAGCGCTTCCTGCATCCGCGCGCCACCGGAAGCGGAGAAGCAGATCATCGGGCAACGGTTTTCCAGGGCGTAGTTGGCGGCACGCACGAAGCGCTCGCCGACGATGGCCCCCATGGAACCGCCCATGAACGAAAATTCGAACGCGGACACCACCACCGGCATGCCCAGCAGGGTACCGCTCATGGACACCAGCGCATCTTTTTCACCGGTCTGCTTCTGGGCCGCGGTCAGGCGGTCCTTGTACTTCTTGCCGTCGCGGAACTTCAGACGATCCACCGGCTCCAGGTCGGCGCCCAGCTCGACGCGGCCTTCGGCATCCAGGAAGATATCGATACGGGCACGGGCACCAATGCGCATGTGATGGTTGCACTTGGGGCAGACGTCCAGGGTCTTTTCCAGCTCCGGACGATAGAGCACCGCATCGCACGATGGGCACTTGTGCCACAGACCTTCAGGCACCGAGCTTTTCTTCACCTCGGAACGCATGATCGAAGGGATCAGTTTGTCTACCAACCAGTTGCTCATGCTTTCTTTCTCCAATTCGTTTTCGGCCCGTCGGACAACCGGGCCCGCCTGTTTTCTGCGGCGGTATGCATGGACGGCGGCAGGCTGCCAGCCGTCACATTGGCGCTCGGCAGCCGCGTACGGCCCGCATGAACGCCTCGATCTTTGTACGATCCTTGATGCCCTTGGCCTGCTCCACCCCGCCACTGACATCCACGGCATAGGGCTTGACCCGGGCAATGGCCTCGGCCACGTTGTCGGCGGTCAGGCCGCCGGCCAGGATGATCGGCTTGCTCAGGCCCCGCGGTACCAGAGACCAGTCAAACATGGCGCCGGTTCCCCCGGGGACACCTTCCACATAGGTATCGAGGAGGATGCCACTGGCACTCGGGTAAGCCTTGCAGGCCGCGGCGATATCGTCACCGGCCTTGACCCGCAACGCCTTGATGTATGGACGGTGGTACCCCTCGCATTGCTCGCGGGTTTCATCGCCATGGAACTGCAACAGGTCCAGCGGCACCGCATCGAGAATTTCCCCCAGCTCGCAGCGACTGGCATTGACGAACAGGCCAACGGTGGTCACGAACGGCGGCAAGGCGGCGATAATCGTCCGCGCCTGCTGGAACGTCACCGCCCGCGGGCTTTTGGCATAGAACACAAAGCCAATGGCATCGGCCCCGGCTTCGACGGCGGCCAACGCATCTTCAATGCGGGTAATCCCGCAAATTTTGCTGCGAACGGCAGACATGTCGTAAAAAACCCCAAGTGTTTTTCCGAGAAAGTCCCGGATGGTAGCAAATGCTTTTCCGGGCGTCAGCCGTCAAGTTCCGAGAAACCCGTGAGAAAATGCGGCCCGATGTAGCGTTCCGGCAGCGCGAACTCGTCGCGGTACTCCACCTGCACCAGATACAGGCCGAACGGATGCGCGGTGACGCCGCCGGTACGGCGGATCCGACTCTCCAGGACTTCCCTGGCCCACTCCACCGGTCGTTCGCCGGCACCGATGGTCATCAGCACCCCGGCGATATTGCGCACCATGTGATGCAGGAAGGCCCCGGCACGGATATCGATGACGATCATCTTGCCGTGGCGGCTGACCCGCAGGTGATGCACTTGCTTGATCGGCGACTTGGCCTGGCACTGGCCGGCACGGAAAGCGCTGAAGTCATGGGTGCCGATCAGATGACCGGCGGCCTCGGCCATGCGCTCCACGTCCAGCGGGCGATGGTTCCAGGTGATTTCTTCGTTGAGGTGGGCCGGGCGGATCTGGTCGTTGTAGATCACGTAGCGGTAACGCCGGGCGATGGCCTTGAAGCGCGCATGGAAATGCGCCGGCATCACCTGCGCCCAACTGACGCTGACGTCATGGGGCAGGTTGATATTGGCGCCCATGACCCAGGCCTTCAGCGAGCGCTCGGCGCGGGTATCGAAGTGCACCACCTGGCCACAGGCATGCACGCCGGCATCGGTGCGTCCAGCGCACATCAGGGAAACCGGCGAATCCGCCACTTTCGACAGTGCCTCTTCCAGGGTCTGTTGCACCGTCGGCACACCGGATGCCTGACGCTGCCAGCCGCGATAGCGGGAACCCTTGTACTCAACGCCGAGGGCGATCCGGAAAAAGCCGTCGGCCGCCATTTCGGCGGCCGGGTTATCTATATTTGCCAAGAACTCACAGCCTGCTGGTTTGCGCAAAGGCGGGCATTATAAGGCCAGCCGCCACAGACGCCATGCGCGCGGGACTTTTAGTTCGCCCACGGACGGATATTGTGTGGTTTGCCGTGCCAATGCATGAATACGCGAGCCCCATGAACGACAACGGCAGCCCTCGGGCTGCCGTTGTCGTTGAAACATCGATCAGGCCAGACGCTTGAGCATTTCCCGCGCTTCGTTCTTCTGCGCCTCGCTGCCTTCGTTCAGCACCTCGGCGAGAATATCCCGCGCCCCATCGCTATCGTCCATGTCCATATAGGCCTGAGCCAGGTCAAGCTTGGTGGCCGCCTCATCGGTCCCCGACAGGAAGTCGAACGACTCGTCTTCGGGCAACGCGTCGGCCGCCAGGCTCGGCGTCGCGAGCGGCGGTTGCTCCAGGCTTTGGGACAGACGATCCAGCTCGGCGTTGACATCATCCAGCTCGTCGGTGAACGCATTGGGCCCGGTAGGCGCCGCCAGATCGTCCGCCAGGGACAGGTCGAAATCCGCCGGCAGATCCAGGTCATCCAGATCATCCAGGCCGCCAGCCGCCAGGGTCGGCACCTCGGCGTCGGAATCCTTCAGGTCTTCGGTCAGGCTCAGCAGGAAGTCCTCGTCCGCCGAAGTGGACAGCGGCGCCTCCCCACCCAGGTCCAGGTCGAAATCCGCCAGGTCGTCCAGGGCCGGTTTCGCCGGTTTTTGCTGCTCCAGGACCGACTCGAAACTCAGGTCGTCATCCAGCTGCAAGTCATCCAGATCCACCGCGGCCGGCGCAACCAGCGTCGGCGAGGCCGCCTCGAGATCATCCAGGCTCAGATCGAAATCGTTATCGAAGAGATCATCCGCCGCCGCGGGCGCCTGCGGCGCAACCGGGGCAGGCGCTGGAGCTGGAGCCGGCGGTTCGTCGGCCAACAACTCCTTGACGTAATCCTCACTCAGTTCGGCCGCCACGGCCGCCGCCCCCAGTCCCGCCACCGCGGCAACGGCGATCATCGACGGAAAGCGGCTTTTGAGCTGCTCGACCTCGGCCTGATGCTGGCCGGCCGGCAATTGCAGCTCCTGGGCGATGAACGCATCGCGATCGCCCTGCTGGCCGTAGACCTCCATCAGCTTCAGGCGCAGGTCGGTACGCTGCGGCTCGAACTTCACCGCCTCTTCCAGCACACCGGCCGCCTGGTTCAGGTGACCACGCTGGATATGCAGGTTAGCCTGGTCCAGAACATCGACAGGACGCTCAGCGGCCGGGACCGGGGCCGGAGCGGGTGCCAGCTTTACGCTGGGCGGAGGGACCTCCAGGCCCTCGAAACTGCTTTCAGGCAGATCAAGCTCTTCCGAAAAGCCGCTTTCCTCCGACAACGCCCGAGCCATGCGCTGGTGCTTTTCCGCTTCCTGCTTGGCCTTGCGGCGACGCGCCAGGAGCAGCAGGAGCAGGAGGAACACCAGCACCACGGAACCGGCCAGCAAGCCCATCAGAATCGGGCTGGACAGCAGGTCGTCGAGCTTGCGCTCCTGCGGCACGCTGGTATCCGGCTGGATCGGTGTTTCAACCGCCGCCGGTTTGACCACCTCCGCCACCGGAGCAACAGGGGCTGGCGCGACTTCCGGTTTCGCCGCCAACTGCGCGGACATGGCATTGGCCGGCTGCCCGGCCGCCGGCGTGGCGTTCGAGCCTTCGGCCTGCAACTTGGCCAACTGGTCGTTCTTCAACTGAATCAGGCGCTGCAACTTGTCCAACTGGCTTTGCAGGTCTTCCATCCGGCTTTTCAGCTCGGCATTGTCACGCCGGGTGGTGTCCAGGCTTTCCTGGGTCACTGCCAGCTTGTTGTTCAACGCCTTGCTGTCACCGACGGCGCCCTTGCCGCGTTTCTTGCCGGATTCGGCGGACACCAGGCTCAGGTTGTCCTTGCCGGCGACCGTGGCCGGCGCGCCTTCGGTCCCCTTGTGCCGAGTGGCATCGATCTGTTGCTTGCCGCCATGCACCGAGCGCCGCCCCGAACGCCAGGCGGCATTCTGCGCCGCCACTTCGGCGATGGCCTTGGGCTGCGCCAATGCGCGGCTTTCCACGCGGTCGGGCAAACGCAACACCTGGCCGGTCTTCAGGCGGTTGATGTTGCCATCAAGGAACGCCCCCGGGTTCAATGCCTGGATCGCCAGCATGGTCTGCTGTACGGAAGCGCCATTACGCTCCTTCAAGGCGATGTCCCACAGGGTATCGTTGGGGCTGGTGGTGTATTGCTTGGCCTTGGTCGGCGCGGTCAGCGCCGCGACAGGCGCGGCGGGAGCAGTCGCGGCAGCGGCGGCAGGCTTGGCGGCGGCAGCGGCCGCCGGGGTGTATTTCGAGGGATCGAGCAGCACGCTGTAGTCGCGCATCAGTCGGCCGTTCGGCCACTGCACCTGTACCAGGAAGCGCACATAAGCTTCGGACAACGGCTTGCTCGAGGTGACACGCACCACGCTGCGCCCGCTGGGGTTGATCACCGGCGTGAAGGTCAGGTCGCTGAGGAAATCCTGGCGACTGACCCCGGCGTCAGCGAAGGCCTGGGGTGAAGCCAGGCTCGGGACGATGTCCGAGGCGCTCAGGCCGCTGACATCCTGCAATTCGATTTCCGCCAGCAACGGCTGGTTCAGAGTTGACTTGAGGGTCACTTCCCCCAGCCCAAGCGCGTGTGCCATACCGGAAGACAGCGCCGAAGCGGCCGCTATTGCTAACAC
Source organism: Pseudomonas sp. FEN (assembly GCF_904067045.1). Classification (GTDB taxonomy): domain Bacteria; phylum Pseudomonadota; class Gammaproteobacteria; order Pseudomonadales; family Pseudomonadaceae; genus Aquipseudomonas. The sequence goes on along the minus strand of NZ_CAJFDC010000033.1, from coordinate 182,170 downwards.
CAGTTTGCGAACTTGAACCATAGCCTCTTCCTTTGTTTGTGCATTCCTCGGCTAGCGAGAAGGTGGTGTCGCCTGCCTTGCGGCAGTGTGCGCGCCCTTGAAAACATCGCCGCAGCGCGCGGTTTCAGCCGACGCCCTTGCAAATGCCCGAGGACAGGTTCACCTCCAGCAACCAGCCTGAGCATAGCGTCAGGCTAGAATCATTCTGCAAATTGCCGCCAAGTATCTTTTACAGCAGGTCTTTTATCAACAGCTCTGCCAGTTGCACAGCGTTCAATGCCGCCCCCTTGCGTACATTATCGACTGTCAGCCACAGATTCAGTTCGCACGGATCGTCCACACCACCGCGTACCCGTCCGACATAAACCACATCCTGACCCACGGCGTCACCCACCGCCGTCGGGTAGTCGCCGGCTTCCACCAGCTCGACTCCCGGCGCTGTTTCCAGCGTAGCGTTGACGGCGGCCAGATCAACCGCGGCAGCAGTTTGCAAAGAGACACTATAGCTATCGCCGAAAAACACCGGGGCTTGAATGCAAGTCACTGAAATTTTTAACAAAGGTGCCGCAAGCAGCTCGCGAAGCTCACTGACCAGGCGTTTTTCCAGTGAAACATGCCCTTGAGCGTCCGCCTTACCGACCTGGGCCAGCAGATTGAAGGCCATCTGCCGATCGAAAAAACGCGGTTCCAGCGGACGGACATTCAATAACTCCGCCGTTTGTCGGGCCAATTCAGTCACCGCCTCGCGGCCCTGGCTCGATACCGCCAGGCAAGCGGTCAGATTGACCCGCTGGATATCCAGGCCCCTGAGCGGCGCCAGAACCACCGCCAACGCCGTGGCGGCGGCGCTCGGACTGCTGACCTGCGCTGGTTTGCCCAGGGTTGCCAACACCTGGGGATTGGCCTCCGGCACGACCTGGGGCGCGGGCAAGGCGCCAGACAAGTCGATCACCGTGCAACCCGCCGCCGTGGCCCGAGGGGCAAAGCTGACGGTCACCGCAGGGCCAGCGGCAAAGAACACCAGCTGGACTTTGCCGAAGTCGAATTCGTCGACTTCGCGCACCCGCACGTTCTTGCCCCGGAACGGCACCGAGTGCCCGGCCGACTCGCTGCTGGCCAGCAGGTGCAGGTTGGCTACCGGGAAATCACGCTCTTCGAGGATCTGCACCAGGGTCTCGCCGACGGTGCCGGTGGCGCCGATCACGGCAATATCAAAGGACTGGCTCATGGGATGACCTCAGTAGAAACGGGGGGAGCGGCACTTTACCCGTGACTGAACGGTCAGGCAATTGAATGCCCGCAGGTCACCCCTTGTGGCGAGTGGGCTTGCCCGCGCTGGGGCGCGAAGCAACCCTAAAACCTGTGATTGCGTTCCGCCTGACACAATGAAGTTGCTGATTTCAGGGGCGCTTCGCGCCCCAGCGCGGGCAAGCCCACTCGCCACAAGGGGTTGCGCCAACCGAGACCCGCCAATAAAAAACCCGCGATTCTGACGAGACGCGGGTTTTTCAACGCATCAGCGGATCAACGCTCGAGCAGGATACGCAGCATGCGCCGCAGCGGCTCGGCCGCGCCCCAGAGCAACTGGTCGCCCACGGTGAAGGCGCCCAGGAACTGCGACCCCATGTTCAGCTTGCGCAGACGGCCCACCGGGACATTCAGCGTGCCGGTGACCTTGGTCGGACTCAGTTCCTGCATACTGATCTCACGTTGATTCGGCACCAGCTTGACCCAGGGGTTGTGCTGGCTGATCAGCCCTTCGATATCGGCGATCGGCACGTCCTTGTTCAGCTTGATGGTCAGCGCCTGGCTGTGGCAACGCATGGCGCCGATGCGCACGCAGATACCGTCCACCGGGATCGGGCTCTTGAAGCGACCGAGAATCTTGTTGGTCTCGGCCTGGGCCTTCCACTCTTCGCGGCTCTGGCCGTTCGGCAGTTCCTTGTCGATCCATGGGATCAGGCTGCCGGCCAGCGGCACCCCGAAGTTCTCGGTCGGGTAGGCATCGCTGCGCATGGCCTCGGCCACCTTGCGGTCGATGTCGAGGATGGCGCTGGCCGGGTTGGCCAGCTCATCGGCGACCGCGGCGTGGGTCGCCCCCATCTGCTTGATCAGTTCACGCATGTTCTGCGCGCCGGCGCCAGACGCCGCCTGGTAGGTCATGGCGCTCATCCATTCCACCAGGCCGGCCTCGAACAGGCCGCCCAGGCCCATCAGCATCAGGCTGACGGTGCAGTTGCCGCCGATGTAGTTCTTGGTGCCGGCGTCCAGTTGCTGGTCGATGACCTTGCGGTTCACCGGATCGAGGACAATCACCGCATCGTCCTGCATGCGCAGGCTCGACGCCGCGTCGATCCAGTAACCCTGCCAGCCGGCTTCGCGCAGCTTGGGAAAAACCTCGCTGGTGTAGTCGCCGCCCTGGCAGGTCAGGATCACGTCGAGGGTCTTGAGCTCTTCAATGCTGTAGGCATCCTTCAGCGGAGCAATATCCTTGCCCACGGACGGACCTTGGCCACCGACATTGGAGGTGGTGAAGAACACCGGCTCAATCAGGTCGAAGTCCTGCTCTTCCAGCATCCGCTGCATGAGCACGGAACCGACCATACCGCGCCAACCGATCAGACCTACACGTTTCATCGCAACTACACCTTTTACAAAAGTGGGTCACCGCTTCCGGGGATGAAGGAGGCGGTGGGCCCGAGAGATTACAGATTCCGCAGCGCGGCGACTACTGCGTCGCCCATTTCCTGCGTACCGACTTTAGTGCAACCGGCCGACCAGATGTCGCCGGTGCGCAAGCCCTGGTCCAGCACGCGGCTGACCGCGGTCTCGATCGCCTGCGCCGCTTCGTGCAGGTTGAAGCTGTAGCGCAGCATCATCGACACCGACAGGATGGTCGCCAGCGGGTTGGCGATGCCCTGCCCGGCGATGTCCGGCGCGGAGCCGTGGCATGGCTCGTACATGCCCTTGTTGTGGGCATCCAGGGACGCCGACGGCAACATGCCGATGGAGCCGGTGAGCATCGACGCTTCGTCGGACAGAATATCGCCGAACATGTTGTCGGTGACAATCACGTCGAATTGCTTGGGCGCGCGTACCAGTTGCATGGCGGCGTTGTCGACGTACATGTGGCTCAGTTCGATGTCCGGGTAATCCAGGGCAACCTGTTCCACCACTTCGCGCCACAGTTGGCTGGAGGCCAGGACGTTGGCCTTGTCCACCGAGCAAAGCTTCTTGCCGCGTACCCGCGCCATGTCGAAGCCGACCCGGGCAATGCGGCGGATCTCGCTTTCGCTGTACGGCAGGGTGTCGTAGGACTGGCGCTCGCCGTTATCCAGCTCGCGGGTGCCGCGTGGCGCGCCGAAGTAGATACCGCCGGTCAGTTCGCGGACGATCAGGATATCCAGACCCGAGACGATTTCCGGCTTCAGGCTGGAAGCGTCGGCCAGTTGCGGGTAGAGAATCGCCGGACGCAGGTTGCCGAACAGGCCCAGTTGCGCGCGAATCTTCAGCAGGCCGCGCTCAGGGCGGATATCCCGCTCGATCTTGTCCCACTTCGGCCCGCCGACGGCGCCCAGCAACACGGCATCGGCGGCGCGGGCGCGGTCCAGGGTCTCGTCGGCCAGGGGCACGCCGTGCTTGTCGATGGCGGCGCCACCGATCACGTCGTGGCTCAGCTCGAAACCGAGGCCGTACCTGGCGTTGGCCAGTTCCAGCACCTTGACCGCTTCGGCCATGATTTCCGGACCGATACCGTCACCTGGGAGAATCAGAATCTGCTTGCTCATGCTTTCCTCATGTCATCTGTCGGCGTGCCGGTGGTCGCGGGCATGCCGGAAAAAGTCTATCGCTCGGCCCACAGCACCAGTACATCGGTACTGAACGAACCATCGGCCTCAATCTCGAAATATTCTCGCACTTCCGCGCCCATCGCCTGCTGCAAATCGCGAATGGCCACCCGCAGCGGCTGCGGGGTACGCATGCGCTCGACCCAGGAGCCGAACTCCAGGCGCAGGCGCTGACGCTGGGTACTGCGCACATGCAGCCCGGCCTCGCTGACCTGGCGCAGCCACTCGCCCGCCGAATAGTCACGGACATGGCTGGTATCGCGCAGCACTTCGACACTTTGCAGGTAGGTGTCGAACAGCGGACTGCCGGGGGACATGACGTCGATGAACGCCGCCACGCCACCGGGCTTGAGTACCCGCCGCACTTCCCGCAAGGCCTGGCCCAGATCGCTCCAATGATGCGCCGAGTAGCGGCTGAAGACGAAATCGAACTCGGCATCGGCGAACGGCAGGTTCTCGGCCGCGCCGCACACCGTGGTGATATTGTTCAGGCCGCGCTCGGTAGCGGCGGCGGCGACCACGTCGAGCATCTGCTGCGAGAGGTCGTAGGCGGCCACTTTCCTGACCAGCGGGGCAACATTGAAGCTGACGTGACCGGCACCACAACCCAGGTCCAGGACCCGGGCATCGGAGCGTCCGGCCAGTTCGGCCTGGAGCACGGCGAATTCGGCGCCCTGGGCGTGCACGGCGCTGCTCAGGTAAGCGCTGGCTTGTTCGCCGAATTGTTTTTGAACAACTGCGGTGTGGGCGTTGCCGGTCATGGGGTTTTCCTTTTACCGAGAGTTCTGTATCGCCGATTCGGTCGTCTTCGCGGGCAAGCTCCGCTGCCACAGGTTTTGTGTCGTAACGACTCGAGCACTGTGGGAGCGGAGCTTGTCGGGGCGCCGCATCGCCGTGAAGAGGCCAGCCCTGCCTACCTCAAATCAAGCGTCGCGAAACAACCACGGCTGGCTGGCCCGGTGCTTGGCTTCGAACGCCGCAATCGCCTCGCCATCCTGCAAGGTCAGGCCGATATCGTCCAGGCCGTTGAGCAGGCAGTGCTTGCGGAACGCATCGACCTCGAAGTGGTAGACCTTGCCATCGGGACGGGTCACGGTCTGGGCTTGCAGATCGACCGTCAACTGGTAACCCGGCGTCGCCTCGACCTGCTGGAACAGCTCATCGACTTCGCTGTCGCTGAGGATGATCGGCAACAGGCCGTTCTTGAAGCTGTTGTTGAAGAAGATATCGGCGTAGCTCGGCGCGATAATGCTGCGGAAACCGTACTCCTCCAGGGCCCACGGCGCGTGCTCGCGACTCGAGCCGCAACCGAAGTTCTCCCGGGCGAGCAACACGCTGGCCCCCTGGTAGCGCTCGGCGTTCAACACGAAATCCTTGTTCAACGGCCGCTTGGAGTTGTCCTGGTAGGCATAGCCGACATCCAGGTAGCGCCACTCGTCGAACAGGTTGGGACCGAAGCCGGTGCGCTTGATCGACTTCAGGAACTGCTTGGGAATGATCTGGTCGGTGTCGACGTTGGCACGATCCAGAGGCGCGACAAGACCGGTGTGCTGGGTAAAGGCTTTCATGCTGCGCTCCTCAGATCAATTCACGAACGTCGACAAAACGACCGCTCACGGCGGCGGCGGCGGCCATGGCCGGGCTCACCAGGTGCGTACGACCACCGGCACCCTGGCGTCCTTCGAAGTTACGGTTGGACGTCGAGGCGCAGTGCTCGCCGCTCTCCAGGCGATCCGGGTTCATCGCCAGGCACATCGAGCAACCCGGCTCGCGCCATTCGAAACCGGCTTCGAGGAAGATTTTATCCAGGCCCTCGGCTTCGGCCTGGGCCTTCACCAGGCCCGAACCCGGCACGACAATCGCCTGCTTGATGGTCGAGGCGACCTTGCGCCCCTTGGCGATCACCGCCGCAGCGCGCAGATCCTCGATCCGCGAGTTGGTGCAGGAACCGATAAAGACGCGGTCCAACTGGATGTCGGTGATCGCCTGGTTGGCGGTCAGGCCCATGTACTTCAAGGCGCGCTCGATGGAGCCACGCTTGACCAGGTCGGTCTCGCGGGCCGGGTCCGGCACGTTCTGGTCAACCGCCAGGACCATTTCCGGCGAAGTGCCCCAGCTGACCTGCGGCTTGATCTGCGCGGCATCCAGCTCGACCACGGTGTCGAACACCGCGTCGGCATCGGACACCAGGTCTTTCCAGGCTTCGACGGCCAGGTCCCACTCCGCGCCTTTCGGCGCGAAAGGACGGCCCTTGACATAGGCCACGGTCTTTTCATCGGCTGCCACCAGGCCCACGCGGGCACCGGCTTCGATCGACATGTTGCAGATGGTCATGCGGCCTTCGACCGACAGGTCGCGAATCGCGCTACCGGCGAACTCGATGGCATGGCCGTTGCCGCCAGCGGTACCGATCTTGCCGATCACGGCCAGGACGATGTCCTTGGCGGTCACGCCAAACGGCAATTGGCCCTCGACCCGTACCAGCATGTTCTTCATCTTCTTGGCCACCAGGCATTGGGTGGCGAACACGTGCTCGACCTCGGAGGTACCGATACCGTGGGCCAGGGCACCGAAGGCGCCATGGGTCGAGGTATGGGAGTCGCCGCAGACCACGGTCATGCCCGGCAAGGTCGCGCCCTGCTCCGGGCCGATCACATGGACGATACCTTGACGCACATCATTCATCTTGAATTCGGTAATGCCATATTCATCGCAGTAATCGTCGAGGGTCTGCACCTGCAAACGCGACACCTGGTCGACAATCGCCTCGATCCCGCCCTTGCGCTCCGGGGTGGTCGGTACGTTGTGATCCGGGGTGGCGATGATCGAATCGACACGCCAGGGTTTGCGCCCGGCCAGGCGCAGGCCTTCGAAAGCCTGGGGCGAAGTCACTTCATGGATGATATGACGGTCGATATAAATCAGCGACGAACCGTCGTCGCGCCGTTTCACTTCATGAGAATCCCAGAGCTTGTCGTAAAGCGTTTTGCCGGCCATCAGACGTTTCCTCATCAACTTGTTTCTATGCCCCGGTTTATTGACGACTGTTCTCAATAACCCTTTGGCTTGTGAGGTCGATGCTATGGGGTTAGAGTGAATAACTCAAATTCATATTTTTTATGCTTTGGATAACCATCTGGAATACAGAACATGGACCTGGCCAACCTCAATGCCTTTATCGCCATCGCCGAGACCGGTAGTTTTTCCGGCGCCGGGGAGCGCCTGCACCTGACACAGCCGGCGATCAGCAAACGCATCGCCGGTCTTGAGCAGCAACTCAATGTCCGCCTGTTCGATCGCCTGGGCCGCGAAATCGGCCTGACCGAGGCCGGTCGGGCCCTGCTGCCGCGCGCCTACCAGATTCTCAACGTGCTGGACGACACCCGCCGGGCGCTGACCAACCTCACCGGCGAAGTGAGTGGCCGACTGACCCTGGCCACCAGCCATCACATCGGCCTGCATCGCCTGCCGCCGCTGTTGCGCGCCTTTACCCGGCGCTATCCGCAGGTGGCGCTGGATATCCAGTTCCTCGATTCGGAAGTCGCCTACGAGGAAATCCTCCACGGGCGCGCCGAGCTGGCGGTGATCACCCTGGCACCGGAGCCCCATGGACTGGTGCGCGCCGTGCCGGTCTGGGACGACCCGCTGGATTTCGTCGTCGCCCCTGAACATCCGCTGGTCAACCACGGTCCGGTCAGCCTCAAGGACATCGCCCATCACCCGGCGGTGTTCCCCGGCGGCAATACCTTTACCCACCATATCGTCCAGCGCCTGTTCGAAGCCCAGGGCCTGGCACCGAACATCGCCATGAGCACCAACTACCTGGAAACCATCAAGATGATGGTCTCCATTGGCCTGGCCTGGAGCGTCCTGCCACGCACGATGCTCGATGACCAAGTGGCGCGCATTCCTTTGCCGGGCATACAACTGACTCGCCAGCTAGGCTATATCCTACATACCGAACGGACACTGTCGAATGCCGCGCGGGCTTTCATGGCTTTACTGGATGCACAGAGCGATACAGCGAGATTGACGGCATAAACCAAGCCTGCTTTATTCCAACCAGCTTTTTGCGGCAAAACGATCCTTTCATCCCAAGGACTGCTGTAAATGCCCAAGCACGCCAGTCGTATTCCACCCCTGCCACGCATTCACGCACTCGACCCCCACGAGTCGGAACAGAGCTGGGAAAGCGCCTCGCAACTGCTTGCCGCCCTCAATGGCGCGCGCCTCGGGGCCTGGTGCTGGGATATTGAAAGTGGCCAGGTCAGCTGGTCCCGTGGCACCCAGGCGCTGTTCGGCTTCGATCCCCACCAGCCACTGCCCAAGGACATCGATTACCTGGACCTGCTGCCGATTGAAGACCGCGCGCGCACCTTGCGGGCCTTTCACGCGGTACTGAACGGCGAACCCGTCGAACAGGCCATGCATCACCGCATCCGCTGGCCCGACGGCAGCCTGCACTGGCTGAAAATCAATGGCAGCCTGTTGCCAGACAAAAATGGCAAGCCACGGATGATCGGCGTCATCCGTGAAATCACCCACCAGCGCCAGCGCGAACACGCCCTCAGCAGTTCGGAAAAACGCTTCGCCACCCTGTTTCACCTGTCCCCCAACATGGTCCTGCTGACCCGCGAGGAGGATGGCCTGATCAGCGAGGCCAACCAGTGCTTCGAAAGTCTGTTCGGTTGGCCGGTCCTCCAGGCCATCGGGCGCACCACCCTGGAACTGGACCTCTGGGTAGAGCCAGAGGAGCGCAGGCGCCTGATCGACGCGCTGGGACCCAGGGGGGAGTCGGTCACCCAGGAGGTGCGGCTGCGAGCCAGCAACGGACAGATCCACGCTGGCATCCTCAGCGCCCAGCGGGTCGAGCTGGAAGGCCAGGCCTATCTGCTGAGCACCTTTCTCGACACCACCGAGCGCAAAAATGCCGAGTTGGCCCTCAAGGACAGCCAGGAGCGTCTTGACCTGGCCCTGGACTCGGCGCAACTGGGTACCTGGGACTGGCACATCCCCAGCGGCATGCTCTACGGTTCGGCACGGGCCGCGCAGTTGCATGGCCTGGAGCCGCAGCCATTCCATGAGTCCTTCGATGCTTTTTTCGACGGTGTCCCGCCTTCCGAGCGCGAAAACATGCGCCACGCCTACCGCAGCCTGCGCGAAGGCCCGGAAGGCAACTATCAGTTGACCTACCGGGTCCAGCTGGAAAACGGCACCTCGCGCTACCTGGAAAGCCGCGCCCGCCTCTACCGCGACGAGCAAGGCAATCCCTTGCGCATGGCCGGCACCCTGCTGGACATCAGCGATCAGGTGGAACGCGAACAGCGCCTGATCGCCTCGGAAGAGAAATTCGCCAGCCTGTTCCAGGCCAGTCCCGATCCCATCTGCGTGACACGCCAAGAAACCGGGCAGCTCATTGAAATCAACCCGGCCTTCACCCAGGTGTTCGGCTGGAGCATCGACGAAGTGCGCAATCGCAGCGCCGAGCAGATCGGCCTGTGGGACGATTCGACCAAACGCTTGCAACGGATTCAACAGGTCATCCGTGACCAGGCCCTGAACAATGTGGCGGTGATCGTGCACCACAAGCGCGGCCATGCCCTGACCTGCGTGATCAACAGCCGGCAGATCGTGGTCGAGGAGCAGCCCTGCATCGTCACCACCTTGCGCGACATCACCCAGCAACAGCGCGCCGAGGCAGCGCTCAAGGCCAGCGAGGAGAAATTCGCCAAGGCGTTCCACTCCAGTCCCGACGCCATTACCATCACCGAGCTCGAAAGCGGCCGCTATCTGGAGGTCAATGACGGTTTCTGCCGGTTGACCGGCTACACCAGCGGCGAAGTCATCGGTCGCACGATCTTTGAAATCGGCGTCTGGGCCGACCACACACAGCGCAACGCACTGCTGGCGGAATTGAAGGAAAAGGGCCGCGTCCCGCACCGCGACATGCTTGGGCGCAACAAACGCGGCGATGTGCTCACCGTCGAAGTGTCGGTCGAGCCGATCATTCTCAATGAAACCGCCTGCCTGCTGCTCACCGCCCGGGACATCAGCCTGCTGAAGAACGCCCAGGCGCAGATCCGTCACCTGGCCTATCACGACCCGCTGACCAACCTGCCCAACCGCGCCCTGCTGATGGACCGTCTGAGCCAGCAAATCGCCCTGCTCAAGCGCCACAACTTGCGCGGCGCCTTGCTGTTCCTCGACCTGGACCACTTCAAGCACATCAATGACTCCCTCGGCCACCCGGTGGGCGACACCGTGCTCAAGGTGGTGACGGCTCGTCTGGAGGCCAGCGTGCGCACCGAGGACACCGTGGCACGCCTGGGCGGCGACGAGTTCGTGGTGCTGCTCAGCGGCCTGGAGGGCTCACGCAGCGAGGTCACGCACAAAGTCCGCGAACTGGCGGACACCATTCGCGAGCTGCTGGCCGAACCCATGTTCCTCGACGGCCAGCGTCTACAAGTGACGCCCAGCATCGGCGTGGCGCTGATTCCCGACCACGGCACGACCCCCGCCGACCTGCTCAAACGCGCCGATATCGCGCTGTATCGAGCCAAGGACTCAGGGCGCAACATCACCCAACTGTTCCACAGCACCATGCAAAAGGCCGCCAGCGAGCGCCTGCGCATGGAAAATGACCTGCGCCAGGCGCTGTCCCGGGGTGAATTCAGCGTGCATTTCCAGCCCCAGGTGGATGCCCGCGACAACAGCATCATCGGTGCCGAAGCCCTGGTGCGCTGGCACCATCCGGAACTCGGCGCGCAATCGCCGAACGAGTTCATCAAGGTCCTGGAAGACAGCGGACTGATCCTTGAGGTCGGCACCTGGATCCTCGACCATGCCTGCGAGGCCTTTGGCAAACTGCTGCGCGACGGCCTGATCAGCCACGCCTTCAGCCTGTGCGTGAATATCAGCCCGCGGCAGTTCCGCCAGATCGACTTCGTCGAGCGGGTGGAGCGCACACTGATTCAGCACAACGTCCCGTCCTCGATGCTGAAACTGGAAATCACCGAAGGCATTGTGATCCAGAACCTGGAGGACACCATCAACAAGATGCGGCGCCTGAACAAGCTCGGGGTCAGTTTCGCCATGGACGATTTCGGCACCGGCTATTCGTCGCTGACCTACCTCAAGCGCCTGCCGGTGGATGCCTTGAAAATCGACCAATCCTTCGTCCGCGATGCGACCCACGACCCCAACGATGCGGAAATCATCCGCGCCATTGTCGCCATGGCCCGCAGCCTGGGGCTGACGGTGATCGCCGAGGGGGTGGAGTCGCCGGAGCAACTGATGTTCCTCGAGGGACTGGGTTGCCACCTGTACCAGGGTTACCTGCACAGTCGGCCGTTGCCTTTGGAGGAGTTCAAAATGCTCCTGAAGTCCCCTGGCCCCGAGCACGCCATCGACCCGTAGGAGCGGTCGGTGGCGCATATGAGTTCTGCACACGACATCAACAAAGAACCCCGCCGAGGCGGGGTTCTTTTCTAGCAGGCTAGTGCTTAGTGCTGCAGCGCCGGCTGTTGCCCGGCATTAATCGCAATGCGCTTTGGCTTGGCCTCTTCCGGGACGACCCGCAGCAGGTCGATATTCAACAGACCGTTGCTCAGGCCCGCGGCCTTGACCTCGATATGGTCAGCCAGGCGGAAGGACAGCTTGAAGGCACGCTGGGCAATGCCCTGGTGCAGGTAGCTGACGTTCTCGGCCTTGGTTTCGCGCTTGCCGCCACTGACGGTCAGCACGCCTTTCTCAACCTGCAGTTCCAGGTCTTCTTCCTGGAAACCGGCGGCGGCCACGACGATGCGATACTGATCGTCGCCATGCTTTTCAACATTGTAGGGTGGATAGCTGCTGCCCGGCTCATTACGCAGTGCGGTTTCGAATAGATCGTTGAAACGATCGAAGCCGACGGAAGAACGGAACAGCGGAGCCAGCGAAAATGCGGTAGTCATGTCAATCTCCTGAAATTCAGCGAGTGGTTAAGTCCGCGACCCGAATTCGGCATCGCGTACTCCCTAGATAGGAACTCGCCCAGGCATTTCAAGAGATCGTCGTGAATTTTTTCAGGCGGCTTCGGGCAACGGTACATTCAACAGACGTCCAACCGTCGCGCAATCAGTCTCGCGGCGCATGATGCCGAACAGCGCCACGGCTTCGGGATAATTACGCGTCAACATCGCCAGCCACTGCTTCAAGCGACCAGGGGCCTGGCGTGGCGTAAGCTGCGCCAGCGCTTGCACCCAGAAGTCGCGGAGCAACGGTTGCAACTCGGCCCAGGTCATCGCCACCACCTCTTCGCCGGCCCTGGCCGCCGCGATCTGCCGGGCCAGGTCCGGGCGCGATACCAGGCCACGACCCAGCATGATGTCCTCGGCGCCGCTGATCTCGCGACAGCGCCGCCAGTCCTCCACCGACCAGATATCGCCATTGGCGAACACCGGCACCTTGACCACCTCCTGCACTCGCGCCACCCACTCCCAATGAGCCGGCGGCTTGTAGCCGTCGACCTTGGTCCGGGCATGCACGACGATCTGCGCCGCGCCGCCTTCGGCCAAGGCCGTGCCACAAACCAGCGCCCCATCCGGGCTGTCGAACCCCAGGCGCATCTTGGCCGTCACCGGGATATGCGCCGGCACCGCGCGGCGGACCTGTTCGACAATGGCATTGAGCAACTCAGGCTCCTTGAGCAACACCGCCCCGCCCCGGGACTTGTTCACGGTCTTGGCCGGGCAACCGAAATTCAGGTCGATGACCTGCGAACCGAGCTCGCAGGCCAGCGCCGCATTTTCCGCCAGGCACACCGGATCGGAGCCCAGCAGTTGCACCCGCAGCGGCACGCCGGCAGCCGTGCGGGCCTCGCTCAGCAGCTCCGGAGCGAACTTGTGGAAGTAGGCAGGCGTCAACAGGGAGTCATTGACCCGGATAAACTCGGTGACACACCAGTCAATACCACCGACACGGGTCAGCACATCACGCAGGATGTTGTCGACCAACCCCTCCATGGGTGCCAGGGCAATTTGCATGGGTACTCTCATAGAAAAAAACGGTCATCGAAAAAAGCGACCATCGGAAAAGTGCGGCAGTTTACGGGGTTGCGGACAAAACCGGTACGCCCTCAGACCGACTGCACGGCGGGCCCGTAACCGTCGAGAAATTCCGCCGGCATGCGCTTGGGCTTGCCGCTGGACAACTCGATACAGACAAAGGTGGTTTGCGCGCGCAACAGGGTCAGATTGTCACTGGGACGGACCAGTTGGAAACGCCGGGTCATTTTCAGGCGCTGGTCCCAGTCGACGATCCAGGTCGCCAACTGCAACTCGTCGCCTTCATAGGCGGCGGCCAGGTAGTCGATCTCATGACGGACCACCGCCATGGCCCGGTCCAGGCGCCGGTACTCGGCAAGGTCCAGGCCCAGGCGCTGCGAGTGACGCCAGGCACAACGCTCCAGCCAGGCGACATACACCGCATTGTTGGCATGCCCGAGGCCGTCGATATCCTCGTCGGCCACCTGCAAATCAAGGATGAAGGGTGTCGCCAGATCCCAGCTCATGTACCACTCCCGGTCGAATCAAAGACCGCGGCAGTGTAACGGAACATCCTTCAGATCACCGCCGTTTTGGCGGCACGCAGCAGTCGATCGGACAACTCGCCCGGCCCCAACGCCCGGGCCATGGCCAGTCCACCGATCATCAGGGCGATATCGGCCAGGGCCTTGTCAGTGTCCTCGGGACTGCCCGCCAGGTGCGCCACCATCAGTTCCACATGCTCGTTCAGCGCCTCGCGAAAACACTCCGGCAGGTTGCCCATCTCACCGACGATCGAGGGGATCGGGCACGCCTGCTGGACCGCGTCACGGTGTTTGCGCGACAGATAGAACGCCGCGAGCAGGGCACGCCGCTCCTCTCCCGGCAACTGACTGTCAACCTCGCTCATCCTGACCCGACGCTGGGCGAGCAATTGCTTGAACGCTTCCAGCATCAGCGCGTCCTTGCTCTCGAAGTGCGCGTAGAAACCACCCACGGTCAAACCGGCGGCGCTCATCACTTCACTGACACTCGGCTCGACCGGGCCGCGCTGGATCAGGGCGTTACTGGCAGCCTGCAGGATGCGCTCGCGGGTTTGCGCTTTCTTGTCGCTCATTGCTACCTCCAGACATTACAGTGAAATATTATTCGCATAATATTTTTCCGCAAGGTTTTATTTTGACCACTGGTCCGAGTCCCGGGTATGAAGGCATGGCTATCAAGGAATGGAAGGCAGGGGCAAAGGGCCAAACGCCAGAAAAACAAAAGGGTCATTCAAGAATTGAATGACCCTTATAAAATCCCGCAGAGCGGGCAATCGTGGCGTCCCCTAGGGGACTCGAACCCCTGTTACCGCCGTGAAAGGGCGGTGTCCTAGGCCACTAGACGAAGGGGACACAAACCCTTCTAACTTCTGCAGGATCCAACTTGCTGGCAATCCAGGCGATCCGGTTTAACAAAACACCGCGCCGATATCATCACCAGTAAGCTGCTGGTCCTACAGCTTCAAGGTCGGTGTGGCCAGACCTTGAAGTGTAAATTGGTGGAGCTAGACGGGATCGAACCGTCGACCTCTTGCATGCCATGCAAGCGCTCTCCCAGCTGAGCTATAGCCCCGGATTTTTCGCCTCGGAGGCGGAGCGACATCAACCTGCAACATCGCTTCTGTAAAACTGGCGTCCCCTAGGGGACTCGAACCCCTGTTACCGCCGTGAAAGGGCGGTGTCCTAGGCCACTAGACGAAGGGGACGCAAACCCTTCTAACTTCTGCAGGAACCAGCCTGCTGGCGATCCAGGCGATGCGGCTTAATAGAAAACCGCGTCGATATCATCGCCAGCAAGCTGGCTCCTACAACAACTCCAAAACCGGTGTGGCCAGGCCTTGAAGTGTAAATTGGTGGAGCTAGACGGGATCGAACCGTCGACCTCTTGCATGCCATGCAAGCGCTCTCCCAGCTGAGCTATAGCCCCTCATCGGTGAGGACGGGGCGAATCTTAAGGGCGTATCGGGGAGCTGTCAAACTTATTTTCAAACTTTTTGAAAGTTTTTTGTCGGCATAACAACCACTTACCGCCCTGCCCCGGTAAAACCGGGGGTAAACCCTTCAAGGCCACCTTCGCAAGCGGCCCTTGTCGCTGATCAGGCAATCGCGCCCAGCAGCTTTTCCCATTCCTTGTTTTCTTTCTTCGATACCCCACCGAGCAAATCCAGGGCCTGGCGCAGACGGAAACGCGTGAGATCCGGGCCAATGATCTCCATGGCATCAAGCACCGACACCGAACTGGCCTGCCCGGTAATCGCGGCGAACATCAGCGGCATGGCATCGCGCAGCTTCAACTCCAGGGAGTCGACCACCGCCTGGATGGTCGCGGTGATGCTGTCCTTTTCCCACTGGCGCAGGCTCTCCAGCTTCCACAGGAGCAACTGCATCAACTTGCGCACGTCATCGGCCGAAAGCTTCTTGTGCTCGAACAGCCTGGCATCCAGCGGCAAGCCACCGGCAAAGAAAAAGTTCGCCAACGGCGCGACCTGACTGAAGGTTTCGACCCGGCCCTGGACCAGCGGCGCGATCTTCATCAGGTAGTCCGGATTGAACGCCCACTTCCGCAGGCGGGCGGCGAACTCTTCCAGAGGCAGATCACGCAGCCACTGGCCGTTGAGCCAGGACAGCTTCTCGATATCGAAGATCGGCCCGCCCAGGGATACACGGGACAGGTCGAAGTGCTCGACCATTTCCTCTAACGAGAACTTCTCGCGCTCGTCGGGCATCGACCAGCCCATGCGGCCCAGGTAGTTGAGCATCGCCTCGGGCATGAAGCCCATGCGCTCGTAGAAAGTCACCGAAGTCGGGTTCTTGCGCTTGGACAGCTTGCTCTTGTCCGGGTTGCGCAGCAGCGGCATGTAGCACAGCTGCGGCTGTTCCCAGCCGAAATATTCGTAGAGCAGAATCAGTTTGGGCGCCGACGGCAGCCACTCTTCGCCACGCAGCACGTGGGTGATGCCCATCAGGTGGTCGTCGACCACGTTGGCCAGGAAGTAGGTCGGCAGGCCGTCGGTCTTCATCAGCACCTGCATGTCCATGCGGTCCCACGGGATCTCGACGTCGCCACGGAGCATGTCCGGCACCACGCAGACGCCTTCGCTCGGTACCTTCATGCGGATCACATGGGGTTCGCCGGCCGCCAGGCGGCGGGCCACTTCTTCCTTCGACAGCAGCAGCGCGCGGCCATCGTAACGCGGGGTCTCGCCACGAGCCATCTGCTCGGCGCGCATCTGGTCCAGCTCTTCAGCGGTGCAGAAACACGGGAAGGCATGGCCCATGTCCACCAGTTGCTGGGTGTATTGCTTATAGATCTCGCTACGCTCGCTCTGCCGATACGGGCCGTGGGGACCACCGACATCCGGTCCTTCGGACCAGGTGATACCCAGCCAGTTCAGGGCATCGAAAATCTGCTGCTCGGACTCGCGGGTCGAACGCAACTGATCGGTGTCCTCGATGCGCAGGATGAACTCACCACCATGCTGCTTGGCGAAGCAGTAGTTGAACAAGGCGATGTAGGCGGTGCCGACGTGGGGATCGCCGGTGGGCGATGGCGCGATGCGCGTGCGAACGGTGGTCATGGGCGGTCTCATTGTCGAGATAAAGCAGTCGAGATAAAAACAAGGGCGAATGGTAACAGGCGTAGCCATCCAGGCTCCAGCGCAGGGCATCCGGTAGAGGGCATATAAGCCAAGCTCTGGTCTAAAAATGGCGCCAGGCCCCAAAAGCCGGGCTTTCTCCAGCAGCAGCATTTACCCGCTGGGACTGCTGTGCCAGATTCGGCTACCGTAAAATTCACTTACATTTGATGTGTTGCCTGCCCATGCCCGCTCAACTCAAGCGTCGATTGTCTATTTTCCTGTTCCTGGTCCTGCTGATTGCCTCTGGTTTTTTCGCTCAGTGGTTCTTCAAGGGGCGCTTTTATGAAAGCACCGATAATGCCTATGTCCAGGGCGAGATCACCCGGGTCTCCAGCCAGTTGAGCGCACGCATCGACCAGGTACTGGTGACGGACAACCAGCATGTGGAAAAGGGCCAGTTGCTGGTCCGGCTCGAAGGCGCCGACTTCCAGCTCGCCGTCGACCGTGCCAATGCCACCCTCGCCACCCGTGAAGCCGAACGACTGCAGGCCCAGAGCAAGCTGACCCAGCAAGCCAGCCTGATCGCCGCCGCCGATGCCCAGGTGGCCTCCAGCCAGGCCAGCCTCGGCCGTGCGCAGCTCGACCTGAACCGCGCCCAGACCTTGCGCAAGCCCGGCTATGTTTCGGAGGAACGGGTCACCACCCTCTCAGCCGACAACCACATCGCCCGCTCGCAAGTGGCCAAGGCCCAGGCCGACCTGCAAAGCCAGCGTCAGCAGGTCAACGCCCTGAGCGCCGAGCTCAAGCGCCTCGACGCGCAGATCGCCAATGCCCGTGCCGACCTGGCCCAAGCCGAACTGAACCTGACCCGCAGCGAAATCCACGCGCCCATCAGCGGCCTCGTCGGCCAGCGCGCGGCGCGCAACGGCCAATATGTGCAGACCGGCGCCTACCTGCTGTCCATCGTCCCGGACCAGGACATCTGGGTCCAGGCCAACTTCAAGGAAACCCAGATCGGCCACATGCTACCGGGCCAGAGCGCCACCCTGCTCTTCGACGCCTATGCGGACACGCCGATCCAGGGCCGGGTCGAGAGCCTGTTCGCCGCCTCCGGCGCCCAATTCAGCCTGCTGCCGCCGGACAACGCCACCGGTAACTTCACCAAGGTGGTACAACGCATTCCGGTCAAGCTGACCTTTGCCGCCGACAATCCGCTGCAAGGCAGGATCCGCCCGGGCATGTCGGTGACCGTGAAGGTCGATATCCTCGACACCCAGCATGGCCGGTGATCAACTGATCCGGCCAGCGGGCGAGCCGACCCGCCGGGACTGGATCGCGGTGATGAGCGTGATGCTGGGCGCCTTCATGGCGGTGCTCGATATCCAGATCACCAACTCCTCGCTCAAGGATATCCAGGGCGCCCTGTCCGCGACCCTGGAAGAAGGCTCATGGATCTCCACCTCCTACCTGGTGGCGGAAATCATCATGATTCCCCTCACCGCCTGGCTGGTGCAATTGCTCTCGGCGCGGCGCCTGGCGGTCTGGGTCTCGCTGGGGTTCCTCGCCTCGTCCATGCTCTGCTCCATGGCCTGGAGCCTGGAAAGCATGATCGTGTTCCGCGCAATGCAGGGCTTTACCGGCGGCGCGCTGATTCCGCTGGCATTCACCCTGACCCTGATCAAGCTGCCGGAACACCACCGCGCCAAGGGCATGGCGATGTTCGCCATGACCGCCACCTTTGCCCCCTCCATAGGCCCGACCCTCGGCGGCTGGCTCACGGAAAACTGGGGCTGGCAGTACATTTTCTACATCAACATCCCGCCCGGCCTGATCATGATCGGCGGCCTGCTCTATGGCCTGGAGAAGAAAGAAGCCCATTGGGAACTGCTCAAGAGCACCGACTACGCCGGGATCGTCAGCCTCGGCATTGGCCTGGGCTGCCTGCAAGTGTTCCTCGAGGAAGGTCATCGCAAGGACTGGCTGGAGTCGAACCTGATCGTGACGCTGGGCAGCATTGCCCTGCTGAGCCTGATCACCTTCGTCATTCTGCAACTGTCCAAACCTCACCCGCTGATCAACCTGCGCATCCTGCAAAACCGCAACTTCGGCCTGTCCAGCATTGCCAGCCTGGGCATGGGCGTGGGCTTGTATGGCTCGATCTACCTGCTGCCGCTGTACCTGGCGCAGATCCAGAACTACAACGCCCTGCAGATCGGCGAGGTGATCATGTGGATGGGGGTGCCACAGTTGTTCCTGATCCCGCTGGTGCCCAAACTGATGAAATTCGTCTCGCCGAAGCTGCTCTGCACCCTGGGTTTCGGCTTGTTCGGCCTGGCGAGTTTTTCCTCCGGGGTACTCAACCCGGACTTCGCCGGCCCGCAATTCAACCAGATCCAGATCATCCGGGCCCTCGGCCAGCCGCTGATCATGGTGACCATCTCGCTGATCGCCACCGCTTATATCCTGCCCGAGGATGCGGGGTCGGCGTCGAGCCTGTTCAACATCCTGCGCAACCTCGGTGGGGCTATCGGCATCGCCCTGCTCGCCACCTTGCTGGATGCGCGGACCAAGGAGTATTTCGACTACTTGCGTGAGGCGGTCGTGCCCGGCAATCCGCAAGTGGCCGAGCGCCTCGCGCTGCTTTCGGACAAGCTGGGCAGCGACGGCGCGGCGCTGGGCAAGCTGAGCGAGATCACCCATCAGCAGGCGTCGATCATGGCCTACAACGACGCCTTCCATTTTGTCGGGATCGCCCTGGGGATCAGCATGTTGTCGGTACTGTTGACCAAGGCGCTGCCGGCGGGGATCAAGGCTGGGGAAGCGCATTGATTCCGATGGCCTTGACGAAGCGATTGTCCACGAGAAATGCTTGAACTCATCCACCACAGCATCGACCATTGAGCTCAATGACCGGCGGGGCGAGAGCCCACGGTCATACTTGATCGATACGGCCCGGAGAAACACATGAGCAACGTGGTGCTGGTCCTCGTGGAAAGCGTCAACGACTACCTGCCGATCATCCAGAAGCACGGCTTCGAACTGATCCTGGCACCGACCACAGCCCTGCGCGCGGAAGCCATCGCGAGCCATGGCGAGCGCATCAACATCGTGCTGACCCGCGGCCCGCTGGGGCTGTTCGCCGATGAAATGGCTGCCCTGCCCAAGCTCGAGATCATCTGCGTGCTCGGTGCCGGCTATGAAAAGGTCGACCTGCACGCCGCGGCGCAACGCGGCATCGTCGTGACCAACGGTGCCGGTGCCAACGCCGCGCCCGTGGCCGATCACGCCATGGCCCTGCTGCTGTCGCTGGTCCGGGATATTCCCCGGGCCGATGCCTCGGTGCGCCGCGGCGAGTGGCGCAAGCTGACGCGCCCATCGCTGGCCGGCAAGCGCCTGGGTATCCTCGGCATGGGCGCGGTGGGCCAGGCGATTGCCCAACGCGCGGCCCAGGGGTTCGATATGACGGTGAGCTATCACAACCGGCATCCGCGCCCGGATATCGACTATCACTATTGCGCCACGATCACCGAACTGGCACTGGCCTCCGACTTCCTGATCATCGCCACGCCGGGCGGCGCCGGCACCCATGGTCTGATCGGCCGACAGGCCCTTGAAGCCCTGGGGCCGCGGGGGTTCCTGGTCAATATTGCCCGCGCCAGCGTGGTGGTGACCGACGACCTGGTGGACGCGCTCCAGCAGGACCGCCTCGCTGGCGCCGCACTGGACGTGTTCGACGATGAACCGAACGTACCGGAGGTCCTCAAGGGCTTGCCCAACGTAGTGCTGACACCCCATGTGGCCGGCCTGTCGCCAGAGGCCTCCGAAGCCACGGTGACACTGGTGGTCGAGAACCTGCTGGCGTATTTTTCCGGCCAGCCGGTACTCACGCCGGTGGCCCTTCCCGGTGGATAAACAACGAGTCCGTACATTATGCTCGCCGCCTTCCGACAACCCCTGATGGACAACCACCCGTATGGAACGCACCGCCCGCCAGCTCCCCCTTGCCTGCCTGCTGCTGAGCCTCTCGCCCTGGACCCAGGCGGCCGAAGCCGCCATCGATTGCGCCGCCCTGCATGAAAAAGCCAATGTCGAAGCTGGCAGCTACCGCCCACCCGTCGAAGGCAAGGTCATCGGCCAGGGCCGGGCGTATTTCCACAGCGCCCCCAACAGCGCCTGTATCACCAAGAAGGTCTTCGTCGTTCCCGGCGACGGCCTCACGGTGTATGCCAGCACCGAGGACGGCTGGGCCCAGGTCATGTACATCGCCAAGGACGGTGACGACTTCACCGGCTGGGTCGAGGAAAAACGTGTCGAACTGGGCCAGCACTATGGCGCTGACCCGGCGCCATCCAGCGAACCGGAGCAATAAGCCCCGACTCGCCTGAACTCCGCCCGGGAATGCCAGTCAGCTCAGGTAAGTGCATGCAAAACGCATGCGCCGACAGCAGCATGCCTCTCTACCCGGAGTTTCGCGGCCATGGTCGATCTTTCCAATGAACCCCGGAGCGCGATCGAGGCTCACGGCGTCATCGACGACATGGGCAGCGCCGCGCTGATCAATGACCGCGGCAGTGTCGACTTTTTCTGTTGGCCGACCTTCGACAGTCCGGCAATCTTCTGCGCCCTGCTGGACCGCCCCGAAGCCGGGATTTTCCAGCTCGCCCCGGACCTGCCCGATGCCCGCCGCGAACAGATCTACCTGCCGGACACCAACGTCCTGCAAACCCGTTGGCTGAGTACCCGCGCGGTAGTGGAAATCACCGACCTGCCGCCGGTCTGCGCGGCAAGTTTCCTCGACCGCAAACTCAGCGGCGATGTTGCGCAGTGGCAACCGTGAGGCCGCCAGAAGCTTCGCGGCGGTGCGGCGATCCGACAAGCACCGCCCCACGGACTATCTTGCGCTTTGCAGATTCAATCGCCCCGATAGCTTGGGCTGTTTGCGCCAAACGTCTAAGCTGGCGTTTCCCCGCCCGTTGTCCTGGATCGTCGTGTGAAATTCAGTCTGCCGAAAGTCGCCACCGCCCCCTTCTGTCCGTCTGAAGTACAGGGCTCGATTGCCGTTGATCGCGGCGCGCCGTTCTTCAAGCGCGTCCTGCGTTTCGCCGGCCCCGGCCTGCTGATTTCCATCGGCTACATGGACCCGGGCAACTGGGCCACGGCGATCGAGGCCGGCTCGCGTTACGGCTACAACCTGCTGTTCGTGGTGCTGCTTGCCAGCCTCACCGGCATGGCGGTGCAGTGCCTCTGCTCGCGCCTGGGAATCGCCACCGGCCGCGACCTGGCGCAGCTCTGCCGGGAACGCTACAGCCCGCGCTCGGCCAAACTCCAGTGGTTGCTGGCGGAGGTCTCGATCATCGCCACCGACCTCGCCGAAGTCCTCGGCTGCGCCCTGGCCTTTCATCTGTTGCTGGGTTGCTCACTGACCTTCGGCATCGTTCTGACGGCGTTCGACACCCTGCTCATCCTGGCCCTGCAAAACCGCGGTTTCCGGCGCCTGGAAGCGATCATGCTGGTGCTGGTGGCGACCATCGGCGTGTGCTTTTTCATTGAACTGGTGCTGATCAAGCCTTATTGGCCCGATGTGTTCCAGGGCTTCAAACCCTCCCTCTCGGCCATCGGCGAAGCCGCTCCGCTGTACCTGGCCATCGGCATTCTCGGGGCCACGGTGATGCCGCACAACCTGTACCTGCACACCTCGGTGGTGCAGACCCGGCTGATCGGCAGCGACCTCGCCAGCCGCCAGGATGCGGTACGCCTGGCGCGAATCGACACCATCGGCTCGCTGGCCCTGGCCTTGCTGGTGAATGCGGCGATCCTGATCCTGGCCGCGGCGGCCTTCCACCAAAGCGGGCATACCGAAGTAGTGGAGATCCAGGACGCCTATCACCTGCTCGACCCGCTGGTGGGCGGCGCCTTCGCCAGCACCCTGTTCGGCATCGCCCTGCTGGCATCCGGGCAGAGCTCGACCTTTACCGGCACCATCGCCGGCCAGGTGATCATGGAAGGCTACCTGAACCTGAAGATTCCCTGCTGGCAACGCCGCCTGATCACCCGTGGCCTGGCGCTGATCCCAGCGTTCATTGGCGTCTGGCTGATGGGCGAGGCGGCCGTGGGCAAGCTGCTGGTGTTGAGCCAGGTGGTCCTCAGCCTGCAACTGCCGTTTGCGCTGTATCCGTTGATCCGCATGACCGGCGATCAACGCCTGATGGGCGAGTTCGTCAATCGCTGGTACACCAAGGGCCTCGCCTGGGCGGTGTTCGTGGCGATCAGCGCAGCAAATCTCTGGTTGATCGCGCAGCTGTTCAGCGCGTAGCGGAACAGCGCCCCGAGCGGGTTCGGGGTGCTGTTCCAGCAATGGTTCACGGACAGGCGTGATCGCCGAGCAATGCCCAGGCGATACCGGGTGGCTTGGTGTTCACCCAATACTTGGCCTGGTACAACTTGCCTTCGTGAATCACCTGGTTGCCCGCCACATAGGGGCGTCCAGCCTGCCAGGGCACTGGCAGGTTGCTGAGCAGAGAGAAGGCATCAACTTTATCCGGCGACACGCCGCGCGTCGACCACCCGGCTCGCCACACCACGCCGTTGTACTGCACCGTATCACCGCCGACGTAGGTCTTGAGCGTGTCCCATCGCGGGTATTGCGCGGCGCTCGGATCGCTCGGAATACAATCCTCCCCGCCACCGGATCGCGGAGTCACCGTCAAGGTATGGGGCTTGCTGGCGGAAACCTTGCCGTCGCTGGCCGTGACCTCGAACCGATACAAGCGATTGTCGGGGACCGTCGGTGCCGTGAAGCGCAAGAATGCTCCATCGATAACCGCTTCGGCGATTCCAGAGGGTAGCGCCCACTCGAACTGTAAAGGCGAAGCACCGGGGTTGGAAGCGCTGGAACCTGACGCATCAAGTGTCACCGGATCACCGGAACGCACCGACGTCGCCCCGTTGATGACAATGTCCGGTGGCAACAGAGGCTCGGCGGTGACCGTCACTTCGTGACTGTCGCTGAGCTCATGGCTATTGGTGACCGTCAGACGGAAGGTGAACCGGCTGCTGCGGCCCACCGCCGGAATGCGCGCCCGCGCGATCTTCGACGAGCTACCGGTGATGCGAACCTCCGGCGCCCCTCCGGTATGCTCCCAGCGATAGCTCAGCGTTCCCCCCTCCGGATCGGAGGACTGAGCGCCGTCCAGCCGGACCTCCTGTTCACCCACGACAGCGGAAGGTTGCGCATGGGCCACCGCATCGGGTGGCCTCGCCGCCACCGGATCGGGATAGAAGTTGGCGACGACGGGCGCCCGCAATGCCCAGACCCGGGCATTGTCACTGACATTCACCACGCCCATGGGCAGGCCATGATAGGTGCGGTAGGGATTCGACCAATAGTTGAGCACCGCGCACAGACGACAGGACGGCGCCATGATCGTGGACCAGCGGGGGGCAACTGAATCCTGCAAATGGCCGGAGCCATAGGGAAAGGCGTTACCTTGCGCCTCTTCCGGCGTGTGGTCCGCGCCGATATTGTGGCCGATTTCATGCTGGAACGTCACATCGCCCGACAGGCACTCCCAGGCAACCACCCCATAGGCCGTCGCCTTGCTCGCATTCAGCGTGGCCATGCCACAGTAGGAACGGATATCCGCCAGCAACACCACCAGATCGGCGCGATGCTCATCGCGCAATTTCCATACAGGAACACCCAGTTCCTGGTCGGATCGACTTTCAATCTTGTCCAGCAACAGGTCACTGTCGGCCAGGGCCTCCTGGCGATAATCCAGGATATAGGTGCCGGCACTCTCGAACCGGGCCGAAATACCGCTGTTGATAAACGACTGGTTCGACTCCTCGAGCGCCAATGTGCCGAGCGCTTGCAGGCCCGAGGTCCCGCCACCGAGTTTATCCACGGCCAGCGGTGTGGCGACGATCATGACCCGAATGGTGCTGATGCCATCACGAGCACGTGGCACGACAGTCGACTCCACGGTTTCCGGCGGCAGCTCGGAGCGAATGACATCCGACCCATGATCGTGCTCTTCACCAAAGCTTCGTTGCTTGCTCGCATCGACCTTGACGATGATTTGCCCACCGCCCCTGAGTGGGAGGATTCTGTAGAGTTCACCGCCGACCCGGATGGACCCGGTAATCTGCTCGGCATCGCGCACCAGAATGACTGAGTTCTGCTCATCGACGGGGACCTCACTCTCGGCCCCACCCTCCGCGCGCGCGCCGGACTCGGCTATTTCTCCGCGCCAGATGGACTGGCCGGAAAGGTTCGTCCGATAGGACAGCTTATGTGCTTCGACCGTCCGACCATCCCCCAGCGGTATTTCGAGCACATCGAGCTGATCGGATATCAGTTGCGCATGGGCCTGCGCCAGGGACACCGAGGCAAAAGCCTCGACCCCCAGAATGGCGGCGAGCGCCGGGTCGTTGGTTGGCCGCATCTGCCGCAAGGACTGCGCGGGTTGGATCGTCAAAAGGCTCTCCGCCGCCCATGAACCCGGGGCGACCAATACCAGCATGAGCAAAGTCCGGGCGAACAAGCGGTAGCGTTTGATTGAGCCGGGTCGCGCGCCGCGTTTGATTGAGCCGGGTCGCGCGCCCGCCAGGTGGCAAGTCATGACACTCTCCCATTCGAACAGCCAGCGCATTGCCTTGGCCGTTCGCGAATTGGCGGTTTCGTAGGGGTGCTGGTGCGATCGACTGCGCGCTATGACTATCGGGGCACGCGTGTACGTACCCCACGACTCAAACGCCTGCTCACTGGCATTCGAAAGCCGTTTCAACACGACGGGGAGCTGACTCTCTGACTACGCTCACTACCTTTCCCAGGTGAAACAAGCGTCCGGCCTCATCCAGGACCGTAAACAATAAAGACCTGTTGCACTGCACAGAGGAGTCTAGACATAAAATCACCTGGCGGACGACGTCTGCTGACGATCGTCATAACACCGCCAGCAGGGAGCATGCCGACCCTCTTGGCGATGCCGCTCTACTCCAAGACCGCCTGCAACATCCACCCGCCCTCTTGCTCCACGATCAGGCCACAAGCCAGCAACAACGGACGCAACCGAACATGCAACTCGGGCGTCAAGAACTCATGCACCCTGGACAGGTCCAGCAGGCCGGGAATCGCCAGTTCGCTTTTGAAGAACGACAACCAGGCTTTTTTCAGCGCCAGGAGCACCTCGCTTGGGCTGGTCCTGGCGAACTGGCGGTTGACCACCTTGCCCAGCTCGAAGCTGTGCTGGAAAGCGTAGCCGGTTTCGACACCCACGCCCGCCAGGCAACGCGCACACTGACAAGGCCCGTCGGCAAACGCCTGGAGCACAAAGGCATTGAAGTCCGTCACCGGCTTGAGGGAGAGTCGCTTGTCAGTTTGAAACAAATCGTCCTGCTGTGCCATTTCCGCCATCGTGCCCTTCCTTAACAATAGGTTGCGACTCCCCGTAACCTTTTTGCAGTCCGGGTAAAAAGCCGCGAAGTTAATCCCTTGCCCCGTTGATGTCAAAGCAGTGGATAGCCGTCCCCATCCACACGAAAATCAAACCCACCGGACGGGTCGCGCCCTTCATCCGCGCCAGGACGAGCCAGCCAAAGCCGCTGGCCTCTCAGGTCTCCTCGCGAACCACACCGCACTCCTCGAGCAAACGCACGAACATGCTCAGGCTTTGCGATACCGTGCCCCGGCGCCACACCAGCCAGGTGCGCAGGTAGCGCATGGACTCGCTCAACGGCCAGACACTCACGGTACTGCAGCCGGGCATGCTCTCGAGCATGCTGCGGGGCATCAGCGCCAGACCGGCTCCGGCACTTACACAGGCGAGCATGCCATGATAGGACTCCATCTCATGGATCTTGCCGGGTACCGCGCCGTCCTGGGTAAACCAGCTTTCGAAGTGGTGCCGGTAGGAACAGTTGGCGCGAAACGCATAAATGCTTTCGCCGTTGACCTCTTGCGCGCGGCGGATCGGCGCATGCTGGAACGGCGCGATCAGCACCATCTCCTCCTCGAACGCCGGCACCCCTTCCAGCGCCGGATGCAGCACCGGCCCGTCGACAAACGCGGCGGCCAGGCGCCCGGACAACACCCCATCGATCATGGTCCCGGACGGGCCGGTGGACAGGTCCAGCTCGACCTTGGCGTAACGCTGGTTGTAGGCCGCGAGCAACTGCGGGATACGCACCGCCGCCGTGCTCTCCAGCGAGCCCAGGGCAAAGGCGCCTTGCGGCTCCTCACCGGCCACGGTAGCCCGCGCCTCCCGGACCAGGTCGAGGATACGCCGGGCATAGTCGAGAAAACTCCAGCCCGCCGGTGACAAGCGCAGGCGACTTTTCTCGCGGATAAACAGATCCACCCCCAGATCCTGCTCCAACTGCTTGATCCGCGTGGTCAGGTTCGACGGCACCCGATGGATGTGCTGGGCGGCCGCACTGATGCTGCCGTGCTCGGCAACAGCCTTGAAAATCTCTAGCTGGACCAGATCCAAGTCATTCTCCAATCGTGAATGATATGCTCACCATTATTCAGTTTTCAGAAAATCAATGCCACCGTAATCTGAGCCCATACCCACCCAGCAGGACGGTGCCATGTCGTCGATCTCCAGCCTCACCCATGCCATTTCAATCAACCCCGCCAACGGCGAGCAGATCGGCCACTACCCGTTCGAGTCCGATTCGGCCCTGGATGCCGCCCTGGCCCGTGCCGCGGCCGGTTTCTCACACTGGCGGCGTACTCCGCTG
The DNA here is from genome assembly GCF_904067045.1 of Pseudomonas sp. FEN. Taxonomy (GTDB): domain Bacteria; phylum Pseudomonadota; class Gammaproteobacteria; order Pseudomonadales; family Pseudomonadaceae; genus Aquipseudomonas. The sequence goes on along the minus strand of NZ_CAJFDC010000033.1, from coordinate 154,934 downwards.
GAGCAACGTTCGCAGGCGCTGGTCGCCCTGGCCCGGGCCCTGCGCGACAACGCCAGCGCGATGGCCGAGATGATCACCCTGGAGATGGGCAAGCCCATTACCCAGGCCCGCGGCGAGATCGAAAAATGTGCACAACTCTGCCAGTGGTACGCCGAGCACGGCCCGGCCATGCTCGGCGCCGAGCCAACCCAGGTGGAAGGCGGCAAAGCACGCATCGAGTATCGCCCACTGGGCCCGATCCTGGCCGTGATGCCGTGGAACTTTCCGATCTGGCAAGTGCTGCGCGGCGCCGTGCCGACGCTGCTGGCCGGCAACACCTTCGTGCTCAAGCATGCACCCAACGTCATGGGCAGCGCTTACCTGCTGCTGGACGCCTTCAAGCGCGCCGGCTTTGCCGAAGGCGTCTTCGAAGTGATCAATGTCACGCCGGACGGCGTATCCCGGGCCATTGCCGACCCACGCATCGTCGCGGTCACCCTCACCGGCAGCGTCAGAGCCGGCATGGCCATTGGCGCGCAAGCCGGTGCGGCGTTGAAGAAGTGTGTGCTGGAACTCGGCGGTTCGGACCCCTTTATCGTGCTCAATGACGCCGACCTCGACGAAGCGGTCAAGGCCGCCGTGGTCGGTCGCTACCAGAACACCGGGCAAGTCTGCGCGGCCGCCAAGCGCCTGATTGTCGAGCAAGGTGTTGTCGGGGCTTTCACCGAGAAGTTCGTCGCCGCCACTCGCCGCCTGGTGGTGGGGGATCCGATGGCCAGCGACACCTACATCGGCCCCATGGCTCGCTTCGATCTGCGTGACGAACTGGATCAACAGGTCCAGGCGACCCTGGCGCAAGGCGCGACCTTGTTGCTCGGCGGTAAAAAAGCCGCAGGACCTGGCAACTTCTACGAGCCGACGGTATTGGCGAGCGTCACCGAACAGATGACCTCGTTCAGACAGGAACTGTTTGGCCCGGTGGCGTCCATTATCACCGCGCGGGATGCCGCCCATGCGCTGGAACTGGCGAATGACAGCGAGTTCGGGCTCACGGCAACCGTTTATACAGCGGATCTGGAACTGGCCCGCAAGCTGGCGGGCGAACTGGAAAGCGGCGGCGTGTTCATCAACGGCTACAGTGCCAGCGACCCACGGGTCAGCTTCGGCGGCGTGAAGAAAAGCGGTTTTGGCCGCGAACTGTCGCACTTCGGGGTCCGTGAATTCTGCAATGCGCAGACGGTTTGGCTGGATCGGCGCTGAGGCTATCCTGCCGCCCAGGGGCCTGTCGCTCCCGGTCGGCAGGGCTGAAAAACGCACAAAAAAAAGCCTGCATTGCTGCAGGCTTTTCTTCTATCTGGCTCCACAACCTGGACTCGAACCAGGGACCCAGTGATTAACAGTCACTTGCTCTACCAACTGAGCTATTGCGGAATGGCGTGTATGTTACTGATATAAAAAGAGAAGTCAAGCGCTGCCCGAGCAGGAGCAAAGCCCCCCGCTCGACAGCCAGGCAAGAGGCCGTCATATAAGCTTCACATTGCGCAGATAGCATTGTGCCTTCACTTCGCCCGGCGACCCCAGCATGCGCGCAGAAAATCTCCCCTTTATGCGTCCACAGCGGCCTAGAGATCGTCGCTGCGCCGGTGACCTGTGTATTGAAGTACCCGTGATCGATTCCAGCAGCACCAACGCGCTGGTGATGGAAACCTTCACCTCGCACAAGGAAATCGTGTGCCTGGCGGTACTGGAAGACGAGCGCCCTATCGGCCTGATCAACCGCAACATTTTCCTGTCGATGATGAGCAAGCCGTTTCACCGCGAGCTGTACGACAAGAAAAGCTGCATTGCCTTCATGGACAAGGAGCCGTTGATCGTTGATGCCGGGATGAGCATCGAGGAGCTGACGTTCAAGACCGTGGAGTTTGGTGAAAAGACTCTGGCGGACGGTTTTATCATCACCCGCGACGGCCAATTCGCCGGGTTGGGTAATGGCCTGCAACTGATGGAAGTGGTCGCGGCCATGCAGGCCGAGAAAAATCGCCAGATCATGCAGAGCATCGAGTACGCGAGCGTGATCCAGCGCGCCATGCTGCGTGCCTCGCGGGATGCCCTGAAGTCGACCCTGGACGATGCCGTGCTGTTGTGGGAGCCGCGCGATGTCGTCGGCGGCGACTTCTATCATTTCTGCGCCTACCCCGATGGTTGGTTCGGGGCGATTGCCGACTGTACCGGGCATGGCGTTCCCGGCGCCTTCATGACCCTGATCGCCTCCTCCTCGCTGACCCAGGCGCTGGTCCAGCTCGGGCCGCGCGATCCCGGGGCGCTATTATCGGCGGTGAACAAAAGCGTCAAGGAACTGCTGGGGCAAGTCCAGGGCGTCGATGAAACACCCGAGTCCGACGATGGCCTGGATGCGGCTTTTTTCTGGTTCGATAGCGCCAGCCAAACCCTGAGCTTTGCCGGCGCGCGCATGTCGCTCCACGTCCTGCCGCCGGATGCCCAGCAGTTGGAAACCCTCGCCGGCCAGCGGGTCGGCGTCGGCTATGTGGACAGCGACATCAACTACCAATGGCCACTGAGCCGCGTGAGAGTGGCGCCGGCCAGCCTGGTGTTCATTGCCACCGACGGCTTGACCGACCAGATTGGCGGCCCGCGCAATATTGCCTTCGGCAAGAGCAAGGCCTTCGACACAATAGTGGAACACCGCAATCAGCCAGCGACCGTCATCTGCGAAGCCTTGCAACGCACGCTGGCCAATTGGCAAGGAGAGCAAACCCGGCGTGACGACCTCACCCTCTTCTGCGCGCGTCTTGGAAACACTCATGATTAATTCGAATACGGCTCACCCCGATTGCCATTTTTTTGACCTGGCCCAGCAGCGCAATGTGATTTTCTATCACATGGGTTATTTCTCGCACACCATCATTACCGCGATGGCCGAGGTGGTCAGGCTGCAATTGGAAATCTCCGGGGTGAACGGACCGACGCGGCGTAAATTGTTTTCCTCCTTCGTCGAGCTGTCGCAAAACATCATCCACTACTCCTCCGACTCGTTGCCCACCGAGCCGCACGATGAGTCCTCACTGCGCCAAGGCGCGGTGTGCATCAGCGCGGAGGGTGATCGGCACCTGATGCTCTGCGCCAACCCGATCGCCACCAGCGACGTCGACCGTCTGCGGGAAAAGCTCGAACCGCTGCGCAACATGTCACTGGAAGAGATCAAGCAGGCCTACAAAGTGACCTTGCGTGCCGAAACTCCCGTGGACAGCAAGGGCGCCGGCCTGGGCTTCCTGACCATGGCACGCGATGCCTGTGCCCCGCTGGAGTTCGATTTCTACCCAAGAGCGGACGAGCCGGGAACCACGCTGTTCTGCCTTAAAGCCACTATCTAAGTAGAGTGACCCGATCGCCATGGATAATTTCTACATTGAAGCAACCGCCACATCACCGGAAGTCGACTTTCGTTTCGATCAGAATCTGCTGACGATAAAAGGCGAGTCCTACCCGGAAAATGCCGCCGCCTTCTATGCCCCCGTCCTCCAGCAACTGCGCAGCTACCTCGCCACCCGCGAGGACACCACCATCACGACCCACATTGCCCTGGCCTACTTCAACAGTTCCAGCACCAAGATGCTGTTCAGCATTTTCGATGCTCTGGACAAGGCCGCTCAATCAGGCAACGAGATGCAGGTGAACTGGTACCACGATGAAGAAGACGAAACGATTTTCGAATTCGGTGAAGAGCTCAAGGCCGACTTTACCGCCATCACCTTCAACGACCACGCAACGACTCTCCAATGATCCCTGGAGAAGGATGATGAGCATGACCGCTTCAGTCAATTCCGCCGGCGCACAGGATGACGCCGCACACGATCTGTTCAGAAGCGAAACCGATGCCCTTGAACACGCCCGTTCGATCCTGGCCCTGACTGCAGCCGAGGCTCCGGTGTACCAGCAGGCACTCGGCGAACTGACCGTGCACTTCGAGCGACTCATGCGCGAAACACGTCGACTGATACGCCGCAGCGACCGGGCCGAGCGCGAAATGAACACCCTCAACGCCCAGTTGCAGACCCTCGCCCGGCAACTTGAATACCGTGCCACCCATGATGCGTTGACCGATGTGCTGAACCGCGGCGCGGTCATTGACCTGACCGTGCAAGCCCTGCGCAAAACCGGTGCGGCGATGGTGGTGCTGGATATTGACCACTTCAAGCTGATCAACGACGAGTTCGGCCATCCGGCGGGCGACGCGGTGATTCAAGGCATCGTCGGCTGCTTGCGCCGGGCGGTGGGCAATGCGGGGTTCATTGGGCGCGTGGGCGGCGAGGAATTTACCGTACTGATTCCGGCGGGAACGCTTGAAGAAGGGCTTGCCCTCGCCGAGACCCTGCGTGGCGCGATTGCCTCACACATCTTCGGGCCGCCGGTCAATCGGCGGATCACCGCCAGTTTCGGTGTCAGCGCCAGCCCCATGGGCACCAGTTTCGACAGCGCCTATGGCTTGGCCGATGCCGCGCTGTATCAGGCCAAGCGCGCGGGCAGGAACCGCGTCGAGGCGGCACGGGCAGAAGCCGAAGCCGCCGTCTGCCCGCTGGAACACGCGGAAGAAGAGCGCCTGAGCCCTCCTCTTCCCAGCCCATGATCAGAAGATCGAGATAGGGTAATCGGCGATCAGGCGCAGTTCGTTGTTGTTCCCTTCAGGCTGGTCGGCATTGGCGCGGTGGAACGACTGACGCAGGCGCAGCGCCAGGTCTTTCACCGGACCGCTTTGCACTACGTACTTGGCTTCGAAATCGGTCTCGTGGTGCGTGCCATTGGCCCCGTAGTGCAGCGCGTTATAGGCGCTGTCCGCCGCCATCCTGGTGCCGTTGATATCGTCACCATAGATATAGCGGGTCATGAAGCTCAAACCCGGTACTCCGTAACTGAGCATGTTCAGGTCATAACGCGCCTGCCAGGATTTCTCGCCCGGGCCGTTGAAGTCCGAGTACTGCACGGAGTTGGCCAGCATGATCGAGTCGCCACCATCACCCCGGCCGTTGGTGCCGAAACCGATGTAGTCGAACGGCGTGTCACCGTGGATTTTCTGGAATGCCAGGGTCACGGTATGCGCCGTCAGGAAGGTGTAGGCCGTGGCGAAGGAGAACGCGGTGTTGTCGATCGGTCCGGCCTTGGCCGCCCCCTCGTCATTGGTCCGGTACAGATTGAAGTCGAAGTTCAGCGACTGTCCAGGCGAAAGTCCCAGGGTGTAGTTGCCGTTGGTGTAGTACTGGCGCCAGACGTCTTCGAATTCAGAACCATAGAGGCTGAAGTTCAGGTTGTCATTGACCTTGTATTTGCCGCCAAGGTAGTTGACGGCACTGGTGGTCACGTTGGCATAAGTGGCATACAGCGAATGATCATTGCTGGTGCTGACCACGCCGGTACCACTGGTGAAGTGCCCGGCCTCCAGGTCCAGATCCTTGACCTCGCTGCTCAACAGGTTGAAGCCGGTGGCGGTTTGCGGAATCAGGCGGGTACCGCCGGCGGCGAAGACCGGCGCGGTCGGTTGCATATCACCGTAGAGCAACTCGGTCTTGGAAATCCGCATCTTGACCGCACCGCCAGCCTTGGCGTAATCGCTCTCCGGCTCACCGTTACGACCCACCGGCAAGTTACCCGTATCGGCCGTGCCCGCGCCACCGTCGAGCTTGATCCCCCAGTAACCGAAGGCATCCACGCCAAAGCCGACGGTGCCCTGAGTGAAGCCTGAGCTGTAATTGCCGAAGATCCCCTGAGTCCAGTCCTTCTGGTCGGCCGGACCGTTTTTCACATCGCGGTCGAAGTATTGGTTTTTCAAATGCAGGTTGAGACTGCCATCCTCGACGAAACCCTTGGCGTCGTTTTGATCCGTGACGGTAGTCGCCATGGCCGCCTGGGCCATGCCCAGCGAGACCGCCAGCGTCAGCAAGTTGAGTTTGCTCGAAATCATTGTAATTCCCCTGGTTAATAATGTTTCACCCTCTTGTTAGTGCGAACGACGGGTACACTCCGTCCTCCGCGCGAAGGGGTGGAAACGTAAAGCGGTGAAGGGCAGAAAGTGCCCGAAGGCAAGGACAATCTTCGTGTTATCGAAGGAAGTGGCGGATGGATCATTATTGTAATTGCCGCCATCTATATATAATTTTTTGCTCGCGACATGGATGAACACTGATTTAAGTAGCGGTGAAGATTTCTTCACCGAGTTTTAAGTTACACCTCAGGTTTCTCCAGACGAAAAAAAGGCCTGCATCGCTGCAGGCCTTTTCCAGAGGGCGCCAGGGCGTCAACGGTTCGCTCAGATCACCTGAACGATCGCCTTCACCACCGCTTCGATATTGCGCTGGTTCAACGAAGCCACGCAGATTCGGCCGGTATCCAGCGCATAGATGCCGAACTCGCTTTTCAGGCGCGCCACTTGCTCGACGGTCAGACCGGAGTAGGAGAACATCCCGCGCTGACGACCGACGAAGCTGAAGTCGCGCTTGGCGCCGTATTCGGCCAGCAGGTCGACCATCTGCATGCGCATGCCGCGAATGCGCAGGCGCATTTCGGCCAGTTCCGATTCCCACTGGGCGCGCAGTTCAGGGTTGTTCAACACCGCCGCGACAATGCTCGCGCCATGGGTCGGCGGGTTGGAGTAGTTGGTGCGGATCACGCGCTTGACCTGGGACAGGACCCGGGCGCTTTCTTCTTTCGACTCACTGACGATCGACAGTGCGCCGACACGCTCGCCGTACAGCGAGAACGACTTGGAGAACGAGCTGGAGACGAAGAAGGTCAGGCCCGACTCGGCGAACAGACGCACGGCGGCGGCGTCTTCATCGATGCCATCGCCAAAGCCCTGGTAAGCCATATCGAGGAACGGCACCAGATCCTTGGTTTTGACGATGTTCAGCACGTCCTGCCAGTCGGCCGGAGTCAGGTCGACACCGGTCGGGTTGTGGCAGCAGGCGTGCAGCACGACGATGGACTTGGGCGGCAGCGCGTTGAGGTCTTCCAGCAGACCGGCACGGTTCACACCGTTGCTCGCGGCATCGTAGTAGCGATAGTTGCGCACCGGGAAACCGGCGGTTTCAAACAGCGCGCGATGGTTTTCCCAGCTCGGGTCACTGATGGCGACGGTGGCGTTCGGCAGCAGTTGCTTGAGGAAGTCAGCGCCGATTTTCAGCGCGCCGGTACCACCGACCGCCTGGGTGGTGAGGACGCGACCAGCCGCGATCAGTGGCGAATCCTGACCAAACAACAGGGTTTGCACGGCCTTGTCGTAGGCGGCAATACCGTCGATCGGCAAGTAGCCACGGGAGGCATGCTGAGCCGCGCGCTGGGTCTCGGCTTCGACAACGGCCCGCAACAGTGGAATTTTCCCACTTTCGTCACAGTAAACACCAACACCCAGATTGACCTTGTCGGTACGGGGATCGGCATTGAATGCTTCGTTGAGGCCCAGGATAGGATCGCGTGGTGCCATTTCGACAGCGGAGAACAGGCTCATTATTGCGGCGGCTCTGAATGGAGGGTGGAGGGGGTGACAACGCTCCAGCCGATTGCACTAGAGCGGTGCACAAACGGGGAGCTAGTATAGAGGCCATCACCGGTCAGGGCGACCGACTATTGTCGGAATGTGACAAGTTTTTTCATTTATTTACGGGACACCCGTCCAATTGCAACAGGATGTCTGGACTCGATTGCCTTGAAAGCTGTCGCCCCAAGTACCATATCCAGCATTATCATGGTTTTTCCCTACGACATCGGTCGTAAGAAACCCTTTCTCGTTTTTGCCATGTCTGTCAGGCGGGAACGAACCCAGAGGTAGGTTATGTCCGAATTCCAGCTCGTCACCCGCTTCCAGCCCGCCGGCGACCAGCCCGAAGCCATCCGCCAGATGGTCGAGGGCATCGAAGCCGGCCTGGCCCACCAGACCCTGCTCGGGGTGACCGGCTCGGGCAAGACCTTCAGCATCGCCAACGTCATCGCCCAGGTGCAGCGCCCGACCCTGGTACTGGCGCCAAACAAGACCCTGGCCGCGCAGCTGTATGGCGAGTTCAAGGCGTTTTTCCCGAACAACGCCGTGGAATACTTCGTTTCCTACTACGACTACTACCAGCCGGAAGCCTACGTGCCCTCCTCCGATACCTTTATCGAGAAGGATGCGTCGATCAACGACCATATCGAACAGATGCGCCTGTCGGCGACCAAGGCACTGCTGGAGCGCAAGGACGCCATCATCGTCACCACGGTGTCCTGCATCTATGGCCTGGGCAGCCCGGAAACCTACCTGAAGATGGTCCTGCACGTGGACCGTGGCGACAAACTCGACCAGCGCGCCCTGCTACGGCGCCTGGCCGACCTGCAATACACCCGCAACGACATGGACTTCGCCCGCGCCACCTTCCGTGTGCGCGGCGACGTGATCGACGTCTACCCGGCCGAATCCGACCTGGAAGCGATCCGCATCGAGCTGTTCGACGATGAAGTGGAAAGCCTCTCGGCCTTCGACCCGCTGACCGGCGAAGTGATCCGCAAACTGCCGCGCTTCACCTTCTACCCGAAAAGCCACTATGTGACGCCACGGGAGACCCTGCTCGGGGCCATCGACGGGATCAAGGAGGAGCTCAAGGAGCGCCTGGATTACCTGCGCGACAATAACAAGCTGGTGGAAGCCCAGCGCCTGGAACAGCGCACCCGCTTCGACCTGGAAATGATCCTCGAACTGGGCTACTGCAACGGCATCGAAAACTACTCGCGCTACCTCTCCGGCCGCGCCTCCGGAGAGGCGCCGCCGACCCTCTACGACTACCTGCCGGCGGACGCGCTGCTGGTGATCGACGAGTCCCACGTCAGCGTTCCGCAAGTCGGCGCCATGTACAAGGGCGACCGCTCGCGCAAGGAAACCCTGGTGGAATACGGCTTCCGCCTGCCCTCGGCGCTGGACAACCGGCCGATGCGCTTCGACGAGTGGGAAGCGGTGAGCCCGCAGACCATCTTCGTCTCCGCCACGCCGGGCAACTACGAAGCCGAACACGCCGGCCGGGTGGTCGAGCAAGTGGTGCGCCCCACCGGCCTGGTGGACCCGCAGGTGGAGATCCGCCCGGCGCTGACCCAGGTCGACGACCTGCTCTCGGAAATCAGCAAGCGCGTGGCCGTGGAAGAGCGCGTGCTGGTCACCACCCTGACCAAGCGCATGGCTGAGGACCTCACCGACTACCTCGCCGACCATGGCGTGCGGGTGCGTTACCTGCACTCGGACATCGACACCGTGGAGCGCGTGGAGATCATCCGCGATCTGCGCCTGGGCACCTTCGACGTGCTGGTGGGGATCAACCTGCTGCGCGAGGGCCTGGACATGCCCGAGGTGTCGCTGGTGGCCATCCTTGATGCGGACAAGGAGGGTTTCCTGCGTTCCGAGCGCTCACTGATCCAGACCATCGGACGGGCGGCGCGTAACCTCAACGGCCGGGCGATCCTCTATGCCGACCGCATCACCGGTTCCATGGAACGGGCGATCGGCGAGACCGAGCGCCGCCGCGACAAACAGATCGCCTATAACCTGGTCAATGGCATCACGCCCAAGGGCGTGTTCAAGGATGTCGCCGACATCATGGAAGGCGCCACCGTACCCGGTTCGCGCAGCAAGAAGCGCAAGGGCATGGCCAAGGCTGCCGAGGAAAACGCCCGCTACGAAAACGAACTGCGCTCGCCGAGCGAGATCGCCAAACGTATCCGCCAGCTGGAAGAGAAGATGTACCAGTTGGCCCGCGACCTGGAGTTCGAGGCAGCGGCGCAGATGCGCGACGAGGTCGCCAAGTTGCGCGAGCGCCTGCTGACGGTGTAGGAGCGAGCTTGCTCGCTCCTACCCTACGGACAGGACCTCAGCCACACCACAAGGATCACACCCATGCATATCCGCAATGCCAAGCTGCGTCACCGCGAAGGCCTGTACGAGCTGCACCTGGAACACGCACGGATCGCCAGCATCACCGCGCAAACCGGCCCGTTGACGACCGGCCCGGGCGACCTCGACGCCCAGGGCAACCTCGACGCCCAGGGCAACCTGGTGATCGCGCCTTTCGTCGAGCCGCATATCCACCTCGACGCGACGCTCACCGCCGGCGAACCGCGCTGGAACATGAGCGGCACCCTGTTCGAAGGCATCGAGTGCTGGGGTGAACGCAAGGCGAGCATCACCCATGACGACACCAAGCGCCGCGCCAAAAAAACCATCCGCAACCTCGCCGCCCACGGCATCCAGCATGTGCGCACCCATGTCGACGTCACCGATCCGCAACTGACCGCGCTCAAGGCCATGCTCGAGATACGCGAGGAAACCCGGCATCTGATCGATCTGCAGATCGTGGCGTTTCCCCAGGAAGGCATCGAATCCTATCGCAATGGCCGGGAACTGATGGTCGAGGCGATCAACCTCGGCGCCGATGTGGTCGGCGGTATTCCACATTTCGAATACACCCGCGACCAGGGCGTGTCCTCGGTGAAATTCCTGATGGACCTGGCGGAAAGAACCGGCTGCCTGGTGGACGTGCATTGCGACGAAACCGACGACCCGCACTCGCGTTTCCTCGAAGTGCTGGCCGAAGAAGCCCGCAGCCGCGACATGGGTTCGCGGGTAACCGCCAGCCATACCACGGCCATGGGTTCCTATGACAACGCCTACTGCGCCAAGCTGTTCCGCTTGCTGAAAGCCTCGGGAATCAGCTTCGTGTCCTGCCCCACCGAGAGCATTCACTTGCAGGGACGCTTCGATAACTTTCCGAAGCGGCGCGGCGTGACCCGGGTGAACGAGTTGCTGGAAGCCGGGATGAATGTCTGTTTCGGCCAGGACTCGATCGTCGACCCCTGGTATCCACTGGGCAACGGCAACATCCTGCGGGTGCTGGAGGCCGGGCTGCATATCTGTCATATGCTCGGTTATCGCAACCTGCAAAACGCGCTGGACCTGGTCACGGACAACAGTGCCAGGGCCATGGCCCTGGGCGAACGTTATGGACTGGAAGTCGGGCGTCCGGCCAACCTGCTGATCCTCTCGGCGGACAGCGATTACGAGATGATCCGCAGCCAGGGACTGCCGTTGTATTCGATCCGTGACGGCAAGGTCCTGGTGAAACGCGAACCGGCGCAGCTGCGGTGGCAGGACCCGGCATGAAATTCGACAACGCCTATTGCGTCAGCCTCGACGAAAAACTGACGATCTATGACGTGCGCGATCTGAATTTCGATGAAACGGTGGAATTCGATTCAAGCCGGGAGAGTTTCCAGTGCCCGAACGATGCCTGCCGCGCGGCGTTCGACAGCGGCAACCGGCTTACCACCTACAACGCCAGCAACCCGCGCTTCAAACGAACGCCACACTTCAAGAACATGCCCAGTACCCGGCATCTGCCGGACTGCCCGTACCTGAGCCCGGAAACCGCACCGAGCACGCTCGATCCGGAGCAGCCGCTGGACGACATCGAAGGCGAACAGAACTTCCCCGTCGAACTGCTGCTGACTCGCCGGACTTACACGCGCAAGGTTCCGAGCGCCGCCGACACCCGTCCAGCGCCGCCAGCAGCGGAGCCGATGCCAGCTGCCGTCGACATCCCCGCCGCCCATGAAGCCAAGGCCGCGCCGAACCGTACCAGCGTGTTTGCCCATCCGGTGGAGTGCTTCGTCTCCAACCACGCCAACAAGGACTTGCTCAAACGCATGCCCCTGACCATTGGCGAACTGTCCCTGAACTACAACGCCTTTTTCAAGAAGGTCGAATACTGCCAGGACCGCCAGGGCCTGATCTACTGGGGCCGGATCAAGGAAATCAAGGACTACAAAACCAGCTTCAGCGTGGTCTTCGACAAACCGCTATGGGTCGACAAGAAACGCTACTCGATCAATGTCTACCTGAGCAAAGCGCTGATCGACAACTACCGCCAGCGCACGGTGTTCCTGGAAGAGATCAAGAGCGTCATCGACCAGGCTGAAGACCTGTATTGCTTCTTCTACGGCGTCACGCCGCACTTGAAGCAAGTACCGAGCAAGAAGAACCCGGACCAGACCTTCAGTGTGTTCAGTTGTGAAATCGACAATCTCGATCACTTCCTGATTCGCCAAGCGCCAGGACTCGATGCGCCCTGACTCGGCTCAATCAGCCGCGCTGGAACGCACGGTCGGGGTGCCGGACCATTGGTAGGTCTTGTGCGCGGCACAACGCGTATCACTGGCCACCGAGCGGTCGAAAACGAACTCGAACGTCACCGCGCCCTGATGATCCGTGCGCACGATCCGGTTGACGTCGAGCAGATGCCAACTGCCATCCTGGCGCAAGGTGTCCGGCGAGCGGTATGGGTCACTGGCCCTGACCACGCCCTGTTTGTTCAGGGTGTCCAGGTGAAAGTTGATATTGGCCTTGTTGCCGCCACCTTGACCGCCGCTGCGGACAATCCGATACCTCACCGCACTGACATCGAAGTACGCCGTGCTGCCGGCGGAAGCGAACACGACCCGGGCCTCGAGTTCGCCCCTGAAGCGGCCGACCGAGCATGAAAAATAATCGGTGCGGCTGCCCTCCAGCAATTCCGCCGGACTGGACTCGACCGCGTCGGTGGTGCTGGAAGAGGCCACTTTCTTATCGCTGGCGACTGGCTCGGGCAGTAGTTGAGCACAAGCGGAGCCAGCGCCGAACACCAGCCCGGCACACACAAGCGCCGTGTATAAACCTTTGATTGTTCTCATCGTAAATTCCATTTAAACGAGTCGGAAATTCGGCTCCATTGTCACGGGCCGATCAGGGCAAGGCACTCGTCGACCTTCAACCCCGCCGACTCATCAAGCCAAAACCGCCGAGGCTGGACAAGGGCAAAACGGGCTTGTAGAGGGGGTGTTTTTTCTGCTCGGGATGTCGGCATCACGCCGCCCTTCAGGATTGGCGCCGGGCCGTGCCAAACAGATGGATACTCTGCAACTCATCCGCTTGGCCCACCAGGCGGATCGGCGCCGTGCCGCCGGGCATGCTGACCCGGACCTCGCCGGCCTCGACCCAACCGACCCGCCAGGCGGCACAGGCCACCGCGCTGGCGCTGGTGCCGGAAGACGCCGTCGGCCCTTCGCCACGCTCGAATACCCGGGCCTGCAAATGCCCCGGTGCCACCAGGGTCGCCCATTGCAGATTCACTCCTGCCGCACAGGGCTTGCCAGCACCGGTCGGCGGGGCAAATGCGAGTCGGGTAAGGCCAGGCTCCAGGGCCGCCTCAGCCATCTGCGCGTTACTCGGCAGCAACGCCGGCTCCTCGACCAGCGTCACGCAATGCGGATTGCCGAGGCGTACGAACTGGCTGCACCGCCAGCCGGCATTCAAGTGCGACAACTGCGCGACATGGCTCAACTGGCGGCCATTCAATTCAGCCTCGCCGACCCCCAGGGCAGCCACCGCCGCCGGGCCGAACGCCGGTTTCCCCAAGTCCAGCCAGAAACCTTGTTGATCCTCGACCCGTGCCGGCTCGACCACAGTGGCGAGCGGAGAGAGACCACTCGGCTGATCGTGATGGACGCGTAACAGGCAAGCGCCCTGAACCGGCAGCAAGCCCTGCTCGCTCAGCGCCTGGGCGAAAATCGTCAAGCCATTGCCGCTGCGCTCGGCCAGGGTGCCGTCGGTATTGACGATCAACAGATCGAACGGCGCCTGGCTCTGGAACGGCCCGACCAGCAAGCCATCCGAACGATGCTGCTTGCCATCTCGCGCAGGCTCCTGGCCGCCCCAACCACACAGTGCCTGCACCGCCGCCAGCGCCCAGCCCCGGCGCTGGCGTGCTGCCTGCGCGGCACTCGGCGGCACATCCAGGCCCAATCCGCGCACTTCGGCGGGACTCGCCACGGCATAGATATTCCCGCGTGCGTCGTAAAACTTCGGCATACACCCTCTCAAGCCCAACACTCTATCCCGGGTAATGCTGTTCACCTGAACCAACATTGGCCCCCGTAGCAGCAAGCTTGCTCCTACGGTAGACCGTGTTCGACCTTTTCCTGAAGGTTTTTTCGCCAGATTGAACCAGTCTCAGCGCAGCAGACACGGTCGCTTATTGTTGAATGACCAACCGGGAATCAGGAACTGCATCGACACACTGTCATCGCGGGCGCCGAGGCCCATGTTCTTGTAGCACTCATGGGCCCTGGCCAGCGCATCCAGATCCAGCTCGATGCCCAGCCCGGGCTTTTGCGGTACCTGGATAAAACCGTCGATGATCTGCAACGGCTCCTTGGTCAAGCCCTGGCCGTCCTGCCAGATCCAGTGGGTGTCGATGGCGGTGATCTCGCCCGGCGCGGCGGCGGCGACATGGGTGAACATCGCCAGGGAAATATCGAAGTGGTTGTTGGAATGCGAACCCCAGGTCAGGCCCCATTCATGGCACATCTGCGCGACCCGGACCGAGCCCTGCATCGTCCAGAAGTGCGGATCGGCCAGGGGAATGTCGACGGCGTGCAACTGAATCGCGTGGCCCATTTCCCGCCAGTCGGTGGCGATCATATTGGTCGCCGTCGGCAGGCCCGTGGCCCGGCGGAACTCGGCCATGACCTCACGCCCCGAATAACCGTGCTCGGCACCACAAGGGTCCTCGGCATAAGCCAGCACATGATGCTGGTCACGGCATAGGGCGATAGCCTCCTTCAGCGACCAGGCACCGTTGGGATCGAGGGTGATCCGCGCCAGCGGGAAGCGCTCGGCCAATGCTGTCACCGCCTCGATTTCCGCGGCGCCGCTGAGCACGCCGCCCTTGAGCTTGAAGTCATTGAAGCCGTAACGCGCCTGGGCGGCCTCGGCCAACCTGACAATGGCTTCGGGGCTCATGGCCTCTTCATGGCGCAGGCGAAACCAGGCGTCATCCGCCTCGGCCTCGTGACGATAGGCCAGGTCGGTCTGGCCACGATCACCGATATAGAAGAGATAACCCAGCACCTTCACCGCATCACGTTGCTGGCCTTCACCCAGCAAGGCCGCCACGGGCACGCCGAGGAACTGGCCGAGCAGGTCCAGCAGCGCGGCTTCCAGGGCCGTCACCGCATGAATAGTGATACGCAGGTCGAAGGTCTGCTGGCCGCGACCGCCGGCATCACGCTCAGCGAAGGTGCGGCGCACCTGATTGAGCAGCTTCTGGTAATTGCCGATGGACTGCCCCAGCAACAGTGAACGGGCATCTTCCAGGGTCGCGCGGATGCGCTCGCCGCCGGGAACTTCACCAACGCCGGTATGGCCACTGCTATCGCTGATGATCACGATGTTGCGGGTGAAAAACGGGCCATGGGCACCGCTAAGGTTCAGCAGCATGCTGTCGTGGCCGGCGACCGGGATAACCTGCAAGCTGGTGATGACGGGGGCCTGACCGGCCGCGTTGAAAGTGTTTGTCGTCATGATGGGTACCTGTGTTCAACCGCGGTATTCAATGGGATTTGTTCAGGGCCGGGCTGACCGCCCCCGGTAATGGGTGGGCCGGCTTGGGCTGGGTACGGGCAAAGAACACCAGGATCGCGGCGATCACCGAGGCCGCCGCCAGGCCGTACAAGCCGCCCTGGATCGAACCGGTGCGCTCCTCCAGCAAGCCGAAGGTGGCCGGCGCGACAAAACCGCCGAGGTTGCCCGTGGAGTTGATCAGCGCGATCACCGCCGCCGCGATGCGCGCATCCAGGTAAGCCTGGGGAATCGGCCAGAACAGCGACGACGCGGACTTGAAGCCGATGGCCGCGAAGCACACCGCGACAAAGGCGAAGATCGGCCCGCCGGTGGTGGACATGAACATCCCCAACGCCGCCACCAGCAGCGCCGAGGCGACCCAGGCCTGCTGATGCTTCCACTTGCCCGAGGCGGCGGCGAAGGCATACATGGCGATGATCGAGATCAGCCAGGGAATCGAATTGAAGAAGCCGACCTGCAGCTCGCTGAGCTGGCCCATCTTCTTGATGATGCTGGGCAGCCAGAAGGTGGCGGCGTAGATGGTCAGCTGGATGCAGAAATACAACACGCAGAACAACAGGATCTGGCGGTCCTTGAGCAAGCTCCAGATCGACGGTTTGACCGGCATCGAGATCTCGCGCTCACGCTGCTCGTCTTCGATCACCTGCACCAGTCGCTGCTGTTCGGCGACGCTCAGCCACTTGGCCTCCTTGGGCGCGGAGTCGAGCCAGAACCAGGTGAACCCGCAGAGCACCACCGAGGCCAGGCCCTCGATGATGAACATCCACTGCCAGCCGTGCCAGCCGAAACCTTCGATCTGCAACAGGGCCCCGGACAGCGGGCCGGAAACCAGCGAGGCCACGGCCGAGCCGCTGAGGAAGATGGCGATCGCCTTGCCGCGCTCAACCCCTGGCAGCCAGCGGGTGAAGTAGTAGATCACCCCGGGAAAGAACCCGGCCTCGGCCACCCCCAGCAGGAAACGCAGGATATAGAAGTGGGTCTCGTTCTGGGCAAAGGCCATGGCCGTGGCCACCAGCCCCCAGGTGAACATGATGCGCGTCAGCCAGAGCCGCGCGCCGACCTTCTGCAAGAGGATGTTGGAAGGGACTTCGAACAGCGCATAGCCGATGAAGAACAATCCGGCACCAAAACCATAGGCGGCGGCGCCGATTCCCAGGTCGTGTTCCAGGTGCGAGCGCACGAAGCCGATATTCACCCGGTCGATGTAGTTGACGATAAACATGATGACGAACAGCGGCAGCACATGGCGCTTGACCTTCGCCACGGCACCGGCCAGCAGGGAATCGCGTTCCGTTACGACGGACGGATCTTGAGTGTTGTTCACGACAGGTCTCCCACGGGTTGTTTTTGTGTGCGGGGGGTGCTGGATCAGACGAGCCAGTCGACAGTCATCATATGAGTAGAAAAATAGCGTAACAAGTAGCCCTGGCAAAATATCCAGGCACGGATCGTCGAAATCGCACGCGAAAAGTTCTGAAAAATTCATAAATTGCTGATTTATAAGTACTTTATTTGAAATATAAAATTCACCGAAATCACAGCTGAATGTTTGGCCAAGGCGATCGTATAGAATAAGCCGCTTGTGACTTCAGGTTATCATACATGTAGGCGGCTATTGTTACGCCTCTTGTCATACGAGTGTTAAGCTTGCCCCTCGCCCCTGCGTGACATAGCCATGAGCCCTGAAACCGCCTCTCCCGCGCCACAGCGCAAACGCAGCACCAACCTGGCCCACGATCTGGTCGATCACCTGACCCAGCAGATTCGTCTCGGGTATTTGAAAACGGGTGACAAGCTGCCTTCGGAAAGCGCCATCGTGCGTGAGCACAAGGTCAGCCGCACGGTGGTGCGCGAAGCGATTTCAAAATTGCAGGCCGCGGGCTGGGTGGAAACCCATCATGGTGTCGGTAGTTTCGTGCTGGAGCGCCAGGAACCCCATGGCTTGCGCCTGAATGTGGAAACCGCGCTGAGCGTGCGCGACCTGCTGGAGTTGCGCCTGGGTCTGGAAACCCAGGCGGCGGCGCTCGCGGCACGCCGGCGCAGCGACGAACACCTCAAGCAGATGCGCGCGGCGCTGGACGAGTATCGGAGCCTGCTGGCCAACAACGACAGTTGCGTGGCGGCCGACCAGCGTTTTCACCTGCTGATCGCCGAAGCCACTGGCAATGCCTACTTTTCCGAGATCCTGCTGCACCTGGGCAGCTCGATGATTCCGCGCACCCGGGTGCCGGGCGCGGAGCGCGGCGATGTGGACCTGGCACAACTGGGCCAGCTCGCCAGCCTGGAGCACGAGGCGATCCTGAACGCGATCCGCCGCCAGGACCCGGATGCCGCGCGGGCGGCGATGTGGACGCACCTGAGCAACAGCCGCGAACGGTTTTCCCGCGAGTGATCCGCCATACATGCCGGGGGGGGGGCGCTGAAAGCGGCAGAAAACCCTTGAGTCGGCGTTGTCAGGACGGACGCCTTCGCGGGCAAGCTCCGCTCCCACAGTGTTCGAGGAGTACCCAAGTGTTGGGTACACCCGAAAACCTGTGGGAGCGGAGCTTGCCCGCGAAGAGGCCAGCCCGAACAACCCATGTCTTCAACCCTTGCCGCGCACCATGCTTTCCAGCACCCCGTCGCGACGAATCCAGCCATGGAACAGCGCCGCCGCCAGGTGCGCCAACACGGTCAAAAACAGCAGATACGCCAGGTACCCATGGGCCTTGCGCAGAAAGGCAAAGGTTGTCGCACTGGCCGGTACCAGCGCCGGCAATCGCAGCGAACTGCTCAACATCAGCGGATCCCCCGCCGCCGAAATCATCGCCCAGCCCAGCAGCGGCAACACCAGCATCAAGGCATACAACAACCCGTGGGACAGCTTTGCCGCCAGCACCTGCCAGCCCGGCAAGTCGCTCGGCAGCGGCGGCTGGCGGGTACTGAAACGCACCACCAGGCGCACTATCACCAACAACAGGATGGCGACGCCCAGCGGCTTGTGCAGATTCAGCAACCACTCGTGCCGCTCGGACACCGAGGCCACCATACCGGCACCGACGAACAGCATCGCCAGGATCATCAGCGCCATCAACCAGTGCAGCAGGCGTGCCACGGGCGCGAAGTGACTCGAAGGGGCATTCATGGGCGGGACTCCTGTGACGGATGGGCGACGGGCAACGAACCGACCTCGCTGGCGCGACGCAGATAGGAACTGGCATAGGCCGCCGAACGCGCCGCCAGCAACGGATCGGCCGAGGCCTCGATACCACTCGGCAAGACCAGCGGGTCGTAATTGATATCGCGACAATCGCCGTCGTCCTGGGGCTGGGTGCTTTCCAGCACCAGGGTGCCGGCATCGAGCACCTTGTGCTCGCCGGTCCATTGCCGGCTGGCATCGTCCGTGGGGTCGCCGGGATTGGCCAGGGTGATGCGCAACTGCCATTTCAACGGCCCCGCGGCCAGGCGCTGCGTCAGGTCCCTGGCGAGGAAATCGGCACCGTCCGGCGCCGTCGTCCCCGCCACGTCCTGGCTCAGCGGTACCAGCCCCCAGCGCACGGCCTGGCGCTGGCCGGCGGCGTTGACCAGGTAGAAGGCATTCAGACCGTTGTAGCTTTCGCTGGCGTAGCTGGCCGACGGCTTGGCCGTCTTGACCCACTGCAGGAACGGCGCGGTTTCCGGGTGGCTGGCGAAGAACGCCGCCATGGCCGCCGGGTTCGGCTTACCGGTGCTCGGGTCGGGCGCGGCCGCCTGCAACTGCTGGAAGAAGGCTTCAGGCGTCGCCACCGGAAACACCGGCATGCTGTTCATCCCGGTACGCCATTGCTGGCCGTTGGCCTGGGTAAAACGCAAGCCGAGGCTGCGAATCGGTACGCTGCTGTCCGGCGCATAGGGGTTGCCACTGGGCAAGGCGAAGCGCCCTTCCACTGGCACGCTGCCTTCGCGAAAAACCTGGGCACTGGAATAGCCGCGCGCGGCATCGCTGCTTTCAAAATACCCGGCCACGCACACCCCCTTGGCATGATTGCGCCGGAAACCGGCATGCAGGCCATTGTTCTTCTCGAATGTATTGATGATGCGCCCGGGCGTCAGGCGCCCCGGGTCGAGCCGCCCGTTGACATAGGCAAAGGCCCCGGCCAGGGCGCCGACCACGACGGCGATGCCGGCCAGGCGCAAGGCCTTGCTCGAAGCGCCGAGGGGTGGCGATGTGTGATCTACCATGAAAGAACTCCAGGGCCTGAGGCGGCCACACGGTGAAGGAGCTATAGGACGCAGGCCGATCCGCTTTATTCCAGCCCCCCGATTTATTTTTCCGGATATTTATTTTCCAGCCATTGGAATAACCTTCGAGGCCGGGCGTCTTGCTAGTCCAAGCCGAGTGACCGATCAAGAACCCGCAGGACTCCATGAACGATCTCGATGAGCAGTTACGTGAACTGATCCCACGGATGCGGCGCTTCGCCGTGTCACTGACGCGCGATCCCAGCAGCGCCGACGATCTGGTCCAGGCCGCCCTGGAGCGGGCCCTGTCCAGTTGGGGTCGCAAGCGTGCCGAAGGCGACCTGCGGGCCTGGCTGTTCTCGATCCTGTATCGGCAATTCATCGACTCCCACCGTCGCGGCAAGCGCTATGCGCGAATGCTCGAGTTCTTCACCGGCCGCGACGACACCCAGCCCTCGGTGGAACGCACGGTGATGGCCCAGTCGAGCCTGGAAGCCTTCGAGCTATTGCCCGTCGAACAACGGGCGCTGCTGCTCTGGGTCTCGGTGGAGGGTTTGAGTTATAAGGAAGTCGCCGAGATTCTCGCCGTCCCCACCGGCACCGTGATGTCGCGCCTGTCCCGCGCCCGCCAGGCCCTGCGCCAGCTCAGCGACGGCGAAATCAGCAGCCCTTCCCTGCGGATATTGAAATGATCACTATTCCTCCAAGCGAACGCGACCTGCACGCCTACGTCGATCATCAGCTCAGCGATGCCGACCGGCAGTTGCTCGAGACTTACCTGGCGAGCCACCCGGAACTGGCCAAGCAGGTCAGCGACTGGCAGCGCGATGCCCAGCATCTGCGCGCCGCCCTGGGTGGTGTCTTGCAGATGCCGGCGAACCCGACGCTGGACCCGACGCTGATTCGCCAGCGTCTGCGCGCTCAGTCCCGGCGCCACCTGGCCAGTGCCGCGGTGTTGCTGATGGCCGTGACCCTCGGCGGCCTCAGCGGCTGGCAGGCCCGGCAGATGATCTTCCCGCTGCCCGCGCCGATGGCCGATGCGGTACAGGCCTATCGGATATTCGCGACCCAGGACATCCTGCCGGCGGACTTCAAGGTCGAGCACAATGGCGACCTGCAAAACTGGCTCGACCGGTATTTCACCCAGGCCAACCGTTTACCGAATTTGCAGAATGCCGGGTTCAAGCCGGTCAGCGCGCGCTTGCTGAGCACCGAGCAGGGGGCGGCGGCGATGGTCCTGTATGAAAACTCGCAAGGACAGCGGATCAGCTACTACGTGCGGCCGCCGGGACCGAAGAATTATCTGCTGGAGCGCGGTGGCCGGCGGGACGGCGAGCTGCAGGCCGAGTACTGGTCCGGCAGCGGCTACAACTACGCCATGGTGGCGCCGGCGGACAGTCCGGCGGCGCAGTTGCTGCGGCAGACCACCAGGTTCTGAGGACTCTCAGGCAAAGGATGACACCTGTGGCGAGCGGGCTTGCCCGCGCTCGGCTGCGCAGCAGTCGTAAAACCATAGTTCTGGTTATGTCTGATGTACCGCGCTTGCAGGTTTTAGGGCTGCTTCGCCCCCCAGCGCGGGCAAGCCCGCTCGCCACAAGAGCGCACTCGACTTTTGTTGGTCAAACTGTCATTCCTGCCCAAAGATTTGCGACGGCCGCCGCAACAACGGATCAAACGGGTTGATCCGCGGCCCGATCAGCGCCGCTTCGCGCTTGAGCAACTCCACCACCGTCGGCAGGCGATCCGGTCCCAGGCGGTCGCTGATGGTGGCAACGCTCAAGGCCGCCACCGCCCGCCCCTCGCGATCCAGGATCGGCACCGCAACCCCGGCCATGCCCTGCAACACCCCGGTGTTACGGCCGGCATAACCCAGCTTGCGCACATTCGCCACTTCCGCGCGCAGGAACACTTCGTCATACAAATGGAAATCCCGCAGCCGCGGCAGGTTGTAGCGGATCACCGTTTCGCGCTCGTCTTCCGGCAGGAAGGCGAGGATCGCCAGGCTGCCCTGGCCCACGCCCAGGGCCACGCGCCCGCCGATATCACCGGTAAAGGTGCGGATCGGAAACGGCCCTTCGCTACGGTCCAGGCAGATCGCATCGAAGCCACTGCGGGCCAGCAGGAACAACGAATCGCCCAGCGACGCCGACAAGCGCAGCAACGCCGGGCGTACCAGTTCGCGCAAATTGCCGGTCTGCCCGGCCCGGGCCGCGAGGGCAAAGAATTCCAGGCTCAGGCGATAGCGCTTGCTGCGCCCGTCCTGCTCGACCATGCCCTCCTCCATCAGGCTGCGCAGCAAGCGGTGCGTGGTCGGCTGGGACAAGCCAACCCGCTCGGCCAGCTGGGTCACCCGCTCGCCGTCCTCCGGCGTCTCCCCCAGACGGCGCAATACGGCGAACAGCCGCGACACCGCACCGACACCAACCTCATTGGTTTTTTCATTCCGTTCAGTGGAATTCATCGACGCTTTACTCACCTGGAAATTTACTCACCGAATGAAAATGAAAATAGTCATTCTTTCAGTGAAATTCACCCTTTCGCACATCCTAGGCTTCGTCCTACTCTGCGTCCACAAGGGGCGATTCGAACAACACCGGTAGCCGACACATGTCGAGCACCACGCACCCCGGCAATACCCTTTCGTTTCTGCCCATGACAAAAAAGTGCGCCCCGGCGTGCACAACAACAACCACAGGTGGAACGCAGTTATGGCCTTTCTACGACTTGAAGGCGTGTGCAAACGCTATGGCGAGATCGCTGCCGTGGTCGCCACGGACCTCTCGGTGGACAAGGGCGAGTTCGTCTCGCTGCTCGGCCCCTCCGGTTGCGGCAAGACCACGACCCTGCAAATGATCGCCGGCTTCGTCGAGGTCAGCGCCGGCAGCATTATTCTCGACAACCGCGATATCACTCACGCCAAGCCCAGCAGTCGTGGCCTCGGCGTGGTGTTCCAGAGCTATGCGCTGTTTCCCCATATGAGTGTCGCGGACAACGTCGCCTTCGGCCTGCGCATGCGCAAGGTGGCGGCCACCGAGGTACGCAAACGGGTGGCGACGGTGTTGCAACTGGTGCGCCTGCAGCAGCACGCCGAACGCTATCCGCGCGAGCTGTCCGGTGGCCAGCGGCAACGGGTCGCCCTCGCCCGGGCCCTGGTGATCGAACCGCCGGTGCTGTTGCTCGACGAGCCGCTGTCCAACCTCGACGCCAACCTGCGCGAAGAAATGCAGTTCGAGATTCGTCGCATTCAACGCGAAGTCGGCATCACCACCCTGATGGTCACCCACGACCAGGCCGAAGCCCTGTCCATCAGCGACCGCGTGGTGGTGATGCAGGCCGGGCGCATCACCCAGATCGACGAGCCCTACAAACTCTACGAGCACCCGCGCACACGCTTTATTTCCGGCTTCGTCGGCAAGGCCAACCTGCTGCCGGGAGACCGCGATGCCCGCGGCTGCCCGCAAGTGCGGCAACTGCCGGGCGAAGGCACACTGAATCTGAGCCTGCGCCCGGAAAAGATCGACCTGCTGGCCGCTGGCAGCGGGCGTCTGCCCGGGAAAATCCTCAGCCGTTTCTTTCTCGGCAGCCAGTGGCTGTACCGCATCGACACCGCCATCGGCGAGGTCACGGTGGTGCGCCGCAACGACGGTTCGGCACCGCTGAACGAGGGCGTGGTGGTGGGCCTGGATTGGCCCGCCGAGCTGCTGCGCGTGCTGGAGAACAGCGAGGTGCCAGCATGAACCTGTTCGCCCGGATGCGCGCGGGACGCCACGGTTACCTGCTGTCGGCACCGGCACTGGCGCTCTACCTCGGGCTGCTGGTCTTGCCGCTGGGCCTCACGGCGCTGCTGTCGTTCAACGTCTTCGACTACCAGACCGGGATCAGAAGCGGCGCTTACACCCTGGAGCACTACCGCTTGCTGTTCAGCGATTCGTACTTCTACGAAATTTTCCTGCGTACCTTCTGGATCAGCGGCCTGACCACTCTGCTCTGCGTGCTGATTGGAGTACCCGAAGCCTACATCCTCAGCCGCATGGGCACGCCCTGGCGTTCGATCTTCCTGATCCTGATCCTCACGCCGCTGCTGATTTCGGTGGTGGTCCGAGCCTTCGGCTGGAGCCTGCTGCTGGGTGCCGACGGCCTGCTCAATCAGAGTCTGCAAGCCTTTGGCCTGGCGCCGATGAAGCTGCTCTACACGCCGTTCGCGGTGGTGATCGCCCTGGTCCACGTCATGTTGCCGTTCATGATCATCCCGGTCTGGACCTCGCTGCAAAAACTCGATCCGGCCGCCGAACAGGCGGCGTTGTCCCTCGGCGCCAGCCACGCCAAGGTAATGCGCCTGGTGGTGTTGCCGCAGGTCATGCCCGGGGTGCTCTCCGGCACGCTGATCGTGTTCGGCCTGTCCGCCAGTTCCTTCGCGATTCCCGGCCTGCTCGGCGGACGGCGACTGAAGATGGTCGCGACCCTGGTCTACGACCAGTACCTCTCGGAACTCAACTGGCCGATGGGCGCGGCGATTGCCGTGACGCTGTTGCTGCTCAACCTGCTGATCATGCTGTCGTGGAACCGGATGATCGAACGTCGCTACAAGCAATCCCTGGGGGCCGTGTAAATGTCCAGAAACGGCCCGTTGGCCCTGTTGTTCCACAGCCTGATCGTGGTGTTCATGCTGGCGCCGCTGGTGGTGGTCTGCCTGGTGGCCTTCACCCCGGAAAATACCCTGAGCCTGCCAACCACGGATTTTTCACTGCGCTGGTTCCGCGCGGTGTTCGAGCGCGCCGACTTTGTCCAGGCGTTCTACAACAGCCTGCTGCTGGCCTTCAGCGCCGCTAGCCTGGCGACCCTGATCGCGGTCCCGGCGGCCCTGGCAATGACTCGCCAGCAGTTTCCCGGGCGGGACTTTCTCAATGGCCTGTTTCTGTCGCCGATCATCATCCCGCATCTGGTGCTCGGGGTGGCGCTGTTGCGCCTGTTCGCCCTGATGGGGGTCAACGGCAGTTTCGCCTGGTTGATCTGTGCCCACGTGCTGGTGATCACCCCCTATGTGCTGCGCCTGGTCCTGGCCGCCGCCATCGGCATGGACCGCAGCGCCGAACAGGCCGCCGAATCCCTCGGTGCCGGGCGCTTCAGCCTGTTCCGCCAGATCACCCTGCCGATGCTCCTGCCCGGTGTGGCCGGCGGTTGGCTGCTGGCCTTCATCAACAGCTTCGACGAAGTAACGCTGTCGATCTTCGTCACCTCCCCCGCGACCCAGACCCTGCCGGTGCGCATGTACGTGTACGCGACCGAATCCATCGACCCGATGATGGCGGCGGTCTCGGCCCTGGTGATCGCGCTGACCGCGCTGACAATGATTCTGCTCGACCGGGTCTATGGCCTGGACCGGGTCCTGGTAGGCAAACAATGAGGCCGACATGGCGCTGTTGAAACGACTGGCCGAAGGCGACCGCCCGGCCCTGGACTTTACCCTCGACGGCGAACCGGCCAGCGGCTTGCAGGGCGACACCCTGCTGACCGCGCTGCTGACCGCCGGTGAATATCTGCGCCACAGCGACTTCAGCGGCGAACCCCGCGCGGGGTTCTGCCTGATGGGTGCCTGCCAGGATTGCTGGGTCAGGCTGGCCGACGGGCGCCGGGTGCGCGCCTGTTCAACGATGCTCGAAGCCGGGCAGCAGGTGAGCCGGGAAGGGAGAACGCCACAATGACACACGCAAGACCGCACCCTGTAGGAGCGAGCTTGCTCGCGATGGGCGTCAACGAAAACGCGGGGTATCTGGATGATCGCGGTGCCCTTGGGTTCATCGCGAGCAAGCTCGCTCCTACAAAGGCGGTGGGCTGCCCATGTCCGAGATCGTGATCGTCGGTGCCGGACCGGCCGGCATTCGTGCCGCACAAACCCTGGTTGAGCATGGCCTGCGCCCCTGCCTGCTGGACGAAGCCACACACGGCGGCGGACAGATCTATCGGCGTCAGCCAGAGAACTTTCGCCGTTCGCCGGTAAAACTCTATGGATTCGAAGCCCGCAAGGCGGTGGCAATCCACCAGACCCTGGAGCATCTGCGCGAACAGCTCGACTACCGGCCCGATACCCTGGTGTGGAACGCCGAGGACGGCACCCTGGATACCCTGCACCAAGGTCGCGCCGGGCGCCTGGCCTATACCAGGGTGATCGCCGCCACCGGCGCCACCGACCGGGTGCTACCGATACCGGGCTGGACCCTGCCCGGCGTATACAGTCTCGGCGCCGCGCAGGTTGCCCTGAAGTATCAAGGCTGCGCCATCGGCCAACGGGTGGTGTTCGCCGGCAGCGGGCCACTGCTGTACCTGGTGGCCTACCAGTACGCCAAGGCCGGGGCCAAGGTGCTGGCGGTGCTCGACAGCACGCCTTTCAGCGCCCAATGCCGCGCCCTGCCCGGTTTGCTCAGGCAACCACTGACCCTCGCCAAGGGCCTGTATTACCGCGGCTGGCTGACGGCCCACGGCATCCCGGTGTATCAGGACGCCCATCTGCAACAAGTCGGCGGAGAGCGCCGCGTGCAATCGGTGCGCTGGCGCCAGGACGGTTTCCTTCGCACCCTCGACTGCGACGCGTTGGCCTTCGCCCATGGGCTGCGTAGCGAAACCCAATTGGCCGATCTGCTGGGCTGTCGCTTCAGCTGGAATCCCTTGAACCGCGCCTGGCTACCGGCGCGCGACGGCGCCGGACGCAGCAGTGTGGCGGGTGTCTACCTGGCCGGCGACGGTGCCGGGATCATGGGCGCCGATGCGGCGGAAATGGCTGGCGAGCGGGCCGCCCTGGCCCTGTTGGAAGACCTTGGACACACTGTCGATCCGCATCGCACAGCGTTCCTGGAAACTCGTCTGCAACGTATCGATGCCTTCCGCCAAGGGCTGGAACAGGCGTTCCCCTTCCCCGAGCGTTGGGCCACGGACGTCCCGGACACGCTGATGCTGTGTCGTTGCGAGGAAGTCAGCGTCGGTGAGGTGCGCGCGGTGGTCCGCGAAGGCCATTGGGAAATCAATCGGGTCAAGGCCCATTGCCGGGTGGGCATGGGCCGCTGCCAGGGACGGATCTGTGGCGCGGCGACGGCGGAAATCATCGCCTGCGAAAGCGGCCTGGGGCTGGACAGCATTGGCCGTTTGCGCGCCCAGGCGCCAATCAAGCCGCTGCCCTTTGGCGTGGAGATCACCCCATGATCGAAGTCGAAGTGGCAATTCTCGGCGGCGGCATCGTCGGTGCGTCGGCGGCCCTCGCCCTGAGCCGTCAAGGGCGGAGCGTGGTGCTGCTGGAACGGGACTTCTGCGGCTCCCATTCCAGCGGCGTGAACTATGGCGGTGTGCGCCGCCAGGGCCGCCCACTGTCGCAGTTGCCGCTGTCCCAGCGCGCCCATGGGATCTGGGCCCGTCTGCCTGAGCTGATCGGCATCGACGGCGAATACCAGCGTTCGGGGCATCTCAAGCTGGCCCGCAGCCTCGACGACCTGGCCGCCCTGCAAGCCTATGCCGACAGCAGCCAGGGTTTCGGACTCGATCTGCAAGTGCTTGACCGCGAGCAGTTGCGTCGCCGTTTTCCGTGGGTCGGCCAGGTCGCCGAAGGCGCGTCCTTCTGCCCCGACGACGGTCACGCCAACCCCCGACTGGTCTCTCCGGCATTTGCCCGGGCCGCCCGCCGGCTCGGCGCGACGGTGCTGGAACAGAGCGAGGTGAGCCGGGTCGAGCACGACGGTCGGCGCTTTATCCTGCGCACGCAAAAAGGCCTCGAGGTCCGCGCCCACTGGCTACTCAATTGCGCCGGCGCCTGGGCCGGCAGCCTCGCCGCGCGGTTCGGTGAAGCGGTCCCCATGCACTCCGGTCATCCGGCCATGCTGGTGACCGAACCGCTGCCCCTGGTGATGGACGCCAGCACCGGCGTCGAGGGCGGTGGCATCTATGCCCGCCAGGTCAGTCGCGGCAACTGTGTGCTGGGCGGCGGCCAGGGTTTTGCCCTCGACCACGCCCGCGCCCGACCGGGACAGACCGCCGTGCTGGAGATTCTCCGCCAGGCCGTCGAGCTCTATCCATTTCTGCAAGGCGCCCAGGCGATTCGCACCTGGAGCGGCACCGAAGGCTACCTGCCCGACCGCCAACCGGTGATCGGCCCGAGCAGTACCCAACCCGGCCTGCTGCACGCCTTCGGCTTTGCCGGGGCGGGCTTCCAGATCGGCCCGGCGGTGGGTGAGATCCTCGCCGAACTGGTGTGCCAGGGCCAGTCGGCGACGCCGATCGAGGCTTTTTCCATTACTCGTTTCCAATCCACTCCCGCCGCTTGAGCGGGCCATCAGCACCCAGAGGAAGATCGCGCCATGAACCATGCCCCACGCAATGCCCTGATCGGTTTGTCCTGCCTGCCTCTCCTGGCCCTGCTGAGCGCCGCGCCGGCCCAGGCCGAGCCCACGCTGTACCTGGGCATGAACGGCGGGACCATGGAGCGCTTGTACAGCGACAAGGTGCTGCCAGCTTTCGAACAGGCCAATCACGTCAAGGTGGTGATCGTGCCCGGCACGTCGGCGGATATCCTGGCCAAGGTCCAGGCAAGCAAGGATAACCCGCAGTTGCACGTGATCTTCCTCGATGACGGGATCATGTACCGGGCGATCTCCATGGGCCTGTGCGACAAGCTCGAGGACAGCCCGACCCTGGCGCAGATCCCGGCCAAGGGCCGGATCAAGGACCAGGCCGTGGCGGTCAGCCTGGGGGTGACCGGACTGGCCTACAACACCCGGTTGTTCAAGGAAAAAGGCTGGGCCGCGCCCACCTCGTGGATGGACATGGCGGACAGCAAGTACAAGGACAAACTGGTGTTCCAGTCGATGTCGTCCTCGACCTTCGGCCTGCACGGGTTCCTGATGTTCAACCGGATCCAGGGCGGCAGCGAGACCAATGTCGAACCGGGTTTCAAGGCCTGGCCGGGCAGCGTGGGGCGCAATGTGCTGGAGTACATCCCGAGCTCGGCCAAGCTCTCGGAAATGGTCCAGACCGACGAAGCCGCGCTGTTTCCGCTGACTCCGACCCAGGTCACCGCGCTCAAGCTCAAGGGCATCCCGGTGGAGTACGCGCAACCCAAGGAAGGCGCGGTGGTGCTGAACGTGGCCGAATGCGCGATCGCCAACAACAGCCAGCCGGCGCTGGCGCAGAAACTCGCCGAATTCCTGTTGACGCCCGAGGCCCAGGCGGCGGCGCTGGAGGATGGTGACCAGATTCCGTCCAACCCGAACACCCCGACCACCGACAAGACCCGCGTCCAGGTCGAGGCCATGAAGCAATACCTGCAAACCGCGGTGGCCATCGACTGGGACCAGGTCAACCTGCTGCGCCCGGAATGGAACGCGCGCTGGAACCGCAGTATCGAGCGCTAGCGCCCCGGGGGGCCATGGGTTTTCGAGATTGCTGGTCGGCGCATTGGGTATTGGTTAAATTAGCGTGGCTACCGGCAAGATGGCGCTGTGCCTTTCGGCGTGCGGTGCTTGCCACGACACCATGACCCAGATGCTCCAGACTTTTACGCAAGGGGATTTTCTCCGTTGGCCGTTCCGCCCCCCCATCGCCCAGGCGTAAAGTCCCGCTGGCCAGCCTTGCGCCGCTTTTTCGGCAAGGCTTTCGCCGGGAAGGCCAGCATTGCGCAATCGTCCCATGACGTGCACGAATATTTCCTGCGCAAGGCCAAGCATCAGGGCTACACCCTCAGCCTGAGCCAGCAGCGGGTCATCGAGCGCATGGCGCAGCAGGCCAGTGCGCTGGTGCACAGCGCGCCCCAGGGCCGCCACCGCAGCCTGTACCTGTACGGGGCGGTCGGACGCGGCAAGAGCTGGCTACTGGACGGTTTTTTCCAGGCCGTGCCGATTGCCGAGAAACAGCGGGTGCATTTCCACGACTTTTTTACCCACTTGCACCAGGGTATGTTCCGCCACCGGGAAACGCCGGATGCCCTGGGCCGGACGCTGGACGAGTTGCTCAAGGACTGTCGACTGCTGTGCTTCGACGAGTTCCACGTCCATGATATCGGCGATGCCATGCTTATCAGCCGACTGTTCAAGGCCCTGTTCCAACGGGGCGTGCTGTTGTTGGTGACCTCCAATTACCCGCCCGAGGGCTTGCTGCCCAACCCGCTCTATCACGCCCGGTTCAAGCCGGTGATCGACCTGATCAACACCCGCATGGAGGTCATGGAGGTCGGCGGTCCGCATGACTACCGCAGCCAGCCGCACAGCCATACCCAGCAGCAGTTCACCCAGGGCCAGTACGTCTGGCCAGGCAGCCCGCTACAACGCCAGTCCCTGCGGCTGCCGGAACGCCACTCCGCGGCCTTCCCCTTGCGGGTGGGTGCCCGGCAACTCAACGTGCGCCGGTGTGCCGGGCGCAGCGTGCGTTTCGAATTCGCCGACCTGTGCGACCAGCCCACCGCCGTGATGGACTACCTGGAACTGTGCCGGGACTTCGACACCTGGATCATTGACGAACTGCCCAACCTGGAAGACTGCTCGATCGCCGCCCAGCAGCGTTTCATCAACCTGATCGACGTGCTCTACGACCAGGACAAGCGCCTGCTGCTGATCGGCGAGCATCCCCTGCGGGACAGCCTGGGTGGCAATGCCATCGACCTGGCGCGTACCCGCAGCCGGCTGGGACAGTTGCTCGAAGTCGGTCCCGAGGCTGTCATCCCCAAGTCCCGCGCCTAGCATTTTGCATCGTCTACGGCATCTGTGCCGCCGATACACGCGACCCCCGCTCATCACTGCGCTGTCCTTGAACAACATTGCTATCATGGCGGTCTTTTTTCGATGATCGCCACGAGTACTCACGCCCGCTTATGGATACCCTTGCCCAACTGCGCGCCGGCCAACTGACCGGTATCAAGCGACTCGACCTGTCCTGCGGGCTGAGCGAGTTCCCCCGGGAAATTTTCCAGTTGGCCGACTCCCTGGAAATCCTCAACCTGAGTGGCAATGCGCTGAGCAGCCTGCCGGACGATCTGCACCGGCTACCCCATCTGCGCATCCTGTTCTGCTCGGACAACCTGTTCACCGAACTGCCGGCCTGCCTGGGCCAGTGCGCCAAACTGAGCATGGTCGCCTTCAAGGCCAACCGCATCGAACACGTGCCGGCCGCTGGCCTGCCGCCACAGTTGCGCTGGCTGATCCTGACCGACAACCGCATCACCGAGCTGCCGCAAGAACTCGGCCGCCGGCCCTTGCTGCAGAAGCTCATGCTGGCGGGCAATCGCCTGCGCGCCCTGCCCGCCAGCCTGGCGGACTGCCACCGGCTGGAGCTGATCCGCATCGCCGCCAACCAGTTGGACGAACTGCCCGAGTGGTTGCTGACCCTGCCAAGCCTGGCCTGGATCGCCTATGCCGGTAACCCGAAACTCGATCACACCGGTGAAGTGCTGATCGGCGACAGCACGCCGACCATCGACTGGCGGCAACTGCGACTTGAACAGCGCCTGGGCGAAGGCGCCTCGGGGGTGATCAGCCAGGCACTCTGGAGCCACCCGACGGTGCCGGCCTTGCCGGTGGCGGTCAAGCTGTACAAGGGCAGCATGACCAGCGACGGTTCGCCGCAGAATGAAATGAATGCCTGCATCGCGGCCGGCCGGCATCCGAACCTGATCAAGGTCGAGGGGCGCATCACTGGCCATCCCGACAACCAGGCGGGGCTGGTGATGGAATTGATCGACCCGCGCTTCGCCAACCTCGCGGCTCTGCCCAGCCTCGACTCCTGCAGCCGCGATGTGTACCAGGACGAAACCCGCTTCAGCGCCGCCCAGGCCTTGCGCATGGCGCGGGGCATAGCTTCGGTGGGCGCGCACCTGCATCGCCTGGGGCTGTGCCATGGCGACCTGTACGCGCACAATATTCTCTACAACGAAGCCGGGGATTGCCTGCTCGGGGATTTTGGCGCGGCGTCATTCCATGCGCCGAGCGACAGCCTGGAAACCCGCGCCCTGCAACGGATCGAGGTGCGGGCCTTCGGAATTTTGCTCGGCGAGTTGCTGGAGCGGATCGACGGGGAGATGGAGCCGGAGCGGCTTGGATCGCTCAGGGACCTGCAGTTGCGCTGCATCCAGCCGGATGTGCTGGCTCGGCCGGGGTTCGAGATGATCTGCGCAACGCTGACATAAAACGATCAGGTGGCGAGCGGGCTTGCCCGCGCTCGACTGCGGAACAGTCGCAAAATCGCACGCATCGTTCTGCCTGATACAGCGCAATCCCTGATTTTAGGGCTGCTTCGCAGCCCAGCGCGGGCAAGCCCGCTCGCCACGGGATCAGCCCGCCAGGCCGACAAACATGTCCTGCACGTCGTCATGGTTGTCCAGGCCTTCGAGGAAGGCTTCGACTTCCGCCATCTGCTCGTCGCTCAAGCCGCTGACCGGGTTCTTCGCCTGATAACCCAGCTTGGCCGACAATACCGTGAAACCTTGCCCCGGCAGGGCTTTCTGCACCGCATCGAGGTCGGTCGGCTCGGTGAGGAACAGGGTCGCGCCGTCCTCGCCCGGTTCGAAATCCTGGGCACCGGCTTCGATCGCGGCCATTTCCGGGTCCGCGTCCGGGCTGTCCGGGGCGGCTTCGATCAAGCCGACATGGTTGAAGTCCCAGGACACCGAACCCGAGGCCCCCAGTTGGCCCTTGCGGAACGCCACGCGAATTTCCGCCACGGTGCGGTTGATATTGTCGGTGACGCACTCGACGATCAGTGGCACCTGGTGCGGGGCGAAACCTTCGTAGGTCACGCGGTGATACTGCACGGTCTCGCCCAATTGGCCCGAGCCTTTCTTGATGGCCCGTTCCAGGGTTTCGCGGGGCATCGAGGCTTTTTTCGCCTGTTCGACCACCAGGCGCAGGTGTGCGTTGGTGGCGACGTCCGCACCGTTGCGCGCGGCAATGGTGATTTCCTTGACCAGCTTGCCAAAGATCTTGCCCTTGGCGTTGGCCGCCGCTTCTTTGTGTTTAACCTTCCACTGTGCGCCCATTACTCACTCTCTCGATCAGAGGCGTCGCGACATTTATTGGCCGACGCTTTGCCGCCCAGTTTATACGGCCAGAACCCACCAATCGACCAAAACCTGACGAAGATTACGACTCTACCCTGATGATCGTAGGCAATTTCCCAAACATGCTTTTGCTATGTCCAGCCGCCTGCGGCTTTTCGTACCCTCTGCCGCAAATTCCGTGGAGAAGAGACGAAATGCCTCAGGACAAGGAACGACAGATCTCACTGACCATCGGTCTGCTCCCTGACCCCTTGCCGGTCATCCGCTTCAAGGGCCGCGAGGCCCTGAACGAACCCTTTCGCTTCGAGATGGATCTGCTGGGCGACACCGCCCTGGACCTGGAGACCCTGCTGCAGCGTCCGGCCTTCCTCGGTTGCGGCCCCGGGCAAGGCGGTTGGCATGGGATCATTCATGAAATCAGCAGCCGCTACCTGGAGCCCAGGCTATGCCACTATCAGGTGGTGTTGGTGCCTCGCCTGCAAGCCCTGGAACGTTACCCAAGGCGTCGGGCGTACTGCGACCTGAGCGTGCCGGCGCTGCTCCAGCGGCTGCTTGCCGCCCATGGACTGGCTGCCGCCGACTACCGCTTCGAACTCGACCGAGGCCTGTACCCGAACCGGGCCCTGTGCCTGCAACAGGATGAAAACGACCTGCAACTGCTGAACCGGCTCTGCGAGGAAGAAGGCATCCATTATCATTTCGAACAGACACCGCAACGCCATGTCCTGGTATTCGCCGAGGATCCGCAGAGCTTTCCCGAGCGTGCGGGGGTGTTGCCCTGTCACGACAGCGCCCAGGGACTTGGACAGCCCTTTATCAGCCAGCTCTACGAGCGTCACCAGATGCTCGCCAGCCATGACGGCCGACTGTCCGGCCATACCTCGGTCTGGCCACCCCAGGTACCCGCCGACGGGGCAGCCAACCAGGCGAACGCCTACGGCTTGCACACCACCAGCCCCACGCCCGGGCAGCGACACGAACAGCAACGCAGCCAGCGTATCCTCGAACGGCTGCGCTGCGAACAACGCCAGATCCAGGGTTACAGCAACCTGGATAGCCTGCGTAGCGGCGAAGTCCGGCGTATCGACGGCCATCCGCGACAGACGCTCAATGATCAATGGCTGATCACCGAAATCCAGCACCTGGGCGAACAGTGCCAGGATCGAGGCCCCGTCGATGCCTTCAGTGTCGAGGACGACGACAGCCTGCATGACGAGTGTTTCAACGCCCACGGCTACAGCAACCACTTCCGGGCCATCCCCTGGGCGACACCGTTTCGTCCCTCCTTGCGCGAGAAACGACCGGTATCCCGGGGTTATCAGATCGGCACCCTATTAGGGCCGCCTGCCGGAACCGCCCGCCCCGATGCCCAGGGACGACTGCGCGTGCAGTTGCCGAACAGCGTCCAGCCGGCGGACGCCGCGCCGGGGTGCTGGGTCTCGGCGGGAGTCGCCGAAGGCCGTGCGCCGAAGGCCGGCAGCCAAGTGTTGATCGACTTTGTCGAGGACGAGCCCGACCAGCCGCTGATCTGCGGTTTCCTCGTCGACCGGGAGCAGTACGCCGCCGACGGGTGCCCCCTGGCCGATGTGCCGCTCTGCGCGCCCATGCCGTGGGAAGAAGAGGAAATCGTCGGCGCGCCGGACGACGATCCCGGGGAGTTATTTTTGTATGAACAGCCGTCAGATGCCAACCACTGCCTGTGCGAAAACATCTGGTACATCGTCCGAATGCCTCGCCCCGGGCTCAAGGAACTGGCACGCCTGAGTCGTGATGACATCCTTCTGGAAGGCCGGAGTGACAGCCGTGGCGCCGCCCTGCTCGGCCGTGCTTGCCGACGGCGCCTGGCCCTGGAACTGACGGCCACGCCGGAACAGCTGTGGCTGCTCTACCCCGGACAATGTGTGGCCCTGCACGAGTACATCCAGCAGCATTGGAGCCAGCGCCAGCGCCAGGCCTTTCTTCAGGATGGCTTGAATGACGCCAGCGTCTCCGGCACCAGCCCGAGGAACGCCTGAATCAGCCGCAACTCCTTGCGCCGCTCCAGGCAGCCGACCAGGTGGCGGTTGCGCAGGCCGTCACCGTTGATCGGCAGCGCCCGCACCCGGGGGTCATGACTGACTTCCAGCGACGACACGATCCCCACCCCCAGCTCCGCCGCCACCGCTTCGGTCACCGCCTCGCGACTGTCCAGCTCCAGCAGCACCCGGGGATTCACCGCCGCCTGCGCGCAGGCCTGGTCGAAGGTGCGCCGGGTGATCGAACCCGGCTCGCGCAGCACCATGATCACCTGGTCCAACTGCTCCAGGGCAATACCCCGCGGCTCGGCCCGCCACGGATGCCCCTGCGGCACCAGCGCACAGATCCGCGACTCGCTCAGGGCTTGCAGGTACAGGCCCTTGCGCGGCTCGACCTCGGTCAGCACCGCCACATCGGCATGCTCGGACAACAGCGCGGCCAGGGTTTCCTGGGCATTGCCCAGTCTCAGGTTGACGGTGATTCCCGGATAGCGCGCCCTGAGCCGGGCAAGCATCGGCATGACCATATGCGGCCCGTCCGCGGCGATTTCCAGACGTCCGGTCAACAGTTGCCGATTGGCTTCGAGCATGGCCCGGGCTTCCTCGGCCAGACCGAACATCGCCCGGGTAATGGCCGCCAGCCGGGTGCCTTCGGCGGTCAGCTCCACGCGGCGCGCCGTGCGCCGGAGC
Organism: Pseudomonas sp. FEN; assembly: GCF_904067045.1. GTDB lineage: Bacteria > Pseudomonadota > Gammaproteobacteria > Pseudomonadales > Pseudomonadaceae > Aquipseudomonas. Next base: position 119,548 of record NZ_CAJFDC010000033.1, on the reverse strand, counting down.
AAGGTGACCTGGTAGTGCTCTTCCAGGGCCTTGATATGCCCGGTCACCGCCGGTTGGCTGATAAACAAGCGGGCCGCGGCGCGAGTAAAGCTGCCCTCGCGGGCCACGGCATCGAATGCACGCAGTTGGAACAGGTTCATGGCTATCGGCCTCACTGATAGCTCGCATAACAACAAACAATTTGATTGATGACAAGCCAAACGGCAATTTATGCCCTGTATCCCATCAACGATCCCCGCCACGAGAAACCAGCATGCGTCCTGCCGCCCCCATCCTGCTCACCCCGGGTCCACTGACCACCTCGGCCCGCACGCGCCAGGCGATGGACCTGGACTGGGGCTCCTGGGATGAGGGATTCAACCAATTGACCGCCAGCCTGCGTGAACAGCTACTGGTGATCGTCAACGGCACCGACAGCCATCACTGCGTGCCCTTGCAAGGCAGCGGCACATTCGCCGTGGAGGCGGCCATCGGCACCCTGGTGCCACGCAACGGCAAAGTGCTGGTGCTGATCAACGGTGCCTATGGCAAACGCCTGGCGCGGATCTGCGAAGTGCTGGGGCGTTCGTTCAGCACCTTCGAGTCCGCCGAGGATGCGCCCACTACCGCCGCCGATGTCGAGCACCTGCTACACGCCGACCCGAGCATCAGCCACGTGGCGCTGGTCCACTGTGAAACCAGCACCGGCATCCTCAATCCGCTGGCGGAGATCGCCGAGGTGGTCGCCCGCCATGGCAAGCGGCTGATCGTCGACGCCATGAGTTCTTTTGGTGCCTTGCCCATCGACGCCCGCCAAGTGCCGTTCGAGGCGCTGATCGCCGCTTCCGGCAAATGCCTGGAAGGCGTGCCCGGGATGGGCTTCGTCTTTGTCCGCAAGGAAGCGCTGGCCGCGGCTGCCGGCAACTCGCATTCGCTGGCCATGGACTTGCACGATCAGCACGCTTACATGGCCAGAACCGGCCAATGGCGTTTCACCCCGCCGACCCATGTGGTCGCGGCGCTGCACGAAGCCCTGTTGCAGTACCACGAGGAAGGTGGCCTGCCCGCCCGTCTCGGGCGCTATGCCGACAACTGCCAGGTCCTGCTGGCGGAAATGGACCGACTGGGCTTGCGCAGCTTCCTGCCGGCGGCGATCCAGGCGCCGATCATCGTCACCTTCCATGCCCCGAATGATCCGCGCTACCGGTTCCAGGCGTTCTATGAGCGGGTCAAGGCCAAGGGTTTCATTCTTTATCCGGGCAAGCTGACCCGGGTCGAAACCTTTCGGGTCGGTTGTATCGGCCAGGTTGGGCGCGGCGACATGCGGGCGGCGGTCGCCGCGATCGCCGCGGCGCTGCGGGAAATGCAAGTGCTGGAGCTCTAGAAACTCAAACCGGACACGCCCCCTGTAGGAGCCAGCTTGCTGGCGATAGCGTTATTCCTGGCAACGGCGATGGCGCTGTCCGATCGCATCGCCAGCAAGCTGGCTCCGACCAATTCGCCTTCCCATTTTTTATTATCGTATTCGAGGCTGACCGTTCATGAACTACCACAACCCCACCCAACTGCAAGCCGCCATCCTCGACTGGGCCGGTACCGTCGTCGATTTCGGCTCGTTCGCGCCGACCCGGATCTTCGTCGAGGCCTTCGCCGAATTCGACGTGCCGATTTCCATCGAAGAAGCCCGCGGCCCCATGGGCATGGGCAAGTGGGACCACATCCGCACCCTGTGCGACCAACCGGCGATCAGCGAGCGCTACCGCCAGGTATTCGGTCGCGCCCCGAGCGATGATGACGTCAGCGCCATTTATGAGCGTTTCATGCCTCTGCAGATCGAAAAGATCGCCGAACACTCGGCGCTGATACCCGGAGCCCTCGAGACCATCGCCACCCTGCGCCAACAAGGACTGAAGATCGGCTCCTGCTCGGGCTATCCGGCCCGGGTCATGGCGACGGTGGTGGCCCTCGCCGCCCGCAACGGCTACGTCGCCGACCACGTGGTCGCCACCGACGAGGTGCCAAACGGGCGCCCCTGGCCGGCCCAGGCGCTGGCCAACGTGATCGCGCTGGGCATCGACGATGTCGCCGCCTGCGTCAAGGTCGATGACACCGTGCCGGGGATCCTCGAAGGCCGCCGGGCTGGCATGTGGACTGTGGCCCTGGTGTGTTCGGGCAATGCGCTGGGGCTGACCCATGAGCAATACCGAGCCCTCGACCGGGCGACCCTGGACGCCGAGCGCCAGCGTATCCAGGGGTTGTTCGCCGGCTCCCGGCCGCACTACCTGATCGACACCCTCACCGACCTGCCGCAGGTGATCGCCGATATCAACCAGCGCCTGGCCAGAGGTGAAATGCCGCAGGGCAACGGCTAGTGCTGGCCTGGCGCAACCAGGGTTTCAGCGACACGTCGGCTCAGGCCTTCTTGAAGCGCTCGACCCATTGCCCATAGGCATCGATAAAGCTTTGCAGGAACGGCCGGACCGACTCCGACAGTTGACCCGCGTCGTCGAAGGCGCCACCCGCGCCGCCCAGATAAGCTTCCGGCTGTTGCATGCATGGCACGTCGAGAAACACCAGCGACTGGCGTAAATGGTGATTGGCGCCAAAACCGCCAATCGCGCCCGGTGAGGCACTGATCACCGCGCCCGGTTTGCCGCCCCAGACACTTTTGCCATAAGGCCGCGAACCGACGTCGATGGCATTTTTCAGCACCCCGGGCACCGAGCGGTTGTACTCCGGGGTGACGAACAGCACCGCGTCGGAGGCCCTGACCTGTTCGCGAAAAGCCGTAAAGGCGGTCGGCGGCACGCCGGCATCGAGGTCTTCGCTGTAAAGTGGCAGATCGCCGATCTCGACGATCGCAAGCTTCAGGTTTGTCGGTGCCAGCCCGGCCAGGGCCAGCGCGACCTTGCGGTTGATCGATTGTTTTCTCAGGCTGCCAACCAGGACAGCGACCGTGTAGACGTTGCTCATGAGAACTCCCGACTATCTAGGCGAAGGAACACTAGTTATAGATGATCAAACGTCATTGCCCCGACGATTTGTTCCCCGTCAGTCCACTGCTTTCCCCCTCTTCGTCGCAGAGCCTGTAGAGTGAGGGGACTATTTTTTCCCCCGCGCAAAACTCCCCCGCCAAACCACGGTCTACTGAACCGCAAATCGGGTGTTCATTTCCAGAGGTTCTAAACAGATGGCCGCAGTACTCGTTGGACAATTTCATGCAAGGGACGCGGAAGGTCGCGTCTATTCCGTGCATGAGTTCCAGGAATCCACGCCTTCAGCCGAAGGCCTGGCCGGCACGGAGCCTGTCACCACCTACAAACTGGCCATTGGCGATCGCGTCAACAAACTCGACGACAATTCCTTCCAACTGGTTCAATCCGGAGTCACGCTCACCCGTGAACCGGAGACCTCGACCGCCGCGTCCTGATCCGCGACAACCGACGCAGGCAGCCACCTGAAGTCATGCGAGCAGACTTGGGTTAGGATCAGTCCACTGACCTCCTCCCGGCTGGACACGGACTTCAAGCATGCGTTTACGCCATATCGAAGTAATCCAGGCCCTCCTGCAGACAGGCAACCTCGGCGCCGCCGCCGAGTTGCTGCAACTGCCCACGGCCACCGTCAGCAGCACGCTGCAAGACGCCGAGCAACAGCTGGGCTTCCTGCTGTTCGCCAGCGTGCGCGGCCGAATGCAGGCAACCCGCGAAACCCGTGAGTTGCAACCCCTGCTCCACCGCCTGTACGCGGAAATGGAACCGCTGCGGCGACTGGCCAGTAGCCTGCGCCAGCACCAGGACCCGGCGTTGCGGGTAGTCTGTACACCAACCCTGGCCCAACAACTGTTGCCCCAGAGCCTGGCGGCCTTGCGCCGACGCTTTCGCGAAACCCCTTGCACCCTCGCCAGCCAGCATACCCGCGAGATCGTCCGCGGCTTGTTGCTCCGGGAGGTCGAACTGGGCCTGAGCCTGCACAACCCCGATCACCCTCAGATTCATGGCCAGGTCCTGGCCGAAGGCAAGTTGCAATTACTGGCGCCGCACGGCTGGCTGCAACCCAGGCAGAAGTACATCGCGCTGCAGGAGCTGGCCGGACAGTCCATGGTCGGCCTGGAGGAGCAGGACACCCTGAGCCTGATGCTCGATGGCAAACTGCAAGCCCTGCGGCCAGCACCACTGGTGCAGACCCGGGTACAGACCTACCAGATGATGCGCAGCATGGTCGAAGCCGGCGAAGGGCTGGCAATTGTCGATCCGTTCACGGCCGTCGGCGCCAGGGCCGGCGGGCTGGATGTCTGCCCACTGTCACCCGCCATCGGCGTTACCCTGTACGCCCTGACGCTAAAGGATCGCGAGCCGAGCGCCGCCTTGAAGGCCCTGCTGGAGATCGTCGGCGAAAAAGCCGTGGCGATGCTGCTCTGAGCCTGTCGCCCGTCAGGGCTGCCCGGCAAACAACAGGTACCAGAAGATCGCCACTTCCGAGGTCTGTGCATCGATCCCGCGATAACGCAGATAATCCAGGCCACCCAGCACATAGCCGCAACGCTCGTACAGGCGGCACGCGCCCAGGTTGTTGTTCTGGGTTTCGAGCATGATCCCCGGCAGGTTCTTCTTGTGGGCCCAGAAGCGCACCACATCCAGTAGCGCCCGGGCTACCCCGTGACGCCGCGCCGAGGCGTCGACCGCCAGCTCATCGACATGGGCGAAGCCGTTCCAGTTGGTGCTGACCACCACATGGCCCACCGCGCGACCGTCCAGATAAGCCATGAAGATCTCGCTGTCCACCGCCGAGCGATAACTGGCGAACTCCTCGGGATCGATGCCGTAGCACTTGCGGTAGGGCGGCACCGGGACCAGTGGCCACTGGTCGACCCGCTTGCCGATTTCAGCCAGGCCGTGGGCCTTGACCTCAAAGCTGAAATCGCTGCCCCAGATGTACTCGGAGAAACCAGCGTCAGCTACACGGACCGATACCTCGGGATACTTCGGGTTCGTGACTAAATGCATTGGGCCAACCATCCTCAAGCCTTGATGTCACGGTGCACAATCAGGAGGGGAAACGTCGAGTTCCAGTCCATGGGCATTCCTGTCCCTGGACGATGAACCTCTGAGCACCGGCTCCTTCAGCTTAGAAGGTCAATCGCCGGTGCACAAAAGATCAACCACGGGCCACTAGTGGCGTTGCGCCTCGGCTTCGGCCAACTGCGTCCAGAGCGCCGGGGCGCCGGCGGACTTGGCGATGGCCTCGAGGCGCGAAAGGTGTGCGGCCAGATCGTTTTCACTGGCGCGAATGATCCGCGCCGGCTGGCGACCGGCCGGCAAGCGGCGAATTTCGCTGGCCTGATTGCCTGAACCCTCACCGGAACCGTTGCCATCGCTGGCGTTGCCGGCCAGGGACAGGCTGGTCTGGCCACCGGTCATGGTCAGGTAGACGTCGGCGAGAATCTCCGAGTCGAGCAAGGCGCCGTGCAGTTCGCGGCCGGAGTTGTCGACGCCATAGCGCTTGCACAGGGCATCGAGGCTGTTGCGCTGCCCCGGGTGACGTTCCCGGGCCATCAGCAGGGTGTCGAGGATGCCGCAGTGCCGGGTGATATCGGCGCGATCCTGCTGGCCCATCAAGGCGAATTCGTTGTTGATGAAGCCCACGTCGAACGCCGCGTTGTGGATGATCAGTTGGGCGCCCTTGATGAATTCGAAGAACTCGTCGGCCACCTCGGCAAAACGCGGCTTGCCCACCAGGAATTCGTTGGTGATGCCGTGCACGCCGATGGCGCCTTCGTCACTTTCACGATCCGGTTGCAGGTACACATGGAAATGCCGGCCGGTAAGGCGGCGGCCCATCAGCTCGACACAACCGATCTCGATGATCCGGTGGCCGTCGGTGACCGGCATGCCGGTGGTTTCGGTATCGAGCACCACGCTACGCATGTTTGATCCCTCGTACTTCATCCACGCCACGGTTGGCCAGTTGGTCGGCGCGCTCGTTGCCGTGATGGCCGATATGCCCGCGCACCCACTTCCACTTCACCGTGTGACGACTGACCTGCTCGTCGAGCAGTTGCCACAGGTCGGCGTTTTTCACCGGTTCCTTGGCTGCGGTCTTCCAACCGCGTTTCTTCCAGTTGACCATCCACTCGGTGATGCCTTTCATCACATACTGCGAGTCGGTCACCAGCAACACCTCGCAGGGACGCTTGAGTTCTTCGAGGCCGCGAATCGCCCCCATCAGTTCCATGCGGTTGTTGGTGGTGTTGGTTTCGCCGCCCCAGAGTTCTTTCTCGACGCCCTTGCAGACCAGCAAGGCACCCCAGCCCCCCGGGCCGGGATTGCCCTTGCAGGCACCGTCGGTGAAGAGTTCAACGCTATCGCTCATTACAACCTTTCCATCGAAAATGACCCCGTGGCGCGCCGGTAACTGACCGACGTATCCCGGGCCGAGCCAGCTCGACCCTCCAGGAAAAAATGGTTACTGCTCGCTTTGCCGCCGGTTGACCTTGGCCATCGGCAGTGGCACCAGCTTGCCGACCGGTTCACGGCGCACCTGGCGCACGGGCCGCAAGCCGACCACGATCTTGCGCGCCACCAATAGATAGAAGCCGCCACCCGACAGCTGCCAGCCGCCGGCAACCCGTTCCCAGCCCGCCAATCGCGCTTGCCAGGCGGTTGACGCCAGCGGCGGACGATAGCACCCGAAGCGGCGTTTCTCCAGCGCAAAGCCCAGCAGGTTGAGCCAGTCGGCCACTCGCGAGGGAGAAATGCAACGGGCCTTGCGCAGCGCATCATGGGCGAATACATGTCGCAGCCCCCAGGCACTCCAGGGGTTGATGCCGAGGATCAGCAAGTGCCCGCCGGGACGCACGGCGGCGGCGGCCTCGCGCAGCAGGCCGTGGGGCGACAGGCAGAAATCCAGGCCGTGCTGCAGCACCACCACATCGGCGGCATGCTCGCTCAGCGGCCAGGCCTGCTCCTCACAAACGATTTCCACCCCCGGCAACGGCGCCCCGAGACGCACGTTGCGGCGCACCTGCTCGGCCTGCGGAGGGTTCTCGGCCGACGGGCCGTAGTGCACCAGGTAGCCGCCGAAATAGCGCCCCAGCTCGTCCTCGAGCATGCGCCGCTCCTCGTCGAGCAGCAGTTGCCCCAGGGGGCCGGACAACCAGTCGCGGGCCGCGCTGATCAGTGCCAGCCAGTCAGGATCAGCCTGAGCGAACGCTTTATCGGTCATTGCCTTCTCCAACTCGCCACAAGTACTTCACAAGCACTAAGATGCGCCATTGTTTTGCGCTTGGGAATTGCACCATGATACAGATCGACGCGCTGCCCGCCTTCACCGACAACTACATCTGGTTGTTACAGGATACCGCCCGACGCCGTTGCGCCGTGGTCGACCCGGGCGATGCCGCGCCGGTACTGGCCTGGCTGGAACAGCATCCGGGTTGGCAGCTCGCCGACATTCTGGTCACCCATCACCATCACGATCATGTCGGCGGTGTCGAACGCCTGAAGCAGGCCAGTGGTGCCCGCGTACTGGGTCCGGCGAGCGAAAACATCCCGGCTCGCGACCTGGCGCTGAATGACAACGACAGCGTCACGGTCCTCGACCTCGACTTCCAGGTGTTCGCCGTGCCCGGCCATACCCTGGGGCACATCGCCTTCTACCATGAGGATGACAGCCGCCCGCTGCTGTTCTGCGGCGATACGTTGTTCGCCGCCGGTTGCGGCCGCCTGTTCGAAGGCACGCCACGGCAGATGCACTACTCCCTGAGCCGGCTGGCGACACTGCCGGCGGCAACCGCCGTCTACTGCACCCATGAGTACACCCTGAGCAACCTGCGTTTCGCCCAGGCGGTCGAACCGCACAACCCGGACATTGCCGAACGCCTGGAGCAGGTCAGTCAGTGGCGGGCCGAGGGGCGCATCAGCCTGCCGTCGAACCTGGCCCTGGAACTGCGGACCAACCCGTTCCTGCGGGTCGAAGAAACATCTGTTAAAGAAAAAGCAGACGAACGGAGCGGCCTCGACAACACCTCGCCGAGTGAGGTTTTTGCGGCCCTGCGTCGTTGGAAAGACAGCTTTTGAATACAGTCGCGGTCGGCGCTGAAAATCTGAATGGTTGACCGCACCCCGAGCGCTTTCTAGAATCGCCCGACATTTTCGCCCGGAACTCACTTCCAGCCAATGTCGTCATCCAACCGTAAATCCATCAATTCAGACGCATTGACGCGATTAGCTCAAGCTATCGCCGTGGCTGTGTCCGCTACCCTGGCGGGCTGTTCAGGCTTTCATCACCCTTCGGACAGCAGCACCGAACCGGCCCCGAATCTCAGCACCCGGATCAAGCAGAAACCGATCTGGCTCAGCGAAAAGTCCAAGCCCCCTCAGGACGTCTGGGAGCGCATGCGCCAGGGTTTCCAGTTACAGGATGGCCTGGGCGTGAACCCGCGCATCGAACAACAGCGCCTGTGGTTCGCCAGTAATCCCTCGTTCCTGGAAAACGCCAGCGAGCGCGGCAGTCTCTATATTCATTACATCGTCGAGCGCCTGGAAGAGCGCAACATGCCGCTGGAATTGGCGCTGTTGCCGGTGATCGAGAGCGCCTACAACCCGATGGCCTATTCGCGCGCCGATGCCGTGGGCCTCTGGCAGTTCATTCCGTCCACCGGACGCTCTTTCAACCTGCGCCAGGACCGCTTCTACGACGGGCGCAAGGACATCACCGCATCAACCCTCGCGGCCATGAACTACCTGACCCGCCTGCACGACATGTTCAATGGCGACTGGCTGTTGGCGCTGGCGGCCTACAATGCCGGCGAAGGCACGGTCAGCCGGGCCATCGAGCGTAATGAAAAGCTCGGCCTGCCCACCGACTACTGGAACCTGCCACTGCCGCAGGAAACCCGCGACTACGTGCCCAAGCTGCTGGCCCTGTCCCAGGTGGTCCTGGCGCCCGAAGCCTACGGCGTGAACCTGAACCCCATCGCCAACGAACCGTATTTCGCCACCGTCGAAGTCAACCAGCCCATGGACCTGAGCCGGGTCGCGGCGCTGGCCGAGATCGACGAAGACGAGATGATCCAACTCAATCCGGCCTTCAAGCAGAAAGCCACGATGGACGGCCCGCAGCACCTGCTGGTACCCAGCTCCAAGGCGCAACTGCTGACCGCCAGCCTGTCACGGATGAAACCCGAGGAACTGATCAGCCTGCGACCGAAGAAGCCGGTATTCGAGCCCATTGCCGGCGACTCGCCTACACGCCTGACCCGCCGCTACAAGGTGAGGACTGGCGACAACCTGATCTCGATCGCCAAGGCCAACCGGGTCGACGTCAAGGACCTGCAGCGCTGGAACAAGCTCTCGGGACACCATCTCAAGGTCGGCCAGACCCTGGTCGTGCAGGACAACGCCCGGGCCGTGGCCAGCAAGAAGGCGACAACCACCTACAAGGTGCAGAAAGGCGACTCGCTGTATATCGTCGCCAAGCGTTTCAACGTCGAGATGCAGCACCTCAAGCGCCTCAACCCACGCACCGGCCAGGCGCTCAAGCCGGGACAGATCCTCACGGTCGCCCAGCCCCGCTGAAAACCCGTAACCTCAAAAACACCACTCCCCTGTAGGAGCAGCGTCGCCTGCAAGCCCACATTTCCAACCTGTCCAACCTGGCATTCGCGCCTATTCGGGCAAGCCTTTTTCCACCCGATACAAGCTGTTAAGGTACTGGCCCATAGCCCAAGCCGCCTGGATCGGATCTCTGCCTTGATGCGTCCCCTCCTTCTGCTGTTCATCAGCCTGGCCTTGAGCTCTCCCGCAAGCGCGACGATCAGCGAAAGCCACGGTTATGCGCAATTCGGCACGCTCAAGTACCCCGCCAGGTTCACCCACTTCGACTGGGTCAACCCCGACGCGCCCAAAGGTGGCACCTTGCGGGTGATGGCGTTCGGCACCTTCGACACCCTCAATCCCTACACCTTCAAGGGCACCAGCCCGGTGACCACGCCGAATTTCCTGCAGTACGGCGTCAACGAGCTCAACGCCACCCTGATGGCCGGCACCGGCCAATATGCGCCCTCGGGGGATGAACCGAACGCCAGCTACGGCCTGATCGCCCAATCGGTGGAGTACAGCGAGGACCGCAGTTGGGTCGTGTTCAACTTGCGTCCCGAGGCGCGCTTCCATGACGGCACGCCGATCACCGCCTTTGATGTGGCCTTTTCCTACCGTCTGCTGCTCAAGGAAGGCCATCCGCAATACCGCACCAGCCTGCAAGAGGTGTCGCGGGTCGACATCCTCACGCCCCAGCGGATCCGCTTCGTCTTCAAGCGCTCGGGCAACCCACTGCTGATCCTGCGCCTGGGTGAACTGCCGGTGCTCGCGCAACACTATTGGCAAGGTCGCGACTTCACCGCCACCACTTTCGAACCGCCACTGGGCAGCGGCCCCTATCGCATCACCCGGGTGCAGCCAGGCCGTCAGTTGGTCTTTGAACGCGTCAGGAACTGGTGGGGTGAAAACCTGCCGGTCAATCGTGGCAAATACAATTTCGACCGCGTCGAAGTGGAGTTCTATCGCGATAGTGACGTCGCTTTCGAGGCGTTCAAGGCCGGCGAGTTCGATATCTATATCGAACACCAGGCCAAGAACTGGGCCAACGGCTACAGCTTTCCCGCCGTGGATCGGGGCGAGGTGATCAAGGCCCGGATCGCCCACCGGATTCCGACCCAGACCCAGGGCCTGTTCATGAACAGCCGCCGCGCTGGCTTTGCCCAGGAGCAAGTGCGCGAAGCCCTGGGCCTGATGTTCGACTTCGAATGGACCAATCGCACACTGTTCGGCGGCGCCTACCAGCGGGCCATGAGTTTCTATCCCAACAGCGAGTTTTCCGCCACGGGCGTTCCGGCCGGGCAGGAATGGCTGCTGCTCGCGCCGTACCGCGAACAACTGCCCGCCCGGCTGTTCAGCGAACCGTTCAGTCTGCCGCGGACCGACGGTCGTGGCATCCCCCGCGAGACCCTGCGCCGCGCGCTCGCCCTGCTCGACTCGGCCGGCTGGAAGCTGGACGGCCAACGCCTGCTGAACAAGAACGGACAGCCCCTGCGCTTTGAAATACTGCTGGTCAATCCGAACCTGGAACGGATCCTCCAGCCCTACGTCGAAAACCTCGCGAGCATAGGTGTAGACGCCCGCTTGCGAACAGTGGATCGTGCCCAGTACAAACAACGCCTCGACCAGTTCGATTTCGACATGATTCTGATGACCCTGGACCAGACCCTGAGCCCGGGACTCGAGCAGTGGCAGTACTTTCACTCAAGCCAGGCCAACGTCAAGGGCAGCAAGAACTATGCAGGTGTCGCCAGCCCGGTGGTCGACCACCTGCTCGACGCCCTGCTGGCGGCCCGCAGCCGCGACGAGCAACTGGCCGCCGGTCGCGCCCTGGACCGGGTCCTGCTCTGGCAGCACATCATGATTCCCAACTGGTACCTTGATTATCATCGCCTGGCCTACCGCAACCGGTTCGCCTTCGTCACCACGCCGCCGTACACCCTGGGCCTGAGTGCCTGGTGGATGAAAGCTTCGGAGAAAGCCCAATGAGGTTTCCACGCGTCCTGTTCCTGCCCGCCAGCGGCCTGCTGTTCAGCGCCCTGGCCGGCGTCGCCGTCGCCGCCCCGCAACATGCCTTGACGCTCTACAACGAGCCGCCGAAATACCCGGCCAATTTCCAGCATCTCGACTTCGTCAATCCCGACGCGCCCAAGGGCGGCACCTTCCGCCAGTCGGCCATGGGCGGCTTCGACAGCCTCAACCCCTTCATCACCAAGGGCGTGCCAGCCGACGGTCTGGACCTGATCTACGATACATTGCTGCGCCATGGTCTGGACGAGCCCTTCAGCGAATACGGCCTGGTGGCCGAGAAAATCGAAAGGGCCCCGGACAACAGCTGGGTGCGCTTTTACCTGCGCCCCGAGGCGCGCTTCCATGACGGCCACCCGATGCGCGCCGAAGACGTCGTATTCAGCTTCCAGACCCTGATGAAGGATGGCGCGCCGCTGTACCGGACCTACTACGCCGACATCGACGAGGCTATCGCCGAGGATCCGCTGCGGGTGCTGTTCAAGTTCAAGCGCACCAGCAACCGTGAACTGCCGTTGATCCTCGGCCAATTGCCGGTGCTGCCCAAGCACTGGTGGGCCAGTCGTGACTTCAACAAGGGCAACCTGGAGTTCCCCCTCGGCAGCGGACCGTACAAACTGGCCGAGGTCAGAGCCGGACGCTCGGTACGCTATGAGCGGGTCAAGGACTACTGGGCCAAGGACCTGCCGATCAACCGTGGGTTCTACAACTTCGACGCCATGGTCATGGACTACTACCGTGACGGCACCGTGGCCCTGGAAGCCCTCAAGGCCGGGCAGTTCGATTATTGGTTGGAGAACAGCGCGAAGAACTGGGCCAATGCCTACAACACCCCGGCGGTCGCACAGGGTCGACTGATCAAGGAGCAGATCCCCAATCGCAACCCGACGGGCATGCAAGGCTTTATCTACAACCTGCGCAAGCCGATGTTCCAGGACATCCGCGTGCGCGAAGCCCTGAGCCTGCTGTTCGACTTCGAGTGGACCAACAAGCAGCTGTTCAATGGCGCCTATCACCGTACCCGCAGTTATTTCGAAAACTCCGAAATGGCCGCCACCGGCCTGCCGGACGCCGCGCAGCTGGCAATCCTCGAACCCCTGCGCGGACGAATTCCCGAGCAAGTCTTCAGCCAGGCCTTCGAACCCTCGGTGTGCGACGCCAGCGGCATGATTCGCCCACAACAACGCCGTGCCTACCAGCTGTTGCAGGAGGCCGGCTGGCGCATCGTCGACGACAAGATGGTCGACCCCCAGGGCAAGCCGGTGAGCATCGAGTTCCTCCTGGCCCAAACTGATTTCGAACGAGTGCTGTTGCCGTTCAAGCGCAACCTCGCGGACCTGGGCATCGACCTGGTGATTCGCCGGGTCGATGTCTCCCAGTACATCAACCGCCTGCGCTCGCGGGACTTCGACATGGTCGTCGGCAGCTTCCCGCAGTCCAATTCACCGGGCAACGAGCAACGCGAGTTCTGGAAGTCCTCCAGCGCCGACAAGCCCGGCAGCCGCAACCTGATGGGCCTCAAGGACCCGGCGGTGGATGAACTGGTGGAAGCGCTGATCGATTCCGACTCCCGGCAGAGCCTGGTGGAACACGCCCGCGCCCTGGACCGGGTGCTGCAATGGGGCTACTACGTGATTCCCAACTGGCACATCAAGACCTGGCGCGTGGCCTACTGGGACCATATCGGCCACCCGAAACTCTCACCAGCCTACGATATCGGCGTCAACACCTGGTGGATCAAGCCGGACGCCAAGCCGGCGGTATCGGCGCAAACCGACAGCACGCGCGCGGAGCAAGAATAAGATGCTGGCCTATATTTTTCGCCGACTGCTGCTGATCATCCCGACCCTGTTCGGCATCCTGCTGATCAACTTCGTGATCATCCAGGCCGCGCCCGGCGGCCCGGTGGAGCAGATGATCGCCAAGATCGAGGGTTTCGAAGGCGCTACCAGCCGGATCGCCGGCGGCGGTGCCGAAGTCTCGGTGGCCGGTTCCAGCTATCGCGGCGCCCAGGGTCTGGACCCGGCCCTGATCAAGGAGATCGAGCACATGTACGGTTTCGACAAACCGGCGCCGGAACGTCTGTGGATCATGATCAAGAACTACGCGACCCTGGACTTCGGCGACAGCTTCTTTCGCGATGCCAAGGTCGTCGATCTGATCAAGGAAAAAATGCCGGTGTCGATTTCCCTCGGGCTCTGGAGCACCCTGATCATGTACCTGGTCTCCATCCCCCTGGGCATCGCCAAGGCCACCCGCCACGGCAGTCATTTCGATGTCTGGACCAGCTCGGCGATCATCATCGGCTATGCGATTCCGGCGTTCCTGTTCGCGATCCTGCTGATCGTGGTGTTTGCCGGTGGCAGCTACCTGAACTGGTTCCCCTTGCGCGGCCTGACCTCGAACAATTTCGAGCAGTTGAGCCTCGGCGGCAAGGTCCTCGACTACTTCTGGCACCTGGCGCTGCCGGTCACCGCCCTGGTCATCGGCAACTTTGCCACCATGACCCTGCTGACCAAGAACAGCTTTCTCGATGAAATCAACAAGCAGTATGTGATCACCGCCAAGGCCAAGGGCCTGACGCAGCACCGCGTGCTCTACGGCCACGTATTCCGCAATGCGATGCTGCTGGTCATCGCCGGCTTTCCCTCGGCCTTCATCGGTATCTTCTTCACCGGCTCCCTGCTGGTGGAAGTGATCTTCTCCCTCGACGGCCTGGGCCTGATGAGTTTCGAAGCAGCGATCAATCGCGATTACCCGATCGTCTTCGGCACCCTGTTCATCTTCACCCTGCTGGGGCTGGTGGTGAAACTGATCGGCGACATCACCTACACCCTGGTCGATCCACGGATCGACTTCGAACATCGGGAGCATTGAGATGCAGTTATCCCCCCTCAATCGCCGACGTTTCGCGCGCTTCAAGGCCAACAAGCGCGGCTGGTGGTCGCTGTGGCTATTCCTGGTGCTGTTCGTCCTGAGCCTGGGTGCCGAACTGATCGCCAACGACAAGCCGCTGCTCGTGCACTACGACGGCGGCTGGTATTTCCCGGCCCTCAAGCGTTATCCGGAAACCACCTTCGGTGGCGAATTTCCGCTGGAAGCCAACTACAAGAGCCCCTACATCCGTGAACTGCTCAAGGCCAAGGACGCCTGGACCCTGTGGGCGCCGATTCCATTCAGCTATCAAAGCATCAACTACGACTTGCGTGTCCCGGCCCCGGCGCCGCCGTCGATGGTCAATCTGCTCGGCACCGACGACCAGGGTCGCGACGTGCTCGCCCGGGTGATCTACGGCTTCCGCATCTCGGTGCTGTTCGCCCTGACCCTCACCGTGCTCAGCTCCATCATCGGGGTTATCGCCGGCGCATTGCAGGGCTTCTATGGCGGCTGGGTCGACTTGGCCGGCCAGCGCTTCCTGGAGATCTGGTCCGGACTGCCGGTGCTCTATCTGCTGATCATCCTCGCCAGCTTCGTCCAGCCGAACTTCTGGTGGCTGCTGGGGATCATGCTGCTGTTTTCCTGGATGAGCCTGGTGGATGTGGTGCGCGCCGAGTTCCTCCGTGGGCGCAACCTGGAATATGTGCGCGCGGCCCGGGCCCTGGGCATGCAGAACGGCGCGATCATGTTCCGCCATATCCTGCCCAACGCCATGGTCTCGACCATGACCTTCATGCCGTTCATCCTCACCGGCGCCATCGGCACCCTGACCGCCCTGGACTTCCTCGGCTTCGGCCTGCCGGCGGGCTCGCCGTCCCTGGGCGAACTGGTGGCCCAGGGCAAATCCAACCTGCAGGCGCCCTGGCTGGGCATGAGCGCGTTCGCCGTGCTGGCCTTGATGCTCAGCCTGCTGGTGTTTATCGGCGAGTCCGCTCGCGATGCCTTCGACCCGAGGAAGTAAGATGAATCAGGACAATCTGATCGAAGTGCGCGACCTCGCGGTGGAATTCGTGGTCGGCGAGCAACGCCAGCGGGTGGTGGAAAACGTCAGCTTCGATATCCGCCGTGGCGAAACCCTGGCCCTGGTCGGCGAAAGCGGTTCGGGCAAATCGGTCACCGCGCACTCGATCCTGCGCCTGCTGCCCTACCCGCTGGCCCATCACCCCAGCGGGACGATCCAGTATTCCGGGCAGGACCTGCTGACCCTCAACGAGAAGACCATTCGCCACATCCGCGGCAACCGCATCGCGATGATCTTCCAGGAGCCGATGACCTCGCTGAACCCGCTGCACTCCATCGAAAAGCAGATCAACGAAGTGCTTGGCATCCACAAGGGCCTGACCGGCAAGGTCGCTACGCGGCGCACCCTGGAGCTGCTGGAGCTGGTAGGCATCGCCGAGCCGCACAAGCGCCTCAAGGCCCTCCCCCACGAGCTCTCGGGCGGCCAGCGCCAACGCGTGATGATCGCCATGGCCCTGGCCAACGAACCGGAACTGCTGATCGCCGACGAACCGACTACCGCCCTGGATGTGACGGTGCAACTGAAAATCCTCGAATTGCTCAAGGAGTTGCAGGCACGCCTGGGCATGGCCCTGCTGCTGATCAGCCACGACCTCAACCTGGTCAGCCGGATCGCCCACCGCGTGTGCGTCATGCAGCGCGGTCGGATCGTCGAACAGGCCGACTGCGAAGCCCTGTTCCGGGCCCCGCAACACCCCTACACCTGCGAACTGCTCAGCGCCGAACCGCGTGGCGAACCGGCCCTCACCAAGGTCGGTGAGCCGCTGCTGGAGGTCGACGACCTCAAGGTCTGGTTCCCGATCAAGAAAGGCCTGCTGCGCAGCACCGTGGACCACGTGAAGGCCGTGGACGGCATCCACTTCAGCCTGCCCCGGGGTCAGACCCTGGGTATTGTCGGCGAAAGCGGTTCCGGCAAATCCACCCTCGGGCTGGCGATCCTGCGACTGATCGGCAGCCAGGGCGATATCCGTTTCGAAGGCCAATCGTTGAGCTGCCTGTCCCAGCAACAGGTACGGCCGCTGCGCCGGGAAATGCAGGTGGTGTTCCAGGACCCGTTCGGCAGCCTCAGCCCGCGCATGTGCATCAGCCAGATTGTCGGCGAAGGTCTGCGCATCCATAAGATCGGCAACGAGCAGGAGCAGGAAGCCGCGATCATCGCGGCCCTGAAGGAGGTCGGCCTGGACCCGGAGAGCCGCAACCGCTACCCCCACGAGTTCTCCGGCGGACAACGCCAGCGCATCGCCATCGCCCGCGCGCTGGTGCTCAAGCCAGCGCTGATCCTGCTTGACGAGCCGACTTCGGCCCTCGACCGCACGGTGCAGCGCCAGGTCGTCGAATTGCTGCGCTCGCTGCAGATCAAGTACAACCTGACCTATCTGTTCATCAGCCACGATCTGGCAGTGGTCAAGGCGCTGAGTCACCAACTGATGGTGGTCAAGCATGGCAAGGCCGTCGAGCAAGGTGATGCCAGGGAGATCTTTGCCGCGCCGCAACACCCCTATACAAAACAGTTGCTGGAGGCGGCATTCCTCGTCCCCGAGACGGATCCCCTGTAGCGGACTTTCACCTCCAAGTCATCCGACTCGCCAGCACGGTCGACCGAACAGCAGCATGCCTGGCGCACCATAAAAAAAGACCGCTCAATGAGCGGTCTTTTTTTATGGTGCGGGCTGACTGAATCAACCGCTTCAGAAGCGCTTGATGTCCGCCTGGCTTTCCAACTGCTTGCGGTACGCCGCGAAGTCCTGCTGACCGGCACGGGACGCGAGGAAGCGACGATAGGACGCCTTCTCTTCTTCGCTGGGTGCCGCGCCCTCGTTCACGCCGTTCAAGCGCACGAGCACCAGGCTACCATCGGCCAGGGTCACGGTGCTGAAGGTCGGCTTGTCCTTGGCTTCAGGCTTGGGCATGCGGAACAGTGCTTGCAGCACCGCCGGATCGATACCTTCCTGGCCACGGGTGACGGCTTCCTGGGTTTTCCAGGTCTGGCCGGCCGGCAGCGCCTTGCCTTCACGCAGGTTGGCGATCAGTTGCTCAGCCTTGACCTTGGCCGCGGCCGTGGCGTGCTCCTTGGTCAATTGCTTGCGAATCGCCGCATCCACGCTGGCCAACGGCAACTGCTCAGGCTTGTGGTGTTCCTTGGCACGCAACACGATCACGGTATCCGGATCCAGCTCGATGGCGCTGCTGTTGGCACCTTCATCCAGCACTTCCGGACTGAATGCCGCGGTCACCACGGCACGGTTCGCCGCTACACCTTCACCGCCTTCACGACCGAACGGCGCGGAGGTATGCACCTTCAGGTTCAGGTCCTGGGCCGGCTGGGCCAGGTCGGAGGCTTCGAACGAAGCGTCCTCGAGCTGCTTGCTCGCCTCGACGAAACGCTGCTCCACCTGCTGGGTTTTCAGCTCGCGGGTCAGCTTGTCCTTCAGGCTGGCGAAGCTCGGCACCTGTGGTGCCTCGACGCCCAACAGCTTGATCAGGTGATAACCGAACTCGCTGCGCACCGGACCCGACACCTGGTCCTTGGTCAAGGCATACAGCGCCTTTTCAAAGGCCGGATCATAAACACCGGGACCGGCGAAGCCGAGGTCGCCGCCATGGCTGGCCGAGCCTGGATCCTGGGAGAGCTCCTTCGCCAGGACATCGAAATGCTCACCCTTGGCCAGACGCTGCTGGATCTCTTCGATCTTCGCCTTGGCCTGGGCGTCGCTCACCTTGTCATTCACTTCAATCAGAATGTGCGCCGCCCGCCGCTGCTCGGCGAGATTCGCGGTTTCTTTCTGATACAGCGCCTGCAGGTCTTCATCCTTGACGCTGACCTGATCGAAGAACGAGGACTTCTTCAGCTCCAGGTAATCGATAACCACCTGGTCCGGCGTCATGAACTCCTTGGCGTGCTTGTCGTAGTGCGCCTTGACCTCGTCATCGGTCAGCTTGACCGCCGATGGATCGATCGAGACATTCAGCGAGGCGAAATCACGGGTCTGTTTTTCCAGACGGGCAAAGGCCAGCACCTGGGCATCAGTGACGAAACCGCTACCCGCCAGACCGGCACGGATCTGGCCGATCAGCATTTCCTGGGCCAGCATCTGGCGGAATTGCAGGCGACCGTAGCCCAGTTGGCGAATCACCTGGTCGAAACGATCGGAGCTGAACTTGCCGTCCACCTGGAACTCAGGGGTTTGCAGGATAACCTGGTCCAGAGCGCCCTCGGAGAAGGCAAACTTCGACTTCTCGGCCCCCTGAAGCAGCAGCTTGCGGTCGATCAGCCCCTTGAGGGCGGATTCGCGCAGCATTTTCTCATCCAGCAACGAGGCGTCGAAATCCTTGCCCAACTGTTGCATGAGTTGACGACGTTGCATGTCGACCGCCTGGCTCAGCTCGGTCTGGGTGATCTCGTCACCGTTGACCTTTGCCGCATCCTGGCTGGTGGAGGTAGCCCTGAAAATGGCATCGAAACCGGTCAGCGCCATCAATGCGACGATGACTCCGATGATGGTCTTGGCAATCCAGCCTTGTGAATTGTCCCTGATATTTTGCAGCATGCGTCCCCCAGAAACGGTTGAACTTCAATGTGGGCAACCGTGGAGCGTGGGTAGAATCCGGATAGAAGAAAGGCGCATCCGAGGATGCGCCTTCTCGTAACTGGCGGAGCGGATGAGGGCTCGAATACGCGTCCCTCGGCGTGTCAGACCGGCCCAGTGAAAGGACCATGGCCGACCGCTTCACCGCTCCGCGGCCAGATCAGGCAAGAACCCGACCCGGATAGGCAAAGGCTTGAACGACTGTCAGTTGACAGCTTCTTTCAGTGCTTTACCGGCTTTGAAACCTGGTTTTTTGGCTGCAGCGATTTCCAGCGTCTTACCGGTCTGAGGGTTACGACCGATGCGAGCAGGACGATCGGTCACGGAGAAGGTGCCGAAACCTACCAGTACAACGGAGTCGCCAGCCTTCAGAGCGCCAGTGACGGATTCGATGACTGCGTCCAGCGCACGGCCGGCAGCAGCTTTCGGGATATCAGCGGATGCAGCGATAGCATCAATCAGTTCCGACTTGTTCACTCTAAGTCCCCTTATATCTATTGAGTATATTTCTAAGTTTTTTGGGTGAAAGCTAAACCTGTGCTGAATGGCCTACAGACACTTAAGAGCCGCTTTATAACAAGGGCTCTAAAAAGCTGTCAAGGAAGCCACCCAGGCTTGAATCGTACTTAATGCGTGCTGATTCTTTCCTTGGAATCGGAGTCGCGCTTCTCATCCTTGGCAACGATCTCCGGAACCACATCTGGCAAGGGCTCCGGCGCGTATTGCAGCGCAATTTGCAGGACCTCGTCAATCCATTTAACCGGTTTAATCTGAAGATCCTGCTTGATATTGTCAGGAATTTCCTTCAGATCGCGCACATTCTCCTCCGGAATGATTACCGTCTTGATCCCGCCGCGATGTGCCGCCAGCAGTTTCTCCTTCAGACCACCAATGGCCAGCACCTGACCGCGCAAGGTAATTTCACCGGTCATGGCTACGTCGGCGCGCACAGGAATGCCAGTCAAGGCTGACACCAGGGCTGTACACATGCCTACGCCAGCGCTGGGGCCGTCCTTGGGGGTCGCCCCTTCCGGCATATGGATATGGGTGTCGCGCTTCTCATGGAAGTCCAGGGGAATGCCCAGGCTCTTGGCGCGACTGCGCACCACGGTCAACGCGGCGGTGATCGACTCGACCATGACATCGCCCAGGGAACCGGTCTTGATCAACTGGCCCTTGCCCGGCACCACGGCGGCTTCGATGGTCAACAACTCGCCACCGACCTGGGTCCAGGCCAGGCCCGTGACCTGACCGATCTGATCCTGCTGCTCGGCCAGGCCGTAGCGGAATTTGCGCACCCCGAGGAAATGCTCCAGCAGGTCGGCCGTGACTTTGACCGAAAAGCGTTTTTCCAGGGCATGCTCTTTCACCGCCTTGCGGCAGACCTTGGCAATTTGCCGCTCCAACCCACGCACACCGGCTTCGCGGGTGTAGTAGCGGATGATGTCGCGAATCGCCTCGACCTCGAATTCCAGCTCGCCTTTTTTCAGGCCGTTGGCCTGAATCTGCTTGGGCGACAGGTACTTGGTGGCGATATTGATCTTCTCGTCCTCGGTGTAACCCGGCAGGCGGATCACTTCCATCCGGTCCAGCAGCGCTGGCGGGATGTTCATCGAGTTGGAGGTGCAGAGGAACATGACATCGGACAGGTCGTAGTCAACTTCCAGGTAGTGGTCGTTGAAATTGTGGTTCTGTTCCGGGTCCAGCACCTCAAGCAACGCCGAGGCCGGATCGCCACGCATGTCGCTGCCCATCTTGTCGATTTCGTCAAGCAGGAACAGCGGGTTGCGCACGCCAACCTTTGTCATTTTTTGTATCAATCTTCCTGGCATCGAACCGATGTAAGTCCGCCGATGGCCACGAATTTCCGCTTCGTCACGCACGCCACCAAGGGCCATCCGTACAAATTTTCGATTGGTCGCGTGAGCAATCGACTCAGCCAGGGAAGTTTTACCCACGCCAGGAGGTCCGACCAAGCACAGTACCGGACCGCGAATTTTCTTCACGCGCTTCTGCACGGCGAGGTATTCGAGGATTCGCTCCTTGACTTCGTCCAGACCGTAATGGTCCGCGTCAAGAATGTCCTCAGCCCGTGCCAGGTCCAGGCGCACCTTGCTCTGGGCCTTCCACGGCACTTGCACCAACCAGTCGAGGTAGGTACGCACCACGGTCGCCTCGGCGGACATCGGCGACATCTGCTTGAGCTTGTTCAATTCGGCCAAGGCCTTGGTCAGGGCATCTTTCGGCAGACCGGCGGCGTCGATGCGCTTTTTCAGCTCCTCGACTTCGTTATGACCTTCGTCGCTGTCGCCCAACTCCTTCTGAATGGCTTTCATTTGCTCATTCAGGTAGTACTCGCGCTGGCTGCGCTCCATCTGCTTCTTGACGCGGCCACGGATACGTTTCTCGACCTGCAGCAGGTCGATTTCGGCATCCAGCAAGGCCAGCACGTGTTCGACACGGGCCGACAAATCGACGATTTCGAGGATTTCCTGCTTCTGCTCGATCTTCAGGGCCATATGGGCGGCCATGGTATCGACCAGGCGGCTCGGCTCATCGATGCTGTTCAACGAAGACAGCACTTCAGCCGGGACTTTCTTGCCCAACTGCACGTACTGCTCGAACTGTGCCAGCAGGCTGCGGACAAAGACTTCGGACTCACGGTCCGGCGCATCGGCCTCGTCGATCAGCGCCACTTCGGCGCGGCAATAGCCATCGACCTCACTGAAACGCTCCACGGTGCCGCGCTGCTCGCCTTCAACCAGCACCTTGACGGTGCCATCAGGCAATTTGAGCAATTGCAATACGGTAGCGACTGTACCTACGCGATACAGCGCATCTTCGCCCGGGTCATCATCGGCAGGATTACGTTGGGCCAGCAGCAGGATCTGCTTGTCGCCCGTCATCGCTGCCTCGAGGGCTTCGATAGATTTCTCGCGCCCCACGAACAGCGGGATAACCATGTGCGGATACACCACGACATCGCGCAATGGCAGGAGAGGCAATTCGATGGTTGTCTTCATGATTTCGCCTCTACGGCGGCCGTACGGCCGGAAACAGGTGGATAAGCTTGAAACCAAGATGGGGGCTTGTTCGGAAAAAAACAAGCGCCAATAGAAAAGGGGCCCGAGGGCCCCTTGTCAGGTCACAGTCTGGCGCACTCAGGCGTCAGGCGCGGCCTTGGCCTGCGGCTCGCTGTTCTCGTAGATATACAGCGGCTTGGATTTACCCTCGATCACGCTTTCATCGATTACCACTTTGCTCACCTCGGACTGCGAGGGGATTTCATACATGGTATCGAGCAGGACGCCTTCGAGGATCGAACGAAGGCCACGAGCACCGGTTTTACGCTCCAGGGCACGCTTGGCGACGGATTTCAGTGCGTCGGCACGGAATTCCAGATCAACCCCTTCCATTTCGAACAGCTTGGCGTACTGCTTGGTCAAGGCGTTCTTCGGCTCGGTAAGGATCTGCATCAATGCAGCCTCATCCAGCTCGTCCAGCGTGGCCAGGACCGGCAGACGACCGACGAACTCCGGAATCAGACCGAACTTGACCAGATCGTCAGGCTCGACTTCACGCAGGGACTCACCAACCTTCTTGCCTTCTTCCTTGCTGCGGACTTCGGCGCTGAAGCCGATGCCGCCACGGGTGGAACGGTTCTGAATGACTTTTTCCAGACCGGAGAACGCACCACCACAGATAAACAGGATGTTGCGGGTATCTACCTGCAGGAATTCCTGCTGCGGGTGCTTGCGACCGCCCTGAGGCGGAACGGAGGCCACCGTGCCTTCAATCAACTTCAGCAAGGCCTGTTGCACGCCTTCACCGGAAACGTCCCGGGTAATCGACGGGTTATCGGACTTGCGGGAAATCTTGTCGATTTCATCGATGTAGACAATGCCCATCTGGGCCTTTTCCACATCGTAGTCACATTTCTGCAGCAGTTTCTGAATAATGTTTTCCACGTCTTCGCCCACATAACCCGCCTCGGTGAGGGTGGTTGCATCGGCGATGGTGAACGGCACATTCAGCAAGCGGGCCAGGGTTTCGGCCAGCAGGGTCTTGCCCGAACCGGTCGGACCGATCAGCAGTATGTTGCTTTTGCCGAGCTCGACGTCGTCACTTTTCTTGTCACGCTGGTTCAGACGCTTGTAGTGGTTGTAGACCGCTACCGCCAGAACCTTTTTCGCACGTTCCTGACCAATCACATACTGATCAAGGATGCCGCTGATTTCTTTAGGCGAAGGCAATTTATGCGCGCTGCTTTCGGCCTGTGCTTCCTGCACCTCCTCACGGATGATGTCATTGCACAAGTCGACGCACTCGTCGCAGATAAAGACCGAGGGGCCGGCAATCAATTTGCGTACTTCATGCTGGCTTTTGCCACAGAAGGAGCAATAAAGCAGCTTGCCGTTGTCCTCGCCGTTGCGGGTGTCAGTCATTCGTTCGATCCAAATCCGATAGGCTTGCAACACAAGATGAAGGCTATTGCGGGCTTTTTCAAGCCCGCTGGTGATCGGAGCAGCCGACCAACCCTATTTTGAGCTGCTTAATGTTAAGCGGGGCGCTTGTTGATCACTTCGTCGATCAGCCCGTAGTCACGCGCGGCTTCTGCGCTCATGAAATTATCACGGTTGGTATCGCGTTCGATTTCTTCAAGGGTACGCCCGCTATGCTTGGCCATCAGCGTGTTGAGACGCTCACGAATGAAGAGGATTTCCTTGGCATGGATTTCGATATCCGAAGCCTGGCCCTGGAAACCGCCCAGTGGCTGGTGAATCATCACACGCGAGTTCGGCAGGCAGAAACGCTTGCCGTGGGCACCGGCCGTCAGCAGGAACGCGCCCATGCTGCACGCCTGACCGATACAGGTAGTCGATACGTTTGGCTTGATGAACTGCATGGTGTCGTAGATCGACATGCCCGCCGTCACCGAACCGCCCGGGGAGTTGATATAGAGATGGATGTCCTTGTCCGGGTTTTCCGCTTCAAGGAACAGCAGCTGCGCACAGATCAGGTTGGCCATGTAGTCCTCTACCGGGCCCACCAGAAAAATCACCCGCTCCTTGAGAAGGCGCGAGTAGATGTCATAGGCGCGCTCGCCACGAGCGGACTGCTCGACAACCATCGGGACCAGGCCGCCAGCGGCCTGGATATCAGAGTTCTGCTGAATATAAGAATTACGGAACATGCTCTGCAGTCACTCCCAAATAGTCATGTCTTGAATACGCATAAGCCAGCGCGAGGCTGGCTTATGGTGTGTATTTTCCAACGAGTCAGAAAATCAGTCGGCTTGCGGAGCTTCCACCGGCTTGACTGCTTCTTCGTAGGAGACCGATTTATCGGTCACATTCGCCTTCTGCAGAACAGTATCCACAACTTGTTCTTCCAGCACAACCGAACGGACTTCGTTCAGTTGCTGGTCGTTCTTGTAGTACCACGACACAACCTGTTCCGGCTCCTGGTAGGCCGAGGCCATTTCCTGGATCAGCTCGCGCACACGGGTTTCATCAGGCTTGAGTTCGAACTGCTTGACCACTTCAGCCACGATCAGGCCGAGCACGACGCGGCGCTTGGCTTGCTCTTCGAACAGCTCGGCCGGCAGTTGATCAGGCTTGATGTTGCCGCCGAACTGCTGAACAGCCTGCACGCGCAGACGGTTCACTTCGTTTTCCAGCAGGGCCTTGGGCACTTCGATCGGGTTGGCGGCCAGCAGACCGTCCATTACCTGGTTCTTGACCTTGGATTTGATCGCCTGACGCAGCTCACGCTCCATGTTCTTGCGAACTTCGGCGCGGAAACCGTCCAGACCGCTTTCCTTGATACCGAACTGGGCGAAGAAGGCTTCGTTCAGCTCAGGCAGGGTCGGTGCGGACACGCTGTTCACGGTGACAGTGAACTCGGCGGTTTTGCCAGCCAGGTCCAGGTTCTGGTAGTCAGCCGGGAAAACCAGGTTCAGAACGCGTTCTTCACCGGCTTTAGCGCCGACCAGGCCATCTTCGAAGCCCGGGATCATGCGGTTGGAGCCCAGCACCAGCTGGGTGCCCTTGGCGGAACCACCGGCGAAGACTTCACCGTCGACCTTGCCGACGAAATCGATGTTCAGCTGGTCTTCGTTCTGCGCGGCGCGATCGGCCACTTCGAAACGGGTGTTCTGCTTGCGCAGGATTTCCAGCATGTTGTCCAGATCCGAGTCCGCCACGTCGGCGCTCAGGCGCTCGACAGCGATGGAGTCGAAACCGGCAACGGTGAACTCAGGGAACACTTCGAAAGTCGCGACGTATTCCAGATCCTTGCCCTTCTCCAGCACTTTCGGCTCGACGGAAGGCGAGCCAGCCGGGTTCAGCTTCTGCTCAACCACGGCTTCATAGAAGGAGGCCTGGATCACATCGCCCACGGCTTCCTGACGGGCATCCGCCTCATAACGCTGGCGAATCACGCTCATTGGCACCTTGCCAGGACGGAAGCCTGCAATCTTGGCCTTTTGGGCAGTCTGCTGCAGACGCTTGTTGACCTGGGTCTCGATGCGCTCAGCTGGCACGGTGATGCTCATGCGGCGCTCAAGAGCCGATGTATTTTCAACAGAAACTTGCATGGATATTCCTCGTTGCACAGACGTTAGCCGGCCGTTTCCGACCCCAGAATCAAGGGCATGCATTCTAGTGGGTCAAACACAAGAAGTCACCCTACTGAAACGGGTCAAAAAACAGCGGGCGTTTATTGGACGCGGGGCGCCACTCAAACGCATCCCACGACACGCAGCCAATCGCGCCAGAGCCTTGATCCAGCCCCTCTATATATAGAAAGAACTTTACCACCACCCAGACGATCGGTCCGTCAAACAGACCGAAGGTTGAATCAAGCAACATCCAGCAACAGCTCAGGACGGGGAAATCTCACCCCAGCCGAAACCAGCGGCGTTGCTGGCGACACAAATCCCTGAAACAAAAACGGCGCAGCCCTTTTCAGGTACTGCGCCGTTTTTTTGTGTTTCAAGCTAACTGGTGCGGACGAAGAGACTCGAACTCTTACACCTCGCGGCGCTGGAACCTAAATCCAGTGTGTCTACCAATTCCACCACGTCCGCAAATCAAACCGTTAAAGCAAAGACGCCAGATAATTAATCTGGCGTCTTTATTCGAATATGGGGTGGACGATGGGGATCGAACCCACGACAACAGGAGTCACAATCCTGTGCTCTACCAACTGAGCTACGCCCACCATATTGCGTTACTTGTGCCAAAGCTGCCTAATGGCGCACCCGGCAGGACTCGAACCTGCGACCATCCGCTTAGAAGGCGGATGCTCTATCCAGCTGAGCTACGGGCGCCTTATTAATCTGTATTCGGTGACGACTACAAACCAAGTGCTTCAATCTTGCTGAGCTAGACATCCACTCTGCTCGACCTTCTCAACCAGTGCTAGGCTGTGCCCGACAAGTGCGACGAATGTTATAGGTGAGCCTGAAGGTCGTCAACTCTTTTTTAAAAAAAATTCAGAAATATAAAGGGCTTAGGGGAATATCCGGACCAAGCGCCTTTGCCCTCGCGTCACGGCGTGCGAGAATGCGCACTCTTTTTCAACCCCTCTCGATGGTTAATCACGCGTCATGACTGCACAACTAATCGACGGCAAAGCGATCGCCGCCCATCTGCGCCAGCAGGTCGCCCAACGTGTCGCCGAGCGTCGCCAGCAGGGTCTGCGCACGCCAGGCCTCGCGGTGATTCTGGTCGGCAGCGATCCTGCCTCTCAGGTTTATGTCTCGCACAAGCGTAAAGACTGCGAAGAGGTCGGCTTCATTTCACAAGCCTATGACTTGCCCAGCGACACCACGCAACAGGCGCTCACCGACCTGATCGATCGCCTCAACGACGATCCAAAAATCGACGGCGTCCTGCTGCAACTGCCCCTGCCCGAGCACCTGGATGCCTCCAAATTGCTGGAGCGCATTCGCCCGGACAAGGACGTCGACGGCTTCCATCCTTATAACGTCGGCCGCCTGGCCCAGCGCATTCCGCTGCTGCGCCCATGCACCCCGAAAGGCATCATGGCCCTGCTGGAAAGTACCGGGGTCGACCTGTACGGGATGGATGCGGTGATTGTCGGCGCCTCCAATATCGTCGGGCGTCCGATGGCCATGGAGCTGTTGCTCGCCGGCTGCACCGTGACCGTCACCCACCGCTTCACCCGGGACCTGGCCGGCCATGTCGGGCGCGCCGACCTGGTGGTGGTGGCCGCCGGCAAGCCGGGCCTGGTCAAGGGCGAGTGGATCAAGGAAGGCGCTATCGTTATTGACGTCGGCATCAACCGCCAGGCGGACGGCAAGCTGGTGGGCGACGTGGTGTACGAAACCGCCCTGCCCCGCGCCGGCTGGATCACTCCAGTTCCCGGCGGGGTCGGTCCGATGACCCGCGCCTGCCTGCTGGAAAATACCTTGTATGCCGCCGAAACGCTGCATGCCTGAAGCCGCGAAGCATCCGGCGGCGCCAGCGCGCTGAAAAGCCTTCGACCAACAAAAAACCGCCAATTGGCGGTTTTTTGTTTTTACCCGAGCCCGACTCAGTCAGCCAGACGCCAGGTAGTCCCGCCCTTGCCGTCTTCCAACAGCACGCCCATGGCAGTGATCTGGTCACGGATGCGGTCGGATTCCGCCCAGTCCTTGTTGGCTCGCGCCGCCAGGCGTGCCTGGATCAACCCTTCGACCACGGCCGCATCGACCCGCCCTTCGGCGCCCGCCTGGAGGAAGTCATCAGCCTCCAACTGCAAGACCCCGAGCACGCTGGCCAGCTCTTTCAGACGCGCGGCCAGACCGGCTGCAGCCGCTGGGTCGCTGTCGCGCAGACGGTTGATCTCGCGCACCATCTCGAACAGCACCGCACAGGCTTCCGGCGTGCCGAAATCGTCGTTCATCACCTCGGTGAAGCGCTCGACAAAGGCTTCGCCACCGGCTGCCGGCACTTTCGGCAGGCCTTTCAACGCATGGTAGAAACGCTCCAGGGCAGCCTTGGCGTCCTTGAGGTTGTCTTCCGAATAGTTGATGGCGCTGCGGTAATGGCTCGACACCAGCAGGTAACGCACGACTTCCGGGTGATACTTGTCCAGCACATCGCGAATGGTGAAGAAGTTGTTCAAGGACTTGGACATCTTCTCGCCATTGATGCGAATCATGCCGCAGTGCATCCAGGCATTGGCGTAGGTCTTGCCGGTGGCCGCCTCGCTCTGGGCGATTTCGTTTTCATGGTGCGGAAACTCGAGGTCGCTGCCGCCGCCATGAATATCGAACGTCTCGCCCAGGCAGCAGGTGGACATCACCGAGCACTCGATATGCCAGCCCGGACGCCCGGCGCCCCACGGCGACTGCCAACTCGGCTCGCCCGGCTTGGCGGCTTTCCACAGAACGAAGTCCAGTGGATCCTGCTTCGACTCGCCGACCTCGATACGCGCACCGATGCGCAGGTCTTCGATCTTCTTGCGCGACAACTTGCCGTAGCCGAGAAACTTGCCGACGCGGTAGTACACGTCGCCATTGCCCGGCGCATAGGCGTAGCCCTTGTCGATCAGGGTCTGGATCATGGCATGCATGCCGAGGATATGCTCGGTGGCCCGCGGCTCCATATCCGGCTTGAGGATGTTCAGGCGTGCCTCATCCTCATGCATCGCGGCAATCATGCGCTCGGTCAGCGCTTCGAACGATTCGCCGTTCTCGTTGGCCCGATTGATGATCTTGTCGTCGATGTCGGTGATATTGCGCACATAGGTCAGGTCGTAGCCGCTGAACCGCAGCCAGCGGGTCACCAGGTCAAAAGCGACCATGCTGCGACCATGGCCCAGGTGGCAGTAGTCATACACGGTCATTCCGCAGACATACATGCGCACCTTGTTGCCATCCAGCGGCTTGAAGACTTCCTTGCTCTTGCTGAGCGTGTTGTAGATCGTTAGCACAACGCTTTCCTCAAAGAATCACTGGCCCCACGAATCACGCAAGGTCACGGTACGGTTGAATACCGGAGCACCGGGCTTCGAGTCCTTGATATCCGCGCAGAAGTAACCTTCGCGCTCGAACTGGAAACGGTCTTCCGGTTGTGCGTTGCCCAGCGAGGGTTCGGCACGACAACCAGTGAGCACTTGCAGCGAGTCAGGGTTGATGTTGTCCAGGAAACTGGCGCTGTCTTCGGCCTTCTCGGGGTTGGCCGAACGGAACAGACGATCATACAGGCGCACCTCGCATTCGATGCTGGCCGCCGCCGGCACCCAGTGCACCACGCCTTTGACCTTGCGCCCTTCAGGGTTCTTGCCCAGGGTCTCGGGATCGTAGGAGCAACGCAGCTCGACGATGTTGCCATCGGCGTCCTTGATCGCCTCGTCGGCACGGATCACGTAGCTGCCGCGCAGGCGCACTTCGCCGGCCGGCTCAAGGCGCTTGTAGCCTTTTGGTGGCTCTTCCATGAAGTCTTCACGGTCGATGTAGATTTCACGGGCAAACGGCAGTACGCGCACGCCCATGTCTTCTTTCGGGTGGCAGGGCAGTTCGAGGTTCTCGACCTGGCCTTCCGGGTAATTGGTGATCACCACCTTCAGCGGACGCAACACGCACATGGCCCGTGGCGCGCTGTGGTCGAGGTCGTCACGGATGCTGAATTCGAGCATACCGAAGTCCACCACGCCGTCGGAGCGGTTGGTGCCGACCATTTCGCAGAAGTTGCGGATCGATTTCGGCGTGTAGCCACGGCGACGGAACCCCGAGAGCGTCGACATGCGCGGGTCGTCCCAGCCATTGACGTGTTTTTCATCGACCAACTGCTTGAGCTTGCGCTTGCTGGTAATGGTGTAGTTCAGGTTCAGACGGCTGAACTCGTACTGGCGCGGCTTGCACGGCACCGGCAGGTTGTCGAGGAACCACTCATACAGCGGACGGTGGCTTTCGAACTCCAGGGTGCAGATGGAGTGGGTGATGCCTTCGATGGCATCCGACTGACCATGGGTGAAATCGTAGTTCGGGTAGATGCACCACTTGTCACCGGTCTGGTGGTGGTGGGCATGACGAATGCGATACATGATCGGGTCGCGCAGGTTCATGTTCGGCGAAGCCATGTCGATCTTGGCCCGCAACACGCGTGCGCCGTCCGCGAATTCGCCGGCTCTCATGCGGGCGAACCAGTCGAGGTTCTCTTCCACCGAACGCTCGCGGAACGGGCTGTTCTTGCCCGGCTCGGTCAGGCTGCCACGGTATTCCTTGGCCTGTTCGGGGGTCAGGTCGTCGACGTAGGCCTTGCCGGCCTTGATCAATTCCACCGCCCACTCGTGCAACTGGTCGAAATACTGCGAGGCATAGCGCACCTCACCGGACCATTCGAAGCCCAGCCACTTGACGTCGCTTTCGATGGCGTCGATGTATTCCTGGTCTTCCTTGGCCGGGTTGGTGTCGTCGAAGCGCAGGTGCGTGATACCGCCGAACTCCTGGGCCAGGCCGAAGTTCACGCAGATCGACTTGGCGTGGCCGATGTGCAGGTAGCCGTTGGGCTCGGGGGGGAAGCGCGTGACGATCCGGGTATGCTTGCCCGAGTCCAGGTCGGCCTGAATGATCGGGCGCAGGAAGTTGACCGGGACAGCCGGACCGGTCTTGGCGTTCGAGGTAGGGTCGACAGTGGGCTTGCTCATAGGATCCTTGGGCTTGCGGGTGCGCGGCCGGATACGGCCTGATCAATCAAAACGGGTATCATAGCCGATGCAATCGGGCAGCTGACAGTGGCGCGCCAAAAACGGCGGCTATTAATAGTGCCCGGATGAAAAAACCGCCTCGAAATTCTCGCGCCTCACGCTAAACTGCGCAACCTGGTGGTTGTATGCCAGATCGGTTCGGCGCCGCGAGCGCAGCCCGCACGCCGAAGCCCACGAATTCCTTCAAAGAGTAGCCAAGATGACCCAAGTCAAACTGACCACCAACCACGGCGAAATCGTCCTCGAGCTGAACGCCGAGAAAGCCCCGATCACCGTGGCCAACTTCATTGAATACGTCAAAGCCGGCCACTACGAAAACACGGTTTTCCACCGCGTGATCGGCAACTTCATGATCCAGGGCGGCGGCTTCGAACCGGGCATGAAAGAAAAGAAAGACAAGCGCCCGAGCATCCAGAACGAAGCGGACAACGGCCTGCCGAACGAGAAATACAGCGTTGCCATGGCCCGCACCATGGAGCCGCATTCGGCCTCCGCGCAGTTCTTCATCAACGTCACCGACAACAGCTTCCTGAACCACAGCGCCAAGACCGTCCAGGGCTGGGGCTACGCGGTATTCGCCAAAGTGGTCGAAGGTACTGACGTGGTCGACAAGATCAAGGGCGTCGCCACCACCATGAAGGCCGGCCACCAGGATGTTCCAGCAGAAGACGTGATCATCGAGAAAGCCGAGATCGTTGAGTGATACTGCTGATTTCAGATTTGCATCTGGAAGAGGAACGCCCGGACATCACCCGGGCGTTTCTGGATTTCCTCGCCGGACGCGCCCGTTCGGCACAAGCGTTGTATATCCTCGGCGATTTTTTCGAAGTCTGGATCGGCGACGATGCCATGAGCCCCTTTCAACACTCGATCTGCGCGGCCTTGCGCACCTTGAGTGACAGTGGCACGCAGGTTTTCCTGATGCACGGCAATCGTGACTTCCTGCTGGGCCGGGCCTTCTGCAAGGCGGCCGGGGCCACCCTGTTGCAGGATCCGAGCGTGGTGCGAATGAATGACGAGCCGGTGCTGTTGATGCATGGCGACAGCCTGTGCACCCGGGACGAGGCCTATATGCGCCTGCGGCGTTATCTGCGCAATCCCGTCACCCTGTTCATCCTGCGCCACCTGCCGCTACGCAGCCGCCACAAGCTGGCACGCAAACTGCGCAGCGAGAGTCGCGCGCAGACGCGCATGAAAGCCAATGACATCGTTGACGTGACGCCGCAGGAAGTGGCGCGGGTCATGCAGCAGCATGGCGTGCACACCCTGATCCACGGCCATACCCATCGGCCGGCCATTCACAAGTTGCAACTCGGCGCGCAAGCGGCGAAACGGATTGTGCTGGGGGATTGGGATCGCCAGGGTTGGGCCTTGCAGGTGGATGAACAGGGTTTCCAGTTGGCGGCGTTTGATTTCACGCCGCCAGCCTGAACACTGACCTGTAGGAGCGTGGCTTGCCCGCGTATAGGTCCGCAAGGCTCCTACAGATATTGTATCGTGCGTATTATCGTCAATGCCCCGCCGCCGCCGGCCCGGCCTTCGCCGCGAACGGCGGCTTGGCCAGCCACACCAGCAGCATCAGGGCCATGAAGCCCCAGCCCAGCAGCGTGAAGTAATCCACGGTCGAGAGCATGTAAGCCTGACTGGTCAGCACCTGATCCAACTGGGCATAGGCCCGGCTGCCCGCCCCACCGAGACTGCCCAGGGCATCGCGTGTCGCCGGATCGAACGGGGTGAGGCTTTCACTGAGATACGCATGATGCTGGTCCGCCCGACGAATCCAGATCCAGGTGGTCAGCGACGCCGCGAAGCTCCCCCCCAGGGTCCGCAGGAAGGTGGCCAGGCCGGCACCATCGGCAATCTGACTCGGTGGCAGGTCCGACATCAGGATGCTCAGGGTCGGCATGAAGAACAGCGCCACACCGATCCCCATGAACAGTTGCACCATGGCAACATGCTGGAAGTCCACCTCATTGGTGAAACCGGCGCGCATGAAGCAGCTCAGACCGATCGCCAGGAACGCCAGGCCGGCGAGCAAGCGCAGATCGACTTTGTTGGCGTATTTACCGACGAAAGGCGACATCAGCACCGGCAGGATTCCGATCGGCGCCACCGCCAGGCCCGCCCAGGTCGCGGTGTAGCCCATCTGGGTCTGCAGCCACTGCGGCAGGATCAGGTTGATGCCGAAGAACCCGGCATAGCCAAGGACCAGCACAATAGTGCCGATCCTGAAGTTGCGGTGGGCGAACAGGCGCAGATTGACCACCGGATGCTTGTCGGTCATCTCCCAGATCACGAATACCGACAGGGCAATCGCCGAGATGACCGCGCCGATCACGATGAAATTCGACTCAAACCAATCCAGGTCGTTGCCCTTGTCGAGAATCACCTGCAAGGCCCCGACGCCAATGATCAAGGTCAACAGGCCGACATAGTCCATCGGCTGGCGACTGATCTCCACCGGCCGGGTCTTGAGTTGCTGGCGGACCACCATGGCGGCGAATACGCCGATGGGCACGTTGATAAAGAAAATCCACGGCCAGCTGTAGCTGTCGGTAATCCAGCCGCCAAGAATCGGCCCGGCAATCGGCGCGACCACCGTGACCATCGCCAGCAGCGCCAGGGCCATGCCGCGCTTGGCCGGCGGATAGACCGCAATCAACAGTGTCTGGGTCATGGGATACAGCGGCCCGGCCACCAGTCCTTGCAGCACGCGAAAACCCACCAGTTCCGGCATCGAGGTGGAAATACCGCAGAGGAATGAAGCCAGCACGAAGAGGATCGTCGCCCAGATAAACAGCTTCACCTCGCCAAACCGCCGGCTCAACCAGCCGGTCAGCGGCAAGGCAATGGCGTTGCTCACGGCAAAGGAAGTGATGACCCAGGTGCCCTGCTCCGAGCTCACGCCCAGGTTGCCGGAAATGGTCGGCAACGCCACGTTGGCGATAGTGGTGTCGAGCACCTGCATGAAGGTCGCCAGCGACAGACCGATGGTACTGAGCAACAGGCTGGGCGGAGTGAAAGACGCATTCGAACTCATCGCGAATCCTTGGAAACGAGGCAGGTGCCGCGACACTCGGGTCGCGGCTGGATTGGCGACTCAGCGTTGCGCGGTTTTCGCCGCGGTGGCGCTGTTTTCATGGATCAGGCGGGTAATCACCGCATCGGCTTCGGCCAGTTGTTCGGCATACACATGGGTGCTGAAGGACGCTTTCTGCGGCGGCTGCTGGGCCAGTACCGGCCCGCTCTGGTCATGCAGATTGACCTCGACCTGGGTCGACAGGCCGACCCGCAGCGGGTGTTTGGCCAGCTCCTCGGCGTTGATGTGAATACGCACCGGCACCCGCTGGACGATCTTGATCCAGTTACCGGTGGCGTTCTGCGCCGGCAGCAGGGCAAAGGCGCTGCCGGTGCCAGCACCGAGACTGTCGATGGTGCCGCTGTATTTCACCGAACTGCCATAGAGGTCTGCCTCGATGTCGACCGGCTGACCGATACGCATGTCACGCAGTTGGGTTTCCTTGAAGTTGGCGTCGATCCACAGCTGGTCCAGGGGGATCACCGCCATCAGCGCCGCGCCCGGCTGGACCCGCTGCCCCAGTTGCACGGTACGCTTGGCGACATAACCGGTCACCGGCGCAATCAGGGTAGTACGGGCATTGGCCAGATAGGCCTGGCGCAGTTGCGCGGCAGCGGCTTTGACATCCGGATGATTGGACACCACGGTGTCGTCCACCAGGGCGCTGCTGGTGTTGAGCTGATGCTGGGCATTGCTCAGCGCGCTCTGCGCCGAAGTCAGGTCGTCACGGGCATGGGACAGCTCTTCCTGGGAAATCGCCCCACCGGCCGCCAGGTTCTTGCGCCGGGTCAGGTTTTCCTGGGCTTTCTGCACCACCGACTTCTGTTCCGCGACCTGGGCCTTCATACCGTCGACATTGCTGTACAAGCCGCGCACCTGGCGCACGGTCTTGGCCAGGTTGGCCTCGGCGCTTTGCAGGCCGACCGCCGCATCGCTCGGGTCGAAGTTCAGCAGCACCTGGCCTTCGTGCACCAGGTCGCCGTCGTCGGCGCCGATACTGATCACGGTACCGGTCACCAGCGGCGTGATTTCCACCACGTTGCCGTTGACGTAGGCGTCGTCGGTGCTTTCATTCCAGCGCCCGTAGAGCTCATGCCAGCCCCAGACACCGAGGCCGCCGAGGACGACCAGCAGGGTGAGCCCCACCAGCATGACTTTGCGCTTGCCGGAATTGCCAGCGCCCGGGGTTGTTTCAGTAGTGTTCATTTCAGTGGCCATGGCAGGTACCTTGAATTAATGAGTCTGAGCCGCGGGAAGGCTGGCGTTCGAGGCGATGTTGTCGACCTGGAAACCACCGCCCAAGGCCTGCATCAGCTGGATGGAGAAATCGATCTGTTGGGCATTCAGGTCCGCCAGTTGACGCTGGGCCTGCAACAGGGTCTGTTCGATGGTGAGCACGTCCAGGTAGTTGCCGATACCGGCGCCATAGCGCTGTAACACGGTGTTGTAGGAGTCCTGGGCGATATCCGCGGCATGCTGCTGGGCGACGATCTGCTGGCCGAGGGCGTGCAACTGCTGGAGGCTGTCGCTGACATCGCCCAAGGCCTGGACCAGGCTCTTGTTGTACTGCGCCACCGCCAGGTCATAGTCGGCGTCCTTGGCGTCGAGGCCGGCGCGCAGGCGGCCGCCGTCGAAGATCGGCAGCGAGACGGTCGGGGCGATGCTGAAGAAACGACTCGGGGAGCCGAACAGGGCATCCCCCAGCAGCGCCTCGCCACCCGCGGCGGCACTCAGGTTGAGGTTGGGGTAGAAGCGGGTCTTGCCGGCGGCGATATCCTTGCTCGCGGCCTCGACGCGCCAACGCGCGGCCACCAGGTCGGGACGCCGTCCCAGCAGTTCCGCCGGCAGCACCGATGGCAAGGCCACGGCGCTTGGCTGGAGGATCTTCGGCCGGGCGATCTCATTGCCACGGTCCGGGCCCTTGCCCAGCAATACGGCCAGGGCGACCTTGGCGCTTTGCAGCTTTTTCCCCGCGTCGATCACCTGTTCTTCGGCGCTGGCGGCCAGGCTTTCGGTCTGCTGGTACTGGTAGTGGCTGTCGATACCGGAGCTCAGCCGACGCTTGCCCAGATCCAGCAGCTTGTGGGTGCGCTGCAGATCATCGTTGGCCAAGTCATAGACGATATGCGCCTGCCCCAGGTTACTGTAGGCCCGCGCCACATCGGCGGCCAGGGTCAACTGCGCGGCCTGGCGGTCGATTTCGGCGGCACGCGCCTGGCCCAGCGCGGCTTCCCAGGCATCACGCTGGCCACCCCAGAGGTCGAAGCTGTAATTGAAGCTGACGCCCAGCTTGCGCACGGTGTCGTAGACCCCGCCGCGACCGCTGGGGTCCTGGTCCCGCGCCAGCCGGGAACGGGTGACGCCGCCACTGGCATCAAGGGTCGGCATCCGTGCCGCGTCGGCGGCATAGGCCGCGGCGCTGGCCTGGTGCGCCCGTGCGCTGGCGACCTGCATATCGGGACTGTCGTGCAGGGCCTCGCGGATCAGGCCATCGAGTTGCGGATCGCCCAGGCTTTTCCACCAGTCGTTTTTCGGCCAGGCCGCCGGCGACAGCGTGACCCCCTTGAGGGATTGTTCGGCCTTGAGGTTTTTCGCCTCGAGGTTGACGCCTTCGGTGTGCAGGCCGCTATAGCTGGCGCACCCCGCCAGGAGCATCGACAGGAATACCAGACTGAAACCGGCATGCAGGGTTTTACCGCTCATTTTTTTCACCTACCCGCAGCAGGGTGATCGAGTCCCCGGCCGCCAGCAAAATTTTCTTCAGGAGGTCTTCCAGGGTCCGCAACTCTTGCTCGGTGATGGCCCCCGCCAGCTCGTTCATCGCATCGGCGCCGATTTCCGGCAAACGGTCGGCGAGGGTCTGCCCCTGCGCCGTAAGCACCAATCGGACCTGACGCCGATCCCCCTCGGAGCGCTGGCGGGCGAGCAGATCCTTCTGCTCCAGGCGATCGAGCATGCGGGTCATGGAACCGCTGTCCAGGGACAGATGGCGACACAGCTCGGCCGGAGTATCGACACCGAACTGGGCCATGATGATCAGCACCTTGAACTGCGCGGCGGTGATGCCGTACGGGACCATATGGGTGTCGATGATCCGATCCTTGAGCAATGCGGCACGCCCCAGGAGCAAGCCGAGATGGCAGTTGTGAAAGTCATCCGGGGTGAAATGTTTCATAAAGCCACCAAAAGCTGCTTAGGCAGAGAGTTGGGGAGATATTACTGCTTAGGCAGCTAATGTCAAAGCATTAGTTAGGAAGCTCACTACTTAGCCGATAAATGGCCGCGAGACAAATAGATAACTCTAGACACACCTTTTAATTCGATGCTTGATAGAGGGACGGCTAGGATTCCCTGACATACCCGACAAGGCGTCACAGGTGAAAAGCAGGGATTTGATCGCCGAACTGGAGGCCGTTGGCTGGATGCCGCAACGAATCAGGGGCGGTCATCATGTATTTGTCCACCCCAGCAGCCCCCACTCGATCCCCGTGCCACATCCGAAGAAGGATCTGCCGCTCGGGACCATCAGAAGCATCAGAAAACGGGCGGGCTTGCTATGAACCCGTTCAGTCAGGAGACCATCATGCAATATCCCATCGCGATCGAATGGGGTGATGAACACACCGCCATCGGCATCCAGATTCCGGATATTCCGGGGGCCGTGACCGCTGGCGATACATTCGAGGAGGCCTATAACGCCGCCCTGGAAATCGCCCACATCATGCTCGAGGAGATCGTTTCGGCCGGTCAGCCCGTGCCCACGCCATCGTCCTCTTTCGACCATCGGAAAAATCCAGAGTTCGCGGACATGGGTTGGGGCATGCTGGAAATCGATATCTCGCCCTATCTGGGCAAGACCGAGAAGGTCAACGTGACCCTTCCCGGCTTCGTGATCCAGCGCATCGACCGTTACGTGCGCGACCACCGAATCAAGAGCCGCTCATCGTTCCTGGCGGACGCGGCGCTGGAAAAGCTGGTGCGTACTTAAGCGCCGGCAGCCGCCGGGACACCACTGTGGAAGCGGAACTCGCTGTCCGGCGACTCGATCAGCTCCCGCTCGACCGCCCGCACCTTTTCGATGACCCGGCCAATGTCCTCGGCGTCGCCGTACTGGTAGGCCAGTTTCAGGTAGCCCTGGAAGTGCCGGGCCTCGCTCTTGAGCAGGCCGAAGTAGAACTTGCCGAGCTCCTCGTCCAGATGCGGCACCAGGGCCTCGAACCGCTCGCAACTGCGAGCCTCGATAAAGGCCCCGACCACCAGGGTGTCCACCAGCTTGACCGGCTCATGATTGCGCACCGCCTTGCGCAGCCCGGAGGCATAGCGACCGGCGGACAACTGCCGCAACTCGATCTTGCGCCGCTTCATCAAGCGCATGACCTGTTCGTGGTGCACCAGTTCTTCCCGGGCCAGGCGCGACATCAGGTTGATCAGGTCGACGTGGGCGTGATACTTGGCGATCAGGCTCAAGGCGGTACTGGCCGCCTTGAACTCGCAGTTCTTGTGATCGATCAGCAACGTTTCCTGATCCGCCAGCGCCGCCCGCACCCAGCCTTGCGGGGTCGGGCAACCAAGGAACTCGTGGATTTGCGGCAGATTCACAGGAAGGCCCCCATCACAGGAGAGACTTGGCAGCGGAACAAAACGGAAATAGTCGACATGGGACTCACAAAAACCGGAGATCAGGCGGGACAAGGCCGCCGATTATACGGGCCCCGGGGCAGATCGCCAGCCGCCCTGCTTGATATGCATCAAGGTTGCGCCCGGTGGACTACAACTATAGTTGTATCACGCCGTCTTCAGTCTTCTTCGGAGCTCCCCGACCATGCAAGCGATCCGCAGCATCCTGGTGATACTCGATCCCGATCACGCCCACAGCCTGGCCCTCAACCGCGCCAAGCTGATCGCCGGTGTCACCGATGCGCATCTGCACCTGCTGATGTGCGACCCCAAGCACGATCACAGCGCCCTGCTCAGCCTGCTCAAGAGCCAGTTGCATGACGACGGCTACAGCGCCACGGCCGAGCAGGCGTGGGACAAGACCCTGCACGAGACCATTATCGGCGTGCAGCAAGCCGAAGGCTGCGGCCTGGTGATCAAGCAGCATCGCCCCGACAGCCCGCTGAAAAAAGCCCTGCTGACCCCTTCAGACTGGAAGCTGATGCGCTATTGCCCATCCGCGGTGCTGATGGTCAAGACCGAGGCGCCCTGGTCGGGCGGCGTGATTCTCGCGGCGGTGGATGTGGGTAACTCCGATGACGAACACCGGCAGTTGCACACAAGCATCATCGATCACGGCTATGACATCGCCAGCCTGGCCAAGGGCCACTTGCACGTGATCAGCGCTCACCCCTCGCCCATGCTGTCGGCCGCCGACCCGGTGTACCAGCTCAAGGAAACCATCGAGCGCCGTTATCGCGATCAATGCCGGGAATTCCAGAGCCAGTTCGATGTGGATGACGAGCACCTGCATATCAAGGAAGGCCCCGCCGATGTGCTGATTCCGCACATGGCCCACACACTGGGGGCGGTGGTGACGGTCATCGGCACGGTGGCGCGCACCGGGATTTCAGGCGCATTGATCGGCAATACCGCGGAAGTGGTGCTCGATGCGCTGGAAAGCGATGTGCTGGTGCTCAAGCCCCAGGAAATCATCGATCACCTGGTGGAAACAGCACCCCGGCCCTGAGGATATCCCGCGACCTTGTGACCGTCTTCGCGGGCAAGCTCCGCGCCCACAAGTTCTGTGTCGAACACAGAATCCGGACCTGACTCAAAAACAACGTGGGAGCGGAGCTTGCCCGCGAAGAGGCCCGAACAGGCAAAACAATCTCAGGCGCCGAACGCAGCCTTGAGGAACCCCGGAGCGATATAACGCTGGTAATGCGCTTCGGACAGAAGGAAAAACTCCCGATCGATGGCATCGCGCAATTCGGGCAGCCCCCAGTCGCGAAACTCCGGCAACAACACCATGCCATAGGCGTCCAACTGGCTGATGACCCGCGCACCACGGGCAATCAGCTGGTACGCCCAGCAATATTCCGACTGATGGGGCACGAAGCGAATCTTGCGGGTTTCCAGTTGCCGGCGCAGCATCGACGGATCGAATACCTCGACCTTGGCCACCATGACCTGGACCAACAACTGCTCCAGGCGCAACCAGACCGCACGCTTTTCTTCCTCGTTGTAGCCGTTCCAGTGGATGACTTCATGGTGAAAGCGCTTGCAGCCACGGCACACCAGATCACCATAGACAGTGGAACAGAGGCCGATACAGGGGGTCTTGATGGTCTGATTGGACATGGGCAGGGCAAACGCGCGGAAGCAGAACAGGCCCGCATGTTAGCCCTTTGTCTAAGAAGGGTCACCCCCGAACCTGCCGGGCTTAACTTACCTTTCTTTGGAATATGCCGTAGAATCGGCCTGCCTTTTTAGGCGCCAATGTCCGTTGGAAGCTGTTTTCAAAGCGTCACGAGCACAGTGCAGGGTGAAATCACGTCCGAAGACGCTTCACCCTTCGGGCGTAAATCGCCCTCATCCTAAAGAACGGCGTTGGCGCGGGAATTTCCGCCCGGAAGCCCCCGCGCCAACCCTCATCAGCTCCCGTTCCGCAGGCGTAAAACTTTGAAAACAGCTTCTGTTGGAAATCGTGGAAACTCTGGCTAAGCGGCTCAAAAAGCCCCGCAGCGCATGAGTGCCGTGCATTTCTGGATGAGCGTCCCGGACACCCATTTGGGACCACTGATGAGGGTAATAACTGTGCTTGAAGCCTACCGCAAACATATCGAAGAGCGTGCAGCACTGGGTATCGTGCCCCAGCCGCTTAACGCCGAACAAACCGCAGGCCTGGTCGAGCTGCTGAAGAATCCCCCGGCTGGCGAAGAAGCTTTCCTCGTTGACTTGATCACCAACCGCGTTCCACCTGGAGTGGACGAAGCGGCCTACGTCAAGGCCGGTTTCCTTTCCGCCCTGGCCAAGGGTGAAGTCAAATCCCCCCTGATCGACAAGAAGCGCGCGGTAGAACTGCTCGGCACCATGCAGGGCGGCTACAACATCGTGACCCTGGTCGAACTGCTGGACAGCGCCGAGCTGGCAGCCGTTGCCGCCGCGCAACTCAAGCACACCCTGTTGATGTTCGATGCTTTCCACGACGTCGCGGAAAAAGCCAAGAGCGGCAACGTTCACGCCAAGGAAGTGATCCAGTCCTGGGCCGACGGCGAGTGGTTCAAGAACCGCCCGGTACTGGCCGACAAGATCAGCCTGCGGGTGTTCAAGGTCACTGGCGAAACCAACACCGACGACCTGTCCCCGGCCCCGGATGCCTGGTCGCGTCCTGATATCCCGCTGCACGCCCTGGCCATGCTGAAAATGGCCCGCGACGGCATCGTGCCTGACCAGCAAGGCGCCATCGGCCCGATGAAACAGATCGAGCAGATGCGCAACGACGGCTTCCCGATCGCCTATGTCGGCGACGTGGTCGGTACCGGTTCGTCGCGTAAATCGGCAACCAACTCGGTCCTGTGGTTCTTCGGCGACGACGTCCCTTACGTACCGAACAAGCGTGCCGGCGGCTTCTGCTTCGGCAGCAAGATTGCCCCGATCTTCTACAACACCATGGAAGATGCTGGCGCACTGCCGATCGAGTTCGACGTTTCCAACATGAACATGGGCGACGTGATCGACCTGTACCCGCATGCTGGCAAAGTCACCAAGCACAACAGCGATGAAGTCCTGGCCACCTTCGAAATGAAGACCCCGGTCCTGCTCGACGAAGTCCGTGCCGGCGGTCGTATCCCGCTGATCATCGGCCGCGGCCTGACCGAGAAGGCCCGTACCGAACTGGGCCTGCCACCTTCGAACCTGTTCAAGCTGCCGGAAGCTCCGGCCGAGAGCACCAAGGGTTACACCCTGGCGCAGAAAATGGTCGGCAAGGCCTGCGGCGTGAAAGGCGTTCGTCCTGGCACCTACTGCGAGCCGAAGATGACCACCGTCGGTTCCCAGGACACCACTGGCCCGATGACCCGCGACGAGTTGAAAGACCTGGCCTGCCTGGGCTTCTCCACCGACCTGGTCATGCAGTCGTTCTGCCACACCGCGGCTTATCCGAAGCCGATCGACGTCACCACGCACCACACCCTGCCCGACTTCATCATGACCCGTGGCGGTGTTTCCCTGCGTCCAGGCGACGGCATCATCCACAGCTGGCTGAACCGCATGCTGCTGCCGGACACTGTCGGCACCGGTGGTGACTCCCACACCCGTTTCCCGATCGGTATCTCGTTCCCGGCCGGTTCCGGCCTGGTGGCCTTCGCCGCCGCCACTGGCGTGATGCCACTGGACATGCCGGAATCGATCCTGGTGCGTTTCAAGGGCAAGCTGCAACCTGGCGTCACCCTGCGTGACCTGGTTCATGCCATCCCTTACTACGCCATCCAGAAAGGCCTGCTGACCGTCGAGAAGAAAGGCAAGAAAAACGCCTTCTCCGGCCGCATCCTGGAAATCGAAGGCCTGGAAACCCTGACCGTCGAACAGGCTTTCGAACTGTCCGACGCCTCGGCCGAACGTTCCGCCGCCGGTTGCACCATCAAACTGTCGAAAGAGTCGATCGCCGAATACCTGAAGTCGAACATCACCCTGCTGCGCTGGATGATCGGCGAAGGCTACGGCGATGCCCGCACCCTGGAGCGTCGTGCCCAGGCGATGGAAGCCTGGGTGGCCAACCCTGAGCTGCTGGAAGCCGACAAGGACGCCGAGTACGCCGAAGTCATCGAAATCGACCTGGCCGACGTCAAGGAGCCTGTACTCTGCGCACCGAACGACCCGGACGACGCCCGTCTGCTCTCCAGCGTTGCCGGCGAGAAGATCGACGAAGTGTTCATCGGCTCCTGCATGACCAACATCGGCCACTTCCGCGCCGCGGGCAAGTTGCTGGAGCAGGTCAAGGGTCAGCTGCCAACCCGTCTGTGGCTGTCGCCGCCGACCAAGATGGACGCTCACCAGCTGACCGAAGAAGGCTACTACGGCATCTACGGCAAGGCTGGCGCGCGCA
This sequence comes from Pseudomonas sp. FEN, assembly GCF_904067045.1. Lineage (GTDB taxonomy): Bacteria > Pseudomonadota > Gammaproteobacteria > Pseudomonadales > Pseudomonadaceae > Aquipseudomonas. The sequence continues at coordinate 76,555 of NZ_CAJFDC010000033.1, read as the reverse complement.
TGGAAATGCCGGGCTGCTCGCTGTGCATGGGTAACCAGGCACGGGTAGAACCGAACTCCACCGTGGTTTCGACTTCGACCCGTAACTTCCCGAACCGTCTGGGCGACGGCGCGAACGTCTACCTGGCTTCGGCCGAGCTGGCGTCCGTGGCTTCGATCCTGGGTCGCCTGCCGACCGTCGAGGAATACATGGAATACGCCGGCAAGATCGACAGCATGGCAGCGGACGTGTATCGCTACCTGAGCTTCGACCAGATCGCCGAGTTCCGTGAAGCCGCGGCGAACGCCAATATCCCGGTCGTTCAAGCCTAAGCTGTACGCGCAATAGAAAAAGCCCCGACTTGTCGGGGCTTTTTTATGCCTGCTGTCACCTCAGCGAGCCGCTCAATGTGGCGAGCGGGCTTGCCCGCGCTCGACTGCGCAGCAGTCGCAAAACCGGAATCCTTGATCTGCCTGACAAACCGAGCTTGCCGGTTTCAGGGCCGCTTCGCGACCCAGCGCGGGCAAGCCCGCTCACCACAAGTAAGAAGTACGCTTACTGGCGCACCAACCGCAGGTTCTGAAATGCGACCTTCTCAGTACTGCGATATGGATTGATGTCCAACCCGCCCCGCCGCACATAACGCGCATACACGGTCAACTTCTCCGGCTTCAGCAAGCGCTGCAGGTCAAGGAAGATCCGCTCCACGCATTGCTCGTGGAAGTCCGAGTGCTGACGAAAGCTCACCAGGTAAGCCAGCAGGCTCGCGTGATCCAGCGCCGCACCGCGATACTCCACGACCACACTGCCCCAGTCCGGCTGACTGGTCACTGGACAATTGGACTTGAGCAAATGGCTGTGCAACGCCTCCTCAACCACCCGCGACTCATCGCAACGCAGCAGTTCCGGACGTGGATGGGCATAGTCACTGACACTGATCTCCAGGTCGTCGATGCACACACCCGGCAAGGCGACCACTCCCTCGGCCTGCACCTCGCTCAATCGGCGAACCCGCACGCCCACCGGTTTTCCAGCGGCCGCCGACAGATCGGCACGCAGCACCGCTTCCAGGCTGGCGATATCGACGAACGGCGTCTGGTTCAGGGAATTGAGGTACAGCTTGAAGGATTTGGATTCGATGATATTCGGCGAATCCGCCGGGATGCTGAACTCGCCGATCGCCACCACCGGCTTGCCGGACGGCAACAGCCAGGACAACTCGAAGCAGTTCCAGAAATCCACGCCGACATACGGCAAGGTCTCGGCGCTCAGGCCCAGCTCGGCCCATTTGGTCGCCCGGGGAATCGGGAACAACAAAGATGGCGTGTAGGTGGCGATGTATTCACTGGACTTGCCCAGTGGCGAGTGTTCGGCGGCGGGATGCATGACAAAAACCTGACTGAATAAACGCCACCAGTCTATCGCAAATCACCCACGCGCACGAAAGCCCTCGACCCGGCTCTGGCCAATTCAGTCCTCGATCTTCAACGTCCCGACCATGCCCGCCTGGTAGTGCCCGGGAATATTGCAAGCAAACTGCAGGTTCTTGGCCTGGCTGAAGGTCCAGGTCAATTCAGCGGTCTTGCCCGGTTCCACCAGCACACTATTGGGATCGTCGTGCTTCATCTCATGCCCCATGGACGCATGGTCCATGCCGGCCATATTCATATCGGCCATCTTCATGCCAGTAGCCGTCAACTGGCCGCTCTGCTGCATCTTGAGCATCTCCTGTTGATGCTCGGCATGCGCCGCCGCGTGCCCCAGGTTGAATTCATGCAGCAAATGGCCTTTATTGATCAGCACGAAACGCACGGTTTCACCAGCCTTCACATCCAGCTCCTTGGTGCTGAAGGCAATGTCGCTCATGTTCACCTCAACCGTACGGGTAGCCTTGCTCGCCGGCGCCGGCTGGCCGAAGTCGTAGCCGCCCGCGGACGAGGCCCAGACAGGAAAACTCAGGACCAGCAAGCCGGCAAACAGCAGGCTGTTACGCAAAAACATAGTCACACTCCAACTTCGATGGGCTGCGGATTGTGTGAAACTGTAGCGTCCGGTCGCTGGCATTGAGCTGACCTGCAGATTACAACTTTGTCAGCTTGGCCCCCACCCATCGAGCGCGCGGTATAACACGCCGGTTCCATTTGCCATGAGTCGCCCATGAAACTGCTGATCGTCGAAGACCAACCGAAAACCGGCCAATACCTGCGCCAGGGCCTGAGCGAGGCCGGCTTCAACACCGAACTGGTAGCCGACGGCATCACCGGCCAGCACCTGGCCCTGACCGGCGACTACGCGCTGCTGATCCTCGATGTCATGCTGCCCGGTCGCGATGGCTGGCAGATACTGCAAGCGGTGCGCGGCGCCGGCCTGGACATTCCCGTGTTGTTCCTGACCGCCCGCGACGCCGTGGAAGACCGGGTCCATGGCCTGGAACTGGGCGCCGACGACTACCTGGTCAAGCCTTTCGCCTTTTCCGAGCTGCTGGCCCGGGTCCGCAGCCTGTTGCGCCGGGGCAGCGCGGCCAGCCAGGAAACCAGCCTGCAACTGGCCGACCTGCGTCTGGACCTGATTCGTCGTCGGGTCGAGCGGGCCGGACAGCGCATCGACCTGACCGCCAAGGAGTTCGCCCTGCTGGAAATGCTCCTGCGCCGCCAGGGCGAGGTCTTGCCCAAGTCCCTGATCGCGTCCCAGGTCTGGGACATGAATTTCGACAGCGATACCAACGTCATCGAAGTGGCAATCCGCCGCCTGCGCCTGAAAATCGACGATGGCCACCCCCACAAGCTGATCCACACCGTGCGCGGCATGGGTTATGTGCTCGAAGAGCGTAACGCCTGATGCGCCGCCTGTCCCTGGGCAGCCGCCTGGCCCTGCTGTTCGCCGCCTGCACCGCCGTGGTGTCGTTGACCGCGGGGGTACTGTTCAATCGCGCCAGCGAATCGCACTTCATCGAACTCGACCAGCAACTGCTCGACGCCCGCCTGGGAGCGCTGCGTAACAGCCTGGAGGGGGTCGAGAGCCGCGCGGACTTCCAACAGCGCAGTGCTCGACTGCAAGCCGAAATCAAGCTGAGCCCCGAGCTCGCCCTGCGTGTCAGTGGCGCCGATGGCCGACACTGGTTCAGCGCCCCGGGGGCGCTGCCCGACGACTTGCCGACGCAAGCCGGACTTACCAGCCTGCGGATCGGAGGCACTGCCTACCGGGTCTTCAATGCTTCGCTGAACCCGAGCAAGGCCGACTCGCCGCAACTGACCCTGATCCTCGACATCACCCACCACCAGCACTTCCTGCAACGCATGCAACACCTGATCTGGCTGACGGTCGGTCTTTCGGCCCTGGCCACCGCCCTGCTGGGTGCCTGGGCCGCGCGCAGCGGCCTGCGTCCCTTGCGGCGCATGAGCGAAATCGCCGCCGGTGTCTCGGCCAGTTCGCTGACCCAGCGCCTGCCCGAGGAACAGATGCCGCCGGAGCTGGCCGAACTGGCGCAGTCGTTCAATGCCATGCTCGCGCGCCTGGACGACTCCTTCCAGCGGCTCTCGGCCTTCTCCGCCGATATCGCCCATGAACTGCGTACACCGCTGTCGAACCTGCTGACCCATACCCAGGTCACCCTGACCCGGCCTCGGACCCTGGAGGACTACCGCGAAACCCTGCACAGCAACCTCGAGGAACTGCAATGGATGGCGCAACTGGTCAACGACATGCTGTACCTGGCCAAGGCCGACCATGGTCTGCTGACACCCCGCCGCGAAGCGCTTGAGCTGGCCGATGAAGTGGACGCCCTGCTGGATTTCTTCACGCCGCTGGCCGAAGAGAATCGAGTGCGACTCAAGCGCGAAGGCAAGGCGAGCCTGGCGGGTGATCGCGGCATGCTGCGTCGGGCGCTGTCCAACCTGCTGGACAATGCCTTGCGCTTCACGCCTGAAGACGGAGAGATAGCGGTAAAGCTGGAAAGCCTGCCGCGGGGCTTGCGGGTCAGCGTCGAGAATACCGGGGAAGGCATTGCGCCGGGCTTGTTGCCACAGCTGTTCAACCGTTTCTATCGGGCCGATCCGGCTCGCCGTGAAGGCAGCAGTGAACATGCGGGGTTGGGGCTGGCGATTACCCAGTCGATCGTTCGTGCCCATGGCGGGCGGATTCGTTGTGAATCAGAGAATGGTTGGACGCGGTTCGTGATTGACCTACCCACCTCTCACTGACACAACACCCTTTGTGGCGAGCGGGCTTGCCCGGGTTCGACTGCGAAGCAGTCGCAAACCCGGCTACCTCGGTCTACCTGATGCAGCGGATTCGCCGGTTTTGGGGCCGCTTCGCGGCCCAGCGCGGGCAAGCCCGCTCGCCACAGGCGCCATCCCGGATTACGAATAACGCAAGGCATGCGCCGGCTCGATCTTCGCCGCCCGATACGCCGGATACAGCGTCGCCAGGAAACTCAGGACAAACCCGGCCGAACAGATCAACAGCACATCCCCACCCTGCAACTGCGACGGCAGGTTACTGACGAAATACACGTCGGAACTGAAGATATGCTGCCCGCTGACCCGCTCGATCCAGCCCACTATCTGGCTGACATTCAACGCCGCGATCACCCCCAGCACACCACCGATCAGGGTCCCGACTATCCCGATCACCGTGCCCTGAACCATGAAGATCGCCATGATCTGCCGTGGCGTGGCACCAATGGTGCGCAGGATCGCGATGTCCGCGCCCTTGTCATTCACCACCATGATCAGGGTCGCGATGATGTTGAATGCCGCCACCGCGACGATCATCAGCAACAACAGGCCGATCATGGTCTTTTCCATCTTCATGGCACTGAACAGGCTGCCCTGGGTATGGGTCCAGTCATCGGCCTTGAAACCGCCGCCCAGGCCCGAAGCAATGTCCGTGGACACCTGCGGCGCCGCATACAGGTCCTTCACCGCCAGCCGCACGCTCTGCACCTGGTTCGGCTGCCAGTGCTGGATATCCGCCGCGTCGCTCATATGGATCAGCGCCATCGAGCCATCCAGCTCCGCGCCGACCTTGAACACCCCGACCACGTTCAGGCGCTGCATGCGCGGCGTGATCCCGCCCGGCTCGGAGCTGAGTTCCGGGACGATCAGGGTCAGCTTGTCGCCGACATTCACGCGAAAGCGCCGCGCGGTGATCTCACCGATCACCACCCCGAACTCACCCGGTTTCAGATCTTCCAGACGGCCCTGGACAATATGCTGGGCGACAATCGACACCTTGCCTTCCTGGGCCGGATCGACACCGCTGATCTGGATCGGCTGCATCGAGCCCTTGTAGGAAAGCATGCCGTCCATTTCGGTAAAGGGCACCGCCGCCGTCACTTCGGGGTTCTTCAGCGCCGCGGCGGCCACCGGTTGCCAGTCGTCGATGGGCTTGACCCCGACGATGGTGGCGTGGGGCACCATGCCGAGGATCCGCGAACTCATTTCCTTCTGGAAGCCGTTCATCACCGACAGCACCACGATCATCGCCAGCACGCCCAGGGCGAGGCCGATCATCGAGGTCATCGAGATAAAAGAGACAAAACGGTTGCGGCGCTTGGCGCGGGTATAGCGCGTGCCGATGAAAATCGATAACGGTCTGAACATTCGCTGGCCACCGTAGAAAAATAATCGACCCGACACCCGCGCAATTCAACGGGTGTGGGTCCTGGCGAATCAGATAGCGACGAGTTTTCCGTCTTCCAGGTGCAACACCCGGTCCATTTGCCGGGCCAGGTTCATGTCATGGGTCACCACCAGGAACGCGGTGCGCATCGAGGTGCTGAGCTCCAGCATCAGGTCCTGGATGCCCTGGGCGGTGTGGTGGTCGAGGTTGCCGGTGGGCTCGTCGAGCATCACCAACCCCGGTTTGTTCACCAGGGCCCGGGCAATCGCCACGCGCTGGCGTTCGCCACCGGACAGTTCCGCCGGCTTGTGCTCCAGGCGATGGCCGAGACCGACCCGCTCCAGCAACGCCGTGGCACGCTGACGCGCCTCGGGGATTGCGGTGCGTCCGATCAACAGCGGCATGCAGACATTCTCCAGCGCGGTGAACTCGGGCAGCAGGTGGTGGAACTGGTAGACAAACCCCAGCGAGCGGTTGCGCAGCAGGCCACGGGCTTTCTCGCCAAGCGCGGAAAGCTCCTCGCCGGCCAGCCAGACACTGCCCTGGGACGGTGTATCGAGGCCGCCGAGCAGATTGAGCAAGGTACTTTTGCCCGACCCCGAGCTGCCGACGATCGCCACCCGCTCACCGGCGTGCAGCTCCAGTTGCAGGCCCGCCAGAACTTCCACCGATTCCGGGCCTTCCTCGTAGGACTTGCCCAGGTTGCGGCAACTCAGCACTGCTTTATCACTCATGCCCAACTCACTCATAACGTAGCGCCTCCGCGGGCTGGGTGCGCGCGGCACGCCAGGCTGGATACAGGGTGGCGAGGAAACTCAGGACCAATGCCGCGCCGCAGACCATCAAGACATCCTCGGCCATCAGTTGGGACGGCAGGTAGTCGATGAAATACACGTCGGCATTGAGGAACTTGTGACCGATCAAGCGCTCGAGGGCGGCAATCGCGGCGCTGACATTCAGCGCGGCGAGGATCCCGACCACCGCGCCGATCAGCGTACCGATCACCCCGATCACGGTGCCCTGGACCATGAAGATCGCCATGATCTGTCCAGGCGTGGCGCCCAGGGTGCGCAAGATGGCGATATCGCCTTTCTTGTCGTTCACCACCATCACCAGGGTCGAGATGATGTTGAACGCCGCCACCGCCACGATCAGCAGCAACAGCAGACCGATCATGGCTTTTTCCATTTTGATCGCCTGGTACAGGTTGCCGTGGGTACGGGTCCAGTCACGGGCGTAGTAATGGCTTTCACCCAACTGCTGGGCGATTTCCCAGGCCGTGCGCGGAGCCTGGAACAGGTCGTCGAACTTCAGGCGCAGACCCTGGACCTGGTCCGGCTTCCAGCGATGCAGGCGCGCCAGGTCCTCGAGGTTGGTCAGGCCCAGGTAGCCGTCCAGCTCACCGGCGCCGACATGGAAGATGCCGACCACGGTAAAGCGCTTCATCCGCGGAAACATGCCCGCCGGGGTCACCGTGACTTCCGGGGCGACGAAAGTCAGCTTGTCGCCGAGCCCGACCCCCAGCTTGGTCGCGGCCTTGTCGCCGATCACCATGCCGAAGCTGCCAGGGGTCAGCGCATCGAGCTGGCCCTGCTGCATGAACCGGTCAATGATCGAAACCTTGCGCTCCTGCACCGGGTCGATGGCATTGAGGATCACCTTCTGCACCTGGCCGTTGTTGGTCAACAAGCCCTGCATCTGGGTGAACGGCGCGACCGCCTCGACTTTCGGGTTCTTGAGGACCTTGTCGGCCAGCGCCGGCCAGTGACTGATCGGCTCGCCGGACTCGATGGTCGCGTGGGGCACCATGCCCAGCACGCGGGTGCGCATCTCATGATCGAAGCCGTTCATCACCGAGAGCACCACGATCATCACGACCACGCCAAGGGCCAGTCCGATCATCGAAGTCAGGGAAATGAAAGACACAAAATGATTGCGACGCTTTGCACGGGTATAACGCGTGCCGATAAATACGAAGAGTGGTCTGAACATGTCGGGGCTTGTTCGGAGGAAAAGAAGACGTCCTTGTGGCGAGGTAGGGTCAGCAGCTTTACACTCAGACCATCACCTCTGCCCTGGGTTCGCCATGTCGACATTAGATGAAGAAGATCGCCGCGAATACTACCGTATCGAGGACACGATCGCACTGGAAATAAGCCCCCTGTCCGCCCCCGACGCGGCGAGCAAGGAAGTGTTGCAGGATGCTTCGCCGCTCTTCAACCTGCTGAGCGAACTGCACCTGAGCGAATTCGAGTCGCAGCACCTGCTGCGCCAGGTCAGCGAGCGTGATCGAACCCTGACCGCCTTCCTCAAGGCCCAGAACAAGCGCATCGACCTGCTGAGCCAGGTGATGGCCTATTCGGCGCTGGGCGAGTTCGGCGAACTGCAGCGGGTGATCCTTTCCGAAGGCGGCCTGGAGTTCGAGCACCATATGGCCTATGCCATCGGCAGCCACCTGGCGGTCAAGATGGTCCTGATGCCCCAGGCACACGGGTTACTGCTGCGGGCCAAGGTGACCCACTGCGCGCCCCGCAGCTTCGGCACCTTCGACATCGGCACCGAATTCGAAGCCTTGACCGATGCCCAACGCCAGTTGCTGGCGCGTTATATCTTGCAGAAACAGGCGCAACAACGACGCCTGGCCCGGGAGCAGGACAACCCCGAGGCCCGTTGATGCTTGCGGCTGCGATCAGCCTACCGTCTTGACCCTATAACCGCATTTTCCCTGAAGGAGCAGTCGTGACTCTGATTTATGGCCATCGTGGCGCCAAAGGTGAAGCACCGGAAAACACCCTGACCAGTTTCCAGGAATGCCTCAAGCACGGCGTACGCCGGTGCGAACTGGACCTGCACCTGTCCATGGACGGCGAGTTGATGGTCATCCACGACCCGACGCTCAAACGCACCACCGACCGCCGCGGCAAGGTGGTCGAACATAGCGCCGCCGAGCTGGTGACCTATGACGCGCGCAAGGGCGGTCCGGGCTGGATCAAGCCCTGCCCGATTCCACGCCTGGAAGAGCTGTTCGAACAGTGCGATTTCGAGCACTGGCAACTGGAAGTCAAGAGCGCCTCGCGCACCCGGGCCGCGACCACCGTGCTGGCAATCCGCGAAATGGCCCAGCGTTTCGGCCTGCTCGACAAGGTCACCGTCACCTCCAGCTCCCGGGAAGTGCTCAAGGCCGCCCTGGAGCTGACCCCGGACCTGTCACGCGGCCTGGTAGCCGAATACGCCTGGCTCGACCCGTTGAAGGTCGCCCAGAGTTATGGCTGCGAGATCCTGGCGTTGAACTGGACACTCTGCACCCCGGAACGCCTGATCAAGGCCCAGCGTCAGGGTCTGCATGTGTCGGTGTGGACGGTCAACGAGCCGGCGCTGATGCGCCGCCTCGCTGACTTCGGCGTCGATAGCCTGATTACAGACTTTCCCGGTTTGGCCAAGGCCACACTCGGGAATGGCTGAAATCGGTCTCCCCGGCCGGCTCAGGCCACCGGCCGGAGTCGCTCAAAAAAGCCGGTTGAGGCCATCGTAAGCCGCTACCCGATAGGCTTCGGCCATGGTCGGGTAGTTGAACGTGGTGTTGACGAAGTACTTCAGGGTATTTTGCTCGCCCGGCTGGTTCATGATCGCCTGGCCGATGTGCACGATCTCCGATGCCTGGTAGCCGAAGCAATGCACCCCCAGGACCTGCAAGGTCTCGCGGTGGAACAGGATCTTCAGCATGCCCTGCGGTTCGCCGGCGATCTGCGCCCGGGCCATGCCCTTGAAGAAGGCCTTGCCCACTTCGTACGGCACCTTGGCCTGGGTCAGTTCCTGCTCGTTCTTGCCGATCGAGCTGATCTCCGGAATGGTGTAGATGCCGGTCGGCACGTCATTGACGAAGCGCCAGCTACCATTGTCGACAATGCTGCCCGCCGCCGAACGACCCTGGTCGTGGGCGGCACTGGCCAGGCTCGGCCAGCCGATCACATCGCCGGCGCCGTAGATGTTCGGCACGCAGGTGCGATAGTTCTCGTCCACCTCGATCTGGCCGCGGCTGTTGACCTTGACCCCGATGTTTTCCATGCCCAGCTTGTCGGTGTTGCCGGTACGGCCGTTGCACCAGAGCATGGCATCGGCCTTGATCTTCTTGCCAGACTTGAGGTGCAGGATCACCCCGTTATCCAGGCCTTCGATCCGATCGTATTCTTCATTGTGGCGTACGGTGATGTTGTTGTTGCTGAAGTGGTAGCTCAGGGCCTGGGAAATTTCCGAGTCCAGGAAGCTCAGCAACTGGCCGCGGTTATCCACCAGCTCCACCAGCACCCCCAGGCCGCTGAAGATCGATGCGTATTCGCAGCCGATCACCCCGGCACCGTAGATGATCAGCTTGCGCGGCGTGTGGCCGAGGCTGAGGATGGTGTCGCTGTCGTAGACCCGTGGATGGTGAAAGTCGATGTCGGCCGGGCGGTACGGACGCGAGCCGGTGGCAATGATGATGTGCTTGGCCACCAGCTTCTCGACCACGCCGTTGGCGCAAACCACTTCGATGGTCTGCTCGTCGGCGAAGCTGCCGGTACCGAAGAACAAATCGACCCGGTTGCGAGCGTAGTAGCCGGTGCGCGAGGCAACCTGCTTGGAGATGACCTTCTCGGCGCTTTTCAGCACGTCCGGAAAGGAAAACCAGCGCGGCTCGCCAATGGCCCGGAACATCGGATTGGTGTTGAACTGCATGATCTGCCGGACCGAGTGACGCAAGGCCTTGGACGGGATGGTGCCCAGGTGCGTGCAGTTACCGCCGACCTGGCGACGGCTGTCGACCATTGCCACCTTGCGCCCAGCTTTCGCGGCGTTCATTGCCGCCCCTTCACCCGCCGGGCCGGAACCCAACACCACTACGTCGTAGTTGTAGACAGCCATGCGTACTCCTCAGAACGGGCCGAGGCACCCCTCTGGCACCTGCGGCTAAATCATGTCGCGGCCAGCGACATGAAGGATCAAATCTCGGTGTGCAGTCTATAGAAGCATCAACGCCGCGCACATTAACCCTTGGTCGCGTCGTAGGCCAGCTTTGCCTGCACTACATGTTATGCCCGTCACCCTTGACCAGGCGCTCGAACGCCTGGTTGGTCCGTGTGACGAAACCTGTATCGGCACGCATCACAAAAAGTGCGGCGATCGCGTGTTTTTCCGCATAATCCCAGCCGCGCTCGGGGCCCAGTATCAGCAACAGGGTCGACAGACCGTCGGCCATCAGCGTCGAAGGATCGATCACCGTGACCGACGCCAGGTTATGGGTAATGGGCGCCCCGGTCAGGGCGTCGAAGGTATGGGAATAGCGCTTGCCGTCCTGCTCGAAATAATTACGGTAATCGCCCGACGTGGAAACGCCATAGCCGTCCAGGGCGACGATCCGCTGCGCCACCTGCTCGTCGCCCCGCGGCACCTCCAGCGCGATCCGCCAGGGTTGGCCATCGGGCTTCTTGCCCAGCGCCTTCAGTTCGCCGGTGGCTTCGGCGAGGAAACTGTCGAGCCCCATCGCCTTCAGCCGTTCGACGATACGGTCCACCGTATAACCCGCCGCGATGCTGTTGAAGTCCACCTCCACGGCGGCATCCTTGCACAGTTTTTCGCCGTCGATACGCAGATGGCGGTAGCCGACGCGCTGGCGCACCTCGGCCAATTGCGCCGCGTCCGGCACCTTTTCCTGCCGCCCCTGCGGACCAAAACCCCAGAGGTTCATCAAGGGCTCGACCGTCAGGTCGTAGGCACCGTCGCTGTCCGTTGACAGCTGTTCGCCAACACGCACCAGTTCCAGGATCGAAGCCGGCATGACCTGGCAACCTTGGGCTGGCAGCTCGTTGAAACGTTCGATATCCGAGTCGGCGCGATAGGTCGACATCTGCCGGTCCACCGCTGCCAGGATCGCCTCGACCTCGGGCTTGACCTCGGCGACCGCCGGCCCGCCGGGGTGCCGAACATACTGGATGGAATAGGTGCTGCCCATGGTCGGGCCACCGAACTGTTCCAGCGAGTCAGCATTACCGCAACCGGCGAGCAGGACAAAGGCGCCACTCAACAGCAGGGCTCGTAGCAAAGGCGCGATGGCCTGTGGATTTGACATGGTTTCCAGGAAGACTCTTCTCGAGGTTGGCCATTATGCGCCAGACAAGCGCCTGCTTATTGCCAATCTTCTGTTCGCGGCACTGGATCGACCCTTCCGAACGCCTACCGGAAGGTGTCTAGATCAAGGGTTGTGCCATTTAGCCAGCAAGCCAGGTTTTTTTGTTGCCTGGCGCCCCTATTACACATATCGTTACAAAACTGTTCTGCCAGCGTGCGTATGCCTGAAAGGTTCAGTGAGGACGAGCAGAGACGACGGATTGCTTATAAGACAGATAAAGTGAGTGAAAAAATGGCCTCAAATACAGGCAAGGGCAAGGCGATCTTTCGCGTTGTCAGCGGCAACTTCCTCGAGATGTTCGACTTCATGGTTTATGGCTTCTATGCCACGGCCATTGCCAAGACCTTCTTTCCCAACGACAGCGCCTTCGCGTCCCTGATGCTCTCGCTGGCGACCTTTGGCGCCGGCTTCCTGATGCGTCCACTGGGGGCGATTTTTCTCGGTGCCTACATCGACCGTCACGGCCGTCGCCAGGGCCTGATCATCACCCTGGCCCTGATGGCCGCGGGCACGGTACTGATCGCCTGTGTGCCGGGCTATTCGACCCTGGGCGTCGCCGCACCGCTGCTGGTGTTGCTTGGCCGGCTGCTGCAAGGCTTCTCCGCCGGCGTCGAACTGGGCGGTGTCTCGGTCTACCTGGCCGAGATCTCGACCCCGGGCCGCAAAGGCTTTTTCGTTAGCTGGCAGTCCGCCAGCCAGCAGGCCGCGGTGGTGTTCGCCGGCCTCCTGGGCGTGGGCCTCAACCACTGGCTGAGCCCTGAGCAAATGGGTGATTGGGGCTGGCGCGTACCGTTCCTGGTCGGCTGCATGATCGTTCCGGCGATTTTCATCATCCGTCGCTCGCTGGAAGAAACCCCGGAGTTCCAGGCCCGCAAACATCGTCCGAGCTTGTCGGAAGTGATGCGCTCGATCGGCCAGAATTTCGGCCTGGTGCTGGCGGGCATGGCCCTGGTGATCATGACCACCGTGTCCTTCTACCTGATCACCGCCTACACCCCGACCTTCGGCAAGGCCGAACTGCACCTGTCGGACTTCGATGCCCTGCTGGTGACCGTGTGCGTCGGCCTGTCGAACTTCTTCTGGCTGCCGGTCATGGGTGCGCTGTCCGACAAGATCGGGCGTAAACCGCTGCTGCTGGCGGCAACCATCCTGGCGATCCTCACCGCGTATCCAGTGCTGTCCTGGCTGGTGTCGGCCCCGAGCTTCAGTCACCTGCTGATTGCCTTGCTGTGGCTGTCGTTCCTCTATGGCTCCTACAACGGCGCCATGGTGGTGGCCCTGACCGAGATCATGCCGGTCGATGTGCGGACCACCGGTTTCTCCCTGGCCTACAGCCTGGCGACAGCGACCTTCGGCGGCTTTACCCCGGCGGTCTGCACCTACCTGATCCACGTGCTGGACAACAAGGCGGCACCGGGCATCTGGCTCAGCGCCGCGGCAGTACTGGGCTTGATCGCGACCCTGGTGTTGTTCCGTGGCAACAAGCACGAACTGCGCACCGCACAGATGGCAGTGTCCAGCCGCGGCTGAGCAGACGCCTTCGCCAGCCAGCCGGCGCCTGCACGGGCGCTGGCTGTTCACACCGCGCGCGGCATGGACGCGACGCGCGGTTTGCCAAGTCAGACCCGGGCTTGCCCGTCGTCATCAGCGCTTATCGGCGACCTTCAACGACTGGCTCCACCCCCCTCCCAGGGCCTTGTACAGGTTCACCTGATTGATCTCCCGCGCCAGTTCCAGTTGCGACCATTTCTGCTGCGCCTCGAACAGCGAACGATGGGCATCCATCGTCGAGAAATAGCTGTCCATGCCCGCCTCGAAACGCAAGCGCGACTGTCGATAGGCCTCCTGGTAATCCTCCACCAGACGCTTCTGCGCCGCGACCTGGACGAGCATCTCCTGACGGGCATTGAGCGCATCGGCCGCCTCGCGAAAGGCATTCTGCACCGTCGCCTCATAGGCCGCGGTCCGGCCATCGAATCGCGCATGCGCCGCATCCACCCGAGCCCGTCGGGCACCACCGTCGATCAGCGTCAGGGAACCGCTCAGGGCGGTCGACCAGAACTGCGCCGGGGCGCTGAGCAAGCGGGAAAAATCGCCACTCAAGCTGCCCAGCGCCGAAGTCAGGGAAAAGCTCGGGAAGTAGGCGCTGCGCGCCGCGCCAATGTCCGCATTGGCCGCACGCAGCAAAGCTTCGGCCGCCATGATGTCGGGGCGCCGCTCCATCAGTGACGAAGGCAGCCCGGCCGGTACATCGGCGGTGGCCAGGGACTCGCCCAACACCCCGCTGGGCAGCAGGGCGGCGGGCACCGGCTGCCCCACCAGGACCCGCAAGGCGTTCATGTTCTGCGCCACTTGCATGCGATAGGTGTTGATCTGCACCGCCGCGGTATTGGTTTGCGCATCGGCCTGATGCACATCGATCTGCGCGCTGGAACCCAGGTTGTAGCTCTTGCGCAGTAACTGCCCGTAGTTGTTCTGGGCCTCGTAGGTGGTCTGAGCCAGATCCAGCAGGTTCTGATTGGCCTTGAGGCTCAACCAGGTGCTCGCGACCTCCCCGATCAGCGCCAGCCGAGCCGTCTGATAATCCGCCTCGGAGGCTTCGAAACGAGCGCCGGCAGCGCTTCTCTGGCTACGTATGCGTCCGAACAGATCCAGCTCGTAGGAGGTAAAGCCGGCCGTCGCCTGGAAGGTGTTGGCGATGCTGCCCGCACTGTCCCCGCCTCCCGGCGTGCGCACCAGCGGCGGCAACTTGCTGCGCCCGGCGTAGGTATCGATGCCGATCGAGGGAAACAACGCCGACTGCGCACTGGCATAGCCGGCCCGGGCCTCTTCCACGCTGGCGGCGAACTGACGCAGGCCGCGATTGTTGTCCAACGCCAGCTCGATCAGCGAACGCAGCCGCTGATCGACGATAAACCCATGCCAGTCGTGATCGAACGCCTCCCTGGCCGAACAGCAGGAGCCTGCCGAGCTGGCCGGCCATTGCTTGTCGATCGGCGCATCGGGTTTTTCGTAGGCCGGTTCCAGCGAACAAGCGCTGAGCAAAAACAGGGACATCAGACAAGTCGAAGGTAGGCAACGGTTCATGATCCACCTCTATCAACGCAAACCCAACAAGGCTCGCAAGGGTGAAACCAGGGCATCCCACAGGCCACCACGGGCCCCGGCCACCCGTGACAGGGACGGTTCAGGCAAACGCACGGCAGCCGGTCGATAACGCGCCAGCGCTTCATATGACGGCACCCTGGATGGCCGCGAGAACGACGGCCGTGAACGTCGCTCACCCAACAGCGAACGGCGCAACAAGGTGCCAAAGGCCATGGCCGGCGCCGCCTGGCTGGCCACGTTGACGCTGGCGTCACTGAACAGCCGGGCAATAAGACGCTGGCGCAGCCCTTCATCAAGGTCGACAAAACGCAACCCCAGGCGATCGTCCCCCTGGTTGCGCATGACCTCGACGCCCAGCCATCCGAGCGAGCGGATCCACAATTGCCCACGGACACCCGGCTTGATCGAGGCGGCCAAGCTGCAAGACAAGGACGCCCCGCTGACTGAAACATCCACCAGACGCGCCGCAAAGGTTTTCGTCCCCAGGCGCAAGCCCGTGGCTTCATCGAAGGGAAAGCGTTCCTCGCCATGCAACCGCGGTCGGTCAACGCAGGCTACCAGCGTTGCCAGGTTGTAGATCAGCGCGACCACGGTCCAGCACAGGTTGAACAACATGTTGCCGTCGAAGGCCGCAGCCGTGGCAATGGCGGTGAACGCACCCACCTGGGAGAACAGGATCAAGGCCAGAAAGAACCCGAACAGCTTCCAGTGGATCAACGTGCGGGTGCGGTCGAGGCCCTTGGCGGTCACCTTGAAAGGACGGCCGAACGGACGAATCATTGCACTGGCAATCGTCGCGGTGACCGCCAGGGACGCGACGATCTGCGTGACTTCGGTGAACACCGGCAAGGTTCGCCGTGCCGTGACCCAGGTGCCATACCCCCAGAAGGCGATCAGTGCCGGCATGCCAAAGGCCAGGAAATCCACGGGTTTGGCATAGAACCCGGCAATGCCGAAGTACCAGTAGAGCACCGGTGACACCAGCAGCATCAGGATGAAAGGCTTGGAGAACCAGTGCATCAGACCGTGCAGATAATGCATGCGGTCATTGAGACGGTAGCCACCGCCGCGCAGCGGCCCCTCCTTCAACAGCGCGACCTGAATGGTTCCCAAGCACCAGCGCGCGCGTTGGTTGATGTATTCGGTCAAGCCCTCGGCCGATAAGCCGATGGACAGCCGCTCATTGAGCCAGCGGGTCACATAGCCTTGTTGCAGCAGCCGGCAGGTGGTGTAGATGTCCTCGCAGACCGAACCGGTGGGGAACCCACCGATACGGGTAATCAGGTCGCGCCGCACCACAAAGGAGGTACCCACGCAAAACGCCGCGTCCCAGCCGTCCTTGGCCGGCTGGAAGACATCGAAGAAAACTCGTTGCTCGTCCACCCAGCAGTCGGACGAGCCAAGGTTGTGCTGGATCGGATCCGGGTTGTAGTAGAACTGCGGGGTCTGCACCAGGCCCACCCGTGGGTCGTCGAACAACCCCAGGATGCGCATCAGGATCGGTCGCTGGGCGGCGAAGTCGGCGTCCAGCACCAGGATGTACGGCGCATTGCTGCTGGCTGCCGACTGGCGCAGCCCATTGTTCAGATTACCGGCCTTGGCGTGGGTATTGTCCGCACGCCTGGCGTATTGCACGCCGGCCTCGGCGCAATAGTCGCGCAACCAGTCGCGCCGGGTATCGTCCAGCACCCAGACAGTGAAGTTGGGGTAATCGATGGCCTGGGCGGCAATAATGGTTTTCTCCAGGATCTCCAGGCCTTCGTTGTAGGTGGCGATAAACACATCCACTGCCGGCACGGCGCGCCCGGCCGCTCGCAAGCGGCGCTCGCCGGCATCGGCACTGGCGCGGTGATCGCTGCGACAGAGCATGACGATAATGGAGAACAGCGTATAACCAATGGCCATCATCTCGAAAAACAAAAAGGCATAGGCCCATACCGCGGCAAATCCACTCTGGCTGTCGGGCAAGGTGTCGCGGATGCGCCAGGCGGCGTAATTGATCAGCAGCACGGCGGTGATCGCACCAAAGCCGGCTCGGGCACCCCATTGCTCACGCCGGGTCAGGCAACTGAAGAGAATGACCAGCGCCAGGGTCCAGAAATTGATTTGCACAAGCTGCAACGCGTCCAGTGCCTGCATATCAGTCAGCCTCCTGAGAGCCGGTAAAGGGGTTGACGCCGGTGGCCGCGATAGCGGCCCATGCCGTGGCGCCCAGATGAGGCAGGTGGTAGTAGAAGAAATCGTTGTTCGGCGAGTCCGGGCCGATGGCCAGGCCGGTGCTGATTTGCGCCTGCGGCGTCGCCAGCAGCCAACCGTGACCGGCCTGCAGCGCCAGCAGTACCGCCCACAAAGGTCGGGCCCTGTCGGGCAAACCACTCAGGCGCGCGACTGCCGCGGCCTGGGCGGTGCCCTCGGTCCAGACCCCGTCGGGGTTGCGGTTGAAGCCGTAGCCGTCGGCAAAACGGTGGCTTTGGTCAATAAAAGCAAACACCCGACGCCAGTCCGGCGGTGGCTCGGGGACCGCCAGCAACGGCCAGAGCTGCGCATCCAGCCCTGAGCGCAGGCGATCCGAGGTTTGGCCGTCTTCTCCCGTGCCAATCAGGAAACGCCCTTCCCACTCATCCCACTGACTCTGCACGAAGCGCCGGGCAACCTGCGCCTGGAGCCGAGCATCCGCGTCCGTCGACAGCTGGTCGAGCGCGGTCCAGGCGGCCACCAGGTCGACATTATGCTCGGTGGACTTCCAGCCTTGCCGGACCTGCCGATTCAGGTAGCCATAGACGCCACCGCTGAAACCCGCAGGTGCCTGATTGTCGTAAGTGTTCTGCTGGACCCAGCGCAGCACCCGGCGGGCCGCATCAAGGTAGGACGGCTCGGCGGTCTGGCGGAAAGCCTCCAGCAGCGCGAGCGCCCCCCAGGCCTGATTGCCGGTGGCACTGCCGACCTGATAGGCATCCTGGCTCCAGGCGTTGCGCTCAGTGCTCCAATACCCTGACAAGCCCATGACCCGGCCCTTGACCGGACCGGCCGCATAGGCATTGCGCAAGCGCCCGTCGCCGTACTCGGGATCATGTTCCACTGCGAATACCAGGGCATCGGCCAGCCTGCGGGCCGACTGCGCCTTGCCGCAGGCAAACAAGGCGATGCTGGCCAGGGCGTTGTCATAAGTGAAGGCCACCCCGCGCAGGGCCAGTATCGCCGGTGGCTGTCCGTCCAGCGCCGGATAGCTGGTCAGCAGCACCGGATCGGAACCAGGATAGGCCCGTGTCGCCTGCTCCAGTGCGGCACAAGTGGCCGTCGCCAGTTGCATGCGCGGTGACACCGCCCAGGCCACCTGCCCGGATCCCAGCAACAACCCGCCAAGCATCCAGGCCACGACGCGCCAGCGGCTCATTTGCCGGCGACCTCGGCGGAGGCCCAGAGCCCGGGCTTGCACACCATGCTGCGTTGTTTGTCACTGAGATTCGCGGCAAAGGTAGCGACCACATACACCGAGTTCTGCTCGGCATAGGGGAACGGCACGCTGTAAGTCCCCGGTTGCAGGTCCGATGAATGGGACAACAGTTGCACGACCTTGGCACTCAGTGGCTCATCCAGGCCACGGATGTTCACCGTCAACACCGTGTCGCGATCAATCTTGCTCGCTACCCGCTCGGGAAATACCGCGATGACATAGCTTTCCCCGCAATTGGTGGCGCGCACCAGGGTCGAACCGGCGCGCACCAGCGTGCCTTGGGGGGCCACCACCTCCTGGACCGTCCCGGCGGAATAGGCCACCACGTCATAGCCGGACATCAATTTGATCCGGCTGTTTTCCGCCTCGATCAGCGCATCGAGCTTTTGCAGTTCCTGTTCTATTGTCGAGCGATTGTGCTCCTGGTTGTCCAGGCTCAGCTTCAAGGTGACCAAATGTGAGTTGAGATCGAACATGCGCAACTGGTCGGGATCCAGGTAGACCTGCTGATTGGCCGCGCTCAAATCGCCATTGCTGATGCCCAATTGCGACCTGACTGTCTCCGCGGCCCCCTGCAACGAGGCCAACTGGGATTTCGACGACTCGACCAACGCACCACTGATCGCGCCCTGGCGGAACAACTCCAGATTGCGCTCCACGGTTTCCTCAGCCTCCTTCAAGCGCGCGCTGGCGGCGAAACTTTCGGCGCGCAGGGCTTTCTGGCCATATAACTGACGGGTATGGAAAGCCGTCTGGTATTGCTGGCTGATTTTCTCCAGTGCCTGGTAGTACTGCTGGTCGTGTTCGAACTGACTGAGGGAAGACGACAACTCCTGCTCCAGGCTCAAGCGCCGGGTTTGCAAGGTCAGCAAGGTGTCTTGATTGGCCCGGGGATTTTCCACCACGGCAAGCTTCTCGCCCTGGACAAAGGCGGTTCCCGACTTGATGTCGAGGGAACTCACGACACCATCGATGGGTGTGGTCAGCAAAATCACCGGAGCATTGAGAATGGCTCGAGTAGCCGAAGTCGATAGCAACGGCATGAACAAGGTCGACAACAACAGCCACAGGATAAAGAGCAGGATGCCCACCCCCGCCAGACGGGGTAACAGGGACAATGGAAAGTGCCTTGTGCGCTCTTCTTCGGTCATGTCAGGCTCTCCCGATAGGACATGAAGACATTCATTCTCAACAAGCAGCCAATAGCCGCACGTTATCGTGAAAGGCATAAAGCAGGTGTTACCAGCAAAGATGTCCCTACATCAGACGACCACTCGATCAGCCTGACTTAGTTGGTTTCTTAGTGTTGTGAGCAGGAATGATATTCCTGTCTTTTTGGAAGTTGGCATCCGATCATAGTGACCACTTATCCACTACTTTTGTTGCCTGTTTATTACGGAAAGGAACCTGACGAATCTTGCCGCTGCCTGATGGCTAAACACAGGCATTTTGATAGCTAGTTCTTGGCAAGCTCGGGCGTTGTCAGAGGCGACACTAAGTTCAGTCTTTTCCAGTGTCAAGCGTCTCAGCACGAACATTTTCATGACGCCAATTATCTAGCACCCTCAAAAATGGATCCATTAAATGAGTACATCCAACAGCCGATCCGCAAGTAATTATTTTTCCTGGCGTTTTAATTTATTAAAAAATAAAATTGAAATTCCACCTATATTGATATTACCTCAACTGAACAACTTGCCAGACTAAAGCGATATAAAACATCGCCCCACTTGCACATCTAAACAACCCTGACGACAAATTCCTTACACCATTCCCCCATGAAAAACGCCCCGACAAGTCGGGGCGTTTTTCATATACGGCGAGTGCTTAGCGCGGGAACGCAGGCGGGTTGACCCCGGCCATGTCTTCCATCACACGGACCACCTGGCAGCTGTAACCAAACTCGTTGTCGTACCAGACGTACAGCACAACGCGGTTGTCATTGCAGATGGTCGCCTCGGCGTCGACCACACCGGCGTGGCGCGAACCAACGAAGTCGGTGGACACCACTTCCTGGGAGTTGACGAAGTCGATCTGCTTGTGCAAATCCGAGTGCAGCGCCATGTAGCGCAGGTACTCGTTCATCTCTTCGCGAGTAGTGGCTTTCTCGAGGTTCAGGTTGAGAATGGCCATCGACACGTTCGGCGTCGGCACCCGGATCGCGTTACCGGTCAGCTTGCCGGCCAACTCAGGCAGGGCCTTGGCCGCGGCGGTGGCGGCACCGGTCTCGGTGATCACCATGTTCAGCGCGGCGGCGCGGCCACGGCGATTGCCCTTGTGGAAGTTGTCGATCAGGTTCTGGTCGTTGGTGTACGAGTGAACCGTTTCAACGTGACCGTTGAGGATGCCGAACTTGTCGTTGACAGCCTTGAGCACCGGCACGATGGCGTTGGTGGTGCAGGACGCCGCGGAAACGATCTTGTCCTCGGCGGTGATTTCGCCGTGGTTGATACCGTGCACGATGTTCTTCAGCTTGCCCTTGCCCGGCGCGGTCAGCACCACGCGGTCGATACCCGGGCAGACCAGGTGCTGGCCCAGGCCGTCGGCGTCACGCCAGACACCGGTGTTGTCCACCAGCAGGGCGTTCTTGATGCCGTACTGAGTGTAGTCCACCTCGGCCGGGTTTTTCGCGTAGATCACCTGGATCAGGTTACCGTTGGCGGTGATGGTGTTGTTTTCTTCGTCGATGGTGATGGTGCCGTTGAAGGAACCGTGCACCGAGTCACGACGCAGCAGGCTGGCGCGCTTGATCAGGTCGTTCTCGGCGCCTTTGCGCACGACGATGGCGCGCAGGCGCAGGCCATCGCCGCCACCGGTTTTCTCGATCAGGATACGGGCCAACAGGCGACCGATACGACCGAAACCGTAGAGCACCACGTCGGTGCCCTTGCGACCGGAAGCGTTCTGCTGACCGACCACATCGGCCAGCTCTTCACGAACGAACTGCTCGGCGCTGCGGCCATTGCCTTGCGCCTTGAATTTCACGGCCAGCTTGCCCAGGTCCACCGAAGCGGCCCCCAGCTTGAGCTCGCTCATCGCCTTGAGCAGCGGGAAAGTCTCGTGGACGGACAGTTCGACATCATCGTTCTGACGATGGCGAGCAAAGCGGTGAGCCT
The DNA here is from genome assembly GCF_904067045.1 of Pseudomonas sp. FEN. Classification (GTDB taxonomy): domain Bacteria; phylum Pseudomonadota; class Gammaproteobacteria; order Pseudomonadales; family Pseudomonadaceae; genus Aquipseudomonas. Next base: position 55,113 of record NZ_CAJFDC010000033.1, on the reverse strand, counting down.
TGAGAATCGCGATGACAGACTGGTTGATCAGACTGCGGCCATAGATCGAACTCACCACATTGTTATTGCGGTAGAGCTGACCGATAAGCGGGATCATCGCTTCTGCAAGCGCTTCACGATCAATCCACTCACCAAGACACTGGTCGGGCTTCTGAGTCACGGGAACCTTCCACATGTAGGGGCTGAAAAAAGGGGCTACATTATGCCGCCGAGTGGCCCTGCGAGCAATGCGCGCCTGTCGTGCATCCGCCAACAAAAACCCTTTTCAAAAAATAACCCCTCGCGCAAGCCCAGCAAATACGCGGGCTGCAGCAGGATGGGAATTTGCCGATCGCCGACGACTTGTCTGTAACCCTTCAAAAAATATGCCCAATATGGCACTACATTTCGCGCCGAAAAGCGCTATTTATTGTCATAGCCACTACATTTCCCCCGATGCGTAATAGAAACAGTCTGCAACTGACAGGCGGCACCCGGGACCGTTACAATTACCGACTTTGTCGCAACGCTTGGAGCTCAACCTTCCGTGCCCGTTCTGCGTCTACCGTTACTCCCTGCCGCGGCAGGTAAACAGCACTGGGGCAATCTCCCCGGCGCCGCCCTGAGCCTGGCCATTGCCGAGGCTGCCAGCGCTGCCAAGCGCTTCACCCTGCTGCTGACCGCCGACAGCCAAAGCGCCGAACGGCTGGAACAGGAGCTGAGCTTCTTCGCCCCGGACCTGCCGGTGCTGCATTTCCCGGACTGGGAAACGCTGCCCTATGACCTGTTTTCACCGCACCAGGACATTATTTCCCAGCGCATCGCCAGCCTTTATCGCCTGCCGGAGCTGGCGCATGGCGTCCTGGTGGTACCGATCACCACCGCCCTGCACCGCCTGGCCCCGACCCAGTTCCTGCTGGGCAGCAGCCTGGTGCTGGATATCGGCCAGAAACTGGATGTGGAGCAGATGCGTACCCGGCTCGAGGCCACGGGTTACCGCTGTGTCGACACGGTCTACGAACATGGCGAGTTCGCCGTGCGTGGCGCCCTGATCGACCTGTTCCCGATGGGCAGCAAGCTGCCGTACCGCATCGACCTGTTCGACGACGAAATCGAGACGCTGCGCACCTTCGATCCGGAAAACCAGCGTTCCATCGACAAGGTCGACTCGGTGCGCCTGCTCCCGGCCAAGGAGTTTCCACTACAGAAAGAAGCAGTGACCCGCTTCAAGGCGCGTTTTCGCGAACGCTTCGACGTCGACTTCCGCCGCTGCCCGATCTTCCAGGACCTGAACAGCGGGATTACCCCCGCCGGTATCGAGTACTACCTGCCGCTGTTCTTCGAGGAAACCTCGACCCTGTTCGACTACCTGCCCCAGGATACCCAGGTGTTCTCCCTGCCGGGTATCGAACAGGCGGCGGAGAATTTCTGGAACGACGTGCGCAATCGTTACGAGGAACGTCGCGTCGACCCGACCCGACCGCTGCTACCGCCGGCCGAACTGTTCCTGCCGGTGGAAGACTGCTTCGCCCGCCTGAAAAACTGGCCGCGGGTCGTCGCCAGCCAGCAGGATGTGGAAACCGGCGTCGGCCGCGAACGCTTCGCCGCCCGCGAGCTGCCGAACCTGGCGATCGAGGCCAAGGCCAACCAACCGCTGGCGGCACTCTCCGGGTTCCTCGAACAGTTCCCCGGCCGCGTGCTGTTCACCGCCGAATCCGCGGGTCGCCGGGAAGTGCTGCTGGAGCTGCTCGAACGCCTGAAGCTGCGCCCGAAAACCGTCGACAGCTGGCCGGACTTCATCGCCGGCAAGGAACGCCTGGCAATCACCATCGCCCCGTTGGACGAAGGTCTGGTGCTGGACGATCCGGCCTTGGCGCTGATTGCCGAAAGCCCGCTGTTCGGTCAACGCGTGATGCAGCGCCGACGCCGGGAAAAACGTGCCGACGCCAACAACGACGCGGTGATCAAGAACCTCACCGAACTGCGTGAGGGCGCGCCGGTGGTGCATATCGACCACGGGGTCGGCCGCTACCTGGGCCTGGCGACCCTGGAGATCGACAACCAGGCCGCCGAATTCCTCACCCTGGCCTACGCCGAGGGCGCCAAACTCTATGTGCCGGTGGCCAACCTGCACCTGATTGCCCGCTACACCGGCAGCGACGACGCCCTCGCCCCGCTGCACCGCCTGGGCTCGGAAACCTGGCAGAAAGCCAAGCGCAAGGCCGCCGAACAGGTGCGCGACGTGGCCGCCGAACTGCTCGACATCTACGCCCGTCGCGCCGCCCGCGAAGGCTATGCGTTTGCCGATCCGAAAGCCGACTACGCGACGTTCAGCGCCGGCTTCCCGTTCGAGGAGACCCCGGACCAGCAGACCACCATCGAAGCGGTGCGCGCCGACATGCTCGCGCCCAAGCCGATGGACCGCCTGGTCTGCGGCGATGTCGGCTTCGGCAAGACCGAAGTGGCCATGCGCGCGGCCTTTATCGCGGTCCACGGCGGCAAGCAGGTGGCGATCCTGGTGCCCACCACCCTGCTCGCCCAGCAGCACTACAACAGCTTTCGTGATCGCTTCGCCGACTGGCCGGTAAGCGTGGAAGTGATGAGCCGCTTCAAGTCCGCCAAGGAAGTGAACGCGGCGGTGGCCGACCTCGCCGAAGGCAAGATCGATATCGTCATCGGCACCCACAAGCTGCTGCAGGACGATGTGAAGATCAAGAACCTGGGCCTGGTCATCATCGACGAAGAACACCGTTTCGGCGTGCGCCAGAAAGAACAGCTCAAGGCCCTGCGCAGCGAAGTCGATATCCTCACCCTGACCGCCACGCCGATTCCGCGCACGCTGAACATGGCGGTGTCGGGCATGCGCGACCTGTCGATCATCGCTACCCCACCGGCGCGCCGGTTGTCGGTACGCACCTTCGTCATGGAGCAGAACAAGAGCACGGTCAAGGAAGCCCTGCTGCGCGAGCTGCTGCGTGGCGGCCAGGTCTACTACCTGCACAACGATGTCAAGACCATCGAGAAATGCGCCGCCGACCTCGCCGAACTGGTGCCAGAAGCGCGCATCGGCATTGGCCACGGGCAGATGCGCGAGCGCGACCTCGAACAGGTGATGAGCGACTTCTACCACAAGCGCTTCAACGTGCTGATCGCCTCGACCATCATCGAGACCGGCATCGACGTGCCGAGCGCCAACACCATCATCATCGAGCGCGCCGACAAGTTCGGCCTGGCCCAATTGCACCAGTTGCGCGGCCGGGTCGGACGCAGTCACCACCAGGCCTATGCCTACCTGCTGACCCCGGGTCGCCAGCAGATCACTCCCGACGCGGAAAAGCGCCTGGAGGCCATCGCCAATACCCAGGACCTCGGCGCCGGCTTCGTGCTCGCCACCAACGACCTGGAAATCCGTGGCGCCGGCGAACTGCTCGGCGACGGCCAGAGCGGACAGATCCAGGCAGTGGGTTTCACCCTGTACATGGAAATGCTCGAACGGGCGGTCAAGGCGATTCGCAAGGGCGAGCAACCCAATCTCGACCAGCCCCTGGGCGGCGGTCCGGAAATCAACCTGCGCCTGCCGGCGCTGATTCCCGAAGACTACCTGCCGGATGTCCACGCGCGCCTGATTCTCTACAAACGCATCGCCTCGGCAACCGACGAAGAGGGCCTCAAGGACCTGCAAGTGGAAATGATCGACCGTTTCGGCCTGCTGCCGGACCCGACCAAGAACCTGGTGCGCCTGACCCTGCTCAAGTTGCAAGCCGAGCAGTTGGGGATCAAGAAGGTCGACGGCGGGCCGCAAGGCGGCCGCATCGAGTTCGCCGCGGACACCCCGGTCGATCCGCTGTCGCTGATCAAGCTGATCCAGGGCCAGCCCAACCGCTACAAATTCGAAGGCGCCACCGTGTTCAAGTTCATGGTACCGATGGAACGCGCCGAAGAACGCTTCAACACACTGGAGGCGCTGTTCGAGCGCCTCACCCCGAAATCTGCCTGAAGGACGCCGTATGCGCCTGATCCCCTCACTGGCCCTGTTGTTGACCCTGATCGCCCCCGCGGCACTGGCCGACGAGCTGTATCAGATCGAAATGATCCTGATCCGGCAGAACCTGGAGCAACCCTTCCAGAGCCAACCCGCGCCCGAGGATTGGGCCAAGGGCGCCAAGCCGGTCAGCGCCGACCAGGAGCGCACCCCCAGCCTCAACGAGATGACCGCCAAGCTGGAAGCCAGCGGCAACTACACGGTATTGCTGCACAAGGCCTGGCAACAGACCCTGAGCGATCAGCCGAGCCTGGTGTCGATCACTGCCGGCCAGGAGCAATTCGGCCAGTTCCCGGTAGAAGGCACGCTGAGTTTCACCCTTAAGCGCTTCACCGACGTGCAAGCGCAGTTCTGGGTCAACCAGTTCGACAACAACGGCGTGGTCAGCGCCAGCGAACGCCTGAACCAGACCAGCCAGACCAAGAATGGTCAACTCAACTTCCTCGACGCCGGCCACCTGGCCCTGCTGCTCAAGGTGACCTCATTCGCCGCATCGAAACGCGAAGCGCCGCCACAGAACCTCGATCAGTGAAAGCCCGATGCCCTCGTCCCTGACGCCCACCCTGACGAAACCGCTCGCACCGTCCTGGGTCAGTCGCTTCAAGGAACAGAGCCTGGAGCGGGGTCGGCGCTACGCTCTGGAAAACCGCGTGCGGATCGTCCAGGCCGGTGACAGCACCATCACCGCCAGTTGCGAAGGCTCGGGCGGCAATACCTATCGGCAGACCATTCATCTGCGCGAGTCCGCCAAAGGCACGCTGCTGGTGGTCGACGCCACCTGCACCTGCCCGGTGCGCAACCGTTGCAAGCATACCGCCGCCGTATTGCTGCAAGTCCAGGAAACCCTGGCCTACCCCGCGGCGGAAAAGGACGCCGAGCTGCTGGAAAAACTCCAGGCCGTGCTGGATGCCCGTACGCCACCACCCTTGCCGCAACAATGCATCGACGACCTGATGCCGGTGCCGCGCCTGTGGCTGGCAAGTATCGAATTCAGCGCCTTCGAGCCGCGCAACGGGCGCATGCAACGCTATATCCAGCACCGCGCGGCGCTGTCCTTCAACTACCTGGGCGAATACGTCAGCGGTCAGAAAAACACCGACATCATCCTGCGCCAGGAGCACCAGAGCCTGCGCATCAAGCGTCAGCTCGAAGCGGAAAAAGCCTGTCGCGAGCAACTGCGCCTGCTCGGGTTCAAGATCGCCACGCGCCAGAGCAAAGCCCTGCCGGAAAGTGCCGGCGAGCTGTTCGAAATGGTCAATGACAGTGCCTGGCTGAACTTCACCCTGAACGAGCTTCCGGGCCTGCGCGCCCAGGGTTGGGAGCTGCAGATCGAGGACGACTTCGGCTTCGACCTCAGTCCCGTCGAGGACTGGTACGCCACGGTCGACGAAGCCCCCGAGCGCGACTGGTTCGACCTGGAACTGGGGATCATCGTCAACGGCGAGCGCCTGAGCCTGCTGCCGATCCTGTTGAACCTGGTACGCTCGCATACCGAACTGCTCAATCCCGAGCGCCTGGCTCGGCGCCGCGACGACGAACTGATCCTGGTGAATATCCCCGCCTCGCCCGGCGGCAGCCATGCATCGCTCCAGGTGGCGCTGCCCTATGGTCGGCTCAAGCCGGTGCTCAACACCCTGGGCGAGTTCTACCTGCAAGAGCCCGGCACTACCCGCCTGCGCCTGAGCCATGCCGATGCGACCCGGCTCAACCCGCTGGACGAATTGTCACTGCTGTGGGAAGGCGGCGAACAGATCCGCGGCTTCGCCCAGCGCCTGCGGGACATCCGCGACAACAGCGCGGCGATCCCCGAGGGCCTCAACGCCACGCTGCGCCCCTACCAGCACGAGGGCCTGAGCTGGATGCAATCGCTCCGGCAACTGGAAGTCGGCGGCATCCTCGCCGACGACATGGGCCTGGGCAAGACCCTGCAGACCCTGGCCCACATCCTCAGCGAAAAACAGGCCGGACGCCTCGACCGCCCGTGCATGGTGGTGATGCCCACCAGTCTGATTCCCAACTGGCTGGACGAGGCCGCGCATTTCACCCCGCAGCTCAAGGTGCTGGCGCTCTACGGAGCCGGGCGCAAGCAGCATTTCGAGCACCTGCGGGACTACGACCTGCTGCTGACCACCTACGCCCTGCTGCCCAAGGATATCGAACGCCTCAAGGCCCAGCCGCTGCACGTGCTGGTACTCGACGAGGCGCAGTACATCAAGAACCCCGGCAGCAAGGCCGCCCAGGCCGCCCGCGAACTGGACGCACGGCAACGCCTGTGCCTGAGCGGCACGCCACTGGAAAACCATCTGGGCGAGCTCTGGTCGCTGTTCCACTTCCTGTTGCCGGGCTGGCTGGGCGATGTGAAGAGCTTCAACCGCGACTACCGCACGCCGATCGAAAAACACGCCAGCGAAGTCCGCCTGCAACACCTCAACGCCCGGATCAAACCGTTCCTGCTGCGCCGCACCAAGGAACAGGTGGCTACCGAGCTGCCGCCCAAGACCGAAATCATCCACTGGGTCGAACTCAACGAAGCCCAGCGCGATGTCTACGAGACCATGCGCCTAGCCATGGACAAGAAAGTCCGTGCCGAGATCACCCGCAAAGGCGTGGCCCGCAGCCAGATCATTATCCTCGAGGCGCTGCTCAAGCTGCGCCAGGTCTGCTGCGACCTGCGCCTGGTCAACGACGCACCCCTGCCCACGCGTGGCAGCACTTCCGGCAAGCTCGACAGTTTGCTGGAGATGCTCGAGGAATTGTTCGACGAAGGCCGGCGCATCCTGCTGTTCTCGCAGTTCACCTCGATGCTCTCGCTGATCGAGGTCGAATTGCGCAGACGCGGGGTGGCCTATGCCCTGCTGACCGGACAGACCCGCGACCGGCGCACGCCGGTCAAGGACTTCCAGAGCGGCAAATTGCAGATTTTCCTGATCAGCCTCAAGGCCGGTGGCGTGGGGCTTAACCTGACCGAAGCCGACACGGTGATCCACTACGATCCGTGGTGGAACCCGGCCGCCGAGAACCAGGCCACCGACCGCGCCTATCGGATCGGCCAGGAAAAACCGGTGTTCGTCTACAAGATGATTGCCCGCGGCACGGTGGAAGAGAAGATCCAGCACCTGCAACAGGAAAAATCGGACCTGGCCGCCGGCGTGCTCGACGGGCGTCAGGCCGGCGACTGGCAGTTGCAGAACGACGATATCGAAGCGCTGTTCGCCCCGCTGCCAGACAACAAAGTCGAGGGCTGAGCCCAGAGCCGGCTTGTCGGGGCGCCGCAGCGCAGCGAAGCTTTTGACGACCTCAAGGGCCTCTTCGCGGATGAATCCACACAGAGGCCCCGCTCCGCCATTACACTGCTGCCAGCACCCGCGCCAGGGTCGATTTCACCTGCCCCATGCCGTCATGTAAGGCCTGCTCGATCTCGGCCATGGTAATCACCGCCGTCGACTTGCCCGCCGCCGGGTTCACCACCAGCGCCAGACAGGCATACTCCAGCTCCAGCTCGCGAGCCAGCGCGGCTTCCGGCATGCCGGTCATGCCGACGATATCGCAGCCGTCGCGTTCCAACCGGGCGATCTCGGCCACGGTCTCCAGGCGCGGCCCCTGGGTGCAGGCGTAGACGCCATGGCTGCTGTAGGCACAGCCTTCGGCCGCCAGCGCCGCGATCAGCCGTGCCCGCAAGCCTTCACTGTAGGGATAGCTGAAGTCGATATGGGTCACCTGCTCCAGATCATCGGCGAAGTAGGTGTGCTGGCGCCCGCTGGTATAGTCGATCAGTTGATGCGGCACGCAGAAATGCCCGGTGCCCATCGCCGCATGAATCCCGCCCACCGCATTGACCGCCAGGATCGCCTCGGCACCCGCCTGTTTCAGCGCCCAGAGATTGGCCCGGTAATTCACCTGATGCGGCGGAAAACGGTGCGGATGCCCGTGACGCGCCAGGAACAGCACGTCGCGGCCGGCGTACTCACCGACCTGGATATCCGCCGAGGGCGCACCATAGGGTGTATCCATCGCCAACGACTGACGAATGCTCAAGCCGTCAAGCTGGGTCAGGCCCGTGCCGCCGATAATTGCGTAAACCGTCATGCAAGCTTCCTCAGTCAATCAGTTGAGCATCTTTGAGTGCGCCGAGAGCCACCAGCCAACGCGGCTCCTGGCGGTAATCGGTACGGGCGAACGCCTGGCCGCGCATCCGCGCAATACGCGGCGACGGCTTGACCTTCAGGCGCTGGGCGGCACTCAAGGCCAGTTCGGCGGCCGCCCGGTCGTTGCACACCAGGCCCATGTCACAGCCCGCGGACAACGCCGCCTCGATCCGACTGGCGGCATCGCCGACCACATGAGCACCGGCCATCGACAGGTCATCACTGAAGATAACCCCGTCAAATTGCAATTCGCCACGCAGAATCTCCTGCAGCCAACGGCGCGAGAACCCGGCGGGTTGCGCATCGACCTGCGGATAGATCACATGGGCCGGCATCACCGCGGCAAGCTGCCGGCTCAAGCGGGTAAAAGGCAGCAGGTCGTTGGCGCGGATTTCATCCAGGCTGCGCTCGTCCGTGGGAATCGCCACATGGGAGTCGGCCTCGGCCCAACCATGGCCGGGGAAATGCTTGCCGGTGGCGGCCATGCCGGCGCTGTTCATCCCACGGATAAACGCCCCGGCCAGCAACGCCACGCGCGCGGGGTCGCCCTCGAAGGCGCGGCTGCCGACCACGGCACTGCGCTGGTAGTCCAGGTCCAGTACTGGCGCGAAACTGAGGTCCAAGCCGACAGCCAGGACCTCGGTGGCCATCAGCCAGCCGCACTGCTCGGCCAGGTATTCGGCATTCGGATTGTCGGCAATGGCACGCATCGCCGGCAAGCGCACGAAGCCCTGGCGCAGGCGCTGCACCCGCCCACCTTCCTGGTCGACCGCCAGCAACAGGTCCGGGCGCACGGCGCGAATGGCCGCGCTCAGCTCGCGGACCTGGCGTGGGTGCTCGATATTGCGCGCAAAGATGATCAGGCCGCCGACTTGCGGCTGGCGCAACAACTGGCGATCTTCAGCCGTCAGCCAGGTACCGGCGACGTCCACCATCAGGGAGCCTTGCAGGGCAGTACTCATAGGGAATCCTTGGGTAAAAGTGCCCGTTGCCCTCGCGGCCCCGCGCGCCGGCCAGCGACGGACAGGCACACCGACACCTTGCCATGGACGGCACCAGGCAAACGGGAACGGGCAAGGAGGGCTTGAAGCGGAAAGAAATCAGGCATGGGCGCCAAGCTTAGCGGATCGAAGCCGGCGCGCCCACCCGTAGCGTGAGGTGCCGCACGAAAACTGCCTGCGCGACGCGTTTTCGTACAGCCCCTAAACCTTGGCCACCGCAGGCGTCGACGTCGACTTGCTGCGCGGGCGCAACTGCGCCGCCGCCATACTGGCGTCGGTCACCCCGCTGTCGGCGCGCATGCCGGCCGCCAGGAACGGCACCATCAGGCGCATGACCTGCTCGATGGAGGTGTTGACCCCGAAGTCGGTCTCGGCAATGGCCCGCAACGCCTTGATCCCCGACATGCTGAACGCCGCCGCGCCGAGCATGAAGTGCACGCGCCAGAACAGTTCGATCGGAGGAATCCGCGGCGCGGCATCGTTGACCAGCAGCATGTAGCGGCGGAACACCTTGCCGTACATGTCTTCCAGGTAGCGACGCAGGTGGCCCTGGCTCTGGCTGAAGGCCAGCCCCAACAAGCGCATGAAGATCGACAGGTCGTTGCCGCTGCGCGGCTGCACCACCAGCGCCTGCTCCACGAGGATTTCCAGCAGCTCTTCCAGCCCGGGCTTGACCTCGGGCTTGGCCTGGCGCCGCTCCAGCTCGCGGTCGAGGCTGATACAGAACGGTCCGAGGAAACGCGAGAATACCGCCTGGATCAAGGCTTTCTTCGAGCCGAAGTGGTAGTTCACCGCCGCGAGATTGACTCCCGCCTTGCTGGTGATCAACCGCAATGAGGTCTCGGCGAAACCTTTTTCCGCGAACAATTGCTCGGCAGCATCGAGAATGCGTTCAACGGTTTCCGACTGGGCCATGGTTACTCCGTCTGACAAACACTTGTTTGAAACATACGTTTCAGCCCCGGGAATGTCAAGTCCGATGGTCCATCCGCGACCCGCCGGTCAGGCATTAAACCATACAACTCGTGGCCTGTAGCCACCCTGCCGATAGCGCGCGGTTGCCGTGTTCCGGCGACCGTCTGGCGGACACGATAAAAAGGAGGATTGCCAAGCGCTTTGCACTGTATATAATCCCAGTCACTGTATAAAAAGACAGAGCGCTCAAAATGATAAAACTGACGCCACGCCAAGCTGAGATTCTGGCTTTTATCAAACGTTGCCTGGATGACAATGGCTATCCGCCCACCCGTGCGGAAATTGCCCAAGAGCTGGGCTTCAAGTCACCGAACGCGGCTGAAGAGCACCTCAAGGCCCTGGCCCGCAAGGGCGCGATCGAGATGACCCCGGGTGCGTCCCGTGGCATTCGCATCCCCGGCTTCGAAGCCAAGGCGGACGAGTCCACCCTGCCGATCATCGGTCGCGTGGCCGCCGGCGCGCCCATTCTCGCCCAGCAGCACGTCGAAGAATCTTGCAACATCAACCCGACCTTTTTCCATCCCCGGGCCGACTATCTGTTGCGCGTTCACGGCATGAGCATGAAGGACGTCGGTATTTTCGACGGCGACCTGCTGGCCGTGCATACCTGCCGCGAAGCCCGCAATGGCCAGATCGTGGTGGCGCGGATCGGCGACGATGTCACCGTCAAGCGCTTCAAGCGCGAAGGCAGCAAGGTCTGGCTGCTGGCGGAAAATCCCGAGTTCGCCCCCATCGAAGTCAACCTGAAAGACCAGGACTTCGTCATCGAAGGTTTGAGTGTCGGCGTCATTCGCCGCTGAAGGAGGCGTCATGCAATTCCAGCAAACCCCACAACACGCACAGCTTTCCCTGTTTGAGGCGTTCATGGCGCAACCGCTCGCGCCCTTGCTCAAGGAGGTGGTCGAAGCGCCCTGGAGCAGCGAGCCGGAAGTCTTCAGCGAGCTGTCGTTGCGGGGCGCTGCCGGGAGTTGCCTGAGCCTGCTGGCCCCGATCCTGCGAGAGTTGAGCCAGGATCAGGAGGCCCGCTGGCTGACCCTGATCGCGCCGCCAGCAAGCCTGACACAGGCCTGGCTGCGGGATGCCGGACTCAACCGCGAGCGGATTCTGCTGTTGCAGCCGAGCAGCGCCCAAAACGCCCTGCAATTGACCTGTGAAGCCTTGCGCCTGGGCCGCAGCCACACCGTGGTCAGTTGGCTGAACCCGCTGAACGCGAACGCTCGCCAACAGTTGATCAGCGCGGCCCGTCAAGGCGATGCGCAAAGTCTGAATATTCGTTTGGGCTGACTGATTGAGCGGCCGTCAGGGCCGATATTACACACCAATCGTCTCAGGGCTTCTCCAGAATAGAGAAGCCGATCTGAAACGCTGTCCAACGCCGAACGAGCCTCGGCTCAGTGAAGAACCCGTGGCCCGCCGTCGTCTTTCTCGATATCACCTTCGACCAAACGCCCAGCCATCTGCACGCCCACGCTCAACATGGCCTTCGCCACCTCGACATGCTGGCCCTGCAGGAACGCCTTGGCATCTTCGGAAAAGTTAAGGGTGACCAGAGAACCTTCGTCCTCGGCCCGACGCAGCTCGATACGGCCGTCCGGCAGCTCGACAATTTCTAGAAAGGACGTAGGCATAATGTCTGTTCTCCACGAAAGGCCAGCATTATATCAGTCATTGCTGGCACCTCGCAGAGGAACTGCAGTGCTTTCTTTACCGCTTGATGAACATCTGACAGATGGATACTACTTTTAGCGAAGAAAAAGACGGCAAAATAATCACCTTCCGTTCATCCATATGCGTGTTCAATCACTCAGCATTCGTTTAGCCCGTCGCGAAAACGGATCGCCAGCGCCTTCAGGTTCTGCCGCCAGCTCTCCAGCTCCTCACGCCCCAACTCGGGCGCTTCTTCCTCATCCAGGCTGACCGCCACGATCAACGGCTGCAGCACGTCGCCCTTGGCCTTCCTGGGCGCCTGGGGCGGCAGATACAAAGCGGCATGGGCACTGATCAGACGGGCCAGCCAGGTTTGTCGATTCTGGGCCAGCTCCACCAGCTCGGCCATTTCAGGGATGGCGATCGTTTCCAGCGCCTCACGGGTCAGCAACAACTCGGCCCGCGGCGCCGCGGCCTGGGGCAAGCGGTAGAAACCGGCAATCTCATGGCACAACCCGAGCAACGCGCCATACAGATGAAACACCGCCGCTTCGCGTTCGGCCTGGATCAGCGCCAGGGCATTCATTGCCCGGCTCTCCTCGGCTTTGCCCAGGGCTTCCAGGGCGAGGCCGGCGTAGAAAATCTTCTGGTTGGTGCGGGTATAGAGTTCGTTGGCCATGACGGCACGCTCCAGGAAAAAAGGCCACAGGCAGGTCAGTCAGTTTCAGGGATCGACCAAGTTCACCGCAAGCGCAAAAAACAAAGGCCGCGTGAAAACCCTAATATCGCTTAGTCAGGGCTTTCACACGGCCTGAAGACACAGGAGAGGAAACTGTGGGAGGTCGACCTCCAATACAAGCTCCACCCCCACACCTACCCGATCAGTTGATCAGGGGCTCAGTTCACGAGCGCTTGTCTTCCACCTTCCATTTGCCGCCGTCGTAGAACGCCTTCCAGCCAGTCGGCTTGCCGTCCACTTCGGTCTGCACGTACTGCTCCTTGGTCTTGCGACTGTAGCGAATGACCGCCGGACGACCGTCCGGGTCCTTCTGCGGAGCCTCACACAGGAAGTGGTACTTGGGATCGATCTCGGCCTTGTGCGGCAGGATCTCGATCACCAGCGGCGCACGGGTTTCGCGGTTTTTCGGGAACTGGCTGGCAGCCAGGAACAGCCCGGAAGCGCCATCACGCAGGATGTAGGTATCGTTGACCTTCTCGCACTTGAGCTCCGGCATCTTCACCGGGTCCATCTTCGGCGGCGCCGCGTCACCGCTCTTGAGCAGCTTGCGGGTGTTCTTGCAGGTCGGGTTGGTGCAACCGAAGAACTTGCCGAAACGGCCGGTCTTGAGCTGCATCTCGCTGCCACACTTGTCGCATTCCAGGCTCGGACCTTCATAGCCCTTGATGCGGTAGCTGCCTTCTTCGATCTCATAGCCGGCGCAATCCGGGTTGTTGCCGCAGATGTGCAACTTACGCTTTTCGTCCAGCAGGTAGGCATCCATCGCCGTACTGCAGATCGGGCAGCGATGCTTGCCACGCAGCACCAGGGATTCGGACTCACCCTCGTCGTCGGCGGCGATTTCATCGCCCGGCACCAGGTTGACGGTGGCCTTGCAGCGCTCCTTGGGCGGCAGGCTGTAGCCCGAGCAACCGAGGAACACACCGGTGGAGGCCGTCCGAATCTGCATCGGCCGACCGCAGGTCAGGCACGGGATGTCGGTCATCACCGGCTGGTTGGCGCGCATGCCGCTGTCGGGGTTTTCCGCCACTTCGAGTTTTTTCTTGAAGTCGCCGTAGAATTCGTCGAGTACGTTCTTCCAGTCGCGCTCGCCCTGGGCCACGTCGTCGAGATGCTCTTCCATGCTGGCGGTAAAGCCGTAGTCCATCAGGTTGGAGAAACTCTCCGACAGACGCTCGGTGACGATGTCGCCCATTTTCTCGGAGTAGAAGCGGCGGTTGTGCAGCGCCACATAACCACGGTCCTGGATGGTGGAGATGATCGCCGCATAGGTCGAGGGACGACCGATACCACGTTTTTCCATTTCCTTGACCAGGCTGGCTTCGGAGTAACGCGCCGGCGGCTTGGTGAAGTGCTGGGTCGGATCCAGCTGGATCAGTTTCATCACCTCGCCCTGGACCATGTCGGGCAGCACGTCGTCGTCGCCCGGCTTGCTCATCTGCGGCAGTACCCGGGTGTAACCGTCGAACTTGAGGATGCGACCCTTGGCACGCAGCTCGAAGTTACCGGCGGCGACGCTGACGGTGGTCGACAGGTATTGCGCCGGCAGCATCTGGCAGGCCACGAACTGGCGCCAGATCAGCTCGTAGAGACGCTCGGCATCACGCTCCATGCCCGACAGCTTGCTCGGGTCGGTGTTCACATCCGAAGGACGAATGGCTTCGTGAGCTTCCTGCGCGCCGGCTTTGCTGCTGTAGACGTTAGGGGCGGACGGCAGGTATTTCGCGCCGAACTCGCTTTCGATATAAGTGCGCGCCATCGCCACGGCATCAACCGAGAGGTTGGTGGAGTCGGTACGCATATAGGTGATGTAGCCCGCTTCGTACAAGCGCTGGGCCATCATCATGGTTTTCTTCACCCCGAAGCCCAGGCGGTTGCTCGCGGCCTGCTGCAGGGTTGAGGTAATGAATGGCGCCGACGGTTTGCTGCTGGTCGGTTTGTCCTCGCGCTTGACGATGCTGTAGCTGGAGGCCTTGAGCTGGTCCAGGGCCGCCATGGCCTGGGCTTCATTGAGCGGCTTGAACGCCTCGCCCTTCTCACGCGCCACTTCAAAGCGCACCTTGGCGCCCTTGGTGGTGCCGAGGTCGGCGTGGACTTCCCAGTACTCTTCGGGGTTGAAGGCACGGATCTCGCGCTCACGCTCGACCACCAGCTTCACCGCTACCGACTGCACGCGACCGGCGGACAGACCACGGGCGATCTTCGACCACAGCAATGGCGAGACCATGTAACCCACCACACGGTCAAGGAAGCGCCGGGCCTGCTGGGCATTGACGCGGTCGATATCCAGCTCGCCAGGCGCCGAGAAGGCTTCCTGGATGGCTTTCTTGGTGATTTCGTTGAACACCACGCGCTTGTAGCGGCTGTCATCGCCACCGATGGCTTCGCGCAGGTGCCAGGCAATGGCTTCCCCTTCGCGGTCCAAGTCCGTTGCGAGATAGATGGTGTCGGCATCCTTGGCCAGGCGGCGCAGCTCCTCGATCACCTTCTCCTTGCCGGGAAGGATCTCGTAGCGGGCTTTCCAACCGTGGTCCGGATCGACGCCCATGCGCGAGACCAGCTGCTTGCGCGCCTTGTCCTTCGCCGACAGCACCGGGGCTTCGCCAGCCGCCGCCTTGCCGCGCTTGGCAGCGGGCTCTTTGGTGGCACTCGCCGAACCGCTGGTGGGCAGGTCTCGGATATGGCCGATACTCGACTTCACCACGTACTGGGTACCCAAGTACTTGTTGATGGTCTTGGCCTTAGCCGGGGATTCCACAATGACCAGCGATTTGCCCATGGATCGGAAAATTCCTGAATGCTAGAAGTGAGAGGCGGACTGCGCCTGACGCGGCACCGCTATATATAGTGGCTACAAGGTGAGGTCAAGCACAGGGTTCTGCGCGCCCTCCCCTCAGGGCCTTGAAAAAAGGCTCGGTTCGGCTTGCACCAAAGCAAAGCGCGGGACCTGTTCGCCGTCAACCTCGACCGACTCCAGGAACATGCTCAAGGGCCGTACCCAAAAGCCGTAATCGCCATACAGGGCTTGGTAGAACACCAATTCCTCATTGGTCTCGGAGTGCCGTGCCACGTTGAAAACTCGGTACTGCGGCCCCTTGTAATGCTGATAGAGCCCGGGTTCCAGTTTCATGTATCGGCTCCTTACAAATAAAAATAAAAAAATCGGAAAAACAAAAGCCGGGGCACCAGGCCCCGGCTTCCTTCGACGAGACGCTTAGACGCGTTCGAAGACGGTAGTGATGCCTTGGCCGAGACCAATGCACATGGTGGACACCCCGAGGGTACCGCCATTCTGCTTCATCACGTTGAGCAAGGTGCCGGAGATTCGCGCACCGGAACAACCGAACGGGTGGCCCAAGGCGATGGCGCCGCCGTGCAGGTTAACCTTCTCGTTCATCTTGTCGAGCACTTTCAGATCCTTGAGCACCGGCAGGGCCTGTGCGGCGAAGGCTTCGTTGAGCTCGAAGAAGTCGATATCGGAGATAGCCAGGCCCGCGCGCTTGAGGGCTTTCTGGGTCGCCGGTACCGGACCGTAGCCCATGATCGCCGGGTCGACACCCGCCACGGCCATGGAGCGGATCACCGCCAACGGCTGGATACCCAGGTCCTGGGCACGCTGTGCCGACATCACGATCATGCACGAGGCGCCGTCGGTGATCTGCGAGGAAGTCCCCGCCGTCACGGTACCGCCCTTGGGGTTGAACGCCGGCTTCAGGGCCGCCAGGCTTTCCAGGGTGGTTTCCGGACGAATGGTTTCGTCGTAGTCGAACACCTTGAGGAAACCGTTCTCGTCATACCCCTGCATCGGGATGATCTCGTCCTTGAACTTGCCTTCCACGGTGGCCTTGTAGGCCAACTGGTGGGAACGCACGCCGAAGGCATCCTGTTGCTCGCGGGTGATGCCGTGCATCTTGCCGAGCATCTCCGCGGTCAAACCCATCATGCCCGAGGCTTTCGCCGCGTACAGGGACATGTGTGGGTTCGGATCGACACCGTGCATCATGCCCACATGGCCCATATGCTCGACGCCGCCGACGACGAAGACGTCACCGTTGCCGGTCATGATTGCCTGGGCGGCGGTGTGCAACGCGCTCATTGACGAACCGCACAGGCGGCTGACGGTCTGGCCGGCGGCGGTATGCGGGATCTGGGTCATCAGCGAGGCCATGCGGGCGATGTTCCAGCCCTGCTCCAGGGTCTGGTTCACACAGCCCCAGATCACGTCCTCGACTTCGTTCGGGTCGACCTTGACGTTGCGTTCCAGCAGCTTGCTGATCAGGTGCGCCGACATGTCCTCGGCGCGGGTGTTACGGTGCATGCCGCCCTTGGAGCGGCCCATCGGAGTACGACCGAAGTCGACAATCACGACGTCTCTAGGATTCAAGCTCATATCGTTCACTCTCGCTCTAATGTGGGCGCTTAACCGAAGAACCGCTGGCCGTTGCGGGCCATTTCACGCAGCTTCGCGGTCGGGTGGTACAGCGCGCCCAGGTCGGCGTACTGATCGGCCAGGGCAACGAATTCGGCCACACCGATGGAGTCGATGTAGCGCAACGCACCGCCACGGAAGGGAGGGAAACCGATACCGTAGACCAGACCCATGTCGGCTTCGGCGGCGGTTTCGACGATACCGTCTTCCAGGCAGCGCACGGTTTCCAGGCACAGCGGGATCATCATCCAGTTGATGATGTCCTCGTCGCTCACTTCACGCTGCTCGTAGATGATCGGCTTGAGCACTTCCAGCACCGACGAGTCGGCGACTTTCTTCTGTTTGCCGCGCTTGTCGGTCTCGTAGGCGTAGAAACCCTTGCCGTTCTTCTGGCCCAGGCGCTTGGCCTCGTAGAGGGCATCCACCGCCGAACGACGGTCGTCCTTCATGCGATCCGGGAAACCTTCGGCCATGACGTCACGGCCGTGGTGACCGGTGTCGATGCCAACCACGTCCATCAGGTAGGCCGGGCCCATCGGCCAGCCGAACTTCTCCATGATCTTGTCGATACGGACGAAGTCCACACCGGCGCTGACCAGTTTGGCGAAACCGCCGAAGTACGGGAACAGGATACGGTTGACCAGGAAGCCCGGGCAGTCGTTGACCACGATCGGGTTCTTGCCCATTTTCTTGGCATAGGCCACGGTGGTGGAGACCGCTTGTTCGCTGGACTTCTCGCCGCGAATCACTTCCACCAGCGGCATCATGTGCACCGGGTTGAAGAAGTGCATGCCGACGAAGTTTTCCGGACGCTTGAGGGCCTTGGCCAGCAGGCTGATGGAGATGGTCGAGGTGTTGGAGGCCAGGATGGCATCTTCCTTGACCTGGGCTTCCACTTCCGCCAGTACCGCCTGCTTGACTTTAGGGTTCTCGACGACCGCTTCGACCACCAGGTCGACATGGCCAAAGTCACCATAGGACAGGGTCGGACGAATGCCGTTGAGCACTTCAGCCATTTTCGCGGCGGTCATGCGGCCCTTGTCAACGCGCCCCACCAGCAGTTTCGCGGCTTCCGCCAGCCCCTGCTCGATGCCGTGCTCGTTGATGTCCTTCATCAGGATCGGCGTACCTTTGGAAGCCGACTGATAGGCGATACCGCCGCCCATGATACCGGCACCCAATACGGCGGCCTGTTTCACGTCCTTGGCGATTTCGTCGTAGGCCTTGGCCTTTTTCTTCAGTTCCTGGTCGTTCAGGAACAAACCGATCAGGCTTTGCGCAGCCGCGGTCTTGGCCAGCTTGACGAAGCCGGCGGCTTCGATTTCCAGGGCCTTGTCACGACCGAAGTTGGCGGCCTTCTGGATGGTCTTGATCGCTTCGACCGGAGCCGGGTAGTTCGGACCGGCCTGACCGGCGACGAAACCCTTGGCGGTTTCGAAGGCCATCATCTGCTCGATGGCGTTGAGCTTGAGCTTGTCCAGCTTCGGCTGGCGCTTGGCCTTGTGATCGAGTTCGCCGGAGATGGCGCGCTTGAGCAGTTCCAGAGCGGCTTCCTGGAGCTTGTCCGGAGCGACCACGGCATCGACGGCGCCGACTTTCAGGGCGTCTTCGGCGCGGTTTTCTTTACCCGCGGCGATCCACTCGATGGCGTTATCCGCACCGATCAGGCGCGGCAGACGGACGGTACCACCGAAGCCCGGGTAGATTCCCAGCTTGACTTCCGGCAGGCCGATCTTGGCGCTGCTGGACATGACCCGGAAATCCGCGGCCAGGCACATTTCCAGGCCACCGCCCAGAGCAATGCCATTGATTGCGGCGACAGTCGGCACGGCCAGGTCTTCGAAATCGCTGAAAATCTTGTTGGCTTCGAGGTTGGCGGCCACCAGCTCGGCATCCGGCAACTTGAAGTTGTCGACAAATTCGGTGATATCGGCGCCAACGATGAACACATCCTTGCCGCTGCTGACGATAACGCCCTTGACGGACGCGTCAGCCTTGAGGGCGTCCACGGCCTGGCGCAATTCGCCCAGGGTTAGACGGTTGAACTTGTTGACGGACTCACCCTTGAGGTCGAACTTCAGTTCGACGATGCCACTTTCAAGAGCCTTAACCGTGATGGCTTTACCTTCGTAAATCATCAACTGATCTCCACGATATGGAAGCTGAACAGTACACGTCGGACGCGAGCGGATGGTACGGCACTGACGTTACCGTCGATGCTACGCCAAGCCGCCAGGCACACCCGCCAACGCGATAGTCGGGATTCTGTTTGGAGCCGTCTGATCAGACAAACGCTCAATTCATACGCCCGTTTGATTTGGGTGTGAACACCTTCACGGAATTCGCGGCAATTGTCAATTGCCGAAAACATTGCGGAAAAAGCGACTTCCCAGTCATATTCCGGGCGTGAATATGCGCGAGCCACAAGGTCTATGGCCAGCCATTCAGCGAATCAATAGTGTAGCGTCGACCGGCCGATCCTGCGTCAGGCCAGGGCCTTGAGTACTGCCGCGATGGCCGGCAAGGCCTGGGCATCGCCGCGCTCGCCCCAATACACGGCAATCATCTGCTTATCCGCCTCGATCTTGTAAACGCTGTCCGGCAACGTTCTGAACTGCGCCAGCAGCTTGTCGTCCGTCAGCGGCTCACGCCATTGATTGGCCCATACTCCGGGGGCGATCTGCCAATAGCACCAGCAAGGGCTGTCGCCGCGCAAGCGCGGCCGATGGTACTGCGCGCAAGGGCTGGGAGGCTCGTGCGGCAACCAGTGCGGCCACTCCTGGGGCGCCAATTGCATCCCCAGGCCGAGGCGGCGCGCCTCCATGCGCACGGCCATCATCCCGCTCTGGCGGCGCGAAGGACGCAACCAGGCCAGGGGGCTCAACACCAGCGCCAGGATTGACACCACTATCCATACCGTCATATCTCTAACTCTCTCGATTCTTGATGAGCGCTTGGCTCGCCGATGAGCCAATCCGCTTGAAACCAGCCATACTTAACGTTATTGCGATCCTCAGGAGTGCCTTTCATGAGCTACGAACACATTCTGGTAGCTGTCGACCTGACAGAAGAATGCGACCCGGTCATCAAGCGCGCACGCGAACTGTCGGTCAGCAGCCAGGCCAAGCTATCACTGGTGCATATCGTCGAACCCATGGCCATGGCCTTCGGAGGGGATGTGCCCATGGACCTTTCCCAATTGCAACAACAGCAATTCGACCAGGCCAAGGAGCGCCTCGATCGGCTGATCGCCAAATATCCGGAACTTTCCAAAGACCACTGCCACCTGACCTATGGCCAGCCGCGCCAGGAAATCCACCACCTGGCCAAGGAACAGCAGTGCGACCTGATCGTGGTCGGCAGCCATGGCCGCCATGGCCTGGCACTGCTGCTGGGCTCCACCGCCAACGATGTGCTGCACGGGGCGCCGTGCGATGTACTGGCGGTGCACCTGATCAAACGACCGAGCTGATCCTGGATACCAACTGACGGACCTTGAAATAGCAACTGCAAGAGCCAGCTTGCTGGCGATGGCATCCGTGAGATCAATGCAAGACTCAAGGGCCTCATCGCCAGCAAGCGGGCTCCCACAGATTTGCGCAGATCACAAAACATCGGTACTACTTCAAGAGAACGGCGCGACCAATGAAAAGCCCGGCTCCCACACAAGTTGGGACCGGGCTTTTCGTTACTCGGCGATCACTCAGGCGTCCAGCTCGGCCCAACGCTCCACCATCACCTCCAGCTCGGCCTGGAGTTTTTCCAGCCCAGCGATGACCGAAGCCGTCTCCGTCGCCGGACGCTGATAGAAGCGCGTCTCGGCCATTTCCGCCTCGACCGCGGCAATCTGCTGCTCCTTGGCCTCGATCTCACCCGGCAGCGCTTCCAGCTCGCGCTGCAACTTGTAGCTGAGCTTTTTCTTCGCCGCCGGCTGCTCGACAGCCGCCACCGGCGCCGCCTTGACCACCGCCGAATTGAGTTCGGCCTTGCCGGACTTGTTCTCGGTCACCCCAAGCAAACGCGGCGAACCGCCCTGGCGCAGCCAGTCCTGGTAACCGCCGACGTACTCGCGCACCTTGCCCTCGCCTTCGAAAACCAGGGTACTGGTCACCACGTTGTCGAGGAATGCCCGGTCGTGGCTGACCATCAACACGGTACCGCTGAATGTCAGCAGCACTTCTTCCAGCAACTCGAGGGTTTCCACATCGAGGTCGTTGGTCGGTTCGTCGAGCACCAGCAGGTTGGACGGTTTGCTGAACAGCTTGGCCAGCAACAGGCGGGCACGCTCACCGCCGGACAAGGCCTTGACCGGGGTGCGGGCGCGCTGCGGACTGAACAGGAAGTCGCCCAGGTAACTCAGCACATGACGGCTCTGGCCATCGATATCGATAAAGTCGCGACCTTCGGCGACGTTGTCGATCACGGTCTTTTCCAGGTCCAGTTGATGGCGCAACTGGTCGAAGTAGGCCACGTCGATCCGCGTGCCCTCTTCCACCGTGCCGCTGGTCGGCTGCAAGCCATTGAGCATCAGCTTGAGCAAGGTGGTCTTGCCGGTGCCGTTGGCCCCCAGCAGGCCGATCCGGTCGCCACGCTGCAGGACCATGGAGAAGTCCTTGATCAGGAACGGCCCGCCCGGGTGAGCGAAGCTGACGTTTTCCAACACCATCACCTGCTTGCCGGACTTGTCGGCGGTGTCGAGCAGAATGTTCGCCTTGCCAGTGCGCTCACGACGCTCGCTACGCTCCACGCGCAGGGCCTTCAACGCGCGTACACGGCCTTCATTGCGGGTCCGGCGGGCCTTGATACCCTGGCGGATCCACACTTCTTCCTGGGCCAGGCGCTTGTCGAACAAGGCGTTGGCGGTTTCCTCGGCGGCCAGCGTGGCCTCCTTGTGCACCAGGAAGCTGGCGTAATCGCCATTCCAGTCGATCAGGCCGCCACGGTCCAGCTCGAGGATGCGGGTCGCCAGGTTCTGCAGGAAGGAACGGTCGTGGGTGATGAACAACACCGCGCCCTGGAAATCCTTCAAGGCTTCTTCGAGCCAGGCAATCGCGCCGATGTCCAGGTGGTTGGTCGGTTCGTCGAGCAGCAACAGGTCCGGTTCGGACACCAGCGCCTGGGCCAGCAGGACACGCCGCCGCCAGCCGCCGGACAACTCGGCAAGCGTCTTGTCGGCGGGCAGTTGCAGGCGGCTCAGGGTACTGTCGACCAGGGTCTGCAAACGCCAGCCATCGCGGGCCTCGAGGTCATGCTGGACATGCATGAGCTTGTCCAGGTCGGCATCGGTGACGATGTTCTGGCTCAGGTGATGATACTGGGCCAGCAACTCGCCAACGCCATCCAGGCCCTCGGCAACCACATCGAACACGGTGCGGTCGTCGGCCAGCGGCAATTCTTGCGGCAACTCGCCGATCTTGAGCCCGGGCGCGCGCCAGACGGAGCCGTCATCGGGCTTCTGAACGCCCTTGACCAGCTTCAACATGCTGGACTTGCCTGTGCCGTTGCGGCCGATAATGCACACCCGCTCACCACGGGCGATCTGCCACGACACCTTGTCCAACAACGGCATAGCGCCGAAAGCAAGGGACACATCGCTGAATTTGAGCAGGGTCATGAGCTTCTCCAAAAACCGGGGGCGTATTCTACCTGACTTGGACCCGGAGGCGGCCGGCATTTTTACCCAGGCCCTGGTCAAGATGACAATTGGTATCAAGTTGCGTACAGCGGCCGGTAAAACGTTCTCCCACGGTTGGCAAACAGCTAAGCTATTAGTAATCAACCGTGGAATTTTCCACGGCTTATCCGGTTTTATTTTTTCGGAAGTCCCATGCGCAGCCGTCTGTTCAATTTTTTATCATTCCTGCTTCTTTCTACCTGCGCTGTCCAAGCCGTTCAGGCGGTGGAACTCTCCCAGCAACGCCAGTTTTACGATGAAGCCAAGCGCGCGCTCGCCAACGGTGACTCGGGCCCCTACTTCCGTTACCAGGACGCCCTCCGTGACTACCCGCTGGAGCCGTACCTGGCCTACGACGAGCTGACCGCGCGCCTGAAGACCGCAAGCAACGCCGAGATCGAGCAATTCCTCGCCGAGCATGGCGACCTGCCCCAGGCCAACTGGATGAAACTGCGCTGGTTGCGCTGGCTGGCCGAACGCGGCGACTGGCAACCCTTCGTCAAGTACTACGACCCCAAGCTGAACTTCACCGAACTGGACTGCCTCAATGGCCAGTACCAGCTCAGCCACAACCTGCGTGCCGAGGGCTATGCCACGGCGGAAAAACTCTGGCTGACCGGCAAGACCCAGCCGAGCGCCTGCGACGCCCTGTTCGGCACCTGGGCCGCCGACGGCCAACTGACCGAACAGAAACGCTGGCAGCGCCTGAAACTGGCGGCCGAGGCGCGCAACTATGGCTTGGCCAGCAGCCTGGTCAGCGGGCTGACCAGCCTGGCCCCGCAGGGCCGGCTGATGATTGAAGTGGCGCAGAAACCTGAGCTGCTGAGCCAGCCCGCACGCTTCATTCCAGCGGACGAGGCCATGTCCGACGTGGTCGGCCTCGGCCTGCGCCGCCTGGCCCGCCAGGACCCGGACAAGGCCATGCCGCTGCTCGACAGCTACGCCGTGAGCATGCACTTCTCCCGTGACGAAAAGGTTGCGATCGCCCGTGAAATCGGCCTGACCCTGGCCCGCCGCTACGACAGCCGCGCACTGGAGATCATGACCCAGTACGATCCGGAACTGCGGGACAACACCGTGACCGAATGGCGCCTGCGCCTGCTGCTGCGCCTGGCCCGCTGGGAAGACGCCTACCAGCTGACACGCCGGCTGCCACAGGATCTGGCGACCACCAATCGCTGGCGCTACTGGCAAGCCCGCAGCCTGGAGCTGGCGGAGCCGCAGAACCCGCAGGCCCTGGAACTGTTGAAAAGCGTCGCCCGCGAGCGCGACTTCTACGGTTTCCTCGCCGCCGACCGCTCCCAATCGCCCTATCAACTGGCCAATCGCCCCCTGGTGCTCAGCCAGCAGATAATGAACAAGGTCCGTAATACCCCGGGCATACGCCGTGCGCTGGAGTTGCATGACCGCGGCCAGATCGTCGACGGGCGCCGCGAGTGGTACCACGTCAGCCGCCTGTTCAGCCGTGATGAAATGGTCGCCCAGGCTCGTCTGGCCTATGACTTGAAATGGTATTTCCCGGCCATTCGCACCATCAGCCAGGCGCAATACTGGGATGACCTGGATATCCGCTTCCCCATGGCGCATCGCGACACTCTGGTGCGGGAAGCCAAGGTACGCGGACTGCACTCGAGCTGGGTGTTCGCCATCACCCGCCAGGAAAGCGCCTTCATGGATGACGCCCGTTCCGGCGTGGGAGCCAGCGGCCTGATGCAACTGATGCCGGGGACGGCCAAGGAAACCGCGCGCAAGTTCAGCATTCCGCTGGCCTCGCCGCAGCAGGTCCTGGACCCGGACAAGAACATCCAGCTGGGTGCGGCCTACCTGAGCCAGGTGCATGGGCAGTTCAATGGCAACCGCGTATTGGCAACCGCCGCCTACAACGCTGGCCCCGGTCGCGTCAGACAATGGCTCAAGGGGGCCAACCATCTAGGCTTCGACGTGTGGGTGGAAAGCATTCCGTTCGACGAAACCCGACAGTATGTGCAGAACGTATTGTCGTACTCGGTGATCTACGGTCAGAAGCTCAACGTGCCGCAGCCGTTGGTCGATTGGCATGAGCGGTATTTTGACGACCAATAAGGCGCGCCCTTGGGAGCCGGCGATGACGATGCAAGCGCACTGTCGCCATCGCCGGCAAGCCGGCTCTCGCACGACCCATGCTGAGCCAAGGGTCAACGCGTTATCTGCAAAAGCGTGAAAAACAGCGGTTATTCGAGCACGGTGACAGGCATCCCGACTTCCAGCACACCCTGGCCATCATTGACCAGGTTCTGCCCGAACATCACCTCGCCATCGCGCTCACGATAGGTCTTGAGGGTCGTCAACGGCTCGCGATCCGCACTGCGCTCACCGGTCCGCGGATCGAGGGTGGTCAGGATGCAGCGGGAACAGGGTTTCACCAGCCGAAACTCGACTTCACCGATGCGAATACGCTTCCAGGTGTCCTCGGCAAAGGCATCGCCGCCCTCGATCACCAGATTTGGCCGAAAACGCAGCATCTCCAGCTCTCGCCCGACCTTGCGCGACAGGTCATCCAGCGAAGCCTGGCCAATCAGCAGCAAGGGGAAACCATCGGCGAACGCCACCCGGTCATCCTCGTTGCCGTAACCCGCTTGAGTCAGGCGCGCTCGTTCCAGTGGCACATGCACCAGACGAGTAGGCTTGCCAATAAACCCGCTCAGCCAGGCCGCCGCCTCATCGCCGGCATCCGGCACGCGCAAGGTGTCGCTCCAGATGGTCACGCCACGCAAGGCGTCGTTCTTCCCGGGCAAGGCCACGTCCAGCGCCGCATACCCGGGAGCGCTCAGGGTCAGGCCACCGGCCAGGTTCCACAGCGCCGACAACTGACTCATCTTGCCCACCGCGCGCTGAGTCAGAAAGCGCCCGCTGGTCTCGTCCACCAGCATCCAGCGCCGATCCCCGGCCAGACCCAGTTCGTCCAGCGGGCTTTGGTGCAGGGCCTCGGCCCTGGCGGATTTCAACGGATATCGATACAACGCGCTCAGACGCAACATCCCCTGCTCCCGGTGAGAAAAACAACGATTCTACAGGAGCGGGGGGAGATCAGGCGTTATCCAGCATCAGCCGCTGGCGCACCACATCCACCAGTTTGTCCGGCTGGAACTTGGAGAGGAAGTTGTCGCAACCCACCTTCTTCACCATGGCATCGTTGAAACTGCCGGACAACGAGGTGTGCAGGACCACATACAGCCCGCGCAGGCGAGGGTCGTTACGAATTTCGGTGGTCAGGCGATAGCCATCCATTTCCGGCATTTCCGCATCGGTAAAGACCATCAGCAGCTTGTCGGTCATGACCTCACCGGCATCCGCCCAGCCCTTGAGCATGTTCAAGGCTTTCAGGCCGTCGCTGGCAATATGCATTTTCACCCCCAACTGCCCGAGGGTATCGCGCAGTTGCGACAGGGCCACGTTCGAGTCATCGACCAACAACACTTCGCGGCCACGCGCCTGCTCCATGACCGGGTCGTCGAGTTTTTCACGGGACACTTTGGCGTTGTAGGGCACAATCTCGGCCAGGACCTTTTCCACGTCGATGATTTCCACCAACTGGTCGTCCACCTTGCTGATGGCGGTCAGGTAATGCTGGCGGCCGGCGCTGGTAGGTGGCGGCAGGATCGCTTCCCAGTTCATGTTGACGATACGGTCCACGCCACCGACCAGGAACGCCTGGACCGAACGGTTGTACTCGGTGACGATGATGGTGCTGTCGGGCCCGGGCACCAACGGGCGCATGCCAATCGCCTGGGACAGATCGATCACCGGCAGCGTCTGGCCCCGCAGGTTGACCACGCCGCAAACGAACGGATGGCGCTGGGGCATCAAGGTCAGCTTGGGCAGTTGCAACACTTCCTGAACCTTGAACACGTTGATCGCAAACAGCTGGCGCCCCGCCAGACGAAACATGAGAATCTCCAGCCGGTTCTCACCCACCAGTTGCGTACGTTGATCTACTGTGTCGAGAATGCCGGCCATTAGTGACTCCTGGGCTTGGTGCTGAAAGTGACATTGAATAGGTTATCGGCTGAGAATATCGGACCTTGACCCCCTGACAAAATGCCGGCCAAAAGCATTGATGTCATATTAGCATCATGCTTTACTCGGTTCATCCCTCGCTGTCGCCATGCGCGACCACAGATTTCAGCTATAGTTCCTCATACTAGGGGAATCCCCTAGCGACAATCAGGCCCAACCTGATATTCGCAATATCCAATAGCCATTAATGTGACGCCATTCTCATTGCATGAATGGAGTCAGGCTTTTGCTTTCGATTGCAGGACCATGTCCAGACAGCCTGGTGAAAACGCTCACCAGTCATGCTCAAGCCCTCTGGACCGCCGCTTCCGGCCGATTCCTGCGAGCTTGTCCGTGGGTTTTTCCAACGCCCGCCAGCAAGCACCTGAGAACAAAATGCAATAACAGCGATTCGAAACAATCGGAAACAGACTACAGACACACACGGCCTGCCGGCATTAACTTTAAAACCGTTCGCCCCGCGCGACCTTCTATCGCCTGCCTATGCAATCAAGGAGATAAAGCATGCTGAACGGTAAAGAGCGGCAAGCCAGCTTGCCGGAATTCCTGGTGGAGGCCCACGCCCTGCAGACGAAGATGCAGGAGTGCTGCCAGCATCTGGAACTGATCCGCAACGACAAGGACGCCATTGATTGCCTCCTCGTCTCGCTGCACACGCTGGCCAGCTGCGCGCAAGGCCTGGGCGTGCGCTCGATGGCCCGCTTCTCGCGGCAGATCCACGCCCTCCTGAGCCAGCCCCAGGACCCGCTCAACCTGCACGAAGATGCCTTGCTGGCCTTGCGCAACTGCCTGACACTGCTGGCTTGGCAGGTCGAACTGATCGACCCGCGTACCGGCCAACTGAGCCTGGACGACGAAGAACAATCCGAACTGATTACCGCCCTTGCCATCCAGACCGGCCAATATGGATCGACCATCGGCGAGCCGAAGACCTTCACCCTGATCACGTTCCCTGAACGATCCGCTTGAAACGCTGGCCCTCCCACGCCCATCGAAACGCCCTGGCTCGCCACTCTTGGCACGTCTTCGACCCATCCCGCTTCACAGCCAGAAACGACAACAGCAACTAACCTCGAACTTTCGGGTTTCAGGCCGTGGATTTTTAATGCAAAAAGAATAACTAGTGTCTACACGACTAAAGTCCCGGAACACTCTTCCAGTGTCAATTAGAGTAAGATATCCAACACCACTTGTGGAACAATCGTACAAGAAAAAACTGACCACTCGGACATATATCAACAGGGAGCGACCGACCTTGAATGACGTGGTATTATGCGCGCCGTTCTCATATGTACTTGTACAGGCTAGTAATTTTCCAACTAGATATCAATATGACATCATTGCGCAAAGTTGCTCACCCTGACACTGTTTCACCCTGAGTTGGCGCATTAACCCGTACCCGCTTTTCAAACTTGGCCTGTCGGTTGTCCTGACGGTCTACCCGTAGCGAACATTCATTGGCTCCATACGCTATGTACGTCAGCCTCAAGTCATTCAAGCCTTGGTTCCCCTCTCGAAAGAATGCCCGCCGGCTGACAGCCGCGCTATGCATCAGCTCGGCCATTGCCAGCCTACTTATCTACAGCACCAGCGCCAGCCTGCCATTGGGATTGCTGATCCTGAACCTGGCCGCCTTGGCCAGTGTCTGGCTCCAGCACCGCGACTCAAGCACCTCGATCCAGTTCCAGCCGCAGGAACTGGCTGATCGCCTGCTTCAGGTGCAGGAAAACGAACGGCACCGCCTCAGTCGCGAGCTGCATGACGACATCGGCCAACTGCTCACGGCGGCCAAGCTCCAGGCCCAGTGGTTGCAACGGCGCTTGCCCGACGACCTGCAAAGCCAATACCAGACGCTGAACGACACCCTGGACGAAACCCTGGCCAAGGTTCGCGACGTCTCGGCCATTCTCAATCCGCGCCAGTTGAGCAGCCTTGGCCTGGAGGCCAGCCTGCGGGCACATTTGCTCAAGACCCTGGAAAACACCGACGTGCTCTGGAGCCTGGAATGTCACCAGCGGTTGACCGGTATTCCTGAAGAAATGGCGGTAACCACATTCCGCGTAACCCAGGAAGCTGTCACCAACATGCTGCGCCATGCCCAGGCGCACAACCTGCTGGTTCGCATCAAACGCTTGCCCGAGGGCTTGTTCCTGCACATCGCCGATGATGGCCAGGGGTTCTCACCGGCGGCCAATCCCGGCGAGGCAGGCCAGCGCGGCATGGCCGGCATGGCCGAGCGCATCGAACAGGCCGGCGGAACATTGACAGTCACCAGCGAACCCGGCAAAGGTACGCAGATCGATGCACTGCTGCCCTGGGCGCCGCGCGCCCTGGAACGCGCCAGCAAGAATAAGACGCCATGACCTGCAACCTGCTTCTGGTAGATGACCACTCACTGATCCGGGCCGGTGTCCGCGCCTTGGTCCAGGATATCCCGGGATACGCCGTGATCGGCGAAGCCAGCGATGGCGCACAGTTGCTTGAGGCCGTGGAACGCTTGAACCCGGATATCATCCTGCTCGACCTGTCCATGCGCGGGACCGGAGGCCTGGACGCCCTGCGCCAACTCAAGGCCGCGCGTCCGCAGAGCAAGGTGCTGATCCTGTCGATGCACACCGACCCGCAACTGATCATGCAGGCCCTGGAAATCGGTGCCCACGGCTACCTGCTCAAGGACACCACGGCCACCGAGCTGGCCCAGGCGCTGGACGCTCTGCGTGGCAACGAACGCTACCTGAGCCCGGCCATCGCCCATACGGTGATCAACCAGGCCCTGACCCAGGTCCAGCGCAACCTGCCGGCCGAACGGGCCGAGACCCACAACCTGACCGGGCGCCAGCTGGAAATCCTGCGGCTGATCGTCCGTGGCAAGTCGACGCGGGAAATCGCCCATGGCCTGGGCCTGAGCATCAAGACCGTGGAAACCCACCGCTCGCAGGTCATGAAGCGACTACAGATCTTCGACGTCGCCGGCCTCGTGCTGTTCGCCGTGCGCGAGCAAATCATCAGCCTCGACGACTGAGCGGCGGCGAGCCCTTGCCGCATTGAATTTATCTGCCACGCTCGTCGCTCTGGCGCACATTGCCCAGTGCGACTTTTTTTTGACTATCAGTCACATTAGGGCTGGCAACTTACTGTTTTATGAGCTTTACTCAAGCCTTGGTCGTCAGAACCAGAGAAAAATACGACACATCAGGTCGATGACCCTCGCAAAACGACGAGCAGGAAGCCCCATTTGTTGGGTTGACGCTGTTCGATCCGGAAAACAATCAGCCTCCAGGGATGAGGTCAGCGCAAAAACACCTCGGTATTTCCATTGGAAATAACTGCCGTAATGTTTCATTGCCATTTCGCGATGGTGAAACGGGAGGGGGGAGTTATGCGCCTGCAGCCGGTTGACAGCCTGTTACTGACCCGACCCAGCATGGTCGAGTATTTCCTGTTCGGCATCCGCCTGGTCCACGGCGTGACCGTGATGTTGCCCGGCCTGATGCTGCTGGCTTACCTGCGCGAACAGAATCCCGACCTCATCAAGAGCTACCTCTCGCTGCTGCTGTTCTTCAGCTTCATCAGCGTCCTGATCTTCCAGGCGCTGGGCGTGTATGCCGAGGCGATCTTCAGCAACCTGTTGCGTTTCCGGCTCACCTTCTTCGCCTGGTCGTCGGCGTTCTGCCTGCTGCTGTTCATGCATCAGCGCCTGCTACTGTTCAGCTTCCTGAACAACACCGGGCTGTTGGCCTGCTTCCTCGCCAGCCTGGTGCTGTTCGGCATCGAGCGCCTGATCCTGCTGACCCTGTTTCAGCAACTGATGCAACGGGGCATCTTCCTGCAACATGCGGTCATCCTCGGCGCCACCGAAAACGGCCAGCGCCTGGCCGAGTACCTGGCCCAGCACCAGGACATTCGCTCCGGCGTCATCGGTTTTATCGACGACCGCATCGCTCGCCTGCCCAAGACCCTGGTCGACCTGCCGCTGTTGGGTAACGCCCATGACCTTGAACACCTGATCCGCGAAGAAAAAGTCACCCAGGTGCTGGTCGCCCTGCCCTGGTCCGCGGAAAACCGCATGGACTGCATCATCCGCGAACTACGCCGCCTGCCGGTCAACGTACTGCTGGTGCCGGACATGGTTGCCTTCCGGCGTGCCCACAACCGCATCACCGAAGTCGCCAACCTGCCGATGTTCAACGCCTCCGAGGTGCCCCTGCGCGGCTGGTCGCCGATGTTCAAGCGCCTGGAGGACATGGTCCTGTCGAGCACCGCGCTGATCCTGTTGTCACCGCTGATGCTGCTGGTGGCCCTGGCGATCAAGATCGACTCACCGGGCCCGGTACTGTTCCGCCAGAAGCGCTACGGCTACAACAACCGCCTGATCGAAGTCTTCAAGTTTCGTTCGATGCATCAACACCAGAGCGATGCCAACGCGGAAAAACAAACCATCCGCGACGATCCCCGGATCACCCGGGTCGGGCGTTTTATCCGCAGGACCAGCCTCGACGAACTACCGCAACTGTTCAATGTCTTCGCCGGTAGCATGTCAATGGTCGGCCCGCGCCCCCACGCCACGGCCACCAAGGCGGCGGGCATCCTGTTCGAGGAGGCCGTCAAGGAATACACCTCGCGCCACCGGGTCAAGCCGGGGATCACCGGGCTTGCTCAGATCAACGGCTACCGGGGTGAAACCGACACCCTGGAGAAAATCGAAAAACGTGTCGAGTTCGATCTGGAATACATAGAAAACTGGTCGATCTGGTTCGACCTCTACATCCTGTTCCGTACTGTTCCGGCAGTGCTCATGACCCGCGAGGTTTTCTGAATGAGCCCACTCATTCCCTGCATTATCGCCGGTGGCGCCGGTACCCGCCTGTGGCCGGTCTCCCGCGAGGCCATGCCGAAACCCTTCATGCGCCTGCCCGACGGCGAAAGCCTGCTGCAGAAGACCTTCCGCCGGGCCGTCGGGCTTACCGATGTCCAGCGGGTGCTGACGGTGACCAACCGCGAAGTGTTCTTCCGTACCCTGGATGACTATCGCGCGCTGAATCGCGACGGCGCGGCGCTGGACTTCATCCTCGAGCCCTTTGGCCGCAATACCGCCCCAGCCATCGCGGCGGCGGCCCTGCATGTGGCCAGGCTCTACGGCGAAGATGCGCAGTTGCTGGTGCTGCCGGCCGATCACCTGATCAACGATCTGGACGCCTTCGCCAAGGCGGTCGACAACGCCCGGTCACTGGCTGACCAGGGCTGGTTGGTGACCTTCGGCCTGGTCCCAACCCGGGCCGAGACCGGTTTCGGCTATATCGAGAAAGATCAGGCGCTGGGCAGCGACGGCTTTCAGGTCACGCGCTTTGTCGAGAAGCCCGATGCGGCGACGGCACGCCAATACCTCAATGGCGGCCGACACCTGTGGAACGCCGGCATGTTCTGCCTGCGGGCCGACACCGTGCTGCGTGAACTGCGCGAACACGCCCCGGAGGTGCTCGACGCCATGATCGAGTGCCTGGCCCACAGCCACCGCCGCGAAGGCAGCCAGGAGCTGCAATTGGAGCTCGACGGCCAGAGCCTGGCCCGGGTGCCGGATATTTCCATCGACTTCGCGCTGATGGAGCGCTCCCGGAACGTCGCGGTGGTGCCCTGCCAACTCGGCTGGAGCGATATCGGCTCCTGGCAGGCGGTGCGTGAACTGACCCCCGCCGATGACCAGGGCAACCAGTGCAACGGCGAGACCGTGCTGCATGATGTCAGCAACTGCTACATCGATTCACCCAAGCGCCTGGTGGGTGCCATCGGTCTCGACAACCTGATCATCATCGACACCCCGGACGCGCTGCTGATCGCCGACGGCAAACGCAGCCAGGACGTCAAGCTCATCGCCCAGGAGCTCAAGCGCCAGGGCCATGACGCCTATCGCCTGCACCGTACCGTGACCCGTCCGTGGGGCACCTATACCGTGCTCGAGGAAGGCAAGCGCTTCAAGATCAAGCGCATCGTGGTCCGGCCCAATGCCTCGCTGTCGCTGCAACTGCACCACCACCGCAGCGAACACTGGATCGTGGTCAGCGGCATGGCGTGGGTCACCAGTGGCGACAAGGAATTCATGCTCGACACCAATGAATCGACCTTTATCAAGCCGGGCAGGCAACACCGGCTGGTCAACCCCGGGGTGATCGACCTGGTGATGATCGAAGTGCAGAGCGGCGAATACCTCGGCGAAGACGACATCGTGCGCTTCACCGACATTTATGGGCGGGTTCCCGCCGAAACCGGCAGCACCTGAAACACCTGAAACAGCAGGAGCGCCCGCGTCGACGGAGCAGTGTCTGCCCGCGGGAATGACCACGCACATAGGGGAGACCGATCAATGCACAAACTGCTGCTGATCCTCAGTGTTTTATTCATCAGCGCCTGCAGTATCCCGGCCAAGGTGGAACTACCGGACGGCAACATCCTGCGCGAAGGCCACCGGGCCGGTGAGTCCCTGGCCGGCAAACCGCTGCCGGACCAGCGCATCCGCGCCGGAGACACCTTGCGCATCGTCCGCAACACCGGCGAAGCGCCGTCCATTTCGGCCTTCACCGCCAACTCGATCTACGAGTTGACGCTGTTCACCGTGATGAACGACGGCAGCTTTTCCTACCCCTATGTCGGCAACGTCAAGGCAGCCGGCCTGACCCCGCAACAACTGACCCGGTTCCT
The DNA here is from genome assembly GCF_904067045.1 of Pseudomonas sp. FEN. Classification (GTDB taxonomy): domain Bacteria; phylum Pseudomonadota; class Gammaproteobacteria; order Pseudomonadales; family Pseudomonadaceae; genus Aquipseudomonas. The sequence continues at coordinate 21,733 of NZ_CAJFDC010000033.1, read as the reverse complement.
CGAAGACAAGCTCAAGAACATCTACCAGGATTCGGCCCTGACCGTGAACATCTCCCAGGCACCGAGCAACACCGTGTTCGTCGGAGGCTCGGTGCGCAGTCCGGTGAGCCTGCCGGTGACCACGGTCACCACCCTGGAACAGGCCCTGATCGGCGCCGGCGGCCTGTTGCCGGTGGGTGACAGCAGCAACATCGCGCTGCTGCGCCAGGACGACGACGGACGCTACAAGACCTACTTCTTCGATTACCGCGACACCCTGCTCGCCGGTGCCAGCAACCGGGCACCGGTGCTGCTGCAACGCGGCGACGTAGTGTTCGTGCCCAAGTCCCACGTGGGCAACGGCATCGAGTGGGTCGATCTGTACCTGAACCAGTTGATCCCGTTCCAGAAATCGCTGGGTATCGGCGCGACCTACAACTTGAACAACAGCAATCGCACCAACTGATCGTCAAGGACAACAGACATGATGAATATCCGCTCCTTGCGCGATGTGTTGCGCCTGTTCTTCATTTTCAAACGTGAAGTGAAAATCACCGTGCTGGTGACCTTCATCGTCATCCTGCTCGGGGCCTTCCTGCTGCCCAACCGCTATGAGTCCACCGCCCTGCTACTGGTCAAGCCGGGGCGCGACACCAGCACCTTGCCGATCGAGATTTCCGACCGCCGGGCGAGCATCATCCCCAGCATCCAGCGCGACCCGATCCTCGACGAGGAACGCATACTCAGCGGGCGCCCCATCGCCAAGCAGGTAGCCGAGCAATACCTCGACGAGTTGTCCAGGGTGCCACCTCGGGAGGGTTTCATCGCCGCCCTCAAGAGCCTGCTCAAGAGCACCGCGCAGAGCCTGCTGGAGCTCGGGCGTGGCGTGCTGCAACAGCTCGGCCTGGTGGAAAAACAGACCCCGGTCGAACGCCTGGCGGAGCAGTTGTTGAAGCACTTCACCGTGACCCACGCCACCAGTTCCTCGGTGATGGAAATCAGTTTCACCTGGAACGACCCGCAAGTGGCCCAGACCATCGTCAGGAGCTGGATCGAGCAGTACGAGCAGGAACGCACCCATACCCTGGGGCGTAAAAGCCTGTACACCTTCTACGAAGACGAAAGCACCGCGACCGACAAACGTATCCTCGACTACAAGAAGCAGATCCAGGCCCACCTCAACGAGCTGGGGGCCGTGAGCATCAGCGAGCGCCTGAGCGATATCTCGCGCAACCTCAACAACCTGCGCGGCGAGCACCTGAACACCCTGCGTACCCTGGCCGCGACCCAAAGCGCGCTGGAGCAGATAAAAGTCCAGCGCGACAGCTTGCAAAAAGAAATCAGCGTCGGCCGGCAGATGAGCCTCAACCCGGACCGCCAGGACCTGCAACAGCGGATCAACGCCAAGCAGATCGAACGCCAGGAAATGCTCCGTACCTTCAAGGAAGGCGCTCCCCCCGTAATCGCCATGGACCAGGCGATTGCCAACCTGCAGGAGTTGCTCAAGTCGCAGAGCACAGTGGTCCAACGTAGCGATAACCTGGCTCCGAACCCGCTCTATACCCGTCTGCTGAACAGCTTCGCCGATCAGCAGGTCAGTCTCAGCCGCTTGCAGACCCAGGCAGCCCAGCAAGAGACCCAGATCAACCAGTTGGAGCAGGACCGCCGCCAGGCCCTGGCCCTGGAGCCGGAAATGGACCGCCTGCAACGCGAGCTCGATGCCGCGCAAAAGAACTTCGCCCTGTACAGCAGCAGTACCGAGAAAGCGCGGATCGACCGTGAACTGGACAAGAGCCAGATCAGTAACATCGCGGTGATCGAACCGGCCACCCTCAACGAAAGCCGGGTCTTCCCGAAAAGCCTGAGCATGCTGTTGCTGGCCATTCCACTGAGCCTGGGGGTCGGCCTGCTGGCCCTGTATTTCTTTTATCTGTTGGACCAGCGCATCCACGACGGCGACAAGATCGAGTCGCGCTTCGGGGTCAAGGTCTGGACCAGCCTGCAAGACCTCGGCAACCACAGCTCCCAGCGCCGCACCGCGTTCACCGCCAGCCTGTACCGGCTCTATGGTGTCCTGCCGCTGGAACAGGTCGCCGAGAAAGGCCTTGCCATCGGCCTCACCTCGGCGCGGCCTGGCGAAGGGGTCGGCTTCGTCATCGAGCACCTGGCCAACCTGCTGCGCGAACGCGGCCATCGTGTGCGCGTCGACGGCACGGGGCCGGCCCATCCAGGGGAAATCCTGCTGCTCAACGCCAGCGCTTTCTTCTCCAATCAGGAAGCCTTCGTGATCCTGCGTCAGGCGGACCTGATCGCGCTGATCATCGAGGCGCAAACCACCACCCTACCGATACTGGAAAATGCCCTGTCCACACTCAATACGGCGTTCAGGCGCGTCGACGGCATCATCCTCAATCGTCGACGCTTCGAAATCCCCCAGTGCCTGCTCAATACCCTGGCCCGTACCCGGAGCCATGCCTGATGCATATCGCCCTGATCGCGCCCCTGGCACCGGAACAGAATGGCATTGCCGACTATGCCGGACACCTGAAGGCCGCCCTGGAAATCCTCGGAGTACGCGTCAGCACGCCCTTGGCCGGACTGGGCAATGACCCGCAACGGGCCCGGGAACGGGTGGCGCAAACGCAGTGGCAAGGCATCGATCTGGTCCACGCCGAAATAGGTGGCGGGCGCCTGGCCGAATTCCATGCCTTGAAGGCCCTGCGCGAACGCTTCCCCCTGCTCCCCCTGACCGCCACCCTGCATGATCCCGAACGCCTGGTCTGGCGCCGCGAGCACTTGCCCTGGCCGCTGTCGCTGGCCGCGCACCTGCCGTCACCGCTGCCGCAAGTGGCCACGGTGCTGGCCGACCCGCTGTGCCTGTACGAAGAACGACAACTGGCGCGCAGCCTGACCCGCCTGGTCACCCTTACCCGCTCGGGCGGCTATTGCCTGCGCCAGCGCATGGGCTTGCGCAGCGAACAGATGGCGGTGATCCCCCATGGCAACCTGGCCATTGCCGCGAAGCCCCTTCCGGCGCTGGAGCCGCTGCGGCTGCTGTACTTCGGTTTCATCTACCGTGGCAAGGGCATCGAAGACCTGCTGGACGCCCTGGCCATCACGTTCACCCAGCAAGCGGACTTACGCGCCCGCTTGCGCTTGACCCTGGCCGGGGGCAGCGAGCCGGAGATGGCCTTCGGACCGTCGGGCAGCTACCTCGATCAACTGCGTCGGCACATCCGCAGCCTGGGTCTGCAAGACAGCATCGACTGGCAACTGGACCTGCCGGCCGCCGACATCCCCCGGCTGATCCAGGCCCATCACGTGATGGTGCTGCCATACCGCGAGTCGAGCAAACTCAAACTGCTGGGCAGTCTGCGCGGCACCAGCGGTGCCCTGTCCTGGGCCGTGGCCTGCGGACGCGGCGCCATCACTTCCGACGCCCGCTCCTTTGCCGAGGAAGTGGCCCAGGGCAACGGCGTGATTTTCCCCCAGGGCAATGTCGCGGCCCTGGCGGCGGAGTTGAGCCAGTTGTGCGCCCAGCCGGAACTGGCGATTGGCTGGGCCGAACAGGCCAGCTTGATCGGCGAACAGCGGCGCTGGAGCCACACCGCCGAGTGTTTCCTGCGGCTGTTCGAACAGGCTTGTGGGGGGCGCGAAGATGTGGCGTAGAGGTTTTTTCTGGCTGCCGGCCCTGCTGGTGTTGGCGAGCGTCGCCAGCCTGATGCCCTGGAGCCCCCGGGTCAGCGCCCAGACGACGCTCAAGGCGCCTCGCGCGGTGGAGTGGAAAGACTTTCTCGGGGTCAACGCGCAATTCCAGTATTTCGACCCGGCCGTCTACCAGAAACAGATGGCGCGGCTCGATGCCCTGGGCCTGAACTGGGTACGCCTGACTATTCACTGGTTCATCATCGAACCCCACCAGGGGGATCTGCAGTGGCGCGAACTGGACGGCGCCATGGCCGCGATGCAGCGTCACGGCTATAACACCATCGCCTACCTGGTCGGCTCGCCGCCTTTCGCCAGCAGCGCCCCGGCCGGTACCTCGAACCGCGACCAATACCCGCCCAGCGACTTCAAGCTGTTCGCCTCGCGCATGGTCAGCCTGGCCCAGCGTTACCCGCAAGTGAGTACCTGGCAGGTCTGGAACGAACCGAACATCTTCTGGCGGCCCAAGGAAGACCCCACGGCCTACTATCGACTGCTGACCACGACGGCCGATGCCATCCGTGCCCAGGTGCCGGGCAAAGCCATCGCCGCCGCCGGCATGGCCTATTACAGCCAGATGCACAGCACCCCCGGGTTGATTCTCGATATCCTGTTGAAGCAGGGTCTGGCCGGACAAAACCTTATCGCCGCCTATCATCCCTACTCCCAACTGCCAGAAGGCGACGACGCCGCCGCCCAGGACTTCCTGGTCCGTGGCAATGCCCTCAACAGCGCGCTGCACAACAATGGCGTCGCCCAGGTCTGGGCAACCGAGTGGGGTTGGTCGAGCTATGACGGCCCCCGGGAAATGCAGGCCCTGATCGGCATCGACGGGCAGGCCGACTACACCCTGCGGCGCCTGGCCCTGATGAGCGCCATGGACTACCAACGGGTCTTCCTGTTCAATCTCAGCGACCTGGATGCCCGGGTCAGCCCGCGTGACCGCTACTACGGCCTGCTCGACCTCGACGGCCAACCGAAACCGGTCTATACCGCGCTGCGGAACTTCCTCAACGTCACCGGTCCGCGACTCCTGCCCGCCGATGCCCCGGTGTCGAACAACGCGCCGACCGACCTGTACAACATCGCCTGGACCCGCAACGACGGTGCCCATGTCTGGATGTTCTGGAGCGCCAGCGGTCAGAGCCTGCAACTGCCCGGGGTGACCCAGGCGACACTGTTCGACCCCCTGGCCGGCAGCCACACGAACCTGAGCGATGGCACAGCCATTACCGTGCCGCTGAAAACCAGCCTGCAGCTATTGGTATGGACGCCATGAAAATTCTCTGGACCCTGCCCTATCTGCCTTGGCCCACCACCAGCGGCGGCAAGACCCGGCAATTTCACCTGCTGCGCAGCCTCGCGGCGCGCGGGCATCGCATAACCCTGCTGGTGCAGGCGAAAAGCCAGGTCGACGAGGCCACGCGCCAGGCCCTCGCGCCCATTGTCGAGCGCCTGATCGTGGTGCCGCGACGTTCGTTGCGTAGCCTGAAGACCCTGCTCGGCGTGCTGTTGGCGCCCTACCCGATGCTGACCGTGATCAACGGCCTGGCACCGCCCCTGCAGACCCGCTTGCGCACCTTGCTGGAAGAAGACTGGGATGTGATCCAGATCGAGCATAGCTACAGCTTCCAACCCTTCGAGCAACCGCTGATTGACGCCGGGCGCCCGTTCATTCTCACCGAACACAATGTCGAGTCAGCCCTCGGCGCCGCCAGTTATGACCGTCTGCCGGGCTGGATGAAACCTTTCACACGCTATGACCAATGGCGCTACCGGCGCTGGGAAAGCCGGGTGTTTCGCCAGGCCGCCGAACTGATCGCCGTGACCCAGGAGGACGCCGAGGTCCTGCGCCGGCATACCGGCCAGCCAGTGGCGGTGGTTGTCAACGGTGTCGACAGCGACCTCTATGCCGGCGTCCAACCCGACTTCCAGGCCCGGCGCCTGCTGTTTATCGGCAACTACGAATACAGTCCGAACCTGGATGCCGTCGAGTGGGCCCTGGAGGAAATTCTCCCGGCCCTGTGGCGGATCAACCCACAAGTGCGTTTCGCCATTGCCGGATTCGGCTTGCCGGATGCCTGGCGCGCGCGCTGGAGCGATCGGCGTATCGAGTGGCGGGGCTTCGTCCCCGATCTGCGCGCCCTGCAAAGTACGGCGTCAGTGTTCTTCGCCCCCCTGCGTCAGGGTGGAGGGTCCAAGCTCAAGGTCCTCGAAGCCATGGCCGCCGGCCTGCCGGTAGTCAGCACTGGCCAGGGCGTGTCGGGCCTACGGGTAGAAAACGGCCAGCACTATCTGGGCAGCGAAGACCCGCAAACCCTCGCCCGGATGCTCGCCGACGTCCTTGAACAGCCATCGCGACTGCGGCAGATCGCCGAAGCCGGCCGGACCTACGTCAAGGCCGAGCACGACTGGAACGTCGCTGCCGCGCAACTGGAAGCGGTCTATCGCCGAATCCCCCCTCCCCCTCCCAAGGAAACAGAGTCCGTATGCGCATAGGTCTGGATTATCGCCCGGCAGCGGGCTACCCCCACAGCGGTTTCGGCCGTCAGAACCTGGCCCTGGAGCAAGCCCTGCGGGCCCATCCCGAGGTGAGCCTGCAACTGTTCGGCGTGGCCCCGGAGGATCACCCGCTGCGGCGCCGCGTCCACTGTCCGAAGTGGGGGGCGCCGTTACAAGGCGTACACCGCCTGCCGGTACGCCTGCGCTTCGAGGCCGGCTTCCTGCCCGGCGCACTGCGCGAAGCCGGAATCGAGGTCTACCTCTGTAACGCCAACATGGGCCTGCCGCTGGGGCGCAAGCCCGCCGGCCTGCGCTATGTGTTGCAACTGCATGACCTGTTCCAGTTGACCTTGCAAAACCGGCACGGCTCGAAACTCAAGGAACACGTCTATCGCGTCACCGACCGCCTGTCGATCAATCACTCGGTCAAGGTCGCCGAGCGGATCTGGACACCGTCGCAATACACCGCCGACGAGTTGCTCAAGGGGTTTCCCGAGGCCCGCGACAAGATCCGGGTGTTGCCCAACCTGGTCAGCGGTTTCACCGGCGAAGCCGCCGACATCACTGACTTACAAATGCCCGCGCGCTACTGGCTGGTCGTCGGCACCCGCGAACCGCGCAAGAACATCCCTTGGTTCGTCAGCGCCTGGCAGGCCGCCCGCCAGCTATCGTCCGAGGTGCCGGAGCTGGTGCTGATCGGCGCCCCCGACGACCTCCCCGCAACACTGCGACATCTGCCGGGCCTGCACTACCTCAGCGACCTCAGCGACGCGCAGCTGCACGGCGTGTACCAACAGGCCGAGCGTTTGTGGCAACCGTCCTATGCCGAAGGCTTCGGCCTGCCGGTTATCGAGGCCCTCGGCGTCGGCACCCCGGTGGCCGTCGCCAGCGGTTCGGCGCTGGACGAGATCACCCCGCCGGACAGCCCGCGCTTCTCGCCCACCGACGGCCCGGCCCTCAGCGCGCTGATGGTCCGCCTGACCGCCACCCCCAACGAGGATCCCGACACGCTGCGGGCCTGGGCCAAGGGTTACGCCACGGCGGCCTACCGGGAGCGTTTCAATCACCTGATCGAGGAGCTGAAATAATGCCCTTGGCGCTACCCATCGCCCTGTTGTCCGGCCTGGTCTTTGGCATCCTGGCCTGGCTGCTGCCACCGTTCAAGGTGGCCGTGCTGCTGCTCGCCATCGGTGGCGGGGTGAGCATCGTCCGCCAGCCGCTCTGGGGCCTGCTGCTGTTCAGCGTGCTCGCCACCTTCCTGCCCTACTCGACGGTACAGGTCGGCCTGCGCACCACGCTATCCGAGGCCCTGATCCTGCTGGTCTGGGGCAGCGTGCTGGTACAGAGCCTGTTCGACAACCTGCCGCGCAAACCGCCACTGCTGCGCACCGAACGCTGGGTGGCGGCCTTGATGGTGTTCAGCGCCGTTCCCTTTATCATCGGCCAGTTGACGATCAACGCCGCGGGCAACGGAGCGGTGAACTGGATACGCTGGCTGCTCAACCTGTCCGTACTGTTCCTGGTACCGCGGCTGCTGGGCCAGGAAAAAGCCCGCGAACAGCTGGTCACCGGCTTGCTGCTCGGGACCCTGCTACTGCTGTTGCTGTCGATCCCGGTGTTCCTCAAGAACGGAACCGCCACCAGCATGACGCCGATCCTCGCCACACTCGGCTACGGCGACATCGACGTGCTCGGCGACAACCTGTCGGCGATGTCCAACCGCATGGGCTCGCCCTGGATGCATCCCAACACCCTGGGGGGGGCCATGGCTCTGCTGTTGCCCCTGGCCTTTTGCTTCGGGCTGACCCGCCAAGGCTGGCGGCGGGCACTGGGCCTGGCGGTAGCCGGCCTGGGCGTGATCGGCCTGCTACTTTCAGGCTCGCGCGGGGCGTTGCTCAGCCTGTTTATCGTACTGCTCTGGATGGCCCGCAAACGCGTGCCCTACACCAGTCAACTGATCCTCGCCGGCCTGCTGTTCGGCAGCCTGCTACTGATGTTCTACCCGTCGCTGCAGGACCGCCTGCTGGCGCTCTTTTCCAACAACGACGCCAGTACCCAGGTCCGTTTCGAGGAATACTCACACTTCCCCGATGCCATGGCCAGGTACCCTTTCGGTATCGGCTTCAAGGTCGAGCCGCCCGTGCCCGGCAGCGGCCTGTGGGGCATCTCCAACCTGTGGCTGAGTTTCATCTACAAGCTTGGCGTGCCCGGCATGCTGCTGTTTGTCGCGGTGATCTGGAGCTGGTGGGGTGAAACCCGCTCGTCCCTGGCGACTCTCCAACTGAGCGAAGACAACGCGATCTGGCTCGGCAGCACGTGTGGCCTCATGGCGGCGCTGCTCAGCGGGTTCTTCGACCACTATTTCAGTTTCACCCAAGTGCTGATCGCCTTGTTCTGGCTGCTGCTCGGCCTGAACCTGCACGAAGCCTGGCGCCTCAAGCTCAAAGCCACCCCTCGACCAGGAGTCCGCCCATGAAACACCGCATATTCCACTCGTTGAACCTGAGGCAGGCACTGCCCGAATACGCCGAGAAAATGGGCGTCAGCCTGGAAGAACTGGATAGCAGCTACCAATGGATGCTGGAAAACGACGTGTGTTTCGAACAGCCGCGCAAGGGCAACACGCTGTGTTTCATCAGCTATCTGAATATCGAACCGCGGATCGAACCGCCCCTGGCCCGGCGCTTCTATGCCTTGCTCGGTCGCGAGCTCAAGAGCACGCTGATGCCGCTGTACGGGATCAACTGGCCGACCCTGCGCGACCGGATGCTGCGCAGCTGGGAGCAGGTCTACAACCTCATCATCTGCAAGATTCCCAGCCATACGTTGAGGCTGTTGTGGCTACGCGCGGGCGGGGCGAAGATCGGCAAGGGCTCGACCGTGTGGCGCAACACCGAAGTGCTGGGCGTGGACAACCTGAGGATCGGCAACGACAGCACGGTCGGCTGGCATTGCCAACTGGACGCTCGAGGCGGCCTGATCATCGGTGACCACGTGACCATTGCCTCCCATGTGCTGATCGTGGGCGGTGGCCATGATCTCCAGGCCGCGGAATTCTGGGCCGTCGGCGGATCGATCCATATCCGTGACTACGCCTGGATAGCCAGCCGCGCCCTGATCTCGTTCGGCGCCGATATCGGCGAAGGCGCCGTGGTCGGTGGCCAGTGCGTGGTGTCCAAGCCGATTCCGGCCTATGCCATCGTCGGCGGCCCGGACGCGGCGATCAAGGGCGAACGCTGCCACGACCTGAACTACAAGGTAGGCGGCAAGGGCCTGTTCACGTTGTTCCACTGAGGCACGGGCATGCCAGACTCGAAACTGCTCGGCTCAACCCTGTGGCTGACCCTGGCGACCCTCACGGGCCTCGCCGCCGGGTTCGCCCGGGAGTGGCTGCTGGTCGCCGCCTGGGGCGCCGGTGGGCGCAGCGACAGCTTCCTGGTCGCGCTGTTCCTCCCCGAAGCCTTGCGCATGGCCCTGGCGGCCGGCCTGCTCAGCGCGGCGGCGCTGCCACTCTACCAACAACGCGCGGCCGCCGAGCAAACCGCCTGGCTCGGCGCCCTGGCGCCCAGGCTGCTGCTCTGCGGCCTGCTGCTGGCCCTGTTGCTGAGCGCGGGCTCGCCGCTGTGGATCCGCTTGATCGGACCGGGACTCGACAGCCAGGGCTATGCGCTGGCCGGGAGCAGCCTGCGCTGGCTGGCCTGGTGCGCCCCCGGCTTTATTCTGCATGCCTTGTTCTGCATCCCCTTGCAGGCCCGTTCACGCTTCGTCCTGGCCGGGCTCGGCTCGCTGCTGTTCAACCTGCCACCGGTGTTGTACCTGGCGCTCCTGCGCCAGGCCGCGACCCCGATCGGCCTGGCCGGCGCCTGTGTGCTCGGCAGCCTGCTGATGCCAGCCCTGCTGCTGCCGGCCTTGTACCGCTGCGGCTGGAAGCCCTGGCAACCCGGCCACGCGCCCGGCGCCGTAAAGGAACTGGTGCAACGCATCGGTCCGCTGCTCGGCAGCAACCTGGCCAGCCAGGGCCTGGCCTTGCTCGAGCGCATGGTCGCCTCATTGCTGGGCGAAGGCGCCGTGACCTGGATCAACCTGGCGCGCAAACTGATCAACCTGCCACTGATTGCCCTGATGAGCCTGAACCAGGTACTCCTCGGCCTGATGAGCGGCAGCCAGGGCAGCGCACGCCTGGTCCTGCTGCGCAAGGGCCTGGCCAGCGCCACCTTGCTGACCCTGCCCGCCGTCGCCGGGCTGATCGGTGCCGCCGGGGCGCTGGTCAGCCTGCTGCTGCCGCAGCAGGCCGCCGACAGCCCGTTGCCGGAACTGCTGGCCTGGTTTTCGGTGCCGTTGACCTTCGGCGCCTGGAATGCCCTGCTCGCCCGCTACGCCTACGCCGCCGGAGACACCCGCCTGCCACTCGCCTGCGAACTGAGCGGTAGCCTGCTCAACGCCCTGCTGTTGGCTGTGCTGCCGTATTTTCTCGGCCTGATCGGCATCGCCTTGGCCGCCATCTGCGGGGTGATGCTCACCGGCCTGCTGCTGCTGCGCCGCCAACAGTTGCTGAGCCAGGTGCCGTGGCGCAGCCATGCCGTGCTGGGGTTGGCGGTCATGCTCGGGGCCGCGCTGGCCCTGCATCCCCTGCACGGTGTCTGGTTGCCACTGGGCCTGAGCAGCCTGAGCAGCCTGATCCTGCTGATGACCCTGGCCGCATGGCTGCGCCCCTGGCGCTCCCTGCCCGGCTGACCCTGGAGCGCGAATGATGTCGACCCCTCAAGTAGCCGTAGTGATTCCGACCTATAACGGACGCCGCGAGCTGGAACGCCTGCTCGACTCCCTGGCGACCCAGACGGCAACCTTCGACACCCTGATCGTCGACTCCAGCTCCAGCGACGGAACCTTTGAGCTGGCCTGCGCGCGCTGCCCGCAGGTGCGGCGCATCGACAGCCAGGACTTCAACCACGGGGGTACCCGCCAATGGATGGTCGAGCGCAACCCCGGCTACGAACTCTATGTGTTCATGACCCAGGATGCCTACCTGGACGATCCCGAAGGCATCGCCAACATCGTTCGGCCCTTTGCCGACGAGCAGGTCGGCGCCGTCTGCGGTCGACAACTGCCACACCTGGATGCCACCCCCCTGGCCATACACGCCAGGTTGTTCAACTACCCGCCGACCTCTCTCGTCAAAAGCCTGGCCGACGTCCCCAGGCTGGGGATCAAGACCGCCTTCGTGTCCAATTCCTTCTCCGCCTATCGACGCCAGGCCCTGATCGAGGTCGGCGGCTTTCCCCCGCATGTGATTCTGTCGGAAGACATGTATGTCGCGGCAAAAATGCTGCAAGCCGGGTGGAAGATCGCCTACGAAGGCCGCGCGCGTTGCCGACATTCCCATAACTACAGCCCCGGTGAAGAGTTCCGACGCTACTTCGATATCGGTATCTTCCACGCCCGCGAGCCCTGGATTCGCCAGCAGTTCGGCGGGGCCGGCGGCGAGGGTCTGCGCTACGTGGTCTCGGAACTCAAGTTCCTCGGTCCCGCGCGCTGGCTGGCCTGGCCCGGTTCGCTATGGCGCAACGCGGTGAAACTGCTCGCCTACAAACTGAGCCAGCAAGAGCACTATTTACCCATGCGCCTGAAAAAAAACCTGGGCATGTACAAACGCTACTGGGACAGCCCGTATGCCTGACTGAGCAGAGCCGTCAAACGCTGAGGACTTTTCCGATAAGCATCAGCGAACAACCTCAATTGACCCGGAAGCGAAATCAGGCGAATTTCTTCAAGCTCTTTTTATCGAGCGAATAACACTCTGGACCTGAACCATCGAGGAAGCACATTCACATGGAAGTCGAGCTACAGCACTGCACGGCAGCGCGCCTGAGCGCTTCGGCCCACGAGCCGGATCAGCAAGACGCGACACTGCAATTTCCGCCCCGCCATGACAAGGCCAAGACGACCCGTACCCCTGGAGGCGATGCTATGGAACCCCGAATCACAGAGCTGGAAACCCGCTTCGAATACATCCACCGCGACCTGAACGAGGTGCGCAACGATGTCAAATCCATCAAGAACCGACTGACCTACATTGCCGGCGCGGCAGCGGTGATCGGCGCGCCCCTGGCCTGGATTGCCAACAATCGCATGGACCAGATCCTGCTGCTGCTGACCTCCTGAGCCCTCCGGGTTACACGTGTCGCGCCACCTGGGCGCGACCGCGAACCCGGCAGGCCCGGAGCGTTGCGAGCACGCCTGGCTGGCTCACAACGAAATCGGCTTGCGTCCGGCAAACGAATGCGCCAGGGTTCCACCGTCCACCAGTTCCAGCTCGCCTCCCAGCGGCACGCCATGGGCGATACGCGAGGTGATCAGGCCTTTGTGGACCAGCAACTGGGCGATGTAATGCGCCGTGGCTTCACCTTCCACGGTCGGGTTGGTGGCGAGGATGATCTCGGAGAAACTGCCCTGCTCTTCGATTCGCGCCAGCAACTGCGGGATACCGATGGCTTCCGGGCCAAGGCCATCGAGTGGTGACAAATGTCCCTTGAGCACGAAATAGCGGCCACGGTAACCCGTCTGCTCCACCGCATAGACATCCATCGGTCCTTCGACCACGCACAACAGGCTGTCATCACGCCGAGGGTCGGCGCATTGCGGGCACAGATCGTCTTCGGTGAGGGTGCGGCACTGGCGACAATGCCCCACCCCTTCCATGGCCTGGCCCAGGGCCTGGGCCAGGCGCGAGCCGCCGCTGCGATCACGCTCGAGCAGTTGCAAGGCCATGCGCTGGGCGGTTTTCTGGCCGACGCCGGGGAGTACCCGCAAGGCATCGATCAGTTGGCGAATCAGGGGGCTGAAGCTCATGACAAAGGATCCGGCAGAACACGAGACGCGGTTTATACGCGTGCCTCCAGCCAACGTCCAGGGGGACGCTGGAACACAATTTCCTGCAGGAGCAGAGCTTGCTCGCGAAGAGGCCCCTGAGAGCGCCAAAAGCTTCGCGGCGGTGCGGCAATCCGACAAGCACCGCTCCCACGCGGGGCAGACGGTAGCGTCTTAGAACGGCATCTTGAAACCCGGCGGCAGTTGCATGCCGGCGGTCATACCGGACATCTTGTCCTGGCTGTTGGCTTCGATCTTGCGCGTCGCGTCGTTGAACGCCGCGGCGATCAGGTCTTCCAGGACCTCCAGGTCCTCTTCCTTCAGGCTCGGGTCGATGCTGACGCGCTTGACGTCATGACGACCGGTCATCACCACGGACACCAGGCCGGCGCCGGATTGACCGGTCACTTCGGCATTGGCCAGCTCTTCCTGCATCTTGGCCATTTTTTCCTGCATCTGCTGCGCCTGCTTCATCAGGCCGGCCATGCCACCTTTCATCATGGGAATCACCTCGAGAGTTACATATACAAAGAGACGCAAGGCACGGGCCTGGCGTCGTTCAGTTATTGACCCTGGGTCACCAGGGCATCGACAGGTTCGATTGTATCGCCACGGATCACCGCGCCGAACTGCTGCATCATCTGCTGGACGAACGGGTCGGCATGAATCGACGCCACGGCTTCGTCCTGACGTTCATGGCGCAGACGGGAAGCCGCCTGGGCCGGGGTTTCCTGCTCGGGCTTGATCAACTCGATGGTCAGCTTCAGCGGACGCCCGTGATACTGGTTCAGGGCGTCATTGAGGCGACGCTGCTGCGTGCTGTTGAACAAGGCGCTGTGGGCCGGGTCCAGGTGCAGCAACCAGTCGTCGCCGGTGACCGCGATCAGCGTGCAGTTGGCCGCAATGCTGCCGGTCATGCCGGAAACCGGCAGCTTCGGGAACAGCTCCAACCACTCCAGCGCCAGGCCCGTGGCCGGTGCCGCAGCCGGTTGCGGCTCGGGCTCCGGCGCCGGATCGGCGGCATGTTCGCTGGCCAACTCGTCGAGATAGCTGTAGGTCGAGTCTATATCGGGCTCGATATAGTCTTCATCCAGCGGCGGCTCGTCGTCCGGGTCCAACCCCGGTGTCGCGGCGTCCACCTGGCTGGGCGTGGGCTCGGGCAGAGTCGCCACGGCCCATTCAGGCGCGTCCGGGACCACGCTGTCCGGTGTCGGCAAGGGCATGGCGGCGAGTTCCGGTTGCTCGGCAACGGTTTCCAGCAGCGGCGCGGCAACGGGCTCCTGTACGACCTCGGGCGCGGCCGGATCGTCCCAGGGCAGGTCGACGACATCCACCGCGACAAGCGGCGCGGCCTCGGCCATGACAACAGCGGCCACCACAGGCGCGACCTCGGCCGGCGCGGCAACGGGTGTCGGTGCGGCGACAATCGGTGTCGGCGCCGTGGCCGGCGCGGCAGCCACCATCGGCGTCTCGCCAACCGGCGCGGCCACGGGCATCAGCGCTGGCGCGGCCACGGCCGCGCCAGCCACGTTCTGGGCGGAATCAACTGTGGCCTGGCTGATCCCCACTGGCTTTAGCGGCGGTCTTGGCGGTGCCGTGCTGTCGGCCGGGCGGAAAGCCAGCATTCGCAACAGGACCATCTCGAAACCGCCGCGCGGGTCCGGCGCCAGCGGCAGGTCGCGCCGGCCGATCAAACCCATCTGGTAATAGAACTGCACATCTTCGGCCGGCAGGGCCTGGGCCAACGCCAACACGCGGTCGCGGTCGCCATGGCCGTTATCGACCCCCTCCGGCAACGCCTGGGCAATCGCCACCCGGTGCAGCACATTGAGGATTTCCGACAACACGCCATTCCAGTCCGGCCCCTGTTCGGCCAGATGCCGCACCGCTTCGAGCAGGGCCCTGGCATCGCCATCGATCAACGCCTGCAACACGTCGTAGACCTGGCCGTGGTCGAGGGTGCCAAGCATCGCGCGCACGTCGACCGCCATGACCTTGCCCTCACCGAAGGCAATGGCCTGGTCGGTCAGGCTCATGGCATCGCGCATCGAACCATCGGCGGCGCGCCCCAACAGCCACAGGGCGTCCTCTTCAAAAGGGACGTTCTCGACCCCGAGGACGTGGGTCAGGTGCTCGACCACCCGCTCGGGGGTCATGTTCTTCAGGGAGAATTGCAGGCAGCGCGACAAAATCGTTGCCGGAAGTTTCTGCGGGTCCGTGGTCGCCAGGATGAACTTGACGTAGGGCGGTGGCTCTTCCAGGGTTTTCAACAGCGCGTTGAAGGAATGGCTGGAAAGCATGTGCACTTCGTCGATCAGGTAGACCTTGAAGCGCCCGCGGCTCGGTGCGTACTGCACATTGTCGAGCAGCTCGCGGGTATCCTCGACCTTGGTCCGGCTCGCGGCGTCGATCTCGATCAAGTCGACGAAACGTCCTTCGTCGATCTCCCGGCAGACCGAACAGGTCCCGCAGGGGGTCGAAGTAATCCCGGTCTCGCAGTTCAGGCACTTGGCAATGATCCGCGCGATGGTCGTCTTGCCGACACCGCGGGTGCCGGTGAACAAGTAGGCGTGATGCAGCCGCTGGCTGTCCAGGGCATTGATCAGAGCCTTGAGCACATGGGTCTGGCCGACCATTTCGCGGAACGAGCGCGGACGCCATTTACGTGCAAGAACCTGATAACTCATCGATAACCATCGCGTCGGGGAAGCGGAAGACCGCTAATGCTAGCGGAGCAGGGGTAAAAATGCATCCGGCATGGGAGGCTAATCTGGCCAAGCAGCACTTTGTGCAAGAATTGGCGGTCTCGTCGTGCTCCCGCCGGAGAGTTTGAGGCACGCGGTTGTTTATGCCCTCGCCATGCTGAAATCGGCAGGACCATCCGCCACTCTACCGGACATGACGACCAGACGGACGCGGTCAACTCAGGTGGCACTGCGCCATAACATCGGCGGCTCGAACACCGCGACCCAGGCCGGTACCGCGTCGGCCACCATCGGCCGAGCAATGAAATAACCCTGCGCCACATCGCAGCCCAGGCTCATCAGCAAACGGCCATGCTCGGCGGACTCCAGTCCCTCGGCAATCACCTCCCGACCGAACGCCCGGGCCAGGCCGATCACCGCCGTGGTCAGCGCCAGATCATCCTGGTCATGGAGAATGTCGCGTACAAAGGATTGATCGATCTTGATCGTCTGACTGGGCAGGCGCTTGAGGTAACTCAGGGACGAGTAACCGGTACCGAAGTCGTCCAGGGAAAAGCGCACCCCCAGTGCCTGGCAGTCCTGCAGGCACTGGCTCACCCGCTGGATGTTCTCGATCGCCACCGACTCGATGATTTCCAGGTCGAGCATGTGCGGCGGGACTTCGGCGTGGCGTATCAGCAAGCCACGCAGGCGCTCGACGAAGTCGCCGCGCTGGAAATGCCGGGCGGCGATATTGACACTGACTGGCCATTCGTGCCCCGCCTGGCGCCAGGCCCGCATCTGCGCCAAGACCCGGTCGATGACCCACTCGCCGATATCGATAATCACATCGGTCTGCGCCACCAGCGGCAGGAACGTGTGGGGCTCGAGCAGGCCCTCGTGCGGGTGCTGCCAGCGCACCAGGGCCTCGAAGCCGACCACGCGACCGGTACGCATATTGACCTTGGGCTGATAGACCAGGCGAAACTCATCGTTGGCCAGGGCCTGGCGCATCAACGCCACGGTCTGGTGGGTCGCCTTGACCTCCAGGTCCAACGACACGTCGAACAAATGGAAACGATTGCGCCCGCCCTGCTTGGCCAGGTACATCGCCTGGTCGGCGTGGCGCAACAGGGTATCGGCGTCTTCGTCGTCGGCGGGAAACAGCGTCACACCGATACTGGCATACACATGGATGGTCTGGCCGAGTATCGAATACGGCGCCGAAATCGCGCCGAGCACCCGTTGCAACGCCGCGTGCAATTCCTCTGCGTCGCGTACATAACGCAGGATCAGCACGAACTCGTCACCGGCCAACCGGGCCACCACGTCCTCGCCGCGCATGATACTGCGCAGGCGCGCCGCCACTTCCACCAACAACAAATCGCCGCTGGCATGCCCGTAGCTATCGTTGACCGCCTTGAAGCCGTCCAGGTCGAGCAGGCACACCGCCAGCGGAATCTCTTCGCGTCGGGAAAAATCCAGGGCCTGGTTCAACAGGTCCGAGAGGAACATCCGATTGGGCAGGCCGGTCAGCACATCGTGCCCCACCCGCCATTGCAGGGTATGCAGCAGGCGCAGCTTCTCGCTGACATCAAAACGGATCGACACGTACTTGCGTACCCGCCCGGTGACCTCATCCAGCAGCGGTACCATGGTACTGTCGACCCAGTACAGGGAACCGTCCTTGGCGCGGTTGCAGACTTCGCCTTTCCAGACGTGCCCCAGGGCGATGGTCCGCCACATGTCGACAAAAAACTCGGACGGGTGGTAGCCGGAATTCAATATGCGGTGATTCTGTCCCAGGAGCTCGTCGCGGCTATAACCGGAAATCACACAGAATGGATCGTTGACGTAGGTGATCCGCCCGTTCAGGTCTGTCTCGGAGAAAATAGCGGCGACATCCACGACCCTGCGATACGTCTCATCCATGAGTCAGCTCACCTGGGCGGCTAGAGGTTGTCCCGAATTCGCAGCACAACCGCACCTGGCGGCAGCGCCAGACCGTACTTCGACGAAGATCAACTAGGATTAAATGAAGGTCATCAGCAGTTGGCACAGGCATTCGAGACCGTCCCGAAACAATGCGTCGCTCAGGGCTTATGACCGCCACGGCATGGGCGCCAAAGAACTGCGCGGATTTCCCGTTTCACAAATACCTCACCTGAAACTGGATCACCAAATACCTGTCCTAGATGCCGATTCTACGAATTACATCACATTATGCAACAGAAGGTGATGATACATGGCGTTGTCTAATGTAAAGATTTGTCGTTAAGTTCTTGATTCTAAATGGGAATTGAGCGATGAAAATTTCAAGTTTGGGTGCAGCCATCAGGCGCTATCGCAAGGTAGCGGGGCTAACTCAGGCTGAACTCGGAGAGAAAACCGGTTTTGATCCCAAAACCATCAGCCGCTTCGAAACCGGCAGTTACACCCCCAGCGTCGAGGCCTTGTTTCTGTTTGCCGACGTCCTGGGGGTGAAGCTCAAAGCCTTTTTCACAGATCTGGGTGACGAAGACGAACAGCGTGCCTACCTGTTCGGCGTCATTCACAACGCTCCCCCGAAGGACCTGGGAAAGCTGATCGCAGCGGTCGATCTAGCCCTGTCCAAGCCTTAGCCTCATGCCTGCGACTTGTCCACCACCGAAATGCGGTCTTGCCCATTCGCGCAAGGCTGCAGGGTACCGCGTGCCCGCCTGAAACCCGGTTATCCAGAGTCACGTCCCATGGCCATTGCGAGCAATCGGGCGTCAACCAGCCACTTCGGAAAAAATCACTCCGAGCGTTTCGGCACAATGGTCGAGCGCAGCGGCACAACGCCCTCTTCCCCCTATCAATAAACTTGCCCCTCCTCTCCCGACAAAGACGAGACCCGCATGAAAACCAGACTCATCCTCAGCACCCTCAGCCTTGGCCTGAGCCTCACCGCCCAAGCCGCCGACTTCACCCTTAGCAGCCGCGACATCGCCAACGGCAAGCCGTTGAGCAGCCGTGAAGTGTTCCAGGGCTTTGGCTGCGAAGGAGGCAACACCTCGCCTGAACTGTCCTGGCAAAACGCCCCGGCCGATACCAAAAGCTTCGCCATTACCGTCTACGATCCCGATGCGCCGACCGGCAGTGGCTGGTGGCACTGGACGGTGGTCAACCTCCCGACGTCCACCCATGAACTGCCTTCCGGCGCGGGCACGCCATCGACCAGCCGATTGCCCGCAGGTGCCGTCCAGGGCCGCACCGATTACGGCCAGCCAGGCTTCGGCGGCGCCTGCCCACCGGTCGGCGACAAACCTCATCGCTATCAATTCACCGTCTGGGCCCTGAAGGTCGATAAACTGCCGATCAACGATCAGGCCAGCGGCGCCATGGTGGGCTACATGCTCAATGCCAACGCACTGGCCAAGGCCACCCTCACCGCCACTTACGGACGCTAGGAACCATGAACGCCCCCGTCGGTATCCAGCATCGCCAAAGCCGTATCGGCGCCAGTGTCATCCAGGCGCGCCAACCCCACGCCTTGCAACGGGTGCCGATTTTCGTCACCACCCTGTGCCGTGTCCGCCAGGGTGAAAAGCTGATGGGCTGGGAGGGTCGGGAAATGCGCGTGGGCTCAAGGCATCTGATCCTGATGCCCGCGGGCTGCGAAGTAAGGATCAACAACTATCCCGGGGCACAGGGTTACTACATCGCCGATGCGGTGACCTTTCCTACCGAGCTGTTGCGAGCGTTCAGTGTTCGCTACAACCAGCAGCTCGACACCTTTCCCGGGCGAGCGGCGACGCGGGAGTTCTGCGTGCCGTTGGATCGGCATACGACTCAGGCCTGGGAAAACCTGCTGGACTGCATCAACGCCGATTCACCGGACGCCCTGCGCACCCATTATGCGGAAGCGGTGCTGTTGGCATTGGCCTTGGCCGGCCAGGCCGGACCGCTGTTGCTGGATCGCCACGACCCGCTGTGCGAGCGCGTACAGCAGATCATCATGAGTGCTCCGGCGCGGGACTGGACCGTTGCCGGCGTCGCCGAGCGCCTGCACCTCGGCGCTTCGACCTTGCGCCGACAGTTGGCGAACGAGGGCGACAGCTTCAGCAATATCCTCGAGAACGTCAGACTGGGGATGGCATTGCAGTGGCTACAGGTCACGCCACGACCGATTGGGGAAATTGCCGCGGCCAGTGGCTATGCCTCGGCTTCACGGTTTGCGGTGCGCTTTCGCAAACATTATGGGTTATCGCCGCGAGAGTTGCGGGCAGCGCTTTAGCGTACCTCGCCAGGCATTCAATGCCTGCCAGCAGCTGCAAATTTCTAGCCACGGGGAAGCGCAGCGCTGATATTGATCTGGCACTGGGTTTTATATTCAGAGAGGGGGAGATACAGCTTGAGATGGCGTTATGGAGGCAACCCCACCAGCCACACCCCGGCACACAATGTTCCCGCTGTGGCTGCTTCCTTCCGGATCTGACCAGGTTCACGGGTAATCGTTGCGGGGCCTTGTATTACGGGGGTTCAGGCTGTTTAGGTTGCTTCCAATCATCCGTACCAACACTCGGCACGGACAGTCAGAACTTGGGGTGTAGCCAGCACTGTCACACATTGCTGTCACACATCGGTGTCACACCATGGCCTATCTGATCCGTCGCGGACCCTGTTATTACCTAAACCTCCGGCTCCCCCAACACCTGTTCCCACGCTGTCACACCTTACGTTTGAGCCTAAACGTTCGGCACCGGCAGAGCGCCCTATTCCTCGCGACCGCCCTCGCCCAGCAGGTACATGGACACCTGTCCGAACACCCTCTGGCAGACCTTCAGACGCTGCGTAGGCTTTGCACTCAATGGCGAGATGCATACCCTGCCCCATCCTCAATGCATCGCTCACACCAGCCTATAGTCAAGCCCGCGAAACCCATCGCTGATGGTCCCGCCCTGTCTACCCTGTCAAAGCTCTATATAGAAGAAGGGAAACGCGGCGGTACATGGAGAACCGTCAGTACCTTCGAGGTGGAACGTGCACTACGCGATCTGTTCGATCTGATGGGCGATATGCCCATCGAAGCCTTCGACACTCAACAAGCCCGACTGCTGAAAGAACGGTTGAGCCGCTGCCCGCAATACTTCGGCCTACGCCCCGAATTCGAAGGGAAGACTCTGCGACAGGTCGTCGAATCGGGTGGCACGCACAAGACCATTACGGCGGTAACGGTGAACAATCGGCTACGCAAACTTTCGGCGTTTATGAACTGGTGCAAGGCCAACGGCTATATCACCGACAACCCACTGGCCGGACTCAAGATGATGACCGGTGCATCCAAGGAGGCCCGCTTGTCATTCGACAATGGCGACCTACGCACACTCCTTGATCTGAACACACTCCTGGCTGAAGCACGCAAGCATCCATGGCGTTACTGGTTACCGCTGCTGGGTAGAAGCACAGGAGCACGACTCGAAGAGCTTTGCCAACTGCGCGTGGATGATTTCATCGAACAACAAGGAATCCAGTGCCTACGCATCGACGACACCCATGAAGGACAGAACCTCAAGAATGCCAGCAGTCGTCGCTTACTCCCGATCCACCCCACCCTGATCGAACTCGGTCTACTACGACACGTGGAGAAGGTCAGGACCAGCGGAGCAGATCGTCTGTTCCGTGAACTTGAACCCGTACGGGGAAAGCTAGGCCA
Source organism: Pseudomonas sp. FEN (assembly GCF_904067045.1). Taxonomy (GTDB): domain Bacteria; phylum Pseudomonadota; class Gammaproteobacteria; order Pseudomonadales; family Pseudomonadaceae; genus Aquipseudomonas. The sequence continues at coordinate 319 of NZ_CAJFDC010000033.1, read as the reverse complement.
TGCACCGTCGAAGTGGTTCGGACGGTACAAGACAAAACGCGGAATCGTCGATCCCAAGAAAACCTTCCACAGTTTTCGGCACACGTTGATTGATGATCTCCGGGATGCAGGGGTCCAGGACTCGCTAATCAAACGGATTGTAGGGCACGAGGACGGAGCAGTGACATTCAGCATCTACGGTAGTCGCAGCCCATTGAGGGCTATGGTGGACGCACTGCGACAGATTGAACTGGCACCTCAAGCTCAAACCATACAAACATTCATGGGCTCGGAGAGCAACGGTGAATGACATCCGCTTGCTGGTCGATATGACCCCAGG
>NZ_CAJFDC010000032.1 GCF_904067045.1 Pseudomonas sp. FEN | reverse complement strand
TCCCGTCCGCGCCGATGTCTGGGCTGCCGGCAGCCCCCATTGCCGGGTGCGTTACCAAGTGCTCGCCGAGGTGGAGCCGGACCTGCTGTGTCGCCTGCTGAACCTGTTCGCCCTGCAGTTCCTGACCCCGCAACAGGTACGGGCGGAACAGGACGATGGACGGCTGTCGATCGACATCGAACTGGATGGCCTGAGCTGGCACCGCGCCCAGGTCATCGGTGAAAAAATGCGCAATCTGATCAGCGTCTGCTCGGTGGCCCTGCAACCGACCCAAGGCGCGCAGCGGCACAACGCAAAAGCGGTGGGCTGAAGGCTTCTTGAAAAAAATCGCAATCTTTGTCTTGGTATCGGCGCCAACGTCAGGCAGCCTCGTGTCTATTCTTGATAATTGACGATCAGACAAGGACTACGTCTGGATCACTGGTTGCAGGACCGACCGATTAGGAGCACGCATGCCCGTCGCCCCCCTCTCTCCGGACCGTTGGCTGGATGTCATGAGCTGTTGCGCGAACTGGTCGCCCAGGGTTTTATCAGCCAGGACGCGGCCGAACAGGCCCTGGCTTCTCGGCGTGACGCGCGCATTACCCAGCAGCATCCGCTGGAATTCATCGCCCATCTGCAGCTCGATGACCTGAGCCGTCCGGGTAAAACCCTGGACCTGGAAAACCTGACTCTCTGGCTCGCCCATCACACCGGACAACCCTATCTGCGCATCGATCCGCTGAAGATCAACGTGGCCGAGGTGACCGCGCTGATGTCCTACGCCTTCGCCCAACGGCACAAGATCCTCCGGTGGAGGTCGACCGCGAAGGCGTGACCATCGCCAGCGCCCAGCCCCATGTGCGGGCCTGGGAGGCCGACCTCAGTCATGTGCTGAAGCTGCCGATCCGCCGGGTCGTGGCCAATCCGACGGACATCCAGCGCTTTGCCGTGGAGTTTTTCCGCCTGGCCAAATCGGTCAGCGGTGCCAGCCTGCTGACCAGAGAAGCCACAACCCGGGCAATTTCGAGCAGTTGCTCAATCTCGGCGCCAGCGACCAGGAGCCGGACGCCAACGACGCCCATATCGTCAATATCGTCGACTGGCTGTTCCAGTACGCCTTCCAGCAACGGGCCAGCGATATCCATATCGAACCACGCCGCGAACAGGGCACGGTGCGCTTCGCATCGACGGTGTGCTGCACAATGTCTATCAGTTCCCGCCCCAGGTGACCATGGCGATTGTCAGCCGCCTGAAAGCCTGGGCCGGATGAACGTCGCGGAAAAACGCAAGCCCCAGGATGGCCGGGTGAAGACCAAGACCCCGGACGGCGGCGAAGTCGAATTGCGCTTGTCGACCCTGCCCACCGCGTTCGGCGAGAAGCTGGTGATGCGGATCTTCGATCCGGAAGTGCTGTTGAAGAATTTCGACCAGTTGGGCTTCGGTGCCGACGACCTGCGCCGCTGGCAGGAGATGACCCGCCAGTCCAATGGCATCATCCTGGTCACCGGCCCCACCGGCTCGGGCAAGACCACCACGCTGTATACCACCCTGAAGAAACTGGCGACCTCGGAGGTCAACCTCTGCACCATCGAAGACCCGATCGAGATGATCGAGCCGGCCTTCAACCAGATGCAGGTCCAGCACAACATCGACCTGACCTTCGCCAGCGGCGTGCGCGCGCTGATGCGCCAGGACCCGGACATCATCATGATCGGCGAGATCCGCGACCTGGAAACCGCCGAAATGGCAATCCAGGCCGCGCTCACCGGCCACCTGGTGCTCTCGACCCTGCACACCAACGATGCGCCGAGCGCCATCAGTCGCCTGCTGGAACTGGGCGTGCCGCATTACCTGATCAAGGCCACCGTGCTCGGGGTCATGGCCCAGCGCCTGGTGCGCACCCTGTGCCCGCACTGCAAGGCGCCAACCCAGCTGGAAGAAGAAGACTGGCAAAGCCTGACGCGGCCCTGGCAGGCGCCGATGCCGAGCGGTGCCAGCGTGCCGTCGGTTGCCTGGAATGTCGCGACACCGGCTATCGCGGGCGCGCCGGGGTCTACGAGATCCTGGTCTTGAACGACGGCCTCAAGGCGCATATCCACGCCGACACCGACCTCCTGGCCCTGCGTCGCCAGGCGTTCATGGACGGCATGCGCAGCCTGCGCCTGTCCGGCGCGCAGAAGGTCGCGGCGGGGCTGACCACCGTCGAGGAAGTGCTACGGGTAACGCCCGCAGAGCGAGCAGCGCTGATGAAAGCGTCACAACATGCGTACAACCCCCGGTAAACACTTTTTATCCGCGCAAGGCCCATTACACTCAAGGTAACCGCCTTTCTCGATAAACACTTGCTACAGGGAATCGTCATGCAAATCGGTAGCGTACTCCTCCTTTTCGTCGGCCTGGCCATTGCCCTCGTGTTCATGGGCTTCAAGGTCGTGCCCCAGGGCTTTCAATGGACGGTGGAGCGCTTCGGGCGCTACACCAACACCCTCAAGCCGGGCCTCAATATCATCATCCCGGTCATGGACCGCATCGGGCGCAAGATCAACGTGATGGAAAGCGTGCTCGACATTCCGCCCCAGGAAGTCATCACCGCCGACAACGCCACGGTACAGATCGACGCCGTGTGCTTCTTCCAGGTGGTCAACGCCGCCCAGGCCGCCTATGAGGTGAACAACCTCGAACACGCCATTCGCAACCTGTGCAGACCAATATCCGCACCGTGCTCGGTTCCATGGAGCTGGACGCCATGCTCGGCCAACGCGATGCCATCAACGAACGCCTGCTGCGCACCGTCGACGAAGCGACCGCACCCTGGGCATCAAGGTGACCCGCATCGAAATCAAGGACATCAGCCCGCCCGCCGACCTGATGGCAGCCATGTCCGGGCAGATGAAGGCCGAACGGGTCAAGCGCGCGCAAATCCTCGAGGCCGAGGGCCTGCGCGCCTCGGCGATCCTCACCGCCGAAGGCAAGAAGCAGGCGCAGATCCTCGAAGCCGAGGGCGCCCGGCAGTCGGCCTTCCTGCAATCCGAGGCCCGTGAGCGCCAGGCCGAAGCCGAAGCCCGGGCGACCCAGGTGGTCTCCGAGGCCATCGCCAAGGGGGACGTGCAGGCGGTGAACTACTTCGTCGCGCAGAAGTACATCGACGCCCTGGGCAAGCTGGCCTCGGCCAACAACAGCAAGGTGATCCTGATGCCGCTGGAGGCCAGCCAGATGATCGGCGCGATAGGCGGCATCGGCGAGATCGTCAAGGCCACGTTCGACAGCAAGAAACCCTGAGGCGGTACCTATGTGGGAATTCCTGCAACACCTGTATTCTGGGACTGGCTGGCTCTCGGCACGCTGCTGTTGATTCTCGAAATATTCGGGGCCGGCGGTTATCTGCTGTGGGTGGGGATTGCCGCCGCGGCCGTGGGCGTCCTGACCTACCTGATTCCTGGCCTGCACTGGACCTTGCAATTGGTGCTGTTCGGCGTGCTGTCGATCCTGACGGCGTGGCTGTGGTGGAAGCGCCAGCGCAGCGCCGCCTGCCCCAGCGACCAACCCGGGCTCAATGAGCGGGGTCATGACCTGCTCGGCAAGACCTTCATGGTACACGTCGCCATTGTCGCCGGACGCGGCAAGATCAAGGTCGGCGACAGCGTATGGATGGCCACCGGAGCGGATGCCGAGGTTGGCACGCAGGTCCGGGTGATCGGTCAGGACGGCAGCACCCTGCACGTGGAAAAGGTTGAGTGAAGCCCACGGAACTCCGACGTGGCAATGGCAATCAAACCTTTCAGATACCCCACACCGGAGTCACCCATGCGTCTAAAAACGGCAGTTGTCGCATTCGCCTTGCTTTCCCTTCCCGTCAGTGCCGCGATGGCTGACGACTTCTGGCGTAATGTCATCTCCTCCGGCGCCACCACCGGATCCACTTACCTGACCTTCAAGGACCACAAGCTGGTGGTCGCGGCCCAGGATGATGCCGGCAGCTTCGTCGCCAGCAACGGCGGCATTCGCGGCCCTTACCTGGAAGCCGCCATGCAGAAACTGCGGGCCGAGAACCCGAGCCTGAAAGCCACCGACATGGAGTTGGCCAACGCCATCCTGGCAAAGAACGCCGTCCGCCGAAGACTGATCCCAAAGCTTCACCCCCCTGAACAAGACGCCGCCCACCCAGCGGCGTTTTGCATTTCCCGGAGGAGTGACCAAGCGCCGCGCAAACATCGCCCCGACACGTCCGTTCAGCGTCCAGACAGCAAAAAAGCACCGAAATTTCAGCTTAAACAGTATCATCGGCAGCATTGCAGCCTGGCTGCCTACTCCTCACTGCCGGTAGAACACTCCCCGGCCTTACATCGGACGTCACGACCCCATGAGCGAACTTCCTTTCCTGCCTTTTGCCAAACCGACCATCGACGAAGCGACCATTGCCGCCGTAGGCGACGTCCTGCGTTCTGGCTGGATCACCAGCGGTCCGAAGTCGCGGCCTTTGAAGCGCAACTGTCGGAATATTTTGGCGGGCGCCCGGTGCGCACCTTCAACTCCGGCACCTGCACCATGGAAATCGCCTTGCGGATCGCCGGTATCGCGCGGGCGACGAAGTGATCACCACGCCCATCTCCTGGGTGGCCACGGCCAACGTGATCATCGAAGTCGGCGCAACCCCGGTGTTCGCCGATATCGACCCGGTGACCCCGCAATATCGACCTGGACAAGGTCGAAGCCGCCATCACTCCGCGCACCAAGGCCATCATCCCGGTTTACCTGTCCGGCCTGCCGGTGGATATGGATCGCCTCTATGCCATCGCCAAGAAACACAACCTGCGCATCGTCGAAGACGCGGCCCAGGCCCTGGGTTCGGAATGGAACGGCCAGAAGATCGGCGCCCTCGGTGACCTGGTGTCGTTCAGCTTCCAGGCGAACAAGAACATCACCTCGTCCGAGGGCGGCTGCCTGGTGCTGAACAACGCCGAAGAAGCCCGGCTGGCCGAGAAGTATCGCCTGCAAGGCGTGACCCGCACCGGCCATGACGGCCTGGACGTGGACGTGCTGGGCGGCAAATTCAACATGACCGATGTCGCCGCCGCATCGGCCTGGGCCAGTTCGCCCACATCGATGCGATCACGGCCCACCGCCGTGAACTGGCCGAATACTATTTCGAGTGCTTCGGCAGTGATTTCGAAGAGAAATACGGCGCGCAGCTACCGGTGAAGGATTTCACCAACAGCAACTGGCACATGTTCCAGCTGGTTCTGCCGGAACGTCAGGACGGCCAGCCGGCACGGGCGACCTTCATGGAAGAGATGAAGCAGCGCGGCATCGGCATCGGCTATCACTACCCGGCGATCCACCTGCTGAGCCTGTACCGCGAACGCGGTTCAAGGCAGGCATGTTCCCGATTGCCGAGCGCGTCGGGCGCCTGATCGTGTCGTTGCCGATGTTCAACGTGATGACCAAGGCCGACGTCGAGCGCTCGGTCGCGGCGGTCAAGGCCGTCTTGCAGCCGTAACACCGTGATAGCTCGCTCCTACGTCGCCCGTGTCCCGCGCAATGGCATGTACACCGGGCGCCTGTAGGAGCAGCCGGTCGAGGCTCGATTGCTCGCGATGAACGATAACGCGGTAGAACTGACGAATTACTCGCCGATGGCCGCCTTGTAACCGGCCGCATCCAGCAACTTCTCCAGCTCGGCGACATCGCTCGGCTTGAGCTTGAGATCCACGCACCGTAAGGTTCGGAGTTCAGCAGCTCAGGACTGGCGGACAGCTCTTCGTTGACGGCAATCACTTCACCCGACAACGGCGAATAGATATCCGAAGCGGCCTTCACCGACTCGACCACACCGGCGGCCTCGCCAGCGGCGAACACCTTGCCGACTTCAGCCAGCTCCACGAATACCACATCCCCCAAGGCTTCCTGTGCATGGTCGCTGATGCCGACGGTCACCGTGCCGTCAGCTTCCAGGCGGGCCCACTCGTGACTTCGGCGAAACGCAGATCAGCAGGGATATCGCTCATATTCAGTGTCCTCACATTAAGTATCGGCGGCGGAGCGACCGAGGCCCCGCCGGAAAGTCAGATCAAGGTTTTGCCATGACGCACGAACGTCGGCTTTACCACGCGAACCGGGTACCATTTACCACGAATTTCAACTTCAGCGCGATCAGCCGTGGCCGCGGGAACACGCGCCAGCGCAATCGATTGCTAAGCGTAGGAGAGAAACTACCACTGGTGATCTCTCCTTCGCCAACCTCGGCGATCCGAACGACCTGATGAGCACGCAAAACACCGCGCTCCTCCAGCACCAATCCGACCAGCTTGAGTTTGGACCCGCGGCTTTTTCTGCTTCCAGGGCCTGGCGTCCGACAAAATCGCGATCAGCCGGCTCCCCAGGCAATGGTCCAGGCCATATTGGCCGCCAGCGGCGAAACGTCCTGGTGAATATCCTGGCCATAAAGGTTCATCCCGGCTTCCAGGCGCAAGGTATCCCGGGCCCCAAGACCGATGGGTGAAATCCCGGCGCCCACCAGGTCGTTGAAGAAGCCGGGGCCTGCTCGGCCGGCAAGATGATCTCCAGGCCGTCTTCCCCGGTATAACCGGTGCGGGCAATGAACCAGTCGCCGTCACTGCGGCCTTCGAAAGGTTTGAGCTGCTGGATCAACTGGCCCCGGGACTGGGTCACCAGTTCGGCGATCTGTGCCGCGCATGAGGCCCCTGGATCGCCAGCATCGCCAGCTCCGAGCGCTCGTGCAGTTGCACGTCGTAGGCACCGAGACGGGCCTGCATCCAGGCCATGTCCTGATCACGGGTCGCGGCATTGACCACCAGGCGGTAACCGGACTCGGTGCGATAGACGATCATGTCGTCGACCACCCCGCCGTGTTCGTTGAGCATCGCGCTGTACAAGGCGCGACCGGGGCTGTCCAGGCGCTCGACATCATTGGCCAACAGGTAGCGTAACCAAGCCTTGGCCTGGCTGCCGGTGATATCGATCACGGTCATATGCGAAACATCGAAAACCCGCAGTCGCGTCGCACCTGATGATGCTCCTCGACCTGCGAGCGTAATGCAGAGGCATATCCCAACCGCCAAATCGACCATCTTCGCGCCAAGGGCGAGGTGCAGGTCATACAGAGGCGTACGCTGTCCCATGGGTTTCTCCTTCCGGGCGTGGCGAAGGCGCGGACAGGCAGGAACCGGCTTGAGCCCTTTATGGATGGGGCCTTGAGTCCTGTTCGTACCCGGTCTGTCAGACGGACCGCACGAATGCCGCGCATTGTAGCCGCAAGGGGGAGCCATGACACTAGCCGATTCGATACGCCGAGCGGCGAATCAGCCCGATCACCGGCAAGAGACCGACCAGCACCAGCATCAAGGCCGGCAAGAGGCCCGCGCCCACTCCCTTCGCTGGTCATTTCGAAGATCCGCACCGCCAGCGTGTCCCAGCCGAACGGGCGCATCAGCAAGGTCGCGGGCATTTCCTTGAGCACATCGACGAACACCAGCAATGCGCCACTCAGACACCGGGCAGCAGCAGTGGCAGATACACTTTGCAAAAAAGTAGTGCCCACTGACTCCAAGGCTGCGAGCGGCTTCGGGCAAGCTGGCCGATGCGCGCCAGACTGTTTTCCAACGGGCCATAGGCCACGGCGATAAAGCGCACCAGATAGGCCAGCAGCAGGGCCGCCAGACTGCCCAGCAACAACGGCTTGCCCGCCCCGCCCAACAGCCGCATGACCAGCACCCGGTCCAGATAGCTGAATGCGAGCATGATCGACACCGCAGCACGGAACCGGCAGGGCGTAACCGAGATTGGCCAGGCTGACTCCGGAGCGAATGGCCCGGGTGGGGGCAGCCGCGGGCAAAAGCAGCAGCAGGCTACGCCGACGGTGATCAGGGCCGCCATGACGCCCAGGTACAGCTGTGCAGGATCAACCGGTGTAACGCTCGTCGAGATCGAACGGCCACGTCCAGAACAGGCCAGCAGTTGCAGCAGTGGGTGACAAGGCGCAGGCGACACCAGCAGGCACAGCGCTGGCCGCAAGGCCTTGATCCCACGCAGTTGATAGAGCGCCTGGCCGCGCGGACGTTCTTGCCGTGCGCACGGCTCCCGGCAGGCGTCGCCGTAGAGCACCAGCATCACCGCCAAAAGCAGCAGACTGGCCAGCTGCGCCGCGCTGGAAAGGCTGAAGAAGCCGTACCAGGTCTTGTAGATGGCGGTGGTAAGGTGTCGAAGTTGAACACCGCGACCGCACCGAAATCGCCAGGGTTTCCATCAGCGCCAGGGCCACGCCGGCACCGATGCGGAACTGCCATGGCAGCGCCACCCGCCAGAACGCCTGCCAGGGCGATTGCCCGACACCCGGGCAGCTTCCAAAGGCCCTTGCCTTGTGCCAGGAAGGCGCTACGCGCCACAGGTAGACGTAAGGGTGAAGACCAGCACCAGAACCAGGATCACCCGCCCGGTGGAACGTACCCGGGGCAGGCGCAGACGCTGCCGAACCACTCGCGCAACAGGTCTGTACGGGGCCGGCGAAATCCAGCAGGCCCGCGAAGACGAACGCCAGGACATAGGCCGGGATGGCGAAGGGCAAGCATCAGGGCCCAGTCCAGCCAGCGCCGGCCGGGGAACTCGAGCCAGGCGGACTGACGCCGAGCAGGTGACGCCGGTGCTGCTGGACTGGGCCTGAATGCTGCCCTTCGCCATCCGGCCTATGTCCTGCCGGTTCGTCTTCGTCGGCCTGCTGGATTTCGCCGGCCCGTACAGACCCTGTTGCGCGAGTGGTTCGGCAGCGGTCTGCGCCTGCCCGGGTACGTTCCACCGGCGGGGTGATCCTGGTTTGGTGCTGGTCTTCTACCCTTACGTCTACCTGTTGGCGCGTAGCGCCTTCCTGGCACAAGGCAAGGCTTATGGAAGCTGCCCGGGTGCTCGGGCAATGCCCTGGCAGGCGTTCTGGCGGTGGCGCTGCCCATGGCACGTCCGGCCATCGGTGCCGGCGTGCCCTGGCGCTGATGAAACCCTGGCCGATTTCGGTGCGGTCGCGGTGTTCAACTTCGACACCTTTACCACGGCATCTACAAGACCTGGTACGGCTTCTTCAGCCTTTCCAGCGCGGCGCAGCTGGCCAGTCTGCTGCTTTTGGCGGTGATGCTGGTGCTCTACGGCGAACGCCGTGCCGTGGAGCCGTGCGCACGGGCAATGAACGTCCGCGGCCAGGCGCTCTATCAACTGCGTGGGATCAAGGCCTGGGGCCAGCGCTGGTGCCTGCTGGTGTTGCCTGCGCCTTTGTCATCCACTGCTGCAACTGCTGGCCTGGTTCTGCAACGTGGCCGTTTCGATCTCGACGAGCGTTACACCGGGTTGATCCTGCACAGCCTGTACCTGGGCGTCATGGCGGCCCTGATCACCGTCGGCGTAGCCCTGCTGCTGGCTTTTGCCCGGCGGCTGGCCCCACCCGGGCCATTCGCTCCGGAGTCAGCTGGCCAATCTCGGTTACGCCCTGCCGGGTTCCGTGCTGGCGGTGTCGATCATGCTCGCATTCAGCTATCTGGACCGGGTGCTGGTCATGCGGCTGTTGGGCGGGGCGGGCAAGCCGTTGTTGCTGGCAGTCTGGCGGCCCTGCTGCTGGCCTATCTGGTGCGCTTTATCGCCGTGGCCTATGGCCCGTTGGAAAACAGTCTGGCGCGCATTCGGCCAGCCTTGCCCGAAGCCGCTCGCAGCCTTGGAGTCAGTGGGCCACTACTTTTTTGCAAAGTGTATCTGCCACTGCTGCTGCCCGGTGTCTTGAGTGGCGCATTGCTGGTGTTCGTCGATGTGCTCAAGGAAATGCCCGCGACCTTGCTGATGCGCCCGTTCGGCTGGGACACGCTGGCGGTGCGGATCTTCGAAATGACCAGCGAAGGGGAGTGGGCGCGGGCCTCGTTGCCGGCCTTGATGCTGGTGCTGGTCGGTCTCTTGCCGGTGATCGGGCTGATTCGCCGCTCGGCGTATCGAATCGGCTAGGTGTCATGGCTCCCCCTTGCGGCTACAATGCGCGGCATTCGGTGCGGTCCGTCTGACAGACCGGGTACGAAACAGGACTCAAGGCCCCATCCATAAAGGGCTCAAGCCGGTTTCCTGCCTGTCCGCGCCTTCGCCACGCCCGGAAGGAGAAACCCATGGGACAGCGTACGCCTCTGTATGACCTGCACCTCGCCCTTGGCGCGAAGATGGTCGATTTTGGCGGTTGGGATATGCCTCTGCATTACGGCTCGCAGGTCGAGGAGCATCATCAGGTGCGACGCGACTGCGGGGTTTTCGATGTTTCGCATATGACCGTGATCGATATCACCGGCAGCCAGGCCAAGGCTTGGTTACGCTACCTGTTGGCCAATGATGTCGAGCGCCTGGACAGCCCGGTCGCGCCTTGTACAGCGCGATGCTCAACGAACACGGCGGGGTGGTCGACGACATGATCGTCTATCGCACCGAGTCCGGTTACCGCCTGGTGGTCAATGCCGCGACCCGTGATCAGGACATGGCCTGGATGCAGGCCCGTCTCGGTGCCTACGACGTGCAACTGCACGAGCGCTCGAGCTGGCGATGCTGGCGATCCAGGGGCCTCATGCGCGGCACAAGATCGCCGAACTGGTGACCCAGTCCCGGGGCCAGTTGATCCAGCAGCTCAAACCTTTCGAAGGCCGCAGTGACGGCGACTGGTTCATTGCCCGCACCGGTTATACCGGGGAAGACGGCCTGGAGATCATCTTGCCGGCCGAGCAGGCCCCCGGCTTCTTCAACGACCTGGTGGGCGCCGGGATTTCACCCATCGGTCTTGGGGCCCGGGATACCTTGCGCCTGGAAGCCGGGATGAACCTTTATGGCCAGGATATTCACCAGGACGTTTCGCCGCTGGCGGCCAATATGGCCTGGACCATTGCCTGGGAGCCGGCTGATCGCGATTTTGTCGGACGCCAGGCCCTGGAAGCAGAAAAAGCCGCGGGGTCCAAACTCAAGCTGGTCGGATTGGTGCTGGAGGAGCGCGGTGTTTTGCGTGCTCATCAGGTCGTTCGGATCGCCGAGGTTGGCGAAGGAGAGATCACCAGTGGTAGTTTCTCTCCTACGCTTAGCAAGTCGATTGCGCTGGCGCGTGTTCCCGCGGCCACGGCTGATCGCGCTGAAGTTGAAATTCGTGGTAAATGGTACCCGGTTCGCGTGGTAAAGCCGACGTTCGTGCGTCATGGCAAAACCTTGATCTGACTTTCCGGCGGGGCCTCGGTCGCTCCGCCGCCGATACTTAATGTGAGGACACTGAATATGAGCGATATCCCTGCTGATCTGCGTTTCGCCGAAAGTCACGAGTGGGCCCGCCTGGAAGCTGACGGCACGGTGACCGTCGGCATCAGCGACCATGCACAGGAAGCCTTGGGGGATGTGGTATTCGTGGAGCTGGCTGAAGTCGGCAAGGTGTTCGCCGCTGGCGAGGCCGCCGGTGTGGTCGAGTCGGTGAAGGCGCTTCGGATATCTATTCGCCGTTGTCGGGTGAAGTGATTGCCGTCAACGAAGAGCTGTCCGCCAGTCCTGAGCTGCTGAACTCCGAACCTTACGGTGCGTGGATCTTCAAGCTCAAGCCGAGCGATGTCGCCGAGCTGGAGAAGTTGCTGGATGCGGCCGGTTACAAGGCGGCCATCGGCGAGTAATTCGTCAGTTCTACCGCGTTATCGTTCATCGCGAGCAATCGAGCCTCGACCGGCTGCTCCTACAGGCGCCCGGGTGTACATGCCATTGCGCGGGACACGGCGACGTAGGAGCGAGCTATCACGGTGTTACGGCTGCAAGACGGCCTTGACCGCCGCGACCGAGCGCTCGACGTCGGCCTTGGTCATCACGTTGAACATCGGCAACGGACACGATCAGGCGCCCGACGCGCTCGGCAATCGGGAACATGCCTGCCTTGAAACCGCGTTCGCGGTACAGGCTCAGCAGGTGGATCGCCGGGTAGTGATAGCCGATGCCGATGCCGCGCTGCTTCATCTCTTCCATGAAGGTCGCCCGTGCCGGCTGGCCGTCCTGACGTTCCGGCAGAACCAGCTGGAACATGTGCCAGTTGCTGTTGGTGAAATCCTTCACCGGTAGCTGCGCGCCGTATTTCTCTTCGAAATCACTGCCGAAGCACTCGAATAGTATTCGGCCAGTTCACGGCGGTGGGCCGTGATCGCATCGATGTGGGCGAACTGGCCCAGGCCGATGGCGGCGGCGACATCGGTCATGTTGAATTTGCCGCCCAGCACGTCCACGTCCAGGCCGTCATGGCCGGTGCGGGTCACGCCTTGCAGGCGATACTTCTCGGCCAGCCGGGCTTCTTCGGCGTTGTTCAGCACCAGGCAGCCGCCCTCGGACGAGGTGATGTTCTTGTTCGCCTGGAAGCTGAACGACACCAGGTCACCGAGGGCGCCGATCTTCTGGCCGTTCCATTCCGAACCCAGGGCCTGGGCGCGTCTTCGACGATGCGCAGGTTGTGTTTCTTGGCGATGGCATAGAGGCGATCCATATCCACCGGCAGGCCGGACAGGTAAACCGGGATGATGGCCTTGGTGCGCGGAGTGATGGCGGCTTCGACCTTGTCCAGGTCGATATTGCGGGTCACCGGGTCGATATCGGCGAACACCGGGGTTGCGCCGACTTCGATGATCACGTTGGCCGTGGCCACCCAGGAGATGGGCGTGGTGATCACTTCGTCGCCCGCGCCGATACCGGCGATCCGCAAGGCGATTTCCATGGTGCAGGTGCCGGAGTTGAAGGTGCGCACCGGGCGCCCGCCAAAATATTCCGACAGTTGCGCTTCAAAGGCCGCGACTTTCGGACCGCTGGTGATCCAGCCAGAACGCAGGACGTCGCCTACGGCGGCAATGGTCGCTTCGTCGATGGTCGGTTTGGCAAAAGGCAGGAAAGGAAGTTCGCTCATGGGGTCGTGACGTCCGATGTGAAGGCCGGGGAGTGTTCTACCGGCAGTGAGGAGTAGGCAGCCAGGCTGCAATGCTGCCGATGATACTGTTTTAAGCTGAAATTTCGGTGCTTTTTTTTGCTGTCTGGACGCTGAACGGACGTGTCGGGGCGATGTTTGCGCGGCGCTTGGTCACTCCTCCGGGAAATGCAAAACGCCGCTGGGTGGGCGGCGTCTTGTTCAGGGGGGTGAAGCTTTGGGATCAGTCTTCGGCGACGGCGTTCTTTGCCAGGATGGCGTTGGCCAACTCCATGTCGGTGGCTTTCAGGCTCGGGTTCTCGGCCCGCAGTTTCTGCATGGCGGCTTCCAGGTAAGGGCCGCGAATGCCGCCGTTGCTGGCGACGAAGCTGCCGGCATCATCCTGGGCCGCGACCACCAGCTTGTGGTCCTTGAAGGTCAGGTAAGTGGATCCGGTGGTGGCGCCGGAGGAGATGACATTACGCCAGAAGTCGTCAGCCATCGCGGCACTGACGGGAAGGGAAAGCAAGGCGAATGCGACAACTGCCGTTTTTAGACGCATGGGTGACTCCGGTGTGGGGTATCTGAAAGGTTTGATTGCCATTGCCACGTCGGAGTTCCGTGGGCTTCACTCAACCTTTTCCACGTGCAGGGTGCTGCCGTCCTGACCGATCACCCGGACCTGCGTGCCAACCTCGGCATCCGCTCCGGTGGCCATCCATACGCTGTCGCCGACCTTGATCTTGCCGCGTCCGGCGACAATGGCGACGTGTACCATGAAGGTCTTGCGAGCAGGTCATGACCCGCTCATTGAGCCCGGGTTGGTCGCTGGGGCAGGCGGCGCTGCGCTGGCGCTTCCACCACAGCCACGCCGTCAGGATCGACAGCACGCCGAACAGCACCAATTGCAAGGTCCAGTGCAGGCCAGGAATCAGGTAGGTCAGGACGCCCACGGCCGCGGCGGCAATCCCCACCCACAGCAGATAACCGCCGGCCCGAATATTTCGAGAATCAACAGCAGCGTGCCGAGAGCCAGCCAGTCCCAGAATGACAGGTGTTGCAGGAATTCCCACATAGGTACCGCTCAGGGTTTCTTGCTGTCGAACGTGGCCTTGACGATCTCGCCGATGCCGCCTATCGCGCCGATCATCTGGCTGGCCTCCAGCGGCATCAGGATCACCTTGCTGTTGTTGGCCGAGGCCAGCTTGCCCAGGGCGTCGATGTACTTCTGCGCGACGAAGTAGTTCACCGCCTGCACGTCCCCCTTGGCGATGGCCTCGGAGACCACCTGGGTCGCCCGGGCTTCGGCTTCGGCCTGGCGCTCACGGGCCTCGGATTGCAGGAAGGCCGACTGCCGGGCGCCCTCGGCTTCGAGGATCTGCGCCTGCTTCTTGCCTTCGGCGGTGAGGATCGCCGAGGCGCGCAGGCCCTCGGCCTCGAGGATTTGCGCGCGCTTGACCCGTTCGGCCTTCATCTGCCCGGACATGGCTGCCATCAGGTCGGCGGGCGGGCTGATGTCCTTGATTTCGATGCGGGTCACCTTGATGCCCCAGGGTGCGGTCGCTTCGTCGACGGTGCGCAGCAGGCGTTCGTTGATGGCATCGCGTTGGCCGAGCATGGCGTCCAGCTCCATGGAACCGAGCACGGTGCGGATATTGGTCTGCAACAGGTTGCGAATGGCGTGTTCGAGGTTGTTCACCTCATAGGCGGCCTGGGCGGCGTTGACCACCTGGAAGAAGCACACGGCGTCGATCTGTACCGTGGCGTTGTCGGCGGTGATGACTTCCTGGGGCGGAATGTCGAGCACGCTTTCCATCACGTTGATCTTGCGCCCGATGCGGTCCATGACCGGGATGATGATATTGAGGCCCGGCTTGAGGGTGTTGGTGTAGCGCCCGAAGCGCTCCACCGTCCATTGAAAGCCCTGGGGCACGACCTTGAAGCCATGAACACGAGGGCAATGGCCAGGCCGACGAAAAGGAGGAGTACGCTACCGATTTGCATGACGATTCCCTGTAGCAAGTGTTTTATCGAGAAGGCGGTTACCTTGAGTGTAATGGGCCTTGCGCGGATAAAAAGTGTTTACCGGGGGTTGTACGCATGTTGTGACGCTTTCATCAGCGCTGCTCGCTCTGCGGCGTTACCCGTAGCACTTCCTCGACGGTGGTCAGCCCCGCCGCGACCTTCTGCGCGCCGGACAGGCGCAGGCTGCGCATGCCGTCCATGAACGCCTGGCGACGCAGGGCCAGGAGGTCGGTGTCGGCGTGGATATGCGCCTTGAGGCCGTCGTTCAAGACCAGGATCTCGTAGACCCCGGCGCGCCCGCGATAGCCGGTGTCGCGACATTCCAGGCAACCGACGGCACGCTGGGCACCGCTCGGCATCGGCGCCTGCCAGGGCCGCGTCAGGCTTTGCCAGTCTTCTTCTTCCAGCTGGGTTGGCGCCTTGCAGTGCGGGCACAGGGTGCGCACCAGGCGCTGGGCCATGACCCCGAGCACGGTGGCCTTGATCAGGTAATGCGGCACGCCCAGTTCCAGCAGGCGACTGATGGCGCTCGGCGCATCGTTGGTGTGCAGGGTCGAGAGCACCAGGTGGCCGGTGAGCGCGGCCTGGATTGCCATTTCGGCGGTTTCCAGGTCGCGGATCTCGCCGATCATGATGATGTCCGGGTCCTGGCGCATCAGCGCGCGCACGCCGCTGGCGAAGGTCAGGTCGATGTTGTGCTGGACCTGCATCTGGTTGAAGGCCGGCTCGATCATCTCGATCGGGTCTTCGATGGTGCAGAGGTTGACCTCCGAGGTCGCCAGTTTCTTCAGGGTGGTATACAGCGTGGTGGTCTTGCCCGAGCCGGTGGGGCCGGTGACCAGGATGATGCCATTGGACTGGCGGGTCATCTCCTGCCAGCGGCGCAGGTCGTCGGCACCGAAGCCCAACTGGTCGAAATTCTTCAACAGCACTTCCGGATCGAAGATCCGCATCACCAGCTTCTCGCCGAACGCGGTGGGCAGGGTCGACAAGCGCAATTCGACTTCGCCGCCGTCCGGGGTCTTGGTCTTCACCCGGCCATCCTGGGGCTTGCGTTTTTCCGCGACGTTCATCCGGCCCAGGCTTTTCAGGCGGCTGACAATCGCCATGGTCACCTGGGGCGGGAACTGATAGACATTGTGCAGCACACCGTCGATGCGAAAGCGCACCGTGCCCTGTTCGCGGCGTGGTTCGATATGGATATCGCTGGCCCGTTGCTGGAAGGCGTACTGGAACAGCCAGTCGACGATATTGACGATATGGGCGTCGTTGGCGTCCGGCTCCTGGTCGCTGGCGCCGAGATTGAGCAACTGCTCGAAATTGCCCGGGTTGTGGCTTCTCTGGTCGAGCAGGCTGGCACGCTGACCGATTTGGCCAGGCGGAAAAACTCCACGGCAAAGCGCTGGATGTCCGTCGGATTGGCCACGACCCGGCGGATCGGCAGCTTCAGCACATGACTGAGGTCGGCCTCCCAGGCCCGCACATGGGGCTGGGCGCTGGCGATGGTCACGCCTTCGCGGTCGACCTCCACCGCGAGGATCTTTGTGCCGTTGGGCGAAGGCGTAGGACATCAGCGCGGTCACCTCGGCCACGTTGATCTTCAGCGGATCGATGCGCAGATAGGGTTGTCCGGTGTGATGGGCGAGCCAGAGAGTCAGGTTTTCCAGGTCCAGGGTTTTACCCGGACGGCTCAGGTCATCGAGCTGCAGATGGGCGATGAATTCCAGCGGATGCTGCTGGGTAATGCGCGCGTCACGCCGAGAAGCCAGGGCCTGTTCGGCCGCGTCCTGGCTGATAAAACCCTGGGCGACCAGTTCGCGCAACAGCTCATTGACATCCAGCCAACGGTCCGGAGAGAGGGGGGCGACGGGCATGCGTGCTCCTAATCGGTCGGTCCTGCAACCAGTGATCCAGACGTAGTCCTTGTCTGATCGTCAATTATCAAGAATAGACACGAGGCTGCCTGACGTTGGCGCCGATACCAAGACAAAGATTGCGATTTTTTCAAGAAGCCTTCAGCCCACCGCTTTTGCGTTGTGCCGCTGCGCGCCTTGGGTCGGTTGCAGGGCCACCGAGCAGACGCTGATCAGATTGCGCATTTTTTCACCGATGACCTGGGCGCGGTGCCAGCTCAGGCCATCCAGTTCGATGTCGATCGACAGCCGTCCATCGTCCTGTTCCGCCCGTACCTGTTGCGGGGTCAGGAACTGCAGGGCGAACAGGTTCAGCAGGCGACACAGCAGGTCCGGCTCCACCTCGGCGAGCACTTGGTAACGCACCCGGCAATGGGGGCTGCCGGCAGCCCAGACATCGGCGCGGACGGGAGCGTCAT
>NZ_CAJFDC010000031.1 GCF_904067045.1 Pseudomonas sp. FEN | reverse complement strand
ATACCTTGCGCCTGGAAGCCGGGATGAACCTTTATGGCCAGGATATTCACCAGGACGTTTCGCCGCTGGCGGCCAATATGGCCTGGACCATTGCCTGGGAGCCGGCTGATCGCGATTTTGTCGGACGCCAGGCCCTGGAAGCAGAAAAAGCCGCGGGGTCCAAACTCAAGCTGGTCGGATTGGTGCTGGAGGAGCGCGGTGTTTTGCGTGCTCATCAGGTCGTTCGGATCGCCGAGGTTGGCGAAGGAGAGATCACCAGTGGTAGTTTCTCTCCTACGCTTAGCAAGTCGATTGCGCTGGCGCGTGTTCCCGCGGCCACGGCTGATCGCGCTGAAGTTGAAATTCGTGGTAAATGGTACCCGGTTCGCGTGGTAAAGCCGACGTTCGTGCGTCATGGCAAAACCTTGATCTGACTTTCCGGCGGGGCCTCGGTCGCTCCGCCGCCGATACTTAATGTGAGGACACTGAATATGAGCGATATCCCTGCTGATCTGCGTTTCGCCGAAAGTCACGAGTGGGCCCGCCTGGAAGCTGACGGCACGGTGACCGTCGGCATCAGCGACCATGCACAGGAAGCCTTGGGGGATGTGGTATTCGTGGAGCTGGCTGAAGTCGGCAAGGTGTTCGCCGCTGGCGAGGCCGCCGGTGTGGTCGAGTCGGTGAAGGCCGCTTCGGATATCTATTCGCCGTTGTCGGGTGAAGTGATTGCCGTCAACGAAGAGCTGTCCGCCAGTCCTGAGCTGCTGAACTCCGAACCTTACGGTGCGTGGATCTTCAAGCTCAAGCCGAGCGATGTCGCCGAGCTGGAGAAGTTGCTGGATGCGGCCGGTTACAAGGCGGCCATCGGCGAGTAATTCGTCAGTTCTACCGCGTTATCGTTCATCGCGAGCAATCGAGCCTCGACCGGCTGCTCCTACAGGCGCCCGGGTGTACATGCCATTGCGCGGGACACGGGCGACGTAGGAGCGAGCTATCACGGTGTTACGGCTGCAAGACGGCCTTGACCGCCGCGACCGAGCGCTCGACGTCGGCCTTGGTCATCACGTTGAACATCGGCAACGACACGATCAGGCGCCCGACGCGCTCGGCAATCGGGAACATGCCTGCCTTGAAACCGCGTTCGCGGTACAGGCTCAGCAGGTGGATCGCCGGGTAGTGATAGCCGATGCCGATGCCGCGCTGCTTCATCTCTTCCATGAAGGTCGCCCGTGCCGGCTGGCCGTCCTGACGTTCCGGCAGAACCAGCTGGAACATGTGCCAGTTGCTGTTGGTGAAATCCTTCACCGGTAGCTGCGCGCCGTATTTCTCTTCGAAATCACTGCCGAAGCACTCGAAATAGTATTCGGCCAGTTCACGGCGGTGGGCCGTGATCGCATCGATGTGGGCGAACTGGCCCAGGCCGATGGCGGCGGCGACATCGGTCATGTTGAATTTGCCGCCCAGCACGTCCACGTCCAGGCCGTCATGGCCGGTGCGGGTCACGCCTTGCAGGCGATACTTCTCGGCCAGCCGGGCTTCTTCGGCGTTGTTCAGCACCAGGCAGCCGCCCTCGGACGAGGTGATGTTCTTGTTCGCCTGGAAGCTGAACGACACCAGGTCACCGAGGGCGCCGATCTTCTGGCCGTTCCATTCCGAACCCAGGGCCTGGGCCGCGTCTTCGACGATGCGCAGGTTGTGTTTCTTGGCGATGGCATAGAGGCGATCCATATCCACCGGCAGGCCGGACAGGTAAACCGGGATGATGGCCTTGGTGCGCGGAGTGATGGCGGCTTCGACCTTGTCCAGGTCGATATTGCGGGTCACCGGGTCGATATCGGCGAACACCGGGGTTGCGCCGACTTCGATGATCACGTTGGCCGTGGCCACCCAGGAGATGGGCGTGGTGATCACTTCGTCGCCCGCGCCGATACCGGCGATCCGCAAGGCGATTTCCATGGTGCAGGTGCCGGAGTTGAAGGTGCGCACCGGGCGCCCGCCAAAATATTCCGACAGTTGCGCTTCAAAGGCCGCGACTTTCGGACCGCTGGTGATCCAGCCAGAACGCAGGACGTCGCCTACGGCGGCAATGGTCGCTTCGTCGATGGTCGGTTTGGCAAAAGGCAGGAAAGGAAGTTCGCTCATGGGGTCGTGACGTCCGATGTGAAGGCCGGGGAGTGTTCTACCGGCAGTGAGGAGTAGGCAGCCAGGCTGCAATGCTGCCGATGATACTGTTTTAAGCTGAAATTTCGGTGCTTTTTTTGCTGTCTGGACGCTGAACGGACGTGTCGGGGCGATGTTTGCGCGGCGCTTGGTCACTCCTCCCGGGAAATGCAAAACGCCGCTGGGTGGGCGGCGTCTTGTTCAGGGGGGTGAAGCTTTGGGATCAGTCTTCGGCGACGGCGTTCTTTGCCAGGATGGCGTTGGCCAACTCCATGTCGGTGGCTTTCAGGCTCGGGTTCTCGGCCCGCAGTTTCTGCATGGCGGCTTCCAGGTAAGGGCCGCGAATGCCGCCGTTGCTGGCGACGAAGCTGCCGGCATCATCCTGGGCCGCGACCACCAGCTTGTGGTCCTTGAAGGTCAGGTAAGTGGATCCGGTGGTGGCGCCGGAGGAGATGACATTACGCCAGAAGTCGTCAGCCATCGCGGCACTGACGGGAAGGGAAAGCAAGGCGAATGCGACAACTGCCGTTTTTAGACGCATGGGTGACTCCGGTGTGGGGTATCTGAAAGGTTTGATTGCCATTGCCACGTCGGAGTTCCGTGGGCTTCACTCAACCTTTTCCACGTGCAGGGTGCTGCCGTCCTGACCGATCACCCGGACCTGCGTGCCAACCTCGGCATCCGCTCCGGTGGCCATCCATACGCTGTCGCCGACCTTGATCTTGCCGCGTCCGGCGACAATGGCGACGTGTACCATGAAGGTCTTGCCGAGCAGGTCATGACCCCGCTCATTGAGCCCGGGTTGGTCGCTGGGGCAGGCGGCGCTGCGCTGGCGCTTCCACCACAGCCACGCCGTCAGGATCGACAGCACGCCGAACAGCACCAATTGCAAGGTCCAGTGCAGGCCAGGAATCAGGTAGGTCAGGACGCCCACGGCCGCGGCGGCAATCCCCACCCACAGCAGATAACCGCCGGCCCCGAATATTTCGAGAATCAACAGCAGCGTGCCGAGAGCCAGCCAGTCCCAGAATGACAGGTGTTGCAGGAATTCCCACATAGGTACCGCCTCAGGGTTTCTTGCTGTCGAACGTGGCCTTGACGATCTCGCCGATGCCGCCTATCGCGCCGATCATCTGGCTGGCCTCCAGCGGCATCAGGATCACCTTGCTGTTGTTGGCCGAGGCCAGCTTGCCCAGGGCGTCGATGTACTTCTGCGCGACGAAGTAGTTCACCGCCTGCACGTCCCCCTTGGCGATGGCCTCGGAGACCACCTGGGTCGCCCGGGCTTCGGCTTCGGCCTGGCGCTCACGGGCCTCGGATTGCAGGAAGGCCGACTGCCGGGCGCCCTCGGCTTCGAGGATCTGCGCCTGCTTCTTGCCTTCGGCGGTGAGGATCGCCGAGGCGCGCAGGCCCTCGGCCTCGAGGATTTGCGCGCGCTTGACCCGTTCGGCCTTCATCTGCCCGGACATGGCTGCCATCAGGTCGGCGGGCGGGCTGATGTCCTTGATTTCGATGCGGGTCACCTTGATGCCCCAGGGTGCGGTCGCTTCGTCGACGGTGCGCAGCAGGCGTTCGTTGATGGCATCGCGTTGGCCGAGCATGGCGTCCAGCTCCATGGAACCGAGCACGGTGCGGATATTGGTCTGCAACAGGTTGCGAATGGCGTGTTCGAGGTTGTTCACCTCATAGGCGGCCTGGGCGGCGTTGACCACCTGGAAGAAGCACACGGCGTCGATCTGTACCGTGGCGTTGTCGGCGGTGATGACTTCCTGGGGCGGAATGTCGAGCACGCTTTCCATCACGTTGATCTTGCGCCCGATGCGGTCCATGACCGGGATGATGATATTGAGGCCCGGCTTGAGGGTGTTGGTGTAGCGCCCGAAGCGCTCCACCGTCCATTGAAAGCCCTGGGGCACGACCTTGAAGCCCATGAACACGAGGGCAATGGCCAGGCCGACGAAAAGGAGGAGTACGCTACCGATTTGCATGACGATTCCCTGTAGCAAGTGTTTATCGAGAAGGCGGTTACCTTGAGTGTAATGGGCCTTGCGCGGATAAAAAGTGTTTACCGGGGGTTGTACGCATGTTGTGACGCTTTCATCAGCGCTGCTCGCTCTGCGGCGTTACCCGTAGCACTTCCTCGACGGTGGTCAGCCCCGCCGCGACCTTCTGCGCGCCGGACAGGCGCAGGCTGCGCATGCCGTCCATGAACGCCTGGCGACGCAGGGCCAGGAGGTCGGTGTCGGCGTGGATATGCGCCTTGAGGCCGTCGTTCAAGACCAGGATCTCGTAGACCCCGGCGCGCCCGCGATAGCCGGTGTCGCGACATTCCAGGCAACCGACGGCACGCTGGGCACCGCTCGGCATCGGCGCCTGCCAGGGCCGCGTCAGGCTTTGCCAGTCTTCTTCTTCCAGCTGGGTTGGCGCCTTGCAGTGCGGGCACAGGGTGCGCACCAGGCGCTGGGCCATGACCCGAGCACGGTGGCCTTGATCAGGTAATGCGGCACGCCCAGTTCCAGCAGGCGACTGATGGCGCTCGGCGCATCGTTGGTGTGCAGGGTCGAGAGCACCAGGTGGCCGGTGAGCGCGGCCTGGATTGCCATTTCGGCGGTTTCCAGGTCGCGGATCTCGCCGATCATGATGATGTCCGGGTCCTGGCGCATCAGCGCGCGCACGCCGCTGGCGAAGGTCAGGTCGATGTTGTGCTGGACCTGCATCTGGTTGAAGGCCGGCTCGATCATCTCGATCGGGTCTTCGATGGTGCAGAGGTTGACCTCCGAGGTCGCCAGTTTCTTCAGGGTGGTATACAGCGTGGTGGTCTTGCCCGAGCCGGTGGGGCCGGTGACCAGGATGATGCCATTGGACTGGCGGGTCATCTCCTGCCAGCGGCGCAGGTCGTCGGCACCGAAGCCCAACTGGTCGAAATTCTTCAACAGCACTTCCGGATCGAAGATCCGCATCACCAGCTTCTCGCCGAACGCGGTGGGCAGGGTCGACAAGCGCAATTCGACTTCGCCGCCGTCCGGGGTCTTGGTCTTCACCCGGCCATCCTGGGGCTTGCGTTTTTCCGCGACGTTCATCCGGCCCAGGCTTTTCAGGCGGCTGACAATCGCCATGGTCACCTGGGGCGGGAACTGATAGACATTGTGCAGCACACCGTCGATGCGAAAGCGCACCGTGCCCTGTTCGCGGCGTGGTTCGATATGGATATCGCTGGCCCGTTGCTGGAAGGCGTACTGGAACAGCCAGTCGACGATATTGACGATATGGGCGTCGTTGGCGTCCGGCTCCTGGTCGCTGGCGCCGAGATTGAGCAACTGCTCGAAATTGCCCGGGTTGTGGCTTCTCTGGTCGAGCAGGCTGGCACCGCTGACCGATTTGGCCAGGCGGAAAAACTCCACGGCAAAGCGCTGGATGTCCGTCGGATTGGCCACGACCCGGCGGATCGGCAGCTTCAGCACATGACTGAGGTCGGCCTCCCAGGCCCGCACATGGGGCTGGGCGCTGGCGATGGTCACGCCTTCGCGGTCGACCTCCACCGCGAGGATCTTGTGCCGTTGGGCGAAGGCGTAGGACATCAGCGCGGTCACCTCGGCCACGTTGATCTTCAGCGGATCGATGCGCAGATAGGGTTGTCCGGTGTGATGGGCGAGCCAGAGAGTCAGGTTTTCCAGGTCCAGGGTTTTACCCGGACGGCTCAGGTCATCGAGCTGCAGATGGGCGATGAATTCCAGCGGATGCTGCTGGGTAATGCGCGCGTCACGCCGAGAAGCCAGGGCCTGTTCGGCCGCGTCCTGGCTGATAAAACCCTGGGCGACCAGTTCGCGCAACAGCTCATTGACATCCAGCCAACGGTCCGGAGAGAGGGGGGCGACGGGCATGCGTGCTCCTAATCGGTCGGTCCTGCAACCAGTGATCCAGACGTAGTCCTTGTCTGATCGTCAATTATCAAGAATAGACACGAGGCTGCCTGACGTTGGCGCCGATACCAAGACAAAGATTGCGATTTTTTTCAAGAAGCCTTCAGCCCACCGCTTTTGCGTTGTGCCGCTGCGCGCCTTGGGTCGGTTGCAGGGCCACCGAGCAGACGCTGATCAGATTGCGCATTTTTTCACCGATGACCTGGGCGCGGTGCCAGCTCAGGCCATCCAGTTCGATGTCGATCGACAGCCGTCCATCGTCCTGTTCCGCCCGTACCTGTTGCGGGGTCAGGAACTGCAGGGCGAACAGGTTCAGCAGGCGACACAGCAGGTCCGGCTCCACCTCGGCGAGCACTTGGTAACGCACCCGGCAATGGGGGCTGCCGGCAGCCCAGACATCGGCGCGGACGGGAGCGTCATGGACGGCTTCGGGAGAGGGCATGGTGGGTTTTCCTGCTTCAGCGGCGGAGTTTGCTGAAGAAATTTTTACACGCCTGGCGGGGTATTTCTTATCTATGATGGGTCGATTATATCTGAATAAGACATGATCTATTCATGGTTTTGCTATTGAAGGGTTTTTTTATGCAAGGCGAGCTTGACACCTACGACCGCCGAATCCTGGCGTTGCTGCAAGAAGACGCGTCGCTTTCCAGCGCGCAGATCGCCGAGCAGGTGGGATTGTCCCAGTCACCCTGCTGGCGGCGGATTCAGCGGCTCAAGGAAGAGGGGGTGATCCGTGCCCAGGTGACGTTGCTGGATCGCAAGAAGATCGGCCTCAACACGCAGATCTTCGCCGAGGTCAAACTCAACGCCCATGGCCGCTCCAACTTCACCGAGTTCACCGAGGCGATTCGCGGTTTCCCGGAGGTATTGGAGTGTTATGTGCTGATGGGCGCGGTGGATTTCCTGCTGCGGATCGTCACGGCGGACATCGAGGCCTATGAGCGGTTTTTCTTCGAGAAACTGTCGCTGGTGCCGGGGATCCAGGAGGTCAACTCCATCGTCGCCCTGTCCGAGATCAAGTCGACGACGAGTTTGCCGGTGTTGCGCCCGGTCTGAGCGTCCATTGGGCGAAGAGCTCCTTGACGAACACCCGGGGCGGTTTGCCGGTCCGCGACAAGCGCGGCAGCGTGCGGTTCCAGCACGCCCGGGCTCAAGGGGTTACAGACGCAACAAGGTCTTCCAGGCACGGCTCTGGAACACCGTCAGCGCCTGTTGCACCCGTGCTTCCAGCACCTCGTCGCTGATGTCCGTCTCGGCCAGTTGCGCCAGCTTGTTCATTTCACCGAACAGGCGATCCAGCTCCGGTAACTCCAGCACGCTACGGGCCAGGTGCAACCAGGCCTGGATCCGCTCGATTCGTGGCAGTTGCTCGGCCAGGTCTTCCGGTTGCTGCTGGTAGCGTCCCAGTTGCAACGAGGTGGCTTCCTCGGCCAGCAGCCGTGGCAGCCAGTTCTGCAACTGCGCCGCGCCCTGGCGATTGCCCCGGGTGGTGCGCTCAGCTGTCCAGCTACGGGCCAGCAACCAGCGCGAGGTGTTCAGGGAGAACTGGCCCCAGCGCACGTCTTCCAGCTCTTCAAGGAACTGCTCCGGCGCGGCCTTGCGCACGTCTTCGTCTTCCAGGCCGGCCTGCACCAGCGGCCGCCAGTCTTCCAGCAAGGCATCCAGGGCGCTGCGCAGTTCGCTGGTGGATTGCCGCGGTGCGGCCTGGCCGAGGCTGCTGAGCAGCGCGCGCAACTCGATCAACTGTGCGACCCAGTCCTGCAGCAAGCGCCAGTGGCCATTGAAGCGGTATTGCTCGGCCAGCCGCTGGCTGCTGCCGAGCAAATGCCAGCCCAATGCGGCGAACGCATCGTCCAGTGGCATTTCGGCGCTCAATTGCGGGGCCGGCAGGCTCAGCGAGTAGCTGTTGGCATCGAACAGGCGATAACCGCGTTCGGCCTTGCTGATATCGCACGGCATCAGCGCCAGCTTCTCGGCCAGTTCGGCGGCCAGTTCCAGCAGTGCGGCCGGTTCGCCTTCACGCAGTTCCAGTTCCAGCTCGCAGATTTCTTCCTTCTGTTTGCCGGCGATGACAAAACCCAGGTCCAGCGCGGCCTCGATGACCACCTTGGCCTTGCCGCGACCCCAGGCGATTTCGGCGCGTTCGCGAACGAAATCGGTGGTGAAGATCGGCTTCAGGGTTTTCTTGTCCAGTTCGGCCAGTGCCTCGGGCCAGCATTCGCCTTCGAGTTTTTCACGTCCAGCTTGGCCTTGGCCAGGTGCCAGTCGTACTCGTTGCGTTCCGACAGGCCGGCAATGCTCTGGCCACGGGTCTTGAGGGTCTGGATCACTTCTTCGCCGTCACGGCGCAGGCGCAGCGCGACCTTGGCCTTGGCCAGGTCGCGCTCGGGAGTGTCGAAATACTGATTCATCAGCTCGCGACGTTCCCAGCACTTTTGTTGCGTTTCTTCAACAGCGGATGCTCGCGCAGGGCGGCGAGGGTTTCGCGGCTGACGCGGAGTTTGATTTCGGTTTCTTTCTGCATGGCCGGAAAATCCAGGATCGGGAGCGCAGCGGGGAAGGGGGCTGCCTAGGCCGTGCAGTGCCGGCCAAGCGGGCGCACGCGTCGCCTGCGGATGTGTCGCCGTGCGGGGGGGGGCCGGCTGCGCTCGATCTGGTTTTCCGGCCATGCAGAAAGAAACCGAAATCAAACTCCGCGTCAGCCGCGAACCCTCGCCGCCCTGCGCGAGCATCCGCTGTTGAAGAAACGCAACAAAAGTGGCTGGGAACGTCGCGAGCTGATGAATCAGTATTTCGACACTCCCGAGCGCGACCTGGCCAAGGCCAAGGTCGCGCTGCGCCTGCGCCGTGACGGCGAAGAAGTGATCCAGACCCTCAAGACCCGTGGCCAGAGCATTGCCGGCCTGTCGGAACGCAACGAGTACGACTGGCACCTGGCCAAGGCCAAGCTGGACGTGAAAAAACTCGAAGGCGAATGCTGGCCCGAGGCACTGGCCGAACTGGACAAGAAAACCCTGAAGCCGATCTTCACCACCGATTTCGTTCGCGAACGCGCCGAAATCGCCTGGGGTCGCGGCAAGGCCAAGGTGGTCATCGAGGCCGCGCTGGACCTGGGTTTTGTCATCGCCGGCAAACAGAAGGAAGAAATCTGCGAGCTGGAACTGGAACTGCGTGAAGGCGAACCGGCCGCACTGCTGGAACTGGCCGCCGAACTGGCCGAGAAGCTGGCGCTGATGCCGTGCGATATCAGCAAGGCCGAACGCGGTTATCGCCTGTTCGATGCCAACAGCTACTCGCTGAGCCTGCCGGCCCCGCAATTGAGCGCCGAAATGCCACTGGACGATGCGTTCGCCGCATTGGGCTGGCATTTGCTCGGCAGCAGCCAGCGGCTGGCCGAGCAATACCGCTTCAATGGCCACTGGCGCTTGCTGCAGGACTGGGTCGCACAGTTGATCGAGTTGCGCGCGCTGCTCAGCAGCCTCGGCCAGGCCGCACCGCGGCAATCCACCAGCGAACTGCGCAGCGCCCTGGATGCCTTGCTGGAAGACTGGCGGCCGCTGGTGCAGGCCGGCCTGGAAGACGAAGACGTGCGCAAGGCCGCGCCGGAGCAGTTCCTTGAAGAGCTGGAAGACGTGCGCTGGGCCAGTTCTCCCTGAACACCTCGCGCTGGTTGCTGGCCCGTAGCTGGACAGCTGAGCGCACCACCCGGGGCAATCGCCAGGGCGCGGCGCAGTTGCAGAACTGGCTGCCACGGCTGCTGGCCGAGGAAGCCACCTCGTTGCAACTGGGACGCTACCAGCAGCAACCGGAAGACCTGGCCGAGCAACTGCCACGAATCGAGCGGATCCAGGCCTGGTTGCACCTGGCCCGTAGCGTGCTGGAGTTACCGGAGCTGGATCGCCTGTTCGGTGAAATGAACAAGCTGGCGCAACTGGCCGAGACGGACATCAGCGACGAGGTGCTGGAAGCACGGGTGCAACAGGCGCTGACGGTGTTCCAGAGCCGTGCCTGGAAGACCTTGTTGCGTCTGTAACCCTTGAGCCCGGGCGTGCTGGAACCGCACGCTGCCGCGCTTGTCGCGGACCGGCAAACCGCCCCGGGTGTTCGTCAAGGAGCTCTTCGCCCAATGGACGCTCAGACCGGGCGCAACACCGGCAAACTCGTCGTCGACTTGATCTCGGACAGGGCGACGATGGAGTTGACCTCCTGGATCCCCGGCACCAGCGACAGTTTCTCGAAGAAAAACCGCTCATAGGCCTCGATGTCCGCCGTGACGATCCGCAGCAGGAAATCCACCGCGCCCATCAGCACATAACACTCCAATACCTCCGGGAAACCGCGAATCGCCTCGGTGAACTCGGTGAAGTTGGAGCGGCCATGGGCGTTGAGTTTGACCTCGGCGAAGATCTGCGTGTTGAGGCCGATCTTCTTGCGATCCAGCAACGTCACCTGGGCACGGATCACCCCCTCTTCCTTGAGCCGCTGAATCCGCCGCCAGCAGGGTGACTGGGACAATCCCACCTGCTCGGCGATCTGCGCGCTGGAAAGCGACGCGTCTTCTTGCAGCAACGCCAGGATTCGGCGGTCGTAGGTGTCAAGCTCGCCTTGCATAAAAAAACCCTTCAATAGCAAAACCATGAATAGATCATGTCTTATTCAGATATAATCGACCCATCATAGATAAGAAATACCCCGCCAGGCGTGTAAAAATTTCTTCAGCAAACTCCGCCGCTGAAGCAGGAAAACCCACCATGCCCTCTCCCGAAGCCGTCCATGACGCTCCCGTCCGCGCCGATGTCTGGGCTGCCGGCAGCCCCCATTGCCGGGTGCGTTACCAAGTGCTCGCCGAGGTGGAGCCGGACCTGCTGTGTCGCCTGCTGAACCTGTTCGCCCTGCAGTTCCTGACCCCGCAACAGGTACGGGCGGAACAGGACGATGGACGGCTGTCGATCGACATCGAACTGGATGGCCTGAGCTGGCACCGCGCCCAGGTCATCGGTGAAAAATGCGCAATCTGATCAGCGTCTGCTCGGTGGCCCTGCAACCGACCCAAGGCGCGCAGCGGCACAACGCAAAGCGGTGGGCTGAAGGCTTCTTGAAAAAAATCGCAATCTTTGTCTTGGTATCGGCGCCAACGTCAGGCAGCCTCGTGTCTATTCTTGATAATTGACGATCAGACAAGGACTACGTCTGGATCACTGGTTGCAGGACCGACCGATTAGGAGCACGCATGCCCGTCGCCCCCCTCTCTCCGGACCGTTGGCTGGATGTCAATGAGCTGTTGCGCGAACTGGTCGCCCAGGGTTTTATCAGCCAGGACGCGGCCGAACAGGCCCTGGCTTCTCGGCGTGACGCGCGCATTACCCAGCAGCATCCGCTGGAATTCATCGCCCATCTGCAGCTCGATGACCTGAGCCGTCCGGGTAAAACCCTGGACCTGGAAAACCTGACTCTCTGGCTCGCCCATCACACCGGACAACCCTATCTGCGCATCGATCCGCTGAAGATCAACGTGGCCGAGGTGACCGCGCTGATGTCCTACGCCTTCGCCCAACGGCACAAGATCCTCGCGGTGGAGGTCGACCGCGAAGGCGTGACCATCGCCAGCGCCCAGCCCCATGTGCGGGCCTGGGAGGCCGACCTCAGTCATGTGCTGAAGCTGCCGATCCGCCGGGTCGTGGCCAATCCGACGGACATCCAGCGCTTTGCCGTGGAGTTTTTCCGCCTGGCCAAATCGGTCAGCGGTGCCAGCCTGCTCGACCAGAGAAGCCACAACCCGGGCAATTTCGAGCAGTTGCTCAATCTCGGCGCCAGCGACCAGGAGCCGGACGCCAACGACGCCCATATCGTCAATATCGTCGACTGGCTGTTCCAGTACGCCTTCCAGCAACGGGCCAGCGATATCCATATCGAACCACGCCGCGAACAGGGCACGGTGCGCTTTCGCATCGACGGTGTGCTGCACAATGTCTATCAGTTCCCGCCCCAGGTGACCATGGCGATTGTCAGCCGCCTGAAAAGCCTGGGCCGGATGAACGTCGCGGAAAAACGCAAGCCCCAGGATGGCCGGGTGAAGACCAAGACCCCGGACGGCGGCGAAGTCGAATTGCGCTTGTCGACCCTGCCCACCGCGTTCGGCGAGAAGCTGGTGATGCGGATCTTCGATCCGGAAGTGCTGTTGAAGAATTTCGACCAGTTGGGCTTCGGTGCCGACGACCTGCGCCGCTGGCAGGAGATGACCCGCCAGTCCAATGGCATCATCCTGGTCACCGGCCCCACCGGCTCGGGCAAGACCACCACGCTGTATACCACCCTGAAGAAACTGGCGACCTCGGAGGTCAACCTCTGCACCATCGAAGACCCGATCGAGATGATCGAGCCGGCCTTCAACCAGATGCAGGTCCAGCACAACATCGACCTGACCTTCGCCAGCGGCGTGCGCGCGCTGATGCGCCAGGACCCGGACATCATCATGATCGGCGAGATCCGCGACCTGGAAACCGCCGAAATGGCAATCCAGGCCGCGCTCACCGGCCACCTGGTGCTCTCGACCCTGCACACCAACGATGCGCCGAGCGCCATCAGTCGCCTGCTGGAACTGGGCGTGCCGCATTACCTGATCAAGGCCACCGTGCTCGGGTCATGGCCCAGCGCCTGGTGCGCACCCTGTGCCCGCACTGCAAGGCGCCAACCCAGCTGGAAGAAGAAGACTGGCAAAGCCTGACGCGGCCCTGGCAGGCGCCGATGCCGAGCGGTGCCCAGCGTGCCGTCGGTTGCCTGGAATGTCGCGACACCGGCTATCGCGGGCGCGCCGGGGTCTACGAGATCCTGGTCTTGAACGACGGCCTCAAGGCGCATATCCACGCCGACACCGACCTCCTGGCCCTGCGTCGCCAGGCGTTCATGGACGGCATGCGCAGCCTGCGCCTGTCCGGCGCGCAGAAGGTCGCGGCGGGGCTGACCACCGTCGAGGAAGTGCTACGGGTAACGCCGCAGAGCGAGCAGCGCTGATGAAAGCGTCACAACATGCGTACAACCCCCGGTAAACACTTTTTATCCGCGCAAGGCCCATTACACTCAAGGTAACCGCCTTCTCGATAAACACTTGCTACAGGGAATCGTCATGCAAATCGGTAGCGTACTCCTCCTTTTCGTCGGCCTGGCCATTGCCCTCGTGTTCATGGGCTTCAAGGTCGTGCCCCAGGGCTTTCAATGGACGGTGGAGCGCTTCGGGCGCTACACCAACACCCTCAAGCCGGGCCTCAATATCATCATCCCGGTCATGGACCGCATCGGGCGCAAGATCAACGTGATGGAAAGCGTGCTCGACATTCCGCCCCAGGAAGTCATCACCGCGACAACGCCACGGTACAGATCGACGCCGTGTGCTTCTTCCAGGTGGTCAACGCCGCCCAGGCCGCCTATGAGGTGAACAACCTCGAACACGCCATTCGCAACCTGTTGCAGACCAATATCCGCACCGTGCTCGGTTCCATGGAGCTGGACGCCATGCTCGGCCAACGCGATGCCATCAACGAACGCCTGCTGCGCACCGTCGACGAAGCGACCGCACCCTGGGGCATCAAGGTGACCCGCATCGAAATCAAGGACATCAGCCCGCCCGCCGACCTGATGGCAGCCATGTCCGGGCAGATGAAGGCCGAACGGGTCAAGCGCGCGCAAATCCTCGAGGCCGAGGGCCTGCGCGCCTCGGCGATCCTCACCGCCGAAGGCAAGAAGCAGGCGCAGATCCTCGAAGCCGAGGGCGCCCGGCAGTCGGCCTTCCTGCAATCCGAGGCCCGTGAGCGCCAGGCCGAAGCCGAAGCCCGGGCGACCCAGGTGGTCTCCGAGGCCATCGCCAAGGGGGACGTGCAGGCGGTGAACTACTTCGTCGCGCAGAAGTACATCGACGCCCTGGGCAAGCTGGCCTCGGCCAACAACAGCAAGGTGATCCTGATGCCGCTGGAGGCCAGCCAGATGATCGGCGCGATAGGCGGCATCGGCGAGATCGTCAAGGCCACGTTCGACAGCAAGAAACCCTGAGGCGGTACCTATGTGGGAATTCCTGCAACACCTGTCATTCTGGGACTGGCTGGCTCTCGGCACGCTGCTGTTGATTCTCGAAATATTCGGGGCCGGCGGTTATCTGCTGTGGGTGGGGATTGCCGCCGCGGCCGTGGGCGTCCTGACCTACCTGATTCCTGGCCTGCACTGGACCTTGCAATTGGTGCTGTTCGGCGTGCTGTCGATCCTGACGGCGTGGCTGTGGTGGAAGCGCCAGCGCAGCGCCGCCTGCCCCAGCGACCAACCCGGGCTCAATGAGCGGGGTCATGACCTGCTCGGCAAGACCTTCATGGTACACGTCGCCATTGTCGCCGGACGCGGCAAGATCAAGGTCGGCGACAGCGTATGGATGGCCACCGGAGCGGATGCCGAGGTTGGCACGCAGGTCCGGGTGATCGGTCAGGACGGCAGCACCCTGCACGTGGAAAAGGTTGAGTGAAGCCCACGGAACTCCGACGTGGCAATGGCAATCAAACCTTTCAGATACCCCACACCGGAGTCACCCATGCGTCTAAAAACGGCAGTTGTCGCATTCGCCTTGCTTTCCCTTCCCGTCAGTGCCGCGATGGCTGACGACTTCTGGCGTAATGTCATCTCCTCCGGCGCCACCACCGGATCCACTTACCTGACCTTCAAGGACCACAAGCTGGTGGTCGCGGCCCAGGATGATGCCGGCAGCTTCGTCGCCAGCAACGGCGGCATTCGCGGCCCTTACCTGGAAGCCGCCATGCAGAAACTGCGGGCCGAGAACCCGAGCCTGAAAGCCACCGACATGGAGTTGGCCAACGCCATCCTGGCAAAGAACGCCGTCGCCGAAGACTGATCCCAAAGCTTCACCCCCTGAACAAGACGCCGCCCACCCAGCGGCGTTTTGCATTTCCCGGGAGGAGTGACCAAGCGCCGCGCAAACATCGCCCCGACACGTCCGTTCAGCGTCCAGACAGCAAAAAAAGCACCGAAATTTCAGCTTAAAACAGTATCATCGGCAGCATTGCAGCCTGGCTGCCTACTCCTCACTGCCGGTAGAACACTCCCCGGCCTTCACATCGGACGTCACGACCCCATGAGCGAACTTCCTTTCCTGCCTTTTGCCAAACCGACCATCGACGAAGCGACCATTGCCGCCGTAGGCGACGTCCTGCGTTCTGGCTGGATCACCAGCGGTCCGAAAGTCGCGGCCTTTGAAGCGCAACTGTCGGAATATTTTGGCGGGCGCCCGGTGCGCACCTTCAACTCCGGCACCTGCACCATGGAAATCGCCTTGCGGATCGCCGGTATCGGCGCGGGCGACGAAGTGATCACCACGCCCATCTCCTGGGTGGCCACGGCCAACGTGATCATCGAAGTCGGCGCAACCCCGGTGTTCGCCGATATCGACCCGGTGACCCGCAATATCGACCTGGACAAGGTCGAAGCCGCCATCACTCCGCGCACCAAGGCCATCATCCCGGTTTACCTGTCCGGCCTGCCGGTGGATATGGATCGCCTCTATGCCATCGCCAAGAAACACAACCTGCGCATCGTCGAAGACGCGGCCCAGGCCCTGGGTTCGGAATGGAACGGCCAGAAGATCGGCGCCCTCGGTGACCTGGTGTCGTTCAGCTTCCAGGCGAACAAGAACATCACCTCGTCCGAGGGCGGCTGCCTGGTGCTGAACAACGCCGAAGAAGCCCGGCTGGCCGAGAAGTATCGCCTGCAAGGCGTGACCCGCACCGGCCATGACGGCCTGGACGTGGACGTGCTGGGCGGCAAATTCAACATGACCGATGTCGCCGCCGCCATCGGCCTGGGCCAGTTCGCCCACATCGATGCGATCACGGCCCACCGCCGTGAACTGGCCGAATACTATTTCGAGTGCTTCGGCAGTGATTTCGAAGAGAAATACGGCGCGCAGCTACCGGTGAAGGATTTCACCAACAGCAACTGGCACATGTTCCAGCTGGTTCTGCCGGAACGTCAGGACGGCCAGCCGGCACGGGCGACCTTCATGGAAGAGATGAAGCAGCGCGGCATCGGCATCGGCTATCACTACCCGGCGATCCACCTGCTGAGCCTGTACCGCGAACGCGGTTTCAAGGCAGGCATGTTCCCGATTGCCGAGCGCGTCGGGCGCCTGATCGTGTCGTTGCCGATGTTCAACGTGATGACCAAGGCCGACGTCGAGCGCTCGGTCGCGGCGGTCAAGGCCGTCTTGCAGCCGTAACACCGTGATAGCTCGCTCCTACGTCGCCCGTGTCCCGCGCAATGGCATGTACACCCGGGCGCCTGTAGGAGCAGCCGGTCGAGGCTCGATTGCTCGCGATGAACGATAACGCGGTAGAACTGACGAATTACTCGCCGATGGCCGCCTTGTAACCGGCCGCATCCAGCAACTTCTCCAGCTCGGCGACATCGCTCGGCTTGAGCTTGAAGATCCACGCACCGTAAGGTTCGGAGTTCAGCAGCTCAGGACTGGCGGACAGCTCTTCGTTGACGGCAATCACTTCACCCGACAACGGCGAATAGATATCCGAAGCGGCCTTCACCGACTCGACCACACCGGCGGCCTCGCCAGCGGCGAACACCTTGCCGACTTCAGCCAGCTCCACGAATACCACATCCCCCAAGGCTTCCTGTGCATGGTCGCTGATGCCGACGGTCACCGTGCCGTCAGCTTCCAGGCGGGCCCACTCGTGACTTTCGGCGAAACGCAGATCAGCAGGGATATCGCTCATATTCAGTGTCCTCACATTAAGTATCGGCGGCGGAGCGACCGAGGCCCCGCCGGAAAGTCAGATCAAGGTTTTGCCATGACGCACGAACGTCGGCTTTACCACGCGAACCGGGTACCATTTACCACGAATTTCAACTTCAGCGCGATCAGCCGTGGCCGCGGGAACACGCGCCAGCGCAATCGACTTGCTAAGCGTAGGAGAGAAACTACCACTGGTGATCTCTCCTTCGCCAACCTCGGCGATCCGAACGACCTGATGAGCACGCAAACACCGCGCTCCTCCAGCACCAATCCGACCAGCTTGAGTTTGGACCCCGCGGCTTTTCTGCTTCCAGGGCCTGGCGTCCGACAAAATCGCGATCAGCCGGCTCCCAGGCAATGGTCCAGGCCATATTGGCCGCCAGCGGCGAAACGTCCTGGTGAATATCCTGGCCATAAAGGTTCATCCCGGCTTCCAGGCGCA
>NZ_CAJFDC010000030.1 GCF_904067045.1 Pseudomonas sp. FEN | reverse complement strand
AACAATTTCAATCTTTCTTCCAACAATAGATCAATCATTCTAACACCTCAATCCATTAGAACAAACCGAAGCCAACCCAGCAATTAATCACTCAAAACTATTCCATCAATAATTTCTTGTAATTTTTCGATATCAGCCGCCCAACCAAAATAGTATTCATTACCCCCATCCCCTTTAGCTCTCCGGTGTCTTCTTCCAGTATGGCACATGACATTCGTCATCCAAAGCATCTTCAAACGCCCCTCCATCCTCATAGCTAGAGACACGGACATAGGGGCCATGAATCTCATGCACTAGAACAACCACCCGCAACCCTGTCACCACATAATCATTTCATCGATCCCATTTAATACTATTAAACCAGTCTAGCTCATCTTGCGTAGGTGCGCGTTTAGTCCCTTATTATCAAGAGCGTCTTCAACCTCACGCGCCATACTACAGGAACATACGGATTAGCCTCTGTTCTTTGACTCGCGTCCGAGTCATGTCAAACTCCGTACCATCCTTATATACAACCTTTATTCCCAGTTCACCTGCCTCTCCTCCCAAACGGGTCTGGTTTTGGTCGTCCTTAAGGTAATAGTATCAATTTCTTCATTTGTCGTATCTGATAAACTTTTCCCACTCCCTGTGCGCCAGCCCGGAATCACCCCGGCACCTAATAGTTTAGCAGCATCCGCAGCCAGAGAGTTACGGTATCACCGTTGGATTTTATCGTTGCGCTATCGTATTGGCAGAAGACAGATTTCCGTTAGTAATGTACCAACTACAGCACCTCCTTGCCTTTCCCCTCATTCCTCAACTCGCTCGTAAGAGCAATTAATTTTTGATCATCATCCAAAGGCCAGACAAAATAGCCTTACAAACGTCAGGAGACCGCTGACAAAGTGGTTCCAGTTCATTATCCCTATCTGACTCAATTTCGCGTAACGCTGTCTAACCTCCTGCTTTTCCGCCTCCGTCGTCTTACTATCGACTTCCGCCAACATCTCCTTCACTTCTTCATGATAGAGTAGTTGAACGTCGTGGCCTTCTGCGCAATCTCCGCGCCCTTGTTCAGGTCCCACCCACCGCTGCCGCCGCCAACAACCTGTCAACTGCGATAGCATCAGTTGCAGGTCTTTATCCTTACCGGCCAGACTGGCCATTCCATTGATCAGGGCTTCATTCATTCCCGCCGCTCTGCGCCTGTCTTGAAATCACTGCCAGTCGCCTCCGCCAACAACCCGCCCATAATCCCGTGCGCAAGAATCTTCTGCAGACCGCCATCGGATACTTGATGTTGTCGCCAACCCAGTTGAAGCCAGTGCCATGGCCACGTTCCCAGCTTCCCCCAGCAGAGCTGCGTTAAGTTGCTACCGAGACTACCGCCCCCAATAGCGGTGGAGATGCCGCTGAGATGGCTGCACGCCCTAACGTGCGGGTGGCCGTATCAGCCGCTGTGCTCCAATGGAAAATGTCCTGAGAATTGTTGGTGGCACTGAGTGTTGATTCCGCTGAAGGCTGAACGCCTTGGGCTGCCGCTCCTGCTTGTCAGCACTGGGAAAACCAATTGGCATCCGCATAGGAAAAGGCTCCGGCGGTGAACCCTCCGATGGCGCATTTTTCAGGCTGTCGGCGCTGAAGGTGTCACTCAGTACCGCCCCAGATTCCCTGTTGTTAATGGTGCTAACCGCAGCAGTGCTGGCCATGGAGGTCAAAATGGCCGATCCAATGATGTTGCCCAACCCGGCCGAGGTAGCGGCGGCTTCAGCGTCGCTGTCGTAGCAGCGGCCATTGTAGTGCCAGCCCCATACCCACCGACTCACCTGCTGACGCCACCAAACCGCTTGCGGTACCTGCCGTCAGCACCGTGACAATGATGATGATCACCAACATCGCCCAGCCCCAAGGCCGGAATGGCTGTAGCTGTAGGAGTCGTGCAGTTCCTTGATCTGCCGCCAGTCGCATCCCCGCGTTTTCTCGGCGTCCTTGAGCCAGGCCAGTTGCGGTCGGCCTGGACCATCGCATCGATGGCCTGGCTCACCGTCTGTTCGTTGATCTGCTTGACGTCGATATGCAGCCCATCGACCGCCTTGATGACCAGTTGGCCTTGGCCGACATCTGCGTCTGCTGCAGGGTTTCGTCGGTGCTGCCGCGACCGCTCATGCTGGTCCAGGCAAAGCGTTATCACTCTTCTATGGTCCTCCTTGTGCAGTCCTTCACCCCTTCGAAGGTGATATCCACCGCTCTGCAGGGTCAGGTCCTTGTTGCTGTCCAGCTTGGCGACCTGGTAACGCTGGTCGCTGCCGCTGATCAAGCCGATATCACCGCCGGCTTTGATTTCACTGCCGACGTTGGTGATCTGCGTGACTTCATCGTGCGGGAGCTGCCGCCGCCGAACAAACCACCGCCGCCCTTCTTGTCGTACAGCGAGTAATCGGTTTCTGCGCGGCCAGGACATTGAGTTTCCCGCGGCCACCAGAAAGGCGTCGTTGCCGGCATCGACCTTGCTGGAGACACGCCATGTCCTGGCCGGAACTGAGCCTGAGATCGCCCCGGCGTTGACCATGGTTGCCACCTGGGCAATGTGTCCCTTTGCTCTGTGACATGGAAGTCTTGAATAGAAGTGACTTTCGTTCGCCGCCGAAGCCAGGACCATATTTTGTCCGGCAGTCAGACTGGCATCGCGCTTGACGTCGATTTGGCTCGCAATCACAGCGAGGTCACGCCCGCTGTAACACTCAGATCGCGTCCGCTTTCAACACTGCCGGCGTATTGGGTGACGGCCCCGCTACGGGCAGAATCCATGCGGACGTCGTTCGAAGCGGTCGCGGATGTCAGGTTGACGTCGCGTCCGCTTTAATCAGCGTATCCGAACCGCTTTGCAGCACACTGCCAATGTTGTTGACGTCTCGTCCGCATTGATGCTCAGGTTGTTGGCCGCTTCAATACGTGCAGCGCTGTCGACCACATCGGTACTACTGCTGTAGAAGTCGG
>NZ_CAJFDC010000029.1 GCF_904067045.1 Pseudomonas sp. FEN | reverse complement strand
CACGCCGCTGGAACACCCCGTCGGGCCGGGCGAACTTCGCGCGAACGGCCTACCGGCCGACTTGATTCATGAGCGCACCCACGCCACCGGCAAGAAACCGGACCTGATCCTGCAATCGATGCGCTCCCATGACCAGTACAACACCACCATCTACGGTCTCGATGACCGCTACCGTGGGGTCAAGGGCCAGCGCGACGTGTTGTTTGTCAATGAGGCGGACATCATCCGCCTGGGCTTCAAGCCGGGGCAGAAGGCTGACATCGTTTCGCTCTGGGAGGATGGCCGCGAGCGCCGGGTCAAGGGTTTCACCTTGCTGGCGTTCGATATCCCCGCCGGACAGGCTGCCGCCTACTACCCGGAAGTGAACCCGCTGGTGCCGTTGGAAAGCATCGGCGACGACAGCCATACACCGACCTCCAAGTTCGTCGCCATTGTCCTGGAGCGGGCCAGCGAAACCGGACTGATCATGGCCAGAGCGAGTTGATAGCCCCTCGGAGCGCTCTATAACCCATGCTTCGGATCGCCACCGCGGCAATAGCAAAAGGCCATTCGACAAACTGATGGCCCTTTACTAGAGTCTGCGGACGGTGCTCTTCATCCATTCATTCGAAAACGATGGCCGGCACCCGACCAGGGACCCTGCCCACCAGCAGGTCCTGTCCTCCCAGCACGGATTGCGGAGAGCATTCATGTCGATCACACCCGGTCATACCACGCACCACCACGGCGACACCCCTTCCCTCGCCAGCAAAGACAATCGCATCGTCAGCGCCGCGATTCACCCTGCCATCGGCGTGGCGCGGGTCGGCAACAGCGAGTCGGAATACTTTGTCGGGCCCCAGGTCACCTCCCCGCGCCCCGAGCCCCTGGGGTTCTACCGCGATGCCCAGGGCGCGTTGAAGCGCCAGGCCGCCGAGTTCCGGATCTATGGCTATAACCTGGCCGGAGAAGTGGTCGCGGAACTGACCGCTGAAAACGCCGACATCGTCTGGTCGGCCCATGTCGCCAACAGCAAGGCGCAGTGGTTTCAATGGCAATTGGCGATGGACATCCCCGAAGCCGCCAGCGTGGTGCTCCCCCTGCGCAATGCGACAGTCACCGGCGCCCAGGCCCGGAACGAACTGACCATTGACGGCGGCCTGCAGCACATCAGCGGGGCCAATGCCTCAGGTGTCGAATTCAACGGAACATTCCAGGGCACGCCGGTCTACCTCGGCGAATTGCTCACGGACGCTCAGGGCCGCCTGCTGTTTCTCGGCGGGCGCGGTGTTTCGGCTTCGCCCAAAGACACACCGATCTTCAACCCGGCCGACGACAACAGCTTCATCAACGCCGACGGCTGGTACGACGATACCTCGGACGGTTCGGTCAGTGCCCAGGTCAGCATCGGCGGGCGCGCGATCCCGGTGGAATCGGCCTGGGTCGTTACCGCGCCGCCGAACTATGCACCGCAGGTCAAGAGCGTGCGAACGCTGTACGACCTGACCTATGACCTGTTTATCCAGGCCGGTTGGCTGAAGGCCCCAACCACTGTCTCGTTCCGCCACGACGTCTACCCGATCCTGCAACGCCTGTCGGGCCTGCAATGGGTCAACCAGGGCTTTGCCACCCAATTCGGCCACAGCGGCCCCTACAACTTCGAGGACCCGGCGTTCATCGCCAAACTGGCCCGCAAACCCTTACCGAACAACTACGACCTCTACGCTGAAACCCGCCGCCAGATCCTCAACAGCTTCCGCCTGCCCCAGCCGACCGACAGCAATCCGCTGCCCTGGCCGTGGATCTATGGCGACTACATGGAGCTAGCGGACAACCCGAGCCCACGGCAGAATGCCTCGATTACCCAGACCCAGTACCTGGCCCTCAGCCGTTGGGCGGACGGCCACTTCGAAGCCGACTGGTCCAACGATCCACCGCCGGGGCACTTGGACTCGGTACCCTTGGCTGAACAACCGGCGATGCTCGATCGCGCGGCCCTGGACTTCTGCCTGGCCGATGCCTTCCACCCGGGCTGCGAAATGACCTGGCCGATGCGCCACCTGCCGCTGTACGCCAAGCCCTGGCGCATTCGCCAGCGGCCGGCCGGTAGCGCGCAACCCGACTACGGAGCAACCCTGGACCAGACCCAGGCACTGGCCATCGGTGGCCCTTTGTACGGACAGGCCCCCGGCGATCTGAACCGCTGGATGGGTCTGCCCTGGCAGGCCGACACCGCTTATTGCCGGGGTGGGTACGACACCGCCTATAACCCGTTCACCGCGACCTTCTGGCCGGCCCGGGTACCCAACCAGGTGCTCAGCGACGCGGATTACGCTCAGGTCGTCGACCCGGCCCTGCCGCCCGAATCACGCCTGGATGCCTTTGTCGATCGGAGCAACTGGAACGCACCGCTGCTGGTCGACGGCCCGGGAACCGACACCGCCGCACAGATGCAAGCCATGGTGGATATCTTCGGCTCCATGGGGTTGCTGGAAGTCCGGGCAGGTATCGCCAACAGCCCGCTGTATCCCGACACCATGATGGTTGCCAGTTATGGGCCGGATATCCCCACCGACGAGACACTCGCCGGCCAGCCGTTGCTCGCCGCGACCGCTACCGCAAGCACTCGACGGGTGTCGAGGGGCGCCAACTTCAGCAGTCCGGAAGAGGCCGCACAGGCGCACGCACTCAGGTCCCGGCGTCGTTCGGACTAGATGGTGCGCTACGACGTAGCCATTGTCGGCGGAGGCCCCGCCGGCTCGGCGACCGCGATCACCCTCGCCCGCCTCGGCTGGCGGGTGCTGTTGGCCGACTCGACAGCCCCGGGCGCTTTCGGGTCGGCGAAGGTTTTCCGCCTTCGGCGCGCTCGCTACTCAATGACCTGGGGGTGCTCGACGGTTTTCTTGCCGCCGGGCATCGCCGCAGCTACGGCAATGTCTCCGTGTGGGGCTCGGACGAGCCGCACATGGACGACTTTATCTTTCACACCCATGGCCAGGGCTTTCAACTGGACCGTGCTGTTTTCGACAGCCAACTACGCGCGGCGGCGCGACAGCTCGGGGTATCGGTTCACGAATCCACCCGACTGAGCCAGACACCCGACGAGGACGGCTTCCGCCTGAGTCTGGCCCGTGACGGCCAGGAACAGCCGGCCCACTGCCGCTGGCTGATCGATGCCGGAGGTCGCCCGGCAGTGTTCGCACGCCAGCAGGGCGCGCAGCGCCTGAGCGATGATCGGCTGGTGGCGTTCTACCTGTTGCTACACAGTTCGCAAGGTACCGACCAAGATGGCCGGACCCTGGTCGAGGCCGTCGAGAACGGCTGGTGTACAGCGTACTGCTGCCGTCGAGAGAACGACTGGTGACCTACCTCGGCGATCTCGACCTGCTTGATCGCCAGCAGCTGCTGAACGGCGAAGGCCTGTGGCGGCAGTTGGCAAAGACACGCCTGTTGTCGTCGCTGTGCCAGGCGCACGACTATCGCCCTGGCACCTCGGTCCACGGCATGGACGCCAGCAGCGGGCGGCTCTCGGTGTTCCACGGCTTACGTTGGGCGGCCGTCGGGGACGCGGCCTTGTCTTTCGACCCGCTGTCCTCGCAAGGCATTGCCACCGCACTGTACTGCGGCCAACACTGCGCCCAGGCAGTACATGCCGCGTTGCAAGGCGACCTGCGGCACTACCAGGCTATGCCGAGCTACTGACACGGATCTATGCCGCTTACCTGGACAACCGGCAGCAGTTCTATGGGATGGAAAAACGCTGGAGCGAATCGATTTTCTGGAACCGACGCTAGGCCTTGAACAGCCCTTTCAGCTGCGCGGGACGCGCAAAATGAGTGTGTTCAAGCGACATGGGACTGACTTAGACCAACTAAGTTCCCCAGTAAAAACAGTAAGTTATGATTTTGTATACAACTCGTGTTATTCGTCGGATTTCGATTGTAACGTTTCCCACACAAGCCTCAGGATCGCGCCGTCATCCCTTTGAGGCTCCTCTCGCATGAAGTTCTCGTCGATTCTCTTGTTGTCCCTGAGCCTGGCCAGTGGCTTTGCCTGCGCCGGTGGAACCGCCGAAGCCGGTATCGGCGGCGCGCTGGGCGGGGTGCTCGGCTCGGCCGTCGGTCAGTCCCTGGGCGGCAACACCGGCTCGACCATCGGCGCGGCCCTGGGTGGTGCTGGCGGTAGTGCGGTGGGCGCGAACAAACACAGCCGTGGCGAAGCCGCCATCGGTGGTGCCCTAGGCGCCGCCGGCGGCAACGTGGTCGGCCGCAGCATGGGCGGTACCAATGGCAGCCTGATCGGCGCCGCCGCTGGCGGCGGCGCGGGTGGCGCGCTGGGCAACTACATGGGTAACTCCAGCGATCGCGAAGGCGGCCATTACCGTGGCGACCGCCGTGACTACCGTGGCGAACATCGCGGTCACGCTTATGGTCATCGCAAGCATCGCCGGCATTGGGACGACTGACCGTCCGTAACAGGGGGGGACGTCTCCCCCTGCTTTCGCTCCCAGAGGGCATGGCAGGACGAGCGGCAAAGAAGCCGTCCGAGCCGCTGTTCGAACGAGTCGCCGAATTACAAACCATTACATCTTTTCTATCACCCAACCTTAAGCCAAATTCCTAGAAGCCGCCGATTAGAGCTTTGCTGCCATGACCTCAGCAGCCAGCGTGATTGTTGAACAAAGGCTCTGATACCTAGCGGGGCAGTCAGTTTAAAAAACCGTTCCAGCCGCAAAAAACCAGGTCGCCTGCCTCGTCGGATTAAGGGTTATCCCGATATTGACATCAATATGCTACCTATATGATCCGCCGACCTTGAGCTATGCAATGGAAGCAGGAGATGCGGATCTATCTTGGAGTCTGGCCAGGCATCGGGCCAAGTACTGTCGGGCGGTACTTCAGGCAGTCCCTTCTCAACGGCACACCTGATCATTGTCATGGTGATCGCCCTCGCCTTGCGTGTCACACCACGTTCGACCGTTGCAGCAAGCCCTCCCCTTACGCCAGTGCCCGATACCGACCTCGACCGGTACACATGCCAGCCCGTGTTCATCCCGGGTCAGAGCCCGGACGAATAGTGGACGGCCGTGAACACGTTGCCGGGATGATCTCGCCATGTTCTCACTGAGCCTCGCCAAGCACGACACCCCGGCACAACTGCATCTGACGGGCAACCTGAGCGGGGCCGAGGTCAGCGCCGCCCGCGATCAGTTGCTCGGCCTGCTGCCGTTGCCGGCAGGGCCCTGGCAGCTGGACCTGGGCGGTCTGAACGAACTGGACAGCAGCGGTGCGCAACTGCTCCTGGCGATTCAGCGCGCCCTGTCGTCCATCGACCAGCCGACCACCGTGTCGCGGGTCTCGCCCGCGGTGCACGAACAGCTGAGGCTGCTGAACCTGGAATCGCTGTACCCCGCCGCCCCGAACGAGGACTGACCGATGCCCAGTGGCGAACAATGCAACCCGCCGCCATCCCTGGCCCCTATCCGCCAGCTCGGCCTGGCTGTGGCCCAGGACAACTGAAATGTCCAGCGAGCTCACGCCGCCGCCCCTCGGCGACAGCGAATTCCGCCGTCTGCAAAAGCTCATGGCCGATGCCTCGGGAATCGTCCTGGCGCCGAACAAGAGGCCGTTGATGGCCGAGCGCCTGACCCAGCGCCTGCACCATT
Organism: Pseudomonas sp. FEN; assembly: GCF_904067045.1. Classification (GTDB taxonomy): domain Bacteria; phylum Pseudomonadota; class Gammaproteobacteria; order Pseudomonadales; family Pseudomonadaceae; genus Aquipseudomonas. The sequence continues at coordinate 11,312 of NZ_CAJFDC010000029.1, read as the reverse complement.
ACCGGCTCGACAACTACGCCGACTACCTGCGTCTGCTCGACCAGCCACCGAATCTCAATGAGCGACGGCTGGTGGTGGAGCTACTGATCAGCAACGAAACCTATTTCTTCCGTGAGCATCCGCACTTCGACTATCTCGGCAGTTGGCTGGCCGCTCGACAAGCACCGTTGAAATGCTGGAGCGCGGCCTGTTCCTCCGGCGAAGAAGCCTACAGCCTGGCCATGGTCGCCCAGGAACATTTGCACAACGGCGATTGGTCGGTCCTCGCCAGCGACCTGAGCCTGAGCGTGCTGGAGAAGGCCGGCGACGGCATTTACAACATGGCCCAGGCGAAATATTTTCCTCAGGGCTGGCTGCACCGCCATTGCCTCAGTGGCAGCGGTGACATGAGTGGCTACTTCCGGGTCCAGGCGGTCCTGCGCGAGCGGGTCAGCCTGCGGCAGATCAACATTGTCCGACCACTGCCCGATGACCTGGGGTTGTTCGACGTGATCTTCCTGCGCAATGTGCTGATCTATTTCAACAATGAGGAAAAGCAGCGCATCGTACAGCGCCTGGTCAGCCAATTGCGTCCCGGCGGGCTGCTATTCATCGGTCATGCGGAAAGCATCCACGGCCTCGACGTGCCGGTGCGGCTGCTCAGTCCCGCCGTCTACGAACGCCTATGAAGCCGTTGCTGTTTCTGCACCCCGGCGGCGACTTGCCCGGTCGGCGGCCGTGTGACCATCCGGCTCGCAGTTATCACGTGACGGCTTGGAGACGGCCCTCGTTCAACACGGCACTCGACGGCCCGCCGGCCTGACGGCACAAGCCTTCGGTGGACGTATTGTTTCGTCAAGTGGCCAGATATAAGGCATCCGGCCCTTGACCCCGACATAAACCACCGCAGCACGCCGAGGCGGCTGCGCCCTTTCCTTTGCGTCATTGGGCTTGAGCTTATGCTTTGTCGAATACTGCTTGCCGACGATTACCCGCTGTTTCGCGCGGGTATCAAGGCACTGCTGGAAAAACAACAAGAATACGAAATCGTCGGCGAAGCGGGCGATGGTCAGGCGGCGATCGAACTGGCTTCGCGGCTCAAGCCGGATATCGTGTTGCTGGACATGTCCATGGAGCGCATGAACAGCGTGGCGGCGCTCAAGGAGCTGTCGCTACGCGCGCCGCGCAGCAAGGTGCTGATGCTGTCGATGCACACCGACAGCCACTTCGTGATGAAGTGCCTGCAACTGGGGGCCCACGGCTACCTGCTGAAGAACGCCACGGTGCTGGAGCTGGAGCTGGCGCTCAAGGCCTTGCGCCATGGCGGCCAGTACCTGTCCTCGGCCGTGGTACCGCTGGTGGTCGACCAGGCGGTGCGCCAGACCCACAGCCAACCGATCCGCGCCCACCAGGTCGCGCTGACCGCCCGGCAACTGGAAATCCTCAGACTGATCGCCCGGGGCGAGAGTACCCGCTCGATCGCGGTCGGACTCGGCCTGAGCATCAAGACCGTGGAGGCGCATCGCTCGCAGATCATGCACCGACTACGGATTCACGATATTGCCGGCCTGGTACTGTTCGCGGTGCGCGAAGGAATCATTCAGCTCAACGACTGAAGCGCCTCGCGCAGGGCGGCGGGGATGGTCGCCGGCTGGTTCGAGGCGCGATCGACGAATACGTGAACAAAGCGCCCGGCCGCGCAGGCGTCGTCCTCACCGGCCTTGAACACGGCCAGTTCGTATTGCACCGAACTGTTGCCCAGCTTGCCGACCCGCAGGCCGATCTCGATGCGCTCGGGGAAGGCGATCGAGGCAAAGTAGTCACAGGCCGAACTGACCACGAAGCCGACGACTTCGCCGTCATGGATATCCAGGCCGCCCTGTTCGATCAGGTAGGTGTTCACCGCCGTGTCGAAAAAACTGTAGTAGGTGACGTTGTTCACGTGACCGTAGACATCGTTGTCATGCCAGCGCGTGATGATCGGCTGGAAGTGGCGATAGTCGGCGCGTTGCGGCAGGCGGTCGGTCATGGTGGGCTCCTGGGTCATGGCTGCAGGTGCTCGCTGAGAAAGCGCAAATAGCGCTCGCGATAGGCCGGGATTTCATTGGCCAGGTGGTGCCGGGCTTCGGCCAACAGCAGTATCTCGGGGCGGTCGAACTTGCTCCGTAGCACGGCGAGGTTATGCGCCAGTCGACGGTCATGTCGGCCTGCCCTTGTACGATCAAAGGTCGTCGCGGGCTTTTCGCCGCGACTCGATAGCGGGATCCAGCGCGCCAGGGCACCGACCCAGGCCGTCGGCAGACGTTGCGGTTGCAACGGGTCGGCGAGCAGGAACGGCATGAACGCCGGGTCGTTGGTGTTCTCGCTGAAGCGCCGGGCGATGCCGTTGACGAAGGGCTTGAGCAGGTAATAGCTGAGCTTCGACCAGCCCCAGGCTCGCGGCCGCACCACGGCGACAGCAGGATCACCTGACCCTGGGCCGGGCTGTCGCCACCGTGCCTGAGCAGATGGTCGATGACGATCGCGCCGCCGGTACTCTGGCCGAACAGGTGCCAGGGTTGCGGCAGATCGAGGCCGGGGCCTCGTTGAACAGGCCCTGCAATGCTGCTGGTATTGGGCGAAGTCGTCGATGCTGCCGCTCGCCACTGGACAGGCCATGGTCCGCGGCAGATCGGTCGGCGAGGCAGATCACGCGGCGAGTATGTCCCTGTGTCAGCGCCCACGTCGACGAATCATGGGCGGTACATGGGCGCCATGTGTCGGTAGACAACTCGGGAGCAGGATACAGCGTTGCCCACAGGCTTGCCAATGGCCTGACCCTGGACCCGAGATGAAATAGGTAATACGCAGGTCTGTGAAACGCTTGGTGTTGTCGTGTCCTGCCTGGAAGCCTATGCCGTCACCTTGCCGCGATTCCCTGCGTTCAGCTGCGACCCTGGTCGCGGCGCGCCTTGTCGAAGAGGCGCGGCCTCCAGCGCTTCTACGCCTGGACCTGCCCCAGCGTATCCGCCCGCCGCCGTTGGGCCGCTTCAACTGCGGCGACTTCGAGCTGGTCAGCCAGCTCTGGCTGCCGCGTCGCCGGTGGCAACGCTGTTCCTGCTCCACGTTTCTACGACCACATGGGCCTGTACCGCCATATCGTCGACTGGGCGCTGGACCAGGGCTTCGCGTGATTGCCTGCGACCTGCCGGGCCATGGCCTGTCCAGTGGCGAGCGGGCCAGCATCGACGACTTCGCCCAATACCAGCAGGCATTGCAGGGCCTGTTCAACGAGGCCCGCGGCCTCGATCTGCCGCAACCCTGGCACCTGTTCGGCCAGAGTACCGGCGGCGCGATCGTCATCGACCATCTGCTCAGGCACGGTGGCGACAGCCCGGCCCAGGGTCAGGTGATCCTGCTGTCGCCGTTGGTGCGGCCGCGAGCCTGGGGCTGGTCGAAGCTCAGCTATTACCTGCTCAAGCCCTTCGTCAACGGCATCGCCCGGCGCTTCAGCGAGAACACCAACGACCCGGCGTTCATGCCGTTCCTGCTCGCCGACCCGTTGCAACCGCAACGTCTGCCGACGGCCTGGGTCGGTGCCCTGGCGCGCTGGATCCCCGCTATCGAGTCGGCGGCGAAAAGCCCGCGACGACCTTTGATCGTACAAGGGCAGGCCGACATGACCGTCGACTGGGCGCATAACCTCGCCGTGCTACGGAGCAAGTTCGACCGCCCCGAGATACTGCTGTTGGCCGAAGCCCGGCACCACCTGGCCAATGAAATCCCGGCCTATCGCGAGCGCTATTTGCGCTTTCTCAGCGAGCACCTGCAGCCATGACCCAGGAGCCCACCATGACCGACCGCCTGCCGCAACGCGCCGACTATCGCCACTTCCAGCCGATCATCACGCGCTGGCATGACAACGATGTCTACGGTCACGTGAACAACGTCACCTACTACAGTTTTTTCGACACGGCGGTGAACACCTACCTGATCGAACAGGGCGGCCTGGATATCCATGACGGCGAAGTCGTCGGCTTCGTGGTCAGTTCGGCCTGTGACTACTTTGCCTCGATCGCCTTCCCCGAGCGCATCGAGATCGGCCTGCGGGTCGGCAAGCTGGGCAACAGTTCGGTGCAATACGAACTGGCCGTGTTCAAGGCCGGTGAGGACGACGCCTGCGCGGCCGGGCGCTTTGTTCACGTATTCGTCGATCGCGCCTCGAACCAGCCGGCGACCATCCCCGCCGCCCTGCGCGAGGCGCTTCAGTCGTTGAGCTGAATGATTCCTTCGCGCACCGCGAACAGTACCAGGCCGGCAATATCGTGAATCCGTAGTCGGTGCATGATCTGCGAGCGATGCGCCTCCACGGTCTTGATGCTCAGGCCGAGTCCGACCGCGATCGAGCGGGTACTCTCGCCCCGGGCGATCAGTCTGAGGATTTCCAGTTGCCGGGCGGTCAGCGCGACCTGGTGGGCGCGGATCGGTTGGCTGTGGGTCTGGCGCACCGCCTGGTCGACCACCAGCGGTACCACGGCCGAGGACAGGTACTGGCCGCCATGGCGCAAGGCCTTGAGCGCCAGCTCCAGCTCCAGCACCGTGGCGTTCTTCAGCAGGTAGCCGTGGGCCCCCAGTTGCAGGCACTTCATCACGAAGTGGCTGTCGGTGTGCATCGACAGCATCAGCACCTTGCTGCGCGGCGCGCGTAGCGACAGCTCCTTGAGCGCCGCCACGCTGTTCATGCGCTCCATGGACATGTCCAGCAACACGATATCCGGCTTGAGCCGCGAAGCCAGTTCGATCGCCGCCTGACCATCGCCCGCTTCGCCGACGATTTCGTATTCTTGTTGTTTTTCCAGCAGTGCCTTGATACCCGCGCGAAACAGCGGGTAATCGTCGGCAAGCAGTATTCGACAAAGCATAAGCTCAAGCCCAATGACGCAAAGGAAAGGGCGCAGCCGCCTCGGCGTGCTGCGGTGGTTTATGTCGGGGTCAAGGGCCGGATGCCTTATATCTGGCCACTTGACGAAACAATACGTCCACCGAAGGCTTGTGCCGTCAGGCCGGCGGGCCGTCGAGTGCCGTGTTGAACGAGGGCCGTCTCCAAGCCGTCACGTGATAACTGCGAGCCGGATGGTCACACGGCCGCCGACCGGGCAAGTCGCCGCCGGGGTGCAGAAACAGCAACGGCTTCATAGGCGTTCGTAGACGGCGGGACTGAGCAGCCGCACCGGCACGTCGAGGCCGTGGATGCTTTCCGCATGACCGATGAATAGCAGCCCGCCGGGACGCAATTGGCTGACCAGGCGCTGTACGATGCGCTGCTTTTCCTCATTGTTGAAATAGATCAGCACATTGCGCAGGAAGATCACGTCGAACAACCCCAGGTCATCGGGCAGTGGTCGGACAATGTTGATCTGCCGCAGGCTGACCCGCTCGCGCAGGACCGCCTGGACCCGGAAGTAGCCACTCATGTCACCGCTGCCACTGAGGCAATGGCGGTGCAGCCAGCCCTGAGGAAAATATTTCGCCTGGGCCATGTTGTAAATGCCGTCGCCGGCCTTCTCCAGCACGCTCAGGCTCAGGTCGCTGGCGAGGACCGACCAATCGCCGTTGTGCAAATGTTCCTGGGCGACCATGGCCAGGCTGTAGGCTTCTTCGCCGGAGGAACAGGCCGCGCTCCAGCATTTCAACGGTGCTTGTCGAGCGGCCAGCCAACTGCCGAGATAGTCGAAGTGCGGATGCTCACGGAAGAAATAGGTTTCGTTGCTGATCAGTAGCTCCACCACCAGCCGTCGCTCATTGAGATTCGGTGGCTGGTCGAGCAGACGCAGGTAGTCGGCGTAGTTGTCGAGCCGGTAATGGTGCAGGCGCTGGGTCAGGCGCTCGGCCATCAACGGCCTCTTGTTCGGCGCCAGGACGATTCCCGAGGCATCGGCCATGAGCTTTTGCAGACGGCGGAATTCGCTGTCGCCGAGGGGCGGCGGCGTGAGCTCGCTGGACATTTCAGTTGTCCTGGGCCACAGCCAGGCCGAGCTGGCGGATAGGGGCCAGGGATGGCGGCGGGTTGCATTGTTCGCCACTGGGCATCGGTCAGTCCTCGTTCGGGCGGCGGGGTACAGCGATTCCAGGTTCAGCAGCCTCAGCTGTTCGTGCACCGCGGGCGAGACCCGCGACACGGTGGTCGGCTGGTCGATGGACGACAGGGCGCGCTGAATCGCCAGGAGCAGTTGCGCACCGCTGCTGTCCAGTTCGTTCAGACCGCCCAGGTCCAGCTGCCAGGGCCCTGCCGGCAACGGCAGCAGGCCGAGCAACTGATCGCGGGCGGCGCTGACCTCGGCCCCGCTCAGGTTGCCCGTCAGATGCAGTTGTGCCGGGGTGTCGTGCTTGGCGAGGCTCAGTGAGAACATGGCGAGATCATCCCGGCAACGTGTTCACGGCCGTCCACTATTCGTCCGGGCTCTGACCCGGGATGAACACGGGCTGGCATGTGTACCGGTCGAGGTCGGTATCGGGCACTGGCGTAAGGGGAGGGCTTGCTGCAACGGTCGAACGTGGTGTGACACGCAAGGCGAGGGCGATCACCATGACAATGATCAGGTGTGCCGTTGAGAAGGGACTGCCTGAAGTACCGCCCGACAGTACTTGGCCCGATGCCTGGCCAGACTCCAAGATAGATCCGCATCTCCTGCTTCCATTGCATAGCTCAAGGTCGGCGGATCATATAGGTAGCATATTGATGTCAATATCGGGATAACCCTTAATCCGACGAGGCAGGCGACCTGGTTTTTTGCGGCTGGAACGGTTTTTTAAACTGACTGCCCCGCTAGGTATCAGAGCCTTTGTTCAACAATCACGCTGGCTGCTGAGGTCATGGCAGCAAAGCTCTAATCGGCGGCTTCTAGGAATTTGGCTTAAGGTTGGGTGATAGAAAAGATGTAATGGTTTGTAATTCGGCGACTCGTTCGAACAGCGGCTCGGACGGCTTCTTTGCCGCTCGTCCTGCCATGCCCTCTGGGAGCGAAAGCAGGGGAGACGTCCCCCCCTGTTACGGACGGTCAGTCGTCCCAATGCCGGCGATGCTTGCGATGACCATAAGCGTGACCGCGATGTTCGCCACGGTAGTCACGGCGGTCGCCACGGTAATGGCCGCCTTCGCGATCGCTGGAGTTACCCATGTAGTTGCCCAGCGCGCCACCCGCGCCGCCGCCAGCGGCGGCGCCGATCAGGCTGCCATTGGTACCGCCCATGCTGCGGCCGACCACGTTGCCGCCGGCGGCGCCTAGGGCACCACCGATGGCGGCTTCGCCACGGCTGTGTTTGTTCGCGCCCACCGCACTACCGCCAGCACCACCCAGGGCCGCGCCGATGGTCGAGCCGGTGTTGCCGCCCAGGGACTGACCGACGGCCGAGCCGAGCACCCCGCCCAGCGCGCCGCCGATACCGGCTTCGGCGGTTCCACCGGCGCAGGCAAAGCCACTGGCCAGGCTCAGGGACAACAAGAGAATCGACGAGAACTTCATGCGAGAGGAGCCTCAAAGGGATGACGGCGCGATCCTGAGGCTTGTGTGGGAAACGTTACAATCGAAATCCGACGAATAACACGAGTTGTATACAAAATCATAACTTACTGTTTTTACTGGGGAACTTAGTTGGTCTAAGTCAGTCCCATGTCGCTTGAACACACTCATTTTGCGCGTCCCGCGCAGCTGAAAGGGCTGTTCAAGGCCTAGCGTCGGGTTCCAGAAAATCGATTCGCTCCAGCGTTTTTCCATCCCATAGAACTGCTGCCGGTTGTCCAGGTAAGCGGCATAGATCCGTGTCAGTAGCTCGGCATAGCCTGGTAGTGCCGCAGGGTCGCCTTGCAACGCGGCATGTACTGCCTGGGCGCAGTGTTGGCCGCAGTACAGTGCGGTGGCAATGCCTTGCGAGGACAGCGGGTCGAAAGACAAGGCCGCGTCCCCGACGGCCGCCCAACGTAAGCCGTGGAACACCGAGAGCCGCCCGCTGCTGGCGTCCATGCCGTGGACCGAGGTGCCAGGGCGATAGTCGTGCGCCTGGCACAGCGACGACAACAGGCGTGTCTTTGCCAACTGCCGCCACAGGCCTTCGCCGTTCAGCAGCTGCTGGCGATCAAGCAGGTCGAGATCGCCGAGGTAGGTCACCAGTCGTTCTCTCGACGGCAGCAGTACGCTGTACCACCAGCCGTTCTCGACGGCCTCGACCAGGGTCCGGCCATCTTGGTCGGTACCTTGCGAACTGTGTAGCAACAGGTAGAACGCCACCAGCGATCATCGCTCAGGCGCTGCGCGCCCTGCTGGCGTGCGAACACTGCCGGGCGACCTCCGGCATCGATCAGCCAGCGGCAGTGGGCCGGCTGTTCCTGGCCGTCACGGGCCAGACTCAGGCGGAAGCCGTCCTCGTCGGGTGTCTGGCTCAGTCGGGTGGATTCGTGAACCGATACCCCGAGCTGTCGCGCCGCCGCGCGTAGTTGGCTGTCGAAAACAGCACGGTCCAGTTGAAAGCCCTGGCCATGGGTGTGAAAGATAAAGTCGTCCATGTGCGGCTCGTCCGAGCCCCACACGGAGACATTGCCGTAGCTGCGGCGATGCCCGGCGGCAAGAAAACCGTCGAGCACCCCCAGGTCATTGAGTAGCGAGCGCGCCGAAGGCGGAAAACCTTCGCCGACCCGAAAGCGCCCGGGGGCTGTCGAGTCGGCCAACAGCACCCGCCAGCCGAGGCGGGCGAGGGTGATCGCGGTCGCCGAGCCGGCGGGGCCTCCGCCGACAATGGCTACGTCGTAGCGCACCATCTAGTCCGAACGACGCCGGGACCTGAGTGCGTGCGCCTGTGCGGCCTCTTCCGGACTGCTGAAGTTGGCGCCCCTCGACACCCGTCGAGTGCTTGCGGTAGCGGTCGCGGCGAGCAACGGCTGGCCGGCGAGTGTCTCGTCGGTGGGGATATCCGGCCCATAACTGGCAACCATCATGGTGTCGGGATACAGCGGGCTGTTGGCGATACCTGCCCGGACTTCCAGCAACCCCATGGAGCCGAAGATATCCACCATGGCTTGCATCTGTGCGGCGGTGTCGGTTCCCGGGCCGTCGACCAGCAGCGGTGCGTTCCAGTTGCTCCGATCGACAAAGGCATCCAGGCGTGATTCGGGCGGCAGGGCCGGGTCGACGACCTGAGCGTAATCCGCGTCGCTGAGCACCTGGTTGGGTACCCGGGCCGGCCAGAAGGTCGCGGTGAACGGGTTATAGGCGGTGTCGTACCCACCCCGGCAATAAGCGGTGTCGGCCTGCCAGGGCAGACCCATCCAGCGGTTCAGATCGCCGGGGGCCTGTCCGTACAAAGGGCCACCGATGGCCAGTGCCTGGGTCTGGTCCAGGGTTGCTCCGTAGTCGGGTTGCGCGCTACCGGCCGGCCGCTGGCGAATGCGCCAGGGCTTGGCGTACAGCGGCAGGTGGCGCATCGGCCAGGTCATTTCGCAGCCCGGGTGGAAGGCATCGGCCAGGCAGAAGTCCAGGGCCGCGCGATCGAGCATCGCCGGTTGTTCAGCCAAGGGTACCGAGTCCAAGTGCCCCGGCGGTGGATCGTTGGACCAGTCGGCTTCGAAGTGGCCGTCCGCCCAACGGCTGAGGGCCAGGTACTGGGTCTGGGTAATCGAGGCATTCTGCCGTGGGCTCGGGTTGTCCGCTAGCTCCATGTAGTCGCCATAGATCCACGGCCAGGGCAGCGGATTGCTGTCGGTCGGCTGGGGCAGGCGGAAGCTGTTGAGGATCTGGCGGCGGGTTTCAGCGTAGAGGTCGTAGTTGTTCGGTAAGGGTTTGCGGGCCAGTTTGGCGATGAACGCCGGGTCCTCGAAGTTGTAGGGGCCGCTGTGGCCGAATTGGGTGGCAAAGCCCTGGTTGACCCATTGCAGGCCCGACAGGCGTTGCAGGATCGGGTAGACGTCGTGGCGGAACGAGACAGTGGTTGGGGCCTTCAGCCAACCGGCCTGGATAAACAGGTCATAGGTCAGGTCGTACAGCGTTCGCACGCTCTTGACCTGCGGTGCATAGTTCGGCGGCGCGGTAACGACCCAGGCCGATTCCACCGGGATCGCGCGCCCGCCGATGCTGACCTGGGCACTGACCGAACCGTCCGAGGTATCGTCGTACCAGCCGTCGGCGTTGATGAAGCTGTTGTCGTCGGCCGGGTTGAAGATCGGTGTGTCTTTGGGCGAAGCCGAAACACCGCGCCCGCCGAGAAACAGCAGGCGGCCCTGAGCGTCCGTGAGCAATTCGCCGAGGTAGACCGGCGTGCCCTGGAATGTTCCGTTGAATTCGACACCTGAGGCATTGGCCCCGCTGATGTGCTGCAGGCCGCCGTCAATGGTCAGTTCGTTCCGGGCCTGGGCGCCGGTGACTGTCGCATTGCGCAGGGGGAGCACCACGCTGGCGGCTTCGGGGATGTCCATCGCCAATTGCCATTGAAACCACTGCGCCTTGCTGTTGGCGACATGGGCCGACCAGACGATGTCGGCGTTTTCAGCGGTCAGTTCCGCGACCACTTCTCCGGCCAGGTTATAGCCATAGATCCGGAACTCGGCGGCCTGGCGCTTCAACGCGCCCTGGGCATCGCGGTAGAACCCCAGGGCTCGGGGCGCGGGGAGGTGACCTGGGGCCCGACAAAGTATTCCGACTCGCTGTTGCCGACCCGCGCCACGCCGATGGCAGGGTGAATCGCGGCGCTGACGATGCGATTGTCTTGCTGGCGAGGGAAGGGGTGTCGCCGTGGTGGTGCGTGGTATGACCGGGTGTGATCGACATGAATGCTCTCCGCAATCCGTGCTGGGAGGACAGGACCTGCTGGTGGGCAGGGTCCCTGGTCGGGTGCCGGCCATCGTTTTCGAATGAATGGATGAAGAGCACCGTCCGCAGACTCTAGTAAAGGGCCATCAGTTTGTCGAATGGCCTTTTGCTATTGCCGCGGTGGCGATCCGAAGCATGGGTTATAGAGCGCTCCGAGGGGCTATCAACTCGCTCTGGCCATGATCAGTCCGGTTTCGCTGGCCCGCTCCAGGACAATGGCGACGAACTTGGAGGTCGGTGTATGGCTGTCGTCGCCGATGCTTTCCAACGGCACCAGCGGGTTCACTTCCGGTAGTAGGCGGCAGCCTGTCCGGCGGGGATATCGAACGCCAGCAAGGTGAAACCCTTGACCCGGCGCTCGCGGCCATCCTCCCAGAGCGAAACGATGTCAGCCTTCTGCCCCGGCTTGAAGCCCAGGCGGATGATGTCCGCCTCATTGACAAACAACACGTCGCGCTGGCCCTTGACCCCACGGTAGCGGTCATCGAGACCGTAGAT
>NZ_CAJFDC010000028.1 GCF_904067045.1 Pseudomonas sp. FEN | reverse complement strand
TCGGTGTTGACACGTAGCGGGAGGATTCCCTGATACATTGAAGTCGCAAGCACTAACTTGCGTCCCATCTTCGCGGCATTTACTGTAATCAACTAAGGAGAGTCGTTATGGACTTGCAACTCAATGGCAAGATTGCCCTGGTAAGTGGTAGCACGGCCGGCATCGGCTACGCGATCGCACACACGCTCGCCCAAGAGGGCGCCAGCGTTATCGTCAACGGCAGAACGCAGGCGGGGGTCGACGAGGCGGTGAATCGCATACGCTCGGAGACTCACGGCACGGTCCATGGCTATGCCGCGGACCTTAGTCAGCCCGAAGCCGCGAATGAGGTCGTTCGACGTCATCCGGGTATCAGCATCCTCGTCAACAACCTGGGGATCTTTGAACCCAAGGCCTTTGAAGATATTCCTGACGAAGATTGGCAGCGGTTCTTTGATGTCAATGTCCTGAGCGGCGTCCGTCTTGCGCGCTTGGTGCTGCCAGAGATGAAGCGAGCGAACTGGGGGCGGATCATATTCATCTCAAGTGAGAGTGCTGTGCAGATCCCCACCGAGATGATCCACTACGGTATGACAAAGACCGCGCAACTCGCCGTTTCGCGCGGGCTGGCAGAATCAGTCGCGGGCACGGGCATCACGGTCAACAGCGTACTGCCTGGCCCGACGAAATCGCGTGGCGTTGGCGACTTCGTCGAAGAGATGGCGCGATCGAGCAACAAGAGCTTCGAGCAGATCGAGGCCGAGTTTTTCGATCACGTGCGTCCGACCTCGCTGATCAAGCGCTTCGGGACACCGCAGGAGGTGGCCTCGCTCGTAGCCTACGTGGCAAGTCCGCTCGCATCGGCGACCACCGGCGCGGCGCTTCGTGTCGACGGTGGTGTCATCAAGAGCGCCTTTTGAACAAAGAGAACTGAGCCAATCGCTTATTTACGGGAAAGCCGGAGACCAAGCCACTTGCGGGCTTTCCACATGCTCTGCGAATAAATGCAACTAAATCGGGCGTTTTCTCATAGCGGCTTAGGGAGTTCGTCAGGAATTAAAATTCCGTTATGACGGTTACACCTGTCGTCTCGAACCGATCCATGTTCATCAACGCGTCGATCGACTGCTCCAGGCTGATAGTTTTCCCCACGAGTTTTTCTGGCGCCAGCTTGCCGGAGGTGATCATCTCGATCATGGCATCATAGCGATGCGCTTGCATGCCGTGGCTACCGTAGATCTCCAGTTCGTGCGCAATGACCTTGCTCATCGGGATCGCCGGCGTAGCGTGATCGGCGAGCATCAGGCCAACCTGGACGTGTTTGCCGCGACGGCGCAGGTTGTTGATGGAGTTGAAACAAGTGCTTGGATGGCCTAATGCATCCAGCGATACGTGGGCGCCGCCCTGAGTAATTTCCAGCACGGCTTCGGTGACGTCCGCGACCCGGTGGGCGTTAATGGTGGCGACAGCACCGAGCGAGCGTGCCAGTTCGAGTTTTTCCTGCGAAATATCGATGGCTACGACGTTCGCGCCGATGGCTTGGGCGATCATCACCGCAGACAGGCCTACGCCTCCGCACCCGTGAACCGCTACCCACTGACCTGCGCTGACTTTGCCTTGGTCAACGACTGCTCGGAAAGAGGTGGCGAAGCGACAACCCAGGCTTGCAGCGGTTGCGAAGTCCATGCTCTCAGGCAGTGCGACCAGGTTCAGATCGGCTTGATGTATGCCGACGTATTCGGCAAAAGAACCCCAATGAGTGAAGCCCGGTTGGAACTGCGTGTTGCAAACCTGCTGATTGCCGCTGTTGCACTCTGGACAAGCACCACACCCCCCCACGAACGGCACGGTCACACGGTCGCCGACCTTCCACCGAGTGACATCCTTGCCCACCTCGGCCACGATGCCCGCGAGCTCATGACCCGGCACATGCGGCAGTTCAATGTCAGGGTCATGACCTTTCCAGCCGTGCCAGTCGCTTCGGCACACACCTGTGCCAAGCACCTGAATAACAACACCATGATGTTTCGGGGACGGGTCTGCCACGGTCATCAGACGCGGCGGCTTGGAAAAGGCTTCGTAGACTACTGCTTTCATTCAAATCACCTATGTTTGGAGGGGATCCAGTCATTTCCATTATGAATGAACGCCTTGAAATTACCTTTCAAATTGCAATTGACAGAACGCAAGATATGAAATTAGTCTTCATTAATTGATTAATTTCCGATGGATTCTTTCATGTTTGAGCCACTTGATAAGATGGATATTGCAATATCAGATCGGCTGCAGCGAGACGGCAAGCTGTCGAATGTCAAGCTGGCCGAGCAGCTTTCCCTCAGTGAGGCGTCCTGTTGGCGAAAGCAGAGACGTCTTGAAGAATGCGGCGTTATCGAGGGATATCAAGCCATTCTTAATCGAAAGAAATTGGGGCTAGGCGTTAAGGCCTTTGTTCAGATCTCTTGCACTGATCACAGTGAAGAAGCCACAGCAAGGTTTGAAAAGATCATTCTGTCGGCCTCACAGGTTCTGAGTTGCCACAACACAACGGGTGAGGCGGACTTTTTACTTGAGGTTATTGCACGGGACTTGGACAGTTATAGCCGCTTTGTTGAAACGGTACTGAGGAAGCTCCCTGGCGTTTCAAGTATTCGCTCGAATCTTTCCCTGCGGGAGATGAAGACCACCAATCGACTGCCCGTGACCGAGCTCTTGAGTATTTGAGTTTGCATTGCGCAGTTCTCTAATCTCTCTCAAGCAGATCATGCCAACAACAAGTCGGCCAGCCGCTTCAGGCACATCACTCCCAGCATGCAGGCCTTGCAGCACCAGCAGCCCGTAGGCGTTAAATACAGAGTCACGGTCATGCCCGAAAAGCATCGAGAACCATGAGATATCAGTATTGGTTATTTTCTTCAAAGTGCATAAATCTGAGGGTTCACACCCATCAGTTTGGCGTGCCAAACAATAATAGAAGGCTCGTGCGATGCACTACATTAACCTCATGCAATCCTTAATCGTCGCTGGACTCGTTGCCTATAGCGTGCCGGGAAATGCCGATGATTCGGTACGTACACTTGTTGCCGAAAAGGGCAATGTGCATATCGAAGCGCTGGATCAGGGAAAGGGCCATGTCATCGTGATCCTGCCGTCAAAAGGCCGTGGCGCGAATGATTATGACGAGGTGGCGCGCTACCTGGCCGCTGACGGCTATCGCGTGATCCGCCCTGAGCCGCGCGGGGTCAAGGGCAGTACGGCACCGATGGACACACCAACGCTCCACGACTTCGCCGCCGATGTGGCTCTGGTGATGGACAAGGCCAAGACCGGGCCTTCGGTAGTGGTCGGGCATGCCTGGGGCAGCCAGCCCGCGCGCGTACTGGCGGTGGATCGCCCGGACCTGGTCAACGGCGTCGTGCTAGCGGCCGCGTCGATTGGCAAATTGCCTGCAGGCTCGTCGGAAAAACCCTATGGCCGTATGGTCGAGGCCATCAAAGGCGCGGGTAATTATTCGTTGCCGCAAGCCAAGCGTATCGACTATCTCAAGGAGGCGTTCTTCGCGCCCGGTAATGACCCGCGAGCCTGGCTGGCCGGCTGGTACGACAAGACTCACCAGGCCCAGGACCTTGCACGGGATACCACGCCCGTGGAGCTTTACTGGTCAGCCGGTAACACCGTACCCATTCTTGACTTGCAGGGGCAGTATGATGCGGTAGTAATCCCGAACATTCTCAAGTCGATGCTCGGCGACCGGGTCGAACACAAGACCATTGCCAACGCTGGGCATGCCATGGCGCCCGAGCAGCCTCGCGAAATGGCGCAGGCCATCGCCGAGTTTGCCCAGCGTGTGTACGCGGCCAAGTAATCAACTGATTCAGTTCGTTGCCCAACGCATGATGGAGCTCGATGTCGAAGGCCTCTGCGGCGCCGGCTTCGAACAGGAACCCAGCACGCTCAGGAGCGCCCAGTCTACTTTGGTCAGGGGTATCACTCTGTTTCGACGGGCCTGGAGGAGGGCAGAGCAAAGGCGCCCACGTTAAGCGGTACCAGCATCAGCACCGTCGTGACTGCTGTTGAAAACACAACGAGGGCGCTGGTAAGGCCTACGTATCGGTTCCTGGTGTATCTCTCGACCGCCAGCTTTATCCGGGCGTTGCTTTCGAGCTTCTTGATGATCACCAGCTCAATGGAGAATCCTAGAATAATGGCTATCACAGTCAACCAAACAACTGCGTTGCGCACAAACCCGGTCCAGTTGTTGAGCGTCTCGATCAAGGCCATATAGGCGAAGACGAAATAATCCCGAGGTTCGGCTCCGAACAGTCCAGAAGGTATGTTCAGGCCACGCAGGTAATCCTGCCAATAGAGTAATCCGGTGACGTAAAGCGTTGCATACCCGATGAGGCCAAGAAAAGGCAGTGCAAGTACCCAGGGAAATTGTGCATTCGCTTTGACGGCAACGGCGGGTGCAGTCGTGTCAATCTTTTCTTCGGCGCTCATCGGAGTCCTTTCGTGTCATGGCTGCAACCAAGTATGGCTATACTTTTGCTCATCGCGGCGAAGAGGAGGGCAGGCACTGATGCTTGCCTGCAGCTATCGAGTCTTCGAAATCAAGTTCAGTAAGGCTTATATCTTTTGACTCTGCCGGTACCGCGAACAATGCTGCTCAAAGCATTGCTGTCTGCGAACGCCAATCGTGCGCGCTTGTCGCTGTTGTGCTTGGCGCTGATCAACATGGCATTGCTGTAAACGGCCGCTCCGCTGGCAGACTTGGCAATAATGTGATCGACCTGAGGTGTGAGATCATGACCACCTTCGACCAGTAGACCAACCCGCTGGCCTGGAATGCGGTACTTGTCGGTGTACACAGGGTCAACGATGGCGTCGCTTATAAGATACCCATCGTTGAGAACGCGGTTGACTGCGCGGATAGTTTCGATCTGCGTGCTTGAGAATTCGGCTGCCTGCGACAGTATTACGCGGTCATTCCAATGCGCAAGCTGCTGGGGGTCATCCTTGACGGACTTCCACTCGGCATAATCGAGGAACGCGTAAGGCCTTGCCGCGGCAGGAAAAACGGGGAGCCGTCGGTAAGAGGGAAACCCTACAGTATTCAACTGGTCCTGGATGTCCCAGCCTGCGTTTGTCATTTCGTCGATGAGTGCGAGGTATTCGGCCTTCTTCGTCGGGTCGGCACCGCCGATGATAGGCGCTGGCTTTGGATGCAGAATAGGCCACGTGCGTGTGCGATCGAGGTGCTGGCCGGCCAGGACTTTCGTGATAATCGTGAACCGCGTGGGCACACGCTGTTCTTCGGAAATTTCGGTAGCGTAATCGCAGGTGATGGCCACTTCGCAATTACCTCCTGCGGCATCCACCCAGCTCTCAAGCTCACGCTCGAATTGGCGCCATATACCTCCCGAGTTGAATGAGCCATACATCGGAACCAGGTTGCTCGAGGACTCGGGCCCACCAAACTCCAGAGCAATGAGGTGTCCTCGGTGGCAGTCTTCGTGCCGGGTGTCAGCCACTCCACCTTCATACATCGAAAGAGGCAGGACCGTGTTGTTTCGTGGAGTTGGCGTGTGAGGCTTCACCCCCGGTGACATCTCGGCAACGAGCCGTTTCACACGCTGGCGGGCTCCACCCTTGAAATTTTCAGGAGGATTGCTGAGGAACTGTACGAAGCGCATGGTCCTTCCTTGGAATGAGTGGATAGCCAAACAAACTGGGGAAATCGTACAGGGAGTGTGAACAGCGAAGCAAGGTGTGTGGCGCAGGTGCGCCGCAGCAGTAACATTCGAAACATATTACTCAATTTAACATAATATACATTATGCGAAGCTCCAGATAAATCAATGGCTTACGTCACTGTCGAGATTAACTAAACATGCGGAAAAACAGCTAAATATGAAACGGGATACAAATCAGCCCCTTAGCGAGCATGGCGCCCAGCATTGACCTGAAAAGATTATTTAAATATGCGTATCAGACTCGACTCCCAGATCAGGACGCCTACGGCCAGCGCCATCTGCTTTCACGACATGACCTTGCGATGACAGCCTACCAAATTCCTTGGATGCCGCTCGCTGGGGTTGGAGCAACTGGACCCAGTCATTCAGATCTGGCGCCTACGCGAATTCCGTCGAGCACATCCGGGTCAAACAGCACACATTTCACGTAGAGAACGGCATCATTCGATCGACAATCCCGTGGCATCCCTTGTACCTTGACTCTCAGGATTGAAGTCTGCACCCTTGTGGCTTTCAAGCTCCCTGATGTGGGGTGACGCGACGGACTTGGTTTTACGTCAATTGATTCAGAACTCTGCAGGCGTAATGACGCACATGAACCGGCAAGTTTCTCAAAGCAGCTTTGAAGACATAATGCTACTGAAGCGCTCTGCTCGCGATAAGCAGGTGCAGGCGGTATATAAAGCCGATCGATCCTCGCTGGATCTTGCAGCAGAGCAGATAAAATCTGTCTTACGTGGTGCCCCAGGTTCTCCTCCTCGTCGCCAGCGAATCTCATACCTTTTGATTGGTTGATTCCCCAATAGCTCAACTAAACATCTATTTAGTTGAGTAAACTCAGGAGGGTCTAAGGTTATGCTGTCTTATGCCCTATTTATTGATCATCATTTCTAAAAAGGCACCCAGACCGGCAGCTTCGACTTGCCCGGTTTGTCGACAACGATTGCCAGGCTCTGCTTTGCGCGCGTTACCGCCACGTAGAACGCGGCCGCAGGCGTTGCCTCAAGGCAAGTCTCATTTTGGATGAATGCTTTGATCGGTGCTGTAGGTACGATCAGCACACGCTCGAACGTGGCGCCTTTGGAAACCTTAAAATTCATGAAGTCGAGGGTGAACTCTTTGCCTGACGCTACTGTGCTGCGGAGGCATTGTGGGCGGTAGCGTTCGACATACTGGTCGACGTGCTTCGAGTGCACCAGGAACACTCCATCATGATCTGTCACCACGTGATTCTCTGAAGTGGTGCCGGGAAACCCCCATGACGCATCAAAAATGGTATCAGAAAATGAAGCGATCTCCGTTCGGCAGCGATAGGTGATGGTTGCGTAATCGATGCTAAGCAGTCCTCCCTTCTCGCGTTCTTGGAACCACTCAAGCGCACCGGCGTATCCGTACTGTTTGTTTTTCTGCCCCCGCGGGTTGGTCGAGAGCACCGCCTGGCGTACATCGCCGACCATGCGGACATCGATCCGAGAATTCGGCCTGCCCTTTGCATACAAGCTGGGGCGTCCTTCGAAATTGAAGCCCCCTACCCGCTCACCCTGAAATTTGATCGGCAGGAACGGTTTTGCAAAGTGACGAAGCAAAAAGGTGTACCAGCCCAATACCTCGGTTTTGTGAAGGTCACCGGCCTGAGCACGAAGACGGTGGATTAACTCTTGCTGATTAGTCTGAGTGAAGGTGACGACAAGTACGCGGCGATCGCTAGGCAGCGCTTTGCAATGATCAACTAGGCCCTGTGTTTTTCTGCCGCCGGCGACTGCAAGACTCAGATGGTTAGGCATTGTGGATGAACTCCGCCGCAGCCTTCATGTAGCCAGGTGGGCTAAGCACCTCATCCGATTCAGCAAGACGTATCGCCCCTTCCGTCTTCTCACGTGTCATCCACGTCAATAGAGTGGCTGCAGTGGTGAGGCCAAGCGTTTTGCGCAACCGGGGTTCGCCATTCGCGGTAATGAGTTGGGGTTCAAGCGTAGCGCCGTCAGCCACGTCGCCGATGAATAGATCTCTACGTTTCGCCGCCAGCCACTTCTCAACCGGTATGCGTAGCTCGGCTGGATCCATTCCATCGTTGTCGCGCATCACAGCGACAGGCTTGTCGATCGCAGCGCAGAGCTCAAGGCATCGCGCCAGTGCTAGCCCACGCATGCTGATAACATCGATACCATGGGCCATTGGACGTGCACCGAAGCAGTCTTTGTAGACACGTTCAAAAATGATCTCGTCAGATGGCCCCTCAACCAGGACGACTTTCTTCGCTAGCACGAGGCGGAGGGTGTCGTAGCCAGGTAGCTTCTGGAAATAGCTCACGGTGGTTGGGTCGAACTCTGTGATATTGGCGGCGCTGTTGCGGTGCAGCAGTAGCAACGCATTGAGGCCAAGCCGGTTCAACACGTAGGTACTGTGAGTCGAAATGAAGAGCTGTTGCTCCTCCGTCGCCAGGTCTTCGATACGATCGAGCAGGGTCGTCAGGCTGGTGTGTGATAGGTGGTTTTCGGGCTCCTCAATCATCACGATCTTCACGTTCGAAGAATGCCGCTTCATCGCGAGGGAGATCTTGATAGCCGCTTGTTGTCCCTGGCCAGCCATCGTAAATGGGAGGCCGTCGACGTGCGGAGTGACTACGCTATCCCAAGATGTCCGAGACGTCTGATCCATTGCCAGCGCCATAGGCTCAGACTGCAGTGCCGCACCAAGTCCTGCCAACCGCTTGTTAACCGGCGCCAGCGCACCCTCAGTCATGGATGCTTTGACTCCTCGATAGTCCAGCGAGATTTGCGCTTTCTCGGCTGACTCCAAGTGATCACTCAGAATTTGCCGAAGGTGGTAATCAACGCCGGCGGCGGATTTGACCGTGCGAGAATCGATCGTAGCCACCGAGAGTGCCCGCGGCCGCCGAGTGAGTTCATTGTCAGCGAACGACCGCCACTCGTAGGTGTAATACTCCACGGGAAGTAATGGTGAAGGATCCTTGAGCCATTCAACCAGTTCGTCTTGGTATTCCTCATTAGGGAAAATGGAGAGGAACATCCCAGGACAGACGTTCGTTGGCACGTCGGCATTCACGGCGCCGAGCAGCACCTGCAGTTCAGCTGTGTCTTGCAGGTAAAGCTCAATCAGGATTTCTGGAAGCTTCGGCTGTTGCCCAGCGTTCCGGAGGGCCACAAACTCAGCCACCATTTCGGTGTTGAACCAGTGAGGATTCAGCTCTTCTAGGATCCCTCGCCCACCTATCCGGCCGTTAAGCGCCAGCGAGATGGCTTCCATCAATGTGGACTTCCCGGCGTCATTGTCACCGACCAGGATGTTCACGCCGGGGTTAGGCTTCAGTAGGAAATCTTTATAGATGCGGTACCCACGAATTCGGATTTTAGTGATCACGGTCGACGTTCCTTGGCGAGTTACTGCTGCATGGCGCTTTAATGGCTGCGTTGCCTGATGCTATAAGCGAAGAGGTAACGTTGTCGACTCCGTCACGTTCTGTAGAGTGTCCTATCTTCAATGCTCCACTAGGCAACCCAACGCACAGGATTTGCGCATGACCATCCCTCGCTACCCAAACCGTAAAGCCTTTATCGAATCCTTGGGGGCAACGTGTAAAAACTGGACATGGAGCTGGTCGTTTGTGAATCACCAGGAGCGGAAGGTCATTTTCGGCGCTTGGGATACCCACATGAACGGCGACCGCTCACTCATACTTTGCGAGGATTGGGAGATTGAGAATGGGCGCCGCAACAATGGCTACGCGCAGAGCGTCGAGCATCTCAGGCTTGTAACCGAGGAAGGGTACGAACTTTATACGTTTAAGATTACGCACTCGGACGAGCGCCAGGATATGGACGGCGTGGGCCCTGCAAAGATCAAGGACTTTGAGCGCTATATCACTCGCAAATGGCTGCTCCAGCAGGACGGTGAGTGGTTCGCGTGTGATGAGCCTCCTACAGCAGCGATTCCTGAAGAGATTATCCAACCTGAGCTCTACTTGGAGGGCGCGCTTCGAGAGGTCAAGGTCAATGCCTACGAGCGTAGCGCTCAGGCTCGGGCAGCGTGCGTTGACCACCACAAAGCTGTTTGCGCTGCGTGTGAGTTCGACTTCGGTCTGGTCTATGGCGAGGTAGCCGAAGGGCTCATCCATGTCCATCACCTCGTACCCCTGAGTATGATTGGCGCTGAATACAAGCTCAATCCAATAACCGATCTGATCCCGCTCTGCCCGAACTGTCATGCAGTGGTGCATCGTGGAGCAGAGGTCATGAGCATAGAGAAGCTCAAAGAATGTCTAGCTGAAGCAAAAAGGCGATCTGCCTCAGCTTGTGGTACCCGGTAGTTTACCGTAGGCGTCCGAATTCCTGCACTGTAACGTATTTTTGGGAATGTAACGTTGCTGCTGTTACATTGCCAAAACTACGTTGAAGTCTTGCTAAGCAAGTGCGTGCTTCGGTAACTTCAATTTCAAGGTCGCCGTGAACCGCCCTACTGCGTGGGAAAAATCAGTATTTTTGCTAACCACATAACTCCCCGTGGCCAGCCCAGCAAGCAGCATGCTCAGCGAAGTGCTGAAAGCGCTTTTTCGGCCATGACAGTGGAGTCATGCCATCATGATTACCACCGAGTCCATTTTGATTTTTACTAGATTGGATGGGATGAGCAAGGTAATGAAGTCCGTGTGGCAAGGGCGCTGAGTACGCTGTACCGGGAATAACACACGTGACAGCCGGACTAGAAACCAGAAATTTCTGGGGCCACCCACTTCCCCTTCAAACGCTCCCTCTTTGCCCGGCCGCCTATGGTTTCGCGGGACGAGCGCCCCGCTGAGATTGGGCTTGGGATCTGTGATACGGGGCCTGGCTGTTATCAGTTCACCCCGGGGAAAGGCTGTTCTTTGTAGCCTTCGCCTAGGAGCATCTTCAGCTCACGATTCTTCAGATCCCATAACCCCTTTAACGAGAGGGCTGGAGCATCGACTATTCTCATCAGGCCATGCTGACTGGGAACGTCAATCGGATTTTCTGCTCGCGGGTTGGTAACGAGAACACCTGGACGCAACAGGCCTTCAAACAGTCGATCCTCAGTCTCTGCTTTCTCGCGCAGAAGCATCAGTACGCCATAATCCTCCCTCAGAGTCACCTGTAGCACCGCAGAAATTATTGACGCACGAAGAGCGATGTCGGCAGCCTCTTGTTGGGCAGGGCTCCTGAACAGACTCACAGGCACGGGCCCGCGAGGGCTACCATCTCTTCCAGGTTCCGGTCTGTTGTCCACGAACTCCCTATACGTGCTCTTCCGAACGTGGTTAGTATTTTCGCTGTCCAGCTCCCAGATAGAGTGGCCGAAACCATAAACGGCATGCTCAGCAAGAGACTGACCACCTACCCCAGCGTCAGCGTTGTGACTAACTCCGTAAAAGAATGAATCTGGGCAAAGGAGCGCATCGTTCACCACGATGACAAGTACATCGTGAGGGCCGACTACCCCTTCCCTGAGGTAGCCTTCATATTTGCGCAATTTCTCCGAGATCGCACTACTCACTCTTAGCAAAGTCCGCTGCCGGAGATTAGTAGCGGCGTCAGGACAAGGATTCAGCGGGTCATGAGATGTGAATAGCTCATTAATTTTCACGTCTTCACCGATCGACGGAGTGACGAGCTCAAGGCAGATCAGTTTTCCGTCTTGCTGCACCCGAAAATCCGGCCCCTTGCCACCCGGGGAACCTTTAGGATCATACCCTGCATGCTTAAGGCGCTCGAACATAAGCATTTCGCCTAGGCGCTGGGCAGAGCTGTTTAAGTTGGAGGAGCACAACCCTTCGAGGAAAATCGCGTCCACGCACTCGCTTTCGATGAAGCCCTCGTAGGCGGTTAGCAGGTTCTGGTGAGCTTTTTCAACAAACTCAACTGGGAAACCTTGTCCATAGCGCCGATTCAGTGTTGCCTTCCAGCGCTCGAATAGCTCTTCGACATTCATCACAGCATTCCCCATTCTGAAAATCGCACCGCAGCCTAAGCCGCTCCAAGGAAACAGCTGCGGGACTCAAAGCCCGTTATCAACAGTCGTCTATGTAGCTTCTGCCGTCATATGAGAACAGCGCCGACAAAGCCTACCTCAATAAGCACTCGGAGATTATGGATGCTTGCCAAGATTGTGGCCTGTCTTGAAAGCTCTTAAGGTTGTTCAGCGAATGCCATTTTCGCGGCCACAGTGGTCTCATCAAAGCGACTGAAGTGGCCTGTCATTCTCTGGGTGTACTCCATGTACCCTATCCGCGCTGGTGTCAGGTTGACGCTGAGTGCGCCTTACTGCTCAGTAGTTCGCAAATACTATGGCAACCACTGTCATCTCCAACGTAAGCGTCCGGCCAATTCACCTTTCGAACTCCAGCATTGAGGGCGATAGTGGGCCAGTGACCACCCTGAGCGCTGAACTGCAACATACTAGGCAGTTGAAGGTTGGCTAGAGATTTTTCCTGGCTTCTCGATTCGCAGCCGCGGCGCGTCGAAGTCAGTTCAGGCCTGGGCAGACAGCTCACGCAGTGCTCGCCCTGACAACCTCCCCGGATTAGCCGAGTGCTCCCCCGGGGGTATTGTGTCAGGCTATGCCGTTTTCACTCGTAGCTCCTAGTTTCGCTAGGAGCTTTTTCATGCTCAGGACGAGTCATTCAAGATGTTGATGAAGCTGGCGCCGAAGAAGCGGCGCAACCCACGTAATTTCTATCTGGGTATCGCTGCGGTGATACTGATTGCCGGGATTGGACGCTATTTCGCGCTCAAGGCTGAGCAGGAGAAGGTGGCCCAACAGGCGCTGCTGGTCGAGCGCCTCGCCCAGTTGGACGCGACCCTGCCAAAGAAACTGGATGCAATTACCACCCTTGAGTACGTCGGTTTGACGTACGGTGACACGATCTTCTACCGCTACAGGATCGACTTAGCAGCGAGCAGCCTCTCCGAGGAACGCAAGGCCAGCATGGAGGCGAGAATACGCCGTGATCTGGAACAACTGGCCTGCAAGGAACCGCAGTTGCTGGCGATGATGCGCAGGTTCAAGTTTCACCAGGAGCATTACTACCTGGCCAGGAACAGCACACTCTTTTCCATTGAGCTTCACCCTGAACAGTTGAACTGCCCAGGATGATGCCGATAAGGTGGTCGCCGTCGCTTGTTCATCGCCTCAGGCCATTCCCTAGACCGCAAGCGTCCAGCCAATCCGTCTTGCATGACTAGGCCGGCATCCACTTATGCGGCAGCAGCAGCTCGATCTCACTGGCTCGTTGCGTCGGCAACCGCGTCAGCACATCCTTGAGATAAGCATACGGATCATGCCCATTTATGCGCGCTGACTGGATCAAGCTCATGATCGCTGCTGCCCGCTTGCCGCTGCGCAGCGACCCAGCAAACAGCCAGTTCGACCGCCCAAGCGCCCAAGGCCGGATCAAGTTCTCGATCTGGTTGTTGTCGATGGGCACAGCACCATCTTCCAGGTAGCGCGTCAGCGCTAACCAGCGTTTAAGGCTGTAATCCAGGGCCTTGGCCGTGGCCGAACCCTCGGGCACAAGTTCGCGTTGGGCCAACATCCACTCATGCAGTTTTTCAGCAATGGGCACCGCTGTTTCCTGGCGTAGTCGCCAGCGATCTTCGTCGCTCATTTCCCTGGCATGTCGCTCGACCTCGTACAGGCCGCCGATTGAGTGCAACGCCTGCTCCGCCAACTGGCTTTTATTTGCTACATGCAGGTCGAAGAACTTGCGGCGCGCATGCGCCATGCAGCCGATTTCGGTGATGCCCAGCTCGAAGCTGGCCTTGTAGCCGGCGAAATCATCGCAGACCAGCTTGCCGTTCCATGTGCCTAGGAAGTTACGCGCATGTTCGCCGGCACGGCTGGGGCTGAAGTCGTAGACCACGGCCTTGAGTGCCGAGAATGGTGTGCTGCTGTAGGCCCAGACGTAAGCACGATGGGTTTTCTTCTCGCCTGGAGCGAGCATTTGTACCGGCGTTTCATCGGCGTGGACTATGCGTTGGGCCAGCACTGCTTCGCGCAGCGCATCGACCAGCGGCTGAAGCTGCACGCCGGTTTGACCCACCCACTGCGCCAGCGTCGAGCGCGGGATGGCTAGTCCGGCACGGCCGAAGATCTTTTCCTGTCGATAGAGCGGCAGATGGTCAGCGAACTTGGCAACCATCACGTGCGCCAGCAAGCCGGCGGTGGGGATGCCCTTGTCGATCACCTGCGGTGGTACCGGCGCCTGGATCAGCGTTTCGCACTGCCGGCAGGCCCATTTCCCACGCACATGCTGTTCGACGGTGAACACGCCCGGCGTGTAGTCCAGCTTCTCGCTGACATCTTCGCCAATACGCTGAAGCTGGCAGCCGCAGGTGCACTGGGTGTTCTCTGGCTCGTGGCTGATCACGGTGCGAGGGAGTTGCAGCGGCAACGGCGCACGCTTGGGTTGCTGGTGTGGTTCCGCCTGGGCGGGTGCTGGATGAAGTGCTTTTAACTCGGCCTCGATGGCCTCGAGGTCGGTATTGAGCAGGTCATCGAGCAAGCTGCCTTGCGCCGGGCTGATCTGCTCGCTGCGCTTGGCGAACTTGTGGCGTTTGAGAATGGCGATCTCGTGAGTGAGTTGCTCAATGATCGTTTCATCACGATGGATTTTTCTGTCCAGGGTGTCGACCTTGGACATCAACTGCGCAGCCAGCGTGCGCAGTTGTTCGGGAGTCATTTGGTCGAGATCGGGCAAGGAAGTCATGCCGTGGACTTTACCAAAGCAGCCCGACTGCTACAGCTAAAAGGCAGCGTTTAAAGCAATGTAATTGCGCCACCTGTACCTACTCGTTGCCAGGGCAATCCAAGTACCAGCGCCTGAAGTTGTTCGGGGTCGAGTTCGACATCCGTCCCACGATGGATGCCCGGCCAATGAAATTTGCCCTGGTTCAATCGCCGCGCCGCCAGCCAAATACCAACACCGTCATGCACCAACACCTTCATGCGGTTGGCCCGGCGGTTGGCAAAGAGGTAAGCGCAGTGCGGCTTCGCCGCACCGAACACGGCAACCACCCGGGCCAGTGCCGTGTCGGTGCCGGCGCGCATGTCCATGGGCTGGGTAGCGAGCCAGATGGAATCGACGCGAATCATTGAGCGAGGCCACAAATAAAACGCGCGCAGCCGTCCGGATCGAGGCGGGCCATTTTACTGTGATGGATTTATCGCCCAGAGGCAGCGAGATGATCACCATCTCTTCTGTTGCGCGCTTTGGGACATTTTTTATGGGGACGAAGGCTGGCAGGGTTGCGGGTGATTGATCCCGGTACATTGGTAGCCACTTGCGGATCACGTTGGCGTTGATGCCGTGATGGATGGCCACGCTAGAAATCGTCGCTCCAGGTTGCAGGCATTCCTGGACGACTTGGGCTTTGAACGGTTTGGGGTAAGAGCTTCGTTGGCGCATGAAAATCCTGGCGATAAGGGCGATCGCGTCCGCT
>NZ_CAJFDC010000027.1 GCF_904067045.1 Pseudomonas sp. FEN | reverse complement strand
GAGGACGACCACAGTATTTTGCTGGAAGCTACTGCCGCACTCATGAGTTTGCAGGAGCACGACCTCATCGAGAACAGCAATTCTCATCCCGATGTTGAAGGGCACATGGGCTACGTCTGCAACAACATGAAGCGGTTTCTTCAGGACAGTTTGGGCGACCTTGTCGGGCAGTCCTCCGCGAAGAAACTGGAGGCTCTGAAGAAGAGTTTCGGTGTCACGCTTGCCAACGGGTTCGCTTACGAATTCACAGAAGGCGACCTGAGCAGAATCCAAACCATTATCAATGAGTTGCGTGGTTTGCTGACAAAAGATTCCGCGCTTGATGAAGGCCATAAACGACGCCTCTTGAGGCGTCTAGAAGAATTGCAGAAGGAACTGCACAAGAAGGTTTCTGATTTGAGCCATTTCTATGGCCTGATGGGTGATTTTGGTGTTGCCGTTGGCAAGCTGGGTAAGGATGCCAAACCATTCACCGACCGGATCAAAGAGCTGATTGGCTTTGCATGGAAGGCCCAGGCCCGTGCGGAGCAGTTACCGAGTAGTGCCGAAAATCCGATGCTGGAACATGATGGTGAGCCGCCAACGTTGAGCTGAACTCTTTTTCCGGGCAACAGAGGCCACCAAATCATCGACAGCTTGGTGGCTTGTCGCTAACCGTTACCGGGGAGGGCTACGGTGGTGGTGACACACATCCTCCCATTCGCCGAAGCGGAACCGACGATATTGACGAACCGGCACGGTTTTGCTGCCGACGGTGGTGCGGGTAAAGCTAATTGACATGTCCAAAATGGTCAGTCCTCGATTACGTTGAGTTGAGTCGCACGTGTCGAGAAACGACCACCGATCAATTGACAGTTGACTGAACAGTCGTCAATTGGCTTTAATGGCGTCCTTCTTTCGACAGTGCTGAAAGGCATGCGTCGGAGATTGCGGGTAGCCACGCCACGTTTGGCGACAAAAACGTGACTACTCGTAGACATCTTCAGCCGAGACCGCCTTCATTGGCGGTTTCTGCGTTTCTGCGCTCACTATACTGTCATACCAATGGCTCTGCAAGCCCCTGCAAGCGTCTGTGGGCGTATTTCTTCGCTATACCATCATAAGTCCCATCCGATAACGCAATTGCGCTTCCTGAGGCCCTCAGGAGGCCCTTATTAGGGCCTTTATAGCCCCCTTTCAGGCACAACTTGCCTCTCCGAGAAAAGAGCCGTTCTTAGAAAGAATGGGCAATTCGGATGCGAAAACCCTACATGTAGGGTTTTTTAGGGAGACAACCACAAGATAATGCGTTTTCGAGGGTTATTGCAACGCACTACCTGTGGATAAGCCTGTGCGTAATTTGTGTATGAAAGCTTGAAAAGGTACGTAGACCGCAGCAGGCCGGGATTGCACCGCCCGTCATTGTTTTTTGCCACTCAAACTAATGCAGGCGGATTTTCGCGGGCGCTGACGCGAATACTCACCGGAGACAAAATCCTACGACAGGTAACGCCCTACCCGACGCACCATGCGCACCACAAGACAACCAGCCCGCCTTAGCGACCGCCATTGAAGAGCCAGAGAAGTGGGCAGACGAAGACAGAGCCTACGATGTGGTGGAACACGCTTGGGATTGCCTAGAACATCTCGACCATACCCAGGTGACGATAAACAGAGGACATCGCACAGCCTGGTGTTCTGCAAGCTCAGTGCGGCACCCAGAACTATCGTATTGGCATGAAGGTGCGAGCGAACCACCATCGAGACAACGATAGCCACAGAGACCCGCAAACGAGTAATACAAGGGAAATATTTTACGTACAATTACTACGTACAACCCAGAAACGAAAAAGCCCCACAGACATTGATCTATGGGGCTTTTCTATGTACGGCGGAGAGACAGGGAATTGAACCCTCCCAGCATCGCCACCTGAAAATTCAACCACAGGAGTATGAATCAGCGTGGTTGGCGATTGAAAATGAACAAGGTAGGATCGCCAGTACAGTGCACCACTTAGGTGTACCTATACGCTGTCACACTTCGAGATTTTTGACTGAGAAATCCTTGAGAATTCAAGGACTTGCGTTATGGAGGCAACCCCACCAGCCACACCCCGGCACACAATGTTCCCGCTGTGGCTGCTTCCTTCCGGATCTGACCAGGTTCACGGGTAATCGTTGCGGGGGGACCGATGGGGTCACCATAACGACGCCCGCCTGACGGCGAGCCGCGCCATTGTACCTAGATAACGAGAAGTTACAACCGCTAGGCGTCGATAAAATTCGATGAGGGTCAAGTACTTGTCGGTGTCTGGTGTGTGGCGGTCCTGGGCGTGGATCAGGCACTGTGGCCTGCGGTGATGGCGGTGGTGGATTCACTGCCGTCATCGCCAGCAAGCCCGCTCCTACAGGTCGGTGTTCCAATGCAAATATCGCCGAGCACGGCCTTGTGGCGAGCGGGCTTGCCCGCGTTGGGATGCGAAGCACCCCTAGAACCGGATAACTCGGTGTATCAGGTAAACCGAAATAACCGGTTTTACGACTGCTGCGCAGCCGAGCGCGGGCAAGCCCGCTCGCCACAAACCTCAGCCAGACCTGAAATCGCTCCTAACTGTCTGGCACTGGCGATCAACCAAGGTCAGGCAGGAAGTGCCTACTTCTCCAGCAGGTTATCCATACGACTCAAGGCCAGATCAACCAGATGCACCACGCCCAAGGCCAGCTTGCGATTGGACCCCAGCAGGTTGTCCGCGCACTCGTAAGCCGTGGCCGAGGCGGATTGGAGGATTTCGTCGATTTGCGTCAGGACGTCTTCGGTGGTCAGTTGTTCGCGTCGACGCCGTGAGACGTTGTCCTGTGGTAGCTCGTAATGGGCGAACGCTCGCTCGATGGCGATTTGGCTGGCGAGAGACGACAGGTCTTCGGTAGGTGGATTGGGGGTGATCTTGAACATACAGGTGCACCTCTTTCTTGCTGATTGAGAGAGGCCGTCACCGTTTGCTTGCACGCAAAGAGGGTGGCAGCTATACGCAGGTGTGCAAGACCGGGGCAAGAAGAGGCGCACTACCCGGCAGATCCCGAAGATCTCCCACGTACAGCCGCCATAACACCAGACTCCAGGCATGAAGATGCCCAAAGATAGTGGTGGCGTTGATGCGCCTTATCTCGCAGTCCGAACTTGCACGTCCGTATCACCGATTTTGCGGTGACGGAATGCAGACTAGCCGCCGGTTCGAACAGGCGCAACGGGCTGGGATTTTCTAGGAAATTTCAGGCAAGTGAAAGGGATCTTTCGACAATCCTGAACCAACGCGCCGCTCTGTTCTCATGTTCATCGCTCAGACACAACGGACCGAAGTTTTCCAGGACACTTCAGACAAGCTAAAGAGATTTTTTCTACAGCATCGCACCAAGAATAGAGCGGATGCTTACGGACACGGCTCAACAGCGAAAGCGAGCCGGTCCCGGCCTCTGGCCGCCTCGTATTTTTTGGTGAGAATCGATGTTGAAGAGCGCGCAATGTCAACAGGCTAGTAGCTGGGCGACAATGTAGCCCAATAGCCTGGAGAATCAAACCATGTCCGCAAACGCTGTAGTTCGTGCTCGCATTGATGAACGCATCAAAGAAGAAGCGACCATCGTACTCGCCGCGATGGGGCTGACCCTATCCGATGCTTTCCGTATGCTGCTGACCCGTGTCGCCCAAGAAAAAGCGCTACCGTTCGAGCCGCTGGTGCCAAATGCCACCACCTTGAACGCCATGAAAGAAGCCCGCCAAGGCGGTTTGAAGTCGTTCGATTCCGTAGAGGACTTGATGGCAGATCTGAATGCGGAAGATTGAGCAAACGGGACAATTCGAACGCGACTACAAGCGCGAAACCAAAGGTCGACACCGAGAAACGTTAAAAAGCGATTTTGTGCCGATCATCACTGCATTGGCAAATGATCGACCACTACCCGAAAAGCACTGCGATCATGCGCTTACAGGCAATGGGAAAGACTTCAGGGATTGTCACGTCAAACCTGATTTGGTGATGATTTACCGCAAGCCGGATGACACGATATTGCAACTCGTCCGACTCGGTTCACACAGCGAACTGGGCTTGTAAAGAAACCCTCAGGGCGCAACCTGTAACACCTCATCCGCCCGACCACCCTCCTCCTGGATCACCAGGTGGATGAAGTGCAGCTTGGCGATGGTCGCCGGCGGCAGCACAAAGGGGTAGAAGTCCGGCTGGCCCATGCTGCGGGACAGTTCGTTGAGCATGCCCGCCAGTTCGATCCAGGCATTGACGAACGACAGGAACGCTGGCCCCTCCGGATGCTGAGGGTCGTAGAGCGCGCTCAGGGGAAACGACGGGTAGTCGAAATCCGACTCCCTGGCACTCATGCCAAAGCCCAACGCCGTGTCCACCGCGTCCATCATGTGCAGGTAATGCGCCCAGGTCTCGGCCCAGTCCTCCCAGGGATGCATGGTGGCGTAGGCGCTGACGAAGTGCTGCGGCCAGTCCTGCGCTGCGCCCTGTTGGTAATGGCGCTCCAGGGCCTCGGCATAACTGGCGCGCTCGTCGCCGAACAGGCCGCGAAACGGTTCCAGCCAGTAGCTGTTGGCAATCAACCGGTCCCAGTAGTAATGCCCGACTTCATGGCGGAAATGCCCGAGCAAGGTGCGGTATGGCTCGCGCATCTGCACCCGGACTCTTTCCCGGTGCTCGTCGTCGGCTTCCTTGATATCGAGGGTGATCAGGCCCTTGGCGTGGCCGGTCATGGGCGCCTTGCCCTCCAGGTCGACACCGACGAAATCGAAGGCCAGGCCGCTCTCTTCGTCCCAGGTTTTCGGGATGACTTGCAGGCCAAGGGTGATCAGTTGGGCGACCAGGCGACGCTTGGCGGTTTCGACTCTGCGCCAGCGCTCGGGGTTTTCCGCGACGGACAGGTCGGGGATGGTGCGATTGAGGGCGCAGGCGGTGCACAGGCTGCTACCGTGGGCGTAGGGGATCAGCCAGTTGCAGGCCGCCGCGGTGTCGAGATTGGCGCAGCGGCGGAACAGGCCGGCGTCAGGGGCGGAGTCCAGCTGCCAGCTGTCCGGGTAGGAACCGGGTTGCAGGGATGCCAGGGTGCTGTCCCGTGGTTCGTAGCCCAAGGCCGCGGAACAGGCCAGGCATTGGCTGTTGCGGAAGAATACCGATTGGCCGCAGCGGCAATGCCAGACCTTGCTGTTGCGCGAGGGCTCGCTGATGAAAGGAGCGGCGATGCGTGAGCTGAGTTGTTCGAAGAAGCGGTACATGGCGATCTCTCCAGGGGCCTGCCTAGACTAGATCATTGGCCGCGGTGGTGGGTTCCTTGATGCCGGGAACGAAACAAGGCTGCAGAATCTTGGCTTGCCGGAGAAACTTTGGAACCTCAAGGGCCTCTTCGCGGGCAAGCCCTGCTCCTACAGACCTATGTTGCACGCAAAATCCGTGTCCGACAGAGCTACATTGCACGCAAATCCGACAGACCTACGTCAAACGCAAAATCTATGTCCGACACCGAACTGTAGGAGCATGGCTTGCCAGCGAAGCTTTTGGCGCTCTCAAGGACGCCATCGCCGGCAAGCCGGTTCTTCCTACACGGAATCGCAGTGTATTCAGCGCTGACGCAGGGGTTTAGGCCTCGATGCCATGTCCCTTCAGGAACGCCACAAACGCCTCTTCATCCAGCACCTTGAGCCCCAGTTCGTTGGCCTTCGCCAATTTCGAGCCCGCCCCCGGGCCCGCCACCACGCAGTGGGTCTTGGCCGAGACCGAGCCCGCCACCTTGGCCCCCAGGCTTTCCAGCTTGTCCTTGGCCACATCACGACTCATCAGTTCCAGCGCGCCGGTCAGCACCCAGGTCTGCCCCGCCAGCGGCAAGCCTTCCACGGCCTTCTTCTCGCTCTGCCAATGCATGCCGAAATCACGCAGTTGCGCTTCGATCGCCAAGGCCCGCTCGGCATTCCCCGGCAGGGCGAAGAATTCACGCACGGCATTGGCCGGCTTTTCATTCAACGCCTGACGTAGATCCAGCCAGTCCGCCGCGATAATGCCTTCGACCGAACCGAACTTGGCCGCCAGTTTTTCCGCCGCCGTCGGCCCCACCGAACTGATGTCCAATTTGGCGATCAGCCCCGCCAGGGTGGTGCTGGCGGCAAACTCGGCGCCCAACTGGCCCTGGTCCTGCAATTCCAGCCCGCGCTCCAGCAGTTGCGCGATCACCGTGCGGTTGTGTTCGTCTTCAAAGAAGCTGTGGATCTCGTGAGCCACTTCCATGCCGACATCCGGCAGGTAGGTCAATACCGACGGCAAGGCCCGCATGACCCGCTCCAGCGAGCCCAGGGAGCGTGCCAGGACCTTGGCCGTTTCCTCGCCAACATCGGGAATGCCCAGGGCATAGATAAACCGCGCCAGACTCGGCTTCTT
The DNA here is from genome assembly GCF_904067045.1 of Pseudomonas sp. FEN. Taxonomy (GTDB): domain Bacteria; phylum Pseudomonadota; class Gammaproteobacteria; order Pseudomonadales; family Pseudomonadaceae; genus Aquipseudomonas. Next base: position 33,664 of record NZ_CAJFDC010000027.1, on the reverse strand, counting down.
GCTGTTGGCGATCGCCTCCAGCAGGTTGCGCGTCGACAGTTCGGCAAAGCCTTCCAGATCGACGAGCTGTTCGTACTGCAGGACGTAGAGGTCGGCCGGTGAAGCAATCAGCTTTTCGTCCACCAGTTGTTCGATGGTCTTGTCGCCCAGGCCATCGATGTCCATGGCCCGCCGGGAGACAAAGTGGATGATCGCCTGCTTGAGCTGCGCGCCACAGGCCAGTCGGCCGACGCAGCGATACACCGCGCCCTCGCTGACCGTTTCGCGGCCCTTGCTGCGCTTGATCAGTTGCGTGCGCTCGACATGGGAGCCACACACCGGGCAGTGTTCCGGTATCTGCACCGCGCGGGCATTTTCCGGGCGACGCTCGATCACCACCTGCACCACTTGCGGAATCACGTCGCCGGCACGACGAATGATCACGCTGTCGCCGATCATCAGGCCCAGGCGCGCCACTTCGTCCATGTTGTGCAGGGTGGCGTTGGACACGGTCACGCCCGCGACCTTGACCGGCTTGAGCCGGGCCACGGGGGTGACCGCACCGGTACGACCGACCTGGAACTCCACGTCGAGCAATTCGGTGAGTTCTTCCATCGCCGGGAATTTGTGGGCAATCGCCCAGCGCGGCTCACGCGCGCGGAAACCCAGTTCACGCTGGGAAGCCAGGCTGTTGACCTTGAACACCACGCCGTCGATTTCATACGGCAGCGCGTTACGTCGCTCACCCACGTCGCGGTAATAATCCAGGCACGCGTCGATCCCTTTCGCCAGCTTCAGTTCACGGCTGACTGGCATGCCCCACTCCCTGAGCCGCTGCAGGTTGCCGATATGGGTATCGGCTATCTCGGCGGACACCTGGCCCAGGCCGTAGCAGCAGAACTCCAGCGGACGGCTGGCGGTGATCTTCGAGTCCAGTTGGCGCAGGCTGCCGGCCGCGGCATTGCGCGGGTTGGCGAAGGTCTTGCCGCCAGCTTCCAGTTGGGCGGCGTTCAGGCGCTCGAAACCGGCCTTGGACATGAAGACTTCGCCACGCACCTCCAGGGTCGCCGGCCAGCCGCTGCCATGGAGCTTGAGGGGGATATTGCGCACGGTGCGCACGTTGACGCTGATGTCTTCGCCAGTGGTGCCGTCGCCACGGGTGGCGCCACGGACCAGGGCACCGTCCTGGTACAGCAGGCTGACCGCCAGGCCATCGAGCTTCGGCTCACAGCTGTATTCGACCTCGGCAGCGCCGCCAAACAGGTCGCCGGTTGGCAGATCAAGACCTTCGCTGACCCGGCGATCGAATTCGCGCATGTCGGTTTCTTCGAAGGCGTTGCCCAGGCTCAGCATGGGGATTTCATGCCGGACCTGGGTGAAGGCCGCGAGCGCCGCGCTGCCAACGCGCTGGGTCGGCGAGTCGGCGCTGACCCACTCCGGGTGCTCGGCCTCCAGGGCCTGGAGTTCGCGGAACAGGCGGTCGTATTCAGCGTCGGGAATGCTCGGTTCGTCGAGGGCGTAGTACCGGTAGCTGTGCTGATCCAGTTCAGCGCGCAGTTCTAGAATCCGGGTGTGGGCGGCGGTCATGGAGTTCTCTCATAAAGCAAAAGAGCAGCCTAGGCTGCTCATATGTTAGTGCGGGTTGTTGCGGTGGGCCATCTGGCGTCTTCGCGACGGTCAACGCTTCTGCGTCAAGGCGCGACGTTCGAATTCGACGATGCGCTGACGGTAGTGCTCGATGGTCTGGGCGGTCAGCACACTACGCTGATCATCCTTCAGTTCGCCATTGAGCTCTTGTGACAATTTGCGAGCGGCGGCCACCATCACATCGAATGCCTGTTTCGGGTGACGCGGGCCCGGCAGGCCGAGGAAGAAACTCACCGCCGGAGTGGTGAAGTGGTCGATATCGTCGAGATCGAACACGCCCGGCTTCACCGCGTTGGCCATGGAGAACAACACTTCGCCGTTGCCCGCCATGCTTTCGTGACGATGGAAGATGTCCATCTCGCCAAAACGCAGGCCGCTTTCCAGAATGTTCTGTAACAAGGCCGGACCTTTGAAACCGTTGGTATCGCGACTGATGACGCTGATCACCAACACTTCTTCCGCCGCCGGCTGCTCTTTTTCCTGACGCGCCGCCGGCTTTTTGCCTTCCTCGGGGAAGTCGTCGTCGCGGCTGCTGAAGCTCGGGCCTTCATCCAGGTCCAGGTTCAGGTTCAAATCGCCCTGGCTCGGCTCGCCACCGCGCTTGCCGCGCTTGGACGGTTTTTCGCGGGACTCGCGCGTCGGCATGCTGACGGACGGCAGGTCATGCTCGTCCAGCTCAGGTTCCTTGTGGGTGTCCAGCACCCGGGCCGGGCCCAGCAATTCAGCACTGGTATCGTCGTCCGGCAGGTTCGACAGGCTCCGATCCAAACGGAACTTGAGCTTGCCTTTACCACCGCGCATGCGGCGCCAGCCATCGATAAGAATACCGGCAATGACTATGATGCCGATGACGATCAGCCACTCGCGCAGACCGATTTCCATGTAATCCCGTGCCTCTAAATAAGTGGTTCTATGAAGAAAGGGCTGAAAACCCTTTAACGCGTGGCGCCAACTCTATGTTCTGACAGGCGTTTTTCTCCACGCACAAGAAAATTTGACATTAAATTAACACGACACAAGGAAACTTTACACCGTCTGTCGTACAGGCTTGCATTTATAAGTCCCCAAGGATCCGTGCTAGTTCCCACAATGCTCAAGGAAATCGCCTTACGCCTTGAATATCTTTGCCTCACGGGCAACCCCATCACGCATCCACCAGCGCCATCGCCTCCTCCACATCCACCGCCACCAGTCGCGAGCAACCCGGCTCGTGCATGGTCACCCCCATCAGTTGATCGGCCATTTCCATGGCGATCTTGTTGTGGGTGATATAGATGAACTGCACCGTTTGTGACATCTCTTTGACAAGGCGGGCATACCGTCCAACGTTAGCGTCATCCAGCGGCGCGTCAACTTCATCGAGCATACAGAACGGCGCCGGATTCAGTTTGAAGATGGCGAACACCAGCGCCAACGCGGTAAGGGCCTTCTCGCCGCCGGAGAGCAAATGGATGGTGCTGTTCTTCTTGCCCGGGGGCCGCGCCATGATGGTGACCCCGGTGTCGAGCAGGTCATCGCCGGTCAGCTCCAGGTAAGCGCTGCCGCCACCAAACACCTTTGGAAACAAAGCTTGTATCCCAGCGTTGATCTGGTCGAAGGTGTCCTTGAAGCGATTGCGGGTTTCCTTGTCGATCTTGCGGATGACGTTTTCCAGGGTATCGAGAGCCTCTACCAGGTCAGCGTCCTGAGCATCCAGGTAACGCTTACGCTCGGATTGTTGCTGGTATTCGTCGATGGCCGCGAGGTTGATCGCGCCCAGGCGCTGAATGCGCGCGGCAATGCGCTCAAGCTCTTCCTCGGCGGCCTTCTCGCTGGCATCAAAGGCCAGGGTGGCGAGCACGCCGTGCAGGTCGTAGCCGTCTTCCAGCAACTGGTCCTGCAAGGTCTTGCGGCGCACGTTGAGCGCTTGCCATTCCATGCGTTGCTGTTCGAGCTGGCCGCGAATCAGTTGTGATTGCTGCTCGGCCTGGCTGCGGCGCTTTTCGGCATCGCGCAGTTCATGGTCGGCGTCTTCCTGGGCGATCTGCGCGGTCTTGAGTTCGACGTCGACGCTCAGGCGCTTGTCGAGCAATTCTTCGAGCTTGAGGCGTAGCTCTTCCAACGGCGCCTCGCCCTCCTCCAGGTTCAGGCTCAGTTGCTCGTGTTTTTCGCTCAGGCGCTCGGACTGCAGCTCCAGCCGTTCCAGGGCCTGGCGCGTGGAGTCGTGCTGGGCCTTGAGGGAGCCGAGACGCACCGCCAACTGGTGGGCGTGGTCCTTATGCTGACGGGCTTCCTGGCGAACCCGGTCGAGGCGTTCGCGCAGGCTGTCGCGCTGGGCCAGCAGCAGTTCGCGCTGCTCGGTGTCGACCGCCATGCTGTCGAGGGCTTCCTGCAACTGCAGGCGTGCCTCACCGACTTCTTCGTGTTCTTGTGCACGCTGCTCGGCCAGTTCACCCAGCTCTTCATCGAGACGGGTACGGCGCAGTTGCAGTTGCTCGACCTTGGCCTTGCCGGCGGACAGCTTGGCTTTGAGCTCACCCTGCTGGCGGGCTTCGTCCTGCAGCAGACGGCGCAGGTGTTCGCGACCGGTCTCCTGCTGGCGCTGGGTGGCGCGCAGGGTCTGCAAGCGGGTTTCGAGCGCGGCCAGGGTATCTTCGCGCTCTTCACGCTCCAGGCCCAGACGCTGGATTTCCTGGCCACGGGCCAGCACGCCGCTCTCGGCCTCGCTGGCCCGCCGCACCCGCAGGAAATGCCGCCCGACCCAGAAGCCGTCGCGGCTGATCAGGCTTTGCCCGGCCGCCAGTTGGCCACGCAGGGCCAAGGCCTGCTCAAGGCTTTCGACCGGCTTGACCTGCCCCAACCAGGGCGACAGGTCGATATCCGCCTCGACTTTCTCCAGCAGGCTGCCCGGCACCCGTAGGCCGTCCGCCGAAGGGCTGAGCAGGCGCAGGTCGCCCTGCTGGAAAGCACCCAGGTCGAGGCCGGCGAAATCGTCCACCAGCACCGCCTGCAGGTCGGCGCCGAGCACGGTTTCCACCGCCAGTTCCCAGCCCGCCTCGACCTTCAACCCCTCGGCCAACCGTGGGCGCTGCGCCAACTGCTGTTCACGCAACCACTCGGCGGTACCGGCGCCCGGATCGAGCGCGGCCTGCTGCAAGGCTTCCAGGGAGGCCAGGCGGCCGTTGAGGCGTTGCAAGTCACCCTGGGCCTGTTGCTGGTCCTGCATCGCCTGCTGCAAATCCTGACGCAGTTGTTCGAGACGTTCGACTTGCCCCTCTTCGCTGGCCTGCAGGTCTTCCAGGGTCTGTTCGCTCTCGGCCAACTGCTCGCCGAGCTCGAGGATCGCCGCATCTTCCGGGTCCGCGGACAGCAAGGCACGCTCTTCGGCCAGACGTCGCTGGCGCTCGGCCAGGCGTTCCATGCTGGTTTCCAACTGCTGGATGCGCGACTGCTGGACTTCGGCCTGACGCCGCGGCTCGGCCGAGCTCAGGTTGAAGTTGTCCCACTGTTCCTGCCAGCCGTGCATGGTGGTTTCCGACTCTTCCAGCGCGGCGGCGGCCTCTTCGGCGGCGGCGCTGGTCAACTCTTGCTCGGGTTCGAGCAGCGCCAGCTCTTCACCGAGGGTCGCCAGCAAGGTACGGTCGTGGCCCAGGTGCGACTCGGTTTCCAGCCGGGCCCGCTCGGCTTCGCGCAGGTCGTCCTGCAACTGGCGCAAACGTTGCTGGCCATGCTGGATGCTCTGTTCGACCCGGGCAATATCGCCGCCGACCGAATAGAAGCGTCCTTGCACCAGATTGAAGCGTTCGGACAGGTCATGGTGCCCATCGCGCAGGCGCTCGATGCTGGCATCGGCGTTGCGCTGCTCGGCCACCAGGGCTTCGAAACTGATTTCCTGGTTGCCGATAATCGCTTCGCGCTGGCCGACCTGCTCGTTCAGCGCCTGCCAGCGCAGGGCCGACAGTTGGGCCTTGAGCTGACGCTCCTCGCCCTTGTATTCCTGGTATTTCTCGGCAGCCTGGGCCTGGCGGTGCAGGCGTTCGAGCTGGCGCTCCAGTTCTTCGCGCAGGTCGGTCAGGCGCGCGAGGTTTTCATGGGTGCGACGAATGCGGTTTTCGGTCTCGCGACGGCGCTCCTTGTACTTGGAGATGCCCGCCGCTTCCTCGATGAAATTGCGCAGGTCCTCGGGCTTGGCTTCGATCAGCTTGGAGATCATCCCCTGTTCGATGATCGAGTAACTGCGCGGGCCCAGGCCGGTACCGAGGAAGATGTCGGTGATGTCCCGGCGTCGGCATTTGGTGCCGTTGAGGAAGTAGCTGTTCTGGCTGTCGCGGGTAACCTTGCGGCGAATGGAGATCTCCGCGTAGGCGGCGTATTCGCCGACCAGGGTGCCATCGGAGTTGTCGAACACCAGTTCGATGCTCGCCTGGCTCACCGGCTTGCGGCTGGTGGAACCGTTGAAGATGACGTCGGTCATCGACTCGCCACGCAGGTTCTTCGCCGAGCTCTCGCCCATCACCCAACGGACGGCGTCGATGATGTTCGACTTGCCGCAGCCGTTGGGACCGACCACCGCCGCCATGTTGCTGGGGAAGTTCACCGTGGTCGGGTCGACGAAGGATTTGAACCCCGCCAACTTGATGCACTTGAGCCGCACGCTTAGCCGACCGCCAGGGCAGACAGGACGCTGTCGCAACTACGCTGGGCGTAGCTGGCCAGGACCGTGCGGATCAGTGGCAGGTCACGGGCCACGACAGCGCCCAGCAGTTGCGCGAACAGGTTCAGGTACTCGCTCATTTCCGCCTTGCGTCGCTCCAGCGCCAGGTAATAGGCGCGGCTCATCGCCGGTTGCAGGTTCTCGACGGTTTCCTGCAGGTATGGGTTGTCGGCGAACGGAAAGGCGGCGCGCATCACGTTGAAGCTGTCTTCGACGAAGGTACGGATGTCCTCGCGCTCGAAGCTGGCGGTCAGGCGCTGCTGCAATTGCAGGAACGGCGCGAGGTCGGCCTGCTCCCTCCAGCGTTGGGCCACGGCGTTGCCCAGCAGGATGTACAACTCGCTCATCAGGGTGCACAGGCTCTGCACCTTGTGCGCGGTGAGCTCGGTGACATGGGCGCCGCGCCTGGGCAGAATCGCAATCAGGTGGCGCCGCTCGAGAATCAGCAGCGCTTCGCGTACGGAGCCACGGCTGACATTGAGCGCCAGCGTGACCTTCTGTTCCTGGATGCGCTCCCCGGGCTTGAGATCGCCACGAATGATCCGTTCGGCGAGGTGGTGAGCAATTTGCTCGGCGAGGCTGTCCGGCGCCTTGAACGTCATGGTTTTCCTTCAAAATCTTCGATCAGTGCAAGCGGCGCAGTGTAGCGCACTTGATACGTAGTGGCGCAGAGCTCCAAGGGCGGAATTTGGCACGAATCCCGCAATTATTTCAGCGGCTAGACTGGGAGAAAGCACCCTGCGCTTTCAATCGCGAGATTTTCCTGACTTTAAAGTCAGATATTTGTTGACCGAAAAATCAGATATCACTAGATTCTGCTGACCGGTCAACAACAATAATGAGTCTGCGAGGCCTTCCGTGATCCAGTTTTTACTCAACCAGGAACTCCGTCGCGAGCACGCCCTGGACCCGAACCTGACGGTGCTCGAGTACTTGCGCGAGCACCTGGGCAAGCCCGGAACCAAGGAAGGCTGCGCCAGCGGCGACTGCGGCGCCTGCACCGTGGTGGTCGGCGAGTTGCAGCGTGACGATACGGGCCGGGATCGGATTCGCTATCGCAGCCTCAATGCCTGCCTGACCTTTGTCTCGGCGTTGCACGGCAAGCAACTGATCAGTGTCGAAGACCTCAAGCACCAGGGCCGCTTGCACAGCGTGCAACAAGCCATGGTCGACTGCCACGGCTCGCAATGCGGCTTCTGCACACCGGGCTTCGTGATGTCACTGTTCGCCCTGCAAAAGAACAGCAGCGCACCGGACAGCCACAAGGCCCATGAGGCGCTGGCCGGCAACCTCTGTCGCTGCACCGGCTACCGGCCGATCCTGGCCGCCGCCGAGCGCGCCTGCCGCAACAAGCCAGCCGACCAGTTCGACGCCGGCGAAGTCGAGACCATCGCCCGCCTCAAAGCCATCGCACCGAGCGAAACCGCGGAACTGAACAGCGGCGACAAGCGCTGCCTGGTGCCGGTGACGGTCGCCGACCTGGCCGCGCTCTACGACGTCTACCCGCAAGCTCGCCTGTTGGCCGGCGGTACCGACCTGGCCCTGGAAGTGACCCAGCTTCATCGCACCTTGCCGGTGCTGATCTACATCGGCAACGTGGCTGAACTCAAGGGCATCAAGACTTTCGATGACCACCTGGAAATCGGTGCCGCCACCGCGCTTTCCGATTGCTACGCCGTGCTCAAGGCCGAGTACCCGGATTTTGGCGAACTGCTGCAACGCTTCGCCTCACTGCAGATCCGCAACCAGGGCACCCTCGGCGGCAATATCGGCAACGCTTCGCCGATCGGCGATTCGCCACCGCTGTTGATCGCCCTGAATGCGCAACTGCGCCTGCGCAAGGGCGATAGCACCCGCACCCTGGCGCTGGAGGACTATTTCATCGACTACCGGGTCACCGCCCGCCAGGACAGCGAGTTCATCGAAAGCATCAGCGTGCCGCGGGCCAGTGCCGCCTGGCAGTTCCGCGCCTACAAGGTTTCCAAGCGCCTGGACGACGATATCTCGGCGGTCTGCGCGGCCTTCAATCTGCGCATCGAGAACGGTGTCGTTGCCGAGGCCCGGATCGCTTTCGGTGGCATGGCGGCGATTCCCAAGCGGGCCAGGGCCTGCGAACGCGCGCTGCTCGGCCAGCCCTGGAACCCGGATAGCCTGGAACGCGCCTGCGCGGCGCTGGGCGAGGACTTCAGCCCGCTGTCGGACGTGCGCGCCAGTAAGGAATATCGCCTGCTCAGTGCCCGCAACCTGCTGCGCAAGTACTTCATCGAACTGCAAACACCGCACATCGAGACTCGGGTAACCGCTTATGTCTAACGCTCATGCCATGGAAAAAACCCAGGCCGAGATGGCCGAGCTGTTCGCCCGCGACCTGCGCAGCGGCGTCGGGCGCAGCGTCAAGCACGACAGCGCCGACAAGCATGTGACCGGCGAGGCGGTGTATATCGACGATCGCCTCGAGTTTCCCAACCAGCTGCACGTCTATGCCCGGATGTCCGACCGTGCCCATGCGCGCATCCTCAGCATCGACACCGCGCCCTGCTACGCCTTCGAGGGAGTGCGTATCGCCATTACCCATGCGGATATTCCCGGCCTCAAGGACATCGGCCCGCTGCTGCCGGGCGACCCGTTGCTGGCCATCGATCTCGTCGAGTTCGTCGGCCAACCGGTGCTGGCCGTGGCGGCCCGCGACCTGGATAGCGCACGCCAGGCCGCCATGGCCGCGATCATCGAGTACGAAGACCTGGAGCCGGTGCTGGATGTGGTCGAAGCCCTGCGCAAACGCCATTTCGTGGTCGACAGCCACACCCACAAGCGTGGTGATTCGGTCGCCGCATTGGCCAGCGCCGAACACCGGATCCAGGGCAGCCTGCATATCGGCGGACAGGAACACTTCTATCTGGAAACGCAGATTTCCTCGGTGATGCCCACCGAAGACGGCGGCATGCTCGTCTATTGCTCGACGCAGAATCCCACCGAAGTACAGAAGCTGGTGGCCGAGGTGCTGGGCGTATCGATGAACAGGATCGTGGTCGACATGCGCCGCATGGGCGGCGGTTTCGGTGGCAAGGAAACCCAGGCCGCCAGCCCCGCCTGCCTGTGCGCGGTGGTGGCGCATCTGACCGGGCAACCGACCAAGATGCGCCTGCCGCGGGTCGAGGACATGCTGATGACCGGCAAGCGCCACCCGTTCTATATCGAATACGACGTCGGCTTCGACAACAGCGGACGCCTGCACGGCATCAACCTGGAACTGGCGGGCAACTGCGGTTGTTCGCCGGACCTGTCGGCATCGATTGTCGACCGGGCGATGTTCCATGCCGACAACGCCTATTACCTGGGCGACGTCACCGTCAACGGCCATCGCTGCAAGACCAATATTGCCTCCAACACCGCCTATCGCGGCTTCGGCGGCCCGCAGGGGATGGTCGCCATCGAGGAGGTGATGGACAGCATCGCCCGGCACCTGGGGCTCGATCCGCTGGCGGTACGCAAGGTCAACTATTACGGCAAGACCGAACGCAACGTCACTCATTACTACCAGACCGTCGAGCACAATATGCTCGAGGAAATGACCGCCGAACTGGAAGCCAGCAGCCAGTATGCCGAGCGGCGGGAAACCATTCGCCGCTACAACGCCCATAGCCCGGTGCTGAAAAAGGGTCTGGCATTGACCCCGGTGAAGTTCGGTATCTCCTTCACCGCCAGTTTTCTCAACCAGGCCGGAGCGCTGGTGCACGTCTACACCGACGGCAGCATCCACCTGAACCACGGTGGCACGGAAATGGGCCAGGGCCTGAACACCAAGGTCGCGCAGGTGGTGGCCGAAGTATTCCAGGTGGAGATCGACCGGGTGCAGATCACCGCCACCAATACCGACAAGGTGCCGAATACCTCGCCCACCGCCGCCTCCAGCGGTGCCGACCTGAACGGCAAGGCGGCGCAGAACGCCGCCGGAATCATCAAGCAGCGGTTGGTGGAGTTTGCCGCGCGGCACTACAAGGTCAGCGAGGCGGATGTCGAGTTCCGCAACGGCCATGTGCGGGTGCGCGAGCAGATCCTGACGTTCGAAGCACTGGTCCAGCAGGCGTATTTCGCCCAGGTGTCACTGTCGAGCACCGGTTTCTACAAGACGCCGAAGATCTATTACGACCGCAGCCAGGCCCGTGGCCGGCCGTTCTATTACTTCGCCTATGGCGTGGCCTGTGCCGAAGTGATCATCGACACCCTGACCGGCGAGTACAAGATGTTGCGCACCGACATCCTGCATGACGTCGGCGCCTCGCTGAACCCGGCCATCGATATCGGCCAGGTGGAAGGCGGCTTTGTCCAGGGCATGGGCTGGCTGACCATGGAAGAGCTGGTGTGGAACGCCAAGGGCAAGTTGCTGAGCAATGGCCCGGCCAGCTACAAGATCCCGGCGGTGGCCGACATGCCGCTGGACCTGCGGGTCAAACTGGTGGAGAACCGCAAGAATCCGGAAGACACGGTGTTCCATTCCAAGGCCGTCGGCGAGCCGCCGTTCATGCTCGGGATTGCCGTGTGGTGCGCGCTCAAGGACGCGGTGGCGAGCCTGGCGGATTATCGGCTGCAACCGAAGATCGATGCACCGGCGACGCCGGAGCGGGTCTTGTGGGGTTGTGAGCAGATGCGGCGGGTCAAGGCGGAGCGGAGCTTGCCCGCGAATAGGCCGGGACAGACAACAGAGAGGTGTCTATGAACAACTGGCTCAGCGCCCTCGCCGACCTGCGGAACCAGGGCGAACCCTGCGTGCTGGTAACCATCATCGAAGAGCTCGGTTCGACGCCACGCAATGCCGGTTCGAAAATGGTCGTCAGCGCGGCCAGCAGCTTCGACAGCATCGGCGGCGGCCATCTGGAATACAAGGCGATGCAGATCGCCCGGGACATGCTTGTCAGCGGCCAGCAAACCACCCATCTGGAACGTTTCAGTCTTGGCGCCAGCCTCGGCCAATGCTGTGGTGGCGCCACGGTGCTGCTGTTCGAGCCCATGGGCCAGGCTCAGGCACAGATCGCGGTGTTCGGCGCCGGGCATGTCGGTCGCGCCCTGGTCCCCTTGCTCGCCAGCCTACCCTGCCGGGTGCGCTGGATCGATTCCCGCGAGCAGGAGTTTCCCGCGCAGATCCCCAGCGGCGTGCGCAAGATCGTCAGCGACGAACCGCTGGAAGAAATCGACGATCTGCCTGGCGGCAGCTACTGCATCGTCATGACCCACAACCATCAACTGGACCTGGAGCTCAGTGCCGCGCTCCTCAAGCGCAACGACTTCGCCTACTTCGGCCTGATCGGCTCGAAGAGCAAACGGGTCAAGTTCGAACACCGCCTGCGCGAACGCGGTTTCGACGCCAGCGTGCTGCAACGCATGCGCTGCCCGCTGGGCCTGGCCGAAGTCAAAGGCAAGCTGCCGATGGAAATCGCCATTTCCATCGCCGGCGAAATCATCGCCACCTATAACGCGAATTTCGGCCAGCACAGCGCCAGCGCCGAACCGATTGCCAAACTGCTGCCGGCTTCGCGCCGCAGCCTGGCCAGACACTGAGAAAGACCATGCCTTCGACCCGCAAAGCCTTCCGCGCCGCCCTCCTGCATAGCCTCGCCGATCCGGCCGAGGTCGGCATCGAGGCCTCCTATGAATATTTCGAGGATGGCCTGCTGCTGGTCGAGAACGGTCGCATCAGTGCCCTCGGCCCGGCCAGCGAGTTGCTGCCGACCCTGCCCGCCGACCTTGACATCGTCCACCACCGCGACGCCCTGATCACCCCGGGCTTTATCGACACCCATATCCACCTGCCACAAACCGGCATGATCGGCGCCTATGGCGAGCAGTTGCTGGACTGGCTGAACACCTACACCTTCCCCTGCGAAAGCCAGTTCGCCGACCCGGCCCATGCCGAGGAAGTCGCGGACATCTTCATCAAGGAATTGCTGCGCAACGGCACCACCACCGCAATGGTCTTCGGCAGCGTACATCCACAGTCGGTGAATGCCTTCTTCGAAGCCGCCGAGAAACTCGACCTGCGGATGATTGCCGGCAAGGTGATGATGGACCGCAACGCGCCGGACTACCTGACCGACACCGCCGAATCCGGCTACCTGGAGAGCAAGGCGCTGATCGAGCGCTGGCATGGCAAGGGTCGCCTGCATTATGCGGTAACACCGCGTTTCGCGCCGACTTCGACGCCAGAGCAATTGACCCTGGCCGGCCAGTTGCTGGGGGAATACCCGGACCTGTACCTGCAGACCCACATCAGTGAGAACCTGCGGGAAGTGCAGTGGGTCAAGGAGCTGTTCCCGGAGCGCAAGGGCTATCTGGATGTCTACGACCACTACCAACTGCTCGGCGAGCGCTCGGTGTTCGCCCACGGCGTGCACCTGTGTGACGCTGAATGCGCGCGCCTGGCGCAGAGCGGCTCGGCGGTGGCGTTCTGCCCGACGTCGAACTTCTTCCTCGGCAGCGGCGTGTTCAACTTGCCGATGGCGGAGAAGCACAAGCTGAATGTCGGCATAGGTACGGATGTGGGCGGCGGCACCAGCTTCTCGATCCTGCAGACGCTGAACGAAGCCTACAAGGCGATGCAACTGCAAGGGGCGCGGCTGAGCCCGTTCAAGTCGCTGTATCTGGCGACTCTGGGCGGCGCCCGGGCATTGCGCCTGGAAGACCGGATCGGCAGCCTGCAACCGGGCAGCGACGCCGATTTCCTGGTGCTGGACTATCACGCCACGCCGCTGCTCAGCTATCGCCTGAAGCAGGTCAGGAACATTGCCGAGACCTTGTTCGTGTTGATGACCCTGGGGGATGACCGGACGGTGAAACAGACTTATGCGGCGGGGAACCTGGTGCACCAGCGATAAGGGCTGCGGCACTACACACTGCTGTAGGGCGCTACTACTACTACTACTACTACTACTACTACTACTACTACTACTACTACTACTACTACTACTACTACTACTACTACTACTACTACTACTACTACTACTACTACTACTGTGGCGATACTACCACTGTGGCGAGCGGGCTTGCCCGCGCTGGGCTGCGAAGCAGCCCTAAAACCTGTAACTGCGTTCTACCTGACACAATGAAGTCGCTGACTTTAGGGCCGCTTCGCAGCCCAGCGCGGGCAAGCCCGCTCGCCACAACTCCTGGCTCGACTCAAGATCATCCTTGGCTCGAAGAACAGCTTCCGATCAGAGTTTTGCCCCGGACCGCCCCGGCTTCTTCGCCAGCATCAGGTGCGAGAACACCGCATGCAGGTCATCCGAGGCACTTTCCTCCTCGAGGTTGAGCTTGCTGTCGATATGATCCATATGGCGCATCATCAGGTCCACCGCCAACACCGCGTCCCGAGCTTCGATCGCGTCGATCAACTGGGTGTGTTCATCGTAGGAACAGTGCGAGCGGTTGCCGCTTTCATACTGGGCAATGATCAACGAAGTCTGCGACACCAGGCTGCGCTGGAAGCTGATCAGCGGAGCGTTCTTCGCCGCCTCCGCCAGCTTGAGGTGGAACTCGCCGGACAGGCGGATCCCCGCCCCACGGTCGCCACGGGAAAAACTGTCGCGCTCGTCGTTGACCATCTGCCGCAACAGGGCCAGTTCCTCGGCCGTGGCGTGCAATACCGCCAGCTCGGTAATCGCCTTCTCCACCATGCGCCGGGCCAGGAACACCTGGCGGGCTTCCTCGACACTGGGACTGGCCACCACCGCGCCACGGTTCGGACGCAACAGCACCACGCCTTCATGGGCCAGGCGCGACAAGGCGCGACGAATGATGGTGCGACTGACCCCGAAAATCTCCCCCAGCGCTTCTTCGCTCAACTTGGTCCCGGGCGCCAGGCGCTGTTCGAGAATCGCCTCGAAGATATGCGCGTAGACGATATCGTCCTGGGTCCCGGTGCGACCGACCTTGCCGGCACGCGGTTGTTTCTTGAGAGGTTGCAACTGTTCGTTCATGGTCACTCGGATCGGAGACGGCGGCGAATGGACCCCGACTGGCGAACGGCACAGCGGGTCACTGACAAGTAGCGCATAAAAGCCTGGCACATTGTACACAAAGCCAGGTGCCGACACGACTGTACGGCTATTTGCCGCAGTGGCTGTATTGCAATCGCTGTCCACCTTTGCGTTTAGTCTACCGGGACTGCCATTGCCCGTTTCCCAGTACAAGGAATGCCACTCCATGACCGACATCACCCAGGCACGCCCGCGCCCGCTGGCCGACACGTCACCCTCCGCCGTGGTCGCCGGTTTTATTGCAATGATGACCGGCTACACCAGCTCCCTGGTGCTGATGTTCCAGGCCGGGCAAGCCGCGGGACTGAGCACTGGCCAGATTTCCTCGTGGATCTGGGCTCTGTCGATCGGCATGGCAATTTGCAGTATCGGCCTGTCCCTGCGCTATCGCACGCCGATCACCATCGCCTGGTCGACACCCGGTGCGGCCCTGTTGATCACCAGCCTGTCCGGGGTGACCTATGGCGAGGCGATTGGCGCCTACATCACCTGCGCGGTGCTGGTGACGATTTGCGGCCTGACCGGCAGTTTCGAGAAGCTGGTCAAGCGCCTGCCCTCATCGCTGGCGGCGGCGTTGCTGGCGGGCATCCTGTTCAAGATCGGCAGTGAGATATTCATTGCCGCGCAGCATCGCACCGGGCTGGTGCTGGGGATGTTCTTCAGCTATCTGATCGTCAAGCGCCTGTCGCCGCGCTATGCCGTGCTGACCGCCCTGCTGGTCGGCACGGCCGTGGCGGGAATGCTCGGGCTGCTGGATTTCAGCGGTTTCAACCTGGAGGTAGCGAAGCCGGTATGGACCACGCCGGTGTTCTCGCTGGCCGCGACCATCAGCATCGGTATTCCACTGTTCGTGGTGGCCATGACCTCGCAGAACATGCCCGGCATCGCCGTGCTGCGCGCCGACGGCTACAACGTGCCGTCGTCGCCGTTGATCAGCGTGACCGGGATCGCCTCGCTGCTGCTGGCGCCCTTCGGCTCCCACGGGATCAACCTGGCGGCCATCAGCGCGGCCATCTGCACCGGGCCACATGCCCATGAGGACAAGAGCAAGCGCTATACGGCCGCCGTATGGTGCGGGATTTTCTACGGGATTGCCGGGACCTTCGGGGCGACGCTGGCGGCCCTGTTCGCCGCGTTGCCCAAGGAACTGGTGCTGTCGATCGCGGCGCTGGCGCTGTTCGGCTCGATCATGAACGGTTTGAGTCTGGCCATGAACGAGCCCAGGGAACGGGAGGCGGCGCTGATTACCTTTATGGTGACGGCTTCGGGATTCACGCTGTTTTCGGTGGGATCGGCCTTCTGGGGGATCATCGCGGGGGTGCTGACGCTGCTGATCCTCAATTGGCGCAAGGCCTGAGCACAACATACAACCTGTGGGAGCGGTGCTTGCCCGCGAAGAGGCCCTTCAGGGCGCTAAAAGCTTCGCGCCCACACAAGCACTGTTCCCACACAAGCAGCGCACCCACAGGCTTGCCACCCCAGGCTTGGGACAATCAGATCCGGAAATGCCCGACCATCCCCTTCAATTCCATCCCCAACTGCGCCAGCTCGATGCTTGACGCCGCGTTACCCTGCATCGCCAACGCCGACTGATCGGCACTGGCGCGAATGCTGGTCACGCTGCGATTGATCTCTTCGGCCACCGAACTCTGTTCCTCGGCCGCCGCGGCGATCTGCTGGTTCATCTGCTGGATCAGCGAAACCGCCGCGGCAATGCTGCCCAGCGCACTCTCGGTCTGCAACGCATCGCTGACCGCCAGCTTGACCAGTTCGCCACTGCTCTGGATCTGCTGCACCGAGGTCTGCGCCGCCGTGCGCAGGGCACTGACCAGCCGCTCGATCTCTTCGGTGGACTGCTGGGTACGCTTGGCCAGGGCGCGGACCTCATCGGCCACCACGGCAAAACCACGGCCCTGTTCACCGGCCCGGGCCGCTTCGATGGCCGCGTTGAGGGCCAGCAGGTTGGTCTGCTCGGCCACGCTCTTGATCACCCCGAGCACCGTGCCGATGTTCTGGATTTCCGCGCTGAGGCTTTCGATACTCTGGCTCGCCGAGCTGGCCGAGTCCGCCAACTGCTCGATCCGCTGCATGCTCTGGCGCACCACCTGCTGGCCGCTGTCGACCTTGTCGTCGGCGGTCTGCGCCGCCTGGGCGGCCTCTTCGGCATTGCGCGCGACATCATGCACCGTGGCCGTCATCTGGTTCATCGCGGTGGCGACCTGCTCGGTTTCTTCCTTCTGGGTGCTGACTTCCAGGTTGGTCTGTTCGGTGACCGCCGACAACGAATGCGCCGAGTTCGCCAGTTGCTCGATCCCCGCCTGCAGGCCGCTGACGATACCGCTCAGGCCCGCGCCCATCTGCTGCATGGCCAGCATCAATTGACCGATTTCATCGCGGCGCTTGACCTCGACCTTACCGGTCAGGTCACCGGCGGCAATCTGCTGGGCGACCAGGATGACACTGCGCAACGGCGCGACAATCAGGCGGGTAATCACCAGCGCCGCCACCAGGCCGACCAGCAAGGCCAGGGCGGACGAGCCGATGATCAGCAGCGAATTCTTCTTAAGCTCGGCCTGCATCGACAGGTCTTCGGCGGCGTAGGCCTGGTTGACCCGCGCCACCACCTGGGCCGCGCGCTCATGCAACTGCTGGTAAACCTTTTTCTCCTGCTCCAGCAGGCCGGTGTATTCGGTCAACTTCTCACCGAAGCTGGCAATGTGGCCACTGACCTCGGTCAGCACTGTCTGATAGCCAGGGTCCTTGACCGAGGTCTTGAGTTGTTCGACCTGGGCCAAGGCCTGGTCAGCCTGCTCGATCTTGCCTTTGTTCTCGTTCTCTTCATCACCTTTGCGGCTCTGGTCCAGGCGCACCCGGGCTTCGTTCATCGCCTGCAACATCAACTGCGAGACATGGCTGACCTGGCCAGCCTGCTCGACAAATTCCTTGCCGTCCTTGCCCTGGGAGTCCTTGAGGGCGTAGGTGCCGTCGTCGGACAGCCCGGCCTGGAGCACGTCAAGGTTGTTGGCCACGCTGGAAACCGACCAACTGGCCATTTCCAGTGCCAGGTCCTTGGTCTGGGTCAACTCGACGAATTCGTCGAACGCCTTGCGGTAGGCGCCCAGCGCCTGCTCGACATCGGTCATGAGCGGCACATTGGCCGCCGATTGGGCCTTGAGGATCTGCGCCTGCGCCACCAGGCCGTCGACGCCCTGGTGCAGGGCATCGACGGTCTTGGGGTCCGAATGCAGCGCGTATTCCTGCTCGAGCAAACGCACCCGGAGCAATTGGCTGTTAAGCGACGACATCTGCTTGAGCCCATCGAAGCGCAAGCTGATGGTTTGCAAGGACCAGACACCAATGGCCGCCACCAGGCCGGTCAACAGTAGGACCAAGGTAAAGCCGATACCCAGTTTCTTCGCCATACCGAGGTTGGCGAAACGTCCTTGCACGGCAGAAATCATGGCGCTTAATCCCCGATTAGAATGCTGAAGGTGCACACGCCCATTCAAGATTCATGCAGATTGGCAATCGGGACGGGTAAAGCACAAGCCTTTGGCGCCGGAATAATGGCCAAAAGCTACATCCGCGTCGCTTTCAGAATGGTCGAGGTCGATTCGGCGCTACCCAGCAAACGGAAGAACTTTTGCGCGCGCAGATCCGAAGCATAGGCCACATTTATCCGTAGCCAGTCGCTGGAAGTACCTTGCGGCATAAAGGCCTCACCCGGGGCCAGCAGCACCCCAAGCTTGCGCGCGCGCGTCAGGACCTGGGCCAGCGGATAGCCCGGGCTGCGCGCCCAGATGAACATGCCACCGGCAGGCTCGGCGAACACCTCCCAGCCCGTCCTCTCCAAGGTATCCAGGGTGCTGACCCGCTCCACGCTCAGGCGCTGGCGCAGGCGCTGCACCAACTTGCGATAAGTGCCATTGGCCAGCAGCGTGGCCACCACGCATTCGGCGAAACGCGAGGCGCCGAGGCTGGTGATCATCTTCATTTGCGCCAGACGCTGGATCAGTTCGCCCCGGGCGCGGATGAAGCCGACCCGCAACGAGCTGCTCAGGGTTTTCGAAAAGCCGCCGACGTAGATCACCCGCTGGGCGTTATCCAGCGCCGCCAGCTGCACGCCGGGCCCGCTTTGCAGATCGCTGTAGATCGCGTCTTCGACGATCAGGAAGTCATGGGCCTGCGCCAACTGCAACAACTGCGTGGCCACCGCCAGGGTCAGGCTGGTGCCGGTCGGGTTGTGATAGAGGCTGTTGATGAACAGGCAGCGCGGACGGTACTGCTGCAACAGCTTGCGCAATTGCTCCATGTCCGGCCCGGACGATGTCCGCTGCACCTCCAGCAACCTGACCCCTTGTAGTGCCAGCAGCTTGTACAGGTTGGCGTAGCCCGGTGTTTCCACCAACACGCAATCACCCGGCTTGAGCAACTGGCGCACCAGCAGGTCCAGGGCCTGGGTGACCCCGTGGGTCGTCAGTATCTGCTCGGGCGCGCATGGGATGCCCTTTTGTCCCAGGCGTTTCTGGATCTGCTGACGTAACGCCAGCAGCCCAAGGGGCGTGCTGTAGCTGAACATCCCATGCATCTGCGTGCGGCTGACCTGGCGGATGGCATAGGCGATGTCATCGCTCTCACGCCAGCTTTCGGGCACCCAGCCGCAGCCCAGCTTCAGCTCGCCCAGGGGATGCTCGCTGAAGGCCCCCCAGTCCGTTTCCAATCCTTCGTACCACTGCGGTTCAGCGCTGTCCCGAACATCGCCATGGGCGTCCGAGACAATAAAGGCCGAGCCGTTGCGCGGCGTCAGCACCCCCTGTGCCACCAGCCGCTGACAGGCTTCCAGGACATTCGCCTGGCTGAGTGAGTTGTCCTTGGCCAACTGTCGAACGGATGGCAGGCGAGTCCCAGGCCCCGCGCGATGGCAACGAATCCACTCGATCACAGCGTTGACGATTTGCTGCACGACGGGAACCAGCGCCTGCCGATCAATTTCCAAATCCATTGTGTTTGACGCTCCAACCCATTGTTATTGCTCGTTAAACAGTTAAACACAAAAGCCCGGGGGGCTTGCTTGCACAAAAAGCCTCTCGCCTTCGCCCTGGAAGGCCCGCCCGCCGGGCGCCGGAGACAGCAACTGACGCTCGGGAGCGAATCTGCCGACCGTATTTCCAACACCGACGGACATAAAAAAACCCGCCATTAGGCGGGTCCCTTTCAAAACGGCTACGGTTGCGGGCGAAGCGAGCGACAGCTCAAATCGCGGTGGCCCCGCCGTCCACCGCCAGGGCATGGCCAGTGGTGAAGGCGGCACCGTCGCTGCACAGGTAAAGCACGGCACTGGCAATCTCCTCGACCTTGCCGATGCGTCCGACCGGATGCATGGCCGCGGCAAACTCGGCTTTCTTCGGATCGGCCTCATAGGCGCGCCGGAACATGTCGGTATCGATCACCGCCGGGCAGACGGCATTGACGCGGATTTTCTTCTTCGCGTATTCGATGGCCGCCGACTTGGTCAGGCCGATGACCGCGTGCTTGGATGCCGCATAGATGCTCATCTTCGGCGCCGCGCCAAGCCCGGCCACCGAGGCCGTATTGACGATGGCGCCAGCGCCCTGGGCCAGCATCAGCGGCAACTGGTACTTCATGCACAGCCAGACACCTTTGACATTGACGCCCATGATCGCGTCGAACTCGTCGAGGGTGCCGTCGGCCAACTTGCCTTTCTCGATCTCGATGCCGGCATTGTTGAAGGCGTAGTCAACCCGTCCGTAGGCGCTCACAGCCTGCTCCATGAGGTTGCGCACATCGGCTTCCTGAGTGACGTTGCAACGCACGAACAGCGCTTCGCCGCCCGCCGCGCGGATCAGTTCGACCGTGCCTTCACCCGCGGCGACGTCGAGATCGGCAACGACCACTTTCAGACCTTCGGCGGCAAACGCCAGGGCGGTCGCCCGGCCAATGCCGGCCGCCGCGCCAGTCACCAGGGCCACCTGGCCGGAAAACGTCATGCTCATGGTTGTGTCCTCAATGCGATACAAAAGGGCTGTTGTGTGAGCAGTCTAGCCAGCTGGCCGGCTGTCACGGCAGCACTATCAGAAGGCCGGTTAATGGCTTATGCATCGCAGTGATAAGTTCATGGGGCCTTTCATCATTACAGTGGATCACAGCCTATTCGCCCCAGCTGAAAAACTTGCCGTCTGCCCGATGAGGGTCTATCAACAAGACTTCATTGATCTTCGAGTGCCTGCCATGACCACCCAGAACAATCGCCAATTCCTGCTGGCCAAGCGCCCGGTCGGCCCTGCGACCCGCGAGACCTTCACCTATCAGCAAGTTCCGGTAGGCGAGCCGGGAGCGGGCCAGATCCTGGTCAAGAACGAATACCTGTCCCTCGACCCAGCCATGCGCGGCTGGATGAACGAAGGCAAGTCCTACATCCCGCCAGTGGGCATTGGCGAAGTGATGCGTGCCTTGGGTGTCGGAAAAGTCGTAGCGTCCAACCACCCGGGCTTTGCCGTCGGCGACTACGTCAACGGCGCCCTGGGGGTACAGGATTATTTCCTCGGCGAGCCGAAAGGCTTCTACAAAGTCGACCCGAAACTGGCGCCGTTACCGCGCTACCTTTCCGCCCTGGGCATGACCGGGATGACCGCCTACTTCGCCCTGCTGGATGTCGGCGCGCCGCAAGGCGGCGAAACCGTGGTGATCTCCGGGGCGGCCGGTGCGGTCGGCAGCATCGCCGGGCAGATTGCCAAGCTCAAGGGCTGCCGGGTGGTCGGGATTGCCGGCGGTGCCGAGAAGTGCAAATTCCTGATCGACGAGCTGGGCTTCGACGGGGCCATCGACTACAAGAGCGAGGACGTTGGCGCCGGCCTGAAACGCGAATGTCCGAAAGGCGTGGATGTGTATTTCGACAACGTCGGGGGCGATATTCTCGACGCGGTGCTCACCCGCCTGAACTTCAAGGCACGCGTGGTGATCTGCGGCGCCATCAGCCAGTACAACAACAAGGAAGCGGTGAAAGGCCCGGCCAATTATCTGGCGCTGCTGGTCAACCGCGCGCGCATGGAAGGTTTCGTGGTGATGGACTACGCCAGTCGCTTCGCCGCCGCCGGACAGGAAATGGCCGGCTGGATCGCCAAGGGCCAGCTCAAGAGCAAGGAAGATATCGTCGAAGGCCTGGAGACCTTTCCGGAGACGCTGATGAAACTGTTCAGCGGGGAGAACTTCGGCAAGCTGGTGTTGAAGGTCTGAACCGGCACCTCTGCAGGTAGAGCGCATCGCGGACAATCGGGCGGCGACCGATTGTCCGCGACAAGGTCTTCATGATCAGGCCAGTTCGGCCACTACCGCCGCCAGCGCCTGGGCCGGATCGGCCGCCTGGCTGATCGGACGACCGATCACCAGATAATCGGCACCGGCATCCAGCGCCTGGCGCGGGGTCAGGATGCGACGCTGATCGTCCTGGGCGCTGCCCGCCGGACGAATCCCCGGGGTCACCAGTTGCAAGCCCGGATGGGCACGCTTGAGTGCGGTGGCTTCCAGGGCCGAGCACACCAGGCCATCCATCCCGGCTTTCTCCGCCAACGCCGCCAGACGCAATACCTGCACTTGCGGATCGACATCCAGGCCGATACCGGCCAGGTCCTCGCGTTCCATGCTGGTCAGCACGGTCACGCCGATCAACAACGGCTGCGGCCCGCTGCGCTTATCCAGTACCTCGCGGCACGCCGCCATCATGCGCAAGCCGCCGGAACAATGCACATTGACCATCCACACGCCCATCTCCGCCGCCGCCTTGACCGCCATGGCCGTGGTGTTGGGAATATCGTGGAATTTCAGGTCGAGGAACACCTCGAAGCCCTTGTCACGCAGGGTGCCGACGATGTCCGCCGCGCAGCTGGTGAACAGCTCCTTGCCGACCTTGACCCGGCACAGCTTCGGATCCAGTTGATCGGCCAACTTCAGGGCGGCGTCACGGGAGGGGAAATCCAGGGCGACGATGATAGGCGTCTGGCAAGCGGACATGGGCGGGCTCTCTGGCAAGTCGAAATCGGCGCGCATTGTAGCGGAACCCGGGGCGGACCGGGACCCGGTGATCGGTAAATCTAGCCGCAATGCGCCATAAACGCCCGCCCCCGCACCAAAGCAAGTCGAAACCCTGGCGAACATCGGCGAAACGTCCTCGATACGACAGCTTTTTGCCTATAACGACCTATCCCTGACGACTGGCACGCCCGCTGCAATCAGCCGATTCGAGCCGTATCCAAACCGTTCAGGGAGAAACGCATGAACACACAACTCAAGCCCACGCTGGGCACGCTGCACCTGTGGGGTATCGCGGTCGGACTGGTGATCTCCGGCGAGTACTTCGGCTGGAGCTACGGCTGGGGGACCGCCGGTACCCTGGGCTTTCTCGTCACTACCTTGCTGGTGGCGACCATGTACACCTGCTTCATCTTCAGCTTCACTGAACTGACCACCGCGATTCCCCACGCCGGCGGGCCCTTTGCCTACAGCCGCCGGGCCTTTGGCGAACGCGGCGGGCTGATCGCCGGGATTGCCACCCTGATCGAATTCGTCTTCGCCCCACCGGCCATCGCCATGGCCATTGGCGCCTACCTCAACGTCCAGTACCCGGACCTCGACCCGCGCCTCGCCGCCGTCGGCGCCTACGTGGTGTTCATGGGGCTGAACATCCTCGGCGTCAGCATCGCCGCCACCTTCGAACTGGTGGTCACCGTGCTGGCGGTCGCCGAACTGCTGGTATTCATGGGCGTGGTCGCGCCAGGCTTCAGCTTCAGCAACTTCGTGCTCAACGGCTGGGCCGGCGCGAGTAGCTTCAGTATCGACTCGATCCCCGGCATCTTCGCCGCGATCCCCTTTGCGATCTGGTTCTTCCTCGCCATCGAAGGCGCGGCCATGGCCGCCGAAGAAGCCAAGGACCCCAAGCGCACCATTCCCAAAGCCTATGTCGGTGGCATCCTGACCCTGGTGTTCCTGGCCCTCGGCGTCATGGTAATGGCTGGCGGCGTCGGCGACTGGCGCCAACTGTCGAACATCAACGACCCATTGCCCCAGGCGATGAAAGCCGTGGTGGGCAACAACTCCAACTGGATGCACATGCTGGTGTGGATCGGCCTGTTCGGCCTGGTGGCGAGCTTCCACGGCATCATCCTCGGCTACTCGCGGCAGTTCTTTGCCCTGGCCCGGGCCGGTTACCTGCCACGCTCGCTGGCCAAACTGTCGCGTTTCCAGACTCCGCACCGGGCGATCCTGGCCGGCGGCGTGGTCGGCATCGCGGCGATCTACAGTGACGGGCTGGTCAACCTGCAGGGCATGAGCCTGACGGCGGCGATGATCACCATGTCGGTATTCGGCGCCATCGTGATGTACATCATCAGTATGCTGAGCCTGTTCAAGCTGCGTAAAACCGAGCCGAACCTGGAGCGCAGCTTCCGTGCGCCGGGCTATCCGATCGTTCCGGGGATTGCCCTGGTGCTGGCAGTGGTGTGCCTGATCGCGATGGCCTGGTTCAACACGTTGATCGGCCTGATTTTCCTCGGGTTCATGGCCGCGGGCTTCCTCTACTTCCTGGTGACCGGACGTCTGCGCGCCGCCGCCCCGGCCGATGCGATGCTGACCGGACTTTAAGGGCTATTCGGGCAGATCGGGCTTACAATGGAACCATGGAGAAGTCTTTTGACTCAAAATGGTAAGGGCCAATTTTTGCGGATGAAATGCTCATCCGCAAACGGCTCCTCAAGGAGAACCTTATGCCCTGGTATGCCTGGTTGATCATGGTCATCGCCATCGGCTCCATCGTCGGTGGACTGATGATGTTGCGCGACACCGCGAACAAAGTGGAACTGACCGACGAACAACGTCGGCGCGTCGAGGAACGTAATGCCGAGATGGACGCCCAGGACGCGAAGGATCGCTGATCGCCCATTCTCGTTGGTTATTTCTCCCAGGCCGCCTTGGCGATATGCAAGCCATGCTGACCTTTGTAGTCGGCTCGTTCCGGCTGACTCCAGCCTTCGAGCAATGATGGCTCAAGCCGATAGACCTCCACTCCCAATGGGCGACAGACACTGAGCGGGTCCTGCGCCTCGGGGCCCCACATCGGCAGCGAAAGATCACCACCCGGACAGGTGGACAGCGCGCACAGCAAGTCGATTTCGGCAAAGAATTCCAGATAATCGCCCTTCTGCGCCGGACAGGCCTTCATGAAATACATGTCGTCATGATTGAGCCCGGTGCACTGGAAGATGTTCAGCACATCGTGGACATCGAATTCGGTCAAGCCATGGGGCAGGACGGCGCGGGTCAGGTTCGAGTGGCAGTGATGGTGGAAGTCTTCCCCGGTCAGCATCTTGTTCACATACGGATCACAGCGCGTCCCCAGGAGATCGTGCAGGCGTCCGCCATGCTCGTCGATGCCGTAGCCGGCCAGGCTGTCGTCGGTGATGGTCACCAGCGGACGCAGGAATGGCAGGTTCGACCAGAGTCGGTCATGGGTACTGACATGGGCACCTTGCAACTGACGGGTGCGAGCCGCCCAGAATCGCTCGCGCGGGTCGTTGGCATTCCAGACGTTGAAGTCGCCGACCTGCGGGCCGACCGGCGTGGTCACCCGGAACGCATGGCCGGCCGGCACCTTCCAGGCGCGCCCGGTACGGATCGGCACCTCGAACTGCTCGATCAACGTGCGGGCGGTCTTTTCCTCGCGAATGCGCTGGTAAAACGCGGCGTCCACCTGCAAGGCCGAGCCTTTGCTGACCTGATAGGCGGCGGGATAGTCTTTATACATGGTCAAGCTCCTCGATCAGTGATGGAAAGGGCGGCTTAGAAAATCGAGCAGCATCTGCTCGGAATCGTCGAGATACAGGCTCATCGCCTCCCCCGCGGCGGGCTTGTCGCCCTCGGCGAGCAGGTCGTGGATAGAGCGGTCACGCGCCAGCCAGGGTGCTTGAAAACGCTGTTCATCGGGGGCCACGGAAAACACCAGGCGCAACTGCGCGACGATATTGGTAAAGAACTCATCAAACAGAGGACTGCCCATCAAGCCGACGATATGTTGGTGAAACGCCAGACTGTGGGTGCCCAGGGCGCGCCAGTCCTCGCGCTCGCGGGCCAGCTCGGCGGCCTCGATGGCTGCGAGCATGCGATCGGACTGGTATTCGCGTAGTGGCTTGCTGTGGGCGATGGCCTGCAGTTCCAAGGTGCGGCGAACCAGGAAAAGATCGCGCACCTCATCGAGCCCCAGGCGTCGCACCATCACCCCCTTGTTACGGACATAGCGCGCCAGGCCTTCCTGGTCGAGTCGATGGAGCGCCTCGCGAATCGTGTTGCGCGAGGCGTTATAGGCGTTGACCAAGTCATTCTCGATCAGCGGCATGCCCGGCAACAGGCGACCGCCGATAATGTCGGCGCGCAACTCCAGGGTAATCTGATCGGCCAAAGACAGCTGTACACTCATACTCATCGCCTCGGATTGTTCAACAATCGTAGAGCAATGGGTAATCACTATTCATGCCACATCTGCATTTCAGCTTTTTTTCTCCTCATGCGATGGCATCCGAAAAAACATGACAGAACGCCAATAAGTCGCGGTTATCATGGCCTGACGATTTGGAGATCCCGCCATGCGGTATTCGCAAGACCATAAAGCCCAGACCCATGAACGCATCATCAAGGAAGCTGCGGCACGCTTTCGACGTGATGGTATTGGCGCAACGGGCCTGCAGCCGCTGATGAAAGCGCTGGGGCTGACCCATGGCGGCTTCTACGCGCACTTCAAATCCAAGGATGAATTGGTCGAGAAGGCACTGCAGGAGGCGGCGGCCGAGCTGGATGTACACTGCGACACGCTGTTCAGCCAGGACAAACCGTTGCAGGCTTTCATCGACAGCTATCTGTCCGAGTGGCACCTGAACACCCCGGATCACGGCTGCCCACTACCGACCATGTGCCTGGAGCTGGGGCAACGTGGAGAGCCGAGCCCGACGACGGATACGGTGATCGAGTCGCGGCTCAGGCAGGTGGAAGAAGCGCTGGGCTCGGGTCCGGAGGCTCAGGATCAGAGCATTGTGATGCTGGCGACACTGGTGGGCGCACTGGTGCTATCCAGGAGTGCCGAGGACGAGGCGTTGGCGCAGAAGATATTGGCGGTGACGAAGGCGCACCTGAAGGATCAGGTGGAGTAAGACGCGGCCTTGCATCTTGAGAAAAGGCCGATCACTGGATCGGCCTCTTCTACCAATAAGCCTACTCAGTTGATATCGAGCTTGTCGCGATTCTTGTCGAGCAGCGACTTGCCTATGCCTTTGACTTCAAGCAATTCGTCCACTGAAGAGAAGGGACCGTTCGCTTCACGATAGGCAACAATGGCCTGGGCTTTGGCTTCACCGATGCCGGAGAGTTCGCTCTGGATAGTTTGAGCGTCAGCCGTGTTGAGGTTGAGCTTGCCAGGCTTGGCGGTGGCCGCCGCCGGGCTTGAGGCGGGAGTTGACGAGTCGGTCTTGGCGGTCGCGGCCGGCGCGGCATTGACCACGCCAGTGAGGCCCAGCAGCAGGGCGAAAGCGAGGGAAGAGATAAGGCCTGTATGCATAAGTGACACTCCATGACATCGTGATGAGGAAAGCAGCTTTTCCGAAGCTGTTTTCCAAACCTAGATGATGAGGGTCACCTGTCAAAAAACGCGTCATTACCAAGTGTGTAACGATCAGGAATGCATCCGGTGCGACAGGCAAATCCAGGCAACGATCTCGCCACCCGGAGCCTAGCTATTTACAAAGAGATAACCGATTAATCAAGCACCTCCAACTCACCCGCATGAAATCTGACCGCGATAAACATCAAAGGGGTATAAGCCAGTACTATGCCGGTGAGACCGTCCAGTACAGACAAGCCGACGCACAAGCCGATAGGCAATAACCAAACGACATTGATCCCGAGCACAGCCAGAGTCACAGGTAAGTGACGGCCAGCCTGGCGCGAAGCAAATTGATAGGCGTGACTACGGTGAGCTTCATAGACCTTATCGCCGCGCAACAAGCGTCGCACCAACGTAAAAGTCGCATCTACGATAAAGACCCCCAACAAAATCAGCCATACCCAGAGCAAATGAGGCGAACTCCAAGCCGCATGGAGAGAAAGCCCTCCCAGCATAATGCCTAAAAACCCGCTCCCCCCATCCCCCATAAAAATGCGCGCAGGTGGAAAATTCCAGTAAAGAAAACCGACAACCGCCATTGCCAGACACAGCGGAGTCCAGACCAAGTCCTCGTATCCTTCCAGCGTATAGACAAGACAAGCACTGAGGCACACAAAAATAGCCTCGACGCTGGCGACTCCGTCAATTCCATCCATGAAATTATAGAGATTTAGTATCCATACCAAGTAGAAGGCAGCCAAGACATGACCCAACCATCCCAAATTGATCTCGTCCCCAAAGAGACTCAGTGCTGGCGCCCCCCCCAAACAAAGCAATATCCCAAAAGAGGCACAAAAGTGAGCGAATAAGCGCCAACGAACGGCTATATGCCTATGATCATCGACGAAGCCTACTATCGCGATAGCGCTACCAGGTGCAAAAAGAGCCCAAAACACCGGCCAGCGCATCATGCCAGCCCAGACCAGAATCAGCAGAGCGATCAAGAAGCCGAGCACTATCGCCACACCACCACCACGGGGCGTTGCAACCGAGTGCGAGCTACGACCATTTGAGATATCCACCAAGCTGCGAGCCAGCGCATATCGACGTAACACCCCCGTCAACAATAATGAGAAGACCAGCACAAACGCACACAACAGCAAAATCATCATCTGGCTCAAAATCCCTGAAATATTCAATCCATAATCACTAGAGAGTCTTCCACATCCGGCACACCGGGATGAGTCACTTACAGATCGACTATCAACAGTCAAGCCAGTCTTCTCATAAACCGCAAGCAGCGAGATAACGAGCCTCAAGGCAAGTCCGTTTCATTCAACTCAAAGGGGCGAGGCAGGAAACTGAATTGGCACCGAGCCTCGGAATGATCAAACACCAGAGGCCGATCACTGGATCAGCCTCTTCTACCAATAAGCCCACTCAGTTGATATCGAGCTTGTCGCGATTATTGTCGAGCAGCGACTTGCCTATGCTGCGTATTTTGCTCATCGTGACCGGTCATTTCGCCAACAACGTGAGCGATTTCTGCCCCCCCATGGCGCGGGGTCTAAATTCTAACCGCATCGGTCACGATGCCGCCTCTTCTTCCGTCTTTTGACGTCGCAGCGACTCGCTTTTCATCACCACTCGGTACGCGCTGCGCACCAGTCGATCCAGCTACGCGGGCGCGCCGGGAGCATGATGGCGCCATAGTGCCGAGCACACTCCAGTGCCGCGCGATTCAGGCCCGGCTCGTAACGGTCAGGCCGGGCAACCAGGGCGCGCGGGTTGTCCGGGACGATCATTTCAGGGACATCACCGAAGTAGCTGAGGGCCTGGCTCAACGCCGTCAGCCAGCCGACTTGGGTCTCGCCCGGCGTGGCACAGGCATAAGTGTAGTTCGAGGCGCCGAGGGCGGCGACGAAGATGTGCGCCGGGTGGATCTCGCCGGTGGCGGCGTCAATTACCGGTAACGTCGGCCCGGCGTAGTCGATGAACAGTTTTTCGCCGGCGCGGTGCTGCTGACGCATCGAGCGTTTGAGGGTGCGGGTGTAGCTGCGGTAGTGCTCGACGAACTGGGTGTAGCGGTAGGTCGGCAGGTCGGGATGGGCTGCGTTGTATTCCTCCAACAGCAGTTGCAGTGTCACGCCTTTGCGACGGAGTTCGCGGTTCAGGGTGATGACGTCGGGCAACACGCGGTCGCCGCGGGTGTGGACGATTCTGGCGGCGGGCACCAGGGCGGTGCCGAGCGCCACTTCGTCCAGCAGCGCCGCCGCGGGCCACTCGATGCCAGTGTCGCGCGCGGCCTTGATGTACTTGCTGACGACGCCCTTGGACAGTTGCAAGGCGCGGCCAATTTTCTCGTGGGACAGGTCGACCTCGAACTTGAGGCGCAGGCATTTTTTGATATTACGCATGGCTACTCGTTGCCCGCCGTCCTTCGATTCCCCGAAATGGGACGCAGGGCGGCGGGTCAGGTCATGCGCAATGAGGGGCAGGGCATTTCGCCAACAACGTGACCGGCTGTTTCGGAACAGGCGGAAAATCGGTCACGTTGTTAGCGAAATGAGCGGTCACGCCTTAGGTGTTCGGTCACGATGGGCCGAAATACGCACCTATGCCTTTGACTTCAAGCAATTCATCCACTGAAGAGAAGGGACCGTTCGCTTCACGATAAGCAACAATGGCCTAGGCTTTGGCTTCACAGATGCCGGAGAGTTCGCTCTGGATAGTTTGAGCGTCAGCCGTGTTGAGGCTGAGCTTGCCGGGCTTGGCGGTCGCGGCCGGGGCAGCATTGACCACGCCAGTGATACCCAGCAGCAGGGCGAAAGCGAGGGAAGAGAGAAAGCCTGTATGCATAAGTGACACTCCATGACATCGTGATGAGGAAAGCAGCTTTTCCGAAGCTGCTTTTCAAACCTAGATGATGGAGGTTGCCTGTCAAAAATCAGGCATTACCAAGTGTGTAACGATCAGGGATCCATACGGCGTTGCAAGTAAATCCAGTCGACGATCTCACCGTCGGGAGCGTAACCGCTTACGGTATCGCGCAACACTTGTCGAACACGCACGTAATCATCACTCTCAACCGCAGCCATCAATTCATACAGCTTGGACTTGAGCATATCCCATGGAAGCATATCTTCGTGGGCACTCATGATCATCGGGTGCCGGGTCGCCACGACGTTGTCACCGATCAGCAGCTCCTCGTAAAGCTTTTCACCGGGCCGCAATCCGGTGAACTCGATAGAGATATCACCATGAGGGTTCTTATCCGTACGCACGCTCAAGCCGGAGAGATGAATCATCTTTTCGGCCAGTTCGACGATCCTGACCGGCTCCCCCATGTCCAGAACAAAGACATCGCCTCCCTTCCCCATTGAGCCAGCCTGAATAACTAATTGGGCCGCCTCTGGAATAGTCATAAAATAACGTGTGATCTTGGGATGAGTAACAGTTAGTGGCCCACCGGTTTTTATCTGCTTATGGAACAGCGGAATTACTGAGCCCGAGGAGCCAAGCACATTCCCGAAGCGGACCATGGTGAATCGGGTTTTGTTCACCCGCGATACATTGGTTTGATCGCCAAATAGTACTGGGGCGAGTTCACGACTGAGGGCCTGCAGCGTCATTTCAGCCAGGCGCTTGGTGCTGCCCATCACGTTGGCTGGACGAACCGCCTTGTCAGTAGAGATAAGGACAAAGTTTGCAACACCAGCCTGTAAGGCGGCTTGTGCGGTATTTAAGGTGCCGATCACATTGTTCAGTACACCTTCGGCGATATTGTGTTCAACCATAGGTACATGTTTGTACGCCGCAGCATGGTAAACCGTCTCGACATGCCAGCTTTTCATGACTGATAGGAGCTTAGGCTGATTACGCACGGAACCCAGAATAGGCAGCAAGCGCACCGCCAACGACTCTCTGTCAACACGCTGCTCAAGCTCGGAAAGAATATTGTATAGATTGAACTCGCTGTGTTCGTAAAGCAGAAGCGTAGTGGGACGAAGCGCCAGAATCTGCCGACAAAGTTCGGAACCGATAGAACCGCCTGCCCCAGTGACCAGAACCGTTTGATCCCTGATGCAATGCTCGAGTAAATCTTCCTGAGCTGGCACTGCATCACGGCCAAGCAGGTCCGCGATGTCGACCTCCTGAATGTCATCAACCTTGACTCGACCACTGGCAAGATCCATGAAGCCGGGCACACTTCGAACATGCAGCGGAAAACCTTCCAAAAACCCCAGAATCTCGCGTCGACGAGCGCGATTGGCCGAAGGCACCGCCAACAGGATTTCTACAGCTCCGGTAGCCTCAATCATGCGCTGAATGTGCTTGGGCTTGTACACCTGCAAACCGGAAATCACCCGATCGGCAATGCTTTTATCATCATCAATAAACGCCACTGGACGCATTACCCGCCCCATGCGCAAGGCAGCAACCAATTGGTTACCGGCGGCGCCGGCACCATAAATGGCAACGCAAGGCAATCCATTATCACGAGTGGTGAAAGGAACGTGCTGTGCCGCAGTAAACCAGTCACCTAGAAAATACTCACGCATGGCCAAGCGCAGTCCACCGACCATCATCATGCTTAACCACCAGTAGTTAAAAATGATCGAGCGAGGGATGACATGCTGATGGTTGCTGTACCAGTACACCACCACGCCGAGAATCAACGCAGAAAGGCTGACAGCTTTGACGATTGCGATCAGAGCATCATTGCCAAAATAACGCATCACAGCCCGGTACATCCCAAAACGAACAAAAAGAGGGATCGCAATAACCGGAGCCGCTATAAATAACCAGAAGTGTTGCGTAAATGGATTCCTCATCTCGTCGATACCCAAGCGGACGACAAATGCCATCCACAAGGCCAACCAGACCAACAGGACGTCGGTAACGAGTTGCAAAGTACGCTTGCGCCGACGTGAAAGACTCAACAAATATTTTCGCATTTCATTAATAATCCCGTTGCCTACTGTTTAAACTCCACAGAGCCGGAGCTAATCAGCTAAAATAAATTTTACGCACAACACTCCCGCCCTAAAACATGAAGCCGCACGCCTAAAACCATCATTCTAACATAGACCACAATTAAGCTAATAGCCCCTTTAAACTCAACATACAAAGCAACCAACAACAAAAAAACCAGATCAATTACCAACATCTTCAATGTGACGATAAAATTCGCACCCAATTGATGTAATATATACGGAGATACATGGATGCGGTATGCTTCACAGATCCTTGCCCCTAGCAAAATTCGCCTTTTCAATGTGGCTGCCGCCTCCACTATCAAGGTCCCGGTCAGAGTCAACCAAACCCAAAACAGACTCGCACCATGCCAGACCGCCCATGCAAAAATACGCTTAATACCATGTCTAGAAAACCACTTCCTGCACCACACATAAAAATCTGCGCTGGCGTGGGGAGGGAAGCGAGAGCCGAATGACACCTTATTCGATAGAGCATCGGGAGTGAGGCGAGGCAAATGGCACCCTGAATCGGACAGCGTCGGATCCGCAGGACGCTGCAGCGATTACCGATGCGATCCTGTAGACCAGGCAGCAGGGCAATTGTGCCGAAGGAGTACAAGCTGGCTCAACAGTCAAGCCAGGACAAACGCTGACGAACGCTGTGACCCATGACTTGTCCACCGCAGTGCCGAGATTCTCTGCTCACTATGCTCAGGAACGTCAGTCCGATCTGCCCCCATCAGAGACTGGCTAATCTGTATGCTTTGGTATTGACCTGTCGACTGATCTCTGGCGGCCCCAGATACTGCCGAGACCGAAATCTATGGCCTAATGATTCACGAGCGTAAGCTGCTAACTGTTCAAACAAAATACGGTAAAGGTTGAGTTCACTGCGCTCGAACAACAGTAAGATGGGCTGCAACGCCAGGTTCTGACGAAAACACATATTAGGTATTTCCGAAGAAGCGATAACCATCCTGAGATCGAGGGGATACAGCAAGCGCCAGCGGCGAGAACCGAACCTCTAGACCGGATGGAGGCCACAACAGCCCCCACGAAGTGCTTTTCGGGGACGATCCGCTTCCCGATTCTGAGCGCGCTGGCACTATTTTGAATATTCCCGCGTTCAAGCACACCTCTCTATGGCATCATACCACCACTTTCAGACGTCGCAGAAAAAACAGCATGAGCATGAATCATACCATTTTCAATAAGCTATCGGATCCCCGGAGTATCGCGTTGACCTCCTTAGGGTTGGCCCTTTTATTTTTATTTTTTTGGTTCAGTCCACCACTCAACTTGACCATGCAAGAGGCGGAAGCCTGGTCAACCATGGGTATGATCGGTACGCTCGCATACTTAATCCTATCGAGCGTCCTCGTTCATCGAACGATAGTACATACCTATGTTTTTTTTATCGGCTGTATATCACTATTTATAGGCGGTCGTTTTTTAGCACATGCAATGGGGTTCGATCTCTCGATCCTTAAAATGGAGAGCAATTTTTTCTCGGTCCACCGACCAGACTTTGTAACCATTGATCTTAACGCAAACGAAGGGCTTCGCCTGTCGATCTACATCATAACCTGCTTACATGCAATACATGCCGGCTACATGTTTTCCGTGTGGAAAACATCAAAAAAAATAGAACGTTCGATTGACCTAGAGTGGACCAAAA
>NZ_CAJFDC010000026.1 GCF_904067045.1 Pseudomonas sp. FEN | reverse complement strand
TCATCCATGATCAGGATGTCGGAGTCGTAGGACACGGCCTTGGCGATCTCGACCATCTGCCGTTCGGCGATGCTCAGGTTGCCGACGTGCTCCTCCGGTCGAGGTTGATGCGCACCGCTCCAGCAGTTTCGCCGTGCAGCGGTGCATTTCCCCATGATCGATCATGCGCAGGCCATTGAGCTGCTCGCGCCGATCCAGATATTCTCGGCGACGCTCATGTGCGCATCAGGTTGAGTTCCCATTGCGATCCCGGACTGCAAGGCGGCCACGGTGTCTCGAAGATCAAGGCGCAGCTCGCCGGCTCCGGCTGGTAGATGCCGGCGATGATTTTCATCAGCGTGGATTTGCCGGCACCGTTCTCCATAGCTTCGGACAGCGCGGGAAAGCCCTTGCTGACGTTGCAGCAGTACGGCTCATCGACAGATTTGGTCACACTGAGGAACCGAGATTACGGACGACACATATCCTGATCGTGCGGATGGGTCACTTTATAGATCAATGACCAATCATCGAGAATAATGCACATGCGAGGACCTCGAAGATGCGATGCAACCTCCGATAAATTGAAAGGCAAGGGCGACATCGTGATCCTCCTCGGCGACCTGGCCAATAACTCCACTACCAACCGCACCAAGGGCGTCAAGGAAGTCCTGGTCAAGTACCCGGGCATCAAGATCGAGCAGGAGCAGACGGGCACCTGGCTGCGTGACAAGGGCATGACCCTGGTCAACGACTGGCTGACCCAAGGTCGAAAATTCGATGCCGTCGTCGCCAACAACGACGAGATGGCCATCGGTGCCTCGATGGCGCTGGAGCAGGCCGGAGTGAAAAAGGGTAGTGTGCTGATTGCCGGTGTCGACGGCACTCCGGATGGCCTGCGCGCGGTAAAAAAGGGCGATATGACCGTCTCGGTGTTCCAGGACGCCAAGGGTCAGGCAGTCGGTTCCCTCGATGCGGCGGTGAAGATGGCCAAGCATGAGCCAGTCGAGCAGGCGGTATGGGTACCGTATCGCCTGATCACCCCGGAAAACGTCGACCAGTTCAAATAGTCAGTCCGTTCAATAACAACAATAAACAAGCCAGGTGGCACTGTCCGCCTTGCTGATGGAGTATCTGATCATGTTCGCTTCAGCGACTGCTTCGAGCAACCCGCTGGTGGGTATCCAGCCAACCGCCATACCTGTCGATGAGCCGTACCTGCTGGAGATTGTCAACGTCAGCAAGGGCTTTCCGGGGTAGTGGCGCTGTCCGATGTACAGCTGCGGGTGCGCCCGGGGTCGGTGCTGGCCTTGATGGGCGAGAACGGTGCCGGCAAATCCACGCTGATGAAAATCATCGCCGGCATCTACCAGCCGGACGCCGGCGAGCTGCGCCTGCGCGGCAAGCCGGTGATCTTCGAGACACCGTTGGCCGCCTTGCAGTCCGGGATCGCAATGATCCACCAGGAACTCAACCTGATGCCGCACATGAGCGTCGCCGAGAATATCTGGATCGGCCGCGAGCAGCTCAATGGCCTGCGCATGATCGATCATGGGGAAATGCACCGCTGCACGGCGAAACTGCTGGAGCGGCTGCGCATCAACCTCGACCCGGAGGAGCACGTCGGCAACCTGAGCATCGCCGAACGGCAGATGGTCGAGATCGCCAAGGCCGTGTCCTACGACTCCGACATCCTGATCATGGATGAACCGACCTCGGCCATCACCGACAAGGAAGTCGCCCACCTGTTCTCGATCATTGCCGACCTCAAGGCTCAGGGCAAGGGCATCATCTACATCACCCACAAAATGAACGAGGTGTTCGCCATCGCCGATGAAGTGGCGGTGTTCCGTGACGGTGCCTATATCGGCCTGCAACGGGCCGACAGCATGGATGGCGACAGCCTGATCTCGATGATGGTTGGACGTGAGCTGAGCCAATTGTTTCCGGTGCGCGAAAAGCCGATCGGCAAGCTGTTGATGTCGGTACGCGACTTGCGCCTGGAGGGTATTTTCCAGGGGGTGTCGTTCGACCTGCATGCCGGCGAGATCCTCGGCATTGCCGGGCTGATGGGCTCGGGACGGACCAATGTCGCCGAAGCGCTGTTCGGCATCACCCCGAGCGATGGCGGTGAGATTCACCTCGATGGCCTGCCGGTACGGATCAGCGACCCGCACCTGGCCATCGAGAAGGGCTTTGCCCTGCTCACGAGGACGCAAGCTCAGCGGCCTGTTTCCGTGCCTCTCGGTCATGGAAAATGGAGATGGCGGTGCTGCCGCATTACGTCGGTGGCAACGGTTTCATCCAGCAGAAGGCCTTGCGCGCCTTGTGCGAAGACATGTGCAAGAAGTTGCGGTGAAAACCCCGTCGCTGGAGCAATGCATCGACACCTTGTCCGGTGGCAACCAGCAAAAGGCCTTGCTCGCCCGTTGGCTGATGACCAACCCACGGATCCTGATTCTCGACGAGCCGACCCGCGGTATCGACGTCGGCGCCAAGGCCGAGATCTACCGGTTGATCGCTTACCTCGCCAGCGAAGGCATGGCGGTGATCATGATTTCCTCGGAACTGCCGGAAGTGCTCGGCATGAGTGATCGGGTGATGGTGATGCACGAGGGTGACTTGATGGGCACCCTTGACCGTAGCGAGGCGACCCAGGAGCGGGTCATGCAACTGGCCTCCGGGATGACCGCGGTTCACTAGTGGTTCAACGAACTGAGGTCGGCGGCGCCAGTGCGCCCCGGCAACGCGAGAGAAGGGTGAGTGGTTATGAACGCAATACTGGAAAACAAACCTGCAACGGTACCGGTCAAGAGTCGCCGGCGCCTTCCCACCGAATTGAGTATCTTCCTGGTACTGATCGGCATTGGCCTGGTTTTTGAGGTGTTCGGCTGGATCGTGCGCGACCAGAGCTTCCTGATGAATTCCCAGCGCCTGGTGCTGATGATCCTGCAGGTCTCGATCATTGGTCTGCTGGCGATTGGCGTGACCCAGGTGATCATCACCACTGGCATCGACCTGTCGTCGGGCTCGGTGCTGGCGCTCTCGGCGATGATCGCCGCGAGCCTGGCGCAAACCTCGGATTTCGCTCGGGCGGTGTTTCCGTCGCTGACCGATCTGCCGGTGTGGATCCCGGTGCTCGTCGGGCTCGGGTGGGACTGCTGGCGGGGGCGATCAATGGCAGCATCATTGCCCTGACCGGGATTCCACCCTTCATTGCCACCCTGGGCATGATGGTCTCGGCCCGCGGCCTGGCGCGTTACTACACCGAAGGCCAGCCGGTGAGCATGCTCTCGGATTCCTATACGGCGATCGGTCACGGCGCGATGCCGGTGATCATTTTCCTGGTGGTGGCGGTGATCTTCCACATCGCCCTGCGTTACACCAAGTACGGCAAGTACACCTATGCGATTGGCGGCAACATGCAGGCGGCGCGCACTTCGGGGATCAACGTCAAGCGCCACCTGGTGATCGTCTATAGCATCGCCGGGCTGCTGTCGGGGTTGGCTGGAGTAGTGGCCTCGGCACGTGCCGCCACCGGGCAGGCGGGCATGGGCATGTCTTACGAACTGGATGCGATTGCCGCGGCGGTGATCGGTGGGACCAGCCTGGCCGGTGGGGTGGGGCGCGTCAGCGGCACGGTGATCGGCGCGCTGATCCTCGGGGTCATGGCCAGCGGGTTCACCTTTGTCGGCGTCGATGCCTATATCCAGGACATCATCAAAGGGTTGATCATTGTGATCGCGGTGGTCATCGACCAATACCGCAACAAGCGCAAACTCAAGCGCTGAGTTTACCGTAAACGACAAGGGCCTGTTCAGGCCCTTGTTGTGTATGAGTATCGCTTTCTCTATTCGCGAGTTTCAGATTGCTGCTGAGGTGATGGACGCTGAATCCGGCTGTGTTGCCGCAGCGGACAGATATCGCGTAACGGTCTGATAAACCTCATCCACCGAAATATTATCCATCCCGTCTTTCTGAATAATGGTGTGATGCGCGCGCGCGGGATAAGGTCCGGTATGCGCTGGATCGGTCTTGCCACAGAGCAATACCATGGGCAGGTCCATCGCACAGGCGACGTGCATGGGGCCGGTATCGCCGGTCAGGAGCAAGTCGCAACGCTTGAACAGCGCCGCGAGTTGGCCGACATTGGTTTTGCCGATGAGATTCACAATGTGTGGGTGAGCGGTTAACGCGTCGCCTGCAAAGGCTTCGCTGGGTGAGCCTGTGAGCACGATATAGACCGAGGGGTGCTGCTGCACCAAGCGCTGTACCAAATGATCGAAACGCTTGAAAGACCAGCTGCGCGTATCTTTTGTCATCAAGGAAGGAAATAGCTTGGACAGGAGGCCCCGACCTTTTTTCGAAATCTGATGACAGCCCATGTGCAAGGCAATAATAAAAGGCTCGGGGGCGGAGGGAATTTTTTTCAACAACCCATCCGCCTGTGACAAATCCTCCGCGGTCACATTGAGCTCATAGGCGCCCAGTGGGTCTTGAACCGCTTGTGGCAGGTGTTGGAGAACAAAACGGTAAAAGTCTTCCGAGTAATGAAACGCACCAGCATAACGCGGCAGCATCAAAACCTTTGGAACATCTTTCAAGTACGTGGCGGTATTTTTAATGTTCTGCAATGGCAAGATCACGTCATATCCCACGGCCAATTGCTCAATAGGCTGATCTTCTGCGCGATAGAGTGTATTGATGCACGAGTTTCGCGAAAGCAGTTCATGAGCAAGTTCGGACAAGGTGACGGCATCTATCTGAGCATGCGGTTTGGCCAGACGTAGTGCACGAATACCTGGCGTTGCAAACAAAGTATCGCCCAGGCGGTGCGGAGCAACCAATAGGATTTTTTCTGCTGCCTGTAGCGGACTGTTTGTCATGCGCGATGGATCCGATTTGAGGTCGAGGGCGATTTTTCGCGGGCTGACAGACTATCGTAAAAGGGGGGGGCTTTCCAATCGGATGGTTTTTCCACGTTTTTCACATACGTCTGAAGCAGCGCTGAAGAATGCCGAATCCAGGCCGATAGCCTTTGGCCGGGCTCGCCGATGATCTTGCCGTGGCCTGTCGTCTTCCGTCCCCGTTCTCTGCGAGATCCCGCCCATGCTGTTGAGAAATATCCGGATTGCCCCCCGAGCGTTCATCGGTTTTGCCGCTATCGCCTTGCTCAGTGTGTTTCTGGGCTTGTTCGCCTTGAAGCAGACCCGCGACGTCCAGGCCCAGGCCGCCGATATCCAGAACAACTGGTTGCAGCGGGTGCGGGTGCTGGCGGCGGCGAACGCCTCGCTGGACCGTTATCGCCTGGGCTCCATGGCCCACATCCTGTCCGCCAGCGACGCGGATATGAAAGTCTATGAGGACAAATCGGC
Organism: Pseudomonas sp. FEN; assembly: GCF_904067045.1. GTDB lineage: Bacteria > Pseudomonadota > Gammaproteobacteria > Pseudomonadales > Pseudomonadaceae > Aquipseudomonas. Next base: position 4,529 of record NZ_CAJFDC010000026.1, on the reverse strand, counting down.
CGGGCGCTTGCAGAACGTTCATGAGCAGATGGCGATTTACGCGGGGTTGCTGACCTCCAGCGAAGAAAAAGGGCGGTTGGACGCATTCAACCGCAGCCTGGAGGCCTATGCCAAGAATCACCTTGAGCTGCTCAGGCTGTCGCGGCAAGGGGACAAGGCCGGCGCCAATGCCTACCTCACGACTATCCGCGACGCCTAAGAACAGATGACCAAGAATCTGGATGACCTGATCGAGCGCGCGAATAGCGGCGCCGAGCGGGCGGGCAAACAGTCGGTAAGCACTTATGAAAACGCGGTAACGGGTATCGGCCTGGTGATTCTGCTGGTGGGTATCGGCACCGTGCTGGTGGCCTGGCTGCTCACCCGCAGCATCACCGTACCGATCATCGAAGCGGTGCTGGTCGCGGAAACCATCGCCAAGGGCGATCTGACACAACCGATCGATCCGGTCGGCAACGACGAAGCCAGCCGTTTGCTCACGGCGCTGGCCGCCATGCAGGGCAGCTTGCTCACCACCCTCAAGCAAATCGCCGGCTCATCGACGCAATTGGCGTCGGCAGCCGAAGAGCTGAACGCGGTGACCGCCGAGAGCAGCCGCGACCTGCAACAGCAGCATGGTGAAATCGAGCAGGCCGCCACCGCCGTGACCGAAATGACCAGCGCCATTGAAGAGGTGGCCAGGAATGCCTCGTCGACCTCGGAACTTTCCCAGGGGTCGCGGACGATTGCGCTGACGGGGCAGCAGCGCATGATCGAGGCGGTCACCGCCATCGTGGCCTTGACCCGTGGGGTCGAGGTCAGCTCCGAACAGATCGGCGGGCTGGCGGAGCAGGCACAGGGCATCGGCAAGGTTCTCGATGTGATTCGCACCATCGCCGAGCAGACCAACCTGCTGGCGCTCAATGCCGCCATTGAAGCCGCACGCGCCGGTGAGGCTGGTCGTGGCTTCGCGGTGGTCGCCGATGAAGTGCGGGCCTTGGCCCACCGGACCGCGCAGTCGACCCGGGAAATCGAAGAGATGATCGGCAGCATCCAGGCCGGTACCGCCAACGCGGTGAGCTCCATGCACAACAGCAGTTCCATGACCCGGCAGACCCTGGAACTCGCCGAATCGGCGAAGACGGCGTTGGCGGAGATCGTCGAGGCGAATGACGAGATCAACAACCGCAACCTGGTCATCACCACGGCCGCCGACGAGCAGGCGCATGTCGCGCGCGCGGTGGATCGCAACCTGCTGAATATCCGCGAGCTGTCGATCCAGTCTTCCGAAGGCTCGCACCAGACCACCGCCGCGTCGCAGTCCCTGGCCAGCCTGGCCGCCGAGCTCAACACGATGGTCAGGCACTTCCAGATCTAGACGTTTCAGCCGGGTCGCCGCCCACGGCCGTAACAGCCCCGCCCACCTCGCGGTGGGCTGTGTTGACAGGTGCGCCGAAGGTTCGTCAGTCAATGGACAAGCATCCGTGTTTCACTCAGTCGCTGGCGACAGGCGCGCGCGTCTGCGCGCCGGCACCGCTGAAGAACAGCACCTTTAGCGCAATGACCAGCACGGCCAGCCCGGCAAACAGGCCACCGCTGTACAGGGTGCCCTGCAAGCCGAGGCGAGCGAGGAACCAGCCGCCGGTCGTGGTGCCGATGGTTACGCCCAGGTTGATGAAGGAGATGTACAGACCGGTAGCGAACTCTGGCGCTTGCGGGGCTTCGGAGGTGAGCCAGATCTGCGTGACGATCAGCCCACTGGTATGCGTCGCGCCCCAGATCGCCGCGATCAGCAGCATGCCCGGCAAGGACGGGCTGGCGAACAGGTACAGCAGGCCATACGCAGCGGCTAACAGGAGCGGATGTAGCAGGGTGGTGCGAGCCAGGTTCTGGCCGATCAGCTTACCGGCATACAGGTTGCCAGCGACGCCTGCGATACCGAATACCACCAGCAGGATACTGATCGACTGAGCGCTCATGCCCGCCTCCTTGGCCAGGTACTCGGCCGAGTAGCTGTACACCGAAAACATCGCGGCAAAGATCAGGGTCGAGGCAGTGATGTTCAACCACAGCGGGAATTTGCGCAGGATCGCCAGTTGTTCCCGGTAGGACACGCTCACCTTGGCCGGGGCCTCGGGCAACTGGGCAATGATCCCCAGGCCCGCGATGCAGTTGATTGCCGCGCAAAACAGGAACGAAGTCTCATAGGAGTATTGTGCTGCGATCAGGGTGGTCAAGGGTACCCCGAGGACCATGCCCATGCTGGTGCCGACAAATGCCTTGGCGGCGGCCGCGTCGACTCCTGAGGCGGGTACAGCGCGCTGGCCGCGACGAATGCCAGGGAAAAGTACAGGGATGGAACAACGCCGGGATGCTGCGCAGCAGCAACAGCGATTCGAAGTTCGGTGCGTAGGCCGACAGCACGCTGCTGCCGGCGAACAAGAACAGTGCCAGGCTGAGCATTCGCTTGCGGTTGAAGCGCGAGAGCAGCAACACCATGATCGACCGAACACCGCGATGATCAGTGCGAACAATCCCACCAGCAGGCCGGCCTGGGAGGCGCTGATGGCGAAGCGTTCGATGATCGTCGGCAGAAGGCCGACCACGCCGAACTCGAGGGTGTAGGCCGAACAGGCCCAGGGCCAGGAAGTAGATCGGATGGAGGACTTTCATGATCCGGACTCCGGGTCTCGGTGAGGGGATGATCAATTCGAAGCGCCAGATCCGCTCGAACAGCTGCTGGCACGGTATTACTGGCCGTAGACCGCGTTGCAGAGGTCGACGGTGAATTGCCCGAACATGCCTTCGAAGGCTGTATTGGTGAAGGCCACCACTGTCAACTCCTGGGCCGGGTCGACGAACCAGGAGTGCCCGTAGGCACCACCCAGGCGCCAAGTGCCAACCGATTCGGCGGTCTGCGCGGCAAGCGGATCCTTGAGCACCGTGAAGCCCAGGCCGAAGCCGCGTCCGGGCCAGTTGGCCAACTCCAGGTCGTCGGTCTGGTTGCTGGCCATTTCCGCCACCAGGTGCTTGGGGAGTAGCGGGGCGCCGCCTTTACGCAGGGTTTCCAGGAGTTGGAGAAACTCGCCAGCACTGCCGACCATGCCCGAACCACCGGAGTCGTAAGCCCCGCTGTCCAGGGCCCGGGCAGGGTCCAGCCGGATGCCGGCGGTGCCTTCGAACACCGGCACCACTTCCCGTGCCCGCATGCGCCGTGGCTGTGGCTGGTCGTTGAGGTAGGCCGGACTCAGGCGGTTGGCGTCGGTCAGCCGGAAACCGCTGTCGCTCCAGCCCAATGGACGGGCGACCAACTGGTCCACGGCCTCGGCCAGCGAGGTGCCATGTGCGGCGGCGATGACAGCGCCCAGGACATCGGTGGCAATCGAGTAGCCCCAGTGACTGCCCGGTTTGTAGAGCAAGGGCGCCTGGCCCAGACGGCGCAGGTTTTCTTCCAGGGAAAGCTCGGTGCGGTCCATGCCGTCGGAGACGCCGGCCTCGAGATAAGCTCCGCCCTGATCGCTTTCCAGGAAACCATAGGTGAGCCCGGCGGTATGGGTCAGCAGTTGGCGTACGGTAATCAGCGCCGGCGTGCCGTCGGCCAGGGTCGGCTTGAAGTGCGGCAGCCAGTGGCTGATGTCGTCGTCCAGGTTGATGCGGCCCTGGGCGATCAGCGCCAGTGCCGCAACCGAGGTGATCGGGAGACCGAGGACAGGCGGAACAGTGCATCCTGGCGCATCGGCACCTGAGCCTCGCGGTCGGCCAGGCCCGCCGCGCGCTGATAGACCTGTTGACCGCGATGAGCGACCAGGACCACGGCGCCGACCAGGCGTCGCTCATGCAGGGTCTGTTCGAGCACGGCATCGATCCGTGACGCCAGACTGGTCGTCTCGACAGGACGAAGGGATTGCAATGTGCGTAGCGGTTCGTTGACAGACATATCGGGCCCCGAGTGATGGATGAGTCAAGCTGATGATTCGATGGTAGAGCGGGGCATATCAGGAAAACAGAGGTTACAATTCCGCGCTATACGGATCTTTTTGTCCTTAATCAAGGGAGCGAGTGGTGGACAAACTCAATGGCATCACCGTGTTCGTGCAGGTCGCCGAAAGTCGTAGTTTTGTCGCCGCCGGCCGCTTGCTCGGTATTTCCGCCTCGGCCGTGGGCAAAAGTATCGCCCGCATGGAGCACAAGCTCAGTGCGCGGCTGTTCCATCGCAATACCCGCAGCATCAACCTGACCGCCGAAGGCACGCTGTTTCTTGAGCGCTGTCGGCGAGTGCTCAATGAACTGGAAGCGGCCGAGCAGGAGCTCTGCAGTTCCAGCCAAGCGCCACGGGGCACGTTGCGCATCAGTCTGCCGTTGCAGGGCAAGGTGCTGTTCATGCAACTTTCGTCGTTCATGCGCCAATATCCGGAAGTCCGCCTGGAGCTGGACTTCACCGATCGCCTGGTGGATCTGGTCGAGGAGGGGTTTGATGCCGTGATCCGCACTGGGCAATTGCACGATTCGCGGCTGATGGCCAGGAAGTTGGGCAACTGCGAGTTTCATCT
>NZ_CAJFDC010000025.1 GCF_904067045.1 Pseudomonas sp. FEN | reverse complement strand
GGCCCAATACCAAATAGAGGATTTAATCTAAAATAAGCTTGATTACCGATATCCAAAAGTCCAGGACCACACTGACCACCATCTGCAGTACAGCCTTCAGTAGTGTATTGATACCTATACTTCGAGTTTCTACTTGCATAGACATACATCGCATTGTCGCCATTCGGCGTGATATCATCTGCGGCCCCAACCAAGTGCTCAAACAAGTAGTTCAGAGCATCGTTATTTCCATACGAACCTGCCACATACATCCTAGAGCGGGTAAACTCTCCAGAACTGACCGACTGATTCTCAAACGAGTCAGCATTCAACGTTAAGTTTTTACCCACTGCAACACTTGAAGCAAAATTCGTAAAACGTCCTACATCACCTGTTAGATTCCCAGTTACCGATACAGTAGCTGCCGGCCCTTCAAAAGAGGACTCAGATACGTAATTTTCATCAACATGGTAATGCAGAGTGAAGCAGTCGCCATCACCACACTCAACTGTGATATCACCCGATAAAAGCGTTTCCTTGCCAACTGTCGCCTTGCGAGTATTCTCAAATACCGCCGACGCCAGTGAAAAATCACCCTCCACCTGTATCGACGAAGAAAAGTTGATGACGTTATTGGCTTTTCCGCCTTGAACGCCAGAAATAGTCAAGTTCCTCAGGCTATAGAGCGCAGCATTCTGATTGGTAAAGTCACCTACCTTTAGGTCCATATCCGAGCCGCTGAAGATCAGGCCTTGATCATTCAGCAGTGTTGGCGTATTCAGAGAAAGCTTTTGGGCGCTGCCCAGGGTTCCATAGTTATTGATTGTTCCTGCGGTAATACTCATGCCGCCGCAGAAGTCAGCCGCCCATAGTTGTTCAGTTGACCACCGACATTAAGGGTCGTATCGCTACCACCGGCAATGCTAGCGCTGCTGCTCAGATTCACCTGTGCCGCACTCAGGCCCAGGGTACTCAAGCTGGTGTAACGTCCGTTACCGCCGTAGCTGCCACTCAGATTCAGGCTGGCCGTACCGTCACTGGCGATCAACCCGTCGTTATTCCAGTTGCTGCCATTGCCCACCAGGCTGTTGGAGGCCAGCAACTGACCACCGGTGGTCTGGTTGAGGGTGTTGATGTTGAGTGTCAAGCGACCGGCCTGGATCACGCTACTGTTGGTCCAGTTGTCGGCGGTGAGAGTCAAACCGCCACGGGTGACAAAGCTACCGCCCGCGTTGGTAATGTTGGCCGTGGCGGTATCGAAGGTGCCTTGGCCAGTGTGCAACAGACTGCCACCCTGGTTCAGGAAGCTGCCAACACCCAGGGTCAGGTCGCTGTTGGCGGTTTCCAGCTTGCCGTTGCTGTTGTCGAACAGGCCGCCAATCTGAAATTCAGTCTTGCCGCTGCCGCCCAGCGCACGCAATTGGCCGCTCTGGTTATCCAGACTCGCAGCCGTAATCGCCAGGGTGCTGCCACTTTCGATAATGCCCAGGCGGTTGTTCAGGGCGCCATCCAGCTTGAGGACAATCTGATTGCCGCCGACCTGCCCGTCGTTGTCGCCGCTATTATCGAAGTTGTGACCCGTGACCTGGACCAGTCCCTCGGCATAGACGCCGCCATTACGGTTATCGAAGTCCCCTGCTCCGGTGGCAATCAGCACATCGCCGGTTTGCGCGGTGAGATGCCCGCCGTAGTTGTCAATGCCGCCCCACGCTTGCAGGTCCAGGCGCTGGGCCTGTAGCTGACCGCCCTGGCGGTTGTTGTTGAGGTCGTAGTCGTTTCTCAGCACGCCGACGACACGGGTCGTCAGCGCCCCCGCAATGCTCGACAGCAGACCGCCACGGCTGTCGAGCTTGGCCGCCTTGATGAACAGGTCGCCGTTCTGGGCAATGACCTTGCCGCTCTGGTTGTCGATATCGCCACTGACATCAAGGCTGACCGCGCCCTGGCCTTGCAGCGAACCTTTGCCATTGCCAAGGCTGGCGGCGCTCAGTTGCAGGTCGCCATTGCGGCTGGCGATCAGCCCGCCGTCGCCGTTCTGAACCGCACCGGTCGAGGTAATGAACAACTTGTCGCTGGCGCCGACAGTGCCGCTGTTGCTGTTATCCAGGCCGCCAGTCAACAAGGTCAGCAGGCCCTGGCTGGAGAGCTGGCCGCCCTGGTTGTTGATCTGAGCAGAACGCTTGACCAGCAGCGGACCGACAGCGGAGAGCTTGCCGTTGGTGTTGCTCAGCGTGCCCAGCAGGTCAAGAGTGACCGCCGCGCCAGCACTGAGGGTGCCGTTGCTGTTATCGAGGTCGGTACCGGTGAAGGTCAGTGCCTGTTGCGCGTTGATCGTGCCGCTGCTGGTCAACGCCATGGCGTTCAGGGTCAACGCCGCGCCGCTGTCGATCAAGCCCGCCTGGCCGTTGTCCAGCAGACCGCTGACGGTCAGCGATTGCCCCGCCCCGCTGGAAAGAATGCCCTTGTTGCTGTTGTCGAGACTGGCCGCGTTGACCGCCAAGGTCTGCTGGCTGGCCAGTGCGCCGGCATTGCTGTTGAGCAAGGCGCCGCTGAGGGTCACATCGACGTTGCCGCTACGACTGGAGAGCGTACCGTTGTTGCGGTTGTCCAGGCTGCTGCCAGTGAGCGTCACGCCCTGCCAACCGGAGAGCAGGCCAGCGTTCTGGTTGATCAGGTCGGTGGCCGTCAGGTTCAGCAGGTTGTTGCTGATCAGCTTTCCGGCGTTGCTGTTGTCCAGGGTCCGCGCTGTCAGGTTGAGGCTCTGCGTGCTGGAGAGCGTACCGCCCTGATTATTCAGGTCGCGCAGGTGGTTGATCGTCAGGTTGCCGGCCGTGGTGATCTGGCCCGCGGCGTTGTTCAGATCGCCCGTGGCCGCACCGAGATCGAGGGCAATGGCACTGCCCAGCAGGCTACCGCTCTGGTTGTCGATGCCGGCGCTGTTGATCGTCAGGCCGCTGCTGGCATTGATCAGCCCCTGATTTTGGTTGGTCAGTTGACCGTCGACGGTCAGGCCCAGCTCCGCGCGGCTGGTCAGCGTGCCGCCGCTGTTATCCAGGCTAGCGGCGTGCACATCAACCGAAGCCGCCGCGATCATGCCCTTGAGATTGCTCAGGGCCTGGTCGATACGCAGGGTCAGGGCCTGGTTGCTTAACAGCTTGCCGTTGTCGTTGTTCAGGTTATCGGCGGTCAGAGTGAAGGACTGGGCGCTGGAAATTTCGCCAGCCTGGTTGCTCACGCCCTTGAGGTTGTTCAGTACCAGCAACGGGGCATTGATCAGGCCGCCCTGGTTATTCAGTTGGCCGTGATTGAGGTCCAGGGTCAGGGCGCTGGTGCTGAACAGCTTGCCGCCCTGCTGGTCGAGACCGGTGACGCTGGCGGTCAGGGCCTTGCTACTGGCAATGCTGCCACCGTCCTGGTTGGTCACCTGTCCGGCGGTCAGCTTCAGGGTGTCGGTACTGCTCAGGCTCCCGCCATGGCTGTTGTCAAAGGCCCCCGTCGCAATCTGCGTGGCGCCCTTGCCCGTCAGCACGCCGCCCAGGCTGTTGTCGAGGCTGGCACTGGTGAGATTGAGGGTGGTGTCGGTCGCAATCTTGCCGCCCTGGTTGGTGACGGCACCGGTGGTGGTGACGGTCAGGGCAGTGCCACTGGAGAGATTGCCGCTGCTGTTGTCGAGACTGCCGGCATTGACACTCAGGCTGCCGTCGCTGGCGATCAAGCCCTTGAGGTTGGCCAGGGCACCGTCCAAGGTAACGACCAACGCCGATTTGCCGCTGAGCGTGCCGCCGCTGTTGTCCAGGCTGCCGCCATTGAGTGTGGTGCTGCCCGCCTTGCCGAGTAGTTGGCCGCCATTGCGGTTGGTGAGCGTGGCGACATTCAGGTGCAGATCGGTGTCGGCCAGGACCTTGCCGTTATCGTCGTTGTTGAGCTGTTGACCCACGAGGGTTACGGCCTGACTGCTGGACAGTTCGCCGCCACGGTTATCGATGTTTCCGACCCTGAGGGTGGTGCCTTTGACACCACCGATCAGACCGCCGCCCGTGTTGTCGAGGCTGTCGCCGCTCAGGCTCAAGCTGCCTTGACTGACCAGTACCCCCGCCTGATTGCCCAAGGTCCGGACAGCACCGGAAAGGTCGCCCTGGCTGGAGATCCTGCCGGCGGCATTTTCAATATTATCGGCCGTCAGGTTGAGCGTGCCGTCCGTGCTGAGTTGGCCGTTACTGTTGATCAGATGGCCCAAAGTGGCCGTGAGCGCGGTCGAGCTGTTGATCAGGCCACCCAATCCGTTGAGCGCCGTATCAACAGTCAGGCTCAGTTGGTTGGCACTCAGGACCCGACCGTTGTTCTGGTTATCGAGCGTACCGGCAGTGATGGTGGTTTGCCGCTGCCCGCTCAAGGTGCCGCCCTGGTTGCCCAGGGTTTGCGTGGCGGTGACGCTCAGGTCGCGGCTGGCAATCACGCTCTGGCCGCTGTTGCTGATGGTCTGCGCCGTGACGCTGACATCGCCCGTGCTGTTGCGCGTGTTGTCGGCATTGACCCCGGCTTCGATGATGCCGCTGTTGGTCAACTGGCCGCCGCTGTTGAGGGTGATACTGTCCCTGGCCGCCAGATTGTTCCGGCTGGTCAGGTCACCCGTGGTCTGCACGTTCAAGCTGCTGCCAGCGTAGACCGGACCTTGCGCATCCAGGCTCGCGGCCTTGACGTTGACCGCGCCACTGGCGGCGGCCTGGACCATGCTCAGTTGGCCGTTGGCATCGAGCTGGATATCGCCGCCACTGGCCGCCAGGTTGCCGGCCAGTCTGACCCCGACCCCGGCTTCGGTGCCGACCAGCTTGATGGCGCCGGCGTACATACCACCCAGCGCCGTGGAGTCGATCGCCACCTGGGGCTTGGCACTGCCGTCGTCGGCCCGCGCCGTGGCACTGAGCGTGCGGGCGTCGACGTCATTGCGACCGGCGATAACAGTCAGTTGCTTGGCGTTGATCTGCGCGTTGATGGTCGCGGCGCGGGTGATGATTTCGAACTGGTCGACATTGCTGGCATTGATGCCCGCGCCGTCGATGGACACGCTGCCCTGGTCGACCTGATAGCCCGTCACCTGGCCGTTGGTAATCACCGCCTTGCCGGTGGTCAGTGTCGCCTGCGGGGTATTGATGAAGCCGCAGCCATTGCAACTGATGCCATAGGGGTTGGCGACGATCACATGGGCCGACTGCCCCGCCACCTCGGTATAACCACGCAACTGGCTCGGACTGCCGCCATTCACTTCGTTAAGAATGACGTTGGCCGCCGCACCGTTGAAATTCGGATTACCGAGAATGATCCCGCCCAGTTGCGTCGACTGGGTCCGCGCGGTGGCGTTGTTGAGAATGACCCCGTTGGCCCCGACGTTGTAGTCGCTGAACTGGTTATGCGACAACCCTTGGGCATTCGGCGCGGCGATATTGACGATAGGTACGCCATTGCCGGCCTGGCCAAGCGTGGTGCCGCCCCCGCTAACAGCAATGCCGTCCGCCTGGGCCAGCAGCGGCTGCCAGAACATCGCGTTCGCCAGGATGAACGCCAACCCGCGCTTGGGTAGCCCGAGGAAATGCTCACGGTTTTTCAGGGCCGCAGAAGGCTGGCGAGCCAGGAAGGCAAGCTGACGAACGTCCATGTCGGGAATCTCGAAGCAATACAGGCGACGAGGCGCCCTCCAGATGGCTCTATGCCATCAACCGGCCGCGATACTAGGATGCCATTTCAATGGCGTCAATTTGTCCACCGCTAAATATTTCAAAATATTTCACGGTGTTTTTTTGACCTGAACAGGCCAACATCGGAAAATGTCGCGGTAATTCGTTGAAAAGTATCAATTCCGACAGCAAACTTCGCCGCTCCCCTGCCCGGCGCCTGGTCAAGCGACGCCACTCTCGTTTCCGTCAAGGAATCCCCCGCATGTCCACACTTGAAATCATCGCCGTCCTGGTCAATGTCCTCGGGGTCTGGCTGACGGCCCGGCGCATTCGCTGGTGCTGGCCGGTCGGCGTCGTTGCCGTGCTGCTGTACGCCTGGATTTTCTACGACGCCAAGCTCTATTCCGATACCTTGCTGCAAGGCATCTTCGCCGTGTTGCAGGGCTATGGCTGGTGGCGCTGGAGCCAGGGCGGGCTGAGCCAGGGCAAGGTCCATGTCGCCCGGCTGTCCTTGCGCGAAGGTTTGCTGGGCCTGCTCTGCGGAGCCCTCGGCGCGGGGTTGCTGGGGACCTTGATGGTCAGTTTCACCGATGCGGCGGTGCCTTGGCTCGATGCCGCCCTCACCGCCTTCAGCCTGGTCGCCAGCGTCTGGGCGGCGCGCAAGTATGTGGCCAGCTGGTGGCTGTGGATCGTGCTGGACGTCGTCTACGTCGGCCTGTTCCTGTTCAAGGACCTGCAACTGACAGCGGCGTTGTACGCCGGCTTCGTGATGCTGGCGATCTATGGCCTGCGGGCCTGGCAGCGCGATCTGGCGAACCAGGGCAGCCTCAAGTTAAATGTGTCGTAGTCGATACACTCCTGTACATAGAATAACTTTCTTGATTCAGGAGGCTCCATGACAGGGATTTCGTCGATCAATGCCTTGACGCTGAACCCGTCCCAGCCGGTTGGCAATCCGCCGGCTGACGCACAGCCTGTCGCGGCAAGCGCTGCGGTTTCCTCTCCGGCCTCGAGCGTGACCCTAGGCCAGAGCAATGTGCTCGAAATCCACACCTACAGTGCCCGTGGCAGCTTGTCTGCCGCGCTGGCAGCGCCCATCTGGGAAAAAAACCCGCTGGACAAGGTGTCGTTCGCGATGGGTGGCAACCTCGCCGGCAAATCCAACGCCTCGCGCTTTGCCGGCCTGGGGGCGGCGCTGCTGGCGCAGTTGGCCGACGGCAAAAAGAACATCTCACAATCGGTTATCCAGTCGTCCGGCGGCAAACCGCTCAACGCCGCCGAGCTGTTTGCCGCGCAATCCAAGCTGCACGGCAGCAATGCCGACAGCATGATCAGCCTGACGCTCAAGACCAACAGCGGCAAAACCGTGACCTTGAGCCTGGCGAACCAGGACACTGGACTGGGCGTACAGGCCCTGGTGGAGGGCGGCGACCTCACGAGTGAAGAGAGCGCGGCGCTGGCCAAGCTGGCCAACGGCTTCCAGGCCGCGATCGACGGTTTGACCGCCGAGCCGCCGCAACTGAAGCTGGATGCCCTGACCCAGTACGACTCGAAGGTATTTTCGGCGGTCGACCTGAGTGCCAAGCTCAAGCTGGATGAAAAGAACACCCAGACCCTGAGTTTCCATGCCGACAGCCAGCAACGCTCGGTGCAAATGAGCGGACCTTCAGGTGATCTGCAACTGTCCGTGGACCTGAAAAACCAGGCCATTCTCGGCAACGCCAAGCAACAGCTCAAGGCGCTCCAGAGCTACCTGAAGCAGATCGATGCCGCCACCGCCCGGGGGCACGCCGACAAGCCGCTGATGTCGATGTTCAGGGATGCGTTTTCCGCCCTTAACAGCAACTATCCCGCTACCCGCACGGCCACCACGGCACAAACCGTCGACGCCCTTGCGCCAACCGATACCGACCGGCACCTGCTGACCGGTCTGGCCGACTTCTCCGCGTCGGTGAAACAAACCGCCCAGGCGAGCAATCCGATGCGTCCCCTCGAGCAGGATACCTTTGCCTATGACGTGTCCCAGTCCACTCGACTCAAGGGCCGCGATTCGCTCAATCGCTCCATCGAGCAGGACCAGCAATCAAGCCTGGCCGCCAGCTATCATCAGGCCCTGTACCCGGGCCAGAAGCTGAAGCTGACCAGCGATGCGGAGTCGCAGAACTACCTGTTCTACCGGATCGACGACAAAGCCAGCAGCCAGACCCATATCGGTTATGAAAAGGGTGAGCTGATCACGGCCTCGGTGAGCCAGTCGGCCAGCCAGTCCACGCGCGTTGCCAAATACGTGATGGGGCATCTGATGGAGCAGACAACAGTGCCCGTCAGCTCATCGAAAACCCAGAGTTTTCTGGACGTGCTGGAACAGGCGTTGCACCCGGACAAGACGCCATCGGGCGCCGCGCGCTTGAAAAAAATCCTGGACAGTCTCCAGGACAAGGTGCTGCTGGAGGCGTACCCGGCAAAACTCAACGGCTGACCCTGGCGGTCAGCTATACCCTACTGCCCCGCCCGTTCGGTTCGAGTCGAAGATTTTTCGCCAACCGTCAGCCACTACCTGAATCAACACAGACACGAGTGGCTTGAAATAGGCTCAAGGGCGGTGGCTGTACCGCCCTTGAGCCGTGGACTCAGCGGTGATATTCCTGGCTTCCTCCTCGATCTTCACCGAAGTAGCGGCCATGCTCACGCCCGCCACGCCCCTCATCGTGCCAATAAGGCCAACAGCCCGCCAGCAGCAGGGCACCAGAAAAAACCAGGATCCATAGGGTCGTGCGTTTCATTTGATCGTTCTCCAATGCAATGGATTAGCGGCTGCTCTCATTGCCATGGGCAAGTTTCGTTGGCACAGCAAAATCCCTGAATGCCGGAAAGAGAACGATGACAGGCCATCCACAATTTGTCGGTTCGCTGCCGCGCATAGCGGCCTCAAGCGCTTACGGTTCGGGCACGGGCCCCAGAGTGCGCCACCGAACAGACTCGCTCCGATGACTGAGTCAACCTGACGTCAGGCAGATCACTGCCAACTGATGATTGAAGAGGTATGACTCATGACTTACCTATCGCAAATGTCTGTATGCCGTCGGCTGGCAGTCATGGTCGGCGCTATTGCAGTGGCCGTCTCCGCGCTTGCGGCACAGGCGCAGAATGACCATTACCGTGGAGACCATGGGCGGCCGGTCTACCAGCGGGACTATCGCGGGGGTCATGGCGACTATCGCCGAGGTGGTGGTGACTATCGCGGTGGTGGTGACGATCTGGGCGGGATCATCGCTGGCGCGCTGCTCGGCGCCGCGGTTGCCGGTGCCCTGCGGCCGCCGCCAGCCGTGATTTACCGGGAGGCGCCACCTCCACCACCGCCCGGGGTCAGGTACTACTATCCTCGCAGGTACGACTCCTCTGGCTATCCGCCACCCGGCTATTGAGCGCCATGCGCACATGCTCCCGGGCGACCAACCGAATTCACCGAGATATCCCATGCCATTGCTATCAATTCGCCCCCTTGATCAGGATATAAAGACATGAACAGTTTCGTATTCAAAGCGGCCATGCCAGCGGTGTTGATGCTGGCCTTCCTCGGCACTTCCTTCTCGGCCCAAACGATAGCGGCGAACAGCTCCGACGCCGTCGCGCAGACGGCCGCCCGTCACGCCAAGAAACACGCGGACTTTGTCGAAAAGAGAATCAACGAACTGCACGCCAAATTGAAAATCACCGACAAACAGTCCCCGCAATGGGAGGCCTATGCGAAAACCATGCGGGATAATGCCGATGGCACCGATAAAGCCTTTCTGGATCGCGCACAGAAACTCTCGTCGTTAAATGCCGATGACGCGATGCAGTCCTATGCCAAATTGGCTCAAATGCATGCCGAAAACATGCAGAGGCTTGCCACTTCGTTTAGCGCACTCTATGGCGTACTTTCCGCGGATCAGAAAAAAACCGCGGATAAACTGTTCCGTAATGAACGCGAGGAACGCAGCGAAACAGCGAATAAAGCTCATTGATGTACCGTTTGTTGTGCGCTACCGAACAGACATCAATTGGTAGCGATGCCTAATCTGATCAACAGTCGGCCGCGACGGAATAATGATCGGATGATCGTAGATACGGCCATGAGCAGGGCCATCGCAATGGCCTTGTTCATCTCTATCACTGGCATTGGAGTACAACCATGACTACATCACTACGTTCACTTGTCTTTATCGCTGCAGCCACCCTGTCACTGATGTCAACAGGCCTGCTCAATAGTGCAAGTGCCGCCACGGCCGAGGATCTGGACAGAGACTCCCGGCAGTCCTTGCAAACACTCTACAAGGCTCATCCATTTGCCGAGACCATGTCGCACAAGGCCAAGGCCATACTGGTCTTTCCAAAAGTCGTCAAAGCCGGCCTGGTATTTGGTGGCAGTTATGGTGAAGGGGTCATGTTCAGTGGTTCGAAAGTCGACGGTTACTATAACTCCGTGACCGGTTCATGGGGACTGCAAGCCGGTGCCCAGTCCTATGCCTACACGGTGTTCCTGATGACTGACAAAGCGGTTAACTACGTCCGTGAAACCAAGGGCTGGGAAGTCGGTGTAGGCCCTACCGTAGTCCTGGTTGACCAAGGTCTGGCGAAAAATCTGTCGACCTCGACCTTGAAGGACGACGCCTATGCGTTTGTCTTCGACCAGCAGGGCCTGATGGCGGGCGTCAGTATCGAAGGCACGAAGATCTCGCTGATCAAACGTTGACCGCCGCCGATTCTCAGTTCCGTGTCTATTTGAGCGCACGCGACCAGCGCGGACAGCTTCATTTGGTCGGACATCGCGAGAGTGACGGCAGCCTGGTCTATAGCAATGCCGTGATGATCGACCAACTGGGTTAGCTTGCCGGCGCCCTC
This sequence comes from Pseudomonas sp. FEN, assembly GCF_904067045.1. Lineage (GTDB taxonomy): Bacteria > Pseudomonadota > Gammaproteobacteria > Pseudomonadales > Pseudomonadaceae > Aquipseudomonas. The sequence goes on along the minus strand of NZ_CAJFDC010000025.1, from coordinate 111,962 downwards.
CACTCACTTGCAGACTCAAGGAGAAATATCATGGGCTTGGGAACCATACTGTTGATCGTACTTATTCTGTTGCTCTTTGGCGCAATTCCGACTTGGCCACACAGCCGAAGCTGGGGTTATGGACCGAGCGGTGTGCTGGGTGTAGTCGTCGTGGTGCTGCTCGTGTTGCTGCTGCTGGGAAGAATATGACGCACGTCATTGAACAACCTGGTACTCAAGCGATCAGGGTAATCGGCATGAACACTTGATCCGCCCAGAGGTTATCCTCAGGTCGGCCGCAAGGGCACATAGGGCAACAGGCGGTCGGTTTCCTTCTTGACCACGGCATAGCACTCGCAACTCAGTTGCTCGAGCTTGGCCCTGTCCAGCACCTTGATATGGCCGCGACTGTACTCGATGACGCCCTGGCGTTGCAGCTTTCCGGCGGCATCGGTCACGCCTTCTCGACGGACGCCGAGCATATTGGCGATCAACTCCTGGGTCATGGTCAGTTGATTGTCCTGCAGGCGGTCGAGAGACAGCAGCAACCAGCGGCACAGTTGCTGATCGATGGAGTGGTGTCGATTGCATACCGCGGTCTGGGCCATCTGCGTCATCAGTGCCTGGGTGTAGCGCAGCATCAGTTGAAGCATTTCGCCATGACGATTGAACTCGTCCTTGAGCCGCTGGCCAGGCAATCGGAAAGCGTGCCCGGCACTCTGGACAATCGCTCGACTGGGCGTGCTTTCGCCCCCCATGAAAACAGCGATGCCGATCAAGCCTTCATTACCCACCACGGAAATTTCCGCCGAAGCACCGCTTTCCATCACATACAGCAGGGAAATGATGGCGTCCGTGGGGAAATAGACATGGCGCAGGGCATCGCCGGACTCGTAAAGTACCTTGCCCAACGGCAGGGGGATCAGTTGAAGACAGGGCAGCAGGCGTTCCAGCGCGTCCACCGGCAAAGCGGCCAGGAGATGGTTCTGCTGTGGCCTGGGAACATCGAGCATATCCGCCACCGTTCAAGAAAGAGCGCCCCGAATACTATAGGTTAGGTCAAGGGATGATCAATTCCACTCAATACGCCGGGCAAAGTCTGACTACACTGGTCCTGCGGCCGATGTCTCATAACGGCCGGTTCAGGTGCGACGCCTGCCAAATGACGTTGTTGATTGTCGACAAGGTAAAGGGCATAGACTTGATCTATTCATAAACGAACTAATTGATCAATTAGAGAGCCCATGAAAGAACAAGAGCGACCCCAGCCGCAGGCAATCCCCCGCCTCCGGCAGACGCTCGTTCCCGCGACTGTGCTTTGCATTGCACTGCTCACGGGCTGCGCCGTAGGCCCGGACTTTGTTCGGCCCAGTGTCGCGAAAAATGCCGGCTATTGGCCAGAAAAGCTCGCGACAACGACGGCCTCGGCAGACGTGAGCACAGGGGGTTCCGCGCAAAAACTGGTCGAGGGTCTGGATATCCCTGGCCAATGGTGGACGCTGTTCCGCTCGCCGGCACTGAACGTACTGGTGGAAGAGGCGCTGAAGGCCAATTCGGATGTAGCCGCCGCTCAAGCAGCCCTCCGTCAGGCCAATGAACTGGCTTACGCCGAGCAGTCCTCGCTGTTTCCCTCCCTGAGTGCCGGCGCGTCTCATACGCGACAGTTGCCATCGACAAGCAGCACCTTTGGCCAGCCCGCGCGGATTCTCAGCGTCAATTCAGCATCGCTGAGCGTTTCTTACGACCCGGACGTTTTCGGCGGCGGCCGACGCCAGATTGAATCGTCGACGGCGCAGGCCGAGTATGAGCGCTACCAATTGGAGGCGACTTACCTGACGTTGACCGCGAATGTCGTCAATACCGCCGTGACCCTGGCCTCGCTGCGCGACCAGGTGACGGCCAGCCAGGAGATCATTCGACTCCAGAGCGACCAGCTCGAGCTTCTGCAGTCGCGGCGGCGGCTTGGGGCGATCGCCAATACCGACGTGCTCACACAGCAGGCGGCACTGGCGCAAACCCGCGCGACGTTGCCGCCCCTGCAAAAGCAGCTCGCGCAAACCCGCAACCAACTGATGGCCTATCTGGGCCGCTTCCCCAATCAGGACCAGGGTGAACATTTCGAGCTCGCCTCCCTCCATCTGCCGGAGCAGTTGCCGGTCAGCCTGCCCTCGGCCATCGTCGAGCAGCGCCCGGATGTGCGTTCCGCCGAGGCGCAACTGCATCAAGCCAGCGCCAATATCGGCGTGGCCGTCGCCAATCAACTGCCCCAATTCAGCATCACCGGCTCGCTGGGCTCCAGTGCGCTGGGGGGCACCCGGTTGTTTTCCTCGGGCACGGGGTTCTGGAGCCTGGCCGGATCGGTGAGCCAAACGATCTTTGACGCCGGCACGCTCAAGCATCGCAAGCAGGCTGCGGTGGCCGCGTATGACGAATCGGCGGCACGTTATCGCGGCACCGTGATCGCGGCCTTCGAGGATGTCGCCAACGCACTCAGAGCGCTGGAAGCGGATGCCGATACGCTCAACCAGCAAGTGGAAGCCGAACGCGCCGCCCACGAAAGCCTGACGCTGGCAGAGGCGCAGTTCCGACTTGGCGCCGTGGCCTATCTGAGTCTATTGACCGCGCAACAGACCTATCAGAACGCGGTACTCACCCGTGTCAAGGCGCAGAGCGCCCGTTATAGCGACACCACCGCCCTCTTCCAGGCACTGGGCGGTGGCTGGTGGAACCGAACCGATGTGGCCCCTGCTTCCATGGGCAGCCCCGACCGTTATTGAAACAGCGAGAAAAAACCATGGCCGATGCCAAGACCGCCGCTTCTACCTCTATCCCGCCGACTGGGCCTGGCGGTGCACGTAAACGCCGGTTGCTCAAGCCCATGCTCATCATGCTCGGGGTGGTCCTGGTCATCGTCGCGATCAGCGCCGGCGTGAAGTTCAGCCAGATCTCGAAGCTGATCGCACAATCCAAGCAGCCGCTGCCGCCCGCCGTGGTGACGGTCATGCGCGCCGAATTTGCCGATTGGCAGCCGAACGTTTCCGCCGTGGGCTCGATAAAGGCGGTACGCGGTGTCGATGTCACCACCGAGGTCGGCGGTATCGTGCGCACCCTCGGTTTCAAACCAGGCCAGCAGGTAGCCGCCGCCGACCTGCTGGTGCAGTTGAATGCGGACTCGGATATCGCCCAGTTGCACTCGCTCGAAGCCACCGCCAACCTGGCGGCCACGGTCCTCAAGCGCGACAAGGCCCAGCTCGCGGTGAACGCCGTGTCCCAAGCGCAAGTCGAGGCGGACGATGCCGACCTGAAAGCGAAAGTGGCGGCGGCGGAGCAGCAACGGGCGTTGCTGGCGAAGAAAAGCATTCGTGCGCCGTTTGCCGGCAAAATCGGCATCACCAGTGTCAATCCCGGCCAATTTCTCAACCCCGGCGACAAGATCGCGACCCTGCAAACGTTCAACCCCATCTACATCGACTTCAACGTACCGCAAGCACAGCTGGGGGCGATCGCCCTCGGTCAAGCCGTCTCGGTCACGGCAAGCGGCCTGCCCAAGCAAACCTTCAGCGGCAAGGTCACGGCCATCGACACGCGGTTCGATCCGACCACGCGTAATGTCACGGTTGAAGCCACCATCGACAATCCGCAGCAAAGCCTGGTGCCCGGCATGTTCGCCCAGGCCGTCGTGGAGTCCGGCGCCAAGCAACGCTACCTCACCGTTCCACAAACCGCCGTCACCTATAACCCTTACGGAGCGACGGTGTTTATCGCGCTACACAAAAGCGACCAGGGCAACGATGTGCTCACGGCACAGCAGACCTTCATCGAGACCGGAGCGACCCGCGGTGACCAGGTGGCCATCCTGTCCGGCGTCAAGGAAGGCGACCAGGTGATCACCAGCGGCCAGATGAAGCTCAAGAACGGTTCACCGGTGAAAATCGACAACCAGGGCGCGCCCTTGAACGACGCCTCCCCCAGGCCACAAGAACAGTAGGTCTCCTCGCCCATGAAACTCACCGATATCTTCATCAAGCGACCGGTCTGGGCGGTTGTCGTCTCGATGTTTATCCTGATACTGGGGCTGCGATCGATCTTCGGGCTGCCGGTCAACCAGTGGCCGCACACCGAGAACACGGTGGTCACCATCACCACCAGCTACTACGGGGCGGACGCGGCCACGGTGGCCGGCTTCACCACACAACCGCTGGAAGCGGCCATTGCCCAGGCACAGGGCATCGATTACCTGTCCTCCTCAAGTATCACCGGGCTCTCGACCATTACCGCGACCCTGCGGCTCAACTACGACTCCAGCAAGGCACTGACGGAGATCAACACCCAGATCAACTCGGTCAAGAACCAGCTGCCGCCGCAGGTGCAGGAGCCGGTGCTCTCGGTGGCGGTCGGACAGACCACGGACGCCATGTACCTGGGTTTCTACAGCGATGTACTGCCGACGAACAACATCACCGATTACCTGCTGCGGGTGGTCAAGCCGAAGCTCGACTCGATCGAAGGCGTACAGACGGCCGAGATCCTCGGTGGGCGCCAATTCGCCATGCGCGCCTGGCTGGACCCGAGCAAGCTGGCCGCCCACAACGTTTCGGCCCAGGACGTGTCCGTTGCCTTGTCGAACAACAACTACCTGTCCGCCCTCGGTTCGACAAAAGGCCAGATGGTCACGGTCGACCTGACCGCCGGCACCGACCTGCACACGGTGAATGAATTCAAACAGCTGGTGGTCAAACAGAATGGCGATGCCCTCGTGCACCTGGAAGATGTGGCCACGCTCACCCTGGGAGCGGAGAGCTATGACACCAGCGTCGCCTTCTCCGGCAAGCGCTCGGTGTTCATCGGTATCAAAGTGGCCCCGAATGCCAACATCCTGAGCGTCGCCGCCAACGTCAGAAAGGCCTTCCCCGACCTGCAATCGCAACTGCCGAACGGCGTCAGGGGCGAGATCGTCTATGACTCCACGGCGTTCATCAATACCTCGATCTACGAGGTGGTGAAGACGCTCGTCGAGGCCATGATCATCGTCGCGGTCGTCATCTACTTGTTCCTCGGCTCCTTTCGCGCGGTGATTGTGCCCCTGGTGGCGATACCACTGTCGCTGATCGGGACCTTCTTCATCATGTTGCTGCTGGGCTATTCGATCAATCTGCTGACCCTGTTGGCGCTGGTCCTGGCCATCGGCCTGGTGGTCGATGACGCGATTATCGTGGTCGAGAACGTCGACCGGCATATCAAGGAAGAAGGCAAAGGGGTACTGGAGGCCGCCATGGTCGCGGCCAGGGAACTCGGCGGCCCGATTGTCGCCATGACCGTGGTGTTGATTGCCGCGTATGTCCCCATCGGACTGCGCAGTGGCCTGACCGGGGCTCTGTTCAAGGAGTTCTGTTTCTCGTTGGCGGGCGCCGTGAGCGTGTCGGCCGTGGTGGCGCTGAGTCTCTCGCCGATGATGACCTCGCGATTATTCAAATCAGGGCAGGAAGAAGGTCGATTCGCGCGCCTGCTGGATCGCTATTTCGACCGCTTGCGCAAGCGCTATCACCGGGTGCTTTCAGCCGGGCTCGACAGTTGGCCGGTGCTGGTCACCTTCGGTTTTATCCTGTTCCTGCTGGTGGCCGCCAGCGGCATGACCGCCAAGAGCGAGCTCTCTCCCACCGAGGACCAGGGGCTGGTGTTCATGCAGATCAAGGGCGCCCCGACGGCCTCCCCGCAGCAAATGGAGCGGCTGGCCGACCAGGCCTTCCAGATCGCCAAAGCCGAGCCTGAATACGCGCAGATGTTCCAGCTCACCGGGGTGCCCTCGCTCAATTCGGGGCTCGGTGGCGTGCTGCTCAAGCCCTGGGAGCAGCGCGGTCGCTCGCAGGCGGAATTGGTACTGGAGCTGCAACGGAAGTGGAGCCAGGTGGCCGGCGCCAACATCGCGGCTTTTCCGCTACCGTCGCTGCCAGGCGCCCAAGGCTTGCCGGTGCAATTTGTGATTACCACCACGGAGTCTGTCGAGAACTTGAATGAAGTCGCTCAGGCGGTCATGGCCGAGGCGCAAAAACAGCAGTTGTTCTGGTTCTCGGATCTGGACCTGAAGATCGACAAGCCACAAGCCAAGCTGGTCGTCGAGCGTGACAAGATCGCCGCCCTCGGGATGACTCAGGCCGACGTCGGCGCGGCACTTTCGGCGGCGTTAGGGGGGAACTACGTGAACTATTTCTCCACCGCCGGGCGCTCGTACAAAGTCATTCCCCAGGTGCTGCAGGTCGATCGCCTCAACCCCGAGCAGATTCTCGGTTACTACATTCGCACACCGTCCGGCGCAATGATCCAGGCACGCACGGTGGCCCATATCGAGACATCGACGGAGCCGGAGTCGATCAACCATTTCCAGCAGCTCAACTCGGCTACCCTGTCAGGCGTGAGCGGATTGTCCCAAGGCGAATTGCTGACGAAACTGAACACGATCCTCAACAACGTCGCGCCTTCGGGCTACACCTCCGATGCGGCGGGCGAGTCGCGTCAGTTCATCCAGGAATCGGGCGGATTCGTCGGTCTCCTGCTGTTCTCCATTCTAATCGTCTACCTGGCGCTGGCCTTCCAGTTCGAGAGCTACCGCGATCCCGTGGTGATCCTGTTTTCGGTACCTCCGGCGCTCTTTGGCGCGCTGGCGTTCATCACGCTGGGGTTCGCCTCGATCAACGTCTACACCCAGGTGGGGCTGGTGACCCTGCTCGGACTCATCACCAAGCATGGGATTCTGATCGTGCAGTTTGCCAACGAACTGCAGCGCGCCGGGCGCGGCAAGCGCGAGGCCATCGAAGAAGCCGCGGCGGTACGTCTGCGGCCGATCCTGATGACCACCGCGGCCATGGTGTTGGGCGTGGTGCCGCTGGTCTGGGCGTCCGGGGCCGGCGCGGCCGGGCGCCACGACATGGGCCTGGTGATTTTTGCCGGCCTCTCGATCGGCACCCTGCTGACACTGTTCATGGTGCCCGCCATGTACCTGTTCATTGGCACCACACACCAGCAGGAGACGCCAGAACAGCCCAACGCGCTCACACCCACCGCACCCGAAGGCGCTCAATGAAACTCAGGAACGCGCCACCGAACCCGAGACCGGCAGCTTGTCCAGCAGGTTGAACCCGGTGGTTTTCACGAAGGTCTCATAATCCATCGGTTTTTCGATACGCGTCTCGGCGTTGGGGAGCACATAGGCCCAGGCCCGTTTCGACGATACGTCGTAGACCAGCTTGAACAGGCGTGTCGGTACCCAGACCTGATCGTCACCGATGGTCCCATGGCCCTGGTCAAAGATCGGGCCGGTAAAGACAAACACATCACCCTCGGCGCGCATCGCGAACTTGCGCACATCGGCCTCGACCTTGCTCCAGATCTTGCGGTTATTGGTGGGGTCCTGCGGCACCATGTTCGACAACGCGAAGGACTGCGCCATGGCATTCGAATTCGGCGCATCGGCCGCCGGGGCCTGATGGCCACGATCCATGGCCGGATGTTGAGCCCGGTAGTCGCTCAGCTCCGCGCGCGCGCCCTTGGGAATACGCGGATCGGGGTAGAACTGATTGGTGCGCTCCTCGCCCTTGGCATCCCGTAGCTGCGCCGCGCTCAGGCGTTCCACGACCACCAACGGCGTCTTGCTGGTTTGCGAGTACAGCACCGCAAAGCTGTCGGAACACAGGGCCAGCGGTTTCATCGTGGCCGGCACACTGGCCGTGCTGATCGGCCTGGCGCCGGGGAACAGGTCGGCGCAACCGTCAAATGAGGCCTGCTGCTGTTTGCTCGAATAGAGGTCAATCGCCGCGCTCTGGCTGATCGAGCCCGAACGGTGCCCTTGTTTCTCATGCTGGCTGGGTGGGTCGACGAGGTCCAGCAGGCTGCGCGCTTGTGCCGCGCCGGTTGAGAGCAACACAAGGGCTGACAGCCCCACTGCGATATTGCGTAGGTTCATGCTTGGATTCTTCGGATTGGAGTGCGGGATACGGATGACAAAGCCCTCCAGGCGAGGGCTCGGAGAGGCGTTTTACGCGCTATGTGGGAAAATTGCCAGGACGACACTCCCTATCGAATATTTTCCAGCGCGTACCTTCGTCCAACTCGACGAGCACGCGGTCCAGTGGCCCAAGGAATGTCATGAACTCCTCATCCGTGCAGGTGGGCAGGAAGACCGACAAGACCCGTGGATCGTAATAACGAAACATGAGCCGTCTCTTATCTTCGGTTCGGACGCGCAGAAACTTCTTCAGATGTAAACGCACGGCGAGCATCGGCAATGCCGCCGGTGCCAGGATGAAAATCCCCCAGGCGCGCCCCCAGCCACGCTCAAGCAACGCCCTGGTGGACCGCGCCTTGGGCATAAGCCGTACCAGGTAAGGCGCTGCCGCCTCAAGACCGGGTGTCAGCGGCCCCGAATACAGGCACGAGAAACTGAGCCCACTGAGTCGAATCGACTCAGTGATCTCGGGATCACGCGCCCCATCGAGCAGCCAATAGACACACTCGCCGGATGAATCATCCGTGCTCGGCCAGAGCTGCGTCATCAGTGCCTCGAGCGAAGTCGACTTCGTCTTGTCGCCGTCAATGTTCAAGTCTTGGCCTTATTGAGTTCACATATTTCACAGAAAGGTGTCGCGCTCCTGGCGGCTTCCACCAGTGTGGCCGCCTGAATATCTTGCGTGGCCTTGATGTTTTTCTGCCGCTCGGATTCGGCTTGAACGGGTGGTGGCGGGCTGGGCGCGGGAGTCTCCGCTTCGACAACGCGCTTGGTCGGCGGACGCCGAGTCGCGGGCTTTACCCTTGGAGTATCAACCCGGGCCAGCGCACCCGACGCCGGCACTCTTGTACGGGCCATCGGCATGTATGGATAAACGTAGGCACACAGCTGCCCATTCTGGAGGCGGCTGGACAATTGCCTCAGGACCTCCTCATCGGGCAAGCGGTAGTTATGGGAAAGCTGGCTGGAGAGCAAAGCGCGCAAACGATGCATCTCACCCGCGCCCTGAAAATACCGGCGAACGAAACGTTCCACCTGCCACGCCTCGCACAGGTCCATTTTGACCGCTCGCTGATCGTAGGTATTGCTGTCCGTCCGCGTAGCTGACAGGTTGAGAGCAAAGCCGGATTTGTCACCGATTTCAATGCGGTCCAACCCATCAAAAAAACATAACCGCATAGGCAGCAGCCCCTCGAACGGGATGATACGAGCATCAGTTGTAGCATACTCAATGGAGAGTGACAGATCGCCTTGACGCCTGGACTCATCATCGGTAGAAGGCGCTCTCGAACCGCACTCCTCCCGTCACCGCACTATCGAGGTCTATCAATGGGCGTCAAAAGCACTCCCCGCGCGCATGTTTTCCGGGTTCTGTGGGGACGCCTGAAAGAGCATCCACTGTCGAAACTGGGGCCTGGGCTCATCACCGGCGTGGCCGACGACGATCCCAGCGGCATTGCCACCTACTCACAGGCGGGGGCTCAATTCGGCCTGAACATGCTGTGGACGATGCCTCTGACCTTCCCGTTGATGGCCGCCGTTCAATTGATGTGCGCCAACCTCGGCAGAGTGACCGGCAAGGGACTGGCCGCCAACATCAAAACGGCATTTTCGCCAAACGTGCTGCGGGGTGTCGTCCTGCTGCTGCTTATCGCCAACACCCTGAATATTGCCGCCGACGTGGCCGCCATGGGCGAAGTGGCGGAGCTGGTCAGTGGCGTCAACCGACACTTCATGACCGCCGTCTTCGTGTTCGGGACGCTGGCGCTACAGATGTTCGTCCCTTACCACCGCTATGTCTTCTTCCTGAAGTGGCTGACGCTTTCACTGCTGGCCTACGCCGCCGTGCTGTTTACCGTGCATATCCCGTGGGAGCAGGTCGCCTTGCATACGGTCTGGCCGCAATTCACCGTGAATGCCAGCGCCGCGGCGGTCGTCGTGGCGCTTTTCGGCACGACCATCAGCCCTTATCTGTTTTTCTGGCAGACCTCCGAAGAGGTCGAGGACATGCAGAGCCCCCCCCACAGCGCCCCGCTCAATCAAGACTCAGGTAGTGCACTCAAGGAACTGCGACGCATCCGCTGGGACACCTGGAGCGGCATGCTCTACTCCAACCTCACCGCCTACTTCATCATTCTCGCCACGGCCGTGACCCTCAATGTCGCGGGCGTAACCGACATCAACACCGCGGCGCAAGCGGCCAGCGCATTGCGGCCACTGGCTGGCGACTTCGCCTACCTGCTCTTCGCCCTCGGCATACTCGGCGTGGGTATGATCGGCGTACCGGTGCTGGCGGGTTCTGGTGCCTATGCCCTGTCCGAAGCGTTGGGCTGGAACGAAGGCCTCGAGCGCAAAGTGCGCGACGCCCGAGGCTTTTACGGCATCATCGCCATCAGCGTGCTCGCCGCGCTCGCCATCCAGTACTCACCCATCAGCCCGATGAAAGCCTTGTTCTGGAGCGCTGTGATCAACGGGGTCGTTGCAGTACCGTTGATGGCCGTGATCATCATCCTGGTGTCAAAGAAATCGGTGATGGGTGATTTCACGGTGAGCCGGCCGTTGAGGGTCCTGGGCTGGATTGCCACGGCGGTGATGAGCGCGGCGGCAGTGGCGATGTTTGTACCGGGGTAGCCTATCCGTTCAAGCCGGCGCACCAGAGAAATGATTGGAAATAACCGTCCGATTTCTGCCGCTGTTTTTTGCGACATACAGTGCCTTGTCAGCGATATCGATCAAATCTTCAGGCGTGTCCATTTTCGAGCCTGACAAAGCACTGATACCGGCGCTGACAGTCACGATGTTGATCGGCGACTCGCTATGTTGAATTGAACGTCTCTCCACCTCGGTGCGAATTTTCTCGGCGATGATAAAGGCACCGACATAGTCCGTATCCAAGAGCACGATGGCAAATTCCTCGCCTCCGTACCTGGCGGCCAGGTCGCCCTCCCGAGTAATATATTTCCTGATGATTGCGCTGACCGTCCGTAAACACTCATCGCCCTGTACATGACCGTAACAATCGTTGTAGCTTTTAAAAAAATCCACGTCGATCATGATAAGGGCAACATCGCTGGACGTGCACTTTGCCTTGCTTATTTCTGTGCTCATGAACAGATCAAACTTGCGCCGATTAGGCAAACCGGTCATTCCATCTTCCAAAGCCAGTTGCCCGAGCGCTCTGTTTGCCTCGATATAATTTTCTTCAGAGCGTTGCAGGTCTTTTTGCGCTTGAATCTGCTGACTCATCAGCCTTATCAGTCGATAGCCAAGAAAACTGAGGATCAGCAGCAACACCGAGGCTATAAGAAAACCGGCAAAAGATTCGCTGCGCCAGTCCGCCAGTATTTCATTTTTATCAAAAGCGGCGATGACGACAAGTGGGTAACCATTCACCCGTTGGAAGCTGATGACTCGCTCGACCTTGTCAATAAATGACCTTATTGTCGCGATGCCCGAACTGGCGCCAGGAGTCAACAGGGCGAAGACTTCTCCTGTTGAAATGTCGGTACCGATGTCAGCCTCGCGAAAGGGCTTGCGAACCACGATATGGCCGGTCGCGGAGGTCAGATTGATAAGACCATTCTCCCCCATGTCAATGCCGTCATAGAGGCTGAGAAAATAGTCAAGATAGAGGGTGGCTACCACCACTCCAGCAAAACTGCCGTCCGGATGGTTGAGCCTGCGCGAGAGGGTCATGACCCAGTCGGAGGTTGAGCGGCTGCGTATGGAGGGGCCAATAAACAACGCGTTACTGGCATGCTCGCGGTGGTAGATAAAATAGTCGCGATCCGCGTTATTGGCATCCAGCGGAATCGCACCGTTTGAGTTGAACAACCAGCGCCCCTGTTCATCATAAATAAAAAATCCATGGACTTGCGGCAGGCTTTTTTGTTGGTTTCTCAGCATCCCCCCCAGTCTCTTCAAGGTTTCCGACCCGGCGCCTTCAATTTCCACTTGCCCCTGAATGCCCAATATCACGGTGTCGACTTGAGTGAGGGTCGCCGCGATACTGGATGACAAGGTCTTGGAAAGGTTTGACATCTCGATTTCCTTGTCATGCAGGTGATACTCCAACGAGTTGAAGACCCCCCAGATGCTGATCGCTATCAATGAGATACAAACCGCTGCAACAAAGAGCACCACATGACCAATCCTGAGCCTGGCATTCGCCCACTCGGCTTTGAGAAACAAGGTTGCTCTTGTGATCATGGAGTCCTTCCATGTGGTTGAAATGCTAGCGTGTAGCTTATGCGATTTTCACTGATGCCTCATTTTTTTGACGATGCGGGGCACTCCACGAGGCTGGACACGCCCTGAACGAATATGGTTGTATTATACAACCATATCTCAGGAGGCATCCACGTGACCGTCGATCCACCCCTAGTTGAAGAGATCCGCCGCGCATCACGCACGATGGTCCGTGAATTGGGCTTTATGCGCACCACCCTGGCCGCTACCGACTACTCGGCATCGGCGGTACACGCGTTGCTTGAGATCGCGTCTGCCGGAACGCTGACGGCGGCTCAACTGGTTCAACTGCTGGGCCTGGAAAAATCCAGCGTCAGTCGCATGATGGGCAAGTTGATCGACGCGGGTGAACTGGAGGAAGCCGCCCGTGACGAGGATGCGCGCGTCAAGCAATTGCGCCTGACCGACAAAGGCAAAGAGACCGTTGCGCACATCCATCGTTATGGCCAGGCGCAAGTCACCTCGGCGCTGGAGCACTTGAGCCGGTCAGAGCAGCAAGCCGTCGCCCAGGGCCTTGCGGCGTATGCCCGGGCACTAAGCGCGGTACGCACCAGCGTCAAGGCTGCAGGCAGCCCCATCACCGTCAGTTCGGGTTACAGACCGGGGCTGGTCGGACGGGTGACCGAAATGCACGCCGCGTTCTACTCCCGGCACGCCAACTTTGGGCAGTTCTTCGAAAGCCAGGTCGCCATGGGTCTTGCCGACTTTGCCGGGCGCCTGGAGCCCCCCTGCAACCGCGTGTGGGTTGCCACTCATGACGAGCGCATCGTCGGCTCGATCGTCATTGACGGGGAGGATCTTGGGAACAACCAGGCCCACTTGCGCTGGTTCATCCTGGACGACGGCTGCAGGGGCCGTGGGGTCGGCCGTCAGTTGCTCAGCGAAGCGCTGTGCTTTTGTGATCAATTCGGCTTCGCCGCCATCCAGCTTTGGACATTCAAAGGCCTGGATGCGGCACGACGGCTCTACGAAGCCTTCGGCTTTGAATTGACGAGCGAGGCCACAGGCCAGCAATGGGGAACCAGTGTCACTGAACAGCAGTTCACTCGTATACGGAACACGCCCATCTGATTCCAAAAGGCAGAGCGCCTGTATAAAATTATTGGATGCAAACACCCCGCGCATCCTCCACCAGCCGTCGGCGGTAACATGATCGAAGTCACCGAAATTTCCATTGCCCAACTGCGCGCCGCGCTCGAGTCCGGCCAGACCACGGCGGTTGAGCTGGTCCAGGCCTATCTCGCCAGGATCGAGGCCTACGACGGCGCCGACACGCCCACCGCCCTCAACGCGGTGGTGGTGCGCAACCCCGCGGCACTCGAGGAGGCGCGGGCCTCCGACGCACGGCGGGCCAAGGGCGAAACGCTGGGACCACTCGATGGCATTCCCTATACGGCCAAGGACAGTTATCTGGTCAAGGGGCTCACCGCCGCCTCCGGCAGCCCGGCCTTCGCCAACCTCATCGCCTATCGCGATGCCTTCACCATCGAACGGCTGCGCGCCGCGGGCGCGATCTGCCTGGGCAAGACCAATATGCCGCCCATGGCCAACGGTGGCATGCAGCGTGGGGTCTATGGTCGGGCGCAAAGCCCGTACAACGCCGACTACCTCACCGCGCCTTTTGCCTCGGGCTCATCGAATGGTGCCGGGACGGCAACCGCCGCCAGCTTCGCCGCCTTCGGCCTCGCGGAAGAAACCTGGTCGAGCGGACGCGGACCGGCCTCGAACAACGGCCTGTGTGCTTATACCCCGTCGCGTGGCGTGATCTCGGTACGCGGGAACTGGCCGCTGACCCCGACGATGGACGTGGTCGTGCCGTATGCCAGGACCATGGCCGACCTGCTTGAGGTGCTCGAGGTGGTGGTGGCCGAGGATCCCGATACCCGTGGCGATCTGTGGCGGATGCAACCCTGGGTAGCGATTCCGAGTGTGGCTTCGGTACGCCCCGCCTCCTATGGCGCGCTTGCCGTCGGTGCGGATGCGCTCGCTGGCAAGCGCTTCGGCGTGCCACGCATGTACATCAACGCGGATCCCGAGGCGGGCACCAGCGAGGCTCCCGGGATCGGCGGCCCGACCGGCCAGCGCATCAATACCCGTGCTTGCGTGATCGAGCTCTGGGAAGCCGCGCGCAAGGCGCTCGAAGCCGCGGGCGCCGAGGTGATCGAGGTCGATTTCCCACTGGTCTCGAACTGCGAAGGCGATCGTCCCGGGACGCCGACGGTGTTCACCCGCGGCCTGGTTTCCAAGGAGTTCCTGCACCATGAGTTGTGGGATCTGTCAGCCTGGGCCTTCGATGACTTCCTGCGGGCCAACGGCGATCCGGCGTTGAATCGCCTGGTGGATGTCGACGGAGCGAAGATTTTCCCGCACGACCCCGGCACCCTGCCCAACCGCGAAGGCGACCTGGCCGCCGGCATGGACGAGTACGTGCGGATGGCCGAGCGCGGCATCACCCCGTGGAACGAGATCAGCACGCTGCCCGACGGACTGCGCGGGCTCGAGCAGACACGACGCATCGACCTTGAAGAGTGGATGGATCGCCTGGGGCTCGATGCGGTAATTTTCCCGACGGTAGCCGACGTCGGGCCGGCGAATGCCGATGTCGATCCCAAGTCCGCGGATATCGCCTGGAGCAATGGTGTCTGGGTCGCCAACGGCAACCTTGCCATCCGTCACCTGGGCGTGCCCACGGTCACGGTGCCGATGGGCGTTATGGCGGATATCGGCATGCCCGTCGGCCTGACTTTCGCCGGCCGAGCCTATGATGATTCAACACTGCTGCGCCTGGCGGCGGCATTCGAGGCGACCGGGGCGAAACGCCTGATCCCACCGCGCACCCCGCCATTAGCGGGCGGTGATGCATAGCCGGGGTGGAACGGGGACCGCACGGACGCAACCAGAATGAGCGCGCGGCCTCATTCGACGGCTACTTGGGGCCGAAGCGCACAAGCATCCGCTGCCCCACACGCAATGAAGACGGTGGCGGCTCGTCGAATGCCAATACACATTCAACCGTGCGCGAATTGGCACGTACCAACGGATCCTCCTCAAGCATGCTGTTACCAAATACGGTACTTATGCGCAGCACATGGGCCGACAGAGGCGGTAGACCGCTGCCGCTGTCATCCGTGACTTCGGCCTTCATCCCTGGAACTACCGCGCTGGTAAAAGACTCGTTCAATTCGGCCCGGACGATGCGCGCCTCGTCCGGCAGCAACACAAAGGCTGGTCCCGATTGTGCTGAAACGGTGGCTCCAGGTTGGACCAGACGACGGACCACCTCGGCATCGACAGGCGCATGAAGGCTATGTTGCGCCAGTTCATAGCGCGCGACGGCGAGCTTTCGCGCCGCTACCGCGGCGTCTGTATGATTATTCTCAATTTCGCCGCGCAACTGTTGCGCGGCTTCGCGAGCTTCATCGGCACTCTGCCCGTCGCCAGCACCCAACGCCGAGGCATCGGCCAGTCGATTCGCCTTCAGTTCGGCAAATTTGATCCGTCTTTCCAACTGCTTCGCTTGAACCTGAACCTGTTGTTGCTCGGTCTGCGCCGCGCTCACTCCCAGGCGTGCCAGCTCACTGTCCAGTGAGGCGAGCAACTGACCTTTGCGGACGTGCTCGCCTTCACGCACTTTAATATCGGCAATCACGCCCTCGCGAGCCAGGCCAAGCTTGAGCAGGCCCCCTTCAACATCGATACGACCGCGCGCAACGGCCACATAGGCCGGGGTGGCAGAAATGCTCTTCGAAGGGGTATTGTCCTGCGGGCAACCCGTCAGCAAAAAAGTAGCGGCAAGCACAACGAACCATGAGCCAAACGAACGCGAGTTCATGCAAGATGTTCCTTGATACCGGCGACATCGGCCGGTCGGGATGACGGGATGTAATCATTCAATATGCGGCCGTCCTCTATGCTCAAAACCCGATCGACATGGCTAACCAGGCGCGGATCGTGGCTGACACACAGCACGGTGGTGCCGTGTTTACGCGCGATTCTGTGCAAGATATCGATGACGATCTGACCGTTGGCGGCGTCCAGGGCGCTGGTCGGCTCATCGGCGAACAGCAACTGAGGCTCTTTTGCCACCGCGCGAGCAATGGCCACGCGCTGCTTCTCACCACCGGACAACTCCGCCGGGCGCAGGTGCATGCGCGGACCCAGACCGACCTCCTCCAGCGCCTGTGCGGCACGCCTTTGCGCATCCTTTGCCGTCAGTCCGAGATAGCTCAGAGGCAGTTCGACCTGCTGCAGGGCGCTCAAGGCTGGAAACAGATTGAATCCTTGGAATACGAATCCCGTGTGTTGCAAGCGAAAACGTTCCAGCGCGTGCGTATCGAGCCCCTCCAGACTTTGCCCCAATGCGGTGACGCAGCCTTGGTCGGGTGCTTGCAAACCGCTGAGGATGGCAAGCAGCGTGCTTTTCCCACAACCGGAAGGCCCCGAGATCAGTGTCAGCTCGCCGGGCCGTATGTCCAGTGTGATGTCATGCAGCACGGTGCTGACGACGCGACCCGAGGTAAACGATTTACTTATGCCCCTGGCCTGAAGTGAGATCGGTGTGGTCATTGGTAGATTTGACATGTTCTATCTTTATCTCAACAGACTCGCCGGATCGGCGTGACGTAATGTGCGGATTGCGGCGAGACCGGATACCACCACCAGCCCCATGCTCAAGGCCAGGCAAGCAATGGCCACGGCAGGAGAGAGCGCCACTGGCACGTTGTAGTGCCCGGCAATGACAAAAAGAACACACGTCACCATTGTGCTGCCCAGCAAACCCAGAGCCCCGACCCAGCACGCCTGCTCCATCACGATTTTGCGCAAGGCCCCTACACCTACACCAAGCGCGTTCAATGTCGCGTATTCGCGGATTGAGCCAATGACGGCGGCAACCAGCGTTTGGCTGGTGATCACCGCCCCGACCAGGAACACGATCGCGGCCAGGAACAATACTCCGGCACCGGCACCGGTATCGAACATCCAATACATCTGCGAACGATGAGCGAAATCTTCCGCGGTCCACACGTCGTAGCGGCCGAACGCGGTGGCGCCGCGCAGACGGGCAGCAACCGCCGCCGCCTGACTCGGCTCGCGCACCTTGGCCACCAGATAGGTAATACGATCACCATTGGTTGCAGAGGCATCGAGTTGTCGAGCGGTCGACAACGAGGTCAGCACATTCACACCACCCAACGCCCGCAACCCGCTAGTGACGCCGACCACGCGCACGCGACGACCGTTGATAGCCGCTGTATCGCCTATGCTGACGCCCAGGTTGTCCAGGTCGGCCCGATCGACGATGACCGTATCCGCCTCGTTCAAACGTGCGCGTAACTCGGCAGGCAATACATGCTCAAACATCAGGCCCTGGGCCCCGGTATCGATACCGGAGACAAATACCGACACGCCACCGGTGTCGCCCGCACCACGCCAGTCGGCATCGACCCAGCGGAAAGGTTCCACCCGAACCACATCTGGATCCATGCGTAGGCGCATCTCCACCCCGGTATCGATCAACCGGCCGAGATTGACGCTTTGCGTGCCGGGATAACCGACCCAAAGATCGGCCGAGGAGCCGGTGATATAGACACTGGCACTGCTGAAGATGCCGAGTACCAGCGCGGCCTGGAGCAGTTGCAGCAAGCCGGCAAAGCCGACGGCAATAATCGCGGGCAGAAAGCGCCGCCACTCGTAGATCAGCGTTTGGCGGGCGAGCGCGACCATCAGTTGCTGTCCTTCATGGTTTCGCTCGGCAACGGCGCGCCCCCGAGTGCTTTGTACAGTGCGATGTAGGCAATGCTTCGATCGACACTCGCTTGGGTGACCTGCACCATGACCCGGTGCTTTTCAATCTGGCCACTCTCGAGGTCCAGCTTGCTCAGCAGCCCAAGTCGGGCTCGCTGCTGCAAGGCATCCAGGCGGGCTTGAACGGCAGCGCAAGCCTCCAGGGAGGATTGCTCGCGCAGGCGCGATTGCTCCAGGTCGCCCAAGGCGGTTTCAGCCTCGGCCACCCCCTGCAATACGGCCTGCCGATAAGCCAGGACAGCCGCTTGCAACTGGTGACTCTTGGCCTTTGCATTGGCCACGCGTTCGCCCCAATCGAACAAGGGAATACTGATCCCCGGGCCATACGAGAAGATGCTGTCACCGCTGCGAGCCCGTTTGCGATTGCTGGCAATGTTCAGCGACCACTGCAGTGAAGTTCCCAGGCTGATGTGCGGGTAAATATCGGCCTGGCTCATGCCAAGATCTCCTGCCGCGCGTATCACCTCTGCTTCGGCGCTGGCAATTTCCGGGCGCGTGCGCAACAGGTCCGTCGGTACGCTACTCAGTTGCCATTGGCCAAGGTTCAGTTGTGGCCTTGGGCGCAACCATCGCGGGTCCGGCTCATTCTGGCCCAACAGTACAGCCAACTGTTGCGCGTTACTGTTTATCGCCTGTCGCGGCTCAGCCAGAGCCATCTGCGCCTGAGCCAGTTCCGCTCGAGCGCCTGCAACGTCGGAGGCCGTCGCCAGCTTTAGTCGCTCGCGAACGAGCATCAACCTCAGTTTTTCACGCTGAGCCTCCTGGATGTCACCCAGAAAAACTTCCATTTGCTGCGCCGAGCGCAGCTCGATCCAACGCCGACTGACTTCCGCGACCAACGATACCTGCGCCAAGCGCAGGTCGGCCTTCACCCGCTCCTCGTCTCCCTGGGCGAGACGATCGGCACTTTGTTTCGCACCAAACAATGGAAGTTCCCATAGCGCATCGAAACCGATCAGAAAGTAGGAAGTACTGGTATCCGGGCTTACGGCGTCCCTGGTCTGGATACCCAGCGAGGGCAAATACGGGTCTTGGGCATGTTGACTCAGTAGCCTTGTCGCACGTAAGCGCTCCACCGCCTGAGCGACTTCCAGATTGTTTTGCAGTGCGCGATCAACCAGCGCATCCAACTCCGGGTCGCCAAAGGCGTGCCACCATTTATTCAGGTCTGGACGCAGAGGCAAAACACGGGCTGGCGCATTTCGCCAAATGTCGGGGGTCGGAGGTTTCAGCGGAGGTAACGGGGCCACCGAACAACCGGCAAGCACCATTAGCACGAGTGAGAGCGCACACAGAGTCGGACCAGAATCCAGCCGGCTAAAAAATTTAATAATTATCACCAAAAGTGCAGGTTTTACTACGTGAAATTTCTTCGAAACAGCCATCAAGATGTCGACCGAACACCTGCAGCGCTGAAGTTTCTGGAGCAATTTCTAGCCAGGCATGGCGAACCGCCTAAAATACCATGGAAAGTACTTGATTAAAAATCTTGTCCGTACATCCGATAATACCCCCGGCAAAAATACTGCCAGCAATGCTGTAAACGTGAGCCACAGCCACTCATCGCCCTGAAAATACTGACTGGCTTTACAAAAAAAATCAAACCACGCCCAGACACCGCGCCTGAAAGGTTTCTCCAGAGAGCGGAGCTTACCTGAGCAGGTTAAAGCCTCCCAATCATTAAATTGAAAGCTTGAGCCAGCAGCTACCTGGACTATGATAGAAGCCACGCCTCCATGACTGCGATGACATCTTCACACACGTCATTGCATGGCGCCGTATGAAAACTGTTCGTATTTTGTATAAAACTGTATTTGTTTGTAATGGCGTTACACGGTGGGTTCAGATAGAGCCCAACCACATCGACCAGTTGGTCGGCGAAATGGGCTCGTTGCTGATTTTAGAGGTCTTCAGGCGAGGAGGTTTGAGGTCGACGGCAGCCCAGATCCGAACCGGCCAGGCGCGGCCCCCGCGCGTACCTGGCCATCAAGTGAAGGCCCCAGTGAATGGCCTTTTTGCGGCACGCGCGGAGTGCTCGGCGTGAGGATTACATTGATTTTCTCGGGGCCAGGTTTGAGCGGCAGAGCTACGCCGCCCACGCTAACCTTCTTCGCCCTGAAGGGTGAGGTTTGCCACACTCCGGCTCAGAAAAAACCCAGCGGATTGATGTCATAGCTGACCAACAGGTTTTTGGTCTGCTGGTAGTGGTCGAGCATCATTTTGTGGTTTTCACGACCGACACCGGATTTTTTGTAGCCACCGAACGCGGCATGCGCCGGGTACAGGTGATAGCAGTTGGTCCACACGCGACCAGCCTTGATCGCCCGCCCCACGCGGTAAGCACGGTTGATGTCACGGGTCCAGAGACCAGCGCCCAGGCCAAACTCGCTGTCGTTGGCAATCGCCAGGGCTTCGGCTTCGTCTTTGAAGGTGGTCACGCCCACGACTGGGCCAAAGATCTCCTCCTGGAACACGCGCATTTTGTTGTGACCTTTGAGCAGCGTCGGCTGAATGTAGTAACCCGTGGACAGTTCGCCTTCCAGACGTTCCGCCGCGCCGCCGGTCAACAGTACCGCGCCCTCCTCCTGAGCAATCTTCAGGTACGAAAGGATCTTGTCGTATTGCTGCTCCGACGCCTGAGCGCCGACCATGGTCTCGGTGTCCAGCGGATCGCCACGTTTGATCTTGACGATCTTCTTCATCACTACGGCCATGAACTCGTCGTAGATCGATTCCTGGATCAAGGCACGCGATGGGCAGGTGCAGACTTCACCCTGGTTGAAAAACGCCAACACCAGGCCTTCAGCCGCCTTTTCAATAAACTGTGGTTCGGCCTGCATGATGTCTTCGAAGAAGATGTTCGGCGATTTGCCGCCCAGCTCCACGGTGGACGGGATGATGTTCTCAGCGGCACATTTCATGATGTGCGAACCGATCGGGGTGGAACCGGTAAAAGCGATCTTGGCGATACGCTTGCTGGTGGCCAGGGCCTCACCGGCTTCACGGCCAAAGCCCTGAACGATATTCAAGACACCCGGCGGCAGCAGGTCGTTGATCAGCTCAGCGAAGATCATGATCGACAGCGGGGTTTGTTCCGCCGGTTTGAGCACTACGCAGTTGCCTGCGGCCAGCGCCGGCGCCAGTTTCCAGGCGGCCATCAGCAGCGGGAAGTTCCACGGAATGATTTGCCCGACCACCCCCAGCGGCTCATGAAAATGGTAAGCCGCGGTCAGTTCGTTGATCTCCGCGGCGCCACCTTCCTGAGCACGAATGCAACCGGCGAAATAACGGAAGTGGTCGGCGGCCAGCGGAACGTCGGCATTCAGGGTTTCGCGCACGGCCTTGCCGTTATCCCACGTTTCGGCAACGGCCAGTACTTCAAGATTCTGTTCAATGCGGTCGGCAATGTTCAGCAGGACCCGCGAGCGATCCTGTGCCGAGGTCTTGCCCCAGGCATCGGCGGCGGCATGAGCGGCGTCCAGCGCGAGTTCGATATCCGCGGCGCTGGAGCGCGGGAACTCGGCAATCACTTCACCGTTGACTGGCGAGGTATTGGTGAAGTATTCGCCACTGACCGGCGCGATAAACTCACCGCCGATGTAATTGCCGTAGCGTGGTTTGAAAGAAACTACAGCGCCTGGGGTTCCGGGTTGTGCGTAAATCATGATTGAGGCCTCTTTGCGGGTCGTTGCCTGTTGATCGAGCACGCGATGAACAGATGTTAGACAACCTCCGCCGCCAAACGAATGCGCCGTTGGCAGGGGTAACCTTGTCATTTAGTCGTAATTTGGCTACACCCGAGAAACCGCAAACGCGCAACACCCAGTACTTTGGTACGGGTTTACCTGACTATCGTCGCATTCACAAAGCATGGGTAGTGGCATGTAATGCCTCTATGACCAGAAAAGCATTGCCCCTTACCCTGCACCGCGTACCCTGAGCCCTTTCCCTGCACAACAGATACGCCCCGCCGCCACACCGCAATCAACAATAAAGAGGTGAAAGGCCATGTACAAAATTCTAATTGCCGATGATCACCCGCTGTTTCGGGAAGCCATCGCCAATGTGATCAGCGATGGTTTTCCGGGCAGCGAGGTGATGGAAACCGCCGACCTGGAGAGCGCCCTGGCACTGACTCGGAGCCATGACGACCTCGACCTGATCCTGCTCGATCTGAACATGCCTGGCATGCACGGCCTCAATGGCCTGATCAATCTGCGCAACGAGGCGCCCACCATTCCGGTGGTGATTGTGTCCGCCGAGCAAGACAAACAGGTTGTGCTGCAAGCCATTATGTATGGTGCGGTGGGCTTCATCACCAAGTCTTCGCCACGCGCGCAGATGACTGAAGCCATTGAGCAGATCCTTAATGGCAATGTCTATCTGCCTTCGGACATCATCCACTCACAAAAGAACGACACCCGGCGCAGCATGAACAGCACACCAGGCTTTGCGCCTGAGTTACTGCAGTCCCTGACCCGCAAGCAATTGCTGGTCCTGGAACGGATGACCAAGGGCGAATCGAACAAGCAGATCGCCTACACCCTGGAAATCGCCGAGACCACCGTCAAGGCTCATGTCTCGGCAATCCTGCGCAAACTCAACGTGCATAACCGGGTCCAGGCGATTCTCAGCGCTGGGGATATCGATTTCAGCGCCTACCTGCGACGCTGAGTTGAGCCACCTGTCGACTATTGGCCTAACAGATGGCTGATCGCGGTTTTGAGTTTCATCGGCCGCACTGGCTTGTGCATCAAGGTGTGGCCCAGCTCACGCATTTGCAGCTTCAGCTCATTGCTGTAGTTGGCGGTGATCATCAGCGCCGGCAAGGGTGAGCCGCGTCGGGCGTTGATCGTTGCCACCGCATCGACACCGTTCTGCTCATTGTCCAGGTGATAATCGGCAATCAACAGGTCGGCGTCGCAACGATAGTTCTCCACCTGCCGCGCCAGGTCCTGCTCGGATAACGCGGTGACAACCTGACAGCCCCAGCTTTCCAGCAGCGTGCGCATCCCCGCGCAAATCGCCGCGTCATTGTCCAGCACCCAGATCCGTGCCCCACGCAACCTGTCGAGCATTGGCCCGGTCATGGATAACTGGATCTGTGGTTTGGGCGCGCTGAGAGTCAGCGGCACTTCGACAGCGAACATCGAACCCTTGCCGGGGGTCGAACGGACACTGATCTTATGCCCGAGTATTCCGGCGATTTTTTCGACAATGGCCAACCCGAGCCCCAACCCGCGATCCTGATGGGGCCGTTGCACGTCGCCACGTTTGAACTCCTGAAAAATCTCCTCCAGCTTGTTCTCGGCAATCCCGATCCCCGTATCCCAGACCTCGATGGACAGGCGATGGCGATGGCGACGACAACCGAGCAGCACACGGCCGCTGGTGGTGTATCGGATGGCATTGCTCAGCAGGTTGCGCAGAATCCGCGCGAGTAACTGGATATCGCTACGTACCAGCGCCGAGCATGGCACGAACTCCAGGCGCAAACCCTCGCTGGTGGCCACTTGCGCGAACTCGACCGCCAGGTTTTCCAGCAGTTCGCTCAAGGCGAACGGCGCGATATCGGCCTTGATCACCCCGGCATCCAGCTTGGAGATGTCGACCAGTGTCCCGAGCAAATTCTCCACGTCTTCCAGCGAATTACTGACATTACGCACCAGGATTGCGTTGGCCTGTGGCTCGCGTCGCTCCAACAAGGCGCTGGTGAACAGGCGTGCGGCGTTGAGTGGCTGAAGCAGATCATGGCTGACGGCGGCCAGAAACTTGGTTTTCGACAGGTTGGCCTGCTCGGCTTCGAGCTTGGCTTCACGCAGGCGCGACTCTACCCGACTGCGCTCGTCGATCTCGCGCAGCAGTTGGCTGTTCAGGGTGGTCAGCTCGGCCGTGCGTTCGCGGACGCGCAGTTCAAGGTTCTGATACGCCTGGTGCAACGCTTCGGCGGTACGGCGCCGTTCGGTGATATCGCGGATCAACACAAAAATGCCGATCACTTCACCATTGGCCAACCGATTGGGCACATAGGAGCGCAGCATGTAGCGCTCCTGATTGTTGATGTTGATTTCGGGACATTCGAAGGTCACGCTTTCCCCCGCAAGGGCGCGTTCGACATAGGTTTCCAGACGCTGGTAGTGCTCTTCGCTATGGACCTCGCGCAAGCTCTGGCCGAGCATCACGCCACGCGGCCAGCAGTACCACTCCTCATAGACCTTGTTGGTGAACTCATAGACCAGATCGGCGTTCAGGTAAGCAATGAGCGCAGGGACATGGTCGGTGATCAAGCGAATCCAGCGTTCGCTCTCGCTGAGGGCCTCAGCATGCTGGTAGCGTTCGGTGATGTCGGTGAAGGTGTTGACGAAACCGCCGGTAGGTAATGGATGCGTGCGAATTTCCAGCACCCGACCATCGTCCAGTCGCTGCTCGCGCTCATGGATCACTCGGCCGTTGGTGTCGCGACTGGCCGGCGTCAACAGCCCCAGTTCGCTGTCGGCGATCACCTCTGAAAAAAGCCTGTGCGCGGCAATCGGAGCCAGTCCGCTCAGCTCCAGAAAGCGACGATTCCACAGTTCCAGGATCCCCTCGGCGTTGACCATCGCGACCCCCTGGGACAGGTTGTCGACGGCCCGTTGCAGCAGGTGCGATTTCTGCGCAACTGCTTGCTCGCGGCGCATGGTTTCGCTGAGCTTGACCTCGGTGATGTCGGTAAACAGGATCACCCGACCACCCTCGCGAGTCGGCCGCTCGCTGACCTGCAACCAGCGGCCATCATTCAGACGATACAGCAGGTGTTCGTCGGCGTTGTGACGTGGCTCTTCAATAAACAGCCCGGTACTGACCATCAACCGCTTGACCTCAGTCAAGCGCATGCCGCTGATGATCCGGACCCGGCTGTTGACCCAGAACGCCTTGAAGCGGCTGTTGAACAGCACGATGCGCTGGTTCTCATCGAACAGCACGAATGCATCGGAAATACTTTCAATGGCGTCGACCAAATGTTGATGGGCCGTTTCCGCCCGTAGGCGCGCATCACTGAGCAGATTATTGCTGGCCTTGAGCTCGGCCATGGCATGGTTCAACGCATCGGTACGCTCCCTGACCTGCTCGGCCAGTACCACCGAGTACTGAAAGGCCGCATAGGAATCATTGCCACCCGCGGTACCGGACTCGACCCGTTCAATCAGCGCCGCGTTGATCCGCCGCAGCTTTTGATTATCCCGCTGCAGTTGTTCGATCTGCTCAAGCAACTCAGTTGGAGATGACTGCACGGTTCCGTCCAATGGCAACGCCGGTGAAAGTCTGGTTGATGTGCATGCCATTGAACTGTTCTCCGTAGGTGTTGAAACCTATCACCCGATGCTCACGCAGGAAGTCGCCGATCTGCTGGACACTGCCATCGTCTTCCAGCTCCAGGCGCCGCAGGAAACAGTCGCAACCGATGGTCAGCAACAACGAGCCCAGGCGCTCCTGCAAACCGTCGAACAGTGCTTGCAGGTTGGGCAGCAAGGGGCCAGGCGTCATGGCCGTGAGGACGATGCCGTTCTCGACCGCACAGTAAAAGCTCAAGCTCAAGTCATGATTGACCTGTTGAATGGCCCTGACGTAGTACTGATCGTTGATACGCACAGCCAACGGGTGAGCGGCAAAAATCTGGTGATTGAGCTCCGCCACCGGCACTCCGATAATCTGTGCGTATTCCTCGGCCGCCGGCTCCGCATTGAGTTCGTAAACCCGGCGCATGCCGCTGTCGGCGCGCGTGACCACCAGCTTTTCCGCACGCGGCAAAATGTGGTGCGTCGTGAACACTTCGAAGTCCAGCCAGGTATTGACCAACAGCACCACCGCCGCGCCGCTGTGGAATTCGCCGCCGAAGTACACATGGGTATGGGTCAGGTAGTTATCGTCTCCGGCAGAACCGCCAAAGTGAGGGATATCGCCCAAGGCCGCGCTCAGCGCGGCAAGGACCATTTCCTCGCGGCTGGACAGGCCGTCGAGTAGCGTCAGGGCAAAACTGTTGCCCTTGATCGGCGCCAAGGTGTTGCTGCGACAGTCGCCGACCAGCCTCTCGACCATTTGCTGGGCGTCGATCAGGCTGAAACGCTCCATTTCGTCGATCAACTCCGCGGCAATCGAGAAATGCCGATGATCAAAACCCACCGCGGTCACGCCACCACGACTATAGCCTTCAGGGGTGATTTCCCCGGCGCTGGTACAGCCCACCACGCGGATGCCGCCAAAGCTCTGCTGCAATGCGGTGCCCAAGGCCCGCAAATCGTATTCGACCGAACAAAAGAACAGCACGAAGCCCAAATGCGGGTGCAATAGCTTCCGCGCCAGTTCCTGTGCCACCTCTTGCGCCTCGGTTGCCATCGACATCGCGCTGACTACGCCATCGGTTTGGGCCTGTTGCATCGTCGCCTCCCGCAAAGTGCGCTGTCTGATTATCCAGTCTACGAAGACTGGACCTGGGTCCGTATCCTACTTGGGTAGGGGGTAACCACTCCAATAGGATGATAGCGCGAGCCACTACGACCAAAGACCCCCATTGCGCGGACTAAAGGACCATTTAACCGCTGCTCCATCGCTCCTAGGATGAGCCCATCTTGATGAGTGCACCACTGGCCGTTCGGGCCAATAATCACAATAATGAGGGCTAGTCATGAGCAGCACGTTCTTCATTCCATCCGTAAACATGATGGGCATCGGCAGTCTCGATGAGGCTATGGATGCCATTCGCAAATATGGCTTCCGTCACGCACTTATCGTCACCGACGCCGGGCTGGCCAAAGCCGGGGTCGCGGACAAGGTCGCCAAGCTGCTGGCGGCACAGGACATCCAGGCAACCGTATTTGATGGGGCCAAGCCGAATCCGACCGTGAGCAACGTCGAAAAGGGCCTGGAGCAACTCAAGCTCAGCGGCGCCGACTTCATCATCTCCCTGGGCGGCGGCTCTCCCCATGACTGCGCCAAGGGCATCGCCTTGTGCGCCGCCAATGGTGGGCATATCAGTGACTACGAGGGCGTCGATCAGTCTGCCAAGCCACAAATGGCACTGATTGCCATCAATACCACGGCGGGCACCGCCAGTGAGATGACCCGCTTCTGCATCATCACCGACGAAACCCGCCACGTAAAAATGGCCATCGTCGACCGTAACGTGACGCCACTGCTGTCGGTTAACGATCCCTCATTGATGGCCGCCATGCCCAAAGGCCTGACCGCCGCCACCGGCATGGACGCTTTGACCCACGCCATCGAAGCTTACGTTTCAACCGCGGCCACGCCGATCACCGATGCCTGCGCGCTCAAGGCCGTGGAATTGATCTCCGCCAACCTGCGCAACGCGGTCGCCAACGGCGGCGACATGCAGGCACGGGAAAATATGGCCTACGCGCAGTTTCTCGCCGGGATGGCGTTCAACAACGCCTCCCTTGGCCACGTGCACGCCATGGCACACCAGTTGGGGGGCTTCTATGACCTGCCGCACGGTGTCTGCAACGCGATATTGCTGCCTCACGTCGAGAGCTTCAATGCCAGCGTTTGCCCGGCTCGCCTGAAGGACGTCGCCAGCGCGATGGGCTTCGATACCCAACATCTTGACCACGAGCAAGGCGCGGCAGCGGCCATTGCCGGCATCCGTAAATTGTCTTCGGACGTAGGCATTCCGAGCGGTTTGGCTGAACTGGGCGTCAAGGTGGAGGATATTCCAACGCTGGCGGCCAATGCCATGAAAGACGCCTGCGGCTTCACCAACCCCCGGACTGCCGTACAGACACAAATCGAAGAGATTTTCCACGCAGCGATGTGATGACAACGCGATGAGCGGGAAGCGAGACTTCCCGTTCATAACGCTAGCGTTTCATCCCAGGTCACGCTTGAGCTCAGCAATATGTCCAGGGCCGATTCCACAGCAACCGCCGAGCAGGCTCGCGCCCCTCTGGCGCCAGTCCCTGGCCCATGCCAGATAGCCTGAAGGACCGAGGTCCTCGCGTAACTCATCCAGACCATCGTTGGCAGTGGCTTCTTTCGGCTGGGGCGGGAACGCATTGGCGTAGGCCCCGATAGCGATGTCCGCGCCCAGACGCTCGATGGTCGATCGGGCCACATCAATGGCGGCCCCCATGACCTCTGGCTGGCTGCAGTTGAACAACAACGCTTGAACACCCGTCTTCACCACCGCCGCGGTGGCGTCGGCCACTGTTTCTCCCGAGCGCAGACGCGGTACGTCGTCGAGCTCTTCGTCCTGCAGGGTGAAAGACACCCAAAACGGCTTACCGTCGGAAGGCAGGTGCGAATGTATGGCCTGCACCTCGGCGATCGCGCTCTGGGTTTCAGCCAGCCAGAGATCCACGTGGGGGGCAAGCCCCTGGAGCAGCGGCGTGAGCACCTCCGTGACCCGCTGCGGCTGGAACAGGTCGGGCCGATAGGAGCCGAACAACGGTGGCAGTGAGCCGGCTACCTGAACCGGTCGCGCACTGGCATCCGCTGCGGTACGTGCCAGTCTGCCGGCGGTCATCGCCAGCTCGAGCCCTTCACTGGCAAAGCGCTGCTCGCCAATATGGAAAGGGACAACGGCATAGCTGTTGCTGGTGATAACCTGGGCACCGGCCTCGATAAAGGCGCTGTGAACGGCAATGACCGCCTCCGGCGCTTCGGTCAACGCCAACGCCGACCACTCCGGCTGCCGGAACGGGGCGCCACGCCGTTGCAGCTCCCGCCCCATGCCACCATCAAGAATTACCATGGATCGCTCCTTCATATAACTTTCCTATATATGCTTATGAAAAAAATTCACTATGTGCTTTTCTTTTATAACTATTAAATATCATAAATCCATTATCGCTAACTTTTTAGGTACTTTCATGCGTTTTCCTTCCCTGCTGGGTCTGGGCCTCCTGGCACTCGGTGCCACCTCTCAAGCCTTCGCGGGCGCCACTCTGGAGCGCGTGGAGTCGCGCAAGGAACTGGTCAATGTGTTGATGGAGAGCTATCCGCCGTTCTCCTTCCTCAATGAACAAAACCAGCTCGACGGCTTCGATGTGGACGTCGCCAAAGCGGTGGCGGCAAAGCTCGGCGTGAAACTGCGCCTGGAGACACCGTCCTGGGATGTCATCGCCGCTGGCCGCTGGAGCGGTCGCTACGACATCTGCATCTGTTCGATGACCCCGAGCAAGGCCCGCGCCGAGGTATTTGACTTCCCCGTGGAGTACTACGCCTCCCCTGCGGTGATCGTGGTCAATGCCAAGGATGACCGCATCCACTCGGCCAAGGACCTCGAAGGGCGTAAGGTCGGTCTTACCAGCGCCTCCAGCTACGAGAGCTACTTGAACAAGAGTCTGGTGATCGAGGGCGCCGAGGACAAGAAGATCGAATACCCCTTCGACGTCGTCCAGGCCGCCCCCTATGACACCGACAACGTTGCCTTCCAGGATTTGGGCCTGGGCGCCGGCGTGCGTCTGGATGCGATCCTGACCAACCTGGTAACCGCGCAACCGCGTCTGGAACAGGACAAACGCTTCAAGTTGGCGGGAGCACCGCTGTATGAAGAACCCAACTCGGTGGCCATCGAGAAAGGCGATCCACAGTGGGACGCCAAGGTGCGCCAAGTGTTTACCGAGCTGAAGGCCGACGGTACGCTGGCCAGGCTATCGCAGAAGTGGATCGGCGCCGACATCAGTAAATGAGTGCCCATCAACCTGCTCCCAAACCCGTCGTCGCCGCGACGGGTTCGCGCCTGTTCGGCTTTCGCACCCGCCTGTACCTGACATGGCTCGTGTTGTTCCTGCTGTTCGTGGGCTTCTTTCTCAGCTTTGACCTGAAGTTTTCGATCATCATCGAGAAATTTCCCAACCTGGCAGGCTTCAAGCTCGGCCCCAACGGTTTCCTGCAAGGCGCCGCGCTGACCTTGTTCCTGTGTCTGTGCTCAATGCTGGCCTCAGTGTTGCTGGGCTTTGCCGCAGCGTTGGCGCGGCTGTCCAACAGCGCGGTGCTGTTTGGCGTAGCCAGTTTCTACACCTCGTTCTTCCGCGGCACTCCCCTGTTGATCCAGATCCTGCTGATCTACCTGGGCTTGCCACAGTTGGGCCTGGTGCCTGGCGCGATTGTGGCGGGGATCATCGCCCTGTCGCTCAACTACGGCGCCTACCTGAGCGAAATTTTCCGCGCCGGAATCATTGGCGTGGCCGCAGGCCAGCGCCAGGCGGCACTCGCGCTGGGCATGCGCGCGGGGACAATCTTCTGGCACATCAGCCTGCCCCAGGCCATGCGTACCATCATCCCGCCCTGCGCCAATCAGTTCATCTCAATGCTCAAGGACTCCTCGCTGATCTCGGTAATGGGCGTCTGGGAAGTCATGTTCCTGGCTCAGTCCTACGGCCGCTCCAGCTATCGATACCTGGAGATGCTGACCACCGCGGCTGTCATCTACTGGGTGCTGTCGATTTCTCTGGAGCTCGTGCAAGCGCGCCTGGAAAAGCATTTCGGCAAAGGTTATCAACGCTGATGTAGACACAGCCCTGACGTCTGCGGCGGAGACAGTGGCAATGATTAGCAAACGATTATTATCCGAGGAGTAGCGCCCGCTGAAAACGCAAGGTAGCGAGGGCCGATCAGCAGATCGTTTACCCTCTGCCGACGCAGCGGGCGAGTGAAGTTACTGAGCGCTTGCGGAATAATCGAGCAATCGAATATCGGGATTAAAGGGAATTAACGATGGAAATGGATCACCTTTTTATTTGTGTGCACGATGCAGGTCGAGGCGCTGACGCTCTGCAAACCCTCGGGCTTGTTGAAGGGACGCCAAACGCACACACCGGCCAAGGCACTGCCAATAGAAGGTTCTTCTTCCAGAACGCTTTCATTGAGCTTTTATATCTTACCGATGAGTTAGCAGCTCAAAGCCAGTTAACAGCGCCGACACAACTCTTTGACCGCCTCCAATGCGCGGATGGAGTCGCCGCGCCCTTTGGAGTTTGCTTCAGACCCTCCAGCGAAGGGGAAAAGCCGCCATTTCCGGCCTGGGAGTATCGACCTGTTTACTTACCCGCCGCCCTGAAAGTCGACGTGGGACATGCGCCTGTATCCGAACCGATGTGGTTTTTTCTTTCGTTTGCCAAGCGCCCCGATGAAGCTCCGATTGAGCGGGCACAGCCGTTTGAACATCCCAACGGCTTTCGCGAGATTACATCTGTGCGAGTGACCACGCCCAACAGTCACGCTTTTTCTACCCCTGCCAACTGTGCAAACCAGCTGAACGAATTTGAAATTGTTCATAGTCACGAGCATTTGGTCGTGTTGGAAATCGATCATGGCGCAAGCGGCCAGGCACACGATTTCCGTCCTGGGCTGCCGTTGATTATGAACTGGTGATTTTTATCCGAGGGATGCCCGGCTGCCAAGGGGGCAGGCCCCCGGTCATCAACCGCACAAATTGAACGCGATGGAGATCCGCGCGCGCGCGCCTTCATAGCGCCGTACCGCATGCATCAACCAGGAGGGGAACATCAGGAAGGTACCGGTGCGGGGAACAAAGCAGCTGCTATAGCCAGCATCCAGACAGCCGCCGATACGCATGCGCAGTGCCGGGGCGAGCATCGACGGGAGCATGCCCCTGGGGTCAATGAACTCCAGTTCGCCGCCAACTGGCGAACAGGTTTCGTCAGTGCCGTCATCGACCCAATAGACCCCAGACCAAAACGCACCGGGATGGCCGTGCAGTGCATTGGAGTGACCGTGGTGATTGACGTTCGCCCAAGCGCTCAGGGTCCACTGCAGATTAGGCTCTATCAACCCATGCTCAAGGCTGTTCACCGCGGATAGTTGGTTGGCCAATGTATTGGCGAAGGCAATCAGTCGAGCCCCCGCGTCACCGGACCATGCGGCGAAATCATCATCGGACTGCCAGCCACCTTCGTTGCTGTGAACCACACTGGGGGTTTCTGCGGCGCGCTGCAGTATTGTCGTCCGTAACTCATCGTTCAGCGCCGGAAAGTCCGGGTACTCCAGGCTGGCTAACGGCGTGCTGAACAGTCGAGTGATCTTGATCGACTGTTCAAGCTGTTCCGGGGTCATGGGGGAGATCGACATGGTGCAGTGCCTTTTAAAAAAATCGTGCGTGCCAGCAGTGCAATACGCAGCGCATCATAATTAGAAAAGGGCGATGAAAGATGTCGAAACTGTTTGTAAGTTGTAACGTATAGCCTACGTGGTAGATCGACCGAACCTTGTCCTCGCCAGGGCATACCACCTCATCCCGTACCCTTGCCGCGTAACATCCGGCATTATTTTTCGCTTGATAAAGCAGACAGCACCAGCTAAAGCACCTCCACTCAAGCGGTTTTTTCCGATATTTATCGCTTAAATTCGCAATTTATATAGTGAAATCCCCTACAACCAGCTTTTTATACTGCGCGTCCCGCTGATCTCGCAGGTTTTTGCCCTGCCAGACGGGCCGGCCCATAAGGTCGACCCGGTTGAGTAAGTACAGGCCATCCGCCGGTACCTGCCCTGCTCGGTGGTTCATATCCAATAACAAGATGAGGTTGTATCTCTATGCGCGCAGACAACCATCTGCCTCACGGCGAGACCGCTCAAGGCGGTCCACTCAAACGCGAACTGGGCGAACGGCATATTCGTTTGATGGCCCTCGGCGCCTGTATCGGTGTCGGGCTATTCCTCGGCTCGGCCAAGGCCATTCAAATGGCCGGTCCGGCCATCATGCTGTCCTATATCATCGGCGGCCTGGCGGTTCTGGTGATCATGCGCGCCCTTGGTGAAATGGCTGTTCATAACCCTGTCGCCGGCTCTTTCAGCCGCTATGCACAAGATTACCTGGGCCCATTGGCGGGCTTTCTGACCGGCTGGAACTACTGGTTCCTGTGGCTGGTGACCTGCGTGGCGGAAATCACCGCGGTGGCGGTGTACATGGGCGTCTGGTTCCCCGATGTACCGCGCTGGATCTGGGCCCTGGCCGCCCTGATAAGCATGGGCACGGTCAACCTGATCGCGGTGAAAGCCTTCGGCGAGTTCGAGTTCTGGTTCGCCCTGATCAAGATCGTCACCATCATCGCGATGGTGCTCGGTGGGATCGGTGTGATCGCTTTTGGTTTCGGCAACGATGGCGTGGCACTGGGGATCTCCAACCTGTGGAGCAATGGCGGCTTTATGCCGCACGGCGTCACTGGCGTGCTGATGTCGCTGCAAATGGTGATGTTCGCCTACCTCGGCGTGGAAATGATCGGCCTGACCGCCGGGGAAGCGCGCAACCCGGAGAAGACCATTCCCCATGCTATCGGCTCGGTGTTCTGGCGCATCCTGCTGTTCTATGTGGGGGCCTTGTTCGTCATCCTGTCGATCTATCCGTGGGGCGATATCGGTACCCAGGGCAGCCCGTTCGTCATGACCTTCGAGCGTCTTGGCATCAAGACCGCCGCCGGCATCATCAACTTCGTGGTGATCACCGCGGCCTTGTCGTCCTGCAACGGCGGCATCTTCAGCACCGGGCGCATGCTCTACAGCCTGGCACAGAACGGCCAGGCGCCGAAAACCTTCGCCAAGACCGCCAGCAACGGCGTGCCACGCAACGCCCTGCTGTTGTCCATCGCGGCTTTGCTGCTCGGCGTGCTGTTGAACTACCTGGTACCGGAAAAAGTGTTCGTCTGGGTCACCTCGATTGCCACCTTTGGCGCGATCTGGACCTGGGTCATGATCCTGCTGGCCCAGCTCAGGTTTCGCAAAGGCCTGAGCGCATCGGAACGAGCCGGCCTGAAATACCGCATGTGGCTGTACCCGATCAGCTCCTACCTGGCGTTGGCGTTCCTGGTGCTGGTGGCGGGCCTGATGGCCTACTTCCCGGAAACCCGCGTGGCGCTGTATATCGGGCCCGCGTTCCTGGTGTTGCTGACGGTGCTGTTCCATGTGTTCAAGCTACAACCGGTCAATGCCGCGCAAGGTGCGCACTCAATCTTGAACTGATCGTCTGAAATACGCGCCCCAGAGCCCGGCAGCACTGACCCTGGGGTGCCAATTCTGCTGAACGTCGTCGCACGTTAATACCTCTGACTAAGTGCCGCATGTCGTCGCTGGAACACGATATTCCCTTGGCATCAGCGCCAGCAGCAATCCCAGCACACCGCATGCCAGCAAGGTCAAGCCCAACGCCTGGGACCACGCAGCCAACAGCATCCCCACGCCCATCAGCAGGTAATACAACAAGCCGAACAGTGCGCCGGCGGTGCCCAATCGATCGCCATAGTTCGACAGGGCCGAGCCAAGGATATTCGGGATCGCCATGCCAAAAGCCAGCACCACCAGCAGCATCGCCAACACAAACAGCACACTGTCCTGCATCAGCCATACACCAATGCCTCCCAGCAAGCCTGACAGCGCGGCCACGCGAATTAACCGGGCGCAGGTAAATCCCCGGCGCAACAGGCGCTTGTTGAACCAGGTGCCAAGGCCCGCCCCCAGGGCCAGAATGGCGTTGAGCTGCGCACGGCAATCAAAGATCAGGAAAGCGCATTGAACAAAATGGGGGAGAAACCTGACAATGCTATCCAGCTATTCACCCTACAACCAGGAACTGCAATGTCCACACTCCGTTTTCGTCATGCCACTTTGTCAGACGCTTCGCGCTGCTATCAAATCGAGTCTTGCGCATACGAAGGTGACGAAGCCGCGACTCAGGAGAAGATTTCCACGCGCATCGCCCAGTACCCACAGGGTTTTCTGATTCTGGAGGACGATGCTGAAGTCATCGGGTTCATCAACAGTGGCTGCGCCCACCAGGTTGTGATGTCTGATGAAGCGTTCAAGGAACTGCTGGGGCATTCAGCCGAGGCGCCCAATGTCGTGATCATGTCCGTGGTGCTTGATCCGGCACAGCAGGGTAAAGGCTACTCCACGCAGATGATGCGCGAGTTCGTCCAGCGCATGAAGGCGCTGGACAAAAAAACCATTCACCTGATGTGCAAGGAGCGGCACGTGGCGCTGTATCAGCGAATGGGCTACCGATACGTGCAACCCTCGCCCTCCGAGCACGGTGGAATGGCCTGGCACGAGATGGTCATGGAGCTCTAACGCCTGTTTACCGAGCTCTGCGCTCGCCTCGGATGAAATCAGAACCGCGGCTTGAGCGCTTTCCAGTCCGGCTTGTAACGCCGCATCTGTTTCACGTCATCGCGCTGGCGGATACCGCAGCTCAAGTACTGCTCATGCAGCTTGCCCAGTTGCTCGTGATCCAACTCAAGCCCCAAGCCGGGGGCCCGGGTAATTTTCACGCAACCGTCGACAATCGGCAGCTTGCCACCCTTGATCACCTCTTCATCCGGCTCCTGCCAGGGGTAATGCGTGTCGCAGGCGTAATCGAGGTTGGGTACCGAGGCCGCGACATGAGCCATGGCCATCAGGCTGATCCCCAGGTGCGAGTTGGAATGCATCGACACCCCCAGGCCAAAGGTCTGGCACATCTTGGCCAGCGCCTGTGTGTCACGCAGGCCGCCCCAGTAATGGTGGTCGGCGAGCACGATCTGCACGCTGTCCAAGGCCACGCTGCGCCGGAACTCAGCAAAGTCGGTGACCACCATGTTGGTCGCCAGCGGCAACCCCGTGCGCTTGTGCAGTTCGGACATGCCCTCCAGGCCCGGGGTGGGATCCTCGTAATATTGCAGATCATCGCCCAGCAGCTCGGCCATGCGAATCGAGGTTTCCAGGGACCAGTTGCCGTTCGGGTCGATTCGCAGCGGATAACCCGGGAACGCTCTTTTCAACGCCTTGATACACGCGACCTCATGTTCCGGGTCCAGCGTGCCGGCCTTGAGCTTGATGCTCTTGAAACCATAGGCTTCGATCATGCGCCGCGCCTGGGCCACGATCTGTTCTTCGTTCAGCGCCTCTCCCCAACTGTCCGGCGGGTAGGGCGAGTCGACGTGCTCGGCGTACTTGAAAAACAGATAAGCACTGAACGGAATCTCGTCGCGGATCGCGCCGCCCAGTAAATCCACCAGCGGCACATTCAATGAGTGCGCCTGCAAGTCCAGGCAGGCCACTTCAAACGCCGAATAGGCATTGCTCACCGCCTTGCTGGCATGAGAACCCGGCGCCAGCTCCGCACCGGCGAGGCTGCTGGTCTTGTTCGCCGCCACCGTGGCCTGCACCAGGCTGCGCAACTGATTGAGATTGAACGGGTCGAGGCCAATCAACTGATCTTGCAGTTGCTGCTGGATCGCCAGCGCCGGGGCATCGCCATAGCTTTCGCCCAGGCCGATGTAACCATTGTCGCTCTCGATCTCGATGATCGAACGCAGCGCAAAGGGCTCGTGAATACCGCTGGCGTTAAGTAGTGGCGGATCGCGAAAAGCGATGGGAGTGACGGTGACGCGTTTGATTTTCAAGAGCAGGCTCCCTGTGGGCCGGAGTTCAAGGCTTGATGACTGATGGAGGTTTTCGACGCCAGCTTCTCGGCGGGTTTACCGCCCTCGGGACGGAAGGTGTCGCCACGCGGTGCCGTACGGGCGAAGAAAATCACCACGGCGGCCAGCAGTGAGGTGGCGGCCAAGCCATACAGCCCACCCTCGATGGAGCCGGTGGTCTGTTCCAGGAAGCCGAATGCGGTCGGCGCCACGAAACCGCCGAGGTTGCCGATGGAGTTGATCAGGGCGATCACCGCGGCCGCGATACGAGCGTCCAGATAGCCTTGCGGAATCGGCCAGAACAACGCCGAGGCGGCCTTGAAACCGATCGCGGCAAAACAGATGGCGACGAAAGCGAAGATCGGCCCCCCGGTAGTGGACATGAACATACCGAATGCGGCGATCACCAACGTCAAGGCCACCCAGGCCTGCTGATGCTTCCATTTACTGGCCAGGGCGGCAAAGCCGTACATCGCGATAATCGAAATGATCCACGGAATCGAGTTGAAGAGACCGACCTGGAAGTCACCGATATTGCCCATTTTCTTGATCATGCTCGGCAACCAGAACGTCGCACCGTAAATGGTCAAGGCAATGGAGAAGTAGATGAAGCAGAACAAGGCGATCTGCCGATCGGCAAGCAATTTGAACATCGACGGCTTGACCGTCAGCGCGGCTTCGCGAGCCTGCTGTTCGAGTGCGATAGCGCTGATCAGCGTGGCCTTTTCCTCTGCGCTCAACCATTTTGCTTCGCGCGGATGGGACTGCAGCCAGAACCAGACAAAGCCGCAGAGCACAATGGAGGCAAAACCTTCAATCAGGAACATCCACTGCCAACCATGCAGGCTGAATCCATTGACGTTCAACAACGCTCCGGACACCGGACCGGAAATCACCGAAGCAATGGCCGAGCCGCTGAGGAAGATCGCCATGGCCTTGCCCCGCTCGCTCGACGGTAGCCATTGGGTGAAGTAGTAAATGATCCCCGGGAAAAACCCCGCTTCGGCGGCACCCAGGATGAAACGCAACACGTAGAAGCTGGTTTCGCCGCGCACAAAGGCCATGGCCATGGCCGCCGCGCCCCAGGTGAACATGATCCGCGTCAGCCAGGCGCGAGCACCGTAGCGTTGCAGCAAGATATTGGAGGGGACTTCGAATATCGCGTAACCGATGAAAAACAGCCCGGCACCCAAGCCATAGGCCGCGGCGCCAATGCCCAGGTCGGTTTCCATGTGACTACGGACGAAACCGATGTTGACCCGGTCGATGTAGTTGACGATGAACATCACCACGAACAGCGGCAGCACATGGCGTTTCACCTTGGCCGCGGCCCGGCCCAGCACATTCGGATCCGGTGGACTCTGGAGGGTATTCAAGGGCGACTCCCGATCATTGTTTTTTTAGGGACCCACCGATCATGGACGCAACGATTGATCCCGTCTAATCTAACCTGGCATTCGATTGATACCTGGATTAGATCAATGTTCGAGCTGACACAACTGCGTTGCTTTACCACCGTGGCAACCGAGCTCAATTTCCGTCGGGCCGCCGAACGGCTGAACATGACGCAACCGCCCCTCAGTCGACAGATTCAACTGCTGGAGCACCACCTGGGCGTCGAGTTGTTTACCCGCACGACCCGCAGCGTCGCCCTGACCGCTGCCGGCCGCGCATTTTTCATCGAGGCCCAGAACCTGCTGGAGCGTGCCCAGCAAGCCGCGGTAAGCGCCCGGCGCTTCGCCGAAGGGGACATCGGTTCGGTCAACATCAGCTTCGTCGGCAGTGCGGTGTACGAGTTCCTGCCCAAGGTCATTGCTGAAGCGCGGCTCAAACAGCCGCAGGTCAAAATCGAGCTGTCGGAGATGAACACCTACCAACAGCACGAAGCCCTGCGCGCTCGCCGCATTGACCTGGGCATCGTCCGCGCGCCTTTACTGGAACCGGGCTATGCCACCGAATGCCTGGTGCGTGAGCCGTTCGTGCTGGCCATCCCCAACAGTCACCCGCTGGCCAGCGCTGAAACCGTGTCCGTCCAGGACCTCGATGCGCAACCCTTTCTCATGTACTCCCACTCGGCCTACCCGCCGTTCAATGAACTGCTGACCGGCATGCTCCGCTCGGCCCGCGTCGCCCCGCAATACGTGCAATGGCTCGGTTCTTCGTTGACCATCCTGGCTCTGGTCAACGCCGGAATGGGATTGGCCCTGGTCCCTCGCTGCGCTACCAGTGTCGTGTTCAAGAACGTAGTGTTTCGCACTATCGATTTGGGCGAAGGCGTACAAAGCGAGCTGCATTTGATCTGGCGCGAAAATAACGACAACCCGGCATTTGCGATGCTGTTGGAAGGGATTAGAAAAGCAGTACGCGGTGGTTGGGGAATCTGAAATCCGAGTCAAGTCGCGCCCACCGATGACGATAACAGACAACTGTACCGTCAACGCCACCGCCCAGGATGCCTCGGTCGGCGATCAGAAGTTCGCCGGCGTGTTGGCGCTGATGATCTCGGCTTCATCCTGGCCGATATTGCGAAAGCTATGTGGCAACGTCGTCGGGAAGTAATACCCGTCCCCCGCTGTCAGCACGCTGATCTGTCCGCCAACGGTCAGTTCAATGGTGCCACGCGTCACCAAACCGCATTCTTCTCCTTCTGTATGCACGATCGGTTCCGCCCCCGAGCCTGCCCCGGGAGCGTACTGCTCGCGCAACATTCGCATTTGCCGGCCAGATAACGGAGCGCCGACCAGCAGCAGCCTTAATCCATCACGCCCCAAATCAGGTTGCTCATTGGCGCGGAAGATATAGCGCTGCTCCCTCGGAGGCTGATCGAAAGAGAAGAAGTCCGCCAAGGTCATGGGAAACCCTTCGAGGAGTTTTTTCAACGAGCTGACAGATGGGCTGACACGATTCAATTCGATCAACGAAATTGTTCCGTTGGCGACACCGCTGCGCCTTGCCAGCTCCCGCTGAGAGATCTTGTAGCTTTCTCGTACAAGCTTGAGTCGTGAACCCGTATCCATGACAGCCCTATTTCAAGAATCTGAGGGTTGTGAGGGATGGCCTGCAGATGCCTTACGAAAATATTTTCGCGCCCTCAAATGTGTCGCCTGATTAGATCATGTTTGAAGGTGCCAAACCTAGCCAACCGCATGGCTCAATCAAGCAACCGCTATCGATCGCAGGCGATTGACCGGTGCTCGTTTTTCCACCTCGCACGTCCCTGTTTTCCCCTACAGACACCTATAAACCTGTGGGTTTAAATCATCCGCCAAAGTCAAATCGATCGAATGATGCGCTGAACAACAAGCTGTTCGGCAGGGAGACCAACAGCCTCGGAGGAAAACGGGCAGCCACGGTAAAGGATATATCGTAGCCCTGAAACCGCACGATCACTCAAGAAGGAGTCTTATGCACGTGATCATTACCGCCATCGGCTCAGCCGGTGACGTTCATCCCTTTGTCGGGATCGGCCGCACGCTCGCCGCACGCGGGCATCGGATAACATTTTGCGCCAGCGCGGCATTCGCCCCGCTGATCGAACGGTGTGGCTTCAAGTTCTTGCCATTGGGTACCCGTGAGGAATATGACACGGTCATGGCCGACCCGGCGTTATGGCACCCACGGACGGCGCTTCCCACCCTGTGGAAAACCGTCGCCAGCACGTTACGCGAACAGTATCGGCTGCTGGAACAGGCGTGTGACGATCAGACCGTGATGCTGGGCTCCTTGTGGGCCTTTGCCGCGCGCCTGCTACAGGAAAAACACGGTATTCCACTCATTACCGCGCAAGTCTCGCCGTTCGGTTTCTGGTCGGCGGCCGCGCCCTCCACCCATCCACCCGGCACGAATTTGCCGGCCTTTTTGCCTTATCCCGTAAAGCGCACGTTGCTGAGATTCATTGAGCGCGCCTTTCTTGATCGGATCATGGCGCCGGAACTCAACAGTTTTCGCAATGAATTGGGACTGCCACCGACCAAACGCATTATCAGCCAGTGGATCGCCTCTCCGGATCGAGTATTGGGCTTGTTTCCAGACTGGCTCGCCCCTGTGCAACATGACTGGCCCGCCCAGACAGTACTGACAGGATTCCCCCTCTTCGATGAATCCAGTTTCCAGGAGACGGATGCCGAACTCGCGGACTTCTTGAACGAGGCCTCACCGGTAGTGTTTACCCCGGGTTCGACCATGGTCGACAGTGAGCGGTATTTCGCCAACGCGGTGCAAGCACTCAAGTTGATCAACCGCCGTGGAGTGTTTTTGACCAGCCAACCGGTAGACCCGACGGTGGTCACCAAAGGAAAGGTTCTGGTACGGCGCTACGTGCCGATGAGCCGCATCCTGCCGCAGAGTTCGGCACTGGTGCATCACGGTGGCGTCGGGACAACCGCACTGGCGATGGCGGCCGGGGTGCCGCAAGTCGCCACGCCTTTTGCTCACGATCAGTTCGACAACGCCGCGCGAATGGAGCGGTTGGGCTGCGGCTTGCGGGTATTCCCTCCAGCCTCCGCCGAGTCGCTGGCGACAGCGCTGGACAAAGTGTTGAACAGCCAGGAGGTACGCACCCACTGCGACCGCTATCGCACGCTGATGCCCAGCGGTGAATCGGCGCGTGAAGCCGCAGCGCTGCAAGTTGAAGCACTCGCCTCGCGCTGACACATAGCGCAAAACCTCATCAGGGATGATCAGTGACAGAAAGTGAACGGCCAGCCCGTCCCCTTTCTGTCAACTTTCGAAAAGGACGACGAACATGCGCAACAACACAATGACTCTGGTCACGCCCTCTTCGAGTGGAGAGCCGCTGCCTTACCCGCTTACCGCGCCACAATTGGATATCTGGCTGGACCAGACGCTGCATGGCGACAGCCCTTTGTACAACATCGGTGGCTATGCCCGAATCAACGGCGCGGTCGATGCCGCACGGTTGCAACAGGCTATCGATCAGGTCGTCAGGCGCCACGACGCCCTACGTATCCAGTTGCAGCCCGGATCGCCCGAACATCCCCTACCGCGTCAACGCTTCCTGGAGTCGGTCAGCGTGCCGCTGGCCTTGCACGATGTGTCAGGGCATGAGGATCCAGAGGCCGCCGCGCTGGCCTTGATGCAAGAAAACTTGCAAACCCCGTTTTCCCTTGACGGCGGCGTGCTGTTTCGCATGGGCCTGCTCAAGGTTCGGGAAGGGCTTTATTACCACTTTGCCAATTGTCATCACCTGATTGCCGACGGCTGGGCCTTCGCCATGATCGGCCGGGCGGTCAGCGAGGCCTATACCGCGCTACAACACCCAGCGAAAAGCACGGCCGGCGCACCGACTTATCAGGCCTATGTCGAGCAGCAAAAGACCGACAAAGACTCGCCGTCCTTTCAGCGCCAACGTCAATACTGGCTGGATAAATATCGCACGCTGCCCGAGCCGCTGCTCGCGCCCCGCTATGAAAGCCGCTTCGGGCAGCGCCTGGCCCCCAGCCAGAACCATGCCTGGCGCCTGCCACGCGCGCTTTACAATCGCCTCGGCGAACTGGCGAAAGCCTCCAGTCAGGCGACGGTCTTCCATGTGATGCTAGGGGCGCTGTACAGCTATTTTACCCGCGTGAGCCAACGTGATGAGCTGGTGATCGGCCTGCCCATCCTCAATCGCGCCAACGCCGCGCACAAGGCCACGCTGGGTTTGTTCGTCGGCATGAGCCCGGCGCGTTTCAGCCTGGGGACCGACCTGGGCTTCAGCGAGCTGGTCAGAAAAATCGCCCTGACGCTCAAGCAGGACTACCGTTATCAGCGCTTTCCGTTGAGCGAGCTCAATCGTGAACTCGGCTTGCAGAACCTGGGTCGACGGCAGTTGTTCGACCTGGTGCTGTCCTACGAACTCGACCATGACACCCGGTACGGTCCGGCGCCCGCGCAGCCGGTCAAACTCAGCAATGGATACGAACAACAGCCACTGGCGCTACATGTGCGTGAGGCCGCGCCGGACGACGATGTGTGGATGCACTTCATCTACAACGAGGCCTATTTCGAAGCCGAGCAGATCGAGGCGCTGCAACAGCGCTTCATGAG
Source organism: Pseudomonas sp. FEN (assembly GCF_904067045.1). Classification (GTDB taxonomy): domain Bacteria; phylum Pseudomonadota; class Gammaproteobacteria; order Pseudomonadales; family Pseudomonadaceae; genus Aquipseudomonas. The sequence continues at coordinate 69,473 of NZ_CAJFDC010000025.1, read as the reverse complement.
CATCCTGCAGAGTGTCGTCGCTGATTTTGACGTATCGGTCAAAACCCTTGACCTTATGCCGGCCATTGAGCGCCAGCAAATGCTCGATGAGTGGAATCGCACCGAGGTCGACTACCCCAAGGAGCCGCTGCTTCATCAGTTGATCGAGCACCAGGCCGCCGCTCGCCCCGAAGCGATAGCCGTGCGCTTCGAGGAGCAAACGCTGAGCTATGGCGAACTGAACCGCCAGGCCAATCAGTTGGCCCACACCCTGATCGAAGCGGGTATCCGCCCGGACGCTCGAGTCGCCCTCTGCGTGGAGCGCAGCCTGGAAATGGTCGTGGCGCTGTTGGGCATTCTTAAAGCAGGCGCCGCCTACGTGCCAATGGACCCTGGTTATCCAGCCGAGCGGCTGCGCCACATGTTGAGCGACAGCGCGCCAGGCGTCCTGATCACCACCCATGCGTTACTGACGAAACTGCCCACGGTGACGGCGCCCGTGTTGTGCCTGGATACCGACCATGAGCGCCTGTCCCGGCAACCGCAACACAATCCAGATGCCACCGCGCTCGGACTGACGCCCCAGCACCTCGCTTATGTGATTTACACTTCCGGCTCCACCGGCTTGCCCAAAGGCGTCATGAACCAGCATGACGGCGTCGTCAACCGATTGCTCTGGGCCCGTGATACTTATGCGGTCGATGAACACAGCCGCATCCTGCAGAAAACCCCGTTCAGTTTCGATGTGTCCGTCTGGGAGTTTTTCCTGCCGCTGCTCAGCGGCGCGCAACTGGTGGTCGCCGCCCCGGGCGGGCATCAGGATCCGCGCTATTTGATGGATATCATGGCGAGCGCCGGCATTACGCTGTTGCATTTCGTCCCGTCGATGTTGCAGCTGTTTCTCGACCAGGCAGAGCCGCAACGCTTGCCCGATTTGACGCAGGTACTGTGCAGTGGCGAAGCCTTGCCTTACGCCTTGCAGCAACGGTTTTTCGAGCGCTTGCCGAAGGTGCGGCTGCACAACCTCTATGGTCCCACCGAAGCGGCTATCGACGTCACGTCCTGGCAGTGCCGCCCGGACCTGCACCAAGGCATCGTGCCAATCGGCAAGCCGATCGCCAATACTCAACTGCATATCCTCGACGCGAACCTGCAACTGCTTCCGCCAGGGCTCGCCGGGGAGCTGCACATCGGTGGCATCGGTGTCGCGCGCGGTTACTTGAATCGCCCGGAGCTGACAGCCGAGCGCTTTATCCGCGATCCCTTCCAGGCGGCCCCCCAGGCGCGGCTGTACAAGACCGGCGATCTGGGGCGCTGGTTGCCCGATGGCAGCATCGAGTACCTGGGTCGCAACGATTTCCAAGTAAAGATTCGTGGCCTGCGCATCGAACTCGGCGAGATCGAAGCGCGGCTGATCGCTTGCCCAGGCGTCAAGGACGCGGTGGTGATCGCTCGCCAGGCATCGACGGACGATACGTACCTCTGCGCCTATCTGGTGGGTGAACCGGGATGGGTACTCTCAGCACAGACGCTGCACGAAGCCTTGCGCCAGCAGGTACCCGACTACATGGTGCCCAGGCATCTGGTTCAGCTTGAGCAGTTGCCCTTGAACGTCAACGGCAAGCTGGATCGCAAGGCCCTGCCCGAGCCCGACGCGGCCCTCGCCAGTCGCGATGGAACAGCGCCGCGCACAGCCTTGGAACAGTCGCTGGCCGACCTCTGGCGGGATAACCTCAAGTGCGCCGCACTCGGCATCCACGACAACTATTTCATGCTCGGCGGCGACTCCCTCAAGGTCATTCACTTGCAGGTCAAGGCCCGTGAACAGGGGATCGCGCTGACGCTGGCACAGATTTACCAGCATCCGAGCATCGCTCAACTGGCCCAAAGCATACAGGCGCAAGAAGGTCCGTCGACGGGTCTGGCGCCCCTGGCACGCATGGCGCCTTTTGCGCAGGTGCCGGAAGCGATCCGTCTGGCCAGCGCGGGCGTGTTCGATGACGTGTTCGCGGCCTCGCAGCTGCAAGTCGGGATGATCTACCACGCGATGATGCACCCGGACTCGGCGATCTATCATGACATTTTCCGCTATCGCCTGCGCCTGCGTTGGGATGCCGCGGCCTGGGAGCGGGCTTGCCGCGCACTGATCCGGCGCCACCCGGCCTTGCGCATGTCGTTCGATGTCGGCCATGCCGAAGCTCCCATGGCCCGGGTGCACACGACGGTCGAGGCGCCCGTGCAGGTCATCGACGTCGTATCGCTCAGCCGCCACGAGCGCTCGAACGCTGTGGCCGCCTACGTGGATGAACGCAAGCGTTACCGCCAAGACTGGCAGCAGGCACCGCTGTATCAGTTCGGTGTGTTCGTCGCGGCGGATGAAATCGACCTGGTGTTCAGTTTCCAGCATGCGCTACTCGACGGTTGGAGCGTTGCCACGCTGATGCGTGACCTGATCACGCTGTACACCTCGGCACAGGGGGCCGACGCGTTGCCGGCCCTGACCACGACACCTGCCGACTTCATCAGCCTGGAACGGGAGGCCACGGCAAACGAAGCGCATGGTCGATTCTGGCGCGAATACCTGCACGAGGCCCCCGTCGCGTCCATGACCAGTTGGGTCCATGCGCTGGCCCCGGACCCAACGCCGCATCGCTCGGCCTATCGAGAAATGCCCGCGGCGGATGTGGCCCGGCTCGAGGCGTTCTGCCGTGAGCAGGACCTGCCGTTGCGCGCCGTATTACTGGCAGCTCATGGTTTCGCGCAAGCCATTCTGTCCAATCGGGAAGAGGTGCTGTGCGGCGTCATCAGTCATGGTCGGCCAGAGTTCGAGGATGCCGCCTCGGTCCTGGGCTTGTTCCTCAATACCCTGCCCGTGCGCTTCAGCACCCTGGGCCAGGATTGGCTCGAGCTGATCCGCGGGGCGATGGGCCAGGAGCAACAGCTGTTTCCCCATCGGCGCTATCCGTTCGCGCTGATTCACCGCGAAACCGCCGTCACCTTGAACGTGGTGTTCAACTATGTCGATTTTTATGTACTCAACGACATGGTCGCGCAAGGCAAGGAAATCCTCATCGACTGGGAAACCACGGAAGCCAGTAACTATGACTTGCTGACCACGATGGGCCGCCACCCCGCCAACGGTTCGCTGATGTTGAAAATGGACTACCGAACCGCACGCGTCGCGACCAGCCAGGTCGAGGCCTATGCCGATTACGTGCTACGCACGCTGCAATTGATGATCGCCGCGCCCCACGCCACGCCACGGATACCGGCCTGGCTGCCGAGCCTTGGGCGAAACACGCCAACGTCGACCAGCATGGCGCCCCGGCACAATCTTTCGACCTTGTTACTGGAGAGCTTCGCCCGCCATGGCGAGCAGATCGCGATCAGTTTCGAGCAGACCCGGCTGTCCTACCGCCAACTGGCCAACGCCAGCGCGCAACTGGTGAGTTGGCTGCGCCAGCACGGTATCGGTCAGGGCGATCGGGTCGCCATCATGATGCCGCGCTCGCCCGACCTGATCGTCGCGCTGCTTGGCGTGATCCAGGCCGGTGCCGCGTATGTACCGATTGACCTGAGCTACCCGGAGGACCGCATCCGGCTGATTCTCGAGGATTCGCAGCCGCGCCTGGTGCTGTTCGCCGATGCGTCCGCGAGCCTGGTGACGGCACTGGCCGACACGACGGACAAGCGTCACTGGGATAGCGTGGTCGCCGAGTTCGGCGACAACCTGCCGCGCAGTCATGATCTGGTCGCCGCGATTGCCGCCGAAGTGGTCGGCGAAGATAACGCGTACCTGCTCTATACCTCGGGTTCGTCCGGACGTCCTAAAGGCGTGGCAATGCCGCACCAGGCATTGACCAATATGATCCGTTGGCAGAACCGCCGGCAGGAAGCAGACGCCCGCCCGGCGGCGGCACTGAAGACGCTGCAGTACTCACCCATTTCATTCGACGTATCGTTCCAGGAAATTCTCTCTACCCTGACCTGCGGCGCGCAGTTGGTGATGATCGATGAAGGGCTGCGCTATGACTTCATTCGGCTATTGAAATTTATCTGCGCACAGGACATCAATCGCCTGTTCCTGCCCTACGTTGCCTTCCAGGGGTTGGCCGAAGTCGCCCAGCAGTTGGGTATCCGGCCGGTCTCGCTGCACCAGGTCAATGTGGCCGGCGAACAGCTGAAAATCACCGCCGAAATCCGCAAGCTGATTGATGGCCTCGACGACTGTCAGGTCGAGAACCACTATGGTCCGACCGAAGCCCACGTGGTCACCAGCCTGAGACTTGACGGTGCCACGGCGAGCTGGCCGAGCATGCCACCGATCGGCACGCCGATCGACGGGGTCCGCATGCATGTCCTGGATGCGACGGGTAACGCATGCCCGGTCGGGGTCATGGGTGACCTGTTCATTGAGGGCAAGTGCCTGGCGAACGGCTACTGGAATCAGCCCGAACTGAGCGCGGAACGATTCGTCCATCGTCAGTTGGAGGGCAGTACCCGGCGCGTGTACAAGACCGGAGACATCGGGTTTTACCTGCCCTCGGGCGACCTCGTCTATCAAGGCCGCAGCGATGCACAGGTCAAAATTCGCGGTTATCGCGTCGAACTGGGCGAGATCGAAGTGGCCATGCTCGGCTCCGCTCAGTTCGGTGCCGATATTCAGCAAGTGGCGGTTATCGACAAGCTCGCAGCCGATGGCAGTCGCTATCTGGTGGGCTTCGTCCAGGTCATGCCGGACCGTCAGCTGGACCTGGATCGACTCAAGGCCGAGATGCGTCTGACACTACCCGATTACATGCTACCGAACATGCTTGTCGACATCGCGCAAATACCACTGGGTCCCACCGGCAAGATCGATCGCCAGCGTTTGCAACAGGTCGAGGTGCAAAACACCTTGCTGCGCCCCTTTACCGCGCCCAGGAATACCGTGGAAACCTTGTTACAGGCCTATTGGCAAGAAACCCTGGACCTGGAAGAGATCAGCATTCATGACAACTTCTTCGAGCTCGGCGGCAACTCGCTCAAAGCGGTCCGGCTGATTGCCATGCTGGCCAGGAACCAGGACTTCGAAGCGTCCTTGTCCGACTTCATCCAGGCCCCGACGATTGCCGAGTTCGCCAACGTCTTGCAACGCAGCGCAACTGCTCCCGCTGAAACCGGCGCGCTGGTGGACTTCAACAATGCCACGCGGGCACCAACGCTGTTCCTGGTGCACCCCATTGGTGGGCATGTGCTGTGCTACGCCGCCCTGGCCCGCGTGCTCAAGAACCAGGTTCACCTGTACGCACTGCAAGCACCGGGCACCTGGGATAGCCGTGAACCGTTGCAATCGGTGCGGGCCCAGGCGGTGCATTACGCCGATGCCATTGAACAGGTCGCGCCTCAGGGCTCGCTGAATATTGGCGGCTGGTCGTATGGCGGTGTCGTGGCATATGAGCTGGCGAGTGAGTTGAAGCGCCGCGGACGGCGTCTGAGCAATGTGTTCTTGCTGGACACCATCGTGCGCGTCAAGCAGGGCGAGGTCTCAATAGAACGCAGCGAGTTCATGAACTGGTTCATGTGGGAGTTGCTCAGCGGCGATGGCCAGGAAGAGTACGACTATCACGCCCTGGACTTCTCTTCGCTGAGCGACACCGAGGCCTTCGAGGCGATCAAACAACATGGCATCGACCAGGGCATTTTCAACGCGAGCATCACCTTGGTGGCACTCGATCAACTGTACCGGGTCTTTCGGGCCAACTGGCAATCATTGCTGGACTACCGATTCCCGCCAGAGGATTTGCCGCTCACGCTGTTCGCCGCCGATGTCGAGTTACCCGATGTGCTGCGAGCCCCCCATGAACAGGTCGGTACCGCCTTTCGCGATCCGTACCGTGGCTGGCGCTCGATTGCGCCAGAGGTGGAACGAATCGCCGTGGAGGGCGACCATTTGAGCATGATGCGCGAGCCGCATATCGAACGGGTGGGCGCCTGCATCAAGTCACGTATTGATGCGGCGCGGGTTAGAAACGTTGAAGCCATGACAACGCCCGCGTAACCGTCACGGACGGTCGCAGTGACGCAGCAGGAGTAACGGCCCTGCTTGACCCAACGCCCGGTCGTTCCGGGCCCGATGATATAGGTGACGCAGCATGACAGAATCCAGGAAAGCCATCGTGGCAGGTGCCGGCATCGGCGGACTGACCGCCGCCCTGGCGCTGCAGCGGGCCGGCTGGCAGGTCAAGGTTTTCGAAGCGGCCCAGACGCTACGGACCAGTGGCACCGGCTTGTCGGTCATGGCCAATGCCATGGCGGCGCTGCACTCGATCAATGCCCATGTGCCAGTGGAACAGGCAGGCCAGGTGATCCGAGATTTTTTCTTCAAGAAGCAAAATGGCGCCCCCATCACCAGCATGCCCATCCACGCGATCGGCGAACAATTGGGGCACCCGAATATCAATATCCAACGCCCATTGCTGCTACGTGCCCTGGCACAACAGCTCGCTCCAGATACCCTGAGCACCGGACTGCGCTGCGTGGGTTATGCCCATGGCCCGGATGGGGTGAAGGTGTCGTTCGAAGATGGCAGCACGCACGAGGCTGATCTGCTGATTGGCGCGGACGGCTTGAACTCGGTGATTCGCCAACAGATGCTCGGCGAAACACCAACGCGCCCCTCCGGCTATGTCGCCTGGCTGGCGGTAACACCGCTCAGCCACCCGGTGATGAGCGAAGGCTATGTGGCGCATTATTGGGGACGCGGCAAGCGCTTTGGTCTCTGCGATGTCGGGAATGGCCAGGCGTACTGGTGGGGAACCTGCAACCACGACAGTGCCGCGGATGCGGCCTTGAGCATCAGTAAACAGGAAGTGCTCGACGCCTACGCCGGCTGGGCGCCGGAAGTCATCGCGGCCATCGAGGCCACGCCCGAGAATGCCATATTGAAAATGCATGCCCGGGATCGCGAGCCGGTGGAGCAATTCTGTGATGGCCATGTTGTGCTGTTGGGCGATGCGGCGCATCCGATGCTGCCCAGCCTGGGGCAAGGCGCCGCGCAGGCGATCGAGGATGCCGTGGTGCTGGCCGATCACCTGACGCGAACACCAGACCTTCGCAGCGCGCTGGCGCAGTACCAGGCGCGTCGACACCCGCGAGTCAATGGGATCGTCAATGCCGCGCGGTTCATGAGCGGCATCGAACAGGCCGAGTCGAGATTCGTCTGCTGGCTGCGCGAATGGTATTTCCGCCTGACCCCTCAGCGCAGTTTTCGCAAAAAGAACATCGACATATTGTCGTTCAAGCCCAGCGCATAAGCAGGCGAAGGTTCGCAGTCCTCGTCACTCAGTCCGCGCGCACGGCGTCGGTTGTCGGCTGCTGAACATTGGCAGCGGGCTGGCGGCGAATCCTGAACCATGCCGCATAGAGCGCCGGAACAAAGAAGATGGTCAGCAGCGTCGCCACGCTGAGGCCGCCCATGATTGCAATCGCCATGGGCCCCCAGAACACGCTGCGCGTCAGCGGGATCATCGCCAGCACCGTGGCCAGCGCCGTCAGTAGCACCGGACGGGTCCGGTGGATGGCGGCGTCCAGCACCGCATTCCACGGGTCGCGCCCTTCCTCGATCTCGATCCGCACCTGGTCAATCAGGATCACCGAGTTGCGCATGATCATGCCGCCCAGGGCGATGATACCCAGGATCGCGACGAAGCCCAGTGGCGCGTTGAACAATAGCAGCGCCGGCACTACGCCGATCAGACCCAGCGGTGCGGTCAATACCACCATCAACATGCGTGAAAAGTCCTGTAATTGCAGCATCAGCAGCAGCAGGATAGTGACCAGCATCAGTGGAGCCACCGCCAACAGCGCCTGGTTGGCCTTGTCGCTCTCCTCCACCGCGCCGCCCACATCGATACGATAGCCCGGGGGCAGCTTCGCCTCGATGTCCTTGAGCAGCGGCTGGATCTCCTGCGTCACCGACACCCCCTGCTCGCCATCCTTCACATCGGCGCGAACGGTAATCGCCATGTCGCGGTTACGCCGCCACAGCACCGGTTCTTCAAGCGTGTAGCGTACATGAGCGACCTCCGACAGCGGCACCACGGTCCCATTACGGGTGTACAGGTTGATATTCTTCAGCGTGTCAAGGTTCAGGCGCTCCTCGGGCACGGCGCGGGCGACGATGTCGATCAAGTCCTCGTGCTCGCGCAACTGCGACAGAGTTGCGCCATTCATCACGGTTTGGGTTGCCAGTGATACGTCAGCCGGTGTGAGACCTAACGCACGCGTCTTGTCCTGGTCCAACTCCACCTTCAGCGCCCGCACCGGATCGTTCCAGTCAAGCTGAACGTCACGCACCTTCGCATTCGAGGTCACTGCGTGCTCCACCTCGCGGGCGATCTTGCGCACCACCTGCGTATCAGGGCCCACGACGCGAAACTGCACCGGGAAGCCTACTGGCGGCCCCAACTCCAGGCGGGTGACGCGGACCCAGACCTGAGGGAACTGCTGATCGACCGAAGCCATCAAGCGTGAGCGCACTCGCTCCCGTGCGCCCAGGTCCTTGGTCATCACGACGAGCTGGGCAAAGCCCGGATTGGGCAGCTCGGGGTTGAGCGCCAGATAGAAACGAGGGGCGCCGGCACCGGTGTAGGCCGTGTAGAAACTGACGTCCTCATCCTTGGCAAGCAGCATTTCCATCTGTTTGACCTGCTCGATCGTCGCCGCGAAAGAGGAGCCCTCCTTCATCCGCAGGTCGACGACCAGTTCAGGCCGCGAGCTGCTGGGGAAGAACTGCTGCGGTACAAGCTTCAGCCCACCCAGCGCGAGCACCAGGGCAGCCAGCGTCACGCCGATGACCAGCCAGCGACGCTCAATGGCTTGGTCGATCATAACGCGCAGCTTGCGGAACAATCGAGTGTCATACGGGTCACCCGCATGTTGGTGCTTACCGAAGTCTTTGGGCAGCATCTTGACCGCAAGGTAGGGCGTGAAAATGCCCGAGCAGATCCACGAGAACACCACCGCCGCACCGACAATCCAGAAGATGCCACCGGCATACTCGCCCGTGGTCGATTTCGAGAGGCCGATCGGCATGAACCCGGCAACGGTGATCAGCGCACCGGTCAGGCGCGGCATGGCGGTGGACTGGTAGGAGAACGAGGCCGCTTTCACGCGGTCCCAGCCCGCCTCCATCTTCACCAGCATCATCTCGATCGCGATGATCGCATCATCGACCAGCAGACCCAGCGCGATAATCAGCGAACCCAGCGAGATACGCTCCAGGTTCCAGCCCATCGCCAGCATCAACATCGCCACAGCGCCCAACACCAGCGGCACCGAGGTCGCGACCACAAGGCCGGTACGCCAGCCCAGGCTTGCCAGGCTGACCGCAATTACGATGACCAGCGCCTCGACCAGCGAACGCCCGAAGTCCCAGACCGCCTCCTTCACAGTGGTGGGCTGGTCGGCAACCCGCTCCAGCTCCACGCCATGGGGCAGTTCGGACTGGATCTTCGCTACCGCCGCGTCCATCGCCTTGCCAAGCTCGACGATATTGCCGTCGTCGGTCATCGAGATGCCGAGCATCAGTACCGGTTGGCCGTTGTGGCGGACGGTGTAGGTCGGCGGATCCTCATAACCGCGCTTGATGGTGGTAAAGTCGCCCAGCTTGATCATCCGACCGCCGGCCGCAATCGGCACATTGCGAATGTCGTCCGCATTGGCAAACTGACCGCTTACACGCACGACAATGCGGTCCCCTTGCGTATCAATCTGTCCAGCAGGTTGCAAAGCGTTCTGCGCCCGCAAGCTTTCGGCGATTACCAGTGGCGTGATACCCAGTGCACCAAGACGCTCGTGCGAGAATTCGACGTAGACGCGCTTGGCCTGCTCGCCGATCAGATCCACCTTTTTGACCATCGGCACCTTCAGCAGGCCGCGCTTGATGTCCTCGGCGGCATTCGACAGGTCGGCGTGGTCGACGCCGTCGCCCTTGACGGCATACATCAGGCCGTACACGTCGCCATATTCGTCGTTGACGACCGGACCGGTCACACCTTCGGGCAGTTCCAGGCGCAAGTCATTGAGTTTCTTGCGTGCCTGATACCAGGCTTCGCGCTGGTCGGCCTTCGAGGTACCGCCGCGCACAGTCAGCGTCATGCCGCCATAGCCCTGTCGGGCAAAGGTCACGACCTTTTCAAAGTGGTCGATCTGCTCGAACTTCTTCTCCATGCGGTTCAGGACCTGATCCTGTATCTGCTGGGCGGTCGCGCCCGGCCAGACGATACCAGCGGTCATCGAGGGCACAGAGAAGTTCGGATCTTCGAGCTGGCCAAGCTTCGTGAAGCTGAACAGGCCGGCTACCGCGACAATGAGAATCAGAAAGAGCACGATAGCGCGGTGACGCAGCGCCCAATCGGTGAGGTTGAAGTTGTTCATCGCGCAGCCACTGCTTTGGATTCAGGTGGGGTAGCGCCTGGCAGCGCCACTTTCAGGCCCGGCGCCATCTTCTGTACACCGGCGGTGACGATAAGCGCGCCGGCCGGAGGACCGGAGACGAGCACCTCGTCATTGCGATAGCCCCACACCGCCACCTGCACCAGCTCAACGGTGCCGACCAGCGCCTTGTCCATCGGCGTGGCCACCCAAAGTGCCGGCTGACCGGCACTTTGGGTCAGCGCCGTGGCCGGCACCGCCGCCATCGTAAGCCCGGTCATCTTGCGCTCGACCTGCAACGTGGCGGTCGCGCCGAGCGGCAATGGCTGAGTGCTCAGGGGTTTCATACGCGCGCGGTAGGTACGCGTCTGCGGCGACGCTTGTGGCGCGAGTTCGCGCAATCCGACTTCAAAGGTCCGGCCCGGCGCGCTGGCCAGTGAAGCCTTGAAGCCTGACTGCTTGAAGGAGGCCAGGTCATCCTCCGGGACATCAACGACGATCTCGGCCAAACCAGGGTCAGCGATCGAAACCACCGTGGCTCCCGGCGTCACGACCTGCCCAACCTCGAACTGCACGGCCGTAACCACCCCGCTCCACGAGGCGCGCAGCACGGAGTAGTTGAGCCGGTTGCGCGCCAGCTCAAGCTTGCGGGCTTCGCCCTCGGCGTTCGCCCGGCTGGTCTCGACGCTGGTACGCGCACGCTCATCGTCAGCCGCACTGACCGAGCCATCGGTCTTCAGTGCCCCCAGGCGCTGGTGGTCCGAATCGGCCTGGCGGGCTTGCGCGACGGCGGCGGCCCACGACTGCCGCGCCGCTTCCACGGCCAACCGGTAGTCGCTGTCATCAAGGGTGGCGAGCACATCGCCCTCGTGCACGAATTGGCCGACCTCGACCTTGCGTTGGACGACCTTGCCGTCCACCCGGAAAGCCTGGTTCACCTCATGACGCGACTGCACGGTGCCGGCGTAGCGACTGGCTTCGCGAGCGCCTTCATAACGCAATTCGACGGTACGCACGGGCCGAGGCACCTGCACGGAGGGCTGTTGTGGACTGCACGCGCAGAGTAGCGCGGCGGCGGCAATGGCGCCGACTGCAGCAATTGGGTTGTTCAAGACAGTTCCTCGTTGTAGGCGACGGGATTCAGGAAAGTGGGCGGACGGCGCCGGCTGTTACGGTGACGGAGGTGGGCTCGAAGACCTGCCAGCCGCCGCCTAGCGCCTTGTAAAGCTGGACGCTGTCGAGCAGCAGGCGGGTATTGCTGTCGTTGGCATCCAGACGCTTCGTCAGGCGCACACGGTGTGCATCCAGTAACGGCAACAGGTCGATCTGCCCGCGCTCGTAGAGCGATTGAGCACGGCCCAGCGCGGAATCCGCAGCCACGACGGCCGACTGCAACAATGCCGATCGACTTCGCTCATGGGAAAGGCTGACCAGTGAGGTCTCCACGTCTTCGAGCGCATGCGCTATGCCATCCTCGGTACGCAACAGCGCTTCGCGCTGGCCGCTCTCGGCGACCTCGTTGATGGCCCGGGTGCGTCCGGCGTTGAAGAGCGGCATCGTCAACAGGCCCGCCACATTGGTATAGCGGGCAGCACCAAGCCCCACCCCATTCAGCTCCAACCCCTGGTTGCCGTAAGAGGCGCCGAGGAACAGGCGCGGGAACCATTCGGCGGCGGCCTGCTGGCGGCGAGCGTTGGCCGCATCCAGTTGCGCCATCAACTCCAGCACGTCGGGCCGACGCTGCAGCAGCGTGGCCGGCTGCCCGGGCTGCGGCTGAGGGACATGGATATCATCGCGCGAGGGCACGATGGCAGCGGCATTGAAGGCCTGGTCGCCGATCAACACGGCGATGCGATAACGTGACACCGCCGCCAGCGTTTCCAGCGGCGGAATCTGCGCGCGTGCGGATTCCGCGTCGGCCCGCGCACGTTCTACGTCGAAGACGGTTGCCAGCCCCACGCGCTGGCGCGCGGTGACCAGGCGCAACGTCTCATCCTGCATCGCCGACATGGCCCGCAGCGTATCGATCTGGCGCAACGCACCGACCAGAGTGAAGTAATGGCTGGCAACGTCGCTCATCACCAACAGGCGCACACCGCGCACGCCATACTCCGCGGCCAGTGCCTGCGCCTGGGTGGCGCTCGCGCCAGCCCGCAAGCGACCGCTCAGATCAAGCTCCCACGAAACATCCAGGCCCGCACCGCTACTCTTGGCGTCGGGGTAGCCAGCCTTCGTGGCCGCATCGTATCCGCTACTGTGATCGGCGGCGGAAGCGGAGCCGCTGACGCTCGGAAACAGCCATGAACGACTGATCGTCTCGCCAGCACGCGCGGCACACAGGCGCTCGGAGGCGATTTTAATGTCGCGGTTCTCGCGCATTGCACGGTGTACCAGATCAGTTAAAAGCGGATCGTTGAAAGCCTCCCACCATCTTGCCTCGGGCTCTATCTCAGAGGCTGCGGTCGCGGCGAACTTGGTCGGCAGGTCTATCGACGGCTTAACCACGGGTGTGGAGCAACCCGCCAAGGCCAGAGTGATCGACACCGCAAGCGCCGCCAAGGCGGAGCCGGCCAGGCAATCGGCAGAGCGGTGGGTCGCCTGCCCACCATGGCGGGTCAGCGAAAGAAAGGGGTGAAGTCGCGACATCGGATTGGACTCGTGTGAATTCGAGATGACGCCAGCATAGGGACCGCCGCGGGCAAAGTTGTCAGCCCGGCGTCGCGATTCGGTCGCCCTATCGAGCGCCTTCGCGGATGAGGCGTCACTCGCCGACAGCGTCCACCGCATGCTCGACGGCTATCGACGCAAGATCGTCAGCGATCGACGCCGACAGTTCTTCGATGCACGAAAACTCACACTGGCGTCCGCTCACCAGATTTTCGAGACGCCCCGCAAGGGCCCCCGGTGTGGCGTCGCCACGCAGCTTGAGCACATACGTGCGGCGGTTCGAGTACTTGGATTCAGGATTCAGGACCATTGCAGAGCACCGGATCAAAAAAGTTCGACGACAGCCTAATCCGGGCTACGGGGCGAGTGGTAAGCGAAGGGTCAAAGTCCGGTCGCGACAGGCCTCGCTGAAAATACCGTCACCGTCCGGGCCCGCCCCACGCCAGCGGAGTCAAGCCGGAATAGCAACCTGAAGCAGCGAGCACGCACGCGCCATCGGCTCGCTATCTTCGATTTCGGGCAATTGCTCGACCAGCGTCGCCATGGCCTGACGCTCCCTGTCCGTGGCATCGCATTGGGCGCATAGCTCGACGAGCGCGAGCAACTCCAGCCACGGCGCGCCCTGGGCACGCGCCTCGTGCACCGCACGGCGCACGGCGGCAGCGCTGGCCTCAGGACAACCCTGGGCCCGCGCTATCGCCGCTTCCAACAGCAACAGTTGCGGCAGATACACACGCTCCCCCAGTTCCCCCGACACCCGCAGCGCCTCCTCCAGCTCGGCTTTCGCGGCGGTACTGTCACCCGCTAACAGCAGCGCCTCGGCCGCGTAGCCAAGCACTTCGCTGGTACCGGAACGCATACCGAGCCCGGCATGTTCGTCGAGAGCCGAACGGATACGCTGGTAACCTTCATCCGGCGCACCGTTGCGAGCGTCGGCCCAACCACGCCACCAACGGCAGGCAGCGTGCCCTAGCGCGAGCGAGTGCTCATCGACCAGCGCGCGCATATCGTCGGCCAATGCCGCCACGCGCAGCGTGTTGCCCATCCGCACTTCGAACAGCACCTCCTGCCAACCAATAACCAGCCGGGTCATCGGTTGGCGCAGCATCTGCGCACGCAGACGTGCCCGCAGCAAGCAGGACCGACCCTGTACCAGCGAACCGGAACGCAGCAATTCAATGGCCAGCATGCCAAGCAGCGTAACCTGGGCATCCGCCGCGAAGATCTCGCTCGCCCGGATGTCTTCCTGCTCGGCGATCACCAGCGCGCGTTCGATCCACCGGCGGGCGACCTGTGTGCGCCCTTGAAGATGAAACACTTCGCCATAGACGACACAGGCGGCCAACATCAACAGCGAATCATTCGATCTGCACGACAGCGCTTCGGCGCGCTCGGCCACCGCCAACGCGTGCGCATAATCGCCACGCAGGCTCAGCAAATAACCGAACCCGTGCAACAGCCGCCCGCGCATTGGATGTTCAGGAACCGCAACCAGCAATGTATAAGCGCGCTCGAAGGCATCGGCGGCTTGGTGGCCGACACCGAGGGTTTGAAACGCCGCCACGCCTTGCAGCGTGCTCAAGGTGATTTCCAGCGCATCACGCTCCGGCCCGCCAGGCACGTACTGCATCAGGATCAACGCCTGCTGGGTCAGACCAATAGTCGAGGCCGGGCTGAAATGCGACAGCGCAGTTTCCGCCGCTTCAGCGTAATAGCGCAGTGCAATCATCGGCTGTCGGGCCCGCTCGAAGTGCATCGCCAGCTCAGACGCCGCGACCGGCATACCAAGCGACCGCTCGCGTTCGAGGGCGACGGCGACTTGATGATGGAGGCGGACGCGCAGTGAAAGTGGCGTACGGTCATACAGTACCTGGCGCAAGAGCGCATGCCGGAACGAATAAGGCAGTACCGACGCGTCTTCCCCGTCGGCGCCACGCGACCGCGTCAACCACATTCGCCCACGGACCAGTTCCTCGCAGTCGTGGGCCAACGAAACGAGGTCGCGCTCGAGGGCCAGCGCAAGGGTTTCCACCCGAAAATCACCTCGACATATCGCCGCAGCCGAGAGCAGCTCACGCGCTTGCCGACCGAGCTTGGCAATATAGTGGTCGATAATGGCCGCCAGATTCTCGGGAACCGCCTGGTTCGCCAACCGGGCCTCGACGGTGGCGTCATCATCCGAACCATCCATCACCTCGCTGAGCAGCGACGACACGAACAGTGGCACACCGTCGGTGCGATCATGCAGCGCGCGCACGAACGCTTCGTCGCGCGCCAGTGAGACTGAATGCGCCGCGACATAATCAGCGATCTCGCTCTCCGAAAACGGGTCGAGCAGCACCTCCTCGCATAATCGCTGCAAGCGAAGTTCATGACGCAACGAACTGAGCGGGTGCTCGAGTGCCACCACCTCGGCGACACGAAAGCTTGCCAGCCACATCAACCGGATGCGACCGCGTCGCCGGGCGATGTAGTCGATGAGTTGGAGGGTCGCCCTGTCGCTCCAATGCAGATCTTCGGTGACCAGCAACAAGGGGCGCTGCTCCGTGTAGCGCTCCAGCAACTCGCCCATTTCCCGCAGCATGCGCTCCGGGCCGACGCCCACGAGCTCGTGCCGCAACGCGTCGCGTTCCTGCGCGGTACTCAGCCACGGCAGCTGAAACAGCCAGGTCGGAGCCACGGTCCGCAACAGCGCCGGCAGCGCCGGGTCGACACGGCACAAACCGGCAATGGCCTCCAACACCGGCAGGTACGGCTCGCCCGTGCCGAAGTGTTCCACGCAATGACCGCGCGCGCAGGCGATGCCATCGAGCCCGGCAATGAAATGTTCGATCAACGTGGTCTTACCGATCCCCGGCTCACCGGCGAGCCAGAGCACCGCACGCTGCCCGCCTTGCGCCTGGACCCAAGTCCGTTGCAAACGCGCCAGCGAAGCGACACGACCGACGAACGATGAGGATGGCGTATCAATCTCCGGCACTATCGATGACAACATAGGCGTCAAAGGCATCGGGGACGACGTGGCAATGAAGCGATAGCCGCGCCGAGACACGGTCTCGATAAATCGCGGCTGTCGGGGCACGTCACCCAACGCCGCGCGCAGGTCGCTGATAGCCGTCTTCAGGACTGACTCGCTGACGAAGCGATGCCCCCAGACCGCATCGAGCAATGCATCCTTGCCAAGAAGCGCTCCCGGCTGGCGGGCAAGCTCGCACAACAACGAGAAAGGCGTGGGCGCCAGCGCCACGGCCTCGCCATCGCGCGACAAGCGGGCATTGGCTTCATCGAGCTCAAAACCGACAAAGCGGATCCGGAGTGGATTCGGATGACACTGCGCACGCACCACAGGCGACTCCTACAGTCTCGGATGAAGACAGTTATGCGTTCCATGCTGGCAAAAAAGCGACCTAACAATAATGACATATTATTCAATATTGAAACAAATGTCATTTTTGTATAACCTCTTGCTGCCTGAGGATGAAACTCCGCGTTTCACGGCCACCAACAACCACAACAAGGGCTCGGTATGAATAACAAGAACGCAGGCGAACTACCGCCAAGCGCGGTCGATGTACTGGTAGTGGGCTACGGCCCGGTAGGCGCGACGCTCGCGGCACTGCTGGGGCGCTACGGCATAACGACACTGGTTCTGGACAAGAGCCATGAAATCCTGCTGATGCCCCGCGCCATCGCCCTGGATAACGAGGCGCTGCGCATCCTGCAACTCGCCGGATTGAGCGAGGACGCCTTCGAGAAGATCGTGATCCCCGAAGTGCGGATGCGCTCCCCGGTCCTCGGCAATTTCGGTCGCGCCAATACCGCCGGGTGCATTGACGGCCACCCCAAGCTGGTGACCTTCTATCAGCCCGATCTTGAGCAGGCGATGCGAGAGCAGGTCTCGTGCTTCGAGTCAGTGACCAGCCTGGGTGGTTTCGAGCTCGAACGCCTGATTGAGGAGCCGGGCTATGTCCTCGCCTCCGTACGGGACCAGGAAGGTCGTGTCCACTCCATTCGCGCTCGATACCTGGTGGGTGCCGATGGTGCAAGCTCCAGGGTCAGAACCCTGATTGGCCAGGATTTCGGAGGAGAGACCTATGCCGAGGACTGGTTGATTGTCGATGCCGGTAATCGACACCAGTCAGCGATCGACCATATCGAATTCCTTTGCAATCCAAAACGCCCCACCCCACACATGCCCGCGCCAGGTGGAAGGGAGCGTTGGGAGTTCATGCTGCAACCGGGTGAAACGCGGGAGGAAATGGAAAATCCGGAAAACATCGCCAGACTGATCGCTCCGTGGGTGGATCTGCAAAAGCTGCAGATCGAGCGCAAGGCGGTGTATCGATTCCATGCCCGCTGCTGCAACCGCTTCAGCAAGGGCCGCGTCTTTCTGGCAGGCGATGCCGCTCACATCACTCCCCCTTTCGTCGGACAGGGCCTGGTCGCCGGACTTCGCGATGTCGCCAACCTTGCCTGGAAACTCGCCTGGGTCCTGCGCGGCCAGGCCTCGCCATCGGTGTTGAACTCTTATGACGAAGAGCGCCGGCCGCATGCAAAGGCAATGATCGACATGGCCAAGCTCATGGGACGCCTGGTCATGCCCAGGAACAAGCTGGCTGCGTTCTTCACCCATGGCCTGATGCGTATGCTCGCATTGACGCCGGCTACCCGGAAATACTTCGAGGAACTGGACATCAAACCGAAGAACATCTTCAGGAATGGTCTTTTCGCCCCCCATCGCCGTGGCGACAAACTGGTTCGTGGAGGACTCTTTCCCCAGGTCTGGGTGCGCAACGCCGAACAACGGGTTCACCTGAGTGACGATGCGCTCGGGGACCACCTCACCTTGATCGGATTCGGCGTTGACCCGTTGTCGCTGCTATCCCCTGATCAGGTCGGCGTCTGGAAAAAAGCCGGCGGCAACTTCTTGCACATCGGGCCATGCGGTCAACGCCCGGTGGGTGCTTGTGCCTTCATCGAGGATCTGAATCACAGCCTCCTGCCGCTGGCGGCCTGGGGCAGCCTGGTGACGGTACGTCCCGACCGCCTCATCATGCACCACGCTCCCGGCGCTGAAGCCAGCCAACTGGTTCAAGCTTGTATTGACTTGATGGCGAGCCATGACTCCACTGTCGATAACGTTTCCGTTACCATCAGCGAGCCCCCTCGATTACGAGCCTGAGAATGCCCGCCCCCACTCCTGCACCCGCATCAGTCGCGCCCCAACCTCTCACGCGCGGCCACAAAAAGCGTGAGCGTACCCGTCTCGGCCTGGTGGATGCGGCGCGACGCCTGATCGCGCGCAAGGAACTGGGGGAGATCGCCCTGCTCGAGGTCGCCGCGGAGGCGCAAGTCTCCAACGGCACCATCTACAACTATTTCCGCACTCGCGACGAAGTACTCGAGGCGGTGGGCATCGCCATGGCAACCGAGTTCTCCGATGCCATCTCGACCCTGAGCGCGGGGGTGCACAGCGGCGCCCAGCGGCTTTGCATCGGCGTACGCATGTTCATCGGCCGGGCGATCGACGACCCCACCTGGGCCAGCGCGCTTCTGCGCATCCTCCATTTCGGCCAAGCCATGCGCTCGCGCCTGGCCGCCCACGTGCTGGACGACCTGCGCGAAGGTCGTCGCGAGGGCACTTTCGCCTTCGAAGATGAAAGCATCGCCCTGGACCTGGTGTTGTCATGCACGACCGGGGCAATGCGTGCCGTTGTCGAGGGACGCAGGGTGGCTGGGCATGACGTCCTGGTCGCGGAAATGATCCTCAAGGCACTGGGCGTTGCGCCTGCGAAAGCCAGGAAAATAGCCAGTCTGCCGCTACCCGTCATAGCAGTGGTCGATCAGGGTCCTGGCACCCCTAGAGACTGAACATAGATGTTCAATTTCTATCTAAAAATAGGCCGTAAAAAATCCTAAAAAACTAAAAATATCGAAAATTTACTCTTTTTCTCGGCCAAAAACAAAGAAAACTCGACTTTAACCGTTCTCTAGCTCAAAAAAATCGTTGACCACAACTGAACACGAGTGTTCAATACAGTCTCAGACGAGCCTGGAGATAACGCGTGGAATCCCTGAATCCGGTACAGCGGCGCATTCATCAAGCCGCCCTTCGCCTTTTTGCCGAGCGCGGTGCCATTGACGTGAGTATCAGTGATCTTGCAGTCGAGGCCGGCGTGGCTCGCGGGACGATCTACAGCAACGTGAAAAGCATGGAGCAGCTGTTCGAAGCGGTGGCGGCCCATCTCAGCGCGGAAATGCACGAACGGGTCAATAAAAGTTTCGAAACCCTCGCCCATCCTGCCCACCGTCTTGCCAATGGCATCCGTTTCTTCATCCGGCGCACGCATGAAGAGCCGCAGTGGGGCACCTTCATTCATCGATTCGCGATGAGTAACGCCTCGCTACGCGAAATGTTCTCCAGCCAGGCCGCGAAGGACCTGCTGGAAGGTTCTGCCAGTGGCTGTTACAGCTTCCGACAAGATCAACTGCTCTCAGTCATCACGCTGATCTCCAGCACGACGCTGGGTGCGATGTTCCTGGTGCTCGAAGGCCATAGAACCTGGCGCGATGCCGGGACCGACGCAGCAGAGTTCGTACTCCGGGCACTGGGAGTGCCGGCACAGGAGGCTGGAAGATTGGCGACCGAGGAACTGCCTGCGCTCCCCGCGCTCGAGTAGTCCCGTCACTGCCGAGGTGGTTATCAACCCCGCTGTTCATGGGGCGAGGGGCGGCTTTGCCCGAAAAAAGTTCGGAGAATAAAAACAATGAATCAGAGTACCGCGGCACTTCGACTGAATACACCGCACCCCACTCGGCACCCGAGCCCGAGGGTCAAGGCCCAACGCCTGACCCACCTGATCTTCGAACGACCAGACCTGGATGAGGCGGCACGCTTTCTGAGCGACTTCGGCCTGAGTGTCAGCCACCAGGATGCCGATACACTTTATCTCCGGGCGGCCGACCCCACCCCCTACTGCTACCGTATTCATCGGGCTGCCCAGGCACGTTTCCTCGGCTTCGGACTGGAAGTGTGCAGCGAAGCCGATCTGGATCGCCTGGCCGAGGCCGAGGGAGCTTCCTCCGTCGAGCGAATCACGCATCCAGGCACAGGGAAGCAGGTCCGGCTACTTGATCCCTCTGGGTTCATTGTCGAAGCCATCCATGGACAGCTCGCCAGCAATCCCCTGCCGCACCGGTCCGCCCTGGCGCTCAATCTGGCGGACAAGCAGCCTCGCATCAACAGGACTCAGCGCCCCCCCGTCGCACCGCCAGAAGTGCTGCGCCTTGGCCACGTCGTCATCGAAGTCGCCGATTACCAAGCCACCTGCGCCTGGTATACGCAGTATTTCGGGCTGATTCCCAGCGATATACAGGTACTCCCGGACGGCACCCCCATCGTCACGTTCATGCGCCTGGACCGCGGCGAGATTCCGACGGATCACCATACCCTCGCCATTGCCCAGGGATTCGCCGCAACCTACAGCCACAGCGCCTACGAGCTGGTCGACGCCGATGCCCTGGGCATGGGACAGCGCGTCCTGCAGGAGCGTGGCTGGAAGCACTCATGGGGAATCGGCCGGCACATCCTGGGCAGCCAGATCTTCGATTACTGGCAGGACCCCTGGGGTGACAAGCACGAGCACTACTGTGACGGCGACATCTTCACCGCCACGCAGCCCACCGGCATTCATCCGGTCAGCCGCGCGGCCATGGCGCAATGGGGACAACGCATGCCCAAGAGCTTCACGCAGCCCAGGTTGACGCTGAGCAGTCTGCGCACGCTGATGCGCAATCTGCGACACAGCCCGGACTTGACCCTGAGCAAGCTCATGGCGCTTATCCGCCTGTTCGGATAAGCCCACCTGCTCAGTACAACCCGGTAAGTGTGCCGCGCATGACGCAGGCGCGCCGACGCCAGCTGCTTGCAGGGCGGTGACCTGCCCCACATAGGTCCAGAACAACAACCACGCCCGGCGAAAGCGGGGCGAACGATGCTTCAGGAGTGCCCTCGATGCCCGCTGTCCATATTGTCCGCTTCGAATATCAAAATACCGTCCACTGGGGTGTCATACGCCAGAACCTGATCACGCCGGTTCCCGGCACCTTTGCCACGACCGGCGAGTTCATCGTCCAGAACAGCATCGCCGATCTGCTTCAACTGCAGGGTGGCGAACTGGCCGAGAGCGAAGTCAAATTGCTGTCGCCAGTGACACGCAATCAGCAGTTCGTTTGCCAAGGTGCCAACTACCGCCAGCACATGATCGAGTCGGGCATGGACCCTGACGCGAAGAACTTCAACATGATCTTCACCAAAGCGACGAGCTGCCTGGTAGCGGCGGACAGCGACTTGATCAAGCCACGCAATGTGCGCTTCCTGGACTATGAGATCGAGCTGGGCCTGATAATGAAGGGCGCGATCAACGGCCCCGTGGCGGTCACCGACGACAACCTGCATGAGTTCATCGCCGGCGTCGTCATCGTCAACGACTACTCGGCCCGTGACATCCAGATTCCGCAGATGCAGTTCTACAAAGGCAAGAGCTTCCGCACCTTCGGCCCGGTCGGCCCGTACCTCTGTCTGTTGGCGCCCCAGGACATGCATTACCTGAAGACACTGCACTTGCGCCTGACGGTCAACGGCCAGGTACGCCAAAGCGACAGCACGGCCAACCTGGTCTACGGTCCCGCGGAAACCCTGACCGAGCTTTCGTCAGTCCAGGATCTTGCCCCAGGCGACCTGATTGCCACCGGCACGCCGGCTGGCTGCGCCTTGAGCATCCCGTCCCCGGGCAAGCAACGCATCGCCGCCCTGCTGCCGGAAGCCAGCAAGTGGAAACTGTTCCTCAAGGCCCAGGAGAAACGCACGCAGTATCTCAAGCCCGGCGACCAGGTCGAGGCACATATTCGTAGCGCCGACGGCCTGATCGATCTCGGCGTGCAGCGCAACCGGGTAGTGGGAGAAGCCTGATGACCGTGCAGAGCCTGGCAGACATCAGCAGCCTCGAACAAGTCCCGCTTTCGCAGCGAGGTTTACCGCCGAGCACCTATGACGCCTTGCGCCGCGTCGCCGAAGCTAATCCCTGGGCGCCAGCGCTGAGCTTCGTTCCTGATGCGATCGACTTCAAACGCACCTTCGAATGGAGCTACGCCCAGCTCTTCGCGCAGATCACCCGCGCGGCGAATGCCTTCCACGATCTGGGTATCATGCCAGGAGAAGTGCTCGCCTTTATCCTGCCCAATCTGCCAGAGACCCACTTCACGATCTGGGGCGGCGAAGCGGCGGGTATCGTCATGGCAATCAACCCGTTACTGGAAGCGAAGCAGATTGCCAACTTGCTGCACTCAGCCAAAGCCTCCGTGGTGGTGACGCTGGCGCCAACCCTGGATCACAACCTATGGGCCAAGTTGGCGGGGCCGTTGAACGATCTGCCCGGAATCAGGCACATCGTCTGGGTCAGCATGGCGCCCTATGTCAGCGAAGCCGAGCGCGACACACTCGCCAGCCTGGCGCGCAAGGCACGTGCGTTTCCCAGCAATGCCTTGATCCACGATCTGCATACGCTGCTGGAGGCCCAACCAGAAACCCACCTCAAGAGTGGTCGGCAAATCCGCCCTGAAGAACGCTCCTCGTACTTCTGTACCGGCGGTACCACCGGGCTCCCCAAGATTGCCGCGCGCACTCACGGCTCGGAAGTGTTCAATGCCTGGGCCATGGCCGCACATCTACAGCCGCGCAGCAGCGGCCAGGTCATTTTTTGTGGTCTGCCGCTGTTCCATGTCAACGGACAGCTGGTAACAGGACTGATGCCCTGGACCCAGGGCGATCATGTCATCCTTGGCACGGCACAAGGCTATCGCGACCCCGGCGTTATCCCGCACTTCTGGGCAATGGTCGAGCACTTCGGTATCAACTTCTTTTCCGGCGTGCCCACGGTCTACGCGGCCTTGCTCAGAAACGATTCGAGCCAGCATGACCTGTCCAGCCTTCGCTATGCATTGTGTGGCGCCGCGCCCATGCCGGTAGAACTGTTTCGCGAGTTCGAACGCCAGACCGGGGTCCACATCCTCGAAGGTTACGGACTGACGGAGGGCGCCTGCGTTTCCTGCGTCAATCCGCCCCACGGTGAGCGACGTATTGGCTCCATCGGGATCCGCCTCGCCTACCAGGACATGCGCGTGGTGGTGCTGAATGATTCCGGGGAATACGTGCGCGATGCCGACATCGATGAAGTCGGCCTGGTCACGATTGCCGGCCCCAACCTGTTCGACGGCTATCTGGAGGAGCACCACAACCAGGGCCTGTGGATCGATATCGGTGATCGACGTTGGCTGAATACCGGCGATCTGGGTCGCCAGGACGCACAAGGCTACCTGTGGCTGACCGGGCGCAAAAAAGAACTGATCATCCGTGGCGGTCACAATATCGACCCCAAACAAATCGAGGAAACGTTGCAGGCGCATCCCGCGATTGCACTGGCTGCCGCAATCGGTAGTCCTGATGCCCACGCCGGGGAGGTTCCCGTCGCCTATGTCCAGTTGAAGCCGGGACAATTGTGCACCAGCGAAGAATTGCTGGCGTTCGCCAATCTCAACATCAGCGAACGCGCCGCCATTCCCAGACGAATCGAAATACTCAAGGCGCTACCCCTGACAGCGATAGGCAAGATATTCAAACCGGCCCTGCAACAACGAGAAGTCGCCAACGTCGTGCAGCAGGAGATCGGACAGCTTGGGCTCTCCGGCATTGAAGTCGACGTCGTGCAAGATAATAACCGAGGACTTTTAGTTAGAATCCGAGCAGGCGCTTACCAGAAAACCCTGGCCCCTCTCCTGGGGTGTTACAGCTTTCAAGTTGACTGGATTGACTGATAACAAGTTTATCTCGGTAAACCTGAACAATACCCCCCTGACACTGACCTGCCAGGGATTATCAAGTAATAGCTATTAAACCCGTTGTTACCCAAAAGTGCACTGGAAGGCAAAGCCTTGCCTGCGATTTACCTGATGCAATCAACAAAAACAATAAAGAGGTAAACACCATGAATCAGAAGTGTCGCGTAACACCTTGTCTGGCCATTCAGCAAACTCCAACTCGTTGGATCAAGCTGATTTACACGGTTGCCCTGATAGGTGCTTCAACCACGGCGCTGGCCAATGGCATTGCACTCAATGAAGAAAGCACCAGCAGTGCCGGAACCGCCTATGCGGGACGCTCGTCATCCGCACTGGACGCCAGCACGATATACGGGAACCCCGCCGGATTGACCAAGTTGCCGCGCAGCGAAGTGACCGGCGGAATCGCGCTGCTCTCGATCAAGGACAATATCAGCGACGTCCAGAGCAATGCCACGGGAACGAGCAAAGGCAACTCCGTCCCCTTGGCCGCCATCCCCTTCGCCTATTTCTCAACCCCCCTTGACGAGCGTTTCTCGGCGGGCCTGGGGCTCTATGTTCCATTCGGGCTGATCAATAATTACGAGAGCACCTTCCAGGGCCGCTATTATGGCGCCTATAGCAAGACCCAGGCGATCACCCTGCAACCTACCCTCGCCTACCGAATCAATGATGACTTCTCTATTGGCGGCGGTCCGACCCTGAACCGCTTCGATGCCGAGATGCAGAACAATCTGGCCACCGGCAATTTGAACAACGGCAGAGAGACATTGGTCACCATCAAGGGCAATGACACGGCCATTGGTTATAATATTGGCGTCTTGTTCGACTTGAGCGATGCCACCCGCTGGGGAGTGACCTATCATTCAAAGGTCAGCTATCAGCTCAAGGGACATACCGAGGTTGCCGATGCTCCGGGCGTTCTGGCCTTGAACGGGAAATATGACGCCAGGATAGGTCTTGATACGCCCGAGTCACTGGATACCTCCATCACCCATCATTTCAATGATCGCTGGACCGGCTACCTGGGCACCGTCTGGACACGCTGGAGCCGCCTGGACAAATTCGAGGCCATCAACAGTGGTGTTTCCGCTGCCGGCCAAAGTCTCGGCCTGGACCGTGTCGGCGAGCCCCTGAACTGGCATGACACCTGGTCTACCGCGCTCGGGGCATCCTATCAACTTGACCGGCAGTGGTTGCTGCGCGCGGGTTACGCCTACGACCCCACGCCAGTGCGAAATGCCGATCGCAGCGTCCGAATCCCGGTCGGCAACCGCAACTCCATAGCCCTGGGCGCGGCCTTTTCGCCGAATGCCGAGATGACCATAGACCTTGCATACGGTTATATCTGGGACTCCAATACCTCGGTGAGGCAAACGAATAACTCCGGTCTGCAACCGGGCTATAGTGCCAAATACAATAACAGTGCCAATGAACTGTCGATGCAGTTGACCTATCGTTACTGATCGATAGCACGTCTGTTTCTTACTTGCCGGCAAAGAGGCTGGACAACTCCGACTGCAATCACCCCCGCGATCATGCCAACGGCTGCTTGCATAAAATAGCTCTCCAGCCAATGCTTGATCGCTGGTTTGACAATCCATTCAGGACCATCGTGTATCGCTTCCGCAATAAACGCTCCGCCGACAAAAAACATAGCGATGGTTCCTACCCACGACAATAGTTTCATCAACTTGGGCGCTGCCAATATCAGCCATCCGCCAATCCGGCGAAGCGCCGTCGCGAAATGGCCAGGCTTTGTCATTTTGCGCAGCCGCAGTCCGAGGTCATCAAGCCGGACGATTCCAGCCACCAGACCGTACACGCCAAACGTAACCAGCAGTGAAATCAGCACAAGCGTCGTCAGTTGCTGCACGAAGGGCGCCTCGGCCACCACGTTGAGCGTAATCACCACGATCTCGGCGCTCAGGATAAAGTCGGTGACTATGGCGCCTTTCACCTTCTTCGCCTCGTAGACCTTCGCCTCGACCTCAGTGAATGTCTTCAACTTTCGTGCGTCATCCTGGCGACCATGGGCTGTCAGCTTCTCAATGAGCGACTCGATGCCTTCATAGCAGAGGTAGATCCCTCCAATCACCAGCAGCCAATGTACCAGCGCAGGGGCCAGGTAATTGAGTCCCAGCGCCAATGGGATAAGAATGGCCTTGTTCACCAAGGAGCCTTTGCACACGGCCCACACAACCGGCAGCTCACGATCCGCCTTGAGTTCAACCACCTTCTCGGCGTTCACCGCGAGGTCATCCGTGAGCACACTGGCGGTTTTCTTCACGGCGACTTTGCTCATCACCGATATGTCGTCCAACAACGTTGCGATGTCATCGAACAACGCGAAAAAACTGCTACCTGCCATGGTTTCAACTCCTAGACTTGGCCTACCCGAACGGCGGGCCAAGTATAAGGTTCAGGTGCGTCATCATTCGCTTTTTCTTCAATGCCGCTTTGGGGGGTATTCACTCCACCTGATTTTTATCCAGCGTGCGCAGCTTCTGCGGCAACCCCCACAACAGCAGTGCGACAGCGATCAGCGCGGCGACGCCGATGACGTACAAGGCCGGGGTGGTGCTGCCGGTCAGGTCCTTGATCCGCCCGACCATGACCGGGCTGACGATTCCACCGAACTGGCCGAGGGTGTTGATCACCGCGATCCCGCCAGCCGCACCGGCGCCAGCACCGGCCAACAGTTTTGGCGGCAGGGTCCAGAAGCTGGGGATGGAAGCGATGACCCCGGCACCGAGCAAGCCCAGGGCGACAATCAGGAAGGTCGTGTGGTTGACAAAAATCCCGGCGCAGAAGAACCCCAGCGCCCCCATCGCAACCAGGCCCGCGACAAATTTGCGGCGTTCACCGGTGGCATCGGACAACCGCCCGATCACCACCATGCTGATGGCGCCGCAGATATAGGGAATGGCGGTCAGCAAGCCGATCATCACCGGACTCTCGGTACCAGCGCTACGGATCAGTTGCGGTGCCCAGAAATTCAAGCCGTAGGACGCCACCTGGATCAGGAAATAGATCAGCCCCAGGGTCAGAAACCCCGGAGTACGCAACGCCGCCAGTAGTGCACTGCCGCCTTTGTGGGGCTCGTGCTGGGCGATGCGGCTGGACAGTAGAGTCTTCTCGGTCGGGGTCAGCCAGTGAGCGTCTTCGATGCGGTCCTTGAGTAACTTCAACACCAGTATGCCCAGACCGATGCACGGCACGCCCCCGAGCAGGAACAACCAGTGCCAGCCACGGATCTGCAGCACCCCATCGAGATGTTCCAACACCAATCCAGAGAATGGCGCACCGACCAACCCGGCAAACGCCGACGCGAGAAACAGCATCGAGGTGATACGCCCACGGTAGTGCTGGGGAAACCACAGTGTCAGGTAATACAGCACGCCGGGGGCGAACCCCGCCTCCATGGCCCCGATGACAAAACGTAGTGCATAGAACTGCCATTCGCTGGTGACGAAAACCATGGCCGCCGTGGCCAGCCCCCAGGACATCATGATCCGGGCGATCCAGCGCCGGGCGCCGACTTTGTACAGCATCATATTGCTCGGCACTTCGAACAACACGTAGCCGACCACGAACAACCCGGCACCCAGGCCATAGGCGGTGTCGCTCAGACTCAGATCCGTCTGCAGCTGGAACTTGGCGAAACTGATATTGATGCGGTCGAAAAACGCGAACAGATAGCAGACCATAATCAGCGGCATCAGGCGCCAGGCGACTTTGCTGACCAGGGCTTTCTCGGCGTTGACAGGTGCGGACAAGCTTGCGCTCGCCTCCACCACATTAAGATTAAGGCTCATCGTCATTCTCCAGGCAGACTTCCCGTGGGAGTCCGATTGTTTTTGTTGTCTGGTTCGAGGTTACAGCGCGGCTACGTGGCCCGGCGTCGGGTGCAAATCGCAGTTGCGGCCAGCCTTGGCCACTTGCCCGGGTAATTCATGGCCGAGTAACGCCGGCAATTTTCGCGACATGGCCAACAGATGAGGCAGATCGATACCGGTCGCAATCCCCATTTCATCGCAGAGGTTGACCAAATCTTCCGTACAGATATTTCCCGAGGCCCCCGGTGCGAAGGGGCAGCCGCCGAGCCCGCCCAACGCCGCGTCGAACCGCCGGGCACCGGCCTCGTAGGCGGCCAGCACATTGCACAGGCCGAGGCCACGGGTGTTATGGAAATGCAGGGTCAAGTCCGCAGGCGAAACCCGCTGCACTACCCGGCGCACCAACCGCTCTACCTGCCGTGGATTGGCCATGCCGGTAGTGTCGGCCAGGGTGATGCCCTGAATGCCGAGCTCCTGATAGGCCTCGACGATTTGCAGTACCCGATCCTCATCGATCCTGCCCTCAAACGGGCAACCAAACGTGGTGGCAATGCTGCCGTTGAGGCGTACTTGCGCACCGCGAACGAACTCGACGACCTCGCCGAACGCCGTCAGGGATGCCTCGCAACGCATGCGCATGTTCGCCAGGTTGTGGGTCTGGCTGGCGGACAGCACCAGGTTCAATTCATCGGCGCCAGATTCCAATGCCCGTTGCGCACCTTTCAGGTTGGGGACCAACGCGACATAAATGACCCCGGGCTGCCGGGCAATGCCCTTGAATACCTGCTCGCCATCGCGCAAGGCGGGAATGGCTTTGGGCGACACGAACGAACCGGCTTCGATGCGACTGAACCCGGCCACCGACAGCTGATTGATCAGCGCAATCTTGTCGACGGTTTCAACCCAGGTCGGCTCGATTTGCAAGCCGTCGCGAGGCGAAACCTCCTGGACGATCAGGTTCTGGGAATAGTCAGTGATCATTGCACCACCCCATCGGCTTTCAGCCGTTCGATGTCTGAACCGGTCAGGCCAAGCTCGGCGAGGATGCCGTCGGTGTGCTGACCCAATTGCGGTCCGGACCAGTTGACGCCACCCGGGGTTTCGGAAAGTTTGGGGACGATGCCCGGCATCTTCACCGTGGCGCCGCCGGGCAGCTCGGCGTCGAGCAGCATGTCCCGCGCCTGGTAGTGCGGATCGGCGACGATGTCGGCCACTGAATAGATGCGTCCAGCCGGGACTTCGGCGGCTTCGAGGGCCGACAATACAGCGTTGATCGGCAAGCTGCTGGTCCAATGAGTAATCGCCGCATCGAGCACATTGCTTTGCAGGGCACGACCGTCGTTGTGGGCGAACGCCGGGGCGTCGGCCAGATCACTACGACCGATCACAGTCATCAAGCGCTTGTAGATCGGATCACTGTTGCCAGCGATCACCACATAGGCCCCATCAGCCGTCAGATAGGTATTGGACGGCGCAATGCCGGGTAGAGCACCGCCACTACGCTCGCGGATATGGCCCTGCATGTCGTATTCCGGCACCAGGCTTTCCATGACGTTGAACACGCTTTCGGCCAGTGACACATCCACCACCTGCCCGCCACCCTGGCCGGTCTTGACCCGCAGCAACGACATCAACGCACCGATCACCGCGTGCAACGACGCCAGGGAGTCGCCGAGGCTGACGCCGACCCGCGCGGGTGGTGAACCGGGGTTGCCGGTGGTATAGCGAATCCCGCCCATTGCCTCGCCGATGGCGCCGAAACCCGGACGATCGCGGTACGGGCCAGTCTGGCCATAGCCGGAAATACGCACCAGGGTCAGATCAGGGTTGAGGGCGTGCAGCACGTCCCAGCCCAGGCCAAGTTTTTCCAGGGCTCCAGGGCGCAGGTTTTCGATCAACACGTCAGCGCTGCTCGCCAGGTGCTTGACCAGCTCGATGCCTTCGGCGGATTTCAGGTTCAGCGCCAAGGATTTCTTGTTTCGCGATTGCAGGTACCACCATAGCGAAGTGCCTTGGTGCAGCTTGCGCCACTTGCGCAGGGGATCGCCCTGCCCCATGGCCTCGATCTTGATCACTTCGGCGCCGAATTCGGCGAGTATGCGAGCGGCGAACGGCGCGGCAATCAAGGTGCCGATCTCGATCACCTTGACCGCACTTAGGGGAGAAGTCATCGCGGGGTGCCTCTTGTTCTTGGAATATGGGCCAAGGCTAGAGGACAGAGGGGCAAGGAATCCAACCTTCAATTGGCAACGGCCGTTCGCAAAACGCGAACGCTCGGCGCAGACGCTCCCCAGTCAGGCCGTCCCGCGCAACTGCTCGAACAACAACCGGCTCACCGGCGACAGCGCCGCTTCTTCACGCATCACCAGAATCAACGCACGATCCGACCAGTCATCCGCCAGCGGGACGGCGCGCAACCCCAACGCCCAGCCAAACAGCTCATAGGCCCTGTGCGGCAGGATGCCGATGCCCATGTTGGCCTGGACCATTCGGCACATGGCATCAAAGCCCGGCACATGAATGCGTAGTCGCAGTACCTTGTCAGCCTGGCGAGCGGCGGCATGAGTGCGCATGTTGATGGAACTGGCGGCATGCAGACCAACATAATCACAGTCCAGCGTATCGACAAAAGCCAGGGTCGAACGGCTCGCCAGCGGATGATCGGCAGGCATCAGTACCACCAGTTTGTCCTGTCGGTAAAAAACACTGTGCAGGCCTTTGACGTCACTGTCGCCGGAGCAGATCCCGAGGTCTGCGACACCATCGAGTACGCCCTGGATCACCCCGCTGCTGGGACGCTCTTCGAGGTCGGTCTTGACCTGCGGATGGCGCGCGGAAAAGTCCCGCAGGTCTTCGGGCAGAAACTGAATGATCGCCGACAGATTGGCGAGCATCCGCACGTACCCTCTTACCCCATGACTGTGTTCGCCCAGCTCAAGGCCCATTTTCTCGACGTTGAACAGCATTTGCCGGGCATGGTGCAGCAAGGTTTCGCCCGCAGCGGTCAGGGTCATGCCGTTGGCCTTACGCACAAACAGGCTGATACCCAGCGCCTGCTCCAGCTCCATCAAGCGCTTGCTCGCCGCCGACACCGCAATCATCTCACGGGCGGCGGCGCGGGTCAGCGTGCCCTCCTCGTGGACGGCCACGAACAATTGCAGAGTGATCAGATCCAGACGACGTATCAGACTTTTGTGCAGCATCAAAGGCTCGGTGCGATGGGGTCAGTCGAAGAAACACAGAGTAACGCCAATTCAAGTGGCGCCGGCATGCGCTCAATGAATCGCGGCATTGGCGCCCTGCTGATATTCGCGCGGCGTGCAGCCAAACTCACGCCGGAACACCGTGTGCAGGTATTGCGCCGATTTGAAGCCGCAGTTTTGGGCAATGTCGGCAATCGCCGAATCGGTATTTTCCAGTCCGTTGGCCGCCGCCGCGAGTTTGAAACGCAGGATCTCGTCGTGCACGCTACAACCCCGCTCCTTGCGAAAGTGCGACTCCAGCGATGAACGCGATACCCCCACATAGCCCGCCACCTGCGCGGTCTTGATACCCTGGCAGGCGTATTGGC
The DNA here is from genome assembly GCF_904067045.1 of Pseudomonas sp. FEN. Classification (GTDB taxonomy): domain Bacteria; phylum Pseudomonadota; class Gammaproteobacteria; order Pseudomonadales; family Pseudomonadaceae; genus Aquipseudomonas. Next base: position 38,105 of record NZ_CAJFDC010000025.1, on the reverse strand, counting down.
GGATGAACAGTAGCGCCTGCATGACGTAGGGATTGCCCAACGGTTGATGCAGGCTCGAGGCCTGCACATTGATCGCTTCAGGCGCTACCAGAATCTGCGTGCCCGTGGATGGCATGCCGTGCAGCATCTGATGGAGCAGGCGCGCGGCGGTCCGCCCCATGCTTTCGGTGCCTTGAATCACTGAACTCAGCGGCACCCTGGTCAAGGTCCGGGTCAGTGGATCGTTGTCAATGCCGATCAACGCCACCTGCTCCGGCACGGCGATCCCGGCGGTCAGGCAGGCCTGCAACAGTTGTCGGGCGCGGGCGTCACTGACGGCGATGATGCCGATGGGCTTGGGCAGGCTTTGCAGCCAGGCGATCTGCTGTTCGACGGCACTGTCCCAAAGCGGCGCGCTGGTGCCCATGCCGCGATAGACCTCGGCGTGCAAGCCATCGCGCCGCAGCAACCGGCAAAAGGCTTTCTCCCGCTCCTGCGCCCAGCGATTGGCTTGTGCTTCAGGCAGGCTGAAACAGGCAAAGCGCGTCAATCCGGCCGTGATCAAATGCTCGTAGGCCAGCTTCATCAATGCGTAATTGTCAGTAGCGACATAGGGAATACCCTTCGGATAGGCGCTCCCGTCCTGATAAGACCCGCCCACCGCCACTACTGGCAACTTGATCCCGGCCAGCGCCTCACCAATCAGCGGGTCGTCGAAGTCAGCAATGATCCCATCGCCCTGCCAGCGCTCAATCCCTTTCAAGCGGCAGAGGAAATCCTCTTCAAGGAACAAGTCCCAGGACGCGCGCGTGCTGCTCAAGTAGTTGCCGATACCGCTGATGATGCCACGATCGTAGATCTTGCTGCCATTGAACAACAGTGCAATACGGTGAACGGGCGGGACGGTTTTCATTGTTTTTACCCTGGGCCGATCGATACAGACTAGGCGTGCGAATGACGAATCTCAATACTCAAAATCGAACTGCGCGTTGGTGATTTTCATAATCAGCAGCCACCGGGCCGTTGTTAGTATCGGGATACCGCCAAGAACAACAAGGACATTGCAAATGCCGTTCTTCCCCGATGTCGACAAGATTCGCTACGAAGGCCCCACCAGCGACTCGCCGCTAGCCTTCCGCCACTACGACGCCGACAAGCTGGTCCTCGGCAAACCCATGCGCGAGCACCTGCGCATGGCCGTCTGCTACTGGCACACCTTCGTCTGGCCGGGAGCCGATATGTTCGGCGTCGGCACCTTCAAGCGCCCGTGGCAGCATGTCGGGGATCCGATGGAACTGGCCATCGGCAAGGCCGAGGCGGCCTTCGAGTTCTTCTCCAAGCTGGGTATCGACTACTACAGCTTCCACGACACCGATGTCGCTCCGGAAGGCAACTCGCTGAAGGAGTACCGCAACCACTTCGCACAGATGATCGACCACCTGGAACGCCATCAGGAACAAACCGGGATCAAGCTGCTGTGGGGCACCGCCAACTGCTTCAGCCACCCGCGCTTTGCCGCCGGCGCCGCCAGCAACCCGGATCCGGAGGTGTTCGCCTGCGCCGCCGCCCAGGTGTTCAGTGCCATGAACGCCACCCTGCGTCTCAAAGGGGCCAACTACGTACTGTGGGGCGGTCGTGAAGGTTACGAAACCCTGCTCAATACCGATCTGAAACGCGAACGTGAACAATTGGGCCGCTTCATGCGCATGGTGGTCGAGCACAAGCACAAGATCGGTTTCAAGGGCGACCTGCTGATCGAGCCCAAGCCACAGGAACCGACCAAGCATCAATACGATTATGACAGCGCCACGGTCTTCGGCTTCCTGCAGCAGTTCGGCCTGGAAAACGAGATCAAGGTCAACATCGAGGCCAACCACGCGACCCTGGCCGGGCACAGTTTCCATCACGAGATCGCTACGGCCGTCTCGTTGGGGATCTTCGGCAGCATCGACGCCAACCGCGGCGACCCACAGAACGGCTGGGACACCGACCAGTTCCCCAACAGCGTCGAGGAGATGACCCTGGCCACCTACGAAATCCTCAAGGCCGGTGGTTTCAAGCATGGCGGGTTCAACTTCGACGCCAAGGTCCGACGCCAGAGCGTGGACGAGGTCGATCTGTTCCACGGCCATGTCGCCGCCATGGACGTCCTCGCCCTGGCGCTGGAGCGCGCCGCGGCCATGGTGCAGAACGATCAACTCCAGCAATTCAAGGATCAACGCTACGCCGGCTGGCGGCAGCCGTTCGGTCAAGCGGTACTGGCGGGTGAGTTCAGCCTCGGAGCACTGGCCGAACATGCTTTCGCCAACGAACTGAATCCACAGGCCGTCAGCGGTCGGCAGGAGATGCTCGAAGGTGTGCTGAACCGGTTTATCTACCCCTGACAGCAGGCGAACCCTGGCGTCGCGGTGACATTCTCGCGACAAATCCATGCCCACGGCGCCCGACGACGCTCTAGAGTTCTACCGGCACCTTATTCATTGCCAGGCAGTGTCTTTCAAACAACAATAAAAGGACGCACCACCATGAACACACTCAAACGCACGCTGCTCGCCAGCGCCCTCGCCCTGCTCTCGCTGCCGGTCATGGCCGACGCCGCCCACCCGAAGATCGGTTTCTCCATCGATGACCTGCGTCTGGAGCGCTGGTCACGAGACCGTGATTACTTCGTCGCGGCGGCGGAGAAAATGGACGCCAAAGTCTTCGTGCAGTCGGCCGATGCCAACGAGCAGAAGCAGATTTCGCAGATCGAAAACCTCATTTCCCGCGGCGTCGATGTGATCGTCATCGTGCCGTTCAACGCCACCGTGCTGACCAACGCCGTCGCCGAAGCCAAGAAGGCCGGGATCAAGGTGGTGTCCTATGACCGGCTGATCCTGAACGCCGATATAGACGCCTATATTTCCTTCGATAACGAAAAGGTTGGCGAGATGCAGGCCAAGGGTGTGCTGCACGCGGCGCCCAAGGGCAATTACTTCCTGCTTGGTGGCGCCCCCACGGACAACAACGCCAAGGTCCTGCGCGAAGGGCAGATGAAAGTGCTGCAACCGGCCATCGACAAGGGTGATATCAAGATTGTCGGCCAGCAGTGGGTGAAGGAATGGAACCCCACCGAAGCCCTGAGCATTGTTGAAAATGCCCTGACCCGGAACAACAACAAGATCGATGGCATCGTCGCCTCCAATGATGCCACCGCCGGGGGTGCCATCCAGGCGCTGGCCGCGCAGCAAATGGCCGGAAAGGTGCCGATCTCGGGTCAGGACGCCGACCTGGCGGCGGTCAAGCGGGTGATCGATGGCACCCAGACGATGACCGTCTACAAGCCGCTGAAACTGATCGCCTCCGAAGCCGCCAAGCTCTCGGTGCAACTGGCGCGTAACGAGAAGCCCACTTACAGCTCGCAATACGACAATGGCAGCAAAAAAGTCGACACCATCCTGCTCACCCCGATCCCGTTGACCAAGGACAACATAGACCTGCTGGAAAAGGACGGGTTTTATACCAAGGCGCAGATTGCCGGACAGTGACCCATCGAGCTTTACCCACTCGATTGGAAGCCTGAGCGCAACCCCGTGGGACCCAGTGAAGCATGGTCCCATGGGGTTCTCGACAGGCCAGCCCTGTCGCCCCGCCTGTTGCGTGTGAGTACCTCGTCATGTCCGACTACCTGCTGCAAATGAACGGCATCGTCAAAACCTTCGGTGGCGTCAAAGCCCTGAATGGCATCGACCTCAAGGTCAAACCCGGTGAATGCGTCGGCCTGTGCGGCGAGAATGGCGCCGGCAAATCCACGCTGATGAAAGTCCTCTCGGCGGTCTACCCCTACGGTACCTGGGACGGAGAAATCCTCTGGGACGGACAGCCGCTCAGAGCGCAATCGATCAGCGAAACCGAAGCCGCCGGGATCGTCATCATTCACCAGGAGCTGACCCTGGTCCCCGATCTGTCGGTCGCCGAAAACATCTTCATGGGTCACGAGCTGACGCTGCCCGGCGGGCGCATGAACTACCCGGCGATGATCCACCGCGCCGAAAGCCTGATGCGTGAACTCAAAGTGCCGGACATGAACGTATCGCTACCGGTGTCACAGTACGGCGGTGGCTACCAGCAACTGGTGGAAATCGCCAAGGCGCTGAACAAGCAAGCGCGCCTGCTGATCCTCGATGAGCCCTCATCGGCGCTGACCCGTTCGGAAATCGAAGTGCTGCTGGACATCATTCGCGACCTCAAGGCCAAGGGCGTTGCCTGCGTCTATATCTCCCACAAACTCGATGAAGTGGCCGCCGTGTGCGACACCATTTCAGTGATCCGCGATGGCAAACACATCGCCACTACCGCCATGGCGAACATGGACATTCCGAGGATCATCACCCAGATGGTCGGACGGGAAATGAGCAATCTCTACCCCACCGAACCCCATGCCGTCGGCGAGGTGATTTTCGAGGCGCGTCATGTCACCTGCTACGACGTCGACAACCCCAAGCGCAAACGGGTCGACGATATTTCGTTCGTCCTCAAGCGCGGGGAAATCCTCGGCATCGCCGGGCTGGTCGGCGCCGGGCGCACGGAACTGGTGTCAGCGCTGTTCGGCGCCTACCCCGGGCGCCACGAAGGTGAGGTCTGGCTGGACGGCCAACCGATCGACACACGCACGCCCCTCAAGGCCATCCGCGCCGGCCTGTGCATGGTCCCGGAAGACCGCAAGCGCCAAGGCATCATTCCTGACCTGGGGGTCGGCCAGAACATCACCCTGGCCGTCCTGGACAACTACTCGAAAATGACCCGCATCGATGCTGAAGCCGAACTGGGCAGCATCGACCGGGAAATCTCGCGCATGCACCTCAAGACCGCGAGTCCGTTCCTGCCGATCACCAGCCTCTCCGGCGGCAATCAGCAAAAAGCCGTGCTGGCGAAGATGCTCATGACCAAACCCCGCGTACTGATTCTCGATGAACCCACCCGAGGCGTGGATGTCGGCGCCAAGTATGAGATCTACAAGCTGATGGGGGCGCTGGCGGCCGAAGGCGTGTCGATCATCATGGTGTCCTCGGAGCTGGCCGAAGTACTGGGGGTTTCCGACCGTGTCCTGGTGATCGGCGAAGGCCAGTTGCGCGGCGACTTCATCAACCATGAGCTCACCCAGGAACGGGTGCTCGCCGCCGCGCTCAGCCATGGCCATAACAATAATGATCGGAAAACCGCGTAGATGAATCAGCTCAAACTCATTTTCAGCCGCTACAAAATGCTCGCGCTGGTGATCGCCGTGGCGATCATCTGGCTGTTCTTCAGTTGGCAAACCGACGGCGGGTTTGTGACCCCGCGCAACCTCTCCAACCTGCTGCGGCAGATGTCCATCACCGGGATTCTCGCCTGCGGCATGGTGCTGGTGATCATCAGCGGCGAGATCGATTTGTCCGTGGGCTCATTGCTGGGCCTGCTGGGCGGCCTGGCGGCGATTCTCGACGTGATCCATCACTTGCCGCTGTTGGCGAATCTGGGCGTGGTCGCCCTGTGCGGGTTGGCGATTGGCTTGGGCAACGGTTTTATGACCGCCTACCTGCGCATCCCGTCGTTTATTGTAGGGCTGGGGGGCATGCTGGCGTTTCGCGGAATCCTGCTGGGGATTACCGGCGGTACCACCATTGCCCCGGTATCACCGCCGCTGGTCTACATCGGCCAGGGTTATTTGCCCCATACGCTAGGAATGGTTCTCGGCGTACTGCTGTTCGCCCTGACACTTTTCCTGACCTGGAAACAGCGACGCAACCGCGCCCTGCATGGCTTGGCGGCCCACTCACTGGTGCGTGACGTGTTGCGCGTGGTGTTGATCGGCGCGGTGCTGGCCGGGTTCGTCCAGACCCTCAACAGCTACGATGGCATCCCGGTTCCCGTGCTGCTTCTGCTGATGCTGCTTGGCGTGTTCAGCTACGTGACCAGCCAGACTGTGTTCGGACGACGCGTCTACTCGGTAGGCAGCAACATGGAAGCCACGCGCCTGTCTGGCATCAACGTACAGGCAGTGAAGCTGTGGATCTTCGGCATCATGGGCGTGATGTGCGCCCTCGCCGGCGTGGTCAACACCGCGCGCCTGGCCGCGGGCTCGCCCTCGGCCGGAAACATGGGCGAACTCGATGCCATCGCCGCCTGCTTCATCGGCGGCACCTCCATGCGCGGCGGCTCCGGCACCGTTTACGGCGCCCTCCTCGGCGCGCTGGTCATCACCAGCCTGGACAACGGCATGTCCATGCTCGACGTAGACAGTTACTGGCAGATGATTGTCAAAGGCAGCATTCTGGTGCTGGCCGTATGGGTCGATGTGAGTACCCGGAGCGGACGACGCTGATCTGAAAGGCCCAACAACCATCCCACGGATCAGGCTGCTTGCACCGTGACCCGATGCTATTCACCCAGTCCCGCGATACCCAGGCGCCGGGGCTGGACCGGTCGCCGTGAGCAGCACCCGCTTGCCCTGCGTGCTCATGCCGCTTCCAACCTGGCCGTGGCGGTGGCAGCCGTTTTCTGTGTCCTTCCCAGCATCGCGGCGGGAATCGTCAAGATCAGCCCGCCGCTGATAAACAGACACAGAGCCAGCACGTAGGTGCCGTTATTGATATTGCCGGTGAGGTTCTCGGCCACGGCGGTGATCATCGACCCAGTGAAGCCGGACAGGTTGCCGATGGCATTGATCATGCCGATACCCGCCGCGGCCGCGACACCCGACAGCACCGTCCCCGGAAGCGTCCAGAAAATCGGCATGAGGCTGAGGATCCCCGAAGCGGCAACACTGAGGAACAGCACGGACAAGACCAGGTTGTTGGCGAAAAAGGCACTCAGGATCAGCCCGACGCCACCAATGAAAGCGGGAATCGCCGCGTGCATGCGGCGTTCACCGGTGCGGTTGGAGTGTCGTGCATTGAGTAACATCGCAACCATGGCGATCGAATAGGGAATCGCGGTGAGGAGGCCGATATGCAAGTTGTTGGTGATGCCCGCGCTCTTGATGATCGACGGCATCCAAAACGCCAGGCCGTAAAAGCCGGTGTTGAAGCTCAGCAGGATCAGCACCAGCAACCACACCCGCGAATTGAAGAACACCTCGCTCAGGCGTGTCGCCTTACCCTGGTTATCGGTCTGCAGATTGGCCTTGAGCAAGGCTTTTTCCGCGGCTGAAAGCCATTTGGCCGAGTCGATGTTGTTGGCCAGGCAGACGATCACAATGAAGGCCATGATCACCGAGGGAATGCCCTCGGCGAGCAACATCCATTGCCAGCCGGACATTCCGCGCACGCCTTGCATGCTGTTCATCAGCCAACCGGAGAGTATCCCACCCAGGGTCAGGCTGACCGGCAGGGCCATCAGGAAACCGGACATCACCCGGCTTTGTCGATGGGTAGGAAACCAATAATTGAGGTACAGGATCACGCCCGGGAAAAAGCCGGCTTCACAGATGCCCAGCAGGAAACGCAGCACGTAGAACATCGTGCTCGATTCGATGTGAAAAAACGCCGCCAGCGGCACGGTGAAGGCCACGGCCATGGAAATCAGCGCCCAGCTCAACATGATGCGGGCGATCCAGAAGCGCGCGCCGAAGCGATGCAGCAACAGGTTGCTGGGGACTTCGAACAGGAAATAGCCCCAGAAGAACATACTGGCGCCCAGGGCGTAGACCGTGTTGCTGAAGTGCAGCTCGTTGAGCATGTCCAGCTTGGCAAAACCGATGTTGACGCGGTCCAGATAGGCCGCCATGTAGCACAGGAGCAGGACGGGAAGTGTTCGCCAGATGACCTTGCGGTAGATCTTGTCTTCAACATCGAGTTCGCCGGCTTGCGCCTGCGCGGGCAAATGTTCGGAGATCGTTTGCATAAAGGTAACCCCTTGGCATGTGGACATGCCTGATTGTTTTTATCGAATGGATCTGGCACCACGGTGGCCGGGCCAAAGACTCCCATGGCAGCAATTCGGCGGCGCGAGGATCGCCACGGCCAGCCGTTCCGTAGTGGCCATGTACTCGCTGTGAGCGGTTTGGCCGGACAGTTCGGGCGTGACTGTCTCCCGGCCCGGATTGGAATCTGCTCAGTACTCTACTGCCGCGGATCGATTCTTTCCCAATGGCATTTTTGGATTAACCGATAACGAATCGTTATCGAAAATCCCCAACAACTCTTCCATTTCAACCGGCCTGATCGCTTGCCAAGCGGGCGTTATCCTTCAGTATTTCGGCAAACTCCAGCGCCGCCCCCAGCAGATGTTCGCCCTTGCGCGTGAGGATGCCGTAGTCCTGTGGCACCAGGTGCAACGGCGTATCCAGGATTTTCAGCTGGCCGCTGTCGATCAGCGGATGGACCATGGCCTCCGGCAACATGCCGATCATTGGCCCACGCTGTAGAACCTGCAGGAAGGTTTGCATGGAAATGGTATCGACGGTGTTCCTCGGCATGGCCACCCCGGCCTCGGCGAATGCCAGCTCCATGCGCCCGCGAATCGGCGTGCCGACCGGATAGAGAATCCACGGCAAGTCCACCAACTGCTGCAACGAGGAAGGACCGGCAGCGGCCAGCGGATGACGGCTGTTGACCACGATGCAGAACGGCTCAGGGGCCAGGGGCTGGAAGTCATAGCGTTGCTGCTGGCCTTGATCGGTGAAACGGGCGACCGCCAGATCGAGTTTCTTCTCTTCGAGCATCTCCATCAGGTGATTGCTGGTCTGCTCCACCACTTCGATCGACAACAACGGCCAGCGTTGCTTGATCTGGAGAATGGCCTCGGGCAACGCGACCGCCGTGGCGGCGAAAATCCCACCGACCTTCAGATGACCATGGCCACCCTCGCGCAGGCTGCTGATCTGCTCGACGAACGAGCGTGCATCGTTCAAGGCAATCTGCGCATAGCGCAGCACATGCTCGCCCAGGTCCGTGGGTGGCATGCTCCGCGGTTGCCGTTCGAACAGGGCAAAGCCCAGCAAGCTTTCGATTTCCTTGAGCATCTTGCTGATGGCCGGTTGACTGAGGTTCATCTGCTGAGCCGCCAGATGCATGTTGCGCGTGCGCCCCAAGGTGTCGATCAACAGCAGATGCCTGAATTTAAGCCAGCCGCAGACGCTGGAGAATGACAGTTCCGACATAAGTGCTCCTCGGGACAACGATAACCAACCGTTATTGATTACTGAAAATATCTCATTGGAGTTTATCGACTGGGACCCCTAGCGTGAAGGCTTTACGAACCAGGAAGATGCGCCATGTCGATACTGCTTACTCCCGAAAACACACTGCCGGTCGATGGCGTGGCCGGCACGCTGATCGGCCGCGCCTGGGTTCCGGGCCGGATTGCCGGGCCTTCGCCGATCGTCCTGCGCAGCGATGGCGTGTTCGATCTGTCGGCCCGCTTCGCGACCCTGAGCGACTTGCTGGAATCCGAATCCCCACTGCAGGCCGTGCGGCAGACGCCCGGCACTTTCATTGCCAGTCTCGAAACCCTGCTGGCCAATACCGGCTCCAATCCCGATCCGTCCTTGCCCTACCTGTTGCCGCCCCTGGACTTGCAAGTGATCAAGGCCGCCGGGGTCACTTTCGCCGCCAGCATGATCGAGCGAGTGATCGAGGAACAGGCCGGTGGTGACGCCGCCAAAGCCGAAGCAGTACGGGCAACCGTGCAAGGCGTGATCGGTGACAACCTGCGCGCGATCGTTCCCGGCTCCAGCCAGGCCATGCAATTGAAAGCCTTGCTGATCGAACAGGGCCTGTGGTCCCAGTACCTGGAGGTGGGCATCGGCCCGGACGCGGAAATCTTCACCAAGGCACCGATCCTGGCCGCCGTGGGCAGCGGCAGCCAGATTGGCATTCATCCTGGCTCGCAGTGGAACAATCCGGAACCGGAAGTCGTTCTGGCCGTGAACAGCCGTGGCCGGATCCACGGCGCGACGCTGGGTAATGACGTCAACCTGCGCGACTTCGAAGGACGTAGCGCGTTGTTGCTGAGCAAAGCCAAGGACAATAATGCGTCCTGCGCCATCGGGCCCTTCGTTCGCCTGTTCGACGAGCATTTCAGCCTGGATGATGTTCGCGCTTGCGTGATCGACCTCCAGGTACAAGGCGAGGACGGTTACCGGATGCACGGTTCAAGCTCGATGAGTCAGATCAGCCGCGACCCACAGGACCTGGCCAGCCAGACCCTCAACGGCAATCACCAATACCCCGACGGCTTCCTGCTGTTTCTCGGTACGCTGTTCGCCCCGACCGAGGACCGCGATCATGTCGGCAGCGGTTTTACCCACAAACTGGGAGATCAGGTCAGGATCAGCAGCCCGCTGCTCGGCAGTCTGCACAACCAGGTCACCCACAGCTGCGACGCCGCCCCCTGGACCTTTGGCGTCGGTGCGTTGTTGCGCAATCTGGCGGCGCGCGATCTGCTCGCACGTTGAGACCGTCGCAGGTCATCGATTCAACCCACTACAAGAGAGAAATGAATCATGAGTGACACCCTCAAACGCCCTTTGCGCAGCGAACAATGGTTCAACGACCCTGCCCACGCCGATATGACCGCCCTGTATGTCGAACGCTATATGAACTACGGGATGACCCGCGACGAGTTGCAGTCGGGGCGCCCCATCATCGGCATTGCCCAGACCGGCAGCGACCTGACGCCCTGCAACCGTCACCACCTGGAACTCGCACAACGGGTCAAGGCCGGCATTCGGGATGCCGGAGGCATTCCCATGGAGTTCCCGGTGCATCCTATCGCCGAGCAGTCCCGCCGGCCGACCGCGGCACTCGACCGCAACCTGGCTTATTTGGGGCTGGTGGAGATCCTCCATGGCTACCCCCTGGACGGCGTGGTACTCACCACCGGTTGCGACAAGACCACCCCCGCCTGCCTGATGGCCGCCGCAACCACCAACCTGCCGGCCATTGTCCTGTCGGGCGGGCCGATGCTCGACGGTCACCACAAGGGTGAACTGATCGGCTCCGGCACCGTACTCTGGCACGCGCGCAAACTGATGGCCGCCGGGGAGATCAACTACGAAGGCTTCATGGAAATGACCACCGCCGCCTCGCCGTCGATCGGTCACTGCAACACCATGGGCACCGCTCTCTCGATGAACGCCCTCGCCGAAGCCCTGGGCATGTCGTTGCCCGGTTGCGCCAGCATTCCCGCGCCGTATCGCGAGCGCGGGCAGATGGCCTATGCCACGGGCAAGCGCATTTGCGAACTGGTCCGTCAAGACGTCAGGCCTTCGCAGATCATGACTCGCCAAGCCTTCGAAAACGCGATTGCCGTCGCCTCGGCCCTGGGCGCTTCGAGCAACTGCCCACCGCACCTGATTGCCATTGCCCGCCATATGGGCGTTGAACTGAGCCTGGACGACTGGCAGCGCATCGGCGTGGATGTGCCGCTATTGGTCAACTGCATGCCCGCCGGCAAATACCTCGGCGAAGGTTTCCACCGCGCCGGCGGGGTACCGGCCGTCATGCACGAACTGCAAAAGGCCGGACGCCTGCACGAACACTGTGCCACGGTCAGCGGCAAGAGCATTGGCGAGATTGTCACGGCCACCGCCAGCAGCAACACCGACGTCATCCTGCCCTACGACGCGCCACTCAAGCACAGCGCCGGTTTTATCGTGCTGAGCGGCAATTTCTTTGACAGCGCGATCATGAAAATGTCGGTGGTCGGTGAAGCCTTTCGCAAGACCTACCTGTCCGAACCCGGCGCGGAAAACAGCTTCGAAGCGCGGGCCATTGTCTTTGAAGGGCCGGAGGATTACCACGCACGCATCAACGACCCAGCCCTGGATATCGACGAGCGTTGCATCCTGGTGATTCGCGGCGCCGGCACCGTGGGCTACCCCGGCAGCGCCGAAGTCGTGAACATGGACCCACCCGCGGCGCTGATCAAACGCGGTATAGATTCCCTGCCTTGCCTGGGCGACGGCCGTCAGAGCGGCACGTCGGCAAGTCCGTCGATCCTCAACATGTCTCCGGAAGCGGCAGTCGGGGGTGGCCTGGCGTTGCTGAAAACCAACGACCGGCTGCGGGTTGACCTCAATGCCCGCTCGGTGAACCTGCTGGTGGACGAAGACGAAATGGCCCGTCGCCGAGCGGACTGGACGCCAAGCTTTCCGCCCTCGCAAACGCCCTGGCAGGAGCTGTATCGGCAACTGGTCGGGCAACTGTCCACGGGCGGCTGTCTGGAGCCCGCCACCCTGCATCTCAACGTCATCGCCCGTAGCGGTGAGCCACGCCACTCCCACTGACAACGGCAAGCCTTCGGCGAATTCTCAGGCAAGGCCTGCGGGCCTCTGGCATGGGCAGGCATGCCAGAGACCTAACCCGCGGCCGAACGCCGCTGCTGTGACGCACTCTCAAGCGCTCGCTCGGCAATGTACCGCACCAGATACTGCGCGTCTCGCGCCACGCCCGAGAAACGCCCCGAGCCCCACGTGTATAACCATGGCAATCCGAGGAAGTACAAGCCCGGCTGCGCTGTCACTCCCCGTTGATGACCCGGATGCCCGCGCCCGTTGAACACCGGCGCCTCGACCCAACTGAAATCCGGACTGAAGCCAATGCACCAGATGATGCTGGTGATACCTTCCTCCTTGAGAGCCAAATCGCCACGCTCCGGCCCAGGTGCCCAAACCGGCAGGTAAACTCCGCCCGGCGGAGCAACAATCGAATGTTCTTCGATATATTTGTCGATTGAGGCATTGATCCGGTTATAGACCGCATCCGCGCTGTCCAGGCTCTCGCTCAGGTTCTTGGCAAAGTGCAACCGATCACCTTGCAGCTCCTCAAGCCGCCCCAACAACTCCATCCCTTCACGCGCGAAGCTGCGCAGATCGATGTCACGTCCACCATCGCGCCCCGTGACGTAGTGGTTGGTATTATCGCGCACGCCTTCACGCAAAGGATGTGTGTCCACGCCGATCTCGTAGTAACCCATCTGCGCCAGCCAATCAACCACGTCCTTGCCGCGGTAGAACCGCGCGCAACGCGGCGCATCACCCACCGCCAGATAAACCTTGCGACCGGCCAAGTGCAGATCTTCGGCAATTTGCGCACCCGACTGCCCCGAACCGACCACCAGCACATTGCCGGCGGGCAAGGCTTGCGGATTGCGATACTGCTCGGAGTGAATCTGCTGAATGTCTGCCGGCAAGCGCTCGGCCAGGCGCGGGATGATCGGCGTGTGATAGCCACCGGAGGCGACGATCACCTGATCGGCGCTGAACTCGCCCTGGGAGGTGTGCACCTTGAAACCACCGGCGGCGCGCGGGACCACACGCTGCACCGTAACACCTTCGCGGACCGGGGCGTTGACCGACTGGACGAAGCCGGCGAGGTATTGGTTGATCTCGTCCTTTTTCATGAATCCGTGAGGATCGCTGCCCTTGAAATCATCTGTATAGGTGTAGCCCGGCAACGCGCACTGCCAGTTGGGCGTCACCAGGCTGAACGCATCCCAGCGCTGGTCGCGCCAGGTGTGGGTCAGGCTATGTTTTTCCAGGAGCAGATGATCGATACCTTGCTGCTGCAGGTAATAGCTGGCGGATAATCCGGCCTGCCCACCGCCGACGACGATCACGCTGTGATGGGGAGGTTTGATTGAGGTGAGTTGGCTGGTCATGGGATGCTCCGGTACTCGGTAACGAAAAGGGTTACATGAAAAAATCGATGAATCAGAATGAACTCCAGCCGGTTCCGAGCACCTGGCCGGCGCCCTCGATACGCATGCTGAGAATCTCCACCTGCCCGCTGGCGTGGGTTGGCTCGACGAAATAGCTGGCCTGGCCCTTGAGCGAGCTCAAGGTGTCCATGGCCGAACTGCAATAGAAGCCCTTGACCTGCTTGACCCGCTCCGAGGCATTGTTCAAGGCGTTTTCGATTCGCTGCAGAAAATCCGGCAATGAATAACTGACGCCCTCCTCCAGATATTGGTAAATCACGGTCGAAGGCGAATAGCCGGTCGCTTCCTTGCCATTGGGCCAACGAATTCTGAAATTGACGGCGGGCATGTCAGTGCTCCTGTTGCTTGAGATTCAAAGGGGTCAGGTCGATATCGGGGTAGCTGAAGCCGGTAAACGCCTGCTCATGCAGGTTCCAGAATTCTGCGCGTTGCTCGCCGACCCGCACGTTCAGCACGCCGCTGGAATCGACCCAGCCGAGGCGCTCGCAACGCACCCCTTCGAAGGCGAACGCGGTCTGTACTTGCGCCCAGTCACGCGCCTCCAGCGTCATCAAAAAGCCGTAGCTGGGGAACACCTGCAACCACCGAGCGAGGTCGGCATCCGGCGGGCACGGCAGCGCATTCAAATCGATCGTCGCACCGCAGCCGCGGGTTTCCAGCAGCATCAACAAGCTGCCGAGTACTCCGGCGTTGCTGATGTCTTTGGCTGCGTACAACAGTTCGGCTTCGGCCAGTCGCGGCAGCACTTCGAGTTTGCTGCGCAGGCGTTCAGCCGGTACGCCTTCGAAGGCTTTCCAGTAAGTGCTATCGGCATGCCAATACCCTTCAAGGTCCACCGCCATGGCAATGACCTGGCCGGGAGCGACATGCAAGGTCGAGAGTAATTTGTGGGCCGTGCCGGTAATCGCCACCGCCAGAACGGTCGGGTTACCCACCACGAGACTGGTATGCCCGCCGGCCAGCAACAAGCCATAGGCTTCGCAGGCCGCACGAATACCCGCCAACAGTTCGCGGGCGGCGCCGTTGTCGTGATGCCAGAAAGCATCGACCACCGCCGTGGCACGCCCGCCCATGGCGGTGATGTCGCTGACATTGGCCATGACCGCCGACCAGCCGGCAAACCATGGCGCCACCTCAACAAAGACCGGCAACATGCCTTCGATGGCCAGCAGCTGAAAATGATCGCCACAGGCAATGGCGGCGGTGTCATCGCCAGGCAAGGCATAAAGCTGCTCGCGGCTCAGCGATGGCTTTGCCCCTCCGATAACGGCGACAGGCTGCTGGATCGCTTGTTTCGAACGCATTGCCGGCGTACCGCGCAAGGTGTCGAGCAGCACCGTCAAATCCAGAATGTCATTCATGACGAGCCACCTTCAACGCACGCAATGAGACCTGACGCGGCATCAGCGGGTAGCTCGGTAAATCCGCCTGCATCAAACAATGCGGCTGCCCGAGCAACTCCAGTTGTTCGAGGGTTTGCCAGCGCAAGCCATGGAAATAGACTTCGTTCTGCGCCTGCACGGTCGCGCGAAAGACCTCGCAGCCCAGGTCCTTGGCCAGTGACACCGCCTCGTTGACCAAGGCCTTGCCGATCATACTGTGCCGCCGATACGCCGGTGCCACACACAACCGGCCACCAAACCACAGGCCCGGCTCGGGCTGATAAATGCGCACCGCGCCCACCACCTGATCGCAGATCCCGCAATTGCTGGCCAGGGCGACGATGGCGATTGCCTGGAAATCATGGCGGTCCTTGTCCTGCGCCAGCAGTTGCTGCTCATCGGAGAACACCGAACGCCGCAGGGCGAAATAGGCCTGTTTCTCCCAGTTCTCGCTGGCGGGTTTGACCACCAGTTCAGCGGCTCGAAACGGTTCGAAGGTGCTGTCGACCAAGGCAAAGGCGAGATTCGGCATGAGGATTCTCCGGCTTATTCATAGCTCTTCAGGGCCGAGCACGCGCCGCATTTGGCGCAACCGGCGTTGATCTGATCCGAGTGCAAACCGTGACGGCGCAAGCTCGCGCCGATCCGCGGATAGAGTCGGGCCATCATCGCGCTGTCGGGTTTCGGGTGATGGGCCAACGGCGTGCCGTCGATAGGCACGAACGGCACCACGAATGGGTACACGCCCAGCGCGCACAAACGCTCGCTCATCTCGCTGATCGCCGCTTCGCTGTCGCCCAGGCCAGCGAGGATGTAGGTGCTGACCTGACCGCGACCGAACACTTCGACCGCCGCGCCGAAGGCCTCGAAATACCGACTCAGCGGCACTTCGGCCTTGCCTGGCATGATCCGTTGGCGCACTTCATCGGTGACCGCCTCCAGGTGCATGCCCAACGACACCACGCCGCTGTCGGCCAGGCGTTGAAACCAGTGATCGTCATCCGGCGGCTCGCACTGCGCCTGAATCGGCAGATCGACAGCGGCGGTCACCGCCGCCGCGGACTCACACAGAATCGCCGCGCCCCGGTCCGGGGTTTGCGGGGTGCCGGTAGTCATCACCATGTGCTTGACGCCATCGAGCTCCACCGCGGCTTTCGCCACTTCCGCCAGTTGCTGTGGACGTTTACGGGCGATGGTCTTGCCCGCCGCCAGGGACTGGCCGATGGCGCAGAATTGGCAGGAACTGCCGCGATCATTGAAGCGGATGCAGTGTTGCAACACCGTGGTCGCGAGCACATCGCGGCTGTGCAGAGTGGCAATTTTCCAGTAGGGAATACCCTCGGCGGTGCTCAAACCGTAGAACTTCGGCACTCCGGGCATCTGAACCTGACCAACCTGGCGCCCCTCGCGAAAGATCAGCGCCTGGCTGCCATCGGCGCTGGGCTGTGCTTGATAGGGCGAGTCCCGAGAGGCCTGATTAAGGATCGGCACCATCATGGTCCGGCTACCGAAACTCAGTGCCTTGTGGTCGGACGGACCCGCGCCACCTTGTCGAGACAAGCCGTTCTGAGCAGCCGGCCAGCGCACGCCATGGCACTGCAACTCGGCCAACAATTCATTGACTTGCATGTTCGAGCTCCTCGACGGCAACCGCCGCAACATGCGCGGCTCGCTCATGTACATGCGCCGTTGGCGTGCGGTCGATCAGCAGGCTGAGCAGTTCCGGACGGCTGTAGTGCCCGACCGAATCCATCATCCGTTTACGCTTGTCGATCAAGGCCAGGTCGAGGTCGGCAATCACCACGCCTTCGCCGGACCGCAGCGGTTCACCGAGCAATTTGCCTTCAGGTGAAACGATCGCGGTGAAGCAGCCCCCCGAGATCGGGCCAGGGCCGCAACCGCTGTCCTGCATGATCTGGCCCTGCTGGTCGGCGTCCAGCCAGGCGGTGGCGTTGACCACGAAACAGCCGGATTCCAGGGCGTGATGACGAATAGTGACTTCGATCTGTTCGGCGAAAATATCGCCCACCAACGAGCCGGGAAACATCGCGGCATGGATCTGCTCGCCGTCCGCCATCAGGGCATAGCGGGCCAGCGGGTTGTAATGTTCCCAACACGCCAGCGAGCCGATGCGCCCGACCGCACTGTCGATGGCGCGCAGGCCGGAACCATCGCCCTGCCCCCAGACCATGCGCTCATGGTAGGTCGGGGTGATTTTGCGTCGATGCTGAATCAGGCGGCCGTCGGCATCGAACAGCAATTGCGCATTGTAGATCGTGCCGCCATCGCGTTCATTGACGCCGATGGACACGACCATCTCCGCTTGTTTGCAGGCCTCGCCAATCGCCAAGGTGGCGGCGGACGGGACGGTTACGGACTGATCGAGCAATTTGAGGTGTTGTGCGCCCATGGCAAATGCTGGCTGCACAAATGAAAAATACGGGTAGTAAGGCACCACCGTTTCCGGAAACACGGCGAACCGCACACCTTGTCGACCGAGGGCGATGATCTGTTGGCAGACCTTGTCCACGGTGCCTTCGCGGCTGTAAAGCACCGGGCTGATCTGTACGGCGGCTGCGCGAATAATGGCCATGATGATTCCTGAGGTCAGTGTGTTTTGTCAGTTGCACGGCGCCCCGTGGGAGCTGGCTTGCCTGCGATTCGGGCGAGACGCGGTGTCAGATTCACCCATCGCGAGCAAGCTCGCTCCCACAACGCGGGCTGTGCTGTCAGGCGGTCCAGGTATCGATGATCATCGCGCCTTCACGGCGCATCAGCAGGCGCAGGTCCATCACATCCAGCGGGTTGATCGGGCGGATGCCTTCGATCAGCGCTTTCTCGGTCTGGCCGTACAACGCTTGCAGGGCAAAACGGCAGGCATAGACCTCACCGCCCTCTTCCATGAACTGGACAAGTTGCTTGTTCACTGCCAAGTGACCGGGGAACGCTTCTGCCCCCAGGGTCGGAAAACCACGTTGCACCCCCAGTTGCACGCCTGGCCCGTACAGCAGGATTTTGGTTTCGAAGCCTTTGCGCAGCAGCCGCTTGGCCTGAAGCATGTTGACCAGGCCAATGGAGCCCTCGAAGGCGATGGTGTGGAAGGTGATCAGGACTTTTTCACCGGGTTCGGCTTTGATGTCCTCGAAGACCTTTTCTTCGTAATTGACCAGGAAGTCGCCGTCTTTGTAATGGGGGATATCCACGATAGGCATGGTGTTGCTCTCCAGTTTTTTGCTGTTTGAACGTCAGCCTGGACGGGCTGCCGGGTTACTGGAGAGAGAGCGAACGCCGTGCCAGGAAATAAAATTAATTTCCGTACATTTCTAAGTGCTTGATTAGGTTGAGAATGCCAATCTGATCCGGTTTTTCCGGGTGCATCTGATGCTATCGGCGATTCACGTATTCCCGTAGAAATACGAATATTCGTAGCGATAAATCACGAGATTTCGTACCCATGAACGAAACTGACGCGCTCAACGGCTGGGCCGATCTGGCGTATTCGTCGCGGCACATGGTGTTCGAGCATTGCGCCGAAGCCATCGCGCTGCTCAATCCGTTTTCCGATCGATTGGGTGACTTGAACATCGCCACCTGCAAACTGCTCGGCTACCCGCGCCAAGAGCTGCTGGAGCTGCCGGTGAGCAAGCTGTTCGGCCACCAATTGGCGGACCTGATCGTGTTCACCCAGGCAGTGATGGACAAAGGTCACGGCTGGACCGAGGAGCTGAGTTGCAACTGCAAAAGCGGTGAACGCATCGAGCTGGAAATCTCCGCCACCACATTGCAGATCAAGGGCGAGCAACAACTGATTCTGGTGATACGCGAGCTGAGCCGTGAGAAATACCAGCGTGACCAGGCCCACACCGAGCGCACCATGCGCGGAGGGTTGATCGAGTGGCGCAACATTCTCAATCTGTTTCAGGAAAGCGAGCGCGATAACCAGCTGTTGCTCAGCTCGGTGGGCGATGGCATCTACAGCATCAACAGCGAGGGCCTGGCCACCTTTGTCAACCCGGCCGCCGCACGCATGCTGGGTTGGGAACCGCGGGACATGATCGGCAAGAACATCCATCGCATTCACCACCATACCCACGCGGACGGTAGCCATTACCCGGTCGAGGAGTGCCCGATTTACAAGGCCGTGCGCGACGGTGTGGTTCATGAGGGTCGACAGGAGGTGTTCTGGCGCCGTGACGGCAGCTGGTTTCCAGTGGAATTCACCAGCACCCCGGTCATTTCCGATGGCCAAATCGTCGGTGCCGTGGTGGTGTTTCGCGACATTACCGAGCGACGCAGCACTGAAAGCCAGCTACAAAACGCTCTTGCAGAACTCAAGGTACTCAAGGAGCGGCTCGAAGAACAAAACGCGTACTTGCAGGAAGAGATTCATATCGAACACAACTTCCGCGAGATCGTCGGCCAGAGCGAACCGATCATCAAAATCATCAAGCAGATCGATGTGGTCGCCCCCACCGATGCCAGCGTACTGATCAATGGCGAGTCGGGGACCGGCAAGGAGCTGATCGCCCGCGCGATCCACCAAGCCAGTCGCCGCAACGCCAGCCCACTGATCCGGGTCAATTGCGCGGCGATTCCCGCCGAACTGTTCGAAAGCGAGTTCTTCGGGCATATCCGTGGCGCCTTTACCGGCGCCGTGCGGGATCGGGTTGGACGCTTCGAGCTGGCCGATGGCGGTACGTTGTTTCTCGATGAAATCGGCGAGATCCCCCTGGAGCTGCAAAGCAAGTTGCTGCGGGTTTTGCAGGAAGGCCAGTTCGAACGTGTCGGTGAGGAGCGCACCCGTAAAGTCGATGTGCGGATCATTGCCGCGACGAACAGGGATCTTCGACAAGAAGTCGCCGCGAAGCACTTTCGTGAAGACTTGTATTTCCGGCTCAACGTTTTTCCTATCCAGTCTCCGGCGCTACGTGAACGTCCGATGGATATTGCCCCCCTGGCGGCGCACTTTCTCAAACAGACCGGAAAGCGTTTGAACATGCCAGGGCGGCGCCTGCGCAACAGCGACATCGAACGGCTGCAACGCTATTCGTGGCCGGGGAATATTCGCGAGTTGCAAAACGTCATCGAGCGCGCGTTGATTACCTCCGTTGGCGCGGATCTGAATCTGGACTTGCCCGACGAACCGAAAGTCGCCCAGCACACGCTCACGGCCGACTCCCCGCCTCCCACCATCCTGACGGATGCGCAGATCCGCGAGCTTGAACGCAGCAATATGATGGCGGCGCTGAAGGCGGCGGACGGCAAACTCTTTGGCAAGGGTGGCGCGGCTCAATTGCTGGGAATCAAACCGACGACATTGGCCTCCCGATTCAAACGACTGGAGATCAAACCGGGGGAAAGCCAGCCCAGTCCATGGCCCGAGCGACGTTAGTGCGAAGGGCCGCAAGATTACATGACCAAGGAAAATCCAGTGTGTACATGGCCGATGTCTTCGTCGACAAACCCGGCAGGAGCCGTGCTCGGTTTTTCTTGAGCCACATCAGATTCCCTCTAGCCATGATGCTCTAAGCTGCTCTTCAGCCCTTGCCGTTTGCGGGGCATTCAGGAGCTTTTATGCCAACATCCCCGGTTCAGGTCACCATCAATGGAGAACTGATCGAAACCAGTGCCCTGCGTTCGATCCTGGAAGCCGTTATCGACTCAGGACAGCCGCTCATCGACGACATCGGTTGCATGGGCCAAGGCGTCTGTGGCTCGTGCCGGGTGCTGATCCGGCGTGCCGGCGAACGCGAGGTCAGCACCGCCCTGGCCTGCGAAACCCAAGTCGAGCAGGGTTTACAGATCAGCTTCCTCGACCATCTGCCCATGAACCGGCACCACACCTACAACCTCCACGACTGGGACGACACCTGGAACATCTCGGAGCGCATTACCGCAACCTTTCCCGAAGCCAGTCATTGCCGGCACTGCGGCGGTTGCGACCGCGCCTGCCCCAAGGGCCTGGAGGTGCAGAAAGGCGTCAACCTGGCCGCCGTCGGTGATCTGTCAGCGAGCCGGGTATTCGACGAATGCATCATGTGCAACCTGTGCACCATTGCCTGCCCCGAGCATATTTCGCCGAACCATCTGGGCCTCTATATACGCCGGATGTCGGCTTCCGTCGGCTTTCGACCGGCGGACCTGATGCAGCGCCTGAGCCAGATCAACCGCGGCGTGATGAGCGTCGACCCCAACGTGACTCTGGAATAAGGAACACAACATGCCCGGTATTCCTTATCTGCAAGCACTGGCCCAACTGCGCGCCAGTGCTTGCGAGCCCGCCGCTGAAGCCTTCGATAAACAGGCACTGCTGCACGCCTTCCACCCGGACTATCAGGTTGGGGCCAATACGCCGCTGCGGGTGGGCGTCAATCGTGGGGACAATTGCCCGCGCGAACTGGCGGACCGCCTGCACAGCAATGCACAAATAGATGATGCGGCATTGGCCGGTGCCCCGGTGGTCAATACCGGTGTGCTGATTATCGGCGGCGGCGGTGCCGGTTGCGCGGCGGCGCTGACCGCCGTCGAGCACGGTGCCCATGTCATCCTCGCGACCAAGCTGCGCCTGGGCGACAGCAATACGGTGATGGCCGAGGGCGGTATACAGGCGGCCGTCGGCGAGGACGACAGCCCCCAGATTCACTTTGAAGACACCCTGCGCGCCGGCCAGCTCTGTGCCGACCGAACGCTGGCGGCGCGCCTCGCCCAGTCGGGGCCGGAGAGTATTCGTTGGCTGATCGAGCGTGGCATGCACTTCGATCTCGCCGAGGGCGGCATGATCGGTGGCAAGCTGCTGCGCAAGAAACCCGGCGGTGCCAGCCGTGCGCGCATCCTCTCGTTCAAGGACTACACGGGACTGGAGATGATGCGGGTGCTGCGCGAGGCGGTGGAACTGGAAGAGCGGGTGACCGTGTGGAACCGCTGTCCTTTGGTGGAACTGCTCTCCGACGAAAGCGGCACCTGCGTGGGCGGCGTACTGTACAACCTGGAGCGACACAGCTTCATCCTCGTACGCGCCAACCGCGTGATACTCGCCACGGGCGGCTCCGGGCGCCTGCACCTGAATGGTTTCCCCACGTCCAATCATTATGGCGCAACCGCCGACGGCTTGATCCTGGCCTATCGTCTTGGCGCACGCCTGCGCGAAATCGATTCCTTCCAGTATCACCCCACCGGATTGGCCTGGCCGTCGCATCGTGTCGGCGGGCTTATTTCCGAAGCCGCGCGCTCGGCCGGAGCCTACCTGGTGAACGGCCTGGGGCAGCGTTTCATCCCCGAACTGCAAACCCGCGATGTAGTGTCCGCCGCGATCCTCAAGGAGTGCGCCGAAGGTCGCGGCGTCGAGCGTGACGAGCAACTGGGCGTCTTGCTCGATACGCCAGGTCTGGAGCGCCGCCATCCGGGTATTCTCAAGGAGCGCCTGGTGAGCCTGGGGCATGTCGCGAGCCAGTGCGGTATTGATCCGGCCGTGGAGCCGCTGATCGTCCGGCCGACCCTGCATTATCAAAACGGTGGCGTGGCCATCAACGAGAACGGCGAAACCTCGGTACGCGGGCTGTACTGCGTCGGCGAAATCAGCGGTGGCATCCACGGACGCAATCGCATGATGGGCAACGCCCTGGCAGAGATCATCACCTTCGGACGCAGGGCGGGAGAACACGCGGCACACACCGTCGACCCCACGCCCGCGCCGAAGGTCGGCCTGTCACACGTGTACGACTGGCAACGCCAGCTGATCGCCGCCGGCTTGCCACTGGACGTCCACGGCCCCGAGCTGTTCCCCGGGTACGGCAACTTTGACCTGCGCCGGCACAGCGCCGTGCCCCACCGTGCAGCTGGCGCACTGCCAACCACTCACGCCGACTCGCTGCCTTATTGAGATGCCTGAGATGAAGACTCAACCCGTGTTACTCGCCCCTGCCGTACAAGTGGGCGCCGATCTCGATGCCTGGTTCGCCCAGGGCGGCGGTGAAGGCTTGCGCGCCGCGCTAAGCGATCCGAGCAGCATCCTCTCGACCCTGGCCGAAGCCAACCTGCGCGGTCTGGGTGGCGCCGGTTTCCCCACCCATCGCAAGTGGGCAGCCATGGCGGAGCAGCCCGCGGAGCTGGAAAAGTATGTCCTGTGCAACGGTAACGAGGATGAGCCAGGCACCTTCAAGGATCGCGAGCTACTGGAAAAATCGCCGCATCAGGTGATCGAGGGCGCGCTGATTGCCGCGCTGGCCACCCAGGCCAATCACGTTTATCTCTACGTCAACCCTCACCAGCACTGCGCAGTGGCCGTTGTGCGTCAGGCCATCGAGCAATGGCGGGGCTGCGCCCTCCTGGCCGAAGTCGCCCAGCAGCAGAATCGCCCGATCGACCTAGCAGTGGTGGAAAGCTCGGGCCTGTATATCGGTGGGGAAGAAACCGCGGTGATCGCCAGTGTCGAAGGTGGCTTCCCCTTCCCCCGGCAAAAGCCGCCCTATCCCGCGCAAAGTGGCGTGCATGGCCAACCGACGCTGATCAACAACATCGAAACCCTGGCCCATGTCACTCATATCCTGCGCCATGGCGCCGCCTGGTACCGAGACCTGGGCCTGGGTGACGCCTGTGGAACCAAGCTCTACTCACTCTCCGGGGACGTGCTCAGGCCAGGTCTGTACGAACTACCGATGGGCACCCCGTTGCGCACGCTGATTTTCGAGCACGGCGCTGGCATGTTGGGCGAACGCGCCTTCAAGGCGGTCTTCACCGGTGGTCCGTCCAATACCCTGCTGGGCGCGGATGATCTGGATGTGCCCCTGGACTTTGATGCGCTCAAGGCCCGTGGTTCAAGCCTGGGTACCGGGGCCATGATCGTGATCTCGGAGGGCACCAGCATCGTGCGCAAGGTGGCGGAGTACGTCGACTTCTTTGCGGCGGGCTCCTGCGGCCAGTGCCCCCCTTGTAAAGCCGGCACCTATCAACTCTCGCGCTTGCTGCGGCGAATCGATACCGGCACGGGTCTGCCCAATGACCTGCAGGCACTGGAGAGCCTCTGTCATTTGCTTCCGGGCAGTGGCCGCTGTGGCCTGATTGATGGCGCGGCAACGGTGGTACTCAGCTCCCTGAAGCAATTTCGCAACGAATACGCCGCTCAAGTCATTGCCGTGGGTTGAGGACATCCAATCCCCCTTCACTCACCTTCAGCCCTCGGTATTATTAGGAACTCGATAGTGCGTAATCTCTGGACATTTCTGCTGCCACCTTGCGTTGCGCTTGTGCTCGCACTCCTGCCGGCACCTGCCGGATTGGCCCCCCATGCCTGGTATTTTTTCGCCCTGTTCGCGGGTGTGGTCGTAGGCCTTATTTTCGAACCGCTGCCGGGCGCGGTGATTGGCCTGATCGGGGTCGCGGTCGCGGCGGTGCTGGCCCCCTGGGTGCTGTTCAGTCCAGAACAACTGGCCAGCGCAGGCTTCAAGGTGCCCACGGAGGCCTTGAAATGGGGCTTGTCGGGCTTCGCGAACAACACGGTCTGGCTGATCTTCAGCGCCTTCATGTTTGCCCTGGGCTATGAGAAGACCGGGCTGGGGCGGCGTATTGCGTTGCTGCTGGTCAAGCGCATGGGCCGCAAGACCCTGACGCTGGGCTATGCCGTCATGCTCGCGGACCTGGTACTGGCGCCCTTTACCCCATCCAACACCGCTCGCAGTGGTGGCACCATCTACCCGGTGATTCGCAACCTGCCCGGACTCTACGACTCCAAGCCGAACGACCCCAGCGCGCGACGCATCGGTTCCTATCTGATGTGGGTTGCCATCGCGTCTACCTGTGTCACCAGCTCGCTGTTCATGACCGCATTGGCGCCCAACCTGCTGGCAGCGGCCCTCATCGAAAAAACCGCCGGCGTGCATATCTCCTGGGGCCAGTGGTTTATCGCCGCGGCACCGGTCGGCCTGCTGTTACTGGCCGTGCTGCCATTGCTGGCGTACTGGCTGTATCCGCCGCTGATCAAGAGCAACGAAGAAGTGCCGGCCTGGGCTGCCCACGAACTGGCGGACATGGGTCCACTGTCGCGCAGCGAAAAGATCCTGTTGACGCTGGTGGCGAGTGCGCTCGGACTGTGGATATTCGCGGGGGCATGGCTCGACCCGGCCCTGGTGGGCATCCTCGTCATCGTGTTGATGCTGCTGACCAATGTCATTACTTGGGATGACGCACTGGGCAACAAGGCCGCCTGGAATACCTTCGCCTGGTTCGCCACGCTGGTGGCACTGGCCGACGGACTGACGCGCGTGGGCTTTGTGCCCTGGTTTGGTCAATTCGTCGCGGCCCACCTGAATGGATTTTCTCCAAACGTTGCCATGCTGCTGCTGGTAGTGGTGTTTTACCTGGCTCATTACCTGTTCGCCAGCTCCACCGCCCATACCACCGCGCTGCTGCCGGTGATGCTGGCGGCCGGGATGGGGGTGAGCGGCATCGATCTGCAAGCCTTCGCGCTGCTCCTGGGCACCTCGCTGGGGCTGATGGGCATCATTACGCCCTACGGCACGGGACCGAGCCCGGTCTACTACGGCAGTGGTTATCTGCCGAGTGCCGATTACTGGCGCCTGGGCTCTATCTTCGGCGGCTTGTTTCTCATTCTGCTGCTGGGCCTGGGCGCACCCTGGATCCTTGCGCTGTCCTAGGCTACAGCGCAGGACAGCGCGTCGCCCATTTTCAACCTGAGCCTTGCGGCTCGAAAAGCATTCAAGAACTCAAAGGGTTCGCCGACACAGGAAGCTGCTACCTGTGCCTCGAAAAAGGCGAATCCAATGAACGACTTCCTATGGACTCCTTCTCATGGAATCGATAACTATCCAGACAAGGAGATGAACGCCATATGGAAGGGATAAATAACTTTTTCATCGCCACTTCAGTCGATATGCCTTACGTGCATGGCAGCCACAATTCTGGCCTGGTGCTGCTGTCCATTCTGGTTTCGATCTTTTCGGCGACGATGTCGTTGCAAACCGCACAGATCGCACGCAAAGCTGAAAACGCCTGGTATCGACACGTCGCCATCAGCACGGGCGCAATCGCCTTGGGCGGCGGTATCTGGACCATGCACTTCATCGGCATGCTGTCATTCGAGCTCAACACTCACGTTCACTACGCCACCGCTCTGACCCTGCTCTCCCTGCTACCCGCCTGCGTGGCGTCCTGGTTCGCCTTGCTGATGCTGACAAAGCGGGAGGTGACGCTGCCGCACCTGGTCATGAGCGGCACCCTGGTGGGTTTAGGCATTGGCACGATGCATTACATCGGGATGGCCGCGATGCAAACGTCGTTGCAAATGCGCTATGACCCCCTCACCTTTGTCCTCTCTATCTTGCTGGCGATCGGCCTCGCGGTGTTTGCGCTGTGGGTGAGTTACGGGCTGCAACACACCGCGCTCAACTCAATCAGGCGGTTACTGATCAGTGGCACGTTCATGGGCTCGGCGATCGCCGGCATGCACTACACCGGCATGGCCGCCGTACGTTTCATCGGTACCCCGGACAACGCCACCGCCAGCGTCTTGATCAACGCGACCTTCGCCTCGTTTGCGCTTTCCACCTTCACCGTCACCGTCACCGTGCTGGTGTTTGCGCTCAACGGACTGATGCACTCACGCAAGCTGTACCGGACGATGGAGGAAAACAACCTCAAGATCGAGGAAAGCAAGTCGCGCATGCGGGCCATCC
This sequence comes from Pseudomonas sp. FEN, assembly GCF_904067045.1. GTDB lineage: Bacteria > Pseudomonadota > Gammaproteobacteria > Pseudomonadales > Pseudomonadaceae > Aquipseudomonas. Next base: position 11,374 of record NZ_CAJFDC010000025.1, on the reverse strand, counting down.
TCGACACCGCCGTCGACGGTATCATCACGATCGATAGCCATGGCTTGATCCAAAGCTTCAACCACTCGGCGGAGCGGCTGTTCGGCTGGACGGCGAGTGAAGTCTTCGGCCGTAACATCAAGATGCTGATGCCCGAACCCGACCAGTCTCGCCATGATGGTTACCTCCACAATTACCAGACATCCGGCACACCGAAGATCATCGGAATAGGTCGAGAAGTCATGGGCTTGCGCAAAGACGGTAGCCTGATGCCGATGCGCCTGGCCGTCGGTCGTGTTGATCTGCCCAACGAACTGCTGTTCGTCGGTTTCGTCACCGACATCACCGAGCGCCATACACTGGAGGCATCGCTACGCGAGACCGCCGAACGGGCCGAACGTGCGGCTACGGCCAAAAGTACCTTTCTGGCCAATATGAGCCACGAAATCCGCACACCGATGAACTCAATCATCGGCTTCACCGAACTCTTGTTGCAGGGGGATCTGACATCGATCCAACGCAACCACCTGAACACCGTAAGGCAATCATCAAGATCCCTGCTCGGGTTGATCAACGACATCCTCGACACCTCCAAGATGGAACATGGCAGCTTGACACTTGAAGCCATAGACTTCTCGCTCAAAGGCCTGGCATTGCAGATCGAGTCCTCCCTGCGACTGGGGGCACACGCCAAGCAGCTGAGCCTCTCCACGCACTACCCGAGCGACATGCATGAATACTTCCGTGGCGATCCACTGCGCATCCTGCAGATACTGACCAACTTGGTCGGCAATGCCATCAAGTTCACTGAACACGGCCGTGTCGACATTTCGTTCAGCCATGCGCACGACGGCGTGCATGTGAAGGTCAAGGACACGGGCATCGGTATGACGCCCCAGCAGGCCGAGTCGATTTTCGCGCCGTTTACTCAGGCCGATGCCTCCATCAGCCGTCGCTTCGGTGGCACAGGGTTAGGCACCACTATCGCGCGCCAGTTGGTCGAGCAGATGAGCGGCCGTATTGAGGTCGAAAGCACACTTGGATTCGGTAGCACCTTCCACGTACTGCTGCCACTGCCCATCGGACAGAAACCAGCGGCCCTTAAACCCGCCGCCTACCATCAGGCACTGCCACCCCTGAAGATCCTGATCGCCGACGACGTCGCCCAAAACCTGGAGCTCCTGACGCTGACACTGGGAGCCGGCGGACACACCATTGTGATGGCTCATGATGGGGACGAGGCGGTAGAGAAATTCGGGACTGAACACTTCGACCTGGTGCTGATGGACGTACACATGCCGCGCACCGACGGCCTGCAAGCCACTCGGCTGATCCGCCAGTACGAACGCGCCCACTCTCGTCCTCACACCCCCGTCATTGCGCTCACCGCCAGCGTGATGGCCGAGGACCGGAGAACCGCACGCCAGGCCGGAATGGACGGTTTTGCCGTAAAGCCGCTGGACGCGCCACGGTTATTCGATGAGATCGCGCAGGTGTTGAACCTCGAACGTCGCCCCTCGCCCTCCCACGAGCAACATCGAACCGCACCGCCACCCCAACTGATCGACTGGGTCTCTGGCACCTCGCTATGGGGGAGTAAAACGAGATTGGCCAAAGCGCTTGAGCAATTCCTGAGCGCAACGGCTGTCAACCATCCGCTCCCGGAGCAAGCAGACCACTCAGTTGATTGGGAGGCGACACTACTCAGTCTGCATAGCATTCACGGCGCCGCTGGTAATCTCGCCCTACCTGCCGTGACCGAGCTGGCCAGCACACTGGAGGACATGGTCAGGACCGGATGGCGCGAGGAAGCACGACCTCAAATCACAGAACTGCGCATCTTGCTGGAATCAGCCGCCAAGGAACTACATGCCAGTGACGCGCTCGTCGTCGATGATGAAGTACCTCAGCCGCCAATGCTGGAGCCCGAACTCCTCGCCCACATGCAGACTTTGCTGAGATGCTTTGAGCACAGTGAATTGAACGACGCGGCACTGGAGAGGGTTTGCACGGGCCTGGAAAGCCTGGGCCAGCGCGCGCATGTCCAGGCTTTGCGGACCGCGGTTGATACCTTTGAGCTGGACCACGCTCACACGCTGCTGCTGCAGCTCGTCACCCCCCATGCCACGGAACCTCAAGCATGAGCCGGCCATGAAGCGAATGACAGACCCACGCCCGACCCTGTTGCTGGTCGATGATGAGGCGATCAATCTTCAGGTTCTGCGTCACACGCTGCAGGATGACTACCGCCTGCTCTTCGCCAAAGACGGGTACAAGGCGCTGGAACTTGTGCGCACCGATCGTCCAGATCTGATTTTACTCGACATCATGATGCCAGGCCTTTCAGGCTACGACGTCTGCACAGCGCTCAAGCAAGATCCCTGCACGGCCGCCATCCCCGTGATCTTCGTCACCGCGCTGAGCGAGGCCGACAACGAGACACACGGCCTGGAGCTTGGCGCGGTTGATTACATAGGCAAGCCCTACCATCCCGGCATCGTCCAAGCACGCGTGCGCACCCACTTGTCGCTCGTGCAGGCACAGGAGCTGCGCGATACACGCTTGCAGATCATCCAGCGCCTGGGCACGGCGGCCGAGTTCAAGGACAACGAAACCGGCCTGCATGTCATACGCATGAGCCACTATGCGCAGACGCTGGCCCTGGCTGCGGGCTATAGCCGGTACGCGGCGGATGATTTATTGCATGCCGCGCCGATGCACGACGTCGGCAAGATCGGTATCCCCGACGCTATCCTGCAAAAACCTGGCAAACTCACCGAAGATGAGTGGCTGATCATGCGCCAGCACACCGTGATCGGCGCCAAAATCATCGGTGACCATCCTTCAGGGCTGCTGCACACGGCGCAAGTTATCGCGCAAAACCATCACGAGAAATGGGACGGCAGCGGCTACCCCAATGGACTCGCCGGTGAAGACATCCCCCATGTCGCCCGTGTGGTCGCCATAGCCGATGTGTTCGATGCCCTCACGAGTGAGCGACCCTATAAACACGCCTGGTCGATTGAGGACGCCGTAGGACTCATACGCCAGCAATGCAACCAGCACTTCGACCCTGAATTGGTAGAGATATTTCTGGACTGCCTACCTGAAATCCTCAAGATACGCGAACGCTGGGCCGATGCTAAATCCTGACCGGGTGAAGGGACTGATGGATCAAAGCTGATCGCCTCAGCGACATCTCCCGGCGATTCGCTGCCCGAACCTCCAGGACACCGACCAACTGCGCGGGAGGGTCGGTTTTCAACCGGTGTTGACAGATAACGGGCTACGACGCGTTGACGACATCGATGAGCGCCAAGAAATCACTTAAAATCCAAACCATTGAGTTGACAGTAGTCATGCCACTCCATATCGACCATTTCCGCCAGCTCCTGATGGGCCTTTATCTGCAACTCACGAAGATCAGACGGACTGTCTGACTCCAGTATCAGCATCAACTCCCAGGAGGCCATCCCGGCAGCGCTGGCTTCATCGTCGATCAACCGACTGATATGGAATACCTGATCGTCATCGAGAGCCGCCCTGGAATCCACCGGTCTCACCTTCAGCGCCTTAAGCTGTTGTACAATCCAGGGGCGCTGGGCGATAAATTTCAATAAAGCTTTTTGAGAGACGTTATTCGAACCGTACATGGTTTAGGCTCACTCTGATAACGCATCCTTTCGAACGGTAAAGAAAAAACTATCTGTCCAGCCACAGAGCAGTAAGGTCTTTAAACTTCCAGACATTATTAGACTCACGACCGACAATCCGGTCCGTACTTTGCTTACCCGCCAGATTCAGCACCTGTTGTTCAATTGGAATGTTGCTGTGCGTTGAGAAGAAAATTTTAACTTTGGGCGTCAAGAGTGATGCATCGTCCTGTTCCATCACCACGGCCAATCGACCGCTCTGCAGGCGCACGAGCGAGCCCACCGGATAGATCCCCACCGCCTTGATGAAAGCCTGGAAGATCAAGGGGTCGAAATGTCCTTCCCACTCGGCCATCTTGCGAATCGCCTCTGACGGCCCCCAAGCCAGCTTGTAAGGACGATCGGAGGTAATCGCGTCATAGACATCGCAAATGGCCCCCATCCGCCCCAACAGGCTGATCTGTTCACCCGCAAGTTTGTATGGGTAGCCGGAGCCGTCAAACTTCTCGTGATGATGCATACAGACATCCAGCACCAACGCGCTCACCTGATGACAGTCGCGCAGGATAAGGCCACCGTTCTCCGGGTGTTTGTAAACCTCGATAAACTCCTCGTCCGTGAGTTTTCCAGGCTTGTTCAGTATTTCCTGTGGGATCATCATCTTGCCGATATCATGCAGCAGCCCGGCCAACCCCGCTTCACGAACAAGCTCCGCGGATAGATCCAGCTGACGCGCCAGCGCAATCATCAGGGCACACACGGCCACGGAGTGCATATAGGTGTAGTCGTCGGCGCTCTTGAGGCGAGCCAAGCTGATCAATGCGTGGGGATGTCGACCTATCGACTCGGCAATATCATCGACTAGCTGCCCCACCGTCTCCACATCAACCGTCAGCCCTAAGCGCACCTGACCAAACATCTCTATCACCGCAGCTCTTGAGCGTATGCACAGCCGCTGTGCCGCGACTGCCTCTTCGGCCAATGAACTTCGCAAAGCGGGCTTTTCATGCCCCTCGGCTAAGGAAGCCAGCAATCTATCCGCGCGCGCCTCGACCTCGACAACAGTACTTGCTGCCGTGGAAATATCGACGTCACGCCCCTTGCTGGTATCAATCCAGACTTCCCGAATACGGGAGTCAAGCAGCCTCCGTAAATCACGATTGTTATCAAGCAGAAATCGCTCTTTCCAGAATGGGTGGTCGCTCCACGCACCACAAAACTCAAGCAGATACATGCCTAATCGTACGTCGACAACGGCAATGCGTTTTAACATGACATCTCCCGCATGTTCTTATTATTCAAACCAGCATCTTCGATCCGCCAGTTTCAATACAGCAAATTCGTTTCAGCCAGAATACACATCCCCTCACTGTGTGATTCTCATATCAATCAGCGAACTGCATGGCTCCTATGCTTAGCCAGAAAGATTGGAGGTGCTTCACCCAGGAGCCTACAGGCCCCTTTCACACTCGCCCATTGAAATCGCAGCTCATTGAGTCAGCCCCTTTCGACCGCTTGGATGCGAGCAACTACGCGACTGGCCAGGTCATCGGGACGAAACTTGGCCAAAAAATCATCAGCTCCGACTTTCTTGATCATCGCTTGATTGAACACGCCTGATAAAGACGTGTGCAAAACAATATGCAGTTTTTGCAGTCGAGGATCATTTCTAATCTCGGCCGTCAGGGTATAACCGTCCATTTCCGGCATTTCTATATCGGAGATCATCATCAGCAGATCGTCTTCCGGCGACTTTCCCTCATTGAGCATTTCATGGAGGTAGTCCAGGGCTTGGCGGCCATCGTTGAGTGCAATCACCTTCACTCCCACCGACTCCAGACAGCGACTGACCTGTTTACGCGCCACGACCGAGTCGTCCACCGTCAGCACAAGAAACTCGGGGGCCTGGGCATTGGTCTGGGCATCGACCACCCCCATGGAGATGACCTCGCTTGTGGGAGATACCTCAGCCAATACCTTCTCGACATCAATGATTTCCACCAACCGATTATCGACCCGTGTCACGGCGGTAAGGTAATGATCAGCACCACTGCCCTTGGGCGGAGGATGAATGTCCTCCCAGTTCAGGTTCACAATATGCTCAACCGCCGAGACCAGGAAACCCTGCGTCTTGGTGTTGTATTCGGTGATGATTACAAAGGCCGAGGCCATGTCCCGTACCCCGGGTAATCCCGTGGCGCGTGCCAGGTCCAGGATCGGAATGGAAGTACCTCGAATATTGGCCACGCCGCACACCACCGGGTGGGACTTGGGCATGATATGCAACGCGGGACAGGGCATGACCTCACGCACCTTGAACACGTTGATACCATAGAGTTGATGCTCGTCGAACCGGAACAACAGCAATTCGAGGCGATTCTGCCCGACTAGCTGGGTTCGACTGTTCACAGACTCCATTAGACCTGCCATCGCCATCCCCTTAAGTACTCGATTGCCGATCCCCACCAACATTGGTCTGGAATGATTCAATCTCGTTGATGCGTCGACTGCAAAGTCGCCCCCGAAAATCTGTTCCAGAGGTCACGCTCTAGCGACCACTCCCAGCTTGAACGCTTTCTCCGACATGCAGTAATGCAGGTTCCTTCGTTAGCGTGTCCGCGCGCCCCGGCATATCATGCTGAAAATATGACTGCCGTGAGGGCTGAGTGGCGTTAAAAGAATCATCGCCACCTGCGTACAACCTCACCATAGGAGCATCCCTATTCTTGGGTAAGGATGACGGAAACCGGAGTAGGAAAATCCCTAGGGCATTGAAATCAGTTTGACTGAACCCGCACATTTTTACTCAGATTTCTCCCACCAGGTCTCCCAGTCTTGATTTATATCAAGTCTGCGCGCAAACCAGAGATACCCACGGCGATGAGCAACCGCCCGTTGCACTATGATCAATCTATCGGTTCTCGACGGGAGATTACTATGTCGACGCGCCTGCTCAGCATCCAGCGCCGCGGCGAACCGCGTTGCGCAGCGGCTTGGCTGTCAACTGACGCACCATGAGGAGCGCTGGGTGATGAAGCAGATGAACATCAGCAAAGCATTCACACTGATGGAGTCAGGTCCAGTTGTCTTCGTCACCACCCATGAGGGTGAAAAAAACAACATAATGACCATCTCGTGGACCATGGTGATGGGCTTCACGCCGATATTCGCCATAACCACCGGCCCCTGGAATTACTCATACGCCGCGCTTAGCAATACCAGGGAATGCGTCATTTCAATCCCCACTGTGGATCTGATCGATCAAGTGGTTGGTGTCGGAACATGTTCCGGCGCCGATACCGACAAATTTGTAAAATTCGGACTGACGCCTGTGACGGGGAAACATGTCAGGTCCCCCTTGATCAAGGAATGCCTGGCCAATATCGAATGCAAAGTTATCGATATCATCGAGAAGCACAATATTGTTGTCCTCGAAGGCATCGCTGCGTACTTCGATAGCTCACGAAAAGAGACGCGAACTATTCATGCCGTGGGTGATGGCACCTTCATCGTCGACGGACGCAAATTGAACCGGAGAAAAATGATGGCATCGAAGCTTCCAGAGGGTGTCTAGGGGCTGCGCACCGCCGATGATCAAAAAGATGGTGTTTCGCAGATGAAATTCAGCGCCCATCACGATCATGATAGTCGACCGGCACAAACGTGAACCCACCGTCGCTTTCAGCCCGAATATGACCCAAACCCGGGAAAGGAAGATGAGCGCCCGCCACCAGTTCGCGCTGAGAAGCAGCAACGGCGAACTGTTTCTCTCGTTGGGCCGCCGCTTCCTTGGGTGATACATCGTAAACAATAGTGATCTTCGGTTTAGGAAACTGAACCGAGGCGACATGAACAATATCACCGATGAACTCGATCGACTCACCCTTACTCTCGAACTGATAGAAGCTATGGCCAGGCGTATGCCCAGGCGTTGGAATCGCCTTGATGCCCGGGAACAGTTGGGTCACGCCAGTGAACGCGACGACTTTGCCCGCTTTAACGTAGGGCTCGACAGTCTTCACCGCTTGCTCGAAGTACATCTTGTCATAGCCGTTGACGCCGTGAATGTTCGCCGGATCAAGGAACAGGTCCACATCAGGCTTGCCCACATGAACGGTTGCATTCGGGAAAACCAGTCGCCCCTCGTTCACCAGACCACCACTATGATCACTGTGAATGTGGGTGAGCAAGATGTCGTCAATCTGCTCAGGCGCATAGCCCGCCGATTTCAAACTACCGAGCAGCTTGCCGCCATTACCTGGACCGAAGAGTGCGCCGGAGCCGGTATCGACCAACACAAGTCTGTTGCCTGTATCGATCAGGAAGACATTGATCGACGCCTCAACCGGACTGGCCAGGAAGGCATGCTTGAGCAAACCGTCAGTTTCAGCCGGGGTTGTGTTGGTCAGCAGCGCATGCAGATCCTGTGGCACCGTACCATCGGACAGTGCGGTCACCTGAAAATCGCCGACGCGATAACGATAGACACCTGGAACTTGAGCGTGAACCTGTGCGACGGCCACCACGGACGTTGCCTGAGCAGCGGTAGCCGCGTTGACACCCGAAGAAAAAGTTCCAGCTAGCGCTATCGAAGCCGCCAGTGCACTCGAGATAAAAAAACTGTTCGCTCGCATAGGTTTCTCCTTGCCGAAATCGGTACAGTCCGGACTCTAAAGGTTCATCCTCGCGGCAGTGAGTTACCTTTCCCTATACGAGGTATATCGAATATGGATATCCGGCGGTCGGATCTCCCTTTGCTCATTTCCCTGGATGTACTCCTTGAAGAGCGAAACGTCACACGCGCAGCCAAACGACTGAACATCAGCCAGCCAGCGCTATCAACGCAGCTGGGTCGGTTAAGGGACATGTTTAATGATCCGCTGCTGGTCCCCTCGCAGGCGGGTCGGGGCATGGCCCCCACTGACCGCGCACTGGCGATTCAGTCGCGGCTGCATCAGGCATTGCTGGATCTTCAGGGCGCGGTGGTGTCGAGTGAAGATTTCCAGCCACTCACTGCCAGGCGCGATTTTGTCGTTGCCGTGAACGACAATGTCTTCACACTGGTGGGACTGCCCGTCGCGCAGTCGATTTTGGCGCATCAGGCGCCAGGCATCCGCCTGAGCTTTATTACGCCGATAGAAGCGAACCTGACATACAGGATGGAAAGAGGAGAGATTGATCTGTATGTCGGTCTTGCGCGACAAGTACCTGAGGCATTGAAATCCAGATTCTTGCTCAAAGACGAGTTTCGGTTGGCGCATCGCAAGGGACACCCCCGGGGCAGGGAAAAGCCTGGTCTCGAGGAGTACTGCAAGCTTGCTCATGTCATGGTTTCCCACGAGGGTAAATTCAAAAGCAGTGTCGACAACGCGTTGGAAGATTTGGGGCATCAACGCCACGTAGCGCTGACCGTCTCCGGCTACAACCAGATAGCCCTCGTATTGGGCGATACCGACTGCGTAGCAACGCTCCCCAGTCGACTGCTGCAACGTTATGCTGCCGGTCTGGATATTTTGCCCCTGCCTTTTCATCTACCCGCCTTTGACGTTGCCATGGCATGGCATCCCAGGTCGCATGAAGACCCGCGCATCAATGGCTTCGCGAGCACTTCATTCGTGCGGCTGAGCAACCTGCTGCAGTGCGAACCTTGGAGAACTAGTCTTTCGCGCTTTTTCTTTCCTCGCACTGACGCCTCCTAAGCGTGCACGAGAGCGGTTTCTCGACGATTTCGACGCGAACAGCACACGCCGTTTGGAGGTGTGTGCTGATCTGCTCGGTTTTGAAGAAAATTCAGCGAGAGCCACTGATCACATCTAATACCTCACCAGCTTTTCGCCGACTATTTTATTTGTAACCACCCCTGAAATGGCTCTTGGATTCCCGTGCCCACTGCTCATCTAAAAATCATCGTTTTTTTGAAATCACACCACTCATGTATTGATTTAAATCGCGCAGATCCTGAACCCTCCAAGCATACGGCGATAGCTTTACACCATTCTCTCGCAATGTTTTTGGAATCAAGTCTCCATTTGGACGAAGTATTACCGATGACACAATAACGCCCGGATAATCATTTAGTCGCTTTTTGAAAGCGTATGTTGTGAGGTCAGGTGCAGGAGGATTGCTTTTATTAGCTAATGGTCCTGTTCCTTTGAGATCCGCCCCGTGGCACATGACACATCTCTGCGAATAGAGATTTTTCCCATTGGCGTTATCCGCAAAGGTCAGTGATGTTTGAATGAGCGATAAAATGCCTAGCGAAGCGATGAATAATATTTTCACTTTCATTTTTCATATATCCTTATTGTACAAATCAGATCTGAATCTGAGCCCCCCCAGAGGGGCCACTGCAACACTCAACTCGTGATTGCCCATGTATTGAAAAGTCCCTTCGAACTTCATCGCGCGCATCCTTTCGGCACAAAGGTGGCGATTCTCCACAAGGAGCGCATAGGATTCAAATCATTTCACCTTACTGGCAAGGCGGCGGGTGTCTTCTGTAGTGGTCAACTAATTCCAGACACCTCGATAGGTAATTTTGACACCATCGTCCGCTCGTAAACGGTCGGTAGCAGATACCCCAGTCTCGAGTGCAGCCGTTCGTTGTTGTAAAACCCAACGATGTACTCGGTGATGTCACATATTTCCTCGCCATGGTTGGCGTAGTCACGGCGCCATACACGTTCCATTTTCAGGCTCAGGAAGAAACGCTGCATCACGGAGTTGTCCTGGTAATTTCCTTTGCGACTCATGCTCTGCCGCATGCCATTTCGTTCCAGCAGCGCTCTGTAGCTCGCGCTTGCATACTGACTCCCCCTAGCCGTCTCTTTATTCGAACCGGAGACTCAGCACAGCCCGAACTGACGGACGAGGACTATGGGGAACAATCACATAAACACATTCGAATGTGTTAATGTATATTTTTCCTACTGAAATCCGTGAGTGAAAAATGACTGATTTGAGCCTGTTTCAACCGCTGGCACTGGGTGGCCTGAAGCTTAGAAATCGGATTGCGCTGCCGCCTCTTACCCGCTCCAGAAGCTCTCAGCCAGGCAATGTGCCCAACGATTTGATGGCAACCTATTACACACAACGAGCCACAGCCGGCTTCATGGTCACTGAAGGAACCCAGATTGAACCGAGGGGACAGGGCTATGCCTGGACCCCAGGCATTCATAGCGAAGCGCAGGTAGAAGGTTGGCGTAAGGTCACGGAGGCGGTTCATGCGCAAGGCGGGGTCATCTTCTGCCAACTGTGGCATGTGGGTCGCGTCTCCCACACCAGCCTGCAACCGAACAACCAGCCACCCGTTGCGCCTTCTGCCATCCGCGCCAGTGCGGTCAAGGTTTCTATCGAAACGGGTCCGGAGACAGGAGCACTCGCAGACCCGAGTGAGCCGGTCGAGCTAACCACTCCACAGGTCAGGGAGCTGGTCGAGTTCTATCACCAAGCCGCAATAAACGCGAAGAAAGCCGGCTTCGATGGCGTCGAACTGCATTGCGCCAATGGTTATCTGGTGAATCAGTTCATTTCCGAACACACCAACCAACGTACCGATGAATACGGTGGATCGCTGGATAACCGCCTGAGGTTCCTGCGCGAAGTGTGCGAAGCCACCATCCGCGTATTCGGTGGCGAGCGTGTAGGCGTGCGTTTTGCGCCACTGTTCGAGTCGACGGACGAAGAACGGGTCTATTTGGGCCTGGTCGAACAGGATCCCCACCAGACCTATGTCCAGGCCG
>NZ_CAJFDC010000024.1 GCF_904067045.1 Pseudomonas sp. FEN | reverse complement strand
CTCGTAAAACCTAGACCGTTCCTGAGCCGAATGGCGACCTGAATACCGTAAATTTCCAAGTCAAAAGACTTGCAATCGCAGCTCAGCTTCTATCTTAAATTATGCTAGCTACCCACCACATCCGAAACAACTCATTTCTTAACCCGTATTCACCCAAAAAGTTCATAACCAAGGACAAACTCGTTTAAAAATCTTATATAAGTGTCAATCGGCGAGCGCTTCCTGCATAACGTCATGCAAAACTTGACACGTTTTGTCTATCTCCGAAGAGGCCAGTGTCGGATGCACCATGAACATCAAACTAGTATCCCCCAACTGTCTGGCAATCGGTAAACGCTTCAGCGGCCGCAACTGTGTGTTATCGAATGCCTTTTCCAGATAAACTTCAGAGCACGAACCCGAAAAACAAGGAACACCGCGAGAGACAATTTCATTGAGAATCCGATCCCTATTCCAATCGGGTTTCAATGCCTGAGGCTCGATGAAGACATAGCACTTGTAAGCCGCATGCAAGCAATCCTCCGGGACCGCAGGCACTCGCAGCCCCCTCAGTTGATCTGCAGCGGTCCAAATTCTATGAGCATTGGCCAATCGTGCTTCGTGCCATTGAGCCATACGTCGCAACTGAATACGCCCCAATACTCCTTGCACCTCAAGCATGCGCCAGTTGGTACCAAATTTATCATGCAACCAACGAAAACCTGGCGCATGTACTCGCTCGTAGACGGCCTCCCAACTCTTGCCATGATCTTTGTAGGACCACATGTCGGACCACAAATCACGATCATTCGTCGTGACCATCCCTCCTTCGCCTCCCGTGGTCATGATCTTGTCCTGGCAAAACGACCACGCCCCAACATGACCAATGGAACCGACTGGACGCCCCTTGTATTTTGCACCATGGGCCTGAGCACAATCTTCGATTACCTTGAGATTATACCTCTCGGCCAGGGCCATGATCGGATCCATGTCGCAAGGCCAACCCGCAAGATGGACACACACTATTGCTCGGGTGCGCGATGTCAGGACGGCAGCAATGGTTTGCGCCGTAATATTCTGTGAATTGGGGTCTACATCAGCAAAAATAGGGGTCGCACCAGCATTGACGATACTGGACACTGATGCAAGAAAGGTCCGAGAGGTCACTATTACTTCGTCCCCAGCACCGACGCCCAATGCCTGTAATGCGAGATCCAGAGCAACTGTGCCGTTGGCCAGAGCGACAGCATAATGAGCTCCGCTCCAAGCAGCGAACTCTTTCTCGAACTCACGACACTCCAGTCCGGTCCAGTAATTGACTTTGTTGGAAAGGATGACGTCACGTACAGCGTTGGCTTCTTCTTCCGAAAAGGAAGGCCAGGGAGAAAAAGGAGAGTTCAGCACAGCCCACGTCCATTAATTTCAAGAAATAATTTAGAAAATCAATTAATTACATAAAACCCAACACATGCCACCTACATAGTCGATCTACCCTTACGCTGTAGGCGAGGCCCTCGCAGGTACACCAACAACCAACATGCCATCAGAGACGTCATTTACCACTGACGCGCCCCCCCCGACAATGGCATCAGCACCAATCTTGATCAATTGCCTCACGCAGGCACCTATTCCGATCCAACTCCGATCACCCACACTGACGGCACCAGCTAATCTGGCCCCCGGGCTGACATGGACAGCATCTCCTAATATGCAATCATGGTCGACGCTACAACCAGTATTGAGGATCGCTCCGATTCCAATTTTCGTGTCAACATTGACCACCGCTCCGGCAAAAACTACGGAACCAAGGCCAACGGAGGAGTATTGGCTGATGACCGCCGCCGGATGAATCAATGACACGACAGGCGCCCCCGCGCCGATCAAAGCTGTCAGCTTAAAATGCCGAATGGTGTTATTTCCGATTGCAACAGTGACACCTTGATAGTCTTGGAGTCGAGCGTAAATCGTCGCCAAATCCCCCACTACGGACCAACAGCCATTGCGCTCGACTCCGGGCCATGCATCATCGTAAAAATCTACTTGATCCCAACCGCAGCATTGTGCAGTGTCGGCGACAACTTTCCCATGCCCACCAGCCCCGAGAATCGCCAATCTTCTCATTGCTTACCGCCAGTGAATTTAGACATAGTAACTTCACCTTCCGCGCTGATCCCCTCTTTGACAAGTACCTTCTTCACCGTCGCGAAAATAATCTTGAAATCGAGCAGGCAGGATTGATTGTCTACATACCAGACATCCAATTTGAATTTCTCATCCCAACTCAACGCATTACGGCCGTTGATCTGCGCCCATCCGGTTACACCGGGACGAACCTCATGACGGCGGTTCTGCTCCGGACTATACAGAGGCAGGTACTCCATTAGTAGCGGTCGCGGCCCAACCAAGCTCATATCGCCCTTCAACACATTCCATAACTCCGGCAACTCATCCAGACTACTGGCACGAAGAAAGCTTCCGAAAGGAGTCATTCGCTCCGAATCTGCCAAAGGATTACCATCGGAATCCACGGCGTCGCGCATCGTTCGAAACTTCACCATTTCGAAAGGTTTTCCATCGAGCCCAGGACGAACCTGCTTGAAGAAAACGGGTAACCCGAGCTTTTTGCGGACATTCCAGATGACGATAGCCATCACTGGCGCCAAGAGTATAAGAGCACACAATGAGGCACCGACATCAATAAATCGCTTGAACATTTGTTGATCCGAATATTAGTTGAGCGAGCTTACGCAATAAATACTGAACAACTACACTAAACAAGTGCAGCACAGCCATTAAATAAATAATAGGAGCAGATCGATACAGCCCCACCAACCCCATAACAATCTCAATTAAATACCTAAAAACAAAACACGTGAGAGAGCGAACATTCATCTGGAAGACAATCGCATCCAACGCTTCCCGGCGGTGTAACGACAAGATCATATTCTTTAGGAGATACGAGCAAATCAACCTACTGCTAATCTTGCCCCCTCTCAACCTGGGCAAGGAGTAGATCGCACTGCAGATCATTTCACGGAAGACATAAGCGTCATTGAATTTCATCTGCATAACGCCTAGCTTGCCTGCGATTCACTTGGGAGAAAAGCGCTCTCACAGCAATAAACCATTAGTTCGATGCACTCATTTCCAATGATCAGCCTCCAAGTGGACTCACACACTCTACCCTCTTGACAGATCATGATGGTAGCAACGCAGACCAACGCAGCTTTCACTGACGAATCGATTGCGACGAAGCTCGCAACTGATCGTCGAGGGGCTGCGACGCAGCATAAGAACCACCTCGCAAAAACTGGAATTTACCGAATGACTTCAACGTGACATCCCCTCAGCACAGGATCCAATATAGAGCATCGCGGCACCCTACCTAAGAGCAACGTGTCGCAGCCAGTTTTGCGACTATCGCTTTCATGACTGCGAATGAGAAAATTTCCGCAAGGTGTCACCATACACAGAAACAAACACATCAAAATTCCGAAAGACAAATTTGAAGGTTATCATAAAAACAGCTCCTTTCGTCAAGCATTGAACAGCGCTACCTGTTCTCATAGCCTCCTTGAACGCAATGTAGCATTTCGCCAGTAGATACTGATTGAAGCAGCCTCAAAAAAATCCACCTCGGTTTTTGATGCATTTACCACGAAAATCAGCCCGAATCACTCGCATGTCTAGGCGAACGCGCGCGCCCGTACACCCGCACTCGCAAAGCGCTTGTAGACGCTCAGCTTACGACCGACAAGCACGCCATTCACTCATGCTACTTGCCAGAGCCGCTCCATCCAGTATCATTCAACACCTTCCAGCTCATGGCATCTGCTCGCACGCCATGGCCTTGGAGCCCTGCATGGCGCTCAACTCGCACACACAGAGATAGAGGGCCTCATTCGAAGCCCACAAATCACAACATGCGTTGCGACCCAGAGCCCCCCCCCGGATGAAAACCGGAACGTTGAGAACATTACGTATTCGGCATAGGAAGGTGGAATTGAATAGCTGGCTGAAGAAATCCCTAGCGCTGTATTCAGCCAATGGCTTGAATTTTCTACTGAACATTCTGATTATTCCTATTCTTGTTCACTATGTCGGCTTTCAAGGGTATGGATTCTATTCGGTTTATATTATTCTATCGAGCACACTATTGTTTCTTGATTCGGCCTTATCCAAGTCAGCGGTAAGCACCATTTATTCGGCAAAGGAAGAGCAACGCGCTCAGCTAATCAACTCTTGCCGAGCGGCTTACATCATTGTGGGCATTGCGCTGCTACTGACTACCCCAATAATTGCCATGGGCACTTCAACCCTATTTCCATTGCGTACAGATCAACTGAACCTGGCGTACTGGATCGGTATAGCAGCAGCGGTCGAGTACGCACTGGCCTTGCCAGGTCAGTATTTTCAGATGTTGAATGTCCTACGAGCACGACACTTTACCTACGCGCAATATCAATTGTGCATCCAGCTGAGCCGCTTCTTTGCAGTAGCGATTGTCGCCGCCTCGACACATCAGATCGAATGGGTGTTAGCCGCCGTTGTACTCCGAAAGATCCCCGACTATCTGATTCTTTGGCTGTTCTGGCGCAACCAAGAAATGGAACCCCGCAGTCCAGTCGAGTGGTCTTTGGTGACCACTCTTTACCGACTGGCGGCGCCGATCATCGGAGTCGCTCTCCTGCAAGTGCTTGCGACCGAATTTATATCCATCTATGTCAGTCACGCCTACGGTGCAGAAACACTGGGCAAGTACAGATCCGTCTACGACATACTGAACAAGATCTGGTTCGTTGCAACTCTCTATCCGGTTCTGATCTATCCTAAGATTTGCGAATGGCTAGCCGATACGCACAGAAAAGCATGGCTTAAGGACATGATGTCCAATCTAACACTAGGGAGCGCACTCATTTACGGGGCGTTCACGCTCGCGGGACTCACCATCTATCCGCTACTGGCTCAATGGTTCCCCACACTCCAGGATGCCGGTCCATTCCTTGCAGGACTACTTGCTGGGGTCTGCATGTCTGGGCACGTTCGTCTCGGGTATGAATTTTTACAGGCACAGAAAAATGCAGGAGCTGCACTTCTGATCAATTTACTCTCACTTGGAGCTGGCGCCGCAACGCTTTTCACCTTCTATGGCTGCGCAACAAGAGAAATCGGATGGGCATGGTTCACGTCTCAACTGCTGGCGGTCGCAATTGTCGACGTCCGTAATGGTATACTTTTGTCATCCTCAGTCCGAGGATCTATACTCGGGCTTTTGCCTTGGCTCGGGGTAGGTTTAGGGGTATTTTTGACAACTTCAATCAACGGCATGGTAGGAACAGTTGCGACGCTACTCCTACTTGCTGTTTTCATGATCAGCCTCGCCTTTCTGGCGAAAACTCTGCGCGATCTGAGGCAGGCAAAATGCGCAGAGTGAACTACATCTCAATCGGGGCAGCGCTGATCGCTTTTGCCTCCGTGGCCACGGCACCGCGCTTCGGAAAGCTACCAATCGGAATTGGCGAGCTTGCTGTTATTCCGTTATTTCTGTGGACCTTATGCTACAGACACGCGGTGCGTTATCTGACCCACCCCATTATGCTCTTCTGGATAGGCTTTATTACGATTGCGGGAATAGCCGCACTGCTCAGCCCTCTCGAAGGAGCCAGCTCCGCTCACACAAGTGTGGCATACGTATACACAGCGTGCTTCTCACTTATGGCGCTGACCTGCATTGAGCAGGCATCGCAACAGGAGTTCAATAGTTTCATCAGAGCTCTGAGCTCGATATCAATCATGCTGCTAGCTGTCCCATTTTTTTGCTTCCTGACGGACTCTTACAAACTGGCGGAATTGCTCGGGATCAATGCCGAATACCCGCGCCTTTCCGCCTGGTCCGCGAACCCCAACCAGCTCGCACTCTTCCTGCTGCCGATTCCGATGTGGCTGATGGCTATTTACCGTGACTCGAACTGGCACGGTGCACACTGGCTGCGAAACTTTCTACTTCTCTGGGTGTTTTTTCTAATCGGCATTTCCGTGCGTAGTGACGCACTGTTGCTTTCCTGGTGCATTGGTTTACCGCTCCTAGCAATCATGACGCTTCTCTGGGTAAAACGATCCAACTGGAAAATGCTCACCACAATGCTGGTCGCTTTTGTATTAGCATTTGGTTCATTCAAACTTGTGATCGACGGGCCTGGCCGAGACAAACTCATTGAGGTCAAGATAGCTGTTGCCAGTGCTGCCGCCTCAATGTTTGCTCCAACCGACAACGAAACCCCGCTGTCAGGCCCCCCGATAGCTTCCGCTCCTAGCAAATCGGACTCCATGATCGGAATCGGCTTCGATCAAAATAAGGCCGGAGTGCGCGAAACCCTGTGGGTCCATGCGTACGAAGTATGGCTGCAATCGCCCATTATCGGACATGGCCCTGGCGCGTTTTCCTACCTGGAAGATCCAGCAAAGAAGGAGGAGGCTCACAACATTGGCCTCGATATGCTGACCCAGGTCGGAATAGCAGGCGTGCTGCTGTTCGCCGCTATGTACCTATGGCTTCTCGTCAAGGCATATCAAGCCCGAGACCCTTATTCGCTAGCGGTACTGGTCGTTCTGATGGTTTTTTCCGGGGCTCACTTTATGCTCCGGCAGCCCGTATTCAGTCTCTACATGATCATCTGTGCGCTAGCGGTCAAGAATCACAGTTTTACTACCATGCGTAGAAGCCTCAACCCATCTGATTAAAATGAGATTGTTCCATGTGCGGTATTGCTGGGTTTTGGCACCCTAACAGCCAAGGCAGGTATGACGAGCCAAACGCCCTCAAGCGTATGACCAACGCTATTTTTCATCGCGGCCCCGATGACGCTGGCGCCTGGGACAATGGCGCCGGCCTGTTCCTTGGCCACCGCCGACTTGCAATTGTTGACCTGACTTCAGCCGGTCACCAGCCTATGACGTCACCAACAGGACGTTACGTTATTGTTTTCAACGGTGAAATCTACAACTTCCAGGCACTGCGCAAAGCACTCGACGCAGCACAGCAGAGCCCACTGCCCTGGCGCGGCCATTCGGATACCGAAGTGATGCTGGCGGCATTCGAACACTGGGGTATCGCTGAAACCTTGCGCAAGCTGGTTGGCATGTTCGCGCTGGCGGTATGGGACCGCACCCGAGAAACCCTCACACTTGCGCGTGACCGGATCGGAGAAAAACCGCTCTATTACGGCCTAAAGAACGGCGCGTTAATCTTCGCATCGGAGTTGCAGGCACTCAATGCGCATCCGAGCTTTGACGCAGAAGTTTCACGCGGCAGCTTGGCGCAACTATTGAAATATGCGTACATACCTTCACCAAACTCCATTTATGAGGGTATTCACAAACTGCCACCCGGCAGTTGGATCGAACTCAATGATGCAGTCCTCGCAAGTGGCACGATTGGAGCGCCACAGACCTATTGGGAGCTGCCCACGGTGCAATCGGGGAGTGGCCCGACGCTTTCCGACGCCGAAGCAATCGAACAACTTCATGAGCTGATGCGCACGACGATACGCGACCAAATGGTGGCCGACGTCCCCCTCGGCGCATTCCTTTCTGGAGGCATCGACTCGACTCTGATCGTCAGTTTGATGCAATCACTATCGTCCCAACAGGTCAAGACCTTTACCATCGGCTTCGACAATCCCGGCTACAACGAGGCTGAGCACGCAAAAGCTGTGGCCCGCCATCTCGGCACCGACCATACCGAACTCTATGTATCAGGCGCGGACGCCCTTAACGTGGTGCCAAAGTTATCCGACATATACGGCGAACCCTTTGCTGACTCATCGCAAATACCCACCTATCTCGTATCGCAGTTGGCACGCACCCAAGTCACTGTGAGCCTGTCTGGTGACGCGGGCGACGAACTATTCGGTGGATATAATCGCTATCAGTTCCTACCCAGCCTATGGCGAAAACTTAGTCGCGTGCCGGGACCTGCACGCAGACTGGTCGCCCGACTGATTGAGTCCACACCGCCGAATCGCTGGGACTCTATCGCCAATGGGTTAAACCCAATCATTCCCAGCAGCCTGCGTGTGCGGTTGCCTGGCGAAAAGCTCCACAAACTCGCCGGCATCATGCGCTACGACTCTGCCAGCCAAATGTATGATCGCGTGGTATCACAGTGGCCGAATGCTACTGACGTGGTGATTGGCGCACACACCATGTCAAGCCAGGCATCTGTCGGAAATAGCGACTTCGCTTCCTGGATGATGCGTCAGGACACACTGACCTACCTACCGGACGATATATTGGCCAAAGTAGACCGCGCGGCAATGGCCGTCAGCCTGGAAACCCGTGTGCCATTCCTGGATCATCGAATCGTCGAATTTGCATCGACGTTGCCGATGTCGCTCAAAATCCGCAATGGCAGCACCAAATGGATACTGCGCCAGCTACTCTATCGCTACGTTCCACGAGAACTCATCGAGCGCCCCAAAATGGGCTTCGGTATTCCGCTACACGATTGGCTTCGTGGCCCTTTACGCGACTGGGCCGAATCCTTGTTGGACCCACAGCGATTGGCAAGCGAAGGTTACTTCACACCCGGCCCAATCAGGGCCGTCTGGGAAAGGCACCTTCGAGGACAAGGAAACTACCAGCAACAACTTTGGCCTGTGCTGATGTTCCAAGCTTGGCTCGATAGAAAACGAATCATCTGAATAAAAGATTCCATTATTAGAGTAAAATCCATGCATTCGAGAAAAATATCAGTGGTAGGACTTGGCTATGTTGGCTTGCCTGTAGCTGTGGCATTTGGCAAACACGGACCAGTTATCGGTTTCGACATTAACGAAAACCGACTGCAAGAACTACGCTCGGGACAAGACCGTACAAACGAAGTCAGCCGCGATGAGTTGGCACAGACGCAAATTGAATTTACCAGTAAAATCGAGGTTCTTACCCGGGCGGATTTCCATATCGTTGCTGTACCCACACCGATTGACGATGCTCACCAACCAGATCTGACTCCGGTGGTAAAAGCATCCGAAACTGTTGGTAAAGCGCTCAAACAGGGCGACGTTGTCGTATATGAGTCGACTGTCTACCCCGGCGTCACGGAGGATATCTGTGTTCCAATCCTCGAACGTCTATCAGGCTTGAAATGTGGCACCGACTTCACAGTAGGCTACAGCCGGAACGAATCAACCCGGGCGACAAAGAACACACATTCACCAAAATCATGAAGGTGGTATCTGGACAAGACGCCGCTACGCTCGAAATCGTTGCCGATGTGTACAGCTCTGTAGTCACGGCCGGTGTTTACAAAGCCGCGTCCATCAAAGTAGCCGAAGCCGCCAAGGTGATCGAAAATACGCAGCGCGATCTGAACATTGCTCTGATGAATGAGCTGGCATTGATCTTCGACCGCATGGGCATTGACACTCTAGATGTTTTGGAAGCAGCAGGGACCAAGTGGAATTTCCTGAGATTCAAACCGGGACTGGTAGGCGGACACTGCATCGGCGTAGACCCCTACTACCTGACGCATAAGGCCGAAAAGCTCGGCTATATTCCTCAGGTCATTCTGGCAGGTCGTCGCATCAATGACAGCATGGGAGCCTTTATTGCACAGCAGACAATCAAGCAGATGATCCATGCCGGCCACCCTATTGCCGGTGCCGTAGTTACAGTGCTTGGTCTGACCTTCAAAGAGAATTGCCCTGATCTGCGCAACTCTCGCGTCATCGATATCATTCGGGAACTCGAGGAATTCGGGATCAAGGTACAAGTTTTCGACCCAGAGGCCGAACCGGAAGAAGCCCTACACGAGTACGGCGTCTTGTTACACAAACTCGATGAACTCCAACCTGCTGCCGCAATCGTAGTTGCTGTTGCACATGATGCTTATGCTAGCTGGACAAGCAACGATTATCTGAAGCTTATGCACAACGCTCCCGTTGTGATCGATGTCAAAGGCGTTTGCGACGGCCCGGCTCTAGAAAGTGCAGGTACGCGCTTCTGGCGCCTTTAATGGAGAATGACATGAACACTTACGAATTACTGCGCCAAGAACTAGCCGCTTCGCCGCGCACCTGGCTAGTCACCGGTGTGGCCGGTTTCATCGGCTCAAATTTGCTTGAGGCACTACTTCATCTGAATCAGCGCGTGATCGGTTTGGACAACTTCGAAACAGGCCACCAACGCAACCTTGACCTAGTGCAGCAGACCGTTTCAGATACAACCTGGGCACAGTTCAAGTTTGTGCAAGGCGATATCCGCCAACTGAAAGACTGCCAACGCGCTCTGGAGGAGGATGTCGACTACGTTCTTCACCAAGCGGCACTGGGTAGCGTACCCCGTTCGCTAGAGGACCCGATTCGAACCAACAGCACGAATATCGATGGCTTTTTGAATATGCTAGTTGCTAGCCGGGACGCTGGCGTCAAGCGCTTCGTCTATGCCGCATCAAGCTCCACATATGGTGATCACCCTGGCCTGCCCAAGGTTGAAGATCGGATCGGTCTGCCACTATCACCCTATGCCGTCACCAAGTACGTTAATGAGTTATACGCGGATGTGTTTGCACGTTGCTATGGATTTCAGACCATAGGACTACGGTACTTCAACGTATTCGGCCCAAGACAGGATCCTGATGGTGCATATGCTGCTGTTATTCCAAAGTGGTTTGGCGCACTGCTCCGCGACGAAACAATTCATATCAACGGTGACGGCGAAACCAGCCGTGACTTTTGCTTCGTGGCCAATGCTGTCCAGGCCAACCTGCTAGCCGCCACAACACAAGAAACCAGGGCGTTGAATCAGGTGTTCAACGTGGCTGTCGGCGACCGTACCACACTGAATGAACTGTTCTCCCGTATTCGGGAGCTTGCCTGTGCTGCCAAGCCTGAACTGAAGGATGTGAACCCGGTGTACCGTGACTTCAGAGCCGCCGATGTGCGTCACTCTCAGGCGGATATCAGCAAGGCACAATCATTGCTCGGTTACACACCGACACATCGTATTGCAGAGGGATTACGGGATTCTGCAACCTATTACACAACTCATGTAGGCAAGCATGTCTAAGATTGTCGTAATAGCTGGACTCGCTGAATCACTAATCAGGTTTCGCGGAGATCTTCTGGATGCAATGCGAGCGAACGGCCATGAAGTCGCTGCTATTGCACCGGAGGAGGATGACGTGGTGCGCAAACGACTCGCCGATAAAGGGATTGCATACCATGTTGTGCCGATGGCACGCGCAGGGCTGAATCCATTCGCCGATCTGCGCTACCTGCTACAACTTATCCGGTGCTTGCATAGAATAAATCCCGACGTAGTACTCGCCTACACTATAAAACCAGTGGTCTATGGCTTGCCTGCTGCGTTTCTGGCGCGGGTCAAGCGACGCTATGCCCTGATTACCGGGCTAGGCTATGCGTTCACCGAGGTCGAGGCAAGCTTCAGTCGTGGCCTCATAAATCGCTTAGCATCGATTTTGTACAAGTTCGGATTGCGCTTCGCTAACGGCCTGTTCTTCCAGAACCCGGATGACCGACAGCTCTTCGAGGACCAAGGACTTTTCAACGCGAAACTTCCGACTTGGATCGTTAATGGTTCGGGGGTCGACACAGAAAGCTTCCCGGTAACCCCATTACCACTCCAACCGAGCTTTTTGTTCGTAGGCAGGTTGCTGCGTGATAAGGGTGTAATTGAGTATGTGAACGCCGCTCGCATGCTGAAATCTGCATACCCGCAAGCAACTTTCCATTTAGTCGGACCACTGGACTCCAACCCCTCGGGAATTAACGCAGATATCGTTTCAGGCTGGGAAAAAGAGGGAATAGTCCAATATCATGGAGCAGTCAGCGATGTGAAGCCATACCTCAGTGCTTGCAGCATATTTGTGTTGCCCTCATACCGAGAGGGGACTCCACGATCTGTGCTCGAAGCAATGTCCAGCGGACGAGCTATAATTACCACCGATGCACCGGGATGCCGCGAGACGGTTCAGGACGGGGTCAACGGGTTTCTTGTCCAACCGCGTGACACAGCTGATTTAGCAGCAGCGATGGCTCGCTTGGCAGGCTCGAGCGAGTTACGTGAGCAAATGGGGCTCACAAGTCGTGCCCTTGCAGAGCAAAAGTATGACGTGCATCGTGTAAACGCAGCCATGATCGACGCAATGGAATTGCGCCGCTAATAACCCCGCACCAGCTCGGTGGCTGTAAACACCACCGGGCTGGTAGCATTTCCTCTGTCCCAATAGCGCCCTCCCCATCGTATCGATGAACAATGTAGTGGACTAGTGAAATCCATGGTCATCCATTTAGCCAAGAGTGCTTGGCAGATCAAGGTGTCGGATAGCCAATAACGCCGCTATTTTTCTGCTGAATTGAAACGCGAGGCAGCCTTAGCATCCTGTCGGTGATACGCGAAAACAGGCAAGCTCAAGGCTCTGTAGTTTGATACATGAGTCTGGCTTCATCAGCAATCAGCCAGGTTCTCATGCCTATGAACGAGCAATGGCCGAGTAGCTGAACATCACGAAATTTTTAACCGGAGGCGTGATGCCTTACGACTTGAGCCTAACACGGCGATATTACTTAACTTGCATCTGAATTCAGGAAAAATGGCATTTCCTGTCTGTCGTGCTGTATTTTTTCACACACCGAGCAGCAAGCCAGGCGCTATCGGAAAAACCAAATGCAGGGCAGGCTATCAACTCGTATACGAGCAACGTGGAAGAACTCGGGGCCTGCTGTTTCACTGGAGAATCTAAGGGTTACTCACCAGTTGCTGTAGCGTTATCGCATACGTCGCCGAGGATATTGCTGGGACAATGCTCCATCAGCTAATTGGTCAGATATTCTCTTCATCCTCATCCTCATTCACCCGATCCCGCAACTCCTTCCCCGGCTTGAAATGCGGTACAAATTTCCCATCCAGACTCACCGACTGCCCGGTCTTCGGGTTTCGCCCTACCCGCGGCGCCCGGTAATGCAGCGAGAAACTCCCAAACCCCCGAATCTCAATCCGGTCGCCGGTCGCCAGGCACTGGGACATCTGCTCAAGCATGGTCTTGATGGCCAGCTCCACATCCTTGGATGAAAGCAGCCCTTGATGGGTGACAATTCGTTCGATCAGCTCCGACTTCGTCATATTTTTCCCTTCTTTTTCAAGCAGCTAGGAAAGCACTTCGAAGGTTTTAGCATGCGCGGAGGATTTTGAACAGCCCATCTATTGACTAATCTGCATGAGGAGGAAACATCGAGCTCAACCATCTAATTGCAAATCACAAGCATCGTGCGAGTAACGGCACCTGCCGGATTCCAGCCAAAAAAATACCCTCCCTCCTCATCCTTGGCGTCGCTGGACTTGGTGACGACCTTATACCCCTGAGTCTTACACTCCCGGGCGGCTCGCTTGTAGCACTTATCCCAATCCGATCCCAACCCCGAGCAGTCGATCTCTATACCGCTCACATCGTGCCTGACGTGAGTCTTGGCGTGCGTAGCACACCCTGTCAGCATCAACAGCGCGAGAACAGCCATTAGCTTGCTCATTCATCTCCTTGGTCATGAGGATCCCGAACCACTCACTGCCCCCCCCTGATGACAAAACCTTTAAACTCACGCATGAGACCACCTCACAATAAATTCGTTTCAGGCTTCGAACATCAAATCCCAAACACAAAAAAGGGCGACCGAAGTCGCCCTTTTTCTATGGTCCGACAGAACTCAGTTCTGTTTTTCCATCTGTGCACGCAGCAGAGCACCGAGAGTGGTGTCGACTGGAGCATCCGAAGCAGCTGGCTTGTCGCGCAGGCTCTGGATGGCTTCTTTTTCGTCTTCAACGTCTTTCGACTTGATCGACAGCTGGATCACGCGGCTCTTGCGGTCAACGCTGATGATCTTGGCTTCTACTTCCTCGCCTTCTTTCAGGACGTTACGCGCGTCTTCAACGCGGTCACGGCTGATTTCGGAGGCTTTCAGAGTCGCTTCGATATCGTCGGCCAGAACGATGATGGCGCCTTTGGCGTCAACTTCTTTCACGATGCCTTTAACGATGGCGCCTTTGTCGTTAACCGAGACGTACTCGGAGAACGGATCGCTTTCCAGTTGCTTGATACCCAGGGAGATACGCTCACGCTCTGGGTCAACCGACAGGATAACGGTGTCCAGCTCGTCGCCCTTCTTGAAACGACGCACGGCTTCTTCGCCCACTTCGTTCCAGGAGATGTCGGACAGGTGAACCAGACCGTCGATGCCGCCGTCCAGACCAATGAAGATACCGAAATCGGTGATCGACTTGATGGTGCCGGAGATCTTGTCGCCCTTGTTGAACTGGCCAGAGAAGTCTTCCCATGGGTTCGACTTGCACTGCTTGATGCCCAGGGAGATACGACGACGCTCTTCGTCGATGTCCAGAACCATGACTTCCACTTCGTCGCCGACTTGTACGACTTTCGAAGGATGGATGTTCTTGTTGGTCCAGTCCATTTCGGAAACGTGTACCAGACCCTCAACGCCTTCTTCCAGCTCAGCGAAGCAGCCGTAGTCGGTCAGGTTGGTAACACGAGCGGTAACGCGAGTGCTTTCTGGGTAACGGGCTTTGATAGCAACCCATGGATCTTCGCCCAGCTGCTTGAGGCCCAGGGAAACACGATTGCGCTCGCGATCGTACTTCAGAACCTTGACATCGATCTCGTCGCCAACGTTGACGATTTCCGATGGGTGCTTGATACGCTTCCAAGCCATGTCGGTGATGTGCAGCAGGCCATCGACGCCACCCAGATCGACGAATGCGCCGTAATCGGTGAGGTTCTTGACGATACCTTTGACTTGCTGACCTTCCTGCAGGGATTCCAGCAGAGCTTCACGCTCGGCGGAGTTCTCGGCTTCGAGGACGCTGCGACGGGAAACGACAACGTTGTTGCGTTTCTGGTCGAGCTTGATGACCTTGAATTCGAGCTCTTTGCCTTCCAGGTGCGTGGTGTCGCGCACTGGACGGACGTCAACCAGAGAACCTGGCAGGAACGCACGGATGCCGTTAACGTCGACAGTGAAGCCGCCTTTAACCTTACCGTTGATAACGCCCTTGACCACTTCTTCGGCTGCGAAGGCTGCTTCCAGAACGATCCAGCATTCAGCGCGCTTGGCTTTTTCACGGGACAGCTTGGTTTCACCAAAGCCGTCTTCAACCGAATCCAGCGCCACGTGAACTTCGTCACCGACGTTGATGTTCAGCTCGCCAGCATCGTTGTAGAACTGTTCCAGCGGGATCAGAGCTTCAGACTTCAGACCAGCGTGGACAGTGACCCAACGAGCTTGGTAATCGATATCAACGATAACACCGGTGATGATCGAACCAGCCTGAAGATTAAGGGTCTTCAAGCTCTCTTCAAAGAGTTCCGCAAAGCTTTCGCTCATTTTAATTCCTGTTGATAAGGGCGAAGAATACGCCCATCTGCCACACCCCAGACGATGTGGGTTACGTTCATATGAAAGAAGCCATGCAGGACTATGACTGGTCCCCCGCACGCTTCTTGGTCACCCGGCGATATCGCGAATGGCGATCTCGCTCATGATGCGTTCCAGCACCTGCTCGATGGACAATTCCGTGGAATCCAGCTGTATGGCGTCAGCCGCCGGCTTGAGCGGGGCTACCACTCGCTGGGTGTCACGCTCATCGCGGGCACGTATCTCATCTAGCAGACTCGACAGACTAACATCATCGCCCTTGGCCTTCAACTGCAAGTACCGGCGACGCGCCCTTTCCTCGGAACTGGCAGTCAGGAAAATCTTCAGTGGCGCATCGGGAAACACGACCGTGCCCATGTCCCGACCGTCGGCCACCAGGCCAGGCGGCTCCTGGAACGCCCGCTGGCGCTGCAACAGGGCCTCGCGCACCGCCGGCAACGCCGCCACCTGGGAAGCCCAGGCGCCAACCTGCTCGTTACGGATATCCTCGGTCACGTCGTCGCCTTCGAGAATGATCCGCGCCGTGCGATCGTTGGTCGCACCGACGAACTGTACATCCAGGTGAGCGGCCAGGGCCTTGAGGAGCTCCTCGTTGGTCAGGTCGACCCCATGGTTGCGCGCGGCGAACGCCAACAACCGATACAGGGCGCCGGAGTCCAGCAGGCACCAGTTCAGGCGCTTGGCCAGGATTCCGGCGACCGTGCCCTTGCCCGAACCGCTCGGCCCGTCGATGGTGATAACTGGAGCTTGAATATTCACGACCGTGCCTCTTTGTGATCATCATTGGCGTTCAGGGTGCCCTTGCGGGCACGGCGAGCGAGGATTCTGCCGAAATGCTCGCGCGCCGCCTGCGCACGCTGGAACACCTCCAGCAATTGTGGCCCATCCCCGGCATCGACGGCGTCGCGCAAGACGTCCAGGTCAGCGCGAAAGGTATCCAGCGCACGCAGGACGGCATCCCGGTTCGCCAGGAAGATATCGTGCCACATCACCGGATCACTGCCGGCGATCCGTGTGAAATCACGGAATCCACCCGCCGCGTAGCGAAAAATCTCCAGGTTCTCATTGCGCTTGGCCAACGAGTCCACCAGGCCGAAGGCCAGCAGGTGCGGCAGATGACTGGTCGCCGCCAACACTTCGTCGTGGCGTTCGACCTGCATATGCTCGACATCCGCGCCCAGGGCCCGCCAGAGCGCATCAACCGTCGCCAGCGCCGAGGGATCGGTCTCGGCCAGCGGCGTCAGGATCACTTTGTGCCGACGGAACAGGGCGCCATTGGAGGCGCGCACGCCACTCTGCTCGGACCCGGCAATCGGGTGCCCCGGGACGAACCGCGACGGCATGCCCGCAAACGCGCGGGCAGCGGCACGCACGACGTTACCCTTGGCACTGCCGACATCCGTCAGGATCGCCCGGCCCAGGTCCATGCCCGCCAGCAAGCCGAGCATTTTCTCCATGGCCAGGATCGGCACCGCCAGCTGAATCACATCGGCGCCCTGGCAAGCGACAGCCAGGTCGGCCTCGCAGCGATCGACCACGCCCAGTTCAACCGCCAGCTCACGCGACAGCGGATCGAGATCGACGCCCACCACTTCCCGGCACAGACCGCTTTCCCGCAGCCCCTTGGCAAAGGATCCACCAATCAAACCCAGACCGACCACCACAAGACGGCCGATCATAGGCTCCACGGATTGCATCGGCATGACATCAACCACGAGCCAGGACCTTGGCCAGCGCTTCCAGCAGACGACTGTTCTCACTGGCCAGGCCGATGCTGACCCGCAGGTGTCGCGGCAGACCATAGCCGGCCACCGGACGTACGATCACACCTTCACGCAGCAGCCCCTGATACACCGGGCCCGCCTCACGCGCGACATCGACCGCGATGAAGTTGGCCTTCGACGGGATCCAGCTCAGCCCCAACTGGCGAAACCCCTCTTCCAACTGCTGCATGCCAGCTTCGTTCAGGCGTCGGCTGTGGGCGACATATTCGACATCGTCCAGTGCGGCGCGGGCCGCGACCAACGCCAGGCTGTTGACATTGAACGGCTGGCGAACGCGGTTGAGGATGTCCGCCACGGCAGGCGACGACAGCGCATAGCCGACTCGCAAGGCCGCCAGGCCATAGGCCTTGGAGAAGGTGCGCGAGACCAGCAGATTCGGATAGCTCGCCAGGTAGTCCAGGCCATCCGGCAGATCGACGCCCTCGGCATACTCGATATAAGCCTCATCCAGCACCACCAGGACATCCCGCGGTACCGCGGCAAGAAATGCCTCCAGCGCCCGCGGACCAAACCAGGTGCCTGTCGGGTTGTTCGGGTTGGCGATAAACACCACGCGGGTGTTTTCGTCGATGGCCGCGAGCATCGCCGTCAGGTCATGCCCCCAATCCTTGGCTGGCGCCACGCGAGCATCGGCGTTCACCGCCTGGGTCACGATGGGATAGATCGCAAAGGCGTGCTCACTGAACACCGCGTTCAACCCCGGCGCCAGGTAGGCACGGGCGACCAGTTCGAGAATGTCGTTGGAGCCGTTGCCCAGGGTGACCTGGTTGGCCTGCACCCGGCACAACTCGGACAGGCGCTGCTTGAGTTCGAAGCCATTACCGTCCGGGTAACGGGTCAGATCCGCCAGGGCATGGTGAATCGCCGCCAGGGCCTTGGGACTCGCCCCCAGCGGATTTTCATTGCTCGCCAGCTTGATGATCCGCGCCGGATCGATATCCAGTTCACGGGCCAGCTCGTCCACGGGTTTGCCTGGAACGTAAGGCGACAGTTGTTGCACGCCCGGCTGCGCCAGGGCGAGGAAGTTACCGCTCATGATCAACGCCTTTACAGAACCGCTTTCGGGTAGGAGCCCAGCACCTTGAGGGCGACGGCTTCCTGACTGATCTTCTCCAGCACACCCTTGACCAGCGGGTCACGGTGATGGCCGACGAAGTCGATAAAGAACACATACGTCCATTTACCACTGCGCGAAGGGCGGGTCTCGATTCGCGTCAGGTCAATCCCGTTGTCGTGGAACGGCACCAGCAGCTCATGGAGCGCGCCAGGCTTGTTGCTCATGGAAACGATGATCGAGGTCTTGTCGTCGCCGGTGGGCGGCACTTCCTGGCTGCCGATGATCAGGAACCGCGTGGAATTGTCCGGCCGGTCCTCGATCTTCTCCGCCAGGCGGGTCAAGCCATACAGACCGGCCGCCATGTCGCCGGCAATCGCCGCCGAGTTCCACTCGCCCTTGACTCGCTTCGCCGCTTCGGCGTTGCTGGAAACCGCCACGCGCTCGACATTCGGGTAGTGGGCGTCCAGCCATTTGCGGCACTGGGCCAGGGACTGGGCATGGGAGTAGATGCGGCTGATGCTGTCGGTCTTGGTGTTTTCACCCACCAGCAGGTGGTGGTGAATACGCAGCTCGACCTCACCGCAAATCACCATGTCATGCTCGAGAAAACTGTCGAGGGTGTGGTTGACCGCACCCTCGGTGGAGTTCTCCACCGGCACCACGCCGAAATTCACCGCGCCCGCCGCCACTTCGCGAAAAACCTCGTCGATGGCCGCCATCGGCTTGCTGATCACCGCATGGCCGAAATGCTTCATCGCCGCGGCCTGGGTGAAGGTACCTTCCGGGCCCAGGTAGGCCACCTTCAGCGGCTGCTCCAGAGCCAGGCAGGAAGACATGATCTCGCGGAACAACCGCGCCATTTCTTCGTTGCCCAGCGGCCCCTGGTTACGCTCCATGACCCGTTTGAGCACCTGAGCTTCACGCTCGGGACGATAGAACACCGGCACTTCGCCTTCGGCCAGCGAGGCCATTTTTACCCGCGCGACTTCCTGGGCGCAGCGAGCGCGCTCACTGATCAGCTCGAGGACTTTTTCATCGAGGCTGTCGATACGCAGGCGCAGTGCCTTGAGTTCTTGCTCGGACATCAGCCGTGTTCCTTCTCGAACGCCGCCATGTACGCCACCAGTGCATTCACCGCATGGATGTCGACAGCGTTGTAAATGGAGGCGCGCATGCCACCCACCGAACGGTGGCCCTTGAGGTTCAACAGGCCGCGCTCTTCGGCGCCGGCCAGGAAGGGTTTGTCCAGGCGGTCATCGGCGAGGCGGAATGGCACGTTCATCCAGGAGCGGTTGCTCTTGTTGATCGGGTTGCTGTACAGGCCACTGGCGTCGATGAAGTCATACAGCGTGCGCTGCTTGACCTCGTTGAGCTTGCCGATGGCTTCGACACCGCCCTGCTCCTTGAGCCACTCGAAGACCAGCCCCGACAGGTACCAGGCCAGGGTCGGCGGGGTGTTGTACATGGAGCCGTTGTCGGCCGCGACCTTGTAGTCGAGCATGGTCGGACAGATCGAGCGCGCGCGACCCAGCAGGTCTTCGCGGACGATATTGACGACAATGCCGCTCGGGCCGATGTTCTTCTGTGCACCGGCGTAGATCATGCCGAAGCGGGAAATGTCCACCGGACGCGAGAGGATGTCCGAGGACATGTCCGTCACCAGCGGTACGTCGCCGGTTTCCGGAATCCAGTCGAATTCCAGGCCGCCGATGGTTTCATTCGACACATAGTGAACATAGGCCGCGTCTTTCGACAGCTTCCATTCGTTCTGGCCGGGAATGGCGAAATAATCGTAGGACTTGGCGCTGGCGGCGACATTGACGTTACCGAAACGCGAGGCTTCCTCGATGGCTTTCTTCGACCAGATGCCAGTCTCGATGTAATCGGCCTTGCCGTCTTCGGGCAGCAGGTTCAAGGCGACCTGGGCAAATTGCTGGCTGGCGCCGCCTTGCAGGAACAGCACCTTGTAGTCCGAAGGAATATCCAGCAGGTCACGCAGGTCCTGCTCGGCCTTGGTGGCGATGGACACGAACTCATCGCTGCGGTGGCTCATTTCCATGACCGACAGGCCCTTGCCGTGCCAGTCGAGCAGCTCGGACTGGGCACGCAACAGGACAGCTTCAGGCAGCGCAGCGGGACCCGCGCAGAAGTTAAAGGCTCGTTTGCTCACATCCACTCTCGCTATGCTTTTGAATACACACCGGCCATTCTACGCCACACGCCTGCAGGAGCGAGCTTGCTCGCGATAACGCAAGGGCACCTGGATCCCCCTGACACAACGAAGAGGTCCAACAATGACCGCTTCGCGTTCGATCGCGAGCAAGCTCGCTCCTACAACAGCCGCGACAGGCGCAGACGCTCAATTACTCTTGCGGCTCAGCCTCATCGGTTGCAGCGTCAAACGGCTGATCGTCGTTCAACACGTCGCCGTCAAACTCGACGCCCTCCTCACCTTCCAGCGCCTCGCCTTCGACTTCCGACGGTTCCTGGACACGCTCCAGGCCCACCAGCGTTTCGTCATTGGCCAGTTTGATCAGCGTCACGCCCTGGGTATTACGACCCAGGCTGGACACTTCATCGACGCGGGTACGCACCAGCGTGCCCTGGTCGGAAATCAGCATGATCTCCTCGCCGTCCAGCACCTGCACCGCACCGACCAGACGACCGTTACGCTCGTTGCTGACCATGGCGATCACACCCTGGCCGCCGCGCTTGTACTCGGGGAACTCGGTGATCGCGGTGCGCTTGCCAAAGCCACGCTCGGAGGCGGTGAGGATCTGGCTGCCCTCCTCCGGAATGATCATGGAGATCAGCTTCTGACCTTCGTTCAGGCGCATGCCACGTACCCCACGAGCCGTACGGCCCATGGCACGCACATCGGACTCCTTGAAGCGCGTCACCTTGCCGGCGTCGGAGAACAGCATGACCTCACGCTCGCCATCGGTGATCGCGGCGCTGATCAACACGTCGCCTTCGTCCAGCTCCAGCGCGATCAGGCCAACGCTGCGCTGGCGACTGAAGGCTTCCAGCGGGGTCTTCTTCACGGTACCGTCGGCGGTGGCCATGAAGATGAAGTGACCTTCGGTGTACTCCTCCACCGGCAGCATGGTGGTGATGTATTCACCCTCATCCAGCGGCAACAGGTTCACCAGCGGACGACCACGGGCGGCACGGGAGGCTTCGGGAATCTCGTAGGTCTTGAGCCAGTAGACCTTGCCCTTGCTGGAGAACAGCAGCAGGGTGGTGTGGCTGTTGGCAACCAGCAGGTGGGCAATGTAGTCCTCATCCTTGACGCCGGTCGCCGATTTGCCCTTGCCACCGCGGCGCTGGGCCTGGTAGGCCGCCAACGGCTGGGTCTTGGCATAGCCGCCGTGGGAGATGGTCACCACGCGCTCTTCTTCCGGGATCATGTCGCCCAGGGTCAGGTCCAGACGGGCATCGAGGATCTCGGTACGCCGCACGTCGCCGTACTCGGCACGAATGACTTCCAGCTCCTCGCGGATCACTTCCATCAGGCGCGTGGCACTGTTGAGGATGCGGATCAGTTCGCCGATCTGGTTGAGGATCTCCTGATACTCGGCCAGCAGCTTCTCGTGTTCCAGCCCGGTCAGGCGGTGCAGGCGCAGCTCCAGGATGGCTTGCGCCTGTTCCGGCGACAGGAAGTACTTGCCGTCACGCAGACCGTATTGTGGGTCCAGGGTCTCCGGACGGCACGAATCGGCACCGGCACGTTCAACCATCGCCACCACCGCGGACGACTCCCAAGGCATGCTGATCAGCGCTTCCTTGGCTTCCGAGGGCGTCGGCGAGGCCTTGATCAGGGCGATCACCGGGTCGATGTTCGACAGCGCGACCGCCTGGCCTTCGAGGATGTGTCCACGCTCGCGGGCCTTGCGCAGTTCGAACACGGTACGCCGGGTCACGACTTCGCGACGGTGACGCACGAAGGCTTCCAACAGATCCTTGAGGTTGAGGATCCGCGGGCGACCGTCGATCAGCGCGACGATGTTGATGCCGAACACGCTCTGCAGTTGGGTCTGGGCGTAGAGGTTGTTGAGAATCACCTCTGGCACTTCGCCACGACGCAGCTCGATGACCACGCGCATACCGTCCTTGTCGGACTCGTCGCGCAGCTCGGTGATGCCTTCGAGCTTCTTCTCTTTCACCAGCTCGGCGATCTTCTCGATCAACCGGGCCTTGTTCAGCTGGTAAGGCAGCTCGGTGATGACGATCTGCTGGCGACCGCCGACCTTGTCGATGTCCTCGATGGTCGAACGGGCGCGCATGTAGATGCGCCCACGCCCGGTGCGATAGGCCTCGATAATGCCGGCACGGCCGTTGATGATCGCGGCGGTCGGGAAGTCCGGCCCCGGGATGTACTGCATCAGGTCATCGACGCTCAGTTCCGGGTTGTCGATGAGGGCCAGGCAACCGTCGATGACTTCACCGAGGTTGTGCGGCGGGATATTGGTCGCCATGCCCACGGCGATACCGCTGGAGCCGTTGACCAGCAGGTTGGGGATACGGGTCGGCATGACCGCCGGGATCTGCTCGGTACCGTCATAGTTCGGCACCCAGTCCACGGTTTCCTTGTGCAGGTCGGCCAGCAACTCGTGCGCCAGCTTGGTCATGCGCACTTCGGTGTATCGCATGGCCGCGGCGTTGTCGCCGTCCACGGAGCCGAAGTTGCCCTGGCCATCGACCAGCAGGTAGCGCAGGGAGAATGGCTGCGCCATCCGAACAATGGTGTCATAGACCGCGGTGTCACCGTGCGGGTGATACTTACCGATCACGTCACCGACCACACGGGCAGATTTCTTGTACGGCTTGTTCCAGTCGTTACCCAGCTCGCTCATCGCGAACAGTACACGCCGGTGCACGGGCTTCAAGCCATCGCGCGCATCAGGCAGTGCCCGCCCGACAATCACGCTCATCGCGTAGTCGAGGTAGGACTGTTTCAGCTCGTCTTCGATATTGACCGGGAGGATTTCTTTGGCCAGTTCGCCCATGAGAAGCCTGATTCCTTTTTCTGGTGAAACTTCGTCACATCCATATGGGACGAACGAAGCTCGCCGCCGCGGGCCTGATGCCCTGCAACGACTTACGACAAATCAACGAGTTATGCCTTGGATCTGCGCAGTGAAGGCAGCCGGTTCGGGCTACCCTGGAAACCGTCGGATGTTATCACAATCGCCGCCACGCACCTACCCCGGCATAGGCAAGGAAGTAGACGGGCGGCCACTGCAATCCACCGAGAGCGCGCCGAGAGGGGCCTACAGGCAAGTCGAGCACCTCCCAGCCGCGCAAAATACCGCTCAGCCTGGGACAAAAAGTCGCTCAATGCAGGCGCTTGCGGCACATCAACTGCGCCATCTTCGCGGTGTCCGGACGTTCGACAATACCTTTTTCGGTCACGATGACATCGATGAGGTCCGCCGGCGTCACGTCGAAGACCGGGTTGAAGGCCTCGACCTCGGCCCCGACCCGCTGGCCACCGACACTCAACAGCTCACTGCCGTCGCGCTCTTCGATCGGAATATCGTCACCACTGGCCAGATCCATGTCGATGGTCGAGCTGGGCGCCACCACCATGAAACGCACGCCATGGTGCATGGCGCAGACCGCCAGTTGATAGGTACCGATCTTGTTCGCCACGTCGCCATTGGCGGTAATCCGGTCGGCACCGACGATCACCCAGGTCACGCCCTTGGTCTTCATGATGTGCGCGGCGGCCGAATCGGCGTTCAGGGTCACCGGAATGCCTTCATTGGCCAGTTCCCAGGCGGTCAGGCGCGAGCCTTGCAGCCAGGGCCGGGTTTCATCGGCATAGACCTGTTCGACCATGCCCTCCAGAAAGGCCCCGCGAATCACCCCCAGGGCCGTACCGAAGCCGCCAGTGGCCAGGGCGCCAGTGTTGCAATGGGTAAGGATCGCCTGGGCATTGCCCTGGTGCTTGCGGATCAGGTCGACCCCCAACTGCGCCATGGTCAGGTTGGCCTCGCGATCGCTGTCATGGATCGCCACCGCCTCGGCCTCCAGGGCCGCCAGCGGATCGACGGCGCCCTTGACCCGCTCCAGACGCTCACGCATGCGATCCAGGGCCCAGAACAGATTGACCGCGGTCGGCCGCGAATTCGCCAGCAGGGCAAAATCGGCCTCCATCGCCGCCAACCAATCACCGCCACGCGCCAATCGCGCCCGCGCCGCCAGCACCACGCCATACGCCGCGCTGATGCCGATGGCCGGCGCGCCCCGCACCACCATCGAGCGAATCGCCTCGGCGACCCCCGCGGCGCTGTCGTAGGCCAACCAGGTTTCCTCGAACGGCAGAACGCGCTGATCGAGCAGATACAAGGCACCATCACGCCAATCGATGGCCTTCACTTTTTCCGCAGCCAACAATCGATCGCGCATGATTCACCCCACACTCCGGAACAAAAGCCACCGATTATAGCGATCCGCCCGTGAGGACGCTCGGGTATACTTCGCCATTATTTCAGATAAAGCCCGGAAACCGTCCACGATGCCGAATGCCGCAGCCCCGCTCGATCTTCTCCTGCTACCGACCTGGCTGGTCCCTGTCGAACCCGCCGGCGTGGTATTCAGGGAGCATGGACTGGGCATTCGTGACGGACGCATCGCTTTTATCGGCCCCCGGGCCGAGGCCTTGAAACTCGGCGCCAGGGAAGTGCGCGAATTGCCGGAGACGCTACTCGCCCCCGGCCTGGTCAATGCCCATGGCCATGCCGCCATGACGCTGTTTCGCGGCCTGGCCGACGACCTGCCGCTGATGACCTGGCTGGAACAGCATATCTGGCCCGCCGAAGCCCGATGGGTCGACGAAGCCTTCGTCCGCGATGGCACGGATCTGGCCATCGCCGAGCAACTCAAGGGCGGCATCACCTGTTTCTCGGACATGTATTTCTTCCCTAAAATCGCCAGCGAACGCGTGCACAACAGCGGTATTCGCGCACAGATCGCCATCCCGATCCTCGACTTCCCGATCCCTGGCGCCGCGAGCGCCGATGAGTCGCTGCGCCAGGCCGTCGAGCTGTTCGGCGACCTCAAGCACCATCCGCGGATCAAGATCGCCTTCGGCCCCCATGCACCCTACACCGTTGGCGACGAAAACCTGGAAAAAGTCCGGGTCATCGCCGAAGAACTCGATGCCGCGATCCACATGCACGTGCATGAAACCGCCTTCGAGGTGCAACAGTCGGTGCAACAGCGCGGCGAACGCCCGTTGGCGCGCCTGGGTCGCCTCGGCTTGCTCGGTCCGCGCTTCCAGGCCGTTCACATGACCCAGGTCAGCGATGACGACCTGGCGCTGCTGGTAGAAAGCAACACCAGCGTGGTCCACTGCCCGGAATCGAACCTGAAACTGGCCAGCGGCTTCTGTCCGGTGGAGCGCCTGTGGCAAGCCGGCGTGAACGTGGCCGTGGGTACCGACGGCGCGGCGAGCAACAACGACCTCGACCTGCTCGGCGAAACCCGCACCGCCGCCCTGCTGGCCAAGGCCGTCGCCGGTTCCGCCACGGCACTGGATGCACACCGCGCGCTGCGCATGGCGACCCTCAATGGCGCGCGCGCCTTGGGCCTGGAGCTGGAAATCGGCTCGCTGGAAGTCGGCAAGGCCGCGGACCTCGTCGCTTTCGACCTGTCGGGCCTGGCCCAGCAGCCGATCTACGACCCGGTGTCGCAACTGATCTACGCCAGCAGCCGCGACTGCGTGCGGCATGTCTGGGTCGGTGGCAAGCCACTGCTTGAAGACCGCTGCCTGACGCGCCTGGACGAGCAGCAACTGGGCGCCACCGCCCGGGCCTGGGGCCAGCGCATCGGCAGTCATACGCATTGAATAGAAGATGGCGCCGCCCGGCGGGCGACATCAACCTGATTTCCAAGCTTTAGAGGAT
Organism: Pseudomonas sp. FEN; assembly: GCF_904067045.1. Classification (GTDB taxonomy): domain Bacteria; phylum Pseudomonadota; class Gammaproteobacteria; order Pseudomonadales; family Pseudomonadaceae; genus Aquipseudomonas. Next base: position 186,436 of record NZ_CAJFDC010000024.1, on the reverse strand, counting down.
AGTCCATGAGCAACGTCGACCACGCTGAAATCGCCAAGTTCGAGGCCCTGGCCCATCGCTGGTGGGACCGCGAAAGCGAGTTCAAGCCGCTTCACGACATCAACCCGCTACGGGTCAACTGGATCGACGAGCGGGTCAAGCTCGCCGGCAAGAAGGTCCTCGACGTCGGTTGCGGCGGTGGCATTCTCAGCGAGGCCATGGCCCAGCGTGGCGCCACCGTCATGGGGATCGACATGGGCGAAGCGCCCCTGGCCGTGGCCCAACTGCACCAGTTGGAATCCGGTGTCAGTGTCGAATATCGACAGATCACCGCCGAAGCCCTGGCCGAGGAAATGCCCGAGCAGTTCGACGTGGTGACCTGCCTGGAAATGCTCGAGCACGTCCCCGACCCGTCCTCGGTGATCCGTGCCTGCTTTCGCATGGTCAAGCCTGGCGGCCAGGTGTTCTTCTCCACCATCAACCGCAACCCCAAGGCGTATCTGTTCGCCATCGTTGGCGCGGAGTACATCATGGGCCTGCTGCCGCGCGGCACCCATGACTTCAAGAAATTCATCCGTCCATCCGAGCTGGGGGCCTGGAGCCGCGAGGCCGGTCTGGCGGTCAAGGACATCATCGGCCTGACCTACAATCCCCTGACCAAACACTACAAGCTGGCCGCGGACGTCGACGTCAACTACATGATCCAGACCCTGCGCGAGGAGTGACCCATGCGTTTGAGAGCGGTTCTCTTCGACATGGATGGCACCCTGCTCGACACCGCGCCGGACTTTATTGCCATCTGCCAGGCCATGCTGGCCGATCGCGGCCTGCCACCGATCAGCGAGCGATCGATTCGCGACGAGATCTCCGGTGGTGCCCGCGCCATGGTCGCCGTGACCTTCATGATGGACCCCGAGTCGCCAGGCTTCGAAGCGTTGCGCCAGGAGTTTCTGGAGCGCTACCTCAAGGCCTGCGCCGTCCATAGCCGATTGTTCGACGGCATGGCCGAACTGCTGGCCGACATCGAGAAGGCCAATCTGCTCTGGGGCGTGGTCACCAACAAACCGCTGCGCTTCGCCGAACCGATCATGCACCAGTTGGGGCTGGCACAGCGTTCGGCGCTGCTGATCTGTCCGGACCATGTGACCAACAGCAAGCCTCACCCGGAGCCGCTGATCCTGGCCTGCAAGATGCTCGACCTGGATCCGGCCAGTGTCTTGTTCGTCGGCGATGACTTGCGTGATATCGAATCCGGACGCGACGCCGGGACCCGCACCGCGGCGGTTCGTTACGGCTACATTCACCCGGACGACAACCCCGATCACTGGGGCGCCGATGTGGTGGTCGATCACCCGCTGGAGTTGCGCAAGATACTGGATAACGCGCTGTGCGGTTGTTGAGCCCTGAGCTGGCAAACACCGCGCCTACACATCTCTGTAGGCGCGAGCTTGCTCGCGATGGTGGTTCAGGCACCGCGGGCTATCAGACGCCCCGCGCTATCGTTGACATCCAGCGCGAGCAAGCTCGGCTCCTACAACGTGCGCGGTGAGCCGCCTATCTGTTTTCTATTTGTAGAGGTTTAGCCATGTTCGATTATTCCGCCCGCCCCGACCTGCTCAAGGACCGCGTCATCCTGGTCACCGGTGCCGGCCGTGGCATCGGCGCCGCCGCCGCGAAGACCTATGCCGCCCATGGTGCCACCGTGCTGCTGCTGGGCAAGACCGAAGCCAACCTGAGCCAGGTCTATGACGAAATCGAGGCCGCCGGTCACCCGCAACCGGTGGTCATCCCGTTCAACCTGGAAACCGCCCTGCCGCACCAGTACGACGAACTGGCGGCCATGGTCGAAAGCGAATTCGGCCACCTCGACGGCCTGCTGCACAACGCCTCGATCATTGGCCCGCGCACACCGCTGGAACAGTTGTCCGGCGAAAACTTCATGCGGGTCATGCACGTCAACGTCAACGCCATGTTCATGCTGACCAGCACCTTGCTGCCCCTGCTCAAGCTTTCCCAGGACGCCTCGGTGATCTTCACCTCCAGCAGCGTCGGCCGCAAAGGCCGCGCCTACTGGGGGGCCTACGGGGTGTCCAAGTTCGCCACCGAAGGGCTGATGCAAACCCTGGCCGATGAGCTCGATACGGTAGCCCCGGTGCGCGCCAACAGCATCAACCCCGGCGCCACCCGCACCAGCATGCGGGCCCAGGCCTATCCCGGAGAAAACCCGGAAAATAACCCGACACCCCAGCAGATCATGCCGGTCTATCTGTACCTGATGGGCCCCGACAGCAGCGGCGTCAACGGCCAGGCCTTCGACGCACAGTAAACACCGGCCTCTCCTCCCGCCCCTGCGTGCCGGTATACCGGCACGCAACGCGCTTAATTTCAAAAAGCCATCAGCACACGTCAAACAACTGCCATCCTTTCTGGCAACGATGTTTTCCCCAAAAAACAAGCCGCTGAATTCAAAGGGATTTTATTCGACTGAAGCGATTGGCACGACTTTCGCTCTAACTTCCTCAGACACGCAGCGTGAGAGCTGTCTGGGGGAGCTGCATCGACCGGGTACAAAAGCCCCGGCCAAAAGGACTAGACTGATATCAATCGTCCTGCGGGACTGATGGACCAGTAAGATGCGTCGCCCCAAGCCGCTCTCGCCCAGCCTGTAAGACCGTATTCCGTGCTTAGGGGCTCGCCACCATGAAAACACCTACCCAGACCAACGCAATTGACTTTGATCGCGCCAGATTGCAACGCCTGGGCTTTGGCCAGCTCCCGCACATCCAGCAACGCCCCATCAGCCTGGTTCAACTGCGCCAGCAACTGGCCTTGCAGTTGCAAGTCAGTCTGGAACCGGAGCGTATCCTGGAGACCTTCTTCCGCGAAATTCAGCGCGTGGTCCCGCTGGACGCCCTGAGCTACCTGCATTCGGGCAGCGATTTGCGCCTGGAGTTCGGCCATCGCGGCCGCCACTCGATCAGCTACAGCCTGAGCCATGAAGGCGAATATCTGGGCGAACTGATATTCCGTCGCAACCAGCGTTTCAGCGAACCGGAACTGGGTAACCTGGAGTCATTGCTGGCGAGCCTGCTGTACCCGATGCGTAACGCCCTGCTCTACCGCGCCGCCACCCGCAGCGCCCTGCGTGACCCGCTGACCGAAACCGGCAATCGTGTCGCCATGGAGCAGGCCCTGCAACGGGAGTTCGAACTGGCCCGTCGCCATGGCCAACCGATCTCGGTGCTGATGCTGGATATTGACCACTTCAAGCAAATCAACGACAACCACGGGCACAGCGTCGGCGACAAGGTGCTCAAGAGCGTAGCCGCCTCGATCAAGGACCAACTGCGTAACGTCGACAGGGTGTTCCGCTATGGCGGCGAGGAGTTTCTGATCCTGCTGTCCAATACCCATCGCGAGGCGGCGGCCTTGGTGGGTGAACGCTTGCGCTGTGCGGCGCAGGCCCAGGATTATGACGGTGACGGCCAACTGATCACCCTGACGGTAAGCCTGGGTTGTGCCACGCTGTTGCCGGGAGAGTCCACGGAAAGCCTGCTACGTCGGGCGGACAGCGCCCTGTATGTGGCCAAACGCGAAGGTCGCAACCGACTGGCAATGGCGGGCTGAGCCCAAGGCACGTACTTGGTTGTAGGAGCCGACTTACCGGCGATGAGGCCCGCAAGAGCGATGCAAACCTTTTAAGGCCGCTATCGCCGGCAAGCCGGCTCCCACAACAAGTCAACCCTCGGCGAGGGCGGCCTGGCGTTCGCGGGTGACCGGCGCCTTTTCCGATGGCTCCAGTTGCATGCACCGCTCGAGGAACAGGTACATGTAGTCGTAGCTCTTGCAGATCGCCTGCCGGAGCTCGACCTGCAACGCCTTGGCAGGATTGTTGCCGGCCAGGGTGCAGATGATTTCCAGCGCTTCCCATGGATGGGCATCATCGTACTGGGCATGCATCTTCAACCATTTCATCGCACGCTTGCGGTCCTCCTCCGGGAACGCCGCCGCATAGACTCCCGTCGAACAAACCAGCGCGGACCACTCGCCAGTAGCCCCCTCGATCGCATAGTTGGTCGCGGCAATCGCCACGATCAGCGGGTCGGCCGAACTGGTATGCCAGCACCAATGACTCAGCGCGTGCAGTTCGGGCGGCACCAGTTGCGCCTGCAGGTCCTCAAGGGTCACGCCGTGAGCGCGACTCCAATGCAACCAATAGTCGGCGTGGTTCAGTTCCACACGGATGTTGCGCATCAGCCAACGCCGCGCCATGTCCTCGCCGGGATGGCGGGCAAAACGGGTCTTGGTGAGGTTCTGTGCCATGTACAACGCAAACTGTTCAACCACCGGCCAGCCGCCAATCAGATAGTGGCGCATGGTTTTAGCGCTCAACCTGTTGTCGCGCATCCGCTGGTAAAGTTCGTGTTCGACAACCCGGCGCTTGCTCTCGCTACAGTCCTGAATGAGCTGCTGCGCCCAGGCGGGGTAGCTGGAGGCCTCCATGAGCGGGCCGGTTCTGCTGAATGTGTCGATCACTATCGGGCTCCTTCTGAGTGGTGATTTAAGCAGATCAGCAAAGGTTTCAGCGGAATGTACCAGGCGCCTTGAACAGGAGAGGCCGAGGTCGCGCGGGTCGACACAACAGACTTTCGCAGGTGAACAATTGCGGTCGCTCGATAATGTAGCCTTGAGCATAGTCGACACCGATTTCGAGCAGGGCCTGCTCGATCTGCGCTGTTTCAACAAACTCTGCAATCGTTCGCTTCCCCATGACATGGCCGATGTGATTGATCACCTCGACCATGGCACGGTTAATCGGGTCGTCCAGCATATCCTTTACGAAACTTCCATCGATCTTCAGGAAGTCTACAGGCAAATGTTTGAGATAGGCGAATGAAGACATTCCGGCGCAAAAATCGTCCAGGGAGAACCGACAGCCCAAGTTCTTGAGTTCATTGATAAATCGTATGGCACTGCCGAGATTGGCAATGGCACTGGTTTCAGTTATTTCGAAACAAATCATATCCGGCGGAATGCCGTGCAGCTTGAACTGCTCATGCAGGAAGCCCAGGAAACCGTCGTCGCCAATGGTAATGCCCGACAGATTGATCGCACACATTGCCATCTGCCCCTCGTGCCGCTGGGCGATGCATTCGGCAATGACCTTGAAGACGTTCTCCACCACCCAGCGGTCGAGCTGGGTCATCAGGCCATAACGCTCGGCGGCCGGGATAAAGCTGTCGGGCAGGATCATCCGGCCGGCCTCGTCATGCAGACGCAGGAGGATTTCCACATGGCCGCCGGACTGATCGGCCGGCCCCAGCGCGGCAATTTCCTGTGCATACAGGCAGAAACGATTTTCTTCCAGGGCCATGTGCAAACGCTGGACCCAGGCCATCTCGCCGAAACGCAAGGACAGCTCGGAATCGTCCGCGTGATAGACCTGGACCCGGTTGCGCCCCTTTTCCTTGGCCATGTAGCAGGCCATGTCCGCCGCCCGCAGCGAGGCCTCCAGCGTGGTCGGCGCCTGGGCGATGTGCACCAGGCCGATACTGACCGTGGTCACGAATGGCCGCCCTTTCCAGACGAAATGCAGGTTCTGCACGGTCTGGCGCAGGCCTTCGGCGATTTTTTCCGCAGCCTCCGACGGACAATTCTCCAGCAGTATGCCGAACTCGTCACCGCCCAGGCGGGCCAGGGTATCGCCCTCACGCAGCCCGGATTGCAACAGCGCGCAGATGTGCCGGAGCAGTTCATCGCCGGCCGCATGACCACAGGTATCGTTGACCAGCTTGAACTGGTCCAGGTCGAGGAACATCAACGAGTGACGCGCGGGCTGGCGGCTCAGGCTGTACAACGCCTGCTCCAGGCGATACTCGAACTCACGTCGATTGGCCAGGCCCGTCAGGGCGTCATGGGTGGCTTGCCAGGACAGGTTGGCGATGTACTGCCGCTCCTGGGTCATATCGTGCAACACCAGTACCGTGCCACTGACCTTGCCGGCGTTGCGGATCGGTGCTCCCACCAGGGTTACCGATACGGTACTGCCGTCCAGGCGCTGGATCAGCTTGGAATGTTCGCTGCCACCGCTCAGCCGGCCACTGAGGATATGCTCGATCAGGGTGAAACCTTCGTCCTGGGCATTTTCATCCAGCAGGTTGAACAGCGCCGCCAGGGGCAAGCCACAGGCCTGTTCGGCCTTCCAGTGGGTCAGTTGCTCGGCGGCCGGGTTCATATAGGCGATAGCGCCTCCCACATCGGTGGTGATGACCCCGTCGCCAATGGATTCGAGCGTAATCTGTGCCCGTTCCTTTTCCAGCTGCAAGGCATCGGCAAAGGCATGCCGCTGGGCCAGCAACTTGTGCGTGCGCAGCAAGGCCAGGACGATCAGCCCCAGGGCCGTGGCCAGGTTGGTGATCAGCAGCAGCCGGAGAATGACTCGCGAGCCTTCGCCGAGGGCATCGCTGAAGGCTTTCGCGGCTGGCGTCACGCCATCGTTGATGGCATAGATCTGACTCTTCCAACGCTGGATATCGGTATTGCTCTCCTGGTTGGCGGAAATAGCCTGGTGCATCTGCTGGGCAACGCTGTCCAGCCGCACCAGGTAGCTGTCACCCAGCGTCCACTTCTCAATGGCCCGCTCCATATAGCTGAAGTGCCGGAAGTTCAGGTACAACCAGATGATGCTGGAAACATCGTCGGGATGGTTGCCGCCTTGCAGGATACCGCGCCGGGCACCCGCAAGATCCGGGATCGGCGCATCCAGGGCGACACGCAGGTCATGCCCACCCTGGGGCACGGTAATGGCGTCCTGGTATTTACGGAAAATCGTTTCGTCGCGGCTATCCGCGTACAGGTTGAGGTAGTAGATCGCATCCTTCTGCCCCTTGGACCAGAGGCTTTCGCCAGCCACATAACCGCGCACGGCGGAAAGCACATACAGGCTCCCCCCCCCCAGCAAGGCCTGAAAAAGAACAACAGCGATAAATGGCCAGACGATACCCAACAGCCGTGGCGTTCCGAGAGTCCGCGTTTGCTTCATGAGATCCCTTGCATCAGCACTGCCAGATGAGCACTCGAGAGAAATCCACCTCCGATAGCGCAGCCTAGGCTAATTTCCACGATATCGAAGGAATCAACAATCCGCTCCAGATTCCTGGAGCTTATCCATCGCCCGCACGCACAGAGAAAAAAAATATTTCCGTCAGCCAATTCAATCACTAAGAACAGAAAACCGAGCAAAACTCAAGCACGTCAAATTTTTTGCAGATGCCCGTACAGCTTGGCATAAAGGCCGCCGTCGGCAATCAGTTGCTGATGATCGCCGTCTTCGGCAATCCGCCCGCCATCGAACACCAATACCCGATCCGCCTGTTTCACCGCGGACAGGCGGTGGGCAATGATCAGGGTCGTGCGACCGCTGAGAAACCGGCTCAAGGCTTGATGCAGGTTGTACTCGGTGGCCGCGTCCAGTGCCGACGTCGCTTCGTCGAGGATCACCACCTTGGGCTCGGCCAACACCATCCGGGCAATGGCCAGGCGCTGACGCTGACCACCGGACAGGCGCACCCCGGAACGCCCGACGATACTGTCCAGGCCTTGCGGCAACAGCTTGATCGTAGCGTCGAGCTGGGCAATTTCCAGTGCCCGCCAGCAGGACTCATCACTGCGCTCGCGCCCCATGGTGAGGTTGGCGCGTACCGTATCGTTGAACAACGCCGGATGCTGCAATACCACCGCCACGTTCTCGCGCACGGTGTCCAGGCCAATATCGACTTGAGACACGCCACCGAAGCAAATGGTCCCGGCCTGGGGCGTATACAACCCCAGCAGCAGTTGCACCAGCGTGCTTTTACCGCCGCCGCTGGCCCCGACTATCGCGACTTTTTCGCCAGCGGCGATGGACAGGTCCAGTTGATCGAGCACCGGCTCCGCGCCATAGGCGAAATTCAGCGCCCGCACCTCGATGCCCACGGTGTCATGCCCCTCGAAGGGGTCAATGCCACCGGGGTACTGCGGCTCATCGGCACGCGCCAGCAGCTCGTTGATCCGCTCGAGCGCACCGCCAGCGGCATAGAAGGCATATTGCAGGTTCAACAACTGCTCCACCGGCCCGATCATGAACCAGAGGTAACTGAACACCGCGAGCATCTGGCCAATGGACAGGTCCGAAAACAGTACCGTGAGCATCGCGGCGGCCCGGAAAATATCGATGCCGAACTGAAACAACAGCCCCGTGGCCCGGTTCGATGCGTCGCTTTTCCATTGGGAGGCCACGGCATAATCGCGCACTTCCCGGGCCCGCCTGCCGAGGCGACCGAGGAAAAATCCCTGGCGATTGCCCGCGCGCACTTCCTGGATCGCGTCGAGGGTCTCGGTCAGGGCCTGGGTAAAGCGCGAGGTGCTGTCGTTTTCCAGCTTCTTCAGGTGCTTGACCCGCTTGCCCAACAGCACCGTGGCATAGATCACCAATGGGTTGAACAGCAGGATCAGCAGCGCCAGCTTCCAGTGCATCCAGACCAGGATGGCGGAGGTGCCCAGCAGCGTCAGCATCGCCACCAGAAAGCGACTCAGGGTTTCGCCGACGAACTTGTCCAGGGTATCCAGGTCGGTCACCAGGTGCGTGGTCACGGTGCCACTCCCGAGACTTTCGTACTCCCCCAGGGAAATGCGTTTCAAGCGTTCGATCAGCCGTATACGGATGCGATAGACGATATCCTTCGCCAGCCCGGTGAACAGCCGCGCCTGCACCACGTTGAACATCAAGGCCCCACAGCGCAGGCTCAGGGTCACCAGCAACATCAGGCCGATGTAGCCGACGGCGCGCTGCCAGGCACCGGGCAGCAGGTGATTCATCACCTTGAGCGCGGCATCTCCGTGCCCCAGCAGGACTTCGTCCACCAACAGCGGCAACAGCAGGGGAATCGGCACACTGCACAAGGTCGCCAGTACCGCCACGAGGTTGGCGATCCACAAGGCTTTTTTGTGACGCAGGGCCAAGCGGCGAATTTCTGCCCAGCTCAGGCGGTCCGCGGGTGGCTTGAAGGGTTCGGGTTGATCAGGCACAGGCCGCGCGCTCCAGCCAACGGCCGAGCAGCGGAGCAAGTTCAGCCAGCGGCTGGTAGCCATTGGTCAGCAACGCCAACTGACCGTTGCGCTCGGCCAGCAAGGTCGGGAAACCGGCGATGCCCAGGTCCTGGACCCAGGTGAAGTCGGCGGCAGTGGCCGCATGCTGCTCGGCCGTGTCGAAAGCGCCGGCAAACTCGATGCGCGGCAAACCGGCCTGTTCCGCCAGTTCCACCAGCACGCGGGCTTGGGTGACATCGCGCCCCTCGATATAAAAGGCCCGCTGGATCAGCCCCACCAGCGCCCACGCGCAGTCCGGCGCCAAGCTGCGCGCGGTGACGACCGCTCGACAAGCCGGCTCGGTGTCGTAGACGAAGCCGTCCGGCAAGGCGCCGTCGAGCTTGAACAACTGGCCGGTGGTCTCGGTGACCGCCTGCCAGTGCTCGAGGATATAACGCCGGGTCGTCGGCTCCAGCGCGGAGCCGCTGCCGGTGCGCAAGCCGCCCATGACCAGGTGCAGCTCGACACCCGCCGCCTGCGCCTGCTTGACCAGCGCCTCGGCCACCGGGGCAAACCCCCAGCACCAGGAACACATCGGGTCCATCACATACAGCAGGCGCGCGGACATGGTTCAACCCTCGGAAGATTGACGATAGTTGTAACCGATCGGGTGCGGCTGGTTACGGGCCTTGGCCAGTTCGATCTGCTTCTGGCGATCAGTGGCGCTGCGCCGGGTTTTCTCGCTCAATGTGTCCCAGCAATGCGGACAACTGATACCCGCCACATAGTGCTCCGAGGCACGATCCTCGACGCTGACCGGGGTACGGCAGGCATGACATTGATCGTAGTCGCCTTCGCTCAGGTCATGGCGCACGGTGACGCGATTGTCGAAGACAAAGCAGTCGCCCTGCCACTTGCTCTGCTCCTGGGGCACCTCTTCAAGGTACTTGAGGATCCCGCCCTTGAGGTGATAGACCTCGTCGAAGCCCTGGCTGAGCATATAGCTGGAAGCCTTCTCGCAACGAATGCCGCCGGTGCAGAACATGGCGACCTTCTTGTGCCGGGCCGGGTCGAAATGGGCTTTGATGTAGTCGGGAAATTCGCGAAAACTGGTGGTTTTCGGGTCGACGGCGCCTTCGAAAGTGCCAATCGAGACTTCATAATCGTTGCGGGTGTCGATCAGCAGCACTTCCGGATCGGCGATCAGGGCATTCCAGTTTTGCGGATCGACATAGGTGCCGACCTGCTTGTTCGGGTCCACGCCCTCGACACCCAGGGTGACGATTTCTTTCTTCAGCTTGACCTTGGTCCGGTAGAACGGCTGGTCGTCGCAATAGGATTCCTTGTGGTCGATGTCGACCATCCGCGGATCCAGTTTGAGCCAGGCCAACAAGCCATCGATGCCTTCACGGCTACCGGAAACGGTGCCGTTGATGCCTTCCTCGGCGATCAGCAGAGTGCCCTTGATGCCGTTGTCGACCATTGCCTGCAACAGTGGCTCGCGCAAGGCAACGTAGTCTTCCAGGGTGACGAACTTATAAAGTGCCGCCACGACTATAGGTTGAGTCATGGGTGATTCTCTCCAGGTGGCTGCCCTCGCAAAGGGCGAACCGGATGCAAAAAAAACGCGCCGACAAAAGCGGCGCGTTGCGGATTCTAGCAAAAAAACACCGGTCAAAAAACCAGGATCAATGCCCCCCGCCAGCGCAGACCGGCGATGCCGGTGCCGCGCCGATTTTCACCCACTCTTCAGGGGTGTAGGTATGCAGGGCCAACGCATGGAATTCACTCATCAGGTCACCCAGGGCGGCGTAGACCTTCTGGTGGCGCTTGACGCTGTTCAACCCGGCAAACTGTTCGCTGACCAACACCGCCTTGAAGTGGCTCTGCAACCCGCGGCTGTGCATATGGCTTTCGTCCAGGACTTGCAGGTACTCGGGTTGCAGGGCGCCCAGTGCGGTTTCAATACGTTGCTGCATGCTCATCTCAGGCTCCGCTTACGGCTTTTTCTTCGCCGCTGGGGCTGCAGCCTTGGCAGGCGCCAGTTCGTTGGTCATGTCTTCCAGCAGTTTGTTCACCACCGGTACCGCGCTTTCCAGCTTGGCCTGGGTCATCTGGGCCGATTGCTGGGTCAGCTGCGGCATTTTTTCCAGGACTTTCTTGCCCAGTGGCGATTGGTAGAACGCCACCAGGTCCTTGAGTTCGGATTCGCTGAAGTTGTCAGTGTAGAGCTTGACCATATCCGGCTTCAGCTTGTTCCAGCCGATGGCCTGGTCCAGGGCGGCGTTGGCCTTGGCCTGGTAGGTATCCAGCAACGGCTTTTTCGACGCCGGCGCCTGGGTCTGCTCGAAACGCTGGGCGAACATTTGCTGCACTTGGGCGTAGACCGGGGTTCCCAGCTTGTCGGCATGGGCCAACGTCAGGAATGCTTCGGCACTGGCATTATGGCTGGCGGTATCGGCGAAAACCTGGCCGCTGGCGCATACCAGAGCAACCGCGGTACAGATGGCACGAAGACGAGTCATCGAGTGTCCTTTCTAAACAGGCGAGGTAAAACCCCAAGGGGGCCCATTCTGCGCCTAACAAAGTGTGTCACTCAACCCCGAGGCAATCGCGTCGGTGTCCAGTGGTCGCGAAGCGGGTAAAAAACCGCAAGGGAACCCAAGCGTTCGATCAGGACCTAAACTGCGCTAACCCGCCATCAGGAGTGAACCCGAATGAGTCGCATCGAAACCGACAGCCTTGGCCAGGTGAACGTACCGGAAGAAGCCTATTGGGGCGCCCAGACCCAGCGTTCGCTGATCAATTTCGCCATCGGCACGGAGAAAATGCCGTTGGCGGTCATGCACGCCCTGGCGCTGATCAAGAAGGCCGCCGCACGGGTCAACAACCGCAATGGCGACCTGCCCGCCGATGTCGCCCGGCTGATCGAACAGGCCGCCGACGAAGTGCTGGCCGGCGAACATGACGAGCAGTTCCCGCTGGCGGTCTGGCAGACCGGCAGTGGCACCCAGAGTAATATGAACGCCAACGAAGTGATTGCCGGGCGCGCCAACGAGCTCGCGGGCAAGGGCCGTGGCGGCAAGTTGCCAGTACACCCCAACGATCACGTCAACCGTTCCCAGAGCTCCAACGACTGTTTCCCCACCGCCATGCATATCGCCGCCGCCCAGGCGGTATACCGGCAGTTGCTGCCGGCCATTGCCGAGTTGTCCGGCGGACTGACGGAACTGGCCGCACGGCACATGAAACTGGTGAAGACCGGGCGCACCCATATGATGGATGCCACGCCGATCACCTTCGGCCAGGAAGTCTCGGCTTATATCGCGCAACTGGACTACGCCGAGCGCGCGATTCGCTCGGCGTTGCCGGCGGTCTGCGAACTGGCCCAGGGCGGCACCGCCGTGGGCACCGGGCTCAATGCGCCCCATGGTTTTGCCGAGGCGATCGCCGCCGAACTGGCGGCGCTGTCCGGCTTACCATTCATCAGCGCACCGAACAAGTTCGCCGCCCTGGCCGGCCATGAGCCCCTGACCACCCTCTCCGGGGCCCTGAAAACCCTGGCCGTGGCCTTGATGAAAATCGCCAATGACCTGCGCCTGCTGGGCTCCGGTCCGCGTGCCGGGTTGGCCGAGATCAAGCTGCCGGCCAACGAACCGGGCAGCTCGATCATGCCCGGCAAGGTCAATCCGACCCAGTGCGAGGCACTGTCGATGCTGGCGTGCCAGGTGCTGGGCAATGACGTGACGATCGGCTTTGCCGCGAGCCAGGGTCACCTGCAACTGAATGTCTTCAAACCGGTGATCATCCACAACCTGCTGCAGTCGATCCGCCTGCTCGGAGATGGCTGCAGCAACTTCCAGCAGCACTGCATTGCCGGGCTGGAACCCGATCCCGTGCAGATGGCCGCGCACCTGGAACGCGGCCTGATGCTGGTGACGGCGCTGAATCCGCATATCGGCTACGACAAGGCGGCACAGATCGCCAAGAAAGCCTACGGCGAAAACCTGACCTTGCGTGAAGCGGCGCTGGAACTCGGTTACCTGACCGACGAGGAGTTCGACGCCTGGGTCCGACCGGAGAACATGCTTGAATCCGGCAAGAACGGCTGATGCCATGCTGTTCGCTAAGGAGTCACCGCCTTGCGCGTGCGCCGGGCCTTGAGCCCGGCCATCAGCGACGGCCCCAACGCCACCAGCGCCGAGCCGAACACCACTAGCAACGCGCCGCCATAGCCCAGGCCATTGATGTCTTCAGCCTGCACGAAATCAGGCCACAACCAGGCCGCCAGGGCCACCGCGGCAAAAGTCACCAGGGGCGTGATCGCCAGGGTCGCGCTCACCCGCGAGGCTTCCCAGTGCGCCAAGGCCTCGGCAAAGGCGCCGTAAGCCACCAGGGTATTGAGACAACAGCCCAACAACAGCCAGCCCTGCAACGAACTCAGTTGCAGGACTTCGCTCGGGTGCGCCCAAGGAGTGAGCAACAAGGCGCAAAACAGGTAGATCACCATCATCACCTGCAACGAATTCCAGGCCGTCAGCAATTGCTTCTGGCTCAAGGCATAAAAGGTCCACACGGTGGACGCCAGCAACACCAGCAATACGCCTGCGGTGTAAGTTCCCAGGGACGTCAGCAACTCAACCAGACGCTGGTTGAAAAACAGACCAAAGCCGAACAGCAGCACCAGCAGGCCGATCCCCTGCCCCAGGCTGAAGCGCTCCTTGAACACGAACAGGCTGGCGATCAACAGGAAGATCGGCCCCATCTGCACCACCAGTTGGGCGGTACCGGGACTGAGCCGGTTCAAGCCCATCAGGTAAAGCACGTAGTTGCCCACCAGGCCGAACACCGCCAGCAGTACCAGCCAGCCGCCCCGCGCTCCGAGGTCATGCCGGCTCGGCAAACGCCGGGTCGCCGCCAGATAAACGAAGAGAAAGCCCCCCGACACGATCAATCGGCACCAGGTCACGGTCACCGGATCCATCACCAGCAACACCTGCTTGAGCTTGATCGGCAAAATGCCCCAGAGCACGGCGGTCAGCAGCGCCAGGAACAGACCATAACCCCAGCGCCCGGATGAAATGTGCATGAAGAGTCCTATGGACGTTGGGGAAGCCGCCATTCTAGGCCCTGCATGGCCGACAACACAGCCGGGAAGCGAAGCCCGATGCGACCTCAAGCATGCTGGAAGCGCCGCCAATAAACTGCCTATAACCATTGATCGGACGATTGGACGCGCTATCTTTATAAGTTTTATGCTGTATTTCTGACAGCTACGCTCACCAGTGAGATTTCGCCATGTACGGCAAACGCGCGCAAGACAGCTCCGAGGCCACGCATTTTCGCAGCCACCGGGTCACGGTCATCAATGGATTGTTTTTTTTCAGCACCCGGGAAAACACCCTGGAAGGGCCCTTTTTTAGCCGAGACGATGCCGAGCGCGAAACACAGCTGTATCTGAAGCGCATGCAACTGGCCAAAGACATTCGCGCCAGCCAGGCCCTGTAGCAGACTCGAGATTGCCAAAAGCTTCGCGGGCAAGCCATGCTCCTACCGTTCTGCGTCGAATACGGATTTGCCATACGACACGAATCCGTGGGAGCAGAGTTCGTCGGATCGCGCACCGTCGCGAAGGGGCCCGCAAGACCGCCGACAGCCTTGCGGACAAGCCCGTCCGGCACTGAGCCTCAGCGCAACGCTTCGAACAATCCCGTCGCGCCCATGCCTCCGCCCACGCACATGGTGACGATGCCATAACGCAGCTTGCGCCGTTGCAGTTCGCGCACCAGGTGCCCGACCTGGCGCGAGCCGGTCATGCCGAACGGATGGCCGATGGAAATCGAACCACCGTTGACGTTGTACTTCTCGTTGTCGATGCCCAACCGATCACGGCTGTACAGGCACTGGGAAGCGAATGCTTCGTTCAATTCCCACAGGTCGATATCCGCCACGCTCAGGCCCTTGGCCTTGAGCAACCGGGGCACCGAAAATACCGGGCCGATCCCCATCTCGTCCGGTTCGCAACCGGCCACGGCAAAACCACGGAACAAGGCCTTGGGCATGAGCCCCAGTTGCAGGGCTTTTTCCAGGCTCATCACCAGGGTCATCGAAGCACCGTCGGACAGTTGCGACGAGTTGCCCGCCGTTACCGAACCGTCTTCGGCAAACACCGGCTTCAAACCGGCCAGGCTTTCCAGGGTGGTGTCCGGACGATTGCAGTCATCGCGGTCCACCACCCCTTCCAGGCGCTGGATCTGCCCGCTGGCCTTGTCCTCGACGGCGTAGGTCACGGCCATGGGCACGATTTCATCGTCGAACAGCCCCGCGGCCTGGGCGGCGGCGGTACGCTGCTGGCTTTGCAGCGCGTAAAGGTCCTGCTGCTCGCGGCTGACGCCATAGCGCCGGGCGACGATCTCGGCGGTCTGGCCCATGGGGAAATAGAGCCCCGGCACCTGCTCCTTGAGCAGCGGGTTGATCAGGTTGTCGGTGTTGACGCTTTTCATCGTCAGGCTGATGGATTCGACCCCACCGGCGACGATGATCTCGCTGCAACCGGAAGCAATCTGGTTGGCGGCAATGGCAATCGCCTGCAAGCCCGATGAACAGAAGCGGTTGAGGGTCATGCCGGCGGTGCCGGTTCCCAGCTTCGACAACACCGCGACATTGCGTCCGATGTTGTAGCCCTGGGCACCTTCGTTGGAGCCGGCGCCGACGATGCAATCCTCGACGCTGGCCGGATCGATGCCATTGCGGCTGAGCAAGGCATTGACGCAATGGGCCGCCATGTCATCCGGCCGGGTCTGGTTGAATTTGCCGCGAAAGGACTTGGCCAGGCCAGTCCGCACGCTGTCGACGATCACCACTTCACGCATGGCCCACCTCATTGATTGTTGTTGTCGGTTTGAAGGATCGAGCGAGCATAAGCCCACCCGATTCCCGACCGCGACAATCATTCACCCGGCGTATGCGTGGCCATCGCGCTACTTCGTCTTGCCCTTCCTCTCACGCTTGGCGAACGCGCTCTCGATGGCCAGGTTGAGCGTGCGTAGCACCTTGACCCGGGCCCAGCGCTTGTCATTGGCTTCCACCAACGTCCAGGGCGCCACTTCGGTGCTGGTGCGATCGACCATGTCGCCAATGGCGTCGCGATAGAGCGACCATTTCTCGCGGTTGCGCCAATCGTCCTCGGTGATCTTGAAACGCTTGAACGGAATATCCTCGCGCTCCTGGAAACGCTCCAGTTGGGTCTGCTTGTCGATAGCCAGCCAGAATTTCACCACGATCACCCCGGCGTCGCTCAGTTGTTCCTCGAAGTCGTTGATCTCGCTGTAGGCGCGCATCCAGTCGGCCTGGCTGCAGAAGCCTTCGATCCGCTCCACCAGCACACGGCCATACCAGGAACGGTCGAACACAGTGAACTTGCCGCGCATCGGAATATGCCGCCAGAACCGCCAGAGGTATGGCTGGGCGCGTTCGTCCTCGGTCGGTGCGGCTATGGGAATGATGCGGTATTGCCGTGGATCGAGCGCCGCCGCCACCCGCCGGATCGCCCCACCCTTGCCCGCCGCGTCATTGCCCTCGAACACCGCCACCAGCGCGTGCCGGCGCATGCGTTTGTCGCGCAACAGACCAGCCAGCCGCGCCTGTTCGGTAATCAGCTGCTCTTCATAGTCGTTCTTGTCCAGGTGCTGGCTCAGGTCCAGGCTGTCCAGCAGGCTCAGATCGTCCACCCCCTTGAGCAAGGGCGCGGCATTGGTCGGCCGTGGCTTGGCGTCCCGGGTCTTGAGCGCCGTCTGCAAACCTTCCAACAGGATCTTGCCCACGGTCAGGCTGCGGTAGTGGGGGTCGACGCCTTCAATCACATGCCAAGGCGCATAATCGTGACTGGTACGACGCAGCACCCGCTCGCCGTATTGCACGAACTTGTCGTAAGTCTCCGACTGCTGCCAGTCCAGCGGGCTGATGCGCCAGCTGTGCAGCGGGTCATCCTGCAGCGATTTGAGACGGGCCTTCATCTGTTTCTTGGACAGGTGGAACCAGAACTTGAAGATCAACGCGCCTTCGTCGCAGAGCATTCTCTCCAGGCGTTCGGCGCCATTGATTGCCTGGTCCAGCACGGCGTCCTTGAAGTGCCCATGCACCCGGCCCTGCAACATCTGGCTGTACCAGTTGCCGAAGAACACCCCCATGCGCCCCTTGGCCGGCAACTGCCGCCAGTAGCGCCAGGCCGGCGGCCGGGCCAGTTCTTCATCGGTTTGCTGGTCGAAGGTACGGACCTCGATCAGGCGCGGGTCCATCCATTCGTTGAGCAGCTTGACCGTCTCGCCCTTGCCCGCGCCTTCGACGCCGTTGATCAGTACGATGACCGGAAAGCGCTTTTGCTGATGAAGTTCGAACTGCGCCTCCAGCAAGGCTTCGCGCAAGGCCGGAACTTCGGCGTCGTAGGTCTCTTTGTCGATGGCATGACCGATTTCGGCGGATTCAAACATGGGCGACTCCCTTCCAAGAATGGAGCAAGACTAACGGATCGGCCCCCACTTTGTGACGGGAAATCCCCAGGCCTTGCCGTGGATCAATCCGACGTCCGGCAATGGGCTAGAATAGCCGCCTTGTTGCCGTCGAGCCGCCCATGACCAACGTATCGCCCAATCTTCCCGCTCACGCCCAGATCGACTGGGACGAGCAGGGTCGCCCGCACTCGCGGGTCTTCGATGACGTGTATTTCTCCGACCATTCGGGCCTGGAGGAAACCCGTTACGTGTTCCTCGAGCAGAATCGCCTGCGGGAACGCTTTGCCGCGCTGAGACCGAACGAACGACTGGTGATTGGCGAAACCGGCTTCGGCACCGGATTGAACTTCCTCTGCGCCTGGCAATTGTTCGAGGCCTGCGCGGTGCCAGCTGCCCGGCTGCATTTCGTCAGCGTGGAAAAGTACCCCCTGAGCCGCGCCGACCTGCAACGTGCCTTGGCCCTCTGGCCCGAACTGGCGGTTCTCGCCGAGGCGCTGCTCAAACAGTACGTGGCGATTCATCAAGGTTTCCAGCGACTGCTGCTGGACAATGGCCGGGTGACCCTGACACTGCTGATCGGTGATGCCATGGAGCAATTGCCACAACTGGACGCCCAGGTCGATGCCTGGTTCCTCGACGGTTTCGCCCCGGCGAAAAACCCACAAATGTGGACCCCCGAGCTGTTCAGCGAACTGGCGCGGCTGGCGGCCCCCGGCGCGACCCTGAGCACCTTCACCAGTACCGGTTGGGTCCGACGCTCATTGAATGCCACGGGCTTCAAGATGCGCCGCACACCGGGCATCGGCCATAAATGGGAGATCCTGCGGGGCGAATTCATTGACCGGCCCGTGGACTCGGCCGCGCCGCCGCAGGCCAAGCCATGGTTCGCCCGCCCCCAGCCACCCAGCGGCGAGCGCCGGGCGCTGGTGATCGGTGGCGGCCTGGCCGGTTGTGCCAGTGCCGCGAGCCTCGCGGCACGTGGCTGGCAAGTCTGTTTGCTGGAGCGCCACGATGAGCTGGCCCGGGAAGCCTCGGGTAACCCGCAAGGCGTCCTCTACCTCAAGCTGTCGGCTCATGGCACCGCCTTGTCACAACTGATCCTCGGTGGCTTCGGCCATACCCGGCGTTTGCTTGAGCAGTTGCACAAAGGCCTCGACTGGGATGACTGTGGTGTACTGCAACTGGCTTTTGATGCGAAAGAAGCCGAGCGCCAGGCCCAGTTGGCCGCCGCCTTCAGCCCCGAGTTGCTGCGGGTGCTGGATCAGGCGCAGTCCCAGGCCCGCGCCGGTGTAGCCCTTGAACATGGTGGGTTGTTCTTCCCGGAAGGTGGCTGGGTCCACCCACCCGCCTTGTGTGCCTGGCAAGCCAGCCACCGGAATATTGAGGTACGCCTGCATAGCGAGGCTTTCGAACTGCGCAATATCGATGGCCAATGGCAGGCGTGGGACGCCGACTCCCTGCTGGGCAGCGCCCCGGTGGTGGTCCTCGCGGGGGCCGCTGAAGTGAAACGCTTCGCGGCCAGCGCGGCGTTGCCGCTCAAGCGTATCCGCGGACAGATCACCCGCCTGGCGCAAACCGCCGAGAGTGCGGCCTTGAGTACCGTGGTCTGCGCCGAAGGCTATGTCGCGCCGGCACGCCTCGGTGAACATACCCTGGGGGCCAGCTTCGACTTCAAGAGCAATGATCTGGCGCCCACCACCGCGGAACACATTGGCAACCTGGAGCTGTTACAGGACATCTCACGCGATCTGGCCGACCGCCTGAACAGCGACAAGTTGGCCCCGGAGCAACTGCAAGGCCGTGCCGCTTTTCGCTGTACCAGCGCCGACTATCTGCCGGTGGTCGGGCCGCTGGCGGACCCGGGGCTTTTCGCCGAAGCCTACGGCGTCCTGGCCCGGGATGCCCGGCAAATCCCCCAGGTCCCCTGCCCTTGGCTCGAGGGACTGTATATCAACAGCGGCCACGGCTCCCGTGGTCTGATCAGTGCGCCGCTCTCGGGCGAGTTGCTGGCCGCCTGGCTGGAGAACGAACCACTGCCGCTGCCGCGCAGCGTCGCCGAGGCCTGCCATCCGAATCGCTTCGCCTGGCGGGCGCTGGTTCGAGGCAAGGGCAAGCCTGGGGCGGGCGCCTGAAGCAGCACTCAGATACAGAGTCAGACCCGGGCGGAATGCTCATCCAGCTCGTTCTGGGTCAGGGTTTCGAGAAAAGTCTGCTCCTCGGCGATACGGTTCTCCATCAACACTGACAAACGCCGGGCATAACGATCGCTGAGCATCTCCGGGGAGTTGGTCAACAGTTGCTCCTCCTGCTCGTGAAAGGGTTTGTTGAACCGGGCAAAATTGCGTGGGTATTTCTTTTTCAGGTAGTCGATCCAGAAATCCCTTGAAGCAATGAAGCTCCTCATCGCCGGCGTGTCCTCAGCCTCGCGGACGCGCGTACGGGCTTCAAGGATCTGCTTCTCGGTGACATTGGCAATCGACCTGAAGAACATTTCCTTCGGCTGCCCGGGCAAATACAGCGAACGTCCCAGCCCTACTCGATAGGCCAGGTTCACCTCGACCTCATCGACCGCACTCGATGAAGACACCTCGGGACTATCCTGCAGAGCCTTGACATGAGCCCTGGCGATGTCGTCGATGCGCTCCAGGCGAAACAGTCCGCGCGCCAGTTTCAGCAACTCCGTCGGCTCATTGGTCCTGGTCGCCAGATTCCGAGCCCTGGCCAACAGCATGCGGACTTCCAGATGGCTGAAATTTCGCGCGGCGCTATCGACGCACGTCATCGGGTCGGCCGCCAGATCGAACAGTTCGCCGCGCAACGTTGTGTCCTCGGCCGCCTCCCCCAGCACCTCCCAGACACGTCGCGTCAGGTCCGCACGAATCTTCAGATAGTCCGCGCTGCCCCCCAAGCGTCCCAACAACGCGAAAAATTCCTCGGAACCCGCCTCCCGCCGCAAGTCGTGCCACAGGTCCCGCAGGCTGTCACGGCGCTCCCCCGCCTCGATATCGGCCAGCCAACGCTGGCGCGCACTGAACTCATCCAACTCCAGCTCCGTCTCAGGAATACCGAAGGTGATTCCGCTACTCACCCGATAGGCGGCCAACTGATTCTGATCGTCGACCGTAAAGGGGTTGTTACGCAGAATGATCCGCCGATTGATCGGCGAAGGCGCCGCATAGAGGGCGTCCGAGACGCTGCGGATCTGGTTATCGCGCAAGTCCGCTTCGTACAGCCGAACCCGGGTCAACAGGCCAGCAGGCAAACTGTCGATTCCCGCTCCCCGCAGGAGCAGACGGCGCAGGTGCGGCATCTGGCCGACATCCAGCAAGCCGACATCAAAGTTGCCGTTCAGGTTCAGCACTTCCAGATTGTGCAAGCTCGACAGCACATTGACCGAGCCCGGAGTCAGCACGATCCGGTTGTCCTGCGCGTGCAGCTCCCGGAGCTGGCGCATGTCGGCAATCGCACTGGGCAGGCGATCAAGCTGATTGTTGTTCAACTCCAGTTTGCGCAGATTGGAAAAATGCTCGAGAAAATCTTCGGGAATGCGGTCCAGCCCCATGTACTTCAAAGAAAGCTCGGTGACATGATCGAAGTTGATCCCGAAGGGCAAGCGCGGCAAGTCGTCGACACGCAAGCCTGCCAGACTCAGGCTGCGACCAATGACGACGCCATTCTCGTCATAGGTTCTGGGCGTTTGCCGCCGCCAGCAACGCTCGATGATCTGGGTCGCCTGTTCACGGCTCTCGGCCACGCCTCCCATCCAGGCGTGCGAGCGGTGAATACGCACCTCATCCCCCTGCCAATTGAACAGCGCCAAGCGCAGCTGCTGCAATTCCCCCTCAAGCGCGTCAAGCTGGTTTCTGACCTGGAGCGGATCGTCGCCGAGGGAAAAAAAGAAGTTGCGCGCTTCCGGCTCGCAGAGGTCGGGATACAGCCGGGTCACCCGGCGCAATCCTCGTCGCGAGCCATGAACACCGCCGCGCTTGATACGTAGACAGCCTGGAGCAGCCTTGTCGCGCCAGGCCGGCGAGCGGTGTCCTGGCTTGCGCGCGGGGAGACCGAGGGTTTCCTCTAGTTCGACGCGCGGACGCGCCAGTATCTTGGACATCAACTGCTGGTGCAGCAACTCGGCTTCGCCCAGCTCGATCCCCATCGCCTCACGTTCGCTCAGCCGCAGGCCACCGAGCAACGCAGCGCTCAGGGCAAAGCGCCCCTTGCCCCGTGGCCCCAGGCTCAGCCCCGAGCCATCAAAGGCCTGATAACCTTGCGCGGTCCTGAGCAAAACCCGGCGCCGGGGCAGATCTTCGTCACCCATCTCGATCAACAGGTGACCATCGAATCGATCCTGGCGAATCTCCAGGCGCAAATCCAGCGGCCAGCCCTCGATCGTTTTCAGCATGGGCAACTGCAACCTGGCGTTTTCCAGACTGCCCGGGCTCTCGAGAAAGCCGCCATCCAACGCATGGTTGATTCGAATTTCGCGCACGCCCTCGTTCGCCTCTTCAATCAACTGCAAGGGCAGCCGATCACTGAGGCTCAAGCGTCCTCTCAGCACATCGTTCGCCTGCCCCAGAATTTCACGCAAGACCCCGTCCGGCAAATCGGGAAAGCGTCGCCTCAAGCTGACTGGCAGCCCCACATCGGTCACGCAGGACAAGCTGTAGAGACGCTGGAACAACGCCGCGCGATGCTCGCGCACATGTGCGCCCAGCACGTGCTCCAGACACGCCGACACCTTGTCGGCGTCCACCACCGAACCGAGCAGCGCCTTGCGATCCTCGCTCGTCAATTTGTTCAAGACTGCCGCCACCCCCTGCGTCTCGATGTCCTGGGCCCGCAACATCAACCTGCGCGGCTGCGCGGTCAGGTCTGCCCCGTATTCGCGCAGCGGTTTGCGCGCCGCGTCCAGAAGCATGAGCGTGTAATCCTGGGGCCACCCCTTGAGGCCTGGCAGAATCTGCAACTTCAGATCAAGCAAGCGGGCCGCGACCGATTTCGGCGCATCAGCAGGCGCGAGCAGCCAATCCAATTCGTGGTTCAGTCTGAAACGCTGTATCGAGTCGAGCAGAGGGGCCGGGATCGTTGCATTATTCATATGCATGCGCCGCAACGACACTTCGTCGAGTCGCTGAATCGACAGGATCTGCTCGATGCTTTCATCACTCAGGAAACGCACCTCAGGCCCCAGGCGACGAAACAGGTAGACCGGATCATGCCATTGCAAGGGCGATTCGTGGACCAGCCTCCAGGCCCCACGACCATTGTGTTCAAGCAAAGGCTCGTAGGCTGATTCGCGGCTCGGGTGGCGCAAGCGCCAGGCCCCGACAGATTCATCCCGGTAGACCCGGTAAGGTTCGCCCGCGATATCCAGGTAACGATGGCCGTCCCCCGCGTCATCGCCCTGATAGAAGCCCTCGTGGTCCAGCGTCCGCTCCGCCAGCCCAGGCGCTTCATGGCGGTAGGCACGCGGCTCGGCCTGCCACAGCCGGTAGCGACCATCGCTCGACTCGATCGGCAACAGGTCGTTGAAAAAGTCCGAGTGTCGCTGGAAGAACCCTTTGAGGGCCTTGCTCCCCCAATGCATGGCAACCCCCTGGGCAACCATCGTGGCAATATCCTCGGCCACCGACATCATGTGCGTGATGGCCTCGTCACGCTCACCACGCTGCCAATCCTCGTAGCCCTCATAGGACTCGGCCAACAGTTGCCCGACCGCCACGCCCATCATCAGTAAACCCAGCCAGGGATTGACGAAGGCCGCCAGGTTCAGCAGGGTCATTCCCAGGCTCAACACCGACAGATACCTGGCCTTGCGGGCATCCTGGTCGATATCCTCGGTCGGGACCGCCACCACCCGCGCATCCTCCTGGAACCGCAGGACCTGTTGCCGGTAGAGATGAAAAAACAACTCAAGGCTCAGCTGCGCAGGCTTCAACTGTAGATCGGCCGCCTGATTCAGGCACCTGGTAACCTTGCCGTCGGCAGTCCGGGTCTCAAGGGTCAGGCACTTGCGCAACAGCGAGAGGAAACCCGGCAGGTCGCGCTGGCTGACAAAACCGCAGAAGAACTTCTCATACGAGGGTTGCCAAAGGCGAATACACAGTTCGGCCTGAAACGCCTCAAGGGAGGCATAGAGTTTGAATCGCGTCAGCGGATCGTTGGGAATATGCACCAGCACCCGGTTTTTCATGCTGGCCTTCCCGGTCTGCGGCACATTCTGCAGCGTGAACAGGCAAATAGCCGATAACGAAAAGCCCAGCATCTTCAATTCATTGACCATCATCCGCGAGCCATCCGGCGCTACGTCGACATTCAACTCGATCAATTTGCACAGTTGCCGATGGGCAATGTCATCGATGTCCTTTTTCATGTAGGCAATACAGGCGTCCACCAACATATCGGCTTTCTTTTGTTGCAGGATGGCGGACTCGATACGAAGTTCGTCGCTCACCGTCTGCCGCCCTTCATTTTCCGCAAGATGAAAAGCCCTGCACACATGCTGCTGATAGCGCTTTCCCAGATCGAGCTTGCGCACCAGCTCGACAAAGGCCTCCAGTGTGATGCTTGGCACCTGCTTCGGGTCGCCGCTCAGACTGATATGGGACTTGGGGGGAAACTGCTCGTCCGCTTCAAAATTCTGTAACGCGGCCTCCAGCAAACTGTGGCTGGTATAGGTCATCGGAAAGAAGTAAGCCACCCCGGACGGAGCCGGCAGCATCGGCCATCGATTGGCAATTTTCAGTTGATCCTTGTGAATATCCAGTCCCGGGCCGAATCGAACGCGCAGTGCATTGACAAGCAACGGCTCGCAAAAATCGCGGACGGCCTTCAGGTCCTTGAGCCGTGATGACACCTCCTCTTTGCAAAACTGACTGAGGCGCAAGTATTCACGCAGGCGTGCAATATCTTCGGCGCTGGCTTCCAGTAACCAGCAGGGAGCATTGGCCTTGATTACATCTTCGTTGGCGCTATGTTCGTCCGGAGCGGACGCTGCAATAAACATGTGGAAATACCCTTGTCGTCCATGTCCATCGAGGGTATCGCCGGCCCAGGCTTTAAAATCGATAAAAAATTATTATCTATCAGTAGGTTAATAAAAAAATAAATAGGCTTTGGACAGCCGGATAGCCCCCATCCGCGGAACACTGCGCAGCACCGAAGGGCGACGTGCCGTATCCTTTGGCGGCATGTCATTATGCCCTGGCGATATAGCCCAATCAGCGCTGGCCCGGTAGCATCAGGCCTCATAGCCACAAGAGACGATTCCATGCTGATTCCCTACGAGCAACTCGAACCCGATACCCTCACCCGCCTGATCGAAGACTTCGTCAGCCGCGACGGTACCGACAACGGTGACGACACGCCCCAGGAGACCCGCGTGTTGCGTGTGCGCCACGCGTTGAGCAAGGGCCAGGCGGTGATCTTCTTCGATCTCGAAAGCGAGCAATGCCAGTTGCTGCCCAAGCACGCGGTGCCGAAAGAACTCTTCGACTGAGCGTTAGACAATGGAGTCGCGGGCAGGCTCCGGTTCAGCCAGTTTGGTCAGAATCCGACGGTAGATTTCCGCTCGATGCACGTTGACATTCTTGGGTGCCTCCACACCGAAACGAACGTGATTACCGTTAACAGCGAGAATTCGCACGGTGATGTTATCGCCGATGGAAATCATCTCGCCCACGACGCGGCTCAGTACAAGCATGGCACTCAATCCTCAAGGGTTTATGAGTGCCCAAGACTGCCCGGCCCGATGACCGCCTTCAATGCAGGCACGGCAAATCAGCCGGCCCTGACCGACAGGGTCGATTCGCCCTACAGAATCAGATTGCTTACTCGACCAAGTCGGAGATTTTACCGACAAGGGCCAGGCTCAAGACGTTGAAAAGCGCGGCCCCAGCAGGATGATGCTGGCACCCAGGACACAGAGCGCGGCGCCCAGCCAGTCGGAACCCAAGGGGCGGATGCGTTCGACCAGGCCCAGCCAGGCGATGGAAGTAATGATATAGATACCACCGTAGGCCGCGTAGGCCCGACCGGCGTAGCTCGCCTCGACTTTGGTCAACAGCAGTGCAAACAGGGTCAGGCTCAAGAGCGCGGGGGCGACCCACCAGGCGCTCCGGCCCAAGCGCAGCCACATCCAGAAGGCATAGCAACCGGCGATTTCAAACAGCGCAGCAAGAAAAAACCACAGGTAATTGACCACGATGAACACTCGTCAGGGTTGCACATTGCTGGCAACCCTAACCAGACGTCGATTCACGAGCAAGCTCAATGAGGGACTTGCTTGGCCTTGTGGCGCATCTTGTCGGCCATCACGGTCATTTCGTCATAGAGCAGCTGCGGATTCTTCTGCTTGAGGGCCCAGGCCAAACGCCCCTGCTCATGGGGCAGAATCATGAATTGCCCCTGGCCTACCTGGGTGTAGATGTAATCAGCAATGTCGCTCGCGCTGATCGGCGAACTTTCCAGCAGCTTACCGACCTGGGCCTTCATCGCCGGCGTAGGCCCGCGGAACGAGTCCAGCAGATTGGTCTGGAAAAACGACGGACAAACCACATGCACGCCGATTTCCTGTTGGGCCAGTTCAATCAGCAGGCTTTCGGACAAGGCCACCACACCGGCCTTGGCCACATTGTAGTTACTCATCGCAGGCCCCTGCATCAGGGCAGCCATGGAGGCGATATTGATGATTTTGCCCTTGCTCTGCTCCAGCAGCGGCAGGAACGCCTTGCAGCCCTTGACCACCCCCATCAGGTTGATCGCGATCTGCCAGTCCCAGTCCTCCAGGGACAGCTCGCTGAAGAAGCCGCCCGAGGCGACGCCAGCGTTGTTGACGATCACATCGATACCGCCGAACTTGACCTCGCATGCCTGGGCGAAGGCGGTCAACTGGCTGTAGTCACGGACGTCACACCGCTGGGTGAAACCATCGCCGCCGGCTTCGCGCACCAGTCTCAGCGTTTCCGCCAGGCCGGGTTCGCTGACATCCGACAGCGCCAGGCGCCAACCTTCGCGGGCCCAGCGCAGTGCGATTTCGCGGCCAAGACCGGAGCCGGCGCCAGTGATCATGATGCGATTGTGCATAGCAGATGCCTTGTGGGTTCTGAGGACGATGATCGGCAGTGTAGCGAAGGACGATCAAAGGCCCATGCACCATCAGATTGCTGAATGCTCCAGGCAAAGTGGCGGCCTGCCCGTCTTCCCACACGCCAGTAACCGGGGTTATGGTCCATCGAGCGCGGGGAACACGGTGACTACAAGGATTTAGTCGTTGCTTGGCTTGTTCACGGCCTGCAATACGTATTGTGGCAAGGCAAACGCACCGATGTGGATTTCGGGATTGTAGTAGCGGGTGACAATACCGCTGCCGGCAAAGCGCTGGCGCAGGGTTTCCAGCGACAATTTGCGTGACCCGGTGTCGGTCGCGCCCCAGGCAAAAGTCATGGCCCCACCGATGTAGGTCGGTACCGCGGCCTGATAGAAGTGCCAATCCGGGAACAGGCTGCGCAGGCGTCCCGCCGTGGTTTGCACCTCGGCCAACTGCATGAATGGCGTACCGTTCTGGGTCACCAGGATGCCACCTTCGTTCAGGCAGCGACGACAGGCCTGGTAGAAGTTTTCGGAAAACAACACTTCGCCGGGACCGATCGGGTCGGTGGAATCGGAGATGATGACATCGAACTTTTCCGCGGTGGTGGCGACGAAACGCATACCGTCATCGATCACCAGGTTCAGGCGTGCATCGTCGAACGCGCCCTTGGAGTGCTCGGGCAGGAACTGCTTGCACATGTCGACCACGGTGGCATCGATCTCGACCATGGTGATGTGCTCGACGCCACGATGCTTGCTCACTTCACGCAGCATGCCACCGTCGCCGCCGCCAATGATCAGCACCCGCTTGGCGCTGCCATGGGCGAGGATCGGCACATGGGTGAGCATCTCGTGGTAGATGAATTCGTCGGCTTCGGTGGTCTGGATGACGCCGTCCAGGGCCATGACCCGGCCCATGCGGGCATTTTCGAAGATCACCAGGTGCTGGTGCCCGGTACGCACTTCGTGCAGCAGCTTGTCTATGCGAAAGCGCTGGCCGTAGCCTTCGTAGAGGGTTTCCTGGTAGTGGGTTTCAGGCGTGTTGCTCATGGGAAGTGCTCCGGTGAATGCGGGTGGCAACGGATGGTTGCCCGCCCATGGCGGGCTATCGAGCAAGCAACGGGCGCGAATGGCCGTTGCCGCGATGATCCGAGAAAGGCACGCATTCTACGTTGCGAATGATGACAGGTCGAACCTTCGCGGGACAAAAGCCGCCGGCGGCTCCGCTCAAGGAACGAGATACTTGATCAGCAGTGCGGTGACAGTCGACACGGTACCGACAAAGCCAACGGCAATCGCGACCGGGTACCAGAATGTTTCACGGGTCATCTTCCCCGCCTCGGCATTGAGCTTGCGTTGCTCGGCGATAAGCTTGGCGATCTCGACATGGGTTTTCTCAAGCTGAGCCTGTTCCATGTTCATCTCCTGCATGGGCTAGTCCTTTAGCGTAGGGTTTCGGGACAGCGCCTCCCTTGAATCCAAGAGAGGCCTGAGGGCCAAAGCCTCCAAGCTTTTTTACCCTGTTCAAACCCTAGGAGTTCATCCTTATAAACACCATCAGCCCTCTACAACCAAAATCGTAGGCAATTTCCGAGACGCGATCAGAATGCGCGCCCCCCCTAATCCCGGGTCTACGTCTTGCTCAAGATCGCATGCCCAGCCACTAACGCAGATTGCCGCGCGGCCCCGCGATGGCCCAGATGATCAGGCCGAGCACGGGCAGCAGGATAATCAGCAAGATCCAGAGGATCTTCATCCCGGTTTCGGTAGTGCTTTTCAGCACATTGAGGATGGCCCAGATGTCCAGCGCCAGGATGATCAGGCCAATCAGGCCGTTGAAAGTGGAACCCATGGTCTTGCTCCTTGATGAGGATCTGCCCTCATAGGATAGCCGCTCGCCACCAGGGTTCACTTTCTTGCAATTATCTCGAAGCCGGCGGCTCAGACGTGCACTGCGATCCGCTGCGCTTCCAGGGCGGGCGCGGCGGCAATCCCGAGCTCCTCGCACAGGGCCAGTACCCGCGGCAGATCATTACCATAGACCAGCACCGCCTGGAGTTCGTCGTCCAGCAACTGGCTGAAATTCACCAGTACGTAGCCGCCCATTTCCGGGTTCATGCTGCTCAGTTGCACCTGAATGCGGTTCAAGGCGGTCAAGGCTTCAACCTTGGCCAACTGCTTGGGCTTGATATTGAAAGGCACGTCCTTGCCGAAGGACTCGACGATCCGGGTGAACAGCTCCATATAGGTGTCGGCCTGGAACAGCACGGTCTCGGGTAAGCTGCCCACGACCACCCACTCGCCCAGGGGCATCGGAAAGCTGTCGTCGTAGTTGATGTCCGGATTGGCCACCAGAAAGCCTGCCGCATCGGCATAGGCCTGGGCCGCTTCATCAGCGATCCGCAGGATTTCGGCCTCGCCCATGCAACCGGAGCTGATTTTGCTGATGAGTTCGGCGAGGGCGGTTTTCATGGGCAGGTCCTGCAACAGGGAAAATGACGGCCGCGAAGAATACACCAATTCTGGCTGGGGCTGGCTTATGGTCCGGGTCAGCCTCAATAACATCAGCCCAGGATCTTCTGCAACTGCGCTGCCGTGTCCTGCGCGCCCATGGTCTGCGCGGCTGCCAGCGCGGTGACGCCATTGGCGTCCTGGGCCCGGGGATCAGCCCCCTGGCCGAGCAGGTAATCGACAATCGCCGTGCGATTGAACATCGCCGCCATCATCAGCGCCGTGCGGCCGTCCTTCGACGCCCCTTCGACCTCGGCCCCGCCCTCGATCAGCAGCCTGACCATCTCCAGGTCGCCCTTGAACGCCGCCCCGGCAACCGGGCTCTGACCATTATCATTGCGTATCTGCGGGTCGGCCTGGTACTCGAGCAGCACGCGCACCGCATCGGCGTGCCCATGATAGCTGGCCAACATCAGCAAGGTGTCGCCCTTGTGGTTGCGCAGGTTCGCTGGCAAGCCTTTGCTCAACAGGGCCGCCAGCAGCGCCGCATCACCCTTGCGCGCCACATCGAACACCTGCTCGGCGAACTCGGCGGCTTGCTCTTCGGTCATTTGTAAGGGCTGGTCGGACATAGAGATCTCCTTGGCGTTGCTCGGACATGGCTGCGAAGGCCTTCAGTTTCCCGAGCCCCCCGCGTGCTGTCATGCCTTATTTTTCAAGCGCGGCCATAGAAACAATCAATAGAAGGGGTTGGGCAGCCCGGCGCCTTGGCCTCGCCGAATGGCCGAACATCGGTAAAATGCAGGATGCACGATGGCCAATCTTGCAAAATGCACGACTCCGAAGAATCAGAAAAAATATAACTCCATGCTTTATAACGACTTTTTAAAAAAACCATGCTGGCACAATCACTGCACTCATAACGCCATGCCCTTCATGAGCGAAAAGGAGTCAATAGAGATGAGCCTGATTCAGGAAAAGTTCGCTTCGGTATTTTCCAACCACAAGGTCACGACCCAACCGCGTCCGGACGGTGGCATTCTGTTAACCCTGCAGGACAGCAACGGCAAGCAAGTCCGGCGCTCGGTTTCCTACGCGCAATTACACACTGCCGAACAACTCACCTGGGTGATCAGCGCTATTCGCCGCGACCTCGCCAGCGAGCCCGGTGAACTGCCCTCCATTGCCCTGCTGCAAAGCCAGAACCGCTTTGCGCTGCCGACCTATCAATAACCAGCCGGCTACGAGCCGAAGTATGGCGGACTCTCTACCGCCGCTTCGGCTTGCAGCCTGCAAGTGGCCGCGGCCCTGTCAGACCAACCCACGATTCACCGCCTCGCCCACGGCATGGGCACGGTTACTCACACCCAGCTTGTGATAGATATTGCGCAGATGGAACTTGACCGTCGCTTCGGAAACATTGCGAATAACGCTGATTTCCCAGACGGTTTTGCCCGCCCGCGCCCAGCGCAACACTTCCAGCTCTTTCTCACTCAATATCTTGCTCTTGGAAAGCCTGCACCTGCGCGGCTTGCTCAACGCTGGCAGGACGACGACGTGGGACGACTCCTTGGCTGGCTGAATAAAGTCCTGTTTATGCCGCACTCGCGAATCGGCAATATCAACGACCCTGCACGACGCCCTGTGCACGGCATCGGCACCCAGCCTTTCGGGAACGCTCATCATTGTTTCTTCCTCCGGTTTCAATAGATCGTCCAACTTTCGCCAAGTCTTATTGGCCGCAGACAAGTACCCATCAAAAAACAGAGAGTTACACAGAAAGGGGATTTAACAAGCAACTACAAACACAAACAGGGATGCCCGACATTTCAACAGGCAATTTCCTACAACTTAAAGTATACAAGACCGACTCAAGTTTTAATCAAGCCGGCCGCTCAACCACCGTTTAAGACCTTGTCTAGAGTGTTGTCGGATCAATCTCGGCAAAGTTGCTCACATTCGGATGACCAGGCAACTCCCCACCGTCGCGCGCCAGACCACAGGTCAGCATGCCAGCCTGTCGCGCGGCATCGAGTTCTTCGACGATATCCGAGAGGAACAGGATCTGCTTCACCGGGCAGCCAATGGCTTCGCTGATGTGCCGATAGGACTGGGCTTCACGCTTGGGGCCGGAGGTGGTGTCAAAATAACCGCTGAACAAGGCCGACAGGTCGCCGGCCTCGGAACAGCCGAAGATCAGCTTCTGCGCCTGGATCGAGCCCGAGGAATAGACATAGAGTGCATAGCCCCGCGCGTGCCACTGCTGTAACGCCTGGACCGCATCCGGGTAGACATGCCCCTTGAGCTGGCCGGCTTCATAACCCTGTTGCCAGACCATGCCTTGCAAGGCCTTGAGCGGTGTGGCCTTGCGATCCTCGGCGATCCAGCCGAGAAGAATTTCGATCACCCGTTCGACATCCGCCGCCGGCTCGCCGCTGTCGAGCCGCACCGCCCCCAGTTGTACCGCCACGTCCGGGCGCTCGGCGTGCTGCCGGACAAAATCCGGCAGATGCCGGGTGGCGTAGGGAAACAGCACGTCGAAGACGAAGCTCACTGCACTGGTAGTGCCTTCGATATCCGTGAGGATGGCTTTGATCGGCATGTCGGGTCCTTCTGGGTAAGCGCGCGGGTTCAATCTTCGAGACGCGGGAAACGGTTGGCGATGTCTGCGCCAGTGAACTGGGCGACCCAGCCTTCGGGGTTGTTGAACAGTCGGATGGCAACGAAATACGGCTGTTCTCCCATATCGAACCAGTGCGGCGTACCGGCCGGGACCGAAATCAGGTCGTTCTTTTCACAGAGCACGGCATAGACATACTCGCCGATGTGCAAGGTGAACAAGCCACGCCCGGCAACGAAGAAACGGACTTCGTCTTCGGCATGCCGGTGTTCGTCGAGGAACTTGGCGCGCAACTCGGCCTTCTGTGGGTGATCGCTGTTCAAGCTGACGACATCGACGGTGATATAGCCGCGCTCAGTCATCAAGCGGTCGATCTGCACCTGGTAAGCGGCAATCACTTCCTCCTGGCTGGCGCCGGGCTGAATCGGCACGGCCGCATGCCAGCGATCGAAGCGCACCCCTTGCTCGGCCAGGGTCGAGGTAATGTCGTCAACGTGGGTGAGGACTTTGTTCGGGAGGTCCGGGGTTGAAACGTGATAGACGGACAAGCTGCTCATGGGGCTCTATTCCTCGACTTGGGTCGGCGCGGGCAGGTTTTCGGGAACCGGCCCGACGCACCGGATAATCAGACAATCAACAGGCTCGTGCAAACACCGCGGCTCAGGAAGGCCGCAACGAACGGGTTTTCAACTCGCATTCGAAGAGGAACTCGAACGCTTCGATCTGGCGCAGTGCGTCGCTCATGCGCGCGCCCCAGGTGTAGAGACCGTGCCCACGGATCAGGTAACCGACACAATCGGGATGCGCCTCGAGCCAAGGCTGCACCTTGGCCGCCAGGCGCGCAATATCCTGATCGTTATCGAAGATCGGCACCCGCACCGTCGACTCATGGGTCGACACCCCGGAGAAGGCCTTTTGCAGTTCATAGTCCTCGAACTCGATGAACTCGCCAAGCGTCGTGCGCGACAACACCGTGGCATTCACCGAATGGGTATGCAACACCGCGCCGATCTCGGCTCGCCAGGCATAGAGCTGGGTGTGCAACAAGGTTTCCGCCGAGGGTTTCTTGCCTGGCTCCAGGCTGTTGCCCATAAGGTCGGTGGCCAGGACATCATCCGGGCCCAGTTGCCCCTTGTGCTTGCCGGACACTGTCAGCAGTGCCTGGCTGGACGACAAGCGGGTCGAATAGTTGCTGCTGGTAGCCGGCGACCAGCCGCGACCATACAGAAAGCGCCCGGCCTCGATGATTTCCAGGCTCAGTTGTTCACGGGTCAGGCTCATGGCCGCTCCTCTTGCATGCGTGTGGCAATGATAATGGCCGCGGCCAGGGCCGCGAGACTGGCGATACCGAAGGTCCAGGTCGGCCCCAGGCTGTTCCAGCTATAACCGGCGTACAACGCGCCCAAGGCCCCGCCGGTACCGGCCAGTGCGGCGTATAATGCCTGCCCCTGGCCTTGCTGGCGCGCACCGAAGCTACGTTGCACGAAATGGATGGCCGAGGCGTGAAAGCTGGCGAAAGTCGCCGCGTGCAGCACTTGGGCGAACAGCAGTACCAGCAGTTGATCGGCCAAGGCCCCCAGCAAGAGCCAGCGCACGGCGGCCAACAGGAAACTGGCGAGCAATACCCTGCGGACCGAAAAGCGCCCGAGGATCCGGCTCATGGCCAGGAACATCAACACTTCGGCCACCACCCCCAGCGCCCAGAGCAGGCCGATCAGCCCGCGAGTGTAGCCGAGGCTTTCCAGATGCAAGGTCAGGAAGGTGTAGTACGGACCGTGGCTCATCTGCATCAGCGCGACACAGGCATAGAACGCCAGCACCCCGGGACTGCGCAACTGCCGTAGAAAACCTTCGCTGGAGGCGCGGTGGCCAAGGTTCGGCGGCTGGGCATTCGGCACCCAGGCGCTGCTCAGGACGATACCCGTCATGATCACCACAATAGCCACCGGGTAGATATCCAGGCTCAACCACTCGAACAAGCGCCCGAGCGCCACGACCGTGAGAATGAAACCGATCGAGCCCCACAGGCGGATCTGGCTGTAGCGCGCCGTCTGCCCCTGGACCTGCAGATGCGCCAGGGTGATGACTTCGAACTGTGGTAGCACCGCGTGCCAGAAAAACGCATGCAGGGCCATGACCAGCGCCAGCCAGCCATAGCTTTTGTCGAAGAAGATCAGCGAAAACGCCAACAGGGTGCAGACCGCGCCGAAGCGCACGATCGCCAGGCGCCGGCCACTGTAGTCGCCCAGCCAGCCCCAGATGTTCGGTGCCACGCAACGCATCAGCATGGGAATCGCCACCAGTTCGCCAATGCGCGCCGGAGCAAACCCCAGATGGTTGAAGTACAGCGCCAGGAACGGCGCCGTCGCTCCCAGCAACGCAAAGTAGAACAGGTAGAAACTGGACAACCGCCAGTAGGGGAGCGCTGCTCCCGGCATTACAGTTGGCCCAGTACCGGCGTGGTGACCCGCACGTCCGCGTTCTGCCCGCGGTGACGCAGCAGGTGGTCCATCAGCACGATCGCCATCATCGCTTCGGCGATCGGGGTGGCGCGGATGCCCACGCAAGGATCGTGGCGACCCTTGGTGATCACGTCCACCGGGTTGCCGTGAACGTCGATGGAGCGTCCCGGCGTGGTGATGCTCGAGGTGGGCTTGAGCGCCAGGTGCGCGACAATCGGCTGGCCGGAGGAAATCCCGCCGAGGATGCCGCCGGCGTTGTTGCTGAGGAAACCTTCGGGGCTCAGTTCGTCGCGGTGTTCGGTGCCACGCTGGGCCACGCAGGCAAAGCCGGCGCCGATCTCGACGCCCTTGACCGCGTTGATGCTCATCAGCGCATGGGCCAGCTCGGCATCCAGGCGGTCGAAGATCGGCTCGCCCAGGCCCGGCATCACGCCCTCGGCCACCACGGTGATCTTCGCGCCGACCGAGTCCTGGTCACGCCGCAACTGGTCCATATAGGCTTCCAGCTCGGCAACCTTGTCCGGATCAGGGCAGAAGAACGCGTTCCGCTCCACCGAGTCCCAGGTCTTGAACGGGATGTCGATGGGGCCCAACTGGCTCATGTAGCCGCGGATGACAATACCCTGGCTGGCCAGGAATTTCTTCGCGATGGCACCGGCCGCCACGCGCATGGCGGTTTCCCGCGCGGAACTGCGACCGCCACCACGATAATCGCGCTCGCCGTACTTGTGGTGATAGGTGTAGTCGGCGTGAGCCGGGCGGAACAGGTCCTTGATCGCCGAGTAGTCCTTGGACTTCTGGTCGGTGTTGCGAATCAGCAGGCCGATGGCGCAGCCGGTGGTGCGCCCTTCGAAAACCCCCGAAAGGATCTCCACTTCGTCGGCTTCCTGGCGCTGGGTGGTGTGGCGACTGGTGCCAGGCTTGCGTCGATCGAGATCGCGCTGCAAATCCTCCAGGGACAGCGCCAGACCCGGAGGGCAGCCGTCGACAATAGCGACCAACGCCGGGCCATGGCTCTCGCCAGCGGTGGTGACAGTGAACAGCTTGCCGTAGGTATTGCCGGACATGCAGGGCGCTCCGCGATTCGAATCTAGATAACCAGGCGCAACAGTATACTCAGGCTATCCCCTTAGTTCATCCTCGAACCTTATCGGCGGTTTCGAGTCGAACCGACACCTTGTAAATAATGGCGTGATGATGCTGCGATTGATTCTGCTGGCCCTGACCCTGTTTACCGGCATTGCCCAAGCCTCCGTGCTACAACAACCGATCACCCTGGACACCGGCAGTGGCGAGCTGTTCGGCTCGTTGCTATTGCCCCGATCGGACACGCCGGTGCCGGTGGTACTCCTCGTCTCCGGCTCCGGCCCCACCGATCGCGACGGCAACAATCCCGACGGCGGGCGCACGGACAGCCTCAAGCGCCTGGCCTGGGTACTGGCCAACCATAATATCGCCAGTGTCCGCTTCGACAAGCGGGGTGTCGCCGCCAGCCTGGCCGCCGACCCCGACGAGCGCACGCTGAGTGTCGAGGGTTACGTCGCGGATGTCGTGGCCTGGGGCGAGAAACTCAAGGCCGACCCGCGTTTCGGGCCACTGATCCTGCTCGGCCATAGCGAAGGCGCGCTGATCGCCACCCTGGCGGCGCCCAAGCTGGATGCCGCCGCGCTCATCAGTATCGCCGGCAGCGGTCGCGCCATAGACCTCGTGATACGTCAGCAACTGGCCAATAACCTGCCACCGGCCTTGATGTTGCGGGCCAATGAACTGATCGACAGTCTCAAGGCCGGACACCCGGACAACGACATCCCCGCGCCACTGAAGCCGATTTTCCGTTCCAGCGTCCAGCCCTACCTGATCAGCCTGTTTCGCCAGGACCCGGCGGCGGCCTTCGCCCGGCTGCGGATACCCGCGTTGATCGTCCAGGGCCGCAACGATATCCAGGTCGGCGTCAGCGATGCACAGGCCCTGAAGGCCGCCAAGCCGGATGCGCAGCTAGTGCTGATTGGCGGCATGAACCATGTGCTGCGCATCGTGCCCAACGACGTCAAGAGCCAGCTGGCGTCCTATCAGGACCCGCAACTGCCCCTGGCCGCGGAGCTGGGCAGCCGGGTGCTGGCCTTTATTGACGGATTAGCGCACCACTGACGCCCGATTCGAGGCCGCGAAGAGGCCCTCAAGGCCACCAGAAGACGCACGTCGGGCACGAGGGTATTTTGTGCTCCAGTCTTGTCGAAAACGGCCGATAAGCCATTGCCGGTAGCGATATTGTGACCAGCAAGCTGGATACGGACAGGATCTTGCCGAATGACTGAACCCCAAGCCTCACCCGAAAACACCGCCGAAGCCGCCGAAGTCGCACCGGTAGATCTGCCGTGGGCGGACGTGCAGGCCGAACACTTCAAGCTGCTGCGCCTGGCACCGCTGACCACCGACCGCGCCACCGGTGCCCGCCCCTTGCGCTTTGTCCAGTTCGGCTACGCCGAGCGCCATAGCAAGGAACGCAGCCTGTTGCGCCTGGAGATCCAACTGCCCGGACAACGGGTACGCAAGGAACAGAACCATCTGGACGTGTGGGTCGACCACAGCACCAAGCGCGTGCATTTCGAACCCGAAAACGGCTTGCAGATCGAGCCGGCGAACCGCGGTATTGGGCGTTTCCTGGCCGCCCAGGCGGCGCTCTGGGCGCAGAAGAAGGGATCACATTACCGCGTCGACGGCGCCGCCCTGCCAAACAAGGACGCCTTGAACGAAGACACCCGCCTGCGTCGCGATCACTTCCTCAAGGTCCAGGGCTTCGAAGTGGCGTATGCCGATCCCCTGCACCTCAAGGGCAGCTACAAGGATGTCCAGGTTGGGGAGTTGCGCAGCCAATGGAACACCGAAAAGCTGCAATTCGTCGAAATACTGGAAGCGGCGCAGATGCTGCAGACGGCCGAGCAGAACCTTCTGGAGCAGGAAGTGAAGCTGCGCCAGCAGGAAGAACGCGTCAGCAAGTTCAAGCGCGAAGACACCGGCCTGCGCTTCACCATCACTTGCCTGGTGGCCTTCGCGATGTTCCAGGCCGGGTTGCTGATCTGGATCGCGACTCGTCACTGAGCCCCTTGCCTGACCAGCCCGGTGGCGCCCAGCCGAAGACGCCAGGGTCACCAGGCAAGCGGCGGACATCTCATCCCCGATGCAGCTTGCTCATCAGCTCCGCCTCGGCCTGAGTCAGGCCGCAGGACTGCGTCAACTCATCGACGCTCGCCCCCATGCCCACCAGTTTGGCGGCCTGGGCGAAGGACAGGCTCGAGGGATCGCGCTGCTCCAGTTGGGCCAGCTTTTCCGGCAACGGCGCCACGACAGCCCGCAGTTCGTGCAGGTCCTCGCCCATGCGAACAGTACCGTTCTGGAAATTGTCCACGCGCCGTGCCAGCTCCTTGATGCGCTGGTCACGCAGCGCATCGCCCTCGGCCTGTTGCGCGGCAATCAACCGCTGGCCGCGGGCATAGACCACGAACATGCCCACGGTCCCGGCCCACAACAAAGCCAGGAGAATAACGGCGACCTCAAGAATCAATCAGATGCTCTCCAGCTCGGACCATTCTTCTTCGCTCATCATCTTGTCCAGCTCAACCAGAATCAGCAGTTCGTTGTTCTTGTTGCACACGCCCTGGATGAACTTGGCCGATTCGTCGTTACCCACGTTCGGCGCGGTTTCGACTTCCGACTGCCGCAGGTAGACCACTTCGGCGACGCTGTCGACCATGATCCCGACCACTTGCTTGTCGGCCTCGATGATCACGATCCGGGTGTTGTCGTTCACTTCGGTCGGCATCAGGCCAAAACGCTGGCGGGTGTCGATCACGGTGACGACGTTGCCGCGCAGGTTGATGATCCCCAGCACGTAACTTGGCGCACCCGGTACCGGGGCGATCTCGGTGTAGCGCAGGACCTCCTGGACGCGCATCACGTTGATGCCATAGGACTCGTTATCCAGCTTGAAGGTTACCCATTGCAGGATCGGATCTTCGGAACTCTGTGCGGACGACGACTTATTCATACCCCTGACCCTCAATGACCGTTGATACGGTGTGTGCTCTGGCAAACCTCGCGGGGGGACCGCGACGCCGCCGTTATTT
Organism: Pseudomonas sp. FEN; assembly: GCF_904067045.1. Taxonomy (GTDB): domain Bacteria; phylum Pseudomonadota; class Gammaproteobacteria; order Pseudomonadales; family Pseudomonadaceae; genus Aquipseudomonas. Next base: position 148,134 of record NZ_CAJFDC010000024.1, on the reverse strand, counting down.
GTTCGTTGGTTTGCTGGCTGGTTTGTTCGTTTGCAGGTGTTTCACCGCCCCGCTGGCGATCAGTTCGGCCAGTTCGGAGACGTCGAGCAACGCACACATGTGTTCGATGACCGTGCCGGCCAGCCACGGCCGCTGCCCACGATGGGTACGCCATTTGATTTCGTTGGGGTCCAGGCGCAAGGAACGGCTGACCTGATGCACCGCCAGCCCCCATTCATAGCCCTGGACCGAGATCACATATTGCAGCCCCTGGCGGAAATCGTCGCGGTAACGGTCTGGCATCACCCAACGGGCGGTATCCAGGACTTTCAGGTTGCCAGCCTGGCTCGGCAGGATCCCGAGGAACCATTCCGGCTGACCGAACAGCGGCGTCAGCTCGTGCCCCGCCAACGAGTAGATCGAACCCAGGCACACCAGCGGCACCGCCAGGGTCAGCCCGGCGACGTCGAACAGCAGGCATTCGAACGGCTCGGCCGCCCAATGCGGACGTTCGTCGCCCTGCATCGGCGGCGGCGGGATATTCGCGGCGGGCGGCAGGTGCACCTCGACCACCGGCTCCACCACCAACGGGGCGACCGGCAACACCTGCGGTACCGCCACCGGCGTCGCCGGCACAACGGGCGCCTTGGCGACCAGGGCTTGCGCCGCCAAGGCATCGCGAGCCTGCTCTTCGAGCACGGCGGCCTGGAATTCGTCCAGCTCGGCGACCGGGCTCGACTCCACCGCCACCGGTACTTCGACGGCAACGGCGATGTCCACCGGCAACTCTTCGGTCGCCTCCTGCAGCAATGCATCCAGATAGGATTGCAGCGCCACTTGCGGCCGGGTGGTGACGTCGACAGGACGGATCATGTGAATGCCCATGGAGATGTCCCGTTACAGTAACCTGTAAAGGGTATCGGCTGGACAGGCAGGTGACTTGAGGACTGGGTCACGTCAGGCCACCTGCGGAATGAGTTGCTGGGTCAGCAGGTGCTTGAGCAGGGCTCGATAGGCCAGCACGCCACGGCTCTTGCCGTCGAACTGCGAGGGTGTGACACCGGCCCGGCTGGCATCGCGCAGGCGCGTATCGACCGGAATATAGCCTTCCCAGATGGTGTCCGGAAACTTGTCCCGCAGGATCCGCAAGGTGCCCATCGACGCCTGGGTCCGGCGGTCGAACAGGGTCGGTACGATGGTGTAGGCCAACGCCTGCTTGCGCGAACGGTTGATCATCGCCAAGGTATTGACCATCCGCTCCAGGCCCTTGACCGCCAGGTGCTCGGTCTGCACCGGCACCACCAGTTGCTGGCTCGCCGCCAGGGCATTGACCATCAGCACCCCCAGCAGCGGCGGGCTGTCGATCACCGCATAATCGAAGTCCTGCCACAGCTGCGCCAAGCTCTTGGCGATCACCAGGCCCAGACCGCTCTGGCCTGGCGACAGACGCTCCAGGGTCGCCAGCGCGGTGCTGGACGGCAGCAGGGAAATCCGCTCGTCGCTGGTGGACAGCAGCAATTGCCCGGGCAAGCCCTCGGGCACCAGGCCGCGGTGCTGGAACAGGTCGAAATTGCTGTGTTCCAGGGTATCGGGGTCATAACCGAAGTAGCTGGTCATCGAGCCGTGGGGGTCGAGGTCGACGACGACCACGCGCTTGCCCGCCTCGGCCAGCAATCCGGCTAAAGCGATGGAGGAAGTGGTCTTACCGACGCCACCCTTTTGATTGGCTACTGCCCAGACTCTCATTCAGTGTGTTCCTCCCGGCCGGCGTCAAACCTGCCGAGAAATAGCGCCAAGTTATAGAGCAGGTGCCGGAGATTTGACGGCGTTCTCGCGTACCGCTTGCTTTACCGCTGGCGGTGCAGTTTGTGTGCCAGCACGCCTCAAGGCCGCATCCGGTGTTGCATTGGCCGTGCCGGTACCGGTCAGGCTGCGGCGCACGTCGAGGTTACGGGACACCACCAGCACCACCCGCCGGTTGCGCGCGCGCCCTTCGGCGGTGGCATTGTTGGCCACCGGCTGGAACTCACCATAGCCCACCGAGGCCAGGCGACTGGGGTTGACCCCATCCATGGCCATCATCCGTACGATACTCGCCGAACGCGCCGAGGACAGCTCCCAGTTGGTCGGATATTGCGCGGTACGAATCGGCTGGTCGTCGGTAAAACCTTCGACGTGGATCGGGTTCTCAAACGGCTTGAGGATCTTCGCCACCTTGTCGATGATGTTGAACGCCATGTCGCTGGGCATCGCATCGCCGCTGCCGAACAGCAGGCTGGAGTTGAGCTCGATCTCGACCCACAGTTCGTTACCGCGCACGGTCATCTGGTTGGAGCTGATCAGGTCACCGAACGCCGCGCTGATATCATCGGCGATGCTCTTGAGCGGATCCTTGGCACCCTGGCCAAAAGCGGCATCAGTCTGTTCACTGTCCTTGATCAGCGGGTCGGCCGGCTTCACCGTCACCGGACGCTCCTCACCGATGGGAATCGGCTTGAGGCTGCGGTCGGCCTCGTTGAACACCCCGATCAGCGCCTGGGAGATCACTTTGTACTTGCCTTCGTTGATCGAGGAAATCGAATACATGACCACGAAAAAAGCGAACAGCAGCGTAATGAAGTCGGCGTAGGAGACCAGCCAACGCTCGTGATTCACATGCTCTTCGTGTTGGCGACGTCTGGCCATGTCTACTCCATCAGTCCATGAAGCCTTGCAGCTTCAATTCAATGGAGCGCGGGTTCTCGCCCTCGGCAATCGACAGGATGCCCTCGAGCAGCATTTCCCGGTAGCGGGACTGGCGCAGGGCAATGGATTTGAGTTTGCTCGCCACTGGCAGCAACACCAGGTTGGCACTGGCCACGCCGTAGATGGTGGCCACGAAGGCCACGGCAATCCCGTTACCCAGTTGCGAAGGGTCGCCGAGGTTGCCCATCACGTGAATCAGGCCCATGACCGCACCGATGATGCCGATGGTCGGCGCATAGCCACCCATGCTTTCGAAGACCCTGGCAGCCTCGATATCACGGCTTTCCTGGGTGTAGAAATCCACTTCCAGGATGCTGCGGATGGCTTCCGGCTCGGCGCCATCGACCAGCAGTTGCAAGCCTTTGCGCGAATAGGTGTCCGGCTCGGCCTCGGCGACGCCTTCCAGGCCCAGCAGGCCTTCCTTGCGCGCCGTCAGGCTCCAGTTGACCACCCGTTCGACGCCGGCGGGCAGATCGATACGGGGTGGAAACAGGATCCAGCCGAGAATCTGCATGGCGCGCTTGAACGCGCTCATCGGCGATTGCAGCAAGGCCGCGCCGATGGTCCCACCCAACACGATCAGCGCCGCCGGCCCGTTGGCCAGGGCGCCCAGGTGCCCACCTTCGAGGAAGTTGCCACCGATGATGGCGACAAAGGCCAGGGCGATCCCGATAAGGCTCAACACATCCATCAGAGACAAGCCTCGACCAGGTGCTTGCCGATTTCGTCCAGGCTGTAGACGGCGTCGGCCAGGTCAGCCTTGACGATGGCCATGGGCATGCCATAGATCACGCAACTGGCTTCGTCCTGGGCCCAGATGGCGCTGCCGCCTTGCTTGAGCAGGCGCGCACCTTCGCGACCGTCGGCGCCCATACCGGTGAGTACCACCGCCAGAACTTTGTCACCGTAGGACTTGGCCGCGGAACCAAAGGTGATATCCACGCACGGCTTGTAATTCAGACGCTCATCGCCCGGCAGGATTTTCACCGCGCCACGACCATCGATCATCATCTGCTTGCCACCCGGGGCGAGCAAGGCCAGGCCGGGACGCAGGATGTCGCCATCCTCGGCTTCCTTGACACTGATCTGGCACAGCTTGTCCAGGCGTTCGGCAAACGCCTTGGTGAAGGCCGCCGGCATGTGCTGGATCAACACGATGGGCGCCGGGAAGCTCGCCGGCAACTGGGTCAGAACCCGCTGCAAGGCCACCGGACCGCCAGTGGACGTACCGATAGCCACCAGCTTGTAGGCCTTGCGCTTCGGTGCTCCGGAGGTCGAGGTGGAGGCTGTGGCCTGTGCCGGCGCGCGACTGGCCACTGGCGTGGTTCGCACGGGTGCCGGGGCAGCGCTGGAATAGCTGCTCGAAGTCGGGGCCGGCATCGGCGCCGCTGCCGGCTGCGGCGCGGACGCGCCGTAGCTGCTGAAGCGCCGATTGCTGCGCGAGATGCTGTGAACCTTCTCGCACAACAGTTGCTTGACCTTCTCGGGATTGCGCGAGATGTCTTCGAAATTCTTCGGCAGGAAGTCCACGGCCCCGGCGTCCAGCGCATCGAGGGTGACACGCGCGCCTTCGTGGGTCAGCGACGAGAACATCAGAACCGGCGTCGGGCAGCGCTGCATGATATGCCGCACCGCCGTGATGCCGTCCATCATCGGCATCTCGTAGTCCATGGTGATCACGTCCGGCTTGAGGGCCAGGGCCTGATCGATGGCTTCTTTACCGTTGGTCGCCGTACCGACGACCTGGATGCTCGGATCCGCCGAAAGAATTTCCGAGACGCGGCGGCGGAAAAACCCCGAATCATCCACCACCAGGACCTTGACTACCATAAACACTCCGTTAGGCACGGCGGCGGGCTTGGGCGCCGCCGCCGAACCAGAATCAAATACGCCGTGCGGCGTAACGCTTGAGCATGCTCGGCACGTCGAGAATCAGGGCAATGCGGCCGTCACCGGTAATGGTGGCGCCGGACATACCCGGAGTCCCCTGCAGCATCTTGCCCAGCGGCTTGATGACCACTTCTTCCTGACCCACCAACTGATCGACAACGAAGCCGATCCGCTGAGTGCCCACCGAAAGGATCACCACGTGGCCCTCGCGCTGCTCTTCGTGAGCGGCCGAGCTGACCAGCCAGCGTTTGAGGTAGAACAGCGGCAGCGCCTTGTCCCGCACGATCACCACTTCCTGGCCGTCGACCACGTTGGTGCGCGACAGGTCGAGGTGGAAGATTTCGTTGACGTTGACCAGCGGGAACGCGAAAGCCTGGTTGCCGAGCATGACCATCAGCGTCGGCATGATCGCCAAGGTCAACGGCACCTTGATGACGATCTTCGAGCCCTTGCCCTTGGTCGAGTAGATGTTGATGGTGCCGTTGAGCTGGGCGATCTTGGTTTTCACCACGTCCATGCCCACGCCACGCCCGGACACATCGGAAATCTCGGTCTTGGTCGAGAAGCCCGGGGCAAAGATCAGGTTGAAGCAGTCGGTCTCGCTCAGGCGATCGGCCGCATCCTTGTCCATCAGGCCCTTCTTCACCGCGATGCCGCGCAGGACATCGGCGTCCATGCCCTTGCCGTCATCGGAGATCGACAGCAGGATATGGTCGCCTTCCTGCTCGGCGGAGAGGATCACCCGACCGCTGCGGGACTTGCCCATGGCTTCGCGGTCGGCCGGTTCTTCGATACCGTGGTCGACCGAGTTGCGCACCAAGTGGACCAGCGGATCGGCCAGGGCCTCGACCAGGTTCTTGTCGAGGTCGGTCTCTTCGCCCACCAGCTCCAGGTTGATCTCTTTTTTCAATTGCCGGGCCAGGTCGCGAACCAGGCGCGGGAAGCGGCCGAAGACTTTCTTGATCGGCTGCATGCGGGTTTTCATCACCGCGGTCTGCAGGTCGGCGGTCACCACGTCAAGGTTGGACACGGCCTTGGACATGGCTTCGTCGCCGCTGTTCAAGCCCAGGCGCACCAGGCGGTTACGCACCAGCACCAGTTCGCCAACCATGTTCATGATTTCATCCAGGCGCGCGGTATCGACCCGCACGGTGGTTTCCGCTTCGCTGGCGGCCGGCTTGTCGCCAGCGGCGGCAGGTGCCGACGCACGGGCCGGTGCCGGGGCGGCAGAAGCCGCCGCGGGCGCCGCTGACGCCTTGGCCGGTGCCGGCGTAGCCGCTGCTGCCGCTGCCGGGGCTGGCGCCTTGGCGGCAGCTGCGGCGGCCGGTTTGTTCGCTGCTGGCGCGGTCGCCGCCGTGGCCGCAGCCACTTCGGTGAACTTGCCTTTGCCATGCAGCTCGTCGAGCAGGGATTCGAATTCCTGGTCGGTGATCAGATCGGCGCTTGCGGCTCCCGTACGCTCGGCCGCCTGGGCCGAGGCCGCAGTGGTATCGAGCGCCTCGACCTTGAACGAGCCCTTGCCATGCAACTGGTCCAGCAAGGCCTCGAATTCATCGTCGGTAATATCGCTACTTTCCGGCGCGCCGCTGGCGGCGCCAGGTGCTGCCGACTGGGCCGGAGCCGCCACGGCATCAGGCGCGAACTGACCTTTGCCATGCAACTGGTCGAGCAAGGACTCGAACTCGGCGTCGGTGATTTCATCGCTGCCAGCCTCCCCCTGCGCCGCGGCAACGGCTCGCGGCGCCTGGGCTTCGGCTTCGGCCTTGACGTTGTTCAAGGAGTCGAGCAGCAATTCGAATTCGTTATCGGTGACATCGCCGGACGGGCCTTCAGCGACCGGTTCGGGCGCCACGGCCTCGACCACCGCCGCTGGCGCCTCGGCGCTTGCAGGTTCCGCCAGGCGCGCCAAGGCCGCCAGCAGTTCCGGGGTCGCCGCAGTGATCGGGCTGCGCTCGCGAACTTCGCTGAACATGCCGTTTACCGCATCCAGCGCTTCCAGGACCACGTCCATCAATTCCGAATCGACGCGCCGCTCTCCCTTGCGCAGGATGTCGAACACGTTCTCGGCGATGTGGCAGCACTCCACCAGCTCGTTGAGCTGGAGGAAGCCGGCGCCCCCTTTTACAGTGTGAAAACCGCGAAAGATTGCATTGAGCAGGTCCGCATCATCAGGCCGGCTTTCCAGCTCGACCAGTTGTTCGGACAGTTGCTCCAGAATCTCGCCGGCCTCAACCAGAAAATCCTGAAGGATCTCTTCATCGGCGCCGAAGCTCATGTGTTTGGGTGCTCCTAGAATCCAAGACTGGAAAGCAAATCGTCGACATCGTCCTGACCGGACATAACGTCTTCACGTTTATCGGCATGAATCTGCGGACCTACACCCTTGGCCATCTCTTTTTGCGGATCTTTTTCCGCAAGGATGGCATCGCGATCATGCTCGATACCGGCAAAACGGTCGACCTGGCTGGCCATCAACACCAGTTTGAGCAGATTGCTTTCCACTTCGGTGACCATCTGGGTCACGCGCTTGATCACCTGGCCGGTAAGGTCCTGGTAATCCTGGGCCAGCAGAATGTCGTTCAGATCGCTCGACACGGCACGGGTCTCCTGCTCGCTGCGGGAGAGGAAACTCTCGACCCGCCGCGCCAGTTCGCGAAACTCCTGCGCATCGACTTCGCGCCGCATGAAACGGCCCCAGTCAGCGCCCAACGCCTTGGCTTCCACGTTCAGGCCATTGACCCTCGGGGTCGCACTCTCCACCAGATCCATGGTGCGGTTGGCCGCGGCCTCCGTCAGCCGGACCACATAGGACAGGCGCTCGGTGGCGTCGGTGATCTGCGACACTTCCTCGGCCTGCGGCATATGCGGGTCGATCTGGAAGTTGACAATAGCGCTGTGCAATTCGCGGGTGAGCTTGCCGACTTCAAGGTACAGGCCACGGTCACGGGTCTGATTCAGCTCATGGATCATTTGCACCGCGTCGCCGAACCGACCTTTTTCAAGGCTGTCGACCAGTTCGCGGGCATGTTTTTTCAGGGTTGTTTCAAAATCACCCAGTGAAGATTCGTTGTGCTCCATAGCGCCCCCGTGGTGGACTTCATCAGCCGATGCGTTCGAAGATTTTTTCGATCTTCTCTTTCAACGCCTGGGCCGTGAATGGTTTGACCACATAGCCGTTTACACCGGCCTGGGCAGCTTCGATGATCTGCTCGCGCTTGGCCTCGGCCGTCACCATCAACACCGGCAGGTGCTTGAGCTTTTCATCGGCGCGGACGTGACGCAACAGGTCGATCCCGGTCATGCCGGGCATGTTCCAGTCGGTGACCAGAAAGTCGATGCTACCGCTGTTGAGGACGGGAATCGCGGTGGTACCGTCGTCCGCCTCAACCGTGTTGGTGAACCCGAGGTCACGCAACAGGTTCTTGATGATCCGCCGCATCGTTGAAAAATCGTCAACGATGAGGATTTTCATGTTCTTGTCCAATTCGACCTCCAAGCAGTCTTAAACGCGTTCAGCACCTGAACGCGCTGTTCAATCAATCCGGCACAGCACTCGACGACTGCATGGAAACCCCATCCGGCCGAGTCACCGACAGGGCGTCAAACGCCATGCCAGTCTCGTTCGCAGTGTTTCCACACTGCCTTCAGCGCGCTCGCCACTCCCCCAAACGCCCCCGCAAGCGGGCCGCGCACTGGCTGTGTAACTGGCTGACTCGCGACTCGCTGACCCCCAGCACCTCACCAATTTCCTTGAGGTTCAGTTCCTCGTCGTAGTACAGCGCCAACACCAGTCGCTCACGCTCCGGCAAATTGGCAATCGCGTCCGCCAGCGCCGCCTGGAAACGTTCATCTTCCAGATCGCGTGACGGTTCGAGATGAGCAGTCGCGCCGTCCTCGTGCAGCCCTTCATGCTCGCCGTCCTGCAACAGGTCGTCGAAACTGAACAGGCGGCTGCCCAAGGTATCGTTCAAAATCCCGTAATAATCGTCGAGACTCAATTGGAGTTCGGCTGCAACCTCGTGATCTTTAGCGTCACGGCCGGTTTTTGCTTCAATTGCACGAATTGCGTCACTGACCATGCGGGTATTGCGGTGAACCGAACGCGGCGCCCAGTCGCCCTTGCGCACTTCATCGAGCATCGCACCGCGGATACGAATGCCGGCATAGGTCTCGAAACTGGCACCTTTGCTTGAGTCGTACTTGGTCGAGACTTCCAGCAGGCCGATCATACCCGCCTGGATCAGATCCTCGACCTGAACACTGGCCGGCAACCGCGCCAGCAGATGATAAGCGATACGTTTGACCAACGGTGCGTAACGTTCAATCAACTCATACTGGCTGTCACGCGACGACTTGGAATACATGCGATAGCCACTGGCAGTCATAGCACCGGTCCCGCACTCGTTTGATGCACCAGACGCTCGACGAAAAACTCCAAGTGCCCCCGCGGGTTGGCGGGTAGCGGCCAGGTGTCGACCTTCTGAGCGATAGCCTTGAACGCCAAGGCACATTTCGAACGAGGGAATGCCTCATAGACCGCACGCTGCTTTTGCACGGCCTTGCGCACACACTCGTCATAAGGAACGGCGCCGACATATTGTAGGGCCACATCCAGGAAACGATCCGTGACCTTGGTCAACTTGGCGAACAGGTTACGGCCTTCCTGCGGACTCTGGGCCATGTTGGCCAGCACACGGAAGCGGTTCATCCCGTAGTCACGGTTGAGCAACTTGATCAGGGCGTAGGCGTCGGTGATCGAAGTCGGCTCGTCGCAGACCACCAGCAGCACTTCCTGGGCCGCGCGGACGAAGCTGACCACCGACTCGCCAATGCCCGCCGCGGTGTCGATCACCAGGACATCAAGGTTGTCGCCGATATCGCTGAACGCCTGGATCAGGCCGGCATGCTGCGCCGGACTCAGATGCACCATGCTCTGGGTCCCCGAGGCCGCCGGCACGATGCGAATTCCACCCGGGCCCTGCAGCAACACATCGCGCAGCTCGCAGCGCCCCTCGACCACGTCGGCCAGGGTGCGCTTGGGGGTCAGGCCCAGCAGTACGTCGACATTCGCCAGTCCCAGATCGGCATCCAGCAGCATGACGCGCCGGCCGAGCTCAGCCAGCGCCAGGGATAAATTCACTGACACGTTGGTCTTCCCGACGCCACCCTTGCCGCCGGTCACCGCGATCACCTGTACGGGATGCATGCTGCCCATGTTCTCTTCTTACCTTGTCTTGCGTAGACGGAAGGCCACATAAGTGGCTGCGCGTTCACTTGCCGGAACAGTGCGTGGCAGACCATCGATGTAGGTAATTTGCAACGTCTTCATACTCATCTCAGCCCACCCGCTTCGACGGACTGTGGTAGATGTCAGCGAACATATCGGCCATGGCCTCCTCGCTGGGCTCTTCCTGCATTTGCACACTGACCGCCCTGGACACCAACTGGTGCCGGCGCGGCAAGTGCAGATCGTCCGGAATGCGCGGCCCGTCGGTCAGATAGGCCACCGGCAATTCATGACTGATGGCCAGGCTCAGCACTTCGCCGAGGCTCGCCGTTTCATCAAGCTTAGTCAGGATGCAGCCGGCCAGCCCGCAGCGCTTGTAGCTGTGATAGGCGGCGGTCAGCACCTGCTTCTGGCTGGTCGTCGCCAGTACCAGGTAATTCTTCGCCTTGATCCCGCGTCCGGCCAGGCTTTCCAGTTGCATGCGCAATGCCGGATCGCTGGCCTGCAGGCCGGCGGTATCGATCAGCACCACACGCTTGCGCAGCAGCGGATCAAGGGCCTGGGCCAGGGACTGGCCCGGGTCGACATGGGTCACGGACACGTTGAGGATCCGTCCCAGGGTCTTGAGTTGCTCCTGGGCACCGATGCGGAAGCTGTCCATGCTCACCAGCGCGATGTTCTGGGCGCCATACTTGAGCACGTAGCGTGCCGCCAGTTTGGCCAGGGTGGTGGTCTTGCCCATGCCGGCGGGGCCGACCATGGCGATCACGCCCCCCTCTTCCAGCGGCTCGATCTCGGGTGTGACGATCATCCGCGCCAGGTGCGCCAGCAGCATGCGCCAAGCCTGGCGCGGCTCGTCGATCTCGGTGACCAGGTCCAGCAGGTCGCGCGACAGCGGACCGGACAGACCGATGCGTTGCAGCCGACGCCAGAGGTTGGCCTGCTGCGGCTGACGGCCTTGCACCTGATTCCAGGCCAGGGAGCCGAGTTGGACTTCCAACAGCTCGCGCAGGCCATTGAGTTCGAAACGCATCGAGTCAAAAGCCCGCTGGTCCACCGCCGGAGCTGGGGCGACCGGGGCTGGCGCCGGGCGCCGGGGCTCGTCGAAAGTCGGTTCGATCAGCGGTTCGGCGGCGGTCAGCGGCAGGCCGGCGAACAGCTGGCGATTGCTCGCCGTCTCGCCATCGCCACGCAGGCTCAGTTCCGCCTGGGCGGTGACAATACGCGACTGGGTCTTGCGCAGCTCGTCTTCGAGCTCCATGTTCGGCACCCGCGGCGACAGCGCCGAGAGCTTGTAGTCCAGGGCAGCCGTCAGCTCGACACCGCCCGCAATCCGGCGGTTGCCGATAATGGCCGCGTCCGAACCCAGCTCATCACGAACGAGCTTCATGGCCTGACGCATATCGGCGGCGAAAAAACGCTTAACTTGCATAACCCACTACCTCAGCCGTTGGGCCCTACTGTCGCAACGATGGTCACTTGCTTGTTGTCCGGGATTTCCTGGTAGGCCAGTACGTGCAGACTTGGCACCGCCAGTCGCCCAAACCGCGAAAGCATCGCGCGAACCGGTCCAGCTACCAGCAGGATCACCGGCTGCCCTTGCATTTCCTGGCGCTGGGCGGCGTCGATCAGCGAACGCTGGAGTTTTTCAGCCATGCTCGGTTCCAGAAGAACGCCTTCTTCCGAACCTTGTCCGGCCTTCTGCAGACTATTGAGCAATATTTGTTCCAACCTTGGCTCCAAGGTGATCACAGGCAGCTCGGACTCAAGCCCTACAATGCTTTGGACGATTGCACGGGACAATCCGACGCGCACCGCGGCAACCATAGCGGCAGTATCTTGACTCTTGGAGGCATTGTTTGCGATTGCCTCGGCAATGCTGCGGATATCGCGGACCGGCACGTGTTCGGCCAGCAAGGCTTGCAACACCTTGAGCAATTGCGACAGGGAAATGATCCCCGGCACCAACTCTTCAGCCAGCTTCGGCGAGCCTTTGGCCAGCAATTGCATGAGCTGTTGAACTTCCTCGTGGCCGATCAGTTCGCTGGAATGCTTGTAGAGAATCTGGTTGAGGTGCGTCGCCACAACGGTACTGGCGTCGACCACGGTATAGCCGAGGGACTGGGCCTGGGAACGCTGGCTGACCTCGATCCACACGGCTTCCAGGCCAAAGGCCGGGTCCTTGGCGGTAATCCCGTTGAGCGTGCCGTAAACCTGGCCAGGGTTGATCGCCAGCTCGCGATCCGGGTAAATCTCGGCTTCGGCCAGGGTCACGCCCATCAGGGTCAGGCGATAGGCACTGGGGGCCAGGTCGAGGTTGTCACGAATATGCACAGTGGGCATCAGGAAGCCCAGGTCCTGGGAGAGCTTCTTGCGCACCCCCTTGATCCGCGCCAGCAACTGCCCGCCCTGGTTGCGATCCACCAGCGGAATCAGGCGATAACCGACTTCCAGGCCGATCATGTCGATGGGACTGACGTCGTCCCAACCCAGCTCCTTGGTTTCCATGGCTCGCGCTGGCGACGGCAGCAGCTCCTGCTGGCGCTGGACTTCGGCCAGGGCCTGGACCTTGGCAACATTCTGTTTTTTCCAGACCATATAAGCCATGCCACCGGCAACGGCGGCCAGGCTGATAAAGGAAAAGTGCGGCATGCCCGGCACCAGGCCCATCACCGCCATCAGGCCGGCGGCAACACCAAGCGCCTTGGGCGAGGCGAACATCTGCCGGCTGATCTGCTTGCCCATGTCTTCCGAGCCGGAAGCCCGGGTCACCATGATCGCCGCCGCCGTGGATAACAACAGCGATGGCAATTGCGCCACCAAACCGTCACCAATGGTCAACAAGGCGTAGACCTTGCCGGCGTCGGCAAAACTCATGTGATGCTGGAAGATCCCGACCGCCATGCCGCCGATCAGGTTGATGAACAGGATCAGCAGGCCGGCGACGGCGTCACCGCGGACGAATTTGCTGGCACCGTCCATGGAGCCGTAGAACTCGGCTTCCTGGGCAACCTCCAGACGACGCAGCTTGGCTTGCGGCTGATCGATCAGGCCGGCGTTGAGGTCGGCGTCGATAGCCATCTGCTTGCCGGGCATCGCATCGAGAGTGAAACGCGCGCTCACCTCGGAAATCCGTCCGGCGCCCTTGGTGACCACGACGAAGTTGATGATCATCAAGATCGCGAAGACGACGATACCGACCACGTAGTTGCCGCCGATCACCACCTCACCGAAGGCCTGGATCACCTTACCGGCCGCGGCATGGCCCTCCTGGCCATGGAGCATGACCACCCGGGTCGAGGCCACGTTCAAGGCCAGGCGCAACAGCGTGGCGATCAGCAGGATGGTCGGGAACACCGCGAAGTCCAGCGGCCGCAGGGCATAGACGCAGACCAGCAGGACGACAATCGACAAGGCGATGTTGAAGGTGAAGAACACATCCAGCAGGAACGCCGGCACCGGCAACATCATCATCGCCAGCATGACCAACAGCAGCACCGGCACACCCAGGTTACCCCGGCCGAGGCTACTCAGGTTACTGCGCGCGGAGTTGAGAAGTTGAGAGCGATCCACCGGTATTCCTCGTCACCTTGAAGCAAACTTTTGACGCCACAAGCGCCATAGGCCAGCCTTTGCAAGAAGCCTTCCAACTCTGGCGAGGACACATAAATGCTTGTGGCAGGAGGCCGATGGACGCCACAAACCCGTGGGAGCCGGCTTGACGATGAACGATCAGGAATCGCGGCGCAGATCCGGTGGAATCGGCAGGTCGCCCTTGAGCGGGTCCGGGCGCTTGCCCTTGCCAGCGCGGTGCTGGCGGATCTGATAGACATACGCCAGCACCTGCGCCACCGCCAGGTACAGGCCCGCCGGAATCTCCTGCTCCAATTCGGTGGAGTAGTAGATCGAACGCGCCAGGGCCGGCGATTCGAGCAGCATGATGTCGTGCTCGACGGCGATCTCGCGGATCTTCAAGGCCAGGAAGTCGCTGCCCTTGGCCAGCAGCACTGGCGCGCCACCCTTCTCCGCGTCGTATTTGAGCGCCACGGCATAGTGGGTCGGGTTGGTGATCACCACATCCGCCTCGGGGATCGCCGCCATCATCCGCCGCTGGGACATTTCGCGCTGCAACTGGCGAATCCGCTGCTTGACCTCCGGCCGCCCCTCCTGGTCCTTGTGCTCGTCACGCACTTCCTGCTTGGTCATCAGCAGCCGCTGATGGGCTTCATAGAGCTGCACCGGCACATCCACCGCGGCAATGATCAACAGCCCCAATGACATCCACAAGGTGCTCCAGCCCACCACCTGCAGACTGTGAATGATCGCCATCTCCAGTGGTTCATGGGCAATACGCACCAGGTCATCGATATCCGAAGACAACACCGACAACCCGACGAACAGGACGATGACGAACTTGCCGATAGCCTTGAGCAGCTCCATCAGCGCCTTGGTCGAGAACATCCGCTTGATCCCCGCCAAGGGGTTCATCCGACTGAACTTCGGCGCCATGGTACCGGCAGAGAACAACCAACCACCGAGGGAGATCGGCCCGATAAGAGCGGCAAGCAGAATGCTCAGCAGGATCGGCTGCACCGCCCAGATCGCAATTTCCCCGGAGTGCATGAGGAAAATCCCCATGTAGCGCTGGTCGACCACCACTTCCCGGGTCAGGCTGAAGTTCAGGCGCATCAACTCAGCCATCTGCTGGGCCAGGGCGCCGCCGAACACCAGCAAGGCACCGGCGCCAGCCATCATCACGGCAAAGGTATTGAGTTCCTTGGAGCGGGCAACCTCACCCTTCTCCCGGGCATCTCTTTTCTTTTTGTCCGTGGGGTCTTCTGTCTTGTCCTGACCACTCTCGCTCTCGGCCATGGCTCAGCGCGCCCGTGCCAGTGCACGTAAAAACTGCAGGGCCTCGACGGCCAGCGGTTGATACTGGTTGAGAATGTCCCCCAGGCTGATCCAGAGGATGAACATCCCCAACACCAGGATCAACGGGAAACCGATGGAGAAGATGTTCAGTTGCGGCGCGGCGCGGGTCATGATGCCGAAAGCGATGTTCACCACCAGCAACGCGGTGATCGCCGGCAGCACCAATACCAACGCCGCCCCGAGCACCCAGCCGAGCTTGCCGGAGATTTCCCAGAAATCCGTGGTCGACAGCCCGCTGCCCACCGGAAAGGTGGTGAAGCTCTCGGTCAGCACCTCGAGGACCACCAGATGGCCATTCATGGCCAGGAACATCAGCGTCACCAGCATGGTGAAAAATTGCCCGATCACCGCCGCCGAAACACCGTTGACCGGGTCGACCATGGAGGCGAAGCCCATGCCCATCTGGACCGCGATAATCTGTCCGGCCACCACGAAGGCCTGGAAAAACAACTGCAGGGACAGGCCGAGCAAGGCGCCGAAGATGATCTGCTCGGCAATCAGCAGCAGCCCGCTCAGATCCAGCGGATGCACTTCGGGCATCGGCGGCAGACCCGGCGTGATGACCACGGTGATTGCCAGGATGAAGTACATGCGTATCCGCCGCGGCACCAGGGTGGTTCCGAAGATCGGCATGGTCATGATCACCGCGCCGACCCGGAACATCGGCAGCATGAAGCTCGCGACCCAGCTGCTGATCTGCGTGTCGGTCAGCGCGAGCAGCGACATGTCAGCCGATGACCTGCGGAATGCTGCCGTACAGCGACAGGATGTATTCCATGAACTTCTGCACCAGCCACGGACCGGCGACGATCAGGGTGATCAGCATCACCAGCAGGCGCGGCAGGAAGCTGAGGGTCTGTTCGTTGATCTGGGTGGCGGCCTGGAACATCGCCACCACCAACCCCACCAACAGGCTCGGGATCACCAGCACCGCGACCATCAGGGTGGTCAGCCAGAGGGCATCGCGGAATATGTCGACTGCGACTTCAGGAGTCATTGCACATCACTCGCTCTAGACACCGCCAAAACTGCTGGCCAAGGTACCGATGATCAGTGCCCAGCCATCCACCAGCACGAACAGCATGATCTTGAACGGCAGGGAAATAATCAGCGGCGACAGCATCATCATCCCCATGGCCATCAGCACACTGGCCACTACCAGGTCGATGATCAGGAAGGGAATGAAGATCATGAAGCCGATCTGGAACGCGGTCTTCAATTCCGAGGTCACGAAGGCCGGCACGACAATGGTCAGCGGTGCCTGGTCGGGCGTGGCGATGTCGGTGCGCTTGGACAGGCGCATGAACAGCTCCAGGTCGCTGCTGCGGGTCTGCGCCAGCATGAAGTCCTTGATCGGCCCCTCGGCCTTGAGCACCGCATCCTGGGCCGTCATTTTCTCGGCCAGGTAAGGTTGCAGGGCGTCATGGTTCACCTTGTCGAAGACCGGCGCCATGATGAACATGGTCAGGAACAGCGCCATGCCGGTGAGGATCTGGTTCGAGGGCGTCTGTTGCAGGCCCAGGGCCTGACGCAGGATCGAAAAGACAATGATGATGCGGGTAAAGCTGGTCATCAGCATGACGAATGCCGGGATAAAACTCAGCGCCGTCATGATCAGCAGGATTTGCAGGTTGACCGAATATTCCTGCTGGCCGTTGGCCCCGGTGCCAAGGGTGATCGCCGGGATCGACAATGGATCGGCGGCGAGCGCGATAGGCGCCGCCAGCAGCAAGACCAGCGTCAAGACAAACCGCAAAGCACCCATCACTTCTTATCCTTACCCAGCATTTCCATCAGGCGTTGAGCGAATTCAGGCGTGGCCTGTTCGCCGCTCGGCACCTGGACCGGCTCCTTGAGCACATGCAACGGGGTGATCGTGCCCGGCGTCAGCCCGAGCAGGATCTGCTCGTTGCCGACCTGCACCAGCACCAGACGGTCGCGCGGCCCAAGGGCCCGCGAGCCGATCAGTTCGATCACCTGCGCCTTGCCCCCCGGCCCCACCTGTTGCACACGGCGCAACAACCAGGCGAGGACAAAGATGATCCCCAGCACCAGCAGCAAGCCGAGCACCAGTTGCGTCAACTGCCCGGCCATGCCGCCACCCGCGCTCGGCGCAACCGTCGCGGCCGTGTTCAGCGGTTCCGCCGCCCAGACACTGAAGGGCGACAGCAGCAAGATGCCGAGAAGCCTGCTCATTCAGCGCAACTTCTTGATGCGTTCGCTCGGACTGATCACGTCGGTCAGACGGATACCGAACTTCTCGTTGACCACCACCACTTCACCGTGGGCGATCAGCGTGCCATTGACCAATACGTCCAACGGCTCGCCAGCCAGGCGATCAAGCTCGATCACCGACCCCTGGTTCAATTGCAGCAGGTTGCGGATATTGATATCGGTGCTGCCGACCTCCATGGAAATCGACACCGGAATGTCCAGGATCACTTCCAGGTTCGGACCGTCCAGGGTCACCGGCTCGTGGCTCTTGGGCACACTGCCAAACTCTTCCATGGGCAGGCGGTTGGAGCTCGACGCCGTGCCGGAATCGGCCGCCAGCAAGGCATCGATATCGGACTGGCTGGCGTCGCCAGTTTCTTCCAGGGCAGCCGCCCATTCATCGGCCAGGGCCTGGTCGTCCGCGGAAGTCATATCGTGTTCGTCAGCCATCAGTTGTCCTCGGCGAGCAGAAAATCAGTTAACACAGCACATGCCTGATCGATCCCCTAACGGCGCTCGATCGCTTCAATCACTTGCAGCGCCAGGTTGCCCTTGTGGGAACCGAGCTTGACCTTGAACGATGGCACGCCATTGGCGCGCATGACCATGTCCTCCGGCAACTCCACCGGAATCACATCGCCTGGCTGCATATGCAGGATATCCCGCAGGCGCAACTGGCGACGGGCAACCGTGGCACTGAGGGGCACGGCCACGTCCAGCACGTCTTCGCGCAGGGCCTTGACCCAGCGCTCGTCCTGGTCGTCGAGGTCGGACTGGAAACCGGCGTCGAGCATCTCACGCACCGGCTCGATCATCGAGTACGGCATGGTCACGTGCAGGTCGCCGCCGCCGCCATCGAGTTCAATATGGAAGGTGGACACCACCACCGCCTCGCTCGGACCGACGATGTTGGCCATGGCCGGGTTCACTTCCGAGTTGATGTACTCGAAATTGACTTCCATGATCGCCTGCCAGGCCTCCTTGAGGTCGATGAACGCCTGCTCCAGCACCATGCGCACTACTCGCAGTTCGGTGGGCGTGAATTCACGGCCTTCGATCTTGGCATGGCGGCCATCGCCACCGAAAAAGTTGTCCACCAGCTTGAACACCAGCTTGGCATCAAGGATGAACAGCGCGGTACCGCGCAGCGGCTTGATCTTCACCAGGTTGAGGCTGGTGGGAACATAGAGCGAATGCACGTATTCGCCAAACTTCATCACCTGCACGCCACCGACCGCCACATCGGCGGAGCGGCGCAGCATGTTGAACATGCTGATGCGGGTGTAGCGGGCGAAACGTTCGTTGATCATCTCCAGGGTCGGCATGCGTCCGCGGACGATGCGATCCTGGCTGGTCAGATCATAACTTTTGACACTGCCGGGCTCGGCAGCGGTTTCGGTCTGCACCAGACCGTCATCGACGCCGTGCAAGAGGGCATCGATCTCATCCTGGGACAGCAGATCCTGCACGGCCATGTCGTGATCCTACTGCAATACGTAGTTAGTGAAGAGCAGCTGTTCAACCACCACTTTGCCGACTTCCTTCTGCGCCACTTCCTGCACGCTGGCAGTAGCTTTCTGACGCAGCAATTCCTGACCGACCGGGGTGGCGAGGGTTTCGTAGGTCTGCCCGGAGAACAGCATCACCAGGTTGTTGCGGATCACCGGCATGTGGACTTTCAGGGCATCCAGGTCGGCCTGGTTGCGCGCCAGCAGCGTGATGCTCACCTGCATGTAGCGCTGGCGACCGGAGGCATCCTTGAAGTTGGTGACGAAGGCCGGCGCCATCGACTCGAAAATCGCCGGTGGCTTGGTGCTGCTGCTGGTTTCGACAGGGGCCGGAGCCGGTTTGCTCTGGGCACTGTGCATGAAGTACCAGGTCGCGCCCACCGACAAGCCGATGGCCAGCAGTGCGCCCAGCACAATGACGATGATGAGCTTGAGTTTGCTTTTACTGCCGGGTTCTTTTACCGCTGCTTCGCTCTTCGCCATGCCAATAATCCGTCACTATTCGATTTTTCATAGTCGCACGGCAAGGCTGGAGCAAGTGTTATGCCAGATTGGGCATAAGAGAAATACAGTCTTTGAAATACAACGGAACCTGTAGGAGCCAGCTTGCTGGCTCCTACAAATGCACACTGGGAAACCCCGTGCACACCGCGGTGTCCGACATGGGATCAGGCGTAATAGTCGACCGCGCTGGAGCCTACCACCACGCTGGAGCTGACCGCCGCCGCCTCGCCGACCGCGGCAATGGACAGCTCGTCCTGACTGTCGCCACTCAGGCTACCGCCAGTGTTGCCACCTTTCTGCGCCTGCTGCTGTTGCTGCTGCGCGCCCTGGCCCTGGCCAGCCCAACCACGGGCCTGGTCGGAAACCGTGACATCGGCCTGCCCAAGACCTTGCTGTTGCAGCATGTCGCGCAGGCGCGGCATGTTGCCTTCCAGGGCGTCGCGCACCCCGGCATGGGCACTGATGAAGCTGATCTGCGTCGGCTGGTCGGCTGACATGTTCACCTTGATATCCAGGCGCCCCAGTTCGGCGGGTTGCAACTGGATCTCCGCCGACTTGAGATTGGCGCTGGAGAGGTACATGACCCGATTGACCACCTCTTCGCTCCAGCCGCTCTGATGCATCGCCAACGGCTGGCTGGCCGGCAGCGCATTCGCGGTCTTGGGCGTGGCCGCCTGGGTCAGGGCCGCCAGGCGATTGGCGAAATCATCGACCCGGGTATCGCTGGAGGCACTCTTGATATCTTTCAGACCGTCATCGATCAAGGTCTTGAAGGATTTGTCGCCACCCTGGCCGCTGCTACCGGGATCGGTCTTCTGATCCAGCAGGGTGACGACGTTATTGACCGGGTTCTGCGCCAGCGTCGAATCGGTGGCATTGGTACCGGTGTTGGTCCCGGTGCTGTCGGTGGATTTCGCCGAGGCCTGACTGCCACTCGATACGTGACCGCCCTGCTCCATGGCCAGGCGTACCGCCGGCAGATTGTCCAGCGGGTCGGCGGCCGGATCGAAATCACCGGTAGCGGTCGACGTGGTCACCGCGGCCGGCGTGGTCGCAGCCAGGGGCGCCTGGAGCACCGCCGGATCGACCGGCGTGGCTGCGGCGGGCGCGGGGGCTGGTGGCGTTGCGGCAGCCTGGAGCAAGGCCGGATCGACGCTCGGATCCGGCGTCGCCACGGCGACTGGCGTATCGCTGGCCACACTCTTGGCGTCGCCGCCGGAAGCGCTCTTGTCGCCAGATTTCGAGGCATCGGTCGAGGCAGTGGTGCCGTCGGCCGTCGTCTTGTCCGTGGCACTCTTGCCATCAGCGGATGCCGTCTTGTCAGCAGCAGACGCCGTCTTGTCATCCGCCTTTGCCGATTTGTCGGCAGGCAAGGATTTGCCGCTACCGGCAACCGACGACGGCGAGGCGGCATCCGTGTTGCTGGCTTTGCTGGCCGGCGCATCCGGTTTGGAAGGCAGCACAGGGGCCTTGTCCGGCGTCGTCTTGAGCGGATTCATGGCAACCTTGACCGGATTGCTCTGCGTATCCCGGTAGACCTGGGCAAAGCTGAAAGCATTGTCCTTGGGCGTTGCGACAGCCGTCGGCGCGGGAATGACAGGGTCCGCCTGCGGCTTGACGGCAGCGGTGGCCTGGAGGAGCGAATTGGGGGCAAGTGGCATAACACGATCTCCGCTGCACAGGGGTCGTAAGTACAGTACAGGGAGTAATAGCAAGGTTCGGGCCAATCTGCCCCTTGGCGGGCGCGCCCCACCCTCGCGCTAGGGTCTGACCGGAAAGCGCTCGCGTTCGGTCTCGTAAAAGCACCGCACCAGCTCATATTCCCGATCAATCTGGTTGATCAGTTCTTCGACACCGACCAGCGGCAGTTGCGTGGCAAGCAGCTCCAACTGACGACAAAGCTCGGCCAGGCGCAGCGCGCCCATGTTGCTGCTGCTGCCCTTGAAGCTGTGCGCCAGCGCACCGAGATCCACGGCGTTGCTCGCCTGATGCAACTGTCCCAGGCGTTTTCCCGAGTCCTCGAGAAAAGTATCCAGCAACAGCGGATACTCATCTTCCATGATCTCCTGCAACGCACTGAGTGCATCACGATCCAGATGCTCCATATCGTTGTCCACTTGATCGCTCCCTGCTCCTGACCTGCGAATTATGCCTGAGCCTCCCACGAAAACTCCACGTGGGCACTGCGCCCATTGT
Source organism: Pseudomonas sp. FEN (assembly GCF_904067045.1). Classification (GTDB taxonomy): domain Bacteria; phylum Pseudomonadota; class Gammaproteobacteria; order Pseudomonadales; family Pseudomonadaceae; genus Aquipseudomonas. The sequence continues at coordinate 126,939 of NZ_CAJFDC010000024.1, read as the reverse complement.
CCGACCAGCTGGCATTGCGACCGAGCTGACGAACCAGCCCCACACCACGCCCCGACAGCCGATCGACCGCCACTGGACGCGCCATGACCTGCGCCACGTCAAAACCGTTGCCGCTGTCCTCGACCTGTATGCACAACCGACCGCCCTCTCCTTGCGGAACCACCTCCAGGCGCACGCGCACAAATCCCTCCCGCAGTTCGAGCAGACGCCGATTGCGTTGTTCATAGTATTGCGCAAATCCTCGTACATCGCGCTTGAGGCTCGAATCCAGGTTCAGGACACCGTGCTCCAGGGCGTTGGAGTAGAGTTCGGCGAGGACACTATAGAGCGCCCCGCTCTGCGTGCGCAGGCCATGTACTTCCATCAGCAATTGGAGCAGATACGGCAACGGGTTGAAGCGTTTGAGCGTGGCCGCGCGAAACTCGAAATTCACCGACCAGTCCAGCGGGCAGGATTCACCGCTGTCGGAATAGACCACGGCGCTCGACAATTGACGTGCCGGGGCCGGAAGACTGATCTGGACCATGCTCAGATCGTCCCGGGCTTCGCCGTGAAAACGCTGCAAGGCCTCCTGAATTTCCTCGAACAGACGGTCCGGATCCAGATTGGCTTCGAAGACCTCGTGCAGGCGCCCCACCCCGAAGAGCTGATCGTCGCTGTCGCAGGTATCGATCACCCCATCGGAAAGCAGGAACACCCGATCCCCCAGGGCCATGGGGTAGACATCGGTGCGATGGTCGAACGCCTCGGCCCCCAGCACCCCCAGGGGCAGATGCCGGGCCACCAGCGGCTGGCGCTCCCCCGTGGCCACGCGATGCAGGTAACCGTCCGGCATGCCGCCATTCCACACTTCCACGACCTGGCGCTGCGGGCTCAGGCAGAGAAAGGTGGCACAGCAGAACATGTCCACCGGCAGGATGCGCTTGAGCTTGGCATTCATCTCGCGCAGGGTTTCCGGCAGACCATAACCCTTGGCGGTCATGCCGTAGAACACTTCCGCCAGCGGCATCGCCCCGACCGCCGCCGGCAGGCCATGGCCGGTAAAATCGCCAAGCAGCACGTGCATGTCACCGGCAGGGGTATAGGCCGCCAGCAACAGGTCGCCGTTGAACAGTGCATAAGGCGACTGCAGGTAACGGATATTCGGGGCGTTCAGACAGCCGGAATGGGCCACCTTGTCGAATACCGCCTTGGCCACCCGCTGCTCGTTGAGCAGGTAGTCATGGTGCCGGGCAATCAGGTCGCGCTGTTGCAGGACGGTGTCCTGCAGACGCCTGAGACGGTCCATGGCCTTGATCTTGGCGCCCAGGATCACCTGATTGTAGGGCTTGGCCAGAAAATCGTCGCCGCCGGCTTCCAGACAACGCACCAACCCATCGACTTCGGTCATGGAGGTCAGGAAGATGATCGGCACCAACGACTCGCCGGCCAGCAGCTTGATCCTGCGCGCGGCCTCGAAACCGTCCATCACCGGCATCATCGCGTCCATCAGCACCAGCTGTGGCCGTTGCGCCTCGAACACGGCGACGGCCTCGGCGCCGTTACTGGCCGTCAGCACCGCGTGCCCCTGGCGCCTGACGATGCTCGAGAGCAGCAACCGATCGGCCGCGCCGTCTTCGGCGATCAATACCGTCAGCGACTCTGCTCCCGACTGCATGGCTATCAGCCGATGTCGAAGAGTTTGTCGAAATTGGAGATAGCGAGGATCTTGCGCACATCCGAGTTGCTATTGATCACCCGCACATCGGATTTATCACCACCGGCGTGATCGCGCAATAAAAGCAACATACCCAGTGCGGAGCTGTCCAGATAGGTCGCTTCCTTCAGATCGACCACAATGGACGACGGTTTCTTGGCAAGTCCCTCGTAAGACTCACGAAATTCCTGATGCCTACCAAAATCAAAACGCCCTTTGATGGAAATCGTCAATTTTGCGCCATCGGGCGATACTTCTACGACTACAGCCATGATCCTGCTTCCTTGTCAGTGGCGACGTGTACAAGGTTTAGCACCCCACCGAGGGTAGGGCAACCGTGAGCGTCAAAAATCCTGCAGATCAATACGGACTCTGCCGTGGTAAACGCTGGGACAGCTCATCCAGCAACTTCTGTTCACGCTTGTCTTCCAACTGGCGCGCCTCGTCGACATAGCGTTGCACCAGCTTGCGCAGGCCTTCGACCCGGGCATAGGCCTGTTGCCAGGCCTCGCGGGCCTTGTCGAGGTTGTTCTGGTGCCAGGCCAGGCTCTGGCGCTGCTGGCCAACCGCTGTGTCCAACTGCGTGAGGAACTGCTGGTAGCCCAACAACCATTGGCCGGAAACGCCCAGGCTGCCACGCTGTATCCATTGCTCCTGGTATTCGAGGCGAAAACGCTCGAGATCCTCCAGCTTGTTTTGCGCGACCCGCACCTGCCCCTGGAAATAGCCAAGGCGCTGCACCGCCGTGCGCTCGGCGCTTTCGGCCATGTCGACCACCGGGGTCAGACGCGCGGCGCGGCTCAGGGCCATGATTGATCAACCACCCGCCACGGGAGCGAACACCGACGCCAGATGCGCGCCGCTTTCACCCAGGCTGATATTGTCGTTCAAGCCCTGGCGCAGGTACTGGACCATCGCAGGCTGCAAGGCAATCGCGGTATCGGTCTCACGGTCGCCACCCGCCACATAAGCACCGACACTGATCAAATCACGACTCTGCTGGTAGCGCGACCAAAGCTGCTTGAAGTGTTGGGCACGACTCATGTGTTCGGGACTGACCACCGCCGGCATGACCCGGCTGATGGACGCTTCGATATCGATCGCCGGATAGTGGCCTTCCTCGGCCAGACGGCGGGACAGGACAATATGCCCATCGAGCACGCCCCGCGCCGCATCGGCAATCGGGTCCTGCTGATCGTCGCCTTCGGACAGCACGGTATAGAACGCGGTGATCGAACCGCCGCCGGCCTCGGCGTTGCCGGCACGCTCCACCAGCTTGGGCAATTTGGCGAACACCGACGGCGGATAGCCCTTGGTCGCCGGCGGTTCGCCAATGGCCAGGGCGATTTCCCGCTGGGCCTGGGCAAAGCGGGTCAGGGAATCCATGAGCAACAGGACATTCTTGCCCTTGTCGCGGAAATACTCGGCAATCCGCGTGCAATACATGGCTGCGCGCAAACGCATCAGCGGCGCATCGTCCGCCGGCGACGCCACCACCACCGAACGCTTGAGTCCTTCTTCGCCGAGGATGTGCTCGATGAACTCCTTCACCTCGCGCCCGCGCTCGCCGATCAGACCCACGACGATGATATCGGCCTCGGTGAAGCGGGTCATCATGCCGAGCAACACACTCTTGCCCACGCCGGTACCGGCGAACAGGCCGAGACGCTGGCCGCGACCCACGGTCAACAAGCCATTGATACTGCGAATGCCCACGTCCAGCGGCTGACTGATGGGATCGCGGTTGAGCGGGTTGATGGTCGGACCATCCATCGGCACCCAGTCCTCGGCCTTCATCCCGCCCTTGCCATCGAGGGCGCGACCGGCACCGTCAAGCACCCGCCCGAGCATGCTCATACCCATGGGCAAGCGCCCGGTGTCGGCCAAAGGCACGACCCTGGCCCCTGGCGCAATGCCGGCCACGCCACCCACCGGCATCAGGAATACCTTGCCGCCGGAAAAGCCCATGACCTCGGCCTCGACCTGCACCGGGTGATAGCTGTCGTCATTGATCACCAGGCAGCGCGCGCCCATGGCGGCCCGCAACCCCTCGGCCTCGAGGGTCAGGCCGACCATGCGCAGCAGACGTCCTTCGAGGACCGGCTGCCCGGGCAGGTCAATGGCTTCGGCATAAGCGCTCAAGCGCTTGCCGAAACTGGTGCGCTCAAGACGCATCGGAGAGGTCCGGCGCGGAAACCGTCGACAACGCTTCCTCCAGCTCCAGGACCATGTCCGGCAGCGCCGGATGCAGGGATTGCTCATGGAGCTGATCGAACAACTGCGCCACGGCCTTGCTGATACGGGTTTCGATGGTGGCATCGATCCGGCTGTGCTCGGTTTCGATCCGGCAGCCGCCCGCCTGCAGGGCCTCGTCCTCGACGATGCGCCAACTGGCTTCGTGGCGCTCGCGCAGAGCCTTGACCTGATCGAAGTCCTGGGGATTGATGAACAAGCGGATATTCTCGGCCCCCAGCGGCAGCAGCTTGAGGGCTTCGCGCAGGACGTGCTCGATCTGGCTGGAGTCGGTCTTCAGCTCGCGCTGGATAACTTCGCGGACCATGTGCTCAACCAGGCTTACCAGGCTCTGCTCGATCTGCCGGTCCTGCTCGGCGATGGGGGCGAACAGATTGCCCATCACCTGTTCCAGGGACTTGAGCTTGGCGCTCAGGGCGACTTCCGCCTCCTGCCGCACCTTGAGCTGGGTACTGTGGAAACCTTCGCGCTCGCCCACGGCGAAGCCTTCGTTATAGGCCTCCTGGCGAATGCTTTCGAGCTCTTCGAGGGTCAGCGGCTGGACTTCCTCCAGCGGTACCTCTTCCATCTCGGCGGGTGCTTCTTCCACCGGTTCCGGCTCGGACACCTCGACATGCGGGTCGAAACTGGGCAGCGACCAGAGGTCGAAACCACCCACGTCCCGGGCGCGGATCAGATCGGTTGGATCAGTCATGGCTCGATCCTTAGATCATCTCTTCGCCGCCCTTGCCACCGAGCACGATTTCTCCGGCTTCGGCCATACGGCGGGCGATGGTGAGGATTTCCTTCTGCGCGGTCTCGACGTCGCTGACGCGCACCGGGCCCTTGGCTTCGAGGTCGTCGCGCAGCAGCTCCGCCGCACGCTTGGACATGTTCTTGAAGATCTTTTCCTTGACGCCTTCGTCGGAGCCCTTGAGTGCCAGGACCAGTACATCCGAAGAGACCTCGCGCAGCAGCGCCTGGATCCCGCGGTCGTCGACGTCGGACAGGTTGTTGAAGACGAACATGAGGTCTTCGATCTGGGTCGACAGATCCTCGTCCACTTCGCGGATCGAGTCCATCAACTGGCCTTCGATCGAGCTGTCGAGGAAGTTCATGATATCCGCGGCACGCTTGATACCGCCCAGAGTGGTACGCGCCGCGTTGGAGTTGCCGGAGAACTGCTTCTCGAGAATCTGGTTGAGTTCCTTGAGCGCCGCCGGTTGTACCGTGTTCAACGACGAGACCCGCAGGATGATGTCCAGGCGCACCTTGTGGTCGAAGTTGTTCAGCACTTCACCGGCCTGGTCGGGGTCCAGGTAGGCCACGACAATGGCCTGGATCTGCGGGTGCTCGTAGCGGATCACATCCGCCACCGCCCGCGGTTCCATCCACTTGAGGCTGTCCAGGCCGCTGGTATTGCCCCCCAGCAGGATACGGTCGATCAGACCGTTGGCCTTGTCTTCGCCCAGGGCCTGGGTGAGCATCTTGCGCACGTAGTCGTCGGAACCGACGCCCAGGCTGGTCTGGTCGCCGACGATCTCGACGAACTCGCTCATGACCTGCTCGACCTGCTCGCGGTGCACGTTACGCATCTGCGCCATGGCCACGCCGACCCGTTGAACTTCTTTCGGGCCCATGTGGCGCAATACCTGTGCGGCATCGGTGGAACCCAGCGACAGCAGCAAGATCGCGGCTTTATCGACCCGGGTCAGCTTCTGGGTGACGGCGGCGTTATTACTCATCGGCGTTAATCCACTCTTTGACGACCTGTGCCACACGGCCCGGATCTTCGGCTACCAGACTCTTGATGGCATTCAGTTGTGCGTCATAGCCTTCGCTCGGGCTCGGCAACAGGATGCTTTGCGGGCCGCCCAGGCTGACGCGGTCGTTGGACAGCTCGCCATCCAGACCGCCCATGCCACCGAGTTCGACGTCGCCGCCAAATCCGGCAAGCTGCTTGCCCTTGCCACCACCGGTGATGTTGTTGAGCACCGGACGCAGCACGCCGAACACCAGCACCAGGATGAACAATACACCTAGTACCTGCTTGACCACATCCCAGAACCAGGGTTGCGAGTAGAACGGGATATCGGCGATCACTTCACCGCGCTCGGCGGAGAATGGCACGTTGATCACACTGACACTATCGCCGCGACTGGCCTCGAAACCGACGGCGTCCTGGACCAGACGGGTGAAGCGGGCCAGTTCGTCGGCGCTCCACGGCGCACGAGTGGTCTCGCCATTGGTCGGGTTGATCTTGACCTGGTCGTCGACCACCACTGCTACCGACAGACGGGTCAGACGTCCCTGCTGTTGCTTGGTATGGCTGATGGAGCGATCCAGCTCGAAGTTCTTGGTCGACTGTTGACGCTTGTCCGCCGGATAGGGCGCCAGCATCGGTTGACCGGTGGCCGGGTCCATGATCTGTTGGCCGTTGGCATCGAGCAGCGGCTGACCAGCCGCGATGGCACCGGACGAAGCGCCAGCGCCGCCGGTGGTCTGCGGCGCACTGGCCGGACCTGGCGGCTGATTGCTCAGGGCCCCGGGCACACCTTGCGGACCGTTGCTGGCGGTACGCTGTTCAGTGGTCGACTGTTCGCTGCGCAGCGCCGGCTGGTCCGGGTTGAACTGTTCGGAGGTCGACTCGACGGCGCTGAAATCGACGTCGGCGGAAACTTCAGCCTTGTAGCGATCATTGCCCAGCACCGGTTGCAGGATGTTGTGCACACGCTGGGTCAGCATGCTTTCCATGCGCCGGCTGTAATCGAACTGCTTGCCGGCCATGCTCAATTCGGAGTTCTGCGCCTGATCGGAGAGCAGGTTGCCTTTCTGATCGACGACGGTGATCTGCGATTTGCTCAGTTCCGGAACACTGGTCGCCACCAGGTTGATAATGGCAATCACCTGTCCTGGTTCCAGGGAGCGCCCGGAATACAATTCGACCAATACCGAGGCGCTGGGCTTGCGTTCATCGCGCACGAACACCGAGCTTTTCGGAATAGCCAGGTGCACGCGGGCACCCTTGACATTGTTCAGGCTGGAAATGGTCCGCGCCAGCTCGCCTTCCAGGCCGCGACGATAACGGGTCGCTTCCATGAACTGGCTGGTGCCCAGGCCCTGGTCCTTGTCGAGAATCTCGAAACCGATGTTGCCGTCGCTCGGGGTCACGCCGGCGGCGGCCAGCTTGAGCCGCGCCCGGGACACATCATCGGCCTTGACCAGCAATGCGCCGGAGTTCGGCTCGACGGTGTAGGGAATATCCGCGGCGGCCAGGGTCTCCATGACCTGCTTGGCATCCATCCCGGCCAGGCTGCCATACAGCGGCCGGTAGTCAGGTTGCTGGGACCACAGCACCACGGCAAAGCCAATTGCCACGCTGGCGGCCAGGCCGACCATCAGGCCAACCTGCCGCAGCATGGTCATTTCGGAAATATTTTCCAGAAAAGACAAGCCGAACAGTGGCGGTTTACCGTCTGCGGGGCTGGATTTGGCCGGTACGTTATCGGCGAGAACTTCTGCCATGACTGTCTACGTCCCTAACCCTTAAACCGGCATCTGCATGATGTCTTGATACGCCTGGACCAATTTGTTGCGCACCTGGGTCAAGGCCTGGAACGAGACACTGGCTTTCTGCGAGGCAATCATGACGTCAGTCAGGTCGACACCGCTCTTGCCGATTTCGAATGCCGTGGACAGCTGGCTCGAGGCTTGCTGCACGTTATTGACTTTGTTGATCGCACTGCCGAGCAAGTCGGAAAAGCTGCTACCGCTGACTTCCGGCGCGGCCACAGCCGATTTCGGTTGAGCCATGGCATCCATTTGCATGGAGCGCATGTCCAGCATCAATCGATTAAATTCAACACCCTGGCTCATGAACTTCTCTCTCCGGCGACCTGCATTTTTTTGACACTCGTGCAGCAGTTAGTGAAGGATTAGCAACAAGGGTGCCAGCTCCTTATCGTCTTCGAACAAAATCCGATACATAACACACAAGCCTGAATCGACTTATGTGGCAAATAGATAGGCCTCGACATCCATCCCGGCATCGCGCATCTGCGCCAGCTTGTACCGCAGCGTACGCGGGCTGATACCCAGGCGCTCGGCGGCTTCCTTGCGGCGCCCGCGCTCGGCGCGCAGGGTGTCGATGATCATCTGGAATTCGCGACGGCGCAGGTCGTCACCCAGGCCACCCAACTGCTCGACCGCCCCCCCCTCGCTCACGGCGGGCTCAACCACAGACGGCCGGACGGCAATGGCGGCCAGCCCGGGCATGGATACCCCGCCGACCGGGCCGACCAGGCAGAAATCCTCAGCCTGGATCAGCCCGCCCTGCTGCAGGATCAGCGCCCGCTGGATCGCATTGTCCAGCTCGCGCACATTGCCCGGCCATGGATAGCCAATCAGGCAGGCCTGCGCCTGGGGGGACAGGCGAACAGCGGCATGTTTCATTTTGGCGCTGTGCTTGGCCAGCAAACGCTCGGCCAGCGGCAGAATATCGGCGGTACGCTCGCGCAATGGACGCCAGGCCAGTGGAAAAACCGACAGGCGATAGTAAAGATCCTCACGAAAACGCCCCGCCGCCACTTCCGCGGCCAGGTCGCGGTTGGTGGTAGCGACCACCCGGATATCCAGGGTGATCGGTTTGCGCGCACCCACCCGTTCGACTTCACGCTCCTGGAGCACGCGCAGCAGCTTGGCCTGGAGGCCAAGGGGCATTTCGGAAATCTCATCGAGCAGAATGGTCCCGCCATCGGCCTGCTCGAACTTGCCAGCCTGGGCCGCGATGGCGCCAGTGAACGAGCCCTTTTCGTGACCGAACAGGGTCGCCTCCAGCATATTGTCGGGAATCGCCGCGCAGTTGATGGCGATAAACGGCTGGCTGGCACGCGGCGACTGTTGATGGATATAACGGGCCAGGACCTCCTTGCCGGTGCCGGATTCCCCGGAAATCAACACGGTCGATTCGCTGCGCGCCACCCGCGCCGCCAGTTCGAGCAACTGGGCGCTGGCCGGCTCCGCGGCAATCGGCCCCTCACTGTCCTGTGCGCTCAACTGCCCCAGGGCATGCCGCGCCACCAGATCCAGCAGGGCCTTGGGCTCGAACGGCTTGACCAGGTAATCGGCCGCCCCCTGGCGCATCGCATCGACCGCACGCTCCACCGCCCCGTGAGCAGTCATCAGCAACACCGGCAATTGCGGCTGGCGCGCACGCAGCAGGCACAGCAGCTGGTGCCCGTCCATGCCCGGCATATTGACGTCACTGATCACCAGGCCGAATGGCTCCCGGGCCACCGCCTCCAGCGCCTCCTCAGCCGAACCGACCGCGTGAAACCGATGCCCGGCCAGCAGCAGGGTATCGGCCAGCGCCTCACGCAAGGCATGATCATCCTCGACCAGCAGGACCTTGAGCAACGTGCTCATTGTTGAGCTTCCTCCATGACGCCAGGAATCAGCGGCAGGCAGACCATCGCACAAGTGCCACGCCCCAGCCGTGAATGTAATTGCATGTCGCCCTGGTGCGCCCGGGCAACGGCCTTGACCACGGCGAGGCCAAGGCCGGTACCGGTGGTCTTGGTGGTAAAGAAAGGCTCACCCAGGCGCGCCAGCACGGCCGGCGCGATCCCCGCGCCGTTGTCACTGATGCACAGGCGCAAAGTCATGCCCCGGGCGTACAGGTGCACCTTCAGGCGCACCGCACCGGTGGCGGCCTGCTGGGCGTTTTCGATCAGGTTCAGCAACGCCCCTACCAGGGTGTCGCGATTGCACAACAACTCACCGACATGACTGTCGCACTGCCAACGCACGGCTGCGCCCTGGACATGGGTCTGGGCAGCCGCCTGCAGTGCCTGCATCAGCGCCCTGGGCGTCAGCCGATCGGTCAGCGGCAGTTCGCCACGAGCGAACACCAACATATCGCGCACCTGGTGCTCCAACTCATGCAGACGCTCTTTCAGGCGTCCGGCAAAGCGCTGCTGGGTCTCGACCGGCAAAACCTGTTCAGTGAGGTGACTGGCATAGAGCAAGGCCGCCGAGAGCGGTGTGCGGATCTGGTGCGCCAGGGACGCAACCATGCGCCCCAGCGATGACAAACGCTCATGCCGGGCCAGTTGATCCTGCAGGCGACGGGTTTCAGTCAGGTCGTTGAGCAGGACCAACTGGCCTGGTTCCGCATCCAGCGAACGCGTGGAGATCGACAGGCGCCGACCGTCCTTGAGGGAAATTTCATGGCCATCGTCCTCACGCGGAGCAAAGCAACGGGCGATCACCTTGCGCCACAGCTCGCCGACCAGAGGCAGCCCCAACAGCTCCTGGGCCGCCGGGTTGGCTTCGCTGACGAGGCCATGGGAGTCGATGACGATCACCCCGCCCGGCAACAGGTCGAGCAGGTTTTGCAAGCGATTGGCCAAGCGCTCCTTTTCCGCCAGTTCCGCCATGCGCTGGGCGCTGACCACGGCCAACTCGCCCTTGAGCTCGGTGACCCGGGCCTCGAGCAGACTGTAGGAATCGGTGAGCTGCGTCGACATCTGATTGAACAGCGAGAAGGCCTGTTCCAGGCCCAGCCGACTGACCTGCTCGACGGACGACGATTGTCCCGTGGATTCAGGGACCGGTGACATCGGGGCGGCTTGGGGCATGGTGCTCTCTCGCTTGGCTGACCGTCATTTAAACGGAACGTTGCAAGAGACTTAGCAATACCCGTGCCTAAAAAAAACCATCCAGTTTTCAGCAGGTTGAAAAACAGGCGTCAATCATCTGCCTGTTCATCGCCCTCGCGTCGACTCATACCGTACTTGCGCATCTTTTCCACCAGGGTGGTGCGACGGATACGCAGACGCTCGGCGGCGCGCGCAACGATGCCATTGGCATCGTCGAGGGCCTGCTGGATCAACCCCTGTTCCAGGCCACCAAGATAGTCCTTGAGGTCCAGGCCCTCGGGCGGCAGCATCGCCGAGTTGCTGAAGTCCGGCGCATGGCCGTTGATCGCCACCCGTTCTTCCAGGTCGCTGCGCAGGCTGTCCACCAACTGCTCGTCTTCGTCATCGACGTAGCGGAATTTTTTCGGCAGTTCGGCAACGCCGATCACCCCGTACGGATGCATGATCGCCATGCGCTCCACCAGATTGGCCAGTTCGCGGACGTTGCCCGGCCAGGCATGACGGCACAACGACATGATCGCCGCCGAATTGAAACGGATGGAGCCGCGCTTTTCATGCTCCATGCGCGAGATCAATTCGTTCATCAGCAGCGGGATGTCTTCGACCCGCTCGCGCAACGGCGCCATCTCGATGGGGAACACGTTCAGGCGGTAGTAGAGGTCTTCGCGGAAGCTGCCGACCTCGATCATGCTCTCGAGGTTCTTGTGGGTGGCCGCAATGATCCGCACGTCAATGCTCTGGGTCTTGTTGCTGCCCACGCGCTCGAAGGTGCGCTCCTGCAGCACGCGCAACAGCTTGACCTGCATCGGCAACGGCATGTCGCCGATCTCGTCGAGGAACAGCGTACCGCCATTGGCCAGCTCGAAACGCCCGGCACGAGTGGTGATGGCCCCGGTAAAGGCGCCCTTCTCGTGACCGAACAGCTCGCTTTCCAGCAACTCGGCGGGGATCGCCCCACAGTTGACCGGCACAAAAGGCGCGTCGCGACGCTTGGAGTGATAGTGCAGGTTGCGCGCCACCACTTCCTTGCCGGTGCCGGACTCGCCGAGAATCAGCACGCTGGCATCGGTGTCGGCTACTTGCTGCATCATCTGGCGCACATGCTGGATCGCGCGACTGGTACCGACCAGGCTGCGAAACAGGTTGGGCTCACGCTGCCGACCGCGCTCACGGGCCTGGTCGTACATCTCGCGATAGACCTGGGCACGGTGCAGGGAGTCGAGCAACTTGCTGTAGCTGGGAGGCATTTCCAGGCTCGACAACACCCGGCGACGCTGGTCTTCAGGCAGGTCGGCAGAAGAAATTTCACCCAAAAGCAACACGGGAAGGAACTCATCCCAGGTGGACAGTGTCTTAAGCAAGCCAGTCACTCCGCTCGCGGCGTTGACCGTCCCGACCAGGACACACAGCACTTCGCGACTGGACGACAAAGACGCCACAACCTGCTGCCAGTCATCGCTGGTGCAGGAGAAATTTTCTTCGCCGAGAAAATTTAAAATCACCGCCAGGTCGCGGCGGCGAATGCTATCGTCATCGATCAGCAGAATTTTGGTTTCACGCCACATGCAATAGCAACTTCCCTAGTCAACTCGATGCCCGGTATGGGTGGGCAAGCTAGACATCCGAGGCCGGACACGGCCTTCAAGGACGACTGAAATCTGGAAACAGCACTAGTTAAGTCAAAAAAGCGTACATAGTCAAATTTATGGCGCAATACGGTTCGATTAACCCAACACTAACCGAACAGATGGTAAACCTTTGCGGCGTTCCTTGCTTGCTGGATCTTCGACATCTCATCGACTATCGACTGACGTTCGCCCATGGCCGCTTCCAGCAGCTGACGATAGACATGGAGCAACTCTTCCAACTTGACGCGCAGCGCATCCTCGTCCAATCCAGTCTCGCCGAGCACATCCTCCATGCAGGCGCGGCAGGCCAGGTCCAACCGGGTGATGGCCTCCCAGTCGCGATCGGCCAAAGCCTTCACCAAGGCGGCACGGGTTTCTTCGATACGCTGCAGTACGAGACTCATGATGAACTCCTTAAAACTGCGGACTTGGTGCGGCGATGGCGTCCCAACCTTCCTTGACCGTGGTGAGCAGACCGGCGACTTCGTCGAGCATCCGGGTGTCCGACTGGATATTGGCTTGCGCCAGACGCGTCATCATGTAAGCGTAAAGATTGTCCAGATCACCCAGCGAATCCGCCGACTTCTCCAAGTCCAAGCCTTCGCGCAAGCCACCGACAATGCCGATGGCCTTGCCGATGGCGACACCCTTGGCGGCGATGTCGTTGCGCTCAATGGCACCCTTGGCCTGGGCAATGCGGTCCAGGCCACCTTCCATCAGCATCTGCACCAGGCGATGAGGACTGGCCTCGGAGGTCTGTGCCTGGGCTCCTACCTTCTGGTATTGCCGAAGGGCTAGCATCGGATTCATGTTCTACCTCGTTACCACTCAGGGTTCGTATAAGCAGTGTATCGCCTTTGAGTCAAAAAACTTTAGACCCAAAAGGCAAAAACCCGGCACGCGGTAAACGCAGCCGGGTTTTTGCCGTGGACGCCGGGAGTCAGCCCGATTTCTGTGCGTTCAGCGAGGTGAAGAACGACGTAATACTAGTGGCGGTCTGCTTCAACTGCCCGACCACCAGGTCCATGGCATTGTACTTGGCGGTCAGCGTGGCGGTCAGGTTGGTGACATGCAGATCCAAGGCCGCCTGCTGATTGGTCAGGTCAGTGGACTGAGTCTTCAGACTGGTGCTGCGCTGATCGAGCAATCCGCCGGTCTTGACGTAAGGATCGATAGCCTTGGTCATCCGCGCCAACAGACCGTCCGCACCAGAGTTTGCGGTAGTGCCGGTAAACAGCGTCTGCACCTGGCCACTCAGACCATCGGTGGTCATGGCCCTGGTGAACGTGGCGCTGTTGAAGTTCAACTGCCCCGTGGTCTGGTCGGTTGCCACCCCCAGCTGAGAGAGTACCGCCAACCCACTACTCGCCCCCGGAGTGGTGAGCGCGCCACGTATGTCGGCGATCAGCGAGCGCGGCAACGAATCGCCGGTAAACGCCGCTGAAACGGTTGGTTTGCCATTGGCATCCAGGGTCGCCGTACTCAGCGTATTCACTGTCTGCATCAGGGTATTGTAGGCACTCACGAAAGTCTGGATCGAGGTCTGCAGACCGGTGGTGTTGGTGCCCACGGTAACCGTCGAGCTTCCCGCCGCAACCAAGTTCAGTGTCAGCCCACTGACAGCACTACTGACGGTATTGGTCTTGCTGGTAACCGTCAGACCATCAATGGACAGGTTCGCATCCTTGGCCAACGCAGAGACCGTCCCCGAGCTCGTCGCCGACGGGGGATTGCTCATCACCTGAGTGCCATCGATCGCCAGCCCGGCAATACCGCTGACCGACAAGTCGGAACCGGCTCCCGTGGTAGTCGAACCGAGCACCAGGCGCGAACCGTTGCTGTCGGTCACAATGTTGGCGGAAATACCATTGGCCGACAACGTGGAGTTGATCGCATCCCGCGTAGTCTGCAAGGTGGCATTGGCCGGGATGGTGACGTTGTAATTAGTGCCATTCTGACTGATGGTCAGGGTACCACTCGGAATGGCACTAGTCGCACCACCGGCAAACGAAGCACTGGCTACCTTCGAGCCCGTGGCAAGGTTAGTGACGGAAATGCTGTAGGTACCCGCTACCGCAGTATTATCGGTGGTGGCCGTCAAAGTCGACGGAGTCCCCGATGTTGCCGAAAAACCCGGGAACTGTGGAGTGGTTGTACTGTTAAGATTGGTCAGCGCGGTCTGGAACGCTGTCAGCGCGCTTTTCAGCGAGCCCACGCCAGAAAGCTTCAGCGTGTTGCTTTTTGTCTGAGTGTCGATCTGCGACTGCTTGGCCGACTTATCGGCACCGACCAACGCATCCACGATCGAACTGATATTCAGGCCGGAACCCAGGCCCGTACTCGTTGAAATTGGACTTGCCATGCCTATCTCCCCACAATTTGCTGCCAGTCTTTTGACCTTTGCCAGCGCCTGAAGAACTTGCAAACACTATTCATGCCAGCTGTCAGGCTTTCGCGTCGAACAGCACGTGGCTCGCCGAACTCAAGTTGTCAGCCAGTTTCAAGGCCTCTTCGCTGGGAATCTGTCGCACCACCTCGCCGGTCTCGCTGGCGATGACCTTGACCACGACTTGCCCCGAGTGCTCGTCGATGGAAAACTCCAGATTGCGCTTGATCGACTGCACGAACTTTTCGATATCCTGCACAGCCTGCTTGAGCCTGTCGGAAGACCCCGAGTCCTTGCTGGTGGCCGAAACGGCTTTTACCGTATCCGCCTGAGGCGCCGTGACCGTTTTATCGGCAACAGGGCTTGAACTGGTCGGCGTAACAGCTGGGTAAGACGAATTAAGCTTTACACTCATGTCCACGTCCATCACCTCTCAACGTGAAAAAGCGAGAGAGCGCGACCAGCACACTCCCCCGCCAAAACTCATTCCGAAATTACTGAAGCAGCTTCAGTACAGCGGAAGGCAGTTGGTTGGCTTGAGCCAGAACAGAGGTGGAAGCCTGTTGCAGGGTCTGGCTCTTGGTCAGCTGAGCGGTTTCAGCAGCGAAGTCGGTGTCCTGTACGCGACCTTGTGCAGCGGTCACGTTCTGGGTCACGTTCTGCAGGTTGGAAATGGTGCTGGTCAGACGGTTCTGCGAAGCACCGAGGTTGGCACGGGTAGCACCGATTGCAGCGATTGCGGCGTCGATCGCGGTGATCGCGTTATCGATGTTCGATGCCGCGGCGGCGCTGGTAGCACCGGTCAGAACCAGAGTACCGCTGTCCACGGACATGCTGGCGGCGTCGAACTTGGAGCTCAGTACCAGGTCGATGTGGTTAGCCGAACCAGTGTTGGAGCCCACTTGCAGGGTAACGGTACCAGCCGAGCCGTCCAGCAGGTTTTTGCCGTTCAACTGAGTGGAGTTGGCGATACGAGTCAATTCGTCCGACATCTGGGCGAATTCAGCGTTGGTCGCTTTCTGGTCAGCAGTACCGTTGGTGCCGTTACGGGCTTGAACAGCTAGTTCACGCATACGCTGCAGGATGTTGGTGGATTCTTGCAGCGCGCCTTCAGCGGTCTGCGCCAGGGAGATACCGTCGTTGGCGTTTTTAACCGCAACGTTCTGACCACGGATCTGGCTGGTCATGCGAGTGGAGATCTGCAGGCCGGCGGCGTCGTCCTTGGCGCTGTTGATTTTCAGGCCCGAAGACAGGCGCTGCATGGAAGTGGACAGGGCGTCTGCTGCGTTGCTCAGGTTCTTCTGAACATACAGCGAAGTCACGTTGGTGTTTACGGTTAAAGACATGACGAAATCCTCGTTGGTTGGGTACTGCGGCTTCCGGCCCTGGCAAGCGCCGGGTATGGCCTAGAGAACCTTCGTAATAGTTATCGTCGGGATTGCAAGTTGCTTGAGGGCTTTTTTTAAAAATTTTGCCATCACCCTGCCACCCCTTGGAAAACAAGGACTTGGCGCCTCGTCCCAGGAGAAAAAATGACGTCAGGGAATTGCCGCCGACTCCAGCAACCCCACCAACTCATACTCCATCCAATCGGCCAGCCCCAACCAGTCCTGTGACTCCTGGCACGCCAACATGCGCGTCAGCAGTTGCGCCCACTGTTGCCGGACCTCCTGCGGCGCGCCTTGCAATGCCAGCTGAGCCGTGTCGAACACTTCGACCATCTCCAATGCCGCCTCCACATCACGCCCCAGGCGAAACAGCCCGGCACATTCGCGAGCATCCTCGATGCACTGCGCCAACCGATTCATCGCACAAACTCCTGGTCGAATCCGCTGCCGAGGATCCGGGCCCCCGCCCGACTGCTGTTCAGGAAAGTCACCTGCGGATGACAGGCGATATAGCGCTCCAGTTCAACCAGGTAGCGACGGAAGTTCAACTGGGTCCTGACCCGCTGCCCCTGGCCATCCAGCACCCAGTGCCGTGCCAGCTCGACACCCGGGCCGAGATCGCCATCCTTCCAGCCCGCATGCGTCTTGTTCAGCGGGAAAGCGAAGTCGGCGCCGAACAGGGTGATGCGCGCCGCGCCCATCTTCACCGCCAGGTCGACCGCTGGATGCAGGACGCTACCCCCGACGAATAGCAGACCTCTATGAAACTGCTCGCGGACCGAGGCATAGATCGGGCTGATGGAACAACCGCCGTAGCGCGGACCTTTCCAGGCGTGCAACACCTGGGGATCGCTCAACGGCATATAGACCAGGGGAATACCGTCGGACGCTTCGGGGGGCAAATGCCGAAAACCGATGCGCTGGTCGATGCTGACCACGATATCCGGCCTGATCCCGTGCTCGCGCAAGGGCCGATAAGCGGTGTCGACACTGATGAACAAGGGGCGGTCCGGCTGCTCGCCGATCGCACGCAACTTGTCGAACTGCTGCTCCAATGTCGGCCCGGTGCCAATCACATAGATGTGCTGGCCCACGCGCGTCGAAAACAGCTCGGCCACATCGCGATCGGCACCGAACACCTCGCGCGTGTCCCGTAGACGTTGAACTATCACCGCGGACCTCGGATCGAATTCACGGTTGTTGAAGCTCAGGAGCACCTCGCCAACCAGACGATCACGCATCCGCGCATTGCAATCATCGGCCAATGCCAGTTCGGCCGGCAGCGCGAAAAACGGCAGAAGAATCTCGGGATGATCGGCGGCATAGCTCAATTCAACCCGCGGATCGTCCAACCACGAACGCTGGTCCAGCAGGCCCAGTACCAACTTGAACAGCGCCCCATTGAGGATATGGACGCGCAGGCGCTGCAAGCTCGGCAGCTCCAGCAGGACCTGTTGCAGATCGCCCAGCCCCGTACCGTACAGGTGCAGCAAGGGGCTGCCCGGCTGCAGGCTGGCGGCCTGTAGCCGGGCCTCGGCGACGCGATCGTGCCGACTGGTGAGCTGAATCCCACCCACGCTCAGGGTTGAGCCGAGCCCCTCCACCAGTTCGACCGCCAGCGACTCGCTGTCCTCGGCCAATAGCCGCGCCAACAGGCCCGGCCAACGAGCGCCGATGACCTGCAAGTTGTCCTCGAAATTTTCACTCATGCCATCTCACTCAACATCCACGCAAAAAAATGGCGCTCAAGGTTATTTCACCTGGAGCGCCCTTTCAGAAGCGTTAAACACTCAAGCCCGCTGAATGATCGCAGAGCCCCAGGACAAACCCACGCCAAAGCCGCTGAGGGCCACGCGCTTGAACGTGGAATCGAGCACATGTTTTTCCAGCAACAACGGAATGCTCGAGGATACCGTGTTACCGGTCTCGACCATATCCTTGATGAACTTCTCGGGTTCACCCTCGAAACGCCGTGCCACCGCATCGACGATCGCCGCACTGCCCTGGTGGATGCAGAATGCATCGATATCGTCCGCTTGCAAGCCGGACTCTTCCAGCAACTCGTGCAGGTGCGCCGGGACCTTGAGCAAGGCGAAGTTGAATACCTGGCGGCCATTCATGAAAAACACGCCATCGCTGACCTTCAGGTGTGGCGCGCCGGAACCGTCGGTGCCGAACTTGGCCTTGCCCAGCTGCCAGGGCGCGCCTTCGCCCATCCAGGTTGCCGTCGCCGCATCACCGAAGAGCATGGTGGTGTTGCGATCTTCGGGGTCGACGATTTTCGAATACGGGTCGGCGGTCACCAGCAGGCCATTCTTCAGGCCAGTCGCTTCCATGAAACCCTTGATCGCGTAAATGCCATAGACATAACCGGAGCAGCCCAGGGAAATGTCGAACGCGGCCACGCTGGTCGGCAAGCCGAGCTTGTCCTGGACGATGGCGGCGGTATGCGGCAGGCCTTCTTCATCGCCGTTCTGGGTAACCACGATCAGCACGTCGATGGATTCGCGCGTGAGCTCGGGATTGCGGGCGAACAGCGCGTTCACGGCCTCGACGCACAGGTCCGAGGTTTCCTGCTCGTCATCCTTGCGCGGCAGGAAGGCCGAACCGATCTTGCCGAGGATGAAAGCTTCATCCTTCTCGAATTTTGCACCTTGTGCGTAATTGTCCACGCCGGCTACAGGCACGTAGCTCGCAATGCTTTTTATGCCAATCATTACGGCTTCCCAATAATAAACAGCTGAAAACCCTCGCTCACCAGGACCGAGGGCTGCCGACAAACAGAGATTCGACGCCGCCCCACGGGGGAGCGACTGCCGGAAGAACAAAAGGCTATCACCGGACCGGTCATGGGCCAGGCGCCATCTTCCAGGTCGATACAATACAGTGAAGATGCGCGTTATGACTCGCAGGTCACGCTATTTTGCCGAATCTGCCCTACAAAGGGCTATTCGACCAGTGGCCAATCCAGCGGCGTCCCGCGCTTGATGGCCTGCCGGGCACTGCGCCCGAGCACGGCGTCAAGATGCCTGGGCGCCAATCCCAGGCCAGGGCGGATCGCCCGCAGGTTGTCGGCGCTGAAGGTTTCCCCAGCCACCATGTCCCGGGTGACATACAGCGAACGGCGATACACCAGGGACTTGCGTTCCGCTTCGGTGACGCCATAGTGCACCTGGCCCAGCGCCTGCCAGGCGCGTTCGGTCTCGACTACCAGGCTGGCCAGTTCGGCCGGCTCCAGGGAAAAACTCGCATCCACGCCGCCATCGGCCCGATCCAGGGTGAAATGCTTTTCCACCACCGTTGCCCCCAGCGCCACCGCCGCCACCGCCACCCCGACGCCCATGGAGTGATCGGACAAGCCGACCTGGCAGCCAAACAACTCCCGCAGATGAGGAATGGTCCGCACATGGCTGTTTTGCGGGCTGGCCGGGTAAGTGCTGGTGCATTTGAGCAGCACCAGGTCCCGGCAACCGGCGGCCCGGGCGGCGCGCACGCTTTCATCCAGTTCGGCGACGCTGGCCATGCCGGTGGAAATGATCAGCGGCTTGCCGGTCGCGGCCACGCGCCGGATCAACGGCAGGTCGGTGTTTTCGAAGCTGGCGATCTTGTAGGCCGGCACGTCGAGGCTTTCGAGAAAGTCCACCGCCGTTTCATCGAAAGGCGTGGAAAACGCCAGCATGCCCAGCTCCCTGGCGCGGGCGAAGATCGGCGCATGCCATTCCCAGGGCGTATGGGCCTTTTCATACAAGGCATAGAGCGACGAGCCGGCCCACAGGCTACCCGGGTCCTGGATGAAGAACTCGCCTTCGTCCAGGTCCAGGGTCATGGTGTCGGCGGTGTAGGTTTGCAGCTTGAGCGCATGGGCACCGGCCTTGGCCGCGGCTTCGACAATACGCAGCGCCAGCTCCAGCGACTGGTTATGGTTGCCGCTCATCTCGGCGATGATGAACGGCGGCGCGTCCGGGCCGATCAGCCGCTGGCCGATCTTGAAACTAGTCATGGCATTGATCCTTTACCACTCGCTCGAAACGGCAAACCGACTGGACATAGCCGCCGTGACGGAACAATTCGATGGAAGCCGGGTTGTCCGGCAGTACCTGGGCGGCGATCACCGTCACCTGCGGCCAGTGCTCGCGCACGGCGGCTTCGCCACGCGCCAGCAACGCCCTGCCCCAGCCCAGGCCGGCACGCTCCTGGAACAGGTACAGGGAAACTTCGACGCGATCCCCCTCAAGATCGTAGCGCAGCACGCCTACCGGACCATCCGCGGCCTCGGCGATCAGTAACAGGCGTCCGGGATCGAGCAAGCTCGCGGCCAGCCAGGCCTGATGCGCCGCCCAGGCAATGGGCTCGGGATTCAGGGAGGCACGGCGTACCGACTCGGCATTGCGCCCGTCGAACAACAGACGCGAATCTTCCGCCGTGGCCCGACGCAAGGCCAGGCTCGGGCCAGCCAAGGCCACGGCGAAACGCCGTGCCCCCAAGCCATCGACCAGACGCCGCGACTGTGCAGCCAGACTGCGCCGCAGGCTGATATTACCCAGGACAAAACCGATGGCCTGACGGAGTCCGTCGACATCCACCTCATCGCTACGGCCCAAGTAGACATGCACACCGGCCGCGGCCAATCGCTCGGCATTGGCCCGCTGATTTTCCGCCACTGCAATGCACAGGGTCGGCAGGCCGAGGACGGCGCGTTCCCAACTGGTACCGCCACCCGCCCCGATAAACAGGTCCACCCGCGCCATCAGCGCGGCGAAGTCGCTGACGAAGGTCCGTACCCGCCAGCGCGGACGATCAGCCGCCATGGCCTGGATCGACGCCAGCATCGGATTGGCGGTCCCCGCGATGAAATCCACTTCCAACTCGCCGAAATCCGCCAGGGCGCGCATGGCTTTCCAGGTTTCTCCAGCCGCATCCAGGCCACCAAAATTCACCAGCACCCGACGTGGCTGCAAGGTGATCGGCACGGGTGCCTGGCGGAACTCGTCACGAATCAGCGCATAGCGCGGGCCAAAAAGCTCACGACAGGGTTGTAGGCAGCGGTTGGCATACTCGGGGTCGCCGGCGGTGAAGTTCTGGTCGAAGAGAATATCCACGGCATGTCGACGATTATTCAGGTCGTCGATGGCCGCGATACGCCGCGCCCACTGGCGAGCGGCGGTTTGCCAGGCGTGATCGAGACCATAGTGATCGACGACAATCCAATCGAACCCCGGCTCGGCGCCCAGACAGCTACCCAGCGCGGCGATATCCGCCTGCCACGGCAAGGGCGCCTCGATACCCGCCGCGGGCTCCTCGCCCGCGTACGCGGCCGGCAACGCCAGAGCCCGAAAACCCTGCTCGGCGATGCGCGCCAGCGAATGGCCGGGCAAGGCCCGACAGGCGAACAGCACTTCGGCGCCAGCGCCGCGCAGCACCCGCGCCAGCGTCAGGCAGCGCGCCACATGTCCGCTGCCAATGGCTGGCGAGGCATCCGCGCGAATCAGCACTCTCATGCTTCCAACTCTCCAGCGGCGAGCAAGGCAGTGTAAAGATACTCGGCGCGCCGCCAATCCTCTTCGGTGTCAATGTCCTGGACCAGATAGCGCGGCAGGATGACCGGCAGGCTTCTTTCCGAATACAGCACATCGCCCCGCAGCCAGGCTTCGCCGCGCCCCCAGTAGAACTGCCCGGCGTCCTGAAAGGCCACTGGCAAATCCTGGGAGCGGGTCAGGCGGTATTCGGGATACAGCGCGGTCAACGCGCCGTGCGCGTCGAGCGTCAGCGCACGCTGGACGGGAAAACCGAACTCGCAGACCGAAAAAGCAAAGGACTTGTCAGCCTGTTCCAGCAGCAGATCACGCCCCTGGCGCAGAAAACGTTTCTGCAGCAACGGCGCCGTGGCATAGATGCAGCAGGCCAGGGCAAAGTCCTCGCCAGCCCGGCGCAGGACCTCCACGGCATGGGCCATCACCGCCGCCGTGCCGGTGAAGTCGTCGGCCAGGGCCGCCGGACGCAGAAAAGGCACCTGTGCGCCCCGGGCTCGGGCCAGGCTGGCGATTTCCTCGTCATCGGTACTGACGATCACGCGCTCGAACAGCCCCGAATCGAGCGCCAGGCGAATCGAACGGGCAATCATCGGCTCGCCATGGAACAACTTGAGATTCTTGCGCGGGATGCGCTTGCTGCCACCGCGCGCCGGAATGATTGCAATCGCGCTCAAGGACGTTTTTCCAGCAGGAACCAGTTGATATCGTCGGTCGGGAACTGCGGATCGCGGTGGTAACCGAAGCCGTAGTCCAGCAGTTGCAGGTCCGGGTAACGATCAAGCATTTCCCCGGCGAAATCGCGCTTGAACAGTTTGCCACTGTTGCCGCGATAGGACACTTCCACCGGCACCGGATTGTAGTACTCGGCAATCAGGATATAGCGCCCGCTCAGCCTGTACAGCTGCTCATAGGCCATCGCCAGCAACTCCGGCGCCAGGTGAATCAGCACGCCCTTGCTCAGGGTCAGATCGAAGGTTCGCTCCGGTGGGTAATCGAACAGCGAGCCGTGCCAGATCTCGGCGATGCCCAGGCCACGTGCCTGCTCGCAGGCCTTGGCATTGATTTCCACGCCCTGCAGGGCACAGCCGGGCAGGAGTTGATGCAAGGCTTGCAGATTGTTGCCGGTATTGGTGCCCAACTCCAGCAGGCTGGCGAGCCGGCCGGTGCGCGCCAGGGCCTTGGCGAACAGCGCCAGGTTGGCGGCAACCAGCGCCTGCCCCTGGTTGCGACCTACGTACTGATCGCCGAAGTCGCCACGCCAGAACACTTCCTGTTCGCTGAACTCACGCATGTCGGGTGCTTATCCTCGGATCATTGAGTGTCGTTTAACCGACAAGGTTTCGTAGCTGTTCGACCACATAGTCCTGCTGCGCCTCGGTGAGCAGCGGGAACAACGGCAGGCTGAGAGCTTCGCTGAAATAGCGCTCGGCTTCGGGGAAGTCGCCGTCCTTGAACCCCTGCTCGCGGTAGTAGGGTTGCAGGTGCACGGGAATGTAATGCAGGTTCACGCCGATGCCGGCCGCCCGCAACCGCTCGAAGACTTCGCGTTGGCTGAGCGGGATCCGCTCCAGTTGCAAGCGCACCACGTACAGGTGCCAGGCGGACTCGGCACCGGCCTGGGCCACCGGCAGCCGCAGCGGCAGATCGGCCAGCAAACGCTCATAGCGGGCGGCCAGCTCACGGCGCCGGGCGACAAAACTGTCGAGTCGGGCCGTTTGCGACAGCCCCAGTGCCGCGTGCAGGTCGGTCATCCGGTAATTGAAACCCAGCTCCAGTTGCTGGTAGTACCACAGCCCCTGCGCGGGAACCTTCATCTGCGCCGGATCGCCAGTGATTCCATGGCTGCGCAGGCGGCGCAGGCGTTCGGCCAGTTCGGGTCGGTTGGTCAGGACCATGCCGCCTTCGGCCGAGGTGATGATCTTCACCGGATGGAAACTGAAAATGGTCATCGCGGCAAAGGCACCGCAGCCCACCGGTCGCCCAAGGTAGGACGCGCCGACCGCATGGGAAGCATCCTCGATCAGGGTGAAACCATAGCGCTCGGACAATTCGGCCATGGCGCGCATATCGCAACTCTGGCCGGCAAAGGCCACGGCCACCACCACCTTGGGCAGGCACCCGCCCGCCTCGGCGATTTCCAGCTTGCGCGCCAGCAGGCGGGCATCAAGGTTCAGAGTCTGGGGGTCGATATCGACAAAGTCCACCTCGGCCCCACAGTAGCGGCCGCAATTGGCCGATGCGACAAAGGTGTTGGGGCTGGTCCACAAGCGGTCCCCCGGCCCCAATCCCGCCGCCAGGCAGGCGATATGCAGGGCCGCCGTGGCATTGCACACGGCCACGGCGAAATCGGCCTGGCAATGTTCGGCCAGCGCCGCCTCGAAACGCGGGATGGTTGGCCCCTGGGTCAACCAGGGCGATTTGAGCACCGCGACCACCGCGTCGATATCGTCCTGTTCGATGCTCTGGCAGCCATAGGGAATCTGATACGGCGTCATACCGGCAACCCGGCATGCAGATCGGCAATCTGCCTCACATCGAGGAAATCCGGATTGGTATCGGAACGGTATTCGAAGTCCTCGCTGACCGCCTTGCCCTGCTCACCCAGCCCATCCACGGCGAAATCGACATCGACGCTGGTGAAGCGGATCGACGGCTGAATGGTGTAGTGGTCGGCGAACTCCAGGGTCATGCGCGCATCGTCCAGCGGCACCATCAGTTCATGCAGTTTCTCGCCCGGGCGAATGCCCACCTGCTTGTGTGGCAGGTGCCCGGCCATGCCGGACGCCAGGTCGACGATACGGATCGACGGGATCTTCGGCACGAATACTTCACCGCCGTGCATGCGCGCGAAGCTGTCGAGGACGAACTGCACGCCGTGGTCGAGGGTGATCCAGAAGCGGGTCATGCGCTCATCGGTGATCGGCAGCTCGCGGGCCCCCTCGGCGATCAGCTTGTTGAAGAACGGCACCACCGAGCCGCGTGAGCCGGCCACGTTGCCGTAGCGCACCACGGCAAAGCGGGTCGCCTGCTCGCCGGCAATGTTGTTGGCGGCAACGAACAGCTTGTCCGACAGCAGTTTGGTCGCACCGTACAGGTTGATCGGGCTGGCTGCCTTGTCGGTGGACAGGGCCACGACTTTCCGCACGCCATTGTCGATGGCCGCGGCAATGATGTTTTCCGCCCCGTTGACGTTGGTGCGGATGCATTCGGTGGGATTGTACTCGGCCGCCGGCACCTGTTTCAGGGCCGCGGCATGCACCACGAAATCGATGCCGCGCATGGCCAGGCGCAGGCGCTCGGCATCGCGCACATCGCCGAGGAAATAGCGCATGCACGGCGCGTTGAACGTCTGCTGCATCTCGTACTGCTTGAGTTCGTCGCGGGAGAACACCACGACGCGCCTGGGCTGGTACTGCTCCAGCAGGCGACGGATGAAGTTGCGCCCGAACGAGCCGGTACCGCCGGAGATGAAAATCGATTTGCCGTTGAACATGTGGTGAGTCCCTTTAACTGCCTGCCAGGCTTAAACGAGCAACTGTGCCCAATCCACAGGGCTGGCACTGCCCAGGCTGAAGCCTTTGCCGCTCAAGGACAGGTGCTGGTTGTAGGCCGGGTCGTGCTGGAAGCTCGCGGCCCATTTCTCACGCAGAACCGCCAGGGCCTGAGGCGCCTCGGGCAAGGTACCGGGGTGCAGAACCTGCACCTGCGGCGTCCACGACACCAGGGCACCGACCTGGCCGATCTTGAGGCACAGATCAACATCGCTGAAAGCCTCGGCGAAGTCGCCTTCATCCAGCCCGCCGACCGCCTCGAACAGCGCCTTGCGTACCATCAGGCACACCGAGGAGACCGCCGAATAGTTCTGCTCCACCACCAGGCGTTGCATGTAGCCCTTGGCATCCTTCTTCTCGCCGACGAAAGGCGAACCGACGCCGCCGTTCAAGCCAAGGATCAGGCCCGCCTGGGAGATCTTCGCATCACGGCTGTAGAGCTTGGCGCCGACCACACCGACTTCCGGGCGCAGGGCCTGGTTGAGCAGGGATTCGATCCAGTTGGGGTTGACCACTTCGCTGTCTGCCGCGAGCAGCAGCAGATAGTCGCCCAGTGCCTGGCGCGCCGCCGCGTTGCAGAAAGCCGAGGTGCCCGACCAGTCGGATTGCAACACACTGACCTTGCCGGCCTGCGGTTGTGCCTGGAGCCAGCTCGCGAGTGCTTCGCCATAGCTCGGCTGATCGGCCACCAATACTTCATATTTCAAGTAACGGGTTTTTTGCAGGACCGCGTCCAGGCAGCGTTGCAGCTCGGCGAAATCCGCCTGGCCGTGGAGGATGATCGACACCAGCGGGCGCTCGGCATGCCGATAATCGACAAAATAGCTCCCTGGCCGTTGCGAAGTGACCTGGGCCTTGTAGCCGCGCGTGCTCAGATGGCGGATCAGCGCCAGGCGCTCATGGGCGTTCTCCTCGATCGACGGCACGCTGCAAATCAGCAGCGGTTCGTCCAGATGGGCCAGCCCGGCCATGCCACCCTGCTCGATAAGACGCAGCAACAGATCAAATTCCAAGGCCTTGCTGAAGTCGGCCTTGTAGCCGCCGACCTCCAGCAACACTTCACGGCGGATCAGCCAATGCCTGGCCATCAGGGCCGGCACGCTTTGCAGCAGATCGAGGTTGAAGCCCGGGCGGAACACGTCGCTCAGGGCGCCATTGGCGTCGCGCTGAATCTCATCGGTGGCCACCGCGCGGCAACCGTCGGCTTCGCGCAACTCCAAACCGGCGCGCAACAGACCGCTGGCGGTGAACTCGTCACCCGCCTCGCTCAGCAGCACCCAGTCGCAAGGCAACTGGCGGATCGTCTGGTTCAGCTTGTCGACCAGATTGCCCGGAGTCACCCGAATGAAGTGCAAGGTGTTCTGCAAGGTGGTTGCCGCCTGCGGCTCGCCCGTGGTGAAGACGACGATCCGGAAGGCTTTGCTGTGCCCTTCCAGCAGGCTGTCGAGGGTCACCTGCAGCTTGCCGATATCATTCTCCAGGTCCAATACCAACAGGCCAAAGACCGGATCGCTCCCCTGCGCGAACTGGTAAGCGCCAATCGCCTCAAGTTCGCGGGTGGACGGCTCGCGGACTTTCAGCCAGTTGAGCAGGCGTCCCGAGAGCATCGCCTCGAAGGTCGAGTGGTTGTCATCGGTACAGACGGCATCCAGGCGCTCGGCCCAGGCGAACATATCCCGTGCCTCGTCCTCTTCGCCCAGGCTCTCCAACTGCCGGGCCAGGCGCTTGACCACCCGGCGATTGAACAGGTTGCATTCCTGGGCCTGCCAGAGACGGTCCACCACGCTTTCCGGGGTATCGTTGTTGTGCGGGCGCATCAGGTCGTCCTGACGGGTCCACACCCCCTCCAGTCCCTGCAACTGCACGCGACCGGCCGGCATCGCATGGAGCAGGAATTCGAACTGGGTCAACTGATCGAAAAACGCCTGGTTGTAGTAGGGCATTTCCATGTACTGCTTGGGTCCAAAGCGCCGTACGGGGGCTTCTTTGATACTGACCCACTTGGACTCGAAAAGCCCTTCCATGGTCAGTGCCCGCCCGGTACGCAAGCTATCGGTCATGGCTTCGAAACTTTCCAGGGCAAAGGCCTTGGCCTGTACCGGGTCGAGCCCTTCGATAGCAGTCGGCAACGACGCCAGGAACTCGGCAAAAGCCTCCCGCTCGGCCACTGACTTGGCATCGGTGTAGGTCAGCGAGTGGTAGACCTCGGTGCTGTGTTCCGAATCGCCATAGTTGACCTCACGGACCACGTAAGGGATCGGCAGGATCCGCGCCTTGGCCCTGGCGAGCATGTAGTAAACATGACCAATTTCCTGCCATTGGAAACTGGTGCCTTGCGGTAAGGCAGAATGCCAGTCACGCATCAGGGCGGTACGGTGGACGGCGTAGAAAGGTGGCAAATACTGGAGCATATAGTCCAGCACACGATCCTGGGCCCGCTCGGAGGCGTAGTCCTCACAGACTTTCTTGTCGCGACGGTAGTAGCTGACGCTGCCCGCCAATGACAGATACATCATGCAGTAGCCATGGCACATGCCATAGTCGGCATTGTTCTCCAGAAAGGCTACCGACTCGCCCAGCGCGCCATGCAGGATAAAGTCATCGTCGGCGGCAAACACCATGTACGGCGTGGTCACGCTCATCACGCCGTGGGCGAACTTGTTCTGCAGCTTCCAGTAGTCGTACTGAGGTACATGCAGGTACTCGACCGAGTCGTATCCGTGCGCGACCTCGGCATAGGCCACGGGCGAGGAATCCAGCACCAGCAGTTTGCAAGGCAGCGCACCATAGAACTTGACCGCCCGGCGCAAAAACGCCGGCCGGTTATGGGTGACCAGCACCACCGTCAACAAATCGCCCAGGAGTTGCAAATTGCCCTGGAGCGGTGCCTGTTCAGAAACGTACTTGCCTTGCATAACCTTTCCCCAAAACTGCCGAATCGACCAATGAACCCAGGATGACGTTGCTAATCAGCGAACCCGGCGCAGATAACCGTCAGGTGCAACGGTGACCAGCAATTTGTTCTCCAGCTGTTTGTCGATCTCGAAATCACGGTTCTCTTCCAGGTATGCCCAGACCGCAGTCTTCGGGTTGTCACCCGGCCCCCATGGACGATCGGGGAAGAATTCCGGCGGCATATCCTCGACCACGGTGTCCATCACCACACAGTAGCTGCCGACCGAGACCAGCGGTGCGTACAGACGCAACTCTTCCAGTACGTGATCGTGAGTATGGTTGGAATCAAGAACCAGGATGACCTTCTTGCCCTCGGCGGCGGCACGGACCTGTTCGGCGGTCGACTGCGCGATGCTCGAGCCCTCGATCATGCGGATGCGCTTGCTCATCGGATGGCTCTCGATGGCCTCGCGGTTGTGCCGGCGGATATCAAGGTCGATGCCCAGCACTTCGCCGTGCCCCTGCAACTCCAGCAAGGAGGCGTAATAGATGATCGAACCACCATGGGCGATACCACACTCGATCACCAGATCCGGTTTGACCTGCCAGATGATCTCCTGCATCGCCATCATGTCCTGGGGCAATTGAATGATCGGCCGGCCCATCCAGGAGAAGTGGTAGCTGTACTTGTGCTTGGCCGACTCGTTGAAGAAATCGCGGGCCAGGCCCTGGAGTTTTTCATCCTGGCCCTGGGCGGCGATTTCGGCCTGGCATTCAGCTTCGAAAGCTTGCATAACGGTCTTGGTCATTGTCTGGTCTCGCAAAAGTTCATTGAAAGGAGGCACTGTCGACGGCGTGGTAGACGTAGCGTCCAGCCGTCATGCGCTTGATTTCTTCGAGGTAATTGGAATTCATCACAAACAGGTTGGCACCGATGGGCAAGTTATCCAGGGCCTCCTGCGGCGACGAGACACGCACACCGCTGAGCGGCAGGTAGCGCCCCTGCTTGGCCGGGTTGATATCCACCACCTGGTCCACCGCCACCCCCGCCCGCTGCAGGAACAACGAATAGATCACGCCCTTGGAGGACGCGCCCCAGATACAGGAACCTTGTTCGGGCGCCTCGCGGATAATGCCGATCGCCTTGGCCAGGCTGCCGGTGAAATCATCCGGCAATTGCTGGCGTCGCACCGGCTCGGTCGGCGTCAGGCGCAGACTGCCGAGGTCGGCGACGATGTACAGGTACTGCCCG
Source organism: Pseudomonas sp. FEN (assembly GCF_904067045.1). Classification (GTDB taxonomy): domain Bacteria; phylum Pseudomonadota; class Gammaproteobacteria; order Pseudomonadales; family Pseudomonadaceae; genus Aquipseudomonas. The sequence continues at coordinate 97,721 of NZ_CAJFDC010000024.1, read as the reverse complement.
CCAAACAGGTGCCCGGCTTCATGCACAGTGCCGAACAAACGGCGCAAGTCATCGAGACGGAAGTAATTCACGTGTTCATAGAACAGGTCGAACCAGGCCCGGTGCTCGACGATCCAGTCGAAACACGGCACCTCGATATAAATCTGTCCGCCCTGATTGGCCTCGGCCATCGCCGTCAGGAAGGCCAGCGGGTCGGCGATATGCTCCAGTACATGACGCAACACCAGGGCATCGGCGGCCAGGCCCAGGCCACGAGTGAACGGCGCCTTGATCACCTCGGGATTGCTGCCCTCATAGGCTGGATCGATGCCGGTGATGGCATAGCCCAGGCCGCGCAGCAGCTCAAGGAAATAGCCCTTGCCACAACCGACCTCGATCAGGCTGCGGCCCTTGAAGTGCCGGGCAATGATGCCTTCCACATCGTTCAGGTGCTGCTGGAACTGGCCGGAATGGGCCTGTTCGTTCTGGTAATCGCTGTCGTAGCTCAACTTGTTGGCATCGAAGGCCTGGTTGAAAATCAGCCCGCTGACTTCATCCTGCACCAACACGATATCGGCGCTAGCCGAAGCCCTGGCCGAGGCCGCGTCGGCAAAGGTGCGGTTCTGCAGGACCGGCAGATCGCTCGCTCGATACAACTCATGCGCCATGTTCGACTCCCAGTAGCTGTTGCAAGCGCTCGGCCACGCCCCAAAACGCCATCGGCTCGTGACTGGCATAACCGTAGTGACCCAGGTTGAGTTCAATGGACGAGCCGCGCTCACGCAGGCGCTGCTCGACCAGGGTCCTGACTGCTATCGGCCGGCCACTGGCACAATTGACCACGCCGGAAAAATCCCGCTGTTCCAGCAGCCGGGCCAGGTAATCGGTGGCCACTTCAATGGCCAGGTAGTCGCGCAGTTGCTCGCCCGCCGACATGTTGAAGTGACTGTCGCCGGCCTCGATGGCGCGGTCCAGGCTGGCCAGCAAACTGTTGGGATTCTGCCCCTCGCCGTACAAGTAGAACAGGCGGGCCCATTGCAGGTTGAACGGTTTTTGCTGGCGCAACGTCTCCAGGAACAGGCGCAGGGTATTCTTCGCCAGGCCGTAGGGATTGCTCGGCTGCGCCGCTGTCGTTTCGCTCAACGGCCCGCTCTGCATGCCATATTCGAAGCAGGTGCCGGTCACCAGCACCTGCGGCACACCGGCCTCGACCGCCTGCTTGATAAAACGATAATCGGCGAACAGGTTATGTTCGAAGTGAAACAGCCCCTGGTAGTTCGGCAATCCTGGCCAGGCCAGGTGCGCCAGGGCATCGACGCCCTCGGTCAGGGTGGTCACGTCAAGGTCCGTGGCATGCAGGTCGGCACAGAGGAATTCCACCTCATTGATCCACGGCAGGCTTCGGGCGGTTTCAGGATCGCGGGCGACAGCCCGTACCGAATGTCCGCGCGCCAGCAAGGCCGAGACCAGATGGCGACCGACAAAGCCGGTCGCACCGGTCACCAACACGTTGAGCGCGCTCACAGGACCGTCAACTCGGGAACGGCGACGACAAAGCGTCCGCCCCACTCACGCACGCTGGCCTGTTGCTGACTCACTTCCTGCAACAGGTTCCACGGCAACACCAACACGTAGTCCGGTTTTTCCGCTTCGATACGCTCGGGCGAGACCACGGGAATACGACTGCCTGGCAGGAACTTGCCCTGTTTGTGCGGGTTGGCATCGGCGACCCAGGCCAGCAGGTCGGGCCTGACCCCGGCATAGTTGAGCAAGGTGTTGCCCTTGGCCGCCGCGCCATAACCCACCACGCGCTTGCCCGCGGCCTTGGCCTCCAGCAAGAACCGCAGCAGGCCGTGCTTGATGCGCTCGGCGGCCGGGGCCAGGGTGGCGTAGAACGCCGGGGTTTTCACCCCCGCGGCCAGCTCGGCCGCCAACACCTGTCGCACCACCGGCTGCGGCGCGCGCCGCGAACCGTCGACGCGCTGCACGAAGACCCGCAGGGAACCGCCATGGGTCGGCAAGCCAGCAACGTCGAAGATCTCCAGGCCGTTGCGCTCGCACAAGGCTTGCACGGCGGTCAGCGACAGATAGGAGTAGTGCTCGTGATACAAGGTATCGAACTGCTGCCCGGCGATCAGGGCGAGCAGGTGCGGGAACTCGAAGGTCGCCACCCCCGTGGGCTTGAGCAGCGTTGCGAAGCCCTGGAGAAAATCATTGATGTCCGGGACATGGGCCAGCACGTTGTTGGCTGCCATCAGGTCGGCCGCCCAGCCCTCCTCGCGCAACTGCAACGCGGTGTCCCGCCCGAAGAACAGCTCGCGGATCTCCAGGCCCTTGTCCCGCGCCGCCTGCGCGGTGCTACGGGTTGGCTCGACGCCCAGGCAAGGGATGCCACGCCCAGCCACATATTGCAGCAGGTAGCCATCGTTGGCGGCTACCTCGACCACCCGGCTGTCGGCGGTCAGCGCGAAGCGCTCGACCATCTCCGCCACATAGCGCTCGGCATGGGCCAGCCAGGTACTGGAAAACGAGCTGAAGTAGGCGTAGTCGGCGTCGAACAGGCTATCGGCGCGGGTGTAGTCCTCGGTTTGCACCAGCCAGCAGCTCTGGCACACCGCGACTTTCAATGGTACCCATGGCTCCGCCTGATCCAGCTGGTCAGCCCGCAGATAAGCGTTGGACGGCGGTGCGGTGCCCAGATCGATCAGCGGCAAAACCAGCGGGGTACCGCAACCTCGGCAGTTCATAAACGCACTCCAGGAAAAGACGCGTCGATCAGGGGGTGACTGGCATCCCTGGCCGACAGATTTTTGACAGCCTCGGGCCAAACGATGGCCAGGCGTGGGTCGAGTACCGACAGGCCGCCCTCACAGTCCGGCGTGTAGTCGGCGCTGTGCAGGTACAACAGCTCGGCATCGTCGCTCAGGGCCTGGAAACCATGGGCGAAGCCGGCGGGAATCAACACGCTGCGACCGTCGCCAGCCCGCAAGTGTTCGGCATGCCAGTGCAGGAAGGTCGGTGAATCCACACGCAGGTCGACCGCGACATCCCAGACCTCACCGCGCAGGCAGGTGATCAGTTTGGCTTCCGGCGCCTGTGCGTTCTGATAATGCAGTCCACGCACGCTGCCGCGCTCACGGGTACATGAATGATTGATCTGGCGGATATGGAAAGGCTCGCCGAACGCGCTCAGGCTGCCTTCGCAAAACAGCCGGGAGAAATGCCCGCGCTGATCGGCGTGATGTTTGTGCTGCACGCTGAACAGGCCCTTGAGGGGCAAGTGATGAATCAGGAACTCACTCAAAGCCCACCCCGGTACAGATTCAGTTGCGCCAGGGTCACGCTGCGCATGTCCTCGCCGTTTTTCCAGGCCAGGTGCCAGTCGAGGGTGTGTTCCAGACATTGCTGCAATGACCAGCGCGGTTGCCAGCCAAGCAATTGCCGGGCGCGACTGCTGTCCAGGCGCAACAGGCCGGCCTCATGCAGTTCACTGGGCTCGACACGCAGACCCGGCGCTTGTGGCCAGCGTTCGGCAAGCCGCCCGACCACGTCGCCGACACTGCACATATCGTCTTCACCCGGCCCGAAGTTCCAGGCCCCGGCCACTTCCGGCCCGCGCTCATAGAGCGCGGCGGCCAGTTGCAGGTAACCGGCCAGTGGCTCCAGCGCATGCTGCCAGGGCCGTACCGCCTGTGGATAACGCAGGGTCACCGGCTCATCCGCCGACCAGGCCCGAAGTACATCGGGAATCAGCCGCTCCGGGGAAAAGTCGCCGCCTCCCAGGACATTCCCGGCCCGCGCGGTTGCCACCGCCAGACCATGGGCCTCGTAGCGTTCAGCAGGAAAAAAGGAGGCCACGTAGGACTGGGCCAGCAGCTCGCAACAGGCCTTGCTGCTGCTATAGGGATCATGGCCGCCGAGGGCTTCGTTCTCGCGATAGGGCCAGGCCCATTCCTGGTTGGCGTAGACCTTGTCGGTGGTGACCAATACACAAGCGCGCACGCCGCCGACCTGGCGAATCGCCTCCAGCAGATTGAGGGTGCCCATGACATTGCTCGAATAGGTGCCGAGCGGATCGCGATAGGCCTCGCGCACCAGCGGCTGGGCCGCCAGGTGCAGGACGATTTCCGGTTCGGTCTCGGCGATCAGCTCCAGCAAGGCGCCCAGGTCGCGCAGGTCACCGCGCTGGTCGTTGAGGCTTTCGTCGACGCGGGCCAGGGCGAAAAGACTGGGCTCGGTGGCCGGGTCCAGGGCGAAGCCGCTAACCTCGGCTCCCAGGCTCTCGAGCCACAGCGCCAGCCAACTGCCCTTGAAACCGGTATGGCCGGTCAGCAGGACCCGTTTGCCGCGCCAGAAGGCCGGGCTCAGTCCCACTGCTTCCATGGGGCCTCCCCGCTCTGCCACAGTTGCTCCAGGTGATTCTTGTCACGCAGGGTGTCCATCGGGTGCCAGAAACCGTCGTGCTGGAAGGCGTTCAGTTGCCCCAGGGTGGCAAGTTCCGTCAACGGTTCGGCTTCCCAGACGGTACTGTCGTCACTGAGCAGCGATAGCACCTTGGGCGACAGGACAAAGAAACCGCCGTTGATCCAACCGCCATCGCCACGGGGCTTTTCGATAAAGCCACGGACCATGTCGCCATCGCGCTCCAGCGCGCCGTAGCGACCTGGCGGCTGTACGGCGGTGACCGTCGCCAGTTTGCCGCTGGAGCGATGGAAGTCCACCAACGCGCCGATATTCAGGTCCGAGACGCCGTCACCGTAGGTGAAGCAGAAAGCCTCTTCGTTTTCCAGGTAACGTCCGGCACGGCGCAAGCGGCCGCCGGTCATGGTGTCTTCGCCGGTATCGATCAAGGTCACGCGCCACGGCTCGCTGTAGTTCTGGTGAACGTCCATGCGATTGTTGCTCATGTCGAAGGTGACGTCGGAGGTGTGCAGGAAGTAGTTGGCGAAGAAGTCCTTGATGGCGTAGCCCTTATACCCCAGGCAGATCACGAAGTCGTGGATACCGTGGGCGGAGTACTGCTTCATGATGTGCCAGAGAATTGGCTTGCCGCCGATCTCGATCATCGGCTTGGGCTTGAGGTGCGATTCCTCGCTGATCCGCGTGCCCAGGCCACCCGCCAGAATAACTGCCTTCATCAACGTCCCCTCTTGTTCGACACAGGGCCTGTTCAGGCGCTGTGGGACTTCCCAGACTGCCGGGTCAAATCGCGGTAATCGGCTCACGGCCCGTGGGCCGCGCCGCCAAATGCACGATTTATGGCGATATGCAGGGGGACTTGCAGGAAACGCGCCAGCTCCACAGGCCGGGCCCGCCGAAGACGCCTGCGCAAACCCTGAGCCGGCTTGCCGGCGATGAGGTCCGCGAGATCGAGGCAAGACTTGCCGGCCTCTTCGCCGGCAAGCCGGCTCAGGTTCGCGTCATGCTTGAGAGGGGGATCAATCGGCCAGCCAGCCGTTCTCCCAGTAACGCAGGTTGTCGCCGCGCAGCATGTAGTCGCGCAGGACGATCTCGCGCAGTTCGTCACCCATGCGGTAGCTGGCATCGGGGTCGGCCAGGTGCATGCGAATGGCCTGCAGCCATTCATCGGTGGTATTGGTCTTGACCTTCGTGCACGGCAGGTACCCGGTATAGGCCTTGGTATCGGTGCAGATCACCGGATAACCGCAGGCCCCGTACTCCAACAGGCGCAGGTTGCTCTTGCAGTCATTGAAGATATGGAACTCCAGCGGTGCCAGGGCCAGGTCCAGGTTCAGGCTCGCCAGCTTCGCCGGGTAGACCTCCAACCCGATAACCCCATGGAACTCATGCATGTAGGGGCGCAGCTCCTCCGGGCACATGCCGAAAAAGACCCAATCGACTTCCGTCGCCAACTCGCGCACGACATCGGCAATCACCGCCAGGTCGCCGGAGTGACTGGTGCCGCCACCCCAGCCGACGCGGGGCTTTTTCGAGGTGCGGCGCTGGCCCTTCAAGCCCGTCCACAGATGCGTCGCGAGCATATTGGGAACGACACGAATATCACTGTGCATGGACGACAAGGCATCGGCCAGAGGCGCGGTCGACACCACGACCCGATCGCACAGGGCTATGCCACGACGAACCAGCGCCTCCATCTCGTCACGGGTCGGCATATTGCGGACGTGGGCGTTTTTCTTGGTCGGCTGAATCACATAGTCATCCAGCTCGTAGATGCGCCGGGCATTCGAGTAGGTCTTCAGCGGCACGCATTCATTGATCGGCCCTTCGGTATAACGCCCCTGCAGCACGATAACGTCAGGAGACTGACGCTCCACCTCGATAATCGAGGGCATTTCATACATGACCCGCCCGACCGCTCGCCCCGCGGCCTGCAATTCGATCAATGGCTGCGTCACCCGATAGTGGCCGATGGCCGAGGCATTGACCGGAATAGCCAGGACCTTCGGCAGGCTGCGAACTGAAAACGGACTCCACCCGGACAGCAGACCCGGCTCGAGACCGAAACTGCCGTTGCCCAGAGTGCGCAGGCTCAGGTTGGGATTGTAGGCAGGATCGCGAGCGATGACCGGCAACCAACGCAAGTAGAACGCCTCCTGCTCACGCTCGCGGGAGACTTGTTGATCCGCCTCGAGCGCGACGCTTGGGCGAGCCCCCAGGGCCAATTGCGCATGAGGGGTCCAGACCACCAGATAACCGCCGCGCCCGATCTTCAGGCACAAATCGACCTCATGCAGTGTCTGGCCCAACAGTGCTTCATCCAGCCCCTGGACGCTGTCAAACACGTCCTTGCGCACCATCAGGCAATCGGCGCCGACCGCACTCAGGTCATGGGCCACCTGCAAACGATGCATATAACCCGCGGACTGCCGGGGCTCGCCATAGAAAGGAATGCCCGCCGGCCCGTGCAATCCAAGCACCAGGCCGGCGTGCACCACTCGTCCGTCGGCATTGAACAGCTTGGGGCCCACTACGCCGACTTCCGGACGCTGCGCGTGGTTCAGCATCTCGTCGAGCCAAACGCCATCGGTCACAACCAGGTAGGGGCTGAACAACAGCAGATAGTCGCCCCTGGCGTGTCCGGCAGCGGCATTGATAACAGCCGCACTCTCCTGTTGTGTAAAGGTCAGGACGCGCAAACGCTCACTGCCCATGCTGGCCATGGCGCTCAGCCAGGCCAGCGTCTCGGGATTTTCACTGCCATTGTCCACCAGCAGCAGCTCGTATTCGCTGTAAGCGGTTTTTTCCAACAGACTTTCGACACAACGCTGCAACGCCGCCAACTGATCCTTGCAGACGATGATGATCGACACCAGCGGTCGATCGGCGTGCAGATAATCCACCCGATTGAACAGCGCCTGCCCCCTGTCACGCAGTTCATGAGCCACGCCGAGACGCCACAGATGCGCCTCGAGCACCTGCGCGTTCAGTTCGAGCAACGCCGGCAATGACATCCATTGGGAAAGCGACAGTACAGACTCCACCAACACTTCGGCGACATGTCCGACCGCCTGGGTACCGACCTGCTCGACCATTCGCCAGAGCAAGTCGTGAGGCGCCAATTCGCCATGGCGCGACTCGAAGCCACCGAGCGCCAGGAAAGGTTCGCGCTTGAAGGCCAGCACACGCCCCACATAGGGGTAGCTGCGCATCAGATCCAGGTTGAAATCGGGTTTGAAAACCGGCTCCGCCGGCTCGCCGTCGCGCAAGCGACCTTCGTCGCTGTAGAAACAGACTGCTTCGCTCGTCTGAACGATACGATCGGCCAGCACCAGGAGCGCGGGCTCGACCAAACGATCGCCGGCATGTAACAGATAAAACCAGTCAGCCCCCTCGACCTGAGCCAACAGCTCATTGAGTTGCTGCTGCCAATCCTCTTGCAAGGGCAAGGTAAACACCCGGTCCAACAGGACGGCTTCGCTGCAGGCATCGGACAGTACCAGGGTCAATTCCGGCGGATAGAGCTGCCCGGCCAGACTCTGCAGGGTACTCTCCAGGCCGGCGACACCGGTTTCCCGATCGATGACCACGGCCACGATCTTCGGCTGCCACGACCACTCGAGCAGGGCATCGGGTAGCAGCTTGCGCTCGGGCTCGGTCAGGGTCCGACAGGCCAGCCACTGGGCATACATTTCGGAAAAACTTTCGCTGGTAACACCGACTCGCCAGATCTCGGTGGTCTGCTTGGTCCCCAGGGTCCGCAGCAACGCCAGCTCACCCCAGACGCGTGGCGACTCTTGGGCACGGGTCAACGGCAACAAACGGACCCAGCCATGGGCCGGCGCCGATTCGCCACTGCGCGCCTTGAGCATCTGTACCAACCATTCACGCTCCGAGAGCACTGCCTCGCGCATCGCCTGCTGTCGATTGGGACGCTCCGGATAACGACGCTCGACACTCAGGACATGGTTGAGCATCACCATATTGCCGCGACGCAACAGACAGATGTAAAGCGCGAGCTCCAACGAAGCGACAAAACAATGGTCCGGCTGGGTCAAGGCCGGCAACCATTCCAGCACATCCGCGCGACGCAACAGCGCATTGCTGAAGCCTCCCAGAATGTTGACCGGAAAGGTCTCGAAAATCGCCAGCAGGTCCTCACCCTTGAACACTGAGCAATTGGGGGCCAGCGTCGCATTCTCCAGCCGCACCGGAAGCTGCATATCGTCGGCGTCCCAGAACATCCGCTGTGCCAGCACCAGATTGACGTCGGACTGCTCGACCAGAACCTGCGCCTGACGTTCGATACAGGCACCAAACAGCTGGTCGTCATCATAGAGAAACTTGATGAACTCACCCTGGGCCAGCTCGAGGCCCGCGAGCACGTTACCGACATGGCCGAGCTTGTGCGAGTGACGGACATAGCGCACCGTCCGGCCACCCTCTGCGTTCGCGGCCTCGACCAAACGGCCGATCTCGTCACCCTGGCTGTCATCGCAAACGATGACTTCAAGATTACCGTAGCTCTGGTTCAACGCACTGTGCAGGGCTTTGCCAAAAAAACGTGGATTGACGGCGGGAATGACGAGGCTGACGAGTGGGGCTGGATTCACGACGGGGCTCGCAAGCGGCGGGACTCACCCGAACGGACGAGCCACTGGAACCGCTGAAAAAGGCGGTTGATAGAGACGCGAGAGCAGTGATCGCTCTCGCGCCCGGGTCGAATCAGATCTTGTTGAACAGGCCCAACTGGCTGATCTTGCTGAACGCCAACTGCGCCGCCTGCAGCATGGTCTGCTGCAGGGTCAGACGGGTCATCACCTCAGCCGGGTCGGAGTCGCGAATCGCCGATTGGCTGCTGGTGTTGGCCAGCACCAGGCTCTGGTTGGTGGCGCTCTGGTCGTCCAGGGCCTGGCCTCGGGAACCGATCGAGGTGACCGCGCTGCCGGCCTGATTCATCGCGCTGGTGATATTGCTGATACCGGCGCCCATTGTCGCCAGCAGCTTCTGCTGGGCAACCGGGTTACCGTCGGCCGGTGTATTCAGCGCCGTGATCATCTGGTTCAGCGTGTCGAGGATATTCTGGGTCTGGTGATTGTTGGGCTGGACCACAAACTGGTCGCCCGTCGCTGGCGCACCGCTGAAGGTCAGGCTGACACCCGCCGCCGTCGCCGTCGAACCGGCCATGGTGCCCGAGGACACCGGCCTGCTGCTGGCCGTGACCGGCGCCGCGTACAGGTCATAGGCCGTGGCGCTGGTGAACTTGAGGATCGCACCGCCAGGAGGGAAGGTACTGTCGTAGGCCGCCTGGTTGGTCGTGGTCGCCGCAGTCACCACCGCCGTCGATGGGTTGCCCGCGCTGCGCGAGGTATTGAAGGTGTCCGGCTGCGCAGCCAGGGTGAAGGTATGCCCGGCAATCACGGTATCCGGTACATCGCCGGACTTGAGGTTGATGTTCAAGCCCAGGTCCACCCCGCGGAAGGTGACCGTCTGGTTCGCGCCATTGCTGTTGCTGATCACACCGTTCTGGCTGGCTTCGGAGGTGACATCGGTGCCACCCGCATCGGTGATCTTGATCTGTGTGCTGCTGAGGAAACTGATGGTGTAAGGCTGGCCGCCGGCAAACTTGGCGTCATAGGTCGAATTGTTGCTGACCTGGCCGTTGGACAGGGTCACCCGCCCATCGTCCACGGCCGGCGCAGTCATGGTGGACTGGGTACGGGCGGTGTTGATCGACTGCTGGAAAGCTTCCCAGCCAGTGATGTTCCCGGCCACCGCGGTATTCTCGCCAATCGCCAGGTTCAACTGCGACTGATCACCGTTGTAGCTGTAGGTACCGTCCGAATTGGCGGTATACGGCGGGGTATTGGTCTTCGAACCCGCGAACAGGTAGTTGCCGTTGGCGTCCTGGCTGTTCATCAGGCCCAGTATCGTTTGCTGGACCTGGCCGAGCTCCTGGGCCGCCGCCTGGCGATCGGCGTCGGTCTGGGTACCGTTGTTGGCGGCCAGCGCCAACTCGCGGGCACGCTGCATCGAACTTTGAATCGAAGTCAGGGCAGTCTCGGACTGGCTGTATGCACCTTTCAGCGAGTTGATATTGCTGGCGTACTGGGTCAACGCAGCACTTTGCTGACCCAACTGCAGCAGCCGCGCCGCGCCCACCGGGTCGTCGGCGGCGGTATTGACCTTGACCAGGCTGCTGGCCTCGGCACTGGTCTTGAGCGTGTCGTTGTAGCCGCGCTGATAGTTGGCGGCCGTGGTTTCGTAATACTGGGCGGTGGAAATGCGCATGAATCACGACTCCTTAAAGGCTGCTGATCAGCGTGCTGAAGATGGTTTGGGCGGCCTTGATGATCTGCGACGCTGCCGTGTAGTACTGTTGGTACTTGACCAGGTTGGCGGATTCCTCGTCGAGGTTGACACCGGACAGGGAATCACGGGAGCTCTTGGCGTTGGTCAGGATCGTCGTCGTGGCCGTATTGTCCGAGGTGGCCTGGGCCGCCTTGGTACCGACGTTGGAGACCAGCGTGCCGTAGGCGCCCGAGAGACTGCTGCCCTTGTTCGCTGCATTGGTGCCCACGGTCTGCTTGGTTTGCAGGGCGATCATCGCGGTGCTGTTGCGGTTGTCCGAAGAACCGGCGCCGGTCATGGACATGGTGAAGCTTTCGCCGGTTTTCGGGTTGCCGCTGACCGTGGTCTGAACGGTGAAGGTCTTCTGCACGCCTGCACCGTCCAACACCGGGTTGCCGCTGGAGTCGACCATGTTCACTTTCAGGTTCAGGGTGTTCGCCTGCCCCGGCACGATGGTGCCGGTGCCCATCACGTTGCCCTGGGCATCGGTCAGGGTGTAGCCCTGGGTCCCCGCCGACGCCCCCGTGCCAGGAGCACCGAAGACGATCTTGGCCGGCGTGCCGTACTTGATGGCATCCTGCAACTGGGCGTTATTCGTCGCGTTGGCGGTACCCAATTGGTCGACCAGGGTCGGCTGGGTGTAGGTGCCGCCATTGTTGGCGCTGGTGACGCCAGTCAGCGGCGCCGCCGCGGCAATGTTCTGCGCGTTGGTCATCACCGTCTGGATGTCACTGGCGCCGCTACGGGTCGGGGTTACCTTGAACGTGTCGCCGGCACTCATCGCGCCACCGCCATTGAGGCTCAAGGTGATCCCGTCGATCACCGGAGCTGGCGTGGTCGTGGTGCTGAAGGCGCCCATGTTGGTGCCATCCGAGCGGATGACGCTGTAGTTGGTCGCGCTGCTGAAGGTTACCTGATAATCGTTGGTGGTCAGCGCACCGGTGTCGGCGATGGTTACGTTCAGGTTGCCGGAGCCGGCGCTGTTGTTCGAACTGGCAATACTGCGCTGACTGATCAGGGCCGCGCTGTTGATATCGTTGAAGATCGCCGAACCGAAGTTGCCGTTCTTGTCGATACCCTGGGCCTGCTGCTTGTTCATCTGGTCGGCCGTGACCAGGGCAATGCGCCCCAGCTCGTTCATCGACGGGTCGAGCACATCGCTGCGATAACGCAGCAGACCACCGATCTCGCCGCCGGTCACGGTAGAAGTGATATCGACGGTACTGGTGCCACGATCCAGCTGCAACGCCGACTGGCTCGGGTCGTTCTTGCTCGGCACGGCGGACAGGGTGTTGGTACTGTTGCCCATGACCAGTGGCTGACCGCTGCCGATGTAGACGTCATAACTCGAACCGCGCTCGACCACCTGGGTCCCGACCAGTTGGGACAACTGGCGAACCGCCTCGGTGCGCTGGTCCAGCAGATCGTTCGGCGAGCCGGCGGAGGTGGCGATCTTGGAGATCTGGTCGTTGTACTGGGCGATGCTGCTCGCCAGCTTGTTGACCTGGCTGGCCATGTCCGACAGGTTGGTGTTGATCCCGGTGTTCTGGTTGTTCAACTGCTGGGCGATGGAGTTGAACTTGGCGCTCAAGGCCTGGACGCTGTTCAGCGTCGTCTGACGGGACGCATCATCCGTCGGGCTGCTCGACACGCTCTGCAGGGAGGAGAAGAACTTCTGCAACGATGCGGTCATGCCGGTGTTGGTATCGGACAGCATGGTGTCCGTCGGCGTGACCTGGGCCAGGTACGAGGACGAATCGCTACTGAGCGAGGTCGCGGTCTGCAACTGCGAATCCAGGTAGGCGCTGTAGACCCGACGGACGTCCGCCAGGGTCGTGCCGGTGCCGATGAATACGCTGCCGTATTTCTCCGAGGGATTGGTGCTCTGCACGGTCTGCTGGCGCGAATAACCGGCGGTATCAACGTTGGAAATGTTGTTGCCGGTGGTTGTCAAAGCCGTCGAGGCCGCGTTCAACCCCGTCATACCGATATTGAGCAAGCTCATGATTCAGACCTTATAAATTCGTGGAAGCGCCCGCCGCAGCGTAGTTCTGGTAGCTCTTCATCTGTTTTGCTATTTGCGAAATCTTGCTGGCGTAGTCCGGATCGGTGGCATACCCGGCCTTTTGCAACTCGCGTACAAACTGTTCCGGTTTATCGGCCGACTTCAGCACATCTTGATAGCGATTATTGCTTTGCAACATGGTCACCAGGTCGTGGAAGCTGTCCTGATAGGAGGCATAGGAACGGAAGTCCGCGGTCTCCTTGACCATCCGGCCATTCTTGAACTCGCTGGTGATGGCGCGAGCCTGGGGCCCCTGCCAACTGCTGCCGGCCTTGATGCCGAACAGGTTGTGACTGCTGCTGCCGTCCTGCTGGCGCATGACCGATTTGCCCCAACCGGTTTCCAGGGCCGCCTGGGCCACCAGATAACGGGGGTCGACACCGATGCGCCTGGCCGCCTGCTCCGCCATCGGCAGCATGGTGGCGACGAATTCGTCGGCCGAGCTGAAGGCGTGCTTGGCCGGCGCCAACGGCGGCTGGGCCACGGCGCGACCGTAGATCTGCATGCCGCTGGCCGGCACCCGGCTCAGGCTGCGGGCAGCCTGTCCCTGGAGCAAGGAATCGGTGGAGGCACTGTTGCGCTCCGGCAAGGCCTGGGTATTGACCGCGGCCAGGCTGCCATCGGCCGACGGTACCAGTCCGGCCACCAGACGGTCGGTCAACTTGCTCGGCAGGGACAGGCGGCGCTGGTTGATCTTGGCCATATCGTTGCGCAGGCTACCGTCGCTGTTATGCAGCGGACTGGCGACCCGCGAAGCCCATAGCGGATGCTGGCCATTGGAGCGCACGAACGGTGAAGCCGAGGTCGCCGTCGTGGTGGTCCCGGCGCCGATCGGTGTCTCCACCGGCGCTTCGACCGCAACCGTACCGGCTGGCGGCCCAACCTTGAGCCCACCCTCGGAAGGCCGCGTCGGTTTGTTCTTGGTCATCTGCCGCACCAGCACATCGGCCAAGCCGATACCACCACCCTGGCGCGACATGGTCACGGCCAACTGATGATCGTACATTTCCTGGTATTGCTTGGTCGTCGGCGTATTGAGCGGATTGTCCTTGGCCAGCACATCACTGGCCGAGCGCGCGGACTTGAGCATTTCGCCGATGAACAGCGATTCGAACTCCTGCGCCACTTTGCGGATATTGGCGTCGCTGTCGCGATTGCCGACCTTCAGGTTGTTCAGTCGATTCAGGTCGCTGTAGGCACCGGAGTCGCTGGTGCTGACCAGCCCGCTCTTGCGCATGTCCATATCGACGGCCTCAAATCACGATCAGGTCGGCTTGCAGGGCGCCGGCCTGTTTCAAGGCTTCGAGAATCGCCATCAAGTCGCCTGGCGCCGCTCCAACCTGGTTCACCGCACGGACGATCTCGTCCAGCGTGGTCCCCGGGCCGAACTTGAACATCGGCTTGGCTTCCTGCTGGGCATTGACCCGCGAACGCGGTACCACTGCCGTGGTGCCATTGGACAGCGGCCCCGGCTGGCTGACGATCGGGTCTTCGGTAATGGTCACGGTCAGGCTGCCGTGGGTCACCGCGGCCGGCGACACCTTGACGTTCTGGCCGATCACGATGGTGCCGGTACGCGAGTTGATGATGACTTTCGCCACCGCCTGGCCCGGGTCGACCTCGAGGTTTTCCAGGATCGACAAGTAGTCGACCCGCTGGCTCGGATCCAGCGGCGCGGTCACGCGAATCGAACCGCCATCGATGGCCTGGGCCACGCCCGGGCCGAGCATGTCATTGATCTTGTCGACCACCCGCTTGGCGGTGGTGAAGTCGGAACGGTTGAGATTCAGGGTCAGGCTGTTGCCCTGGTTGAAACCGCTCGGTACCGCCCGCTCTACCGAGGCCCCGCCAGGAATACGACCGGCCGATGGAACGTTGACGGTGATCTTCGAACCGTCCGCGCCCGAAGCATCGAAACCACCCACCACCAGGTTGCCCTGGGCGATGGCGTAGACGTTGCCGTCGATCCCCTTGAGCGGCGTCATCAACAGGGTGCCGCCGCGCAGGCTCTTGGCATTACCGATGGACGAGACGGTGATATCCACCACCTGACCCGGCTTGGCGAACGCCGGCAGATCGGCACTGATCGACACCGCCGCGACGTTCTTCAACTGCACGGTACCGGCGTTGGCCGGTACCTTGATGCCGAACTGCGAGAGCATGTTGTTGAAGGTCTGCAGGGTGAACGGTGTCTGGGTGGTCTGGTCACCCGAGCCATTGAGGCCGACCACCAGACCGTAACCGATCAATTGGTTGGAACGCACACCGGAAATACTGGCAATGTCCTTCAAACGCTCGGCCTGGACAGCGCAAGCGGTGGACATCAGCAGCACGGCCGCCATCAGATGCTTGAGATTGAACATGGTCATAGCACCTAGAAAGGCCAGAGCGGGCTGAGGAAGAAGCGGTCGAGCCAACCCGGCTGGCTCGTATCGGCAAAGGCGCCGGTACCCGAGTAGGTGATGCGCGCATCGGCCACGCGAGTGGACGGCACGGTGTTGTCGGTGGCGATATCATCGGCCCGGACCATCCCGGCGATGCGTACCAGCTCATTGCCGGTGTTGAGGGTCAGCCACTTCTCGCCGCGTACGGCAATAATACCGTTGGGCAACACGTCGGCCACGGTCACGGTAATCGAACCAGTCAGGCTGTTGCTCTGCGCGGCCTTGGACGTGCCGTCAGTGGTCTTGGTACCGCCATAACCGATCCCCAGGTTGACGTTGCCACTGGTCACCGGCGAACCGAAGAGAGAGGTCAGGCCAAAGTTGTTGGCGTCCTTCTTCGACAGGTCGGAGTTGGCGTTCTTGCTGGCCTGGGTGGCTTCGTTCAGGGTAATGGTGATGATATCGCCGACCCGGAAAGCCTTGCGGTCGCCATACAGGTTCTGCTCGAAACCTGCCTGGTAGATCGAACCGTTGTTCGCCGCGGCGGGCAGCGGGGTGCGCGGCAACACCGGCGCGTAATACGGGTCATTGGGCTTGGGCGGCGGGCTCATGCAGCCAGCCAGCAGCGCCATCGCGCTCAACGCGAGCATGGAAAACAACCGATTCATGACCCTATTACCTCACGGTGTTGCAGGCGCCCTTCAGGCCGCCTCATAGACTTGATTACAGGTTCTGTGCGACGTACTGGAGCATCTGGTCGGCGGTGGAAATCACCTTGGAGTTCATCTCGTAGGCACGCTGGGTAGTGATCATGTTGACCATCTCCTCCACGGTGCTGACGTTGGACGTTTCCAGGGTGCTCTGCTCTGTGGTACCGAAACCGTTGAGGCCCGGCGTGCCGACTTGCGGCGCACCGCTGGCGGCGGTTTCCAGGAACAGGTTGCCGCCCACGGCCTGCAAGCCGGCCGGGTTGATGAAGTCGGCGGTCTGGATATTGCCGATCACTTGCGAAGCCGGGTTGCCAGCGACGGTGATCGAGACCGTGCCGTCCTTGCCGACGGTGAAGGTCTGGGCATTGTTCGGGATGATGATTGCCGGCTGCAGGGTGAAACCGCTGGCGGTGACAATCTGACCGGTGTTGCTCAGGTGGAAGGTACCGTCACGGGTGTACGCCGTGGTGCCATCCGGCTGCAGGATCTGGAAGAACCCCCGGCCATTGACGGCCATATCCAGCGGCTGGTCGGTGGTTTGCAGGCTACCGGCGGTGAAGTTCTTTTGGGTGCCGACGATCCGCACACCGGTACCCAGTTGCAGACCCGACGGCAGTTCGCTGTCCTGGGTCGACTGGGCGCCCGGCTGACGTTTGATCTGGTACAGCAGGTCCTGGAACTCGGCGCGATCACGCTTGAAGCCGGTGGTCGAGACGTTGGCCAGGTTGTTGGAAATAGTCGTCAGGTTGGTGTCTTGTGCCGCCAAACCTGTTTTTGCAACCCATAGAGCCGGAAGCATTCTGTTCTCCTTCGCGCGCCTGTTTTACGGCGCTACGTTCTGGTGATTAGCTGTTCTGCAAGACCCGAGCCATAGCCGTGTCATCGTCTTTGGCGGTGTTCATCATCTTGATGTGCAATTCGAACTGTTTGGACAGGGCCAGTACCGAAGTCATTTCCTCGACGGCATTGACGTTGCTGCCTTCCAGGAACCCCGACACCACCTTGACGTTGGCGTCGGCAGGTGCCGGCGTACCGTCCGCGGTATGAATCAAGGCGTCAGGTCCCTTGGTCATGGACTTGAGGTCCGGGTTGACCAGCTTGATGCGGTCGACCACGGCCACCACTCGCGGCCCTTCACCCATGGAGCGAATGCTGATGGTGCCATCCTCGCCCACTTCGATCTTCGACTCCGGCGGCACGGCGATCGGCCCGGAGTTGCCCATGACCGGCATGCCGTTGCCGGCGCGCAGCACGCCAAGGGCGTCAATATTCATGCTCGCGGTGCGCACATACCCCTCACCGCCATCAGGCGTCTGCACGGCAACCCAACCGTCGCCGGACACCGCCACATCGAGGTCGCGACCGGTTTGCACCATGGGCCCGGCAGTGAAGTCGGTGGCCGGACGCTCGGTCATGGCATAGGCACGCGACGGAAAGCTGTCGCCGAACACCGGCATCGAACGGGCCTGTTCCAGGTCGCGTTGAAAACCGTTGGTCGAGAGGTTCGCCAGATTGTTGGCATGGGCCTTTTGCGCCAGGGCATTCTGGCTGGCACCGGTCATTGCCACGTAAAGGTACTTGTCCACAGTCTTTCCTCTTCCTGACGGACGTTTGCCGCCACCGCTGTACTGCGAGAGGCGCAAGCAATTTCCGAACCAACTTGTTTTTTGACGCAGGACAAGCCACTGGGCCGGGGGCTTGAGTACATTTCACGGGTTTCCAAGGCCTTGAGGCCAGACGAAAAAACGGCGCCCTTATGCCGCTGGCGGCAAGTTTCGGTCTTCCCCTCCCAGGAAGGCTGGCGTCAGAAAAACCACCCTGGAATGGACCTTGCAAGCCAACCTGGCAAACGGCGAACGAGATTAAGTTTGCCCAGGGGCTGCCGACATTCAGAATCAGCCACAAGTATTCAGGAGGACTACAGTGAACCTGTACATCAACCAGCTACAGAAAAAAGCCGACTTCAAGGAAGCGATCTATTCAGGTGACATCTTCCTGGATACCCAGCTGGCGACCGCCAAGGAACTCTGTGTCTTCGCCAAGGAAAGCATCACCCTGGCCTTCGACGGCGAAACCGATCACCAGTCCCTGCACAAGATGATGCCGGTCGAAGAATTCGTCAGCCGGGTCACCCGCCTCAAAGGCCAGTTCACCAACAGCCAGCGCGTCAAGGACCTGATCCTGGGGTTTATCCATGAGGTCGGCCTCGACCCGCGCGAGTACATCTTCGACGTCCCGCGCTTGCGCGTGGTGCCCAACTACAATTACCTGCACGCTGGCGTCAGCTATGCCTACAAACCGCATCGCGACAGCTGGTACGGCAGCGTGGATTGCCAGATCAATACCTGGATGCCGGTCTACACCATTACCCCGGACCAGACCATGATGATCAACCCCGGCTACTTCGAAAAGCCGGTACTCAACACTTCGAAGGACTGGAGCCTGAACGACTGGATCAACAACCAGCGGCACAAAGCCAAGGACAACCTGACCGAAGAAGCACGCGTGCACCCGGTGCCGCTGGCCGAGATCGACACCGCGTCGGAAATCCGCATTGCCGGCAACACCGGCGAGATGCTGATCTTCTCCGGTTCACATTTGCATGGCACCGTACCCAATTACACCGAACAAACCCGTTTCAGCGTGGACTTCCGCCTGATGCACCTGGATGACCTGCAACACAAGCGCGGCGCCCCCAACGTCGACAGCGCCTGCCCGGATGTTGGGGCCGGCTTCAAAGACTACTTCCACGCCCACGACTTCTCGAATTTCCAAGGAATCTATCAATGACCAAGCGCCGCATTACGCCTGCCGAGGCCCAATACAATGAAACCCGCGCCGGCGTGCTCAAGCGGGTCGATGCCGAGTACGTGGCCGACGCGCCGTTCGTGTTCGCCAACCGCATCAACGTGACGGCCGCGCTGTCGCGCATGGAGCTGTTCAAGAAGGTCATGGACGTGCCGGGCGCGATCATCGAATGTGGCGTGTACAAGGGCAACTCGCTGATGCTCTACATGCACCTGTCGATGATCCTGGAACCTTACGCCATCAACCGTTCGATCGTCGGCTTCGATACCTTCGAAGGCTTCACCAGCATCAACAAGGATGAAGACCCGGCCGACATCAACGAGAACATGTTCTCCGATACCGACCAGTCGCTGATCCAGGACATGATCGATGCCAACGACCTGCTGCGTCCGGTCAACCGCATCCCGCGCTGCGAACTGGTCAAGGGCGACATCTGCAAGACCGTGCCGGAGTTCGTCAAGTCCCGTCCGGACCTGGTGGTGGCCATGCTGATCCTCGACACCGACCTCTACGAGCCGACCAAGGTCGCCCTGGAAACCTTCCTGCCGTACATGCCCAAAGGCGCCATCGTGGTCCTCGACGAGGTTGCCTATCGCAACTTCCCGGGCGAAACCAAGGCCCTGCGCGAAGTGTTCGACATGAACAAGATCGAACTCAAGCGCCTGCCGTTCGACTCGTGCGTGGGTTACTTCCACATCTGATGCGGTCCTGACCCTTCAAAACCGCCAAAAGCTTCGCGGCGGTGCGGCGTCATTGCCCGCCCTTGCCCACGTCATACGCCTTCAGCTTGTTGGCAATGGTGGTATGGGAAACCCCCAGTCGCTTGCCCAGCAAGCGACTGCTCGGATACTCCGAATACAAACGTTCCAACACCGCTCGTTCGAATCGCCCGACAATCTCGTCCAGCCCACCCTCCAGGGAAAAATCCCCCAGGGGCTGGCGCACGCCATAGTCCGGTAAACGGATATGCTCGACCTTGACCACCCCGCCCTCGCACAAGGAAACCGCCTGGAACAACACGTTTTCCAACTGCCGGACATTACCCGGCCAGTGATAACGCGAAAGCCGCTCCATCGCCGTCGGCGCCAGCTTCGGCAAGGGGCAGCCGATCTGCCGACTGGCCTGATCGAGAAAATGCTCCACCAGCGGTGTCAGCCCATCCAGGCACTCCCGCAGGGGCGGAATATGCAGCGACAACACATTGAGACGGTGATAAAGGTCTTGGCGAAACTCGCCCCGCGAACACAGCTCCGACAGATCGACCTGGGTGGCGCAGATCACCCGCACATCCAGGTAGACCTCCTCATCACTGCCGACCCGCCGAAAGCCGCCGTCCTGAAGAAAACGCAGCAGCTTGACCTGCAAGCGCGGGCTCATCTCTCCCACTCCGTCGAGAAACAAGGTGCCGCCAGCCGTCAGCTCCAGCAGCCCGAGCTTACCCTCGGCCCTGGCGCCCTCGAACGCGCCAGGGCCGTAACCGAACAGCTCGGTTTCGGCCATGGGCTCCGGCAAGCCGGCGCAATTGAGTGCCATCAGCGGCGCCTGCCCGCGCGGACTGGCCAGATGGCAGGCGCGGGCGAGCAGTTCCTTGCCGGTCCCGGTCTCGCCCTCGATCAGCAACGGCGCATCCAGTGGCGCCATGCGCCGGGCTTCACGCACCACCGCGGCCATGACTTTCGAGCTCTGGAAAATACTGTCGAAACCGCGCAACTCCTGTTTGCGCACATTGTAGATACGCTCGCCGACCTGATCGGCGCGGTGCAAGGTCAGCACCGCGCCGGCCATGGCCTCGCTGTCATCGTGCTCCGACTGCAGCGGGGCAATATCCGCCAGGAAAACGTCACCCTTGATCTTGACCCGCAGACCATTGATCCGCGACTGGTGGGCGCGCACCAACTCCGGCAGGTCGAAATCCGGCGCATAGCGCGCCAGTGGAATGCCCGGCACCTCGTCGACCCGAACCCCCAACAGCTGCGCCGCCGCCCGGTTGGCCGCGACAATCGAGCCGCCCATATCGATGGACAGCACCGGAAACTCCAGCGCGCCGAGCAAGGCGTTGAGTTCCATATGCCGACGCTCGCTGGGCATCAAGCCGACGCGCTTGACGCCAAAGACCCCGGCAATGGTCTCGAACTTCGGTCGCAGCGCCTGGAATTGCAGGTTGATCAGATTTGGGCAATGCAGGTAGATGGCGTTGCCCTGGTCGCCACCGACCTCGCCACGGGCGACATTGATGCCGTAATCCACCAACAGATTGAGGATGTCGCGAAGAATGCCGATGCGATTCTGACAGTGCACTTTGATACGCATGGAAAGGCTCGAAAAATGGCGATGGCCGGGACACGCATGCTCCCTGTAGGAGCAGCACTTTTTTCAGTATGCCGCAGTTAGTCGTCAAGATTATGTGACAAAAATCCACTCGATCGCCACGCCAAAACGCCTTAAGCACCAGCAGAAGGCCAATTCGTAACGTTTTCTTTACGAAATAAAGCAATCCACCCCGCCCCTTGCCGCCCTACTCCGGATGCGCAAACCCGCCCAACGGGTTAACACTAGGCCTAATGCCGCACATAACAAAAACGAATCCCCCCGCAGGAGAGCTGTATGAAGCAGACGCAGTACGTGGCTCGCGAGCCCGATGCGCAAGGGTTTATCGACTACCCGGCCGCCGAGCATGCCGTGTGGAACACCCTGATCACTCGTCAACTGAAAGTGATCGAGGGCCGCGCCTGCCAGGAATACCTGGACGGCATCGACAAACTGGCCCTGCCCCACGAGCGGATTCCACAGCTCGGCGAGATCAACCAGGTCCTCGGTGCCAGCACTGGCTGGCAAGTCGCCCGGGTCCCGGCGCTGATTCCATTCCAGACCTTTTTCGAGTTGCTCGCCAACAAGCAGTTTCCGGTCGCGACCTTCATTCGCACGGAAGAAGAACTCGACTACCTGCAAGAACCGGATATTTTCCACGAGATCTTTGGCCACTGCCCGCTGCTGACCAACCCCTGGTTCGCCGAGTTCACCCACACCTACGGCAAACTCGGCCTGCAAGCCAGCAAGGAGCAACGGGTGTACCTGGCGCGCCTGTACTGGATGACCATCGAATTCGGCCTGGTGGACACCCCGCAAGGCCGGCGCATCTATGGCGGCGGCATCCTCTCCTCGCCGAAGGAAACCCTGTACAGCCTGTCCAACCAACCCGAGCATCAGTTGTTCGATCCGCTGGAGGCGATGCGCACGCCGTATCGCATCGACATCCTGCAGCCGCTGTACTTCGTCCTGCCGAGCCTCAAGCGCTTGTTCGACCTGGCCCACGAAGACATCATGGGTATGGTCGAGCGCGGCATGCAGTTGGGTCTGCACGCCCCGAAATTCCCGCCCAAGGCCGCCTGATCCGCGACTTTGCGCGGTACGTGCGGCTTTCTCGAACCGACGTTTTCGAATAGCGTATTCGAACGGCGTCCTTGAATAAAAAAACGATTTCAGGAATCCACCATGAACACCTTGAACCAAGCCCACTGCGAAGCCTGCCGCGCCGATGCCCCCCAGGTCAGCGACGAAGAACTGCCAATGCTGATCAAACAGATTCCGGACTGGAACATCGAAGTGCGTGACGGCATCATGCAACTGGAGAAGGTCTTCCTGTTCAAGAACTTCAAGTTCGCCCTGGCCTTCACCAATGCTGTCGGCGAAATTTCCGAAGCCGAAGGCCATCACCCGGGCCTGCTGACCGAATGGGGCAAAGTCACCGTCACCTGGTGGAGCCATTCGATCAAGGGCCTGCACCGTAACGATTTCATCATGGCGGCACGTACCGACGAGGTCAGCCAAGCCGCCGAGGGCCGTAAATAATGCATTTCGACGCCATCGCCCGTGTACCTGGCGACCCGATTCTCGGGTTGCTGGAGGCTTATGCCCAGGACCCCAATCCGCGCAAGTTCGACCTGGGCGTTGGCGTCTACAAGGATGCCCAGGGCCTGACCCCGATCCTGCAGTCGGTCAAGCGGGCCGAGCAGCGGCTGGTGAACGAGCAACTGACCAAGTCCTATATCGGTGGTCACGGCGACCTGCGCTTCGGCAGCCTGCTCAATGAGCTGGTGATGGGGGCCGACTCGCCGCTGATCGCCGCCCAGCGCGTCGGCGCGACCCAGACTCCAGGCGGCACCGGCGCCTTGCGCCTGAGCGCCGACTTCATCGCCCACTGCCTGCCGGGCCGTGGTATCTGGCTCAGCGATCCGACCTGGCCGATCCACGAGACCATCTTCGCCGCCGCCGGTTTGAAGATCGGTCACTACCCTTACGTCGGCAGCGACAACCGCCTGAATGTCGAAGGCATGCTCGCCGCGCTGGAACAGGTGCCGCAGGGCGACGTGGTGCTGTTGCACGCCTGCTGCCACAACCCGACCGGCTTCGACCTGGCCCACGACGACTGGTACAAGGTGCTGGACATCGTCCGCCGCCGCGAACTGCTGCCGCTGATCGACTTCGCCTACCAGGGCTTCGGCGATGGCGTGGAGCAGGATGCCTGGGCCGTCCGCTTGTTCGCCCGGGAATTGCCGGAAGTGCTGATCACCAGTTCCTGTTCGAAGAATTTCGGGCTGTATCGCGAACGCACCGGCGCCCTGATCGTCTGTACCCAGGATGCCGAGAAACTGCTGGATGTGCGCAGCCAACTGGCGGCGGTAGCCCGCAACCTGTGGTCGAACCCACCGGATCACGGTGCGGCCGTGGTGACCAGCATTCTCGGCGACCCCGAGTTGAAAAGCCTATGGGCCGATGAAGTGGAAGCCATGCGCCTGCGCATCGCGCAGCTGCGCAGCGGCCTGGTGGAGGCACTGCAGCCCCATGGTCTGGCCGAACGCTTCGCGCATATTGGCGTGCAGCGCGGGATGTTCTCCTACACCGGTCTGTCACCGACACAGGTCAAGCGCCTGCGCGACGAGCACAGCGTATATATGGTCAGCTCCGGTCGGGCCAACGTTGCCGGCATCGACGCAACGCGCCTGGATGCGCTGGCGCAGGCGATAGCCGCCGTGTGCCAGGACTAACCACAGTCCTCTGTAGGAGCGTCGACCGGCTGCTCCTACAGTCCTCGCGATCAAACCGGGCGTCTTGAACGTACAAAGCCCCGCGCCGAACTCACAGCCCCTTCTCGATCAACTGCCCGAACGCCTCGAGTTCGCCTTTCTCCAGGTCCGAAACCAGGATGAAACGCAGGTGATCGCGCCGCCATGCCACCACGTTGTAGCCGCGCAGCGACAGGCTCTCGCGGGCTCGATCAGCCTCTGCCGTCGGCAGGATGAACAGATTGATGGTGTGCTTGGCATGCCGATACGCCAACGCGGCAGCCGTCTGGTGTCGCAGATAATCCAAGCGCCCGCCCAGCATCGGATAACCTTGCGCCGCATAGTCGAAAACCGGCGGCGCGAAGTCGAGCTTGCCGGTAAACCAGGGCTTCACCGTATGCCGGTCGGATGACACCACATCGTTCAAATGTTCGGCCATCAGCGAACGCACATGACTGGACACCGCCTCATCCAGCCAGGGCTGCTCGGCGGACGGTGTCACCACGTAGAGCATGAGCGCCAGACTCAACGCCAGGGCGGAAAACGCCGGGGCCCACCAGCGGCCCGACGCCGTTCGCAAGCCCCGTATGAAACCGGCAGCCACCGAGGGACGCGCCGCGGCGCCGGCCAACAGGCTCCGACTCAGAGACTCGGGCGCGCGGTAATACGGAGCCCGAATCTTGACATCAGCCATCAACTGGCGGGTCTGCTCATGCAGGTAAGCGCACTCGGCGCAGCCCGTCAGGTGTTCGGCCACCCGCGCCGAGGTCGCGGCGTCCAGTTCATGGTCGAGGTAACCATGGATCAAGCCATGGCAGGTCTTGCAGTCGAGGTCATTCATAAGGGTGCAACTTCAGCAGTTCGCGCTTGAGCATCGCGCGCGCCCGGGCCAGCCGCGACATGACGGTTCCCAAGGGGATATCGACGATTTTCGCTATGTCCTTGTAGGGCATGTCTTCCAACTCCTTCAGCACGATCACCTCGCGGAACACCGGTGCCAATGCCAGCAGCGCCCGCCGTACCTGCTCGGCCTCCTGGGCCCGGATGATCTGTGACTCGGGTGTGCGGACATCGGCCAGCGCCGGGTCATCCTCCAGCCATTCTTCGTCAATGGCCACCCAACGCCGCCCCATCGAGGCCTTGAGCCAGTTGTAGCTTTCATTGCGGACAATGGTCAGGAACCAGGCCTTGGCATTGCCGTCGATGAACCGGTGCTGAAACTTGAAGGCCCTGAAGGCGCTTTCCTGGACCACATCCCGCGCGGCGCTCTCACTGTCGGTGAGCCAGCGCGCGAGGTTATAGGCCGCATCCAGATGCGGCGCGAACAGCGCCTCGAATGGCTTCATAGTGGCTCCGATACCTTTGTCCCTATAACGGTGAAAGGCCCCGCTTTATTCCCGAAAGAATTTATTTATTTTCAGGAATAAAGCCTCGCACCGCCCGGTTTTACAGATGTGAGCTCCATCACTGTAGACCGCCAGCGAGGACATCCCCATGGACATACACCCAACACCCCACGACAGACGTACCGACGGCCCGCTCGACCCTGAGCGCCGGACACTGCTCAAATGCTCGGCCTGGGCCGGCGCCGGGGTCCTCTGGGCCCTGAGCGGCGGTATTCCGCGAGCCTTTGCCCTGGACCAGGACGGCAAACCCACGGACCCGGCCGCCTTGGCCAGCAACTTTCACTTCGTGCAAATCAGCGATTCGCATATCGGCTTCAACAAGGAAGCCAACCCCGACCCCGTGAAGACCCTGCAAGTGGCCATCGACAAGGTCATCGCGCTGCCTAAACGGCCGGCGCTGATTCTCCACACCGGCGATATCACCCATCTCAGCAAGCCGCAGGAGTTCGACACCGCCGCGCAACTGCTCAAGGCCCTGCCCGCGACCGCGCACTATGTGCCGGGCGAGCACGACACCCTCGACGAGGGCGGCGGCCAGCTCTACCTGCAACGTTACGGCAAGGGTACCAAGGGCAACGGCTGGTACAGTTTCGACGACCACGGCGTGCATTTCATCGCACTGGTCAATGTCTTCAACTTCCAGGCCGGTCGCGAAGCCAACCTCGGTGCCGACCAGCTCGCCTGGCTGGCCGACGATCTGCGGGCGGTGGCGACGAGCACGCCGATCGTGGTGTTCACCCATATTCCCCTGTGGACCATCTACCAGCCCTGGGGCTGGGGCACGGAAGACGGCGACCAGGCCATTGCCCTGCTGCGCAAATACGGCTCGGTGACCGTGCTCAACGGGCATATCCACCAGGTGATCCAGAAAGTCGAAGGCAACATCACCTTTCACACCGCGCGCGGCACGGCCTACCCGCAACCGGCACCGGGGGCGGCAGCGGCGCCGGGACCGATGACGGTGGCCGCCGATCAGTTGCGCAATTACCTGGGGATTACCGATGTGCGCGCGACACAGGGCGATCACCCCTTGGCGCTGATCGATTCGACACTGATTTAGAGAGGGCACTCGAATGAAAAGACTTTTGCAGATACTGACACTGGGTTGCCTCGCGGTCTCGATACCGGTGTGGGCGCAGGACGTGAGAATCGATATCAAGGAATTCATGTTCGGGCCCAAGGACCTGACCGTCGCGCTCGGCACCAAGGTGACCTGGGTCAACGACGACCAGATACCGCATACGGTGGCCGAAACCCACAAAGTGTTTCACTCGGGCGCGCTGGACACCAACGACAGCTTTTCCTATGAGTTCAAGACAGCGGGCACCTACGAGTATTTCTGCGTCCTGCATCCGCAGATGATCGGGAAAATTACCGTCACGCCTTGACCTTGCAAGGAGCTGGCTTGCCGGGACGCCGCATCGCAACGATGAGGCCCTTGCGCCTGACCGCGCCCTCACCAGCAAGCCGGCTCCCGCCGGTTCCGTACTCCAGTCTGAAAAAGTGCCTGCCCTGACGAATGGCGCTCGGAGCCAGGGCGAAAAAATCTTTCTGTCATTTGCACTGCTGTATCCTGCCCAGGCTTTTTAAAAGCGCGGATCTACCCAGCGATTTAAAAAACAGACCTTGCGAGGAGCGACGACGATGCATGAGATACCCAACTTCCCCTTCCCAAGCCTGCACGAGACTGAGCAGAAAAACCCGCCAAAAACCGCAGCCCAACAGCCGGTAAACAAAGAGGCCAAAGACAGCCTCAAGGCCAACAGCAAAAACTGAACGGCTGAACAACCGGTCGCGTGAAAAGCCCGCTCCCTGGTGTTTTCACGCAGCCGGATACAGACCCCGCCAAGGTTTTTTTTCAATTTAACGCCCCTGCTACCCGCCTCGCGCCGTTATCATAAGCCGCCTATCTTTCTTCTCCGCGGCAACGGTGATTCTTGTCCATGTCAGATACCCAGCGTCCCCTGGCGGTCACGCTGCAAGTCGTTTCCATTGTCCTGTTTACCTTCATCGGTTACCTGAACATCGGCATTCCCCTCGCCGTGCTGCCCGGCTATGTCCATAGCGACCTGGGCTTCGGCACGGTGATCGCCGGGCTGGTGATCAGCGTCCAGTACCTGGCGACCTTGTTGAGCCGTCCCTACGCCAGCCGGATCATCGACAACCGGGGCAGTAAGCGCGCGGTCATGATCGGCCTGGCCGGCTGCGGCCTGAGTGGCGTGTTCATGCTGCTGTCGAGCTTTCTCCAGGCGTTGCCGCTGCTGAGCTTGGTCAGCCTGTTTATCGGCCGCCTGGTGCTGGGCAGCGCGGAAAGCCTGGTGGGCTCCGGCTCCATCGGCTGGGGCATCGGCCGGGTCGGCGCGGCGAATACCGCCAAGGTAATTTCCTGGAACGGCATCGCCAGCTACGGCGCGCTGGCGATCGGCGCGCCGCTGGGGGTGTGGCTGGTCAATCAGCTCGGCCTGTGGAGCATGGGCGTGAGCATCCTGCTACTGGCCACGCTGGGGCTGTTGCTGGCCTGGCCGAAGCCGGCGGCGCCGATTGTCGCTGGCGAGCGCCTGCCCTTCCTCCATGTGCTCGGTCGCGTCCTGCCCCACGGCACGGGCCTGGCCCTGGGCTCCATCGGTTTCGGCACCATCGCGACCTTTATCACCCTGTATTACGCCACCCAGCATTGGGCCAACGCAGTGCTCTGCCTGAGCCTGTTCGGCGCCAGTTTTATTGGCGCGCGGTTGCTGTTCGGCAACCTGATCAATCGACTCGGCGGCTTTCGCGTGGCCATTGCCTGCCTGTCGGTGGAGACCCTCGGCCTACTGCTGTTGTGGTTGGCAGCGGACGCCCACTGGGCGCTGGCGGGTGCGGCATTGAGCGGGTTCGGCTTCTCGCTGGTGTTCCCGGCGCTGGGGGTGGAGGCGGTGAACCTGGTGCCGGCGTCCAGTCGCGGCGCGGCGGTGGGCGCCTACTCGCTGTTCATCGACCTGTCGCTGGGCATCACCGGGCCTTTGGCCGGAGCCATTGCAGCGGGCCTGGGCTTTGCCTCGATCTTCCTGTTCGCCGCCCTGGCGGCATTTTCGGGATTGATGCTGAGTCTTTATCTCTACCGCCAGGCACCGAAACAGCGCGCGTTGCGGGAAAAAGCCTGAAGACCTAGAAATCGATCTTGCCGCGTCCAGCCTTGATCGCACCGCGCTGGGACTTGCCTTCCAGGCGGCGCTTCTTCGAGCCGAGGGTCGGCTTGGTCGGACGGCGTTTCTTCTCCACCTTGGTGGCACTGAGGATCAGCTCGACCAGGCGTTCCAGAGCATCGCTGCGGTTCTGCTCCTGGGTCCGGTATTGCTGGGCCTTGATCACGATCACCCCTTCGCTGGTGATGCGGCTGTCGCGCAGGGCCAGCAGGCGCTCCTTGTAGAACGGCGGCAGGGACGAGGCCGGGATATCGAAACGCAGGTGCACGGCGCTCGATACCTTGTTGACGTTCTGCCCACCCGCACCCTGGGCACGAATGGCGGTCCACTCGATCTCGGCATCGGGCAGATGCACGTTGTTGGAAATCACCAGCATTGGAAAAGCGTCCGACATCAGGGTGTTCAGGATACCTGATCCGCGCCGCAACGAACCCGTTCGCGCCGACGGCGGCCGCGCATAAACGACAAACCCGGCAAAAGCCGGGTCTGTCGCTGCCACCGAGTACGGCCTACTTCACCGCCAGCAGCGCCTGCTGGACACTACGCCGGTTCTTGATGCCATAGCAGACCCACATGAACGCCAGCCACACCGGGATCGCGTACACCGAGACCTGGATCCCCGGAATCATCAACATCACGCCAAGGATGAACACCACGAAGGCCAGGCACACATAATTGCCATAGGGGTACCACAGGGCCTTGAACAGCGGGTTCTGTTGGCTGCGATCCATGTGCTGGCGAAATTTGAAGTGCGAGTAGCTGATCATCGCCCAATTGATCACCAGGGTCGCCACCACCAGCGACATCAGCAACTCCAGGGCCTGTTGCGGCATCAGGTAGTTCATCACCACTGCGATGAAGGTCACCAGCGCCGAGGCCAGGATCGAACGCACCGGCACGCCGCGCTTGTCGATCTTGGCCAGGACCTTCGGTGCATCGCCCTGCTCGGCCATGCCCAGCAGCATGCGACTGTTGCAGTAGGTGCCGCTGTTGTACACCGACAGCGCCGCCGTCAGCACCACGAAGTTGAGGATGTGCGCCGCAGTGCTGCTACCGAGCATCGAAAACACCTGGACGAACGGACTGCCGCTATAGGAATCGCCCGAAGCGTTAAGCGTGCTCAGCAGGCTGTCCCACGGGGTCAGCGACAACAGAATCACCAGGGCACCGATATAAAAAATCAGGATTCGGTAGATCACCTGGTTGATGGCTTTGGGAATCACGGTTTTCGGCTGGTCGGCTTCGGCGGCGGTGAAACCGAGCATTTCCAGGCCACCGAAGGAAAACATGATGATCGCCATGGCCATCACCAGGCCGCCGACCCCATTGGGAAAGAACCCACCGTGTTCCCACAGGTTGCCGACCGAGGCCTGCGGGCCGCCGTGGCCGCTGACCAGCAGGTAGCTGCCCAGGGCAATCATGCCGATGATCGCCACCACCTTGATAATCGCGAACCAGAATTCCGCCTCGCCAAAGACCTTGACATTGGCCAGGTTGATCGCATTGATCAATACGAAGAAGGCTGCGGCCGATACCCAGGTCGGCACGTCGGGCCACCAGTAGTGAATGTACTTGCCGACCGCGGTCAGCTCCGACATGCCCACCAGGATATAGAGGATCCAGCAGTTCCAGCCCGACAGAAAACCGGCGAAACCGCCCCAGTACTTGTGGGCAAAGTGGCTGAACGAACCTGCAACCGGCTCCTCGACGATCATTTCGCCCAACTGGCGCATGATCATGAAGGCGATAAAGCCGCAGATGGCATAGCCGAGGATCATCGACGGGCCGGCGGACTTGAGCACTCCGGCCGAACCGAGGAACAGGCCGGTACCGATGGCGCCACCGAGGGCGATCAATTGGATATGACGATTCTTCAAGCCGCGCTTAAGCTCGCCCGAAGCCAGGGGTGTATCAGGGGTCATGCGTCACCTGTTTGTTTTTATCTGTGACGAAATCGAACCCATCACGCTTATGACGCGATGGAGTGAACAAGGCGGGTAGCCTTGAGAGCATGGGCTTTGGGGGCATCGCAAGGCCGCCGCCGAAAGCCACAAGAATGCGCGGGTACGCAGTTGAGTCACAGGTAAAACGCCGCGCATTGTACACCGCCAGACCGCCACTGGCAGGCGTCCGCGCATCTCACCGCCGTCGACGCACGAGGGCAAGGGGTGTTTCCGGAACAAGGAACAATCCTATAGTCCCCCTCGGCAACTATTCCTTACGCCTGCCGGAACAGAGTGTTTATCGACGCTTTAACTGCCCATACCGTCAACTTTTCCTGACAATCCGTAACGTTTTATTGCCAACAAAGGCGCGCGCCCCCGGTGTTCGAAAATTGACAGGCAAGCTGTTCAACTCGGGCTTTCCCAGATGAAAGCCTGTTTTTCCTGAAGAAGTTTTTTTGCCTCCAACTCATGTAAAAAGTTTTTCAAAATAACTTTTTGCAGCGTTGGACATCCTGCACTAGGTTTTCAGCCACTTGCCGAAACCCATAGTCGGCAAGTCGGAGAAATGGATTTCACGCCTGGGACTTTTCCTAGCGGAAGGCCTTTTCGACCGTCCAGCAACAACATTCCCAAGGAGATTCACCATGCAAGTCTCGGATCAGGACGTAAGCACTGAACTGCAACTGGACGATTGGTTTGAAGCCCCGACCCACGACGCGGCCGTGGAAATGATGCAAGCCGATGCTGTCGTGCCATTTGGCACCGCGATGTGGCCTTTCTAAGGCCTTCAGGTGGGTGCGGTTCACCGCACCCACCCTCTGTTGCCCCAGGAACGACGTCATGGACAAGACCCGCGCCCTCGAACACTTTCTCTACTACCTCGCCCGGCATCCGGCCCTGGAGGGGCTCAGCCGACCGAAAGTCCTGCTGGGTCATACCCAGGACTACAGCGAAATTGCCACGGCCATCCGCGAACAGGATGCCCAGCACCGGCAATTCGATTTCAGCGCCCTGCGCCTGGACCTCGAGCCCGCCCAGAGCTTGATCGAGGCCATTGGCGACAGCGATCTGTATATCTTCTTCTACGACTCCTCAATGCTTTCCCCGCCTCGCCCGCAGGGCCCTGAATTCCTCCATGCCCTGCATGAGGTAATGGCCGAGAAATGGCAAAAATCGCTGCTGTTCAAGGATTATGGCCAGCACTTCTACGACACTTTCAGTGTCAGCCCGCAACGTATTGCCGACCTCAACGAGACCCTGATCCGCCGGCTGTCCCAGGCCACCACCCTGAGCTTCAAGGACCGCCATGGCTCGCATCTGCAGGCGCCGCTGAGCAGCATCCGCAAGTGGACCAATATCAACGGCGTCGGCAACCACGACCTGGCCCCTGGCGAAATAGCCACCCACAGCGACGCCATCAACGGTTGCGTGAAGTTTATCGGGACGTTTCTCGGCACCATTCCCTTTGCCCGCAAATACGGGGTGCTGACATCGCCGCTCGCGCTATGGATCGAGGACTCGACCATCAGCCGGATTGCCACCGAAGTGCCGGGGCTGGAGGCGGATTTCAACAAATACCTGAATGCCAATCCATCGAACCGACGAGTCGAGGAGCTGGGTATCGGCACAAATGAGGGGGTCAAGGCTCTGTATGCGCGCAACTCGGGGTTCGAGGAACGCCATTGCGGCCTGCACCTGGGGTTGGGCGGCGGGGCCAAGGGCAGCCATCACCTGGACCTGATCTTTGCCAGCGGGGTGTTGGAACTGGATGACAAGCCGGTGTTCGATGGGGAGTTTGCGTTTTGACGGTGACCGGTTAGACCTTAAGGACACCACGAAACCTTGCAGGAGCGGCCGGACGCTCGATTGCCCGTGAAGCTTTTGGCGTCCTTGAAGACGCCTTCGCGGACAAGCCCTGCTCCTACAGGTTGCGGAGTGTTCAAGATCCCGGCCCCTGAGCGACGAACAGGGATCTTGAAGCGACGTTACTCAGGCTTACGCCGCCCGAACCCCGGACGCTGGCCCGAACCGGCCGGTGCGCCACGGCGCTTGCCCGACGGCGCGTCCTTGTCCAGCACCAGGCCTGGACGCTTGGACTTGGCTGCCGGCTTGGCCGGACGCTTGCTGTCCGCCGGACGATCCGCCACTGGCGTACCACGGGTTGACTCACCACGACCGGCCGCCGGACGCGGGGTACGCGGAGCGCGCTCACCGTCCTGACGCGGGGCACGCGGTGCGCGCTCGCCGTCCTGGCGCGGGGCCGGCTTGCGGGCCGGACGCTCGCCTTCGATCCGCGGTTCGCGCTCGCTGCGCTCGGCAACTGTGCCAGCGGCCGGACGCAAGGTCCGTACACGCTCGCCCTTGCCCACCGGACGCGAGGACTTGCGCTGCATACGCTCCAGCTTGTCCTTGCTCTTGGCATTGAGTTGCGGCATGGCCACCGGCGTCAGGCCGACCTCGGCACTGAGGACATCGACCTCGTACTGGGTCATTTCACGCCAGCGGCCCATCGGCAGGTCGGAGTTGAGGAACACCGGACCGAAACGCACGCGCTTCAGACGGCTGACCACCAGCCCCTGGGACTCCCACAGACGCCGCACTTCGCGGTTACGACCTTCCATCACCACGCAGTGGTACCAGTGGTTGAAACCCTCACCGCCAGGCGCTTCCTGGATATCGGTGAACTTCGCCGGGCCGTCTTCAAGCATCACACCAGCCTTGAGCCGGGCAATCATCTCTTCGTCCACTTCACCACGCACACGTACCGCGTACTCGCGGTCCATTTCGTAGGACGGGTGCATCAGGCGGTTGGCCAGTTCACCGTCGGTGGTGAACATCAGCAGGCCGGTGGTATTGATGTCCAGGCGGCCGATATTGATCCAGCGGCCTTCTTTCGGACGCGGCAGCTTGTCGAACACGGTCGGGCGGCCTTCCGGGTCGTCACGGGTGCAGATCTCGCCGTCGGGCTTGTTGTACATGATCACGCGGCGAACCGATTCGGCCGCCTCTTCGCGTTTGATCACCTTGCCATCGATGGTGATAGCGTCATGCATGTCGACGCGCTGGCCGAGGGTGGCGTCTTTGCCATTGACCTTGATCCGGCCTTTGCTGATCCAGCCTTCCACGTCGCGGCGCGAGCCGACGCCGATACGGGCAAGAACCTTCTGCAGCTTTTCGCCTGCTGGGCCGATTTCCTGGTCGTCTTGCTGCTTGATATCACTCATCTGGGCACCTCCCGGTGTGTCGATTCAGGCCTGGCCTGAAGAAATTGAATCTGTTGCCTGGGCGAAGGGATCGCCGCGGGGGCGCGAATCATACGCGTATGTTGGGTATTGTGCACCATCGCCATCAATCCTCGAGCAAGCTTCGCTCCTGTTCGATGGCCTCGGCCAGTGCCAGCGCCTCGGCTTCTTCATCCGTCAGTTGCGGCTGGCCAGCAGCCTTGTCCAGGGCCGCGACAGCCGCGAGCAGCTGTTCCCGCGCCTGCTGGGCGCCAACGAGATCTGGTTCCGCGGCTTCGGGCGTTGCAAGCGCTTCGACTACTCCCGGCTCTTCTTCCAACTCTTCGTCGGTCTCAACTGCCTCAACCGTCACACCCGGCTCAAGCTCTTCAGGCCCGGGCTCTTGCACCTGCAACTCGCCCGCCGGCGCCATCTCGCCGTCACGCAGCAAATCATCAAAGTCGGTCTTGATCCCCTCTTCCATGGAGTCCAGCTCCAGCAACAGGGTATGGAAATTGGTCTCCGCCTTCGGCTCCCCGCCGCCCTCCGGATCGACACTGGCATCGGCCAGGGCTTGCAGGCGCTCCGGCACCGGGGCGTCCTCGACATCGAGCATCGGCTCGGGCTCCAGCTCCCGCAGCTCGGCCAGGGGCGGTAGATCATCGAGGTTTTTCAGGTTGAAGTGATCGAGAAACGCCTTGGTGGTGGCGAACATCGCAGGCTTGCCCGGCACCTCACGATAACCGACAACCCGAATCCACTCGCGCTCCAGCAAGGTCTTGACGATCTGGCTGTTGACCGCCACGCCACGCACATCCTCGATCTCGCCACGGGTAATCGGCTGGCGATAGGCGATCAGTGCCAGGGTCTCCAGCATCGCCCGGGAATAGCGCTGCGGACGCTCTTCCCACAACCGCCCGACCCAGGGGGCGAATTTCTCACGCACCTGGAGGCGATAGCCGGAGGCCACTTCCCGCAGTTCGAAGGCGCGCCCTTCACAGGACTTGGCGAGGATCGTCAAGGCTTTCTTGAAGACCGGCGGCTCGGGCCGCTCGCCTTCCTCGAACAACTCGAACAGGCGCTCCAGGGTTTGCGGCTTTCCCGAAGCCAACAGAAAGGCTTCAAGCAGCGGGGCCAGCTCGCGGGGTTCACTCAGGTTCATGGATTGTGCTCGTTATTCAGCGCGCGCCCGCACATGGATCGCCGTAAAGGGTTCATTCTGCACCAGTTCAACCAGGGATTCCTTGACCAGCTCGAGAATCGCCATAAAGGTCACCACCACCCCCAAGCGCCCTTCCTCGGCCGTGAACAGCTCGACAAAGGGTACGAAACCGCCACCTTTGAGGCGTTCCAGTACATCGCTCATGCGCTCACGGGTCGACAGTTGCTCGCGACTGACCTGGTGGCTTTCGAACAGGTCGCCACGGCGCAGGACTTCGGCCATGGACATCAACACCTCTTCCAGGCTGACCTCCGGCAACAGCCTGCGCGCCCGGGCCTCGGGGGCATCCAGTTTGGGAACCAGCACATCGCGCCCCACCCGGGGCAAGGTGTCGAGCCCCTCGGCGGCGCTCTTGAAGCGCTCATACTCCTGCAGACGACGGATCAGTTCGGCCCGTGGGTCGTCTTCTTCTTCCTCGACTTCGGCCGAACGCGGCAACAGCATCCGCGACTTGATCTCGGCCAGCATCGCCGCCATCACCAGGTACTCGGCCGCCAACTCCAGGCGCACCGACTTCATCAGCTCGACATACCCCATGTACTGGCGGGTGATTTCCGCCACCGGGATATCGAGGATATCGATGTTCTGCTTGCGGATCAGGTACAACAGCAGGTCCAGCGGGCCCTCGAAGGCTTCAAGGAAGACTTCCAGGGCGTCCGGCGGAATATACAGGTCCAGCGGCATCTCGGTGACCGCCCGACCATAGACCAGGGCGAACGGCAATTCCTGCTGGGCATCGGCCTGACTGTCGACGGTTTCCACGGCGGACATTCAGGCCTCGACCATGAAGGGCGCGGGATCGCCGCAACCCACCCGGACCACTTCCGGCTCGCCGTCAGCCAGGTTGATCACCGTGGACGCCTTGATCCCGCCGAAACCGCCGTCGATCACCAGGTCGACCTGATGTTCGAGCAACTGGCGGATCTCGTAGGGATCGCTCATCGGATCAGTCTCGCCGGGCATGATCAGACTGACGCTCATCAGCGGCTCGCCCAACTCCTCGAGCAGCGCCAGGGCAATCGGATGGCTGGGGATACGCAGGCCGATGGTGCGTTTTTTCGGGTGCAGCAACAGCCGCGGGACTTCCCGGGTGGCATTCAGAATAAAAGTATAGGGTCCCGGCGTATGCGCCTTGAGCAGGCGGAACAGGCCGGTATCGACCTTGGCGAACAGCCCCAACTGCGAGAGATCGCTGCAGATCAACGCGAAGTTGTGCTTTTCATCGAGTTGCCGCAAACGGCGCACCCGCTCGACCGCATTCTTGTCGCCGATCTGGCAACCGATGGCATAGGACGAATCGGTGGGATAGATCACCACCCCACCCTTGCGAATGATTTCCACCGCCTGTTTGATCAGGCGCGCCTGCGGGTTTTCCGGATGAATCTGGAAAAATTGACTCACGTTTTCTACCTGTTCAGACGACGGCAGTAGGTTGCTCATGTTTGAAGCGACACCAGAGTGGTGGCAGATCTTCAGGGATCGGGCGGTACTCGCCGATCTCGGACCAGCCCCCGGGACCATGGAAATCACTGCCGGCACTGACCAGCAGCCCGAACTCACGGGCAAGGATCGCCAGACTGCCTACCTGCTCGGCGGGTTGATGCCCATTGACCACCTCGATTGCGTGGCCACCTGCTTGAATATAGTCCGCAATCAGCTTGCGGCGCTTGCTTCGGGTCAAATCATAGTGCCACGGATGCGCCAGGCTGACCCAGGCCCCGGACTCGCGCAGGGTGGCGACGGTGTCTTCCAGGGTCGGCCAGTGCAGCTTGACATCCCCCAGTTTGCCCGCGCCGAGCCACTTGCGAAAAGCTTCGGCACGGTCCTTGACGAAACCGCCGCGCACCAGGAAGTCGGCAAAGTGCGGACGCGCCGGGGCATTGCCGCTATCGCCCAGTTCCTGCTGGATCGCCCGCGCGCCCTCGAGCGCGCCGGGCATGCCCTTGAGTGCCAGCTTGCGGCTGATTTCCTCGGAACGCAGCCAGCGGCCCTCGTGCAAACGGGCAATGGCCTCGACCAGCACCGGCGCCTTGACGTCGAAGCCGTAGCCCAGCACATGGATGGTCGCGCCCCCCCAGGTGCAGGACAACTCGACCCCGTTGACCAACCGCATGCCCAAGGCATCCGCCGCCACACGGGCTTCGGCCAGGCCTTCGAGGGTGTCGTGATCGGTCAGGGCCAGGATCCGCACGCCTCTCTCGTGCGCACGG
This sequence comes from Pseudomonas sp. FEN, assembly GCF_904067045.1. GTDB lineage: Bacteria > Pseudomonadota > Gammaproteobacteria > Pseudomonadales > Pseudomonadaceae > Aquipseudomonas. The sequence continues at coordinate 60,752 of NZ_CAJFDC010000024.1, read as the reverse complement.
GCCACCAGGACCGCGGGCGCGAGGGCGCCATCGGAGGCCGTGCTATGACAGTGCAGATCGATTTCCACGGGAATTGAATAACCTCTAGGCGGCGCTTTCGCTGGCATTGATGTTTGTTATTATGCCGTCACATCCTGCTTCTGGCTGCCACTGTGAAACAATTCATCGATTTCATCCCGCTCTTCCTGTTCTTCATCGTTTACAAAATCGAACCACGGGTCATGGAGATCGCCGGCCACAGCCTGACCGTGGGCGGCATCTACAGTGCCACGGCGATGCTGATCGTCAGTTCCCTGGTGGTCTACGGCACCCTGTTCATCACTCAACGCAAGCTGGAGAAGAGCCAGTGGCTGACCCTGATCGCCTGCCTGGTATTCGGCAGCCTGACCCTGGCCTTCCACAGCGAAACCTTCCTCAAGTGGAAAGCCCCGGTGGTCAACTGGCTGTTTGCCCTGGCCTTTGCCGGCAGCCACTTCATCGGTGACCGCCTGCTGATCAAGCGCATCATGGGCCACGCGCTGAATCTGCCCGAACCGATCTGGACCCGGCTGAACCTGGCCTGGATCGTGTTTTTCCTGTTCTGCGGTGGCGCCAACCTGTTCGTCGCGTTCACCTTCCAGCAGTACTGGGTCGACTTCAAGGTGTTCGGCAGCCTGGGCATGACCCTGCTGTTCCTGGTCGGCCAGGGTATCTACCTGTCCCGTCACCTGCACGACGCCGATCCGACCCTTCCGAAAACCGAGGACTGACATGCTCTACGCGATCATCGCCACCGACGTCGAAAACTCCCTGGACAAGCGCCTGGCCGTGCGCCCGGCGCACCTGGAACGACTGCATCAACTCCAGGCGCAAGGACGTCTGGTCCTGGCCGGCCCGCACCCGGCCGTGGACAGCAACGACCCGGGCGCCGCCGGTTTCAGTGGCAGCCTGATCGTCGCCGAGTTCGACAGCCTGAACGCGGCGCAAGCCTGGGCCGGGGCCGATCCATTCGTCGCCGCGGGCGTCTACGCCAATGTACTGGTCAAGCCGTTCAAACAAGTCCTGCCATAAAATTCTCCCCCTCGCGATGAACCTTCATGGTTCATCGCGGCCCAATCGCTCATTATTCTCGTCCAGCAGCCGACAACCTGCCCAATGCCGATTGGAATCAGGAGTTTGCGATGCGCCAAGGTACATTGTTGCTGCTAGTGGTCATCTTATCGATCGGGGCCGCCGCCCATGCCGAGGAGAGTCAGGGTTCGAGTAACTCGACCCCCCTGTCCTTGAGCGCTGGCAGCCAGATCACCGACTTGCAGCAACGCTTGAAAGAAAGCGAGCGACAACGAGAAGAGTTGAGCCAACAATTGCAGAGTGCCGACGCGACGCGCGAAAGTGCCCAGTTGGGCCGTCTGCGCCAGGAAAACCAGCGCCTGAAGCTGCAACTCAAGGAAGCCCAGGCCAGTGCCGGCCCACGCCTGCTGACCGATCAACAGCAATGGTTTGTCACCGGTGCGGGAGTTGCACTCCTGGCCCTGCTCTGCGGTATCTTCGCCAGTGGCGGACGTAGACAACGTCGGCAATGGCTGAATTGAGCAGGCCATTAGCGATCCGTAATCGAGAGAGTCATGAGCGACCTGTTACTGATAGACGATGACCAGGAGTTGTGTGAGCTCCTGACCAGTTGGTTGAGCCAGGAAGGCTTCCAGGTACGCGCCTGCCACGATGGTCACAGTGCGCGCAAGGCCCTGGCGGACAGCGCCCCCGCTGCCGTGGTGCTGGATGTCATGCTGCCCGATGGCAGCGGCCTGGAGTTGCTCAAGCAATTGCGCAGCGAGCACCCGGAGTTGCCCGTGGTGATGCTCTCGGCCCGTGGCGAGCCGCTGGATCGCATCCTCGGCCTGGAACTGGGCGCCGACGACTATCTGGCCAAACCCTGCGATCCCCGGGAACTGACCGCCCGCCTGCGCGCCGTGCTGCGCCGCAGCCACCCCACCGCCACGCCGAGCCAGATGGAACTGGGCGATCTTTGCTTCAGCCCGGCACGTGGCGTGGTCACCATCGACCAGCAGGACTTCACCCTCACCGTCTCCGAAAGTCGCCTGCTCGAAGCCCTGCTGCAGCAACCCGGCGAGCCTCTGGACAAACAGGAACTGGCGCAGATCGCCCTGGGTCGCAAACTGACCTTGTATGATCGCAGCCTGGACATGCACGTGAGCAACCTGCGCAAGAAGATCGGCCCGCACCCGGACGGTCGCCCGCGCATCGTGGCCCTGCGTAGTCGCGGTTACTACTACAGTCTGTAACCCTTTGTGGATCTCTGTGGGAGCCGGCTTGCCGGCGTTGCGGTTCCTGCAAGTGTCAACCCGCGACAAAAACGTCTTTACCCAAGCTTTACCCTCCGCTGACCGCCGCTGACCTTGAACTCCTTAATCTGTACTCATCCGGACTGACCGGAATCGAGACAAGGAGAAACACCATGCGCAAGACCCTGATCGCCCTGATGTTCGCTGCCGCCCTGCCCACCGTGGCCATGGCCATGCCTGAAGACGGAGGTCCGATGGGCGGCCCGATGGGTGGCCCGGAATACGGCCAGCATCGCGGTAGAGATGGCTTCCAGAGACTGGACCTGAGCAAGGAACAACGCCAGCAGATCCGCCAACTGATCGGCGAGCAACGGCACGATCGCCAAGCGATCGTCGGCAAGTACCTGGAAAAACTCTCGCCGGCCGATCAGGCTGCGTTCAAGGGTGAGCTGGATGCCGCGCACCAGAAAACCCAGACCCAGATCCGCGCCTTGCTCAAACCCGAGCAGCAGAAAGCCTTTGACGAGATGCAGAAGAAACAGGCCGAACGCCGCGCCGAATGGGCCGAATTCAAAGCCTGGAAAGCGCAACAAGCGCAAAAAGCGCAATAATCCGCTTATGCTCCAGCCCGACGGCCGCCGCCGTCGGGCTTTCTTTGTTTGTACCCTTTGTTGAGGATTTGCTGTGCGATCACTGTTCTGGCGCATCTTGGCCAGCTTCTGGCTGGCCATTGCCCTTGTCGCGGGCTTATCGATCCTGCTCATGCACATCCTCAACCAGGACACCTGGATTCTCAGCCGTCATCCAGGACTGAACAGCCTGGCCGAAGAGTGGACGCAAACCTATGAAAACCAGGGCGAAGAAGCGGCCCAGGCGATTCTGGAGCAACGCAAGCAGCGCTATCACATCGATGTGCAGGTGCTTAACGAAGGCGGCGACCCGCTGGTCCGCGGGACTTTTCCACGTCGGGCCGCGGCCTTTGAAGCGCGCCAGAACAACGATGACCGCAAGCTGCCCTGGCGGCGCCTGACGGTCGAGTACACCAGCCCGCAAAGTGGCGAGACCTATCTGCTGATCTACCGCATTCCACACCCGGAACTGGACGCCTGGCACCGCGAAAGCCTGTTGCGCCCACTCAGTGCATTGGGCATTGCCCTGGTGGTCCTGACCTTGTTCAGCCTGCTGGTGACCCTCTCCATCACTCGCCCCCTGAGCCGCCTGCGCGGCGCCGTGCATGACCTGGGGCAGACCACTTATCAGCAGAACAGCCTGGCGAAACTGGCGGCGCGGCGCGATGAGTTCGGCGTACTGGCCAAGGACTTCAACCTGATGGGCGCGCGCCTGCAAAGCCTGATCGGCAGCCAGCGCCAATTGTTGCGGGATGTCTCCCATGAATTGCGTTCACCGCTGGCGCGCCTGCGCATTGCCCTGGCCCTGGCCGAACGCGCCGGGCCCGAGGAACGTGAACGACTGTGGCCGCGTCTGACCCGCGAATGCGACCGGCTGGAAGCGCTGATCAGTGAAATTCTTACCCTGGCCCGAGTGGATTCCGATCAAGCCAGCGCCGAGGAGGTCGACCTTGAGACGCTGCTCGACACCTTGCAGAAGGATGCCAACCTGGCCTGCCCGGAACAGCCGGTACAATTCGACGGTGAACCGGTGCTGAACTTCAAGGGTTGGCCGACCATGATCGAACGGGCGGTGGATAACCTGCTGCGCAACGCCCAGCGTTTCAATCCCGCGGGGCAACCCATCGAGCTGCGCGCACAACGGGTGGGTGAACGTATCGAAATCAGCGTGCGCGACCATGGCCCCGGCGTGGAGCCCGCGCACCTGGCGCAACTGGGCGAGCCCTTCTACCGGGCGCCTGGGCAAACAGCCCCGGGCCATGGCCTGGGACTGGCCATCGCCCGGCGGGCGGCGGAACGGCATGGCGGCAGCCTGGTGCTGGCCAATCATCCCGAGGGAGGGTTTATCGCCAAACTGGATCTGCCTTTGGAGCCTGGGGCACTGGTTTAAGTACCTGTCAGGGATACTCTTGCCGTGCATGCAACACGGTGACTATCTCGATGAAATCTGTTCGGCCCGAGCTTCGGGTCGCCACTCAAGCCGCATCGCTCCGATTACGCTTCGAAGCGATCAAGGCACGCATTTCGGCCATCACTTCATCATGTGGGACGTTGGGGCGAGAGTCATCCAGGGAAGCCTGGACCTTGGCACGAAACCAACGGTCATAGCTGGCTGCCTGCTCTTCAGTCTCGAACTCCGACACCATGGGGGATAGTTGGGCGCTCATAAATGGCCTCCGGTGTAGATGCAAACCAGTTTACGCCCTATGAACACCCGCTGTATCAGCCTGAAGCATCAGAAAACATTTCACGCCGACCAGGCGCTGACGAACTCCGTCAGATCGACCTTCGGTGGCTGGCGCAGTTCGTTCTGCGGCGTGCCCAGGTACAGGAAGGCGATCACCTCCTCGCCTTCGCCCAGCCCCAGGCCCTTGGCCACATGAGGCGAATAGGACAGTTCGCCGGTGCGCCACACCGCGCCGATGCCCTGGGCATGGGCCGCCAGCAGGATAGCGTGCGCCGCGCAACCGGCCGCCAGCAACTGCTCGGACTTCGGCACCTTGAAGTGCTCCTGCACACGAGCCACCACCACAATCACCAAGGGCGCGCGCAAAGGCATCGCGTGTGCCTTGTCGAGGGCCGCCTGGGTCACCTCGCCGCCTTGCAGGCGCATCGCTTCGGCCAACAGACTGCCCAACTGCTCACGGGCCGCGCCTTCCACGGTGAGGAAACGCCAAGGCCGCAATTGCCCGTGATCCGGTGCGCGCAGGGCGGCGGCGAACAGGATGTCGCGCTGGGCCTGGGTCGGTGCGGGATCGAGCAGGCGTGGCGCGGAAACACGGTTGAGCAAATTGTCGAGGGCCTCCATCGGCCACCTCCTCTGAAAAATGATCGGGCTATTCTAGCCAGATCCCAGGCAGCCGTGCTGGTTTACATGACCGGGGTCGCGGGTAAAATGGCGCCCTGCCCTTTTCCCCGAGCTTATTTCATGGCGCTGCCGACCCTGCGCATCATCGGTTTCATCATCGGCATCTTCCTGATTACCCTCGCCGTCAGCATGGCCATCCCCATGCTGGTCCTGGTGATCTTCGAACGCAGCGGCGACCTGCCGCCTTTTCTCTGGGCCAGCACCATCACCTTTCTCGCCGGCCTGGCGCTGCTCATCCCCGGTCGCCCGGAACAGGTGCATCTGCGCCCCCGGGATATGTACCTGCTGACTGTATCCAGCTGGGTGGTGGTGTGCATTTTCGCCGCGCTGCCGTTTTTACTGACCCTGCGCACCAGCTACACCGACGCTTTTTTTGAAAGCATGTCGGGGATCACCGCCACCGGCTCGACCGTGCTCAGCGGCCTGGACAGCATGTCCCCGGGCATTCTGATGTGGCGCTCGCTGCTGCACTGGCTAGGCGGGATCGGCTTTATCGGCATGGCGGTGGCGATCCTGCCACTGCTGCGCATCGGTGGCATGCGCCTGTTCCAGACCGAATCCTCGGACCGATCGCAGAAGGTCATGCCGCGCTCGCACATGGTGGCGCGCCTGATTGTCACGGCCTACGTCGGCATTACGATCCTCGGCAGCCTGGCGTTCTGGTGGGCCGGCATGAGCCTGTTCGATGCGCTCAACCACGCCATGTCGGCGATTTCCACTGGCGGGTTCTCCACCTCGGACCAGTCCCTGGCCAAATGGAGCCAACCGGCGGTGCATTGGGTGGCGGTGGTGGTGATGATTCTCGGCAGCCTGCCGTTCACCCTGTACGTGGCGACCCTGCGCGGCCAGCGCAAGGCCCTGATCAAGGACCAGCAGGTGCAGGGTTTGCTCGGCTTGCTGCTGGTGACCTGGCTGGTGCTCGGCACCTGGTACTGGTGGACCACGGACCTGCACTGGCTCGACGCCCTCCGCCACGTGGCCCTGAACGTAACGTCGGTGGTCACCACCACCGGCTTCGCCCTGGGCGACTACAGCCTTTGGGGCAACTTCTCGCTGATGCTGTTTTTCTACCTGGGCTTCATCGGCGGCTGCTCGGGTTCGACGGCCGGTGGGATCAAGGTGTTTCGTTTCCAGGTGGCCTATATCCTGCTCAAGGCCAACCTCAACCAACTGATCCACCCGCGGGCGGTGATCAAGCAGAAATACAACGGTCACCGTCTCGATGAAGAGATCGTGCGCTCGATCCTGACCTTCTCGTTCTTCTTCGCGATCACCATTTGCGCCATTGCCCTGGCCCTGTCGCTGCTGGGCCTGGACTGGATGACCGCCCTCACCGGCGCCGCCAGTACCGTCTCCGGGGTCGGGCCGGGGCTGGGCGAAGTGATCGGCCCCTCGGGTAACTTCGCCAGCCTGCCGGACGCCGCCAAATGGATTCTCTCCCTGGGCATGCTCCTCGGCCGACTGGAAATCATCACAGTGTTCGTTCTGTGTATTCCCGCATTCTGGCGTCATTGATCGAGGCCACCGTCCCCAACAGCCGTGCCCGGTACTCGCCGGGGGTGGCTTCGAACCAGCGGCGGAAGGCGCGGAAAAAGTTGCTCGGGTCGGCGAACCCCAGCAGGTAGGCGATTTCCAGCAAGGTCATGCGCGGCTGCGCCAGATACTGTTCGGCCAGCTCGCGGCGGGTATCGTCGAGCAGCGCCTGGAAACTGGTGCCCTCTTCCTGCAAGCGCCGCTGCAGGGTGCGCTGGGACAGGTGCAAGGTCTGCGCGACCATTTCCCGCTTGGGCTCGCCCTGGGGCAGCAGGCGGCACAACACCTGGCGTGCTTTGTGGGTCACCCGACTTTCGGAAAAGCGGGCCAGGTATTCGCCAGCAAAACGGTCGTGAAGCAAGGCCATGGCTTCATTGGCGGTCGGCAAGGGAGCTTCCATGTCGGCCTGCTCGAAGATCAGCGCATCGTAGGGAGCGTTGAACACCAGCGGCGCATGGAACACCTCCTTGTAAGGGCCGATATCCTCCGGCTCCACGCCCTGGACCAGCACCTTGCGCGGCTGCAAGGTGCGCCCGCTCAACCAGCCGCACAACGCCAGGGCACAGGCCAGGGAAGCCTCGGCGCTCTGACGGGTGGGCGGCAGATGGTCGCCGTGCACCGTCAGGATCAGGGCGTAACCTTCGGGCAAGAGGCGAAAACTCAGGTCGGCGCTTTCGGCGATGATCCGTTGGTAACGCACCAGGCGCCTGAAGCCCTCGGCCAGGGTCTGGCTGGACATCAGCGCATAGCCGGCGACATGAAAGGACGCCGGGCGCACCACCCGCCCCATGTTCAAGCCGATTGCCGGGTTGCCGGACAGCTCCACCGCACGCTGCCACAGGCGTGTTATCGAATCCTGGGGAAAGCGCGCGTCGGGATCGTCAAGCGCCGCGTAATCGAGCCCCAGCTGCCGGAACAGAACACGGCAGTCCAGACCATCCATCTCCAGCGCCTTGACAATCCCCATCGCCCAACTTGCAGAAGTTGTTCTCTCGCTCATGGCCTTTTCTTGCATGATAAGTCGCATATGACGACTAATGGCCTAAGGATACTAAAGTGGCGCCTATTGTCACTGGTAGCCGCTGTCAATCACTCTAGACTCAAATAAGCTCCCCGTGGAACCCACCATGGGCGAGGTCGGCAACGCGGAGAGTAGCCCGTGGAAAACATAAGAAAATTCAACAGCTTCACAGAGTTCTACCCTTATTACCTGAGCGAACATGGCAACAGTACCTGCCGTCGGCTGCATTTCATCGGCACCAGCCTGGTGATCTTTTTCCTGGCCCTGGCCATCGGCCGCTCCGCGGGGTGGTTACTGCTGGCGGTGCCGGTGGTCGGCTACGGCTTTGCCTGGGTCGGGCATTTCTTCTTCGAGAAGAATCGCCCAGCCACCTTTGAGCACCCGTTCTACAGCTTACTGGGCGATTTCGTCATGTTTCGCGACATGATCCTGGGCAAGGTGCCCTTTTAGGGACCCGTAAAGCATCCTGGGCAAGCCGCTGCCAGAATGCCGGGGTGGGACGGGGGAGAAGCAGATGGCCGGACCCGCGTATTACCGGCATCGCAACCCCTTGCAGGAGCGCCGGTCGACGTTCGCTTGCCAACGATGAGGCCCTTGAGCCTCGCGCTACTCGAACTGTCGTCATCGCCGGCAAGCCGGCTACGGATTGTGCACGCCCAGGGAGGGTTATCCCGGCTGCGCAACCTTCTCCAGCGCCAGCTTGAGCTGCGCCTCCTTGGCCTGGGCATCCGCCAGTCGATACAGCTCGATGCTGCCGTCCCAATGTTCGATCAGGGCGGTACAGGACTCGACCCAGTCACCGCAGTTGAGGTATTCCACTTCGCCGACCTTGCGGATCTCGGCGTGGTGAATATGCCCGCACACCACGCCGTCCAGCCCGCGCTTCAGGCATTCGTGGGCGATAGCCTCCTCGAAGTCGCTGATGAAACTGACCGCGGTCTTGACCTTGTGCTTGAGGTACGCCGACAACGACCAGTAGCCATAACCGTAGCGCGCGCGCCAATGGTTCAGCCAACGATTGAGGGTCAGGGTCAGCTCGTAGGCCGAATCGCCGAGGAAGGCCAGCCAGCGGTGATAACGGGTGATCACGTCGAACTGGTCGCCATGGATCACCAGCAACCGGCGACCGTCGGCGGTCTGGTGCACCGCTTCGTCGACCAGCTGGATATTGCCGAGAATCAGCTTGGAGTAACGGCGCAGGAATTCATCATGGTTGCCGGTGACGTAGATCACCTCGGTGCCCCGCTTGCTCATGGTCAGCAGCCGGCGGATCACGTTGCTGTGCGTTTGCGGCCAGTACATGCCGCCGCGCATCTTCCAGCCGTCGATGATGTCACCCACCAGGTAGATACGGTCGGCCTGATACCCCTTGAGAAACTGCGACAGGTGTTCGGCCTGGCAATCCCGGGTCCCCAGGTGCACGTCGGAAATCCACAGGGTTCGCACACGCTGCTTACGGCTGGGTTTGGCGAGCTCCGCACGGGTCATGGGCATTCTCCGGATTTTTCCTGAGCTTGCACCGGGGCAGTTAATAGTCCGTGACAGCTACATGGCAGTCCTGTGACAACCGCCCGGACGGCAGGCGGTGTAAACTGCGGCGATGCCAAGGAGACCGCGATGGGACCGATCCTGCCCCTGCGCCACTACCGCCGCGAGCTGATTACCCACAGCCATGCCCATGCACAGTGGGTGTCCGGCCTGCTCGACTTTCAGGGACCACCATGACTCCTCGTACCGCCCTGGGCGCCCTACATATTGGTGCATTGATGTTCGGCCTGACCGGCGTGTTCGGCAAACTCGCGAGCGCCGCGCCGGCCGTCATCGTCTTCGGTCGCGCCCTCTTTGCCGTGCTCGCCCTCAGCCTGTTTGCCCGCCTTGCCCGCCACCCGTGCTGGCAACCGTTGTCGGCACGGGACTGGCGCCGCCTGCTGCTCAGCGGCGTGCTGCTGGCCGGACACTGGGTCAGCTTCTTCATAGCGGTAAAAGTCGCCGGCGTGGCGGTGGCGACCCTGGGCTTCGCCAGCTTTCCGGCCTTTACCGTGATCCTGGAAGGACTGATCTTTCGCGAACGTATCCGCTTCAATGAAATGCTGCTGGTGGTACTGGTCAGTATCGGCCTGGTCCTGGTCACCCCCGACTTCGATCTCGCCAGCCAGGCCACCGGCGGGCTGCTCTGGGCGGTGCTTTCCGGCCTGCTGTTTTCCCTGCTGTCGCTGGCCAACCGGGCCGGTTCCGGGCGGATTCGCGCAGTACAGGCCGCGTTGTGCCAGAACCTGGTGGTCGCCGCCTGCCTGCTGCCCTGGGCCGCCCCGGAGCTGGCGCACGTAGCGGCGCTGGACTGGTTGTGGATCGGTTTGCTGGGCGTGCTCTGCACGGGTTTGGCCCACAGTCTGTTCGTCGCCAGCCTCGCGGTGATCAAGGCGCGCACCGCGGCGGTGGTCTTCGCCCTGGAGCCGGTGTATGGGATCACCGCCGCCTGGCTGCTGTTCGGTGAAAACCCGACGTTGCGCATGTTGCTTGGCGGCGCCCTGATCATTCTCGCGATCGTCGTGTCCAGCCGCCTGGGCACGGCGGCCGCGCCCCGGGAAAACCAGGAAGCCGCGTCAGTTCATTGACGAAAACCCAATCCGCCTATACTGGTGGCATCCGCAACAGTTTGCTGTCGTTCACGGAGATCAGGGTTTCTCGACGACAGCGGCAGTGATTCGCCCCTGAATCGACTCGATTCGAGCGGCCCTCCCCATCAACATGTTGGAGGGTTTCATCCATGGATATCGTCAGTCTTTTGATTCAAGCGATCAGCGGCACCGTGGGCGGCAACGTGGCCGGGTCGGTACTGGAGAAATACAACCTGGGCCCGGTCATCAATTCCATCCTCGGGATACTCGGCGGCGGCCTGGGCGGACAGCTACTCGATCTCGTCAGCGGCGGCAGCCTGGGCGGCGGCGGCGGCACACCGGACCTGACCTCGATCCTCAGCAGCATTGCCAGCGGCGGAGTCGGCGGTGGAGTGCTGATGGTGATCGTCGGGCTCATCAAGTCGAAACTGAGCCCGTCATAAGTCCACGGCTAGCGGGGCCGGTCGCTGTGCCCGAGGTCGCGCCCGGGATCGATCCGGTCCCGTACCCGCTGTTTGAGTACCTTGGCTTCCGGGAAGCCGCCGTCCTCCTTGCGCTCCCAGATCTGTACCGCGTCGCAGGTGATGCGAAACACCCCGCCAGTACCCGGTTCCAGGGCCACTTGGCCGAGCTCATCGGCGAAGGTGCTCAGCAGTTCCTGGGCCAGCCAGGCGGCGCGCAGCAGCCATTGGCACTGGGTACAATAGGTGATGACGATGTGCGGTTTACGTGCGGTCATGATTGCGCCGAGCTCCAGGGTGATAGGCCATCGCTATAATAGCGAGCTTTTATCCCGCTCCCGAGATCATGATGCGCCGCCTGCTGTCCTGCCTGTTGTTATGCATGCTTCCCCTGCTGCTGCAAGCCGCTGAAGCGCCGCGCCCGAAAATCGGCCTGGTGCTGTCCGGTGGGGCCGCCCGCGGCCTGGCCCATATCGGCGTGCTCAAGGCCCTGGAAGAACAGGGCATCCGTATCGACGCCATCGCCGGCACCAGCATGGGCGCGGTCATCGGTGGGCTGTATGCCTCGGGCTACAAGATCGACGAACTGGAAAAGCTCGCCCTGGGCATTGACTGGAAACAGGCCCTGTCCGATGCCCCGCCCCGCGAAGACATCCCCTTTCGGCGCAAACAGGATGACCGCGATTTCCTGGTCAAACAGCAGCTCAGTTTCCAGGACGATGGCAGCCTGGGCCTGCCGCTGGGGGTGATTCAGGGTCAGAATCTGTCCTTGTTGCTGGAAAGTACGCTGGCCCATGCCAGCGGCACCCGCGACTTCGACAAGCTGCCGATCCCCTTTCGCGCCGTCGCCACCGATATCGCCAGCGGCGAAAAGGTCGTATTCCGCCGCGGCCATCTGCCCCAGGTGATACGCGCCAGCATGTCGATCCCGGCGGTGTTCGCCCCGGTCGAGCTGGACGGGCGCCTGCTGGTGGATGGCGGCATGACCGACAACATCCCGGTGGATGTGGTACGCGAGATGGGCGTCGATATCGCCATCGTGGTCGACATCGGCACCCCGTTGCGCTCACGCAAGCAACTGGCGACGGTGGTCGACGTCCTCAACCAGTCGATCACCCTCATGACCCGGCGCAACTCCGAAGAACAACTGGCCACGCTGCGTCGCAACGACATCCTGATCCAGCCGGCGCTGGCCAGTTACGCGGCCACCGACTTCGGCCGCGCCCAGGACATCATCGACGCCGGTTATCGCGCCACCCGTATTCTCGACGCGCGCCTGGCCGGTTTGCGTCCGCCGTCCAAGCCTGACGGCGAATTGACCGCCGCCCGCGCCCCCGGACAACGCACCCCGGTGATCGACGCCATCCAGGTCGAAAACGACTCCAAGGTCAGCGATGCGGTGATCCGCTATTACATCCGCCAACCCCTCGGCGAGCCGCTGGACCTCGAGCGCCTGCGCATCGACATGGGCACCCTCTATGGCCTGGACTACTTTGAACAGGTGCAATACCGCGTGGCGCGCAAGGGCCAGGAGCACACGCTGGTCATCAGCGCCCGGGGCAAGCGCAGCGGCACCGACTACCTGCGTCTGGGCCTGAACCTGTCGGATGACATGCGCGGCGACAGTGCCTTCAATATCGGCGCCAGCTACCGGGTCAACGGCATCAACAGCCTCGGCGGCGAATGGCTGAGCCGGGCGCAGATCGGCGATCAGCAGGATCTCTACAGTGAGTTCTACCAACCGCTGGACACCGGTTCGCGCTACTTTGTCGCGCCCTACGTCAACCTGCAGACGCAGAATGTGCAAGCCACCCTGGATAACGACCCGATTGCCGAATATCGCCTGGAGCGTTATGGCTTCGGCTTGAACGTCGGTCGCCAGATCGGCAACAACGGCGAGATCCGCCTGGGTATCGGCGAGGCCTGGGGCAAGGCCGACGTGAAGATCGGCGACCGCAACCTGCCGCGGGTGAGTTTCAGCGAAGGGTTCTACGCGCTCAAATACTCCTTCGACTCGCTGGACAATGTCTACTTCCCTCACTCGGGGGAGAACATCAACCTGATCCTGCGCGAGTTCGCCCCCAGCCTCGGCTCTACGCAACGCTACCGACAGTGGGAGTTCAAGCTGGACAAGGCCCTGGGCGAGGGGCCGAACACCTGGGTGCTGGGCGGACGCTACGGACGCACCCTGGACGACGCCGAAGTGGTCACTTCAAGCTTTCTGCTGGGCGGCGCACGGCAATTGTCGGGGTTTCGCCAGGATTCGATTGCCGGGCAGAACATCAGCCTGATGCGCGCGGTCTATTACCGCCGACTGACACCCCGGGCCTACCTGCCGCTGGATTTCCCACTGTACCTGGGCGCCTCGCTGGAACGCGGCCGGGCCTGGAACAACGACAATCAGTTCGACACGGGCTATATCAACGCCGCCAGTGTGTTCCTGGGCTTCGATACACCGTTGGGGCCGCTCAACTTCAGCTATGGCATCAACGACGACAAACAGAAGGCGCTGTACCTCAACCTGGGCCAGACCTTCTGAAATCCTGATAGACGCGTTCACCTCGGCTACGACCAGCCGTATCAGCGAATACTGGCCAGCAAGGTACGAGCCGTTTGCTTCAGGGGCTCATCCCCTTCCCTGAGCAACTCGTGGAGCAGTTGGCTGGCATGCTCCAGATCACCGACATTGATGCAGGTTTGCGCCTGCTCCAGCTTGCTGGCCGAAGCATGCTCACGCTCCAGGCTGTCGAAATCCACTTCCAGGGGCTCGATGTCCAGGGGCGCGGAATCACTCATGAAACCGTCGAGAAACTCATCGTCCAGCGAATCCCCATCCTCTGGCAGGCTCAATTCCACTTCGTGCGCAGGCGCAGGTTCCGGCGCAGGCTCAAGCTCGGAAAAATCGCTGAGGAATTGTTCGTCCGCCATCTCGAAGACTTCCGGCAGTTCATTGAAGTTGCTGGTGAAGGTCGGCTCGGGCTCCAGCTCGGCGGGCAGAGAAGGCTCTTCGGCAGTCTTGCTGCGTGGCTGCGGCGTATTCTCGAACGGGCTGACCAGCTCCCAGTCGGCATCCATGGACAGGTCGTCGAGATTGAGCTGGAATTCATCTTCCGCCGGTTTGTCCGGCTCCGGCACGGTCGCAGTCGTTTGCGCCGCCGGCTCACTCCAGTGTGCGGCCAGTAGCGGGGCGGCGGCCGCCGCGGTGGCCGCCGCCAGAATCGGTGCCACGGGCGCCGCGGCTGGCGTGGCCACGGCGGTTTGCAGCTTCGGATAACGGGCGCGCAACGCCTGCAGGGTCGACTCACTGAACCCGGTATCCAGCAGATGACGCTCTTCGGTCGCGTAGGCCGCACTGTCACCCTGCTGGGCCAGCACCTCCAGCAAGCGCAGATGCAGATCGGTACGCTCGGGCTCCTTGAGCATCGCTTCACGCAGAATGCCCGCTGCTTCAGCGAAGCGACCATAAGCAATATAGATACTCACACCTTCAAGGGCGTCAGGTACCTCGCTGGCCTGACGTGACGCCGCGGCGGCCACGGGCGCCACCACCGGTTCGACCCGCGGCGCGGGAGACGCCGCCTTGCTCGGCTGGGCCGCCGCCACCAGACGACTGACCATGGGTTGCTGAACCGGAGCCGCCGCAGGCACGACCTCGGGTGCCGGCTCAGACTGCTGGCGCTTGCGCCGCAGCACAAAGGCCACGGCCAACAGCACGATCAGCAACGCCACCGCGGCCCAGAGCAACAGGTTCGGACCATCGGGCGTCTCGGAGGCCGCTGCCGGCGGCGCCACGGGTGCGCTCACGACAGTTGGCGCCGGCACAACCGCCTTGCTCTTGAGCTCGGAAAGTTGTGACTGCAATTCGAGCGCCTGTTTCTGGCTGCCGGCAATCAACTCGTCCTGGGCCTTCAACCGGGCCTGCAGATCCTCGACGGTTTTCTGCAACTGCTGGTTTTCCAAGGCGGCCTTGGCCAGTTGCTCGGCGTTTTGCGCCGTCTCGACAGCAGGCGCAGGCGTATTCTGCATGGCCGCGCCGCTAGCACCCGGGACAGCGGCGGCAGGTGCAGGTGCCGCGGCCGCAACCAGCGCAACGTCTGGCAGCAGCAGGCTCTGGCCCACTCTCAAACGGTCGCTTCCCGGATTGAGAACGCGAATGCCCTGGGACAGTTCATTGATCGAGGCCTGGCTGCCGGCTTCGCGCAGGCGCTTGGCAATGATCCAGGGATTGTCGCCCTTGACCACGGTGTAGTGCTTGCCTTGCACGGCGGTCGGCGGTGCGACGTTCGCCAGCGAGGCCGATGGCTCCAGGGCAGCGCCGCGGAGCGGCGGGCTGTAGCCGGCGGGCAGATTGCCCGGCGGATCGAGCAATACCGTGTACTCGCGCAGCAACCGCCCGTTGGGCCGGTTGACCTGCACCAGGAAGTTCAGGAAAGGCTCGCTGACCGGCTTGTTGGTCTGCACCTGGATAACACTGCGATTACCCCGCAGTACCGGGGTAAAACGCAGGTCATTGAGAAAGAACACCCGCTGGACGCCGGCACGGGTGAATTCCTCGGGCGTCGCCAGGCTCACCGACAACTCGCCTTCGGCCAGTTCGCCCGGCTCGATCAAGGCGATTTCCGCGTTCAATGGCTGATTGAGCGCCGAATGCAGGGTGATATCTCCCAGCCCCAGGGCCGGTGCCAGCGCCGAGTACAACAACCCACCTGCCAGCACGGCTAACAGACGGGCCCTGTGCAGACGGGATCTTCCAATGGAGAAGCGCAACGTGGACTGCAAACTCTCGAGCATGAGCATCCCTTTAATTGGCGCGACAAGCCGCTCACTCGCGGCTGGACACCGACACAATACACAGAACTTGTAACTCTTATAGCCTGCCGCGGGAAGACTATCCAAGGCCGTTGAAGGCCATTCAGAGCCGCTGAAGGCGATCCAGGGCCACTGAACGCTCTCCAAGCCCTGCCGCCCGGGGAATGGGCCTCAAGATTTTTCCAGATTGGCCAGGATCCGACTGTGGACACGCATGCAGATCCGCAGCTCTTCCTCGTCGACCCCAACGAACAACTCATGGCGCAATGCGGTGGCGATGGTTTCGATCTGTTCGATCAAGGGACGTGCCGATGCACTCAGGACGATTTTCTTCGCTCGCCGATCTTCCAGCACCGACTGGCGCTGGACCAGCCCCTGAGTTTCCAGGCTGTCGAGCAGACGCGCCAGGGTCGGCCCTTCAACGCCGACACTCTGGGCCAACTCGCGCTGGGTCGGGGCCTCGGTAAAACGTGCCAGGTGCAGCAAGACCAGCCAGCGCGCCTGGGACAATCCCAGGCCCGCCAGACGGCGATCCAGCTCCGCGCGCCAGCCTCGGGACATGTGCGCCAACTGCATGCCAAAACGGTGTTCATCGGTCAACGGCATAAAAAACTCAGGGTTAGACTTAAAATAGACAAAACTAATTATTAGTCAGCTAAGCATAGCCCTTGCCCGGAGGCAAGGCTTGCCCGGCACTGAAACGTTACTTGTCGTGAAAGGGTGACCGGGAACAATACCGACCTCACATTTCGAACTCCGCCTGCAAGGCGGCCCGCACGCAGTAAAGCACCCCTTCCGGCACGCGACCGGCAAACAGCTCGGCGATGGCGGTCACCGCCGGCAATTCGCCTTCGCCATCGAGGAAGGCGTCCTGGATTTCCCCCAGCAGGTCTTCCGGCAGGTCCAGCGCCTGTTCCAGCGACAGCTGCTGGCGGCCAATGGCTTCGGCCAGCAGGGTGTAGACGTTCTTTTCCGAACACTGCAACTGACCGGCGATCTGCAACGGCGTCATGCCGGCCCGGGCCAGGCTGATCAATTCGTGGCGGATGTCGGCCACGGCTTTCGGGGTCTCGACCTCCCCGCCCAGCACCTCGAGGAACGCCTCGCCGTAGCGCTCCAGCTTGCGCGCGCCGACACCGCTGACCTTGGCCATTTCCGCCAGGGAAGTCGGTTGGCTACGGAGCATTTCCAGCAACGTGGAGTCGGGGAAAATGACGTACGGCGGCACGCCATGTTCCTGTGCCAACTTGCGTCGCAGGGCACGCAAGGCTTCCCACTGTTCACGCTCCTCGCCACGCACCAGTTGGCTGGCCGGGCTGGCGGAGACGCTCTTGGCGCTGGCCTGTGGCTTGAGGTCGCGACGCAGTTCGAGGCTCACTTCGCCCTTGAGCAAGGGCCGGCAGCTATCGCTCAGGCGCAGGCCACCGTAGCCTTCCAGGTCGATATCGGCCAGCCCGCGGGCCACCAGTTGGCGGAACAGGGTGCGCCATTCGCCTTCGGCCAGCGCCTTGCCAACACCGAATACCGTCAGGTGCTGATGACCGAAACTGCGCACCTTGTCGTTTTCCTTGCCCAGCAGCACATCCACCAGGTGCCCGACGCCATAGCGCTGGCCGGTGCGGAAGATCGCCGACAGCGCCTGGCGCGCCGGTTCGGTGGCGTCCCAGGTCTGCACGCCATCGACACAGTTGTCGCAATGCCCGCAGGGTTGCGGCATGTCTTCGTCGAAATAGGCGAGCAAGGTCTGGCGACGGCAGCGGGTTTCTTCACACAGGGCCAGCATGGCATCGAGCTTGTGGTGCTCCAGGCGTTTGTGCCGCTCGTCGCCCTCGGAGTTCTGCAGCATCTGCTTGAGCATCACCACATCCTGCAAGCCATAAGCCATCCAGGCATCCGCCGGCAGGCCGTCGCGCCCGGCCCGGCCGGTCTCCTGGTAGTAGGCTTCCAGGGACTTTGGCAGGTCGAGGTGGGCGACGAAACGCACATTGGACTTGTCGATGCCCATGCCGAAGGCGATGGTCGCGACCATGATCAGGCCCTCCTCGTTGAGGAAGCGCTTCTGGTTGGCGGCCCGCACATCGCTGGCCAGCCCGGCATGGTAAGGCAAGGCCGGAAAGCCCTGCTCGCAGAGCATCGCGGCGACTTCGTCGACCTTCTTGCGCGAGAGGCAATAGACAATCCCGGCATCGCTGCGCCGTTGTGCGAGAAACGCCAGCAATTGCTTGCGCGGCTGCTCCTTGGGCACGATACGGTAGAAAATATTCGGCCGATCGAAACTCGACAGGAAGCGCTCGGCATTCTGCAGGTGCAGGCGATTGACGATCTCTTCGCGCGTGCGCTTGTCGGCGGTGGCGGTCAGGGCGATGCGTGGCACATTCGGGAACAGCTCGGCCAGCTGGCCGAGTTGCAGGTACTCGGGACGGAAATCGTGGCCCCATTGCGACACGCAGTGGGCCTCGTCGATGGCGAACAGGGCAATCTCGAGGTTCTGCAGGAACGACAGCATGCGCGGCTGCACCAGGCGTTCGGGAGCCAGGTAGAGCATTTTCACCTCGCCGCGACGAATCCGCGCAGCCAGGTCGCGTTGCTGTTCGGCGCTCAGAGTGGAGTTCAGGGCGGCAGCGGCCACTCCCAGTTCCTCGAGGGTCGCCACCTGATCGTCCATCAGCGCGATCAGCGGCGAGACCACAACCGTCAGGCCGGAGCGCAGCAAGGCCGGGACCTGGAAGCACAGGGACTTGCCGCCGCCGGTCGGCATCAGCACCAGGGCATCGCCGCCACTGGCCACGCGCTCAATAATGGCACCCTGGCGACCACGGAAGCTGTCGTAACCGAAGATGTCCTTGAGGACGCGTTGAGCCTGTTCGAGCATAGCCACTCCAAAAATCACCGAAACGCATTTCCCAAAGGCTGGCCCAAGATTCGCCGATTTCACGAAAAATTCCGTAAGCGGGCATTTCTTGAGCCGCCATGCGGGTCAGCAGCGCATCACAAAACGCGGCAGTATACCCGAGCGTCGGAGGGCAATGGGCGATGCCGGTCGGTTAAGGGAATTCAGTGCTTGCTGGCCTGAGGGCTCAAGAACGCCTAGAATTGCCTATCGTTTATTCCCAAGGTAGCCTCCAATGTCCTTCGCTGAGCAACTCACCCGCCTGCAAGCCTTCCTCGACGCCGACGAGCTGCACGAAGAAGCGCTGGACTATGTGGCCGCCCACGGCTACCTGACCGCGTTGTCGATCTGCGCCGAGATCGTCCCCGAGCGTGAATGGATCGACGCCCTGTTCTCCGAGGAACCGCACTACCGCGACGCCGCCCAGCGCGAAGAGATCGAAGCGACGCTGATCCAGCTCAAGGCCCATATCGCTCGCCAACTGGCTTCCGACGAAGAGTTCGAACTGCCCTGCGACCTCGACCTGGGCGACGACCCGGATGATTCCGAACTGCGCGGCTGGTGCATCGGCTTCATGGAGGGCGTGTTCCTGCGCGAGGAAGCCTGGTTCGAAACCGCCGAGGAAGAAGTCAGCGAGATGCTCCTGCCGATCATGGTCGGTTCCGGCCTGTTCGACGAACAACCCGAGTTCGCCGATATCGCCGCCGACGCCAACCTGATGGACGACATGGTCGTGCAGATCCCGGAAGCCCTGACCGCGCTGTACCTGCTGTGCAACGCCCCCGACGAAAAACCGGCGATCCTCAAGCCCCGTCACCACTGAGTCGGCTGGGTGGGACCCGGACTTTTCGGGAGCCGGATTTGTGGGAGCCGGATTTATCCGCGAAGAGGCCCGCGAGGCCGCCAAAAGCTTCGCGGGCAAGCTCCGCTCCCACAGGTTGTCCCGCACTTTTCAGATTGAACGCCCTTAGCTCGTCGGGCGATTTCTTTCATGGTTGCGCAAGAACGTCTCCTCGCCCATCGCCCGGATCTGCCCCTCGATCAAGGCCTCGAACGGCCGCAGCAACGCCGCGAACGACAGCGGCGCTTCCAGGCTTTCCAGCGCCTGGACAACCGCCTCCAGCGTTGACAACGCGCCAGGCTCGGGGGCCTTGCGCAACCGATAGCGCGAAACCGCCCCCGGCCGCAGCGTCACCCGCGGCAACGTCGCCAGCAATGGATTGAGGTACAGCAGCTTGCGCGCCTTGCGCCAGGTGCCGTCGGGCACCACCAGCAACAGCGGCAAGTCAGCAGGGGCCGCCGCATACGCCGACAAGGGTTGCGCATCCTCCCCCGGAAACAGCAATTTCGCCTGGTAACCGGGCTGCTGCAGCCATTCGGCCAGCTCTTCGAAAACTTCGCCTACCCGCAATTCGGCGTTGCTCAAGCCCAGCGCCGCCAACCGTGCGGTATTCAAGGCGTGGTTGACCTCGCTGGGGTGCTGCAACAGCAGCACGCGGGTGCGGCTGTGCAACTGCGGGATCAGTGTGCACAGGCAATGGCTTTCTGGGCGCAGGCAGCGTTCGCAACGGGCTCTGGACATTGAGTGAATACCGATCAGGACTGATTGAGCTGCGCTTTGAGCAGGTCACGGAACGTCTGGATCAAGGGTTCGCGACTGCGCCCCCGACGCAGGATCATGGAGAACGGGGCCTGGTAACCGAAGGTCGCCGGCAGCAGCACCCGCAGGTCGCCCTTGTCGGCCCAGGGCTGGGCATAGTGCTCGGGCAGGTAGCCGATGTAGGCGCCGGACAACACCAGGATCAGTTGCGCCTCCATGCTTTCCACCGTCGCCGCGCTGTGCTTGAAACCATGGCGCGCCAGCTCGGCCTGGCTCCAATAGCCGCGGCCAACCATGCGTTGCTGGGTGATCACCTGTTCCGGGATACGCCGTTCGTTGTACAGCGGATGACGGTTGCTGCAATACAGCCAGTGCTGTTCGCGATACAGCGGCTGGTAGACCAACCCGCTCATGCGCGTGGAGAAGGCGCCGATGGCCAGGTCCAGGCGATTGTCCTGCACGCCGAGCTGCAATTCGTAAGGGCTCATCACCGACAGGTGCAGGTGCACCGCCGGGTGCTCCTGGCTGTAGGCACCGATAGCCTCGGCCAGGGGCAGCGCCGGCTCGCTGACCGTGGAGTCGATCACCCCCAGGTTCAGGGTACCGCGCAACTCGCCCTTGAGAGCAGCGGCATATTGCTCGAACCCTTCGAGTTCACCGAGCAGGCGCAGGGTTTCCTGATGGAACAGCTCGCCCTTGCTGGTCAGGCTGAAACCGCCGCGTCCACGATGACACAGGACCAGGCCCAGGGAGGCTTCGAGCTGGCTCATGTAGGTGCTGATGGCCGACGTCGAGAGATTGAGTTCCTGCTGGGCATTGGCAAAGCCCTGGTGCCGGACCACGCTGACGAAAATGCGCAATAGTTTGAGGTCGGGTAAAGCGTTGGCCATGGGAGTTCCTATATAGGGCCTGAATACCGGGCAGTGTGGCGAGGGGGCTTGCCCCCGTTGGGCGGCGAAGCGGCCCTTAAATCAGCAACCACGTTGTATCAGGCAGATTGCTGTATCCGCTTTACGACTGCCACGCAGCCGAGCGGGGGCAAGCCCCCTCGCCACCAAGGTATTCACCGGAAACAAGTCTATCTCCCAGCCTGCCATTAGTTTAGAAAAATCTGAACTAACTATTTGCCGGTAGCGATTCTTCCCGCCGACCGCCTTTCGCAGAATCGGCCCCTGATAACCAAAACAAATGATGAGGCTTACCCGTGGACAAGATTCTTCACCAACCACTGGGCGGTAACGAAATGCCGCGCTTCGGCGGCATCGCCACCATGATGCGCCTCCCGCACCTGCAATCCGCCGCCGGCCTTGACGCCGCGTTCATCGGTATCCCGCTGGACATCGGCACCTCATTGCGTGCCGGAACCCGTTTCGGTCCACGGGAAATCCGCGCCGAATCGGTGATGATCCGCCCGTACAACATGGCCACTGGTGCCGCGCCTTTCGACTCACTGTCGGTGGCCGACATCGGCGATGTGGCGATCAACACCTTCAACCTGCTGGACGCCGTGCGCATCATCGAAGAAGCCTACGACGCCATTCTCGAACACCCGGTCATCCCGCTGACCCTCGGCGGCGATCACACCATCACCCTGCCGATCCTGCGGGCCATCCACAAGAAGCACGGCAAGGTCGGCCTGGTGCACATCGACGCCCACGCCGATGTCAACGATCATATGTTCGGTGAGAAAATCGCCCACGGCACCACCTTCCGCCGCGCCGTGGAAGAAGGCCTGCTCGACTGCGACCGGGTGGTACAGATCGGTCTGCGCGCCCAGGGCTACACCGCCGAAGACTTCAACTGGAGCCGCAAGCAGGGCTTCCGGGTGGTTCAGGCCGAAGAGTGCTGGCACAAATCCCTCGCCCCGCTGATGGCGCAAGTGCGCGAAAAAGTCGGTGGCGGCCCGGTCTACCTGAGCTTCGATATCGACGGCATCGACCCGGCCTGGGCACCCGGTACCGGTACCCCGGAAATCGGTGGCCTGACCACCATCCAGGCCATCGAGATCGTCCGCGGTTGCCAGGGCCTCGACCTGATCGGCTGCGATCTGGTCGAAGTCTCACCGCCCTATGACACCAGCGGCAACACCTCGCTGCTGGGGGCCAACCTGCTGTACGAGATGCTCTGCGTATTGCCCGGCGTAGCCCATCGTTGAGGCGCCGCCATGAATGAGCATGATCAGGTTCTCAAGGCAGCCGCCGCACTGGTGAGCGCCTTCGCCGCCAATGATCGCGAAGCCTACTTCGGCGCATTCAGCGCCGATGCCAGTTTCGTCTTCCACACCCTTCACCAGCCACTGCTGTCACGCGATGCCTACCAGGCGTTGTGGGACAGCTGGCGTTCGGAGGATGGCTTCGAGGTGCTCTCGTGCACCTCGAGCAACGCTTGCGTCAGCCTGCAGGGCGACGTGGCGATCTTCATCCATGACGTAACCACCGAGCTGCGCCTGCAAGGAGAGCTTCTCTTTAGCCAGGAACGCGAAACCATTGTGTTTCGCCAACAACAAGAACAAGGCCAATGGCTGGCCTGCCACGAACATTTGTCCGCGCCCCCCCAAGGACTGCCCTCCCCTTAGCCAACGCCGGCGACGCCCACAAACGATGGGCGCGCCACAATGATCGGAGCAGATCATGAATAACAACAATGAGAAAAGCCTTAGCAGCATTGAAACCTTCGGGGTCGAACAGATCCCCGACCATGAACGCGACGCCCGCCCCATCGACCTGTTTCGCCTGATCTTCGGCGGCGCCAATACCTTCGCCACGGCCGTACTCGGCAGTTTCCCGGTGCTGTTCGGCCTGTCCTTCCAGGCGGGTGTCTGGGCAATCGTGCTGGGCGTGCTGCTCGGCGCGCTGATCCTCGCGCCCATGGGGCTGTTCGGGCCGATCAACGGCACCAACAACGCCGTCTCCTCCGGCGCGCACTTCGGGGTGCACGGGCGGATCGTCGGTTCGTTCCTGTCGCTGCTCACCGCCATCGCGTTCTTCTCGCTCTCGGTGTGGAGCTCGGGGGATGCGCTGATCGGCGGCGCCAAGCGCCTGAT
This sequence comes from Pseudomonas sp. FEN, assembly GCF_904067045.1. GTDB lineage: Bacteria > Pseudomonadota > Gammaproteobacteria > Pseudomonadales > Pseudomonadaceae > Aquipseudomonas. The sequence goes on along the minus strand of NZ_CAJFDC010000024.1, from coordinate 37,498 downwards.
CGACATACCGGAAACCGACCTGACCCTGGGCCTGGCCTATGGCCTGTTCGCGATCCTGGTTTTGACCGTGTGTATCTACGGCTTCCGCTTCATGCTATGGGTCAACCGTATCGCCGTGTGGGCCGCCAGTCTGTTGTTCCTGCTGGGGATCTTCGCCTTTGCGCCGACCTTCGACAGTCACTTCGCCGGCACCGTCGCCTTGGGCCAGGCCGGTTTCTGGGCCGCCTTCATCGGGGCCGCGCTGGTGGCCATGAGCAACCCGATTTCCTTCGGGGCGTTCCTCGGTGACTGGTCGCGCTATATCCCCCGTGAAACCTCGAAAAGCCGGATCATGCTGGCGGTGATCGCGGCGCAGATCGCCACCTTGATTCCGTTCCTGTTCGGCCTGGCGACCGCCACCATCGTCGCGATCAAGGCCCCGGACTACATCACGGCGAACAACTATGTCGGTGGCCTGCTGGCCGTCTCGCCGAGCTGGTTCTTCCTACCGGTGTGCCTGATCGCGGTGATCGGCGGCATGTCCACCGGTACCACCTCGCTGTATGGCACCGGGCTGGACATGTCCAGTGTGTTCCCACGCGTGCTGTCGCGGGTCAAGGCGACTTTGCTGATCGGCGTGCTGTCGATTGCCTTCATCTTCATCGGCCGTTTCGCGGCGAACCTGGTGCAGAGCGTGTCGACCTTTGCCGTGCTGATCATCACCTGCACCACTCCATGGATGGTGATCATGATCATCGGCCTGCTGGTGCGTCGCGGCTACTACTGCCCGGATGACCTGCAAATCTTCACCCGCGGCGAAACCGGCGGTCGCTACTGGTTCAGCCACGGCTGGAACTGGCGCGGCCTGGGCGCCTGGATCCCCAGCGCGCTGGTGGGCCTGTGCTTCGTCAACCTGCCGGGGCAGTTCGTCGGCCCGCTGGGCAACCTGGCCGACGGCATCGACATCAGCCTGCCGATCACCCTCGGGCTGGCGTCATTGATGTACCTGGCGCTGCTCAGCCTGTTTCCGGAAACGGCGGAGGTTTACGCCCCGGACGACGCGCGCCAGCACAATGCAAAAACGTTGAAACCTGGGGCGCGCCAGACGGCCTGAAGCACAAGCGCGCTGGCACACTTTCTGTTGGCGCGCCGGTCGATTTCCGGCGATGAGGCCCTGGAGCCTGGCACCGTATGATCGGCCGCCATTGCCGGCAAGCCGGCGCCCATACCGGGGAATGAACGGGGAAACTTGTGCGGTATCGGCCCATAGCAACTACGCTCTTGATAAACAAGCGCGCACGAGGAGCGCTGGTGTCATCCCTGACAGCCATCGCAATGCCCCCTCCTCGGCACAGTCCCACCGCCCGTATCGCAAAGGCTACCAAGGGGATCGAACGGATGAAAAAAGCCGAGATTCGCCAGCGCGTGCATGACTTCATCAACCAACGGCTCGATGAGCATCAAGCGTTCGATGACGAGCAGACCTTGCAGACATTGGGATTGGATAAACAGGACATCGAGGATCTGATGTTCCGTCTTGAAGATGAGTTTGATCTGACCGCGTTTACCGAAGAGGAAGACCGCCTGCTCAAGAACGCGATCACGGTCAACGACTTGAGTCTTTTCCTGCAGAAAATTGCTCGTCATTGAGCCGCGTAAATGCCGTTCAACGGAGTTGCCCGCGACGCCATGGACGAACAGGAGAACCCTTTCGCGGCGGTACGGCGCTCCAACAAGCTCCGCTCCGACACCGACCGCGTTATCCAGTCAAAAGACTATGATCCGCCAGCAAATACTTACCGACGCGGTTGACGACGACGGCGATCATCGTCCGTGCGAATAGGTACTGGCTGCAGTGGCGGTTCGATCAGGCCAAGAGCAACTCCGAGGTCATGGAGCCAGGTTTGCAGTTTGTCTTTCATATAGCCCCCTTCAGGGTAATGCGAGCGACGGAGTTCTGTAGCCGCTTCACACAGATCATAGCCCTAAGTCCTACGCAATGCTGTCCCTTGCATCAGGATCTTTGATTTAAATCATGGCAAAACGCTTCAAGCCGACGCACGGACCTCATCAGCACTATTCGTCAGCGGGAGTGGAGTGTTTTTCTGCAACTCGATCCAGGCCGCCAGGTTGGCGCCGACCATACCCTTGCGCCACATCAGCCAGGTAGTGGCGCTGGCAAAAGGCTCGACCAGCCGATGTACCGACACGTTTTCACGCCCAGGCAGGCTGGCCAGCATCGATTCGGACATCATCGCCACGCCGGAACCGGCGGTCACACAGGCAAGCATCCCGGGATAGGACTCGATCTCGATGGCGCGGCCCATGGCTGCGTGATAATGGCCGTACCAAGCCTCCAGGCGCAAGCGATAAGCACAGCCGCGGCGAAAGGTGAAGACCGGCTGCCCCTGTACCTCCAGGGCGCTATGCACCGGCGGATGATCGGCCGGGCAGATCAACACCAGGGTTTCATCGCAGAACGAGATACCGTCGAGCCCGGCCAGTTGCAGCGGGCCATCCACCAGGGCGGCATCCAGGCGTCCAGAGACCAACCCTTCAAGCAATTCGCCGCTGGGCGCGGACTGCAACTGCAGGTTTACCTCGGGATAAGTGCGGTGATAACGCGCCAGCATCGACGGCAAGTAAATCGCCGCCGTGCTGTACATGGTGCCCAGCACGAAATCCCCCGCAGGCTGCCCGCCAAGCACGGCGGCCTGGGCCTCGTCATGCAGCGCGAACAAGCGGCTCGAGTAATCGAGCAAAACCTTGCCGGCCGGTGACAATTGCAGACGCTGGCGCTCACGCAGGAACAGTTCGACGCCCAGTTGCTCCTCAAGCTGCTTGAGTCGCGTGGACAGGTTCGATGGCACCCGGTGCAAGCGCTCGGCGGCGCGAGTGATGGAGCCCTCCTCGGCCACGGCCTGGAAGATACGCAACTGGCTGAACTCCATGATCCTCTCCAAACCTGAACAAGTTACTCACTATTATTCATTTTTAAAGAAAGTCAATCGATCCTAGCCTAGCGGTCATAGTCCTCTGCCAGGAACCGACGCCATGTCACCGCTGATTCGCCTGACCGCCTGCTGCGTCGCCCTGATGATGGCCATGGGCGTGGGCCGCTTCGCCCTGACCCCGCAACTGCCGCACCTGATCAGCGAGGGCCAGATCGACCTGACCGCCGCGGGCCTGATTGCCGCCGCCAATTACCTGGGCTACCTGCTGGGCGCGGTGGACGCGCTGTTCGTCCGCCGCGCCCGGCCTATTCGCCTGCGTCTGCACGCCGGTCTGTGGTTGTGCGTGCTGCTGACCCTGGCCTCGTTCTGGGCCCACGGCTTCTGGTCACACTGGCTGCTGCGTTTCGGCACGGGGGTGGCCAGTGCCTGGGTGGTGGTCATGATCACCAGCCTGAGCCAACCGCTGGCACATGCCGCCGGCCGGCCACGGCTCGGCGCCTGGGTGTTTGCCGGCCCTGGCCTGGGCATCCTGCTCACCGGCCTGCTGGCGCTGGGTTCGAACCTGCTGGGGCAGAACTCGTCGACCCTGTGGCTGGTGTACGCCGGTGTCGGCCTGCTGATGTTGCTACTGATCCAGCCCTTCCTGCCGCTACCGAGTACCAGCCCCGGCGGCGCCCCCGTGGCCATGGACGGCGAGCCGCGGCCCATCGCTCATCTCGGCCTGATCTACGCCTTGTATGGCCTGGGCTACATCATCCCGGCGACCTTTCTCTCGCAGATGGCCAGTGCGCGCTTCCACGGTCAATGGCAGGCCGATTTGTTCTGGCCCTGCTTCGGCCTGCTCGCGGCCCTCGGCGTGGTGCTGGTGAGCCTGCGGCGCGCCAGGCCCGACAGCACCCATCGCTGGCTGATGGTGACGCTCTGGCTGCAAGCCGCCGGGGTCTTCGCCTGCCTGTTGTCGAGCGGCCTGGGGCTGGTGCTGGGGGTGATACTCTGCGGCATGCCATTCCTGGCCTGCATGCAGTTGGTCATGCAGCGCTCGCGGGAACTGGCGCCGCAGACCACCCACCGCAATGCCGGGCTGCTGACCGCCTGTTTCGCCACCGGTCAACTCTGCGGACCGTTGCTCGCGGCCTTGAGCAGCCACTTCAGTGCTGACCTGCGGCCGGCCTTGATCGTGGCGGGTAGTGGCCTGGTGCTGGCGGGGTTGGTATTGTTGCGACCGGGGCCGGCCCCAGTGCCGAGGGCGGCACTGACGCAACGCTGATCGCCGCGGGGCCGCAACAGCGGGCTGCGGCGATGGCGTCAGCCGGGGCAACAGCACATTTCAGCTCAACTCGATGCGGTCGGCATGGATCACGATCTGACCTTGCTTGTAGAGCGCGCCGATCGCCTTCTTGAAGTTGCCCTTGCTGACTCCGAACAAACCACTGATCACGGTCGGATCACTCTTGTCGCTGACCGCCAGCACGCCATTGTTCTCACGCAACTTGGCGAGGATTTTCTGGTTCAGGCTGCCCGAGGCTTCCTCCCCCACGGGTTGCAGGCTCAGGCTGATCTTGCCATCGGCGCGAATCTCCTTGATAAAGCCTTTTTCCTCTTTGCCGGCCCGCAGGAACTTGAATACTTCGTTCTTGTGAATCAGGCCCCAGTGCTTGTTGTTGATGATCGCCTTGAAGCCCATGTCGGTCGCTTCGGCCACCAACAGGTCGACTTCCTGGCCGACCTTGTAGTTGGCCGGCGTCTTGTCCAGGTAACGATCCAGACGGGCGGTGGCGGTAATACGCCGGGTATGCTTGTCGAGGTAGACATGCACCACACAATAGTCACCGGCGCTCAACTGGCGCTTCTCTTCGGAATACGGCAGCAGCAGATCCTTGGGCAATCCCCAATCGAGGAAAACTCCAATGCTGTTAACTTCCTTGACTTTGAGACTGGCGAATTCGCCGACCTGGACTTTGGGTTTTTCCGTGGTGGCAATCAACTTGTCAGCGCTGTCCAGATAAACGAAAACATTGAGCCAGTCTTCATCTTCACTGGGAATATCCTTGGGGATATAACGGTTGGGTAGAAGAATCTCACCGTCCGCGCCACCGTCCAGATACAAACCGAAATTAGTGTGTTTAACCACTTGCAAGCTGTTATAACGCCCGACTAAAGCCATTTCCAATACCCTCATTGCGTGACCGGCATTCTACCCGAGTTTGGCAGTACTGTTTCACCGTGCTTGGCAATAGCCGAAACGCCCGCTGCAAGGCTTGATTTTCAAGGGTTTGCCCATGGCAACCATGGCCGTTCGTCAGACCGCTGGCTACGCACCCGATTGAAATCCGGCCCTGGCGCGAAATACTATCGAGGTCTCGTTGCGAATTAAAACAGCAGCTTAGCCAACCCTCATCGGGTCCTGGCGAAGATATAGCCTGATCCCCGGACCTTTCAGCTGGATATTTATCAAGCAATTGTCAAGTCTTTCAGGTAGAATGATCGATCCAGTTAATATCTACACAGGTTAATGGCCGCCATGCGCGTAAAAGCATCCAACAGCAAAGCAAAGCCCGCTCCAGCCGTTGAAACCAGCGATTCGATCAATGAGCAAATTGCGGCCTTCCTGAAATCCGGCGGCGAAATCCAGCAAATTGCCAAGGGTGTCAGCGGCCAGACTTTCGGCCCATCGAAACAGATCACCCTCGGCAAAAAGTAATTCCTCCCGCGCAACATCCAAGCCACTCTGCGCTTTGAACCCCAAGGCGCAGGGCTGAAGCAATACCCCTCTCGCACAAACCGCGCTGATCGATCCGCGTGCAAGCCACTGTACGCCCGCATCCGCCGCGCCGGTCGTCATCGCTGGTAACCATTACCCGGTTGAACCACTGAGCTCATAAGCGTTCCATGGAGCAATGCCCTCATCAGGATTCGTCCATGTCGCACAGGCTGACATCCCTCTTCTGGCTGCTGATCCTGGGTCTGGCACTCGGCGCCTGCTCCCGCGCAGGCCTGGCCTACCGCAACCTCGACTTGATCATTCCCTGGACCCTCGGCGACTACGTGGACATGAACCGCGGGCAGAAAGACTGGTTCCGCGAACGCCTCAAGGAGCACCTGCATTGGCATTGCACCACGCAACTACCGGGCTACCTGGACTGGCTCGAGCGCGTGCAGCAGATGGTCGAAGCCCGTCAGGTCACCGATGCCACCGTTCAGGCCCGCACCGCCGAAGCCCGGCAGGCCATTGCGCAGGTGGTGCAAGCCGTCACGCCCTCGGCGGTCGAATTGCTGCGGGGCCTGAGCGATCAACAGGTGGCCGAGATGGGTCAGGCCTTTGCCAAGGACCAGCGTAAACATCGGGCTCAATACGTGACGCCGCCCCTCGACGAACAGGTCCGCGACCGCGCCGAGCGCATGAGCAAGCGCCTCAAGGGCTGGCTCGGACCACTCAGCCTGAGCCAGCAACACCGCATCACGGCCTGGTCCACCAGCCTGGGCGAACAGAACCGACTCTGGGTGGCCAACCGGATGAACTGGCAGGCGCAATTGAGCGCGGCGCTCGAACAGCGCCAGCGCGCGGACTTCCCACAACGGATCGAACAATTGCTGCAAGATCAGGACAACCTGTGGACCCCCGAGTACCGTCAGGCCCACGAGCACGCGGAACAGGCCACCCGCAGTCTGCTGGTGGCGCTGATGGCCGAGAGCAACACCGACCAGCAGACGCGGCTACTCAAGAAGATCGACGACCTGCGCCAGGACTTCGCAGGCCTCAAATGTCTGAAAACGCCACGCAACCTGTAGGAGCAGGGCTTGTCGGATCGCCGCACCGCCGCGAAGCTTTTAGCGGCTGAGCTGGCAATGGCGGGGCAGCCTGCACCACCCCTCCCCGTTCCGCCAGACACCCTGGTCTAAAGGCTGTCGCTGGTGGAGAACCCGGTGCCGGAAGAGCTGGACGAGTCATCGGAACTGGAACCGCTCGACGAAGCGCTGTCGAAGAAGCCACCCGAGCGACTGCTCGAACTGCTGCCCCGATTGCTGCTCGGACGAGCATTGCCGCGCGGACTGGGAGCGACCGTGATGGACTGCCGGTGGCTATCCACCTCATTCACCAGTTGGGAGAGCGACATGGCACCTTGCATGAATCCGACGAGTAACACATCAAGATTCATATTCGGATAATCGTAGCGGGAACTGATGTGATCCCCGGACTGCAGCGCACGCTCCAGTTGCTTGGCCCGCTCGTAGTTGTCCTCGGTGTCCCGGCACTGCTGCTCCAGAGACGCTACGCGCAGCCGCAACGCCTCCAGCTCAGCGCGCAAATCACGCACCCTGCGCACCAGTTCGTCATCCTGCGCACCCTCGGTCTGCCCGGCCAGGCGCTCCAGTGTCAGGTCATTCATCTCGGCCAGTTGCCGGGACAACAGCTCGGAGACCTTGACGAAATCCTCGTCGCGCTTGCCGACGTACAGCTCCAGGCGCCGATGAATCACATTGGCCTGCGCCTTGCCCGCTTCCAGCGCCTGCCGGGCTTGCTCCTGGCGCGCTTGCAAAACTGGTATATCACTGGCGGACAGGGCGCTCTGGTGCAGTCGCGCGCGCTCGACCTCCTGGGCCGCGCGGTTTGCCTGACGCTCCTTGCGCGCGGCCTCATTGGCTTGCTGCATGGCCAAGAGCATGCGCTCGACGGCACTGTTCTGGGTGAAATTGCACAGTCGCGCAATCCAACGATCCAGACCACGGCAGAAAAACTTGCCAGAATAGCGATCCGTACCGAACCCGCGATCCCGCAGGTAGACGTAAAGCGAATCCGCCTGGAATGCCTGGAGCTTGAGCCAACACTCATCGCGCAATTCCTTGCAGGACTGCTCGTCGGCATCGCTGACCAGGGCCGCCCGTTGCTGGTAGCGCGGGTCTTGCTCGACTTGCCGGGCAAGGCCGGCAGCCAGGTTCTCAAGCTCTTCGGTCAGACTCGAAATCACCTGCAACTGCCCGGCAATGCCCTCCTCCACCTGCGTCAGGTCCTGGCGCAGAGCGGCCTCGGCCTGTTGCCGCTGGTCGAGCAGACGCTGAACCTCGGCGCCAAGCGGAGCGCCACCGGACAACTGATAATTGGCTATATGGGGAAAGGCATTGCCAATACCCTGCTGCAGGCGCAACTCCTGATCGCGCGCGGCGGACAGTTCGAGCTGGAACTGGCGCAACTGCGACTCATAGTGCCGGGAGTTGTCACGAATGGATGCTTCCAGGCGACTCACGTTCATCACCACTCCAGGATGTAATCAGGTTTGGTTTTGACCGGCCCTTTGACGAACGCAAAGGACAGCGAGTTGGCGGCCTTTTTCCCCATCAGACGATCATCGACGAGGCCGTCGAGCAGCTTGTCGTTCTTGGCCGCCTGATAGGTGGCCTGATTGACCCGCACGCCAAAAACCGAGGCATAACGCCGCTCCCCGGTCTCGACGCTGGTGATCGGCAGCGGGACCACATTGCCCGAGGCGTCCAGCGCTTCGGCCAGCAAGTACCAGGACTTGCCCCCGGTCGGATCAAAATTGCGCTCGACCATCGACTTCTCGCCGGTGCGACTGACCACTTCCAGGGTCAGGGGCGTCGCTGCCACCGCCAGCAATTGCCGGACCTCCTTCAATCCCTGTTCTGCGGCTGTTGCATTGGTGTCCCTGACGGCCTGATCGACCTTGGCGAACAGCGGCTGGAACTGCTCGGCGTCCGTCTTGCTCAAGCCCATCTTGCGTACCTTGTCCTGGACGTCCTGCAATTGCGTGAACCAGGAGCGGATCGCACTTGCTTGCGCACTCAGCGCGTCCAACTCAGCCGCCAGCGCCTTCAAATCAGCGCTGTCCTGCTTCAGGCTATCGGTCGCCGAGTCGATCAGCCTGGAGTCCTCTGCCCGGCTCTGTTCAGTGACCTGCAACGGCAGCGTGATCCGCTCTACGGCGCGCGCTTTCTCCAACACCGCTACGGCCTGCTCGAACAGTCGCCGTGCCGTGGGCTGATTCGCTACAAGCGCGTCGGCCTCCAACGTGGCGAGCTGTTTTTCCAGCTGCTCGCGCAACCCGACATGGCCAGCAACCAGCTCGCGCGCGTCATCCGCTCGCTTCTGCGCGCCCTGCATCGCCGCCTTGCCAAAAAAACCCGCGACCGGCTGCGCAACCAGCACCAGCCATAGGCTCACCCCCAGGACACCCACCATGGGCATCAGCCAGCGACGGCGAGTGATGTAGGCCCGTGCCAGCAGTCTGGTCAGCGGAGCAACCGGTGCCGAGGCCTGATAAGTCAGGCGGTTGGCAAAGAAATTGCGCACGCCCTCCTCGACCAGGGCATCCTCCACCGCGATTCCCTTGGCCCGGTAAAACTCGCGGATCTGCTCGGCAACCAATTGGCGGTGTTTGGGAAGATTCAGCTGTTTCTGCAGTTCGGCCTGGCTGAAACGCATCTCGTCGATCAGCGCCATGGCCCCCATCTGCTCGGTGAGGGAGACAACGTTGCTCACTTCAGATCCCCTTTTGCAGGAGCGCGCTGAAGCGACGCTTGCTGTCCTCGGTAATCGACTCGATTTCCGCCGCCGCCGCGGAGGACTCCTTGCGCAACTCCTGGATCAGACTCAGGCTGCTGGCCTGGAACTCCACCACGGCCTCGGCCAGGGCCTTCACCGAGCTGGCCTTCAGGGTCGAGCCATAACCGGCCTTCAGCGCCGCATTCAACTGCTCGCCGCCGACCTTGGCCTGGATCTCGAGGCTGGAGTTGATGCCCTCGTTCATCGCATTCAGGGTATTGGTCACCTCGGCCAGCCCGCCGGACGAAGTGAAGCCCGCCGCCAGGCCGGTGAGAACGATCTCGTTGGTCGCGAAAAAGCTCACGGCACGCTGGTACAGCCGCTCCTTCACGCTGTGGTACTGGCTCAGGCGCGCGAACACCAGTTCGGCCGCGTTGTAGGCGGTCTTCAGTTGATCGGCGATATCGCTGATGATCTGGTAGCGCTTGTCCTCGTCCTGCAGATCGCGCAAAGCGACATCCCGCGCCAGTTCGAGCTTGGCCCGCTCGGCGGCTTCCAGCGTGGCGCCCTCCAGGGCCGCTCCGGCCTCGGTCAGGGCCTGGCGTCCGCTATCCAGCTTCGCCTGGGCGATTTTCTGCACCTCGCAGGCATCCACCTCGGCGGTTTTCATTGCCAGGCGATAATCCTGATAGGCCTCGAGAATCAGGCTTTCCAACTGGATCTGCTCATTCGCCGACTTCGCCACACCCAGGTAGTTCTTGCGAATGTCCTCGAAGCGATCCGGGATCGAGCCGCGGCGCACATTCATCCAGCCCAACCGGACGCGTTCGGAGAGTTGCAGCTTGCCGTCGGCCATCCACTCCATCATCTGTCGGGCATCGGCCTGGATCGAATCGAAGCTGGCGGCGATATCGGCATAACGGGTACTGATATCCATGCTCTGCAACTTGTCGCGGACCACCGCGTTGAACACCGTGGACTGTTGCAGGGTGGCGGCGATCGCGGTGACGCGGGTGGCGTCATACACCGAGACCTTGTCCAGCAGCGCCAGCACAGGGGAATTCTGGTCCGGGAAAGTGATGCCGATGGAGCGCAAGGCGGACATGGAGCGTTCGAGGTAGTTCATGAGCATATTCCCTGTTATGGAGCCTTCCTGGGCTCCATCATCCTGCCGACGTGAGCGCGAAATAGTAACAGAGCAGCATGATCTTTTACCAAAGAGCCATCACCGCCCTGTGGCTTGAAGGACAGTCGCGGCAGCGATGCCTGTGGGAGAAAGTTTCCTACCTGAGCAAGGTGCCTTTGTGGGAGCGGTGCTTGCCCGCGAAGAACGATAACGCGGTGTATCTGAAAAACCGTGGCGTCCCTTTCGCGGGCAAGCACCGCTCCCACAAAAAATGCCAATGCCCCGACAAGTCGGGGCATTGGCATGGAGGCAACCGCTGCTCTGCGTTCTCACGCAGCCATCGGCGGCTTATTCGGCAGCCGGCGCTTGCGGCTTACGCCGCTTGAGCGGCGCCATGCCGTCCTTGCTGACCAACGACAAGGCATCGGTCTTTGGTCGGTTGGCGATCTTGCGCTTGGTCGGTGCCTTGGCGGCCGACTTCTTCTTGTCGCCCTTGGCGTCGGTCTTTTTCTTCTTCACACCCACGGCCTTGCCCGAAGCCTTGACCTTCTTCGGCCCGCCGTAGGTGCCCTTGACTTCCTTGATGGTGCGGCGCTCGAAGCTCTGCTTGAGGTAGCGCTCGATGCTCGACATCAAATTCCAGTCGCCGTGACAGATCAGCGAGATCGCCAGGCCGTCGTTACCGGCACGTCCGGTCCGACCGATACGGTGCACGTATTCGTCGCCACTGCGCGGCATGTCGAAGTTGATCACCATGTCCAGGCCGTCCACGTCCAGACCGCGAGCGGCGACATCGGTGGCCACGAGGATCTTCACCCCGCCCTGCTTCAGACGATCGATGGCCAGCTTGCGATCCTTCTGGTCCTTCTCGCCGTGCAGCACGAACGCCTTGTATTCCTGGGCCACCAGGCGACCATAGATGCGATCGGCCATGGCCCGGGTGTTGGTGAAGACAATGGCCTTCTGATAGGTCTCGTTGGCCAGCAACCAGTTGAGGATCTGTTCTTTATGCTGGTTGTGGTCGGCGGTGATGATCTGCTGGCGCGTGGTGTCGTTCAGTTGGCTGACCGCATTGAGCTGCAGGTGCTCGGGGTTGTTGAGAACCTTGGCGATCATCTCGCGCAGGCCGGAACCGCCGGTGGTGGCGGAGAACAGCATGGTCTGCTGGCGGTTGGTGCATTCATCCACCAAGCGCTGCACGTCTTCGGCAAAGCCCATGTCGAGCATGCGGTCGGCTTCGTCGAGTACCAGCACTTCGACTTCTTTCAAGTCCAGGTTGCCGGCGTTCAGTTGCTCGATCATCCGCCCCGGGGTGCCGATCAGGATATCCGGGACCTTGCGCAGCATCGCGGCCTGGACCTTGAAGTCTTCACCGCCGGTGATCAGGCCGGACTTGATAAAGGTGAACTGCGAGAAACGCTCGACTTCCTTGAGGGTCTGCTGGGCCAGCTCACGGGTCGGCAGCAGGATCAGGGTCTTGATGCTCACGCGGACCTTGGCCGGGCCGATCAGGCGATTGAGAATCGGCAGGACGAACGCGGCGGTCTTGCCGCTGCCGGTCTGCGCCGTCACCCGCAGGTCACGCCCCTGCAACGCCAGCGGAATGGCCGCGGCCTGCACCGGCGTTGGCTCGACAAATTTAAGCTCGGCCACGGCTTTGAGCAGGCGTTCGTGCAGGGCGAATTCGGAAAACACGGGTGCTACCTCGAAGAAATACAAAATATCAGCGGCATAGGGTAACGGTTTCGAGCGCCGAGGCCGAGTTTCTTTGTGAAAAGCGCGACAAACAGCGCTGTTTTTGTGAGCGGATTTGTCTTCAACGGTCATCTTTGAAGTGTTAAATGCTCTAATCCCCCGGTCATTTCCCGCAGAAGATTCGTCGTCCCCCATGGATATCAAACAGCTCTGGCTGCGCACCCAGGATATTTTCAGCGCACTCGATCAACATCCCCTGCTGCAAGCCGGGCTCGGCCTGGCCTTGTTGCTGATCGTGGCGCTGGTGCTCGGCCGGGTGGCGCGTTATGTGATCCTGCATACAGCGCGATTGCTCGGGCGCCAACCGGCGCTGCACTGGGTCAACGACCTGCTGCAGAACAAGGTGTTCCATCGCCTGGCGCAAACCACGCCCTCGCTGGTGATCCAGTTCGGCCTGCACCTGGTACCGGAACTGAGCAAGACCGGCCTGATCTTCTTCGGCAATGTCGCGCTGGCTTTTACCTTCCTGTTCCAGGTGCTGGCCATGAGCGCCCTGCTCAACGCCCTGCTGGATATCTACGCACGCACCGAACATGCGCGCACGCGCTCGATCAAGGGCTATGTGCAATTGGCGAAGATGGTGCTGTACGTGTTCGGCGCCATCGTCATCGTCGCCACGCTGATCGACCGTTCGCCGCTGTTGCTCCTCTCCGGCCTGGGCGCGATGTCGGCGGTGATCCTGTTGGTCTACAAGGACACCCTCTTGTCCTTCGTTGCCAGCGTGCAGTTGACCAGCAATGACATGCTGCGGGTCGGCGACTGGATCGAGATGCCCCAGGTCGGCGCCGACGGCGATGTGGTGGACATCACCCTGCACACGGTCAAGGTGCAGAATCACGCGTGAGTTCACCGCGCTAGACAACTCTTGTGAGTTGGACTTCAATGGACATCGTCATCCCATTTAGTCCACGAGTCATCGCTCATGAACCTGTCCGACGCACGACCCACAGGCCGGTATGAAAAGGTCCTTCTGACTGATCTTCACCTCTGGCAGCCCTGCGAAGAAGACGACGCCGGAGACTGGATCGACCCTCGCGATCCTTCGTTCGAGAGCCCCCGCCCCTACCCCATTAAGCCCATGCGCGCAGCACCCGAAAGGATCGGGCGGCACTACGTGATCGTTCAGCCCGATGGCGCCCTGTGGCGCGACGGCAGCCTTTACCTCCTGGAGCGAGCAATCCACGGCGCAATGAAAGCGGCCACCTGCGCGAATATCGCAGGCGATCTCGCACACCTGATGAACGCCCTGCTCGATGAGGGTGTCGACTCCGAAGCGTTCGAAGGCCCCACATTCAAAAGACCTACCTACGCCTACCAGGCCGTTCTGAGAAAACAAATAGGGAGAGGCGAGCTTTCGCGTAAAACTGCCAACCGAAAACTGTCTTCCATGACGGGCTTGTACCGGTGGAAGGTATCCACAAAAGGATTCCTTCCAACTCAAGAGATGTGGAAGGAATCCAAGAAAATTATCTCCGGCCTTGACCGACATGGGTTCCAATGGTCGAAGACGATCACCAAAACCGATTTGACGTTCTCCGTTACGGAGGAGAACCCTAATCCCGGCTTCATTGAGGACGGCGGCAAGCTGCGCCCCCTAACCAGGGAGGAGCAACAAGCATTGATTGAGGCCCTGGTCAAAACAAACAACCCCGAGATGATGTTGATATTTTTCATCGCTTTAACATCAGGCATGAGAGCGCAGTCAATACTTACCCTCAGGGCTTCCTGCATCAACAGAAACGCGGACCAACTACCCGAAAATACCCTTATCCCAATTACCATGGGCGACGGTACGTTAATCGACACCAAAAACAACAAGCGGATGGCAGTTAAGGTCCCTGCGTGGGTGCACCTAAGAATATCCGATTACCTGAATTCAGATCGCTACAAAGAACGAGCTAAAAAGTCTCACATCACTAATCCAGACGATCAATACGTATTCCTTACTCGTACTGGCAAGCCTTACTACGATGCCCAAGAGGACATGGATGCAATGAAAAACCGAGCAGAAAGCGGATCGGCGATCCGGCAGTTCAAACGCCAACTCGAAAAAATAATTGCCCAGACCGGCAATGCATTTAAATTTCAGTTCCACGATCTCCGAGCGACTTTCGGAATGAACCTGTTGGAGGATCACATGAAAAACAGCAAATCGGAACTCAAAGAGCTAGAGGCCTTAGAGATGGTTAGGTCAAGACTAAACCACTCAAGCCTGGAGGTGACTCGGCGCTATTTAAATTTCAGGAAAACTCAAGGCCGGGTCTCACAAGCCCAATCCGGCTTTGAGGCTCACTTACGAACTATCATTGACGGGCAACTGGAGCAACATGAAATTAAACGAACGCACGATCAACACGGTGTGCCTGGCTGATTACGAACTGCAATCCTGCCAGCGCCATCTTCAAACGCTTCCACTCGAAAGCATCGTCGTCTACACGTTCGACAACCGCAGCTTCGACGTCGGCGCACTTTGTTATACCAATCGCTTCATCCGCCTGCGCGCGGCCATCAAGTCAGTCGACCTATCGACTCATCGGCCTGAGCGCGTTGCCGCTGTTCGCCGCTGGATAGAAGGCAAAGTCACCACCAATTACACCCGAGGGAGCCTCGAAACTACCCAGAGCAACCTAGTCGAATTCGGCGGTTTTGCTGTCTGGTGCGATACCAATGGCCACGAAGATTTCCTGACTAGTCCGCAAGCCTATCACTATGCTCTCAAGGGCTACAGCCTGCATTTGGTAGAAAGAATTCGCAAAGGGGAGATCAAGCCCTTCACTGGCAACCGTTTGCAAAGTGAGCCGTTGAAATCAGGCGCCCTGATTTTTCCTCAAACACGTATAAGCTTCAGCGCTGATATGCCCATCATATCTAACCGCGCGCCGGACGTTGATAATACGCAGATCCCCACTGACGAAAAGATGGCGCAACAACTGTCCGTATCAGAGGAGCTGTTCAAAAAATTATCCAATTTTGTTTTGGAGAATTGCCCATTCCCCTATCAGTTGAGCTTTGCAGGGGAAATGATCTGGCTGCTTCCCGGCGAGTTCCCATTCATCACATCTGCCTACTCAGCCCTTCGTAAGGGTAAGGTAGCCAACAATATTTTCTGGGATTATGAAAAAGGATGTGTACGCACTCTAGCTGAATGCATTCCCCTATCCCTCCAAAAGCCCTATTATCTTGAGCGTCAAATCTTAGATGCAAACAACCTGCTTCGGTCGACCAACGCTAATCCGAAGCACGAGAAGCGCCTGCGGCTGGCGAAGCTGGCCCATGACGCTTTCGTTTGCTTGTTTGCAGCAAACACCGGGTACAGTGAGAAGCAGATTCGCGATCTTCCTTGGGAAAATGATTATGAAGTCGGAGACGCGGAGAAACTGGGCTTCTGCGTAATAAAACTCCGTGCAGGCGGCAAGCTGATTAATATCGAGATTACTAAAGTCTTCCTCAAGTCCTTCCGTGCTTATTTGAAGCTCCGGTCTTACATCTGCGGTGAGACTGCACACCCTTACCTATTCGTAGGCAGCAAAGTCCACCGTCCGGAAGAGCTGACGCAGCTCCGGATGAACACCCTGAAGTCGCTGAACGACCGCATTCGAACCTTTATTGATCCAAATTTCGTGTCTTTGGGGTATCGGGAGCTGCGCGCTTATAAGTCGAATTTCATGCTGAGCCGAGGCAACGATGTAGAGACGGTTGCGCTTGTTATGCAGAACTCGCCTGGTACGGTTCGACGGAGCTACAGCCAAGCGGAGGAAAAAACCGCTATCGATGAAATATCAGCGATGCTCAACAGGCTGGCGTCACTTCTCAACGACTACAGCGGAGAGCCAAACGCTGCCGGAGACTGTTCGGATCGCAATAAACCCATCACCGTTGGTCACGCTCCCGATGGTTACATACCGGATTGCAAAAACCTCCAAGGGTGCATCTTCTGTGTGCACTTCCAGACCCATGCTGATGAACAGGGAATCCACAAGCTCCTGAGTATGCGGTTCGTTGTGTCTCGCCACATCTCGCTTACAGAAAACGCTCAGCACTTTGAGACAGTTCACGGTGCAGCCTTGAATCGCCTTGATGAAATTCTGGCCCTCCTCAAGCGAGAGCGGCCTGACATGATAGGTCTGATCACCCAGTTATCAGAGAAAGTGGAGAAGGAGTTCTCCCTAACGCCGTATTGGAACCGCATGTACGCGCGCCTCTACAAGCTTGGCGTCATGCACTAACAGCAACCCACTTGGAGCCTTAGTCGGATGCGCTGCGCAACCCGCTGCGCGGAAGGTTCCAGGGGGTGGTCTTGTCGGGTCGAGTAACGCCTGACACACACTGTATGCGCGATTAACTGGGTTCGCATAAACACCGAATTACCGAGTCTCTAACGCAGCGTTATCTGCTGGCACTTAAATTTACCTGGCACTGGAGCCCAACATGATCGAACTCAATCAAAACACAGGTGTTTTTCCTCTCTCCATCAACCGCTTGCGCAGCGACATTTACTACGGCATGTCGCTCGCACGTATTGGGCCGGGGCTGGTGATTGCTCGGGATGCAAATGGCAATCCTATTTGCAGTTTTGACGATAACGAATGGAGTTTCCCCGCCTACGCGCTTTTGGGTAAAGATAATCCAAATTTCTACTTTTCCGGACATGAGGGTATGACAGAACAGGACTCCAAAAATCTTGAGACGTGCAAGCGCCTATTCCTGGTAAAAATGTTTGCCCCAGTTGGTAAAACAGGAGAGCCCCTACGCCTTGCGACGATGCATTCGATCAAGTACACCCTTCATGAAATCTGGAAATATGCCTCAGAAAAACAATGCACCATCCAGGATATATTCGCCGACTACGACCTGATGCTGGATATGGTCAAACGGCTTGGCCCTATAAAAACCAAAAATATCAAATCTTTAGCATCCACGCTGAGCCAGCTCGATTCTGAAGAAATAACTTTTACGATTAGCGGGCCAGTCATGGCCGTCATTAAAAAGGAGAACAAACGCACCAGCTATGAAACTGACCAGCACCCGGTAATCCCTAGCCGGATATTATGGGATCACTACTGCCAGTACAAAGCACACCTCAAAGACTTTATTGAAAACCAGGAGGGCATAGAAAATCTTGTCCACAAAGCTGCTAAGAATCCAGTATATGGCCGAAGCAAAAACTATCATGTGCGAACTCGCGAACGCTTCAAAAAACTTTCTCAAGTAGAGCGCGTGGCGCACCTTCAATACCCCGTTGACTTTAAACATGCGATTGAGGAGCATAAACTTACGCACCTGTGTAAAAAATACGAATGGGATAGATTAGCTTCTGTCGCCAGTTTTATTGGCACCGTCCAGTACTGCGCAAAAAATCTGGTCCACATGTTCACACTTATGAGAGACCATGAGGTTCGAGAGCTTACGCCAGGCTGTGTACAACCTACAAAAGGTTGGAAAAACGAGGCAATCTACCTTGTAGGGATGACCACGAAGCTTTTTAGCAAAGCTAAGGAGGTTAACTTCATCACCGTCAGCGAAGTACTGGAACCAATAAACGTACTCACCTCCATCCACGATATGATCGTCCCATACGTTCCGCTCGGAAGTGACACTTCGCCGCTACTACTTTCACTTAGCGCGCTGCCATTTTCCAATGGAAAGTCCACGACTAGAATGAGCACCTCATCGCATAAACACAAGCTTAAACCCGTGCTCATTCAAGAAGATGACATTGTAGAACTCGAAACTATTGACCCGCTCAGAGACTGGCGCTCAGACCGTAAATTCCAGGTCGGCAAGCCCTGGAACATTACATCCCATCAATTCAGGCGGTCGATTGCTGTTTTTGCCGGACAAACCGGGTTGATTACCCTACCCTCCATGAAACGCTTGCTGGTGCATCTGACACGAGCTATGGCCATGTATTACATGCAAGGGTGTGGGGCTAACAATTATATGCTCCGTCTGATTGATCCGGAGCTTGCCAAGGAGCTGTACAGTGCTCGTCAAGACGCAGACGCTGCTATGTACCTCCGTGAAGTGCTAAATTCCGTAGAGGTACTCCAAGGCTTCCACGGACGGCGCGCTCAAGCTGTACGGGTGCCACTGTGGCGAGAGTCAAGCCCGGAGCAAACCGCAGCTCAGGTAAAGCGTGGCCTAGATGTGTTCATTCCGACCGTTGTGGGTGGTTGTACCCACCGGGGGCCTTGTGATAAACGTGCACATGCGAATTTTACGCTATGCGATGGATGCGCGGGCGGGGTGATCTCGGAGAAAAAAGTCGATGAGACTATCGAACTCATCAAGTGGGACATCGCTGAGATGAAGCCTGGTTCTATTGAATATGAGGCCGAGCTGAAAAACCTTGAAGATTTCGAGAATTTGAAAAAACGCGTGACAAAGTGAATCGCCTCCGCTGGTGGTGATTACTTGATGACCACCACCTGGAGCATACAATGCATCATGAAGAGGATAGTTCTACTCTCGGGCCTTACTACGAGGCCCTTGAGAGACTAAAGAAAGGCAAGCCTGTAGTGGTTTCTAAAGGGACGAAGATCAATCTTAACTCTGTTGCGCTTGAAGCTGGCCGGTCTGCCGGGAGCATTAAAAAGAGCAGGGTTGTCTACGAACAACTTATCCAGGATGTGAAAGATTCGGCCCGAGCACAAATTGAACTCTCCGAGCCTGGCCGACTGGACTTACAAGCTTCAAAGGCGAAAACTGCCAAGGCAAAAGCACAATCCGATGAGTACGAAGAAAAGTACAAAGCAGCCCTGGCGCGCGAACTCATGCTGCTGGCCCAACTGAGCGAAGTCGAGCAAAAACTGAAAAAGGTGACAAATGTTCACCCAATCAGGAAAGGCAATAAGGACAGCACCAGTCATAGGTGAGGCTCGTCCCTGCTACCGCTATGGCGCCCAGGTCTTCAAACACGTCGTTATGACCGTGGAGTATGGGTTAGAGTCCAAGGCAGCTACGTACACCGTAAGGCGTACGTAATTTCTGATTGGCATTCATAACGAGACGCTGCCGGATCTACGCCATCGGCGCACTGTTGCAACGTACTGCAACTACGTTATAATTCCGTAGCCAAAGTGCTTGCTGGGGAGGGATTATCACTGACGGCCTTTTGATATGTACTGAGAAACACCACATTCAGAAATATTTGCTCACTAAAGTACTATCCAGTTTGCAGGAAACATAGAGTTTCCGTTAACTGAGCGTTCAGGCAACACCTCCTCCTGCATCACACCCCAATGCTCAACCACCTTGTCAATCTCCAGGCGGAAGATTTCCACTGCGACCATCCCTCGTAAAGCCTGAATCAACCTCGTGAACGCTTTATTTCCCAAGGCCTCGGACCATCTTCATGCGGGCGCCAGACGGAAGCTGATCGCGGCAGGATGAGCAGCGTCATTACGTAATCGTACTGATCGGAAGAGACCTTCATCTCCCGCACACAAGTATCAGCCTCAGCATGCGGAAACCAGATCTTCGCAGGCAACTCAATTCCCCTGCGTTCGTGCCTAACACCCGGAGCGGCAACAATCGAACCTGCTGGGACCTCGATGGTTTGCTTGCGGGTAGCGAAGAAAACGCCTGCCCGCTTTGCTGGCCTACTCGGAAACGCCCACTGCATGAAACCGTCGCGTGACAGAATCAAAACCGCATTTTCTTCCGTGTACTGAAGCCATTTAAGAACAGCGGCAGTCAGCGAGACACCATACCGCTCAGCACAATGGCCGAGCAGGTCAAGGTCGACGGTAGTGGTGACTTGGGCCCTAAAGTCATCCAGAGGCATGAGCAGGTAGGAAGCGAAGAGGTCTGCCTGTGCTTCAATGGTCTTCTCCTCCCATTCGAGCATGTCATCGCCACTGCACTGAAATGCCGGACGGTCCTGGCGATGCAGGATGTAATGACCTAACTCATGCGCCTGTGTAAAACGGATTCGACCTGGCGAGGCCATTGCACTGTTGTACAGCAGCATCCATTTCTTTCGCTCATCGTCCGGAAACAACGCGCCGTCAAAGCTCTTGATGTCGACCGGCGTGACTTCCGTGATCGGATCAGACCAGCCAAAAATCCTGGCTGCTTCCATGGCCAGCATCGGCACATCAACTGGAAATCTGCCGCCGTGTACGTGATCGAACGCCTCCATGATCTTGGACAGCCGGTTGGCTGCTTTCTGAGGTGTCCATACCTGCTTTTCGACCATCATTTTCCCTTCTTGAACGTTTCCAGAATCTTCCGGAGATGCTCCTTGGCATCAGGCTCCAGGTTCTTGTACCCACGGAAAAACGCGTCGTCGAGATGACGCTCTTCAGGGGCCCTTACGTCTTCCTCGAAAAAGTACTGGGTCGCTACGCCCAGCACGTCAGCCAAGGCCGTGAGCTTCTCTGCTGATGGCCGTTGAGATTCACGGTTTTCCAGCTCCCAGAGGTAGCTTTTGCTCAGACCGGCCATGTCTGACAGCTTCTCCAAGGTAAGCCCGCGCTGCTTACGAAGCTCGCGGAGCTTCTCACCGAGACGGGTCGTCACGATCTCGCTCCTTTCTGTGGTGGTCAAAAAATTGTACCACTATTCCGAACAAAGTGTTTGACAACACAGAAATTCGGAGTAGCGTAAATACAAAGTTCGCTATACCGAACTTTTCTGCCAGGCTAGCCGATGTGCGCTGTGTGGCGTGGTCGTTCTGCCTTCACTTGATGCAAATCCCCAGGGGGGGAACGTATGTCCAGAGAACACGTAGACCACCGCGACATCGCACGGTTCGCTGAGGAAAAGGTGAACCTGCCCAAGGAAAAGGCTGACGCTTATCGGGAGCAGGCCGGGCGCTTGCAGGAAAAACTGGAAGGTTACCTCTCCGACCACCCGGATTTTTCGCTCAAGCGAATGCTGGTCTCTGGGAGCTTGGCGAAAGGGACCGCTCTGCGCTCTCTCAGTGACATTGACGTCGCCGTCTACATCAGTGGCTCGGATGCGCCGCACGACACCAAAGCGCTGATCGATTACCTGGCCGAGAAGCTGCGAAAAGCCTTCGCCAACTTCAGCCCTGATCAGGTAGTGCCGCAAACCTACTCGGTTACCGTGTCGTTTCGTGGGTCAGGCCTGGACGTCGATATCGTTCCCGTACTCTACAACGGGCTTCCCCAGTGGCGGGGCAACTTGATCAGCCAGGAAGATGGCTCGTTCCTGGAAACGAGCATCCCGCTCCACCTGGAGTTCGCGAAAGCACGTAAACGAGCCCAGCCAACGCATTACGCCCAGGTCGTGAGGCTGGTGAAGTACTGGGCAGCGTTGATGAAGCGTCAGCGTGACGGTTTCCGGTTCAAGTCCTTCATGATCGAGATGATCCTGTCGAAGCTGTGTGACGACGGGGTCGACTTCTCTGATTACCCGGAGGCTCTTCAGTCCTTCTTCACCTACATCGCCCGGTCGGAACTGCGCGAAAAGATCTTCTTCACGGACAACTACCCGGCATCGCAAGTCGGCACCTTCACCGACCCGTTGCAGATCATCGATCCTGTGAATCCGACCAACAACGTGGCCCGGCTTTACACGCAGCAGAACATCGACGCGATCATCGAGGCCTCACTGGAAGCGGGTGACGCCATCGACGCAGCGCTCTATGCGCCAAACAAACAACTGACTGTTGGCTACTGGCAGCAGGTCTTCGGTTCAACCTTCCAGGTGTGAGGTAGCAGCATGTCGTCTTCCAGCTACTCGGTTTCAGAATCTCAAACTTTCACCCTGACGCACGCCAAGCACATGGCCGCGAAGGTAGCCGCTGATCTGATGCGCCTTCAACGCCTGTATGGCAAGCCAAGCACTCAGTGGATCTCGGATTACGAGGAAGAGGTGACAGCCTTCCTGAAAGCGGGCTACCTGGACACTGTGACCTATGGGTTCAAACGCGATGGGAAGTGGATTGAACCCACTCTCAAGTACACCGCGTCTGAGCTTTCCAGCGGCGGTATCGACGATACGCCGGGGCGTATTCGCCCGAATGCCGACATCACTGGGGCAAGCTTCTATAGCTACATGACCTACAACGATGCTTGGTGGAGTGCCTCCAAAACCGAGCGAGATGCCTTTAAGAGCCAAGTGCCAGTCAACAGAGGCGGGGCCGATGAGCCGGAGGTCAATGGCTATCTGACCTCCGACAGTTCCTATTCATCCGGGGGCCGTACCCTCAACCGTTCGACCGTAAGGAGCTACTGATGAATAAGCCAGCACTGGATGAACTCTTCGAATACCGCGTCAACTACCCGGACTTCGAGCCACAGGAACGGTTGGCCAAGCTGGTAGGTCTGGACGGACAGAAAGTCCGTTTAGCGAAAATCCTTGGCCTTCTGGTTAACTCCTCCGGCCTCACTGACTGGGCCAAGAAATTCCACCCCGGTTCCGAATCTGTGATCGATACAGTTCTGCGGCGCCCTCCTCTCGTCGTCCTTGCTGGTGATGTGGGCAGTGGCAAAACCGAGCTGGCAGAGACTATCGGGGATGCAGTTGCCCGTCAGGAAGACATCGGCATCACCCTGTTCCCATTGAGCCTGTCAACCCGCGGACAAGGCCGAGTCGGTGAAATGACTCAGCTGATTTCAGCAGCGTTCGATTACACAATTGAGGAAGCCCAAAAACTCAAATCGGGCAGTGGCCTCGCACGTGGCGCTGTGATCCTCCTGATCGATGAAGCTGACGCTTTGGCCCAATCTCGCGAAAATGCGCAAATGCATCACGAGGACCGGGCTGGTGTGAACGCCTTCATCAGGGTATTGATCGAATTGCAAATGCCCAACTGCCAGCGGCAGTCATCATGTGCACCAATCGTCTCAGCGCCTTGGATCCGGCTGTTAAGCGACGCGCAGCTGAAGTTCTGTCCTTTGGCCGACCTAATGAAGAGCAACGCCGCAGCGTTCTCACCCATCGCCTAGGACGGCTGGGCATCCCTCCAGCCGCGCTGGACGATCTCGTGAAAGCAACTGGCCCGCGCGAGAAGGATGTTCCCGGATTTACCTTCTCCGATCTGACCCAGCGCCTAATTCCATCGATTGTATTGGACGCCTACCCAACACAGGCAGTGGTCCCTGCCAGAGCAGTACGAGTTGCTCAAGAGATGCAACCTACCCCCGCATTCAAGGATCATTAATTCTGACGCCTGTCAGAAGCTGTTCAACCGTGCCCCGCGAGTGAGTGAACATGGCCACGAAAAAGGATCGCATCGCCGACACTGCCTGGATGAAAGATGCTTTTGTAGACGTCCAAGCAGAGTTGGCTCTCAAGCTGAAGCGAGCAGCTCAATCCATCTCGCACGCTGGGACGCACGGAACTGTTGTTGAGGACCACTGGATCGAGGTGTTCCGGGCATACCTTCCGAATCGCTACCAGGTTGCTACAGGCCTGGTAATCGATAGCCAGGGTAACCGGAGTGACCAAATCGATATCATCATTTTCGACCGTCATTTCACTCCGACACTGCTCGACCAGCAGAATCACCGTTACATCCCCGTCGAAGCGGTATACGCCATATTCGAATCCAAGCCGCATTTCGACAAAAGCTATTTGGAGTACGCAGGAAACAAGGCGGCATCAGTTCGCAAGCTGCATCGGACCTCTGTACCGATTGCCCATGCTGGCGGAACCTACGCACCTAAACCCCTCTTCCCTATCCTTGCAGGCATAGTCGCTCCCAAATCAAGCTGGGCTGATGGTCTAGGGGAGCATTTCCTAAAGCACTTGCCTGGCGAGGAGCTGGAGCGTTTGGATTGTGGCTGCGCATTGGATGACGGAGCCTTCGATAGCTTCGATGACAAATTAAAGGTCGTCGGACCGGAAGGCTCGCTCATCTATTTCTTGTTCCGCCTTCTATCACGCCTTCAATCACTAGGAACAGTTCCGGCGATTGACTGGGCAGCATATGCGGCAGTCATAAATAGGTAGGCTCAGTCCCAGACGACTTCACCGGAAACGCTTGAAATATTAATTTAACAAATTACTTCGGGTGGCTATGCAAACGCCGCCCGAAATCAAATTTCGACTTCAACACCCACGGAAAAAATTCATGATCACTAGCACTGATTCCAAACTGCGAAAAATCAAGCCAAGCGAGTTACTCTACACTGATTATAGTGATAAGGCCGTACCAGGGGATGACCCAACCAAAACCAAAGAGGACACCACAAGGTTCAGCCGAAAAGAAAAATATGAAGCCGTAAACATGATCAACTCAATCGGCTGGAAGGACCAAAAAAACAACCTTAACGACCTCTTGACTATTGAATGGATGATCCATGAAAAATTGCCATCCGGTGTCGTAGAGCCCCGCGAGCGTCCAGACCTTATGCTTGAAGCGACGGTGCTCAATGTCGGCGTCCCCGAATATCCAGTGCATTGCAATGTAGGACTCTATGCACGCCCGGCTAATGACGATGACCGAGGAGTGATCAATGATCTGGAGCACCTGGTTCTTGCTGTTCATAATCGCCATAGGCTCCAGGAGCCTTCGCGCTGAGCAGAGTTGCTTGAATAGCTTCACCGACAAACTTTGAAGGTCTGCAATCCAGCGATCCCCTTCTTCTGGCACCAAGGCGGCTTGCGCGTCGATCATTTCTGCCATCATATTGATGAGGACGTCAAAGTCAGCCTCTACATCCCTGCGCCCGCTCATCTGCCTGTCTCCCGATACCTTCGAAGCCTACTTCCCACTGATGCAGTGGTGAGCGGCGCATCGAACCTGAAATCTACCACCTCAACACCGTTCTCCACGCACAGTTGTCGCTTCAACTGGTCACGCGCCACGACACGAAGGTGCGCCTCTTCCCCACCAAACACCGTTAAAGGCCGGTAATGCTGCTCCCCTTGATGCTCTATCGCCAGCCGCAGTTCTGGCAGGTAGATATCTAGACGCATTCTCCCTAACCACTCAGGCGACGCCTCGCGCAGCACCCGCACGTCCGGGAAAAGCTTTCTGACGATGCCGTATAACGCAGACTCTCGCTGCCACCGACTGAGACCTAGCACGTGCATGATCTCGGCCCTTGCTGTCTTCCTGTCCACGCCAAGATCGAACCTTACCTGTTCAATATACGCGTCGAAATTGGTCTCAACACTTGCGCCGTATCTTTCGTCCTCGGGTGCAGACCGCGCCACACACAGGTGGCACAACCCGTCCCTGTACTCAAATTCAGCGAAGTAAGCATCCAAACTCGCTTGTGGGAGGCCATCAAAATTCGGATCGGTCAATGCGGCTCTGTGGTACTCCATCGAGCACGCACAAAGGAATCGTTTGCCGGTGAGCATGTGGTCGAACGACACAGATCGATGCCACCATGAGGCTGAATCTGGGGAAAAGTTGGCAATCAACGGCTGGATAGGGCTTTTCGCAGAAAGAGCTTCCGAAATCGCCCGGATCACGTCTAATCCAAGCCGGATGTGGTTGATCCGTATCACATGGTTCACTTGGCGCTTCAGCTCCTTTCTCTTGAGCTGAGACAACCTGGAAACGCCGCCTCCATAATTGATGGGCACCAAGTCGATATTCGAACAGATAAAATCTACCTGATCGAAGCTCTCCTCAGGTTTCGTTGCAACGGTGATTTGCGGATACCAGGTCTCATAGCTTGTACGCAGCAACTGCGGGATAGTCGCGAACCGCTGCTTAAAATACATGGAATGAAACCTCACGACGGGCGGCTTGATGATGGCGCTCGAAAACGCCTCGGCAAAGCACTCACGCAGATGTGCTTCCAAAGCACGTTCAATCGCTAGCACAGGCGTCATACCTGGTGCTACGAGGTCTTGAGCGATTACCGCTACCAGCTTCATTCCATCAAGCAAAATACGAGTCATCCCTACTCCCGTGAGCACCTTGACGCTCAATCCCTTGCAGCCAATGCCCCTCCGTCACGTCTTTGGGGTCGCGTTCAACCACTGAGCAATACCTCAATTCTGGCTAGCGAATGCGCAATGTGCTTCCTCGCAACCTCACCCATGAGGTGTTTGATTCAAACATCTAGTAGTCTTCCGCTGGGGCAAATGAGGCTGCTCGTACCTTCGTTGCTTCCAAGCAGTGGAGGCTCGAAAATCCTTGAGCCCTAGGATAAAGCTGTAGCGCAGCGTCGCTAATGGGAGCGTTATGCCATGATAGCGCTGTTGATGCTGTAGGAGCATAATCGCATATTGAATAAACCAAACTTAAGGAGAGAGATTTGGGTAATCCGTGTAATGCTGGATCGGCTGTAATGTTCGTAGCTAAGCACCGTTTCTCTGCGGAAATTCTAGCCAGGCAGATTGACGTCCCGACCGAAAACATTCTTGGCCTTGCCGCACATGAGAGTCAATACGGGAAAGGCCGGTTCGCTACCGAGGGCAACAATTTTTTCTCGATGCACGCGCCAGCGCCTTTACAGACCGGTACGATAACGGCATTCGGCGATCCAAGAATGAAAGTTGCTGCTTTCGACTCATTTTTACAGTCAGGGCAGTCTTTTTTGGCTCGATTTGGGAGTGCAGTACGCGGTAAAAAAGATCCTGGCGAGTTTAGCAGAGCCCTTGTTACAGGCCACTTCAATACAGGCGATGCGAAGACTGGCGGGCGCTTTGGGTATGCGAAACTTGTGGAAGACGCAATTGGCATGGTGAAAGCGAGAATGCAATGCGATATATAAGCCGGCTGCAAGCATTGGTGGTTGCTGCTGCCCTGTTGGCCTGTTCGCCCGTGTTTGCGGAGTCACTCAACGCAAAGAACATTCGGCCTTCCGGCTTGACGGCGGATCAAGCCAAGCAGGTTCTGCTTGTGGTACTGAAACACCAGCACTACAAGATGTCGAACCCAGATATGTGGATTGACGGTCCATGGCAGGGCGAAGAGAAAGGGACTCTGTTTCGTCCGGGATACTATGACTTCGGTTTGGTGTTTAATAACCCAAAAGGCGCGGCGTCCAATGTACTGGGCCATTTCGCGGTTAACATCTTAACCGGTGATGTGTGGGAAACCGAAAGCTGCGAACGCTTCAGTTCCGCCACCTTATCGGGAATTCAAAAACGCATTTCCGTGCAGACAGGCAAAAAACTCGCTAACGAAGAGGTGGCACGTAGCGAGATAGGCTGCTAGTAGCTGACTACCTTTTTTGATTGGGTGCTCAAATGTCACCATGAGGATAAAAAAACCACGACATTTCGTTGTACTTTCTGCCCGCTACCCACAGTCTCGCTGTTGGAATACTGATCTGGAAGGCGATTTTCTCAAATGTACCTAGCAACGGTGAAGGATCAGGTAATTGGCCTGACAAGCCGAGGCAAGGGGAGTACTGAGGGCATGATTCTTGAGTTAATCC
Source organism: Pseudomonas sp. FEN (assembly GCF_904067045.1). Taxonomy (GTDB): domain Bacteria; phylum Pseudomonadota; class Gammaproteobacteria; order Pseudomonadales; family Pseudomonadaceae; genus Aquipseudomonas. The sequence continues at coordinate 9,865 of NZ_CAJFDC010000024.1, read as the reverse complement.
CGGTTAGACGTAACGGGATATTGATAGGTCCCCCGCTTCAATGAGAGGGACCTTTTTTATGGGGGTCGGTCGTTGACGCCTGTGAAGCACATCAACCAAAATGTAAAAAAGTCAGTTGTTTGCCTCGAAAACTTTACACCCTCTGATCTGCGAAACCGAAATACTCACCTTCCTAGGCTCTGCTTAAAATGTGAGCACCCGATGTTACCGCCAGACTCGTTTCCGTTTCTAATCTAGCTCAACGCGAAAGCTTCTGAGATACCACTCAAATTGGACAGCTATTTCATCCAAACATTTCGCCAGGTCCCCAGCGGACAATTCACTGTAGCACTTAGCTTCACAACCCAAGAGTTAAGACGAGAGGAACGTATAGCAGGAGCAGTCGACTAAGTCATTCGCCCCATGGATTCAAGATGGACGATGAAATTTTCCATTTATGACTACACTAAGGCCTGTCTCAGCCCCTATGATTGGTGTAATGCACACGGCGCCACTCAGCAAATTGGCCAATTTCTTACAATTCACTGAGTCGAGGCTTCGGAGCAGCCCGACTTAGTGTATTGGCCGGTCTGCTGTAGAACACTTTTGCTGATGTCCTCTAGGGAGGCATACATCACCACCGACGCCTTGCAGTTGCTAATTTGGGTCATGACAATATTGCTGGGGACGTGGTTCAGTGGGCAGTCACCGCTACTTTTTAGCACCATGTACGCCTGTTTTTCATCGCCCTGCAACAAGCTTTCCAAGGCAAAAGAACATTGGCCAAAAGCTATTTTGTCCCCTGATATATGAAGTTCAGGAAGCGCCTCCTCGTTCGGAAAATGAATCCATATGCCTTCTGCCCAGCTTCCAGCTACGCCTCTTTCGATGCCAGTCGGAGGATGCTTGGGAGGCTCATTTTGATCACAGGCACCGACTAGAAGCCCTACGAACAACATGGAAGAAACCGTGACGACTCTTGCTACCCTGTTCATGACTGGCCTCCGACATCGGATGTCTCAGGCTACCAAGTAACCACTCGCTCATCTGCAAGTGGGGCTTTTAAAGCATAGAACTTGCCCTCTCAAGACGGCGTCATGTCGCCTCGGCATGCCTCGGTAACCCTATGGAAATCAGTGCTGCGAGCAGTACAAACGTGCTGGATATCCATAGGCACGCACCCAACCCATACACCTGGTATACCCAGCCGGAGAGGACGGTGCCGATCAAGCGCCCCATGGCGTTGGACATGTAGTAAAAGCCCACGTCCAGCGAAACACCGTCTTCCTTGGCATAGGACACGATCAGGTAGCTGTGCAGCGAGGAGTTCACCGCGAACAGCGCACCAAAGACCATCAGGCCTCCCAACAGAACCACCTGTTGCGACAACCCTGTATTTAATCCGAGGGCGATGGCCGCAGGCATGCCAGCCAGGGCAAGCGCCCAAAGGAGTGCAGCGCGACCATCTGGAACATGCCCGCGCTTCTTGCCGGTAATGCGTGGAGCGAACGATTGCACGATGCCGTAGCCGATCACCCAGGCCGCCAGGAACCCGCCGACCTTCCAAAAGTCCCAGCCAAAAACACTGCTCAGGTATACCGGCAAGGCCACCACGAACCAGACATCACGAGCACCGAACAGAAACATCCGCGCTGCCGAGAGAATGTTGATCGCTCGGCTCTTGGAAAGGATTTCACGAAACTTCGGCTTGGCCTTGGCTTTGCCCAGGTCCTTTTTCAGCAGAGTCAGACTGCCGATCCAGATCAGCGCGAGGACGCCGGCCATGGCCACCAACGCACCTTTGAACCCCATCAGGGCGAGGAAGGCCCCACCGAGAAAGAAACCGACACCCTTAAGTGCGTTCTTCGAACCAGTGAGGATGGCTATCCACTGGTAAAGCTTGCCCTGTTGTCCATCGGACACCAGGAGTTTGATGGAGCTTTTGGCACTCATCTTGTTCAGGTCTTTGGCGATCCCCGAAAGCGCCTGAGCGCCCATTACCCAAGGAATGGTCAACCAGACCGAGGGCACTGCCAGCATCAGCAACGCCACGACCTGCATACCCAGCCCAATATTCATGGTTCGGTTCAGACCCAGCCGAGCCCCGAGATAGCCACCGACGAGGTTGGTGACCACGCCAAAGAATTCGTAAAACAGAAACAACGCCGCGATTTGAAATGGGCTGTAGCCCAGCTCGTTGAAATGCAGCACCACCAACATGCGCAAGGCGCCGTCGGTGAGGGTGAAGGCCCAATAATTACCCGTAACGAGCAGGTACTGCCGCACTTCTGGAGCGAGGGCTGACAACATTTTCATGACCGCTCCTTAGACTGCCAGCCCGACCATTTTGGCCAGTTCGACAGTGCGGTTGGCATAGCCCCATTCGTTGTCGTACCACGCATAGAGTTTGACCTGAGTGCCGTTGATGACCATGGTCGACAGCGCATCGATGATCGATGAGCGCGGGTCTGTGCGGTAGTCGATGGACACTAGCGGACGTTCCTCGAAGCCGAGGATGTCTTTCAGCTCGTTCTCGGAGGCGTCTTTGAGGAATTGATTAACCTCTTCGACAGTGCTGGCCCGCTCGACTTCAAAGACACAGTCGGTCAGCGAAGCGTTGGCCAGCGGTACGCGCACGGCGTGGCCATTCAGGCGTCCACGCAGCTCAGGGAAGATTTCTGCAATGGCGGTGGCCGAGCCAGTACTGGTCGGGATCAGGCTCATACCCGAAGCGCGTGCACGACGCAGATCCTTGTGAGGTTGATCGAGAATGCTTTGGGTGTTGGTCAGGTCGTGGATGGTAGTAATCGAACCGTGACGAATGCCCAGTTTTTCGTGGATCACTTTCACCACCGGTGCCAGACAGTTGGTGGTGCATGACGCCGCCGTGACGATGCGATGTTCCGCAGCATTGAACAGCTGATGATTGACGCCCATGACGATGTTCAACGCGCCCTTTTCCTTCACCGGAGCGCTGACCACCACGCGTTTAACGCCCTGGTCGAGGTAAGCCTGAAGCACAGCGACGGTCTTCATCTTGCCGCTGGCTTCTATCACCAGATCGCAGCCCGACCAGTCGGTATCGGCAATCGCCTTGTTGGCCGTCACCTTGATTCGCTTGCCATCGATGACAATGCTGTCGCCCTCGGAGTCAGCCTGGTAATTCCAGCGGCCATGTATCGAGTCGAAGTTCAGCAGGTGCGCATGCGTTGCTGCGTCCCCTGCCGGATCGTTGATTTGGACGAACTCAAATTCTGGCCAGCTCCAGGACGCTCGCAGAGCGAGGCGACCGATTCGACCGAAACCATTGATGCCAACTTTGATAGCCATGTTGTTGTGCTCTGTATCTGTTGTCAGTGGGAGTTCGACTGGATGTCGAACTGGCCGATGTATTCGATATGGGCTGGATGCTGAATGGCGCGTGGGCGCAGCGACTGCACCTCGCGGATCGCTTCGTCGAACGGCATGCCGCACTCGATCAGCAATTGAGCGGCGATCAAGCCAGTGCGGCCCGAGCCACCCTTACAATGGATGGCAATGGTCTTACCTTCGGTCAGTAACTGCTTGATACGTTGATGGTGCTGTTCCCAGGCCGCCTTGAATGCCTCGCCAGGGACCTGTTCATCCGCTACCGGCAGGTGAAACCATTCAATGCCCAGGAGCTGACATTCTTCAGGCAGCAGGTCGATTTCGTTCTGAAGCAGCTCCTCGGTCGGCATCAGCGTCAGCAGAGCCGCTGCACCTGCGTCCTTGAGGGTTTGCAACGCCTCAAAAGATCGGGTGCCCTTCGTGCCTGGACACGGGGTGAAGATCAGCTGGCCTTTGAGTTGCACCAGGGGCAATACGGAATAGGGGTGTTGTTGCACGGTGAAAATCCCTCAGATGGAGCGCTGATTGACACGTTTCATGAGTTCTTCCGCCGACTCCTTGCGCTCGGAATAACGATCAACCAGATAGTCCTGGCGGTCGCGAATCAGCAGCGTGAATTTCACCAACTCCTCCATCACATCAACGACACGGTCGTAGAAAGGAGAAGGCTTCATCCGACCGTTGTCGTCGAACTCCATGTAGGCCTTAGGTACGGACGACTGGTTGGGGATAGTGAACATGCGCATCCAGCGTCCCAGTACCCGTAGCTGATTGACCACGTTGAACGACTGCGAGCCTCCGCACACCTGCATGACAGCGAGGGTTTTTCCCTGGGTCGGGCGTACGGCTCCCATCGCGAGCGGCACCCAGTCGATCTGCGCTTTGAATACAGCGCTCATCGAACCGTGGCGCTCTGGGGAGCACCAAACTTGGCCTTCCGACCACAGCATCAACTCACGCAGTTCTTGAACCCGAGGGTGATCATCGGGGGCGTCATCAGGGAGCGGCAAACCTGATGGATTGAAAATCCGCGCCTCGGCGCCGAAGTGCTCCAGTAGCCGGGCCGCTTCTTCTACCAGCAGGCGACTGAAGGAACGCTCACGAGTCGATCCGTACAGCAGCAGAATGCGTGGCTTGTGGATGGAGGTCTTTTCGATGCCGAGCTTGTCAGTCGATGGGAGATCGACCAGTTCAGTATCGAGTTGGGGGATGTGGTCATCGTACATAGTCGTTGTCCTGCGCAGCTGCGCTCTTGGAATCATCGAACCAGCGGCGCTTCAGCCAAAAGGCGACACCGACCAGGGAAATCAGCACCGGCACTTCCACGAGCGGGCCAATCACCGTAGCGAAAGCGACAGGCGAGGCCAGTCCGAAGGTAGCGATGGCGACCGCAATGGCGAGTTCGAAATTGTTACTCGCGGCGGTGAACGCCAGAGCCGTGGTACGTGGATAGTCAGCTTTGAGCAGCTTGCCCATCCAGAAACTGAGGAAGAACATCACGACAAAGTAGATCGTCAGGGGGATCGCGATGCGTAGTACATCCAACGGCAGTTGCAGCACCTTGCCACCCTTGAGACTGAACATAGCGACGATGGTCAGCAGCAATGCAACCAGCGTTAGCGGACTGATTTTTGGGATGAAGTGCTCTTGATACCAAGTACTTCCTTTGCGCGCGATCAGGATCCTGCGGGTCAGGAAGCCGGCCAGGAACGGCACGCCCAGGTAGATCAGGACCGATTCGGCAATGCTGATGAAGCTGGTCTCGATGACGCTACCTTCCAACCCGAACAGGGGCGGTAGGAGACCAAGGAACACCCAGGCGTATAGGCTGAAAAACAGGATCTGGAAGATGCTGTTGAACGCTACCAGCCCGGCGACGTACTGATTATTGCCTCCGGCGATCTGATTCCAGACCAGCACCATCGCAATGCAGCGAGCCAGGCCGATCAGGATCAGCCCCGTCATGTACTCCGGCTGGTCCCGAAGGAAAATGATCCCCAACGCGAACATCAATATTGGCCCGATCACCCAGTTCTGGATCAGGGACAGGGCGAGGATGCGCTTGTCTTTGAAGACCTCCGGCAGCTCCTCATAGCGAACCTTGGCCAAGGGCGGATACATCATCACGATCAAGCCGATGGCGATTGGAATGTTGGTAGTGCCCACAGAAAGACTGTTGAGCCACTGCGGCCAGCCTTCGAACAGGCTACCCAGTCCGATTCCTAACGCCATGGCCAAAAAGATCCACAGGGTCAGGTAGCGGTCCAGGAATGAAAGGCGGCTTTTACTCATGACATATCTCCTGCTGTTAAAGCGTGCCGATCAGAGCCAGCTCAGCCTTGAGCTGTTCGGCACTCAACGCGGAAAGGGGTAAAGCCAGGAACGCTTTCAGTCGCCGGGTGATTTGCTCCAGGGTCACATCAAATGCGGCCTGAACCTCTTCTAGTGTGCCGTGAAAGTCCGATGGATCAGCCAAGCCCCAGTGCCCCTTGACTGAGGGGCCAAAAAACACCGGGCACGCTTCACCCGCTGCTTTATCGCAGACCGTAATTACGAAGTCGGGAGCAAGGTTTTCATGCGCGTCGCTGGACTTGCTGAACAGCCCAGCTGTTGAGATGCCTGCCTTTTCCAGCGTTTTTAGGGCCAGCGGGTGCACTTCACCTTTGGGCTGGCTGCCAGCGCTGTAGGCTTTCATGCCCGCTGGGGCTAAATGGTTGAAGACCGCTTCACAGAGAATACTGCGGCAACTATTGGCCGTGCAGAGGAACAGAATCTTCATCGGGCTATCTCTCATACGCCAAACTCTGGCGGTTATGGTTCAGCAGCACGCAGCGACGCGCTCCGGGCGGTCACCCATGTCATCAAGGCGTTTCGCATCCGGACTCAACCAATGCTTATTGGCCTCCAGCACGGTGGTCAGAACGCCATGCACCCAATCAGGCAGGTTTGGGTGCAGTCGGTAGTAAACCCATTGGCCTTGCCGACGATCCGCCAGCAAGCCGCAGTTGCGCAGTTGGGCCAAGTGTCGGGATACCTTGGGCTGGCTCTCGTTGAGTGCGCAGGTCAGTTCACAGACACAGAGTTCACCTTCACGGGTGACCAGCAGCATCATGCGAACCCGGTTGTCGTCGGCCAGGCATTTGAAAACGGTGGTCGGTGTCAGGTGGTCGGTCATTGCTGTTCTCTGTGTTTGGACTTCACCAAGAGAAACATTTTGATGCGGTCATGGATTTCATGAAGGGTGTGGCGGAACGCGTCGGGCTGAGTGCTGGTGGCCGGATCTGTGAAACTCCACGACAGAGCCTCACCGGCTCCAGGAAGGGTTTGGCATTCCGCTGCGGCCTTGTCACACAAGGTGATGACGTAATCGAAACTTTCCTCGCTGAACTCATCAACCGACTTGCTACGTAATCCTTCGGTGCTGATCCCAGATGAGCCAATGCTGCAATGGTTTGAGGGCTCACCTCGGTCGGTGCAGTGCCGGCACTGAAGGCTTCGTAATGCTCGGCATCGAGATGTCGCAACAGTGCTTCCGCCAGCTGCGAACGGGCGGCGTTAGCGGTACAGACGAACAAGACACGGGCTTTGGTGCTCATAACGAGGTCTCAGCTCATATGCGGTTTTTCGAATATATGATTTTCCGAATATAAGGTAAAGCACAAAAGGCAGATTTATTCGATGAGGGTACTGAATTAGGCCAGTCTGCCTCTGTAAATGCCCATAAAATGGAAAAATCTGAGAGACTTTTCAGCTTTTTACGTCGAAAATATTTGGAAAGTCACATATACGTATTTTGTAATGCATCTGTCGTTCGCTCAGAGATGGGCTCTCCTCAGCACAACCTACGTACCACAAGCAGCACAATTCACTTGGACTGCCATGGAGTCCGAGTGAAAGGAAAGCACCGAAGCACTCTCCGAGCGAGTTAGTCAGTGGTCTATCTAGGGCAGGCGTTTTGCCAGGTAGCTGGCAGTGGACGGGCAAAGGCTACGGAACTCAAGGGACTGCTGGATGGCGTTTGGCGCCTTAGCCCTGTCGAGGCTCTCGAATCCGTGGCGCAGGAAGAACGGGGCCGCAGTGGTGGTGAGAAGGTGTAACGACTGAACCCCGCGACTCACCAGCAGCGTCTCAAGTAGAGTCAGCGCTTCGGTGCCAAGCCCACCTCTGCGGTGGGATGGTGATACTACAAACGAACGCAGCAGCCTATCAGCGGTGGCACCTTCGACGCCCACGTAGCCGACCACACAGCCACCTTTCTGGAGCTGCCAGAACTCACGCTCAGGCTCGCCAAGGTCAACGTGAGGCAAGCCCTCGGCACGGAGCAATTCCATCAATGAGTCAAGGTTCTCAAGTGGGGTCATTTCAATGGACTGGGAAACGGACATGAAACATCACCAAGAGGGTAAAGGATGAGCATCACGAGCAATATCAGAGTAGCAGCCCCATCGGATGCAGCCGCCATCCAGGCAATCTATGCCCCGATGGTTGAGAGTACTGCAATATCCTTCGAACTGGAGCCCCCGACCGTTGCAGAGATGGCGCACCGCATCGAATCGACTTTGCTAACGTACCCGTATCTTGTTGCAGAGCGAGACGGGCAGGTCCTTGGGTATGCCTATGCGAGCCAGCATCGGGCTCGTGAAGCGTATCGCTGGTCAGTAGATGTGACCGTATACATTGCTCCAACCGTGCACCGCCGTGGAATGGGGCGGGCGCTATACGAGCACCTGCTGCCCATTCTTGAGAGCCAGGGCTTCCACGCTGCCTATGCCGGTATCGCGCTGCCGAATGATGGGAGCGTGGGATTGCACGAGGCGCTGGGTTTCGAACACATTGGCACCTACGCGGAAGTCGGTTTCAAGCATGACAAATGGCATGACGTCGGGTACTGGCGCAGGGCGTTGAGTGGCTCCACGCCTCCAGCTCCGGTCATTATGTTCAGCACCTTGGGATCTGCGGCTAGCACGTAGGAATGCTGTATCGAGGCCCGTGAATGTGAATAGTTGAGAGGCGGAATTGGATACAGCCGCAATGGTTCGACTGATCGAATCTCTGCGCAGCGAGCAGCTCGAAATCGGTTTCGCAATAGGTCATGGAAATCAGCGCGAAGTGACAAGTCGGTTACTTCGGGAAGGTGGGGCTCAGGAACGAGAGCTAGTGTGCTGTCTCAGAAATAATATCCCCCATGCCTGCGGATTCCATGATCATCCGGATCACCCACTCTGCCAACATCCGGACACTGATTCCACGCTGATTCGGACACTGATTCCACGGACATCCGGACACTTTCAGGCAGGCAGCAACGCAGGACTATTTAATACCATCGGCCTCTTTTCTCGAAGCGAAGAGGTCGTCGTGGAGCGTATATCGAATCGAACTGAAGGGCGAATCGATGCGCAGACGTGCAACGAAATTGACGGCAACAGAGGCTTCAGACTAACAATACGAACCTGCGTCACTGCGCTCCGACTGCCCGGCCGGATGACCGTGGAACAGGTGGCCGGATGTTGGTGGACTGGGTGGCCGAATGGCGTGGAATCCGCATTATAAATAACCGATTCAAAGAAAATTTATTTCAGGGACATATCATGAGTTTCGAGAAGTATAAAAATACCACTCATAATCAGCATTTCGTTTCACAGGCGGAGCAGCGACTAAACTCTTTCTCTTCCAATCCTTCAAAAGGGGCAGGGATTTATTGTTTTGATATCCTCGACAAAGAAGATCCAACGGTCGGCCCACGAAGGAAGAAATCCATTGATAAGAATCTTGCCTTTCAAGATCTCTTTACCTTCGCGCGCATTGGGGATAAAGAGCGATTAAATTTTGAGAGCATGTTTAGGAAGTACGAAGATGGTTATCCTGCCCAAATATCATCATTGCTTGACTGGGTCAGCGAGGCAAGAAAAACGGCGAGGAAGGAAAGCGGGAGTATCGACTTAGAAACGATCGAAGGGCTTGAGTTTTCTAGTCTTTTACGTCACGTAAAATATATATATACCTATAAAACTATGAATTGGCTAAGAAACCCACATAAAATAAGAGAGGTGACTAAACATTTCGCTTCATATGTTGATCATTGTATTTATAGCCCAGAAGCCCTTCGGCTTTATGTCGCTCTGGCCAGCAAAGATGGCGCAGAGGAAAAGCACATATGTAAAATTTATGGAGTTTCGCCCAAAGAATACAGGGAGTGGATCAGACTGCTATTGCTTTTCTTATATTCAGACGAACAGATGAAGCCTTGTGTAGAAGGATTTGTTGAAGAGTTCTTCTTGGCGAAAGAGTTTACCAACATGGTTCTAATACATATTTTTGATGACCGGTGTGCGCTGCTTACCGATACAGGGGTTGTCAAAAGTTCACACTCTGATGGCATGATCGCATACATGAATGTTACGAAGGGTTGTGTGATTTCGCTTCAGCATACCCTTGTTGAAGGGAAGTATTTGGATGAGACTATGAAGCAGCTTAATCTTCCGCAGTCCGCTCGGAACACTTGTATAGATATGTTCGC
>NZ_CAJFDC010000023.1 GCF_904067045.1 Pseudomonas sp. FEN | reverse complement strand
TTGTGTGGCGCTTGCCGGCGTGAGGCCCTGGAGTCTTGTGGCGCCCATCCAGATGCCATCGCCAGCAAGCTGGCGCCCACAGGTTGGCCAATGTCGGCAGGGATAAAAAACCCGGCAGCAGGGCCGGGTCAAGGAAGAGTTCGGGCTGTCAGTCTTGCTTGGCAGGCTTGACCAATCGTTGTTCCAGTTCGCGGCAAGCGTCCTGGATCATTTCTTCAGTGATTGGCACCTCGCGACCCTGGGCGTCGATAATCGCGCAGCCCAATTTCTGGGGGCAGGGACGAATCACTGGAATCTGGTTGCTGCTGTTTTGCAAGTCCATGGCCTGTCTCCTCGCTCAGGTTTCGTCATCAGTTTCAGTCAAAGATTATATTCGCCGCATGACCAGCCTGTTACAACGCGCTGCAAACCAGCTGGCAGCACCAGTGCAACAGAAACCGTTCGTCACCGCCAGAGAGGCTTTAGATCAATGCTCTCTAGGGATTAGCATGCACGGTCATAATTAAACCGATTGATTGCGTTTTGCATAAGTTCCCTCCCTGTTCGGTGTAGGCTCTGTCTTCATCGTCTAACGGACTCATCGCCCATGCTCTCTGCACGCCATCGCCGCGCAATTCGCCTGGCCAGTCGTTTTGTCGCCCCTTATCGCTGGCAGGCGGCCGGTGCCCTGGTCGCGCTGATTGTCACCGCCGGCATTACCTTGTCCATGGGCCAGGGTATCCGCCTGTTGGTGGACAAGGGCTTGATGACTCAGTCGCCGCAGTTGCTCAACCAGTCCATTGGCCTGTTCATGCTGTTGGTCCTGGGTCTGGCGGTGGGCACCTTCGCGCGCTTCTACCTGGTGTCCTGGATCGGTGAGCGGGTGGTCGCCGATATTCGTCGGCAGGTGTTCAACCACCTGATCTACCTGCACCCCGGTTTCTACGAGAACAACCGCAGTTCGGAGATCCAGTCGCGGCTGACCGCCGACACCACGCTGTTGCAATCGGTGATCGGCTCGTCGCTCTCGCTGTTCCTGCGCAATGCGCTGATGGTCATTGGCGGGGTGGTGCTGCTGTTCATCACCAACCCCAAGCTAACCAGCATCGTGGTCGTCGCCCTGCCGCTGGTGCTGGCGCCGATCCTGATCTTCGGACGGCGGGTGCGTGGCCTGTCGCGCCTGAGCCAGGACCGTATCGCCGATGTCGGCAGCTACGTCAGCGAAACCTCGGTCAGATCAAGACCGTGCAGGCCTACAACCACCAGTCCCAGGACGAAAAACGCTTCGCCGAGACCGTCGAACAGGCTTTCTTGACGGCCCGCAAGCGTATCGTGCAACGCGCCTGGCTGATTACCCTGGTGATCGTGCTGGTGTTGGGCGCGGTGGCGGTCATGCTCTGGGTCGGCGGCATGGATGTGATGGCCGGGAAGATTTCCGGCGGTGAACTGGCGGCCTTCGTGTTCTACAGCCTGATCGTCGGCGGCGCCTTCGGTACCCTCAGCGAGGTGATCGGTGAGTTGCAGCGGGCCGCGGGGGCGGGGGAGCGCATTGGCGAACTGTTGCAATCGAGCAATGAGATTACCGCGCCGGTTGGTGGCGGCGTGAAGTTGGCCGAGCGGGTCAGTGGCAACCTGGTGCTGGAGAATCTGCGTTTCAGCTACCCCTCGCGCCCGGACAGCCATGCCATCGACGGCCTGAACCTGACGGTCAGGGCCGGAGAGACCCTGGCCCTGGTGGGACCGTCGGGAGCGGGAAAATCCACCGTGTTCGACCTGTTGCTGCGCTTCTATGATCCGCAACAGGGCCGGCTGCTGCTCGACGGCCAACCCCCTGACCGAACTGGATCCGCAGGAGCTGCGTCGTTGCTTTGCGCTGGTCTCGCAAAGCCCGGCGCTGTTTTTCGGCAGTGTCGAGGACAATATCCGCTACGGCAAGCCGAGCGCCACTGACGCCCAGGTCCGGGACGCGGCGCGTATCGCCTACGCCGATGAGTTCATCGAGCAAATGCCCGATGGCTACCGCACGCATCTGGGGGGCGGCCTGGGCCGGGCACGCAACGCCCCCGGGCGTTGCTGGTGGATATCCTACTGCTGGACGAGGCCACCAGCGCCCTCGATGCGCAGAGCGAACACCTGATCCAGGCGGCCCTGCCGAGCCTGATGCAAGGCCGCACCACCCTGGTGATCGCCCACCGCCTAGCCACGGTACAGAATGCCGACCGTATTGCGGTGATGGATCAGGGCAAGCTGGTGGCGATTGGCACCCACGCCGAGTTGATCGCGAGCAACCCGCTCTATGCCGGCTGGCGGCGCTGCAGTTCAATGCGCGGGAGCCTGTGGTGCAAGCGTGATGTGCTTGAACTTACGGGTTCGGGCATTAGACGGCCTTCGCCAGCAAGCCGGCGACAACGGCGCGCGCGCGTCCTTGACTGCCGGGCATCCTGACAGTCAGCGTTGCGAACTCAGCGGTATTCGCACAGGTAAGCGGTGTCCACGGCGACCTTCAGCTGGAACTTGCTGTTGGCCGGAACGTTGAACTGGCTGCCGGTTTCGAAGGTTTCCCAGGTATTGCTGTCGGGCAGCTTGACGGTCAGGCTACCCGCGACCACGTGCATGATCTCGCGTTGGGCGGTGCCGAACTCGTATTCGCCAGCGGCCATGACGCCGATGGTGGCGGCACCTTCGGCTTGTGCGAAGGCAATCGACTTGACGGTGCCGTCGAAGTACTCGTTGACTTTAAACATGGGCGATTCCTCGAAATGAGCTGAAAAAAAGGGGTCGGCCAGTATGCCCAAATTCCTGTGGGCGCGGCAAACCCGGATGGCAGGATGCTGCCCCCCTGGCCGGGCATTACAGGGGCAGGCTCAATGGCAACAGGCGCGCGGTATTGCGTGCATCCTCCAGCGCCCGGTGCTGCTGGCCATTGAATTGCAGTCCGGCCAGTTGCAGGGCGCCGTTCAGGCCCAGCGGTCGCTCCAGGCGCCGCGCCTTGGCGAAGCGCTGCTTGAGGTTGATATGCGGCACCAGGCCCAGGGCGCTGGACACGCCGAGTTGCCGCCAGTCCTGCTCCAACTGCCGACGGTCGTAGTCGCCCCAGCTGGCCCAGCCTTCCAGGCGCTCCCGATGTTGGCCAGCCAGCGCTCGAACAGCGGCCAGACCTCGCCCAGTGGCGCGGCACTGTCGATCTGGGCCTGGCTGATATGGGTCAGTTCGCGGCAGAAGAGGGTCAGCAACGGTCGGCGCAGGGGCCTGACAAAGCGCTGGAAGTGGTCCAGCTCCCGGCCTTCACGGTTGACCAGGGTGGCGCCGATTTCGATGATCTCCATCTCCGCCAGCGGCCAGCCCCCATCATCCGTCGTGGCTTCCAGATCAATCACCAGCCAGTGGGGCATCGCAAGCTCCGAATACAGCATCCTAGTCGGACTCAAGCGTAGCCAAAGGCGCTTGATCCGCCTAGCGGCTTATTCGACTTCCAGCAGGATCGGGCAGTCTGCCCCTGGATCGGTTGGCTGAGGAGGCGTTGCTTCTGATTCTCAAAAATGACTGATGGAGCTGTGCAAGTCATTAATTAACGGGCGAAAAGTTGTTTAAATCAATAAAAACGCCTAGGGAAACTCTGAAAAACACTTCCAAATTTGGTGAAATACCGTCTCGTCCACACTGAACGGTTGAGCCCCGATGAAACAGATGTCCTTTGCCGATGCTGAGTATGCCGGTAAACGCAAACAGACCCGGCGTGAGCGCTTCCTGATTGAGATGGATCAGGTCGTACCCTGGAAGGGCCTGATTGCCTTGATCGAACCGCATTATCCAAAAGGTGAAGGCGGCCGTCCGGCGTACCCGCTGATGGCGATGTTGCGGGTTCATCTAATGCAGAACTGGTTCGGCTACAGCGACCCGGCGATGGAAGAAGCGCTCTACGAAACGACGATCTTGCGCCAGTTTTCAGGACTTCACCTGGACCGGATTCCCGATGAAACGACGATTCTCAACTTCCGTCGGCTGCTGGAAAAACATGAGTTGGCCAGTGGGATCTTGCAGGTCATCAACGGTTATCTGGGTGATCGTGGCCTGATGCTGCGCCAAGGCACGGTGGTCGATGCCACGATTATTCACGCGCCGAGTTCGACCAAGAACAAAGAGGGCAAGCGCGACCCTGAGATGCATCAGGCGAAGAAAGGAAACCAGTATTTCTTTGGGATGAAAGCGCACATTGGCGTCGATGCCGACTCCGGCCTGGTCCATAGCCTGGTGGGCACGGCGGCGAATGTGGCGGATGTCACGCAGGTCGATCAGTTGCTGCAGGGTGAGGAAACGTACGTCTGTGGCGATTCGGGTTACACCGGTGTGCAGAAGCGTCCTGAGCACCAGGGACGCCAGATGTATTGGTCGATTGCCGCCCGGCCCAGCACGTTTAAGAAACACGGCAAGAAGAGCCTGATCACACAAGTGTATCGAAGAATAGAACGTGCGAAGGCTCAGATACGGGCCAAGGTCGAGCATCCGTTTCGAGTCATCAAACGCCAGTTCGGCCATACGAAAGTACGTTATCGCGGGTTGGCGAAAAACACAGCACAACTGACCACACTGTTTGCCTTATCGAATCTGTGGATGGTGCGAAAACGGTTGATGAATGCGGGAGAGGTGCGTCTGTAATGCGGACCGTACGCCTTGAAACAGTACGATCAGAGGTAAGAACCGTGAGTTAAAGACAGGAAGGGTCTGCTGCTCGACCGACTCAGAATTTTTTGAGCCTCAGCCAATGAGGGCATCAGAAATCGGTGGGTATTTCAGACCTTCCCTAGTTTGGAGGCCACGAGTTTTTTCCTGAGGTGTGTGCCTTTGAACGTCCTGCCTGTGCGCACGGTTTCCCGGATCCTGTTGTCGGCGCTCGCCGTGCTGGTGGTCTTGCCGGTTTCCGCGGCCCAACTGGTTCGGATCGGCGCCGCGCATTTCCCGCCCTATACCATCCGTCCCGAGCAGGGTGCCGATACCGGCTTGTTGCCGCAATTGGCCGATGCGCTGAACAAGTTGCAGAGCGACTACCAGTTCACCCTGGTGCCGACGTCGATTCCGCGGCGCTTCGGCGACCTCCAGCAGGGGCGTACCGATATGGCGATCTTCGAGAATCCGGCCTGGGGCTGGCAGGGGATCCCGCACACCGCGGTCGATATGGGCCTGGAGGATGCCGAGGTGTTTGTCACCGGGCGTGAGCCAGGTCGCGACGAAAGCTATTTCGCCGATCTCAAGGGCAAGCGCCTGGCACTGTTCAGCGGTTACCACTACGAGTTCGCCAACTTCAACGCGGATCCCAAGTTCCTGGCCGATACCTATAACGCCACCTGACCTATTCCCATGACGCCAACCTGCTGATGGTGCTGCGTGGGCGTGCCGATATCGCCCTGGTGACCCGTTCCTACCTGTTCGATTACCTGATCCGCAACCCGGATGTGGCCAGGAACTGCTGATTTCCGAGCGGATCGATCAGGTCTATCACCACTATGCGATCCTGCGCCCGCAAGCGCCGATCAGTGGCGAGGCGTTTGGCAAGCTGTTGCAACGCCTGCACGATAGTGGCGAGTTGCTGAAGATCTTCCAGCCTTACCGCATCAAGGTGATGCCGGCGGCCAATGTGGTGGCGGGTCAGTAGCCAGCCAATGGGAGCGTCGACTGGCGCTCCCACGGATACACTGTTTCAGCGCAAAAAATAGCCTCGGGCCCCGCGCCTGTCAGCTGCGCGCAAGTCATTTCGGCCCGAGAATTTTCACCAGCTTGTCCGGGCTCGGTGCTCCCTGTTGCTGTTGCAGGTCACCGTTCTCATCGAGATAGAAAATCGCCGGCGTGGCCGACAGCTCCAGGTCTTCCATCAACTTCATATTGGCATCGAGTTTGGCCTGGATCGGTGCCGGGATCTTGTCCAGCGGCTTGAGCGAGCTGCCCTTGCCGGCCTTTTCATGATCATGCAGGGCGCTTTGTGGATCCTTGGCGCTCAACAGCGCGGCGGACTTGGCCGCGCTGTCCGCGCGGATGATACCGACCATGATGTGCCGTAGTTGCACCTTGCCGGACTCGACCCATGGGCGCGCCTGTTCCCAGAACATGTTGCAGTACGGGCAGTTCGGGTCGCTGAACAGATAAACGATACGTGGTGCATCGGCCTTGCCATCGGCGATCCAATTGCTTTTTTCCATCTGCCCCCAGACCTGCTTGGCCATCGGCGCATACACCAGCTTCTGCAATGGGGCCTGGCTCAGGTCCTGGCCGTCGGCGTCATACAGGTTGCCGGCGATCACGTGCTTGCCATCCGGCGTGAGGTATAGCGCCATGCCCCGGTTCTGGTACTGGGCGGCATAGCCGCGCAGGCCATCCGGCGCGTCGAAGCTGCCGATGATCTTGGCGCCCTTGGCTTCGATGCTCTTGATCGGCGCGGGCAGTTCTTCGGCCTGCAATGCAGGCGCTTGGAGCAGCACCGCGCCCAGCGCGGCGCTCAGGCTCAGGTTCAGCAGGTGGCGGTTGAAGGGCATAGCGGTTTCCTTGGGGCCGGTGCGGCCGAGGTGGGTTTGGGCGGACCGAAGTTTTCCAGGGCCCGGGCCAGGCTGGCCTCGGACAATTCACCCAGGTGAGTGCCGAGCAGGCGACCGTCGGCGCTGTACAACAGGGTCGTGGGCAGGGCCATGGAGCCGACGCTCTGGGCCAGTTGGCCGGTACCGTCGAACAGTACGTTGTTCAGGTTCAGGCCCTGGGTCATGAGGAAGGTGCTGACGCTCTGCATGCTTTCGGCCTGGTTGACGAACAGGAAGGTCACGTCCTGGCGTTCGTGCTGGGCCTTTTGCAGCACTGGCATTTCCCGGCGGCACGGCGGCACCAGGTGGCCCAGAGGTTGATCACCAGCGGGCCGCCCTGGTAGCTGCTCAACTGCACCGATTGGCCCTGGGCATTGCGCAGGGTCAGTTCCGGCAGGCGCGTGCCTTGTTCATAGAGGGTGCTCGACAGGGTGGTCAGCAACCAGAATGCCAGGCCGCTGCCCAGGCCAAAGCCCAGTGGCCGGCGCAGCGCGGGCGTCGCCAGCAGAACAGCGCGCTGCCCAGCAGCAGCGCCAGCAGCCCCGCCCAGGGCAGGAAGCCGCCATCGCGGATATCGAGCATCTGCAACGGGTCATCGCGAAAGTACGCCCAATAGGCAATGACGAAGCTGATCCGCGCCACCAGCAGGCCGAGCATGAACAAGCCGAACAGCACCGACTCCGGGTTTTCACCGCTCCTTTTGGCCACCCCAGCCCACCAGCGTCGCCAGGGCGAGGGCCAGCAGCAGTAACAAGTGGTTGATCGACAGGGCGAAGGTCCCGAGGGTCAGGGTGAGCATCAAAGAGCGTCCCGTGTACTGTTCCAGTTCTGGAGAAAAACCTTGGCGTCGACCTCGCCAGTGATGCGGCTGGCCCGACGTTCCTGGCCGTCGGGCGCGATCCACAGCAGGGTCGGCGGCCCCGGTACCTGATAGCGGCCCAGCAGCTCGCGGCTGGCGGCATTGTCGTCGGTCACGTCCAGGCGCACCAGTCGTACGTCGCGCAGGGCCGCCTGGACGTCGGCCCGGGAGAAGACCTGCTGCTCCATGATCTTGCACGACACGCACCAGTCGGCGTAGTAATCCACCAGCAGCCATTGGCCCTGAGCCCGGGCCGCGTCCAGCTCGCGCTGCAAGGCGGCCGGGTCGTTGACGGTGACGAAGGGCGCATGGGCCGCTGCATTACCATTGGTGGCAGTCGTGCCGGTATACACATGCAACGGTCGCCACAGCTCGGTACTGCCGCCCGCCGCACCGACCACCAACAGCGTCCCCCAGAGGCCGAGCAGGGCGCCGGCGCAGCCGCTCAGCAAGGCGCCGTGCCCCGGCTGGCGGGACTGTTGCCAGGCGCAACCGGCAATGATCAGCAACAAGGCGCCCCACAGGCCGATCCACAACGACTCGCTCACCAGCGGACGGATCATCAGCACGGCGGTGCCAAGGAACAGGAAGCCGAACACCGCCTTGACCCGGTCCATCCAGGCCCCTGGTTTGGGCAGGAAACGGTTGCCACGGTCACCAGCAGCAACAGCGGCAAGCCCATGCCGATGCCCATGGTGAACAGCACCAGGCCGCCTTCGACGATATTGCCGCTCTTGGCGATGTAGAGCAGGGCACGGCCAGGGGCGCGGTCATGCACGGGCCGACCAGCAGGCCGGAGAGCGCGCCGAGCACCCCGGCACCCACCAGGCTGCCGCCGCGCTGGCGACTGCCGGCCTGTTCCAGGCGATCGCGCAGGGCCGCCGGCAATTGCAGTTCGAAGAAGCCGAACATCGGCAGGGCCAGCACCACGAACAGCGCGGCGAAGCTGCCCAGCAGCCAGGGTTGTTGCAGCAAGGCCTGCAAGTTGCCGCCGAGCAGGGCCGCGAGCATGCCCAGCGCGGCATACACCAGCGCCATGCAGATCACATAGCTGCCGGCCAGGGCAAAACCGCGCCGCGCATTGCGCCGCTACCGACCACCAAGCCGGCGAGGATCGGCAGCATCGGCAACATGCAAGGGGTGAAGGCCAGTAGCAGGCCGAGGCCGAAGAAGGCCAGCAGGCTCCACCCCAGGGCATTGTGTTGCAGACTGGCGGCCAGGGATTGATCCTGTGCCTGTACCGGGCCTGGAAGCGTGGACACGCGGCTGTTGTCGCCCAGCTTGACGGCCTGGCTTTGTGGCGGGTAGCACAGGCCGGCGTCGGCGCAGCCTTGCAGCCTGAGCGGACCGCTGGCACCCGGGATCAGCAGTTCAAGCTCGCCGCGATGGACCTGCTGGTCGCCGAAGAACTCGTCGCTGTGCTGCTCGCCCTCGGGCAGTTCGGGTTGCTGGGCGGGGGGCAGGCCATCGAACTTCAGGCGTTTCTGATAGAGGTAGTAGCCGTCGGCGATCTGCCAGGACAGCCGGGTTTGCCCGGACGGCAGGGTTTCGCTGCTGAAGGCGAACGCCTGGCCGACGGGTAGGAAGTCCGGCTTTTTCACCGCGAATGGATCGTTGCCGGCCTGGACGAGGCCGGCGAAAAGGACAAAGACAAAGGTCAACAACCAACGCATAAAAAAACCTTAAAAACCGTAGCGAGTCGAGCTAGCCTGCAAGCAGGCGATTAACCGATCATTAACCCGATCCCATCCCTGGTTATATGCGGCCCCTGTCGGAGCCAGCTTGCTCGCGAAAGGGCCCTTGAGGCTGCTAAAAGCTTGGCGGCGGTGCGGCGATCCGGTCAGTACCCACATCAGTTCGGTGGCGCTTTCAATCTCGTGCTCGAGCTCGGGGCCAGCCTGGTTACCAGCGCCCGCGACGATTAACTACTCTGGATACATTGGCGGCATAATCGTCGCTTAATCCACTTGCGTTTCAATCGGCACATTTGCACAGGTGTCCCCATGCACGTACTGGTTTGCGAAGACGACGAACTGATCGCCAGCGGCATCAAGGCCGGCCTGAGCGCCCAGGGCATGATTGTCGAGCATGTCGCCACCGCCGCGGCCGCGCGCGCCATGTTGCGCGCGGCGGAGTTCGACGTGATGGTGCTCGACCTCGGCCTGCCCGACGAAGACGGTCTCAAGTTGTTGGCGCAGTTGCGCCAGAAGGGCCTGGAACTGCCGGTGCTGATCCTCACCGCCCGCGACTCGGTCACCGACCGGGTCGATGGCCTGCAGGCCGGTGCCGACGACTACCTGCTCAAGCCCTTCGACCTGCGTGAACTTTTCGCCCGTCTGCAAACCCTGTTGCGGCGCGTGGCCGGGCGCAGCGTCAACCTGATCGAACACGGCGCGCTGAGCTACGACCCGAGCAGTCGCGTGACCCTGCTCGGCGGCCAGCCGGTGGACCTCTCGCGTCGCGAACAGGCGCTGTTGCAGGCCCTGCTGCACAACCGTGGCCGGGTATTGTCCAGTGAGCAACTGAAAGACAGCGTCTACGGCTTCGGCGATGAACTGGAAAGCAATGCCTTGAACGTGCATATCCACACCTGCGCCGCAAACTGGGCAATGGCATCGTCGAGACCGTCCGTGGCCTGGGCTATCGCCTGGGACCGGCGGGTAGCGAGGACAGTCGGGCATGATGAGCCTGCGTTTGCGCTGAGCCTGACCATCGGCTCGGCGTTCATCCTGATCTGGGCCCTGGCCGCGACCTGGATGCTCAGCGACCTGCGTCACCAGATGATGTTTTCCCTCGACCAGCGGCTGGTGGCTTCGGCCCGCATGGTCGCCGGGCTGCTGGAGCAATTGCCACCGATCTCGAGCAAGGGCGACGGTACCATTTCAGCGCCGAACAGCTTAATATTCCCGGTGGCATGGCCTGCCAGGTCAGTTCGCTGCGCGGCGAGATCCTCGCCCGTAGCCACAACAACCCGGAACAGGCCCTGGAGGACCAGACCGCCGGTTTCCACGACCAGATGATCGACGGCGCGCCCTGGCGCAGCTTCACCCTGGTGCGTGGCGATGTGCATATCACCACCGCCGACCGCCAGGTGGAACGCGAGGCGCTGAACCTCTCGGTGTTACTGGCGGCCTCGGTGCCGGTCGGCGTGGCCCTGATGGGCTGCCTGTTCCTGCTCTGGCTGGCATCGGCCGGGGCCTGGCGCCGCTCAACCGTATGCGCGACGCTTTGATGCGCCGTAGCGCCGATTCCCTCGAACCCTTGCAGGTACAGCCGTTGCCCCGCGAGTTGCAGCCGTTGCTGGACACCCAGAACCAACTGCTCCAGCGCATCGGCAAGACCATCGAGCGCGAGCGCCGCCTGACGGCGATGCCGCCCATGAGCTGCGCAGCCCGCTGACCGCGATCAAGACCCACCTGCAAGTGGCGCGCATGACCGAAGGCGCCGCCCGTGACCAGTCCCTGGCCCACGCCGAGGCCGGTGCCGACCGCCTGCACCGGACCCTGGAGCAGTTGCTGTTGCTGGCGCGGGTCGAAGGCAGCCTGTCGTTCGATGACGGCGTGCAGTGCAATGCCGAGCAGGTGGCGCGCCTGGCCATCCAGGATTCGGCCAACGGCAACCGTGACCGCATCGCCTTGCACCTGTCGGAGAACTACTCCCCGGCACCGCTGGAAATGCCCTCGACCCTGTCCATTGCCGCCTTGCGCAACCTGCTCGACAACGCTCTGCGCCACACTCCTGGCGATGCGCCGGTGGAATTGAATGTGGAAACCATCGGCAATCGTGTGCGCTTCCAGGTTCGCGACCACGGCCCGGGTATTGCCGCGACGATCTGCAGCATCTGACCCAGCGCTTCTGGCGCCACAGCGCGAGCAGCGGTTGCGGCCTGGGTTGGCGATTGTCAATGCCATCGTCCAGCGCTGTGGCTGCGTCCTGCATTTCGACAGCCGTCCCGACGGACTGCGGGTCGAGCTGACCATGCCGTTGCAGGTGCTCTGAAACCCATCTCTCGGCGCCTGCTGGCCAGGCCTGGAGCGCTGGCTTCCAGGTCGCGTCAATGGGCGGCGGATCCAGTTGCGTTCTCTGACATCATCCCGTGCATCTTGATGTGCTATGTCTGCGTCACCAGTGCTCCCTTGTAGGAGCAAGCTTGCTCCTACAAGGGGCTTGTACCGTAGATATGAGAGCCTCCATGCAAGCCCTGAACAATATCAACTTCGACTCCCTGATCGACACCTTCGTCAGCCTCAGCGCCGCCTTCATCCTCGGCGGCCTGATCTCGAGCGGCAATACCGCCAGCGTACCGCCGGCCTGCGCACCAATGTGCTGGTGGCGGTGGGGCGGCGATCTTCGTCGACATGGCCAACGCCTGGGCGGCGTCGAAGGCGCGGTGCGGGTGGTCGCCTATGTGGTCTCCGGTATCGGCTTTCTCGGTGCCGGGTGATCATGCGCGAGGAGGGTAATGTCCGTGGCCTGAACACCGCCGCGACCCTCTGGGCCTCGGCGGCGGTCGGCGCCTGCGCCGGTGCCGACCTGATCCTTGAAGCTCTGCTGGGGACCCTGTTCGTCCTGGCGGCGAACACCCTGCGGCCGATCGTCAACAACATCAACCGTCAGCCGCTGGATGTGGTCTCGGCGGAAGTGACCAACATCATTTATCTGATTGCCCTGCGCAGCCAGCAGAAGGCCGCGTTGTCCTTGCTGGGAAAGAGCTGGAGCGCAGCAACTACCCGGCCAGCGATGTCGATGTGCGCCCCTTTGGCGACGAAGAGGTGGAAATCGAAGCGACCCTGGCGATCACCTCGGTGGACGGCGACGAACTCGATGCCCTGGTGGCGCGGCTGTCCACCTCGAGCATGGTGCAGCAGGCGTTCTGGAGCCCGAGTACCACTGATTGACCAGGATCTCGCCGGCGGTGCCCAGTTGCCGTGGCGGGAGATGGGGCGATTGCGGGCTTCCTGGAAACGACGAGTATCTTGGATTTTCCCTACAGATGCTTCTGAGGTCTCTCGATAAAGTGACCGACCTGGTTCAGCCCTCACGCCTGAACGTTACATCCACGGGCCGGCATGGGCTGAGTTCCACCGTTCAGCCACAGCAGAAATTGAGACTTTTCCTATACTGTATTTCGCTGTTTTTCGATACAAGCACGTTCCCGTCTCAAGCAGTGGCTGGCGTACCTGCGCACAGCTCCGGGCATGATGCTTCGATTGGCGTCGAAAACGCCATGGATCGATTGTTTGCGCTTGCGAG
>NZ_CAJFDC010000022.1 GCF_904067045.1 Pseudomonas sp. FEN | reverse complement strand
AGCAGCCACCTGGTCGACACCCTGCAACAGCTGGTCTTGCGCGGACATCAGCAACTCTATCGGCATCGCAGCCACCTCGGCACCTCGCTGCTGGGGTTCGTCTTCGCCGGCTTCCCGCGCCTGGTGCGCGAGCAATGGCCCTTCGTCCTGGTCGCCGGTGTGCTGTTCTTCGCCAGCCTGGGGCTGACCGGCGTGCTGATCTATCTGTTTCCGGACCTGGTCTACAGCATCGTCAGCCCCCAGCAGGTCGCCGACATGCAAGCCATGTATGACCCCGCCGCCAGTCGCCTGGGACGCACCGTCGCGCGGGCCTCCAGCGAAAACTGGGTGATGTTCGGCTACTACATCATGAACAACATCGGCATTGCCTTTCAGACCTTCGCCAGCGGCTTGCTGTTCGGCCTGGGCAGCCTGTTCTTCCTGCTGTTCAACGGCCTGACGATCGGCGCCGTGGCCGGGCACCTGAGCCAGATCGGCTACGGACAGACCTTCTGGTCTTTTGTCATCGGCCACGGCGCCTTCGAACTCAGCGCCATCGTCCTCTCCGGGGCCGCCGGACTGCAACTGGGCTGGGCGCTGGTGGCGCCGGGACGTCTGTCCGCGGCGAGGCCCTGCGCCTGAGCGCGCGGCAAAGCATCCAGATGGTCGGCGGGGTCATCGTGTTCCTGCTGATCGCCGCCTTTATCGAAGCCTACTGGTCTTCCATGACCCAGCTCGCCCCTGGATCAAATATACGGTGGCGCGGGACTCTGGCTGCTGGTGGCGGCCTATCTACTGCTGGCCGGAAGGAGCGAACATGCGCCTGACTGACGCCAGCGTCGCCATTCGCCCGCGCAGCACCTGGAGGCCATGGACCTCGGCGTACTGCTGGCCCGGCAACATCGCGGCTTGCTGATGAGCGCCTGGGCGCTGGTCAGCCTGCCGGTCTTCGCCCTCCTGAGCCTGCTGCTCTGGGACCACCCCTCCATCGCCCTGCTGCTGTTCTGGTGGTTGAAACCGGCGTTCGAGCGCTTGCCACTGTATATCCTGTCCAGGGCCCTGTTCGGCGACACCCCGTCCCTGAAGCAGGCGCTCAAGGCCTGGCCGCGCCTGCTCAAGCCGCAGCTGCTGGCGAGCCTGAGCTGGCGCCGCCTGAGCCTGAGCCGTAGCTTCACCTTGCCGGTACAACAACTCGAAGGCCTCGACGGGCTGGCCCGCCAGCAGCGCCTGCGGGTGCTCTTGCCCCAGAGCCTGCGCGCGGCACGCTGGCTGACGCTGATCGGCGTACACCTGGAATATGTCCTGTGGATCGGCCTGATGGCGCTGTTCTATCTGTTGCTGCCACGGCAGATCGACATCGACTGGCACTGGCAGAAACTGCTGTTCGCCGCCCAGCATGAGTGGCTCTGGCTGGAACACCTGAGCAACGCCTTCTACGCGCTGATCCTGATCCTCTGGGAGCCTGTTTATATCGCCTGCGGCTTCAGCTTGTACCTCAACCGCCGAACCGTGCTGGAAGCCTGGGATATCGAACTGGTTTTCCGTCAGTTGCGCCAGCGCCTGCTGCCGGTGGTCGCCGCGCTGCTGCTCGGCGTCGGCCTGCTGTCGATGCCCTTTGCGCAACCGGTCATGGCCGCCGAACCGCCCGCGCCGGATACGCCGCGCCTGCTCAAACAACCGCTGACCAGCCAGGCATCCAAGGACGCCATCAAGGCATTGTTGCAAGCGCCGCCATTCAAGAACCCGGAAACCGTCACGCGCTGGCGGCTGGGCGAACCGTTGGACAAGGCCCGCGGCAAACCCTCTTCCGGCTGGCTGAAGGCCCTGCTGGAACGTTTTGACAGTCGCATCGCCGGACACTCGCCCACGGGCTGGAGATTCTGCTCTGGGCCGTGCTGTTCGGCTTGCTGGCCTGGTTGGCTGGCGTTATCGGGACGGCCTGCGGACCTTCGTCGGCCGCCCGAAGCCCCGCGCCCACCCCATCCCGAGCGCCGCGCCGCAACTGTTCGGCCTGGCACTGGGCGTCGAGACCTTGCCCGAGGATATCGCCGCCAGCGCCGAGACCCTCTGGCCCCTGCAACCGCGCGAAGCCATGAGCCTGCTCTATCGGGGCCTGCTCAGCCGCCTGTTGCATGACTATCAACTGCCCTTGAAGAACGCCGATACCGAAGGCCAGGTCCTGGAGCGGCTCGCCCAGTGCGCGAACCGCCCTCCAGGCCTTCAGCCAGGAATTGACCGCCCACTGGCTGAACCTCGCCTATGGGCATCGCCTGCCGGCGCTCCAGCAACAACAGGCGTTGTGCGAAGGCTGGCGACGGTTGTTCGGTCCGGGAGCCGGCCAATGAACCGGCGTCTTGCCTGGCTGATCGGCCTGGCGCTGCTGGCGTTGCTCGCCGGCATGGGCCTCTATCTCTACCTCAAGGCCACGCCCTATACCGAGGTCATCGATCACGGGCCCTCGCCCGAGGCCCGTGCCAACCCTTATCTGGCCGCCGAACACTATCTACGCCAGCGCGGCCTGACGGTCAGCCATGCCAACAGCCTGGACATCCTCCCCGGCCTGGACCCACGTGGGCGCAGCCTGATGCTGCTGGGCGAGCGCTCGAACATGACCCCGCGCCAGGCCGACCAACTGCTCAACTGGAC
This sequence comes from Pseudomonas sp. FEN, assembly GCF_904067045.1. GTDB lineage: Bacteria > Pseudomonadota > Gammaproteobacteria > Pseudomonadales > Pseudomonadaceae > Aquipseudomonas. The sequence continues at coordinate 15,517 of NZ_CAJFDC010000022.1, read as the reverse complement.
CCGGGCCGGCGGCCGCCTGCTGTTCGTCGCCGAGGCCTTGTGGGACCCCAGGACCGGAAACAGCGGCGACCTGCTGCTCGACCGCGTACAACTGCGCCAGTTGTTGAGCAAGGACCTCAAGGGCGACGGTCCGGAACCGGAAGACGAGCATTACCCCCTGTTGACCCGGATGTACCTGGAAGACGAGGACGCTCCGGCCTATTTCAGCTTCGATACCGCGTTCCACCTGTCCGATCCGAAGAGCCTGGCGCAATCCTGGGCCAACAGCGCGACCTCCACCCACCTGATGCAACTGGACTACGGCGCCGGCAGCGTCATCGTACTGACCGACGCCGACCTCTGGACCAACCGCGCCATCGGCCGCTACGACAACGCCTGGCTGCTCTGGTACCTGGCCCAGGACAGCGAGGTGACCCTGCTGTTCAACACCGATCACGACAATCTGCTCACCCTGCTGTGGCGCTACTTCCCCAGGCCCTGGTCGCCCTCGCCGCCCTCCTCGGCCTGTGGTTATGGCATGTCGGTCTGCGCCAGGGGCCGCTGCAAGCCCCCGCCTCCCGGGCACGCCGCCAATTGCAGGAACACCTGCGGGCCAGTGCCGACTTCCTGCTCCGCCGCAGCGGCCATGAGGCCCTGCTCCAGGCGTTGCGCCAGGACATCCTGCGCCGCGCCCGCAAACGTCACCCCGGTTTCGAACGACTCGGCGTTGCCGAACAATGGCAGGTGCTCGCGCGCCTGACCCGCCAACCCACCAGCGCCATCAGCCAGGCCTTGCGCCCGCGACCGAAGCAGCGCCTTTCCAGCGTCGACTTCAGCCGCCAGGTCGCCCACCTGCAAACTCTCAGGAATGCCCTATGTTCTGGAGCTTGAGGACCGTTAAATAGCTGTGGTAATAGATACAGACACTTAGCGGCTCAGGCATCCAAGGGCTGACCTAACGCCCCCTTGTACCGTCAGAGCAGATAAAAAGATCGCGTGTCTGGTCAATGCAGGAGACGGTGGATGGAGCTTGTGTGGGCTACTGAGGATTTCGTGATCGCCGGGCAACCTTACCCAGGGTTTCCCATTCTGCTGTGGGATTCGATGGAGAGCTGCGCCCAGGCCAATCAGTTCTTTCGCTACTACTTGCTTCGCGGGCCATTGGCTCTAAGGATTCTTGGCCCAGTACCGGACGCGCACTGTACGACTTCTTCAGCTTTCTTCAGGCTCATGAGATTGACTGGCGCGACGTGGATCGTGGTGAGGCTAAAAGCCTTGTGGCGGCCTATCGGGACTACTGCTTGGTGACATGCGAGCTAGCACTAAACACTACTCGCCAACGCCTGACTTACATCTGCAAGTTCTACGAGTTCGCTCTGAAGGAGAGGTGGGTGACGCGCCTGCCCTTCAACTATGAAGAACGCACCGTAAAGCGCGTAACAAGGTTTCTTGGGCATATCGATGCCAGTGGCGGCAAAGTCATGGCAAACGATGTGATGCCACGTAGCCACAAATCCCTGCCCAAATTCTTGAGCATGGCCGAGATCAAGTCGCTCCTGGCGCAACGGAGAATCCCCATCACCGGATGGTGATGCGCCTGGCGCTGCATACTGGCCTGCGCCGCGAGGAAATCGCTGCCTTCCCGCTGGCTTGTGTCTTCGACCCGGACAAGGTGGGACGAACCGAGTTCAACCTCCGTATTCGGCTTGATCCGTTCGACGGCAGCGGCATGGTGACCAAGGGCCGTAAGTCGCGAGATATTTACGTCAGCCGTAAGTTCATGGCCGAACTCTATCGCTATGTGACTAAGGTGCGTGGCGAGCGCGCCTCGCTGAGCAAAACCCCGCAGAAGTCGATGTTCCTCAACCAGTCCGGAGAACGCTATGGCGAGGATGGCAAGAGCCTCAACCGGATCATCAGCAAGGCCGGCAAACGGGCTGGGATCAAGGTACATACGCACATGCTCCGGCACACCTATGCCACCCATACCCTGGTTAGCCTTCAGCGTAACCCTGCGAACGGGCTGGATCCCCTGGTCTTCGTCCAGCGACAACTCGGCCACAGCTCGATTCAGACGACAATGGTGTACCTGCATCTGGTCAACGAAATGGCCGACGAGGCGGTGCTGGCTTATGACGATGAGTTAAGTGCAATGGCAGAGGCGGCCTGATGGGCAAGCGCAAGGTATTTACCAAGACCGACCTCAGCATCCCGCAAGTCGAGCACAGCCACGACGCGACAGGCAACGTGGTCATTCTGCCTGAGGTTATGCCTCCGACGAATACCACGGTCAAGTTCGGGCGAAACACCTCCAACAGCCGAAACTTCGATTTTGCCCGCTGGTACGGTGCTGGTATTGACCCCATCACCTACGCCTGCCAGCGCCAAATTGAACGCTTCCTCGCCGGTCAGGAGGGCGCCCTAACGGTCACCACTGTCGTTTCCTACTGCAAGAGTGGGCTGCGTAGCTTCCTCGACTATTGCATGCTCCGGGCGACGGCTTTTGGCCGTGACTTGGTCTTGGCAGATGTGAACCGGGACCTGATCGACAGCTATCTCAGCGATTTAGCTGGGCAGAGAGGGTTGACTACTTTCCGAACTGCGTCTACACGAAAGCCAAGCCCGTGCTTCTCGCCTTGGGACGGAGAGGGTTATTCCCCTTGGTCACCTCTGGCGATGCTGCCACCTTCCCACGCAACCCCTTTCCAAACAACAAGCGCAAGACCAAGGGCGAGACGGCGCTGTCGAAGCTCGAGCGGCAAGAGTTCACGGTCGCGCTACGGCAGGCCATCAGGCCAATATGGACCGATAACACGCCTGTGACGGCGATCTGCTGGTCTTTGCCCTGCTGGTCGTGGCGCTTCACACCGGACGCAATACACTCCACTGCTCGAGATGGACCGCGACTGCTTGCGTCCGCACCCCAAAGACAACGCCGTATTCCTAGTGCTGTGGAAGCGGCGCGGCTACAAAACCAGCAAAGTGGCGCTACGCGCCGCATCGGACGCCGAGCGCCTTCTGGAATCTACGCCCAGCGTGAGAACCAACGTGGAGCGTCTGATCCGTCGCGTGATGGTCTTGACCGAGCCCCTGGATTCAGAGGCTCCAGACGACCTCAAGGGGCGTGTTTGGCTGTACCGCAGTCGCGCTTGGAGGTCAGTTGGTCAAGTTACGGCGTTGAGCGGACGAGTATTGGAGAAGGCGATAAGCAACCTTGTAGCTGAGTACGGCCTGAACGATAGCGACGGAAAGCCATTGCGCATCAATATCTCGCGCCTGCGCAAGACCTTTGCCAACCGCATCTTCGAGCTGACCGATGGCGATCTCGCGACCACGGCCGCAGCCCTTGGCAATACCCCCCGGGTAGCCGAGCAAAACTATTTGGCACCCAGCGCGGATACCCGTCGCAACTGGCAGTTCATGGGTGAGTTGCTGGTGCAGGAGTTGCTGACTGTAACCATCGGTGCGACCTATAAGGACACCCCCCTGGGGCGATGCACCGATCCGGTGAACGGCCAGTTCGCCCCGAAGCGTAAGGATGCGACCTGCATGAGCTTCATGAACTGCCTGCGTTGCAAACACTACGCAGTCACCGCCGAGGATCTGTACAAGCTGTTCAGCTTCTACTTCCGCGTGCTTGCCGAGCGCTCGCGGATGGACAAGCGGCGCTGGGCACGGGACTACGCCCACATTCTCGCTTGATTGACCACTATATCGTTGCCGAGGGACTACGGCGTGGCACCTTCAAAACCGCAGCCGTTGAGGCAGCTCGTGAGCACGCCCGGTCCAACCGCACCCATTTTGGTCGGTTGATCTGATCGACAGCCTGGAGGTCTTAGCATGAACGGCAATACCCTGGTGGGGCTACCTTGGACCGCCATTACTGTTCAGGCGGGCGATGTGCGTGAACTCCCCGAATCCGAACGCGACGCCCTAATCATTACCGCTACTCAGGTCGATGGGCAATGGATCATCATCAGCCGCTACGGCGACGACATCTGGCAACTCAACGGTTTCACCAGCAACGTCCCGGCCAACCAGAGGCGGCTGGACTTCGGCCGTGTGCCACCGGCGTTTCGGGCGGTGACGAAGGCAATGCTGTACCGCTACCTGCGACGAGGGCGTCTCGAGTCGGGTCGGCCTAAAGGCGCTATGGTTCGAAGTACCTTCTCCAATGCAATGCCATTCCTGCGCCACCTGAGAGCGCTGAAGCTCGATCACTTAGGAGTGGTGACGCCTCTGATCTGTGCGACCTATGTCGCAGCCTGCAAGGCGCACCGCCAGACCAACCGTTCTAAAGGCAAGCCATTATCGCCGCGAGGGTTGGAAGCCCGTTTCAGTGCAGTCGAAGCACTCCATGAACTGAGCCAGTACACCGACGACCGGATGCCTCAGCACCCTTGGCCCGAGACTTCCGCGAAGACAATGGCAGGGCTTAACGGCCGTAGCACCCAGGGTGGCAAGACGCAGCTGATCCCGATGATGTGTTCTGCATCCTGTTCAAACGGGCCTACCAACAGGTTGAGCGCGGACAGCAACTGCTTGACCTGCGCGATGCACTGGATGCTACTGCGCCGCCGCGAAAGGGGCTATCAAACACTTCCATCTGTGAGGCCAAGAACCGCCACTTGGACGCCCTTGGCTGGGAGGGCAGTCTCAGGACATTCAACTCAACACTGAACGAGCTGCGCACAGCATGCTACATCGTCCTGGCCAGCACCTCCGGCTGCCGCAACCACGAGTTGGCCAACGTGCAGGCGGGCGCGCACCACCGCACCCACGACGATGACGGCACCGTCTGCCACTGGATGCGCTCTCGATCTGACAAGACAGATACAGGTATCCATGACTGGATGATCCCCGAGGCCGCTGTGCGTGCCCTGCGCGTCATGGAGCGTTGGTGCGTGCCCTATCAAGCCATGATCGCCGCCGAGATCATGCAGAGGCGCCGCGTCGACCCGCATGATCCGCAGATCACGGAGGCACACAAGCACCGCCATTCGCTCTTTCTCCGCGTATATACGAATGAGGGCAACCAAGTGCGCACGCTTTCTGGCGTGACTTGGGATGGGAACCTCAAGGCATTCGCCAAGAATTGCGGACTGGACTGGAACTCACCAGCCACCAGTTCCGCCGCAAGTTCGCCAACTACGCTGCGCACAGCCGCTTCGGCGACCTGCGCTACCTCAAAGAGCATTACGCGCACTGGACGCTGGACATGAGCTTGGGATATGCCATGGACGATAGCTGGGGACAGCACCTGGACCTTGATCTGTACGCAGATATTCAGGGGGAGTTGGAAGATATAAAACTCAGCGTCGTCGATACCTGGCTGGGTGACGTCCCCCTGGCCGGGGGCTATGGCCACGCGCTCAGCAGTGGCAGCGGGAACCACAGAATCTGCTGATCTTCAAAGATCACGCGTCGATGCTTAAGTCCATCGCTGAAAGCACTGCTATCCGCAGCAACGGCCATGCCTGGTGTACGGCAGACAATGACGGTTGCGTCGGGAACACCCTTGAACGCACCCGCTGTAGCGGCTGCGACCACTCAGTGATCGGAGGTGCCCACGCGCCTATCTACCAGCGACTTTACGATGATCTGAAAGGGTTGCTGCATTGCCCAGACATTGGTGAGGGCGGCCGCCAGCGCGTTGAACGAGATCTGAATCGCTGCCGCGACGTATTGGCCCAGTTAGGAATGGATCCGGAGACTTTGATCGCATGAAGCCCAAGGACAAAACAACCAACTACAAGCCGGCTGAGGATCGCGAGAAGGATCTGAAGCTCGCCCTCTACCGCATCCAGAAGGGCCGTGCCCGCAGCGGGGAAACAAGGTTACTATCGCCGCAGTAGCCCGCGAGGCGGGCGTATCGACGGCACTAATCCACAATCACTACCCACGAATTGCCGAGGCTATCCGAGAGGCTCAGGGGCGCTCCAGTCGCGCCATGCGTGATGTGAAACAACAAGACTTGATTGCAGAGCGCAAGAAGTCCGCAGCGTACCGTCAGGAGATCGAGGAGCTGCGGACCAAGGTCGCAAATCTCGCGTCCATCAATGAAGTGCTATTAGACGAGAACCGTGTGCTCAAGGCTAAGATAACGGCCCTCGGATAGTCGATCTAGCTTCAAGGAAGCCGCATGAATAGGCCGGTTCCGCCAATCAGCGCCACCTCGCCACTCTGGATCATGTGTTAACCAAATAATTGCGTTGTTAACCCACCGTGGTTAACAGCTCAAATTTAAGGTTTACAACGCCGGCCGTAGATGCCGCTGGCCTCGGTTTAAGGTAACCGTCCGGCGAAGTCACCTACCGAACTCCAGCATTAAGCGAGCCGATAAGCAGGATGATCGCAGGACATGCCAAAATAAAAATTAAACCAGGTGTCGTCAATGCCGCGAAGGCGAGGGTGCCGCTTAAAAAGTACGCGGACCGACGGCATCGCCCTAATGCCTGCGGAGTTCGCGTAGGTGCTTCGCCGGCGATTACCTTAAACGGAGGCCAGGCGGGCTCTACGCTGAAAGGCTTTTGAGCGAAACACACGGCTAGGCACGCAATCACGGTTAACAATACTCCCAGACCGGGGCGACGTGGCGCCGATTGGACTTGAGTTTCGTCGAATGGACTCTCGGTGGGATCGGCGTCGCTTAAATACCGGCCAGTTAATGAGTTGTAGGAGCCGTTCTCGAGGCACGGCATCTCGGCGGCGTTGTAAACCTAATTGAGCTGTTAACCACGGTGTAACAACGCAATTATTTGGTTAACACATGATCCAGAGTGGCGAGGTGGCGCTGATTGGCGGAACCGGCCTATTCATGCGCTTCCTTGAAGCTAGATCGACTATCGAGGGCCGTTTATTTAGCCTTGAGCACACGGTTCTCGTCTAATAGCACTTCATTGATGGACGCGAGATTTGCGACCTTGGTCCGCAGCTCCTCGATCTCCTGACGGTACGCTGCGGACTTCTGCGCTCTGCAATCAAGTCTTGTTGTTTCACATCACGCATGGCGCGACTGGAGCGCCCCTGAGCCTCTCGGATAGCCTCGGCAATTCGTGGGTAGTGATTGTGGATTAGTGCCGTCGATACGCCCGCCTCGCGGGCTACTGCGGCGATAGTAACCTTGGTTTCCCCGCTGCGGGCACGGCCCTTCTGGATGCGGTAGAGGGCGAGCTTCAGATCCTTCTCGCGATCCTCAGCCGGCTTGTAGTTGGTTGTTTTGTCCTTGGGCTTCATGCGATCAAAGTCTCCGGATCCATTCCTAACTGGGCCAATACGTCGCGGCAGCGATTCAGATCTCGTTCAACGCGCTGGCGGCCGCCCTCACCAATGTCTGGGCAATGCAGCAACCCTTTCAGATCATCGTAAAGTCGCTGGTAGATAGGGCGCGTGGGCACCTCCGATCACTGAGTGGTCGCAGCCGCTACAGCGGGTGCGTTCAAGGGTGTTCCCGACGCAACCGTCATTGTTCTGCCGTACACCAGGCATGGCCGTTGCTGCGGATAGCAGTGCTTTCAGCGATGGACTTAAGCATCGACGCGTGATCTTTGAAGATCAGCAGATTCTGTGGTTCCCGCTGCCACTGCTTGAGCGCGTGGCCATAGCCCCGGCCAGGGGGACGTCACCCAGCCAGGTATCGACGACGCTGAGTTTTATATCTTCCAACTCCCCCTGAATATCTGCGTACAGATCAAGGTCCAGGTGCTGTCCCCAGCTATCGTCCATGGCATATCCCAAGCTCATGTCCAGCGTCCAGTGCGCGTAATGCTCTTTGAGGTAGCGCAGGTCGCCGAAGCGGCTGTGCGCAGCGTAGTTGGCGAACTTGCGGCGGAACTGGTGGCTGGTGAGTTTCCAGTCCAGTCCGCAATTCTTGGCGAATGCCTTGAGGTTCCCATCCCAAGTCACGCCAGAAAGCGTGCGCACTTGGTTGCCCTCATTCGTATATACGCGGAGAAAGAGCGAATGGCGGTGCTTGTGTGCCTCCGTGATCTGCGGATCATGCGGGTCGACGCGGCGCCTCTGCATGATCTCGGCGGCGATCATGGCTTGATAGGGCACGCACCAACGCTCCATGACGCGCAGGGCACGCACAGCGGCCTCGGGGATCATCCAGTCATGGATACCTGTATCTGTCTTGTCAGATCGAGAGCGCATCCAGTGGCAGACGGTGCCGTCATCGTCGTGGGTGCGGTGGTGCGCGCCCGCCTGCACGTTGGCCAACTCGTGGTTGCGGCAGCCGGAGGTGCTGGCCAGGACGATGTAGCATGCTGTGCGCAGCTCGTTCAGTGTTGAGTTGAATGTCCTGAGACTGCCCTCCCAGCCAAGGGCGTCCAAGTGGCGGTTCTTGGCCTCACAGATGGAAGTGTTTGATAGCCCCTTTCGCGGCGGCGCAGTAGCATCCAGTGCATCGCGCAGGTCAAGCAGTTGCTGTCCGCGCTCAACCTGTTGGTAGGCCCGTTTGAACAGGATGCAGAACACATCATCGGGGATCAGCTGCGTCTTGCCACCCTGGGTGCTACGGCCGTTAAGCCCTGCCATTGTCTTCGCGGAAGTCTCGGGCCAAGGGTGCTGAGGCATCCGGTCGTCGGTGTACTGGCTCAGTTCATGGAGTGCTTCGACTGCACTGAAACGGGCTTCCAACCCTCGCGGCGATAATGGCTTGCCTTTAGAACGGTTGGTCTGGCGGTGCGCCTTGCAGGCTGCGACATAGGTCGCACAGATCAGAGGCGTCACCACTCCTTAAGTGATCGAGCTTCAGCGCTCTCAGGTGGCGCAGGAATGGCATTGCATTGGAGAAGTACTTCGAACCATAGCGCCTTTAGGCCGACCCGACTCGAGACGCCCTCGTCGCAGGTAGCGGTACAGCATTGCCTTCGTCACCGCCCGAAACGCCGGTGGCACACGGCCGAAGTCCAGCCGCCTCTGGTTGGCCGGGACGTTGCTGGTGAAACCGTTGAGTTGCCAGATGTCGTCGCCGTAGCGGCTGATGATGATCCATTGCCATCGACCTGAGTAGCGGTAATGATTAGGGCGTCGCGTTCGGATTCGGGGAGTTCACGCACATCGCCCGCCTGAACAGTAATGGCGGTCCAAGGTAGCCCCACCAGGGTATTGCCGTTCATGCTAAGACCTCCAGGCTGTCGATCAGATCAACCGACCAAAATGGGTGCGGTTGGGACCGGGCGTGCTCACGAGCTGCCTCAACGGCTGCGGTTTTGAAGGTGCCACGCCGTAGTCCCTCGGCAACGATATAGTGGTCAATCAAGCGAGGAATGTGGGCGTAGTCCCGTGCCCAGCGCCGCTTGTCCATCCGCGAGCGCTCGGCAAGCACGCGGAAGTAGAAGCTGAACAGCTTGTACAGATCCTCGGCGGTGACTGCGTAGTGTTTGCAACGCAGGCAGTTCATGAAGCTCATGCAGGTCGCATCCTTACGCTTCGGGGCGAACTGGCCGTTCACCGGATCGGTGCATCGCCCAGGGGGGTGTCTTATAGGTCGCACCGATGGTTACAGTCAGCAACTCCTGCACCAGCAACTCACCATGAACTGCAGTTGCGACGGGTATCCGCGCTGGGTGCCAAATAGTTTTGCTCGGCTACCCGGGGGGTATTGCCAAGGGCTGCGGCCGTGGTCGCGAGATCGCCATCGGTCAGCTCGAAGATGCGGTTGGCAAAGGTCTTGCGCAGGCGCGAGATATTGATGCGCAATGGCTTTCCGTCGCTATCGTTCAGGCCGTACTCAGCTACAAGGTTGCTTATCGCCTTCTCCAATACTCGTCCGCTCAACGCCGTAACTTGACCAACTGACCTCCAAGCGCGACTGCGGTACAGCCAAACACGCCCCTTGAGTCGTCTGGAGCCTCTGAATCCAGGGGCTCGGTCAAGACCATCACGCGACGGATCAGACGCTCCACGTGGTTCTCACGCTGGGCGTAGATTCCAGAAGGCGCTCGGCGTCCGATGCGGCGCGTAGCGCCACTTTGCTGGTTTTGTAGCCGCGCCGCTTCCACAGCACTAGGAATACGGCGTTGTCTTTGGGGTGCGGACGCAAGCAGTCGCGGTCCATCTCGAGCAGTGGAGTGGTATTGCGTCCGGTGTGAAGCGCCACGACCAGCAGGGCAAAGACCAGCAGATCGCCGGTCACAGGCGTGTTATCGGTCCATATTGGCCTGATGGCCTGCCGTAGCGCGACCGTGAACTCTTGCCGCTCGAGCTTCGACAGCGCCGTCTCGCCCTTGGTCTTGCGCTTGTTGTTTGGAAAGGGGTTGCGTGGAAGGTGGCAGCATCGCCAGAGGTGACCAAGGGGAATAACCCTCTCCGTCCCAAGGCGAGAAGCACGGGCTTGGCTTTCGTGTAGACGCAGTTCGGAAAAGTAGTCAACCCTCTCTGCCCAGCTAAATCGCTGAGATAGCTGTCGATCAGGTCCCGGTTCACATCTGCCAAGACCAAGTCACGGCCAAAAGCCGTCGCCCGGAGCATGCAATAGTCGAGGAAGCTACGCAGCCCACTCTTGCAGTAGGAACGACAGTGGTGACCGTTAGGGCGCCCTCCTGACCGGCGAGGAAGCGTTCAATTTGGCGCTGGCAGGCGTAGGTGATGGGGTCAATACCAGCACCGTACCAGCGGGCAAAATCGAAGTTTCGGCTGTTGGAGGTGTTTCGCCCGAACTTGACCGTGGTATTCGTCGGAGGCATAACCTCAGGCAGAATGACCACGTTGCCTGTCGCGTCGTGGCTGTGCTCGACTTGCGGATGCTGAGGTCGGTCTTGGTAAATACCTTGCGCTTGCCATCAGGCCGCCTCTGCCATTGCACTTAACTCATCGTCATAGCCAGCACCGCCTCGTCGGCCATTTCGTTGACCAGATGCAGGTACACCATTGTCGTCTGAATCGAGCTGTGGCCGAGTTGTCGCTGGACGAAGACCAGGGGATCCAGCCCGTTCGCAGGGTTACGCTGAAGGCTAACCAGGGTATGGGTGGCATAGGTGTGCCGGAGCATGTGCGTATGTACCTTGATCCCAGCCCGTTTGCCGGCCTTGCTGATGATCCGGTTGAGGCTCTTGCCATCCTCGCCATAGCGTTCTCCGGACTGGTTGAGGAACATCGACTTCTGCGGGGTTTTGCTCAGCGAGGCGCGCTCGCCACGCACCTTAGTCACATAGCGATAGAGTTCGGCCATGAACTTACGGCTGACGTAAATATCTCGCGACTTACGGCCCTTGGTCACCATGCCGCTGCCGTCGAACGGATCAAGCCGAATACGGAGGTTGAACTCGGTTCGTCCCACCTTGTCCGGGTCGAAGACACAAGCCAGCGGAAGGCAGCGATTTCCTCGCGGCGCAGGCCAGTATGCAGCGCCAGGCGCATCACCATCCGGTGATGGGGATTCTCCGTTGCCGCCAGGAGCGACTTGATCTCGGCCATGCTCAAGAATTTGGGCAGGGATTGTGGCTACGTGGCATCACATCGTTTGCCATGACTTTGCCGCCACTGCATCGATATGCCAAGAAACCTTGTTACGCGCTTTACGGTGCGTTCTTCATAGTTGAAGGGCAGGCGCGTCACCCACCTCTCCTTCAGAGCGAACTCGTAGAACTTGCAGATGTAAGTCAGGCGTTGGCGAGTAGTGTTTAGTGCTAGCTCGCATGTCACCAAGCAGTAGTCCCGATAGGCCGCCACAAGGCTTTTAGCCTCACCACGATCCACGTCGCGCCAGTCAATCTCATGAGCCTGAAGAAAGCTGAAGAAGTCGTACAGTGCGCGTCCGGTACTGGGCCAAGAATCCTTAGAGCCAATGGCCCCGCGAAGCAAGTAGTAGCGAAAGAACTGATTGGCCTGGGCGCAGCTCTCCATCGAATCCCACAGCAGAATGGGAAACCCTGGTAAGGTTGCCCGGCGATCACGAAATCCTCAGTAGCCCACACAAGCTCCATCCACCGTCTCCTGCATTGACCAGACACGCGATCTTTTTATCTGCTCTGACGGTACAAGGGGCGTTAGGTCAGCCCTTGGATGCCTGAGCCGCTAAGTGTCTGTATCTATTACCACAGCTATTTAACGGTCCTCAAGCTCCAGAACATAGGGCATTCCTGAGAGTTTGCAGGTGGGCGACCTGGCGGCTGAAGTCGACGCTGGAAAGGCGCTGCTTCGGTCGCGGGCGCAAGGCCTGGCTGATGGCGCTGGTGGGTTGGCGGGTCAGGCGCGCGAGCACCTGCCATTGTTCGGCAACGCCGAGTCGTTCGAAACCGGGGTGACGTTTGCGGGCGCGGCGCAGGATGTCCTGGCGCAACGCCTGGAGCAGGGCCTCATGGCCGCTGCGGCGGAGCAGGAAGTCGGCACTGGCCCGCAGGTGTTCCTGCAATTGGCGGCGTGCCCGGGAGGCGGGGGCTTGCAGCGGCCCCTGGCGCAGACCGACATGCCATAACCACAGGCCGAGGAGGGCGGCGAGGGCGACCAGGGCTGGGGGAAGTAGCGCCACAGCAGGGTGAGCAGATTGTCGTGATCGGTGTTGAACAGCAGGGTCACCTCGCTGTCCTGGGCCAGGTACCAGAGCAGCCAGGCGTTGTCGTAGCGGCCGATGGCGCGGTTGGTCCAGAGGTCGGCGTCGGTCAGTACGATGACGCTGCCGGCGCCGTAGTCCAGTTGCATCAGGTGGGTGGAGGTCGCGCTGTTGGCCCAGGATTGCGCCAGGCTCTTCGGATCGGACAGGTGGAACGCGGTATCGAAGCTGAAATAGGCCGGAGCGTCCTCGTCTTCCAGGTACATCCGGGTCAACAGGGGGTAATGCTCGTCTTCCGGTTCCGGACCGTCGCCCTTGAGGTCCTTGCTCAACAACTGGCGCAGTTGTACGCGGTCGAGCAGCAGGTCGCCGCTGTTTCCGGTCCTGGGGTCCCACAAGGCCTCGGCGACGAACAGCAGGCGGCCGCCGGCCCGGGTCCAGTTGAGCAGTTTGGTCGGCCTGGCGCGGGGTCATGTTCGAGCGCTCGCCCAGCAGCATCAGGCTGCGCCCACGTGGGTCCAGGCCGGGGAGGATGTCCAGGCTGTTGGCATGGCTGACCGTCAGGCCGCGCTGGCGTAGATAGTGTTCGGCGGCCAGATAAGGGTTGGCACGGGCCTCGGGCGAGGGCCCGTGATCGATGACCTCGGTATAGGGCGTGGCCTTGAGGTAGAGATAGAGGCCCATGCCGGCGAGCAACGCCAGCAGCGCCAGGCCGATCAGCCAGGCAAGACGCCGGTTCATTGGCCGGCTCCCGGACCGAACAACCGTCGCCAGCCTTCGCACAACGCCTGTTGTTGCTGGAGCGCCGGCAGGCGATGCCCATAGGCGAGGTTCAGCCAGTGGGCGGTCAATTCCTGGCTGAAGGCCTGGAGGGCGGGTTCGCGCAACTGGGCGAGCCGCTCCAGGACCTGGCCTTCGGTATCGGCGTTCTTCAAGGGCAGTTGATAGTCATGCAACAGGCGGCTGAGCAGGCCCCGATAGAGCAGGCTCATGGCTTCGCGCGGTTGCAGGGGCCAGAGGGTCTCGGCGCTGGCGGCGATATCCTCGGGCAAGGTCTCGACGCCCAGTGCCAGGCCGAACAGTTGCGGCGCGGCGCTCGGGATGGGGTGGGCGCGGGGCTTCGGGCGGCCGACGAAGGTCCGCAGGCCGTCCCGATAACGCCAGGCCAACCAGGCCAGCAAGCCGAACAGCACGGCCCAGAGCAGAATCTCCAGCCCGTGGCGAGTGTCCCGGCGATGCGACTGTCAAAACGTTCCAGCAGGGCCTTCAGCCAGCCGGAAGAGGGTTTGCCGCGGGCCTGTCCAACGGTTCGCCCAGCCGCCAGCGCGTGACGGTTTCCGGGTTCTTGAATGGCGGCGCTTGCAACAATGCCTTGATGGCGTCCTTGGATGCCTGGCTGGTCAGCGGTTGTTTGAGCAGGCGCGGCGTATCCGGCGCGGGCGGTTCGGCGGCCCATGACCGGTTGCGCAAAGGGCATCGACAGCAGGCCGACGCCGAGCAGCAGCGCGGCGACCACCGGCAGCAGGCGCTGGCGCAACTGACGGAAAACCAGTTCGATATCCCAGGCTTCCAGCACGGTTCGGCGGTTGAGGTACAAGCTGAAGCCGCAGGCGATATAAACAGGCTCCCAGAGGATCAGGATCAGCGCGTAGAAGGCGTTGCTCAGGTGTTCCAGCCAGAGCCACTCATGCTGGGCGGCGAACAGCAGTTTCTGCCAGTGCCAGTCGATGTCGATCTGCCGTGGCAGCAACAGATAGAACAGCGCCATCAGGCCGATCCACAGGACATATTCCAGGTGTACGCCGATCAGCGTCAGCCAGCGTGCCGCGCGCAGGCTCTGGGCAAGAGCACCCGCAGGCGCTGCTGGCGGGCCAGCCCGTCGAGGCCTTCGAGTTGTTGTACCGGCAAGGTGAAGCTACGGCTCAGGCTCAGGCGGCGCCAGCTCAGGCTCGCCAGCAGCTGCGGCTTGAGCAGGCGCGGCCAGGCCTTGAGCGCCTGCTTCAGGGACGGGGTGTCGCCGAACAGGGCCCTGGACAGGATATACAGTGGCAAGCGCTCGAACGCCGGTTTCAACCACCAGAACAGCAGCAGGGCGATGGAGGGGTGGTCCCAGAGCAGCAGGCTCAGGAGGGCGAAGACCGGCAGGCTGACCAGCGCCCAGGCGCTCATCAGCAAGCCGCGATGTTGCCGGGCCAGCAGTACGCCGAGGTCCATGGCCTCCCAGGTGCTGCGCGGGCGAATGGCGACGCTGGCGTCAGTCAGGCGCATGTTCGCTCCTTCCGGCCAGCAGTAGATAGGCCGCCACCAGCAGCCAGAGTCCCGCGCCCACCGTATATTTGATCCAGGGGGCGAGCTGGGTCATGGAAGACCAGTAGGCTTCGATAAAGGCGGCGATCAGCAGGAACACGATGACCCCGCCGACCATCTGGATGCTTTGCCGCGCGCTCAGGCGCAGGGCCTCGCCGCGGGACAGACGTCCCGGCGCCACCAGCGCCCAGCCCAGTTGCAGTCCGGCGGCCCCGGAGAGGACGATGGCGCTGAGTTCGAAGGCGCCGTGGCCGATGACAAAAGACCAGAAGGTCTGTCCGTAGCCGATCTGGCTCAGGTGCCCGGCCACGGCGCCGATCGTCAGGCCGTTGAACAGCAGGAAGAACAGGCTGCCCAGGCCGAACAGCAAGCCGCTGGCGAAGGTCTGAAAGGCAATGCCGATGTTGTTCATGATGTAGTAGCCGAACATCACCCAGTTTTCGCTGGAGGCCCGCGCGACGGTGCGTCCCAGGCGACTGGCGGCGGGGTCATACATGGCTTGCATGTCGGCGACCTGCTGGGGCTGACGATGCTGTAGACCAGGTCCGGAAACAGATAGATCAGCACGCCGGTCAGCCCCAGGCTGGCGAAGAACAGCACACCGGCGACCAGGACGAAGGGCCATTGCTCGCGCACCAGGCGCGGGAAGCCGGCGAAGACGAACCCCAGCAGCGAGGTGCCGAGGTGGCTGCGATGCCGATAGAGTTGCTGATGTCCGCGCAAGACCAGCTGTTG
>NZ_CAJFDC010000021.1 GCF_904067045.1 Pseudomonas sp. FEN | reverse complement strand
AGGACCGGCATCATGTTGTAAGCGATGTAGCCCAGGTTGAAGCCGGCCTGCTCAGGCATCTTCAGGTTGCTGTCGGCCTTGAGCGGGGCGATATCGGCTGGACGTGGGTAGGCGGTGATCTGGCACTCGCCTTTCTTGAGCTTCTGCGCGCGCACCGACGGGTCGGTGGTGATGGCGAAAATCAGGTTGTCGACCTTGACGTCCTCGGGCTTCCAGTAGTCCTTGAAGCCGGTGTAGCGGATGTTCGAGTCTTTCTGGTAGCTCTTGAAGACGAATGGGCCGGTACCGATCGGCTTCTGGTTGATGTCGCTGGCCTTGCCTTCCTTGAGCAGCTTGTCGGCGTACTCGGCGGACTGGATGGACGCGAAGCTCATCGCCAAGTCCTGGATGAACGCGGCATCCACGGTCTTCAGGGTGAACTTGACGGTCTTGTCGTCGAGTTTCTCCACCTTGGTGATGTTGGTATCCATGCCCATGTCGGTGAAGTAGGGGAATTCGGTCGGGTAGGCCTTGCGGAACGGCATGTCCTTGTCGAGCATGCGGTTGAAGGTGAACAGCACGTCGTCGGCGTTGAAATTGCGCGTCGGTTTGAAGTAGTCGGTGGTATGGAACTTGACACCCTCACGCAGGTGGAAGGTGTAGGTCAGGCCGTCGGGGGAAACCTCCCAGCTGGTCGCCAGGCCAGGAACCACGGCGGTGCCGCCACGTTCGAACTGGCTGAGGCGGTTGAACACGGTTTCCGCGGAGGCGTCGAAGTCGGTTCCGGTGGTGTACAGGCCTGGATCGAAACCAGCCGGGCTCCCTTCGGAGCAGAACACCAGGTTAGTCGCGGCAACGGCGAACGGTGCGCTGGCCAGGAGGCCTGCGCCGACTAAAAACGGAATGACTGCTTTTTTAAGCATGGTGGCCTCATGATTTGTTGTCATTTTTGGTTGTGAGGACGACCTCGTGAGTCGACCTGCCGATACTTATGCAGGCCCCATACCCATTGCAAGATGCACAGAGGCGCGAAGCCTCAAAGAGTGGCACGAACGTACAGGAATGTCGCAATTTTATAAACTTTGACGCATTTGATCGTTTGCGAGTGGATTTTCGGGTGCGTGGGGTGCACCGCGGGCGGGCAACCGGGGGCGTCTGGCGCACCCGGTTGGGGCGATCTGTTACTGGCCCAGGCTCACGCCATAGAAGGGTGTCAGGCCGAACGGACTGATCTTGAAGTCGTGCACTTCCCGGCGCAAAGGCTGGAATACCGTCGAGTTGGCGATCGGGGTGATCGGCACCTGTTCCTTGAGGATTTTCTGCGCCTGTTGGTAGAGCTTGACCCGCTCGTCGTGGTCGCTGCTGAGCTTGGCTTTCTGGATCAGCTGGTCGTAGGCCGGGTCGCACCATTTGGCGTAGTTGCTGCCCTTGACCGCGGCGCAGCTGTAGAGCACGCCGAGCCAGTTGTCCGGGTCACCGTTGTCGCCGGTCCAGCCATAGATCATGACGTCATGCTCGCCGTTCTTGGCGCGCTTGATGTACTCGCCCCACTCATAGCTGACGATATTGGCCTTGATCCCGACCTTGGCCCAGTCGGCCTGGATCATCTGCGCCGACATCCGCGCATTGGGGTTGGAGGCCCGTTGCACGGTCATGGCCCAGAGGTCGATGGCGGTGCCTTCGGCCACGCCGGCTTCCTTGAGCAGCGCGCGGGCCTTGGTCGGGTCGTAGGGGGCGTCCTTGATGTTCGGATCATAGGACCATTGGCCCGGCGGCAGGGCGTTCTGCGCCAGCTGGCCGGCGCTCTGATACACGGCCTTGATGATCGCCGGCTTGTCGATGGCCATGTCCAGGGCCTGGCGGACCTTGAGCTGGTCCAGCGGCTTGTGGGTGACGTTGTAGGCGAGGAAACCCAGGTTGAAGCCCGGCTGTTGCAGCACCACCAGGTTCTTGTCCTGGCGCATGATCTCGATATCGGCCGGGCGCGGGTAACCGCTGACCTGACATTCCCCGGCCTTGAGTTTCTGCAGGCGGGCGGCGGCATCCGGGGTAATGGCGAAGATCAGGTTGTCGAGTTTGACGTCCTCGGGTTTCCAGTAGGCCTTGTTGGCCACATAGCGGATCTGCGAGTCCTTCTGGTAACGCTTGAACACGAACGGGCCGGTACCCACGGGTTTCTGGTTGATATCGGCGGCGCGGCCCTGCTTGAGCAACTGCGCGGCGTATTCGGCGGACTGGATCGAGGCGAAGCTCATGGCCAGGTTCTGCACGAAGGCGGCGTCGATATGATTCAGCGTGAAGCGCACGGTCTGCTCGTCGAGTTTTTCGACGTTCTTGATCGTGGTGTTGAGGTCCATATCGCTGAAATAGGGCGATTCGGACGGATAGGCCTTGCGGAACGGGTGATTGGCGTCGAGCAGGCGCTGGAAGGTGAAAAGCACGTCTTCGGCGTTGAAGTCGCGGCTCGGCTTGAAGTCGTCGGTAGTGTGGAACTTCACGCCGGGGCGCAGGTGGAAGGTGTAGGCCAGGCCGTCCGGGGCAACTTCCCAGCTGGTGGCCAGGCCCGGTTCGACCTCGGTGCCGCCGCGTTTGAACTGCGCGAGGCGGTTGAACACGGTTTCGGCCGAGGCATCGAAATCGGTGCCGCTGGTGTACTGGCTCGGGTCGAAGCCGGCGGGGCTGGCTTCGGAGCAGTAGACCAGGGTCGAGGCCGCCTGGGCCAAGGGCGCGCAGGCCAGCAAGGTGGCGGCCAGCAGCAGGGGTTTGAAGGCAATCTTTTCCATTGAAAAGCCTCGAAGGTGCGCAATAGAGCGGGGGAGATCCGACTCTAGCACGGCCTATCCAGGTCTTGGCGCCGGGGCCACCGAGAAAATGAGCCCCGGCAAACACCGTAAGTCCAATGAGCCAGCTTGCTGGCGATGGTCGTCAAGGATAACGCGGGGAATCAGACTGCCCCCGGTGTGGCGACGTTCATCGCCAGCAAGCTGGCTCCTGCAATGAGGGCGTTTACTGCAGGACTTCGATCATCCCCTCGGCATTCATGCTGACCTGGGCCTTGCCGGCTTCCACGTCCAGCGCCGGTGCGTCCTCCTTGGCTGTGGGTTTCATCATCATCATCGCGCCGCGCGGGAACGGCTGTGGATAACCGTTGCTGTTGAGATTCAGGCTGACAATCTTGTAACCCTTGCCGCCCAAGGCATCGGCGGCCAGTTGGGCGCGGGCCTTGAACGCGGCGATGGCCTCCTTGAGCAGGGCATCCTCGCTGGCCTTGCGGGTGCTGCTGGCAATCGCGAAGTCCATGCTTTCCATTTTCAGGTCCTGCATCAGTTCGCCGGTCAGCTTGGACAGCGCGGCAAAGTCGCTGCTTTCCA
The DNA here is from genome assembly GCF_904067045.1 of Pseudomonas sp. FEN. Classification (GTDB taxonomy): domain Bacteria; phylum Pseudomonadota; class Gammaproteobacteria; order Pseudomonadales; family Pseudomonadaceae; genus Aquipseudomonas. The sequence continues at coordinate 4,201 of NZ_CAJFDC010000021.1, read as the reverse complement.
GGCGCAACTCGGCGCGCTCACGCCAGCCGGTGATCCTCTGGGTCTTGTTGTCATAAATCGGGTAGCTATTGCGGCTGCCCTGGCGCAGGTTGATCTCCTTGACCGCCTTGGCCTGGCCCAGTGCCTTGTTCATGGTGCTGGTGATGTCGGCGGCGAGCTTGGCCGGATCGCTGTTCTGCGCCTCGGTGTAGAGGGTCACGATCATCAGGTCGCGGGCCACTTCCTGGCTGGCTTCGGCGCGCAGGGATATCAGGTTGTAACGCGGCTCGTCGGCGGCCAGGGCCGGAAGGCTGGCGAAGCTACTGAGACTGAGGGCGAGCAGGGCGGCGCGGCGCGTGAAGTGCATATGAAGCTCCTTGGGGTTCGGTGCGCGGGTCGTGTCGGGCAGTCCCGCGTGCAGGTATCAGACTACGGCTGGATTGTCCGGTTCGCGTTGTTACAACTTCAATACTTATAGAGCCGCCGGTCAAGGCGGTGGGATATTGCAAACGCCAGGTAACCTGGAGCAGGGTTTGTCGGGACGCCGCACCGCCGCGACGCTTTTGGCGTTCTCACGAGCCCCTTCGCGAGCAATCGAGCGTCGACCGTACCGTGTTCGGCCTTGACTGAGCGGCAGCGGGGCGAGTCCCCTCGCAACAACGAGCCCTTTGGTCCGCTGTGGCGGTTTGCCGCACATTTGCCTGTCCAGGCCCCGGCTTGGTTATACTCCCGGCGATCCGCCTGGAGCGCTCATCAGGAGAGCTCATGCTCGTCCCCGTTCAACTGCTGTCCGCGACTCGCCAGAACCTCTGGCGCCTGACCTTTATCCGCATGCTGGTCCTCGCTGCCCAGGCCGGCTCCGTGGGCATCGCCTACTGGTTCGACCTGCTGCCGCTGCCCTGGCTGCAACTGGCGATCACCTTGGGCTGCTCCATGGTGCTCTGTGCCTTCACGGTGGTGCGCCTGCGCACCACCTGGCCGGTCACCGAGCTCGAATACGCGGTGCAACTGGCCTGCGACCTGTTTATCCACAGTGCCTTGCTGTACTTCTCCGGCGGCTCGACCAACCCCTTCGTTTCCTATTACCTGGTGCCCCTGACCATCGCCGCGGTGACCTTGCCCTGGCGCTATTCGGTCATCCTCTCCGGTGTGGCGCTGGTGTTGTACACCTTGCTGCTGGTGCAGTTCTACCCGCTGGAAACCTTTCCGATCTCCCGGGAAAAGTTGCAGATCTATGGCATGTGGCTGAGCTTTGCCCTGGCCGCCGCGGTGATCACCTTCTTCGCCGCGAAGATGGCCGAGGAACTGCGCCGCCAGGAAGAGCTACGCGCCATTCGCCGCGAGGAGGGCCTGCGTGACCAGCAACTGCTGGCCGTGGCGACCCAGGCCGCCGGCGCCGCCCACGAACTGGGAACGCCCTTGGCGACCATGAGCGTACTGCTCAAGGAAATACGCCAGGACCATCCAGACCCGCTGTTGCAGGACGACCTGAGCGTGCTCCAGGACCAGGTCAAGTTATGCAAGGAAACCCTGCAGCAACTGGTCCGCGCCGCCGAGGCCAATCGCCGGTTGGCGGTGGAGATGCAGGACGTCACGGTCTGGCTCGACGAAGCGTTGAACCGCTGGCACCTGATGCGCCCGGAGGCCAGTTACCGCTTCCAGCGCCTGGGGCAGGGCGAGGTTCCGCGCCTGGCGCCACCGCCGGACCTGACCCAGGCCTTGCTCAACCTGTTGAACAACGCCGCCGATGCCTGTCCGGATGGCCTGGAAGTCAAACTGGACTGGACCATCGAGACCTTGACCATCAGCATTCGTGACCATGGCGCGGGTGTACCATTGGCGATTGCCGAGCAGATCGGCAAGCCATTTTTTACCACCAAGGGCAAAGGTTTCGGCCTCGGCCTGTTCTTGAGCAAGGCCAGCGTGACACGCGCCGGCGGTTCGGTGAAACTCTATAGTCATGAGGAAGGTGGCACGCTCACCGAGCTGCGCCTACCCCGTGTCGCCCAAGGAGACGAAGCATGAGTGACGAGATCCAGGTCGAAGGCGAGGAACTGCCGCACTTGCTGCTGGTGGATGACGACGCCACCTTTACCCGCGTGATGGCGCGCGCCATGAGCCGTCGCGGTTTTCGCGTCAGCACCGCCGGTTCCGCCGAAGAGGGCCTGATGCTGGCCCAGCAGGACCTGCCGGACTACGCCGCGCTGGACCTGAAGATGGACGGCGATTCCGGGCTGGTGCTGTTGCCCAAGTTGCTGGAGCTTGATCCAGAGATGCGCGTGCTGATCCTCACCGGTTATTCGAGCATCGCCACGGCGGTGGAAGCGATCAAGCGCGGTGCCTGCAACTACCTGTGCAAGCCGGCGGATGCCGACGACGTGCTGGCCGCCTTGCTCTCCGAACATGCCGACCTCGAGACCCTGGTGCCGGAAAACCCGATGTCGGTGGATCGCCTGCAATGGGAGCATATCCAGCGCGTGCTGACCGAGCACGAAGGCAATATTTCCGCCACCGCCCGCGCCCTGGGCATGCATCGGCGGACCTTGCAGCGCAAATTGCAGAAGCGCCCGGTGCGGCGCTGAACCGGTGCTGAACGAATGCTTTTCAAATCGCGCTACGCCGGGCGCGAATCATCTATGATCGGCTGGTGAATTTTCTTACGCTAACCGAGCTTGAAGAATGACTGAGAAGAACGCCGAGTATTCCGCGGTCAACGATGCCGTGCAGGGACAGTTTTTCCGCCGGGTCTGGCAAATGACAACGCCTTACTGGCGCAGTGAGGAAAAGGGCAAGGCCTGGGTACTGCTGCTGGCGGTGATCGGTCTGTCGCTGTTCAGCGTGGCGATTTCGGTCTGGATCAACAGTTGGTATCGGGACTTCTACAATGCCCTGGAAAAGAAGGATGTCGCCGCCTTCACCCAACTGATCCTGTATTTCTGCGGCATTGCCGCCGTGGCGATTCTTGGCGCGGTGTACCGGCTGTACCTGACCCAGATGTTGACCATCCGTTGGCGGAACTGGCTGACCGAGCAGCATTTCAAGCGCTGGCTCGGCCACAAGAACTACTACCAGCTGGAGCAGGGCGGTTACACCGATAACCCGGACCAGCGGATCTCCGAAGACCTCAACACCTTCACCTCGAACACCTTGAGCCTGGGCCTGGGGCTGATCCGTACGGTGGTCAGCCTGGTGTCGTTTTCGATCATCCTGTGGGGCGTGTCGGGCAGCATCGAAGTGTTTGGCTTGACCATTCCCGGCTACATGTTCTGGTGCGCGCTGGTCTATGCGGCGGTAGGCAGTTGGCTGACCCATCTGATCGGTCGTCGCCTGATCGGCTTGAACAACCAACAACAACGTTTTGAAGCCGACCTGCGTTTTTCCATGGTCCGGGTTCGTGAAAACGCCGAGAGTATCGCCTTGTTCAATGGCGAATCGAACGAGAACCAGCGCCTGACCGCGCGTTTCGGCAAGGTCTGGCACAACTTCTGGGACATCATGCGGGTCTCCAAGCGCCTGACCTTCTTCACCGCCGGCTACAGTCAGATCGCGATTATCTTCCCTTTATCGTGGCGGCCCCGCGCTATTTCGCCGGCAAGATCCAACTGGGCGAGCTGATGCAGATCAACTCGGCGTTCGGCAACGTGCAGGAGAACTTCAGCTGGTTTATCAGTGCCTATTCGGAACTGGCCGCCTGGCGCGCCACCTGCGACCGTCTGTTGAGCTTCCGCCAGGCCATGAGCGATAACGAGGACCGCGTGCGCGGCATCGATGTGCGCAGCGAGGGCGATGAGCTGCAGGTGCAGAACCTCAGCCTGGACCTGGGCAGCGATCGCCATCTGTTGACCGGGGCCGAGATGACCGTGGCCGCGGGTGAGCGCCTGATGCTCAGTGGTCGTTCCGGCAGTGGCAAGAGCACACTATTCCGGGCCATGGGCAATCTCTGGCCCGAGGGCCATGGTAATATCCGCTTGCCGGCCCGGCGCTACCTGTTCCTGCCGCAGAAGCCGTACCTGCCGATCGGCAGCCTGAGCGATGCGATGAGTTATCCACAGAGCGGCGACAGCTATACGCAAGAGCGTTATGTGCACGTGCTGGAAACCTGCCGCTTGCAACACCTGATTCCGCGCCTGGATGAAAGCAATCACTGGCAGCGCATGCTGTCCCCGGGCGAACAACAGCGCCTGGCCTTTGCCCGCGCGCTGTTGTATGCACCGCAATGGCT
>NZ_CAJFDC010000020.1 GCF_904067045.1 Pseudomonas sp. FEN | reverse complement strand
ATCCTGGAAGATCATCGCGGTTTCGCGGCGCAGGCATTCAAGGCGGACGCCCGCGCCTTGAGTGACATCCACGCCGTCGAACAGCACCTGGCCGGCGGCGATATCATTGAGCCGCAGGATGGCCCGGCCAAAGCTGCTTTTACCGCTGCCCGACTCCCCGACCAGTCCCAGGGTTTCCCCCGCGGCCAGGCTCAGGGAGACGCCGTTGACCGCCTTGACCCATTGTCGGTTCATGCCAGCAAACCGCTGCCCTGGGCGGCAAAACGCACCTGCAGGTCCTTGACTTCAAGCAGGCTCATGGCTGACCTCCGAGCGCCAACGGGTAGTGACAGGCCACGCGCTGTCCGTGCTCGACAGCCTGCAAGTCAGGCATGACCTCACGGCAACCCGGCCCCAGGTACTCGCAGCGCGGATTGAAACGACAGCCCGTCGGCAAGGCACTGAGCAACGGCGGCTGTCCGCCGATGGTGCGCAACGGTTCCAGGCCCGCGCCGCCGGCCGGCTGACACGCCACCAGCCCGGCGCTGTACGGATGACGTGGCCGGGCCAGGAGATCGCGCTTGCGCCCGTGCTCGCACAAGCGGCCGGCATACATCACGGCGATCGAGTCGCAGGTCTGGGCAACGACCCCCAGGTCATGGGTGATCAGGATCAGTGACAGCCCGCGCCGATCCCGCAGCTCCAGCAGCAGGCGCAGGATCTGTGCCTGCACCGTCACGTCGAGAGCGGTGGTCGGTTCGTCGGCGATCAGTACCCTGGGCTCACAGCCGAGGGCCACGGCGATCATCGCCCGTTGGCGCATGCCGCCGGAAAATTCGTGGGCAAAGTGGTCGACGCGCTGCTGCGGATCGGGAATCCCCACCTGCCGCAGGACTTCGATGGCCTGGGCTCGCGCTTCACGACGCGTGCACTGCTGATGCTGGCGAATACCTTCGCCGATCTGCTCGCCGATACGCATCAACGGATCGAGGTGGCTGCTGGGGTTCTGGAACACCATGCCAATCTGTCGCCCACGCATCGCGCGCATGTCGGCTTCACCCAGCGCCAGCAGGTTTTGCCCGGCCAGATGCACGGCCGTGCCCTCGATGCTGAGCGCGTTGGACGGCAACAGCCGCATCAATGCCCGACAGGCCAGGGTCTTGCCCGAACCGCTTTCGCCGACCAGCCCGAGGATTTCGCCTTGCGCCAGATCGAAGGACAAGCGATCCACCAGCGTCAGCGGGGTCGGGCCATTATGGGCCAGCACACTCAGCTCCCGGACTTGCAGTACCGGCGAACTCATGTGCGCTCCCCCATGGCTTCGGCGACGCCATCGGCCAACAGGCTGAAGCCCATGGCCAAGGTCACGATGGCGATGCCCGGGAAGGTGCAGATCCACCAGGCACTGGTAATCAGGCTTTGCCCTTCGGCCACCATGGTGCCCCACTCCGCCGTCGGCGGCTGTACGCCCAGCCCCAGGTAACTCACCGCCGCGCCGTTGAGCAGCACCAACACCGCATCGGACATGGAAAACACCACCGAGCCGAACAACGCGTTGGGCAGCAGGTGCCGGAACAGAATGCGTCCATGGCCAAAACCGAGGCTCTTCGCCGCCAGGGCGAAATCGCTTTCCTTGAGCACCAGGATCTGCGCGCGAATCAGCCGCGCATAGGACACCCAGCCGACCAGGGCCATGGCGATATAGAAGCTGCTCAGGCCGGGACCGAGAATCGCCATGATCGCCAGCATCAGCACCAGGAACGGAAAGGCCAGCACGATGTCGATCAAGCGCATGCAGACCGTGTCGAAGCGCCCGCCGATATAACCGGACAAGGCGCCGACCACGGTGCCGATCAGGAACGGGAAAATCACCCCAGCACCGACAGTTGCAGATCGACCCGGGCGCCCCAGATCACCCGCGACAGCACGTCCCGGCCAAAATGATCGGTACCGAACGGATGGGCCGCGCTGGGCGCCAGCAAGCGTACATCGATATTTTGCAGAATCGGATCGTAGGGCGCGATCCACGGCGCGAACAGCGCCAGCAACAGCCAGCCGCCGAGAATCGCCAGCCCGAGAGACATCGCCAGCCGACCGTTTTGCAGCCGCAGGCTCAAGACATTGCCCCGTGCCACCATTACTTGGGCACGGCTCATCGGACATTCACCCGTGGATCGATCGCCACCGTGGCCACATCGGCGAGGAAATTCACCGCCACCGTCGCCAGCGCCAGCACCATCGCCACGCCCTGCACCACCATGTAATCGCGACCGAAGATGCCGCGTACCAGCAACTGGCCGATTCCCGGAATTGCAAACAGACTTTCGATCACCACCGTGCTGCTGATCAACCAGCCGATATTCACTGCCAGCAGATTGACCGTGGGCACCAGGGAATTGGGCAGCACATGCCGACGCAGGATCGCCGTCTCCGACAAGCCCCGCGCCCGGGCGGCGGTGACGTGATCGGCCTGCAACTCCACCAGCATGCTCGCCCGCAGGTTGCGGATCAGCACCGAGGACAGGGCCAGGGCAATGGTCAGGCACGGCAGCGCCAGGTGATGCAGCTTGTCCAGCCAGGTGTGGCCGTAGCCGGTGACCGGAAACCAGCCCAACTGCACACTGAACACCAGGATCAGCATGATTCCCAGCCAGAATGCCGGCACCCCCAGGCCACTGGTGGTGAAGACCCGCACCAGGTTATCGACCCAGCCGCCCTTGTGGCGGGCGGCCAGGGTCGCCAGGGGGATCGCGATCAGCAGCGCCAGCAGGACGCTGCCCAGGACCAGGCTCAGCGTCGGCTCGATGCGGGTGGCGATCAGTTTCAGCGTATCGACCCGGTACTGGATCGATTGTCCGAGATCGCCCCGCAGCAGGTTTTTCAGGAAATAGAAATACTGCATCGGCAATGGCTGGTCGAGACCGAACTGCGCACGGACATTGGCCAGGGCCTGCGGCGTGCTCCGCGAGCCCAGCAGCGCCCGTGCCGGATCGCCGGGAATCGAGCGGATCAGGATGAACGTCACCAGGCTGATACCGAACAACACCGGCAGCAATTGCAGCGGCCTGCTCAGGATAAACCGGTAGCGCCGCAGATTCATGCCGCCCCCCGATGGCGCCGCAGGAAGTCGAGCAGGACCGGGAAGTAAGCCTCGGGCTCTTCGTAGAATGGCATATGGCTGCTGTTGGGAAACACATGCAGCTCGACATCCTTGAGCGCGCGCTTCATCCGATAGGCGCAGGCCGGGGTCAGTCCGTCGTGCTGGCCGGTCGTGATCAGGACCGGCATCTCGAAGGCCGCCATCTGCTCGATGCGGTTCCAGTCCTTGAGGTTGCCGACATAGAGGAACTCGTTGGGGCCCTGCATGGCCTCGTATGGCCCCATGTTCCAGTCGTCCAGCGAACGCTTGAGCGGTGCCGGCCATTCATCGAGACGGCACACATGCCGATAATTGAGCAAGGTGATCGCCGCCTGGTACTGCGGATGGTCGAGGGTGCCCTGGGCTTCATGGCGCTGCATCATCGCCACGGTCTCGCTGCCCAGTGCCGCGCGCAGACGCTCCAGCTCCTGGGTCAGGTGCGGGATATCCCCGACGGTGTTTTCCAGTATCAGGGTCTTGAGCTGCCGCGGATGATGGATCGCATACTCGATGGCCAGCCAGCCGCCCCAGGAGTGGCCGAGCATATGCACGCGCCCCAGTTCCAGCGCCTGGCGTACGTGCTCCACTTCGGCGACGTAGCGGGTGATGTCCCACAGCGCCGGATCGGTCGGTCGGTCGGAAGCGCCGGTACCCAACTGGTCGAATGCCACCACTCGCAGGCCTTTGTCCTTCAGCCAGGCGTGGGCGTCGCGCAGGTAGTCACACGGCAGCCCGGGGCCGCCATTGAGGCACAACAGCACTTCCTCGCCGCCGCCGAAACTGTAGACCGCTATACTGTGCCCGTTGACCTCGAGGGTATAACGTTGATCCGGTTCCAGCTCATACCACATCGCCACTCTCCCTGTTGCAGGCGTTTGTAGCCTGTCGGCTTCACCCTAGCGGGGAATTTTCGCGCCCATAAGCTAGCATTTCTTATAGGTTTGGCCTGGCTCTCCCTCGCCCAGGCGTGGCATTCTACTTGCTTGATTTCAGGATTGAAATTTATTCAGGACAGGAGAAGAAAGGATGCAGGTCAAATTCTCTGAAGTCGATACCCGCAGCTTATCCGTAACAATATGGATGAGATCATGGATAGCGCGCTGATCCTCGCGGGCGCGCTGGGGTTCGATGCCTTGGTGTACGACTACACACCGGTGCCGCTGGACCATGATGGCAGCATGATCACCCCCTCGCTGCTCAAGGTCCGCAACACCCCGTCGGACTGGCATTCGCTCTGGTGCGAACAAGGCTTCTACCAGATAGACCCCGTGCAATACCTGGCCCTGAACACCGTCTCGGCGTTTGTCTGGTCCTATCAACCCAAGGCCGAGACCGCCTTGCAAAAGGTCATCGACCAGCGCCATTCCCCGGTAACCAGCTACCTGCAGGAACGGCAGATGACCTGCGGCGTCAGCGTGCCGATCCACCTGCCCAAGGGTGGATTCGCCTCGTTGACCGGGCTGCGTACCGGCAACGGTAAAACATGTCCTGAAGGATGCAGAGCAAACCCTGACGGATTTCAGCGTCATTTCCCACGCGGTACAGGCCGCCGCCCTACCCGTTGTTCGGCCCGGAAATTCGCGCCTACCCACATATCCGCCTGACCCGGCGTGAACGCGAATGCCTGCGCTGGGCGGCCGAGGGCCTGACCGCAAAGGAAATCGCCGAGCAGTTGCACCGCTCGCTGGCCACCGTGACCTTGCACCTGACCTCCGCCATGCACAAGTTAGGGGCGAAAACCGCGTGCAGGCGGTGCTGCGGGCCACACACTACCGGCTGCTCGATAGCTGAACCGGCAAAAACCTATCAATTCGACTAGTTATGTCGGCGAGCCCATTTCGCTATCGTGCCCTGAATCGTGCACTCAGGGAGTTTGGTGAAATGGAATTCAACAAAATGCGTGAAGGGTTTGCGACTTCGGCCCCTACCAGACCTGGTACCGTGTTACCGGCGACCTGGCCAACGGTCGTACACCGCTGATAATCCTCCACGGCGGGCCGGGCTGTACCCATGATTATGTCGACGCCTTCAAGGACATCGCCGCCAGCGGCCACGCGGTGGTGCACTACGATCAGTTGGGCAATGGCAAGTCCACCCACCTGCCGCACCAGGATCCGTCCTTCTGGACGGTTGAGCTGTTCCTTGCCGAGCTCGACAACCTGCTCGATCACCTCGACATCCGCCAGCACTACGTGCTGCTTGGCCAGTCCTGGGGCGGCATGCTCGCCAGCGAACACGCGGTGCGCCAGCCGGCGGGACTCAAGGCGTTGATCCTCGCCAACTCGCCCTCGTGCATGCGCACCTGGGTCAGCGAAGCCAACCGCCTGCGCGAGCAACTGCCGGCCGGCGTCCAGCAGGCCTTGCTCAAGCACGAGAAGGCCGGGACCTACCAGCATCCGGAATACGTCGCAGCGTCACGGGTGTTCTACGACCGCCATGTCTGCCGCATCAATCCCTGGCCGGAAGAAGTCGCCCGCACCTTCACCCAGGTCGATGCGGACCCGACCGTCTACCACACCATGAGCGGTCCGACGGAATTCCATGTCATCGGTTCATTGAAAGACTGGAGCATCATCGACCGCCTGGATCGGATCAAGGTACCGACCCTGGTGATCTCCGGACGCCACGATGAAGCGACCGAGGCGGTGGTCAAACCCTACGTCGAGAAGATCGCCGGCGCACGCTGGGCGCTGTTCGAAGACTCCAGCCACATGCCCCATGTCGAAGAGCGTCAGGCCTGCATGGGCACAGTCGTGCAATTCCTTGACGAGAGTCTCTGAGCCACACCTCCAGCCCTCTCTCCGACAGAACTGCCCGGTCTGATCCAGACCAGGCTTTTCGACTATTCTGGATTCCTGCTCGCGCATCAGGAACGCTGATCACCCTGCAACACGCCGACCTATAAGACCGCCGCGTGCTTGTGGGCCGACAGGGTGAGCATTAGATTAGCCAATAATCTCTGGCCTCCAGAATAAGCAGAAGGGATAAGCATGGCGCTTACTGACCAGTCCACCCGTATCCGTGCCGGCGAAGAGCTTGATGTCGGCCTGATCGATCCGTACCTCAAGGCACACATTCCAGGCCTGCACGGCCTGCCGGAGATCAGCCAGTTTCCCGGCGGCGCCTCGAACCTGACCTACCTGATCCGTTACCCGGAGCAGGAGTTCGTCCTGCGTCGCCCACCGTTCGGCCACAAGGCCAAGTCCGCCCACGACATGGGCCGCGAGTTCCGTATCCTCAACCAGCTCAAGGACGGTTTCCCCTACTGCCCCAAGGCCTACGTGCACTGCACCGACGAATCGCTGATCGGCTCCGAATTCTATGTAATGCAACGGGTCGAAGGCATTATCCTGCGCTCCGAGCTACCCGCGGAGCTGGGCCTGGATGCCGGGCAAACCGAAACCCTGTGCAAGAGCTTCATCGACCGGCTGGTGGAACTGCACCAGGTCGACTATACCGCCTGCGGCCTGGCCGACCTCGGCAAGCCGGAAGGCTACGTCGTGCGCCAGATCCGTGGCTGGAGCGAGCGCTATGAAAAAGCCCTGACTCCCGATGCGCCAAGCTGGGAAGCGGTGCGAGCCTGGCTCAACGACAAGATGCCCGCCGATCATCCGACCTCGAGCATCGTGCACAACGACTACCGCTTCGACAATGTGATCCTCGACCCTGACAACCCGATGCAGATCATCGGCGTGCTCGACTGGGAGCTGACCACCATCGGCAACCCGTTGATGGACCTGGGCAACACCCTGGCCTACTGGATCGAGGCTGGCGACCCGGCTCCGGTCCAACTGATGCGCCGCCAGCCAAGCCATGCTCCTGGCATGCTGACCCGCCGCCAATTCGTCGACTACTACGCCGAACGCTCGGGGATCGCCATCGACAACTTCGACTTCTACTACACCTACGGCCTGTTCCGCCTGGCCGGCATCGTGCAGCAGATCTACTACCGCTTCTTCCACGGCCAGACCCAGGACAAACGCTTTGCACAGTTCATTCAGATGAACAAGCTGCTGGAGCAGATGAGCCTGCAAGTCATCCACGCATCCCGTCTCTGACCGCGACTAAAACAAGGAAAATAACCATGTCCAAGACCCAGTTGTTCGACCTCGACGGCAAGATCGCCTTTGTTTCCGGTGCCAGCCGTGGCATCGGCGAAGCCATTGCCAAGCTGCTGGCCCAGCAAGGCGCCCATGTGATTGTTTCGAGCCGCAAGCTTGAAGGTTGCCAGCATGTCGCCGATGCCATCATCGCCGAAGGCGGCAAAGCCACCGCCATCGCCTGTCATATCGCGAAATGGAGCAGATCAGCCAGGTCTTCGCCGGCATCCGCGAGCAGTTCGGACGCCTGGATATCCTGGTCACAACGCGGCCACCAACCCGCAGTTCTGCAACGTGCTGGACACCGACCTCGGCGCTTTCCAGAAAACCGTCGACGTGAATATCCGCGGCTACTTCTTCATGTCGGTGGAAGCCGGCAAGCTGATGCGTGAGCACGGGGGGGGCAGCATCATCAACGTTGCCTCGATCAACGGCATCTCCCCGGGTATTTTCCAGGGCATCTACTCGTGACCAAGGCAGCGGTAATCAATATGACCAAGGTCTTCGCCAAGGAATGCGCGCAATTCGGTATTCGTTGCAACGCCCTGCTGCCCGGCCTGACCGACACCAAGTTCGCCTCGGCGCTGGTTGGCAACGAAGCGATTCTCAAGACCGCCCTGCAACAGATTCCCCTCAAGCGGGTCGCCGCGCCAAGCGAAATGGCCGGAGCCGTGCTGTACCTGGCCAGTGAAGCATCGAGCTACACCACCGGGGTGGCACTGAACGTGGACGGCGGCTTTCTGTCCTGATATCGAAATAAAATTTCCATTTGTTGAAATTGGTGAATTTAAATTCTATAAATAGCCCTTCCTGAAAATAACAATCAAAGGATGCGGCGATGGACGAGTTGGGAATAGGCTTGATCGGCACGGGTTTCATGGGCCGTGCCCACGCCCTGGCCTTTCACAATGCCAGTGTGGTGTTCGAACTGCCATTGAAGCTGCGCCTGGTGGCGCTGGCGGATGCCGACACACGGCGCGCCGAGTCCTGCGCCACGGCCTGGGGCTTCGAGCGGGCCTACGGCGATTGGCAACAACTGATTGACGATCCCCGGTTGGGCTGGTGGCGATCACCACGCCCAATCACCTGCATTTTCCCATGGCCATGGCCGCCCTCGCGGCGGGCAAGGCGGTGTATTGCGAAAAACCCCTGGCGGTCGACCTGGACCAGGCGACCCGGATGCGTGACGCGGCCCGACAGGCCGGCGTGATCACCCGAGTGGGCTACAACTACCAACACAATCCGATAATCGACCTGGCCCGGGATCTGATCCACCGCGGCGAACTGGGCGAGATTGTCGGTTTCCAGGGCGAATTCAGCGAAGATTTCATGGCCGACCCCACCTCCCCCGGTCCTGGCGCTGTGAACCGCAGCACGCCGGTGGTGCGCTGGCCGACCTCGGCAGCCATCTGCTGGCCATGGCCCGTTATCTGCTCGGCGATATCAGCGCGGTCTGCGCCGACACCCGCACCACCCACGGCGCCCCGCCAGTGCCGGCAGCCTGGAAACCCGCCCGATTGCCGTCGATGACCAGGTCCACGCCCTGCTGCGCTTTGCCAACGGCGCCCGGGGCGCGATCAGCAGCAGCTGGCTCAAGCACGGCTACAAGAACCACCTGAGCTTCGAAATCAGTGGCACCCGCGGCACCCTGGCCTTCGACCAGGAACGCTTGAACGAACTACGCCTCTGTCGCGCCGGCCAGAGCGGTTTCCAGCGCCTGCTGGCCGGCCCCGATCTGCCCCGTTACGCGGCGTTCAGGCCCGGCCGCCGGCCATCAGTTGGGTTACAACGAACTCAAGACCCTGGAGGTCCAGGCGCTGATCGCCGCGCTGGCCGGTCAAGGCCAGACGGGTACGGACTTCGAAGAGGCCTGGCAGGTGGAACGCCTGGCGACGGCGATTCGGCTGGCAGCCAAGGAGCGGCGCTGGGTCGATGTCAGCGAACTGTAAAATGGCTGGGGCGGGGGCTTGCCGGACCGCCGCGAAGGCGACCTGGCGACCTTGATGTCGCTGAAGCTTCGCGCGGTGCGGCGATCCGACAGGCTCCGCTCCCACATGATGGCGCATTACTTGAGACTGGCGGCGACCTTGCCGGCCACATCCGCGGGCAGCCAAGCCTTCCAGACATCCGGGTGATCCTTGAGAAACGCCTGCGTCACCTGGCGCGGTGGCAGGCGCTCTTCACTCATTTTCGCCAATGCTGGTTCAGCACATCGATCGGCAGGTCGACCTTGGCGAAAAACGCCACCACCTGCGGGTACTGCGCCTTGAACGGTGCGGAGACCCCAAGTCAACTTCGACGCCAGGGAGCGGCTCGGCTTCGGATCGGGATATTGGCGTCGGTCAGGGTTTTCCAGGCTTCAGCGTCAAAGCCGGCTCCTCGAGCTGGACCAGCTTGAACTTGCCCAGCACGGCGTCGGCGACCAGTAATAGAACAGAATCGGCTTGCCGCGTCGGATCGACGAGGTGATCTCCGCATCCAGCGCGGCCCCGGAACCACTGCGAAAATTCACGTAACTGTCGGTCAGGCCATAGGCCTTGAGCTTCTGCTGGTTGACGATTTCGATGTCCAGCGTTGGATGTGAGGCGCCGCGGAGCCCGGCCGGACCTGACGGGGTGCGACCGGCCGTACTGTCTCCGGACCCGACTCCGGGCAACGCCCCGCCTCGGCTGGCATCGGATCTCAACCAGCAGAAGCTCAAGGCCTATGGCCTGACCGACAGTTACGTGATTCGCAGTGGTTCCGGGGCGCGCGGATGCGGAGATCACCTCGTCGATCCGACGCGGCAAGCCGATTCGTTCTTTACTGGTCGCCGACGCGTTGCTGGGCAAGTTCAAGCTGGTCCAGCTCGAGGAGCCGGCCTTGACGCTGAGCCTGGAAACCCTGACGACGCCAATATCCGATCGAGCCGACCGCTCCCTGGCGTCGAAGTGAGCATTGGGTCTCCGCACCGTTCAAGCCAGTACCCGCAGGTGTGGCGTTTTTCGCCAAGGTCGACTGCGATCGAGTGCTGAACCAGGCATTGCGAAAATGAGTGAGAGCGCCTGCACCGCGCCAGGTGACGCAGCGTTCTCAGGATCACCCGGTGTGGCGGTGGCGATGTGGCCGGCAGGTCGCCGAGTTCAAAATGCGCCATCATTGGGACGGAGCCTGTCGGATCGCGCACCGCCGCGAGCTTCAGCGACATCAAGGTCGCCAGGTCGCCTCGGTTCACAGCGCCAGGACCAGGGGAGGTGGGGTCGGCCATGAAATCTTCGCTGAATTCGCCCTGGAAACGACAATCTCGCCCAGTTCGCCGCGGTGGATCAGATCCCGGGCCAGGTCGATTATCGGATTGTGTTGGTAGTTGTAGCCCACTCGGGTGATCACGCCGGCCTGTCGGGCCGCGTCACGCATCCGGGTCGCCTGGTCCAGGTCGACCGCCAGGGGTTTTTCGCAATACACCGCCTTGCCCGCCGCGAGGGCGGCCATGGCCATGGGAAAATGCAGGTGATTGGGCGTGGTGATCGCCACCAGCCCAACCCGGGGATCGTCAATCAGTTGTTGCCAATCGCCGTAGGCCCGCTCGAAGCCCCAGGCCGTGGCGCAGGACTCGGCGCGCGTGTGTCGGCATCCGCCAGCGCCACCAGGCGCAGCTTCAATGGCAGTTCGAACACCACACTGGCATTGTGAAAGGCCAGGGCGTGGGCACGGCCCATGAAACCCGTGCCGATCAAGCCTATTCCCAACTCGTCCATCGCCGCATCCTTTGATTGTTATTTTCAGGAAGGGCTATTTATAGAATTTAAATTCACCAATTTCAACAAATGGAAATTTTATTTCGATATCAGGACAGAAAGCCGCCGTCCACGTTCAGTGCCACCCCGGTGGTGTAGCTCGATGCTTCACTGGCCAGGTACAGCACGGCTCCGGCCATTTCGCTTGGCGCGGCGACCCGCTTGAGGGGAATCTGTTGCAGGGCGGTCTTGAGAATCGCTTCGTTGCCAACCAGCGCCGAGGCGAACTTGGTGTCGGTCAGGCCGGGCAGCAGGGCGTTGCAACGAATACCGAATTGCGCGCATTCCTTGGCGAAGACCTTGGTCATATTGATTACCGCTGCCTTGGTCACCGAGTAGATGCCCTGGAAAATACCCGGGGAGATGCCGTTGATCGAGGCAACGTTGATGATGCTGCCCCCCCCGTGCTCACGCATCAGCTTGCCGGCTTCCACCGACATGAAGAAGTAGCCGCGGATATTCACGTCGACGGTTTTCTGGAAAGCGCCGAGGTCGGTGTCCAGCACGTTGCAGAACTGCGGGTTGGTGGCCGCGTTGTTGACCAGGATATCCAGGCGTCCGAACTGCTCGCGGATGCCGGCGAAGACCTGGCTGATCTGCTCCATTTCGCCGATATGACAGGCGATGGCGGTGGCTTTGCCGCCTTCGGCGATGATGGCATCGGCGACATGCTGGCAACCTTCAAGCTTGCGGCTCGAAACAATCACATGGGCGCCTTGCTGGGCCAGCAGCTTGGCAATGGCTTCGCCGATGCCACGGCTGGCACCGGAAACAAAGGCGATCTTGCCGTCGAGGTCGAACAACTGGGTCTTGGACATGGTTATTTTCCTTGTTTTAGTCGCGGTCAGAGACGGGATGCGTGGATGACTTGCAGGCTCATCTGCTCCAGCAGCTTGTTCATCTGAATGAACTGTGCAAAGCGTTTGTCCTGGGTCTGGCCGTGGAAGAAGCGGTAGTAGATCTGCTGCACGATGCCGGCCAGGCGGAACAGGCCGTAGGTGTAGTAGAAGTCGAAGTTGTCGATGGCGATCCCCGAGCGTTCGGCGTAGTAGTCGACGAATTGGCGGCGGGTCAGCATGCCAGGAGCATGGCTTGGCTGGCGGCGCATCAGTTGGACCGGAGCCGGGTCGCCAGCCTCGATCCAGTAGGCCAGGGTGTTGCCCAGGTCCATCAACGGGTTGCCGATGGTGGTCAGCTCCCAGTCGAGCACGCCGATGATCTGCATCGGGTTGTCAGGGTCGAGGATCACATTGTCGAAGCGGTAGTCGTTGTGCACGATGCTCGAGGTCGGATGATCGGCGGGCATCTTGTCGTTGAGCCAGGCTCGCACCGCTTCCCAGCTTGGCGCATCGGGAGTCAGGGCTTTTTCATAGCGCTCGCTCCAGCCACGGATCTGGCGCACGACGTAGCCTTCCGGCTTGCCGAGGTCGGCCAGGCCGCAGGCGGTATAGTCGACCTGGTGCAGTTCCACCAGCCGGTCGATGAAGCTCTTGCACAGGGTTTCGGTTTGCCCGGCATCCAGGCCCAGCTCCGCGGGTAGCTCGGAGCGCAGGATAATGCCTTCGACCCGTTGCATTACATAGAATTCGGAGCCGATCAGCGATTCGTCGGTGCAGTGCACGTAGGCCTTGGGGCAGTAGGGGAAACCGTCCTTGAGCTGGTTGAGGATACGGAACTCGCGGCCCATGTCGTGGGCGGACTTGGCCTTGTGGCCGAACGGTGGGCGACGCAGGACGAACTCCTGCTCCGGGTAACGGATCAGGTAGGTCAGGTTCGAGGCGCCGCCGGGAAACTGGCTGATCTCCGGCAGGCCGTGCAGGCCTGGAATGTGTGCCTTGAGGTACGGATCGATCAGGCCGACATCAAGCTCTTCGCCGGCACGGATACGGGTGGACTGGTCAGTAAGCGCCATGCTTATCCCTTCTGCTTATTCTGGAGGCCAGAGATTATTGGCTAATCTAATGCTCACCCTGTCGGCCCACAAGCACGCGGCGGTCTTATAGGTCGGCGTGTTGCAGGGTGATCAGCGTTCCTGATGCGCGAGCAGGAATCCAGAATAGTCGAAAAGCCTGGTCTGGATCAGACCGGGCAGTTCTGTCGGAGAGAGGGCTGGAGGTGTGGCTCAGAGACTCTCGTCAAGGAATTGCACGACTGTGCCCATGCAGGCCTGACGCTCTTCGACATGGGGCATGTGGCTGGAGTCTTCGAACAGCGCCCAGCGTGCGCCGGCGATCTTCTCGACGTAGGGTTTGACCACCGCCTCGGTCGCTTCATCGTGCGTCCGGAGATCACCAGGGTCGGTACCTTGATCCGATCCAGGCGGTCGATGATGCTCCAGTCTTTCAATGAACCGATGACATGGAATTCCGTCGGACCGCTCATGGTGTGGTAGACGGTCGGGTCCGCATCGACCTGGGTGAAGGTGCGGGCGACTTCTTCCGGCCAGGGATTGATGCGGCAGACATGGCGGTCGTAGAACACCCGTGACGCTGCGACGTATTCCGGATGCTGGTAGGTCCCGGCCTTCTCGTGCTTGAGCAAGGCCTGCTGGACGCCGGCCGGCAGTTGCTCGCGCAGGCGGTTGGCTTCGCTGACCCAGGTGCGCATGCACGAGGGCGAGTTGGCGAGGATCAACGCCTTGAGTCCCGCCGGCTGGCGCACCGCGTGTTCGCTGGCGAGCATGCCGCCCCAGGACTGGCCAAGCAGCACGTAGTGCTGGCGGATGTCGAGGTGATCGAGCAGGTTGTCGAGCTCGGCAAGGAACAGCTCAACCGTCCAGAAGGACGGATCCTGGTGCGGCAGGTGGGTGGACTTGCCATTGCCCAACTGATCGTAGTGCACCACCGCGTGGCCGCTGGCGGCGATGTCCTTGAAGGCGTCGACATAATCATGGGTACAGCCCGGCCCGCCGTGGAGGATTATCAGCGGTGTACGACCGTTGGCCAGGTCGCCGGTAACACGGTACCAGGTCTGGTAGGGGCCGAAGTTCGCAAACCCTTCACGCATTTTGTTGAATTCCATTTCACCAAACTCCCTGAGTGCACGATTCAGGGCACGATAGCGAAATGGGCTCGCCGACATAACTAGTCGAATTGATAGGTTTTTGCCGGTTCAGCTATCGAGCAGCCGGTAGTGTGTGGCCCGCAGCACCGCCTGCACGCGGTTTTTCGCCCCTAACTTGTGCATGGCGGAGGTCAGGTGCAAGGTCACGGTGGCCAGCGAGCGGTGCAACTGCTCGGCGATTTCCTTTGCGGTCAGGCCCTCGGCCGCCCAGCGCAGGCATTCGCGTTCACGCCGGGTCAGGCGGATATGTGGGTAGGCGCGAATTTCCGGGCCGAACAACGGGTAGGCGGCGGCCTGTACCGCGTGGGAAATGACGCTGAAATCCGTCAGGGTTTGCTCTGCATCCTTCAGGACATGTTTACCGTTGCCGGTACGCAGCCCGGTCAACGAGGCGAATCCACCCTTGGGCAGGTGGATCGGCACGCTGACGCCGCAGGTCATCTGCCGTTCCTGCAGGTAGCTGGTTACCGGGGAATGGCGCTGGTCGATGACCTTTTGCAAGGCGGTCTCGGCCTTGGGTTGATAGGACCAGACAAACGCCGAGACGGTGTTCAGGGCCAGGTATTGCACGGGGTCTATCTGGTAGAAGCCTTGTTCGCACCAGAGCGAATGCCAGTCCGACGGGGTGTTGCGGACCTTGAGCAGCGAGGGGTGATCATGCTGCCATCATGGTCCAGCGGCACCGGTGTGTAGTCGTACACCAAGGCATCGAACCCCAGCGCGCCCGCGAGGATCAGCGCGCTATCCATGATCTCATCCATATTGTTACCGGATAAGCTGCGGGTATCGACTTCAGAGAATTTGACCTGCATCCTTTCTTCTCCTGTCCTGAATAAATTTCAATCCTGAAATCAAGCAAGTAGAATGCCACGCCTGGGCGAGGGAGAGCCAGGCCAAACCTATAAGAAATGCTAGCTTATGGGCGCGAAAATTCCCCGCTAGGGTGAAGCCGACAGGCTACAAACGCCTGCAACAGGGAGAGTGGCGATGTGGTATGAGCTGGAACCGGATCAACGTTATACCCTCGAGGTCAACGGGCACAGTATAGCGGTCTACAGTTTCGGCGGCGGCGAGGAAGTGCTGTTGTGCCTCAATGGCGGCCCCGGGCTGCCGTGTGACTACCTGCGCGACGCCCACGCCTGGCTGAAGGACAAAGGCCTGCGAGTGGTGGCATTCGACCAGTTGGGTACCGGCGCTTCCGACCGACCGACCGATCCGGCGCTGTGGGACATCACCCGCTACGTCGCCGAAGTGGAGCACGTACGCCAGGCGCTGGAACTGGGGCGCGTGCATATGCTCGGCCACTCCTGGGGCGGCTGGCTGGCCATCGAGTATGCGATCCATCATCCGCGGCAGCTCAAGACCCTGATACTGGAAAACACCGTCGGGGATATCCCGCACCTGACCCAGGAGCTGGAGCGTCTGCGCGCGGCACTGGGCAGCGAGACCGTGGCGATGATGCAGCGCCATGAAGCCCAGGGCACCCTCGACCATCCGCAGTACCAGGCGGCGATCACCTTGCTCAATTATCGGCATGTGTGCCGTCTCGATGAATGGCCGGCACCGCTCAAGCGTTCGCTGGACGACTGGAACATGGGGCCATACGAGGCCATGCAGGGCCCCAACGAGTTCCTCTATGTCGGCAACCTCAAGGACTGGAACCGCATCGAGCAGATGGCGGCCTTCGAGATGCCGGTCCTGATCACGACCGGCCAGCACGACGGACTGACCCCGGCCTGCGCCTATCGGATGAAGCGCGCGCTCAAGGATGTCGAGCTGCATGTGTTTCCCAACAGCAGCCATATGCCATTCTACGAAGAGCCCGAGGCTTACTTCCCGGTCCTGCTCGACTTCCTGCGGCGCCATCGGGGGCGGCATGAATCTGCGGCGCTACCGGTTTATCCTGAGCAGGCCGCTGCAATTGCTGCCGGTGTTGTTCGGTATCAGCCTGGTGACGTTCATCCTGATCCGCTCGATTCCCGGCGATCCGGCACGGGCGCTGCTGGGCTCGCGGAGCACGCCGCAGGCCCTGGCCAATGTCCGTGCGCAGTTCGGTCTCGACCAGCCATTGCCGATGCAGTATTTCTATTTCCTGAAAAACTGCTGCGGGGCGATCTCGGACAATCGATCCAGTACCGGGTCGATACGCTGAAACTGATCGCCACCCGCATCGAGCCGACGCTGAGCCTGGTCCTGGGCAGCGTCCTGCTGGCGCTGCTGATCGCGATCCCCCTGGCGACCCTGGCCGCCCGCCACAAGGGCGGCTGGGTCGATAACCTGGTGCGGGTCTTCACCACCAGTGGCCTGGGGGTGCCGGCATTCTGGCTGGGAATCATGCTGATCCTGGTGTTCAGTGTGCAGTTGGGCTGGTTTCCGGTCACCGGCTACGGCCACACCTGGCTGGACAAGCTGCATCACCTGGCGCTGCCGTGCCTGACCATTGCCCTGGCCCTGTCCTCGGTGCTGATCCGCAACCTGCGGGCGAGCATGCTGGTGGAGTTGCAGGCCGATCACGTCACCGCCGCCCGGGCGCGGGGCTTGTCGGAGACGGCGATCCTGCGTCGGCATGTGCTGCCCAATTCCCTGGTGCCCACGGTCAATCTGCTGGCAGTGAATATCGGCTGGTTGATCAGCAGCACGGTGGTGATCGAAAGTCTGTTTGCAATTCCGGGAATCGGCCAGTTGCTGGTACGCGGCATCTTCGGTCGCGATTACATGGTGGTGCAGGGCGTGGCGATGGTGCTGGCGCTGGCGACGGTGGCGGTGAATTTCCTCGCCGATGTGGCCACGGTGGCGATCGATCCACGGGTGAATGTCCGATGAGCCGTGCCCAAGTAATGGTGGCACGGGGCAATGTCTTGAGCCTGCGGCTGCAAAACGGTCGGCTGGCGATGTCTCTCGGGCTGGCGATTCTCGGCGGCTGGCTGTTGCTGGCGCTGTTCGCGCCGTGGATCGCGCCCTACGATCCGATTCTGCAAATATCGATGTACGCTTGCTGGCGCCCAGCGCGGCCCATCCGTTCGGTACCGATCATTTTGGCCGGGACGTGCTGTCGCGGGTGATCTGGGGCGCCCGGGTCGATCTGCAACTGTCGGTGCTGGGGTGATTTTCCCGTTCCTGATCGGCACCGTGGTCGGCGCCTTGTCCGGTTATATCGGCGGGCGCTTCGACACGGTCTGCATGCGCTTGATCGACATCGTGCTGGCCTTTCGTTCCTGGTGCTGATGCTGGCGATCATGGCGATTCTCGGTCCCGGCCTGAGCAGCTTCTATATCGCCATGGCCCTGGTCGGCTGGGTGTCCTATGCGCGGCTGATTCGCGCGCAGATCCTGGTGCTCAAGGAAAGCGATTTCGCCCTGGCGGCGAAGAGCCTCGGTTTTGGCCATGGACGCATTCTGTTCCGGCACCTGCTGCCCAACGCGTTGTTCGGCTCGGTGGTGTTTTCCATGTCCGATGCGGTGTTGGTGCTGCTCAACGGCGCGGCGTGAGTTACCTGGGGCTGGGCGTACAGCCGCCGACGGCGGAGTGGGGCACCATGGTGGCCGAAGGGCAAAGCCTGATTACCAGTGCCTGGTGGATCTGCACCTTCCCGGGCATCGCCATCGTGACCTTGGCCATGGGCTTCAGCCTGTTGGCCGATGGCGTCGCCGAAGCCATGGGGGAGCGCACATGAGTTCGCCGGTACTGCAAGTCCGGGAGCTGAGTGTGCTGGCCCATAATGGCCCGACCCCGCTGACGCTGGTGGATCGCTTGTCCTTCGATCTGGCGCAAGGCGAAATCCTCGGCTGGGGCGAAAGCGGTTCGGGCAAGACCCTGGCCTGTCGGGCATTGATGCGGCTGTTGCCGTCCAACGCGCTCAGCATCGGGCACGGCCGTGCATCTG
>NZ_CAJFDC010000019.1 GCF_904067045.1 Pseudomonas sp. FEN | reverse complement strand
GTGGCGCCCAAAGCGCGCGCACCAGGGACGACAGCCCCAGCGCGCCCAAGGCGATGGAGCTGGCGGTAAGGAAGCCGCGACGATTGAGCTGTCCCTGTATGATCTTGGTCATCTTGGTCAGGCCCTGGTCAGATGGCGATAGGCAGGGCGGTGTGCCCCAACAGCTGTTCAACCACATGCAATACCGGTTCGGCTTCGGTACGCACCAGCCAGTCCGGCTGACTTCAACGAAGGCCACCGTGCCGTCCTGGGCGATGACGACGACGGTGGCTGAGGCAATTCCCAGGTGCCGGTGCCGGTGGTGTCACCGATGAAATTGCCCTTGGCCAACGCGGCTTTTCGTGAGGCCTCGTCGAAGCTGTAGAGAATCCCCAGGCGCCGGCCGAGGTTGTTGTCCGGGTCGCTGGTCACCTGCAGTTGCAGGTGATGTCGGGTCTTGATCTCGACCAGGCGTTCGGGCACCTGCGGGCTGACCGCCACCAACGGCACCCCTAGCTCCCGTAGGCGCGGATAGAGCTGGCGCTCGTAATAGGGCAGGGCGATATTGCATGCGGGGCAGCCGGCGAAGCGGAAAAAATCAATACTGCCGGGCCGTCGGCCAGCAACAGGTCACGGTTCAGTTCGCCGCCTTCAACGTTGAGCAAGGTAAATGGGGCCAGCTTGTCACCGATCTGGACGTAATCATCGACCTTTGCTTCATCCACCAGACGTTGGCGTTGGTTGATATTGACCTGCAGCGCCGCCGGTTCCCAGGTCGCTACGCGCTCGGCGTGCAGATCGCCAACAAGCGGTTGAGAGATTTGCTCATGCCAGGGCCTCCAGCTTTTCTTCTGCCTCAAGGGCGATGCTGTAGCGGTTGGCCGGAACGTCCAGGCCCAGGTTATCGCGCAGCGTGATGCCACTGTATTCGCTGCGAAACAGACCGCGCTGTTGCAACACTGGTACCACCTGTTCGGTGAAATACTGCAAACCATCCGGCAGCAGCGAGTTGATGATGAAGCCATCGGCTGCCCCTGCTTCGAACCAGGTCTGGATCGCGTCGGCGACCTGCTCCGGCGTGCCGACGAAGTCGCGTTTGGGGCGCGAAAAACGTAGCGCCACTTCCCGCAGAGTCAGGCCTTCGTCCCGAGCCAGTTGTTTGATGCGGTCAGAGCCGCCTTTCTGGCTGTTGGAGCCCAAGTCGCCCAGTTCGGGGAATGGCGCATCCAGCGGGTATTGACTGAAATCATGGTCGTTGAATGGCCGACCCAGGGCGACAATGGCGTCCTCGACGGTCACCAGTTCCACGGCTTGCTGGTAGCGGCTTTCCACTTCGGCTTCATCGCGGCCGACAATCGGTCGGATGCCCGGCAGGATAGACAGCTGATTGGCATCGCGACCAACATTGCGGGCGCGCTGTTTCAGATCCTGGGCGTAGGCGAGGGCTTCATCGAGGCTCTCGGCGTGGACAAAAATCGCATCAGCATGCTCGGCGGCAAAATTACGCCCGGCCTCGGAAGTGCCGGCCTGGAAAATCACCGGCTGACCCTGGCGGGATCGGGCAATATTCAGTGGGCCCTTGACCGAGAAGAACTCACCCTTGTGTTCCAGGGCATGCAGCTTGCCGGGTGTGAAGAACTCGCCGCTTTGCTTGTTGTAGGCGAAGGCGTCGTCTTCCCAGGAGTCCCACAGGCCCTTGACCACATCCACGTGCTCCTTGGCGATGCGATAGCGCACGGCATGGGGTGGGTGTTCGGCCTTGCCGAAGTTGTCGGCGGTGCCGCTGAGCCAGGAGGTCACTACGTTCCAGCCGGCGCGGCCGCCGCTGATATGATCCAGGGAGGCGAACTGGCGCGCCACCTGGAAGGGTTCGGTGTAGCTGACGGTCACGGTCGCCACCAGGCCGATGTGCGACGTCAGGGCTGCCAGGGCCGAAAGGATGGTCAGCGGTTCGAAGCGGTTGAGGTAGTGGGGGCTGGATTTTTCATGGATATGCAGGCTATCGGCGATGAACACGAAATCGAACTTCGCGCTTTCGGCCAGTTGTGTCTGCTGCTGGTAGAAACCGAAGTTGACACTGGCGTTGGGTTGGGCCTGCGGATGGCGCCATTCGCCCCAACCATGGCCGACGCCATGGACCATGGCACCGAGTTTCAGTTGGCGTTTGCTCATGTTCTCACTCCTTCTAGCGGGACGGCGGTTTATCGAGAGGCTTGGGTCAGTGGGGTACGCTTGGCGTTGAAGCTCTTGTCGAAGCCTTGGGAGACATCGATGTGTTGGGTGAGAATCCCCTCTTCCTGGTAGATGTCAGCGGTGGTTTGCAGGCCGCTGATCACGCGTCGCTGATCTCCACCGGTTGCATATGGGTGGCCTTGGCTACGGCGATATGCACCGCCAGGGCAGGCCAGTGACCTTGGCCTGAGCGGCGGCATACTCTTCGGGATGGGCATTGCTCCAGCGATAGGCACGGTCGACCCGGGCAACGAAGTCGTCCAGTTGCTGGCGCTGACGGCGATGGCCTGGTGGGTGGCCGCGAGTACAAGTGGTTGGTCAGCAGGCGGTCACCGCTGACCAGGACCTTGGCCTGGCTTTGGGTGGTGGCGATGGTGGTATAGGGGTCCCAGGTCGACCAGGCGTCGGCGCCGCCGTTGTCCAACAAGATGCGCGACTCACTGGGCAGCAGGTAAATGAACTGCACGTCCTGGGTGGTCAGGCCGACACTGCGCAGCGTCTTGATCGCCAGGAAGTGTCCGATGGAGCCACGGGTGGTGACGATGCGCTTGCCCTTGAGGTCGGCGGCGGTGTTCAGTGACGAATCCTTCGGTGCGAGTATGGCCGTGGTGTAGCGCCCCTCGGCGTGGAGAATGCTCACCACCTTCAACGGTGCACCGGCACCGAGGGCGAACACATAGGGCGCATCGCCCAAGGCGCCGATATCCACGGCGCCAGCATTCAGCGCTTCACCCAGCGGGGCGGCGGCGGGGAACTCGGAAAACTGGATCTCATAAGGCACATCTTTCAGTTCGCCGGACACCTCCAGCAGCACTTTGATCGTCGACTTTTGATTGGCCACCAACAACGGTTGCAGGTCGGTAGCGTGGCTAGCCGCGCCGAACGTGAGGGCGGTGCTGAACAGCAGATGCTTGAGCGGTTGGGTAAAGCGCATAACAGCGTGCTCCAGGCGAACCTTGATGTTTCGTGTCACCTCCGCCTGGAGAAAGGGGTCGGGCTGAATTCAATGTATGGCGTATCGAACGGCGCTGCCCGGCATTCGGCGCAGAAGCCTGGAGGCTCAGATCACATAAAAGCCATGGGTGCCGTCGCGGGCCAGTTGGTCCACCAGGCCGAATTCCCAGTCCAGGTAGGCCTGCATGGCTTCCCGGGGGTTGTCGGTACCTTCGTAGGGGCGGCGATAGCGGTCGATGCGTGGTGAGGCGAGGTGGCTTTCGCCTTCCTCCAGCGGTAGTTGTGCGGCAATCCAACTGGCGGTGCCGTCTTGTAGCAGGAACACCTGCTTGCCGGTCAGTGCCTCGACTTCGGCCACCGCCAGGCGTGCCAGTTGGCCGCTGCCGCAGGTCAGCACATAGCGTTGCGCTGCTGGCACCTTGGCCAGGACTTGCGGCAATTGCGCGCGCAGGGCCCACCAGGCACCGGGGATATGGCGTTTGACGTAGTTGGCGCTGCTGGTGAAGTCCAGTACCGCGGTGTCACCGTGGGGCAGCCATTCGGCCAGGGTCTGCGGGCTGATGACTTCGGCCTGTCGGGGTGCCGGGGCCGGCGCCTGCCACGCACCGTGTTCACTGAAGTGCGCCGGTTGCAGGTCATCCAGCACCTGTACCTCCCAACCCAGTTGGGCAAGCCAGGAGGCGGACATATTGGCCCGCACACCGTCGTCATCGACCAGCACCAGGCGCGCGCCACGCACGCTGGCGAAGTGGTCGGTTTCCTGCACCAGTTGGCCGCCCGGTGTCGAGCGGGCGCCGGGCAGGTGACCGGCTTCGAACTCCTCCGGAGTGCGTACGTCGAACAGGTAGGTGGTGCGCGCCGGTTGCTGCTGCCAGCGCTTCAGGTCGGCCAGGGTGGCGCGGCCCACGCGGGCTTTGTCGGCAACGCGGCGGGCAGCCTTGGCAGCGACTTGGCGATGTTCTTCCGAGGTTGGGGCAAAGCGGCGTGATTGACCATGCTGCAATGTTTGCCCGGCCAACGTCCAGCCGATGGTGCCGTTGCGCAGCGCGGATACCGGGTTGGCGATACCGGCATTGATCAGCGACTGGGTACCGATGATGCTGCGGGTGCGTCCGGCGCAGTTGACAATGATTTGGGTGGCCGGGTCTGGCGCCAGTTCGCGGGCGCGTAACACCAGCTCGGCACCGGGGACGCTGATGCCAGTGGGAATGCTCATGGTCTGGTATTCATCAAAACGACGGGCGTCGAGCACCACCACGTCGGCGTTACCGTCGAGCAGCGCCTGGACCTCTTCAGCGGCCAGGGACGGTGTGTGGCGCTGGCTTTCCACCAGTTCACCGAAGGCTTTGCTGGGGACGTTGACGTCGATAAACAGTTCGCCGCCGGCGCTGCGCCAACCGTCAAGACCGCCCGCCAACAGGCTGACCTGGGTGTAGCCGAGCGTCTGCAAGCGCTGGGCGGCGATGTTTGCCAGGCCTTCGCCGTTGTCGTAGACCGTCACATGGGTGTCACGGCGAGGGATGCGCGAGAAAACCTCCAGCTCCAGTTTGGACAGCGGGATGTTGGTGGCGAACAGTGGATGGGATTCGGCGAAAGGCGCTTCTTCGCGCACATCGACGAGGGCGACTTCTTCATGGTCCAACAGTGCCTGACGAATCTGGCGAAGGTGCGGTTCGATACAGTACTCATAGGGCAGGGCTCTCTTTGGACAAATCCCAGATGTTCGGGAGAAAAGCGTTGGAGTAACCGGAGATAAACAGTTTCTCGCTGCCGTCGGGCTGATACACCGCTCGGCGCACGGCACCGATATTGGCGCCGTAGACATGAATGCTGATGGACACTTGATCATCAAAGGCATTGCTGACCTGGTGGATGTCACCGATCTTCGGCGAGACGGATTCGACCTGACCCGGTTTCAGTTGGATCCGCTTGCCCTCGGCGATCAAGGCACCGTCGCTGCTGCGCTGGAATCCTTGGGAGTATTCGGAGCCGCGCAACATGCCGATCAGTCCCCATACCCGATGATCATGAATCGGCGTGCTTTGCCCCGGCCCCCACACGAAGCTGACGATGCTGAAACGCTGCCGCGAATCAGCATGCAGCAGAAACTGCTGATAGCGCTCGGGGCTGGTTGAGCAAATTCGTCCGGCAACCAGTCATCATGGCTGACCAGTTGCGCCAACAGTTTGCCGCCGCGGTGCAGCAGATCGCCTTCGCGAGGGTTGCCGTCGATCAGTTCCGCCAGCGCGCCTATGAATGCTCTGAGTCTCTCCGGGTGTCGCGCTTGGGTCATGAGATTTCCATCGTGGGTGATTCGTGGTGATGGGTTTATATAAGCATAATGTTTGTTGTTAATATGCTATTTTTTAATGATTAGGTTATAGCTGAAAGTAATTTAGAACTGGGCTGAATAGCGTTAGACGTTATCTGTAGGCGGGTGGGCTATCCAGGCACCGCGAATGGAACTATGCTTTTCATACATTTTAATGACGCTTCTCTATGTGCGGCCCAAATGAAAATTGACGATATCGATGCCTTTGTCGAAGTGATTCGTTGCCAGTCCATCAGCCATGCCGCCGAGTCGTTGCAACTGACCCAGCCGGCGATCACCCGCCGCGTGCAGAACTTTGAGCAGGCGCTGGGGGTGGAGTTGTTTGACCGTAACACCAAGCCGCTCAAGCCTACATTGATCGGAACCCGGGTTTATGAACAGTGCCGTCTGATCCTGCGGGAGATGGATGCATTACGCGAGTTGGTGGCCACCGACGCACCACCCACCGGGCTGTTGCGCCTGGGCGTGCCGCAAACCATCGGCGATGTGGTGTTGCTGGACGCCCTCAAGCATTTGCGCACCGAATACCCCGACCTGCGCGCGCAGGTGGCCACCGGCTGGGGCAGCCAGTTGGTCGGCAAGATCGAGCGCGGTGAGCTGGATGCGGCGGCGGCGTTGTTTCCGGCGGGCAAGATCTTCCCGGACAACATCGTCGGCGAATCCATCGGCAAGATGGAACTGGTGGTGGTGTGCGCCAAGGCCCAGTTGCCCAAGCGCTCCTGCAAGCTGGCGGATGTCTACCAGAACGGCTGGGTCCTCAACCCCGATGGCTGCGGCTTCCGTGCCGGGCTGCAACGTACCCTGTCGGATCAGGGGCTTGCCTTGCGGGTCAACCTGGAAACCTTTGGGACCGAGTTGCAGTTGGGTTGGTGGCTGATGGCCTGGGCCTGGGCCTGGTGCCGCGCCCGTTGCTGGAACGCAGCCTTCATCGCGAGCAACTGGCGGTCATGCCTCTCAAGGATTTCAAGCCGGTGATGGACCTGTGGCTGATCTACCCGCACTTTCTTGGCAATCTGCAAGGACCGGTGGATGTCTTTGGCAAGCTGGTGGCAGCGTCGTTGCACAAAATTAGAAGCGCGGCCTGATTACGGTGTTTAATATGAAAAAAAATAATAATTAGCTTAGATTAAAATGTGATTTTTATTATTTTTTTCCATCCCATAGGCTTGCCTGGAAGTCCTTAAGGCCATCCAGGAAGTTTTGCCATGAGTAACGTCAGTCCGTTAACCAGCGTCTCGAACAATGTCCGATTGCGGGTCACTCCAGAAGAGTGGGAGGTCCGCGTCAAGCTGGCTGCGGCCTATCGGCTGGCGGCTTTGTATCAGTGGACCGATCACATCTACACCCATTTCTCCGCCCGCGTACCGGGGCCCGAGGAGCATTTCCTGATCAATGCCTTCGGGTTGTTGTTTGATGAAATCAGCGCCTCCAACCTGGTCAAGGTGGACATCGACGGCACCCTTGTCGACGACCCTACCGGGCTGGGCATCAACTACGCCGGTTATGTGATCCACAGCGCCATCCACGGTGCTCGTCCCGACCTGCAAGCGGTATTGCACACCCATACCCGCGATGGCATTGCGGTGTCGGCGCAGAAGGATGGGTTGTTGCCGATTTCCCAGCATTCCCTTGGTTTTTCCGGGCGGGTGGCCTACCACGGGTATGAGGGGGTGGCCCTGGATCTGGATGAGCGTGAACGGCTGGTGGCGGATCTGGGGGACAAGAGCGTGATGATCCTGCGCAACCACGGGTTGTTGACGGCCGGGATCAGTGTTGAGCATGCGTTCCAGCAGTTACAGGGGTTGGAGCGCGCGTGCAATATTCAGATTGCGGCGCAGACGGCGGGGAATGCCGAATTGATCTTTCCTCCGGCCGAGGTGGTGGCCAAGGTCGAGCAGCAGGCTGAGGTGTTCAAGAGTGGAGAGGGGGCTGGGGTGGCGCGGCATTGGAATGCGCTGATTCGACAGTTGGAGCGTACGGACACCGACTACAAGAATTAAGGCGGGCCTGATAAGTCAGGAGGCGTTGATATCTTTCCCCTTCACCCTAACTGCCCCCTCAGGAAGAGGGGGACAGTGGTTTCGTGTAGCAGGCCAAAACATCTCTTTCAAGAAACGGCCTAGGCGACCTTTTCAGATGCTTGCCGCTCGCGTTCTGCCACCAACTGGCGGGTCAGGGGGATCAGGCGCTTGCCATAGTCGATGGCATCATGAGGGGGTCGAAGCCGCGAATCAGGAGGTGGTGATACCGAGGTCGTAATAGTCGAGCAGGGCCTGTGCCACTTGTTCGGCAGTGCCACCAGCGACGTCGAATTACCTTGCCCCCCAGCAACCCGGCAATCCCGGTCCATAAGCGCTTGTCCACCTTGCCCCCTGGCTGCGGCGGCAGTAGACACGAGACCTCGCGCGGTTCGCGCCGCACAAATCCTTTTGCTCGCCAAGCGGTGCCGTTGCAGAATTGCTCTGCGCCTGCACCCAGTCCTCGTCTCGCCAGATCGCCGCAACGCAACTGAAGCGAATCGTCCCCATGTTGGCTGCTTCAGTCTACCTGGGTCCCACTCCCGTACCTGCTCATAGGTTTCACCCAAGCCATACACGTCCGCATGTTTGCGCCACGCAATGCGGCCGCTGAAGAGCCCAAAAACCGGGTATTGCTGTTCGGCGACTTACGTCGAGTAGCGCCTCGACCTGTTAGTCCGTCATAGTCAAAGGGCTTCTCCTAGTCCACTCCTGGCGCCCACGCTCAGGTTTCATCCGTGCGGTAGCGTTCGTCCTTGCGATAGGTTCCTGGCCGGTTGGCGATTGCCGTGATTCGCCGTGCGGCGCGCCGGTGAACACGGCGGTGCGAACTGCGGGCGGAAGCCATATCGGCAAGGACGAACCTCGCCCGCACGGATGAATACCTGAGCGTGGTGCGCCAGGAGGACTATGAGAGCCCTTGACTATGACGGCACCTATTACCAGGTCGGGCGCGTATCGAGTAAGGTCGCCGCAAAGCCACATATCCCGGTGTATTTTGCGGCTCTCAGCGGCCGCATTGCGGCGGGCAAACATGCGGCGTGTATGCGCTTGGGGTGAAACCTATGAGCAGTACGGAAGTGGTGACCCAGGTACAGCGAAGCAGCAAACATGTCGCGATTCGCTTCAGTTTGTCGTTGCGGCCGATCCTGGCCGAGACCGAGAACTGGCGTGGCAGCGCGCAGAGCACATTCTGCAACAGGCTACCGCCTTGGCCGAGCAAAACGGATTTGTGCGGCGCGAACCGCCGAACGAAGGTCTCGTCGTCTACTGGCCGCCGCAGCCAGGGGGCAAGGTTGGACAAGCGCTTATGGACCGGGATGCGGTTGCTGGGGCGCAAGGTAATTCGACGTCGCTGGTGGGCACTGCCGAACAAGTGGCACAGGCCCTGCTCGACTATTACGACCTCGGTATCACCACCTTCCTGATTCGCGGCTTCGACCCCCTCAATGATGCCATCGACTATGGCAAGCGCCTGATCCCCCTGACCCGCAGTTGTGGCAGAACGCGAGCGGCAAGCATCTGAAAAGGTCGCCTAGGCCGTTTCTTGAAAGAGATGTTTTGGCCTGCTACACGAAACCACTGTCCCCCTCTTCCTGAGGGGGCAGTTAGGGTGAAGGGGAAAGATATCAACGCCTCCTGACTTATCAGGCCCGCCTTAATTCTTGTAGTCGGTGTCCGTACGCTCCAACTGTCGAATCAGCGCATTCCAATGCCGCGCCACCCCAGCCCCCTCTCCACTCTTGAACACCTCAGCCTGCTGCTCGACCTTGGCCACCACCTCGGCCGGAGGAAAGATCAATTCGGCATTCCCCGCCGTCTGCGCCGCAATCTGAATATTGCACGCGCGCTCCAACCCCTGTAACTGCTGGAACGCATGCTCAACACTGATCCCGGCCGTCAACAACCCGTGGTTGCGCAGGATCATCACGCTCTTGTCCCCCAGATCCGCCACCAGCCGTTCACGCTCATCCAGATCCAGGGCCACCCCCTCATACCCGTGGTAGGCCACCCGCCCGGAAAAACCAAGGGAATGCTGGGAAATCGGCAACAACCCATCCTTCTGCGCCGACACCGCAATGCCATCGCGGGTATGGGTGTGCAATACCGCTTGCAGGTCGGGACGAGCACCGTGGATGGCGCTGTGGATCACATAACCGGCGTAGTTGATGCCCAGCCCGGTAGGGTCGTCGACAAGGGTGCCGTCGATGTCCACCTTGACCAGGTTGGAGGCGCTGATTTCATCAAACAACAACCCGAAGGCATTGATCAGGAAATGCTCCTCGGGCCCCGGTACGCGGGCGGAGAAATGGGTGTAGATGTGATCGGTCCACTGATACAAAGCCGCCAGCCGATAGGCCGCAGCCAGCTTGACGCGGACCTCCCACTCTTCTGGAGTGACCCGCAATCGGACATTGTTCGAGACGCTGGTTAACGGACTGACGTTACTCATGGCAAAACTTCCTGGATGGCCTTAAGGACTTCCAGGCAAGCCTATGGGATGGAAAAAAATAATAAAAATCACATTTTAATCTAAGCTAATTATTATTTTTTTTCATATTAAACACCGTAATCAGGCCGCGCTTCTAATTTTGTGCAACGACGCTGCCACCAGCTTGCCAAAGACATCCACCGGTCCTTGCAGATTGCCAAGAAAGTGCGGGTAGATCAGCCACAGGTCCATCACCGGCTTGAAATCCTTGAGAGGCATGACCGCCAGTTGCTCGCGATGAAGGCTGCGTTCCAGCAACGGGCGCGGCACCAGGCCCAGGCCCAGGCCATCAGCCACCAACCCCAACTGCAACTCGGTCCCAAAGGTTTCCAGGTTGACCCGCAAGGCAAGCCCCTGATCCGACAGGGTACGTTGCAGCCCGGCACGGAAGCCGCAGCCATCGGGGTTGAGGACCCAGCCGTTCTGGTAGACATCCGCCAGCTTGCAGGAGCGCTTGGGCAACTGGGCCTTGGCGCACACCACCACCAGTTCCATCTTGCCGATGGATTCGCCGACGATGTTGTCCGGGAAGATCTTGCCCGCCGGAAACAACGCCGCCGCCGCATCCAGCTCACCGCGCTCGATCTTGCCGACCAACTGGCTGCCCCAGCCGTGGCCACCTGCGCGCGCAGGTCGGGGTATTCGGTGCGCAAATGCTTGAGGGCGTCCAGCAACACCACATCGCCGATGGTTTGCGGCACGCCCAGGCGCAACAGCCCGGTGGGTGGTGCGTCGGTGGCCACCAACTCGCGTAATGCATCCATCTCCCGCAGGATCAGACGGCACTGTTCATAAACCCGGGTTCCGATCAATGTAGGCTTGAGCGGCTTGGTGTTACGGTCAAACAACTCCACCCCCAGCGCCTGCTCAAAGTTCTGCACGCGGCGGGTGATCGCCGGCTGGGTCAGTTGCAACGACTCGGCGGCATGGCTGATGGACTGGCAACGAATCACTTCGACAAAGGCATCGATATCGTCAATTTCATTTGGGCCGCACATAGAGAAGCGTCATTAAAATGTATGAAAAGCATAGTTCCATTCGCGGTGCCTGGATAGCCCACCCGCCTACAGATAACGTCTAACGCTATTCAGCCCAGTTCTAAATTACTTTCAGCTATAACCTAATCATTAAAAAATAGCATATTAACAACAAACATTATGCTTATATAAACCCATCACCACGAATCACCCACGATGGAAATCTCATGACCCAAGCGCGACACCCGGAGAGACTCAGAGCATTCATAGGCGCGCTGGCGGAACTGATCGACGGCAACCCTCGCGAAGGCGATCTGCTGCACCGCGGCGGCAAACTGTTGGCGCAACTGGTCAGCCATGATGACTGGTTGCCGGACGAATTTGCTCAACCCAGCCCCGAGCGCTATCAGCAGTTTCTGCTGCATGCTGATTCGCGGCAGCGTTTCAGCATCGTCAGCTTCGTGTGGGGGCCGGGGCAAAGCACGCCGATTCATGATCATCGGGTATGGGGACTGATCGGCATGTTGCGCGGCTCCGAATACTCCCAAGGATTCCAGCGCAGCAGCGACGGTGCCTTGATCGCCGAGGGCAAGCGGATCCAACTGAAACCGGGTCAGGTCGAATCCGTCTCGCCGAAGATCGGTGACATCCACCAGGTCAGCAATGCCTTTGATGATCAAGTGTCCATCAGCATTCATGTCTACGGCGCCAATATCGGTGCCGTGCGCCGAGCGGTGTATCAGCCCGACGGCAGCGAGAAACTGTTTATCTCCGGTTACTCCAACGCTTTTCTCCCGAACATCTGGGATTTGTCCAAAGAGAGCCCTGCCCTATGAGTACTGTATCGAACCGCACCTTCGCCCAGATTCGTCAGGCACTGTTGGACCATGAAGAAGTCGCCCTCGTCGATGTGCGCGAAGAAGCGCCTTTCGCCGAATCCCATCCACTGTTCGCCACCAACATCCCGCTGTCCAAACTGGAGCTGGAGGTTTTCTCGCGCATCCCTCGCCGTGACACCCATGTGACGGTCTACGACAACGGCGAAGGCCTGGCAAACATCGCCGCCCAGCGCTTGCAGACGCTCGGCTACACCCAGGTCAGCCTGTTGGCGGGCGGTCTTGACGGTTGGCGCAGCGCCGGCGGCGAACTGTTTATCGACGTCAACGTCCCCAGCAAAGCCTTCGGTGAACTGGTGGAAAGCCAGCGCCACACACCGTCCCTGGCCGCTGAAGAGGTCCAGGCGCTGCTCGACGGTAACGCCGACGTGGTGGTGCTCGACGCCCGTCGTTTTGATGAATACCAGACCATGAGCATTCCCACTGGCATCAGCGTCCCCGGTGCCGAGCTGGTGTTACGCGCCCGCGAACTGGCGCCAGACCCGGCCACCCAAATCATTGTCAACTGCGCCGGACGCACCCGCAGCATCATCGGTACCCAGTCGCTGATCAATGCCGGTATCGCCAACCCGGTATCCGCGCTGCGCAACGGCACCATCGGCTGGACGTTGGCCGGGCAAACATTGCAGCATGGTCAATCACGCCGCTTTGCCCCAACCTCGGAAGAACATCGCCAAGTCGCTGCCAAGGCTGCCCGCCGCGTTGCCGACAAAGCCCGCGTGGGCCGCGCCACCCTGGCCGACCTGAAGCGCTGGCAGCAGCAACCGGCGCGCACCACCTACCTGTTCGACGTACGCACTCCGGAGGAGTTCGAAGCCGGTCACCTGCCCGGCGCCCGCTCGACACCGGGCGGCCAACTGGTGCAGGAAACCGACCACTTCGCCAGCGTGCGTGGCGCGCGCCTGGTGCTGGTCGATGACGACGGTGTGCGGGCCAATATGTCCGCCTCCTGGCTTGCCCAACTGGGTTGGGAGGTACAGGTGCTGGATGACCTGCAACCGGCGCACTTCAGTGAACACGGTGCGTGGCAGGCGCCGGCCCCGGCACCCCGACAGGCCGAAGTCATCAGCCCGCAGACCCTGGCCGAATGGCTGCCCCACGGTGACACCGCGGTACTGGACTTCACCAGCAGCGCCAACTACGTCAAACGCCATATCCCCGGTGCCTGGTGGGCCCTGCGCGCGCAATTGCCGCAAGTCCTGGCCAAGGTGCCAGCAGCGCAACGCTATGTGCTGACCTGCGGCAGCGGCCAACTGGCACGCCTGGCGGTGGCCGAAGTCGAGGCACTGACCGGCAAGCAGGTGTTCCTGCTACAAGACGGCACCGCCAGTTGGATTGCCGCACAACTACCGCTGGAGGAAGGCGAAAGCCACCTCGCCTCACCACGCATCGACCGCTATCGCCGCCCCTACGAAGGTACCGACAACCCCCGGGAAGCCATGCAGGCCTACCTGGACTGGGAATTCGGCCTGGTGGACCAACTGGCCCGCGACGGCACCCATGGCTTTTATGTGATCTGAGCCCTCCAGGCTTCTGCGCCGAATGCCGGGCAGCGCCGTTCGATACGCCATACATTGAATTCAGCCCGACCCCTTTCTCCAGGCGGAGGTGACACGAAACATCAAGGTTCGCCTGGAGCACGCTGTTATGCGCTTTACCCAACCGCTCAAGCATCTGCTGTTCAGCACCGCCCTCACGTTCGGCGCGGCTAGCCACGCTACCGACTGCAACCGTTGTTGGTGGCCAATCAAAAGTCGACGATCAAAGTGCTGCTGGAGGTGTCCGGCGAACTGAAAGATGTGCCTTATGAGATCCAGTTTTCCGAGTTCCCCGCCGCCGCCCCGCTGGGTGAAGCGCTGAATGCTGGCGCCGTGGATATCGGCGCCTTGGGCGATGCGCCCTATGTGTTCGCCCTCGGTGCCGGTGCACCGTTGAAGGTGGTGAGCATTCTCCACGCCGAGGGGCGCTACACCACGGCCATACTCGCACCGAAGGATTCGTCACTGAACACCGCCGCCGACCTCAAGGGCAAGCGCATCGTCACCACCCGTGGCTCCATCGGACACTTCCTGGCGATCAAGACGCTGCGCAGTGTCGGCCTGACCACCCAGGACGTGCAGTTCATTTACCTGCTGCCCAGTGAGTCGCGCATCTTGTTGGACAACGGCGGCGCCGACGCCTGGTCGACCTGGGACCCCTATACCACCATCGCCACCACCCAAGCCAGGCCAGGTCCTGGTCAGCGGTGACCGCCTGCTGACCAACCACTTGTACCTCGCGGCCACCCACCAGGCCATCGCCGTCAAGCGCCAGCAACTGGACGACTTCGTTGCCCGGGTCGACCGTGCCTATCGCTGGAGCAATGCCCATCCCGAAGAGTATGCCGCCGCTCAGGCCAAGGTCACTGGCCTGCCCCTGGCGGTGCATATCGCCGTAGCCAAGGCCACCCATATGCAACCGGTGGAGATCAGCGACGCGGTGATCAGCGGCCTGCAAACCACCGCTGACATCTACCAGGAAGAGGGGATTCTCACCCAACACATCGATGTCTCCCAAGGCTTCGACAAGAGCTTCAACGCCAAGCGTACCCCACTGACCCAAGCCTCTCGATAAACCGCCGTCCCGCTAGAAGGAGTGAGAACATGAGCAAACGCCAACTGAAACTCGGTGCCATGGTCCATGGCGTCGGCCATGGTTGGGGCGAATGGCGCCATCCGCAGGCCCAACCCAACGCCAGTGTCAACTTCGGTTTCTACCAGCAGCAGACACAACTGGCCGAAAGCGCGAAGTTCGATTTCGTGTTCATCGCCGATAGCCTGCATATCCATGAAAAATCCAGCCCCCACTACCTCAACCGCTTCGAACCGCTGACCATCCTTTCGGCCCTGGCAGCCCTGACGTCGCACATCGGCCTGGTGGCGACCGTGACCGTCAGCTACACCGAACCCTTCCAGGTGGCGCGCCAGTTCGCCTCCCTGGATCATATCAGCGGCGGCCGCGCCGGCTGGAACGTAGTGACCTCCTGGCTCAGCGGCACCGCCGACAACTTCGGCAAGGCCGAACACCCACCCCATGCCGTGCGCTATCGCATCGCCAAGGAGCACGTGGATGTGGTCAAGGGCCTGTGGGACTCCTGGGAAGACGACGCCTTCGCCTACAACAAGCAAAGCGGCGAGTTCTTCACACCCGGCAAGCTGCATGCCCTGGAACACAAGGGTGAGTTCTTCTCGGTCAAGGGCCCACTGAATATTGCCCGATCCCGCCAGGGTCAGCCGGTGATTTTCCAGGCCGGCACTTCCGAGGCCGGGCGTAATTTTGCCGCCGAGCATGCTGATGCGATTTTTGTCCACGCCGAGAGCCTCGATGAAGCCCTCGCCTACGCCCAGGATCTGAAACAGCGCGCCCGCAATGTTGGTCGCGATGCCAATCAGCTGTCTATCCTGCCGGGCATCCGACCGATTGTCGGCCGCGATGAAGCCGAAGTGGAAAGCCGCTACCAGCAAGCCGTGGAACTGGTGACCGTCGAGGACGCCATTGTCGCCCTGGGTCGGCCATTCAACGACCATGATTTCAGTCAATACCCGCTGGATGCGCCATTCCCCGAACTGGGCGACTTGGGCTCCAACAGCCAGAAAGGCGGCTCTGACCGCATCAAACAACTGGCTCGGGACGAAGGCCTGACTCTGCGGGAAGTGGCGCTACGTTTTTCGCGCCCCAAACGCGACTTCGTCGGCACGCCGGAGCAGGTCGCCGACGCGATCCAGACCTGGTTCGAAGCAGGGGCAGCCGATGGCTTCATCATCAACTCGCTGCTGCCGGATGGTTTGCAGTATTTCACCGAACAGGTGGTACCAGTGTTGCAACAGCGCGGTCTGTTTCGCAGCGAATACAGTGGCATCACGCTGCGCGATAACCTGGGCCTGGACGTTCCGGCCAACCGCTACAGCATCGCCCTTGAGGCAGAAGAAAGCTGGAGGCCCTGGCATGAGCAAATCTCTCAACCGCTTGTTGGCGGATCTGCACGCCGAGCGCGTAGCGACCTGGGAACCGGCGGCGCTGCAGGTCAATATCAACCAACGCCAACGTCTGGTGGATGAAGCAAAGGTCGATGATTACGTCCAGATCGGTGACAAGCTGGCCCCATTTACCTTGCTCAACGTTGAAGGCGGCGAACTGAACCGTGACCTGTTGCTGGCCGACGGCCCGGCAGTATTGATTTTTTTCCGCTTCGCCGGCTGCCCCGCATGCAATATCGCCCTGCCCTATTACGAGCGCCAGCTCTATCCGCGCCTACGGGAGCTAGGGTGCCGTGGTGGCGGTCAGCCCGCAGGTGCCCGAACGCCTGGTCGAGATCAAGACCCGACATCACCTGCAACTGCAGGTGACCAGCGACCCGGACAACAACCTCGGCCGGCGCCTGGGGATTCTCTACAGCTTCGACGAGGCCTCACGAAAAGCCGCGTTGGCCAAGGGCAATTTCATCGGTGACACCACCGGCACCGGCACCTGGGAATTGCCTCAGCCCACCGTCGTCGTCATCGCCCAGGACGGCACGGTGGCCTTCGTTGAAGTCAGCCCGGACTGGCTGGTGCGTACCGAAGCCGAACCGGTATTGCATGTGGTTGAACAGCTGTTGGGGCACACCGCCCTGCCTATCGCCATCTGACCAGGGCCTGACCAAGATGACCAAGATCATACAGGGACAGCTCAATCGTCGCGGCTTCCTTACCGCCAGCTCCATCGCCTTGGCGCGCTGGGGCTGTCGTCCCTGGTGCCG
>NZ_CAJFDC010000018.1 GCF_904067045.1 Pseudomonas sp. FEN | reverse complement strand
GACAGGCGCAGGCGGGCGCTGTCGTCGAGGGTGCGCAGGTCGACAGCGCCGCGCTGGACCTGCACTTGCGCCTCACCGTCGAGGTAACGCACCGCGAAGCTGGTATCGCTGACGCTGGCGCGGACCGGTCCGGCATCGATTTCCAGCGGTAGCTCGCGTTCGGCGGCGACTTCGAAGAATGCCTCCCTTGTACAGCCGGGCCTGGTGTTGGCGTTCGTTGAAGCGGCTGGAGAATGCCGAGTTGGTGTTGAGCAGGACCTTCGAGCCATCCTCGAGTTGCAGGTGCTGGCGTTCGCCGGCCACGGTCAGGTGATCGGCCTGCAGGCGCAGGGGCAGGTTGCCGTGGATGCCGAGGGCGATCAGCAGCGCGGCGGCGCTGGCCAGGGGTTTCCAGTGCGGGCGCAGGCGTCGCGACAGTGACGGGCGCCGCTGTTGTTGCAGGACCTGGGCGGCGGCGAACACTGGCTGCGCATTCCAGGCGTCGCTGGCGCGCGCATAGGCCTGGGCATGGCGCGGGTCGGCGGCGTACCAGGCTTCGAAGGCGGCCTGTTGTTCGGCGCTCGGGTACTCCATCAGGATCAGCCAGTCCAGTGCCTGATCCATGGCCGGGTCGTGCGCACCTGCCCGGAGGCGGAAGGGCGCGGGTCTTGACTGTTTGTCACGGGTGTTCCTCGGCAACGGTTGCCACGGTTTGGTTCAACGGCCTTATGATTTTGAGCGATAGCGCTGGCTCTTGAGCTGACTGCCACGCGACCCGGGTCTGGAGCTTAAGGGCGATCCAATCGTTCGGCCACCTCGACACAGATCGCCATGATCAGTTTGAGCTCTTTTTGCACGGTGCTCAGGGACACGTCGAGCTGTTCGGCGATCTCCTGGTAACCGCGCCCGTGGAGGCGACTGAGGATGAAAATCCGTTGCTGGCGGGCACTCAACCGAGCGAGGCTGACGCTCAGGCGCTGGAGTATCTGCTCAGCGTGGGCGGCGTCTTCCGCCGTACTCAGGGGCGCGCGACATTCTGCATCACAGCCAACGGCACATCGTCCATCAGGGTGCGCGACTGGATACGGCGCGCGCGCAGATGATCCAGCGCCAGGTTGCGCGCGGTCTGGAACACGAAGGGTTCGAGGTGATCCACCGGGTGTTCGCTCAGGGCGCGGGTGACCCGCAGGTAGGTTTCCTGCAGCAGATCCTCGGCGGTGCTGGGGTTGTTGACCATGCGCTGCAAGGTCCGCAGCAGCGTGACACGCTGGGCGAGGAAGACAGTGTTGAAATGGGATTGACTCACGGAAGCACCGGACCGATGACAAGTTAATGATAATGCTTATCATCTGTATTGTTGGTCAAGCCCTGATACGCTCCTTGTTCTTCCAGTGTTTGAGGCATCCGGCTGATCGGACCCGCAGCGACCTACTACTGAGCCGGCCTGCTGGCGATGGCGCCCTGATGGGCGATACAAGATCGACCAGTTGCTGGAATCCAAACGAAACAAATAGGGTCGTTGCTCTTTTTGGATGCGTCACTGATAATGTTTCGCGAGGGCTCCTTAAAGAGCAGGGGTATTGAGCATCACGGCGACATTGGCTCAATACTGTGGATGTGCAAGGCTCGCCGGCCTTGTGGTAGCGGCAACCGGCAACAATGGTTGGCTTCCGACCCCTTTCTCGTGGTCACACGGGGACGTGCTAAGCGAAGCGCTGCGACTACCAGCCCTCATTATTTTCTTGAAAAGGTGCTCATCTTAGAGCTCCTTTTTTGCTTTCAGAGTGCCGACTTTCGTTGCGTGAGGACTACGGTGTAGTTTGTAGGCGGTCACCACCGAGTAGAAGTTGTTTCCCTCTGTGTCCAACTGTGGCGAAAGAATCACACATCCCTTTGCACTCTTCAGAAGGGTCAGGCGATAACCGTCTGCGGTGAGGTGAAACTCACATAGGATCTGTGCGCCCGGCGAACAGATGGTCGCTACATACATTGCAACATCGTGAATGCTCTTGCATCCCCACTTGGGAAGCTCGTGCCCGTGGCCTTGCCAGATATGATTGACTCCGAAGCCTTTGTTTACACCGACATGTTTACCCACCCTGAGATAGATTTCGCCCGCCGGTAACGTGAGGTTTCGACTGCTATAGCCTGGAATCAAGCCATAGCTTGGAAGGCCCGTCACGGGATGCGGTATGAAGTCATCTTCGTGCAAATTACAGTAATCGTGTAGGGGCTTGGGTGGTGAGGTCTGTGACAAGGAAGAGCATCCTTTGCGTTGTACTCCTGATTATGCACAAGCAAATAGGTGTTCAGACTGTTTGAAGTTTTAAGCAATAAAATTTTCGTATTGCGATGTGCTTGTTCAATATTC
This sequence comes from Pseudomonas sp. FEN, assembly GCF_904067045.1. Taxonomy (GTDB): domain Bacteria; phylum Pseudomonadota; class Gammaproteobacteria; order Pseudomonadales; family Pseudomonadaceae; genus Aquipseudomonas. Next base: position 14,629 of record NZ_CAJFDC010000018.1, on the reverse strand, counting down.
AGTCTGATATTGCGGTATTTGATTGGGGTAAAGAATTTTGCAGATTTTAAGTCGTTGTTTTTAGATGAATGTGTAGGCTGTTTCTTATTTATATGCTCAATTCATCAATATTTTGCTAGTAGATGAAGCGGTTTGCAAAAAAATCTCATATTTCCTACATGTTTCAGGTGTGGGAGAATATTGCGTGCGCGAAAGGTGAACGCTAGAGTCTGGTTGTCGCTGCAAATTCAGCGATACGGGTTTTGCAGCCCGGAATAGCAAAGGCGTACAGCGCCGCGAAAGCGGTTTTTGTGCTCGCTTCATGGTGAGCTGTGCGCAGGAGGCTTCGGCCTGCCGGTTCCTTTGCTCCGGTCTGCAAACCTGTGTACGGCTCGCCACCTTTCGTTTTGCAGCGTGGGTGACGAGTTCCTTATCTAGCAAAGGAGCTTTACCATGACCAAGAAGATCACCCCCGATCCGCCGACCGTTCGCAATGCCTCCAGTACGGCGGACAAAGAGATGTACCTGCGTAAATTCTCTGACGAATCTTCAAGCGAGGTTGCGCCGGTCCCGGCAAATACGGCTCGTTTGCTCGATACCCTCGCGCTCACCTGCTCCAAACCCATCATCCCCGTAGCCCCGCACAAGCCCACACTATTTGCCATTCAACCGGGCATCAGTGCCCAGGATGCGTTGACCTACGTTTCGAATCTGCTCGAAACAGCGGAGCTCAATGGCGATGAAATCAGCTTGCATACCAATCCCGTCGAACGGGCGTTGTTCTGGGGCATGTTGCATTCGGTGGAAGTGGCGCGCGCGGTGGTGGATGCGTTGTTGGAGGGGGCGTGCTTACCTGATCCCGCTTCACCGTCGTTGGACAGCCAATAAGCAAAAACGAAAAAACCGCCCAAAGCGCAATGCAGTCCACCCAAAATGTAGTTCACCTAATAAAGGGAGGTGAACACAGTACCTGTGGGAGCAGAGCTTGCTCGCGAAAGGGCCCTTGAAGTCGTTAAAAGCTTCGCGGGCAAGCTCCGCTCCCACAAGGTAAGGGTGGGCTTCTAATACCGTGTTTTCTTAAGTGAACGACGTTGTGTCAAAGGCGGGCTTTCAAAACCTTCGTATATCCCTCGGCGAAATCAATGCTTAAAGCATTTGAGCCCTGTCCGGGTGGCTAATGGAGCAAATCCTATGGATAAGCAAAGGACTCGTCAACGGTAGAGAGCGCTGACGCAGCGATAACGGTGTCACGTTCACCATCGCTATCGCCAGCGAGCTGGCTCCTACAAAATCGGTGTTTCACCACGAGATTTTGTCGAGCCTGCCCCGGCGTCCCGGCAAGCCAGGTTCCGCGAGGGATCGTGCTCAACCTGCCTGATCGGCGTTAACGCCGTGCCGCCAGATACGCCTCATAATCCGGCACCCGATACTCATGCGCCTGTTCCATCAACGGGCTGCTGAGCAGGTAATCGGCGCTGCACTCGTTGCAGGCCACGGGAATGTTCCACACCGCCGCGACCCGCAGCAACGCCTTGATATCCGGGTCGTGGGGCTGCGGTTCGAACGGGTCCCAGAAGAAAATCAGCATGTCCACCCGCTGCTCGGCAATACGCGCGCCCAACTGCTGGTCGCCGCCCAATGGGCCGCTGATCATACTCTCCACCGGCAGCCCCAGACGCTTGTTCAACAACAAACCGGTTGTGCCGGTGGCCACCAGTTCATGCTGAGCCAGACGCTCTTTCTGGCGCTCGGCCCAGTCCAGCAGAAACACTTTGCAATGGTCGTGGGCGACCAGGGCGATACGCTTGCGCGCCGCCATGGTGGTATGGGTAAAGCTGATCCCTATCATCGGTTCCTGCTGCACGCCTGTTCCTCGTTCCACGGTTATTCGGCGTTGCACAGCGCCAGGCAGTTATCCAGCATGCGGTTGGAGAAGCCCCACTCGTTGTCGTACCAGGCCAGGACCTTGAGCAGCTTGCCGCTGGCCTTGGTGTGGTTGGCGTCGAAGATCGACGACAGCGGGTTGTGGTTGAAATCGCTGGAAACCAGGGGCAGGGTGTTGTAACCGAGGATCTTCGAATGCTGGCTGGCTTCCTTGAGCAGGGCGTTGACCTCGTCGGCGCTGGCCTCGCGCTTGAGCTGCACGGTCAGGTCCACCAGGGACACGTTGATCACCGGCACGCGCACGGCCATGCCGGTCAGCTTGCCCGCCAGTTCCGGCAGCACCAGGCCGACGGCTTCGGCGGCGCCGGTCTTGCTCGGGATCATGTTCTGGGTCGCCGAGCGCGCGCGGTACGGGTCGGTGTGGTAGACGTCGGTCAGGTTCTGGTCGTTGGTGTAGGCGTGGATGGTGGTCATCAGGCCACTTTCGATGCCCAGCTCGCGGTGCAGCACCTGGGCCACCGGGGCCAGGCAGTTGGTGGTGCACGACGCGTTGGAAATGATCTGGTGCGACTGGCGCAGGATGTCATGGTTGACCCCGTACACCACGGTGGCATCGGCGCCTTTGGCCGGTGCCGAGATAATCACTTTGCGGGCCCCGGCGCTCAGGTGCGCGGCGGCCTTGGCGCGGTCGGTGAACAGGCCGGTGCACTCGAAAACCACGTCGATCTTCTCGGCGGCCCACGGCAGTTCGGCCGGGTTGCGGATCGCGCTGACGGCAATCCGGTCGCCGTTGACGGTCAGGCTTTCGTTGTCATGCTCTACGCTGGCATCAAAGGTGCCGTGAACCGTGTCGTACTTGAGCAGGTGGGCATTGATGGCGCTGTCGCCCAGGTCGTTGATGGCGACGACCTGCAGGTCCTGACGGTAACCTTGGGTATAGAGTGCGCGCAGGACGTTGCGGCCGATGCGGCCAAAACCGTTGATTGCGATTCGTAGAGTCATTTAGGGAAGCGCCTTCCATAGATTTGTTGTTGGAATTACAAGATTATTCGCATAAAAATAGAAAACAAGCCTTTTTAGTGGCAATATTTTGTTTTATCTACAACGAGTGACCTGAGTCAACGGGTCCGGATGATTGCAAAGCCCCGTCGTATGAGGCTTTCGGTCAGCTAGGAACCACAGGTCGCCACATCCGTTAGCCTGGAGTTCTACACATGCATCCCCGCGTTCTAGAGGTCACCGAACGGCTTGTCGCCCGCAGCCGCGCTACTCGCCAGGCGTATCTGGCACTGATTCATGGCGCCGCCAGCGATGGCCCGATGCGCGGCAAGCTGCAATGCGCGAACTTTGCCCACGGCGTGGCCGGGTGTGGCAGCGACGACAAGCAGAACCTGCGTCTGATGAACGCCGCCAACGTGGCGATCGTTTCCTCCTATAACGACATGCTTTCCGCGCACCAGCCTTACGAAAACTATCCGCAACAGATCAAGCATGCCCTGCGCGAAATCGGCTCGGTCGGCCAGTTCGCTGGCGGTGTACCGGCCATGTGCGATGGCGTGACCCAGGGCGAGCCGGGCATGGAGCTGGGTATCGCCAGTCGCGAAGTGATCGCGATGTCCACCGCCGTGGCGCTGTCGCACAACATGTTCGATGCGGCGATGATGCTCGGCATCTGTGACAAGATCGTGCCCGGCCTGTTGATGGGCGCCTTGCGCTTCGGTCACCTGCCAACCATCTTCGTGCCCGGCGGGCCGATGGTCTCGGGGATTTCCAACAAGGAAAAGGCCGATGTGCGCCAGCGCTATGCCGAAGGCAAGGCCAGCCGCGAGGAGCTGCTGGAATCGGAGATGAAGTCCTACCACAGCCCCGGCACCTGCACCTTCTACGGCACCGCCAACACCAACCAGTTGCTGATGGAAGTCATGGGCCTGCACTTGCCGGGCTCGTCCTTCGTCAACCCCAATACCCCGCTGCGCGATGCCCTGACCCGCGAAGCGGCGCACCAGATCACCCGCCTGACCAAACAGAGCGGCAGCTTCATGCCCCTGGGTGAGATTGTAGACGAGCGTTCGCTGGTCAACTCGATCGTCGCGCTGCACGCCACCGGCGGTTCCACCAACCACACCCTGCACATGCCGGCGATCGCCCAGGCGGCCGGTATCCAGCTGACCTGGCAGGACATGGCCGACCTTTCCGAGGTGGTGCCGACCCTGTCCCACGTCTATCCGAACGGCAAGGCCGATATCAACCACTTCCAGGCGGCGGGCGGCATGGCCTTCCTGATCCGCGAACTGCTGGAAGCCGGCTTGTTGCACGAAGAGGTCAACACCGTGGCCGGCTTCGGCCTCAGCCGCTACACCCAGGAGCCGTTCCTGCAGAACGGCGAACTGGTCTGGCGCGACGGCCCGATCGAAAGCCTCGATGAAAACATCCTGCGCCCGGTGGCCCGTGCCTTCTCCCCTGAGGGCGGCCTGCGGGTGATGGAAGGCAACCTCGGGCGTGGCGTGATGAAAGTTTCCGCCGTGGCAGTGGAACACCAGATCGTCGAAGCCCCGGCGGTGGTGTTCCAGGACCAGCAGGACCTGGCCGACGCGTTCAAGGCCGGCTTGCTGGAGAAGGATTTCGTCGCGGTGATGCGCTTCCAGGGGCCGCGCTCCAACGGTATGCCTGAACTGCACAAGATGACCCCGTTCCTCGGCGTGCTGCAGGACCGTGGCTTCAAGGTCGCGCTGGTCACCGACGGTCGGATGTCCGGGGCTTCGGGCAAGATTCCGGCGGCCATCCATGTCTGCCCCGAAGCCCATGTCGGCGGTGCGCTGGCGCGGGTCCGCGATGGCGACATGATTCGCGTGGATGGGGTCAAGGGCACCTTGCGGGTGCTGGTGGACGACGCGAGTTCGCCGCGCGCACGCCTGCGATCGGCCTGTTGGGTAATCATATCGGCTGTGGCCGTGAACTCTTCGGCTTCATGCGCATGGCCTTCAGCTCGGCGGAGCAGGGCGCCAGCGCGTTCACGTCGGCCCTGGAGCACCTTGAATGAAGTTGGCGTTGGTAGGCGATATCGGCGGGACCAATGCGCGGTTCGCGCTGTGGAAGGACAATGCCCTGGATTCGGTCAAGGTCCTGGCGACCGTCGATCATGCCAGCCCCGAGGAGGCGATCAAGGTCTACCTCGACGGCCTCGGCCTGGCGCCGGGAGCGGTCGGCGCCGTATGCCTGTCGGTGGCCGGTCCGGTGGGCGGCGACGAGTTCCGTTTCACCAACAACCACTGGCGCCTGAGCCGCCAGGCATTCTGCGCGACCTTGCAGGTCGACGAGCTGTTGCTGGTCAATGATTTTTCGGCCATGGCCCTGGGCATGACCCGGTTGGCGCGGGCGATTACCGCGTGGTCTGCGAAGGTACGCCGGAGCCGTTGCGTCCGGCGGTGGTGATCGGTCCCGGCACCGGGCTGGGCGTGGGCACCCTGCTGGATCTGGGCGAGCAGCGTTTCATGGCCTTGCCGGGGGAGGGCGGGCATGTCGACCTGCCCTTGAGCAGTCCGCGCGAGACTCAGTTGTGGCAGCATATCTACAATGAAATCGGGCATGTCAGCGCCGAGACCGCCTTGAGTGGCGGCGGTTTGCCACGGGTCTACCGGGCGATCTGCGCGGTGGACGGGCATGTGCCGGTGCTGGAAACGCCGGAGTCGATTACCGCTGCCGGCCTGGCGGGTGATCCGATTGCCCGGGAAGTGCTGGAGCAGTTCAGTTGCTGGTTGGGCCGGGTCGCGGGCAACAACGTACTGACCACGGGCGCGCGCGGTGGGGTGTATATCGTCGGTGGGGTGATCCCGCGGTTTGCCGACTTTTTCATCCACAGCGGTTTTGCCAGGTGCTTCGCCGACAAAGGTTGCATGAGCGACTACTTCAAGGGTATTCCGGTGTGGCTGGTGACGGCACCGTATTCCGGGCTGATTGGCGCGGGGGTGGCGTTGCAGCAGGCGTTCGCGCACTGATTAAGGAAATTTGAAGCCGAGCACGGTTTTGTGGCGAGCGGGCTTGCCCGCGCTGGGCGTGCGAAGCGCCCTAAAACCATGGCTCGCGGTTTTCAGTAAAAACGCATCTGGTTTTAGGGGCGCTTCGCCCCCAGCGCGGGCAAGCCCGCTCGCCACAAAACCGTGCTCGGCTTCAAATTTCCTTAATCAGTGCGCGAACGCCTGCTGCAACGCCACCCCCGCGCCAATCAGCCCGGAATACGGTGCCGTCACCAGCCACACCGGAATACCCTTGAAGTAGTCGCTCATGCAACCTTTGTCGGCGAAGCACCTGGCAAAACCGCTGTGGATGAAAAAGTCGGCAAACCGCGGGATCACCCCACCGACGATATACACCCCACCGCGCGCGCCCGTGGTCAGTACGTTGTTGCCCGCGACCCGGCCCAACCAGCAACTGAACTGCTCCAGCACTTCCCGGGCAATCGGATCACCCGCCAGGCCGGCAGCGGTAATCGACTCCGGCGTTTCCAGCACCGGCACATGCCCGTCCACCGCGCAGATCGCCCGGTAGACCCGTGGCAAACCGCCGCCACTCAAGGCGGTCTCGGCGCTGACATGCCCGATTTCATTGTAGATATGCTGCCACAACTGAGTCTCGCGCGGACTGCTCAAGGGCAGGTCGACATGCCCGCCCTCCCCCGGCAAGGCCATGAAACGCTGCTCGCCCAGATCCAGCAGGGTGCCCACGCCCAGCCCGGTGCCGGGACCGATCACCACCGCCGGACGCAACGGCTCCGGCGTACCTTCGCAGACCACGCGGTAATCGCCCGGCGCCAACCGGGTCATGCCCAGGGCCATGGCCGAAAAATCATTGACCAGCAACAGCTCGTCGACCTGCAAGGTCGCGCAGAATGCCTGGCGGCTCAGGCGCCAGTGGTTGTTGGTGAAACGGAACTCGTCGCCGCCCACCGGACCGGCCACCGACAGGCATACGGCGCCGACCGCTCCCGGCGCCAGGCCGAGGCCGTCGAGGTAGACCTTGATCGCCTCCTCGGGGCTGGCATGATCGACGGTCGCCAGGACCTTGACCGAATCCAGGGCATTGTCCTTCCACAGCGCGAACCGCGCATTGGTCCCGCCGATATCGCCTACCAACGCCAACTTCATTCAAGGTGCTCCAGGGCCGACGTGAACGCGCTGGCGCCCTGCTCCGCCGAGCTGAAGGCCATGCGCATGAAGCCGAAGAGTTCACGGCCACAGCCGATATGATTACCCAACAGGCCGATCGCAGGCGTGCGCGCGGCGAACTCGGCGTCGTCCACCAGCACCCGCAAGGTGCCCTTGACCCCATCCACGCGAATCATGTCGCCATCGCGGACCCGCGCCAGCGCACCGCCGACATGGGCTTCGGGGCAGACATGGATGGCCGCCGGAATCTTGCCCGAAGCCCCGGACATCCGACCGTCGGTGACCAGCGCGACCTTGAAGCCACGGTCCTGCAGCACGCCGAGGAACGGGGTCATCTTGTGCAGTTCAGGCATACCGTTGGAGCGCGGCCCCTGGAAGCGCATCACCGCGACGAAATCCTTCTCCAGCAAGCCGGCCTTGAACGCGTCGGCCAGGTCCTGCTGGTCCTGGAACACCACCGCCGGGGCTTCGACGATCTGGTGTTCCACTGCCACGGCGGAAACTTTCATCACGCCACGCCCGAGGTTGCCTTCCATCACCCGCAGGCCGCCCTCAGGGGAGAAGGCACGGGCCACCGGGCGCAGGATGTTTTCATCGAGGCTTTCGATCGGGCCGTCGCGCCAGACCAGTTCGCCGTTCTGCAGGAACGGCTCCTGGGTGTAGCGGCTGAGGCCGAAGCCGGCCACGGTGTTGACCTCTTCGTGCAACAAGCCGGCTTCCAGCAGTTCGCGGATCAGGAAGGCCATGCCGCCCGCCGCCTGGAAGTGGTTGATATCGGCCTTGCCGTTCGGATAGACGTGGGACAGGGTCGGCACCACCTCGGAAAGGTCGGCCATGTCCTGCCAGGTCAGCTGGATACCGGCCGCCTGGGCGATCGCCGGCATGTGCAGGGTGTGGTTGGTGGAACCGCCGGTGGCGTGCAGCGCGACGATCGAGTTGACCAGCGAACGCTCGTCTACAATCTCACCCAGGGGCATGAAGCTGCCGCTCTGTTTGGTCAGGCGGGTGATCTGGTGCGCCGCTTCGCGGGTCAGGGCATCGCGCAGCGGGGTATTGGGGTTGACGAAGGACGAGCCCGGCAAGTGCAGGCCCATGACTTCCATCAGCAACTGGTTGGTGTTGGCGGTGCCGTAGAAGGTGCAGGTGCCGGGGCTGTGGTAGGACTTCATCTCCGATTCCAGCAGCTCCTCGCGGCTGGCCTTGCCTTCGGCATAGCGCTGGCGCACATCGGCCTTTTCCTTGTTGGAAATCCCCGAGACCATCGGCCCGCCGGGCACGAAGATGGTTGGCAGGTGACCGAAGCGCAAGGCGCCCATCAACAGGCCGGGCACGATCTTGTCACAGATGCCGAGCATCATCGCCGCATCGAACATGTTGTGCGACAGCGCCACGGCGGTGGACATCGCGATCACTTCGCGACTGGCGATACCCAGCTCCATGCCCGGCTCGCCCTGGGTCACGCCATCGCACATGGCCGGTACACCGCCAGCGAACTGGCCGACCGAGCCGATTTCGCGCAGGGCATGCTTGATCTGTTGCGGATAGTTTTCGTAAGGCTGGTGCGCGGAAAGCATGTCGTTATAGGAGGAAACGATCGCCACGTTGGCGGCGTTCATCAGACGCAGGTTCTGCTTGTCGTCGCTGCCACACCCGGCCACGCCGTGGGCAAAGTTCGCGCATTGCAGCTTGCCGCGCATCGGGCCATCGCTGGCGGCGCCATGAATCAGTGCCAGATACGCCTGGCGAGTAGCGCGGCTGCGGGCGACAAGCCGTTCGGTGACCTCTAGAACGCGGGGATGCATGTGTAGAACTCCAGGCTAACGGATGTGGCGACCTGTGGTTCCTAGCTGACCGAAAGCCTCATACGACGGGGCTTTGCAATCATCCGGACCCGTTGACTCAGGTCACTCGTTGTAGATAAAACAAAATATTGCCACTAAAAAGGCTTGTTTTCTATTTTTATGCGAATAATCTTGTAATTCCAACAACAAATCTATGGAAGGCGCTTCCCTAAATGACTCTACGAATCGCAATCAACGGTTTTGGCCGCATCGGCCGCAACGTCCTGCGCGCACTCTATACCCAAGGTTACCGTCAGGACCTGCAGGTCGTCGCCATCAACGACCTGGGCGACAGCGCCATCAATGCCCACCTGCTCAAGTACGACACGGTTCACGGCACCTTTGATGCCAGCGTAGAGCATGACAACGAAAGCCTGACCGTCAACGGCGACCGGATTGCCGTCAGCGCGATCCGCAACCCGGCCGAACTGCCGTGGGCCGCCGAGAAGATCGACGTGGTTTTCGAGTGCACCGGCCTGTTCACCGACCGCGCCAAGGCCGCCGCGCACCTGAGCGCCGGGGCCCGCAAAGTGATTATCTCGGCACCGGCCAAAGGCGCCGATGCCACCGTGGTGTACGGGGTCAACCATGACATCCTGCGCCAGTCGCACCAGATCATTTCCAACGCGTCGTGCACCACCAACTGCCTGGCCCCGGTGGCCCAGGTGCTGCACCGCGAGCTGGGCATCGAAAGTGGCCTGATGACCACCATCCACGCCTACACCAACGACCAGAACCTGACCGACGTCTACCACACCGACCCGTACCGCGCGCGCTCGGCGACCCAGAACATGATCCCGAGCAAGACCGGCGCCGCCGAAGCCGTCGGCCTGGTGCTGCCGGAACTGGCGGGCAAGCTGACCGGCATGGCCGTGCGCGTGCCGGTGATCAACGTGTCCCTGGTGGACCTGACCGTGCAGCTCAAGCGCGAGGCCAGCGCCGACGAGGTCAACGCCCTGCTCAAGGAAGCCAGCCAGCATTCGAAGATCCTCGGTTACAACACCCTGCCCCTGGTTTCCAGCGATTTCAACCACAACCCGCTGTCGTCGATCTTCGACGCCAACCACACCAAGGCCAGCGGCAAGCTGCTCAAGGTCCTGGCCTGGTACGACAACGAGTGGGGCTTCTCCAACCGCATGCTGGATAACTGCCTGGCGCTGTGCAACGCCGAATAACCGTGGAACGAGGAACAGGCGTGCAGCAGGAACCGATGATAGGGATCAGCTTTACCCATACCACCATGGCGGCGCGCAAGCGTATCGCCCTGGTCGCCCACGACCATTGCAAAGTGTTTCTGCTGGACTGGGCCGAGCGCCAGAAAGAGCGTCTGGCTCAGCATGAACTGGTGGCCACCGGCACAACCGGTTTGTTGTTGAACAAGCGTCTGGGGCTGCCGGTGGAGAGTATGATCAGCGGCCCATTGGGCGGCGACCAGCAGTTGGGCGCGCGTATTGCCGAGCAGCGGGTGGACATGCTGATTTTCTTCTGGGACCCGTTCGAACCGCAGCCCCACGACCCGGATATCAAGGCGTTGCTGCGGGTCGCGGCGGTGTGGAACATTCCCGTGGCCTGCAACGAGTGCAGCGCCGATTACCTGCTCAGCAGCCCGTTGATGGAACAGGCGCATGAGTATCGGGTGCCGGATTATGAGGCGTATCTGGCGGCACGGCGTTAACGCCGATCAGGCAGGTTGAGCACGATCCCTCGCGGAACCTGGCTTGCCGGGACGCCGGGGCAGGCTCGACAAAATCTCGTGGTGAAACACCGATTTTGTAGGAGCCAGCTCGCTGGCGATAGCGATGGTGAACGTGACACCGTTATCGCTGCGTCAGCGCTCTCTACCGTTGACGAGTCCTTTGCTTATCCATAGGATTTGCTCCATTAGCCACCCGGACAGGGCTCAAATGCTTTAAGCATTGATTTCGCCGAGGGATATACGAAGGTTTTGAAAGCCCGCCTTTGACACAACGTCGTTCACTTAAGAAAACACGGTATTAGAAGCCCACCCTTACCTTGTGGGAGCGGAGCTTGCCCGCGAAGCTTTTAACGACTTCAAGGGCCCTTTCGCGAGCAAGCTCTGCTCCCACAGGTACTGTGTTCACCTCCCTTTATTAGGTGAACTACATTTTGGGTGGACTGCATTGCGCTTTGGGCGGTTTTTTCGTTTTGCTTATTGGCTGTCCAACGACGGTGAAGCGGGATCAGGTAAGCACGCCCCCTCCAACAACGCATCCACCACCGCGCGCGCCACTTCCACCGAATGCAACATGCCCCAGAACAACGCCCGTTCGACGGGATTGGTATGCAAGCTGATTTCATCGCCATTGAGCTCCGCTGTTTCGAGCAGATTCGAAACGTAGGTCAACGCATCCTGGGCACTGATGCCCGGTTGAATGGCAAATAGTGTGGGCTTGTGCGGGGCTACGGGGATGATGGGTTTGGAGCAGGTGAGCGCGAGGGTATCGAGCAAACGAGCCGTATTTGCCGGGACCGGCGCAACCTCGCTTGAAGATTCGTCAGAGAATTTACGCAGGTACATCTCTTTGTCCGCCGTACTGGAGGCATTGCGAACGGTCGGCGGATCGGGGGTGATCTTCTTGGTCATGGTAAAGCTCCTTTGCTAGATAAGGAACTCGTCACCCACGCTGCAAAACGAAAGGTGGCGAGCCGTACACAGGTTTGCAGACCGGAGCAAAGGAACCGGCAGGCCGAAGCCTCCTGCGCACAGCTCACCATGAAGCGAGCACAAAAACCGCTTTCGCGGCGCTGTACGCCTTTGCTATTCCGGGCTGCAAAACCCGTATCGCTGAATTTGCAGCGACAACCAGACTCTAGCGTTCACCTTTCGCGCACGCAATATTCTCCCACACCTGAAACATGTAGGAAATATGAGATTTTTTTGCAAACCGCTTCATCTACTAGCAAAATATTGATGAATTGAGCATATAAATAAGAAACAGCCTACACATTCATCTAAAAACAACGACTTAAAATCTGCAAAATTCTTTACCCCAATCAAATACCGCAATATCAGACTGAATATTGAACAAGCACATCGCAATACGAAAATTTTATTGCTTAAAACTTCAAACAGTCTGAACACCTATTTGCTTGTGCATAATCAGGAGTACAACGCAAAGGATGCTCTTCCTTGTCACAGACCTCACCACCCAAGCCCCTACACGATTACTGTAATTTGCACGAAGATGACTTCATACCGCATCCCGTGACGGGCCTTCCAAGCTATGGCTTGATTCCAGGCTATAGCAGTCGAAACCTCACGTTACCGGCGGGCGAAATCTATCTCAGGGTGGGTAAACATGTCGGTGTAAACAAAGGCTTCGGAGTCAATCATATCTGGCAAGGCCACGGGCACGAGCTTCCCAAGTGGGGATGCAAGAGCATTCACGATGTTGCAATGTATGTAGCGACCATCTGTTCGCCGGGCGCACAGATCCTATGTGAGTTTCACCTCACCGCAGACGGTTATCGCCTGACCCTTCTGAAGAGTGCAAAGGGATGTGTGATTCTTTCGCCACAGTTGGACACAGAGGGAAACAACTTCTACTCGGTGGTGACCGCCTACAAACTACACCGTAGTCCTCACGCAACGAAAGTCGGCACTCTGAAAGCAAAAAAGGAGCTCTAAGATGAGCACCTTTTCAAGAAAATAATGAGGGCTGGTAGTCGCAGCGCTTCGCTTAGCACGTCCCCGTGTGACCACGAGAAAGGGGTCGGAAGCCAACCATTGTTGCCGGTTGCCGCTACCACAAGGCCGGCGAGCCTTGCACATCCACAGTATTGAGCCAATGTCGCCGTGATGCTCAATACCCCTGCTCTTTAAGGAGCCTCGCGAAACATTATCAGTGACGCATCCAAAAAGAGCAACGACCCTATTTGTTTCGTTTGGATTCCAGCAACTGGTCGATCTTGTATCGCCCATCAGGGCGCCATCGCCAGCAGGCCGGCTCAGTAGTAGGTCGCTGCGGGTCCGATCAGCCGGATGCCTCAAACACTGGAAGAACAAGGAGCGTATCAGGGCTTGACCAACAATACAGATGATAAGCATTATCATTAACTTGTCATCGGTCCGGTGCTTCCGTGAGTCAATCCCATTTCAACACTGTCTTCCTCGCCCAGCGTGTCACGCTGCTGCGGACCTTGCAGCGCATGGTCAACAACCCCAGCACCGCCGAGGATCTGCTGCAGGAAACCTACCTGCGGGTCACCCGCGCCCTGAGCGAACACCCGGTGGATCACCTCGAACCCTTCGTGTTCCAGACCGCGCGCAACCTGGCGCTGGATCATCTGCGCGCGCGCCGTATCCAGTCGCGCACCCTGATGGACGATGTGCCGTTGGCTGTGATGCAGAATGTCGCCGCGCCCCTGAGTACGGCGGAAGACGCCGCCCACGCTGAGCAGATACTCCAGCGCCTGAGCGTCAGCCTCGCTCGGTTGAGTGCCCGCCAGCAACGGATTTTCATCCTCAGTCGCCTCCACGGGCGCGGTTACCAGGAGATCGCCGAACAGCTCGACGTGTCCCTGAGCACCGTGCAAAAAGAGCTCAAACTGATCATGGCGATCTGTGTCGAGGTGGCCGAACGATTGGATCGCCCTTAAGCTCCAGACCCGGGTCGCGTGGCAGTCAGCTCAAGAGCCAGCGCTATCGCTCAAAATCATAAGGCCGTTGAACCAAACCGTGGCAACCGTTGCCGAGGAACACCCGTGACAACAGTCAAGACCCGCGCCCTTCCGCCTCCGGGCAGGTGCCGCACGACCCGGCCATGGATCAGGCACTGGACTGGCTGATCCTGATGGAGTACCCGAGCGCCGAACAACAGGCCGCCTTCGAAGCCTGGTACGCCGCCGACCCGCGCCATGCCCAGGCCTATGCGCGCGCCAGCGACGCCTGGAATGCGCAGCCAGTGTTCGCCGCCGCCCAGGTCCTGCAACAACAGCGGCGCCCGTCACTGTCGCGACGCCTGCGCCCGCACTGGAAACCCCTGGCCAGCGCCGCCGCGCTGCTGATCGCCCTCGGCATCCACGGCAACCTGCCCCTGCGCCTGCAGGCCGATCACCTGACCGTGGCCGGCGAACGCCAGCACCTGCAACTCGAGGATGGCTCGAAGGTCCTGCTCAACACCAACTCGGCATTCTCCAGCCGCTTCAACGAACGCCAACACCAGGCCCGGCTGTACAAGGGCGAGGCATTCTTCGAAGTCGCCGCCGAACGCGAGCTACCGCTGGAAATCGATGCCGGACCGGTCCGCGCCAGCGTCAGCGATACCAGCTTCGCGGTGCGTTACCTCGACGGTGAGGCGCAAGTGCAGGTCCAGCGCGGCGCTGTCGACCTGCGCACCCTCGACGACAGCGCCCGCCTGCGCCTGTCCGCCGGCAACAGTGTACGGGTCGGTCCCACGGCTTCGGGCGCCCGGAAAAGCTCGATGCGCAGAAGGACCTGGCCTGGGTCCAGGGCCGCCTGGTGTTCGAAAATTGCCCGATGAGCCAGGTGCTGGCCGAACTGCGCCGCTATTACCCCGGCTGGATCATCAACAACAACGAGCACCTGGCCCAAGTCGCCGTTACTGGCAACTACCGCCTGGACAAGCCCCTGGACGTGGTCCGCGCCCTGGCCCAGATCACCTCCGCCAAGGTCTCGGAGTACCCGGCACTGGTGATTCTCAACTGAGAACAGTTATTTTTACGCGATAGCCCTCGGTGATTCGTCTCGTTATATCCAATGCAAGTGATTCTCATTTGAAC
>NZ_CAJFDC010000017.1 GCF_904067045.1 Pseudomonas sp. FEN | reverse complement strand
TGAAGAAACTGTCGGGAATCTCGACGCCATCGACCTGGGTCAGGATCCGGTCGCCGTCGATACCGCGAATGTTGTAGTGGTTGATGCCACCGCCGCGCTGGCCGGTGCCGCCCACCGAGACGCCGGGTTCGTCACGCACCAGTTCCTTGAGGTATTGACGTTCTGGCGGTCGAGTTGCTGGCGGTCCTCACCGTCACGGTGTTGGGCACCGAGCTGACGTCCTGCTCCTGGCGGGTGGCGCTGATGGTTAGCTGCTCCAGGTTCAGGGTGCTGCCGCTGGCGCGTTTTTCCAGGACGATGCTGTTGTCGCCGACTTTGCGGTAGCTCAGGTTGGTGCCGACCAGCAGGCGTTCAAAGCTGTTTCCGGCGGCAGTGCTCCTGCACGCCGGGTGAGGCCACGGCCTGGCCGAGCTCGGCGGGCAAGCCGACCTGCCAGCCGGTGATCGCGGTGAAGGCATTGAGCGCCGACACCAGGGGTTGTTGCGCGATCCGAGAAACGGTAGTTGCCCAGACTCCTGGCCGGTTGTTCGGCGCTACCGGCGGCCAGCACCGGCGTCGCTTGCGCGGCGGCCAACAGGATGGCGGCGAGCACGGACAGGCTGCATTGTTGCAGGCCGCCGGTGCGGGCCTTGAAGGTGAAACGAGTGGGCATCGATAGCGCTCCCGGGTGGACGAATCGTTATAGGTGCTTAGCGGTTCAAAATGAGAATCACTTGCAATTGGATATAACGAGACGAATCACCGAGGGCTATCGCGTAAAAATAACTGTTCTCAGTTGAGAATCACCAGTGCCGGGTACTCCGAGACCTTGGCGGAGGTGATCTGGGCCAGGGCGCGGACCACGTCCAGGGGCTTGTCCAGGCGGTAGTTGCCAGTAACGGCGACTTGGGCCAGGTGCTCGTTGTTGTTGATGATCCAGCCGGGTAATAGCGGCGCAGTTCGGCCAGCACCTGGCTCATCGGGCAATTTTCGAACACCAGGCGGCCCTGGACCCAGGCCAGTCCTTCTGCGCATCGAGCTTTTTCCGGGCGCCCGAAGCCGTGGGGACCGACCCGTACACTGTTGCCGGCGGACAGGCGCAGGCGGGCGCTGTCGTCGAGGGTGCGCAGGTCGACAGCGCCGCGCTGGACCTGCACTTGCGCCTCACCGTCGAGGTAAACGCACCGCGAAGCTGGTATCGCTGACGCTGGCGCGGACCGGTCCGGCATCGATTTCCAGCGGTAGCTCGCGTTCGGCGGCGACTTCGAAGAATGCCTCGCCCTTGTACAGCCGGGCCTGGTGTTGGCGTTCGTTGAAGCGGCTGGAGAATGCCGAGTTGGTGTTGAGCAGGACCTTCGAGCCATCCTCGAGTTGCAGGTGCTGGCGTTCGCCGGCCACGGTCAGGTGATCGGCCTGCAGGCGCAGGGGCAGGTTGCCGTGGATGCGAGGGCGATCAGCAGCGCGGCGGCGCTGGCCAGGGGTTTCCAGTGCGGGCGCAGGCGTCGCGACAGTGACGGGCGCCGCTGTTGTTGCAGGACCTGGGCGGCGGCGAACACTGGCTGCGCATTCCAGGCGTCGCTGGCGCGCGCATAGGCCTGGGCATGGCGCGGGTCGGCGGCGTACCAGGCTTCGAAGGCGGCCTGTTGTTCGGCGCTCGGGTACTCCATCAGGATCAGCCAGTCCAGTGCCTGATCCATGGCCGGGTCGTGCGGCACCTGCCCGGAGGCGGAAGGGCGCGGGTCTGACTGTTTGTCACGGGTGTTCCTCGGCAACGGTTGCCACGGTTTGGTTCAACGGCCTTATGATTTTGAGCGATAGCGCTGGCTCTTGAGCTGACTGCCACGCGACCCGGGTCTGGAGCTTAAGGGCGATCCAATCGTTCGGCCACCTCGACACAGATCGCCATGATCAGTTTGAGCTCTTTTTGCACGGTGCTCAGGGACACGTCGAGCTGTTCGCGATCTCCTGGTAACCGCGCCCGTGGAGGCGACTGAGGATGAAAATCCGTTGCTGGCGGGCACTCAACCGAGCGAGGCTGACGCTCAGGCGCTGGAGTATCTGCTCAGCGTGGGCGGCGTCTTCCGCCGTACTCAGGGGCGCGGCGACATTCTGCATCACAGCCAACGGCACATCGTCCATCAGGGTGCGCGACTGGATACGGCGCGCGCGCAGATGATCCAGCGCCAGGTTGCGCGCGGTCTGGAACACGAAGGGTTCGAGGTGATCCACCGGGTGTTCGCTCAGGGCGCGGGTGACCCGCAGGTAGGTTTCCTGCAGCAGATCCTCGGCGGTGCTGGGTTGTTGACCATGCGCTGCAAGGTCCGCAGCAGCGTGACACGCTGGGCGAGGAAGACAGTGTTGAAATGGGATTGACTCACGGAAGCACCGGACCGATGACAAGTTAATGATAATGCTTATCATCTGTATTGTTGGTCAAGCCCTGATACGCTCCTTGTTCTTCCAGTGTTTGAGGCATCCGGCTGATCGGACCCGCAGCGACCTACTACTGAGCCGGCCTGCTGGCGATGGCGCCCTGATGGGCGATACAAGATCGACCAGTTGCTGGAATCCAAACGAAACAAATAGGGTCGTTGCTCTTTTTGGATGCGTCACTGATAATGTTTCGCGAGGGCTCCTTAAAGAGCAGGGGTATTGAGCATCACGGCGACATTGGCTCAATACTGTGGATGTGCAAGGCTCGCGGCCTTGTGGTAGCGGCAACCGGCAACAATGGTTGGCTTCCGACCCCTTTCTCGTGGTCACACGGGGACGTGCTAAGCGAAGCGCTGCGACTACCAGCCCTCATTATTTTCTTGAAAAGGTGCTCATCTTAGAGCTCCTTTTTTGCTTTCAGAGTGCCGACTTTCGTTGCGTGAGGACTACGGTGTAGTTTGTAGGCGGTCACCACGAGTAGAAGTTGTTTCCCTCTGTGTCCAACTGTGGCGAAAGAATCACACATCCCTTTGCACTCTTCAGAAGGGTCAGGCGATAACCGTCTGCGGTGAGGTGAAACTCACATAGGATCTGTGCGCCCGGCGAACAGATGGTCGCTACATACATTGCAACATCGTGAATGCTCTTGCATCCCCACTTGGGAAGCTCGTGCCCGTGGCCTTGCCAGATATGATTGACTCCGAAGCCTTTGTTTACACCGACATGTTTACCCACCCTGAGATAGATTTCGCCGCCGGTAACGTGAGGTTTCGACTGCTATAGCCTGGAATCAAGCCATAGCTTGGAAGGCCCGTCACGGGATGCGGTATGAAGTCATCTTCGTGCAAATTACAGTAATCGTGTAGGGGCTTGGGTGGTGAGGTCTGTGACAAGGAAGAGCATCCTTTGCGTTGTACTCCTGATTATGCACAAGCAAATAGGTGTTCAGACTGTTTGAAGTTTTAAGCAATAAAATTTTCGTATTGCGATGTGCTTGTTCAATATTCAGTCTGATATTGCGGTATTTGATTGGGGTAAAGAATTTTGCAGATTTTAAGTCGTTGTTTTTAGATGAATGTGTAGGCTGTTTCTTATTTATATGCTCAATTCATCAATATTTTGCTAGTAGATGAAGCGGTTTGCAAAAAAATCTCATATTTCCTACATGTTTCAGGTGTGGGAGAATATTGCGTGCGCGAAAGGTGAACGCTAGAGTCTGGTTGTCGCTGCAAATTCAGCGATACGGGTTTTGCAGCCCGGAATAGCAAAGGCGTACAGCGCCGCGAAAGCGGTTTTGTGCTCGCTTCATGGTGAGCTGTGCGCAGGAGGCTTCGGCCTGCCGGTTCCTTTGCTCCGGTCTGCAAACCTGTGTACGGCTCGCCACCTTTCGTTTTGCAGCGTGGGTGACGAGTTCCTTATCTAGCAAAGGAGCTTTACCATGACCAAGAAGATCACCCCCGATCCGCCGACCGTTCGCAATGCCTCCAGTACGGCGGACAAAGAGATGTACCTGCGTAAATTCTCTGACGAATCTTCAAGCGAGGTTGCGCCGGTCCCGGCAAATACGGCTCGTTTGCTCGATACCCTCGCGCTCACCTGCTCCAAACCCATCATCCCCGTAGCCCCGCACAAGCCCACACTATTTGCCATTCAACCGGGCATCAGTGCCCAGGATGCGTTGACCTACGTTTCGAATCTGCTCGAAACAGCGGAGCTCAATGGCGATGAAATCAGCTTGCATACCAATCCCGTCGAACGGGCGTTGTTCTGGGGCATGTTGCATTCGGTGGAAGTGGCGCGCGCGGTGGTGGATGCGTTGTTGGAGGGGGCGTGCTTACCTGATCCCGCTTCACCGTCGTTGGACAGCCAATAAGCAAAAACGAAAAAACCGCCCAAAGCGCAATGCAGTCCACCCAAAATGTAGTTCACCTAATAAAGGGAGGTGAACACAGTACCTGTGGGAGCAGAGCTTGCTCGCGAAAGGGCCCTTGAAGTCGTTAAAAGCTTCGCGGGCAAGCTCCGCTCCCACAAGGTAAGGGTGGGCTTCTAATACCGTGTTTTCTTAAGTGAACGACGTTGTGTCAAAGGCGGGCTTTCAAAACCTTCGTATATCCCTCGGCGAAATCAATGCTTAAAGCATTTGAGCCCTGTCCGGGTGGCTAATGGAGCAAATCCTATGGATAAGCAAAGGACTCGTCAACGGTTAGAGAGCGCTGACGCAGCGATAACGGTGTCACGTTCACCATCGCTATCGCCAGCGAGCTGGCTCCTACAAAATCGGTGTTTCACCACGAGATTTTGTCGAGCCTGCCCCGGCGTCCCGGCAAGCCAGGTTCCCGAGGGATCGTGCTCAACCTGCCTGATCGGCGTTAACGCCGTGCCGCCAGATACGCCTCATAATCCGGCACCCGATACTCATGCGCCTGTTCCATCAACGGGCTGCTGAGCAGGTAATCGGCGCTGCACTCGTTGCAGGCCACGGAATGTTCCACACCGCCGCGACCCGCAGCAACGCCTTGATATCCGGGTCGTGGGGCTGCGGTTCGAACGGGTCCCAGAAGAAAATCAGCATGTCCACCCGCTGCTCGGCAATACGCGCGCCCAACTGCTGGTCGCCGCCCAATGGGCCGCTGATCATACTCTCCACCGGCAGCCCCAGACGCTTGTTCAACAACAAACCGGTTGTGCCGGTGGCCACCAGTTCATGCTGAGCCAGACGCTCTTTCTGGCGCTCGGCCCAGTCCAGCAGAAACACTTTGCAATGGTCGTGGGCGACCAGGGCGATACGCTTGCGCGCCGCCATGGTGGTATGGGTAAAGCTGATCCCTATCATCGGTTCCTGCTGCACGCCTGTTCCTCGTTCCACGGTTATTCGGCGTTGCACAGCGCAGGCAGTTATCCAGCATGCGGTTGGAGAAGCCCCACTCGTTGTCGTACCAGGCCAGGACCTTGAGCAGCTTGCCGCTGGCCTTGGTGTGGTTGGCGTCGAAGATCGACGACAGCGGGTTGTGGTTGAAATCGCTGGAAACCAGGGGCAGGGTGTTGTAACCGAGGATCTTCGAATGCTGGCTGGCTTCCTTGAGCAGGGCGTTGACCTCGTCGGCGCTGGCCTCGCGCTTGAGCTGCACGGTCAGGTCCACCAGGGACACGTTGATCACCGGCACGCGCACGGCCATGCCGGTCAGCTTGCCCGCCAGTTCCGGCAGCACCAGGCCGACGGCTTCGGCGGCGCCGGTCTTGCTCGGGATCATGTTCTGGGTCGCCGAGCGCGCGCGGTACGGGTCGGTGTGGTAGACGTCGGTCAGGTTCTGGTCGTTGGTGTAGGCGTGGATGGTGGTCATCAGGCCACTTTCGATGCCCAGCTCGCGGTGCAGCACCTGGGCCACCGGGGCCAGGCAGTTGGTGGTGCACGACGCGTTGAAATGATCTGGTGCGACTGGCGCAGGATGTCATGGTTGACCCCGTACACCACGGTGGCATCGGCGCCTTTGGCCGGTGCCGAGATAATCACTTTGCGGGCCCCGGCGCTCAGGTGCGCGGCGGCCTTGGCGCGGTCGGTGAACAGGCCGGTGCACTCGAAAACCACGTCGATCTTCTCGGCGGCCCACGGCAGTTCGGCCGGGTTGCGGATCGCGCTGACGGCAATCCGGTCGCCGTTGACGGTCAGGCTTTCGTTGTCATGCTCTACGCTGGCATCAAAGGTGCCGTGAACCGTGTCGTACTTGAGCAGGTGGGCATTGATGGCGCTGTCGCCCAGGTCGTTGATGGCGACGACCTGCAGGTCCTGACGGTAACCTTGGGTATAGAGTGCGCGCAGGACGTTGCGGCCGATGCGGCCAAAACCGTTGATTGCGATTCGTAGAGTCATTTAGGGAAGCGCCTTCCATAGATTTGTTGTTGGAATTACAAGATTATTCGCATAAAAATAGAAAACAAGCCTTTTTAGTGGCAATATTTTGTTTTATCTACAACGAGTGACCTGAGTCAACGGGTCCGGATGATTGCAAAGCCCCGTCGTATGAGGCTTTCGGTCAGCTAGGAACCACAGGTCGCCACATCCGTTAGCCTGGAGTTCTACACATGCATCCCCGCGTTCTAGAGGTCACCGAACGGCTTGTCGCCCGCAGCCGCGCTACTCGCCAGGCGTATCTGGCACTGATTCATGGCGCCGCCAGCGATGGCCCGATGCGCGGCAAGCTGCAATGCGCGAACTTTGCCCACGGCGTGGCCGGGTGTGGCAGCGACGACAAGCAGAACCTGCGTCTGATGAACGCCGCCAACGTGGCGATCGTTTCCTCCTATAACGACATGCTTTCCGCGCACCAGCCTTACGAAAACTATCCGCAACAGATCAAGCATGCCCTGCGCGAAATCGGCTCGGTCGGCCAGTTCGCTGGCGGTGTACCGGCCATGTGCGATGGCGTGACCCAGGGCGAGCCGGGCATGGAGCTGGGTATCGCCAGTCGCGAAGTGATCGCGATGTCCACCGCCGTGGCGCTGTCGCACAACATGTTCGATGCGGCGATGATGCTCGGCATCTGTGACAAGATCGTGCCCGGCCTGTTGATGGGCGCCTTGCGCTTCGGTCACCTGCCAACCATCTTCGTGCCCGGCGGGCCGATGGTCTCGGGATTTCCAACAAGGAAAAGGCCGATGTGCGCCAGCGCTATGCCGAAGGCAAGGCCAGCCGCGAGGAGCTGCTGGAATCGGAGATGAAGTCCTACCACAGCCCCCGGCACCTGCACCTTCTACGGCACCGCCAACACCAACCAGTTGCTGATGGAAGTCATGGGCCTGCACTTGCCGGGCTCGTCCTTCGTCAACCCCAATACCCCGCTGCGCGATGCCCTGACCCGCGAAGCGGCGCACCAGATCACCCGCCTGACCAAACAGAGCGGCAGCTTCATGCCCCTGGGTGAGATTGTAGACGAGCGTTCGCTGGTCAACTCGATCGTCGCGCTGCACGCCACCGGCGGTTCCACCAACCACACCCTGCACATGCCGGCGATCGCCCAGGCGGCCGGTATCCAGCTGACCTGGCAGGACATGGCCGACCTTTCCGAGGTGGTGCCGACCCTGTCCCACGTCTATCCGAACGGCAAGGCCGATATCAACCACTTCCAGGCGGCGGGCGGCATGGCCTTCCTGATCCGCGAACTGCTGGAAGCCGGCTTGTTGCACGAAGAGGTCAACACCGTGGCCGGCTTTCGGCCTCAGCCGCTACACCCAGGAGCCGTTCCTGCAGAACGGCGAAACTGGTCTGGCGCGACGGCCCGATCGAAAGCCTCGATGAAAAACATCCTGCGCCCGGTGGCCCGTGCCTTCTCCCCTGAGGGCGGCCTGCGGGTGATGGAAGGCAAACCTCGGGCGTGGCGTGAATGAAAGTTTCCGCCGTGGCAGTGGAACACCAGATCGTCGAAGCCCCGGCGGTGGTGTTCCAGGACCAGCAGGACCTGGCCGACGCGTTCAAGGCCGGCTTGCTGGAGAAGGATTTCGTCCGCGGTGATGCGCTTCCAGGGGCCGCGCTCCAACGGTATGCCCGAACTGCACCCGACGACCCCGTCTGCCCGGCTGCTGACCTGGCCACGGTCCTGCAGACGCGAGGAACGGTCATTGTGCAGTTCAGGCATACCGTTGGAGCGCGGCCCCTGGAAGCGCATCACCGCGACGAAATCCTTCTCCAGCAAGCCGGCCTTGAACGCGTCGGCCAGGTCCTGCTGGTCCTGGAACACCACCGCCGGGGCTTCGACGATCTGGTGTTCCACTGCCACGGCGGAAACTTTCATCACGCCACGCCCGAGGTTGCCTTCCATCACCCGCAGGGCCGCCCTCAGGGGAGAAGGCACGGGCCACCGGGCGCAGGATGTTTTCATCGAGGCTTTCGATCGGGCCGTCGCGCCAGACCAGTTCGCCGTTCTGCAGGAACGGCTCCTGGGTGTAGCGGCTGAGGCCGAAGCCGGCCACGGTGTTGACCTCTTCGTGCAACAAGCCGGCTTCCAGCAGTTCGCGGATCAGGAAGGCCATGCCGCCCGCCGCCTGGAAGTGGTTGATATCGGCCTTGCCGTTCGGATAGACGTGGGACAGGGTCGGCACCACCTCGGAAAGGTCGGCCATGTCCTGCCAGGTCAGCTGGATACCGGCCGCCTGGGCGATCGCCGCATGTGCAGGGTGTGGTTGGTGGAACCGCCGGTGGCGTGCAGCGCGACGATCGAGTTGACCAGCGAACGCTCGTCTACAATCTCACCCAGGGGCATGAAGCTGCCGCTCTGTTTGGTCAGGCGGGTGATCTGGTGCGCCGCTTCGCGGGTCAGGGCATCGCGCAGCGGGGTATTGGGGTTGACGAAGACGAGCCCGGCAAGTGCAGGCCCATGACTTCCATCAGCAACTGGTTGGTGTTGGCGGTGCCGTAGAAGGTGCAGGTGCCGGGCTGTGGTAGGACTTCATCTCCGATTCCAGCAGCTCCTCGCGGCTGGCCTTGCCTTCGGCATAGCGCTGGCGCACATCGGCCTTTTCCTTGTTGGAAATCCCCGAGACCATCGGCCCGCCGGGCACGAAGATGGTTGGCAGGTGACCGAAGCGCAAGGCGCCCATCAACAGGCCGGGCACGATCTTGTCACAGATGCCGAGCATCATCGCCGCATCGAACATGTTGTGCGACAGCGCCACGGCGGTGGACATCGCGATCACTTCGCGACTGGCGATACCCAGCTCCATGCCCGGCTCGCCCTGGGTCACGCCATCGCACATGGCCGGTACACCGCCAGCGAACTGGCCGACCGAGCCGATTTCGCGCAGGGCATGCTTGATCTGTTGCGGATAGTTTTCGTAAGGCTGGTGCGCGGAAAGCATGTCGTTATAGGAGGAAACGATCGCCACGTTGGCGGCGTTCATCAGACGCAGGTTCTGCTTGTCGTCGCTGCCACACCCGGCCACGCCGTGGGCAAAGTTCGCGCATTGCAGCTTGCCGCGCATCGGGCCATCGCTGGCGGCGCCATGAATCAGTGCCAGATACGCCTGGCGAGTAGCGCGGCTGCGGGCGACAAGCCGTTCGGTGACCTCTAGAACGCGGGGATGCATGTGTAGAACTCCAGGCTAACGGATGTGGCGACCTGTGGTTCCTAGCTGACCGAAAGCCTCATACGACGGGGCTTTGCAATCATCCGGACCCGTTGACTCAGGTCACTCGTTGTAGATAAAACAAAATATTGCCACTAAAAAGGCTTGTTTTCTATTTTTATGCGAATAATCTTGTAATTCCAACAACAAATCTATGGAAGGCGCTTCCCTAAATGACTCTACGAATCGCAATCAACGGTTTTGGCCGCATCGGCCGCAACGTCCTGCGCGCACTCTATACCCAAGGTTACCGTTCAGGACCTGCAGGTCGTCGCCATCAACGACCTGGGCGACAGCGCCATCAATGCCCACCTGCTCAAGTACGACACGGTTCACGGCACCTTTGATGCCAGCGTAGAGCATGACAACGAAAGCCTGACCGTCAACGGCGACCGGATTGCCGTCAGCGCGATCCGCAACCCGGCCGAACTGCCGTGGGCCGCCGAGAAGATCGACGTGGTTTTCGAGTGCACCGGCCTGTTCACCGACCGCGCCAAGGCCGCCGCGCACCTGAGCGCCGGGGCCCGCAAAGTGATTATCTCGGCACCGGCCAAAGGCGCCGATGCCACCGTGGTGTACGGGGTCAACCATGACATCCTGCGCCAGTCGCACCAGATCATTTCCAACGCGTCGTGCACCACCAACTGCCTGGCCCCGGTGGCCCAGGTGCTGCACCGCGAGCTGGGCATCGAAAGTGGCCTGATGACCACCATCCACGCCTACACCAACGACCAGAACCTGACCGACGTCTACCACACCGACCCGTACCGCGCGCGCTCGGCGACCCAGAACATGATCCCGAGCAAGACCGGCGCCGCCGAAGCCGTCGGCCTGGTGCTGCGGAACTGGCGGGCAAGCTGACCGGCATGGCCGTGCGCGTGCCGGTGATCAACGTGTCCCTGGTGGACCTGACCGTGCAGCTCAAGCGCGAGGCCAGCGCCGACGAGGTCAACGCCCTGCTCAAGGAAGCCAGCCAGCATTCGAAGATCCTCGGTTACAACACCCTGCCCCTGGTTTCCAGCGATTTTCAACCACAACCCGCTGTCGTCGATCTTCGACGCCAACCACACCAAGGCCAGCGGCAAGCTGCTCAAGGTCCTGGCCTGGTACGACAACGAGTGGGGCTTCTCCAACCGCATGCTGGATAACTGCCTGGCGCTGTGCAACGCCGAATAACCGTGGAACGAGGAACAGGCGTGCAGCAGGAACCGATGATAGGGATCAGCTTTACCCATACCACCATGGCGGCGCGCAAGCGTATCGCCCTGGTCGCCCACGACCATTGCAAAGTGTTTCTGCTGGACTGGGCCGAGCGCCAGAAAGAGCGTCTGGCTCAGCATGAACTGGTGGCCACCGGCACAACCGGTTTGTTGTTGAACAAGCGTCTGGGGCTGCCGGTGGAGAGTATGATCAGCGGCCCATTGGCGGCGACCAGCAGTTGGGCGCGCGTATTGCCGAGCAGCGGGTGGACATGCTGATTTTCTTCTGGGACCCGTTCGAACCGCAGCCCCACGACCCGGATATCAAGGCGTTGCTGCGGGTCGCGGCGGTGTGGAACATTCCCGTGGCCTGCAACGAGTGCAGCGCCGATTACCTGCTCAGCAGCCCGTTGATGGAACAGGCGCATGAGTATCGGGTGCCGGATTATGAGGCGTATCTGGCGGCACGGCGTTAACGCCGATCAGGCAGGTTGAGCACGATCCCTCGCGGAACCTGGCTTGCCGGGACGCCGGGGCAGGCTCGACAAAATCTCGTGGTGAAACACCGATTTTGTAGGAGCCAGCTCGCTGGCGATAGCGATGGTGAACGTGACACCGTTATCGCTGCGTCAGCGCTCTCTACCGTTGACGAGTCCTTTGCTTATCCATAGGATTTGCTCCATTAGCCACCCGGACAGGGCTCAAATGCTTTAAGCATTGATTTCGCCGAGGGATATACGAAGGTTTGAAAGCCCGCCTTTGACACAACGTCGTTCACTAAGAAAACACGGTATTAGAAGCCCACCCTTACCTTGTGGGAGCGGAGCTTGCCCGCGAAGCTTTTTAACGACTTCAAGGGCCCTTTCGCGAGCAAGCTCTGCTCCCACAGGTACTGTGTTCACCTCCCTTTATTAGGTGAACTACATTTTTGGGTGGACTGCATTGCGCTTTGGGCGGTTTTTTCGTTTTTGCTTATTGGCTGTCCAACGACGGTGAAGCGGATCAGGTAAGCACGCCCCCTCCAACAACGCATCCACCACCGCGCGCGCCACTTCCACCGAATGCAACATGCCCCAGAACAACGCCCGTTCGACGGGATTGGTATGCAAGCTGATTTCATCGCCATTGAGCTCCGCTGTTTCGAGCAGATTCGAAACGTAGGTCAACGCATCCTGGCACTGATGCCCGGTTGAATGGCAAATAGTGTGGGCTTGTGCGGGGCTACGGGGATGATGGGTTTGGAGCAGGTGAGCGCGAGGGTATCGAGCAAACGAGCCGTATTTGCCGGGACCGGCGCAACCTCGCTTGAAGATTCGTCAGAGAATTTACGCAGGTACATCTCTTTGTCCGCCGTACTGAGGCATTGCGAACGGTCGGCGGATCGGGGGTGATCTTCTGGTCATGGTAAAGCTCCTTTGCTAGATAAGGAACTCGTCACCACGCTGCAAAACGAAAGGTGGCGAGCCGTACACAGGTTTGCAGACCGGAGCAAAGGAACCGGCAGGCCGAAGCCTCCTGCGCACAGCTCACCATGAAGCGAGCACAAAAACCGCTTTCGCGGCGCTGTACGCCTTTGCTATTCCGGGCTGCAAAACCCGTATCGCTGAATTTGCAGCGACAACCAGACTCTAGCGTTCACCTTTCGCGCACGCAATATTCTCCCACACCTGAAACATGTAGGAAATATGAGATTTTTTTGCAAACCGCTTCATCTACTAGCAAAATATTGATGAATTGAGCATATAAATAAGAAACAGCCTACACATTCATCTAAAAACAACGACTTAAAATCTGCAAAATTCTTTACCCCAATCAAATACCGCAATATCAGACTGAATATTGAACAAGCACATCGCAATACGAAAATTTTATTGCTTAAAACTTCAAACAGTCTGAACACCTATTTGCTTGTGCATAATCAGGAGTACAACGCAAAGGATGCTCTTCCTTGTCACAGACCTCACCACCCAAGCCCCTACACGATTACTGTAATTTGCACGAAGATGACTTCATACCGCATCCCGTGACGGGCCTTCCAAGCTATGGCTTGATTCCAGGCTATAGCAGTCGAAACCTCACGTTACCGGCGGGCGAAATCTATCTCAGGGTGGGTAAACATGTCGGTGTAAACAAAGGCTTCGGAGTCAATCATATCTGGCAAGGCCACGGGCACGAGCTTCCCAAGTGGGGATGCAAGAGCATTCACGATGTTGCAATGTATGTAGCGACCATCTGTTCGCCGGGCGCACAGATCCTATGTGAGTTTCACCTCACCGCAGACGGTTATCGCCTGACCCTTCTGAAGAGTGCAAAGGGATGTGTGATTCTTTCGCCACAGTTGGACACAGAGGGAAACAACTTCTACTCGGTGGTGACCGCCTACAAACTACACCGTAGTCCTCACGCAACGAAAGTCGGCACTCTGAAAGCAAAAAAGGAGCTCTAAGATGAGCACCTTTTCAAGAAAATAATGAGGGCTGGTAGTCGCAGCGCTTCGCTTAGCACGTCCCCGTGTGACACGAGAAAGGGGTCGGAAGCCAACCATTGTTGCCGGTTGCCGCTACCACAAGGCCGGCGAGCCTTGCACATCCACAGTATTGAGCCAATGTCGCCGTGATG
This sequence comes from Pseudomonas sp. FEN, assembly GCF_904067045.1. Classification (GTDB taxonomy): domain Bacteria; phylum Pseudomonadota; class Gammaproteobacteria; order Pseudomonadales; family Pseudomonadaceae; genus Aquipseudomonas. The sequence continues at coordinate 5,140 of NZ_CAJFDC010000017.1, read as the reverse complement.
CTCAATACCCCTGCTCTTTAAGGAGCCCTCGCGAAACATTATCAGTGACGCATCCAAAAAGAGCAACGACCCTATTTGTTTTCGTTTGGATTCCAGCAACTGGTCGATCTTGTATCGCCCATCAGGGCGCCATCGCCAGCAGGCCGGCTCAGTAGTAGGTCGCTGCGGGTCCGATCAGCCGGATGCCTCAAACACTGGAAGAACAAGGAGCGTATCAGGGCTTGACCAACAATACAGATGATAAGCATTATCATTACTTGTCATCGGTCCGGTGCTTCCGTGAGTCAATCCCATTTCAACACTGTCTTCCTCGCCCAGCGTGTCACGCTGCTGCGGACCTTGCAGCGCATGGTCAACAACCCCAGCACCGCCGAGGATCTGCTGCAGGAAACCTACCTGCGGGTCACCCGCGCCCTGAGCGAACACCCGGTGGATCACCTCGAACCCTTCGTGTTCCAGACCGCGCGCAACCTGGCGCTGGATTCATCTGCGCGCGCGCCGTATCCAGTCGCGCACCCTGATGGACGATGTGCCGTTGGCTGTGATGCAGAATGTCGCCGCGCCCCTGAGTACGGCGGAAGACGCCGCCCACGCTGAGCAGATACTCCAGCGCCTGAGCGTCAGCCTCGCTCGGTTGAGTGCCCGCCAGCAACGGATTTTCATTCCTCAGTCGCCTCCACGGGCGCGGTTACCAGGAGATCGCCGAACAGCTCGACGTGTCCTGAGCACCGTGCAAAAAGAGCTCAAACTGATCATGGCGATCTGTGTCGAGGTGGCCGAACGATTGGATCGCCCTTAAGCTCCAGACCCGGGTCGCGTGGCAGTCAGCTCAAGAGCCAGCGCTATCGCTCAAAATCATAAGGCCGTTGAACCAAACCGTGGCAACCGTTGCCGAGGAACACCCGTGACAAACAGTCAAGACCCGCGCCCTTCCGCCTCCGGCAGGTGCCGCCACGACCCGGCCATGGATCAGGCACTGGACTGGCTGATCCTGATGGAGTACCCGAGCGCCGAACAACAGGCCGCCTTCGAAGCCTGGTACGCCGCCGACCCGCGCCATGCCCAGGCCTATGCGCGCGCCAGCGACGCCTGGAATGCGCAGCCAGTGTTCGCCGCCGCCCAGGTCCTGCAACAACAGCGGCGCCCGTCACTGTCGCGACGCCTGCGCCCGCACTGGAAAACCCCTGGCCAGCGCCGCCGCGCTGCTGATCGCCCTCGGCATCCACGGCAACCTGCCCCTGCGCCTGCAGGCCGATCACCTGACCGTGGCCGGCGAACGCCAGCACCTGCAACTCGAGGATGGCTCGAAGGTCCTGCTCAACACCAACTCGGCATTCTCCAGCCGCTTCAACGAACGCCAACACCAGGCCCGGCTGTACAAGGGCGAGGCATTCTTCGAAGTCGCCGCCGAACGCGAGCTACCGCTGGAAATCGATGCCGGACCGGTCCGCGCCAGCGTCAGCGATACCAGCTTCGCGGTGCGTTACCTCGACGGTGAGGCGCAAGTGCAGGTCCAGCGCGGCGCTGTCGACCTGCGCACCCTCGACGACAGCGCCCGCCTGCGCCTGTCCGCCGGCAACAGTGTACGGGTCGGTCCCCACGGCTTCGGGCGCCCGGAAAAGCTCGATGCGCAGAAGGACCTGGCCTGGGTCCAGGGCCGCCTGGTGTTCGAAAATTGCCCGATGAGCCAGGTGCTGGCCGAACTGCGCCGCTATTACCCCGGCTGGATCATCAACAACAACGAGCACCTGGCCCAAGTCGCCGTTACTGGCAACTACCGCCTGGACAAGCCCCTGGACGTGGTCCCGCGCCCTGGCCCAGATCACCTCCGCCAAGGTCTCGGAGTACCCGGCACTGGTGATTCTCAACTGAGAACAGTTATTTTTACGCGATAGCCCTCGGTGATTCGTCTCGTTATATCCAATGCAAGTGATTCTCATTTTGAACCGCTAAGCACCTATAACGATTCGTCCACCCGGGAGCGCTATCGATGCCCACTCGTTTCACCTTCAAGGCCCGCACCGGCGGCCTGCAACAATGCAGCCTGTCCGTGCTCGCCGCCATCCTGTTGGCCGCCGCGCAAGCGACGCCGGTGCTGGCCGCCGGTAGCGCCGAACAACCGGCCAGGAGTCTGGGCAACTACCGTTTCTCGATCGCGCAACAACCCCTGGTGTCGGCGCTCAATGCCTTCACCGCGATCACCGGCTGGCAGGTCGGCTTGCCCGCCGAGCTCGGCCAGGCCGTGGCCTCACCCGGCGTGCAGGAGCACTGCCGCCGGAAACAGCTTTGGAACGCCTGCTGGTCGGCACCAACCTGAGCTACCGCAAAGTCGGCGACAACAGCATCGTCCTGGAAAAAACGCGCCAGCGCAGCACCCTGAACCTGGAGCAGCTAACCATCAGCGCCACCCGCCAGGAGCAGGACGTCAGCTCGGTGCCCAACACCGTGACGGTGAAGGACCGCCAGCAACTCGACCGCCAGAACGTCAATACCCTCAAGGAACTGGTGCGTGACGAACCCGGCGTCTCGGTGGGCGGCACCGGCCAGCGCGGCGGTGGCATCAACCACTACAACATTCGCGGTATCGACGGCGACCGGATCCTGACCCAGGTCGATGGCGTCGAGATTCCCGACAGTTTCTTCAATGGCCCTTACGCCAGCACCCAGCGCAACTACGTCGACCCGGAAATCGTTCAAACGCGTGGAGATCCTCCGTGGTCCAGCGTCTGTGCTTTACGGCAGCAACGCCATCGGCGGCGCCGTGAGCTATTACACCCTCGACCCGGATGACATCATCAAGCCGGGCCAGGACATCGGCGCCCGCCTGAAGAGCGGCTACAGTTCGGCAACAGCAGTTGGCTGAGCTCGGCCACCGTCGCCGGACGCACGGGCGATGTCGATGGCCTGCTGCACCTGAGCCAACGCAACGGCCGTCAGACCGAGTCCTATGGCGACACTGGCGGCAGCGGCCTGGACCGCACCGCGGCCAATCCGGAGCAGGTCCGGACCACCAACGTGCTGGCCAAACTGGGTTGGAACTACAACGACGACTCACGCCTGGGCCTGACCTACGAGCGCTACAAGGACGATGTCGATACCAACCAGCGCAGCGCCGTGGGCGGTCCGTTCAACGCCGGCCAGCCACTGGGCATGTACCGCTCGCGCACGGGCAACGACACCATCGGCCGCGAACGTTTCGGCATCGAAAACCGCTTCGGTCTGGACAGTGTCGTGGCCGATCACCTCAAGCTGAGCCTGAACTACCAGATCGCGAAAACCGACCAGAGCACCCTGGAAAACTATTTCCCCTTCACCCGTAACGTCCTGCGCCGCCGCGACACGGTCTACGAAGAAAACCAGTGGGTCTTCGATGCCCAGGCCGACAAAGCCTTCAATGTCGGGGAGACCGATCACCTGTTGACCTACGGCACCACGCTCAAGCAACAGAAAGTCAGTGGTTCACGCAGCGGTTCCGCTACCTGCCTGGCCGTGAGCCGGGGTTGTACCGCCGTGGGCGCCGACAGCCCGTCCGACCGTCTGGTCAAGTCCAGCGACTTCCCGGACCCGACGCTCGACAGCTACAGCCTGTTCGCCCAGGACCAGATTGGCTGGAACCGCTGGACCTTCCTGCCGGGCCTGCGCTATGACTACACCCAACTCAAGCCGCGGATCACCCAGGCGTTCCTCAACACCATCGCCGCGGCCGGTGGCGGCACCGTCGACGACGCCAACAAGACCTGGCATCGGATTTCGCCCAAGTTCGGCCTGACCTACGCCCTGAGCGACCAGTACACCTGGTACGGGCAGTACGCCGAAGGTTTCCGCACCCCATCGGCCAAGGCCCTGTACGGTCGTTTCCAGAACCTGAGCACGGGCTATCAGGTTGCGCCCAACCCGAACCTGCAACCGGAAAAGAGCAAAAGCTACTAAGCGGCGTGCGCGGCAAGTTCGAGCACGGCACCTTCGACCTCACGCTGTTCTACAACCAGTATCGCGACTTCATCAACGAGGACGCCATCGCCCCCGGCTACAGCGAGTTGACCTTCCAGAGCAACAACATCAAGCACGCCACCATCAAGGGCGGCGAACTCAAGGGACGCCTCGACCTGGATACCTTCGGCGCACCACCAGGCCTCTACAGCAAGGGCTCCCTGGCCTATGCCCATGGTCGCAACAACGACACCGGCCAACCGCTCAACAGCGTCAACCCATTGACCGCCGTCATGGGCCTGGGCTACGACCAGGACAACTACGGCGGCCTGTTGAGCTGGACGCTGGTGCAGCGCAAGAAGCTGGTGGACAGCAGCAACTTCTCTCGCCCGACGGCAAGGGCGAGCAGTTCAAGACCCCGAGCTACGGCGTGCTGGACCTGAGCGGCTACTACAAGGTCAGCCAGGATGTCACCGTCAACGCCGGCCTCTACAACCTGACCGACAAGCAGTACTGGAAACTGGGATGACGTGCGTGGCTACGACAGCGTCGGCGAAGCCGGTGTGCTGAACCCGGCCAACCTCGAGCGCCTGACCGCGCCGGGGCGCAATTTCTCGGTCAACCTGGTCTGGGACATCTGATCGAACCACCGCTCACCCGGGCGGATTTCACAGCGCCCGGACGAGTGTTTTTACTGTCACGCATCTTCTGATTCGTCCAGTCACACAGCGCCTCTTAATTCTCAAGGACATGGTCATGAGCACTCCGGACAACCGCCAGCAGCCGAGCCTGCGCTCGCAACGCCTGAACCAGATCACCCACGCGCCACATGCCAGGCTCGACCAGTTGGTCAAAGCCCATGCGCCATTTGAAACCCGAGCCGGTTTCGCCCGTTTCGTGGTGGCCCAGTACCTGTTCCAGTCGGAGCTGGTGGCGCTGTACAACGACCCCGAACTGATCGCCATCATCGCGGACCTGCCCGAGCGCTGCCGCGCCGAAGCGGCCAAGGCCGACCTCGCCGACCTCGACACCGAAGTACCGGCGCCGCTGGCCGGTGCCGTGAACAACCCGAGCAAGGCCGAGGCCCTGGGTTGGCTCTTCGTCTCCGAAGGCTCGAAGCTCGGCGCCGCGTTCCTGATCAAGCGCGCGATGGGCCTGGGCCTGGGCGAAAGCTTCGGCGCCCGCCATCTGGGCGAGCCGGCCGGTGGCC
>NZ_CAJFDC010000016.1 GCF_904067045.1 Pseudomonas sp. FEN | reverse complement strand
TTAGTGAGAATTATGGTCCGTTTCTTAGTATTTGTAATTGCTCTGATGTTGCGAGGCTAGAGGAGCTAATAGGTCGTAAGTATTATATTCCTTTCTGGACTGAGAAGAGGGGGCAGATTGATGGCGTTGATGTTATAGGATATTATTTTGGGCGTGCGGCTGACCCTAGAAAATTGCAAGAAATCTTGGATAGTGTTGATTAAGCAAGGTTGGTGTCCTTGGTGAGGTTTGTAGGGAAAGGTCTGACTGTTAGGTTAAATTAAGTATAAGTAGGGATTTAAGTAGGGATGGTGAGCTTTAATGGCTTCTATTTGTCGGTTAGCGGTCTGAGTTAAAGGTGGAGGTTGAATTGGTGGTCTTCTTGGTGATAGATCGCTAATAGGTCGAGCTGTGATTTCTATTTGGCCGGATTAAAGGTGATGATGTTGTTGTGAGTAAGCCTGATGGTTGGTTTGTAATCATTTTGAAAGATGGTTTGACTCAGGGCTCATCAGTAAAAAGTGCTCTTAAAGGAGTAGTGGAATAATGGCCGTCCCTGAACTGATAAGAACTTTGTTGCCAGGTGCTCTAGGCTAAATTTGTTATCGGTAAATATTTTGATGCATGTTTTTTCTGGGAAAAAAGATACATCTCCCCAGCAGGTGTGCCTTTTTTTTTGATGGTTACGTACCTATGCGAATGTATGGTGGTAACAATGGTGCGTCTCTGTGCTTGTCTTTGGGGGATGTTGTTGGAGTTGATCTTGGAGAGTATGGAGAACAGATTGTTGTTTGTGTTTCAGGTGAGCCTTGTTTTTCTCGTGTTGTGGGGCGATGCTTAGTGTCGGTTTCGACTATTCAATCATCAGTAGAAAATGAGTTAATTGGGTTGTTTTTTTTGTTTGATGATGAGGCGTGTTTGTCTATTCTGAATTTGGGTGATGAAATATTTGTTTATGGAAAAATTCCAGAGGATATTATCGCTGGTGAGGGGCTGAGTTTGACGTTGCTGAATTGATCGGTACAAAGGTTGCTGAGAATATCTAGACGCTGAAAGGGAGTTGTCTGGTTTTGTTGGGGGCAAGAGTCAGTCGTAAGCAGTTTTGAGGAATATTGATAGAGGTGGTTTTATGCCTAAATTTCGTGTTTTTTGTGGATTTTAGATTGCGACCGCCCAGACTATCGAGCTGCTTTCCGCGTCGTTGGCCGGTGGTGGAAGGAATAAATTTAGAGCTTATATTAAGGCGGAGTAAAGTTGACGCATTTGAATGGCGCTTGCTTAACCGTCATCGAGTATCAATTTTATCTGGTTAAGGCGAAAAGGAGACGCCCATTAGTTTGTCTCGAGTCAAGGCTGAAAGCCAACTCATCCTGCAGTTTTTAATTGCAGGACTTTCTCTCTTTCTCAACCTGACTGATTGAACCCGTCGAATCCGTTTCCTCGTCATTGGCTACGATCGAGTCGTGCCTGACACCCATGTGGATCAAGCAGTCGCGATACAGCGCGCGCCACCGTCCTCGAGACGCTGGTCCTGGAGCAGATAAGAGGGCTTCTGTGCAAGGACGACCTTGCGTTGATTGTGGGGCAGTATCAAGTCGTCAGGTTGCTGATCACATTGATCCACTTGTAGTGCAGTATTATCGGGATGGGGCGGTCGACTCGCAGGCTCAACGGTCGCTTGATGCTGTTCAGCCGCACTGCCCAAGTTGTTCGGCAAGCCAGGGCGGGCAGCTAGGGGCGTTTGGCAAGGCTATGAGAAAATATTTTGGATTCTGACGATGAAAGAGAATACGGAAGCGGTACAACGGGCAGTTTGTTTAAGGTTAGGCGTTGAATTTTTTTGGTGTGATCCGAATCATAAAGTTGGGATATCCCTTGACGTTAAGGATGGGGTACGTCCGTTGAATGGCATGCGAGTCAAACCCGAGCTTGGAACGTGCGGCTGGTATATATGGGCTGGAGAGGTACTTTCTGATGCTTCAGATTTTTTTGCTCCTTTGCATGTCTCGCACATTGAAAATTGGGAGCCCCTGCTGCTTCCATACTTGGGGCTTCCACCTGGATCAAGATTTCTCATCACGGAACAATACGAGGATGTCTGGTTCGACGACAAACTTCTCAGTATCTGACTGGTGATCGAGAAGACTAAAAAAGGAGGGACCGAAAAGGGGACGGATTTGAATGGCACTTACTTAACCCTTTCGGATTTCCATGTCTCCTGACCTCGCCCTTGCTGATCGACGCGTTTTCATCAGCATAGGGTAAGGCGTGGGTCTTCGCTTTGGAGTGCGTGGCTCAGCAGCGCTCAATCAATACGCGAAATGGCCTTCCGAAAAAACTCATATTTCCCACGCGTTTCAGTCGTGGGAGAATATTGCGTGCGCCAAACGCCAGGGCTACAGTCTGGTTGTCGCTGCAAATTCAGCGATACGGGTTTTGCAGCCCGGGTTTAAGAAGGCGCACAGTGCCGCGGAAGCGGTTTTTGTGCTCGCGTTATGGCGGGCTGTGCGCAGGAGGCTTCGGCCTACCGGTTCCTTCTTACCGGTCTGCAAACCTGTGTACGGCTCGCCACCTTTCGTTTTGCAGCGTGGAGATGACGAGTTCCCTAAGTTAAGAAGGAGCGTCACCATGTCAAAGAAAATCACCCCCGATCCACCGATCACCGGCAAAATCCGAAGTACCGCCGACAAAGACCTGTACCTGCGCAAACTCTCTGATACCTCTTCCAACGAGGCTGAGCCGGTCCCGACCGATACCCCTCGGCTGCTCGATACGCTGGCATTCACCTGCTCCAAACCCGTCACCCCTGAAGCCCCGTACAAACCCACGCTGTTCGCCATCCAACCCGGTATCAATGCCCAGGACGCGCTGACCTACGTGTCCAATCTGCTCGAAACGGCAGAACTCAATGGCGACGAAATCAGCCTGCATACCAACCCCGTCGAACGGGCGTTGTTCTGGGGCATGCTGCATTCGGTGGAAGTGGCCCGTGCGGTGGTGGATGCGCTGCTTGAGGACGCGCGCCCATCCAATCAGCCATCCCCCGGTAATGGACAACCAGCCAATTGATTGAACTCGTGAGAACATAAAACTGTTCACGGTTCTCCACTTATTAGAGAGATCAAGCGCTTGGCCGTTTGGTCTCTTTTTCGTTTAAGGTGGGTGCAACACTCCAACAAAAAACAAGGATCCGTTCATGACGTTCACTCTCCCTCGCACCGCACTGGCCACCACCCTCGGCCTGGCGCTCGCCTGTGGTTTCAGCGCCCCGGCCTGGAGCGCCGAACCTCACAAACCAATCCAGGCCGACGCCGAACAATACAAGGCCGAGGCTTTGAAGCTGCTGGAGCGCCTGGTGAATATCGATTCGGGTTCCGGCTACGAGCCGGGCCTGACCCAGGTGCGCGACATCGCCGTCGATGAGCTGAAAAAGCTCGGTGCCACTATCGAGTTGGTCCCCGACGCAAACGCCCACAACAGTCATGTACTCGCCACCCTCAAGGGCACCGGCAAGGCAAAAATCCTGTTGATGGCGCATATGGACACCGTGTTCAAGGAAGGCTCGGCCAGCGAGCGCCCATTTCACATCAAGGACGGCCGCGCCTATGGCCCCGGTGTGATGGATGACAAGGGCGGTATCGTCGCCGGGATCTATGCCCTCAAGGTGCTGAAGAACCAAGACTTCAAAGACTATGCGCAAATCACCTTCCTGCTCGACGCCAGCGAGGAAACCGGCTCGGAGAGCGCTTCCGAACTGATCCGGAAAACCGCCAAGGCCCACGATGTGACGCTGAACCTGGAACCCGGTCGTCCCGCCGATGGCCTGGTGGTCTGGCGCAAGGGCAGTGCCACTGCGCTGGTCGAGGTCAAGGGCAAGGCCGCGCATGCCGGCGTGGCCCCGGAACTGGGACGCAACGCGGCGATGGAGGCGGCCCATCAGATCCTGCAACTGAGCAAGCTGGGCGACGAAGAGAAGAAAACCACCATCAACTTCACCGTGCTCAAGGCCGGCGACCGGGTCAATGTGATTCCTGACCAGGCCACCGCCAAGGCCGATGTCCGGGCGGCCTTGCCGGAGGAGTTCGATCGGATCGAGAAGGATCTGGCGCGAGTCTCGGCCAACAAGCTGATTCCCGACACCGAGGTCAAGACCAGCTTGCTGCGCGGGCTACCGCCGATGCCGCAAACGCCTCAGTCCGACGCGCTGGTGACCATCGCCCAGGGCATCTACGGCGAACTCGGGCGCAAGCTGACCATCGAGGGCAGCGGCGGGGCGGCGGATGCCAGCCTGTCGGCCGGCGTGGGCACGCCGACGCTGGACGGCTTCGGGATTGTCGGCGGCAATATCCATACCCCCGAGGAATACGCCGAAGTGGAAAGCGTGGCCCCGCGTATCTATCTGCTGAGCCGGATGATCATGGAGCTGGCCAAGCGCTAGGTTTGGTTTTCTTGGATCGTTCCTGCTCAGCCGGGAACGATCTTGACGATGGGGCAGGGCGCGCCTCAGTTCACCTGGGCATAACGCTCGATAGGGGGTTGCTCACGATGTTCCGCCTGCCACAGATCGTAGTCTGCTTGGATGCTCAGCCAGAGACGTGCGGTACTGATCCCTGCACGCTCCAGTCTTACAGCGAGGTCCGGGCTGATGGGCGCATGACCATGTAAAATTCTCGAGAGCGTTTCTCGAGCAAAGCCCAGATGCCGAGCAAACTCGGTAATAGTGGTTCCCAGGCCAGGTATCACATCATCAAGAAGGATCCCACCAGGGTGAGGTGGATTGAACATGCCCATGAAGGACCTCCGTTCAGTGGTAGTCCAAGTAGTTGACCCATCCGACGCCTATTTCTCTTTCGAAGACCCTATGGGTTCCTTGAAAAGGGTTAACAACAAATCGAATTGATTCGAGCGAACCCATGATCCAGCCGAGACGGGCAGTTCCTCCATCAGACGCAGCCTAGGCCCTGGTGGAAATTTCTCTTATCGAAGCAGGCCAACGGTAAGTCGCGTGTAAGCCTCTTGTTGAGGACAGTGACGGGGCGGCGGATGCCAGCCTGTCGGCGGGACTGCCCCCTGAGCGCAGTTGCGATGCGCTATCAAATAGCGCCTTGGCCGCGTGCTATAGGGTGTACTATCAATATTCTGTCCATCAGATAGCCGTTAGCCATGTCCACGCTAAGCAAAGAGAGCCGCCAGATCGTAGCTTCTCTGGCGCACCGCGTTGGCCCCAACGCTGACATTGAAAAAGTCGCCCAGGCGATCATTGCCACCTTGCAAGAGATGGGCGCGGCCCTCACGCCTATCATTGGCCAGCAAGGCGTTGCCGCGCTTTATCGGCGCAGCCTCCACTTGTGCACCTCCACTCATCCACGCTTGGCCGGCACTTATGACAGTGCGCAGGCCGCCATGGAGCTGACGGTCCTCTCATCCGTACTCGTCGAGCAAAGCGAAACCGATGCGCTGTTTTTCGGTGAAGTGTTGCTGACCACTTATTACCAGTTGCTGACCACGCTGATCGGGCCCTCGCTTACCGCACGTTTGCTGAGTGGCGTGTGGGAACCTTCTTTGAGTGATACCCCTTCGCAGGAAAATTCCCCATGAGCTCCAAAGTGACTATCAACCGCCTGGCCACCGGCGTGCCAGGACTGGACGAGGTGCTGGGCGGAGGATTGCCGATTCGTTCCGCACCGTGGTGCTGGCCAGCCAGACCCAGGACAACCCGAACAACAACCTGCCGCAGTTCGTCCAGCAACTGGGCATGTTGATGACCACCTGGCAGGCGACGACCTTCCTGATCGGCGAGTACTTCACCGAAACCGATACCAAACCGATTTTTACCGTGGCCGACGGCCTGATAGCGCGGGGGTCAGTGTGTTGATGACCTCGGAGCTGGAAGACCGCTACACCGACCTGCGTTTCAGCCCTTACGGCACGGCGTTTCTCACCGATGCGATCATCGTCCAGCGCTATATTGAAGTACGGAGCCGCTTGTTGCGGATCATGGCCGTGGTCAAGGTTCGGGCCAGCGCCCACTCCGATGAGTTGCGTCTGTATCGAATCGACGATAACGGTTTGCAGATCGGCGAGATGTTGCCGGACCAGGAAGGCTTGCTGGGAGGGCGACCCACCTGGCGCGCGCCTCGAATCGACAAGGCGTGAGTCAAGCACATGAGCGAAGCCGATAGCAGGGAGGAAGGGGCGAAGACCATCGCCGTTCGCGAACTGCTCCTGCTCGGCCAGAAAACCGTTGAAGCACGCGCTGCGCTGGCGGCCCTGCAAAAGGAGTTGTGCGCTGTCAACAGCCGTCTGATTGACAGCCAGCAGGTCGAGCAACTGATCGAGGCCAACCAGCAATTGGTGTTGGCGATTCTCCTGGCGCAGTCCGATGCGCAAAAGCCCGAGCTTGCCTGGGAAGGACAGCGCTTGTACCTGGCGTTGCGCGAAGCCAACGAGCAATTGGTGATTGCCGCCCTCAGCGCCCAGCACCTGCAAGTCGCGGCCGAGCATGCGCTGGAACAGCAACGCAATGTGCTCACCCTGGTGGCCCATGAGCTGCGCAATCCACTGACCCCCATCAGCATGATTGCCGGTCGGCTGGTACGGGTGCCCAGCGAGGAACTGCCGCGCATGCAGCAGTTGCTCGAAGGCCAGGTGCGGCACATGTCTCGCTTGGTGGAAGACCTGCTCGACGTGTCACGTGCCAGTACCGGGAAGTTTCGCCTCGATCGTCGCCTGGTCGACATGGCACAGATTCTCCATGAAGCCATTGAAATCTGTAGCCCGGTGATGCTCGCTCACCACTTGCAGTTCAGCGCCGAGCTGCCCGAGTGCGGGTTGCTGATGGATGGCGATGCGGTCCGGCTCGCGCAGATTCTCGGCAACCTGCTGGGCAACGCGGCCAAATACACCCCCGCGGGGGGGACTGTCAGGCTTTCGGTCTCGACCGCGGCGGATGCGTTGGAGATCAGGATCTGTGATAGCGGCATCGGCATTTCCGCCAAGGCACTGCCCTTTATCTTTGAGCCTTTTGTGCAGGACGTTCATGCCATCGGTTTCAATGGCGCGGGCCTGGGTATCGGCCTGACGGTGGTGCGTGAGCTGGTCGAGGCCCACGGGGGAACCGTGACGGGCAAGAGCGAGGGTGATGGCAAGGGCAGCGAGTTTGTCGTGACGCTGCCGTTGGTGAAAGATTGAATTCTCATTAATACGAGCTGGCTGAAAGCCGCCGAGCGTCGCTGGCCGTGTTCAACCCGGATTGCTCGGCATCGGCTCCCGGGGCGCGGGGATCAGGTCGCGGGCGGCATAGAAGCCCTGCACCAGCCGGTTCTTGGCCCGGTACTCGCACAGCACCAGCAAGGTATCGGGGAGCTGGGAGATCGTCGAGCCGGGTCGGACCACCATGATCTTGCCGCCCGAGCGAAGTCGCACACGTGCCCCAGGTTCGAATGTCGTCATCTGCAATGACCTCACAAGGTTTTTTCGCTACGTTGCGTCCAGCCTCCGCCCAGTGCCTTGTACAGATTGACCTCGGCGGTCAGCTGGGCCAACCGGTCGGTGATCAGGGTCTGCCGGGCACTGAACAGCGAGCGCTGGGCGTCGAGAAAAGTCAGGCTGTTGTCGACGCCGATGCGATAGCGCCGTTCGGCCAGGCGGTAATATTCCTGGTTGGCCCGCACCAGATCGTTCTGCGCCTGCAACTGACTCTTGTAGGTCTGGCGTGCCGCCAGGCCATCGGAGACTTCCTGGAACGCGGTCTGGATCGATTTCTCGTACTGCGAGACGCGGATATCCTTCTGGATCTTCGAGTAATCCAGGCTCGCTCGCAGGCTGCCGGCGTTGAAAATCGGGAGATTGATCTGTGGTTGAAACAGCCAGCCTCCCGAGCCGCCCTTGAACAGTCCGGACAATTCGTTGCTGGAGGTGCCGGCGTTGGCGGTCAGGGTGATACTCGGGAAGAACGCCGCCCGCGCGGCACCGATGCTGGCGTTGGCCGATTGCAGCTGGTATTCGGCCTGGAGAATATCCGGGCGCCGTTGCAGCAGGTCCGAAGGCAGGCCCGCCGGCACTTCGGCCAGCCAGTCGGCGGCCAGTGGGCGGTCGGACGGGGTGTCCGCGACCGAGGCGCCGACCAGCAAGGTCAGGCTGTTGAGATCCTGGGCGACCTGGCGCTGAAAGGTCGCCAGGCTGGTCCTCGCGCTTTCCACCGAAGTGCGCGACTGGGCCAGGGCCAGGGCCGAAGTCGTACCGATCTGGTAGCTGCGCTCGGTCAGGCGCAGGCTCTGTTCGTAGGAGCCGAGAGTGTCCTGGGTCAATGCCAGCAGTTCCTGGTCGGCCCGCCAGGTCAGGTAGGCGTTGGCGACACTGGCCACCAGGCTCAACTGGGTACTGCGGCGCGCCTCTTCGCTGGACAGGTAGGTCAGGGCGGCCTGGTCACTGAGGCTGCGGATACGTCCGAACAAGTCCAGCTCGTAGGAACTGATACCCAGCGTTGCCGAGTAGCTGCCACTGGTCACCGCGCTGCCGGTTTGCGTCACGCTGGCCGGCTGGCGCTGGCGCGTGCCGGAACCCGTGGCGCTGATCGCCGGGAACAGGTCGGCGCGCTGGATGCGGTATTGCGCCTGATAGGCCTCGACATTGAGGGCCGCCACGCGCAAGTCGCGGTTGTTGAGCATGGCGCTTTCGATCAGTTGCTGCAGCAGCGGATCGCGGAACAGCTCGCGCCAGCCCACGTCCGCCGCCAGCGGGCCCGACAGGGCCGGGGCGTAGGCGGGGGCCTGGGGGTACTGTGCGGCGACCGGTGCAGTCGGGCGCTGGTAGTCGGGGATCAGCGAGCAACCGCCCAGGCTCAGCACGACGGCAACCCAGGGGCTCAGGGATCTGTTCATTATGCTCCTATCATCCACTTGGCCAAACCATGGCGCCCGCTGACACCCAGTTTGGCGGCGGAACGCTTGAGGTAGGTTTCGATGGAACTGTTCTTGACGCAGAGTTTTTCTGCGATCTCAGGTACCGTGCCGCCGGCCAGCAACCCCAGGCAGACCTCTTTTTCCCGCCCCGAAAGGTTGACCTCGCAGGCGTTCAGGCGCTCATTGAACTCGCGTTGCAGTTGCGTCTGTTCCACCGCCATCAAGGTGCGCGGGGTGGTCCCGGCAGGGCTTTTCGCAGTGGCTTGGCGGTGGGCACGGGCATGCCGCTCGGTCAACGGCAACAAGGTTTCCGAGAGGTATTTCAAAAAGGACAGCTCTTGCAGGGAGAAGTCGCGCTCCACCCGGGGGCGGTGCAGCGAGATCACACAACAACGGTTGGCCTTGCGCGAAATCAGGCTGCACTGATGGGAGGTGCCGAGGCAGTTATTGTCCTTCTCGTTTTTCATCCGCGCATTGAGGTGGATCAGCAGCGGGTCTTCCACTTCCAACACCCGCTTGACCAGGGGATGGTCGTTGCGGTGCTTGGCATTGGTCGGGCAAACCGCTTGCATTTGCGGGCTCAACTCCAGCCCCGCGGAGCCCAGCAGTTGTACATCGACAACCGCCGACTGGCTGTCGTCGACGGTCCATTCACTGAGTTCGACCCGGCTGACCGCCACCGAGGTGTTGATCAACTGGTGCATGTTGTTCAGAAAGTTCTCCTGTCCGACGCTGGAAACCAGTTTTCCCAGTTCCAGATAGAGATGGGCTTTCTCGACATCTTTGGTGTTCGTTCGTTGGTTCATATGCTGATCCTGCATATTTTAGAAGTGGCTTGCGATGCTGTCGTCGGGGTACGAAGTCCGTCCGTTCCCCCGGGACGCTCAAACCATTTCTTGCCTTGATACCCGGAAGTTCAGGTATCACCTGTGAATCCATCCACAAAAAACGATTCAGTCCGTAGTTGTAATTAAGCTCAGATAGGTAGGAAAAGTCTGTAGTGGAAAACAGGGACATCCTACGCTGCCGAGCTGGCGCTGTTTAGTTGTCGATGATTTTCTTGAGAATGAAAATTCTTCCCTGATACGACTCATGACCGGCCACCGTCTTTCAACGCCTGGGAAATGGCCTGCCCCAGCGCACTGACATAGGGCGTCTTGACCAACGTGTTGTGCGTCCCGGGCAGGGTTGTAAGGCTCACCGGGGTACCCAGCAGCGCGCCCCAACCGAGCATCGGGTCGTTGCGTTCCTGCCCACTCGCGGTAAACAGCGACAGCTTGAGCGGGGCGGGCGGGCTGACATAGGCGCCAATGGCCAGGCGTGTCGCATAGGCCACCGCGAGATGGCTGCGCAACAAACCGGCATCGACGTCCTGGGGCAGTTCCTCCGGCAGCAGGCGATGGGCCATGCACAGCGTCAGCATCGCCTCGATGGCCCCCTCCCGCGCCAGTTCGCGCAGTTGCCGGAGCAGCGTGGGATCGACCTGCTCGGGTAGCCAGGCCATCAGGAATTGCCCTTCGCTCAAGGACTCCGGCACCGCCTGATCCGGCCGGGCCGAGGCATCGATGATGCCGAGGAACTCCAAGGTCTCACCGCCGGCTTGCAGTTGACGGGCCATTTCATAGGCAATCAGGCCGCCGGCCGACCAGCCGCCAATCCGGTAGGGCCCTTGCGGCTGGACTTGACGAATCGCCGCCAGGTAGCGCGTCGCCATGGCCGCTACCTCGGTCAAGGGTATTTCTCCACTGGCCAAGCCACTGGCGGCGAGGCCGTAGACCGGCACCTGTGGGTCCAGCTCCGGGGCCAGATCGCGAACATATTGCACTTCGCCACCCAGGGGGTGGACCAGGAACAGCGGTCGCTGGGAGCCCGTGCGGCGGATCGGTACCAGGTTGCCGCGTGGACCCGAGCGGGCCTGGCCATCCAGGGTCCGGGCGAAACCGGCGATGGTCGGTTCGATGAACAGATCGCGCACCGCGATCGGCTTGCCGAGGACCTTGCGCAAGCGCGAGGCCATCTGCACCGCCATCAGCGAAATACCGCCGAGGCTGAAGAAATCATCATGCCGACTGACCTGTTCGAGCTTGAACAAGTCCAGCCAGAGGTTGGCGATGGCAATTTCGGTGTCGCCCCGGGGGGCTTCGTAAGGCTGTGCTTCGGACGGCGCGGCTTCGACAGTGGCGGGGAGCGCCATGGCATGGGCCGAGCGCGGCAGTGCCGGGGTGTTCTCCAGCACTTGGCCAATCGACTGCCGCGCGTCGCTCACCAGGTTTTCCAGGACCTTGGCAAACAGCTCGGCGATCGCCCGCGCGGTAGCGGTGTCGAACAGGTCGCTGGCGTATTGCAGGCTGCCGCCGATGTGTTCGGCGGTATCGACTAGCGACAACGACAGGTCGAATTGCGTGGTGCGGTGCGCGCTGTCCAGCGACTGCACTTGCAGCCCGGGCAGTTGCAGCGGCGCCGGTGGCGTGTTGTCCAGGCTCAGCATGACTTGGAACAGCGGGCTGTGGCTCATGCTGCGGGTCGGCTGCAGGGCGCTGACCACCTGTTCGAACGGCAGGTCCTGATGGCTGTAGGCCGCCAGGGTCAGGTCCTTGATCCGTCCGAGCAGGTCGCTGACCCGGGTGTCGCGTTCGGTGGCGACGCGCAGCGCCAGGGTGTTGGCGAAGAAACCGATCAAGGCTTCCAGCTCTGGACGCTGGCGGTTGGCGACCGGGGTGCCGACCACGATATCGGCCTGGCCGCTCAGGTGGCTCATCAGCACCGACCAGCCGGCCAGCAGCACCATGAACAGCGTGCTGCCCTGGGCCTGGCTGAAGGCCCGCAGATCGGCGCTCAAGGTCGGCGAGAAGACGCAGTTGACGATCCCCCCGGCATAGCTCTGGATGGCCGGACGCGGGCGATCCAGCGGCAGGTTCAGCAAGCTCGGCGCGCCTTCCAGGTGCTGGCGCCAGAAGTCGACCTGGGCTTGCAGCGCCGGGCCGTCGAGGGATTGGCGCTGCCAGGCGGCGTAATCCACGTATTGCAGGGCCAGGGCCGGCAACGGGTCCTTGTGGCCCTGGCTGAACGCGCTGTACAGCACGCTCACCTCATGGGCCAGGACGCTGTTGGACCAGCCGTCGGAGACGATGTGATGCAGGGTGATCAGCAGCACATGCTCGGCGTCGTCCATTTGCAGCAGCAGGCCGCGCAACAGTGGCCCCTGGTTCAGGTCGAACAGTTGGGTGGCATTGTCCTGGCCGAGACGCTCCAGAGTCGCCGCGCGTTTGTCTTGCGGCAGTGTGCGCAGGTCCTGCTGCGCCAGCGGGAAGCGGGTATCGGCCGGAGCGATTTTCTGCAGCGGTTCGCCATCCACCAGTTCAAAGCGGGTGCGCAGGGTTTCGTGGCGGGCCACCAGGCGATCCAGCGTGGCTTGCAGGGCCGCCTTGTCCAGCGAGCCGCTCAGGCGCAAGGCCATCGGCAGGTGGTAGGCGGCGCCGGCGGCGTGATCCAGGTGATCGAGGAACCACAGGCGTTGCTGGGAGAACGACAGCGGCAGACGCCCCGAGCGATTGGCCACGGGAATCGACTGTGCCTCGCTGGGTGCCGTGGCATTGACCAGCGCGGCCAGGCCGCGCACCGTCGGCGCATCGAACAGCTCACGCAGACTGATCCGCGCGCCGAGCTTGCGTCGCAGTCGCGAGAGCAACTGCACGGCCAGCAGCGAGTGACCGCCGAGTTCAAGGAAACCGTCGTTGCGCCCGACCTGATCCAGATGCAGCAAGCCTTTCCAGATTTCGGCGATAGCGATTTCGCTGTCGCCTTGCGGCGCCTCGTAGGCTTTGCTGGCCAGGGCGTCCTGGCCCGGCGCGGGCAGGGCACGACGGTCGAGCTTGCCATTGGCGGTCAGCGGCAGGGCTTCCAGATGGACGAAGGCGCTGGGCACCATGTACTCGGGCAGTCCGGCCAACAGCGCGCCGCGCAGTTGCTCGGCCGGCACCGGCTCGCCGCAGACATAGGCGACCAGGCGTTGGCTGTCCGATTCCCCCTGGCTGTCGTCGCGGGCGATCACCACCGCTTCGCGGATCCCCGGAACGGCCAGCAGGGCGTTTTCGATTTCACCCAGTTCAATCCGGAAACCACGGATCTTCACCTGGAAGTCGTTACGGCCCAGGTACTCGAGGGTGCCGTCGGCCAGCCAGCGGCCGAGGTCGCCGGTTTTGTACAAACGGGCATTCGCGACGTGGGAGAAGCGGTCGGCGATAAAACGCTCGGCACTCAGCTCAGCGCGATTGAGGTAACCACGGGCCACGCCGGCACCGCCGATATGGATTTCCCCGGCCACGCCCAGCGGCGCCGGTTCGCCACGGGCATCGAGGACATGCACCTGGACGTTGGCGATCGGCCGGCCGATGCTCGGTTTTTCACCGAGATCACGGATCAGGTCGAGGGTGGCGTCGACCGTGCATTCGGTCGGGCCGTACATGTTGTAGAAGCGGATGCTCGGGCAGTTGCGCAGCTTCTCCCAGGTGCTGGCATTGATCGCCTCGCCGCCCAGCAGCACGCTGATCGGCTGGTAGCTGCTGCGTTCCAGCAGGCCGGCGCAGAGCAGGGTATCGAGCTGCGACGGCGTGGAGTCGAAGGCGTGCACCTGATGTTGTTCGAGGAAGTCGAGCAACTCGCCGCCGCTGGCACGGATCAGTTGCGGGATGATCACCAGCTTGTGCCCGGAAAACAGCTGTGAGATGCCCTTGATCGACATGTCGAAGAAGAACCCGGCGTTGAGGGCCACGGTGGCTGGTGTCGGGCAATGCTGGTGGGTGGTGCGGCTCAGCACGTTCCAGAAGTTGAACACCGAACGGTGTTCGACCATCACGCCCTTGGACTGGCCGGTGGAGCCGGAGGTGTAGATGACGTAGGCGAGGTTTTCCGGCGTCAGGCCCGGGACTGTCGGGTTGTTATCGAAGGCTTCATCGTCGGCGGCACGCAGCGACTCGGCGGTATCGAGCCGCAACAGCGGCGTATCACCCGCTGGCAGGGTGAGTGCCGCCTGAGTCAGCAAGGCACGTGGCTGGCTGTCTTGCAGCATGAAGGCCATACGCTCGGCCGGGTGAGCTGGGTCGATCGGCACATAGGCGGCACCGGCCTTGAGCACGCCGAGCAGCCCGACAATCATCTCCAGGCTGCGTTCGGCGCAGATGGCCACGCGCTCGTCCGGTTGCACGCCGAGGGCCAGCAGTTGCCGGGCCAGATGGTTGGCGCGACGGTTGAGCTGGCGATAGCTGAGTTGGCGGTCTTCGCAAACCAGGGCGATGGCCTCGGGATTGGCGCGAACCTGGGTTTCGAACAAGGCATGGATCGGTTGGGCCTGGGCAAAGGTGCTGGCGGTGTTGTTGAAGTCCTTGAGCAGTAATTGCCGCTCGGCTTCGGGCAGCACTTCCAGGCTGCTGGCCAGGCGTGCCGGGTCTTGCTCAAGCGCATTGACCAACTCGGCAACGGCCTGGCCCAGATAGGCGGCGATGCGCCGTGGATCGATCCCGCTGATCGATTGCGCGGTCAGGGAGAAGCCGCTGGCCACGTTGGCCACGGCAATCTCGATCGGGTAGTTGGTGCGGGTTTCCGAGGCGATGAAGTGGATGCCCTCATGCTCGTCCATGTCCTCGACGTTCTCCCCGGAGGCGTTCACCAGGTCGCCGTGACGGCAGTTGAGGATCACCGTGAACAACGGCAACGACGCATCCACCGCGCTGCAACGCTGGGCCAGGGCCAATGGCGCCTGTTCGTGGGTCAAGAGTTCACTGAGCTGCTGGTAGGCGTCCTGGACGATATCGCGCACGCTGTGGTGTTGCAGGCGAATACGCATCGGCAAGGTATTGATGAACATCCCCAACGCATGGTCGGCACCGCTGGTGCCTTGGGAACGCCCGGACAGCACGGTGCCGAAAATCCCGTCGTCGCGTCCGCTGGTGGCCGCGACCACCAGGCCCCAGGCCGCATGGAACAGCACCGAGGTCGGTACCCCCTGGGCCCGCGCGGTGCGATAGACCCGGGCGCTGAGATCTTCACTCAAGTGCTGTACCGCGCGTTGGATCCCGGCGCCGTTGCCGTGCACATCGAGCACGCCATAGGGCGCGGTGGTAGCGTCGACATCGGCCAGCAGGCGGCGGAAGTAGGCCTCATGCTCGGCCTGGGAGACACTGGCGGCCTGGGCGATGAAGTTACGGTACGGCTGCGACGGCGGCAGGCTGTCGGCCTGGCCGGCGAGCACCGCCTGGATCTCCAGCATGATCAGGCGCAGGGTGACGTTGTCGCTGACCAGGTGATGGTCGAGCAACGCCAGCAGCCACTGTTCACGCTGGTCATCGTAGGTGATGTAGGCGGCAATCAGCGGCGCCTGTTGCAGGTCCAGGCGCAGATGATGGGTATCGGTGCGCTCGCGCAACTTCTCCAGGGCATCCTCACCGGGCGCGTTGTCCAGCGTGATCACCGGCAGTTGGGCGCGCCGATGGACCACCTGCACCGGTTGCGGCAGGCCGTGCCAGCGCAAGGCGCTGCGCAGGATGTCATGGCGGTCGATCACCACCTGCACCGCGGCGAGGAAGTTGTCGAGCAGCGCGCGGGTGCTGAAGGTCACCACGGTGCGCATCAGGTAGGCATCGCCTTCGGACTGCAACAGGTGGTGGAAGAGGATGCCTTCCTGCAAGGATGACAGCGGGTAGATGTCCTGTACGTTGGCCGCGCCGCCCGGAACATCGGCGGTTATTTGTTCTATTTCCTGCTGACTCAGCGTCACCAGCGGCAGCATCCGCGGGGTCAGCGCCGTGCAGTCGGCGGGGATCAGGTTGGCCGGGACCACCCGTTCGGCGCTGCCGCCGCCGGCGAGGACGGTGGCCATGCCTTGCAGGGTCGGCGCCGCGAACACGCTGCGCACATCCAGCAACAGGCCGGCCTGGCGCAGGCGCTCGATCAGGCTGATGACCAGGAAGGAATGACCGCCGAGTTCGAAGAAGTGATCCTGGCGACCGACCCGTTCGACACCGAGCAATTCCTGCCAGGCGCAGGCCAGGGTGGTTTCGATCGCCCCCAGCGGTGCTTCATAGTGGCGGCTGACGGCGGCGGACAGGTCCGGTGCCGGCAGGGCCGCGCGGTCAAGCTTGCCATTGGTGGTCAGCGGCCAGGCCGCGAGGGTCACGAAAGCGCTGGGCAGCATATGTTCGGCCAGCACGCTGGCCAGTTGGCTGCGCAGGGCCGAGGCCTCGGGAGCGCTACCGTCTTCGGCGATCAGGTAGGCCACCAGGCGTTTGTCGCCGGGCTGGTCCTCACGCACGATCACCAGGGCTTCGCGGACTTCGGCACAGGCCAGCAATTGCGCCTCGATCTCACCCAGCTCGATACGGAAGCCGCGAATCTTGATCTGCGAGTCGTTGCGGCCGACGTAGACCACGCCGCCATCGGCGCGGTAGCGGGCCACGTCGCCGGTGCGATACAGGCGCGCGCCGGGCACATCGGAGTAAGGGTCGGCGATAAAGCGTTCGGCGTTCAGCGCGTCACGGTTCAGGTAATGCCGGGCGACCCCGGCGCCACCGATGTAGATCTCGCCGTTGATGCCCACCGGCACCGGTTGCTGGTAGTCATCGAGGATGCGCAGGCACAGGTCCGGCAGTGCCGGGCCGATCAGGCTCGGCGCGCCGGCGTCGATCTCGGCCTGGCTGACCGGGTAGTAGGTGGCGTGCACGGTGATCTCGGTGATGCCGTACATATTCACCAGGCGGGTGCGCGACAGCGGGGTACTCGCGGTCCATGGCCGCAGGCTGCGGAAATCCAGGGCCTCGCCGCCGAAGATCACCTCGCGCAGGGCGTGCTCTTCCTCACTGCGGGCGCGGGCTTCGATAAACTGGCGGAAGGCACTCGGCGTCTGGTTCAACACGCTGACCTGTTGCTGGCAGACCAGCGCGTAGAAGTCATCCGGCGAACGGGCCACGTCGCTCGGCACGATCACCAGCTTGCCGCCATGACTCAGGGCGCCCCAGATTTCCCAGACCGAGAAGTCGAAGGCGAAGGAGTGGAACAGCGTCCAGGTGTCGTGGTGGTCGAAGTCGAACAGCTCGGCGCTGGCATCGAACAGCCGCGCGACGTTGCCGTGCTCCACCAGCACGCCTTTGGGCAAACCGGTGGAGCCCGAGGTGTAGATCACGTAAGCCAGGTGGCGCGGCGCCAGGCCCAGCTCTTGCGCTTGCGGGTTAAGGTCCAGGCTGCTGTCGGTGGCAGCGTCTTCGCGGTTCAGTTCGTCGAGTTTCAGTACCGGTACGTTGTGCGCCAGCAGGGTGTCAAGGCAGGCCGACTGGGCCAGCAGCGCCACTGGTGCGCTGTCGTCGAGCAGATAGCCGAGGCGCTCGGCCGGGTAGGCCGGGTCCAGCGGCAAGTAGGCGGCGCCGGCCTTGAGCACCGCGAGCACCGCGCAGAGCATGTCGACGCCACGCAAGGCGAGGATTGCCACCCGATCGTCCGGGCGCACCCCCTGGGCGAGCAGGGCACGGGCAATGCCGTTGGCACGGCGGTTGAGGGCCTGGTAAGTCAACGTCTGTTCGCCGAAGACCAGGGCGATTCGCTGCGGGTGATTGGCCGCCTGGGTTTCGAAGCGCTGGTGAATCAGTGGCCCCGTGCTGAATAGCGTCTTGGGTGGCAGCAGCGCCGGCGAGGCCAGGCGCTGCGCCGGGCTGAGCAATGGCAGCGCGAATACCGGCTGTGCGGCGTCGCTGATCATGGCGTCGAGGAGGATCTGGAAATGCTGGGCGAAGCGCTCGACGGTCGAACGGTCGAACAGGTCGCTGGCGTACTCGATCACCCCGGCCAGGCTGCCGTCGGCGTTGCCGAGTGTCAGCATCAGGTCGAATTGCGCGGTTTCATGGGCCTGGGCCACGGGCACCAGGCTCAAGCCCGGCAGGCTCAGTTCGCCGCCGGCCGGGGTATTGTCCAGCGACAGGGCGACCTGGCACAGCGGGTTGTGGCTCAGTGAGCGCGGTGGCTGCAAGGCCTCGATCACTTGCTCGAACGGAATATCCTGGTGTTCGTGGGCGGCCAGGGTGGTCTGGCGGACCTGTTCGAGCAGTTGCGCCACGCTCGGGTTCTGCCCCAGGTCGATGCGCAGGGCCAGGGTGTTGACGAAGAAACCGATCAGGTTTTCGGTTTCGCCGCGGCCACGGTTGGCGGTCGGCACGCCGATCACCACGTCGCGTTCGTTGCCCAGGCGTGCCATCAGCACCGACCAGGCGCTGAGCAGGGCCATGAACAGGGTGATGTTGTGGAACTGGCAGAAGCGTTCCAGGCGTTGGTACAGCGCCGCATCGATCTGCACCGGTACGTCGCCGCCACGGTAGCTCTGCACCGCCGGGCGTGGCCGGTCGGTGGGCAGGGACAGCAGCGCCGGGGCGCCGCCCAGGTGCCCGCGCCAGAACTCGGCTTGCTCGGCCAGGCGCTCGCCGGTGAAGGTGCGGCGCTGCCAGGCGGCGTAGTCGGCATACTGGATCGACAGGGCCGGCAGCGGGTCTTCCTGCTGTTGGCTGAAGGCCTGGTAGAGGGCGGCGAACTCCTTGACCAGCACTCCCACCGACCAGCCGTCGGAGATGATGTGGTGCTGGGTGATCAGCAGGATGTGCTCGTCATCCGCCAGGCGCAGCAGGCGCCCGCGAATCAGCGGGCCCTGGCCCAGGTCGAAGGGCGCCAGGGCCTCGCTGTTGCCGATGCGCGCGGCACTGAGGCTGGCCTGTTCGTAGGACAGCGTGCGCAGGTCCTGTTCGGCCAGGGTGAAACCGCAGTCCGCCGGGGCGATGACCTGCACCGGCTGTTCGCCGTGACGTGCGAAGGTAGTGCGCAGGCTTTCGTGACGCGCCACCAGGCGGTCGAGCGCGGCCTTGAGCGCGGCCCGCTCGAGATCGCCGCGCAGCAGCAGCGCCATCGGCATGTGGTAGGCGCTGCTGGCGTCGGGATCGAGCTGATCGAGGAACCACAGGCGTTGCTGGGAGAACGACAGCGCCAACGGCGCGTTACGCCCGATGGCTTCGATGCTGTCGCTCGCGGCCGCTGGCAGGCCGGTGACCACCCGTGCCAGTTCGGCCACGCTCGGATGACTGAACAGCTGGCGCAGCATCATCTCGCCGCCCAGTTGCTGGCGTACCCGGGCCACCAGTTGCGCGGCCAGCAGGGAGTGGCCGCCGAGTTCGAAAAAGCTGTCATGGCGGCCCACGCGCTCCAGGCCCAGCAGTTCCTGGAAGATCCGCGCCAGGGCCAGTTCGGTGGCGCCTTCGGGGGCGCTGTAGCCGCGTTCGGACATGGCGTCCAGGTCCGGTGCCGGCAGCGCGTCCTGGTCAAGCTTGCCGTTGCCGGTCAGCGGGTAGGCCGCCAGGCTGACAAAGGCACTCGGAATCATGTAGTCGGGCAGGGTCGCGCCCAGTTGCTTGCGCAACGCCGCCACTTCCAGGCGTACCGCCGCCCGGGGAATCAGGTAGGCGATCAGCCGCTTGCCCTGGCTGGCGTCATCGCGGGCCAGCACCCGGGCCTCGCGCACGCCGTCACAGGCCAGCAGCTTGGCCTCGATTTCCCCCAGTTCGATGCGGAAACCGCGAATTTTCACTTGGGCGTCCATCCGTCCCAGGTGAATGATCTCGCCGTTGTCGAGCAACTTGCCGAGGTCGCCGGAGCGGTACAGGCGCTCGCCGGGACGTAGCGGGTCGGCGATAAAGCGTTCGGCGCTCAGTTGCGCACGGTTCAGGTAACCACGACCGACCCCGAGCCCGCCGACGCAGATTTCCCCGGCCACGCCGATCGGCAGCAGGCGCTGCTGGGCGTCGAGGATATAGGCCACGGTGGTCGGGATCGGTTGGCCGACATTGGAGATGCCGGCGGCGATATCCGCCGCGTCGATGGCCTTGTAGGTCACGTGCACGCAGGTTTCGGTGATGCCGTACATGTTCACCAGCGCCACATGGGCGAAGGCCCGGTGGAAGGCGTCGAGCTTGCCCGGCTCCAGGCTTTCACCGCCAAAGATCACGTAGCGCAGGTGTTCCAGATGCACATCGGCGCGGGCCAGGGCGGCGGCGCTGAGCTGCAGGAAGGCTGATGGGGTCTGGTTGAGCACCGTCACCTGTTCGCGTTCGAGGAAATCCAGCAGTTGCGTCGGATCGCGACGCAGGGCCTCGGGGACCAGAGTCAGGCGGCCACCGTGGAGCAGGGCGCCGTACATCTCCCAGACCGAGAAGTCGAAGGCATTGGAGTGGAACAGCGACCAGACATCCCCTGCATTGAAGGCGAACTCCGAGCGACTGTTGTGCAGCAGGCGCACCACGTTGCGGTGCTCCAGCAGCGCGCCCTTGGGTTCGCCAGTGGAGCCCGAGGTATAGATCACGTAGCAGAGGTGGTCCGGGGCATTGCGGTTTGGCAGGTTGGCCGCGCCCTCGGCATTGTTGTATGCCGCTTCGCTCGACTCGGGGGCGAAGACTTCGATGCCGAGCGCCAGCAGGGCCGGGCTCATGTCCTGGCCAGCGACGGCCTTGCGGGCGCCGCTGTCGCGCAGCACATAGGCGATGCGCTCGGCCGGCGAGCCCGGGTCGATCGGCACATAGGCGGCGCCGGCCTTGAGCACCGCCAGGGTGGCGACGATCATCGCCAGCGAGCGCTCGAGGACAATCGCCACCAATTCCTGTGGCTGCACCCCGGCGTTACGCAAGCGATGCGCCAGGCGGTTGGCCTGCTCGTTGAGCTGGCGGTAGCTCAGGCGTTCCTCGCCGAGATTGACGGCGATATTGTCCGGGGTCAGGCGGGCCTGTTCCTCGAAGATCTGCTGCAGGGTCAGGCTGTCGGGCCAGGCGGCTTCGGTATTGTTGAAGTCGAGGATCTGCCGTTGGCGCTCGGCCGCATCCAGCAGGACAACGTCGTCGACGCGCTGTTGCGGCGTCTCGACAAAAGCCTGCAGCAGACGCACGTAATGGCGCATCAGCTGGCGAATGAATTCAGGGTCGAAGAAGTCGGCGTTGTAGGCCAGGTGGCCGTTCCAGTGCTGCTCGCCGGCACTGATCAGCAAGTGCAGGTCGTTCTTGCCGTAGCCCAGGTTGGTTTCCAGGCTGTTCACTTCCAGTCCGGCGACCAGGCTGCGGGTGTCGCGGCTGTACTGGAAGTTGAACAGCACATCGAACAGCGCGGTGCGGCTCATGTCCTTGGCCGGGTTGAGGGCCAGGACCAACTGGTCGAACTGCATATGCCGATGGCGGCGCGCATCGGCCAGGCTGCTGGCGGTCTGCTCGAGCAGGGCTTGCAGGGTGGTCTCGTTATCGCAGGCGGAGCGGATCACCAGCAGGTTATCGATGGGGCCGACCACGTCTCGCAGGACCGCTTCGCGGCAGGCCGCCGTGGTGCCGATGACCAATTCGGCATGCCCGGCGTAGCGTCGCAGCAGGGCGGTGAAGGCACTCAGGGCCAGGCTGTCGGCACTGACGCCGACTGCCCGGGCCAGGTCTTCCAGGCGCCGGGCCAGTACCGCCTCGATGACGAACTCGTGGGTGGCTTCGGCGAACACATGCACCGCCGCCCGTGGGCGGTTGAGTGGCAGTTCCAGGGCTTGCAGCTTGCCGCGCAGTTGATAGCGCCAATAGGCCCGCAGGTTTTCCTGTACGGCGGCCGGCAACTGGCGTTGCCAGGCGGCGAAGTCGCGGTAACCCAGGGACAGTTCCGGCAGCGTCGCCTCACGTTCGGCACAGGCGGCTTCATAGAGTGCCAGCAGGTCGCGTTTGATCAGTTGCATCGAAGTGCGGTCTGCCAGCAGGTGATGCACGGCTAGGGCCAGCACGGCGTTTTTCGCGTCGCCGCGTACCAGGGTCGCGCGCACCAGGCTGCCGCCATTCATCTCCAGCGGACGACGGGTTTCGGCCAGGGCGCGGCGGCTCATTTCTCCTGGGCTGCTCTGGAGCTGTTCCAGCGTGAGGCTGGCGCTACCATCGAAACTCTGCCAGGCGCTGGCGCCGTCGGAATGTACCCGGCAGCGCAGGATGGCGTGGCGCGCGAGCAACCCGTCGAGGGCGGTTTGCAGGGCCGCGACCTGCAGTTCGCCGTACAGCTCCAGCAACAGCGCGACGTTGTGGTAGACCGGGTTGGCCTCGTACAGGTAACCGCTTTCGAAGGTGTCGACGAACCAGACCCGTTCCTGGTGGTAGGACAGTGGCAGCCGCGCCGGGACCGGCGCCAGCGCGCTGATTTCTGGCAGGGCCAGGGCCGGGTCGAGCTCCAGGTCGCCGATACGGGTTTGCGCTGCTTCGGTGAAGCAGCGCAGCAGGCGCTCGAAGCGCGCCGCCAGGCGTTCGATGGTACTGGCGTCGAACAGCGCGGTGGCGTACGACAGGCTGCAGGACAGGCTCGAGCCGCCCTCGTCGATATGCAACGACAGGTCGTGCTGGGTGTTGTCCTTGTGCGATGACAGGAACTCCAGGCTCAGCCCCGGCAACTGCAACTGCCCGCCGGCACCGCCGGCGTTGGAGTAGAGCATGGTCTGGAACACCGGGCTGTGGCTGGCGCTGCGCGGTGGCTTGAGGGCTTCGACGATCTGTTCGAACGGCGTGTCCTGGCGGCTGGCGGACTCCAGCAGCAGTTCCTTGACCTGTTGCAGCACCTGGTCGAGGGTCGGGTTGGCGTCCAGGCGCACGCGCAGGGCCAGGGTATTGACGAAGCAGCCGATCAGCGCCTGCACGTCCTGGCGGTCGCGGTTGGCGGTCACGGTGCCGATCACCAGGTCCTGTTGGCCGCTGATCCGGCCGAGCAATACCGCCCAGGCGGCCATCAGGGTCATGAACGGGGTCGCGGCGCGGGACTGGGCGAAGCGCGTGATGGCCGCGGACAGTGCCACGGGCAGGTCGAAGCCGAGGGTTTCGCCACGGTAGCTCTGCACCGCCGGCCGTGGCCGGTCGGTGGGCAGCGAGAGCAAGGCCGGGGCCCCGGCCAGATGACTGCGCCAGAACTCCACGTGCTGGCTCAGGCGCTCACCTTCCAGGTGCCGACGTTGCCAGGCCGCGTAGTCGGCGTATTGCAGGGCCAGGGCCGGCAGGGGATCGGCCTGGCCGCTGCTGAAGGCCTGGTACAGCGCGGCGAATTCCTTGACCAGCACACCAATCGACCAACCGTCGGAGATGATGTGGTGCTGGGTGATCAGCAGGCGGTGCTCATCGTCGGCCAGGCGCAGCAGGCTGCCACGGATCAGCGGCCCGTGGAGCAAGTCGAACGCTGCCGTCGCTTCCTGTTCGCTCAGTTCGGCGGCCTGTGCTTCGGCCTGTTCCCGGGGCAGCTGGCGCAGATCGTGTTCCACCAGGCTGAAACCGCAATCGGCCGGGGCGATGACTTGCACCGGCTGCTCGCCGTCGCGGCGGAAGGTGGTGCGCAGGCTTTCATGACGGGCCACCAGGCGATCCAGGGCGGCCTTGAGTGCGTTGTGGTCAAGGCTGCCGCGCAGCACCAGGGATGCCGGCATGTGGTAGGCGGCGCTGGCCGTCGGGTCCAACTGGTCGAGGAACCACAGGCGTTGCTGGGCGAACGACAGCGCCAACGGACCTTCGCGGTCCACGGCAACCATGTCGTCCTGGGGGGTATCGACGCTCCGCGTCGCGCCGCGCTGCTTGAGCAGGCGCAGCATGGCGGCACGTTTCAACTGGTCGAGACTATCGTTATGTGAGTTCAATTTATCAAGCATCCTTGGAGACGATAGCGAGCAGTTCGCTTTCAGACAGCGAAGCCATTTCTTGTTGCAGGTCCAGCAGTTCGTCCGACTCGTACTGCGCCAGTTGCAGGGTGGTGACCAGGTCGGCCAGGGCCTGCAGCGACGGGTGTTCGAACAGGCCCCTCAGGGGCACTTCGACACCGAAGGTCTCGCGGGCCCGCAGGGTGACCTGCACCGCCAGCAGCGAATGCCCGCCGAGTTCGAAGAAGTCGTCATGCCGGCCGATGCGTTCCAGGCCCAGCAGGTCGGCCCAGATCGCCGCCAGCAGGGTTTCGGTCTCATCGTTCGGCGCTTCGTATTCGCGGTGGGCGAAGTCCTCGGCGGCCGGGGCCGGCAGGGCGCGACGGTCGAGCTTGCCGTTGGGGCTCAGCGGCAGTTGCTCGACCAGCACGAACGCCGACGGCAGCATGTAGTCCGGCAACCGCGAGCTGAGGTAAGGCCGCAATGTCTGGCTGGCATTGCGCCCGGCCAGATGCGGCTCGACGCTCAGGTAGGCCACCAGCCGCGTGCTGCCTGGAGCATCCTCGCGGGCAATCACCGCCGCCTCGCGCACACCCGGCAGGGTCAGCATCAGCGCTTCGATTTCACCGGGTTCGATACGGAAGCCGCGGATCTTCACCTGCTGGTCGTTGCGTCCGAGGAACTCGAGTACCCCGTCGGCGCGCATCCGCACCAGGTCGCCGGTGCGGTACATGCGTGCGTCGTCGCCGAGGCCGAACGGGTCGGCGAGGAAATGCTCGGCGTTCAATTGCGGTCGGTTCAGGTAGCCACGGGCAATCCCTTCACCACCGATGTACAACTCTCCCGAGACGCCCAGGGGCACGGGCTGGCGTTGCGGGTCGAGCAGGTACAGGCGGGTGTTGGGGATGGCTCGACCGATCGGCACCGTGCCTTGTTCATCGGCCGTGCAGCGGTGCACCGTGGCCCAGACCGTGGCCTCGGTGGGACCGTATTCGTTGTACAGGGTGATGGCCGGCTCGAAGTTGGCGCATTCCTGCACCAGCGATGGCGGACAGGCTTCACCGGCGACGATCATCTCGCGCAGGCTGGCGTGTCCCGGGCCGCTGGCCAGGCTGCCCAGTACCAGGCGGCCCAGGGATGGCACGCAGAGCAGGGTGGTAATCGCCTGGGCCGCGATGACACGGGCGACGGCTTCGGGGTCGCGGGCGGTCTCGGCATCCGCGATACACAAGGTGCCGCCGCTGAGCAGGGTGCCGAAGATCCCCGCCACCGAACTGTCGAAGGCAATCGACGACAGCAACAGGAAGCGTCGCTCCTCGTTCGCTGCGTACACCGCACGGCGAGCCAGGGTCGAAGCCACCAGGTTGCGGTGTTCGATCATCACGCCCTTCGGTTTGCCGGTGGAGCCGGAGGTGTAGATCACATAGGCCAGGTGCGCCGAGGTCAGGGCATCGCTGGCGAACCGGGGATTCTCCAGGTCGGTTGCCGGTGTCGGCGTATCGGCCTGTTCGAGTGCCAGGTAGCGGGTCGCGCCGCTCGGTTCGCCCACCGCCGCGCGTCCGAGCGGATCGGCCAGCAGCAAGCGCGGCTGGGCGTCCTCGACAATGGCCGCAAGGCGTTCGCCCGGGTAGGTCGGGTCCAGCGGTACGTAGGCGGCACCGGCCTTGAGGATGGCGAGGATGCCGACGATCATCGCCGCGCCGCGTTCGACGCAGATGGCGATCAGGTCACCCGGCCGGGTGCCGGCGTCGATCAGCCGTTGAGCCAGTTGGTTGGCCCGGGCGTTGAGCGTGGCATAGTCGAGGCTGCCCTGGGCGTCGACCAGGGCAATGGCCTCGGGCGTCCCGCGCGCCTGCTGTTCGAACAGTTGCTGGATGCAGACGTCCGTCGGGTAGTCCAGGCGGTTCTGGTTGAAGGTTTCCAGCACCAGGCTGCGTTCCGCGGGCGGCAGCACATCCAGTTGCGTGAGCGGGAGGTTCGGCGTGTCCATCAGCGCCTGGCTCAGTTGTTCCAGGGCGCGTTGCATCAGGGCGCAGAGGCGTCGCGGGGCCACCGGTTGGATGCTTTGCACCAACACACCAAAGTCATCGCCGTAATCGTTGACCGACAGGGTCAACGGGTAGTTGGTCCGTTCGGCGCTGTCGAGCATACGCATGCCCGGCCATTGCAACTGGCTGTCGTCACTCTGGTGGCGGTAGTTGAGCAGACTGGTGAACAGCGGCAGGGCCTTGGCCACGCCGCTGCAACGTTGGGCCAGGGCCAGGGACGCCTGCTCATGGGCCAGCAGTTCAGCGAGGTCGCGGTGGGTGGCCAGGAGCAGTTCATGGGCGCCTTGCGCGGCCAGTTGCACGCGTACCGGCAGGGTATTGATAAACACCCCGAGGGCCCGTTCGGCCCCCGCCGAACCCTGCAGGCGGCCAGCGACCACGGTGCCGAAGACCACGTCGTCGCGGTCGGTGCAACGGGCCAGGACCTGGGCCCAGGCGACATGGAACAGCACCGCCGGGGGCATCCCGCGTTCACGGGCCTGGGCCCGGATACGCCGGCTGAGCTCGTTGCTCAATCGCACCTCGGCCTCTTCGACGTGATTGCCGTCGCCCTGGACTTCCAGCAGGTCGAACGGCGCGGTGGGCGCCTCGACATCGGCCAGGCGGCGCCGGAAGTAGTCTTCATGGACTTCGGCCGGGGTGGCCTGGGTCTGGGCGATAAAGTCGCGATAGGGTTGCGGCGCCGGCAGGCTGTCGCCCTGGCCATGGAGGATCGCGTGGATTTCTTCCAGGACGATTTCCAGGGTCACATGGTCGCTGGCCATATGGTGATTGAGCAATGCCAGCAACCAGCGCTCGGAGTGCGGGTCACGGGCGATGCAGGCACGCATCAGCGGCGCCTGGCGCAGGTCCAGGCGCAATTGCCGTGGGTCGTTGAGGCTGCGCAACTGTTCCAGCGCGTCCTGGTCGCTGTCGAGGGTGACGCTGTGCACCGGCAGGCGTGCCTGGCGTTGCACCACTTGCACTGCCTGCGGCAGGCCATCCCAGTGCACGGCCGTGCGCAGGATGTCATGGCGTTCGATCACCTGCTGCAGGGCACTGATAAAGGCGTCCAGATTCGCGCGGTCGTCGAACTCGAGCAGCGAGCGCACCAGGTAGGCGTCGCCTTCATGGCCGAGCAGGTGATGGAAGAGAATGCCTTCCTGCAGCGGCGCCAGCGGATAAATATCCTGGATATTGGCGGCCCCACCGGGGACGGCGGCGACAATCCGTTCCAACTGCGCGGCGTTCAGGCTCATCAGCGTCAGCATGTCCGGGGTCAGTTGGGTGCAGTCGGCCGGGATACGGTTGGCCGGGGCCTGGAACCGCGCCGCACTGGTCTGGCCTACGGCCAGGGCCAACTCGCGCAGGCTCGGGGCACTGAACACCCGCCGGACATCGGCGTTCAGGCCTTGTTCGCGCAGGCGTTCGATCAGGCTGACCGCCATCAGCGAGTGACCGCCGAGTTCGAAGAAGCCGTCATGGCGACCGACGCGTTCCAGCCCGAGCAATTGCTGCCAGATCGCGGCGATGGCCTGTTCCACCGGGCCTTGAGGGGCCTCGTAGGCGCGGCTGGCATAGGCGTCCTGGCCCGGCTCCGGCAGGGCCCGACGGTCGAGCTTGCCGTTGGCGGTCAGAGGCAGGCTGTCCAGCACCACAAAGGCGCTCGGCACCATAT
The DNA here is from genome assembly GCF_904067045.1 of Pseudomonas sp. FEN. Lineage (GTDB taxonomy): Bacteria > Pseudomonadota > Gammaproteobacteria > Pseudomonadales > Pseudomonadaceae > Aquipseudomonas. The sequence goes on along the minus strand of NZ_CAJFDC010000016.1, from coordinate 308,498 downwards.
GACTGGGCAGGTGGGTCAGCAGTTCGGCGCGCAACTGTTCGGCGCTGGCCGGTTCGCCACACAGGTAGGCAACCAGGCGCTTGCTGTCGGTTTGTCCGGTCTGCTGCTCGCGAGCGATTACCGCCGCCTCGCGAACCCCTGGCAGAGCGGCGAGGGCGGCCTCGATTTCCCCCAGTTCGACGCGCAGGCCACGGATCTTCACCTGATCGTCATTGCGCCCGAGGTATTCCAGAGTGCCGTCGGGCAGCCAGCGACCGATGTCGCCGGTCTTGTACAGGCGGGCGTTGGCCCGTGCGCGGAACGGGTCGGTAATAAAGCGCTCGGCACTCAGTTGCGGCAGATTGAGGTAGCCACGGGCGACGCCGACGCCGCCGATATGGATTTCGCCACGTACCCCGACGGGCAGCAACTGGCCGTGGCGGTCGAGCACATGCAATTGCATATTGCGGATGGGGCGGCCAATCGGGATCGGACGCTCCTGGTAGGTCGCCAGGTCCGTGTCCGCCGTGTGCCAGGCGACCACATCGCTGCACTCGGTGGGCCCGTAGCTGTTGATCACCGCCGGGCGTGGCTGGGCGAGTTTTTCCAGCATGGCGATCTGGATCGGCTCGCCTCCCAGGACCACGCGTTTCAGGCAGGCCAGGGCGTGCTCCGGGTCAGCGTCGACCAGGGCGTGGAAGGCACTCGGTGACAGGTTGAGGTGAGTGACGCCGGCCGCGGCGATCTGCGCGACGATGGCCGTGGGGTTGAACGGTTCTTCGGCCAGGTGCAGCGCCGCGCCGACCATCAGCGGTGCGAGGATGTTCTTCTGGGTCAGGTCGAAGTTGTAGGAGGAGGCCAGCAGCACCGCGTCCCCGGCATGCAGCGCGAGGTCGTCGAGGTACCAGTCGAGCAGATTGCGCAGGCCGCGATGTTCCACCATCACGCCCTTGGGCAAGCCGGTGGAGCCCGAGGTGTAGATCACATAGGCCAGGTGGTTGAAGTCCAGCGCGGGCACCTGCGGGTTGTGATCCGCCAGGTCGAGCAACGTCGGGTCGTTCAGTTCAAGGGTCGCCAGGCCCGCGGGCAGTGGCAGCTCGTCCAGCCCTTGCTGGAACACCAGGGCCCGTGGCGCGCTGTCGGCGAGCATATGGGCCAGGCGTTGCGCCGGGTATTGTGGATCCAGCGGCACGTAGGCGGCGCCGGCCTTGAGGATGCCGAGCAGGCCGATGACCATTTCCGGGCTGCGAGGGGCGCAGAGGCCGACGGTGTCGTCAGGCCGCACGCCGAGGGCGATCAGGCGATGGGCGATGCGGTTGGCCCGGGCATTGAGCGTGGCGTAATCGAGGGCCTGTCCGGCGCAGACCAGCGCCGTGGCGTGCGGGGTGAGCGCCGCCTGGGCCTCGAAGACCCGATGGGGCAAGCGCTGCGGCTGCTCGTCCAGGGGGGCTTGAGGCGGGTTGAAGGACGTCAGCAGTTGTTCGCGCTGCTCTGCATCGAGCCATGGCAGGCTGGCCAGCGCTTGCGTGGCGTCTTCGAGCAGGGCGCCGAGCAGGTGCAGCAGATGCCGGCTCCAGCGGGCGATGGTGCTGGCGTCGAACAGATCGGTGGCGTACTCGAACTGGCCACGGAGGGTTTCACCATCGTCGTTGAGCGACAGGCTCAGGTCGAACTGGGTGGTGCCGGTAGCCTGGGGCAGCGGGGTCAGTTCCAGGCCGGGCAGGGCCAGGGCCTGATCGCGTGGGGTATTGCCGAGTACCAGCATCGCTTGGAACAACGGGCTGTGGCCGAGGCTGCGCTCCGGTTGCAGGGTTTCGACCACTTGTTCGAACGGCAGGTCCTGGTGACTGTAGGCATCGAGGGTGATGGCCTTGATCCGTGCCAGCAACTGGTCGACGCGGTCATGGGCCTGGACATCGACGCGCAGGGCCAGGGTGTTGACGAAGAAGCCGATCAGCGCTTCGGTTTCCTGGCGCGGGCGGTTGGCCACCGGAGTACCGACCACCACTTCCGACTGGTTGCTCAGGCGCGACAGCAGGATCGACCAGGCGCCGAGCAGGGTCATGAATGGGGTCAGGCCTTGTTGCTGGCTGAACTGGCGTAGCTTGGCGCTCAGGTTCGCCGGCAGTTCCAGCGCCAGGGTCGCGCCGAGGTAGCTTTGCACCTGCGGCCGTGGATGGTCGCTGGGCAGCTCCAGCAGGCCCGGTGCACCGCCGAGGTGTTCGCGCCAGAAACGGGTCTGGGCTTGCAGACGTTCGCCTTGCAGGTGCTGTTGTTGCCAGGCCGCATAGTCGGCGTAGTGCAGGGCCAGGGGCGGTAGCGGATCGTCAAGACCCTGGCTGAAGGCGGCATACAGGCGGTTGAACTCGTCGATCAGCACGGCCACCGACCAGCCATCGGAGACGATATGGTGCTGGGTGACCAGCAGGATATGCTCGTCCTCGGCCAGTTGTAGCAGGCGTCCACGCACCAGCGGGCCCACGCTCAGGTCGAAAGGCGCGTGGGTCTCGGCCTGGCTCAGTTGCTCGACCTGCTGTTGCTGTGCCTCGCCAGCCAGGGCGCGCAGGTCGTGCTCGACCAGGGTAAAGCCGATATCGGTGGCGGCGATGCGTTGGCGGACTTCACCGTCAAGGCGTTCGAAGGTGGTACGCAGGCTTTCGTGACGCGCGACGATACGGTCGAGGGCGCGTTGCAGGGCGTTGCGGTCGAGCTGGCCGCGCAGGCGCAGGGCCGCGGGCATGTGGTAGGCGACGCTGGCGGCATGGTCCAGTTGATCGAGGAACCACAGGCGTTGCTGGGCCAGGGACAGTGGCAGGTCCTGGTCGCGGGATACCGCTGCAATCGGCTGGACCCGCGACTGGGCTGCCTGGTCCACGCACTCGGCCAGGCTCTGCAAGGAAGTCAGGCCGAACAGGCTGCGCAGGTCGATTTCGACGCCAAGGTCCTGGTGCAGGCGGGCTTGTAGTTGCACGGTGAGCAGCGAGTGGCCGCCGAGTTCGAGGAAACCGTCGTGCCGGCCAACCTGTTCCAGGCCGAGCAGGGTTTTCCAGATCTCGGCGATGGCCACTTCGGTATCGCCTTGCGGTGCCTCGTAGGCCTTGCTGGCCAGGGATCCCAGGCCAGGGGCGGGCAGGGCGCGGCGGTCGAGCTTGCCGTTGGCGGTCAGCGGCAGGGCGTCGAGGTGGACAAAGGCGCTGGGCACCATGTACTCGGGCAGGTGCTTGAGCAATTCGCCACGCAGCTGTTCGGCGGACGCCGGTTCGCCGCACAGGTACGCCACCAGCCGCTGGTCTTCCCGGGCGATAACCACGGCTTCGGTAATGCCGGCACTGTTCAGCAGTACATTTTCGATTTCACCCAGTTCAATCCGGAAACCACGGATCTTCACCTGGAAGTCGTTACGGCCCAGGTACTCGAGGGTGCCGTCGGCCAACCAGCGGCCGAGGTCGCCGGTTTTGTACAAACGGGCATTCGCGAAGTTGGAGAAACGGTCGACGATAAAACGTTCGGCACTCAGCTCAGCGCGATTGAGGTAACCACGGGCCACGCCGGCACCGCCGATATGGATTTCCCCGGCCACGCCCAGCGGCGCCGGTTCGCCACGGGCATCGAGGACATGCACCTGGACGTTGGCGATTGGCCGGCCGATGCTCGGTTTTTCACCGAGATCACGGATCAGGTCGAGGGTGGCGTCGACCGTGCATTCGGTCGGGCCGTACATGTTGTAGAAGCGGATGCTCGGGCAGTTGCGCAGCTTCTCCCAGGTGCTGGCATTGATCGCCTCGCCGCCCAGCAGCACGCTGATCGGCTGGTAGCTGCTGCGTTCCAGCAGGCCGGCGCAGAGCAGGGTATCGAGCTGCGACGGCGTGGAGTCGAAGGCATGGACCTGATGTTGTTCGAGGAAGTCGAGCAACTCGCCGCCGCTGGCACGGATCAGTTGCGGGATGATCACCAGCTTGTGCCCGGAAAACAGCTGTGAGATGCCCTTGATCGACATGTCGAAGAAGAACCCGGCGTTGAGGGCCACGGTGGCTGGTGTCGGGCAATGCTGGTGGGTGGTGCGGCTCAGCACGTTCCAGAAGTTGAACACCGAACGGTGTTCGACCATCACGCCCTTGGACTGGCCGGTGGAGCCGGAGGTGTAGATGACGTAGGCGAGGTTTTCCGGCGTCAGGCCCGGGACTGTCGGGTTGTTATCGAAGGCTTCATCGTCGGCGGCACGCAGCGACTCGGCGGTATCGAGCCGCAACAGCGGCGTATCACCCGCTGGCAGGGTGAGTGCCGCCTGAGTCAGCAAGGCACGTGGCTGGCTGTCTTGCAGCATGAAGGCCATACGCTCGGCCGGGTGAGCTGGGTCGATCGGCACATAGGCGGCACCGGCCTTGAGCACGCCGAGCAGCCCGACAATCATCTCCAGGCTGCGTTCGGCGCAGATGGCCACGCGCTCGTCCGGTTGCACGCCGAGGGCCAGCAGTTGCCGGGCCAGATGGTTGGCGCGACGGTTGAGCTGGCGATAGCTGAGTTGGCGGTCTTCGCAAACCAGGGCGATGGCCTCGGGATTGGCGCGAACCTGGGTTTCGAACAAGGCATGGATCGGCTCTGCCGGGGCGAACTCGGTGGCGGTGTTGTTGAAGTCCTTGAGCAGCAATTGCCGCTCGGCTTCGGGCAGCACTTCCAGGCTGCTGGCCAGGCGTGCCGGGTCTTGCTCAAGCGCATTGACCAACTCGGCAACGGCCTGGCCCAGATAGGCGGCGATACGCTGCGGATCGATGCCTTCGATGGCCTGGGCGGTCAGGGAAAAATCGACACCCTCATCGGCAACAGCCACTTCGATCGGGTAGTTGGTGCGCGCTTCGTTGCTCAGGAAGCGCACGCCGTCCCAGGCCAGTACCTGGTCCTGGTTGGCCAGGGAACCGCCATCGTTCGAATGACGGTAGTTGAACAGGCTGGTGAACAACGGCAGGCCCGCGGCCACGCCGCTGCAACGTTGGGCCAGGGCCAGGGAGGCCTGTTCGTGGACCAGCATTTCACTGAGATCGCGATAGGTTTCGTCGACCAGCGCGGCGACGCCGAACCGGGCCAGTTGCACCCGCACCGGCAAGGTATTGATAAACACCCCGAGGGCGCGATCCGCTCCGGCCGAGCCTTGCAGGCGGCCGGCGACCACGGTGCCGAACACCACATCGTCGCGCTCGGTGCAGCGCCCGAGCACCAGGGCCCAGGCTATATGGAACAACACCGCCGGCGTGACCCCGGCGGCCTGCGCGCGGGCGCGGACCTTGCGACTCAGGGCCGGATCGAGGCGCACGCTGGTTTCCGTGACCCGGGCTCCGTCGCCCTGGACATCCAGCACGCCAAAGGGCGCGGTAGGCTCATCGATGCTGGCCAGGCGGCGGCTGAAGTAGTCTTCGTGGACCTCGGCCGGCGTGGCGAGGATCTGCGCGACAAATTCGCGATAGGGTTGCGCGGCCGGCAGCTCGGCCGCCTGGCCCTGCATCAGGGCGCGGATTTCCTCGAGCACGATCCCCAGGGACACGTGGTCGCTGATCATATGGTGGTCGAGCAGCGCCAGCAGCCAGCGCTCGGAGTGCGGGTCGCGGGCGATGCAGGCACGCATCAGCGGGGCCTGTTGCAGGTCCAGGCGCAGGTGGCGTGGATCGCTCAGGCGCTCCAGCTGGCGACGTGGATCTTCATCCGGGCTCAGGGTAAGCGTCGCTACCGGCAGTTGCGCCCGGCGCTGGACCACCTGCACCGCTTGTGGCTGGCCGAGCCAATGCACCGCGCTGCGCAGGATGTCATGGCGGTCGATAACCGTTTGCAGGGCTTCGAGGAAGGCGTCGAGGCGCTGGCGCCCGTCGAATTCGATCAGCGAACGCACCAGGTAGGCGTCGCCTTCGTGACCCAGCAGGTGATGGAAGAGGATGCCTTGTTGCAGCGGCGCCAACGGGTAGATGTCCTGGATATTCGCGGCCCCGCCGGGCACGGCGCTGACGATCCGCTCCAGCTGCGCGGCGCTCAGTTCCACCAGCGGCAACATATCGGGCGTCAGTTCGTTGCAATCGAGCGGAATACGGTTGGCCGGGGCCTGGAACAGCGCCTGGCGGTCACGTCCGATGGCCTGGGCCATTTCCCGCACGCTGGGGGCGGTGAACACGCTGCGCACGCTGGCGTTCAGGCCGTGCTGGCGCAGGCGGTCGATCAGGCTGACGGCCAGCAGCGAGTGGCCGCCGAGTTCGAAGAAACGGTCGTGACGACCGACCTGCTCGATGCCCAGCAGATCTTGCCAGACAGCGGCGACAATCCGCTCGATCTCGCCGCGTGGTGCCTCATAGGCGCGGCTGGCAAAGGCGTCCTGGCCCGGTGCGGGCAGGGCCAGGCGGTCGAGCTTGCCATTGGGGGTCAAGGGCATGGCTTCCAGGTGGACATAGGCACTGGGCACCATGTAATCCGGCAGCGTCTCCAGCAACGCGGCACGCAATTGTTCGACCGGCACCGGCTCACCGCACAGGTAGGCGATCAGGCGCTTGCTGTCGGACTGACCGGGCTTGCTTTCCCGGGCCACCACCACGGCTTCGCGAACACCGGCACAAGCAGCGAGTACGGCTTCGATCTCGCCCAGCTCCACCCGGAAACCGCGAATCTTCACCTGGTCGTCATTGCGCCCCAGGTATTCCAGGGTGCCATCTGCACGCCAGCGCCCCAGATCGCCGGTTTTGTACAGGCGGGCGTCCGGGTCGGTGGTAAACGGGTCGGCAATAAAACGTTCGGCGCTCAGTTCGGCGCGATTGAGGTAGCCGCGGGCCACGCCAACGCCACCGATATGCAGCTCCCCGACCACGCCCAGCGGCGCCAGCTGGCCGGCGGCATCCAGTACATGCAGTTGAGTATTGCGCACCGGCGTGCCGATGGAGCGGAAATCCTCATTGTCGCGTTCCATCAGGCGGATCGAGGCGTTGACCGTGGCTTCGGTCGGACCGTAGGCGTTGAACAGCGCTGGGCGATGGCCCTCACGCTCGAACCACTGGGCCACGGCCTGCTTGCCCACCGCTTCGCCACCGATCATGAATTGACGCAGCGAGGTCGGCAGCGGTACATCGGCGTCGCGGCTCACCTGTTGCCAGAACACCGTCGGCAGGTTGGCCACGCTGATCGCGTACTGTTCGCAGAGGGCGGCAAAGGCGGCGGTGCCGGCGATCCAGGCATCGCTGCGCAGCACCAGGGTGGCACCGGAGAGCAACGCGCCGAAGATCTCTTCCACCGACATATCGAAGGTCATGGTGGCGAATTGCAGGACGCGGTCCCGCGGATTGAGGCCGTAGCGCTCTTGCAGGGCGCCGATCTGGTTGCACACCGAACGGTGTTCGAGCATCACGCCTTTGGGCTTGCCGGTGGAGCCGGAGGTGTACATCACATAGGCCAGGTGCCGTGAAGTCAGGCCGCTGACCCGTGGGTTGGCGTCGTTGCCCGGGCTGTCTTCCAGGCGCAGATGGGGAAGCGACAACTGCGGCAGTTGTTCGGCCAGGTCGCCCTGGCTCAGCAGGCCCCGTGGCGAACTGTCGTCGAGCATATGTTGCAGGCGGTCCTGCGGGTAGTTCGGGTCGAGCGGCACGTAGGCGCCACCGGCCTTGAGGATGGCGAGGATGCCGACGATCATTTCCGGGCCGCGCTCCACCAACAGCGCCACACGCTCGTCCGGGCGCAGGCCGGCGGCGATCAGGCGATGGGCGATACGGTTGGCCCGGGCGTTGAGTTCGGCATAGCTGAGGGCGATGCCTTCGGCCTGCACGGCAATGGCCTCGGGGCGTGCCTTGACCTGCTGCTCGAAAACTTCCTGCAACAGCAGGCTTTCAGGGAACGGCACCAGGGCCGGGTTGAAGTTGCCGAGCAGTTCGCGGCGTTGCTGGTTGTCCAGCAACGGCAGGCTGGCCAGCGCTTGCGTGGCGTCTTCGAGCAGGGCGTCGAGCAGGTGCAGCAGGTGACGGCTCCAACGAGCGATGGTGCTGGCGTCGAACAGATCGGTGGCGTACTCGAACTGGCCACGGATGCTTTCACCATCGTCGTTGAGCGACAGGCTCAGGTCGAACTGGGTGGTGCCGGTGACCTGGGGCAGCGGGGTCAGTTCCAGTCCGGGCAGGGCCAGGGCCTGGTCGCGTGGGGTATTGCCGAGTACCAGCATCGCCTGGAACAACGGGCTGTGGCCAAGGCTACGCTCCGGTTGCAGGGTTTCGACCACTTGTTCGAACGGCAGGTCCTGGTGACTGTAGGCATCGAGGGTGATGGCCTTGATCCGTGCCAGCAACTGGTCGACGCGGTCATGGGCCTGGACATCGACGCGCAGGGCCAGGGTGTTGACGAAGAAGCCGATCAGCGCTTCGGTTTCCTGGCGCGGGCGGTTGGCCACCGGAGTACCGACCACCACTTCCGACTGGTTGCTCAGGCGCGACAGCAGGATCGTCCAGGCGCCGAGCAGGGTCATGAATGGGGTCAGGCCCTGTTGCTGGCTGAACTGGCGTAGCTTGGCGCTCAGGTTCGCCGGCAGTTCCAGCGCCAGGGTCGCGCCGAGGTAGCTTTGCACCTGCGGCCGTGGATGGTCGCTGGGCAGTTCCAGCAGGCCCGGTGCACCGCTGAGGTGTTCGCGCCAGAAACGGGTCTGGGCTTGCAGACGTTCGCCTTGCAGGTGCTGTTGTTGCCAGGCCGCATAGTCGGCGTATTGCAGGGCCAGGGGCGGTAGCGGATCGTCAAGACCCTGGCTGAAGGCGGCATACAGGCGGTTGAACTCGTCGATCAGCACGGCCACCGACCAGCCATCGGAGACGATATGGTGCTGGGTGACCAGCAGGATATGCTCGTCCGCGGCCAGTTGCAGCAGTTGCCCGCGAATCAGCGGCCCCTGGCTCAGGTCGAAAGGCGCCAGGGCCTCGGTCCGGGTCAGTTGTTCGGCCGCCTGTTCACGGGCCTCGGCGGGCAGCTGGCGCAGGTCATGTTCGCCCAGGGCAAAGCCGCTATCGGTGGCGGCAAAGCGCTGACGGACTTCGCCTTCGTGGCGTTCGAAGGTGGTACGCAGGCTTTCGTGCCGCGCGACGATGCGGTCCAGGGCGCGTTGCAGGGCATTGCGGTCGAGTTGGCCGCGCAGGCGCAGGGCGGCCGGCATGTGGTAGGCGACGCTGGCGGCATGGTCCAACTGGTCGAGGAACCACAGGCGTTGCTGGGCCAGGGACAGCGGCAGATCCTGGTCGCGGGATACCGCTGCAATGGTCTGGACCGACGATTGCGCTGCCTGCTCCACGCACTCGGCCAGGGCTTGCAGGGACGTCAGGCCGAACAGGCTGCGCAGGTCGATTTCGACGCCAAGGTCCTGGTGCAGGCGGGCTTGCAGTTGCACGGTGAGCAGCGAGTGGCCGCCAAGTTCGAGGAAACCGTCGTGCCGGCCAACCTGTTCCAGGCCGAGCAGGGTTTTCCAGATCTCGGCGATGGCCACTTCGCTGTCGCCTTGCGGCGCCTCGTAGACCTTGCTGGCCAGGGATTCCAGGCCAGGGGCGGGCAGGGCGCGGCGGTCGAGCTTGCCGTTGGCGGTCAGCGGCAGGGCTTCCAGATGGACAAAGGCGCTGGGCACCATGTACTCGGGCAGGTGCTTGAGCAATTCGCCACGCAGCTGTTCGGCGGGCGCCGGTTCGCCGCACAGGTAGGCGACCAGGCGCTTGCTGTCTGCTTGGCTTGGGTCGTCCTCACGGGCAATGACCACCACTTCGCGAACACCCGCGCACAAGGCCAGGGCGGCCTCGACTTCGCCGATTTCGATGCGCAAGCCGCGGATCTTCACCTGGAAGTCATTACGGCCCAGGTATTCCAGGGCACCGTTGGCCAGCCAGCGGCCGAGATCGCCGGTCTTGTACAGGCGCGCTTGCGGGTCGCTGGAAAACGGGTCGGCGATAAAGCGTTCGGCGCTCAGTTGTGGCTGGTTCAGGTAACCCCGGGCCACGCCGATGCCGCCAATATGCAGTTCCCCGGCCACGCCCAGTGGTTGCACCTGGCCGAGAGCATCCAGCACATACATCCGGATATTGGCGATCGGCCGGCCGATCGGCACGCTTTCGCCCGGATCGCTTGGGCGGCACTGCCAGGCGGTGACGTCGATCGCCGCTTCGGTCGGGCCATACAGGTTATGCAGTTCGACCCCCGCCAGTTGCTGCTCGAAGCGCCGTTGCAGGCCACGGGGCAGGGCTTCGCCGCTGCACAGCACCCGACGCAGGTCGGGGAAGTCGCGGGCGGCGCGGTGTTCGAGGAACAGGTCGAGCATCGACGGCACGAAGTGCAGCAGGGTAATGCGGTTGTCGCGCATTGTCTGGGCCAGGTAGTCCGGTTCCTGGTGGCCACCCGGACGGGCCATGACCAGTTCGGCGCCGGCGAGTAGTGGCAGGAAGAATTCCCAGACCGAAACGTCGAAACCGAACGGGGTCTTTTGCAATATCCGATCATTGGCGTCGACGGCATATTCGTCGCGAGCCCAGAGCAGGCGGTTGACCACGCCGAGGTGTTCGTTCATCACCCCTTTCGGCGTGCCGGTGGAGCCCGAGGTATAGAGCACATAGGCCAGGTGGCTCGGCAGCAGGCCGAGGGCCCGGGAGTCCGGGTTGTGGCTGGGTTGCGCGGCCAGTTGCGCGCTGTCGGCGGTGTCGTCGAGGATCAGCACCGGCACCTTCGACGGCGGCAGGCTGTCGACCCACTCCTGGGTGGTGAGTAGCGCGCGTGGGGCGCTGTCGCCGAGCATATAGGCCTGGCGGGCGCTCGGCAGATCCGGGTCGATCGGCACATAGGCGCCGCCGGCCTTGAGAATCCCCAGCAGCGCCACGACCATTTCCGGGCCACGACGCAGGCTGACAGCGACGCGGCTATCCGGCGCCACACCCAGCTCGATCAGGCGATGGGCGAGCTGGTTGGCCTGGCGGTTGAGTTGCGCGTAGCTGAGCAACGGCCCGCCGTCGCCGCGCACGGCACAGGCGTCCGGACGCTGGGCGACCTGCTGTTCGATCAACTGGTGGATCAGCACATCGCGAGGATACTCGCGGGCGCTGGCGTTGAACTCGACCTGCAGGCGCTGGCGCTCGTCCTCGGCCATCAGCGGGAAGTGCGCCACCGGCGTGTCATATTGCTCCAGCACCGCTTCGAGCATCGCGAACAGGCGTTGCTGCAGGCGCTGGGCTTCTTCGAGGCTGTAGTAGGCGGTGTTGAAGTTGAAATCCAGGTGGACGTCTTCGAACGGGTGGTAATCGCGGACGAAGATCGCCATCGGCGTCTGTTCGTAGCCGTTGTCCATGGTGATTACCCGTGACGAGGTACCACCGAACTGATCGTCGCCGTCCAGGCTTTCGAACGACAGCGAAATATCGAACAGTTGCCGGCGCCCGGTCTGCGCCAGGCGCAGGGTGCGGTTGAGTTCGGCGATGGGGAAGCGCTGGTGGCGATAGCAGCGGCGCAGCTGTGCCCCGGCGGCGTTCATCAGGTCCAGCAGCGAGCCTCGCGGATCCACCGCCAGGCGAATCGGGCTGACCGAGGAAAACATCCCGGCGGTGGCCTTCTGGCGGGCGGTGGTGCGGTTGTGCACGGGCATGCCGATGACGATTTCATCGACCCCGACGGTGCGGCAGAAATAGGTGCCGACCACGCTGATCAGCACGTGGGCGACCGACAGGCCGCGCTCGCTGGCGAACTGCGTCAGGGCGTTGTAGAGCGCCCGTGGCAACATCGCCTGGACCTGCGCGCTGGGCGCCAGTTCGTTGGCCTTGCCGGCCTTGAAGTCGGCCCGGCGCTGCAGCAGCGACGGCGGCAACTGGGCGTAGGTCTCCTGCCAGAACTGGCGGTCGCGCTCATAGCGCGAGGACTGCAGGTAAGCCCGGTCTTCCTCGAGGAACGACAGGTAGGAATGACCTTCGGCGACCTCCTCGTTACCCGCCAGCAGACCGTTGTAGGCGGCGCCCACGGCGTGACCGATCAGGGCCACGCCGATACCGTCGGTGACCAGGTGATGGTAGCGGTTGAGCCAGTAATGGCGCTGCGGCCCGCAACGCACCAGGCGGGCTTCCCAGAGTTGTCCGGTCAGCGATTCAAAGGGTTGGCGAAAGGCCTCGCGCAGGTAGGCCATGGCCAGGCCGGCATCGTCGTCGGCCTCGGAAAACTCCACCACCTCCAGCTTGACCTTGACCGCGGGCAGGACCCGCTGGCGACCGATGCCGCCCTCGTGGCTGAAGCTCAGGCGCAGGGTGTCATTGCGGTTGGCGACCATCTCGATGGCCTTCTCGAACAATGGGATATTGATCTCGCCCTTGATCTCCAGGGACATGCCGATGTTGTAGTAGGGCAGGTCGGGGTGTGCGAGCTGATCGAGCCAGATGCCCTGCTGGACCGAGGCCAGTTCGTGGGACGCGCAGGCTTGCGCGGACAGCTTGTCGGTCGAGGAATCCATTTCGGCGCACCTGTTTGCAGAATTCAGTGGATTCGTCTCCGCTCAGGGGGCAGCGGTACGTAGGAGTCTGGACGACTGCCTGTAGGCGGGACGAAGGAGTAGCGTGGGAAAAAACTAGAGCATCCACTGGGCGATGTCTGTCATGGGAAGCAGGGACAACCCTGCGCGGCGGGCTATCGGCGCGTTTGGGAGGTCGCGCGCGAGTCTGTTATATCAACGGCCCTGAGTGTTCTTGCGAGGGTCGCACAATGTCATGGGTCGCCGAAGTGGATCGCCCTGAATCGAAGTTCTGGAGTCTGTCGCGTTTCCCCAATCATCCCCAGGCGGGATCGGTCGAGGTGATCGATGCGCTGACGATTACCCGGGAGCAATTCACCCGCCGCTACGTCAACCGCAATCGTCCGTGCCTGGTGAAAAATGCCGTGCGCCACTGGCCGGCGTTCGAGAAATGGCAGCGGCTGGACTACTTCAAGGCGCATTCGCGCAACAACCCGGTGGTGGTCCGTGCAAAGATTGTCTCGGAGGTCATCGGCTGGTCGAACCCCGAGGTCAAGGCGGCACTGACCGCGTATGCGAACACGGTCTACCGGGAGATGCCGTTTCACGAGTTTCTCGATAGCCTGAGTGAGGGCAGTGATCCGCTGGTGGCCGACAGTTGCCGTTTTTCCGAAGGGTCGGCCATCGAGCAGATGAAGGATGATGTCGGCGGACTGCCGTTCATGCCGCAATTGTCGAAGTCCCGGCACTACCCGACCCATCGCAGTTTTCTCTACCGCAACTCCTACACCGACTGGCATTTCCATGTCGTCGACGAGACCTTCATGGCCCAGGTGGTCGGGGCCAAGGAGGTGCTCCTGCTGCCGCCGGACGAGACCAGTTGGCGGGCGCTGCGACCGGTGATCGAGGAGGCGGGCTATCTGTATGACATCGATACCCGGCGCTTCCCTGGCGCTCGTGGTCTACAGGCGTTGCGCACGGTGGTGGAGCCGGGCGATGCGCTGTATATCCCGGTGTACTGGTGGCATGCGGTGCAGTCCATGGACGACGCGTTTGGCGCGACGGTTGCCGCGACCTTCCCGACCCCCTTGCATGTCAGTGGCGATATCCGTTCGCCGATTGCCCGGCGGGTGCTGCGCACCTATCTGTTTTCCCGCCTGGCGCCGCTGGTGCTGGGGGCCGTGGCCTACTCCCTGGCCTGGCGACTGGCGCAGCGGGTCAAGGGTGTGTTCACGCTTCGTGATGTGCGCCCATGAGCCGCGGGCGTCGTCAGCCAGCCTTTGACCTGGGGCGAAGTTTCTACTTCCTGTGGTGCGGTGAGTCCTTGGCGATCGTCGGCACGGCGCTGATGGAGTTCGCCCTCGGCGTCTGGGTCTATACCCACACCGGCTCGGCACTGGCCTTCGCCAACGTGGTGCTGGCGGCGACCTTGCCGGCGGTGGTGTTCCTGCCCCTGGCCGGGGGGCTGGCGGACCGGGTCAGTCACCGGCTGATCATTGTCTGTTGCGATGTGAGCCTGGCGCTGTTGCTGTTTGGGGTCATGGGCCTGCTCTGGTTCGACCGGCTGGAGCCGCTGCACCTGTATATCTTCAATTGCCTGGCCTCGATCGTCTCGGCGTTCCGCAAGCCAGCCTATCAGGCGGCGGTCAATTCGATTGTCGCCCCGGAGAAGTTCACCCGGGCCTCGGGCCTGATGGGCATCAGCAAGAACGCCTCGGCGCTGGTGGCGCCGTTGCTGGCCGGGGCGATCATGGCCCGCGCCGGCTTTGTGCCCATTCTGGCGGTGGACCTGATCACCTTCTGTTCGGGGACCTTGCTGGTGATCAAGGCGTTTTCCCACGTGCCGTGGGCGTCAGGAGCACCTGATGGGGTCGGCAAGGGCTCGGTGTTGCGCGGTTCGCTGAGCAATATCTCGGCCGCGCTGAAGTTCTTCGCCGCCAGCCATGTGATGGCCGGTTTGTTGTTCTACACCATGTTGCGCAACGCGCTGTTGTCATTGGCGACGCTGATGATGACACCGTTGCTGTTGTCCACCCTGGGCAGCCAGACCCTGGGCATGGCCTATACCTGGGCGGCCCTGGGCGGGCTGTCGGGTGCCGGGCTGCTGATTTCCATGGGCAATCCGCGGCGCCTGATGGTGTTGGTGGCGCTGGCCGATCTTATGTTGTCGATCTGCGTCGTTGCCATGGGGGTGGTCTCCCATGCCTTTGCCTATTGCGCTCTGGCTTTTGTCGCGATCACCGCGGCGAGTGTCGCCGATGCCAGCGTGAACTCGCTGTGGATGCGCAAGATCCCCAGCGGCAACCGCGCCAGTGTGTTTGCGCTGATCAGTATGTCGACCATTGCCACTACCAGCCTGGTGATCTTCGTCGCTGGCCTGCTGGTGGACCACTGGTTCCAGCCCGCATTGCTGCCCGGTGGCGCCTATGCCGAGTCGATCGGGCGCTGGCTCGGGGTGGGGGCGGGACGTGGCGTGGGCATGCTGTTCGTGGTGGCGGGGGCGTTCTTTGCGCTGTTGTCCCTGGCGGTCCTGCTCTACGGGCCGATGCGCCGCCTGGAGGGCGTGCCGGCGGCAGCGCCTCTGCGCGCGGGCGATACGCCCCAGGTCGACGCGCTGTGACAGCGGGTCGGGGCGGCCCTGTGCAACAGGTCGCCCCCACGGGTTGTACCGGATTCCCGTGACAGACAGGCCGGGTCTCGTGGGTCAACCTTTGCAAGCTCCCGCGCAAGCTCCCGGATTCGACAGGACTGCGCCCGCACCGCCATCCGAGCCGACAACAATCGATAAAGGAGGACCTATGCGTCCGTCGTTCTATGAACCCAGTCGCTTCCCCAAACTCAAGCATCTGGCCGATAACTGGGAAGTGATTCGTGAAGAGTTTCTCGCCCTCGATGCACCGACCCTGACCATCAACCGCGTGGGCAAGTCGATCACCGAGATCGTCGACGAAGTGGCCGCGCACATGGACGCTGGTGGCGAATATGGCTGGCTCTGGGGCTGGGGCGACGATATGGACGTCATGCCCGAGTGGACCCAGTACGGCCTGGTGGCCTACGACACGCCGATCCCCTATGCCCAGGCCGCCATGCCGGGGACCATCGAACTGTTGAAACAGATTCCCGGGATCAAACTGTGTGCCTTGCTGCGCATGGAGCCCAATGTGTTTCTCGGCACGCATTCCCATACGGGCACCTGGGAAGAGGGCCTGCTGCACATGCAGTTGACCATCGACGCACCCGTCACCCAGAACTATTCCTACCTGAACGTCAACGGCAGTTTCAACCAGAGTACCAATGGCAACCTGGTGATTTTCGACGGTTCCCTCGACCACTTCGCGGTCAATGCCTCGCGGGCATACCGCACTGTGCTCTACCTCGAATTCCATCGGGAAAAACACATGGTTGCCTGATATCCGGCGGAGCGGCCCGTGAGAGGGCCGCTCCTACAGAATCGGAGGCGTACCCCCTGTGGGCGGGGTTGTCAGGCGACAGCCGGCTGGAGGGTTTCTTCGAGGAAGCGAAAGGCGGTCTGCTTCGAGTACTGGGTGGAGGCGAAGAACGCCAGGTGGCTGCCGTCCTGTTCCACATGCAAGATGGCATCGTCGATCGACGCGGCGATATAGCGTGAGCCACCGATATGCGTGGTTTCATCGGCATCGCCGGCGACCACCAGGGTCGGCACCGCGATGCGGGCCAGCCGCGACGCCAGCTCGGTCTTGTTCAATGCGTTGTTCAGGCGTGCATAGCGATAGAACAGTTCCGGGTTGACGTAGGGGTAGAGCGCGACATGGGCAATCGGCTCTGGCGTGCTGGCCAGCGTCGCCTGGTCGAGGAACATCGCCTGCAGGTCGCTGGCCTCGTGGCGGTCATAGGCGGCGGCTTCCATCAGCCATTCGAAGTTCTGCTGATGGGTGGTGCGCAGGTTGTTGTCACCCAGATTGTAGTCGCCATGCCACAGACTCAGCGAGTTGACCCGGTCGCCGAGGGCGGCGGCGGCGCTGAGGGCGATCACCGCACCGCCACAGATACCCATCAGGTGCGCCGTCGACAGTTGGTAGTGATTCATTACACTGATCAGGTCGGCAACCTGGGCATCGGTGTCCACCGCGACCTGGTCGAAGGCCGCGCAGGAGCCGAACAGCCCGCGGGTCTCCCAGGTGACCACGAAGAAGCGCTCGCTGAGGGCGTTGAACCAGTCGCGACAAAGGTCAAAGGGCATGCCGCAGGGCAGGGCCAGGACAATTGCCTGACGTTCCCGGTCGGTGCTTGCATGCACCGACAGGGAGACGTTGTCGCGGGTGGTCAGGTGCAGTGTCTCAACCTCCGGCACCGCCCCACTGAACTCGAAGTGCTTGAGCAGTCGCCCGAACGCCTTGGTTGCTTCGGCACTGTCGAAGTGATCGTAGCGGTAATCGAGCGCCTGGCAGATTTTCCGGCTGATAAAGAATTCAAACGACGACAGTTGCGCCTCGCCGCCGTGCAGGTACTGCACGGTACGCACGCCGATCCGCGCAAAGGCGGCATTCACCGCCCGCTCCGTGGCCCTCACGCTGGGGGAGGCCTGCTCGGGGAGCAGGCCATTGTCCGCGGCGAGAAAACTCAGGCACATGGGGTCGGGCAGATGGATGGCAAGGTGCCTAAGCATCCTCACGGTCTCGCACAGGCGCATCGCGGCGTCGGTGGAAATAGTCATGGATTTCAACTCCTGTAGGCACGTTGCCAGGTCAACTGTCGCCTGGCGGATGCGGGTCAGACCGCTTCGAATTTCTTGCCGCGGGTGGTATGAGTGACGAGACGGTTGTATTCCGGTGTCTGGTTACCGATCACCTGCACCGCGCCGTATTTCTCCAGGCTGATGCGACCGCCGTACTCTTCGATATGCTCCGAGTCCGGGTAGATCTTCACGAACGATGGCACATAACGCGAGGCGAATCCCATGCGCATCTCCTCGGTTTCGCCGCTGTGCGGGTAGGAGGCGTGCATCAGGGTCGACCAGAAAATGATGAACTGGCCGGCCTTCATCTGCATTGGCACGGCTGACTCCTCGTCGGGCTTCCAGTCCTTGTCGATCTGCAACTGGCGATAGTCGTAGCCGAAGAAACCGCGGCGTACGCCATCCTTGACCACCGAGCTGTTGTTGGCTTCGGGGTCGTAGCTCATGCGCTTGGTTTCGTCGTAGTTCATGCTGTTCTGGGTGCCAGGAATGAACTGCAGGCAACCGTTGGAGATATTGGCATCGGTGAACGCGGTCCAGACGGTGATGGTGCCGCCAAAGTCCTCGTTTTCCGGCCAGAGGATCTGCGGCTTGCCGGAGGCGTTGGCAAAGGTGTCGGCCTGGTGCCAGTCGGTGCCTTCATCGCCGGGGTATTTGGGGAAGAACTCGGTGCGCCAGCACAGTACATCCGGGCCGAGGATGCTTTCGACGCGGTCGCAGATCTGCGCGCGGCAGATGTGGTTGGCGAGGAAGTCGTCATCCAGGTGGCGGTCGTAGTTGGCGATGTTGGTACCGGCGGAGATGGCGTCCAGGTCCTGGTAAGCCGCGGCGCTACGGTCGAGCAGGCGCAGGCGGGTACGTTTCCAGGCTTCTTTCATTTCTTCCGGCGAGTAGGCATCGAACGGGCCGATAAAACCATTCTTTTCAAACGAGGCTCGTTCTTCCGGGGTCAAGGCGAATTTTTTGCTCACGGGCTTTTCCTTTTCGGTCAATGGGCTTGAACAAGGGTGCGGGAGATGTAGCCGGCCAGGGCCTTGGCTGTTGCACCGTCCGCCAGGACAGCGGGATCGATGTTGATCCGGTAATGGTTTTTGAGCTTGCTCAGGGAGCGGATCAGGGCCAGGGAGGTGCCGCCGAAATCGAAGAAGTCATCGTTCAAGCCGATGTTCTTCAGGCCCAGGTCTTCACTCCATACCTTGAGCACGAACTGCTCCGGAGCAAGCGTGCGGGAGATGTAGTCGGCCAGGACCTTGGCGGTCGCGCCGTTCGCCAGGACACCCGGGTCGAGGTTGATCTGGTAGTGCGCCTTGAGCTTGCTCAGGGATCGGATCAGGGCCAGGGAGGTGCCGCCGAAATCGAAGAAGTCGTCATTCAGGCCGATGTTCTTCAGACCCAGGTCTTCGCTCCAGATCTTGAGGACGAACTGCTCCGGTTCGCTGAGACCCTGAGCGTTCATCGAGTGCGACGGGGTGATGCCGGCGGTGGGCGAGGGCAGCTGTTTCTTGTCGATCTTGCCGTGAGCGGTCACCGGTAGTTGTGTCAGCGCCAGATAGGCTGAGGGACGCATGTAGTCCGGCAGGCTGCCGGCCAGCAGGGCGGTAACTTCGGCGCGGGTCTGTTCGGTCCAGGCGTCGAGGCCCTGGGTCGGGACCACATAGGCCACCAGGCGCAGGTCGCCATCACCGTAGTCGTGCGCGCCGACATGGGCGGCGGCCACGCTCGGGCTGGTTTGCAGGCAGGCTTCGATTTCGCCCGGCTCAATGCGGAAACCGCGGATCTTCAGTTGTTCGTCGCAACGGCCGGCGTAGCGGTACTCACCGTCCTGGTCCAGGATCAGCAGGTCGCCGGTGCGGTAGGCACGGGTCGAGGTGCCGGGCAGTTGGATGAAGCGTTCGGCGTTGAGCGCGGCACGGTTCAGGTAACCCTGGGCCACGCCAGCCCCTTCGATGTACAACTCGCCGGCCGTGCCTTGCGGCACCGGCGCCTGGTTGGCATCGAGCAGGTGCAAGCACCAACCGTCCAGCGGTTTGCCGATGGAGACCATTGCGCGGCTTTCCAGGTCCTGGCCCAACACGCGCTTGAAGGTGCTGTGCACCGTCGCCTCGGTAATCCCGTACATGTTGATCAGCGCCGGCTTCTGGTCGCCATGGCGTTCGACCCAGGGGCGCAGCACGGTGGCTGGCAGCGCTTCGCCGCCGAAGACCACGTAGCGCAGGGCCAGGGGGCTATTGACACCGCGATCGGCCTCGTCGAGGCCACGGAAGGCCGACGGGGTCTGGCTGAGAACGGTCACCCGCTGCTGGGACAGCCATTGGCGCAGGGCGACGGGAGAGCGGGAGATATCATAAGGAACAATGGCCACTTGGCCGCCGTGGGCCAAGGCCCCCCAGATTTCCCAGACCGAGAAGTCGAAACCGATGGAGTGGAACATCGACCAGACGTCCTGGGCATTGAAGCCGTAGCTCCGTTGCGTGCTTTCCAGCAGGTGGCTGACGTTGCCGTGAGAAACCAGTACGCCCTTGGGTTCACCGGTGGAGCCGGAAGTGTAGATGACGTAGGCGGTGGACTGGTCCGGGTCGTGACGGTTGCCATCAACGCTCAGTTCCAGTTCCGGCGCGGATAGCAACTCATCGAGGGACAGCACGCGCAGCGAAGGGCTCTTCGGCAGGTTCGCGGCATCGCCGATCACCAGGCTCAGGCCGCTGTCGCGGATGATCTGTTCGACCCGCTTGCCCGGGTATTGCGGGTCGACCGGGACATAGGCGCCACCGGCCTTGAGGATGCCCAGCAGGCTGATGAGCAGATCGACGCTGCGCGGCAGGTACATGCCCACGCGCATGCCATGCTTGACGCCTTCATGGCACAGGCGCGCGGCCAGCTTCGACGACAGCGCGTCGAGCTGGGCATAGCTCAATGTCCGAGTAGCGTCGGACACTGCCGTTCGCTCTGGAAGTTCACGCGCCCGGGCACTGAATATCTCATGCAGGAAGGCCCCGGGCATGAGAGGGGCTGGCGCGGTGTTAACCGATTCGCCAGTGTTCTTGATCGGCATGACTAACGCTCCTGTGTAATAACCGGTGCGACCTGTTTTCGCCGTGGCGAAATGCGTTGCACTCGAGGCATCCCTGCGGCCTGGAGGATCCATTCGAAGAGCCGGCACGATCCGCAGTTGCCGCATTTCAGCACCGACCGCAGGCCTGCGTCTGTCGCGGGAAATGGGGACAAACCACGGCAGCGGCGATTGGCATGGATCAGCGCCGTGGGTGGTCGCTGTCCCGGTTTGCGGTGACAGACAGCCCCCCGCCATCGGTGTTTTTATCCTTGCGCGGCGGCGAAGCCTGTGATCTTGCCCCGTACAACGTGGATGTAAGGGGCTGTGGTCCAGGAGTTTTTTCATGAGTCTTCAAGCTAACGCTTCGCCGGTTTTCACCGCTGACCCACTGGCGGATGCGCCGGCCTGGCCCGATCGGACTGGCGATCCAGCGGTGCGTCTGTCCTTGCTGGCAGCCGGTATCAGCTTGCCCGTGGTGATCGAGCCGGCCGCGGCCGGTCTGGATCCGGTGCGTTGGGCCGGCGCGCAACGCGAGGCGATCGAGGCATTGTTGTGCCGTCACGGAGCGGTGTTGTTCCGCGGTTTCGACCTGGGTTCGGTGGCGGCCTTCGAGGCTTTTGCCGAGGCGCTGTCGCCCGGGTTGCACGGTAGTTATGGCGACCTGCCAAAGAAGGAAGGCGGACGCAATGTCTATCGCTCCACGCCTTATCCAGAGCGCGAGATGATCCTCTATCACAACGAGAGCTCGCACCTGGAAAGCTGGCCGCGCAAGCAATGGTTCTTCTGCGAACGGCCATCGCGGGTCGGTGGCGCGACGCCGCTGGCGGACATCCGCCAAGTACTCGCGCGGTTACCGGCCGAGGTGGTCGCGCGCTTCGAAAGCCAGGGCCTGATGTACAGCCGCACCTTTACCGCCGGGGTCGAACCGAGCTGGGAAGCGTTCTTCGGTACCTCCTCGCGTGACGTCGTCGAGCAGCGCTGCCGCGAACAGGGCACCGCCTTCGAGTGGCTTGACAGCGAGACCCTGCAAATTCGTACCCAGTGCCCGGCGGTGATCAGTCATCCGTTCACCGGCGAGCGTTGTTTCTTCAATCAGGTGCAACTGCACCACCCGTTCTGCCTGGGCGAGGAAATGCGCGAGGACCTGCTCGACATGTTCGGTGCCGATCGCTTGCCGCGGCTGGTCAGCTACGGCGACGGCTCGCCGATCGAAGACTCGGTCATGAGCTTGATCGGCGAAGCCTACGAGGCCTGTGCGGTGCGTTTCGACTGGCGCAGGGGCGATGTGGTGATGCTCGACAACATGCTCGCCGCCCATGCCCGGGACCCTTATGAAGAGCCCCGCCTGATCGTCGTCGCCATGGGTGAAATGACCGCCCGGGACGCTGTCTGGCAGCCGACCTGAGCGATCGAAGTCAAGTGTCCCAGGACTTTCAACGCCCGGCCATTACGCGGGCTAATGCATTCAAGGACAGCAACCAATGAAAAACGAGCAAGAGAAGAAGGCCAAACCTGGCTCGGTCATGCGTCTGCTGTGGAGCAACCATCCCTGGTTGACGTTCCTGACCCTGGTGACCGGGATCATCAGCGGCGTGGCGTCCATCGCGGTGATCAATGTGATCAACCAGGCGATTCACGAGGAAGGTTTCCAGAAACAGTCGTTGTACTGGTTCATCGGCCTGAGCGTGGTGGCGCTGTTGTTCCGTAATGGCGCCGCGCTGTTTCCGGCCTACGCCAGCATGCGCATCATGACCCGCCTGCGCATTGCCTTGTGCCGCAAGATTCTCGGCACGCCACTGGAAGAGGTCGACCGTCGGGGCCCGCCGAATGTCCTGACCATGCTCACCAGCGATATTCCGCAGTTGAACACTACCCTGGTGATCATGCCGACGGTGCTGGTGGAACTGGCGGTGTTTCTGTTCGGTATCGCGTACCTGGCCTACCTGTCCTGGGTGGTGTTCGCGGTGACCGTGGCCCTGATGGTGCTGGGGATTGCCCTGTACCTGTTCTTTTTTCTCAGTGGCGTGTCTTTCTCGCGCAAGGTGCGCGATGAGTTCACCTCATTCAACGAGTACACCCACGCCCTGGTCTTCGGTCTCAAGGAACTCAAGCTCAACGGCATTCGACGGCGCTGGTTCAGCCGCTCGGCGATCCAGGAGTCCTCGACCAAGGTGGCGCGCTACAACTTCACCGAGCGGCTCTGGTACACCGCCGCCGACAACGTCGGCCAGCTTACATTGTCGTTGCTGATCGGTTGCCTGCTGTTCGCCGCGCCGATGCTCGGGGCGATCGATGCCAAGACCATGACCGCCAGCGTGCTGGTGGTGTTGTACATCATGGGCCCGTTGTCGTTGTTGATCGGCGCCATGCCGCTGCTGGCCCAGGGGCGTATCGCCGGCAGTCGCCTGGCGGACTTCGGCTTCGCCATCAACGACCCGCACCCGGAACCGGAAGCGCTCGTCGGCGAAAGCGCCAATGTGCTGCTGCTGGATCACAAGCAGTCCTGGGACAGTATCCAGTTGCGGGACGTGCGGATGAACTACCTGGATCCGCTGGCGGTTGCGGGTTTTGCCCTGGGGCCCATCGACCTGACCGTGCGTGCCGGTGAACTGATCTACATCGTCGGTGGCAACGGCTGCGGCAAGAGCACCCTGGCCAAGGTCATTTGTGGCCTGTATATCCCGCAACAAGGGCAGGTGCTGCTCGATGGCACGGCGATCACCGAAGAGCTGCGCAGTGACTACCGCGACCTGTTCTCCGCGGTGTTCTCCGACTTCCATCTGTTCAACCGGCTGATCGGTCCCGACGAGGAGGGGGCCAGCACCGATCTGGCGCAAAAATACCTGGCGACCCTGGGCCTGGAAGACAAGATCAAGATCGAGGGACTCGGTTACTCCACCACCAAGGCCCTGTCCTACGGCCAGCAGAAACGTCTGGCCCTGGTCTGTGCCTACATGGAAGACCGGCCGATCTACCTGCTGGACGAGTGGGCGGCCGACCAGGATCCGCCGTTCAAGCGCTTCTTCTACGAGGAACTGTTGCCGGACCTCAAGCGTCGCGGCAAGACCGTGCTGATCATCACCCACGATGACCAGTACTTCCAGCTGGCCGACCGCATCATCAAGTTGGTCGACGGGCGCATCGTCTCCGACGTGAATTGCGCGGTGCAGGGCAAGCGCGCCTGATTTCCAGCGCTGTTTAACTTTTCCAGGGCCGGCTCTTCGCGAGGTTGAGCGAGGTCGGCCGGTGCCCTGGACCGGACTCAATTTCCAGCTGTCGCCGCCTTTTCGCGTGGTGAGGCTGACCCTTTGCGAGAAGAAATGTATGGCACTTGCCCTGACCGCCGCCCAACGCAATATCTGGCTGGACCAGATGACCCAGGGCGATTCGCCGTTATACAACATCGGCGGCTACCTGGAGATCGAAGGGCACCTCGATCCCGAGGTGTTCCAGCAGGCCGTGGACCTGTTGATCGAGACGCACGATGCCCTGCGCATGGTCTTGCTCGACCAATGTGACGCGCAGGGCATACCGCTACAGGCCTTTGCCGCGACACTGCCGGTGCGGGTGGCACCGCTGGACTTGCAGGGCCGGGCGGACCCGCGCGAGGCCGCCGCGAGCTGGATGCAGCGCCAGCTCGAACGGGTATTCAAGTTCGATGGTGGTCCGTTGTTCCGTTTCCATTTGCTCCAGCTCGAACCGCAGCGTTTCTACTTTGCCGTGCACGCCCACCATATCGTGCTCGATGGTTGGGGCATCGACGGGCTCTGCGCCTCTCTCAGCCAGATTTACAACGCCCTGTACGATCAGCGCACACCTGATCTGTCGGCACCTTCCTATGTCGATTTCATCCAGGATGATCTTGCCTATCGTCAGTCGCCGCGCTTTGGGCGGGACCGGGCGTACTGGTTGGAAAAGTACCGCGATATCCCCGAACCGTTGCTGCTCCCACGCTATCGCCAGGCCCATGATGCGGGCCCGAGCCGCAGCGGCCATTTCTCCTGCAGTTTTGCCCGCGACCTGGAGAACCGTATCGACGACCTGGCCGGGCGGCTGCAGGCCTCGCGCTTTCATGTCCTGCTGGCCGTGCTGTATGTGTATTTCACCCGGACCCATCAGCGCGATGAGTTGGTGATCGGCCTGCCGATCCTCAACCGCTCCAATGCCAGTTTCAAGAAGACTCTGGGGTTGTTCGCCCAACTCAGTGTGCTGCGCTTGCGGTTCAGCGCCGATCTGCCGTTCGCCGAGTTGGTGCAAGGCATCGCTCGGGCGGTCAAGCAGGATTACCGCAGCCAGCGTTTTCCGGTCAGCGATCTGAACCGCTTGCTGGAACTGCGCCGTACCGATCGCACGCAACTGTGCGACCTGACGTTCTCCTATGAGCAGCACCACCATCTGCTGCGCTTCGGGCCGGCGACCGCGCGCTCGGTGAAATGCTCGAACAATCATGAGCAAATGCCACTGGCGATTCACCTGCGCACCAACGCCTATGACGATGAGGCCCGGCTGCACTACATCTACAACGAGGCGTACTTCCAGGCGGATGAGATCGAGCCCATGGCCGAGCGTCTGCAGCATGTGCTGGACCAGGGGCTGGCGAATGAGCAGTTGTCCGTCCGTGCGTTCTCCCTGACAACCGTCGCTGAAACCCGGCAGTTGCAGGCATGGAATGCCGACCAGCGGTCGTTCGCCGCGGATCGCACGATCCATCGGCAATTCGAAGCCCGCGCCGCACAACGACCGCAAGCCGTGGCGCTGGTGTATCAGGAACAAAGCCTGAGCTACGGCGAACTCAATGCCCGCGCCAACCAGGTGGCCCATCGCCTGCTGGCCCTGGGGGTGCGCCCGGATGATCGGGTGGCGATCTGTGTCGAACGCGGGCCGGCGATGATCATCGGCCTGCTGGGGATCCTCAAGTCCGGCGCCGGTTACGTGCCGTTGGACCCGGCCTATCCGCGCGAGCGCCTGGCCTACACCCTCGGTGACAGCGCCCCGGTGGCCTTGCTGAGCCAGCGGGCGGTGCAGCAAGCCTTGCCAGCGGTGCGGGTGCCGGTGATCAATCTCGATGATGCGGATCTGCGGGACGAATCCGTCCAGAATCCGCAGGTGCCAGGGCTGACGGCTTCGCACCTGGCCTATGTGATCTACACCTCCGGTTCCACCGGCCTGCCCAAGGGCGTGATGGTCGAACACCGCAACGTCGCGCGGCTGTTCTCGGCCACCGAAGACTGGTTCGGCTTTGGCGAACAGGATGTCTGGGCGCTGTTCCACTCATTCGCCTTCGACTTCTCGGTCTGGGAAATCTGGGGCGCGCTGCTGCATGGCGGGCGCTTGCTGATTGTGCCGCAACTGGTCAGCCGCTCGCCCGAAGAGTGTTACGCGCTGCTGTGCAATGCTGGGGTGACGGTACTCAACCAGACCCCGAGCGCCTTCCGCCAACTGATCGCGGCCCAGGGCGAAAATGGCCAGCCGCATGCGTTGCGCCAGGTGATTTTTGGCGGTGAAGCACTCGAAACGGCGATGCTCAAGCCCTGGTATGCCCGGGCAGTGAACGCCGGCACGCAGTTGGTGAACATGTACGGCATCACCGAAACCACGGTGCATGTGACCTATTACCCGTTGCAGGCCGAAGACGCCCAGCGTGTCGGCGCCAGTCCGATCGGCAAGCGCATTCCCGACCTGCGCCTGTACCTGCTCGACGGCTACGGCCAGCCGGTGGCGCCAGGGGTGGTGGGGGAGTTGTACGTCGGCGGCGCGGGCGTGGCCCGAGGTTATCTCAACCGCGAGGAATTGAACGCCGAGCGCTTCCTCGACGATCCATTTGCCGCTACCCCCGGTGCGCGGATGTACCGTACCGGTGACCTGGGGCGCTGGCTGGCCGATGGCAGCCTGGAATACCTGGGGCGCAACGACGAACAGGTGAAGATTCGCGGTTTCCGTATCGAGCTGGGGGAGATCCAGGCACAGCTGGCGGCTTGCGAGGGCGTCCGCGATGCGCTGGTATTGGTGCGCGAGGACGAACCGGGCGACAAGCGCCTGGTGGCCTATGTCATCGGCACGGCCGGTGTCGAGCTGGACGCCGTGCAATTGCGCGAGCAACTGCGCCTGTCGTTGGCCGAATACATGCTGCCGAGCGCCTTTGTCAGCCTCGAGGCCTTCCCACTGACCGCCAACGGCAAGCTGGACCGCAAGGCCCTTCCTGTCCCGGCAATCGACGCCTATGCCCGGCGCGAATATGAGGCCCCCGAGGGCCCGGCGGAAACCCTCCTGGCCGGGCTGTGGGCCGAGTTGCTCGGTGTCGGGCAGATCGGTCGTCACGATCAGTTCTTCGAACTGGGCGGGCATTCGCTGCTGGCGGTGAAACTGATCGAGCGCATGCGCCAGGTCGGCCTGAATGCCGATGTCCGCGTGCTGTTCGGCCAGCCGACCCTGGCCGCGCTGGCGGCCGCCAGCGGTCATGCCGACGAGGTGCGGGTGCCGGCCAACGGCATTCCCGCCGGCTGCCGGCACATCACGCCGGATATGCTGCCGCTGGTGTCCTTGAGCCAGGTCGAGATCGACCGTGTGGTCGCCGGCGTGCCGGGCGGCGTGGGCAACGTGCAGGATATCTACGCGCTGGTGCCATTGCAGGAAGGCATCCTCTATCACCATCTGTCCAGTGACGAGGGCGATCCGTACCTGTTGCAGGCCCTGTTGCGGGTCGACAGTTTCGAGCAGTTGCTGGGTTTTGCCGAGTCCTTGCAGGCGGTGATCGACCGTCACGATATCCTGCGCACCGCCGTGGCCTGGGAAGACCTCGATGAGCCGCTGCAGGTGGTCTGGCGCGAGGCGCGGTTGCGGGTCGAAGCCTACTTGCCGCATCCGGACCAGGGCGACGTGGCCGCTCAGTTGCAGGCGCATTTCGACCCCCGGCGGATGCGCCTGGACCTGCGCCAGGCACCGATGATGCGCCTGCACTACGCCGAGGATGCCGTCGAGGGTGGCTGGGTCGCGGTATTGCTGTTTCATCACCTGATCGACGATGCCACCTCCCTGGCCTTGCTGGGCAAGGAGATCGAGGCCTTCAGCCAGGGGCGCGGCGGTGAGTTGCCAGCCTCGGTACCCTATCGCAACCATGTGGCCCAGACCCGGCTCGGGGTGAGCCGCGAACAGCACGAGGCGTTCTTCCGCGAGATGCTCGCGGATGTCGATGAACCGAGCTTGCCGTTCGGCCTGCAAGACGTGCAGGGCGATGGCAGCGGTGTCGAGGAAGCGCTGTTGCCGGTGGCCCCGGATCTGGCCCAGCGCCTGCGCGCCCAGGCCCGGCGCTTGGGGGTGAGCAACGCCAGCCTGCACCATCTGGCCTGGGGCCAGGTGGTGGCGCGTTTGTCCGGTCGTCGGGATGTGGTCTTCGGCACCGTGTTGATGGGCCGTTTGCACAGTGGTCAGGGCGCCGAGCGCGCGCTGGGCATGTTTATCAATACCCTGCCGTTGCGGGTCGACGCCGGCGGGCAAGGTGTCCAGGCGGCCGTGCGCATGACCCATGGGCGGCTGGCGGCGTTGCTCGGTCACGAACACGCGCCGTTATCGCTGGCCCAGGAGTGCAGCGGGGTGGCGGCGCCGACGCCGTTGTTCAGCGCCCTGATGAACTACCGGCATGTCGCCGTCGGCGCCCAGGAGCCGAAGGACGTCGGCCAGGCCCGGACCTGGGCCGGGGTCGAGGTGCTCGGCGGCGAGGAGCGGACCAACTATCCGTTGTCGCTGTCGGTGGATGACCTCGGCGAATCTTTCGGCCTGACCGTCCAGGCCGTGGCCGGGGTCGGTGCCGAACGGATCGCCGGTTACATGCATACCCTGCTGGAGCAACTGACCCAGGCTCTGGAGCAACAGCCCGAGGCACCCTTGCACAGCCTCGACTGGCTGCCGGCGAGCGAGCGCCGCCAGTTGTTGGAAGGCTTCAATGCCTTCGATTGTGCCTATCCGACGGACCTGCTGCTGCACCAACTGTTCGAAGCCCACGCGGCGGCTCGACCTGACGCGGTCGCTGTCACCTATGACGGACAGCGCCTGAGTTATGCCGAACTGAACCAGTGGGCCAACCAGATTGCCCATCGATTGATCGCCGAGGGCATCGGCGCCGACGACCGGGTGGCGATCTGCGTGGAACGCGGCCTGGAAATGATCGCCGGCCTGGTGGGCATTCTCAAGGCCGGTGCCGGCTACGTGCCGCTGGACCCCTCGTATCCGGCCGAGCGCCTGGCCTACATGCTGGAGGACAGCGCGCCCAAGGTGTTGCTGACCCAACGCGGCTTGCGCGAACGCTTTCCGCAGGCCGCCATGCCGGTACTGTTGCTGGAGGCCGAGGCCCGCGGCGAGAGTGGTATCGATAGCGCGCCCCGACACAATCCGCAACGGGCGGGGTTGACCAGGCAACACCTGGCCTACCTGATCTACACCTCGGGCTCCACCGGCCAGCCAAAGGGCGTGGCCATGCCCCACGGGCCGCTGGTCAACCTGATGCAATGGCAGATCGCCCAAACTGTCGAGCACGGCCGGCCGGGGCAACGGACCCTGCAGTTTGCCGCCCTGGGCTTTGACGTGGCCTTCCAGGAGGTTTTCAGCACCTTGTGCGCCGGCGGTGAACTGTCGTTGATCCACGGCGATCTGCGTCTGGATTTCCGCCGCCTGTTCCAGCATATCCGTCAGCAGCGCATCGAACGCCTGTATATGCCGTGCATCGCCCTGCAAGCCCTGGCCGAGGCCATGGCGGCCGAGCCGGAACAAGCGGCCTGCGCGTTGCAGGACGTGATCACCGCCGGCGAGCAACTGCGGATCACCGAACCGATGCGTCGCTTCTTCGCGCGCCTGGACGACGCGCGCCTGCACAACCACTACGGCCCGACCGAGTCCCACGTTGTCACGACGCTGACCCTGAGCGGCGATCCGCACGCCTGGCCGACCTTGCCCAGCATCGGTAGACCGGTGGCCAATACCCGCATCTACCTGCTCGACGAACAGTGCCGACCGGTGCCGGTGGGCGTGGCGGGGGAGATCCATATCGGCGGCGCCTGTGTCGCCCGTGGTTACCTGAACCGTGCGGAACTGACCGCCGAACGTTTTATCCGCGATCCGTTTACTGCAAGCGAAGGCGCGCGGTTGTACAAGACCGGCGACCTGGGGTGCTGGCAGCCCGACGGTCAGATCGAGTACCTGGGCCGTAACGACGATCAGATCAAGATCCGCGGCTTCCGTATTGAACTGGGTGAGGTCGAAGCTCGCCTCGGCCAGTACCCGGGCCTGCGGGACACGGCGGTGCTGGCCCGTGAAGACCGGCCCGGGGAAAAGCGCCTGGTGGCGTATTTCAGCGTGCAGGATGGCGGGACGCTGCCCACGGCCGACGACCTGCGTCTGCATTTGCAGGCGTTGTTGCCCGACTACATGATCCCGGTGGCCTATGTGCACCTGGATAAACTCCCGGTTTCACCCAACGGCAAGCTGGATCGCCGCGCGCTGCCGGAGCCTTCGGCCGATGCCTTCGTCAGCCGTGAATACCAGGCGCCGCTCGGTGATAGCGAAATCACCCTGGCCGCGCTCTGGTGCGACGTGCTGGGCGTGGAGCGGGTCGGTCGCCAGGATCATTTCTTCGAACTGGGCGGCCATTCGCTGCTGGCGGTGAAGCTGATCGAGCGCATGCGCCAGGTCGGCCTGAGTGCCGACGTGCGCGTGCTGTTTGGCCAGCCGACCCTGGCGGCGCTGGCGGCGGCCGTGGGCGGCGGGATCGAGATCGTGGTGCCGGCTAACGGCATTCACGCCGGCTGCGAACGTATTACCCCAGAGATGCTGACCCTGGTCAGCCTGGACCAGGACAGCATCGACCGGATCGTCGCCGGTGTTCCCGGCGGTATCGCCAATGTCCAGGATATCTACCCGCTGGCGCCGTTGCAGGAAGGCATTCTCTATCACCATATCGCCGCCGAGCAGGGCGATCCCTACCTGCTGCAAGCCACCTTCGCCTTGCGGGACCAGGAACAGCTCGGTGGTTTTGCCGAGGCCTTGCAGGCGGTGATCGACCGCCATGACATCCTGCGCACCGCGCTGATCTGGCAAGACCTCGAAGAACCGCTGCAAGTGGTCCTGCGCCACGCCGAACTGCCGCTGGAGCAGGTGTCGCTGGATCCGGCCGAGGGCGATATCCTCGGCCAGTTGCAGCAACGTTTCGATCCCCGCGAGTGCCGCCTGGATCTCGGCCAGGCGCCGCTGATGCGCCTGGCCTTTGCCCAGGACCCGGCCAACCAGCGCTGGGTGGCGATCCTGCTGTTCCACCATATCGCCCTCGATCACACCGCACTGGATGTGATGAGCGAAGAGATGCTTGCCCATCTGCATGGCGTGGCCGAGCGACTGCCGGCCGCGATGCCGTACCGCAACTATGTGGGGCAGACCCGTCTGGGCGTGAGCCGCGAGCAGCATGAGGCGTTCTTCCGCGAGATGCTCGGCGATGTCGATGAGCCGACCCTGCCGTTCGGCCTGTTGCAGGTGCAAGGCGACGGGCAGGGCCTCAGGGAGGTGCGTCGCGATCTCCCGGCGGACCTCTGTCAACGCCTGCGCGGCCAGGCCCGGCAACTGGGGGTGAGTGTCGCCAGCCTGCATCATCTGGCCTGGGCCCGGGTGTTGGGCAGTGTCAGCGGACGTGACGACGTGGTCTTCGGCACGGTGCTGCTGGGGCGCATGCAGAGCGGCCTGGGTGCCGACCGCGCACTGGGCATGTTCATCAACACCTTGCCATTGCGCGTGGATGTCGGTGCCGGCGCGGTACGCCAGGCGGTGCGCCAGACCCACGCCCGGCTGACCGCGCTGCTCGGCCACGAACATGCGTCGTTGGTGCTGGCCCAGCGTTGCAGCGCGGTGGCGGCTACGTCGCCGCTGTTCAGCGCACTGCTCAACTACCGTCACAGCCCGGTGCGCGAAGCCAGCGGTGGCGACTATTGGGCCGATACCCAGGTGCTCGGCGTCCGCGAGCGGACCAATTACCCCTGCACCTTGTCGGTGGACGACCAGGGCGAAGGCTTCCTGTTGAGCGTTCAGGTGGCTGCCGGGGTCGACGGCCAGCGCGTCTGTGGCTATATGCAGACCGTGTTGACCCATCTGGTCGAGGCCCTGGAATCCGCCCCCGATTCGGCGGTGCGCGACCTGCCGGTGTTGCCCGCCGCCGAGCGCGAGCAACTGCTGGAGGACTTCAACCGCAGTGTTGCGCCTTATCCGGCCGACCTGAGCATTGCCCGGCAGTTCGAAGCCCGGGTGCTGTCCAACCCCGATGCGCTCGCCGTGGTCCAGGCCGGCCGGAGCCTCACCTATGCCGAACTGAATCGTCAGGCCAACCAGTTGGCCCATCGGTTGCTCGGTCTCGGGGTGCGGCCGGACGACCGTATCGCTATCTGCGCCCGGCGTAGCCTCGATATGCTGGTCGGCCTGGTGGCGATCCTCAAGTCCGGGGCCTGCTATGTGCCGATCGATCCGTCCCATCCGGCGGAGCGCCTGGCCTATCTGTTGCGTGACAGCGCCCCACGGGTGTTGCTGACCCAAACCGAGTTGCAGGCGCGCCTGCCGGCGCTGGCGCTGCCGGTGTTGTTGCTCGACGCCGACGCGCGGACTGGCGCGGGTGTCGACGCGCTACCTGAGAGCAACCTGGACATAGCCGGGCTGACTCCGTCCAGCCTGGCCTATGTGATTTACACCTCGGGCTCCACCGGAGAGCCCAAGGGGGTGATGGTCGAGCACCGGCAACTGTCGAACCTGGTGAGCTGGCACTGTCAGGAATTCGCGCTGAGTGTGGGCAGCCACACCTCCAGCGTTGCCGGTGTCGGTTTCGATGCGATGGCCTGGGAAGTCTGGCCGGCGTTGTGCGCCGGTGCCACCTTGCACCTGCCACCGGCGGCTGCCGGCGGCGAAGACATCGACGGCCTGCTGAACTGGTGGCTGGCGCAGCCTTTGGATGTGAGCTTCCTGCCCACGCCGATTGCCGAATATGCCTTCAGCCAGTCGTTGCAACATCCGACGCTGCGGACCCTGCTGATCGGCGGCGACCGTTTGCGGCAGTTCCCTCAGGGGCAGCGTTTTGCGCTGATCAACAACTATGGCCCGACGGAAACCACGGTGGTGGCCACCTCGGGGCTGATCGACGAGCACGCCAGCACTCTGCATATCGGCAAGCCGGTGGCCAATACCCGGGTCTATCTGCTCGACGAGCACCTGCGCCCGGTGCCGATGGGGGTGGCCGGTGAGCTCTATGTCGGTGGCGCGGGGGTGGCCCGCGGCTACCTGAATCGCGCGGCACTGACCCGCGAACGCTTCCTCAGGGACCCGTTCAGCGGCGATCCCGAGGCCCGGATGTACAAGACCGGCGACCTGGCGCGCTGGCTGGACGACGGTCATCTCGACTACCTGGGGCGTAACGACGACCAGGTGAAGATCCGTGGCCTGCGTATCGAGCTGGGTGAAATCGAAACCCGTCTGGCCAGTCACCCGGCGATCCGCGAGGCGGTGGTCCTGGCTCGCGAAGACCAACCTGGCGAGCAGCGTCTGGTGGCCTATTACAGTTCCGCCGACGCGGGTCTGGAAATCGCAACCCTGCGGGCCTACCTGCAGGCGCGGCTACCGGACTATATGGTGCCGTCGGCCTATGTGGAACTGGACACGTTCCCGCTGACCGCCAATGGCAAGATCGATCGGCGGGCACTGCCGGCGCCAGATCTGGAGGCGTTGCCGAGCCGTGGCTACGAAGCGCCCACGGGCGATCTCGAGATCACCCTGGCGCGGCTCTGGGCCGAAGTGCTCAAGGTCGAGCGCATTGGCCGACATGACCACTTCTTCGAGCTCGGCGGTCACTCGTTGCTGGCGGTCAGCCTGATCGAGCGCATGCGTCAGGCGGGGCTGAGCACCGATGTGCGCGTGCTGTTCAGCCAACCGACCCTGGCGGCGCTGGCCGCTGCGGTGGGCGGTGGGCGGGAAGTGCTGGTTCCGCCCAGTGCCATCCCGTCCGGTTGCGAGTACATCACCCCGGACCTGCTACCGCTGGTCAATCTCGACCAGACAACTATCGATCGGATTGTGGCGAGCGTGCCGGGTGGCGCGGCGAACGTACAGGATATCTATCCGCTGGCGCCATTGCAGGAAGGTATCCTCTATCACCACCATCTGGCCGTGGACCACGCCGACCCCTACCTGCAACAGGCTTTGTTCACCTTCGACAGCCGGGCCCGGCTCGATGCCTTCGCCCTGGCCCTGCAAGGGGTGATCGCTCGCCACGACATCTTGCGTACCGCGATGGTCTGGGAAGGCCTCGACACACCGCTGCAAGTGGTCTGGCGCCAAGCCCCCCCGAGGCTGATCGAAGTAGCGCTGGAGCCACTTGTCGGCGATGTCGCCGAACACTTGCGCGCACACCTCGATTCCGCGCCGGTCCGCCTGGATATCCGCCGGGCCCCGATGCTGCAACTGGGCTATGCGCAGGATGTCTCCGATGGCCGTTGGCTCGGCGTGTTGCAGTTCCACCATCTGGTCAACGATGCCACCTCGCTGGGCGCGCTGGTGGCTGAAATCGAAGCCCATATGCGCGGGCGGCAGGCACAACTGCCGGCCTCGGTCCCATACCGCAACTATGTGGCCCAGTCCCGTCTGGGCGTGAGCCAGGCCGAGCACGAGCAGTTTTTCCGCGAGATGCTTGGCGATATCGACGAGCCGACTTTGCCATTTGGCTTGCAGGATGTGCAGGGGGACGGCCAGGACGTCGAAGAGGCGCAGTGTGCCGTTGACGCCGGACTCAGCCACCGGCTGCGGGTTCAGGCCCGGCAGTTGGGTGTCAGTGCCGCGAGTTTCTATCACCTGGCCTGGGCCCGCGTGCTGGGTTGTGTCTCGGGCAAGGACGAAGTGGTGTTCGGTACCGTCCTGCTCGGTCGCCTGCAAAGCGGCGAGGGCGCTGATCGGGCGTTGGGGATGTTCATCAACACCTTGCCGTTGCGGGTGACGCTGGGTGGATTGGGCGCGCGAGCGGGCGTCAAGGCCACCCATGCACGCCTCAGCGCCTTGCTCGGTCACGAGCATGCGCCGCTGAGCCTGGCGCAGCGTTGCAGCGGCGTGGCGGCACCGACGCCGCTGTTCAGCGCGCTGCTGAACTATCGGCACTTGGCAACGGCTGGCGCGGACCTGCCGCTCTGGGACGGGATCGAGGTACAGGGTGGCCAGGAGCGCACCAACTATCCGTTGGCACTCTCGGTGGACGATCTGGGTGAAGACTTCGCCCTGCGTGTCGGCACCCTGGCCGGCATTGGGGCGCAGCGGGTGTGCGACTACATGCTCAGTGCCCTGCAAAGCCTGGTCGAGGCATTGGAGCAGGCGCCACTGACACCGCTGTCCGCCCTGTCGGTGTTGCCGACTGCCGAGCGCGAGCAGTTGCTGGTGGGGTTCAACGCTACGGCGCTGGAATATCCGCAAGAGCAGACCATTCATGGCTTGTTCGAAGCGCAGGTTGAGCGCACCCCGGATGCCTTGGCGGTAGTGCATGGCGGGCAGCGCCTGAGTTATTGCGAGCTCAACGAGCAGGCCAACCGATTGGCCCATGCCTTGCGTAAACAGGGTGTGCAACCGGATTCGCGGGTGGGGATTTGCGTTGAACGTGGGGCGGAAATGGTCGTCGGCTTGCTGGCGATCCTCAAGGCGGGCGGCGGTTATGTACCGTTGGACCCGGCTTATCCGGCGGAACGGATTGCCTATATGTTGCAGGACAGTGCTCCGGCGGCCGTTCTCGCACAGACCGCGACCCAGGACCTGTTGGCGGGCGTTTCGGTGCCGGTGATCAATCTCGACCAAGGCACTTGGCAGGACGAATCCGTCCGGAATCCAGAGGTGCCGGGGCTGACCTCGGCGCACCTGGCGTACCTGATCTACACCTCGGGGTCGACTGGTTTGCCCAAGGGCGTGATGATCGAACACCGCAACACGGTGAACTTCCTGACCTGGGCCCATGCCGCTTTCAATGGCCTCCACACTAACGCGGGGCTGCTGGATCACAGGCAATCTAACTCGGCCTTGAGCAAGACGTTGTTCTCGACTTCGCTGAACTTTGACCTGGCGGTCTACGAGTGCTTCGCGCCCTTGACCTCCGGCGGCAGCATCGAGGTGGTGAAAAACGTCCTGGAGTTGCAACACGGCGAACACGATATCGGCCTGATCAACACCGTCCCCTCGGCCCTCAAGGCCCTGTTGGAAGTCGACGGCCTGCCGAAATCGGTGCACACGGTCAACGTCGCCGGCGAAGCCCTCAAGCGCAGCCTGGTGGAAAGCCTGTTCGAGAAAACCGCTGTCCAACGCCTGTGCAACCTCTACGGCCCCTCGGAAACCACCACCTACTCCAGCTGGGTGGCGATGGATCGCGAGGCGGGTTTCGCCCCTCACATCGGGAAACCGGTGGGCAACACCCAGTTCTACCTGCTGGACGAGCAACAACAACCCGTCCCACTGGGCGTCCCGGGTGAAATCTACATTGGCGGCGCGGGCGTGGCCCGAGGCTACCTGAACCGCGATGACCTGACCGCCGAACGCTTCCTCAAGGACCCGTTCAGCCCGGACAGCTCGGCCCGCATGTACCGCACTGGCGACCTTGGTCGCTACCTGGCGGACGGCAATATCGAATACCTGGGTCGCAACGACGACCAGGTAAAAATCCGCGGCTTCCGTATCGAACTCGGCGAGATCGATGCACGCCTGGCCAAACACCCGGCCATCCACGAAGCCGTGGTTACAGCCCGCGAAGACATCCCGGGCGACAAACGCCTGGTGGCCTATTACACCCTGGCCGCCGAGCCCACCTCGGTCGATATCGACAGCCTGCGTCGGCATCTGCAAGAGCAACTGCCGGAGTACATGGTCCCGGCCATCTACGTGCAGCTCGACGCGCTACCGCTGACCCCGAACGGCAAACTCGACCGCAAGGCCCTGCCGGCCCCGGATCTGGAAGCAATCATCAGCCGTGGCTACGAGGCCCCGCAAGGCGAAACCGAAACCACCCTGGCACGGATCTGGGCCGATGTGCTCAAGATCGAGCGGGTCGGTCGCCACGACCACTTCTTCGAACTGGGCGGCCATTCGTTGCTGGCGGTCAGCCTGATCGAACGGATGCGCCAGGCCGGCCTGAGTGCCGATGTGCGTGTGTTGTTCAGTCAGCCGACCCTGGCCGCGCTGGCCGCCGCCGTGGGTGGGGGCAACGAGGTACAGGTCCCGGCCAATGCCATCCCATCCGGTTGCGAGTACATCACCCCGGACATGCTGCCACTGGTCAACCTCAGCCAGGCGGCTATCGAGCAGATTGTCGCGAATGTGCCCGGTGGCGCGGCGAACGTGCAGGATATCTACCCGCTGGCACCGTTGCAGGAAGGGATTCTCTATCACCACCTGACGGCGGAGCAGGGCGATCCGTACGTTTTGCAGACGCTGTTCGAGATGGCCAGTCGCGAGCGCCTGAGTGCCTTTATCGATGCCTTGCAGAGCGTGATCGAGCGCCACGACATCCTGCGCAGCGCGGTGCTCTGGCAAGGTCTGGAGACACCGATGCAGGTGGTCTGGCGCCGGGCCCGGTTGTACTTGGAACAGGTAGAGCCTGATCCGGCTGGGGGCGAGATCGCCGAGCAACTGCATCGGTGCTTCGATGCCCAGCGCTCGCGCCTGGATCTGACCCAGGCGCCGCTGATGCGCCTGGTTTTCGCCGAGGATCTGGCGAACCAGCGCTGGGTGGCGATGCTGCTGTTCCACCACATGGTCCTGGATCACACCGCGATGGAGGTGGTTCGAGAGGATATGCAGGCGCACCTGCTGGGCCGGGCCGGGCAGCTTGATGCCGCCGTGCCATATCGTAACTACGTGGCCCAGGCCCTCCTGGGCGTGAGCCGCGAGGCCCATGAAGGGTTCTTCCGCGAAATGCTCGGCGATATCGACGAGCCGACCTTGCCGTTCGGGTTGCTCGATGTGCAGGGCGATGGTCGTGACATGGAGGAGGGTGTCCGGGCGTTGGACCGCCAGTTGGACCTGCGCCTGCGCGCCCAGGCCCGGCAATTGGGGGTGAGTGTCGCCAGCCTGGTGCACCTGGCCTGGGCCCAGGTGCTGGGCAAGGTCTCGGGTAAGCAGGAAGTGGTATTCGGTACCGTATTGATGGGGCGGATGCAGGGCGGCGAGGGGGCCGACCGGGCGTTGGGCATGTTTATCAATACCTTGCCGCTACGGGTGGACCTGGGGGTGGGGGTGCGGGACGGGGTCCGGGCGACCCATGCACGGTTGACCGCCTTGCTGGGGCACGAACATGCGTCCCTGGCCCTGGCCCAGCGCTGCAGTGGCGTGGCCGCGCCGCTGCCGCTGTTCAGCGCGCTGCTCAACTACCGCCATAGTGCTTCGCTTGAAAGTTCGAGCGAGGCCCTTGAGGCCTGGCGCGGTATCGAGGTACTGGGTGGCGATGAGCGCACCAACTATCCGTTGACCTTGAATGTCGATGACCTGGGCGATGGCTTCAAACTGACGGTGCTGGTGACCGGCACGGTCGGTGCCGGGCGGGTCTGCGGTTATATGCAGACGGCCTTGGAGCAGTTGGTCGAGGCCCTGGAGTCGGTGCCGATCTCGACACTCGACAGCCTGTCGATCCTGCCCGCCGATGAGCGCGAGCAGTTGCTGGTGGGGTTCAACGATACGGCACTGGAGTATCCGCGGGCGCAGACCATTCATGGGCTGTTCGAAGCGCAGGTTGAGCGTTCCCCGGATGCGTTGGCGGTGGTCCATGGCAGTCAGCGCCTGAGTTATCGGGAGCTCAACGAGCAGGCCAACCGATTGGCCCATGCCTTGCGTAAACAGGGTGTGCAACCGGATTCGCGGGTGGGGATCTGTGTTGAGCGTGGGGCGGAAATGGTCGTCGGCTTGCTGGCGATTCTCAAGGCGGGCGGCGGTTATGTACCGTTGGACCCGGCTTATCCGGTGGAGCGGATTGCCTATATGTTGCAGGACAGTGCTCCGGCGGCAGTTCTCGCACAGACCGCGACCCAGGACCTGTTGGCGGGTGTTTCGGTACCGGTGATCAATCTCGATCAGGGCACCTGGCAGGACGAATCCGTCCAGAATCCAGAGGTGCCGGGGCTGACCTCGGCGCACCTGGCGTACTTGATCTACACCTCGGGTTCGACCGGCTTGCCCAAGGGCGTGATGATCGAACACCGCAACACCGTGAACTTCCTGACCTGGGCCCATGCTGCTTTCAATGGCCTCAACGCTAACGCGGATCACACCAACCCTCTGGGATCCGGCTTGCCGGCGATGACGGCCGACCAGGCGATGCAAAACTCGCGGGCCTCATCGCCAGCAAGCTGGCTCCTACAGGGATCGGGGTCGGCCTTGAGCAAGACGTTGTTCTCGACTTCGCTGAACTTCGACCTGGCGGTCTACGAGTGCTTCGCGCCCTTGACCTCCGGCGGCAGCATCGAGGTAGTGAAGAACGTCCTGGAACTGCAACACGGCGAACACGATATCGGCCTGATCAACACCGTCCCCTCGGCCCTCAAGGCCCTGCTGGAAGTCGACGGCCTGCCGAAATCGGTGCACACGGTCAACGTCGCCGGCGAAGCCCTCAAGCGCAGCCTGGTGGAAAGCCTGTTCGAACAGACCAGCGTCCAACGCCTGTGCAACCTCTACGGTCCCTCGGAAACCACCACCTACTCCAGCTGGGTAGCGATGGATCGTGAAGCGGGCTTCGCCCCTCACATCGGCAAACCGGTGGGCAACACCCAGTTCTACCTGCTGGACGAGCAACAACAACCCGTCCCACTGGGCGTCCCGGGTGAAATCTACATCGGCGGTGCCGGCGTGGCCCGAGGTTACCTGAACCGCGATGACCTGACCGCCGAACGCTTCCTCAAGGACCCGTTCAGCCCGGACACCTCGGCTCGCATGTACCGCACCGGCGACCTCGGTCGTTATCTGGAGGACGGCAATATCGAATACCTGGGTCGCAACGACGACCAGGTGAAGATTCGCGGTTTCCGTATCGAACTGGGGGAAATCGACGCCCGCCTGGCCAAACACCCGGCCATCCACGAAGCCGTGGTCACGGCCCGCGAAGACATCCCGGGCGACAAACGTCTGGTGGCCTATTACACCGTCCAATCCACGGAAGCCGCGCCGGCTATCGACAGCCTGCGCGGCTGGTTACTGGGGCAACTGCCGGCCTACATGGTCCCGGTGGCCTACATGCGGCTCGACGCGCTACCGCTGACTCCGAACGGCAAGCTGGACCGCAAGGCCCTGCCGGCCCCGGACCTCGAAGCAGTCATCAGCCGTGGCTACGAAACCCCGCAAGGCGAAACCGAAACCCTGCTCGCCACCATCTGGCAAGAACTGCTGGGTGTCGCACAGGTCGGTCGCCACGATCATTTCTTCGAACTGGGCGGCCATTCGCTGCTTGCCGTCAGCCTGATGGAACGCATGCGCCAGGAAGGTCTGGAAGCCGATGTCAGGACCCTGTTCGAACACCCCACCCTCTCGGAATACGCGGCAACGACGGAAAGAATGGAGATTGTTCTGTGAGCGTGATCGAACTGTTGGCGATACTGAAAGAAAAGGATGTGCAACTTTCCGTCAAGGGCGACCAACTGGTCGTCAGCGGCAAGCGCCAGTCCCTTACCGAGCCCGCCGTGCTGGCGATGTTGCGCGAGCATAAACCGGCATTGATCGAACTGATCAACGCCGGCGGGTATCGCGCCGGCAAGGCCGGTCAGGTGGAGATTCCCGCCCAGGCGATCCCCGCCGGCTGCGTGCGTATCACCCCGGACATGCTGCCCCTGGTCAAGCTCGACCAGGCGGCTATCGAGCGCATTGTCGCCACGGTGCCCGGCGGGGTCGGTAATGTGCAGGATATCTACCCGCTGGCGCCGTTGCAGGAAGGCATTCTTTATCACCACGTCTCCAGCGAACGTGGCGACCCTTACGTTCTGCAGGCGCAGTTCGCGATTGCCAGCCGCGCCCGCTTCGAGGCGTTTACCCACGCCTTGCAGCAGGTGATCGACCGCCATGACATCCTGCGTACCGGCGTGGTCTGGGAAGGCCTCGACGAACCGGTGCAAGTGGTCTGGCGCCAGGCCCGGCTGGTGGTCGAGGAAATCGACATCGACCCTGCCGCCGGCCCGGCCACCGAGCAACTGCAACAACGTTTCGACCCTCGACACTACCGGCTCGACATCAGCCAGGCGCCCTTGCTGCGCCTGGCCTTTGCTCATGATGCGGTCAACCGGCGTTGGCTGGCGATGCTGCTGTTCCATCATATCGCCATTGACCACGCGGCCCTGGAAGTGGTGCAGCAGGAAATCCATGCACATCTTAACGACCAGGCCCAGGCGCTGGGCGCGCCGGTGCCTTACCGCAACTATGTGGCCCAGGCGCGTCTGGGCGTGAGCCAGGCTGAACACGAACAGTTCTTCCGTGACATGCTCGGCGATGTCGACGAGCCGACCTTGCCGTTCGGCCTGCAGGATGTCCGTGGTGATGGCCATGGTGTCGAAGAGGCGACTCGGGCGCTGCCCGCCGATCTGAGCCTGCGCTTGCGTGCCCAGGCCCGGCAACAAGGGGTGAGCGCGGCGAGCCTGCATCATCTGGCCTGGGCCCTGGTGCTCGGGCGCCTGTGCGGCCACGACGATGTGGTGTTCGGTACCGTGCTGCTGGGGCGGATGCAGGGCAGTCAAGGCGGCCAACGGGCGTTGGGCATGTTTATCAACACCTTGCCGTTGCGGGTTGCCGTGGGCGAGCAGGATGTGCGGGCCGGGGTCAAGGCGACCCATGCGCGCTTGACCGCGCTGCTCGGCCACGAACATGCGCCGCTGGCCCTGGCCCAGCGTTGCAGCGGGGTGGCCGCGCCGACACCGTTGTTCAGCGCCTTGCTC
Source organism: Pseudomonas sp. FEN (assembly GCF_904067045.1). Lineage (GTDB taxonomy): Bacteria > Pseudomonadota > Gammaproteobacteria > Pseudomonadales > Pseudomonadaceae > Aquipseudomonas. The sequence continues at coordinate 267,357 of NZ_CAJFDC010000016.1, read as the reverse complement.
AACTATCGGCACAGTGCGGCGTCGGCGGTGAGCGGCGATGCGGGGCAGTTGTGGGAAGGTATTGAGGGGCTTGGTGGTGAAGAGCGCACCAACTATCCACTGATTCTGTCCCTGGATGACCTGGGTGAGGGTTTCAGCCTGAATGTGCAGGCTGTCGCCGGTATTGGCGCACAGCGGGTCTGCGGGTATATGCAGACGGCCTTGGAGCAGTTGGTCGAGGCCCTGGAGTCGGCGCCGACCTCGGCACTCGACAGCCTGTCGATCCTGCCCGCCGATGAGCGCGAGCAGTTGCTGGTGGGGTTCAACGCTACGGCGCTGGAATATCCGCAAGAGCAGACCATTCATGGCTTGTTCGAGGCGCAGGTTGAGCGCACCCCGGATGCCTTGGCGGTGGTCCATGGCGGGCAGCGCCTGAGTTATCGCGAGCTCAATGAGCAGGCCAACCGCCTGGCGCATGCCTTGCGCAAGCAGGGTGTGTTGCCGGATTCGCGGGTAGGGATCTGTGTTGAGCGTGGTACCGAGATGGTCGTCGGCTTGCTGGCGATCCTCAAGGCGGGTGGCGGTTATGTACCGCTGGATCCGGCTTATCCGGTGGAGCGGATTACCTATATGTTGCAGGACAGTGCTCCGGCGGCCGTTCTCGCACAGACCGCGACCCAGGACCTGTTGGCGGGCGTTTCGGTACCCGTGATCAACCTCGACCAAGGCACTTGGCAGGACGAATCCGTCCAGAATCCGCAGGTACTGGGGCTGACCTCGGCGCACCTGGCGTACTTGATCTACACCTCGGGGTCGACTGGTTTGCCCAAGGGCGTGATGATCGAACACCGCAACACGGTGAACTTCCTGACCTGGGCCCATGCTGCTTTCAACGGTCTCCACGATAATGCGGGGCTGCTGGATCACAGGCAATCTAATTCGGCCTTGAGCAAGACGTTGTTCTCGACTTCGCTGAACTTCGACCTGGCGGTCTACGAATGCTTCGCGCCCTTGACCTCCGGCGGCAGCATCGAGGTGGTGAAAAACGTCCTGGAACTGCAACACGGCGAGCACGATATCGGCCTGATCAACACCGTCCCCTCGGCCCTCAAGGCCCTGTTGGAAGTCGACGGCCTGCCGAAATCGGTGCACACGGTCAACGTCGCCGGTGAAGCCCTCAAGCGCAGCCTGGTGGAAAGCCTGTTCGAACAGACCAGCGTCCAACGCCTGTGCAACCTCTACGGCCCTTCGGAAACCACCACCTACTCCAGCTGGGTGGCGATGGATCGTGAAGCGGGCTTCTCCCCTCACATCGGCAAACCGGTGGGCAACACCCAGTTCTACCTGCTGGACGAGCAACAACAACCCGTCCCACTGGGCGTCCCGGGTGAAATCTACATCGGCGGCGCGGGCGTGGCCCGAGGCTACCTGAACCGCGATGACCTGACCGCTGAACGCTTCCTCAAGGACCCGTTCAGTCCAGATACCTCGGCCCGCATGTACCGCACCGGCGACCTCGGTCGTTATCTGGAGGACGGCAATATCGAATACCTGGGTCGCAACGACGACCAGGTAAAAATCCGCGGCTTCCGTATCGAACTCGGCGAGATTGATGCCCGCCTGGCCAAACACCCGGCCATCCACGAAGCCGTGGTTACAGCCCGCGAAGACATCCCGGGCGACAAACGCCTGGTGGCCTATTACACCCTGGCCGCCGAGCACACCTCGGTCGATATCGACAGCCTGCGTCGCCATCTGCAAGAACAACTGCCGGAGTACATGGTCCCGGCCATCTACGTGCAGCTCGACGCGCTACCGCTGACCCCGAACGGCAAACTCGACCGCAAGGCCCTGCCGGCCCCGGATCTGGAAGCAGTCATCAGCCGCGGCTACGAAGCCCCGCAAGGCGAAACCGAAACCACCCTGGCGCAAATCTGGGCCGAGTTGCTCAAGGTCGAGCGAGTGGGTCGTCATGATCACTTCTTCGAACTGGGCGGCCATTCGTTGCTGGCGGTCAGCCTGATCGGGCGCATGCGCCAGGTCGGTCTGAGTGCCGATGTACGCGTGCTGTTCAGCCAGCCGACCCTGGCCGCGCTGGCCGCCGCCGTGGGCAGTGGCCGTGAAATCGTGGTCCCGGCCAACGCCATTCCATCTGGCTGCGAGTACATCACCCCGGATATGCTGCCGCTGGTCAACCTCGACCAGGCGGCTATCGAGCAGATTGTCGCGAATGTGCCCGGTGGTGCGGCGAACGTGCAGGATATCTACCCGTTGGCGCCGTTGCAGGAAGGGATTCTCTATCACCATCTGGCGTCCGCGACAGGTGACCCCTACGTGCTGCATGCCCTGTTCACGGTGCCGGACCGCCAGCGCCTGGACGCTTTTGCCCAGGCACTGCAACAGGTGATCGAGCGCCATGACATCCTGCGCAGCGCGGTGCTCTGGCAAGGCCTGGACGAGCCGGTCCAGGTGGTTTGGCGCCAGGCCCGGCTGCATTGCGAAGCCCTGTCGCTGGACCCCCGCGCCGGTGACGTGGCGAGCCAGCTCAAGGCGCGCTTCGATACCCATCACTCGCGCCTGGACGTGAGCCGGGCACCGCTGATGCAACTGGTGTTTGCCGAGGACGAAGCCGAACGGCGCTGGGTGGCGATGCTGCGCTTCCACCATATGGCCCTGGACCATACCGCCCTGGAGGTGGTGCGCGACGAAATCCAGGCGCACCTGCTGGGGCAGGCCGCGCAGTTGGGGCGTCCGGTACCATACCGCAACTATGTGGCCCAGGCGCGGCTGGGGTCGCATCGGGAAGAACAGGAGGCGTTCTTCCGCGAGATGCTTGGCGATATCGACGAGCCGACGCTGCCGTTCGGTTTGCAGGATGTGCAGGGCGACGGTCACATCATCGAAGAAGCCACCCGGACCTTGCCGTCGGCCTTGAGCCTGCGCCTGCGGGCTCGGGCACGGCAATTGGGGGTAAGCGCCGCCAGCCTGCATCACCTGGCCTGGGCCCGGGTACTGGGCCAGGTTTCGGGGAAGCAGGATGTGGTGTTCGGCACCGTGTTGATGGGCCGGATGCAAGGCGGCGAGGGCGCCGATCGGGCGTTGGGGATGTTTATCAATACCTTGCCGCTGCGGGTTGCCGTGGGCGAGCAGGGTGTGCGCGCCGGAGTCAAGGCGACCCATGCGCGGCTGACCGCCTTGCTCGGTCACGAACACGCGTCCCTGGCCTTGGCCCAGCGTTGCAGCGGGGTGGCCGCGCCGACGCCACTGTTCAGCGCCTTGCTCAACTACCGGCACAGCGCTGTCGTCAGTGTTTCCGAACAGGCTGCGCAGGCCTGGCAGGGTATCGAGACCCTGGGGGCGGAGGAACGGACCAACTACCCCTTGACCTTGAACGTCGATGACCTGGGCGATGGCTTCAGCCTGAATGTGCAAGTCAGCGCCGAGATCGGGGCCATGCGGGTTTGTGGCTATATGGAGGCGGCGCTGGAGCATCTGCTGCAAGCGCTGGAGCAGGATCCAGAGGCGCCGCTGAGCAGTCTGTCGATCCTGCCCGTCGATGAGCGCGAGCAGTTGCTGGTGGGGTTCAACGCTACGGCACTGGAGTATCCGCGGGCGCAGACCATTCATGGGCTGTTCGAAGCGCAGGTTGAGCGTACCCCGGATGCTTTGGCGGTAGTGCATGGTGGGCAGCGCCTGAGTTATCGGGAACTCAACGAGCAGGCCAACCGCCTGGCGCATGCCTTGCGCAAGCAGGGTGTGTTGCCGGATTCGCGGGTAGGGATCTGTGTTGAGCGTGGTACCGAGATGGTCGTCGGCTTGCTGGCGATCCTCAAGGCGGGCGGCGGTTATGTACCGTTGGATCCGGCTTATCCGGTGGAGCGGATTGCCTATATGTTGCAGGACAGTGCTCCGGCGGCAGTTCTCGCACAGACCGCGACCCAGGACCTGTTGGCGGGTGTTTCGGTACCGGTGATCAATCTTGACCAGGGCACCTGGCAGGACGAATCCGTCCGGAATCCAGAGGTGCCGGGGCTGACCTCGGCGCACCTGGCGTACCTGATCTACACCTCGGGGTCGACTGGTTTGCCCAAGGGCGTGATGATCGAACACCGCAACACGGTGAACTTCCTGACCTGGGCCCATGCTGCTTTCAATGGCCTCAACGCTAACGCGGATCTGGGATCCGGCTTGCCGGCGATGACGGCCGACCAGGCGATGCAAGACTCGCGGGCCTCATCGCCAGCAAGCTGGCTCCTACAGGGATCGGGGTCGGCCTTGAGCAAGACGTTGTTCTCGACTTCGCTGAACTTCGACCTGGCGGTCTACGAGTGCTTCGCGCCCTTGACCTCCGGCGGCAGCATCGAGGTAGTGAAAAACGTCCTGGAACTGCAACACGGCGAGCACGATATCGGCCTGATCAACACCGTCCCCTCGGCCCTCAAGGCCCTGTTGGAAGTCGACGGCCTGCCGAAATCGGTGCACACGGTCAACGTCGCTGGCGAAGCCCTCAAGCGCAGCTTGGTGGAAACCCTGTTCGAACAGACCAGTGTCCAACGCCTGTGCAACCTCTACGGTCCCTCGGAAACCACCACCTACTCCAGCTGGGTGGCGATGGATCGCGAGGAGGGTTTCGCCCCTCACATCGGTAAACCGGTGGGCAACACCCAGTTCTACCTGCTGGACGAGCAACAACAACCCGTCCCACTGGGCGTCCCGGGTGAAATCTACATCGGCGGTGCCGGCGTGGCCCGAGGCTACCTGAACCGCGATGACCTGACCGCCGAACGCTTCCTCAAGGACCCGTTCAGCCCGGACACCTCGGCCCGCATGTACCGCACTGGCGACCTTGGTCGCTACCTGGCGGACGGCAATATCGAATACCTGGGCCGCAACGACGACCAGGTAAAAATCCGCGGCTTCCGTATCGAACTCGGCGAAATCGACGCCCGCCTGGCCAAACACCCGGCCATCCACGAAGCCGTGGTCACGGTCCGCGAAGACATCCCGGGCGACAAACGCCTGGTGGCCTATTACACCGTCCAATCCACGGAAGCCGCGCCGGCTATCGACAGCCTGCGCGGCTGGTTACTGGGGCAACTGCCGGCCTACATGGTCCCGGTGGCCTACATGCGGCTCGACGCGCTACCGCTGACTCCGAACGGCAAACTCGACCGCAAGGCCCTGCCGGCCCCGGACCTCGAAGCAGTCATCAGCCGTGGCTACGAGGCCCCGCAAGGCGAAACCGAAACCACCCTGGCGCAAATCTGGGCCGAGTTGCTCAAGGTCGAGCGAGTGGGGCGTCATGATCACTTCTTCGAACTGGGCGGCCATTCGTTGCTGGCGGTCAGCCTGATCGGGCGCATGCGCCAGGTCGGTCTGAGTGCCGATGTGCGTGTGTTGTTCAGTCAGCCGACCCTGGCCGCGCTGGCCGCCGCGGTGGGCGGTGGCCGTGAAATCGTGGTCCCGGCCAACGCCATCCCATCCGGTTGCGAGTACATCACCCCGGACATGCTGCCGCTGGTCAACCTCAGCCAGGCGGCTATCGAGCAGATTGTCGCGAATGTGCCCGGTGGTGCGGCGAACGTGCAGGATATCTACCCGCTGGCGCCGTTGCAGGAAGGGATTCTCTATCACCACCTGGCGGCCCGGGCCGGCGACCCCTATGTGTTGCAGACCCAGTTCGCCTTCGATAACCGCGAGCGCCTGGAGTCCTTTGTCCAGGCCCTGCAGATGGTCATCGATCGCCATGACATCCTGCGTACCGGGGTGGTCTGGGAAGGCCTCGATTCGCCCGTGCAAGTGGTCTGGCGTCAGGCGCGGTTGCATCTTGAAGCGCTCGAACTCGACCCGGCGGCCGGTGATATCGGTACGCAACTGCATAGCCGTTTCGATCCCCGTCACTATCGTCTGGACATCGGCCAGGCACCGCTGATGCGCCTGGTTTATGCCGAAGATCCGTGCAACCAGCGGATCAGCGCGATGCTGCTGTTCCATCACATGGCCCTGGACCATACCGCCCTGGAGGTGGTGCGCGATGAGATGCAGGCGCACCTGTTGGGGCAGGCCACGCGGTTGGGCAGTCCGGTGCCGTATCGCAACTATGTGGCCCAGGCACGCCTGGGTGTCAGCCAGGCCGATCACGAAGTCTTTTTCCGCGACATGCTCGGCAAGGTGGAGGAGCCGACCTTGCCGTTCGGCTTGCAGGATGTGCAGGGCGATGGTCACGATGTCGAGCAAGACAGCCTGGTGCTGGACCGCCAACTGGGGCGGCGCCTGCGGGCCCAGGCCCGGCAATTGGGGGTGAGCGCCGCCAGCCTGTATCACCTGGCCTGGGCCCGGGTGCTGGGCCAGGTTTCGGGGAAGCAGGATGTGGTGTTCGGCACCGTGTTGATGGGCCGGATGCAGGGCGGCGAGGGTGCCGACCGGGCGTTGGGGATGTTTATCAATACCTTGCCGCTGCGGGTTGCCGTCGCTGAGCAGGGTGTGCGGGCCGGAGTCAAGGCGACCCATGCGCGGCTGAGCGCCTTGCTCGGTCACGAACACGCGCCGCTGGCGCTGGCCCAGCGTTGCAGCGGGGTGGCCGCGCCGACGCCACTGTTCAGCGCCTTGCTCAACTACCGGCACAGCGCCGTTGGCAATGTTTCCGAACAGGCCGCGCAGGCTTGGCGGGGGATCGAGACCCTCGGTGGCGAAGAGCGCACCAACTATCCGCTGACGTTGAACGTCGACGACCTCGGCGATGGCTTCAAGCTGGATGTGCAGGCCGTCGCCGGTATCGGCGCACAGCGGATCTGCGGGTATATGCAGACAGTCTTGAGCCATCTGCTCGAGGCCCTGGAAAGCTCACCGGATTCGGCGCTGCGCGATCTGCCGGTGCTGCCGGCGGCCGAGCGCGAACAATTGCTGGTGGCGTTCAACGCCAGCTCCCGCGATTACCCACGCACACAGACCGTGCACGGCCTGTTCGAGGCCCAGGTCCGCGCCCGCCCCGAGGCGTGCGCGGCGATACACGATGGCGTGTCCCTGACCTATGCCGAGCTCAACACCCGGGCCAATCGCCTGGCCCGGCATCTGCGTGGCCTCGGCGTGCAACCGGGCGACAGCGTGGCGATCCTGCTGGCGCGCGGCCATGGGCTGCTGGTCAGCCAGTTGGCGGTACTCAAGTGCGCGGCGGTCTATGTTCCGCTGGACATCAACGCGCCGGTCGAGCGCCAGGGCTTCATGATCGAGGACAGCCAGGCTCGCGTCCTGTTGAGCGAAAGCCAGGTGCCTCTTGCCGCCAGCGTGCCGCGCGTGGACCTCGACCGCCTGGACCTGACACGCCTGGACGGCGCTGACCTGGAGGGTGCGCAGTCCAGCGAAAGCGTGGCCTACATCATGTACACCTCGGGTTCCACCGGCACCCCCAAGGGCGTGCTGGTGCCACATCGAGCGATCAGCCGCCTGGTGCTGAACAACGGCTATGCCGACTTCAATGCCCAGGACCGGGTGGCCTTCGCCTCCAACCCGGCGTTCGATGCCAGTACCCTCGACGTCTGGGCGCCGCTGCTCAATGGCGGCTGCGTGGTGGTGGTCGAGCAGGCGGTGTTGCTGAGCCTGGAGGATTTCCGTGCCTTGCTGCTGGCGCAGTCGGTGACGGTACTGTGGATGACCGCCGGGCTGTTCCATCAGTACGCTTGCGGCTTGGGCGAGGCCTTTTCGCGCCTGCGCTACCTGATCGTCGGCGGCGATGTGCTGGACCGGGCGGTGATCGCCCGGGTACTGGAAGACGGCACGCCCGAACATTTGCTTAACGGCTATGGCCCGACCGAGGCCACGACCTTTTCCACGACCTACGAGATCACTTCGGCTGGCGATGCTGCCATTCCCATCGGCCGGCCGGTTGGCAACAGCCAGGTCTATGTACTTGATACCCAGGGCCAACTGGTACCGCTGGGAGTGGTCGGCGAGTTGTATATCGGCGGCCAGGGCGTGGCCAAGGGGTACCTGAACCGGGAGGACCTGACCCGGGAGAAATTCGTTGCCGATCCGTTCGACAGCGACCCGCGGGCACGCCTGTACCGCACCGGCGACCTGGTGCGCTGGCGCGCCGACGGCAACCTGGAATACCTGGGGCGCAATGACGCCCAGGTGAAGATCCGTGGCTTCCGGGTCGAACTGGGCGAGATCGAAGCGCGCCTGGCTGAGCATCCCGAGGTCAGGGAGGCGGCGGTGTTGTGCCGCGAGGATATCCCCGGAGACAAACGCCTGGTGGCCTATATCGCCTCGACGGGCGAACCGACCCCGGTCGCGGCGCTGCACGGCTACCTGCAAGATCTGTTGCCGGAATACATGGTGCCCACGGCCTATGTGCACCTCGAGCGCCTGCCGCTGACGGCCAACGGCAAGCTGGACCGCAAGGCCCTGCCGGCGCCGGACGAGCACGCGCTGATCAGCCGTGGCTACGAAGCGCCGCAAGGCGAAGTGGAAACCCAGCTGGCGTCGATCTGGGCGGACGTGCTCAAGGTCGGACGGGTCGGGCGGCATGATCACTTCTTCGAACTGGGTGGTCATTCGCTGCTGGCGGTGACGCTGATCGAACGCATGCGCCAGGTAGGACTGAGCGCCGATGTGCGGGTGCTGTTCAGCCAGCCGACTCTGGCCGCGCTGGCCGCGGAGGTGGGCAGTGGCCGCGAGATCCAGGTGCCGGCCAATGATATCGGCCTCGATTGCGCGCGCATAACCCCGCGAATGTTGCCGCTGGCGGACCTCGACCAGGCCGCCATCGAGCGGATCGTCGCCACGGTCCCGGGCGGTGTCGCCAACGTCCAGGACATCTATGCCCTGGCGCCGTTGCAGGCGGGCATCCTCTACCACCACCTCAGCGCGGAGCACGGCGACCCCTACCTGCTACAAGCGCAATTCGGCTTTGACAGTCAGGAGCGCCTGGACGATTTCGCCAAGGCTTTGCAGTTCGTGATCCAGCGGCATGACATCCTGCGTACCGCGCTGGTCTGGGAAGGTCTCGACGAACCCGTGCAAGTGGTCTGGCGCCAGGCACGGCTGGTACGCGAAAGCCTCGAGCCGGACCCACTGGCCGGCGATGTGGCGAGCCAACTGCATCAGCGTTTCGATGCCCGGCACCATCGCCTGGATATTCGCCAGGCACCGATGCTGCGGTTGATCCAGGCCTGGGATGCGCCAAACCAGCGCTGGCTGGCACTGTTGCTGTTCCACCACCTGGCGATGGACCACACCGCGATGGACGTGGTGCAGCACGAGATGCAGGCCTATCTGCTGGGGCGGCAGGCACAATTGGGTGCGGCGGTGCCGTATCGCAACTATGTCGCCCAGGCCCGCCTGGGTGTGAGCCATGAAGAGCACGAGCGGTTTTTCCGTGAACGGCTTGGCGATGTCGACGAGCCGACCCTGCCGTTCGGCCTGCAGCAGGTACAAGGTGATGGCCAGGACATCGACGAAGCCCACCTGGCCGTGGGCGTGGGCCTCAGTCGCCGCTTGCGGGCGCAGGCCCGCCGGGCCGGGGTGAGTGCCGCCAGCCTGGTGCATCTGGCTTGGGCCCTGGTGCTGGGTCGGGCCGCGGGCCGCGACGATGTGGTGTTCGGCACGGTGCTGATGGGCCGGATGCAGGGCGGCGAAGGCGCCGATCGGGCCTTGGGGATGTTTATCAACACCCTGCCGTTGCGGGTGGTCCTTGGCGCTCGGAGTGCACGGGAAGGGGTCAAGACCACCCACGACGAACTGACCGCGCTGCTCGGACATGAACATGCTTCCCTGGCCCTGGCCCAGCGTTGCAGCGGCGTGAGCGCGCCGCTGCCGTTGTTCAGCGCCTTGCTCAACTATCGCCACAGCAGTATCGCCATGACCGACGAGGGGCTGACGGCCTGGCACGGCATGCAGTCCCTGGGGGGGGAGGAACGCACCAACTATCCGCTGACCCTCAATGTCGACGACCTGGGTGAGGACTTCCTGTTGGCCGCCCAGACCGTTGCGCCGATCGAGGCCGGACGGATCTGTGCCTATATGCATCAGGCCTTGCACAGTCTGGTCGATGCGCTGGAGCAATCGGGCGAAGCGCCGTTGCGGGACCTGTCGGTGCTGCCGGACGATGAACGTCGGCTGTTGCTGGAGGATTTCAATGCCACTGCGGTCGACTACCCGGGGGAACTGACCCTGCCGGGTCTGTTCGAGGCCCGGGTTGCCCTGTGTGGCGATGCGCTCGCGCTGGTGAGCGAGCAGGGCAGCCTGACCTATGACGCGCTTAATCGGCAGGCCAATCGTATCGCCCACCGCCTGATCGAGTTGGGGGTCGGCCCGGATGATCGGGTGGCGATCTGTGTCGAACGCGGCCTGGAAATGGTGGCGGGGCTGTTGGGGGTTCTCAAGGCCGGTGCGGCCTATGTGCCGCTGGACCCGTACTATCCGCTTGATCGTCTGGCCTATATGCTGGAGAGCTGTGCCCCGACGGTAATCCTCACCCAGGAAGCCTTGCTCCCGGTACTTCCGGCAGGTGCCGTGCCGGTGCTGTTGCTCGATCCCGAGCAGGCCGGGCGCGCGGGGTTCCTGGCGCAGCCCGAGGTCAATCCGCCGCGGGTTGGGATGCGCCCTGAACATCTGGCCTATGTGATTTACACATCGGGTTCCACCGGGCAGCCGAAGGGGGTGCAGGTAGCGCATCGGGGCTTGAGCAACTTCCTCCTGTCCATGGGCCGGGAACCGGGGCTTTCGGCGCAGGATCGCTTGCTGGCCGTCACCACGATTTGCTTCGACATCGCCGCGCTGGAGCTGTATTTGCCCTTGGTCAACGGCGCCTGTGTGGTCCTGGCCTCCCGCGAGGCGGCCATGGATGGCATGCAATTGCAGCGCCTGCTCGACGAGCAGCGGATCACGCTGATGCAGGCGACCCCGGCCACCTGGCACATGCTGGTGAGCAGTGGTTGGACCGGCAATCGGGAGCTGCGCATCCTCTGCGGTGGCGAGGCGCTGCCTCGCAGCCTGGCGCGTGAGCTGCTGTCGCGTGGCCGGGAACTGTGGAACCTCTACGGCCCCACGGAGGCCACCATCTGGGCCTGTGTCGAGCGCGTCGATGGACAGGGCGAATCGGTCATCGTGCCGATCGGCAAGCCGATGGCCAATACGCGGATCTATCTGCTCGACGCCAACCATCAGCCGGTGCCGCTGGGCGTGGCCGGTGAGCTGTATATCAGTGGTGTGCAAGTGGCCCGTGGCTACCTGAACCGCCCGGACCTGAGCGCCGAGCGCTTCCTCGACGATCCGTTCCATAGCGGGCGCATGTACCGCACCGGCGACCTCGGTCGCTATCTGCCGGACGGCACGCTGGAGTACCTGGGCCGCAACGACGACCAGGTGAAGATCCGTGGTTTCCGGATCGAACTGGGCGAAATCGAAGCCCGTCTGGCCGCTTGTCCCGGGGTCAAGGACAGCGTGGTCCTGGCACGGGAAGACCACCCGGGCGAAAAACGCCTGGTGGCCTATTTCACGGCACAACAACCCGAAACGCCGCTGGAAATCGAAAGCCTGCGCGATCATCTGCAAGGGGCGCTGCCGGAGTACATGATCCCGACGGCCTACGTGCAGCTCGATGCCTTGCCCTTGACGCCCAACCGCAAAGTCGACCGCAAGGCGCTGCCGGCGCCGGACGGTGCGGCACTGGTCAGCCGTGCATACGAAGCGCCGCAAGGTAAAACCGAAAGCGTGCTGGCACAGTTGTGGGCCGACCTGCTCAAGGTCGAGCGCGTAGGACGAAATGATCACTTCTTCGAACTGGGCGGCCACTCGCTGCTGGCGGTGACACTGATCGAACGGATGCGCCAGGCCGGTCTGAGCGCCGATGTCCGGGTGTTGTTCGGCCAGCCGACCCTGGCGGCGTTGGCGGCGGCGGTGGGCGTCAGCACGGAGATCGTGGTGCCGGCCAACCTGATCGCGCCGGGCTGCGCGCACATCACCCCGGAGCTGTTGCCACTGGTCAGCCTGACCCAGGCGCAGATCGACCGGGTGCTGGCGAGCGTGCCGGGCGGTGCGGCGAATGTGCAGGATATCTACCCGTTGGCCCCCTTGCAGGAGGGTATCCTGTTCCATCACCTGTCGGCCGGCGAAGGTGATCCTTATGTGCTGCAATCGCAGTTCGGTTTCGATAGCCGCGGTCGCCTGGAGGATTTCATCCAGGCGTTGCAACGCGTAATCGACCGTCACGATGTCCTGCGCACATCGATTGTCTGGGAAGGGTTGGAGACACCGCTGCAAGTGGTCTGGCGCCAGGCCCGGCTGGAGGTCGAGACACTCGGACTCGATCCGCGGGATGGCGAGCCGCTGGCGCAACTGCTGCAACGTTTCGATCCGGCGCACTACCGTTTGAATCTGCAGCAGGCGCCACTGCTGCACCTGGCCGTCAGCGAAGATGTGCTCAACCGGCGCTGGGTGGGTATCCTGCTGTTCCATCATATCGCCATTGACCACACCACCATGGCCGTGGTGCAACAGGAAATGCAGGCCTGCCTGCGTGGGCAGGCCCTGCCGCTGGCGCCGGCGGCGCCATATCGCAACTATGTGGCCCAGGCGCGCCTGGGGGTCAGCCAGCAGGAACATGAAGCTTTCTTCCGCGAGATGCTCGGTGATATCGACGAGCCGACCCTGCCGTTCGATCAGCAGGAGGTGCGTGATGAGGGGCGGGATGTCGCCGAAGTTCAGTTGGCGCTGGACCTTGGCCTGTCCCGGCGTCTGCGGGGGCGGGCCCGGCAGTCGGGTGTCAGTGCGGCAAGCCTGGTGCACCTGGCCTGGGGCCTGGTGCTGGGGCGCTTGTGCCGACGAGAGACGGTGGTGTTTGGTACGGTGTTGCTGGGGCGGATGCAGGGTGGCGAAGGTGCCGACCGGGCGTTGGGGATGTTTATCAATACCTTGCCGCTGCGGTTGGACCTCGGCGAACTGGGCACCCGGAGCGCGCTCAAGGCTGCCCATGGCCGGCTGACGGCGCTGCTCGGTCATGAGCATGCGTCCCTGGCGCTGGCCCAGCGCTGCAGCGGGGTGCCGGCGCCAACGCCATTGTTCAGCGCCTTGCTCAACTACCGGCATGCGGCCGCTGAGGTCAGCCAGCAGGCACTGGATGCCTGGCAGGGGATCGAGAGCCTGGGCGGTGGCGAGCGCACCAATTATCCGCTGATGCTTTCGGTGGACGATGACGGTGTCGGCTTGCGCCTGACGGTGCAGGCGACTGGCGGTATCGATGCGCGGCGGATCTGTGGGTATATGCAGGCCGCGTTGGCGAGTTTGGTGGGGGCGCTGGAGCAGGATAGCGACGTACCGTTGGGGCGACTGTCGATGCTGCCGGCGGTAGAGCGCGAGCAGTTGTTGTTCGGGTTCAACGCTACGGCGCTGGAGTACCCGCAAGAGCAGACTATTCATGGGCTGTTCGAAGCGCAGGTTGAGCGTACCCCGGATGCCTTGGCGGTAGTGCATGGCGGGCAGCGCCTGAGTTATCGCGAGCTCAATGAGCAGGCCAACCGATTGGCCCATGCCTTGCGTAAGCAGGGTGTGCAACCGGATTCGCGGGTAGGGATCTGTGTTGAGCGTGGTACCGAGATGGTCGTCGGCTTGCTGGCGATCCTCAAGGCGGGCGGCGGTTATGTACCGCTGGATCCGGCTTATCCGGTGGAGCGGATTGCCTATATGTTGCAGGACAGTGCTCCGGCGGCTGTTCTCGCACAGACCGCGACCCAGGACCTGTTGGCGGGCGTTTCGGTACCCGTGATCAACCTCGACCGAGGCACTTGGCAGGACGAATCCGTCCGGAATCCAGAGGTGCCGGGGCTGACCTCGGCGCACCTGGCGTACTTGATCTACACCTCGGGTTCGACCGGCTTGCCCAAGGGCGTGATGATCGAACACCGCAACACGGTGAACTTCCTGACCTGGGCCCATGCCGCTTTCAATACAGGCGCCACCCCTCCTGTAGGAGCGGTGGCGGGGTCGGCCTTGGGCAAGACGTTGTTCTCGACTTCGCTGAACTTCGACCTGGCGGTCTACGAGTGCTTCGCGCCCTTGACCTCCGGCGGCAGCATCGAGGTGGTGAAAAACGTCCTGGAGTTGCAACACGGCGAGCACGATATCGGCCTGATCAACACCGTCCCCTCGGCCCTCAAGGCCCTGCTGGAAGTCGACGGCCTGCCGAAATCAGTGCACACGGTCAACGTCGCTGGCGAAGCCCTCAAGCGCAGCCTGGTGGAAAGCCTGTTCGAGAAAACTGCTGTCCAACGCCTGTGCAACCTCTACGGCCCTTCGGAAACCACCACCTACTCCAGCTGGGTAGCGATGGACCGCGAGGCGGGTTTCGCCCTTCACATCGGCAAACCGGTGGGCAACACCCAGTTCTACCTGCTGGACGAGCAACAACAACCCGTCCCACTGGGCGTCCCGGGTGAAATCTACATCGGCGGCGCCGGCGTGGCCCGAGGCTACCTGAACCGCGATGACCTGACCGCCGAACGCTTCCTCAAGGACCCGTTCAGCCCGGATGCCTCGGCCCGCATGTACCGCACCGGCGACCTCGGTCGTTATCTGGAGGACGGTAATATCGAATACCTGGGCCGCAACGACGACCAGGTAAAAATCCGCGGCTTCCGTATCGAACTGGGAGAGATCGAAGCCCGCCTGGCCAAGCACCCCGAGGTGCGGGAGGCGGTGGTGATGGCCCGCGAGGATGTACCCGGCGAAACCCGCCTGGTGGCGTATTTCACTCCGGACAACAGCGCTGTGTTGCCGGACAGCGGTACTCTGCGCGCTTACCTGCAAGGACTGCTGCCGGACTACATGCTGCCGGCAGCCTATATGCCACTCGACGCCTTGCCGCTGACCCCCAACGGCAAGCTCGATCGCAAGGCCCTGCCGGTACCGGACAGCAGCGCCTACGCCTCGCGCGACTATGAAGCCCCGGTGGGTGAAGTCGAGACCCAACTGGCGGCGCTCTGGGTCGACCTGCTCAAGGTCGAGCGAGTGGGGCGTCATGATCACTTCTTCGAACTTGGCGGCCATTCGCTGTTGGCGGTGAGCCTGATCGAACGGATGCGCCAGGCAAACCTGGAGGCCGATGTCCGGGTGTTGTTCGGCCAGCCGACGCTATCCCAGGTGGCCGCTTCGGTGAGCCGCGTGCAACCGCGGGAGGTCCCGCGGACGAAGATTCCGACGCTCAATCGCAAACGCCGTATCTGAGGCCCAGGCAACGGCCCGTTCGATCGCGCATCGGTCGGGCCGTTGCCTTTCTCTTCCTTCCCTTCGCAATACCCCGGCCGGGCGCGCTCCTGAGGCGACTTGTCCCGGCTTCCCATGACAGACAGTCGCCCATGGATGCTCTAATTTTCGAGGCCTGTGGGGAGCATGGCGAATGGGATGTTTCGCATGTGTCAGTGGACCGCAACCCTTAGTTGCTGCGGACCCGATCACGCCTGCGCTCGGACTCCCGTGCTGTCTTCGATGCTCGAAGCCCCTCCATTTTTTATCGCGCGAAACGCTGTCTCCGACGCCGAACCTTTGGGTCGACAACCCTTTCCGAAATGATAAACAGCAGGTTATTCGATGCACTTCAGCGAATTGATGGCAGTTCTTTCCACGCACGCGATCCGTCTTCAGCAGGAAGAAGACGATCTGGTGATTCTCGGTGACGATGAGGGCCTTGATAGCGCCATACTCGACAGTCTCGGCGTGCACAAGGCGGAACTGCTCAAGCTGGTGGCTCGAAACGGTGGTGACTGGTTGAGCCCGGCGTTTCGCATAACCGCGGATATGCTGCCGTTGGCCAACCTCAGCCAGGCCGCGATCGACCGGATCGTCGACGTGGTCCCGGGCGGTGCCGGCAATGTGCAGGATATCTACCCGCTGGCGCCCCTGCAGGAAGGGATTCTCTACCATCACCTGGCTGCCGGGCAGGGTGATCCCTATGTGTTGCGGGCGTTGTTCGGGGCCGTGAGCCGCGAGCGTGTCGACGATTTCGCCCAAGCCCTGCAAGCGGTGATCGAGCGTCACGACATCCTGCGCACGGCCATGGTCTGGGAAGGTCTCGACGAACCGGTGCAGGTAGTGTTGCGCGAGGCGACGCTGGCGGTGGATGAGTTCGAGCTGGCGCCCGCCGACGGTGATATTGAAACCCAACTGCGTGAACGTTTCGATTCCCGGCACTATCGTCTCGACCTGCGCCAGGCCCCGCTGATGCGCCTGGTGTGCGCCGAGGACCGGGTCAACGCGCGCTGGGTCGCGATGCTGCTGTTCCATCACATCGCCATTGACCATGCGGCGCTGGAGCTGGTGAAGTACGAAATGCAGGCCTATCTGCTCGGTGAAGGTCACGCCTTGCCCGAAGCGGTGCCCTATCGCAACTATGTGGCACAGGTCCGGCTCGGTATCGGTGCTGATGTCCATGAAGGCTTTTTCCGCGACATGCTGGCGGATGTCGATGAGCCGACGCTGCCGTTTGGCGTGGTCGGAACCCCGGGCAGCGATGCGCTGATCGAAGAGGTCCACCTGCCCATCGCTACCGACTTGAGCCAGCGCCTGCGGATCCAGGCCCGGCAGTTGGGCGTCAGTGCCGCGAGCCTGCATCACCTGGCCTGGGCGCGGGTTGTTGGCGCGCTGTCGGGCAAGTCGGACGTGGTCTTCGGTACCGTGCTGATGGGCCGGATGCAGGGCGGCGAGGGTGCCGACCGGGCCCTGGGCATGTTCATCAATACCTTGCCGCTGCGGGTCAAGCTCGAAGGGCACGGGGTCCGCGAGGGGGTCAAGACCACCCATGCGCGTCTGACCGCGTTGCTCGGCCACGAGCATGCGTCCCTGGCGCTGGCCCAACGCTGCAGCGGCGTGGCCGCGCCGGCGCCGCTGTTCAGTTCGCTGCTCAACTACCGCCATAGCGGCAGCGAGGCGCTGGTTTCGGTCGAGACCGCCCGGGCCTGGTCCGGCTTGCGGAGCCTGGGCGGTGAAGAACGGAGTACCTATCCGATCACCCTGTCGGTGGATGACCTGGGCGAGGATTTCAGCCTGGCGGTCCAGGCCCTGGTGGAGATCGGTGCCCAGCGCGTCGGCGATTATATGCTGGCGGCCCTTGGTGCCTTGGTCGAGGCCCTGGAGCAGCAGCCACAAACGCCATTGCAGCATTTGGAGATCCTCTCGCCGGTCGAGCGCCAGCGAGTGCTGCACGGTTTCAACGCCACCGCGCGCGACTACCCGCGACATAGCAGCCTGCAAGCGTTGTTCGAACAGCAGGTGGCGGCGCGGCCCGACGCGCTCGCCGCAGTCCAGAATGAGCAGAGCCTGACCTACCGGCAACTCAACAATCGGGCCAACGCCCTGGCCCAACACCTGCTTGACCTCGGTGTGCAGCCGGGCGCGCGAGTGGCGCTGCTGCTGGAGCGCTCACTCGACCTGCTGGCCGGGCAGTTGGCGATCATCAAGTGTGGCGCGGCCTATGTGCCGCTGGATATCAACGCTCCGGCCGAACGCCAGGCATTCATGCTGCAAGACAGCGCCGCGCGGCTGCTGTTGACCCTGAGTGGCAACCGGGTGCCCGAAGGCATCCAGCGGCTTGACCTGGACCACCTGGCGCTGGACGCCGTCACAGCTGATCCGGCACTGGCCGCGGACGCCGAGTCGGTGGCCTATATCATGTACACCTCCGGCTCCACCGGTACGCCCAAAGGGGTCTTGGTGCCGCACCGGGCGGTCAGTCGCCTGGTGATCAACAACGGCTATGCCGACTTCAATGCCGGTGACCGCGTGGCCTTCGCCTCCAACCCGGCTTTCGATGCCAGCACCCTGGATATCTGGGCGCCGCTGCTCAACGGCGGTTGCGTGGTGGTGGTCGAACAGTCGGTATTGCTGTCCCTGGAGGCGTTCCGCGCGCTGTTGCTGGCGCAGTCGGTCAGCGTGTTGTGGATGACCGCGGGCCTGTTCCATCAATATGCCGGGGGCCTGATGCAGGCTTTCGGCCAGTTGCGTTATCTGATCGTCGGCGGCGATGTTCTGGACCCGGCAGTGATCGCTCGGGTGCTGGAAGAGGGCGCCCCTGAACATCTGCTCAACGGCTATGGCCCGACCGAGGCCACCACCTTTTCCACGACCTATGAAATCACCGTGGTCGGCAACGGCGGCATTCCCATCGGCCGGCCGATTGGCAACAGCCAGGTGTATGTCCTTGATGCCTTGCGTCAACCGGTGGCGGTGGGCGTGGCCGGCGAGTTGTATATCGGCGGGCAGGGCGTGGCCAAGGGGTATTTGAACCGCCCGGAACTGAATGCCACGCAGTTCGTCGCCGACCCCTTCACCGCCGAGGCCGGGGCACTGTTGTACCGTACCGGTGACCTTGCGCGCTGGACCATGGATGGGGTTGTCGAGTACCTGGGGCGTAACGACGATCAGGTGAAGATTCGCGGTTTCCGTATCGAACTGGGGGAAATCGAAGCACGCCTGTGCGCTTGCCCGGGTGTCAGGGAAGCCGTGGTGCTGGCCCGTCAGGACGAGCCTGGACACAAACGTCTGGTGGCCTACCTGGTCGGCGAGGATGAGCGTGCCTTGTCGGTAACGCAATTGCGTCGCGAACTGGCGGCGTCCCTGGCCGAATACATGGTGCCGAGCGCCTTCGTGGTCCTCGGGGCGTTCCCCCTGACCGCCAACGGCAAGCTGGATCGCCGGGCCTTGCCGACGCCGGATGCCGAGGCCTATGCCAGCCGTGAATTCCAGGCACCCGAGGGCGAGCTGGAAATCACCCTGGCGCGGTTGTGGAGCGAGTTGCTGAAGGTCGAACGGATCGGACGCCACGATCATTTCTTCGAATTGGGCGGCCACTCGTTGCTGGCGGTGAGTCTGATCGAACGCATGCGCCAGTTGGGCCTGAGTGCCGACGTGCGCGTGCTGTTCAGCCAGCCGACCTTGGCCGCGCTGGCCGCCGCCGTGGGCGGCGGCCGTGAAATCAGTGTGCCGGCCAACCTGATCGCGCGAGGTTGCGAGCGGATCACCCCGGACCTGCTGCCACTGGCCAAACTGACCCAGGCGCAGATCGACCGGGTGGTGGCGAGCGTGCCGGGCGGTACGGCCAATGTGCAGGATATCTACCCGCTGGCGCCGTTGCAGGAAGGGATTCTCTATCACCACCTGGCGGCCCGGGCCGGCGACCCCTATGTGTTGCAGACCCAGTTCGCCTTCGATAACCGCGAGCGCCTGGAGTCCTTTGTCCAGGCCCTGCAGATGGTCATCGATCGCCATGACATCCTGCGCACCGGGGTGGTCTGGGAAGGCCTCGATTCGCCCGTGCAAGTGGTCTGGCGTCAGGCGCGGTTGCATCTTGAAGCGCTCGAACTCGATCCGCAGGCCGGCGAAATGGGTGTGCAATTGCATAGTCGTTTCGACCCGCGTCACTATCGCCTGGACGTGACCCAGGCACCCTTGATGCGCCTGGCTTATGCCGAAGATCCACGCAACCAGCGGATCAGCGCGATGCTGCTGTTCCATCACATGGCCCTGGACCATATGGCGATGGAGGTGGTGCAGCACGAAATGCAGGCCTGGCTGCTTGGCGAAACCGCGGCCTTGTCGGCACCGGTGCCGTATCGCAACTATGTGGCCCAGGCACGCCTGGGCGTGAGCCAGGCCGATCACGAAGCGTTTTTCCGTGACATGCTCGGTGAGGTGGAAGAGCCGACCTTGCCGTTCGGCCTGCAGGATGTACAGGGTGATGGTCGTGATATCGAGGAAGCCGGTCAGGCGCTGGCGCGCGAGCTCGACCTGCGCCTGCGCGCCCAGGCCCGACAACTGGGGGTGAGCGTCGCCAGCCTGGTGCACCTGGCCTGGGCCCAGGTGCTGGGCAAGGTCTCGGGGCGCCGGGATGTGGTGTTCGGCACCGTGTTGATGGGCCGGATGCAGGGCGGCGAGGGTGCCGACCGGGCGTTGGGGATGTTTATCAATACCTTGCCGCTGCGGGTTGCCGTCGGCGGGCAGGGCGTGCGCGCCGGGGTCAAGGCGACCCATGCGCGGCTGACCGCATTACTGGGGCACGAACATGCTTCCCTGGCCCTGGCCCAGCGCTGCAGCGGGGTGGTCGCGCCGACGCCACTGTTCAGCGCCTTGCTCAACTACCGGCACAGTGCTGTCGGCAGTGTTTCCGAACAGGCCGTACAGGCTTGGCAGGGTATCCATGCCCTCAGTGGCGAAGAGCGGACCAACTACCCGTTGACCTTGAACGTCGATGATCTGGGCGATGGTCTCAACCTGACGGTTCTGGTGGCTACCGCGATTGGTGCGCGGCGGGTCTGCGGCTATATGCAGACGGCGCTGGAGCATCTGGTGATGGCCCTGGAGCAGACACCGCAAGCGTCGCTGCAAGGGCTGTCGATCTTGCCAACGGCTGAGCGTGAGCAGTTGCTGGTGGGGTTCAACGCTACGGCACTGGAGTATCCGCAAGAGCAGACCATTCATGGCTTGTTCGAGGCGCAGGTTGAGCGTACCCCGGATGCGTTGGCGGTAGTGCATGGTGGGCAGCGCCTGAGTTATCGGGAACTCAACGAGCAGGCCAACCGCCTGGCGCATGCCTTGCGCAAGCAGGGTGTGTTGCCGGATTCGCGGGTAGGGATCTGTGTTGAGCGTGGTACCGAGATGGTCGTCGGCTTGCTGGCGATCCTCAAGGCGGGCGGCGGTTATGTACCGTTGGACCCGGCTTATCCGGTGGAGCGGATTGCCTATATGTTGCAGGACAGTGCTCCGGCGGCTGTTCTCGCACAGACCGCGACCCAGGACCTGTTGGCGGGCGTTTCGGTACCCGTGATCAACCTCGACCGAGGCACTTGGCAGGACGAATCCGTCCGGAATCCAGAGGTGCCGGGGCTGACCTCGGCGCACCTGGCGTACTTGATCTACACCTCCGGTTCGACCGGCTTGCCCAAGGGCGTGATGATCGAACACCGCAACACGGTGAACTTCCTGACCTGGGCCCATGCCGCTTTCAATGGCCTCCACGATAACGCGGGGCTGCTGGATCACAGGCAATCTAATTCGGCCTTGAGCAAGACGTTGTTCTCGACTTCGCTGAACTTCGACCTGGCGGTCTACGAGTGCTTCGCGCCCTTGACCTCCGGCGGCAGCATCGAGGTGGTGAAGAACGTCCTGGAACTGCAACACGGCGAACACGATATCGGCCTGATCAACACCGTCCCCTCGGCCCTCAAGGCCCTGCTGGAAGTCGACGGCCTGCCGAAATCGGTGCACACGGTCAACGTCGCTGGCGAAGCCCTCAAGCGCAGCCTGGTGGAAACCCTGTTCGAGAAAACCGCCGTCCAACGCCTGTGCAACCTCTACGGCCCTTCGGAAACCACCACCTACTCCAGCTGGGTAGCGATGGACCGCGAGGAGGGCTTCGCCCCTCACATCGGCAAACCAGTTGGCAACACCCAGTTCTACCTGTTGGACGAGCAACAACAACCCGTCCCACTGGGCGTCCCGGGTGAAATCTACATCGGCGGCGCGGGCGTGGCCCGAGGCTACCTGAACCGCGATGACCTGACCGCCGAACGCTTCCTCAAGGACCCGTTCAGCCCGGACAGCTCGGCCCGCATGTACCGCACCGGCGACCTCGGTCGTTATCTGGAGGACGGCAATATCGAATACCTGGGTCGCAACGACGACCAGGTGAAGATTCGCGGTTTCCGTATCGAACTGGGGGAAATCGACGCCCGCCTGGCCAAACACCCGGCCATCCACGAAGCCGTGGTCACGGCCCGTGAGGACATCCCGGGCGACAAACGCCTGGTGGCCTATTACACCGTCCAATCCACGGAAGCCGCGCCGGCTATCGACAGCCTGCGCAACTGGCTGCAGGAGCAATTGCCAGCCTATATGGTCCCGGTGGCCTACATGCAGCTCGACGCGCTGCCGCTGACCCCGAACGGCAAGCTGGACCGCAAAGCCCTGCCGGCCCCGGACAGCGATGCACTGGTACGCCGTGGCTACGAGGCCCCGCAAGGTGAAGTCGAAACCCAGCTCGCCGCTATCTGGCAAGAACTGCTGGGTGTCGCACAGGTCGGTCGTCACGACCATTTCTTCGAACTGGGCGGCCATTCGTTGCTGGCCGTGAGCCTGATCGAGCGGATGCGCCAAGCCGGATTGAGCGCCGATGTGCGGGTATTGTTCGGTCAGCCAACCCTGGCCGCGCTGGCCGCCGCCGTGGGTGGCGGCCATGAAATCAGCGTGCCGGTCAACCTGATTGCACAAGGTTGCGAACAGATCACCCCGGACCTGCTGCCACTGGTCAGCCTGACCCAGGCGCAGATCGACCTGGTGGTGGCAAATGTGCCGGGTGGCGTAGCCAATGTGCAGGATATCTACCCGCTGGCACCGTTGCAGGAAGGGATTCTCTATCACCATCTGGCGTCCGCGACAGGTGACCCCTACGTGCTGCATGCCCTGTTCACGGTGCCGGACCGCCAGCGCCTGGACGCTTTTGCCCAGGCACTGCAACAGGTGATCGAGCGCCATGACATCCTGCGCAGCGCGGTGCTCTGGCAAGGCCTGGACGAGCCGGTCCAGGTGGTTTGGCGCCAGGCCCGGCTGCATTGCGAAGCCCTGTCGCTGGCCCCCCGCGCCGGTGACGTGGCGAGCCAGCTCAAGGCGCGTTTCGATACCCATCACTCGCGCCTGGATGTGAGCCGGGCGCCGCTGATGCAACTGGTGTTTGCCGAGGACGAAGCCGAACAGCGCTGGGTGGCGATGCTGCGCTTCCACCATATGGCCCTGGACCATACCGCCCTGGAGGTGGTGCGCGACGAAATCCAGGCGCACCTGCTGGGGCAGGCCGCGCAGTTGGACAGCCCGGTGCCGTATCGCAACTATGTGGCCCAGACGCGCCTGGGCGTGAGTCAGGCCGCTCACGAAGCATTTTTCCGCGACATGCTTGGCGATATCGACGAGCCGACGCTGCCGTTCGGTTTGCAGGATGTGCAGGGCGACGGTCACGCCATCGAGGAAGCCACTCGGACCTTGCCGTCGGCCTTGAGCCTGCGCCTGCGGGCTCGGGCACGGCAATTGGGGGTAAGCGCCGCCAGCCTGCATCACCTGGCCTGGGCCCGGGTACTGGGCCAGGTTTCGGGCAAACAGGATGTGGTCTTCGGCACCGTGTTGATGGGCCGTATGCAGGGCGGCGAGGGCGCCGATCGGGCGTTGGGGATGTTTATCAATACCTTGCCGCTGCGGGTTGCCGTCGGCGAGCAGGGTGTGCGCGCCGGAGTCAAGGCGACCCATGCGCGGCTGACCGCCTTGCTCGGTCACGAACACGCGTCCTTGGCCCTGGCCCAGCGTTGCAGTGGGGTGGCCGCGCCGACGCCACTGTTCAGTGCCTTGCTCAACTACCGGCATAGCGCCGTCGGCAGCGTTTCCGAACAAGCCGTGGAGGCTTGGCAGGGCATCGAAATGCTCGGCGGCGAAGAACGGACCAACTACCCCTTGACCTTGAGTGTCGATGACTTGGGCGAGGACTTCAGCCTGAATGTGCTGGTCAGCACCGAGATCGGGGCCATGCGGGTTTGTGGCTATATGGAGGCGGCGCTGGAGCATCTGCTGCAAGCGCTGGAGCAGGATCCAGAGGCGCCGCTGAGCAGTCTGTCGATCCTGCCGGCGGCCGAGCGCGAACAATTGCTGGTGGCGTTCAATGCCAGCTCCCGCGATTACCCACGCACACAGACCGTGCACGGCCTGTTCGAGGCCCAGGTCCGCGCCCGTCCCGAGGCGTGCGCGGCGATACACGATGGTGTGTCCCTGACCTATGCCGAGCTCAACACCCGGGCCAATCGCCTGGCCCGGCATCTGCGTGGCCTCGGCGTGCAACCGGGCGACAGCGTGGCGATCCTGCTGGAGCGCGGCCATGGGCTGCTGGTCAGCCAGTTGGCGGTACTCAAGTGCGCGGCGGTCTATGTTCCGCTGGATATCAACGCGCCGGTCGAGCGCCAGGGCTTCATGATCGAGGACAGCCAGGCTCGCGTCCTGTTGAGCGAAAGCCAACTGCCGTTCGCCGCCGGCGTGCCGCGCGTGGACCTCGACCGCCTGGACCTGACACGCCTGGACGGCACCGACCTGGAGGGCGCGCAGTCCAGCGAAAGCGTGGCCTACATCATGTACACCTCGGGTTCCACCGGCACCCCCAAGGGCGTGCTGGTGCCACATCGAGCGATCAGCCGCCTGGTGCTGAACAACGGCTATGCCGACTTCAATGCCCAGGACCGGGTGGCCTTCGCCTCCAACCCGGCGTTCGATGCCAGTACCCTCGACGTCTGGGCGCCGCTGCTCAATGGCGGCTGCGTGGTGGTGGTCGAGCAGGCGGTGTTGCTGAGCCTGGAGGATTTCCGTGCCTTGCTGCTGGCGCAGTCGGTGACGGTACTGTGGATGACCGCCGGGCTGTTCCATCAGTACGCTTGCGGCTTGGGCGAGGCCTTTTCGCGCCTGCGCTACCTGATCGTCGGCGGCGATGTGCTGGACCGGGCGGTGATCGCCCGGGTACTGGAAGACGGCACGCCCGAACATTTGCTTAACGGCTATGGCCCGACCGAGGCCACGACCTTTTCCACGACCTACGAGATCACTTCGGCTGGCGATGCTGCCATTCCCATCGGCCGGCCGGTTGGCAACAGCCAGGTCTATGTACTTGATACCCAGGGCCAACTGGTACCGCTGGGAGTGGTCGGCGAGTTGTATATCGGCGGCCAGGGCGTGGCCAAGGGGTACCTGAACCGGGAGGACCTGACCCGGGAGAAATTCGTTGCCGATCCGTTCGACAGCGACCCGCGGGCACGCCTGTACCGCACCGGCGACCTGGTGCGCTGGCGCGCCGACGGCAACCTGGAATACCTGGGGCGCAATGACGCCCAGGTGAAGATCCGTGGCTTCCGGGTCGAACTGGGCGAGATCGAAGCGCGCCTGGCTGAGCATCCCGAGGTCAGGGAGGCGGCGGTGTTGTGCCGCGAGGATATCCCCGGAGACAAACGCCTGGTGGCCTATATTGCCTCGACGGGCGAACCGACCCCGGTCGCGGCGCTGCACGGCTACCTGCAAGATCTGTTGCCGGAATACATGGTGCCCACGGCCTATGTGCACCTCGAGCGCCTGCCGCTGACGGCCAACGGCAAGCTGGACCGCAAGGCCCTGCCGGCGCCGGACGAGCACGCGCTGATCAGCCGTGGCTACGAAGCGCCGCAAGGCGAAGTGGAAACCCAGCTGGCGTCGATCTGGGCGGACGTGCTCAAGGTCGGACGGGTCGGGCGGCATGATCACTTCTTCGAACTGGGTGGTCATTCGCTGTTGGCGGTGACGCTGATCGAACGCATGCGCCAGGTAGGGCTGAGCGCCGATGTGCGGGTGCTGTTCAGTCAGCCGACCCTGGCCGCGCTGGCCGCCGCCGCGGGCACGCTCAGTGACCTGGCGGTCCCGGCCAACGGTATTGCCCCGGACTGCCGGCGGATCACCCCCGAGATGCTTCCACTGATCAGCCTGGACCAGGCCAGCATCGAGCGGATCGTTGCCGCGGTGCCGGGCGGCGCGGCGAACGTGCAGGACATCTATCCATTGGCGCCGTTGCAGGAAGGTATTCTTTACCATCACCTCAGCGCGGAACGCGGTGACCCCTATGTGCTGCAAGCGTATTTCGCCTTTGACAGTCGCGCTCACCTGGACGATTTCACCCAGGCGCTGCAAGCGGTCATCGAGCGGCACGATATCCTGCGCACCTCAATGCACTGGGAAAGCCTAGACGAGCCGGTGCAGGTGGTCTGGCGCCATGCCGAACTGAGCATCGAGGAGCTGCAGCCGGATCCGGGTGCCGGCGATATCGTCCGGCAATTGCAGGCGCACTCCGATCCCCGTCAGGTGCGCCTGGATATCCGCCGGGCGCCGATGCTGCGCCTGGTCTGCGCCGAGGACCCGGGCAACCAACGCTGGTTGGCCAGCTTGCTGTTCCACCATATGGTCCTCGACCATACCGCGCTGGACCAGGTACGCCATGAAATGCAGGCCTGGTTGCTCGGTCAGGCCGATCAACTGGGCGACTCCGTCCCCTATCGCAACTATGTCGCCCAGGCTCGCCTGGGAATGAGCGAACAGGACCACGAGGCGTTCTTCGAGGAAATGCTCGGCGATATCGACGAGTCGACCTTGCCGTTCGGCCTGCAGGATGTGCAAGGCGACGGCAATGCTATCGAACAGGCCCATCTGGCGCTGGACAGCGGCTTGAGCCAGCGCTTGCGAGCTCAGGCCCGTCAGCTCGGGGTCAGCGCGGCGAGTCTGGTGCACCTGGCTTTTGCGCAGATGCTGGGGCGGCTCAGTGGCCGTGACCAGGTGGTGTTCGGCACGGTGCTGCTCGGCCGGATGAAGGCCGGCGAGGGCGCCGAACGGGCCCTGGGCATGTTCATCAATACCTTGCCGCTGCGGGTGGATCTGGGCGAACAGGGTGTTCGCGACGGGGTCAAGGCCACGCATGCGCGGTTGACCGCCTTGCTCGGGCATGAACACGCGTCGCTGGCCTTGGCCCAGCGTTGCAGTGGCCTGGCCGCGCCGGCACCGTTGTTCAGCGCCTTGCTCAACTATCGCCACAGCAGCGTTGCCGTGACCGACGCGACGCTGGCGGCCTGGCACGGTATGCAGGCCCTGGCCTTGGGCGGCGAGGAACGGACCAACTATCCATTGACTGTCAACGTCGATGATCTGGGCGATGGCTTCTCCTTCACCGCGTTGGTAGCTGCAAGCATTGGTGCGCAACGTCTTTGTGGCTACCTGCAGGCGGCGCTGGACGGCCTGGTCCAGGCCCTGGAACAGGCGCCACAGAGCCCGTTGCAGGCGATCTCGATCTTGCCGGACGGCGAGCGCGAGCAGTTGCTCGAACACTGGAACCAGCCTGGCAAGACCCAGGCTGCCGAGGCGCTGATCCATCAGCAATTCGAAGCCCGCGCCGCACAACGACCGCAAGCCGTGGCGCTGGTGTATCAGGAACAAAGCCTGAGCTACGGCGAACTCAATGCCCGCGCCAACCAGGTGGCCCATCGCCTGCTGGCCCTGGGGGTGCGCCCGGATGATCGGGTGGCGATCTGTGTCGAACGCGGGCCGGCGATGATCATCGGCCTGCTGGGGATCCTCAAGTCCGGCGCCGGTTACGTGCCGTTGGACCCGGCCTATCCGCGCGAGCGCCTGGCCTACGCCCTCGGTGACAGCGCCCCGGTGGCCTTGCTGAGCCAGCGGGCGGTGCAGCAAGCCTTGCCAGCGGTGCGGGTGCCGGTGATCAATCTCGATGATGCGGATCTGCGGGACGAATCCGTCCAGAATCCGCAGGTGCCAGGGCTGACGGCTTCGCACCTGGCCTATGTGATCTACACCTCCGGTTCCACCGGCCTGCCCAAGGGCGTGATGGTCGAACACCGCAACGTCGCGCGGCTGTTCTCGGCCACCGAAGACTGGTTCGGCTTTGGCGAACAGGATGTCTGGGCGCTGTTCCACTCGTTCGCCTTCGACTTCTCGGTCTGGGAAATCTGGGGCGCGCTGCTGCATGGCGGGCGCTTGCTGATTGTGCCGCAACTGGTCAGCCGCTCGCCCGAAGAGTGTTACGCGCTGCTGTGCAATGCTGGGGTGACGGTACTCAACCAGACCCCGAGCGCCTTCCGCCAACTGATCGCGGTCCAGGGCGAAAATGGCCAGCCGCATGCGTTGCGCCAGGTGATTTTTGGCGGTGAAGCACTCGAAACGGCGATGCTCAAGCCCTGGTTCGCCCGGGCAGTGAACGCCGGCACGCAGTTGGTGAACATGTACGGCATCACCGAAACCACGGTGCATGTGACCTATTACCCGTTGCAGGCCGAAGACGCCCAGCGTGTCGGCGCCAGTCCGATCGGCAGGCGTATCCCCGACCTGCAGCTCTATGTCCTCGACAGCCGTCGTGAACCGGTACCGGTGGGCGTGGTGGGTGAGCTTTACGTCGGCGGTGCCGGGGTTGCCCGGGGCTATTTGAACCGTGCCGAACTCAGCGCCGAGCGTTTCCTCGACAACCCGTTCAGCGCCGAAGCGAACGCGCGGATGTACCGCACCGGCGACCTGGGGCGCTGGCTGGCCGATGGCAGCCTGGAATACCTGGGGCGCAACGACGAACAGGTGAAGATTCGCGGTTTCCGTATCGAGCTGGGGGAGATCCAGGCACAGCTGGCGGCTTGCGAGGGCGTCCGCGAAGCACTGGTATTGGTGCGCGAGGACGAACCGGGCGACAAGCGCCTGGTGGCCTATGTCATCGGTACGACCGATGTCGAGTTGGATGCCGCGCAATTGCGCGAGCAACTGCGCCTGTCGTTGGCCGAATACATGCTGCCGAGCGCCTTTGTCAGCCTCGAGGCCTTCCCACTGACCGCCAACGGCAAGCTGGACCGCAAGGCCTTGCCGGCTCCTGATCGTTCGGCGGTGGCCAGCCGTGGCTACGAGGCTCCCGAGGGTGACAGCGAGATCGCCATCGCACGGATCTGGCAGGATCTGTTGCAACTGGAGCAGGTCGGTCGCCATGATCACTTCTTCGAACTGGGCGGCCACTCGCTGCTGGCGGTGAAACTGATCGAGCGCATGCGCCAGATCGACCTCCGTGCCGACGTGCGCGTGCTGTTCGGCCAGCCGACTTTGTCGGCACTGGCCGCGGCGGTGGGTGGCAGCACGGAAATCGTGGTACCGGCCAACCTGATCCGACAAGGCTGCGAACGTATTACGCCGGATATGCTGCCGCTGGTGTCCCTGAGCCAGGACGATATCGACCGCGTGGTTGCGGCGGTGCCTGGCGGCGTGGCCAATGTGCAGGATATCTACGCCCTGGCGCCGTTGCAGGAGGGTATTTTGTATCACCACCTGGCGGCTGCCGAGGGTGATCCGTACCTGCAATACGTCCTGTTCGCCTTCGACAGTCTCGAGCGGCTGCACAGTTTCGCCCAGGCCTTGCAAGGTGTGGTGGCGCGGCACGATATCCTGCGTACCGCGGTACTCTGGGAAAGCCTGGATGCCCCGGTACAAGTGGTCTGGCGCGAA
Source organism: Pseudomonas sp. FEN (assembly GCF_904067045.1). Taxonomy (GTDB): domain Bacteria; phylum Pseudomonadota; class Gammaproteobacteria; order Pseudomonadales; family Pseudomonadaceae; genus Aquipseudomonas. Next base: position 238,311 of record NZ_CAJFDC010000016.1, on the reverse strand, counting down.
GCGACCCTGGGTCTTGAGCAGCTTGCACTGGAGCCATCGGAGGGCGATATCGCCGAACAGCTGCGCGAGCGCCTCGACCCACGGCATACTCGCCTGGATATTCGCCAGGCGCCGATGATGCGTATCGGCTACGCGCAGGACCCGGCGAACAATCGCTGGGTCGGCATGCTGCTGTTCCATCACCTGGTGGACGACGCCACCTCGCTGCGTATCCTCTGCGGCGAAATCGAGGCGCATATGCTGGGCCTGCAGGGCTCGCTGCCGGCCTCGGTGCCTTATCGCAATTACGTCGCCCAGGCCTGGTTGGGCGTCAGCCGCGAGGAACACGAAGCGTTCTTCCGCGAGATGCTCGGCGACATCGAGGAACCGACACTGCCATTCGGCCTGCGGGACGTGCAGGGTGACGGGCAGGGTATCGAGGAGGTCCGCCAGGTAGTGGACGGCGATTTGAGCCGGCGCCTGCGGTTGCAGGCCCGTCAGCTCGGGGTGAGCGCCGCGAGCCTCTATCATCTGGCCTGGGCCCGGGTGCTGGGGGCGGTGTCGGGCAAGGATGACGTGGTCTTCGGTACCGTGTTGCTCGGTCGCCTGCAGGGCGGCGCCGGGGCCGACCGGGCCCTGGGCATGTTCATCAACACCTTGCCGCTGCGGGTTACGCTGGGAGCACAGGGTGTGCGCAGTGGCTTGCAGGCCACCCATGCCCGACTCAGTGGACTGTTGGCCCACGAACACGCGTCGCTGGTGTTGGCGCAGCGCTGCAGCGGCGTGGCCGCCGCGACGCCGCTGTTCAGCTCCTTGCTCAATTATCGGCAGCTCGGCGGCGCCCCCGTGACCGAGCAGACGCTGGCTGCCTGGGAAGGGATCCAGACGCTGGACGGCGAAGAGCGCACCAACTACCCGTTGACCCTGTCGGTGGACGACCTCGGCGAGGGGTTCAACCTGACCGTCATGGCCGAAGGGCAGATCGGCGCCGGGCGAATCTGTGGCTATATGCACTGCGCCCTGGAAAATCTGGTGCAGGCGCTGGAGCATTCACCGCAAGCAGCGCTGGGCGGGGTGAATATCCTGCCGGCGAGCGAGCGCCAGCAATTGCTCGAAAGCTGGAACACCCCCCATGCGCTGTATGCCGATGACGCCCTGATTCACCGCACCTTCGAAGCTTGGGCGGTGGCGCAACCGGAGGCCGTGGCAGTGCAATATGAGGCGCGCACGCTGACCTATGGCGAGCTGAATGCCCGCGCCAACCAGGTCGCCCATCACTTGTTGGCACTGGGCGTGCGGCCGGATGACCGGGTGGCGATCTGTGTCGAGCGTGGCCTGGAGATGATTGTCGGCCTGCTGGGGATCCTCAAGTCCGGTGCCGGCTATGTGCCGATCGATCCGGCCTATCCGCTCGAGCGTATTACCTACCAGTTGCAGGACAGCAGCCCGGTGGCGGTGCTGGCCGATGCCGCCGGTCTTGCGTTGCTGGGCGGCTTCGACGGTCCCCGGGTGGATCTGCGCGGCCCGGCGCTGCAGGCTCGGCCGAGCAGCAATCCGCGGCTGGGCGGGCTCAGCCCGCATCACCTGGCCTATGTGATCTATACCTCGGGCTCCACTGGCCTGCCCAAGGGCGTGATGGTCGAGCACCGCAATGTCGCGCGGCTGTTCTCGGCCACCCAGGGTTGGTTCGAGTTCAATGAGCAGGATGTCTGGGCATTGTTCCACTCATTTGCCTTCGACTTCTCGGTCTGGGAAATCTGGGGCGCGCTGCTGCATGGCGGACGGTTGCTGGTGGTGCCGCAGTTGGTCAGCCGCTCGCCGCAAGAATGCTACGCGCTGCTGTGCGACGCCGGGGTGACGGTACTCAACCAGACCCCGAGCGCATTCCGTCAGTTGCTCAATGCCCAAGGCGAGAGCGACCTGCGTCATTCTCTGCGCCAGGTGATCTTCGGTGGCGAAGCCCTGGAGACCGGCATGCTCAAACCGTGGTACGCCCGGGTGGCCAACGCCGGCACGCAACTGGTGAACATGTATGGCATCACCGAAACCACGGTGCATGTGACCTACTGCCCGTTGGTGGCGGCGGATGCGCAGCGGTCGGGCGTGAGCCCCATCGGCGTGCGGATTCCCGATTTGCAATTGTACGTGCTCGACAGCCGGCGCGAACCGGTGCCGGTGGGTGCGGTCGGCGAACTGTATGTTGGCGGTGCCGGGGTCGCGCGGGGCTATCTGAATCGTGATGAGTTGACGGCCGAGCGCTTCCTGCCGAACCCCTTCAGCAAGGAGCCCCAGGCGCGGCTTTACAAGACTGGCGATTTGGGGCGCTGGATGGCCGATGGCAGTCTCGACTACCTGGGCCGTAACGACGATCAGGTGAAGATTCGTGGTTTCCGTATCGAGCTGGGAGAAATCGAAGCGGCACTGACGGCCTGCGAAACGGTCCGTGAGGCGGTGGTGCTGGCCCGCGAGGACGAACCGGGAGACAAGCGCCTGGTGGCCTACGTGATCGCCGCGCCAGGACAGGTCGTGGTGGCCGCCGAACTGCGTGCGCGGTTGTTGCTGTCGCTGGCCGACTACATGGTACCCAGCGCCTTCGTGACCCTGGAAACCTTCCCGTTGACCACCAATGGCAAGCTGAATCGCCAGGCGCTGCCGGCGCCGGATGCGCAAGCCCTGGTGCGGCGTGACTACGCGGCACCCGAGGGGGGCGTGGAGATTGCCATCGCGCAGATTTGGCAGGCCTTGCTACAGTTGCCGCAGGTCGGTCGCCATGACCACTTCTTCGAGCTGGGCGGGCATTCGCTGTTGGCGGTGAAGCTGATCGAGCGCATGCGCCAGGTCGGGCTGGCCGCCGATGTGCGGGTGCTGTTCAGCCAGCCGACCCTGGCGGCGTTGGCCGCGGCGGTGGGTGGACATCAGGATGTGCGGGTACCGGACAACCTGATCGTCCCGGGCTGCGAGCGGATTACTCCGGACATGCTGCCCCTGGCCGATCTGGACCAGGCGGCCATCGAGCGGATTATCGCCAGCGTGCCGGGCGGCGTGGCCAACGTGCAGGACATCTACGCCCTGGCGCCGTTGCAGGAAGGTATTCTCTACCATCACCTGGCGGCCCATGAGGGTGATCCCTATGTCTTGCAGGTGCTGTTCGCTTTCGACAACCGCGAGCGCCTGGGCGGTTTCGCCGAGGCCCTGCAGAGCGTGGTCGAGCGCCATGACATCCTGCGCACCAGCGTGGTCTGGGAAGGCCTGGACCAGCCGGTGCAGGTGGTCTGGCGCGATGCGCAACTGAGCCTGGAGGAGGTGACGGTCGAGCCGGCGGCCGATGTGCTGGAGCAACTGCATGAGCGCTTCGACCCGCGTCACTATCGCCTGGACATTGGCCAGGCACCGCTGATGCGCATTGCCTATGCCCGGGACCCGGCCAACCAGCGCTGGGTCGGCCTGTTGTTGTTCCACCACATGGCCCTGGATCACACTGCCCTGGAAGTGGTGGTGCAGGAAATGCAGGCCAGCCTGCAAGGCCTGGGCGGGCAATTATCGGCGCCCGTTCCTTACCGCAACCACGTGGCCCAGGCGCGCCTGGGGGTCAGTCAGCAGGAACATGAGGCGTTCTTCCGCGAAAGGCTCGGCGATATCGACGAGCCGACGCTGCCTTATGGCGTGCAGGATGTGCAGGGTGACGGCAGTGGTGTCGACGAAGTGCAACAGATGCTCGACCACGACCTGAGCCTGCGGCTGCGCGGCAGTGCGCGGCAGCTGGGGGTCAGTGCCGCGAGCCTGGTGCACCTGGCCTGGGCTCAGGTGGTGGGCCGGCTCTCGGGTCGTGAAGAAGTGGTCTTCGGTACCGTGCTGATGGGCCGGATGCAAGGCGGCGAGGGCAGCGACCGGGCCCTGGGCATGTTTATCAACACCTTGCCATTGCGCCTCAGCGTCGGCGCCCTGGGGGCGCTGGCCGGGGTCAAGGCCACTCATGAGCGGCTGTCGAGCCTGCTCTGGCACGAGCATGCCTCGTTGTCCCTGGCCCAGCGTTGCAGCGGCGTAGCGAGCTCGCTGCCACTGTTCAGTACCTTGTTGAACTATCGCCACAGCAGCAGTGGCGTGGCCTCGTCCGAGGCCTTGTCGGCCTGGCAGGGGATCCAGACCCTGAGCATGGAGGAACGGACCAACTATCCGTTGTGCTTGAACGTCGATGACCTGGGCGAGGACTTCATGCTCACGCTCCAGGCGGTGAAGCAGATCGATGCTCAACGGGTCGGCGGTTATATGCAGGCCGCCCTGGCGAGCCTGGTGGAAGCTTTGGAACAGCGACCACAGGCCGCGTTGAACAGCCTGTCGATCCTGCCCGCCGATGAGCGCGAGCAGTTGCTGGTGGGGTTCAACGCTACGGCACTGGAGTATCCGCGGGCGCAGACCATTCATGGCTTGTTCGAGGCGCAGGTTGAGCGTACCCCGGATGCTTTGGCGGTAGTGCATGGTGGGCAGCGCCTGAGTTATCGCGAGCTCAATGAGCAGGCCAACCGATTGGCCCATGCCTTGCGTAAGCAGGGTGTGCAACCGGATTCGCGGGTAGGGATCTGTGTTGAGCGTGGTACCGAGATGGTCGTCGGCTTGCTGGCGATCCTCAAGGCGGGCGGCGGTTATGTACCGTTGGACCCGGCTTATCCGGCGGAACGGATTGCCTATATGTTGCAGGACAGTGCTCCGGCGGCCGTTCTCGCACAGACCGCGACCCAGGACCTGTTGGCGGGCGTTTCGGTGCCGGTGATCAATCTCGACCAAGGCACTTGGCAGGACGAATCCGTCCGGAATCCAGAGGTGCCGGGGCTGACCTCGGCGCACCTGGCGTACCTGATCTACACCTCGGGGTCGACTGGTTTGCCCAAGGGCGTGATGATCGAACACCGCAACACGGTGAACTTCCTGACCTGGGCCCATGCTGCTTTCAACGGTCTCCACGATAATGCGGGGCTGCTGGATCACAGGCAATCTAATTCGGCCTTGAGCAAGACGTTGTTCTCGACTTCGCTGAACTTCGACCTGGCGGTCTACGAATGCTTCGCGCCCTTGACCTCCGGCGGCAGCATCGAGGTGGTGAAAAACGTCCTGGAACTGCAACACGGCGAGCACGATATCGGCCTGATCAACACCGTCCCCTCGGCCCTCAAGGCCCTGTTGGAAGTCGACGGCCTGCCGAAATCGGTGCACACGGTCAACGTCGCCGGCGAAGCCCTCAAGCGCAGCCTGGTGGAAAGCCTGTTCGAGAAAACCGCTGTCCAACGCCTGTGCAACCTCTACGGCCCCTCGGAAACCACCACCTACTCCAGCTGGGTGGCGATGGATCGCGAGGCGGGTTTCGCCCCTCACATCGGCAAACCGGTGGGCAACACCCAGTTCTACCTGCTGGACGAGCAACAACAACCCGTCCCACTGGGCGTCCCGGGTGAAATATATATCGGCGGCGCGGGCGTGGCCCGAGGCTACCTGAACCGCGATGACCTGACCGCCGAACGCTTCCTCAAGGACCCGTTCAGCCCGGACACCTCGGCCCGCATGTACCGCACTGGCGACCTTGGTCGCTACCTGGCGGACGGCAATATCGAATACCTGGGCCGCAACGACGACCAGGTAAAAATCCGCGGCTTCCGTATCGAACTCGGCGAAATCGACGCCCGCCTGGCCAAACACCCGGCCATCCACGAAGCCGTGGTCACGGCCCGCGAAGACATCCCGGGCGACAAACGCCTGGTGGCCTATTACACCCTGGCCGCCGAGCCCACCTCGGTCGATATCGACAGCCTGCGTCGGCATCTACAAGAGCAACTACCGGAGTACATGGTCCCGGCCATCTACGTGCAGCTCGACGCGCTACCGCTGACCCCGAACGGCAAGCTGGACCGCAAGGCCCTGCCAGCCCCGGACCTCGAAGCGGTCATCAGCCGTGGCTACGAGGCCCCCGAAGGCGATATCGAGATCGCCCTGGCCCGGCTCTGGGAAGAATTGCTCGGCCTGTCCCGGGTCGGCCGGCATGACCAGTTCTTCGAACTGGGCGGCCACTCGTTGCTGGCGATGCGTCTGATTTCGCAGATCCGCCAGCGCCTGGGCGTCGAATTGGGCCTGGCGCAGCTGTTTGCCCACCCGCAACTGACGGGCCTGGCCCAGGTTGTCGCCCAGGCCGGGCGCAGCACATTGCCGGAGATCGTACCGGTGGCGCGCGACCAGAGCTGGCCGTTGTCCTTCGCCCAGCAGCGCTTGTGGTTTCTCGCCCAGATGGAAGGCGCCAGCGCGGCCTACCATATGCCGGGCGGCCTCAGCCTGCGCGGCACGTTGGATCGCGCGGCCCTGCAACGGGCTCTGGAGCGCATCGTTGCGCGCCACGAAAGTTTGCGCACCACCTTTATCCTCGGCGCTGACGAACAGCCATTGCAACGGATCGGCTCGGCGGACGCCGGCTTCAGCCTGCAACTGCACGACTTGCAAGGGCTGCCGGCGGCCGCAGATAAACTCCAGGCCTTGGCCAGCGAGGAAACCGTGCAAGCCTTCGACCTGGAGCAGGGACCACTGATTCGTGGCCGCCTGATCCGTATGGCCGAGGACCACCATGTCCTGCTGCTGACCATGCACCACATTGTCTCCGATGGCTGGTCGATTGCCGTGCTGACCCGCGAGCTGGCCGCGCTCTATGCCGCGTTCAGCCAGGGCCGGGACGATCCGCTGGCCGCCTTGCCGCTGCAGTACCTGGATTACGCCGTCTGGCAGCGTCGTTGGCTCAGTGGCGAGCTGCTGCAACAGCAGTGCGGCTATTGGCAGCAAGCCCTGGCCGAGGCCCCGGCGCTGTTGATGTTGCCGACCGACCGGGTGCGCCCGGCGCAGCAGGACTATGCCGGCGCCGCGCTGCCGGTGGTCTTCGACGAACACCTCACCCGTGGCCTCAAGGCCCTCGGTCAGCGGCACGGCACCACCTTGTACATGACGGTCATGGCCGCCTGGGCGGCGTTGTTGGGACGTCTGGCCGGGCAGGAAGAAGTGGTGATCGGTTCGCCGGTGGCCAATCGCACGCGCAGTGAAGTCGAAGGCTTGATCGGTCTGTTCGTCAATACCCTGGCGATCCGCGTCGACCTCAGCGAACGCCCTACGACCGAGGCTCTGCTGGCACGGGTCAAGACCGCGACCCTGGGCGCCCAGGCGCATCAGGACCTGCCGTTCGAACAAGTGGTGGAAGTGATCAAGCCGGTACGCAGCCTGTCCCACAGTCCGGTGTTCCAGGCGATGCTGACCTGGCAGGACATGGGCGACGCGGACTTTGCCCTCGGCGATCTGCAACTGGAAAGCCTGAGTGCGAGCCAGACCCTGGCCAAGTTCGATATCTCGCTGGACCTGGGCGAAGCGCAAGGTTGCCTGTACGGTTCGCTGGAATACGCCACGGCGCTGTTCGACGAAGACACCATGGTTCGCTACCTGGGTTACTTCCAGCGTTTGCTGGAAGCCATGGTTGCCGATGACCGGCAAGTGCTGGAGCAGGTGTCGTTGCTCGATGCTATCGAGCGTGAGCACCTGCTGCAGGGGCTCAACGCCACCGAGGCGCCTTATCCGCGCGATTGCACGATTCATCGGTTGTTCGAAGAACAGGTCCGGGCACAGCCCGAGGCCATTGCGCTGGCCTTCCAGGCACAGCGCCTGAGTTATGCCGAACTGAACCGTCAGGCCAACCGTCTGGCCCACCACCTGATCGGCCTGGGCATCGGTCCGGATGATCGGGTGGCGATCTGCGTCGAGCGTGGCGTGGAAATGATGGTCGGCCTGCTCGGCGTGCTCAAGGCCGGTGCGGCTTATGTGCCGCTGGATCCGGCTTACCCGGCCGAACGCCTGGCCTACATGATCGAGGACAGTACGCCCTCGGCATTGCTGACCCAGCGCCTGCTGCGGGATCGTTTGCCCGCACTGGCCTTGCCGCGGGTGCTGCTCGACGACGATCAGCGCCAGGGCTTTGCCGAACGTGACGACAACCCCGTGGTGGCGAACCTCGGTGCGCGCAACCTGGCCTATGTGATCTACACCTCCGGCTCCACCGGCAATCCCAAGGGAGTGATGATCGAACACCGTGGTCTGGTCAACTACAGCGTCGATGCCGCGCGCCTGTTCGGCCTGAGCCCGGCGGACACCGTGTTGCAACAGAACACCTTGAACTTCGACCTGTCGGTGGAGGAAATCTTCCCGGCGCTGCTGGCCGGGGCCACTCTGGCGCCAAGCCGGGAGATCTTTGGCAGCGAGGGTACGGAGGATCACGGCATTCATCCGACCTTCCTGCACATGACCGCTGCTCACTGGCACACCCTGGCCGCCGAATGGCACAGCCAACCGCAGGTCGCTCAAGAGCGCCTGGCCGACGTGCGCCTGATCAACGTCACCGGCGATGCACTGTCGGCGCAGAAGCTCAGGCTCTGGGATGAAGTCCGCCCAGCGCACACTCGGTTGATCAACACCTATGGCCCGACCGAGGCGACGGTGTCCTGCACCGCCGCTTATGTCACCCATGATGCCGTGGCCGGCAGCGAAGGCAGCGGTAACGCAACCATTGGCAAGCCGATGGCCAACACCCGCATCTACCTGCTCGATGCTCATCAGCAACCGGTGCCGTACGGCGTGGCCGGGGAAATCTTTATCGGGGGCGATGGCGTGGCGCGAGGTTATCTGAATCTCGAGCAGGTCAACGCCGAGCGTTTCCTCGCTGATCCGTTCAGCGCCGGCCCGGATGCGCGGATGTACAAAACCGGCGACCTGGCGCGCTATATGGCCGATGGTCGTATCGAATACCTCGGCCGCAATGACTTCCAGGTCAAAGTCCGTGGTTTCCGTATCGAACTGGGGGAAATCGAGGCGCGTCTCGGCAGTTGCGCCGGGGTCAAGGAAGCGGTGGTGATCGCCCGGGAAGACCGTCCTGGAGAAAAACGCCTGGTGGCCTATGTGGTCGCCCAGCCCGAGGCGAGCCTGGATGCCGCCGGCTTGCGCGCCGAACTGGCGCCGCAACTGGCCGAATACATGCTGCCAAGTGCCTTTGTGATGCTCGACGCCTTGCCGTTGACGCCCAACCGCAAGCTCGATCGCAAGGCCCTGCCGGCCCCGCCGGACGATGCTTTTGCCAGTCGCGAACATGTTGCTCCGCAAGGCGCCGCCGAGACGGCCCTGGCGCAGATCTGGCAGAGCCTGCTGAACCTGGAGCAGGTGGGGCGTCACGACCACTTCTTTGAACGCGGTGGGCACTCGCTTTTGGCCATGCGCCTGATTTCCCAGGTGCGTCAACGCCTGGGCGTCGAGCTGAGCCTGACGGATATCTTCGCCCAGCCGGAACTGGCGGCGTTGGCCCGGATATTGGCGCAGGCCGCCGGCAGCAGCCAGCCGCCGATCGTGCCGGTATCCCGTGACCAGGCCTTGCCGTTGTCGTTTGCCCAGCAGCGTCTGTGGTTCCTCGCGCAACTGGACGGCGGCAGCGCCGCTTATCACATTCCGGCCGGGCTGCGTTTGCGCGGCGCCCTGGATCGTATCGCCCTCAAGCGTGCGCTGGATCGCATCGTCGCCCGTCATGAGTCGCTGCGCACCACCTTTGTCCAACTGCCGGGCCAGGACGCGGAGCAACGTATTGCTCCAGCCGATGTCGGCTTCAGCCTGCAATTGCACGTGCTGGCCGGGCAGGCGGAGGCAGAGGCCGAGCTCTTGTCCATCGCCGCCGAGGAGGCCGGTGAAAGCTTCGACCTGCTACGTGGACCGTTGGTGCGCGGGCGGCTGGTGCGCATGGCCGATGATGACCATGTGTTGCTGGTGACCCTGCACCACATCATCTCCGACGGCTGGTCCGCCGGGGTCCTGACCCGTGAACTCGGCGTGCTCTACGAAGCGTTCCGCCAGGGCGCGGACGATCCATTGCCGGCCTTGCCGGTGCAGTACGCCGACTATGCGCTGTGGCAGCGTTGCTGGCTGAGCGGTGAGGTCCTGCAACGCCAGGGGCACTATTGGCAGCAGGCTCTGGCCGGCGCGCCGGTGTTGCTGGCCTTGCCGAGCGACCGGCCACGTCCGGCGCAGCAGGACTACAGCGGGCATATGCTGGGTCTGGCCCTCGATGCCGAGCTGACCCGTGACCTCAAGGCCTTGAGCCAGCGCCAGGGCACCACCTTGTTCATGACGGTCATGGCCGCCTGGGCCGCGGTGCTGAGCCGGTTGTCCGGCCAGGATGACGTGGTGATCGGCACGCCGGCGGCCAACCGCCCGCGCGCCGAGGTGGAGGATCTGATCGGTTTCTTCGTCAACACCCTGGCGGTGCGCGTCGAGCTCTCGGTGCCGCTGAGCGTCGAAGCCTTGCTGCAACAGGTCAAGCGCCAGACCCTGGCCGCTCAGGCCAACCAGGACCTGCCGTTCGAGCAAGTGGTCGAGGTGGTCCGGCCCCAGCGCAGCCTGTCCCACAGCCCGATTTTCCAGGCGATGCTGTCGTGGCAGAACACCGAGGAGGTCGAGCTGGCGCTCGGCGATATGACTCTGCAAGGACTCGGGGTGACCAGCCGCACGGCCAAATTCGATGTGCTGCTGGACATGACCGAGGTCGGTGACCGTCTGTTCGGTGGCCTGGAATACGCCACCGCGTTGTTCGACGAAGCGACCATGCAGCGTTGCATCGGCTACCTGGAAGCGATGTTGCGCGGGATGGTTGCCGATGAGCGGGCGCTGGTCGCGCGGATTCCGTTGCTGGATGCGGATCAGCGCGGGCAGTTGCTGGAAGGCTTCAATACCACCACGGTCGCCTATCCGCGGGATCTCACCCTGCATGGCCTGTTCGAGGCGCGGGTGGCCACTTGCGGTGACGCGCTCGCGGTGGTGGCCGAGCAGGGCTGCCTGACCTATGACGCACTCAACCGTCAGGCCAACCGTATCGCTCACCGCTTGATCGGCCTGGGCATCGGTCCGGACGACCGGGTGGCGATCTGTGTCGAGCGCGGCCTGGAAATGGTGGCGGGGCTGCTGGGTATTCTCAAGGCCGGTGCGGCCTATGTGCCGCTGGATCCGGATTATCCGCGTGATCGCCTGACCTACATGCTGGAGAACTGTGCTCCAGCGCTGGTCCTGACCCAGGAAGCCTTGCGCGCGGTCCTGCCAACCAGCGCCGTGCCGGTGCTATTGCTCGATCCCGAGCATGCCGAGCGTGAAGGATTCCTCGCGCAGGCGGACAGCAATCCGCTGCGGGCCGAGGTCCGTCCCGAACATCTGGCCTATGTGATCTACACCTCCGGCTCCACCGGCCAGCCCAAGGGCGTGATGAACGAACACCGGGGCGTGGTCAACCGCCTGCTGTGGATGCAGGACGAATACGGCCTGGACGCTTCGGACCGGGTGCTGCAGAAGACCCCGTTCAGCTTCGACGTATCGGTCTGGGAGTTCTTCTGGCCGCTGTTCAACGGCGCGCGGCTGGTCATGGCGCGGCCGGGCGGCCATCGCGACCCGGGCTACCTGCGGCAAGTGATTCGCGAACAGGGCATCACCACCTTGCACTTCGTGCCGTCGATGCTCGATCTGTTCCTCGCCCATGGCGAGGCCGGGGACAGCGGCCTGTTGCGGGTGATGTGCAGCGGTGAAGCCTTGCCCGGGCATCTGGTTCGGCGCTTCAAGCAGCAGTTGCCGCAGGTTGGCCTGTTCAACCTGTATGGTCCGACCGAAGCGGCGGTGGACGTCACGGCCTGGGATTGCGCCGGGCCGCTGGAAGATACTCCGGACAACACGCCGATCGGCAAACCGGTGGCGAACACGCGGATTTACCTGCTCGACGCCAACCGTCAGCCGGTGCCGCTGGGTGTGGCCGGTGAGTTGTATATCGGCGGGGTGCAAGTGGCCCGTGGCTACCTGAACCGTCCGGAGCTGAGTGCCGAGCGCTTCCTCGACGATCCTTTCGATGCGCGGCAAGGCGCGCGCATGTACCGCACCGGCGACCTGGCGCGCTATCTGCCGGACGGCACGCTCGAGTACCTCGGGCGTAACGACGACCAGGTGAAGATCCGTGGTTTCCGGATCGAACTGGGCGAAATCGAAGCCCGTCTGGCCGCTTGTCCCGGGGTCAAGGACAGCGTGGTGCTGGCGCGGGAGGACAATCCTGGCGAGAAGCGCCTGGTGGCCTATTTCACGGCACAACAAGCCGAAACGCTGCTGGAGATCGAAAGCCTGCGCGGCCATCTGCAAGGGGCGTTGCCGGAGTATATGGTCCCGGCGGCCTATGTACGGCTCGATGCCTTGCCGCTGACGCCGAACGGCAAACTCGATCGCAAGGCCCTGCCGGCGCCGGATGGCGCGGCACTGATCAGCCGTGACTACGCGGCCCCGCAAGGCGAAACCGAACGGGTGCTGGCACAGTTGTGGGCCGAATTGCTCAAGGTCGAGCGTGTCGGACGGCATGACCACTTCTTCGAGCTGGGCGGCCACTCGCTGTTGGCGGTGACGCTGATCGAACGGATGCGCCAGGCCGGTCTGAGCGCCGATGTCCGGGTGTTGTTCGGCCAGCCGACCCTGGCGGCGTTGGCGGCGGCGGTGGGCGTCAGCACGGAGATCGTGGTGCCGGCCAACCTGATCGCGCCGGGATGCGCGCACATCACCCCGGAGCTGTTGCCACTGGTCAGCCTGACCCAGGCGCAGATCGACCGGGTGCTGGAGAGCGTGCCGGGCGGTGCGGCGAATGTGCAGGATATCTACCCGCTGGCACCGTTGCAGGAGGGGATTCTCTATCACCACCTGGCGGCGGAGCAGGGCGACCCCTATGTGCAGCAGGCGTTGTTCTACCTGGAGGACCGTGCGCGGCTGGCGGCTTTTGTCGAGGCTTTCGAGGCTGTGATCGAGCGCCACGATATCCTGCGTACCGCCGTATTGTGGGAAGGCCTGGAGCAGCCGCTGCAAGTAGTACTGCGCCGGGCGCCGATGGTACTGGAGAAATTGACCTTTGCCGCCGAGGACGGTGATATCGCCAGCCAGTTGCGTGGGCATTTCGATCCGCTGCACTACCGGCTCGATGTACGCCAGGCACCCTTGGTGCGTCTGGCCTGTACCTATGACGCCGCCCGGCAGCGCTGGGTCGCCTTGCTGCTCTACCATCACCTGGCTCTTGACCACGTCGCGCTGGACGTGGTGCAGCACGAAATGCAGGCTTATCTGCTGGGGCGCCAGGCGCAACTGGGGGCGGCGGTGCCCTACCGCAACTATGTGGCCCAGGCGCGCCTGGGTGTCAGCCAGGAAGCCCATGAAGCCTTCTTCCACGAGATGCTCGGTGATGTCGACGAATCGACCTTGCCGTTTGGCCTGCACGACGTACAGGGCAATGGCAGCGCCATCGACCAGGCCCGCGTGGTGGTCGACGAGGCCCTGAGCCTGCGCTTGCGCCAGCGTGCCCGTCAGCTCGGCGTCAGCGCCGCCAGCCTGCATCACCTGGCCTGGGCCCAGGTGATCGCCGCTGTCAGCGGTCGCGAGGACGTGGTGTTCGGTACCGTGCTGATGGGCCGGATGCAAGGGGGCGAGGGTGCGGATCGGGCGTTGGGGATGTTCATCAACACCTTGCCATTGCGCATCGAGGTCGGCGCGCAGGGGGCCCGGGCCGGTGTCCGGGCGACGCATGCGCGCCTGAGCGCCTTGCTCGGCCATGAACACGCTTCCCTGGCCCTGGCCCAGCGCTGCAGCGGGGTAGCCGCTCCGGCGCCACTGTTCAGCGCCTTGCTCAACTACCGGCACAGTGGCGGGCAGGTCGACAACGACGCCTTGGCGGCCTGGAACGGAATCGAAAGCCTGGGCGGTGACGAGTGGACCAACTATCCACTGGCCCTGAGTATCGACGATCTCGGCGAAGCCTTTGTGCTGAGCGTGCAGGTGGTGGCGGGAATTGGCGCCCAGCGTATCTGCGGTTACATGCATGCGGCGCTGGACAGCCTGGTGCAAGCCCTGGAGCTTACGCCGGAAAGACCGCTGCATGATCTGTCGATCCTGCCGCTGGCGGAACGTCGCCAGCTGTTGCTCGACTTCAACCGCACCGAGCGTGTCTATCCGCGGGGGCAACGGCTGCATCGGCTGTTCGAGGCCCAGGCAGCGGCACGACCACGGGCGCTGGCGGCGCGCCAGGGAGAGTTGACGGTGACCTACGGCGAACTCGATACCCGCGCCAACACGCTGGCCCACTACCTGCGCGAGCAGGGCGTGGTGCCGGGCGCCCGGGTGGCGATTCTGCTGGAGCGTTCGGTGGACCTGCTGGTGAGTTGGCTGGCGACGCTCAAATGCGGGGCCGCCTATCTGTCCCTGGATCACCTGGCCCCCGAGGACCGTCTGCGTTTCATGCTTGAGGACAGCGCGGCCATGCTGTTGCTGACCCATAGCCACCAGCCGGTACCCGAGGGCACGCCGCGGGTGAATCTGGACACCCTGGTATTGACGGCACCGGCCTTGGATCAGGCGCCGCCGGTGCTGGAAGACGGTACGGCGGGGCCGACGCCGGCCTGCATCATCTACACCTCCGGTTCCACCGGCCAGCCCAAGGGGGTGATGGTGACTCATAACGGTATCGCGCGGTTGGTCATCGACAATGGCTACTACGACTTCACCGCGCAGGACCGAGTCGTCTTCGCTTCCAACCCGGCCTTCGATGCCAGCACCTGGGAAGTCTGGGGGGCGCTGCTCAATGGCGGGCAGTCGGTGATTGTCGATCACCAGACCCTGCTGGAACCGCTGGCCTTCGCCGAACAGCTGGAGCGTTGCGAGGTGACGGTGATGATCCTGGCCACCGCGCTGTTCAACCTCTATGCCGGTCTGATTCCCGAGGCGCTGGCGCGTTCGCGCCTGGTGATGTCGGGGGGGGAACGGGCCGATCCGGAGTCGTTCCGCCGTGTGCGCGAATGCTCGCCAGGGGTACGCCTGATCAACGCCTACGGTCCGACCGAGACGACTACCTGCGCCAGTTGCCATACGGTGTCCGAGGTTCCGCCGGGGACACTCAGCTTGCCGATCGGCAAACCCAATGGCAATGCGCGCATCTATGTGCTCAATGCCCGGCGCGAGCCGGTGCCGGTGGGGGTGGTCGGCGAGATCCACATCGGTGGCGCCGGGGTGGCCCTGGGCTACCTGAATCGGCCGGAGTTGACCGCCGAACGCTTTATCGACGACCCCTTCGGCGAGCACGTCGGCGATCGGCTCTATCGTACCGGTGACCTGGCGCGCTGGCTACCGGATGGCAGCCTCGAGTACCTGGCGCGCAACGATGGGCAGGTCAAGATCCGTGGCTTCCGGGTGGAGCTCGGGGAAATCGAAGCCTGCCTGCATCGCTATGACGGTGTGCGCAACGCGGTGGCGGTGGCCCGTGAGGACAGTCCGGGGAATAAATACCTGGTGGCCTATTACACCGTGCAGCCTGACGGCGAAGTACCTGAGCCGGAGGTCCTGCGGGCGCGACTGGGCGCCGACTTGCCGGAATTCATGGTGCCGAGTGTCTGCATTCGTCTGGATGCCTTGCCCATGACGCTCAACGGCAAGCTGGATGTCCGCGCATTACCGGCACCGGAGGCGGATCAGTTCGCAACCCACGCCTTCGAGGCCGCGCAGGGCGATCTGGAACATCGGCTGGCGCGGGTCTGGGCCGAAGTGCTCGATCAGGAACGGGTCGGTCGGCACGACAACTTCTTCGCCCTGGGCGGTCATTCGTTGCTGGCCGTGCGGCTGGTCAGCCAGCTGTCCGCGGCGGGATTGCCAGTGTCGTTGGCCGAGCTGTTCCAGCACGCCAGTGTCGCGGCGCTGGCCGCGCTGCTGGATAGCCGCACCGCCGCGCCGCGCGTTGACGATCAAGTGGTACCGGTACGCACCACGGGTAGCCAGCGACCGCTGTTTCTGGTCCACGAGTTCACCGGCCTGGACTTGTACTTCCCGACACTGGGCCTGCACATCGACCACGATATCCCGGTCTATGGCCTGCCTGGCGTGGCTCTGGGGCAAGCACAGTTGCAGACCATGGAGTGCCTGGCGACCCGTCTGTTGAAGCTGATACGCGGCGTGCAGCCGCAAGGGCCGTATCGCCTGCTCGGCTGGTCATTTGGCGGGCTGTTGGCCTATGAGATCGCCATCCAGCTGGTTGGCCTCGACGAAGAGGTGGAGTTTGTCGGCCTGATCGACACCTATATGCCGCGCCTGGTGGATCAGGGCCGGGCTCGCTGGAATCCGGAAACCGCCCACGGACAGCATCTGCTGGAGCACTGCGAGCGGTTCTGGAACGGTCGTCCGGAAGGGGCGGATATCCTGGTTCTGCTTGAGGGCTTGCGTGCGACGTTGCCGTCCTTCGATTTCGAGGGGTTGCTACAGCGTTGCCGCGAGGGGGGAGTACTGCCACCGGCACTCGAGGTGTATGGGACCGACGCTATCTGGCAGTACCTGGATCGTGAAGTTGCCCATGGTCACGCCCAGGCCCATTACACGGTGTATGCCAACAGTGTGCCGGTGCATCTGTTCACCGCCAGCGAGCGGGCCCACGACGCCCCGGCACATAGTGGCTACCTGGGTTGGGACGAGGTGTTGCCGCTGAGCCAGTTGCACAGTATCAAGGTATCGGGCGATCACCAGAGCCTGATGCAGGCGCCGCACATCGAAGGCCTGGGGCAGGCGATCAACACGGCGTTGGCCGGTCTGGCCGGTCGTCCGCTACCGGCCCGCAGTGTCCACCAGCCATTGCTGACGATCCAGGGTGGCCGTGGCGATCACACGCCGCTGTTCTGCGTACCCGGGGCCGGCGACAGCGTGACGGGCTTTATCGGCCTGACCGATGCCTTCGGTCCGCACTGGCCGATCCACGGCCTGCAACCGCGCGGGCTGGATGGTCGCACAGTGCCGTACAGCCTGGTGGAGACCGCCGCCGAGGCTTATCTGCGGGCCATCGACAGCGTGCAGCCGCAAGGGCCGGTGCATCTGCTCGGTCACTCCTTTGGTGGTTGGGTGGCCTTCGAAATGGCCTTGCGCCTGACGGCGCGCGGTCGCCAGGTGGCTTCGCTGACCCTGATCGACAGCGAATCGCCGGGGGGCAACGGCGTGGTCGGTAAACCCTACACGGCGATCGGGGTTCTGGAGCGCCTGATCGAGACCATGCAACTGGCCGCCGGTAAGTCGTTGGGGGTTGATCGGGGCGCTTTCGCGGCGCAGGACGATGCCGGCCAGATGCGCTTGCTGCATGCCGGGATGGTGCGGGTCGGGTTATTGCCGCAACGCTCGGCGGTGGACTCGATGCGTGGGCCGGCGCGGGCTTTCGGTACCGCCTTGCGCACCCGCTATCAGCCGTCGGCGATCTACACCGGAGCGGTGCGTCTGGTGCTGGCCGACGACCCGGTGCTCGACGCGGCGGGCAACCAGCGCGAGCAGCAGTCAATGGTCGACGGCTGGCGCCGTTGTGCCCCGGACCTCACGGTCTGGCGTGGGCCGGGCAACCATTTCACCCTCCTCAAGGCGCCACATGTGCAGCATCTGGCGAGTTGGTGGCATGCCAATCAATAGCTCACGCTCTTCAAGCCCGGCGGCGGCTGCGCCGGGTCAACCCTCAACACATTCGTGGCTTTCTATGAAAAAGTTGAAGTTTCGCAAAGTGGTAATAGTGGTGGTGCTGCTGGTCCTGGCGGCAATTGTTCTCTACAGCGTACAAGCCCCGGCCAAACCGCCGGAGTACTTGACCGCCAAGGTCGAGCGCGCGGATATCGAGAACGCCGTCCTCGCCAGCGGGGTGCTGCAAGGCATCAAGCAGGTCGATGTCGGTGCGCAGGTTTCGGGTCAGCTCAAGTCGCTGAAGGTCAAGCTCGGTGACAAGGTTACCCAGGGCCAGTGGCTGGCGGAAATCGATCCGGTGGTGCTGCAGAATTCCCTGCGTCAGGCCCAGGTCAATGAAGAGAACCTGATCGCACAGAAGCAGGCCGCCGCTTCACAACTCAAGGATGCCAAGGCCACCTACGAGCGCTACAAGCTGCTGCGCCTGGATGATGCGATTTCCAAGCAGGACTTCGAGACCGCGCAATCGAACTTCGAGGTCAAGGGGGCCAACCTGCTGTCGCTGGAAGCTCAGGTCAGGGATGCGCGGATCCAGGTCGAGACCGCCCGGGTCAATCTGGGCTACACCCGTATCGCCGCGCCTATCAGCGGTGATGTGGTGGGTATCGTGACCCAGGAAGGCCAGACCGTGATCGCCAGCCAACTGACCCCGGTCATCCTCAAACTCGCTGACCTGGACACCATGACTGTCAAGGCCCAGGTCTCCGAAGCCGACGTGATTCATATCGTCCCGGGCCAGGAAGTGTATTTCACCATCCTCGGTGACGCCGACAAACGTTATTACGCCAAGTTGAGGGGCACCGAGCCCGCGCCGCAGAATTTCCTCGATGCCCAGGCCACCAGCGCCAGCAAGCAGAACACCGCGGTGTTCTACAACGCCCTGTTCGATGTGCCAAACCCGGATCACCGCCTGCGCATCTCCATGACCGCCCAGGTGCATATCGTCCGTGACCAGGGCAAGGCCGTGCTGACAGTGCCGGTCGCGGCGCTGGGCGACAAGAACCAGGACGGCAGCTTCCCGGTGCGGGTGGTGGACGACCAGGGGCAGGCGCAGATCCGCAACGTGCAGACCGGTATCAACAACAACGTCCGGGTCGAAATCAAGAGCGGCCTGGCCGAAGGTGACAAGGTGGTCATCGGCGAGCCGTCGGCAACGCCAGCGGTAGCGGGAGCCTGACCATGAGCCGACCTCTGCTGGAACTCAAGGGCATTACCCGCCGGTTCGTCGCCGGCGAGAAGGACTTTATCGCCCTCAAGGACATCAACCTGACGATCAATGCCGGCGAGCTGGTGGCCATTACCGGCGCCTCGGGCTCGGGCAAGTCGACCTTGATGAACGTGCTCGGTTGCCTGGACCACGCCAACAGCGGCAGCTACCAGGTCGATGGCCGTGAAACCAGTACTTTGAGCGATGATGAACTGGCGGAGTTGCGCCGCGATCATTTCGGTTTCATTTTCCAGCGCTATCACCTGTTGCCGCATCTGGGGGCGACCCACAACGTCGAGATGCCGGCGGTGTATGCCGGTACCGGCGAGAGCAAGCGCTACGGTCGCGCCCAGGAGTTGCTGGAGCGCCTGGGCCTGGCGGGACATCTGGGCCATCGGCCAAGCCAGTTGTCGGGTGGCCAGCAACAGCGGGTCAGTATCGCCCGGGCGCTGATGAATGGCGGCGAGATCATCCTTGCCGACGAACCCACCGGGGCCCTGGACAGCGTCAGCGGCAAGGAGGTGATGAAGATCCTGCTGGAGCTCAACAGCGCCGGGCACACGGTGATCCTGGTGACCCATGATGACAAGGTGGCGGCCCATGCCGAGCGCATCATCGAGATGCGTGACGGTGAGATCGTCAGCGACCGGGTCAACCCGAATCGCCCGCTGGGCAATGAAAAAACCACCCAGCGCCTGCCGGCCAAGCCCAAGCAGGGCAACCGGCTGATGGCCCGTTTCGCGCTGTTCCAGGAAGCCTTCGCGATGGCCTGGGTGGCGCTGATTTCGCACCGCATGCGTACTTTGTTGACCATGCTCGGGATCATCATCGGCATCACCTCGGTGGTGTCGATCGTGGCCATTGGCGAAGGGGCCAAGCGTTATGTGCTCAAGGACATCGAGGCCATCGGCAGCAACACCATCGAGATTTTTCCCGGCAACGACTGGGGCGACAGCAAATCGGGGGGCATCGAGACCCTGGCGCTGTCCGATGTGGCGGCCTTGAGCAGCCAGTACTACATCGACAGTGCCTCGCCGAACATCGGCCGCAACCTGTTGGTGCGCTACCGCAACATCGACGTGACGGCGACGGTCAGTGGGGTCAGCCCGAGTTACTTCCAGGTCCGCGGGATCAAGATGGGCTCGGGGGTGGCGTTCAACAAGGACGATGCCCGGCGCCAGGCGCAGATGGTGGTGATCGACCACAACACCCGGACCCGCCTGTTCGGCCCGACGGTTGATCCGCTGGGCCAGGTGATCCTGGTGGATAACCTGCCGTGCACGGTGATCGGCGTGACCGAGGACAAGAAGAGCATCTTCAACACCAGCAAGAACCTGAATATCTGGATGCCTTACGAGACCGCGGCGGGCCGGGTGCTGGGCCAGCGCTACCTGGACAGCATCACGGTGCGGATCAAGGATGGGCAGCCGAGCAAGGTGGTCGAGGACAACGTCAACAAGCTGATGGAGAAGCGCCACGGGACCAAGGATTTCTTCACCTACAACCTCGACAGCGTGATGCAGACGGTGCAGAAGACCAGCCAGTCGCTGGCCTTGCTGTTGTCGTTGATCGCGGTGATCTCGCTGGCGGTGGGGGGCATCGGGGTGATGAATATCATGCTGGTGTCGGTGACCGAGCGGACCCGTGAGATCGGCATTCGCATGGCCGTGGGGGCACGTCAGTCGGATATTCGCCAGCAGTTCCTGGTGGAGGCGGTGATGGTCTGCCTGATCGGTGGGGTGATCGGTATTACCCTGTCGTTCGGTATCGGCTATGTGTTTTCCCTGCTGGTCAAGGAGTGGCAGATGGTGTTCTCGGTCAGCTCGATTGTCACCGCGTTCATCTGTTCGACGTTGATTGGTATCGTGTTCGGCTTCGTCCCGGCGCGCAACGCCGCCCGACTGGATCCGATCGAGGCGCTGGCGCGGGATTGAGGGGGGGCTCCTACAGGTCTTGGCCCAGCGCGCCGATGTTGGAGACCCGGGCCGCGCTGCTGCGCTTGAGGGCCTGTTCGAAGCGATCGAGGACCATGCCGACTTCCGTTTCGGTAATGGTCAGCGGCGGCAGGAAGCGCAGGACCGCGCTGTGGCGTCCGCCGGTCTCGATCATCATGCCGTTGTCGAAGCACTCGAGCTTGATCGCCCGCGCCCGCGCACCATCGCCCAGTCCCGGCCGCGCGGCGCTGCCCGGCTTGACGATTTCCACCCCGAGCATCAACCCGCGTCCACGCACATCGCCAATAAACGGGAAGTGCCGGGCGATGTCTTCCAACCCGCTTTGCAACTGCTCGCCACGGCGCGCGGCCTGGGCCGCCAGGTCATGCTGCTTGATATAGCGCAGGGTGGCGGTGCCGGCGACCATGGCCACCTGGTTGCCGCGAAAGGTCCCGGCATGCATGCCCGGGCCCCAGGTGTCCAGGTGCTCGGCATAGACGATCACCGACATCGGGTAGCCACCGCCGATGGCCTTGGACAACACTAGAATATCGGGGGTGATGCCCGCGTGTTCGATGGCGAACAGGCTGCCGGTGCGTCCCAGCCCGGTTTGCACTTCGTCGACGATCAACAGGATGTCCTGTTCCCGGGTGATCTCGCGCAGGGCCCTGAGCCACTCGGCCGAGGCCGGTATGCAACCGCCTTCACCCTGGATCACCTCGACCACCACCGCCGCCGGTTTCGGTACACCGCTTTCCGGGTCGCGGAGCACGGTGCGGATGTAGTCGATGGAAAGCCGGTCGGTGTGCTCGCCGTCGGTGCCGAACGGGCAGCGGAAGCGGTAGGGGAAGGGCAGGAAGTGGGTGCCCTGGGGCACCAGGCCGACCTTGGGATTGAGGTTGCCCATGGCCGATAACGCCCCGGCGGTCATGCCGTGGTAGCCGCCGTGGAAGGCCATCAGCGTCGAGCGTCGGGTGTAATGGCGGGCCAGTTTGATCGCTGCTTCGACCGCGTCCGAACCGCTGGGGCCGCAGAACAGTATTTTGCTGTTATCCCGCAGACCGGCCGGTAGCGTCGCGAACAGTTCCTGCACGAACGCGTGCTTGGCCGGCGTGGCCAGGTCCAGCGCCTGTTGCAGATGATCGCTGTTGAGGAACTCGATCACCGCGTCACGTACCACGGGTGGATTGTGACCCAACGCCAGGGTGCCGGCATTCGACAGGCAATCGAGGTACTCCTGACCGTTGGCATCCTTGACCCGCATGCCCTTGCCGCTGACAAACAGACGTTGGAACGTCGCCGCGTAGGTGCGCGCGTTCGACTCCAATTTCTTGAGATTACTTAACTCATCCATAGTCGATCACTCATTGGCCCAGGTGCGAATTCATTGGCGGCTCATTTCGAGCTGAGCCCGATTCTGTATGGAGCCCATCGCTGATCGCCACTTTATCGCGCCCGGGATGTCCCCGTTTTCCATGTCAGACAGGTCGCCGGCCCTGGGATTAAATGCGTGCCACGAAAGGACTTTATGGCGTGGGGAAGAAAACCCCGGGTCTGCCTTCGTAGCCGTCTGCGCCGCCATCTGTTTTCCTATTTCCCAGGGTACCTGCACTCAGGTGTCTCCGAGAGCGTTATGCCTATCGCCAAACCTACTGCCCGCCACCTGCTGTCGATGTTGTTCGCGACGCTGCTGGGCGGCTGCACGCTGGGGCCGGATTACCGCCTGCCGGCGGTGCCAGTGGCCCGCCAGTGGTATGCGCCGTTGCCCCATGGCGCCTCGGTGGTTGGGTTGAACGATTGGTGGCAACAGTTCAATGACCCGGCGCTGGCGACCCTGTTGCGCCTGGCCGAGGCGGACAGCCCCTCCCTGGACCAGGCGCTGGCGCGTATTGCCGAGGCCCGGGCGACCCTGGATGGCAGCGTCGCCGCTGGCCAACCACAACTCAATGGCGGCTTGAGCAAGGCCCGCGCGGGCCTGCGCCAGAGCGGGCAGAATCAGCGCGGTAGCACCTCCGGTGCCACGCTTGACGCGACCTGGGAACTGGATCTGTTCGGCAAGTTGCGGCGCAACGACGAAGCCTCGCGCAGTTTGCTGCAGGCGCGGGTCGATGACTGGCATGAGGCGCGGGTGTCCCTGGCCGCCGAGGTCGGTGATGACTTCGTGCAGTACCGTGGCTGCCAGATGCTGGTGAACGCCTATCGCGACCAGGCGCAATCCCAGGACCAGACCGCGCGCCTGACGCGCTTGTCGTTCCAGGCCGGTTTCACCGCCGCCGCCGATGCCGCGCTGACCGATGCCAGTGCCGCCGCCAGTAACGCGACTCTGAACAATCAGCAAAGCGAATGTGATGTGCTGCTCAAGAGCCTGGTGGCCCTGACCGGCAGCCGTGAGGAGCAACTGCGTGAAGTGCTTGGCCAGACGCCAGGGCGTTTGCCGGAACCGGCACTGTTGGACGTGCGGGAAATACCCGCCAACCTGCTGCGCCAGCGCCCGGACCTGGCCTCCAGCGAACGCGAGCTGGCCGCGGCGAATGCACGGATCGGCGCGGCCCAGGCCGACCGCCTGCCCAGCCTGGGCCTGGTCGGCTCCTTTGTCGTGGGCAACACCACCGGTGCCTACAGCCGGACCTGGAGCCTCGGTCCGCAACTCAGCGTCCCGCTATTCGATGGCGGCAAGCGGCGTGCCGCGGTGGACACGGCCCGGGCCGGCTATGACACGGCCCTGGCGACCTATCGGCAGACCCTGCGCAAGGCGGTGATGGAAGTCGAGCAATCGCTGGTACGCCTGGATGCCGCACGGCGTTCGGAAACCGATGCGCAGCGCGCCACCGATGGTTACCAGGAATATTTCCAGGCTATCGATCGCAACTGGCACGCCGGCAATGCCAGCTTGCTGGATCGCGAACTGGCCCGGCGCTCGGCGCTGTCGGCGCAGATCGAGTTGATCACCCTGCAGCAGAATCAGGTGCGTTACTGGATTGCACTGTACAAGGCCCTGGGCGGTGGCTGGCGGGACACTCCTGACAGGTTGGCCAGCGGTGCGCCGGCACGAGGCGGGGCATGAAGGCGACTTTGGGTTATGGAGTGCTGGCGGCAGCCGCGCTGATAGTGTCGGGGTGGCTGATCTTTGGCCGCGCCGGGCTGGCGCCAGCGGCGCTACCCGCGCCGGCCACCAGCCTGAGCGTCGAGGCGGTGCAGCCACACCCTGAAGACTGGCCGCAGGAGTTGGTGGCCAGCGGAGCACTGGCGCCCTGGCAGGAAGCGGTGATCAGTGCCGAAACCGGCAGCCTGCGTATCGCCAGCCTGAACGCCGATATCGGCGACCGAGTGAAGAAGGGCCAGGTCCTGGCGACCCTGGCCGCTGACAGTGTGCTGGCCGAGGAAAACAAGCAGCAGGCCGCGGTCGCCCAGGCCCGCGCACAATTGCAGGAGGCTCGCTCCAACGCACGGCGGGCGGCGTTGGTCGGGCAGAGCGGGGCTTTGTCGGAGCAGCAACTGGAAGAGTATCGGGTCAAGGTGCAGACCGCCGAAGCCAACCTGGCCTCGGCGAACGCCGACCTGCGCAGCACCCGCATCAAACTGGCGCAGACCCGCATCGTAGCGGTGGACGATGGGGTCATCTCCGGCCGCAAGGCCTTGCTCGGGGATGTGGTGGCGGCCGGTGCCGAACTGTTCCGGATGATCCGCGATGGCCGTATCGAATGGCAGGCCGAACTGGACGCGCGGCAGCTGTCACGGGTGCGAGTCGGCCAGACCGCGCGCCTGCAGCTGCCGGGTGGAATAGCGGTCGAAGGTCGGGTGCGGCTGGTTTCGCCGATGCTCGACAGCAAGACCAGTCGGGCGCTGGTCTATGTATCCTTGCCCGTGGGATCGATGGCGCGGGCCGGCATGTACGCCAGTGGGCGCATCGAACTGGCGCCCAGCATGGCGCTGAGTGTTCCGGACACCGCGGTGGTGTTGCGCGATGGTCGCTCCTACGTGTTCGTGCTCGGCCCGGACCTGCACGTCAGCCAGCAGGGTGTCGAGGTCGGGCGCCGCCGCGGGCGGGCGGTGGAGATCGTCGCGGGCCTGGCGGAACAGGAGCAGATCGTCCGTAGCGGCGCGGCCTTTCTCAGTGACGGCGCCAGTGTGACCCTGGTCCGGGCCGAGGCACAGGCTCGATGAATATCTCGGCGCTGTCGATTCGCTATCCGGTCCCGGCGGTCATGCTGTTCGTGCTGCTGACAGTGTTCGGTGTGTTCGGCCTGGATCGACTCGGCATCCAGGACTTTCCGGATACCGACCTGCCCACCGTGGTCATCAGTGCCGCCCTGGAGGGGGCGGCACCCGAGCAGTTGGAAACCGAGGTGGCACGCAAGATCGAGGACAAACTGACGTCGCTGCGCTTGTTGCGGCATGTCACCACGTTGATTGCCGACGGCAGCGTGAGCATCAGCGTGAACTTTGCCATCGACAAGGATGGCAACGAGGCCCTCAATGAAGTGCGCAATGCGGTGGACAGCGCCATGCCGGAGTTGCCGGCGAACCTCAATACACCATCGGTATCACGCTTGACCAGCAATACCTCGGCCTTGCTGACCTATGTTGTGGCGGCCCCGCGGTTGGACGAAGAGGCCTTGTCATGGTTTGTCGACAATGAACTGAGCAAACAACTCCTGGCGGTGCGCGGGGTGGCGAAGATCGTCCGGGTCGGTGGCGTGGACCGCGAAGTCCAGGTCGATCTCGATCCGGCGATGATGGCCGGCCTGGGCCTGAGCGTGACGGACGTGGCCAGTCGCTTGCGGGCGATGCAGAAAGACAACTCCGGTGGCCAGGGCGACCTGGGCAGTGGCCAGCAGGCGGTACGCATCCTCGGCGCCATTGACGATCCGGCGGCTCTCGGCGACATCCGCATACCCATCGGCGAGGGGCGCATGCTGGCCTTGCAGCAGCTGGCCACGGTGCGTGACACCCATGCCGAGCGCAGCACTCGGGCTTACCGTGATGGCCAGCCGGTCATCGGCTTCCAGGTGATCCGTTCCCTGGGCTTTTCCGATGTCGGGGTGACGGCGGATGTGCGCCAGGCGATCAGCCGCTTTTCCCGGCAACACACCGATGTCCGATTCGAGGAGGCGAGCAATACCGTCGAGCCGGTGCTGGAAAACTATCGCGGTTCCATGGCGCTGCTGTACGAAGGGATGTTGCTGGCGGTATTGGTGGTCTGGTGGTTCCTGCGTGACTGGCGGGCGACCCTGGTCGTGGCCACGGCACTGCCGCTGTCGATCATCCCGACTTTCGGCGTGATGTATTTCGCCGGGTTCAGCCTCAACGCCATTTCCCTGCTGGCCCTGGCCCTGGTGATCGGCGTCCTGGTGGATGATGCCATTGTCGAAGTCGAGAATATCGCGCGGCACCTGCGCCAAGGTAAAAGCCCGCGTCAGGCGGCCATCGAGGCTTCCGCCGAAATCGGCCTGGCGGTGCTGGCTACCACCGTGACCCTGGTGGCGGTGTTCCTGCCCACCGCTTTCATGGGTGGGGTTTCCGGCAAGCTGTTCCGACAGTTCGGCGTGACCGCCAGCGCGGCGCTGTTGTTTTCTCTGCTGGTGGCCCGCTTGCTGACACCAATGATGGCCGCGTATGTGCTCAAGGCCAGGCCTCATGTCGAGCCCGACAGTGTCTTGATGACCCGCTATCTGGGCTGGATCCGGGCGAGCCTGAATCGGCGAAGGACCACCCTGGCCCTGGTCGGCGTGCTGTTCCTCGGCTCCCTGGCCCTGATCCCACTGCTGCCCACCAGCTTTCTGCCGGCCCAGGACAATGCGCGCAGTACCGTCAGCCTGGAACTGACGCCGGGCAGCAGCCTGGCGCAGACCGGCGCGATGACCTTGCGGGCCGACGCACGCTTGCGCGCCATTGCCGAAGTGGCCCATGTTTTCGCCGCGGTGGGCAGTGGCGATGTCGCCGGCGGTGGTAATCGCAAGGCGGTCCTGACCGTCGACCTGCTGCCGCGCGGTGAGCGTGCGCTGAAACAGTCCGTGGTCGAGGCGAAGATGCGCGACGCACTGCGTGGCTTGCCTGGGGTGCGGGTCAATGTCGGGGGGGACCGCAGCGGTGAACGCCTGGACATTGTCCTGGCCAGCGACGATGGTGATTTGCTCGAGCGTACCGCCGCCGCCCTTGAGCCCCAGCTGCGCCAGCTCAAGGGGATCGGCAACGTGACGTCGAGCACGGCGACGCAGCGCCCGGAAATCCAGATGCGCCCGGATTTTGCCCGGGCGGCCGAGCAAGGTATCAGCAGCCAGGATATCGCCGACACCTTGCGCATGGCTACCTACGGCGAATATTCATCATCCCTGGGCAAGATCAATCTGTCCCAGCGGCAAGTGGATGTACGGGTGCGCATGCAACCGCAAGTACGCAGCGACCTGGACAATATCGCCCAACTGCGGGTCAAGGGCCGTGACGGTCAGGTCGCGCTCGCGTCCTTGGGCGAAATCAGCATGGGCAGCGGGCCGGCGCAGATCGATCGGCTGGACCGCCTGCGCAATGTCAGCCTGTCCATCGAACTCAATGGTCGCAATCTGGGTGAGGTGATGGAGCAGGTCAGGCAGTTGCCGGTGATGCAACACCTGCCGGCACAAATAAAATGGGTGGAGCAGGGCGAGCTGCAGTTGATGAGCGAACTGTTCGGCAATTTCAGCCTGGCCATGGCCGTCGGCGTGTTCTGCATTTACTCGGTGCTGGTACTGCTGTTTCACGATTTCATGCAACCGCTGACCATCCTCTCGGCCTTGCCGCTGTCGCTGGGCGGCGCTTTGTTGGCATTGTTGATCGGCGGGATGAGCTTTTCCCTGGCCTCGGTCATCGGCTTGCTGATGTTGATGGGGATCGTGACCAAGAATTCGATCCTGTTGGTGGAGTACGCGATCATGGCTCGTCGGGACCAGGGCCTGAGCCGCTATGACGCCTTGATGGATGCTTGCCACAAGCGCGCCCAGCCGATTCTGATGACCACTATCGCCATGGGCGCGGGCATGTTGCCGACGGCTCTCGGATGGGGTGGGGAATCGAGTTTTCGCCAGCCGATGGCGGTGGTGGTGATCGGGGGCCTGCTCGCTTCGACGGTGCTGAGCCTGTTGGTGGTGCCAGTGATCTTTACTTATATCGATGATGGGCTTGAAGGGGTCAAGCGGTTTTTCCGCACACCTCGATAGTCGATACGGGCCGCTATCGAGGTGTTTTCACGAATGAGATCGAGATGTCAGAGGGCGTTTTGCAGAGGGGTGGAGGTCTCCAGGCCGGCCTTGGACTCCGCTGAATGCATCCAGCGGATCAACGAGCGTCGGCCGCCGATCCCCATCTTGATCGAAGCACGCTTGAGATAGCTTTCCACGGTATTGACCCGTAGCGCCAACTGCTCGGCCAGTTCCGGAGCCGTGCGCCCGGCGAGCAGGCCGACGCAGACTTCGGTTTCCCGGGAGGACAGATTCAGCCCGGACATCTCCAGGCGTTCGACGAAACGTTGACGCAACGCATCCATGCCACCGTTTTCCAGTTCCTGGGTTATCGAATAGGCTTCCTGGTGGACCGGAATCGGTAGCATGGCCTCGATATGCTCGCCGATCATGGGTAACAACAGACAGGAAAACTCCTGGAGGAACGCGCATTCCTGGGTAGAAAAACCCTGGGACGGATTGGACCGATAGACCGACAGTGCATAGCAGCGACTTTTCGTTCGACAGATCAGGTGCAGATGGTTCGGGGAGCTGTGCGATGTGGACGCGCGCTGGCAGCAAGCCAGCTCTGTCTGTGGCTGCGGGCAACTGCCTTCGTCGCCCGGCAGAAGCGGATGTTTGAGTGACGAAGCATTCCTTAGGGTGTCGATGCAGATCGGACTGATACCCACGCCGCCGATACTCGAAGTGATCGACTGTGTCGCATTCGTTGCATCGAGCTGTAACTCGGTGATGTGCGTGGCATCGACAGGTAGTTGCGCAACGATCAGCTCATGCAGCGCGCGCGGGAAATTGCGGTTACCGGTATTGGCAATCACTTTGCCGATAGATGGGAAAAGTCTTTGTAAGTTCATCCGCTCTCCATTTTATTCTGTGCGCAACGGCTGGCGCTGCCCACGGTTCCATGAGATTTTCTTGGTACGTATCGGTTGATTCAGGTCGCCGCGTGAGTCGAGGTGATTGAGTGGGTGACACCATAGTCGATAGTCGGCAATGCGACCATGCTCGGCAGGTCGTCATTCAGAGGTTGCATCTGATTTATCTTGAGCATGTTGTCGTAGATTCTTGACGTGCATTCCAGCGTGCCATAGATGACTTTTTCGCCTTTGCTGCCTTGCGCAACATTTCGTCGATGGAGGACCCAGCCGGAGCGCCTTAGAACTTTTTCCATCATGGAGTCGACAATAACTTCATAAGTATCGACCTCTTGAGTGCTGGCAAATTGTAACATTGCCAGGAAAAGTGCGGCGGTGCGAAAGTCAACTTTGGTCTTGGTAAAATCGCTGCTCGAGGTTTGGGTACTCAGCAGCGCAAATCGGGTGGCTTCCCAGCAGTCCATCGGATTGGGTCTGGACTGGCCATCGCTGAGCATGAAGCTCAAGGCACCACAAATCAGGGTGGGCTTATAGGAAGGGCGAAGTCTGACACAGCCGGTCACCTGCGAGCCTTTGTGGCTGTAGATATAGATCGCGTCATCATTGTCATACTCATCGAATTCATAGTCGCTGCCGGAGTAGCTTTCAATATCCCATTTTCTGCGGTCAATAAAGGCAGCTTTGCGGATGCTGAGTATTTGCTCTAATGCGCGTGAGGGGAGTTCGGAGTAGCTGGCGATAGCGATATGCACGTGGGAGGAGCTGTGCGAGTGGTCGGAGAAGGTGTACGAGTGAGGGAAATAGCCAATCATAAGTACATCGCAAATAGCGGAAAGGGGGAGGTATTTATAGGGGGCCTGTATACGTGCGGCAACTGTACTTAAGTGCAGGTGGCTGGCAGGGCCAAAGTGCTGTTTAATAGTCGCTGTGAGACTTTTGCGGATGCGTATATTTATCAGGGCCATGACAGTTGTACGATAACTGTGGGGGTATGGACGAATTCAAAGGCTGGCCTGCCAAAAGCGATGATATCACTCGCGAGTTGGTCCTCAGTTTGAATAGGCTGCTGTTGTTTCATCAAGTTGAAATAAAAGCAAGGGTGTTTCGCTTTTAAGAGTGCGGTAAGGAAACGCAAATTTCCAGTCTGGAAAATAAGTTGATTGGAAAATAAATCTATTTTGGAATGCACGGAGGAGCGACCATGTATTATATTGCAATTGCAATGCTCACGGTATTGTTGGTACCGGGGCCGACCAATTCGCTGCTGCTGCAATCAGGGGTCAGCCGCGGCCTGGGGGGCTATTCGTTGAAGTTGATCCTGGCCGAATGGGCGGCCTATCTGATCCAGATCAGCGCCTGGGGTCTATCCATTGATGCACTGACGGAGAATTACGGCTGGGTGGTGCTGGTAACGAAGATCCTGGCGGTAATCTTCCTGTTCTACATTTCGCTGAAGCTGTGGTTTTCGGTGCGGCTGGATACGTCTGGAAAGCCTTCTGCCATCTCGGTACCGGCGCTGTTCCTGGCGACACTGACCAATCCGAAGGGGCTATTTTTTGCCTCGTTCGTGGCCCCCGCTGGAACCTTCATGCAGCTGGACAGTTATCTTTCATTCATGGCGGTCTTTTCCCTGGTTATTCTTCCCGTGGGTATTGTCTGGGTGGGACTGGGGGCCGTTTTTGGACGTAACCTTCCATCGATAATATCGGGTAATCGAGTCAATAGATTTGTTTCATTGGTCATTGGGCTGTTTGCCAGTATGGCGTTGTATAACCTGGCCTCAAACGTGATATTGGCTTGAGCAGGGCTTGCGAGCCAACCTCACAAGTGATCAATCTGTGAGGCGCGGAATAGAGCTGGCTCGAACGGGATAAGTTAGAAAATATTGTGCCGAATGGCCTTGACCATGGCTTGCTTGATGTTGGTACAGCCCATTTTTTCAGTGATTTTCTTGGCGTAGAATTTCACCGTCCTTTCAGTGATATTCATAATCAGGCCGATTTCCTGGTAGTTCTTGCCGAGGGCCAGCCAGTGAAGGAATTCGATTTCCCTGGGACTCAGTGAGAGAAGTTCTTCCTGGCTGGCCTCAACAGGGCGGTATTGATGGGCAATGGTGCCGATGGCTTTGATCAGGAACATGTTCGACTGGACGATACGGTCAAAATCAAGGTCACCCTCAACGCACGGCAAATGCAGGGAGCCAAAGGCGCTACCGGGCTCATGAATGGGAATACTGAAGCCATGCTCAATGCCATAGCGAGCGGATTGTTCGAAGACTTTGTTGGGCGCATGAGTGCGGTCGTTTACAGCGCTCCAGAAAAATGGCCACGACGTGACGGCAGCATTGGCCATGACCGGGTCGGACTTGTAGAGGGCCTGCCTACGGTAGGTGTCGACCCACTCGTCGGGGTAGCTGCTATGGATGGAGATATCGCCATTATCAATTAAATGAGAATCGGCGTAGACATAGGCAAATCGCGTTATCTCCAGTTTGTAAAATACCCAGGTCAAGACATCTACATAGGTTTTTGCAGTCGCCCCAGGAATGTTGTTTTCAACTTCTCTAACCAAGTCAAACGTATGTTTGATTGTGCGGAGTTTAGGCATGACAAGCGGGCTCCGATTGGCTGGATGTGCTCTGTTATATGGATCCAAATGGGGTGTGTCTGACTTATAGCATCGCCAGAAATCCATTTCAATATGTGTCAAATAGAAAACATAAAATAATGCAGTGGTGATTGAATCACTTATTTTTGACGCTTTGGCGTTTCGCCGGGGCGATCGGATGGTCAATTCTTCTTCGATTATTAAGGGGGTATTAAGAGGGAAATCCGTCGCCCCTCAGTCTCCGCTAAGTTTCCCTGCGTAGTCTCCTCCTTGCGCCGCTTGTGGCGCCGTTAAGGAGACGTCCCCACATGAAAGCGCTGACCACGGCCGACTGGCTCAACAAGGTCCCGGAAGTAACACTGTCCTTCTGGATCATCAAGATCATGTCCACCACCGTGGGCGAAACCGCTGCCGACTTCCTCGCCGTCGACGCCGGCCTGGGGCAGGGCCTGACCAGCATCGGCATGGCCGTATTGCTGGCCATCGCCTTGTTCGGCCAACTGCGCACTCGTGCCTACAGTCCCTGGATCTACTGGCTCAGCGTGGTGCTGGTCAGCGTGGTCGGGACCCAGATCACCGATTTGCTCACCGACAAGCTGGGTATCAGCCTGTACATCAGCACGGTGATATTTTCAGTGTTGCTGGCGATCAATTTCGGCATCTGGTATGCCCGCGAACGCAGCCTGTCCATCCATGAAATCGTCACGCCGCGCCGGGAGTTGTTCTATTGGACGACAGTGCTCTGCACCTTCGCCCTGGGCACGGCCGCGGGCGACCTGGCCACCGAGGCGCTGGGCCTGGGCTTCACTCTCGGCTCGCTGATTTTTTCCGGGCTGATTGCCTTGACCCTGGTTGCCTGGCGCCTGGGCGGCAACGCCGTCCTGACCTTCTGGATCGCCTACATCCTGAGCCGTCCGCTCGGTGCTTCCCTGGGTGATCTGCTGACTCAGGCCAAGACCTACGGCGGCCTGGGGATGGGCGCTGCCTGGACCAGCGCCATCTTCCTCAGCGTCATCCTGATCCTGGTGCTCGTCGCGCAGTTCGGCGCCAGCAATCGCAAGCTCGCCACCCAGTAATCCGTTCAAACATATCCAAGGAGTCATTATGCTCAACGTTCAAACTGTTATGCGCCAAGCCGCTGTCCTCTGTGCTATTGCCGTGCTCGGCCTGGCTGCCGGCTGCTCGAAACCCGACGCCGCCGCCAAGGCCGGCGCGACAGCAGGCACGGCCAACGCGGCGGCGCCTGCAAGCCAGGCTTCGGCCTCGAAACTGGGTGACCTGTCGGCGTTCCAGGGAGTTGCAGTCGATGTCGCCAGGCTGGTCGACAAGAGCGACCTGGCGGGCGCCAAGACACGGATCAAGGACCTGGAACTGGCCTGGGACTCCGCCGAAGCCGGTCTCAAACCGCGTGCCGCCAGCGACTGGCACGTGCTTGACAAGGCCATCGACAACGCGCTGGATGCCCTGCGCGCCGGCAGCCCGAAGCAGACCGAGTGCAAGTCGACCCTGGATGAGTTGCTGAAAACCTTCAATGCCCTGCAAGGCAAGCAATGACTTCAAACCACGCGTGCTTGTTCCGCTAGGCAGATAAATCGCTTCGCGCGCACGGGAACTGGTGCTTCAATGCCGGCTCGGCAATCATCACGCAGGCGGCGCCTGGTATGAGTGTCGGGCCTGTTTTTTTCAGCGGAGAGGGACATGCGGATATTACTGGTCGAAGACGATCCCATGATCGGCGAGGCGATCCAGGGGGCGCTCAATGATGCCAGTTACGCCGCCGACTGGGTCAATAACGGGGCGACTGCTCTCACTGCGTTGGACACCCAACATTACGACCTGGTGCTGCTCGACCTCGGCTTGCCCGGCAAGGACGGGCTGGAAATCCTGGGGTGTATTCGCGCCCGCGACAACGGCGTGCCGCTGCTGATCATCACCGCTCGTGACAGCCTCGACGATCGCCTGCGTGGCCTGGATGGTGGTGCCGACGATTATCTGCTCAAGCCCTTCGATATGGCCGAGTTGCTCGCGCGGATGCGTGCCGTGCTACGGCGCAAGGGCGGCAGTGCGCTACCGCTGCTGAGCAACGGCGTGGTCTCGCTCGACCTGATCTCGAAACAGGCCGGCACCGCGCAACAGCCTGAGGTCCAGCTCTCCAGTCGTGAGTTCGCGTTGTTGCAGGCGTTGCTGATCCGTCCGGGGGCGATTCTCTCGCGTGGCGATCTCGAAGACCGTATCTATGGCTGGGGCAACGAAGTGGAAAGCAACGCGGTGGAATTTCTGATCCATGGCTTGCGGCGCAAGCTGGGCAGTCAAGTGATCAAGAACGTCAGGGGTATGGGATGGATGGTTTCAAAAAACGCCTGAGTGAGTCGGTGCGGCTCAGGCTATCGGTTTCCCTGTCGCTGGCGATCCTGATCGTTGCGGTGCTGGCCGGTATTTTTGCTTTTGTCTCGGCCTTCGACGAGGCTCTGGAAATGCAGGACAACACCTTGTATCAGGTGGGTGTGCTGTTCGAGCGCCAGCAGATGACGCTGGTCTATCCGCGGTCAGAGGGCGGGATCGCCGGCGACGATGAAGAGTCGCGGGTGGTCGTGCAGTATCTGGGTGACGGTAACCGAGCCCCGACCAATGTCGAAACCGGTGGCCCGCTACCGTTACCGGCGACGCTGGCCGATGGCTTGTCGACGCTGACTGTTGGTGGCGAAGCGTTCCGGGTGTTGGTCAGGACCCTGGGCAGCGGCGAGCGCATCGCCGTGGCCCAGGAAACCGGTGCCCGTGACAGGGATGCCCGGGAGAGCGCCTGGCGCGGCCTGTTGCCGTTTCTCATTCTGTTACCCGTACTGCTGCTGGTGGTGGCTGACCTGCTGCGCAAGTTGTTCCAACCTATCGCGGTGCTGGCGGCGGAGATTGACCGACGCGGCGAGCAGGAGCTGCACCCCATCGATGAAAACCACCTGCCTGCCGAAGTCCGGCCCTTCGTGTTGGCGATCAATCGCCTGCTCGGTCGTGTTGCCCAGTCGATGGAAACCCAGCGGCGCTTCGTCGCCGACGCCGCCCACGAGTTGCGTTCGCCGCTGACGGCCTTGTCCCTGCAGGCCGAGCGGCTGGCCGCCGCCGATATGTCGAACCTGGCCCGCGAGCGTCTGTTTGCCTTGCGCCGGGGGATCGAACGCGGCAAGAGCCTGATTGAGCAACTATTGGCGCTGGCCACCGCACAGGTGAGCGCGCTGCCGCCCAGCGCGCCGCTGTCGGTGCACGCGGTCTACCGCCGGGTGCTGGAGGATTTGCTGCCGTTGGCCGAACTCAAGCAGATCGACATCGGCGTCGAGGAGGAAGAGGACGTGCGTTTGGCGCTCAACGAGATCGACCTGCTGGCGGTGGTCAAGAACCTGGTGGACAACGCTATTCGCTACACGCCCGCGGGTGGACGGGTCGACCTGTCGGTGGGCCTGGAGCAGGGCGGAGTGCTGTTGCGGGTCAGCGACAGCGGCCCGGGTATCGCCGTCGCGGAGCGCGAACGGGTGTTCGATCCGTTCTATCGCAGCCTGGGCAGCCAGGAAGTCGGATCCGGGTTGGGGCTGTCCATCGTCAAGGCCATTGTCGAGCGTACTGGAGCACGCATTTTCCTGGGATATTCCGATGAGGTGGCGCAGCGCGGGCTGTGTATTTCGCTGTGGTGGCCGGAGACGCTTATCTGTCACGCGGCGAACCGGACTTGAACACACCGCTGAGGACAAACGCGTAGCGCTCCGGGCGGATAAGGAACGTCGTCCGGTCACAGCAGCGGCCATCGGCAAAATACGAGGTGCGCTCCATCACCAGCAGCGCCGCGCCACGTTTGACGTTCAGCGTTCTGGCCAGGTGCTTGTCGGCGTCCTGGGCACGAATCGCCATATCGGCGCGGGTCACTGCGGAGCCGGTGACCGACTCCAGGATCGAATAGATAGGTCGATTCTCAGCCTCGCTCCAGACCACATCCGCCAGTCCGGCCGGCAGGTAGCTGCGGCCCAGGGCGATGGGTTCGTCATCGACAAGGTGCAGGCGCTCCAGCCGCAGGCACTGCTCGGCCCCCGCAAACAAACCGCATAACGCCTCGGGAACCGACTGCAACTGATGGTCGAGGACGCGCATGCTCGGCTTGAGACCTTGCAACAGCAGCGCTTCATGAAAGCTGCGCAGGGCGTCGAGGCCATGACGAACCTGCTTGGTCGCGACGAAGGTGCCCTTGCCTTGCTTGCGTTCCACCACCCCGTCATCGCAGAGCTTGCCCACGGCCAGGCGGATGGTCACGCGGCTGACCGCAAAACGCTGGCCCAACTCGGCCTCGGAGGGCAGCTTGCCGCTGGGGTCGTAGGCACCGCGCTGAATCTCTTCCAGCAACTGCTGGGCGATCTGTTCGTAGAGCGAGGTGCTGCTGTCGCGAAGAATGGGCGTGGACACTGAGCGGTTCCGTGACCGAAGAAGCGTGGCGCTCATGGGAGGCCATCACTTCTAAGGTTATAAAAATCGGTTATTGGGACGACTTGTATTAATACGTATTATGTCGAGTATCCCCATTCTAGACGACCTGATGACACTTGCCATGCCAAAAACCTTCCTTCGTGCGCTGCCGCCGACCGATGCGCTGAGTGTCGAGCGCATCAGCTTCAGCTACCCCAATGGGCACCGGGTATTTTCCTCGTTCAGCCTGAGCGCCGCTCCCGGTGAGTTCGTCGCGATCCTCGGACCTTCCGGTTGCGGCAAGACCACCTTGTTGAACTTGCTCTCGGGCTTCGTCCAGCCACAGGCAGGGCAGATTCGCCTGAACCAGAGCGTGGTGAGTCCGGAGCGTTCGGAGTTGGGTTATGTATTTCAGGCACCGCAGTTGTTTCCCTGGCTGACGGCCCTGGAAAACGTGCGTTTCGGTTTGCGCATGGCCGCTGATGCCAGCGAGTCGCAGCAGCGCGAACAGGCCATGCAGTACCTGCGCCTGGTCGGGCTGGAGCAGGCGGCGCAGCGCTTGCCTCATCAGCTTTCCGGCGGGATGCAGCAGCGTGTCTCGCTGGCTCGCACCCTGGCACTGGAGCCCGAGGTGTTGCTGATGGACGAACCGTTCGCGGCGCTGGACGCCATCAGCCGCAACCACATGAATGAAGAAACCCTGCGCATCTGGGCCGAGCTCGGCCAGACCGTGTTGTTCATTACCCACGATATCGATGAGGCGGTGTTCCTGGCGGATCGGGTCATTGTCCTCAATATCGCTCCGGGCGGTATTCACAGTGAACTGAAGATCCAGTTGCCACGCCCGCGCTCCAATCTGAAAACCCGCCGCTTGCCGGCTTTCCTCGATTACCGCAATGAGCTGATGGAACGCATTTCTCAGGTCATGGCGCTGTCCGAAGCCGGCATTTCTCCCTCTCTCGCCCTTGAAACCGAGTCAATCCAATGATTCTACGTACACTGCTGGTTCTTTCATTGTCTGTTGCCGCCGTGCTCGGTAGTTCATTGGCCGTTGCCAACGAAACCCGACCGTTGCGGGTGGGTTATGTCTTTGCCATGGCCAATGCCCCGGCGCTGATCGCGGACAAGCAAGGCTATTACCGTGAGGAAGGTTTGGCGGTGGATCTCAAGGCGTTGGGCGATGGTCCGGTGATCCAGCAGGCGTTGGCCGCCGGCGAGCTGGACGTGGCCTATGTCGGTACGCCGCCGGTGTACCAGTGGTTTTCCCGTGGCTTGCAGAGCCGGATCCTGGCCAAGGTCAATTACGGCCAGGCGGCGGTGATTGTCAACAGCAAAAGCCCGATCAACGCATTGGCCGACCTCAAGGGCAAGAAACTCGCCGGGGTGAAGAAGGGGAGTGGCATGGACGTGCTGCTACGCGGCTATGTGCTCAAGGAACAGGCCGGGCTCAACCCCGACCACGACCTCGACATTATCGACATGCCTCCGGGCAATATGAACGCGGCCCTGGAACGCGGCATCGTCGATGCGGCGTTCTCCTGGGAGCCCTTTGTCAGCCAGTCGCTGCTGCGCGGCTCGAGCCGGGTCCTGTTCGATGTGAACCAGGCTTTGCCGCAATACCCCTGGTACGTGGTGATTGCCTTGCCGAAAACGCTGCAGGAGCGGCCGGACGACGTGGTGAAACTGCTGCGCGCCCATCGCAAGGCCATCGCCTTTCTCAACGAGCATCCCGAGGAGTCGAACCGGATCATCGCCGAGGCGTTCAAGCTCGAAGCGCTGCAAGGGGCCGACGGCAAGCGCATCGCCCCGGAAACCATCGTCGCCCAGGCCCGCACCCGACTGGGCTGGTCGGCGGACCTGGAGGCCGCGGACATCCAGTTTATCCAGCGCCTGATGAACTACTCGCGTGACCTGGGCTTCATCGACACCACGCTCAAGACCGAGCAGATCGTCGACACCTCCTACCTGGAAAAAGCTTCGCGTTGAGTCTGCCCATGTCCTTGCCAAAACCGAATTGGGGATGGGCCTCGCTGCCGTTCCTGTTGTTGATCTGGGTGGCCCTGGCCAGCCGTTTTCCAACCTACATCCTGCCGCAACCCTGGGACGTCGCCCGCGAGACCCTGCGCTGGCTCGGCGACGGCTCGCTCTGGCAGCACCTGCAAGCCAGCGTCCTGGAGGAACTCGGCGGGTTCTGCGCGGCGGTCATCGTCGCCGTGCTGCTGGGGGCGGCGGGTGGATTGTCGGCGCGTTTTCGCGACTTCATAGCTCCGCTCAACAGCCTGTTCATGGCCATTCCACCGATCGCCTGGGCGCCGCTGATCATGATCATCTTCGGCCTGGGCTATATCTCCATCGTGCTGGTGATCTTCATTGCCGCGGTGTTTCCCATGGCGGTGACCATCCAGGAGGGCGTGCAGGGTATTCGCGGTGGAGAAGTGCGTGCCGCCCGGACCTTGGGAGCCAATCCCTGGCAATTGCTGGCCCATGTCTACCTGCCAGCGTCGCTGCCGTTCGTCACGGCGGCGCTGCGCATCGGTTTCAGCCAGGGCTGGCGGGCGTTGGTGGCGGCGGAAATGATCGGTGCCTCCCAGGGCATCGGCTGGATGGTCTCCACCGGAGGCCAGATCGGCAACAGCAGTCAGGTGCTGTTGGGTATCGTCCTGATCGGGCTGATCGCCTGGTTGATGGAGAGTTTCGTGTTCCGGCGTATCGAGCGTCACTACCAGCAATGGCGCGAGCAATAAGTAGCCGATGCTGCCTTCAAACCTTCAATGAACCTGTATGAGGTGTCATGTGAGTCAGACATTCGATCCCCGCGAAGCCGGGCATTACATCGCCCCGCTGGGCCTGTATGAGCGCAACAAGCAACGCCCGTTCCTGGGTACGATCAGCTGCGATCGCCAGACCCTGCTGGCCGGTCAATGGGACGAGATCACCCTGGTTTACGAAGTCGGCGGCAGCGGGCTGGCGGATGGAGCCTGGCTGAAGCTGGCGTTCAAGTTCTACTCCGATTGGGCGTTGTTCCAGACCTCGAATCCGTCGGGTCCCAATTACGTCAGTGCCGAGTATCAGGCCGCAGAGTTGGTGCCCGGCCAGAGCCAGGCCACGGTGCAGCACCTGAAAGTGCGCTTTGACCAGAAGGGCCATGAGCGGCCATTCCAGAAAGCCGTGATCATCGATATTGTCGATGGCTACCTCAATCCCGGCGACCGCATCGTCATCCGCCTCGGTGACCGGCGCCAGGGCGGGGCGGGTACGCGGGTGCAAAGCTTCGTCGAAAAAGATTTCCGCTTCCGCCTGTTCATCGACCCGCTGGGCAGCTCGAAGTTTGCCGAGGTACCCGGGGATCCGCTGTTGGACATCGTCCCGGGACCGGCGCAAAGCGTTCAACTGATCGTGCCGCGGCTGGTCAGTGCCGGCGAGGCCTTCGACGTGTTGCTGCGGGTCGATGATGCCTGGGGCAATACCTGCCGGCAGTTACCGCTCGATGGCTTGCTGACCTTCACCGGTCCCGAAGGCGAGCAGCGGCAACAGCCGTTCCGCCTGGCGGCCGAAGGTTGGGCGATTGCGCGCCTTGAGGGCTTGGTGTTCGGCGCGGTGGGTGAGTGGCGCCTGTCGGCGGAGGTGCAGGGGGTGTTTGTGCGCGGAGCCCAGGCCTTTGTCACGGTCGATCCGGCCGGTAGCGCATTGCGTCCGCTCTACGCCGACCTGCATGTGCACTCCGACGACACCGTGGGCACCAACGACACCTTGTACAACCTCAGCTACGGGCGTGATGTCGCCGGGCTCGATGTACTCGGCTATACCGCCAACGACTTCAACATCACCGAGCAACGCTGGGATCAGGCGGTCAGGTTGATTCACGAGCTCAACGAGCCGGGTCGATTCGTCTGTTATCCCGGCACCGAATGGTGCGGCAACTCCTGCGCCGGTGGTGACCGTAACGTGGTGTTCCTGCATGACAGAAAGCCAGAGTTTCCGTTCGACAATCAAGGGCGGCTGGTGCGCTCGTTCGAATGGAACGAGTTTACCGCCGGGACCATCAAGCCCGGCGCCTGGCCGGTGGACGAGCTGTATGCCGCCTATGCCAAGGACCCCGAGGGCCATCTGATGATGCCGCACGTGGGTGGGCGCCGCTGCAACCTCGATTGGCACCATCCGGAACTGGAGCGCCTGATTGAAGTAGGGTCGGCCTGGGGGCAGTTCCATTGGGTCTACGCCGAGGCCCTGCAACGTGGCTATCGGGTGGGGGCGGCCGCCAACAGCGATGAACACCAGGGCCGTTGTGGCGGTGGTGTGCCGGCCACGGCGGTGTTCGGTTCACGGGGCGGGCTGACCGGGGTGGTCGCCGACGGTTTCGACCGCGCCAGTGTCGGCAAGGCGCTGCGTGCCCGCCGCACCTTTGCCACCACCGGCGAGCGCTCGTTCGCCAGCCTGCGCCAGGGGACGCATTTCATGGGCGAGGTCTTTACCGCTCGGGCGGATGCGACCCTGGATTATCGCTTGCTGGGGGAGGCGGGTTGGGAGCAGGTGGATCTGTTCGACGGCGAGCAACGGGTCTGGTCGCGCAATCTGCATGAGGAGTTGGGGTTTTCTGGTCACGGCATTCGCCTGCGGTTGGGTGGCGCACGGATCAAGGACCGTTATCGTGGTGCCTACTGGACTGGCGAGATTCAGGTTACTGGCGCTGTGATCAAGGGCTTCCGCGCCTTGGGGCTCGATCATCCCGAGCAGACCGTATGGCGCAAGGACGCGACGACACTGGCGTTTCGTACCGATACCAATGGCGATACCGACAGTATCGAAATCGACCTGTCGCAACTGGCGGGCGCGACCTTGCGGATTCACAGCCGTATCGACAACTACGTCAAGGTTGGCGATCCATCCGAACCGCAGCCTTATGTGCATGCGCCGAAGGTGCTGATGGAGTTGTCCGGTGAGCAACTGCTGGCGCAAGGGCAGGTGATCGAGGAACTGCCGGGGGCGGAGTTGAAGGTGTCTCTGGAACGGACCACTGATGCACCGCTGCCCCGTGAGGTGCATGGGCAGATCGAGCTGGTGGCGTTGCAGTTGGAGGCGGGGCGCGAACATCCGTTGTTCATCTGTGCCCGGCAGCGGGATCAGTCGAGGGGCTGGACTTCGGCGTTGTTTTTGACGGTATAAGGGGCAGCCTGGAAGCCAAGCGTATGCCGCCGATCCTGCTCATCTGTATCTATCCAGCCGCCTGGCGGCTTGGTACGGTCTGCAGCTCTTTTCGGCAAGGAACCGCGCCATGGATCTTACTGCTATCCCCTTTGGTACGACTGATTGGTCGACTATCGAGCCCGTTGCCCATCCAGGCCAGACGGGGACCGCCTATTGGCGGACCTGTCAGTTTGGCAGTACCCGTGTGCGGATGGTCGAGTACAGTCCAGGATACCTGGCCGATCATTGGTGCTGGAGGGGGCATATTCTGTTGTGTCTGGAGGGGGTGCTGGACACAGAACTGGAGGATGGCCGCCGGTTTACCCTGTCCGCGGGGATGAGCTATCAGGTGGGCAACAATAACGAGGGGCATCGATCGTCCACTACGAGTGGCGCGAAGTTATTCATTGTGGATTGAGCA
Organism: Pseudomonas sp. FEN; assembly: GCF_904067045.1. GTDB lineage: Bacteria > Pseudomonadota > Gammaproteobacteria > Pseudomonadales > Pseudomonadaceae > Aquipseudomonas. Next base: position 196,873 of record NZ_CAJFDC010000016.1, on the reverse strand, counting down.
CTTCAGCTATTTGCCAACGATATAATCGAAGGCCGTCTTGGTCAATGGCAGCACTAAAGTGACGATGATAATGCCGAGCTGCCAGTACACGAGCTTGAATTTTGACTCGACCTCTTTGATGGATGCCTCGAGTTTCACACCGTGCAGTTGGAGAGCATTCTCATGTTTCTCTCCCATTTTATTCATTGCAGTTTCCTGCTCTTTGATTGCTGCTTGGAGTTCGACGCCTTGGTCTTTGATCAAGGTGCGAAGCTCGCTGTCCTGGTTCTTGATTTCGGCGCGAAGTTCGTGGCTTTGTTTTTCCATGGACATCCGAAATTCATGGCCCTGTTTTTCCATTGCAAGCCGGAATTCGCTGCCTTGTTCCTTGATTTCGGCGCGTAGCTCACTGCTTTGCTTTTCCATGGCGGAGCGAAATTCATTGCCTTGATCTTTGATTTCGGCACGTAGCTCACTGCTTTGCTTTTCCATGGCGGAGCGAAATTCATTGCCTTGATCTCTGATTTCGGCACGTAGCTCACTGCTTTGCTTTTCCATGGCGGAGCGAAATTCATTGCCTTGATCTTTGATTTCAGCGCGTAGCTCACTGCTTTGTTTTTCCATGGCAGAACGAAATTCATTGCCTTGATCTTTGATTTCGGCACGTAGCTCAGTGCTTTGCTTTTCCATGGCGGAACGAAATTCATTGCCTTGATCTTTGATTTCAGCGCGTAGCTCGTTACTTTGTTTTTCCATCACTAGATTGAAGTGGACACCCTGCTTTTCCATTGAGTCGCGAAGGGCGCTCCCCTGATTAATCAAAGATTGGCCGAGAACACTTATCTGCGCTCCTTGGGCTTTTACCGTGTCGTCGAGCTCCTTGACCGAGTCGCGAAGGTCCTTGATCGAACCACGCAGCTCTCGACCCAGATCTACGGTTTTTTGAATCATTTGTTTTTCCGTTCGTATCAGAGCGGATTTTGATGCCAGATTCTGCACTTCGGCCTCCCAAACCTCTACGATGGCTTTGGTTTTTTCAGGTGACAGATGATCAATGTGCTAGTTAGCACACCGTGGTCTTGAAGATCACGGCCACTTGGGGTGGTGCTGCCAACGACAGCGAACCGGAGCAAATCATCAATCCAAACCCATTGGGTGAGATAGCCAGTCGCTTCTTAGGTGGTTGTAGGAAATGGCTTAGCTCATTGCATGCAGAGACACGTATGCCGTGCTCAGAAGTTGGTTTAAACAAAGAAGTTGCATGCGGATTACCCATGCTGCAAGCCGTGGAGCTTGCGGGCAGAGGCAAGCCAAGGGCATCCACTTTTCTGGCAAGCGGGATCCCCCGCCAATCGAGCAGGGGCTTGCGGATTTCTCGCGTTACTTTATGTTGGGCATATGGAGTATGGAGCGGATGAAGGTGTCGTCGGCGCCACTCATGAGTTCGTATACGAACCACTCGCCTTTTATTTGCCTGAAGCCTACATACACACCGACTAACTGCCCGTCGTCGCGCTCGATCAGATAAGCCCGGTTTTCAAACACTTCACCTTTGGTTTCTTTGGGGCCCAGGTGGACTTTGTAGAGGTCATGCTTGCCGATCCAGGTTGAAAGCACGCCTTGGCTTTTGGCGATCAGTTCTTTTTCCTTGAGTTGCCCCGGCTCAAAGTGTCCGGAAAAGACTTTCCCCCAGCAGTCCGAAGCCAGCTTGTCTTGAATGCACTGAACGTATTGGTTCTCGAATTCGTCTTTGTAGGCAATGGCTTCGTTGGCGTGGGCGGAGCTCGCCGTGGCCAGGAGTGACAGGCAAAAAAAGGCTTTCTTGAGCATTCTGATCTCATCTTGGATTTAGGGCTTTGTCTTTCGGTTCGCCCCGGTATTGCTTAGCCATCGGCATTCACTTTGGTTCGTGCGGCCGCCTATGGATCACGCGTATTCGTCCTACAGTACCTCACCAGGTTCAGGAGTGGATAGCGGGTTTCCGAAACCCGTGACGACAGCACGCCTGGTGCTCTCCCACGGGGTCGGATGGAAGGGTTCGATCAGGCCGCGTTGGCTTCTTTCTTCAGACTGTTCATATCGATCACGAAGCGGTATTTGACGTCGCCCTTGAGCATGCGGCCATAGGCCTGGTTGATGTCTTGGATATTGATCATCTCGATATCCGAAACAAGCCCGTGCTTGGCGCAGAAATCCAGCATTTCCTGGGTTTCCTGGATACCGCCGATCAGGGAACCGGCCAGGCTGCGGCGCTTGAAGATCAGGTTGAACACCGAAGGCGAAGGATGAGGGCTGTCGGGGGCGCCGACCAAGGTCATGGTGCCATCGCGTTTGAGCAGCACGAGGAATGCGTCCAGATCGTGGGGCGCGGCCACGGTGTTGAGAATGAAGTCCAGGGTGTTGGTGAACTTGGCCATTTCGTCCGGGTTCCTGGATACCACGACTTCATTGGCGCCCAGGCGCAGGCCATCTTCACGCTTGTTCGGCGAGGTGGTGAACAGCACCACATGCGCGCCCATGGCATGGGCGATTTTCACCGCCATGTGCCCCAGGCCGCCGAGACCGACCACTCCGACCTTTTTGCCCGGGCCGACTTTCCAATGGCGCAGTGGCGAATAGGTGGTGATACCGGCACACAGCAACGGTGCGACCGCCGCCAGGTTGGCGTCGCCGTGGGAGATGCGCAGGACGAACTTCTCCTTGACGACGATGTTGTCCGAATAGCCGCCGAAGGTATTTTCACCACCGAACACCGGGCCGTTGTAGGTGCCGGTGAAGCCGCTCTCGCAGTATTGCTCCTCGCCTTCGGCGCAGGACGCGCAGTGCTGGCAGCTGTCGACCATGCAACCGACGCCGGCCAGATCGCCGACCTTGAACGTACTGACATGGGCACCGACCGCGGTGACCCGCCCGACGATTTCATGCCCCGGCACCGAAGGGTACAGCGTGTTATGCCATTCATTGCGTACAGTATGGAGATCGGAGTGGCAGACGCCGCAGTAGAGAATGTCAATCTGCACATCGTCGGCCCCAGGAGCACGACGCTCGAAGGTGAACGGCTTGAGTGAATCCTTGGGATCCTGGGCCGCGTAGCTATAAGTCTTGGTCATGGCTTTGTCACCTTGGTTTCATGGGACAGGAACTAACTTGACCAGCATAGCCAGTGAATCGTTCCCGCGAATGGCCCTATGGGAAGTGCGGCAGACCAGGCCATTCGCTTGCGCAAGCCCGGCCCCCGGCTTCAGCCTTGCCACATGGACAGTTCAACATCTTCGGCGAATGGCGTGGACAGGTAACCCTCGGCGTGATTGCGCACGCGGGCAAGGTACTCGGGACTATGGTCGGCATTGTCGGCGATGATCAACGCCCCGGGCCGCAGGCGCTTCTCCAGCAGGCCCAGGATATCGGGGTAGAGCGACTTGGCACCGTCGAGAAGCACCAGATCGATGCTTTCCGGGAGATCGGCGCTGAGGGTCTGCAGGGCATCTCCGACCCGTATCTCCACCAGATCGACAAGCCCGCCCGCCACCAGGTTTTCTCGTGCCCGCAGCACCTTGGATGGCTCGAATTCACTGGTGATCAAGCGCCCGCCGCCATTGTCCCGCAACGCGGCGGCAAGGTGCAGGGTCGAGAGGCCGAACGAGGTGCCGAACTCGACAATGCTTCGTGCAGCGCAACTGCGTGCCAGCATATAGAGCAGTGTTCCGGTCTCCCGCGAGACCGCCAGCGGAAAATCCTTCAGGCGTGTATAGAAGTCGAGATAGCCGGTCTTGCTGCGCATCAGCCGCACGCGCTCTTCTTCCGACACATCGCCAAAGGTGGCAGCCATCGTCGACCACGATTGCGCGGCCTCGGCGAACAGGCGATCCAGCAATGGCGCGAGGGGGGCTTGGGTCAGGGTTGTCATGGGGTTTTCCTGGTGGGATCAGTGAAGGGTTATAATGCGAATAAACCTTCATATTTTCTATTCGCATTGCGAGTCCGCCCCATGACCCATCGCCCAAGCACGCGGATTACCTCGCGCAAACAGCCCAGACAGGCCCGCTCCAATGACCTTGTCGCATCGATTCTGCAAGCGGCCATTCAGGTTTTGGCGAAGGAGGGCATGCAACGCTTTACCACCACGCGGGTGGCCGAGCGAGCCGGTGTCAGCGTCGGATCGGTGTATCAGTATTTCCCGAACAAGGCGGCGATCCTGTTTCGGTTGCAAAGTGATGAGTGGCGCGAGACCACCGAGATGCTGCGCGGCATTCTTGAAGACGTGCGCAATCCGCCCCTGGAGCGGCTGCGTCTGCTTGTTCAGGTCTTTATCCGGTCCGAATGCGATGAGGCCGAGGTCCGCGTGGCACTGGATGACGCCGCGCCGTTTTATCGCGACGCGCCCGAGGCGTGGGAGGTGAGAGCCGCGGGAAAGCAGATTGTCGAGGTGTTCATGCGCGAGGTGCTGCCCGATGCCACGGACGCGACGCGTGCCGTGGCCGGCGATCTGATCAAGGTGACGCTCAGTTCGGTGGGCAAGCAGTTTTCGGAAAGTCCACGCACCTCGGCTCAGATTGAAGCTTACGCCGACGCCATGGCTGATATGTTTTGTAGCTACCTGCGAAGCCTCGGGCACGTTGGAGCGTCACTCGATGAATCAAGGACTATCTGACCGTGGTTTTCGACGAGGCGACCGGTCGCCCGCGATGTGGGATGCGCGCCGTCAGGCGGCCTGATCCTCCACGACCGGTTCATCGAGCTCGGTATCGCTGTCATCCTCAACCGAGCCACGATCGAGAAATAGAAACACCACGGCCGCCGTCAGCACGGTGATGGCTGTCAGCACCCGCAGCAAGGTGCTGAACGCGGCGCTGTAGCCCTCGGCCAGAGCGACGCGTCCGGTGGCCGGCAGCAGTTGCGTGGCACCGGCCAGGTCACCGGTGGCCAGATGCTGGGCGGCGCCAACGATGTCCGGCGTCGCGGCAGCACCCAGGTGGCCGGCGGCGAACGCCGACAGCAATGCGCTGACTATGGCAATGGCCACGCCTTCACCGGCCACCCGGGTCGTGCTGAAAATCCCGGTGGCCATGCCGGCGCGCTCCTTGGGCACCACGCTGACCGCCATGCCATCCATCAAGCCCCAGGGCAGGCTGATGCCGACGCCGATCACGAACATCGGCCAGGCCAGTACCGTCGCCGCGCTGCCCACCGGCACATGGCTCAACCAGTACAGCCCTGCGGCACACACCAGCAAGCCGCTGCCGCACAAGGTCGAGGCCGACAGCCAGCGGGTCAGGTAGCCGGCGACGATCGGCAGCACCAACAGCGGCGCCGATAAAGCGATCAGCAACCAGCCGGCGGCGACTTCGCTCATGCCTTCGATGCCGACGAAACGGATCGGCAGCAGTATCAGCAGCACCACGAAGGAGTAGGCCGGCGCGGCCGCCAGCAATTGCACGCCGACAAAGCGCGGGAAGCGGAACAGCGTCAGGTCGAGCATGGGCTGGGCGATACGGTTTTCGATCATGACGAAGGCCACGACGGACAGCAGCGCGACGGCGAACAGGCCGAGCACCAGCGGATCGGCCCAACCGCTTTCCGGTGCCTTGAGGATGGCAAAGGTGAAGATACCCAGTGCCCAGGTGAAGGTGATCGCGCCAGGCCAATCGATGCCGGCGGCGTCGGGATTACATGACTCCTCCATGTAACGGCTGGCCAGTACCAGGGATATCGCCGCCAGCGCGGTGATCAGCAGGAAGATCACCTGCCAGCCAAATGCTTCGATCATCGCGCCGGCCGCCACGGGGCCGAAGGCCAGGCCGATACCGAAGCTGGTCCCGACGAAGCTGAACGCACGGATGCGCCCCGGCCCGTCGAAGACTTGCGCCAGGGCGGCCATGCCGCCGGAAAAGGCGGCCGCGGCGGCCAGTCCCTGGGCCGCACGCAGGACGTCGAACAGCGCCAGGCTGGGGGCGAAGGGCAATGCCGCGGCGAGCAGGGCAAAAGCGCTGACGCCTGCGAGGAAGACTTTCTTGCGGCCATAGCTGTCAGCCAGTGCGCCGGCCAGCATCAGGCAGCTACCGAAGGTCAGCATGAAGGCGTTGGTGACCCAGTTCAGTTCCATTGGCGAGCCACCGAAGGTGCGACCGATGGCGGGCAGGGCAACAGCTGGCGCGGTGAAGTTGAAGGGCATGGTGATGGCTGTGATGCACACGGCCAGTAGAATCAGCCGCTGTTGTAGCAAGAGTGGGATGGACATATTGAAAATTCCTTGTAGCGGGTGGATGTAGGCACCCTGGGTGAGCGTAACGACGGCGGCGATTCGTGGGTTTGCCGGGGCTGACGGAATATGCAAGGATTTTAAAGAACGAGTAATCTGGCAAAAAGCGGCAAATATTCCGCCCATATCGGAATAAAAGGATCGAATAGGAGGGCAGGTGGATCGACTGAGTGGTTTGATGGCCTTTATCCGCACGGCCGAGCTCGGCAGTTTCGTCGCGGCGGGCAGGGCGCTGGGTCTGTCGGCTTCGGCGGTCGGCAAGGGCGTGACCCGACTTGAGCAGCAACTGGGCGTGCGTCTGTTTCAACGCTCGACCCGTAGCCTCAGCCTGACCGACGAGGGCCGGGTGTTCCAGGAGCGTTGTCGGCGCATCCTCGATGACCTCGACGATGCCCAGGCCACCGTGTCGCAGTCCACGGAAATCCCCCGGGGGCGCTTGCGGATCAGTATGCCGGCGGCCAGTTATCAACTGTTCCAGTCGGTACTGACGGCGTTCATGGCGCTGTATCCCGATATCGAACTGGACCTCGACTTCAGCGACAAACTGGTGGATGTGATCGAGGAAGGGATGGATATCGTCATTCGCAGTGGCGACCTGCCGGACTCGCGCCTGATGAGCCGCCCCTTGCCGGGCGTGCAACCGGTGCTGTGCGCCGCGCCGGCATATCTGGAGCGCCACGGCACGCCGCAAACCCCGGCGGAACTGGACGATCACCTGGCGGTACGTTTTCGCTACTTCAAGAATGGCAAGCTGCTGGACTTTCCGCTGTTACGCGAGGAGGGCGCGCGGGAGCCGCGGACCCGCACGGTGATGGTCAGCAACAATATGGAAATGGTGCTTGGGGCGCTGGTCAAGGGCTTTGGCCTGGGAGTCATCCCGGATTTCCTCGCTCGCGAGGCTCTGGCCGACGGTTCGTTGCGTTGTCTGCTGCATGGTTATCTGATCCCGCCGGACCCCATGAGCATCGTCTGGCCTTCGAGCCGTCAACTGTCGCGCAAGATTCGCGTGTTCGTCGATTTCATGTGCGAGCACCTGGAACAGGAGGCGGCGCAGTTACGCGCGACCATCGCACGGGAATGCCTTTTTTCCCATCGCAATAGAGGGGAGGGCGTGACAAGCTGAACGGCACTTATTACAATTTGATTATCATAAGCGACTTCAGAGCCTCGACACCTCCATGGAAAACAAGACCGCACGCCTGACCGTGCTCATTGATCCGGTCAAGAAAAAGGCCCTTGAAGAGCTTTGCGCTTCTCAGGACCTGACGCCGTCGCAGGTGGTTCGCCAGTTGATTCGGGACTATCTGGAAACCCACGGTGTTTCCTACTCGACCAGAAGCAAGGTTGCCGGCAAGGGGTAATGTGCGGGCATTCGGCGCCGGGCAGGCAGGCTTACTGCCCGGGTTCGTTGGCGGTGTTCAGTGCCGACTTGAAGTCGGCATGGTAATCCCCGGGGCCGAGCGCCTCAAGTATCCCGGCCTTGCGCAGCTTGCCGAGAACTTTCTCGTTGGCTTCGCAGAGCTTCACGACAATGCTGCGCTTGCGTAATTGCTCGATGACTTCGAGCAGGGTCTGCAAGCCGGTGATGTCCATGAACGGCACGTGATTCAGGCGAATGATCAGGGTTCCCGGATCGGTATGGGTTTGCGCCAGGACACGTTCGAAGGTTTCTGCCGCACCGAAGAACAACGGGCCCTCGATGCTGTACACCAGGACATTGGGCGGCAGCTCGACCTGGCCATTGAGCTGTAGTTCGATCTCCAGGTCCTTGCCGACCATTTTCTGTACTTCAACCGATGACGCCATTCGCCGCATGAATTGCAGCATGGCGAGAATGACGCCGATGTTCACGGCAATGGTCAGGTCGCTGAAGACGGTCAGTATGAAAGTGATCAGCAGGATCGCGATATCGGCGCGTGGCGCCCGCTGGAGCATGCGCTTGAAGTGTTTCAACTCGCTCATGTTGTAGGCCACGACAAACAGGATGGCCGCGAGGGCGCACAGCGGGATATTCGAAGCCAACGGCGCCAGGAAGGAAATCAGCAGTACCAGGGTCAGCGCGTGCACCAGGCCGGCGATCGGACTGTTACCACCGTTGCGGATATTGGTCGCGGTTCGCGCGATCGCCCCGGTCGCGGCAAAGCCGCCGAACAAGGGGCTGAACAGATTGGCGATGCCCTGGCCCATCAGTTCCTGGTTGGAGTCATGGCGGGTGCCGGCCATGCCGTCGGCCACCACCGCGGACAATAACGACTCAATGGCGCCCAGCATGGCGATGGCGAACGCCGGGCCGATCAGTTCGATGATTCGCGGCAGGGTCACTTCAGGCAGGCTGAAGGTGGGTAGCCCTTGAGGTATCCCGCCGAACGCGCTGCCGATGGTGGCCACCCCGGAAAACTGGAAAACCGACTGTATGACGGTTGCCACGACCATCGCGATCAAAGGGCCGGGCACGCGTTGCATGCCGGGTAGCCTGGGGGTGAGCAGGACCAGCAGCAGGCTCAGCAGCGCCAGCAGGGTGGTCGCCGGGTGAAGGTCGGGCAATGCTTCGAGCAGGTGCCAGAGTCGCTCATGGAAATGCCCATCGGCGACTTTCGGCAGGCCGAAAAAGTCTTTCCATTGCCCTACCCAGATAATCACGCCGATGCCGGCGGTGAATCCGACGATCACTGGGTCGGGGATGAACTTGATAATGGCGCCCAGCCGGGTGATACCGAGCAGCAGCAGGATCGCCCCGGCCATGAACGAGGCGATCTGCAAGCCGTCGATGCCGTAGCGGGCGGTGACGCTGGCCAGGATGACGATAAAGGCGCCCGTGGGACCGGCAACCTGCACGCGGCTGCCGCCGAACAAGGACACCAGCAGACCACCGACAATCGCGGTGTAGATGCCTTGCTCGGGCTTGACCCCCGAAGCGATGGCGAACGCCATGGATAACGGTAGCGCCACGATCCCCACGATAACGCCCGCGACCAGGTTGCGTGGCCAGTGCTTGCGCTGCAGCAATCCGGATTTCCACGCTTCTCGTATCGCAATCATGACGCTTACTCCACATTGGTCATGTGCGTAACATTAACATGTAGTGATAACCCTGGAGCAACAAGCCTCCTCATATATCCGCCGATACAGTAGCGATGGCCGTCCCTCGCGCGGAATCAGCCACGGGATCTGCCGGCATGGCCGCCAATCAGTCGCAGCCAGGGCGACAGATGGACGGCGGCCATGATCAGGTACATCGTCACCATACTGTTGAGCGGCCATGGTCCCTGCATGGAGGCGCAGGCCATATCGAGGTCGGTGTTGGCGGCGGTGAGCACCGCCATGCTGGCGAAGGTTGGCGCGGCAGCCAGGCAAAGCCAGTCGGCGATATTCACGGTAACGCCCCCTGGCGCGCCTGTCGATTGACCTTCCTTCGCGTGGTTGGACGAGAGCATGCGGGTTACTCCTGGCCGTATTCGTCGTGGCGGCGCCACCAGATACCCTGTTCGTTGCGGCCCTTGGGCGCCCTGTCGAGCCACTGGTACATGCCCCAGATGCCGTCCACTCCACGGGCATAGGCGGAATAGGTATGGTAGACCTCGCCGTCTTCGAGCACGAAGGCGCTGATGCCGGGCCTGTCGCGGGTGTAGGTGGCAATGTCGGTGCCGGTCATGGCGGCGATGCGGGCAATCGGGCTTTCGCTACCGTGCAGTTGCCATTCCTGGACGTTCTGGCCCCGCTGCGGCCCCGCCAAAGGCGCCTCGCGCAGATAGTTGTAGACGATGCCGCCGTCGTGCTGCTGCTCCTCGCTGAACCAGACGTTGAAGTCGCTGTTGAAGTCGCTGCCGAACGAGCTGGCCCAGTCAAAGCTCCAGCCCATGCGCTGTTTGAACGCTTGCAGCTTGGCCAACGGTGCCCGCGAGATGGCGCTGAAGGCGACATCATGGTTCTCGAGATGGACGACGATGCCATTGAAGCCATCGGCGATCGCCGAGCAGGACGGGCAGCCGGCACTGTAATCGGGCCCGAACATGAAGTGATAGACGAGCAACTGCGAGCGGCCCTTGAACAGATCCTGCAGCGAGGCGCCGCCAGTCGCGGTGTCGAAGCGGTATGGCTTGTCGATCCGCACCCAGGGCAACGCCTGGCGCCGTTGGGCCAGTGCGTCGCCGCGCCGGGTCAGTTCCTTTTCTTCCGCGAGCAGCTCAAGCCGCGACGCCAGCCATTCTTTGCGGGTTGCTATCTTCGCTGTGGTCATGAGGGTTCTCCATTTGCCATGGCTCGTCGTACCATCGGTCGTGCGAGCCGTTACCGGGTGGTCGTGAGCAGACTAGGGCGGGCCCAGCAGATGGTGGGAGTGACAAGTTTGACGCGATTGCCATGGACGCGATGATCAGCGTCGCCGCGCGGCTGCTGGCGAGTGGCGATATCCTTGGTGCCTTGAAGCGGGTTGCCCTGCGCGATGACGGGCCGGCGCTGGCGCTGCGTGGTATTGCCATGGCGCGGTTGGGCGACCTGGTTCGCGCCAGGGGGCTGCTCAAGCTGGCCGCCCGTGCCTTCGGCCCGCAAGAGGCGTTGGCAAAGGCCCGCTGCATCGTCGCCGAAGCCGAGATTGCGCTGGTCTCGCGTGACTTGGCTTGGCCGGCCAAGACCCTGGCGGGGGCGCGGGCGGTGCTCGAGGCGCATGGCGATCGCTTGAATGCCGCGCACGCACAGCATCTTGAAATCCGCTGCCTGCTGTTGACCGGTCAACTTGACGCGGCCGAGCGTCGGCTGGCCGAACTTGAGCCGACAAGGCTTGCGCCGCCATTGAAAACCGCATACGAGTTGCTCAGCGCCGGGATCGCGATCCGACGCTTGCACACCGGAGCGGCGCGGGTTGCGTTGCTGCGCGCGGAAAATGCCGCTCGTGAGGCGGGTATTGCCTCGCTCGTTGCCGAAGTCGAAAGCGCCTTCCAAGCGCTGAAGAGGCCTGCGGCACGTTCGATCACCCGGGGCGAGGAGCGCTGTCTGCTGCTGGAGGAAGTCGAGGCACTGTTTGCCTCGACTGCGCTGGTGGTGGATGCCTGCCGCCACGCGGTGCGTGGGGCGGGCACGCAGGTATCGCTCAACACTCGGCCGGTTTTGTTCGCGCTGCTGCGCACCCTCGCCGAGAGCTGGCCGCGGGCTGCTACACGGCAAGCACTTATCGCCAGTGCTTTTCGCGGCAAGGAGGCCGATGAGTCGCACCGGGTCCGCTTGCGGGTCGAAATCGGGCGGCTGCGGGGGGAGGTTGGCCGATTCGCTCAGGTGAGGGCGACCCGGGACGGCTTCGTGCTCATGCCGCGACAAGCCCTTGAGGTGGTGATTCTGGCGCCGCCTGTCGAGGCGCGACATGCCACGCTGTTGGCGCTATTGGCCGATGGCGAGTCGTGGTCGAGCTCAGCCCTGGCGATAGCGCTCGGGACCAGCCCGCGTACCGTGCAGCGGGCGCTCGATACCCTGGCGGCGACGGGCAAGGTGCAAGGCTTCGGCCGTGGGCCGGCCCGCCGCTGGATGGTTCCGTCAGTACCGGGATTCCCGTCAACTTTGTTACTCCCAGGCCCGCTGGCCAGCGGCTAGACTGAGCCCATGAAAAACTCTCAAGCTGAAATACTGCGTGAATATGGGCCTTTTCCCGGCGTCGACCATGTGGCCGGGGTCACCCATGATGGCCAGTACGTCTGGTTTGCCTCGGGCGACAGGCTCAACGCCCTCGACCCGGCAAGCGGGGCGGTCGTGCGCTCGATCGATGTCGTCGCCCAGGCCGGCACCGCCTTCGATGGCCGCTACCTGTTCCAGATCGCCGAGGGGCGTATCCAGAAGGTCGATCCGCTGACCGGCGAGGTGCTCACATCGATACCGGCACCCGGCAATGGCGCTGATTCCGGGCTTGCCTGGGCCGAGGGAACGCTCTGGGTCGGGCAGTATCAGGGCCGCAGGATCCATCAGGTCGATCCCGAAACGGGGGCGACTCTACGCATTATCGAGTCGGACCGTTTTGTTACGGGGGTCACCTGGGTTGATGACGAGCTGTGGCATGGCACCTGGGAGGACGAGCAGAGCGATGTTCGGCGGGTGCATCCGCAAACCGGAGAGCTGCTGGAGCGTATCGAGATGCCCGCTGGCGTGGGGGGTTCGGGGCTTGAGTCCGATGGACAAGGTCGGTTTTTCTGTGGCGGAGGGAACAGTGGCAGGATCCGGGCTGTGCGCCGACCAAAATGAAGTGTAGGCCAGCCGGCGATAAGGCCCTTGAGTCTGGTGGCGCCTGTCCGGGCAGCATCGCCTTCGGGCATCAAACCAGGATGAGCTCCTTGACCCTGGCGTTAAGTGCGTCGAGCGCCGTCTCGCCGCTGGCTCTCTGATTGGTGACCAACACATCGATACGCTCAGGCGGGCAGAAACTGATACGGCTTTGCACGCCGAGCTTGCTGTAGTCGGCCAGAATCACCACCCGTGCGGCGTGTTCGGCCATGGCGCGGGCCACCTCGCTCTCACGAGGGTCGTAGTTGCTGGCGCCGTGCTGGGCGTCCACCCCCACCGGTGACAGCAGGGCGAGGTCGGCGCGATAGCGGCCGATCTCCGCCACCGTGATGGCGCCCACCGTGGCCGGCGAACGCTCGCAGAGTGATCCCCCGAGGACGATCACCTCATTGTGCAAGCTGCCCGCGGCAGTGCTACCGCGCAGGTGCAGCGCGACGTTGAACGAGTTGGTGATCACGGTCAGCCCGCCGAGCCTGGCCAACTCCTGCGCGAGGATCTCGGTGGTGGTGCCGGCGTCGATGAACACCGTCTGGCCATGGGACAGCAGGCTGACCGCGGCCCGGGCCAGGTCACGCTTGAACTTGACGTTGATATGGGCGCGCTCGGCAATCGGCGCCTCATCCTCGACGGTAATCGCACCGCCGTGTATGCGCTTCAACTCGCCGAGGGCTTCCAGCGCCACCAGGTCGCGACGCACCGTTTCGCGGGAAACATTCAGCTCCGTGACGATGCGGTCGGTGGTCACGCGCTGCAAGGTCGCCAGCAATGCGCGAATCCGCTGGTAACGCTCTTCTTGCCACATGCCTCATGTCCTTGCTGTTGGGATGATTCTCCGAGCACGCATTGTGGGAGGCGTGGGGATGCTGTCAAGTTCGGCATTCCCATGACCACTGGTCGGAAAGTGTCAATGTGCCATAAATGTGTAATGTTGTGGCATTGTTGTATTTTTATGTATTTGACGCTAGCCTCATCGCCGGACGCTTGTCCCTCTTGCGCCCTTGTCTTGAAACACGCTCTCGCCGTCGCCCCGTTTGCGACCATTCTTCTAATTCCAGGAGTTATGCCATGCAGCGTCGCCAGTTTCTGAATACCCTTGCCGCCGTTTCCGTTGTCAGTCCCTTGCTGTTGAGCGGCCGTCTTGCCGAGGCCTCCACCGCCAAGGCCACGCCGAGTGCGCTTGACCCGGCGCGTTGGTCGCCGCTGAACCAGAAGCGCCTGCAGGCGGTGATCGACCAGCACGGCGTGAAGAGTGCGTCCTATCACCCGGACAAGCGTCCATACGCGGTGTTCGACTGGGACAACACCTGCATCATGAACGACTGCGAAGAGGCGCTGCTGGTCTACCAGATGAATCATTTGCAGTACAAACTCAGCCCCGACGAGTTTGCCGCCGTGTTGCGCCAGGATGTGCCGAACGGCCCGTTCATGAAGGACTACGTCACGGTCGACGGCAAGCCGGTGAACATGGAAGACATCGCCGCCGACGTCGAAGCCGACTACCGCTGGTTGCACGCCAATTACCAGGGCCTGGCCGGCAGCAAGAGCCTGGAGGAAATCCAGGCCAGCGATCAGTTCAAGGACTTCTTCACCAAGCTCTACTTCATGTACGACGCAATCTGCGACAGCTACCCGGTGGAGATCGGTTACAAGTGGATCATCTATTTCTACAAGAACATGACCACCGCCGAATTGCAGGCGATGGCCGAGGCGTCCAACAACCACGATCTCGGTGATGGCCTGCGCAAGGTCAAGTACGAGAGCCCGCGCAGCCTGCCGGGCAAGGCCGGAGTGGTCGCCGACACGCACTTCCACGGCATCCGTATCCACGAGGAAATCCGTGGTCTGATGCACACGTTGCGGGCCAACGGGATTGACGTATATGTCAGCACCGCGTCCATCGACGACGTGGTGCGGGTGTTCGCCGGCCATCCCAACTACGGTTATGGCGTGCCGCCGGAAAACGTGATCGGCCTGCGCCTGGCCATGACCGACGGCAAGTACGACAGCAGCTATCTGCCGGGCTGGCACTTCAACTATGGCCCGGGCAAGACCGTGGGCATCAAGAATGTGCTGGTGGCGAAGAAGGGTTATGGTCCGGTGTTGGTGGCCGGTGACAGCGACGGCGATGCCTGGATGCTGCGCGATTTCAAGGACACCGCCGTGGGTGTGATCGTCAACCGCATGAAAAAGGGCGAGATCGGGGCCGATAGCCAGAAGGCCGCCGAGCAGTTGGGCAAGGCGGACGCCCGTTTCGTCCTGCAAGGCCGTGACGAGCAGACCGGCCTGATGATCCCGGATGAAAAATCGATCAAGTACGGCAAGAACGAGCGCAAGCTGCTGGCGTAAGTGTCCTGGTTCGCGGGGGCCCCGGATCCGCCCGCGAATCTACGCTTGGTCTCGCTTCGAGGATGCCCGGGCGTTGAAACCGATCTTTTGCGAGGGACGCACTACACTGGTGGAGTGATTGGCGTTCCCCGCAATTGAAAGTTCAAGCAGCCTGGCCTCGGAGTAGTGTCATGAACACAAGGAACATCAGGTTGACCTTCAGATCCCTCCTCGGTTTCGGGGTGATCTGCCTGCTGCTGATCAGCCTCGGGCTGACTTCGCTGTATCGGATGAAGGAAATCCACGACGCATCGCTGGAGTTGCAAAGCAACTGGTTGCCGAGCGTACGCCAGGCCGGCCGCATTCAAGATGCCGGGCAACTCTACCGACTCGATGCCCGTCGCTTTGTCATGGATGAAGACCGCCAAAGCAAAAGCTCGCTGGACAAACTACAGGCGCTGAAGGTGGTCTTGAGCCAGGAAACCGAAAAATACGCTTCACGGGTTTCCAGTCCCGAAGAAAAACAGCTTTATGAGCAGGTGGTCGTCAATGTGCGCGATTATCAGGACCTGATCGATCGGCTGGTGAGCATGAGCCCGAGCGCATCCTTCGAGACCATGACCCACTTCATTCGTGACACTACCAGCGAAGCGGCGAAAAAACTGCAGACTTCGATTCAGACGCTGATCCACCTCAACGAGGTGGGCGCCGAGCGATCGGGGCAGGTGGCGAACGACAGCTATGGCATCGCGCTCATGCTGACGCTGGTGTTCATGGTGTTGGCCCTGGTGATTACGTGCGTCGTGGCACTGCTGTTTACCCGCAGTATCACGCAACCGATCAGTGCCTTGCGTCTTTCCATGCAGAAGATCGCCGACGGCGATCTGAAGAGTGAAGTGGAGGTCACCGGCCGGGATGAAATCACCGACTTGCAGACCGTCGCCGCCGCCATGCGCCTGAGCCTCAAGAACACCATTGAACATATCGCCGACTCATCCCGGCAACTGGCCTCGGCGGCGGAGCAGATGAGCGCGATCACCCACGAGTCGACAGTGGGTATTCAAAAGCAGAGTATTGAAACCGACCAGGCCGCCACCGCCGTCAACCAGATGACCGCCGCCGTCGAGGAGGTGGCCAGAAATGCCGTTTCGGCCTCACAGTCCACCCAGGTTTCGGAAAGCTCGGCCCGGATTGTCCAGGATCGCGTGGGTGAAACCATCGGTTCCATAGAGCGTTTGAGCAGCCGCGTCGAGCAGACCAAAACCGATATAGAAGGCTTGGCCGGGCAAGCCCTGCACATTGCCAAGGTCCTTGATGTGATCGGCTCCATTGCCGAGCAGACCAACCTGCTGGCATTGAACGCGGCCATCGAGGCCGCCCGGGCGGGGGAGCAGGGCCGCGGCTTTGCGGTGGTGGCGGATGAGGTGCGCGCGCTGGCCCATCGGACCCAGCAGTCGACCCAGGAAATCGAGCAGATGGTCAAAGGTATCCAGATCGATTCGAAGAAGGCCGTGGAGTCCATGAACCACAGCAGCGAAGAAACCCGGGTGACCCGTTCGCTGGCCCATGAGACCGGCCTGGCGATCAAGGAGGTGACCCTGTCGATTGCCGATATCAATGAAAAGAACCAACTGATCGCCACGGCTTCCGAACAACAGGCGCAGGTGGCGCGCTCGGTCGACCGCAACCTGGTGAGCATTCGCGATCTGTCCATTCAAAGCTCGTCGGCCGCCAGCCAGACCTCTATCGCCAGCGGCGAACTGTCCAAACTGGCCGGCAGCCTGAGTCATCTGATCGCGCGCTTTTCACTGTAGTTTCTGCTCCGGTCAGGCGCTTGGGTGGGCGCAGAGAGTTGGGCATCCGTTCAGGCCGTGGCTTCCACCGCCAGCGCCTTGACCAGGAACTCGATAAAGGCCCGGGTCTTCTGCGGCACCCGGCGTGCCGACGGGTAGACCGCGTTGATGCTGATGGCCGGGGCCTGCCATTCGCACAGCACCGCTACCAGGGTACCGGCGGCCAGGGCGTCCTCGACGATAAAGTCGGGTAGCAGGGCGATGCCCATGCCGGCTTGCGCGGCCTGGGCCAGCAGGTCGCCGTTGTTGGCGTGCAGGGGCCCGGTGACGTTGACCCGTTGGGTTTCCTTGCCGTTGCTCAGTTGCAGGCTGACGCCGCTTTGCAGGTAGCCATAGTTCAGGCATTGGTGGCTCGTCAGCTCCTTGGGCGTTCGTGGCGTGCCGGCCCGGGCCAGGTAGGCGGGCGAGGCCACCATGATGCGCGGTGCGGGTGCGAGCAAACGGGCGACCATGGACGAGTCCGGCAGGCTGGCAATCCGGATGGTGACATCGAAGCCACCGCGTACCGGATCGACTTGCTGGTCGCTGAGCACCAGTTGCAGTTCGACGTTCGGATGCTGCTGATGAAACAGCGGAATCAGCGGCCCCAACCGACGCAGACCGAAGGACATGGGCGCGTTGACCCGCAGTACGCCGCGTAGCTCGCCGACACCGTCACGGGCGCGTTGTTCGGTTTCGTCCAGGGACGCCAGCAGTTCGCGCGCCGCTTCGTAGTATTCGGCACCGGCTTCGGTCAGGTGCAGGCTGCGGGTGGTGCGTTGCAGCAGTTGCACGCCAATGGCCTCTTCCAGCGCCTGGATCTGCTTGCTGACTTTCGAACGTGGTACATCCATGGCCCGGGCCGCCGCGGCAAAGCCATTGGCGCCCACCGTGGCGACGAAGGCGCGCATGCAGTCGATACGATCCATATTGTCCCTTTTCCAGAATCAATGCCTGCCGATTCTAGGGCCTTGCATTGAGGTTATCCAGTCTGCGCAAGGGCTCGCCCCGATTGTTTTCTTCAGCTGAGTATCCTGTAAAAAAATTCATGTTGTGGGGAACAGGCTGAAATGCACCGCTCTATAGGATGAGTCCAAGTCAGCAAGAACAGCAGCTGACTCAACCAAACTATTGGAGAGTGACTGATGAAATCCCTTAAAGCATTGTTGATCGTAACCCTGATGACGGCCTCTGTTGCGGCCATGGCCGAAGGCGGCGGTGAAAAAGTCATGGCGCGCATGGAGGCCGCCCGTGATGCCTCCATGGCCCATTACCAGCAGTCTGAAAAGGCCCAGGCCGTGGCGGCCGGCAAGTCGGCACCGTCCGATAGCGTCGAACGTACCAACTGACGGTGGCGGTCGGCGGTCGGGCCGAGTGGCCGACCGGATCGCCCCATCGGTGTTTGACGTCGAGTGAGGGGCGCCGGGCCAGGAAAGAAGAGGTATCCAGCGGGTCGCTGACTGGCCGTGTGGCAGCAGGACCTGAAGTAATCAATGTCCCGGGGAGCGGCGTAGCCGACTGCCCAGGGGGGAGAGCGGTGCTTGTCGGATCACCGCACCGCCGCGAAGTTTTTCTCGACCTCGAGGGCCCTTTCGCGGCGGTGCGGCTCTCACAGACAGGTCTGTCGAGTGAACAGTATCGAGGCCTTGTCAGCGGCCCAGCAGCGCTTCCAGTTTTTCCTGATCGCGAGCGAACTGGCGAATGCCCTCGGCCAGTTTTTCGGTGGCCATGGCGTCTTCGTTGGAGGCCCAGCGGAACTGTGCTTCGTTCAGGCTCAGGTGCGCTTCACCGGCCGCGCCCGGCACCAGTCGACGTTCCAGTTTACCTTCGTCCAGGGACAGTTTTTCCAGCAGGTCGGGGCTGATGGTCAGGCGGTCGCAGCCGGCCAGTTGCTCGATCTGGTTGATGTTGCGGAAGCTTGCGCCCATGACCACGGTCTTGTAGTCGTTGGACTTGTAGTAGTTGTAGATGCGGGTCACCGATTGCACGCCCGGATCGTCGGCACCGCTGTACTCGTTGCCGGTGGACTTCTTGTACCAGTCGTAGATACGACCGACGAACGGCGAGATCAGGAACACCCCGGCATCGGCGCAGGCCGCGGCCTGGGCGAAGGAGAACAGCAGGGTCAGGTTGGTCTGGATGCCATCCTTTTCCAGCTTCTCGGCGGCGCGGATGCCTTCCCAGGTCGACGCCAACTTGATCAGCACGCGGTCACGGCCGACGCCGGCCTTGTCGTACAACTCGATCAACTGCCGGGCTTTGCCCAGCAGGGCGGCTTCGTCGAAGGACAGGCGTGCGTCGACTTCAGTGGAAATACGCCCCGGAATCGCCTTGAGAATGCCACTGCCCACGGACACCGCGAAATGGTCGCAGGCCAGGCCCACATCACCCTTGGCGTGGGCCACGGCAGCCTTGAGCAGGTCGGCGTAGCCTGGCAGCGCAGCGGCCTTGAGCAGCAGCGAAGGGTTGGTGGTGGCATCGACCGGCTTGAGGCGGGTAATGGCCTCGAGATCGCCGGTATCCGCGACCACGGTGGTGAACTGCTTGAGTTGTGCAAGCTTGGAAGTCATGAGCATCTCTGTCGGGAAGGGCGTGGATCCATGCACTGATTGAGTGCGGCCGAGGTGAAAAGTTCTGTCAGTCGAAGGTTTTCAAGAATGCCGCCGAACCAGGGGGTTGTGCAACCCAAACTGTAGGGTGGTTCAGGTTTGCGCGCTGGGTATCAGCGTGGCGATCAAGGCGCCGACGGTGTGAAGGCGTTCGACATGCTCGGGCGAAAAGCGCAGCCGGGTGCTGCCTTTGTACAGGCCGATGTTCTGCTACGCGAGGGTTGGCCGAGCATGGCGCAAGTCGATCGCCACAGGACCGCGGCTGCTTGAACACTTCTTCCCGAGGGGGCCGGGAGTGTCACTGGCCCGCTGCTGGCCGTTGTGGTTTCACTGACGTGCCAAAGGTATTGCCCATACGGATGCTGGTGGCGGCTGGGGTTGCCAGACCCAGTTTGTTGGGGGCTTTTCTGGTGATATCGGGGTTCAGCGCTTCCTGGTTTTTCTGCCGTGCCTGGGTCTGATCCGGGTCGCTCATCTGCTGGCTCAAGCAGTTGTAGTCCGGGGCTTTGTAGCCACCGACGCTGACGTCGATGCAGCCGACCGGTCGAGCCGCCGGCTCCGCCGCAAGAACCGACCCCGAGAGCGCGGCGGCGATCAGTAACAGGGCCCCGAGGGGCGAAGGACATTTCATTGAAGCCTCCTGGCTACCCCGAAGGCGGGGTTTCTCTGTTCCTTAGTCTAGAGCAAAGCCTTTGGCCAGCGGGTGATGGTTTTTTTGCAGTGAACGTAACATCAGGTTCATAAACAGCCCTCAGGATGACGATTTTCAGGAACACGTCAGCTGTGCAGGGACTTCGATCCGTGGCGGTGCGTCTGTCGTTCTTTCGCTTTCCTCTGGTGGGCCTGGTCCTGGCCGCTTGTCTGCTGGGCGGGTTGTTGCCCTGCCTGGCGGCGGAGCCGGTGCGACTCGACCCCGAGGTGCGCCTTGATCTGGATATCGCCGCCCAGGATCTGGCCAGCGCACTGGACACGTTCAGTCGCCTGACCGGGATGGCGGTGCTGGTGGATCGCGACCTGACCCGCGCGCGCCGCTCGTTTGCCGTGCACGGGCGCTATCGGGCCAGCGAAGCCCTGAGTCTGTTGCTGACCGGCAGTGGTTTGATGGCGCTTTACACCCGCGCCGACGCCTTTACCTTGCAAGTGGCTCGGATCAGCGAGGGGCCCGCGGCCAGAGGTGTCGAGGGCGCGGTCGCGAAAGCCATGGCGAGCAGTTATGCCCGGGCGATTCAGGTGGCGATCGAACAGGCCTTGTGTGCGTTGCCGCTGACCCGACCGGGGACCTACCGGGCGGTATTGCAGGTGTGGATCGGACGTACCGGCGAAATCCAGTACAGCCGCCTGGTCAGTTCCACTGGTGATGTTCAGCGCGACGGGGCGCTGGTGGCCCGTTTGAGCCGCGTGCGGGTCAGGCGTCCGGCCCCGACGTCGCTGCATCAACCGATAACTCTTCTAATAACACCGGATTCAGCAGGAACGAGCATGGAATGCATAGAGCGGGAAGGGGCCTGGGGGGTATGAAGAATATCGGGCATAGTCCGATGGTCCGGCTGTTCCTGACCTCCTATGATGACTTCAAGGTTCGGCTGCGCCGGCGCCTGGGCTCCGAAGACATGGCCAACGATGTCCTGCACGAAACCTACCTGCGGGTCGACCGCATGGAGACGCCGCTCAACCTCACCCAACCCAACGCCTACCTCTACCGCATGGCGCTGAACATCGCCGCCGATCGCCGCCAGGCCGACGCCCGCCTGCTGACCGGCGAGGAAATCGAGGAGTTGCTGCAGGTCAGCGACGAGGCCCAGGACCCTGAGCGGGTCGTGGGTGGACAGAAGGAAATCCAGTTGTTGCTCAGCGCCCTTTATGAATTACCGCCACGGCGTCGGCGGATTTTTATCGCTGCCCGCCTGGAAGAGGCCCCGCACCTGGAAATCTCCCAGCGTTTCGGGATTTCCACGCGTATGGTCGAGAAGGAGTTGAAGGCGGCCCTGGGGCATTGCGCGGCGCGTCTTGAAAGAAAAGTGATTCAGCGGTTCGGTCCCGGTGCGGGAAAACCGTCTAGGTAATAGACCAGCTAAATTTTCTTGAGTACCTGCGCGCTTGAACACGACTTCCCTCACTGATTCCCGGGCCGGCGAGACCGCCCGACTGTACAGCGAAGCCCAGGATTGGCTGATCCTCCTGACCTCGGGACGGGCGACCGCCGCCGATGCCCGGGCCCTGCGCCAGTGGTGCGCGCAGAGCCCGGAACACGCCCTGGCGTTCGAACGCAGCAAGTCGATGTGGCAGTCGCTCAAGCCTGCCGCCTTGCAACTACAGCACCCGCCCGCGGCCCGGCATTTCGGTCGACGGGCCTTTCTCGGCGCTGCCATTGCGGCGTCGGCGGCGTTTTTCCTGGTGCGCGAAACGGTGCCTGGAGGTTTTTCCGGGCTGGGCGCCGATTACGTCACCGAGGTCGGCGAGCAACGGCGCATCGACCTGAGCGACGGCATCCGCCTGGAGCTCAACACCCAGACCCGGATCAATCGCCTGTCTTCGTCGGGCGGCAGCCCGCAGATCGAACTGGTCAGCGGCGAAGTGGAAGTCGTGGCACATTCGCGCGAGTTGATCCGCGTTCAGGCCGGTCCTGGTTGGCTGCAGGCCGAGCAGGCACGCTTCAACTTGCGGCACATAGATCGGAGTATCTGTGTGACCTGTATCGAAGGCGTGCTGACGGTGCAGGTGCAGGGCCGCAATTTCCGTCTGGAAAGTGGCCGGCAACTGACCTACGACACTCAGCATACCGGCGAGTTGCAAACGGTCGACGCCGCGAGCGTGATTGCCTGGCGCAGCAAGATACTGGTGTTCAACGACGCAACCCTGGCGTCGGTGATCGACGAGATCAACCGGTATCGTCCGGGCATGCTGGTGTTGCTCAATACCGCGCTGGGCAAGCGCAAGGTCCAGGCGCGTTTCAGTCTCGATCAGTTGGCGGGGGTGGCGTTGTTGATTCGCGATGCCTACGGGGCCAAGTGCACCGAGTTGCCGGGGGGCGTGGTGTTGCTCAGCTGATTCCGCTCCCACAAAGTACGCGTCGCGTGAATCCTGGTATCGCTATTCCAGGGGGCCCAGCACCTGCCGATAACGCTCCGTCCCCTGGGGCGTGTCACGCACCAGGGTAATCTCCAGGCCCCGCGGATTGTCCTGGCGATTGCCGCCCAGGTTGCGCCAGCCCTTGCCCGGTTGCCAGACCCGCAATGTCATTGCCCGCACCTGGCCCAACACCGCCACGCCATCCCTGGCCACCGGCAGCGGGAAGTGTGCGCGCGCCGGCCCCTCGGCCCGATACAAGGTGTCGCCCTGCAACCACCAGCGCACCCGTTGCAGGCTGCCGTCCTGTTGCGGCGCGGCGCGGATCAGTTCCAGGCCAAAGCCCTTGCGCTCGGCACTGCGTACGCTGAGGGCCGTGGGGGCGGGCGGTGGCTCATGCTCGACATCCACCACCAGCGGCTCGACCAGTTCGATACCGGCGCGCAACGCCACATCACGCTCCAGTTGCCCCAGCGCGGCGAGCAGCTCGCGGGTCTGGCCGGCGCTGGCCTTGAGGTGCTCATCGGCGCGGTTGACGCTGTCCAGTCCGCGCCAGGCAATCACGCTGACAATCGCCATCAGCATGATCGCGACCATCACCTCGATCAGGGTAAAGCCGTCCTGGTGCCTGCTCATTGCACCTTGACCTCGCCGGTGGCACTGCGTAGCACACTGATGCTGTGCTGGCCGTCGGAGAGGGACAGACGCAGGGGGACTCCGATCCACTCGGCGGTCAGCAGCAGGCTTTTGCCCGGTTCGATACGCACTTGCATCGGCGTGCTCTGCCAGGCGCGGGGCCGCAATTGTGGATCGTGGGAGAACTGCTCGACGCCGCCCTGGTCGTCCCGGCGGCTGAATCGATAGCCCTTGCTGTTGCTCAACCAGCGAATCGGCCGGCCATCCGCCTGGACTTCGGCCTGGGCCACCTGCAGGGCCTGGGCCAGGCTTTCGGCGTCCTTGCGCAGCAGGTGCAGCGGGTCCGGCTTGATGTTCAGACCGATGGCGGCACTGGCGATACCAATGATGACCAGCACCACCATCAGTTCGATCAGGGTGAAACCGGCCTGGGGGCGCATGACATCCATTCGACAAGGGCTCCTTGGGGGTTATTGCATGCTGCACCGCAAAGATGATGGGCATGTGAAATAAAAACGTGAGAATTGACAGGTAGTCTGATGCGAGCGCGTTTCCGTGGGGCCGGCTTGCCGACGATAGCGATGTTGAATGTGACATCGCCATCGCTGGCAAGCCGGCTCCCATAGAGCTGTGCGTTCGGATCACTGTCGGAAGGATCTCACCCATGCAATGGACTCATCGTTTCTCCCCGCCGCAGCTCATCCAGGCGCTGGCCTTGCTCGTCGCCCTGGCGGGGGCGCTGACCTGGTCCGGGCTGTTGTTGAGGCCGGTGCCTTCGCTATTGCCCGAAAGCCTGCCGCCGGCAGCCGGCAGCCGCGGTGACAATCCCGCGCTGCACTGGTTTTCCAACCAGCCGGCGGTACTCGATATCAAGGTCTCGGGGGTCATGGCCGGGGGGCATGGGGCGGTGGCGATTCTCAGCCTCAACGACGGTCCGCCGCGCAGCTTCCTGGCCGGCGAGACCCTGAGTCAGGGCGTGCGCCTGCTGGCCATCGAGCCCGAGGGCATTGTGGTCGAACGGGGCACGGAAAAGCTCCAACTGAACGTGACCCGCCTCAGCGCTGCGCCGTTCCTGCCGAAACTGACCCGTCCTTGAGTGCCGGGGCCGTACCCAGTACGGTCTCCAGTCGCGCCAGTGGCGGTGCCTCGCGGCTGCGATCGAGGACCAGTATCTCGACCTTGAACAAACCGGCGCCAGCGAAGGCGCCGATCACCTGGTCGCAACGCAACGCCAGCCGCCCCTGGTCACATTCGAAGGACTTGCGTCCGACGGGCAGGCGGCCTTCCAGGCGCAATTCCGCCAGGCGGCTCTGGGCTGCCAGCAAGGCGATGGATTTGTCGCGCAACAGCCCGTTGCTCTGGGTCATCACCCCGGCCATGCGCACGGCGGCGGATAGGGCGACGGCGATGATCGTCAAGGCCACCAGCACTTCGATCAGAGTGAAACCGCCTTGGCGTGGACGGGGCATGAAGTCGACTCGAGAAGGGAACCAGGGTCAAAGACTAGACGGCTTGTTTGACCTCCTGCTGACCGAAGCTCCCGAGGATTTTCAATACCGGTGACATATCTTCTTGCAACAATCCGCGGCGAATCGAATCAAGCCAAGGAATGTCGAGATGGATATCGCGCACGTCAGCTCCCGCTCCCGGATGGGTGCCCAGCAAGGCTTCACGCTGATCGAGATCATGGTGGTGGTGGTCATTCTCGGGATCCTCGCGGCCATCGTGGTACCCAAGGTGCTCGACCGCCCAGACCAGGCCCGGGTCACCGCTGCCCGGCAGGATATCGGCAGCCTGATGCAGGCCCTCAAGCTCTATCGCCTTGACCATGGCACTTACCCGAGCCAGAACCAGGGCCTGAAGGTGCTGGCCGAGCGGCCGGCGAATGCCAAGGACAGCAATTGGCGCTCCTACCTCGAGCGCCTGCCCAACGACCCCTGGGGGCGTCCATACCAGTACCTCAATCCCGGGGCCAACGGTGAAGTCGACGTGTTCTCGTTGGGCGCCGACGGCAAGCCGGGCGGTGACGGGACCGATGCCGACATCGGCTCCTGGCAGTTGTAGTCCGGGCCATGACCAACCGCCCACTGACAGCCGCCGGGCAGCGCGGCATGGCGATTATCAGTGCCTTGCTGATCGCCGCCGTGGTGGCGGTGATCGCCGGTGGCATGCTTGCTCGCCAGAGCGTCTTCACCCGCAGTCTCGAAGCCGAGCAGGCGCGGGTCCAAGGGGGCTGGTTGCTGCGCGGCGGCCTGGAGCTGAGCCGGCAATTGCTCTGGGACGCCCGCCAGCACGACCCGTTGACCCGCCTCGACCAGGCCTGGGCGCGGCCGCTTGCCGCCGCCGACCTGAGCGAGCAGGGCGAACAGTTCAGTGGCCACCTGGAAGACGAGCAGGGCAAGTTCAACTTGCGCAACCTGGTCCGCGACAGCCGGATCGATCCCGAGCAGGTGCGGGCTTTCCAGCAGTTGTGCGAATGGATCGGCATCAAGCGTGCGCTGGGCCAGCGGATTGTCCAGCGGGTGACCGCCGCCTACCCGTTGCTACCGGATAACGTACCCGTCGCGCCAGCGCTCAAAGGCAGCTTCGACAGTGGGCGTCTGACCTCGCCGGCGACGGCGCTCAAGCTGTTGCCAGCATCACGTCCGATGTTGCATAGCCTGGATGACTTGAATGCCCTGGAGGGCGTGGACGAGCAGGCGCTGGCGCTGCTGGCGCCGTATGTGACCATTCTGCCAGCCAACACCTGGGTCAATGGCAATACCGCCAGCGCCGAAGTGCTGGCCTCCCAGGTGCCGGGGCTGGCACTGCCGCGCGCGCGCAGCCTGGTTGCCGAACGCGATGCGGGGCGCTGGTTCATCAATCGCGGCGACTTCGTCAATCGTCTGCACATGCCCGAGCTGGTGGTCAGCGATATCAAGGTCGGGATCACCAGCGACTGGTTTCGTCTCAATGCCCGCTCCCACGGCGATAGTCGGCGGGTCAGCCTGGCAGTGCTGTTGTACCGCCAGGAACTGCAGATGCCCCAGGTGATCTGGTCGCGGGTGGGCGTATGAGCCTGTTGCGCCTGGCATTGTCGCCTTTGCAAACGCTGAGCCTGGACAGCTCGCTGGAGTTCGCCTGGCTGGATCGCCAGGGCCGGCCAATGGAACAAGGCCGCGGCAGCCTGGCGCGATTGGGCCAGGCACGCAAGGGCGCCGCCGTGGAGTGCTTCCTGCATCCCTGCGACAGTCTGCTGGCGAGTATCGAATTACCCAACCTGTCGCCAGCCAGGATTCAGGCGGCAGTGGGGTGTGCGGCCCAGGCGCTGATCCTCGGCGGTTGCGAGTCGATGCATATAGTCCATAGTCCTCGCGATGCCGAGGGGCTGGTGCAGCTTGCCTGGTTGCAGCGGGCACTGCTGGAGCGGCTCGGCGCGCTGCTGTGCGAGGCCGGGCTCAAGCTTCGCGGCGTTTACCCAGCGGCCTACCGCCTGGCGGTGGAGCCCGCACAGACGCCCGTGGTGGCGGTGCTTGATGAGCATCTGCTGATACGTCGCAGCCAGGACCAGGCCCAGGTTCATCCGGCGGTCGAGGCTGCGCTGGCGGATGTGCTCAACAGCGGCGGCGTGGTGTATTGGGTCGGCGCCTCGGCGCCGGACAACGCCCTGATCCAGACCTTGCCCGAGGAGCGCGCCTGGTCCGGCAAGGCCCCGGGCTGGGGGTTGCACGGGGCAGCCCAGCCGAGCGCGGCGAATCCCGGCGGTTGGCCGCGAGCCGTGGCCTGCACGGTGCTCGCGGTGGCAGTCTGGGCGGTGGGACTGAACTTCTATGCCGCCCGACAGGTGACGCAGGGACAGCAACTCAAGGCCTGGATGACCCAGCGCGTCCAGCAGGCGTTTCCGGCTTTGCCGATGGTACTCAACCCGCTGCAACAGGCTCGCCAGCAACTGGCCTTGCGTGACAACGGCACGCCCGGGGGCAGCGGTTTTGCCCGTCTGGTCCAGCAGGCCGGGAGCGCCATGCCGTTCATGGTCGGTAGCCTACAGGCGCTGGTTTTCGAACACGGCGAATTGCACCTGAGCCCGCTGCCGGGCGCCCCGGGCGGCGGTCGCGACAAGGCCTGGCAGGCGAGCCTGAACCAGGCTGGCGTGGAGGTTGCCCCGGTCGCCGACGGCTGGGTCCTGAAAGCCAACGGCCAACAGCCACAACCGCTGGCGGAGAACGACAGTGAATAAGGCCCTCATACAGCGCTATCGCAGCCGCTGGCGGCAGTTGGCGAGCCAGGCCCGGTTGTATTGGCAAAGCCTGGCACAGCGCGAACGACAGCTGGTGCTGGGCATGGCGGCGGGCGTCTGTAGCCTGCTGGTGTGGCTTGTGCTGATTCAGCCAGCGTTGCGGAAAATCGACTTCTGGCGCCTGGAAACCCCCAGGTTGCGCACCCAGGCGCAGACACTCGACGGCCTGCTGCAAGGGCTGGCCGCGCCGAATGCCGGGAACCTCGAGGTCGGTTTGCGTAGCAGCCTGGACGCTGGTGGCCTGGCCGGGCACTACCAGTTGCAACACGCCGGCGCGGGCTGGCTGCTGACCTTCGACGAGGCTCCGGCGGATGGGCTGCTGGGCTGGCTGTTGGGTAATCCCGGTTCATTCACCCTGGAAGTGGTCGAGGCCCGTTTGCGGCGCACGGGCACGACCGAACCCGATGGCACGGCGGGCAAACTGTCCGGAACCGTTCGCATGGATCAGGCGCTTGGCGCTAAGGAAGCTTCATGAAGTGGTCAGGTTCTTTATCGGCCCTGCGTTGTCGGCAGGCCGCGGCGCCCTGGTTATTGATGGCCTTGAGCGCCTGCAGCAACACGCCGCCATCCTCAGCGCCGCCGTTACTGGTGGAAAGCGAGTTGGGCCGGCCCCTGGCCTCGACGGTCAAGGGCGGCGATGCCGTGGCTGACCGGCAGCGGGTCCAGGCCCAACTGGAACAGCAACACCGCTCGCCGCGCACGCCGCTCAATCCCGCGGCGGGTAAGGGCCTGGCGGCCAGGAGCGCAACGCCGGCCAATCCCTTGGGCGACCAGCCGGTGCAATTGAATTTCGTCGACGCCGATATCCAGGCGGTGGTGCGGGCGCTGTCGCGTTCCACCGGGCGGCAGTTCCTGGTGGATCCGCGGGTCAAGGGCAACCTGACCCTGGTTTCCGAAGGCGAGGTCCCGGCTCATCGGGCCTACGACATGCTGTTGGCGGCCTTGCGCATGCAGGGCTTCAGCGTGGTGGACGTCGGCGGGGTCAGCCAGGTGGTGCCGGAGGCCGATGCCAAGTTGCTCGGTGGACCGATCTACAGCCCTGACCGCCCGGCCGAGGGCGGCATGCTGACGCGCACCTTCCGCTTGCAATACGAAAACGCGGTGAACCTGATCCCGGTGCTGCGGCCCATCGTCTCGCCGAACAATCCAATCAATGCCTACCCGGGCAATAACACCGTGGTGATTACCGATTACGCGCAGAACCTGGAGCGGGTCGCCACGCTGATCGCCAGCATTGATACTCCCAGCGCCATCGACACCGACGTGGTGACGATCCAGAACGGCATCGCCAGTGATATTGCCGGTATGGTCGCCGAGCTGCTGGACAGCCCCGGCAATGATCCGACGCAGAAAATCACCGTGCTCGGTGACCCGCGTTCCAACTCGATCATCATTCGTTCCGGCAGCCCGGAGCGCACGCAACTGGCCCGGGAGTTGATCTACAAGCTGGACAATGCCCAGAGCAACCCGAGCAACCTGCACGTGGTGTACCTGCGCAACGCCCAGGCCGGCAAACTGGCCCAGGCCCTGCGTGGGCTGCTCACCGGGGAGAGCGACAGCGGCGACGGCAAGGCCGATCCAGCCCGGGCCATGCTCAATAACGGCGGGATGAACAGTAGTAACCAAAATGGCCAGGCCAACCCACAGACTGCCAGCGGCACCGCGAGCGGCACTACCACCAGCGGCAGTCCGGCCTATGCACAGGGCGCCCGCACCGGCGGCGCCAGCCCGGCCGCGGACCAGAGCGTGGCGTTTTCCGCGGGTGGAGTGACTATCCAGGCCGACGCCACCACCAATACCTTGCTGATCAGTGCGCCGGACCCGCTCTACCGCAACCTGCGGGAAGTCATCGACCTGCTGGATCAGCGCCGGGCCCAGGTGGTGATCGAAAGCCTGATCGTCGAAGTCAGCGAAGACGATGCCAATGAATTCGGCGTGCAATGGCAGGCCGGAAACCTGGCCGGCAATGGCGTGATCGGTGGGGTCAACCTGGGGGGGACCAACCTGGTCAGCACCGCCAAGAACAGTATCGACGTACTGCCCCAGGGGCTGAGCCTGGGCTTGGTCAAGGGCTCGGTAAACATCCCCGGCGTTGGCCAGGTCATGGATCTCAAGGTCCTGGCCCGGGCGTTGAAAAGCAAGGGCGGCTCCAACGTACTGTCGACGCCCAACCTGCTGACCCTGGACAACGAGGTGGCGAGCATCTTCGTCGGCCAGACCATTCCCTTTGTCAGCGGCCAGTACGTCACCAATGGCAGCAGTTCCAGCAACAACCCCTTCCAGACCATCCAGCGCGAGGAGGTGGGCCTCAAGCTCAACGTGCGGCCGCAGATTTCCGAAGGCGGCACGGTCAAGCTGGATATCTATCAGGAGGTCAGCTCGGTTGACGACCGTGCCACGGCGACGGCCGCCGGCACGGTGACCAACAAGCGCGCCATCGACACCAGCATCCTGCTCGATGATGGCCAGATCATGGTCCTCGGTGGGCTGTTGCAGGACGGTTATACCCAGGCCAACGATGGCGTGCCGTTCCTGTCGAGCATTCCAGGGATCGGCGCGCTGTTTCGTCACGAGCGGCGCACGACCAGCAAGACCAACCTGATGGTCTTCCTGCGGCCCTACATCATTCGCGACGGCGCGGCCGGGCGCAGTATCACCCTGAACCGTTATGACTTCATCCGCCGGGCCCAGGGCAACTTGCAGCCGGAGCGCAGCTGGGCCATGCCGGACATGCAGGCGCCACAGTTGCCGAATGCGGCCCAGGCGATCCCGGGCTCCGCGCCGTCGACCCCGCAAACGCCACGGGCGGCGATTCGCGCGGTGCCGTTATCGGTCAATGAGCGCGCACAACCATGAGCGCGTTGCCGTATGCGTGGGCCAAGGCGCAGCGGGTCCTGCTGCGCGAGGGCGAGGAGGGGGCGGTACTGATCCTGTGTCCGTCGACCCCGGGCTGGGCCATCAGCGAGGTGCGCCGGCAGTTCGGCCCGGCGCGGCTGGAGCGGGTGCGTGACGACGAACTCGATGGCCTGCTCGCCAGCGCCTATGCCGACACCGGCAGCGCGGCGGCGGTGGTCGGCGCGGCGGAAAACGAAGTGGATCTCGACCGCCTGATGCAGGACATCCCGGAAATCACCGACCTGCTCGACACCCAGGACGGCGCCCCGGTAATTCGCATGATCAACGCCTTGCTGACCCAGGCCGCGCGGGACGAGGCCAGTGATATCCATATCGAACCCTTCGAGACCCATTCGGTGGTGCGCTATCGGGTCGACGGTACCCTGCGCGACGTGGTCTCGCCGCGCAAGGCCCTGCACGGGGCGCTGGTGTCGCGGATCAAGATCATGGCCCAGTTGGATATCGCCGAGAAACGCTTGCCCCAGGATGGCCGCATTGCCTTGCGCGTGGCCGGTCGACCGATCGATATCCGTGTCTCCACCGTGCCCACCGGCCATGGCGAACGGGTGGTGATGCGTCTTCTGGACAAGCAGGCCGGGCGCCTGCAACTGGAAACCCTGGGCATGGACCCCGAGGTGCTGGCCCGGCTCGATCAACTGATCCGCCAGCCCCACGGCATCGTGCTGGTCACCGGACCCACCGGCAGTGGCAAGACCACCAGCCTCTACGCCGCCCTGGCCCGGCTCGACGCCAGCACCAGCAATATCCTCACCGTCGAGGACCCGGTGGAGTATGACCTGCCAGGCATCAGCCAGATCCAGGTCAACGCCAAGATCGACATGACCTTCGCCCTGGCCTTGCGGGCGATTCTGCGCCAGGACCCGGACATCATCATGATCGGCGAGATCCGCGACCTCGAAACCGCGCAGATTGCCGTGCAGGCCTCGCTCACCGGACACTTGGTGCTGGCGACCCTGCACACCAACGACGCGGTGTCGGCGGTCAACCGCTTGATCGACATGGGCGTCGAGCCGTTCCTGCTGGCCTCGTCGATGCTCGGCGTGTTGGCCCAGCGTCTGGTGCGACGGCTGTGCCAGCACTGTCGCCAGGAAGATCCGGCCGCGCCCGGCACCTGGCGGCCGCTGGGCTGCAGTGTATGCAATCACACCGGCTACAGCGGCCGCACCGGTATCCACGAGCTGTTCTGCATTGACGATGACATCCGCACGCTGATCCACCAGGGCGCCGGCGAGCAGGCCCTGCGCCTGGCCGCGCGCGCGGCGGGCATGTTGAGCATGCGCGAGGATGGCGAGCGCTGGGTACGCAGCGGCGCCACCGCGCCGGAAGAGATCCTTCGCGTGACACGGGACACCTGATGAATCGCTATCGCTTCGAAGCCGCCGACGCCCTGGGCAAGATCGAAACCGGCCATCTGGAAGCCGACAGCCAGGGTGCGGCCATGGGCGTATTGCGCAGTCGCGGGTTGACTGCCTTGCTGGTCCAGGCGGATGGCGTTCAAGGCGCTGGCGGCGCCAGCGGGATGTTCAGCGCCAAGCTGTCGGACAACGACCTGGCCTGGGCCACCCGGCAACTGGCGAGCCTGCTGGGCGCCAGCCTGCCGCTGGAAGCCGCGCTGAGTGCGGCGGTGGAGCAGGCCGAGCGCAAGCATATCGCCCAGACCCTGAGCGCGGTGCGTGCCGATGTGCGCGGCGGCATGCGCCTGGCTGAAGCCCTGGCCAAGCGGCCACGGGACTTTCCCGACATCTACCGGGCGTTGATCGCCGCGGGCGAGGAGTCCGGCGACCTGGCCCAGGTCATGGAGCGATTGGCCGACTATATCGAGGAGCGCAACAACCTGCGGGGC
Source organism: Pseudomonas sp. FEN (assembly GCF_904067045.1). Lineage (GTDB taxonomy): Bacteria > Pseudomonadota > Gammaproteobacteria > Pseudomonadales > Pseudomonadaceae > Aquipseudomonas. Next base: position 164,871 of record NZ_CAJFDC010000016.1, on the reverse strand, counting down.
AAGATTCTTACCGCGTTCATCTACCCGGGGGTGGTGGGGTTGGTGTCGGTGGCGATTGTGATTTTCCTGCTCAGTTATGTGGTACCCCAGGTGGTCAGCGCCTTTTCCCAGGCCCGCCAGGATCTGCCCGGGCTGACCGTGGCCATGCTCAATGCCAGCGACTTCATCCGCGCCTGGGGTTGGCTGTGTTTCGCCGTCCTGGTCGCTGGGTTCTGGGGCTGGCGCCTGTATTTGCGCAATCCAGCGGCGCGATTGGGCTGGCACAGTCGGATCCTGCGTCTGCCGTTGATCGGCCGTTTCGTGCTGGGGCTGAACACCGCGCGCTTCGCCTCGACCCTGGCGATTCTCGGCGGGGCCGGGGTGCCGTTGCTGCGGGCGCTGGAGGCGGCGCGCCAGACGGTGTCCAACGACCGCCTGAGCCTGAGTGTGAGCGAGGCCACGGCGCGGGTCCGCGAAGGGGTGAACCTGGCGGCGGCGCTGAAGGTGGAAAAGGTGTTTCCACCGGTGTTGATCCATCTGATTGCCAGCGGCGAGAAAACCGGCTCATTGCCGCCGATGCTGGAGCGGGCGGCGCAGACCCTGTCACGGGACATCGAGCGACGGGCCATGGGCATGACCGCGTTGCTCGAACCACTGATGATCGTGGTGATGGGGGCGGTGGTGCTGTTGATCGTGATGGCGGTGTTGCTGCCGATCATCGAGATCAACCAGTTGGTGCAATAGCCGGGGCAGGTGGGTTGCCTGGGCCGGCCTCTTCGCGGGCAAGCCCTGCTCCTACAGTACGGCGTCGTACACCAGCTTTGTACACGACACGAAACTGTAGGAGCAGGGCTTGCCCGCGAAGAGGGCCTTGAGGTCAACCTATAATCATGCCCCCTTGCGCCTGGCCAGCTTCGTCACCACCACAAAGAACACTGGCACGAACAGCACCGCCAGCGTCGCCGTGATCATCCCGCCAATCACCCCGGTACCGATCGCCTGCTGGCTCGCCGAACTGGCACCGGTGGCGATCGCCAGCGGTACCACCCCGAGGATAAACGCCAGCGAGGTCATGATGATCGGCCGCAAGCGCAGGCGCGCCGCCTGTACCGTGGCGTCGAGCAGATCATGCCCCGCGTCATGGAGGCTCTTGGCGAACTCGATGATCAGGATCGCATTCTTCGCCGACAGGCCGATGATAGTGATCAGGCCGACTTTGAAGAACACATCGTTGGGCATCCCGCGCAAGGTCACCGCCAGGACCGCACCGAGCACCCCGAGCGGCACCACCAACAGTACCGAGGTCGGGATCGACCAGCTTTCATACAGCGCCGCCAGACAGAGGAACACCACCAGCAGCGACAGCCCCAGCAACATCGTCGCCTGGGAGCCGGACAAGCGCTCCTGCAACGACAACCCGGTCCACTCCAGGCCGAGCCCGGTTGGCAATTGTGTGACCAGTCGCTCAATCTCCTGCATCGCCTGCCCGGTGCTGTGCCCGGTCTTGGGTTCTCCGGAAATGGCAATTGCCGGGTAGCCGTTGTAGCGGGTCAGCTGAGCTGGGCCCTGGGTCCAGTGCGCCTGGACAAAGGCCGAGAGCGGCACCATTTTCCCGCTGCTGTTGCGCACATTGATCTTCAGCAGATCGGCCACCTGGCTGCGCTGGTCGCCTTCAGCCTGGATCACCACTCGCTGCATGCGTCCCTGGTTCGGGAAGTCGTTGACATAGGTCGAGCCCAGCGCGGTGGAGAGCAGGGCGCCAATATCGGCGAAGGACACGCCCAGCGCATTGGCCTGCTGTCGATCGACTTCCAGCTGTACTTGCGGCGCTTCGGCCAGGGCGCTTTCGCGGACATTGGCCAGCACCGGGCTCTTTTCCGCTGCCGCCAGCAACTGGCTGCGGGCGTTCATCAGCGCTTCATGACCAACGCCACCACGGTCCTGCAAGCGGAACTCGAAGCCGGCGGAGGTGCCTAGGCCATCCACCGGCGGTGGCAGAATGGCGTAGGCCACGGCATCCTTGACCTCGCCCAGGACCAGGTTGGCGCGCTCGGCAATGGCTTGCGCCGAGTCCTTGGCGCCACGCACCGACCAGTCCTTCAAGGTGGTGAAAGCCAGCGCGGCGTTCTGCCCGCTGCCGGAGAAGCTGAAACCGAGGATCATGGTGGTATCGCCAACACCCGGCTCCGTGGCGTTATGGGCTTCGATCTGTTCCACCACCTTGATCGTGCGGTTCTGGCTCGCCCCGGGCGGCAGCTGGATATCGGTGATGGTATAGCCCTGGTCTTCCACCGGCAGGAAGGAGGCGGGCAGACGCGTGAAGCACAACCCCAGCAGCACCAGCAGCAGGCCATAGACCAGCAGGTAGCGGCCGCTGCGTTTCAGGGCATACACCACCCAGCCTTCATATTTATTACCAAGCTGCTCGAAACGTCGGTTGAACGCGCCGAAGAAACCGCCCTTGGCGTGATGCTCGCCCTGGGCTATCGGCTTGAGCAGGGTGGCGCACAGCGCCGGGGTCAGGGTCAGGGCGAGGAAGGCCGAGAACAGGATCGAGGTCGCCATGGACAATGAGAACTGCTGGTAGATCACCCCCACCGAACCCTGCATGAAGGCCATGGGAATGAACACCGCCACCAGCACCAGGGTGATACCGACAATGGCGCCGCTGATCTGGCCCATCGCCTTGCGGGTGGCGTCCCGCGGTGACAGCCCTTCAGTGGCCATGATCCGCTCGACGTTTTCCACCACCACAATCGCATCGTCCACCAGGATACCGATGGCCAGCACCATGCCGAACATGGTCAGCACGTTGATCGAGAAGCCCAGGACCAGCATGGTGGCAAAGGTGCCCATCAGCGCCACCGGTACCACCAGGGTCGGGATCAGGGTGTAGCGGATGTTCTGCAGGAACAGGAACATTACCGCGAACACCAGCAGCATGGCTTCACCCAGGGTGTAGAGCACCTTGGTGATCGAGACCTTGACGAACGGCGAAGTGTCGTAGGGGATCTTGTATTCGACCCCGGCCGGGAAGTAGCGCGCCAGCTCGTCGAGCTTGGCGCGCACCAGAGTGGCGGTGCGCAGGGCATTGGCCCCGGGGCTCAATTGCACGCTGAAGGCCGTGGACGGCTTGCCGTTCAGGCGGGTGCCATACTGGTAATCCTGGCTGCCGATTTCCACCCGGGCGACATCGCCAATGCGCACGCTGGAGCCGTCGGAATTGGCCCGCAGGACAATATCGGCGAACTCCTGGGGCGTGCTCAATCGGCCCTTGACCAGCACCGCCGCAGTGATTTCCTGGGTTGGGCGGGCTGGCAGGTCGCCAATGCTGCCCGCCGAAACTTGAGCGTTCTGCCCGGCCACGGCGGCGCTGACGTCTGCCGGGGTCAGGTTGAAACCCACCAGCTTTTGCGGGTCGATCCAGATCCGCATGGCCCGTTCGGCGCCATACAGCTGGGCCTTGCCGACACCGTCGAGGCGCTTGATCTCGTTCATCACGTTGCGCGCCAGGTAGTCGCTGAGGGCGCTTTCGTCATACTTGCCGTCGCTGGAAGAGAGCGTCGCGAGCAACAGGAAGCCGGAGGAGACCTTTTGCACCTGCAGGCCTTGCTGGGTCACGGCGGCGGGCAAGCGCGACTCCACCGCTTTCAGGCGGTTCTGCACATCCACCTGGGCCATTTCCGGGTTGGTGCCCGGCTGAAAGGTGGCGGTAATCGTGGCACTGCCCAGGCTGCTCTGGGATTCGAAATACAACAGGTGATCGACGCCGTTGAGCTCCTGCTCGATCAGGCTGACCACACTTTCGTCCATGGTCTGTGCCGACGCGCCGGGGTAGACGGCATAGATTTCCACCTTCGGTGGCGCGACGTTAGGGTACTGCGCCACTGGCAACTGCGGGATAGCCAATACGCCCGCCAGCAGGATGAACAAAGCGACCACCCAGGCGAAGACCGGCCGGTCGATAAAGAAATGCGGCATGCTCACTGTCCTTTGGACTGGGCGAGGGGAAGAGGGCTGTCGTCGATCCGGACCTTCTCTCCGACACGGGCGTGTTGCAGACCCTCGACGACGACGCGGTCGCCAGGCTTGAGGCCTTCGTTGACGATCCAGTGATCGTCCTGCACCGCTCCCAGCTGCACCGGCTGTTGGCGGACCCGTTGTTCGGCGTCCACCAGCAGTACCTGGGCGATCCCGGCGCTGTCGCGCTGGATGGCTCGTTGCTGCACGGTAAGCGCTTCATGGTTCACCGCCTGCTCGACGCGCACCCGGACGAAACTACCGGGCAACAGGTCGAGGTCGGGGTTGGGGAATTCGCTGCGCAGGATCACCTGGCCGGTGCCGGGGTCGACGCTGATATCGGTGAACAGCAACTTGCCTGGCAACGGGTAGGCACTGCCGTCGTCCTGGATCAGCGTGGCTTTGGCCTGATTCTGCCCGACCTGCTGCAACTGCCCGGCGCGCAGGGCGCGGCGCAGCTTATTGAGCTCGCGAGTCGACTGGGTCAGGTCGGCGTGGATCGGATTCAACTGCTGGATCAGCGCCAGCGGCGTGGTTTCACTTTGGCCAACCAGGGCGCCTTCGGTTACCAGCGCCCGACCGATGCGCCCGGAAATCGGCGCGGTGACGGTGGCATAGCCGAGGTTGAGTCGGGCCCGTTGCACGGCGGCCTTGTTGGCGGCGACATCGGCGGCGCTCTGGCGCGCGGCGGCTATGGCGTTGTCATAGTCCTGGCGGCTGACAGCGTTGCTTTCCACCAGGTCGCGATAGCGCTGCTGCTGTAGCCGGGTCTGGAGGGCGTTGGCCTCGGCCTTTTGCAGACTGGCGACCGCGCTGTCGAGGTCGGCCTTGAACGGCGCCGGGTCGATGCGGAACAATACGTCGCCCTGCTTCACGTCGCTACCTTCGCGAAATACCTGTTGCAGCACCACACCGGCCACGCGGGCGCGGACTTGGGCAATGCGTGGCGCGGCAATGCGTCCGCTCAGTTCGCTATTGATGGACAGGCTGCGGCTTTTGAGTGTCTCGACCCGAACCGTGGGCGCTGGCGGTGTTTCCGGGGCTTTCGGGGATTTGTCACAGGCGCTCAGGACCAGCGCCAGGCCCGACACGCAAAGCGGGGCAAATAGCTTCTTCAACATAACAGAGTTCCAGTAATGACCTCCGCATGCTAAGGGGCGCGCCCAGACGGTGTTGTTAACCTATGTAGGGCGTTGGTGAAAAAGTGTGAAGCTTCTGCTCGTTGGGGCCTACAGGCGTATATCCTCCACGGTTTCCGCTTTGTAAATTTTACTATGCCTAACATTCTACTGGTCGAAGACGACAACGCCCTCAGTGAATTGATCGCCAGCTACCTGGAGCGCAACGGCTACCACGTCAATGTGCTGACCCGTGGCGACCAGGTGCGCGAACATGCTCGAAAGACTTCGCCGGACCTGGTGATCCTTGACTTGATGCTGCCGGGCCTCGACGGCCTGCAAGTGTGTCGCCTGTTGCGCGCCGAATCGGCGACGCTGCCGATCCTGATGCTCACCGCCCGCGATGACAGCCACGACCAGGTGCTGGGCCTGGAGATGGGCGCCGACGACTACGTGACCAAGCCCTGCGAACCACGAGTGCTGCTGGCCCGGGTGCGAACCCTGCTGCGCCGTAGCAGTCTGGGCGATTCTCCGCTGGCCAGCGACCGGATCCTGATGGGCAACCTGTGCATCGACCTGTCGGAGCGCACCGTGGTCTGGCGCGAGCAGACGGTGGAGCTGTCCAGTGGTGAGTACAACCTGCTGGTGGTGCTGGCCCGACACGCCGGCGAAGTGCTCAGTCGCGACCAGATTCTCCAGCGCCTGCGCGGTATCGAATTCAATGGCACCGACCGTTCGGTGGACGTGGCGATTTCCAAATTGCGCCGCAAGTTCGATGACCATGCGGGTGAAGCGCGCAAGATCAAGACCGTATGGGGCAAGGGCTACCTGTTCAGTCGCTCCGAGTGGGAGTACTGAAGCGATGCTGAAGATCCTCGTGCGGCTTTACCTGATCACCATTGTTACCTTTAGCGCGGCAAATTATCTGGTGCCCGTAGTGGTGATCGGGCTCTTCAACGATCGTTTCATGCGCTACAACCTGGAGCAGTCCCGGGGCTTTCAGAGTCTGTTGAACGAGCAGTTTCATCGCGTCCCGATAGATCAGTGGTCGGCACTGGCCAGCAGTCTGGACCAGCGTTTCGCACCCTTGCAGGTCAGCTTGATCCGCATTGATGACATGACTTTCAGCGAGCCGGAGCAAAAACGGCTGCGCAACGGCGAGGATGTGATGCGCCTGGGCGACTGGGGGACCACAACCCTCGGAGTATCGCCACTGGATAAGCAATGGGCGGTAGCCCTGCGGGTGCCGCCCGATCCGCTGGACATGAATCTGTTGTTCTGGAGCATGAATGTGTTGATCGGCGCCGCATTGCTGGCCTGCCTGTTGTTCTGGCTGCGCCCGCACTGGCGCGACCTGGAGCGTCTCAAGCAAACCGCCAGGTACCTTGGCCAGGGCCGGCTCAGCGAGCGCACGAACATCTCGCCACGTTCCAACATTGGTGAGCTGGCGGCGGTTTTCGACACCATGGCCGCCGATATCGAGCACCTGCTCAACCAGCAGCGTGATCTGCTCAACGCGGTGTCCCATGAACTGCGCACACCCTTGACCCGGCTGGATTTTGGCCTGGCCCTGGCCTTGTCCGAGGAGTTGCCGCTGGCATCCCGCGAGCGCCTGCAAGGGTTGGTGGCGCATATCCGTGAGCTGGACGAGTTGGTACTGGAGCTGTTGTCCTATAGCCGCTTGCAGAACCCGGCCCGGCAGCCGGAACGGGTCATGGTGTCGCTGGACGAGTTCGTCGACAGCATCCTCGGCAGCTTCGATGAAGAGCTGGAAGCGCCGGATACCGTGTTGGACGTGTTGATGCACGGGTCGCTGGAGCGCTTTGCCCTCGATCCGCGCCTGACCGCACGAGCGGTGCAGAACCTGTTGCGCAACGCCATGCGTTACTGCGAGCGACGGATCCAGATTGGCGTCAAGGTCAACCCGGAAGGCTGCGAGCTGTGGGTCGATGACGACGGCATCGGCATTCCCGAGTTGGATCGGGAGCGGATTTTCGAGCCGTTCTATCGCCTGGACCGCAGTCGCGATCGCGCCACCGGCGGTTTTGGCCTGGGCCTGGCCATCAGCCGGCGCGCACTGGAAGCCCAGGGTGGCACGCTGACCGCCGAGCAATCGCCGCTGGGGGGCGCGCGTTTCCGCTTGTGGCTGCCAACCGTGGCAGAGACTGCGGTATCTTGAGCGAGTCGCTGGCGGCGGCCTGGGAAGTTCAGCGCCGCGCCGCGAGCACCCGTTTCGCCCCTTCCAGCACCAATACCAACACCGCCAGCCAGATCGGCAGGTAGGTCAGCCATTCTTCCGGCCCGATGCTTTCCCCCAACAACAGGGCGACGATCACCAGCAACACCGGCTCCACATAGCCGAGCAAACCGAACAGCCCGAAGGCCAGCATCCGGCTCGCCAGCAAGTAGCAGATCAGCGCCGCGGCACTGATTGCGCCCAGCAACGGGATCAGCGCATACAGTGCCGGCCGCTGGTTGACCACGGCAAAACCCTGTTCGCCGTGCTGCACGAACCACCACGCCACCGGCAGCAGCAACATCATCTCGAGCCACAGGCCGCCGAGGTTGTCGGTTCTGTTGCGTCGCCGCAGCACAAAGTAAATCGGATAACCGATGGCCACCAGCAGAGTGGTCCAGGAAAAGCTGCCGACCCGATACAACTCGTTGAGCACGCCACAGAGGGCGAGCAGCGCGGCAATGGTTTGCAGCCGCGACAGACGTTCACCGTAGACGATGCGTCCGGTGAGCACCATGCTCAGTGGCAAGAGGAAATAGCCGAGGGACACATCCAGACTGTGTCCGTTGAGCGGCGCCCAGAGGAATACCCACAGCTGCAAGCCGAGCAGGGCCGCCGACAGCAGCAACTTGAGCGGCAACAGCGGCTCCCGGCGTACCCTGGTCAGGATGGCCGGCACGAGCTTCCAGTCGCCGGAGACCAGCATGAACACGGTCATGCAGGGCGCGGTCAGCAGCATACGCCAGCCGAAGATCTCTTCACCGTTGAGGGGGCTGAGTACGGACGTATAGAAATACATGATGGCGAACAGGCAGGACGCCAACACCGAAAAAACAATACCTCGGGACACTACAGCCTCACGAAACGCAGGGTTCGGTTTTTGTCGGCAGGATAGCACCCTGCTTGAACAACAAGGCCTTCAATCCGCTTTCGGCGTCGATATCGGGAAATTCCGGTGGGTTGTCCAGGCGTCGTTCGAACACCAGCCCCGGTGCTTCACGGGTCACGCCATCGATAAGAAAATCCGGGCCCACGGCCGGATCGTTCATGCAGGCGAGGACGCTGCCGTCGGGACCCAGCAGCTCCGGCAGGCGGCGCAAGACGCGCTGGTAATCCTTGCTCAGCAGGAAACTGCCTTTTTGGAAGGAGGGTGGGTCGATGATCACCAGGTCGAAAGGCCCGCTGCCGATGACCTTGCCCCAGGACTTGAACAGATCGTGGCCGAGAAAGCCGACCTTGCTCAGGTCATGCCCGTTCAGCCGATGATTGTCGCGCCCGCGGCTCAGGGCCGCACGGGACATATCCAGGTTGAGCACATGCTCGGCACCGCCGGCGAGCGCCGCCACGGAAAAGCCGCAGGTGTAGGCAAACAGGTTCAACACGCGCTTGCCCCGGGCGTTGGCCCGCACCCAGTCGCGACCATAACGCATGTCGAGAAACAGGCCGTTGTTCTGTTTCTTGCCCAGGTCCACCTGATAGCGCAGACCGCCTTCAGTGATCACCCACTCCTCGATGGCCTGGCCCACCAGCCATTCGGCGGGGCTAAGGGGCAGGTAGCGATGGTGCAGCAACAGGGTGTGCGCGCCGCTGGCCAGCCAGGCGGGCGCTTGGCCCGTCGCCATCAGCAGGTCCTTGAGGGCCTGGAGCTGCGCGGGCTCCGGCTCCTTGAACAGCGACACCAGCACCACGCCTTGCAGCCAATCGACGGTCAATTGCTCCAGCCCCGGCCAGCAGCGCCCGCGCCCGTGGAACAGGCGCCGGGTCTCCGAGGGGGCGGCTGTCAGGGCCGTGAGCAGGTGATGCTGGAGGAGGGACAAGGCGTCGGGGTTCATCAGGCGGTGCCGGCTGGGAAAGGGTCGGCATTTTAAGCATATTTGCCGGCGTGCGCCGGCTGGTGCTTGCAGAATATGCTGCGGTCACTGCGCCGCAGGCTATTGATTAATGCGCGCCCGCGCGCTTGAGCAAGCGCTTGCAGCGCTCGGACAAGTGCAACACGTGCAGTTGTTTGCCGGCCTTCGCGTAGCGCTCGCGCAGCGTCTTCAACGCGGCAATGGCCGAGTAGTCGATGAAGTTCAGATGGCGACAGTCGAGGGTCACCCGGGATGGATCGTTGACAGGCTCGAACTGCTCGAGAAACAGCGTCGTCGAGGCAAAAAACAGCGTGCCGTGCAGGCGATAGAGCTTGCTGCCGTCGGCTTCCAGATGTGTGTCGGCGTACAGCTCCCGGGCCTGCCGCCAGGCGAAGTTGAGCGCGGCGATGACGATCCCGCAGAGCACGGCGGTGGCGAGGTCGGTGAACACGGTAATGCCGGTCACCGCGACGATCACCAGGACGTCATTGAGCGGTACTTTGTTGAGCGCCCGCAGCGAGGCCCAGGCGAAGGTCTGTTGCGCGACCACGAACATGACTCCGACCAGGGCGGCCAGCGGAATGCGCTCGATAAAAGGTGACAGGAACAGGATAAACAGCAGGATCATCAGCCCGGCAACCACTCCTGAGAGCCGCCCCCGACCGCCGGAACTGAGGTTGATCACGGTCTGGCCGATCATGGCGCAGCCGCCCATGCCGCCAAACAGGCCGCTGACCATATTGGCCACGCCCAATGCCGCGCATTCGCGATCCGGATAGCCGCGGCTTTCGCTGATTTCATCGGTCAGGTTCAGGGTCAGCAGGGTTTCCAGCAGGCCGACCAGCGCCATCAAGAATGCATAGGGCGCGATGATCCGCAGGGTTTCCAGGCTCCACGGCAGTTGCGGCAGGGCCAGCACTGGCAAGCCGCCAGCGATATGCGCCATGTCGCCGAGGGTCCGGGTCGGCAGGTCGAGCAGGTACACCGCCAGGCCTACACCGAGGATTGCCACCAGCGCCGGTGGCACGCTGCGGGTCAGGCGCGGCAGCAGGTAGACAATGGCCATGGTCAGGGCCACCAGTCCCATCATCAGGTAGAGCGGCGTGCCGCTCAGCCAGCTTTCGCCGCTCTTGAAGTGTTCCAGCTGGGCCAGGGCAATGATGATTGCCAGGCCGTTGACGAAACCGAGCATCACCGGGTGCGGCACCATGCGCACCAGCTTGCCCAGGCGCAGAAGGCCGAAGGCAAGCATGATCAGTCCGCCCAGCAGTACCGTAGCGAGCAGGTACTGCACACCGTGCTGTACCACCAGCGCGACGATTACCACGGCCATTGAGCCAGCGGCGCCGGAGATCATGCCGGGCCGTCCACCCAGCAACGCGGTGAGGGTGCAGATAATGACGGCACCGTACAGTCCCATCAGCGGATTGAGATGGGCGACCAGGGCAAAGGCGATGCATTCGGGCAGCAGGGCGAAGGCGGTGGTCAGTCCAGCCAGGGCGTCGACGCGAAGGTGTTGGGGTTTCATGGCATACCTGAAAGACGTGCCGGCGGCAGCGGCGGTGAAAATAGGGGGGCGGATGGTACGCAGTTGAATGAGCGGCGGCCAGCTATCGGCGTTCGGCGAGGCTCGCCTGGATCAGCTCGGACAATTGTCGCACGGCGGCGGTTGGCGCTTCCGCGGCCTGGTGCAGTACATAGCCGAGCCTGGGCAGTGGGGGCAGGTCGTCAATCACGGCAAGGTGGGCGGGAAGACCGATGCGGGTACGCAAGGTGATACCGAGTCCGGCTGTCACGGCGGCCCAGATGCCACTGACGCTCGGGCTGGTGAGCGCCACACGCCAGGGGATGCGCGCCTGGTCCAGTGCCTGGGTGGCGATGCTACGCAAGATACACGGCGCGTCGAACACCACCAGGGGTAACGGCAGGTTGTCGGCCTGAGGCGGTGCGGACAGGTCGCGTGGGCCTATCCACTGCATTGGCGTTTCTCCGAGGCGCAGGGCGTGGGGCGTGCTCGCACCGGCGTCCCAGGCCAGCGCCAGATCCAGGCGACCACTCTCGATCAGTGCCAACAGCTCGGCGTTGCGGGCGATACTGACTTCCAGGCTGACCCCTGGATGGACCCGGGCAAAGCGCCGCAGTACGTCGCTGAGCAGGTGTTCGGCAAAATCGTCCTGCAACCCGATACGTAGCGTTCCTTCGATACGGGCCTCCTGCAAGTTGCTGAATATCTCGTCGTTCAACTCCAGCAACCGCCGGGCCTGGCCGAGCAAGGACTCGCCGGTCGGTGACAGGATCAAGCCGCGGCCTGACTTGACCAATACCGCACTGCCGACCTGGCTTTCGAGTTTCTTCAACTGGGCGCTGACCGCCGAGGTCGAACGGCCAAGACGCTCGGCTGCCTTGGCAAAGCTGCCGAGCTCGACACCAGCGACAAAGGTGCGCAGTACATCAAGATCGAAGGTGGGGTGACGCATGGGGGAGATCATCCACTTATTTAGGACTATATGTTCTATCTAATCTGATATTCGGAACTATCGTCGCTGGTTAACCTGCCTCCGTCAAATCGACAGTTCTGTTGGAGGTTGTATGCCTTTCGCCCGTATTTCCCTGCTTCGCGGCAAGTCCCCCGAGTACCTTCGCCAGCTATCCGAAGGGCTGCATGAGGCCCTGGTGGAAAACTTCGAGGTGCCGGCGGCCGACTGCTTCCAGGTCATTCACCAGCATGAGGTGGGTGAGTTGGTTTTCGACAGCCACTATCTCGGCGGACCCCGCAGTGCGGACTTTGTGCTGATCGCGATTACGGCTGGTCGCTCTCGAGATACCGCCACCAAACAGCGCTTTTATCGGCGGCTGGTTGAGCGCTTGAGTACGGCGCCGGGGATTGATCCGGAGGATGTCATGGTGGTGATCAGCACTACCCAGGCGGATGAGTGGTCGTTTGCGGGAGGGCGTGGTAACTGACGAGCCGAGCAACGCCATTCGCACCTTGTGGGCATCAGGACGGGTTATCATGCTCGCGCCCTTTGCTGCAGACTGCCAAGGGTGCGCCTCAACCCTCGGAGCCCGATGTTCGATGTCCACGATCACCTTGTTTGAAACCCCGCCCCCGGAGCCGATCCACAGCCAGATCCAGCAAATGGTCGTCGATTACGTCACCGATATCAGCCAGGTGGCCATCGCGCCGAGCAACCCACTCTACAACCTGTATCAATACGGCGTCGGGTATGAGGTTCATCTCTACTTGCAGGCGATGGAGGGCGGAAAGGGGCTTGCCGTTGAACTGATCGTCGCAACGGATGCGCAGGATCCCGGGAAGCTCGTGGGTTTCCTGCTTTATCTGCCGGTCAAGGATGATTCGCAGGCGTGCTCGGTGGCCTATATGGCGGTGCGCGAAGGTCATCGGCGCCAGGGTGTCGCGCGGGCGATGATGCGGCGGATGCTCGAACGCTATCCTCACGCGGAGCTGGCCTGCGTCGTCGGCAAGGTGCCGGTGTTCGAGGCCATGGGTTTCCAGGTGTTGGCCGCGCGTGGGCCGCAGGTGTTGATGAATACCCGCGACCATGGCACGGACGGCCTGGTGGCGGTGCTGGACATCGCGCCCATTTATCGTTCGCTGGAGGTACGGCAGATTCATGCCTACTTGCTGCAGCAACATGGCAAGCGCGCGATGGTCGACGCCGAGAAGCAGCGTGACCGCCAGCTCGACCAGATGACCCGCCATGCCAGGGCCTTTGTCCTGGAACGGCTGGGCGAGGCTGGATAAAACCGTCAGTCAGCCAGCGGGGGGCTTAGCCGCGCTATCCCTTGCCCCTTGCAGGAGCCAGCTTGCTGGCGATGAGGCCCTGGAGTCTTGCATCGCCCTTGCGGCCGCCATCGCCAGCAAGGGGGCGTTCCCCGAATATCTATTGGCTGCCGAACATCGCGGTCCAGTAGATCCCCGCATCGCTCTTCGGGTCCACCGCGTAGGCGGCGCCCAGCTCGCGGAATTGTGGATTCATCAGGTTGGCGCAGTGGCCGGGGCTGGCCAGCCAGCCGTCGACCACCTTGCGCGCGGTGTCTTGCCCGGCGGCGATGTTCTCGCCGATCAACTGGCCGTTGTAGCCTGCCAGCTCAGCCCGATCGCCGGGGGTACGACCGTCGCGGTCCTTGTGGTCGAAAAAGTTGTTGTTGGCCATGTTCCGCGTATGGCTTTCAGCGGCACTCGCCAGCACGGCGTTCCAGGCCAGGGGTGTCGTCGCGGCAAATGCCTGGCCGCCGCATTGGCGTGCTTGCGTACGGGCGCTATTGATCTGCTCGAGCAGCTTCTGGCCTTCCGCCTGCCAGTCACCCAGGCGCCCGCTCAGCAGCGGCCGCGCCAGCACAATGCGCCACTCCCGGCCTTCGCGGTTGACGCCAATATCGACGAACTGCGGGTTCAATACCACCTGGCAGAAACTCTCCTGCACCGCTTTCATGGCCGCCGCCGCGTCACGTGGTCCGGACAGGCTGATCGCCTGCACGGTGACCATTGGATAGGCATTGGCGGCCATCGCCTGCTGCAAGTCGCCCGGGTTGTCGATCGGCAGCACCAGGCGAGGATCGGCGACCAGTGGCGGCAACTCCAGCGATGCCTGGCTCGCGCAGCGCTGCGCCTGGCTGCGATAGTGGTTGATCGAGTCAACCAGTTGCGCCTGTTCGGGGGCCGCGGCGCTGGCGCTGAATGCCGGACCCAGTGCCAGTGTGACCAGACCGATAAGCGATGGTATGAAGCGCATGGGCATCTCCCTTGGACGAACTGCGGCCATGATGCCGGATTTTACAGGCCAGGAGCACTTGAACATCAGCTGGCTTATCCTACTTTTTAAGTAGGTTATTTCTTTGTAAAGACGAGGCATTTTCATCCACTCGAGTAGCTGAGGTATTATGTCGCAGCAAGGAAGCGTCTAGCGTGCCTATCCGAGGTGACCAAACGTCGAAGGATCCGCGAACAAGCCCGACGAGCTTCGTTGAACGAGCTGATTGACTCCGCTCTTTGACCAGGTTCGAGCAAGGGCTAACAAAATGAGTGTCACCCAACGTAGCTGAAGCCAATGACTAATAAAAAGTCAGCGCAGGAGGGACATGAAAGTGAGGCCGGTGGTTGCCATGGGCCTTGTGTGTCTACCTATCCTAGGTATTACTGAATGTTGAAGAAACTGAACACAGCGCTGCTGGGGCTGGCGGTGTCGATGGGCGCGATGTCCGCGCACGCGGCCGAGGCAAAGAAAGTCGATGTGTTGCTCATCGGCGGGGGCATCATGAGTTCGACCCTCGGGGTCTGGCTCAATGAGTTGCAGCCGGACTGGTCGATGGAAATGGTCGAGCGCCTGGATGCCGTCGCCGAGGAAAGCTCCAACGGCTGGAACAACGCCGGTACCGGCCACTCCGCGCTGGCCGAGTCGAACTACACGCCCTACGGCAAAGACGGCAAGATCGATATCTCCAAGGCGATCGAGATCAACGAATCGTTCCAGATCACTCGCCAGTTCCTGTCCTGGCAGGTCCGTCAGGGCGTATTGAAGAACCCGCATTCGTTCATCAATTCGACGCCGCACATGAGCTTCATGTGGGGTGATGACAACGTCAAGTTCCTCAAGGATCGCTACGCGGCCCTGCAGACCAGCCCGCTGTTCAGCGGCATGCAGTACAGCGAAGATCAGGAGCAGATCAAGAAGTGGGTCCCGCTGATGATGCAAGGGCGTGATCCGAAGCAGAAGATCGCCGCGACCTGGACCCCCATCGGCACCGACGTGAACTTCGGCGAGATCACTCGCCAGTATGTTGCCCATCTGCAGACCCAGCCGAATTTCAAGCTGCAGTTGTCCAGCGAAGTCGAGGACATCAAGCGCAACGAAGACGGCTCCTGGCGCGTGGTCTACAAGAACCTGAAAGACGGTACCCAGACTGAAACCGACGCCAAGTTCGTGTTCATCGGTGCTGGTGGCGGCGCGTTGCACCTGCTGCAGAAGTCCGGCATCCCTGAAGCCAACGACTACGCGGCGTTCCCGGTAGGCGGTTCGTTCCTGGTCACCGAGAACCAGGACATCGCCCTCAAACATATGGCCAAGGCTTATGGTATCGCCTCGACTGGCGCGCCACCCATGTCGGTTCCGCACCTGGATACCCGCGTGCTGGATGGCAAGCGCGTGATCCTGTTCGGGCCCTTCGCGACCTTCTCCACCAAGTTCCTGAAGAACGGTTCGTACTTCGATCTGCTGACCAGTACCACCACGCACAACGTCTGGCCGATGACCCGCGTTGGCATCGAGCAGTACCCGCTGGTCGAGTACCTCGCCGGTCAGCTGATGATGTCGGATGACGATCGCTTCAACGCCCTGAAGGAATACTTCCCCGAGGCGAAGAAGGAGGACTGGCGCCTGTGGCAGGCCGGTCAGCGCGTGCAGATCATCAAGCGTGACGAAGAGAAGGGCGGCGTGCTGAAACTCGGCACCGAAGTGGTGACCGCCAAGGACAACAGCATCGCCGGTCTGTTGGGGGCATCGCCAGGTGCTTCCACCGCTGCGCCGATCATGCTGACGGTTCTGGAAAAAGTCTTCAAGGACCAGGTCGCGACGCCTGCCTGGCAGGAAAAGCTGCACCAGATCGTTCCAAGCTACGGCACCAAGCTCAACAGCAGCCCCGAGGCGGTGCAGAAGGAATGGAACTATACCGCCGAGATCCTGCAACTGACCAAGCCTCCGCTGATCGGCCAGACCGTAGCTGCGCCTGCTGCGCCAGCGGCACCTGCCGCGGCCGCCAAGCCAAAGGCCGAGGGCAATCCAGCGGCTGACATGGCGCTGTAAGACCCCGCGGTGCCAGACAAGGTCTGGCGGGGATCCGGAAACACCCACTGAGCGGTCACCGCGCAGTGGGTGTTTTTTTTGGGCAAGAACTTTCGCCTGGCCGACGTCCGCGCGAAACGGAGTGCCTGTGAGCGACCGAGGGGCGCCCCAGCGTCAACATCATTTGCGCCCGGTCAGACGTTGGTCGTATTTGTCTGGATATTATTCGATGCCCGCGCAATGATCGACGGCAAAAGGCCATCCGAGTATGGCCGAGCGAACGAGTCAGATTGACGACTATGGGTACTGATGAGAAAACTCACGACAGTTGAGCAGATGTTGTTGCGCGATCGCGAAGAAGAGGAGCGGCTCGCCGCCCTGCATGCGTTCGACTTGATGGACGTAGCACGCGAAGAGTGTTTCGAGCGGATCTGTCGCTTGGTCGCCTCGCGATTTCAGGCGCCGGTGGCGATTGTCAGCCTGATCGACAAGGACCGGCAGTGTTTCCTGGCCACCACAGGCTTTTCCGGTCGGGAAACACCGGGGCTGGAACTGTCGTTCGGCGCCCACACGATCCGCCAGAGCGGCGTGTTCGTAGTGGATAACGCCCACCTGGACCCTCGCTTCGCGGATTTCCCCCAGGTCAAGGGTGAGGATGGCCTGAGGTTTTATGCCGGTGCGCCCTTGCGCACGGAAGGCGGCTACGCCATTGGCAGCGTCTGCATCCAGGATACCGTCTCGCACACATTGACGCCGGCCGACCACGCCGCCCTTGAGGATTTCGCCGCGCTGATCATGCAACTGATCGAGCGCCAGCACCTGCTCAAACGCGTGGATGCGGTCAGCGGCTTGCCCAATCGCACGCAGTTTCTTTCCGACCTGCAGGGCTTGCTCCAGGCCGGCGATGCGCGCAAGAGAGTGTTGGTCACGGTCGATGCCCTGGACACGGATTGGGCGCATCGGTTGACGGTGGCGGAGGGCATGCTGCCCTTCGAAGCGGTGCTGGGGGATATGGCCTCGCGCATCCAGGCGTTTATCGGCACGGGCATCAAGATCTATCACGTGACGGTCAAGGGGTTTGCCTTCACGATGCAGATGGACGCCGATGAGGCCCGCGGCTTTTTGCCCCGCCTGGTGGATTGGCTGCGGCGAGCGCCCATCAGCGAGAATCTGCCGATGGTTCCCACGGTTTGTGCGGGGTTGCTGGAGTTCGAGAACGACTCGGACACGGCCCGGGAATTGCTGCGCAAGGGCCTGTTCGCTCTGGAGACCGCGCGGCAGAAAGGCCAGCCCTATGCCTATTACAACCGGCACGACGATGCGGTGTTTCGGCGTCTGTTCAGCCTGCTGCCGGACATTACGCCGGCCCTGAAGTCCGATGATGTGTTCCTGGTCTACCAGCCCCGGTTCTTGTTGCGCGATGGCGCGCATGTCAGTGCCGAGGCGCTGATTCGTTGGAATCATCGACAGCATGGCTTTATCTCTCCGGCGGAGTTCATTCCGATTGTCGAGAAAAGCTCGCTGATCCATTCGGTGACGGACTGGGTGATCGAGCGGGTCGTGACGCTGATCGCCCGCACGGGCTACGCTCAGGACAAGAAAATCTCGCTCAACCTGTCATCCCGGGATTTTTATGGGCGCAACGTGGCCGATCTGATCGTGCAACGCTGCGCCGCCCACGGGGTCGACCCGGCAATGCTTGAAGTGGAAATTACCGAAGGCGAGTGGCTGCGTTCCAGCGCCGGGGTCATCGAGCAGCTCCAGCAACTGAGAAATATGGGGGTCGATGTGGCCATCGACGATTTCGGCACGGGCTATAGCAACTTCTCTTATCTGCACAAGATCCCGGCCAATATCCTCAAGCTCGACCAGTCGATGATTTTCGACCTGGAGCACAGCGCCCAGCATCAACGGGTCGCGAAGTCGATCATCGGCGTGGCCCGGGACCTGGGCTATCGAACGGTGGCCGAGGGGGTGGAAAGTTTCGCTTGCCTGGAAATACTCAAGCACTTCGGCTGCGACGAAGCGCAGGGTTACTTTCTTTCCAGGCCGGTCGAAGAGGTGCGTTATTTCCAGCAGGCGGCGCTGGATCGTTTCCCTCTGAAGGCCGGTTGACGGCGTTCTTCAGACCCCGCGAGGGACGCGCCCGACGCGTGGCAATGCTCTGACCGTTCGTCGGAACTGTTAATTATGACAAGTTGTTACCGCGGCTCGGTCTAAAGTCATATATAGCCAAGGAGCCCGCTTGTCCGGCGGGTGCTGCTGTAGTGGCCATCAGGACATAACCCCGTTCAAGATGGAGAGACATGATGCTCAATTCGAAACGTCTTAAGGCGCTGGCCATGGCGATCGTCGTTGCCCAGGCGGGCGTGGTCCCGATGGTGATGGCGCAGGCGCAGGTGGCGCCGACGACCCAAACCCAGAAGGTCACCGCCGAGAAGGGCGACATGCAGCTTGCTGCGAAGAAAAAGCACAAAAAACACAAGAAAGCCAAGAAGAGCGCCGCGATTCAAAGCGTGAGTGTGAACGCCACCGCCTGACAGTATTTATTGGGGGCGACGAGCCCGAGGGCGACAGCGATGTCGAACCTCGGGCTTTTTCATTGGCGCCGCTTCACGGCGCACGCAAGGTGCGGGTCATGCGCAGGGCCAACAGGCTGCCAGCGACGATCACCGCGGCCAATACATACAAGGCGGCGTCGGTGGAGCCGCTGGCATCCTTGACCCAACCGACCAGGTACGGGCTGAGGAAACCGGCCATCTGGCCCATGGAATTGATCAGCGCCAAGCCGCCGGCCGCCGCGCCAGCGCTGAGCAGGGCGGTAGGCACCGGCCAGAACATCGGCAGGCCGGTAAGGGCGCCCATGGTCGCAATCGTCAGGCCGAGAATCGCGATGGCCGGCGAGGTGGCGAAGTTGACCGCGATCAACAGGCCGATGGCGCCCATCAGCATCGGTATCACCAGGTGCCAACGGCGTTCCTTGCGCAGGTCGGCGGAGCGCCCCACCAGCAACATGAACAGCGCCGCCAGCAGGTAGGGAATCGCGCTGAGCCAGCCGATCACCAGATTGTCGGCAAAACCCAGGTTCTTGATGATCGACGGCAGCCAGAAGTTGATGGCGTAGACACCGCTCTGGATGCAGAAGTAGATCAGGCCGAACGCCCAGATGGCCGGGTTCTTGAACACTTCCCCGAGCGAGTCGCTGACGGTTTTCGGCTTGTTGGCCGCATCGAACGCCTGGTCGGCTTCCAGTACGGCGCGCTCCTCGGTGGTCAGCCACTTGGCGTTGGCAAACTTGTCCGCGAGCAGAAAAAACGCCCCAATGCCCAAGGCAATGGTCGGAATACCCTGCAACAGGAACATCCACTGCCAGCCAGCGAGTCCGCCCTGGCCGGCGCCAAAGTGGTTGAGGATCCAGCCGGAGAAAGGGCTGCCGAGCAGGCCCGAGACCGGGATCGCCGACATGAACAGGGCCATGATCCGCCCACGGCGGAAACTTGGGAACCACTGCGAGAGGTACAGCACCACACCCGGGAAGAACCCGGCTTCGGCGGCCCCGGTGAACAGGCGCAGGCTGTAGAACTGGGTCGGCGTACTGACGAACAGCAGACCGCTGGACAACATCCCCCAGGTAATCATCATCAGCGCGATCCAGCGCCGTGGACCGAAGCGGTTCAACGCCAGGTTGCTCGGTACGCCGCACAACACGTAGCCGATAAAGAAAATCCCGGCCCCGAGGCCATAGATGGTTTCGCTGAACTTCAATGCGTCGAGCATCTGCAGCTTGGCGAATCCAACATTGACCCGGTCGAGGTAGTTGAACAGGTAGCAGATGAAGATGAAGGGAATCAGGCGCAGGGTGATGCGCTTGTATACGGCGTCTTTCAAGTCAGCGCTGGCCTGGGATAACGCGGCACTCTGTGACATGGCGGTCTCTCTTTATTATGATTTTTTTGCGATGCAAGGGTAACGTTGATCGCCCTATGAGTCTCGGTCACCCCAGCCTGGCTGTCTTTGTGCTGGTGCACAGGGTTTGCCGGTGTACCCTGTGCTGCTGAACAAAGGCTTGCCGCCCCATCTGAACCAAGGACCTTACCGCTATGTTCGAGCTGGACCATGACCTTGCGCAGGATATCGTCGACCGGACGATGGCCATTCTGCCGTACAACGTCAATGTCATGGACAGCCAGGGCCTGATCCTGGGCAGTGGCGAGCCGGAGCGGATCAATACCCGCCACGAAGGCGCGCAACTGGTGCTGGCCAACGGTCGGGTGGTGGCGATCGATGAGCAGGCGGCCAAGTGCCTGAAGGGCGTGCAGCCGGGGATCAACCTGCCGTTGTTGCATGACGAACGGCTGATCGGCGTACTGGGCATTAGCGGTGAGCCGGAGCAATTGCGTACCTACGCCGAGTTGGTGCGGATGACCGCCGAGATGTTGGTGGGCCAACGTCACCAGCAAGCGGAACAACAATGGCGGCGCCAACGTTGTGACGATCTGCTGGCCTTGTTACTCAGTGATGAAGGCGACTCGCCGCGCTTGATCGACGAGGCCCGGCAGATGGGGCTCAAGCCGCAATTGTCGCGTATTCCCTACCTGTTCGAGCTGGACCCGGGGCAGAGTGCCGAAGCGCTGATGGCCTGGCTGCAATCGCGTTATCCCGACAGTTGGTGTGTGAGCGCCTCGACCGCCTCGCTATTGTGGTGTCGGCCGGCGACCGTGGTCCTGGACGATCAGCGCCTGCTGGAGAAACTCGACAGCCTGGGCTGGAAAGTCGCCCGAGTCGCCGCGGGCGGGCAGGCTGACGGTTTGCACGGTTTGCGCCGTTGCTATCGGCGAGTCGGTGATTTGCTGGCCTATGGGCGGGAGGTCCTGCCCCATAGCCGCCTGCTGCACCTCAATCGCTATCGCTTGCCGGTGATGCTCTGGCGGCATCGTAGCGACGACGCCCTGGAGGAACTGCTCAAGCCGTTGCGCAAGGTGATCGCCAAGGACAGTAACGGCCAGTTGCTCGCTACCCTGCGCAGTTGGTGCGAGCATGATGGCCAGAGCCAGGCCTGTGCCGAGGCGCTGGGGATCCACCGCAACAGCCTGCGCTACCGGATGGAGCGGATCGCCGAGGTCAGCGGTGTCGACCCGTTGCGTCTGGACGGAATGCTGGCATTGTACCTGGGGGTGCAATTGCTGCCGCACCGCGAATCGCCCTTGTAGGAGCCAGCTGGCTCCTGCAGGGGATTGCGCCGGTCGCGGATGAGCCGGTTTGTGGGAGTGAACAATAAAGCCCGTCCGGGCTTGTGCGGCGGACTGGCGTCATTCCCTGTTTCAACTGGCAGCATGGACGCCACAAGAACTGGAGATCATCCCCATGAAAATCATCATCGCCCCCGATTCGTTCAAGGACAGCCTCAGTGCCGAAGGCGTGGCCCAGGCGATTGCCGAAGGCCTGGCGCGGGTCCTGCCGGCGGCGCGGTTGATTCAATGCCCGATGGCCGACGGCGGCGAAGGCACGGTGGCCTCGGTGCTGGCGGCGTGCAACGGCGAGTTGCGCCAGGCACGGGTGCGTGGTCCCCTGGGCACTCCGGTGGACGCGCATTGGGGCTGGTTGCCGGCCACCGCCACGGCAATCATCGAGATGGCCGAGGCCAGTGGCTTGCAGTTGGTTCCGAGCGGTCAGCGCGACGCTTGCATCACCAGCACCTTCGGTACCGGCGAGTTGATCCGCGCGGCCCTGGATGCCGGGGCACAACGTATCATCCTGGCCATTGGCGGCAGCGCCACCAACGATGCCGGCGCCGGCGCCTTGCAGGCCCTGGGCGTCGGCTTGTTCGAGGTCCGCGGGCAGGTCGTGCAACCGGGTGGCCTGGCCCTGGCCGGGGTCGCGCGGGTAACGCTCGACGGTGTCGATCCGCGGCTTGCCCGGGTAAGTTTCGAGATTGCCGCCGACGTGAACAATCCGCTGTGCGGCGAGCATGGCGCCTCGGCGATCTTCGGCCCGCAGAAAGGCGCGACGCCGGCCCAGGTGCGTGAGCTGGATGCGGCCCTTGGGCATTTTGCCGACCTGTGCGCGCAGGTGCTGGGCCACGACAGGCGCGACGAGCCGGGCAGTGGCGCGGCGGGCGGCCTGGGCTTCGCGGCCAAGGCCTTCCTTGGGGCACGCTTTCGTCCCGGCGTCGAGGTGGTGGCGGAACTGGTGGGCCTGGCCGACGCGGTGCGCGGTGCCGACCTGGTGATTACCGGCGAGGGTCGCTTCGATGCCCAGACCCTGCGCGGCAAGACCCCGTTCGGCGTGGCGCGGATTGCCCGCGAGCAGGGCGTGCCGGTGATCGTGCTGGCGGGCACCCTCGGCGAAGGCTATGAGCAGATGTATGAGCACGGGGTCGATGCGGCCTTTGCCCTGGTGCCCGGGCCCATGAGCCTGGAACAGGCTTGTCGCGAGGCGCCACGCCTGCTGAGTGCGCGGGCCGGGGACATTGCCCGGGTCTGGAAGCTGGCGGCCGATTCGCGGAGCTGACGCATTGCTGTGAACGCTGGATCGCCTTGTAGGAGCCAGCTTGCTGGCGATGGCGACTTTTCAGGCGACGCTGATGTTGATCAGCAGATCGTATCGCCAGCAAGCTGGCTCCTACAGGGTCATCGACCTGGCGATGAAGAATGATGATGCGTGGTGTTTCCTTAGCCCATTCAGGGCTAAGCTTGCGCTCAGTCCAAGCTTTCGGACTTGTCTGCCTGGAGATGTTCAATGGCTCGTGCCCGCCCGCAACTGATCAGCGCAAAGCTTGCAAAACTGCATCCCACCCAAGTCACTGTCGGCCTGCAAGAGGTCGCCCTCAAGCAAGCCCAGTGGCAGCAACTCAAACGCAAGGAACGCGCCGCCGCCCTCGATAATCACTGGTTTCCCTGCGTCCTCGGGCCTGAAGGCCGCCACTACATCGTCGATCACCATCATTTCGGCCTGGCCCTGATGCAGGAGGAGGTGAAGACGGTGTCGTTGGTGGTGCTCAAGGACCTTTCGTTCGTCGAGCCCGCCAGCTTCTGGACCATCATGGATTTCCACCAGTGGGTCCATCCCTACGATGCCAAGGGCATCCGTCGCGGTTACGACAAGGTGCCCGAGCGTATCAGCGACCTGCAGGACGATCCCTATCGCAGCCTGGCGGGGGCCTTGCGCCGAGCCGGTGGTTTTGCCAAGGATGTCACGCCCTTCAGCGAGTTTCTCTGGGCCGACTTCTTCCGTACGCGCATTGCCGCCACTGAAATCAGCGCGCGGAGCGAGCAGGTGCAGGAAACCGCGCTGAAACTGGCGCGCAGTCAGGCTGCCCGTTACCTGCCGGGTTGGAGTGGTCCGATCGATGCCTGATCCGTCCAAGCCATCCATTGCCGTGCCTGCCAGCGAATCCAAACGCGGTTGGACAGATCTCATCGCCGGGCTGTCGATTGCCGGTCTGTTGCTGCCCGAAGCGGTCGCCTATTCGAGTATCGCCAACGTGCCGCCCCAGGCCGGGGTCATCGCGCTCTTCGCCGGGCTGCTGTGCTACGGCCTGTTCGGCACCAGCCGTTATGCGATTGTCTCCGCCACTTCGTCGTCGGCCGCGGTGTTGGCGGCGGCCACTGCCTCGGTGGCCGGCCCCGACATGGCGCTGCGCCTGATCATGGCCATCGGCCTGGTGATGATCACCGGCCTGATGTTCCTGCTCGCGGGGCTGTTCAAGTTGGGCAGCGTCACCTCGTTCATTGCCAAACCGGTGTTGCGGGGCTTTGCCTTCGGCCTGGCGGTGACCATCATCCTCAAACAGGTCGCGAGCATCGTCGATGTGCATCCCAGCCACGGCGACCTGATTCACTTCGTCCCCGAACTGCTTGGCCAGTTGCCGCGCTGGAACTGGGCCGGTGCCGCCGTGGCGTGCGTGGCCCTGGTGCTGCTCTCGGTCATGGGCCGCTACCGGCGCCTGCCGGGCGGGTTGTTGGTGGTGATGCTTGGCGTCGCCGCCGGCAAGTGGCTGGACCTGCCCAGCTACGGCGTCAGCCTGATTGGTGTGATCGATTTGCAACCGACAGTGCCGTCGCTGCCGCGCCTGCTGTTCGCCGACTGGCTGAAGCTGGTGGAACTGGGCTTTGCCATGGTGATGATTCTCTACGCCGAGTCCTACGGTTCCATCAGCGCCTTTGCCCTCAAGCATGGTGACCGGGTGACATCCAACCGCGACTTGTTGGTGCTGGGTGGTGCCAACCTGCTGTCCGGGCTGTTCCATGGCATGCCCACCGGCGCCGGCTACTCCGCGACCTCGGCGAATGAGGCCGCCGGCGCCACCTCGCGAATGGCTGGCGTGGTGGCGGCCTTGGTGGTGCTGCTGATCGTGCTGACCCTGTTGCCGCTGATCGCCCTGACGCCGGCGCCGGTGCTGGCGGCCATCGTGATCCATGCCTTGACCCGCGCCCTGAGCCTGGAGCCCTTGCATCGTTACTTCGTCTGGCGCCGGGATCGCTTCCTGGCGATCTGCGCGGTGGCCGCGGTGCTGGCGCTCGGGGTGCTGGACGGCTTGCTGGCGGCGGTGGCGATCAGCCTGATGCTGATGTTGCGACAAATGTCCTCGGCGTCCATCCAGGTGCTTGGGCATATCGCCGACGGCCATGATTTCGTCGATTGCCAGTTGCATCCGCTGGCACGGGAGGTGCCCGGATTGCTGATTGTGCGGCCGGGCGAGCCACTGTTTTTCGCCAACGCCGAACGTATCCTCGGCAGCGTCTCGCGGCTGGTTCGCCAGCAAGGCGCGGCGGTGCATTCGGTGATCCTCAGCCTGGAGGAATCACCGGATCTGGACGGCACCAGCCTGGAAGCCCTGCAGGACTTCATCGTGCGCTTCCAGGCCGAGGGCAAGCGTCTGTTGTTCGCACGCTTGAAGCACGAGGCGCACCAGGCCTTGCTGGCGATGCCGGCCGAGACACTGGCACAGGTGACGCTCAGTGACTTGAGCGTGTATGCGGTGGTGCAGCAGGTGAATCAACCACTCGAGACTGTCGACGGGCACTGATTCTGCCGAGCCTGCTCCCATCACGGCCTGGGGTCGACCGCTGATCATTGTCGTACCCAGGTCCCGGTAGGAGCCAGCTTGCTGGCGATAGCGGCGGTACAGCTGGCTCATCGCTGGCACGGCGCGCCTGGTTCAACTGGCGAAACGCTGTCTGAGCAGATCAGCCATGTTGTTCAGCTCCGCCACCGGGTTGTGTCCGATCAGCATGTAGGCATAGGTCGGCCCGGACCAGAACACCACGTTCATGCCATGGCGGACTTCCTGCGCGACGGCCCGGGCACCGGTTTGCGAACGGGTGATGCACAACGCCAACGGTCCGTGCCGAGGGTCCAGGTAGTTGATCTGGGCAATCGGTGTCTGTTCGTACTCCAGCATCTGTGCGCGCTTGAGTTGCACGACCGGCAGTTGCACCTGGACCGGTTCAAGCGTCAACCCCAGGCGCTGTTTGACACCCTGCAACTGGGCCCGGTGAGCCGCTTCGTCGCCGGGCAGGTTTTCCAGGGTTTGCGCCGTGTAGAGCGCCATATAGTCAGCCACCAGCCCGCGCCAGTTGCTGTCGCTGGGCGGCGCGGGCGTGCGCCAGGCCTGGAACAGCCGATCCGCGGCAATTCCCGCGAGCATGAAACTGGCGGCCACGGCGAGGAAACCGCGCCGACTCATGGGCGCCGCTGCCTGGTGTGCCGGCAGCGTCGCGAGCATCGCCGTCAATCGGGCCCGGGGCGCCTGTTCGAGCAGCTCGTCATAGGTCTCCTGGAACGGCAGCTCGCTGCGCATCAACCACTCGAGACGTTCGGCCACGGCTTCGTCATGGGCAAGGGCGGCTTCGATCCGGTTGCGCTCCTCGGCATCCACTTCGTCATCGAGAAAGGCCACCAGTTGTTCATCGGTCGGGGTGTAGTGCGAAAGCTGGTCGGTCATCGCCGTTCTCCGCTGTTTGTGCTGGGCACGGCACGCAGGGGTGGATGTTCCGCCAGCTTCACGCGCGCGGCGGCCAGTCGGCTCATGACCGTGCCGATGGGCACCTCGAGCACCTGCGCCACTTCCTTGTAGGACAGGCCTTCGACATAGGCGAGAAATACCGTTTCGCGCTGGGCGTCGGGCAGGGCATCGACGCGTTTGATGACCTGCGCGGCCAGGACGTGGGTCTGCGCCACCTGTTCGCCGTCGAAGCTCAGCGCTTGGTCGGCATCCACCTGGCCCTGGCCCCGGCGAACCCGCTGGGAGCGCACTTCATTGAGCCAGATCGAATGCAGGATGCTCAGCAACCAACGATCCATGCGCGTGCCCGAGACGAACTGTTCGCCTCGCTCCAGGGCGCGGACACAGGTGGCCTGCACCAGGTCTTCGGCGAGATGCCGCTGGCACGACAATACCAGCGCGTAACGCCACAGGCGCGGCAGGTGCTGGCCCATCTCGGTGCGTATTTCCTTGTCGCTGGCGATGACAACCTCCGCCTTTAACGGTGATCAGCTCTGGGTCGGGTGCGCGATGGCGTCGGCCAGGTCTTCATATTCCTCGCAACCGGTGCCGCAGAGCGACTTGATGGTCTGCAACTGCGCCTGGGCCAGGTCGATGCGACCTTTGATTACATAGGCTTCGCCGAGGTATTCACGTACCTGGGCGTAGGCCGGGTCCAGCTTCACAGCCTGCAGATAATAGCCGATGCCTTCGTCGGTGCGGCCCAGTTTGCGGGTGGCGTAGCCGCGATAGTTCAGGGCCTTGGCGGTATTGGGCTGCTTGAGGGTGTCGAGCAGGTCCAGGGCCTCCTGGTACTGACCGTCCTTGGCCAGGCGATAAGCGTAGTCGGCGCGGTCTTCGTCGGGCGTCAGGCCGCTGACCAGAGGGATGCAGGCTTTCTTGGCTTTGTTCCAGACCTGGCCCTTGGGGCAGATCGGTGGCATGGATTCGGTTTTTTCGCCTGACGCGAATGCTGGCGTGCTCGACAGGGCAACGCTCAGGCAACTGGCAATCAGCAAGGGAACCGCGAAGGTAGCTGTACGAATGTTCATCGGCAATACTCCGGTGTCTGCAGGGTAGTAAACGCTTGTGTAGCGGGTTCTATGCACGGCTGCTGAAAATTATTATCGACGGCATGTCGCAAACAGTCGTGATTGCTGCTGTGGCTTGAACACCCGGGGCGCGGAATTTATTCATCGCCGTGGAAAAAATGTTCCCCCGGCGAATTTTTTGCAAAGACGATCATTCCCACCCGAGGGCAGGAATGATCGGGTGTTGAGTTACAGTCCCAGCGCCGAAAGCCCGGGGTGATCGTCTGGACGACGTCCCAGCGGCCAGTGGAACTTGCGCTCCGAGGCCTTGATTGGCAGGTCGTTGATGCAGGCATAGCGGTTGGACATCAGGCCGTTCTGGTCGAACTCCCAGTTTTCGTTGCCATAGGAACGGAACCAGTTGCCCGAGTCGTCATGCCATTCATAGGCGTAGCGCACGGCGATGCGGTTGTCGGTAAAGGCCCAGAGTTCCTTGATCAGGCGGTAATCCAGTTCCTTGGCCCACTTGCGGGCCAGGAAACCCTTGGCTTCCTCGCGGTTATGGGCGAATTCGGCGCGGTTACGCCATTGGGTGTCCAGGGTATAGGCCAGCGATACCCGTTCCGGGTCCCGGGAGTTCCAGCCGTCTTCGGCCAGGCGGACCTTCTCGATCGCCGATTCACGGGTGAAGGGGGGAAGTGGCGGGCGAACGTCAGCGTCAGATGACATGGCAATGTCTCCAATTGAGTAGGGTTCAGACTAGTTGTCGCGCTTGGGTCAAGTGGTCGCGGGCCCGTCGGCCACTCGCTCATCCAGAGCGTAGTGGCGATTCGGGGCGCGACTCAGAGCGCCAATAACGTTCGCGCCATGCATTGCGCATTATCGGCTGCACCGAGGTCACCCATGACCAGTGCAACGGTAATGGCGCCGTCGATCAGGATCAGCAACTGTTTGCCGGTTGCCTGGGGATCGGCGATGCCATGTGCTTCACAGAGCTCGACCACATAGTCGAGCAACTTCTGTTTATGTTCCTTGGCCAGTTGACGCACCGGGTCCTGGGGGTCGCCCGTTTCACCGGCGGTATTGATAAAGGCGCAGCCGCGAAAGCCCTCGCTGGCGAACCAGCCGCCCAGCACGCTGAACAGGGCGAGCAAGCGCTCGCCGGAGCTGGGGGCCTGATCGACCTCGCCGCGATACCACTGCA
Source organism: Pseudomonas sp. FEN (assembly GCF_904067045.1). Lineage (GTDB taxonomy): Bacteria > Pseudomonadota > Gammaproteobacteria > Pseudomonadales > Pseudomonadaceae > Aquipseudomonas. The sequence continues at coordinate 136,645 of NZ_CAJFDC010000016.1, read as the reverse complement.
TCCAGCGGATATCTCGACGGCGCAAGGCTTCCAGGGTCAGCTCGTCCTTGGTACCGAAGTACTTGTAGAGGCTTTTGCGCGCCACGCCGGAGGTTCGTACCAGAAGATCGATGCCGGTGGCATGGATGCCACTCTGATAGATCAACTGCTCAGTGGTATCCAGCAGGTTTTCGCGGGTCTGATTCGGAGTGATTTCGTTCATGGGAAGGAGAGTAGAACGATCGTTCTCCATCGTCAATCGTCTTGTTCAAAACAATCCGTGAAAAGCGTGCGAGGCAAGGGTTGGGGGCCTGAAAATCCTTCCAGGGCCGCGGTGCGGGTTGTTGGCAAAGCCTGTTCGAAGGCAGATCCAAGAGCAGCGCATGGTGTAGACTTGCGGATCTTTCGCATTCGACCCTAGCGAGCCCTATGCCTTCGCTCTTCAAACGCTCTCTGTTGCCCAAACTGCGCGGCTTCCCGCTGGCTGCCGAGGACTTGACCATCCTGCCTTCGGCCACCGAGTTCCGGCGCTGCCTGCTGGAGAAGATCGCCACTGCCCGGCGACGCATCACGCTGGTGGCGTTGTACCTGCAGGAAGACGAAGCCGGTCAGGAAATCCTCGATGCCCTGCACGCGGCCAAAGCAGCCCGTCCGGAGCTGGATATCATCGTCGTGGTGGACTGGCTGCGGGCCCAACGTGGCCTGATCGGCGCCGGCAAGCAGCCGGGCAACAGTGCCTGGTATCAGGCGCAAACCCGCGACCACGGCACTGAAGTACCGATCTACGGAGTGCCGGTACAGACCCGCGAGCTGTTCGGCGTGTTGCACCTCAAGGGTTTCGTGATCGACGATTGCGTGATCTACAGCGGCGCGAGCTTGAACAACGTCTACCTGCACAAGTTCGACAAGTATCGTTTCGACCGTTACCACCTGCTGCACAACGCGGCCCTGGCCGACTCGATGCAGGGGCTGGTGCGCAACGAGTTGCTGGCCTCCCGCGCGGTACGCCGTCTCGACGTGCCGGAACTGCCGACGACCCGCAGCCTGCGTGGCGACATCGGCGATTTGCGCAGCCGACTGAAGAAGGCCGGCTATGACACCACGGCCGGCAGCGAGCCGACTTTCGGTCTGTCGGTCAGTCCACTGGTGGGGCTGGGCAAGAACAATCCGCTGAACCGCCTGGTCTGCGAGCTGATCGCCTCCAGCCAACAGCAACTGACCATCTGCACGCCGTATTTCAACCTGCCGCTGGCGGTGACCCGGGAAATCAACCGGGCCCTGGAGCGTGGGGTGAAGATCGATATCATCGTTGGCGACAAGACCGCCAACGACTTCTATATCCCGCCGAGCCAACCGTTCAAGGTGATCGCCGCCTTGCCGTATCTCTATGAGATCAGCCTGCGGCGCTTCGCCAAGCGTCACCAGGCGGTGATCGACAGCGGGCAGTTGAACCTGCACCTGTGGCGTGACGGCGACAACACCTATCACCTCAAGGGCATGTGGATCGACGAGCGCTATACCTTGCTGACGGGGAACAACCTCAACCCGCGAGCGTTCCGGCTCGATCTGGAAAATGCCTTGCTGATCGACGATCCGCGTCGCGAGCTGCTGGAGGCGCGGGCGAAGGAGTTGGCGTCGATCATGGAAAACACCCGGCGGGTCGACAGCTTCAAGAGCCTGGAAACCCTGGTCGACTACCCGGAAGCGGTGGGCAAGTTCCTGCGGCGGGTCAGTCGGGTAAGGATCGAGCGGTTGTTGTATCGGATGTTGTAAGGCGGGAGGACGGCAGGGGTACCGCGTTATCGTTCATCGCGAGCAAGCTCGCTCCTACAGTATTGGGTCGTTCGCGATAGCCGAGTTCAACCGAACCATTGGAGCCAGCTTGCTGGCGATGGGGCCATCCCAGGCGAAATCAATCCCCCGGGATGAATACCGGCCTCAGTTCAGGCCCAGCTTGCCACGCAGCGTCGAGAGGTCTTCGGCCAGGGTCGTGACCGGCCCCACCAGCGCCTTGCGGTCGGCGTCCTTGACCTTGTCATAGGTTTCAAAACCGCCATCCTTGGTCTTGTACTTGGCCAGGATCTTGTCCACGGCGGCGAAGTTCTTGTCCACCTTGGCGGCGAAAGCCTTGTCCTGCTTCTCGATCTGCGGACGGAACAGGTCGACGATCTTCTTTGCACCGTCGATGTTGCCCTGGAAGTCATACAAGTCGGTGTGGCTGTAGCGGTCTTCCTCGCCGGAGATCTTGGTCGCGGCCACTTCTTCCAGCAGCGCGGCGGCACCCCCCACCACTTTCTCTGGCGGGAAGGTCAAGCCGGCCACGCGGGCTTGCAGGTCCTTGACGTCCTTGTTCAGGCCGTCGGCCAGTTCACCCAGGCCATCGGTGCTGTTTTCCGAGAACAGGCTGTATTCGATGCGGTGGAAACCGGTGAAGTCTTCAGCCTTCACGCCTTTTTCATGGTCGTTGACGCGGGAGTCGATGGCGCCGTCCAGGTCGTTGAACAGCTCGGCGATCGGCTCGATCTTCTCGTAGTGCACGCGAGTCGGCGCGTAGAGCTTCTTGGCGGTGGCCAGGTCGCCTTTCTTAACCGCGTCGGTGAACTGCTGGGTCTTGCTCGCCAGTTCATCGAGTTCTTCGCTCACATAGATCTTGTAGTCGGACACCGGTCCCACCAGATCCAGCGGCGCGGTGGCCGCGAAAGCCGAAAGCGGTGTATGGAACAGGCCAAGGGCCAACAACAAAGCAAGAGGCGACTTCTTCATGGGACGTTTCCTGGTGAGTTAAGGGTCAAGCAGTGGTTTTTTGTTTTGCCGCTGAAAGCAGTGAGCGACCGATGAAGTCCTGATCGCCCGTGACCCCGGGCAAGGTGAAGAAATAGCCGCCGCCGATAGGCTTGAGGTATTCCTCCAGGGGCTCGCCATTGAGCCGGGTTTGTACGGCGATGAAGCCTTGCGAGAGGTCCGACTGATAGCAGATGAACAGCAGGCCCATTTCCAGTTGGCCGTTCTTGCTCACACCGTTGGAGTAGTTGAACGGGCGACGCAGGATCAGGTTGCGCTGGGTTTCGGCGGTGCGCGGGTTGGCCAGGCGGATATGGGCATCAAGCTTGGTCAGCTTGCCTTGCGGGTCCTTGGTGTAATCGGGAACCTGGGTTTCCTTTTGGCCATCCATGGGCGCGCCGCTGCTCTTGACCCGGCCGATGATGCTTTGTTGTTCCTGCAGGGGGGTACGGTCCCAGCGTTCCACCAGGTTGCGGATGATCCGCACCGCCTGATAGCTGCCGGCCACTGCCCAGGCCGGTTCGTTGGCGCCGGGCTGGACCCAGACAATGCGCTCCATGGTGCTGGCATCGTTGGAGTCCGGGTTGGCCGAACCGTCGCGAAAGCCGAGGAAGTTGCGTGCGCTCTGGGCCGGTTCGCCGGCCTTGAGTGGTGCCTGGGCCGGTACCGTGCCTTCCTGTTTCCAACGCACCAGCAGCAGGTCCGGGGTGTTCTTGACGATGTCGCGCAGGGCGTGGATGTTGGTGTCCGGGGTGTTGGAGCAGAACTGCAGGCTCAGGTCACCGTGACACAACTCCGCTTGCAGGGCGTCGTTGGGGAAGCCGACCATGCGGATCAGTTGCTTGGGCTTGACCGCGGCCAGGCCATAGCGTTCGTCGAACAGCGACTCACCCACCGCGACGGTGATGGTCAGGTTGTCCGGGGTGACCACCGGGCCGAGAATCCCGGAGTCCAGGGGCGGTAGTTTTTCATCAACCTGTTTCACCGCGCCGCCGCTCATGAGGAAGGCGATGCGCTTGTTCAGGGTACGGAACAGGCGTTCGAGCTCGTCGCGGTCGCTGGCCAGGACGTCGAAGGAGACGATCATGCCGGCGGCCGGACGTGGGGTGACGATCCCGGTCTGGTGCTTGCCGTGGAAATCGTGACGGTCCTGGGTCTTGTCACTGCTCGGGGCTTCGGTCACCTGGGCCTGGACCTGGTTGGCGGCCATGGCCGGGCAGCTCAAGGCGCTACCGGCCAGGGCGGCGCCGGCCACGCCCATGCCCAGCAGGACGCGACGGCGTTGGGCGGAAAATTCGGCGTTGCTGTGTTCTGAATCGCTCATATTCGTATCGTCTGCTTGGTTACAGGCCGGAAAGGCCGAGGGCGGGATCGATTCCATCGAGTGCATCGGCCAGAGCCTTGGCCTTGTCGCTGATTTGTTGGCGCCGCGCGGCAGCGACGGTGTCGTAGCTGACATAACCTTCGGCAGCGCGCAGGCCGTTGAACTGGGCGTCGAGAGCCGCGGCGGCGCTGTCGATTTTCATCAGCAGGTCGCCGGACGACCTGGCAAGCAGGGGGCGCAACAGCTCGATCACCTTGCGCACGGCTTGCAGATTGGCGGCGAAGCCGCCCAGGTCGACGTGGCTGTAGCGTTCTTCCTCGCCACTGCCGGCACGAGGATCGGCCATGCCGTGCAGGTTGCGGATGACGCCGCTGACCAGTTGTTCCGGTGACAGCGACTGGGCCAGCAGTTGCTGCTTGAGGCTGGCGACATCGGCTTGCAGGTGCTGGGCAACTGGCACCAGGCCGTCGAGGTCGCGCTGCTGGAACAGGCCATATTCGAGGCGGTGGAAGCCGCCGAAGCCCGGGTCCTGTTCGCGTTGTTCGTAATAGTCGGCGCGGGCGTTGATCGCGTTGTCCAACTCGGCGAAACGCTGCGCGGCCGGAGCCAGGCGCTGATAAGCGGCACGGGCCGGCGCATAGAGGGCCTGGGCCTGGCTCAGGTCGCCGGCGGCGATGGCCTGTTCCAGCGCATCGACCGCCTCGATCAGTGCGCTGCCCTGGCGACTCAAGTACACCCGGAACTCCGACAGTGGGCCGATGAAGGCCGTCATCGACGGGCGTGCCTTGGCCGCGGCCGTGGAAGCCGCCGTAGGCGTCACGTGCAGGGTGCCACGCGGATTGCTCAACAGCCCGCAGGTAATGCTGTAGTCACCGGGCATCAGGTTGGCATTGATCACCTGGCTCAGGCCCGGGGCGATATTCTCGCGTTCCTCGACCACCAGTACGCCATCGAGGATTTCCCACTCGACCGCGCGTTGCGAACCATTGAGGATGCGGAAGCTGTTCTGCCCGGCCGGCACCGTCAGGGCGTTCGGCTCACAGCCGTGGGCCTGGATGGTCACGGTGATTTCGTTGTGAAGGGCCTGACGTTTGCTCGCGGCCAATTGCGAGGCGTAATAGAACAGTCCACCGGCCGCGATCATCACGATCACCGAGCCGGCTACCGCCCAGCGCAGGGCCTGGGGCGGTTTGCCAGTTGCAGGGTTGGACATGGGTAACCTTACTGATTGGGAACTGAAGAGGTGTGCTTGGGCGCGGGGGGCGCGACCGGGATGAAGAACAGCAGCAGGGTGAACGCCAGGTAGAGCAGGTAGGCGCCCAGAACGCTGACCGTTGGCGCGTCCTGGTAACCGAACATACCGGCCAGTACCGAGCCCGCCGGGCCGTCCATCGGCAGCATGGCGCTGATGTCGAAGACCACGCTCTGCAGGTGGTTCCACAGGCCGGCCTCATGCAGGGCTTGCACCGAGTTGGCGAGGATGCCGGCGGCGACCACCAGGATGAACAGACCGGTCCAGCGGAAGAACCGGCCCAGGTTCAAGCGCATGCTGCCGCTGTAGATGGCGAAACCGGCGAAGATCGCCAGGGCCAGGCCGAGCAGGGCGCCGACGGGCGCACCCGGCCCTTCGCTCTGTTGGAACACCGCCAGCAGGAAGAACACGGTTTCCAGGCCTTCGCGAGCCACGGCGAAGAACACCATGGCGATCAACGCCCAGACCTGGTGCCTGGAACCGGCGAGCGCCTGGTCGAGGGATTCATGCAATGTGTGCTTGATGGAGCGGGCGACCTTGCGCATCCAGAACACCATCGAACTGAGGATGCCGACGGCGACCAGTCCGACAATGCCTTCGAAGAGTTCCTGCTGCTTTTGCGGGAATTCGGCACTCATCAGCTCCAGGCCTCCACCGACCAGCAGGGCGAGGGCGGCGGCGAGGAACACGCCGATCCACACGGCGGGCATCCACTGGCCGCGTCCGGTCTGCTTGAGGTAGCTGGCGATGATGCCAACGATAAGCGCGGCTTCAATGCCTTCGCGCAGCATGATCAGGAAGGGAACCAGCATTCGGTGACGCACCCATGTTAGAGAGGATGCTAATTTGTAACATAATGATACTCATTACTAAACAGGTTTGATTGCTAATTGCTGAACGGTGGCTGAATGAGCGGGGCAGAGGAGGGAATACTGTGTTTGCAGCCAGCAATTGCCGTGCGGCGAAGGTGCCCTATGTCGGGGCAGGAATCGACGCGATCCGGCGGGCTTGTCTGCGAAAGCGATTTCATGGCGCCGAAATCTATGCTGGAAGGCCGCTTGCAGCGGTTCGCGAGCAAGCCCTGCTCCTACAGGCTGATGTCGGACACAAGATTCGTATTCGACGTCGCACTGTAGGAGCAGGGCCTGCCCGCGAAGCTTTTGACGTCCTCAAGAGCGCCTGCACAGGCGGAATCAGTTATTGAAATTGCAGGCGTCCGACAGTTTGAGATAGCTGATCTCCTCGGGCTTGCCGGCGGTATCGATGAACTTCATGTCGGCCGTGATGACTTTGCATTCCTGGCTCGGTGGCTCGGTCATCGAGATGACCTTGGCGACGTGCAAGGGCATGCCGTAATGATAAGGCACGGCTTGGGTGGTGCCGGTGTTGTCGGCCTGGGCCAGGCCGGCAAAGGCCGAGAGAGCGAGGGCACCCGTCACCAGCAGGGTACGTAGCTTCATGGTGTTTCTCCGAAGCAGACTTGAGGTTCCATCCAGCGCCATGCTGGCGTTGGACGTGCCGCGGAGGGCGTCAGGGGAAATCTGCGCGAACGCGGTCGATTTCACTTTCCGTGTGCAGGATTAATCCTGAATTAAGTGTAGGACTTTTATTAGCTTGCTAATGGAATAGCTGGAAAACTGCCCCGAAACCACCCACCCCCGCACCCCTTTGGGGCCTTCACACCCATTCCTGCGTAGCCTTCCGTAGCACCCGGCGGTGCTATCTCTGGCGACATCGAACGCTCGAAAAAATCTATCCCATTGATTTTAAATAAATTTCAAACGCGGGAGCCATCGAGCCGAATTCGATGGCATACTTTCTGCTGTCTATTCCGTTGTTACATACCAAGTTCCGCTATAGCGGAATACACATCATCGGAGTGCAACGTCATGCAGCGTGGACTTTCCTTGTTTAAAGCCTGTGTCTTTCTCCTTGCGGCTTCGGCGGCAGTCGCTGCGCAAGCAGCCGACAGCAAGCTCGATAGCGTGCTCAAGCGCGGTCACCTGATCGTCGGCACTGGCAGCACCAACGCGCCGTGGCACTTCCAGGGCGCGGACGGCAAGTTGCAGGGGTTCGATATCGATATCGGCGGCATGATCGCCAAGGGCCTGTTCAACGACCCGAGCAAGGTCGAGTACGTGGTGCAGTCTTCCGATGCGCGGATTCCCAACCTGCTGACCGACAAGGTCGACATCAGCTGCCAGTTCATCACCGTCACCGCCAGCCGCGCCCAGCAAGTCGCCTTCACCCTGCCGTACTACCGCGAGGGCGTCGCGTTGCTGTTGCCGGCCAATAGCAAATACAAGGAAATCGACAGCCTGCGCGCCGCCGGTGACGGCGTCACCGTCGCCGTGCTGCAGAACGTCTATGCCGAGGAACTGGTGCACCAGGCGCTGCCCAAGGCCAAGGTCGATCAATACGATAGCGTCGACCTGATGTACCAGGCGATGAGCACCGGCCGCGCCGATGCCGCCGCCACTGATCAGTCTTCGGTCAAGTACCTGATGGTGCAGAAACCCGGCATGTACCGCAGCCCGGCCTTTGCCTGGAGCCCGCAGACCTATGCCTGCGCGGTCAAGCGCGGCGACCAGGACTGGCTGAACTTCGTCAACACCACGCTGCATGAAGCCATGACCGGTGTCGAGTTCCCAACCTACGCGGCGTCCTTCAAGAAATGGTTCGGTGTCGATCTTCCTTCGCCAGAAATCGGTTTCCCTGTCGAATTCAAGTGATCCGTTAAGGGCGGGGCGTCGACTACGGCGCCCCGTCGAAGGTACCGCGAACCATGAACTATCAGTTGAACTTTGCCGCCGTCTGGCGCGATTTCGACACCTTGCTGGCGGGACTCGGCCTGGGCCTGGAACTTGCCCTGGTGTCGATCGCCATCGGCTGTGTGATCGGCCTGATGATGGCGTTTGCCTTGCTCAGCAAGCATCGCGCATTGCGGGCGTTGGCCTCGGTGTATGTGACGGTGATCCGCAACACGCCGATCCTGGTGTTGATCCTGTTGATCTACTTTGCCATGCCGGGCTTGGGGATCCGGCTGGACAAGATTCCCTCGTTTATTGTCACGCTGTCGCTGTACGCCGGGGCGTATCTGACCGAGGTGTTCCGTGCCGGCCTGCTGAGCATTCCCAAGGGCCTGCGCGAAGCCGGGTTGGCCATCGGCCTCGGTGAATGGCAGGTGCGCGCCTATGTCACGGTGCCGGTGATGCTGCGCAACGTGCTGCCGGCGTTGTCGAACAATTTCATTTCCCTGTTCAAGGACACCTCGCTGGCGGCGGCCATCGCCGTGCCGGAGCTGACCTATCACGCCCGCAAGATCAACGTTGAAAGCTATCGGGTGATCGAAACCTGGATGGTCACCACGGCGCTCTATGTGGCCGCCTGTTACCTCATTGCCCTGATGCTGCGTCACCTCGAGCAGCGTCTGGCGATTCGCCGATAGGAGGCACTCATGTACGAAGCGCAAAGTTGGTGGCATGAGTTGTGGATCGCCCGGGAAACCCTCTGGGCGGGCTTCCAGACCAGCGTCGCCTGTTCGGCCCTGGCGATTGTCTGCGGCACCCTGATCGGCATTGTCGCCGGATTGGTGCTGACTTACGGCAAGTTCTGGATGCGCGCGCCGTTTCGCCTGTATGTCGACCTGATCCGCGGCACGCCGGTCTTCGTCCTGGTACTGGCCTGCTTCTACATGGCTCCGGCCCTGGGTTGGCAGATCAGCGCCTTCCAGGCTGGCGTCCTGGGCTTGACGCTGTTCTGTGGCTCCCATGTGGCGGAGATCGTGCGTGGCGCGCTGCAAGCCATCCCCCGTGGCCAGATGGAGGCCAGCAAGGCCATCGGCCTGACCTTCCACCAGGCCCTCGGTTACGTGCTGCTGCCCCAGGCGCTGCGGCAGATCCTGCCGACCTGGGTCAATTCGTCCACCGAGATCGTCAAGGCTTCGACCCTGCTTTCGGTGATCGGGGTCGCCGAGCTGCTGCTCAGCACCCAGCAGGTGATCGCCCGGACGTTCATGACCCTGGAGTTCTACCTGTTCGCCGGTTTCCTGTTCTTCATCATCAACTACTCGATCGAGTTGCTCGGTCGGCATATCGAAAAGCGGGTGGCCTTGCCATGACGACTGATTCCCAAGCGCTGCTCAGCATTCGCGGGCTGCACAAACAATACGGCAAGCTCGAAGTGCTCAAGGGCGTCGATCTGGACATGCAGCGCGGCAACGTGGTCACGCTGATCGGCTCCAGCGGCTCGGGCAAGACCACGCTGCTGCGCTGCGTGAACCTGCTGGAAGAGTTCCAGGGCGGGCAGATCACCCTGGACGGCGAGTCCATCGGCTACCGCGAAGTGAACGGCAAGCGCGTGCGTCATCCGGAAAAAGTCATCGCCCAGCATCGGGCCATGACCGGCATGGCGTTCCAGCAGTTCAACCTGTTTCCGCACCTCACGGCCCTGCAGAACGTCACCCTGGGTCTGCTCAAGGTCAAGAAACTGCCCAAGGACCAGGCCGTGGCACTGGCGGAGAAATGGCTGGAGCGGGTCGGCCTGCTGGAGCGGCGCAATCACTTTCCCGGGCAGTTGTCCGGCGGCCAGCAGCAACGGGTCGCGATTGCCCGGGCCATTGCGATGAACCCGAGCCTGATGCTGTTCGACGAAGTGACCTCGGCCCTCGACCCGGAGCTGGTGGGGGAAGTGCTGGCGGTGATCAAGGGCCTGGCCGAAGAGGGCATGACCATGTTGCTGGTCACCCACGAGATGCGCTTTGCCTTTGAAGTCTCGGACAAGATCGTGTTCATGAACCAGGGGCGTATCGAAGAACAGGGACCACCCAAAGAACTGTTCGAGCGTCCGCAGTCGCCGCGTCTGGCGGAATTTCTCAAGAACACCCGTTTTTAATTTTCATTCAAGGAGAACAGTATGAGCATTACTCGTTATGGCACCGGCAGTACCGCGGGTGGCGGTCAGCCGCGTCCTTTCGCCCGCGCCGTCGAAGCCGATGGTTGGTTGCATGTGTCCGGCCAGGTGCCGGCGCTGAATGGCGAGATCATCGTTGGCGGCATTGTCGAGCAGACGCACCAGACCATGAAGAACCTGATCGCGATTCTCGAAGAGGCCGGTTATGGCCTGGAGGATGTGGTGCGCGCTGGTGTCTGGCTGGAAGACCCGCGGGATTTCTGGAGTTTCAACAAGGTGTTTTCCGAGTACTTCGCGCCCGAGCACGCACCGGCGCGGGCCTGCGTGCAGGCGAACATGATGGTTGACTGCAAGGTCGAGATCGATTGCATCGCGTACAAGAAGAAGTGATGAAACCCTGATGGCCTGTTCGCGGCGGTGCGGCGATCCGACAAGCTCCGCTCCCACCGTGTCGGTGTCGAACCGGACAGTGTGATCAGCACAAAACCTGTGGGAGCGGAGCTTGTCGGGACGCCGCACCGCCGCGAAAGCGATCTAACAGTCGCCGCAGGACTCTGGGTACACTCCCCGGCAATTTTTCCAATGGGATGGCACTGACAATGACCGAAGACACCATCAAGCGTCGGGCAAAAGGACTGGACCGGGCGTTCGATATCCTCGATTACCTCAAGGAAGTCGGCCAGCCGCTGCGTCCCAACGATATCGCCAGCGGGATCGGCAGCCCGAAATCGACGGTCTACGAGCTGGTGGCGTCCTTGCTCGAGCGGCGCATTCTCGAGTCGGTCGGCAAGGAAGGCCATGTCTACCTGGGCCGTCAGCTGTATTTTCTCGGCCAGGCGCACCTGCGTCACTTCGACCTGAGCCGCGAAGCCGACCACGCCTTGCAGGAGATCGTCAGCCAGACCCGGGAAACCGCGCAGATGTGCCTGCTCAACGGGCGCAAGTACACCGTGGCGCTGATGAAGGAAGGGGAGCGGCATTTCCGGATTTCCTCGGACATCGGTGAAAACGCGCCGATTCCCTGGACGGCTTCCGGTCGCCTGTTGTTGGCGCATCTGAGCGACCAGGCAATCATCGATCTGATCGACCCCGATGACTTCATCCTGCCGGACGGTCAGCGCCTGCCGTTGGCGGTCTTCCTCAAGGAAATTCGCCAGGCCGGGCTCGACGGGTTCTTTTCCTTCGACAGCGTCGCCGACACCTTTACCCATTGTTTCGCCGCGCCGGTCAAGGACGAGCGTGGCATCTGTATCGCCACCTTGTGCATTGTCGCCCCACGGGCCGATGCCAAGAGCAACTACAACGACTATCGCCGGGTCCTGATCGAGAGCGCGAACAACCTGGCCCGTCGCATCAACGACTAGCGCGGCTGCCAAGGGCGCCGCCGATAAGGAGTTTGAAATGTCTACTGCCGTGAACTTCGCCGCCGTGGAAAAAGGCGCCGCCAGCGTCGGCGCGCAACTGGTGAGCGACGTCAGCTTGCCGGCCCTGGTGCTCCACCGTGACGCCCTGGAGCACAATATCCGTTGGATGCAGGACTTCGTCAGCCGTAGCGGCGCCGAACTGGCGCCTCATGGCAAGACCAGCATGGTCCCGGCGCTGTTTCGTCGGCAGCTGGCCGCCGGGGCTTGGGGGATGACCCTGGCGACCGCCGTGCAGACCCGGGCTGCCTACGCGGCGGGTGCGCGTCGGGTACTGATGGCCAACCAACTGGTGGGCGCGCCGAACATGGCGCTGATCGCCGGGTTGCTGGCCGATCCGCGGTTCGAGTTTCACTGCATGGTCGATCACCCGGACAACGTCGCGGCCCTGGGGGCCTTTTTCGCCGAGCGCGGCCTGCGTTTGAACGTGATGATCGAGTATGGCGTGGTCGGCGGGCGTTGCGGTTGCCGCAGCGAGCGGGAAGTGCTGGACCTGGCCCGGGCGATCAAGGCCCAGCCGGCGCTGGCGCTGACGGGTATTGAAGGTTATGAAGGGGTGATTCACGGCGACCAGGCCGAGAGCGGGATACGTGCCTTTGCTGGCTCGCTGGTGCGACTGGCGGTGGAGCTGCACAACAGTGGCGCCTTTGACATCGGCAAGCCGATCATTACCGCCTCGGGCTCGGCCTGGTACGACCTGATTGCCGAAGAGTTCGAGGCCCAGGATGCCGACGGGCGCTTTCTCAGTGTGTTGCGCCCGGGCAGTTATGTCGCCCACGACCATGGCATCTACAAGGACGCGCAGTGCTGTGTGCTGCATCGCCGGGGTGACCTCGGCGAAGGCTTGCGTCCGGCGCTGGAGGTCTGGGCCCATGTGCAGTCGATGCCGGAGCTAGGGTTCGCGGTGATCGCCCTGGGCAAGCGCGACGTGGCCTTCGATGCGGGGCTGCCGGTACCATTGCGGCGCTACAAGGCCGGGGTCATGCCGGCGGTGGGCGAGGATATCGGTGCTTGCAAGGTGACGGCGGTAATGGACCAGCATGCATTCATGACCCTGGCGCCGGGCTGCGAGCTGCGGGTCGGGGATATCGTGGCGTTTGGTACCTCGCATCCGTGCCTGACCTTCGACAAATGGCGGGTCGGCTGCATTGTTGATGAGCAGATGAGGGTGATCGAGACCTTCGAGACCTGTTTCTAAGCGGATACCGCTTTCGCGGGCAAGCCCCGCTCCTACAGGTTCAGGCCGTACCCGAGATTCAGGTACGACCCGGTCCTTGTAGGAGCAAGCTTGCTCGCGATGGCGTCCTGACAGACACCACGAGACTCTCTGAATGAACCCCCGGAACCTGCCCCCACCACGCATCGCCCTGATCGGCGAATGCATGATCGAACTGCAACAACACGCCGACGGCAGCCTGCACCAGAGCTTTGGTGGCGACACCCTGAACACTGCCGTCTACCTGTCCCGCGAACTGGGCGAGCGAGCCTCGGTGGACTATGTCACCGCCCTGGGCGATGACAGCTTCAGCGACGGCATGTGCCGGATCTGGCGCGAGGAGGGCATCGGCCTGGAGCTGGTCCAGCGCCTGCCGGGGCGTTTGCCCGGCTTGTACTGCATCCAGACCGACGCCAAGGGCGAGCGCCGCTTCCTCTACTGGCGCAACGAAGCGGCCGTGCGCGACTGCTTTACCGCACCCACCGCGGCCCCGGTGCTGGCCGCCCTGCCGGACTACGACGTGTTGTATTTCAGTGGTATCACCTTGGCGGTGCTCGGTGAAAGCGGGCGCGAGAAGCTGATCGGTGTGCTTGAACTGGCCCGCCAGGGCGACACCCGGGTGGTGTTCGACAATAACTACCGAGCGCGTCTGTGGACCGATGTCGAGCAGGCGCGGATCGCTTATCGGTCGGTGTTACCCTATGTCGACACAGCTCTTTTGACCCTGGAAGATGAACAGGCGCTGTTTGATTATGCCGATAGCGAGGCGCTGTTCAGCGCCTACGAGAACATCGGCACGCCGGAAGTGGTCGTCAAGCGCGGCGCCGAAAGTTGCTTGATTCGCTGCGCGGGCGAGGCGTTCGAGGTGCCGGCGCGCAAGGTCGAGACGGTGGTGGATACCACGGCGGCGGGGGACTCGTTCAGTGCCGCGTATCTGGCCAGCCGCTTGACCGGCGGCGATCCGCGGCAGGCCGCCCTGGCCGGGCATGCGCTGGCGAGTCGAGTGATTCAGGTGCGTGGGGCCTTGATTCCGCGCAGTTGACGGTCCAAGCCTGAACCTGTGGCGAGCGGGCTTGCCCGCGCTCGGCTGCGAAGCAGTCGCTAAATCAGCTACTTCGTTTCACCTGAGACACCGCGGTCACCGATTTGAGGGCCGCTTCGCGCCCCGGAGCAGCGTCCCGACAAGCCCGCTCGCCACAAGTGATAGCGGCCTCAATCGCGGTAAAAAACCTGCACCAGGTGATAACCGAACTTGCTCTTGATCGGCCCGTGCACGGTGCGCAGCGGCTTCTTGAAAATCACCTGGTCGATGGCACCGACCATCTGCCCCGGGCGAACCTCCCCCAGGTCGCCGCCGCGCTTGCCGGACGGGCAGGTGGAAAATTTCTTGGCCAACACATCGAAAGCTTCACCCTTGGCGATGCGTTGCTTGAGTTGTTCGGCTTCCTCGGCGGTCTTGACCAGGATGTGGCGGGCTTGGGCTTTCATCAATTCGTTACCTTGGAGCGTTGGCGCATGTGACGGGCGCGGCATTATGCCTGAAGGTCAAGGCGCCTGCCCGATCATGTCGCGTACCCGGTTCGCCAGGGCGTCGAGGGTAAAGGGCTTGGTGATCAGGTCCATGCCCGGCTCCAGGAAACCCTGGCGTTCGGCGGCCTTCTCGGCATAACCGGTCATGAACAACACCCTGAGTCCCGGACGATGCTGCCGGGCGACTTCGGCCAGTTGCCGGCCATTCATCCCCGGCAGGCCGACATCGGTGACCAGCAGGTCGATCCGCAGGCTCGACTCCAACAACGGCAGGGCCGTCCGTGCATCCGCCGCCGGGTGCACGGTATAACCCAGTTCGTCGAGGACGTTGAGCACCAGCATGCGTACCGCCGGGTCATCCTCCACCACCATCACTGACTCGTCGATGGCCGCCAGCGGCGACTCCGCGGGTTGCCGGGAGGGTCGCGGCGCTTCGGCTTGCGGCGCGTGATAGCGCGGCAGGTACAAGCGTACACAGGTGCCTCGACCCGGTTCGCTTTCCAGGGTGACATGTCCGCCGGACTGCTGGACAAAGCCGTAGATCATCGACAAGCCGAGGCCGGTGCCCTGGCCGATGGGCTTGGTGGTGAAGAACGGGTCGAAGGCCTTGGCCAGGATCAACGGGCTCATGCCGGTACCGTTGTCGCTGACGCCGATCATCACATAGTCGCCGGCCTTGACCGGCTCCAGGGTGCGGAGGTCGCCGCCGTCGAGGTAGCAATTGGCGGTTTCGATGCGCAGTTCGCCGCCGTCGGACATGGCGTCGCGGGCGTTGATCACCAGGTTGAGCAGCGCGCTTTCCAGTTGCCCGGTGTCGCTGTTGACCGGCCACACGTCCCGGCCCAACTCGACCTTCAGGCTGATATGAGCACCGGTGGTGCGGCTGAACAGATCTTCCAGCGACTGCACCAACTGGTTGGGGTCGATACGCTTGCGGTCCAGCGATTGTCGCCGGGAAAACGCCAGCAGGCGGTGGGTGAGGGCCGCGGCCCGCTGCGCCGAAGTCACGGCGGCGTCGGCAAAACGACCGATTTCGTCGCTGCGTCCGGCGGCAATATAACGTTGCATCAGGTCCAGGCTGCCGATGATGCCGGTTAGCATGTTATTGAAATCATGGGCAATGCCGCCGGTCAGTTGTCCCACGGCTTCCATTTTCTGCGCATGGCGCAGGGCTTCTTCGGCGCGTTCGCGTTCGACCATCTCGTTCTGCAGGCGCTGATTGGCCTCGGCCAGCGCCCGGGTCCGCTGGGCGACACGCTCCTCCAGGGTCTCGTTGAGATTGCGCAGGGCCTCTTCGGTGCGTTTGTGTTCGGTGATATCCAGGGCCGCGCCGACAAAGCGCCGCGCCCGGCCATCGGGCCCGAGGTGGCAGCGGCCACGAGCGAAAACCCAACGCACCTGGCCGTCGGCCTGCAATACCCGGTATTCTTCGGCGTGCTCGGTGTGTTGCTCCAGGCACTGCTTGATACCTTGGGCCACCAGGGCACGGTCTTCGGGGTACACGCTGTCCAGGTAGACGCTGATGGGGGTCTGGCTGGCCCGCGCCGGGTCGACACCGTGCAATTGGGCGAAGTGGGCGTCGGCGACAAACAGGTCCTGGTCGATGTCCCAGTCCCAGGTGCCCAGTCGGGTGGCGGTGTTTCCGCCGAGAGATCCATTCATAAACCTGCCTTGAAGGTGAAGCTTTGAGTTGCGCCGCAGCTTATTATCCCGACAAGCTGTAGAAATTCGACACATTGATATGACACAAGCTTAATCGCTCAACCTCTTTTTGACTGTATTGCGGACACCTTTGCCATGGATATCCACGCGTTGCTGAAAACCCTGGCGGCCCAGGACGGTTCGGACCTGTACCTGTCCACCGGTGCGCCGCCCTGCGCCAAATTCAATGGCGTGCTCAAGCCGTTGGGCGGTGAGTCGCTGAAGCTCGGAGAGGTGGCAGCCATTGCCGAAGGTATCATGGACTCCGAACAACGCCTGCAGTTCGAACGGGAACTGGAAATGAACCTGGCGTTGTCCTTGCCCGGTGTCGGGCGGTTCCGCATCAATATCTTCAAGCAACGCAACGAAGTATCCATCGTGGCGCGCAATATCAAGTTGGAAATCCCTCGTTTCGAAGACCTCAAGCTGCCGCCGATCCTGCTCGAAACCATCATGGAAAAGCGTGGCCTGGTGCTGTTCGTCGGCGCCACCGGTTCAGGCAAGTCGACTTCGCTGGCGGCGCTGATCGACTACCGCAACCGCCATAGCAGCGGCCATATCATCACGATCGAAGACCCGGTGGAGTATATCCACCGGCACAAGAAGTCGATCATCAACCAGCGTGAAGTCGGGGTCGACACCCGCAGTTTCCACGCGGCGCTGAAAAATACCCTGCGCCAGGCGCCGGACGTGATCCTGATCGGTGAGATCCGTGACCGCGAAACCATGGAGCACGCCCTGGCGTTCGCCGATACCGGGCACCTGGCGATCTCTACCTTGCACGCCAACAATGCCAACCAGGCGCTGGACCGTATCATCAACTTCTTCCCGGAAGACCGCCGGCCGCAGTTGCTCAACGACCTGGGCAACAACCTCAAAGCGTTCGTTTCACAGCGCCTGGTCAATACCCTGGATGGCAAGCGCCGGGCAGCGGTGGAGGTGATGCTGGGCACGCCGACGGTACGTGACTTTATCAAGCGCAATGAGTTTTCCGAGCTCAAGGGCATCATGGAAAAGTCCGAGCTCATCGGCATGCGCACCTTCGATACGGCCCTGTTCGAACTGGTGGTGGAGGGCGCGATCGACGAAGAAGAGGCGCTGAAGAACGCCGACTCGGTGAATAACCTGCGCCTGCGCCTGAAGCTGCACCAGGATACCGCCGCCCTTAGCGTGCAAAAGACGCCTCCCGCGCCGCCGATCGCGGCGAAGGAGTTGGACGCCAAGGATTGGGGCTTGGTGGACGACGGCAACTCACCGCAAGGCTGATCCGACGTCGACCGGCCTTGCGCGCGGTGCAAGGCCGGAGCGCTCCCCGCGCCAACCGTTTGCCGTCGAGAGCGGTGCCGGCGGCGTCACTCCCCGCGGTGTCAATGTCGACGTTCGAAGGCGGCCACGCGGCTTCGTGCTCACGACACCTGATGGCGATAGGGCAGGTCCGGCCCGGTCCGGCCGCAGGTAATCGCGGCGGCGCTGACGGCGAAGTCGAGCATCGCCTCGATCTGCGCCTTGTCCAGGCGTTGCAGTCCCGCCACCGAGTCCAGTTGCTGTTCGCTCAACCAGGCGATCAACGCGGCCTGGAAGGTATCGCCGGCACCGACGGTATCGGCGGTGACGACTTCGCGGGCCGGCACCGACCAGTGGCCATGTTGGCGGCTATAGACGCTGGCACCCTGGGTGCCACGGGTCAGGAACACCAGTTGGCAGCGTTGGGCCAGCCATTCCTGCGCGATGCTCTGGGGATCGCGGCCAGGGTAGAGCAGGCCCAGGTCCTCATCGCTGACCTTGATCATGTCGGCATGTTTGGCCAGGGCCGCAATGCGTTGGCGCCATAATTCGATGTTGGGCTCCGGGTTGAGCCGCACATTGGGGTCGAGCGTGATCAGCCGCCGGCCGCTTTCCCGTCGCACCAGGGTCAGCAGGGTGTCGGCAATCGGCTGCACCACCAGCGAGAACGAGCCGATATGCAGGCCGCGGACCTCGTCGCCGAGTTTGGGCAGATGGCCCGCCAGCAACTGGCGGTCGGCGCAGCCTTCACCGCGAAAACTGTAATGGGGCGAGCCATCGGCGCCCACGGCGACCATCGCCAGGGTGGTGGGCGCATCGAAGTCCAGCAGGTAATCCATACGAACACCTTCTTCCTGCAGGACCCGCCGCAAACGACGCCCGAGATAGTCGGTGGACAGCCCGGCAAACAGCGCCGTGTCGATACCCAGGCGACTCAGGCCGACTGCGACGTTGAACGGCGAACCCCCGGCAATCGCCTTGAAATTCACCGTCGAAGTTTGCCCACTTGCATCATCACTAAAAAAATCGAACAGCGCCTCACCACAGACCAGATACATGTGAACTCACTCTTGAAGGGCTGCTACCTGTTGACGGTAGCGTTGATAAACGGGTTGGTAGGCGGCGACGTTGGCCGCCAGCGGCCGGGTTTCGCTCGCCGCATCCAGGCTGACGCAACGTTCGCACAAGTCGGCCAGACTTTGCGTTCCGGCGGACTCGCACCAGGCGGCCTGGATCGCGGCGCCGAGGGCCGCGGCTTCGCTTTGCCGGGTGCAGACCACCGGGGTGTCCATGATATCGGCGACCATCTGCCGCCATATCGGGCTTTTCGAACCGCCCCCGGTCAAGCGGATGGCGTGGCTCCGCAGACCGGCCGCGCGCAGCAGGTCGAGGCCATAGCGCAAGCCGAAGGTGGTGCCCTCGACCGCGGCACGGCACAGGTTGGCCTGGGTCAGATTGGTCAGGGTCAGGCCCGACAGACTGCCAGTGGTCTGGGGCAGGGCGGGCACCCGTTCGCCGTTGAGAAAGGGCAGCATGCTGACCCCGTCGGCACCGATCGGCGCTTGTTCGACCCGGGCGTTGAAGTCATCGAGCCCGAGATCGAACAGCTCGCGCACCGCACCGGTGGCGTTGGTCAGGTTCATCGTGCAGATCAGCGGCAGCCAACCGCCGCTGGAAGAGCAAAAAGCCGCGACCGAGGCATGCGGGCTGAGCAGTGGCTGGTCGGCATAGGCATAGACCGTACCGGACGAACCCAGGCTCATGGTGATGATCCCGGCCTGGATATTGCCGGTGCCGATGGCGCCCATCATGTTGTCGCCGCCACCACTGGAAACCAGGGCGTTCGGGTTTATGCCCAGCAACCCGGCGATCTCGGGAAGCACCCGGCCCACCGGCTGGTGGGCTTCGATCAGCTCCGGCAAGGCGGCTTGCAGACGCCCGCTGGGATCGATATCGCGTAGCAGTTGCAGGTCCCAGCAGCGCTGGCGCACATCGAAATAGCCGCTGCCGGAGGCATCGCCATATTCCGCGCGGCTACGACCGGTCAGCCAGTAGTTGAGGTAGTCGTGGGGCAGCAGGATATGCGCGATACGAGCGAACAGTTCGGGGTGCTGCTCCCGGGTCCACAGCAACTTGGACACCGTATAACCGGGCGCGATCACCAGGCCGAGGCGTTCGAGCGAACCCGGTTCGCCTCCCAGGTGTTCCAGCAGGCGCTGGTTTTGCGGGGTGGTTTCGGTATCGCACCAGAGCTTCGCCGGGCGCAGGACTTCGCCCCGTTCATCGAGCAGGACCAGGCCATGCTGCTGGCCGGAGACGCCGATGGCGAGGATTGCCTGGCCGTCGACAGCCGCCGCCGCCAGCGCTTGTCGGGTGGACTGGACGGCGGCGTCCAGCCATTGGCTGGTGTCCTGCTCGCGACGACCGTTGGCGCCGCTGATCATCGTATGCGCCGCCGCGCCCTGGCCCAGGACCCGCCCGCTGACGCTGTCGAGGACGATGGCCTTGGTGCCCTGGGTGCCGCAGTCGATACCGAGATAGAGTTTCTGATTCATGACGGTGCCCGTAGTTGGAACTGGATCACTGCATCATTGTGGGAGCGGAGCTTGCCCGCGAAGCTTTTGGCGGTCTTACGGACGCCTTCGCGAGCAAGCTCCGCTCCCACAGGTTCATGTTTCGCGCTATATCAGCGTGTAGCCGGGAGCTTGGCCAACAAATGTTCCAGCGTCTTGCTCACGCCCAGATCCCGCAAACTGTTGAAGCAGCGTTCGAATGTGGCGACAAACTCGGTCGAACGGGGAATCGCACTGCCGAAGATCTCTTCCACCGCCAGCAGCCGTTGCACGATCAGCTTATCATCGGCCACCAGCGCCTGGCAGAACTCGGCCCGTGGGTCTGGAATGCTGTAGGTCGTGCCATTCTCATCGACCCCCTTGAGGTACAGCGCCCAGGCCGCCACCACCAGCGCCGCGCGCTCGGTCTCGCGACCGTCGGCGATCAGCCGGTTGAGGGTCGGGATGGTGAACTTGGGAAACTTCGACGAACCATCGGAACACACCCGCTCCAACTGGTCGGCAATCGCCTGGTTGGAGAAACGCTGGACCAGGGTGTCCTTGTACACGGCCAGGTCGATTCCTGGCACTGGCGCCAGCTGTGGCGTGACGTCCAGGTCCATGTAGGCGCGCATGTACTTGACGAACAGCGGATCGTTCATGGTTTCGTGGACGAACCGATAACCCTTGAGAAAACCCAGATAGGTCAGGGCCAGGTGGCTGCCGTTGAGCAGCTTGATCTTCATTTCTTCATAGGGCGTGACGTCGTCGGTGAACTGCACGCCGACCTTTTCCCAGGCCGGACGGCCATTGACGAATTTGTCTTCCAGCACCCATTGCACGAACGGCTCGCAGACCACCGGCCAGGCATCGTCGACGCCGTGTTCGTCGTGCAGTTGCAGGCGATGGGCGGTGCTGGTCATCGGCGTGATGCGATCAACCATGGCATTGGGGAAACTCACCTGGGTGGCGATCCACTCATGCAGGTCGGGGTCGCGCAAGGCGGCGAAGGCCAGTAGCGCCTTGCGGGTCACCGCGCCGTTGTGGGGCAGGTTGTCGCAGGACATCAGGGTAAACGCCGGGATGCCAGCGGCCCGACGCTTGGCCAGGGCGGTGCAGAGAAAGCCGAAGACGGTCCGCGGTGCCTCGGGGTGGGCGAGGTCGTGCTGGATCTGCGGCAGGTGCGTCATGAACTCGCCGGTACTGTCGTCGATGCAGTAGCCACCTTCGGTGATGGTCAGCGAGACGATGCGAATCGCTGGCGAGGCGAGCTTGTCGATCAGCGCCTGGCGGTCGTCCTCGGCCAGCAGCATATCGTCGATGGCGCCGATCACCCGGACTTCGGTGTCGTCGCCATCGCCCAGCTCGTACAAGGTGAACAGATAGTCCTGCTCGGCCAGGTCGTCGCGGGCGCGGCGGTCCTCGCTGCGCAGGCCGACTCCGCAAATGGCCCAGTCGAGGCCTTCGCCGGTGTTCATCAGGGCGTCGGTGTAGTACGCCTGGTGGGCACGGTGGAAGCCGCCGACGCCGATATGGGCGATGCCCTGGCGGATGTCGGCGAGGTTGTAGAGCGGCAGGCGGACTTCGGGCGCCAGCCGATGAAGATTCTGTTTATTCAGTTTCATTGCAAGGGCTCTCGGCAATCAGGCGGCGGCGCGCAGCGGACGGGCAACCGCCACACCGTTGGCATCGAATAAGTGGCAGTGGCTGCTGTCCAGGTGCAGGTTGAGGGTTTCACCGTACTGGCTGGCCATATCCCCGCGGATGCGCATGGTCAAGGCTTCGCCGGAGGCGGTGCGCACGTGGCAGAAGGTGTCGCTGCCCAGGCGTTCGCCGACGTCGGCGGTGACCTGCAAGGTGCAGTCGCCGGGCTTGGCCAGTTCCAGGTGTTCCGGGCGAATACCCAGGGTTACCGGGCTGCCGACGCTGAGCCCGGCGTCGCTCAGCGGCAGGCTGATACGCGTGCCGGCCTCGAGTTCAAGCTCACAGCCCCGGCCGTCGAGGCGGCTGACCTTGCCCTTGAGAAAACCCATTTTCGGCGTGCCGAGGAAACCGGCGACGAACAGGTTGGCCGGTGCATGGTAGAGCTCCAGGGGCGAGCCGACCTGCTCGACGCGACCGCCGTTGAGCACCACCACCTTGTCGGCCAGGGTCATGGCTTCGACCTGGTCGTGGGTCACGTAGATCATGGTGGCCTGCAACTCCTTGTGCAGGCGCGCCAGTTCCAGGCGCATCTGCACCCGCAGGGCGGCATCGAGGTTGGACAGCGGTTCGTCGAACAGGAAAATTTTCGGCTGGCGCACGATGGCCCGGCCGATGGCGACCCGTTGGCGCTGGCCGCCGGAGAGTTGTTTGGGCTTGCGCTCCAGCAGCGGGCCGAGTTCGAGGATCCGCGCGGCTTCATTGACCTTGCGTTCCACCTCGGTCTTGGCCACGCCGGCCAGGTCGAGGGCAAAGGACATGTTTTTGCGCACGCTCATGTGCGGGTACAGGGCGTAGGTCTGGAAGACCATGGCCAGGTCGCGTTTGGCCGGGCTGACTTCGGTGATATCGCGACCGTCCAGCTCGATGGTGCCGGAGGTGACTTCCTCCAGGCCCGCGATCAGCCGCAACAGGGTCGATTTACCGCAACCGGACGGGCCGACGAAGACCACGAACTCGCGGTCGTTCACTTGCAGGTCGATACCCTTGATGATGGACAGGCCTTCGAAGCCTTTTTGCAGATTCTTGATTTTCAGGTTGGCCATGGTGAGGCTCCTTTTGAGTATTTATTTCACGGCGCCGAAGGACAGACCGCGGACCAACTGCTTCTGGCTGATCCAGCCGAAGATCAGGATCGGCGCACAGGCCAGGGTCGAGACGGCCGACAACTTGGCCCAGAACAGGCCCTCGGGGCTTGAGTAGGAAGCGATCAACGCGGTCAACGGCGCGGCCTGCGAAGAGGTCAGGTTCAGCGACCAGAACGCCTCGTTCCAGCACAGGATCAGCGACAGCAACAGCGTCGAGGCCAACCCGCCCTTGCTGATCGGCAGCAGCACCCGGACCATCTCCTGCCACAGGGTCGCGCCGTCGAGACGGGCGGCCTCGAGGATGTCCTTGGGGATGTCCTTGAAGTAGGTGTAAATCATCCAGACCACGATCGGCAGGTTGATCAGGGTGTAGATCACGATCAGCGCCAGGCGGGTGTCCAGCAGACCGAAGGACTTGGCCAGCAGGTAGATCGGCATCAGCACCCCCACTGGCGGCAACATCTTGGTGGAGAGCATCCACAACAAAGTGCGCTTGGTCCGCTGGGTTTCATAGAACGCCATGGAATAGGCCGCCGGTACCGCGATCAGCATGCACAGCAAGGTCGCGCTGAAGGAGATCACCACCGAGTTCCAGGCGAAGTGGAAGTAGTCGCTGCGCTCCTGGATATGCAGGTAGTTTTCCAGCGTCGGATGGAAGAAAAACTGTGGTGGCGTGGCGAACGCGTCGATCTCGGTCTTGAAGCTGGTCAGCACCATCCAGAAGATCGGGAAGAAGATCAGGATCGCGATGGCCCAGGCCAGGAGGCCGAGCAGAACGCTTTGCAGGCGCCGGGATTGTTTGAGTGTGAGGGTCATGGCGCGGGCCTCAAGGCTTGTCTGTCAGGTTTTTGCCGATCATCCGCACCAGGATGATCGCGGCGATATTGGCAATGATCACCGCGATCAGGCCGCCGGCCGATGCCATGCCGACATCGAACTGCACCAGGGCCTGGTTGTAGATCAGGTAGGCCAGGTTGGTCGAGGCGTAGCCCGGACCGCCATTGGTGGTGGTGAAGATTTCCGCGAACACCGAGAGCAGGAAAATGGTCTCGATCATCACCACCACGGCGATCGGCCGGGCCAGGTGCGGCAGGGTCAGGTGCCAGAAGATCGCCAGCGGACCGGCACCGTCCAGGCGCGCCGCTTCTTTCTGTTCCTGGTCGAGGGACTGCATGGCGGTCATCAGGATCAGGATGGCGAAGGGCAGCCACTGCCAGGAGACGATGATGATGATCGACAGCAGCGGGTAGTGGGCCAGCCAGTCCACCGGCTGCGCGCCGAACACTCGCCAGAGGGCGGCGAGAATCCCCGAGACCGGGTGGAATATCAGGTTTTTCCAGATCAGCGCGCCGACGGTGGGCATGATGAAGAAGGGGGAGATCAACAGGACCCGGACGATGCCGCGCCCGAAGAACTCACTGGCTTCCAGCAGCGCGGAGATCAGCACGCCGAACACCACGCTGATCAGCAATACGCTGCCCACCAGCAGCAGGGTGTTGCTGGCGCCGGGGAGAAAACCCGAGTCGGTCAGGAAGTAGGTGTAGTTTTCCAGGCCGACGAACTGGTTTTCGCCCGGGTAGAGCAGGTTGTAGCGGATCAGCGAAAAGTAGATGGTCATGCCCAGGGGCACGATCATCCACAGCAGCAACAGGCCGACCGAGGGGGAGACCAGAAACCAGCCGGGGTTGCGCAGACGGCTTCTGCGCAGCGGCTGGGGTATATCCATATGGACTTTGGCAGCGGAGGTATTCATGGTGTTCAAAACCGATTAAGTGCAAGGAGCGGGCAATCTCAGTCCTTCGGGAGGCGAGCTTGCGTGGGAGCGGAGCTTGTGGGACGCCGCACCGCCGCGAAGCTTTTAGCGATCTTGAGGCCGCCTTCGCGAGCAAGCTCTGCTCCTACAGGGACAGTGTGTTGTCCCCGAACCGAGTTACTTGGGGTAGCCCGCGCGTTTCATTTCCCGTTCGGTGAAGGTCTGGGCGTCGGCCAAGGCCTTGTCGACCGTGGTCTGGCCGGTCAGCGCGGCGGAAAACTGCTTGCCGACCTGGGTACCGATGGCCTGGAACTCGGGAATGGTCACCAGTTGGATCCCCACATAAGGCACGGGCTTGGCGCTCGGGTCTTTCGGGTTGGCGGTCTTGAGCGATTCCAGGGTGATCTTGGCGAACGGCGCGGCCTGCATGTAGGCCTCGCTGTAGGTCGAGGCGCGCGTACCTGGTGGCACGTTGGCAATGCCGTCTTCCTTGGCCACCAGGGCCCCGTATTCCTTGGAAGTGGCCCAGCTGCTGAAGACTTTCGCCGCGTCCTTGGCCTTGGAACTGGTCGGGATCGCCAGCGCCCAGGAGTAGAGCCAGGCCGAGCCTTTCTCGGTGACCTGGTGCGGCGCATAGGTAAAGCCGACGTGGTCGCTGACCTTGCTCTGGGTCTTGTCGGTGACGAAGGAGCCGGCCACGCTGGCATCGACCCACATCGCGCATTTGCCGCTGTTGAACAGCGCCAGGTTTTCGTTGAAGCCGTTACTCGAGGCGCCCGGCGGGCCGGCCTTTTTCATGGTGTCGACGTAGAAATTCAGGGCGTTCTTCCATTCTGGAGTGTTGAATTGTGGCTGCCATTTTTCATCGAACCAGCGCGCGCCGTAGGCATTGGCCACGGTGGTGATCAGGGCCATGTTCTCGCCCCAGCCGGCTTTGCCGCGCAGGCAGATACCGTATTGCTCCTTGTCGGGATGGTTGAGCTTGGCGGCGAACTCGCCGATCTGCTCCCAGGTCGGACGCTCGGGCATGGTCAGACCGGCCTCCTTGAACAGGTCGGTGCGGTAGTAGGTCATGGAGCTTTCGGCGTAGAACGGCAGGGCGAACAGGGTGCCTTTGACGGAAAGGCCGTCACGCACCGATGGGAACACATCATCGATATCGTAGGCGGCGGGCAGGTTGTTCATCGGCTCCAGCCAGCCCTTGGCGCCCCAGAGTGCGGCT
The DNA here is from genome assembly GCF_904067045.1 of Pseudomonas sp. FEN. Lineage (GTDB taxonomy): Bacteria > Pseudomonadota > Gammaproteobacteria > Pseudomonadales > Pseudomonadaceae > Aquipseudomonas. Next base: position 110,930 of record NZ_CAJFDC010000016.1, on the reverse strand, counting down.
TCGTACATGCCGATGGTCAGTACGTCGAACTGGCCGCCCTGGGTGGCGATGTCGGTGGTCAGGCGTTGGCGCAGGACGTTTTCTTCCAGCACCACCCAGTTGAGCTTGATGTCCGGATGCTCGGCCTCGAAGGTTTTCGACAGCTTCTGCATGCGGATCATGTCGCTGTTGTTGACGGTGGCGATGGTCAGGGTCTGGGCTGCAAGGCTGACACCACTGAGGGTGAGGCCGGTGGTGACGAGCAGTGCGGTGGCAATGGCTTTCATCGAACACTCCTCTTCTGGCGCACGGAGGCGCTTGAAGGTCAGTTTATTGTTGTTGTGTCTTCCGGTGCCCAGGAAGAATCTGGCACTGATTACAGCCCTCAAACGCGGTCCTGACAAATCCTTGACGACACTTCAATCGGTACTTTTTTGCACTGAGGCAGAATGTCGCAGGTCGACGAAATGGCTGAACGAGATAGGGGGATGTGGATTTGCGGGGCTATCGGGGAGTGATTCCGTACATATTTGTAGGAGCGAGCTTGCTCCTACAATGGCGTGCGAGGCTCTTTCAGTGCCGTTTCGGATTCAGCCAGCTTGAGTTCAAGCGCTTGGCTTCGTCCCTGCTGATCTGTCAGCTCAAGCTTTAGCGACTCACTTTCCGCCAGGGCTACCCGCAGGCGTTCCTGAAGCAGGGTGCCGGCATTCTCCAGCGTTCGCGCGTGCTGAATCTGCTGCTCCGCACGTAGCTGCTCTTTATTCAACTGCTCCTGCGCCAGTTTGAGCGCCTTTGAGGTGCCCCGGCTCTCGGCCAGCAGCCGTTCATTGTCGCGGTGCAGTTGGGTGATCTCGTCCTGGCGCACCAGCGCGCTCTGCTGGGCCTGGCGCAACTCCATCTGCACCTGCTGCACCTGGGCCTCATGTCGACGTTGCTCCTGGTCACGCTGGTCGCGCGCGGCACTGCGGAAATGCTCCAGTGCCTCGCGGGCATGCAGGTGCTTGTCTTCCAGCGAGCGGATCTGCTGGTCCTTGTCCTTGAGGCGCAGCTCGTAATCGTCGCAGGCCTGATTCAACCCGGCATTGCGGGTCTGTTCGGTCTGCAGCATCGAGCGGGTGGCTTGCAGGTTGCGTGATTCCTCGGCGAGGGCCACGGCCTGGATTTCGAACTGGCGCTGCTGTTGCTCAAGCCGCTGCGTCATCTCGGCCAATTGCGCCTGCCATTCGGCCTGTTCCGCCGCCAGTTGCGCCCGGGCCTGTTCGACGGGTTCCCGAGCCTGTTCCTGAAGGCGTTGCGCCAAGCGCGAGACCAGCTCGCCCAGTTCTTCATCGACTGACTCAGTGGGCACCGCGCGGCGCAGGTCACTCTCGTCCAGTTCCTTGAGGTAGCGGTGGATGGTGGTCTTGGAGCCGGTATTGCCGATTTCGATACGCACCGCATCGATGCTCGGGTGCTCGCCGCGGGCGAGGATCGCCAAGCGCGCCGTTTGCACCACTGCCTTGTTTACGCCGCCACGAGCCATGTTCTCTCCTACGATTTCGTACTGTGGTATGTACCATGTATTTACATAGCATATAGATAAAACAGAGAAGCCGATATTTGAAATTATTAACACGGGATATACTGGTATTACCCCGTGTGATAAGCGTTTTTCGCGCTTTGGCATGGCGAATCGGTACGAATGTCGGGAATCGAGGCAATGAACGAGCTGGAGCGCTACCTGCAAGCGGCGACGCGGGATAACACTCGTCGCAGCTATCAGGCCGCCATAGAACATTTCGAAGTGAGTTGGGGTGGCTTCCTGCCGGCCACCAGCGACAGCGTGGTGCGCTACCTGATGGCCCATGCCGGCGTGTTGTCGATCAACACGCTGAAGCTGCGGCTCTCGGCGCTGGCGCAATGGCACAACAGCCAGGGTTTCGCCGATCCGACCAAGGCGCCCCTGGTGCGCAAGGTGTTCAAGGGTATCCGGGCCCTGCACCCGGCCCGGGAGAAGCAGGCCGAACCGCTGCAGTTGCAGCATCTGGAGCAGGTTGTCGGCCGGCTCGATGCGCAGGCGAGCCAGGCCCTGGCCGCCGCTGATCGACCGATGTTGCTGCGCGCCAGGCGGGACAAGGCGCTGATCCTGCTGGGCTTCTGGCGGGGCTTTCGCAGCGATGAGCTCTGTCGCCTGGAGGTCGAGCATGTGCGCGCTATCGCAGGCACCGGCATGACGCTGTACTTGCCGCGCAGCAAAAGCGACCGCGAAAACCTCGGTCGGACCTACCAGGCTCCGGCCTTGCAACGCCTGTGTCCGGTGCAGGCCTATATCGACTGGATCAATAGCGCCGCGCTGGTCCGTGGCCCGGTGTTTCGCGGTATTGACCGCTGGGGGCATCTGCGCGAGGAAAGCTTGCACGCCAACAGCGTCATTCCCTTGCTGCGCCAAGCGCTGGAGCGCGCCGGGATTGCCGCCGAGCACTACACCAGCCATTCGCTGCGTCGCGGCTTCGCTACCTGGGCCCACCACAGCGGCTGGGACCTGAAGTCGCTGATGAGCTATGTCGGCTGGAAGGACATCAAGTCAGCCATGCGCTATATCGAGGCCAGCCCTTTTCCTGGCATGGGACTGATCGCCGAGAAGCCGCTGGATCAGGGCGCATAAGATTTCTTCTATTGATAGTGCCTGCTCATAGCGAAAGCCAATCGTGAGCATCAGCTTTGCCAATGAGCCAGAGCGCGAAAGAATGGCTAGGATTCTCCCATCAACTTCTTAACCCATGACGGAGAGTCAACGATGCCTATCATCAACAGCCAAGTTAAACCGTTCAAAGCAACCGCTTTCAAAAACGGCGCATTCGTCGAAGTCTCGGACGCTGACCTGAAAGGCAAATGGTCGGTGGTGTTCTTCTACCCAGCCGACTTCACCTTCGTTTGCCCGACCGAACTGGAAGACCTGGCCGATAACTACGCCGAGTTCCAGAAACTGGGCGTGGAAATCTACAGCGTGTCGACCGACACTCACTTTGCCCACGCCGCCTGGCACAACACTTCGCCAGCCATCGGCAAGATCCAGTACACCATGATCGGCGACCCGACCCTGAACATCTCGCGCAACTTCGACGTGCTGATCGAAGAAGCCGGCCTGGCCGACCGCGGGACCTTCGTGATCAACCCTGAAGGCCAGATCAAAATCGTTGAACTCAACGATGGCGGCGTAGGTCGTGACGCTTCCGAGCTGCTGCGCAAAATCAAGGCTGCCCAGTACGTTGCCGCTCACCCGGGCGAAGTCTGCCCGGCCAAGTGGAAAGAAGGCGAGGCCACCCTGGCTCCGTCCCTGGACCTGGTCGGCAAGATCTAAGTCCGTGAGTGATTCAAGGGCGGTCATCCGCACCTCATAAGTCAGCCGCACCGCCCAATAACGCCCGGGTGGTATCCACCTGGGCGTTGTTATTTCTAAAGCATTGAAAAAGGGAAATCGCCCGCATGTTGGACGCCAATCTTAAAGCCCAGTTGAAGTCGTACCTGGAACGGGTTACACAGCCGATCGAGATCGTCGCCTCCCTTGATGACGGCGCGAAATCTCAGGAAATGCTCGCGCTGCTCAAAGACGTCGCCAGTCTTTGCGCGGACATCACCTTGTTGGACAACGGTACCGATGCGCGCAAGCCGTCGTTCTCGTTGAACCGCCCGGGCGCCGATATCAGCCTGCGTTTCGCCGGTATCCCCATGGGCCACGAATTCACTTCGCTGGTGCTGGCCTTGCTGCAAGTCGGCGGCCACCCTTCGAAGGCCAGCGTCGAAGTGATCGAGCAGATCCGCTCGCTCAAGGGCGAGTTCAACTTCGAGACTTATTTCTCGCTGTCCTGCCAGAACTGCCCGGACGTGGTCCAGGCGCTGAACCTGATGGCGGTACTGAACCCGAACATCCATCACGTCGCCATCGACGGCGCGTTGTTCCAGGGCGAGGTCGACGAGCGCAAGATCATGGCCGTGCCGAGCGTCTACCTCAACGGCGTGAACTTCGGCCAGGGCCGCATGGGCCTGGAGGAAATCCTCGGTAAGCTCGACACCGGGGCCATTGAGAAGCAAGCGGAAAAAATCAGCGCCAAGGACGCCTTCGATGTCCTGGTGGTCGGCGGTGGCCCCGCTGGTGCCGCGGCGGCGATCTATGCCGCGCGCAAAGGCATTCGCACCGGTGTCGCGGCCGAGCGTTTTGGCGGCCAGGTGCTGGACACCATGGCGATCGAGAACTTCATCTCGGTCCAGGAAACCGAGGGGCCGAAACTGGCCAGCGCCCTGGAAGAGCATGTTCGCCAGTACGATGTCGATATCATGAACCTGCAACGCGCCAGTGCCCTGGTGCCGGCGAAGAATGCCGGCGAGCTGCACGAAGTGCGTTTCGAAAGCGGTGCCAGCCTCAAGGCCAAGACCGTGATTCTGGCCACTGGTGCCCGCTGGCGTGAGATGGGCGTCCCGGGCGAGCAGGAATACAAGGCCAAGGGCGTGTGCTTCTGCCCGCACTGTGACGGCCCGCTGTTCAAGGGCAAGCGGGTCGCGGTGATCGGTGGCGGCAACTCCGGTGTCGAGGCGGCCATCGACCTGGCTGGTATCGTCAGCCACGTGACCTTGCTGGAGTTCGACAGCAAGCTGCGCGCCGACGCCGTGTTGCAACGCAAGCTCTACAGCCTGCCGAACGTCAAGGTCATCACCACCGCGTTGACCAGTGAAGTCAAGGGGGATGGGCAAAAGGTCACCGGCCTGGTCTACAAGGACCGCGACTCAGGTGAGTTCCACACGGTCGACCTGGAAGGCATCTTTGTCCAGATCGGTCTGTTGCCGAACACCGACTGGCTCAAGGGCAGCGTCGAACTGTCGCCGCGCGGCGAGATCATCGTCGATGCCCGTGGTGAGACTTCGCTGCCTGGCATTTTCGCCGCCGGTGACGTCACTACCGTGCCGTACAAGCAGATCGTGATTGCGGTGGGTGAGGGCGCCAAGGCTTCGCTGAGTGCATTCGACCACCTGATCCGAACCTCCGCGCCGGCTTGAAATACGCAGGCATTGTGGGAGCGGAGCTTGCCCGCGAAGAGGCCCTTAAGGCCGCTAAAAGCTTCGCGGCATCCCGACAAGCTCCGCTCCCACAGGTTCGCTAGGTAGTGCCTGAAGTGCGTATGGAAAAAAGCCCCGTGAATCGTCGATTCATGGGGCTTTTTTGTAACAAAATATTATCAGGCCTCTTGCAGCGGCGCCGGCTGGATGATTTCAACCCAGTAGGCGTCCGGGTCCTTGACGAAGGCCAGGCTTTTCATGCGTCCGTCGCTCAGGCGTTTCTGGAACTCGACGCCCAGGGCTTCGAAGCGCTCGCAGGCGGCACGAATGTCCGGCACCGAGATGCAGATGTGGCCGAAGCCGCGCGGATCGGTGTTGCCATTGTGGTAGGCAAAGTCCGGGTCGTTTTCAGTACCGTGGTTGTGGGTCAGTTCGAGGATGCCGGGAATCGACTTCATCCACTGGGTCCGTTCGGCGGCATCGGCCGGGATCCGGGCCTTGTCCACCAGTGCGAGAAAGTACAGGCTGAATTCAGCTTCAGGGAAGTCACGCTTTTCCACCAGGGAGAAGCCCAGCACGCGGGTATAGAAGTCCAGGGAACGGGTGGCGTCCTTGACCCGCAGCATGGTGTGGTTGAACACGAAGCCCTGGGTGGCGGTGTCGGGGTGGGCGGTAACGCCGGGAAAGGTGTTCAGTTCTTGCAGGCTCATGGGCTCTCCGCAAAGCAGGTAGAAAAGCGGGCGATCAGGGACGCGCAGGCACGCTCGTCGATTCCGATCCTATGGGGCCAGGATCATACTGAAGCGGGACGCGGGCGCCAAATTCGGACGGATGGATTTTAGCCCCGAGCACAACGGCAGCGGGTAATAGCGGGTTACTTCGATTTTGGCGGGAAGTTATAGCGAAGTGTATAAACGTCGCCAAACAGGCATAAAGAAGCCCGCCGAAGCGGGCATTGGGGCGCTAATCCTTTAGCAGCCTTCATCCTGTAAGAGTGGATGTGAAAAATGTGTGAAGGGGATGTACAGGCTGTTTTTCATCCGACAAACGTAATAGATGCAGGACATCTACTCGCGGCTGTGTGAGAAATTCTTTACATGCAATAAGAAAAGGCGAAACGCCTCGAGGTCAGTTAATAACGGAGATTGTGTCGTTTCCGGATTCTGTTTTTACGACGTCTGGTAGAAAGTCGGAACCCCAGGCTGAAATGCTTGTCGTGGTTATGAATAGTGGGCTAACTGTAGGAGCGAGCTTGCTCGCGATGAATGTCAACGATAACGCGGAGTGCCTGAAAAAACGCAGCGTCCTTGCAATCATCGCGAGCGCGCTCGCTCCTACAAGGGTAGTGGCGTATAGCTATCTTGCTCGGGGCGATGTCGCAGGTACACAGATGACGAAATAGCCCTGCCTGGGCAGGGCTATTGCGCAATGGCAAAAAATCAGCCGCGCAGCCAGGAATCCACGGTTGCCGCACCGTATTGTTCTTTCCAGGCTTTGAGACCGCGGTGATTGCCACCCTTGGTTTCGATCAGTTCACCGGTGTGAGGGTTCTGGTAGACCTTGACCACCCGGGCACGGCGCTGCTTCGGCGCCACCGCGACCTGCCGACCCGGGTTCGGGTCGAGGATCGCGATGATGTCGCGCAAGCTTTTGTCGTAGGTTTTCATCAGGCCCTTGAGCTTCTCCTCGAACTCGAGTTCCTTTTTCAGCCCGGCATCGTTCTTCAGGGTTTCAAGCTGGGCGAGTTGGGCTTCCAGGGCCAGTTTTGCGGCACGAAATTGAGCGAGTTTGGACAAGATATTTATCTCCACGAGTTGTATTCGGCTGCCATCTACCTAAAACAAAACGACAAACCAATGCTTGCAACGGCTTTCGTTACGCGTATGCACCTTGGCGTGGCAGTGCGGGAAGTTACTTATAAGCCTTGGGGCTTCCTGTCAAATTGAAGCTGGCAGGAAAAAGTGTAGTAGTTATCAAGCCAAGAGTAAATAAGCTGTTTAGATGTTGCAAAAAACCGGATAGACAAGTGCCCGTGACTTATTCCGACACTGCGATACTAATCTCTTCTAGGCTCAGCTGTCGTTTGAAATTGTTGAAAAAGTCTGCCGCTGGCAGCGGTTTGCCAAACAAGTAACCCTGGAGGAATCCAACGCCGTGGGCGGTCAGGTAGTCGCGTTGCGCAAGGGTTTCGACACCTTCGGCGACGATGCCCAGTTCAAGCTTGGCGCTCAACTCGATAATGCTCTCCAGAATATGCACTGACAACGCATCGGCGCCGATCATGGCGACGAAGCTCTGGTCGATTTTCAGGTAGTCGACATTGAACTGGCGCAAATAACTGAGGCTCGAATGCCCGGTGCCGAAATCGTCAATGGCAATCATCACGCCCATATCGCGCAACTGGCTGAACAGTTGCTGGGCAACGGCGCTGGGCTCGATCAGTTCCCGTTCGGTCAATTCCAGTACCAGGCGCACCTGGCCTGGGGCAAAGACGGCGAGAAAGTCGCGGCAGTCGTCCAGCAGTTCGAGGTCCTGGCAATGTCGTGCGCTAATGTTCACACCCACGTGAAAGCCGGGGTCGAAGGTCGCCGCGTGCGGGGCGAGCAGGGCAGCGGTCTGTTGCAACAATGAACGGGTCATCGGCACGATCAGGCCCGAGTGTTCGGCCAGGGGAATGAACAGGTCCGGGCGCACCAGTCCCTCGCTGGGATGCTGCCAGCGCATCAATACTTCCGCCCCGGCCCATTGCCGGGTCTCGCTGCGGACCACCGGCTGGAAATACGGAATGAATTCCCCGGCTTCCAGGGCCCGCTGCAGTTCCTGGGTCGGCGCACTGGAGCGTTTGTGCAAGCGCCGCGCCGTGGTCCCGGCCAGAATTCCGAACACCAGCAGCAGGGCCATCAGGGCCGGGTACTCCTTGACCACATAACGCCAGACCTCGCCCGCGGGGAAGCCGGCGCTGACGCTGAACGGGAAGTGGCTGGACGACAAGCTGGCCTGTCCGACGGCAAACCCGGGGGCCGCACCCTCGCGCACCTGGCCCTGGCTGGAGAGCCAGACCTCGCCGACTTGCAGGTACAGGCCGGCTTCATGTCCGATCAGGCGTAGTGCATTGGCCAGGTGATAGCCGTCGATGCTTACCATCGCGGCGCCCTTGCCATCCTGCAGGCGGTAGACCAGCAGCGCGGACTTGGGGGTGATTGCATTACCGTCCATCAGCCAGAGCGTGCCGTCGACATAGTCGGCCGGGTCGATTTTTTCCTGATAAGGCCCGAACAACGAAGTGCAATACAGGTTGTTGTTCCAGGCCAGGTTCGCGGCCCGGACGAAGGGCTGTCGGGTGACCTGCTCGCGCAAGGTCAACTTGACTTCGTCGCAGGGCTGGCCGGCCAGGGGCAGGATGACATTGGCCGACTCGGCGGCACTGTCGAGCATCAGGTCGAATTGTTTCAGGGCTTCGCCGGCGGTTTTTCCGGCATTCTGGCTCAAGGTGTGGCCGGCTTGCCAATACAGGATGGCGATCCCCGAGAGGATCGGCAGCAGGCCGATCAGCAGGCTCAAGGCGTAACGGGCGATCCAGGAGCGAGATCCTTTGGCGGTCAATGGCATTGAAAGCAACCTGTAGTGGCAAGTGCGCCTGGAAGCGCAATGCTGACACAGCCTATCTATATTCGAATCGACTGGCCAGGTCGATAAAGGCCTGGGTCGCCGGGGAGACTTGGCGCCGATCAAGCACGGCGATACCGATCTGGCGCCTGACCCTTGGCGACAACGGTCGGCTGACATAGCCGGGGGCAGGGTGTTCCGGCAGGGATTGTTCGGCCACCACGCTCACGCCTTCGCCACGGGCAACGGTGGCCAGGGTGCTGAGCAGTTGCGCGGTGCGGTAGCGGATGTCCGGGACCAGCCGCTCGGCCGCGAACAGCTGGGATACCAGCTCCCCGGAGCCGGCCCCGGTGAGGATGAACGGATCCTGGCACAACGCCTTGAGCTCGACGGCCGACTGCGCGCATAACGGGTGGCCGACGGGGAGCAGGGCGACCATCTGGTCCTCCACCAGGGCAAAGGTGTCGAAGCGCTCCTGTGGCAGGACCACGAAACCGACGTCGACACGCCGCTCTTCCAGCCATTGCAGGACCTGGCGGTCGGGGCCTTCATCGATCTGTACCTGGATTCCCGGATGGGTCAGGCGATAACTGGCCAGCAGCGCCGGCAGCAGCTTGGTCGAGGAGGTCGGGCCAAACGAGCCGATACGCAGGGTTCCGCGTTTCATCCCGCGGGCGTCGGCGGCTTCCTGGCGCAGGGTGTCCGCCAGGCCAAGCATGGCCCGCGCCCGCTGCAGCAATTGCGCGCCGATATCGGTCAGTTCCACCTGGCCCTGGTGCCGGCGCAGCAGCTCGACCCCCAACTCCTGTTCCAGCCCCTTGAGGGCATGGGAAACCGCCGACTGGCTGATCCCCAGGCGCAGGGCGGCGCTGGTGAAACCGCGCAGTTCGGCGATCTGGGAAAATACTTCCAGTTGAGTCAGGGTCATGAGCTTTTACTCATTTTACGATGAGTCGACATAAATAAAATAATGCGGGCCGTTTGACAACCGTCCTTCTCGATCCGCAGGAGTAATCATGCATACACAGGTCCCCACTTTCGCCGCCGGCAGCGACCTGCGGGTCTACTGCAAGCTCGCCGGGGTTTCGATGATCTGGGGCGGGACCTTTGTCGCCGGGCGTTTCCTGTCCAGCGATATCGCGCCGCTGCTGTTGGCCAGCTTGCGCTTCCTGTTGGCCAGCGTGATCCTGCTGGTGTTCATCCTGGTGATGCGCATCCCGCTGGTACTGCCCGGCAAGAAGCAGTTCGCCCAATTGCTGCTGCTGGGCTTTTTCGGCATCTTCTTCTACAACCTCTGCTTCTTCTACGGCCTGCACTACATCAATGCCTCGCGCGCTTCATTGATCGTGGTGCTGAACCCGGCGGTGTTCGGGTTGGCGGCGTGGCTGTTTTTCAAGGAGCGGCTGAGCACCGCGAAAGTCCTTGGCATCCTGGTCTGCATGGGCGGCGCGGGGCTGGTGATCATCAGTGGCAAGCGGACAGTCTTCGAAGGCACGACTCAAACCTGGCTCGGCGATCTGCTGATATTCGGCTGCGTGCTGTCCTGGGCGGTCTACTCGCTGTTCTCGCGCAACCTGACCCGGGTGCTGGGGCCGCTGACCACCGTGACCTATTCGATCTGGCTCGGTACGGCGATGCTCTGGCTGGCGACCTGGATGCGCGGGGAGGTGAGTGTTGCGGTGATCGGCGCCTTGAGTCCTGCGCAACTGCTGAGCCTGGTCTATCTGGGTGGCCTGGGGTCGGCGCTGGCCTACATCTGGTATTACGATGGTATCCAGCGTATCGGCGCGACCCGCTCGGGGGTGTTTATCGGCCTCAACCCGCTGACCGCGGTAATCTGTGGCGCGCTGTTGCTGGGCGAGCAATTGACCCTGATCATGTGTCTGGGCGGCGGACTGATCCTGGTCGGTATCTACCTGTGCAACCGCCCGGCGTTCCAGCTGCCCGGGAGGAAATGAAAAGGGATACGGACAAACCTGGTTACGCCATGTAGAATCTGGTTACGCATACAAGAATAACGTCTTCTGGCAGCAGAAGCCTCGCCCTGAGAGAATGGGTCGATAATGAAGATACTTGGATTCCAACTGATCTACGGCGACTTTCTTGCCCGCAGCGTGCGGGGAATCTCCTGCGCGCCACCCGCCAACGTCCGCATTGATAGCAATTAACTGACCGTTACTTGATAAAAATGATGAGGCGTCACCATGACCGATATCTTCGAAAACCCGATGGGCCTGATGGGCTTCGAGTTCATTGAATTCGCATCGCCGACCCCGAACACCCTGGAACCGATCTTCGAGATCATGGGCTTCAGCAAGGTTGCGACCCACCGTTCCAAGGACGTGCACCTGTATCGCCAGGGCGCGATCAACCTGATCCTCAACAACGAACCGCATAGCGTGGCTTCGTACTTTGCCGCCGAGCACGGTCCGTCGGTGTGTGGCATGGCCTTTCGCGTGAAAAACGCCCAGCAGGCCTATGCCCGTGCTCTGGAACTGGGGGCGCAGCCGATCCATATCGCCACCGGGCCGATGGAGTTGAACCTGCCGGCGATCAAGGGCATCGGCGGCGCGCCGCTGTACCTGATCGACCGTTACGGCGAAGGCAGCTCGATCTACGATATCGACTTCATTTTCCTCGACGGCGTCGAGCGCAATCCTCAGGGGGCGGGCTTGAAGATCATCGACCACCTGACCCATAACGTGTATCGCGGGCGCATGGCCTACTGGGCGAACTTCTACGAGAAGCTGTTCAACTTCCGCGAGATCCGCTACTTCGACATCAAGGGCGAATACACCGGCCTGACCTCCAAGGCCATGACCGCGCCGGACGGCATGATCCGCATCCCGCTGAACGAGGAATCGTCCAAGGGCGCCGGACAGATCGAAGAGTTCCTGATGCAGTTCAACGGCGAGGGCATCCAGCACGTGGCGTTCCTCACCGATGACCTGATCAAGACCTGGGATCATTTGAAGAAGATCGGCATGCGCTTCATGACCGCGCCGCCGGCGACTTACTACGAGATGCTCGAAGGCCGCTTGCCGAACCATGGCGAGCCGGTCAAGGAACTGCAAGCGCGCGGGATCCTGCTCGATGGTTCCTCGCAGGAAGGCGACAAGCGCCTGCTGCTGCAGATCTTCTCGGAAACCCTGATGGGACCGGTGTTCTTCGAATTCATCCAGCGTAAAGGCGACGATGGTTTCGGCGAAGGCAACTTCAAGGCGCTGTTCGAGTCGATCGAGCGTGACCAGGTGCGTCGTGGTGTACTCGCGACCGAGTAACGACCCCCCCCGTTTTCTAAAGGGATACGCACCCCTGTAGGAGCAGGGCTTGCCCGCGAAGCTTTTGGCGCCCTTAAGGACACCTTCGCTGGCAAGCCAGGCTCCTACAGGACGGTGTTCCCCCGCAAAAATATCCTCGGCCGCGCCCTCAGCCAAACAACCCCGCCGCAATATTGATCGAAAACCCCAGAATCGCCGTATTGAACAGAAAACCTATCAACGATTGCGCCAGCACCACCTTGCGCAATGCTTTTGTCGCTACGCCGACATCGGAAGTCTGTACCGCCACGCTGATGGTGAAGGAGAAATACAGGAAGTCCCAATAGTCCGGATGTTTCTCGCCATCGGCAAAGCGCAGGGGCGACTCTTCAGGTTCGCCCAGATAAAACTGCCGCGCATAATGCACGCTGAAAATCACCCCGATCAGCAACCACGAGCCCATCACCGTCAGCCCGGTAAAACCGTAATGCAGCAGGCGCGTGTGCATCTCCAGATCCTTGCTGCCCGCCAGTTCGACGGTGATCGCCGCCAGGCTGGCAATCGCCGCAATCGACACGATCAACAATACCGTCCCGGCATTTTCATCCTCGCGCTCGACGAAGCGTTGCACGTCTTCGGGGCGCGAGCGCACGGTCAGCCAGAGCATCATGGCCAGGTAGGACCAGACACCGATATTCCAGCCGACGAGGATCTTGGTCAGTACCGGAGCGACCGGAGCCAGCGCTCCGACGGCCAGGCCGAGGAGGGCGGCGATGCTCAAGCGTGGATGGGTTCGGGCGAGATGGGGCATTGGCGCGCTCTGTTTCCAAATATCCGCGCACCTTAGCATGGTCCTCGGCGTACAGAATCGTCGCGCACCTGTGTCGTGAATCAGAAGAACTCGGGTTCCTCGTTCTGTCATATCCCGACGACCACGTCCCGTGTCTCGCCGCCTGCAGCGCAAGGCTCTTTGCCACTCCCGTAAAAAACCGGCCATTACGTGGTGAAAGCGCCGCGAACACCCGAGAATTTATTTAAAAATCAATAGGATTCACCCGAGGTTTTTTCCTTTATCTGTCACCGGAACTTGAGAAGTTCTCATTCATGGCCTCACCCCACAAGTCGTCTGGAACTAAGGCGACGCCTCGAGCGCCATGGCGTCATGAACGAGCAACCCACTCTACGTACGAACACGACGAAAGGAGATTCTTCATGTTTAAGCGCAACGTTCTCGCGATTTCCCTGACCCTCGCTGCCCTGTGCTCCGCACAAGCGGCCATGGCTGCTGTCAACGGCGGTGGCGGTACCCTCGCGGCTCCGTTCTACAACACTTCTGGCGTTTTGCCTTCTGGTTTTGCTGCTTACATCGGTGTTGGCAGCGGCGCGGGTAAAACGGCGTTTCTGAACAACGATGCAACCCAGTTCGGCCTGACCGCCGGTACCACCGTGCACTGGGCTGGCAGCGACTCGAAACTCGCGGCTAGCGATATCACCACTTACAACACCAACCACGGCGCTGCCTGGGGCCCGCTGATTCAGGTGCCGGCAATGGCAACTGCAGTGACGATCCCGTTCAACAAGGCCGGTGGCAATTTGAACCTGACCACTGATCAACTGTGCGGTGTTTTCTCTGGTCGCCTGACGGACTGGAGCAACATTACGGGTTCTGGTCGTACCGGCACCATCACTGTGGCCTATCGCAGTGACAGCAGTGGTACCACTGAACTGTTCACCCGTTACCTGAACGCCAAGTGCACCAACCCGCTTGATGGTTCTTTCGCCGTCACCACCACCTTTTCTGCCAGTCACACGGGTAGCACCTCGCCAACCGTCGTCACCGCTAAGGGTAGCCCGGCTGTCATGGCCCTGGTAAACAGCACCGATGGCGCCATCACCTACATGAGCCCCGACGTTGCAGTGACCACCACAGCCGGTCTGGACGACGCAACCAAAATCGCCACCATCAACGGTGTAGCCCCCAACCTTGCCAACGTCGGTACCGCCATCAGCGGCGTCAATCCACCGGTACCGGGCAACCGTTCCAACCCGAACAACTGGGTACCGGTGTTTGCTGCTAGCACCAGCTCGACTGATCCAAGCGTCGTTCCATTCCCATCTGCAGGCTATCCGATCATTGGCTTCACCAACATGATCTTCAGCCAGTGCTACATCGATCCAACCCAAACCGCCGCAGTGCGTGCCTTCTTCAACCAGCAATACGGCACCGCCAACGACGCGGCAGTTGCCAGCAACCGCTTCGTGAAAATGTCGGACAGTTGGAAAACCGCGATCGTCAATTCGTTCGTGACTTCTACCAGCAGCCGTGCCATCGGCAACACCAGCGTCTGCAATGCCATCGGTCGTCCGCTGTAACCCTCGCATCAACGTAACGCAATACCAAGTCAGCAACGGCGCCAGCCGTTGCTGATTTTTTGCGTATGCCTACAACTCGATATCGCTCATATGAATATTCGATGACAAAGGTTCGGTCCCGATCCTCGGCATCCGCCTTAGTCATATAAGCGACACCAGCCTGCGACAGGCTGGCGTTGGCAGCCCACTGTGCAACAGATAAGGAAGGGTAGTGATGCTCCGCTGCAAACCTCCGGCAAGACTTAATGCTCAAGCGCGCCATGGTGAGCCGTCGATATGGGCGCTCAAGCCCGTGGCCCAGGCGATTGCCCTGTTAATGGTGGCCGGTAGTGCCCAGGCGCAGACAGCATTCAGTTCCGGCTGGTTTGCCGACAAGGGCGCTGCCCAGGCCGCGAGTGCCGGTCAGCCGGCTGTGCAGTTGCCGGGCATGCCACCGCCGTTGGCGCAACAGCAGCAGGCCAATCAGCAGTTGCAGCGGTCGTTGGCCAACTTCAATAACAGCGTCGCGGCGATTGCCGCGCAGCAGGCTGCGCAAGCAGCCGGTCGTCAGGCGGCCCTGGCTCGTCTGCCGACAGTGCCGGATGGTCTGGGCGAGGGCGGCCTGAAGGTCGATACCGGCCTGACCCAAGGCTGGCTCAACGCCAAGGCCCCGGTGCAGACCCAGACCGATGGCAAGACCACCGTCAGCATTACCCAGACCGCCGACAAGGCCATTCTCAATTGGGAAACCTTCAACGTCGGTCGCAATACCACTGTCGATTTCGCCCAGCAGTCGAACTGGGCCGTGCTCAACCGCATCAATGACCCCCAGGCGCGGCCGAGCCAGATCCAGGGCCAGATCCAGGGCAATGGCACGGTCATGCTAGTCAACCGCAACGGGGTGATCTTCAGCGGCACCAGCCAGGTCAACGTGCGTAACCTAGTGGCCGCTGCCGCGACCATTAGCGACTCTCAGTTCAATAAGGGGCTGTATGTCGACAGTTCCGGCACACAACCGACCTTCACCGATGCCGTGGGGCAGATCCAAGTGCAGCGCGGGGCGCAGATCCAAACCTTGAATCCCGCCTCGTCCACCGATTCGGGCGGTTATGCCTTGCTGCTGGGCAGCGAGGTGCTCAACGACGGCAGCCTGGTTACCCCGAACGGCCAGGTCACCCTGGCGGCGGGCGACAACTTCTATATCCGCCAGGGGCAGTCCACTGCCGGGAACCCACGGTCGACTACCCGTGGCAACGAGGTGGTCAGCACCCTGAACAGCGGCAGCAGCTCCGGGACGCTGATCAACAGCGGCTTGATCACCGCGTCCACCGGCGATATCACCCTGACCGGTCACCAGGTGCAGCAGAACGGCGTGATCGCCAGCAGTACCTCAACCAATACTCGTGGCACGGTGCACTTGCTCAATTCGGCGAGCGATAGCACCGGCAGTATCGTCCTGGGCTCGGGCAGTACCACCGCGATCCTGCTCGACGCCAGTAGCACCGGGCTGGACAGCCAGCGCGCCGCCGCGCTGGCCGCACTCAATGGCAATCCAGGCAATCTGATCACCGGCAAGTTCAACAACCTCAGCACCGTGGTGGACCGTATCGAACAGTCGCGGGTCGAGATCGTCAGCGGCGGTATCGTGGACTTTCAGAAAGGTTCGCTGACCCTCGCCACCGGCGGTCAGGTTGCGGTCAGCGCCGGGCAACGCAGCCTGGTGCGCGACGGCTCGATCATCGATGTATCCGGCGCGGTCGGGGTCAAGGTGGCCATGGAGGCCAACTCGATCAAGGTCAACGTGCAGGGCAACGAACTGCGTGACGCGTCGGGCAACCGTGATGCGGGCAAGCTGAGCAGCAGCGATGTCTGGGTCGATGTGCGTGACCTGGTCTACGTCCCGGCCGGTACCGACGGTTACCCCACGGCGCGCTGGTACACCGCTGGCGGTTTGCTCGAGGTCAGCGGTTACCTGGGCACCCAAGGACATGGCGTTGGCGAGTGGATGGCCCAGGGTGGCTCCGTGACGTTTACTGGCAAGGATGTGGTCACCCAGCAGGACGCCCAGATCAATCTGTCCGGTGGCACCCTGGATGTACAAAGCGGTTATATCAAGCAGACCTGGCTGACGGGCTCCGATGGGCGCCTGTATGAACTCTCCAGCGCGCCGGGCGACCTGCTTTACACTGGAGTTTACAAGGGTTATGCCGACGCGAGCCAGCGCTGGGGCCAAACGGACTATTACTACAACCCGTTGATCGCGCCGCGCCAGCGTTACGAGCTGGGTTACACCGTGGGTCGCGACGCCGGCAACCTGGTGATCTCGACTAATAGCGCGGTGCTTGAAGGCCAGGTGATCGGCGATGTGTATCACGGGCCGCAACAGAACCAGGCCGCCAACCCGACACTCGACGGTTATCAGCAATCGCAGACGGCGGTGGCTCGTCGCGCGCAATTGATCGCCGGCACCTACACACCGATCTACGACCCGATAGCGGGCGTGGTCAATTTCAATCTCGGCGCGAGCCTGAATCAGGTCACCTTCGCGGCGAATCCGACAACCGTCGCTGCGGGCGTGGACCTCAGTTCAGTGGTCCCGGCAAGCCGGCAGGGCAAGTTGGTGCTAGACACCAACCAGCTCAACGGTTTCCAACTGGGCGCAATCAAGGTCGCCGCCAAACAACAGATCGAGGTCGATAACAACCTGAGTGTCACCAATGGCGGCACCATCACCCTCTATGGCCCGCAGGTCACGGTAAATGCCGACCTGACGGCCCGTGGCGGTACGCTGCAATTGGGCAACGTGTTGAATCAGATCGACCCTAATCAGTCGTTCAAGCTGCAAGACACGCTGATCGCGGCTCCCGGCAGTTCAGTGGCCAGTACCACCGTGGCCGCGGGTGTAACGCTCAACACCGCGGGCCTGTGGACCAACCAACTGCTGGACTCGACCGACAACCTGGGCCTTCCCTATGTCAATGGCGGCCTGGTTTCCCTGCGCAGCAGCGGCAATCTGAGCCTGCAGGCCGGAAGCCTGATCGATGTGTCGTCCGGCGCGGCGTTGCAGGCCAATGGCAAGCTCCTTGGCGGCAAGGGCGGCAGCCTGATCCTGGCGGCCAATGCCGGGGGCTTCGGTGTGGGCGGTGTGCTGAGCCTGGGCGGTGATATTCGTGCCGTGGGCGTCAACGGCGGCGGCACCTTGACCCTGCAAAGCAGCCAGGTGGTGATCGGTACGCCGACAACACCGGTAAGCGGTGCGGTCGAACTGGACGGTGACTTTTTCAAGCAAGGTTTCTCGGCCTACGACATCACGGGGAACGAGGGGCTGACCGTCGCCGACGGTACCCAGGTGGACGTGACCCAACCGGTCTATCGCCTGGGCGACAATGCCACCACCCTCGTTTCCGGTAGCGACCCGGCGCAGGCACTGCAAGTCTGGACACCTGACCTCTATCAACAGGATCCGCTCAAGGGTGTGTTGACTCAACGGCGCGGTGCCAGCTTGAGCCTGCAGGCCGGTACGCTCAATCCCACGGATGCACGGCGGGCTACCACGGTACTGACCGTTGGCAGTGGCGCGGTGATCAGTGTCGACCCAGGTCAGGCCATCAGCCTGGGCAGTATTGGCCAGTTGACCTTGAACGGCACCCTGAATGCCTGGGGCGGGAAAGTCAGCCTCAATGAAATCGGTGCCGTGAATCCTTCGCAGGATGTAAATGGCGCAGGTAACAGTCGCTCTATCCTACTTGGCGATGAGGCGCTGATCGATGTCGCGGCAAGGGCGGCCACCGCAGTGGACATGCGTGGGCAAGTCTACGGCCAGGTGTCCGGCGGCGGTTCCATTGTCATTGGCGGCGGTGCAATCAATGCGGCGGCCGGCACTGCCACGGCGGCCGATCTTTTTATCGTGGTGAGCAAGGGCGCTCGCCTGGATGCCTCCGGTACCCAAGCCAATCTGGATATCGCCGGTCAAGGCCTAACGCGGGTGGCCAGCAATGGCGGCAGTATTTCCCTGGGATCCAACAATGGTCTTTATTTGCAGGGGAGCTTCGTCGCTCGGGCTGGCGGTCAGGGGGCGGCGGGTGGCGCTCTGTCGGTGGTGTTGCAGACACCGATGTACTCGCGCTTAGTCTCACCGGCAACTGATCGCGTGATGCAGGTTCGAGAGCTGGTACTGGGGCAGACCACTGACTCCGACCCTCTTCCAGATATTAATGCCCTGGCCTACGGCCATGGACAACTGGCCGCCGATCAAGTCCTGGCGGGTGGATTTGGCAATCTGGCGGTCTACAGCAACGGTTTCCTGTCATTCAATGGCAATCTGAACTTAAGTCTGAGCCAGAGCCTGCAGCTCTATGCCGGCGCCTTCACTTTGGCGCAAAATGTGCCAGACACCTTCCACGTCAATCTTTCCGCGCCTTCCTTGCTGCTGGGCGGCATCCGCCCTCCTAATCTTAGCAGTACCTATGAGGTTTCTCCCGTATCTACAGGATCTTCCTTCAGTTCGCAATTGCCGAGCCAGGCCGAGTTTTTTGCTGAGGGAGCGGTGATTGATGTGCGCAACAATGTGGTATTTGGCTCCAGAGGATCCTTTAACGATGCCAGCGGCAACCAGGTGCAGGTCCAGAGACGTGGCTTCGATCAGGTGAATTTGACCAGCCAAGGCGACTTGCGCTTTCTGGCGGGTATACCAAACGGCGCAGGCACCATCAATCCAACGACGCAACTGATTACTGCTGGCGATTTGCATTTGAATGCCGCGCAACTGTATCCCGAAACGGGCAGTATCGCGGCGGTGACAGCAGGGGCCGAGAATACGTTGGGTACGCGACTCTTGACCATCGGTCGCACTACCCAGACGGTTTCCCAACTGCCTTATTCGGCGTTTGGCAGCCTGACCCTGCTAGCCCCGACTATCGAGCAGGGCGGCGTGGTGCGCGCGCCGCTGGGACTGATTAAGCTTGGCAATGGCAGCACCAGGCGCGTGGAGTTGCTGCCCGGTAGCCTCACTTCTGTCAGCGGTGAGGGCCTGATCATGCCTTACGGCGGCACTTCGGACGGGCAGACCTATCTGTACAACGGCCAGAATGTCACCTTGTATGGGCAGACTGGCTTGAGTGGTGGCAGCGGGATCGGCGTGGTCATGGGCGGCCAATCGGTCGTGGTTTCGGCCGGTGCCACTTTGGACCTCTCCGGTGGTGGCGACCTGCTTGGCGCCGGATTCGTATCCGGCCGTGGCGGCTCCACCGACGCGCGCTACAACCCGCTGGTGCAAGTCAACCCCAACGGCACCTTCTCCTTGCCGGGCCTGGCGACCAATCCAGTCTATGCCATCGTACCCGGTGTGCAGCAGGTGTATGCGCCGTCGGCGGGCAAGTCCGGCGCGCAGGATCCTGTGCTCGGTCAGCAAATCACCATTGGCGCCGGGGTACCGGGGTTGGCGCCGGGTACCTATACGCTGTTGCCTTCCACCTACGCACTGCTGCCCGGCGCTTTCCGGGTCGAATTGAACGGTCTGGCGGGTGTCGGCACGGGGGCCGGTGCGTTGGCCATGCGCAATGGTTCCTGGAGCACTGCCGGGCAGCTGTCGATCGCCAATACCGGTATACGCAATAGCGCTGCCAGCCAGGTCATCCTGACATCGGCGAATGTGTTGCGCACCTATTCGCAATATAACGAAACCAGCTATGACCAGTTTGCTATCGCCGATGCCGCCAGATTGGGCGTACCGCGCCCGATGATCGAAGCGGATGCGAAAAGCCTGCAACTGAACCTGGTGCAAGGTGCGAGCGGCAGCGCCTTTTCGTTCAACGGCATCGGTCTTTTCGGTGCCGCTGAAGGCGGCCATGCCGGGACGGTCGGGGTGATCAGTTCGGGAGGCGCAATTGAGGTGGTATCAGCAGGAACACTCGCTCCGGCATCCTTTGTCGGGGTGATGGTAGATGATCGTAGCCTGAATGCCCTGGGCGCCGCGAGCCTGACGATTGGGGGCATGCCGGCGATCAGCTATGGACAGGGAGGAAATTCCATCGGACTGGGTTCTCAGCTCAGCGGCAGCGTGGTGTTGCGCAGCGGCGTGAAGTTGGCTGCTCCGGAGGTATTGCTGGTGTCCAGCGGCGGAGCGATCACGGTCGAACAGGGCGCCTCGATCAGCACCCTCGGCATGGGGCCTACGGCATATGATGCCAATCAAGGTTATATCTACGATCTGACGACTTCGTCCAATGGAACCGCTCGATATAACTTCCTCGGGATTTCCAACGGACTGCTTCAGGTCCTTACGCCTTCATTGCCAGGTGCCGCGGGCATTCACGTCGGCATGTGCAACTCGGCACCTTGCACAGGCCAGACCGAGCTGTATTCCTCGGGCTCCATCGTTGTGGGCACGGGCAATGATTTCGTACTCGCCGATAACGTGCGCTATGGCACGCGCCACCTGACCCTGGCCCTGAGCGCCATCAACCTCGGCAGCGACCAGGCCCTGGCCGATGCCGCCAGCCGCAACCTGTTACCGGCCGGCCTGAGCTTGAGTCAGAGTGTGCTGACACGTTTGCTCAAGGGCGATACTCAATACGGCGCTCCGGCTCTGGAAACCCTCGAACTGGCCGCTCACGATGCTTTGAATATCTATGGCAGTGCGACTCTCGATACCTATGACCCGCTGACCGGAAAGTCGCTGCTCAATAATCTGGTCCTCAGTACCCCGGCCATTTATGGTGCCGGCAGTGCTGCGGATGTCGCGACCATCCACACCGCCGACCTGATCTGGAATGGTGCCGCCAACCCGGCCGGCAGCGTGGTCAGCGGCGGCGCCGGTACTGGCAGCGGCCGGCTGAACCTGCAGACCGAAACCCTGGAGTTCGGCTATGGGCCGTACAGCCAGCCAAACTCGGTCGCCAGCCTGGACCGGCTGCTCCTTGGCTTTTCCGAAGTCGATATCAGCGCCAGCCAGCGCGTGACCGCCAACCACAAGGGCAGCCTGTCGGTGTACCAGAGCCAGGGCGTTTATCAGGCGGGCTCCGGCTTTGCCTATAGCGGTGGCAACCTGAATATCTCCACGCCCTTGTTGACGGGCGAAGCCGGCTCGGTGAACACCATCACTGTCGGTGGCGCGCTCAATGTCACGGCACTGTCCGGCACCCAGACTCGCACTGGCGGCCAGGGTGCAAAACTCTCGTTGAATGCCAACAGCCTGGCCCTGGATACCGCCGTGGTGTTGTCCAGCGGTCAATTGAACCTGACCGCTACGCAAGACCTGACACTGGGAGATGGCGCACAGATCGATATGGCTGGCCGTGCGATCAAATTCAACGATGTGACGCAATACAGCTGGGGCGGTGACGTCACTCTGAAAAGCACCACGGGTAATATTTACCAGGCTGCGGGGTCGCATATCGATCTGTCGGCGCAGAATAACCGTGCTGGTCAATTCACCGCCCAGGCCGTGGACCCGACCGAAGGCTTGGTCGACCTGCGGGGCAGCATCCTTGGCAGCAGCAGCGGCTTCTACGATGCCGGTGGTACCTATCTGCCTTACCTGGGCGGTTTTGCCAATATCCAGGCGCAGCGTCTGGGGGCCAGTGGCGCCGAAGACGCTTCATTTGCTGCCCTCAACCAACGCCTGAACGCCGGGCAGGTTTATGGCGCCCGTACCTTCCAGATCAAGCAGGGCAACCTGACTATTGGTAACGACCTCAAGGCCAATGCCATTGTGGTCTCGCTGGATAACGGCAGCCTGCTGGTCAACGGCAAGGTCGATGCCAGCGGCGTTCAGGTGGGCAGTATCAACCTGTCGGCCCGCCAGGGCCTGACCCTGGCGGGGGGCGCGGTGCTGGATGCCCACGGCAGTGGTTTGCAGGTCGATAGCCAAGGCAAGATCATCGATTCGCCAAACCGCGCGATGGTTGAGCTGAACTCCGGCCAGGGCCTGCTGACCTTGGCCAGTGGCACCATCATCGATCTACGGGCCGGCACCGGCGTGGCGTTGGGCAGCGGACCGGGTCAGAACGATGGTCGGGCACGCGGCACCCTGGAGCTCGATGCGCCACGTTTGGGCGGGGTCTCGGCCGGCGATATTGCCATCGATGCCAGCGGCAACCTGGCGATTCGCGGGGCGCGCTCCATTGCTGTCAATGGCACCTGGCAGTACAACGATGCGCCATTGGGCACCGATCCGGCGGCCAGTGGTCGACCTTACCAAGTGATCAACCAGGCTTATCTGGATGGTATCGATCAGCAAAGCAGCGCGTTTGTCGATGCGGCGCTGCTCAACAACAACCTGCTGCAGAACAAGCTCGCGGGCTTGTATAACGCCACTTATGCTGATGTTCTGCACCTGCGCCCAGCAGTGGAGATTGTCAGTGCTACGCCAAACGGTGACCTGGTGGTTCAAGGTGATATCGACTTGTCCGGTTATCGTTATGCCAGCCTCAACCCTCACTCTCAGAAGACCTCCGTGTACGGTTCAGGTGAAGTGGGCAAGCTGGCCTTGCGCGCCGGTGGTGATCTGAATATCTACGGCAGTGTCACCGATGGTTTTGCACCGCCACCGAAAACCCAGGATGACAATGGCTGGTTGCTGCTGTCCGGTATCGATTTCAGCGGCGGCAATATCGTCGTACCGGCAGCGGGTGTAACCCTGGCCAATGGTACGACCTTCCCAGCCGGCTCGGTGCTCAACTATGCCTTGCCGATCCAGGCTACGACGCTGGTAGCGGGTACTCGTTTACCCGTCAGTGTCACCTTGGACCAGACCTTGGTTCTACCCGCCGGCACCGTATTGTCCGCCGCTATACGTGACAGTGGCGGCAACCTGCTGTTTGCTGCCGGCACGCTATTGACCCAGGCCCAGAGCCTACCGGCCGGGACGCAGCTGGATGCCGGCACGCTGTTGAACGTCGATACCGCGCTACGTGCATTCAGTTGGCCCAAGGGTGTGGCGTTGCCGAGTATTGCCGGTGGCTATATGGCGTCGAACAACCTTCTTACGCTCAATGGCGATCTGGCGCTGGGCAGCGGGGCATTGATCCCGTCAGGCACCAATGTGCAACTGCCGGGCGGGGGCGCTTCGGTGCAATTGCGTCCTGAAGTCGCGGGGCGTCAGGGCGCGCTCTGGGGGATTGCGCCGATGCTCGCCGAGGGTTCCCAATCATGGTCGCTACGGATGGTGGCTGGCGCGGATACCACGGCGGCAGACAATCGTGTCGTGCAGATCAACCCGATTCATGGCGACCTGCATCTGGCCGATAGTCATTACGGCCTTTATGGCAAGCCATCGGCCAATCCGGCGATGATATGGACCACTCAAGGATCTCTTGATTGGTATGGAGACCTCAGTCATGCGGGCCTGCCTGTTGACCCCGTGGATGCCCAGGGCCCTCCCACCCTTTGCGCGGACTATCCCAAAGACTGTGTCCCGGACCCCAACTCGTCATTCGATCTGGCGGCAGGCGGCACGCGTTTCAGCGTGATTCGTACCGGTGCCGCCGATCTGACGTTGAGCGCGGGAGGCAGCTTGAGCATGGACTCCCTGTTCGGTGTCTATACGGCTGGAACGTCTTCGTCACCGACCTATACCAACGATCCCTACAATCTGCCTAAACCCCGGAATCCCCAAGGCACGGTGCTCAGCAATCCCCTGGGTGGCTATGAATCACTGGTCAATGGGGGCGCGGACAGCGTTTACCGTGCCTGGTACCCGGACGCGGGCGGCAATCTGACGATCAAGGTGGGGGGCGATCTGACGGGGAATATTCTGACTCCGGTCGTTTTCGGTGTCCGCCCCTGGGGAGATGCCGGCTACGATTCGGCCAGTGTCGCGGACTGGCTCTGGCGTCAGGGCAGCGGCACCGTTAATACCGGGACCTCGACACAGGCAACGGCTTGGTGGATCAACTTTGGCAGCTATACCGCGTCGTCCGATCCCAACCATACCGCTGACCAGATGATCGGGTTTACCGGCTTCGGTACCCTCGGCGGCGGTAACCTGGATGTGCAGGTAGGGGGCAACGCCGGCCTGTTGAACACAATGGCCGGCAACGCCTTGGACGGTAACGTCAACCCCCGCAATCAAGGCCTGGTACTGGCCGTCGCCAGTACTGGCCGGGTCATGGCCGATGGCAGTCTCCAGTTGACCGGTGGCGGCAATCTTTCGCTACGTGTGGCAGGGGCCTTGAATCCGGCCGGTATTGTCACCCAGGACGATCAGAACGGGGTGGTGACGAACTTGAGAGGGCAGGCTCAACTGCTCAGCGACAGCAGCGGGACGCTGGCACTGGTATATGGTAGCAATGGCCGGACACAGGCTCCCGGCGAAACCCGTGGTTATACCTCGTTCAATTCAACCCGCAGTGTTGCCGCCGGAGGCTTGACGTTGGTGCCGGGAGACGCCACTTTCGATCTGTCCACCCTGGGCGATCAGGTGGTGCAAACGGTGGTCGATCCCGGCCGTGTAACGTCCGTAAGTGCCACGCCCTATACGCTTGGCGATGGGACGCAGGGCAATGGGCTCAGTTGGTTTTCGTTATGGACCGATCGGACGGCCATTCACCTGTTCTCGGCTGGGGGCAACCTGACGCCTTATGTTCAGGGCGGTCTGAGCGATAACGCGGCGGTTTATCCGTCGATCCTGAGCGCCGTGGCCGATAACGGAAGCCTTTACTTCGCTGACGCCGCCAACGTCAGTAATAACCTGACCATAGCCAATGCGCTGACACTGGCGCCTTCGGCCAACAGCCAGTTGCAGCTTCTGGCCGCTGACTCCATCTATGGCGGTAATCTCACCATCAGCCAGTCCAGCGCGGCCCCGAGTGTCCTGGCGACGCCTGTGCGGCCGGCGTTTATCGCGACGCAAGGTAGTGTTCCAGTTGCCGGGGCAAGCAATCTCTCTCCGGATGGGAATACGGTTTTCAACAACAATTATCCCTTGTTCGCATTTGGTCCTAATAGCGCTTCTGGACAATGGAACGCAGATGCCCAGCCTGCACGCTTCTATGCGTTGAGCGGAGACCTCGTCGGGGTAAGAAGTGGTCGCACCGTCACCTTTACGGAGCCCTCCGACTCTCGTTTTGGTCAAACCTGGTATGAAGGTGGGGGGGCGGTCTGGATGCAGGCGGGGCGAGATATTGTCAGTAGTGGTACTTTGCCGGCAGGGGAAAACAACGGTACTGGCTACCAGGCTGTCGGCAACCTCTTCGTCCAAAACAACCCCACCGACATCTCCCAGGTCTCGGCCGGTCGCGATATCCTCTACAGCAACTTCAACGTCGCCGGTCCCGGCACCCTGGTGGTCAGTGCCGGGCGCAATATCCTGATGGCGGACAAGACCAGCATCACCAGCCTCGGCGCGGTGGTACCTGGCGACTCCCGCCCAGGCGCCAGCATCGTTATGCAGGCTGGCGTCGGCCCCAACGGCCCTGACTACCAGGCATTTATCGCCCCCTACCTGGACCCATCGAACCAGGCCCAGGCCGGAACGCCGCTGGCCAGTCAACCGGGCAAGGTAGTCAAGACCTACGACACCGAACTGGTAGCCTGGCTCGGCGAACGTTATGGCTTCACCGGCAGCGTCGACGAGGCGCGGGCCTATTACGCCGCGCTACCGCCCCAGCAGCAGGACATCTTCGCCCGCAGCGTCTACTTCGCCGAACTCAAGGCCGCCGGCCGCGAGTACAACCTGGTCGGCGGTGTTCGCCAGGGCAGCTACCTGCGCGGCCGTGAGGCCATTGCCGCGCTGTTCCCGGAGAAGGACGTCGCCGGCAACCCGATCCTCTACCAGGGCGCAATCACCCTCTACGGCCCGTCGGGCGTACACACCAACTTCGGCGGCGATATCCAGATGCTTGCCCCCGGTGGCGGGCTGGTGTTCGGTATCGAAGGCGCCGCACCGCCGTCCACGGCGGGGATCATCACCCAGGGCCAGGGCAATATCCAACTCTTCGCCCAGGACAGCATCCTGCTCGGTCAGAGCCGGGTCATGACCACCTTCGGCGGTTCGATCACCGCCTGGTCGGCCGCCGGTGACATCAACGCCGGTCGCGGTTCCAAGACCACCGTGGTCTACACCCCGCCCAAGCGGGTCTATGACTCCTGGGGCAATGTGACCCTGTCGCCGGTGGTGCCGAGCACTGGTGCCGGTATCGCCACGCTGAACCCGATTCCGGAGGTGTTGCCGGGGGATATCGACCTGATCGCGCCGTTGGGCACCATCGATGCCGGGGAGGCGGGGATCCGGGTTTCGGGCAACGTCAATATCGCCGCCTTGCAGGTGGTGAACGCGGCGAACATCCAGGTGCAGGGCAAATCCTCGGGTGTACCGGTGGTGGCCTCGGTCAATACCGGGGCGATTACCTCGGCCAGCGCCGCGGCGACTTCGGCGGCCCAGGCGGCGGATAACGTGGCGCGTCAGCAGCAGGCCAGCGCGCGGCAGAACCTACCGTCGGTGTTCAGCGTGCAGGTCCTGAGCTTCGGCCAGGAACGCCTGGAGCCTTCGCGCGACGGTGCCAGCCGCACGCCGACCTACAACCCCGACAGCCCGGTGCAGGTGCTGGGCGCCGGACCGTTGAGCGAACAGGCCCGGGCGCGTCTGACCGAGGAGGAGCGGGGCAACCTGACCTTGTAGTCAACCGATGTTTATCCTCGGGGGCGGCCGAAATGGCCAATGCTGGTCGTTTAACGAAATGTACAGTCGAGCGCGGTCTTGTGGCGAGCGGGCTTGCCCGCGCTGGGCTGCGGAGCAGCCCTGAAACCTGTGCCTGAGTTCTGCCTGACACAATGAGATCGCTGATTTTAGGGCCGCTCCGCAGCTCAGCGCGGGCAAGCCCGCTCGCCACAAGGCCGCGCTTGGCGTCAACCCTCCTTAACTGACAGGCATTGGCCGCAATGGCCACTTTTTTTGCCTGCGAAAACCTCCTCCACACACCGCCAACGCCGCCGCGGAATGAAGCTTTTATGACAAAAGTTCGGTAGCACAAGGCCAGCCCGGTCATGGATATGTGAAGCGGTCAAGAGCGCGCGAGGGGGCTTGTTCCCCCGTCCATGACAAGGCCGGGAAGAGACGAGGAGAACTATGGAACGTTACTCGAAAGTGGGCATGCAGGAACTGGATCAGCGTCTGTCGAAGATCGTCGAGGCGGCCCGCAAGAAGCCCGTCTCGGTCTATCGCTACGGCGCGCCCTGGGTCTGGATTGTCTCCCAGGACGATTGGCAGGGCGCCCTGAAGGAAGTCTCCAGCTATATCCCGCCGGGCCATTCACTGGTGTTGCTGCGTCCGCAGATCGATGACCTGCTCGACGACGATCGCGAATTCCTGCGTGGCCTGCATGCCGACTCCGGCATGCAGATCGCCCCCCAGACCGTCATGCATATCCTCTTGCTGCAACTGCTGTATTCGGTCCCCAGCGAGCAGCAACTCTACGAGCAGCTCAATTACAACCTGCTGTTCCGCTGGTTCGTCGGCCTCGACCTGAACCAGAAGGTCTGGAGTTTCAGCGTGCTGAGCAAGGACATCGCCACGCTGCTGGACGATCCGCGGGCGGTGCTGCTGATCCAGAAAATCATCGGCGAAGTGTTCTGCGGCGCCTTGCTGCAGATGCCGGAGTTCTCGCTGAACTTCGCCCAGTTGCATACCTGGTTGGCCCGGCACCCGTCGATCTCGACCGTGAATAACTGAAAGCGTCCGGGGCATTGACCCGGGCCCGTGCGGCCTCGACTGCGTTCGAGGTCATTTTGAATCAAGGGGGCGGTGTGGAGCATTTGTTCTTCAAAAGAGCGCGACCGGGACTGGCCGGGCACTGGCTGCCGGTGTGCGGCGGGCTGGTCCTGGCATTGCTGGGGCGCCCGCTGCTGGCCGATGACGCGCCGGCCAAACTGGTCGACGTCAACGAATACATCGTGCGTGGTAACACCGTGCTGCAAGCGCGGGATATCGAGGAAGCGGTGTACCCGTTCCTCGGTCCGCAAAAAGCCCTGAGCGATATCGAGGGTGCCCGCGAGGCCTTGCAGAAAAGCTACCAGGCCAAGGGTTACCAGTCGGTGTACGTCGAGTTGCCGGAGCAGAAGGTCGAGGGCGGCATCGTCTATCTGCAGGTCAGTGAAACCAAGGTCGGGCGGGTCCGCGTGGTCGGTGCCCAGCACTATTCTCCGGTGGCGATCCGTGACGACGTGCCGGCGTTGAAGGAAGGCGACGTGCCGAACTTCGCCCAGGTCCAGAGCGAGCTGGCGGCGCTGAACAAGAGTCCCGGCCGCCAGGTCATGCCGCTGGTCCGCGAAGGCCAGCGTCCAGGGACCATGGACGTCGACCTGCAAGTCGACGACAAGAATCCCTGGCACGCCAGCGTCGGCCTGAACAACGACCACAGCGCCGATACCAAGGATCTGCGCGCCGTGACCTCGATCGGCTACGACAACCTCTGGCAATTGGGTCACAGCATTTCCCTGACCTATTTCACCGCGCCCGAGGAGCAGAGCAACGCCAAGGTCTGGTCCGGCTCCTACAGCGCGCCGCTGAATGACCGTTGGGCCGTGCAGTTTTCCGGTTACCAGTCCGACAGCAACGTCGCCACCATCGGCGGCAGCAATGTGCTGGGCAAGGGCCATTCCTACGGTGTCTCGGGCATCTACACGGTGCCGGCGGCTGGCAGCTGGTCCAACTCGCTGTCGCTGGGGGTGGA
This sequence comes from Pseudomonas sp. FEN, assembly GCF_904067045.1. GTDB lineage: Bacteria > Pseudomonadota > Gammaproteobacteria > Pseudomonadales > Pseudomonadaceae > Aquipseudomonas. The sequence continues at coordinate 82,033 of NZ_CAJFDC010000016.1, read as the reverse complement.
TTTCAAGGACTTCGAAGAACAGCTCAAGCTCGGCGGCAGCAGTGACAAGGTGCCGCTCAAGTACGCACCGCTGACCTTCGGCTACAACGGCTATCGCTACACCGAGAAATCCCAGCTGGGCCTCGGCCTGAGCCTGGTGGTCGGGACCCGGGCGTTCTTCGGCTACGGCAGCAACGACCAGGACTTCGACAACAAGCGTTATCGCGCCAGCCCCAGCTTCGCCCTGCTCAAGGGCGACCTGAATTACACCCAGGACATTTTCGGCGACTGGCAGAGCGCGTCCCGGGCCTCGTTCCAGCTGGCCTCCGGTCCGCTGATTTCCAACGAACAGATGTCCGCCGGCGGCGCCACCTCGGTGCGCGGCTACCTGGCCGCCGAGGTCACCGGCGACCAGGGCTACCTGTTTTCCCAGGAGCTGCGCACGCCGTCCCTGGCCAAGTATCTGGGCAGCTATGTCCAGGAGTGGCGCTTGTATGCCTTCGCCGAGGGCGCCCAGTTGTACCTGCGCGAGCCACTGCCTGAGCAGAAAGCCGACTACAGCCTGGCCAGCGTCGGTCTCGGTACCCGGGCCAGCTTGAGCAAATGGCTGTCCGGCAGCCTCGACTGGGGTTATCCGCTGGTCAATGGACCGAACACGCAGAAGCAGGACTCGCGTTTGCACTTCAGCCTGCAAGCGACTTTCTGAACCTTATTACGGAGCAATTTTCATGCAGCGCCTGATGATATCCCTGTTGATCTGCCTGGGCCTCGTGCTCCCGGCGACCGCCAATGCCTGGTGGCAGGACGACTGGCACTACCGCAAGCAGATCAGCGTCGACACCACGCCACAAGGCGCGGCGATCAACGACGCCCCGGGCCGCACCAGCCTGTTGGTGCGCCTGCACACCGGCAACTTTACCTTCGACGGGGTCAAGGAGGACGGCTCGGACCTGCGCTTTGTCGCGGCCGACGACAAGACCCTGCTCAACTACCAGATCGAAAGCTTCGACCCGCTGATGGGCATGGCGCTGATCTGGGTCGATGTGCCCAAGGTCGAAGGTGCCCAGCGCCAGGACCTGTGGATGTACTACGGCAATGCCAAGGCCCCGGCGCTGAGCAACGGTCAACTGGCGTTCGATCCGAACTACACCGCGGTCTATCACTTCGATGGCGCGGCGGGTACGCCAGCCAAGGATGCCAGCGCTTTCGCCAACAACGCCCTGAACGCCAGCGGCAACCGTATCGACGGTGTGATCGGCGCTGCCCTGCAGTTGACCGGCCAGGCCTTGTCGTTGCCGGCCAGTCCGTCGCTGCAATACAGCGCCGGCGGCGCCCTGACCCTGAGCACCTGGGTACGCCTGGACCAGGCCACCGGCGAGCAGTCGCTGCTGGCCCGCCGCGAAGGCGCTCACAGCTTTGTACTCGGCGTCAGCCAGGGCACGCCGTTCGTCGAGGTCAATGGCCAGCGCGGGGTTTCGACCCAGGCGCTGAACCCTGGGCAATGGCAACACCTGGCACTGACCGCCCAGGGTAGCAAGGTGACCTTGTTCGTCAACGGTCGCGAAACCGCGAGCCTGGCCCAGGAAATCCCGGCATTCAACTCGCCGATCGCCGTCGGCGCCGAGCTGCCGGTTGTGGTCACTGATCCGGCGGCCCCGGCGGCAACGCTGTATCAGCCGTTCCAGGGCGCCATCGACGAACTGCGCCTGTCCAAGGTCGTGCGTCCGGCCGCCGCGCTGCTGGCCGATGCCATGTCCCAGGGCGCCGAGTCGAAGCTGGTGCTCTATGGCGCCGACGAAGAACAATCGGGCTTCGGCTTCGGCAGCCTGGGCTTCCTGCTCAAGGCCGTGCCGGCGGACGCCTGGGTGATCATCGCGATCCTGGTGCTGATGATGTTCCAGTCGTGGTTCATCATGATTCGCAAGAACAGCGCCCTGGGCCGCGTCAGCCGGGCCAACCAGATCTTCCGTGAGCAGTTCGCGCAGATCGGCACGCGCCTGGAAATGTTCGCCGACGACCAGGACCTGGCCCGACGTCTGCAACATTCCTCGCTGTGGCGCCTGTACCTGGTGGCGGTCAAGGAGATCCGCACCCGTCGCGCCCAGGGCGCCGACACCTCGTCGGTCTCGGCGGCGACCATCGAGGCGATCCGCTGCTCCATGGACGGCGTGCGTACCCGGGAAAACCAGCAACTGAGTTCGAAGCTCTCGAGCCTGTCCAACGCCATCGCCGGCGGCCCCTATATCGGCCTGCTCGGTACCGTGCTGGGGATCATGGTGGTGTTCCTCGGCACCGCCATGGCCGGTGACGTCAACATCAACGCCATCGCGCCCGGCATGGCGGCGGCCTTGCTGGCCACGGCCATGGGCCTGTTCGTCGCGATCCCGGCGCTGTTCGGCTACAACCGCCTGGTCACCCGCAACAAGGAGGTCAGCGCCGACATGCGCGTGTTCGTCGACGAGTTCATCACCCGGCTGGCGGAAATGCATGGTGAAAGCCAGTCCCACGATAGCGGTCGCGGGCGCGCTGCGTCCGCCGATCAGCACGTCGCCAACACTTCGCTTCCGGCCTGAGGGAAACAGCCATGGCTTCTGTAAACACCTCTCATGACGATGATGACGATGCCGCCGTGGACAGCATCAACATCACGCCCCTGGTGGACGTGCTGATGGTGGTGCTGGTGATGTTCATCCTCACCGCCACCGCCCAGGTCTCGGGCATCCAGATTCACCTGCCCAAGGCCAGTGCCTCGGTGTCGTTGTCCCAGGCCAAGACCAAGGCCATCTCGGTCAACGACGGCGGCCAGGTGTTTCTCGATGCCTATCCGGTGACGCTGGCGGAGCTGGAAGAGCGCCTGCGCATCGAGAAGGCGCAGAGTCCGGACTTTCCGATCATCGTGCGTGGCGACGCCACGGTGCAGTACCAGAAAGTCGTCGAAGTACTCGACCTGCTGCGGCGCCTGGAGTTGTCCCAGGTCGGGCTGGTCACCGGCAAACCGACCCAGGGCTGACCATGACCGCGAAATTACCGATCAGCCCCGACCCTTTGCAAAAGTCGCCGTTGCGCCTGTTGAAGTGGGGCGCGGGACTGCTGCTGGGGGCCGTTGCGGCCTGGTTCCTGTGGCAGTGGGCCCATGACATGAGTGGTGTGCGCCGGGAAGCGCCGAAGGTGCCGATGCTGATTCCGTTGCCGCCACCTCCGCCACCGCCACCCGAGCCGGAAAAACCCAAGGAGCCGGAAACCCCGGTGGAGGAGAAGATCCCCGAACCGACCCCGGAACCGGAACAGGTCAAACCCCAGGACGAAGCGCCGCCGTCACCGGTCAACGACCTGGAAAACCCGATGCAGATCGACGGCGACGCCCAGTCTGGCGGCGATGCCTTCAACATCGGCGCGGGCAAGGGCGGCGGCATGGCCGGAGCTGGAGGAGGGCGCCTGGGTAACGGCACCTATAGCCAGTTCCTGGCGTATTCGTTCCAGCGTTTGCTCAAGGAAGACCCGCAACTGCGCAACCTGGCTTTTTCGCTGCAGACCGATATCTGGCTGAGCGCGGCCGGGGAGATCACCCGGGTCGAGCTGGTCAAGTCCAGCGGCGATCCGAAGCTCGACGCCCAGGTACTGGCCGCCCTGCGCGGGGTGCCGCGCTTGAGCGAACGGCCGCCGGCGTCGATCACCCTGCCGGTGCGTATTGCCTTGCAAGGCCGGCGTCCCGGCTAGTTCACCCCATTCGCAGTCTTGTCATAGGAGTTGTGTGCAAATGATTTCCAATGTGAATCGATTGAGCCTGGCGGTCGGCCTGGTCATCGCGACCCTGGTGGGCCAGGCGGCAGCGGCAACGCCCGCGGCGCCGTCGGAAAACGCCACGATCAACCTGATCCGCCTGCTGGTGCAGCAGGGCGTGCTCAAGCAGGAACAGGCCGATGGGCTGATCGCCCAGGCCGAGAAAGAAGCCGTCCAGGCGCGCCAGGCCAGCGCCGTTGCCGCCAGCGGGCCGCCAGCGACCCCGGGCGAGGTGCGGGTGCAGTACGTCCCGGCCATCGTCCGCGATCAGATCCGCGACCAGGTCAAGGCCGAAGTCATGGCCACCGCCAAGCAGGAAAACTGGGCGCAGCCCAATACCTTCCCGGATTGGGTCTCGCGCATCAGTTTCGACGGCGACCTGCGCCTGCGCGACGAGTCGCGCTATTACTCCAGCGGCAACAGCAACCAGATTGTCGACTTCGCCAAGCTCAATGCCAACGGCCCTTACGACGTCAACCCGAAAAGCAGCACCAGCCTGCCGCCGCTGCTCAACACCCGGGAAGATCGCGAGAACTCTCTGCGGGTCCGCGCCCGGCTGGGCATGAAAGCCGTTATCGCCCCGGACTGGACCGCCGGTATCCGCATCGGCACCGGCACCGACAACAACCCGGTCTCGACCACCCAGGCGCTGGGCGGTGGTTTTGCCAAGAAGGACCTCTGGCTCGACCAGGGCTACCTGACCTGGAAATATTCCGATCGCCTGAGCCTGACCGGCGGGCGTATCGCCAATCCGTTCTTCTCCACCGACATGCTCTATTCGCCGGACCTGAACTTCGACGGCGTGGCCGCAATGTTCAACCAGAAACTCAACGCCGATTGGGGCGTGTTCGGCACCGTCGGCGCCTTCCCTATCGAGTACAGCTCCGACACCGCCAGCAGCAACGGCTTCGACAAGCAAAAAAGCGCCGACAAGTGGCTGTATGGCTTGCAAGCGGGGGCGACGTGGCGGTTCAGCCAGCACAACAAGCTCAAGGGCGCACTGGCCTATTATCGTTTCGACGATATCGAAGGCCAGCGCTCCGACACCTGCAAGCCTTGGGCCGGGGATCCGGGCTGCAGCTCCGATGGCACCCGTGCCGCGTTCATGCAGAAGGGCAATACGGTGTTCCTGTTGCGTGACATCGCCATCAACCCGTTGACCCCGACCACCACGGCGCAACCGCAATTCGTCGGGCTGGCCTCGAAGTTCAATTTGCTCGACTTGAACCTGGTGCTCGACAGCGACCTGCCGGAAGACTTCAAGCTGCGCAGCCAGGCCGACTATGTGCACAACCTGGGCTACGACGAAGGCGAAATGAACCGCCGCGCCGCCGGCCAGATCGTCAACAACCTGGACAACAACGGCAAGATCCAGAGCGGCGCCAACGCCATGATGGTGCAGTTCACCCTCGGCAACGCCCTGGACCTCAAGCGCCAGGGCGACTGGAACGTCTTTGCCGGCTACAAGTACATCCAGCCGGATGCCTTGCCCGACGGCTTCAACGACAACTCGTTCCACCTCGGCGGGACCAATGCCAAAGGCTATTTCCTCGGCGCCAACTACGGCCTGGACAAGAACGTGATCGCCACCGCGCGCTGGCTCAACTCGGAGGCGGTGTATGGCGCGCCATTCGATATCGATGTCATGCAGCTTGAAATCAACACGCGTTTCTAAGCGCGAGGGAGAACCCATGAACATGCGAGCCCAGGTGCGTTGGTCGACGCTGCTGCTGATGGTCGGCGTTGCGCTGGCCAATGGCGCGTCCGCCGAAGGCATGGAGGAGCGCCTGCGCACCCAGTTGCGCAGCACCACCCAGCAACTGCAGGCGTTGCAGAGCGAACAGGCGCAGGCTGGCGCGGCACGGATTGCCGCCGAAAACCAGACCAAGGCGGCCCAGGCGCAAATCAAGCAGCTCGAAGCCGAACTGGCCAAGGCCAAGGGCTTGAGCGAGCAGCTGGCCGGCCAGCAGCAGAACCTGCAAAGCCAGGCCCAGGCATTTGCCGCGGCCAGTAACGAGCAGTTGGGCAAGTTCAAGAAAGCCTATGACGAGCTGTTGATGCTGGCCAAGGCCAAGGAAGCCGAGCGCGCGCGTCTGCAGGCGCAACTGACGGAACGTGACACACAAGTGCAGCAATGTTCAGTCAAGAATCAACAGATGTACGGGGTCGCCAAGGAGATCCTCGCCGCCTACGAAAAAATCGACGTGGCCGAGGTCATGAAGATTCGCCAACCCTTTGCCGGCGGCGCCCGGGTCAAGTTCGAGGAAATGGCCCAGGTGTTCGGTGACAACCTCTACAAGAACCAGTTCGATGCGACCCACGCATCCCTCAGTCAATGACCCGCAAGGAAGAACAGCTCATGAGCGAACAACTGATCGAACACGTGACTCCAGACAGCCTGACCGAGCTGCTGCAAGGCGCCGGCTACCGGGTCAATCGCACCGAGCAGAACGGCATCGTGCAACTGCTCAGCGCCAGCCAGGGTATTGGTTACGCCGTGCGTTTCGGTAATCCGGCGGCGGAGCAGGGCGGTTATGTCGACTTCACCTACAGCTGTGCCCTGCGCGTACAGGGCGAGTTGCCGGCCGGTCTGGCCGAGTTGTGGAATGCCTCGCGGCGCTTTGCCCGGTTGTCCGTGCAGGGCGAGTTCCTGGTGATGGAAATGGATGTCGTGGTGGCCGCCGGCGTCAGCGTGAATTACCTGCGCGGCAACCTGGAACTCTGGGATCGCCTCCTGCAGGAGTTCATTGTCTATCTACGTGAGTACAGCCAACACGCCGCCCAGTTGAGTGCCGCGGCCCCGCTGGCGAACGAGGCCGTTGTGGGGACGGAGGAGGTGGCCCTGTGAAAAAGAGCACTTTCCTGGCCAGCGTCGGGGCGTTGGCCTTGCTGGCCGGGGCGGTTGCCCTGGTCATGCGCCCTGGCAATCCGCCGGTGGCCGCGCTACAGCCGGCGCCCGCCGTGGTGCAGCCGGTGTCGAATGTGGCGGTGGTGGCGCGCCTGGGCAACCAGCAAGTCGATGCCCTTGAACTGAAAGCCGTGTTTGCCGCGCTGCCGAGCGAATCCCGCGAGCAAATGCGCGGCAATCGCGTGGCCCTGGAAAGTTGGATCCGCACCCGCCTGGCGGAAAAGGCCCTGATCGAACAGGCCGATGCCCAGGGCTGGCCACAGCGTCCGGAGATCGAGCAGCAAACCCGTGCCGCCGCCGAACAGATCGTCTTTCGCAGCTACCTGGCATCGGTCAGCCAGGTGCCGGTGGATTACCCCAGCGCCGAGGAACTGCAGCAGGCCTATGACACTGGCAAGTCGGCCTGGCAGACCCCGCCGTTGTACCGGGTCAGCCAGATTTTCCTGGCGGTGCCGGACCCGCAGTCGCTGGAAAGCGTGCGTAAACAGGCGCTGGAGTTGAGTCGTCGGGCTCAGGCCGCCCCGGGCGAATTCGCGGCGCTGGCGGGCCAGTACTCGCAGGATCGCGACAGCGCCAAACGCGGTGGCGATGCCGGCCTGCAACCGTTGCAGCAACTGCTGCCGGAGGTGCGTGGCGCGGTGTCCCGGCTGAAGATCGGCGCGGTGGCCGATCCGGTCCAGAGTCCGGCGGGTTTCCATATCGTCAAGCTCAACGAATTGCAGCCGGCGCGCAGCGCGACCCTCGACGAGTTGCGCGAGCGTCTGCGTGAGGCCTTGCGTAGCCAGCGCCAGGAGCAGATTGCCAAGGCTTACCTGGCGGGCATGCTCAATACCGCCACCTTGAGTATCGATGGCGCGGCCTTGAACCAGGTGCTGGAAGAAAAACCCTAACGAGCAATTGCCATTGGATGGTTGGGCGTCGTCGGATGCCGACAGGGAGTCAGGATTATGTCGTTGAATGAACACGTCCCGCGCGTGGACTTCATGGAGTACCGCAGTCCTCGCGAGTCGAGTGAACCCTGGCGGGCCTTGGCCAGGCTGATCGAGCCGCAGACGGCCCAGGCCTTTCTGGCCAGCGCCCGTTGCGGCTGCTTCATGCAGGCGGCCCGGAGCCTGAATATCAAGTCGACCCAACTACGCAAGCAGTTGGCCTTGCTGGAAGAGCGCCTCAATCGGCCGTTGTTCGTCTATCAGGGCAGCGCCCTGGTCCTCAGTCAGGACGGCCAGCAACTGCAGGCGCAACTGATTGCCCTGGCCCACCAGCGGCGCCTGCCGGTCCTGGAGCAGCCGCTGGTACGCCTGGCGATTGCCGAGTCGATCCTGCACGACATCCTCGGTCGCGACCTGATCGCGTTGCTGCGCCGCAATGCCAGCATCCGCCTGGAAATCATCCCGGTGGACAGTGTGATGTCCTTGCAGGCATTGAGTGCCGATGTGGTGGTCTGGCTGTGCGCTCCGGACTCGCCGGTGTCGGCGCCGAGCTTCGCCATCAGCGCGCCGCAGCCCCTGGCGCGGCTGGATTACCTGCCGCATATCGCCAAGCGTTATTCGCGGCTGGCGGCGCGCCCGGACACCCTGGCCGACCTCGAGGACTACATGCTGGTGCAATGGCAGCACGACCGTCAGATCGACGACTTCCAGCCGTGGAACCATCTGCTGGAGCAGCGTCTGGCTGGCGTGGTGCAGGTCCACTCCTATGAACTGATGCTGGAAATGATCCGCTGCAGCGCCTGCATCGGCTTGTTGCCTGGCTACATCACCCGTTTCGATCGGGGGCTGGCGGCGCTGCCGGGCTTGTTCGACGAGCGCATGCAGCGCCGCGCCTGGCTGGCAACCCACCGGGAAGCCGAGGGTCGAGGCGAAGTGCAGTTGATCGTTGACCTCATACTGAACACCTTCAGGGAGCGACGGGAGTGGTTTGAGTAGCGACCGTGCCAGCTCATGCGTTTGCAGTTTGAGACGAGCGGTCAAAAAATTGGCTTTTCTGGAGGGCTGGTTAAAAAATATAAAAAGTATCGACATATTGTTGACGGTTGCAATTTGATATCTCACTATGGCGGCCTGAGTGATTGACTTTGCTCATGTTTTTTTGACGCCAGGGTTCTGAAAACTCTCCATGAAAAGGCGACACAGTCCTTAAACGAGAGTGGGCACAGCGGGAACGATCAGTCATCGAGGCGAATAGCCGTGGTGTGTTCCCAGTGCTGCCAGCTTCAGGCGATGAAGATTGCGATACTTTTTTCTTTGGGGTGATTCATGTCTGCCGAACGGATACTGGTAACAGGGGGCGCTGGTTTCATTGGTTCTCATCTTGTGGATGCGTTGTTGGCCAAAGGCTACGCCGTTCGGGTACTGGATGATCTTTCCAGCGGCAAGGTGAGCAACCTGCCAATGGACCATGCTTGCTTGAAGCTGGTGGTGGGCGATGTCGCCGATGCCGCCACCCTGGCCGCCGCCATGCAGGATTGCGCCGCGGTGGTGCACCTCGCCGCCGTGGCTTCGGTCCAGGCTTCGGTGGAAGATCCGGTGCGTACCCATCAGAGTAATTTCATCGGCACTCTGCGGGTTTGCGAGGCAATGGTCGCCGCCGGTATCCGGCGCGTGGTGTTTGCCTCCAGCGCGGCGGTGTACGGCAATAACGGGGAGGGCACCGCGATTGATGAAGACACGCCCAAGTCGCCGTTGACGCCTTATGCGGCGGACAAACTGTCCAGCGAGTACTACCTGGATTTCTATCGCCGCCAGCATGGCCTGGAACCGGTGATCCTGCGCTTCTTCAATATCTTCGGGCCTCGCCAGGATCCGTCGTCGCCGTACTCGGGGGTGATCAGCATTTTCAGCGAGCGGGCGAAAAACGCGCGACCGATCACGCTGTTCGGTGACGGTGGGCAAACCCGCGATTTCGTCTATGTTGAAGACTTGGTGAAGATTCTTGTCCAGGGCCTCGAGACTCCGCAACCCAGCGCCGATGCCACCAACGTTGGCCTCGGCGGCGTGACCACGCTCAATGATCTGATCGCCGCCCTCGAAACGATCAGTGGCCAGGCGCTGATCGTGGGGCATGCCCCAGCCCGCTCTGGAGACATCCGGCATTCCAAGGCCGACAACCGCCGGTTGCTCGAGCGCTTCGACCTGGGGACGTCGACCGCCATGGCCGAAGGCTTGGCGCGGCTTTATCGCAGTCTCTAGTTTCATCGCCTTGCGGGCGCCCGATGGCGGGGTGTCGGTAGTCTGATGGTGCGTGGATTGATCTACTGAAGAGTGAGTTATGGAAATCGAGTTTCCCGGGGCGCGCGCGTGCAAAGTAGTGCGACGCCTGTTTACCGCTTTGGCGTTGTGCGCGACGAATTCAGTGGTACAGGCCGCGCCGGCGGCTCCCGCCAGCGTCGGGTTCTGGTACGCCGAGCAGCCGCCACTGGCGGAACTGGCGCAGTTCGAATGGGCCGTGGTCGAACCGGGCCATATGAGCAGCGTCGATGTCGCCACCCTGCGCAAACTCGGCAGCCAGCCGTTTGCCTATCTGTCGGTGGGCGAGTTCGATGGCGACCGTGCCGCCCTGGACAAGCAAGCCCTGACGCCAGGGGCGAGCACCACTCGTAACAAGGCCTGGGACAGCCAGGTCATGGACATCGCCACGCCGGCCTGGCGGGAACATCTGTTCAAGCGCGCCAAGGCGTTGCAGGAACAGGGATATGCCGGGCTGTTTCTCGACACCCTCGACAGCTTTCAATTGCTCCCCGAAGCCAAGCGTGAACCGCAGCGCAAGGCGCTGGCAGCGTTCCTGCGCGAACTGCACAACCGCCAGCCGAGCCTCAAGTTGTTCTTCAACCGCGGCTTCGAGGTGCTGGGCGAACTCGATGGCGTGGCCTCGGCCGTGGCCGTCGAGTCGATCCATGCCGGTTGGGATGCCTCGACCAAGCGTTATCGCCCGGTGTCCGAGTCCGACCGCAGTTGGCTTGAAGGTGAACTCAAGCCGCTGCGGGCCCGCAACATTCCGCTGGTGGCCATCGACTATCTGCCGCCGACACGGCGTGAAGAAGCCCGCAAACTGGTCCGTCAGTTGAGCCAGGAAGGCTTTATCCCGGTGGTCACGACCCCGGATCTCAACGCCATCGGTATGAGCACCGTGGAAGTCCAGCCGCGGCGTATCGCCATGCTTTACGACCCGCGTGAAGGCGAACTCTACGATCACGCCGGCCACCGAATGCTCGGTGGCCTGCTGGAGTACCTGGGATATCGGGTGGACTACCTGCCGGTCGACGACAGCTTGCCGTCCTACAGCTTCGCTGGCTTGTACGCCGGCGTGGTGCTGTGGATGACCAGCGGCCCGCCCGAGGACAGCCGTGCCTTTAATAGCTGGATCGGCAAGCGCCTGGACGAGCAGGTACCGCTGGCGATCATGGCCGGTCTGCCGATCGAAGACCGCGCGCTGCTCAAGCGCCTGGGCCTGAACCTTGCCGCGCCGGGCGCGCGCGGTGCGCTGCAGGTACTCAGCCAGGACAAGACGCTGATCGGTGCCTTTGAAGCGCCGGTGGTTCCGCGGGCTCGCGAGCTGACCCGGGTCACCCTGCTGGCCGACGGTCCGAAACCGGCCCTGTTGCTGGGCGACGACAAGGGCGGCAAGTTCGCCCCGGTGGTCACCGGCAACTGGGGTGGCATGGCCCTGGCGCCTTATGTCGTGGAGGCCAACGTCGAACGGAGCCGCTGGATTCTCGATCCGTTTGCCTTTATCCAGAAAACCCTGCGCCTGCCGGCTCAGCCGCACCCGGACAGCACCACCGAGAACGGCCGGCGGATCGCCACGGTGCATATCGATGGCGACGGTTTCCCGTCCCACGCCGAAGTGCGCGGCACACCCTATTCCGGGCGCCAGGTGCTGAACGACTACATTCGTCCCAACCCGTTCCTGACTTCGGTATCGATCATCGAAGGCGAGGTCGGGCCCAAGGGCATGTCACCCTTTCTGGCCAGGGAGCTGGAGCCGATCGCCCAGGAGATCTTTGCCGATCCCAAGGTCGAGGTCGCGACGCACACCTACAGCCACCCGTTCTATATGCAGCCGGACAAAGCCAGGCAGGACGAAGATTTCCACGCCGAATATGGCCTGCGGCTGAATATCCCGGGCTACAAGAACCTCGATTACCAGCGCGAGATCGTTGGCTCGCGGGACTACATCAACAGCCGCCTGACCACGGCAAAAAAACCGGTGAAGATGATCTTCTGGCCGGGCGATGCCTTGCCGAGCGCGGAAACCATCAAGATGGCCTATGACGCCGGGTTGAAGAACGTCAATGGCGGCCAGACCATCCTGACCAAGGCCAATCCGTCGCTGACCGGCCTGTACCCGTTGCTGCGTCCCACCGCGGGCGGCTTGCAGTACTACGCACCGGTGATCAACGAGAACATGTACACCAACCTGTGGAAGGGCCCGTATTACGGTTTTCGCGATGTGATCGACACTTTTGAACTGACCGACAGGCCACGGCGCCTGCGCGGCATTCATTTGTATTACCACTTCTATTCGGGCACCAAACAGGCGTCGATCAAAGCCATGACCGACATCTACCAGTTCATGCGCGGTCAGCAACCGATGTCGTTGTGGATGAGCGATTACCTCGATCGGGTTCATGGCTTGTACCAGGCCAGCCTGGCCCGCACCGTCGAGGGTGACTGGCAGGTGCGCGGGATGGATGGGCTGCGCACCTTGCGCCTGGATCCGGCGCTTGGCTGGCCGGATCTGGGCCGCTCCCGGGGCGTGGCCGGTGTCCGTGATCTACCCCAGGGTCGTTATGTGGCGCTGAGCAGCGACCAGGCGCTGTTGGCCTTGCGCCCCGAGCGCGACCCGCGCCCGGCGCTGGAGCTGGCGAATATTCCGTTGCTTGACTGGCGCTATGTGAATGATCGACAGGTGAGCTTCGCCTTCGCCGGCGAATTCAACCTGGAGTTTTCGGTGCGCTCGAGCGGCGCTTGCCGGGTCGAGGTACAGGGGCAACGTTACGCGGGCAAGTCCGAACAGGGCCTGTGGCATTTCCAACTTCCACTGAAGCAGGTGAGCGATGCCCAACTCCTCTGCAACTAAGCCCAAAAGCACGCGGCTGCTCAATCCCTGGGCGTTGCTGTTGGTGGCGATCGCTGTCGGCGTACTGCTGTGGGCGACCTTTCACAACGAAGAAGCATTCAGTCCCAAGGGTGGCGAGCCGGACGAGGTCTCGGCCAGCTACGCCGAGGTGCTGTTGGCGGCACATCCCGAGAACAGCGAACTGCGCACTCAGTTGCTCGACCTGCTGATCCAGCTGGGTGAATACCCACGAGCCGAAAAGCACCTGGCCGATTGGCCGCAAGCCGAGCCGACGTTGAAAGCCTATTATCGCTTGCAACTCGATGCCCTGGCATTGAACAACAGTAGCGATAGCGCGGCATTGCGGGCCCTGGCCGAACGCTTCAAGGCCTTTGACTATAAAGCGTTGCCAACGCCCCAGCTCGAACGCCTGGCCTCGTTGGCCCTGAGCGCCCAGGCCCCGGGCCTGGCGGCGGATGCCTATGCCGAACTGGCCCGTCGCGATCCGCGGCAGCGTGATAAATGGCTGCCTGAAGCCGCGAAGTGGTACCTGGCCAGTGAACAGCCGGGGCGGGCGGCGGATCTGTATATACAGTTGCTCGATGGCAGCCAGAAACCGCAAGAGCGTCGTCAGTTTCTCCAGGAAGCCTTCACGGGCCTGGTAGCGGCGGACCGTGGCGATCAGGCGGCCGAGTTGCTGGCCAGGGAATTGGCCGCGCAACCTGATGCCGAGTTCAATCCGACGCTGCTTGACCAGGGCGTCGATGTCGCGGTGGCGCATAATCGCGCGGACCTGGCACAACAGTTCTTTACCGAATGGCGCAAATTGCAGCCCGACAGCCCGCAAGTCCTGGAAAAGGAGTTCAAGCAACGCCTGGCCTTCGGTGACCTGCAGGGTGCGCGGACGGTGGGCTTGCAACTGCTCGAACAGCACCCGGACGACCCGGCGCTGCTGGAGCAGATGGCGCATATCGCCGAATGGCAGGATGACTCGGCAGCCGCACTGGGCTACTGGATCAGCCTGAGCCGGCTGCGTGACAATCCCGCTGAACTCGAGCACACCTGGCGCCTGGCGATGCAGGACTACGACTTCGATCGGGGTATCCCGGTACTGGCGGGGATCATGAACAGCCGGCCACTGAGCGACGTCGAGCTCGATGCCCTGGTGTACGCCGAGGAGTCGCGGGGGACCCCCGAACAGGCTGAAACCTGGCTGCGCGGCTACCTCGCCAAGCACCCGAGACACCGCCTGGCCTGGGTCCGCCTGTTGCAGAACCTGGAAAATACCGAGCAGTACCCGGCGCGCCTGGAGGTCTGGCGGAACTTCGCCAAGCGGTTCCCGTTGAGCAGCACCGAACGGGTGGACTGGGCCAACAACCACCTCAAGCTGTTTGACAGCCAGTCGGCCTGGAAGGTGATCACGGCGGTCGACGCTACCCCTATCAACGATCTCAACTACTGGCAGTCCCGCGCGGCGCTGGCCTGGGACCTGGAGCTGGATGACGAGCTGCGGATCGCGCTGGAGAAAATGCGCGCCATCAAGGGTTCGCTCAATACCGGTGACGAGAGTGAGCTGATTGCTCTCTATCGTACCCGGGATCCGCGCATGGCCCTGCAACTGAGCGTCGACAGCTGGAAGCGCGGTCACGATCCGCAGCGTCTGGTCGGTGCTTTGCAATTGGCCCAGGAGCTTCAGGACTGGCCACTGGTGATCGATCTGCTCAAGGATGCCGAGCGGTACCCGGATGCTTCCGACCGTCCCCAGGTCCTCGCGGCCCGTGGCGCGCTGGCGGTACAGCAGGGACAGAGCGAGGACGCCTTGCGTCTGTATCGCCTGGGCTTGAGCCGTTTCCCGGATGACAACACCTTCCGCGAGCGCCTGCTGTGGTTGTATGTCGACCTGGGCCGCACGGCTGAAATCAAGCCGCTGCTGCAGCAATGGCGTGCCCTGGCCCGCGCTGACAGCAGCCTGTGGCTGCCATTTGCCGCTGCCAGCCAGTTGGTCGGGCGCAATACCGAGGCCCTGGCCTGGTATCGTCTCTACCTGCAAGCCAATCCCGAGGACTGGATGGTCCAGGCGGCCTACGCCGATGCGCTGGAAGGCGCCGGTTCCGTCGATGCGGCCCAGCGCTTGCGGCTCAAGCTCAACCGCGAAGTGACGCCAGAGCAGATTCGCGCCACGCCGCAGGGTTATGCCACCTGGTTGCGTTTGCTGGCCAGCAGCTATTCGTCGCGCAAGGCGCAGAACCAGGCGATGCAATGGCTGGACGGCTCCAAACCGATGTTGCAGCTGTGGTTCGATCAGTTGCTGGCGCGTCTGGACAGTCTCAACCAGTCAGCGCAGAAAGATGACTGGCTGGCCTGGGCCCGTAGCCGTGGCCTGAAGATCAACGGCTACGAGCAGATCCAGGAAGCGCTGCGCGGCAGCAATCGTAGCGTTCTGGAACGTCTGGTGCGCAGTGGCGAGCTGGACCCGGCGCAGCAGGTCGAGGCCCTCAATAGCCTGGGACGCGGTGCTGAAGCCTTGGCCGTGGACCTCTCATCGCTGGGTGACGAGCAGCCGCCGGCGATCCGCGAGCAATTGCGCCGCCAGGCCATTGAAATGACCGAGCGCACCCCGCAAGGCGTGCTGATCTCTTGGGAGCATCAGGACTACGGTGGACTGGTGTTCAACGGTCCGCGCCTGACCACCGCGCATTATCTGAACGACAACTGGTACGCCAAGCTGGTGTTGGAGCAAGGCCAATACAGTGGCGATACCCTGGAACCGTCGCGTCTGGGCAGCGAGACCAACACCGAACTGACCCTGCAGCGGCAACTGGAGAGCGGCAATTACAAGTTGATCTTCGACAGCAGCCTGCGCAAGGACGATGACCGCAACGGCCTCGGTGTCAGCCGGACCTGGCAGGTGGACAGCGGCAACGAGCTGGATGCCGGTGCCGACTGGCATCGCAAGAACGAAGACAGCGGATTGATGCGTGCCTTCGGCCGGCAGAATGATCTCTGGGCGGGTGGCCGGCATCGCTATTCGGCCCGTGACCAGTTGTCCTGGAACCTGGCCCAACGTTGGTTCGCGACCCGCGGCGGCGATGACCTGGGCAACGGCCAGGCACTGAAGATCGAGTTCGACCACACCTTGCAGTTCGAAGGGCCGAACTGGGAGCTGCGCAGCGGCATCGACTATCAGCAGAACAGTTTGAACAACCGCTCGCTGGCCAACTTGGCCAATACCCTGGGCGGCGGCATTGACCTGGCCGGGCTCGAACTCGACGACCCGAGCCAGATCACCAGCCAGACCCTGCTGCAGAAACAGTACGGCCAGTGGTTCTTCGGCAGTTCGTGGCGGCGCGGTTTCCCGGGCGCACTGAACCGCACACGCGGGCAGTACACCTGGTTGGTGGATCTCAGCACGGGTTGGCAGTGGACCGATAACACCATCAACTACGCCATCAGTACCGGTGTCGGCACCGAGCTGTTGGGCAATGACGAATTGGCCGTGACCTTCGGCTACCAGTCGGCGCCGCAAGGTGGCACAGGCAAGTCCGGCGGTACCGCGGGTGTCAGTTACAGCGTGCGTTTCGGACGCTGATCATGGAATTTTAAGAGGAGTTAACCTTATGCAATCGATTCGTTGCGTGAGTCTGGCGATGGCCGCCGTGTTGATGGCCGGCTGCAGCAGCTTCACCGGTCAAAGCAGTCCTGAACTGTCCAGCAAAGCCCGTTGGGGGGTGTTGCCGCTGGTCAACTATTCCCAGACGCCACAGGCCGGCGAACGCAGCGAGCAGATCCTGCTCAGTGTGCTGAGCAGCCGCGGCCTGCAACCGCAGGTTTATGCCGGCACGCCAGGGCAGGGCGAACAGGCCTTGCTCGACGATAACGAACGTCTGGCCGGAGCGATGGATTGGGCCCGTGAGCAGAAGCTCGACTACGTGGTGTCCGGCAGCGTCGAAGAGTGGCAGTACAAGAATGGCCTGGATGGCGAGCCGGCGGTGGGTATCAGCCTGCGGGTCGTCGAGGCCGGTACCGGCAAGGTCCTCTGGAGCAATAGCGGCGCCCGCGCCGGCTGGTCCCGCGAAAGCTTGGCCGGCGCGGCCCAGAAGGTCCTCGACAAGCTTGTCGGTGGCCTTCGGATCGAGTGACCGCGATGAACTCTCCACACATGGACTACGCGCTGGCACCACGCGCCAGCGGTCCGGCGTCATGGCTGGAAACCTTCCTGGTGACTGCGTTGGTCATCGGTTTCGGTCTCTGGTTGACCCCTGAAGACCCTCTGCAGGTGCGGGGCGAGTTTCCCTGGTCGCTCCTGGCGCCGCTGTTGCTCGGGGTCCGCTACGGCTTTGTTCGTGGCCTGATCAGTGCCAGCCTGCTGGTGGCGGCGTTCTTCGTCCTGCGCCAGTCGGGGCTGGCAGCCTACGCGCAGATCGCGCCGTCCTACATTGTTGGCGTACTGGTCTGCGGCATGCTCGTGGGCGAAGTGCGGGACCTGTGGGAACGCCGGCTGCTGCGCTTGCAGATGGCCAACGAGTATCGCCAGTACCGACTCGACGATTTCACCCGGGCGCACCAGATTCTGCGGGTGTCCCATGATCGTCTGGAGCAGCGTCTGGCCGGCAGCGACCAGAGCCTGCGCAGCTCGTTGCTGGGGCTGCGCGAGCGTCTGCGTGGCGTGCCCAACGGTGAGGATTCGCTGGTCCTGCTGGCCGAACCGGTACTGACTTTGCTCGGTCAGTACGGCTCGTTGCGGGTAGCCGGATTGTACCGTGTGGCGCAGGCCCGCAACGCAGCGCCGACACTGACCCTGTTGGCCGCCACCGGGACCATGGGCCCCCTGGACAACGAGGACCTGCTGGTCCGCTTGTGCCTGGAGCGTGAGGAGCTGGTCAGCGTGCGGGAAGAGTTGATCGATTCCGGCGGACAAGCCACGGTGTCGTCGTTGCAAGCCTGTATTCCGCTGGTGGATACCCAGGGGCGGATACTGGCGATTCTCGCGGTACGGCAGATGCCGTTCTTTGCTTTCCAGGAGCGGACCCTCAGCCTGTTGGCCTTGCTGGCCGGGCATATTGCCGACCTGTTGGAGCATGATCCACAGGTGTTGCAACTGGAAAACGCCGACGCTCAGAACTTCACCCGCCAGCTCAAACGTTCGCTGGTGGATGTCGAGCAGCACGGGTTGTCCGGCTGCCTCTATGCCTTCGAGCTGACCCGGCCCAACGATGAGTTGGCGCGCTTGTTCGAACGTAGCCAGCGCGGTCTCGACTTGCACCTGACTCTGTCCAACGAGCGTGGGCATGCACTGTTGCTGGTGCTGCTGCCGCTGACCAGTGCCCAAGGTGCCGAGGGCTATCTGGCGCGCCTGGGCAAGCTGATCCACGAACACTTCGGCATGAACGTGGAACTGCCCGACCTTGGGGTCAATGTCTTGCCTTACGATCTGGAGTCGGCCCGGGAACGGGACGGGCTGCGTAACTTCCTGCATAACGAGTGTGGCCTGAATGTTCAGCAAGTGGCTGTTTAGCGGGGCGCTGTTTTTCGAAGTCGGCAGTTGGGCCAGTCTGACGGCAGGGCTGCCCGATCTGCAGATCGCGCTCCTGTATGCAATGACCCATGGCATCGCCTGCGGCCTGTTGACCGCGGCGGTGTGGCTGTTGCTGCCGGCGCGTTATCGCCGGCCGTTGCCCTGGAGCCCGCTGTTTATCTTCAGCGTGGCATTTTTTGTGCCGCTGATCGGCGCCGTGGGAGTGATTACGGCGATCTTTCCGGCGCTGTACCTGCCACGCAAGCGTGAAACGCAGATGTGGCAGGCGACGGGCATTCCCGAGCTGCCGTTTCGCGCGCAGACCCAACTGCACTCGCCGACCTTTGGCGACAGTGGCTTGCAGGATGTGTTACGCCATGCCCCGGACCCGGACCAGCGGCTGGCGGCATTGCTCGCTACCCGACGGATGCCGGGCAAGGAAGCCGTACCGATTCTCAAGCTGGCCCTGGGCGATCCGAGCGACGATGTGCGCTTGCTGGCGTACTCCATGCTCGACAAGCAGGAAAGCGACATCAACCTGCGTATCCAGTCTTCCCTCGAACAGCTATCCGGCGCATCGCCACGCAAGACCGGCGCCTTGCACGCCACGCTGGCTCGCTGGTACTGGGAGCTGGCCTATCTCGGTCTGGCCCAGGGCAGTGTCCAGCAGCACGTCCTCGGGCAAGCCGGTGAACACGCCGAGCGGGCCTTGAAGGCGGGCGAGGGCGGTGAGTTGCTGTTGCTGGCCGGGCGTATCGCCCTTGAGCGCGGCGATATCGGCAAGGCCCGGCTGCATATGCACCAGGCCGAAGAGGCGGGCATGGACCCGGCCAAGGTCTTGCCGTTCCGCGCCGAAATGGCCTTTGAAAGCGGGCGCTATGCCGAGATTCCCGGGCTGCTGAAAAGCCTGCCGCCGCAGTTGCAACAACGCCCGCCCTTCGCCGGGCTGGTAAGGACCTGGACATGAAAAAGCCCGTCAATCCAACGCCGATCGCCGATGTCTGCCTGTTGCTCGAAGGCACTTGGCCGTATGTCCGCGGCGGTGTGTCCGGCTGGATCCACCAGATGATCCTCGGGCTGCCGCAACTGACTTTTTCGGTGCTGTTTATCGGTGGCCAGCGGGAAGCCTATGGCCAGCGACGCTATGAAATTCCGCCGAACGTGGTGCATATCGAAGAGGTGTACCTGGAGGAGGCCTGGCGCAATCCGAAGCACAAGCGTGTCGCGCACACGGCGTCCTTCGAAGAGCTGAGCCAGCTCTACCGTTACCTGCACAACCCGCAGAAACCCGCGCCCGAGTTGGGTTTTGGCGTGCTCGACGCCCTCGCCCAGGGGCGGATTACCCTGGATGACGTGCTCTACAGTCGTCCCAGTTGGGAGGCGTTGACCGAAGGTTATGAGCAGCATTGCGCCGATCCGTCCTTCGTCAACTATTTCTGGACCTTGCGCACCATGCAGTCGCCATTGCTGATGCTCGCCGATGCCGCCCGACGGATGCCGCGAGCGCGGGTCCTGCACTCGATTTCCACTGGTTACGCCGGGTTGGTGGGCTGCATCCTCAAGCAATTGTGGGGTTGCCAGTTCCTGCTCAGCGAGCACGGCATCTACACCAAGGAGCGCAAGATCGACCTGGCCCAGGCCAGTTGGATCGCCGAGAGCAGCAACCAGGCGCTCAACGACAGCATGGACGCCGGCTCCGGTTATATCCGCATGCTCTGGGTACGGTTCTTCGAGCGTATCGGCCATCTGGTGTACGAGAGTGCCGACCAGATCATTGCCTTGTACGACGGCAATCGCCAGCGGCAGATCAAGGATGGCGCGCGGGCGGAGCGCACCCAGGTGATTCCCAACGGCATCAACCTGGAGCTCTGGACCCAGGCCCTCAACGCCCGTGCCGAAGGCATCGCCCCGGTGGTCGGGCTGATTGGTCGGGTGGTGCCGATCAAGGATGTGAAGACTTTCCTGCGCGCCATGCGCGGAGTGGTCAGCGTGATGCCCCAGGTCGAGGGCTGGATCGTCGGACCGGAAGAGGAAGACCCCGAATACGTCGCCGAGTGTCGCAGCCTGGTGGCCAGCCTGGGCCTGGAAAAAAAGGTGCTGTTCCTCGGCTTCCAGAAAATCCAGGAGATCCTGCCACAACTGGGGCTGATGGTCCTGACCTCGATCAGCGAGGCGCAACCCCTGGTCATTCTCGAGGCCTGGGCCGCCGGCACGCCGGTGGTGAGCAGCGACGTGGGTTCCTGTCGCGAACTGATCGAGGGCGGCGAAGCGGCCGACCGTGATCTCGGTCTGGCCGGCAAGGTGGTGGCGATCGCCGACCCGCAGGCGACGTCCCAGGCCATCATCGACCTGCTGCGCAGTCCCGAGCGCTGGAAGTCCGCCCAGGCCGCGGGTTTGCTGCGGGTTCACCGTTACTACAGCGAGACCTTGATGATCGACCGTTATCGCACGCTTTATCAAACTGCCATGGGGGCTGTGTAAATGGCCGGCA
Source organism: Pseudomonas sp. FEN (assembly GCF_904067045.1). Lineage (GTDB taxonomy): Bacteria > Pseudomonadota > Gammaproteobacteria > Pseudomonadales > Pseudomonadaceae > Aquipseudomonas. The sequence continues at coordinate 61,303 of NZ_CAJFDC010000016.1, read as the reverse complement.
TTGGTTTTGAACTGCGCAAGATCCTCTCGCGCGACTCCTACACGGCGACGCTGCATGCGTATGTCTATGCGGGCCTGATCAGTTCCGGGCCCTGGGTCCTGTCGATTCTCAGCGTGATGCTGGTCGGGGTCATCAGTCTCGGCTTGGTGGTCCCGGAGGTACTGATCCGCCAATTTCTGATCACAGTGACCTACCTGATGGCCACGTCGCTGATCCTCACCGGTGGCTTGCAGCTGTTTTTCACCCGTTTCGTCTCCGACCGCCTGTTCGAGCGCAAGTACGAGCAGATCCTGCCGAACCTGGTCGGCGTGCTGCTATTGGTGACCCTGGGTTCGGGAATACTGGGCATCATCCTGTTGGTCACGCTGTTCGAGCAGTCGCTGATCTACCGGTTGCTGGTCCTGGCCAATTTCGTGGTGCTCTGCAACCTATGGCTGGTGATCATCTTCCTCTCCGGGATGAAGGCCTATAACCGCATCCTGCTGGTGATGCTGGTGGGCTATGCGCTGATGGTCGGCAGTGCGTTCGCCCTGCGCTACATGGGGATGGAAGGGTTGCTGCTGGCGTTGCTGTTGGGCCACAGCACGCTGTTGTTCCTGTTTCTCTACGACATCCTGCGCGAGTACCGGGCCGAGAAGCTGGTGGCCTTCGACTTTCTTGATCGGCGCCAGGTGTTTGTCAGTCTGTTGCTCACCGGGCTCTGCTACAACCTGGGAATCTGGATCGACAAGTTCATCTTCTGGTTCAACCCGGACACCTCGAGCCAGGTGATCGGGCCGATGCGCGCCTCGATTCTCTATGATTTACCGATCTTCCTCGCGTACCTGGCGATCATTCCCGGGATGGCGGTGTTCCTGGTACGGATCGAGACCGACTTCGCCGAATGGTACGACCGCCTGTTCCGCGCGGTACGCGATGGCGAGACCTTGCAGCATATCGGTTCGTTGAAAGCCGAAATGACTTTTTCAATTCGCCAGGGCCTGCTGGAAATCTGCAAGGTCCAGGGGTTGACGGTGGTCCTGCTGTTCCTGTTCGGCCCGCGCCTGCTGGAGTGGCTGGGCATTTCCAGCTATTACCTGCCGCTGTTCTATATCGACCTGATCGGGGTGAGCATCCAGGTGGTGTTCATGGCGATTCTCAACGTGTTTTTCTACCTCGACAAACGGGCGATCGTGCTGGAGCTGTGCCTGTTGTTCGTGGTGCTCAACGCCGCGTTGACCGTGCTCAGCCTGTACCTGGGGCCGAGTTTCTTCGGTTATGGTTTCACCTTTTCGCTATTGGCCTGTGTGCTGCTGGGGCTGGCGCGGTTGTCGACGGCGCTGGATGACCTGGAGTACGAGACTTTTATGTTGTCGCGCTGAGGGGGGGGGGACAGTGCCCAATCGAGTTAATCGGGCATCCCGCGGTGCGATCTGCGATGATCAAGGCTTCGATTCAGGTTCACCCGAGGAGCGCTCCAATGAATGGTGTACAGCAACTGGGGGAAATGCTTCGGCACTACGCCGATACTGAGGCACACAAGAAGCAACTGTTTGAAAAACAATCGGCGCACTGGACGGCACGCATCGTCGAGTTGTTCGATCGCATGGAGCAGTGGCTGGCCCCGATAAAGAGCCCGAACCTGCTCGAGACGCAACGTGAAGCTTATGTAGCCTTCGGTCCCAACCTGGCGGTGGAGGTCTCGACCTTCAAGACACAGAAGCTGACGATCCAGATCGCCGGAAAAACGATGGAGTTCGTACCGGAAGTGATGGGCGCCGGCGGCGCGATCTCCCTGGCGGTCATGGGGCACACGGCGGCACGTCATGGCAGCGTTTCGCTGGTGGGCGTACCCGGTACCAGCGAATGGCAATGGCGCAAGACCAATGGCCTGAAAGACCCGGACGTCTATGCGTTCGACGCCGACTTTCTAGCCATGCAGTTGCAGAGCCTTATTCCTCGCGAATATCACTGACTCCGCTGCCTGCCTGGACACAACCTTCGACTGTGGCGCCCGGCCAGCCTCGACGCTATGCCGACGGCCGGAGCGTACAGACGTTGTCGTGGGCAGATTCCCACAACAAAAAAAGCCAGGGAGGATTTGCCGGGTCGCAAATCCTGTGACACTTTGTCTTCCCCAGAGGTTGGGTGGCATTCTCGTGTTCAACTCCGGCCTCTTTACCGAAACCGTTTAGAAGGATCCAGCTCATGGCTCAAGTCACCCTCAAAGGCAACCCGGTTACTGTCAACGGTCAATTGCCGCAGGCCGGTGCCCAGGCTCCAGCGTTCTCCCTGGTGGGCGCGGGTCTGGCTGATGTCACCCTGGCCAGCTTTGCCGGCAAGCGCAAGGTGCTGAACATCTTCCCAAGCGTCGATACCCCGACCTGCGCGACCTCGGTGCGCAAGTTCAACGCCCAGGCCAACGATGTGGCCAACACCGTGGTGCTGTGCATCTCGGCTGACCTGCCATTTGCCCAGGCGCGTTTCTGCGGCGCCGAAGGCCTGGAAAACGTCCAGAACCTGTCGACCTTGCGCGGGCGCGAGTTCATTCGTGAGTACGGCGTTGAAATCGCTGACGGCCCACTGGCCGGCCTGACCGCGCGTGCCGTGGTGGTACTGGACGAGAACGACAAGGTGCTGCACAGCGAGCTGGTCAAGGAAATTGCCGAAGAGCCCAACTACGAAGCGGCCCTGGCTGTCCTGAAGTAAAGGAAAGGCCGGTTTGCGGTGAGTGTGAAATCGCCATCGCAGCGATAGCGGTGTCACATTCACCGCTATCAGCGCCGACAAAAAAGTATTTCAAGACGTGATTTTACGTTTACAAGGAGACAGGCAGATGGCTCAAGTCACCCGCAGGGGCGTAACGGTGCGGATCAACGGACAATTGCCGCAACCCGGCTCCCAGGCCCCGGCGTTTTCCCTGGTGGCCAAGGACCTCTCCGATGTCACCCTGGGCAGCTTCGCCGGCCAGCGCAAGGTGCTGAATATCTTCCCCAGCGTCGACACACCGACCTGCGCCAAATCCGTACGCCAGTTCAACCAGCGCGCCGGCGAACTGGCCAACACCGTGGTGCTGTGTATTTCCGCGGACCTGCCGTTCGCCCAGGCGCGCTTTTGCGCCGCCGAGGGGCTGGAGCATGTGCTCAATTTGTCCACCCTGCGCGGTCGCGGGTTCATGCGTGACTACGGCGTGGAAATCGCCGACGGCCCCCTCGAGGGCCTGACCACCCGTGCGGTGCTGGTCCTCGACGCCGACGACAAGGTACTGCACAGCGAATTGGTGGCGGATATCGGCCAGGAACCGGATTACGAAGCGGCGCTTGCGGCGCTGGAATAAACGGTTCTGAAACAAGCGGTTTATAATTATTCACAGCCTGACACTGTCCAGGCTGTTTTTATTTGTGCTTCAGTGTTTTATCCGAATCCTGACAAAAGTGCTCCCAAGGTAAATTGCCGGTAAAGGCGCTTTTCCTGAAACAATGCAGTGCTTATCTTGCAGCCTCCCCAAAAAGAAGTTCTCGCGCACAATGGTTGATCACTCCATGCAATCTTCTGTTTCCCACAAGTCTCGTCGCTGGCTGTTCGCCCTGTTGATTCTGTTGGTTATCGGCGCGCTGTGCTGGCATTTCTGGCCGTCAAGCGCGCCTCAGAAAAATGGCCAAGCCCAGTCCGCCGCGCGCACGGGCAAGTCGGGCATGATGCGGCCGGGCTTTGGCGCATCCGCGGGCCCGGTGCCGGTGCGGGTAGCCGCGGCGACGGTGGGGGACTTCCCGGTCTACTACAAGGCCCTGGGGACGGTGACCGCGCTCAACACGGTCAATGTGCGTACGCAAGTAGCCGGGCAACTGGTCAAGATCCATTTCCAGGAAGGTCAGATGGTCAAGGCCGGTGACGTGCTGGCCGAGATCGATCCGCGCAACTACGAGAGCGCCTTGCTCCAGGCCCAGGGCACCCTCCTGCAAAGCCAGGCGCAGTTGAAGAACGCCCAGGTCGATTTGCAGCGTTATCGCGGGCTGTTCGCTGAAGACAGTATCGCCAAGCAGACCCTGGACACCGCCGAGGCGCTGGTGCAGCAGTACCAGGGCACGGTCAAGACCAACCAGGGCGCGGTCGAGGCGGCCAAGTTGAATCTGGACTTCACCAAGATCCGCGCACCAATTTCCGGGCGCCTGGGCCTGCGGCAACTGGACGTCGGTAACCTGCTGGCCGCGAACGACAGCCAGGCGCTGGTGGTGATCACCCAGACCCAGCCGATCAGCGTGGCCTTCACCTTGCCGGAAAACAACCTCGATACCGTGCTCACGCGCTTTCGCGGCGGGGCGAAACTGCCCGCCGAAGCCTGGGACCGTGGCGATGTGAAGCAGCAGGCCAGCGGGGTATTGCAGAGTCTCGACAACCAGATCGACATCACCACCGGCACCCTCAAGTTCAAGGCTCTGTACGAAAACCGCGAGCAGACCTTGTTCCCCAACCAGTTCGTCAATGTGCACCTGCTGGCCGACACCCTGAAGAACGTGGTGCTGGCGCCGAGCGCGGCGATCCAGTTCGGCAACGACGGTACCTTTGTCTATGTCATGGACGGCGACAAGAAGGTCAAGATCCGGCCGCTGAAAGTTGGTTCCAGCGACGGCAATGTCACGGTGATCAAGGACGGCCTGGCCGCTGGCGATCGCGTGGTCCTGGAAGGCACCGACCGCTTGAAGGATGGCGGTGAAGTGGACGTGGTCAACGACAGCCAGGATGTGCCCAAGGCGCCTTCCGAGCAGTTGAAGGAAGGCGCGACGTCCAAGGCACCGGCTGAAGCCGGCAAGGCGAAAAAGGTCGGCGCATGAATCTCTCGCGGCTGTTCATCCTCCGTCCGGTGGCGACCACCTTGAGCATGCTGGCCATTGTCCTGGTCGGCCTCATTGCCTATCGCCTGCTGCCGGTGTCGGCGCTGCCCCAGGTCGACTATCCGACCATTCGGGTGATGACCCTTTACCCGGGGGCCAGTCCCGACGTGATGACCAGCGCGGTCACCGCGCCCCTGGAACGTCAGTTCGGGCAGATGCCCGGCTTGACCCAGATGGCCTCCACCAGTTCCGGCGGGGCATCGATCCTGACCCTGCGCTTCAACCTCGAAACCAACATGGATGTCGCCGAGCAGCAGGTCCAGGCGGCCATCAACGCCGCGACCAACCTGTTGCCCAAGGACCTGCCGGCACCGCCGGTGTACAACAAGGTCAACCCGGCGGACACCCCGGTATTGACCCTGGCGATCACGTCGAAAACCATGCTGTTGCCCAAGCTCAATGACCTGGTCGATACCCGCATGGCGCAGAAGATCGCCCAGATCAGCGGCGTGGGCATGGTCAGCATTGCCGGCGGCCAGCGCCAGGCGGTGCGGATCAAGGTCAATCCCGAGGCCCTGGCGGCCAACAGCCTGAACTTGTCGGATGTCCGCACCCTGATCGGCGCCTCGAACGTCAACCAACCCAAGGGCAACTTCGACGGTCCGACCCGGGTGTCGATGCTCGACGCCAACGACCAGTTGCGTTCGCCCAAGGAGTACGCCGAGCTGATCCTGGCCTACAAGAACGGCGCGCCGTTGCGGCTCAAGGATGTCGCGCAGATCGTCGACGGCGCCGAGAACGAACGCCTTGCCGCCTGGGCCAACGAAAACCAGGCCGTGCTGCTGAATATCCAGCGCCAGCCCGGGGCCAACGTGATCGAGGTGGTGGACCGGATCAAGGCCTTGCTGCCGTCGATCACCGATAACCTGCCGGCGGGCATCGATATCACGGTGTTGACCGACCGCACCCAGACCATCCGCGCCTCGGTCACCGATGTACAGCACGAACTGTTGATCGCCATTGCCCTGGTGGTGATGGTGACGTTCCTGTTCCTGCGTCGGGCCAGCGCCACCCTCATTCCTTCCGTGGCCGTGCCGCTGTCGCTGATCGGTACCTTCGGAGTGATGTATCTGGCGGGCTTTTCGATCAATAACCTGACCCTGATGGCCTTGACCATTGCCACCGGCTTCGTGGTCGACGATGCCATTGTCATGCTGGAAAACATCTCGCGCTTCATCGAGGAGGGCGATAGCCCGATGCAGGCGGCGCTCAAGGGCGCCAAGCAGATCGGTTTCACCCTGATCTCCCTGACGCTGTCGCTGATCGCGGTGTTGATACCGCTGTTGTTCATGGCCGATGTGGTCGGGCGGCTGTTCCGCGAGTTTGCCATCACCCTGGCCGTGGCGATCCTGATTTCCCTGGTGGTGTCGCTGACCCTGACGCCGATGATGTGCGCGCGCTTGCTCAAGCGCGAGCCCAAGCCCGCAGAGCAGGGCCGCTTCTACCGGGCCAGCGGGGCCTGGATCGACTGGTTGATCGAAGCCTATGGGCGCAAGCTGCGCTGGGTACTCAATCACCAACCGTTGACCCTGCTGGTAGCGGTCGCGACCCTGGCCCTGACCGTGTTTCTCTACCTGATGGTGCCCAAGGGGTTCTTCCCGGTGCAGGACACCGGGGTGATCCAGGGCATTTCCGAAGCGCCGCAGTCGGTGTCCTTTGCCTCCATGAGCCAACGGCAACAGGCCCTGGCCAAGGTCATCCTGGCCGATCCGGATGTTGCAAGCCTGTCGTCCTATATCGGCGTGGACGGCGACAATGCCACGCTCAACAGCGGTCGCCTGCTGATCAACCTCAAGCCGCGCCATCAGCGCAGCCTGACCGCGACCCAGGTGATCAACCGCCTGCAGCCGGAAGTCGACAAACTGGCGGGGATCCGCCTGTTCATGCAGCCGGTGCAGGACCTGACCATCGAAGACCGGGTCAGCCGTACCCAGTACCAGTTCAGCCTGTCCTCGCCGGATGCCAACCTGTTGGCCGAGTGGAGCGCCAAGCTGGTGGACGCGCTGGCCCTGCGCCCGGAACTGAGGGACGTGGCCAGCGACCTGCAGGACAAGGGCTTGCAGGTCTACCTGGTGATCGACCGCGATGCCGCTTCACGCCTCGGCGTGGCGGTGTCGGATATCACCGATGCGTTGTATGACAGTTTCGGCCAGCGGCAGATTTCCACCATCTACACCCAGGCCAGCCAGTACCGAGTCGTGCTGCAGGCCCAGGCGGGGGAGAGGATCGGGCCGCAGGCGCTGGAGCAGATCCACGTCAAGACCACCGGCGGCGGGCAGGTGCGCCTGTCCAGCCTGGCCCGTATCGAGGAGCGTCAGGCTCAGTTGGCCATCTCCCATATCGGCCAGTTCCCGGCGGTGATGATGTCGTTCAACCTCGCGCCCGGTGTGGCGTTGGGGCAGGCGGTGCAGGTCATCGACCAGGTCAAGCAGGAGATCGGCATGCCGATTGGCGTGCAGACCCAGTTCCAGGGGGCGGCCGAAGCTTTCCAGGCCTCGTTGTCGAGTACCTTGTTGCTGATCCTGGCGGCGGTGGTGACCATGTACATCGTGCTCGGGGTGCTCTATGAGAGCTACATCCACCCGGTGACCATTCTCTCGACCTTGCCCTCGGCGGCGGTCGGCGCCTTGCTGGCATTGATCCTGAGCGGCAACGACCTGGGCATGATCGCGATCATCGGTATCATCCTGCTGATCGGTATCGTCAAGAAGAACGCGATCATGATGATCGACTTCGCCCTCGACGCCGAGCGTAACCAGGGCATGGCCCCGGAGCAGGCGATCTACCAGGCGGCCCTGTTGCGCTTCCGGCCAATCCTGATGACCACCCTGGCGGCGTTGTTCGGCGCCATTCCATTGATGCTCGCCACTGGCTCCGGTGCCGAACTGCGTCAGCCCCTGGGCCTGGTGATGGTCGGCGGGTTGCTGGTGAGCCAGGTGCTGACGTTGTTCACCACCCCGGTGATCTACCTCTACTTCGACCGCCTGGGACGGCGCTGGGGCGGCATTCGAGCCTGCTTGAGCAGGTGGATACATGAATCTGTCGGGGCCTTTCATCCGTCGGCCGGTGGCTACCATGCTGCTGAGCCTGGCGATCATCCTGCTGGGCGGCGTGAGCTTCGGCCTGCTACCGGTTTCGCCGCTGCCGCAGATGGACTTCCCGGTCATCGTGGTCCAGGCCAGCCTGCCCGGCGCGAGCCCGGAAGTCATGGCATCCACCGTCGCCACGCCGCTGGAGCGCTCGTTCGGCGTGATTCCCGGTGTCAACACCATGAGCAGCCGTTCCAGCCAGGGCTCGACCCGGGTGATCCTGCAGTTCGACCTCAATCGCGATATCAACGGTGCCGCGCGGGAAGTCCAGGCGGCGATCAACGCTTCGCGCAACCTGCTGCCCAGCGGCATGCGCAGCATGCCCACCTACAAAAAGGTCAACCCGTCCCAGGCGCCGATCATGGTGCTGTCGCTGACCTCCGATGTGTTGCAGAAAGGCCAGCTCTACGACCTGGCCTCGACCATCCTGTCCCAGAGCCTGTCCCAGGTTCCGGGGGTGGGCGAGGTGCAGATCGGCGGTAGCTCGCTGCCGGCGGTACGCATCGAGCTTGAACCCCAGGCGCTCAACCAGTACGGCGTGGCCCTGGACAGCGTGCGTACCGCCATTGCCAACGCCAACGTGCGTCGGCCCAAGGGCTCGCTAGAGGATGCCGAGCGCAACTGGCAGGTGCAGGCCAACGATCAGTTGGAAAAGGCCAAGGACTACGAGCCGCTGATCATCCATTACCAGAACGGTTCGGCCTTGCGCCTGGGCGATGTGGCCAAGATCAGCGACAGCGTCGAGGATCGCTACAACGCCGGTTTTTTCAACAATGACGAGGCGGTCCTGTTGGTGATCAACCGCCAGGCGGGCGCCAACATCATCCAGACGGTGAATGAGATCAAGGCCCAACTGCCGGCCTTGCAGGCGGTGCTGCCGGCCAGCGTCAAGTTGAACCTGGCCATGGACCGCTCGCCAGTAATCAAGGCCACGCTCCACGAAGCGGAGATGACCCTGCTGATCGCCGTGGCCCTGGTGGTGCTGGTGGTGTATCTGTTCCTCGGCAACTTCCGTGCATCGCTGATCCCGACCCTGGCGGTGCCGGTGTCGCTGGTGGGCACCTTTGCCGTCATGTACCTGTATGGCTTCTCCCTGAACAACCTGTCGCTGATGGCACTGATCCTGGCCACCGGGCTGGTGGTGGACGACGCCATCGTGGTGCTGGAGAACATTTCCCGGCATATCGACAATGGCATCGCGCCGATGAAGGCCGCGTACCTGGGGGCCAAGGAAGTCGGCTTCACCTTGTTGTCGATGAACCTGTCGCTGGTGGTGGTGTTCCTCTCCATCCTGTTCATCGGTGGGATCATCGGCAGCCTGTTCCGCGAGTTTTCCATCACTTTGGCGGCCTCCATCCTGGTCTCGCTGGTGGTTTCCCTGACCTTGACACCGATGCTTTGCGCGCGCTGGCTCAAACCGCACCAGCAGGGTGAGCCGACCCGCCTGCAACGCTGGAGTGAAAAAGCCAACGACCGGATGATAGCCGCCTATGCCGTCAGCCTGGACTGGGTCCTGCGGCACAAGCGCCTGACCTTGCTCAGCCTGTTCGTCACCATCGGGGTGAACGTCGCCCTGTACGTAGTGGTGCCGAAAACCTTCCTGCCACAGCAGGACACCGGGCAACTGATCGGTTTCGTGCGGGGCGACGACGGTATGTCGTTCGGCAATATGCAACCGAAGATGGAAATCTTCCGCAAGGCGGTGCTGGCCGACCCGGCGGTGCAAAGCGTGGCCGGCTTTATCGGCGGCAACAACGGCACCAACAACGCCTTCATGCTGGTGCGCCTCAAGCCGATCAAGGAGCGCAACGTCTCGGCGCAGAAGGTCATCGAGCGCCTGCGCACGGAAATGCCCAAGATGCCCGGCGCCCGACTGATGCTGATGGCCGACCAGGACCTGCAATTCGGCGGCGGCCGCGAGCAACAGACCGCGCAGTACTCCTACATCCTGCAAAGCGACGATCTCGGGGTGTTGCGCGAGTGGTACCCGAAAGTGGTCGCGGCCTTCAAGGCCCTGCCGGAACTGACCGCGGTCGATGCGCGGGAAGGTCGTGGCGCCCCGCAGACCACCCTGGTGGTCGATCGGGATACCGCCAAGCGCCTGGGCGTGGACATGAGCACCGTCACGGCGGTGCTCAACAACGCCTATAGCCAGCGGCAGATCTCCACCATCTACGACAGCCTGAACCAGTACCAGGTGGTAATGGAGATCAATCCCCTGTACGCCCAGTCTCCGGAAACCCTCGATCAGGTCAAGGTGATCGGTTCAAGCGGGCAACGCATCCCGCTGTCGGCCATTGCCCACTACGAGAACAGCCTGCAGTCCGACCGGGTCGAGCATGAGGGACAGTTCGCCTCCGAAAGCCTGTCGTTCGACATGGCCCCCGGAGTGACGGTGGAGCAGGGCACCGCCGCCATCGAGCGGGCCGTCGCCAAGCTTGGTTTGCCGGAAGCGGTGATCGCCAAGATGGCCGGTACCAACGATGCCTTTGCCGCTACCCAGAAAAGCCAACCGTTCATGATCCTCGGCGCGCTGGTGGCGGTGTACCTGGTGCTGGGCATCCTCTACGAAAGCTACATCCACCCGCTGACCATCCTCTCGACATTGCCGTCGGCCGGGGTCGGGGCCTTGCTCGGCATCTACCTGCTGGGGGGCGAGTTCAGCCTGATTTCGCTGCTGGGCCTGTTCCTGCTGATCGGCGTGGTGAAAAAGAATGCGATCCTGATGATTGACCTGGCACTGCAACTGGAACGGCATTCGGGCCTCGATCCGCTGGAGTCGATTCGCCAGGCCTGCCTGCTGCGCCTGCGACCGATCCTGATGACCACCCTGGCGGCGATCCTTGGTGCCTTGCCCTTGCTGTTGAGCACTGCCGAAGGCGCGGAAATGCGCCAGCCCCTGGGCCTGACCATTATCGGCGGGCTGATCTTCAGCCAGATCCTGACCCTCTACACCACCCCGGTGGTTTACCTTTATCTCGACCGTTTGCGCCACCGTTTCAACCAATGGCGTGGCGTGCGCACTGATGGTGCTCTGGAAACTCCGCTATGACTGACCGATTGCAATGCAAAGGGCCACTGGCCGCCCAACGCCTGGAGACCGCCCGTGGCTCACGCCTGCTGAGCCTGACCCTGTGCGGGCTGATGCTCAGTGCCTGCGCCGTGGGCCCGGACTATAAGCGCCCGGAGGCCGCCGCGCCGGCACAATACAAGGAAGCACCCGGCTGGCGTCAGGCCCAACCCAGTGACTCGCTGGCCCGCGGCGCCTGGTGGGAGCTGTACGGCGATCCGACGCTCAATGCGCTGGTGGAAAAGCTCAACAGTGCCAACCAGACGGTGGCGCAGTCCGAAGCCCAGTACCGTCAGGCCCAGGCCCTGGTCAAGAGCTCTCGCGGGGCGTTTTTCCCGAGTGTCGACCTGAGCACCGGAAAAACCCGTTCCAGCCAGGGGACTGGCAGTAGCAGCTCAAGCCTGAGCCGGTCGTCCAGCGGGATTCAAGATACCTATAACGCTCAACTGGGCGTGAGCTGGGAAGCGGATATCTGGGGCAAGCTGCGCCGCGACCTGGAGGCCAAGGATGCCAGCGCCCAGGCCAGCTTTGCCGACCTTGCGGCCATGCGCTTGAGCCAGCAGTCGAGCCTGGTGCAGAACTATCTGCAACTACGGGTGATCGATGAACAGAAGCGCCTGCTTGAGTCAACGGTGCAGACCTATGAGCGCTCGCTCAAGAATACCGAAAGCCAGTACCGTTTCGGCGTTTCCGGCAAGTCGGCGATCGCCCAGGCGCAGACCCAGCTCAAGAGCGCCCAGGGCGACCTGATCGACCTGATCTGGCAACGGGCCCAGTACGAAAACGCCATTGCCGTATTGACCGGCCAGGCCCCGGCGCAATTCCAACTGGCGGCCACCACCAGCGTTCCGGCCTTGCCGTCGATTCCGTTGGGCGTGCCCTCGCAACTGCTGGAGCGGCGTCCGGACATTGCCTCGGCGGAGCGCTCGGTGATCAGCGCCAACGCCAATATTGGCGTGGCGAAGGCGGCTTATTATCCGGACCTGACCTTGAGCCTGTCGGGCGGTTACAGCAGCAGCACCTATGCCAACTGGATCAGCTTGCCGAACCGTTTCTGGTCGGTGGGTCCCAAGCTGGCGACCACCTTGTTCGACGGCGGCCAGCGTTCGGCGGAAGTGGAGCGCACCGAGGCGGTGTACGACCAGACGGTGGCCAAGTATCGCCAGACGGTGCTGGATGGTTTCCGCGAGGTGGAAAACTACATGGTCCAGCTCAAGGTCATGGAAGACGAGGCGGCGGTGCGTGCCCAGGCGCTGGAATCGGCTCGCGAGTCCCTGCGTCTGACCGAAAACCAATACAAGGCCGGTCTGATCACCTACCTGGACGTGGTCACGGTGCAGACCACGGCACTGACCAACGAGCGTAGCGTGTTGAGCCTGTTGCAGAGCCGGCTGATCGCCAGTGTCCAGTTGATCGCGGCACTGGGCGGCGGTTGGGATGGCAATACCGATATGAGTGCCAAGCGCTGATCGGTATTTGGCTTGGCTTTGATGTTGGGCTCACCGACGCCTTCGCGGGCAAGCACCGCTCCCACAGTACCCGGGGCGTTCCGCAGCTTTGTGGCTACCCTGGAGCCTGTGGGAGCGGTGCTTGTCGGACCGCCGCACCGCCGCGAAGAGGCCCTCAAGACCACCAGAAAACCTACCCGAAGCCCCCCTGTTTCTGCAACGAAGGCACCCTGCGGCCGGCCAGAAAACACAGGCTGCCGCCAAGCGCGGTGAGGCCGCTCAAGGCATAGAACATCGTCTCCGGCGCCGTATGGATCAGCAGGTAACCGCAGATCACCGGACTCAACGCACCGCCCAGGGCCGCGAGGTTCTGCGCCCCCAGATAACTGCCGCGCAGCGCCTCCGGGGCGATGGTGTCGACGAACAGGTATTCGGACGGGTAAATGATCATCTCCCCGAGGGTGAAGATGAACATCGACGCGCACCAGGTCAGCAGGTTTTGCGCAAAACTGAAGCCGATCAGCCCGACGATGAACAGGCTGGTGCCGATGGCGATCCAGTAGCGCAACTGCTCGCGCTTGAGAAAACGGCCGATCTGGTATTGCAGCAGGATCACGCTGATGGCGTTGCAGGCCAGGATCGCTGACAACGTGGTCAGCGCGTCCTGGTTGCTGTGGGTCACCAGCAGGTATTGCGACAGATACAAGGTGTAGCGGCCATGGACAATGGTACTGAGCAAGCTGCCACAGGTGAACAGGATCAGGCTCCGATCGTTGCGCAACGTCGCCAGGGTTTTGATGAAACTTTGCGGCTTGCCGAACAGCACCTGGCCGCTCGGCGCGATACCGAGCATCAGGAACACGCTGCAAAAGGCGATGCCGGAGGCGATCAGGAAGGGCGCCTGGGGTTGCACCCCGGCGATCACCACGCCGAGCATCGGGCCGGTGGCGTAACCGAGGTTGGTCAGGGTGTAGCGCAAGGAGAAAACCCTGGCCCGCTGGTCGATGGGCAGGTTCTCGCTGATGATGGCTTTGGAACCGATGAGAAACAGCGCCGACGCGGTTTCGGTGATCACCAGGGTCAGGGTGGTCAGGTACAGGTCATGGGCGAACGTCAGCAGGGTGAAACCGATGGCGCTGGAGAGCATCGCCAGGATCATCAGGCGGCGTTTTTCCAGGCGATCGATGATGTAGCCGCCATACAGCGAGAGCAGGGTGGCGATAAACACCGCGATCCCCAGTAGCAAGCCGACGTCCTGCTGATTCAGCCCGAGCTTCTTGCTGAGAAACAGCGTCAGCAGCGGGCTGGTGATAGCGCGGCTGACGACGATGGTCACGGAGCAGATCATCAGCCGGCGGATAACGAGGGAGTAGGTGGCCACGGTGGTGCTTATATCCTTGTTTTAGAAACGTCTCTGTCAGACCGCTAAAAGCTTCGCGGGCAAGCCCTGCTCCTACAGGTTCGTGTCGTACACAAAATCAGTGAACGACTACGTACTGTAGGAGCAGGGCTTGCCCGCGAAGAGGCCGGTAAGACCACTGCAACATCACGGAAGGCACTTGCGGTAGTGGCGCTCATAGACCGCCGCCGGATGCTCCGCCGTCATGGCGCGACCCTGATCGTCCCACCACTGGGCCACTTCGGCGCCCGTGGCAATCCACACGTCGTCATGTTGCTGGATCCCCTTGAGCAACTCCCGCAGTACGCCGATGCGACCCGGGGTGGCGATGACTTCCGGGTGCAGACGCAGGACATAGCACAGCCCGAACCGGTGAAAGCCGGCAAAGTCCATCTGCAAGTTGCCCAGGGTATGGCTGTAGGAAGCGATCCGCGATTGTGCCGGTGGCACCGCCGGGCTGAGGTTGAAGGCGAAGTAGGGCTCGTCCTCCAACTCATAGTGCAACGGCAGCTCGATCACCTGTGGCGCCGTCGGATGAGCGAAGGGCAGGTCGTCGCCACGCCAGGAGGACGACCAGAGGATGCCCTCGTTGTGCAGCGCCTCGGTGAACCCTGGCAACCAGTTGCCGGCCGGAATCCGAAATCCCTTCGGCCGCTCGCCCGTCAGTGCGGCCAGCGCCTGGCAACCTTGTTTGAGCGCGGCTTTCTGTTCATCAAGGGTCAGGTTGTCGTAGTTCTGGTGGCGGTAGCCGGCACAGGCGATTTCATGTCCGCCGGCCTGGATCGCCCGGATATGCGCCGGCTGTTCCTCGGCGACGATACCCGGGATGCACCAACTGCCGCGGACCCGCAACTCGTCGAACAGGCCGAGCAGGCGTTCGACCCCGCGCTGGCTGCCATAGCGCCAGACCGACAGGCTCTTGTCGCGCCCGGCGACCTCAGGCGCTTGGGTAAGAATGCCATGTATATCATTGTAATCAATGGTAATAACCACCGCGCAGCGATAAGGCGCAGGCCATGGGCTATGGAATGCGGGACGCTGGAACTCAGCCATGATGATGCTCCTTCAGCCACCAATGGGCGACATCGCGGCAGGTGGCAAACCAGACGTCATCGCGCTCGCGCATATGTTCGAACAGTCGCTCCAGCAGCAGGATACGCCCCGGCTTGCCGGTGATTTTGGGGTGAAACAGGCTGGTCAGGCACAGTCCTTCATCGACGGCGCCATCGAATTCGCGACACCAATTGTCCAGGGTCAACTCGTAGCTGGCGGTACGATCCAAATGCTGCCCCGTTGGTGGCCAAAGGCTTATTGCGAGCCTTGATGCCGGAGCGGGTCAGCTATCGCACGCCATTCAACCTGATCCTGCGCCACAACACGACGCGCAGCCCGTTGGTCAAGGCTTTCGCCCAGGCCCTGGGGGTAGATCTCAAAGCGCCGTTGTAGCGCTAACCGTGGGCCGGAGGGGGCACGCTCGTGGCTTCTCACGTTCGCTTGCCCAGCACCCGTTCGTGGACTTCATTGTTGAGCAGCACGCTTTCGATCACCCGACGAAAGCCAGGCTCGTCGGACAACGGGCCTTTGAGTGCGACGAGTGCATCGCGCAGTGCCATCAGTTTGTTCAAGGGTAGCGCCGAGTTCGCGGCGGTGCAGTCGCAAGGGCTTGGTTCGAACGTGCCCGGAATGTCCGCCTCGATGGCTGAAGGCGGGAGCGGGGCGGATTCATGATTGGACATGACGGGTTCTCTACAGAATGTGTGCACTGCGCAAGGAGAACACAGGGTAAAAAGCTCGACTCGTTTAGTCTAAAGCAGACTGGGCCAGGTACTAGTTATGAGCGGATTTTAATAGCCGTCATATTTACGGATATATATGTAGGAGCTTTCCAAGAGCCCAGTTTGCTTGTAGGTAATCAACATCGTTTTCAAGAGAAAGCCCATCACCAGAAGCAGGACGTTTCAATACCCCTGGAGAATCGGCAACCGCCAGCACCGCGTCACTCCAGCAGGCGCACAAACCCCGGTTGCAAACCGAATACCTCGACACCCTCCGCGGTCGCCTGGCCGGTCGTCACCGCCACGCGCCTGGCCGGCTGGTCCGGCGCCTCGCGGTAGTCCACCGCCAGGCCGTTATCGACATGCTGGATTGCCGCGGGTGGCAGCACGATCGCCCGCTCGTTGCGGTATGTGATGATGGTCAGCCGCGCGCTCATGCCCAGTCGGACCCGCTGCAACTGCTCCTTGCTCAGCTTCGGTACCGAGAGCGTGACCGGGAACTGCGCGCTACCACCGGGCGCATCGCCGGGCAGCGCCAGGCTGCTGACAATGTCGACGGCGCCGTCGAGCCGCACGCCGTCGAAACCGTCACCCAGTATCTCGACGCTCTGGCCTTGATGCAGTTGGTTGATGTCCAGTTCCGAGACCTTGCTGACGATTTTCAGTTGTTCGATATTGGCCAGGCCGAATAGCACCTGTCCCTGGCTGACCCGACTACCGCTCTGGACCGGCCCGGAGTTGTTGCTCGTCGAGCCTTGCGCGTTGTTCGCCCCGGGGGCCGGCACGACAATACCGGCAAACGGCGCCAGCAGATTCTTGCCCTCGAGCAGGCTGCGCAAGGCTTCGTACTTCACCGTGGCGTTGGTCAGTTCCATGTCGGCGATCTGACGATATTCGCCCTTGCCCTGGTCCAGTGCCTGTTGCAGGTCGCCCTGGGCCGCCACCAGGTCCAGGCGCTGGCTTTGCAGTTGCTGCTGCAGATCGTCCAGTTCGTTGCGGGCGATGATGCCGCGCTGGAACAGAACCTGGCTTTCGCGCAGCTTGCGCTCGTTGTTGCTCACGGACATTTGCGCAGCCCTGAGCGAGCGCCGGCTGCGAGCCACCTGCTGGCTGTTGTTCCAGTCCTGTAATTCCTGGACGGCACGGCGGGCCTTGAGCTGGGCGGACAAGGCATCACGCAGCTGGATTTCCAGCAATGCCGGGTCCATCTGCAAGAGTGTCTGCCCGGACTCGACCCGTTGTCCCTGTTCCACCAGCACGGCGCGAACATTGCCGTCGAAGGGCGCGGTCAGGGTTATGGTCTTCTGCGGTTCGATCTTGCCCACCAGGCCGATCTGGTGAACCAGCGGCGCGGCCTGCACGGGTATCCACTGGCCGCTTTTCGGCTGATCGGCGGCGGGCGCGCGATAGCCGATCAGCGCCACGCCGGCCATGACCACCAGGACCAGCGCGGAGCCTTGCAACCAGCGTTTGCGGGTTGTTCTGTCAATAGTCATTGAGCGCAATGTCCCAGCTCTCCAGTGTCATGCCCAAGGTCAGATCCAACTGGGTCTGGGCGTTCAAATAGGCAATCAGGGCGTTGAGCCGGGCGTTTTCGGCGTTACGCAAATCACCTTCATAGCTCAGGACCTGGAAGTTGCTGGAACGCCCGGCGCTGAGCTTTTCCCGCTCGATATCCAGCTTGCGCCGGGACAGGTCGACGGCGCGCTGGGCAATCTCGTATTGCCGCCAACGGCTGCCCAGGTCGCGCACTACGTCGTTGACGCTGCGCTCCAGCGCCTGACGGGCATCGGCGAGGAGGATCTGTTGATTTTCCACATCGACCCGGGCATGGACTTCAGCCTGGCGGGTACTGAGGTCGCCGATGGGGATCTGCACCTGCACGCCGGCATAACTGTCCCAGCGGCGGCTGCCTACGTCACCGTTGTCATTGTCGGTGCGAGCGCGAATCTGATTGGCCCCGGCGACCAGCGAGACATCCCAGCGGCTCTGATCCTTGGCGATCACCAGGTTCAGGTCGGCCTGCTGGCTACCCAGCAGGGACGCGAGGTAATCCGGCTGCTGGACCTGAGCCACGCGAAAGGCATCCTGTTTGTCGATGGTCACCCGGTTGGCCTCCAGGGCTTCGGTGGCGTGGATCGGCGTGGACAGGTCGAGGGCCAACAGGCGCAACAGCGACAGGCGATTGATATCGACCTGGTTGCGGGCTTCTTCCACGCCCAGTTCCTGGGTGGCGATGTCGGCCTCGGTCTGGACAATTTCGAACTCGGCCATGCGTCCCGCGGCGATCAGTGCCTTGTTCACGTCCAGCAGGGCCCGGGCGCGCTTGAGGGCCTCCTGGGCAATGGTCAGTTGCTCCTGGGACCTGAGCATTTCCCGGTAGGCGGTGATGATGTTGCTGATGGTCTGCGCGACGTTGGACTTGAGGTTCAGCCGGTTGATCTGCTCGGCGATCCGCGCCAGGCGCAGTGGCGCGGTGGTCACCTCCCAGCCGGCGCCACGCAGCAGCGGTTGGATAATCGCCAGGTCGAGACCGTCGCTGCGATAGCGGCCGGCGACGTCGGCATTGTTCAGTTGTCGGGTCCAGGCCATGCTCAAGCGGGTACCGTACTCGCTGAGCAGGCTGGTGGTCGGCGAGAGGCTGGCATTGCGCGAGCTGTCCTGGGACCCCCGGTTCGCCTGATAGGTGCCGCTGATCAGCAGCTTGGGATTGAAGACATCTTCGGAAACCCGCAGGTCGAATTTCTGCGCGATACGTTGCAGGTAGGCGCTGCGAATGCCGGGGTTGTTGCGCAGCCCCAGGTACACCGCGTCCCCCAGGGTCAGCTCGGTGCTCTGCTGGCTGAGCAGTACGCCACGGGCCGGATTGTTACGCAGGCTGGGGGCTGACGGTCGACCGACGAGATCGCTGGCGGCCAGTGCGGGGTAACAGAACCAGCAGAGCAGCAGCGCCATCCATGGCCCGGGCCTATTCATCGCGCAGGGCCTCCACCGGTTGCAGTCGCGATGCCGAAATCGCCGGGTAGAGGCCGAAAAACAGGCCCACCAGCAGGGTGCTGCCGACCCCCAGCGGCAGCGACAGGAGCGCCAGGGAAAATTCCCAGCCGGACATCCGTGCATAGAGGTAGGCCGCGGCCAGGCCCAGCAGCGCACCCGATATCGCGCCGACGGCGGTCAGGCTGACCGCCTCCAGCAGAAACAGGTTGCGGATGTCCTTGCGCCGCGCGCCCAGCGCCATGCGCACGCCGATTTCCCGACGGCGCTCGGAGACGTTCATCAGCATCACGTTCATCACCCCGACACCGCCTCCGACCAGGGAGATAGCGCCCAGCGCCATCAGCAGATAACCAAACGTGCGGCTTTGCCGGGTCATGCCGTCGATCATCTGCTGCGGCACCTGGACCTCGACCTCCCGGCTCCCGAGGCTTTGTTTCAAGACCTGGGTCAAGGCCTCGGCGACCCGATTGGTGTCCTGGCCGGCGGCAACCCGCACGATCAGGTTGCTGATCTGTGGCGCACTGATGATCCGCCGCAGGCCTTCAAGGGGCAGAAACAGTGAATCGTCGGCCTGTACCGGAATCAGGATGGCCGGCGGCTGGCTGTGGGCGATGCCGATCACCTGGAACAGGTAATCGTTGATGCGAATGCGCTCGCCCAGGCGCAGCGGATCGCCGGGCTTGCTCAACGCCAGGGCAATCTTGTGCCCGACCACGACATAGGTTTCGCTGTGATCGAAGTCGGAGATGAAGCGACCTTCCTTCAGTTGCAGGCGCATGGCGCCCATCAGCTGTGCGGTGCTACCCACCAGATTGGCGTTGCTGGCTCGGCCGTGAAACACCACCGTGGCGCTGGACAGGGTGAGCGGGGCGATGTACAGCAGGCCCGGTAACGCCTTGCTCAACGACACTGTATCGAAGGTCGCCGGCATCGGCGTGCGCGCATCGCCATTGCCGGGAAACTGCACCGCCAGCGTATCGGTGCCCATGTCCTTGAAAATCGCCGAGGCTTCCCGTGCCGCGTTGTGGCCAATATTGATCAGGGCGATTACCGATGAGCTGCCGATGACAATTCCGAGCAAGGCCAGGAGCGAGCGTTTACCCAGTGTCCTCAGGCTGACAAAGGCTTCGTGGAGCAACTGGCTGGCACTTTGTTCGGCCTGCGCGCTCATGCCGGGCAGGCCTCGCGGACCACGCCGTTGTGTACCCGGATCTGTCGACTCAGGCGCTGGGCGATTTGCGGGTCGTGGGTGACGATGATCAGCGTGACCTGGCGGACGCGATTGAGCTCCAGCAACAGCTCCATGATTTCCCGGGCCGTGCTGCTGTCCAAATTGCCGGTGGGCTCATCGGCGAGGATGACCGAAGGTTCGCCCACCAGGGCGCGAGCAATGGCTACCCGCTGGCGTTGACCGCCGGACAGGTCCGCGGGGCGATGGTGCGCGCGTTGCGCCAGGCCGACCTGCTCCAGCATGGCCATGGCCCGGATCAGTGATTCGCCTCGAGGGATCCCGCGATAACTCAAGGGCAGGGCGACATTGTCCAGGGCGCTGAGGCGCGCCAGCAGGTTGAAGCTCTGGAAGACGAAGCCGATCTGCCGGTTGCGAATGGCCGCCAGTTGGTCGGGACTGGCCTGGAAAATGTCATGCCCGGCAAAACGATAATGGCCGCCGTCAGGCCGGTCGAGCAGGCCAAGGATATTGAGCAGGGTGCTTTTGCCCGAACCGGAAGCCCCGAGAATCGCGCAACTTTCACCCGCCTCGATGGACAGCGAGACATTGTCGAGAATGGTGAGTGTTTGCTCGGCGAGGCGGTAACGCTTGCCGATGCCTTGCAGGGAGATGAAACCTTCGTGAGCAATCGTGTCTGTCATTGCTGATCGCACCAACCGGCTCGACCTGACAGGAGCCACCGGCCCCGGGCGATTGCTGGAGCGCTCAGGCGGTTCTCGGGCAGGAACGGACCCAGGGTTTATTTTCTTATTTTAAAAATTTGTTTGAATAGTAGTCGTGATCCTGGGGCGGCGCTAGCCCTCTGTCGCGAGGACGGCGCAGGCCGTTCGAACGGGGCTTTGTGACATCCTGAAACATTTTATCGGACAGCCAATGCCTTGCTCTCTTTAATGCTGAAGCCACCCGGGTTTGCATAAAGAGGGCGGCGATGCCGACAAATTGTGTCTGAGTGTGTCCTTTTTGAGACTCGACAGAATGATTTTCAAACCCCCGCCAGGGCGGGCGCCACGGTGTAGAGGCTTGCTTTCAAAGGCTTTCACAGGTATAAAAAATCAAATTTATTTTTAAAACACTATTCGCCCGGTCAGACTTTTACCCGCAAAGGCTCCTCACCTATGGTCGCAAAGAAACTCAGTGCCCCCAATGTCACCAAGACCCGACTGCTGGATGCCACGGAGGCTCTGTTTATCAAATACGGCTACGACGCCGTGTTATTGCGCCAGATCACCGAGCGTGCCCAGGTCAACCTCGCCGCGGTGAACTACCACTTCGGGGACAAGGATTCCCTGATGACCGCCTTGCTGATGCAGCGGCTCGGACCGCTCAATGAGCAGCGCCTGGAACTGCTGGCCAAATGCGAGGCGCAGGCTGACGGCCCGTTGGACTGCGAGACCCTGCTGGGGGTCCTGTTCGCTCCGGCCATGGGCCTGGAGCGCAGTGGCGACGGCGATGAGAGCCGTTCCTTCATTCGTTTCCTGGGCCGTGTCTACAGCGACACCTCTCCCTTTATCCAGGAATACCTCAAGGCACATTACCAGCCGGTTTTCGAACGTTTCTTCAATGCTTTCGCCCTGGCACTGCCGGATCTGCCACGCAATGAGGTCGGGTTGCGCCTGCAATTCGCCCTCAAGGCCATTTCCGGGGTGATTGCCGGGACCGAGCTGCGCTTCCTGATGCAGGCCATGAGTCTGGGGCGTCCGGCCACCGATGCCGAAGTCATGACCAAACTGATCAGCCTGGTGTCGGCGGCCATTCATGCGCCGCTGCAAGACCACAAGGCGGAGCTGGCGCTGGAGCGCGTGCTGCAAACCCAGCGTTCGATCCGCCAGCACGCCGTACCGGTCACGACCAAGCTCGCCGGCAAGTAACAGCGGCTCTCGAAAACACCGCACGACCTGTATAGGCGCCAGCTTGCTGGCTCCCGCATATCCTGTGGGGATCGCCGATGATCAGGTCGCGGCGCACAATCGCCAATCTTGGCTAGAGTGAAACTGACGGCAATCACGCCAGCCGCGTGACTGTTCCAGAACCCCGGCATCTGGCCGGGATCTTCACCAGATCGGGAGTACGCGATGGATCTCAACCGTCGTCAGTTCTTCAAGGTCGCCGCCATCGGCCTTGGAGGCTCGAGCCTGGCCGCGTTGGGCATGGCCCCGGCGCCGGCCTTCGCTGAGCAAGTGCGCCACTTCAAACTCACCCATACCCATGAGACCCGCAATACTTGCCCGTATTGCTCGGTCGGTTGCGGGCTGATCATGTACAGCCAGGGCGATACCGCCAAGAATGTCGCCCAGAGCATCATCCATATCGAGGGGGATGCCGACCATCCGGTCAATCGCGGTACCCTGTGTCCGAAGGGCGCGGGCCTGCTGGACTTCATTCACAGCCCCGATCGCCTCAAGTACCCGCAGGTGCGCAAGCCGGGTAGCCTGGAGTGGACGCGAATTTCCTGGGATGAAGCGCTGGACCGCGTCAGCGACCTGATCAAGGCCGACCGTGACGCCAACTTCATCGAGAAGAACGCCTTGGGACAGACAGTC
Source organism: Pseudomonas sp. FEN (assembly GCF_904067045.1). Classification (GTDB taxonomy): domain Bacteria; phylum Pseudomonadota; class Gammaproteobacteria; order Pseudomonadales; family Pseudomonadaceae; genus Aquipseudomonas. The sequence goes on along the minus strand of NZ_CAJFDC010000016.1, from coordinate 38,883 downwards.
AATCGCTGGCTGACCACCGGCTTTCTCGCTGCCTCGGCGGCGTCCAATGAAGCCGGTTACCTGACCCACAAGGTCATTCGCAGTCTGGGCATGCTGGGGTTCGACAACCAGGCACGTGTCTGACATGGCCCGACGGTGGCAAGTCTTGCCCCGACGTATGGCCGTGGAGCCATGACCAACACCTGGACCGATATCGCCAACGCGAATCTGATCCTGGTAATGGGGGGGAATGCCGCTGAAGCGCACCCCTGCGGTTTCAAGTGGGTGACCGAAGCCAAGGCTCATAACCAGGCCCGGCTGATCGTGGTCGACCCGCGTTTTACCCGGACCGCGTCGCTGGCCGATTATTACGCGCCGATCCGTACCGGCAGCGACATCGCCTTCATGGGCGGGCTGATCAACTTCCTGCTGAGCGAGGACAAGATCCAGCACGAATACGTGCGCAGCTACACTGACGTGTCGTTCATCGTCAAGGCCGGCTTCAGTTTCGAGGACGGGCTGTTCAGTGGCTATGATGCGACCAGCCGTACCTACACCGACAAGTCCTCCTGGGGCTATGAGCTGGGCGCGGACGGCTTCGCCAAGGTCGACCCGACACTGCAGGACCCGCGTTGCGTCTATCAGTTGATGAAACAGCACTACAGCCGCTACACCCTGGCGCTGGCAAGCCAGACCTGCGGCATGCCGCAGGAGGCCATGCGCAAGATCTGGGACGAGATCGCCACCTGCGCGCAACCGGGCAAGACCATGACGATTCTCTATGCCCTGGGCTGGACCCAGCACTCCATCGGTTCGCAGATGATCCGTAGCGCCGCCATGGTCCAGCTGTTGCTGGGCAATGTCGGCATGCCTGGCGGTGGGGTCAATGCCTTGCGTGGTCACTCCAACATCCAGGGCCTGACGGACCTGGGGTTGTTGTCCAACTCGCTGCCCGGCTACCTGACCCTGGCCTCCGACGCCGAACAGGACTACGACGCCTACATCGCCAAGCGTGCCCTCAAGCCCTTGCGTCCCGGCCAGTTGTCCTATTGGCAGAACTACGGCAAGTTCCATGTCAGCCTGATGAAGGCCTGGTACGGCGCCAATGCCACGGCCGAGAATCACTGGGGCTATGACTGGCTGCCCAAGCTCGACAACCCTGGCTATGACATCCTGCGCATGTTCGACCGGATGGGCCGGGGGCTGGTCAACGGCTACATTTGCCAGGGCTTCAACCCGATTGCCGCGTTGCCCGACAAGAACCGGGTGAGCGCTGCGCTGGGTAAACTCAAGTGGCTGGTGATCATGGACCCCCTGGCCACCGAGACCTCGGAGTTCTGGCGCAATGCCGGGCCTTACAACGATGTCGACAGCGCCAGTATCCAGACCGAAGTCATCCGCCTGCCCACCACCTGCTTCGCCGAGGAGGACGGCTCGCTGACCAACAGCAGCCGCTGGCTGCAATGGCACTGGAAAGGCGCCGAAGGACCAGGGCAAGCCCGCACCGACGTGAAGATCATGAGCGAGTTGTTCCTGCGTCTGCGCCAGCGTTACCAGGCCAATGGCGGCGCTTTCGCCGAACCGATCCTCAAGCTCAGTTGGCCCTACAGGATTGCCGATGAACCGTCGCCGGAAGAGCTGGCCCGGGAAATCAACGGCTACGCCAGCACGGACTTCACCGATGCCTCCGGGACTACGACCAAGGCCGGCCAGCAATTGGCCGGGTTTGCCCAGCTCAAGGACGACGGCAGCACCGCCTCGGGTTGCTGGATCTTCTGCGGCAGTTGGACCGAGCAAGGCAACCAGATGGCCCGGCGCGATAACAGTGACCCCTATGGCATGAAACAGCACCTGGGCTGGGCCTGGGCCTGGCCGATGAACCGGCGCATCCTCTACAACCGCGCGTCCGCCGACCTCCAGGGCAAGCCCTGGTCAGCGGAAAAACGCCTGGTATGGTGGAACGGCAAGCTCTGGGGCGGAACCGATATACCCGACTACAAGCCCGATGTGCCGCCGGAAGCCGGGATGAATCCCTTCATCATGAACCCCGAGGGCGTGGCCCGCTTCTTTGCCGTCGACAAGATGGCCGAAGGGCCGTTTCCGGAACACTACGAGCCATTCGAAACCCCGATCGGCATCAACCCGCTGCACCCGGACCACAAAAAGGTCACCAGCAGCCCGGCGGCTCGGATCTTCGATTCGGTCTGGGACACGCTGGGGCAGGCCAAGGACTTCCCTTATGCGGCCACCACCTACCGGCTGACCGAGCATTTCCACTTCTGGAGCAAGCACTGCAAGCTCAACGCCATTGCCCAGCCCGAGCAATTCGTCGAGATCGGCGAAGTGCTGGCCAAGGAGAAGGGCATCGCTGCCGGCGACCGGGTGCGGGTCAGTTCCAAGCGTGGGCATATCGAGGCGGTGGCGGTGGTGACCAAGCGGATTCGGCCGCTGCAGGTCAACAACCAGGTCGTGCACCATATCGGCATCCCGCTGCATTGGGGGTTCACCGGGGTGGCGCGACATGGCTACCTGACCAACACCCTGGTGCCGTTCCTTGGCGACGGTAATTCACAGACCCCGGAATCCAAGTCGTTCCTGGTCAACGTGGAGAAAATCTGATGGCCAGCCAAGACATCATTGCCCGTTCGGCGACCACCACCGTACCGCCCTCCGTGCGCCAGCAGGAAGCCGTCGCCAAACTGATCGACACGACCAAGTGCATCGGCTGCAAGGCTTGCCAGGTGGCGTGTTCGGAATGGAACGAGCTGCGCGACGAGGTTGGCCACAACCACGGCACCTACGACAATCCCCAGGACCTGAGCGCCGAAAGCTGGACCCTGATGCGCTTCACCGAGCATGAAACTCCGACGGGCAACCTGGAATGGCTGATCCGCAAGGACGGTTGCATGCACTGCGCCGACCCCGGCTGCCTGAAGGCCTGTCCCAGCCCGGGGGCGATCATCCAGCACGCCAATGGCATCGTCGACTTCAACCAGGACCATTGCATCGGTTGCGGCTACTGCATCACCGGCTGTCCCTTCGACATCCCGCGGATCTCGCAGAAGGACCACAAGGCCTACAAGTGCACGCTGTGTTCGGACCGGGTGGCGGTGGGGCTGGAGCCGGCCTGTGTGAAAACCTGTCCGACCGGGGCGATTGTCTTCGGCAGCAAGGAAGACATGAAGGAACACGCCGCCGAGCGCATCGTCGACCTCAAGTCCCGGGGCTTCGACCAGGCCGGCCTGTACGACCCGGCCGGCGTGGGTGGTACCCATGTGATGTACGTGCTGCACCACGCCGACCAGCCGTCGCTGTATGCCGGCCTGCCGAACCAGCCGAGTATCAGCCCCTTTGTCGAGCTGTGGAAAGGCCTCAGCAAGCCGTTGGGGCTGCTGGCGATGGGCGCGGCGGTGCTGGCGGGGTTTTTCCATTATGTGCGCATCGGCCCGCAACGGGTCGAAGAAGACGAGCCTGCGCCGCCCACGGACGGCGGCGTCCACCAGGTCGCCCCTGGCGTACAGGTCTTTGATCCGAAAACCGCTAAGGAGCCTCGGCCATGAACGACAAGCCGATCCTGCGTTATACCGCCAGCCAGCGCAGCAACCACTGGCTGGTGGCGATCCTGTTCGTCATGGCCGGCCTGTCGGGGCTGGCGCTGTTTCATCCGGCGTTGTTCTGGCTCAGCGCCTTGTTCGGCGGTGGTCCCTGGACCCGTATCCTGCATCCCTTCATGGGCTTGCTGATGTTCGTGCTGTTCCTCGGGCTGGTGATCCGTTTCTGGCGGGCCAACTTGTTTATCGCCAACGACCGTCCGTGGCTGCGGCGGGTGGGGCGAGTGATGCGCAACGAGGAGGAGGGCGTGCCGCCGATCGGCAAGTACAATCCCGGGCAGAAGCTGCTGTTCTGGACGCTGCTGGCCTGCATGCTGGTTCTGCTGTTCAGCGGGGTGGTGATCTGGCGGGCGTATTTCAGCCAGTACTTCGGCATCGCCAGCATTCGCCTGGCAGTGCTGCTGCATGCGCTGGCGGCGTTGGTGCTGGTGTTGAGCATCATCGTGCATGTTTATGCCGGCATCTGGATCAAGGGCTCGGTCGGGGCCATGCTGCATGGTTGGGTCAGCCACGCCTGGGCGCGCAAGCACCATGAATTGTGGTACCGCGAAGTGACCCGTGGCGAGACCTCGACCGCCGAGCCAGCAAAAAAGGGGTAAGCGCTTGAGCACGATATTGGAACCTGGACAGATCGAGGCATCGGCCAGCTCTGTGCCGTTCCTGCATTTGCCGCCACCGACGCTGTTCGCCCTACGGGCCGCCCGACTGGAAAAACTGGCGCTCGGGCATCCGTTGGCCGAGTACCTCGGCCTGCTGGCCGGGATTTGCCGGGTACAGCAGCAACTGCTGGAGCAACCGCCGACAATGCTATCTACCGACGCCGCGCGCCAGCAGCTGTGTCTGGAACATGGCCTGCCACCACTGGCCGCCGACAGCCTGGTGCGTGAGGACCTGTGGTTGCCCTGGCTCGACGCCTTGTTGTCGGGGTATACGGCCACGACCCCGGCCGTGCGCCAGGCCGTTGACACCTTGCAGGCGAGTCGTGGCGGACAACGCAAGGTCTGGGCGCTGGCCTTGCTGGGGGGCCAATACAGCGGGCTGCCGGCGGCTCTGGTGCCTTTTCTCGGGGCTGCCTTGCAGGCGGCCTGGAGTCATTGGCTGCTGAATGTGCCGGCCCTCGCGCTGAAACCCGGCGACAGCCTGTCGCAGTGCCCGGCCTGCGGTTCGCCGGCCATGGCCGGAGTGATCCGGCATCGGGGCAAGTTCAACGGCTTGCGCTATCTGGTGTGTTCGCTGTGTGCCTGCGAGTGGCATGTGGTGCGGGTCAAATGTATCTATTGCGAGCAGAGCAAGGGCCTCAAGTACCTGAGCCTGGGCGATGACGGCCATGCCGCCGGTCATGCGCCGTTGCGGGCGGAAATCTGCCCGGGCTGCAACAGCTATCTGAAGTTGCTCTATCTGGAAGAGGATGCCGAGGCCGAGGCGCTGTCGGCCGATATCACCAGCCTGGCGCTGGATATTCGTCTCGATCAGGAAGGTTACCTGCGTCAGGCCCCGAACCTGTTGCTGGCACCGGGGGGCGATTGAACAGGGCTGGCTTGCAACTGGGCGTCTACACTCAGGTTTTCGCATCGCGCATTCAGGAAACCGCTGATGTCCTCGAGTCTTGCCGCCGTTCCACCCCGCCTGCCGTCCATCGATAGCCTTTTGCGCGACCCCGCCTGCCAACCCCTGGTCGAGCGCTACGGGCGCGATGTGTTGTTGGCGACCCTGCGGCATTTGCTCGACGAGCTGCGTGAACCGGCCCGCTTGGGCCAACTCACAGCCAACGAACTGACCCCGCCGGTCCTCGCGGGCCGGGCCGGCGAACGTCTGTTCAACCAGCACCGCAGCCGTGTGCAACGGGTATTCAATCTCACCGGCACGGTGCTGCATACCAACCTCGGCCGGGCGCTGCTGCCCGAAGCCGCCATAGACGCCGTGCAAATGGCGGCCCGTTACCCGCTCAACCTCGAATTCGACCTGCATAGCGGCAAGCGCGGTGACCGTGATGACCTGATCGAGGGCCTGATCCGCGAACTGACCGGCGCCGAAGCCGTTACCGTGGTCAACAACAATGCCGCCGCCGTGCTACTGGCCCTCAACAGCCTCGGGCAACGCAAGGAAGGCATCATTTCCCGCGGCGAACTGATCGAGATCGGCGGCGCCTTTCGGATTCCCGACATCATGGCCCGCGCCGGTGTCCGCCTGCATGAGGTCGGCACCACCAATCGCACCCATGCCCGTGACTATGAAAGCGCCATCGGCCCGCGCAGCGGCCTGTTGATGCGGGTGCACGCCAGCAACTACAACATCCAGGGTTTCACCGCCCAGGTCCCCACCGCCGAATTGGCGCGGATTGCCCATCGCCATGCTTTGCCGCTGCTGGAAGACCTGGGCAGCGGCAGTCTGCTGGACCTCAGTCGCTGGGGCCTGCCCGCCGAGCCTACGGTACGCCAGGCGCTGGAGGACGGTGCCGATATCGTGACCTTCAGTGGTGACAAGTTGCTCGGCGGCCCCCAGGCCGGGTTGATCGTCGGTCGCAAGGAGCTGATCGCGAAGATCAAGAAAAACCCGTTGAAACGGGCATTGCGGGTCGACAAGCTGACCCTCGCCGCGCTGGAGGCGGTACTGGGGCTGTACCGCAACCCGGACCGCCTGGCCGAACGCCTGCCCAGCCTGCGCCTGCTGACCCGACCTCAGGCCGAGATCCTCGCCCAGGCCGAACGCCTGCGCCCGTTGTTGGCCGGCGTGTTGGGGGAGGGCTGGAGTGTTTCGGCGCTGCCGGCGCTGGGCATGATCGGCAGCGGCAGCCAACCGCTGGCACGACTGCCCAGCGCGGCCCTGTGCCTGCGGGCCAATACCTCGAAACGCCTGCGCGGGCGCAGCCTGCATGGCCTGGAGGCGGCCCTGCGCGCCTTGCCGATTCCGGTGTTGGGGCGTATCGATGACGATGCCTTGTGGCTGGACCTGCGCCAGTTGGATGATGAGGCGGCGTGGGTCGAACAGCTTGCGGGCTTACACCTTGGGATTGCGTTGTCGTTCATCGCGAGCAAGCTTGCTCCGGCAAAAAGCGCGCTGGTGGAGAGTCCGGAAGCGGTGCGGCAAGGGTGTCCGGCCGAGGGGCGCGCAGGGTGATCGTCGGCACGGCGGGGCATATCGACCATGGCAAGACGAGCCTGCTCCAGGCGCTGACTGGCCAGGCCGGTGACAAACGACGAGAGGAGCGTGAACGCGGTATCACCATCGACCTGGGTTATCTCTATGCGCCGTTGGCGGCCGGTGCCGCGCTCACCGGCTTCATCGACGTACCCGGCCACGAGCGGTTTATCCATAACATGCTGGCCGGTGCCCAGGGGATCGACCTGGTGATGCTGGTGGTGGCCGCCGATGACGGCGTGATGCCACAGACCCGCGAGCACTTGGCGATTGTCGAGTTGCTGGGCATCCCCCGGATGCTGGTGGCGATCAGCAAATGCGATCGGGTGGAACCCGCGCGCCGGCTACAGGTGCGCACGGAGATCCAGGCGTTACTGGCCCCTGGCCCTTATGCCGAGGCGCCGCGGGTCGAGATTTCCAGTATTACCGGCGAGGGTATCGAGACGCTGCGCCAAGCCTTGCTCCAGACCCAGGACGAGGTGCGCCGGCGCAGTGACGAAGGCGGCTTTCGCCTGGCCATAGACCGCGCTTTCAATGTCGCCGGTAGCGGTATTGTGGTGACTGGCACGGCCTTGTCCGGCCATGTCGGCAGCGGTGATGTCCTGGCGCTCGGGCCCACGGGTAAAACCGTGCGGGTTCGCGGCCTGCATGCGCAGAACCAGCCGGGGAGCGAGGCATTCGCCGGGCAGCGGGTGGCCTTGAACCTGAGCGCCGAGCGCCTGGCGCTCGAACAGATTCATCGCGGCCATTGGGTGCAGGCCGAGTGGTTGCACGCACCCAGTCGGCGGCTGGACATCGAGTTGCGACTGCTTCCCAGCGAAACCCGTCATTTCGAACATTTCAGCCCGGTGCACATTCATTTGGGCACCCAGGATGTGCTGGGCCGGGTAGCCTTGCTGGACACCACGCAGGTGGCGCCGGGTGGACGGGCCTTTGCCCAGTTGCTGACTCAGGTACCGTTGCAGGCCGTGCACGGCGATCGCCTGGTACTGCGCGATCAAAGCGCACGGCGAACCCTGGGCGGGGGCCGGGTGCTGGATCCCTTTGCGCCAACCCGTCAGCGCCGCAGTCCAGAGCGTCTGGCGCAGTTACAGGCCCTGGCGCAGGCGCAGAGCCTGGAGGCGGTGTTACCGACATTGCTGGCCGCTGCCGCTGGTGGTCTTGATCCGCAACGACTGGAGCGCCAGTTCAATCGCCCGCGTGATACCTGGAACCTGCCGGCTGATGTCAGTGTGATCGCCACGCGGCAGGGGGCGCTGCTGTTCAGCGATACCGGCTGGCAAGCCCAGAAGGACAGCTTGCTGGCGCAACTGGCGCGCTTTCATGTCCTGGAGCCCGACCAACTGGGGCCGGATCGTGATCGGTTGCGCCGATTTGCCGCCTTGCCACTGGAGCGCCCGGCCTTTACAAGTCTGCTGGACGCACTGCTTGACGATGCCGCGTTGGTTGCCAGCGGACCCTGGCTGCATTTGCCCGACCATCAGGTACGCCTGAGCGAAGACGACGAAGGTTTGTGGCGACAACTGCGGCCGCTGATGGAGCAGAGCCCTGTCGATCCGCCGTGGGTCCGCAGCCTGGCAGCGTCCACCGGCCAGGACGAAGCTGTAGTGCGCTTGTTGCTGCGCAAACTGGCCCGGCTCGGCCAGGTGTACCAGGTGGTGCACGACCGCTTTTACACGGAAGCCGCGGTCCTGCAATTGGCGGCTATGCTGGTGCAATTGGCGGCGGATAGCACGGAGGTACGGGTGATCGCCTTTCGTGATCGGCTGGGACTGGGGCGTAAACGCTGTATTCAGCTACTGGAGTTCTTCGATCGTATCGGCCTGACCCGGCGTGTCGGCAACTTGCGCTTCATTCGCACCGACAGCGCGCTGGCGAATCCCCGAACTTGAGTACAAAGGAAGGCAATCGCGCCCGGTGGCGCGGCCGGGCTTCAAACCCGGTTGGGGACGGCATCCGTTCCCGGGCAGGTTCGACTCCGGCTGCCTTCCGCCAATTACTTCATTCATCGTCCGAATGGCGTTGGCGCGGCGCTCGCTGTGCCATTTTGTCGCACCTCCCGCCCCATCGACGATGGTACATTCTGCGCCCATGAAAGCCATCCCGTCCCTTCGACTGCCCGGACGCCGCCGTGGCGGAGCCTGGTTGAGCCTGTTGGCCATGTCCGCGTCGGCCCGTTGATCGGGTAGGACATGAGCCTGGCCCTGGCCCACGGCGCTTCACAGGAAGACTACCGAACATGAATGAATTGCTGACTCGCCGCCAGGTCGTGGCTGGCCTTGGCCTGCTCGGCCTCGGCATGCTGAGCGGTTGCGACAGCTCCAACGGCCTGTCGTACAAGTACGGCAAGGACCTGAGCGACGAGATCCTCGGACGCACCTTCAAGCTGAAGGATACCGCCGGCAACGTCAAAACGCTGTCCAGTTTCCGCGGCATGATGCCGATGGTGTTTTTCGGTTTCACCCAGTGCCCGGCGGTCTGCCCGACCGCGCTGGCCCGGGCGGTACAGGCCAAGAAGCTGATGGGCCCGGACGGTGATCGGTTGCAGGTGATCTTCATCACCCTGGACCCGGAACGCGATACGCCCAAGGTCCTCGACGCCTATGTAAAGGCCTTCGACCCGAGCTTTGTCGCGCTCTACGGCACCCTGGAGGAAACCGCGGCCACGGCCAAGGAATTCAAGGTGTTCTACGAGAAGATCCCTAGCGGCTCGACCTATACGCTGTCCCATACGGCGACCAGTTTCGTCTACGACACGCGGGGCGTACTGCGCTTGGGTCTGTCGCCGTCGCTGTCGGCGAAACAGTGTGCGGAGGATCTGCTCACGGTGATGGAAGTCTGCTGATGAATACTCGAATTGATAAGGTCACTGCCATGAAACCCTTGAACGCCCTGGTGTTTTCCCTGCTCGCATTGTCGAGTGTCCCGGCCTTTGCGCAAACCAGCGTGGAGGACGCCTGGGTGCGGGCCACCGTCGCGGGGCAACCTTCGACCGGGGCCTTTATGCGGATCACTTCCAGTGACGACGGCAAGCTGCTGGAAGCGAAATCACCAGTGGCCAAGATCGTGCAGATCCACCAGTCAAAGATGGAAAACGATGTCATGAGCATGCAACCGGTGGACTTCGTGCCGCTGCCGGCGGGCCGGACCGTGGCCATCGAGCCCGAGGGCTATCACGTGATGCTGATCGACCTGCTGGGGCAGGTGAAGGAGGGCGACGAAGTGCCGCTGACACTGATGGTGGAAAACGCCAAGGGCGTCAAGCAGTCGATCGAGGTCAAGGCCCGGGCGCGGGCGCTGAACAGCATGGCTGACCACGGCGACATGCACGGCGACATGCACTGAACGCCGGAGTAGTACCCTTTGAAGCCGATCGCGTACCGGTGGCGAGCGGGCTTGCCCGCGCTCGGCTGCGAAGCAGTCGCAAAACCGCTCATTCAGGTCTGCCTGACACACTTTAGCTGGTTTCAGGGCTGCTTTGCAGCCCAGCGCGGGCAAGCCCGCTCGCCACATGCTCAGCCAGACTTGAGAGCGTTCTCAGTTAGTCGACACTAAGGCAAGACCCCGAGCAGCCGCCAGATCCGCTGGATATCGGGGTCGGCCTTGATCAGTTCGCCGAGCAGCTCGGGCAGTTCCATGTTGCCCCAATCAACCGCGCGGTTGATCAGGTAGGGCACCGGGCTGTGGGGCTCGACCCGTTTCAGGTAGTCGGAAATGACTTTCAACTGACGGTAGGCCGCCTGGCGAGATTCGGGCAACGACAGTGGCAGCGGCGCGGTTGTCGCGGCCGGCTGCTCAAGCGTCGGTTCGGCGACGGGCAGGCTGACCGGCACAGGCAAGGGTTCCGGGTGCATGGCGATAAACTCCCGCAAGGCAAGCACGTGTTGATCGAGAAGGGTTTGCAAGGCGGCAAAGCTGGGCGCTTCTTCCCCCAGTTGACTGTCGCCCCAGCGGTTCAGGCGCTCAACGCTTTGCCGGCAGCTATCGAACATCTCCAAGCGGGCATCAAGCTGCTCGAGGGGAATCCGCAGGACCGCCTCGCGCCAGTCACGCAACAGCTCCTGTGACTCCTGCGCCAAGGCCTTGGCCTTGCGCTCCTCGCTGTTGTTCAGTGCCTGTTTCTGCGCCCGCATCCACTGTTCCAACGTCAGGCTCTCGCGCCCCCGCGCCGCCGCGCCAAGCAAGGGCAGGCGGATATTCAACAACAGGCTGTACTGGCGCACCAGCAAGGCCAGTGGCGGTGCCAGCCAGCTGGCGTCGCCACCCTGGCCACGGGGGTGGAGCGCCAGGCCGTAACGCTCGCAAAGTCCCACCACCAGCTCCAGCGCCACACACAAACCGGGCAACTGATAGCGCTGCAACCAGGCCTCGCCAAGCCAGGTGGCCAGCAGCAGGTCCTTGCTACGTTGGGTCAACAATTCACTGGCCAGGGTTTCCACCTGGGACCAGTCCGCGCGCTTGAGGTCGGTCTGCCAGATCCCCGTGGGCAAACTGGCGTCGTCTTCGCGGCGGGCCTCGCGCAACAGGTCCATCTCGGGTGCCTCGCGCAGGCTGGCGCCCGCCGGATCGGCGCCGGGCACGGGGGCGATCAGGCCCGGCAAGCGCAGGCGCAATTGCTCCAGGGAGGGGTCGATAGTCATGGCGGGCTCTCGGTACTGGCCACTGGCAGTGGGAAGACCGACCCGTAGGGCGAGGCCGGGACACGAGTCGGCAAGGTACTCAGGGTCAGCGGCTGTTTGCCACCGACGGCCTTGAGCGACAAGCGCAGGAACATCAGGGCGTTGGCATTGCCCGGCAGGGGCGAACGCAACGGCAGTCGCAATGCCAGTGGCCGGTCACCCTCATCCTGGGTCGCGAAGTAATTGCCGGCCTGGTTGGCGTGGATAAAGCGCAGCAAGGCCCAACTGCCCTCGTATGACCAACTGGCTTGCAGGTCGGCCACGGCCAGTGCCGGTTGTTTCGGATCGTCCTGCGGCCGTTGGCTGCTGCCCTTGGCCCAACGCAGCGCCAGGCGGACCGGTTCGCCGACCGTCCAGTTGGCGTGACTGAGGCTTTCGGCCGGATAGCCGATTTCCCGCGCGCCGGTGCTCAGGCTCCAGTCAATCACCTGGTCGGCGCCACGCTCTTCCTCACGGTCGGTGCGCCAACGCACCTCCAGGTCCAGGCCGCGCACGCCGTCCTTGTCGCGCAGCAACAACGGCCCGAGCCAGGCCCGGGCGTTTTGCAGATTGAACAGGAACTCGGCCGCCGCCGAGGCTTGCGCCGAGCGGTTGTTCTCCAGGCCGCTGAACGCGCTGGGCAGGTTCTTGTCGATCAGGTCGAGGAATTCGCGAACCCGGTCGGGATTGGCATCGATCAGCGTGTCGTCGTGGCTGAATGGAAAACGCCCGGCCAGGTAAGTCGTGAAGTAGTCGCCCAGGCGCTTCCAGGCCACCGCGGCAGCGTAGTTCTGCAAGCTCTCGCAACGCTGGCGCGCCCGCTCATGGCTGCTGCGGGCGAGCAGGGCGATATTTCCCTGGCCCATCGGCAGGATTGCCTCGGAGAGGATCTTGGTGCAGTTGCCCAGGTCCATGTCGTTGAAGTCGCGCAGAACCATCTGCTGGTATTGCAGCGGCGAGCTGGCCGGGTTCTGGTCGTTGTATTTCTTGAGTTCGGCGCTCATGTCGACAAAACTGTCGAGTGTCTCGCCGTCGCTGGCCGACAATCGCTCACGCTGCTGATTGAGCCATTCGATGGCCGGACGCGCGGTGCTCAACGAATCGCCGATCAGGGTGAATTGTCGGCTCAAGTCCAGTTTCAATGCCTGCGGATCGCTTTCCCGGAAACTGCGCAGCGAGAGGTTGCGGGTGCCGTCCCATTGGCTGAAGTCGATGGGCTGGCGAAACAGCGGAAGGGCATTGATCTCTGCCGTGGCGCGGCGCAGATCGTTCAGTGCCCGGGTGTTCAATTCCTGGCGCAGTGATTCGGTCTGGCGCGTGTCGCCAATGTCGCTGAATACTTGCAGCACCTGCAAGGCCTTGTCGGCGGGCAGGTTGAACGTCGCCCCCGGATTGGCCATGGGTTTGCCGCCGCCCAGGCTGGAGACACTGTTCAGGCTTTGCCACATGGCCGTGGTGGTCGCCGAGCGAGCGGCGCTGATCAAGGCCTTGCGGTAGGGCGCGGGCAGCTCGGCAACACTCTGTTGCAGCCAGAGTTGGTAGCTGTCGTGATAGTGCAGTGCCGCGTCGAGCTTGCCACTGTCCAGATCGTGCAGGCCCCCGGCTACTGGCGGAGTGTCGCCCTGGTTAAGGGCCATCTGGCTGAATTCCTGATGCAGCAGTGCGGAGACCACCTGGCCAAGCTTGTCGACATTGGCCTGCAGCTCCAGGCCACCGCTGCTTTGCAGCCGCAGAATACCCTGGTCCTCGTCGCCTTGTTCCAGCCAGCGGTCGTGGAAGGTCCGTTTGGAGTTCTCGGCATAATGTTCGACCTGGTCGACGGCGACGGTGCCGATCAGCGCGCTTTGCCGGGCCTTTTCCAGTCCTTCCTGATAACCGGGCGCCAACTGCGCGCCATTGCCCTGGCTCCAGGCGGCGTTGGTCAGGGCCAGCAGTTGGCGTAGCTGGGCGATGCCGGCGTCCAGTTCTTCAAGCTCGGCCAAGCTGTTGCGTTGGCCGCCTTGCAGGGCGCGCAATTGACTGTTCAGGGCGCCGGCGGTGCTGCTGAAGTCGGAACTGGCGAACAGGCTGTCGAGCCATAAACGCATGCTATTGACGTAGCGCGCGGCGATCCGCGACTTGAGCGGGTCCAGTTGCAAGGGGCTGGCCAACGGCACCTCTGTCGTGGCCAACAGGCTGTTGTAGTCATCGGCCAACGGCAGGCCCTTGGTCTGGAAATTGAAGCCGAACAGTTCGTTGGCCAGGGCGATGGCGTCGTCCAGGGGGCGTTCGTCGCCTTGCAGGCTGAGGGCGAAGCGTTTGTTGTGGCGCTCCACCGCCAGGGCCTGGTCGAGCACCAGCATGGCTTGTCGGTACGCCTCTTCGCTGTTGCTGCTGCCGGCCCGGGGACGAATCGCCGCGCGGGGCGTGATCAAGCTGTCGAGTTCATCCTGCAGTTTGCTTTTGAGCGGTGTGAACAATTGCCCCCGCGCTCGGCCCCGCAGCTCCTGCGCCAGTTGCCGGTCCAGCGCGGAAAACCACGAGCCGGGCAGAATCGAGGTACGCATATGCCAACGCGGCGCGGCCTCGAGCAGGTGCCAGAAACTGGCGATGCGCTCGCGCCGGGCTTCGTCATCGACGGTCAGCGGGTTGTGCATCTGGTCATCGTGCAGCAGCGTGTTCAATTGAGTGGCGGCCTCGCTGCGCGCATGCCAGACCCAGAGCATGCCGATCACCCAGACCAGCCCGATCACGCCCACGGCCAGTGCCGTCAGGCGCTGCCAGCGTTGGCGCAATTGCAGGATGCGGGTAATCGGCTGGGCCAGTCCTTGTTCGGCGATGAACCGTTGCCGCCACAGGCGCGGGGTGAACAGTGGCGGCGCGGGGATCGGTGCCGGGCCTTCGGCAAAGGGGTCGGCATCCGCCGCCGCCGCGGGACCGGCCTGGGCGCTGAAATACAGCCCACGCAAACGCGGGGCCTCGCCCATGGCGTTGCCCTGGAACACTGGATCGCACAAGGAGCGCAGGGGGTCATGCAAGCCTTGTAATTGCCGGGGCAGCAAATACAGCTCGGCGGCCATCTGGCCACGCAGCGTGCCGATTTCCACCAACAGGTCGGCGAGGGTCTGTTCGACCTGGCCCAGGCCCTGGTTGATCCAGTCCGGGTGCCAGGGCGTTTGCGCCGTGTAAGGCGAGGTCCAGCCAAAGGCGGCGTCCTTCGCTGCCGTCGGCAACACTTCCAGCAGGTTGCTGGCGCCGGGCAGGCTCTCGAAACCACTGAGCAGCATATACACCGGCAGGCTCAGGCCGAGACGCTGTTGCATATCGATGAACTTGCGCCGGGCCGCCAAGCCGGCGGCGGCGGTGTCCTGATCGGGCGTCAGTTGTTCCAGGTCGCACAGCCAGATGATGCCGTCCGCCGGCCGATTGGCCCTGGCCTGCAGCAGCAGTTCGAGGAGCTGGCGCCAAAGCTTGAGCTGTACACTGGCGCGCTCGCCATGGCTGAACAGGGCCGCGGGCACCACCAGCACCGCGCCGTCGGGACCGTACCACCAGCGTCCGAACCAGGCCGGTTGCGCGGTGCTGGTCAGCCCCCAGCCCCTGAGCAGGGCCTCGAGCTGCGGCGTGTCGCCGAGCATCAGCAACCAGGGCGTCTCATAGCGGTCGTGCACGCCCAGTGCCTGCTCCCACTCGCTCACCGCGGCATAGAAACTGCGATTGGCGCCGCTCAGTCGCGCGGAGTATTTCCACAACAGTGCCGCCAGCAGCACCAGCAGGAGCAGGGCGGCGAGAATTTCACCGAGGTAAGCCATCAGCGCTTGAGCTCCGTGGCCAGTGTCTGCCGATCCTGCTCAATACCGGGCTGCACCCGGTATTGAATGTTCAACCAGAACAGTTGGCTGATACCGAGCAACAACAAGAGCCCCAGACCCAGCGCCAGACCCAGCCGGTAACCGTCGGGCAGGCTGCGGCGCACCGGTAGCTGTTGCGGGGCGATGGCGCTCGGGCGTTGCAGTTGCACGGCGATATCGTTGGCGTTGGCGCTGCGTTGGCGGATAAAGGTAAACAGGCTGCGCCGCCATTTTTCGTGCAGGGCCGGGCCGCTGCCATTGCGCAAGCGGCCCTGGAAACCGAGGATCAGGCAGTACAGGTAGACGCTGCCCAGGTCGCGCAGGGTCGGATCGCGGGCTTCCAGGAGTTTCTTGATGGCGACTGGAATCCGGTCGCCGGCCGAGCGACTGCCGAACAGCCGGGTTTCCATGGGACGCTCCTGCCAGGCCGCCTGGCCGGCCCAATCGTCGAACAACAGGTGCTCGTCGATCAGGCCGACAAACGCGAACAGGGTCGCCTTGGCCTGCTGGCCCTGCGCCTCGCCCACCGCGGCGAACGCGCTGCGCCACAAGCGCCGGGCAATCTGGCTGACCTGCTCGGCGACCTGCGCGACCTGCACTGGCGCGCCGGTGGTGCGTGGCAGGGCCTGCCAGAACGTCAGCCACTCGCTCCAGGCCCGGTTGAAGGCGCTGCTCAGCGGTGCGCTCTCGAAGGTAGCCTGCGCTGGCAGTGAGTCATTATCCAACATCGCTCATCAATCCCTGATCAGGTTCAGTCCGCGCTGGCGTCAAACATGAGTATTTCCACCGGTTCTACCCAGCCACTGCCGGTCGGCATGAACAGGCACAGGTCGGTATCGGGCAAGAACCATTCCCCCGCGGCCTGCAAGCTGAACAGGCGAATGTCCTCGGCAACGCCATAGGCGACCTGATCGTTGCGCCCCAGGCTATTGAACGCCAAGCCGTGCATGCGCTGTTTGAGCAGGCTGGGCAGTTGCGGTCGCGAGGACCTGACGGCGCGCTCCAGCCATTCGCGTGCGGCCTGGGGCGTGGCGCCGGATGGCATGCGCAAACCGATCACCAATTGCTGGACCGGCGTCTGGCGGTCAGCCAGGGCAATGGAGAAGTGCGCGTCCTTGTATTCGAAACTGCGGCGACTGTAGCCGGCGCGAATATTGCCCAGTTGTGCCTCGATCCAGTCCAGTACCGGCTCGAATCCCGACAGCAAGTCTTCGAATTTCAGCGGGCTGAAGGCTGGCACCACCAACTCCGGTTGCAGGCCGTACAGCGCCCCGGCAAAGCCGATCAATTGCAGGTACAGGCTGGCCGGCGCTGCGATCCCGGTCTCCAGTGTCGCCTGCAATTCCGGCAGGCGCGCCCAGATGGCGACCAGTTGCGCGCGTAGCTCGGCGCTTTCCAGGGCCTTGCCGGCCTCTTGCGCCTGGCGCCAGCGCCCACCGAGAAACTCGCACTTGCCGCGGGCCATGGCGCACACGTCGCTGATCCGCTTGCCGATCAGCGAATCGGCATCCAGCACCGGGCAGGGTGGCACATAGTCCAGTTGGCTGATGACGCCGCCGGAGTTGCTGATCTTGAACAACGGCAGGCATACGGAGTCGGAGCGACGGCTGCTGGTGACCAGGCGCAGGATCGGTCGCCAAGCGGTCAGGGTTTCGACCCTGGGATTTTCCCGGTCGCTCAGGTCCACGGCATCGATGTCCAGCGAACGCAGGCGCCCGCTGATTTCACCGAGCAAGCCGGCGCGCCACAATGGGTCCACGGCCAGGTAGATCATCAGGGTGGTCTGGTCCTGGAAGTCCTCGGGCTTGACCTTGAGTTCGAGCGGGTAGTGGTCCTTGTCCTTGAGCGGGTCGAGATTGACCACCAGGCCATCGGGCATCACCGCGTCCAGGGCCTTGACAATGATTTCGCCGCTGCCCAGGACCTGCTGCTCAAGGTTCTGCACGCCCCAATACCAGGGCTGGGCATTGGCGGCGAGACGGGCACTGAGGCCCTCGGCACGCAAGTTCTGCAACTGGAAATGTTGCGGCAGCAGATGCATGCCTTCACTCCAACAGATCGCATCCGGTATTACGTCCGGTATAGCGCGCATCCTTTACTCCTAAACCTTCCTGGAATACGGGTTTCACTGGCCTTGGGCATCAAGCAGGCGCATCTCGCGGGCGCCGATCTTGAGCCAGATATCAGATTGTTTCTCGAGCAGCAAGCGGTGTGCGCCTGGAGTGCTGTAGCCGGCGAACAACATCACGCCTTCGGCCTTTTGACCTTGCAGCGGATTGCTCGCGAACGTTACCAGTTGCCCGGGAACCACCTCCAGGCTCCATACGTTCAAACCTTGCGGGAAATCACGGCGCATCTGCTCGCGCTGGGCGAACCACTGGTTGGCCGGCGTTCCCTTGAGACGCTCCAGCAGTTGCGGGTCGGCGACGGCGACGAAATCCAGTGCCAGCGGTGTATCGCTGTTGGCTTTGGGCTCGACATCGACTATGACTTTCTGCAGCGAGACCTTGGGTGCAAACAAGCTGCAACCACTTATCTGAAACATCATGAAAAAAGCTAGCGCACAGCAGCTACCGAGGAACTTAATTCGCTTCATAGGCTTCAAATGTGGGTTTTGCCAGATATTTCTTGCTTGTCTTATAGACCTCTTCTAAGGTTTTGCACAGTCGATTGTCCTACGGAAAGATCGCACTCGAGCTGTCGGAAAGGTTTATACCACCAGGAGCGCGTTGCCGTTCGGTAGGCGCGCCAGAAGGAGAAGGGCATGGCCGCTGATCAGGAAAGCAAGCAGAAGTATTTGGGCCGTAATCGGCCGCCGCGTGTACAAATCACCTATGACGTCGAAATCGGTAACGCCTTCAAGAAGGAAGAGCTGCCGCTGGTAGTGGGCATCCTGTCCGACCTCTCCGGCAACAACCAGCCGAACAAGCCCGACCCGCTGACCACGCGTGGTTTTGTCGACATCGATCGGGACAGCTTCGATACAGTGTTGAGCCGGATCAACCCGCAGCAGAAATTCAAAGTGGCGAACGTGCTGGATGGCGCTACCGGCAACCTGTCGGTCGAGTTGTCCTTCAAGCGCTTTGAAGATTTCAGCCCGGAAAATATCGTCGCCCAGATCGATGGCCTGAAAGACCTCTACGACAAGCGCCAGAAACTGCAGGACCTGCTGATCAAACTCGATGGCAATGACGAACTGGACAAGAGCCTGATCGCCAGCCTGCATGATGACACCGCGGTCCTGGCCTTCCAGGCCGACCTGCAAAAGGCCCTGGCCCCGCCGGCCAACGACCCGGTTGCCGTCGTCGAGCCGGTCAAGCCCGATCCCGTGGCTCCCGTCGTCGATCCCGTTACGCCCGTGGATCCCGTGCCACCTGTCGACCCCACCAAATCCTAGTTGATCCGCGCCCCTTCATGGAGGAACCGCGATGCCTAATGACAGTACTTCGACGACCACTAGCACACCGACCGTAAATGCACCGGCGGCTGGCCAGACACCCCAGACCCCGTTGCTCGAGACCATCGTCGAAGCGATGATCCGCGGAGCCGAGGATGATGCCCAGAAGAAGTATGCGCAGCAGATGCTGAGCGTCTTCGCTGGCGAAGTCAGCGATAAGAAAGTCGAGGCCAGCGACAATATGCTGACCACCATCAGCAAGCGCATTGCCGACCTCGACCGGCAGATCAACGCCCAGCTCAACCTGGTGCTCCACGACCCGTCGTTCCAGACCCTGGAAGCTTCCTGGCGCGGCCTGCACCAACTGGTGATGAACACCGAAACCGGCGAGTCGTTGAAGCTGCGCCTGTTCAACGTCGCCAAGGAAGAGCTGCGCCTGGACCTGGAGAAAGCCATCGAGTTCGACCAGAGCGTGCTGTTCAAGAAGGTCTACGAGGAAGAATACGGCACCTTCGGCGGCAGCCCGTTCAGTGTCCTGATGGGGGACTACGAGTTCGGTCGCAGCAGCATCGATATCAAGATGATCACCAACCTGTCGAACGTCGCCGCGGCGGCCCACGCGCCGCTGATCACCGCCGCCAGTCCGGGGCTGTTCGATCTCAAGTCCTTCGCCGATCTGGGCGTGCCGCGCGACCTGACCAAGGTCTTCGAAAGCGGCGCACTGATCGAGTGGAATGCGTTCCGCAAGACCGAGGACTCGCGGTATGTCTCGATGGTCCTGCCGCACTACCTGTCGCGCCTGCCTTATGACCCGATCAACAATCCGGTGCAGGGCATGTCGACCTTTGTCGAGGACGTCAGTACGACCTCCGCGACAACGACCACCGCCACGCCAGGCAGTGCCGATGCGAAGAAGATCATCGACCCTGATTCGACCAAGTTCCTCTGGGGCAACGCCGCCTGGCTGCTGACCCAGCGCATCACCGACGCGTTCGCGCAGTACCGTTGGTGTGCGGCGATTCGCGGACCGGAAGGTGGCGGTACGGTCAGCGGCCTGCCGGTGTACCAGTTCAATACCCTGGCCGGCGACCTGGCGATCAAGTGCCCGACCGAAGTGGCGATTACCGATCGCCGTGAAAAAGAACTCGACTCCCTGGGTTTCATTGCCTTGTGTCACCGCAAGAACAGCAATGTCGCGGTGTTTTTCGGTGGCCAGACCACGAACAAGCCACAGACCTACAACACCTTCGAGGCCAACGCCAACGCACGGATTTCCGGCCTGCTGCCGTATATCCTGGCCGCATCGCGTTTTGCCCATTACCTGAAGGTGATCTTGCGCGACAAGGTCGGCAGCTTTGCCACCCGCGACAATGTGCAGACCTACCTCAACAACTGGATCGCCGACTACGTGCTGATCAACGACAACGCGCCCCAGGAAATCAAGGCGCAGTATCCGCTGCGTGAAGCCCGGGTCGATGTCAGCGATGTGCCCGGACGTCCCGGCAGCTACAGCGCCACGGTGTTCCTGCGGCCGCACTTCCAGCTGGAAGAGCTGACCGCTTCGATCCGCCTGGTCGCCGCGCTGCCGGCGCCTGCCGCGGCCTGATTCGTGCCATGCCGCCCGCCGTGACCCGGCGGGCTCTCCATTTTGCAGTCGTGCAAGGAATAACACCCAATGGATGCAATTATTCTCGACCTGGGCTCCACGATCAAAGGCGACTCCCTGCTGGAAGGTTACGCCGACAAGATCGAAGTCATGTCCTATAGCCACAACGTGGCCATGCAAGTCACCAACGACGTCAGCAACTCGGAACGTACCTCCGGCAAGCCGCATATCGGCGAGTTCACCCTGACCAAGTTCATCGACTCCGCCACACCGAGCATCAACGAGTACTGCTGCGCCGGCAAGCCGATTGCCGAGGTCAAGGTGACCGTCGGCCGTAACGCCGCCGAGAGCACCGGCCAGTTGATGCCGTTCATCATCTACACCTTGAGCAACGTGGTGGTGTCCAACGTCAGTGTCAGCGGTGGTACCGGTGGCAAGCCGGTGGAAACCCTGTCGCTGAACTTCACCAAGATCAAGTGGGAACTGACCGCCCAGAAAGACGACGGCACCAAGGAAGGCACCGCGGCCTCGACTTGGGACCTGGCGGCGAACAAACTTATCAAGGGTTGATCGCCTGTTTTCATCCGGCTGGAGATTTTCATGCGTGTTGCGCTGTTCGACCTCCTCGCGGGGGACACGGAGGCTGGCTTCGATGCCCGTGACCCGGTGCGGATCGTCGAGTCCATTCGCCTGGAGTTGGAGCGCCTGCTCAACACCCGGCGTACCGAACGGGCTCACCGGTTCGCCCCGAGCATCATCGACTACGGGATGAGCGACTGGAGTGTCCTGTATGCCGATCGTGAAGAGGATCACCGCGTATTGATTCGCGATATACGCGCTGCCATTACCCGCTTCGAGCCGCGCCTGGCGCTGGAAGATGTCGACGTGCAGGCGCTGCCGGGACAACGCACACGCATGACGGTGCGGGTGAGCGGGCATGTCCGGGGGCTCGACTCGACCCCGAACATGTCGTTCGTCCTCGACCTCGGTGAAGGCGGCTTCGAGGTCAGGCATGAGCGATTCGATTGATGCCCGACTACTGGATTACTACCAGCGCGAGCTGACCTGGCTGTACCGTGCCGGCAGCGAGTTTGCCGACAACCATCCGACCCTGGCCAACAGCCTGAAGCTATCGTCCAACGGCTCCCAGGACCCGCATGTCGAACGCTTGATCGAAAGCTTCGCCTTGCTCGCCGCGCGCCTGCAACGCCGGCTCGATGACGGCTACTCGGAATTCACCGACGCGCTGCTGGAGCAGCTGTATCCGATGGCGTTGCGCCCGATGCCTTCCTGCGCCATCGTCCAGTTCGGGCCGGACCCGACCAAGGGCAGCCTGGCCGCCGGCTACCGGCTGCCACGTGACATGCAGGTGTTCAAGGCCCCAGAGAAAGAACAACTCGACAGCCTGTATTTCCGCACCTGTGCCGAGGTAACCCTGTGGCCGGTGGAAGTCCAGGAGGTCAGCCTGCTGGAAGGCAGTGCCGCGCAGTTGGCCACCGGGATCGCCAATGCCGAGGCGGCGCTGTGCCTGACCCTGAAGTGCAATGGCGAAAAAACCTGGTCCGAATTGCCGATCCAGACCTTGCGTATTCACCTGGCGGGCCCCGCCGGCAATCGCGCGCGGCTCTATGATCTGTTGGCCGCCCATAGTCTGGACATCGTCTGTGGTCTACCCGACAGTCCCGGACAAGCCATCAATGCCCGGCCGTTAGCGGTCGGCTTTGACGATGCCCAGCGGTTGTTGCCGGAGGAAGATGGCGTGCATCCCGGGTTGCGCCTGCTGGTGGAATACTTTGCCTTCCCGGAGAAGTTCGCCTTTTTCGATCTCGCGCTGCGGATCCCGCCACTGGCCACGGATCTGATTGAGGTCTACATCGCCTTTGACCGTGTCCCCGAGAGCCGTATCAGCCTGCAACGCGAGGACATCGCGCTGGGCTGCACGCCAGTGATCAACCTGTTCCCCCGCACCGCCGAAACCCTGCGCCCGGACGGCACGCAAAGCGAATATCGCCTGGTGGCCGATTCACACCGCGACAACAGTGTCGAAATCCATAGCATCCGCAAGTTGGTGGCCGGTACTCCAGACGGATTCCATAACGTACCGTCGTACTATGGCTACCAGCACGGGCAAGAGCAGGGCGGCCTGTTCTGGCACGCCAGGCGGATCAGCGCGACCACCCCCTCGCGGCCGGGCACCGACTTGATGCTGAGCCTGGTGGACAGCCAGTTCCAGCCGCGCAGCAGCGCGCCAGGGGAGACCTTCACCGCGCAGGTGTGGTGCACCAATCGGCATATGGCGCAGAACCTGCTGACCGGCAGTGCCTTGAAGTTCGAACGCAGTGGTCCGGTGGCCACCATTACCTTGCTGAAAAGCCCCACGCCGCAATCGTTGCCCGACCTGGAAGGGGCGTCACGCTGGCGGCTGATCTCGCAGCTCAACCTCAACCATCTGTCACTGACGGAAGGCCCCGGGGCACTGGAGGCGCTCAGGGAAATGTTGATCCTGCATAATCTGCGCGACGAGCCCGCCGCTCGCTTGCAGATCAACGGTATTCTCGCGCTGCGTACCGAACGGGTCGTCGGTCGTGTCGGCAAGGATGCCTGGCGCGGCTGGCGCAACGGCCTGGAGGTGCGCCTGGAGCTGGATCCGAGCAAGTTTTCCGGCAGCAGCCGGGTACTGTTCTCCGGCGTGCTGGCGCACTTTTTCGCGCTGTATGCCAATGCCAACTGTTTTGTTCGCACCCTGCTGGTAGAGGGCGATAAGGAGATCAAGCTATGGAGCCCGAGCAGCAGCCCGATCCTGGCTCTCTAGGCGAACTCCTGCGTCAGGCCCCGCAGCATTTCGAGCTGCTGCAGGCGCTGATGATCCTGGAGCGCGAGCGGGACAACGCGTCGTCGCTGGGGACCGGCAGCGATCCGCAGCGCGAGGTGGTGCGCCTGCGCGGGCCGCTGTTGCCGGAGTTCGCCCCGAGCGAGATCAGCAGCCTGCGGCAGGTCACCAATGCGCAAGGAACCGCGTCCCGGTTGACCTTGCATACTCAGGTGTTCGGCCTCGGTGGCCCGGACGGTCCTTTACCCTACGCCTATCAGGAATGGTTGCAGCAACGGGCGCGCAATCACGATTACGGCACGGTGGCGTTTCTCGATCTGTTCCAGCACCGGTTGTTGAGCCTGCTGTATCGGGTACAACAGCGCCAGCGGATCGCCTTGCCTTACCGGGAGCCGGCACTCAGCCCGGTGTATCAGCAATTGCGCGCTTTGTGCGGGTTGTCGTCCAACTCGGCGCGAGAGACGCTGCTGCCGGAACGAGCCCTGATCGCCCGCGCCGGCTTGCTGGCCAACGGGCGGCGCTCCCTGGCCGGGTTCCAGAACCTGCTCAAGCATTACTTCGATCTGCCCGTGCAACTACGGGGTTACCAGGGCGCCTGGCGCCAGATCGCCAGCAGCGACCAGAGCGTGCTGGGGCGCAAGGGGCGCAACCTCAGCCTGGGGCGCAATGCATTGTGCGGCACGCGGGTCTGGGATGAGCACGCCGGCATTCATATCCGGCTCGGCCCACTGGAACCGGAAATCGCCGAGCCTTTCCTGCCAGGAGGGGATTCCCATCGACAGTTGGCGGCGCTGGTGGCGTTCTATTTTGGCGCGCAACTGCAATGCGGCGTGTCCGTGCACGTGACTCGCAGCGCGATACTGAAGATCGGGCGCGAGCAGCACACGGCGCTGGGCCAGGGCACCTGGTTGAACCGTGAAGAGCACAGCGGGGATTTCCGCATCGACCTGCGCCTGCACGACGCGGAAGAGGCCTGAGATGGAAATCGCCGTACTGATCTCGCGCCTGAATCACCAGTGCCGCGATGCCATGGAACGGGCCGCCCAGCGCAGTTGGCAGCGCAACCAGCACTTTGTCGAAGTCGAACACCTGCTGTTGGAGCTGCTGGAGATCGAAGGTGGCGACCTGGCCTGCCTGCTGCCAGCCCTGGGGTTGGAGCGCGACCGTCTGGCGAACGAAATCAACCTCGCCCTGGAGCTGTTCCAGACCGGCAACACCCGCACACCGACACTGTCCCGGCAATTGCTGGCCTTGATCGAGGACGCGGTGGTCCAGGCCAGCGTGCTCGGCGCCACCGGGGTGCGCTCCGGGCTGCTGTTGCTGGCGCTGCTCGACCGCGACGAGTACCGGGCGCTGTTGCAAGGCAGCATCCCCTCATTGCTCGGCATTGCCCGGGACCAACTGCGCAGCCAGTTCGCCAGCTTGACCGAGCACTCCTGCGAAACCGGCCTGCCGGCGCGCCCCGGAAAAACCCCAGCGCGCGCCGGCGGCATCGACACCTCGTTGCTCGAGCAATACACCCAGGATCTGACGGAAGACGCCCGCCAGGGGCGCATCGATCCGATCATCGGGCGCGATGCGGAGATTCGCCAGTGTGTCGATATCCTCCTGCGTCGACGACAGAACAACCCGATCCTGGTGGGCGCCCCTGGCGTCGGCAAGACCGCGGTGGTCGAGGGCCTGGCGCTGCGCATTGCCCTCGGTGACGTGCCGCCGCCCTTGCAGGACGTCAGCCTGCGGGTACTCGACCTGGGGCTGCTGCAAGCCGGGGCGGAGATCAAGGGCGAATTCGAACAGCGACTCAAGGGCGTGATCGAAGGCGTCCGTAATGCCGCCGGCAAGGTCATCCTGTTTATCGACGAGGCCCATACGCTGATCGGTGCCGGTGCCGCCGAAGGACAGAATGACGCGGCCAACCTGCTCAAACCGGCGTTGGCCCGGGGCGAACTGCGCACCCTGGCCGCCACCACCTGGCTTGAGTACAAGAAATACTTCGAGAAAGACCCGGCATTGGCGCGACGCTTCCAGCTGGTCCAGGTCGAGGAACCGGACGAGCAGACCGCCGTGCGGATGTTGCGCGCGGTGGCCAGCAAGCTGGAGCAGCACCATGGCGTCGAGGTCCTGGACGTGGCGATCCAGGACGCGGTGAAGCTCAGCCAGCGCTATATCTCCGGGCGGCAGCTGCCGGACAAGGCCATCAGCGTGCTCGACACCGCCTGTGCCCGGGTGGCACTGGCCCAGCATGACGTACCTCCGGCCCTGGAAAGCCTGCGCCATCGCCAGGCGGCGACGCTCGATGAACTGCAACGCCTGCGCCGCGAACAAGCCATCGGCCATGATCATGACCTGCGCATCCGCCCGCTTGAACTGCGGGAGCATGAGGACGGCCAAGCCATCGTCGAGTTGGAAAGCCGCTGGCACAAGGAGCGCGAAGCGGTGACCGAGTTGCTCCGAGCCCGCCGCGAGCTGCTCATGCTCAACGAAAGCGTCGATCCGAGCCGCGATGACGAAGAGCTGGATAACCGTCTCGAACAACTGGCCAGTGAGCTGGTGCGTCTGGAAAGCGGCCTGAATGCCATTCGCGAGGACGATCCGTTGGTCCCCGAGCAAGTCGATTCGAAAGTCGTCGCCTCGGTCATTGCCGGTTGGACCGGTATTCCCCAAGGCAAGGTGCTTGCCGACGAAGCCTATGCGTTGCGGACCCTGGCCGAACGCCTCGGCCAGCGGGTGATGGGGCAGGGGCCGGCGTTGGGCGCGATCGCCCAGCGGCTGCAGGCCTATCGCGCCGGGCTCACCGACCCGCAAAAACCGGTCGGGGTGTTCCTGCTGCTGGGCCCCACGGGCGTCGGCAAGACCGAAACCGCCTATGCCCTGGCCGACGCGCTGTACGGTGGCGAGCGCAATCTGATCAGCATCAACCTCTCCGAATACCAGGAAGCCCATACGGTCAGCCAGCTCAAGGGCGCACCGCCGGGTTATGTCGGTTATGGCAGTGGCGGCGTGCTGACCGAGGCGGTGCGGCGCAAACCCTACAGCGTGGTCTTGCTGGATGAAATCGAGAAGGCCCACCCGGATGTGCTCGAAGCCTTCTACAACGTCTTCGATAAAGGCCTGATGGAAGACGGCAGCGGCCTGGTGGTCGACTTCAAGAACACCGTGATGCTGGCCACCAGCAATGTGGGCGCTGAACTGATCCTCGACAGCGTCGCCGAACAACCAACATCCGAAGCCTTCAATCAGCAGTTGCGCAACGTGCTGTTGCAGGCATTTCGCCCGGCCTTTCTGGCGCGCATGACCGTGGTACCTTACCGTGCTCTCGACGATGCGACCCTGGAAGGGATCGTCCTGGCCAAGCTGGAGAAACTGCGCGCCCGTTACCTGGCGGCCACCGGCAAGCGTTTCGACTACGACGACGGTATCGTCAAGGCCGTCCTGGCCCGTTGCAGCACGGCGGGCGCGCGGGACGTGGAGCATGTGCTGATGGAGCAGGTCGCGGGGCAGTTGGCGCAATGGGTGCTGGAATGAACACAGGTAGTCAAAGATGATCGTCAAGGAAAACCATGCCCCGTCCCACTGATACCAACACCACGCTGTCGTTGAGCGGTGCGGTCATGGCGCCGTTGTTCCCCGAATCCCTGAGCGGTGAAGAAGCGCTGAATCATCTGGGCGAGTTCACCGTCACCGGCTACTGTGTCGAGGCGTTGTCCATCGCCAGCGCCGTGGCCTCCCATGTGACCCTGACCCTGCATAACGACGCCCAGAAGCGCCCCCTGGACGGGCTCTGCGCGCAGATTCGCCAGTTGCCGGCCGATGCCACCGCCGAACGCTATGGTCTGCAATTGCGCCCCTGGCTCTGGTGGCTGACCCTGGCCAGCAACAATCGGGTATTCCAGAACCTGTCCACCAGTGACATCGTCACCAGCATTTTCAAGGCCCATGGTTTCAGCGACTACGATTTGAAGCTCTCCGGCAGCTATGAGCCGCGCGAATACTGCATCCAATACGGTGAGAGCGATTTCGCCTTTGTCTGCCGGCTGCTGGAGGAGGAGGGCATCTTCTGGTTTTTCAGCCACGCCGAAGGGCGTCATACCCTGATCCTGGCCGATAGCAATGGCGCCTTTGTCGCCTGCCCGAACGGCGCCAGCATCGCCTACCTCGGCCAGCAGATCGGCCGTCGGGAATTGCAGGGCATACGCTCGGCGCAACTCAGCCAGCAGGCGGTGTCCGGTGTCTATAGCGCCACCGACTACCAGTTTGTCACGCCTACCACTTCGCTGTACGGCCGGGCCGAAGCCGAGGCAGGGCCGTTGTCGGTCTATGAACACCCCGGTGGCTACACCGCCAAGGCGCGGGGCGATGCCCTGGGCAAACAGCGCATGGACGCCTTGCGTACCCAGGCGCTGCGCCTGATCGGTGAAAGTGACTGCCGCTGGTTGCAGCCCGGCTATACCTTCACCCTGACCGGGCACGATGACCCGGCCGCGAACATTGAATGGCTGCTGACGTCGGTCAGCCATGATGCCAGCCACGAACACTATCGCAATCGCTTCGAGGCGATTCCCAAGAGTGTCAACTACCGGCCCTTGCGCCTGACCCCGAAGCCGACCATGCATACCCAGACCGCCAGGGTGGTGGGCAAGGCGGGCGAGGACATCTGGACCGACGAGTACGGGCGGATAAAGATCCAGTTCACCTGGGACCGCGAGGGTGAAAAGAACGAGAACAGTTCGTGCTGGGTCCGCGTCGCCCAGGGCTGGACCGGCAAGGGTTTCGGCATGCAGTTCATTCCGCGTATCGGCCAGGAAGTGGTGGTGACCTTTATCGACGGCGATCCAGACCGTCCGCTGGTCACTGCCTGTATCTACAATGGCGAAAACACCTTGCCCTATGCGCTGCCGGCGAACCAGACCCAGTCCGGGATCAAGACCCAGTCCTCCAAGGGCGGCGAGGGTTTCAACGAACTGCGTTTCGAGGACAAGAAGGATGGCGAGGAAGTCTTTCTCCAGGCGCAGAAGGACCTCAAGATCAATGTGCTCAACGACACTAGCGCCATCGTCGGCCACGACGAAACCCTCACGGTACAGAACGCCCGCACGCGCACGGTCAAGGAGGGCGATGAAACCGTCACTCTGGAAAAGGGCAAGCGCACGGTGACCCTGCAGACCGGTAGCGACACCCTCGACGTCAAGGGCGATCGCACGCTCAAGGTTGGCGGCGACCAGACCCACACCACCGGCGGCAACTACAGCCACAAGGTCACGGGTAACTACCAACTGACGGTGGACGGCAACCTGACGATCAAGGTGACCGGCACCCTGACCCTGCAAAGCGGCGGCGACTTCAATGCGAAAAGCGATGCCAATCTCAGTGCCCAGGCCGGGATGGCGCTGAGCAACCAGGCCGGGACATCGTTGAACAACAAAGCCGGGACTTCCCTGGAAAACAAGGCCGGTACCACGCTGACCAACGACGCCGGAGTCAGCCTGATGAACAAGGGCGGCGCCGAGCAGACCGTGGACGGCGGGGCGATGCTGACTATCAAGGGCGGCCTGGTCAAGGTCAACTGAGGAGGGCATATGGACAAACCAGCCAAGGTCGAAGTCGTCAGCGGCGACAGCCAGCTCAACGCCACGCTGATCGGCGGCCAGTTGGAAGGTCCGGCCCGGGTCACGGAGAGCGGCCGGCCACAAGCGCTGCTCAGCTATCGCCAGGGCACGCTGGAGGGACCGATGCTGATTTATCACCCCAACGGCCAACCCTCGGCGCGGCTGAATTTCCGCAAGGACAAACTCGACGGCCAGGCGGTGTTCCACAGCCCGCAAGGCGCTTTGATCCGCGAGGCGCAGTACCGCGCGGGGTTATTGCATGGGCAGGTGCTCAGTTACTTCGAAGACGGCACCCTGGCCTCTCGCGAACACTATCGACAAGGGCAATTGCAGGGGCTTTACCAGCGTTTTCATGGCAACGGCCAACTGGCGGCGCGGATTGAATATGACAAGGGCCGGGCACTGGAGGGCGCACAATCCTATGCCGCGGACGGCCGGCCACTGGAAGCGTCGGGAAAACCCATGGCGCGTTGGAAGGCCTGGTGGTTGAGCTGGCGACAGCCGCCCGATGCCTGATCAGGGAATCAGCATCTGCACCTGGCCTGGGAAAAGGATCTTGATCACCCCGGCCCAGTTACACATCAACGTACCGTTGGCATCCAGCGCCGGCATCGGCCCCAGCAGCATGGTCGGTGCGCCACCCGGTATCCAGGGCGTGGCGGTCACGGGAATACAGGGCATCGGCACCAGCACCCCGAGTGCCGCCGCCGTGGCGGCCGCCACCGTGGGATTGGCCAGGCTCTGGCACATGCCGAACGGCATGATGTTGACCAGAGGAATATGGTCGAGCAGATTGGCTGCCGGCACGCCGGACACCAGGGTGCGGTTCTGTGGCAGCACGTTGAGCACACCGGGCGCCAGACCGAAACTGCATTGCAAGGTGGCGCCGGAACAGACTTGCGGACAGCCCATGTAACCCCCCTTGTGTCAGGCAGTCATCACTCAGTGCGGTGCCCGATGAATCGTCTTGAGCAGGTCTTCAGGGCTGATATGGCCGACGACTTGCTGCACGCCGCTGCCCGGTTGCGGCAGGTCGAGGATATGGCCCTTGATCTTGCCGATCACGTGCATCTCGCAAGGCTTGCAATCGAACTTCAGGGTCAGCACCTCGTCACCCTGTATCAGTTGCATCGGTGCGACCTTGGTACGCACGCCAGTGACCCCCTTGGCCTGCTTGGGGCAGAGGTTGAAGGAAAAACGCAGGCAGTGCTTGGTGATCATCACCGGTACTTCGCCAGTTTCCTCGTGCGCCTCGAAGGCTGCGTCGATCAGCTTGACGCCGTGACGGTGATAGAAGTCGCGGGCCTTCTGGTTGTAGACATTGGCCAGGAACGACAGGTGCGACTCCGGGTACACCGGTGGCGGAGTGGTTTCGGCCTTGCGGCCGCCGCGTGGGTGCGCGGCGATGCGCGCCGCGGTCAGCGCTTCGATGACTTCGCGGCGCAAGGTTTTGAGCTGCGAGTTGGGAATAAAGTACGCCTGTGGCGCATCCAGCTTGACACTGGTGGCATGGTACTGGGTAGTTCCCAGTTGGCCGAGCAGGTCCTGCAGTTGCTCCAGGGCCTGTTCCGGTTTGTTGGCAAGGCCGAACGGTCCGTCCAGGGCCACGCTGGCGCTGACGCCTTCCTCGCTGGTAGCGGTCAGTTCCAGGCGTTCCTCGCGCAGGCGAGCGATCCAGGAAAGGCCGACCCGGCGCTCGGCGGAAGTTTTGAGCAGGGCCTGCTGCCAGTTGTGGTCCAGGTTACGGTTCAGTGGATGGTTCGGCCGCAGGCCGTGCAGCCCGGCGGGCATTTCGTTGGGCTCGACGCGATAGCGGTAGCGCTTCTCGCCGTCTTCTTCGAACTCGCCCTTGGGCTCGGCGATATTGGCGCGGAAGCCAACCACCTCGCGCTTGACCTGCACATTGAGGCCGTCGCCATTGGACAGCGGATCATGTGTCACCACCTGCAGGTCGCGCTTGCCGACTTTCTCCACCACGCCTACCGGCAAGCCGGTGAAGGTTGGCGTGTCAAAGGCGCCAATGTCGATCTTGCGGTCGCTGACAAAATAGTCGGTGCTGCCGCGATGGAAGGTTTTTTCCGGATCAGGCAGGAAGAAGTGCGCGGTGCGGCCGCTGGAAGCCCGGGCCAGGTCCGGGCGGTCTTCGAGGACAGCGTCCAGGCGCTGGCGATAGTAGGCGGTGATGTTCTTCACATAGCCCATATCCTTGTAGCGCCCTTCGATCTTGAACGAACGCACGCCGGCCTCGACCAGGGCGCGAATATTGGCGCTCTGGTTGTTGTCCTTCATCGACAGCAAGTGCTTTTCAAAGGCAACCACGCGGCCCTGGTCGTCTTTCAGGGTGTAGGGCAGGCGGCAGGCCTGGGAGCAATCGCCACGGTTGGCGCTGCGGCCGTTTTGCGCATGGGAAATGTTGCATTGGCCGGAGAACGCCACGCACAACGCCCCATGGATAAAGAATTCGATCGCCGCATCGGTCTCGTCGGCGATGGCGCGGATCTCTTGCAGGTTCAGCTCGCGGGCCAGTACCAGTTGGGAGAACCCGGCCTGATCGAGAAACTTCGCCCGCGCCAGCGTCCGGATGTCGGTCTGGGTACTGGCGTGCAGCTCGATCGGCGGGATATCCAACTCCATCACACCCAGGTCCTGGACGATCAGCGCGTCGACGCCGGCATCGTAGAGTTGGTGGATCAGCTTGCGGGCCGGCTCCAGCTCGTTGTCGTGCAGGATCGTATTGAGGGTGGTGAACACCCGGGCGTGATAGCGCCGGGCGAACGTCACCAACTCGGCGATATCGCTCACCTCGTTGCTGGCGTTGTGGCGGGCGCCGAAGCTCGGGCCACCGATGTACACGGCATCGGCGCCATGCAGAATGGCCTCGCGGGCAATGGCGACGTCACGGGCGGGGCTGAGCAATTCCAGGTGATGCTTGGGTAGGGACATGTTTTTTTAGTCAGGCTTCACGGTCAAGGCGTGCATTGTAGCGGCGAAACGCTTGACCGGCACCCGTGTACTGCCCGGAGGTGCCCCTTCAGCGGGCGGGACCGCCGGATAAAGCCGCGGTCTCAGCCCTTGGCCGCCATCGCGGTGACTTCCACGCGCATGCCTTCGACCGCCAGGGCGGCTACGCCAACCGCGGCGCGCACCGGCCAGGGCTTGGCGAAGAAGCGCTTGTAGACCTCATTGAAAGCAGGTCGGTCAGCCATGTCGGTGAGGTAGATGGTCAGGTGCAGGACCCGCTCCATGGAACTGCCGGCGCGCTCCAGGGCGACCTTGAGCGCCTGCAGGGTGCATTCGCTCTGCAAGGCGATGTCGCCCAGTTCGAGGCTGCCGTCGGCACGAGTGGGGATCTGGGTGGAAACCAGCAGGCCGCCGAAACCGGCGACATCGGAGGAGATGGATTCCGAATCGGGGTCGGGGAGGAACGTGAGGTCGTGGTTGGCCATGGGGATCTCTGGATTGAGGTGGAATAGCGGAGAGTATGCCGACTTGCTCGACCTGTCCGCTATCCATCCCCTCCAGCCGTCGGGCGCAGGGGCCGGGCTTATCGGCTGCGTTCGAGTCGGCTGCGCACCGTCGCCAGGTAGTCCGCGCGGAATTGACGCAAGATATAGTCTTGGAAGTTCTCCTGTTCCAAGTCTTGCCAGGCAAGCTTCCTGGCGTCGCCTGAACGTTCGGTGGCGGCCACCGACATATGCGTGTCAAAGGCGAAATTGGCCTCCGTCATGGGCTCATATCCATAGCGCGACATGAATTCCTTGGCCAGGGTCTCGATAATTTCGATCTCCTGGGTTTTCAGCTGTCCTTTGAATTTATCAATGTTGGTGGTAATCGGCGCAAAGCAGTTGGATGACCAAAGCGCCGACATTTTTGAAATCTGCCGAGCCTCCTGTGACTCGGAGATATCGAGCATTTTATCGAGGAATTCAATTTCGAAAAAATGGCAGATCTGCCTGAGGGTCGCTTCTTCATTAAGAAGAAAGTCTTCATAGCGTATGGTCAGTACGCGTTCAGGATATTGCTCGATCAAGGATTGCGCCGCTCGATGCGCGGCCACCCATGTTTGTGCGTTGATCAATGTATCAAAGTCATGAATGATCGCGCGATTCATCGAGGCGACCTGGGCGCGCGGATCGCGTACAACGTTGAGCAGCAGCATCCGTGGGAAAAGTTGCATGAGCTCATGGGCGTAGTGCACATCGTCGAGAGACTTGTCCATCACCACTCGCGCTTGATGCTGCTCACCGGCACATAACAACAGTTCCCAGGCAATTCGATGCACGCTTCGCGGCTCGTGGCGGACGCGCTCAAAAATATCGACCGGATCGAAGGCGCTACCCGGCCATTTGACGATACTTGCCGCCTGCAGACCGACAATATCGACCACCATGCGAAAATAGGCATTGTCATCGGCAAGATCACCGTACAGCGGGACAATCGGCATGAAGTCAGCGAGGTGCAGTGGATAGGGCGAATAGAACTGTGGGTTCAGATTGAGACGTAGCCGCAGTGCGTGACTGCCGCATCGGCGCAAGGGGATCATCAATACGGGCCGCGGACGTGCGTTGCCATTGGACGCCGGTTTGTCAGTGACGTTCACATCGTTCTCCTTTGGAGAGCAGCGAGCTCAATATATTTGGAAGGTCATCAAACTTGCATACAGCTATTGCGGTTCAGGGCACATGCAGCATGGAGGAGGGGAGATAGCCGAGTTCGACCAAGGTGGAAATGATCAGTTCTACTGCCTGGCTCGCACTCAAACAGGCAGTATCAATGCGTAAGTCGGGACAGAGCGGTGGTTCGTAGGGCGCGTCGATCCCGGTCATCCCAGGCAGCTTCCCGGCCCGCGCCTTGGCATACAAACCCTTTCGGTCACGCTTCTCGCAAACGGCCAGATCCGCCGCGATGTGGATCTCGAAAAAGGCCGTCTTGTGCGTCATGGCCAACTCTCGAACGACCTGACGCGTGCTCGCATAGGGGGAAATACACGCGCATATCGCGACACCACCGGCTCGTGCGATCTCGATCGCGACAAAACCAATGCGCTCGACGTTGGCCTCACGATCCTCCTTGGAGAAACCGAGCCCCTTGGAGAGGTTATGCCGGACAACATCGCCATCCAGCAGGCTGACGGTTCGTCTGCCATCTTCGCGCAGTCGCACGGCAATGCCATTGGCGATCGTGGACTTGCCGGCGCCAGACAGTCCGGTAAAGAACAGCACAAAACCTTGTTGCTGTTTCGGGCGGTATGACTGACGCAGTTCCGCGACGATATCGGGCGTACTGAACCAATCGGGAATCTCGACACCGCTGGCCAGTTTTTCTATAACGGCTGTTTCCGACAAGCTCAACACGGCAGCGCCAGGTGGCACTTGCGAGGCAGGAACATAACGCCGCTCTTCCTTGAGATATGACATTTCCTCAAAGGCAAGCACCTGCAGGCCAATTTCCTGCTCATAGGCCAATGCCAATTCCTGGGCGGCGTAGGGGGGATAAAATGCGTTGCCGTGCTGATCGCTGCCAGGGCCGGCATGATCGCGCCCGATGATAAAATGCGTCGCTCCAAAATTCTTGCGAATCAGTGCATGCCAAACCGCTTCGCGGGGGCCGCCCATGCGCATGGCCAGCGGCAGTAATGACAGCAGGACGGTATCGGCGGGGTAAGATTTCAAGGCGTGCCTGTAACACCTGACCCGGGTGTAGTATTCGATGTCGTCCGGTCTGGTCAGTCCCACTACCGGCTGTAACAACAACGCCGCATTGGCCTGTTGCATGGCGCGCCGTGTCAATTCGATATGGGCACAATGCATCGGGTTACGGGTTTGAAAAGCGACGACTGCGTCCCAGCCACGACGTGCAATTTCGCGTTTGACTTGAAGGGGCGATAACCGCAGATCAGCAAAGTCATAGTGCGTAACCGGGTCAACTTTCCTGATGACGCCACCGACATTGAAAGCATGCTGACGAAACAACGCCGCCACGCCAGGATGGCTCTTATCCAGGGTGCCAAAAACCTGCAGCGCCTCGATGTGGTGGTCCGGTTGGTAAATGGAGTCGATCGACAGCACGGCCAGGGTAAGGCCTTCCGGATCACGTAGAGCCAACTCGCCTCCCAGCACCAGCTGCTCAGCCAATGTCTGCGGGATATCCAGGGTAATGGGCATTGGCCACAGCGCGCCGGAGCTCAATCTCATGTGGTGAACGACGCTGAGATAATCTCCCAGGCCCAGAAAGCCGGTCAGCGGGGCAAAGGCTTCGTTGACGATCAACTCCAGATCACAGAGCTGTCTCGCCGATAGCACCCAGAAAGGAAGGGAGGAGATTCTATGCTTCTCTTCGTAGTGCTCCATGATCCGTGTCTCCCTTTGCCCGTCCGAATTGGTCCGTTCCAGCGCGCAGCGCAAACCACGGTGTATCTATAACTCATTTGGGAGCACTTTGCCGCTTTCCTTCGGACACGACATAGTGAAATACAAACACCCGCCGCAGGCGAGAGTGCATTAGGTATCAGCTGGTTTCAGAACAACACTGCTGGGAGGGAGAGGCTCGGGTATTTCAGCGTCCGTGCTCATCCACGTGTCCCTTATATCGATAATAGATGGCCTTATGCCAGTCAGATTAGGGCTGATCTCGAAGGGCTGTCAATGGAAGCGCATAGAACAATACGGAATTGATTTTTATTAATTTAGTTATCAAAAAACCGGTTTCTCTGTGGATTTGACCTGGCTGCCAACGGTGTACGGGCCGATTTCCCGCGCGTCGAATTCGAGGTGTTTGAGCCGGCTCGGCACTTCGCCTGCCTTGCGCGGGCACTTGATATAAATCAACGCCTAGGCGCTATCAACGGAGGACTCTGGACGCAAAGCGCTATTGCCCGCGCCAGCGAGGCCCTCAAGGTTGTCGCTGGGTAGCGGCAAGCGTTGCCGCCCCTTCTGCCCGGAGCCAGATCATGAGCCAGTATCAGCGGTTGTTATTGATCATCAACCCGTCCCTGCGCCACTCTCAGGCCATCAGCCATGCCGCGGCTCTGGCCAAGGCCAGCGGTGCGAGCTTGCATATTGCCGCTTTGGTTAAATCGCTGGACATGTTGTCGCTGCTCGCGGAAGGCGATCGGGAAAAGGCTCGAGCCGGGCATTTGCAAGATCATCGCGAATGGCTGAAGGAGCAGGCGGAAAATCTCCGTGACAGGGGGATCGAGGTGACGGCGGAGGTGAGTTGGGCCGATGACATGCAGCAAGACATTCTCGATCACGTCGCGGAAATGCAGCCCGATCTGTTGATCAAGCAAGTGCAGCATGAGTCAGCACTTAAGCGTGCGTTCTTCACCCCGCTGGATTGGCGCTTGCTGCGCCACTGTCCGGTACCGGTCTATCTGATTGCTGGCGGTGGCCATGCCTTGCCGCGCAAGGTCGTGGCAGCGGTGGACGCTTCGAACAGCAAGCCACAGGACAATGAGCTCAATGAGCGGATCATCAAGCAGGCTTCAGATCTCGCCTTGCAGTGCGAGGCCGAGTTGCACTTGCTGTATGCCTGCGATATTTCAGCCGCCTATCTTGGAGACATGGGCGGCGGCGGTCTGACACTGTCGGAGCTTACCAGGCAGTTGCGCGAAGATTTGAAGAAATCATTCCTCAGGCTGGCGGGTCGATATGGTGTGCCCTCTGACCGTCGGCATTTCATTCAGGGACACCCTGTTTCGGTGTTGAGCGAGTTCGCCAATGAGCATCATGTGGATGTGATCGTGATGGGCCGAGTCCAGTCTCACGGCCTGGATAAGCTTCTGGGCAGCACGACCGAACACATCCTCTACCAGGTGCCTTGCAGCATTCTGGCGGTTTAGGGGGATGGTTTCTACGGAGTTCCAGACAGCCTGAGCGAGCTGGCGCCACGGCGCGATACTGGTTGCGCGAATTGTCACAGCAGGATCAGTTGCAGATCCTCGCCTTGATCAAGAGCGCGGACAACCTGGCGTATTTCTGGCAGGGCAGTTGGGTACAGGTTGCGCGAGCGGGTGCTCGCGTCGACTATTTTTTCGACCATACGACTTCATCGTCGACCGCATAAGGTCGACAGCCTCGATGGACTTTTGCACATTCATCCAAAGTAGCTTGCAGTGGTTCGTTACCGCCGGCCGAGGCATACCACGCGCCATCGGGGGCGATGGTAAAAGCGCGCGGTTTTTTAAGTGCCAGAAACTTTCGATAGCCCTCTCGGGCCACCGTGTTGAGGTAGGGAATGGCCGTCACATCCTCTAGTGCCGCAAAATGCGTGGGCGGAGGAGTTGGTGCGGGTTTAACCCATACCACCTCATTGTCCACGGCGTAGGGCCGGCAATTTCGCCCGGCTTTTTTACATTCGGCTAATCCCCTGCCAAGCGGATCAAAACCACCTTGTGTTGAAACCATGGTGCCATCGCCTGCAATCAAAAAGGCGCGAGGAAGCCGTTTTGTTAAAAACTGCTGATAAGTTTGCCGGCTCTGAGCGTTGATATACGGCACAGCATTCGTGTCATCGAGTGCCGCGAAATGCGTCGGTGGCGGAGCTGGTGTCGATAATGGCTTCACCCATACCACCTCGTTATCCACCGCATAGGGGTAGCACTTAGTGCCTTTATTTTTACAGGCGCGAAACCCGGCTCCGAGCGGATCGAACCCCCCGTGCATAGAAGCGACACCACCGTTTTCACCGATAAAAAAAAACACGCGGCATGGGTTGGGTTAAGAACGCTCGGTATTGCTGTCGCTCTTGGTCATTCATAAGCGGCACGGCGTCCACATCCTCGATGGCGGCATACCGAGTCGGCGGCGGCGCGGGTATGGGCAGGTACTCGGGGTGGACCAGTTGGCTAGGCAGCCCCAATTGGGTCAAGAAGGTGTCTACTTTTGCCCCCCAAATCGCCAGCCCCTCCGGAAAACCCAATAGATTATGCGAGTCTTCCATGAAGTCACCATACGCCACTAACTTGGCCGCACCACCTGCGGCGGTATACTCCGCATATGCAGTGCGCCAGGTCGACTCAGAGAACACTTTGTCATTGCTGCCATAAAACCAGATTGACGGAATGCTGGTATGTGCTCCGTCGTAGGCGGCGGCAACGGCCATGCTCTGTTCTGAGCTGGCACAATCAGATTCTTTGAGCCCGCCTGCAAAGTTAATTAAACCTTTGACGTTGGGGACATTGAGCGTGCCGAGTGCTAATGTGTTGAAACCACCAAAACTTTGGCCTGCAACAACAATACGTTGACCATCGATGTAAGGTTGTGCCGTCATATACTGGATGACTGCACGGATGTCTTTGGCATTGTTGATAGCGGTCGATATAAAGTCGCAACCATGGTGCTCTAGTTGCCCGCCCGACCCGGCAAAGCCACGCATCATGGGCAGCGCCACGGCATAACCGCGCGACAGAAAATAATAGGCGGAAAAAGTGAGGTGGTAGCGGGGATTATCCCTCGGCTTTTTTTGGCCGTCGGAACCGTGATTCATCACTACCAAGGGAAACGGGCCAGGACCATTGGGGGTCAGTACCGTCAATTGCAAGACAACAGGGCGCTCGTTATCACCGGGAATATTGAGCACGCGTTCATTCATGGAGGCCGCAGGCATCTTGCTAGCATCAAGCTCCTCATTCGCGGCGTAGGCAGGATTTGGCCCTTGTAAAATGACACAACACAAGATGGCTATTATTTGTTTAAATCGTGCAGGCATAAGTTACTCACCGCAACATTGTCGTTCTGCCCATTCTTTCAAGTGGAAGTACTGTGGTCAAGCGGCATATTGCCATTATTGCGAATAATGCAGGTCAAGGTGCCTTGAAGAACAGGCTTCAGCCCGCAAAGTCAAAGTCGGTCGAGAAAAAGGCAGTGAAGTGTTGACTAGAACGGTACCGGTACTGATACCTGGCGTAGAGGCGTGCGTCAGTGCCATCCAGATCTGCGGCAGGCGAAACGCTCAAAGCGTCTTTGCCCCTGGGCATCAGCGCCACATTCAGTTTTTTGGCAGGTGCTCGGTGTGCTATGTGGGAGGTTTGGCTGCTTTTGCAGCGTACCCTTAAGCAGATGAAATAATCAATATAAACGCTGGCTTTATATTTCAAATTTATCCAAAGGTGGAAGGTTTCTTGGGGTGAGAGTTTTTTTCTAGGCTATACTAAATTGATTAAGTGTACTGGTGGGTACTTTCGGATAACGGACTTATAAGTTTCGCTAGTCGCACAAGTTGTTATGTT
>NZ_CAJFDC010000015.1 GCF_904067045.1 Pseudomonas sp. FEN | reverse complement strand
CCGTACCATAAACTTCCCGAGGAAATACCATGGAGGCGAATAACAGCGCCTTGGGGTTGAGTAGCGTTGCGGTCAATAGTGACCTGGAGCTTACGGCCGAGCGCTGGGATTCGCTCGTCAACTGTTTCATCGAGGCAATGCGGTAAGCAATGAACGTCAGGTAGGCGGCGCACAGCAACTTCATTGCCGTACCTATGCCTGGGTAGCGTGCGGACAATGCAATGAGTACGAAGCCCCAGCACTGATTGCGATGCTGTAGCCGAGCGCTTCGGTGGCGATCAATGGCAATGTCCGAGCCGGGCCGCAGGTATAACCGGACGTCATCAGCAAGGTATTGGTGGGACCTGGCAGCAGCAGAATCAACGATGCGCCGAGGCGATGTTGAGAAATACGTTAATGAAATCCATTTCAAAGATGATCCAGTCATAGTTACAAGGCGATGAATCTCGCAGGGCATCCAAACTTTTGGCAAGTTTTGACGAACGAAAAGTGGTCCCCAGGGAAAACCTGGTGGACAAAGTTGCCAGTGGTCTTGTCCGACCATGCTGCAATCCGGAGATCGGTACGGAAGGATCGCCATCGCCGCCAATGGCGAGAATCGGTTTGCAACCGGATCGGCATCAGCCAGATTGATGCTTTCGGAAAGGGCGAAGTCGCTGCGCAAGGTTCTCAAGGCAATGGCGCGCAGGCCCGGGTTGGCTGCGATTTCGCTGGAAAGTCCGCCCAACCCATGATGTAGTCCATGAACTGCTCGTCGCTCATGGTTGACGCGCTCAGGCGATGCGCGGGAGAGGCGGAGCTGGCACAGGCAGTGAGTGAGACGATCTGCAAGTTGGGATAAAGCGTGTCGCAGTAAGTCGCAAATTTTTGCGCTATACCGGCACCAGGCTGTATCCGAACAGGTGCAGAGGCAGGTCGAAACAAATCGCTGGCCGCATGCACCAGGGGCGGTAGGAGATCGTTGATGTCGGTGATGAATGATTCATCAAAGCGCGATTCTCGTCCCGGCAACTGGACGGCGCAAACCTCGATCCGCGGGCCCAGCATCGCTTGCCAGTCTCGATAGAACGAGGCGCTGCCGCCACCGAACGGAAAGCACAACAGGCGACTGCGCGCCGCCGGTTGAACTTTTCGCTGAAGCCATTTACTCGATTGCGGGTTACTCATCGCAAGCCTCTGCTGGCTGTTCGAAATACGCATTGCCATTGGCTGCGAACCAGTCACGTCGCGGAGGCGTAAACACATCAAGGTCGACGGTATCCTCCAGGCATTCGGCGGCATGCGGGACATTGGCTGGAAAGTGGAGAACGTCCCCGGCGCACAGTGTTGTGCTCTGTTCCATCTCCAGGCCGTGAGTAAAGCGGATCTTGCCCTTGAGGATATAGGTCATCTGTTCGTTGGGATGGCTGTGATGTTTGACCACGGAACCGGCTTTCATGGTCAGCTTCACCATCATCAATTCATCGCCGCTGATGATCTGCCGCACTATTGAGTCGCCCAACTGCTCTCGCGGGACTGTATCCCAATTAATCGCCTGTTGTTGCTTGAGCATCTCAGAGTCCTTGAGTGTGAATGTAGAAGTCGTAGAGCATGAAGGCGGCGCAGACCGCCAGCGCGATGCCCATCAACCGATTGAAGAAGTTGAAGTACGACTCCTTGGTGATTCGCTTGCCGAGCGCCGCGCCGAGAAATGAATAGATACCCGGAGCACCGGCGCCGCCCAGGGCGATCATGATGGAAACCAGCGCGATGTTCGTGCCCGTGACGTGAGCGGCGGGGAACATCACGGTCGTGATGGGCAGTACCACCATCATCCCTTTTGGATTCAATGCCTGGATGAGGAAGCCATTCCAGAATGTCAGAGGTTTGTCCGTCGGCTGACTTGCCTCGACCTTGCCGGGCAGGACAACTTTGGAGGTAAAGACCTTGAAGGCCAGGTAAAGGGTATACAACCACCGATGAGCGCCAGGTAAGGCAGCACGGAACGCGAAATCAACGCCTCGCCGGTATAACCAAAAATCAGGAACAGCGCGAACATCGCGCAACCGACCCCGATGAAGAAACCGACCGTGCGGCGAAACTGCCCGGTGAGTCCGGCGTTCAACCCATCACATGACCGGGCCGGGGCTGTACATAACGCTGAAGGCGTAGAGGAAAATTTCCATGTTGTAACTCCTGTTCAGGCCGACTGCAGGCCAACGTCGAAAGAATCGAGGTGTAGGCAGACTGATCAATTACTTCGTCGTTGGCGACCATCTGCTTCTGCCATTGGTAAAAGGTACGGAAGGCGGAGACGGGATCTCCTTGGACCAATGCAGCGGTCACTTGCGCCGGTGGCAGCGTCCCGTTTTCCCCCAGGCGTGCAGAAAGTTTCTGGCAGCCGTTGAGGAAACTGTCGATCTGATCAATCAAGGCCTTCCGGATCACCAGCACCTTTTCAGGCTCTTCGCCGACCAGCAGCGCAAGGTCCACCGCTGGATCGCCTTCACCGCGGCTGCCGGCATATTCGACGGATTCGAGCAGTGTCAGTGGGACAAACGCCTCCATGCCACCCATGTCGAAGATGAGTCCGGCAAGCACACCGATGTTCTTTTTCTGGATCGATGCATCGACCTGTAGATGATTCGGGCGATGCGTGACAGTCGTCACGGCCGCCTGGAAGCTTGGACTGAAGTCGACACGTACCGGCAGGCCCTGGCTGGCTTCCTGATGGAATGTCCCGTATTGCGGACTCCAATACAGCTGCGCGCGGTCTGGCGAGGTCTGTTCTATTCGCGCAATCGCTTCACCGGGAATGCGCTTGTCTTCATGCAGACGGGCACTGCCTTTGCGCAGCAAGGCGTTGATCGTATCGTTGTGGACTTGCGATGCCGGTTTGCCATCGAGCCAACCGGTGCGGATGGCATAGCCAGTCTTGAGCACTGGCGGGATCGGCATCGAGTGCTCATCCACCTGTGCGTCGAGGGAGAGGCTGAAGCGAATCGGCAGGCCGACTTTTCTGGCGAAATCAAGATCGGTCTTGTTGTGGGCCGGATTCACCAGCACGGCACCCGTGCCGAAGTCGGGCTTGACCCAGTCCGCAACCCAGACGGACATCAAGTCGCCTGTCAGCGGATTGCGGACATAAGCACCGGTGAAGTAATTGTCAGTGGCGGGACGATCGGCCAGACGCCGTGTGAACCAGTGGTATTTGTGCACCGCGATGGCACAGGCTGCCGTACAGGAACTCCAGTCCGTAACGAAAACGTCGATGGACTCTTGCGAATCGAACAGCTTCAACGAACAGATTGCCCCCTGGGACTGGCGCACGGTCTTTCGGATTTTAGAGACGATCTTTTCCGACCAAAACGGAATCTGGGTCGATATCTGCGCCGTGGCATCGCAAGAGGGGCCGTAGAACGCTTCAAACGCCGTACCATCCTCGAGGGCATTGAAGTGCACCTGGCCATTTTCCAGGAGCCGATTCAGGTGCAAGGCCGCCTCGATCTTGTCGGCACTGACCGCCGCGCATTGGGTGGCGCGGCTCATGAAAGCCGCAAACAGCGAGCCTCGTTTGAAGGTCAGGTCGACAGCCTCACCGGTTTGCGGCTGCTCCAGCAACGCGAAAGTTTTCATGATCTTGTCTCCAGTTTGGCCGGCCCACGCAGTTGACGTGGGCCGGCCCGGGGTTAGCCCATTTGTGCGGTCAAAGTCGGTTGAATAGCCTTACTGAGTTTGATCACCGAAGAGTTGCGGAACAGCGACTCCATGTTGATGTGAACTTTCAAATCATCATGCAGTTGACGCTGGATCTCCGCCATCATCAGTGAGTGCCCACCGACGTCGAAGAAATCCTCGTCCATTTTCAGTTCCGGGTAATTCAGCACGTCGGCGCAGATTTTGTGGATGGCGTTCAGCATGGTTTTTTCTCCTCTGCCTGCGAGAACGAGAACAGTTGGTCGCGGTTGTTGGTCGTGCGGATCTTGTTGTGATCGTAAGTGTCCGTACCGGACACCAGCACCGTCGCATAGTTAGTCAGGTCGAATGTTTCGCCGTGCGCGTTGTACTTCTCGAGATCCGGATAAACTCGCACGTGAGTGGGGACGTAACGGCCGGAAATGGCCAGTCGGGTCTGCCGCTCGGTGGAGTTGTTGTGAGAAGCGTGAGCACAGGATGCGGTGAAAATCACGCACTCACCTGCCTGCAGTTCCATGTCCACCGGGTTTGCACTTTCCGGATCCCAGGAAGGATCAACCTTGAACTCGGAAAAGTCGTAGCCGAAGAAGCCCGTATCGGTTTGAGTGTGCTGGTAGTCGCCATTGCGGCCAGTAGAGACGCTTTTCTTTTCGTCGTAGTAATACTTCTTGTGCGAACCCGGCAGAAAGCG
The DNA here is from genome assembly GCF_904067045.1 of Pseudomonas sp. FEN. Classification (GTDB taxonomy): domain Bacteria; phylum Pseudomonadota; class Gammaproteobacteria; order Pseudomonadales; family Pseudomonadaceae; genus Aquipseudomonas. The sequence goes on along the minus strand of NZ_CAJFDC010000015.1, from coordinate 155,277 downwards.
CATGCAGGCGGTTTCCTTGGTCGCGGGTGTGAACGCGGTCCACACCGTCAAGTCGATGTAAGCGTTCCAATCGGTCTGCGTCGGCACGATCAGTGGATTGCCGTCGGTGTAACTGTAGTCACGCACCTGGTGCCATTCAGTACCCCGGCCGCCTGGAAACTTGGCGAACCACTCCGAGCGCCAGCAAAGCAGATCGGCGCCGAGAATACCGCGAAGGTATTTCAGAATGGTCGGGTGCATGATGTGCCGGGACAATTCGGGAATATCGAAATGTCGGTCATAGTTCATGTTGTTGTCATACAGAATGTGCGAGCGGTCATGGTTGGCGGCGCGTAATGCACGCAGGATTTCTGCCGCTTCATCCGGTTCATAAAGTTTGATCGGACCGATGAAACCATTCTTCTCGAAGAACTCGATATCCTTCTGAATGTCATCAGTGATTACTGCGTTTGCAGGTAATCCGGTCGTGGCAGAAATTTTTTGGTCCATCTGTGTCATTGGATACTTCCTTTTTGGGATGATGCGGTACGCGTTCTTCAGGCCATGCCCAACAGGGCCTTGCGATCGATTTTGCCGTTCTGGGTCAGTGGGAACTGCTTGCAGGCCACGTAACGCCGCGGGTGCATATGGCGGGGCAGGAGCGTTCCGAGCCGATGACCGATGTCGCGAAGCGCAGGCAGTTCGTCCGCCGTGGTCACGAAGGCGGTGAGCTCCGGTTCCTGGTCAGGGAGGGCCTGGGTGTTCAAGACAATGGCATCCTCAATCGCCGGCAAGGCATTGCGAACCCCATTCTCGATCTCGGACAGATTCACGAGCATGCCGCGGATCTTGATCTGGTTATCTCGTCGCCCCAGGCAGATCGACTTGTCGTCCGACACGCGCCGAGCGTAATCCCCGGTGAAGTAGACGAGACGCACGACGTCATCGATGGATACGTGCCTGAAACGTTCCGCCTGCAGAGAAGGGTTGTTCAGATAGCCTCTGCCGACACCCATGCCGGAGATCACGATCTGACCAATGTCTCCCACGGCAACCGGACGATCCTCGTCATCAAGAATGTCCACGCGGCAATTACCAACAGGGTTGCCCATGGGAATGCCTTCGGCCAGATAGGTCTGGTAGTCAGACATGGTGTAAGACGTCGCCACGTCCGTGCATTCAGCAACGCCGTACTGGTGGATCAAATTGCATGCGGAGCCTTTTTTCCGGGCCCAATCCATCACCCGGGCGGTTGCCAGTGCCTCACCGCCGATAAACAGATGCCGTAGCGTCCCCAGGCGGTCCCCGGCCTGGCCGGCCTGGATGATCAGATAGAGGGAGCTGGGTGCCAGGTGAATGCTGCGGATTCGGTGACGTTCAATGAGATCGACAATCTCGTAGCCATCAAACACGCTACTGCTGGTGAGTGAAATTGCCGCGCCGCAATACAGTGGTGTTACCAGGCTGCGCTGGGAAATGTCGAAGCCGAATGCCGATACCAAAATGCCGTTGGCTTCCTGGTCGAGGCCATATTCATTGACATGCCAGTTGATCAGATTCGCCCAGCTGCGATGAGTAATGGCGACAGCCTTGGGAATGCCAGTAGTACCCGAAGTGAATACGGTGTAGCAAAGGTCGTTCTCCCGGGCCGGCGAGACAAATGCTTCAGCCATGGGGGCTTGCGCCAGTTGCCGGCGCAAGGATTCGATCTCGGCGACCGCGAGCGGTACTTCCTTGAGGATCTCGGCGGTCTGCGCGGTGGCGAAGATGAGTTTGAGATTCGCCAGTTGTTGAATCATCAGCATCAGTCGAGAGGCTGGATTGGCAATATCCAGCGGTACATAAGCCGCGCCGCATTTGAGAATCCCGATGATGCAGACCAGGGTCGACACAGACGGCTGGAAAAAAATCCCGACCAGGTCTCCCGCCTGAATACCTTGGGCTCTCAGATAAGCTGCCAGAGCGGAGGATTCACGATCAAGTTGGGAGTAGGTCAATGTTTCATATACGTTGCGTACGGCGACAGCATCAGGCGTTTGTGCCGCCCAATAAGCCACTTTTTCATGAATCATGGGCGCGCGAATGCCCTGCTTATCAATAAAAGACATCGATTTACTTCCTGAAGTGGAGTCAGTTGGTGGTGGAGAGTCTGGCCGCGGTCTCGATGATGATGTCTTCCTGTCCAGCCACTAACTTGCGTTGACCCAGTAGTTGATAGAGTTGAAATTCGTCCACTTTGAATTGCTCCGCCGCGCGTTTTATATGCGGTGCAAAACCGGAGAACAGGCCATGAATGCCACTGGCGATATTGGCAGCCCCAATGTGCGGAGTCAGGCAATCCAGATAGTGTTCCGAGGAGCGCGCCAGGCTGGCGGCCGCTTCAAATGAACACTGCGTCCGATACCCCAGGCGATTGAGCACTGCAATCAGGGTCTCGAGTTGAGTATTACCGGCGCCCGCGCCAAAGCCTTTGATGCAGGCGTCCAGCAGTTCGGCGCCTTCCTCAACCGCGGCGATTGAGTTCGCCACAGCCATGCCCAGATTATTGTGGGCATGAAAACCCAGTTTCGTATCGGTCAACTGCTGAATCGCCTGGATCCGCCAGCGCACATCGTCAGGGGTAAGGTAACCTGCGCTATCCATGAGAATGATTGCATCGGCGCCGTAGCTCGCCATGAGCGAGGCTTGTTCGGCGAGCACTTCCGGTTCGGCCATGTGGCTCATCATCAGGACGCCATAAACGGTCTTGCCCTGGTTTTTGACGGACTCGATATAAGGCGCGGTGATGTTGGCTTCGGTGCAATGAGAGGCGATCCGGAAGACATCGACACCCATATCGATGGCAAGCTCGAGGTCTGTCGATTTGCCCAAGCCGGGAATGAAATGAACACCCAGCCGCCCATGCCGGATCGCTGATCTGGCTGTCTCGAGCATTTTCTGGTCATTAACGCTGCTGATCCCCAACAGCGCCGAAGAGCCGCCGAGTCCGTTGCCATGGCCCACTTCAATGATGTCGATGCCGGCGGCATCCGCCTGCTCGGCATATTGACGGATCTGGTCTATTGAAAGCTGGTGTCGCACGGCATGGTTGCCATCGCGCAAAGTGCAGTCAGTAATGGTAATCATGCGGCGGTCCGCTCCCAGCAAGCAGAATGGAGTTCGGCGACAGCAATGGCGGCACAATTGATAATGTCCAGGTTGCCAGCGTAGGCCGGCAGGTAATCACCGCTACCTCGCACAGTCACGCTCATGGTCAGGTGGCCCTTCGATTCGATGGGCTCCAGGACCATCTGGTAGCCGGGAACATATTGTTGAACGCGAGCAACCATCTGCCTGACACTCGCCCGAACTTTCTCGATGCATTCATAGTTGCCCTTGGCGAACACTGTCGTCTGCATGTCGATGCCAGGTTTGGCCGGGTTGATATTCAGAACCGCCTTGGTCATGCCAGCGCCGCTGAAATGCCGCAAGGCTTGTTCGGTGGTCAAAATGTACTGATTGATGTTTTCTCGGGTCGCCAGACCGGCGCTGTTTGACGCGATGGTCGAGGCGACTTCGATATATTCCAGGGACTGGAAAGACTGAGCGATCGCATAGGCCAATGGGATGCTTGCCTGGCCGCCACAAGTGATCAGATTCACGTTGCGCTCGTTGGCCATGCTGTCCAGATTGATCGACGGTACGCAGATCGCCCCGATCTTCGCGGGCGTCATGTCTATCGCAAACAGGTTGGCCTTGCGAAACACCTGGTCGTTGATCCGGTGAGATTGCGCGGAGGTCGCATCGAAAACAATGTCGAGCTCATCGCCGTGCTCGGCCAAAAACTCAATCCCCTCGGCTGAGGTTGCAATGCCCAATTCGCGGGCCCTGGCCAGACCGTCGCTATTGGGACTGCGCCCTATCACCATTCTCAGATCGAGATGATGAGAACGCATCGCCTTGTACATCAAATCTATCCCTATGCTTCCCGATCCGATGATCGCGGCGCGTTTGCGAGGCATTGCTGATTCCATTTTCGCTGGCTCCTGACCTGACATCCTTTACCGTTACCTCGCTTGGGACCCCTACCTGCTAGTGGGGCCCTAGCCCGTTTAGTAACGATAATCAGCCGCCCAGGGATTTGCTTGTACGTTCTTGGGTTCAGGCAAAAGATGCGAGGGGCTGATGATCCACAGCCGTTTTCGCGCCCATTGCCGAGGGTGTGTCTGTTGACGATGGACTGGAAGGTTTAGCCAAGGTAGGTAAGTCCGCTTGCCACGCGTCCAAGATGGTCTTGATCGGACTCCAGTAGGAGTAAAAACCAAAAAATCGCCTGTAATTGGTGTTTTCAGTGTTTTTTTTTATCTTTCGGATCTGATTTCGCAATTTGTATCAAGCTATGTTCGACTAGCATTGGATCCAAAGGTCGGTGGTGCAAAGCCCCCTTGGCCGGCCGCGGACGAAACGGTTCTAAATAAAAAGGAGAAACACCATGATGCTCAAGGATCCTTCCAGCAAATATCGACACTTCGCCACCGTGGACCTGGCGGACCGCCAATGGCCCAATCTTGTCCAGAAAGCGGCGCCTACCTGGTGTAGCGTTGATATGCGTGATGGCAATCAGGCGTTGATTGAGCCCATGAATGCGGAGCGCAAGCGCCGGTTCTTCGAGCTGTTGGTCAAGGTCGGTTTCAAGGAAATAGAAGTGGGCTTTCCGGCCGCATCGCAAACCGATTTCGACTACGTTCGCGAGCTGATTGACAGTAACGCGATTCCCGACGATGTCACCATTCAGGTCATGACTCAGGCTCGCAGCCATCTCATCGAGCGGACTTTCGAAGCGCTAAAAGGGGTTCCGCGTGCCATTGTGCATGTCTACAACGCCACGGCGCCGGTGTTTCGTGATGTGGTGTTTGGCGTCGACCGTGCGGGTTGCATCGAGATCGCCACGCAGGCGACTCGAGAGATCAAGCGTCACATGGAGAACAATCCAGGCACGCAGTGGACCTTCCAGTATTCCCCTGAAACCTTTTGCTTCACCGAGTTGGATTTCGGCCTGGAAATCTGTGAGGCGGTGACGGACGTCTTTGCGCCTACCCCGGACAACAAGATGATCCTGAATCTGCCGACCACGGTCGAAGTGTCTACCGCGAATGTCTTTGCCGATCAGATTGAATGGTTCTGTCGACATTTCAGTCGCCGTGACAGCGTTGTCATCAGTGTTCATCCGCATAATGACCGGGGCACCGGTGTCGCCACCGCCGAGCAAGCGTGCCTGGCCGGTGCCGAGCGCGTGGAAGGCACCCTGTTCGGTAATGGCGAGCGAACCGGCAACGTCGATATCCTGACCTTGGCGATGAATCTCTACACCAGCGGCATAGACCCGCAGCTTGATTTTTCGGACATCATTCACGTACAGCGCGAAGTAGAGCACTGTAATCAACTGCCTACTCATCCTCGTCATCCCTATGCGGGTGAGCTGGTGTTCACCGCATTTTCAGGTTCGCACCAAGATGCGATCAAGAAAGGTTTTGCCGCGCGCCAGGCCAACCCTGACGGCTTCTGGGAAGTTCCTTACCTGCCGATTGACCCCGCCGATATGGGGCGCAGCTACGAGGCGGTGATACGCGTCAACAGCCAATCGGGTAAAGGCGGGGTTGCCTATCTGCTTGAGCAGCAGGGTATTGTCATGCCGCGCCGGTTGCAGATGGAGTTCAGCAGCTTGGTCCAGCAGGAGGCGGACGGTTCGGGTCAGGAGATCAGTGGCGAGATGATACTGGCGTGTTTTACCCAGCACTACCTGGATCAGGGGAATCCCTACACGCTGGCGCAGCCTAAATTGGTCAGCGAAGGTGATGTGACCTACCTGGAGGGAACGCTGCATGCCGGCAGGGACAGGATCGACCTGAGCGGTGAGGGCAACGGTCCGTTGGCGGCGCTGGTCGATGCCTTTGCCCATCGTGGCCTGATCTTCGATATCGCGGATTATCACGAGCACTCTACCCGCGATGGCGCGCAAGCGGAGGCACTGGCCTATGTCGAGATTCGCGTGGGCAACCAGTTGCTGTTTGGTGCGGCGCGTGACGGCAGCAGCTTGCTGGCTTCCCTCAAGGCGCTGACCAGCGCAGTCAATCGCGCGTCGCGCCTTGGGCTGTTGAACGTGCTGAGCACAGCGGTGCCGTCCTGAGATGAACGCGCACACAGCCCTGGCCGCGCTGGCCGGTAACTACTGTCATGGCGACATAGTTGCTTCGCATCGGCATACCGAGGGGCAACTGGTGCATGCCATTGACGGCGTGATGCTGGTCTCGGTAGCTGGCACGACCTGGATCGTGCCTTCCGGGCATGCGCTCTGGGTACCTTCGGGTAGGGAACATCAGGTCCGTATGACGGGCGACGTCCGTATGCGCACGTTACTGATTACCCCGGGTGCCCACAGCGCCCTGGCGGAAGAATGCCAGGTTATCAAGGTGTCGCCACTGTTGCGTGAGTTGATCGTGGCGGCCGCGGGTGAGCTCAATGATGAAGGTGCTCGATTGCGCCATGCACAGATCGTCGATCTGATTTTCTCGGAGCTCGCCAGGGCGCAGCCGGTAATGGCTCATGTACCTATCCCTGCCGAGCCTCGACTGAAGTCGCTCTGTGCCGACTTTATCGACAATCCCTCCCAGGAGTCGAAGCTGGAAAGTTGGGCAGGGCAACTGAACATGAGTTCACGGACCCTGGCTCGCTTGTTCCAGAAAGAACTGGGCATGAGCTACAGCGAGTGGCGCAAACGCACGCGGTTGCTGCTCAGTCTGCAGCGATTGGCTTCTGGCGCGTCGATTCTGGAAGTGGCGCTGGAGCATGGTTACCAAAGCCCCAGTGCATTCACCGCGATGTTCAAGCGCACCATGGGTTACACCCCGAGCAATTGCCGTTCGGTCTAGCTCCTTCCTTGAAATCCAATAGTCCTTGCCGAGCATGGTCGACCCTTACGGGCGACCATGCCTCGGCATGTCTGTGGTTTGGCGGCTTGGAGGCTGAGCCCCACGGTTTTCAAAGGCAGATTGTTCAGTTGTCCTAATCGAAACGATGGTTGTCTGGAACTCAGGAGAAGCGGGAGTGGCCGCTCCCATAACCTGCGTCTCTACTCAGAACTCTGGATGCTTGCGATGCGCTCGCCCTTTTTTACCGCGTGGCACGGCCATATTCCGCTCTTGGGCATGGCGGCCATTCTTTTGACCGGCTGCTCCACATGGATCACCCATCAGCCGGCACAACCGCATCTGGCGCGCATCAACCCCCTGAGCAGCTTGCCTCAAGGCGTGTCCGCCCAAGCGCTGCCCGAACGATGGTGGCGGTTGTACAACGACCCCAGACTTGACCGCCTGGTGGAGCAGGCATTGCTCCATAACCGGGATCTGGCGACGGCCCAGGCCCATGTCCAATCGATGCTGGCCGGGATCACGCAGGCCGACGCCGAGCGCTGGCCATCCACTCAGGCATCACTCGGCGCCACTTACGGCAAATCTGCCGATGACCAGACGCTGGCCAAGGCTACCGATAGCCATGCCCCCTCGCAGTGGCAGTTCAATCCCGGCTTTGAACTGGCCTATCAGGTGGATATCTGGGGCCAGGTTCAGCACAGCATCGAACGCGCCCGGGTCCAGGCCGCCGCCGCGCAGGATGCGGAAGATCTGCTGCGCGTCACCGTCGCCGCACAAACCACCCGCGCCTATGTGAATGCCTGTGCCTTGGGCGCGCGAGCCAAGGTCCAGCGCGACTCTCTGGACGTCGTTGCGCAAAGCCTTGCGCTGATCGACCGACAGCGCCGGGCCGGGTTGGTGACTGATCTGGAATACACCCGGATGCAGGTGCTGCAGGGGGAAACCCTGGCCTTGTTGCCGATGCTCGAAGCGCGTCGGCAGGTAGCGTTGTACGAGCTGGCGATGTTGACCGGTGTTACCGACCTGAAGCAGGACCCCGCGGCCGCGGCCTGTGAAGCCGTACCGCAGCTCAATGCCGAGTTGCCGGTGGGGGATGGCTGGCGGTTGTTGGCGCGTCGCCCGGATATTCGCCAAGCCGAGCGGGTATTGCAGGCGGCCTCGCTGCAGGTGGATATCGTTCAGGCGGATTTGTACCCGAAGGTGACCTTTGGCGGTTCGCTGTCCTCGTCCAGTCATGCGCTGAATGAGCTGGGGCACAGTAGTGCGGTGATGTTCGGCATCGGCCCGTTGATCACCTGGCAATTTCCCAATTGGCAAGCCAATCGCGCACGGGTCAACCAAGCCCAGGCGCTGGAGCGGGGCGAAGTGGCGCAATTTGAAGCCAGCGTGCTCAAGGCGCTCAAGGAAGTGCGGCAGGCCCTGGCCTTGTATGACGGTGAGCGTCAGCGCCACGCGGCCTTGAGTCAGGCCCTGGACGGTAGCCGCAAGGCCTTCAAGCTGGCCCAGCTCAATTACGACGCCGGCTCGATCGACTTCCTTGATGTGCTGGACAGCGAGCGTCAACTGATTCGCCTGCAAGCCACCCGCGCCGACGCGGATGGCCAATTGTTGCAGCGCCAGATCGCCCTGTTTCGAGCCCTCGGCGGTGGTTGGCAGTCTGCCTCCTCCGAGACCTCTGTCGATGCGTCCTCGCATGCTTCTGTCACCTTTTCCGGTACCCAGCCATGAATATTGCCGTTGATGAAAAAACCGCGTTCCAGAGCGAGCAGGAGAGCGTGGTCCAGCAGCTCATGCATGATCGCAAGCAGCGCCGTAAAAGGAATCTGATCCTGTTGGGCGGCGGCGTGCTGTTGGTCGGCGCCTTGGCGTTCGGGGTTTACTGGATGAGCGTCGGTCGATATCTGGAACAGACCGATGATGCCTATGTGCGCGCGGATTGGATTCCCATCAGTGCGCGGGTGTCCGGCTATGTTGCTCAGGTGCTGGTGGAGGATGACCAGCCGGTGAAGGCGGGGGACGTGCTGGTACGCATCGAGGACCGTGACTATCAGGCCCGACTGGATCAGGCTCGCGCCGAACTGGCCGAGACCGAGGCCGCGGTGGTTGCACAACAGGTCAACCTGCAGGTCACCGACAGTCTGATTGCCCAACAGCGGGCGGGCCTCGCCCAGGCTGACGCACAGACCCGTAGTGCGCGTGCCGAGCTGCGTCGCGCCGGCCTCGACCGGCAACGTTACGAAGGCCTGGCCCGCGAGCACGCCGCCAGTGCCCAGCGCCTGGAAAGCGCCACCGCCAGTTACACCCAGGCCAATGCGGCAGTGGAAATTTCCCAGGCCATGCAGCGTCAGCAGGACACCCGGCTGAACGTAGCCTTGTCCCGTCGGCAATTGGCCGAAGCCTCCCTCAAGCAACAGATTGCCCAGCGCGATCGGGCCCGGGCCCAATTGGCACTGGCCAGCAATGCCCTGGAGGACACGCTGATCCGCGCTCCCATTGACGGGGTCGTAGGCCAGCGCAAGGTGCGTACCCGGCAATATGTGGCCCCGGGGTTGCCGCTGCTCGCGGTGGTGCCGCTGCAGCAGGCCTACGTAGTGGCCAACTACAAGGAAACCCAACTGCGGGATATGCGTGCCGGTCAGGCGGTGGCTATCAGTGTCGACAGCTATTCGGGGCGCAAGCTCAAAGGTCATGTGGTCAGTTTCTCGCCAGGTTCCGGCGCGGTGTTCGCCTTGCTGCCTTCGGACAATGCCACGGGCAACTTCACCAAGATCGTGCAGCGTTTTCCGGTGAAGATCATGATTGATCAACACGATGAGGGTGCTCCTGTTTTGCCGGGCATGTCCGTGCTCACGACGGTCGATACCCGTCGCAATGGACAGGGCGATACGCATGACTGACGCCGATGAAAAGACGGTCTCCTTTCGCGCATGGGTTGCGGTGATCGGGGGGCTGTTCGGCTGTTTCATGGCGGGCATGAACGTTCACGTGACGAGCGCCGCGCTGCCGGAAATCGAAGGATCGTTGGGCGCGACCTTCGAGGAGGGATCATGGATATCGACTGCTTATCTGGTGGCTGAAATCGTCATGATCCCGCTGACCGCCTGGTTGGTACAGGTGTTCTCCCTGCGCCGCGTGATGCTGGTGGGGTCCTTTGTATTTTTGCTGGCCTCCATCGCCTGCTCCTGGGCGCCGAACCTGGAGGTGATGATCATTATCCGGGTCATCCAGGGCGCCGCCGGCGCGGTGTTGATCCCCTTGTCGTTCCAATTGATTATCACCGAGCTGCCTCCCAGCAAGATCGCCATGGGCATGGCACTGTTCTCCCTGTCCAACAGCGTGGCCCAGGCCGCGGGGCCGTCCATTGGCGGTTGGTTGACCGATGCCTATTCCTGGCGCTGGATCTTCTATCTGCAACTGGCGCCAGGCGTGCTTTTGCTGATGGCCGTCGCGTGGTCGATTGATGCCAAACCCATGCAATTGAACTTGCTCAAACGCGGGGACTGGGGCGGTATTGCCGCCATGATTGTCGGCCTGGGCGGCTTGCAGATCGTGCTCGAAGAAGGCGGGCGCAAGGATTGGTTTGGCTCTGACTTCATCGTCGGGATGTCGCTGGCCGCCGCCGTGGCCCTGGTGTATTTCGTGCTGTCACAGCTTTATGGCAGTCGTTCCTTCATCAATTTGCGCTTGCTTAAAAGCTACAATTTTGGTGTCGCCAGCGTTGCCATGTTCATTTTCGGCGGGGCCACCTTCGGCCTGGTGTTCCTGGTCCCCAATTACCTCTCCCAGCTACAGGGGTATAACGCCCGAGAGATCGGGATCAGCCTGATTGCCTACGGCATGGTGCAGTTGGTCCTGGCGCCGTTCATGCCGCGCCTGATGAAGTGGCTCAACCCGAAAGTCATGGTTGCCTGCGGCTTTTTCATCATGGCGCTGGGTTGCTATCTCGGCGCGCACCTGGACGTCGACAGTGCGGCCAACGTGATCATTCCATCCACCGTGGTTCGAGGCATCGGACAACCGCTGATCATGGTGGCGCTCTCGGTGCTGGCGGTTTCCGGACTGGCTAAAAATGAGGCGGGTTCTGCCTCTGCGCTGTTCTCCATGCTGCGCAACCTCGGCGGTGCCGTAGGCACTGCTGGCCTGACGCAGATCGTCGCCATACGCGAACGCTTTCATTCCGAGCGAGTAGGGGAATCCATCACCTTGTTTTCTCCGTCGCTCCAGGAGCGCCTGCGTAGCAGCATGGCGGACAGCGAAGCGTTTGTTTTCAACCAATTGCTGCCTGCTCAACAGCAAGTACTTGAGGGGCTTATCCACACCGTGCGCCGCGAGGCGTATCTGATGGCTTACAGCGATGCGTTTTACCTTTCGTGTGTCGCCTTGATTGTGTGCGGATTGGCCGCCCTGGCGTTACGTCAGCAATCGAAGGGCTAAAAAGTCAGGAACGCCGCGGGTGGCTCGCGGTTAATCGTCAATCAATAAGAGGGATCTTGCATGGTGAAAGGGGAAGCCGCCCACATCTGTCTTTATTAAATTGCTTTTTTAAGCAACTACATACTGGGTCGTCTGCATCCTTGTTAAGGGTGGCGGACGGCTATTGCCTGATGAAGTTAATGGAATTAACTTTGTTCGGGCTTTTTTGTGTTTTGTTTTTTAATCTGAAAAATATTTAGTATTAATTTTCTAAAAAGCACTTGCTTGGCCAGCGCCTTTTGCTCTAAGTTTCCTCTCGCTTTGCCAACTTACCTCTGGAGTTGGTAGGGCGTATCCGTGTAATCAACTAATGCATCATTCAGCCCTGGCCGGAATTGGCGAGCGGGGTCTGCTTGTGCCTGGATCAGGCGCACGGGCCGGAAACGCAGGGTATAACTTAAGCTTGATAGGGAGAGCAAGATGGAAGATATGAAGGCGTTATTGGATAAGAAGAAAGCTGAACTTGGCAGGCACCGAATTTTTTCTGAAATAAACTCCCTGCCGGTATTGCAGGCCTTTATGGAGACCCACGTATTTGCCGTATGGGATTTCATGTCCCTGGCCAAGCGCCTGCAACAGGACCTGACCTGTACGCGCTTGCCCTGGCTGCCGCCGATGGACCCAGCCGCCGCGCATCTGATCAATGAAATCATCCTCGGTGAGGAGTCGGATCAGAATCTGCAAGGGGGTCACTACAGCCATTTCGAACTGTACTTGCATGCCATGCGGGAAGTTGGGGCCAGCACCGACAAGATCGAGTTTTTCGTCAAGTTGATGCGTGAAGGTGTTGATTTGCAAACTGCGCTGACGCGCTGCGGAGCTGGTTTGGCGGCCTCCGCATTCGTCACCGATACCATCGAAACCGCGCTGAATGCCTCGACACACGGCGTGGCCGCAGCCTTCCTGCACGGGCGTGAAAGCGTTATTCCAGAGATGTTTCAGCGAATTCTTGATGACTGGGGCATCACTGCCGGCGATGCGCCGACGTTCCGTTACTACTTGCAACGCCATATCGAAGTCGATTCCGAAGACCACGGCCCGGCGGCGGAAAGTCTGCTTGCTCGCTTGGTCAATGGCGATGCCCAGCGTCAGCAAGAGGTCTACACCGCGGCCATCGCCGCCGTGCAAAGCCGTTTGGCGTTGTGGGACAACCTGCGTCAAGCCATGCAGGAGAAGGTCAGTGAGTGTGTGGCATGAAGTTCGAAATAATCGAAGCCGACCAGGCCCAGTGGCTGAAGGTTGAATCCGAGCGGAGTATCACCCTCACGGTGTTCAAGGACACCCTGGACGCGACCACCAAGACCGGTATTCGTACACGCTTGGTGCGTTTTAACCCAGGAGGCGGCACCCGTGAGATCTATACCCATGACTACCATGAAGAAGTGTATTTGATTGAGGGCGATCAAACGGAATTAGCCAGTAAGGACCGTGCCGAGAGAACCTACCGTGACGGCAGTTACTTCTTCAGGGCGGCGCATACCGAACATGGTCCCTTTAGTTCGGAAAATGGCTGTCTTTTGTTTGAAGTGCATTATTACTAACCTGCATGAAGAAAGGGAATGATTCATGAGAGCCGAAGAGTATCAATCTTTTTCGGAAGTGTGGGAGGAGCGGGCGACTATCCGTACCCGCCCTAGGCGACGATTGGAAGATGATGGGCGGCTGATATTTCCAATCAGCCGTCAACCGCTGGTGATGTGCGCGACGTTTATTCGCGAATGTGCCCACTTGCAGCATTTTGTGTTGGTCCAGAGCCTGTACAAATTTATCAACGATGTGGTGATTTTCGAAACTGAAATTGTCGATAAGACGGCCAGAAGTATCGCAAAGGATAACTTTGCGATCCGCTTCCCGTTTGCCTGTCGGTATGACGCAATGACCGTAGTTGTCGATGAAGATTATCACGCGCTGGTGGCGATGGACTATATGCAGCAGACCATCGAGTTGACCGCCATCGAGCCCATTGAACTGCCGACGGAGATCGAGCTCAGTCGCTCGATTCCCAAGGCGCTGGCGTTGGCGCCCGATCATCTCAAGGCGGCCGTCGAACTGATCTGCGTCGCCGTCGCGGAAAACACCCTGACCAATGATGTCGCGGCCTTTGCCAGGGATGATTCGGTCAAAGCTTCGGTCAAGGGCTTGATGGCCGATCACTTGGCTGACGAAGGTCGTCACTCGGGTTTCTGGGCCAAGTTGACGCGTATCTACTGGAGCGCTGCGAGTGAGCAGGACCGGCGCTCACTGGCCTCGATCATGCCGGTATTCCTGGGCGAGTATCTGACGAACGAGATCCAGCAAGGGTTTGATTTCGCATTGATCAATCAACTGCCGGTTAGCTCGTCCGTCAAGGCGGCGCTGCGAGAGGAGGTTGAGGGCATGAGTTTTCCGATCACGCCCAGCCATCCGCTGGTAGGCAACATCATCCGATTCTTCAAACACAGCGGCATGCTTGATGCCCCCTGCATGCAGGAAGCGCTTGCCGATTATCTGCGCTAGAGGAGAACTTCAATGAGACATCTTGAAATCATTCTGTGCGGGCGCAGCCATGCGCTCGCCCGCTTGACGCAAGAGCTGGAGCAGATGGGTCACACGGCGCACCTGCTGACCAGTGTAGAAGCTATTGATCATTGCCAGTTACCGACGCCTGACTTGCTGGTGGATGACGCCAGCCTGGCGTGCTCCCTGCATTACCCGTCTTGTCCGCAGCTGTCTTTGCGCGTGCAGTCCGACGATTTCAGTGATCTCGCCGCACCCTTGCACCTGCACTGCCTGGGGCGTACAGACCCTCGCGACTGGATGGCCTTGAGGTGTGTCGAAGTCGTCGGCGATGCCGCCGGCAACGGTGCCGATTCAAGCCACCAGGCCATCGAGCAGATTGTGGAAATGGCCAGCCTGCACATCGGCCGCTACTCTCGCAGCATCAGCTACTTTGATGAGCAGCACACCCCGGCCAGTGCTCCCGATACGTTGTCGAGCTTGAGCCAGCTTGATCGTCTGGCGTGGCAGCATCGACATAATGCGACCTTCAGCGCGGTGGTATTGGAAGAGGCCAAGCGGCCATTCGTCCAGCGCCTGGCCGAAAGCCTGCTGGCCAATGCCGAACGCAACGCCTTGAAGGTGGATGGGCGTGGCATGTCGTATGCGCAGTTGCATGCCTATAGCGTGGCCATTCAAGAGCGCCTGCAGCCTCTGCTTCAGGTACCCACTTCCGGGCCTGCGGTGGTCGGCATCTCGTTGCCCAAAAGTACCGCGCTGTATGCCGCTATTCTGGCCGTGATCGGCTGTGGCGCGGTTTATTTGCCCTTGGATCCGACTCATCCTGCCGAGCGGCGCGCGGCGATACTGAAACACGCTGGTGCCAGCCTGCTGATCCAGGATTCAGAAGCTGGCAGCCCGCTGCCGGGGTTGGCTACCCTGGACATCAGTCACCTGGATTTCTTTCACCATGGTGCGCAGGGTTACAACCGTGTTGCACTGGCCCCCCACCAGAGCTTGCTGCGGACGGAGGTGATGGGCACGGCACCCTGTGTCGCGATCTATACATCGGGTACCACCGGGCAACCCAAAGGCGTGTTGCTGACGGTCGACAACCTGAGCCACTTCTGCGCCTGGTATGCCCGTTATGTGCAACTGGATGAACACAGCCGCGCGTTGCAGTTTTCCACCATCAACTTTGATGCATCGTTGCTGGATATCTTCCCGACCTTGATCCAAGGCGCCGAGCTGATAGTGCCAACCGAAGATCAGCGCCGCGATCCGGTCGCGCTGGCCGAGCTGATCAGGCAAGAGCAGGTCACCCATGCGTTCTTGCCTCCGGCGTTGCTGAGTATCATCCAGCTCGAGTCGCTGTTTGGCATGCAGCATTTGGTCACGGGTGGTGATGTCTGTGAGCCCCACGTGATTGAGCAATTGGTCGGGAACTGTGCGCTGCACAATATCTATGGTCCTACCGAGACCACGATCCTGGCCACTTGCCGTACCTTCCAACACGGCGACAGCAACCGCAACCTCGGTGTGCCCATCGCCAATACGGCGATTTATCTGTTGGACGAGCAGGGTCAGCCGGTACGACAAAGCGACAGCGGCGAGATCCATATCGCTGGCCCTGGCGTGGGTGCCGGTTATCTCAACGCCGAGCAGATGAGCGCGGAGCGCTATCGCCAGCATGAGCTGCCTGATGGTCAGCCCGTGCGTCTTTACCGTACAGGCGATCTGGCGCGTTGGACGGATGAAGGTATCCAGATCATTGGCCGCATCGATAATCAGGTGAAAATCCGCGGCTTTCGCGTGGAGCCTGAAGAGATCGAGCATCTTTTGCAGGCCAGTCAACTGTTCCGTCAGTTGGCGGTGGTGATTGATAGCCAACGACGCATCCTGGCATTTTTCGCCCAGCCTCACCACGGCGATGCTCAGCAGGCCAGTGAACAGTTGCAGGCCTACGCGCTCAATCATCTTCCCGATTACATGCGCCCCAGCGCCTACTGTTTACTGGACCAGTTGCCGGCTACGACGAATGGCAAAGTCGACCGTAAGGTCTTGAAAGACATGCCGGTCAGCTACAAGACCCAGGGGCCACGAAAAGAACCGCAGAACCCTACACAACAGCAACTGCTGGCGCTATGGGCCCAACTGCTGGATTTGCCGGCGCTGGATATCTCCGTGGATGACAGCTTCTTCAACTTGGGCGGCCATTCCATTCTGCTGTCGCAAATGCTCATGGGGATTCGCGAGGCCTTTGGCAAAGGGGTATCGATCAACCGGTTTATCGAACAACCGACCCTGATAAACCTGGCTAACCTGGTCGATCAGGATATTGAGGCCACTGCCACGGTCAGCCCGCAGGCTCTGCAGGATGCGAAGATTCGGCCCGAGCTGGATGTACTGCCCATCAGCCGCCTGGGGAATGTACACAAAGTGATCGTGACCGGTTCCAACGGCTTTCTCGGCGTGCACATTGTCGAGGCACTGTTGGAGCTGGGCAGCACCGAGGTGGCCTGCCTGGTCCGCGAGTCGGGGGGGATGAGTGCCCAGCAGCGCTTTGAGCATGCCCTTATCGAGAACCGTCTTGAAAACCTTGACCTGAGCCGGGTCAAGGTGCTGGCAGCTGATATCAGCAAGCCACGCCTTGGTTTGTCCGACGCCGACTATGACTGGCTCGATCGTGAGTATGGTGTGTTGATCTACAACGCGGCCAACGTGAACCACGTGCTCGACTACGAGTCGTTGGTCAAGGACAACGTCGCTCCCGTGCTGGAATGCCTGCAATTGTGCGAGGGCCGCAGCAAGAAGATTTTCAACTTCATTTCCACATTGTCGGCATCGAGCACGGTGGATGAAGAGGGGCGGGTGCTGGAGCAGCCTCCCGCATTCACGCCCCCGATCTACATTCGCAATGGCTATAACCTCTCGAAATGGGTGGCCGAGCGCATCTTGTGGAATGCGAGTGAGTCGGGTGTCTGGGTCAATCTCTATCGCCCGGGAAACATTGCGTTCAACACCCGCACCGGGGTCTGTCAGCCTCATCAGAACCGTTTGATGCTGATGCTCAAGGGCTCTTTACAGCTGAAGGAAGTGCCTGAGCTGGCTCTCAACTTCGACTTGATGCCGGTGGATTTCCTCGCGCGCTTTATCGCCTTTCACGCCAGTCGCCATAACCAGTCCAGAGCGGTGTTCAACCTGCACAATCCGCTGCCGCTGACGTGGACCCACTACCTGGAAGCCTTCCGCGCAGCCGGCCACGACTTCGAGATGGTACCGGTCACTCAATGGCAACAACGGCTGTCGTGCATCGACAGTGACAACGCGTTATTCGGCGTGGTGGGTTTCTACCTCAACGGTTTCGAGGAAGACATCGGAGACATCTCGATGATCGAGTACCGCAATGCGCTCTCGGGCATTCGGAGCATGGGTGAGGATTACCCGGCGAAGAACAGTGCGCTGCTACAAAAAGGCTGTGATTACCTCAAGCAAATCGATTTTATCTGATCCCATAAGGAGCTCCTTCATGCAACACTTTGAACCCGATACCCTGGTCCGCAACCCAGTCGGCAACCCCATCGTCGCGAGCGTTACCGTCAATGCCGATCCTCGCAGCGTGTGGAGCGTCGTGGGTGATTTTGGCGGTTTCGCGAAATTTATCCCAGCCTTGTCCCATATCGAAATGACTGGCGTGGGCGTGCGATCGGTGCGCAAGAAGCTTTTCAAGGACGGCAATGTGGTCATTGAGCAACTCAATACCCACGATGATGAGCGCATGACCATGACCTGGTCGCTTATTTACACCTCACTGAACATTGGCAACCTCTGGGCCGTGATGGAGGTAGTCCCCCACGGCGCTAATCAGAGCCAGGCGACCTGGACCATCATTGGCGAGCCTTACACCGGAGGCAAGGAGGACGTCCCGGCCTTTGAGGCATTCCTGCAGGGTTTTGCCGATGACGCCATGAAAAATGTGCAGGTATTGTTCGCCTGATCGTGGTGAGTGAGCGCAACTGCAGCGTCCCCTGAACGGGGACGCTGCACATTTGGATCAATAAGTTGTAAGTTTCGGTCATTGAGCCCCGCCCAGGGCCTCTTTAATGTGCCAGTCATACCATTGACGGGAGCCGCAGAGCTTCCCGCATTCCGTGATCTTGCCCATTGTGGAGTTTCTATGACCGCCGCCCGATACCCGCATCTGCTGGCCCCGCTCGACCTGGGTTTCACCACGTTGCGCAACCGTACCCTGATGGGCTCGATGCACACCGGTCTTGAAGAAAAAACCGGCGGTTTCGAGCGCATGGCCGCCTACTTCGCCGAGCGCGCCCGTGGCGGTGTCGGCCTGATGGTGACCGGCGGTATCGCTCCCAACGAAGAGGGTGGCGTGTATTCCGGCGCGGCTCGGCTGACCACCCAGGCCGAGGCTGATCAGCATCGTATCGTCACCCAAGCGGTGCATGCGGCCGGCGGCAAGATCTGCTTGCAGATCCTGCACGCCGGGCGTTATGCCTACAGTCCGAAACAAGTGGCGCCCAGTGCGATCCAGGCCCCGATCAACCCGTTCAAACCCAAGGAGCTGGATGAGGCCGGTATCGAGAAACAGATTGCCGACTTCGTGACCTGCTCGACCCTGGCCCGGAGTGCCGGGTATGACGGCGTCGAAATCATGGGTTCGGAAGGTTACTTCATCAACCAGTTCCTCGCGGCCCACACCAACCATCGCACCGACCGTTGGGGCGGCAGCTACGCGAACCGCATGCGTTTGCCGGTGGAGATCGTAAGCCGGGTGCGCGAGGCGGTGGGCCCGGACTTCATCATCATTTTCCGCCTGTCGATGCTCGACCTGGTGGAGGGCGGCAGCTCCTGGGAAGAAATCGTGCAATTGGCCAAGGCCATAGAGCAGGCTGGCGCGACGATCATCAATACCGGCATTGGCTGGCACGAGGCGCGTATCCCGACGATTGCCACCAAGGTGCCACGTGCCGCGTTCAGCAAGGTTACCGCCAAGTTGCGTGGCTCGGTGGGCATTCCGCTGATCACCACCAACCGGATCAACACCCCGGAAGTGGCCGAGCAGATCCTCGCCGCCGGCGATGCCGACATGGTCTCCATGGCGCGACCGTTCCTGGCCGACCCGGAGTTCGTCAACAAGGCGGCAGAGGGGCGTGCCGACGAAATCAATACCTGCATCGGCTGCAACCAGGCCTGCCTGGACCATACTTTTGGCGGCAAGTTGACCTCCTGCCTGGTCAACCCGCGGGCCTGCCACGAGACCGAGCTGAATTATCTGCCGGTCACACAGGTGAAGAAAATCGCCGTGGTCGGCGCCGGCCCCGCCGGTCTGTCGGCGGCCACCGTGGCGGCCGAGCGCGGGCACCAGGTGACGTTGTTCGATTCGGCCAGTGAAATCGGTGGCCAGTTCAATGTCGCCAAGCGCGTGCCGGGCAAGGAGGAGTTCTTCGAGACCCTGCGTTACTTCAAGCGCAAGCTGCAAACCAGCCATGTCGAGGTCTGCCTCGAGACGCGAGTGGATGTAGCGCAACTGGTGGCCGGCGGCTATGACACGATCATCCTCGCCACGGGCATCGCGCCTCGGCTGCCGGCGATTCCCGGCATCGACCACCCCAAGGTGCTGAGTTACCTGGATGTGTTGCTGGAGCGCAAGGCGGTGGGTCACAAGGTCGCGGTGATCGGTGCTGGTGGCATCGGCTTCGACGTTTCCGAGTTCCTGGTGCATGAAGGCGTGGCTACCAGCCTGGATCGCGAGGCGTTCTGGAAGGAGTGGGGCATCGATCCCCGTCTGGAGGCGCGGGGTGGGGTGGCCGGGATCAAGGCCGAGCCCCATGCGCCGGCCCGTGAAGTGTTCCTGTTGCAGCGCAAGGCCTCCAAGGTTGGCGATGGCCTGGGCAAGACCACTGGCTGGATTCATCGCACCGGGTTGAAGAACAAGCGGGTGCAGATGCTCAACAGCGTCGAATATCTGAAGATCGACGATGCGGGCCTGCACATCCGTATCGGCGCTGGCGAGCCGCAGTTGCTGGCGGTGGACAACGTGGTGATCTGCGCCGGGCAGGACCCGCTGCGTGAGTTGCAGGACGGGCTGCTCGCGGCTGGGCAGACGGTGCACCTGATCGGTGGCGCGGACGTGGCGGCGGAGCTGGATGCCAAGCGGGCGATCAACCAGGGCTCGCGGTTGGCGGCTGAGTTGTAGTTTTCTGGGGGGGGCTCTTGAAAACGCTACAGGGCTTGAGCTGATAAACTGCCGGCCCCCTCCAAACGGATCGCTCCGCGATGCTGGCCTGTATCGACTGGCACCCTCACGCCCCCCTCGAACCGCTGAACCTGGACTGGCTGGCCCGGGCCGGAGTCGAGGTGGCCGTGCTACGTCTCGACCTGATCGATCCGCTGATCAGCGGCAACAAGTGGTTCAAGCTCACCGAGCATCTGGCGGCGGCCCGGCAGCTCGGGGCCGAGGGCCTGATCAGCCTGGGTGGCGCACATTCCAATCATCTTCACGCCCTGGCGGCGGCGGGCAAGCGTTTCGGCTTCCCCTGCGTCGGCCTGTTGCGCGGCCATCCGGTGCAAACCCCTACCGTTCGTGACCTCCTGGATTTCGGGATGGAACTGCACTGGCTTGGCTATGGCGGTTATCGGGCGCGCCATGCGCCGGACTTCTGGGCGCCATGGCGCCGGCGTTACCCGCATCTGCACGGTGTGCCGGAGGGTGGTGGTGGCCTGAAGGGCGCGCGCGGTTGCGCGGTCTTGCCGGGCAGTGTGCGCGAGCAGTTGCCGGCACTCGGCTGGGATGACTATCACGGCTGGTGGCTGGCTGCCGGAACCGGCACGACCCTGGCCGGGCTGGTCTTGGCCGAGGCCGGACAGCGACCGGTGTACGGTGCCCTGGCGGTGCCGGCCGATCATGGCGTGGCGTCCCTGGTCGCGACGATCCTGGAGGAGGGTGGGGCGGTTGGTTCGGCTTTTGAACTGATCGACGCCAGCCGTGGCGGTTTTGCCAAGGTCGATCCGCAGTTGCAGGATTTTATCGCCCGCAGCGAGCAGCAAGGTGGCGTGCCGCTGGAGCCGCTGTATACCGGCAAGGCCTTGCTGGCGCTATGGGAGCGGGTGAGCGCCGGGCGGTTCGCGCCGGGCACGCGACTGGTGTTCGTGCATACCGGCGGTTTGCAGGGGCGCCGGGGTTTTGCCCCGTAACCCCATTTACTGCTCCTACAGGGGCCGGGTTCAGGCATTACGCTTGGGCAACATGCGCAACAGGGTGTTATCCCGCACGAAGTAGTGATGAAACAGCCCGGCCAGGGCATGCAGGCCGATCAGCCAGTATCCGGTGCTGGCGATCAGTTCATGCCACTCCTTGACCTGTTTGGCATACGCTGCGTCCTCGCCCATCAGCGCCGGCAGTTCAATGCCGTAGAACATCACCGAATGCCCTTGCGCGCTGACGAGCAGCCAGCCGAGGATCGGCGTAGCGATCATGAACAGGTACAGTGCCCAGTGCATCAGCTTCGAGACCAGCATCTGCCAGGCCGGCGGCGCGGGGGTGATCTTCGGCGCCACGCCGAGAGTGCGCGCGAGCAAACGCAGCCAGACGAGCACGAACACGGTCAGGCCGAACATGTAGTGCGCCTCGACGATCAAGGTGCGACCACCGCTGCCTTTGGGGAAAATTCCGCGAAACTCGATGCAGGCGTAGACCACCGCCAGCAATACGAGCATCAACCAGTGCAATGCGATCGACATGCTGCTATAGCGGCTGTCGGTGTTCTTCCAGGGCATAACGTGTTCCTCGGGTCATCAGGGCTGGAACCTCCATTCTTGAGCGACGGAGTGCCAACACTTTAATGTTTTTTTCAGCGGTTTGTCTGCCGCAAGTCAGGGTTTCTCTTCCTGTTGTTCGTGACTGGGACTTGCTTTCATATATGACTATCCATATATTTGGATTTCCATATGTTCTGGTGCGTCGTGATGTCCGGTTTTTCCTCCCCCGTGGAACTCTTCAAATGTCTGGCGGACGAAACCCGTAGCCAGATCGTGCTGCTGGTGGCGCGTGAAGGTGAACTCTGCGTGTGCGAATTGACCGTCGCCCTGGAGTTGAGCCAACCAAAAATCTCCCGCCACCTGGCGCAGTTGCGCCAGGGCGGGCTGCTGGCCGATCGGCGCCAGGGGCAGTGGGTGTTTTATCGCCTGCACCCTGGGCTGCCCGAATGGGTCTTGACGTTGTTGCAGGGTACCCTGCGGGCCAACGAACCCTGGCTGGCCGCCGATATCCAGCGGCTGCTGGCCATGAACGAGCGGCCGGCGCGTTGCTGCTGAGCCTTTGCCGTCCCTCTTGCTAACCTTGAAGGTTGTTGTGCATGTTGATTGCCGCGTTGATTTTCCTACTGACCATTACCCTGGTGATCTGGCAGCCCAAGGGCCTGGGCGTCGGCTGGAGCGCCTGCCTGGGCGCGCTGCTGGCCTTGCTCTGCGGCGTGGTCCATCTGGCTGATATCCCGCTGGTCTGGGATATCATCTGGAATGCCACCGGCACCTTTATCGCCCTGATCATCATCAGCCTGTTGCTTGACGAGGCCGGCTTCTTTGCCTGGGCGGCGTTGCATGTGGCGCGTTGGGGGCGCGGCAGCGGTCGCAAACTGTTTGCCGCTTTCGTGCTGCTGGGGGCGCTGGTCTCGGCATTGTTCGCCAACGATGGCGCGGCGCTGATCCTCACGCCGATTGTCATCGCCATGCTCCTGGCCCTGCGCTTTTCCAAGGCGGCGACCCTGGCGTTCGTCATGGCCGCCGGTTTTATCGCCGACACCGCGAGCCTGCCGCTGGTGGTCTCGAACCTGGTGAACATCGTCTCGGCCGACTATTTCAAGATCGGCTTCAATGCCTATGCCTCGGTGATGCTGCCGGTGAACCTGGTCAGCGTGGCCGCGACCCTGTTGGTGCTGCTGTGGTTCTTCCGCCGGGACATTCCCCGTGACTACGACCCGCAGCAGTTGGAACTGCCCGCCAGCGCGATCCACGACAAGGCCACCTTCATCGCCGGCTGGTGGGTGCTGGTCATCCTGCTGGTGGGCTGCTTTGCCCTGGAGCCGCTGGGGATTCCCATCAGCGCGATTTCGGCGGCCTGCGCCGCATTGTTGCTGGGGATCGCCGCCCGGGGTCACAAGATCTCGACCCGCAGGGTGCTGCGAGAGGCGCCGTGGCAGATCGTGATTTTCTCCCTGGGTATGTACCTGGTGGTCTACGGCCTGCGCAATGCCGGGCTGACCACTTACCTGGCCGGTTGGCTGGACCATTTCGCCCGCTACGGGATCTGGGGCGCGGCCATGGGCGCCGGGCTGCTGAGCGCGTTCCTGTCCTCGGTGATGAACAACCTGCCGACGGTGCTGATCGGCGCCTTGTCGATCGACGCCAGCCAGGCCAGCGGTGTAGTGAAGGACGCGATGATCTACGCCAACGTCATCGGCAGCGACCTGGGCCCGAAAATCACCCCCATCGGCAGCCTGGCCACCTTGCTCTGGCTGCACGTGCTGGAGCGCAAGGATATCCGCATCGGCTGGGGCTATTACTTCAAGGTCGGGATTGTCCTGACCCTGCCGGTGCTGCTGGTGACCCTGGCGGCCCTGGCCTTGCGTTTGTCGCTGGTTTGACGAGGAGCGTTGTGATGAAAGTCCTGTTCATGTGCACGGCCAACAGTTGCCGCAGCATTCTCTCCGAGGCGGTGTTCAACCACCTGGCGCCAGCCGGCTGGCGCGCGGTGAGCGCCGGCAGTTTTCCGTCCGGCCAGGTGCATCCGCTGAGCCTGAAAACGCTGGAACAGCTGGGGATCGCCAGCGAAGGGCTTTCCAGCAAAGGTTCCGAGGTGTTTGCCGAGGCGGTGCCGGATATCGTTATCACGGTATGCGACAAGGCGGCGGGGGAGCCGTGCCCGGTGTATTTCGGTCCGGCGCTCAAGGCGCACTGGGGGTTGGAGGATCCGTCCCATGTGGCGGGCGATGAAGCGGCGGTGATGGCGGCGTTCAGGGCCACGGTGACGCAGATCGAACGGCGCTGTCGGGCATTGCTGGCGTTGTCGCCGGCGGAGATCGATGCCGCGCATTTGCAGCGGATCGGTCAATTGTAGATCTGTCCCACACAGGGTTAACCGGTACCCGGCACATTCGGCCAGAGATCGGCCACCAGGAACAAGCGCTCGGCCTCTTCCCAGTCGCCTTGCTCATTCCGGGTCAAACGCACCAGCAACTGTGCCGGCGCATGCGGGTCCAGTTCTTCCAGCCATTGGTCCAGGCGTTCCCGCGGCCAGGCATCCGCTTCGGTGTAGTGCGCCGGCGCCAGCCAGGCATGGCGGGGCAGGGGTTGCCAGCGTCCCGCCGGGCTGCGCTTGATAAAGTCCGGCCAGTCGCGCTGATGCAGCCAACGTCCATGCAGGTGTCGTGGGTGAGCGCCACGCGGCGGACACGCGGTTCCGGGCCACGGATACAGCAGGTAACCACCCAGCCACAACTGCGCGCTGAACTGATGGATATCCAGCGCCGCCAGGGCCTCGCGGCTCTCCGGTCGGGCGGAAATCGGCAATTGGTGCTGGCTCAGGTGCGCCAGTTTGCGGTCGAGCCGGTCATGGCAACCCGGGCCCAGCCATTGCGCCGGATCTTCGCCACCGCCTTGCTGCGGACCGAGGTACAGCTTGATCGCCAGTTCCAGGTGATGCACGCCATCGCGATCGCGCAACAGCAGGTCCAGTTCGCCGAGGGTGTGGCCCGCGCGGCGGATCGGCAGGTTGGCGCCGATCAACTCGATCCCGGGCGCCTGTTGCACGGCGAACTGCCACAACCGCTCGTAATACAGCCCCAGGCGCCGGCTCGCCCCGCGGACCAGCCAGTCCTGCAGCGCGACGGGATCGCGGTCCAGTTCGTGCAACCAGTGCTCCAGCCGCTCCGGCGCCCGCACCCAGTCGCTGCCGGCCAAGGGGTGGCGTTGCGGCCATGGCGTCTCTTCCAGCATCGGTGGCGCGAGGATGACCCAGGCCAGGTCGCGCACTTCGGGATGGCGCAACTGTCGGGGCAGGTTGAGCAAGTCGGGGAAGAGGATCATCCTGCGAGCATAGCTGAAAGGGTTTTGTCTCGGGCCGGCTTTCGCCCATAATCTCCCCTTTGCCCGTCCCAGACCCCGCAGGAGCCCCATGGAGCAATTTCGCAATATCGGCATCATTGGCCGCCTGGGCAGTTCGCAGGTGCTGGATACCGTTCGCCGCCTGAAGAAATTTCTGCTGGCGCGGCACTTGCACGTCATCCTCGAAGACACCATCGCCGAGGTCCTGCCGGGGCACGGCCTGCAAACCTCGTCGCGCAAGATGCTCGGCGAAGTCTGCGACATGGTGATTGTCGTCGGTGGCGACGGCAGTCTGCTCGGCGCCGCCCGCGCGCTGGCCCGGCACAATATCCCGGTGCTGGGGATCAACCGCGGCAACCTGGGTTTTCTCACCGATATCCGTCCGGATGACCTGGAAGTCGAAGTAGCCAAGGTCCTTGACGGCCACTACCTGGTGGAGAACCGCTTTCTGCTGCAAGCCGAAGTGCGCCGCCATGCCGAAGCCATCGGCCAGGGCGACGCGCTCAACGACGTGGTCCTGCACCCCGGCAAGTCGACGCGGATGATCGAGTTCGAGCTGTATATCGACGGTCAGTTCGTCTGCAGCCAGAAGGCCGACGGCCTGATCGTCGCCACGCCCACCGGCTCCACCGCCTATGCGCTGTCCGCCGGTGGTCCGATCATGCATCCCAAGCTCGATGCCATTGTGATCGTGCCCATGTACCCCCATACCTTGTCCAGCCGCCCCATTGTGGTGGATGGCAACAGTGAGTTGAAAATCGTGGTGTCCAAGGACATGCAGATCTACCCGCAGGTTTCCTGTGACGGACAGAACCATTTCACCTGTGCCCCCGGCGATACGGTGACCATCAGCAAGAAACCGCAGAAGCTGCGGCTGATTCACCCGCTCGATCACAACTATTACGAAGTCTGCCGCACCAAGCTCGGCTGGGGCAGTCGGCTCGGTAGTGGAGGCGACTGATGCTCGATCCCGCGCGTGGCTACGATCTGATCGGCGATGTGCACGGTTGCGCCCAGACCCTCGAACATCTGCTGGACATGCTCGGCTACCAGAAGCTGGCGGGCGTCTGGCGGCATCCGTCGCGCATGGCGGTGTTCCTCGGCGATATCATCGACCGCGGCCCGCGCATCCGCGAGGCGCTGCATATCGTCCATGACATGGTCGAGGCCGGGCAGGCGCTGTGCATCATGGGCAACCACGAGTTCAACGCCCTGGGCTGGAGCACCCCGGCAGCCGCGGGCAGCGGCAAGCAGTTCGTGCGCGAACACACGCCGCGCCATGCCCGCTTGCTCCAGGAGACCCTGAGCCAGTTCGAGCAGCACCCGGCCGACTGGCATGACTTCCTCGCCTGGTTCTACGAACTGCCGTTGTTCGTCGATGCCGGACGTTTCCGCGTGGTGCATGCCTGCTGGGATGGCGGCTTGATCGCGCCGCTGCGGGCGCAGTACCCCGACGGGCGGATCGACGAAGCGTTCCTGAAAGCTTCGGCGTTGTCCGGCAGCTTTGCCGCCACGGTGTTCGACCGCCTGCTGCGCGGCACCGACATGCGCCTGCCGGATGGCCTGACGCTGACCGGTGGCGACGGCCTGACCCGGGCGTTCTTCCGCACCAAATTCTGGGAAGACGACCCGCAGACCTACGGCGATATCGTCTTCCAGCCGGACGCCTTGCCTGAGCAGGTGGCGACCAAGCCGCTGTCGCCGATCGAAAAAAATGCCTTGCTGCGCTATGGCCTCGAAGAGCCGATGCTGTTCGTCGGTCACTACTGGCGCAGCGGCAAGCCGGCGCCGATCCGTCCCAACCTGGCCTGCCTGGATTACAGCGCCGTGCTCTACGGCAAGCTGGCGGCCTACCGGCTGGACCAGGAAACCACGCTCGACCCACAGAAGTTCGTCTGGGTCGATGTTGAACGTCCCGAGGCTTTGCGATGAGTGCCACTGCTGTCTTACGCCTGCCGCTGAGCACTGACTTGAGTGGTTTCGTCAAACTGCTGGAGCGCATGCAGGTGCCGCACCGGGTCAATGAAGAGGCCGGCGAGCAGGTGCTGTGGGTGCCCGAGTCGATCAGTGCCGACGTGCTGTCCTTGTACCAGCGTTTCCCCGGCGGCGATCCGGACAACCACCTGGAAGTCGAGGCCCCGCCGGTCGCCATGAGCCGACCGAACTTTCTCACTCAGGTGCGCCAGACTCCGGCCACCGCCACGATCCTGTTGCTGAGCCTGATCGTCGCCGCCGTGACCTTGCTGGGTGACAATCTCCAGGTCATGCACTGGTTCACCTTCCTCGACTTCCGGGTGAGCGGCAACTACGTCCAGTTCACACCCCTGGCCGATGGCTTGGCGGCGGGGCAGTGGTGGCGGCTGGTGACGCCGATGCTGATCCACTTCGGCATCCTGCATATCGCCATGAATGGCATGTGGTACTGGGAGCTGGGGCGGCGCATCGAGCGGCGCCAGGGCAGTATCAACCTGCTGGGGCTGACGCTGCTGTTCAGCCTGGTCTCCAACTACACGCAGTATTACGTCAGTGGTCCGACCCTGTTCGGCGGCCTGTCCGGGGTGCTCTACGGTTTGCTCGGACATTGCTGGATCTACCAGTGGCTGGCGCCGAACCCGGCCTATCGCCTGCCGCGTGGCGTGCTGGTGATGATGCTGGTCTGGCTGCTGTTGTGCCTGTCGGGCCTGGTGTCGATGATCGGCTTCGGCGAAATCGCCAACGGAGCCCATGTCGGCGGACTGCTCATCGGATGTTTCACCGGTTTGTTGGGCGGCCTCTGGGCTCGTCGTAAACTGGCCGTCTAGTCGCCTTTTTTTCAAGCGTGGAGCGCGCATGTCCTCTTTTATCGAAATGATCGAAAACATCACCCCCGACATCTACCAGAGCCTGAAACTGGCGGTGGAAATCGGCAAATGGCCCGACGGGCGCAAGCTCAGCGCCGAACAGCGCGAGCTGTCGTTGCAGGCGATGATCGCCTGGGAAACCCAGAACCTGCCGGAAGACCAGCGTACCGGCTACATGGGCACGCAGGAGTGCGGCTCGAAGTCGGAACCGGTGCCCAATATCCTGTTCAAGTCGGACGCCATCCATTGATCGAGCTTGGCCGCGGTGCAATCAGCAAGATGTCGGCGCGCCTTGAGGGCGCGGCCGTGCAGTACGCCTTTCGCCTGGGTGACAGCGAGGTGCCGGTCAACCCGTTGATCGGCCAGAAGCTGCGCCTGGAATTTCTCGGGGCGATTCATTGCACCCATTGTGGACGCAAGACCAAGACCAGCTTCAGCCAGGGCTATTGCTACCCGTGCATGACCAAGCTGGCCCAGTGCGACACCTGCATCATGAGCCCCGAGCGCTGCCATTACGACGCCGGTACCTGCCGCGAGCCGGCCTGGGGCGAGAAATTCTGCATGACCGAGCACGTGGTCTACCTGGCCAACTCGTCGGGGATCAAGGTCGGTATCACCCGC
The DNA here is from genome assembly GCF_904067045.1 of Pseudomonas sp. FEN. Taxonomy (GTDB): domain Bacteria; phylum Pseudomonadota; class Gammaproteobacteria; order Pseudomonadales; family Pseudomonadaceae; genus Aquipseudomonas. Next base: position 126,863 of record NZ_CAJFDC010000015.1, on the reverse strand, counting down.
GCCACCCAGTTGCCGACCCGTTGGCTCGACCAGGGCGCCAGCCAGGCGTTGCCTATCGTGCGGGTTGCCACCCGCCAGCAGTCCGGCTTTGTCGAGGACCTGTTTCGCAGCCAGGTGGCCGACAAGACCAACTGGCGCGCCTTGCTCAAGGGCGATGCGCCAGCGGTGGACCTCAAGGCGGTGCGCGAGCAGTTGTTCGAATCCTGTGCCGAGGGCTTCACCGCCTTGCAGACGCGGTTCGGCCTGCAAGCCATCCAGCCGTTGCGCGATGTCGAGCCGTTGGAAATCCGTTACCCGATCGAGCATTACCCGACCAAGGTGGTCAGCTTCAACCTGGACAAGGATCCGATTGCCGAAGGCACGCTGATGGGGATCAAGGGCCAGTACCTGATCTTTGACACCGGCGTGATCAATATCCGTAAATACACGGCCTACCAACTCGCCGTGCATCAGTAAAAGGACGCCCTCATGCGCACCGAACAGCCGAAGATGATCTATCTGAAGGACTATCAGGCACCGGACTACCTGATCGACGAGACGCACCTGACCTTCGAGTTGTTCGAGGACCATACCCTGGTCCATGCGCAACTGGTGATGCGCCGCAACCCGGCTCGCGGCCCGGGCCTGCCACCGTTGGTGCTCGACGGCCAGTTGCTGGAGCTGCTCTCGGTGCAACTCGACGACCGGGTACTGGCGAATTCCGATTACCAGATCGACGACAGCCACCTGACCCTGCACCCGGGCAGCGAGCGCTTCAGTGTCGACACCAGCGTGAAGATCCACCCGGAAACCAATACCGCCCTGGAAGGCCTGTACAAGTCCGGCGCGATGTTCTGCACCCAGTGCGAGGCCGAAGGCTTTCGCAAGATCACCTATTACCTCGACCGCCCGGACGTGATGAGCAAGTTCACCACCACGGTCATCGCCGAGCAGCATCGCTACCCGGTGCTGCTGTCCAACGGCAACCCGGTGGGCAACGGTCCCCAGGACGACGGTCGGCACTGGGCGACCTGGGAAGACCCGTTCATGAAGCCGGCCTACCTGTTCGCCCTGGTGGCCGGTGACCTGTGGTGTGTCGAAGACAGCTTCGCCACCATGAGCGGGCGTAACGTGGCGCTGCGCATCTATGTCGAGCCGGAAAACATCGACAAGTGCCAGCACGCCATGAACAGCCTGAAGAAGTCCATGCGCTGGGACGAGGAAGTCTACGGTCGCGAGTACGACCTGGACATCTTCATGATCGTCGCGGTCAACGACTTCAACATGGGCGCCATGGAGAACAAGGGCCTCAATATCTTCAACTCCAGTGCCGTGCTGGCCCGTGCCGAAACCGCCACCGACGCCGCGCACCAGCGGGTCGAGGCCATCGTCGCCCACGAATATTTCCACAACTGGTCGGGCAATCGCGTGACCTGTCGCGACTGGTTCCAGCTGTCGCTCAAGGAAGGCTTCACGGTGTTCCGCGATGCCGGCTTCTCCGCCGACATGAACTCGCCTACGGTCAAGCGTATCCAGGATGTCGCCTACCTGCGCACCCACCAGTTCGCCGAGGACGCCGGCCCCATGGCTCATGCCGTGCGCCCGGACAGCTTTATCGAGATCTCCAACTTCTACACCCTGACTGTCTATGAGAAGGGCTCGGAAGTGGTCGGCATGATCCACACCCTGCTTGGCGCCGAAGGCTTCCGCAAGGGCAGCGACCTGTACTTCCAGCGCCATGACGGCCAGGCCGTGACCTGCGACGATTTCGTCAAGGCCATGGAAGATGCCAACGGCGTCGACTTCAGCCAGTTCAAGCGCTGGTACAGCCAGGCCGGTACGCCACGCCTGGCGGTCAGCGAGGACTATGACGCCGCCGCGAAAACCTACAGCCTGACCTTCCGCCAGAGCTGCCCGCAGACGCCGGACAAGCAGGAAAAACTGCCATTCGTGATTCCGCTGGAAATCGGCCTGCTGGATGCCCAGGGCGCTGAAATCGCCTTGCAACTGGCGGGCGAAGCGAGCGCTGGCAGCACCAGTCGCGTGCTCTCGGTGATCGAGGCCGAACAGACCTTCACCTTCGTGGGGCTCGACGCCAAGCCGTTGCCATCGCTGCTGCGAAGGTTCTCGGCGCCGGTGAAGCTGAGCTTCCCGTACAGTCGCGACCAGTTGATGTTCCTGATGCAGCACGACAGCGACGGTTTCAACCGTTGGGATGCCGGCCAGCAATTGTCGGTGCAGGTGTTGCAGGAACTGATCGCCCAGCATCGGAAGGGCGTGGCGCTGGTGCTCGACCCGCGCCTGGTCACGGCCTTGCGCAGCGTGCTGGCCAACGAGCAACTGGACCAGGCAATGGTCGCCGAAATGCTCTCGCTGCCGGGTGAGGCCTACCTTACCGAAATCAGCGAAGTGGCCGATGTCGAAGCGATCCATACGGCTCGCGAGTTCGTCCGTCGGCAGTTGGCCGAGCAGCTGTTCGACGGCTTGTGGCAGCGTTACCAGGCCAACCGCGCGTTGTCGAAAGCCACGCCTTATGTGGCCGAGAACGAGCATTTCGCCCGGCGTGCCTTGCAGAACATCGCGCTGTCCTACCTGATGCTCAGCGGCAAGCCGCAAGTGTTGGCGGCGACCTTGGAACAGTTCGAGAACAGCGACAACATGACCGAGCGCCTGACCGCCCTGGCGGTGTTGGTGAACTCGCCGTTCGAGGCCGAGAAGGCCCTGGCGCTGGCCAGTTTCGCCGAGCACTTCAAGGACAATCCGCTGGTCATGGACCAGTGGTTCAGTGTCCAGGCCGGCAGCGTGTTGCCCGGTGGTTTGCAGCGGGTCAAGGCCTTGATGGAACACCCGGCGTTCACCATCAGGAACCCGAACAAGGTGCGGGCGTTGATCGGGGCCTTTGCCGGGCAAAACCTGATCAACTTCCACGCGGCGGATGGTTCCGGTTACCGCTTCCTGGCGGACATCGTGATCCAGCTCAATGCCCTGAATCCGCAGATTGCTTCCCGGCAGTTGGCGCCGCTGACCCGCTGGCGCAAATACGACGGCGCCCGCCAAGCGCTGATGAAGGCTGAGCTGGAGCGGATTCGCGGTTCGGGTGAGTTGTCGGCCGATGTGTATGAGGTCGTCAGCAAAAGCCTGGCCTGACTTGGCGGGATCGCGGGCCTCCTTGTGGCGAGGGGGCTTTCCTGTGGCGAAGGAGCTTGCCTGTGGCGAGGGGGCTTTCCTGTGGCGAAGGAGCTTGCCTGTGGCGAGGGGGCTTGCCTGTGGCGAGAGGGCTTGCCTGTGGCGAGGGGGCTTGCCCCCGCTGGAGCGCGAAGCGCTCCCAAAACCAGCGGCCACGATGGGTCAGTTAAACCGAGTGCTCTGGTTTTGCGACTGCTTCGCAGCCGAACGCGGGCAAGCCCGCTCGCCACATGGCCTTTGTTCATCACCTCACCTGATGCCCCATCATTCAGGCCTGCCCTTAACGCCCCGGGTTAACAAAAGATAACGTGGCGTCGATTGTCAGACGATTCCAAAGCCCTATAGGATAGCTCCAGCTTTAGAAGGGGCTCTAGATTGCTGGTTTCAGACGACCAGGCAGTCATGAAACGCCCTCGAAGGCACCCTGAAAGGTTGGACGACCTGACAATAATAAATGGGGAGAAAGGTCTATGAATGAGCCTGTGAGGCCTACGGGTTCTTGCTGTCCGCCGACATGGCGCGGCACGGCATTGCTGGTGACGGCGCTTGCGCTGTCGGGACTCGCCGCACTGCCGGCCAGCGCCTACGCGGCGGCACCCGGCACTGCCGACACGGTCTACTCCATCGAATCGTCCAAGGCCAGCAAGAGCCTGCTGCTCGACGTGGCCCATGCCGGCAACCGCCTGGTGGCCGTCGGCGATCGCGGACACATCCTCTTTTCCGACGACCAGGGCGGCCACTGGACCCAGGCCCGGGTTCCGACCCGGCAGATGCTCACGGCGGTCTATTTCGTCGATGAGCGCCACGGCTGGGCCGTCGGCCACGATGCGCAGATCCTCGCCAGCGAGGACGGCGGCGCCACCTGGACCCGCCAGTTCGAAGACCTCAAGCGCGAAGCACCGTTGCTCGACGTCTGGTTCAAGGACGCCAGCACAGGCTTTGCCGTGGGCGCCTACGGGGCCCTGCTGGCAACCAGCGACGGCGGCCAGCACTGGGAAAACGTCAGCGAGCGCCTCGACAACCCCGACCAGTTCCACCTCAACGCTATCGCCGCGGTCAAGGATGCCGGGCTGTTCGTGGTCGGCGAGCAGGGCAGCATGTTCCGCTCCGTCGATTGGGGCCAGACCTGGGAGCGCGTCGAAGGCCCGTACCAGGGTTCGCTGTTCGGCGTGATCGGCACCGCCCAACCCTCGACGCTGCTGGCCTACGGCTTGCGCGGCAATCTCTACCGCTCGACTGACTTCGGCAGCAGCTGGGCACCGGTCGAACTCAAGGCCACCCGTGGTGCCCTGGAGTTCGGTCTGTCCGGCGCGACCTTGCTGGGCGACGGTTCGCTGGTGATCGTCGGCAACGGCGGCAGCGTGATCCGCAGTAGCGACGATGGCGTGACCTTCAGTGTGTTCAACCGTCCCGACCGGATTTCCCTGTCGGCGGTGACGGCGGCCGGCAACGGCAAGCTGATCCTCGTCGGCCAGGGCGGCGCCCACACCACCACGCCGACCGGCGCTGAGCTGGGCCAATAACAAGAAAGGCGGGAATCTTCATGAGCAGTCATCAAAGTCATCATCAGGACAAGGCGACGTTTCTCGAGCGCCTGATTTTCAACAACCGTCCGGCAGTGATCGTTATCTGCCTGCTGGTCAGCGCCTTCCTGTTCTGGCAGGCCACGCTGATCCGCCCGTCCACCAGCTTCGAGAAAATGATTCCGCTCAAGCATCCGTTCATTGAAAAGATGATGGAGCACCGCAACGACCTCGCCAACCTGGGCAACACCGTGCGGATTTCCGTAGAGGCCAAGGACGGCGATATCTTCACCCCGTCATACATGGAGACCCTAAGGCAGATCAACGACGAGGTGTTCTACATTCCCGGCGTCGACCGCTCCGGCCTCAAGTCGCTGTGGAGCCCCAGCGTGCGCTGGACCGAAGTGACGGAGGAGGGCTTTGCTGGCGGCGAAGTGATCCCGCAGAGCTACAACGGCTCGGCCGACAGCCTCGACAAGTTGCGCAACAACGTGCTCAAGTCCGGCCAGGTCGGACGCCTGGTGGCCAACGACTTCAAGTCGAGCATCGTCGATATCCCGCTGCTGGAGTCCTACCCGGACCCGCAGGACCAGGGCAAGTTGTTGGCGCTGGACTACCAGAAGTTCTCCCACCAGCTCGAAGAGAAGATCCGCGACAAGTTCGAAGCGCAGAACCCGAATGTGAAGGTGCACATTGTCGGTTTCGCCAAGAAGGTCGGTGACCTGATCGATGGCCTGGTCATGGTGGTGCTGTTCTTCGGTATCGCCTTCATCATCACCCTGGTGCTGTTGTACTGGTTCACCTGGTGCATCCGCAGCACCATCGCCGTGCTGGTCACCACCCTGGTGGCGGTGGTCTGGCAACTGGGGCTGATGCACGCGTTCGGCTTTGGCCTGGACCCGTACTCGATGCTGGTGCCGTTCCTGATCTTCGCCATCGGTATCTCCCATGGCGTGCAGAAGATCAACGGCATCGCCTTGCAGTCCAGCGACGCCGACAACGCCCTGACGGCGGCCCGACGGACCTTCCGGCAATTGTTCCTGCCGGGGATGATTGCGATCCTCGCTGACGCCGTGGGCTTTATCACCCTGCTGATCATCGACATCGGCGTGATTCGCGAACTGGCCATCGGTGCGTCCATCGGCGTGGCGGTGATCGTATTCACCAACCTGATCCTGCTGCCAGTGGCGATCTCCTATGTCGGCATCAGCAAGAAGGCCGTCGAGCGCAGCAAGAAGGATGCGACCCGCGAGCACTCGTTCTGGCGCCTGTTGGCAAACTTCGCCAGTCCCAAGGTCGCGCCGGTGTCCATCGTCCTGGCCCTGTTGGCCCTGGGGGGCGGCCTCTGGTACGGACACAACCTGAAGATCGGCGATCTCGACCAGGGCGCGCCGGAGCTGCGTCCCGATTCGCGCTACAACAAGGACAACCGCTTTATCATCAACAACTACTCCACCAGTTCCGACGTGTTGGTGGTGATGGTCAAGACCCCACCCGAGGGCTGTTCGCACTATGAGGCCATGGCGCCCATCGACGAGCTGATGTGGAAGATGCAGAACACCGAGGGCGTGCAGTCGGCGATCTCGCTGGTGACCGTGTCCAAGCAGATGATCAAGGGCATGAACGAGGGCAACTTGAAGTGGGAAACCCTGTCGCGCAACCCCGATGTGCTGAACAACTCCATCGCCCGGGCCGATGGCCTGTACAACACCGATTGCTCCCTGGCACCGGTACTGGTGTTCCTCAACGACCACAAGGCCGCGACCCTGGATCGCGCGGTGCATGCGGTGCAGGACTTCGCCAAGGAGAACAACAAGAACGGCCTGGAATTCCTCCTTGCCGCCGGTAACGCCGGGATCGAGGCCGCCACCAACGAAGTGATCAAGGCATCGGAGCTGACGATCCTGGTCCTGGTGTATATCTGCGTGGCGACCATGTGCATGATCACCTTCCGTTCCTGGGCGGCGACCTTGTGTATCGTCCTGCCGCTGGTGCTGACCTCGGTGCTGGGGAACGCGTTGATGGCGTTCATGGGTATCGGCGTGAAGGTCGCGACCTTGCCGGTGGTGGCGCTGGGCGTGGGGATCGGCGTGGACTACGGCATCTACATCTACAGTCGCCTGGAAAGCTTCCTGCGTGCCGGGCTGCCGTTGCAGGAAGCCTATTACCAGACGCTGAAATCCACCGGCAAGGCGGTGTTGTTCACCGGCCTGTGCCTGGCGATCGGGGTCTGCACCTGGATCTTCTCGGCGATCAAGTTCCAGGCCGACATGGGTCTGATGCTGACCTTCATGTTGCTGTGGAACATGTTCGGTGCGCTGTGGCTGTTGCCGGCGCTGGCGCGGTTCCTGATCAAGCCTGAGAAGCTGGCGGGCAAGGTCGGCGGGTCGTTGTTTTCCCATTGAGTGATCGAACGCAGATCCATTGTGGCGAGCGGGCTTGCCCGCGCTGGGGCGCGAAGCGCCCCCAAAACCGGCTACAGCAAGCTATCAGGCAGAACGCGGTAGCCGATTTACGGCTGCTTCGCAGCCGAACGCGGCGGTGCGGCGTTCCGACAAGCCCGCTCGCCACAGGTTATGGCGCCGCTGCGGGGCAATATCGCCTATCATGAGCACTTCCCCAAACACGATAGAACATCATGACCGCTGCAACCGACACCCTGCTCAGTGCCCTGGAAACCTGCAACATGCTCGAAGTCGACGGCCTGCACGCCTTCGATTTCACCCTCGACGACAGCCGCCTGCTGATCGAATGCATGGATGGCCGGGCCGAGAAGCGCTGGAGTTTCACCCGTGCCCAGCTCGAGGCGGCCACTTTCGACGCGGCGCTGCAAAGCTGGATCCTGAGCGACGATTACAGTGAGCATCGCCTGGTCTGCATGAGTGCCTTCACCGGTCGCGACGAAGAAGAATAAGCTGTTTGCCACATTGCTTCACTTCGTTGGCCAAGGTGCGCGAGCTGCGACAATAGACCACGTCTCCTGATGAATCAGGCACTTGCGTTTCTATTAATGACGCTGATATCCGCTACTGCTGCAATGAATTTCAACGATGCCAGCCCTCGGATGTACTTTTGACTCACGGCCTGAAAGGGCAAGCAAGCCAACTGACATCGAGGGTTACCCGCATGAACTTCAATCTTTTCTCCATCATCGCCGCTTCCGCTGTTTCCGCCACCGTAGCCCTGCCTGCCAGCGCCAACGTGGAAATCAACAGCCCGAAAAGCCACACCCAGAGCTACACCCAGAAATACCTGCAACAGAGCGCCAACTTCTACGCCGCGCTGGATCACAAAGCCCAGCACTGAGCATTAGGCCGGGACGCATACCTTGTGGGAGTTGGACCGCTGCGAAGAGGCCTTTGAGGCCACCAAAAGCTTCGCCGGCAGGCACCGCTCTCACACCACTCCCACAAGGTATGCGTCCTGGCTCAGGTTAAGTTGCACGTTTCGGATTGAATGCGATTAAGTGAGCAAGCCCACATCAGCGCCTGGCCATGACCGCATTGAACAGTTCCGAAGCCAGGAACTGTTCCAGCCAAGCCTGTAGATGTTTGTACGGCGCTTGCGCAAACCACACCTGATCCACATGGGCAAATTGGCGCACGAAAGGGGCGACCGCAATGTCCGCCAGGCTCAGGTGTTCGGCCAACAGATGGCCGTTACGCGCAAGCAGACCGTCCAGCTTCAAGAGGAACTGCGAACCCTGTTGCCGATAATGCTCCATGGCAAACTCCGGGTAGCGCACCGCGTACTTGTAGCGGTCCAGCCACTGTTTGAAAACCGTGTCATTTTCCTCGATCAGCAACGCCGTGGCCCGCGCCGCCGGCGGATCGCGGCCAAGCAGCCAATCCTGCGGGTCGTGTTGGGCCAGGGCCCAGTGCATGATCTCCAGACTTTCTTCGATCACCCGCCCATCGGCACAGGCCAGCACCGGCACCGTGCCCTTGCTCGACAGCGCGAGCATCTGCGCGGGCTTGTCCTTGAGACTGACTTCTTCGATATGCACCGCCACGCCCGAATAACGCAGCGCCATACGCGCGCGCATGGCGTAGGGGCAGCGGCGGAACGAATACAGGGTGGCGGAGGTCATTTCACCTCCAGGGTGCTCAGCCCGTTGCCCTGGCGCCGCACCTGGATCTGCACCGGTATCCGCTCGTGCATTTCCTGCACATGGGAAATCACCGCGACCTTGCGCCCCTGGGCTTGCAGGCCGTCCAGCGCATCCATCGCCAGTTGCAGGGACTCGGGGTCGAGGCTGCCGAAGCCTTCGTCGATAAACAGCGATTCGATCTTCAGCGTGCTCGAGGCCATCGATGCCAATCCCAATGCCAGGGCCAGCGAGACCAGGAAGGTTTCGCCACCGGACAGCGAATGCACCGAACGCAGTTCGTCGCCCATCTCGGTGTCCATCACCAACAACCCGAGCATGCTGCCGCCGCGTTTGAGGCGATAGCGCCGCACCAACTGGCGCAATTGCGTATTGGCATGGTGCACCAGCAGGTCGAGGTTGTAGGCCTGGGCCAGTTTGCGGAAGCGGTCACCGGTGGCCGAGCCGATCAGGGCATCGAGGCGCGCCCAACGCTGATATTCGCCGTAAGCCTCGGTGATCCGTTGCTGCAGCGTCTGGTTGGCGTCCTGGCGCCGCTGGTCTTCGCTCTGTTGCGCGCGCAGTTCCGCGCAATGCTGTTCGCTGGCCACCCGTAGTGCCTGCAGTTCGCTCAAGGCCGCGTCCAGCGCCGGGGCGTCGAGATTGCCATTGTGTTGGGCTTGATGTTGTTGCAGATGTTTTTCCCGCTCTTGCACCAACACCTGGGCTTGCTCGACGGCTTTTTCGCTGAGCTGCAATTGCTGGCGCAGCTGGCTGACCTGCGCATCGTCGCAAGCCAGCAGCTGTTCAAGGCCGGCGTCGTCCAGTTCGGGGTGACGGGCGCGCCAGTCCGCGACCAGCCGCGCCAGTTCCAGGCTTTCCTGTTCCAGGGCCTGGCGGCGCTCCTGGAGGGCTTTGAGGTCGGCGCCGAGCTGGATCAGTTGGCTGCCCAGCGCCTGCAACTGCTGGTTGGCCGCAGCATCGGCCTGCCGCGCCTGTTCCACCGCCTGTTCCAGCTGTTGCTGCCAGGCTTCGACGCTGGTGTGTTCGCCAATCAAACCGACCAGCTTGTGCTGGCTGGCCTGCTGCTGCTCAAGCAATACCGCGCAGCGTTGTTTCAACTGCGCGCATTGCTGCTCGCGGGTTTGCTGGCGCACCTGTTCCAGTTCGATCCGTTCCTGGCGCTCGCGCTGTTCCTGTTGTTCCTCGCGCTGTTGTTCCAGCTGGCCGAGGCGTTGCGTCACCTGTTGATCGAGGTGCATGAAGGTCGCCGCCGGATCATTGCGCAGGCCTTGCAGGGTCTCGTTCGGCAACAGGCTGGCGAAGGCCCCCAGTTCCTGTTCCAGGCGTTCTTGATCGGTACCCATCTGGCGCTGCTGATCGAGTAACTGCTGGTGCGCGGCCTGGCTGGCTTCGACGGCCGCTTGTAACTGTTGCTGGAGTCGCGCGGCGTCCTGTTGCAGGGTGAGCAGGGCGGTCTGCCGTTGCTCATCCTGGCTGATGTTCTGCTGCAATTGGTTCAACTGCTGGCTGAGCCAGGCCTCGCGGCGGGCACTGTCCTGCTCCTGCAGCGCGCCGTGCAGCGGATGCGCTTGCAGGCTTGGCGCCAGTTCCCGATGCTGCTGGGCCAATTGCTCCTGCTGGGCGAGCAGTTCTTTCTGCTGGGCAATCAGCCCGCCGACCTTTTCCCGAAGCTGGTTGAGTTTTTCCGTCAGCGTGTCGACCACCTGCCGTGCCGCGGCTTCTTCGCTCTCGTCATGGCGGCCCAGGCTCTGCAGCAGCGCCTCGGGTTGATGGTAGGGATGTTCCTGGCTGCCGCACACCGGGCAGGGTTGGTCGTCCTGCAACTGTCCGCGCAGTTCTTCGACGCTGGCACTGCGGGCCAGGCGCTGACGTTCGAGCAATTGCCGGGTAACGCTCAGGGTCTGCTCGGCGACCTTGAGTGCGTCCCGGGCTTGCAGACCCTCGCGATTGAGCTCGTCGCGTTGCTGCTGGGTGCTCTGCTGCCGCTCCTGCAACTGTTGCGCGCGTAGCTCCAACTCGCACTGGCGAGTCCACAGCCGTTGCAGTTCCTCGAAGGCGCGCAGTTGCTTGCGGTTGTCCTGCAGCAGGCTGCCGAGAATCTGGATCTGTTCGCCGACGGCGGCCGGCTCCGCCCCGGCTTCGCTGTACAGCACTTCGAGGGCGCCGCGTTGCTCGGCCAGTTGCTGGTCGGCCTGGCCGGCTCGTGCTTGCAGCTGTGCCAGCTCGCGCTGGCCCTGGTTCAGTCGATTGCCGATCAGCATCACCTGCTGCAACCGATCGCGATAGGCATGCCAGGCATCGCTCAGCGGCGCGAGGGCGGCACTGTGCTGCAACTGTTCGGCGATCTGCTCCAGGCGCGTGGCAACCTGCTGTTGTTGTTCGAGCAGGGTGCTGAGCTGCGCGTGGCCTTCGGCGCTGGCCCGTTCGGCGGCCTGTTGCTGTTGTTCGGCGGCGCCCAGGTCCTTGCCCAGGTGGGTCAGCGTGGCCTGTTCATCGAACGCCTGGCGCAGCAGTGGGGCGCTGTCGCTTTGCCGGACCAGGGCCGCATTCAAGTGATCGTGGGCACTCGAGCGGTTCTGTTGCAACTGCTGCTGACGAGCCAGCAGATCGGTCTGTTGATCGGTATGCCGTTGGATCTGCGCGGCCAGTGGCGCCAGCTGTTCCTGCAACTGGAACTGACGGGTGAACTGGTGCCGCTGCGGCGCCAGTTGTTCCAGGCGGGCGAGTTGCTGGCGCTCGGCGCTACGGGCCCGCCAGTCCTGTTCGGCGCCTTGCAGTTGTGCGACGGCGCTCTGATGCTGGTCTTGCCAGTGCAGCAGCTCCTTGAGCCAGGTGCGCTGCAACTCCAACTGCTTGAGCTGGGTTTGTTGGGCCTGGAGCCGCTGTTGGGCTTCGTTGAACTGTCGATCCAGCTCGACCCGGGCTTCAGGCGCCATGGGCGCGACGCCACCGGCCTGGTCCTGCAACTGCTTGTGGGTTTCGCGGGCCTGTTTGGTCTTGTCGAAGGCGCGGCGGCCGAGGCGGGTGTAGAGGGCGGTGTCGGTGAGCTTTTCCAGCAGTTCGCTGCGTTCGTTGTCGTCGGCCTTGAGAAAGGCGCTGAACTCGCTCTGGGCCAGCAGCACGGCGCGGGTGAACTGTTCGAAGTTCAGGCCCAGGCGGCTTTCGAGCAAGGTCTTGTATTCGCCTTTCTGGCTGGCCAGCAGTTGCTCGCTGTCCAGGTCATAGAGACTCTGGCGGCTGGCCTGCAACTTGCCGCCGGCCTTGTCCCGGGCGCGGTTGGCTTCCCAGCGGGCGCGGTAGCGGCGACCGTCGATGCCGACGAAATCCACTTCGGCAAAGCCGGCGCCGGTGCCACGGCGCAGCAGGGTACGCGGGTCGCCGGTGCCGATCTCGCCGTCGGCATCCGGCACCTTGGCATCGCGCGAGGCGTTGTGCAGGCGTGGCACGGCACCGAACAGCGCCAGGCACAAGGCATCGAGCAGGGTGCTTTTACCGGCGCCGGTGGGGCCGGTAATCGCGAACAGACCGGCGCTGGCCAAGGGTTCGGCGGTGAAATCCAGCTCGAAGGGGCCGGCCAGCGAGGCCAGGTTTTTCAGGCGGATAGCCAGGATCTTCATGGCTGTTCACCTTCCAGTTGGACTTCCTGCAACAGCAGGGCGAAGTCATTGAGGGTCGCTTCGTCCACCGGGTTGCCATAGCTGTCCTGCCAGGCACGCCTGAACAGCTCCTGCGGGCTGAGCTGGTCGAGGTTGACCAGGCCGGCGTTGCCCGTCTCACCATCAGCGTCCTTCGCCCCGGCGTATTCGGCGGCGATACGCACCAGGCGCACGGCCTTGCCTTGCAGGGCCGTTTCCACTTGCTGGCGCAGGTCCGGTTGCGGCTCATCCAGGCGCACCCGCACTTCCAGCCAGGGTTGGCGTTGCAGGTCGGCCAGCAGGTCGACATCGGGCAGTGCCGCCAGTTGTTCGAGGATCTCGGCAAGGGGCGCCGGGCCCAGGCGCTGCAGGTTCACGGCGCGGGGGATCAGGCGGCTATCGACGCTGACCAGGGTTTCGCCGTCCAGGACGATATCGAGAATCTGGTGCTGATAGGCAATTTCGGAGAATGACAGCGGAATCGGCGAGCCGCTGTAGCGCAGGCGCTCCTCGCCGTTGACCTTCTGCGGCTTGTGCAGGTGGCCGAGGGCGACATAGCTGACACTGGCGTCGAACAGGCTCGCCGGCAGCGCTTCGGCGCTGCCGATGATCAGGCTGCGTTCCGAATCCTCGGAGACCGAGCCGCCGGCCATGTGCGCGTGGCTGATGGCGACCAGGGCCTGGCCCGGCTGGCGCTTGGCGTTGGCCGCGGCGATCAGGCGCCGATGCACCTCGCCGATGCCACCCAGGTAGTTGTCGCCCAACTGCGTGCCGGTGACTTCGGCCGGGCGCAGGAAGGGCAGGGCCAGGCACCAGGCGGCAATTTCACCGTTGGCGGCGGGCAAGGGCAACAGCAGGCGCTCGCTATCGAGCTGGCCGTCGTCGAGCCACAGTACCCGGCCCAGGGCATGGGTGCGCAGGCGCCGCATCAGCGCCGCTGGCAGTTCGATACGCGAGCCGGAATCGTGGTTGCCGGCGATCATCACGATGGTCAGCAGTGGCTGCTGCTCGTGGGCACTGACGATGAAGTCGTAGAGCCGTTCCTGGGCTTTGACCGGCGGGTTGACGGTGTCGAAGATATCGCCGGCGATCAGCAGGACATCGGGCTGTTGTTGCGCGAGCTGGGTCAGCAGCCAGGTCAGAAAACAGGCGTGCTCGAAATCCCGCTCCTGGCCATGCAGGTTCTGGCCCAGATGCCAGTCGGAGGTGTGAAACAGGCGCAAGGCAAACTCCAACTTATCGATTATTTGGGGTAGAGCGGTGGCAGGCTGTTGTCGCCCGCCGGGTCCTGGAGCCGCTCGGCGGCCGGTATCGCGCGGATCGCCTTCCACAGTTCCTCACCCTGCCAATGCTGGCCGATTTCACTGTAGAGCGCGCCATTGAGGCCATCCAGCGCATCGGACAGGGTGACGAAACGCGCCGCCATATCGGCCAGGGTTTCCGGTTGCTGGCGGGCCCAGGCGTCGAGGGCCTGGCGGGTGGCCTGGGGATCGTTGGCCAGGCAACTGCGCTTGAGGTCGTCGAGCAGCGTCCGTGGGCTCGGCCCGGTCTGGGCGGCGCGGTGCACCGCCGGCTGGGAGCGGGCCCGCCACCACAAGCCGAAACCCAGCAGGGTGGTGCAGGCGAGGATCAGCGTGGCGAGCTTCCAGGCCCACAGCAGCGGCGGCTGGGGCGGTGCGTTGTTGGCGGCGCTACCCACCGGGGTGTCCACCGCCAGGCTCGGGTTGTTCGCTACTTGCAGGGTGCGCGCCGGCAAACTGCTGCGTTCCATATGGTCTTCGTGGGTATTCCACCAGACCACCTCCACCGCGGGCAGGTCGAAGCTACCGCTGTGGGTCGGGACCAGGGCCTCGCGTTCCGCGCGAGTGCCGATCAGGCCGCGATCGCTGTTCTGGTTGCTCAGTTGCGGTTGGTCCGGGTAACGCCGCAAGCCATTGAGGGTGGTCGCTGGCAGCGGCGGCAGTTGCCCGCTGGAGAGCCCTTCGGCCTTGAGGGTCAGGCTACGGGTCAGGGAGTCGCCGACCTGGCTGTGATCCGGTTCCGGGCTCCAGCTTTCGCTGAGGCTCAGGCTGCGCGCCGGCAGCCAGGGCGTCTCGGCCGGCCAGATGGCGGGCTGCGGCTTGACCCGCAGGAGCATTGGCGTCGAGCTGATGCGCATCAACTTGCCGGGTTTGGCGCCCGGGGCCTGCTGCCCCTGATTCGGCTGGACATCCACCAGGGTGGCGCTGAACACCTGCGCGGGGATCGTCAGTTCGCCGCTGTGCTGTGGGTAGATCGCATAGCGCCACTCGATGACGCCATGACGCACGCCATTGATCTGCTTTTCGTAAGTGCGCGATTCGCCCAACTGCTCGACACGGGCATCGGGGATCTGCAACGGCGTGAGGCTGCTGTCGTCATACAGCGACACCGAGTGATAGATACGCAGGGTCAGCACGGCCTGGGCCTGGACGTAGACGTTGTCCTGGTCGAGGCTGGCATCGATGAACACCGGCGCCAGGCTGTCGGCCGCTGCCTGGTCGTCGCCTTGCACCACCAGCAGGGTGATGGGCTCGCTGCTGAGCTCGCCCAGGTGCAGCTCCGGGATGACCACGCTGCCGTTTACCCTGGGGGTCAGGGTGACGATCCAGCGCGTGGTGGCCTGGTTCTCGCCGCCGAGGCTGGTCAACTGATTGACTTGACGGGTGCCGCGCACTTCGAACTGGGCTTCCAGCGGCGCCAGGTCGGGTTTGCCGAACTGGGTGACATCCTTCGACTCGAGGGTCAGCTCCACCGACTCGCCGGAGTTCAGGCGCGTACGGTCGACGCTGGCCAGCAGGCCAGCGGCATGGGCCGACAGGTTCGCGCAGAGCAGCAGCACAAGGAGCAGGGAGGAGCGCAGGGTCATCGGGTCTTGTCCTGATGGAGCTGTTGTTCGTACCAGAATTTGCGGCGCAACAATTCTCCCGGATCATCGGGGATCTGTCGCAGCCATTGTTCCAGCGCCTGGTGGCGTTCACCGTCGATGATATCGGCGGCGGCCCGCAGGGGCGGGTGGGTCGTCTGTTCGTCGCCCAGTTCGCTGCCCGGTACATCATTGCCACCGGCCTGATTGCCGGCTTGCGTGGCCTGGGCCGCGGGCGACTGATTGTTCGCGGGTGGCGCCTGTTCCGGGGCGCTGGACTCGGCGGTATTGGTGCTGGATGAGTTCGTTCCGGCCTGGGCCGCTTGGGCGGCGCTCTGTTCGCCGCCGGTTTGGGCGTTGTCGGCCTGGGCGCTGTCGCCGGTCTTGCCCGGCTCGACCGGCGGCTTGGCCTGTTTCTCCCTGAGCAACTGTTCCACCAGTGTCCGGTTCTGCAGGGCCGGTCGCAAGTCCGGCTGGCGCTCCAGGGCCTGTTCGTAGGCGTCCAGCGCCGCTTCCAGTTCGCCGCCACGGGCCAGGGCGTTGCCACGATTGTAATGGGCGTTGGCATCGTCGCTTTCGGCAAATTTCTTCGCCGCGGCGCTGTAGTCGCCGGCCTCGTAGAGGGCCAGGCCTTGCCATTGCGGGTCATCGAAATGCCCTGCGGCTTCGCGCGGGTGCTTTTGCTCCAGCAACTGCTGGCCCTGTTGGTCCGGTCGCAGCCACAGATCGATCAGTTCAAAGGCCTGGCTCGGCTGCGGGAACAGGAAGAACAACGGCAGGCAGAACAGCCAGCCACGGCGCCCGGCACAGGCGGCCAGCAGCAGGAGCGGCAGCAGCAACCAGTAACCCTGGTCAGCCCAGCTGTCGAGCTGCACGGTCTGGCCGTCCTGGCGCAGTTGCCGCGGGCCGTCCAGCAGGCCGAGGCCGCGCAGGTCGCTGTCGTCGAGGCCTGCCTGGCGGTAGCGTCCGCCGGTTTCGTCGGCGAAGTCCTTCAGGCTCTGGCTGTCGAGATGTGGCACCAGGATCATGCCCTGGGCGTCCTTGAGGAAACCACCGTTTTCCTGGGCCACCGGCGCGCCATCGCGGGTGCCGATCCCGAGGATCAGCAGGCTGTGGCGTTTGCCGTCGAGGGCCTGGCGGATACCTTGGCGCTCCTCTTCGCTGAGCGACGAGCCGATCAGCAGCAGGCGGCCCTGGCCGAGAGCGCCGCGCTCGAGCAAGCTCAGGGCTTTCTTGACCGCGAGGTCGGCGCGATGGCCGGCTTCGGGCATGATCGACGGCTTGATCGCGTCCAGCAGGTTGCGACTGGTGCCCAGGTCATCGGACAGCGGCACCAGGGTGTGGGCGCTGCCGGCGTAGACGATGATCGCGGTCTGCGCGTCGCTGCGCGCGCGCAGCAGGTCGAACAGTTTGCGCCGGGCTTGCTCCAGGCGGTTCGGCGGGAGGTCGGTGGCAAGCATGTCCGGGCTCAGTTCGAGCAGCACCACCAGCGGGTCCGAGGGCTTCTGGGTGGACTGTTCGAGCCGTTGCCAGCTCGGGCCGAGCAGGGCCAGCACGGCCAGGAACCAGGCCAGGCCGAGGGCGATCCATGGCAGCTTGCTGTCGCTGCCGCGGCCGCCACTGAGCAGCACCCGATGGAAGGCTGGCGGCAAAATCATCTGCCAGCGTCCGGTGCGTTTCTGCCGATGCCAGAGTTGCCATAGCAGCCAGCCCAGCAGCGGCAGGAGCAGCAGCCAGCCCGGGCGGAACCAGTGCGGCCAGAGTGCTTCGATCATCGACGCCTCCGTAAGCGCAAGCGTTCCAGACGCTGGCGCCATTCCGGGCGTTGCGGCAGGAACTGGCGCCGCGCCAGCCAGCGTTGCAACAGATTGTCTGGCCAGCGTGCGCGGATCACCAGTAGTACGCTCAGCAGCAGCGCCAGGCTCAGTGGCCAGTGATACAGCGCCCGGGCGGGACGGGCCTGGGTCGGCTGTTGGGCGACGGGTTCCAGTTGGTCGAGGGTCGCCTTGATGGTTTGCAGCTCCTGGCCGTCGCGGGCTCGGAAATAGCGACCGCCGGTAAGCCCGGCGATTTCCTTGAGGGCCGGCTCATCCAGGTCCATGCTCGGGTTCAAGCCGAGCATGCTCAGGCTGCCGCTCTGTTGCGGATCGGCGCCGATGCCGATGGTGTAGATCTTCACGCTTTCCTCGGCGGCCAGGCGCGCGGCGGTGATCGGATCGATTTCGCCACCGTTGTTGGCGCCGTCGGTGACCAGGATCAGCACCCGGCTTTGCGCCGGCCGCTGGCGCAGGCGCTTGATGGCCAGGCCAATGGCGTCGCCGATGGCGGTGTTCTTGCCGGCGATGCCGATTTTCGCCTCATCCAGCCAGATGCGCACGGTGCGTCGATCGAAGGTCAGCGGCGCCTGCACATAGGCCTTGCTGCCGAACAGGATCAGGCCCACGCGATCGCCTTCGCGATGTTCGAGAAAATCGCCGAGCAGGTGCTGGACCAGGCTGAGGCGGCTGACGTCCTCGTCCTGCCAGCGCATATCGGGATACTCCATGGAGCCGGACAGGTCCACCGCCACCAGCAGGTCGCGGCCGCTGGCGGCCACCGGCAGAGGGTCGCCCAGCCATTGCGGGCGCGCGGCGGCGCATAGCAGCAGCAACCAGAGCAGGGTGAACGGCAATTGCTGGCGCCAGCTCGGCAGGCTGACCCGGGCCCGGCGGCGGGCCAGGCTTTCCAGGTCACCGAGAAAGCTGATCTTCAGCGCCGCTTCGCCGCTGTCGGCTACCGGCAACAGCAGGCGCATCAGCCACGGCAGCGGTAGCAGGGCAAAGAGCCAGGGCCAGGCGAACTCAAACATGTTTGCGAATCCAGGTGTCGATCGCCTGGCTCAAACCGGCAATGGCCTTGTCGTCGAGCTTGCATTCGGGTTTGTAGGCGCCTTCCACCAGCACCATCCAGCGGGTCAGGCCGGCGGCCGGGCAGCGGTTGTCGAGAAAGGCCAGCCATTGGCGGCCATTGAGGGTGTGGCTCTGGCTGTAGGGGTAATGGTTGCGGCACAGGCGCTTGAGCAGACCGTTGAGCTGTTGCAGCCAGGCTCCGGCGGGTGCGCCGTCATAGGGTTTGGGCAACTGCGCGAGTTCCGCCAGGGCGGCCAGGCGCACCGGGTCCAGCGGCTGTTCGGCGCGGGCGAGCGGGCGTTTGGCCGGCAGGAACCGGCGCAGGTACCACACGCCGACGCCCAGCAGCGGGATCAGTAGCAGCAGTAGCCACCAGCCCGGGGCCGGTGGCCAGAAACCCTGGATCGGCGGGGTGATCAGCGGTTGCAGCTGCTCCAGGCTGCTCATGGCTGTTTCCCCGGGCGCCGCGGGTTGAGGTATTCGCGCAACTGCTCGACCATCTCGCTCTGGGTGCTCAGGGGCATCAGCAGCACCCGCAGTTTCTGCGCCAGCAACTCCCAGCGGGCAATCCGCGCTTCGCCCTGGGCACGGTAGACCTGGCGCAATTCCGGGTTCAGGGTGTCGAGTTCCAGTTGCGCGCCACGTTCGGCGAAGCGCAACAGGCCGGCGGCGGGGAGGGCATGGTCGAGGGGATCGGAGACCGGCAGCATCAGCAGGTCGCAATGGCGCGAGAGCAGGCTGAGCTGTTGTTCGGCGGCATCGCTCAGGGCCCGTTCGTCGCAGATCACGATCACCAGGCTGCCGGGACGCAGCACCTTGCGCGCGCGGATCAGCGCCAGGCCCAGGGCATTGGGCTCGGCGGCGGCTTCGGTGTGCAGCGAGTGGTTGACTCGCACCAGGCGGTTGAGCAGTTGCAACAGGCTTTGCTTGCTGCGTCGCGGTTTGATTTCGTAGTGCTCGCTGTCGCCATAGACCAGCCCGCCGATCCGGTCGTTATGGCCCAGGGCGGCCCAGCCGATCAGGCTTGCGGCCTGGGCGGCGAGCACTGACTTGAAGGTCAACCCCGAGCCGAAGAACAGTTGGCGGCTTTGTTCCACCAGGATGAAGATCGGCCGTTCGCGCTCTTCGTGGAAGAGCTTGGTGTGGGGTTCCTGGGTGCGGGCGGTGACGCGCCAGTCGATGGTGCGTACATCGTCGCCGGCCTGGTAGACCCGCACCTGGTCGAAGTCGACCCCGCGCCCGCGCAGTTTCGAGTGATGCAGGCCGATCAGCGGGCTGCGCTGGCTCGGCGTCGAGAACAGTTGCACTTCGCGCACGCGATGGCGCATCTCGATCAGTTCGGCGAGGGTAGTGCGGATGCCGGGTTCGGCGGGCAGGGGCGCGATCATTTCCGGGTCAGGCGACGGCGACGACATCGAGGATGCGTTGCACCACCCGATCCTGGTCGATCCCGGCGGCTTCGGCCTCGAACGACAGGATAATGCGGTGGCGCAGTACGTCGAACAACACCGCCTGGATATCCTCGGGACTGACGAAGTCGCGACCGGCCAGCCAGGCATGCGCCCGTGCACAACGGTCCAGGGCGATGGAGCCGCGCGGGCTGGCGCCGTAGGCAATCCACTCGGCCATCTCCGGGTCGAACTTGGCCGGCGTGCGGGTCGCCATCACCAGTTGCACCAGGTACTCCTCCACCGCATCGGCCATGTACAGGCCGAGGATTTCCTTGCGCGCGGCGAAAATCGCCTGCTGGCTGACCCGGCGCTCGGGCTTGGTTTCGCCGTTCAGGGCTTCGCCCCGGGCCTGTTGCAGAATGCGCCGTTCGACCGCGGCATCGGGAAAACCGATTTTGACGTGCATCAGGAAGCGGTCGAGCTGGGCTTCGGGCAACGGGTAGGTGCCTTCCTGCTCGATGGGGTTCTGGGTCGCCATCACCAGGAACAATGGTGACAGGTCATAGGTGCTGCGTCCGACGCTGACCTGGCGCTCGGCCATGGCCTCGAGCAGGGCCGACTGGACCTTGGCCGGAGCGCGGTTGATTTCATCCGCGAGGACCAGGTTGTGGAAGATCGGCCCTTGCTGGAATACGAAGCTGCCGGTTTCCGGGCGATAGATCTCGGTGCCGGTGATATCGGCCGGCAGCAGGTCGGGGGTGAACTGGATGCGATGGAACTGTGCTTCGATGCCTTCGGCCAACTCCTTGATGGCCTTGGTCTTGGCCAGCCCGGGGGCGCCTTCGACCAACATGTGACCGTCGGCCAGCAGCGCGATCAACAGGCGCTCGACGAGTTTTTCCTGACCGAGGATCTGCGCGGAGAGAAAGGTTCGCAGCGCCAGCAGCGCTTCACGATGTTCCATCGATGACGGTTCCTGAGAGGGGGGCCGACGGCAATCGGAGAATGCCGTGGCCGGGGGCGATACTTTAATGCATCGAGGGGGGCAGCGACTAACGGGGTTGGGGGTTTTTGTGATTTTTCGGGAAAAATCCCACGTTGTTGTAAATAAGAACCTGCGAGAAAAGTTGTTTGGCCGTGGGCCCGGGGTGGGCCGTCGGCCGAGCGCGGTCTCTGGCTGGCGCTGTCAGTTGATTTCGCTGATATAGGTGCCGGTGCCCTTGAGGATGTTCCGCAGGGTTTGCTCGACTTCCGCCAGATCGCCGGCGGCAGTGCCGTGCAGGATCTCCAGGTGATCGCTGCCATTGAGCGCATCGGTGTCGCTGGCGGCGATTTCGATCAGCAGGCGGGTGGCGCCCAGGGTGACTTTTACCCCATCCAGGGTGGACGGTTCGCCGTCGAGGGTGATTTCCAGCTCGTCCTCGTCGGGGTAGCGAGTCATCAGGAACATCTCGCCCTTGTCGCTATGGCAGCAGAGCATGGCCATGTCGTCTTCTTCGTCGTCGCAGGGGTTGGCGATGAGGTGGGCGGTGATCAGTTGCATAACGTGAGGTCCTGTTGGAATAAGGCTGGCCAGGCGCGATTCTGCCAGCCTGGCGGCTATTGTGCATGCTCGCGCGGTGGCTTGAGTCGGGGTAGCCCCTCGCCGAGGGCTGCGCTGAGTTACGTTGAAACACATTCTGCGCCAATCGGACATAAAAATAGCGGAGGTGTTGGTTTATGTTGTGACAGTTTTTATTTCTTCCGACGGGAAACTTGAATGGCTAAGTGGTTGAGAGTCTTGGCGCTGGTACTGATTGTCGCGGTGCTGGCGGGGACGTCGTGGTTGGTCTGGGGGCACGGCAACGGCAGCGCGCTCTGGCGGATCGTCAGTCAGCAATGTGTACCCTCCCAGCAGGACAAGCAGGATCCGGGGCCTTGCCTGGTGGTCGACCTGAAACAGCATTATGCCCTGCTCAAGGATCGCCAGGGACCCCTGCATGACCTGACCATCCCGACGGACAGGGTAACGGGGGTCGAGAGTCCACTGCTGCTTGAAGGCAATTCCTATGCTTTTTTCTCTAATGCCTGGCAGCAACGGGGGCGCCTTTCCGCCGAGGCGGGCAAGCCGATCAGCGACGAATTCCTGTCGTTGGCCATCAACTCCCGGTATGGCCGTTCCCAAGGGCAATTGCATATCCATCTCGCCTGCCTGCGCCCCGATATCCACAAATTGCTGGTCGAACAGGCCGCACAGGTCACCGGGGCCTGGCAGCCACTGGGCGTGAAATTGAACGGGCACGAGTACCTGGCCAAACGCCTGGGCGGCAAGGACCTGGTGCGGGAAGATCCGTTCAAGGTGTTGAACCAGTATGTTCGCCAGCAAGGCGACAGCATGTCCCACTACGGCCTGGCGCTGGTGGTGGCGCCCGGGGGCGACCTGCTGTTGCTGGCCAATCGCTTGAGCTTCGGCGATTTCAACTTCGGCTCGGCCGGTGAAATTCAGGACTATGATTGTGCGTTGCTGAATACCCCTTGAGCAGGGCTTGGCTCCGCCCCACGGAAGATGGTCGTGTACTTGGCCGGGCGGGGTGGTGAGGCGCGGGCGCTCAGGGCGAACGTTTTCCTCCGGATCTTCTGTTGCGCTACCTAGCTATGTCCGAATATGTCGCAGCGCTGCAAGCAGCGGCGTTCACGCACTCGTTAAGCTGCGCAACGGAGTGTCACCCGCGAAAACACGGCCTGTGCATCCGGCCGTGGTGGTGGTGTGCGACTATCTTGAACGTGAATGTGACCCCTGGGTCGCGGCCAGCTTCATCAACCTGTCACTCTGCACTGCCCAGCTGTACCCTGCAGAGTGATGCAGGTCCCCTTTTCCGGGGAAGAAAACGCGACGCTTCTCTCTATATAACAAGCCCAAGCGGAGTACCACAGATGGCGTTCTTCACCGCAGCCAGCAAAGCCGACTTCCAGCACCAACTGCAGGCGGCACTGGCGCAGCACATCAACGAACAGGCACTGCCACAAGTGGCGCTGTTCGCTGAGCAGTTCTTTGGCATCATTTCCCTGGACGAGCTGACCCAGCGCCGGCTCTCCGATCTCGCCGGCTGCACCCTCTCGGCCTGGCGTCTGCTGGAGCGTTTCGACCACACCCAGCCGCAGGTTCGCGCCTACAACCCGGATTACGAGCGCCATGGCTGGCAGTCGACTCACACCGCCGTCGAGGTCCTGCACCCCGACCTGCCGTTCCTGGTCGACTCGGTCCGCACCGAACTGAACCGCCGCGGCTACAGCATCCACACCCTGCAAACCACCGTGCTGAGCGTGCGTCGCGGCAGCAAGGGCGAATTGCTCGAAATCCTGCCCAAGGGCACCCAGGGCGAGGGGATCGACAAAGAATCCCTGATGTACCTGGAAATCGATCGCAGCGCCAACGCCGCCGAACTGAGCGTGCTGTCCAAGGAGCTGGAACAGGTCCTCACCGAAGTGCGTGTCGCCGTCGCCGACTTCGAACCGATGAAGACCAAGGTCCAGGAGCTGCTGGTCAGCATCGACGCCAGCCAGTTTGCCATCGACCCGGAAGAAAAGGCCGAGATCAAGACCTTCCTGCAGTGGCTGGTGGACAACCATTTCACCTTCCTCGGCTACGAAGAGTTCGTGGTCCGTGACGAGCAGGACGGCGGTCATATCGAATACGACGCCAATTCCTTCCTCGGCCTGACCAAGTTGCTGCGCGCCGGCCTGACCCCCGATGACACCCGCATCGAAGACTACGCCGTCAACTACCTGCGCGAACCGACGCCGCTGTCGTTCGCCAAGGCCGCACACCCGAGCCGTGTGCACCGCAATGCCTACCCGGACTATGTCTCGATCCGTGAGATCGACGCCGCCGGCAAGGTCATCAAGGAATGCCGCTTCATGGGTCTCTACACCTCCACGGTGTACGGCGAAAGCGTGCGAGTGATCCCTTATATCCGCCGCAAGGTCGCCGAAGTCGAGCGTCGCTCGGGCTTCCAGGCCAAGGCCCACCTGGGCAAGGAGCTGGCCCAGGTTCTTGAAGTGCTGCCCCGCGACGACCTGTTCCAGACTCCGGTGGACGAGCTGTTCAACACCGTGATGTCGATCGTGCAGATCCAGGAACGCAACAAGATCCGCGTGTTCCTGCGCAAGGACCCGTATGGTCGCTTCTGCTACTGCCTGGCCTATGTGCCGCGTGACGTCTACTCCACCGAAGTGCGGCAGAAGATCCAGCAGGTGCTGATGGATCGCCTGAAGGCCACCGACTGCGAGTTCTGGACCTTCTTCTCCGAATCCGTACTGGCCCGTGTGCAACTGATCCTGCGGGTCGACCCGAAGAACCGCCTCGATATCGACCCGCTGCAACTGGAAAACGAAGTGATCCAGGCTTGCCGCAGTTGGCAGGACGACTACAAGAGCCTGGTGGTCGAAGGCTTCGGCGAGGCCCAGGGCACCAACGTGCTGGCGGACTTCCCGAAAGGCTTCCCGGCCGGCTACCGCGAGCGCTTCGCCGCGCACTCGGCCGTGGTCGACATGCAGCACCTGCTCAGCCTGAACGACAGCAATCCGTTGGTGATGAGCTTCTACCAGCCACTGGGCCAGGTTTCCGGCCAGCGCGAGCTGCACTGCAAGCTGTATCACGCCGACACGCCGCTGGCCCTGTCCGACGTCCTGCCGATCCTGGAAAACCTCGGCCTGCGCGTGCTCGGTGAGTTCCCGTATCGCCTGCGGCACCACAATGGCCGCGAGTTCTGGATCCATGACTTCGCCTTCACCGCCGCCGAAGGCCTGGACCTGGATATCCAGCAGCTCAACGACACCCTGCAGGATGCCTTTGTCCACATCGTGCGTGGCGATGCCGAGAACGACGCGTTCAACCGCCTGGTGCTGACCGCCGGCCTGCCATGGCGCGACGTGGCACTGCTGCGTGCCTACGCCCGGTATCTGAAGCAGATCCGCCTGGGCTTCGACCTGGGTTACATCGCCAGTACCCTGAACAACCACACCGACATCGCCCGCGAGTTGACCCGGTTGTTCAAGACCCGTTTCTACCTGGCCCGCAAGCTCAGCGTCGAAGACCTCGACGACAAGCAGCAGCGCCTGGAGCAAGCGATCCTCAGCGCCCTGGACGACGTCCAGGTCCTGAACGAAGACCGCATCCTGCGTCGCTACCTCGACCTGATCAAGGCGACCCTGCGGACCAACTTCTACCAGACCGACGCCAACGGCCAGAACAAGTCGTACTTCAGCTTCAAGTTCAACCCGCACGCGATTCCCGAGTTGCCCAAGCCGGTACCGAAGTTCGAGATCTTCGTCTACTCGCCACGGGTCGAGGGCGTGCACCTGCGTTTCGGCAACGTTGCCCGCGGCGGCCTGCGCTGGTCGGACCGTGAAGAAGACTACCGCACCGAAGTCCTGGGCCTGGTCAAGGCCCAGCAAGTGAAAAACTCGGTGATCGTGCCGGTGGGTGCGAAGGGCGGCTTCCTGCCGCGTCGCCTGCCACTGGGTGGCGGTCGTGACGAGATCGCGGCCGAAGGCATCGCCTGCTACCGCATCTTCATCTCGGGCCTGTTGGACATTACCGACAACCTGAAAGACGGCGCCCTGGTGCCGCCGGTCAATGTCGTGCGCCATGACAACGATGACCCCTACCTGGTGGTGGCGGCGGACAAGGGCACCGCGACCTTCTCCGACATCGCCAATGGCATTGCCATCGACTATGGCTTCTGGCTCGGCGACGCCTTCGCTTCCGGCGGCTCGGCCGGCTACGACCACAAGAAAATGGGCATCACCGCCAAGGGCGCGTGGGTGGGTGTACAGCGCCACTTCCGTGAGCGGGGCATCAACGTCCAGGAAGACAGCATCACCGTGGTCGGCATCGGCGACATGGCTGGCGACGTGTTCGGCAACGGCCTGTTGATGTCCGACAAGCTCAAGCTGGTCGCGGCCTTCAACCACCTGCACATCTTCATCGATCCGAACCCGGAACCCGCCAGCAGCTTCGCCGAGCGCCAGCGCTTGTTCGATCTGCCGCGTTCGGCCTGGTCGGACTACGACGCCAGCCTCATGTCCGAAGGCGGCGGCATCTTCTCGCGCAGCGCGAAGAGCATCGCGATTTCCCCGCAGATGAAAGAACGCTTCGACATCCAGGCCGACAAGCTGACTCCGACCGAACTGCTCAATGCCTTGCTCAAGGCTCCGGTGGATCTGTTGTGGAACGGCGGTATCGGTACCTACGTCAAGGCCAGCAGCGAGAGCCACGCCGATGTCGGCGACAAGGCCAACGATGCACTGCGGGTGAACGGCAACGAACTGCGCTGCAAGGTGGTGGGCGAGGGCGGTAACCTGGGCATGACCCAGCTCGGCCGTGTCGAGTTCGGTCTCAATGGCGGCGGTTCCAACACCGACTTCATCGACAACGCCGGTGGCGTGGACTGCTCCGACCACGAAGTGAACATCAAGATCCTGCTCAACGAAGTGGTGCAGGCCGGCGATATGACCGAGAAGCAGCGCAACCAGCTGCTCGGCAGCATGACCGATGAAGTCGGCGGCCTGGTCTTGGGCAACAACTACAAGCAGACCCAGGCACTGTCCCTGGCGGCCCGTCGCGCGGTCGATCGGATTGCCGAGTACAAGCGCCTGATGGGCGACCTGGAAGCCCGTGGCAAGCTGGACCGGGCCATCGAGTTCCTGCCGTCGGAAGAGCAACTGGCCGAACGCGTTGCGGCAGGCCATGGCCTGACCCGCGCCGAGCTGTCGGTGCTGATCTCCTACAGCAAGATCGACCTCAAGGCGGCGTTGCTCGAATCCAAGGTGCCGGATGACGAGTACCTGACCCGCGACATGGAAACCGCGTTCCCACCGATGCTGGTGAGCAAGTTCGCCGAGGCCATGCGCCGTCACCGCCTCAAGCGCGAGATCGTCAGCACCCAGATCGCCAACGACCTGGTCAACCACATGGGCATCACCTTCGTGCAGCGCCTGAAGGAGTCCACCGGCATGAGCCCGGCGAACGTGGCCGGCGCCTATGTGATCGTGCGTGACATCTTCCACCTCCCGCATTGGTTCCGCCAGATCGAAGCCCTGGACTACAAGGTCTCGGCCGAGACCCAGCTGGAGCTGATGGATGAGCTGATGCGCCTGGGCCGTCGCGCCACGCGCTGGTTCCTGCGCAGCCGTCGCAACGAGCAGGATGCCGCCCGTGACGTGGCGCACTTCGGTCCGCACCTGGCGGCGTTGGGCCTCAAGCTCGACGAACTGCTGGAAGGCCCGACCCGGGACGTCTGGCAGGCTCGTTACCAGGCCTATGTCCAGGCCGGTGTACCGGAGTTGCTGGCCCGCATGGTCGCCGGTACCACGCACCTGTACACCCTGTTGCCGATCATCGAAGCGGCCGATGTCACCGGTCACGACGCCGCCGAAGTGGCCAAGGCCTACTTCGCGGTGGGCAGTGCCCTGGACCTGACCTGGTACTCCCAGCAGATCAGCGACCTGCGCGTGACCAACAACTGGCAGGCCCAGGCCCGTGAAACCTTCCGCGACGATGTGGACTGGCAGCAGCGAGCGATCACCATCTCGGTGCTGAAGCTGGCCGATGCGCCGCAAGACATGGAGGCCCGCGTGGCCCTGTGGCTGGAGCGCAACGCGAGCATGGCCGAGCGCTGGCGTTCGATGCTGGTGGAAATCCGTGCCGCCGTCGGCACTGACTACGCCATGTACGCGGTAGCCAACCGTGAACTGATGGACTTGGCGTTGAGCGGTCAGTCAGGGTTGTAATGGACTGACGTCGTTGCTTTGAAAGAAGGCCCTGCCTCTCGCGAGACAGGGTCTTTTTTTTGCCTGGAAAATACCCCGGCAAGGTCAAGGGTGTTTGAACGTAATAGCTCGGGAAAAAAAGGCGGTGATTATCTGTTTTATAAGTGAATAGTTCTGATGGGATATTTAGTGGGGCATTTAATTATTTAAACTTTTTCCTGAAGGCCTGGAGGTAAGGTCAAACGTCGAAGTTATCCAAGGTTTGTGAATATGGCTGTTTCTATGCTGGATGAGGCGGATGTTAGCGTGCCTCTTGGTGTCGCGGATTATTATGCGGCGGTGGAAAACTGGCTGCCGGACTGGTTGAAGAGTGCGACTGTCGACAAGCGCCGTTCTTACGTCGATAACATGCGCCGGCGGCAGGCCGATAAAGCTGACCTGGCGGCGTATCTGCGGGGGTTGCAGACTCCGGAAGCCTTCTCCGCGCCGCGCTTGCAAGAGGCTCTGGACCGAGAGTTCGGAGCGGGTCTGGATGTCCAGCGGGACAGACTCAGGCACGTTCATATAACGGCGGCGGCAACGATACTCACGCCCCGCGAGCAAACGGAGACAGAACTGACGTTATTGCAGGCGGCCCTGCAGAATTTCGAGAAACATGAGACGACTCATTTCGGGTTTGATCGAGGTTCGCAAATTATCCGCAAAAATCGGAATGCTCTGAAAAAACCGCTGACCCCGCAGGGATTCGCGGGATTATGTCGGCGTCTGGATCTGGGCGGGCAGTACAAGAAACATATTGAGTCTTTCCTGTTACGCAAGAACGCATCGGGTAAACCAGATGCTGAATTTCGTCGATTGTTCGTGGCCAATGAGCGGTCCGGGCTGGCGGTGCAGGCCGATATCGCCCTGATGAAAGGGCATATAGACGAGGCGGCCTACCGCATGCTCGAGGGGCTGGTCAGCGGAGACGCGCCTCCCGCCTGGGGCTCGGGGAGTGTGCAGTGTTTCGACGTGACGATGCTCGATGCCAGTATTCCGGGCAGTGGCTATCGAGGTGCGTTGCTCAAAGGCGTGTTACTGATCCGCTCCGAGACCTGGCAAACGACCGACGAGCGACCCTGTGTGGTGTATTTGTCCGGTGACCCGGAGCAGGCGCTCAAGCAATACCCGAACCTGGCAGCTTTCGAAGATGACTTGCGACGCAGGTTGCGGGACCCGGACTTTCGGCGCAGCTTCCGGCGCCATATCCACTTGCGCAGCCAGCCGATATTTTTCACCACCCTTGAGGAGCGGCTCAATCCACCGCATCCGGGGACGGGACCGCGTGTGCCTGATGAGCGGGCGCCGTTGCGGCTCAAGATCACGGCCATGCTGGATGATCCTTTCTCCGAGCTCCATGGGCAGCATGTGGTCAGGATGCTCGACGATGCAGACGTGCTGGCGGTGTCGACCGATGCCGAAGACAGGAAGACGCGCCAAGCGCGTTGGCAGGCGTTCCTGAATTGGGGGGTCAACTTACTGTTTTTTGTGCCGGGCCTGGGGGAGGCGATGTTGGCGGTGGCCGGCGCCCAACTGCTCGTTCAGCTCTACGAGGGGGTTGAAGAATGGGAACATGGCGACAAGAAACAGGCGGTGTCGACCTTTCTCGGCGTGGTGCTGACCCTGGAGCTGGGGGCCTTCATGCAGGTGGTGGCCGCTGACAATCAAGCGGCTGCCTTCATCAATACACTCAAGCACGTCAAGATGCCCGACGGTGAAGTCCGATTGTGGAAAGCCGACCTCAAGCCGTACCGGCATGCCCCGGCGTTGCCCGAAGGACTCAAGGTCGACGAGTCCGGACTCTACCTGCACGACTCCGGCGCTTATCTGCCGTTCGAGGGCGCCTACTACAAGCTCAGGCCGGGCCGGTTCACCCATGAGTACCATGCCGAACACCCAACCCGCAGCACCTATGAACCCCTCTTCAGGCATAACGGTTCAGGTGCCTGGGTACACGAGCTGGAGGACCCGCTGAGCTGGGACGAACACCTGTTGTTCGAGCGCCTGGGCGTCGATTTCCAGTCCGTGAGTTGGGAACGGGTCAGGCAGATCATGACGGTCAGTGGCGTCGAGGCCGATGCCTTGCGTCCGGTCTATGTGGATCAGATAAGGACGCCGGCACTGCTCGGCGATACGGTGGCGCGCTTCAGGCTTGATAGTGATATCCAGCGCTTTATCCAGACCGGTACAAGCAACGGTGGCGTGATTGATTGGGGGATCCAGGAGCAACTGCTGGAGAGCTTTTGGCCTGTTTCGAAGGTGCTGCGGTTTCTCGAGGCCGATGGGCGGGTTTTGAAAGAGTACGGTCCCGCGGATAAAACCGGTCTGCCAGTGGTGTCGGTCAGCGACAGCCAGATACGTGACGGACATCTGCTGGACGTGGTGCTGCGCGGGCTTGATTCGCAGGAGGTCGATACGCTGCTCGGACGACCGCCGGGCGAGCCACGCCTGACTGAGGCGCAACAACGGTCGGCGCTGCACAAGCGACTGGTTGCCGAGGCGCAAAACCAGCGTGGTGCGCTGTTGGAAAATTATTACGAGTTTCGTACCCGCTCCACGAATCCCGTCGTCGCTTTGCTCAGGCGCCCATTTCCCGGCCTGCCGACGATGGTTGCCGACGAGGTGGTCAGCGCGGCCGAGGGTTATGAACTCGATTTGTTGGTGGCTGGCAAGGTGCCACTACGATTGGCGGAGGAATGCCACTGGTATGTGCAGCAGGTACGTATCGCCCGGGCCTATGAGGGCATGTTCCTCGAATCGTCGGTCGGCCTGGATGCCGACCGCTTGTTTCTGCATTCCCTGGAAACTTTGCCGGGTTGGTCGAAAGGGTTGCGTGTCGAGCTCTACGAACCTTCCAAGTTGGCACCGGGTGGTTTCCGGCTGATCGACAGCCTGGGGCCGCCGGCCTCGACTGAAAACCGACTGGCGCTGATCCGCCAGTCCACCGGCTATCTGATCGAGGGTGAGGTCGGGTTGGCCGCGCCGCCGCCGGGCAACCTTCAGGCCACCTTGTTGCGGGCCCTGCCGGACAACGTGCTCAAGTCCCTGGGCTTCTCACGCGCCACTCCGCCGCCGCAGCTCAAGCGAGCGGTGGTACAACGCCTGGCGTTGTCCCGCGAGCGGATTCGGACGTTATTGAAGATGCCTCCGATCAGGCCGGGATTCAGGTCGCCGATGAGGCTGAGCGACGGGCGGATCGGTTACCCCCTCGGGGGACAGCGACAGAGTACCCTGGCCGGAGTCCCGAGACATATCAGGCGGCTGGTGGACAAGCTCTATCCCGGCAGGGACCTGGAGGAGGTTCGGCGCTTGCTGACTCTGGAGGGGCGGGATGACGGGGTCTTTCTGGAGGTCCTCGAGAGGCGGCAGACCGATTACCGCACATTGAAGTTGGCACTGCAGTACTGGCGGCTGAATCCCGAGTACGAAAGCGCGCACGGCGGGGTGGCTGGCTGGCATGTCAATACCGTCTCCAAAAGAGCCGTGGTGGAACGGATAAAACAATGTTGGCGCCGGGAGTCGCCGCCCGTACTCGACTCTGCGGGGCAGGTGTTGGGATATGAGTTGGATCTGTGCGGGACAAGCTTGCTGAAACTGCCTGGGTTGGAGGAGGATTTCGCGCATGTGGTCTCATTGAAACTGGATCTGGTGGGACTTCGAGAGCGCAATGATCTCAATGAGTTTCTCACGCGTTTTCCCAAGCTGCGTCGATTGCAGATCACCGGCGGCCGGCTTACGCAGTTGCCGTCGAGCCTTGGCCGGATGAGCGAATTGAGCAACTTGCAGCTCAATGGCAACCGCATCGCCTGGACCCCGGCCCTGGGCGGGCAACTGCGGAGCTTGAGTAGGCTGAGGCGCTTGAACCTGAACAGCAATCCCCTGGGAATCTTCGATGCCCGGGGGATGCCCGGACTACGGGCGCTCCAGTTGCAACGTAGCCAGCTCTCCGCTTGGCCGCCCGGGACGCTGGAGTTGCTTGATCTGGTGCTGCTTGATGTCGAGGGAAACCGCCTGACCTCTCTCCCCGGGGACTTTTATGCCTTGAGCAGCCAGAGGATGAGGACGATCCTGCTTTACGGTAATCCGCTGGATGAGGTGACAAGACAAAACATCAGTATGTTCCGTGATCGGCCCTCGATACGCTTTACGTTGCCGGGGGACGTGGGCCTCGTAGAGGGGGTGCCGAACCTGCTTCCCGTGGTGGAGAGTTGGTTGGACAGCAGCTTCTCGGTCGAGGAGCAGGAGCGCAGAAGGCTGTTGTGGGAACTGATCGCCCATGAGCCCGGGCACGAAACCTTCCTCGCCGCCATTGCCGCGTTGCGTCAGTCAGCTGACTATCGCCTCGAATTCCGCGCGCAGTTGACCCGCCGGGTCTGGCGGATGATCGAGGCAGCGGCCCGCGACAGCACCCTGCGTCGGGCCCTGTTTGACTGGACAACCGACCTGGAGACCTGTGCCGACGGCTTTACCGAGGTCTTCAGTCGGCTGGGCGCCGAGGTGCTGTTGTACGAAGCGCGCGGCTTGACGGGACAGGCCAGGGAAACGGCATATCTGGAGTTGGCCGAGGGGCGCGCGCGACTGGGACGCTTGAATGACATCGCGAAAGTCGAGACCGCCAATCAGCAGATCGCCAGGGCGGGGCGGATAGAGGCGGCCAGGAGCGATGCGATAAGCCAGGCCAGGGCCCGCCAGGCCAGTGAGGCCGACATCGAGGACGCTGGAAGTCTGGCGGCCAGGCTGGCTGACGAGCGCTGGCCTGGCGTCGATGAAGTCGAGATTTTCCTCGCTTATCGTGTCGATCTCGCCGATCGGCTGGCCCTCCCTTGGCAGCCTATGTCGATGTTGTATCGCGGGACCAGCAATGTCACCACGGATATGACCCGGGAGGCGGGAAACCGCATATTGGCCGCCGAGGACACCCTGGACCAGCGGGTTGCGCTGTTGCTTGAACAACCGTTGTGGATGGACTACCTGGAAGCGTTGCCCGAGGTGAAACGCTATGCCCGGGTCGCCCAGGAGCGGTTGCAGGAGCTGGAAGATCTGAGGGCGGCGCTGGAGGACCTGGCGCGGCACCCACAAGCCTCGGAGCGGGCGGAGTGGACAAGGACGGTGCAGCGTACGGCGGCGACCTTGGGCATTGCCCGGGCAGACCTTCCCGTGGGCCAGGAAATGAGCGAGGCGCTGTACGCGCGTGCGCTCGAGACAATCGGGCAGGAACGAAAAAATGGCTTGGAACAGCTTAGCCGCGAGGCATTGGCGCGAGTGCGGACCGTCGAGAGTTCCGACCTGTAGAGCCTGATCGGAGTGCTCCGGCCCTCGAAAAGCTTGTCCGGTGCCTGCCACAAGGGTGGGCGCCGGACTTGGGGACGTCTATTTTCAGATGCCGATATTGCCCAGGGTCTGGACAATGTTGCGCAAAGTGACGGCGATAGCGGGGTGTTCGAGTTCGAAACGCTCCACGGCGAGATTGACGCCGTCCGCCAGGCTGGCGGTCGAAGTTTCCAATTTGATCTGTGCTTCGATCTGTTGCATCAGCACTTGCAGATGTTCACGCTCTTCCTGTGAAAGGGGCGGACTCTGCTCCAGTTGCTCGCGCAGGGTATTGAGCTGGTCTTGCAGTTCGCGGGCAGGCATTGTGGTACTTCCTCTTTTGATAGTCTTTGGCATAGACCGCTCTATGGCGATAAAAGTCTGTGCTTGACTGTCAGAGTAATCCACTCCCGCGTGGCCTGCATGACCTCGATCAAGATCGCTGCTTCAGGGCTTCTCGCCCTTGAGCCGGCGCAGGGCGATGTCGTCCAGGCAGGTCGCCAGTTCCCCCAGGTGATCGATCACCGAATGCACGCCCAGGCCGAACAGCTCCACGGTGGCTTTGCCGCGTTTCTTTTCCCGCTCCTTTTGCGGCAGCGCCTGCCACTCTACCGGCGACAGGCCGCACAAGGGCCCGCAGGAAGCCAGGCCAATGGTCCACAACCCGGCATTCAGGCCCGATTGCAGCAAGCGCGGCTCGCCGCTGACCAGCACGCAGCCGTCCAGTTGCTGCACGTTGAGGGTCATCAGTGCGTGCCAGCAGGCGTTGGGCGCCGGCCACTGGGCACCGTTGGCGTCAGGGGGCGAGGCTTTGATCCAGGTCGGCAGGGTTGCGGCGAGTGGTTGACTGACCGTGTAGGGTAGTTCATCGAGCCAGGCGCAAGGCACGCCGCGCTGTTGTAGTCCTTGCAGTATCTCCAGCGCGCCCGGTGTCGCGTGGTTGTGTTCGCCCGGGTCCAGGTGAGCACGGGCGCGGGCACCGAAATCCACCAGGCAACCGCTCAGGCCGAAGAGCAGGGCGGTGGGCGCGGGCAGCGGTACGGCGGCGGGTAATGGCATGGCAACGTCCCTGAAATGACTCCGCAGGCTAAGACACTCCCATGACAGTAGGATGACGGGCGGTTCCCTGCGCCCGATCGGTAATTCTTTGCAGGACTTGTTCCGGTCAGGCTGCCTAATCGAAGGCATCCGCTTTATACTGCTCGCTTTTCGAGGGCGCGGTGCCCCAGCCTCGTCTTATCCAAGGAGTTTTTTCTATGCGCTGGATCGATCGTCTAGCTCAACTGTCTCTGTGTGCCAGCGTCGCGCTGGTGCCATTTGCCGTACAGGCGGCAGATGAAGATCCGTGGGAGAGCGTCAACCGCCCCATCTTCAAGTTCAACGATGTGCTTGATACCTACGCCCTGAAACCCTTGGCCCAGGGCTACCAGACGGTAACGCCGCAGTTTCTGATCGACGGCATCCACAACATGTACCGCAACATCGGCGATGTGCAGAACCTGGCCAACGACGTGTTGCAACTCAAGCCTCATGCGGCTGGGGTCGATACTTCGCGGATCTTCTTCAACACCATCTTCGGTGTCGCGGGTTTCTTCGATGTCGGCACCAAAATGGGGCTGCAGCGCAATGACGAGGACTTCGGCCAGACCCTGGGATACTGGGGCATGGGCAGCGGTCCGTACGTGGTCATCCCGTTCTTCGGCCCGAGCACCTTGCGTGACGCGCCGTCCAAGTACCTCGACACCTATACCCAGCCCTATCGCTACATGAACGACATTCCGGCGCGCAACATGGCGCTGGGTGCCTCCGTCATCGACACCCGCGCCAGTCTGTTGTCCAGCGAGAAGCTGATCACCGGCGACAAGTACATCTTCATCCGCAACGCCTACCTGCAGAACCGCGAGTTCAAGGTCAAGGACGGCAAGGTTGTAGACGACTTCTAGTGTTGGCTGGGTAACTGAAAAAGGCGACCTCAAGAGGTCGCCTTTTTCATCTCTGCGATTTTGTGTTCGTTACATGCTTGATGCCTGAATCTTGCACGCACCTTGTGGGAGCGGAGCTTGCCCGCGAAGGGGCCCCTGAGCCTCGCACTGCATCGCGACCGCCTACACAGTCAAGGTCGGGCATCAATTCATCTTGAGGATCTGCAACCCCAGCCGCTGGCCACCGCCTTCATCACGGACCCAGACCACCTCGGTCTCGGCCTCCAGGCCCCTGAGGGACGGATGATCGGACTCGATGCGCACCAGCAGTTGGTCGCCGGCCTTGAAGGCCCGCGGCGCGGCGATCTGCATGCCGCTGCTCGACAGGTCCAGGCAGGTGGCGGCAATCTCCAGCCCCGCGTGGATCAGTGTGACGTCGGCATCGACTCGCATACGGATGTAGTCACGCTTTTCACTGTAGTCCTGATCGGTTCGGCTCATGGGGGCAGTCCTTCAATTCCGTTGTGGTTTGCACTGTTCTTATAACTCCCGGTGATTTGAGGTGTAAAGACGTCAAGCGACCATCGGCATGAGCTTGAAACGCCTGGCGGATGGGAGTACCGTCTGCGCCTTAGAAGGGCACCTCTGCTCCCGATGCACCGGACGTGATCGTCCGACCCGTTCGAGACAGAGAGGCTAGAAAGCGAATCCAGTAGCACGAGTCGGGCACGTTGCCTTGCTGTCTACGCCAACCTAATTCTGGCGCCGTTTGCCCACATGCAAAAAACCAGTGCCACGCTGCTGATAATTGATGACGACGAAGTAGTGCGTGCAAGCCTTGCGGCCTACTTGGAAGACAGCGGATTCAGCGTCCTGCAGGCCGGCAATGGCTTGCAGGGGCTTGAGGTATTCGAGCGGTCCAAGCCCGATCTGGTCATCTGCGACCTGCGCATGCCCCAGATGGGCGGCCTGGAGCTGATTCGTCAGGTGACCGAGCGGTCGCCGCAGACGCCAGTGATCGTGGTGTCCGGCGCGGGCGTCATGAACGACGCTGTCGAAGCGTTGCGCCTGGGCGCTGCCGATTACCTGATCAAGCCCCTGGAGGACCTTGCCGTCCTGGAGCACTCCGTGCGCCGGGCGCTGGATCGTGCGCGCCTGCTGCTGGAGAACCAGCGCTACCGCGAGAAGCTGGAAACCGCCAACCGCGAGCTCGAAGCCAGCCTGCACCTGCTCCAGGAAGACCAGAACGCCGGTCGCCAGGTGCAGATGAACATGCTGCCCGTCAGTCCGTGGAGCGTCGACGAGCTCCAGTTCGCGCACCAGATCATTCCGTCGTTGTACCTGTCCGGCGATTTCGTCGACTACTTCCGGGTCGATGAGCGCCGCGTGGCGTTCTACCTGGCGGATGTCTCCGGGCATGGTGCGTCCTCGGCGTTCGTCACCGT
The DNA here is from genome assembly GCF_904067045.1 of Pseudomonas sp. FEN. Lineage (GTDB taxonomy): Bacteria > Pseudomonadota > Gammaproteobacteria > Pseudomonadales > Pseudomonadaceae > Aquipseudomonas. The sequence goes on along the minus strand of NZ_CAJFDC010000015.1, from coordinate 90,798 downwards.
GCTGCTGAAATTCATGACCACGCGCTTGCTGTTCGAATCCAAGCGCAACGGTACCTTGCCGGAGTTCACCCCTTCGCAGGTGCTGGGCCACATCAACCGTGGCCTGATCAACCTCAAGCTGGGCAAGCACGTGACCATGGTGGGCGGTGTCATTGATGAAGAAACCGGGTTGCTGACCTACAGCATTGGCGGGCATTTGCCGTTGCCGGTGCTCTACACCCCGGACAGCGTGCGTTACCTGGAAGGTCGTGGTTTGCCGGTGGGCTTGTTCAACGAGGCCACCTATGAAGATCACATCCTGGAGTTGCCGCCGACGTTCAGCCTGACGCTGATGTCAGATGGCATCCTGGACCTTTTGAAGCAAGATACACTCAAAGAGAAAGAGGCTGCTTTACCTGAACTGGTAAAAACAGCCGGGGGCAGCCTGGATGGCTTGCGCCAGGTCTTTGGATTGGCCACGCTAGGGGAGATGCCGGATGATATCGCCCTGTTAGTGTTGAGCAGGAACCTTTGATGAGTACCGGTAGAATTCAGTTCGCCGAGCAGGATGGCACCTTCGTTCTGAAGTTCGTCGGTGAAGTTCGCCTGACCCTCTGTTCAGCGTTGGATGCAACAATTGAAAGGATCTTCACGGCGCTGAATTTCTCGGCCATCGTGATCGACCTGACGGAAACCCGCAGCATCGACAGCACCACGCTGGGCTTGCTGGCCAAACTGTCGATTCTGTCGCGGCAGAAGGTTGGCTTGTTGCCGACCGTGGTCACCACCCACGACGACATCACCCGGTTGCTGGAATCCATGGGTTTCGACCAGGTTTTCAACATCGTCGACCGGCCGATTCCGTGCCCGGAATGCCTGACCGACCTGCCATCGCAGGACCAGTCGGAAGAGGTGGTGCGGGTCAAGGTGCTGGAAGCGCACAAGATCCTCATGGGGTTGAACGATTCGAACCGCGAAGCGTTTCACGACCTGGTGAATGCGCTGGAGCGTACCTGACCGCCTGACGCCGCGCGCGTACAAAAAAGGGCGACATCTCCCCAGATGTCGCCCTTTTTGCGCTGGCCCCTTGTAGGAGCCGAGCTTGCTCGCGATGAACGATAACGCGGTCCTTCGTCGATCGCGTTACCGCCCCTCCAACAACTCCCCCGCCTGATCCAGCAGCGCCAACGGGTCCTTGGCCTTGTGAATATCCACCGACAACAGCTGCCGAAACCGCCGCGCCCCTGGAAACCCGGTACCCAGCCCTAGCACATGCCGGGTGATATGGTGCATCGCCCCACCTTCGGCAATATGCGCCGCCACATAAGGCCGCAACTGCTCCAGGGTTTCGGCGCGTGAAATCACCGGTGCCGCACTGCCAAACAACTGCCGATCCACTTCAGCCAGCAAATACGGATTGTGATACGCCTCACGGCCAAGCATCACCCCGTCGAAGGTCTGCAAATGCTCGTGGCACTGCTCCAGTGTCTTGATCCCGCCATTGAGGATGATTTCCAGGGCTGGGAAGTCCTGCTTCAACTGGGCGGCCACGTCATAGCGCAGCGGCGGAATATCCCGGTTCTCCTTCGGCGACAGACCTTCGAGAATCGCGATCCGCGCATGCACGGTAAAACTGCCGCAACCGGCGTCCCGCACCTTGCCGACGAAATCGCAGAGTTCGGCGTAACTGTCGCGCCCGTTGATGCCGATGCGGTGTTTCACCGTGACCGGAATCGACACGGCGTCGCGCATGGCTTTCACGCAATCGGCGACCAACTCGGGATGCGCCATGAGACAGGCGCCGATCATATTGTTCTGCACCCGGTCGCTGGGGCAGCCGACGTTGAGGTTCACCTCGTCGTACCCGGCTTCCTGGGCCAGACGGGCGCAGGCGGCGAGGTCGGCGGGCACGCTACCGCCCAGTTGCAGGGCCAGTGGGTGCTCGGCTTCGCTGTGGCGCAGGAAACGCTCGTGATCGCCATGGAGCAGGGCGCCGGTGGTGACCATTTCGGTGTAGAGCAGGGTGTGCTTGGACAGCAGGCGTAGGAAGAATCTGCAATGGCGGTCTGTCCAGTCCATCATCGGGGCCACGGAGAAGCGGCGGGATGGCTCGGAGCGCGAAAGTGTAGCGTCGTTCAAAGGCATGAAAGGTCTGTCGCTGTGGGCGCAGCCGGCGCGGATGGGGCAGGGCGCGGGCTTGAGTGGCGTGAGGCTGAATGGGGCGGAGTTTATCAGGAAATGGGTTGGCTCGCCGGGGCAGGCGAGGGTAGCTGGCTTTTGAAATGTTTCGCTTCAAATGCTGGCTTGAGTGCGCCTGATGCTTCGCTATTCTTGAGCTGTTGCTGCCCATTCAGCGACCGGGCCTGAGAATCCGTGAAACTATAGGCGCACAGGCGCCACCATCCATTAGACTGCTGGCGCTATTTTTGTGTCCGCACGTCTATTATGGCGGCTGTGCGCGGGAGGCCTCGCGGTCTGCCGGGTTCCTATTGTCCCGGTTTCTCAGCCTGCGCACAGCTGCCACCCTTCGCCTGAGAACGAGTGTGGCAACTCCCAACATTAGGAGTTACGCGTATGGTCGTTTTTACGGAATCGCGCTTTCAGTTTGCAAGCCTCAGTACCCAAGCTGTTTCGGGAGGTGTTCAATGACTAATCCACCTTCAAACAGAACGCAGGGTGTTATCACTTTTTCCACGTGCGGCTCGCAAGGTCGTGAGCTGTTCCGGGTCAATCCTGGTGTTCCTATTCTGGAAGCTATGGAGCATGCCTCGCTCCTGCTGTATTGTGCCAAAGCACTCAGGCATGGGTTCATCGACGTGAAGCAGAGTAGGATGAGCCCAACGCGATCGAGCAAGCGAATCGAGTGGCGGTGCCGCATCCAAGCTGTTGTGGATCAGATGTCTGCAATGTGGTTTGCGGATAAACCGCTGCCAGCGCCTCCGGCATACCCTTCAGGCCATCGGTGACAACAATCAGCACGTCCTCGACTCCTCGGGCGCTCAGCGCCCTGAGAATAGCCAAGATGATGTCTCAGCTCGGCGCCAAGGGCTCAATCGATCAGCGCCTTCTTGAACGCCATCGAGGCATCCTGGATGGCTTCGGCGGTCATCGGGCCATTAACGAACTGATCGATCAGCTCTTTGGGAATTGCTGGAAGGTCTCGTGTGACCTCACAGGCCGGTTTTTTCTTGGTCGGCATACGTGCACCTCTGCAAGATGTTATGCCCGAACACAAAATTTATGACAGTCCCGGGTGGGGCAGGTCATATTTTTTCAGTTTGCTGTAGAGGGTGCTCTTGGCGATATTCAACGCCTTGGCCGCGCGGGTCAGGTTGCCGCCCTGCTCGTGAATGACCTGGGTGATCACCGCTTTCTCCGCCGACTCCAGGGGATTATCACTGCCTTCCTCAACCCTAGCGGCTGAAGCGCAAAGGGTCACCGGCAAATCGGCGAGAGTCAGTTCGTCGCCATCGGTAAGGAAATAGGCGGCCGTCACCAGGTTGCTCAACTCCCGAATATTGCCTGGCCAAGAGTGACTTTCGAGCGCGGTCTGTAAATCCAGGCTCAGCCGCTTGGGTACGCCACCATGCTGTTCGACCAGCCGTGTCAGGATGTGCTCTGCCAGCAGGGTCGTATCCCCCCGTCGTTGTCGCAGGGCGGGCAGGGTCAGGGTCATGGACGAGATGCGGTAGTAGAGGTCCATCCGGAAGCGCCCCGCCGCGACCTCTTTGGTCAGGTCGCGATTGGTGGCGGCGATCAGGCGGAAGTTCACCTTGCGCGGACGGGTTTCGCCGACCCGGCAGATTTCCAACTCCTGTAGTACCCGCAGGAATAGGGGTTGTAGGTCCAGGGGCATCTCGCCGATCTCGTCCAGAAACAGGGTGCCCCCATTGGCTGCCTCAATCTTGCCGGTCATCCCGCCCCGCCGGGCGCCGGTAAAGGCCCCCTCCACGTATCCAAACAGCTCCCCCGCGAGCAGGTCACGGGACAGACCGCCACAATTGAGAGCGATGAAGGCGCCCTCGCAATGGGGGCCGGCCTCGTGCATGGCGTTGGCGAACAGCTCCTTACCGACGCCGGTCTCACCCTGCAGCAAAATGGGGATGGGCGCCTTGGCCAGGCGTTCCGCCTGCTGTACGGTTTTGAGAAACAGTGGACTCTGGCCGATCAGACGGGAAAAGCCAGCCGGGCGGGTGGCATCCTTGGCGCGTCTGTCATCCATCGCCACGCGCGTGGTGCGCGGTCTGGGGAAGGGGATCACCGCGAAGTAGCCGATCGTTTCTCCACGGTGGCGGACCGGCTCGATCCATTCGCGCGCTAACCGCGGCAGGACCAGTTCCGCCCGTGGCGCCAGACGCCTCTCCCTGTTCAGGGAGAGGACGGGGCTGTAGGGGATAGGGCTAAGCTTGATGCCGTGCGCCGCCAGCACACGCTCCGCGTGCCCATTGCCGCGCACCAGCCGCCCTTCCAGATCCATCAGCAACAGGCCGTCATTGCCGGGGGCAGTGAAGCGCCCCAGGGTTTCGCCCAGCAGCAGTTCGCGCTTGGAGAGCTGCAGGTGAGCCAGTTGCTCCTCGATACGGTGGGCTCCGGAGACAGCCAGCGCCAGGCAGTAATCGTGCAGGGTGTTCTTGAGCCCGGAGATATTGACTGCGCCGAGCACCTTGTTTTCGAAGGGATCCCATATGACGGTGGCGGAGCAGGTCCAGTTGCTGATGTTTTCACAGAAATGTTCGTAGGCGTGCACCTGCACCGGAGCCCCGATACGCAGCGCCGTACCTATGGCATTGGTCCCAGCGACACTCTCGTCCCAGTTGGCGCCGGGCACTAGCCGGAATTGATTGGCCAGTTCCAGCGTCTTGGGATCGCCGTGGCTGCGCAGGATCACTCCGGAGGGGGCCACTAGGTGCATGATAGTGCCGGATTGGGCCAAGAGATCGTGGGCATCACGCATGATGGTTTCCGAGGCACAGATCAGCTCGTGATGAGCGTCCCGGATCTTCTCCAATTGCGCACTCTCGAGGTCGATGGCCTGTTTGGCCACCAGGGGGTTGACCTCTTTGGAGACACAGCGTTGCCACGAGGCTTTGATTACCGAGCGGACGGTTTCGTCGGGAGGGGTGCCGATGCTCAGTAACCGTTCCCGCGCATGGGCGATGCGCCCGGGCTGCTCGACAGCCACCGATCCGCGTAATGGCGCGTTCTGTTTCAAGATGGTCACCCCTTTAATTCTATTTATTATTAGAGAAGCTGTTCTTATCTTGGACCCACCTTTACCTATTTACAATTGTTGGTTTAGGCCAAACCTGCGTCGATGATACACACTTTCTTTCTCGTCCCAACGCGACTCCCCGGAAGGGTTCGATTAACGGTCGATAGGCGACCGATTTTCGAACGCAATACCATCCACTAGGGTTGGTTTTTTTAAGAAAACGAATGTTCTCTATTGTTTTTGTTGGCTTATTTTTTATTGGCACAGCCGGTGCTATGTATTCAAGCGGTTGTCCGGGCCGGTGGTTTTGGATGACCTAATGTGCCGCTCCTGATCGGGACCGTGCAAGCGGCGTCAGCAATCCGCAATAAGAATAAATAGAGGATATAACTTTTAATCAATTAGCGAATCCAGTAGAAGTCCTTGGTATTGATGCTGGTGGCACTATGACCGATACCTTTTTTGTGCGGGCCGACGGCACGTTTGTCGTCGGCAAAGCGCAGAGTAACGTCAACGAATCCCAGGCGGTGTTGGAGTCCAGCAAGGACGCCCTGGCCCATTGGGATAGAACGGTGGAGGATGTTTTCCCCGAAATGGTGACCTGCGTCTTCTCGGGAACCGCCATGCTCAACCGCGTCGTGGGACGCAAGGGGCTGCGTACCGGGTTGATCGTCAGCAAGGGATTTGAAGATTTTCACCGTATGGGACGGGCCGTCCAGAGCTATTTGGGTTATGCCTTCGAAGATCGCATTCACCTCAACACCCATCGCTATGACGATCCCCTGGTGAGCATCAAGGACACCCGCGGTGTCACCGAGCGGATTGACTCCAAGGGCAATGTGGTGATTCCGGTGCGCCTGCACGAGGCCAGGGAGGCCGCGCGGGAGTTGATCGAACAGGGCTGCAAGACGATCGTTATCAGTCTACTGAGCTCCTACCTGAACGGGGATCACGAAAAGGCCGTCCGCGATGTCTGCAAGGAGGTCGCCCGGGAGATGGGGGTCGAGATCCCGGTGTTCGCCTCCGTGGACTACTACCCGATGCGCAAGGAAAGCCACCGCACCAACACCACCATCCTAGAGGCTTACGCGGCCGAACCCTCCCGCGCCACCCTGGGGACCATCAGCAACAGTATGAAGGACGTCGGCGGCCAGTTCGATCTGCGGGTCATGGCCAGCCATGGCGGCACCATCAGTTGGAAAGCCAAAGAGCTGGCGCGATCCTTGGTGTCGGGGCCAATCGGCGGCGTGATCGGGGCCAAATTTCTGGGTGAAAAACTCGGCTACGAGAATATCGCCTGCTCCGACATCGGCGGAACCAGCTTCGACATGGCGTTGATCACCAAGAACAACTTCGCCATCCATAAAGACGGGGATATGGCGCGTCTGGTGCTTTCTCTGCCACTGGTGGCGATGGACTCCATCGGCGCTGGCGCGGGGAGCTTCGTGCGTATCGACCCCCATGCCAATGCCATCAAGCTGGGGCCGGACAGCGCGGGCTATAAGGTCGGCACCTGTTGGCCGGAGGGGGGGCTCGATACCGTCTCGGTGACTGACTGCCACATCATCCTCGGCTATCTGAATCCCGAGAACTTCCTCGGCGGGATCTTGCAACTGAATGTCGAGCGGGCGCGGCGCGAGATCAAGCGTCAGATCGCCGACCCCCTGGGACTCTCGGTCGAGGACGCTGCCGCCGGGGTCATAGAGTTGCTGGATCTCTCCCTGCGCCAGCATCTGCGCGCCATGATCACCGGCAAGGGCTACAGCCCCTCCGACTTCGTCTGCTTCTCCTACGGAGGCGGCGGCCCCGTGCATGCCTATGGCTATACCAAGGGGCTGGGCTTCAAGGAGACCATCGTGCCCGCTTGGGCGGCCGGCTTCTCCGCCTTCGGCTGCGCGACCGCCGATTTCGAGTATCGCTACGACAAAAGTGTCGATATCGGTATCAACGAGAAGTCCACCACCGAGGATATCACCGCGGCCACTAACACCCTGCAGGCGGCCTGGAACGAACTGCGTACCAAGGTTCTGGAAGAGTTCCGGATCAACGGCTTCAAGGACGAGGAGGTCACTTTGACCCCTGGTTACTCCATGCAATACCTGGGGCAGTTGAACGATCTGGAAATCGATTCGCCGGTAGCGGCCCTGTCCGGTGCCGAGGACTGGGACGACCTGGTGCAGTCGTTCAACGATACCTACGCGAGGGTCTACGCCGACGCCGCGCGATCGCCGGAGTTGGGTTATGGGATCACTGGCGCCATCATGCGCGGCTCCGTGGAAACCAAGAAACCCAATATTCCGGAGGAGCCGGAAGCCGGCCCTACTCCGCCTCCTGAATCACGCCTGGGTACTCGGCCCTTCTATTACGAAAAAGAGTGGGTCGACGCCGCCATCTATCACATGGAAAAGCTCAAGCCCGGTAACGAAATAAAAGGTCCTGCGGTCATCGAATCCGATGCCACTACTTACGTTATACCGCCGGGATTCGAGACTTTCCTGGATGTGAACCGTCTGTTTCATCTGATCGAATGCTAACTACCCAATTATAAATATAACAAGTTGAGAACCTATCATGACTATTCAAGAAGCCTTTGTCCATGCGGGAAAACTGCTGGATAGCGGACTGACGCTCAATGATTATCGCAATTTGATTCTACAACGTACGGAAAAAACCGGGTACTACAACGGCCTGGAGCGGCTGGAATTTAAAGAGTCGGATCCCATCGGTTATGAACGGATTTTTTCCAAGCTACGTGCAGGGTTGGTCAATTCCCGTGAAGTGGCCAAGAAGATTGCGGCATCGCCCATCGTCGAGCAGGAGGGGGAACTGTGCTTTACCCTCTATAACGTGGCGGGGGACTGTATCGCCACTTCCACGGGAATCATTATTCATGTGGGGACTATGGGAGCCGCCATCAAGTACATGATTCAGAATAACTGGGAATCTAACCCTGGGATTAACCCAGGTGATATGTTCACCAACAACGATTGCCAGATCGGCAACGTGCACCCTTGCGATATCGCCACCATCGTGCCGATTTTCCATGAAAATCAGTTGATCGGCTGGGTGGGCGGCGTGACCCACGTCATTGATGTGGGAGCGGTGGGCCCTGGCTCCATGTCCAACGGTCAGGTCCAGCGTTTCGGTGACGGGGTGCAGATCACCTGTCGTAAGACCGGCATCAACGACACGCCGCTGCGAGATTGGCTCCACGAGAGTCAGCGCAATGTGCGTACCCCCAAGTATTGGATCCTGGACGAGAAGACCCGTATCGCCGGCTGCCATATGATCCGCGATCTGGTCGAGGAGACGGTCCGTGAAGAGGGGCTCGCCGCCTATGAAAAATTTGCCACGGAAGTGATCGAGGATGGCCGGCGCGGGCTCATCAGCCGGATCAAGGCGATGACCATTCCCGGCAAAATCCGCACCGTCGCTTTTGTGGACGTGCCCTATATGCACGAAGATGTGGTCGTTCCGCCCTTCGCCAAGATCGATACCATCATGCACGCCCCCTGCGAGATCACGGTAAAACCCGACGCCACCTGGCGCCTCGATTTCGAGGGTTGCAGCCGTTGGGGCTGGCACACCTACAATGCCAACCCCGTGGCCTTCACCAGCGGTATCTGGGTCATGATGACCCAATCCCTGGTGCCCACTGAACGGATCAATGACGGTGCCCGTTACGCCACTGAATTCCGGATGCCCAAAGGCACTTGGACCAATCCGGATGACCGCCGTACCGCGCACGCCGATGCCTGGCACTTCCTGGTCTCTTCCTGGAGTTCTCTGTGGCGCGGCGTGAGCCGGACGTATTTCGGCCGCGGCTATCTGGAGGAGGTCAATGCGGGCAACTCCAACCCCTGCAACTGGCTGCAGGGGGGTGGTATCAACCAGGAAGGCGAGATCCATGCCGTCAACAGCTTCGAAACCGCGGCCTGCGGCACGGGTGCCTGCGCCGTCAAGGACGGCCTGAATCACGCGGCGGCGATCTGGAATCCCGAAGGGGACATGGGTGATATCGAGATATGGGAGCTAGCCGAACCCCTGCTCTATATGGGACGGACCATCAAGACCAATACCGGCGGTTACGGTAAATACCGCGGCGGTCTCGGATTCGAAACCCTGCGCATGGTCTGGGGTTCCGCAGATTGGACCATGTTCTTTATGGGCAATGGCTATATGAACAGCGACTGGGGGTTGATGGGCGGTTATCCGGCCGCGACCGGTTACCGCTTCGAAGCCCATGACACTGGTCTTTTGGATCGCATCAAGGCGGGCAAGTCGCTGCCCCTGGGTAAAGATCGTGACCCCGGTGCCTGCGAACTCGAGAAACACCTCGAAGCTGGTGCGCGGGTTAAGCGCGATAAGCAGTGCATCACCACCGAAACGATATTCGAAAATGGCGATCTCTACCTCAATTACCTGCGTGGCGGTCCGGGCTTCGGTGATCCCTTGGATCGCAATCCGGCGGCGGTCGCCGAAGACCTCAATCAGAACTTCGTGCTGCCGGAATTTGCCCAAAAAGTATATGGCGTAGTGATCTCCCAGAATAAAGCCGGCGACTGGGTGGTAGATGAAAAGAAAACAGCGGCACGCCGACAGGCGATCCGCCAGGAGCGGATCGCCCGGGGTCAATTGACCCATCAATGGATGGGGCAGGAGCGTCAGAAAATTCTGGATAAGGAGGCATCGGTCCAGGTCCAGCAGATGTTCGCCTCCAGCTTTTTTCTGTCAGAGAAATTCCTTGGCGAATTCAAAGAATTTTGGGACTTGCCGGCTGGCTGGGAATTGAAAGAGGAAGAGCTCGGTATACCTATGTTTGGCGCCAAACACCATATGGATCTGAGCGAACTGCCCGATGTTCACCCCGTGATCATGACCGAACAGTGATTGTCTACGAAGGGGATACCTGAGCGTCCTCTTCAATGGCATCTCACAATTCAAAAAATAAAGAAGAGACTGATTATGTCAACTTATACTAAAAAGCAAGTGTCCGATTTGGTCAAAGGGGATTTGGACTGGGATACTCTGCACCGCATGTTATCTTTGCCCAAGGACAAGGAGCGCTACACCAATTACGTTGCCGTGTTGCAGGAGCAGGTATCTTGGGATGATAAGATTATCATGCCCTTTGGCCCTCACCTATTTCTGGCAGAAACCCCGCAAGATAAAAAGCTTATCACCAAATGCTCATGTGGTCATGAGTATGGCGATTACCAGAAAAACTGGAAGCTCAATGCACTGATCTATGTGCGTGACAGCAAAGAGAAGATGCAGGAGGTTTATCCCACGCTGATGGCCCCGGACACCAGTTGGCAGGTCTATCGTGAATACTATTGCCCGAGTTGTGGGGTGATGCACGATGTCGAGGCGCCCACGCCCTGGTATCCGGTCATTCACGACTTCCAACCGGATCTGAAAGCCTTGTTTGATTGGCTGGACTTGCCCGCGCCCGTGAACGCTTAACCAGCGTCCGTCACTCTAAGTGATACCCCGGCCGGACTCCGGTCGGGGTATTCCCAAGATTCCTCCCGTTGCAAACCCATTTAATAAATTGAAATGCATTATGAGGTGTGACATGTTGGATAAAAATACCTACGGAGCCGAACAGCCGTTCTTCGCGTTACAAAAAATCTATATTAAAAGCTCATCCTTCGAAGCACCGAATGCGGCGAAGGTTTTCAAGCAGAACTGGAAACCTGAGATCAGCCTGGATTTGAATGTCAGCCACGAATCGATCGGCGATGGCTTCTATGAAGTGGTGCTGTCTATATCGGTCACCGCAAAAAACGACGGTATTCTTGCCTTCTTGGTCGAGGTCGATCAAGCCGCACTATTTGTAATCAAAGGCTTCCCCGAGCAAAAACTGGATGAAGCCCTCAACTCCGCCTGTCCCCTGGTCATGTTTCCTTATATTCGTGAGTCTCTCGATACCATCATGCTGAAGGGGTGTTTCCCGCCGCTGATGCTGGCCCCCGTCAACTTCGACGCGCTCTATACGGAAAAAAATAGAGCCTCCGCTTAGGGCATCAACTGTATACTTCAGTCGAAAACAACTAACTTCTTGAGCGGAGAATGCCTAGTGGCCTGAGCGGTTAATTCATTAATTTATTTTTGGTTATGCTCAACTTTGCTCTATGCACCGAACTGATGATGGCCTCAGCCGTTTTGTTCCATTTAAAGGGGGTAGCTGAGTGCTCGTTATGAGCTTCGATAAATTGGCGGATAGCCGTTTTTAAATCGGCCACGCTGGTGAAGGCGCTCCGGTACAGCGCTCGTCTTTCCAGTTGGGCGAACCAGCCCTCCACGGCGTTCAGCCAGGACGCGCTGGTCGGGGTGAAGTGCAATTTGAAGCGTGGATGCTTTTCCAGCCACTGCTTGATGGCGGCAGTTTTGTGGGTTGAGCTGTTATCCAGAATCACATGCAGATCCAGTTCGGCCGGTGTGCCGCGATCGATCTGTTGCAGGAAAGCCAAAAACTCCTTGGCCCGATGACGCTGGGTAATCCGCCCGATGACCTGGCCCGTCATGATGTCGAATGCCGCGTACAAGCTCGCGGTTCCATGGCGCTTATAGTCATGCGCGCGGCGTTCGATCTGACCTGGGCGCAGCGGCAACATCGGCTGAGTGCGATCCAGCGCCTGGATCTGGATTTTCTTGTCAACCGACAGTACCAGGGCGTTATCCGGCGGGTTCAGATAGAGCCCAACCACGTCGACCACCTTGTCGGCGAAATGGGGATCATTGCTGATCTTGAAGTTCTTCAGGCGATGGGGTTTGAGGTCGGAAGCTGCCCATACTTGTCGATGGGCAGCTGAAATCGCCTGGAGCCCTTACAGTGCGTGGCTTTGGCTCATTACCTTGATAGGTAATATCGGGTAAGGCTGGAGGTAGTTTTTTTACAAGTGCTTGATTTTACTGGGTTTTGTAAGGGGGTGGTATTACTGAGTGGAGAGGTAATTTTCTAACCTATCTATTACTCCATTATTACCTTTACAGAATGTCTGTAAGCTATTGATTTTGTTGTTTTTATTTCTTTATCAAGAAGGAAATTACCAAAATTGCCTTTTTCCCGTGGGTCAACCGAAAACGGGGATGCTGCTGGAGGGGGGGCTGCTGGCCGGCGCTTCCATGCAAGCAGCCATCACTCGGACGGCATCGATTTGATGCGCATTTCTGGTGTGGCCGCGCTGTTGCTGCAAGATGGTTGTGATGTGCTGCGGGTCGTCGAACAGCGCATAAGAGCCTGACACCGGAAAGGGGCGGATCTATTTTCAAATCACCGGCTACTGATGCCTGGTGGCGGCTTCCAGGGCCGTCTCGGACATCGGCCCCGCTATTCGCTGCACCTTGTAGCCGGTGGCGTGTGCATATAGTCCGTGCAGCGTGGCAGGTCGCGCTTGCTGTCTTGCTTATTCCTTGCTCTCAGGAAACATGCATCCGCCACTGCGGACCAGCGCCTTCACCTCTTCACTCACCTGCATGGGGTTTTGACTTAATCGGGCAACGAACTCCTTGAGGCCTCGCACGTACGACTTCGAATCGTGCTTCGCGCTCCATAGGACGATGTTGAGCACGATGGGAATGAGATCCAGGCCCTTCTCGGTCAGCGTGTAGAAATCCTTGCGCCTGTCGTCGGGGCTGGGCGCCTTCGAGAGAATGCCTTGCTCCTCAAGAAAGGCAAGGCGGGAAGCAAGGACATTGGTCGCAATACCCTCTTCCGATTTCAGGAACTGGCCATACGTCTTCTTACCCACAAAAACGATGTCGCGAATGATCAGGAGCGACCACCGGTCGCCGAAGATCTCCACGCCATAGTTCACCGCGCAATGGGACCGAACGTCTTCTTTAGAGGCTGTTTTCATGGCGAGATATTAGCATCGCTTGTATGGCGCAAGTAAATTTCTGCAGATAAATTGCTTTTTACAAGTGATAAGGCCGGCATGGCTCACATGTTGAACGCCGGATAGCGCCGGCGGCGACGCGCAGGCACGTGTTTCGGCGTTCATCGAGAGCCTTGGACTGCGCCCGATGGACACCGGGCCGCTGCTCATGGCGCGAACGCTGGAGCATGCCTGCCTGTCTGCTTTCGCTGGGCCTCATCGCCCATTCCGTCAAGCACACCAACTTCTCAATCGGCGTCAGCCTGCTTGGCTGAGTGATCTGCTGGCATTTCCGGCAGGTGGGCGCTTTCGGTTGGTGCAGTTACACCACTTCCTGGGACTCGATCGGGACAAGAAAGCCCTGGCATTTGGGGCTAGGGCTTTCTTCTCCTGCGTTGGGCTGAGTACTTCTGGTCGACTACATCACGCCCGCTGGAATACGCCGTTCCCACTGCCGGAGAACTGGCCACTGATGCTCCCGCCATATTGTGAGGGATGGACCAGTACGGTCAACAGGCGCTGTCCTTCATGAAGGTACAGGGCGAGCGAACCTGAACTGATCGACAATTGCAGCAACAACGAGACGCCAATGAGGTTCTCAGCATCGGGCACCGTGCCCTGCAGGTAGATATTGGGAATGTTGACATTGGTCCCCGTACCTGTCACCTGGCCGACGAACCGCACGGCGGTTCCTTGCTGAGGGGCATTGGGGCCAATCTCGGCGGTTGGCGCACTAATCTGGATGGTTTCGGTCTGAGGATAAGAACCGCCACCGCTACTTTCGAAGGAGAAGTAACCGCAAATGTTCTGCCGACTTCCGCATCCACACAACGATTGTGGGGGCACGTTCTGATGGAGGACCTCTTCTAGCGCCGGCTTCGCATTGGAAAGTGCTCGCAGCCGCTTGATTTGTGCGTCGAAGGCTGCCTGTGATTGCTTTGTGAGCGCATCGATCTGCTCAGGTTTAATGTTTTGAAGAGATAGAGTCATAACTAAAATCCTTTTAGTTTTTGCGAAAGACCTGGAGACATTGCACCTCACTCGATCAGCGCACCTTCCAGGAGCACACCACGAATTCCTCAACTCGTAGCCCTTCCTTTAAAACACAACCTGTAAGCGCTTGCAACTACTTTTATTGCGAAAAGGGGGGCTCGGAAAAGAGGACAGGGTATGAAAGGGGGGGGCAGTGAAAATGAAAAGGCGGACATCCATTGTGTTGCAATTCATATGAGACAATTGCTATATCACTTGAATAGCGACCGGGCCCGAAAGCCCGTGAAACAATAGGCGCAGTAGTGACAACGCGTCAGCCAGTCTGTTACGAATTGGCAAGCTGGACTTGATCGCGACCACTGGATTTGGCGCTGTACATGGCGGCGTCCGCACGTCGAATGAAGGCGTCGAATGATTCCGACGGAGTCCAGGTCGCGACGCCGAAGCTGCAAGTCACCTGTCCTAACTCATCGAAGGGGAGGGTGCTTATTAGCACTCGAAGCTTTTCTGCCAGCAGCCTCGTATCCTCCAGTTCGCTGTCCGGGCAGATCAATGCAAACTCTTCTCCGCCCGTTCTGCACAGCAGATCGGTTTTGCGTGTTGCCGAACGTATCCGTGTGCATAACGACTTCAGAACGGTGTCACCACACTGATGCCCCCAGCAGTCGTTGATGTATTTGAAGTGATCGACGTCGAACATGATCAGTGATAGCGGACGATTCTGCGCGTTAGCCTCGATGAGCAGGTGCTCCATCAACTCTTCGAAGTAACGGCGGTTATAGACCCCCGTCAGGTGATCGGTAATGTTCAGTAACCGCAAGTCTTGCGTGCGCTCCGCAACCAGCGCGAGGGCGCGCGCGCGTTGCGTGATCAGCAAGTACACCATCAAGGTCAGCAGCAGCGTCAACCCTGCCCCGAACACGATAATCAGGCTGCTGGACAGTGCGTAGTTGTTGGCAAGCAGAAATGTCGAGGTTGGGCGAAACTGCATCAAATAGTTTTGGTCAGCGAATTTCAGCAGCCGCTGCTCATAAAGCGCTGAAGGGGCTGCTCGGGCTGAGCTCTGATAAATAATTTCCCCCTGATGCTGCGCATCGACGGTTGAAAGCGTCACGTCAAGGCGTTGCAGACTTGGTATTGGAATGCCTTGCTCCATCAAAAAAGCCAAGCGTACGGTGGAGACGACGTACCCTTGCAAACCATCGTCGTTCAATGGGACCTCGGAGGTCTCCTGGAATACGGGGGCGACAAAGAAAACTCCGGATTGGCCATTGGTCATTTTCAACGGTTCCGACACGACCATCTGATGTGTTTCTCGCGCTCTCTTCAGCAAGGCCAGGCGACTCGGGCGAGCCAGAACGTCCATGCCAGGTGTGATCTTCACGTCATCGCGCTTCACCAGGTAGAGCAAAACCCAGTGTTCCGGGCGGCTGGCGAGGGGGACTTTTACGCCGGTGACGGGATTGATTTCATAATATGAAAAATCACCGGCACCATTGAGGAGCGCCTTGGCATGAAACGTTTCTAGATCCTTGTCGAGGATCCTCGCTACCCAGCCATAGGTTTCGCCCTCTTCAACCAGCGGCGTGACGAACCCCAGAAATTCCTTTTCAGTGACATTGTCGGAGTTGCTGAAGAAACGCTTCACAGTGTTCAGTTTCAAGTCCTGAGCGGTAAAGCGTCGCTGCAGGCGACTGAATCGTTCGTCGACCTCCAGCCGGAACGCAACACCAACGGTGCGTTGCTCTGAGCCGATGAACAGAATCAGCACCAAGGCCGTGACGGCCACCCCAGCCAGGCACACCAGAGCACAAAGGGTCACGTCTGATGCTTTGAGTACGCTCGGACGAGAAGACATCGTTTCGTGTTCCTTGATCATCGCCAAAACAGCGTGCTGACATCTGGAGTTTTTTGGATTATCGGCACGTCTGCCAATATCTTTATAGACTGGGCGCAGGAGCCATGCGCTGGCTTTTTTATATGAGGATCTCCGGTCCTGAATAAGACTGACAGCTTCTTGCTTTTTTCAGCTTTGCGTGGGTAAAGCATCATACGCTACTTCATAAAAAGGTAATCGGCCATCAGGCTGTATCGAAGTCCCTCACACCTCGGCTCTAGAACGGCTGAATGCGAACCAGTCAGCAAAAGCAATTAGCTCGCCAACTGCGACAATTAACCTCAGTCCAATAAGTTGAGTGATGACTGGGAATTGAAAATATAATAAATGTGCAAGTTCGGTTTTTGGCATAAACTGGTCACCTGCCAACAATGATCGGCAGCAGTAGCATGAGTTTCCCTGAAGGGTAAATTCCACCTTGATAATATTCAACGCGATGACTGTTGGATAAACCGGAAGCGGATCGTTTCGAATCGGCTTCGTAGTCTGAGGAATCAACAATGAAAAAAATTCTTGTTCCACTACTGGCCCTGGGGGCCGCGCTGACCCTGCAATCGGCTCAGGCCATTGACGGTGAAGCGCTGTTCAAGAGCAAGCCCTGCGTTGGCTGTCACATGATCGACGCCAAGTTGGTCGGCCCGGCATACAAGGAAGTGGCGGCCAAATACGCCGGCCAGGCCGACGCTTCGGCGGGCCTGGTCAAGAGCATCAAGGAGGGCAGCACGGGTAAATGGGGGCCGATTGCAATGCCCGCCAACCAGGTCACCGATGAAGAGGCGAAAACCCTGGCCGACTGGATTCTGACGCTGAAATAAAGTTGCCCGAGTGAAACGCGATACCTCATTTGTTGCTGTAGATTCTGAACTAAAAAGTACGCAACCCGCAGAAGCGAGCCGGCTCTCTTCTGCGTTGAGGGCTATTGATTAATCAAGGCCGATTGGCCCCGATATCATGAGTCCTCAACACTTCCTGCCGCGGAAAATGTCTGAGCGCAATGTATGGCCTGCTACATTGCCGGCGCTTGCTGCAAAAGTGCCAGGTCGATGTCTTCAAAGCGCAACACCCTGCCGCCTTGCTCGCTGGCAAGTTTGCGTGCGACCGCCTCATCGGAAAACGAGGCGAGGACAACGCCCATGGAGCCTTTGAGCTTCGTGCCCACGACATAGTAGGCTTTGGTTGCATCGATCAGATAATGGTCATCGGGTTTTTCCCAGGCACTTTTCCCCATGTCGTGTACGTACAGCTTCGTTTCAGCGAGATGATTCTCCGGCTGAAGCCACCATCCGAGCATTTCCGCGGTGGAGCAGAATTTCCTGACCTTGCCTTTTTCCACTACCTCGCCTTTGGGGCCTGGAAAGTCGGCGATGACCATGCCACAGACATGGCACTCGTCACTCTTGTGGAAGGCCACTGGCGTCAGGGTCTGCTTTTCTGCCGCGGACTTGTTGCAGGCCGCCAACCCCAGGCAGGTGATGAGTATCATCAGGGCGCGAGCCCAGGTCAGGTGCTGAGTGTTCATTTGAGTTTCTCGAGTTTGAATAATCAGGTCAGGCGACGGCTGAACATCCAGTAAGCCGCCAGTAGCGAGACTCCGACCCAGAGCAGCAGACAAAGCCACAACAGCGCGCCGGGTACCGGTAAATCGCTGCTCAAGGCCATCAGGCCGGCGGCGCTGCCACTGCCCTGGAAACCGGAGAGGTTGATCAGGCGATAGACATCGGTCGGGTTGAGCAGCAGTAACCAGGGCAACAGGTCCGGGTTGAAGCGGCCTTTGCTCAGTACCAGCACCGCCAGCAGCACCAGGTCGAACACCAGCACGAAGAGGAACCACACGCCCAACGCCATCCCGGCCGCGCTGGATTTTTCGCCGGCCTTGCTGCTCAGCACGTAAGCCAGCGCCAGGAACACCCAGCCCAGCAGCGTGGAGGACACCATGAAGCGGGCGAATGCCCAGAGCAGCATGCGCAAATCGACATTGTCGACCAGCAGGGCAATGGCGATGGCGGCGCAGCCAAATCCGATCAGCGTGGCCAGGGCCAGGATCAGCCCGTGGCCGACAAACTTGCCGAGCAGGATCTGTCCACGCCCCAGGGGGTAGGTCAGTAACAGCATCAGCGTGCCGCCCTCGTCCTCTCCGACGATCGCGTCATAAGCCAGCAGCAAGGCGATCAGCGGCATCAGGAAAGTCGCCAGGCTGGCCAGACTGGCGATGGTCGCCGGAATCGAGGTGAACCCCACTTGCCCGGACGCCGCCGCGCCGAGCCAGGCGATACCCACCGCCAGCACGGCGAACAACAGACTGATTGCCAGCAGCCAGCGGTTACGCAGGCCGTCGCTGAATTCCTTGCCGGCGATGCTCCAGATCTGCTTCATGGATGAGCCCCCGCGCTGCCAGGAGACGTCGCACGATTCATGTAGTAACCGTAAAGGTCCTCAAGGGACGGTTGCAGTATCTCGATATCCTGCGGTTGTTCCTCATGGAACAACTGCTGCAGCAGATCGACTTTGTCGCCGTTGACCACCATCACCTCGACCCCGTTGCCGCCTATCGCCCTGGCGCTATGCCCGGCGGCATTCCAGCGCTGCAACCACTGCTCCGGTCCTTGCAGACCGCTGACGCGGATACGTGCCGACAAGTCAGCCTCTTCGCGCAGGCTGGCCAGGCTGCCGATGGCCTGCAAGCGGCCATTGGCGAGGATTGCCGCGCGGTTGATATGGGCTTCGACCCCGGCCAGCACATGGGAACACAGGATGATGCTGGTGCCGCGTTGTCGCAGGCGGTCGATCAACAGGTACAGCTCCTGGGTGGCAATGGGGTCGAGGCCGACGGTTGGCTCGTCGAGCAGCAGCAGACGGGGCTCGCCGAGCACCGCCTGGGCCAGGCCCAGACGCTGGCGCATGCCTTTGGAGTAGGTTTTCACGCGCCGGTCCGCGGCGTCGGCCAGGCCCACCTGTTCGAGCAGTTCGTCCACCTGGGTCAGCGCGCTGCCCTTGAGGCGGGCGAAATAGCGCAGGGTTTCGCGGCCACTGAGTTGCGGGTAGAAGGTCACGTTTTCCGGCAGGTAGCCGAGCTGGCGGCGCACTTCAGCGTGTGCCGGCCGGCAGCCGAGCACATGCACCTGCCCGGCACTGGCCTTGAGCAGGCCAAGGATCAGCTTCATCACGGTGGTCTTGCCCGCGCCATTGTGGCCAAACAGGCCCAATACCTCACCTTCGCCCAGGCTCAGGGTCAGGTCGTGCAGCACGGTCATGCTGCCGTAACGCAGGCTTACGCCTTCGATCTCGACGGGATTCATAAGGTCGGCCGCTGTGTCTGAGGCATGCTCGGAGGGTTCATCAATGGGAAACTGTCCTTGACCCCCGGCGACTTGGTCACCGGGAAGCTGTGTTGCACCCAGCGCAGTAGCTGGATGCTCGGGCTGTTCATCAGTAGACGCACCTGTGGGTACAGCCAGAGCAGGCGGTCGACGTTATCGTTGGGTTCGTAGATCACATCGCCGACCCCGTCGTTATTGCGATCCCAGCCCAGGTAGTCGCTCCAGTAATTGCCGTGGCCCTCGGCCGACCATTCCTGGGTACGGCTGGCGACGTACTTGACCTGCTGCTGATTGTCGACAAAGGCGTTGTCGGTGATGCGGTTGTCTTCGGAACCGGCGGTGAGATGAATGCCCACCGCGCTGCGTTCGAAATGATTGTGCTCGATGACATTGAACAGCGAGTTGTAGATGAACAGCGCCTTGCCCTCGGCGCCGCTGGCCATGCCGCCATCGGGGGAGCCGCTGCTCACGTCGCTGACGACGTTATCGCGCAGCTCGGAATAGGTGATGTAGTTCAGCAGGATGCCATAACCCTCGTCCTGCTCGGAGCGGTTGCCAATCACCGTGAGCTTGCGGCTCTGCATCAAGGCGTAGCCGGTGCGGGTGCGGCGGGTGGTGTTGCCGAGCAACTGGTTGTCATTGGCGTACATGTAGTGCACCCCGTAGCGCAGGTCTTCCAGGGTATTGCCCTGCAGCAGGTTGCCGTTGGAGGTGTCGATGTAGATGCCATCGCGGGTCAGCCGGACGTGATTGCCGATCACCCGGGCACCGCTGACGGCATACAGATGAATACCGTTGCCGCGATCCTGGGAGCGAATGCCCGGGTCGCCTTCGATGTCGTTGTCGATCAGGCTGACATCGTGAGTGCTGTCCACCCAGATGCCAAAACCTGGCCCTTTCATGCGGTTGTGGCGTATCAGTGCCCCACGGGCTTTGGGCCCGATGAAAACCGCCGAGTTCATGGCGGTCATGTCGCGCCCCCAGTCGAGCAAGGTGCAGCCTTCGACCTGGACATCGGGGGCGCTGATGAACAGTGCGTTGCCTTGCCCTTGGGCATTGATCACCGCGCCTTTTTCACAGGTGATGCGCATCGGCTGATCGACACTGAACTGCCCCTGGTATTCCCCGGCGGGCAGTGTCCAGTGGTGATCGTCCTCGGCTTGCAACGGCAGATCGGTGATCGGCCGCGGCGCCGCCTGGGCAAGCACCGATAGCAACACCAGCACCAGAAGTGCCATGCCGTGGAGTGGATCGGTTGCCAAGGGTCTGAACACTGCATTTACCTTTTTCGCGGCGCTGATTCACCCGGCCGTTCAAGCCTTCTCGACGAGCATCCGGCCGACCATTTCCATGTGCAGCGCATGGCAGAACCAGCTGCAGTAATACCAGTGCAATCCGGGTTGGTCGGCAATGAAGGTGATCGAAGAGGTTTGCTGCGGGCTGATCTCCATGCTTGCACCGTGGTTGGTCATGACAAAGCCATGGGTGACGTCTTCCACCTTGTCGATGTTGGTGATGGTCACGGTCACTTCATCGCCCTGTTTGACGGTGAACTCGTTGATGCCGTAGACCGGCGCCATCGAGGTCATGTACACCCGGACTTTCTTGCCATCGTGGATGACCTTGTTGTCGCTCTCCAGCTTGATCCCGTCCTTGGCGGCAAGGGCCACGGTTTCGGCGAAAAACGCGTCGTCGCGGTCCCAGATTTTCTTGGTCCTGATCTGGTCGCGTCGGGCCAGGACGCAATCGTGGGGTTCGGCAAAGGCCGGACCGTCGTGCACCAGTTTCATCTCGTCGCCGGAAATGTCGATCAGTTGATCGTTTTCCGGGTGCAGCGGGCCGGTTGGCAGGAAGCGGTCCTTGGAAAACTTGCAGAGCACCACCAGCCACTGGCCGTCGGCGTCGCGGGTCTCGGTCAAGGACGCATGGTTATGCCCCGGCTGGTACTGCACGTCGAGTTTCTGCTTGATGTAGTTGACCTTTTCGCCGGTGTAAGCGCGAATGGCTTCCTCGATATCCCACTTGACTATCTGGCTGTCGATGAACAGCGTGGTATAGGCGTTACCGCGACCGTCGTAGGTGGTGTGCAGCGGGCCAAGACCCAGTTCGGGCTCGCCAACCACCACGTCCCGCGGGTCTTTGAGTTTGTCATTGAACAGATCGTCGAGCTTGGCGGTGGCGATGATGGTGCAGGTCGGCGAGAGTTTGCCGGCGGCAATGAAGTACTTGCCGTCAGGCGACATGTTGATGCCGTGAGGGTTCTTCGGCACCGGGATGTAGCGGGTGAACTCGCTGTCCTTGCCGTCTTTCTTGCGGCCGTCGACCACTGGCGACTTGGCCTCGCCCACGGTGATGAATTTGCCGGCCTTGATCGCCGCCTCGATGCGCGGAATGTTGAACACCACGACCCAGTCGCGCTCGTTGCGCATCATGCCGGCCAGGTCAGTGGCTTTCTCCGAGTTGTAGCAGGTCGACGCCGCGTATTTGCCGGTGTAGTCGGCATCGGTGTTGTCCAGGTTGCCGTCGACAATCACCTGGAACGCCATCTCCATTTTCTCGGCGTCGATGACGTTGAACATGGTGTAGCTGTTCTTGTCCTGCAGGTCGAAGGTGCTGCCATCGTTGGGGTGCGGAATGATGAATTCGGCATTGGCGTACACGTACTTGGTGTGCGGCACCTTCTGCAGGCGCAGCCCGTGAATGGCCTGCACGTTCGGCACGGTGAGCATCTTGTCGCACTTCATGATGTCCAGGCGGATGCGCGCGACGCGGCTGTTGGCCTTGTCATTGATGAACAGGTACTTACCATCGTACTTGCCGTCGGTCATGGACAAGTGCGGGTGGTGACAATCGCCGTTCTTGAACCGGGCGCTGTCGCCCAGTACCCGTTTGCTTTCGTTGGTCAGGCCCCAGCCGGTGGCGGAGTCGACGTTGAACACCGGAATACGCAACAGTTCGCGCATCGACGGTATGCCCATGATCCGCACTTCACCCTGGTGGCCGCCGCTCCAGAACCCGTAGTACTGGTCCAGTTCGCCGGGTGCCACATGGATCTTCGATTGCGCGTCCTTGGCCGCCGCAGCCCAGGACTCCCGGGTGAATACCGCGCTGCCAAGGGCCGTGCCACCGGCCAGCACGGCACCGGTCAGGGCTGAGACCCCGAGGAAACCGCGGCGGTTGAGGCCGGTACCCTTCACTGCGTCAGCATCGTTCTTCGACTTGTCATCGCTCATGGGTTTTGCTCCATCGGGGCAGATTTGAATAAAGTTGGTCAATCGATTCCTGGGCCTTTGCCAGCAGCAAGGACGGTCAGGGCTTGAACACTTGCACCACCGGAATCAACTCGGCGCTGTCCGGCACGGGCGCGGGCTTGTCCCGTGTCTTGCGCTTGTTCTTGAGGATCAGTGGCGGACATTTGTTTTCGTTGTGATAGGTCATCTGGCAATCGAGGCAGTAGTGGCACTCGTTGGCGTTGATCCGGCCGTCCGGCTGGATCGCCTGGATCTCGCACTCTTTGGCGCACAGTTGGCAGGGATTGCCGCACTCCTTGCGGCGTTTGAGCCAGTCGAACAGGCGCAATTTGGTCGGAATCGCCAGCGCCGCGCCCAATGGGCAGACGTAGCGGCAGTAGACCTTGCGGGTGAAGATGTTGATCACCAGCAACGCCACCGCGTAGACCACGAACCACCATTGGCGATCGAACTTCAGGGTGATCGCGGTCTTGAACGGTTCGATTTCGGCAAATTGCTCGGCGCTGCTCATCGACTCCAGGGAGATGCCGAACAACACCAGCAGAATGATGTACTTCACCGCCCATAGGCGTTCATGCAGGGCAAAGGGCAATTCGTATTGCGGGATCTTGAGTTTGCGCGCCGCTTCGTTGATCAGTTCCTGCAAGGCGCCGAACGGACACAACCAGCCGCAGAACACGCCACGGCCCCAAAGCAGAATGCTCGCGGCGGTAAAGGTCCAGAGGATAAAAATGATCGGGTCGGTGAGAAACAGTTCCCAGCGGAAATGATCAAACAGGGCATGGACGAAGGTCAGTACATTGACTACCGAAATCTGTCCCAGGGCGTACCAGCCGATAAACACCACGGTGAAGATCAAATAGGCGCGGCGCAGCCAGTGGAGAAAGCGCGGGTATC
Organism: Pseudomonas sp. FEN; assembly: GCF_904067045.1. GTDB lineage: Bacteria > Pseudomonadota > Gammaproteobacteria > Pseudomonadales > Pseudomonadaceae > Aquipseudomonas. The sequence continues at coordinate 67,369 of NZ_CAJFDC010000015.1, read as the reverse complement.
GGGTAAAGGTGTCCTGCAGGAACAGAATCACCATCAACACCGCCAGTGCCGTGCACAGGATGCCGATCTGAAAGGCCTTCTGGTACCAGATATTGACCCACGTCGGTCTGTTGGCGACTTCAATGGCCGCCAGTTCCGCGGCGCTTGGCGGCGGACGCAGGAGGTATTGCTCGGGCAGTTGGTAGGACAGTTCGAAGCTGCTGAACATGCCGCTGACCGGGCCGGTCTGGCGTCGCACCAGCAACTCCAGGGACCAGGGCGCCCCCGGGTCGAACCTGGCGGGTTCGCGCACAATGAAAATCGACATTTCATTGAACTCCGGCATGCCCTTGGCAAACACGTCGGAGAGCCGCTGATGGTCCATGTCGCGGAAACTGATGACGTTGCCGAATTGGCGCAACTGCACCCGGTCGAAGATCCCGCCGCGCACATAACCCGAGCCTTTATAGGAATACAGACCGCGACCCAGCACGGCAATGGCTTGCTCGCCGGGCTTGAGATCCTGCATGAGGAAACGGTACTGATTGTCGCCCAGCAAGTTGCGCCCAATGGCCGGAGGATTCAGGTCGGCGGTATAGAGTTCGATAAATGTGTCATTGACTTGATCGGGGCTGGCGTTGCCCACGCCTTCGGCCTCGGTGCCCTTGAAGGCGGCATCAACCTGACCTCGGGTCAGATTCAACTGGCGGATGGCGCCGTTACCGGTGAGTTGTTCCCAGGTGGCGGGCTGATAGAAGTCCTCGCGCACGGTGGCGGGTTTCTTTGCCGCGCCGCTTTTGTCTTCAATCAGCTTGAGCGACACGGCCACCTTGTGTGCCGCGCGCATGATGATCTCATTGACCACCATCACTGTTACCGTGGCCCCGGCGACCCCATCGACCGTGACGGCCTCCGGATCACTGGAGCGACCGACGACCACCCGGCGATCGGCCTTGATGCCCTTGTATTTGGCGTCGAAGGCATGGAGTCTTTCCACGGGAATGCCAACCAACAGGATCGGCTCATGGTGCTCCAGCACGTAGGCGTCCTGGATCACGCCGGCAGGGTCGAGGATCACCTGCATGTTGATCGGCTTGCCCGAATAGGCCGGGATGTCCACCACATCCTGGCTCTGGAACACATAACCGAGCAGCTTGTCCCCGTGGCTGATGGTGCGAACCTTGAACTCGCCTGTCGGCTCGGAAAGCTTATCGTTGCCGGGAAATACTGCGTCTATTCGCTGCTGCTCGATCCCGCCATAGTCTTTCGCCTGCAATCCAAAAAAACCGCCGCACAGTAAAATCAGCACAAGTGTCAGCACTGATATCGGATGTTTGAATGGGCGAAGAATATATGACATTAGGAATATTGAAACTCCATAGGTGCTCATGAATTTGCTGAGCCATCGACTCCGCTAAAAATTGGCGGGTAACGATTATGCTCCAATGCTTCCTGCTTCGGATTTATGCACTCGATAGTCCTCTTTACCTGAGGGTAGGGCAAACAATATTTTTGCGACGATTGCAAATACTTGATAATTCGCAAAACTTCCCCATCACCCGCTATTAATTTAAGAATGGGCCGGCGTTATCTTGCGCGCGAGACTTTTCTGAAATCCCATCGGCAATATTCGTTCGATTTTCGGAAAGATTTCTGAGGGATATCAGGCGCAACCCCATGGATAGCTAAAGAGGGCAACAACTGTCATGCCTTAGTATGGAAACAGGTCTAAAAAATTTTTTCCTTGATTTTAGACAAGTTTTATTTGATCAGAGGCAAGAGGGTCAGAGCGGGATAGCACAAGGTGAACAAGAAGCTGGGCTGGGAGGCTGGGGTGAGACTATTTCCCGATTATCCGTTACTGATGCTTGACCACTATCGGCGGGAAAAATATGTTTGTCATCTGTTCACATACTTTCATAGCCTTTTACATTTTTTCACCGATGAGCGCGCGCCTGGTCGATATGAGTGAGATATCATATGGATGGCAGGCTCGCTGCTTCATAGATAGAAGGAGGCTATGACTCTCATCAGCTCAGTATTGTAGTGAAATGGTTTGTGTGGACAGCACTGGGTCGGTGCCGCGCTATGGTTTTCCGTGCTCGGGTGCTGTATTATTGACGGTTTTTTGAAAGTATCGATTACATGGATACCCTGATCAAGCAAGCTGTAAAGAAACCCGGCCTAAGCATTTTCCTGGTAACGCTCGTTATATTCATGGGGTTGCAATACAAGGCCTCGATCACGAACTACACCACTCGGTTTGTGGATTTTGCAGAGTATATGTTGCAGCATGGTGTAACACTGTTCCCCATTGCTGAGGACTTACAGCCTTATCCTGATTATACGATTGCGCATACTTTTCTGGTTTACTTGTTTTCTTTGCCTTTTGGTCGACTTTCTATTCTCTCCATGGGTTTGCCCTACTGCATCGCTGCAGCCTTGATGTTGGTTTTTGTTTACAAGCTCGGGGCGTTGCATGAAAAGAGATGGGGGTTGTACGGTGTCTTTTTTTCGCTGTTTACATGGGCGTTTCTAGACAGTGTTAATTTTTGGGCTCTTGATATTTATCCCGCGCTCTTTACGGTGATCTGTTTTTATTCTGTGTATTCTGCAGAATTGAAAGAAGACAAGTCGCGATTGGTTTTTGTGTTTGTCGGGTTGGCGCTTGGCTTTGTGTTTCGTGGCCCGATTGGGCTGTTGGGGCCTGCAATCGTCGTCGTGTGTTATTATTTATTGAATAAGCAGTGGCGGGCGTTACTTTTATTTTCGTTGCTCGCGGGTTTGATTTTCATTGCGGGTGTGGTGGTATTGGCGTGGGCAGCTTATCTGCAGGGCGGCTCAGCTTTTATGCAGGAAGTCTTGGTAATGCAGGGCTTGGGGCGAGTGGTTAATGATCACGCGCCACGCTATTATTTTTATTTTACTGGCGGGCTGATTGCCTATGGCGTGACTGCTTTTTTTGCCTTGATCGTGATCGTAAAAAAACACAAGCAGTTCTTTTGTTTGCCTCGGAAGGCCGACACTAATATGCTGTTGTATCTCGCTGTTTGTCTTTTTGCTATCATTGTTTTTTTTACTATTCCATACTCGAAAAAGATGCGCTATATATTATCTATTACCCCTGTCGTTTCTTTGTTGGCGGCCTATATTTTTATCGAGAAAGGTGATTTGTTTTCTGGGGCGAAGAGGTGGTTTTTACAGTTTTGTCTGGCGCTCCCGGTTGTGGGATTGGGATTGACTTTGTTTGTTTTTGTCTATAACTCTTATTCGCTTCATCCGCTGCAGCCAAACTATCCTGGGGTTCTCATCAGTTTTGTCGTTCTTCTTGTGGTCCGTCATGTCATGAATAAAAATTACGCTGAGCATTCGTCTCGCGAACTGATCACGCTGTTGTTCGGGGTTGTTGCTTTTCTCTGTTTGGATGCGTTTTTCTTCAATCCCATCACCTATCACCTTGAATTGGCGAACGAGCCGACACCAAAGTTTCTTCCGTACTGGTTTTGGTAGAGGTATCCGCTCATGGCACCGATAGGGCATGGAGTCGTTCTTCGACCAACAGGGAGTCTGATCGTATAAAGGCACACAGATTTATTTTCCCCAGTGTTCACTACCGATACTGGATAGCTGTCTGCAGGGTTAAATAAATCTGTGTCTTTTCCGTCCCTTTTCCTTCAACCGCGCCGCGTCAGCCCGGTCAGCGTGTCGGCAATCGTCTTGGTCCGCTTCGACGTCCCTTCGGTTGTCTGGCTGGAGTCTTCCAGGGCGTTGAACAAGCCCCTCAATGTGCCTACGGCTGTGGACTGATCTTCGATCTGCACCGCCACTTTCTGGATCTCGGACGACAGCCGATCGATATCCACGCCGATCTCGCCGGCGTTCTTGCGGGTGATCTCCGCCAGTTTGCGCACTTCATCGGCCACCACGGCAAAGCCGCGGCCCATTTCGCCGGCCCGGGCGGCTTCGATGGCGGCGTTGAGGGCGAGCAGGTTGGTCTGGCCGGCGATCTGCTGGATCACTTGTACGATCGATTGGATACGCAAACTCGATTGCGCCAGCTCGCGGGCACCGCCGACCACCTCGTCGGCCTGGGTGGACAGGCCATCGAAGGTCGAGCGCGCTTCGGCGGCGACATCGTGTTGCTGGTCGATGGTGCTGGCCAGGTCGTCCATCGACAGGTGCAGTTCCTGGGAATAGTGCTGCAGTTCGCTGGCGATCTGTTCCTTGTTACGGTTGGCCTGGTCGAGCACGGCACCGAGGTCGGTCAAACCGTGGAAGACCGGTTGCAGGTTTTCATCCAGGCCACTCACGTCCAGGCTGCTGACGAAGTTGTTGTTCTTGAAGGCTTCGATCTGCTTGACCAGCACATGGTTGAGGCCCACCAGTTTCTTGATCTGACGGCGTAGGAAAAAGGCCTTGAATTCGCCGTAGTGGATCGGGAAGCGGTCGACGTAGTCATCTTCAAAGGTGGCGCCGTGGGCGACGCGGAAGAAGAAGATCGCGGTCAGGGTCTGGTTGAGGTTGAGCCCGAGAATCTCGCCGAAAGTGGAAAAGCCGATCAGCGGCACGTCGCCGAAGAGGCCGGTCATGGACCCCAGTTCCGTGCTGTTGTTGAGCCGGCGCAGGATGCAGTCGTTGAGGATGCCGGCAATCGGCTGGCCGCCCTTGCCCTGCAGGAAGCGCTGGTAGTCGGCGCGGGTGGCGTCGCGGATCGAGGTGCGTTTGACCATGATCAGTTCTTCGCCCGGCGCCACGTCGCAGAACAGGTGCACCAGGCCTTGCGTCGGGTCGATACGGGCGATGGAACGGACGAACAGCTCCTGGCCCACGCGGATGGCGAAGGAGTAGTCGCTCAGGTGTTGCTCCAGTGCCTGCGGCGCGCACTTGAAGGCATCGGCCAGGGCCTGGACCATGGTCTTGATATTGCCTTGGGCGTCGATCACCTGGTGAATGGTGCGATCCTCCAGCGACGCGGTCAGGACGTTGAAGGTCTGCGTCGAGGGTTGGAAATTCTGGCTTTTGAACACGCCGAAACGGACGCCGGGCGGGCACTTGAGAAAGACGATCTGGGCGTGGTTCTCGTAACTACGGTTGCCGTCGTGGATCAGGGTCTTTTTGAAGTCGCCCTTGCCACCCGCCGAACCGCCGACGAACAGGCAGGGGAAGCGACCGGATTCGTAAAGCGCTTCCATGAAGAACGATTCGGACGCCGACAGGCCGTCGAAGAGGATGTAGGCCAGGGTGTCGCGCTGGTCGATGTGGGTACGTACCTGCGCCGCCTTGAGGTTTTGCACCAGGCGACCGATGCGCTCGCGCATGCTGATGCGTTTGCCATCGCCGCGGATATCGGCGCACTCCAGGGACACCATGGCGATTTCGGCGCTGGCGATCACGCTGCGATCGAACAGTTGCAGCACGATCCGGTCCCAGCGTTCGCCGGTAGGGCAGTAGAGCTGGCTGTCGGTGCTGCACAGTTCGCCGGAGGTGGTACACAGGCTGATGACGCAGTTCGGGAAGCGCTGGCGGACGGTGCGGGCGATCTGGTCGAGGTCCAGGTGCGGGGACACGAAGCCGGAGATGAATACCGGCTCCAGGCGAACCGCCTGCAGCTTGGCCTGTAGTTCACTGGCGGTACTGAGCACGCTGAGGGTACCCGACGAAGAGGAGTGGGTCCGGTTGAACAGGCGAGAGAGATTCATCAAGGACTACCTCAAGGTAAACCGCAGATTGTTATTGTGGGTAACAGCGCTCCATTGCCGTAGGTGGGGGGACCTGCCTGGCTTGTCGGCGCTGAATTGAGCGTAGCTTCTGCGCGCCCCCATGTTGTCCAGGGTGATGTCAATGTGATTTCAGGTTTTGATTTTGATCAACGAAACCACTCAGGCTGATTTTGTCGACGGTCATGGCTGGCATCGCAATGTTCATCTGCTCGAGCAAAGGGCGGGGCGCTTGCAACTAATCATGTAGTCTATGGGGGCGGAACGCTCCCAACACGCGCAGGCTAAATCAAGAGTACCTGGCTATGGTTCGAGATCTCCTGGTTCTGATCGAATTGGCTCCCGAGAGTCTGGCTCACCTGGAAGCCGCCGGTTTCAAGGCGCACATGGCGGTGTCCGCTGAAGCAAAGGCCGGCACGATCAAGGCCATTGGGCCTCAGGTTCAGGCGGTGCTGACAAACGGCTCTACGGGACTTTCGGTCGTTGATATGGCCGCGCTGCCTCAACTCAGGATCGTCTGCGCCCAGGGCGCGGGCTACGAAAAGATCGATCTGCTTGCCGCTCGCGCGCGCAACATCATCGTGACTCATGGCCCCGGCACCAACGACGCATCGGTCGCTGACCATGCGATCGCACTGTTGATGGCTATTGTCAGGGGTATTCCGCAAGCCGATGCCGCTGTTCGCCGAGGTCAGTGGTCTCAATCCAGGCAGCCGCGCCCCATGCTTTCGAAAAAGAAACTGGGAATTCTGGGACTGGGCAATATCGGACAGCAGATTGCCCGGCGAGGCATTGGCGGTTTCGAGATGTCGGTGGGTTATCACAGCCGTCGCCCACGCGAGGGATCGCCATTCTCCTACTTTGATACGCCGGTCGCCTTGGCAAGCTGGGCTGATTTCCTGATCGTGGCCACACCCGGCGGCGCCAGTACATTTCACCTGGTGGATGCCGCGGTACTGAATGCCCTCGGCCCCAACGGTTATCTGGTCAATATTGCCCGGGGCAGCGTTGTGGACACTGTCGCGCTTATCTCGGCACTGACAAACCGTGAAGTTGCCGGGGCGGCACTGGATGTCGTGGAAGGAGAGCCTGATGTGCCAGCGGCGTTCGCCAATCTGAATAACCTGATCCTGACGCCGCATATAGCGGGGCGTTCACCGGAGGCGGTCACCGCCACGCTGCAGTTGGTCATTGAAAATTTGAAGGCTCATTTCTCAGGAGGCCCCGTCCTGACGCCTGTGCCATGAGTTTAATAAGCATGCCCGAGGTTGCCCCTGCTGCAATCAATGCTTAAAATGCAATCATTGATGAGTGATTGAGGTACGCCATGGCAAGCATGACGATTCGTAATGTCGATGAACAGCTCAAGGCGCGCTTGCGTGTGCAAGCTGCTCTGCATGGTCACTCCATGGAAGAGGAGGCTCGCGATATCTTGCGCGCTGCATTGTCAGTTTCGTCCGGGCGCTCCGGTTCGTTAATCGACGCTATTCGTGCTCGGATCGAGCCTTTAGGCGGGGTGGATTTGGACATCGCACCACGTGAGGCGATGCGTGAACCGCCGGATTTCGATGCATGATCATTCTCGATACCAATGTCCTGTCCGAAATAATGCGACCGGCTCCAACAGATGCGGTTGTGGGATGGTTACAGAAGCAGCCACGAGCCTCATTGTTTACCACCACGATTACTCGCGGTGAAATCCTTTATGGCTTGCGCCTGATGCCAGAAGGGCAGCGTCGTGATCGGCTGTGGGATGTAGCGTTGGACATCTTTAATATCGATTTCGCCGGTCGATTGCTTGGCTTCGACAGTGATGCGGCGGATGCCTTTGCCGAGATATCGGCATTACGCCGCCTTGCAGGTGCTCCTATCAGTCAGTTTGATGCAATGATCGCGGCTATGGCTTGCTCGCGTGCTGCAATATTGGCGACTCGTAACGTCAAGGACTTTGTCGGTTGTGGTGTTGATGTCCTGAACCCTTGGGACTGTTGAATATTGCTTTAAATCTCGCCATTCCAACCAGGGATAGCTGACTGACGCCGAGCAGTTCCATCTGCCGACATACACCCCCGTACTGTGCGACATCATCGCAGAGGTCCTGTGCCAGGAGGCGCCAATGCTCGACGCACTGCTGGTCCAGCGGGTTGCCCGGGCTCATGGCTTCCAGCGCGCCGGTCGCCTGATCCGCGACCGGGTACTCGAACTCGCCGACCAGCACCACCACGTGCAACAGTCGGGGGACGACGGGGCCTTCGTCTGGCATGCCGAGGACGATATATCGGGCTGGTCGACCTACCGGATCCCCGTGTCGGCCAATGATGCGCGCTCGATAGAGGAAATCTGTGCTGAAGAGCTGCGCATTGCCGCAGGGATCATCGACGCGGCGGACCCGGCCTTGGAGGTGGCACGGTTGCTGGGGGTGAAGCGGCTTACGGGAGCGGCGCGCGAACGTATCGAACGGATTCTCCGGGGGTAGGGGGCCTCGGTGGTGGCCTCCTAGGCACAAACCTGGGCAATCTGCTCGCGCAACCAAGTGTTGGCACTGTTTTGCTCGGTTTTCCTGTCCCACAACATGTCTATTGTGAAACTGGGCAAGCCCGGCGGCGGGTTGCAAAAGGCGAACTTGGTTTCGTCACAGATCAGCCTCTGGATGCGCCGAGGCAAGATGAGAACCAGATCGGTCCCGCCGACCATTGCAAGTGCCGCCACATAGCTATTGGCGCGAGCGACAATCTGCCGGGTATAACCCTGTTTGCCGAGCCAGCCATCCACCATATTGGTGTCTGACGTCCAAGGCGTCGGGAAAATGTGCCGGCGTGCGACAAAAGTGTCCAGATTGAATGTGTTCTCTGCTGGCGTGAAGTGCTTGTCGACCACGCACACCAGGTCATCGCCCAGCAGTATCTTGGATTTGAAGGGCTTGGCGTCGCGATGAAAGTTCGGGCCGGCACAAATAACCAGGTCAATACGACCGTCTGCCAGTTCTTTGATGGGCACATCTTTGTGAAACTTGTGAGTATTGATTATGATCGGAAGATTGCTTTTTATAATGTTTTTCAACAGGCTGGGAAGGATCAATAATTCGAAGTATTCAGGTGCGCAGATATTGAAAGTGATCTCTTTTTCGGGTGGGGCAAAGGCTTTTACTTTGGAATGACACAGGTTGATATTTTTTATTATGTTGACCACATGGCTGTACATGCTGGTGGCCTTGCTGGTTGGCCACATGGCATTACGGGTGTGGATGAACAGCTCATCTTCGAAACTGGTGCGCAGCTTTTTCAGGCAATAGCTCACGGTAGACTGGCTGACGCAAAGGGTTTCGGAGACCTCGGTGACGCTGTTCTGCTCATAGATCGCGACGAATACCATCAGGTCCTGCATGTCCAGCTTTCTGAGCAAATTGCTATTGAGCATGAAATCCATCTCGATAAAGATCCATCAACATTACGTTTGCTCAAGGGCGGCAAAACTGTCTATTTATATATTAGTGGATGCAATTTATTTTTTAAATAGTCTGGATGAGGCAACCTCACTATATTCGCCTTTCTCATGTTGAGACGCTCCGCGCTGGGCTGAAGGCAAATATGAGCCAAAGGCTGTATTACTGCTGGATGAAATAGTCATGCCAAGCGCTCGCCAACTCTGCCCCGGTCCTTCAGGCATACAGGAGCTGAGCATGAATATCGCCAACTGGCTGGACGAAGCCGGTGTTCGCTACCCGAATCATCCAGCCTTGTTCGAGGGGCGGCAGCAAGTCGCCAACTATGGCGCCTTTGTCGCCCTGGTCCGACACCGGGCCGGGTATCTGATCGACGGGCACGGCATTGCCCCTGGCGACCGTGTCGCGTTGTTCATGAAAAACTGCTGCGAGTACCTGGAGTTGCTCTACGCCATCTGGTGGGTCGGCGCGGTGGCGGTGCCGATCAACTGCAAGCTGCATCCCGTCGAGGCTAACTGGATTGTCGACAACGCACAGGTCCGGTTGATCTTCACCGATGGCGGCGAGGTATTCACGCGCGGCCTGCTGCCACAGACGTGTCGGGAGCTGGATCGAGAGGACATGGGAACACATGCCTCGATCACTTCGGCGCCGGACACGCCTTGTCCGCGTCGGGCCAATGACCTGGCTTGGCTGTTCTACACCTCTGACACCGCGGAGTACTCAACGGGAATGAAGCTGAGCCATGGCGACCTGGTCGCCCTGGCTCTGCGCTACTCGACTGACGTCGACTCGGTCGAGGTCGGTGATGCCGTAGTGTATGCAGCGCCGATGTCTCACTGTGCCGGTCTCTACAGCCTGATCCATGTGCACCGGGGCGCTCGCCATGTCGTCCCCGAATCTCGGGGCTTCGACGCCGACGAACTGTTTGGGCTGGCAAGTAGGTTGGGTAACATCACGTTGTTCGTGACACCCACCCTGTTCACGTACTTGGTCGAGCGGGCCCGTCGCCAGGGCTACGACGGTGAAGGCATCAAGACCGCCATCTATGGAGATGCTCCCATGTGCCCGACAGACGGGCACGGCGCACAGCCCAGGAATATCCGCGGCGACATTCTTGGCACGGAGCTACGCCTGTGGTTGAAGGCGAGCGCCAATGACATCTGTGTTCCCTGAAGAAGGGGGGCCGGCGGATAGCCGAACCGGTCCTTTCAAGACAGGCCGATCAGCCCGTGAGAAAATCCTGAAAGGACCGCTGATGACTATTGGATATGCTGTGCGTAGTGCTTCGGATTGAAGCGCAACACCATCACGATCATCACGGCCATCACCGCCGCCAGTGACCACCAGGCCCACTCGAAGCTGCCCAACTGGTCGCGAATCATCCCGGCAATCAAGGGTGAGAGCCCGGCGATCAGATAGCCGATGCCCTGGACGAAGGCGGTCAAGCCTCCGGCGCGGCGCGGGTTGTCCAAGTGATCGAGAGAGACAATCAGGCTCATCGGGAACAACCCGCCGATACCCAGGCCCAGTAGGCACGGCCACAGCAGGGTAAAACGTTCCGGGCTGAGGATCAGTCCGCAGAAACCGGCGATGATCAGGGCCAGCAGCACCGTCAGCACCAGGCGTTTGTCTTGACTGCGGTTGGCGATCGCCGGTGTGATCAACCCGGACACGACCTCCATGGCGGTCAGCAGGCCCAACAGCAGGCCCGCGCTCTGTTCGCTCCAGCCCTTCTCCACGTAATAGGGCGCCAGCCAAGCCAGTACACAGGTGTAGGACGCCGTGCCCAGACCGAAGAAAATCGCCAGCAGCCAAGCCCGTGAATGACCGACGAACGATTCCTGGCGGCTGCCCGTTGGTGCCGCTGGCAAGGGTGGGACCGCCGAGCGCTGGGCAAACCAGATGATCAGGGCTACCAACGCCAGCAACGCCCAGATGGCCAGGCTGATCCGCCAGCTCCCGGTCCGGGCCAGGACGAATGGCGAGAACGACGCCGCGACCGCCGCGCCCCCCATGATCGACGTGACGTAGAGTCCCATGAACAGCGATACGTTATTGGTGAAGCGTGATTTGATCAGTGCTGGCATCACGGCTTGAATCAGGGCGATTCCGAGTCCTGCCAGTACCGCGCTCAGAATCAGCTCGACGGTGCTGTTCAGGTACAACCGTGAAGCCGTCGCCAGGCCGATGATCAGCAAGGACACTATGATGGTGCGGTGTTCGCCGAAGCGCAGGGCGATGCGCATCCCGAGGAACATCGCCAACCCCATCGCCATGACCGGCAGCATGGTCAGCAACGCCGCGGCGCTGAAACTCAAGGGGATATCCCCGCGAACCGCCGACAACAGGGGACCGATCGCGGCCATGGAGGGTCTCAGATTGAGGGCAACCAACACCACACTGACCATCAACCATGCGGCGTGGGTGCTTGACGCTCGAATATTTTCCATTGGTGAGCCTTGGTTAACAAAGCTCTGATTAGGCCGCCCCGGGGGGCGAGGAGCAATTTGATAAATAAGGCCGGCTATCGAGAAATCAGGATGCCGCATCTTCCAGGGCCGAGAGGCGCCTGGAATACGGCTGAGCTGCGCCGGCGAGCAGTGTTATTCGGCACTCCTCTCCTGATGGCTGGAAACGAATTGCTTGAAGCGTTCGGTGGGCAAGCCTTCGAACAGTTCCGCTGGCGTACCCTGGACATCGATCAGGCCGCCATGCATGAACACCACCCGATTCGACACGTGGCGGGCAAAGCCCATTTCGTGGGTGACCACCAGCATGGTGCGGCCTTCCTCGGCCAGGGAGCGCATCACCCGCAACACCTCGCCGACCAGTTCCGGGTCAAGCGCCGAGGTCGGTTCGTCGAACAACATGACCTGGGGATTCATCGCCAGCGCGCGGGCGATCGCGACGCGCTGCTGCTGGCCGCCGGACAGGTGAGCCGGGTAATAGTCGCGGCGATCGTACAGGCCGACCTTGTGCAGCAGCGCCTCGGCTTCCTCGACGCATTCGGCGCGGGAGCGCTTGAGTACCCGCAGCGGGCCTTCGATGACGTTTTGCAGCACGGTCATGTGCGACCAGAGGTTGAAGCTTTGGAACACCATGCCCAGGCAGCTGCGCATGCGTTCGACCTGGCGGCTGTTGCTCGGTGTCTGACGGCCATCGGCATGCTGCTTCATTTCGATCACTTCACCATTGACGCTGATGATGCCTTGATCAGGGGTTTCCAGCAGGTTGATGCAACGCAGGAAGGTACTTTTACCGGAGCCACTGGCGCCGAGGATCGAGATCACGTCGCCCTTGTGGGCTTCCAGGGAAATGCCCTTGAGGACATGTGCGCTGCCGAAGGATTTCTGGATATTGGTGACCGACAGGGCTGAAGCGGGCTGAGTGCTCATGGCATGCTCCGTAGCAAATCAGGAATGGGTAGGCAGCGATGGGCTGGCTTTTTTGATGGTGTCCACTGGCCGCTCACGCAGGTGCGGCGAAAGGCGGTACTCGAGCCAGGCGACAGCACGGACCACCAGGAAATTCAGCACCAGGTAGATCAAGGCTGCGCAAATGAACACCTCCATCGTGCGATAGGTGCGCTGGATGATCTGCTGCGCGACGCCCGTGACATCCCACACCGTCACCAGGCTGGCCAGGGCCGTGGACTTGACCAGCAGAATGGCTTCGGTGGAGTAGGCCGGCAGGGCCTGGCGCAGAGTGACCGGCGCAATGATCCGGCGTAGCAGTTCCCACGGCGACATGCCCACGGCCTTGCCCGCCTCGATCTGTCCCTGGGGCACGCTGAGCAGCCCACCGCGAATGATTTCGGCGGTGTAACCGGCGGTACACAAGGCCAGTGAAAGCACCGCGCAACCATAGGGCGACTTGAGCAGGACCCAGGCGAAGCTGTCGCGAATGGCCGGGAATTGGCCCAGCCCGTAGTAAATCAGGAACATTTGAATCAGCAGTGGCGTACCGCGAAACAGCATGATGTAGAACCGCGCCGGATAGCTGAAAAACCACCAGCGACTGACCCGCAGGCTGACGATGCCGACAGACAGGCTCAGGCCGATCACCAATGAGCTGAAAAACAGTGTCAACGTGGTGGGCAGTGCCGCCAGCAGCTTGAGCATGGTGTCGGCGAGGAACGGAAAATCGATCATGAGTGGCGCTCCGGACTCGAACTAGACTGGGCTGCGTTGCCGCGTACGACGCACGCGAGTTTCAGCCATGTTGAAAAGCCGACCGGACAGGCCAGTGAGAATGAGGTACACGACACCCCCGACGATATAGAACGTAAAGTATTGCCGCGTCGAGCCGGCGGCAACCTGACTGGCGCGCATCAACTCCACCAGGCCGATGACTGAGATCAGCGCGGAGTCTTTCAGGCTCATCTGCCAGACATTGCCCAGTCCGGGCAGGGCGAATCGCAGCACCTGAGGCACCAGGATCCGTTTGAAACGCATTGCCCGGCTCATGCCGATGGCCAGCCCGGCTTCCAGTTCGCCCCGCGATACCGCGAGAAAAGCCCCTCGGTAGACTTCAGCCTGATAGGAGCCGGAAATCAGCCCGACCGCCAACGCGCCAACCAGAAAGGGGGGCACGTCGATATAACCCTCACCGCCGAACCAGTGGCCAACCGCGGTCACCACACTGGCCCCGCCAAAGTAGAACAGGTAGATCACCAGCAACTCCGGGATGCCCCGGAACAGTATCGAGTACAGGTCCCCCAGCCAGCGCAAACCGCGCTGGCGGGAGAGCTTGGCCGCCGCGACCAGGCTGCCAGATACCGCACCCACCAGCAGCGCCGCCAGGGTCAATATCACGGTCATGCCCGCTGCCTGGAGTAGCGCCATTCCCCAGCCTGAGTCACCAAAACTGAGTAGCTGCAAGAGGTTCATAGAGGGGCCCACTTATGAAAAAGGGTTAAGCAGCCCGGCACCCTTCAGGGCACCGGGCTATTCAGAATCACTGCTTGGGGGTGAGGTCTGCCTTGAACCACTTCTCGCTCAGTTTCTTGATCGTGCCGTCAGCCATGGCTTCCTTGAGGGCTGCGTCGAACTTGGCCTTGAGCTCAGGGTCTTTCTGGCGGAAGCCCAGGGCTTCGCCTTCACCCCAGATCGGGCCTTTGATGACCGGGCCGGTAAAGGCCAGCGGCTTGTTCTCAGGTTTGTCCATGACCGAATTGAAGAAGGTCACATCATCGAATGCAACGTCGATGCGCCCGGCCAGCAGGTCGAGGATGGCTTCGGCCGAGCTGCCGTATTCACGAACGGTCGCCACATCCTTGAAGTTCTCATCAATGAATGTCGTGTAAATGGTGCCGGAGGCGATGCCAATGGTTTTGCCCTTGAGCGCCTTGCGCAGCTCTTCAACACCGGCTCGCACTTCCTTGGCATCGGTACCCAGGGTAATGGCGGCCTCGGCACCGCTCTTGCCCGGTAACAGATCGGCTTTCAGTGCAACGAAGCTGGCCGGTGTCTGGGCGTAAGGCGTCGAGAAGGCCATGACCTTCTTGCGTTCGTCGTTGATGACAATGGCGTCCATCAGCACGTCGAATTTCCCGGCATTGAGGCTGGCGATCATCCCGTCCCAGTTCTGTACGACGAGGTTGCACTTGAGCTTCATGCGCGGGCAGATGACATCCATCAACTCCGGTTCGAAGCCGCCGATTTTTCCACCCGCAAGTGTCAGGTTCCAGGGCTCATAGGCCCCTTCGGTGGCAATATTCACCGAGGTCCACTCTTTGGCCTGCAGTGCCGGAGCACAGGCCAGAACCATTGCACTGAGCGCTACAGATCCCAACCAGCTTGATTTCTTCGACATCTTGATGATTCCTGCCTAATCAATGGAGTGTTGCGAACTGATCCGGCTCAGGCCGAATCTCCAATGCCCGTGTGCACACGACGCGCACACGAGACAAAACCCTGAAAGCCAACCTGCCTGTTCGGCCGGTTAATTCGCACCCATAAGAGCCCTGCTGAGGTAGCTGGCCCGTCTCCATGTGCTTCTGAGCTACCGCTCAACCAGCCAACCCTGGCAATGGGCGGGCTTGCGTGGGCGGGAAGGCCCGTCACACGCGGAAGCAGTATCTGTGCACCGATTTCTCTGACTGCTCATACGCACACACATTTACTTGTACATACAAGCATATGCAATCGAGCGGCCAACTTGATGGCGCGTTGCTCAATAAAGCTTGGGATCCGGCTGGAATGGCCTTGAGACAAGGGCTTGCCAGCAGGCTTTTTTTTTTCAAGGCGGGCGGTGACGGGGTGGCGACTGTTACTGGCGCCTGGAATTGCGCCGCGTTGGGGCGCTCGGTGACAGTCTGGGAGATATTGGTGCGCGAAGGGAAACAGCTGGAAACAGTAATTTTGCGGCGAAGGAGGGGATGAATTTTCCGCCCGGACCACGTGTTCCCAGCCAGCCCGGAAATCACAGGCATAGCACAAGCTGCGTTGCTGACGCAGGGTACTGAATTCAAAAGAAATGGGGCTTATCGGGCCGTTAGCGTTTCGAGTGTCTTTTGAAGTTTGTGGATATCCATCGGCTTTTGCATGCAGTCATTGAATATCGATTCCTGGCATTTTCCTCGCACCTCCTCCAGAGGGGTGGCGGTAATGGCTATGATCGGAGTGGTGCTGGGATCGAAGCCTTGCTGGCGAATTCTCATGGCGGTTTCGATACCGTCCATGCCGGGCATCTGAATGTCCATCAAGATGGCATCGTAGGAGGGACACAACATGCCCAACGCTTCATAACCATTGCTGGCTATGTTGACGCGGCAGTTAAGGCTTTCCAGAATCCTGCAGTGAAATTCGCGTATTCGCTCATCGTCGTCGACGACCAATATGGACAGCCATTGGCTGTGCTTCGATTGGGTATCGGTTGAGGTGGTTTCCTTTGCCTGTTCTGCAATGCATTGAAAAAATCTAAGCATGTCAGCGCCTGAAAGCTCCAGTTCGGAACAACTTCTTTCGAAGTGGGACATGAATTGTTTCATTTGTTCCAACGTCATGGTGTCTGCCTTCCTGGCCCCGGACTTGAGCTTCCAAAAGGTCCCCATGAAGTCGGTCAAAGGTTCAAGCAGGTGACGGTTGAAGGTCTGCTTGCTGATCGGGAGTCTGATGCTATTCGGATGGGGGGTTTGGCACATAAGAGCTCCCTCTGTTCCCTGGGACGATTTGCTTTGTGATTCGGTTTAAAATTTATAAAGCGAATAGGCTTGTCATTCAATAAGCTCTTGTGTCGTTTATTGCTGATATTTGTGTAGGTTAATTCTTTGCGACGTATAGGACGATGGGCTAGTTTGTACGATCAGGTTAATTTCTTGGTGTATCCATTGCCAAGCTAGGCAAAATATGTAGAAATTGATTCAATCAAAGACTGAAGGCCCACCTATGTATATTGACAAGACGTGGCATCTCGCTATCACTGATGACGAAGTGGATTGGGCTGAGTGCGAGCTGCAGCTTTGGAGGGCTTTCAATGCCTTCAAACGTTGGCAACTGGAGTGCGAAAAAATGGTCAACAATAGCAAGTTATCGGTCGATGAGTTGGCGGTGCTTCATGTCATTCGTATGAATGATCGACCTAAAACCATTGCTGAGGTAGGGCGGCTGTTGAATCGCCCTGATCACTTCAATATTAATTACAGTATTACCAAGCTCAGCGAGAGAGGGTTGGTGAGAAAGTATCAGCCGCTCAAGAACAAGCACGTGCAGCTCAGCGTTACCGAGGAGGGGCGAAGAAGCACGGATAAATATACGGAGGCCCGCAAGAATATACTGTTTGGAGAGTTTTCAAGTGAAATCGGCAGTATCAACCTCAAGGAGGTTGTTCTTGGGCTCAGGCAAATCAAGGTGGTGTATGAAGAGGCTCATCGAGCCGCTTCAGTTTATAAGTCTGTCAATGCTGAGTTTGGTTGACGCTGGTTTGGATTTTTGAGGGTTGTCCCATGAGAAATATTGCAATTGTTGGCGCCGGGCAAGCTGGGCTTTTGCTTGCAATAGCGCTTAAAAAAAGGTTATGACGTAACGCTGTTCAGCGATCGAACAGCAGGGCAAATTCGCAATGGAAGAATCATGTCCAGTCAGGGGATGTTCGATACGGCGTTGCAGATTGAAAGGCGCTGGGGGCTTAATTTCTGGGATGAGGAATGCCCTTGGAACACGTCGGTGACTTTTACATTGGGCAAGTCGGCTACTGCTCGAAAGGACGTTGAGTGGAAAGGAAAAATGCAACAACCCTTTCAATCGATTGATCAGCGGCTGAAATTTTCCCGCTGGCTTGACGTTTTCCAGCGTCTTGAAGGTCATTTAGTCGTTCAGGACGTCACGTTGGCGGACCTTGATGAGATTTCCAGGTGGCATGAATTAACTGTTGTTGCCAGTGGTAAAGGTGAGATTGGCCAATGTTTTCCACGCGATCATGAACGCTCGACATTCGACGCGCCTCAACGAGCGCTGGCCTGTCTGTATGTGACCGGGATGTTACCGACTGAATACCTCCCAGGTGTTCGGGTTAATGTGATTCCCAACGTTGGAGAATATATAACGATGCCCGGGCTGGCGTTGGGCGGACGCTGCGAAATGATGTTGTTTGAGGGTATTCCGGGGCGTGCGTTCGATGCCTTCAGTGGTGAGATGAGTGTCGATGAACAGTTGAACCTCGGTAAAGCATTACTCAGCCGCTATGTGCCATGGGAGGCGGAAAGGTCTGGCAATATCAAGTTGGCAGACGGACAGGCGACCTTGAAGGGGCGCTACACACCGGCTGTAAAACATCCGGTTGCCAAGATGCCGGGAGGAACGTTCGTTTTAGGTATGGCGGACGCTGTTGTGCTGAATGATCCGATTGCCGGTCAAGGGGCGAACAGTGCGACGAAATGTGCCAGCGTTTATTTTGATCGAATCGTTGAACGCAATAAGGATCCCTTTGATGAAACCTGGATGCAGGAAACCTTTGAGTGTTGTTGGCGGCGGTATGCCCGGGCGTCAACGGAGTGGTCCAATATATTGCTGATGAGATCGTCCAGGCAGGTCGTGGAACTTTTACGTTCGGCTTCACAGTTGCCCAGTTTGGCGGACAAATTGGCGAATGGGTTTGATGATGCAAACGCTTTTTTCCCTTGGATTGCCGATCCGATTGAAACCAGAGGAGTGATTGACAGTTTTAAGTAATGCGAAGTTTCTGTTTTTGAAAAAATAATCCCGTAACGGTCGAGGAAACGAATGTGGTCACCCTGGATAGGCCTGTGAGAGAGGCGAGTTTTGAATTGTTGCTGAAGGAGAACCAGAGATTTGCTGAGCGCTACAGGGGCAGTAATCTCATGTGCTTGATTCAGAGCAAGCAGATGGAAGATAAAGAAAATAGAGAGCGCTTACTGGATTCCATTCAGATATTTTCCGATTACTTCCAAAAAACCATCATGTTGAGAAGTGTTTTTTGTGATGACCTTGAATTTTTATCCGTTGTGCAACTGCACCTTAATGAGGAGTTCGGCCACAATTTCAAATTGATGAAGGATCGAAAGTACCGCGCACCGGTCTGGCATCCTGTGCTGGAAGCTACCGCGGCCTGGTTTGCCTGGAAAATGCTCACGCTGGACAATGCAGAAAAAACCGTGCTGATTCACCTTGTCCTGGAGGCGAGTGCCAATATATTTTTCAGCGCTGCTCACAAAGTCATGTGTGATTATGGTGAAACCGACTATTTTGAAGTGCATGCACAGGCGGATGCCGAGCACGAACAAATGGGCAGTGAGCTGTTGGCGCGTCTTTGCGCGGAAAAATATGTGAGTTTAATGACGATACAACAACAGGGCTGGGACATGCTGAACGCCGCGTGTGATCAAATCGCTTACTTGAGTACCCATTCATGATCCTGCCCCCGTTGCCTTGGAGGGCATCCCCGCGTCGATATTGGCTGTAGCGAGCAACGTCTTTATCGCGCTCGCGCATCCACAGGCGATGCCGCCCACACGGTCATCACTTGGGGGCACCGCTGCATTCGCCGTGCATGCGGTACGCCGTCCCTGACCGGCCAAGTCTCTCTGGCGACACCCGGTCGACGTCGCGTGGGTTGTTCAGCTCGAGCCTTGCGCCTGTTCGACCGCGTTGCGCACGGCATTGCCCAGCTCTTCGCAGCACCGGTAATACGTTCGCTCGGCGATCCTGACGGCTTTGAAGCCGTCTTCCAGCGTGTCTTTTGGCACCTTGCTCAAGTCGGCGACCATCGTGCGCCATGTCGCACGGGCACTGTCCGCCGCTGCCAGGTGGGGTTTGAGGAGATCCGCGTCAATCATCGTCATAGCAGGCGATTCCTTGCTGTGGCTTCCCGTGACCGGCCTGTCCGCGATCAGCCCCCGTCGGAGCTGTCGCCTGCCAGCAGAGGAAAACCCTTGTTGTTCAGGACGTTGTCGATTTTTGACCGTATGTTGTCGATTCGGGGGTGTCGCCCCTTTTTGTTTTTCTTCGCTCAGCTTAGGGGGAGGCGGGTAAACTGTCGAATGTTCGTGCTCCCGCTGGAGCTTGTTTGCCGATGGATCTTCGTGTTGCCGCTCATCAAGGAGGGCGTATGCGTGAAACGCTTCGATCCATTCCGCGCACGATCTGGGCGCTGGGTTTTGTCAGCCTGTTCATGGATCTGTCGTCGGAGCTGGTGCATGCCCTCTTGCCCGTCTACCTGGTGGGAACGTTGGGCGTCAGTATGCTGGCCGTCGGTATCATCGAGGGGGTGGCGGAGGCTACGGCGCTGATCGTGAAGGTATTTTCCGGGGCGTTCAGCGATTTCATCGGCCGCCGAAAAGAGTTGCTGCTGCTGGGCTACGGTCTCGCGGCCCTGACCAAACCGCTGTTTCCCTTGGCGGCGTCGGCGCAGTTGGTCTTTACCGCGCGAATCCTCGACCGGATCGGCAAGGGGATACGCGGTGCGCCGCGTGATGCGCTGATTGCCGATATCGCGCCTCCTGCTATCCGTGGCGCCTGTTTTGGGCTGCGCCAATCGATGGATACCATTGGTGCGTTTCTGGGGCCACTGCTGGCGATTGTGCTGATGGTCGGGTTTGCCGGCGACATTTCCCGGGTGCTCTGGTTTGCCGTGATCCCGGCTGCGGTTGCCGTCGGGTTGTTGCTATTCGGAGTCAGCGAACCCGGGCATGAAGCGGGGCGAAAGCCCCTGCGCTCGCCTATACGGTTCCAGTCGCTGGCCCGTTTTTCCCGGGAATACTGGTGGGTAGTGTGCATCGGCGCGGTGTTCACCCTGGCGCGCTTCAGCGAAGCCTTTCTGGTCCTGCGTGCCCAGCAAGCCGGCTTCAGCGCGACGTGGGTACCGTTGGTCATGGTGGTGATGGCGGGGTTCTACATGCTCTCGGCTTATCCGGTGGGTAAATGGTCTGACAGCGTCAGTCGAACGACGCTACTCGGTGCCGGCCTGGTGTTGTTGATCCTGGCCGATATCGTCCTGGCCGATACGCAATCCATTGTCGGGCTGCTCCTGGGGGTCGGCTTGTGGGGACTGCACATGGGCTTCAGCCAGGGCATCCTGGCCACGCTGGTGGCGGACACCACCCCCGCCGACCTGAAAGGCACGGCGTTCGGGGTGTTCAATCTGGTCAGCGGGGGCGCGCTGTTGTTGGCCAGCGTCATTGCCGGCTGGCTGTGGCAGGTCCATGGCGCGGCGGCGACGTTCTACACAGGCGCGGCATTCTCGGCGGCGGCCTTGGTTCTGCTGTACGGCAGATATCGTCGCGCCTGAAAGGCTTGCAGAAAAAGAAACCTTGAGCCGCGTCAAAGTCCGTGGAACGTGTCACCGCCTCCCAGGCGGCTTGGTGGGCAAACTTGCCGAACCGGCGCTAGCGCCAATGCCCAGGCACCCAGACCCACTGGTTACCGCCCCAGCGATAATGCCCGGCGACCCAGTGATAACTAGGCGCGGGCATGACCGGCACGACTTCGACAATCGGCGGCGGTCGACGCGGATGCACCGGTTCGATAACACAGCCGGCCAGTGATGCGGCCATCAGGCTGGCGATAAGCGCGGTCTTGAATATTCGCGGCATTGTCTTACTCCTTGCTGAACATCGGGTCGTCGCCTTGTTGGCGGGCTTCAAGGGTTAAACGTTGCACAGCGTAAAATCCGTCGCGACTAGAGGGTTTTCTGCATGGCCTTGCCTTTGGCCGCTCCGCGAAAATACAGGGAATCGACCAGCTTGCGGCGCTCCTCCTGAGGCAGTGTGTTGGCGAACTCCGCCAGCGTGTTGTCCACCAGCGCCCTGAGCGCGCTATCGGCCTCGCGGGCCTTGCCCAGATCCGCCAGCAACGCCGGACGGTCCAGTGTCGGTGCCTCAAGCTGCTTGATGACATCCTGACGCGCCTGGCGACCGGCCATGATCAGCGGTTGACTGTCGGCTCGGTTGCGACGCAGCATTTGGCGCAATTCACGTTGGCGCGTTTCCGGCAGCTGCACCATTGCCTGGCGCAAGCCATGCTGGTTGACGGCCGCCACGGCCGGCTGCGCATTCACCAACCAGTGGTAGATGCCACCGCCGATGCCACAGATCAGAAAGACATTGAGCATCAACGACACCAGCAGCAGGTTCTTGATGGTCTTGGATGGTTGACTCATTGCTCGCTTTCCTCGGCGTTCACGGTGAAGACGATGTCGGCATCGCCTTGGTCGAAGATGCTCGGCAGCGCTTCGGATGCGCTGGGCAAGGGCAGGCTGAGCGAGGCCACCAGCATTCCGGCGGCAATGCCCGCCAGGCCCACGCCGACGAAACCGACCCGGGACAGCCAGTCGGCGTAGCGGCTCCAGAACGACAGTGGCCTGGCCGTGAGCGCCGACGCGGCGATACGCCGGGCCAATGCCGGGTCGGGGGATGCCAGTTGATAACTGTCGAGCAAGCTGTCGAGCCGCCGGGCCTGCCGCAGCACGTCGAGTGACGCCGCATCGCCATGCTCGAGCAGCGCCTGGGCGGCGGCGCGCTCGGCGATTGGCCAGCGTTGCAGGTCCGCGCCGTAGGCGTCGGCCAGGTAAGCAAATCGTTCGGGCGTCATGGTGTTCCCCTTCCCAGGCTGTCTGGGCCGTGCGTTTCGGCAAGATGGTCGCGCAGGTTGCGTCTGGCCCGCGACAGCAGGCTTTCCAGTGCATCGACGCTGATGTTCATCAGCGCCGCCGCTTCGATGTTCGACAGCTCCTGGTAGTACTGCAGCACGATGGCTTCGCGCTGACGCTCGGGCAGCGCCGCCAGCGCCCTGGCCATCTGCGCGCTGCGCGCTGTTGCCTCCAACTGCTCATCGGGGCGGGGAGCGCTGTCGACCGGCTCGTTGCCGGATTCATCGTCCTCCAGCGGGCGCTCCTTGCGCTTGCGCAGTCGGTCGTGACAGAGGTTCAGCACCACCCGGTGCAGCCAAGTGTCGAAACGGGCCTCGCCACTGCGCCAGTTTGCCGCTTGTCTCCAGATACGCAGGAAACTTTCCTGCGCTACATCCTTGGCCTCGTCGGCATCGCCCAGCATTCGGCTGGCGAGTGCGAGCAAACGGGGCAGCTTGCGCGACACCATCTCGTTGACGGCGGCCGGCTCCTTGTTGCCGATACGGGCCAGCAGCTCAACGTCCGGATCAGTTTCTTTCAATAGTACAAGTCTCGGTCCGGTGATGGATTCGGGTATTGCTGGCCGGGCGGCGCAGATGCACCGCCCGGCCCTGGGGATCAGCGGATCCAGTGGCCTTCGACCCAGCGCCAGTTAGGTCCGCGAGGTTCCCAGTGGCCCGGTTCCCAGCGGGCATTGCGCATCACCCGCTGCCAATGGCCGGGGACCCAGGCGTAACCCCGGCCTTCCCAGCGCCAATGACCGCGGTCCCAGGCATAGCCGGGGCGCTCCATGGGAACGGCCTCGACGCGCATGGGCGGCGGCGCTTCGCGGATGATGATCTCGGGCTGAGCAAAGGTCGGCGTGCTGGTCAGCGCGGCGAATGCCAGCGGGATCAACAGGAGGGCATGGCGCAATTTGGCCAGAGGTCGTGCAGGTCTCATGACAACTCCTTCAGGCTGCGTACGAAAGTGAACGCTGCTGATGGGTTGAACGATAGGTGCCGGGGAAATCCGTCGCGAGAAAAAACATTTTCTTCGATGCGTTCCGAAGAGGGCACATGGGGCGGATTCTGGCCTGTTCGCCTGCCACAGACTGCCTGTCATAAAATGAAGTAATTCCCAGCTTGTGTTTTACGAGTTGTTGAGGCTGGAAAAACCTGAAAAACAGGCCCATCATTCCCGCCGCTGTCTAATCTTCACAGGTCTGCTCCGCGCCTCGCGGGAGGCGGTGGGAAATTATCCTTCGTTTCGGGAAATTATTTTGTCTAATGTCTGCTCCAGCGGCCTCGATATTGGCTTCGCTTCGCTGAACTACCTGCAAATCGGCATTCTGGGTATCATCCAGGGCATCACGGAACTGCTGCCTATCTCCTCTACCGCGCACATGCGGATCGTGCCGGCGGTACTCGGCTGGCAGGATCCGGGCTCGGCCTTTTCGGCGGCGATGCAACTGGCGGCGTTGGCGGCGGTGGTCAGTTATTTCTGGCGCGATGTGCGCGATGTGGTGGGTGGCAGCATCAGCGCGGTGCGCCAGCGCGACTATGACAGCCCGTGGTTCCGGTTGGCGGTGGCGATCATTCTGGCGACCATCCCTATCGGGATCGCCGGTCTGGCCTTGTCTTCGACACTCAATGCCTGCGATTCCCCCATGCGCGGGCTGACGGTGATCGGTATTTCCTGCCTGGTGATGGCCGTGTTGATGGCGGTGTCCGAATTCAGTTGTCGGCATCAGCGCGTGGTGGGCGAGATGCGCCTGCGCGATGCACTGATTGTCGGTATTGCCCAGGTCGGCGCGCTGATCCCGGGGGTTTCGCGTTCCGGCTCGACCCTGACCGCGGCGCTGTTTCTCAACTTCAAGCGTGAAGAGGCCGCCCGGTTCTCGTTCCTGCTGGGCTTGCCGGCGATCGCGCTGGCCGGGCTCAAGGAGTTGTGGGTGCTGCATCATGCGCAGATCCCGGCTGAAGCCTGGACTCATCTGCTGTTCGGACTGGTGGTGGCCAGCGTCTCGGCGTTCTGCGCGATCTGGGGGTTGATGCGTTTCCTGGAACGCTTCTCCACCTGGCCGTTCGTGGCCTATCGCGCGGCGCTGGGGATTTTCCTGCTTGTCGCGGTCAACACCGGCTTTCTGTCGTAATTGAAAGACCCGAGCGTAGCCCCTGGCTACGCTTGTTTCGCCATGCCCAGCGCATAGCGCCGACAATGTTCCAGATACCCCTGCTCATGGCTGCCCATCAGTTGCACGACGCTCGTCCATAACCAGGAGGGCGCATCGAGGGTTTTCGAGCGATTGAGTTGCAACTCCGTCCGCCAGCTTTTACGCGTGGCTTCATCCATCTGCCGGGCATGGGCGATGCCGATCACCCGGGCCAGATAGCCCGCCGCGTGCATGGCGGCGGATTCATTGAGGGTGTCCAGTTCCAACTTGAGGTCCTGCGGCAGCAGTTCACGAATGAACATTCCGTGGTCGAGAAAGCGCGTGGCGATCATCCGTTCTCCCAGGCCGGGAGAAAGCTGCCGGGCGCCCTCGATCACCCGTCGCGCATTGTCCCGTGGCATGTGCACGTGGGCGCCACGGGGGGCGGCCGCGGCGACGGCTTCCTTGACGTCGATCAGGCAATAATCCTGCTCGTCGTGTCCGCCGACGCCCAGCAGCACGGCGTAGCGCAGCAGCCCCAGCGAGCTGCAGCCCTTGACCCAGTAGGCACAGTCGAGCAGTTCGACGCTGGCATCGTTGGGGCGGCCTTTGAGTGAGGTCACCAGGGCGTGGATCTGCTCGCCGGCACACAACGCCTTGATCGCGACTTTTTCGTCACGGGACATCGGCCAGAAATGCCGACCCATCGGCAGGCTCGGCTTGGTGTTCTCCATGCGTTCGCGGGCCAGGTTCTTCCAAGTGCGCTTGACCGCGTTACGCAGGCTGGTCTTGACCTGCGACGGGCGCTCGGGCGTATGGTCGGTCTCGTCCAGCAGGGCCTGTTCGTAACCGAGCATCATTTCCTCGAGCATGCGCGCGGTGGTCACCCCGGGCAGGTCCGAGCCGCAGGCGGCGGTCGCCAGGGACAGGGCCAGGCGCACCAGGTCATGGGCGGGGTTGCCAATTACCGTCTGGTCCAGGTCACGAATATGGATGTCGATACCGCCGCGACTGTTCCCAGTGGGGCCCAGGTTGCCGGTATGACAGTCGCCGCAGATCCACACGTCGGGGCCATGGGGCAGGCGTCGACCGCGCTGGCTATGCAACCACTCGTAGAATTGGACCGTATTGCCGCGCACATAGGCATGGGCCGAGCGGGCCATTTTTTCGTTGCGCAGGTTGGACAGGATGACGCTGCGTTCGGCAGGACGGGGTGGTTTCAAGGGGGACTCTTTGTCTGGGGAGGGAGGCGATACTCGTCTGGTACAGAGCTTAGGACCTGTGTGTCGCTGCTTTCGATCCCTGTCCCGGTGGTTTTCGGCGCAAAAAAAAAGGCCCGCACAGAGTGCGGGCCAATAAGAGGTTTCACCAAAGAAGCAGGTAGAAATATAAACATCTCGGGCCTTGTTCACAGTGAAAGAAGTTTTATTGGTTAAGGATAAAAAACCAATATTTTCAAAAGCTTGTGTATGAATGACGAGCTGCTTTCCTGGCTGCCGCTGAAGATTTTTTCATGATTTGCGTCCGGCGTGGGGGTCATTGGCGCTGGTCAGTAGCCAGCCATCCAGCAGGCATCGGTAGCCCTGGCGGCGGGTCTGCCCGACCATGCGCTTGAGCATGGCGGGTGTCGCGAACATGCTGACGTTACCCAGTCGGCTGGCCAGTTCGAACAACTCCTCGGCGTTGAAACCTCGGGAGTCCGGGACGACATGGCGGGCGGCACGGCGCACATGGATAAAGTTATTGAGTCCGGCACCCTGGGACATCGGCGCCGCATACACCACCGCCTCCTCGGCGCTGATCGGATCGACATTGAGCGGATAACGCAGTGACATGGTCGCCAGGTTGCCGTGGCTCAGCATGACCCCTTTGGAGCGGCCGGTGGTGCCTGAGGTGTAGAACAGCCAGGCCAGGTCATCGGCAAGACGTGGATAAGGAGTGTTCGGCAGTGGCGAAACCATCGAGGTGAGTGCGCCCATATCCTCACGATCCAGCTCTCGACATCCTGGGGGTAAGGCATTGCGTGGGAACAGTTGGCCGTCATCGGTCACAATCAGCCGGGCCTGTGCATCGCCGACGATATAGCTGGCCTCGACGGTTGGCAGATCGTAGTTGATCGGCACCGTGACCGCGCCGACCCACCAGATGGCATAGAGCAGTTCAAGGTATTCGCAACAGTTCGGCATGAACAGGGCGATGCGATCGCCGGGGACGATGCCATGGTCGTTGATCAGGTACGCGGCCCGGTGCCGGACCAGGGCGGCAAAGGTGCCATAGTTGGCGACTTGCCGCGCGCCCTCGAACAAGGCCGGTCGCTCCGGACAACGCTGGCTGGCATCAGCCAACCAGTTGGCGATATTCATGTTCAGCTCCTGCGTGCCTGAAGGACCGAGGCGTGGTTGGCGACCGCCATGCCGCCCATGTTGAATACCAGACCGAATTCGGGTCACTTGAACGATCAGATCTTCCAGGGTGCAACCGGCAAGACGGCCAAAGGGCGAGTGACCGGCGGCAGCAATGGATACGAAATCATGAATCATGGTCATGTTCCTCTTGGCGTGGATAGCGCGAGAGCCTTATCCCAAGACGGCTCAAAGGGACTGATTTTTTCCCGGCCATTCACGAACTTCTTCACTGACCAGGGCTGCAGATTCCCCGACGGCTTCATCCAGCGCTGACATGTCCGTTTGCTCCTTTTTACCTGCGCCCCTGTGGGGATAGCAGGAAGGCTAACGGAAGGGCTTTTTTTGTGTTGCAATGCCACGTTGTGAAAAGTGCAATGAGGTGATCAATGGCACTGGATATGTTGGGTGAGCTGGAAGCCTTTGCGACGGTGGCTCGCAAGCGTAGCTTCGTGGCCGCGGCGCGTGCGCTGGGACGCTCTCCCAGCTCGCTGACCCGGGCGGTTCAGGCCCTGGAGGAAAGCGCCGGGCTCAAGTTGTTCAATCGTTCGTCGAGTGCGGTGAGCTTGACCGAGGCGGGGGAGCGCTTCTTGCCCCACGCCTACAAAATGCTGGATCTGCAACGTGAGGCCGATGAAGACCTGGCCGGTCTCAGCGGCCAGGCCCATGGCTGGATCCGCTTTTCCGCCCCGGAGTTTCTCGGGCATGGGGTATTGCCGCGATTGATCGCGCAGTACTGCGAGCGTTATCCAGACGTGAACGTTGATGTGATTTTCACTGATGAGACCATCGACCCGGCCAAGAGCAAGCTGGACTTCTCGATTCGCGGTGCGTTTCCACAATCCAGTGACCTGATTGGTTTTCCGCTCTGGGGCTATTCACGTCACCTCTATGCCAGCCCCGCCTATCTGGAGCGGCGCGGAATGCCTGACTCTCTCGAGTCGCTGGAGGCACATGCGCTGATCCTGCATACAGCGCCGCGGATCCTCAAGGAATGGAATTTTCTCCGCGAGGACCACACCATCAGCTTTCGGGTGCATCCGAAATTTCGCTTCAGCTCCGGCGCGGCGGTGTTCCACGCGGCGCTGGCGGGCGTCGGGATCGCCCGCCTGGCGGACTGGCTGGCGGAGCCGGAAGTGGAGGCGGGGCGTCTGGTGCGGGTCTGTCCCGAGTACAAGCTGACCTCCAGCAGCGGCGAGAACCCACAGATGCACGCGGTGTATCCGGTTGGGAATCTGCCGCTGCGGGTCAAGTCGCTGCTGGAGGTGATCCGCGACTTTGGCGAAAGCCTGGATCGCAAGCACTCACTGACGTTGCAGGCCACCGCCAGACAGCGCCTGTACGCGGAAGGGCTTCCTGGTTAACGGGCGGCAAACAGGCGGTCGGCGATCATTGCGCCGATCGGCATGGCGGAAGTGGCGGCGGGTGACGGTGCATTGCAGACGTGGACCATGCGTGGCGTTTCGGCGAACAGGAAGTCATGCACCAGCGTGCCGTCGCGCATTACCGCCTGGGCCCGGATGCCGGCCTCGTAGGGCAACAGGTCATCGAGGACCAGCGATGGACAGTACTTGCGGCACTGTTCCAGGTAGCCGCGCTTGAACAATGAGTTCTTCATTTCCAGGCTGGCGGAGCCCAGGTTCTGCCACAGGGTTTGCCAGAACCCGGGAAAGGCCGCGTATTGCGCGACATCCCGCCAGTTGATGGAAAATTTCCGGTAGTTTTCCCGGCCCAGTCCCAGTACGGCGTTCGGGCCGACCGTGATGCTGCCATCAATCATCCGGGTCAGGTGCACGCCGAGGAATGGCAGGTCCGGATCGGGAATCGGGTAGATCAGGTGATTGACGATGTCATTCTTCGCGGCCGGGAGGCGGAAGTATTCACCGCGGAAGGGAATGATCTGATGGTCGATGCGGATGCCGGCCAAGGTCGCCAGGCGGTCGGATTGCAGACCGGCACAGGCCACCAGTTTGCGTGCCTGCCAGGCGCGGTCGTGACAGCTGACGGTGACTTTGTCGCTGTCTTCCTGGATGGCCGTCACCGTGCTGTCGAGCTGGATCTCGCCACCCGCGGCGCGGATGACCCGGGCCATGGCCTGGCAGATTTCGCGGTAGTCGACGATGCCCGTGGCGTTGAGGAACAGGCCGCCGAGGCCGACGATGTTCGGTTCGCGCCGCCGCAATTCCTCGGCGTCGAGGCGTTCGACCCGCAGGCCGTTGAGTTGCGAGCGTTCGTACAGGGCTTGCATGCGTTGCACTTCGAGGGCGGTGGAGGCCACCAGCAACTTGCCGCAGACCTCGAAGTGGATCCCCTGTTCGCGGCAGAAGTCCTTGGTGGCCTGGGCTCCGCGCTTGCACAGGTCGGCCTTGAGGCTGCCCGGCGCGTAGTAGATACCGGCATGGATCACGCCGCTGTTATGACCTGTCTGATGGCAGGCCAGGCTGGCTTCCTTCTCCAGGATCACCAGCGAGGCGTCGGGTTGGCGCTGGAGCAACTCCATGGCCGTGGCCAGGCCGACGATGCCGCCACCGATGATGCAGAAGTCATAAATCATGGAGCAGACCCTCCTTGTCGTTCATGTCCAGTTATCGGGTTGTCAGGCAATGCCCGATTGATTCAGGGTTTATCAAGAAACCGTGCCTGGGCCAAGCCTTCCCGGATCAAGGCCACGAACCGCGTCGCGGCGGGTGACAGGGGCTGGTTGCTGCGGCTGATCAGGCCGATCTCGCGGTTGACGCCGGGGTGTTCCACGGGACGTTTGCGCAAGCCGTTCAGGCCGTCATCCGCCGACTCCGGTAGCAGCGCCATGCCCAGTCCCTGGCGCACCAGTGCCAGGACCGTGGACATGTAGTTGGCTTCCAGCCCCGGGACCAGTATCAGGCCTTGTTCGTCGAAGAGTTGCTCGACCCGTTCGCGTACACTGCTGTCGCGTCCGGTCAGAATCATCGCTTGGCCGCTCAGGTCCGCCAGGCTGAGTGTTTTTTTCCGTGCCAGCGGGTGTTCGTCGGGCAGGAACAGGCAGAGGCGATCAACCATGACCACTTCAAAGTCCAGCCCATGATTGAGCCGGGCCCGCACCCCCAGTCCGAAGTCCACCTCGTTCTCCCGCACCAGGCTGTCGATACGCTGGGCGACCACGTCGCGCAGGCGGATTTCGATACCGGGATAGGCTTGGCGAAACTGCTTGAGCAGCGGCGGCAAGGCGCCGGAGCAGATCGATGGCAAGGCGGCCAGGGTCACCACGCCCCGTTGCAGGCTGGCCAGGTCGCGGGAGCCGCTGACGATATTGTCCAGGTCCAGCAACAGCTTTTCCATGGGCCCGCGAGCCTGCTGGCCGGCGCCGGTCAGGTTGACCTGGCGTGGGCTGCGCTCCAGTAGGGTGATACCCAGCCACTCTTCCAATTGCTGGACCTGTACCGTCAGCGCCGAGGGTGAAAGGTGCAGCAGGGCAGCGGCGCGGGTGAAGCTGCCGGTCTGGGCGACGGTGAGGAAGGCGCGGATGTGCTGGATAGCGTTCTTCATTCTGTTTTTCCGAATGCATTGCGGTGAACATTCCAATTTACAAAGCTTAACCGCGTTCCAATACTCGGGGGAAAACAATAACTGCCCGCCA
Source organism: Pseudomonas sp. FEN (assembly GCF_904067045.1). GTDB lineage: Bacteria > Pseudomonadota > Gammaproteobacteria > Pseudomonadales > Pseudomonadaceae > Aquipseudomonas. The sequence continues at coordinate 36,996 of NZ_CAJFDC010000015.1, read as the reverse complement.
TTGAGCGGCCCCGGAGTTTTCCCCATGCTCGCCACGTTGGGTGTCATCACCATCGTCTGTCTGCTTGCGGCTGTCATGAGCAAGCGTCTCTCGCCCCTGGTCGCGTTGATCGCCTTGCCGATCATCGCCGCGCTGCTCGGCGGTTTCGGTCTGCAAACCAGTGCCTTTATCATCACCGGCATCAAGAATGTCGCCCCGGTGGTGGGCATGTTCGTGTTCGCCATTCTGTTCTTCGGGGTGATGACCGATGCCGGCATGCTCGACCCGATCATTGACCGCATCCTGCGCACGGTGGGCACGCGGCCCACGCGAATTGTCATGGGCACGGCCTTGCTGGCGTTGCTCGTGCACCTTGACGGTTCCGGTGCGGTGACGTTTCTGGTGACCGTCCCGGCGATGTTGCCGTTGTATACGCGGCTGGGCATTGACCGGCGGATCCTGGCCTGCGTCGCGGCGATGGCCGCCGGGGTGAATTTTCTGCCCTGGACCGGTCCCGTGCTGCGTTCGTCGGCGGCCCTGCACGTGCCGGTAGCGGATCTGTTCCAGCCGCTGATTCCGGTGCAGATCGTCGGTTTGCTGTTTGTCTTCGTCTGTGCCTGGTGGTTGGGCCGGCGTGAAGAGCGGCGCTTGGGCCTGGGGGCCGATGTTGCCGTGGGCAGTGTGCCGAGCCGGGTGATCAGCGAACAGCAAGAAGCCCTGCGCCGCCCGCGGCTGTTCTGGGCCAACCTGTTGCTGACGGTGCTGGTGATGGTGGTGATGATTGCCGGTTGGGTCGACCCGGTGGTGATGTTCATGCTCGGTACCGTGGTTGCGCTGTGCCTCAACTACCCGAATGTCGACGCCCAGCGCGCCCGTATCGACGCCCACGCCAAGACCGCCTTGACCATGGCCAGCATTCTCCTGGCGGCCGGGGTCTTTACCGGAATCATGCAGGGCACCGGGATGCTCAAGGCCATGGCCGAAGTGGCGGTGGCGCAGATCCCGGCCGGCCACGGCAAGTTGATTCCGGCGGTGGTGGGTTTTCTGTCGATGCCGCTGAGCCTGTTGTTCGATCCGGACTCCTTTTACTTTGGCGTGATGCCGGTGATCGCTGAAGTCGGCAAGGCCTTGGGCGTGGAGCCCTTGCAGGTGGCCCAGGCGTCCTTGCTGGGCGTGCACACCACCGGCTTCCCCGTCAGCCCGCTGACCCCCGCGACCTTTTTGCTGGTGGGCCTGTGCAAGATCGAACTGGCCGATCACCAGCGTTTCACCATTCCTTTCCTGCTCGCCGCCTCGGTGTTGATGACCCTGACGGCGTTGCTTCTGGGCATCTTTTGACATGAGGGAGCTTGCGATGAAAACCTTGCGTATCGGCTCCGGTGCCGGTTATTCGGGCGACCGCATTGAACCGGCGGTGGAACTGGCGGCGAAGGGCGAACTGGATTACCTGGTGTTCGAATGCCTGGCCGAACGAACCATCGCCCTGGCGCAACAGGCCCGGCTCAGCGATCCCGAGGGCGGCTATGACCCGCTGTTGCGTGAGCGGATGGAGCGGGTGTTGCCCTTCGTCGCCACTGCCAGACGGCGCTTGCGCATCATCACCAATATGGGCGCGGCCAATCCCCTGGCCGCCGCGCGCGAGGTCCGCCGGATCGCCGCCGAGCTGGGCCTGCATGGGCTCAGGATTGCCGCGGTGACCGGTGACGATGTGCTGGCGGCACTGCGAGCCGAACCGAGTCGCCTGCTGGACAATGGCTTGCGGGTCGAGCAATTGGGGGACCGGCTGGTCTCCGCCAATGCCTACCTGGGTGCGGAAGGCATCGTCCAGGCCCTGGCGGCCGATGCCGATGTGGTGATCACCGGCCGGGTGGCCGATCCATCGTTGTTTCTCGCGCCACTGTGCTTCGAGTTTGGCTGGGCGTCGGACGACTGGCCGCGTCTGGGCCGTGGCACGCTGGTCGGCCATCTGCTGGAGTGTGCGGGGCAGATTACTGGCGGCTACTTTGCCGATCCGGGCGTCAAGGAGGTGCCGGACCTGGCGCGCCTGGGGTTTCCCCTGGCCGAAGTGGATGCCGAGGGGCGGGCGACCATTACCAAGGTCGCCGACAGTGGCGGGCGGGTGGACGTGGCGACTTGCACGGAGCAACTGCTCTATGAGGTGCATGATCCGGCGGCCTACCTGACGCCGGATGTCACGGCGGATTTTCAGGCGGTGAGTTTTGTCGAGGAAGGCGCCGACCGGGTCGGCGTGCGGGGCGCGAGCGGACGCCCGCGTCCGGACACCTTGAAGGTCTCGGTCGGGTACCTGGATGGTTGGATCGGCGAGGGGCAGATGTCCTATGGCGGTCCCGGTGCTTTGGCTCGGGCGCGGCTGGCCCGGGAGATTGTTTTGCAACGCCTGGAGATCATCGGTGTAAAGGCCGAGGAAGTTCGGGCTGAACTGCTGGGGGTTGATGCCCTGTATGGTGAAACGCTGAGCGCGCGCGGACCGGGCGCCCCCTGGGAAGTGCGTTTGCGGGTGGCGGCGCGTTGTCTGGACCGGGCCGATGCGCTGCGCGTCGGCAATGAGGTGGAGACGCTGTACACCAACGGTCCTTCAGGCGGTGGCGGGGCGAGCAAGAGCGTGCGGCAGGTGGTGGCGGTGGCGTCGCTGCTGCTGCCACGGGAAAACCTGACGGCAACTGTTCATCTGGAGGACCGCTCATGAGCCATCTTGAATTGCGCACCTTTGCCCATTCGCGTACCGGCGACAAGGGCGATACCTCGAATATCTCGGTGATCGCCTACCGTGCCGAGGACTACCCAAGGTTATGTGAATGGCTGACGGCGGAGCGGGTGGCGGACTACTTTGCGCCGCTGCTCGATCCGACCGCCGGGCCGGTGCGGCGTTATGCGTTACCCGGTGTGCGGGCCTTGAATTTCGTTTTGCCGGGCATCCTGCGGGGCGGTGTAACCCGTTCGCTGGCCTTGGATGCCCACGGCAAAAGTCTGGGATCGGCGCTACTGGGTATGGAGTGGGAGCGCGATTAACCTCAATGCGCTCCTACAGGTTTCGTGGCGTTTTCCAAGCCCCTATGAAGGAAGGTTTGGATTCAGTCTTGTTTCAAGCGTCGCGCGACCCGCTCGGTGATCTGCCCGCGCTGCTTGCGCGACTCCGCTGCTCGTTGCAGGGCAATCTCCAGCACATCCGCGGGCGCCGTCTCCGGGTTGCCGGCGTTGAATGGCGGTGCCGGGGCGTACTCCAGTTGCAACTGGATCACCTGGGCCTCTTGTGCTCCCACCAGTTCACTGGCCAGGGTCAGGGCAAAATCGATCCCGGCGGTGATGCCGCCCCCGGTCAGCAGGTTACCGTCACGCACCACGCGGTCCTTCACCGGTAACGCCCCGAGGCTCGCCAGCAGATCGTGATAGGCCCAGTGGGTCGTGGCGCGGCGGCCTTGCAGCAACCCCGCGGCCCCCAACACCAGGGAGCCGGTACAGACCGAGGTGACATAGCGCGCCTGGACGGCCTGCCGGACGATAAACGAGAGGGTCTCGCTATCTTCCATCAACGGTCCTACTCCGGCACCGCCCGGAATGCAGATCACATCCAGTGGCGGACAGTCTTCGAAGGTGATGGTCGGGGTAAAGACCAGGCCGCTGCTGGAGGTGACCGGCGCCAGGTCCTTCCAGATCAGGTGGAGCCGGGCGTCAGGCAATGAGGCCAGGACGTCGTAGGGGCCGGTGAGATCCAGCTGTTGGACTTTGGGGAATAACAGAAAGCCGATATGCAGCGTCATGTAATAGCTCCTTGGGAGTAAATAGGCCGGTCCTGCAGGCTGGACGACTTCACTGTAGTTCCGTAGGATTTGGCGTGTCTGCCATTGACCCCACGTTTCACGCCAATCCTCATGAATACCCCCAGAACGATCCGGATCCTGGCTTTTCCCAATGTGCAGGTGCTCGATGTCACCGGGCCGCTGCAGGTCTTTGCTTCGGCCAATGACTTGGCGCGGGCCCAGGGCCTGCCGCTGCCCTATGCCGTGAGTGTGATTGCCGCCCAGTGCGAACCGGTGATGAGCTCGGCGGGGTTGGCCCTGGTGGCGGAGCCGTTGCCGGTGCCGGGTTCGCCCTGTGACACGTTGCTCATCGCCGGCGGCTGGGGCATCTATGCGACCGCCGAAGACCCGCGGCAGGTGGCCTGGGTACGCCAGCAGGCCGGTTGCGCACGACGGGTCGCTTCGGTCTGCACCGGGGCTTTTTTGCTGGCCGCCAGCGGTTGGCTGGACGGGCGGCGGGTAGCAACCCACTGGACCCGCTGCGAACAATTGGCGGCGCAGTATCCACGGGTGCGGGTCGAGCCCAATCCGATCTTTATCAATGACGGTCCGGTCTGGACCTCGGCCGGGGTGACGGCGGGCATCGACTTGTCCCTGGCGTTGGTTGAGGCGGATCTGGGCCGTCCCGTGGCGCTGGAGGTGGCCCGGCATCTGGTGGTGTTTCTGAAGCGCCCCGGCGGGCAATCGCAATTCAGCGCCACCCTGTCCTTGCAGAAGACCGGTAGCCGCTTCGGCGACTTGCAAGCCTGGATCGCCGAGCACCTGGCGCAGGACCTGTCGATTCCGATCCTGGCGCAGCAGGCGGGCATGAGCGAGCGCAGCTTCGTCCGTCACTATCGCGCTGAAACCGGACAGACACCGGCCCGGGCCATCGAGCAGATCCGCGTGGAAACCGCCCGTCGTTTGTTGAGCGACACCGCGTTGCCGATCAAGCGTATTGCCACCCGCTGCGGTTTCGGCAGCGAGGAAACACTGCGCCGCAGCTTTCTTCGGGCCCTGAGCGTGACACCGCAGGCCTATCGCGAACGTTTTTCGGCGCGGCCCTGAAATCGCGACCGGGCGAGCCGTCGATCACTTCGTTGACCTAAGCCATACCCTGAGGGCCGCTGGCGCCTAAGCTATTGGAATATCGGACGTAGTTCGCAATAAAACCTGTACGCTAAGCATGCTTTGTAAAAGCTATGGCATCATGCCAGTAATCCTTTCCCTGATACCCTAATAAGATGAGCACCGGTCTGTGTCAGTGATTCCCCTACTTGTGTGTGACGACTCCAACATGGCCCGTAAGCAGATCTTGCGGGCGCTGCCGGCTGACTGGCAGGTCTCGATCACTCAGGCCAGCGATGGTCGACAGGGGCTGGATGCCATTCGCCGGGGATTGGGCCAGGTGGTGCTGCTCGACCTGACCATGCCGGAAATGGATGGTTACCAGGTACTTACGGCGATCCGGGCCGAAGGTTTGCAGGCGCGGGTGATCGTGATCTCCGGCGACGTCCAGGAAGAGGCGGTACGCCGGGTGCGCGAGTTGGGGGCGCTGGCGTTCCTGAAAAAGCCCTTCGACCAGGACGAGTTACGCCAGACCCTCGATCAACTGGGGCTGTTGAATGCTCCCGGCGCGACGCAGGCCCGCGCTCGCCCGGAACCCACGACTGAAATCAGCTTTCGCGATGCCTTTCGCGAAACGGTCAACGTGGCCATTGGTCGGGCGGCGGCGTTGATCGCCAAGGTGCTGGGCGTGTTCGTGCAGTTGCCGGTGCCGAACGTGAATATTCTCGAAGTGGGCGAACTGCACATGGCGCTGATGGATGCCGGGAGTTGCAATCAACTCACGGCGATTTGCCAGGGCTTTATCGGCAGCGGTATTGCTGGCGAAGCCTTGCTGATGTTCCATGATTCGGAAATCGCCGACATGGCGCAGTTGATGCAACGCCAGGGGGCCGAGTATTCGGACCTGGAAATGTTGCTGGACCTCTCCAGCGTGCTGATCGGTGCGTGCCTGAGCAGTATTGCCGAACAGATCGATGTGGTGTTTTCCCAGGGGCATCCACAGATCCTCGGCCAGCATGCGGCCATCGACGAACTGATCCGGGTCAACCAGCAGCGCTGGAAAAAGACCCTGGCGGTGGAGATCAGCTACAGCCTGGAAGGGCATGACATTCATTTCGACTTGCTGCTGTTGTTCACGGAAGACTCCATTGAGCGGTTGAACCACAAACTCGCCTACCTGATGAGCTGAGCCATGAACGACACTCTCGATCTGAACGAGTTTCACTGGTTGCTGGCGATTGTCCAGAGTATCGATGTCGGTGTGGTGGTGCTGGACCGCGACTATCGCGTGCAGGTCTGGAATACCTTCATGGAAAACCGTTCCGGGGTGCAGCCCAAGGACGCCAACACTCAGTCCTTCTTCAGTCTGTTTCCCGAGGTGGACCGTGAATGGTTCAGTCGCAAGGTGGAGAGTGTCGCGACCCTGGGCACGCCGGCGTTCACCATCTGGGAGCAGCGACCTTATCTGGTGCGGTTCAAGAACTACCAGCCGATCACCGGCCAGGAAGATTTCATGTACCAGAACACCACGTTGTTGCCGTTGCGCTCCACCAACAGTGCAATCACCCATATCTGCCTGGTGATCTATGACGTCACCGACGTGGCGACCAACCGGCACCAGCTCCAGGCGGCCAATGCCAAGTTGCAGAAACTTTCCAGTACCGACCGGCTGACTGGCCTGTACAACCGAGGGCACTGGGAGGAAAGCCTGAAGGCCGCCTATGCGCGTAACCAGCGTTATGGCAATGCCACCAGCCTGGTGATGTTCGACATCGACTACTTCAAACGGGTCAATGACACCTATGGTCACCAGGCGGGGGACAAGGTCATCGAACACGTGGCCGAGTTGGTGCGCGAGCATGTACGTGAAAGCGACGTGGCCGGGCGCTACGGCGGCGAAGAGTTTGGCGTGGTGCTATCGGACACCGACAAGGCCGGGGCGGGTTTTTTTGCCGAGCGTTTGCGCAAGGCCATCGAAGACCTGCAAGTGGTACACGAAGGGCAGAGCATCCGTTTCACCATCAGCCTGGGGGTGGCGGATCTGAGCCGGCCTTCGATCAGTCATGCCGATCTGATCGCCTGGGCGGACCAGGCGTTGTACGCCTCGAAGAAAGCCGGGCGCAATCGGGTGACCGTGTACGAGTAGCGGCTGGGGCTGGATGCTCAGGCCCGCCGCGCCATCAGCAGCACCGACGCCGCTCCCGACAACAACACCGCGCAACCGCGATTGAACAGGCGCTTGCCCCGAGGTTCGGCGAACCAGCGACGCATGTGTACGCCCATATAGGCGTAGGCGCTGATGGCGATCCATTCCAGCACCAGGAACAGGCTGCCTAATACCGCGAACTGGGCGGAGATACCCTGGGTTGGGTCGACGAACTGGGGAAGGAAGGCGGTGAAAATGAGAATGGCCTTCGGATTGCCCGCCGCCACCAGGAACTCCTGGCGGGCGAGGGCGGGCAGGCTGGCCGGTACCGCCGTCGCCGCGGCTTCGGCTTCGGGGTTGGCGCGCCAGAGCTGGATCGCGAGGTAGATCAGATAGGCCGCGCCGAGCACCTTGATCCCATGGAACAGCAGTTCCGAGGCTTGCAGCACCGCCGCCAGGCCCGCCGAGGCCAGGGCGATCATTCCGGCGAAAGCCAGCAACCGCCCCAGACCCGCCAGGCACGATGTACGAAAGCCATAACGCGTCGAGTTGCTGACCGACAGCAGGTTGTTCGGACCGGGGGCCATGTTCAGGGCAAAGCACGCCGGGATAAAGAGGGTCAGCGTCGATATGTCCATGGCAGGCTCCGGGATCGAAAGGCGGAAAAATCCGACAATAACGTCAAGCCCCGGCCAGGCGCCAGAGCGCCTGCCGTTTTTCCCAGCTGTACCTGAAACTTGTCGCGCAGGTGTACGGTAGCTGATGGACGTGAGAAATCAGGGCGGCCTCGCCACGTGTTTGTACGGTTTAACCCTGATCAAAAATAAGTGGCTGTTTTAAAACAAATTTATGTTTGCTGGGGGCTTCCCAGGCGAAGCAAAAATTGATAAATTTCGCGCACTCTCGCAGTGGCTCTTATCGGGTTCGCAAGCTGCAAGATCAGAAAGTGAGTGTCAGGCACTCGTCGCAACAGATACAGGGGCGTCGCCAAGCGGTAAGGCAGCAGGTTTTGATCCTGCCATGCGTTGGTTCGAATCCAGCCGCCCCTGCCATTTTCCTCATGCTCATCCCGAGATGACTCAGCCGGCAGGTATTGCCGATTCCGCATTGGCGTGCTTACGCGAAACACCAGCGCCGCGTTTCCTCTGTCCGCTACCTATCCCAAGGGGCGCATCGATCAAGCCTTGCCGGCCCCAAACCGCTGACGCATCTGCTCGCTGGCCGCAGGTCCGGCCTGCACGGTGCTCCGGTTCAATGGCACCTGCCGGCCATCGGCGATATCCGCCATCATCAATTGCAGCGGTCGCCCACTCTCGCGTTCGACGATCTGCACACTTTCTCCTTCCGGCGCATAGTGGCGGTTACCCCATTCCACAAACGCCATGAGCACCACGCGAAAGTCTTCGCCCTTGGCGGTCGGTACATATTGATAGCGTAGCGGGCGCTGGCTGTAAGGCTCGCGTTCGAGCAGGCCCGCGTCCACCAGCGCATTCAGGCGTCGGGTCAGCATGTTCGGGGCGATCTCCAGGCTGCGGGAGAATTCGTCGAAGCGTTTCAGGCCATGCAGGGCATCACGCATGATCAGGATACTCCACCACTCGCCAACGCGTTCAAGGCTGCGGGCCACCGGGCATTCGGCATGGATCAGGGTTTTGCGTTGCATGGTGGCTCCTGTGGGGCGCTCGGGAATTTGTCCGGTGGATATGTTACTTTCATGATGATAGTAGCGTCCATAAGCCATTCTCTACTCAATCACCTGAAGAAGGAGCTGGATCGTCATGAGCAAACGCGTCGTCGTCACGGGTATGGGTGCGCTGACCCCGCTGGGCTGCGGAGTCGAATCGGTCTGGCAGCGCCTGTTGGCCGGACAGTCCGGTATCCGGCGGTTGCCGTTGGAGTTGGTCGGCGATCTGTCGGTCAGTATCGGTGGCCAGGTTCCGGATCTTGCGCAGGACCCGGACGCCGGCTTCGATCCGGATCAACTACTGGCCGCCAAGGAGCAGCGCAAAATGGATCGCTTCATCCTGTTTGCCCTGGCGGCGGCGGATGAGGCCTTGGCCCAGGCCGGCTGGGCCCCCGACTCGCCAGAGGCGCAGGCGCGCACGGCAACCATCATTGCCACCGGGGTCGGCGGTTTTCCCGCCATCGCCGAGGCGGTGCGTACCACTGACAGCAAAGGGCCCCGGCGTTTGTCGCCGTTCACCATCCCTTCGTTTCTCTGCAATATGGCGGCCGGTCACGTCTCGATCCGCCATGGTTTCAAGGGACCACTCGGCGCGCCGGTAACCGCTTGCGCCGCGGGCGTCCAGGCCATCGGCGACGCGGCCCGGATGATCCGCGCGGGAGAAATCGATGTGGCGCTCTGCGGTGGCGCGGAAGCCTGCATCCACCGGGTCAGCCTGGCCGGGTTCGCGGCCGCGCGGGCACTGTCGAGTGACTATAACGACACTCCGCAACGCGCCTCCCGGCCCTTCGATCAGGCGCGCGATGGCTTCGTCATGGGCGAGGGTGCCGGTCTGTTGGTGATCGAAGAGTTGGAGCACGCCCTGGCGCGCGGCGCCAAACCTCTCGCCGAACTGGTGGGATATGGCACCAGTGCCGATGCCTACCACATGACCTCCGGCCCGGAAGATGGCGATGGTGCCCGCCGAGCCATGCAGCAGGCCTTGCGTCAGGCCGGTATCGAGCCGTCCCAGGTCCAGCATCTGAACGCGCACGCCACTTCGACGCCCGTGGGCGACAAGGGCGAGTTGGCGGCCATCAAGGCGCTGTTCGGCGCGACGGGCGGCCTGGCCATCAGTTCGACCAAATCCGCCACCGGGCATTTGTTGGGGGCCGCGGGTGGGATCGAGGCGATCTTCACGGTACTGGCGTTGCGCGACCAGGTGGCGCCGGCGACGCTCAATCTGGACAACCCCGATGTCGCCGCCGAAGGCCTTGATCTGGTTCGTGGCCAAGCCCGGCAGTTGGCTATGGAATACGCGCTGTCCAATGGCTTCGGTTTTGGTGGGGTCAATGCCAGTGTTCTTTTTAAGCGCTGGGTGTAGAGCGTCAGATAGGGGCTTGACCCTGGGCCCGCTACTCAGGTCCATGCGACCCCTGTAGGAGCCCAGCTTGCTGGCGATGAGGCCCTGACAGTCAATGCATGACTCAAGGGCCTCATCGCTGCGATGCGGCGTCCCGACAAGCCAGCTCCACAGGGGGCTGGGGGGCTACCTGGAGAATTTCCTCGCGCCGGCCACGCAAAGGATCACCGCCACGGTGACCCCCAGCATGCCCAGGCTGACCTGCTCGTGCAGCAAGGTCGCCGCCAGTGCTAAGCCGAAAAACGGCTGCAACAGCTGCAACTGTCCCACGGCGGCGATCCCGCCCTGGGCCAACCCGCGATACCAGAACACGAAACCGATCAGCATGCTGAACAGCGATACATACGCCAGGCTCAACCAGGCGGGTGTGCTGATGCCCGTGAGCGAGGAGGGGGCCAGGCCCCCGCTCAGCAGCAGCATCACCGGCAGCGATAGCACCAGCGCCCAGGAAATCACCTGCCAACCTCCCAGCGTCCTGGATAGCTTCGCCCCTTCGGCATAACCCAGGCCGCAGACCAGCACGGCCAGCAGCATCAGGATGTCGCCCCGAGGCGCTGCACTCAGTCCCTGGGATATGGCGAATCCCACCACCAGCAGGCTGCCCAGCACGGAAAAAAACCAGAATACCGGCCGGGGCCGTTCGCCACCACGCAGGACACCGAAGGCTGCGGTGGCTAGTGGCAACAAGCCGAGGAACACGATGGAGTGCGCGGAAGTCACGTACTGCAACGCCAACGCGGTCAATAGCGGAAAGCCGAGCACAACGCCGATGGCTACCACCACCAGGGACAGCAGTTGGCTGCGCGCGGGGCGCTTTTCCCTGAAGAGCAACAGCAGGCACAGGGCGAACACACCGGCAATGCTTGCCCGGGCCACGGTGAGAAAGACTGGGTCGAACTCCTGGACCGCCAGCCGTGTCGCGGGCAGCGAGCCACTGAAGATCAGGACACCGATAAATCCATTGATCCAGCCGCTGGTGTTTTTCGCCAGCGCCGGGGTGTTCAGAGGCGAGGTACGTTCCATTTTTGCTTCACGCTCAAGGTCCGGGTTGCTTGAGACGCATGCTATGACCGACTATCGATACAATCAAAATATTGTCATGGATACATCTGCCTATGCCTCGCTCCCGGTACAAGTCGCTGGTGGACGTTTTTGCTGCCGATATCCGTGCCGGGCGCTTGCTCCCCGGTGCCCGCTTACCGACTCATCGCCAACTGGCCGCCAGCCATGGCCTGGCGCTGGTGACGGCCAGCAGGGTTTATGCCGAGCTTGAGAGCATGGGCCTGGTCAGTGGCGAGACGGGCCGCGGCACCTTTGTCAGGGAGACGGCCCTGCCTGCCGGCCTGGGTATCGATCAGCCCGAGGTGGCCGTGGGGATGGTCGATCTCAACTTCAATTATCCCTCGTCGCCGGGGCAGGCCGAGCAGTTGCGCACGGCCTTGCGCCAGTTGGCACTGTCCGGTGACCTGGAGTCCTTGTTGCGCTACCACCCGCATGCCGGGCGCCTGCATGAGCGGGCGGTGGTCGCGCGCCACCTGGCGGCGCGGGGGCTGAGCGTGGCGGCCGAGCAGGTGTTGATTGTCAGCGGCGCCCAGCATGGATTGACAGTCATCCTGATGGCGTTGTTGCAACCCGGGGATGTGATCGCCGCGGATGCCTTGACCTATCCGGGATTCAAGGTGCTGGCGCAGGCACTGCACCTTGAGCTCGTCGCCATCCCGCTCACCGACCAGGGGCCCGATCTCGAGGCGCTGGAAAAACTCTGTCGCAGTCGCCCGGTGCGTGCCGTCTACAGCATGCCGACCCTGCACAATCCAATGGGCTGGGTGATGGCGGCCGATCAGCGTGGGCAGTTGGTGTCGATCGCCCGCCGGCATGATCTGTTGATCATCGAGGACGCGGCCTACGCTTACCTGGCGGAGAACGCGCCGTCGCCGCTGGCCGAGCTGGCGCCGGAAAGGACCCTCTACGTTTCCGGCCTGTCCAAGAGCGTCGCCGCTGGCCTGCGGGTCGGATTTGTCGCGGCACCGCTCCAGCGGGTGGAGGCCCTGGAGCGCATCATCCGGGCGACCACCTGGAACACGCCGGGGGTGTTGACGGCAATCGCCACCGCCTGGATCGAGGATGGCACTGTCGCCAGGCTGGAAGTGCAAAAGCGCAAGGACGCACAAGCCAGACAGGTCATGGCCGACGAATTGCTGGTCGGGTTGCGCACTGTTCGCCATCCGTCTTCCTACTTCCTTTGGCTGCCTCTGCCGGAAGAGGCGCGGGCCGACCAGATTGCCATGGCGCTGATGCGCGAGCGGATTTCGCTCTCCACCGCCGAGCCTTTCGCCACCACCGTGCATGTGCCGCACGCGATCCGCCTGGCGTTGGGTTCCGTGGACCTGGACACCCTGCGCACGGCGTTGATGAAAGTGAAACGGGTGCTGGGGCCGCTGTTCTGATCCGTATTTTTCATTGTCATCTGCGTCTGTAATGTATTCGGTTCAGGTCCGACAATGGCCTTGCGGATCAGCTTCCAACAACTGCCTTGGGCTACGGCCTGTGACGTTCGGTCAGCGTCTGTTTGTTCTGCTCCGTAAATCATTACGCAACCCGCGTTATGCCCTGACCTTATAGTTGAGGAGGCCTTATGGCCAAGATGGCGATGTTCCTGGGTGGATTTCTCATACTGACGATTGCGATTGGCCTCCTGGCCACGATTTCTCCGACCTGAGAAGACGAGGTTGCCGCTTTCGGCAACGAGCACTGCTTTTCTGTAGGAGCCAGCTTGCTGGCGATAGCGATGTTGAATTCACCACCGCTATCGTCAAGACGCTATCTACAGCTCGCGCGGCGTTTTCAGCGTCAAACCAGATAGCGCCGAAACCAGCCCAGCGTCCTGTCCCATGCCAGTTTGGCGGCGGCCTCGTCGTAGCGGGGGGTGGAGTCGTTGTGAAAACCGTGGTTAACCCCGGCGTAGATATGCGCTTCGTAGATCTTGCCGGTCGCCTTCAAGGCCTGTTCATAGGCCGGCCAGCCATCGGTGATGGGCTTGTCCAGTTCGGCGTAGTGCAGCAGCAGGGGCGCCTTGATCCGTACCACGTCCTCGGTTCTTGGCTGGCGACCATAGAAAGGCACGGCGGCACTGAGTTCCGGGTAGGCCACGGCGGCGGCATTGGCGACCCCGCCGCCATAGCAGAAACCGGTGATACCGACTTTGCCGGTGGTAGCGTCATGGTTCATCAGCCACTCGATGGCGGCGAAGAAGTCGTTCATGAGCTTTTCCGGATCGACGCTCTGCTGCAACTCCCGACCTTTGTCGTCATTGCCGGGATAGCCGCCGACCGATGACAGGCCATCCGGGGCCAGGGCGATGAAGCCGGCCTTGGCCACGCGTCGGGCAACGTCTTCGATGTAGGGGTTGAGTCCACGGTTTTCATGCACGACCACCACCGCCGGCACCTTGCCGCTGGCCTTGGCCGGACGTACCCGATAACCACGCACCTGTCCGTGCCCCTTGGGGGAGGGGTAGGTGATGTATTCGGCGACAATGTCCGGGTCGGTAAACGGAACCTGCTCGGCCAGCGCGTAGTTCGGGCTCAGCGCTGCCAGGAGGCTGCTGGCGGCGAGGCCGCCCAAGGTGAACTTTGCCGCGCGATCGAGAAATTCCCGGCGGTTGATCTTGCCGTGGACGTAGTAGTCGTACAGCTCGAGCAGTTCAGGGGCAAAGTCTTTCGCGGCGAGACGTTCCATCTGTGCGCTACCTTTGGAAGGGGTCGAGTTGAGGCCTAGTGTAGAACCTAAACGCGCTGTCCCAGGTACTGCTGATGCCTGCGACCGATCTCTTCGGGCTGACCTGAAGAGATCAACGGGCTCCAGCGTTAAAGACTAAGCCAGCAACCGTGCATACCGATCCAGATCAATATTCCCGCCGCTCACAATCACACCGACACGCTGACCTTCCAGCGCCTTGCTCATTTCACGCATGGCGGCCAATCCCAGGCACCCGGTAGGCTCCACGACCATCTTCATGCGTTCGGCAAAAAAACGCATACCCTCGACCAACTGTGCATCGGTGACCGTCAGAATGTCGTCAACGTCGCGGCGAATGATCGGGAATGTATAGTGCCCCAGATGCTGGGTCTGGGCGCCATCGGCGAGGGTGTCCGGTGTGTCGATATGGACTATTTCTCCACTGCGAAACGACTGCTGACCATCATTCCCGGCCTGTGGCTCGACGCCATAAAGTTTGCAGTCAGGCGCCACTGCGCGGGTTGCCAAGGCACTGCCCGCCAACAGTCCGCCGCCGCCGAGGCAAACGAATAGTGCATCCAGTGGTCCGGTCTCTTGCAATAACTCCATGCTCGCCGTCCCTTGTCCGGCGATGACATCCGGGTGGTCATAGGATGGAATCAAGGTGTAACCATGCTCCTCGGCCAGTTTTCGACCAATGGCTTCGCGGTCCTCGCTGCAACGATCATAGAGCACCACGCTGGCTCCGTATTCGCGGGTCGCCGCCATTTTCGAAGTCGGAGCGTCGTGGGGCATCACGATGGTCGCGGGAATGCCCAGGATACGTGCGGACAATGCGATGCCTTGAGCGTGGTTGCCCGAAGAAAATGCCACGACTCCGGCCTTGCGTTGGTGCTCGTCGAAGCGCGCCAGTGCGTTGAACGCACCGCGGAACTTGAAAGCGCCCATGCGTTGATAGTTCTCACATTTGAAAAACACCTCGGCGCCCAGCTGTCCGTTCAGTGTGCGTGAGGTCAATACCGGTGTGCGGTGAGCGTGGCCGAGGATACGTTCGGCAGCGTCCAGGACATCCTGGTAGGTGGGAAGCGTCACTTGAGTCGTGGTCATGGGGGCCTCGCTTTTTGATATGAGAACTTTAAGAAATGTGCACAACCAATATGTTCAGGCCGTTGCTGCAAGTGCCATGGCTTCAACTTCGACGGCTGAGCCAAAATGCAATTGAGCCACGCCAGCAACGGCTCGGGCGGGCCGGTGATCACCCAGCCATTGTTCGTAGATACGATTGAACGTCGGCCATTGATCAATGTCGGTGACATAGACGCGCACTTGTACCAGGCTGTTTTTGCCGACGCCTGCGCGGACAAGACAATGCTCAAGGTTGCTCAGAACCTGCTGGGTTTGTTCCTCGAAACACTTGTCTGCCAATGCCCGTCCCTCGGAATTGATAGGCAACTGGCCGGAAATCATTACAAAACCGCCGGCGGTGCAGATGTGAGAATAGTGTCCGGCGGGAGGACTGATAGCACTACTGTTGGAGCACTGGATGGCGGAGATAAGCATTGCGATACCTTTTTTCAGGGTGAGGAGAGCCACCCCCTAACGTAGGAATAATTTTTATTGGTGTCTTTGCCGGTGCGAGACCGGTCAGAGTTATTTCGCGTAGCTATAGACCGCCGCGCGGGACACACCCAGATGCTGTGCGATGACTTCCATTGACTTTCGAACTTCCAGATACCCGGTGTCCTTCAGCTCGCGAAGCAACAGGCGTTTGTCATCGGCCTTCAGTGCCCGTGGCGTCGTGGCCTGACGTGCGGAGAACTCGTCGATGCGCTGGCGAATGGCGTCGGCGTTACTGGTATTCAGATTCTCCGTAATACTGTGCTTCACGACCGCGGTGAATTGTCCCATCGCGCTTTGCAGGCTCTGGAACAAACTCAAGTCCAGATTCATGCACAGTGCCGCGACGTATCGTCCGTTCGAATCCTTGATACCGATGGAGGTGCTCTTGGCCTGTCGCCCATCCGGAAAGCGGTTGGCGTAGTTGGCGATCACTTCTGGATACTGTGGATCGGCAATACGAGCCAAGCCGAGTTCGGTTGCGGGATCGCCAACCTGACGGCCAGACAGATTGTTGTGAATGGCATGAATGGCGTGGTTGGGGTCTTGTAAGTCATGCACCACCACTTCGCAAAAAGGCGCGAATGTTTCACCTAGCCCTTGTGCAATCTGCCCCAACTGATCAAGGAGGTTAGTGGCTTCGTCGTTTTTTTTGCTCATGGTGCAAGCTCGTATGGTGGTTAATTGACAGGTTCAAATAACTCTTCAGGCGGCCGGGTTGGGCCGTTAAACAGGCCCCAACGCCGACTTGGGAGTTTGGCCTGGTTCTGTCTGCGCGGTATGACGTTGCTCCCTCCGCCACCCAAGGCCCATGTCATGAACGATCAAGACAAAATATACATAAAGTTTCAAAGTGTCCAGATTTCTGCGCCAGACAGCGATTGATGCTTTGCTCGATTTGCTGCAGGCGTGCCTTCACTGTGCCCTGGATAAGTGATCATGAATTAAATTTGTGATTGTCTGTATTTAAATGAGTTTGTCTCAGCATGCGCTGAGTGTCGACAATGGCTCCCATCAAACACATTGGAGTTTTTTGTCATGGCACTGGCCCATTCCCACGGATTTCCTCGTATTGGTCGCGACCGCGAACTGAAGAAAGCGCAAGAGGCTTTCTGGAAGGGCGAATTGGACGAGGCGGGCCTGCATGCCGTTGGCCGCGAGCTGCGCAAGACTCATTGGGACCTGCAGAAGAAAGCCGGTATCGAGCTGCTGCCGGTCGGCGACTTTGCCTGGTATGACCAGGTCCTGACCCATTCGCTGATGTTCGGCGTGATCCCCGAGCGCTTCCGTCCGCATGAGGGGCCGGCCACCCTGCAAACCCTGTTCGGCATGGCTCGTGGTGTCAGCGACAGCTGCTGTGGCGGCGCCCATGCCCAGGAAATGACCAAGTGGTTCGACACCAACTACCATTACCTGGTGCCGGAGTTCAGCGCCGACCAGCAGTTCCAGCTCGGCTGGGAGCAACTCTTCGAAGAGGTCGAAGAGGCTCGTGTGCTGGGCCACACCGTCAAGCCGGTGGTCATTGGGCCGCTGACCTACCTGTGGCTGGGCAAGGTCAAGGGGGCCGACTTTGACAAGCTCGATCTGCTCGACCGCCTGCTGCCGTTGTATGGCCAGATCTTCCAGCGCCTGGCTGCCCAAGGTGTCGAGTGGGTGCAGATCGACGAGCCGATCCTGGTCCTGGATCTGCCACAGGACTGGAAAAACGCCTTCGAGCGTGCCTACAACCTGATCCAGCGCGACCCATTGAAGAAGCTGGTTGCCACCTACTTCGGCGGTCTGGAAGAGAACCTCGGCCTGGCGGCCAATCTGCCGGTCGATGGACTGCATATCGACCTGGTTCGCGCGCCTGAGCAATACCCGACCATTCTCGATCGCCTGCCTGCCTACAAGGTCCTTTCGCTGGGGCTGGTCAACGGCCGTAACGTCTGGCGTTGCGACCTGGAAAAAGCCTTGGCGGTGTTGCAACACGCCAGTGAACGCCTGGGTGATCGCCTCTGGGTGGCGCCTTCCTGCTCGTTGTTGCACAGCCCGGTAGACCTGGGGCGCGAAGACCAGTTGGACGCCGAGCTCAAGAGTTGGCTGGCCTTTGCCGTGCAGAAGTGTGAAGAGGTGGCCATTCTGGCCCGCGCCATCAATGACCCGGAATCCGCGCCGGTCCTGGAAGCCTTGGCCCAGAGCCGTGCGATTCAGGCCAGTCGGGCCGCCTCGACGCGCATCCATAAGCCGGCTGTCCAGACTCGTGTTGCCGCGATTACCGCCAAGGACAGCCAGCGCCACTCGGCTTTTGCCAGCCGTATCGTCAAGCAGCGCGTCGGTCTCGATCTGCCGCTGTTTCCGACCACCACCATCGGTTCGTTCCCGCAAACGGCGGCCATCCGCCTGGCGCGCCAGTCGTTCAAACAGGGCAAGTTGAGCGAAGCCGAATATACCGAGGCGATGCACAGCGAGATTCGCCATGCCGTGCAAGTGCAGGAGCGCCTGGGCCTGGACGTGCTGGTGCACGGAGAGGCCGAGCGTAACGACATGGTCGAGTACTTCGCCGAGCAACTCGACGGTTATGCCTTTACCCGTTTCGGCTGGGTCCAGAGCTACGGTTCCCGTTGCGTGAAACCGGCGCTCATCGTTGGCGACCTGAGCCGTCCGAAAGCCATGACCGTGGAGTGGATCCGCTACGCCCAGAGCCTCACAGGCAAAGTGATGAAGGGTATGTTGACCGGTCCTGTGACCATGCTGATGTGGTCATTCCCACGCGAAGACGTGCCGCGTGAAGTACAGGCGCGCCAACTGGCGCTGGCCATTCGTGATGAAGTCGTGGACCTGGAAGCTGCCGGGATCAAAATCGTCCAGATCGACGAAGCGGCTTTCCGCGAGGGCCTGCCACTGCGCCGGGCGCAATGGCGGCACTACCTGGAGTGGGCCAGCGAAGCGTTCCGTCTGTGTGCCTGCGGAGTGCGCGATGAAACCCAGATCCACACGCATATGTGCTACAGCGAGTTCAACGATGTGATCGAGTCCATTGCGGCGATGGATGCCGATGTCATCACCATTGAAACCTCGCGCTCGGACATGGAGCTGCTGGAGGCGTTCGAAGCCTTCGCTTACCCGAATGAAATCGGCCCGGGCGTCTATGACATTCACTCGCCACGAGTGCCGGATGTCTCGGAAATGGCCAACCTGCTGCGCAAAGCCGCCAAGCGCATTCCCGCCGAGCGTCTGTGGGTCAACCCGGATTGCGGTCTGAAAACCCGTGGCTGGCCGGAAACCGAAGCGGCCCTGGTGCATATGGTGAGCGCGGCCCGTCAATTGCGTAAGGAGTGGGCGTGACGCGGGCTTGTAAACCTGCTCGACGAGTCGGGGCACATCAGGGGGCCCCGGCTTTTTTATCGCGTTGTATCAGCGTTAACACTTAGGTCGATGCCGCGCCTATGACGCTGTCCCGCACCTTGTCGGTCGCTGCGCAAGCCGCTTTCACGCGCCTGATGTTTTTTGTGTCAGGACGGAAATATTTTCATACACTTTATTGACGCCATTAAATGGCCACCCTATGATCGCGCCCCGTTAATGGCATAAGGCCATTTAGAGGGATCTACGATGTGGGTTTTGGCACTCAGGACGAGGCGTGGTCTGCTGTCCGCTGTATTTTGTCTGGGCACTTTCGGCGCAGCCCATGCGGCCCCCACCCCCGGTGACACCGACCTGATCCGTGAGCGCCAGGATCGCCTGCTCGAAGAGCAGCGTCGCCGTCTCGAAGAACTCAAGGAGTTGCCCGGTAAAGCGGCGACTCCCGTGGCGCCAACGGCCCCGGCCGAGACCCGTTGTTTCCCCATCAAGAGCATTGACCTGCAAGGTGCCAACGCGCTGTCCGCAGGCGAGCGCGAACGCCTGCTCAAACCTTATATCGGCCAGTGCCTGGGCGTGCCGCAGCTCAATGAGTTGCTCAAGGTCATCACCGATCACTACATCGAAAAGGGCCTGGTCACCAGCCGCGCGTACTTACCGCAGCAGGACCTGTCCAGCGGCAACCTGAAGGTGCTGGTGGTCGAGGGCAAGCTCGAAGGCTTGAAGGGCGCGGATGGCAGCGGCCTGTCCGACCGCGAACTGGCGATGAGTTTTCCCGGCAAGCCGGGCGAGTTGCTCAACCTGCGCGAGATCGAGCAGATGGTCGACCAGTTGAACCGTTTGCCGTCGAATCAGGCGCAGATGGAACTGGCTCCGGGAAAGGAAGTGGGCGGTAGCGAGGTGTTGGTCAAGAACACCCCGCAGAAGCCTTGGCGAGTCGGGCTGTCGCGCAGCAACGACGGCCAGAAAAGTACCGGTGAGCAACAACTGGGTACGACCTTCGATTGGGACAGTCCGTTGGGGCTGGCCGATCAGTTTTCCCTGCGCGGTGGTCATGACATCGTCAGTAACCAGGAGCAGAACTCGCGCAACGCCATGCTCTACTACAACCTGCCGTTTGGTTGGTGGAATCTGAGTTACACCTACAGCGAAAGCGACTACCGCTCCCTGGCCCAGGCCAACGGTTTCAATTTCCAGCAGACCGGCGACAGTCAGAACCACCAGTTGAAACTGGAGCGGGTTATTTACCGCGATGCCTTGAGCAAGACCTCGCTCAATACCGGCCTGACCTACCTGCGTACCAACAACTTCATCGAAAAGAGCAAGCTGGCCCAGAGCAGCAACCGCTTGAGCGAAGCGCAGTTCGGCATCACCCACGGTCGACGGATCGGTAGCGCTTTCGTCAACCTTGACCTGGGCATGCAGGATGGCATCAGTGCTTTCGATGCTCAGGACAATGGTCCGAATTTCATCCAGGGTCAGCCCGACGCCCGTTATCGCAAATACACCGCCACGGTCAGCTACCTGCAACCGTTCAAGCTATGGGGCGAGTCGTTCAGCTTCAGCAGCCTGATGACCGGCCAGCGCAGCCAGGACGTGTTGTTCAGTTCGCAGCGCATGAGCCTGGGCGGGCAGTCCTCCATTCGTGGCTACAAGGATCAGACGCTGTCCGGCGACAGCGGCGGTTACTGGCGCAATGAACTGCGCTGGAGCCGGCCGGTGACCTGGGGCTGGTTGCAGCCGCTGCTTTCCGAATACGGCACCAGTATCGGTTATGACCAGGGCGTGATCCGCCATGACCGTTACAGCGCCGAGCAGCACGGGCGCATGACCAGCGACTCGATTGAGTTGTTTGCCCGAGGCAAGCATGTCGCCGCTACCGTGACCTTTGCCAACTCCCTGGAACGACCGGCACCGATCACTGAACGTGAAGCGCCGATCTATTTCCGTATGGATTTCTTTCTTTAATTCGATTTACCGCACTCGTTGCATTGAGATATTGACATGGACGTTCGTCAGTTTGCCTTCCTGGCGCGGCAGCCTTCTGCCGCCCTGAAAAACCGTGAGCATTTCCTCGGGCTACCCAAGCGCGGGTTGGCGTTCATCCTGGCGAACGCGATGTTCTGGCAGCCGCTGCTGGCCCAGGCGGACGGCATTGCCGTCAGCGGGGGCGGTACCACGCTTGGCCAGGCCGGCAATGGCGTGCCTATCGTCAATATCGCCGCGCCGAATACCCAAGGGTTGTCGCATAACCAGTTCAGCGACTACAACGTCGGAGCCAACGGGGTCATTCTCAACAACGCCACCGCGCGGACCCAGTCGACGCAACTGGGCGGGATCATTCTAGGCAACCCGAATTTCAACGGTGCGGCGGCCAACGTCATTCTTAACGAGGTGAACGGCGGCAGTCCGAGTCAGTTGCGCGGTTATACCGAGGTGGCGGGGCAGTCGGCCCATGTGATCGTCGCCAACCCCTATGGCATCAGTTGCAATGGCTGCGGCTTTATCAATACGCCGCAGGCTACGTTGACTACCGGCAAAGCCGTCATCACCAACGGGCAGGTCTCCGGCTATCAAGTCGACCAGGGCAGCGTGTCCATCGACGGCGCGGGTCTCAACGCGAGCAATGTCGACCAGTTCGAAATCATCACCCGCGCCGCGACCATCAACGCGCAGATCAACGCCAAGCAACTGACCGTGATCGCCGGTCGTAACGACGTCGACGCCCGCACGCTCAGTGCCACGGCGCGGGCCGACGACGGCAGTGCCAAGCCCCAGGTGGCAATCGACTCCACGGCGTTGGGCGGTATGTACGCCGGCACCATCAAACTGGTCGGTACCGAAGCCGGCGTCGGGGTCAGACTGGCCGGCAACCTGGCGGCCAGCGGCGGCGATATCCAGCTCGATGCCAACGGCCAACTGAGCATGGTCCAGGCCGCCGCCAGTGGCGCGGTCAACGTCAAGGCCGCGAGCCTGGATGCGCAAGGTCCGGTCTACGCTGGCAGCAGCTTGAACGTGCAGACCACGGGTGACCTGACCAGCCGGAACAATCTGGCGGCCAGGGACAGCATCACCCTCAACAGCGGCGGCCAGTTGACCAACAGCGGCATCATCGAAGCCGGGGTCAATGCCGACAACACGCGCAACAGCACGGGCGATGTCAGCGTCACGGCGCAGACCATCAGCAACAGCGGCCAGAGCGTGATTGCCAGCCGCGACCTGAGCGTCACCGCCACGCAAACCCTGGGCAACCAGGGCGGCACCTTGAGCGGGCAGCGGCAAACCAGCGTCACCGCAACAACCCTCGACAACCAGAACAAAGGGCGCGTACTGAGTACGGGCACCCTGGGCGTCACTGCCGGGCAACTGCTCAATGGACAGGGTGGGTTGGTCCACAGTAGCGGCGCATTGGTTGCCAATCTGGGCTCGTTGAACAACGGTGGCGCCGAAGTCTCCAGCCTCTCCGGCGTCAGCCTGACCCTCGCTACCCTGGACAACGTTGCCGGTCTGATTTCGGCGGGTAACAGCCTGAATATCAACGCCAGTGGTGCATTCAATAATCACGGTGGCACTGTATCAAGTTCAGGTATTTCCATACTGAAGGCGGCCAGCCTCGATAACAGCCAGGGTCAGATCACGGGCGACCTGGGCTTGAGCATCGACCTGAGTGGCGCCTTGAATAACCAGGGCGGCACGCTCGGTTCCGGCAAGGCCCTGGGCCTGACCGCCGCCAGCCTGGATAACCGCGCGGCGGGGAGCCTGCTTGCCGTCGACGGCACGCTGAGCGCGACCATCACTGGCGCCTTCGACAACCGCGAGCAGGGCAAACTGCGCGCCGGCCAAGCCATCGACCTCAACACCGGCAGCCTCGATAACCGTGGCGGTAGCCTGGCGGGCAAGGATCAGCTGACCTTGCGCGGCGCCTCGGCCGACAACCGTGGCGGTGTGATTCAAGCCGACAAGGACTTGAAGCTAGTCGTCGATCAACTGGACAACCGCGACAAGGGCAACCTGATCGGCAAGGCCGCCATCGGCTACGAAGGCACGCGCCTGGACAACAGCGGTGGCCTGCTCAGCGCGGTTGGCCCTGTCACCCTCAAGGCGCAGGAAATCGCCAACGCCGCTGGCCGTATTGCCAGCCAGGGCGATCTCACCGCCAACGTCGAGACCCTGAACCAGCAGGGCGGGGCGCTGGTGGCCCAGGGCAGCTTGCTGCTGACCGGCAAAAGCCTCGACAACCGCAACGGCGGCACGCTCGCCAGCACCAGAGGCCTGACTGTCAATGTCGGGCAGATCGACAACCGGGCCGGCGAACTGTCCAGCACCGCCAGCCGCGTCACTGTCACCAGCCAGAGCCTGAACAACAGCGACGGCGGCAAGCTGTTGAGCGAGACCGACCTCGGGCTGAGCGTGGCGCAACTGATCAACCAGACCAAGGGCCGACTGTTCGCCAAGGGCACCGTGAACCTGAGCGGCACGACCCTGGACAACACTGGCGGCAATGTCTCCAGCCTCAAGGGCCTGGATATCCGCCTCGACGGCGCACTGCTCAACAATACCGGGCTGCTCAGCAGCGAGGGCGCACTGACCCTCAACGTCGCGAGCCTGGACAACAACGCCGGCAAGCTCGGCAGTGGCGCGGCCTTGTCGATCACCAGCCTCGGCGCGGTGCTCAACCAGGGCGGCTCGATCCTCACGGATCAGGGCTTGGTGCTCAGCAGCGCGAGCCTCGACAACAGTCAACAAGGCGTGATCAACGGCACAGGCGCGACCCGCATTACGACTGGCACTTTGGACAACAGCCAGGGCGGCCACTTGACCAGTGACGACAGCCTGAACCTGACCGCCACCCAGGTCAGCAACGGCGCCTCCGGTCGTATTGCCAGTGCCAAGGACCTGACCGCCAACGTCAGCGGCCTCGACCAGCAAGGCGGCGAACTGTTCAGCAAAACCCGCCTGAACCTGGACCTGCACAACGGCCAATTGAACAACCAGCACGGCGTGATCAACGGCCCACTGCTGGTGCTGAACAACCTCAACGGAGTGGCCAACCAGAACGGCGAAATCTCCAGCGTCCAGGCCTATACCCTGGCCGCGCAAAGCCTGGATAACAGCAACGGCAAACTGCTGAGCGAGCAGGGCTTGACCCTGCGCATCACGCAGGCCCTGACTAACCTCAACGGTCTGATTTCCGCCGCGGCTCTCGACAGCCGCAGCGCCAGCCTGGACAACAGCCATGGCCTGATCAGCAGCCGGGGTGCTGTCGACCTGGGCGTGACCAAGGCCTTCACCAACCAGAACGGCACCCTGATCGGCGACGGCGCGCTGCTACTGGCGGCCAATAGCCTGGACAACAGCAACGGCGCGGTCTCCGGCAAAGCCGACGTGACCGCGACTGTCGCCAGCCTGGACAACCAGAACGGCCAACTGTTCGCCACTGGCGCGCTGACCCTGAACGGCAGCAGCCTGGATAACCGCCAGGGCGGTCTGGTCGGGGCGACAAAAGCGCTGAAACTCAACGTCGACCGGATCGACAACCGCGCGGGCGAGATTTCCAGCAGCGCCGACCTGAGCCTGATCGGTTTGCGCCTGGACAACAGCGACGGTGGCAAGGTCTTGTCCGACACGGCGCTGGGGCTCAAGGTGGCCCAGGTGATCAACCAGAGCCTGGGCCAGTTGCGCAGTCAGGGCAGTGCAACGCTCGATGGTAGTAGTCTGGACAACAGCGGCGGCACCCTGAGTGCCCAGTCGGGCCTGGTCATTACCCTCGACAACGCCCTGACCAACCAGCTCCGGGGCCTGATCAGCAGCGAAGGCAATCTGACGGTCAACGCCGCCAGCCTGGACAACACGGCGGGCAGCCTGTCGAGCGCGGGGGCTTTGAGCCTGACCAGTACCGGGGCCTTGATCAACCAGGGCGGCCGACTGCTCACCGACAAACCACTGACCCTGAACAGTGCCAGCCTCGACAATACCCAACAAGGCGTGATCAGCGCCAAGGGCGCGGCAACCCTCAGCACCGGGACCTACGACAACAGCAGCGGCAGCCTGAGCAGTGGTGACACGCTCACCCTGACGGCCGGGCAGGTCACCAACCAGGGTGGCAGCATCGGTAGCGACAAGGCCCTGACCGCCAGTGTCAGCGGACTCGACCAGCAGGGCGGCAAACTCTTCAGCCACGGCGCACTGAGCCTTGACCTGCACAACGGCCAGTTGAACAACCAGAACGGTTTGATCAATGCCCCGTCGCTGCTGCTGAACAACCTCAAGGGCGTGAACAACCAGGGCGGTGAAATCTCCAGCGCCCAGGCCTTCAGCGTGCTTGCCGACAGCCTCGACAACAGCAACGGCAAGCTGCTGAGCAACCAGGCCGTGACCTTGCGGATCAACCAGGCCCTGAGCAACCTCAAGGGCCAGATCGCCGCCGCCGCGCTCGATGTGCGGGCGGCCAGCCTGGACAACAGCGGCGGGACCGTCACCAGTCGTGGTGACCTCATCCTGACCACCACGGGGCAACTGACCAACCAGAGCCTGGGCCTGATCAACGCCGCGCAAACCCTGAATATCACCAGTGGTGATCTGAACAACCAGGGCGGCACGCTGCTCGGCGCTGGCGCCGTAACCCTCAATGCCATGGCCCTGAACAACACGGGCAATGGCCTGATCAACAGCCAGGGCGGCTTGACGATTACCGCCAACAGCCTGGACTCCAGCAACGGCGGTGAAGTCTCGGCCAAGGGCGATATCGGCTTGAACCTCGGCGCCCTGACCCAGAACGGTGGGCGCCTGCTGGGCAGCCAGGCGCTCAGCCTGGACCTGGCCGGTGGTGACCTGGATAACCGCAACGGTCTGCTGAACGCCCAAGGTCTGTTAACCGTCAGTCACCTGCGCGACCTGAACAACCAGAACGGCGAGCTGTCCAGCAGCCAGAGTTTCACTATTAGTGGTCGTACCCTGGACAACAGCGGCGGCAAGCTGATCAGCAATGACCAACTGAACGTGACCGCCACTGGCGTGAGCAACCAGGGCGGTTCGATCATCAACCAGGGTGGTTTGATTTCCGGTTGGCAGGGGTTGACGGTTAACGGCAGCCGTCTCGACAACCGCAACAACGGCACGCTCTCCAGTCGCAACGGCAACCTGGATGTGACGCTTAATGACGCCTTGCTCAACAGTGGCGGCGGGGCCTTGGTCAGCCAGAAAAACCTGACCGTCAACGCCGCCAGTCTTGATAACAGCGCGGGCATTCTGTCCAGCGGCGCGGCTCAGCAACTGACGGTCAGCGGCCTGCTGAACAACGCGGCGGGCGGCTCCATCGACAGCGCCACCACCCTGACGCTCAACGCCATGGCCCTGAACAACGCTGGCAGCCTCAGCGCACAACAAGCCCTGAGTTTCACCGGCACGACACTGGACAATACCAGCGGCACCCTGACCGGCAATGGCGCGGTCAATCTCGACCTGCTGGGCGTCCTCACCAACACCAACGGCAAGCTGGTCAGCGCCGGGCCGCTGGTGATCAGCCGCAGCAGCCAGATCAACAACCAGGGTGGGCAACTGGTCAGTCAGGGCCTGTTGAGCCTGCTCAGCGGCGGTCTCGATAACAGCCATCGCGGCACCGTGGCGGCCAACGACTTACTGACCCTGACCACCAACGGCGCCGTGCAGAACAATGGCGACGGCCTGATCTACAGCCAGAACGGCGACGTCAAGCTCACTGCCGCCAGCCTCGCCAACGGCAAGGGCACGGTGCAAGGCCAGGGTGCGCTGAACCTGACGGTCACAGGCGATATCGACAACCAGAGCGGCAAGCTGATTGCCCAGAACGGCGACCTGAACGTCAGCGCCGCCAACCTCGACAACCGTGGCGGCACCCTGGCCAGCATCAAGGCGGCCCTCGAAGCACGGATCGTCGGCGTGCTGAAAAACGGCTACGACCTGAACAACAACCGCCAGGGCGGCATCACCCAGGCCCAGCGCCTGAATCTGAGTGCCCTGGGCGGGATCGACAACTACGGCGGGCGGATCTCGGCGCAAAGCGGCGATGCCGTGATCACCACCGCCGACTTCGACAACCGCAACGGCGGCCTGTACGCCAAGGGGTTGGTCAAGGTCAGCGGCAACAACTTCGACAACAGTGGCGACAACGACGGGCAGATCGCCGGCCAACAGATCGACCTCAGCCTCAACGGTGCGCTGAACAACCGCCTGGGTATTATCGAAAGCGACAGCACCCTGAGCGTGCGCGCCGCCAGCCTGGATAACCAGACCGGGCAACTGCGGGCGCTGGGCACCAGCGGCAAGACTGATTTGCAGATCAGCGGGCTGTTCGACAACCGCAACGGCAAGCTGGAAACCGCCAACACCGACCTGACCGTGAATACCGCCAGCTTCCTGAACCTGGGCGGCAGCCTGCTGCATGTGGGTAACGGCATCTTTGATATCGCCACCGCGAATATCTTGAATGCGGGTGGCAGCTTGGTGACCCGGGGTGGGTTGACGCTGACCGCGGATAACTGGACCAACAGCAGCGTGATCCAGGCCGGACGCTTGACGGTGAACGTCAATACCCTGAACCAGACGGCGGGCGGACAACTGCTGGCGTCCACCAGCCTGACCGGTAATGGCGGCAACTGGAATAACGACGGGTTGATTGCCAGTGATGGCACGACGAGTCTGAACCTGAGTGGCAGTTATGGCGGCAACGGGCGTTATAGCAGCCTGGGGACATTGGGGCTGACCGCCGCTTCGCTCAATCAGGGCAGCACCGGGAGTATTGCCGGGGGCGGGGATACCGCGATCAATGTCGGTGGGCAGTTGAGCAACTATGGCCGGCTGACCTCGGCCGCTGGGATGACTGTTAATGCGGGCGGTATCAACAACTACGGGACCCTGGGCAGCACGCAGATCCTGACCGCGACCACTGGGGCATTGCTCAACGACCACGGTCTGATCTTCAGCGGTAGCGACATGGGCCTGCGGCTCGATTCGTTGACCAACAGCTACGGTAGTATCTACAGCCTGGGTAACTTGAAGATAGATCGCGACGGGCTTGGCGGCTTGGCCAGCAGCATCGTCAACAGCTCCAGTTCAATCCAGAGCGATGGCAGCATGAGTCTGGCCGCGAGCACGATCAAGAACGTGCGAGCGGTGCTGACCACCAACAATCAGGGCATCTACACCGCCTCGATCACTGAAACTCAATGTATCGAAGGCTTTAACGCCAGCGACTGCAGCGATGGCAAGGAGAACCACGTCTGGCAGATCACCCAGCGTGACAAGTTCGAAGTGACCGAGGCCAGTGCGGCTTCCAGCATCACCGCCGGCATCAATCTGAGTGTTCAAGGCGGGGACCTGCTCAACCAGAGCAGTAGCATCGCCGCTGGCGGTAGCTTCAGCGCCCAGGTCAATAATCTGACCAACAGCGGTCTGGAAACCGGGGAGACCGAAACGTCGCGAATCTTCGTGTCCGAGCGTACCCGTCACCCGGAAGGCTGGTACGCGAACGCCGCCGCCTTTACCAACCAGTACTGGTTTCAAAGCGCAGGCTACAACCCCAATAACCTGGGTGGCCTCCAGGCAGCCATGAGTGCCTTTATCGGCTCGACCGAGCGGGAGTGGGAGCAACTGCGTACCAGCCGCAAATTGGCCACTGGCGATCAGAGTTATGCCGCGGTGATTCAGGCCGGTGGTGCGGTCAATGTCCAGGCGCAAAACGGCATCGACAACAGCGTCGTGCGTCCGGGCTACACCTATGTCGGCGTGGGCCCTCGTACCGACACCCAGTCCTCGGGCAGTAACTTCTCCACTCGCATCACCGTTAACGCGCAACTGCCGCCGAATCTAGCGCAGCAGCAGGTCAATCCCTTGGCCCTGCCGGGCTTCAGCCTGCCCACCGGGCAAAATGGTCTGTTCCGTCTGAGTGCGCAGGGCGGTTCGGGTCGGCAGGCGAGCCAGGCCAATCTGGGTTTGCAAAACTGGAGCATGGGTGGTGCTACGGTCAGTACCGCACTGCGTCAACAAAGCTTGCCGGGAGTCCAGGCGCGCAACTTCCAGATCGGTGATATTTCGCCGGTCGCCGCCAGTGATCGGCAATTGACCGAGGCCACCCGTCAGGTTACCGGTAGCAGCGTCGGTGCCAGCGTTATCAACGTCGGTGGGCCTGTCGATACCGGTAGCAATCTTATCCAACTGCCGGGTTACAGCAGCAGCGACTCGGCGATCACCCAGCCAGGGAGGGTTCAGGTCGATACCGCCACGGGTATATCGACCCTGGCCCGCGTCCAGGGCTTGCCGGATATGTCGGTCAAGTCCAACCCACAGAAATACCTGGTCGAAACCAACCCGGTGCTGACCGACCTCAAGCAGTTCATGAGTTCGGACTACCTGCTGTCTGGCTTGGGTTACAACCCGGACACCAGCGCCAAGCGTCTAGGCGACGGATTCTACGAGCAGAAACTGATCCAGCAGGCCGTGACGGCCCGCACCGGACAGCGCTTTATCGACGGTCAGACCTCCGATGACGCGCTCTTCAAGTACCTGATGAACAACGCCATTGCCAGCAAGCAGGAGCTCAACCTGCAACTGGGTGTGAGCCTGACTTCCGAGCAGGTTGCCGCGCTGACCCACGATATTGTCTGGATGGAAAACGCGACGGTGAACGGCGAGCAAGTGCTGGTGCCAGTGCTGTATCTGGCCGATGCCAATAACCGCCTGGCGGCCAACGGCGCACTGATCCAGGGCAGCGACGTGAGCCTGATCGCCGGCAAGGACCTGAACAACGCCGGTACCTTGCGCGCCAGCAACAACCTGTCGGCCGCGGCTGGCAATGATCTGGTCAACAGTGGTCTGCTGGAGGCGGGTAATCGCTTGGACTTGCTGGCGGGTAACAATGTCGTCAACAAAGCTGGCGGCATCATCGCCGGTCGCGATGTGAGCGTGACCGCCACCACGGGCGACGTAGTCAACGAGCGCACCATCACCATTCACGAAAGCCGCATCGGCGACAAAAGCGAACAGCGCGGGTTCGCCGATAGCGCCGCGCGGATCGAGGCCAGCAACAACCTGACGATCAGCGCCGGGCGCGATATCGACAACAGCGGCGGGGTGTTGAAAAGCACGCTGGACACCACGCTCAAGGCTGGCCGCGATGTGAACATCACGTCAGCCGAGCAAGTGAACGGTCAGACGTTGGGCGTCCGTTACAGCGACAAAAGTGTGATTCAGAATGGCTCCAGCGTGACTGCGGGCAGGGACCTGACGGTCAGTGCTGGACGTGATCTGACGGCGATTGCCAGTCAGATCGATGCCAAGCGTGATATCGCCATGGCCGCGACGGAGAACCTGACGCTGGCCTCGGCGGCAGACGAGCAGCATTCCTTTGTCAAGACCAACAAGGTCACCCGGCAGGAGGATCATACCCGGCAGGTTTCTACCGGTGTTACTGCTGGCGGCAGTGTCGCTCTGGTTGCGGGCAAAGACCTTGAAGTAACTGCAAGCCGGGTGAGTGCAGGCAATGAGGCTTACCTCTATGCCGGCAATGACCTGAACCTGAATACGGCGCAAAACAGCGACTATTCCTATTATTCCAAAACCAAGAAAGGCGCTTGGGGCAAGAAGTCATCGACGATGACGGAACGCGGCAGTGAGCAAGCCGTTTCCTCAGTCATACAAGCGCAAGGGAAGACCACGATCGTTGCCGTGAATGACGTCAACATCACCGGCTCGACTGTTAACAGTGACAAAGGTGCCCTGGTGGTTCGTGCGGGTAACGATGTCAATTTGAGCGCCGCGCAAAACAGCCAATTCAGCGCTTCGGCCAAGTCGAAGTCAGGTGGTTTCGGGTTCTCCAGCACCAGCAAGATGAGCAGTGACTCCTCCAGCAGCACTTCATTGACGGGAGCGACGCTCAGCGCCGATAGCACGCTGATTCAGGCGGGGCATGATCTTGTGGTGTCCGCCAGTAATGTCGTGTCGACTGAACAAACCAATCTGCAAGCCCGTAATGACATTCGCATAGAAAGTGGCACCGAGCAGTTCAGTGCGCAACATAGTCAGTCTACTAAAAAGTCAGGCCTGATGAGCTCTGGCGGGATAGGTGTGACCTTGGGCTCATCCAAGAATGCCTATACGCAAAGCACTGAAAGCCAGATGCAGAAAGCCAGCACCATTGGCAGTGTGTTGGGCAGCGTGAGCATCACCGCCGGCAAGGACCTGAGCGTCAAGGCCAGCGATGTGGTTGCGGATAAAGACATCAATCTTGCCGGACAAAATGTCTACATCACGGATGCCGCCAATGACAGTTCTACCCGAACCGCTCAAGAGAGCAGTAAAAGTGGCCTGACACTGGCCTTGTCCGGGGTCGTGGGAGAGGCTGTCAATACGGCGGTGCAAACGGTCCAGGCCGCCAAGCAGGAAGATGACTCTCGTCTTGCCGCACTTCAGGGGGTCAAGGCCGGGTTGTCTGGGTATCAGGCCTGGCAAGGTGCCCAGGCGATTCAGTCCGGTGCGAGCACGGGCAGTTTTGTGGGTATTGCCTTGTCGCTAGGCACCCAGAAGTCCAGTTCCAAGCAGGTTCAGGAGCAGAGTACCAGCCAGGGGAGCAGCCTTACCGCAGGCAAGGATCTGAACATCATCGCGGTAGGGAGCGGTCAGCCGGGTTCTGCAACGGGTGATATAGCGGTCGTCGGTGGCAAGCTGCAGGCGGGCCATGATGTGTCGATGACAGCGGCTCGCGACATTGATCTGAGCGCGGGCCTCAACACACAACGACTTGATGGCTCCAACAAGAGTGGTGGTGGGGCGATTGGTATCAGTCTGGGGGTAGGTTCCAGCGGTGCGGGTCTGAGCATATTCGCCAATGCCAATAGCGGTACTGGCAAGGAAACAGGCAACGGCAACGCGTGGACAGAAACCACGGTCAACGCGGGTAATCAGTTGACCTTGAAAAGTGGGCGGGATACGACCCTGGAAGGGGCGCAAGCCACGGCACAAAAGGTGATCGCCGATATTGGCCGCAACCTGACCTTGACCAGCCTGCAAGACACTGATCGTTTCGATTCCAAACAGGCCAATGCCAGTGCGGGTGGTAGTTTTACCTTTGGCAGCATGACGGGCAGCGCATCGCTTAGCGTCAGCCAGGACAAGATCAAGTCCAACTTCGAGAGCGTGCAGGAGCAAACAGGCCTGTTTGCCGGCAAGGGAGGATATCAGGTCAATGTTGGAGAACACACGCAGCTTAACGGCAGCGTGATTGCGAGCACCGCCAGCGCGGATCAAAACAAACTGAGTACGGGTACCCTGGGGTGGACGGGGCTTCGCAATGAGGCTGACTTCAGCAGTCAGCACCAAGGTATCAGTGGTGGCACTGGCGGCGATACGGGCTCGACGTTCCTGGGGAACATGGGCAGCCTGTTACTGACGGGAGCCAATAATAGCGGGCATGACAGCAGCACCACCTACTCGGCTGTTTCAGCGGGTGAAATCAATATTCGCGAGCAGGGCAAGCAACAGCAGGATGTCGCCACGTTGAGTCGTGATGTCGAACATGCGAATAACGCCCTGAGTCCGATTTTCGATAAAGAGAAAGAGCAGAAACGCCTGCGTCAGGCTCAGTTGATCGGTGAGATCGGCAACCAGGCGATCGATATCATCCGCACCCAGGGTGCGATCGAGACGGCCAAGGCCCTGAAGGATCCGCAGAAGGTTGAAGCGGCTCGTCAACAGTTGGCTCAGAGCGGTAATACCAATCCCACCAACGAACAACTCTCCACTCAGGTTACCAACGCCGTCCTGGAGGATTACGGTACGGGTGGCAATTATCAACGAGCGGCGCAGGCGGTCACGGCGGCCATCCAAGGTCTGGCTGGCGGTAATGTCGCTCAAGCCCTGGTGGGGGCGTCGGCACCGTATCTGGCCGGTGTGATCAAGGCCAGCACCGGTGACAACCTTGAAGCGAGAATCATGGCTCACGCCGTGCTTGGCGCGGTATTGGCCAAGTCCCAGCAGACCTCGGCCCTGGCGGGGGCCACGGGCGCCAGCCTGGGAGAGCTGATTGCTACCCAGCTGTATCCGGGCAAGCTGTCCAGTGAACTGAGCGAAGTTGAAAAACAGAAAATATCGACGCTGTCGACCTTGGCCGGTGGTTTGGTCGGAGGCTTGGCGGGGGGCGATTCGGCGAGCGCGGTAGCTGGAGGGAACGCGGCCAAGAACGCGGTTGAAAACAACGAAGTCTCCTTTCCATTGGATGTCGGTTATGGGGCGGCGGCGGCCAGTCTGGATGCTTATTTGGTTCAACAGGGCGCGACCGCGGAACAAAGAAGCGAGGCGCAGAGATCGCAAGCCAGGGGCGATGGATATAAGGGGCCAGGACATGATTTTGTCGCGGGCTGGGTATATGCTTCGGGTGGTGTGGGCGCTGCTGTTGTCCTTCCGGAATTGGCAATGGGATGCGCGCTGGCGCCGGCGATGTGCAATGAGACGGCTATCATTGTTGCAGAAATGGCGGGTGGGGATGCGGCGCTAGGTGGTACGGCGTTAGGGGTGTTTGGTGGGGGGGCTCTTGCGTTAAAAGGTGGTGCAAAAGGAACTACTAACGCTCCCAATACATCGAGGTTCATTGCGGACTCTGCCGGTAACACTATTGATTTAGATTATACCAAGGGACTCAGGGAAACGAATGTGACGGTCACGGGAACTCGTGGTGGTGTTCAGTATCCGTTGCAAGGACAAGCACCCAATTCTTACGCCAATCTTGGAAATGGGCATGTTGTTGTCTATGGTCCTGAGGGGCGTGCACTATATGATGTGTCTAACTCTCGGATTAAGGTGGTCGAATGGAACCAAGCACCGAATGGAACATATTTCCCCAAGAAGGGAAGTGATACAAAAGCTTTTGAGGGAAATGTTCCTCAGTCGGTTCTTGATAGCTTAGGGTTGAATTGATGAAAATTTATCAGGGTAATATTTCTAAAGAGTCGTTGAATTTGTTTGTTTCGGATATCGGCTCCGGGGAATTTTTTTCATATGTAGGGCACTTGGTTTCATTGGAACAAGCAATTTCTGTTCTAGGTTTGCTCTCTCCTGATTTTATTGAGGTTGATGGCCACGTTTTCTGGCTGCCTAACGCTCAGCAATACGACCCGCAAAAATTTCATTTGAAGGGGCTGGTCGAGACCGAATCTGGTGTGTTGGAACAAAGTGCATCGCGTAGAGACGTTGAGCGATACAGAAATATTTTTTCAATAAATCAGTTCTTTTCAAAGTGGGAAGATGCGCCGGGCCGACCCGTATTTAAGGTTGGCCTGTCGGAAGAAGATTATCGTCTTTGTCATTTATTTGCTGAGCAGATCACTAGATATTGGAGGCGCGCGCTATCAGACTCCTTCCCAGAGAAAGTGTTTCAGTTTGAAATTGCTGATAATCTTCTCGATGAATATGGGGTTTGTCTGACATTCTGGCAGCCGTAGTTTAAAGAGGGCACAGAAAGGGTGCAAAAGAACTGGGGAGAATTGAACCACCCATTCCCAAAGTAGATGTCACAAATGACTTTATGATGAGCGTGTCCAACGGGGGCACTACTCTCAGGTATGGCAATCCTGAGGGCGTAGCAGGATTGGTCGTGAATGTGGATAAAGCTGGAGTGCTGGGATTTGAGATTCGTGCAGCACAAAATCATCCTTTTTACGATGCATCAGGCACTGATATGTTCGCCAGCGCCATGCAACGCCTAGGCAATGAAGGTATCCAGGTCAATCAAATTCGTGGGGCTTGGGAGGCGGGTACTGACAGCGTTAACACTGCTAAATATCTGCAGAATATTGCCAATGGAATGTCAAAAGAAAATGCTGCTTTGAATACTTGGACAGGCCAGATATCCCAAAAATACGGATACACGAAGGTCGAAAAAATTGAAAACATTGGCGAAATTATCTATGTCACTTTCGGAAAATAGATATTTGTTAGCGGAAATACTGAATGGGAAGCCGCCAAGCGTCGTGTTGAACATGATGCTTGAGGCCGTTCACGATTTAGATAAATATGCTTTGGCAGATATTTTTTTGGAAGAGTTTGATCGTTTGGATAGCAGGATTCTTCCTGTAATATGGAAGTGGAAGAGTGCGAGATCTATTAGAGGTATATCTGATCAAAAAATTTGATGAGGCGGTGCTTACGCAGATGAGATCTGCAGGTTACATGGTGTAAACAATAGGGTTGACTGAGGTTTTACCTCAAATTCATTGGTGCAAAAGCTAGCGTGGATGCGCCCAAGGGTGGGTTTGGGCCTACTTATCGGCCAGCAGATAGCGACCAATTTGAAAAGATTCTGACTTCGTATTACGGTGCGGATAAAACTGGCAGCAGGGTCGGAAACGGCGGATTGGCTGACGCTGTGCGTTATGAGAAAGCTACAGGCGACATGTTGTCTCCTGCTGGGCATGAGCAAAAAGCCATCGAGGTCAGTAATAGACTAAGTGATCTAGTTCGTAATGCTGACAATCAACCACCCGGCAAATACCCTTACAGTCAGCGGGATATTGATTTTGCTAAACAGCTAATAAAGGATATCGACAATGCTCTTGGCCGATGAGTACTTCAGAAAGTTTGTTCTGTGGTTGGTTTCTTTACCCTTCTTTTCCGCTGAAGCTCTGGAGGCTTCATTGAAAGAGTTAGGCGGGGTGGTGGCATTATTGAGAACTCATACTACATATCCGCGTACGAGTTTTTAGGTTGCACTCTGGTGCAGAAAAATTCATTTGAACACATATTGGAGTTTCTTCGGGGTTTCGAGTTGGAATTGAGTGAGAATCCTGAGTATCGGTACTATTTTGTTGAGTCTATAGTCGACCATTCTCTGGTTCGTGGTGATGATCTCGAGACGTTAATAAGTGCGGCGCCTGACAACTACAAAACATTTTTGCGTAGACGGTTTTTGCCGAGGTAAGACTGGTTCGTTGGTGCAAAAGGTACGCTGAACACATCCTTGCTTGATGAGTTGACTGCTAATGGTGTGAAATTTACCCCAGAGAATGTCATTGCAACGACTCGCAGTTCTAGCGGGAAAGTTGTATTCCTAGAGACCGGAAACTCAAAGGCTGGGTTGCACACATCATTGAGGAGCATGGTAGCCAATTCGCTCAGATGGGTGTGTCAGAGGCTCAGATTCCGGGAGTAGTGATGAGGGCGGTTTTTTGAGGGTAAGCTCGTTGGCTATCAAGGCTCTGGAGTTGGGCGCCCGATTTATGAGTTAAATATTAACGGTCAGACGCAGCGAATAGCTGTGACTGTTGGTGATAACGGCTTCGTTGTCGGTGCAAATCCAAGGGGGAGCGTTAAGTGAAATGTATAAAATTAATGGCGGATTATCAGTGTTATCCGATTTGGAATATGTCCCCGGGTGAGTATGGGACATGGCTCCTTGCGAGCTTCCGATTTCTAAAGAGCTTCAGGAACGTCTATTAAAATGGGCCGCCATTTATGACGAAACACTGGATGTTGATTATCCGCCAAACTCCGGGTTCAAGAGTGAGGAGTTGGAGCGTGAGTTTAAATCTGAGGGGGAGCGATTAGTTATAAGTTTGAGGAATGAGCTCGGCCAAAATTTTCTGTATCTCTTAAAGTTTAGTTGGTGCAAAAGGCTCAGGGGGAGTAGCTGGTTCTGGTGGGAAACCCACAGTTGAATTGTTTGGCGGGCAAAATGCACAAACTCCTGGCGCAATTAACGTTGATATTCGTGCAGATATTCAGTCTGGTATTCGAGCGGACGCAACGAAACTTCCGTTCAAGGATAGCTCGTTGGAGAGGTTGTTGCTAGGTGAACAATAACCTGAACAACAAAGCCGGTGGGTCATCGCTGGGTGATAACGCCCTGAGTCCGATTTTCGATAAAGAGAAAGAGCAGAAACGCCTGCGTCAGGCTCAGTTGATCGGTGAGATCGGCAACCAGGCGATCGACATCATCCGCACCCAGGGTGCGATCGAGACGGCCAAGCCCTGAAGGATCCGCAGAAGGTTGAAGCGGCTCGTCAGCAGTTGGCTCAGAGCGGTAATACCAATCCCACCAACGAACAACTCTCCACCCAGGTTACCAACGCCGTCCTGGAGGATTACGGTACGGGTGGCAATTATCAACGAGCGGCGCAGGCGGTCACGGCGGCCATCCAAGGTCTGGCTGGCGGTAATGTCGCTCAAGCCCTGGTGGGGGCGTCGGCACCGTATCGTATCC
>NZ_CAJFDC010000014.1 GCF_904067045.1 Pseudomonas sp. FEN | reverse complement strand
AGCGACTATCAAGTTTCCAAAACCTGCGAGTACTTGGTGGATTTTCGCGTCGCCCGCTTTTCCGGGGCGTCACATTATCCTTTCATCGAACAGACTCAGACCTATTTCCAAGAGCTCGATCGTTTCATGGGGTAGGGTGAAATAGCGAGTTCGTGTATTTCGTCATTGTCTAATAAGTACGACTTTTAGTCTCGGTCCTTGCGTATGTATGTGGCTGGGATCTGATTTTGGAATTTTGCAGTGGAAG
The DNA here is from genome assembly GCF_904067045.1 of Pseudomonas sp. FEN. Lineage (GTDB taxonomy): Bacteria > Pseudomonadota > Gammaproteobacteria > Pseudomonadales > Pseudomonadaceae > Aquipseudomonas. Next base: position 419,870 of record NZ_CAJFDC010000014.1, on the reverse strand, counting down.
TGGTCGTTATGCGCAATGTATTAATTATCGGTGATTCTCACGTTGGTTCCGATTTTTTTGATATGGACACCCGTTGGTTTTATATTGGAAAAGAGCCTCCGGCGCTTGAGCTTGCCGCTTGTAAAAGGCTGTGTCTGGCGGCCAATTTCGATGTCGAACAGTACGACAAGAAATTGCTGGAAATACTTATTTTCTGTGATGAGATTGTATTTGAGTTTGGCAGAATTGATTATGTTATCGCCAACACCGAGTACAGCATTTTATGCGGTGCGGCGGTTCGCGATCATTACGGGATATCTGGTCGTCGGCTCAGCGACGTCGTTGTGTTCAGAAACAAGTTCCTGATGAAGTCAGCGATTGCCCAGCAGGCTAAGGTCGCGACTAGTCGCTTTGTCGGTGGTGAGCAGCTGGCCACGAAGGGGATGATCGCGGTATCTGAGGTTTTTGCCTCAAGCGATTATCCGCTCGTGCTTAAGGCCGCCTCGCAAGCGGGGAGCCGGCATGTCTACGTGACTCAGGATGCCATGGAGTTAGGGCAGAAGATGCATGAACTCCAGATCCTCGGGGTCGAGTACTTGGTGGAGCAGTTTGTCGACGCGCCGGTCATTCATATTGACGGAGTCTGTCGCGGGGGGAGTTATTGTTTGTCTGTGCTTCCCGGTACCTGGATGATTGCTATGCCTGGCAGCATGAAAAGGTCGCCATGTCTTCGGTGCTAATCGATGATCCAGCACTTCAGAAAGCCATAGTGCAATTCACGCAGCATACGCTCTCTTCGTTGAGCGCCCATGATTTGGTCTTTCATCTGGAGGCATTCCTGCTCAGCGATCAGCGCCTGGTGTTTCTGGAAATCGCCTCGCGTCCCGGTGGAGCCGCGATAGTACCTTGTATAAAGAGTATCTACGGGGTGGACCTGCTTGAGGAAAATTTCAAGGTTGAGGTTGAGGTCCCATCGGCCTTGAACTCTTTGGGATTTCTTGGTGCTCATATGAGTAAGTCAGGCGGCTGGATCGTGCTGGCCTTGCCTGAAATGTCATGGTGCGAGGTGCTGTCAGTCCAGGGAGCCCCTCCGTTGGGCGAGCATGTGACGTGGAGAAAGATTGTTGCTGTCGGTACTCGCTTCAACAAGGAATATTTTGAGTACCCAGCGGTTGGGATGTTTGTCGTAAGCCACGATAGCGCAGAGCAGGTAGGGGTACGTATCCAGCAGATCAAGGCGGATTTTTCTATTGAGGTGTTACGATTGGAACAGTCCATATGACGCATCCACTTCGCTCGATGACCAATAAGTATGAACTTGATGCCCTGACAGGTCATTTCAACATGCTAGCCGCGCAGTTCGGCTTTATCCCCGCAGCACCGACGCAATTGCTCAGTGACGATGAATCCCTGCTCTTTGCTAACTCAACCATTGCCGGTTACAAGCAGCATCTTCTTGAGGGGCGTGTGCCTTTTCCGGGTTTTTCGATTGTTCAGGAGTGCATCAGGAATCAGAATCTCAAAAGCATCAGAAATTGGAGCGAAGAGTTGGAGTACATGAGCTGCTTCACGCAGTTGGGGGTGTTAGGCGGTCCCAATTCATTGCCGCGGATTTTGGAGTTCATTACCGATTATTTCGCGAGTATCAGCAGCCGGCAGCGATTGCTTTGTCGAGTAAGTCGTTCGCTCACTCTGTTTGAGTCTGTCACCCGTAAGTGCGAAGGCTGGGGGATTGAGATCGATGGGCGTCCACCCGGTTACTACCACTGGCGATATGGTCTGGATGAGGTAAGCGGAGAGGGTGTTACCTTCGCAATTCAGGATCAGAGCCAGGGGTTGTATCGGGATATCGGCAATCTTGTTGAAATCAAAGACAGTGCCGGCGTGTTGGGATACGAGTTCGGGTTCGGTGGTGAAACCCTAGACTCCCGGCTTCGAGGTCTCGATTCACCATTCGAGTCCAGTCCGCTGCACGACTATCTGGACGTGGGCAATGAGCCTTCGCTGAAAAGAAAGACGCTCGATTCGCTCATGCTCGCCGCAATGTTGTGTGCTATTGGTGTGAATGAAACAACTCTCAAGCGTGCTTCGATCCTGAGGCGCGCTATGAACGATCTATTCTATCTCTCCCATCTATGTCGGCTGGAGCCGCATGTGATTCTGGCTGCCGGAAGGCAGTATCTGCAGGTTAAGGGCGTAGTCGATAGTAGTTTTGTACGAACGTTTGACACCTTCCAGAGACGGGTTGCCGGCAAAATTGATCTGGCTCGGCGATATATTGACTATGCAAGGAGGCATGACAAGGATTGGGAGTATGTGCGTCGATACTGTGTCGACCGAATGGGTATTCCGACCGCCTATTTCGAGAAAATGTTTGAGCCCCCACAAGTTTATTAGTACTTCAAGACGTGCCTGTCGCACCCTCAATCAACGGTCAAGCGGCTGACTGTACGTACCGGGGTGAAGATATCGAGGCCGAAACGTTCATGAGGGTTTTGGGCTTATTTAATCTGTTTGCGTTGGTGAGTGGCGATTAACCCTGGATTAAGGTATTTCTCGAGATCACCATCAAACCTGTAGGAGCCCGGCTTGCCGGCGATGGCGTCCGCATGGACGCCGTAAGACTCAAGGGCCTCATCGCCGCTAATCGAGCGTCTACTGGCGCCTCTACAATGGGGGGCGAACTCCGGACCGCAGTGGCATCAGGCGATGGAGCGCTGCGGCGTTTCCATTAGGTGCTTCAGGTTATTCATCGCCCGGACCGAGAGTTCGACCATGCGTGCGTGCAAGCCGCTCAGGTTCAGCTCGGTGACGTACTGCAAGGTGCGGATGAACCGCGTGCCACGGCCGTCACGCAGCAGGCTGTAGTGGATGCCACCATCGACCACCGAGGAAGTGAAAGCCACCTTGAACTCACCCGGGGCATTGGCGATGACCACCCGATAGTTCATTTCGATCCGCAAACCCAGCAGGTCGATGATTTCGGTGAAGCGATGATCCTTGGGCAAGGGGCCACGAATGCCGGTTTCGGCGCTGACGGAGGAGGGGTGCCATTCGTGCCAGCGATCCGGCTGGGTGACGTAGGCGTAGAGCGTTTCGATATCGACTTCTATATGGACTTCGTTGCTGAGCGTTTTGGCATAAGGCTGGAAAGAGGGTTGTTCCATGGCTCTGCTCCGACTGCATTCCTTGTTGAAAGGCGGAAACAATAGTGAGCATAGGTGATACAGAAGGTTTCGTGGCCCACGAGACCAGCGGTCGTGCCCGTTTTCCAGGGCACGACCGGCTGCGTTTCACTTGACCTTGAAGCGCCCCATCAGCGTGCTGACCCGGTTGTTGGCGTCCAGCAGGCTAAGGGTATTGGCATCGGTGGCATGGCCACTCTGGACCAGTTCATCGACCATGTGTCGGATCTGTACCATGCTGCGGTTGATCTCTTCGGTGACCGAGCGCTGTTGTTCGGCGGCGGTGGCGATCTGGCTGCTCAGGCCGTTGATATGGCTGACGGAACCGGCCATTTCATCGAGCCCCGAGTTGACTCGCGCCGTGGCGTCGGCCGCCGACTGACAACTGGCCTGGGTATTTTCCATGGCCGCGACCGACGAACTGACACCCTGGGTCAGGCGCGCGAGCATCTCGTTGATTTCCGAGGTACTGGCCTGGGTCCGGGCGGCGAGGGCGCGTACCTCGTCGGCCACCACGGCGAAGCCACGCCCCTGCTCACCGGCGCGGGCGGCTTCGATGGCGGCGTTCAGCGCCAGCAGGTTGGTCTGCCCGGCAATGGCGCCGATCACCCGAGCGTCTCAGTGATGCGCTGGGCGTCCTGTTGCATGCTCTCGACCTTGTGGGTGGCGCTGGACACCTCGTCGATCAGCGCGATCACGCTGTTGGACGCTTCCCCCACCACCACCCGCGAGCGATCCGCGTGTTCACTGGCGCGTTGGGTGAAGGCGGCGGTTTCAGCGGCGTTCTCGGCCACGGTGTCGGCGGTGGAACTCATCTCGGTGATGGCGGTGACGGTCTGCTCGGTTTCCGAGGCGTGGCGAGTCAGAATCTGGTTGGTATGAGCCGAGGTCTGTTGCAGCTTGTCCAGGCTTGAGGCCATATCGCCGGTGGCCTGGGTGACTTCGCCGATCATGTTCTGCAGATAGACGATAAAGCGGTTCACCGAATGGCCGATGGCCCCCAACTCATCTTCGGCACGAATGGTAATGCGCCGGGTCAGGTCGGCATCCCCCGTGGACAACGCGTCAATATTGCTCCTGAGCGCCTGCATCCGGCTCACCAACTTGCGAATGGCGTAAATCTGCAACAGCACCAGCAGCACGATCATCGGGATTTGCAGCAGGGCCAGGGTATTGAGCACGTCATCGCGCTGGGCGGTGATCAACTGGGTCGGCAGGGCCGTGGCGAGGAACCATGGGGTGCCTTCGATAGGGCGCATGAAGAAGGTGCTGGCCACGCCATCGTTGTTGAACTCCACGCGGTGGGACGTGGCATCACGATTTTGCAGGGCACTCTTGACCTGCGCGGCGAAGGCCGAGCCGGCGGCCAGGTCGTTGATGTTCTTGAGTACCACCGGGTTGTTGATGTGAGTGCTGTTGCTGATGATCTTGCCGTCGGCTTCAACAATCAGCATTTCCCCGCCGATGTCTTTTTCCTTGCGCGCCACCAGGTCGTTGAAAAAGCCCAGGGTCACGTCGATGGTCGAGACGCCGTATGGCACGCCATCGCGCTGGATGGCCATGGCGCAGTTGGTACGCGGCTCCTGGCTGGCGTCATCCTTGTAGGCCGCCGCCCAGGCGCATTGGCCGCGCGGGGTGGCCATGCCACCCTTGTACCAGGGCTGCTCGTAATAGTTGGGGGCTTCGGCGCTGTTCCAGAAGGTATTGACCTTCAATTGGCCGTTAGCATCACGGTGCCAGAAGGTGCTGTGCTTGTTCCGACCCGGTGTGCGCAGGCCGGGCAGGGGCCAGATACCACCGCCGAAGACCTTCGGCTCACCGTACTGATCCACCAGGCCCGGCAGGACCTTGTCGATGGTATCGCTGTCGAGCAGGGGAATGGTCTGGGTAATGCTGCGTTGCTGGGCCTGGACCTTGTTCAACTCGCCCTTGATCTGTTCGGCCACTTCGGCCACGCGGTTGAGTACGACCTGCTCCTCGGTCTTGCGTAACGTGGGTGCGACCAACTGGCTGATGCCAACCACGGTCAAGACGAACAACAGCAGGATGAACAGGACCAGAAACAGTGTGTAGCGAGCTTGGATCGTACGGAACATGGGCATGGGACCTGTCCTTGCAAAGCAGTTCTTATTATTCGGCCGCCCGATCTGTTCAGGGCTTCGTCATGCTATCGGCTTGAGCTGAATGAGCTTTAGGTACGATCGTGCAAGAATCAGTCCGGCCAATGGCGTTGCATTGGCAGCCAAGAAACGTTTGCTGAAAATATTATCGGCCGCCGGCAACGGTGGTTTAACACGGCTTATGCGTTTGGCCCGGATCCAGTCTTGCGATTTCTTGACGCCTTATTGCTGTCACCCTATGATGCTGCCATTAATTTGATATCAAATGTTTCAAGGAATGAACATGCATCTTTTCACCCTCGGGATGAGGTCCCCCGCGACCCTGTCGTGTCGTTACCCGAGCCGCTTCATTTTCTCGAAACTTCCCCCGTTCAAAACCCCGGAGCGCTTTTTGGCCTCTGCGGCGATAACACCCTGACCTTCGCTGATCACAGGTCCGGCCTTGCCCAAGAGTAAGGCCGCGCACCTTGTCGTTCGCCTGAAATATCCGTCCGCGCGTTTCCCGATGTCCCCCGTTCCGATTTGTTCCTGGAGTGTGCTGCATGAAAAAAGTGTCACAGGTCACCCTTTACGCGATGACAGCGATCACGCTGGCATCCATCGGTGGTTGCGCCACCGAGAGTTCCCGAGCTTTGCCGGTGCAACAAGTGGAAACGGCCAACCAGGCTTACGCCGGGTTGCGTACCCCGATTGCCGTCGGCAAGTTCGATAACCGTTCCAGCTACATGCGCGGGATTTTTTCCGATGGTGTCGACCGTCTCGGCGGCCAGGCCAAGACCATCCTGATCACCCATCTGCAGCAGACCAACCGTTTCAGTGTGCTGGACCGCGACAACCTGGCGGAGATCCAGCAGGAAGCGAACATCAAATCCCAGTCGCAGAAACTCAAGGGCGCGGATTTTGTGGTCACGGGTGATGTCACCGAGTTCGGTCGCAAAGAGACCGGGGATCATCAGTTGTTCGGCATTCTCGGGCGTGGCAAGACCCAGGTCGCCTACGCCAAGGTCAATCTGAACATCGTCAATATCGTTACTTCGGAAGTGGTGTATTCCAGCCAGGGTGCCGGCGAGTACGCGCTATCGAACCGCGAAATCATCGGTTTCGGCGGGACTGCCAGCTACGACTCGACTCTCAACGGCAAGGTTCTCGACCTGGCCATGCGCGAGGCCGTGAACAAAATGGTTCAGGCGATCGACAACGGCGCCTGGAAACCGGGGCGCCCATAAGTATTTCTATAGCAAGAACAGGGAGTTTTACGCGTCATGGGTAAAATGTTGGGTTTGTTACGTTACGTTGCGACAGTGGTAGTCGGTGGTGTCTTGTTGACGGGCTGTGCCCCAAAGGTCAATACGCTCTATCAGTGGGAAGGCTATCAGCCCCAGGTGTACCAGTACTTCAACGGTGAGGCCAAGGAGGCGCAAGTCGAGGCCCTGGAAGCCGACCTGCAGAAGATCAAGGCCACCGACCGTGCCGCGCCACCGGGTTATCACGCCCATCTGGGCATGCTTTACGGCAGCCTTGGCAAGGATGATCAGATGGTGCAGCAGTTCCAGACAGAGAAGGCACTGTTCCCTGAGTCGACCGCTTACATGGACTTTCTGTTGAACAACGCCCACAAGGGATCAAGCAATGAATCGGCGTTTTCTGGGGGCTCTGAGCGCGCTGCTGCTGGTGAGTCTGCTGGGTGGCTGCGCAGCCACCAAAACCGTGGATTACTCGGCATACAAAGAGGCCCGTCCGCGGACCATCCTGGTGTTGCCGCCGCTGAACGAGTCGCCGGACATCAAGGCCACCTACAGCCTGCTGTCCCAAGTGACATTCCCGTTGGCGGAAGCCGGTTACTACGTGATGCCGGTGGCGTTGGTGGCTGAAACTTTCCAGCAGAATGGCTTGAGCACGCCCACCGACATTCACAACACCTCGCCGGCCAAGTTGAAGGAGATCTTCGGTGCGGACGCGGCCTTGTACATCACGGTCAAGCAATACGGCACGCAGTACATGGTGATCAGCAGCGCCACCATCGTCACGGCCAGTGCCAGGCTGGTGGACCTCAAGACCGGTACCACGCTCTGGACCGGCAGCGCCACGGCCTCCAGCGAAGAGGGCAACAACAATAACGGTGGCGGCCTGGTCGGCATGTTGATCACCGCGGCGGTCAAGCAGATTATCAACAGTGCCAACGATGTGAGCCACCCGATTGCCGGTATCACCAGTCAGCGGCTGTTGTCGGCGGGACACCCGGCAGGTCTGTTGTATGGTCCGCGCTCGCCGAAGTACGGGACGGACTGAGGATCTGAGCCTATAGGGGGGCTTTCTTTCAGAATTGGAATTTTGTAACAGAACACAAATATATATTATACAGTTCTGTTACCTAATCAGGCCCGCCAGCCATTTCCACCTTTGAAAGGATGCTCCCTATGCTCGCCTCGCAAGCGCTTCAGTATTACGGCGATAGCCCCTGCCGCCAGGTTCCTGGAGGTCGGGCATGAGCACCGGTTCAGTCGTCGCCTGGGCCACGGCGCTCAGTACCCGGGTCTTCGAGCGCAAGACCGCCGATACGCAGAAGGCCAACCTGCAGGAAATCAAGAACAAACAGGTGCTCAACAACATCCCCCGGGATCCGACCGCCCTCGACACCGCGCAGATGCAGAAGGACAAGCTGCAGTCGCAATTCCAGGGCTTCGACCCGAAATCGGTGACGCCGGATCAGTTGACCAAGTACAGCAATATCCTCAAGGAACACGGCCTGATCAGCACGTCCACCGCCGGTCTGCTGGCCACGGCCGGCACGAAAAACAAGGCGGGCGAGAAATTCAACGCGCTGGACTATTTCGCCACCCAGATCAGTACGCTGCAGAGCGGCAGCTCGAGCGACCAGTTCTCCAACCATATGATCCCGGAGTACAAGCGGGCGATTAACGTGTTGCTGAACCTGCAACAGTTCGCCAGTTCCGGCGCCAGCATGTCGGTGGATACGAAGGTCTGATCGGATTATTCGCGGGCCGCAAGCGATAAAGGGAGCTTTGCTCCCCTTTTGTTTGTATACGGGGAGGGTGCTGTCAGCGCCGCTGCGTCCGCCCCTGGCGCACAGGCCGCTGTGTGACCGCAACGGGCTGGGTCAGGCCTTGCGGTTGCTTCTCCACCCATGACGTTGTCGCGGCAGTCGTATTGGCGGCTGGGGTGGGTTGATCCGCTGCTTGCCTTTTTTGACGACGGGCAGCACGTCTTCTCAGTTTTTTGCTGATATGGGCCTGAAGGGCGGGGATCATGAAGAAATACAGGTAAGCCGCCAGCACGAGGCTCAGGTCGACCCAGGACTCGGCCACCGGCTCATCAAGTGCCCATTCGATCAGTCGCTTGGCGCCGAACAGCACCACAATGCCCAGCAATGCAAGGCCAAATGCTATTTTCTGTGACTTGACGAGATTCGATAGGCCGGGTCTCATGGCAAGCAGTACTCCTAGCTTATTTGTACCGTTATCTGTGTCTGTGATCATCAGAATTCCTTTCAGTTCCTGTCCTATCCATTTATAGCTGAAGTCGGCCGTATTTTTTGGCTGTCGATCACGTTGTTATATCGTGTAACACCTTTCTATTGTGTCGGTTATAAGGCAGTGATGACAACCACAACTCGTCCGATCAAACACGATCCATGTGTCCAGCCATCACCTTCCAGCCATTGATGCACCATTTCCGCCGCCTATGATGGCCGGGACGCCTGTCGGTCTGCCGTCGTGATCCGACAGCCTCGCGTACCTTCATTCCAGCGAGCGCCACCATGACTCCTACAAGAACCCTCTACGACAAGCACATCGATTCCCATGCGGTGTGTCGCCTCGATGACCAGGGCCATGTCCTGCTGTATATCGACCGCCAGGTCATCAACGAATACACCAGTCCGCAGGCCTTCAGCGGTCTGCGCGAAGCCCGGCGCGCTGTCTGGCGCGCGGAAACCGCGCTGGCGGTGGTCGACCATGTCAACCCCACCGCGCCCCGGCGCATCGCCGCCATGCCTGACGCCGGTGGCGCGCGGCAGGTGTCCTACCTCGCCGAGAACTGTGCCGACTTTGGCATCGAGCTGTTCGATGTGCTGGACAAGCGCCAGGGCATCGAGCACGTGGTCGCGCCCGAGCAGGGCTTTATCCTGCCGGGCATGGTGGTGGCCGCCGGCGACAGCCACACCACCACCTATGGCGCCCTTGGTGCGTTTGGCTTTGGTATTGGCACCTCGGAGATCGAGCACTTGCTGGCGTCCCAGACGTTGGTCTACAAACGCTTGAAGACGATGCGGGTGACGGTCGGCGGCGAGTTGGCGCCGGGGCTGACGTCCAAGGACCTGATCATGGCGCTGATCGCTCGGATCGGTGCGTCCGGCGCCACCGGCTACGCCATCGAGTTCTGTGGCCCGACCATCGATGCCCTGAGCGTCGAGGCGCGCATGACCATCTGTAATATGGCGGTGGAGGCGGGCGCGCGCGGTGCCTTCATGGCCCCGGACGACAAGGTTTTCGCCTACCTCAAGGACAAGCCCCGGGCGCCCAGGGGCGAGTTGTGGGAACAGGCCGTGGCCCGTTGGCGGGAGCTGCATACGGATGTCGGCGCGCGGTTCGACCTTGAAGTCGAGCTGGATGCCGCGGCCCTGGAACCCATGGTCACCTGGGGCACCAGCCCGGACCAGGCGGCGCCCATCGGCACGACGGTGCCGGACCCGCAAGACCTCAGCGACCCGATCCTGCGCCAGGATATGCGTCGCGCCTTGAACTACATGGGGCTGGAAGCCGGCATGCCGCTGAACCGGATCGTGATCAGTCACGCCTTTATCGGCTCCTGCACCAACGCCAGGATCGAGGACTTGCGCGATGCCGCCCGGGTGGTACGCGGCCAGCAGGTGGCCAAGCATGTCCGGGCGATGATCGTGCCCGGTTCCACCCAGGTGCGCGATCAGGCCGAGGCCGAAGGCTTGGAGGCGGTGTTTATCGACGCCGGTTTCGAGTGGCGGCAATCGGGCTGCTCGATGTGCCTGGCAATGAACGACGACGTCCTGGCGCCCGGCGATCGTTGCGCTTCCAGCACCAATCGCAATTTCGAAGGGCGTCAGGGGGCCGGGGCGCGGACGCATTTGATGAGCCCGGCGATGGTGGCCGCGGCCGCCATTGCCGGGCACCTGACCGATATTCGTCATCTGGAGCCAAGGCCATGAGCATGCAGCCGTTTTCCCAAGTCAGCGGCAAGGCCGCGCCGATGCTGGCGGCCAATATCGACACCGATGTGATCATGCCCAAGCAGTTTCTCAAGGGGATTGATCGCAACGGCTTGGACCGTGGTCTGTTCTTCGATCTGCGGATGCTGCCTTCGGGTGAGCCCAACCCTGAGTTCGTGCTGAACCAGCCAGCCTGGAAAGATGCGCGCTTCATGGTGGTGGGACCGAACTTCGGTTGCGGGTCCAGTCGTGAGCATGCGGTGTGGGGACTGAAGCAGGTGGGGATCCGGGCGTTGATCGGCAGCAGTTTCGCGGGGATTTTCTATGATAACTGCCAGCGCAACGGGGTGTTGTTGATCAGCTTGGACGAGTCGACGGCGCAGCGTTTGGGGCAGGTGGTGAGTCAGCCGCGGAGCGCCGAGATCGGCATTGATCTCGAGGCCCAGCAGATCCGTTTGCAGGATGGCAGTGTCATCGAGTTCGAGATTGACGCGTTGCGCAAGACCGCGCTGATGTTGGGGCTCGATGCCATTGGTAGCACCTTGCAGCGCAGTGAGGAGATCAAGGCGTTCGAGCGGGCGCATCTGCAGGCCAATCCCTGGTTGAGCTGAACCCCGGGTCTGACATGACAAGCCAAGCTCCTAAAGTTTTGCGTCGTTCGTGAGGAGCGTGGACGACACAAAACTGCAGGAACCACTGTTTCAGGGCCTCAGATCGACAGCTGTCGAAAGTGCTCCTGCAGAAACTCCACGCAGACTCGCAGTTTCCCCGAGTACGCCAGTCGTGTCGGATACACCGCCCAGACATTCGCGCTCTGGGTGTAGTCGTGCAGCACCCGCACCAGTCGGCCCTGTTCCAGCAGCGGTTTGACATCCCATAGCGAACGCAGCAGGACGCCGCGTCCGTCCAATGCCCATTGCAGGACAATTTCACCGCTGTTGGACGACAATGGCCCGCGCACCCGTACGCTGTCCTGGCTGCCGTCGCGCTCCAGGTTCCAGATACCGAAGGCATTGTCGCGCTCCTTGAGTACCAGGCAGTCGTGTTGTTCCAGGTCGCTCAGTTGCTGCGGCGTGCCACGCCGCTCCAGGTAGGCGGGCGCCGCGCACAGCACCCGTCGATTGCTCACCAGGCGCCGGCCGATATGCTGGCCGGGGATGTCGTCGCCGACACGGATCTCCAGGTCGAAACCCTCGCTGACGATATCCACCACCCGGTCGAACAGGTCCAGGCGGATCTCCAGGTCCGGGTACCGCTCGGCCAGCAGCGATAATGCCGGCGCCACGTGATTGCGTCCGAAGCCGAAGCTGCTGCACAGGTGCAGGCGACCGCTGGGGCTGTCGTGGGCTTCGGACAGCTCATCGTTGAGTTGCTGGAAGTCTTCGAGAATGCGCACGGCCCAGCGTTGCACCCGCTCGCCGTCCTCGGTCAGGGCGATGCGTCGGCTGGTGCGGTGCAGCAGGCGAGTGGCGAGGGTGGTTTCGAGGATCTGGATACGTTTGCTGACGTAGGCGGGTGACAGTCCCAGTTCATCAGCGGCGGCGGCGAAGCCGGCCTTGCGGATAACGGTAAGGAATACGCGCAGGTCTTCGGGCAGGGGCACGTTGTCTTTCTTCTGGCTCATGGGCGAAGCAACGAATACTGGCGGCAGGGGCCGCCAGGATAGCATTGGATGAGGGGGGCGCAGGCAAGGTCAGGGGGTTGCCTTGGCGGCTTCGACCGCTGCCTGGGTAGCCAGGGCCTGGCGCTCGCGCTTGAGGGCAATCGGCGCCATCTTGCCGCGGTCCAGCTCGCCCTCCCAGGCGGCCACCACCAACGAGGCGACGGCGTTGCCGATGATATTGGTCAGCGAGCGACACTCGGCCATGAACCGGTCCACCCCGAGGATCAGCACCATCGCCGCCACCGGAACGGTCGGGACCACCGCCAGGCTCGCGGCCAGGGCGACGAAACCGGCGCCGACCACCGCGCCGGCGCCCTTGGAGGTGAGCATCGTCACCGCCAGCAGGGTCAGTTGTTGTTCCAATGTCAGGTCGATATTGGTCGCCTGGGCCAGGAACAGCACCGCCAGGGTCATGTAGATATTGGTGCCGTCGAGGTTGAAGGTGTAGCCGGTGGGCACCACGATACCCACGACGCCCTTGGAACAACCCAGGCTTTCCAGCTTCTGGATCAGTTGCGGCAGGGCCGACTCCGAGGAGCTGGTGCCGAGCACGATCAGCAGTTCCGATTTGATGTAGCCCAACAGGCGGAAGATGCTGAAGCCGGCATAGCGAGCGATGCTGCCCAGGACGCAGGTGATGAAGATAAAGGCGGTCAGGTAGAACGTGCCGACCAGCTTCATCAGCGGCAGCAGCGAGCCGAGGCCGTATTTGCCGATGGTGAAGGCCATGGCCCCGAACGCCCCGATTGGCGCCACGCGGGCGATCATGCCGACGATGCGGAAGAACACCTCGCTGGCCTGGTGGATCACGCCGACCAGGGGACGGGCTTTTTCACCGACCATCACCAGCGCCAGGCCGAACAGGATTGAAATGAACAGCACCGGCAGGATCTCGCCCTGGGCGAAGGCGTCGAAAAAGGTGCTGGGGATCACATGCAACAGGAAGCCGGTGATGCCTTCGCCATGTTGGGCCTGGCCGACAAAGCCAGCGATGGTCGAGCTGTCGAGGGTTTTCACGTCGACGTTGAAACCCGCGCCCGGGTGCAGGGCATGGGCGGCCAGCAGGCCGATCGCCAGGGCGAAGGTGGAGACGATTTCAAAATACAGCAGCGCCTTGCCGCCGACTCGCCCGACCTGTTTCACATCGTGCATGCTGGTGATGCCGGAAACCACGGTGCAGAAGATGATCGGGCCGATGATCATCTTGATCAGTTTGATGAAACCGTCGCCCAGGGGCTTGAGGTCGATACCGGTCTGCGGCCAGTGGTTGCCGATCAGCACCCCCAGCACAATGGCGATGACCACCTGGACGTACAGGGTTCCCAGCAGTTTGCGGATTGTCATTGTTATTATCTCGTCGCGGTTTTTTGGGGGAGAGGGGGCAAGCCGATCCCGTCATGGGCGGTTTGCGCCGGCCATGCTGGAAAGGGGCGATCAGGTCCTGAGAGGCAGGTTATTCAGCGCAGGAAGGCCAGGACTTCGCCGAGCAATTGTTCGGGGATTTCCTCGGCCAGGTAGTGCCCACCGGGCAAGGCCTTGCCGCACACGTCGGTGGCGACCTGCTGCCATTCGCGCAGCGGATCGAAACAGCGGCCGACGATGCCTTCGGCGCCCCAGAGCACCAGCAGCGGCAGGTTCAGCTTGTGCCCAGCCTCGATGTCGGCGCGGTCGTGTTCCAGGTCGATACCGGCGCTGGCGCGGTAGTCCTCGCAGATGCCTCGCGCGCTGCCGGGCAGGCTGAGGCAGCGCAGGTATTCGCTGAAGGCCTCGTCGGTAAATGGCTTGAGGCCGGCACTGCGGCTGCCCATCACGCTGCGCAGGTATTGCTCCGGGTTGGCTTCGATCAGGGTTTCCGGCAGCGGTGCCGGGCGGATCAGGAAGAACCAGTGCCAGTAGGCGCGGGCGAAGGCTTCGTCGGTCTGGGCGTACATCGCCAGGGTCGGGGCGATATCCAGCAGCACCATGCGCGACACGGCCCGCGGATGGTCCAGGGCCAGGCGATGAGCAACGCGGGCGCCGCGGTCATGGGCCAGGATCGAGAATTCGCTGAAGCCCAGGGATTCCATCAGGGCCACGCCGTCGCGGCCCATCTCGCGCTTGGAATAGTTGAGGTGCTGTTCGTCGGCCGCGGGTCGGGCGCTGTCGCCATAGCCGCGCAGGTCGGCGGCGACCACGCTGAAGTGTTTGCTCAGGTCGCCGGCGATCTTGTGCCAGATGACATGCGTCTGCGGGTGGCCGTGCAGCAGGAGCAGGCCCGGGCCGCTGCCGCCGATGCGGTAGGCAATGTCCACACCGTTGACGTGGCGCTGGTCTTTCTGGAATCCGGCGAACATGGGATGACTCCTTATGATTGTTGCCTACATCCTAAGACCCACAGCGCACAGGGCAAGCTGCAAAGCGTGGTGCGCCTGTTCATGAAGTGTGTTGGTCCGCCCGGTGTTACATCGGATGCGCGTTGAAAAACCCGACTGGAGCCAGCTTGCTACGGGCGGCGTCCGCGATATCGACGCGGGACTCAAGGGCCTCATCGTCGGAGCGCCGCCCGCAGCAAGCCGGCTCCTACAGGGCGCGGGCGCTGTTAAGATGGCCGCCACACGGATCAGTACAGCGCTTGAGCGTCGGCCAATGTCAAAAAAAGACAGCATCTCCATCCATCTGGTGCACGAGGCACTGTTGCAAAGTTGCGCCCCCGGTGCGGACACCGTGCAGGTGCTGGACAAGGTCGGGATCGATTCGATGCTGCTGGAACAGCCCGCCGCCCGGGTTCCAGTAACCGATTACGCACGCTTGTGGCGCCTGTTGGCCCGACGCAACGATGACGAGTTCTTCGGCATGGACCCGCGCAAGTTGCGCTCCGGCAGCTTCGCTTACCTGTGCCGTGCGGGCATGGCGCAACCGACGGTGGCGACCGGGCTGGATTCGGTACTGGATTTCCTGTCGTTGATGCTGGCGCAACTGCCGGCACAGTTGGTGCGTCAGCAAAGCCTGGCGGAAATCGTCCTGCTGGAGCCTGAGGGCCAGGCACGGCGGCCGTTTACCTATTTCACCTACTGGATGATTGTCCATGGCGTGGCCTGCTGGCTGGCCGGACGGCGCATCCCGATCCTGGCCATCGAGTTGCGCTGTGCCGAGCCGGATTATTGTGAAGATTATCGGGTGATGTTTTCCGAGAACCTGCGCTTTGACCGGCCGCGCACCCGGATGATCTTCTCCGCCGACTGCCTGGACCTGCCGATCAAACGCAGTGCCAGTGAGCTGCAACGTTTCCTGGCGCTGGCGCCGGCCAATATCCTGGTCCGCTACCGCGATGCGCAGAGCCTGGCCAGTCGGATCAAACAGGACCTGCGCCAACTGCCCGCCGTAGGCTGGCCGGAAACCGAAGGGCTGGCCCTGCGGTTGTGCATATCGGCCTCGACCCTGCGCCGGCGGCTGGCGGAAGAAGGGCAGACCTACCAGGGGATCAAGGACAGCGTGCGCAAGGAGTGGGCGATTGCCTGGCTGGCGGAGCCTTCGATCAGCTTCGCCGAGATCGCCACGCGGCTGGGTTTCGCCGACGCCAGTTCGTTTTACAAGGCCTTTCGCAAATGGTCCGGGTCCAACCCGGGGCATTACCGCAGCCTGATTCTCAATGAGGCGCACTAACCCGGTTTGTCCCAGTTGGCTGACGATGGCGCCCGGACGGGCTGTGCGAGACTTGAGGGTCCCTTCGCGGGCAAGCTCCGCTCCCACAATATTCAAGTCTGACTCAAATCATGCGTACAACCCAAACCTGGAGCCAGCTTGCTGGCGATCCAGGCGGCGCGGTTAGACAGGGCTCCGCGTCGATCCCGTCACCGGCAAGCCGGCTCCCGCAAGGTCGGCACAGGTCCGTTATTGGCCAAACCAGTCAAGCAGGTTGAAAGCTTTGACCATTGTCCCAAGTCCCTGATAGCGCGACTATTTCCAGGATTTTGCTACGGTACCTTGCAATAACAAGACCGAGAGATTCTGGACATGCGCGACTATCAGGCGGCCACCGCGATGGCGGCGGATAAGTCGAGGCAAGGCTCACGGGGCTCATTGTCGGAACGCTGCCCGCGGCAAGCTGGCTCCTATAGTGGCGCGTGTCGGTCATCAGCGTTATTTACGGTTTCACGAAGGACAGTGCCATGAACATTCAAGACAAGGCTTTTATGGTCAGCGGCGGGGCTTCCGGCCTCGGCGCGGCCACTGCTGAAATGCTGGTTGCCGCCGGCGCCAAGGTGATGCTGGTGGACCTCAATGCCGAGGCCGTCGCCGCCCAGGCGAAAAAACTCGGGGCACAAGCCCGCAGCGTGGTCGCGGACATCACCCAGGAGACCCAGGCCCAGGCGGCGGTACAGGCCGCGGTCGAGGCCTTTGGCGGACTGCATGGCCTGGTCAACTGCGCTGGCATCGTGCGCGCGGAAAAGATCCTCGGCAAGAACGGCCCGCACCTGCTGGACAGCTTCAGCCAGGTGATCAACGTCAACCTGATCGGCAGCTTCAACCTGCTGCGCCTGGCCGCCGCCGCCATCGCCGAGACCGAGGCGGATGCCGACGGCGAGCGCGGGGTGATCATCAATACCGCCTCCGCCGCCGCCTACGATGGCCAGATCGGCCAGGCGGCCTATGCCGCGTCCAAGGGTGCCATTGTCAGCCTGACCCTGCCGGCCGCCCGCGAACTGGCACGCTTCGGCATTCGCGTGATGACCATCGCCCCGGGCATCTTTGAAACCCCGATGATGGCCGGCATGACCGCCGAAGTCCGTGCCTCGCTCGCGGCCGGCGTACCGTTCCCGCCGCGCCTGGGCAAGCCGGCCGAATACGCCGCGCTGGTTCGGCATATCATTGAAAACAGCATGCTCAACGGCGAGGTGATCCGTCTCGACGGCGCCTTGCGCATGGCCGCGAAATAGGAGAATCGATCATGACCGCCAACGATCCCATTGTGATTGTCAGTGCCGTGCGCACGCCCATGGGCGGCTTCCAGGGCGACCTGAAAAGCCTCAGCGCGCCGCAACTGGGTGCCGCCGCCATCCGCGCCGCCGTCGAACGTGCCGAATTGGCGCCGGACGAAGTCGAGCACGTGCTGTTCGGCTGTGTGCTGTCCGCCGGCCTCGGCCAGGCCCCGGCCCGTCAGGCGGCCCTCGGTGCCGGGCTGGACAAGTCCACCCGTTGCACCACCCTGAACAAAATGTGCGGTTCCGGCATGGAAGCGACCATCCTCGCCCACGACATGCTCCTGGCCGGCAGCGCCGATGTGGTGGTGGCCGGTGGCATGGAAAGTATGTCCAACGCGCCGTACCTGCTGGACCGCGCCCGCAGCGGCTACCGCATGGGCCACGGCCAGGTGCTCGACCACATGTTTCTCGACGGCCTCGAAGATGCCTATGACAAGGGCCGCTTGATGGGCACCTTCGCCGAGGATTGCGCCGAAACCCACGGCTTCAGCCGCGAAACCCAGGATGCCTTTGCGCTGACATCCTTGACCCGCGCCCAGGAGGCCATCCGCGAGGGCCTCTTCCGTGCGGAAATCGTTCCATTGACGGTCACGGCAGGCAAGGAACAGCGACTGATCAGCGACGACGAACAGCCACCCAAGGCCAAGCTGGACAAGATCGCCAGCCTTAAGCCGGCGTTCCGTCAGGGCGGTACGGTCACGGCGGCGAATTCCAGTTCGATTTCCGACGGTGCGGCGGCGCTGGTGCTGATGCGTCGCTCCGAAGCGCAGGAGCGCGGCCTCACGCCCCTGGCGGTGATTCATGGGCATGCGGCGTTTGCCGATACCCCCGGTTTGTTCCCGGTGGCCCCGGTGGGGGCGATCAAAAAACTGATGAAGAAAACCGGTTGGTCCCTGGACGAGGTCGATCGTTTCGAAATCAACGAAGCCTTCGCCGTGGTCACGCTGGTGACGATGCAAGCGCTGGGACTGCCCCACGACAAGGTCAATGTACACGGTGGTGCCTGCGCCCTGGGCCATCCGATCGGTGCGTCCGGCGCGCGGATTCTGGTCAGCCTGCTCTCGGCATTACGCCAGAAAGGCCTGCGGCGTGGGGTTGCGGCGATTTGCATTGGTGGCGGTGAAGCCACGGCCATGGCCGTCGAGTGCCTCTACTAGGAGTTGCCATGTTACCCAGTGATGAACAACAACAGATCGCCGAAGTGGCCCGGGCTTTTGCCCAGGAGCGCCTGAAACCCTTCGCCGCCGAATGGGACCGCGAGCACCGCTTTCCCAAGGAGGCCATCGGCGAAATGGCCGGCCTGGGCTTTTTCGGCATGCTGGTCCCGGAACAGTGGGGTGGTTGCGACACCGGCTACCTGGCCTATGCCATGGCCCTGGAAGAAATCGCCGCTGGCGATGGCGCCTGCTCGACCATCATGAGCGTGCACAACTCGGTTGGCTGCGTGCCGATCCTCAAGTTCGGCAGCGAAGAGCAGAAGGCCCGTTTCCTGCCGCCATTGGCCAGCGGTGCCATGCTCGGCGCCTTTGCCCTGACCGAACCGCAGGCCGGTTCCGATGCCAGCGGCCTGAAGACTCGCGCCAGGCTGGAGGGCGACCATTATGTGCTCAACGGCTGCAAGCAGTTCATCACCTCCGGGCAGAACGCCGGGGTGGTGATCGTCTTCGCGGTCACCGATCCAGACGCGGGCAAGCGTGGTATCAGCGCCTTTATCGTGCCCACCGATTCGCCGGGCTATATCGTCGCCCGGGTCGAGGACAAGCTCGGCCAGCACGCCTCCGACACCTGCCAGATCCTCTTCGAGGACGTCAAGGTACCGCTGGCCAACCGCCTGGGCGAGGAGGGCGAGGGCTATCGCATTGCCTTGGCCAACCTGGAGGGCGGGCGTGTCGGTATCGCCGCGCAATCGGTGGGCATGGCCCGCGCCGCGTTCGAGGCCGCCCGCGACTATGCCCGTGAACGGGAAAGTTTCGGCAAGGCGCTGATCGAGCACCAGGCCGTGGCCTTCCGCCTGGCGGACATGGCCACCCAGATCGCCGTGGCCCGGCAGATGGTGCACTACGCGGCCGGCCTGCGTGACAGCGGTAAGCCAGCGCTGGTGGAGGCCTCGATGGCCAAGCTGTTCGCCTCGGAAATGGCCGAGAAAGTCTGCTCGCAAGCCTTGCAAACCCTGGGCGGCTATGGCTATTTGAGCGACTTCCCGTTGGAGCGGATCTACCGCGACGTGCGGGTCTGCCAGATTTACGAAGGTACCAGCGACATTCAACGCATGGTCATTTCGCGCAACCTGTGATCTAAGGAATCCATCAATGAGCTATGAAACCATTCTGCTGGACATCAAGGACCGTGTCGGCCTGATTACCCTGAACCGCCCACAGGCGCTCAACGCCCTGAACGCCCAGATCATCAGCGAACTGAACCAGGCATTGGATGCACTGGAAGCCGACCCGAACATCGGCTGCATCGTGCTGACCGGATCGAAAAAGGCCTTTGCGGCCGGTGCCGATATCAAGGAAATGGCCGAGCTGACCTACCCGCGGATCTACCTTGACGATCTGTTCAGCGACAGTGACCGTGTGGCCAACCGGCGCAAGCCGATTATCGCCGCGGTGTCCGGTTTTGCCTTGGGTGGCGGCTGTGAACTGGCCCTGATGTGCGATTTCATCCTGGCCGCTGACAATGCCAAGTTTGGCCAGCCGGAAATCAATCTCGGCGTGCTGCCGGGCATGGGCGGGACCCAGCGCCTGACCCGCGCGGTGGGCAAGGCCAAGGCCATGGAAATGTGTCTGACCGGGCGCTTTGTCGATGCCGTGGAGGCCGAGCGTTGCGGGATCGTCGCGCGGATCGTGCCGACCGATGAATTGCTGGATGAGGCGCTGAAGGTGGCGGCGCTGATTGCCGGTAAATCGGTGCCGATCAGCATGATGGTCAAGGAAAGCGTCAACCGTGCTTTCGAGGTCAGCTTGTCGGAGGGGGTGCGTTTCGAGCGCCGGGTGTTCCATGCGGCGTTTGCCACCCAGGATCAGAAGGAAGGCATGGCGGCGTTTATCGCCAAGCGTGAGGCGCGGTTCAAGGACAGTTGAGCCGCAGGAGGATTGGGTAGGGTGGATTAGTGTGGCGAGCGGGCTTGCCCGCGCTCGGTTGCGCAGCAGTCGTAAAACCGCTCATCTCGGTCTGTCTGATAGACCGGGTTCGATGGTTTTAGGGGCGCTTCGCACCCCAGCGCGGGCAAGCCCGCTCGCCACAAGGTCGTGCTCTGCGGTTACACCAGGTAGTGCTTCAGTTCCCGCGCGATCAGCATCCGCTGAATCTCGCTCGATCCTTCATAGATCTGCGTGATCCGCGCATCGCGGTAATACCGCTCCACCGGATAATCTTCCAGATACCCATAGCCACCATGAATCTGCATGGCCGAGGAGCAGACCTTCTCGGCCATTTCCGAGGCGAACAGCTTGGCTTGTGAGGCTTCCGACAGGCATGGCTGCCCGGCACTGCGCAGGCGCGCCGCATGCAGGATCAGCAGGCGTGTGGCATTGATCCGGGTGTGCATGTCGGCCAGCAGGTTGGCGATGCTCTGGTGCTCGATAATCGGCTTGTCGAACTGCACCCGTTCCCGCGCATAGGCCAGCGCCGCCTCGAACGCGGCCCGGGCGATGCCCAGCGCCTGGGCGGCGATGCCGATGCGACCGCCTTCCAGGTTCGACAGGGCAATCGCCAGGCCCTTGCCGCGCTCGCCCAACAGGTTGGCCTCGGGCACGCGGCACTGGTTGAGGGTTACCGCGCAGGTGTCGGAGGCGCGAATGCCCATCTTGTGTTCGGTACGGTCGACGATAAAGCCTGGCGTATCGGTGGGTACCAGGAACGCCGAAAGGCCTTTCTTGCCGAGTTCGGGATCGGTGACGGCAAAGACAATCGCCAGCTTGGCGCGCTTGCCGTTGCTGACGAACTGCTTGGCGCCATTGATGATCCACTCACCGTCTTTCAATTCGGCGCGGGTTCGCAGGTTATGGGCTTCGGAGCCGGCCTGCGGCTCGGTAAGGCAGAAGCAGCCGATGGCCTGGCCACTGGCGAGGCGTTCCAGCCAGGTTTCTTTCTGGGCCTGGCTGCCATAATTGAGAATCGGCCCGCAGCCGACCGAGTTGTGAATGCTCATCAGCGCGCCGGTGGCGCCGTCACCGGCGGAAATCTCTTCCACGGCAAGGGCGTAGGCCACGTAGTCGACATAGGTGCCGCCCCATTCCTCGGGCACCACCATGCCCAACAGGCCCAGTTCGCCCATCTTGGCGACCAGGCCGTCGTCGATCCAGCCAGCCTTTTCCCAGGCCTGGGCATGGGGCGCGATCTCGCCGCGGGCAAAGTCCCGGGCCATGTCGCGGATCATTACTTGTTCTTCGCTCAGTTCGATATCGTGCATGGTTCAGTTCCCGTTCGCGTCGAGGCCATGGAAAAAGCTGGCGACATGCTCGGCATCCAGTTCGCGCAAGGTCGGTGGGTTCCAGTGTGGGGTCTTGTCCTTGTCGATCAGCAGGGCGCGCACGCCTTCCATCAGGTCGCCGCGTTCGAACCACTGGCGATCCAGGTGCAGCTCCAGGGCGAAGCACTCTTCCAGGGCCAGATGGCGGCCGCGGCGGAGCATTTCCAGGGTCACGGCCATCGCCAGGGGCGAGCGGGTCTCCAGCAGGTCGGCGGTTTCCCGGGCCCATTCATGACTGTTGGCGACGGTCACTTCACGCAGTTGCTCGACCATGCTCGGAACATCCGGCAGGGCGAAGAAGTGGTCGATGGCCGGGCGCAGTGCATCCAGTGGCGCGTCGGGCAGAATTTGCACGGCGAGTTTCGCCAGCAGGCCCTGGAGGTCCTTGAGCGGCGTTTCGTGCCATTGCAAATGGTCGAGACGTTCGTCCAACTGGGCCAGTTTGTCACTGCTCAGGTACCAATCGGCCAGCCCGCAGTAGAGAGCGTCGGCGGCACGGATCTGCACGCCGCTGACCCCCAGGTAGATGCCCAGCTCCCCGGGAATCCGTGGCAGGAAATAGCTGCCGCCGACATCCGGGAAATAGCCGATGGCGACCTCCGGCATGGCCAGGCGGCTGCGCTCGGTGACCACCCGCAGGTCGGCGCCTTGCACCAGGCCCATGCCGCCACCGAGGACAAAGCCGTCCATCAGCGCCAGCACCGGTTTGCGGTAGTGGTGGATCGCCAGGTCCAGCGCGTATTCCTCGACGAAGAAATCCTCGTGCAGGCGCCCGCCGCTGGTGTAGCTGTCATACAGCGAGCGGATATCGCCGCCGGCACAGAAGGCCCGCTCGCCGGCACCGCGCAAGACCACCGCGTGCACCTGTGGATCGTGGGCCCAGGCGTCGAGCTGCTGCTGCAGGGCGCGGACCATGTCGAGGGTGAGGGCGTTGAGGCCGGTGGGGCGGTTGAGGGTCAGATGACCGATATGGTTGCGCACGTCGGCCAGGACATCGGCCCCTGGGGTGTCGAGACTTTGGGGGGCGGAGGATGAAACCCGAGCAGTCATTACTAACTCCCTGCTTTTATTGTCTTTTTGGTGTGTTCGACGGGCGAACGAGGCCCGATCGTAACAGTGCAAATTTGCCCTGTACAACCGGAATAATCGCAGGTTGAGTCTGCATTTTTGCCTGAGCCTGCGGTGAGCGCCTCTGCCGTCTCTAGACCTTAGCCGTGCCGGGGCCGCAAAGCGAATAACCGCCTCGCAGCACCGAGACCTTGCATGCCTTTGGTCTTGTCGGGATTGCTGCTGGTGGCGTTGTCGAACCGGAGTCGGTAGGCGGCGCGAAGGGTTGGCGAGGCTGTTGCCGAAAGCAATTCGAACGACCGGGCCGTCAGGCAAGGACCGCAAAGTCAGTGTTCTGGCACGAAAACACCGTAGAACTGTTATTTCTGACAGTTGCGGGGCGCGGAAATGAGGGATTGAATACCCGGCAGCCCCGCTTGCCGACACGACATGGACGGGCGCTAATCTCAGCGAGGACCCGCTCATGGTGCTGGAGGAACTGCGAGACTATCGGCTCAGCTCGGCTGGCAAAGCGGATTCGACATTCGGGCAGTCGGGAGTGGTCAGGTTGCAGTTCCCCGGTTGTTTGTCGAGCCTGGCCAATGATGTGGTGTCCTGTGCCGATGGCAAGGTCCTGGTGGCGCTCAAGGTGAGCTTTGCCGGCGGTTACCGCTTTGGCCTGGCACGGCTGCATGACGATGGCGCGCCGGACGTATCCTTCGGTGACGGCGGCTTTGTGTCCGGCCGCTTCGAGGCCGCTGCCGAGGCCATGGCCAGCAGTGTGCGGGTGCTCGACGATGGACGCATCCTGCTGTTCGGCCTGCACTACCTGGATGACGAGCATACCCTGCCGGCGGTCGCTCGGTTTGACGCCGATGGGCACCTGGATCCAAGCTTTGGCGATCAGGGCGTGAAGGTACTGCGCCTGCCCGGCGGGCTCGCCGAGGGCCCGCGGGACGGCTGGCTGCCGCCGGGATTGCCGGGCGTCGAAGCCTGTGCGGGTGCGGTGCAGGAGGATGGCAAGATCCTGCTGATCGCCAATCACACCTACACCTTCGCCGATTATGTCGGGTTGTTGATCCGTCTCGAGCCCGACGGCACCCTG
Source organism: Pseudomonas sp. FEN (assembly GCF_904067045.1). Lineage (GTDB taxonomy): Bacteria > Pseudomonadota > Gammaproteobacteria > Pseudomonadales > Pseudomonadaceae > Aquipseudomonas. The sequence continues at coordinate 396,136 of NZ_CAJFDC010000014.1, read as the reverse complement.
GACCCGGATTTCAATGGGCATGGTTTTGTCGTGGTTCGGCATTTGTTGCTGAATTCCTGGCTGAGTTGCCTGCGGATCCAGGTCGACGGCAAGATTCTGGTGGGCGGCTCGGTAGGCTTTCCGCAGTTGGGACTGGTGGTTCGCTACGAAGCCGATGGTCGTCTTGATCTTGGCTTTGGCGACCAGGGGTTGCTCTCGTTCGGCTTTGCCGGGGTCAGTTCCCTGGTGACGAAACTGGCCGCTGGCAGTGATGGGCGAGTGCTCTGCGTCGGCAACCGTTTCAATCCCATGCGTGGAGCCTTGCAAGGCTTCAACCCGGATGGCACGGCGGACCACTGTTTCAATGAGGGCGACGCCACCCAGCTCGAACTCGATACTCCCGGCAACCTTTGGGCCAGTCTCACGGTACAACCTGACGGCGCGATTCTGGTGGCCGGTTCGACGGTGATGGGCTTTGGCTCGGACTTCGTGCTGGCGCGTTACCTGGCTGATGGGCAACTGGACCGCGGCTTTGCCGGCGGGCGCGGCTGGGTCCGAACAAGCCTGGGCCGCAGCCTGGATACCCTCACCGCCCTGGCCCTGCAAGGCGACGGGCGGATCCTGGTGGCTGGCCATTCGTTGTTCGGCAGTTTCAAGGCGGTGGTACTGCGTTACCAGGGATGATCCCTATCCTTATGGCACATGACCGTTGGGCTGTAATGTCCTGCTGCTGCCGTGGCGGTGCCATAGTGAAAAGAAATGGGTGGCGGAGTACGAACCATGTGGCGACTCAACGCACTGGCCGGGGTGCTGTGGGTGCTGTCTTCCACGAGCTGGGCACAGGACGTGCTTTATCGCGCGCAACAGCCCGTGGAGTTGGGGGCGGCGCGTACCGAGGTGGCGCTGCGCTCCAGTGCGGGTGCGGGGGAAGCGGGCCTGTCGGCCTGGAAAGGACGCCGGCCATTGGCGCTGGCGCTGTCCGGGATCTGGGCGCTTGAGGCGCCGGCGGTCGGTTACCGGCTGTACCTGAATTTGCCGCCAGGCGTGCAACCCGATGACTCGGACCCAGGGTATCTCGGCGATGTGAGCTTCTATGGGGCCCCCGACCACTTCGATGCCCAGCGTGCCAAGACGGTCGCTTTCCTGCTCGACGAGACCCTTGTGCGCCTGCGTAACGCCGGGCGATTGGCGCGGCTGCCAACCCTGACATTGATCCCGGTGGCCGTCGAGGAACAGGGCCGCAAACCGAGGATCGAGGAAGTGTCGATCGTCGAGACTCCGCACTGATACAAAAGTTCCTGCTTTTCTGGAGGAATTTTCACTCGCTGCTAGGCTGACCTTGCTGTTGATTTGGGAAATCAATTCGTACGGTCAAGGAGTGAAGTATGACTATCAGTCGAAGGAAGCTGCTGCAAGCGGGTGCGTTGGGTGGCGGGATGGCGATGTTGCCGCTGGGTTTGATGCAAAAAGCCTGGGCGGGTTCGACCCAGGCATTTGTGCGCCATAACGTGCTCTCCTCGGATGGCGAGATGATGTTGAGGATCTACGCCGCCGCAGTGAAGAAGATGATGGCAAAACCGACCACCGATCCGCTGTCCTGGACGTTTCAGTGGTACACCCACGCAATGCCCTCCAAGTACCCGAAAGACAAGACTATCAACGACGTCTTCGGCAGTGCCAGCAGCCCCCAGAAAGCGCTCGCCCAGGCCATGTGGTGGACCTGCGAGCCCCACGCCAGCGGCAACAACGACGCCTTTCTCCCCTGGCACCGGATGTATGTCCTGTATTTCGAACAGATCATTCGCGAAGTGTCGGGTGAGCCGAAATTCACCCTGCCGTTCTGGGACTACACCGGGCCGTACAGCGCCGCTGGCAACAATTACAGCGTGATGCCCAAGCAGTTCCTGCTCAAGGATGACCCGGTGTTCGGTTCGCTCTATCGTCCGGATCGCAACCCTAATTCGAATGCCGGCAAGCCAGTGGTCAACAACGGTTCCCCGCTCGACTTGTCCTGCATGAAGTGGTCGGACTACAGCGGGACGTTTGGTTTCTGCAACAACATCGACAACAACCCGCACGGCAGCCTTCACGGTGACGTGGGTAACGGCCTGGGCATGGGCGCGGTGCCATGGGCGGCCTATGACCCGATATTCTGGGTCCACCATGCCAATATCGATCGTATCTGGGCCGGCTGGAACCGCAGTGGTGGGAAAAATCCGAGCGACAGCAAGTTCCTCGCTGAGTCCTGGGTGTTTGCCGACAAGGCAGGCAAGGCGGTGACCACCAAGGTCAGCCAGGTGCTCGATACGGCGACCTGCCCGTATCCCTACGTCTATTCGGAGTATCCGCAGCGGCCGAAGACCAGCCTGCAGTTCGCCACGGCTCAGAAGAGCTTCCTGTTGCAGGCGCAAAGCGCGCCGGCCGCGACGGCCAACGCGATCAGCCTGGGCGACAAGGCGACGACCGTTGCCCTGGCGACCCACGCGCCTGCTACCAGTGCTACCCAGCCAGCGGCGCGCAGTTTTTCCCTGCAGTTGAAGGCACAGCCGGCGATCCGTGAATATGCCTTGTCGTTCGAGGCGATCGCGGCGACCAGCGAGCCCGGCAACAGCTATGACGTGTACCTGGGGCTGCCGGCGGGCGCCGCGCCGGATCCGGAATACCGGGTGGGCTCCATCAGCATGTTCGGGGTGGGTAACCAGGCGATGCATGGTGGTGGGCATCATGGCGAGCCGAAAAGCGTTGCCTTCCTGGTCAGCGAGCAGATGCAGAAACTGCTCAAGGTCGGCACCCTCAACGATGCGCCCGCGGTCACGTTGGTGCCGGTGGGAACGCTCAACCCCGGATCGGCGCCGACGATCGGCAATATCTCGCTGAAAACGCTTTAGGCTTTTCTGTAGGAGCGAGCTCGCTCGCGATGGTAGTCCAGGCACCGCGGGGCATCAGGTGCCCAGCGTTATTGTTGACGATCATCGCGAGCAAGCTCGCTCCTACAGAGGGCTTCAGTCACGCAATTGCGGCCTGTCCCTGAACTGCTCCAGCGCCTCGGGATTGGCCAGGGCATCGGTATTTTTCACCGCCAGCCCGTGCACCACGTTACGCACCGCGAGTTCGACGACCTTGCCGCTGAGGGTGCGCGGAATGTCCGTCACCGCGAGGATCTTCGCCGGCACATGCCGTGGCGTGGTGTTGGCCCGGATCACCTGGCGGATCTGTTGTTCCAGTGCCTCGTCCAGTTCGATGCCGTCGCGCAAGCGCACGAACAACACCACCCGCACATCGTCCTGCCATTGCTGGCCGATGGCGATGCTCTCCAGTACCTGCTCGACCTTTTCCACCTGCCGATAGATTTCCGCCGTGCCGATGCGCACGCCGCCGGGGTTGAGCACGGCGTCGGAACGGCCGTGGATCACCAGGCCGCCGTCGGCGAACTCCTCGGCATAATCGCCCTGGGCCCAGACGCCGGGAAACAGGCTGAAATAGGAGGCTTTGAGCTTTTCGCCGCGAGGGTCGTTCCACAGACCCACCGGCATCGCCGGAAAGTGCCGGGTGCAGACCAGTTCGCCCTTGGCATCGAGCACCGGCCGGCCATTGTCATCCCAGACTTCCACCGCCATGCCCAGGCTCTTGCACTGCATCCGGCCGCGCACCACCGGCAGTGTCGGATTGCCACTGACGAAGCAGGAGACGATATCGGTACCGCCGGACATGGACGACAGGCAGAGCGTTTCCTTGATCTGGCGATAGACGTAGTCGTAGCTGCGCAGCGACAGCGGCGAGCCGGTACACAGCAGGGTGTTCAGACTGTCCAGCCGATGGCTCTGGCGCGGGCTGAGCCCGGCGTCTTCCAGGGTCGCCAGATACTTGGGGCTGGTGCCGAAGGCGCTGATGCCTTCGCTGTCGATCAGGTCCAGCAGCCGTTGCGGGCCGGGGTGAAACGGCGAGCCGTCGTAGAGCACCAGCGTGGCGCCAACCGCGAGGCCCGAGACCAGCCAATTCCACATCATCCAGCCGCAGGTGGTGTAGTAGAACAGGCAGTCATCGCGCCCGAGGTCGACATGCAGGCCGTGCTCCTTGAGGTGTTGCAGCAGGACCCCGCCGGTGCTGTGAACGATGCACTTGGGGACCCCGGTGGTACCGCTGGAGTAGAGGATGTACAGCGGATGAGCGAATGGCACTGGAGTGAATTCGGGCTCGCCGCCGGCCTGGTAGAAGTCGTTCCATAATGCTACCCGGGCCTGGGTCTGGAAGTCTTCGACGCGAGCCTCGGGGCGGGCGTAGGGCACGATCAGCAGTTGCTGCAAGTCGGGCAGGCGTTCAAGGATTTCGTTGAGCTTGGCGCTCTGGTCGATGACCTTGCCGGCATAGCGGTAGCCGGCACAGGCGATCAGCACCTTGGGTTCGATCTGGCCGAAGCGGTCGATCACCCCCTGGGTGCCGAAGTCCGGCGAGGAGCAGGACCAGATGGCCCCCAGGCTGGTGGTGGCGAGCATGCCCACCAGGGTTTGCCAGGTATTGGGCAGGCACGCCGCGACCCGGTCGCCAAGGCCGACGCCGGCGGCCCGCAGGCTTTTTTGCAGGCCCGCGACCTCGGTGGCGAGCTCGGCGTGGCTCAGGGTTTCCCGGCGCCCGTCTTCGCTGACGGCGATCACCGCCAGGTGCGCGTCGCGGCGGCGCAGCAGGTGTTCGGCGAAGTTCAGGGTCGCGCCTGGGAACCACTGGGCGCTGGGCATCTGCGGACCTTCGCGCAGTATGGCGTTGGCCGGGGTGTGGAACTCGACATCGAAGAAATCGACGATGGCCTGCCAGAAGGCCTCCCGCCGGTCGATGCTGAAACGGTGCAGGGCGGCGTAGTCGCCCAGTTGCAGATCGTGACGATGATTGACGAAGCGCCGGAAGGCTTCGATCCGGGTCTTGCTGACACGCTCGGCGTCGGGGCGCCAGAGGACTTCGGCCATGGTCTTTCCTTTGTTGTTTTTCTAACCGATCTTTGACAGCGCACGATCATTGTGGGAGCTGAGCTTGCTCGCGAAGGGGCCGCGAGAACGCCAAAAGCTTCGTCGGGACGTCGCCCGGACCAAGCTCCGCTCCCACAAGTCATGGGCTGTTTTCGAGATCCGATCTCAGGCAATCAACTATTGTGCCAACCAGCCCCCATCGATATTCCACGCCGCGCCGCGCACCTGGCTGGCGGCCTCGCTGCACAGGAACAGCACCAGCTCGCCCAGCTGTGACGGGGTGACGAACTCCAGCGACGGTTGCTTCTCCGCTAGCAGATCGTGTTGTGCCTGTTGCGGATCGACCCCGCTGGCGGCGCGGTCGTCGATCTGTTTCTGCACCAGTGGGGTGAGCACCCAGCCCGGGCAGAGGGCATTGCAGGTGACGTTGCTGGTGGCGGTTTCCAGGCCGACCACCTTGGTCAGGCCGATCACCCCATGCTTGGCCGCCACATAGGCGGCCTTGCCCACCGAACCGACCTGGCCATGCACCGAGGCGATGTTGACGATCCGCCCCCAACCCCTGGCGCGCATCCCCGGCAGCGCCAGGCGCGTGCTGTGGAACACCGACGACAGGTTGATGGCGATGATCGCGTCCCAGCGTTCCACCGGGAACTCTTCCACGCTGGCCACATGCTGGATACCGGCATTGTTGACCAGAATATCCACGCCACCGAACTCGCGCTCGGCATAGGCGAACATCTCGGCGATCTGCGCCGGGTCGCCGACATCGGCCGGATGATGGCCGACCCGCCCGCCAAACTGCTTGACCTGCGCGACCACCGCGCTGGCATCACCAAAGCCGTTGAGCACCAGGTCGGCGCCGGCCCGGGCCAGGCCCAGGGCGATACCCAGGCCGATGCCACTGGTGGAGCCGGTGACCAGGGCGGTTTTACCTTTGAGACTCATTGTCGATTCCTCACACGATGCCAGTGGCATAGAACGTTGCAATCACCACGAAGACCGCCAGGGTCTTGATCAGGGTAATGCAGAAAATATCCTTGTAGGCTTCCCGGTGGGTCAGCCCGGTGACGGCCAGCAGGGTGATCACCGCGCCGTTGTGGGGCAGGGTGTCCATGCCGCCGCTGGCCATGGCCGCGACCCGGTGCAGGACTTCCAGCGGGATATTCGCGGCATGCGCGGCGCTGATGAAGCTGTCGGCCATCGCCGCCAGGGCGATGCTCATGCCGCCCGAGGCGGAACCGGTGATCCCGGCCAACAGGGTGACGGTGATGGCCTCGTTGACCAGCGGATTGGGAATGCTCTTGAGCCAGTCGGCCAGCACCAGGAAACCCGGCAGCGAGGCGATGACCGCGCCGAAGCCGTATTCCGAGGCGGTGTTCATCGCCGCCAGCAGGGCACCGCCGACCGCGCTCTTGCTGCCTTCGGCGAGTTTGCCGCGAATGGCCCGGAAGCCGAACAACAAGACCATGATGATGCCCACCAGCAGCGCGGCCTGCACCGCCCAGATGGCGGTGAGCTTGGCGATATCGGTCTGTACCGGCGTGCTCATGCCCGCCAGGCTGAGGGTGTGGGTCTTGCCGTACCAGAGTGGGATCCAGTGGGTGAACAGCAGGTTCATGATGCCGACCAGCAACAGCGGCGAGAGGGCGACCCAGGGGTTGGGCAGCTGGATATCCTCGGCGGTTTCCGGTTCGTTGCGCAGTTCCGTGCCGTAGCCTTCGCCCGCGCGCTGGGCGCGGTTGCGCTGGCGTTGCAGGAACAGCATGCCGGCGCAGAACACGAAGAGCGTACCGATCAGCCCCAGCCAGGGCGCGGCCCAGGCGGTGGTATTGAAGAAGGTGCTGGGAATGATGTTCTGGATCTGCGGCGTGCCGGGCAGGGCGTCCATGGTGAAGGAGAACGCGCCGAGGGCAATGGTGGCCGGGATCAGGCGCTTGGGGATATCGCTCTGGCGAAACATCTCGGCGGCAAACGGGTAGACCGCGAACACCACCACGAACAGCGAGACGCCACCGTAGGTGAGCAAGGCGCAGACCAGCACGATCACCAGCATCGCCTGACGGGTGCCGAACAGGCGGATGGCGGCGGCGACGATGGCGCGCGAGAACCCGGACAGCTCGATCAGCTTGCCGAACACGGCGCCGAGCAGGAATACCGGGAAGTAGAGTTTGACGAAGCCGACCATTTTCTCCATGAACACTCCGGTGAAGGCGGGAGCGACGGCGGACGGGTCGGTGAGCAGGACGGCGCCGAGGGCGGCGATGGGGGCAAACAGGATGACGCTGTAGCCACGGTAGGCGGCCAGCATCAGTAACGCCAGCGCCGCAAGGGCGATGATCACACTCATGGTGTGTCTCCAAATTGTTATTTTTGTAGGTTAGGTCTGAATCTCCTGTGGGGGTTGCCAGTTTTGTGCCATTTATTTAAGTTGTTGAAACTAAAGGGATTTATTGTTTTGTTATAGCGATGGATTATGAGATTGTCTCTGAAGTGAGACAGTTTGGTTGTCGAGTTGAACCGGAGGGTGTCCCGGCTGTCAGGCCCCCCCGACTTCCTGTGGGAGCGGAGCTTGCCCGCGAATACGGGCCACGCGGTGTTTCAGGGAGACCGCGTTATCGTTCTTCGCGGGCAAGCTCCGCTCCCACAGGAGATAGTCTCTATTTTGGGATTGCTGTCTCTCTGTTGAGATTGAGAGAGACCCAAGGCAAGCATTTTCTTGTACAGGGTCGATCTACCCAAGCCCAGCCTGTGTGCGGCGTCTTCCACTTTTCCTGCACACTGCGCAAGAGTCGTCTCGATCAACTGTCGATCAAAACGCTCCCGTGCCGCGCTGAACGTCTCGTTGCCCTGCGGCTCCAGGGCCTGTCCCTGTGGCCGTTCGAACGGTCTGAAGGTACCAATCGCCCCGCGAATATCGGCCGCGCTCAAAACCTGCGTATCGCTCAACAGGGCCGCCCGCTCCAGTACATTGCGCAGCTCGCGGACATTCCCCGGCCAGGCGTGCCGGCCCAGCAACTCCAGGGCCTCGGTCGCCAGTTCATGGTGGCTGCGCAGCTCTTCGAGAATCGCCTCGCTCAGCGCCGGCAGATCCTCCAGGCGTTCGCGCAAGGGCGGTACCTGGATCGGCAGCACGTTGAGCCGGTAATACAAGTCGGCGCGAAACTCGCCGCGCTGGATGGCCGCCTCAAGGTCGCTGGAGGTGGCGGCGATCACCCGTACATCGCTGCGCAGCACCTCGTTGGAGCCCACCGGCTCGAACTCCTTCTCCTGCAATACCCGCAACAACTTGCTTTGCAGAGGCAGCGGCATATCGCCGATTTCATCGAGAAACAAGGTGCCGCCCTGGGCGATCTGCAACTTGCCGGGGCGGCCCTTGCGATCCGCGCCGGTGAAGGCCCCCGGCGCGGTGCCAAAGAACTCGGCCTCCAGCAAGGTCTCCGGAATCGCCGCGCTGTTGATGCTGACAAAGGCTTTGTGCGCCCGCGGCGAGGCGCTGTGAATCGCCTGGGCGAGCAGTTCCTTGCCGGTGCCGGTTTCCCCCAGTAGCAGGACCGGCGAGTCGCTGCTGGCACCGCGTCGGGCCCGGCGCTTGACTTCCAGGCTCGCGGCGCTGGTGCCAATGAAATGGGCGAAGTTGTATTTGGTCTGTCGCGAGCGCAGCAGCGAGCGGGTCGAGGCCAGTTCGGCCTGCATGCTCTGGTAGCGCTTGAGCAGCGGCGACAGGCTGCGCAGTTCGTCGAACAGGGCGAAGCCGATGGCGCCGATCACCGCGCCGGCGCCATCGTGGATCGGCAGGCGCATGACCACCAGAGGTTCCTTGGGCGTGTCTTGCAGGTCGAGCAGGATCGGGTGGCCGGTGCGTACCACCTCGCGCAGCAGGCTGCCGGGAATCACGCTTTCGCAGGCGCGGCCGATGGCTTCGCCGGCACTGGCCAGGCCGAAGCGTCGGGCGTAGCGCTCGTTCATCCAGACGATGTTGGCGTCGCGGTCGACGATCACCGTGCCTTCGCTGGATTGCTCGATGATTTCAAACAACGAACGAATCGCCAGCAGGCGAACTTGCTGGTAGTCCTTGAGGCTTTCGGTATCGGTCATGGCGGATGTCCGTTGCCGGCGCGGCGGCGATCGATCAGGTCGGGACTGGCCGGGTGGCGGCAAGCAGTTCCCGAGTATAGGGATGCTGTGGCGCGTCGAACACCGCGCAGGTGCTGCCGCGCTCGATCACCTGACCGTCCTTGATCACGATCAGGTCATGGGCCAGGGCACGCACCACCGACAGATCATGGCTGATGAACAGGTAGGTCAGGTCGTATTTTTCCTGGAGGTCGCGCAGCAGGGCGACTACTTGTTTCTGCACCGTGCGATCCAGCGCCGAGGTCGGCTCGTCCAGCAGGATCAGCGCCGGCTTGAGCACCAGGGCGCGGGCAATAGCGATACGCTGGCGCTGGCCGCCGGAAAACTCATGGGGGTAGCGGTGACGGCTCTGCGGGTCGAGACCGACCTCTTCCAGTACGCGAATCACCTGGGCTTCGCACTCGGCGGGGGTGTTGGCGCTGTGTACCTCCAGGCCCTCGCTGATGATCTGGGCCACCGACATGCGCGGGCTGAGGCTGCCGAACGGGTCCTGGAACACCACCTGCATCTGCTTGCGCCAGGGCCGTAGCTGTCTCTGGTTGAGGCCGTCGAGGGCCTGGCCCTGGAAACGGATGCTGCCTGTGGAATCCAACAGGCGCAGGATCGCCTGGCCAAGGGTGGACTTACCGGAGCCGGACTCGCCGACGATGCCCAGGGTCTTGCCGCGCTGCACGCTGAGGCTGACGCCATCCACCGCGCGCAAGTACTCCTTGCGCTGGAACAAGCCGCCGGCGATCTGGAAGCGTACATGCATGTCCTCAACCTGCAATACCACCTCGCGATCATCCATCGGCAGTGGCTTGCCCGCTGGCTCGGCGTCCAGCAGCAGATGGCTGTAGGGATGGGTGGGATGCTGGAACAGGGTTTCGCAGTCCGCCTGTTCGACAATCTCCCCGGCCTTCATCACGCAGACCCGCTGGGCGATGCTGCGTACCAGGTTGAGATCGTGACTGATCAGCAGCAGCGACATGCCCAGGCGTTGCTGCAGTGATCTGAGCAGCGAGAGGATCTTGCGCTGCACCGTGACGTCGAGGGCGGTGGTCGGTTCATCGGCGATCAGCAATTGCGGCTCGCAGGCCAGGGCCATGGCGATCATCACGCGCTGGCGTTGCCCGCCGGAGAGCTGATGGGGATAGGCCTTGAGGCGTTCCCGGGGATTCTGCAGGCCCACCAGTTCCAGCAGTTCGATAATCCGTGCCCGGGCCGCCTTGCCGGCGAGGCCCTTGTGCAGCAGCAGGGTCTCGCCGATCTGTTTTTCGACGCTGTGCAGCGGGTTGAGGGAGGTCATCGGTTCCTGGAAGATCATCGCGATCCGGTCACCACGCAGGGCGCGCAAGAGGCTGTCATCGGCTCCCAGCAGTTCCTGGCCGCGATAGCGCACGCTGCCGCTGGACTGGCAGCCAGTGCGTGGCAGCAGTTGCAGGATCGAGTGCGCGGTCACCGACTTGCCCGAGCCGGACTCGCCGACCAGCGCCAGGCATTCGCCGGGGCGGATATCCAGGCTCAGGTCGCGTACCGCCGGCTGGCCGTTGAAGGCGACGTTGAGGTGGCGGATTTCAATCAGGTTGTCGGTCATCTCGGGCGCCTGGTTCATGAGCGGGGGTCGAAGGCGTCGCGCAGCGCTTCGCCGACAAACACCAGCAGGGAGAGGATCAATGCCAGGGTGAAGAAGGCGGTGAAGCCCAGCCAGGGTGCTTGCAGGTTCTGCTTGCCCTGGCCGATCAGTTCGCCCAGGGAGGCGCTGCCGGCGGGCATGCCGAAGCCGAGGAAGTCCAGCGCGGTCAGGGTCGAAATGGCCCCGGTGAGAATGAACGGCAGGTAGGTCAGGGTGGCGTTCATGGCGTTGGGCAGGATGTGCCGCAGGATGATCTTGCGGTCGGTCAGGCCCAGGGCCCGGGCGGCCTTGACGTATTCCAGGTTGCGTCCGCGAAGGAACTCGGCGCGCACCACGTCGACCAGGGCCAGCCAGGAGAACAGCGCCATGATGCCCAGCAACCACCAGAAATTCGGTTCGACGAAGCCGGACAGGATGATCAGCAGGTACAGCACCGGCAGACCGGACCAGACTTCCAGCAGGCGTTGGCCGAGCAGGTCGACCCAACCGCCGTAGTAGCCCTGCAGGGCGCCGGCGGAGACGCCGATCAGAGCACTGACGGCGGTCAGGGCGAGGGCGAACAGAATCGATACCCGGGCGCCGAAGATCACCCGTGCGAGTACATCCCGGGACTGGTCGTCGGTGCCCAGCCAGTTCTCCCGGGTGGGTGGGCTGGGGGCCGGCTTGTTGAGGTCGTAGTTGGGCGTATCGGCACTGAACGGGATCGGTGGGAACAGCATCCAGCCACCATCCTTGGTGATCAATTGGCGCACGTAGTCGCTACGGTAGTCGGCCTGGAACGGTAACTGGCCGCCGAACTCCCGTTCGGTATAGCGCTTGAACACCGGGAAATACAGCGAGCCCTGGTAGCTGAGCACCAGCGGCTTGTCGTTGGCGATCAGTTCGCCACCCAGGCTCAGGACGAACAGCGCGGTGAACAACCACAGCGACCACCAGCCACGCCGGTTGGCCTTGAAACGCTCGAGCCGGCGCCGGCTCACGGGCGAGAGTCTGAGCATCAGGCATTCCTTGAGGCGAAGTCGATGCGTGGGTCGACCAGGGTGTAGCAGAGGTCGCCGACGAGTTTTATCAGGAGGCCGAACAGGGTGAAGATAAACAGTGAGCCGAACACCACGGGATAATCGCGCGACACCGCGGCTTCGTAGCTCAGGCGGCCCAGGCCGTCGAGGGAAAAAATCACTTCGATCAGCAGCGAGCCGGCGAAGAACACACTGATAAAGGCCTGGGGGATACCCGAGACCACCAGCAGCATGGCGTTGCGAAACACATGGCCGTAAAGCACGCGCCGTTCGCTCATGCCCTTGGCCCGGGCCGTGACTACGTACTGGCGGGTGATTTCATTGAGGAAGGAGTTCTTGGTGAGCATGGTCAGGGTGGCGAAACCGCCGATCACCAGCGAGGTAACCGGCAGCACCAGATGCCAGAAGTAGTCGGCGATCTTGCCCAGGGTCGAGAGCTGGTCGAAGTTCTCCGACACCAGCCCGCGCACCGGGAACCAGTTCAGCGAGGTGCCGCCGGCGAACGCGACGATCAGCAGCATGGCGAACAGGAATGCCGGCATGGCGTAGCCGATGACGATGGCGGTGCTGCTCCAGACATCGAAGCGGCTGCCATTGTGGGTCGCCTTGCGGATGCCCAGGGGGATCGACACCAGATAAGTGATCAGCGTCGCCCAGAGCCCGAGGGAAATGGTCACCGGCATCTTGTCGAGGATCAGGTCGGTGACGTCGGCGCCGCGAAAGAAGCTCTTGCCGAAATCCAGGCTGGCGTAGCGCTTGAGCATCAGCCAGAAGCGCTCGGGGGCCGGTTTGTCGAAACCGTACTGGCGCTCGATGTCCGCGATCAGCTTGGGATCCAGGCCACGACTGGCTCGCGAGGCGCCCTGCACGGTGTCGCCGCCACCGCCCAGGGCGCCACCGCCGCCGATGCCCTGCAAGCGGGCGATGGCCTGTTCCACCGGCCCGCCTGGCGCGGCCTGGACGATGACGAAGTTGACCAGCAGGATCATCAGCAGCGTCGGGATGATCAACAGCAGCCGCCGCAGGGTATACGCCAGCATCAGTGCTGTCCTCCGGAACTGCCGCGCTTGATCAGTTCGGCGCTCATCTGTTCGTTGGTCAGTGGGGTCGGGCTGACTTCCCACCAGGTTTCGACGGCAGGGTCATTGCTGGCCTGCTCCCTGGGGATGCCGAAGCGGTTCCACCAGACCGTCGAAGCGCCCGGCGGGTAATAGTTGGGAATCCAGTAGTAGTTCCATTGCAGTACCCGGTCCAGAGCATGTGCGTAGCTGAGCATCCGCGCTTGTGTATCGGCCTTGATCAGGCCGTTGATCAGGCTGTCCACGGCAGGGTTTTTCAGGACCATGAAATTACTCGATCCGGGGTCGTTGGCCGCGGCGGAACCAAAGTAGTTGTACAGTTCGATGCCCGGCGAGGTGGTGACCGGGTAGCCGCTGACGATCATGTCATAGTCGCGGGCCTTGAGGCGGTTGACGTACTGTGAGGCGTCGATGCGGCGGATATCCATGTGGATGCCGATCTGCGCCAGGTTGCGCTTGTACGGCAACAGCAGTCGCTCCATGCCGTTCTGGGCGTTGAGGAAGGTGAAGCTCAGCGGTTCGCCCTGGGCGTTGACCAAACGGTCGCCGTCGGGTTTCCAGCCAGCCTGTTCCAGCAGGGCCAGGGCTTGCAGCTGCTTGTCCCGCAGGTTGCCGCTGGCGTCGGTTTTCGGCGCTTCGAAGACTTGGTTGAAAACTTCGTCGGGAATCTGTCCGCGCAGTGGTTCGAGGATCGCCAGTTCCGCCTGGTCGGGCAACTGCCGCGCGGCCAGGGCGGTGTTGGAGAAGAAGCTCTGCTGGCGGATGTACATATTGCGCATCATCTGCCGGTTGCTCCATTCGAAGTCCCAGAGCATGGCCAGGGCCTCGCGCACCCGGCGGTCCTGGAACAGCGGATTTTGCAGGTTGAACAGGTAGCCCTGGGCGGCTTGCGGCGCCTCCTGTGCCAGATGGGCCTTCTGCAGGCGGCCATCGCTGAGGGCCGGGCTGTTGTAGCCAATGGAGTAGCCAGTGGCGGAAAACTCGCGGTTGTAGTCATAGGCGCCGCCACGCAGGACCTGGCGGGCGACGTCGGTGTCGCCGAAGTACTCGATGGTGAAACGGTCGAAGTTGTAGAGCCCGCGGCTGACCGGCAGGTCCTTGCCCCACCAGTCGGCATTGCGGGTGAAGGTGATGCTGCGCCCGGAGTCGATCTTGCTCACCCGATAGGGGCCGCTGCCCAGCGGGGCTTCATAACCGCCGCCGTCGGCGAAGTCGCGGGTCTTCCACCAGTGCTCCGGCAACACCGGCAAGCTGGCGAGATCCAGTGGCAGCGAGCGGTTGTCGGTGTTCTTGAAGTCGAAGCGGATCTGGGTCGGCGATTCGACTTCGACGTCTTTGACCGCTTCGAACTGCATGCGATAGCTGAGGCTGCCCTGGGTCATCAGCAGGTTGTAGGTGTAGCGCACGTCTTCGGCGCCGATGGGGGTGCCGTCGGCGAAGCGGGCCTTGGGGTTCAGGTAGAAGCGCAGGGACAGACCGTCATCGCTGCGCTGCATTTTTTCCGCCACCAGACCGTAGACGGTGTAGGGCTCGTCCAGGGAGCGCACGGCCAGCGGGGAGTAGATCCAGCCGTCGATCTGGGTGACGCCGGTGCCTTTGTCGACATAGGGCAGGATATGGTCGAACTGGCCGATCTCGATGGCCGAGCGGCGCAGGCTGCCGCCCTTGGGCGCGCGCGGGTTGGTGTAGTTGAAGTGGCTGAAGCCGGCGGGGTACTTGGCCGGTTCGCCGTAGACCGTCAATGCGTGCTGCGCGGGGGCTGCGTTGGCGGACAGGCCGGGAAACAGGGTCAGGGTAGTGAGTAGCAGGGATAGGGCCAGTCGCATCTTCAGCCTTAGAAGCCGGTTCGGTGTATCGGCAAGAGCATACGCCGTGGCGAGGGGGGATGCTCCGATGTCATTCAGCCAAGGAAACAGGGCATCGAACACGCTGTGGGAGCGGTGCTTGTCGGATCGCCGCACCGCCGCGAAGCTTTTAGCGGCTTCAAGGGCCTCTTCGCGAGCAAGCTCGGTTCCCACGGCCGTGTTCGACCTTGACTGAGCAGCATCAGGGCAAGCCCCCTCGCCACGGGGGCGGGGAGGATCAGTCCTGGCGACTGGTCACTTCCAGCAGATGGTAACCGAACTGGGTTTTCACCGGGCCTTGTACGGTATTGACCGGGGCGCTGAAAACCACGGTATCGAACTCCTTGACCATCTGGCCCGGGCCGAACGAACCGAGGTTACCGCCGTCGCGGCTGGACGGGCAGGTGGAATTCGCCTTGGCGACTTCGGCGAAATCGGCGCCGCCTTCGATCTGGGCCTTGAGTTCGTTGCACTTGGCTTCGCTGGCAACCAGGATGTGACGGGCAGTGGCTTTGGCCATGGGGTGATACTCCTTTCAATAAAGTGCTGAGATTACCGGATTCAGGCCAGATTTTCCCGGCAAAAGTTCCGGGCGCCGCGCTGTGTCGACCTGTGGCGAGCGGGCTTGCCCGCGCTCGGCTGCGAAGCCGTCGCAAAATCGCTCATCTCGATTTACCTGATGTTCCGCGTTCGCAGGTTTTAGGGGCGCTTCGCCGCCCAGCGCGGGCAAGCCGCTCACCACAAGGTTGCGCGGTCTCCTGTGTCTGGGCTTGCCGGCGATAATGGTTTTTCAGGCGCCGACCACTTCCGCCAACTGCTGCTCACGCAACTGTTCGGCCGCCCCACGCAGCAACTGTTCGGTCGCCTCCCAACCCAGGCAGCCATCGGTGATCGACACCCCATAGCGCAGGTTCGCGCTCAACGCCTGGCAACCTTCGAACAAGTGGCTCTCGAGCATCATGCCAACCAGCGAACGGTCGCCACGCAGACGCTGCTCCAGCACATCGGCGAAGACCGCCGGCTGGCGCAGCGGGTCCTTGCCGCTGTTGGCGTGGCTGCAATCGACCATGATCCGCGCGGCAATCGACTGTTTGGCCAGGCTGGCCCGCACCTGGGCCACGCTGTGGGCGTCGTAGTTGGGCCCGCGATGGCCGCCGCGCAGCACCAGGTGGGTGTCCGGGTTGCCCTGGGTCTGGACAATCGCCGGGTGGCCCTGGCTGTCGACGCCAAAATGTCGGTGGGCGTGGGCTGCCGAACGCATGGCATCCGCGGCGATGCCGACGCCGCCGTCGGTGCCATTCTTGAAACCCACCGGCATCGGCAGGCCGCTGGCCATTTCCCGGTGGATCTGCGATTCCGTGGTCCGTGCGCCAATGGCGACCCAGCTCAGCAGGTCATCGACATAGCCGGCGGCCATGGGTTGCAGCAGTTCGGTGGCAATCGGCAGGCCCAGGCGCAGCATCTCGCGCATCAGTTCACGGGACAGGGCCAGGCCGCCAGCCATGTCGTCGCTGCCGTCCAGGTGCGGGTCGTAGGCCAGGCCTTTCCAACCCACCGTGGTGCGGGGCTTCTCGATGTAGGCGCGGATCACCAGGAGCATCTGGTCGTTGATCTCGCTGGCCAGGTTGGCCAGCTTGCCTGCGTATTCCAGGGCCGATCGTGGGTCATGGATCGAGCAGGGGCCGACAATCACCAACAGACGCGGGTCCTCACCGTTGAGGATGGCGCGCACGGCGCGGCGGTGGCGCTCGACCTGTTCGTCCAGGCTGGCATTGAGGGGCAGGTGCTGCTTGAGTTGCAGCGTGCTGGGCAGGCGCTGGGTCAGCGGCTCGTTGGCCGATGGCAGGGCGGATGCTGGCAGGGCAGAGAGAGAAGAATTCATGTTCGGGCTTCCTGGGCTGGCGGCGGGGGCTTCCCGCGCGCGGCCCTACTGGGGTGTTCGACAATCAACCGGACTGGCTGTGAGTGTGTGCGTGCCACCTGTGCGTGACCGTTCGGAGGCGGCGTGCTGTCCCGAGCGGAGGTTGCTAAATCGCCAGGCGCTGGTGATGTCGTAGCGGTAATAGATGTTGTGGTTCATGTCGGTAATCCTCGATTCAAACAGTCAGTTGCAAAATGTGGGGGCCTTGAAAAACAAAACCCCCGGTCGGGAAGCCGACCGGGGGGTGAGAATTCTCTGGTAGGCGACCCCTGAAGCAGTGGGCGCCGGTTGGGTATCAGGCGCGCCAGTGGCTAAACCAATACCCAAAATAAAAGCTCACGCAGTTGCCGACCGTGCTCATCCGGGCAGCCGCGACCGAGCGCGGGGCGCTGGCGGTGTGGCGAAGCTGGGATTGAGTCAGGTGCATGGTGCAACTCCGTGGGAATGTCATTGAGCTTACTAGAGCGGCATCGTCTTGTTCAATCGGAAAATTCAATGAGGCCGAGCAGCGGGCTCCTATCGTTTAAATGCCTCAGACGTTTATGACACACTCGGCGGATATTTCCGATCTGATTGTCAGGACTGCTCATGACTGCATTCACCCTTGCCGCCGCCCAATCCGTCTCGATTCCAGGGAACCTGCAGGCCAATATCGCCAGGCACCTGACCTTCATGCGTCAGGCCGCGGAGCGGGGCGTGGAGTTCCTGCTGTTCCCCGAGTTGTCGTTGACCGGCTATGAGCGCGGCCTGGCGGCCGAGCTGGCGATTACCCCGGACGCCCCGGTATTGGCACCGTTGCGTGAGTTGGCCCGGGAGCTGCGACTGGTGACGGTAGTGGGCATGCCGATCCGCCTGCGCGCCGACGGACCGGTGCTGATCGGCGCGCTGACATTCGGCGCCGACGGCTCGTTGCAGGTATACAGCAAGCAACACCTGCATGCTGGCGAAGAGGTTGCCTTTACCGCGGGAAGCGGCGGTGAGCTATTGACAATCGCTGTTGAGCGTATCGCTCTGGCGGTTTGCGCTGACTTTTCCCACGCCAGTCATCCGCTACAGGCTGCGCAATCTGAGGCTAATCTTTACGCCGCCAGTGTGTTGATCACTGCGAACGGTTATGGGCCCGATACCGCCTTGTTGCAGGGCTATGCTCGGGCGCACGGGATGGCCGTGCTGATGGCCAATCATGGTGGTATGACGGGAGGCTGGCCGTCGGCGGGGCGCAGTGCGCTGTGGGCGGCTGGCGGACAGCAGGTGGTGGTGGCGGAGGGCGAGGGTGATGTGTTGGTGATCGGGCACCGATTCGCCGGTCAATGGTCTGGGGCGGTGGTGCCGGTGACAGGCTTGTGAGCGGGCGCTGGCGTTTTCGCCCGGCGCTGGATGCGGACCTGGCGTTCGCGCGGCAACTCACGCGCGCGAACATGATGGCTTACTACTGTGAGTACGACCTGCTCTGGTTGGATGAGGCATTCGACCTGGCCTGGGCCGGACGGCAGAACGAGCTGTTGTGTGACGGCGAGCAGGTGCTGGGCTTTGTCAGTTTCAGTCGCGATGCCAGGGCGCTGTACATCCGCGAGTTGCAACTGGTCGAGTCGGGACGAGGCCAGGGCCTGGGCAGTTGGTTGATCGGGCGGGCGCTGGAGATCGCCGTCCGCGAAGGACGTCAGGAGCTACGGCTGACTGTGTTCAAAAGCAATCCGGCCCAGCGGCTGTATCGGCGTCAGGGCCTGGTTGTAGTGGGTGAGGACGAGTGCTTTTTGCGCATGAGCCTTGCCGCCTTAAAACCTATATCTGGCAACTCCTGACAATACTTTGGGAATAGTCCTACGTGCTGCCGAATGAGGTGCATACTGAACCCGGAAAGTCAGGAATTACTCGCTCGATTTGTCGGTGTCGGATGGGATGATTCCGTCCTTCATGCCCAGCAGGACCGCGACTTTATGGGCTTCCCCACGCCGTCCCTTTTTTCGCCCAGCGAGCACTTGATAGGTGGTTGCCGGGTCGACGCCATGCTCGCGCGCAAACTCCTGAACCGATTTTCCTTGGTGTTCCAGCCAAGCCTTGGCTTGTGCAGCGGTGCGAATACCGGGCATAGTTCAAAACCGTTCAAATGTGTTCAATGCTTGTTGAGTGTACCACCCTGAAGGGTGTTTAAAATGGGATCTTACATCCAAATGAGTGGAATTGGTTCGCGATTGCGGCAAGAGAGAGAGCGACTGGGTTTGTCGCAGAAGGCTTTTGGTGAAATCGGCGGCGTTGAGGCCAACGCCCAGGGCAAATATGAAAGTGGTGACCGCGCGCCGAAGGCCGACTATCTGTCCCGCGTGGCCGCGCGGGGTGTCGATGTGCTTTACGTGCTGACTGGGCAGCCGACACCCATACAATTGGACAATCTCAGCCAACTGGAAGAGAGAGTGCTGGGTAACTACCGGGTGCTGCAAAAGGAGGATCAGGAAGCGATCAATCGATTGACCACAACCCTGGCTGAAACCGCCGCGCCTTATATGACAAAAGGCCGAGCCGGCTCTCGTGACTCCTGAGTCACTTCATTTCTGATCGAAGCACGCTGGCCGTCCGGCAAGCGCTTATAGCGCATTGGCACTTTTATGTGACGCTTGTTGCTAGGTCAGACCTCCGGTTTTTTGCTAAGGTGGTCAATAACCTGATAAGACCAAATTCGTGAGGTGTCTGCTTGATTAGGGTGCTAGTAGTCGATGACCATGATCTTGTGCGTACAGGCATTACGCGGATGTTGGCGGACATCGACGGTTTACAGGTCGTGGGGCAGGCTGAATCGGGAGAGGAGGCATTGCTCAAGACGCGCGAGCTCAAGCCCGATGTGGTCCTGATGGACGTCAAGATGCCAGGCATTGGCGGCCTGGAGGCCACGCGCAAGTTGTTGCGCAGTCACCCGGATATCAAGGTGGTGGCGGTGACCGTCTGTGAAGAGGACCCGTTCCCCACGCGCTTGCTGCAAGCCGGTGCGGCGGGTTACCTGACCAAGGGCGCGGGCCTGGCGGAGATGGTCCAGGCCATTCGCCTGGTGTTTTCCGGGCAGCGCTATATCAGTCCGCAGATTGCCCAGCAGTTGGCGCTCAAGTCCTTCCAGCCGGCCAGTGACTCGCCGTTCGATGCCTTGTCCGAGCGCGAGATCCAGATTGCGCTGATGATTGTCGGCTGCCAGAAAGTCCAGATCATCTCCGACAAGCTCTGCCTGTCGCCGAAAACCGTGAATACCTACCGCTATCGGATTTTCGAGAAGCTCTCGGTCAGCAGCGATGTCGAGTTGACGCTCCTGGCGGTTCGCCACGGCATGGTCGATGCCGGCTGACAATGACTGACCTGTTCGATTCCAGTGCCTTCCTGTCGACCTGCAGTGGCCGCCCCGGCGTCTACCGCATGTTCGACGGTGACGCACGCCTGCTCTATGTGGGCAAAGCCAAGAACCTGAAAAAGCGCCTGGCCAGCTATTTCCGCAAGACCGGCCTGGCGCCGAAAACCGCGGCTCTGGTGGGGCGTATCGCCCAGGTGGAAACCACCATCACCGCCAATGAGACCGAGGCGCTGCTGCTGGAGCAGACGCTGATCAAGGAATGGCGGCCGCCTTACAATATCCTGCTGCGCGATGATAAATCCTACCCCTACGTCTTTCTCTCCGACGGCGATTATCCGCGTCTGAGCATCCACCGTGGGGCGAAGAAAGCCAAGGGCAAGTATTTCGGGCCTTACCCGAGTGCCGGGGCGATTCGTGAAAGCCTGAGTCTGCTGCAAAAGACCTTCCTGGTCCGCCAGTGCGAGGACAGTTATTACAAGAATCGCACCCGGCCCTGCCTGCAATACCAGATCAAGCGCTGCAAGGGACCTTGTGTCGGGCTGGTGGAGCCGCAGGTGTATGCCGAGGACGTGCGCCATTCGGTGATGTTCCTCGAAGGCCGCAGCAATGCCCTGACCGACGAGTTGAACGCCGGCATGGAGTTGGCGGCCAGTACCCTCGATTTCGAGCGGGCCGCTGAGTTGCGCGACCAGATCTCGCTGCTGCGCCGGGTCCAGGACCAGCAGAGCATGGAAGGTGGTACCGGCGATGTCGACGTGGTCGCGGCCTTCATCAATCCGGGCGGCGCCTGCGTGCACCTGATCAGCGTGCGCGGAGGGCGGGTATTGGGCAGCAAGAACTTCTTCCCGCAGGTCGGTATCGAAGAGGATGTGTCCGAAGTGCTGGTGGCGTTTCTCGGCCAGTACTTCATCGGCAGTCCCGAGCGCGATCTGCCGAGCGAATTGATCGTCAACGTGGTCCACGAGGACTTCCCGACCCTGGTCGCCGCGATCAATGAGTTGCGCGGGCGTGAACTGAGCATCAGTCATCGGGTGCGTGGCACGCGGGCACGCTGGCAGCAGTTGGCGGTGACCAATGCCGAACAGGCTTTGGGCGCGCGCCTGGCTGACCGTCAGCATATGGCGGCGCGCTTCGAGGCCCTGGCCGAGGTACTGAACCTGGAAGATCCACCGCAGCGCCTGGAGTGCTATGACATCAGTCACTCCAGTGGCGAGGCGACGGTAGCATCCTGTGTGGTATTTGGCCCGGAAGGCCCGCTCAAGTCCGATTATCGTCGTTACAACATCGAAGGCGTCACCGCCGGAGACGATTATGCGGCGATGCACCAGGCGCTGACCCGGCGCTTCAGCAAGCTGAAGGATGGCGAGGGCAAGTTGCCGGACATCCTGCTGGTGGACGGTGGCAAGGGCCAGTTGTCCATGGCCCGCGACGTGCTCAATGAGCTGGCGGTCCCGGACCTGATCCTGCTCGGCGTGGCCAAGGGGGCGACGCGCAAGGCCGGTTTCGAAACCCTGTACCTCAACGATGCGGCCCATGAGTTCACTTTGAAAGGTGATTCGCCGGCCCTGCACCTGATCCAGCAGATCCGCGATGAAGCTCACCGCTTTGCTATTACCGGGCACCGGGCGCGACGTGGCAAGACCCGTCGTACCTCGACCCTGGAAGGGGTGGCGGGGGTGGGGCCGAAGCGTCGTCGCGAACTATTGAAACATTTTGGTGGATTGCAGGAGCTGTCCCGTGCCAGCATCGACGAGATCGCCAAAGCACCTGGGATCAGTAAAAAGCTCGCTGAGTCGATTTATGCAAGCCTGCACAGCGAGTAGAATGCCTTCTCACCTCGTAGCCAGTTGTGCCGATGAATATCCCTAATCTGATCACCGTTCTGCGCGTTGTACTCATTCCGATTTTCATTTTGCTGTTTTACCTGCCTTACCAGTGGAGTTACATGGCGGCCAGTTCGGTGTTTGCCTTCGCGGCGGCGACGGATTGGCTGGACGGTTACCTGGCGCGTCGCCTGGAGCAGAGCACGCCGTTCGGCGCGTTCCTCGATCCGGTGGCCGACAAGCTGATGGTGGCCGTGGCCCTGGTGTTGCTGGTGCAGGAGCATGGCAACCTGTGGTTGACCTTGCCGGCGGCGGTGATCATCGGTCGTGAGATTGTCGTATCGGCCCTGCGCGAGTGGATGGCCGAGCTGGGCGCGCGGGCGCAGGTCGCCGTCTCCAACATGGGCAAATGGAAAACCGCGGCGCAGATGCTGGCGTTGGTGATCTTGCTGGCCAATCCCTCGGACTTCAGTTTCTGGGTGCTGGTGGGCTATGCCTTGCTGATGGCGGCGGCGGTGTTGACCCTGTGGTCGATGCTGCAGTATCTGCGGGCGGCGTGGCCGCATTTGAAGATCAATGCGGAAAATCCTGAAAAGAAATAAAACTATTTTGAATCAAGGGGTTGACGTGAGGCGTGGATTCTATACAATGCGCATCACCAAGACGCGGGAATAGCTCAGTTGGTAGAGCACGACCTTGCCAAGGTCGGGGTCGCGAGTTCGAGTCTCGTTTCCCGCTCCAATTATTGTTCTATTGGCTTCCATTGAAGTCTGTAGAAATTGAAAAAAGAGACTTAGGTCTCTTTTTTTGTTTCCGGTAGGTTCCACTCGACACCACACCTAGCCACGATTTTTTAGTACATCAATTTGGCATTTGGTAAATCACTTTTTCGTGGCACTCGCCTCGCTGGAAACCGTACAAATCTCCTCCATCCAAACGAGACGGAGACTGTACGATGGCCTTCACCGATACCGCGGTCCGACACGGCAAACCTCGTGCCTAGGACTACACCCTCCCTGACTACAACGGCCTCGCTCTTTTCGTGAATGCGAAAGGCGCCAAGTACTGGCTCTTCCGCTTTTCCTGGGTGGAAAAGCAACCCCGTATTTCTCTCGGTACCTATCCTGAAATTAGCTTACGAGATGCTCGTGCTCTGCGCGATGTTGCCAGGGCGCTGGTCGCGAGGGGCGTGCAACTGCACTTCCATGGCGTCATGAAGGAGTCGGACGACCTCGATCACGTCGTTGTTTGCCGCGCGATAGAGCACGACATGGCGCGGGCTTTTGACTGTTCCATGGGGGGTGTTTAGCCTGCTGGCGTGAGTAGATGAGGTGATAGCTGCGAAGGCGCGGTGCAAGCTCATCGCGTTCGTGGCTGCCAATGCGATAAGGCGTGCCGGCAATCGCTTGCGGCGCTGTGAGGATCAGCACTTGGTAACGCTAGCGTGCCTGATCGCCGAACTGCGTCTGGATAACCTGAGGATGTCGACAATGTCGGCGCGAGCCGCGTTGGAAATCCGATGCTGCGGCATGCTCAGTGTTTCTCCCTCGCAGGGAGGGTTGCCTCCAGGCTCAACCTGTCGAGGTAGTGTTCCAGATCCCCTTCGCGCACCTGAGTGAAGCGCCCGTGCTCAAGGTCCATGATGCCGATCGAAGTCGCCTGACGCAGTGCCTCAATTTTGGCGGTGTCTTCGGCGATGCGTTGCTCCAATAGCCGCAAACCTTCTCGCATCACTTCGCTGGCATTCTGATAACGGCCGGACTGCATCAGATCCTGGATAACCTGTTCCTGGTGAGGGGTGAGCACGACGTTTCGCGTCGCCATAATGAGCTCCAGCTTTCGGCAAACAGGTTCTTTCGACCATTGGCATATTATGCCATTTTGTCCCCGAACATATAGTTTAGGGTTTGTATCTGACGAACCGAATCGTATGGGTTCATCCAATGCGCTGTGGTGTCGGAGTTGCATTTGCAAATACCCAAAAAATCGTGTTTCAGGCTGAACGTCGGAGTCGTCTTGATCAGTGTGGGCCTTGGGCTCTCAGCTTGGCCGGGCCCTGTTTGATGTGTCCGGCGTTCTCACTGATCGTGTGAAGCGGGTCGCGGACAGTGATATAGGTTAATTTGCGACAATCGATTTTGCGTTATATTTAAGTAGCAAGTCGGTTGTCGATGTCCAACATCAGCAGCTTGGCTGTTGATGAGGATATTAATCCACCGACCGTGATGATTGGATCGCTGTCCCGACGAAGCGTATTTCTATCAGCGAAGGGGACGAGACTGTTCGACGTTCAACTCCCGAACTCCCAGTGCAGGCTAAGGGTTCTCTGCAGTTGGAACGGTATTGCCGCATGAGCACCTTACACCGGTCAGGGTGAAATTGCGTAGAAAACGGGGCAACTAGGTATCTGCAGTTTGGCTTCAAGCAACATCAGCTTCGAGAGTTTTCTGATGTCATAATCTGTAGTGGCACGTGGATTCGCTGTCGAGCTGGATCGAACTCCGGGCGGACCTGCAGTTTCACCATCAATTCGATCAGTTCCCGTGCCAGAAGGCGTGGCTGGGAGTCGATAAGCAGGTTGATCATGCCCTGATCCAGCGCTTGTCGCGAACGTTCGCTGGCCTCCAGCTGGATGCTGCATCGCGTCGGTGGTCGGGGCAGTTGCGCCAATGCGGCGCTGATGATCCCGTCGCCACCGCCGCCGACCACGCACGTTCAGCAGTCCAGCGATACTGTCGCCGATCAGCCCGGTCGAGTTGCTGTTGAGCAAGGGGTAGTGGTGTAAGCATCACTGATCAAGTGCATCAGCATTCGGCCCAGTCCATTGCGACTTTTAAGATGCTTATTACCTGTTTGCGGGAGCTGTCCGGGCGTCCCCTGAAACAGTAGGCCAGAAATTGATCTGAACTTAATCCGCTGGCCGAATTACATTGGCGCTTACGGCTATGCCCGGCCCGGAGAATTCGATCATCTCCGCGCCAAGATACTCGAGGACTTCAAGGTCCGCCAAGCCGTTGATCACATGGAACGTGGTCGGCAACTGTTCGAACGTTGCGCGATTCCATTTCACCGAGCCGCCAGTTCCCTTCCACTTGCGGAAATTCGCATCGCTGAACTTGATCGGCGAGGTATCGCCCGGCGCGCCCGGCAGAGGTTGCGAGGTGGTGACATAGGCAGTATCGCATCCACCGCTGCCCATAGGGCCCGTCCGTGGCATGTATTTATAGAACAGTGTCGCGCCTCCAGGACCGGGAAGCCGCTTGTCGCCCGAGGTTTCGCTCAGGCCGTTCAGTTCGATGTCGAAGAACTTGAAGCCAAACCACGATGCTTCACCGCCAGCCGTACCCGCGCCATGATCAATATTCAGGTCTGGGATATCCGCAAACAGTTTCGGAAAGCCCAGCTCTTCCCGGCCCGTCATGATCGCATCTGGAATACCCTCAAACAGAACCGGGCAGAACGCACCTTCGATCGTTTCAGTAGCCCCGGTGTAGACGACCGGCACCTCCACGTTGAGAATGCCGTAGCCGCGTCCGGCCAGCCAATAGAGATTGCGGAAATAGGCCAGCGACACATGAACCTGAGGCTCGCCGCGCAATGCGAAGCCTGGCGGCAGGATGCGTTCGAGGCTCGCTCGCTCGGTGCGGTAGCTCACGGTCATCCACTGGGCATTCATCGTGCCGGTTTCTTCCATACTCCAGAGTTTGCCATCGGATTTCTGACGAGGACCCGGCGCGGGTCCGAACACTGCGGGCATGCGATAGCGCACACCGGGCTTGAATTCGAATGTCATGAGATGTCTCCTGATTTTATTGGTTTTAGAAGGGGTAATGGCGCGGCGTCGTCTGTAGCGTCAGCCAACGCAGCTCGGTGAACTCATGTATGCCCGCGCGCCCGCCGAAGTGCCCGAAACCGCTGCCTTTCACGCCGCCGAACGGCATCTGCGCCTCGTCATGCACCGTCGGGCCATTGACATGGCAGATGCCCGATTCGATGCGCTTTGCCACCTCCAGCGCACGCGCCATATCACCGCCGAATACCGCCGCAGATAGACCGAATTCGTTGTCATTGGCGCAGGCGATGGCCTCCTCGACACCGTTGACCCGCACGATAGGCTTCACCGGAGCGAAGGCTTCCTCATGGTAAATCCGCATGTCCGGCGTCACATGGTCCAGCAAGGTGGCAGGCATCAGCGTGTTGTTCGTCTTGCCGCCGCACAGTAGCGTTGCTCCCTTCGTCAGCGCATCGTCGATCAGCGCATTGCAGCGTTCGACGGTGCTCATATCGATCACGGAGCCAAGCACCACCGGATCATTGCCGCGCGGATCGCCAAGCGGCAGCGCGCGCGCGCGGGCCGCAAGATGCCGCACGAAATCATCGGCGATGCGCGCGTCGACAATGATGCGTTCGGTCGACATGCAAACCTGGCCGGAGTTGGCAAACGCGCCGAAGATCGCCGCGTCCACGGCGGCTTCGAGATTGGCGTCGTCGAGTATGATGAGCGGCGCCTTGCCGCCCAGTTCAAGCACCACGGGTTTGAGGTGCTGTGCGCACGTGGTGGCAATAATTCGTCCCACACGCGTCGAGCCCGTGAAGTTCACGCGTCGCACGGCCGGGTGCGCAATCATCGTTTCGACCACTGCCGCCGCATCTGCCGGTGCGTTGATCACGAAGTTCACCACGCCAGGCGGGAACCCCGCTTCGTTCAACGCCTCCACAATCAGGCCGTGGGTGTGCGGACAGAGCTCCGATCCTTTGAACACCACTGTATTGCCGCAGGCCAGTGGCACGGCAATCGCACGCATGCCGAGAATCACCGGGGCATTCCACGGCGCCATGCCGAGCACGACGCCAGCCGGCTGCCGCACGGCCAGCGCAAGGCTGCCCGGTTGGTCCGAAGGAATCACCTCGCCGCTGACCTGAGTCGTTAATGCGGCCGCTTCGCGCAGTATCGCTGCCGCAAGCTGGACATTGAAACCACCCCAAGATGCGCTCGCACCGGTTTCCGCCGCCATCGCTTCGATGAACTGTGAAACCCGTGCATCAACGGCATCGGCCGCTTTCAGAAGCAGCGCGCGACGCGCGCCGGGGCCCGTCTGCGACCATGAGACAAAGGCCCGTGCTGCCGCATCGACCGCGGCGCGGGCATCCTGCGCCGTCGCCGCGGCGGAGCGTGAAACCACTTGCTCGGAAAGCGGATTGCGCCGCTCGAACGTGATGCCGGACAAGGCAGGTACGGTCTTTCCATCGATCAGCAATTTGACTTCGAACATCATCGGGTCCTTTGCGTTGGGGCAAGGTACATATTGCTACGCGCGGCTCTAACCGGTTCGTTGGCGACGGTGTTCTCGATGTGGCCGAGATGCTCGATCTCCACGCGTACCACGTCCCCGGGTTGCAGGAATTTCCCCAGTGCAATGCCAACGTTCGCGCAGGTGCCCGTCGCGATCAGGTCGCCCGGTTCCAGTGTCATCACTTGCGTGAGCTCGTGGATCTGCTGCCAGATGTTGTAGATCATCCCACCGGTGCTGGTGCTCTGACGCGGTTGGCCATTGACCCACAAGTTCATCTGCAACGCGTGGGGATCCGCAATCTCATCGGCGGTCGTGATCCAGGGACCAATCGGCCCGTGACTGTCGAAGGACTTGCCGAGCGTGAAGGTAGGGCTCTTGAACTGCCAGTCGCGCGCGGTCACGTCGTTCGCGACGAAATAGCCACCGACCACGCTCGCCGCCTCTTCGATGGATACATAGCGGCAGCGCTGCCCGATCACGACGCCTAGCTCGGCTTCGTAATCCATCTGCTCCGAGACTCGCGGTTTGTAGATTGGATCGTACGGCCCGGTGATGCAACTGACCTGCTTGTTGAACCACAGCTGATTCTTCGGCAGCGCGATTCCGGCTCGCGCCGCCTCCTCGGCATGATCGTGATAGTTCATACCGATGGCGAGGTACTTCTGCGGATCGGGGATCGGTGCCTCGAGACGGACTTCGCCGAGCGGCAATCCGCCCGCCGCGCCTTCGAGTCGCTGCGTCAGCCACTTGATGTACTCCGGTCCTTCGGCGAGCACTTCGCGAATCGTCTCAGGCGCCGTGGAATCGAGCATCGAGAGCGGTACGACGCGCTGGCCAACAACAACGCCGATGGTCGTGCTATCGGTGTGAGTGGTATTGGCGTAGGTATAGCGCGCAAGCTTCATGAATAGGTCTCCTTAAAAATATACGGCGATACGCTCACTCGTAGAAATCCGGCATCAGTGGGGGAGCCCACTGGCTCATTTCCTCGTTGGAAATTTCGGCGTGGCCCACGGGCATGTCGTCATTGACCAGATCTCCGTCGGTCCAGTGCTCGATCTTGTTGCCGAACGGATCACGCCAGTAATCGAAGATCTGGCTGCCTTGAACATGGCGACCGACGCCCCACGAGTGTTTGTAGTTGCGGGCCCTGAGGTATTCGCCGCCCTGGAACAGATCGTCCAGATCCAGCACCTCGAACGCGCAATGGTCGAAACGTGCCAAGCCGTCCTGCGTAGTCACCAGCGCGATCGTGTGATGATCGGTCCACTGCTCGCCGAGACCACAGTGCAGAAATGCGGCGATGGTGTTCTGTTTATTGCCGGCCCAGTAGGTATCCGAGACGCGGAAGCCGAGCACGTTGTGGTAAAACGCGAGCATCTCCTGAACGTTCGGCACGAGTATCGCAACATGTCCCAAGCGCATGACCGAACTCGGTCTGCGTGCGACGCGCACCTTCTCGCCAAATCGCTGCCGCTGCACTGACGGATTCATTGCAAGGGGGGCGCGCGTCGCCAGGGGCTCATGGCGCGCCTGACCATGAATCACGTCGACCACGAACCCCGCGGGATCGGTGAAGCGAACACGCTTGCCGCCACCGGGGTCGGGGTTGTCCTCGACGGTCAGATCCAGGTGCGCGGCGAGTCGCTCCAGATCGGCGAGCGACTGTGCCAGCAGTCCGAAGCCTACGGGAGCGCTCCTGTCACCGAGTTCACTGATGTGCGAATGGTGCTCGGCACCAGCGGCTCGCATGTACAGGGCCAGTTCGGTGCGCGCTACCTGGTGCAGTCCGAAGTCGAGCAAAAACTGCTCCATGCTCGCCAGATCGGTGACCTGGTAGCGTACAAATGCAATGTCTTTAACGGTAATCAAGGTCTACCTCCTTTCTCTACAACTGCCACACCAGGACCTGCCTGGATCGCTGCGTCTGAATCTCATGACTCTGCCGTCAGCCAATAGTGATTAGGCATCGATATGTCGACGAGATATAGGTGTATCTATTTCTTTCCGCCGACGAGGAAGAAATCAGTCCGAGATGTATGTCGCGATAGATGCACCTATTTTTTGGAGGCATAGAGCGGATCATGAGTGCTGGTAGCGATAACTACTGCTCAAATAATAATAAGGAGAAGATACTGTGGTCCAGATACATGATCGGCAGAAGGTTGTTGTCCAGAGTTGGCGTGCAGCGCTTAAGATAGTCTCGCTGGTATCCTTATTCACTTTTCTTGGGGTGTCCGAATCCCGGGCCGAGGCACAAACGCAGAAGAGTACGCAGGTGGCAGAGGGTTCCGCGGCGCAATCAACGCAGTCTTTAGCCCTCCCCGATGTTGGCGGCTCACCTCCAACAGGTAGCTTTGATTGTCAAAAATACGACAAATATAACACGCGTATCATGAGTACGATCTATTTGCCGTCGACGTGCGATACAGTTTCTCCAAACCTGCTTGGTCTCCGCGACCAACTGGCCGACGCGGGGTGGGGCATACGAGGTTCGTTTTCTCCCGTCGTAGAGTACGATATTAAAAACAGATATGGTTCCACGACGCAAAAATATGCTGGGCAAAACCTTAGTGGTTATGCAATCAGCACCGTCTATGCCACCTATGATTTGAGCCGACTCGGATTTCCGTTGGGGGCTCAGTTTACCGGCAGCGTTTCTCACATTGCTTCCAGCGGTGGAACGGGGGAGGCGCCTAATATGGGCCCGACGATGACCACCTTGGGCATCGATGTACCCTTGCTTGATAACGCGATTGAGGTCAAAGCCGGCTACTTGCTAACGGTTCAAGATTTCGTAGGCATGAATCTTACCGGGAACGCAGGGTCCGTCGCACAAGGGTTGCAGAGTTCAATTCCTGCGCTGGTGGGTATGAGCGTGTACACGCCAACACCGACAGCAGAAATTACACTAAAGGATCCATGGACGAAGAGTTTTTATCACCATTTCGCCGTGGCGCGTAGTATCAGTTCTTCCGGTGCAATCATAGAGCTGGAGAAAAATCCTGGAGGTTTCAAGTGGGGTACAGAGGGTACAAACCCGTTGTATATAAACGAAGTCGGGTATAGGACTGGATTGACGCACGATAGCCTGCCCGTATGGGCCCGGGCCGGCTTTATCTATAATACTACAGACTATACAAAGTTTGACGGGCAAACAGCGAGTAATAATTACGCAAGCTATGCTGGCCTTACGATGCAGCTGACAAAGAATAAGAATAACCCCGGGGGGCTAAATTTCGATATAAAAGTCGATTCCGCACCATCAGATCGCAATATTTTTGCCAAGGATGTCGCGGTCAACCTATTTTATGTTGGGCCGTTTGAGAACCGGCCATTCGATATGATTTCGGTGGGTTATAGTAAAACCTGGGAGAGTCGTGAGTTGCAATCCGCCGTAGCCGCGAGTGGCGTTCGGAATACGTCGGATGTCTCCACTCAAGAAGCAATTTCATACTCGTACCGCGTGATGCCAGGTATGTATTTGATCTCGACCGCATCCTTGGTCAGTAACCCAGGAACCGTGGCAAATGAGGAGCTTCCATCGGCACTGATCCTCAATGAAAAGCTAATCATTTCATTCTGAGGACATAAAAATACGCTGCTCGCGGTTACAGCCGATGAGCAGCATTCATATTTTTGAGGTCACCTAACTTCAGGCAAGAATCCTAAAATGGGGATCCTCCGACGGAGGATCTATAAATGCAAGAGAAAAAAAATCAAACTGCAGAGTCGCGATCCTACATATCTTCGCCTCAGGAGATCATCAACGAAGCGCGCAACGGCCGCATGTTCATTCTGGTCGATGATGAGGATCGTGAAAACGAAGGCGATCTTGTTATTCCCGCTCAGATGGCGACTCCCGAGGCGGTCAATTTCATGGCGACCTACGGCAGGGGTCTGATTTGTCTAGCAATGACGGAAGAACGGGTTGAGCAACTCGAACTCGAACCGATGAGTCGTTCTAACGGAACACGCCATGAAACTGCTTTCACCGTATCGATAGAGGCGCGCGAAGACGTAAGCACCGGGATTTCGGCGTCCGATCGAGCTCGTACGATCTCCGTCGCCATTGGTGCTGCCAATGGACCTGCAGATATCACCACTCCAGGGCATGTTTTTCCCCTGCGTGCTCGCAATGGCGGCGTTCTGATTCGAGCCGGTCACACTGAAGCGTCCGTGGACGTGGCGCGCCTTGCCGGGTTGAATCCATCGGGCGTGATCTGCGAGATCATGAAGGATGATGGCACTATGGCTCGTATGGACGATCTGATCGTTTTCGCAAAGCGGCATGCAATGAAGATCGGCACGATCCGGGATCTTATCGCCTATCGATTGCGCCACGACCATTTGCTTGAGCTCAAGGCTGCGACGTCATTCAAGAGCAAATGGGGAGGGGAGTGGTTGGTCTATGCATTTTGGAACAAGGCCAGCAAGAGTGAGCAGATTGCCTTGGTCAAAGGCATCATCGACCCCTCCCGGCCGATTCTGGTGCGCATGCATGCCCTCTCTATCTTCGCCGATGCTTTCGGTGAAGTCTGTGAGGAGTCAAGTTATCTCACCCGGGCAATGGAAATTATCGCTGAAGAGGGGGCGGGTGTTGTGGTGATCATCAACAAGCCTAGATCCGATGCATTTACCGCGACCGTTCGGTTTCGTGGCCAGGACGATCGAGACGCGGAAATCAGGGAGCTGCGTGACTATGGTACCGGGGCCATGGTTCTTGCTGAACTCGGGGTTCAGCAAATGATCCTGCTATCGAACCATCGACACAGTTTGGTTGCTGTTTCCGGTTACGGTTTATCGGTTATCGGTGAGCGTCCGATCGATATTCCTTGCTAGGTACTTGCCCGAGATATCTCCTCGTTGTCTGAGCCGGCGGCGGTCTCATTCCCATTGCTTTCGGCCGCAGGTTTGTTCAACAGGAATAGAGCACCGCAACCCGCCAAAATGATGATTCCGAGTGCCCAAAGAAAAGCATGACTGAATACTTGTTGGATCCCGAGCGAGAGATTTTGCTGCACGGTCCCAGTGATACTGGAGAGCAGGCTCCCTGCGCTGTTGACCGGAGCGATGCCGGATACCCCGCGCGTCAGGATAACAGCCAGCAGAGCCGTGCCGAGCGCGCCACCGGCGCGCTGTATTACGTTCAGCCCACTCGTGGCCCGAGCGATCTCATGCTTGCGCAATGTACTGAGCGCGGCGCTCGTCGCAGGCATCATCGTTGCCCCTTTGCCGAGCCCCACGATGAACAACATCACTTCAATGTTCCAGAGCGGCGTCGTATTTTCAGTCATGCTCAACAGCAGAACAGAAAATGTAGTGCATGCGACGCCAGACAAGACAATTTTTCCAGCTCCTAGCTTGTCGGCCAGATAACCCGCGACCGGCATCGACAGCACTGCCCCTAGCCCCTCCACGGCGACGAGAAGTCCGGTGTCGAATGCGGAGTAACCGCGCACCATCTGAAAATACAACGGAAACAGAAGGGATAGGCCGAAAGCGGCTGCGCTCAACAGAAAGGTGGTGAAAGCGACGGCGCCAACGGTCCGCCGACCAAACAGCCGGACATCGATCAGCGCGTTGTCACGACGCAGGGCGTGGAGGATGAATCCGACGATCATCGCAAGGCCAGCGAGCACACAGCCATCAGCCGTAAGCGAGTTGAAGCTGCCCGCTGCCGTAGTTTGTGCAAGGCCATAAATGAAGATTGCCAACCCCGGAGAAAGGAGCAGTAAGCCAATCCAGTCCAAGGCGTGATGAGGTTTGGATTCGTCAGAGGCAAGCACGCGATAGGCCGCATACAACGCAATCGCGCCAATGGGCAGATTGATGAAGAAGATCCAGCGCCAGGACACGTCGTCAACCAGCCATCCACCCAAGGTTGGACCCAGGATGGGGCCTAGAACAATCGGCAGTCCTACGATTCCCATCAGGCGCCCCATGCGCTGTGGACCGGCGGCAAGGCTCAGGAGTGTCATGCCGGTGGGCAAGATCATACCGCCTCCGAGTCCCTGCAGCACACGGAACAGGATCAGCGACGACATCGACCAGGCGGCGCCTGACAAGACGGACCCGAGTAGAAACAGCAGGATCGAGGTCAGATACAGGCGTTTGGTGCCGAAGCGGTCGGCCGCCCAACCGGCGAGGGGGATGATCGTGGTGAGGGCCAGCATATAGCCGGTGGTAATCCACTGAGTGGTTTCCAGCGGAACCTGGAAGGTTTTTGTCAGCCCCTGGATCGCGACATTGACGACTGTTGTGTCGAGGATCGACATGAAGGCGCCCAGAACCACCACGGCTGCAATGCGGAGTAGCTGCGGATCCAGTTTGTCGGATAAATCAGAATGGCGGGTAGACGGATTGGCAATGCTCATGAAACCCCCATTATTTCGTGTTTCATCAATTCGCTTTTGTGCTTGGCCGCGTTGACCGCAGTCATCGTTTCACCCATCCGGATTGCCCGCGAGATCTCCAGACTGCAGGCGTGCATCGTCAAGGCCATCTGGCCTGAAAAGTGGGTAAGATCCTCCAACCTCTTGCTCAGCAAGGATTGCAGGGCCACGCTTCGCACGAAAATTGCGAGGATCGGGTTGTCCATCATGTCGAGCAACGTGTTCTCGATGTCGATGAGATCGGTCAAATTGACGATTTTCTGTGAAGGGACATCTTTGCTCGGAGAGGGGGGAGCACTCTTGTTGCGTTCGGCGGCCAAGCGCACGCCTTCTATCACGAGCTGGCTCGACAACTCGAAGTTTTGCTCTGGAGAGATGCCGCAACTCGCGATACCGGAACTGATCAGACGCACGACCGTCCCGATCCTGGGCTGGGTGCTGATCACGCCGCCGCTGCGCCCGCGGCAGCAGGCAACGATGCCGAGATCCTCGAGCATTCGCAAGGCCGGACGTACGACTTCGCCGGTGAAACCGTAGCGAGCGCCAATATCCCACTCGGATCCGAGTTTGAACGATACCGCTACCGCATGCTTCAGAATTTCCTCGACGATCAATCCCGCCAATCGGCCGGAGTTTTTTTTCAGATCGAGGAAGGTTGTGATCTGGTCAAAGCTGACCTGATCCATCGGTCGGTTCACCCCGGACATATCGAGTGTTTGTATGCGATCTCGGATCAGGTCGCACGCAGTTTCTGCGTCACCTGATCGTATGGCCTCGATGAGGGCGTTGTCCAATGGCGCTGTATGGATTTCGGCTTGATCGAGTTTCTGGGGATTGGCGGCAACGTAGCGTCGCTGTAGCTCTTCCAGAAGATCCATCAGGAAAACGATTGTCGGGTTGCCGCAGGCCAGGGCCAGTTGGCGATGAAAGTTCGATCCCGATTCATTGCCAGCAATGGACGGCCAGTCCCGATAGACGAAGGGCATGTTGCGCCCGATGAGCGAGCGGATGGCAATATGACAAACAGCGATGCGTGCATCGCGAAGGACACGTGGTGAGGTGCGGCTGAGGACCAGATGCAGAATGAGCGCCTGCGCCGTGTCGTTCAATCCCGGACGGGAGACATAAAGGCCACCGCCGACACCTCGTCGGACATTGATGAGCCGGCGTGTTTGCATGATGGTGATTGCCTCCTGGCACGCCTTGCGTCCCATCCCGAAGCGCTGCCGCAGTGCCGAAACCGAGCCGATCAGATGACCTTCCGGCCAGCCGCGAATGGAGAGATCCTCTTCCATTGCGGCCACGACTTCATGCGCCAGTTTATGCGATCTGTTGTCCGGACCGACAATGCGTTCGCTGAGCTCGCATCGAACCTCAGCCCTGAGACCAGGAAAGTTCATGATGCCTCCACTTATTATTGTTTTTTGTTTGTGCCGACGCTCGATCGAGCGCCGGCGATGTGCCTATATTGGCTCCGTCTTCTAGGGCTGCTGCAGCAGATAATTCAGGGTTTTTCTCCGGTTGCGGGACGCGTGAGTCGTTCCAGTTCGACAGGGTGGATCCATTCGGCGGGGTAGTCCGGGAGGAAAAAAGCGAGAAGCGTGGCCAGTCCGGTGAGTGCGGTCAGTGCTGTGAATGGAACGGCGTAGCTGCCCGTGGCGGTTTGCATGGCGCTCACCAGGAATGGCGAGAGGCCGAGCGAGAGCGTCGAGATGGCCAGGGTGAGGCCCTGGAGCTGGGCAAAGCATTTCAGACCGAAATAGCGTGCGATAAGGAACGGCCCCAGGGCCGATTCCGCACCTGTAGCGAAGCCCAGGCAGGCGGTGGCCACAAATAGCACAGGAACGTTGCCGTGGTTGAAGTAGGACAGCACCAGCCCGATGGGCACCACCGCGAGTAGCGCGCCGACGATCCAGGGGCGGCGCGCGCGGT
Organism: Pseudomonas sp. FEN; assembly: GCF_904067045.1. Classification (GTDB taxonomy): domain Bacteria; phylum Pseudomonadota; class Gammaproteobacteria; order Pseudomonadales; family Pseudomonadaceae; genus Aquipseudomonas. The sequence goes on along the minus strand of NZ_CAJFDC010000014.1, from coordinate 360,809 downwards.
CCAGCGTCATGCCGCCGGCGAGCAAGCCGATGATCGAGGCAATGAAGAGCACCGATTGCGACACCGCGACGGTCGAGGCGTCGAAACCGCGTTCAGCGAAAAAACTGACCGCGTTCTGACGAACCGCCATGGGGCCGGCCGCAGCCAGCGCCAAGGACACCGCGATGAAGATCCAAGTGGGGGTCCGAAGCGCCTTGCGCAGCGGGACACCGGGAGTGTCTGCCCGTCTGGTTTCGGCTGGGGTCTTGGGAAAAGCCGGCTCCGTGATGGCGTAGGGAGGTTCGGAGAGAAGGAACAGTGCCGCTGGAATCGCGAGGATCGCAATCGAGACGGCGACGGCATAATAGGTGCCAGTCCAGCCGAGGCCGGCGAACTCCGACTTGTCGCCGTCAATGGCCCATTGGAACACAGGGGAGAGCACTGCGCTCGCCAGACTCGAGACCATGCCGATCAGGGCAAAGCCGATACCGCGATGGCGCGGGAACCATCCCGTTACCACCTTGAATACCACAGCGAGGCTGGCCATGAAGCCGAACACTGATGCTAGTACGATGACAAGACCGAAAAGCCAGGGGAGCATGCTGCTGAGCGGTATCAGCGCGGTCGTCGCGGCATAAAGGATCGCGGCGGGGATGGCGACCCGTTTGGCCCCCCAACGGTCCACCCACGCACCCGCGATCGGAAGGATAAACGGCGCAATTAACAGCGGAATGGCCACAAACAGCAGGAGCGCTTCCGGCATGCTCTTTCCGGTCTGAGCCGCGAACGATACCGTGATAAAGGGCATCATCGCCGAGAGTCCCGCAGGACTGAGGGTCATCATGACGAAACAGCCCAGGAGCGCGGCTTTCGCCCGGCCAGGTGCTCGCCGAAAATCGAGAAGATAAGTCTGCCACGTCGCTTTTGGCGGAGGGTGGCCTAGAAAAGAGGATTGGTCCGCGATCTGTTCCACAAGGGTGTCTCCATTATTATTTTTGTTGGGGATAGCATTCATCATCTGCTTGACCGCGCGTCACGACCCTTTCGTGTGACGGCGGCCTTACGTTTGGTGGCGGTTATGCTTTCGCAGGGGCTGGCGGTGGCGCCGACGACGGCGTCAACGCGGCCATCATCGGAAACGGTTTCAGTCCGAACATGTCACGGCCATTGATCTCGGCCATCGGATCGACTCGGAAGGCACCATGCGTAGCAAGAACATGGATATCGCGGACGAAACGTTGGATCGGATTGCTAAGGCTCACTGTCGAAGAGCCCAGAGCAAGCTGGAGGCCGTCGATTGTCCGCAGACATTCATGAATCTGGTGAACGAGATCCATGGTGATCTCCGGTTCATCCGGGGGGGAAAAATCCTCTCCGGCCATGGCACGCCGATCCACTTCGTCGGCATGGCGGTAGATCACCGCCTCGGCCGCATTGGTGACAGCGCGCGCTTTGCCCGCCACGACCTGGATGCTGGCCATTTCGGACATGGTGGTGTAGGGCACGTTGAAGGGCGCGCGCTTTTTCGCTTGTTCGATGAATGCTGTCAGCGCGCCTTTGGCCATCCCGCAGGCGAGCGCCGCAAAGGAGACTGTCATTGCTATCATCGAGCCGATGGGGCTGTTCTTGAAGCCCAGACCCTGATATTTGCCACGCAATCCATCGATGAGCCCGATCAGCTCATCCATCTGAACAACGCGATAGTCGGGGACGAATACCTCTTCTGCTGTCCGCACACTATTGCTTGATGTCGCCGCCAGCCCCATGACCTTCCAGTCATCGAGGATCTGGTACTGGTCTTGTGACAGTATCGCCATTGCGCGGCGGCTGGCTCCCGTATGCGGGTCGATATATCCGATGCCGACCGACCCCCAGGCCGCGATGCGGCACCCGCTGCCGAACGGCCATTTGCCTTTGACCATGTAGCCGCCTTCGACTTTGCGACCTTCGCCGACATGGGGGGCCAGGACCGTTGCGCCGAACATCAGCGGCCCGACCCATTTATCCACGTTGCTAAACACCTCGTTACGCGCACGCTCGGGAAAGGCGAGGGTGTTGCGCGCGGCGGTTGAGACGATCACCGTCCAGCCAGCCGATGCATCCGCCAGACCCAGTGTGTTGACGATCTCGGCGGTGTCGCGTGCGCCGAGCGCATAGCCGCCCAGTTCGATCGGAAGCGTGATCTTGAAAACCCCTGCTTCATGCAAAGCCTCAAGTGTCGCAGGTGCGAGCATTCCCAGTTCTTCACCTTCAGAGGCATGCGCGCGCAGCAGATCGAGCTTGCACAGGACATCATCGCGGATTTTTTTTCCGGTTTCGCTCAGGTAAGAGGATTCCGGAAATTTCGGGGCTATCCCCGGAAAATGAAAATCTTTGTTCATGGCAGCCTCAGCTCTTTTTCGGTGGAAACGGGTCGGCCATTTTTTTGAAGGTGCTCCAATGTTCGGAGAGCTTGCCGTCGCGTACCCGGAACACCGTAATCATGTACCACTCATAGGTCTGGCCTGGTGCCGTCGGATCTGGAAGTGGTTCTTTCATCATGATGCAGCCAAGCTCTCCCTCGACGATCACACTAACAACGGGCGGCGGCGTTACACCGCTTAGTGGGACGCGGCGGAAATGCTCGATGAGCAGTTCGCGGCCATTGCCCGGGGCGTTCGGGTCGTGCTGGATGTAGTCATCGGCGATGAACCGCGTCATCACCTCCTCGACTTTCTCCTGCACTGTGCCGTCCCGCACCATGCGGGCGAGTTCCGCCTCGAACTCGATGAGCAGCCGCTTGGTCGCCGTGACTTCCGGCGAGGAGGAGGCTGCCAACGCCTCTATATAGTCCGGCCGGTCGAGCCAAGTCTGGTACAGCTCCGGATTGTGGATCTGGGCCACGCCATCAATAATGGTGAAGTCGCTCATCGGTTCACAAACTCCTTTTTGAATGGGGTGCCTGGGAATGGGTTTCCAGGAGGTTGGATGCCTGAGTGGGGATTGCCCGGAAGTTGGTTGTCGCGTGTTGGTACGGCTCCGCCGAACATCGAGAACGGTTCTCGTCCTAGGATGCGCCGGCCATTCTGTTCCGACTGAGGATCGACCCGGATCGCGCCATGGGACGTCAGGACCCGGACATCGCGTGCGAAGCGCTGGATTGGATTTTTCAGTGACATCGTCGAAGAGCCGATGGTCTTTTGCAGGAGGGTAATCGCGTCTTCGCAAAGATTTCCCGCATAAGCGAGGCTGAGGCTGATTTCGGATTCCTCTTCCATTGCAAAGTCCAGCCCAACTGCCGTCCTGGCGTCCAACTGATCCGCGCAGCCCTCGATCGTCGCAGCAGCGACCTTGATCATGGCCAGAGACTTGCCTGCAGCGACCTGGACCGAGGCCATATCGGCGATGGTAGGGTAGGGCAAGCTGAACGGTTTTCGTGTCTGCGCCTGCTCGGCGAAGCACGAGAGTGCTCCTCGGGCCATGCCCAATGCGATGGCGATGTTGGTGAGCGTCACGGTGAGAAGTTGGGCCAGGCCACGTTGCTGGAAACCGGCGCCGTGGAAGTGGTTGCGAATCATCTGCATCCGCATCGGAAACTCAGCGAGATCCAGGAATCGATGATCGGGGACGAACTGTTCGGAAACGATCTCGAGACTGTTGCTCGCCGATCCTGACAGGCCCATGACATGCCAGTCGTCGAGGATTTCATACTGGTCGCGCTGGACCACGACGACGCCACGGCCGGAACCCCCGGTCGATGCTGGGTTGTATTCGATGCCCAGTAGCGCCCATTTAGCGTGCTTGCATCCGCTGCCAAAAGCCCAGCGGCCCTTCACCATCCAGCCACTGTCAACCTTGCGAGCGTCGCCGACCTTCGTTGCATAGACGGAGGCGCCCACAATGACGGGACCTGCCCAGCCCTCGGTATCGAGGCGGACCTCCTCTATGACTTGGGGCTTCAGCGCCAGGAGGTTCTTCATTCCCACACCGACGAAACCGGCCCATCCAGCGGAGCCGTCTCCTTCTCCGAGAAGGCTGATAATCTCGACGAGATCGCGCGCGCCGAGTGCATAGCCACCCCACTCGAGGGGCATTCCCATCTTGAAGATGCCAGCATCTGTGACGGCTTGGAGCACATCCGGCGTGAGTGCACCGATCCTTTCGCCTTCTTGAGCCTGTTCGCGGATGAGCGGTATTAGCGCTCGCACCTTGGCGGCGATGGAGCGGCCAATATCGGTGATCCAGGGGGATTCGACGGCACCAGTCGGCACTATGGACGGCAGTGGCTGGTCAATATGAGGTTGTGACATATCGAGGTTTCCTAGCTAGCGTTTCTTAGTGGCTTTGACATGACATGCAAGCCCGCGAATTCGACGACCTGACGGCCAACCAAATTGAGCTGGTTGGCTGCGGCTTGGTCCTGGCAGATACCATCGGAGAAGACTTTCCCGCTTGAGTTGATCGCCGCCCCCATGGGCGTTGGCCAGCCGCGTAGCGCGTGAACGATTGAGCGCAGCGCGCCGAGGGTTCCACCGGTCGCTTGCCAGCCATAGGCGGTAGCGATCAAGCCGACTGGCAGGCCGTCCAGATAGATCCTTTCGTCCCTGGACATCTCCTCGAAATAGTCAATTGCATTCTTGACGAGACCCGAGATGGTGCCGTGATAGCCGGGGCTTGCGATGATGAGACCATCCGCGGCGCGAACCGCCTCGATCAGCGCCTGTCCGTCATTGTTGCGAGCGGCACTGCCCGGTACATAATGCGGGAGAGCCAGAAGAGCCTCGCCACCGAAGAGTTGAGTCCTCCCACCAGCCTCTTCTGCGGCCGATAGGGCAAGGGCCAGTGCCTGTTCGGTGGAGGAGCCTTTGGAAGCCGTACCGCCGATCCCGACGATGAAGGGCTTGTTCGAATACATTTTCATGAGTGGAATCCTCCTTCCATCACCAGTTCCTCGACTGGCCGGCGACCGTTTGGCTGCTCGCGCTCCTGCAATGGAGGGGGGAGCAGGCTCTTATCCCCCAACCTGCCGATGGCGATAATTGTTTCGACCCGGTAGGTTTTGGGCACGTCGAGCGCTTCGTAAGCGCGCTCGACATCGAACCCGGCCATCGCATGTGCGTGCCAACCAAGCCGCGTCGCTTGCAACGCGAGATAAGCCCAGCCTGCGCCGGCATCGAATGAATGGCTGTAGGAGGGCATCGGCCCGGGGGCACCTGGTGGCTGTGCGGTTGTGGCTGACACGAGCACGACCAGCGCCGAGGCTCCGACAGCCCAACCCTGGTTCATGGGCACGAGAAGATCGAACAGACGCGACCATTCCGGCGTATCCTTGCGGGCATATATGAAGCGCCAGGGTTGCGAGTTGAAAGAGGAAGGTGCCCAATGCGCCGCTTCGAAGATGGTCATCAGGTCTTGGTCGGAAATGACTGCGTCCCGATCGAAAGCGCGTGGAGACCAGCGTTCCAGAAAGATCGGATCGATGGCGTAAGTTGACGAGCGGTTGTTAGTAGAACTGGACATATCGTTTTTCTCTGTATGAAGCCGTTAGCGCTGTGCCAAGCCGCCAGCGAACATGTTGAAGGGCGGAAGACCAAGAACATGTCGTCCCGCGATTTCTGCTGCCGGATCCCGCCGGATGGCGCCATGGGTCAGCATCACCCGTGCGTCCCGAGCGAAGCGTTGAATGGGGTTGCGTAGGCTGACGGTCGAAGAACCGATGCAAAGCTGCATTTCGTCAATAGCCTCGCCGCAGAGATTCGCGGCGTAGACCAGGCTCATCGTGGCGAGCGACTCCTCGCGAGGCATGAAGTCTTCTGCGCGCAGGGTGCGCGCATCAACTTCGTCGGCCGTCTGCAGGATCAACGCCTCGGCGGCTTTGATCATGGCGTGTGCCCGTCCTGCAACGACCTGGGTTGACGGCATCGTCGCGACCGTTTCATAAGGCAGGTTGAACGGCACCCGCTTGTTGGCCTGTTCGATGAAGCAATCAAGACAGCCCCTTGCCATCCCGAGGGTAATGGCAATGTTGGCGAGCGCCGTGGACAGCATGGTCGCCAAGGGACCCATCCGGTAAGTGAGCCCTTCATATTTCTGCGCGATAGCGCCCAGGGCGACAGGCAGGTCGGCATGGCGGACCACGCGATAGGCCGGAACGAAGATCTCGTTACGGGCCACGATGCTGTTGCTTGAGCTCGCGGCCATGCCCATGACATGCCAGTCGTCAAGGATCTCGTACTGCTCCCGGGAAATCAGCGCCAAGCCGCGAACGGGCTTGTTATCCTCTTCTTGCCATTCGATGCCGACCACTGCCCATGCGGCATAACTACAGCCGCTGCCGTACATCCACTTACCTGTGACCAGGAACCCTTCGTCGGTGCGTCTGGCCTGCCCGACGATGTTGGAAAAGATCGAAGCCCCCACGGCGGCCGGCCCGACCCAATCCATGATCTGCGCCGAAACTTCGTCGACGGCCTGCTGGCTGAAAGCGAGAACCAGGCGGATGCCGGAGGCCGCGAAGCCACTCCAGCCGGCTGAGCCGTCAGCATAGGACGCAGCGGCGATCACCTCTACCAGGTCGCGTGCGCCGAAGGCCGAACCGCCGAATTTTGCCGGTAACGTGGTGCGGAAAAACCCGGTCTGGTCCAGCGCCCGCAATGCTTCGGGTACGAGCGCCGTCGCTTTCTCGCTTTCCCACGCGGTTTCGCGCAGAAGCGGTGTCAGCGCCAGGATCGCGTCCCGCATCTTCACTGCTTCAGGGCTGGGGCCAGGGGTATTGACAGGCGGTGCGCCGGATCCGGCGTTGGAATCCGCCGGCGTGTTGAGCTTGCTGAGTGGGTTCATTTTATTGTCGTTTTCGTTGGGGTTGAACACGACGAAGATAGTGCCGCCCATCTCGCGCAGAAACGAAGTCTCAGAGGGTTACGCTGATACAGGCCTGAGGGCCGATGGCATTTGTGACGTGATGTGACCTATCCGCTCGCGGCGCTATGCGGTATGAACCCAAAAAAGGAATAGGATGTGACAATCTGCCGCACCATGGACGAGCACAGCATGCATCCGAGTGTCATCGCCACCGTCGATCTGCAAGAGGAGCGCGTCATCGCGGCGCTTCAGGCAGTGCTGCAAAGCGAAACTTTCCAGCGCACGAAACGTCTGCGGGAGTTGCTGCAATATCTCGTGTCCGAAACGCTGGCCGGGCGCGGTGATCGGCTGAAGCAATTCAATATCGCCGTGGATGCGTTCGGCCGCGATGGGGGGTTCGACCCGCGGGTCGATACCAGCGTGCGGACCGAAGCGTGGCGGCTAAGAACGCGGCTGGAACTCTACTATCGGACCGAAGGTATGATGGACCCGGTACGGATCTCGTTGCCAAAAGGGGGATTCACGCCAAGATTCCAATTCAAGGCCAGGAGCATTGAGACGACGACGGTGCGATCTCCTGTGCGCGTGCAGCCTCGGCCACGGTTGCTGATTTTGCCTTTCTCGGGGCTGAGCATTGACGAGCCCGATCTGGTCACGTCATTCCATGACGAGATCAGCCTATACCTCGCCAATCTGCCGAGCGTGGCCGTACTTTCCCAGGGTTCCAGCCAGAAATTCGGCCAAACGGCGATGGATTTGTCGCTTATCGCTCGAGCGTCACAAGTGTCCTACGTCATGGAAGGAAGCCTGTTCCGGCAAGGGCGGACCTATCGGTTGAATCTGCGAATCATCGATCCAACCCTGGATGTGAGCGTCTGGTCGGGGCGCCATGAACAACAGGTGGACGACATGATGGTCTTTCAACGCAAGGTCGCGACCGACGTCGCCGCTTCCGTTCACACCTGGCTCAGTTCCATACCCTGCGCGGCTATCGGTGAGGACGAGATGGCGCCGCGATATGTACTGCGCGATAACGTGTTGCTGCGGGAATACTTACGCGGTGCGATCCAGGACCGAACGGCAGGTGAACAGGTCGCCCTCGGCGTTGGGCGTCTCACGTCCGGCTATGCCGACGAAGCGACGATGATGTTCAACCAGGCGATCATCGCCAGTCCGGCAGACGGTTTGCCCCATACCGCGATGGGGTTGGGGCATCTTCAATCCGGACGGCTGCAGGAGGCATTCCAGGCCGCAGAGCGCGGGGTGGAACTGGCTCCGCGTTCCGCCTTCGCTGTTTCTTCGTTGGCCGCGATCTGCATGCATATGCGCGACTTCGACGGTGCGATCATGTTCGCCCAGAGGTCCGTGGCTTTGGCGCCTGAGTTCGATGCGGTAAAGCTGTTACTGGGCGACTGTCTTCTATATGCCGGGCTCCCCAACAGTGCCATCGCTCAATTGGAGGAAGCCTGCCGTCTGATGGACGAACATCCTATCGCCCTGGCGCATCTGGGTTTCGCTTATGCCCAAGCCGGACAGGAAGCCAAGGCAAGGCGTCTGCTCAATGTCTTGCAGGACAGTAGCGCTAATCCGGAGGGCGCCCACTTGGCAGCGATGACGTTGATGCACCTCGGTCTGCGAGAGGTGGAGCAAGCCTTCCATTGGTTGGATCGAGCGCTCATGTCACGCACTCATATCCAGGAATTGCTGCTTCTCACCTCGCCCGTCTACGATATCCTGCGCTCCCATCCACATTTCAGTTCATTCGCGGCTCGTCTGAACGCTTCCTAGGCCTTATCAACAGGAAGAGCCGTTACGTGACCCTCTGTGACTTCCGCATTCCTTTTCTGGCCAGCCATACTCCCCCAACTAGAATCCTGACGCGCCGAAGCAGCAATGGAAGGGCTGTCAGCTTGATCATTGTGGGCTTTCGCGCGAAGAAGCAGGGGCCTGTGTTCATGTGATGTTCTGACTCGGAATATGAAGACTATGACCAACCAATTCCAATCGACGGACCAGGCAGCTCACAACCGCCAGCTCGTGATCGATTTCTACAGACATGTGTTCGATGCTCGGAATCCCGCAGCGGTAAGGGATTTCGTGACCGAGGACTACCAGCAGCATAGTACTCACCTGCCCAGCGGCCGCGCCGGCTTGGAGGCTTTCGTGGCCGAAATATTTCACGGCCTGCCGCCGCTGCCGGTTCAGCCGGACCTTTTCATGCCGCCAACACTCATTGTTGCCGAGGGCGATATGGTAGTGATTGCGGGTGAGTTCCCCCAACCCGAGCCGGAAGATCCGGAGCGCACTTATCCCTTTTTCGTGTTCGATGCCTATCGCGTCCGCGATGGAAAACTCGCCGAACATTGGAGCGGCATCAACAAGATCGCACCGCCCAAACACCCCGACTAGGGGATTATTATGGCAGTGATGTAGTGCTGAGATTTTTCAAATCGAACTCTGCATCACAGATCCTCGGCAGGTTAAGTTGTAATGGTCAGCTAATCTCGGACACGCCGTTAAGTTTTTTCTCAGCCTGAACTGGCGCCAGCCCAGCGTTGAATTGGTGCGGCCGAATCCAGTTGTACCGATACATCCGATAATGGCTGATGTCTTGATGCGCTTCTTGGGCTGTCATGTAGCCCACGGTTGGTATCCATTCTGTTTTCAAACTCCGGAATACACGCTCCATCGGCGAGTTGTCGTAGCAGTTGCCCCGGCGACTCATGCTCTGGCGCATGCGGTACCGCCAGAGTCGCTGGCGAAACTGGCCGCTGCCATATTGGGAGCCCTGATCCGAAGCGATACGGCTTTCCTCGTTGGTGAACTTCCCTTCAGTGCATCTAAAGACGTGGCCATGCGTTTCACGTGTATGCATCCACGGTCGAGAGCTGCATGATGGCCCCAGAGCAATGTCTTGTGTTTCCGAAGAGGGCAAGATGACTTGGCCGGACGTATACCTCCTGCTTGGCCCTTGATACACCCCAAGAACAAGTCCAGAGTTGAGTCCTTTCTTGCTTCAGCAAGAAAAGAAAACCCTTAGATTTCAATGAGTCGGACACCAGATGCGAGTCTCGTTTTCCGCTCCAAATACACAAAAACGCCACTCAATCGAGTGGCGTTTTTGTTTGTGCGTTTTTTGGGGTGAGCAGTGTCACCTAGTGCGGTTGGTTTCAATATTGCGCCGTGATCATTAGTCGTTTCGGCACAGTAGCGAGGATGATCAATGCGTTTGCCTTGGTCCATGCCCCGTCCATCGTTTGAAAGCCCGGCGAAAGTTATGGGCATCGCTGAAGCCTACTTCATAGGCCACTTCTTCAATGCTCAGGCGCGAGTTGCTTAACAGGGCAAGCGCACGATCCTTGCGGATCTGGTCGAGTACGTTCTGATAAGACTGGCCTTGGTCAGCCAGGCGTCGGCGCAAGGTTCTATCGCTCATGCACAGTTGCGTTGCAACGGCTGCCAGTGCCGGCGTTTGGCGAAGGTCACGGCGTATGATGCGCTCGATGGATTCAATGAATTCATTCTCCGTCGATTGTTGGGCGACAGTCATCTGTAGAAACTCCAGGGCCTGTCGATGGCTTAGCGGATCATAGGTGGCGATCGTTTTGTCAGCCCAGTGGGCTTCACACGTAAATAGGTTGTCTTTTTGCTCATAACGCACCGGGCATTTGAAAACCTGGTCGTACTGTGTCGCGTAGGAGGGCTTTGGATAGGTCAATTCGATAGAGGTCGGGTTGAAGGCATCACCCACCAACGTTCGCACCAGATTCAGGAAGATACCGAAGGTTTCCTCAACCAGAAACACCTGTATATCGGGTTCGTGGAACAGGCTGGTAGCCCGAATCGACACATGCACATCACTATCGACCCGGTCGAGCTGCAGTAGCGTTCCGGCATGACTTTGCATTTTTACACCCAGGCTGATGGCCTCTCCCAGCGTAGGGCTGGTGAGCATCGCGTATCCCACCAGGCCAATGGAGCCGATGGTTTCTTTGAGACCGATATCAAGCCCCAGCCCTCGCTCCCGACTCTTGGTCATTTCCAGAGCCCGCCTGATCATGGAACTGGCCTGGCGAAAGGAAACACGACATTCAGGATCTGAAAGGTCTGCTATTTCAAATCCAAGACCCAGGCATAAGCGGGCGGGATCAATGCCAAAGTCGTTGCTCATGCCAGCAAGACAACGCAGTAGATAAACATGCAGATTGGCTGTTGTATAACGTGCTGAACCATCCATCTGGTTATCCTTTTTTCTAATTCTAGCGCTATTCGCAGGGGTGTACGCGCCTGTTTACGCTTTGCCGAGTCGTATTGCTCAATGCCGCCATTTCAGTTGTTAACGCTGACCTGAAATGACTCTCTGCTGTCCGTTTGAGCAACAGGGAAGCCCGTTGTCTCGCCTTATGCTTACCGTGCAGGATTTATGTGAGCAACACAATAAGAACCCAAACGGTAAGGAGATTCAAATGGAGATGCCTTCGCTCAAGGCGCAAGTGAGTGAGCAGGAGTGGCAACTGCGATGTGATTTGGCAGCATGTTATCGACTGGTTGCTTTGTATGGTTGGACGGATCTGGTGTTCACCCACATCAGTGCCCGTGTCCCAGGCCCGGAACATCATTTTCTGATCAACCCCTACGGGCTCCTTTTCGAGGAGATCACGGCCTCTTCCCTGGTGCTGGTAGATCAAGAGGGGCATCAGGTCCGTGAGACTGGGTTCACTGTGAACCGAGCGGGTTTCGTGATTCACAGTGCTGTCCATGCACTACGTACGGATGTCCAGTGTGTGCTGCACACCCACACCCGTGCGGGGGTGGGCGTCAGTGCCCAGCGAGCCGGACTTCTGCCGATTTCGCAGCAGTCTTCATTTGTGCTTACCGGCCTTGGTTATCACGATTACGAAGGTGTCGCTCTGCACGATGAGGAGAAGCCGCGTCTCCAACACGACCTGGGACAGGGCAGTTTTCTGCTGCTGCGTAACCACGGGTTGCTCACGGTCGGGCGAACCATCGCGGATGCATTTCTGGCGATGTACATCTTTGAAAGCGCCTGTCAGATCCAGATTGCTGCCTTGGCTGGTGGTGGTGACCTGCTTCCTATTGGTCCGCGCATCCTTGAAGGCGTCGCTGATGCGGCGCTTGTACAGACTGAGGGTTTGGGGGGAGGTTTTGTCTGGCCGGGACTGTTGCGCAAGTTGGATCGTCTGGACGCCGATTACAAGACCTGATTCGTGCCTTCACCCGTATGCAATTTCAATAGTCGAGTTGTGATCCGGAAAATATGTTCGTTCACCCCGAGCACTCTCAGTATGGAACATCTAGCAGTGGAGTTTCTTAAAATGGAATACCTTTCCGAAGTTACCGAAAAATTCAAAATTTCCGTCACGAGCGGTCCAATTCCTGTCACCAGCCTGAAAGTCAGTCTCAAGGACGTCGGCTTTCTTTCCGTGTCGGGGACTACAGTGACTAACGACGATATCGATGCCGATACCACCATTGTTATTTCTCGTAAGGATTTCGAAAGTCTGGTTGCCGGTAAGTTGAATGCCCCGGTGGCGTTTATGCAAGGTAAAATCAAGATCAAGGGTGATCCAGGGGCCGCTTTACAATGGTTGCCCGTTTTTCAGCGGGGTTAATAGTCCGCAAGTATTTTCCAGCAAGGATGAGTGACAGGGGCTGATGTTGAGTTCGTTTGAGCCGTTCAGGAATGCTTGCAGTGCAATAGTGTAAAAGATCAGGATCGAGTGACAGGGTGTCACTCGATCCTGCACGGCATTTCGTTGTCGCGATACGAAGTCCTTGCCGAAGGGGCTGTGTTTCTCGGGCCTATAGAGGGCTTTCAGTCCGTCTTGTCTGTTGTGCCTGCTTGCCGATTTCCTCCATGGTGTCGAACAGGGTGCGCATTTTCTTCGGGTCTGTTCCGAGCATGCGTATTGCACGTGCTTGTTCGGGGGGCATGAACACCTCTACCGTTTTCTTCTTGATGGCCTTGAACAGTGTTTCAGCAACGAACTCAGGCGTGACCGATTCGCTGGCAAAAGCAAATGACGCGGCGTCATCCTGTGCTTCCTGTTCCAACATCGGGGTTTCCGTGGAGGTTGGGTGAAGGATGGTAAAGTTTACCGGTCCGTGACGCTCTTCCAGGGCGAGTGCATGATGGAAGGCACGCAGTGCCTGTTTCGAGGCCCCATAGCTGGCGATTCCCGGGAAAGGCATGAATGAGGTCATGCTGCACACCGTGACGATATGGCCATGGCCTTGCTCATTGAAGCGCTTGAGTACCGCCAGGGTGCCGGTGAGGGGGCCCATGAAGTTGGTGTTCAAGGTTCGCTGGTGTTGTTCCAGTGGTACGTCCCGAGCGTAACCGGTGCAAACGATGGCCGCATTGTTGATGAGAATATCGAGCTGACCAAAGTGATCGTAGGTCTTTTCGATCGCTTGATCCCACTGAGTCGCCGAGCAGATGTCCAGTCCGATGGCGCAAGCTTTTTCGCCCAGGGAGGCGGCCAGTTCACGGGCGCCTTGAAGGTTGATATCCGCCAGCATCACGCTGTAGCCCAGCGAAATGGCATGTGTGGCACTTGCCGCGCCAATACCGCTGGCGGCACCGGTCAGCAAGATAACCTGCGGCTTTTTCTTCTTCATGATGTTGTTCCTGTGGTCACCACCAGGGTGGGGCAGATCAATGGGAGGGTGATGGAGCGGGCTGTCCGAACTTGAAGATTGGGGCGCCTTGAATATCGATATCGCAAGAGAGCAATGTGCCGGCTTGCTCCTGGTCGTCTACTTCAACCGTAAGCGATGTAATGAACAGAGTACGACCGTCGATACCGCCGAAGCACGGCATGGTCGTGCCGATCACTGGCATCTGGAGGCTGCGCAGCAACTCGCCCTGCGGCGAGATCTGATTGATCTTTCCTCGGTAGATGCCCGCGCTCCAGTAGTTGCCCTCAAGATCAACGGTGCCGCCGTCAGGCCAGCCGGTTTCTTCGAAATCGAGTGTGATGAGTACCCGCGGGTTTGAAATTTCACCGCTGACAGGGTCGAAGTCGTAGGCGTTGATCGCCGCACTGATGCCATCGGTGTGATACATCGTGCGGTGGTCCGGGCTCCATGCCAGCCCATTCGAGACGAACAGGTTGTCCAGCACCCGGGTGGACTGGCCGTAGGGGGTCACGCGAAACAGTGCGCCGGTGGTGTTGATGCTGTTTTGATCCATGCTACCGACCCAGAAGCAGCCGTCAGGGCCAATCTTGCCATCGTTGAGGCGATTGTCCGGGCGGTCGGGTTCCGGGTTGACCAGAAACTGCAGCTTACGGGTCTGTGGATCGAATATATGTACGCCCGACTTAAGACCCGCGATAATCCGATTATCGTGGGTCAGGCCAATACAGCCGATAGGAGACGGCATATCGAAGCGCGTCAGTTCACGGGTAACCGGGTGGAAGCTGAAGAGGGCAGGTGCATCGATATCGACGAACCACAACACCTCGCGGTGCGCATCCCATAAGGGGCTTTCTGCGAGTTGAAAAGGTACTTCTGTGCAAACGGTGATCAAGGGTTCAATAATGTCCACGGTTCGGTCTTCCTGATGGAGTGAGAGAGCGGATCAGTCAGGCAGTTGTTGTGCCGATGTTCCCGCGAGATGGAGGTCGCTGCCGCGCAGTGCCAACCAGACAAAGGGCAGCGCAGCCGCGATTCCCAGGCCCAGGCCGTAGGAGAGTTGGACTCCACCAAACTGAGCGAACAGTGATCCGGCCACTGCCGTGCCGAGACCTGCGCCAATAAAGGTGACAACAACGCTGCGGGCTACCAGTGAACCGTCGGGGTCAACTTCGGAAAGCAGGCCCGTCATAAACGGAATGATGACGAAGAAGGAGCAGTTGAGAGTCAACTGACTCAGGAAGTACGACCAGCCGTCGGTAGCGCGAAAGAACCAGATGATCGAGCCGATCAGACCCAGTTGTGCGAGCCAGATGATGGTCAATCGATGTAGGTGACTGACACGCAGCGAGGGGATGACCGCACCGGCGAATCCCAGTAAGGACGACACCGACAACAAGATGCCAATCATTGATGGCGAGAGCCCGGCGTGACTTCCGACGATGCCGGAAACCGCCCATTGGGAAGCCTGAATGCCATAGACCAGTACCGTAACGATCCAGATGGTCAGTACCAGGCGAATCGGCATACGGCTGCAGGGGCGAGATTGAACCGCTTGACCGGTAAACCGGCCAATCCCGTGGATCGCTGGGGCCGCGAGCACGGCGACGCTGAACAACAACAGAAACAGCCAGCGCCCCAACCAGTCTTGAGGCAGGTAGGAAATGATCACCAGAATGCTGCCGTTGATGATCCCTGCGAGCAGATTGATCTTGCCCCAGAGTTGATCTGCAGCGACGCGTTGGGAAATACCGGCAGCGACAATGACGAACAGAACACCTTCGCAAATACCGGTAAAACCGCGAGCAATACTGATGGCTGTAATGGTTGTGGCGAGGGAACTGAACAGTTGGCCAGCGATAACCCCCAGGATGGCGACATGGGTAAAACTGCGCGATGCACGGGCAATCCAGCGCGGCATGAAGGCACAGCTGAGAGCCACCCCGAGTATTTCAACCCCGGCTATTTGCGTGGCGATGCTCTCGTCGAGCTGGAATCGCAGCATGACGGCGGCGACGAGAAAGGGCGTCAGAACAAGTCCACTGGTGGCCAAAGAGTAAGCCAGAGCCAGTCGTATGACGGCGCCAAAACTTAGTTCTGGACGCATGGGCGTTGCTGTGAGAGCTGAATTCATCGTTTCACCTTGCTTGTTATTCTGGGAGGACGAATTACTTTCCGAGCATCAAGCGAGTGATGAGACGGGTCAATTTTCCGTAAGGGGCTGCGATTCGATGGGACATATTGAAGCGGCTTAGCTTGAATACGCCACGCGCATGGGACATCTGCACGAACCCATCATAACCATGGTAGGCACCGGTGCCGCTTTCTCCGACGCCCCCGAACGGTAGATCTTCCTGAGTGGCATGCAGCATGGTGCCGTTGATCGTCACGCCTCCGGAGCGGGTCCGCTCGAGGACCTGTTTAATGACCTGCGTGTCATGGGAGAAGCAATAGAGCGCCAGTGGCTTGGGCCGGTCGTTGATGAGATCAATGGCCTGTTCAAGGGTGTCATAGCCAATAATCGGCAGGATGGGACCGAAGATTTCCTCGCGCATGACAGTGGTCTCCAGAGAGACCTCGGTCAGGATCGTTGGCACAATCTTGCGCTCTTGCGCCGCGCCTTCCTGGTTCAGTTGCCAGGTCTTGGCTCCGGCCCATTTGGCTTGCTCGATCATGTCATCCAGACGCTCGTAGTGACGTGGGGAAATGATTGAGGTGTAGTCCTTGTTGCCCGCTATGGTTGGGTATAAGGCTTTTGCCTCATCGAGCAAAGCTGTCGCGAATATCTCGGTCAGGTCGCGCGGGACCAGCAGGTAATCGGGAGCAACGCAGGTTTGGCCAGCGTTGAAGAACTTGCCTATGGCAATAATTCGTGCGGCTTTCTTCAGCGAGTAGTCACGGCAAAGTACCACTGGCGATTTACCCCCGAGCTCCAAGGTGACTGGGGTAAGGTTTGGGGCGGCCGCGGCCATTACCTGTCGGCCGATCCGTGTCGAACCGGTGAACAGCAAGTGATCAAAGGGTAGGGTGCTGAAGTGCGCGGCTATTTCCGGGCCGCCGGTGACGATGGTGACCTGATTCTTGGGAAAGGCTGAACCGATCAGGTCTTTCAGCAATTCGGCAGTGCGCGGGGTGAGCTCAGAAGGCTTGATTATGACTCGATTACCCGCTGCCAGTGCTTCGATCAGGGGCACCAAAGTCAGTGTCAGAGGGTAGTTCCAAGGGGCCATGATGCCGACGACCCCTAGAGGCTCATGGACCACCCAGGCACTGGCTGGTTTGAAGGCCATGCCGACCTTGCGCTTGTGGGGCCGCATCCACGTTTTCAGGTGCGCGCACACATACTTGATACTGTTCAGAATGGGCATCAACTCGCCCAGTTCAGTTTCGGCAAACGAACGGTTGCCAAAGTCCATGGAGATCGTCTCGAGTAGCTTCTGACGGTTGCTCTTGACCATCTGCGCCAACGTATCCAGTGCGTGAATGCGTTGCACATAGGACGGTGCGCTGTTGTGTCGAACGGCGTGCCGCTGAGCGTCGAAAAGGGACTGCAGCTCGTTGACTGAGTCGAATAGCGGTGTCACTGAATGCGCGGAATGGCTCATTTTTATTTTCCATCGGTGGATCGCAAGGGTGGAACACGAGAGGCGTTCAGGGCATCGGTTAGAAGAAGCTCTTTCTTTCGCCTCTGTAAGTTCGAACTTTGTCGATTACCCGCCCGTTCTGGATCAGCAACAGCTCGTTGAAGCGCTCGCAGAGTTCGCCGGCTTTGGCATGGCGAAACAGGATGGGATCGCCAATCGCCGGTGTTTTCACCAGTGTGTGACGCACCGGGGTTTGCACTTCACCGGCGGACTCGTTATCGAGCAAGCTGCACCCGGCCGGTAGCCACGGCTGCGGTAAACGGTCTTTACCAATGGGGCCCGAGGCGATGTAACCGCCTCCCGAACAGGTCACGACGCCATCTTTTGGCACGCGTGTCACCGGCAAGGCAAAGCCGGCGGTGGGCAGTAATTTGAACCCTCTATAGTGATCAAACAACGTCGGTGCATAGAGACCCGAACCTGCTGCCAGTTCTGTCACCGAAGGGTCCAGGCGGGTACTTTCAAAGCTGCCCGTGCCGCCGCCGTTGACGAAGCGCAGCAGATGCCCTTCTTTTTTCAAGGCTTCCACCACGGCCTGGCGCCGGGCATTGACCTCAATGATCGACCTGCCCTTGAGGTAGCGAATTACGCCGCTTTTGATGGCTTCTCCTGGCACATCGTCCATCAAGCCGGCGATCTGCCCCTCGTAGCCCATAAGTCCCTGCAGGACGACATTTTTACATTCGGCGATTGCCCGTCCCAACTTGATGGCGGTCGAGACGTCATGAACGGGAGAACGGTGTACACCAAAGTAGATGCCTGGAAAAGATGAGGACATATCCAAGTCGATGGCCAGCGGAATAACCACGCCTTCGGTCAACGCGATTTGATTGATCTGAATCACTTGTTCGAAGCTGTCGACCATCAGCGTAATGGAGCAGCCGTTTCGAATCTGTGTCGCCGCTGCTCTGATCTCGGTGATTTCCACGCTTGGATAGGCCACCACAATGTCGTCAAACCCCTCGCTTGCCAGCCATGCCGCCTCTCCCACCGAGTAACACAACAGGCCTCTCATGAACGATCCGGCAGACATGATTCTGCGGATCATCTCCACCGAGCGAACCGACTTGGTGACCAGCCGTATTGGCAGGTTGCCGGCGCGCAAGCGCAGGTGTTCCAGGTTGATGGTGAAGTGATCAAGGTCGATGAAAGCCGCTGGCAGTCGATGACCAGCCAGGGCAGTGCGGTAGTAGGGGTAGGCGTGTATCGGCGTTTCAACGGATTTTTTTGTTTTTGTGGCTACACGGCTCATTGGGCTTTCTCTGCATGATCATCGAAGAGGGGGGGCGGGCATGCCTCGCTGTCGTGGAAGGAGGATAGGAGGGGCGGGTAACCACTACCAAGGGTAAACGAGGCCGTTCTAGGGGTCCGAACAGGCCAGCGAGTCCGGCATCTGGGTGGCCGGAACTGACCCGAAACTGGCCTTTGGGCCTATGCGGATATAAGTGGCTCTGGTTTTACACTCGAATCCAACGACTGGCCCCCAATAAGAAGAAAGGTGAGAGTGATGCGCTACGCATTGATTACGGGAGCAACTGGTGGGATTGGGGCCGAATTGGCCAAGTTGTTCGCCCGTGATGGTATCGGTCTGGTGTTGTGTTCCAGTCCACGCAGTCGTGACAAATTGCAGGCGTTGGCGGCTGAGCTGAAGGGGTCATATCCCATCGAAGCTCATGGGGTCTGCGAAGACCTATCCGTGCCTGGAGCTGCAGGGCGTTTGATCGAGCAAGTGAATGCGCTGGGGCTGCCGATCGAGTTCCTGGTCAACAACGCGGGAGTCGGTATTGTCGGTCTCGCGTATCAGGACTACGACGCGACACAACTCACCGCGATGCTTCAACTCAACATCGTCACGTTATCGCAGCTCACCCTGTATTACGTGAGGCCGATGATTGAGCGAGGTCACGGTCGCATCCTGAATCTCAGCTCTTCGGCTGGGTATGTGGTTCCCCATGGTCTGGAGGCTGCTTATGCCGCCTCCAAGGCTTATGTCATCAGCGTATCCGAATCGCTGTCCCATGATTTACGACGCACGGGTGTTACCTGTACCCATTTGGCTCCCGGGCCGACGCGAACCAATTTTTTCGTGGCCGCCGGGTTGGTTGATGAGCGTCGCATGGCCAAGCTCGGTTACAGCCAGCCGGATGATATTGCACGGATCGGCTACCGGGCCATGCACGCGGGTCGTACGGCAGTGATGCCTGGGCTGAGCAATAACATCGTGACATGGCTTGCACGTATTTCACCCTCCAGAACGCTGACCGGAAATATTTCGGCGTATGTGGTTTCCCGTGAGTTGGATTAATTCACGTATTCATCCGGTGTTTTGCAACTGATGTATCGCCGGCTTGATGTAAGCAACGGTATCTGAACATTGAAGAGTTTATCCGCAGGTTCACCTCATGGGTGGCCCTGAGAGGACGCGCACTAACCCTTAGAGGTGAGGCGTAAAAATAATAATAACTGCCGCGGAGCAATGTGCGAATGAGCAATAATAACTGGAAACTTGGAAGGGTGTGCGTGCGCGCCAGAGCGGGTTTGGTGCTGGTTGGCTTATTACCAACGGTGTTGGTTGTTCCTTCTGCAGGTGCCGTGGAGTTTAGTTTTCTGGATCGTGAGGTCAAAGGATCTCTCGACTCGACAATTTCTTACGGGAGTGCATGGCGAGTACAGGGGCAGGACAAGAATAACGATGCCTTCAACGGCAATGACGGGGATCGAAATTTTGGCCCGGGTCTTATTTCGCAAGTGTATAAGCTAACGTCAGAGTTAGGTGCCACGTATCAGAATTATGGTGTCTTTCTCCGAGGGACGGCTTTTTACGACAGCCAGATCATGAATAATCACACGGATTATTACAAGAACTCGGCTATCGTTGAACCTAGTCAAAACACTCCCAAGGACGACCGCTTCACTTATGAAGCACGGCGTGATGCCGGGAAAGGCGCACAAATACTAGATGCCTATATTTATGGTAAATGGGAACCGCTGGATCACCCCCTGTCTGTTCGTGTGGGCAAGCAAGTATTCAATTGGGGCGAAAGTGTATTCTATCGAGGGGGGTCAATACCACCAATCCCTTGGATGTTACCAAATTTCGCTTGCCCGGCTCGCAACTCAAGGAAGTCCTGGTGCCAGTGGGCGCCCTCAGTTTCAACTTGGGGCTGACCGATAACTTGTCCATGGAGGCTTTCTACCAGGTGGATTGGAAAGAAAGCTCCCTGGATCCGGTGGGCACTTACTATTCGACGACGGACCTGTTTGGCAAGGGCGGTAAACAAGCCTACGTACAAGTCCCCGCATTGGCGCCGGCTTTCGCCGCTTACCAGAGCATTGCCGCAGGCGTTCCTGGTGCGCGTCTGGGGGCCGGCCCTTATGGCCTTAACAGTTTCATGGACCCAAGTACTGGTATCTTCAAGGTGGCTAATGTCGGCAACGACGAAAAGGCCCGAGACAGCGGCCAGTTTGGGATTAACTTCCACTACATTGCGCAAGCGCTGAATTACACGGATTTTGGTTTTTATTTCGTTAATTACCATACCAAGGAACCGCTGGAGTCCATCGGACTCGGTAATTATCAAGGCGTCAACCTGTCAACATTATCGGGCGTGGCCGGCAACAATGCGGGAGCCATTGCTACCTTGGATATGGTGGGTAACGCCGTGGTACAGCGGGCGTATGTCGAAGACGTCCGTATGTACGGTTTCAGCTTCAATACCACCTTGGGCAATGCTTCGTTGTTTGGCGAGCTGGCCTATCGGCCCAATTTGCCGATCAGTATCAGTGCAACTAATGATCTGCTAGGCGACATTCTGGGGCAGGGAGTCTCAGGCTCAACCAATATTTATGATGCGTCGGTGTCGGCGGCCCAGGCCTGTGTTCAAGTATCAGGTAAACAGCTTTGCCGCAACGGTACGTTGAATAACTATACGCGCGTGGAGTCCTTCAATGCTTCGGTGGGGACGATCTACAATTTTGGTCCCGCACTGGGCTTTGATTCGCTGGTCGGTATTGCCGAGCTGGCGACTGAGAGTCTGCGCGGCAACCTGACCTATACCGCCTTTACCCCCAATCCAGAAGTTAGAAAATTTGCCGGTTCGCCTGATTTGTCCGATTCACCGATCAGTCGTGAGTCCTACGGTTACACCGTGGTTGTAACCGGCACCTGGAATGATGTTTATGCCGGTGTCAATATTTCACCCTCTTTTAACTATTCGGACGACTTCAAGGGGAACTCCGATCTTGATGGAAACTTTATGGAAGGTCGTAAGGCATACACCTTTGGCATCAAGGCGGATTATCGGGGCGGCTTGGAGACCGAACTTCAATACACCACATTTTCCGGGGCAGGGAGGAGCAATACCTTGCGTGATCGGGACAATGTCAGTTTCGACGTCAAGTACTCCTTCTGATCCGTCGTTTTTCAACACACCGCTTGCGGAGACTCACTATGTTTAAAGTAGCATCGCTTTTGAGCATGACCCTGATGCTTGGATCTTTTGCGGTCACGGTCGAAGCGGCTGTTTCTGCTCAGGAAGCACAGAAACTCGGCACCGTTTTAACGCCGATGGGAGCCGAGCGTGCCGGTAACGCCGATGGCAGCATTCCGGCCTGGACCGGAGGGTTGATCAAACCGCCAACACCTTACAAATCGGGGGATCACTACATTGACCCCTTTCCAGAGGACAAGCCACTGTTCACCATCACGGCGGCCAATCTGGAGCATTACAAGGATAAGCTGACAGCCGGCCAGATCGCGATGTTCAAGACCTATCCCGGCAGTTATCAAATGCCGGTTTACCAGGCTCGGCGCACGGCCGCTGCACCACAGTGGGTTTACGACAATACACTGAAGAACGCGACCAGCGCGAAATTGCAGGAAGGCGGCGACGGCTTTTCCGATGCTTTCGGAGGGATCCCGTTCCCGATACCGCAGAGCGGTGTCGAAGCCGTCTGGAACCATCTTGCGCGTTATCGCGGAACGCACCTGGTGCAGCCACTCAACGAGGCATCGGTAGACACAAACGGCAACTTCACGATGTACAAGTATCAACAGGAAGTTCTGTTCAATTACTACGATCAGAAGTCCAGTTTTGCTCAGCTGCAAAACGTCATGTTTCACTATTTCAGCGTAGCCCTTAGTCCGCCGCGAAGCGCTGGGGAGGTTGACCTTGTCTATGAAACCATGGACCAGGTAAAGGAACCGCGTCTGGCATGGGCTTATGAACCTGGAACGCGCCGGGTACGGCGAGCGCCGACGCTGGCCTACGATACGCCCGGAGACAGCGACGGGTTGATGACACTGGATAGCAAGGACATGTTCAACGGATCGCCCGATCGTTTTGACTGGAAGCTGATCGGGAAGAAAGAGATTTATATTCCCTATAATAATTACAAAATGACCCAGGCTGGTCTGGCGTACAAGGATATTTTAAAACCTGGACACCTCAACCCCGTATACACCCGTAACGAGCTGCATCGCGTATGGGTAGTGGAGGGGACATTGAAGGCCAATGCGCGTCATTTGTACTCTAAACGCACATTGTACTTTGATGAGGACAGCTGGCAGATCGTCCTGGCTGATCAGTACGATGGCCATGGTGAATTGTGGCGCGTGTCGATTTCCTATCTGATCAACTACTACAATTTACCTACTATCTGGTCGGCGGTGGACGTGTTTCATGATCTGCAGTCTCGTCGCTATGTGGCACAGAAACTTGACAGCGAGGAACCACGCGGTATTGATTTTGATCTGCCCAATCCGCCAAGTGATTACTTTAACCCTGCTGAGTTGAGGCGCCGTGGTACACGTTGATATTGGCCTCTGTTTTTAGCGCTAAACAGACGGTATGGAGATCTAGCTGATCTTGGCCTTTTTGAAAAAGGTCATATGAATGGCGGTCTCTGTACCGATGGTGTACTGCTCGATCAGGTGTTTTTTAGTGAGTCACGAGTTGGGGATTAAATGGTACTTAGAGCACTTCCACCCCTATCGAAGCTGAAGGTATTTGAAGAAATCGCGCGGTTACAAAGCTTCAAGCTGGCCGCTGAAAAGTTGCACTTGACCCAGTCGGCAATTAGTCACCAGATTGCTTCGTTGGAGCGCTACCTTGGCGCGGCGCTTTTCTACCGACTGCCGGGGCGGGTGGCGCTCAGCGAGAAGGGAAGTATTTACTTTCCAGTCATCAAAGAGGCTTTGGAGTGCATCGAATTAACGACGGATCTCATTCGTGAACGGCAATCATGATGCTCCTTTGTCTGGGTTTCTATGGCCGTGGGTAGTGGTTCAGGTTTTTCGTTTTTTGTCATTGGGCATTTTTAGTCGTGAGTTTTTATGTTGTCGATTCGCACGATCGAAGTGCTTCTTTTGTCGCGCATATTCCTGTTGCCGCTCCATTAGTGTGCGGGTATTCGCTGCTGCTTAAGTGTGGGTAGTCGATATATAACGTTGGCCTGATAAGACCCCTTTCGAGACCGAACTCGCCCCTGGCTGTGATAGGGTATTTTGATAGCCTCCTAAACACGATGTTAGGCGTATTTTGAAATTCATCGTTCACTTTCGACAGGTTGTGTTTGAAGGTTTATATCGCATTTTTGCGTAGAAATCAGGCGATATCGACCTGGCTTTCAAGAATGGAAATACTCAATGAATATACTTTTAAATGGGCGAGTGAAAGCAAGTTTTGGAGCGGTACTCAGCCTGTCATCGATGCCAAACACAGACCCGCCACTGATCGTGTGTTTGCTACTCTCTGTCATCACTCTGTCAGCGTTCAATACGCTTGTTGTGGCCGCGACCAACAGTGCTGATACGACTCAGGCCACGCTCTACTCCATTGAGTCTTCCAACGCCTCCGGCAATTTACTGCTCGACGTGGCCCACGCCGGCAACCGCCTGGTGGCCGTCGGCGATCGCGGACACATCCTCTTTTCCGACGACCAGGGCGGCCACTGGACCCAGGCCCGGGTTCCGACCCGGCAGATGCTCACGGCGGTCTATTTCGTCGATGAGCGCCACGGCTGGGCCGTCGGCCACGATGCGCAGATCCTCGCCAGCGAGGACGGCGGCGCCACCTGGACCCGCCAGTTCGAAGACCTCAAGCGCGAAGCACCGTTGCTCGACGTCTGGTTC
Source organism: Pseudomonas sp. FEN (assembly GCF_904067045.1). Taxonomy (GTDB): domain Bacteria; phylum Pseudomonadota; class Gammaproteobacteria; order Pseudomonadales; family Pseudomonadaceae; genus Aquipseudomonas. The sequence goes on along the minus strand of NZ_CAJFDC010000014.1, from coordinate 336,554 downwards.
AAGGACGCCAGCACAGGCTTTGCCGTGGGCGCCTACGGGGCCCTGCTGGCAACCAGCGACGGTGGCCAGCACTGGGAAAACGTCAGCGAGCGCCTCGACAACCCCGACCAGTTCCACCTCAACGCTATCGCCGCGGTCAAGGATGCCGGGCTGTTCGTGGTCGGCGAGCAGGGCAGCATGTTCCGCTCCGCCGATTGGGGCCAGACCTGGGAGCGCGTCGAAGGCCCGTACCAGGGTTCGCTGTTCGGCGTGATCGGCACCGCCCAACCCTCGACGCTGCTGGCCTACGGCTTGCGCGGCAATCTCTACCGCTCGACTGACTTCGGCAGCAGCTGGGCACCGGTCGAACTCAAGGCCACCCGTGGTGCCCTGGAGTTCGGTCTGTCCGGCGCGACCTTGCTGGGCGACGGTTCGCTGGTGATCGTCGGCAACGGCGGCAGCGTGATCCGCAGTAGCGACGATGGCGTGACCTTCAGTGTGTTCAACCGTCCCGACCGGATTTCCCTGTCGGCGGTGACGGCGGCCGGCAACGGCAAGCTGATCCTCGTCGGCCAGGGCGGCGCCCACACCACCACGCCGACCGGCGCTGAGCTGGGCCAATAACAAGAAAGGCGGGAATCTTCATGAGCAGTCATCAAAGTCATCATCAGGACAAGGCGACGTTTCTCGAGCGCCTGATTTTCAACAACCGTCCGGCAGTGATCGTTATCTGCCTGCTGGTCAGCGCCTTCCTGTTCTGGCAGGCCACGCTGATCCGCCCGTCCACCAGCTTCGAGAAAATGATTCCGCTCAAGCATCCGTTCATTGAAAAGATGATGGAGCACCGCAACGACCTCGCCAACCTGGGCAACACCGTGCGGATTTCCGTAGAGGCCAAGGACGGCGATATCTTCACCCCGTCGTACATGGAGACCCTAAGGCAGATCAACGACGAGGTGTTCTACATTCCCGGCGTCGACCGCTCCGGCCTCAAGTCGCTGTGGAGCCCCAGCGTGCGCTGGACCGAAGTGACGGAGGAGGGCTTTGCTGGCGGCGAAGTGATCCCGCAGAGCTACAACGGCTCGGCCGACAGCCTCGACAAGTTGCGCAACAACGTGCTCAAGTCCGGCCAGGTCGGACGCCTGGTGGCCAACGACTTCAAGTCGAGCATCGTCGATATCCCGCTGCTGGAGTCCTACCCGGACCCGCAGGACCAGGGCAAGTTGTTGGCGCTGGACTACCAGAAGTTCTCCCACCAGCTCGAAGAGAAGATCCGCGACAAGTTCGAAGCGCAGAACCCGAATGTGAAGGTGCACATTGTCGGTTTCGCCAAGAAGGTCGGTGACCTGATCGATGGCCTGGTCATGGTGGTGCTGTTCTTCGGTATCGCCTTCATCATCACCCTGGTGCTGTTGTACTGGTTCACCTGGTGCATCCGCAGCACCATCGCCGTGCTGGTCACCACCCTGGTGGCGGTGGTCTGGCAACTGGGGCTGATGCACGCGTTCGGCTTTGGCCTGGACCCGTACTCGATGCTGGTGCCGTTCCTGATCTTCGCCATCGGTATCTCCCATGGCGTGCAGAAGATCAACGGCATCGCCTTGCAGTCCAGCGACGCCGACAACGCCCTGACGGCGGCCCGACGGACCTTCCGGCAATTGTTCCTGCCGGGGATGATTGCGATCCTCGCTGACGCCGTGGGCTTTATCACCCTGCTGATCATCGACATCGGCGTGATTCGCGAACTGGCCATCGGTGCGTCCATCGGCGTGGCGGTGATCGTATTCACCAACCTGATCCTGCTGCCAGTGGCGATCTCCTATGTCGGCATCAGCAAGAAGGCCGTCGAGCGCAGCAAGAAGGATGCGACCCGCGAGCACTCGTTCTGGCGCCTGTTGGCAAACTTCGCCAGTCCCAAGGTCGCGCCGGTGTCCATCGTCCTGGCCCTGTTGGCCCTGGGGGGCGGCCTCTGGTACGGACACAACCTGAAGATCGGCGATCTCGACCAGGGCGCGCCGGAGCTGCGTCCCGATTCGCGCTACAACAAGGACAACCGCTTTATCATCAACAACTACTCCACCAGTTCCGACGTGTTGGTGGTGATGGTCAAGACCCCACCCGAGGGCTGTTCGCACTATGAGGCCATGGCGCCCATCGACGAGCTGATGTGGAAGATGCAGAACACCGAGGGCGTGCAGTCGGCGATCTCGCTGGTGACCGTGTCCAAGCAGATGATCAAGGGCATGAACGAGGGCAACTTGAAGTGGGAAACCCTGTCGCGCAACCCCGATGTGCTGAACAACTCCATCGCCCGGGCCGATGGCCTGTACAACACCGATTGCTCCCTGGCACCGGTACTGGTGTTCCTCAACGACCACAAGGCCGCGACCCTGGATCGCGCGGTGCATGCGGTGCAGGACTTCGCCAAGGAGAACAACAAGAACGGCCTGGAATTCCTCCTTGCCGCCGGTAACGCCGGGATCGAGGCCGCCACCAACGAAGTGATCAAGGCATCGGAGCTGACGATCCTGGTCCTGGTGTATATCTGCGTGGCGACCATGTGCATGATCACCTTCCGTTCCTGGGCGGCGACCTTGTGTATCGTCCTGCCGCTGGTGCTGACCTCGGTGCTGGGGAACGCGTTGATGGCGTTCATGGGTATCGGCGTGAAGGTCGCGACCTTGCCGGTGGTGGCGCTGGGCGTGGGGATCGGCGTGGACTACGGCATCTACATCTACAGTCGCCTGGAAAGCTTCCTGCGTGCCGGGCTGCCGTTGCAGGAAGCCTATTACCAGACGCTGAAATCCACCGGCAAGGCGGTGTTGTTCACCGGCCTGTGCCTGGCGATCGGGGTCTGCACCTGGATCTTCTCGGCGATCAAGTTCCAGGCCGACATGGGCCTGATGCTGACCTTCATGTTGCTGTGGAACATGTTCGGTGCGCTGTGGCTGTTGCCGGCGCTGGCGCGGTTCCTGATCAAACCTGAGAAGCTGGCGGGCAAGGTGGGCGGGTCGTTGTTTTCCCATTGACTGCTGGAAATGAAAGGCGCGCTAAAGGGCCTGTATCTCCTTGCTCTAAACCGCACAAGCTTAACTTTCAAGATGAATGGCAGATGGAATACTGATCCGGATGATGGCTCCCCCTCCGGCTCGATTTTGTGCGGATATGTCTGCGACATGTTCAAGGCAAATTGCGTGCGCAATGGACAAACCTAAACCACTACCACCTGAGTATCTGGCTCGGGAACGCTCGGCACGCCAGAACCGGTCGAATACACGTTTCAGGTCTTCCTTTTCAAAGCCTGGACCTCGGTCTGCGAAAGTAATGATCACGTGTTCTTCAGCCTCCGTTGCCGAGATGGACAGCTCGCGTCCTTGTGCCGCGTAGCGCAGGAAGTTGTCGATCAGAATGTTGATGATCTGACCCATTCGATCGCGATCTGCCTGGATGTTCAAATGCGTGGGCACTTCAACGACGGGTTCGACACCCGCGTTTTTGAGTGAGGCACAGAACCAGGCCAAGCGTTCGAAAACCAGTTTGTGCAGGGGGAACTCGGTTTTGTCGAGGGCCAGTTGTCCGGCCCTTGCGAGCGATAGTAGGTGGAGATCGTCTACCAACTTGTTCAGTTGACCGAGTTGACGGCTGACCAGCTCCAATTGAGTGATGTCATGGGGAAATACGTCATCGATCATGCCCTGGACGCGACCCATGGCTGCGTTCAACGGTGTACGCAGTTCATGCGCAATGACGGCACTCGACTCACGGACTTCCCGTTCATAACGCTCCAGTTGCGTGGTCATGCTGTTGAAGTCGCTCACCAGGCGTTGAAGCTCTTGCGGGGTTTTTCCGCTGGGGGGCAGCCGCGTGATGAAGTCTCCCTGTGCGACTTGACGTGCGGCCTTTGCAACGGCTGAAAATTGGCTCGATAGCGGCCGTGAAAACATAAACCCACACACGATGATGATGGGAATGGCCCCGACGACGAGACTTGCCAGCAAGAGCCAGTCCTTGTTGGCGATGCCCGGCAATATGTCCTCAACGTTGTAATACTGAGCGGATAGCTCCCACAGTCTGGCTTCATTGAGATGTGGTTGAGCGCGCAGACTTTCAAACTCAAGACGCACGTCGAGAGGCATACGGTGCAGCGTCACCCAATCCGATATCAGAAAATGCAACCACATTCCGAGTGCGATCGCCACCACAGCACCGATGGCCAGCAGGCTCATGCGCATGCCGACCCAGCGCCACAAGGGTTTTTGTCGAGTCTTTGAAACATCGAACATGGGATTCACCTGAATCGATAACCCACTGAGCGGACAGTCACCAAGACACCTTCGATGCCCTGAATTTCCAACTTGCGACGCAGGTTATGTACATGCGCGTCGACGACTCTGGCGAGGGCCTCGCTTTCAGGTAGGCAGGTTTCCAGTAACTCTTCACGGGTGAAGGCTTTGGTGGGGGTTCTCAGTAAGGTGGCCAGAATCTTGAATTCGGTAGGTGTCAGGTCCAGCAGTCGCGGTTCATGATTGACAGTCTCGATACTGGCAGTGACGGCATTGAGATCTACCAGCAGGTTTTTGTATCGCAGGTGCTGTTCGGCAATGGTACTTGCGCCGTAGCGACGCAAGACCGCGTGAACCCGTGCGACCACTTCTTTGGGGTTGTAAGGCTTGACCACATAATCGTCCGCACCGTAACGCAGTGCGCCCAATTTCTCCGGTTCATCACCCATCGCCGTGACCATGATAACGGGGGTATCGCTGCAACGTCTGACGGCCGTGAGCACCTCGGTACCGCTCAACCGGGGTAGCATGACATCCAGCAGAATCAGGTCGGGCTTGCACTGACGGTGCAGTTCGATGCCTCGCTGTCCGTCTTCGGCCAGTATTACGTCGAAGCCGTCGCGACGCAGGTAGGCTTCAAGAATGCTGGCGCTGTCGGCATCGTCTTCGACGATCAGAATGCGTTTTCCTGACACTGAAAGCCTCTTGATCAAATCTTGATATTTAGCGAACGGTTTATTGATAGTTGACGCCTAGGATCATTTCCAGACCTTACCGGCACGAACGGATCCTATGTCGACAAACGCATCGCTGTCCAAGCCTATCCGATCTCGCTGGTGTTGTTGGTCGGTGATGTTGCTGACGCTGGGCGTAACAGGCTGTTCCCTGGCGCCCAGCTATGAACGACCGGCATTGCCCGTGCCGCAAACGCAGCAGGCGAGTGTTCTGGTAGAGGGCTTTGGGCTGTCGTCCACGCCAACTGAGATCGGCCTTTCTCAGAACGAAGAACATCTGATTGCAGAGCTTTCACCCGAGGGGGGGCTCCGGCCACTGGTGCAGTTATCGCTGAGCTTCAATCGCGATTTCAGAGTGGCGTTTTTACGTATCGAGGAAGCTCAGTCTCTTTATCTTACGGCCCGGTCTGATCGCATGCCCACTGTGGCTGCCGGTTTTGAACGTGATCGTCAGCAATTCGACAACGCCGCAATCAACGAACGCTATGGCCAGGACCTGACGTTCGCCTCGGTCGGTATTTCGAACTTCGAACTGGATTTTTTCGGTCGGGTTCGCAGCCTCTCCGAAGCAGCGCGACATGACTACCTAGCCACAATTTATGGCCAGCAATCGGCACGCAGTGCGCTGATCGCTGAAGTCGCCCGGTTGTATCTGCTTGAACGGCTGACGGCAGTGCAGCAAGTCGATGCACGGCTGATTGACGATGCCGAGCAGACAATACTGGGTAGGGTGGAGGGGCAGCAGGTCGAAGGTGCCGCGTCGTTTGACGATGTCGCCTCTCAGCATGCAAAGGCACAAGACGCCCACCTGCGACTGGCCGCTGCGACGGCAGAGCATGCGCGCTCACTCCAGGCGTTGTTGTTGGTGACAGGCTACGCGAAGCCACTGCCACCTATGAATAATGTTGAGTCTGTCGAGGTGGCGCCTGCTGACCTTGGCACTCCACACTGGCTGGTTGATATGCCCTCTCAACGTCTGCTGGAGCGCTTTGATGTTCGACAGAGCGAGGAACGCTTGAAAGCCGCCAACGCCAACATTGGCGCCCCCCGGGCGGCTTTTTTTCCTTCGATCAAACTCAGCACCGGTATCGGCATTGCCAGCGATAGCTTGCGCACTTTGTTTGAAGGCGGCAATGGTACGTGGTTGTTTAGCCCTCAGCTCTCGCTACCGTTGTTCGACGGCGGGCGCAATCGCGCCAACCTGAATCTGGCCGAAGTTCGTAAGCAAATGGCCGTCGCTCAATACGAAAAAACCGTACAAACCGCGTTCCGCGAAATGGCTGACGTACTGACCGAGCGTCAGCATGTGCTGGAACGTGTGCATAGCGAAAAGGTGTTGAGTGCTCTCGCGCAGAGCAAGGCGCAGCGAACGCTCGCTGAGCTTGAGGCGGGAGGTGCCGACCGCACCCTCTTGCTGGCGTCGCAGATTCGTGTTGCTCAGGCGGACATGGTTTGGCAACAGGCTCGTCAGGCGCTATTGCTCAACCGACTGGACATTTATCGCGTGCTTTGTGGTGTTGACACTGCACCTGCCCAACGCCTTTCCGACAATGAGTCTTTGCAATGAACCGTCACCCTAAACAACCCGAAACTTTCTGGATGAAGGGGGGCGTTGAACCACAGCCTTTGATGAAATCGGGGAGCGCGATGTATCGTCGTTTCGATGGGATTTACCGGGCAGTTGAATCGCTTATCGGCAGCTTTTGTGTAGTCTGCCTTGTCGCTTTGCTCTTGAGTGGCTGTTCCCGTACCGAGCCCACAGAACCGCCAGTCACGCGCTCCGTCAAGGTGGAAACGGCAAAGGCGGTGGCAGGGGCGGGCGGACGCTTCACCGGCATAGTCCGGCAGCGCCAGCGCGCCAGCCTGGCTTTTGAGTCCGCGGGGCGATTGGATAGTTTGCGCGTTGATGTCGGGGATAGGGTCCAACAAGGGCAGGTACTTGCCGCGCTCGATCCTCAGTCTGCGCGGCTGCGTCTGGAGCAGGCCAGGGCCAGCGTCAGTGCGAGCCAGGCGCAGGCGGCTGAGCGAAAAAGCAATTATCAGCGCCAGCAGCGTTTGTATGCCGCCGGCAGTGTTGCGCAAAGTGTCGTTGAGTCGGCCGCAGTGGTTTATGGGCAGGCAGAGGCTCGGCAACGTCGAGCCATTTCGGATCTGGCTTTGGCGCAGCGTGAGGTTGAACACGCTCAGTTGGTCGCGCCTTTTAGTGGGCGCATCGTGGCGCGCCTCGCTGATCGTTATGCGCAACTGATCGCCGGCAAGGTGGTGCTTGAGTTGGAGTCTAGTGATGACTGGCAGGTGGTTGCGGCTGTGCCCGCCGCGCTAGCCCAAGGACTGAAGCCAGGTGATGCAGCGCAGGCCTACGCTGCGGCGCAACCCTCCACGTCCTTGGACTTGGTGCTCGAAGGGGTCTCGCCCAGGGCGGAAAATGGGTTGCTACAAACCTGTATTTTTCGTCTGCGTAATCCGTCAGTTGCGCTGTCCAGTGGCTTGACCGTCGTTGTCCAGCTGCACGCGGATGCACCTCGTCAACTTTCCATTCCGGTATCGGCGCTGTTGATGGGGCTGACCAGTGCCAACGCTCAAGTCTTCGTCTACCAGCCTGCCGCGACGAATACAACGCTTGGCAGCGTAACGACCAGGAGCGTATCGATCGCAGGTGTCGAGCAAGGCCGGGCCTTGATCGACAGCGGACTGGCCGACGGCGACCAGGTGGTTACTGCCGGTGTCGCCTTCCTGTCCAACGGTCAGGCGGTGAGCCTGTATCAATCTTCTACTCGGCTGGCGCACAACTAGATCATGAACCTTACTCGTAGTGCGATGGATGCCAGCCGCTTGACCTTGTTTGCCGCTTTTCTGGTGCTGGTGGCCGGTGTCCTGACTTTCTGGAGCTTTCCTTCCCAGGAAGAACCGTCGGTGACGATCCGTGACGCGCTGGTCAGCATGGCATTTCCCGGGTTGCCGGCTGAGCGGGTCGAGGAACTGCTGGCCAAGCCAATGGAGGACAAGCTCCGGGAGCTGCCTGAGATCAAGAACCTGATCACAACCGTACGGCCGGGCAGCGTGATCATCCAGATCACTGCCTATGACGAGGTCAAGGACCTGGGCGTGTTATGGCAACGGGTCAGGGCCAAAGCGGCTGATGCCGGGGCGAGTTTTCCGCCCGGTACCCTAGGCCCCTTCGTGGACGATGACTTCGGGCAGGTTGCGGTGGCGTCAATAGCCGTCACCGCGCCCGGATTTGCCATGAATGAAATGCGCGGACCGATCAAACATTTGCGTAACCAGCTTTATGCTTTGCCGGGTGTGGACCAGATCTCTTTGTACGGCCTGCAGGAGGAGCGGCTCTACCTCGATTTTGATCGCCAACGCTTGGCGGGGGTTGGCCTCTCGATTCAACAATTGCTGCAGCAGCTTCAGAGCCAGAATCTCATTGTGTCGTCGGGAAGCCCCTTGCTGGGCGGGCAGAAAACCACGGTCACGGTGACAGGCGAGGTGCTCTCTGCTGCACAGTTGGAGCAGTTACCGATTCGGCTGGAGAAAGGGCAGTCGGTGGCACTGGAGAAGTTGGCCACAATTTCAGTAGCAGCCAACGAGCAGCCGGACAGTGCTGCGGTATACCAGGCACAGGATGCGGTGGTGTTGGCTGTTTCAATGAAGGCCGGGCTCAATATCCAGTCTTTTGGACAGGCCTTGCGCGAGCGCCTGGCGCAATTGGAGCAACAGTTGCCGCTGGGTTTTTCGATGCATGTGGTGACCTTCCAGGCCGATGTTGTGCATCACGAAATGGCCAAGATGCAACACGTGATGATGGAAACCGTGGTGATCGTCATGGCGGTGGTCATGCTGTTTCTCGGTTGGCGAACCGGATTGGTGGTGGGGGTGATCGTGCCGCTGACCATCCTGGGAACCCTGATCGTGATGCGGGCCCTGGGGGTGGAGCTGCAGACGGTTTCGATCGCTGCGATCATCCTCGCATTGGGCTTACTGGTGGATAACGGCATTGTCATCGCCGAGGATATCGAGCGTCGGCTGCAGGCGGGGGAAGAGCGTCAGCGCGCCTGTGAGGACGCCGGACGCACATTGATGATCCCGTTGCTAACCTCTTCTCTGGTCATCATCCTGGCGTTCTCACCCTTCTTTCTCGGCCAGACCAGCACCAATGAATACCTGCGGTCCTTGGCCATTGTGCTGGCCATCACGTTGCTTGGCTCCTGGCTGCTGAGCGTGACGGTGACGCCATTGCTGTGCTTGCACTTTGCCAAGGCGCCGGTGCCGGGAAAGGAGGATGCCCATTCACACGGCTACGACTCGCTTTTTTACCGTGGCTATCGCCGAGTGATCGAGGGATTGTTGCAGCATCCCTGGCTTTTTCTCGGCAGCATGCTGGCGTTGTTAACCGTGGCGATTGTCGTGCTGACCCATGTGCCCTATGATTTTTTGCCGAAATCGGACCGCAAGCAGTTTCAGATACCCATCACTCTGGAGCCGGGCACGAGCTCGCGTGTGACCTTGCAAACCGTGCGCGATATCAGTCAGTGGTTGAGCGCCGATAAAGATGTGGTCAACAGCATCGGCTATGCGGCCGAGGGAGGGCCGCGGATTGTATTGGGACTCAATCCGACCTTGCCGGCGCCGGATGTTGCCTACTTCACTGTCAGTGTGCGCGATGACGTTGATATCGATACGGTGATTGCGCGTACAAACCGCTATCTGTTGTCCCAGCACCCAGAGGTTCAAGCGCAGCCCAAGCGATTTTCAATGGGCACCACCGAAGCTGGCGTCGCCATCTATCGGGTGATCGGACCGGATGAAAGCGTACTGCGAGGTATCGCTGGCAAGATCGAAGCAGCGCTCATGGCGCTGCCTGGTACGCAGGACGTGCGTAACGATTGGCGCTCACGGCAACTGCGTTACAGCGTCGTCGTCGATCAGTACCAGGCCCGAAGGGCTGGGGTCAGCACCCAGGACATTGCCCAGGCGTTGCAGCTGCGCAACGGGGGCTTGCTGGCGTCTTCGATGCAGGATGGCGAGACGAGCGTGCCCATTGTCTTACGCGAACCCACGAACGCCAGTACCCTGACGAACGATCTGGAGAGCACCCTGATCCATCCGGCTGCAGGGGGCGATGCGTTACCTCTGGCTGCCGTCGCGACAGTGCGCGCCGAGGTCGAAGCGTCGACTATCCTGCGTCGCAACCTGGAGCGGACGATCACGGTGGTTGGGCACAATCCGTCGCTGACAGCCAGTTCGATTGTCGAGCGCCTAGCGCCGCAGGTCGATGCCATGGACCTGCCACCTGGATACCGGATCGAACTGGGCGGAGAGATCGAGGACTCTGCCGCGGCCAACCAGGCGTTACTGCAGTACCTGCCGCATGCGCTGGTTGCGATGCTGTTGCTGTTCGTCTGGCAGTTCAACTCGTTTCGAAAGCTGTTGATCGTGGTGGCCAGCGTGCCATTTGTTTTAATCGGAGTGTCGGTGGCCTTGGTTCTGACCGGTTACCCGTTCGGATTCATGGCAACCTTTGGCTTGCTATCCCTGGCCGGCATCATCGTCAACAATGCGGTGTTGTTGTTGGAGCGTATCGAGGTCGAACGGGGAGAGGGTTTGCCGCTACACGAAGCCGTGGTGGGAGCTGCGGTCAAGCGGCTGCGACCCATTATCATGACCAAGTTGACCTGTATCATTGGTCTGATTCCGTTGATGCTGTTCGCCGGTCCGCTGTGGAAAGGCATGGCCATTACGATCATGGGAGGACTCGCCCTGGGGACTCTGGTGACGCTGGGGCTGATTCCAGTGCTCTATGGGTTGTTGTTTCGTAAGCGCCCGGGAAAATCAGCTTCTGTAACCGGATAGCGCGATCGGGCTGGGTAACAATGGAGACTCAACCTGGTGGAAGAGTTCCGATAAAGCGCAGCCCCCTTGATAGCGAGTCAGCGTCGGCGTCGATTGCAACCTTCCCCCTCGTTTGTTGTGGCCCTGAGGAGATCAAACCCTGAAGCGACGTACCAATCCACTAAGGTCGCCTGCGAGCCGCGATAGCTCCTGACTGGCCGAATGCGTCTGTTCGGCACCTGCTGACGTCTGGATCGAAAAGTCTCGGATGCGAACCAGGTTCCTATCCACTTCCCGGGCCACTTGTGCTTGCTCTTCGGCCGCGCTGGCGATCACCATATTGCGTTCGTTAATCCCTGATACCGCATGCGCAATGGTACTGAGAGCATCATTGGCCGCCTGGGCCTGCACCTGCGTCTGGCGGGCTTGGTCCGCACTGGTGAGTAGGGCCTCCACCGTCTGGTGGGTACCTTGCTGAATGGTGCTGATCATGGTTTCAATTTCGCGAGCCGACTCTCCGGTGCGATGAGCCAACGAGCGGACTTCATCCGCAACAACGGCAAATCCGTGGCCAGCCTCACCTGCACGTGCTGCTTCGATCGCCGCATTGAGCGCCAGCAGATTGGTCTGCTCCGCTACAGCCCGTATGACGTCCAGAACTTTGTTGATGTTCCGTGTCTGCTCGGACAGGTTCCGCGCTTGATTCGATGCGTCGAGCACGTTATCGGTGAGGGCACCAATAGCCGTTAACGTATCGGCCAGTTGTACTTGGCCCTGGTGCGCGGTTTCGGAGGCGGCTCTGGATTCGTTGGAGGTCGCAACCGCGTTGGAGGCCACCTCCTCAACGGCATGGCTCATCTCCGTGACGGCTGTCGCGGCCATATCTATCTCGGCGTTCTGCTGATGCAGGCCTTGGGCGCTTTCATGCATGACAATGCTCATTTCCTCAATCGAGGAGGCGAGTTGTTCGGCAGATTTACCAATGCGGTCGAGTGTTTCGCAGTCATCGCAGACCCACTTGCCACGAACATGGCGTTTAACGGTAAACACGCCCGGCGTGTAGTCCAGCTTCTCGCTGACATCTTCACCGATACGCTTGAGTGCACAGCCGCATGATCAGCGTGCGTGGGAATTCTGCCGGCAATGCCGTGTGCTTGGGCTTCTGCTTTTTTTGCTCGGTCGCCGCAGGTGCTATTTGCAAGGCTTGAAGCTCGGCTTCAATCGCCGCGATATCGGTATTGATCAGGTCATCAAGTAAGCTGGCTTGCTCAGGATTCATCTGCTCGCTGCGCTTGGCAAACTTCAAACGCTTGAGTTGTGCGATCTCGTGGGTCAGCTTCTCGATCACCGTTTGATCGCGGTTGATCTTCTTGCCCATGGTTTCAACCGTCTTGCCTATGGTCTCGACTTGCGACAACAGTTGCGCAGCGAATGCACGCAGTTGGTCGAGAGTCATTTGATCGAGATTGGGCGAGGAAGTCATGCCGTGGATTTTACCAACGCAGGTTACTTGCAGCAGCCAGCCAAGACGCGTATTTGTCAACCGCCATCGGGTTGCGTAAGCTACTGGCATGAACCAGCCACCAATATCTTCGCCCAGTGTCCGGGGCCCAGTTGATCACGACATTCGAGATCAAATTGTCGCGGCGGCCAACGAACACTTCAGTCAATACGGCTATAGCAAAACCACGGTTTCCGACTTGGCCAAGGCCATCGGGTTTTCCAAGGCCTACATCTACAAGTTCTTTGATTCCAAGCAAGCGATCGGTGAAGCCATCTGCGCAAATTGTCTGGCGCAAATCGTCGCGGCTGTGGAGCAGGCCATCAATGTAGATGCCATCTCGTCGACGGAGCGCTTTCGACGCCTGGTCAAAGCCTTGATCGTCACAGGTGTGAACCTGTTCTTCAACGACCGAAAACTCTACGACATCGCCGCGTTCGCGGCTTCGGAAAGCTGGCCCAGTTCGCAAGTCTACGACGCGCAGATCAGGCGCTTCGTGTTGCAAATCGTGCGTGAAGGGCGAGAAAGCGGCGAGTTTGAACGCAAGACACCACTGGACGAGACAGTCGATGCGATACATCTTGCGTTGAGGCCTTTCGTCAATCCTTTGCTCTTGCAATACAACCTCGACTTCGTCGAGGAAGCCCCGAGACTTACCTCCAACCTCATTTTGCGCAGCCTCATGCCATGAGCTTCGGCTGACCACGTATTCCTACGGGCAACAAAGCATCTTCGTCGCCAACTCAGATGCCCATGACTTGTTCCATAAGGCGCTGATGAAACCGACGTGGCGTGGCCCAAGTCAAGACGGTGATTGCCTTGTTGCCAAAGCCCGGGACCACGCTCATGCGTCCGGCCTGCAGCGCACGGATTCCCGCGCGTACAACGGGTTGGGGTTGCATCATTACCATTTTCAAGGCCGGCGTGATCTTTTGCTTGGCGCTTTCTGCAAATCCGGTGTCCGACATTCCTGGGCAAAGTGCGGTAACGACGATACCGTCATTTTTCAGTTCGCGATGAAGCGCATCGGAGAAGCGAAGAACATAGGCTTTCGCGGCAGAGTAAACGGCGAAATTCTTCACGCCCTGGAAGGACAGCAAGCTTGAGACCATCAGGATCTGCCCACGTTTGCGGGCTCGCATGTCGACCGCGAAAAGGCGTGTCAGGGCTGTCAGGCTGGCGATATCCAGATCAATCATGGTCAGGGATTCATCCAGGGAGTGATCCAGGAAAGGCCCCTGTAATCCATGGCCCGCATTGTTGATGAGCACATCGATCACTATATTGCGTTCGCAGAGTCGCTCATGCAGTTCGATGATCGCCGGGATCGAGGACAGGTCTACTTGTTCGATGATCACCTCGACGCCGAAGCGTTCACGCAACTGCGCCGATAGCGCTTCGAGCTTGCTCAGCCTTCTTGCTACCAGAACGAGCGATTTTCCCTGTGCTGCATATTGCCGGGCAAACTCCTCGCCAAATCCGCTTGATGCACCTGTGATGAGTACCCAGGAATTCTCATTCGATTTCATATTGCCGTTCTCCGGTTGGTTCTTATTGAGCTGTTTCGGCAGATAGCTGCTTCGCAATCAGAACGACTGAGACCAATGATCGTCGCTCGCTCGGTGAAGCCCACTTCATGTATTCACGTGTTTGGCTGTAGCTGAAAGAGGAGGGGCAGGCGCCACCCAATTAAGTCATCGAGTCGCCACGGGCTGGGCTTCAGGAGGCTGCCAGCCACCACCGAGGGCCCTGAATGCCGCGACTGCTGCCCGTGCCGACTCTGTCCGTGCTTGCGCCCGAGCATCGGAAGCCTGCAGCATCGTCTCGTCGGCGTGCAGGACATCAATCAGGCTGGCCGTGCCTTTCTCATAGGCGATGAACGACGATTGGCGAGCCTCTGTCAGAGACGCTTCGCCCTCGGTGAGGGTCGTGGCCTGGGCTTCCCGATTCACAAGTGCGGAGAAAGCGTTCTCGACATCCTCGGTCGCGCGCAGCACGGACTGACGGTAAGCGGCCAGCGCCTCCGCGTCCTGTCCCTTGGCTTGATCGATTTGAGCGTTTATCCGACCGAAGTCGAAGAGTCTCCAGCGCAACCCCAGTACGCCCGCCGACTGGCTGGCAGCACTGCTGAAAAGATTGCCGCCGGATACCGCCGTGGCACTACCCAGCAATGCACTGAGGGAAAATTTCGGGTAGTACTCGGCAATGGCCATTCCGATGCGTGCATTGGAGGCCGCAAGACGGCGCTCGGCCACAATGAGATCGGGTCTGCGGCGCAGCAGGTCGGCCGGCGTTCCCGTGGCTTTTATCTGGGGAGCCAGGGGAATGCTCGCTGTATTTGCCAGTTGCGGGCGATGAGTGCCTGGCGGCGTGCCGAGCATTACGTCCAGTGCATTCATGGTTGCATCCAGACCGGCTTGCAGGACCGGCACTGTCGCTTGGACCTGCGACAGCGCCCCCTCGGTCTGGCGAACCTGATAGTTGGCGGCGAGACCCTTGCTGTAGAGCAATCGGACTTTCTCCAGCAGCCCCTGCTGCGTTTTGACTTGTCGGTTCGCAATGTCCAGCCGTGTCTGCAACCCGCGGATAGTGATGTAGATATCGGCGGTCTGCGCCGCGACGGCCAGTCGCGTGGCCGCGACGCCAGCTTCGGAGGCCTGGTATTCGGCCAGTGCGGCCTCGCGTCCGCGGCGCAGGCCGCCAAAGGCATCCACCTCCCAGCCAGCATTGAGGTTGACCTCGTAGGAGCTTCCGTACCGATCATAGCCAGGCGTTGAATTCAACACCTGGCCGAGTGGGGTTTCGACTGACTGGTAGGCACGCGCGGCCTGCCCGCTGATGTTCCCCGAGGGCAGTAAAGCCGCATTTGCCGCACCAAGCCCGGCCCGCGCCTGTGTGACTCGCGCCGACGCCTGCGCCAGGTCCAGGTTCTGCTCAAGGGCTTTGGACACGAAGTCGCTCAACACTGGATCGCCAAAGCCTTCCCACCAGACTACGAGACTGGCTGGGGTCACTCCGGACCTCCGTTCGACCGAAGGCTGACTCATGTAGCGATCCGAAAGCGGAGCGTCCGGACGGTGATAGTCCGGACCGACCGCGCAACCTGCCATCAAGCTGGCGCTCACCAAGAGAGCTACGGGGCGGAGGGAGGGCATTGAGATTCCTTGAAACGACTGTGATTGGTGACTATATTACATTGTGGTCACTCGCTGTCAATTGGTGCTCTCGAGCTAGGTTTAAAAATGACTGGACACATACGGACATCCCACTTGCGTGGGCCTTCGGAGCACAGCGTCCGTGATCAGATCGTCGAGGCGGCAACCGGGCACTTCGGGCGCTACGGTTATGAAAAAACCACGGTGTCCGATCTCGCCAGATCCATTGGTTTTTCCAAGGCCTATATCTACAAGTTCTTCGATTCCAAGCAGGCGATCGGCGAGGTGATCTGTGCGAACCGCCTTGCCACTGTCATGGGGATCATTGACGCCATGGTTTTGGATGCGGCGACGGCTTCCGAGAAGCTGAGAGGCTTATTCCGTGGGCTTGTAGAGGCTGGCGGCGATCTGTTCTTCCATGATCGCAAGCTCTACGACATTGCCGCCGTTGCCGCGCGGGATCGGTGGCCGTCGGTGAGGGAGCATGAGGAGCACTTACGCAAGGTCATCACGCAAATCATTCTGGAGGGGCGCGAGGCCGGGGAGTTCGAGCGCAAAACACCACTTGATGAGGTGGTCTGCGCCATCTATCTGGTGATGCGCCCCTACATCAATCCGGAGCTGCTGCAATACAGCCTGGGCATGGTGGAGGAAGCGTCGATGTGTCTGGCTGCGCTGATATTGCGCAGCCTGGCGTCGCAGGATTTGTGACTGTTGACAATATTGGTCACTGGTCTGAAAATGTCACTCCTGTTCTATCTATTCAAGTAAGGGAACCTATGCTCCGGCTTCGACCTGTCACCATTGCCGCTTGCTTGTTGCCTCTCGTCCTGACGGCGTGTGGCGATTCATCCACCGTTGAAGATCCGCGCACGCATGCCCCTCTGGTGAGGTTCTCCGCGGTTCAGGGGTCGTCTGACGTTTCGCGTTCTTTTACAGGGGTCGTGGCTGCTCGCGTCCAGAGCGATCTGGGTTTTCGGGTCTCGGGCAAGATACTTGAGCGTCTGGTTGATACCGGCCAGACCGTTAAACGTGGCCAGCCGCTCATGCGCCTCGACCCCATCGACTTGGGGCTGCAGGCGCGAGCCCAGCTGGAGTCGGTTACAGCCGCTCGGGCTCGAGCCAGGCAGGCAGTCGATGACGAGGCTCGATATCGCGACCTGGTCGCCGCAGGCGCTGTTTCCGCATCGGCCTACGACCAGGTCAAGGCCGCCGCCGATACCACAAAGGCGCAACTCAGCGCTGCTGAAGCGCAGGCTGACGTCGCTCGTAATGCTTCTGGCTACGCAGTACTGATTGCGGACAGCGATGGTGTTGTGGTGGAGACACTCGCCGAGCCCGGGCAAGTCGTCAGCCCGGGGCAGTCCGTGGTTCGACTGGCGCGGGCGGGGCAGCGCGAAGCCATCGTGCATTTGCCCGAGACGCTACGCCCTGCCGCGGGAACCACCGCACAGGCGACGCTTTATGGCAACACGACGGGGGCTGTTACCGCGAGGCTGAGGCTCCTTTCTGACTCGGCCGACCCTGTGACGCGCACCTTTGAGGCGCGGTATGTGCTTGAAGGCGCGCTGGCCAACGCACCACTGGGTTCGACCGTCACTCTTCGGATCGCTGAAGGCAGCGTGCATGGGCCGGTGCTGCAAGTGCCGATCGCCGCCATTTATGATCCGGGCAAAGGCACTGGCGTGTGGGTCATCACCGGTACACCTGCGAAAGTGACCTGGCGACCTGTTCAGGTCCTGGGCCTGAGCGACGACGCTGCGCGAGTCGCGGGCGATCTCAAAGTTGGCGAGCAGATAGTCGCATTAGGCGCACATCTGCTGCGCGATGGAGAGGAAGTGAGAGTATCTCGGCAGGATGATGCAAGCGTTGCAGGGAGTCATCCATGAGCGAGGGGCGCTTCAATATTTCTGCGATCGCGGTTCGTGAGCGATCCATCACGGTGTTTCTGATCTTTCTGATCGCTGTTGCAGGCACCCTGGCGTTCTTCAAGCTGGGGCGTGCGGAGGATCCGCCATTTACGGTCAAGCAGTTGACGGTCATTACCGCATGGCCGGGTGCCACTGCGGAGGAAATGCAGGACCAGGTAGCCGAGCCGCTTGAAAAACGCCTGCAAGAATTGAAATGGTACGACCGCTCGGAAACCTATACGCGGCCCGGTCTTGCTTTCACCATGGTGTCGTTGTTGGACCGCACGCCACCCTCACAGGTGCAGGAAGAGTTTTATCAGGCACGCAAAAAGCTCGACGACGAAGCCACCAAGCTACCGGCGGGTGTGATCGGGCCATTGGTCAACGACGAGTATTCGGACGTGACGTTTGCGCTGTTCGCCCTCAAAGCCAAAGGCGAGCCGCAGCGACTGTTGGTGCGTGATGCAGAGTCGTTGCGCCAACAACTGTTGCATGTGCCGGGCGTGAAAAAGGTCAACATTGTTGGGGAACAGCCCGAACGTATCTTTGTTTCCTTTTCGCATGATCGATTGGCCACCTTGGGCATCTCGCCTCAGGACATCTTTGCCGCGCTGAATAATCAGAACGTGCTCACGCCGGCCGGTTCGATCGAAACCAATGGGCCACAGGTCTTCCTCCGCCTGGATGGCGCCTTCGATAAGGTGCAGAAGATTCGTGACACCCCGATTGTGGTTCAGGGGCGCACGTTGAAGCTCTCCGATGTGGCAACTGTCGAACGTGGTTATGAAGACCCGGCAACCTTTCTTGTGCGTAATAACGGCGAAGAGGCCTTGCTGCTGGGGGTCATCATGCGCGAAGGCTGGAACGGCCTGGATCTGGGCAAGGCGCTGGACGCCGAGACGACCAAAATCAATGAGCGCATGCCGCTGGGCATGACGCTGACCAAGGTGACCGATCAAGCCGTAAATATCGACTCGGCCGTTGGCGAGTTCATGGTCAAGTTTTTTGTCGCGCTGCTTGTGGTGATGCTCGTTTGCTTCCTCAGCATGGGCTGGCGGGTAGGCGTCGTGGTCGCGGCTGCCGTACCCTTGACACTGGCGATCGTGTTTGTGGTGATGGCGGCCACCGGTAAGAACTTTGACCGTATTACCCTCGGATCATTGATCCTGGCGCTCGGGTTGCTGGTAGATGACGCCATCATTGCCATTGAAATGATGGTGGTGAAAATGGAGGAGGGCTACGATCGAATAAAAGCCTCCGCGTATGCCTGGAGTCATACGGCCGCGCCGATGCTCTCCGGTACACTGGTCACGGCGATTGGCTTCATGCCCAACGGTTTCGCCCAGTCCACTGCCGGCGAGTACACCAGCAACATGTTCTGGATCGTCGGCATTGCACTGATCGCTTCCTGGGTTGTAGCGGTAGCCTTCACCCCTTATCTGGGCGTGAAGTTGTTGCCAGACATCAAGAAGGTCGAGGGTGGGCATGCGGCTATCTACAATACCCCCCGTTACAACCGCTTTCGCCGGATTCTGACACGGGTCATCGCCCGCAAATGGCTGGTGGCTGGCACGGTTATCACGCTGTTTTTCGTGGCGGTCCTGGGCATGAGCCTGGTGAAGAAGCAGTTCTTCCCGACATCCGACCGCCCCGAGGTGATGGTCGAGGTGCAAATGCCCTACGGAACCTCCATCGAGCAGACCAGTGCCACTACCGCCAAGGTCGAGGCCTGGCTGCAAAAGCAGGAAGAGGCAAAAATCGTCACGGCCTATATTGGGCAGGGCGCGCCGCGTTTCTTTCTGGCGATAGCGCCAGAACTGCCCGATCCATCGTTTGCCAAGATCGTGGTGCTGACGGGCAGTCAGGAGGCACGCGAAACGCTCAAGTCCCGCCTTCGCGAAGCGGTCGCCGCAGGGCTCGCCCCAGAGGCCCGTGTCAGGGCGTCTCAAATTGTGTTCGGTCCGTATTCGCCATTCCCCGTGGCCTATCGGGTCATGGGGCCCGACCCGACGAAGCTGCGTGAGATTGCGGGCCGTGTACAAGATCTCATGCAAGCCAGCCCGATGATGAGGACGGTCAACAGCGACTGGGGCCCTCTGACGCCGACGCTGCATTTCAGCTTGGATCAGGACCGCTTGCAGGCGGTTGGACTGACATCCAGCGCAGTCGCCCAGCAGTTGCAATTCCTGCTGACCGGGGTGCCGATCACGGCGGTTCGTGAAGATATTCGTTCAGTGCAGGTGGTCGGTCGCGCCGCGGGCGACATCCGCCTCGATCCCGCTCGGATTGAAGGGTTCACGCTGGTGGGAGCGACGGGGCAGCGTATCCCTCTGTCCCAGGTCGGAGAGGTGGATGTGCGTATGGAGGATCCGATCCTCAGGCGCCGTGACCGAACACCGACTATCACCGTGCGTGGCGACATTGCCGAAGGCCTCCAGCCACCCGATGTATCGGGTGTGATCGTCAAGCAACTGCAGCCGATCATCGACACGCTCCCCGACGGCTATCGGATCGAGCAGGGGGGGGCAATCGAGGAATCAGGCAAGGCCGGTCAGGCGATAGTGCCGCTGGTTCCCATCATGATCGCCCTGACGCTGCTGATCATTATTGTCCAAGTGCGCTCGATCTCGGCAATGATCATGGTGTTTTTCACCGCACCGCTGGGACTGATTGGCGTGGTGCCGACGTTGCTGATCTTCCACCAGCCGTTTGGTATCAACGCCCTGGTCGGCTTGATTGCGCTGTCGGGCATCCTGATGCGCAACACGCTGATTCTGATCGGGCAGATCACTCATAACGCCCAGGAAGGCTTGGATTCATTTCACGCAGTCATCGAAGCCACCGTACAGAGGGCTCGTCCGGTGCTGTTGACGGCGATGGCGGCCATCCTGGCATTCATCCCGCTGACCCATTCGGTCTTTTGGGGCACGCTGGCCTACACACTGATCGGCGGTACTTTGGTCGGAACCATCATGACCTTGGTGTTCCTGCCAGCGATGTACTCCATCTGGTTCAAAATCCGCCCTGACCACACGAGCGAAGCTCAAGCAGTGCAACCTGCCTGAGCAAGCGGGTTTAGAGTTCGCAGTTGATAAGAAGCTTGACGTTGGGAATGTTCGAGCTCATTTACGGATCCTGCCCGCTTTCGTTGGGGCGAATCAGGCCCCTCGGCGGGGTTGGCCGAGCGGTCGGGTTTTGATTCGGGAGGGCCGGCGCGCCGGCCCGAAGTTCAGCCCTTGAGTTGCGGGAAGTCTTCTTCGAAGTATTCCTGCGGGCCTCGTGCGTCGCCCTGGCGACGCTGGACTTCCATTTGGCGCAGTTCCACCCGGCGGATCTTCCCGGAGATGGTCTTGGGCAGTTCGCTGACGAATTCGATACGTCGCACCCGCTTGTAGGGCGCCAGGTGCTCGCGGGCGAAGGCGAGGATACTGGCGGCGAGTTCGTAGCTGCCCGGTGCGTCATGGGCCAGGATCAGATAGGCCTTGGGCACTGCCAGGCGCACCGGATCAGGGCTCGGTACCACGGCCACTTCCATCACCGCCGGGTGCTCGATCAGCGCGCTTTCCAGTTCGAAGGGGCTGATGCGGTAGTCGGAAGCCTTGAATACGTCGTCAGCACGGCCGACGAAGGTGATGTAGCCCTCTTCGTCGATCTGTGCGGTATCGCCGGTGCGGTAGTGACCGTCGCGCATCACTTCGGCGGTTTTTTCCGGGCTGTCCTCGTAGCACAACATCAGACCCAGTGGTCGCACGTCCAGCGGCAGGGCTACTTCCCCCTCATGGCCGGGTATGCCATCGGAGTCAAGCATGGTCACTCGGTAGCCCGGCAGCGGACGGCCCATGGATCCCGCCTTGAGCCGCTGGCCGGGTGTGTTGCCGACCAGGGCGGTGGTTTCCGACTGGCCGAAGCCGTCACGCAGCGGCAAGTCCCAGGCATGCAGGATCTGCTCGATGATCTCCGGGTTCAGCGGTTCACCGGCGCCCACCAGTTCACGCAGGTTCAAGCGCCCCTTGTAGCTGGCCAGGTCTTCCTGGATCAGCATGCGCCAGACGGTGGGCGGGGCGCACAGGCTGGTGACGCCGTAGCGCTCCAGGGCGCCAAGCAGGACCGGTGCGCTGAAGCGCGTGACATTGTGAATGAAGATGCAGGCACCGGCGTTCCACGGCGCGAAGAGGCAACTCCAGGCATGCTTGGCCCAACCCGGCGACGAGATATTCAAGTGCAGATCACCCGGCTGCAGACCGATCCAGTACATGGTCGACAGGTGGCCGACCGGGTAACTCTGGTGGCTGTGCAGCACCATCTTTGGCTTGGAGGTAGTGCCGGACGTGAAGTACAGCAGCATCGGGTCAGTGGCCAGGGTGTTGCCCTCGGCTTCGAAGTGCTCGGCGTATTCGCTGGCGGCGCTGTACGGGATCCAGCCGGCGGAAGGCGAGCCGACGCAAATGCGACTGCAACTGTCACCCAGGCCGACGAACTTGTCGACATGGGCGCTGCCGACTACCAGGTGGCGAACCTGACCGCGTTCGATACGGTCGCCCAGGTCATCCGGGGTGAGCAAGGCGGTGGCGGGGATGACCACGGCACCGAGCTTGAAAGCGGCCAGCATGGTTTCCCACAAGGCGACATCGTTGCCAAGCATCAGCAGGATGCGCTCGCCGCGCCGTACACCGAGCGTGCGCAGGTGGTTGGCTACCTGGTTGGAGCGCGAGGCCAGTTGCTGGAAGCTGTAGCGCTGCTCGCTGCCGTCTTCTTCGACGATCCACAGGGCGTTGGCGTGATTGTCCTGTGCCATGACATCGAAGTAATCCAGCGCCCAGTTGAACTCGCTCAGTTGTGGCCAGCGGAAGTCACGCATCGCCGCGGCGTAATCGGTACGGTGGAAAAGCAGGAGGTCGCGAGCGGCGAGGAAGGGGTGGCTGTTGGTATTCATTGTTCTCTCCATCAATCAAGGTATCGATCGGCGCGGGTCGCGAGTACGAAGCAGTCACTCGGCGAGTACGGGATAGGCGTGCGGACCTGATGATGGGGAGACGGCAAGCAAGAATGGTTTCACGGTGGGTTCCCTTGTTTATTTTTGTCGGGACTGATCCGGTTCATGACCAGATTTGAATCGAGTATATGCATGCATAAAACAAATATGAACGCCTAAAAAAACCGGTATGTTATGCAAAAACACATGGGGCTGTTCCTTGCCTGGACCGCTTCGCCTTTGATCATCCTGATGGCTGACTGCATGGCGACGGTCGCCTGGGCCTTGGGGGCCTGGAAGACCGAGGCCACCAGCATTCCGCGCTTGATGGCCGCGAGGCCGTCGGGCAGGCCGTCGATGCCGACAATCGCAATTTCGCCCTTGGCTTTGCCGGTCTGCTGCAAGGCCATGGCGGCACCGATGGCCATCTCGTCGTTGTTGGCCACAATGGTGTCGAAGCGGGTTCCCGCCAGCAGCCAAATGCTGGTCAGGCCCATCCCTTTGTTGCGCTGCCATTCGGCACTTTGTTGGAGGGCTGTACAACAAGATGCAGCGCTTTGGGCTGAGTGCCGTGGCTTTTCGTTGGGTCTCTAACCGTTGATGGAGGGCTCCCTGTCGACAGCGTCGAGCGTTGACTTGAAGCTCGAGGCATTCGTGCCTGCCTTTGCCGTCTACAATTTTGCTCGTGACATTGTTGAATGCCATTTAGCCGACGTTACAAGGAGTAGAACGAATGGCGGCGGGCGTCCCCGCGGTGTTGGTGAGGCAACAGAGATTCAGCAGGCTGTGCTCTGGCAATACAGGATTTCGTATCAGCGATGTCATTCAACTAACTGATATATAAGCATTTATGTTGTGGCACGGAGACTGCAATAGCCGTTGGCAGATAGCACTCCGAAGGATAGCCACATGATCCACACACTGCCCCAGGCCTTGTTGCTGCAAGCGCAGACCCGAGGCGCTGCGATCGCCCTGCGTTACAAGCGACTGGGCATCTGGCACACCCGTAGCTGGAGCGAGCTGGCGCAGGATGTCAGCCGTCTTGCTGCAGCGCTGTATCAGCGCGGGTTCAGGCACGACGATGACTTGCTGATCATCAGTCAGGCCCAGGCCGACGCTTTGTTGCTGGCTCTGGCGGCCCAATGGTTGGGGGGCAGTGTCACGCTTCTGGACCCTGAATTCGACCATCGCAAGCTGTTGACCAGGCTGAAACCAACCTTTGTACTGGCAGATGCCTTGGACGCGGTGCAGCAAATACGCGGCGCCGACAGCCTGCCACGTGTCTTGCTGTACCTGGATGGGCGTGGTCTGAATGCCGCCGCCGATCCTCGGTTGGGCGCTTATTCCGACTTGTCCAGGGGCGTAACGGTTGATGCGCCGGCGCCCGCCAATGAGTCATCGGCCACGGCTTTTGTTTTTTATCCTACCGCGGACGGCCGGTCCCAGCGTGTGAGCCATGGGCAGTTGCTTGAGGGCGCCCGCAAGCTGGTAGAGCGAGAGAGTCTGAGTCCGGGCGAAGAGGCGCTGGCGGCCCGGGTGTTTGCCGCCAGCGGTCAGGCTCGTTACCTGCTGGCGCCCTGGCTGAGCGCGGGGTTCTGCCTGAACTTCCCTGAAGCCTTGGCCACCCGTGACACCGACCGTCGCGAGCTTGGGCCAACCCTGGTGTTGGGTACCCGGGAATCCTATGCGCGCCTTGAGCACTGGGCCCGTGAACGTCTGCCATTGCCGGGCACGCTCAGTGATCAATTGTATCGCTGGGCAATCGTGTCGGATGCGCGCTTTTTTCGACGCTGGCTCGGCTACTGGTTGATTCGCAGACCCTTGCTCGATGTGCTGGGCATGAGTCGGCTGCGGGTGGCGTTGCTGGTAGGGCCGGGGCTGACCCAGGAGAGCGCCGAGTTCTTCGGTGCCTTGGGTATCCGCCCGAGAAACTGGCAGGAGCCATCCGCCCAGTGCGAACCGGCCGTGGCTTTGGACCATCTGCTTTCTCAATCCGTCTGACGAGCCCCCATGAGCGCAACCACTGAATCCGTATTACTGCGGCTAGATGACATCTCCCTGTCGTTCAAGGGCGTCAAGGCCATCACCTCTATCAGTTTCGCCGTCAAGACCGGGGAAATCTGCGCGCTGATCGGCCCCAACGGTGCCGGCAAAAGTTCGTTGCTGAACGTGATCAATGGCGTCTACCAGGCCCAGAGCGGCAGCGTCAGTTATGCCGGGCAGACGCGGCGGCACATGCGCCCGCATCAGGCCGCCGAGCGCGGGATTGCCCGGACTTTTCAGAATATCGCGCTGTTCAAGGGCATGAGCGTGCTCGACAACGTGCTGACGGGCCGTAACCTCAAACGCCGCAGCAGCTGGGTTGAGCAGATGCTGCGCTTGGGCCGTGCCCCTCGCGAAGATGACGAGCAGCGCCACCGCGCAGAACAGGTCATCGAATTTCTGTGCATCCATCCCTGGCGCCATGTGCTGGTGGGCAAATTACCGTATGGACTGCAGAAGCGCGTGGAACTGGCCCGGGCGCTGGCGGCGGAACCGAAGCTGTTGTTGCTGGACGAGCCCATGGCCGGGATGAACGCTGAAGAGAAGGGGGAGATGAGTCAGTTCATCCGCGACATCAATCGCGAGTTCGGCACTACCGTCGTACTGATCGAACACGACATCGGTGTGGTCATGGGACTTTGTGACCACGTGGTGGTGCTCGATTATGGCCGGAAAATTGGCGACGGCAGCCCCGAACAGGTACGCGCCAACCCTGATGTGATTGCGGCTTACCTGGGCTCGCGGCGAACCCGCACGGGGAGCCATTGAACATGGAGTTTTTCTTTGAAGTACTGATTGGCGGGCTGCTGGCGGGCGTTATGTACGCCTTGGTGGCCATCGGTTTTGTGCTCATCTACAAGGCTTCCGGCGTGTTCAATTTCGCTCAGGGAGCCATGGTGCTGTTCGCTGCGCTGACCTTTGTCAGTCTGCTCGAACGTGGCCTTCCATTCTTTTGGGCCTTTGTCGCCACACTGGCAAGCCTGGTGGTGTTGGCCTTGTTGATCGAGAAAAGGGTGCTTCGACCTCTGGTCAATCGCCCGCCGATCATTCTGTTCATGGCCACCCTCGGGCTGTCCTACATGATCGAAGGTCTTGCGCAGTTCCTCTGGGGCGCCCAGGTCCACGGCCTTGAGTTGGGCATTCCCGATGAGCCACTGGAAATCCGCGGCATGTTGCTCTCGCAGTTCGACCTGTTCGCCGCGGGCACTGCCGCCACCTTGGTAATCGCCCTGTCGCTGCTGTTCAACAGGACCCGGATTGGTTTGTCCTTGCGTGCGGTGGCCGACGATCCGCTGGCGTCCCTGGCGGTGGGCATTCGTCTGCCACGGATCTGGGCGCTGGTCTGGGCGGTGGCGGGATTCGTCGGGTTGGTGGCCGGGCTGCTTTGGGGGGCTCGGCTCGGGGTGCAGTTCTCGCTGTCGTTAGTGGTGCTCAAGGCCTTGCCCGTGCTGATCATCGGTGGTTTCTCCTCGATCGGCGGGGCCATTGTCGGCGGCTTGATCATTGGCGCGGCGGAAAAAATCGCCGAGATCTACCTCGGCCCGATCATCGGCAGCGGGATCGAAAACTGGGTGCCTTACGTCCTCGCCTTGCTGTTTTTGCTGGTGCGTCCCGCCGGGTTGTTCGGCGAGCGGGCGATTGAGCGGGTCTGATTTTCTTTCAAGGAATGCCTCCATGCTTTATCAAGAAGCCGGTCAACTCAGCACCACCTACGCGGCCGAGCGGCGCACATTTCGCTTGCGCCAGGATCGCCTGGGCCTGTGGCTGCTACTGGGCTTTGCCTTTATTGCGGTGCCCTGGCTGGGCAATGATTATTGGTTCAGCGCGATTCTGGTTCCGCTGCTGGTGCTGTCCCTGGCGGGGCTGGGACTCAACGTGCTGACCGGTTATGCCGGGCAATTATCCTTGGGCTCTGCGGCGTTCATGGCCGTGGGAGCTTTTGCCGCCTACAACCTCCAATTGCGGGTGCCCGGTTTGCCCTTGCTGGTGAGTTTTGTGCTGGGAGGGGTTATTGCGGCGCTGGTGGCGGTGCTCTTCGGCTTGCCGAGCCTCAGGATCAAGGGGTTTTACCTGCTGGTTGCGACGCTGGCCGCGCAGTTCGTCGTGGAATGGGTGCTGACCCGGTTCAGTTGGTTTACCAACGACAACGCGTCCGGGGTCATCACCTCGCCACCGCTGTTGATCGCCGGGCTGGACTTCAGTTCGCCCCGCGGCCGTTATCTGTTGACCTTGAGCTTGGTGGTGGGGTTGTTCTGGTTGGGCAAGAACCTGGTGCGCAGCGAATTGGGGCGCAACTGGATGGCGGTACGCGACATGGACACCGCCGCCGCGGTGATCGGTATCCGTCTGTTCAAAGCCAAGCTGCTGGCGTTTGCCATCAGTGGCTTCTACCTGGGCATCGCCGGTTCGCTTTGGGCGTTTGCTTACCTGGGGACGGTGGAGCCCCACGGCTTCGACCTCAGTCGCTCGTTCCAGGTGCTGTTCATCATCATCATTGGCGGCCTGGGCAGTGTGCTCGGCAACATTCTGGGAGCTGCCTTCATCGTCCTGTTCCCGATCCTGCTGGCCAATCTTTGCGGGCTGTTACCCGCCGGGCTGATCGACTCCGGCCAATTGGAAAACATCCAGAAAATGCTCTTCGGCGCGCTGATCATCGCTTTCCTGATCAAGGAACCCGAGGGACTGGCCCGGCTCTGGCAGCGCTTGCGCCAGCGGGCTCGGGTCTGGCCGCTGCGTTACTGACTTGCTTTACCCCCGACACCATCGATATCCCATGAGGAACTGTCCATATGACTCATCGCACACCGCTGCGCCGCTTGGCGCTGGGCTTGGCCCTGATCACCGTTGGGCTCAGTGCCGGCGCCCGGGCTGCCAACGAACAGTACTTTCCCTTGCAGAGCTATCGGGTCGGGCCTTACGCCGCCGGGGGCACCGGCTTCTTCGGCGGCTTTATCGACTATCTGCAATACATCAATGCCAAGGGCGGGGTGAACGGCGTCAAGCTGACTTGGAGTGAATGCGAAACCGAGTACGTGGTGGAGAAGGGGGTCGAATGTTACGAGCGCCTCAAAGGCGGTCTCAACGGTGCGCCAGCGGCCGCCACCAATCCGCTGTCGGTAGGCATTGCCTATGCAACGCTCGACCGTTCGACGGCCGATAAGCTGCCGCTGATCACCATCAACCATGGGCGCACGGATTCTACCGACGGCAGTGTCTTTCCTTATGCGTTTCCGTTGCAGCTCAACCCTTATTCGGAAGTGTCGGCGATCATCAATTACATTGGCCAGCGCGAAGGCGGGGCCGATAAGCTCAAAGGCAAGAAAATCGCCGTGCTTTACCACGGCTCGCCGTATGGCAAGGAAACCAATGGTGTGCTGGAGACACTGGCGAAAAACGCCGGCTTTGAGCTGACCCTGTTGGAAGTCCCGCACCCCGGCAACGAGCAGCAGTCCCAGTGGCTGAACATTCGTCGCCTCAAGCCTGACTGGGTGATCCTGCGCGGTTGGGGAGTGATGAACCCGGTGGCGTTGAAGTCGGCGCAAAAGGTTGGCTACCCGGCTGATCACATCATTGGCAATATCTGGAGCAACTCGGAAGAGGACGTGGTACCGGCAGGTGCCGCCGCCACGGGGTTCATCTCCATCACCACCCATCCTTCGGGAACCGATTTTCCGGTGCTGCAGGGTATCAAGCAGAGCGTGGTGGACGCCGGCAAGGGCAACCTGGTCGATCCGAAGCGCTTTGGCACCGTGTACTACAACCTCGGCGTGGTGAACGGTATTCTCAACGTCGAGGCCGTGCGTCTGGCTCAGGAAAAATACGGCGACAAACCGCTGACCGGCGAACAAGTACGCTGGGGCTTCGAGCACTTGAATCTCGATGATGCGCGCTTGCAGGCATTGGGTGCAAAAGGCTTGGTACAGCCATTGAAGCTGTCTTGCGCCGATCATGAAGGCGGCGGTGCGGTGCGCTTCCAGCAATGGGATGGTCAGCGCTGGAACCTGATCAGCGATTGGGTCCAGGCCGACCGCGCTCTGCTACGGCCGATCATCGAAGCTTCCGCGGCGCAGTATGCAAAGGAAAAGGGCATTACCCCGCGCAACTGCAGCCAGGAGCAATAGGGTCCGATGAGCCAGAGCCTACAGGCCGCCCCGCCGTTGCTGAGCGTGGAACAGGTCGAAGTTTTCTACGAACAGTCGATTCTCGCCTTGCGCGACGTATCGCTGCAGGTCGGCAAGGGGCAGATGGTGGCTTTGCTTGGGGCAAATGGTGCGGGCAAAAGCACCACCCTCAAGGCGATCTCCAGTCTTGTGCGCGCCGAACGCGGTGAGGTGAGCAAAGGCCGGGTTCTGTACCAGGGGCAGGTCATTACGGATGTCGACCCGGCCGACCTGGTGTTGGCGGGGCTGGCCCAGGTGCTTGAGGGACGGCACTGTTTCGCTCATCTGAACGTGGAGCAGAACCTGCTGATCGGTGGATTTATCGGACGGCCGTCCCGCAAGGTGCTGAATCAACGTCTGGAGCGCATCTACACCTATTTCCCCAGGTTGCACTTGCTACGCAAGCGCCTGGCCGGCTACACCTCAGGTGGCGAGCAGCAAATGGTCGCCATCGGTCGCGCGTTGATGTCCGAGCCGCGACTGTTGCTGCTTGATGAGCCGTCCATGGGGCTGGCACCCCAGGTGGTCGAGGAGATTTTCGAGATCCTCGCCCGGCTCAACCAGGAGGAGGGGCTGAGTCTGCTGGTGGCGGAGCAAAACATCAACATCGCCCTGGATTACGCCCAGTACGCTTTTGTGCTGGAGAACGGTCGGGTGGTGGATGCCGGTTCGGCAGACGAGTTGGCCGGACGTGAGCAGATGCAGAACTATTATCTGGGAGCAGTGGAGGGCGCTGCCACGGACCAGGCAGGTCGAATTTAGCGTATCACTCATTGGTCAGTGAAGCCGGCAGTTCGGGCGGGCTCAAGTGACCAGTTAGTGTTTAGACGGGTGTCCAGGTTGGGGGAGAGCCTGGACTAGCTATTTTTTTGAAATCCCGAATCGTCCAATCATCGGGAAATCTCAAGCTAATCGTCAGCACTCCAAAGCTTCTCAGACCACGAAGCGATTCACCAACTGATTAAGATCGATCGCCAGTTTTGACATTTCATTGCACGCGCTGGCTGTTTGGCTGGCTCCTGCAGAACTCTGTGCTGCAAGCTCTCGGATACTGACGAGGTTACGATCGACCTCACGTGCAACGTGCGCCTGCTCTTCAGAAGCGGTCGCGATCAAAAGGTTACGTTCATTGATCTGCGTGATAGCACTGGCAATTTGATCCAGCGAGCTACTCGCTTCTTGAGCGACGTCAAGCGACTTGGTCGCCAACTCTTTGCTGGTATTCATTGCTTCTACGGCTTGCCCTGAATCGCTCTGAATAGCAGTAATCATCTGCTCAATTTCTTGGGTAGATTGCTGGGTTCGGTGGGCTAAAGCCCTTACCTCGTCGGCCACCACCGCGAAACCACGTCCTTGTTCACCGGCCCGTGCGGCTTCAATAGCGGCGTTCAGTGCCAGAAGGTTGGTCTGTTCCGCGATTGCCCGAATAACTTCGACGACTTTATTGATACTCTGGGCTCGATTTGACAAACCTTGGATCTGATTGCTCGTGTTTTCAACATTACCGCTTAGCTTTTGAATTGATTTCAATGTCTGAGCCACTCGCTCCAGGCCAACCTCGGTAAAGCCTTGGGTACGCTTTGACTCTTCGGAGGCTGACTCCGCGTTACGCGCGACCTCATCGACAGCAGCGCTCATCTCAGTGACGGCCGTAGCGGCTTGATTGACTTCGTCGTTCTGTGAAACAAGGCTTCGACTGGACTCCTCCGTAACGGCAGTCATTTCCTCTGCTGCTGAGGCCAGTTGGGTGGATGACTCGGAGATTTGCATAATGGTGTTGCGAAGGTTTTCCTGCATCTGTGCAAGCGCCTTCAACAGTCGCCCGGCTTCATCAGTCCCGCTCACCCGTACTTCCTTTGAAAGGTCGCTACCCGCGATACGCTCGGCGACGGATAAGGCATCGCTGATGGGAGACGTAATGCTCTTGGTCAGAACGGTTGCCAACCCAACAGTTAGAATCACTACACCTGCGATAAGACCGACAACGAGCCAAAACCCTGTGGAGTAGAGATTGGCTGCGTTCCGCCCAGCCAGTGCTGCGCCCTCGTTGTTGGAATCGGTCAGGTCTTTGATCTGCCCTTCCATCATAGTGGTGATGGGTCGGATGCTTGTAACATTCAGGCTGGCGATCGAAGACAAGTCACCGCGTTTCATTATCGGTTCGAGAATATCCAACTGTTTGGAATACGCGTCGGCGGATGCCTTTACCTTCAGATAAAGCGTGCGCTCTTGGTCGCTCGCAATGAAGGGCTCATAATTTTTCACTGCATCCATGAAAGCCTTCCGATAGCCAGGGAAGGATTCAACGGTCTTTTGAATGGCTTCAGGGTCAGCAATGCTGCGTTGGACTTCGAGTCTTAGCCGCATCACCCCAGCGTTCATCAACGCCGTTTGTCGGACGCTAGCCATCCAATTGGTTTCAACATCTCTTTCTGAGTCTCGCAGGTTGCCCATCTGCACCACTGCAACTGCACCCAGGACAAAAACCAATGTGATAATTAGCGCGAAAAACAGCGCCGCGCGTGGTGCTAGGTTGAGATTTCTAAGGCGCATAGATGTTTTCTCATTTCCAAGAAAATGGTTGGTCTGTCCAAGAGGCTATCGACTCGACGTGGCAAACTTTAAGTCAGCCGGGTCTGGCGAGTGGCGTGGAGAGGGTTCGCCGCTCGCGTATCGTGGAGCATTTGAATCTCGACGATGCGTGCTTGTAGGCATTGGATGAAAAAGGACTGGTACAGTCGTTGAAGCTGTCTTGCTCCGATCATGAGGGCCGCGGGATCAACACCGATCGTTCATTGGTTGATGCTCGGTATCTTCAGGTATTTTCTGAGGTTAAAATATTACTTATTTGAATTAAATGTTTAAAAATTATGAAATTTAATGATATTATATTATAGCTAAATAGAATTATATTTTTAATATTGATTTCGTTATGGTTGGACTTAACAACCTACCCCTTACCTCGGATGGTACCAATCGTGATCAAGATTCTGCGTACCATGCCGTGGAGTGCAAGTCGGACCGACCTCCGAACCTGCGTGGCATGACAGGGTGATCAACCACTGATCCCTGGAGCAGAATCGTTGGAAGGGAGTTCGACGTATGTTGCTCATTCAATCCTGCTATGTGCCTTTTTCCTCCCGTTGTAACCCTGGCAGACGCTACGCAACACTGCTGCTCCCTCCTGGCTTTCCTCCATACCCATAGTCTGGCCCCGGTGGGTACCACGCCCATCGCACGCGGTTTCCAGCATTTGCGATGAGGTCTCGGCAGTCATCAAAAAAAACGTGCATGCCGCGCTGTCCCGACGACAGCGTGAATGCCCGACTTCGCGATTTGGACGCGTCGCCCATGCTGGCGACCGTTTTGGAGTGGATATGGAACGAGTTATACGACGTGCCTGGGAGTCGACTTCAGCCTTGCGGTTCAGTCCGCTGGTGGTGGCCATGGGAGGCATGTTGCTGTCAGGAGGCGTCCAGGCCCAGGAGGCCTCGAGTCAGGATGATCGCACCTTGTCCACCGTGGTGGTGACTGGTAACCGTGGTGCCGAACAGCGCACCGTGACCAGCAGTCCTGTACCGATTGATGTGGTCAGCGCCAAGCAATTGCAAAACACCGGTAAGCCCGGCTTGATGGAAGCCCTGAGTGCGGTGATTCCGTCGTTGACCCTGCCGGAAAAAACCGGCTGGGACGCCAGCGGCATGGCCCGTGCACCCAACTTGCGGGGCTTGAGTGCCGCTGAAGTATTGGTACTGGTCAACGGCAAGCGCCGCCACACCAGCGCGACCCTGAACATCAATGGCATCAACACCGGCGCGGCCCCGGCGGACTTGGATTTGATCCCCATCAGCGCCATCGATCATGTCGAGGTGTTGCGCGATGGCGCTGCCGCCCAATATGGCTCCGATGCAATCGCCGGGGTGATCAATGTCATTCTCAAGGCTGACACCAGCGGCACCTCGGTGACCAACGCCGGGATCGGTTACGACGGCAAGAAGCAGACGGTGCAGCAAAGCCTCAACAAGGGTTTCGAAATTGGCGACGGTGGCATCGTGCAGCTCGCCATGGATGTGCGCAGCCAGAACGATGACAACAAGGCCAGCGCCAATGGCTATAGCTACGAGCAGGCCCACAGCTTGGCGGGCCAGTCCACTTATGGTGGGTACGGCACACCCAAGATCAATCTGCAGACCTTGAGTTACAACGCCGAGTTGCCGATTGACGAGCGTTTCAACCTGTATTCCTTCACCACCTATTCGCACCGCAAGGCCGAGCAGGGACAGAACTTTCGCTTGCCGACCATCACCAATACCATCACCACCGGGCCCCATGGTTATCCGGCGGGGTATGTGCCGACCTGGTACATCGATGAAGACGATTTCCAGGCGGCCTTCGGCGGCAAGGGTAAAGTCGGCGAATGGGACTGGGACCTGTCCACCACCTATGGGCGCAATGCGGCGGAGCAGGGTACCTGGCATAACCAGAACCCGTCTCTGGGGGAGGCGACGCCCAACAGCTTTAAGTCGGGTACCTGGATTTCCACCGAGTTGACCACCAATCTGGACTTCAAGCGCGGCTTCGATTTCGGTCTGCAAAAGCCCCTGGACCTGTCCTACGGCTTTGAGCATCGACGCGATGGCTACGAAGTGAAGGCGGGTGACTGGGCTTCCTATGCCGACGGCGGTTATTGCGTGGCTCCTGGCAACTGCGCCTCTTCCGGGGCCCAGGTCACCAACGGCATCTCCCCGGGCGAAGCCAGCAGCGCGTGGCGCAACAGCCTCGCCAGCTATGTCGATGTAGGTTTCAGCCCTGTTCCGGACTGGTACGTGGGCACGGCATTTCGCTATGAGCATTATAATGAAGGGGTAGGCGCGACCCGCAGCGGCAAGCTGACCACGCGCTATGACTTCACCCCGCAATTCGCCGTGCGCGCAACGGTGAGCAATGGCTTCCGTGCGCCGTCCCTGGCCAACAGCCTGTTCAGTGCCCGCTCGACCACCTACGGCGTGGTGGATGGCGTCTATCAGTCGATCAACTACGGTGTGTTGCCGGTGGGCTCTGCGGCCGCAAAGGCCTTGGGGGCCGAAAACCTCAAGCCCGAGCGATCCACCAACTTCAGCCTCGGGTTCACCCTGACCCCCACCGATCGCCTGAGCCTGACGGCTGATGCCTATGTGATCAATCTGCGCGACCGCATCACCCTGACCAGTACCTTGCTGGGGAATGAAGTCACCCAAGTGCTGCTCAACAACGGCATCAACTCTACCTCGGGCGGCCAGTACTTCATCAATGGTGCCGACACCCGCACCAAGGGCCTGGACCTGGTCAGCAACTACAGCCAGGACCTGGGCCGGTTCGGCTCCTTGAAGTGGACCGCG
The DNA here is from genome assembly GCF_904067045.1 of Pseudomonas sp. FEN. Taxonomy (GTDB): domain Bacteria; phylum Pseudomonadota; class Gammaproteobacteria; order Pseudomonadales; family Pseudomonadaceae; genus Aquipseudomonas. Next base: position 302,604 of record NZ_CAJFDC010000014.1, on the reverse strand, counting down.
GCGTTCAATTGGAACCAGACCCAGATCCTCAATTACAAGGCATCCACCTCGATCCTCGGCACGCCCTATGAGTTGATGGATCGCCAAGCGCGCAACCTGATCACCGATATCCAGCCCAAGACCAAGCTCATCCTGGGGGGTGACTGGAGCATCGAGCGCTTCAACCTCAACGTGGCCCTCACCCGTTATGGATCCTACAAGGAGGTCAATGCCTCCAGCGACCGTTCCTTGGATCGGGTGTACAGCGCCAAATGGATTGCCGATCTGGACCTTGGCTACAACCTCACCCATGACCTGAACATCGCCATCGGGGCCAAGAACCTGTTTGACACCTACCCCAAGAAACAAGGGGTGCCCAGCAACACCATGGTGAGCAGCTATGGCACTTATTCACCCTTTGGTTTTACCGGCGGTTACTACTACACCCGATTGACCTACGCCTTTTAAAACCGGCGCCCGACACCAGTCGATCACCCCTAAAAAAACACCATGACGTGTTATTGCGTGCGAGGAATAGATCATGCCCGTTGTCGCCAAACCCTTCGACCTCATCGATGAGGTGAATGACTACCCGGTTCGCGAGAGCCACACACCGACTGCGATCAAGGTCTTGCGGGTGGTGCCGTCCCGTCATCCCTGGCGCTGGGGCGGGTCGCTGTTCGCCGCGTTGGTGTTGTTTGCCATCGCGCATTCCCTGGCCACCAATCCACGCTGGGAGTGGGGAGTCTTTGGCCAATGGTTCTTCTCGGCATCGGTGCTGCGCGGCTTGGCGCAGACGCTGTTGCTGACCCTGTTAAGCACCGTGTTCAGCATCCTCCTCGGCACCGCGCTGGCGCTGGCCCGCCTGTCCGGCTCGCCGCTGCTGGCGGCGCTGGCCTGGGGGTATATCTGGTTTTTCCGCTCAATACCGGCGTTGCTGGTGCTGATCATCCTGTACAACTTTGCCTATCTGTATGACCACATTGTGCTGGGAGTGCCGTTCACCGATCTGCTGTTCGCGCAATGGTCGACGGTCGATGTGCTCAGCCAATTCACTGTAGCGGTGTTGGGCTTGAGCCTGATGCAGGCCGCCTATGCAGCGGAGATCATTCGCGGTGGTTTGATCGGTGTTGACGCGGGCCAGCATGAAGCGGCCGCGGCTTTGGGGTTGCCAGCGTCGCGGCGGATTTTCCGGATCATCCTGCCACAGGCGTTGCGCTCGATCCTGCCAGCGGGTTTCAACGAAATCATTGGCCTGGTCAAGGGAACTTCCATCGTTTACGTGCTGGCCCTGCCGGAGCTGTTTTACACCGTACAGGTGATCTACAACCGGACCCAAGCGGTGATCCCGTTGTTGATCGTCGCCACGGTCTGGTACCTGATCATCACTACCGTGCTCACCAGTGCCCAGTACTACGTCGAACGGCACTTTGCCCGTGGCACGGCGCGGGTCCTGCCGCCTACGCCATTGCAGCGGGTGCGCCACTGGCTCAAGGAGAAATCCCATGAGTGAGGCCGCCACCCAGGTATCCGCCGGGCGCATCCAGATCCAGGGTGTAGGCAAGCGCTTTGGCAATCAGCAGGTGCTCAAGGGCATTGACCTGAGCATCGAGCCGGGCAAGGTCACGGTGATTCTCGGGCCCTCCGGCTCCGGTAAATCGACGCTGCTGCGCACCATCAACCACCTGGAGAAAATCGATAGTGGCCACATCACCATCGACGGTGAATACGTCGGCTATCGACGCAAGGGCGATCTGCTCTACGAGCTCAAGGAACGAGAGATTCTCAAGCGTCGGATAGAGATCGGCTTCGTATTCCAGAATTTTAATCTGTTCCCGCACCTCACGGCTTGGGAAAACATCGCCGAAGCACCGCTGGCCCACAAGCGCTGGAGCAAGACCCAGGCTCAGGACAAGGCCGGGAAACTGCTGGCCAAGGTCGGCCTGGCGGACAAGGCCGATGCCTATCCACGCCAGCTTTCTGGAGGCCAGCAACAGCGGGTAGCCATTGCCCGGGCCCTGGCCCTGGACCCCAAGGTCCTGTTGTTCGATGAGCCTACCTCAGCCCTTGACCCGGAGTTGGTGGGGGAGGTGCTGGATGTGATCAAGGGGCTGACCCGACTGGGCGTCACCCTGGTCATCGTCACACACGAGATTGGATTTGCCAGGGAAGTTGCGGATCACGTGGTGTTTCTCTGCGATGGTCAATTGATCGAACAAGGGCCGCCGGAACAGATCTTTCGACAACCCCGTCATCCACGGACTGTCGCCTTCCTCGGCAAAGTGCTGTGAATTTTCCCTGTTTAAAGGAGTGACTGACCATGTTAGTAAAGACTGCCCATGTGACCTTGCTGGCGCTGGCCATCAGCCTCGGCCTGCCGGTACTGGCTGCTCAAAGCACTAGCGCACCGGCTGTGCAAAAGGTTGATCTGAGCCCCGACCGCCAGCGCATCCGTGCCCCGCGCAACGAGTCTGCCATCGCGCAAATCCCCCCAGGTTTCAAGTTCGCCCAGCCCGGCAAATTTACCGTTGCCGTGTCAGGGGTGGCCGGGCCGCCGCTGGCGCTGCTGGCCAGTGATGATAAAACCACTATCGGCAGCGAGGCCGACACCGCGCAGTTGGTGGCCGACAGCCTGGGCCTGCAATTGAACGTGGTGCAGACCAGTTGGGAGGATTGGCCCCTGGGTGTCAGTTCAGGTAAATACGACGCGGTAATCAGCAACGTGACCGTGACCGAGGCCCGCAAGAAGCGCTTCGACTTCGCAACCTATCGCCAGGATGTCCTGGGTTTTTATGTCAAGACCACCAGCAAGATCGTCGCCATCAAGGAGGCTCGGGATATCGCTGGGCTGAAGATCATCGTTGGCTCCGGCACCAATCAGGAAAAAGTCCTGTTGGCCTGGAACGAGGCCAACGTAAAGGCCGGCATTGCGCCCGCGCTGTTGCAGTACTTCGATGACCAGGCCGCCGCGCAGTTAGCGGTGCAGTCGGGACGCAGCGATGCCATTTTTGGTCCCAATTCCGTGTTTGCCTATTCGGCTGCAATCACCGGCGGTATCAAGCTAGTGGGCATCATCAACGGTGGCTGGCCACTGCGGGCCGATATCGCCGTGACTACCCGCAAGGACAATGGGTTGGTCCAACCGATCCACACCGCTCTTGAAGGGGCGATAGCCGGCGGCCAATACGAACAGGTGCTCAAGCGTTGGGGCCTGGATGTGGAGCGTATCGACACATCACTGATCAACCCACCCGGCTTGCCGGATTGAAGCCTTCAAGGGAGCAATGAATATGGGACTGACTCGACGTGAAGCGTTTTCCAGCATCGCTGCCGTGGGTGGCGAGAAAGCGCTCAAGGATGTGCTCGCCGTATTGGGCTTGGGGCCTTCGTCGCATCGGCGGCCGCAGCCCTTGAAACTGCAAAAGGACTTGGGGCAGGGCACTCATGTATTGGTACTCGGTGCCGGAATTGCCGGGTTGGTGACCGCCCTGGAACTGACCCGGGCCGGGTTCCAGGTGCAAGTGCTGGAGGCCCGTGACCGCGTGGGCGGCCGTACCTGGACCCTACGCAATGGTGATCGGGTTGACTACAAGGATGGACGCTCACAGACCGTGGCCTTTGACCCGGGCCTGTATTTCAACGCAGGCCCCGCGCGGATCCCCAGTCAACATCGGACCTTGCTCGATTACTGCAGTGAACTGGGCGTACCGCTGGAAGTGTTGGTCAACAGCAGCCATGGCGCTCAGGTGCGCCCGGACCTGCAACAGCCGGCGTTCACCGTCGGCCAGGCGGTCAATGATGCCCGTGGGCATCTGTCGGGATTGTTGGCGACCGCTGTGCAGCGCGATGCCCTGGACGACTTGCTGACTAGCGAAGAGAGGAACCGCTTGCTGGCGTTCCTGCAGGTCTATGGCGACCTGTCGCAGGAGCTGATCTTTGAGGGGAGCATTCGCTCCGGTCACCTGGAATCGCCACCGCATCCGGGGGCATTGCCCGCCAGCCCGACTCCGCTGGCCCTGGAGCGGCTGCTGCATCCGGAACTCTGGGGCGCGTTACTGCACACTGAGTTTCCTGAGTTCTCGGCCACCATGTTCCAGCCGGTGGGCGGTATGGACCGCATCACCGAGGCATTCTACCAGCGCCTGACCGAACAGGTGCAACTGGGGGCCCAGGTACGCCGTATTCGTCAGCTTGAGGACGGTGTAGCGGTTACTTATCACGATCAGCACAGTGGTCGCGAACAGGTGGTGCGTGCCGACTATCTGGTGTCGACCTTGCCGCTGCCGCTGCTGGCCAAACTGGACACCGACTTCAGCGATCCGGTCAAGACGGCGCTGCGCAGCACCCGCAGTGATCAGGCGACCAAGGTGGCCTGGCAATCCCCGCGCTTCTGGGAAACCGATTATCGCACCTACGGCGGGTTGTCCTGGATCGAACACCCGGCGCGCCTGCTGTGGTATCCCAGCAACGACCTGAATACCCGCGAGGGGCTGTTGGTGGCCGGGTATGTCACAGGTCTTGGGGCCAAAGCCTTCGGGCAGCAGTCCCTCGATGTGCAGTACGTGACCTCCAAGGAGGCGGTTGAGCTGCTGCATCCGGGGTACTCCCGGCAACTGCGTCATCCCCTGGCGGTATCCTGGGAGCAGATCCCCTACAGCGAAGGTCCCTGGCTACAACGCGAACATTTTCCCGCTGCTGCCAGCGCCCTGCTGGAAGAACCGCATGGCCGGGTGTACTTGGCTGGCGATGGCCTTGTGCAAAGCGGTGTCGGCATCTGGCAGGAATCGGCCGCCAATTCGGCGCGTCATGTCGTCGGGCAGTTGGCCGAGCGAGTTATCCAGCGGCGACAGGCAGCAACCCTGGCCGCGTCATGAGTATTCATTAAAGGAAAGATAAGATGAGTAACAGCATTCAACGTACGAGCGTCGGCGATTTCCCTATCTCGCAAACCGTGACCGTGCCAGCCTCCGCCAGCTTGGTGTTTATCAGTGGCACCTTGCCGGACCTTGCTGACCCGCTGGCCGCGGCGGGCACTCCAGCGGCCTATGGCGATACTGAAGTGCAGACCATTTCGGTGTTCAACAAGCTGCGCAAGATCCTGCGGCAACAAGATCTGGACCTGGGGGATATCGTGCAACTGCGGGTGTTCCTGGTAGGTACCGAGGAGACTGGCGGCAAGCTCGATTTTACCGGGCTGCAGGCCGGGTATACGCAATTTTTCGGCACGACCGAGCAGCCCAACAAACCGGCGCGCACCGCTTTGCAAGTAGTGGCCTTGCCACTGTCCGGTGCCTTGGTGGAGGTCGAGGCGATAGCAGCCAGGACGGCGTGATCGTTCTATGTCCCTGCGCTGGCCTCGCCGGCAGCGCAGCCACGGCTGCGGATGAAGTCAAGCCCAAGGCTTGGGTGCCGCGCCATGCCCAATATCGCAATCTGGACTGACTTGACCCGAGGCAAGTCAAGGACTCACGTCTCTCAGCCCGGGGGGCGCGTTGAAACCGGAATAACCATAGAATTATATGATTCTTTAATAATTAACACCAATCAATATAATAAAAATGTCGTTAAAAATCGACTTTTGAGCCTTGTCGGATGCAACACGACTGACTTGGTTTTTCTCTCAGCCTCGCCGACCCCTACCAAGGCCTTTCATCAAGTTGAAAAAGCTCATTGTTGCCGCCGGCCTGTTGCTCGTCACGGCTGCGTGAGTATCTGGGGCTCGGCGAACTGAAGGATTGAGTTCCTCCATTAACCAAAGGGATATTTGAATGGCCGTTTCTGAACGATTGACTCGCCGTCATTTGCTGGGGCTGGCCAGCGTTGCCCTGGCGAGTCCGCTGCTGATGTCGTTGCCGCGCTTCAGTCGGGCTGCCGACGAGCACGCCGGACACGCTGTCGAGATCGGAGCCGAGCCCATAGATACAGGTGATTTCATCCGCTTGGACACACCTCGCGCGCTGAAGCTGGCGGTCAATCTGAATGCGGTATGCCTGGCGCCAGTGGTCATCGCGCATGGACAGGGCTTTTTCAAGAAGCACAATCTCGATGTCGAGTTGGTCAACTTTGGCAACTCCACCGAAGTGCTGCTCGAAGCCATCGCCACGGGTAAGGCCGATGCCGGCGTCGGCATGGCGTTACGCTGGCTCAAGGCACTGGAGCAGGGCTTCGACGTCAAACTCACCGCCGGTACTCACGGGGGGTGCCTACGTTTGCTCAGCGCGCTCAATGGCAACGTGCATAAGCTCGACGACCTCAAAGGCCAAACCATTGGCATCACCGACATGGCCAGTCCGGACCGCAATTTCTTCTCGATCCTGCTGAAAAAACACGGCATCGATCCGGTGCGCGATGTGCAGTGGCGGCTGTACCCGGCCGATCTGCTGGGCACGGCGCTGGAGCGCGGCGAGGTGCAGGCGGTCAGCGGCAGTGACCCGTTCATGTACCGTTTGATCAATACCGGTAAAGCCCAGGAGTTGTCCACCAACCTGGTCGAAGAGTACGCCAACCTCAGTTGCTGTGTCGTCGGCGTTACCGGCAAACTGGTGCGTGAAGAAAGGCGCGTGGCGGCGGCCCTGACCCAGGCGATTCTTGAAGCTCACGATTACTCGGTGAAAAATCCCCGGGCAGTGGCTAAAGGCTTCCAGGCATACGCGTTGAATACCTCCGTCGAAGAGGTCGAGGCAATCCTGCATGACCATACCCATGGTCATCATGCCGTTGGGGCGCTGCTGACGACAGAAATCACCACCTATGTCAGCGACTTGAAAACCGTGGAAGTCATTAGCCAGAGTACTGACGCCCGAGGGTTCGCCAAGGAGATCACCGCCGATGTCTTCAGCTGAAACGACAACGCTGATCAGGTCGTTGACACGGCGCAGCTTCAAGGTCTGGCGCCAGGGAGCGGTGGCGGTGGTGGCATGGGTGACGGTCGCGCTGCTGGTCAACTATTGGCCCAACGCCACGCGCCTGTGGCCAATGACCCAGGGGTTGGCGAATCTGTGCCTGGTGGTGGCGGCCCTGATCGGTCTACTGGGTCTCCTCGGTCATTGGTCGGTAAAGGTAGCCACGCGCGTTCGGGCAGCGGGAGCCTGGTTGATTGCGTTGCCGATTCTGTTGGGGATCTGGGAGCTGCTGACTGCCAAGCTTGGTATGCTACCGGTGCCATTCTTCGCACCGCCGCAAGCGTTGCTTGCGGTGTACGTCGAAGACTGGCCGCGTCTGACCGACAGTTTGCTGCATTCGGCCGTGTTGCTGGGGAGTGGAGTAGCGCTGGGCGCCGCGACCGGGTTTGTGGCTGGAGTTGCCATCGGTTGGTCGAGTCGTATCGGCTACTGGCTGCATCCGGTCTTGCGCATTCTTGGACCGGTGCCTTCGACGGCGCTGTTGCCACTGTGCTTCTTTTTGTTCCCCTCCAGTTGGAGTGCCAGTGTATTTCTCATCGCCCTGGCAACCTGGTTTCCAGTGACGGTGCTGACATGGTCGGGTGTTGCCAGCGTCGATAAAGCCTATTACGACGTGGCAAGGACCTTGGGGGCGAAGCAGGGTTTTCTGATTTTCAAAGTAGCGATCCCGGCGGCGTTACCCCACGTGTTCGTCGGGTTGTTCATGGGGTTGGGGGCTTCATTCTCGACCCTGGTGGTCGCTGAAATGATGGGGGTCAAATCCGGCATCGGCTGGTACTTGCAATGGGCTCAGGGTTGGGCCGCCTACGCCAATATGTACGCGGCGCTGTTGCTCATGGCACTGGCCTGCTCGGGCTTGATCTCCGTGCTGTTCCTGATCCGCGACCGATTGTTGGCTTGGCAAAAAGGAGCGATGAAATGGTAATGCCGGTACAGGCAGCAACGGTTTCTGCTCCAGCAGGGCTGGCTCTGCACATTGACAACCTGAGTCATGGTTTTGTCCTGGACGGTCAGCGCTTATCGGTACTGAAGCGGGTTTCCCTCCATGTGGCGCAGGGCGAATTCGTCGCGTTGCTCGGACCTTCGGGTTGCGGCAAGTCCACGCTGCTGCGGCTGGTGGCAGGGCTGGAGCCCGCCGATTGGGGAACGTTGCTGGCCGATGGTGAGGCCATTACCGGTCCGGATCCAAGTCGGGTCGTGGTGTTCCAGGATCCGACGCTGTACCCGTGGCGACGAGTATGGGACAACGTCGCCCTTGGCCTGGAAGCTCAGGGCATCCTTAAAACCCATTTCGCCAAGGTCGATGCGGCACTGGAAAAAGTCGGCCTCAGTCAGTTCGCCCGGGCTTATCCCCGACAGTTATCAGGTGGTATGGCACAGCGTGTCGCATTGGCCCGGGCGCTGGTCAACGAGCCGCGTCTGCTGATCCTGGACGAGCCACTGGGCAAGCTGGACTCGTTGACCCGCATCACCATGCAAAAAGAACTGATCGACTTGTGGCAACGCCAGGGCTACTCCGCACTGCTGGTCACCCACGATGTCGAAGAGGCCTTGCTGCTGGCTAATCGAGTGATTGTGTTCAGTGACCGACCGGCAACGATCAAGGCACAACTGACCATCGAACGGCCTTATCCGCGTCATCGCGACGATCCTTACCTGGTGGACCTGCGCCGCCAGATTATGGGCTTGCTCGGGTTGGGCGACAGCTGGTAGTCAGTCTCTGAATTCAATGACCTGGTGAGAGTGCTGGTCTATTTCGCGGGGCCGCTGTGCTGATCATTAACGTTGCTCGACCAGGTTCAGAAAGCGCCGCGTCCGTTCGTTATCAGGGTTGACCAATATTTGCGTCGGAGAACCATCGGCGACGACTTTTCCGGCCTCCATAAACAACACTCGATCGGCGATGTCCTGGGCGAATTTCATTTCATGAGTCACCAATAGCATCGTCATTTGCTGTTCATGGGCGATGGCGCGGATGACGGCCAACACCTCGCCGATTAGTTCCGGGTCCAGCGCCGAGGTCACTTCGTCGAACAGCATGACTTGCGGGCGCATCGCCAAGGCGCGGGCGATCGCCACGCGTTGCTGTTGACCGCCAGACAGTTGACTCGGGTACGCGTCGGCCTTGTGGCTCAGGCCGACCAAACCCAGGTATTGCTCCGCGCGGGAATGAGCTTCTTCGCGGCTGAGTTTCAACACCCTGAAGGGCGCCTCGGTGATATTTTCCTGAACCGTCAGGTGCGGGAACAGGTTGAACTGCTGGAAAACCATCCCTACGCGATGCACCACGGGCGCGCCTCTGGCGCCTGTCCAATGCCAGACCGGGCGCTTGGTCGGCACTGCCGCGCCAGCGACTTCAATACTGCCGTGCTGATAAGTTTCCAGCCCTTTGATCAAACGTAGAACGGTGGATTTCCCTGAGCCGCTCGGGCCGATCAAGGCGACTTTCTGACCTTGCGGGATGCACAGGTCGAGGTGATCAATGACACGTGTATGACCAAAGTTCTTCACCACTTGCTTGAGTGTAATCTGTGCCGGCGCAGAGGTGTGCAGGTGTGCGAGATCAGTCATGGCTGCGCCTTTCGAGGTGTCTGAAGAATAGGGAGGTCGGCACGCTGATCACCAGAAACATCAGGGCCATGACGGTATAGGGTTCGTTGTAGCGATAGGTCATGCCAGCAATTTGCTTGGCTGCTTGAAACAGTTCGGGAATGGTGATGACCGCCAGCAACGGAGTTTCCTTGAACATGCCGATCAGGTAGTTGCCGAGAATCGGCAGCATGGGTTTTAGCACCTGGGGCAAGACGATCCTTTGCCATGTCGTCACGGTATCGAAATCCAGCGCCCTGGCGGCTTCCCATTGCCCGGCCGGCACGCCTTCGATGGCACCCCGGTAGGCCTCGGCGATGTAAGCGCCGTAGTACAGCCCCAACCCGATGACGCCGGTGGTGATTGCGGGCAAGGTGATCCCCACCAGCGGAAAGGCAAAGAACAGCACATACAACTGGACCATCAACGGTGTGTTGCGGAAGAAGCTCAGGTAGCCGGTGCTCACGGCATGAACGATGGTGATCCGCGATTGCTGAGCGATGGCCAACACCATACCTAGCAATGCCGAAAGCAGAAAGCCGAGCACCACCACTTGGATAGTGATCAGCAGGCCTCGAAACAAATCTGGCAGGATCGACCAGGCAAAGTCGTAGTCGAAGTTCATATTGTGCGGTCCTGCCGCCAGGCGGTGACATGTTGCTCATAACGCCGAACCAGCCAGCTCATTGGCCAGGCCATGACGAAATAGCAGAGCAGGACGATGCTCCAGATCAGCGTCTGTTGCCCCAGGGTGGTCACCAGTTGCCCGCCGGAAAATGTCAGGTCGCTCAGGGTGATCAATGACACCAACGAGGTGGTTTTCATCAGTTCTACCAATTGATTACCTAGTGGGGGCAGCATGAACGGCAGGGCTTGGGGCAACAGGATCCGGCGAAACGCTGTCACGGGACCAAAGTCCAGGGCCCGAACTGCATCGCGCTGTCCGCGGCTGACATTTATCAGTGCGGAGCGAACGATTTCCGATCCGTATGCCGAGAATGTCAGGCCCAGGCCGACAACGCCCGTGGTCATCGGCGACAGGCTGATGCCGAACAACGGCAAAATGAAAAACAGGTAGAACAACAGCACCAGCGCGGAGATGCCGCGTAGCACTTCGACGTAGAGTGTGGCGATCCAGCGCAGCGGGCGCGAGGGTGACAGACGCATTAGCGCAATGACGAACGACATCAGCAGAACCACCAGCTCCGCAAGGACGGTGATTTCCAGTGTCGTCAGCGCGCCCTTTGCCAGCTGTCGGGCAATGAACGTGGAGGTATCCAGCGTTGAGGGATCGATCAACATGGCCTGTACTCGTGTGGGTTGAGGCCGTTTGCTGCCCAGGGTTTCAAGGTGTGCTGGCAGGCAACGGTGCGAGGCTGATCAGCCATTCGCCTTGGTTGATAATCGGGTGGTTGACCACCATCAGCACCAATCCATGGTGGGGCGCGAGCAGCTCGCCTGCGGGGTTGCCGTAAAGATCCTTCAAGTGGCCGAGACGTTGGCCGGCGATCACCTGGTCGCCGGCAGCCACCTCCAGATACAGCCTTGCGCTTAGGGGGGCTTCGACTTTGGCGAAGTTGCTCACCACGATATTGCGCCGCTGTTTCGACGCAGTGGCGCGCTTTTCGATTAGACCCAGATACTGGGCAATGTTGGCCACGCCATTGAAATGAAACGTGATGCATTCGGGATCGAACACACCGTTGGCGCCGCCTTCGGCCATGACCGCATGACGACCCAGCCACGGCAGCTCATTGGTGGCGCGCCCCCGATTGTTGGTTTGCTCCACTGCGAATTCGACAATACCGTCGGCATCGAACTGGTGCGCCAGCGCCCGGGTTCGCTGATCGAGCTCGATGTTTCCCGTCATCTGGCACATCACGAATTTGGCGACGTCCTCGCGCAAGTCGACACCGTGCAAGTCGATAAAAACGTCGGCGTCTTTCGCCCACTCGTGCAGTACCTGATGCATCAACACCTGACTGAAAGAGCCTTGCGGATCCCCGGGTGAGAGGAAGTTGAGGTTCTTGCCGTCCACCGGACAGACGAACTCGGCGTGGTCAAACAGGCCGGGCATGTTCAGCACCGGCAGAATCGAAACCGACCCCCTGAGCAGATGCTGCGCGAAATGATCTTTCAGCTGCAGCGCCGCTTCCATGGCATCGACTTCGTTGGGATGCATGCCGGCGATAATCGCCAGTTTCGCACCTGGCAGCGGTGCTTCGATGTCGAAATACGGTAGTTGCAGACCCGCCAGTACCAGCGGGTCAAAGGTCAGTGTTCCCCAACTCAACGGGCCGTTTTTGCCGATGATTTGCTTTTGCACAGCGATATTCTCTGGGTGCGTAGGGTTATCGTGTGCGGGTCACAGCGCGCAGCGTTGTGCAGCTGTCACACCGGTTTCCGGCAATTCATTTTCGGTGTAGCCGTATTTCTGCAAAATCCTCAGCAGTTCACCAGAGGCCCGCAGTTTCGCCAACTGCTCGTTGAACGCCTGGGTGAATTCAGGATCATTTTTCGGCAAACCGTAGGCGTGGTAGTTCCAGGTCGGTTTGCCTTGGGTATCGAGAATCTGGTTGAAGGGCAGGGCGCGCTCGATCTCTGTGCTGTTGGCTTTTTTCACCAGGCTGATGATCTCGGCATCGGGGAAATACACCACGTCGACGCGATCAGCCTGGAGCGCGGCCAGCGCTTCGGTGTCTTTGTCAAAAAGGATAACGTTGCTGGCGGCAATGCCTGTGTCCTTGGCTTCCTGTACCTGATTGGTGCCGGTCTGCGTGGCCAGGCGGGCCTTGGGGTTGCTGGCGACATCCTTGAGACTGTGCAGCTTCAACGGATTTCCCGCTTTGACAATAAAAGCGCCACCGGAATGGGTGACTGGATTGGAGTAGCCAATGACCTTGCAGCGGCTGGGATTGATGAACAGGCCTGCGCCGATCAGATCGAAACGCCCAGCCGCGAGCCCAGGAACCAGTGAGCCGAAATCGGTGATTGGGGTATCGATCTTGGTGATGCCCAGCGGTTTCAAGATGGCTTGTAACACCTCGACGTTGGCCCCAGTAACTTTTCCATCCGTACCGATATAGGCATAGGGTTGTTCGTTGGCGATTCCCGCAGTTAGCCCGTTGCTGCGACCTTTCTCCAACAACCCGGCCATGGCGGAAGACGCGAACACCGCGCTCAGCAAAGCGACTGAACCTAGGGCGGACAATGAACTGAGTTTGATGCCTTTCATGATGTACTCGAGATGGTAGTTGAAAAGGGGCTCGGCTAACCGATTCAGCAGAGGGCACTGTCATTAACTTTATAGATATAAAAATATTTTTTTAAATACCTTTGGGGAATATGTATAGATCGAGGTCAATGACGCGTAGGGCTCGGGGGAGGCGTCGTAAAAGGGGGGGCACAGGGGGGCCGCTGGCGCGATATATGCGTTAACAGTGTGTAGACTTTCGCGCTTCGAACCTGGGCGCCTGATGTTCTGCGCTCCTGTCAGTTTCTGTATTGATCAAGGCGTGCTTATGGATCTGCGTCAGCTTGAAGCGTTTGCTGCTGTGATGTCGGCGGGCAGTGTTACCGCGGCAGGAAAGATGCTCGGTCGTTCCCAACCATCGGTTACAAGAGTCATTCAGGAGCTGGAGCAGGAGCTGGGCTTCGCCTTGTTCGAGCGCAGCGGGCCAAAGGTCACTCCAACCCAGAAGGCGTTCATGATGTACGCCGAAGTCGAGAGCGCACTGCTGGGGATTCGTAACATTCGCCAGCGTGCGCTGCACATCGCTCGGGAAGAGAATCATCAGGTCAAATTGGTGGCGATCTCAGCGTTGGCGGCAGGGCTGTTGCCTGCGGCGTTGTCACGCCTGCCTGATAGCCTTCGTCCGCAGCAGATCCAGCTACAGAGCATGTCGCCGGAAAATGTAGTCCAGGCGGTGTTGTCGAAAACCATGGATCTGGGCGCAGTAAGCCTGCCGCTGGAGCATCGCGGGCTTGACATTCACTGGATCGGCGAGGCGCCCTGCGTCGCAGTGCTGCCGGCCAGCTCCGAACTGGCAGTGCACGAGGAGCTGTCCATGGCGCTATTAGCACAACAGACCCTGATCACCATGGCCAATCCGTACCGTTTTCGTCGACGCATCGACAAGGCCTTCCACGACGCAGGAGGACCGCCACCGCGCATGCTCGACACCAATACCTCGTTGATCGCCATGCAGATGGCCAGAGTCGGATTGGGTGTTGCATTGGTTGATCCCTTTACCGCTATAGGGGTGCCATTGCAGGGTGTGGTGGTCCGACCGATTGCATACAACATCCCGTTTTTCTTCGGCTTGATTTCGGCATTCGCCAGCCCGTTGTCCGATGTGGCGCGTGCGCTGATCGGCGAGATCGCTACTTCGGCAAAATTGCTGCTGCCGCACATGGTCATGCATGAAGCCAGCGCCCATGACGCCCTGTTGCAGAGTATCTACGCCGAGTAAAAACGAGTAAGCCTTGGAGGCTGACCAAGCGTTTTATTATTTTTAATTCCATTTTCGCATATAAATATGTTTTTTTGAGCATTGCGAGAATAAAAAGTCCCTTTTAGTATTCGATTTAAGCATTCAATGGCGTTAAGAATTCATTTTTAACTGCTGTGCAGGCTTTTTGAAGTGTCTGAATCCAGGGTCGAGTGATTTGCTCTCGATCATCATCGAGTAGCGATCAATGTCCGATGCAACCCCTCCCATAGGTCTCGCGGCACTCGAAGCACGTTTGCGTCAAGACTTGGCCTGGCTCGACTTGCCCGCCAATCCCTGGGTCAAGCCGCGCCTCAGCGAAGGCACAGCGGTACTCGACGTGGCAATCATCGGCGGCGGTATGGCCGGCCTGGCACTTGCCGCCGAGCTGCGCCACCTGGGTGTTGCTGCCGTGGTTTTCGATCAGTCGGTGGCAGGCTTCGAAGGACCTTGGGCAACAACCGCGCGTATGGAAACTTTGCGCTCGCCTAAAAACCTGACCGGGCCAGCACTGGGGTTGCCCGCGCTGACCTTCCGCGCCTGGTTCGAAGCACAATTCGGCGCTGAGGGGTGGGCCACACTGGACAAAATTCCACGTCTGCAATGGGCCGACTATCTGCGCTGGTATCGCAAGGTATTGGCGCTGGACGTGCGTAGCGAACACCGTGTTGGCCGGGTTACACCAAGAGCCGACGGGCTGGTTGAACTGGTGATCGTGACGCCCGCGCAGGCGCATGAGCTGTTGGCGCGTCATGTCGTGCTTGCCACCGGGCGCGACGGTCTGGGCGGTCCTTGGGTGCCTGGGTTCGCCCAGCAGCTACCGCGTCATCTTTGGGCACATTCGGCGGACGGTTTGCAGGATGAGTGGTTTGAAGGCAAGCGGGTCGCGGTCATCGGTGGTGGGGCGTCAGCCATGGACAGTGCCGCTACGGCGCTGGAGGCTGGGGCGAAGGGGGTCGACCTGTTGATCCGCCGTGCCGAGTTGCCGCGCATCAATAAAGGAAAGGGTGCCGGCAATCCCGGGATGGTCCATGGCTATTGGCGTCTGCCGGACACTTGGAAGTGGCGCATTCGCAATTACCTCAATACGCAGCAAGTCCCTCCGCCACGGAGCAGTACGCTCAGGGTTTACAATACGGGCAAGGCGCGGTTCCTGTTGAGCAGCCCGGTAGTCTCAGTGAAAGAAAACCCGGCCGGTGGTCTGTGGCTGTACACGCCCAATGCCCGGATCGAAGCAGATTTCCTGGTGTTCGCCACCGGTTTTCGCACTGATTTTCAACTGCGTCCAGAGTTCGCGCCGTTCTCCTCGCACATTCGCGTCTGGCGGGATCGCTTCGAGGCCCCACCCACCGAGCTCGATGCCGAATTGTCCGAACTGCCGGACTTGGGCAGCTGTTTCGAATTCCAGGAAAAAACACCCGGCATCTGTCCGGGGCTGAACCATATCCATTGTTTCAGCTATCCCGCCGCACTGACCTATGGCGCGGTGTCCGGGGATATTCCGGCCATCAGTGAAGGCTCAAAACGTCTGGCTCACGCCTTGGTCGGCCAATTGTTCAACGAAGATATCGCGTTGCATTTCGAGTCCATGCGCAGTTATGCAGACCCTGAACTGCTGGGCGATGAATGGGTGGCCAGCCAGCTATCTATTGAAGAGTTGCGGCAATGATCGGCTGGGCACTGCGACGATTGACTCAATCGCTGCTGGTGATTGTGCTGATGACCCTCGTGGTATTCATCGGGCTGAATGCTATTGGCAATCCCATGGACATTCTGGTGGGCGAAGACCTCAATCAGGCCGAACGCTTGCAGGCCATCGCACACTTGGGGCTGGACAGGCCGCTGTGGGAGCAATACCTGATTTTTCTCAAGGGGGCTGCCCACGGCAATCTGGGCCAGAGTTTTGTCTATCACGAAGACGCTATGCGCCTGATTCTGCAACGGTTGCCAGCAACGTTCGAACTGGCCTTCTTCGCGTTGTTCCTGGCCGTTGTGATTGGCGTTCCTTTGGGAATGCTTGCCGGCGCCTATCCCGATCATCCGTTTTCGCGACTGGTGATGGCCTGCAGTATTGTCGGTTTTTCGCTACCAGCGTTCTGGGTAGCGTTGATGATGATCATGCTGTTCTCGATCAAGTTGGGATGGTTGCCCGCCAGTGGACGTGGCGACACCCGCGAGTGGCTGGGCGTGCAGTGGTCGTGGCTGACCCTCGACGGGCTGCAACACCTACTGTTGCCCGCGCTGAATCTGGCGCTGTTCAAGATATCCCTGGTGTTGCGCCTGACCCGCGCCGGTGTTCGGGAAGTACTGCCACAAGAGTTCGTTAAGTTTGCCCGGGCGAAGGGGCTCTCGCCGATACGGGTGATGTGCATGCACGTCATGCGCAACACCATGATTCCGCTGGTCACGGTGCTGGCGATGGAACTGGGGTCGACCATTGCCTACGCCGTGGTTACGGAAAGCATTTTCTCCTGGCCCGGCGCCGGGAAGCTGATTCTGGACAGCATCAACACCTTGGATCGTCCGGTGGTGGTGGCCTATCTGATGGTGGTCGTGGTGATCTTCGTGGTGCTCAATCTGATTGTCGACGGTTTGTACTACCTGCTGGACCCCCGCGTGCGTACCGAGGCCAGCCGATGATTGCCGTGCTAAAAACCTCAACGGCCAGCTTGCGTTTGCAAACCCAGTCGCCCTGGCGCCGGGTATCTGTCGAATTCATGAACTCGCCGACGGCCGTATTCGGTTTGCTGGTGTTGTTGGCTATCGTGCTGGTCGCGTTTTTTGCCCCGTGGATCGTTGTGCAAAACCCCTACGACCTGATGCAGCTCAATGTGCTGGATGCGCGCCTGGCACCGGGTAGCGTCAACATGGACAGCGGCTACACCTATTGGCTCGGCACCGATGGGCAAGGCCGCGATCTGGTCTCGGCAATCATGTATGGCTTGCGAATCAGTTTGTGGGTCGGTATTGGCTCGGCGTTGATTGCTGCAATGATTGGCACGCTGTTGGGCCTGGTGTCGGCGTATGTCGGCGGTTGGGTAGACGCATTGTTGATGCGTCTGGTGGATCTGCTGCTGTCGTTCCCAGTGATTCTCATGGCACTGATGATCCTCGCCTGGCTGGGCAAGGGGTTGGTAATGTGATGCTCACGCTGGTCCTGCTGGAATGGGCCTATTACGCCCGTACCGCCCGCGGTCAGGCATTGACTGAAAGCCGCCGCGAATACGTCGACGCCGCGCGGGGGCAGGGGATTGGTTCGTGGCGCATCGTCATCGGGCACATCCTGCCCAATTGCCTGCCACCGCTTATGGTCATCGGCGCCTTGCAGATCGCCCGCGCTATCACGTTGGAAGCGACCCTGTCGTTTCTCGGTCTGGGCGTACCGGTCACGGAGCCTTCCTTGGGCCTGCTGATAGCCAACGGCTTCCAGTACATGCTCAGCAACGAATACTGGATCAGCCTGTTTCCGGGGCTGGCGCTGTTGATCACTATTGTCGCTATCAATCTGGTCGGTGACCGCCTGCGTGATGTCCTGAACCCGAGGTTGCAGCGATGAGTCTGCCGGAAGTGTCGTTGACACCGTCGGTTGTCCCGCAGCCAACGCTGGAAGTCCGTGGTCTGTGTACCTCGTTTTATACCCGGGCTGGCGTGTTGCCGGCGGTGCGCGATCTGTCGTTGCACGTGGGGCCCGGTCGAATACTGGGGTTGGTGGGTGAGTCGGGGTCGGGTAAATCGGTGACCGGGTTTTCCATTCTCGGGCTGGTGGATGAACCCGGCCGTATCAGTAGCGGCCAGGTGTTGTTCAAAGGTCGTGATCTCACAAAACTGTCGGCGTCCCAACTGCGCGCGATACAAGGCAACCGGATCGCGATGATTTTTCAGGATCCGATGATGACGCTCAACCCGGTGCTACGGGTCGACACGCAAATGATCGAGGCGGTGCGTGCCCATCGTCCAATGAGCAAGCGTGATGCTCGTGACCACGCCAGCCGCACCTTGGCGTTGATGGGCATTGCCAGCCCTGAAGAGCGTCTGCGCGCCTATCCCCATCAGTTGTCCGGTGGTATGCGTCAGCGGGTGGCGATTGCCATCGCACTGTTGCATTCGCCTGACCTGATCATTGCCGATGAGCCGACCACGGCGCTGGACGTGACGATCCAGGCGCAGATCCTCAGCGAAGTGCAAAAACTGGTGCGAGAGCAGGGCACGTCGCTGATCTGGATTACCCATGACCTGTCGGTGGTGGCTGGGCTGGCCGATGACGTGGCGGTGATGTATGCCGGACGGATTGTCGAACAGGGGGCGGTCTCTGACGTGCTCGATCGTCCACAACATCCCTACACCCAGGGTTTGATCGACAGCCTGCCAAGCCGTAACAAGCGCGGCCAGCGTCTGCGACAGATTCCCGGCATGGCGCCGGATCTGTTCTCGATGCCGGCAGGTTGTGCATTCGCCGAGCGCTGTACGCGGGCGTCGGCGGCCTGCGCAAAGGAACCTGCACCTCGCGAGATCCTGCCAGGCCAGACGGTTCGCTGTTTTCACCCGGGAGCCACCGATGGGCAATGATCAAATCCCCCTCATTGAACTGCGCCAGGTCAGCAAGGTGTTCGGCAATCCGATGCCTGGGTATTCGATTCAGCCGCTACTGCAACGGCTTCATCTGACGCGCGCCGAGCCAGTGACCCATGCCGTCGATCGCGTGGACCTGCAGATCGCCCGTGGCGAAGTCGTTGGCCTGGTCGGGGAATCCGGCTGTGGTAAATCTACCCTCGGGCGCATGGTGGCGGGGTTGCTGCCGGTTTCATCGGGCACGGCTTTGGTGGACGGAATAGCCCTCGACAGCCTGACGGCGGATGATCGTCAAGCCGTACGTTTGAAGGTGCAGATGATCTTTCAGGACCCTTCATCGAGCCTCAATCCACGTCTGCGGGTCGACCGTATCGTTGGCGAAGGGGCGCTGTTGCACGGCTTGACCGACAAGCAGGGCTTCGACGATTACGTCAGCGCGCAGCTACAGCGGGCCGGGCTCAGTCCCCAGCTGGGCCAGCGCTATCCCCATCAGTTCAGCGGGGGCCAGCGTCAGCGTATCGGGATTGCCCGGGCGCTGGCGGTGCAGCCGCAACTGCTGGTCTGCGATGAGTCAGTGGCGGCGCTGGACGTGTCGATTCAGGCGCAGATTCTCAATCTGTTCATGGACCTGCGCGACCAGTTGGGCCTGACCTATCTCTTCATCAGCCATGATCTGGGCGTCGTCGAGCACCTGTGCGACCGCGTCGTTGTGATGTACCTGGGGCGGGTGGTCGAAAGCGCGTCGGTCGATGACTTGTTTACCCGTGCCAATCATCCCTACACCCAGGCATTGTTGGCGCAGATCCCGCGCTTTGATGTCCGCAGTACCCGTTATGACGCGATCAAAGGGGAAATCCCCAGCCCGCTGAACCCGCCCGCCGGGTGTCATTTCCATCCGCGTTGTCCGCATGCCACCGCGCGCTGTGGCAACGAAGCTCCAGTACTCAGGGAGGTTTCGCCGAACCACCTGAGTGCGTGTCACCTGAACGACCACTTTTGAACGAGCGCGTTGACGCTCGTCATGCCCATTGCCATTGCGTACAAGGAATCCCCCATGAATCCACTTGTTCGTTCACTGTTAGCCTCGGCGCTTATCCTGGCGGCCGGCAGTGCTAGCGCACAGACCCTGCGTATCGGTTACGCCGACCCGGTGTCGTCTCTCGATCCGCAACTGAACAACTATGCCGGTGATCGCTCGGTGGCGTTGCATGCTTTCGAATCGCTGGTCAATCGCCACGATGACAAAACCCTGCCGGGCCTGGCCAAGAGCTGGAAAGTCATCGATGACACGACCTGGGAATTCGCCCTGCGCGACGACGTGAAATGGCAGGACGGCACACCGCTGACCGCAGATGACTTCGTCTTCTCGTTCGAGCGCGCCCGCAGTGTACCGGGCAGCGTGGCTTCTTATGCGGGAGCCACGCGTACCGTGGAATCGGTAACGGCCAAAGACGATCACACACTGGTCATCAAGACCCGCATGCCCAATGCGAACCTGCTGCCGGACGTAGACTCGATCTATATCGTCAGCCGTCATGTCGGCGCCGAGGCCAGCAGCGCCGATTACAACTCGGGCAAGGCCATGGTTGGCGTAGGGCCTTACCGCTTCGTCTCCTACGTGCCGGGTGACCGGACGATCTTCGAGAGAAACGATACCTACTGGGGGGCCAAACCGACCTGGGACAAGGTTGACTTCCGCTTCATCGCCAACGCCGCCAACCGCACCGCAGCGTTACTGGCCGGCGACGTAGACGTGATCGACAAGGTATCCCCCACTGATGTCGAGCGTCTGCGCAAGACCCCAAGCGTCAATGTCTTCGCCTTTCAGGGCTTGCGGGCGCTGATTATCCAGCCAAGTTTCCGCGCAGGCCCCAACGAGTTCATACGTGATAACGCCGGCAAGCTGCTGTCCGAGAATCCGCTGCGTGATGCGCGCGTGCGCAAGGCCCTTTCGCTGGCGATCAACCGCCAGGCCATCGATGAACGCATCATGCAGGGTACCGTCACCGAGGCCAACCAATGGATGCCGGCCAACACGTTCGGTTACAACCCCGACGTGAAGAACATTCCGTACGACCCGAAACAGGCCAAGCAACTGCTGGCGCAGGCCGGTTTCCCGGACGGTTTTCAACTGACCGTGCATGTACCGGGCGATCGTTATCCGCAGGCGCCGGAAGCGATGCAGGCGGTGGCACAGTTCTGGTCGCGGATCGGCGTCAAGGTCCAGCTCGAAGTGCTGCCATGGGCGGTGTATGCCGGCAAGGCCAACAAGAATGAACTGGCAATCAGTGTGATTGCCTGGGGTAACGGCACCGGCGAAGCGGCGTATGCACTGACCAACATCCTGACCACGGTTGACAACGGCAAAGGGCAGGGCGCTTCCAACTGGGGCCATTACAGCAATCCGTTGGTGGACAAGGCACTGGTGGATTCGACCGCCGAGTTCGATGAGGGCAAGCGCCGCAAGATCCTCCAGGACTCGGTCCAGGTAGTCAGTGATGACGTCGGCATCATCCCGCTGTTCCACTACCAGAACATCTGGGCCGCCCGCAAAGGCCTGAAAGTCGAGCCGTTGGTCAGCGACCGCACGGCAGCGACCATGGTCACCGAACAACCTTGAATCGGCTTGCGCCAGGGCCACCGGGCTCTGCACGCAACTCCCGCCAACAGTCCTACAGGATTTGTCATGACCTCGACCGCCGAACCTGCAGCCGCAGCGGATTTAATCGATAGCTTATCGGGCATCCAGCCCGGCACACCTCTGCACGCTGTACGCCATGCCAGGGACAAGGTCGCCTCGGCGACACAGGGCAGCCAGGATCTGTTCTTTGATCCGGCACTGGATAACGGTTTGCCGTTGAGCGAGCGGCTATGGGTGGCGTACTACGCCGCGCGACTCACACCGCACACGAGGCTGGCTGCGTACTATCTTGAGCAGTTGTCAGCGTCGGGCTTGAATGAGCCGGTGCGTGCAGCCGTCGATTCCGGAACCCTCGAAACGCTGGACGACGAGCGTCTGCGGGCGATCTTGAGCTTCACCCGGACCTTGATCGAATCCCCTGTCCACGGAGATCGGGCGGCGTTGCAAACGCTTCAACATGAAGGATTGAGCACCGCCGAAATCGTCGTGCTGGCGCAATTGATTGCCTTTCTGTCCTATCAAGTGCGCCTGGCCGCTGGGCTCGGGGCGTTACTGTCCGCAGGAGCCGCCTGATGAGCGAGCCTATTCGTAGTCACGGATTCACCAACGAAGCGCTGGGCTGGAAAGCCTGGCTGCCGACCATCGACTTGGGCAGCGCCACGCCCGAACAAGTAGCCGTGCTGCAAGAGAGTCACCCACAGGCCAAGACGTCGGACTACTACCTGACGCTGGCCCATCACCCGGACATCCTTCGCCAGCGCTCACAGGCATTCAACGCCATTATGTATGCACCCGGTGGCTTGTCCCGTGCCGAGCGCGAGCTGGCGAGTACGGTGGTGTCGCGGATCAATCGGTGCGTGTACTGCGCTTCGGTGCATGCGCAACGGTTCGAGCAACTGGCCAAGCGTAACGATGTGATCGCCGAGGTATTTTCCGACCCTGCAACCGCTGGCACGACAGATCGTGAAAAGGCCATTGTGCAATTCACCATTGACCTGACCCTGGAGCCAGCGTCGCTGAACGCCAGTCACGTCTTCACGCTTCGCGATCAAGGGCTGGATGACGCTCAGGTTCTGGATCTGATCCACGCAATTTCGATTTTCGCCTGGGCCAATCGATTGATGTTGAATCTGGGTGAGCCGGTGTTTACCGCGCCATAGCACAGCTGTCCTACGGCGTGGTTCATGGTGATCGAGAGATCCGCGGTCAGAGGTCGTAGCGCACCGACAACAACAGGGTTCGCGGGTCATTGATCGAGTAGTAGCGAGCGCCACTGGAGGGCACGTAGCCAACCGATTGCGGGTAGGCACGGTCGAGCAGGTTCTTCACTGACAACGTGGTGGTCCAGTGACCGTCGCCGGTGATGTAGCTGGTGTGGGCGTTCCAGAAAGTTTGTGTCGGGATTTCCTGGATGTCGTCGTTCAGCGCGTTGGCATAGGACTTGGTCTGGAACTGCGCATCGGTACCGGCCAGCCAGGTGCCGGGTAGACCAGCCGGGATGGTGTAGTTGAGGCCGACGCTGGCATTCCAGCGTGGCGAGAACATCAACTGCTTACCATTGGCATTGACACCAGCCCCGCTGGCATTTTGGAAGTCGTCATACTTGCTTTGCAGGTAGCCGAGGTTGGCGGTCAGTTGCAGGTCGCTGCTCAGTGCGGTCAGGGTTTCCAGTTCGACGCCGTAGGTGTGGGCCCGACCGACGTTGGTGCGCAGGCTCACGCCCAGTGCCGGATCGTAGGCGTTGGTCTGCAGGTCCTTGTAGTCGTTGTAGAACAGGGCGACGTTGGCCCGCAGGCGTTGGTCGAAGAAGTCGCCTTTGAAGCCGGTTTCCCAGGTGGTCACGTCTTCCGGGGAGAAGGCTTGTTCGGCGGCGCTCCGGGTCGGCGCGCGGTTGTCGTAGCCGCCGGCCTTGAAGCCTTTGGCGACGTAGGCGTACTGATTCAGGTGCGCTGTCCAAGCATATTCGAAGCCGAGTTTCGGACTGGTGGATTGCCAGGACTTGCTCGCGTCTGCGGTGAAGTTGATGCCGGTGATCTGCCGGTTGGTGTTGACGACATAGTTGGTGTAGTCGAAGTTCTTGTGCTCGCGAGTAAAGCGTAGCCCGGCGATCAGCGACAACTGGGACGTGATCTTGTAACTGCCCTGGCCATACAGCGCGTAGCTTTCGGTGGTGGTGGTGCTGTATTGGCCCTGGCCGATCACTTGGTTGCGGGCGATCGAGTAGGTCAGGCTGTCGCGCTCGGCGTCGAACTTTTCACGGTACAGGTACAGGCCGGTGCTGAAACTGAAGTCGTCGTAGTTGCCGTTGAGCTGGAATTCCTGAGTGGCATAGTCCTGCTTGTAGGTGATCAGGCTGTTCTGAATCAGCGCTGCCTGCCCCGAGTTATCATAGTCCACAGGCTGGTTGAATGCGGAATAGGCAGTCACCGATTTGAAGTTCAGGTGATCATCGATCGCATAGATAGCACGTAGCACCGAACTGCCCTGATCGAGATGGTTTTTCGGGTCGAGGCTGCTGTAGCTCTTGAATTTTTCGAAGTGACCGTTGGCATCAAACGGTGTGTAGCTGGTGGTGTCACCACGGTCGAAGGTGCCAGCCAGGGTCAGTTGTACGTCCCACCGCGAATCGATGGGATTGAAGCGTAGCTTGCCGCGGTAGGACTGGATATCGACGTTGTTTACGTCCTTTCCACGGGTCGGATCGGAGACGGTGCCGTCTCGGCTCAAACGAATCGCCGAAAAACTCCCGAACAGCGCGTTGTCCACCAGAGGGCCGCTGATCAGCAGGCGTGCGTTCTGCGCGTCATAGTTGCCGGCGCCGAGTTCGAAGAACCCTCGGGTTTCCTGGGTTGGATCGCGGGTGATCACCCGGATCGCCCCCGCGCTGCTGTTACGACCGTAGAGCGTGCCTTGGGGGCCGCGTAACACTTCAACGCGTTCGACGTCGTTGAAGTCGAGCATCGAGGAAATGGCCCGAGGGATGTACAGGTCATCGGCGTAGACCGCGACGGCCGCCTCCTGGATCGGATCGGTCTCGCCGATGCCGCGAATGCCGTAGGTCTGTGCGCTGTAGGAGATCGACTGGCGGCTCAGGGTCAGGTTCGGCACTTGCCCGGAGAGGTCGCGGATACTTTTGATCTGCTTGTCCTCAAGGGCTTTCTCGTCGAACGCGGAGATCGCCAGTGGGGTCTTTTGCAAGTCCTCGGCGTGGTGTTCAGCGGTGACCGTGACAACGGGGAGGGCACCATCCTTGGTGTTTTCTTCGGCGTGGGCCGACAACCCGAACAGGGTCAACGATACGGCTAGCGTCAGACGGTTTGAATTGAAGATGTCGTGCATGGTGAACCCCTGGTGTGTAGATGCAGCCTTGGCGTCGTTATGTTTTCTTGCGCAAAGCGTTGCCAGGACCATGGTCCGAAAGCCATGGCGGCGGTGGCTTGAGCTGGTTTTAGGTGTGTGTGGCGGTTGACCGTGGAGTGGTGTCGGCCAAAAAACCCGCAGTTCCGTGGGCCTCCACCTGGTCAGGGGTCGGTGATGGTTGTAACAATATTTGTATAATAAGGGGTTGTAAAATTCCGATTAGCTATAAGTTAATTATGAAAGATATACATTAAGTTAAGTATTAAGATGCGTAATTATGATGTTTATGTGAGGTAATCAAAACGCAATCGCGGGCAAGCCACGCTCCCACAGGTAACGCATGACGTGTGGGTGCGTGGCTTGCCCGCGGTGACAGTCGATTGGTAGTTCCTAATACCCTCGTTGTACGTTCGCCAGATTCTCCGGTGCCAAACCGCTGAGGAAACGCGCGAGATTGGTCAGGAAGCTGTCGGCAATTTCGTGGCGACTGTTGCTGGAAATCGCTGAGGTATGGGGCGACAAATGAACCCGTGGATGGGAGTAGAGCAGGTGTCCGTCCGGCAGCGGCTCGGGCTCGGTGACGTCCAGCGAGGCGAGGCCGATCGTTCCGCTATCCAGTGCTTCGAGCAAAGCCCCGTGGTCGAGTAGACCACCACGAGCGATGTTGATCAGATGCAGACCGGGCTTGGCGCTGGCGAGCACGGCACTGTTGACGACATGCCGGGTCGTCTCGGTCAGGGGCGCCGCCAGCACCAGGTGATCGGCGCGGGCAAACAGGTCATGGATATCCCGCGCGGCCTCGACGCCTTCAACCTCGAACGGCGTCTGGCTTTGACGCAGCGCCAGCACATTGATGCCCAGGGCATGGGCCTTGGCCGCTAGGCTGCGGCCGATGGCACCAAAGCCGAGAATGCCCAGGGTGGTCCCTTTGAGCGGCGTCAACGCACTGAAATTCCACTGCGAGTCATGCACCCAGATGTCCGGCAGACGCTTGGCGGCGGCGAAGATTGCCGCCAGGGCGAATTCGGCGATGTTCTCGGCGGCGCTGCCCCGCGACGTACTCACCGGTGGGCCGTTGAACAACCATTGGGGGTAGAAGTCGATACCCGAAGACACCACCTGAATCCATTTCAGACCATAGGGCCAGCCCGGTGGCGGTGTGTCCGGCGCCAGGTAGCCGCGCACATTGATTGGTCGCGCCAACAGGATACTGACTTCAGCCGCAAGGTCGCTGGGTACCCCGGTGGGTACGCCGATTACGCGAGCACCGGGGTGCGTTTGCGCAAGGCGCTGGCGGATCACATCGTTGAAGTCTTCATCCAGTTGGCTGGCAATTACAAGCTGAGTCATGGGTATTCCTTCTGCTGGCGCTGGGTGAAGACAGCTTTGCCGACGCCTTGCAACACGGTGTCGTTCTGCGGCGTGTGGACGCGACTGCACAGCACATCGCGGTAGTGCCTTTGCAGTGGGTTGTGGCGTGACAGACCGGGGTTGCCGGACGCCTCGATGGCCAGCTCGACGGCGCGGATAGCATTGCTGGTTACCAGGAACTTCAGTTGCGCGGCGTTACTTGCAGGCGTGTGTCCTTCGGCGGCGGCATCCAGCAGGCTGCGGTTGGCGAACAGCAAGGTGTCGATCTGCCCAACGGTTTCCTGGAAGCGCGGCAGGGTCGACAGTGCCGCACCAAGGTTGGATGGCTTGCGTTGTTCCAGCCAGCCTACCAGCCAGTCCCGGGCGGCTTGGGCAACGGCATCGTAGACCGATGAAAGCAATACCGACATCCACAGGAATCCGTCGCCATCGAGCTCGGGTTGCGGTGCGCTCCAGAGGCTGACACTGACGGCGTGATCCAGCGGCACCAGGACGTTGTCGAACGCCACTTCGTGACTGCAGGTGGCGCGCATGCCCAGATGGTCCCAATCTTCGATGATGCTGATACCGGGCGTGTCCTTGTGCACCAACCAGGCACCGACCAGCGGGTCTTCATCCGTGCTGCGGGCCCAGACGCTGAGCCACGTCAGGCCATGACTGCCGGTGGAGTAGATCTTGCGCCCGCTGATCCGCCAGCCGGCAGCAGTGCGTCGAGCGATGGTCGCCGGCAGGCCGCCACGGGCCGGTGTACCGAGGTCTGGTTCGACGCGCAGGGCGTTGATCAGCGCACCATTGCTCACCGCATCCTCGGCCACTTGCGTGCGCAAGGCCTGGGGCCAGGTTTTGCTGTCTTGCAAACGGGCGTGTTGCAGGTACTGCATCACCAAGATCAAGGCGGTGGAAGGTTCGCCCTTGGCGATGGCGCTGATGGCCTTGCGCGCCTGGGCCAGGTTGGCACCACCACCGCCCAGTGCCTTGGGCACAGTCAGGGCCACCAGGCCGTGCTCATGCAGCAGCTTGAAATTGTCGCGGGGGAAGGCTCCGCTTTCGTCGTAAAGATGAGCGGTCGCGGCGAGCTGGGTACTGATGCGTTCCAGCAGCGCTTCGAAATGGGCCACTTCCACCGAGCGCAGCAGGGGGGGGTATTGAGAAGAAAGACTCATGGTCGGTTCACTCGATCAAAATAGAGTTTATATCGACAGCAACTTGAACTGCCGATCCCACAACGGGCTGACATCCAGCCGCTCGCTCAACACCCCGGCGTCGAAAAACAGATCCGCCACTTCCTGTTGTGAAGCGATGGCGTGTTCATTCACTTCGATCAACTTGTAGGGTTGGCTGCGGCTGTTGTACATGTCGAGGAACACCGCTTTATCCACCCCGAGCAACTGCGCCGATTTCGCGGCCCAAGGTTCGGGGTTGTTGTTCATCCACTCCAGGGTGTGCGCTTGGCGCTGCAGGTAATCCTGGATCGCCTGTTTGCGCAGTGGGTCTTCCAAGGCGGCGGGGCGGGCGGCGATTAAGTAGTTACCCGAGAGGTAGCCCAGGGCGGTTTTCAGCACCCGGGCACCACTGCGAAACTTCGCCAATTGGATAAACACGCCGTAGATCACCCAGGCGTCCAACTGGCCGCTCTGGAACGCGCTGAAACCGTCTTGTGGGGTGAGCGATACGGCAGTGATGTCGTTCAACGTCAGCCCTTGTTCCTTCAGGGCCTTGATCAAGAAGTAGTGAGACGTGGTGGAGCGCACATAACCCACCCGCTTGCCCTTCAGTTGCTCGATGGACTCCAGTTTCGAATCCTTGGGGATCAGGATCACCTGGTTATTCACGTCGCCTTGAAGCACGGCGATCAGCTTCGGTTCGCGATGGCTCTGGATCGAGAAAATCGGCGGGATCTCACTCATGCCACCGATGTCCAGACTGCCCGAAGCCAAGGCTTCGACGATCAGATTGCCACCGGCAAATTCCGCATAGTCGACTTTGTAGGGTGTATGGGAGGTGCCCGCCTCGTCGGTGAAGTATGAGTCCTGGCCACGGTAGGTGGCGACGGCGAGGGTCAGGTCCGAGAGTTTGGCTGTGGCGCCCAAAGCGCGCGGCACCAGGGACGACAGCCCCAGCGCGCCCAAGGCGATGGAGCTGGCGGTAAGGAAGCCGCGACGATTGAGCTGTCCCTGTATGATCTTGGTCATCTTGGTCAGGCCCTGGTCAGATGGCGATAGGCAGGGCGGTGTGCCCCAACAGCTGTTCAACCACATGCAATACCGGTTCGGCTTCGGTACGCACCAGCCAGTCCGGGCTGACTTCAACGAAGGCCACCGTGCCGTCCTGGGCGATGACGACGACGGTGGGCTGAGGCAATTCCCAGGTGCCGGTGCCGGTGGTGTCACCGATGAAATTGCCCTTGGCCAACGCGGCTTTTCGTGAGGCCTCGTCGAAGCTGTAGAGAATCCCCAGGCGCCGGCCGAGGTTGTTGTCCGGGTCGCTGGTCACCTGCAGTTGCAGGTGATGTCGGGTCTTGATCTCGACCAGGCGTTCGGGCACCTGCGGGCTGACCGCCACCAACGGCACCCCTAGCTCCCGTAGGCGCGGATAGAGCTGGCGCTCGTAATAGGGCAGGGCGATATTGCATGCGGGGCAGCCGGCGAAGCGGAAAAAAATCAATACTGCCGGGCCGTCGGCCAGCAACAGGTCACGGTTCAGTTCGCCGCCTTCAACGTTGAGCAAGGTAAATGGGGCCAGCTTGTCACCGATCTGGACGTAATCATCGACCTTTGCTTCATCCACCAGACGTTGGCGTTGGTTGATATTGACCTGCAGCGCCGCCGGTTCCCAGGTCGCTACGCGCTCGGCGTGCAGATCCGCCAACAAGCGGTTGAGAGATTTGCTCATGCCAGGGCCTCCAGCTTTTCTTCTGCCTCAAGGGCGATGCTGTAGCGGTTGGCCGGAACGTCCAGGCCCAGGTTATCGCGCAGCGTGATGCCACTGTATTCGCTGCGAAACAGACCGCGCTGTTGCAACACTGGTACCACCTGTTCGGTGAAATACTGCAAACCATCCGGCAGCAGCGAGTTGATGATGAAGCCATCGGCTGCCCCTGCTTCGAACCAGGTCTGGATCGCGTCGGCGACCTGCTCCGGCGTGCCGACGAAGTCGCGTTTGGGGCGCGAAAAACGTAGCGCCACTTCCCGCAGAGTCAGGCCTTCGTCCCGAGCCAGTTGTTTGATGCGGTCAGAGCCGCCTTTCTGGCTGTTGGAGCCCAAGTCGCCCAGTTCGGGGAATGGCGCATCCAGCGGGTATTGACTGAAATCATGGTCGTTGAATGGCCGACCCAGGGCGACAATGGCGTCCTCGACGGTCACCAGTTCCACGGCTTGCTGGTAGCGGCTTTCCACTTCGGCTTCATCGCGGCCGACAATCGGTCGGATGCCCGGCAGGATAGACAGCTGATTGGCATCGCGACCAACATTGCGGGCGCGCTGTTTCAGATCCTGGGCGTAGGCGAGGGCTTCATCGAGGCTCTCGGCGTGGACAAAAATCGCATCAGCATGCTCGGCGGCAAAATTACGCCCGGCCTCGGAAGTGCCGGCCTGGAAAATCACCGGCTGACCCTGGCGGGATCGGGCAATATTCAGTGGGCCCTTGACCGAGAAGAACTCACCCTTGTGTTCCAGGGCATGCAGCTTGCCGGGTGTGAAGAACTCGCCGCTTTGCTTGTTGTAGGCGAAGGCGTCGTCTTCCCAGGAGTCCCACAGGCCCTTGACCACATCCACGTGCTCCTTGGCGATGCGATAGCGCACGGCATGGGGTGGGTGTTCGGCCTTGCCGAAGTTGTCGGCGGTGCCGCTGAGCCAGGAGGTCACTACGTTCCAGCCGGCGCGGCCGCCGCTGATATGATCCAGGGAGGCGAACTGGCGCGCCACCTGGAAGGGTTCGGTGTAGCTGACGGTCACGGTCGCCACCAGGCCGATGTGCGACGTCAGGGCTGCCAGGGCCGAAAGGATGGTCAGCGGTTCGAAGCGGTTGAGGTAGTGGGGGCTGGATTTTTCATGGATATGCAGGCTATCGGCGATGAACACGAAATCGAACTTCGCGCTTTCGGCCAGTTGTGTCTGCTGCTGGTAGAAACCGAAGTTGACACTGGCGTTGGGTTGGGCCTGCGGATGGCGCCATTCGCCCCAACCATGGCCGACGCCATGGACCATGGCACCGAGTTTCAGTTGGCGTTTGCTCATGTTCTCACTCCTTCTAGCGGGACGGCGGTTTATCGAGAGGCTTGGGTCAGTGGGGTACGCTTGGCGTTGAAGCTCTTGTCGAAGCCTTGGGAGACATCGATGTGTTGGGTGAGAATCCCCTCTTCCTGGTAGATGTCAGCGGTGGTTTGCAGGCCGCTGATCACCGCGTCGCTGATCTCCACCGGTTGCATATGGGTGGCCTTGGCTACGGCGATATGCACCGCCAGGGGCAGGCCAGTGACCTTGGCCTGAGCGGCGGCATACTCTTCGGGATGGGCATTGCTCCAGCGATAGGCACGGTCGACCCGGGCAACGAAGTCGTCCAGTTGCTGGCGCTTGACGGCGATGGCCTGGTGGGTGGCCGCGAGGTACAAGTGGTTGGTCAGCAGGCGGTCACCGCTGACCAGGACCTTGGCCTGGCTTTGGGTGGTGGCGATGGTGGTATAGGGGTCCCAGGTCGACCAGGCGTCGGCGCCGCCGTTGTCCAACAAGATGCGCGACTCACTGGGCAGCAGGTAAATGAACTGCACGTCCTGGGTGGTCAGGCCGACACTGCGCAGCGTCTTGATCGCCAGGAAGTGTCCGATGGAGCCACGGGTGGTGACGATGCGCTTGCCCTTGAGGTCGGCGGCGGTGTTCAGTGACGAATCCTTCGGTGCGAGTATGGCCGTGGTGTAGCGCCCCTCGGCGTGGAGAATGCTCACCACCTTCAACGGTGCACCGGCACCGAGGGCGAACACATAGGGCGCATCGCCCAAGGCGCCGATATCCACGGCGCCAGCATTCAGCGCTTCACCCAGCGGGGCGGCGGCGGGGAACTCGGAAAACTGGATCTCATAAGGCACATCTTTCAGTTCGCCGGACACCTCCAGCAGCACTTTGATCGTCGACTTTTGATTGGCCACCAACAACGGTTGCAGGTCGGTAGCGTGGCTAGCCGCGCCGAACGTGAGGGCGGTGCTGAACAGCAGATGCTTGAGCGGTTGGGTAAAGCGCATAACAGCGTGCTCCAGGCGAACCTTGATGTTTCGTGTCACCTCCGCCTGGAGAAAGGGGTCGGGCTGAATTCAATGTATGGCGTATCGAACGGCGCTGCCCGGCATTCGGCGCAGAAGCCTGGAGGGCTCAGATCACATAAAAGCCATGGGTGCCGTCGCGGGCCAGTTGGTCCACCAGGCCGAATTCCCAGTCCAGGTAGGCCTGCATGGCTTCCCGGGGGTTGTCGGTACCTTCGTAGGGGCGGCGATAGCGGTCGATGCGTGGTGAGGCGAGGTGGCTTTCGCCTTCCTCCAGCGGTAGTTGTGCGGCAATCCAACTGGCGGTGCCGTCTTGTAGCAGGAACACCTGCTTGCCGGTCAGTGCCTCGACTTCGGCCACCGCCAGGCGTGCCAGTTGGCCGCTGCCGCAGGTCAGCACATAGCGTTGCGCTGCTGGCACCTTGGCCAGGACTTGCGGCAATTGCGCGCGCAGGGCCCACCAGGCACCGGGGATATGGCGTTTGACGTAGTTGGCGCTGCTGGTGAAGTCCAGTACCGCGGTGTCACCGTGGGGCAGCCATTCGGCCAGGGTCTGCGGGCTGATGACTTCGGCCTGTCGGGGTGCCGGGGCCGGCGCCTGCCACGCACCGTGTTCACTGAAGTGCGCCGGTTGCAGGTCATCCAGCACCTGTACCTCCCAACCCAGTTGGGCAAGCCAGGAGGCGGACATATTGGCCCGCACACCGTCGTCATCGACCAGCACCAGGCGCGCGCCACGCACGCTGGCGAAGTGGTCGGTTTCCTGCACCAGTTGGCCGCCCGGTGTCGAGCGGGCGCCGGGCAGGTGACCGGCTTCGAACTCCTCCGGAGTGCGTACGTCGAACAGGTAGGTGGTGCGCGCCGGTTGCTGCTGCCAGCGCTTCAGGTCGGCCAGGGTGGCGCGGCCCACGCGGGCTTTGTCGGCAACGCGGCGGGCAGCCTTGGCAGCGACTTGGCGATGTTCTTCCGAGGTTGGGGCAAAGCGGCGTGATTGACCATGCTGCAATGTTTGCCCGGCCAACGTCCAGCCGATGGTGCCGTTGCGCAGCGCGGATACCGGGTTGGCGATACCGGCATTGATCAGCGACTGGGTACCGATGATGCTGCGGGTGCGTCCGGCGCAGTTGACAATGATTTGGGTGGCCGGGTCTGGCGCCAGTTCGCGGGCGCGTAACACCAGCTCGGCACCGGGGACGCTGATGCCAGTGGGAATGCTCATGGTCTGGTATTCATCAAAACGACGGGCGTCGAGCACCACCACGTCGGCGTTACCGTCGAGCAGCGCCTGGACCTCTTCAGCGGCCAGGGACGGTGTGTGGCGCTGGCTTTCCACCAGTTCACCGAAGGCTTTGCTGGGGACGTTGACGTCGATAAACAGTTCGCCGCCGGCGCTGCGCCAACCGTCAAGACCGCCCGCCAACAGGCTGACCTGGGTGTAGCCGAGCGTCTGCAAGCGCTGGGCGGCGATGTTTGCCAGGCCTTCGCCGTTGTCGTAGACCGTCACATGGGTGTCACGGCGAGGGATGCGCGAGAAAACCTCCAGCTCCAGTTTGGACAGCGGGATGTTGGTGGCGAACAGTGGATGGGATTCGGCGAAAGGCGCTTCTTCGCGCACATCGACGAGGGCGACTTCTTCATGGTCCAACAGTGCCTGACGAATCTGGGCGAAGGTGCGGTTCGATACAGTACTCATAGGGCAGGGCTCTCTTTGGACAAATCCCAGATGTTCGGGAGAAAAGCGTTGGAGTAACCGGAGATAAACAGTTTCTCGCTGCCGTCGGGCTGATACACCGCTCGGCGCACGGCACCGATATTGGCGCCGTAGACATGAATGCTGATGGACACTTGATCATCAAAGGCATTGCTGACCTGGTGGATGTCACCGATCTTCGGCGAGACGGATTCGACCTGACCCGGTTTCAGTTGGATCCGCTTGCCCTCGGCGATCAAGGCACCGTCGCTGCTGCGCTGGAATCCTTGGGAGTATTCGGAGCCGCGCAACATGCCGATCAGTCCCCATACCCGATGATCATGAATCGGCGTGCTTTGCCCCGGCCCCCACACGAAGCTGACGATGCTGAAACGCTGCCGCGAATCAGCATGCAGCAGAAACTGCTGATAGCGCTCGGGGCTGGGTTGAGCAAATTCGTCCGGCAACCAGTCATCATGGCTGACCAGTTGCGCCAACAGTTTGCCGCCGCGGTGCAGCAGATCGCCTTCGCGAGGGTTGCCGTCGATCAGTTCCGCCAGCGCGCCTATGAATGCTCTGAGTCTCTCCGGGTGTCGCGCTTGGGTCATGAGATTTCCATCGTGGGTGATTCGTGGTGATGGGTTTATATAAGCATAATGTTTGTTGTTAATATGCTATTTTTTAATGATTAGGTTATAGCTGAAAGTAATTTAGAACTGGGCTGAATAGCGTTAGACGTTATCTGTAGGCGGGTGGGCTATCCAGGCACCGCGAATGGAACTATGCTTTTCATACATTTTAATGACGCTTCTCTATGTGCGGCCCAAATGAAAATTGACGATATCGATGCCTTTGTCGAAGTGATTCGTTGCCAGTCCATCAGCCATGCCGCCGAGTCGTTGCAACTGACCCAGCCGGCGATCACCCGCCGCGTGCAGAACTTTGAGCAGGCGCTGGGGGTGGAGTTGTTTGACCGTAACACCAAGCCGCTCAAGCCTACATTGATCGGAACCCGGGTTTATGAACAGTGCCGTCTGATCCTGCGGGAGATGGATGCATTACGCGAGTTGGTGGCCACCGACGCACCACCCACCGGGCTGTTGCGCCTGGGCGTGCCGCAAACCATCGGCGATGTGGTGTTGCTGGACGCCCTCAAGCATTTGCGCACCGAATACCCCGACCTGCGCGCGCAGGTGGCCACCGGCTGGGGCAGCCAGTTGGTCGGCAAGATCGAGCGCGGTGAGCTGGATGCGGCGGCGGCGTTGTTTCCGGCGGGCAAGATCTTCCCGGACAACATCGTCGGCGAATCCATCGGCAAGATGGAACTGGTGGTGGTGTGCGCCAAGGCCCAGTTGCCCAAGCGCTCCTGCAAGCTGGCGGATGTCTACCAGAACGGCTGGGTCCTCAACCCCGATGGCTGCGGCTTCCGTGCCGGGCTGCAACGTACCCTGTCGGATCAGGGGCTTGCCTTGCGGGTCAACCTGGAAACCTTTGGGACCGAGTTGCAGTTGGGGTTGGTGGCTGATGGCCTGGGCCTGGGCCTGGTGCCGCGCCCGTTGCTGGAACGCAGCCTTCATCGCGAGCAACTGGCGGTCATGCCTCTCAAGGATTTCAAGCCGGTGATGGACCTGTGGCTGATCTACCCGCACTTTCTTGGCAATCTGCAAGGACCGGTGGATGTCTTTGGCAAGCTGGTGGCAGCGTCGTTGCACAAAATTAGAAGCGCGGCCTGATTACGGTGTTTAATATGAAAAAAAATAATAATTAGCTTAGATTAAAATGTGATTTTTATTATTTTTTTCCATCCCATAGGCTTGCCTGGAAGTCCTTAAGGCCATCCAGGAAGTTTTGCCATGAGTAACGTCAGTCCGTTAACCAGCGTCTCGAACAATGTCCGATTGCGGGTCACTCCAGAAGAGTGGGAGGTCCGCGTCAAGCTGGCTGCGGCCTATCGGCTGGCGGCTTTGTATCAGTGGACCGATCACATCTACACCCATTTCTCCGCCCGCGTACCGGGGCCCGAGGAGCATTTCCTGATCAATGCCTTCGGGTTGTTGTTTGATGAAATCAGCGCCTCCAACCTGGTCAAGGTGGACATCGACGGCACCCTTGTCGACGACCCTACCGGGCTGGGCATCAACTACGCCGGTTATGTGATCCACAGCGCCATCCACGGTGCTCGTCCCGACCTGCAAGCGGTATTGCACACCCATACCCGCGATGGCATTGCGGTGTCGGCGCAGAAGGATGGGTTGTTGCCGATTTCCCAGCATTCCCTTGGTTTTTCCGGGCGGGTGGCCTACCACGGGTATGAGGGGGTGGCCCTGGATCTGGATGAGCGTGAACGGCTGGTGGCGGATCTGGGGGACAAGAGCGTGATGATCCTGCGCAACCACGGGTTGTTGACGGCCGGGATCAGTGTTGAGCATGCGTTCCAGCAGTTACAGGGGTTGGAGCGCGCGTGCAATATTCAGATTGCGGCGCAGACGGCGGGGAATGCCGAATTGATCTTTCCTCCGGCCGAGGTGGTGGCCAAGGTCGAGCAGCAGGCTGAGGTGTTCAAGAGTGGAGAGGGGGCTGGGGTGGCGCGGCATTGGAATGCGCTGATTCGACAGTTGGAGCGTACGGACACCGACTACAAGAATTAAGGCGGGCCTGATAAGTCAGGAGGCGTTGATATCTTTCCCCTTCACCCTAACTGCCCCCTCAGGAAGAGGGGGACAGTGGTTTCGTGTAGCAGGCCAAAACATCTCTTTCAAGAAACGGCCTAGGCGACCTTTTCAGATGCTTGCCGCTCGCGTTCTGCCACCAACTGGCGGGTCAGGGGGATCAGGCGCTTGCCATAGTCGATGGCATCATTGAGGGGGTCGAAGCCGCGAATCAGGAAGGTGGTGATACCGAGGTCGTAATAGTCGAGCAGGGCCTGTGCCACTTGTTCGGCAGTGCCCACCAGCGACGTCGAATTACCTTGCGCCCCCAGCAACCCGGCAATCCCGGTCCATAAGCGCTTGTCCAACCTTGCCCCTGGGCTGCGGCGGCCAGTAGACGACGAGACCCTTCGTTCGGCGGTTCGCGCCGCACAAATCCGTTTTGCTCGGCCAAGGCGGTAGCCTGTTGCAGAATGTGCTCTGCGCGCTGCCACGCCAGTTCCTCGGTCTCGGCCAGGATCGGCCGCAACGACAAACTGAAGCGAATCGTCCGACCATGTTTGGCTGCTTCAGCTCGTACCTGGGTCACCACTTCCCGTACCTGCTCATAGGTTTCACCCCACAGCGCATACACGTCCGCATGTTTGCCCGCCACGGCAATGGCGGCCGCTGAAGAGCCGCCAAAATACACCGGGATATGTGGCTGTTGCGGCGACCTTACCGTCGAGTACGCGCCCTCGACCTGGTAATAGGTGCCGTCATAGTCAAAGGGCTTCTCACTAGTCCACTCCTGGCGCACCACGCTCAGGTATTCATCCGTGCGGGCGTAGCGTTCGTCCTTGCCGATATGGCTTCCGTCGGCCCGCAGTTCGCGATCATCGCCCCCGGTGATGATGTGGACAGCCGTGCGCCCGCCGTTGAACACGTCCAGCGTGGCGAACTGTCGAGCGGCCAAGGTCGGTTGCACAAAGCCTGGCCGATGGGCAATCAGGAACTGCAGCTTTTTTGTCACGCTGGCGGCGTGAGCGGCGATGAGCGTGCTGTCCGGGCTGTTGGAGTGGAAGGCGATCAGGGCACGGTCGAAGCCGGCTGCTTCGTGGGCGCGAGCGACGGTTTCCACATAGTCGGGTTGCAGGGTTGGACCACTGCGGGGATGGATTTCCGAGGCGTGGTGACCGCCAATGTAACCGATAAATTCAATGCTCATGGTCAGTTCCTTGTGGTTGGGGGATGGATCAGAAGTCGTAGGCCAACTTGCTGCACCAGAGGCCGCCTCCGGGGTAGAACGGCGGGTTGCCCTACAGGCCCATGCCGACGGCCGGGGTAGCGTGTCTTTTGTCCAGGTGTACGTCGCAGAGGCTGGTGCCGGGCTGTAGGGTTCGAAAGTAGGGACTAGGGGCGGGGCTGTAAAATGCCGTTTTGTTCTAAGTTAATTATTAATTTGTAGAATTTTAGTTTGTGAGTGTTATCAGTAATAAGCATTTTAGGCTGGGAGGCGGGCGTGAGCGATCAGGGCTGCGGCCTGTGACGCTTTGTTATGCAAATAATTTATCTGGTATATTTTCTATCTGATTTTTAATCATATTAGATTATTCCTAAAAAGAATTTCACTGGGGTTTTTTATGCGAATAGCATGAAAAGGCAGCGGCGCTCCCGGCCGTGTTCTTTACGAGGAAGGAAGCCTGATGAATGAAAAGCCCCTGAATGCCAGCTCGTTTTCCGTCGACAAGGCGGCTTGCTTGCAGGGCAAGCCTGGAGGCGTATCACGACTGATTCCCCTTTGGCTGCGCAACTGGCGTACCCCTGAGGTGTTGCTGCGGTTGCTCAGCCCGATCGTGTTGCTGCTGGTGTGGGAGTTGGCCTCCGAGTTAGGGCTGATCCCGCAACGGATCATCGCCGCGCCGTCACAGATCGGCGATACCTTGTGGGTAATGATCGTTTCCGGCGAGTTGGGCAAGCACCTGTTGGTGTCCCTGCAGCGGGCGTTGCTGGGCCTGAGCATCGGCGTCAGTATTGGCGTTGCGGCAGCGCTGATTACCGGCCTGTCCAAGCGCGGCGAAGTGATCCTCGATTCGCCGATGCAGATGCTGCGCACCATCCCCTCCCTGGCGCTGGTGCCGTTGTTCATCCTCTGGTTCGGCATCGGCGAGTTCACCAAGATTGCGCTGATCGTCACCGGCACGACCTTCCCGGTATACCTCAACCTGTTCGCCGGTATCCGTAACATCGACCCCAAGTTGATCGAGGCCGCCAACACCTTGGGGCTCAATCGGCGTGAGCTGATCTGGCATGTGATCTTGCCGGGCTCGTTGCCTTCGTTCTTTGTCGGCTTGCGCTATTCCCTGGGGATTTCCTGGCTGGCCCTGGTGTTTGTCGAGCAAATCAACACCACCGCCGGCATCGGTTACCTGGCCAGCGATGCGCGGGACTTCATGCGCACCGACGTGATTGTGATTTGCCTGTTGATCTACAGCGTCCTTGGCCTGCTGATCGACGGCCTGATTCGCACCCTGGAACGTTTCGCCCTGGCCTGGCGCCCATCTTTTGTGAGGAACTGACATGTTGAACATCGACCCTTTACAAGCTGCGCAATCCACGTCTGGAACCGCGCCTGTGCAATTGCGCAATGTAGTGCGCCAGTTTGGCCAGCAGCGGGTCATCGACGGTCTGGACCTGGACATCGCACCGGGCGAATTCGTCGCGTTGCTCGGGGCCAGCGGCTCGGGCAAGACCACCTTGTTGCGCAGCCTGGCCGGTCTGGACAGCATCGACAGCGGCCAGCTTCTGGTGCCCAAGGCGCGGGCCGCGGTATTTCAGGAACCGCGGTTGATGCCCTGGAAGCGTGCCTGGAAGAACGTGATTCTTGGTCTGCATATCCCGAATGCCAAAGCCAGAGCGGTGCAAGCTCTTACTGAAGTCGGTCTGGCCCATCGCCTTGAAGCTTATCCGGCGACGCTTTCTGGCGGCGAGGCGCAACGCGTGGCGTTGGCTCGCGGCCTGGTGCGCGAGCCGAAACTGTTGCTGCTCGACGAGCCTTTTGCCGCGTTGGATGCGTTGACGCGCATCCGTATGCATCGGCTGATCATCGAGTTGTGGCGCAAGCATAATCCGGCTGTGTTGCTGGTGACCCATGACGTCGATGAAGCCATCCTGCTGGCCGATCGGGTGATTGTGCTCGCCGACGGCAAGATTGCCGAACAGTTGCGTATCGATTTGCCGCGTTCCCGGGATACCGGCCAGGAGGGGTTTCAGGCCATCCGCGCACTTTTGTTGAGCCTGTTGGGTGTCGAAGTGGAAGTCGATGCACCAGGGGGCGGCGTCTCTCTCAAGACCTCGACCATACCGGTCCGGCGTTTTGCCCACGGCTGATGCTGGGGGCAATGATGTGTTGCAGCGCTTCGCCAAAGCGTTCGAGTGGGCCCGGCAAAATACCGATGTTTACGCTCCGGGTCTTCGCAGGGGTCAACGAAGTCACAGTCTGCACGGTAATTCGGGTTGAATCTCGACATGAATCTGAAGCTCTACAGGAGTCAATCGATGGGCAATGTCCAGAGCGTCGCAAGTGCCCAAGAGGTGTTCAGGCCCTTGATACCCAACGGCGAGTTGCTCGACCTAGGCCGGGCCTTTCGGGAACCATTGGCGCTGTCGCGTCTGCACCGTACGCCCAAGAGGGTGTTGAGTCGCCGTGAGGTGATTTTGCTCGGGGCGTTCGCATTGGTGCTGCATGGCGCGGTGATCGTCTGGATCAACCAGACACCGCCGCCGGCATTGCCTGTGGTGCCGCCGGAGATTCCGCCAATGACCATTGAGTTTTCGCAGCCGACGCCGCCCGCAGTGGAGCCTCCACCGCCCGAGCCGACTCCACCGCCTGTGGTCGAACCGCCCCCGCCGGTCGAGGATGAATTGGCCGTCAAACCACCGCCACCGAAACCGATTCCCAAGCCCAAACCCAAACCTGTGGTTAAGCCGGTGCTCAAACCGACGGCCAAACCGATGGAGCCGCCGCCTGCTTCTCCTGCTCCGCCGCAACCGGTCGCCGCCCCGGCACCTCCTGCGTCGCCAGCACCAAAACCGGTGACCCCTGCATCGGCCAGCGCCGGTTACTTGAAGAACCCGGCACCTGAATACCCCTCGCTGGCGATGCGTCGCGGCTGGGAAGGCACGGTATTGTTACGGGTGCATGTCCTGGCCAGCGGCAAGCCCGGCGAAATCCAGATCCAGAAAAGCAGCGGACGTGATCAACTCGATGATGCCGCACTGGCTGCGGTCAAACGCTGGAGTTTCGTACCTGCCAAGCAGGGTGATGTCGCCCTGGACGGCTGGGTCAGCGTACCCATCGACTTCAAAATCAAGTAACTCAACTTAACCGATACAGCGCGGGCTACCTGACAAAAGGCGCATCGCTACAACCGATCTGATGCCTTGTTGGAGAGCCTGACCATGAACCTGATTGCTTCACCTTTCGAATCCATCGAACACGCCGTCATCTGGCTGTTGATCCTCTTTTCCGTCGCCACCTGGGGCCTGGCCTTGCTCAAGGGTATACAGTTCACCCGCCTCAAGGCCCAGGATCGCAAATTCCATCAGCGCTTCTGGGCAGCCTCCAGTCTTGATTCCGCCGCCGAATTGGCCCATAGCCAACCTGGCGCCGCCGCTCGTGTGGCACAGGCCGGTTATGCGGCGATCCAGGTGCCGGAGGGCGCGCAAACCACCGACTTGAGCCAGGCGATCAACCACCAGGACCGTCTCGAGCGCGCCCTGCGCCAGCAGATCGTACGTGAGCGGCGCTCGCTGGAAACCGGCCTGGCAATCCTCGCCAGCATCGGCAGCACCTCGCCCTTTATCGGCTTGTTCGGTACCGTCTGGGGCATCATGTCGGCCTTGAAAGGCATCAGTGCGGCGGGCTCGGCGAGCCTGGAAACCGTGGCCGGGCCGATCGGTGCCGCCCTGGTCGCCACCGGCGTCGGGATCGCCGTCGCGGTGCCAGCGGTGCTGGTGTACAACTATTTTCTGCGACGCCTGAAGCTGACGGCCGCTGATCTGGACGACTTCGCCCATGATTTCTATAGCCTGGCGCAGAAAAATGCGTTCCGCGTGCTGCTGCACCCGGTGCTGAGCAAGTCCGGCGCGACCGTCGCTGGACAGAAAGTCAAGGAGGCATCCTGAGATGGCTTTTTCCACACAAGACAGTGATGAAGTGCTCAGCGAGATCAACGTCACGCCATTGGTGGATGTCATGCTGGTGCTTCTGGTGGTGTTCATTGTCACCGCGCCGCTGCTGACCAACGCGATCCCGATTAACCTGCCAAAGACCGAATCGGTGGTACCCGCGGCACAGAAAGACCCGCTGGTGGTCAGTATCGATGGCCAAGGCAAGCTGTTCATCAACAAAGACCAGATCCAGCCTGATTTGCTGGAAACCAGCCTCAAGGCCGCGAAGATCAAAGACGCCGATGTCCGTGTGCAACTGCAGGCCGACAATGGCGTGAATTATGGTGAAGTGGCCCGGGCCATGGCCTCTATCGAACGGGCGGGGATCACCAAATTGTCGGTGATTACCGCGAAATAAGACAACTTCCAGCGGCAGATACTGCAGTCTTCGGTGACGCGTTGACCGCTTCAATCCGAAGGAGGCCAAATACGCTATTGGGGGATCGATCTGCCGTATCCCTCGGACGACATGCGCCTGCTCACGAAGAGGGTGTGGATGCCCTCGGCCAACTCTTTCTGCCCGGCTTCAGATACAGCAAAGCCGAGATTCTACTCCTCAATCTCTGCCAGCGAGGCGAGTACACCGATGACCTGTTCGCCGACTCTCAACCCGCCAACACCTCGAAAGGTATGACCGTACTGGACCAGATCAACAACCGATGGGGCAGGGGAACGCTACGCGCCGCCATCGTTCCCCCTCACCCCGGGTGGGGCATGGGCCTGGGATGATGAGCCGCAGTTTCATCATTCGGCTGGATCAACTCTGGAGGCTGACGTCCGAAAGCCCTACGGCTCTACATATCTTCTCGCTTCACTGAA
The DNA here is from genome assembly GCF_904067045.1 of Pseudomonas sp. FEN. Lineage (GTDB taxonomy): Bacteria > Pseudomonadota > Gammaproteobacteria > Pseudomonadales > Pseudomonadaceae > Aquipseudomonas. Next base: position 261,084 of record NZ_CAJFDC010000014.1, on the reverse strand, counting down.
AGCGAGAATTTCGGCCGGTGGTGTCGCCGTACAGAGCGGCTTGCGCCAGTAGCCTACGTCATGCCATCGACCCTGTTTGAATCCTACTTCGGGATAGGTGCCGATGTGGGAGAAACCAAGTGCTTCATGAATACCAACGCTCCCTGCATTAGGCAGGGCGATGCCTGCATACGCGGCATGGAAGCCTTGTTTCTCCAGGATCGGCAGGAGGCGCTGATAGAGCGCACGCCCAATGCCCCGGCGATGCACCGTTGGGGCAATATAGACCGTGACATCCACCGACCAGCGATACGCTTCTCTGGTTCGGTGCTGACTGGCGTAGGTATACCCGACTACCTTGTCGTCCAGTTCCGCAACCAGGTAGGGATAGGTCGGCAGCGTTGCCGCGATCCGATTGGCCATCTCAGCAACCGTTGGTGGAATGAGTTCGAACGAGATGGCCGTATCCAACACCATAGGCGCATAGATCGCCTGGAGGGCTGGAGCATCAGCCGGTGTTGCCACCCTGATTGTGTACCTCATGGCTTTTCCTTTCCGTTGCTCGTATTGATCCATGTGCCCTCCGAAATGAGCGTCTCACAGTGCGCGTCTGTTTTTTCCCTTTGATGAGACGTTTTTACTGACAGAAAACCCCGAAGAAAAGAACTACAAATCTAGAACGCCACTACGGAATGGATCCGATGGTGCGCGCGATGGTGCTCATAAGCTGCAGGTGCGGATTCAGGTCACTGGCTGCAAGCCGATCTGGCGGGTAAACAGACGGGTCTGCTCGGCGATATAGGTCGAGCCGTTATCGCTCAGCCACTGCACGAGCGTGTTTGGCAGTTGATCGCCAAAACGCTTCTCCACGCGTTCCAATATCAGGTCCCGGATGTCATCACCGCTATAGCCCATCGGACTGGTAACCCAGCCGATGGCTTCGCGGTCACAGCAGTGTGAGTGTGAAATAAAATGCGGGGCGGCAGCGGGTGAGGTATACAGCACCGCACCTGCTTCCTCTCTGCCGATACCCTAATATTGGCGTAGGACGAAGTGCATCGCTTCCTGGACCGTCGGATTCATCATCTTTCAGCCAGCTGAAAGATTCTGTAGCCGCACCGAATCACCCACTTATTGAGCCGTCGGGAGCTGCACCGGAGCGCTGAGTGGCTGCACCTGAAGCCTTGGATCGGCCAGCTTGAAGCCATGCCCGTCTGGAGTCGGGGTAGAAGAGGCCGCCCCCCCTGTTGTAGCCACAGTTCCACTTCCGGTCTTAATTGCGCCGCACCCGGTCTGCAGGCTGAAATTCACACCCCTGTAGCCAACAACCACTGGTAATTGAAAGACCTGCTGCAAAGTAATGCCATTACTAGAGGATCTGACCACCGATCCTGTTACTCCAGGCAGGTTAGGGACAATGGATTCGGTAAGAGCACGCATTTCTGCTTGGATAGCCTCTTGATTGGCTTTAAGCGCTGTCACCTTATTCGACATTTCAGGTCCCTGTGGCGCGGCGTTAACCTGGTTGATTTCTTGGGTGGTCGCTGTGTTCTGGGTGCTCAGGTTGGCAAGGCGCGTAACAGCAGCCGACGTTTGCGCACTGAACCCATCCTGCGCCGATACGGCCACATCAATCGCGCGGGCTGAATACACTTCTGTAATCAACACCATCACCGGCTGATACTCACATGACGAGCTGAAGCTCCGCATATCAGCAGGATCATAGGTACTGCTGCGCGCCAGAAATTTTGCCTTGGCGGCCATGTAAGGAACTCCGTAGACCTCCGCCGCAGGGACCGAATAAGCAACGCTGTAGGACGACTTGCGCCCGCCACTCAGAAACGCCTTAACAGCACTATTGGTGACGTTCACACCTATCTGGCTTTCAGATACCGAAGCGAATGTAAAACCCGGGAACGCCACCAAACTATTAAGCCGTTTGTCGTTGCCTGCGCGGGTAAGCTCCGGTAGTTGCCACGTTTTTTTCGCAGCAGTACCCTGCCCATCATTGTACGCATCCATCTTTGTGACATTTAAGGTTGGCGCTATCGCTTCCAATTCGGTAGTCAGATCAATATGGTCGTACCACTGCGGCGGTACGGAATAAAACGAAGGAGGTGGTGAAACTCCTGCGATCATCGCCCTGGACATATAAATATCGCCAATGTATACGTTACCCCGCGGAGGATAGATTGCCTGGATACCAAGTTGCTGGGTATTTTCGCTCCAGTTCTTCGCCACCGCTCCCGGCTCTGGCATCGAACTCTTGCACGCCACCAATCCAGCCGCAATGCTGACAATAAAGCAATAAGACACACGCATATGTCACCGCCTCAAGAAGGACTTTTGTAGTTTTTGATACGCCGTTAAAAAGCAAGAAATATTTGAAGCAAGATGATTTTCGGGTGAGGGGCCGAATCGTACCCGTAAGAACAGGTGCGTAGTCACATGCTAATACTCATCGATCACACTAGTCTGGCTCTAGCGTCGTGCGGGACTCACAAGCTAAAAATGACGCACGTAATAGCGAAATCTGCCTTCACCACAGCTAGACGCTTGCTTGATTAGAGAACACAAACCACCGGTAACATCGATACCTATATGTATTAGCTCATCGCTACAAGAATGCTAGAGAAATCTGAATTATTTTTGATCGATAAACGTTGCGCCAGTTTGTTGAGTGCGTGTCAATAAGGAGGCCCTCAGGGGAGGGCTCCCCGAAAGCTTCGCGGATGGTTCCACAGATTTCATCTGCGTGGAGATACCCATGCGGTACTGGGTAGGGATTTACGGTCACCCAAGAGCCGCTACACTTCCCAGCTCTCTGTTTTGGACCCCTGCTATGAATCTCTCTGATGTCGTTCTTGTGCTGCTCTTGGCTGCACGCATTCATGGTACGGATGAAGCGGTGAGGGCATCGGCCAAGAGCTGCGTGAAGAAGCTGCCACGGTCCAAACGCGACCTGATCTACAACGTGATCAACAGCCGCAGCCCCATGGAGCTGGTCGCCCTTCTGGCTGAAAATCTCGATGACTGAACACCAAAGCACTCGAGTTGGTTTCGAGGTCGATGGACCTTCTTTTGCTCATCTGTAGCGCTGTCTCGGCCCAGGACACCCTGAGTGAAGAGGCCGTACGCCTGTACGGAGGGGGGCTATTCGTACAGGACCAGTGGCTGTGGGTCAGCACGTAGACTGTGCCGATCAAAGGAGAGGAACTATAAGCGTCGCCCTGCCAGAGGTACGTTGTATGCGCTGTGGTCTATTTGAGTTTATCTATCAATGTCAAGACAGAGATCGTGATGACGAGCGGAGCAACCATCTTCGTCTGTTCCCGGGCTGGGCTGGTTCAGATCGACCCCTCGCCGCGAGAACCAGGTGGCATCGGGTGGGATTTCACAAGGTGAAAAAAAGCCCGACAAGGTCGGGCTGAGTAGGGAAAGTGACAGCTCACCGCTCCAGTGAGGGCGTCTTGATAGTGGTTACATCAACCCATGTTGGGTCATGGACAGTGGATCACCGGCACCGACAATGATGTGGTCCAACAACACCACATCAATAAGCGCCAGGGCCTCATGTAGCCGTTGGGTCAGTGCGCGATCGGCCCTGCTGGGTGTAAGGCACCCCGAAGGATGATTGTGAGCCACGATGACCGCTGAGGCGTTGTGAGCGATTGCACGCTTGAGCACCTGCCGGGGGTAAACACTGGTGTGACCAAGGTCTCCTTGAAACATGGTTTCAAACGCGAGGACTTGGTGCTTGATGTCCAGGAAAATGACGCAAAAGACCTCGCGCTCCATTCCGGCCAGTTTCAGTTTGAGGAAGCGGCCGACCTCTGGCGGACTCTCTAGTTTAGGACCCCGAGTGAATAGCCGCCGATCCAGAATCTGCATGGCCTTTTCGATCAACAGATCTTCCTGGGCGGGACTTTGAATCTCCTGAACCTTTTTGTCATTCAAGACTTGGTTAGAACTCATGACGTTAACCTCAGTATCCCGTCATGGAGGCACCTCATCCCTGGGGGACGTGTATGCCCCCGAAGGTGAAAGAAGGCGCCGGTTAGGGCGCCTGGGTGGATGACGGATCAGACCGCGTGGTGCGTGATCGCTGCATCTTCCGTCATATCGGTTGGCTCAACGTTGCCGGTGGCCTCCGAGACGTCAGTCGACTCGGGCGTTTCTAGTGCCTCCAACGCGGCGGATGTCTGCGGTGTATCCACGGTATCCAACGCATCGGATGTCTCTGATGCATTCGATGGAATGACGTCTGAGGTGCTTTCCTTGGGCGGTGCGACATACACCACTTCACCATTGATTTTGATCATGGACAGAGAGAGCAAGTTGCTTGTCAGTCCAGCCCCCGGCTGGCCTCGAAGCTCACTTTTCTGATGGATGAAGGGGCTGACCAAAAGGTTGCTGAGTGTGAAGCATGCCAGTACGGTTTGGCCTGAGTTGATCTCTTGTACGCAATGGCTGATGAGCTGTTTCGCTTCAGCACCGATCACCGTGCAGTCGAAGTACGTGTAATCGGCGCTGTCTGCTGGGCCTTGGATTGCGGCAACAGAGAGTTTCAGATACGACTGCCCATTGCGGGTGATCGTCCTGACATTGTTGAGATAACCGATGCCATGAAGGTACAGGTTGAAGTACTTTTTTTCTTCGCCAGCGGGCTGAGTTTGCGTGGTCATGAGTGTCTCCAATTTCAATAGGAAAATGGGGAAACACTCATCCCCAGGGGAAAGTGATTCCCCATTGGGTAGTGGTGCAGTAGGCATTCGGTCGTCAAAGGCACTGACGACTGACCGCGATGATGAATGCGAGAGCGGCCTGGTGGTGATCTACGCGATCATCGCGTCGTAGCCTTTTAGATCCGAGCTACCTGGGTATGTTGCCGACAAAGTCAGCAGGACACCCCTTCATCATGAAAAAAGAGCCCCCGGCCGTCTAGTCCGCTCTTTCAGACGGAGGGTGTCGGATAATTCAACTTGACCGCCGTGGGCTGGCGAAGCATCTCGCGTGGTGCCACTTCCCATACGTCTTCCGACTAATACGGCTCGGCCCCACCCACAACCAATAAATGCAGTGGGACGCAATCCTGTTTTCTCCTGGTGACCCGCGTCCCAAAAAGGTCATAAAAGGAACGGCAAACGGAAGGGGCTAAGGGAAGCAAAGCGAAGGGCAAAGGGCTTACCTGCAAAAGGTCATCCGTGCACTGAACAGAAAAAAGGCTTCCTCACAGCACACGGATGGCAGGCAGAATGTTCTGGCGATTCCTATTGAAAAAGGTAGTTGATCACGAGCCAACCCGAAAGACCGGGGCGTCTGACTACCTCACGCCTCAGACGGCCAGTGAGCTGCTATCGACCCCGCGTCGGCGTAAGCTCCTGGACCACATCTGGAAGCACACTTCACTGTCGCACCGGCAGTTTGCTGACCTCTATCTACACCCCATCGAGCGCTATGCCGAACTGGTTCAGCAACTGCCGGCCTCTGAAAACCATCACCATGCCTATCCAGGCGGTATGCTCGATCATGGCCTGGAGATTGTGGCCTTCGCCCTGAAGATTCGGCAGTCGCACCTGCTGCCCATGGGAGCCTCCCCCGAAACCCAGGCGGCACAAACTGAAGCCTGGACCGCCACCCTCGCATACGCCGCCCTTTTGCATGACATTGGAAAAATTGCAGTCGACGTGGAGGTGCAACTGGACAATGGCGCGGTGTGGCACCCCTGGCACGGCCCGATCAGCCGTGCGTATCGCTTCAGGTACCTGAAGGGGCACCCCTACAGGCTACACAGCGCCGCGACGGGTTTGCTCTTCAGGCAAGTGCTGCCGCCGTCGATTCTCGATTGGCTGAGCACCTACCCCGAGCCCTGGAGTGCACTGGTCTATGCATTGGCCGGACAATACGAACATGCCGGCACCTTGGGTGAATTGGTGAGTCAGGCGGACCAAGCGTCGGTGGCGCAGGAGTTGGGAGGTAATCCCGCTCGGGCACTGGCCGCACCGAAGAGTTCCTTGCAGCGCCAACTGATTGAAGGTTTGCGCTACCTCGTCAACGAGCAGCTCAAGCTAAACCAGCCGCGTGCGTCAGACGGCTGGCTCACCGATGACAGCGTCTGGCTGGTCAGCAAAACAGTCGCGGACAAGCTGCGTGCCCACTTGCTGTCCCAAGGCGCGGAGGGGATTCCGTCCTCGAACGCCACGCTGTTCAATGTCCTGCAGGACAACGCGATCATTCAGGTCAACGTTGAGGGCAAAGCGATCTGGACCGCCACCGTACAAAGTGGCAAATGGAAGAAGACCCTCACGTTCCTCAAAGTTTCCCCGGCATTACTTTGGGAGGAGGGTAAGCGTCCACCTGTGTTCAGCGGCACGATCACAGTTGAAACGACGATCGAAACAACCGGGCAACCCCGTGATACACCTGCCGTCGATCGCTCATCGCCCGAACAGGCTTGGCCCTGGGACGCCGAACCGGACTGGATGCAAGACTCTGCTCAGGCCCGTTTCACCTTAGACGAGGAACCGACCCACGTCGTGGGTATGCAGGTGCCGGAGCAAGTACTTGAAGACCCTCCCGAATGGTTTCGACTGTTGGATGAGGACCGCTCAATCGACACGCATCCCCACGAATCCGGCGAGCCTTCCACCGTCGAGGCCTATCCGCAGCCTGTTCGTCAGCCCCCTGTTTCGCGCGAGTCCGACACGCCCGTTCGTTTGCCTAGTCAGGATATGAAGGGGACGGATCTGGGAAATGCCTTCATGACCTGGCTACGCCAAGGCATCCTGAAGCACACGATCACCGTCAACGACGCCCATGCGCCGGTTCACAGCGTTGCCGAGACGGCTTTTCTGGTCACACCGAAGATCTTTCAGCGCTATGCCCAAGAGCATCCTGAAACCGCGCGAATGGCCAAGGAGCAGGGCACCAGCGATTGGCGTTGGGTTCAACGCTGCTTCGAGAAACTGGGCCTGCACCACAAGAGTGAAGAGCGTCTGAATATCTGGGTCTGTGAAGTCAAAGGCCCGCGCAAAACCCGAGGCATCAAGGGGTATTTGCTCAAGGATCCCAGTCTGATTTTCACGGAGAAACCCTATGACAATCCGTATCTGGTGCTGAAGGACTCCTGCAGGGGAGCTCCCTACGCCTGACCCGCGGTGCGAAAGCGGCGTAAATCCCGACGCACCAGGCCATCGATCAGCCCCGTGAACCCATGACCCTAGCTTGAAGTGAGGCAGCGGTTGGGCATTTAGGAAATGAGGGCTCACCGCTGATGGTTTGATCCAATGATTCTTGACCTGCGACTGACTCTGGCATAGTTTCCCCGCCCGCTGGATCCGCCCCTCCACATCTTTCTACTCCGGGCTTCGCAAAAGGACTTGTTCATGAGCCGCACGCATTGTGTCGCCTTAATGGCGTGGCTGCTGCCTACCAGCTTGCTGGCATCGGAAACCCCTTCGTCCACTTCGAATCGAGCTGACCTGCTGTCGGTCTATCGCGAGGCCGTGACGCACAACAGCGAACTGGCCGCGGCGCGTGCCGGATTTGAAGCGCAACAAGAGGCCGTTCCCCAGGCATGGGCCAACCTGCTGCCGGCGATCAGCACCGGCGCGAATATCGAGTCGACTCGCCTGGAGCGTGATTCACCACAACTGACACGTGAGCGCAGCGGCACCACCTACCAGGCCAACCTGAAACAGCCGCTGTTTCATGTGGAGTCCTGGTTCGGCTTGAAAGCAGCGCAGGCGAGTACCTCCCAGGCCGCCGCCGAACTCTCGGCGACCGAACAGGAACTGATCCTGAAAACAGCGGAAACCTACTTCGAAACGCTGCGAGCGACCGATACCCATGCGGCGTCCGAGGCGGAGGAGGCGGCACTCAAGCAGCAGATGGATCAGTCCCGTGGACGCCTGAAAGGGGGGATGTCGAGCATTACCGACGTCCTCGATGCCGAGGCCGCTTATGACAATGCTCAAGCCAACCGCGAGCTGGCCGCGCGCAAGGTCGATGACGCATTTGAACAACTGGTACGCCTGACCAATCACGAATACGTGAGCATTGAGGGCGTGCGTCATCAACTGCCGGTGCTATCGCCTGTTCCCCTGGATGCCAAGCTCTGGGTCGATACGGCGGTGAGGCAAAACCTCAAGCTTCAAGCGAGCAACCTGGCGGTTCAAGCCGCGGAAGAAACGTTGCGCCAGCGACAAGCCGGACACGCGCCGACCGTGGACGCCGTGGCGTCATACCGCAAGGGGGATAACGACAGTTTTGGCTACAGCAACCCCAGCGATATCGGTCGAAGCGATTACAGGGGCAACGTCGCCCAGAGTTCGATTGCGGTCGAAGTAAGCATCCCACTGTACAGCGGTGGTCGGGTCAGTTCCCAGGCACGCGAGGCTTACAAAAGGCTCGGCCAGAGCGAAGAGCAGAGAGAAGGTCAGCGCCGGGAGGTGGTGCTCAACACCCGTAATTTTTACCGTGCGGTGAACTCGGACATCGAACAGATCCGAGCCCGGAAAAAGACCATTCTTTCGGCCCAAGGCTCGTTGAAGGCGACCAAGGTCGGGGCGGATATTGGTATTCGTAACACCGTGGATGTCCTCAACGCTCAACGCCAACTCTTCACCTCGGTGCGCGACTACAACAACGCCCGATACGATTACATCCTCAATAACCTGCGGTTGAAGCAGTCGGCGGGCACCCTCAGCCCGTCGGATCTGCAAAGCCTTGCCCAGTTCCTAAATCCGGACTACGACCCACGTCGTGACTTTCTGCCTCCGGAAATGACCAGCATGGGTATGGATCCGCAACGCCCACCTCCAGCTGATCATGCTGTCAAAGGCCTCTGAGGCAAAAGCCCCCGCCGAATATTTGTGTGTGTGTCAGTGATGTATAAAATTGTTACAAATGAAGGCATATTGCTATTTTCCCGTTGAGCCCAATCCGCCTATGATCCGCACCCCAGGGATTCAGGGCAAAAAAGCCAAGTTTCAAGGCGATTCAGCAAGGATGCGGTTGTATGCAAGGAAAGGGCGAGGGGGCTGCTCAGCCCTCGGATACGCTTGATACGGGTTTGGCCTGTCTGGTGATGCTGGCACGTTTTCACAGCGTTGCCGCATCGGCAGAGCAATTGGCCCACGAGTATGTTGCCCAAGGGCAGCAGTTCGGTAAGGCAGAGATACTGCTGGCCTCCCGTCAGCTTCAACTGAAGTCCAAGTCAGTTCGCAGCAAATTTGATCGTCTCCCGCAAACGCCGTTGCCGGCGATTGCCTGCGCAGACGATGGTAGCTATTTCATCATTGCCCGGGTCGATCAGGACAAGATCCTGATTCACGATCCGCGGGCGCAACGCCCTCAGGTTCTTACCGCTGACGAGTTGAAGGCCCGTTGGAGCGGTGAGTTGATCCTCATTCGCTCGCAAACCTCCCAGGCTGGAGAAGTCTCTCGATTCGATTTCACCTGGTTTGTCCCGGCCATTGTGAAATACCGAAAGCTGCTGGGCGAGGTGATGCTCGTTTCGTTTATCTTGCAGATTTTCTCCTTGCTTACCCCTCTGTTTTTCCAGGTGGTGATGGACAAGGTGCTGGTTCACCACGGACTCACGACACTCGATGTGGTTGCTGTCGGTCTCTTGGGGATCATGCTGTTTGAATCGACGTTGAGTGGATTGCGCAGCTACGTTTTTGCCCACACCGCGAGCCGGATCGATGTTGAGTTGGGCTCACGGCTGTTCCGTCATTTGGTTACTTTGCCTTTGGCCTATTTTCAGGCGCGCCGGGTGGGAGACTCGGTAGCACGGGTTCGTGAGCTGGAAAACATTCGCAGCTTTCTGACCGGCAACGCGATCACCCTGTTGCTCGACGTGTTGTTCTCCGTGGTCTTTATCGCCGTGATGTTCTTTTACAGCGGCTGGTTGACCTTGATCGTACTGGTGTCGCTTCCGCTCTACGTCATTGTGTCGGTGTTTATCACGCCGTTGCTCAGAGTCCGGCTGAATGAGAGTTTTGCGCGCGGGGCCGAGAACCAGGCGTTCCTGGTCGAAACGATCAATGGCATCGACACACTGAAATCGATGGCTGTTGAGCCGCAGATCACCCGCAAGTGGGACAATCAGTTGGCCGCCTACGTGGCGGCCGGATTCAAGACCCAAACCCTGTCGACCATTGCCAACGAAAGCGTCTCGCTGATCGGCAAACTGGTCACGGTGGCGACCCTTTGGCTGGGCGCGCGGCTGGTGATCGATGGGCAACTGTCCGTAGGCCAACTCGTGGCCTTCAATATGCTCGCGGGGCGTGTTGCACAACCGATCATGCGCTTGGCCCAGTTGTGGACCAACTTCCAGCAAACCGGTGTTTCGGTGCAACGGCTGGGTGACATCCTCAATAGCCGCACCGAGCTGTCTCAAGCGACCCGCAGTGCATTGCCAACGCTCAAGGGGCGTGTGGAGTTCGATCAGGTTCAGTTCCGTTACCGTCCAGATGGTTCCGAGGTGCTGCGGGGCGTCAGCCTGGTGATCGAGGCGGGTGAGGTAATAGGTGTTGTCGGTCGTTCGGGGTCTGGCAAGAGTACGTTGACCCGTCTGCTCCAGCGCCTCTACGTGCCCGAGCGTGGGCGGGTGTTGGTCGATGGCATGGACCTGGCGTTGGCCGATGTTTCTTCGTTACGACGCCAGATTGGTGTCGTGCTGCAAGACAACATGCTGTTCAACCGCAGCATCCGCGAGAACATCGCGCTGACCGATCCTGGGGCCCCTTTGGAGGCGGTCATGCAGGCGGCGAAGATGGCCGGTGCCCACGAGTTCATTCTTGAACTGCCCGAAGGCTACGACACGGTAGTTGGGGAGCATGGAGCCTCGTTGTCCGGCGGCCAGCGTCAGCGTGTCGCCATTGCCCGAGCCCTGATCGGCAACCCTCGAATCCTGATTTTCGATGAAGCGACCAGTGCGCTGGACTATGAGTCGGAACGGATTATTCAGCACAACATGCAGGCGATCTGCAAAGGCCGGACGGTGATCATCATCGCCCACCGGCTGTCCGCTGTGCGCGATGCCAACCGGATCATCGTGATGGATCGCGGCCAGATCGTCGAACAGGGCACCCACGCCGAATTGCTGGCCCACCAGGCTGGCCACTACTCGCGTCTGCACCGTCTGCAACAAGGATAAGTTGTCATGAGCCAACCTTCGGCAGGTCGAGAGTTGTTTCGGCGTTATCGCCACGTCTGGAGACAGGCCTGGGGTCAGCGCAAGTTGTTGGATGCTCCCGCGCGCCTTTCCCACGAGGTGCAGTTTTTGCCCGCTGCATTGGCCTTGCAGGACCAGCCGGTTCACCCGGCGCCACGCTATATCCAGTGGACCATCATGGTGTTCGCCGTGTTGGCGTTGCTCTGGTCCATCTTTGGGGAGATCGATGTGGTGGCGACGGCCACCGGCAAGATCGTTGCCAGTGGCAAGAGTAAAACCATCCAGCCCAGTGAGGTGGCGGTGGTCAAGTCGATTCGGGTCCATGATGGACAACTGGTCAAGGCGGGCGATGTCCTGGTGGAGCTGGACACCAGTATGACCGGTGCGGACATCAAGCGTTTGAAGAGCGATCTGCTGGCCGCTGAGGTTGACAGCGCGCGGGCAACGGCCTTGATTGAATCCATTCGGACGGGCAAAGAACCCGGTTCTTTGGCTGGGCACATCCCGCAAGCCGCTCCCGAGCAGGAGCTGGCGGCGCAGCGCTGGTTGCAAGGTCAGTATCAGGAACTGCGCAGTTCCCTGGAACAAATCGACGCCGAAGTTGAACAACGTACTGCCGAGATTCAGTCCACCAAGGCGACGCTGGCGTCCTTGCAGAAAACACTTCCGATTGCTCGCCGACTTGCTGAGGACTACCAGCAGCTACTCGAGCAGCAATACGTCCCTCGCCATGCCTACCTGGAAAAGCAACAAGCGCTGCTGGACCAGGAGCGGGATGTGGCCGTGCAGCAGTCCCGCTTGGCTGAAGTCAGCGCATCGAAGAAGGAGGCCGAGCGCAGAAGGCAAGTTCTGCTCGCCCAAACCCGCCGAACGATGCTGGACCTGCAGCAACAATCCGAACAGAAAGCCGCCTCGCTGGTTCAAGAGCTGAACAAGGCGGAACAGCGTGATCACCTGATGAGTTTGACTGCGCCTGTGGATGGGACAGTTCAGCAACTGGCAGTGCATACCGTCGGTGGGGTGGTCACTGCGGCACAACCCTTGATGGTCATTGCGCCGAGTGACCAACCGGTGGAAGTGGAGGCCATGCTGGAGAACAAGGATGTGGGTTTCGTTCGCGCGGGCCAAGAGGCCACGGTCAAAGTGGAAACCTTTACGTTCACCAAATACGGAACGGTGGAGGGCGAAATCGTCAGTGTGTCCAATGATGCCATTGAGGACGAGAAACGCGGGCCGATCTACAGCAGCCGAGTCCGTTTGCTCAAAGACTTTGTCATGGTGCGCGATCAGAAGGTTGCGTTGTCCCCGGGCATGTCCGTCACCGTCGAGGTCAAGACGGATCGCCGTAAAGTGATCGATTATTTCTTGAGTCCGTTGCAACAGTACACGGATGAAAGTTTGCGCGAGAGATAATTGCCGTGTTCGGGCTCGCTGAGCCCCGGTGGGCAGTTGGCCTGCTCTTTATATCCGATTGCTGAGGTGGGTTGTGGAGAGGACAAGGAAGTCATATTTGGGCGTATCTTTCGGGCTTTTATTTGCCATATTCTCTGGTTATTTTGTCTGGTTGTTTTTCGAGGCACAGAAGGTTCGCTGGATCGTAGATCTTGTTGGTGGCGAGGAAAATTTGAAATCTTCCATCCAGCCATCGTTTGACGAAGACGCTTTGTATATCCAGGCTCTCCAGCTATCTCCCGATGAGCAGATGTATGAGCGCATCAGGGCTTTGAAGCTATGCAAGGAAATAAGTGATGCTTGCTTGACTGTCAGTTTGTCAGTTGCAAATTTTATGTTAATCAATACTGCTGATGTTCGGGCTGCAAGAAACGTAGTCGAAGGTTATGGACGTTACAATATTCTACGGGCGCAGCCCTGTCCGGCAAAATATGAAATTTCAGTAGTCATTAAGGATGTCGAGTTTATATCGACGCTAACGAAGGCTGAGGCTAAACGCTTTGCCGAGGGGCGTTTGAGAAAAATTGAGGCGGATGGAGGGCTTGTTTTCTCGCTAAGTACTCCTGAGTGTCGTCGTTATTTTGCTGCCAGTCCATACATTGCTAGAGGCTATCTCGCGCACGTGGCTTTTCTGGTCCGGGCGGCGCAAGGAAAAGCCTCTTCGGCGTGGCTGTATCTGTTATCCCGTCCGGGTGTGTATTCAATCCTTAAAAAAGAGGGTGTCTTAAATGGCACAAGGTACGCCGCAGACAACCAGTGAGGCCGCGCAGGCACTACTGGGAGTGTTGGGTGAGGTGGGAAAGACAAGGGTAGTAAAATGAAATTCTTGGAATGTGCTGTGTTTTCCTTGAGGTCTTAGGCTATTGATTGTACAGGATTGTTGTCGTTGTCGTTGTTCGGAGGAGGATAGGGGAGTAGTCGATGGTCTTGAATTTTTTAGAGGTTTAGATGCCGGCATAGTTTGCCTTGGGCTGCTCTTGGTGAGTGTCTTGGCGATGAATTTTCTGAAAAAAGCTGAAATTTGGCTGTCGGTGATTTCGGTGGTTTTTAATGGTTTTCCTCCGGGCCCATTATTTTTGTTGGGGTGGCTCTTGAAGAGCGGTTTTTAGATTCAGGGTTTACTAATTTACCAGAGAGGATTGAGTGATGTCGTTTGGTGGAGGAAAGGGGGGCTCTGGCAGAGCTTTGCTAATGGTTAAGCGCATTTTTATTGTATTTGTTTATGTGCTTTTGATGGGGTGTTCACACAAGGTGTTGATAGTGAGGCCTATTGACGTGTCTTTGTCGGGGCATTCGGCTGTTGCACGATTTTCGGTTGAGGAAAATGGAAATTATAGATTTGCTTTGCTGTTCGTTTGGAGCAAAAGCATAACCGAAAACGAAGCGCGACGGAAGTTGTGGGGCGGTGGAGTTTACAATGAGAAAGGTGTACCCATTCCGATTCGTCTGCGCATTTTGAAGGATGACGTGCTTTTTTTTGATGAGCATATATTGACCAGTGGGATTAACTCGGGTCAAGCTTTTGAGTATGAGGGTGATTACAAGTCTACGCAGGTTAGGGATATAAAATATCTTGAGCTTTCACCTGGAGAGTACTCGGTCGAAGCGATAACTCTAGAGGAGATCGAGGCGTTTCGCGGTACTGAAAGCTATGTGGAGTTTTCTTACTATAATCCTAAAATTTGAAATATATGATGTAGGCCGATTGGCGAAGGGAATCGCAAATGGAAAAAAATTACAGTGTGATGTATAAATTCGTAGGTGTTGGGGCGGATTATATTTATCAGCAGGACAAGAATGCTCACAAGGCGTGTGGTTTTCATGATTCACCCGGTGGGCATATGTGGTATGGCGTCAGTGATGGTGTGGCAAGAAAAATTATATTTGACTTCAGCCTGCGCACCCCCAGCCAAAGCCTCTCTTACGGTAGCACCCTGATGGCCTTGTTGAACTCCGGCGATGTCCGTGCACGTCTGACATTGCTCACCAAATACGAACTGAAAAAAGGATGAATTGTGTCGTTTTGTAAAAGAGTTTGTATTTTGTTTTTGTGTACTTTGTTGGTGGCGTGCTCAGAAAAGCTCTGGGTCGTGAAACCTATCGATATTTCCGCGCCTGGTCAAAAAGTTAGCACACAGTTCAAGGTCCAAAAGAGCGGCGGTTATGAGTTTGCTCTGTTGTTTGTCTGGGGGGGGAGTATGTCTGAGCGAGATAGGCAGCGAGAGTTGTGGTATGGGCGTGATAGTACTCCCGTACCCATACTTTTACGTATAGTGAAAGATGGAGAGGTGTTTTTTGATGAGGTTGTAGTGACTGCCGGTGTTCAGGGTGGTCAGTCATTTGATTATGCTGGGCAAACAAAATCAGTTGCGATAAGAGTGATTAAAGGGTTTGAACTGATGCCTGGAAGTTACTCGGTTGAGGTGGGTACTGTAGAAGCTATCGGTGTGCTTAAAGGGATTGAGAGTTTTGTTAGCTTTGCATATAGCAATCAGAAAATTTAAATTCTTATAGGCTGAGGAAGGGAGTCGGATTGGCAAAAGCATACAGTGTGACATATAAGGTGGCCGGAATAGGTGCCGACTATATTTATCAGGAAGATAAGGCGGATCACGAAGCTGGTGATCTTCATGACTCTCCTGGCGGCCATATGTGGTATGGCCTGAGTAACGGAGATGTCAATAATAGCTACGGTTTTGCTTCGGTGCGGGATGAAATGTCTGGACCTGGTAAGGTCGTCAGGGATGACTATATGGGGTGCCAGCAGATGCATGGATTTGGAGCGCAAATCATCCGTGACGACCTGACCCGGCACGGATCTTATTATGATGATGGCCAAAGCTGTCTGTGGCTCGGTGTTAATGATCTTAAGAGTGCCGGCCCGACAACCAATGATTTTGCCTTGAACACCGACCTGGTATCAGGCATCAAGTACAAAAAATCAGTCGACCATGACGCCGCCGCCGCGCAAGTCAGCAACGGCCTGATCACCAGTGGTGGCGGCTGGAACCTGAATTACGATCCCAACAAGCTGAACCTGAATCAATACCAGGGCAACTGGATCAACAACACCTTTACCGCCGCGGCCACCCAGATCCTGGCTGACGGTTATCGTCCGGGTAACGCCAACACGGTCAAGGATGTATTTGACTTCAGCCTGCGCACCTCCAGCCAAAGCCTCTCTTACGGTAGCACCCTGGCGGCCTTGTTGAACTCCAGCGACGCCCGCGCCCGCCTGACAAGGATAAATCATGTCGTTTTGTAAAAGGGTTTGTATTTTATTTTTGTGTACTTTGTTGGTGGCGTGCTCAGAAAAGCTCTGGGTCGTGAAGCCAATCGATGTTTCCGTGCCTCATCAGAAAGTTAGTGCGCAGTTCAAAGTTAGAGAATATGGTGGTTATAAATTTTCCTTGATGTTTGTCTGGGGCGACAGTATGTCTGAGCGAGATAAGCAGCGAGAGTTGTGGGAAGGGCAAGGTACAGGTGTTCTTATTCCTATTCATTTGCGCATATTGAAGGGAAGAAACGTATTTTTTGATGAAACTGTAGTGACTACTGGCATTCATGAGTTTCAGTCGTTTGATTATGAAGGTCAAACGAAATCAGTTGCTGTAAGAATAATTAAGGGGTTTGGATTGGAGCCTGGAAGTTATTCGGTTGAGGTTGAGACGCTTGAGCCAGTTGATGTGCTCAAGAGTGCTGAGACCTATGTGGGTTTTTCTTATGTCAATCAGAAGATTTAATAAGCACTAAATAACGAAGGGAATCGAAAAATGGCAAAAGCATACAGTGTGACATATAAGGTGGCCGGAATAGGTGCCGATTATATTTATCAGGAAGATAAGGCGGATCACAAGGCTGGTGATCTTCATGACTCTCCTGGCGGCCATATGTGGTATAGCTTGAGTGACGGAGATGTCAATAATAGCTACGGTTTTGCTTCGGCACGGGATGAAATGTCTGGACCTGGTAAGGTCGTCAGGGATGACGATATGGGGTACCAGCAGACACTTTATGAGGTAACAGTCAGTCTGACCGAAGAACAGTATAGGAAACTAAAGGATTTTTCAGATGCCCCTAAGTTATATGGTTTTGACGACTCTACCTATGAACTGTTGAGCAATAGTTGTGTGGATTTTATATACGCTTCCCTGCGCACCATTGGTTATAATGACGCTGGCTTTGAAGGCGACCTTTGGCCAGGTAATAATATTGATAATATTAAAACACTGCTGCATGGATTTGGAGCGCAAATCATCCGTGACGACCTGACCCGGCACGGATCTTATTATGATGATGGCCAAAGCTGTCTGTGGCTCGGTGTTAATGATCTTAAGAGTGCCGGCCCGACAACCAATGATTTTGCCTTGAACACCGACCTGGTATCAGGCATCAAGTACAAAGAATCAGTCGACCATGACGCCGCCGCCGCACAAGTCAGCAACGGCCTGATCACCAGTGGTGGCGGCTGGAACCTGAATTACGATCCCAACAAACTGAACCTGAATCAATACCAGGGCAACTGGATCAACAACACCTTTACCGCCGCGGCCACCCAGATCCTGGCTGACGGTTATCGTCCGGGTAACGCCAACACGGTCAAGGATGTATTTGACTTCAGCCTGCGCACCTCCAGCCAAAGCCTCTCTTATGGCAGCACCCTGGCGGCCTTGTTGAACTCCGGCGACGCCCGCGCACGCCTGACATTGCCCACCGACCCGCTGGTGCTGGACCTCAATGGCGACGGTGTACGACTGACCGATTACCTGACCTCGCCTGTGTTCTTCGACGCCGACAACGATGGTGGCAGTCTGGAAGAAACCGGTTGGGTCAGCCCCGAGGACGGCATTGTGGTTGTCGATGCCAATGCCAATGGCAAGATCGACAATATCAGCGAGACGCTTTCGGAATACTTCGGTGGGACGGCCGGCACCCAAGGCGAGTCTGGGCAGAAGCGTTTCGCCAACGGCTTTGCTGCGTTAGCCAGTCTGGACAGCAATGCCGATGGGGTGTTTGACAAGCAAGATGCTGCCTGGTCGAGCGTCAAGGTTTGGGTAGATGCCAACCATGATGGCAAAAGCTGGAACGACCTCAACGGTAACGGGGCTGTCGATGCCGGTGAAACGAGTGAACTCAAATCACTCTCGGACTTGGGCATCACCCAGATCAATCTGAAAAATCAGGCACAAAGCGGCGAGGTGCGTGACGGCAACGAAGTGCTGGCACGCGGAACCTTTGTGCAGAACGGTACGAGCAAGGAAGCCATCGCCGCGAACTTCCTGGCCAACCCCAATGGGCATGTCTTCACCGCAAGCGGCACTGGCACTGTGGTTTCGACCCAGGGTTCGGCGCAGGTCTCGGCCGTGACCGGTTATGTCTCGTCGTCGACCACTGGCGAGCATATCGATGTCGCCCTCAAAGGCGTCAATAACGCTACCGGCGGCTCGGGCAATGATGTGTTGCAGGGCGATGCCCAGACCAACTGGCTGGCCGGCGGCCAAGGCAGTGACACGTTCTACGGTGGTGCTGGCGACGATGTGCTGCTGATCGACGGTGATGATCTGTCCGGCAATATCCATGGCGGAGACGGCACCGACATCGTTCAGGTGCTGGGCGATAAAGGTGTTTACCTCAATCTGGCCGAGGCCAGCGTGGAAATTGCCCAGGGCGGACGGGGCAATGACGTATTCATTGGCGGCGGGAACAGTACCGTCTACATGCGCGGTGGTGACGGCGATGATGTACTTGTCGGTGGTTCGGCCAATGATGCGCTGTCAGGCGAGGACGGTAACGATGTCATTCTGGGCGGGGCAGGCAACGACGTATTGCGGGGCCATCGCGGCAACGACCGGATCCAGGGCGGTTCGGGCAATGATCTGATTGACGGTGGTCAGGACGATGACACCCTGAGCGGTGGTGTCGGTGACGATATCCTCATTGGGGGGGCCGGCGATGATCAGATCGATGGCGGTGATGGTGTGGACGTCGTCGAGTTGTCGGGCGATTTTGCCGACTATCGCATTACTCGAACCGCCGAAGGCGTCTGGATCAGTGACACTGTTGCCGGGCGCGATGGCACTGACTTTCTGCAAAATGTCGAAAAAGCCAACTTCAAGAACCTCAAGCTGGTGGAAATTCCGACGGCCACCAGTGAGGGTATGGAAAACCCATTGCTGGTCAAGGATGTCCTGAGCAAGGACAAGGCCGGCGTCGGTTTCGAGCGCACCAGTGTGCATCTGATCGGCAAGGAACAACTGCTCCAGAACGATATCGATTGGCAACACGATGCGCTGCACATCACCGGTTTGTTCGATGTGGTGGGGGGGACGGCCAGCCTGACCCAGGCCGGTGATGTGCTGTTCACGCCGGACGCGACCTTCACCGGTCTGATGGGCTTCAAGTACACCGTGGCCGATGCCAAGGGCAACGAGGCCAGTACCATCATCAATATGGGGACCGGCGAGAGCGCGACGATGCGCGCTGCCGTGTACCTCAAGACGGCGGATCTGCCCAGTGATCCGCTGGTCACCGATCAGTGGTATCTGTCTCAGGCCAATATCCTGCCGGTCTGGAAGGACTACACCGGCAAAGGTGTCAGAATTGTCCAGATCGAGACCAACAGTGCTTTCGGCACCACCAAGGAAATTCTCGATTACCGTCACGCGGACCTGAAAGACAATATCGACAAAAATTGGCTGGCCAACGCGACACCGGGGCAAATGGCCGGTGAAGGCAGTGGCGGAAAATTCAGCGATCACGCCACCTTGGTGGCCGGTGTGATGGTGGCTGCGCGTAATGGTGAAGGCAGCGTCGGTGTCGCCTATGACGCGACTCTTGCTGGTTACTGGGTCAATAAAGACGACTTCAGCAACATGTCCCACATGGCCGAATACGATGTGGTGAACCACAGCTGGGGCAGTAACAATCACTTCGACCTGAAGTTCTCCCCGGCCGAGTTGGGGAATATGCCGATGGCCTATCATCAAGCCTTGAGCGAAGGCCGCAAGGGTCTGGGCACCGTGATCGTCACGGCGGGTGGCAATGATCGGGAGAAAGGCGGGAACACCAATTACTCGAACGTCACCAACAGCCGCAGCAGCATCATCGTCGGTGCAATCAACGCCACCACCGACCTGGGTGCATTGCAACTGGGAGGCAAGCCGTTCTCCAGCCCTGGAGCCAGTATCCTGGTCAGCGCGCCGGGCTCGAATGTGACCTCGACCTCACGGCTGGTGCAGAACGACAACGGTTCGACCTTCGGTGGGGACGCCAGCGTTTCTCAAGGCACCAGCTTTGCGGCGCCGATTGTGTCGGGCATCGTCGCGCTCATGCTGGAGGCCAACCCTGAATTGGGATACCGCGATGTACAGCAGATCCTCGCACTCTCGGCCCGCAAGGTGACGGATGCCACGACCTCGTGGCAGAACAACGGCAGCCAGAACTGGAACGGCGGTGGCATGCACGTCAGCCACGACTACGGTTATGGCGAGGTCGATGCCCGCGCTGCCGTGCGCTTGGCGGAAACCTGGAATACCCAGCAGACCCTGGGCAACGAGTACAGCCTGAGCAGTCCCCTGGAGTCGGGAGTGCTCAACCGGGCGATTACCGACGGTCAGGGTGCCGGAATCAGCCATTCGCTGACGATGGGTAAGGTCGATCTCCTGGCCGAGCATGTCGAAGTAAAAGTCAGCCTGAGCCACTCCCGTCCTGGGGATCTCATCCTCAAGCTGATCTCGCCGTCGGGTACCGAATCCATTCTGATGAATCGCCCGGGCAAGGCTCCGGGAAGCGCTGTGAGTGATCGCGGGGATGCTGACTTTGCGGGTGATAAAACACTGAACTATGTCTTCGACACGGCCTTGCTGCGTGGTGAAGCGGTGCAGGGAAACTGGACGCTGCAAGTGATCGACAGCGTAACCGGCGACACGGGGACGCTGAACAGCTGGAGCCTCAATGTCTACGGCAAGGGCGATACGCTCAACGACCAGTATGTGTATACCAACGAATATGCGCAGTTGGCCGCTACGAGTGGGCGCAACGTGCTCAATGACACCGACGGTGGCGCGGACACGATCAATGCGGCGGCGATTTCCAGCGCCAGTGTGATCGATTTGTCCAAGGGCGAGGCTACGTTGGCCGGCGCTCGTTTGACGATCACCAATCCCGGGCAAATCGAGCACCTGATTGGCGGTGAGTTTGCTGACACACTGATCGGCAACAGCGCGGACAACCACCTCTCCGGTGGTCGCGGTGATGATGTGCTGTCGGGCGGAGCCGGTGTTGACACGCTGATCGGTGGCAGGGGGAACGACACCTTGACCGGCGGTGCCGACACCGACTACTTCGTGATCGACAAAGCGGCTGGAGACATCGATACCCTCACCGATTTTGTGATCGGTACCGACAGAATCGTCTTGTCCGGTTTTGCCGACGATGTCTATGCATCGATGACCATTACCCAGCAAGGCGCCGATACCCGATTGGGGCTGGCCGATGGACAAGTGCTGCTGCTCAAGAACGTCCAGTCTCAGGGCTTGACGCTGAGTAGCTTCGTCCATGTGCCGGACGGTGTGCGCTTGAGCCTGTTGGAGGGGGCTTCGGGTTACGGCTTCGGACTCAACGGTGTGGTGGCCGAGCGCAGTTTGCCGGACACCGCCAATGGCTTCCTGTATTGGGCCAACGATGGCGGCGAGCGTGTGTTTGGCGGCACTGGTGCCGACACAATCTTCGGTGGACTGGGCGACGATGTACTGGTCGGGGAATCCTCGACGACTTCGACCGTAGGTGGCAATGACGTCATCAAGGGGGGCGATGGCAACGATGTCGTCCGTGGCGGCGCCGGCGACGATGTGCTCTACGGCGGTACCGGACTGGACTATCTGGGCGGTGATGCCGGTAACGATACCCTCTATATGGAAGGTGACCAGGCGATCAGCGACTATGTCAGCACCACCTTGCTGTCACCGAACGTCAACCTGAGCGGGGCCGCCACGCATACGGGGGCCTCGGTGGCGGGTGGTGCCGGGAACGACCGTTTTGTGCTGGTCGAAGACCTCCGGTCCAGCGCTTCGCAAGGCATCATGGCCAACCTGATCGACGACTTCGAAGTTGCCAATCCCCTTGAGAAGATCGACCTGTCGCAGATTCGGGCCGTACACGGTTTTTCCGATCTGAACTTCAGTACGGTAACGGTCGACGGTGAACCGTATCTGCGTGTGTGGCTCGGAGTCATGGCCAGCGGCACCCAGTACCTGACACTCAAAGGCGTGAACGCCAATCAGTTGTCCGCTACCAACTTCATCTTCGGTCAAGCGTCCGCGCAGCCCAAGGTCCTGTTGAGTGGGACGGGGGCAAACGATCTGCTGGTGGGGGATGCTGGGGGCAATACCCTGGATGGCGGGGCGGGAGCCGACGTCATGGAGGGGCGGTTGGGTGATGATACCTACATTGTCGATAACGTCGGCGATGTAGTGAAGGAAGTGGTGGGCGGAGGCTACGATGTGGTCAAGTCCAGCGTCAGCTATATTTTGGCTGATGAGGTCGAGTCCTTGTTGTTGCAAGGCAACACAGCCATCAATGGTACCGGTAACGAATTGAGCAACCGTTTGGTCGGTAATAGCGCCAACAATGTGCTCGATGGCGCGGGCGGCTCAGATGTCATGATCGGCGGCCTGGGCGATGATACTTACGTGGTTGATGACGGTTCCGATCGGGTCGTCGAGCTGATGGACGAGGGCACCGACACCGTTCGTTCTTCGGTCTCCTTCACACTGGCCAACCATCTGGAGAACCTGGAGCTGACGGGCGATGCCAGGATCAATGCCACCGGTAACTCGGCCGATAACATCCTGCGCGGCAACCGTGCGGATAACCGGCTTGACGGCGCCCAGGGCGCGGATCGGATGTATGGCGGGCTGGGGAACGACACCTACTTTGTGGACTACACAGGGGATGTGGTGGTCGAGGAACTCGACAGCGGCAACGACAAGGTGATCTCCACCGTGGACTTCACCCTGGGGGCGAATGTCGAGACCCTGGAGATTTCCGGTCCGGCCCTGAACGGCACGGGCAATGCCTTGGCTAACGAGCTGTTTGGCAACGAGCGCAACAACCGACTGTATGGCGGTGCCGGAGATGACTTCCTGCAAGGCGGCAAAGGCGATGATCGTTATGTGTTTGGCCTGGGACACGGGCGAGACACCATCAACGAAGAATTGGGTGTCGCTGGCGGCCTGGACACCATCGTGTTCGAGGCCGGAATCGAGGAAAGCGATGTCGCTGTCGATCATTCCGCGCAAGGAATGGTGTTGCGCCTGAACAACGGCCAGCAAATCATATCGGGCTGGACCGCCACCGGCGGTCATAGTATCGAGCGTATCGAGTTCGCCAACGGCAAGGTCTGGAATACCGCCACGCTAGCTACTCAGGCCAACCGGGCGCCGACATTGTCCACTGCGATTGCGGACCAGGGCGCGAACCAGAACAGCCGCTTTGTGTTGACGCTGGCCGCGGGGACTTTTGTTGACGCGGATGCTGGAGACGCCCTCACGCTAAACGCGACGTTGGCAGACGGCAAACCCTTGCCAGGCTGGCTCAGCTTTGATGCCCGGACCCGGACCTTCAGCGGTACACCCGGCAACGATCAGGTCGGCAGCCTGATGATCCAAGTCACGGCGACGGACAAGGCTGGCGCAACGGTTTCAGACGCGTTTAACCTGACGGTTGCCAATGTCAACGATGCGCCGCAACTGGTTAACGCCATCGCGGACCTGAACCTGAAGAGCGGTCAGGCACTCAAGTATGAAGTGCCGGCCAATACGTTCGCGGATATCGACGTGGGGGATCGGCTGAGCTACCGGGCGACCTTGGCCAATGGTTCGGCGCTGCCGGCTTGGCTGGTGTTCGATGCGATCACCCGTACGTTCAGTGGTACGCCCATCGAAAGCGGAACCGTTTCGGTCAAGATCTCGGCGCTGGATCTCTCTGCGGCAGCGGCCAGCGATGTGTTCGATATCGTGGTGAGTCCGGCCACCGATGTGATCAATGGAACGCAGGGCGGAGATACCCTCAATGGCGATGCCCAGGCCAATACCCTCAACGGATTGGGTGGTGACGACAAGCTTTACGGTCGAGCCGGTAACGATGTGCTTAATGGCGGTGAAGGCGTCGATTCGCTTTACGGCGGAGACGGCAATGATACGTTGGACGGTGGTGCCGGTAACGATTGGTTATCTGGTGATTTCGGCAATGACACGTATCGGTTCTACCGTGGTATGGGCCAGGACACGGTCACAGATATTGATTGGACTATCGGCAATGTCGATACCATCCAAGTCGCTGCTGATATCACACCCGGCGATGTCATCGCCAAGCGTGAGGGCAACAATGTCTATCTTGCCATCAAGGGCACGACGGATAGGATGACCATATACAGCTACACCGATTCCTACTATCAGGTAGAGCGGGTCGAGTTCGCTGATGGGACCATCTGGTCTGTCAGTGATCTCAAGCGCCTGTCGCTTGCCGTGGCAAGCGAGGCTGCGGATACGCTGTATGGAGACGAGTCCGATGAGCTGCTCGAAGGGCTTGGTGGCAACGATCAGTTGTATGGTCTTGCCGGTAATGATGTGCTCAAGGGCGGGGCTGGCGATGACATGCTCGATGGCGGTATGGGCCTGGATACGCTCGATGGCGGGGTGGGCAATGACACGCTCTACGGCGGCTCGGGTAATGACACCTATCTCTTTCAGCGCGGCGGCGGGCAGGACTCCATCTTCGATCGAGACTGGACTTCCGGCAACGTCGATGTGATCAAGTTCGGCCAGGGGGTGGGGGCTGCTGATATCAAGGCTTCCCGCCAGGGCGACAACCTGGAATTGGCGATCATCGGTACTACGGACAAGCTGACCGTCCGTGATTGGTTTCTCTCGGCGGATTCGCAGGTTGAGCAGATTCAATTCGCCGACGGAACGCTTTGGAATGTGGCAACCCTCCAGGCGTTGGTCAAGGGTGTGGCCACTGAAGGGGACGACGTTCTCCAGGGGGAAGATTCCCGCGATGACACGCTCAACGGTCTGGGCGGCGCCGACAAACTTTACGGGCTGTCGGGTAACGACACGCTCAATGGCGGTGCCGGCAAGGACACGCTCTATGGCGGCGCGGGAGCGGATATCCTGGACGGTGGTGCCGACAATGACACCCTCTATGGCGATGCAGGCAACGACACTTACCTGTTCAACCGTGGTGCAGGACAAGACTGGATCAGTGACTACGACTCTTCGGTTGGCAATCTGGACGTTATCAAGGTAGCGGCAGGCCTCAACCCGTCTGATATCCAATTAAGTCGTAACCTTAACGATCTGTATGTTGGTATCGCCGGGACCACCGACAAGCTGACGGTTTCCAGTTGGTTTTCCAGCAGCGCCTACCAGGTCGAGCAGATTCAGTTCGCTGAGGGCACGACCTGGAATGCCAGCACCATCAAGGAGATGACCAGAGGTACGGCAACCCAGGGCAACGATGCGCTCTTTGGCGAGGATGCGTCGGCTGACTCATTAAGCGGCCTTGACGGTGACGACAAACTTTATGGGTTAGGTGGCAACGACATTTTGTCGGGCGGCGGCGGGGCTGATGAGCTGTATGGCGGTGCAGGCTCCGATACCCTGCTGGGTGGGGCCGGCAATGATCGACTTTATGGCGATCGCGGTAGTGACCTTTATCAGTTCGAGCGAGGTGGCGGTCAAGACGTTATTGATGATTTCGACCCCGACGCCAACACCGACGTGTTGCAGTTCGGTGCCGGTATTTCTGCAGACCAACTGTGGTTTCGCAAGAGCGGTTCGGATTTGGAAGTCAGTGTGATTGGCACCGCCGACAAGGTGACGGTCTCCAAGTGGTCGTTCTGGGGAGCGGGTAGTTGGGAGAAAGCCCAGCATATTGAACAGTTCCGCACTGCGGACGGAAAAGTCCTGTTGGAAAACCAGGTCGATCAGTTGGTTAATGCCATGGCTGCGTTTGCTCCGCCCGCAGCGGGGCAGGTCTTGTTACCGCAGAACTATAAGGATGCGTTGAACACGGTGATTGCCAGCAACTGGCAATAAAGGTTCAACCTGCCGCGCCTGGAGGCGCGGCAGATTCTTGAGGCTCGTTCTATAGGCCTGCTTACGGCTGGGTGAGCTTTAGCCTATCAACAGTGAGGATCAATGGCCTAGGAGAGGCCTATCCGCAACCTGTTCGCCAGCCCCCTGTTTCGCGCGAGTCCGACACGCCCGTTCGTTTGCCCAGTCAGGATATGAAGGGGACGGGTCTGGGAGATGCCTTCATGACCTGGCTACGCCAAGGCATCCTGAAGCACACGATCACCGTCAACGATGCCCATGCACCGGTTCACAGCGTTGCCGAGACGGCTTTTCTGGTCACACCGAAGATCTTTCAGCGCTATGCCCAACAGCATCTTGAAACCGCGAGAATGGCCAAGGAGCAGGGCACCAGCGGTTGGATGCGCTCAACGCCCGGGCCCTGGATCGACGTCTGGAGCGTCCGGCGCAATTACCGAGGTGCCTCTGGCCAGCCTTGCGTCAGGCGCTGAGCTTCGAGCCCGGGCAGCGGAGCATCGATGCCGATCAATTGCTGGAAGCTTTTCGCCGGGGCCCGCTCCCGGGCCGCTGGCAACGCTTCCGCTAGCGCGCCTGATCCGCGGTCAATCTGGCCGCCATACCGGCGCAGGGGGCATATCCGCCGACGCCACCGGTACATCCTTTGCCCGACTGGGCACAAACGCCATCCAGCGCGTCAAACCATGCCGACCGCTGACCCCCAGCTTGGTGGTGGCGCGCTTGAGGTAGGTTTCCACCGAACTGTTCTTGACGTTCAGGCGCTGGGCCATTTCCGACACCGTGATACCTGTCAGCAGGCCCAGGCAAACCTCTTGCTCGCGCGCGGAAAGGTGGATGGCCTCCTGCGCCAGCCTTGCGCTGAAGGCCTGATGCAGGGCCTCGTGCTCGGAGCCGGCCTGCGTCATGCCGGCCCATCGTGTTCCAGGCTGGGCCAGAAGTTGTGCACGGTGCACCACCAGCGGGAGCAAGGTATCGGACAGGCTCTTGAGCAACGTCAGTTCGGTCACGGAGAACGCCCGCAAGGTCGCCAGGCGATGGAAGCAGATGACCCAGCGCAGATCGCCACTGCCCGAGACCAGATTGCACTGGTGCACGCTGCGCTTTGGATGCTTCGGGCTCGGCGCTGTCTCGAGCTGGATAAGCATTGGCGCCTCCATCTCCATGACGCTTTGCAGCAGCGGATGGGGGAGTGTATTCGGCGGGCAAAGGTCATGCTGCTGACCAGCACTACCCAGGCATTTGCTCGGACTGATACTTTCCCGATCCGCGTCGAGGGTCCATTCGCTGAGGTCCAGTCCGTGAATCGGCACCTGGCTGTTGACGAACGCCAGCATGTGCTCGGCAAAGGCGTCCTCCGCGGCGCTGGACACCAGTTCGCCCAAGCGCAGATAGAGGTACGGATCGTGGTCGTGCGTCAGCTTCATGCCGATATCTTCCCTGATAGTGATTGTTCTAAGGGGCTCCATGCTAGGGGGGGCCTTGTCGGTTGAGGAGGCCTGACATTCAAACTTAAGGTTTTATCCTACGTCTGTACTGGGAAATAGGGACGCCAGTGACCGGTTTGTCAATCCGGTGCGAATACTGGCAAAGCCTTATGGCCATTGGCCTGTATGGTGGCCTGGTCTATCCTGGTGGGCCACATCCCAGCATGAGCCAACCGCGAGCCAGTGCTCGGCGTAACAGGTTCTCATGAGCCTGATAAAACCGCATTACTCGATGGCCTCATACGGCAGCCCGACATAATTTTCCGCAATCGTCTTGCGTCCAGCGTCCGAGCTTGTGAAGTAATCGAGTTCGGTCTTCTGGATACGCTGGCTGAAGGCATCGGTGTCGGGAAAACGGTGGAGAATCGAGGTCATCCACCAGGAAAAACGTTCGGCTTTCCAGACCCGACGCAGGCAGATTTGCGAGTATTTCTCCAGCAGGTCGGTGCGGCCCTCGCGATAAACCTTGAGCAGGATGCGGTACAGCGTGCTGACATCGCTCGCCGCCAGGTTCAGGCCTTTGGCGCCCGTGGGCGGAACGATATGGGCCGCGTCGCCGAGCAGGAACAGTCGGCCATATTGCATGGGCTCGACGACAAAACTGCGCAAGGGCGCGATGCTTTTTTCGATCGAGGGACCGGTGACCAGTTGCTCGGCGATCATGGCCGGCAAGCGGCGTTTGAGCTCTTCCCAGAAACGTTGGTCCGACCAGTCCTCGACCTTTTCCTCGGCACCTACCTGCACGTAATAACGCGTGCGTGTCGGCGAGCGCATGCTGCACAAGGCGAAGCCACGCTCATGGTTGGAGTAGACCAGTTCGTGGCTGACCGGTGGGGTATCGGCCAGGATACCCAACCAGCCGAAAGGGTAGACCCGTTCAAAAATCTTCAGCGTCTCTGGCGGTATCGATTGTCGCGAGACACCGTGAAAACCGTCACAGCCGGCAATGTAATCGCAGTCCAGGCGGACGGTCTCGCCGTTACGCTCGAAGGTCACATAAGGGCTGTCGCCCTTCATGCCGTGGGGCTGCACATTTTCGGCATCGTAAACAGTCATTGCGCCCACGGCGGCACGTGCGTCCATCAAGTCACGGGTGACTTCGGTCTGGCCATAGACCATGACTGTTCTACCCTCGGTCAGTGTCTTGAGGTCGATGCGTTCACAGCGTCCGTCGAAGGCCAGTTCGAAGCCGTCGTGCACCAATCCGTGGGCGTCCATGCGCTCGCTGACCCCGGCTTCGCGCAATAGATCGACCATGCCTTGTTCCAACACGCCGGCACGAATGCGCGAGAGGATGTATTCGGGGTTCTTGCGTTCGACGATGACGTTGTCGATGCCCGCGCGATGCAGCAGTTGACCGAGCAAAAGGCCGGATGGGCCGCAGCCGATGATAGCGACTTGGGTTTTCATGAGGGAGAGTCCTGTCTGGTACCGCTGAAGGCCGGGGGCCTTGCGGGGTGCTGTTGTTTTTGTCTCCTGTATTTTTAGTGGCTAAAGCACGGATAAGAAGGCAATATCCACTGCATTCCATGGACTTTTCGTGGATCGTCGCAAGGGGAGGGAGATGTCGAAATCATTCGCTGTGCCTGTTCCGGTGTTCAAACTCTACGGTGAAACCGGCGTCTGGCCGACGCCCGACCTGATTCATTGCGAGTCGATCCCCGAGCGCAGCCAGCTGCACGGCTGGGAAATAAAACCCCATCGGCACAGCGACCTGGTGCAGCTTCTGTACGTGCAGGCAGGGCGGGCGACGCTGAAAGTCGAAGACGCGATTCACCACATCGATTCACCTTCGCTGCAAGTCGTGCCGGCGCTGAGCGTACACACCTTCAAGTTCTCCGAGGATATCCAGGGCCACGTGCTCAGCCTGGCGCTGCCCCTGGCCGAACAGCTGGGTGCTTCGCTCAACAGTCCGGTGCTGACCACGGCGGCCTGTTACCCGATCGGCTCCGCGCATCCGTATCTGGACACGCTGTTTTCAGCCATCACCCGGGAGTACAGCCAACAGCAACCCGGTCGTGATCCGATGCTGCAATCGTTGATCACGGTGCTGTCCATCTGGCTCGCTCGGCGCGGCCTGGAGCTGTCGGCACCGGACGCGTTGCCGCTTGAGCGGGGGCGCGAGCACTTGCAGGTGTTCACCCGGACATTGGAGCAGCGCTTTCGCGAACACCTGCCCATCGAGCACTATGCGGCGACATTGGGCATCAGCACCGCTCACCTCAATGCCCTGTGCCGGCGCCTCTGTGGGCAATCGGCGTTGCAGATGATCAACCAGCGGCTGCTGCTGGAAGCCAAGCGCGATCTGGTCTACACCGCGATGACCATCAACCAGGTGTCGGACCGCCTGGGTTTTTCCGAACCGGCCTACTTCTCGCGCTTTTTCAAGCGCGGCACGGGGCTGTCACCGAAACAATTCCGTATCCAGCGTTAGCGGATGCCCGACCTCGAAGGCAGCGAACTGCGGTGAATATCGATACTCGAATCAAATTCCGTCATCTGGTGTGCTTTCTCGAAGTGGCGCGCCAGGGCAGCCTGGCACGTGCCGCGGACAAACTGGCGATCAGCCAGCCGGCGCTGTCCAAGACCCTCAAGGAGCTGGAAACCCTGCTGGCCGCGACTTTGTTCGTGCGCAGTAAAAGCGGCGCGGCGCTGACCGAGGCCGGGGTGGCCTTTCTGCGTTACGCCGGGCCCAGCGTCCAGGCCCTGCGTGAAGGGGTCAATAGCCTGCGTTCCGGCGAGCACGAGCCGATCACCGCGAGACTCGGCGTGCTCTCGACCGTGGAAAGTGTACTGGTACCCGAAGTCGTCTGCCGTTTGCATGCCCGCCATCCCGCGCTGGTGGTCAGCGTGGTGACCGGGCCGAGCGCGTACCTGTTGTCGCGGCTGCGGGTGGGCGAGCTGGATCTGGTGGTCGGACGCATGACAGACAGCCCGCAGATCCTCGGGCTGGCGTTCGAGCATCTGTACAGCGAATCCATGACCCTGGTGGTGCGCAGCGGTCATCCACTGTTGGCCGATCCTCAGGCCCATAAAAACCTCGAAGGCTACCCGCTGGTATTGCCGCTGGCGGGGACGACGATTCGCCAGTTCGCCGACAGTCTGTTTGTACAGCATGGCATCAGCCCCCCGCGCCAGCGCCTGGAGACCCTGTCGTTGACCCTGAGTCGACGCTACGTGCAATGCAGCCAGGCAATCTGGGTCGCGCCGTTCGACGCGGTCAGACAGGACCTGAGTCGCGGGGAACTGGTCGAACTGGAGTTGGGGATTCGCGAACCGGGCGGTTCGGTGGGGTTGTGCAGCAATCCGGCGCTGCCGATGCCACTGGCGGCGCAATGGTGCGTGGAGGTGCTGCGCGAGGTGGGGCAGGCCTACCGCGAGGGTTGTTATCCATAACCATTTGGATATGGATAAGGTCGGTTTTTTCAGTTTTGCAGAGGGCTCTATCAGGGGAGACTGAGGCACAGACTGCTAGCCATGCAGCTTTACCTCTAACAATAAGGAGACTGGTATGTCTGACGCGGACAACAGCCGCTTCGTCATTCGTGACCGCAATTGGCACCCAAAAGCCCTGACGCCTGATTACAAAACCTCGATCCTGCGTTCGCCACGCCAGGCCCTGGTGAGCATTCCCCAGTCCCTGTCGGAAACCAGCGGCCCGGACTTTTCCCATCTGAAGATGAACCAGCACGATAACGATCTGCTGCTGAACTTCAACAATGGCGGCCTGCCCATCGGCGAGCGCATCATTGTCGCCGGGCGGGTCTGCGACCAGTACGGCAAGCCGATCCCGCATACCCTGGTGGAGATGTGGCAAGCCAACGCCGGTGGCCGCTACCGGCACAAGAAAGACAGCTACCTGGCACCCATCGACCCGAATTTCGGTGGCGTCGGCCGGGCCCTGACCGACCGCGACGGCAACTACAGTTTCCGCACGGTCAAGCCAGGCCCGTACCCGTGGCGCAATGGTCCCAACGACTGGCGTCCGGCGCATATCCACTTCTCCATCAGCGGCCCGTCGATTGCCGCGCGCTTGATTACCCAGCTGTATTTCGAAGGCGATCCGCTTATCCCGATGTGCCCGATCGTCAAGTCGATCGCCAATCCGGAAGCGGTGCAGAGCCTGATCGCCAGGCTCGACATGAGCATGGCCAATCCCATGGATTGCCTGGCTTATCGCTTTGATATCGTTTTGCGCGGCCAGCGCAAGACCCACTTCGAAAACCGCTGAGGAGGCACGCGCATGCCCGTTCAACTTCTGCCTGAAACCCCTTCGCAGACCGCCGGTCCCTACGTGCATATCGGCCTGGCGCTGGAGGCCGCCGGCAACCCGCCGCGCGAGCAGGAAATCTGGAACGAGATGGCCAAACCCGGTGCGCCGGGCGAGCATATCCTGCTGTTGGGCCATGTCTACGATGGTAATGGTCACCTGATTCGCGATTCGTTCCTGGAGTTCTGGCAGGCCAACCACGAAGGGGTCTACGACAGCGATTACAACCTGGAAAAAGCCTTCAACAGCTTTGGCCGTACCGCCACCACGGATACCGGCGAGTGGCTGCTGAAGACCATCAAGCCCGGTACGCTGAACAATGCCGCCGGTGTGCCCATGGCGGCCCACATCAATGTTTCGCTGTTTGCCCGGGGCATCAACATTCACCTGCAGACCCGTCTGTACTTCGACGACGAAGCCGAGGCCAATGCGCTCGATCCGGTACTGAACCTGATCGAACAACCGCAACGCCGCGAGACCCTGGTTGCCAAGCGTTGCACGGTTGACGGCAAGCTGGCCTATCGTTTTGACATCCATGTTCAAGGCGAGGCGGAAACGGTGTTCTTCGACTTCTAAGGTTGTGGCTTGCGTGCGCTTGTAGGGCGCTTGCCGATGCAAGCGACCCGATAATAATAAGAAGGAAATGCCTGTATGTCGTTATTCGCCCCTGTGCCCGTGGTGGGCACGCTTGATGTTCAGCTATTGATCAACACCAAGCCACTCTCCAGCTATCAATGGCGGGTGGTGCTGCTGTGTTTCCTGATCGTCTTTCTCGACGGTCTGGACACGGCGGCCATGGGCTTTATTGCCCCGGCCTTGAGCCAGGACTGGGGCATTGATCGTGCCAGCCTGGGACCGGTGATGAGTGCCGCGCTGATCGGCATGGTCTTCGGTGCCCTGGGTTCCGGCCCCCTGGCCGACCGTTTCGGGCGCAAAGTGGTGCTGGTGGTGGCGGTGTTTCTGTTCGGCGCGTTCAGTTTGCTGTCGGCCTACAGCAGCAACATCGATCAACTGCTGGCCCTGCGTCTGCTCACCGGTCTGGGCCTGGGGGCGGCGATGCCCAATGCCACCACGCTGTTGTCCGAATATACCCCGGAGCGGCTCAAATCGTTGCTGGTGACCAGCATGTTCTGCGGTTTCAATCTGGGCATGGCCTGTGGCGGGTTCGTCTCGGCCAAGCTGATTCCGCTACTGGGCTGGCACAGCCTGCTGATGCTCGGCGGGATCTTGCCCCTGCTGCTGGCGGTGGTGCTGTTGTTCCGGCTGCCGGAGTCGGCACGCTTTCTGGTGGTGCGCAATCGCGGCGTGGAGCGGATTCGCCGGGTGCTGGCACCCATCGCACCCTTGGACGTCGCGGCGGCCACCGGCTTCAGCGTGCCGGAACAGACGGTGGTACAGAGTCGCAACGTGTTGAAGGTGATTTTCTCCGCTACCTATAGCGCGGGGACCCTGTTGTTGTGGCTGACTTATTTCATGGGTTTGGTGATCGTGTACCTGCTGACCAGCTGGTTGCCGACCCTGATGCATGACAGCGGCGCGAGCATGGAGCAATCGGCCTTTATCGGCGCGCTGTTCCAGTTCGGCGGCGTGCTCAGTGCCGTGGGGGTGGGCTGGGCGATGGATAGATTCAATCCGCACAAGGTCATTGGCGCTGCCTACCTGTTGGCGGGCGTATTCGCCTGGCTGGTGGGGCAGAACCTCGGCCATGTCAGCCTCTTGGCCGCCCTGGTACTGTTGGCCGGCATGTGCATCAACGGCGCGCAATCGGCGATGCCCTCACTGGCCGCGCGCTTCTATCCAACCCAGGGGCGCGCCACCGGGGTGTCGTGGATGCTCGGCATTGGTCGTTTCGGCGCGATCCTGGGAGCCTGGGCCGGAGCGACGTTATTGGGCCTGGGCTGGAACTTCGAACAGGTGCTGACCGCCCTGGTGGTACCCGCGGCATTGGCGACCCTGGCGGTCGTGATCAAGGGACTGGTCAGCCATGCGGATGCTACCTGAGAGCGCCTCACTGATTTTCATGAATCCTGGAGCTGTGGTTTGAACAGACCGACGAATCAACTTTTCGATGCCTATTTCACCCAGCCGACCATGCGGGCGATTTTTTCCGATCAGGGCCGGTTGCAGGGCATGCTCGATTTCGAAGCCGCCCTGGCCCGTGCCGAAGCCAGCAGCGGGCTGATTCCCCAGGAGGTGGTTGCCGATATCGAAGTAGCCTGTCGCGCGCAGCTGTTCGATATCGACGAGCTGGCCGTGGCCATCGGCAATGCCGGTAATTCAGCGATTCCGCTGGTCAAGGCATTGGGCAAGAAGATTGCCGCGGTCAACCCGACGGCTGAGCGTTACCTGCATATGGGCGCCACCAGTCAGGACGTGATGGACAGCGGCCTGGTGCTGCAACTGCGTTGCGCCATCGAGCTGTTGCAACGCGATCTGGCGAGCCTGGCCGATGCGCTCGCCGAGCAGGCCACGCGCTACGCGAGCACGCCACTGGCCGGGCGTACCTGGCTGCAACAGGCGACACCCGTGACCCTGGGCATGAAAATCGCCGGTTGGCTGGGCGCCATCACTCGCCATCGCCAGCGCCTCGTTGAAATCAAACCGCGTTTGCTGTGCCTGCAATTCGGCGGAGCTTCCGGCAGCCTGGCGGCCTTGGGTGATCAGGCTTTCGCGGTGGCGGGAGCCCTGGCCGGTGAGTTGAATCTGAACCTGCCCGAGCAACCCTGGCACACCCAGCGTGATCGTTTGGTGGAGTTCGCCAGTCTGCTGGGGATGATCGCCGGCAGCCTGGGCAAAGTCGGGCGCGATCTCAGTTTGCTGATGCAGACCGAAGCGGGCGAGGTGTTCGAGCCGGCCGCACCCGGCAAGGGCGGCTCCTCGACCATGCCGCACAAGCGCAATCCGGTCGGCGCGGCAGTGATGATCGGCGCGGCGACCCGGGCCCCCGGGCTGGTGGCGACGATGTTCAGCGCAATGCCGCAGGAACATGAGCGCAGCCTCGGCCTCTGGCATGCCGAATGGGAAACCTTGCCGGAGCTCTGCTGCCTGGTATCCGGCGCGCTGCAACAAGCGTTGCAGGTGGTGCCAGGGTTGGAAGTCGACAGTGGGCGCATGCTGCAGAACCTGGAACTGACCAAAGGGCTGGTGCTGGCGGAAGCCGTGAGCATCGCCTTGTCCCGGTGTATCGGCCGTGATGCGGCGCACCATCTGGTCGAGCAATGCTGCCGCCGCGCGGTGGCGCGGGGCGAACACCTGCGTCAGGTACTCGCTGGCGAACCGCAAGTGACCGCGCAATTGTCCGTCGGGGAACTGGACCGCCTGCTGGATCCGGCCCACTACCTGGGGCAGTCACAGCGCTGGGTCCAGCGCGCGCTGGCCGAACATCACGCCTTCAAACCTTAGAACAGGATCCTGAAATGGACGAACAACAACGCTACGAAGCCGGCATGAAAGTACGCCGCGAAGTGCTCGGCGATGCCCACGTGGATCGCAGTCTCGAAAAGCTGACTCCGTTCAATGGCGAGTTCCAGGAGATGATCACCCGGCATGCCTGGGGCGATATCTGGACTCGCCCCGGATTGCCACGGCACACCCGCAGCCTGATCACCATCGCCATGCTGATCGGCATGAACCGCGAAGGGGAGTTGCGCCTGCATTTGCGTGCGGCAAAAAACAATGGCGTGACCCGCGACGAGATCAAGGAAGTGTTGATGCAGAGCGCGATCTATTGCGGCATTCCCGCGGCCAACGCCACCTTCCATCTGGCTGAGGCGGTTTGGGAGGAAATGGACGCCCAGTCGTGAGGTAGCGATGCTGGATCTACGGTGTGGCCGGCGTAGGCTGCGGCGTCGCCATTAGCCATTTTCGGCACAATAGCGCCAGTGGTCGATGTGGCGGAATGGAACTTGCGTAAGCAACTGCCTGTAAGCCTTGTGTGCTCAACAGGAACCGTCCATGAACAACAATAATTCAGCCGTGGAAACCACCATGGCAACCTCGGGTATGCCTTCAGCGATTCAGCGGTATCACACCCATGATATCGATCAGCACGCGCGTAACATGGGTGGCTGGCAGGTGCGTTACGATCAGATGACGCCGGGGCGCTTCGAGGGCGAGCTGATCGAGTTCCGTGCCGGCTGGATGCAGCTGGTGCGCGACCGCACCAATCAGTCCATGCTCAAGAGTGGTAGCGCCTGGGCGGGGGCCATCACCTTCAGCGTGCCACTGAGCTCACAGGGGCCGGTGTTTTGCGCCGGGCATCCGATCCATGAGCAGAGCCTGCTGGTGGCTCATGGTGAGCACTTGCCCGATCTGCGCATCCCCGAGCATCTGGACCTCTTGGCCGTCACGGTTGAAATCCAGGCCCTGGAGCATGTTCTGGAACGCCAGGCCAGCCGGTTTCGAATTACCGATCTTCCCAGGTGTTACCGTTTGGGCACTTCCTCGGTGCAAGCCGAGCTGACGCTATTGTTCGATGAGTTGGCCGCTGCCGATCAGGGGCAAGATAACCTGCTGGGTCATGAGGCGATTCGTCATGGGATCCGCGACGCGGTGATGGTGCAGTTGCTGGAGCTGGTGGCACCGGATCAGGCGCCACCCCTCAATCCGACGGCGCGCAAGCGCATGGTCGATCGTGCCAGGGAATATGCGCTGGGGCATCTGGACGAGCCCTTGTCGATCCTCGACCTGTGCAATCACATCGGCGCCAGCCGGCGCAAACTCCAGTACTGTTTCCAGGAAACCCTGGGTATCAATCCCGTGGCCTACTTGCGGGCACTGCGCCTCAACGCGGTGCGCCGTGAGCTGCGTGACAGCCTCTATGAGCAAGGGGTGCAAGAGGTGGCGGCGCGCTGGGGCTTCTGGCACCTGAGTCGCTTTGCCAGCGATTATCGGACGCTGTTCGGCGAGACGCCATCGCAGACCTTGCGTCGCCATCAACTGTGCTGAAAACGGATAACCCGCTACCCGGGACCGTTACTAGGATGGCCCACACCATTTGATTGGGAGGGGCATTCGATGAGTCACCACAACAACAATTCAAGTATTCGCCGCGTCAGCGTGTTCACCTTGGGGCTGTTCGGTTTATGCGCCGCCGCGCAGGCCACTGAAAACGGCTCACCCACCACCGCCGTGGGGGTCTATGACTTCGGCGCGGGGATGATGCCGCCGGCCACGCCGTTCGGCACCCTGGGCCTGCGTACCGCCTTTTATTCGACCCATGTGCAGAAAGACAGCCACGGACGCTCCGTGGACAACAAGTTCTCCCTGGACGTGCTGTCTATTGGCCTGGCCTACATGCGCATGACCAACTACACCGTGTTGGGTGCCCAATACGGCTTCGGCACGGTGGTGCCGTTCTTCAAGATGGACGCGTCCCTGGAAGTGCCGACACCGGCTGGGCCACTGAAACTGGACGCCGATCCCTTCCGCCTGGCCGATGTGCAGTTCCTGCCCCTGATCCTGCAGTGGAACCTGTCGCCCAATCTGTTCATCAATACCCAGTTTCAGATCCAGGCGCCAACCGGTGACTACGACAAGAACCGACTGGTATCCCCCGGGCTCAACCACTGGACTTTTTCCCCCATCGTCAACGCCACCTACATCAGCGACAGCGGCTTCGAGGTGTCGTCCAGCTTCGAGGCGGACGTCAACACACGCAACCCGGCTACCGACTACAAGAGCGGCATCGAGTACCGTCACGAGTTCGCCGTGGGCCAGCACTTCGGTCCCTGGACCGCTGGCATTGGCGGCTACTACTACCGTCAGTTCACCGATGATGAAGCCCCGGGCCTGACCGGTGGCAATCGGGCCCGGGTGCTGGCGGTGGGGCCGGCGGTGAGCTACTTCAAACCGGGGCTGCCGCCGATCTGGCTGCACGTTTACAAAGAGCAGGGCGCTAGCAACCGCGCCGAAGGCTACACCGTCGCCTTGCGCGTTTCCCAAAGCTTCTGAGGGCCGGATCATGACCGATGTGCATTCTGCTTCGACTCTGGCCACGCCCGTCACGCGTCAGGCCACGGGGCGCCGTGAAGGGCTGGTGCTGATGCTGGGCAGTAGCCTGACCATCATGGGCGCGGCGATGGTTGCGCCGATCCTGCCGAAACTGGGGGCCGAGTTCGCTCCACTCAATCCGCAGGCCGGTGTGCTGCTGCCATTGGCGGTGACCGGGCCGGCGCTGGCGATTGCCGTGTGCGCGCCGCTGGCCGGCTGGCTCGCCGATCGGGTCGGACGCAAGGCGCTGCTGGTGTTTGCCACCGTGCTCTATGCCTTGCTTGGCGCGCTGCCGGCGTTGCTCGGCGACCTGCTCTCGATTGTTGCGGTACGCCTGCTGTTCGGGGTGGCCGAGGCAGCGGTGATGACCTGTTGCGCGGCGCTGATCGCCGACTATTGGCAGGGTGAGGAACGGTTGCACTACATCAATCGCCAGGTGGTCACCATCGGCCTGGTCGGTGCGTTGTTCTACGTCCTGGGCGGCGCCTTGGGCGAGCATTCCTGGCGCTTGCCGTTCCTTCTCTATCTATTACCGCTGCTGTTGGTGCCAGCCATGCTCAAGCTGCTCTGGGAACCGGTTAGTGCCCAGCCGTCCGTCGAGGCGCAAGGCGCGCAGCGGGTGGCGTTCCTGCCGCTGGTTGTGGGTTATCTGCTGATCCTCGGCGGTATGGTGCTGTGCTTTGTGGTGCCGGTACAAACCCCCATCTTGCTGGTCGGTCTCGGCGTAACGTCGAGCACCCTGATCGGTTTGTCCGCCGGCCTGAGCCTGCTGGCCACCCTGGGCGGCTCCCTGGCTTGGCCGCTGCTGCGGCGGCGCCTGGGGATCGCTGGTACCAATGGGCTATTGCTGCTGTTGCTGGGGATCGGGCTGTGGTTGCTGATGCGCGGGCACAGCTATGAGCAAGTGCTGTTGGCGGTGCTGATCCATGGTTTGGGCGCGGGGCTGCTGGTACCCAATGTCATGGCCCCGGTAATGGAGGCCCTGAGTGCCAGAACCCGTGGTCGCGGGCTGGGCGGCTTCACCGCCTGCCTGTATTTCGGTCAATTCGTCAGCCCCTTGGTGGTGGTGGCTCTGGGGGCGTTTACGGGTGACTTGCGCCATTCCATCGCATGGCTGGCCCTTGCCAGTGTCGCTGCCGCGTTCCTGTGGGGGATCGCCGCGTTGGCGCGTCAGCGCTCGAATGCTGTCGCCGTATCCACCCCCTCGTCATTGAAATAGAGTCGGAGTATCAAGCATGCAAGACATCCAGCAGCTATTGGACAAAGAAGACGCCAGCGGCCTGGCCGCGCTGGTCAGGTGCGGCGACGTGCAGCCGGTGGAGCTGCTCGACGCGGTGATCGAACGTCTGGAGAGGGTCGAGCCCCAGCTCAATGCGGTGGCCGAGCGGCTCTACGAGCAGGCCCGCGAAGCGGCACTCGAACCCGGGGTTCGCGAGGGGCTGTTTGCCGGTGTGCCGACCTTGATCAAGGACCTGTTCGCGCCGGTGCGAGGAGCGGCGATGACCAATGGTTCCCTGGCCCTGGGCGCGGCTCGCGCCGATTTCGAGTCTGAGGTGGTGACCCGCCTGCGCCGCGCCGGTTGCCTGATTGTCGGCACCAGCACGGCGCCGGAATTCGGTACCTCCTACTCCACAGAATCGACTCGCTTT
The DNA here is from genome assembly GCF_904067045.1 of Pseudomonas sp. FEN. Classification (GTDB taxonomy): domain Bacteria; phylum Pseudomonadota; class Gammaproteobacteria; order Pseudomonadales; family Pseudomonadaceae; genus Aquipseudomonas. The sequence goes on along the minus strand of NZ_CAJFDC010000014.1, from coordinate 221,962 downwards.
GGCGCCACCCGCAACCCATGGAATACCCAGCATAGTGCTGGCGGCTCCAGCGGTGGGGCGGCGGCGTTGGTGGCGGCACGGGTGGTGCCTTTTGCCCATGGCAATGACGGCGGTGGCTCGTTGCGGGTGCCAGCGTCCTGTTGCGGGGTTTTCGGGCTCAAGCCCAGCCGTGGTTTGCTGCCCTCCGGACCGATGATCGGCGAGGGCTGGGCGGGCATGGGGACCAACCACTGCATCACCTTGTCGGTGCGCGACAGCGCGGCGCTGCTCGATGCCACGGCTGGGGCCGATCTGGGCGCGCCCTATGCCGCGCCGCGGCAGGCACGGCCTTATGTGACGGCCTTGGAGCAGGCACCACGGCCATTGCGGATCGCCCTGGTGGATCAGCTCGGGCCCTGGCCGACCTCTCCGCAAAGTCTGGCGGCGGTGCATCAGGCCGCGAGCCTGTGCGAGTCCCTGGGACATCGGGTTGAGCCTGCCCGGTTACCGGTGGTACTGCCCGAGTTTCTCGATCAGGTGTTCACCATCATCGGTGCCAGCACGCGCAACTACGTCGAGCTGTTGGGACAGATGCGTGGCGCGCCGGTGCGGCCCGAGGAGCTGGAAGTCCGCACGCGCATCATTTTGCGCGACAAGGGTGGGGTCAGCGGCGCGCAATATGCGGCGGCCGTGGAGTGGATCCATGCCCTCGGCCGGCAGTTGGCGCTGTTCATGCAGGATTACGACCTGATCCTCAGCCCGACCCTGACCCGTGAACCGGTGCCAATCGGCGAGCTGGATCTGCGCGACGCCAGCCTGAGCCTTGATGAATTGATCGAGCGCTTCCACAGCTACTCGCCGTTTACCGCTTTGTTCAACGCCAGCGGACAACCGGCGATGTCGGTGCCGCTGCATTGGAGCGCGCAAGGCTTGCCCATGGGCGCGCATTTCGCCGGCCGCTTTGGCGAGGAAGCGACCTTGCTGGCCTTGGCCGCGCAACTGGAACAGGCCCAGCCCTGGCGCCAGTGTGTGCCGCCAGTGAATGCCTGCCAGAGCGCTCTCAACGGTTAAGCGCGATGCGTGTGGGAGCGAGCCCGCTCCCACTGGTTCTGTTCCACCTTGATCACGGATATCAGGCCTTGGCGTTTTTCATCGATACGTTCAGCGGGGCTGCTCGTGCGATCACGCCGATGATGGTCAACGCGGCAATCACCAAGCCAGGTGAAGCCGCCAGCAACACCCCAGTGGTACCCGCCCCGGCTGCCAGAATCTGTCCCGCCGCCAGGGGACCGGTCACTGATCCCAGGCGGCCGATCGCAACGGCCGCCCCCACTCCGGTGGCCCGCACCGAGGTCGGATACGAAGGCGGCGCCAGGGCATAGAGCACCAATTGCGCGGCCATCACGAACAGCCCCGCGGCAAACCCGGCGACGGCCATTGGCACTATGCCCAGCGACAGGCCGACTCCGGCCAACGCTGCCAGCAACCCGGCATACACGAACAGCACTACCTTGATACCGTTGCAGCGATCCAGTAGCAGGCCGCCAAGCAGGGAGCCGAGCGCACCGCCGATGTTGAACAGCACCTGCACCAAGCTGGCCTGCGGCTTGCTGAAACCTTGTTCCAGCAGCAGCGAAGGCAGCCAGTTGAGCAACATGTACATCACGGTCAGGGTAAAGAAGTAGCCGAGCCTTCCGGCGCGCTGGCGGTGGCGGGGATCAAGCAGTATGTGGTCGCGCACGGCGTGCGCGAGCAGACCCTGGTGGCGATCAACTCTGGGGCCAACATCAACTTCGACAGTCTGCGCCATGTCGCCGAACGCGCGGCCCTGGGCTCTGTATGAAAAGCCGGGGGCGCGTGAGTCGGCACGGGTTATTCGCGGCTGGCAGGCTTGATCAGCTTGGAAGGCGACCAGATCCGGTAACGGATTTCGAGGTCATCGGGGGCGTAGATCACCAGCGGCAACTTGCTGTTGTAACGCAGCATGTAGCCTTCGCCGATCACCGGGATGAAATCTTTTTTCGTCTTGCTGCCAGGTGGGCAGGCCATCAGGGTGGAGACCGGCCCGGTGACTTTCTCCAGGCGGTAATAGGAGTAGCTCCAACCCTCCAGGTTCTTTTCGTCAAGGTTGCCGCCCAGGCGCTTCTGGTTGCAATCGACCGGCATGACCTTGCCGGCGATGATCTCGACCCGATGATCGGAGTCCTTGGTCATCTTCGGCACGCGAATGACCGAGCGGGTAAATCCGTCCTCGGCCTTGGGAAAGGCGGCCAGGTCGGCTTTGTCGGCGGCGACCGCGCCGGTGGTCGTCAGCGCCAGCAGGAGGGTTGCGGCGATAGTCGTCGAATTCATGAGCTCTCGTTGCCCTGTCATGAGGGGAACTCCCTCGTTTGATGGATGCGGTTGCGGCACGGCGCCGAATGACACTGGCGTTGGATGCCCGTCCAGGCCAGGGCGTTTGCCACGATACCGGCAAACGGCATGGTCGTAGAAGGCATTTGATGCATTTTGCACTGGCACGCGGGCCTATTAGCACTTTAAAGCATTGATTATTCCAGCAAACAATAATTCATCTTGTTTCGGCACGCTGAGTGCGTGGTCATTGTGTCGGATTGTCGGACGAATAACCTTAACGGCCGGGGTAAAACGGCCTAATCTAGAGGAGGCTGTCGCCCTCCAGGGCTGGACCGGGCGCCCGCTTGAAGTGCCGTTGTGAATGGCTAACGCTGGCTATTCTGCCAAAGACCTGGCCGTCTCACATAAAGGAGAGAGTCGCCATGCAAGTATTGTCCACGCTGGAGTTACGCAATATCATCGAGAGCAGTTTCCTGCCCACGCGCTGTCAATGCAGCCTGGGGGCGGACGAGTCGTTGACGGTCAAGGTATTCGACCGAAAATCCGAACGGGTGGACCTGGTGGTTACCGGTATCCAGGCTTCGACGCTTGACAGCAGTCGGGCCATTTCCGACCTGATTGCAGAACTGCGTTATGACCTGAAAAATCATCAGGTCGTTTCTCTTGGCGAAATGAAAGCCCGGGCGCGCTAACGCACCGCATCATTTGCGCCGTCGAGACACGCGCTTCCCTGCCGGGGGAGCGCGTGCCGCATGGAAAATCTTTTCGCCAACGGATAGAACCCTTAACGCCAGTGTCGAACTGCCAGTAAACTGCGCATCTTCTCCTGTACCACCCATCTCCAGAGGTTTTGCATGACACTCAGTCCTTTTGCGGGCAAGCCGGCACCGGCACAGTTGCTGGTTGATATCCCGCGACTGGTATCGGCCTATTACACCGGCCAGCCCGATGCGGCGATCTCCACCCAACGCGTGGCCTTCGGCACCTCCGGGCATCGCGGCAATTCGTTCGAGCTGAGTTTCAACGAGTGGCATGTCCTGGCGATCAGCCAGGCCATCTGCCTGTATCGCCAGGCCCAGGGCATCGACGGTCCACTGTTTGTCGGTATCGATACCCACGCCCTGTCCACGCCGGCCGGCGCCAGCGCGCTGGAAGTATTCGCCGCCAATAGCGTGGAGACCATGATCGCCACCGGCGACGAGTACACGCCGACGCCAGCGGTGTCCCATGCGATCATCTGCTATAACCGCGGGCGAACCTCGGGCCTGGCGGACGGTGTGGTCATCACCCCGTCCCATAACCCGCCGGAAAGTGGTGGCTTCAAATACAACCCGCCCAACGGTGGCCCGGCCGATACCCATGTCACCAAGTGGATCGAGGCCAAGGCCAACGAACTGCTGGGCAACCGCCTGGCGGGGGTGAAGCGGATGAGCTATGAGCAGGCGCTCAAGGCCGACACTACCCATCGCCATGACTACCTCAATACCTACGTGGCGGACCTGATCAACGTCATCGACCTGGACGCCATCCGTTCCGCCGGCCTGCGCCTGGGCGTGGATCCGCTGGGCGGGGCCGGGGTGCGTTACTGGTCGGCGATTGCCGAGCACTATCGACTGAACCTGGAAGTGGTCAACACCGAAGTCGACCCGACCTTCCGTTTCATGTGCGTGGACTGGGACGGCAAGATTCGCATGGACCCGTCCTCCAGCCATGCGATGCAGGGCCTGATCGGTTTGAAGGAGCGTTTCGACGTGGCCTTTGCCTGCGACCCGGACCATGACCGCCATGGCATCGTCACCCCGTCCGGCGGCCTGTTGGCGCCGAACAACTACCTGGCGGTGTCCATCGACTACCTGTTCCAGAACCGTCCGCACTGGCGCGGCGACGCGGCGGTGGGCAAGACCGTGGTCAGCAGTGGCCTGATCGATCGGGTGGCGGCCCGCCTGGGGCGGCGCCTGTATGAGGTGCCGGTGGGCTTCAAGTGGTTCGCCGACGGTCTGTTCGACGGTTCCCTCGGCTTTGGTGGCGAGGAGAGCGCCGGGGCGTCGTTCCTGCGCAAGGACGGCAGCGTCTGGACCACCGACAAGGACGGACTGATCCCGGCCTTGCTGGCGGCGGAAATGACCTCGCGCACCGGTCGCGATCCGAGCCAGATCTACCGTGGCCTGACCGATGAGCTGGGCGAGCCGTTCTCCGTGCGCGTCGATGCCAAGGCGACGCCGGCGCAGAAGGCCCTGCTGAGCAAGTTGGCACCGGAGCAGGTGACGTCCACGCAATTGGCCGGCGAATCGATCCAGCGCATCCTCAGTCATGCCCCGGGTAACGACCAGGCCATTGGCGGGTTGAAGGTGATGACCGAGAACGGCTGGTTCGCCGCGCGGCCGTCGGGCACCGAGGATATCTACAAGATCTACGCTGAAAGCTTTATCGGTGACGATCACCTCAAGCGCCTGGTGGAAGAGGCGCAGGTGCTGGTGGACGGGGCAATCTCCCCGAACTGATCCCGTGGAGCACGACGCCGTGGCGAGCGGGCTTGCCCGCGCCCGACTGCGAAGCAGTCGTGAAACCGGAGATATCGGTCTATCTGATAGACCGAGTTCGCTGGTTTCAGGGGTGCTTCGCACCCCAGCGCGGGCAAGCCCGCTCGCCACAATGGTTGTTCACCCTTTTTTGGTGGGGCGATCAGCGAGTCAAGCCAAGTCCACCAGAATGATTTCGCTGTCCTGCACGGCGGTCACCCGCAGCACCTGCTCGTCGGCTACCGCGATGCCATCGCGGGCTTCGGCACGCAGGCCGTTGACCTCGATCAGCCCCGTGGCCGGCACCAGGTAGGCGCGACGACCGCTGTCCAGGTGATACTCGGTGGTTTCCCCCGCTTTCAGGTTGGCCGCCACCAGGCGCGCATCGGCGCGAATCCGCAGGCTCTGGTCGTCGCCGGACTTGCCGCTGGCCAGGGTGACGAAACCTTCGCCACGCTCGCCCTTGGGAAACGGTTTGGCCCCCCAGGACGGTGCCGAGCCAGCCTCGTTGGGAATGACCCATATCTGGAAAATCTTGGTTGGCGTCGATTCCAGGTTGTACTCGCTGTGGGCGATCCCGGTCCCGGCGCTCATGACCTGGACGTCGCCGGCTTCGGTGCGGCCCTTGTTACCCAGGTTGTCCTCGTGGCTGATCGCGCCCTCACGGACATAGGTGATGATTTCCATATCCCGGTGCGGGTGCTTTGGAAAACCGGTGCCGGGGGCGATCACGTCGTCGTTCCAGACCCGCAGGTTACCCCAGTTCATGCGTTGCGGATCATGGTATTCGGCGAACGAAAAGTGGTGGTGTGCATCCAGCCAGCCGTGATGAGCAGCGCCCAGGCTCTTGAAGGGTCGAAGTTGCAGCATGAGTCTTCTCCTGTTCAGGTTCGTCATGGGCCGGCGCAAGCCAGGGCAGGACGATAACCGATGGTTGATGGCAACGATCATCTATCAGATTGATATCGATAAAAAGCGTAAAAAATGCCTTTAAATAATCGTATTAATCGATGCTTTGTTGGCGGTGATAGTTGTCTTCCCGCTTTCAATTCGTCGCCTAAATGGCTGATCGACAAGCAATTGACTAGAACTCAGGATGCAATGGAGCGACCATAGGCCTTTCGCCCAGACCGTCGCCTACCTGGAGTCAGCGTGCCATTATCGACACCCGAACCGCCTGCCGAACTTTCCTCCCTGGCTCAATTGCCCCTGTTCAAGCGCCTGTTGGCCAGATTGCTGGGCGGTGGGTTGAGTCGTCTTCGCGCCCAGCATGTGGCGTCCTGGTTGCAGGGCCAGGCCGACGGCTTTCGTAGCGGCCATGGCGCGGGCGTCGAATACGGTTACAAGGAAGGCCGGCGCGACGGCCTGGAGGAGGGACGCCAGGTCCTGCTGATCCGCGACACGCGTGCGCCGGAGCACCGCGCGCCCGGGGTCGACGACAACCTGTTCGACGACTGGCGGCTGCCGCTGACGGCCGAGTTGAAGAAGCGGATCAAGGCCGATGTGGCCCGGCTGCTGCCCGCGCACGCGCAGCCCAGCGCGGCGCAATGGAAAATGATCTTCAGCGACACGCCATCCACGGCGGTGATCGCCGGTGCCGGAGCGGGCAAGTCGACCTCGCTGGTCCTGCGCATCCTGCTGCTGACCCACTACCTGGGCTTCGAGCTGGACGCGCTGACGGTGGTGACCTTTACCCGCGAGTCGCGCAAGGATTTCATGGCCAAGCTGGTGGAAGTCATGGGGCTCTGGGGGCATGTACTGAGTCCGCGGGACGCCCGCGACATGGTTCGCACCTTCCATTCGCGGATTCTGCCCATGGTCCGCAGCCTGCCGGGGTTCGGTCAGTTGCAGGCGTTCGAGAACCTCAGCGAGCGTGCTCCGTTGGCGGACGAAGGCGCTGACAGCAATCCGTTCGACCTGCGCATCAACGATGCCCAGCGTCGGCAACTCAATGCCTGCTATCAGCGCCTGTACAGCGATAATCCGCGTTTCCGCGAGGTGTTGGTGCCACTCTACAAGCAGGCCTTGCAACTGCGCGAGTTGGAGCAGGACCACCCGGATGTGCGCAAGCGGATGGCGGTCACCGAACTGGCATCCAAGCGTGACGAGGAACTGTGTGACACGCTGGAGGATCTCTGGTTTCGCGCCGGCGCCTGGCCGATTCCCGGGATAGAACCGGACCGTGAAGTGGTCGAGATCAACGGTTCGCCGTTCCATTGCCACGGTTATATCCCTGAGTTGGAGGCCTGGGTGGTGCTCGGTTTCGACCCACGGGAAAACGCGCAGATCAGCCGTCCCGGAGCCAAGCTCACGGTGCGGGCTGAATGGGCGGTAAAACGCACCCTATTTCAAGCTTTCTGTCGTAAACCATTGATATGGTTAGAAAGTTATGACTCGGCAAAATCTGTCCTCGCCTCCCTGGCCGGCGATGCCACGGCAGGTCCCGGTTTCGACTATAAGGTCAAGGGTGAACTGACCTGCGCGCCACTGCTCGACTGTTTCGTGATGGCGGCCGGCTTTATCGAGAACCTCGGCCTGGATGTACCGAGCGCCGTGGCGCGGATGAGTTTCGCCACGGACGATCCGGACCGCTTCTTCTTCGAGGCCTTGAGCCTGTTCTGGAAGGCACTGGAGAGCCATCTGCTGGCCCAGTCGCCACCGATCATGACCTATAATCGGATGTTCTCGCTGTTCGGCGAAAATACCCCGGAAAACCAGGCACTGCTCAGCGACGAGCTGTTGCGCCCGTTGTCGCACCTGATGATCGACGAATTCCAGGACGTTTCACCACAGATCGTCTCCTGGCTGCGGGCCAGTCTGCGGGAAATCCGCCGTCGCGGCCCGGCGATGCAGGTGGGACGCGCGGCGCGGCATTCGTCGTTGTTGTGCGTGGGCGATGACTGGCAATCGATTTACGGTTGGCGCGGCAGTTCGCCCAAATACTTCATGGAGTTCAGCAAGCAATTTCCGTCGCCAGCGACGACCCGGGTCCTGCTTAGCGACAATTATCGCAGTCATCAGCACATCATCGACGCTGCCGAACATATCGTCCGCGCGGCACCGGCAATCGCCGGGAAAAAGGCCAGGGCCAGCGGGGTGCCGAAGGAACCGTGGCCGGTCAACGTGCTGGATCGCGACGACGCCGGTTTGGCCAAGCGCTTGGAGGAGCACTACCGGCAGGGTGAAAGTATATTGATGTTATTTCGAAAAAGTAGTGATAAGTCATTGATTAATGAGCATATTAATCACTTGGTTAATGTTGATTCTAGCTTGCCTGTCGAGCGGCGTCGGCTCAGGCAATTGACCTATCACAGTGCCAAGGGGCTGCAGGCCGATGTGGTGTTCTTGCTGGGGGATTGCCAGCACCTGACCCGTTCGCCTTACAAGAACCAGGTCTATCGCATGGCCGGGCTGGGCGATGACGGTGATGCCGAGGCCTACGACAATGCGCAGAAAGACGAAATCCTGAGGCTGGCCTACGTGGGCATCACCCGGGCGGTGAAGCACTGCTACTGGTATCTGGAGGGGCAGGACGGCCAAGCCGCGAATGGGCCCAAAGCCTCGGATCGGGTGGCGGGAGACAAGGCGTTTTTCGCCGATCTACGCCTCAAACCCTGAGGCGTGTGTCCGGCCAGTCAAGAGACTGGCAAGCCGGCTCGGTCAAATGTCAGTTGACGACCCGAAGGCTCTGGGGCGGCACGAAGGATTCGAGCTCGTCTTCAACCGCTTCGATGATGCGCTCGACATCGGCGGCGTTCATCACCGTGGCGCAAGGAATGCCGGCGATGGCAATCAGCGTCTCGCCGCTGGCCCGGTCGAACAACCGGGCGACCATGCTGCCTGGCGCATCCATGCTGGCCTCGAAGCCCATGGGATGAAAATGCCAACGCATCAGTTGGCAGGCGTTGGGGAAGGTCACCTTGCTGAAGACTTTGTTCATGTTGCCCACCTGTTTCATTGAGCGCTTCCTTTTGCTCCGGGTAGGAACGGCAGGACCTCATGGTCCCGCCAGTCGAGTGCTTAAAAATAGCATCCGTTGAGCGGGCACAGGAGGGTTTTTCAAGCCGTTCGGCGATTGTTTTCGTGTAAGTTGATCTGCGTCTATATACCTTGATTCGAGTGCTTTCTCTGCGGGCACGCGATGGCCTCTGACAGCAGGGATTAGGATCGCAACTATCAGTTACAGATTATGGAGTCCGGAATGTCGGCATGGCGCGGCATCAGTTTATGGATGGATCAGCTCGATGAATCGTTGACGCCGCGCGCATCTCTGGAGCAGGTGCTGGATGTCGACGTGGCCATCATCGGCGCCGGTTACACGGGACTGTGGACCGCGTATTACCTCAAGCGCCAGGCTCCGGAGTTGAACATCGTCATTGTCGAGGCGCAGATCGCCGGTTTCGGCGCTTCGGGACGCAACGGCGGTTGGGTGATGGGCAATCTGTTGGGTGAAGATCGCCTGTTGGCCGGACTCTCACCGGAACGGCGACGGGCGTCCTTCGACTTGTTGCATGACATTCCCGATGAAGTGAAGCGCGTCATCGATCGCGAAGGCATCGACTGCGACTACCGTAAAGGCGGCGTGCTGTACTGCGCCGCGCGTTACCCCGAGCAGGAGCAGAGCCTGCGGGCCTACCTGGGCGGGCTCTATAAACAAGGCCTCGACGAGACCGACTACTGCTGGCTGAGCCCCGAGCAGTTGGTTCGGCAGATTCGCGTCGCCCGACCCTACGGTGGTATCTATGCGCCCCATGTTGCCACCGTCCAGCCGGCCAAACTGGTGCGCGGCCTGGCCCGGACCGTCGAACGACTGGGGGTGCGGATATTCGAAAACAGCCCGGTGACCGACTGGCGTGCTGGCGGCCTGCGCACGGCTCGGGGGCAGGTCCGCAGTCGCTGGGTGGTCCCGGCCGTGGAAGGTTACTCGGTAACGCTGCCGCCTCTGGGGCGCTATCAACTGCCGGTACAAAGCCTGCTGGTGGCCACCGAGCCGTTATCGCAAGCAACCTGGGACGAAATCGGCCTCGCCCAGGGCCAGGCCTTCAGCGAAAGCAGTCGCCAGGTCACCTACGGCCAGCGCTCGGCCGACAACCGACTGATTTTTGGTGCTCGCGGTGGCTATCGCTTTGCTGGCCGGCTGCGTCATGACTTCGACCTCAGCGACAGTGAGGTCGACTTGCGGCGCTACCTGTTCGGCGAGCTGTTCCCGCAATTGAAGAGCGTGCGCATCACCCATTCCTGGGGTGGCAACCTGGGCATGTCGCGCCGTTTCCGGCCGCATATGCTCTGCGACCGGGCCAATGGTCTCGCCCTGGCCGGTGGTTATGGCGGCGAGGGCGTGGGCGCCAGTCACCTGGGCGGCCGAACGCTGGCCGATCTGATCCTGCAGCAGGACAGTGAACGGGTTCGGCAGCCCTGGGTGATCCAGCATGGCGGCCTCCAGGCATTGAAGGCCTGGGAACCCGAACCCTATCGCTGGCTGGGCTACAACGCGATCATCCGCAGTTTTGTCCATGAGGACCAGATCCTGGCCAACCCCAACACACCCCCTTGGCGGCGCAAGTTGGCGCGTAGCGTGGCCGGCTTCATGGAAGGTTTCATGCAGTAGCCGGCACCTGGGCGCCAGCCCATCTTGATGGTTGGCAAGTCCGCCTATGAAGTGCTGTTTCCTTCCAGCGTTACTTGCATATGCCGACCGATGCGGGAATAGAAAGATCGGTTGAGTCTTTATCCGCGTTATTGAATATCGATCCTGATCGTACCCGGTATGGAGCGAGCTCAAGAGCGGAGAATGATTCGCTATAACTTCATCGGCCGGTTGTGGGCCTCCGTGCTCTCACGGACGGCTCTTGCGGGTTGATCTTGTCTATACAAATAGTGGCGTAATGCCTTGTTTTCAGTCGCCTAGGTGGCTGAAGATGTTTCATCTGGGAATCAACTACTTTCACGTCATTCATGAAGTAAATTTTTTTCATTTTCCCCTGTATGAAATCGCAACTTCTGCCGATAAGCAGTTGTAAGTCCACCGTTGATAAAAGTGTGGCGCCAGCACTGTTGTCATGGCTATTTGCCATTCGACATGTTTCCGGCATGGAAGCTAGTAGTCCTTTTGCCCATAGAGAGCAAGCCATGTCCCTACGCAATATGAATATTGCCCCGCGCGCGTTTCTCGGTTTTGCATTCATTGCATTACTGGTTATTGTGCTGGGGGTCTTTGCCCAGACCCGCATGACGGTGATTCGTCAGGCGTCCATCGATATGGATACGAACCAACTGCCCAGCGTGGGGTATCTGGGCAATGTGCTCGAAGATGTCCTGCGCATGCGCATTCTTTCCTTTCGCGTGCTGGTCAACCGTGATCCGGCCTCCTTGCAGGACGCCGAAGCACGTATCGCGGCCCTGGTGGACAAAGTTCGCAAGGACGTGAAAAGTTACGCCGATTTGCCTGCTGACGGGGAGGAACTGGCCAAGTACAAGGAGTTTGCCGCGACGCTCGATACCTACCTGAAGGACCAGGGCCAGATGTTGGAGCTGTCACGACAGGACAAGGTCGAGGAGATGCGTAATCTGATCAACAACCAGATCAAGGCCGGTACGGATCTGATGGGCGTGCAGCTCAACCAATTGGTGGAGATCAACAAGACCGGTGCCAAGGCGGCGTCGGCCCAGGCCGGTGAGCAATACAGCAATGCCAGTTTCGGTATTATCCTGGTCTCGGTGGTGGCAGCGCTGATGACCGTGCTCTTGGCCTGGCTGTTGACCCGCAGCATCGTCGTGCCGCTGAACAAGGCTGTCGAAGCGGCTGAGACCATCGCCGGCGGGAACCTGACCAAGGCCATTGTCATCGAGGGCAAGGATGAACCGGCCCGGTTGCTCGGTGCGTTGTTGGCCATGCAAGGCAATCTGCGCAAGACCATCGAGCAGATTTCCGGCTCGGCCACCCAGTTGGCGTCGGCGGCCGAGGAGCTCAGTGCCGTGACCGAGGAGTCGTCCCGCGGCCTGCAGCAGCAGAACAACGAGATCGAGCAGGCGGCCACGGCGGTCAATGAAATGACCAGCGCGGTAGAGGAAGTGGCACGTAATGCGGTGTCGACCTCCGAAGCCTCGCAGCAGTCCAACCAGGCCGCGCGGGAAGGGCGCGACCGGGTAGTCCAGACAGTGGACGCGATCCAGGCCATGACCGAGGATGTACAAAGCACCTCGGTGCTGATCGAAGGCCTGGCGACCCAGGGCCGCGACATCGGCCAGGTATTGGACGTGATCCGCGCCATTGCCGAACAGACCAACCTGCTGGCCCTCAACGCCGCCATTGAAGCGGCGCGGGCGGGCGAGGCCGGGCGTGGTTTTGCGGTGGTGGCCGATGAAGTGCGAGCGCTGGCCCATCGCACCCAGCAGTCGACCAAGGAAATCGAACAGATGGTGGCCGGTATCCAGAATGGCACCGGCCAGGCCGTGCAATCGATGCAGCAGAGCAACCAGCGGACCCAGAGCACCCTGGAGATGGCCCGTGCCGCCGGCGTGGCCCTGGAGCAGATCAGCCAATCCATCAACCTGATCAACGAACGCAACCTGGTGATCGCCAGCGCCTCGGAAGAGCAAGCCCAGGTCTCCCGTGAAGTGGACCGCAACCTGGTGAACATTCGTGACCTGGCGTCCCAGTCGGCGGCCGGTGCCAACCAGACCAGCGCCGCCAGCCATGAACTGTCGCGCCTGGCGGTGGACCTGAATACGATGGTGGCGCGCTTCGTGATCTGACGCTTGGCGCATTGCCCGGGCCTGGCAGCGCTCGCTACCGGCACTGACTTCAGTGCTGGTAGGCCTGCGGATTGACCAGGTTCGATGGCCGTTCTCCGGCCAGTGCCGCCAGCAGGTTGTCCACCGCGCAGCGCGCCATGGCTTCGCGGGTCTCATGGGTGGCCGAACCGATGTGCGGCGTCGCCACCACATTGGCCAGGCTCAGCAAGGGCGAATCCATTGCCAGCGGTTCATGTTCGAACACATCCAGGCCGGCGCCGCGGATCCGGTGGTTGTGCAAGGCCTCGATCAACGCCTGCTCATCCACCACCTTGCCCCGGGAAATATTGATGAAGATGCTGTCCGGGCGCATCAGGGCCAATTCCCCGGCACCGATCAGCCCTTGGGTCTGAGCGGTCAGAGGTAAGGTCAGGCAGACAAAGTCGGCCTCCTGCAATAATTCGCGCAGCCCCAGGTAGCGTGCGTTGAAACGCCGCTCGACCTCGGGCTTGGGCGTTTGGCTATGGTAGAGCACCGGCATGCCGAAGCCGAAATGCCCGCGCTGGGCCAGGGCTTCACCGATACGGCCCATGCCGATGATGCCCAGCTTCTTGCCATGTACATCGCTGCCGAAATGCAGTGGGCCGATATTCCGCGTCCACTGGCGGTCGCGTACCAGGTTTGCCAGTTCCACCACGCGTCGGGCGGTGGCCAGGATCAGGGCGAAGCCCGTGTCGGCGGTGGTCTCGGTCAGCACATCGGGGGTGTTGCTGAGGAGGATCCGCCGCCGGCTCAGGTAGTCGATGTCGTAATTGTCGACACCTACCGAGACACTGGCGATTGCTTCCAGGCGTGGCGCCAGGTCGAGCAGCGCGGCGTCCAGTTTCAGGCTGGCACCGAGCAAGCCCCGGGCCTCGGGTAGCGCCGCGCGCAGTTGTGCCATGCCATCGTCCCCCAGGTCTTCGATCAGGGTGACCTGGGTGTGCGCTTGCAGGCGGGCCATCAATGAAGGCGAGAGTCTTTTGTACAACACAATCGGTTTTTTCATCGGATTCGCTCGATAGGGTTCAGGGGTGAGACAGCGCATGCTGCGTCGGCATGCTCTTGGGGGCTGCGCGGTCGCTGGCGCCGGGATTGAGAAAGGCGGTCAGGATCACGGACAACAGCAGGGCGCCACTCATCAGTAGATAGGAGGCGCCTGGCGAGCCGGTTTCGCTGTTCAGGTAGCCCACCAGGTAGGAACCGCCGAAGGAGCCGAGGGCCCCCATGCTGTTGATCAGAGCCATGGCGCCACCGGCGACATTGGCCGGGAGGATTTCCGGGACAATGGCAAAGAACGGACCATAGGGGGCGTACATGCAGGCGCCGGCAAGCACCAGCAAACCGTAGGACCACCAGAAATGCTCCGCGCCCAGGGCGTAGGAGGCGTAGAAGGCCACCGAAGCCACCAGCAGTGGCGGCCAGACGAAGCGTTTGCGCCGCTGCAGCCGGTCCGAACCCCAGGACACCGCGAGCATGGCGAGCACCGCGGCCAGATAAGGCAGGGCCGATAACCAGCCGGCTTCGACCATGTCCATCTTCAGGCCGCTTTTGAGAATCGATGGCAGCCACAGCACGAAGCCGTAGACGCCAATGCTCCAGCAAAAGAACTGCAGGGCCAGGATGATCACCTTGGGGTCGCGGAAGGCCTGGGCATAGTTTTTCACCGCCTTGATACTGACCTGCTCGGCGGCCAGGGCACTGTCCAGGTCGTGTTTTTCCCGGGCGCTGAGCCAGCTGGCGTGGGCTGGGCGTTCGTCGGCCAGGCGCCACCAGATAAAGGCCCAGATCACCGCCGGCAGACCTTCGACGATAAACATCCAGCGCCAGCTGAAGTGTTGCACCAGGTAGCCCGAGACCACTGACATCCAGAGCATGGTCACCGGGTTGCCGAGGATCAGGAAGGTATTGGCCCGTGAGCGCTCGGCGCGGGTGAACCAGTGGCACAGGTACACCAGCATCGCTGGCATCACGGCGGCTTCGACCACGCCGAGCATGAAGCGGATGCCGATCAACATATAGGCGTTGGAGACGATGCCGGTGAGGGTGGCCAGGCCGCCCCAGAGGATCAGGCTGACGAAGATCAGCTTCTTCACGCTGTGCTTCTGCGCGTAGAGGGCGCCGGGCACCTGGAAGAAGAAGTAGCCGAGAAAGAACAGCGCGCCGAGCAGCGACGACAGGCCCGGGGTGATCCTGAGATCCTCGGCCATGCCCGAGGCCGCGGCGAAACCGTAGTTGGCCCGGTCCAGATACGCCAGGCTATAGGTGATGAAGACGATGGGCATGATGTACCACCAGCGGCGGGTGGCGAGTTTCAGCGTTTGCATGGTGTGGCTCCTGAGCTTGTTGTTTTTGTCGCAGCAGGTGGCATTCAAGAAAACGGCGATCTGACTCAGCCGACAGGCGCGGGCCGGTTGGCCGCCGTCAGCTGTTCGCGGGTCGGCAAGCCCTCCATGTCGCCACGGCTCTGAACCGCCAGGGCACCGATCCAGTTGGCGCGCGCCACGGCCTGGGCAACACCCTGGTTCTCCAGCAGCGCACTGATCATGCCAACGGCGAAGGCGTCACCGGCACCGACCGTGTCCACCACCTTTGGCACCGGCACCGCGGCGACGAACCCCTCGTCCCGCTGGGTCCGGTAGTAGGCACCCTGGGCACCGAGCTTGATGGCGACTATCGCCGCGCCCTGGTCGAGGTAGAAGGCGGCGATATCGCGTGGTTCCTGGTAGCCGCTCAGCAAGCGGCCTTCGCCCAACCCCGGCAGTACCCAATGGGCGAGGGCGGCGAGGGCGTTGATGTCCTCGATCATCTGTTTTTCTCTGGTCCAAAGGCTTGGGCGCAGGTTGGGATCGAAGGACACGCTGTGTCCGGCGGCGGCCATCCGCGTCATCAACTCGAACGACAGTTCCCGGGTGCTGGCCGACAGGGCCGGCGGAATACCGGTGGCATGCAGATGAGCGGACTGGAGTAGCCGCGGACGGATATCGGCCACCGACAGGCGGCTGGCCGCCGAGCCCCGGCGGTAATACTCCACTTGCGGATCCTGGCCGAGGTCTTCGCGGGACTTGAGTTGAAAACCGGTGGGACAGGTCGGATCGATCTCGACGTGGTCGCAATACAAACCTTCACCTTGCAGTGTGTCGATCACGAAGCGGCCCAGGGAATCGGCGCCGACCCGGCTCAGCCAATTCACCTTGAAACCCAGCCGGGCCAGGCCGATGGCGACGTTGCTGTCAGCCCCGGCAATACGTTTGTGGAAGTGTCCGACCCGGGCCAGATCGCCGGTCTGTTCGGCGACGAACATTGCCATGGTCTCGCCGAAGGACAGGATCTCGATATCAGGCATGTGCGCGTTCCTCCATGAAACGGCCCAGGCGGGCGAGGATGCGCACCTGTTCGCCAGTGACGGCCAGCAGTTCGTCACCTTGCAGTGGGTATTCCACGGCCCTGGTTACTCCTTGACTCATCTGCTCCAGCAAACGTTCCCACAGTTCCAGATCGATGGCGCTCGGTGCTTGGGCGACGAGCTTGCCATCCTTGCGCTGGGCCACTGCCTTGCAGTGCAGGTAGTCGACATGCCGGCCGAGCAGGCGCGCGGCACTGCTGGCGGATTGGTCTTGCCAATGCCAGTTGCCGATATCGAAGGTCATTTTCACCGGCAGGCGTTGTTGCTCGACCTGATCGAAAAAACCTAGCAAGGGTTCGATGCGACCGCCCTGGTAGGTCTGGTCGTTCTCCACCAGCAAGCGCACCGATGACGCCGAGAGTAATCCTGCCAGGGCCGACAGGTCGCTGTTCCCGCTGAAGTGGCCCAGAGAGACTTTCAGCCAGCCGGCACCAAAGGCTTCGGCGCGTTGCAGGGTGGCCGCCAGTTGCGCATCCGGGCGCGACTGGCCGGCCGGCCACAATTCCAGGGGCGAGGAGTAGGCGCACTCCAGGCCCATCGCTGTCGCTCGGGCGGCAAAGCGCCGCGGGTCTTCATCGGTCAGCAACTCTTCGCGCACCTCGATACGGCGGGCGCCGGCCTCGGCCAGCAGTTCGATAAAACTTTCCTGGCCGCGTTCGCGGACCAGCGCCGCGCCATAGCTGGAGAGGCTGATAGAGACGGGAAACAGCTGTTCTTTCATGGTTGTTGTACCTCTGAAACCGGTTTCATTTTTTGGCGGATATTGATAAAAGGTCATAGGTAGCGGAATTCAGGCAAGTGCTGTTACCTCGGCGCGCGCCTACGAGGGGTGTTCGGTTTTCGTTCGCTGGGTTGAACCGCGGACGATCAGCTGTGCGGGAAAGTCGATGGCCCTTGCCGCGCCCTTGTCACCCCGCAGCCGCTTGAACAGGCAGTCGAAGGCACTGGCGCCGATCTGGCGGGTGGGTTGGGCGAGGGCGGTGATGCCAGTGCCCACCAGCGGGAACCATTCGAGGTCGTCCAGGGCGATCAGGCCGATCTCATCGAAAAGCGCGCAGCCCAGCTCGCGCAGGGCCTGGACACTGGCCAGGGCCGCGACGCCGTTGGCACAGAACAGCGCCTTGGGACCGGCACCCGGCGAGGCCAGAAAGTCTCGCAACTGAGCCTGCAAGGTGTCGCCGGTATGACCGATACGACCGCTCAGTGCGCCACGCCCGGCGATTTCGCCGCTGAAACGCTCGACCCGTTCCAGCCGCGAACTGGTGCCATCCAGCGGTTCGCTGACCAGCATCAGGTCGCGGTAACCCTGTTGCTCCAGGTGCTCGATGGCGCAGCGCACGGCGGCGCCGTTGTCGAGGCCGACCAGGTCGCTGTCCAGGTGCTCGACCTTACGGTCCACCAGCACCATCGGCATTTCCCGGTGCAACTGCTGCAGTTCTTCGAGGTGATGGCCGAGGGTGTTGAGGATCAGGCCTTCGATGTTGTACGAGCGCAGCGCCGCGAGGTGCTGGCGTTCCTGCTGGTCGTCGCGATCGGTGTTGCACACCACCAGGCTATAGCCGTGGGCGCGGCAGGCGGTTTCCACGCCATGCATCACGGCAATCGAATAGGGGTTGCGGATATCGGCCACCAGCATGCCGATCAGGCGGGTCCGCCCGCGCTTCAGTCCACGGGCCATCTGGTTCGGGCGGTAGCCCAGTTCGCTGATCGCCTGTTCGATGCGCAAAGCGATGGCTTCGGAGAGCAGGGCGCGGTCATCGCCGATAAAGCGCGACACACTGGCCTTGGAAACCCCGGCACGTTCGGCGACATCGAGCATGGTGACGCGACTGCGTTGGGCAGCGGAAAAACTGTTCACGGCCTGAAACCTTTTCTTGGAGTTGTCGGCAGGCGGTCGCCGCATTGGCGTTGAAACCGGTTTCAGGAGAACTCAAGGCAAGGGTTGTCGTCAAGTTTTTTTGCCGGGCTTGTCGACTACAGGTTCAAGGACCGGCGTAGTGCGGCCAGGAGTTTTTCATAGAGCAGATCCACCTCCGGGGCCATCCTCCGGGCCCGCAGGCAGCCATGCACCAGGCCGTGACCGGGATGGAAATCCACCGCCACGCCGGCGGCCTGCAGGCGCCCGGTGTAGTGCACGCCGTCATCGCGCAAGGGGTCGAACTGCGCCACGGCGATAAACGCCGGGGCCAATCCGTGCAGATCCGTGGCCTGCAATGGCATTGCATAGGCTGAAGGTTTTCCCGGGGTCGGCAGATATAACGCCTGATAGCAGTGCACATCGCGGGCGTTGAGCAGCGGGGCGTCGGCGCATTCGGTGCGTGAGGGTAACCTGTCGTCGCCGCCCAGCCCTGGATAGATCAGTGCTTGCAGTCGCGGCTGTGCTTGCCCGGCATCGCGCAGGGCCAGGCACACGGCGGCGGCGAGATTGCCACCGGCGCTGTCACCGGCAATCGCCATGCGTCGGGGGTTCAGTTGCCAGGTCGCGGCGCCCGCCTGCAGGCCGCGCCAGACCGCCAGGCAGTCCTCGAAGGCCGCGGGGTAGGGATGCTCCGGCGCGAGTCGATAGTCGACGGCGATGACCACGGCGTTGAGCAGGGACGCCAGCTCCGCGGTGATGAAATCGTGGGAGTCGAGGTCGCCGACCACCCAGCCGCCGCCATGCAGGTAGAGCACGCAGGGCCAGCCGGTGGCGGGTGGCTGGGAGACCGGGCGGTAATGGCGCACGGGCACCTGGTCGATCAGATGCTCGCTGATGTTGATACCGGCTGGCCGCGGTGGCGTGAAGGCCCGGCACATCGCGCTGTAGCCGGCACGCAGGCCCCGGATGCTGGTGTCCGGATAGCTGAAGCCGAGGGTTTTGGCGACAAAGGCGCCGAGTTCGGGGGAAAGCGGGTAATCGCTCATGCGTGGTCCCAGGCGTATTCCAGGTGACGGGAGAACTTGTGGGAGCGGAACTTGTGTGGGGCGGTGCTTGCCCGCGAAGAGGCCCGTGAGAACGCTAAAAGCTTCGCGGGCAAGCACTGCTCCCACAATAGGCACTGCTCCTGTAATAAAAGAGCACCGCTCCCTCAATGATTCGCGCTATTTCAAACTCGCCTGCACACTCGCCAGGCCGTCCTTGCCATCCACACTGGTCACGCCGCTCAGCCATTTCTGAAGGTCTTCAGGATGCTCGCGCAGCCATTTCTTTGCCACGTCCTGGGGCGTCTGGCGCTCCATGATCGGCACCATCAACTGGCTTTCCTGGGCGGCGCTGAATTTCAGGTTCTCCAGCAGCCTGTTGACGTTCGGGCAACGCTGGGCGTAGTCCGGGGCGGTGACGGTGGAGACGGTGGCCGCGCCTTCGTTGGGCCCGTAGACATCTTCGCTGCCGGTCAGGTAGGCGATCTTCATATTGATGTTCATCGGATGCGGGGTCCAGCCGACGAAGACCACGAACTCCTTGCGATTGACCGCCCGCTGCACGGCGGCAAGCATCCCGGCTTCCCCGGACTCCACCAGGTTGAAGCCCTTGAGGCCGAAATGATCGGTGTCGATCATGGTCTTGATGGTGGTGTTGGCGCCGCTGCCAGGTTCGATGCCATAGATCTTGCCACCAAGCTGGTCCTTGAACCTGGCGATATCGGCGAAGGTCTTCAGGCCGGCGTCAGCCACGTATTGCGGCACCGCGAGGGTGGCCTGGGCGTCGGACAGGCTGGGCTGGGCCAGGACCTTGAGCTGGTTGGCGGCGATAAATGGCGCGATGTTCTTGTCCATTGCCGGCTTCCAGTAGCCGAGGAAAATATCCAGGCGCTTGTCACGGATACCGGCAAAGATGATCTGCTGCACGGCGCTGGTCTGCTTGCTTTCATAGCCCAGTCCGTTGAGCAGCACGTCGGCCATGCCGCTGGTGGCGATCACGTCGGTCCAGTTGACCACGCCCATGCGCACGGTCTTGCAGGAGGCGTCTTCGGAAGCGAGCACGCTGGTGCTCAGGAGTGCGGTACCGCAGAGGAACAGACAGCTGTTGAACAGTCTTTTCATGATACGCAGGTCTCGCGGCAGGTCGTTTATTGTGGAGGTCGGCGTCTTCATGCGCCGTCCGGCCACGTTACCCAGCCGGTTGATAGCAAAAGCACACCAGTGCGACCGGCTTTTGCACTGTGGCGACTCCTTGGGCTATGCCCGCACACTCAGCCCTGCTGAAAGTACCAGCAATACGGCCATGCAACGATTGAAGCGGCGCATGGCCCGGGGCGAACGCAACAACCGCGTCGATCCAGCGCCGAGCAATGCCCAGAGGCCCATGCAGGGCAACGATACCAGGAAGAATACCAGGGACAGGTAAACCACCTGGGCCTGGCGCTCGTCGCCGTTGCCGGCAAACACCCCGATCACCGCCAGGGCCATCATCCAGACCTTCGGGTTGATCAGTTGCAGGCTGGCGGCACCGAACAACCCGAGACGGCGCGGCCCTCCGGCGTCGGAGTCGATGGCCGTGGCCGGGGCACTGAAGACCTGCCAGGCCAGGTAACTCAGCCAGGCGATGCCGATCCATTGCATGGCCATGCGTACCCGGGGCAGTTGCGCCAGTGACTCACCGACACCACTGCCCACCAGCAGGACGATCAGCGCGGCACCGGCGCCGGCGCCGAGGACGATCGGCAGTGCCGCCGCCAAGCCGTGGCGGGCGCTGTTGCTCAGCACCAGGATATTGTTCGGTCCAGGCGTGATGGAAGCCACGACGGCGAAGAGCACAAAGGGCAGGAAGCTGGAAAGACTGGACAGCATGGGACGGCTCCGCGCAAAGAACGATGCGCCGATTTTCCCGTGTGCCGCTTCAGGCGTCTGGAAGGTTTGAGCAGCGCTTGCGGTAGGCGGCGGGTGTCAGGCCGTAGGCGCGCAGGAACCAGCGGCCCAGGTGACTCTGGTCGGCAAAGCCCAGGGTCATGGCGACGTTCGCCGGGGTCTCGCCCCGGGACAACAGTTGCCGCGCCTTGGCCACCCGCAGTTGCACCAGATAGGCATGGGGCGGCAGGCCGTAGGCGGCCTTGAAGGCCCGGGTCAGGCGGAAGCGGTCGACAGCACAGGCGGCGGCAACTTCATCCAGGCTCACGTCATGGTGCAGATGGGCGTGCAGGTATTCCCGGGCAATCTGCGCGACCCGTGGCAGGCGCGGGTCTTCATGGTAGCGGGTACGCCAGTGCAGATGACCGGTGAGGCTGTCGAACAGCTGGTCCAGGGCACTTTGCCGGACGATGCGCAATTCCTTGGTGTGAATCGCCTGGAACGCGACGCTGGTGGCGTGGGCCAGTCGGGTGTCGGTGGCCAGGGTCGTGGCGAAGCTCAGTTGGCTGCCCGCCGGGGCCTCCTCGAACAGCGCGCTCAGTTCCCGTTCCAGCCAGTGCGGATCGAGATAGAGAGTGCGGTAGGTGAAGCCGCCTTCGGTGGGCGCGTCACCGTCGTGGATTTCGCCGGGCTCGAGCAGGAACACGTTGCCCGCCAGGCTCTGGTGGCGGGTGCGCCGGCAATTGAACTGCTGCACGCCATGCTCGGTGACGCCCACCAGGTAGCTGTCGTGCCAGTGGGCGTCGTAAGCGTGGGCATGGCCCTGGAAACGCGCGCGCAGGGTTTCGATACCGGTGTCGCGGTCCTGGGCCAGGTCGATCCAGTGGTTGACGGTGGTGGACATGCGTTTCCCGGAGTCGTGGTCAATCATACGGGGGTAGTTGACGCCCATGGCCGGCTGTCAGTCTAGAAGATCCGTGCAATGGCAGTATCCCGACAGGCGCAGCGGCCTGGAGTGGCCGGATATGTCCGACAACGCACTGCTGGTCAGCGAGGATATGGCCACTGCCAATGTAACAGAGGTACTGGCTTTAAAGGGCAAAATTGCCCTGATGCATGGAGGACAAACCGGTGATATAAAACTAATAAGTAACGAAATGACTATATGGTCATTTAATGATGCACTTCACATAGGCATTCATATGACTTGTGGTTTTCCGAAAGTCTGCTTGTGTGAGTTGCTCGTTACTGTCGGAAAAAACTTTCATGGCGCAGGCCAATGTTTGTAGGCGTTTTCCTTGTTTATACGATTCGATCTCAAAAAAGCGCTGGACGTTTGATTTCGAAGTGTGTCAGTTTCTCGCTGCCTTCAAAAAGGGCGAGTGATAGGATGATCTCGCCAAGGGATTGTCGCTATCGGACAAAAACTGTTTCACTTGTAAACAAGGAAGTGTGTTTATGTCGAAAGTAAAAGCAAAAGCCATTGTTTCCGTGGATGCGGCACTGGCGGCCAACGGCACAAGTTCCGCCTTCAACCAGATCGATAGTTTCAGCCATCAATACGACCGTGGTGGCAATCTTACGGTCAATGGCAAACCCTCCTACTCCGTCGATCAGGCCGCCACGCAATTGCTGCGCGACGGTGCCGCCTGGCACGATCTGAACGGCAGCGGCAAGATCGAGCTGAGCTATACCTTCCTGACGTCCCAGACTGCGAATTTCAGCGGTCTGGGCGTCAGCGGATTCAGTCAGTTCAGCGCGTTGCAGAAGTCACAAGCCGTGCTCGCCATGCAATCCTGGGCGGACGTGGCCAATGTGACCTTCAGCGAGGCGGCGAAGGGCGGCGACGGTCATATGACCTTCGGCAACTACAGCGGCGGGCAGGAAGGCGCGGCGGCGTTCGCCTTCCTGCCGGGTACCGAGGCTGGCTACGACGGCCAGTCCTGGTACCTGACCGGCAGCGGCTACAACGTCAACAAGACGCCTGGCCTGAACAACTACGGGCGGCAGACCCTGACCCATGAGATCGGCCATACCCTTGGCCTGGCTCATCCCGGCGACTACAACGCCGGCGAGGGCAACCCGACCTACAACGACGCGTCCTATGGACAAGACACCCGCGGCTACAGCGTGATGAGCTACTGGAGCGAAAGCAATACCAGTCAGAACTTCAGCAAAGGCGGGGTCGAGGCTTATTCCTCCGGCCCGCTGATGGACGACATCGCGGCGATCCAGAAGCTCTACGGCGCCAACTACAGCACCCGTTCCGGTGATACCACCTATGGGTTCAATGCCAATGCCGGTCGCGACTATCTGAGCGCCACCTCGTCTTCGGACAAGCTGGTGTTCTCGGTCTGGGACGGTGGCGGCAACGACACCCTGGACTTCTCCGGCTTCACTCAAAACCAGAAGATCAACTTGCATGCCGGCTCGTTCTCCGACGTGGGTGGCATGCTCGGCAATATCTCCATCGCCCAGGGGGTCACGCTCGAGAACGCCATTGGCGGTTCGGGCAACGACCTGCTGATCGGCAACGACGTGGCCAACGAACTGCGCGGTGGCGCCGGCAACGACATCCTCTTTGGCGCGGGCGGAGCCGACAAGCTCTGGGGTGGTTCGGGCAGTGATACCTTTGTGTTCGCCGCCGTTTCCGACTCGGCGCCGAATGCCACCGACCGGATCATGGATTTCAGCAGTGGCCAGGACAAGATCGATTTGTCCGGGATCACCCATGGCGCGGGCCTGAGCTTCGTCAATGCATTCACCGGGCATGCCGGCGATGCGGTACTGACGTATGCCTCGGGTACCAACCTGGGTACCCTGGCGGTGGACTTTTCCGGGCATGGCGTCGCCGATTTCCTGGTGACCACCGTGGGGCAGGCAGCGGTCACGGATATCGTGGCTTGAGTTGATGCGGTACGGGCAGCGCCGTGGCGCTGCCCTCTGACCCGGTAGTCCAGGCCCATGTCCAAGACGTTTATACCCCGTACCGGTTCGACGTGGCTGATAGCTGCGTTGCTGGCGCTTTTTGGAGAAACAAGCATGGCGAGCAGCCTGATCCTCACCCCTCCCGAGGCCCTTGCCGGCCAGTGGCGGATGTACCCCGAAGGCGCCAACGCCCAGGTCTGCGAGCTTGACCTGGCGCTTCAAATACCGCGCCTGAGTGGCGACCTGGAATGTATCGCCGGCTGGTTGGGCGAGCGCCCGACCAACTGGGAACCGACCCCTGATGGCTTATGGCTGTATGGCATCGAGGGAACTGGCATTGTGCACTTCAATCGGCAGAAAACCGACCGCTATGAAGTTCGCTTGAAGAGTGGCGGTGTTCTGGTACTGGTGCGCGATACTCCCTGAGTATTCAGATCCAGTCTCGTTTGAAGAGCAACTTGATGCCTTGTGTATCTGCACGCTTGTCCCGTTCTTTTTCGCGGGCGCCTGGTGCACCGCGAAAGAGTGCTTCGTGTCGATAGTGCCTATATTTCAGAGAGGTTTGCTCAGCAGCGAATAAAGGTACGTATTCGGCTGCCCGTAACTATCAAGGAAGAGAGATGCAAGCGCCGAAAATACTGTCCGGGACACCTTTGATCCGTGTGCTCGGCGATTATAAAAGTGTCTTGATCAGCGTCGCTTGTTTCACCGCGCTGATCAATCTATTGATGCTGGTACCCTCGATTTACATGCTTCAGGTCTATGACCGGGTATTGACCTCGCAGAATGAAACCACCCTGGTGATGTTGACCCTGATGGTGGTGGGGTTCTTTGCCTTTATCGGACTTTTGGAAGTGCTCCGCAGTTTTATTGTGATCCGTATCGGCAGCGCCCTGGAGCGCCGCTTGAACCTGCGGGTCTATCAGGCGGCCTTCGAGCGCAACCTGTCGCGCGGCGAGGGGCAGGCCGGCCAGGCCCTGGGCGACCTGACCCATATCCGCCAGTTCCTCACGGGACCGGCCTTGTTCGCCTTTTTCGATGCGCCGTGGTTTCCCATCTACTTGCTGGTGATCTTCCTGTTCAATCCCTGGCTGGGCGTGTTCGCCAGTGTCGGGGTGTTACTGCTGATCGCCCTGGCCTGTCTCAACGAGTCCATGACCCAAAAGCCCTTGAGCGAAGCCAGCGGCTATTCGCAACGTTCCAGTCAGTTGGCCAGCAGTCATCTGCACAACGCCGAAATCATCCAGGCCATGGGCATGCTCGGTGCCCTGCGCAGGCGTTGGTTCCAGGTGCACAGCGGATTTCTGGCGCGACAGAACCGGGCCAGCGATATCGGGGCGGTAATCACCTCCCTGAGCAAGATGTTGCGCCTGTGCCTGCAATCGCTGGTGTTGGGCCTGGGCGCGCTGTTGGTGATCAAGGGCGAGATGACCGCCGGTATGATGATCGCCGGCTCCATCCTGATGGGGCGGGTGCTCAGCCCCATCGACCAATTGATTGCGGTGTGGAAACAGTGGAGCACGGCCAAGCTCGCCTACCAGCGTCTGGACGGTCTGTTGCGCGAGTTTCCCGAGGTGCAAGGGCAGATGAGCCTGCCCGCGCCCCAGGGCCAGGTGGCGTTTGAACAGGTCAGCGCCGGACCGCCGGGCAAGTCTGGCGCGACCTTGCATCTGGTGAGCTTCAGCCTGGCCCCCGGCGAAGTGCTGGGGGTGCTCGGCGCCTCGGGTTCGGGCAAGTCGACCCTGGCCCGGGTGCTGGTGGGCGTCTGGCCAACCCTCGGCGGCACCGTGCGCCTGGACGGCGCCGACCTGCATCGCTGGGACCGCGACGATCTCGGCCCGCATATCGGCTACTTGCCCCAGGACATCGAGTTGTTCAGCGGCAGCATTGCCGAGAATATCGCGCGGTTTGCCGAGGTCGACTCAGCGAAGGTGGTCGAAGCGGCGCGCCAGGCCGGGGTGCACGAATTGATCCTGCGCCTGCCCCAGGGCTACGACACGCTGCTGGGGGAAGACGGCAGTGGCCTGTCCGGCGGACAGAAACAGCGCGTGGCGCTGGCCCGTGCGCTCTATGGCGGCCCGCGCCTGGTGGTGCTGGATGAACCCAATTCCAACCTCGATGTGGTCGGGGAAACCGCCTTGACCCAGGCGATTGCCCTGCTCAAGGCCCGGGGCAGCACGGTGGTCCTGGTGACCCACCGTTCCACCTCCCTGACCCAGGCGGACAAGTTGCTGGTGCTCAACGAAGGCCGACTGCAAGCCTTCGGCGGTAGTGCCGATGTGCTCAAGGCGTTATCGGCCGGTGCCCAACCCGCGGCGCAAGCGAGCCGCGAGGCCGTCACCCAGGCCGGCGTCAGCCTGAGCCGACAGTATCCCGCGCCGACGCGGAGCAGCGGCGCATGAGCAAGGACAGCACGATGCAGATCAGTACCCCTGCTGAATACCGCGAGCACGATGCCCGGTTCTTTGCCCGTTTGGGCTGGTTGCTGGCGCTGGTGGGTGCCGGCGGCTTCTTTCTCTGGGCGGCGCTGGCACCGCTGGACCAGGGCATTGCCGTGCAAGGCACCGTGGTGGTGTCCGGCAAGCGCAAGGCCGTGCAATCCCTCGGCGCTGGCGTGGTCAGCCGGATCCTGGTACGCGAAGGGCAAGTGGTGCATCAGGGCCAGCCGCTGTTTCGCCTCGACCAGACCCAGCTGTCGGCTGATGTGCAATCGCTGCAGGCCCAGTACCGCATGGCCTGGGCCAGCCAGGCGCGCTGGCAGAGCGAGCGCGACAATCTGCCCCGGGTGGTGTTTCCGCCCGAGTTGAGCGCGGATGCCGACCCGCGCCTGGCGCTGGTGCTCGAAGGGCAGCGACAACTGTTCAGCAGCCGTCGCGAAGCCTTTTCCCGCGAGCAGGCGGGTATCCGCGCCAGTATCGACGGTGCCAGCGCGCAACTGGCCGGCATGCGCCGGGCGCGCACCGACATGTTGGCCCGGGCCGACTCCCTGCGCAGCCAGTTGGACAATCTCAAGCCCCTGGCGGACAGCGGCTATATCCCGCGCAACCGCCTGCTGGACTACCAGCGGCAACTGTCCCAGGTGCAACAGGACCTGGCACAGAACAACGGCGAAAGCGGGCGGGTCGAGCAGGGGATTGTCGAGTCGCGCCTGCGACTCTCCCAGCACGCCGAGGAGTACCAGAAAGAAGTCCGCGGCCAACTGGCCGAGGCCCAGCTCAAGAGCCTGACCCTGGAGCAACAGTTGCGCTCGGCGGGATTCGATCTGCAGCACAGCGAAATCAGCGCGCCAGCGCAGGGTATCGCGGTCAACCTGAGCGTGCACACCGAAGGCGCGGTGATCCGGGCCGGGGAAACCCTGTTGGAGATCGTGCCCCAGGGCGAGCGCCTGGAAGTCGAGGGGCACTTGCCGGTCAACCTGGTGGACAAGGTCGGCCGCCATCTGCCAGTGGACATCCTGTTCACCGCCTTCAACCAGAGCCGCACCCCACGGGTGCCCGGCGAAGTCAGTCTGGTATCCGCCGACCAGTTGCTCGATGAAAAGACCGGCGCGCCGTACTACGTGCTGCGCAGCTCGGTGAGCGATAGCGCCCTGGAAAAACTCAACGGGTTGGTGATCAAACCGGGCATGCCCGCCGAGATGTTCGTGCGTACCGGCGAGCGCTCATTGCTCAACTATCTGTTCAAACCACTGCTGGACCGCGC
Organism: Pseudomonas sp. FEN; assembly: GCF_904067045.1. Classification (GTDB taxonomy): domain Bacteria; phylum Pseudomonadota; class Gammaproteobacteria; order Pseudomonadales; family Pseudomonadaceae; genus Aquipseudomonas. The sequence continues at coordinate 194,533 of NZ_CAJFDC010000014.1, read as the reverse complement.
GGGTTCCGCGTTGACCGAGCAATAGGATGTTCCACCGAATGAAGACACTGTCGATGATCGCGGCAACGCTGTCCCTGTTGGTCAGCACCGGCAGCCAGGCCATGGGGCCGTTCCAGGTTTACGAGCAGGCGCTGCGTAACGATCCGGTATTCCTCGGCGCACTCAAGGAGCGCGATGCCGGTCAGGAAAGCCGCGCCATTGGCCGGGCCGGCCTGCTGCCGAAGATTTCCTACAACTACAACCAGGGGCGTAACGATTCGCGGGCCACCTACCTCAACGAACGCGGTAACGCCGACGAGGACCGTCGCTACACCAGCTCCGGTTCCACGCTGATGCTGCAACAACCGCTGATCGACTATGAAGCCTACGCCAACTACCGCAAGGGCGTGGCGCAGGCGCTGTTCGCCGATGAAACCTTTCGCGGCAAGAGCCAGGAACTGCTGGTGCGGGTGCTGAGTTATTACACCCAGGCGTTGTTTGCCCAGGACCAGATCGAGATCGCCCAGGCGCGCAAGAAAGCCTATCAGGAGCAGTTCCAGCAGAACGAGCAGTTGTTCCGCCAGGGTGAGGGCACGCGTACCGATATTCTCGAAGCCGAGTCGCGTTTCGAGTTGGCCACCGCCGAGGAAATCGAGGCGCGTAACGAGCAGGACGCCGCCTTGCGCGAGCTGGGGGCCCTGATTGGCGTGCCTTCGGTGGATGTTTCCGAACTGGCGCCGTTGGCCCAGGCTTTCCAGTCGTTTCCCCTGGAACCGGCCAATTTCGACTCCTGGCATGCCATGGCCCTGGAAAACAATCCGACCCTGGCATCCCAGCGTCAGGCCCTGGAAGTGGCCCGCTACGAAGTGGAGCGCAATCGCGCCGGGCACCTGCCCAAGCTCAATGCCTACGCCAGCGTGCGCAAGAGCGAGTCCGACAGCGGCAATACCTACAACCAGCGCTACGACACCAACACCATCGGTTTCGAGGTCAACGTGCCATTGTTCGCTGGCGGCGGGGTTTCGGCTTCGGTGCGTCAGGCCAGTGCCAACCTGGAGCAGGCCGAATACGAACTGGACGGCAAGACCCGCGAAACCCTGATCGAACTGCGCCGTCAGTTCAGTGCCTGCCTGTCGGGGGTGAGCAAGTTGCGCGCTTATCGCAAGGCGCTGGCTTCGGCCGAAGCCCTGGTGGTGTCGACCAGGCAGAGCATCCTTGGCGGCGAGCGGGTCAATCTTGATGCGCTCAACGCCGAGCAGCAGCTCTACAGCACCCGGCGCGACCTGGCCCAGGCGCGCTATGACTATTTGATGGCCTGGACCAAATTGCATTACTACGCGGGCACCTTGCGCGAAACCGACCTGGCCAGGGTCGATGAGGCCTTTGTGCGTCAATAATTCCAACCAGCAAGGAGGCAATACCATGGGTGTGTTTGACTATAAAAACGTCGGGGCCGAGGCTTCGAAAGCGCTGTATGGCGATGCGCTGGCGATTACCTTGTACGCCTATCACAATCTCGACAACGGCTTTGCCGTGGGCTACCAGCAGAATGGCTTCGGCCTCGGCCTGCCGGCCACCTTGGTCAAGGCCCTGATCGGCGGCACGGATGCCCAGGGGGTCATTCCCGGAGTGCCGTGGAACCCCGACTCGGAGAAAGCCGCGCTGGTGGCGGTCAAGGCCGCTGGCTGGACGCCCATCAGTGCCGCGCAACTGGGTTACGCCGGCAAGACCGACGCCCGCGGCACTTTCTATGGCGAGAGGGCCGGCTACACCACGGCGCAGGCGGAAATCCTCGGCAAATACGACGCTGGCGGGCATCTGACGGAGATTGGCGTGTCTTTTCGCGGCACCAGCGGTCCGCGCGAAAGCGAGGTCAGCGACACCCTCGGCGATGCGATCAACGATTTGCTGGCAGCCATCGGGCCCAAGGATTACGCGAAGAACTACAGTGCCAATGCCTTCGACGGGCTGCTCAAGAGTGTCGCCGGCTTTGCCGCGAGCAATGGTCTTTCCGGCAAGGATGTGCTGGTCAGCGGCCACAGCCTGGGCGGGCTGGCGGTCAACAGCGTGGCCGACCTGAGCAAGGACCATTGGGGCGGGTTCTATCAGGACGCCAACTACATCGCCTTCGCTTCACCGACCCAGAGCGGCCCGGGTACCCAGGTACTGAACATCGGTTATGAAAACGACCCGGTATTCCGAGTGCTCGACGGCTCCAGTCTGACGCTGGCGAGCCTGGGCGTGCACGATGCGAACAAGGCTTCGGCGACCAACAACATCGTCAGTTTCAACGACCATTACGCCTCCGATGCCTGGAATGTGCTGCCGTTCTCCATCGGTAATGTCGCCACCTGGATCTCCCATCTGCCGACGGCCTATGGCGATGGCCTGAACCGCGTCACGGGCTCGCAGTTCTATGACCTGACCAGCAAGGACTCGACCATTATCGTTGCCAACCTGTCGGATCCGGCGCGGGACAAGACCTGGGTGCAGGACCTCAATCGCAATGCCGAAACCCATGGCGGCAGCACCTTCATCATCGGCAGCGATGCCAATGACCTGCTCAAGGGCGGCCATGGCAATGATTACATCGAGGGGCGCGGCGGCAACGACACCTTCCGGGACGATGGTGGCTACAACATCATCCTCGGCGGCAAGGGTAACAACACCTTTGACCTGCAGAAATCCCTGGGCAGCTTCGATATCGCCAATGACGGCCACGGCACCTTGTATATCCGTGATGTCGAGGGTGGGATCAGCATTGCCCGGAACATCGGTACGCTGCTCAGCAAGGAGTCGAGCCTGGTGTTCTTCAACAAGGAGGTGGCCCATGTGGTGGGCAATCAGAGTCTGTCAGAGGGGAGTTATGTCAACTCGCAGGTGGGCAGTGACGCCGCCGATACCCTGACCGCGAAGTCTTCGGGAGAGTGGTTGTTGGGTAATGGCGGCGACGATCACCTGATCGGTGCGGCCAAGGGCGGCAACCTGTTTGTCGGTGGCGCCGGCAATGACCTGATGGACTCGAAGGGTGGGGGTAATACCTTCCTGTTCAACGGCTTCAACGGATCGTTCGGCCAGGACAAGATCATCGGCTTCCAGGCGTCCGATAAACTGGTGTTCATGGGGTATGCCGATTCCCAGGGACACACTATCCAGGAGCATGCCAGGGTGGTGGGGCACGATACCGTGCTGAGTTTCGGCGTGGATTCGGTGACGCTGGTGGGGGTGGGGCTGGATGTGCTGAAGGGGGCGAGCGTGGTGATTGCCTGACGGTGTTTACGACTGCTTCGCAGCCGAGCGCGGGCAAGCCCGCTCGCCACAAGTTCTCACCTCACCACAAGACTGCGATCTCAAGTCTGGCTGAGATCTATGGGTAGGCAGGCTTGAGTAAGATCTCAAGTCTGGCTGAGATCTATGGATAGGCAGGCTTGAATAAGATCTCAAGTCTGGCTGATATCTATGGATAGGCAGGCTTGAATAAGATCACAAGTCTGGCTGAGGTCTATGCATAGGCAGGCTTGAATAAAATCACAAGTCTGGCTGAGATCTATGTGGCGAGCGGGCTTGCCCGCGCTGGGGGGCGAAGCGCCCCTGAAACCGGCGAATGCAACCTGCCAGGCAGACCGCAATAATCGGGTTTACGACTGCTTCGCAGCCGAGCGCGGGCAAGCCCGCTCGCCACAAGTTCTCACCTCACCACAAGACTGCGATCTCAATTTTGGCTGAGGTCTATGGATAGGCAGGCTTGAATAAGATCTCAAGTCTCGCTGAGATCTATGGATAGGCAGGCTTGAATAAGATCTCAAGTCTCGCTGAGATCTATGTGGCGAGCGGGCTTGCCCGCGCTGGGGAGCGAAGCGCCCCTGAAACCGGCGAATGCGACCTGCCAGGCAGACCGCAATAACCGGGTTTACGACTGCTTCGCAGCCGAGCGCGGGCAAGCCCGCTCGCCACAAGTTCTCAACTCACCACAAGACTGCGTTATGGCAGCTTCAGCAACACATAATCGTTTTTGTCGAACCGCTGGCTGAGCACCGGCGTCAAATCACCGATGGCCGTGCCTTTCAGTGCTTCATAACTGTTCTTGCCCATCATCACCCAGGCCGGTCGCGCCACGGCCTGAAGTTGCTCAGGCGTTTCCGTGAAGATCGGCCGCAGATCGCCCTCGGCATTGACCATGAACTTGATTGCCCGTCCGTCCTTACCCACCGCGTGCATGACCAGCGGCGCCGGATCCTGCCGCATCAACTGCTGGGTCGCCTGGGTAAAGGCTCGGGTGTCGTAGGCCACGCGTTCGGTCGGCTCGACGATCAGGATATAGCTGCTCCACAGTGCCAGAACCGCGCAACCGGCCAGCCCGAGCGCACGCCAGCGGGCATTGAACAGCGCCACCACGGCAATCACCTGCAAGGCCCCGACCAGGTAGGGCGCAACACCCAGGGTCGGCAGTTCTTCAGGAAAGCGCCGATGCAACATGAACATCCCACCGATCAGCAGGCCCGGCAGTATCAGCCACAGGCCCTGCATCAGTCCGCGCAACCAGGCGAACAGACGGCCCCGGGCGACCTGGAACGGATAGGCCGCGATGATCGCCGCCATGGGCACCATCGGCAGGATATAGCGGGCCTTTTTCGCCTGGGGCACGGACAAGCCGAGCATCACGATCAGGCCAGCCGCGACCGCATAAAGGGTCAACTGCAAGGCCGGGCCACGATGCTGGCGACCGGTCGCCAGGATGGCCACCAGCACCAGCACCGCCAGCGGATAGGCCAAGGCGTAATTGCCAAAGGCGCTGCTGAAGTAATACAGCGTATCGCTGGAGCCCGCCGTGCCGTCCATGCGGCCGGTGAACTGCATGTGGATCACTTCCTGGAGAAAGGCCGGGCCGCCGTCCAGCGAGGCCAGCCACAACAGCAGGCCGATACAGGCCGCCAGCAGGAACAGGGCCTGGAAGCCAAACACGAACAGTCGGCGCCACTGACCGCTGAGCAGATAGAAGCTGCACAGCATGCCGGTGGGAATCACCAGGCCCATCGGCCCGCGAATGGCAAAGCCCAGCACCAGCAGCGCCAGGAGCAGTATTGCGCGCCTTGGGGCGGCATAGTATCTGGCCGCGTAACCCAGGTAGAACACCGCCAGTGACACGGCGGCCAGCATCTGGTCGAGGGAAACGGCACGGGTTTCGATCAGGAAGTTGTTGGTCAACAACAGCAAGGCGATGCTCAGCAGCGCCCAGCGCGGTGAATGAGGGGCCACCAACCGGTACATCAACACCACGATCCAGGCCGACGCCAGGGCGCTCGGCAGCCAGGCGGCGAAGGCGTTGACGGTGCCGAAGGGCAGGGCCAGCAACCAGATCAACAGGGTGGAAAATGCCGAATAGTCCGGATAGGGCTCGCCATATGTGGTCGGAAAGAAACTCGGACCGTGGCGCAGCATTTCCTCGGCGAACAGCACGAAGCGCGAGTCGAAGCCGATGGCGGCTTGCTGATAGACCCCGGCGATGAACAGCAACAGGGCCACCAGGCCCAGGCCGAGGGATTGGCGATTCAGGGTATTTCGGGATGAGGACGTCAATGTCACGGCCGTGGACCTAAAACAACGGGCGAGCCCGTTAGGAACGAAAACGCGGTCATTGGGCAATGGCCGCGTCGTTTGTCTATCTCGGATAGGCCCGATATCACTGTCTGACACCAAACCCCTAGAACACCCTCGAACCTGTGGGAGCGGAGCTTGCCCGCGAAGAGGCCCTTGAGACCGCTAAAAGCTTCGCGGGCAAGCCCCGCTCCCACCGCTCAGGCTCAACCAGGGTATTCTCAATCAGGATGTCACTCCTGGCCGTAGCGGGTCACCGGCAGGTCCAGCGAGGCGCCGCGACCGATCGCAAAGTAGGTGAAACCCTTGCGCTGCATGCGGTTGGCGTCGAACAGGTTACGGCCGTCGAAGATCACCGGCGCCTTTAGACGCTGCTTGATCAGATCGAAGTCCGGCGCCTTGAACTGTTGCCACTCGGTGCAGATGATCAACGCATCGGCGCCGACCAGTGCCGATTCCGGCGTGCCCATCAGCGACAGGCCTGGCTCATCCGGGTAGATGCGCTGGGTTTCCTGCATGGCTTCCGGGTCGAACGCGCGAACCTGTGCGCCGGCCGCCCACAGGGCTTCCATCAGCACGCGGCTCGGTGCGTCACGCATGTCGTCGGTGTTGGGTTTGAAGGCCAGGCCCCAGAGGGCGAAGGTCTTGCCTTTCAGGTCGCCCTTGTAGAACGCGGTCAGACGGTCGAACAGCTTGTACTTCTGGCGCTCGTTGATCGCCTCGACCGCTTGCAGCAGGTCGCTCGAGCAGTTGGCCGCCTGGGCGCTGTGGATCAGGGCGCGCATGTCCTTGGGGAAGCACGAGCCGCCGTAGCCGCAGCCCGGGTAGATGAAGTGGTAACCGATGCGCTGGTCGGCGCCGATGCCCATGCGCACGGCTTCGATGTCCGCGCCCAGGTGTTCGGCCAATTCGGCGATCTGGTTGATAAAGCTGATCTTGGTCGCCAGCATGCAGTTGGCGGCGTACTTGGTCAGCTCGGCGCTGCGCAGGTCCATGAACATGATGCGATCATGGTTGCGGTTGAACGGCGCATAGAGGTCGCGCATGACTTCGCGCACTTCTTCGCGCTCGCAACCGATGACGATCCGGTCCGGGCGACGGCAGTCTTCCACCGCCGAACCTTCCTTGAGGAATTCCGGGTTGGAGACGATATCGAATTCCAGGCTGCGGCCGACTTTGTCCAGGGCGGCCTGGATATGCGCGCGCAGGGTGTCGCCGGTGCCGACCGGAACGGTGGATTTTTCCACCAGGATCAGCGGCTCGACGCGGTGGCGGACCTCGGCGTCGCCTACCGAGAGGACGTACTTGAGGTCAGCCGAACCGTCTTCGTCCGACGGCGTGCCGACGGCGATAAACAGCACCTGGCCATGCTCGATCGCCAGCTTTTCGTCGCTGGTGAAATGCAGGCGACCGCTTTCCAGGTTGGTCTTGACCATGGTCTCCAGCCCTGGTTCGAAGATGGGGATGTGGCCTTTGCGCAGCAAGTCGATCTTGTTCTGGTCGACGTCCATGCAGACGACATCATGACCGACTTCGGCCAGCACAGTCGCCTGCACCAGACCGACATAACCGCTACCAATTACGCTGATTTTCATACGGAGTCCCTAGGACGGGGTATACGTGGAGAGTTGATCGTTAACACACCGAGAATGACCAGGGCCACTCCCAGCGATTTTGAAAGACTGAAGCTTTCATTGAAAAACGGCAGCCCGGCGGCCAACAGGTAGACCAGCGCGTAACTCACGCTGAGCAACGAGTAGGCCCGACCCAGGGGCAGGTCGCGCAAGGCGGCCAGCCAGCACAGCATGGACAGGGCGTAGGCGAGAATCGACCCGGCCACCACGGCCAATGCCAGCAACGATACGTCCTGGGTCATCAGCGCGTCCAGCCATTGCGCCGGTTCCGGCAGGCGGGTCATGCTCCAGCGCATGCCCAGTTGGGCACCGCTGACCAGCAGGACACTGCCAGTGGCCAGGGTAAAACCGCGAGCCTGGCTCATACGTGACGCCCCAAAAGGACCACACCGGCGATGATCAATGCCACGCCCAACCAATGGCGGGTATCGATCGACTCCTTGAACAGGTAGCGCGCCACCAGGGTGATCAGGACAAAGTTCAGGCTGAGCATCGGATAGGCAATCCCGACTTCCAGCCGTTGCAGGACCAGCAGCCAGACCAGCAGGCCGAAACCGAGGCTGGCCAGCGCCAGCCACAGCCAGGGCGAGCGCAGTTTATGCAGCATGCCCAGGGACGGGCCGCGCCAGCTTTCGACGGCGAACTTCTGGGCGACCTGGCCCAGGCAGGTCAACAGGCAGGCGCTGAGCAACAACATCAGGGTCATGGGGCGGTCTTCGAGAAAATCAGGATGACCATGTTGCCTTCTTCATAGCGAACATGATCCTTGGGCAGCAGGTCGATCTCATGCAGTTCGTCCTGATCCTTGACGCGCATCACCACGCCGACCTGGCCTTCGCGGCGGGCGTTGTCCATCCAGGCCTGGATCTGGCTCAGGTCCTGGCTGCGACCCGCGGCCTCGGGATAGCCCAGGCCGTACTGCAGTTCACCCTGGGTATTGTAGAGGGTGATGTCGCTGCGTTTCATGCGCCAGGCCAATGCGGAAGCGGCGCCCAGGTCGTTGCTCAGGAAATGCCGGCTCTGGCTCAGTTCCTCGGCATGGTGGGCGATGAACTGGTCCGGCATCTTGTTGTGGACGATGACGTTCGGCATCGCCGCCGGCAGCAACAGTACCAGCATGCCCATGCCCAGCGCCGGGGTGGCCCAGAAGGCCAGCGGCTTGAACACGGACAGGGCGTTGACCAGAATCCAGCTGCCGAGGAACACGCAGAGCAGGGTCAGGTGCAGCGGCTCGTTATCGTAGAACGGCTGCTTGATCTGGAAATACACCAACGCCGCCAGCGCCGCCAGGCCCAGCACCAGGTTGAGCAGGCCGTTGAGACGGGGAACCTGGCCTTGCGCAAGCTTGATGCGGTCCATCAGCGAATGCCCCATCAACAACGCCAGGGGCATCAGGCACGGCATGATGTAGGTCGGCAGCTTGCCGCGACTGAGACTGAAGAACGCCAGCGGCAACAGCAGCCAAAGCAGCAGGAACACGGTGATGCGCTGGCCGCGGGTGTTCCAGGCGTCCTTGAGGGTAATTGGCAGCAGCAGGGCCCAGGGCAGGCTGGAGACCACGATCATCGGCAGGTAGAACCACCATGGGCGGGTGTGCTGCGCGTCTTCGGCGGCAAAGCGACGGATATGCTCGTGCCAGAAGAAGAAACGCCAGTAGTCCGGCTCCTGCAGGTGAACCGCGAGGACCCAGGGCAGGCTGATCAGCGTGGCCACGAGCACGGCCACCAGGCCATAACCGACCAGTTCGCGAAAACGTTTCTGCCAGATCATGTAGGGCAGGGCGATCAGCACTGGCAGCATCAGGGCGAGGAAACCCTTGGTCATGAAGCCCATGCCGCAGGCCAGGCCCAGGGCCGCCCAGGCCCACAGGCGGGCGCGTGGGCTGCTGCTGTCGATGGCGAACCACAAGGCGACGAAGCTCAGGTTGACCCAGAAGGTGAACTGCGGATCGAGGTTGGCGTAGCCGGCTTGCCCGGCGATCAGGCCAAAGCTCATGTACAGCGCGGCGCAGGCAAACTGCTTGCGTTCGTCGTTCCACAGACGTCCGGCGATCAGATAGACCAACAGCACGCTCAGCCCGCTGCTCAGGGCCGAGGCGAAGCGCACGCCGAAAAAGTTTTCGCCGAAGATCGCCTGACCAATGGCGATCATCCAGTAACCGGCGATGGGTTTTTCGAAGTAACGCAGCTCCATGAAATGCGGCGAAGCCCATTGGCCGCGCGTGAGCATTTCCTGGCCGATCTGTGCGTAACGGGTTTCGTCGGGAATCCACATGCCATGGGTGACCAGTGGCAGCAGATAAAACAGCAGGAAAGCGAGAAACAGCAGTGGCAAAGCCCAGCGTCTGGTCATCCTTGCTGTACCCCCAGCCAGCCTTCACGGCCACTGAGGGTGCCACGTACCAGTCGCCCTTCGGGCAAACGGTCCAATTGCGCGGGCAGCAGGTTGACCAGGGGTTGGAACTCGATGTCGCGCGCCTTGGCCTGGGCCAAGAGCTGGCGGAACTCGTTTGCCATCAGAATCCCTTCTACTTCTGCGTGAATGGTGTAGACGTTCAGGCGCGCCGGACTGAACCGGTCGAGAATGAACGCATTGAAATCTTTCGCGGCCAGATCCGCACCCACGACTTCGTCGAAAGTGGGCAGGTCCACGGGAATTTGCGGGGTACCCAGGCTGCCATCCGCCAACCGTGGCAGAAACAGACCGTGTCCGCGGCAGTCACTGTTATAGCGAAAACCGAATTGCTCCTTGGCTTGCACGACACGCTCGTCCGCGCGCCAACCGGCGGTGGCCGAACATTCGACGGCTTGGCCGGTGATATCGCTCAGGCAATCGACGCCAAGACGGATCTGCTCGACCAGTTGGGCCTCGCTCCAGCGTCCGGCGTTGGCCTGCCAACCGTGGTGATCCCAGGCGTGCAGGCCGACTTCATGGCCAGCGGCCAGGGTCTGGCGCATCAGATGCCCCAGATCCCGACCGATTGGCTTGCCTGGCCAGGCAGTGCCGGCCAGCAGAATGTCCCAGCCATACAGGCTGGCAGCCTTGGAACGCAACATCTTCAGCAGGAACTGGGGTTTGATGAGGCGCCACAAGTGGCGCCCCATGTTGTCCGGTCCGACGCTGAAGAAGAACGTCGCCTTGACCTGGGCCTCGTCGAGCAGTTCCAGCAACCGCGGTACCCCTTCACGGGTGCCGCGATAGGTGTCCACATCGATGCGAAGTCCAGCCTGCATCAGCGCTTGTCCGCGATTTCGAGCATGGCTTCCTTGAGGAAGAAGTCCAGGGTGTTACCGATGGTTTCGCTCATCTCGACGGTCGGCTCCCAGTTCAGCAGGCGCTTGGCGTTTTCGACGCTTGGTTTGCGGTGCGACACGTCCTGGTAGCCGGTACCGTAGAACGCCTTGCTCTCCACGTCGCGGAAACCAGCGAACGGAGGGAAGTTGCCGCGCAGCGGGTGAGCTTCGAACTGACGCAGCAGTTCTTCGCCCAACTGACGGATACTGGCTTCGTTGTTCGGGCTACCGATGTTGATGACCTGGCCGTTGCAGCAGTCGTTCTCGTTGTCGACGATACGGGCCAGGGCCTCGATGCCGTCGGCGATGTCGGTGAAGCAACGCTTCTGCTCGCCACCGTCGAACAGACGGATCGGCGTGCCTTCCACCAGGTTCAGGATCAGCTGGGTGATGGCGCGGGAGCTGCCGATACGCGCCGAATCCAGACGGTCCAGGCGTGGACCCATCCAGTTGAACGGACGGAACAGGGTGAAGTTCAGGCCCTTGGCGCCGTAAGCCCAGATCACGCGGTCCAGCAGTTGCTTGGAAACCGAGTAGATCCAGCGCTGCTTGTTGATCGGGCCGACGATCAGGTTCGAGGTGTCTTCGTCGAAGTTCTCGTCCTGGCACATGCCGTAGACTTCGGAAGTCGACGGGAAGATCACGCGCTTGTTGTACTTGACGCAGTAGCGAACCAGTTTCAGGTTCTCTTCGAAGTCCAGTTCGAATACGCGCAGCGGGTTGCGGGTGTATTCGATCGGGGTGGCGATGGCCACCAGCGGCAGGACCACGTCGCACTTCTTGATGTGATATTCGATCCACTCGGAGTGGATGCTGATATCGCCTTCGACGAAGTGGAAGTTCGGATGGCTGCGCAGGCGCTCGATGGCGTCGGAGCCGATGTCCAGGCCATAGACTTCGTACTTGTCGTCGCGCAGCAGGCGCTCGGACAGGTGGTTACCGATGAAACCGTTGACGCCCAGGATCAGTACGCGGGTACGACGTGGCTTGCGGCCCGACTCGGCGCCACGCAGGAAGGAACCGTCCACCAGGCCCAGTTCGTTGGCCAGTTGTGGACCGCTGAGGAACAGGCCGTTGTCGTTGCGCTGGCCGGCGTTGATCACCAGGGAGTCTTCACCGCAGGCGATGCGCAGCGGATCGACGCTGATCACGCGACCAGGTGCCTGGCCTTCGTTGCCCTTGACGACTTCGGCGCTCCAGACGATCAGCTTGTGCTCGCCCACGGCGCAGAAAGCACCCGGGTAAGGTTGGGTCACGGCGCGAACCAGGTTGAACAGTTCTTCGGCGGGCTTTTTCCAGACCAGCTTGCCGTCAGCCGCGGTGCGGCGACCGAAATAAGTGGCCTTGGACTCGTCCTGGGCGGTTTCGCTCAGTTTGCCGGCGGCCAGTTGCGGCAGGGCTTCAGCCAGCAGGCTGGCGGCGCTGTCACGCAGCTTGGTGTGCAGGGTCAGGGCCGTGTCGGCACGCTCGATGGCGACGCGGTTCTGCGCCAGGATGCCACCGGCATCGGCACGCTTGACCATGCGGTGCAGGGTCACGCCGGTTTCGCTTTCGCCGTTGACCAGCACCCAGTTGGCCGGTGCGCGACCACGGTAGCGTGGCAGCAGGGAGCCGTGCAGGTTGAACGCGCCGTTCTTGGCGGTTGCCAGCAGCTCTTCGCTGAGCAGGTTACGGTAGTAGAACGAGAAGATGTAGTCCGGGTTCAGCTTGGCGATGCGCTCGATCCACAGCGGGTGGTTGGCATCTTCCGGTGCGTGCACCGTAATACCCTTGCGCGCGCAGAGTTGGGCTACGGAACCGTAGAAGGCGTTCTCCTTCGGGTCGTCGGCATGGGTGAACACTGCGGCAATGTCATAACCTGCGGCGAGCAGGGACTCGATGCCGGTGCAACCAATATCGTGATAGGCGAAGACGACAACTTTCGGATTCATGGTGCGACCTGATTGGCGGTAGTAGTAGAAGGGGTATCACCAGCAGTGCTGGCAGGAGAGGGCTGGCTACGCAGCACTTTCTCGATGAAGAAGCGCGGACGCGCGCGTACGTCACTATACATGCGGCCCAGGTATTCACCCAGGAGCCCCATGCCGATGAACTGGCCGCCGGTGAAGACGAACAGGATAGCAAACAGCACGAACGAGCCGTCGCCGGCCCAGGCGGCGCCGAAGATCAGGCGCAGCACCACCAGCAGCAAGGCGAACAAGGCGCCGAGGCCGGCCATGGTGAAGCCGATGATGCTCAACAGCCGCAGGGGCGTGGTGGTCATGCAGGTGACCAGGTCGAACATCAGGTTGATCAGGCGCATCGGGCTGTATTTCGAGTCACCGTGCTCACGCTCGGCATGCTGCACCAGTACTTCGGTGGTGTGCCGGGCAAAGCTGTTGGCCAGGATCGGGATAAAGGTGCTGCGCTCGCGGCAGGCCAGCATCGCATCGACGATGGTCCGGCGATAGGCGCGCAACATGCAGCCGTAGTCGCTCATGGCGACGCCGGTGGAGCGTTGCACGGCCATGTTGATCAGGCGCGATGGCCAGCGGCGCAAGGCCGAGTCCTGGCGATTATTGCGCACGGTACCGACCACGTCGTAGCCCAGCGCGGCCTGTTCCACCAGGCGTGGAATCTCTTCCGGCGGGTTCTGCAGGTCGGCGTCCAGGGTGATGACCAGATCGCCGGTGGATTGCTCGAAGCCGGCCATGATCGCGGCGTGCTGACCGTAGTTGCGGTTCAGGATCACCGCGATGACCGGGCTGCCGTCACGCTCGGCGGCTTCCTGAAGAAGATCGGCGGAGCGATCGCGGCTACCGTCGTCGACCAGGATGATTTCGACATCCTGGGTCAGCTGCGAACAGGCGGCCTCGGTACGGCGCAACAGTTCGGGCAGGCTCTGCTCTTCGTTATAGACCGGGATAACGATCGACACGCGCTGGATTGGATAAGGTTTCAAAGGCTTCTTTCCAGAAAGGTTTCAATGGTGCGGCGATGCTTCAAGCCAGCCGATAGCATGCCGGACTCAACGCTCAGGCACAATGAACGATGCCTTTTATGCGGGCAAGCATAGAGGCAAGACCGTGGGATGATACAGGGGTAATAAAAGACATGCCGCGATTAAAGCCTAAAAAAAACAAATGTCAAAGCTGCATAACAGCGTTATGTTCATGATTTTTATCAGTTCCCTGGTGCGGAGCGCGGGCTGGATTCTACGGTAAACGCCCAAATGTGAAAAGCCTATGAATAAGAGATGAATGTCCTGTTGTTTTTGATCAATGGACAGCCTCGATTCAGGTAATCTGTGAAACAGCTGAAGAGACTCGCATTGCAGTGTTTGGAGCTGAGCCCCGGATGAATCACTACGCGCCGCGCGACTGGCTGCCCCACGAGCGCCCCAGCCTGCCCGGATCGCCGTCGACGCCGGTGCATTCCACGCCCAGGCGCTGGGCCTATGCCATGGTCGGTCTGCTGGTGGCCCTGACCGGTGGGTTGGGCAACTCGCTGGTGATCGCCAACCTGCCGTACCTGCAAGGCGCCCTGGGCGCGACCACGGCGGAGATGGCCTGGCTGCCGGCGGCCTATGTCATGACCAACGTCTCGATGAACCTGCTGCTGGTGAAGTTTCGCCAGCAGTTCGGCCTGCGGGCCTTCACCGAGGTGTTCCTGGTGCTCTATGCGCTGGTGACCTTCGGTCATCTGTTCGTCAACGACCTGAGTTCGGCAATTGCCGTACGGGCGGCCCACGGGATGGTCGGGGCGGCCCTCAATTCCCTGGGCTTGTATTACATGATCCAGGCCTTCCCGGCGAAGTGGCGGCTCAAGGCCCTGGTGCTGGGGTTGGGCACCTCCCAACTGGCATTGCCCCTGGCGCGGCTGTTTTCCGAAGATCTGTTGCAGATCGCCGAGTGGCGGGGGCTGTATCTGTTCGAACTGGGGCTGGCCCTGGCGGCCCTGGGCTGTGTGTTCCTGCTCAAGCTGCCGCCGGGCGACCGCTTCAAGACTTTTGAGAAACTCGACTTCCTGACCTTCGCCATCCTCGCCAGTGGCGTGGCGCTGCTGTGCGCGGTGCTGTCCCTGGGACGGATCGACTGGTGGCTGGAAGCGCCCTGGATCGGGATCGCTTCGGCGGCTTCCATCGTCTTGATCCTCGCCGGACTGGCCATTGAGCACAACCGCAGCAACCCGATGCTGATGACCCGCTGGCTGGGCAGCGGGGCGATGATCCGCCTGGGGCTGGCGGTGATTCTGATCCGCATGGTGCTGTCGGAGCAGTCTACTGGCGCGGTGGGGTTTCTGCAGGCCTTGAACATGGGCAGCGAGCAGATGCGCAGCCTCTACGTCGTGATGTTGCTGGGCAGCATCGCCGGGCTGGTTGTCAGCGCCCTGACCATTCACCCCGAGCATCTGTTCAAACCGCTGATCATCTCCTTGGCGCTAATGACCGCCGGTTCGTCGATGGACAGTTTTTCCAGCAACCTGACACGCCCGGCCAACATGTATGCCAGCCAGTTCCTGCTGGCTTTCGGCGGTACCTTTTTCCTCGGCCCGACCATGGCGCTGGGCACCCGCAACGTGATGACCAACCCGCGCAACCTGGTGAGTTTTTCGGTGTTGTTCGGGATCTGCAACAACCTGGGTGGTCTGATCGGTTCCGCCTTGCTGGGAACCTTTCAGGTGGTGCGGGAAAAATTCCATTCCAGCAGTATCGTCGAACACCTGAGCCTGATCGACCCGCAGGTGGCCGCGCGCCTGCAAAGCACTGGCGCAGCCTATGCGGGAGTGATCTTCGATCCGGCGCTGCGCACCACCCAGGGCATGCAGGCACTGGCCGCGTCCGCTACCCGCGAGGCCAATATCCTGGCCTATAACGACGTATTCATGCTGATCGCGGTGATTGCGCTGTTGACCATGCTGTGGATCTTCACCCGCAGCCTGTGGTTGCTCAGCATGAACAAGAAGAGCGCCCGTAACGCCCCGTCTTCCACCTTGACCAGCGGTGCCCCGTCACGATGAGCGAACCTGCGACCACCACCAATGCCATTGCAGCCACTCCCGAAGGGCTCACCCCCACAGGGGCCTCGTCCACCGAACCGCGGTCCCTGGGGGTGCGGATCGTCTCTTCGCTGGGGTTTGCCGCGATTGCCATCACTGGCGTGTTGATTGTGCTGTATGCCTGGCAACTGCCGCCATTCGGCAGCGCGATCGAAAGCACCGAGAATGCGCTGATCCGCGGGCAGGTGACGCTGATCGGTCCGCAGCTCAGTGGATATGTGTTCGAGGTGCCGGTGCAGGACTTCCAGTTCGTCAAGGCCGGCGACCTGCTGGTGCGCCTCGACGACCGTATCTATAAGCAGCGGCTGGACCAGGCGTTGGCCCAACTCGCGGTGCAGAAGGCCGCGCTGGCCAACAACCGGCAACAACGGCGCAGCGCCGAGGCGACCATCGAGCAGCGCCAGGCCGCGCTCGACAACAGCCGGGCCCAGGTGCTCAAGAGCAGCGCCGACCTCAAGCGCAACGAGGCGCTGATCGCCGATGGGTCGGTGTCCCGGCGCGAACTGGATGTGACCCGCGCCGACCGTGCCCAGACGGGCGCGGCAGTGGCTCAGGCCCGGGCGGCGCTGGATATCTCCCGCCAGGATCTGCAAACGGTGCTGGTCAACCGGGATTCACTGGAGGCGGCCGTGACTAATGCCGAGGCGGCGGTGGAGCTGGCGCGGATCGACCTGTCCAATACCCGCATCACCGCCCCCCGGGATGGCCAACTGGGACAGATCGGGGTCCGGCTGGGGGCGTATGTGAACTCCGGCGCGCAGTTGATGGCCCTGGTGCCGGATCGGCACTGGGTGATTGCCAACATGAAGGAAACCCAGATGGCGTCGGTACGCGAAGGGCAGGCGGCAACCTTCACCATCGATGCCCTCAACCATCGCCGGTTCACGGGCCGGGTTCAGCGCATTGCCCCGGCGACCGGTTCGGAGTTCAGCCTGTTGCAGGCCGACAATGCCACTGGCAACTTCGTCAAGATCGCCCAGCGAGTGCCGGTGCGGATCACCGTGGACCCGGGGCAGGAGGAGATCAACCGGCTGCGCCCGGGGATGTCGGTGGTGGTGAGTATCGACACCGCCAGCCAGGTTCAGCCCGTGGAGCCGGACTGAGAGGGGTCATGGACGGTGCCTGTCCAGCGCCTCGACCAGGGTATCGATGCGCCGCAGATGCTCGCGGTTGTCATGGTCCCAGGGATGGAAGCCGGGTTTGAAGTAAGCCAGCCAGGGCAGGGCGATGCGCGGAAACACGCCGTGGCGACCGAGCAGGTACCTGGTCATGCTCCACCAGCCTTTCAGGTGATGACCGGCCTTGCGGTCGGCGATCAGCAGGCGTACATGGAAGTCGAACACCACCAGCCAGAACATCAGCGTGGTGCTCAGCATGGTGCCGATCCGGATCAGGTAGCGCCTCGGGCCGGGCTTGAGCGCGCTATTCCATACGTCGAAGGCCACCGACTTGTGCTCGGTTTCTTCCAGCGCATGCCACATCCACATCTGCCGATAGCTTTCGACCGAGTCGTCGAAGCGGCTCGGATCGCGTAGCAGCAGGTCGGCGAGCATCGCCGTGTAATGTTCCAGGGCAATGGTGATGCCCAGGTTGACGGCGGGCGGGAAATGCTTTTTCTGGAAGTCGAGAATCATCCGCAACCGTCGATCCAGCTTGTGCGCCGGCAGGCCGGCGCCTTGCAGCATGTCGTTGTAGCGCAGATGCTCGCGGCTGTGCATGGCTTCCTGGCCGAGGAAGCCCTGGATCTGACGCCTGAGCTCGGGGTCGTGCACCTGCCCACGGTAATGGCGCACGCTGTCCATGAAGAACAGCTCGCCCGAGGGAAAGAGCAAGGACAGGGCATTGAAGAAATGCGTGACCCAGGGCCCGTGGGCATGCCAGTCCTTGGCACGCTCGGCGGGCAGGTCGACATGGACATCACGGCGTACAGGGAACATGGCAGGTACTCCTTTCAATTGACACCGCCTGGGTCCTTGGCATCACGGACGCCAGGTCGGCTCTTGCGTTTACCCAAGGGCGACATCCGTCGCGTGACGAACACCACCAGGGTCTGATAGGCGCTGGGGAGCAGGCGCACCAGCAGATCGAGGATCCGCGCATCGCGCCCGATCAGCACCCGCCGGCGGTTTCGGCGCACGCCGTGGAGGATCACCCGGGCCGCCTGATCGGCATCGGTAATGAAGAGCTTCTCGAAATCCGCCCGCGCCTGGTCCTCGTTATCGATCAGCAAGCCCTTGACGTTGTCGCGGATACGACTGGAGCGGGCGATATCGGTGCGGATGCCACCGGGGTGCACGCAAGTGGCCGAGACGCCAATACCCATCAGGTCCAGTTCCTGGCGCAACGACTCGGTGAAGCCGCGCACGGCGAACTTGCTGGCGTTGTAGGCGCTCATCCCGGGTTGGGCGAACAGGCCGAAGACGCTGGAGGTATTGATGATGTGCCCGTTGCCGGTCTGCCTGAGGTAGGGCAGGAAGGCCTGGGTGCCATGGACCACGCCCCAGAAGTTGATCCCGACGATCCAGTCGAGGTCTTCCTGGTTCATGCCTTCGACGGTACTCGACAGTGCCACCCCGGCATTGTTGAAGACCAGGTTGATGCCGCCATGCTCGGCGGCCGTGGCGGCAGCCCAGTCGAACAGGGCCTGGCGCTCGGCCACATCGAGTACCCGGGTGGTCATGCGCAGCGGCAGCAGCGCGGCGGCCCTGGCCAACTCCAGGGTTTGCGCCAGGCCTTGGGGGTTGTTGTCCGCCAGGGCCAGATGGCAGCCTTCGCGGGCCAGGGCAATGGCCAGGGCGCGACCCATGCCGGCGCCAGCACCGGTAATGGCCGCCACCTTGCCGTCGAATGTGTTCATGGGCGCGGGCTCCCCGAGGATTGTGCTTGAACGCTGGTGGGGGCCGGTTCCGGGCGTGGCGATAGCTGAGCCGAGACCCGATAGTCGTTGAGCTCGAAGTGACGCGTGATCTGTCGGAAACGCCAGGTCGAGCCGGGCCAGAGGGTGGTGTTCTTGCCGGTGCGCGGGTCCAGGTACCAGCTGCGACAGCCGCCGGTTGACCAGATCGCGCGCTGGAGCTGCCGCTGGATCTGCTCGTTGTAACGACTTTCGACGTCGGGCTTGACCTCCAGGGTTTCGAGCCGCTGGCTGCGCATCTGCTCCAGGGCCTGAAGGATGTAGGCGACCTGGGCCTCGATCATCAGGATCATCGAATTGTGCCCCAGCCCGGTGTTCGGACCGATGATCATGAAGAAGTTCGGGTAGCCCGGCAGGCAGGTGCCCAGGTAGGCGTGGGCGCCATCGCTCCAGGCATCGAGGATGTCGAGGCCGTTGCGTCCGGTGATCAGGCCCCGGGGCAGGGGCTCGGTGGCCTGGAAGCCGGTGCCGAAGATCAGGCAATCCACGGGGTGGCGAACACCATCGGCGGTGACGACGGCATCGGCCTCGATCCGCGTTACCGGCTGGCTGACCACCTGTACGTGGCTGTGCGTCAGCGCCGGGTAGTAGTCGTTGGAGATCAGGATGCGCTTGCAACCGATGGTGTAGTCGGGCGTCAGGGTCCGGCGCAGCGCTGGCGCGGCGATTTGCCGGTGCAGATGGCGCAAGGCGACTTTCTGCACCTGCTTCATCAACCACGGATAGCGGGAGAAGGCAATCACCCGGCTTTCCAGTGCCCAGTAAATGGTCGAGCGGGCCAGGCGTTGGGTAAAGGGCAGGTGCCGGAACAACCAGCGTTCGGCGGCCGACAATGGGCGGTCGGGTTTCGGCAGGATCCACGGCGGCGTACGTTGGAACAGGCTCAGGTGGGCCACCCGTGCGGCGATCCGTGGCACGAATTGGATCGCGCTGGCACCGGTACCGATCACCGCGACCCGCTTGCCTTCCAGTGCATAGTGGTGATCCCAGTGCTGGGAATGGAAGCGCTTGCCCTGGAAGTCGGCCAGCCCGGCAATCGCCGGCAATGCCGGACGCGAGAGTCCACCCGTGCCGCAAATCAGTACGCGTGCCGACACCCGGCGCCCGTCGGTAAAGTCCAGGGCCCAGCGCTGGTGGCTTTCGTCGAACACCGCGCGGCTCAGGCCCATGCCGAAGCGCAGGTGCGCGGTGATCGCAAAGTCCGCCGCGCAACGCTCAAGGTAGGCGCGAATTTCCGCCTGGGGTGCAAATTGCCGGCTCCAGTGCGCATTGGGCGCGAAAGAGAAGGAGTAGACATGCGACTGCACATCGCAAGCGCAGCCCGGATAGTGGTTGTCGCGCCAGGTGCCGCCCAGGGCGTCGGCTTGCTCGGCGACAAAGAAGTCGTTGAAGCCGGCCTGCTTCAATCGGATGGCCATGCACAGTCCGGCAAAGCCAGCGCCGATGATCGCAATCTCAACGGCTTCGCCGTCCGGCGCGGGTGACGAGTACGCATTCATGCCGTGTACCTCGGGGGGGGACGCGCGTCCGCCGCTGAGCGGCAGCGCTGGGTGAGTCTTCAGCATTGCACAATTAAATTAAATGTTTTAAAAAATAATTTAAATAGCTTGTCTGAAAATATCGCCTACGCTAGTGGCCTGCCGAATGCTGACGACTCATCCGACCGATGGGCCGGTACATGAGGTGTAGGCGATTCTCGAGGTGGCAGCCAATCCCGGTATAGCGCCTCGACGCAGGGCTGCGAGGAGCAAGCAATGGAATGGATTGTGGGAATTGCAATTTTTGCGGCGGTGAATGCCGCGTTGTGGGCTATCAGCTCGCGGATCGATCGGTACATTGAGGCCAAGGTGCCACCCGAGGGGCGTTTCATCGAGGTGGGTGGGGAGCGGATTCATTATCAGGACGAGGGCAGTGGCCCGGCATTGGTGATGATCCATGGGCTGACCGGTTGTGGGCGCAACCTGACCTATGCCTTGTCGCCGTGTTTGCGCGAGCAGTTCAGGGTGATCACCCTGGATCGTCCCGGTTCCGGTTACTCATCCCGCAGTCCGGGCGCCAGGGTCGATATCCCGGCGCAGGCCGGGCTGATCGCCGAATTCATTCGTACCCTCGACCTGGACCGGCCCCTGGTACTCGGGCATTCGCTGGGCGGCGCGTTGGCCTTGTCCCTGGCGCTTGACCATCCGCAGTTGGTGTGTGGCCTGGTGCTGGTGGCGCCCTTGACCCATCCCCAGCGCGTCCTGCCCCTGATGTTTCTGTCCCTGTGGGTGAGGCCCGCGTGGTTGCGCGGTTGGCTCGCGCGAACCCTCTCGGTGCCCTTGGGGATGCTCGGACGCAAGGGCCTGATCAAGGCGGTGTTCGCCCCCGAGCCGCCGCCCGAGGACTTTGCCGAGCGCGGCGGCGGGCTGCTGGGGCTACGCAGCAACAACTTCTATTGCGCCTCCAGCGAGGTCGCCACGATGAACAACGATCTCCCGGAAATGGTCAGGCGCTACCCGCAGCTGACACTTCCGGTGGGCTTGATCTACGGATCCGGGGATCGTGTACTCAGTTACCGCAAGCATGGCGAATCGATGCTCGGCAAACTGCCGGGCCTGCGCTTGGAAATTATCGAAGGGGCCGGGCACATGCTGCCCGTCACCGCCGCGGAGCCGGTGGCCGATCTGGTCCGGGACATCGCCCGGCAGGCAAAACCGCGCCACCACCTCGCCTTTGCCCCAGCAACTGCGGTACTCGGGCCTTCCTGAGCGAGCGCCTGCGAGGTCGGCCAGAGGTTCCACGAGCGACATTCAAATCTCAGTGAAAAAAATAGTTGACGGGCTAACGAAACCGAGCTAAATATTTAAAAAAATGTTTTGAATGTTTTTTTTAAAAGTGCATTTGAGCGATTAAAATAATGAAAATAACGCTTTGTGACGCATTTGCTCTGTCTCTGCCTGCCTGTCATCCGGATCTGCGGTCGCCCGTGGTTTCGGTCCCGAGGTGGCTGCCATGAGCGCTTCCCTGGCGGCGCCTGGGGTCTGGACCGACGGTAAGCGCCATCTCTGGTGGCTCGGTGCGTTGCCGATGGCCACGCCGCTGTTGTCCGGCGTGTTCGCCCTTGCTACCGGGATCCAGTCCTTGTGGTGGAGCGGGGTGCTGGTGATTTTCGGGCTGATCCCGATGATCGACGGCCTGCTCGGTGAAGACCGCAGCAATCCACCGGAAACCGTGGTTCCGGATCTTGAGAAACAAACCTACTATCGCTGGATCATCTACACCTGCGTGGCCCTGGTCACGCTGTCCGTGCTCAGTACTGCCTGGCTGGCGGCGGGTGGCATCGACTGGCTGATCGACGGCGGGCTGTTGCGCCTGAGCGAGGCCTGGTCATGGCACGGCGGGCCGGCTTCACTGCTGGCCTATGTCACCGAGCGGGCCCAGGCGCATGGCCGCGTCAGTGCCTTTACCTACCTGGGCATGGCGATGTCCACCGGTGCCGCCACCGGGATTGCCATTAACATCGCTCATGAGCTGGGACACAAGAGCCGACCACTGGAGCAGTTCCTGGCGAAGCTGTCCCTGGCGCCGACTTTCTATGGCCACTTCTTTGTCGAGCACAACCGTGGCCACCACGTGCGGGTCGCCACGCCGGAAGATCCGGCCAGCTCGCGTCTTGGGGAGAGCTTCTGGAGCTTCCTGCCGCGCTCGGTCTATCACAGCCTGCGCTCGGCCTGGCAACTGGAACGCGGGCGCCTGGGCAAGCTGGGGCTGCCGGTTCTGCACTGGAGCAACACCGTGCTGGGGGCCTGGTTGTTCAGCGTGGTGATGTGGGGCGGCTTGATCCTCTGGCTGGGCAGTGGGGTGATTCCCTTCCTGCTGATCCAGGGGGTCTACGGCTTTTCGCTGCTGGAGGTGGTGAACTATGTCGAGCACTACGGCCTGTTGCGCCAGAAACTGCCCAACGGTCGTTATGAGCGCTGTTCGCCACGACACTCCTGGAACAGCAATCGAATTGTCACCAATATCTTTCTGTTCCAACTTCAACGGCACTCCGATCACCATGCGTATCCGACGCGCAGTTATCAGGCATTGCGTCATTTCGATGAGGCGCCGCAACTGCCATATGGTTATGCGAGCATGATTGTCTGGGCCTATGTGCCTTTTCTCTGGCGGCGACTGATGGATCACCGGGTATTGGCACACTACGGGGGGAATGTGCGATTGGCCAATTTGCAGCCCTCCAGGCGCGTGCAACTATTGAAACACTACGGTACGCGCTACACCGATTAAAAAATAGAGTTACAAAACAACATGCTCAGTCTTGAACGTGCGCATGAAGGGGAGGCGCGCGCCAATAGTGGCCTGTGGCATTCACCGGAAAGAAGCAAGTGCCCCGATAAAACAATAAATAACGGGAAGGAGGTCAACCATGCATAAAGTTCTATTAGCCATTCGAGTGTTGGCGGTACTGCTGGTTTTTTTGCCCGTGGCGCCGGCGTTTGCCGCCGCGCGTATGGAGCCGGCCAATACCGAGTTCAGCGCCAAGGGCCCGATCAGTTTCGCCAAGAGCATTATCAATGCCGACTGTACGATTGAAGTCAGCGGTCGGATCAGCGCCGACGGTAGTTATGCCAGTGTCGAGAAAGTGGGTTTCGATGGCGGCCTGAAGTGTGGCCAGGTCGAGGCCACGCACCTGCCCTGGAAGTTGGTGGCCAAGGACGACGGTAGCGGCTCTATGTCCGGTATCCAGGTCACGGTGCACGCCCCGTTCGTGGGTGGTGACTGTGGGCCGAGCACGGCGGACGGGACTTGGAGCAACAGTAGCGGAAAACTCCAGGCGGTCTCGGTAGCGCTGGACGGCGGTTGCACCATCAAGACGGTATCGATCCAGATGCCGCCGACTTTTCGGGTTGTGCCCTGAACGGAATAACCCGTTGTTTAGTAAAAATTGAAAGTTTGGCTGGCAAGGGAAGCTCGGTCGCTGTTGCTGTCGCATTACTCCGTGTTGTCCATTAACGGCCATAACCCCCTGGCGAAATGAATCGCCATAACATGTGAGGAATAACAACAATGAAAGTTCTTAAAACACTCATGTCGTTCACGGCCATTGCTGTCTGCTTAGGCGCGGCATCCATGGTCAATGCTGCAACCATTACCCCAGTGAACACCAACTTCACCGCACCAGGCACCATTACGGTGAAATCTCCGGCCTCGTTCAATCTGCCAGTGACCTGCAACATTACGTTCACCGGCAAGACTGCCGCCAACGGAGCCACGGCGTCGATTACCGCTGCCACTGTTAGTGGTTCCAATGCCTTGTGCGGTGTACCAGTGATGCAGAACCTGCCATGGACACTGACACCTACCAGTACCAGCACGGCAACGGTGTCCGGTGTCAGCTTCAGTATCGTTTCAAACTGCGGTACCGCCACGATCAACACCAGTTATGGCGGCGGCGCGTTGACTGTTCCAAGTGCCCAGGCCGTTGGGAGCTGCACCATCACCGCGCTCAACGTCGCACCTAATCCGACCTTCGTCATCACCAATCCCTGAGGTCGCTTTGAAAACAACGTGCTGATCACTCGTTGATAAGACAGGCGCCTTCTCGGAGGCGTCTGTTGAGCGCTGTTGAACCGGATGACCTGTTACGGTTGATAATAATAAGGAGTGAGGCATGAATAATAAGAAACAACAATTGCACGTCGCTACGGTGTTGGCTATTTGGGGCGGGTTGGTGATTGCAGGGCCTGTTCAGGCCGGTGGCTTTTCGACACCCACCTACGGTGCACCTGGTTGGGGGCGAGCTTTCGGTGGTGGATCACTGTTCAAGAACGATCCCAGCGCGGCCTACAACAACCCGGCGGCGATGGCTTTCATTGATCAGAATGTCGCGCAGTTCACGGTCGACTATGCCCGTATAAAATTGAAGTACAAGGGGACCGCTACCGATTATCAGGGCAATCCAGCGTCCATCACACCCGTCAATCCCGATGGATCTACTGGCGATCCCGTGCCCCTGACCGGCGACGGTGGCGAAGGTGGTTTTACTGCCTGGCTGCCAACCGGATTCATGGTCATACCGATCAATGATCGGTTTTCCTTTGGTCTTAGTCAGGTTATTCCGCAGGGGATGCGCAGTACCTGGGACGATGGCTGGAAAGGACGTGACTTTGCGGTGGATACCAAGATCGAAACCGTGGGTCTCACGGGCTCGCTTTCGTTCAAAGTCAACGACGCCTTTTCGGTGGGCGGCGGTGTCATCGTGCAGCACACCAATGGCTTCGTCAGCCAGAACCTCAACCTGACCGGCGCGGCGGCCTTGTCCCCGGGGCTGGGGGGCATTCCCTTCCCGTCGGGTGCCGGCTCGAACCTGATGCGTGTCAAGGTGGACAACACCTCGGTCGGCTGGTTTACCGGGGTGGTCTGGAAACCGACCGATCGGGATACCCTTGGGCTGAACTATCACGCCAAGATCAAGAACAAGCTGGAGGGTAAATACAATATTTACGCCGATGCGCTCGGCAGGGAGTACACCACTCTGCCAGTGGGTCCCAACGGTGAGACGCTGGTGGGGCTGGCCTATCCCGGACTCAAGCTCAATCCCGACGGTGCCAACGCCACCACCCAGCTGGATATCCCCGCCACGGCCGGCCTGGATTGGGTACACGTGTTCAGTGACCGTTTCACCTTGGGCCTCAGTGCGACCTGGACCCAGTGGTCTTCTTTCAAGAACCTGACGCTGAAGTCCGATGGCAACCTCATCGTCTCCATTCCTTATAACTACAAGGACAGCATGATGTACTCGCTGGGCGGCGACTATAGGTTCACTGATCGCCTGACGCTGCGCGCCGGCGTGGCCTTCGACCAGACACCAACCCGCGACTCGACCCGCGATCCCCGGATCCCGGACAACGACCGCTGGTTTACCTCACTGGGCTTTGGCTATGAAATCAAGGAAATCCCAGGATTGAGTATCGACGGCGCATATTCGCGGCAGTTTGTGAAGGAGTCCCCGATCCGTACCCAGAACGTGGATCGTCTGGGTGGCTCCACGCTCGACGGCAAGGTAGATGCCTCCGGCGAAGTGGTCAGTCTCTCGGCAACCTACAAGTTCTGAGAGGCGTCGCTGTCTGATCTATCGGATTATTTGACAGCGCCGCAAAACCTGTAGGAGCCAGCCTGCTGGCGATGGTGATGCAAGATTCACCGCCGCCATCGCCAGCAAGCCGGCTCCTGCAGGGGCGTGTTTTGCCTTGATTGCAAGCTCCTCCCAGAAACCGACCCGGTCGGTTTTTTGTTGGTCTCAGAATTAAATATTAATTTAAAAAATAATTTTAAAACGAGTCTGTTCTTTGTAAGGTAGAGGTCGGTCAGCCGTTATGGAGATGGCTGACCCAGCGGGCCATCAGCGATTGGCGCCCGTGGTTTTCCTGAATGTTCAAAGAGGTGTGCCCATGACTTTCTGGTTGTTGCTGGCTGTGGCGGGGGCCTTGGCCCTGGGGTATCGACAGGCGCCCGCGAGCCTGTGGTTGGGCGGTGTGCTGGTCTGGTTGGCCGGTGGTTATCTATTCGGCGTGGTCGGATTGCCGGGCATGGCCATCGGCGTGCTGACGCTCCTGGCTCCGGCCGTGGTACTGGCGATCAAACCCTTGCGCCGGGCCTTGCTCTCACGCAAGGCCCAGGTCCTGTTCCGCCAGATCATGCCGGCCATGTCCGACACCGAGCGCGCGGCGATCGAATCCGGGACGGTCTGGTGGGACGCCGAGCTGTTCAGCGGCAAGCCGCGCTGGGAGCGCCTGCTGAGCGCCGCGCCGGCGTGCTTGAGCGAGGAGGAACAAGCCTTCCTCGACAACGAGGTGGAAGCCCTCTGTGACATCGCCAACGACTGGGAAACCACCCAGGTCTGGCAGGACCTGTCGCCCCAGGCCTGGCAGTACACCCGGGAGGCCGGCTTTCTCGGCATGATCATTCCCCGGCAATACGGCGGCAAGGGCTTCTCCCACTACGCCCACTCCCAGGTAGTGATGAAGCTGTCGACCCGCTGTTCGGCGGCGGCGATCTCGGTGATGGTCCCCAACTCCCTGGGCCCGGCCGAACTGCTCCTGCATTATGGCACCGAGGCCCAGCGCCAGTACTACCTGCCACGCCTGGCCCGAGGCGAGGACATTCCCTGTTTCGCCCTCACCAGTCCCTATGCCGGTTCCGATGCCGGGGCGATTCCGGATCTCGGGGTGGTCTGCAAGGGGCGCTTCGAGGGCCAGGAGGTGCTGGGTTTCAGTGTCACCTGGGACAAGCGCTATATCACCCTGGGACCGATTGCCACGGTGCTCGGCCTGGCGTTCCGCGCCGAAGATCCCGACGGCTTGCTGGGCAGTCCGGGCAGCCTGGGGATCACCTGCGCGCTGATCCCCACGTCCCATCCGGGGGTGCGCCACGGTCGTCGGCACTGGCCGCTCAATGCGGTGTTCCAGAACGGTCCGACCCAGGGCAAGGAGGTCTTTATTCCCCTGGACTGGGTGATCGGCGGTCGCGAGCAGGTGGGCAACGGCTGGCGCATGCTGATGGAGTGCCTGGCCGCCGGTCGGGCGATTTCGCTGCCCTCGGCGAATGTCGGCCTGGGCAAGATTGCCGTGCGTGGCACCAGCGCCTATGCCGCGATGCGCAAGCAGTTCGGGCTGCCCATCGGCAAATTCGAAGGCGTGCAGGCGCCACTGGCGCGCATGGCCGGGCACCTGTACGCCTGTGATGCGGTGCGCAAGGTCTCGGTAGCCGCTCTGGATGCTGGCGAGAAACCCTCGGTGATCTCCGCCATCGCCAAGTACCACGTCACCGAACGGGCCCGCGCCATTGTCAACGACGGCATGGACATCGTCGCGGGCAAGGGCATTTGCATGGGGCCGAACAACTTCCTCGCTCGGGCCTATCAGCAAAGCCCGATTGCCATCACGGTGGAGGGCGCGAACATCATGACCCGCTGCCTGATCATCTACGGCCAGGGGCTGATTCGCTGCCATCCCTATGTGTTGCGTGAAATGGAGGCAGCTCGCCGCCAGGGCCGTGAGGGGCTGGAGGCCTTTGACCGGGCGATGTTCGGCCATCTCGGCTTTGTCCTGGCCAACACGGTACGAGCCTTGGTGCATGGATTGACGGCGGGCCGGTTGCTCAAGGCCCCGGCGCAAACCGAGCCGGCCCTGGCCGCTTATTATCGGCAGGCCGGGCGCTTGTCGGTGGCGCTGGCCCTGGTTTCGGATATTTCCATGGGCGTACTGGGCGGTGCGCTCAAACGCAAGGAAAGCATCACCGGGCGGCTCGGCGATATCCTCTCGCAGCTGTACATCCTGTCCTGCGTGCTCAAGCGTTTCGAAGACGACGGCCGGCCCCGGGAGGATCTGCCGCTGGTGCACTGGGCGGCCCAGGATGCCCTGTGGCGGGCCCATGAAGCCCTGGATGAAACCCTCGACAACTACCCCTCGAAAGCGGCGCGCCGGTTGCTCCGCGCCCTGGCTTTTCCGTTTGGGATTGCCTTGCGCAAACCCTCCGACCGGCTGCTGGCCGAGGTCGCCGAGTTGGTGCAAACCCCAGGCGAGAGCCGCGACCGGCTGTTGGCCGATTCCTATATCCCGCAGCCGGATATCGACAAGCTGGCCTACGGCGAACTGGCGTTCCAGTTGTTGCCCCAGGTGGACCTGATCGACGCGCGCCTGAAACCGGCGGTGCGCCAAGGGCTTGTCGCGCCATTGCCGATTTCCCGCGAGGCGTTTGTGCCCTGGTTGGCCAAGGCCCTGGCCTTGCAACTGATCAGCGGTGAGGAGGGTGAACTGCTCGAGCGCTATGTTGAATATGGCGACCATGCGATCCAGGTGGACGACTTTCCCCAGGACTTTGGGCTGCTGGAGGCATTGCAGCGGCGCCAGGCGCACATCGACCAGGCGCAGAGGAGCCCGGGCAAGCGCCGGGTGGGCGCCGACAACCCTATTTGATGACTTTTCTCGGTTTTCCAGCGGAATCTATTCATGGCTGACGGTTATCTTGCTTTCACTAACACCCCCTGGGGCCATTGGCTGGCCCGCACCCTGGGCCTGCCGCAGCCCTTGGCGTTGCAACGCTATCGCCAAGGCCAGACAGGCAACCTGCTCAATCCGCTGGTGCTGGCGGCGGGGCCCCAGGGGCGCCTGTCAGGCGAGTTGCAACGGATCTTCGCCGCCACCGGGACCGTGGCTGCGGTACCGGCCAGCATCGATGCACCGTCCACGGTCAAGGTCCAGGGGCTGGTGTTCGACGCCAGTGGCCTGGCTGACGTGCTGCAATTGGACGAGCTGTACCGCTTTTTCCACGCCAATGTCCGGCGCTTGAGCGCCCATGGCCGGGTGCTGGTCCTCGGCACGCCGCCGGAACACTGCGCGGCACTGGCGCAGAAAGTGGCACAACGGGCCCTGGAGGGGTTCGTGCGCTCCCTGGGCAAGGAGCTGCGCCGGGCGATTACCGTGCAACTGCTGTACATCGAGCCCGGTGCCGAGGCGGAGATGGACAGCAGCGTGCGCTTCTTTCTGTCCCGGCGTTCGGCCTTTGTCTGCGGTCAGGTGGTGCGGATCGGCGAACCGGTGGACTTTCCCAAGGAGATTTTCTGGGACACACCACTGAGGGGGCGTCGGGCCCTGGTCACCGGCGCTTGTCGCGGTATCGGCCTGGCCATCGCCCAGGTACTGGCCAGCGAGGGCGCCGAGGTCGTCTGCCTGGATATCCCCGCCATGGAGGCTGAATTGCAGTCAGTCGCGGCATCCCTGGTGGGAACCGCGCTGGCCCTGGACATCACCGCGCCCGAGGCGGCCGAGCGGCTGCTGGCGTTCGTCGGCGAGCAGGGGGCTTTCGATATCGTCGTGCACAACGCCGGCATCACCCAGGACAAGACCCTGGCGAAAATGACCGAGGCGGCCTGGCGCAAGGTCATGGCGGTGAATCTGGAGGCGCCGTTGCGATTGAGCACGGCCTTGCTGGAGGGGCAGGGGATCAATCCCGGCGGACGGATTATCGGGGTGTCGTCGATTTCCGGGATCGCCGGCAACCTGGGGCAGAGCAACTATGCCACCTCCAAGGCTGGGGTCATTGGCCTGGTACAGGGCCTGGCGCCGTTGGCGGCGCGCCAGCAGGTCACGGTCAACGGCGTGGCACCGGGGTTTATCGAGACGCAGATGACCGCCAGGATTCCGTTGCTGATCCGTGAGGCGGGACGGCGGATGAACTCGCTGGCCCAGGGTGGTCAGCCCGAGGACGTGGCGCAAACCATTGCCTGGCTGGCGCATCCGGCCTCCGGTGGAATCAATGGGCAGGTGGTCCGCGTCTGCGGGCAAAGCCTGTTGGGGGCCTGAATGATGAACACGGATCCGCGCATGCGTATTGTCGACCCGCCGCCTTCCGGCGCTCGCCTGCTCTGGAACGGCCTGCGCAGTTTGCGTAAGCCCAAGCTGGAGGGGCCAGCATGCTTGCCCGACGAGCGACTGCTGCGTCCGGCGGTGGAACTGCTGGAGATGGATATTGCCCGCTATGCCCGGGCCTGTGGCTTTCGCCCTGAACACGGGGTGCCATTGTCGTTTCCGCATACCCTGGCTTTTCCTCTGCACTTGCTGTTGCTGACCAGTCCGAGCTTTCCCTGGCCGGCCAGCGGCATGGTCCATCTGGCCAATCGCATTCGCCAGTACCAGCGCCTGGAGTCCGGGCAGGCCTTGCGCCTGGCGGTACATTGCGAGCGTTGGGTCGCGCACCCAAGGGGCCAGGCGGTGCTGATCGTCACCCGGGCCAAAGGCGCTGGCAACCTGGTCTGGGAGAGTGAAAGCCTGTATCTGCGCCGTGGTGTGGCCGCGCCCCTGGGCGAGCCTTGGCCGGACGCGCTGGACCTTGATGAGGCGGCCCTGGTGCGTACCCAGCGTTGGTCGTTGCCGGCGAACCTGGGGCGGAGTTTTGCCCGGGTATCCGGTGATTACAATCCGATCCACATTTCCTCGCTCGGGGCTCGCCTGTTCGGCTTTCCACGGAGCATTGCCCATGGCATGTGGACTCTTGGCCGCGCACTGGCGGCGCAACAAGCGCCGCGGCCCTTGACCGTCGCGGAGCTGGTCTGCGAGTTCAAGCTGCCCATCTTCCTGCCCGCCAGCGTCACGCTGTGGAATGTGCCGCCGACAGGGCCGCGCCATGCATTCGAAGTGCGTAACAGTGCGGGGGACAAGCCGCATATGCGCGGACTCTTTATCCAGGGGGAGCGGTCATGAGTGCCTACAGTTTCAACCCGGCGCCGGTACGTCGGGTCGCCATCCTCGGTGGCAATCGCATTCCGTTTGCCCGCTCCAATACGGCTTACACCCAGGACAGCAATCAGGACCTGTTGGTGGCCGCCTTGCAGGGGCTGGTGGATCGCCACGGCCTCGAGGGGCAGCGGCTGGGGGAGTTCGCCGCCGGCGCGGTGATCAAGCATTCGCGGGATTTCAACCTGGCCCGCGAGGCCTTGCTGTCCACCACCCTGGCGCCGCAGACCCCGGCCTACGATGTGCAGCAAGCCTGCGGCACCGGCCTTGAAGCGGCGTTGCTGGTGGCCAACAAGATCGCCCTCGGACAGATCGACGTGGGGGTTGCCGGCGGTGCCGATACCACCTCGGACGCGCCTATCGCGATCAACGAGGGCCTGCGCCAGATCCTGTTGCGGGCCAACCGGGCCAAGAGCCTGGGCGAGCGGCTACGCAGCCTGCTCGGGGTGCGTCCGGGGATGTTCTTCAAGCCGCTGCCGCCGCGCAATGGTGAACCGCGCACGGGGCTGTCCATGGGCGAGCATTGTGAAGAGATGGCCAAGCGCTGGCAGATCTCTCGTTTGGCTCAGGACGAATTGGCGCTGAGCAGTCACCTACGCCTCGCTGCCGCCTATCAACGGGGTTTCTTCGATGACCTGATCAGCCCGTATCGTGGGTTGACACGCGATAACAACCTGCGTGCCGATGCCAGTCTGGAGAGGCTCGCCGGCCTCGGGCCGGCTTACGACAAGCGCAGCGGCACCCTGACCGCCGGCAACTCGACGCCGCTGACCGATGGCGCCTCGGTAGTGCTGTTGGCGAGCGAGGCGTGGGCGCAGGCGAACAACCAGCGGGTGCTGGCTTACCTGCGTACCGGTGAAACCGCGGCGGTGAACTTTGTCGATGGCAGCGAGGGGCTGCTGATGGCACCGGCCTACGCCGTGCCGCGGATGCTCGCCCGCGAGGGCCTGACCTTGCAGGACTTTGACTTCTACGAGATCCACGAAGCCTTCGCCGCCCAGGTGCTCTGTACCCTCAAAGCCTGGGAAGATCCCGGCTATTGCCGCGAACGCCTTGGCCTGGACGCGGCGTTGGGTTCGATTGACCGCAACAAGCTCAACGTCAATGGCGGCTCCCTGGCCTGCGGGCATCCGTTTGCCGCCACTGGGGGGCGGCTACTGGCAACCCTGGCCAAGGCGATTGACCAGCGTGGCCAGGGCCGCGGGCTGATATCCATTTGTGCCGCCGGCGGGCTGGGCGTGACCGCCATCGTCGAAAAATAAAACAACAACAAGGAGAGAACCATGAGCCTCGCAAGCCTGCACAGCATTGACCAGCGCATCTGGTTGAGCGCTTACCTGCCGGGTGTCCCGGCCGATATCGAAACCGAGATCGAGCGTTATCCGTCGCTGCGCGAGGTGTTTCTCGAGCACATGGAGAAGTACCGCGAGCGCGTCGCCTACGTCAGTATCGGTACCGAGATGGGCTACCTCGAATGGGAGCGGCGCGCCTTTGCGTTCGGCGCCTGGTTGCAGTCGCGGGGGGTGAGGAAGGGCGACCGCGTGGCTCTGATGATGCCCAACTGCCTGCAGTACCCGATCTGCCTGTTCGGCACCTTGCTGGTGGGCGCCGTGGTGGTCAATGTCAACCCGCTGTATACCGCCCATGAGCTCAGGCACTTGCTCAAGGACAGTGGTGCCGAGACCGTGGTGATCTTCGAGAACTTCGCCCATACCCTGGAGCAGGCGATGCCTGGCAGCGCGTTGAAAAACGTGGTGGTGGCGGCAATCGGCGATCTGCTGGGGACCTACAAGGGCGCGGCGTTGAACTTCGTGTTGCGCCATGTGCAGAAACAGGTGCCACGTTTCGATCTGCCCGGGGCGACCCGATTTCCACGGTTGATGAAACAGGCCGCGACGATGCAGGTCAGGAAGGTCAAGCTGGCACACGATGACATTGCCTTCCTGCAGTACACCGGCGGCACCACGGGCGATGCCAAGGGGGCGATGCTGACCCACCGCAATATCCTCGCCAACCTGATGCAGGCCAAGGCCTGGATCGGCGACCAACTGGGTGAGAACCAGCAGGAAACCAATGTCACCCTGTTACCGCTCTATCACGTGCTGTCGCTGACGGTGAATTGCCTGATGTTCATGTGCCTGGGCGGGCGCAATATCCTGATCGCCAACCCCCGTGACGTGAAGCGGGTGCAGATGATCCTGCGCAAGGAGAAGTTCAGCGGCATTGTCGGGGTCAATACCCTGTTCAACGGGCTGCTGGAAAACACGGAATTCCGCGGCCGGGACTTTTCCGATCTGAAGCTGGCCATTGCCGGCGGCATGGCCACCCATACCGCCGTGGCCCGGCGTTGGAAAGAGGTGACCGGGGTGCCGATCATCGAAGGCTATGGGCTGACCGAGTGTTCGCCGGTGGTCAGTATCAGTCCCATCGATATTGCGCGGATGCGCGAGGGCGACTTCAGCGGGACCATCGGCGTGCCGTTGCCTTCGACCTGGGTGCGGTTCATGCGTGAAGACGGCGAGTTGGCCGAACTGGGCGAGGAGGGTGAATTGCAGGTCCGTGGCCCGCAAGTGATGAAGGGCTACTGGCAGCGGCCGGAGGAGACCGCCAAGGTGCTGGATCGGGCCGGCTGGCTATCGACCGGCGATATCGGGGTCATGAATGAACAGGGCTTCATTCGCCTGGTGGATCGCAAGAAAGACATGATCCTGGTGTCGGGCTTCAATGTGTACCCCAACGAGATCGAGGATGTGGTCGCCCTGCACCCCGGCGTCGCGGAAGTGGCGGCCATCGGGGTGGCCGACGAGGTCACCGGGGAGCGGGTGAAAATCTTTGTCGTGCGCAAGGATCCGGCACTGACCGACGTCCAGTTGCTGGCCCATTGTCGGGAGTACCTGACGGGGTACAAGGTGCCGCGGATCGTCGAGTTTCGCACCGAGGAGCTGCCCAAGACGACCGTAGGCAAGGTCCTGCGTCGGGCATTGCGTGACCATTTGTCTCCTTAACAGGCGCTTTGCGCGGAATTTCTTGTTATAAACACACTCCGATACGTCTCCACGGGACTGGTGCAGAGCGCCCGTGCGGGCGTATCGGACGTTTTTGCTGTCATTTCAGTTGCTGACTCGATAACTCGGCCTTAGACTGCCGCCCCTCGTAAATTGAGTGCCGGGTGGCGCTTGGAATGGACGGCGCCTTTCTGTGCATCCCCCTCAGGTGCTCAGAACGCTCCCTAATTCGCCTTAATGCACGTATTTTCTATAGAGAAATCAATGACAAAGGAAAAGTTGCTGGCCATGCCGGCGGACGACTACATGAACGCCGAGCAACTGGCTTTCTTTACCGAGCTGTTGCAAGCGATGAAAGTCGAAACCCACGAGCGTATCGAGCAGAACCGTATTGCCATCGAGAGTCTCGATACGCCGGCTGACCCGGCTGACGCCGCTTCCGTTGAAGAGGAACGCACTTGGCTAGTGAATGCCATTGATCGCGACCAGCGCATGCTGCCGCAGTTGGAACAGGCGCTGTTGCGCATCCATGACGACTCCTTCGGCTGGTGCGACGACAGCGGCGAGCCGATCGGCCTCAAGCGCCTGCTGATCAGCCCGACCACCAAGTACTGCATCGAAGCGCAGGAACGTCACGAGCAGATCGACAAGCACCAGCGCCAAGCCTGATCGCCGCCCTTTGTAGGAACCGGCTGGCTGGCGATCCGGACGACGCGGTGTCCCTGTCAAACCGCGTCATCGCTCATCGCCAGCAAACCCGCCTCCACAGCCGCCCCATAGCGACTATTGTTGATGCAAACGCCCTACAACTAATGGACCATGGCTAATGGCTCAATAGTGGCGTTTAATGCGAAAAAACAACTAGAAGCTCACAGTGGGTAAGTACATGTCTGGAGAAGGAATTCTGCCTGGGGTTGGGCCGCACGTGGACGCCGCATCGAAACCGACACTGCGTTGGCTCACGCCATTGATACAGAGCCTGGGACTGGCGCTGTTGCTGTGTGCCATGAGCTTTGCCGGTTGGCCCTTGATCGTTTGCCTGCCCCTGGCCTTGTTACTGGTCTGGTTGCCGCGTCTGCGGATGCGCCCGGTCACCGCGTCAGTCGTCCAGGCTGGCGATGAAGCCCTGGCGCAACTGACCCGGGACCTTTCCTATACCACCAGCCATAATGCCCTGTCCGCCGCCGGCGTGGCCTTTTCGGTCAAGCAACTGGCCGGCAAGGTACAGTCGCAGCTCAACGCCGCCGCACAAATTGTTACCAGTGCCGAACAGGTGATCCATACCGAGCAGACCACCTCACAGTTGAGCCAGCAGGCCCTCGGCTCCGCCAGTGAGGCGCGCATCAGCAGCGCCGCGGGACATACGGTGCTGGCGGAGTCCATCGGCCGCATGCACCAGCTCAGCCTGCAGGCCAATGCCAGCCGCGAGCTGATCGAGGCCCTGAGCCTGCGCAGCGAGGAAATCCAGCGAGTGACCCTGGTGATCCAGTCGATCGCCAGTCAGACCAATTTACTGGCCCTCAACGCGGCCATCGAGGCGGCACGCGCCGGAGAGCATGGTCGCGGCTTTGCCGTGGTGGCCGACGAGGTCCGCGGACTGGCCGGGCGCACGGCCACGGCGACCGATGAGGTAGGGGTCATGGTGGCCGACATCCAGCAACGTACCACCCAGGTCGTGGAGCAGATTCGCCAACTGGCCCAGGACCTGGACGGTGGTGTCGAGCAGGTCGAGGATACCGGCCGGCACCTGGAGAATATCGCTGGCCTGGCCGCCAGCGTCGAAGCGCAGGTGGGTGAGATCGCCCGGGGCGCGCAGAGCAACCGCGAGCAACTGGACAGCCTGTTCACGGCGGTCGAGCAGATGCGTGGCGACCTGGCTGTCAGCGACCAGCAGACCTGTCACCTGACCCAGGCGGCGATACAGATGGAAGGGCAGGCCGAGACCATCAGCCAGCGCCTGGCCGAAGTCGGCCTGGATGATTACCACCAGCGGGTCTACGACCTCGCCCGCGAGGGAGCCGCGCAGATTGCCGCGCGTTTCGAGGCGGACATCGAACAGGCTCGCATCAGTCTGGATGACTTGTTCGATCATACTTACCAGCCGATCGCCAATACCTCGCCGGCCAAATACCAGACACGCTTCGACCGTTATACCGATCAGGTCCTGCCGGCGATCCAGGAACCCTTGCTGGCGCGCCATGAAGGCCTGGTATTCGCCATTGCCTGTACGCCCCAGGGCTATGTGCCGACCCATAACCAGGCGTTTTGCCAGCCTCTGACCGGTGATCCGCAGCATGACACGCTGCACAACCGGACCAAG
This sequence comes from Pseudomonas sp. FEN, assembly GCF_904067045.1. Taxonomy (GTDB): domain Bacteria; phylum Pseudomonadota; class Gammaproteobacteria; order Pseudomonadales; family Pseudomonadaceae; genus Aquipseudomonas. Next base: position 158,481 of record NZ_CAJFDC010000014.1, on the reverse strand, counting down.
CGCAAGTTCGATGACCGCACGGGGATTCGTTGTGGCAGTCATCAACAGCCGGTACTATTGCAGACCTATACCCGTGACACCGGCGAGCTGATGCATGACCTGTCGGTGCCGATCATGGTCAAGGGCCGCCATTGGGGCGGACTGCGTCTGGGCTACAAGCCGGAAGGCGCACCGAAAAAGGCTTGATTCCGTCCTCGGGGGGGGCTCTGCGCCGCACCGCCGCGAAGGCGTCCGCTGAGCCCACCTCAGACCGTGGTATTAACCATGCCGGCCATCAGCTTTTCTGCCATGACCAGCGCGGTACTGGTGCCGTTCAGCGCGGCGCCCAGGGCTGCGACCTGCGCCTTGGCGGGCTGCACCGCGGCTTCGCGAGCCGCTTCGCTGCGGTGACGGGCGCTTTTGGTCGCGGCCAGTTGGGCGTTGGCCCTGCGCAGTTTTTGTTGGAGTTGCTCGATCTGGGTCCTGAGTTGCTTGACCCGATCTTTTGCCGCCTTGTCATTGCCCGCCAGGCTGTTGCCCAGCAGACTCGAAGCACTTTCGTCGCTCCACAACGGGGCAGCCGAGAGACGGCTGCTGGAACTGCCGCTATCTTCGCTGGGCGACAGCAGGAAGGCAGATGGGGCCAGGGTCGGGTTCAAGTTGATCATCGACGATACTCCTGGAATGATGCTTGCCAGATTATCGGCAAGATGGCACCGTCCTGTAGGATAAATCTGCGTCGAACGCTGGCTCCTACCAGGTATTTGCGACAGACTGGACATACCTGGGTACTTTTTGTCTTGTAAGATGCTGCCCACTGACAGTTTGATTGGCCCCAATGGCCTGACGTGTTCTAGAATCACCTCCAGTGCTCGGGGGCTGATTTCATCCAGAGCATTTTTTACAATCTGCATGTCGGAAATTACTTTTTTTCAAGAAGGCCTTCCCTCGCAAACTCAGTTGCCGGTTTCCCGTGATCGGTGCAATGCGGTGTTTTCCTTCAAGCGCTGATGACGTTTCGTAGAAGTCATGGGACCTTGTATCCATTAGGCTTTCTGCGCACCGGTGACCATCGCCAGGCCGCTCGGGCAAACATCAGGGCTTCTATTCAGTAACCGACGGCAGTGACCGATCGTTTTGTGTTGCCTGACACTCGCCGGGCGGCTTCATTTTTCGAGTTTGAGGACTTTTCGTTGGCAGTCAGTAATCTGGATATGCATGCACTGTTTGTACTGGGGGATCTTCGGGCCAAACTGGTCAAACAGTTTCAATCACGTTTCGTCTATATCACCGAACAAACCGCCGAAGGCATTTACATTGCCGAGATCGACACCGCAACCTCGCTGGTGGTCGACGACAAGCAACGCCTGGAGCTGAAAGTGGGTGATCATTTTCGGGCCGCGGTACTGCCAAGTCGCGAAGGTGGCAAGTTCGACATCAAGTTTCGTGAGATCAAACTCACGGTCTATGGCCTGGGTGACTATGCCTATGTAACCGTGCCGGAAGGCCATGGGATTTTGTTCAAGGAAGGGCATACCGTGGTGATGGTGTTTGCCGCCCATGAACAACTGCTGGGTGGCTTGAGCAAGACCCTCAAGGACGTGACCAAGAAGGCCGCCCGCTGGCGCAAGGGCGAACTGACGTTCAAGGCCAGCGAGTAATGAGTTCGACCCGGGCCGAGTTCCATCGCCAGCATCAGCAGCAGGCCAGCGACGAGGCTCGTCGGCTGTTCGAGCGCAAGGCTGAACTGCAGGGCGCCTGGCTCAACTGGGTCGCGGCGCAGCTTTATGCCCTTGGGCCTGCAGAGTATGTCGGCATGGTCCGACGTGAATTGCAGCAGCTTCAGTCGCAAGACACTCAGTGATCGGTTGTGCATCAATCCGGGAACCTCTACTACAGTTCAGTTGACTGAAGTTTCCTGGGCTTTCGGTTTTTTGCCGAGAGACGCCCCGTGATTGAGGTAATTCCATGAAAGGACTACGTGTGCTGCTTGCCAGCGCCTTGGCTGTATTCTGCGTTACCGCCATGCCCCTGCAAGCTCGGGCCGCTGCCCAGCCGATCCACTTTGCCGACCTGAACTGGGAAAGTGGCAGCCTGATTACCGATATCCTGCGTTACATCGTCGAAAAAGGTTACGGTCTGCCGACCGATATGTTGCCTGGCACCACCGTGACCCTGGAAACGGCCCTGGCCAAGAATGATATCCAGGTGATCGCCGAGGAATGGGCCGGACGTAGCCCGGTCTGGGTCAAGGCCGAAGCGGCGGGCGAGGTGGAGGCCGTTGGCGATACCGTCAAGGGTGCCACCGAGGGCTGGTGGGTGCCCGAGTATGTGATCAAGGGCGATCCGGCGCGCGGTATCAAGCCACTGGCGCCGGACCTGCACGGGGTTGCGGACCTGGCCCGTTACAAGGATGTCTTCCGGGACCCGGAGGCTCCGGGCAAAGGGCGTTTCCTCAACAGTCCAATCGGCTGGACATCGGAAATCGTCAACCAGCAGAAGCTCAAGGCCTATGGCCTGACCGACAGTTACGTGAATTTTCGCAGTGGTTCCGGGGCCGCGCTGGATGCGGAGATCACCTCGTCGATCCGACGCGGCAAGCCGATTCTGTTCTATTACTGGTCGCCGACGCCGTTGCTGGGCAAGTTCAAGCTGGTCCAGCTCGAGGAGCCGGCCTTTGACGCTGAAGCCTGGAAAACCCTGACCGACGCCAATAATCCCGATCCGAAGCCGAGCCGCTCCCTGGCGTCGAAGTTGAGCATTGGGGTCTCCGCACCGTTCAAGGCGCAGTACCCGCAGGTGGTGGCGTTTTTCGCCAAGGTCGACCTGCCGATCGATGTGCTGAACCAGGCATTGGCGAAAATGAGTGAAGAGCGCCTGCCACCGCGCCAGGTGACGCAGGCGTTTCTCAAGGATCACCCGGATGTCTGGAAGGCTTGGCTGCCCGCGGATGTGGCCGGCAAGGTCGCCGCCAGTCTCAAGTAATGCGCCATCATGTGGGAGCGGAGCCTGTCGGATCGCCGCACCGCCGCGAAGCTTCAGCGACATCAAGGTCGCCAGGTCGCCTTCGCGGCGGTCCGGCAAGCCCCCGCCCCAGCCATTTTACAGTTCGCTGACATCGACCCAGCGCCGCTCCTTGGCTGCCAGCCGAATCGCCGTCGCCAGGCGTTCCACCTGCCAGGCCTCTTCGAAGTCCGTACCCGTCTGGCCTTGACCGGCCAGCGCGGCGATCAGCGCCTGGACCTCCAGGGTCTTGAGTTCGTTGTAACCCAACTGATGGCCGGCGGCCGGGCTGAACGCCGCGTAACGGGGCAGATCGGGGCCGGCCAGCAGGCGCTGGAAACCGCTCTGGCCGGCGCGACAGAGGCGTAGTTCGTTCAAGCGTTCCTGGTCGAAGGCCAGGGTGCCGCGGGTGCCACTGATTTCGAAGCTCAGGTGGTTCTTGTAGCCGTGCTTGAGCCAGCTGCTGCTGATCGCGCCCCGGGCGCCGTTGGCAAAGCGCAGCAGGGCGTGGACCTGGTCATCGACGGCAATCGGGCGGGTTTCCAGGCTGCCGGCACTGGCGGGGCGCCGTGGGTGGACGGTGCGGGTGTCGGCGCAGACCGCGCTGATATCGCCGAGCAGATAACGGGCCATGGCCAGCAGATGGCTGCCGAGGTCGGCCAGCGCACCACCGGCGTGCTGCGGTTCACAGCGCCAGGACCAGGGGGAGGTGGGGTCGGCCATGAAATCTTCGCTGAATTCGCCCTGGAAACCGACAATCTCGCCCAGTTCGCCGCGGTGGATCAGATCCCGGGCCAGGTCGATTATCGGATTGTGTTGGTAGTTGTAGCCCACTCGGGTGATCACGCCGGCCTGTCGGGCCGCGTCACGCATCCGGGTCGCCTGGTCCAGGTCGACCGCCAGGGGTTTTTCGCAATACACCGCCTTGCCCGCCGCGAGGGCGGCCATGGCCATGGGAAAATGCAGGTGATTGGGCGTGGTGATCGCCACCAGCCCAACCCGGGGATCGTCAATCAGTTGTTGCCAATCGCCGTAGGCCCGCTCGAAGCCCCAGGCCGTGGCGCAGGACTCGGCGCGCCGTGTGTCGGCATCCGCCAGCGCCACCAGGCGCAGCTTCAATGGCAGTTCGAACACCACACTGGCATTGTGAAAGGCCAGGGCGTGGGCACGGCCCATGAAACCCGTGCCGATCAAGCCTATTCCCAACTCGTCCATCGCCGCATCCTTTGATTGTTATTTTCAGGAAGGGCTATTTATAGAATTTAAATTCACCAATTTCAACAAATGGAAATTTTATTTCGATATCAGGACAGAAAGCCGCCGTCCACGTTCAGTGCCACCCCGGTGGTGTAGCTCGATGCTTCACTGGCCAGGTACAGCACGGCTCCGGCCATTTCGCTTGGCGCGGCGACCCGCTTGAGGGGAATCTGTTGCAGGGCGGTCTTGAGAATCGCTTCGTTGCCAACCAGCGCCGAGGCGAACTTGGTGTCGGTCAGGCCGGGCAGCAGGGCGTTGCAACGAATACCGAATTGCGCGCATTCCTTGGCGAAGACCTTGGTCATATTGATTACCGCTGCCTTGGTCACCGAGTAGATGCCCTGGAAAATACCCGGGGAGATGCCGTTGATCGAGGCAACGTTGATGATGCTGCCCCCCCCGTGCTCACGCATCAGCTTGCCGGCTTCCACCGACATGAAGAAGTAGCCGCGGATATTCACGTCGACGGTTTTCTGGAAAGCGCCGAGGTCGGTGTCCAGCACGTTGCAGAACTGCGGGTTGGTGGCCGCGTTGTTGACCAGGATATCCAGGCGTCCGAACTGCTCGCGGATGCCGGCGAAGACCTGGCTGATCTGCTCCATTTCGCCGATATGACAGGCGATGGCGGTGGCTTTGCCGCCTTCGGCGATGATGGCATCGGCGACATGCTGGCAACCTTCAAGCTTGCGGCTCGAAACAATCACATGGGCGCCTTGCTGGGCCAGCAGCTTGGCAATGGCTTCGCCGATGCCACGGCTGGCACCGGAAACAAAGGCGATCTTGCCGTCGAGGTCGAACAACTGGGTCTTGGACATGGTTATTTTCCTTGTTTTAGTCGCGGTCAGAGACGGGATGCGTGGATGACTTGCAGGCTCATCTGCTCCAGCAGCTTGTTCATCTGAATGAACTGTGCAAAGCGTTTGTCCTGGGTCTGGCCGTGGAAGAAGCGGTAGTAGATCTGCTGCACGATGCCGGCCAGGCGGAACAGGCCGTAGGTGTAGTAGAAGTCGAAGTTGTCGATGGCGATCCCCGAGCGTTCGGCGTAGTAGTCGACGAATTGGCGGCGGGTCAGCATGCCAGGAGCATGGCTTGGCTGGCGGCGCATCAGTTGGACCGGAGCCGGGTCGCCAGCCTCGATCCAGTAGGCCAGGGTGTTGCCCAGGTCCATCAACGGGTTGCCGATGGTGGTCAGCTCCCAGTCGAGCACGCCGATGATCTGCATCGGGTTGTCAGGGTCGAGGATCACATTGTCGAAGCGGTAGTCGTTGTGCACGATGCTCGAGGTCGGATGATCGGCGGGCATCTTGTCGTTGAGCCAGGCTCGCACCGCTTCCCAGCTTGGCGCATCGGGAGTCAGGGCTTTTTCATAGCGCTCGCTCCAGCCACGGATCTGGCGCACGACGTAGCCTTCCGGCTTGCCGAGGTCGGCCAGGCCGCAGGCGGTATAGTCGACCTGGTGCAGTTCCACCAGCCGGTCGATGAAGCTCTTGCACAGGGTTTCGGTTTGCCCGGCATCCAGGCCCAGCTCCGCGGGTAGCTCGGAGCGCAGGATAATGCCTTCGACCCGTTGCATTACATAGAATTCGGAGCCGATCAGCGATTCGTCGGTGCAGTGCACGTAGGCCTTGGGGCAGTAGGGGAAACCGTCCTTGAGCTGGTTGAGGATACGGAACTCGCGGCCCATGTCGTGGGCGGACTTGGCCTTGTGGCCGAACGGTGGGCGACGCAGGACGAACTCCTGCTCCGGGTAACGGATCAGGTAGGTCAGGTTCGAGGCGCCGCCGGGAAACTGGCTGATCTCCGGCAGGCCGTGCAGGCCTGGAATGTGTGCCTTGAGGTACGGATCGATCAGGCCGACATCAAGCTCTTCGCCGGCACGGATACGGGTGGACTGGTCAGTAAGCGCCATGCTTATCCCTTCTGCTTATTCTGGAGGCCAGAGATTATTGGCTAATCTAATGCTCACCCTGTCGGCCCACAAGCACGCGGCGGTCTTATAGGTCGGCGTGTTGCAGGGTGATCAGCGTTCCTGATGCGCGAGCAGGAATCCAGAATAGTCGAAAAGCCTGGTCTGGATCAGACCGGGCAGTTCTGTCGGAGAGAGGGCTGGAGGTGTGGCTCAGAGACTCTCGTCAAGGAATTGCACGACTGTGCCCATGCAGGCCTGACGCTCTTCGACATGGGGCATGTGGCTGGAGTCTTCGAACAGCGCCCAGCGTGCGCCGGCGATCTTCTCGACGTAGGGTTTGACCACCGCCTCGGTCGCTTCATCGTGGCGTCCGGAGATCACCAGGGTCGGTACCTTGATCCGATCCAGGCGGTCGATGATGCTCCAGTCTTTCAATGAACCGATGACATGGAATTCCGTCGGACCGCTCATGGTGTGGTAGACGGTCGGGTCCGCATCGACCTGGGTGAAGGTGCGGGCGACTTCTTCCGGCCAGGGATTGATGCGGCAGACATGGCGGTCGTAGAACACCCGTGACGCTGCGACGTATTCCGGATGCTGGTAGGTCCCGGCCTTCTCGTGCTTGAGCAAGGCCTGCTGGACGCCGGCCGGCAGTTGCTCGCGCAGGCGGTTGGCTTCGCTGACCCAGGTGCGCATGCACGAGGGCGAGTTGGCGAGGATCAACGCCTTGAGTCCCGCCGGCTGGCGCACCGCGTGTTCGCTGGCGAGCATGCCGCCCCAGGACTGGCCAAGCAGCACGTAGTGCTGGCGGATGTCGAGGTGATCGAGCAGGTTGTCGAGCTCGGCAAGGAACAGCTCAACCGTCCAGAAGGACGGATCCTGGTGCGGCAGGTGGGTGGACTTGCCATTGCCCAACTGATCGTAGTGCACCACCGCGTGGCCGCTGGCGGCGATGTCCTTGAAGGCGTCGACATAATCATGGGTACAGCCCGGCCCGCCGTGGAGGATTATCAGCGGTGTACGACCGTTGGCCAGGTCGCCGGTAACACGGTACCAGGTCTGGTAGGGGCCGAAGTTCGCAAACCCTTCACGCATTTTGTTGAATTCCATTTCACCAAACTCCCTGAGTGCACGATTCAGGGCACGATAGCGAAATGGGCTCGCCGACATAACTAGTCGAATTGATAGGTTTTTGCCGGTTCAGCTATCGAGCAGCCGGTAGTGTGTGGCCCGCAGCACCGCCTGCACGCGGTTTTTCGCCCCTAACTTGTGCATGGCGGAGGTCAGGTGCAAGGTCACGGTGGCCAGCGAGCGGTGCAACTGCTCGGCGATTTCCTTTGCGGTCAGGCCCTCGGCCGCCCAGCGCAGGCATTCGCGTTCACGCCGGGTCAGGCGGATATGTGGGTAGGCGCGAATTTCCGGGCCGAACAACGGGTAGGCGGCGGCCTGTACCGCGTGGGAAATGACGCTGAAATCCGTCAGGGTTTGCTCTGCATCCTTCAGGACATGTTTACCGTTGCCGGTACGCAGCCCGGTCAACGAGGCGAATCCACCCTTGGGCAGGTGGATCGGCACGCTGACGCCGCAGGTCATCTGCCGTTCCTGCAGGTAGCTGGTTACCGGGGAATGGCGCTGGTCGATGACCTTTTGCAAGGCGGTCTCGGCCTTGGGTTGATAGGACCAGACAAACGCCGAGACGGTGTTCAGGGCCAGGTATTGCACGGGGTCTATCTGGTAGAAGCCTTGTTCGCACCAGAGCGAATGCCAGTCCGACGGGGTGTTGCGGACCTTGAGCAGCGAGGGGGTGATCATGCTGCCATCATGGTCCAGCGGCACCGGTGTGTAGTCGTACACCAAGGCATCGAACCCCAGCGCGCCCGCGAGGATCAGCGCGCTATCCATGATCTCATCCATATTGTTACCGGATAAGCTGCGGGTATCGACTTCAGAGAATTTGACCTGCATCCTTTCTTCTCCTGTCCTGAATAAATTTCAATCCTGAAATCAAGCAAGTAGAATGCCACGCCTGGGCGAGGGAGAGCCAGGCCAAACCTATAAGAAATGCTAGCTTATGGGCGCGAAAATTCCCCGCTAGGGTGAAGCCGACAGGCTACAAACGCCTGCAACAGGGAGAGTGGCGATGTGGTATGAGCTGGAACCGGATCAACGTTATACCCTCGAGGTCAACGGGCACAGTATAGCGGTCTACAGTTTCGGCGGCGGCGAGGAAGTGCTGTTGTGCCTCAATGGCGGCCCCGGGCTGCCGTGTGACTACCTGCGCGACGCCCACGCCTGGCTGAAGGACAAAGGCCTGCGAGTGGTGGCATTCGACCAGTTGGGTACCGGCGCTTCCGACCGACCGACCGATCCGGCGCTGTGGGACATCACCCGCTACGTCGCCGAAGTGGAGCACGTACGCCAGGCGCTGGAACTGGGGCGCGTGCATATGCTCGGCCACTCCTGGGGCGGCTGGCTGGCCATCGAGTATGCGATCCATCATCCGCGGCAGCTCAAGACCCTGATACTGGAAAACACCGTCGGGGATATCCCGCACCTGACCCAGGAGCTGGAGCGTCTGCGCGCGGCACTGGGCAGCGAGACCGTGGCGATGATGCAGCGCCATGAAGCCCAGGGCACCCTCGACCATCCGCAGTACCAGGCGGCGATCACCTTGCTCAATTATCGGCATGTGTGCCGTCTCGATGAATGGCCGGCACCGCTCAAGCGTTCGCTGGACGACTGGAACATGGGGCCATACGAGGCCATGCAGGGCCCCAACGAGTTCCTCTATGTCGGCAACCTCAAGGACTGGAACCGCATCGAGCAGATGGCGGCCTTCGAGATGCCGGTCCTGATCACGACCGGCCAGCACGACGGACTGACCCCGGCCTGCGCCTATCGGATGAAGCGCGCGCTCAAGGATGTCGAGCTGCATGTGTTTCCCAACAGCAGCCATATGCCATTCTACGAAGAGCCCGAGGCTTACTTCCCGGTCCTGCTCGACTTCCTGCGGCGCCATCGGGGGGCGGCATGAATCTGCGGCGCTACCGGTTTATCCTGAGCAGGCCGCTGCAATTGCTGCCGGTGTTGTTCGGTATCAGCCTGGTGACGTTCATCCTGATCCGCTCGATTCCCGGCGATCCGGCACGGGCGCTGCTGGGCTCGCGGAGCACGCCGCAGGCCCTGGCCAATGTCCGTGCGCAGTTCGGTCTCGACCAGCCATTGCCGATGCAGTATTTCTATTTCCTGAAAAACCTGCTGCGGGGCGATCTCGGACAATCGATCCAGTACCGGGTCGATACGCTGAAACTGATCGCCACCCGCATCGAGCCGACGCTGAGCCTGGTCCTGGGCAGCGTCCTGCTGGCGCTGCTGATCGCGATCCCCCTGGCGACCCTGGCCGCCCGCCACAAGGGCGGCTGGGTCGATAACCTGGTGCGGGTCTTCACCACCAGTGGCCTGGGGGTGCCGGCATTCTGGCTGGGAATCATGCTGATCCTGGTGTTCAGTGTGCAGTTGGGCTGGTTTCCGGTCACCGGCTACGGCCACACCTGGCTGGACAAGCTGCATCACCTGGCGCTGCCGTGCCTGACCATTGCCCTGGCCCTGTCCTCGGTGCTGATCCGCAACCTGCGGGCGAGCATGCTGGTGGAGTTGCAGGCCGATCACGTCACCGCCGCCCGGGCGCGGGGCTTGTCGGAGACGGCGATCCTGCGTCGGCATGTGCTGCCCAATTCCCTGGTGCCCACGGTCAATCTGCTGGCAGTGAATATCGGCTGGTTGATCAGCAGCACGGTGGTGATCGAAAGTCTGTTTGCAATTCCGGGAATCGGCCAGTTGCTGGTACGCGGCATCTTCGGTCGCGATTACATGGTGGTGCAGGGCGTGGCGATGGTGCTGGCGCTGGCGACGGTGGCGGTGAATTTCCTCGCCGATGTGGCCACGGTGGCGATCGATCCACGGGTGAATGTCCGATGAGCCGTGCCCAAGTAATGGTGGCACGGGGCAATGTCTTGAGCCTGCGGCTGCAAAACGGTCGGCTGGCGATGTCTCTCGGGCTGGCGATTCTCGGCGGCTGGCTGTTGCTGGCGCTGTTCGCGCCGTGGATCGCGCCCTACGATCCGATTCTGCAAAATATCGATGTACGCTTGCTGGCGCCCAGCGCGGCCCATCCGTTCGGTACCGATCATTTTGGCCGGGACGTGCTGTCGCGGGTGATCTGGGGCGCCCGGGTCGATCTGCAACTGTCGGTGCTGGGGGTGATTTTCCCGTTCCTGATCGGCACCGTGGTCGGCGCCTTGTCCGGTTATATCGGCGGGCGCTTCGACACGGTCTGCATGCGCTTGATCGACATCGTGCTGGCCTTTCCGTTCCTGGTGCTGATGCTGGCGATCATGGCGATTCTCGGTCCCGGCCTGAGCAGCTTCTATATCGCCATGGCCCTGGTCGGCTGGGTGTCCTATGCGCGGCTGATTCGCGCGCAGATCCTGGTGCTCAAGGAAAGCGATTTCGCCCTGGCGGCGAAGAGCCTCGGTTTTGGCCATGGACGCATTCTGTTCCGGCACCTGCTGCCCAACGCGTTGTTCGGCTCGGTGGTGTTTTCCATGTCCGATGCGGTGTTGGTGCTGCTCAACGGCGCGGCGGTGAGTTACCTGGGGCTGGGCGTACAGCCGCCGACGGCGGAGTGGGGCACCATGGTGGCCGAAGGGCAAAGCCTGATTACCAGTGCCTGGTGGATCTGCACCTTCCCGGGCATCGCCATCGTGACCTTGGCCATGGGCTTCAGCCTGTTGGCCGATGGCGTCGCCGAAGCCATGGGGGAGCGCACATGAGTTCGCCGGTACTGCAAGTCCGGGAGCTGAGTGTGCTGGCCCATAATGGCCCGACCCCGCTGACGCTGGTGGATCGCTTGTCCTTCGATCTGGCGCAAGGCGAAATCCTCGGGCTGGTCGGCGAAAGCGGTTCGGGCAAGACCCTGGCCTGTCGGGCATTGATGCGGCTGTTGCCGTCCAACGCGCTCAGCATCGAGGGCACGGCCGTGCATCTGGCCGGGCAAAACCTGCTGGCGCTGGGTGAAGCCGACATGCGCGCGATGCGTGGGCGACAGATTGGCATGGTGTTCCAGAACCCCAGCAGCCACCTCGATCCGTTGATGCGTATCGGCGAGCAGATCGGCGAAGGTATTCGCCAGCATCAGCAGTGCACGCGTCGTGAAGCGCGAGCCCAGGCCATCGAAGTCCTGCGGCAGGTGGGGATTCCCGATCCGCAGCAGCGCGTCGACCACTTTGCCCACGAATTTTCCGGCGGCATGCGCCAACGGGCGATGATCGCCGTGGCCCTCGGCTGTGAGCCCAGGGTACTGATCGCCGACGAACCGACCACCGCTCTCGACGTGACGGTGCAGGCACAGATCCTGCGCCTGCTGCTGGAGCTGCGGGATCGGCGCGGGCTGTCACTGATCCTGATCACCCATGACCTGGGGGTCGTTGCCCAGACCTGCGACTCGATCGCCGTGATGTATGCCGGCCGCTTGTGCGAGCACGGGCGCAAGCGCGATCTCCTGGCCCGGCCACGTCATCCGTACAGCGCCGGGCTGGTGGCGTGTCAGCCGGCCGGCGGCGCGGGCCTGGAACCGTTGCGCACCATCGGCGGACAGCCGCCGTTGCTCAGTGCCTTGCCGACGGGCTGTCGTTTCAATCCGCGCTGCGAGTACCTGGGGCCGGGTTGCCGTGAGGTCATGCCTGACTTGCAGGCTGTCGAGCACGGACAGCGCGTGGCCTGTCACTACCCGTTGGCGCTCGGAGGTCAGCCATGAGCCTGCTTGAAGTCAAGGACCTGCAGGTGCGTTTTGCCGCCCAGGGCAGCGGTTTGCTGGGCATGAACCGACAATGGGTCAAGGCGGTCAACGGCGTCTCCCTGAGCCTGGCCGCGGGGGAAACCCTGGGACTGGTCGGGGAGTCGGGCAGCGGTAAAAGCAGCTTTGGCCGGGCCATCCTGCGGCTCAATGATATCGCCGCCGGCCAGGTGCTGTTCGACGGCGTGGATGTCACTCAAGGCGCGGGCGTCCGCCTTGAATGCCTGCGCCGCGAAACCGCGATGATCTTCCAGGATCCCTATGCCGCGCTCAATCCGCGCCTGAGCATCGGTGAAACCATCGCCGAAGTCCTGCGGGTGCAACGCAAGGTGGCCGAGCGGGAGATTCCGGCCCGGGTCGAGGAACTGCTGACGCTGGTCGGGTTGCGACCGGAACTGGCCGGGCGCAAGCCGGGCAGCCTCAGCGGCGGACAATGCCAGCGCGTGGGCATCGCCCGGGCCCTGGCGGTGGAGCCCCGGTTGATTGTCGCCGACGAGTGCGTGGCGGCGTTGGACGTGTCGATCCAGGGGCAAATCATCAACCTGTTGCTGGAGTTGCGCCAGCGCCTGAACCTGTCGATCCTGTTTATCGCCCACGACCTGGCCATTGTCCGGCGCCTGTGTGATCGCGTGGCGGTGATGTACCTGGGGCAGATCGTCGAGGAAGGCAGCGTCGAGGCGGTCTTCAGCGCGCCGCGTCATCCCTATACGGCAGCGCTGATCAACTCGATTCCCGATATCGATCCCGATCGCCGGCTGCCGACCGACCCCTTGCCCGGCGAACCGCCGAGCCCATTGAACGCCCCGAGCGGCTGCGCCTTTCACCCGCGCTGCCGTCTCGCCCGGCCAGGCTGTGCCGAAACGGCACCGCCGACCCGCTATCTCGAACACCAGCGTTACAGCTGTGTGCTCGAAGAACCGCTGTCGCAAACCCTAAACCCACCATCGATTAACAGGGAGTTATACGCATGAGATCCAGGCATTTTAAACTGTTGAGCGCGGCCACCCTGGCCGTTTGCTCGTTGGCGGCAGGCGTGGCACAGGCCGCGGGCGTGCTGACCATCGGTTGCCGGGAAGACAGCACCACCTTCGACCCGATCAAGAGTGCACAGAACCGCGATACCTGGGTGTTCGCCAACGTCTACGACACCCTGGTGCGCGTCGACAAAGCCGGCACCCAACTGGAGCCGGGGCTGGCGCAAAGCTGGACGACCTCGCCCGACGGCCTGACCTACACCTTCAAGCTGCGTGCGGCGAAGTTCTCCGACGGTTCGCCGATCACCGCCAGCGATGCCGCCTTCAGCCTGTTGCGCATCCGTGACAACAAGGCGTCGTTGTGGAGCGACTCCTATAAGCTGATCGACAAGGCCGAGGCCAAGGATCCGCAAACCCTGGTGGTCACCCTGAAGACGCCGTCGGTACCATTCGTTTCGCAGTTGGCTTCGCCGACCGCCTCGGTGCTGTCGGAAAAGGCTATCGAGAAAATGGGTGAGGATGCCTACGCCGAGAAACCAGTGGTATCGGGGGCCTTTACCGTCAAGGAGTGGATTCGCGGCGATCGCGTGGTCCTGGAGAAGAATCCGGACTTCTGGCAGGCCGGCAACGTCAGCCTGGACGGCGTGGAGTGGATCTCCATTCCGGATGACAATACCCGGATGCTCAAAGTCCAGGCCGGCGAGTTGGACACGGCGATTTTCGTTCCGTTCTCGCGGGTCGACGCGCTGCAAAAAGACGCGAACCTGGTGGTCCATCTGGACCCCTCGACCCGCGAAGACCACCTGCTGATCAACCATGCCCATGGCGAGTTGGCCAAGCCGCAAGTGCGCCAGGCCCTGGATTATGCCATCGACAAGAAGTCGCTGGTGGACACCGTGACCTTCGGCAAGGGCGTTGTCGCCTATTCCTACATTCCCAAGGGTGGCCAATACCACTACGCGGACAACCTGCAGCGCCCTTACGATCCGGAAAAAGCCAAGAAGCTGTTGGCCGAAGCCGGGGTTTCGAACCTGAAGCTGAACTATGTGGTCAACGCCGGCAACGAAGCGGACGAGCAGATCGCCGTGATGGTCCAGCAGCAACTGGCGAAAGTCGGGGTCACCGCCAACCTGCAGAAGGTCGATCCGACCCAGAGCTGGCAGATGCTGATCGACGGCGCCTATGACCTGTCGGTGATGTACTGGACCAACGACATTCTCGACGCTGACCAGAAAACCACCTTTGTCCTGGGCCACGATACCAACAACAACTACATGACCGGCTACCGGAATGAGAAGGTCAAGGCGTTGGTGGCGGCCGCCCGGATTGAAAGCGATCCGGCCAAGCGCAAGCAGATGTACATCGACCTGCAGAAGATGGCCAAGGCCGATGTCAACTGGATCGACTTGTACTACAGCCCATACATCAATATCTCGCGCAAGAATATCGAGCACTTCCAGCAGAACCCGCTGGGCCGTTTCTCACTGGAAGAGACGGTGAAGAAGGATGACAAGGTTGCCAAGAACTGACCGGCGATCGGGTCTGTAGAAATGCAAAAGCCAGGGAAATCCCTGGCTTTTTGCATGTGCGTCAGATCAACCGGCGCGGGTCTCAGCCCGGGAACAGCTCGCTGAGCTTCATCGACAGCATCATGTCGCCTTCGACGCGCAGCTTGCCGCCCATGAACGCCTGCATGCCGTCGGTCTCGCCGCTGACGATGCCATCCAGGGTTTCGCTGTCCATCACCAGGGTCACTTGTGCATCCGGGTTCTCGCCTTCCGCCAGCTCGCAGGTGCTGTTCTTGATGATCAGGGAGAAGTTCTTGGTGTCGTCGATACGGAAACCAAACACCAGATCCAGGCCGGTAGCAGCGGCTGGGTTGAATTTGGCTTTCATTGCTTGTACGGCATCGGCTACGGAAGTCATGGTTCGATCCTTTTATGGGTGATTACAGCGACCCCAAGGGTCACGGTTGACCGGTTCTCAACGGAAGGTGATGAGCTCCGGTGCCTTCATCAGTTGCAGGTGCGTTTGACTGTTGAAGGATGCCAGGGCCACCTCGCGACCGCGAAACTTGAGTTGATTGAGCGAGGTGTTGACGATCTGCCAGTTCAGCTCGAAGGCTTCCCTGGCCGGAATCCGGGTGATCAGGTGGAGCAGGGCGGTGATGGTCCCGCCGGAGGTGAATACGGCGATTTTCTGGCTGTTGTCCGCTTGTTCGAGAATCCGCAACAACCCGCTCTCGACCCGGGCGACGAAGCCCAGCCAGCTTTCCAGCTCCGGGGTGTCGTGGTTGCCGCGTAGCCAGCGCTCGATGATCAGGGCGAACAGACGCTGGAACTCGGTACGGTTCTGCGCGGCGTTGCGCAGGATGTGCAGGGCTTCGGGTTCCTCCGGTAGCAAGCCGGGTAACAGCGCGCGGATCACCGCGTCGGCATCGAACTCGTTGAAGGCCGTATCGGTCTCCAATTCAGGAACCGACAGGCCAGCGGCGCTGCACTGCTGCAGGGCGGTGCGGGCAGTATGCTGCTGGCGCCGCAGGTCGCCGGCCAGGCAGCGGTCGAAGTTCAGGCCCAGGTCGGCCAGGTGCTGGCCCAGGACTTCGGCCTGGCGAATACCGATCGGCGAGAGGACGTCGTAGTCGTCCGCACCGAAAGAGGCCTGGCCATGTCGAATCAGATAAATGCTGCCCACGTCCGCGTCGTCCCGCTGCGTTGAAGGTCTGGCGAGGTTATGGGGATGCCGGAAGCCTGTCAATAAAAAAACATACGCTCGTTTGAAATGTTTGTTAGAGACACAATTCAGACGGTGCCACAACTGGTCGCAGGGCCGCACCGACGGTATGCTTGATTGGTAGTGAGTCCCCACAGCCGGGGGCCGCCTGGTTTTGTAAGGAGTCACCGTGGAGTTTGTCGCCGAGTACGCAAGTTTTCTGGCTAAAACCGTTACCCTCGTCGTTGCCATTATTGTGGTCCTGGTGACCGCCGCCGCACTGCGCAGCAAAGCTCGGCGCAAGTCGCCGGGGCAGTTGCAGGTCAGCAAGCTCAACGATTTCTACAAGGGCCTGCGCGAGCGCCTGGAGCAGAGCCTGCTCGACAAGGACCAGCTCAAGGCCTTGCGCAAGCAACAGGTCAAGAGCGAGAAAAAACACAAGAAGCAGCCAGAGAGCAAAGCGCGGGTGTTCGTGCTGGATTTCGATGGCGATATCAAGGCTTCGGCCACTGAAAGCCTGCGCCATGAGATTACCGCTCTGCTCAGCCTGGCCACGCCCAAGGACGAAGTGGTGCTGCGCCTGGAAAGCGGTGGCGGCATGGTCCACAGCTATGGCCTGGCTTCGTCGCAACTGGCGCGTATCCGTCAGGCCGGCGTGCCGCTGACCGTGTGCATCGACAAGGTCGCGGCCAGTGGCGGCTACATGATGGCCTGCATCGGCGACAAGATCATCAGCGCGCCCTTTGCCATTCTCGGCTCCATCGGTGTGGTGGCGCAGTTGCCCAATGTCAACAAGTTGCTGAAGAAGCACGATATCGACTTCGAAGTGCTGACCGCCGGCGAATACAAGCGGACCTTGACCGTATTCGGCGAAAACACGGAAAAAGGCCGTGAGAAGTTTCAGCAGGACCTGGATATCACCCACCACCTGTTCAAGAACTTTGTCTCGCAGTATCGCCCGCAGCTGGCAATTGATGACGTGGCCACTGGTGAAATCTGGTTGGGGGTCGCCGCCCTGGACAAACAGTTGGTCGATGAACTGAAGACCAGCGATGAATATCTTGCCGAGCGCGCCAAGCAGGCCGAGTTGTTCCTCCTGCATTATGCCGAACGCAAAAGCCTGCAGGAGCGGGTCGGACTGGCTGCCAGCAGCTCGCTGGACCGGGTGTTGCTCAGTTGGTGGAGTCGCCTGACCCAGCAACGCTTCTGGTAAGTCGTGACCCTGATGGTTTCTGTTGCTGGCCACGCATGGAAACCATCCTGCCCTCAATAAGTACGCCCTCTCCCTGGCAAGCGCTCAATAAGCTGGAATCTCTAATGGATATCCAGGTTGATTGCCATGCAAGCAACACCAGTCATTGAGCAAAGTCCCGCCTCTGTCGAGGCGGGCATTCATTTCGATACGATCAAGCAGAAGATTCCCCATTGGCTCTACCGGGCCGCCCCAGAAATGCGCCTGCTGTTTCGTGAGCATCTGCTGGCCCTGGAAACATCGCGACATGAAGTCCGGCGGGTCATGGCGCAGCTCCAGAAGATCGATGTGTTCTGTCTGCCACGTTTGCTCCTGGCACTGGAAAAACACAACGATGGCGAGCAGGACTGGCAACGTGCCCGGTTTGCCAGGATTGATGCGACTTACCTGTCCAGTATCTTCGAGGACAAGCTCTACACCTTCATTCAGAGCCAAACGTTGCTGGAGGCGGCGCTGCAGAACTTCGAAGCCAGCGAGGCCGAGCCGGGGGCGCTGGAAGGCAAGGCCACGGTCCAGTTTCCCGGACGCGCTCCTGGCTCCCAGGCATCCCTTACCCCGGAAGACTTTGCCCGGCTCTGTCGAACACTGGATCTGGGGCGTTTGTACCAGGCGCATGTCGACAGCGTTTTCAATCCCTCCAGTCAGTCGCCTGGCAACCGAGCTTCGTCGGTAAAAGCGCTCTTTGCCGATTATGACAAACAGGCGCTGGCGGTGACCGCCGATATCGCCTACATGAAGGGGCAGATTGCCCTGGCGGTCTATGATCTGCTGATGGCATTGCTCAAGGGCGAAACGGGCTTGAAGCTCGCTGGAGAACTCGTCCATTGCAGCCGGATGAAGATGTTCGATATCGAGTTGAGCGGTGGATTGCTCATCGGGGCGAAACTCGAGGAGGGCTCGGCGTTACCCTGTATTGCCTACATTCCAGATGATCCGCGCAGCCCGTTGAAGCGCTACAGCCGCTTTGTCTTCTTCGAACATGATTTGACCCTGAAACTGCGGGATCCGTCCTACCAGGAATTCTTCAGCCGTTTCGTCCCCGAGGAACACCGGCTGCGGTTCTTTCGCAAACTGAATGCGAGTTTGCTTTCCCAGGATCGAAAGTGGCCGCCCGTACCGGCGATTTTCCAATACATCCCGTTAAGCGAAGCACCCGTCAAGGGCGATCTGTTCGAGAGCTTCCAGCAGCAACGCCACGCTCGGATCAAGGCGCATGCCCGGCAACTGGCAGTGCCCACGGCCGATGTCGACGCCCGGGTGCGTCAGGCGCGTCTGGACGCCTACCGCGAAGCCGGGCTGAATGTGCTGGCATTGGCCTTGTCGTTCGTGCCGGTGATCGGCGAGATCGTGATGGCGGCGGCGGTGGTGACATTGGTAGTGGAAACCTACGACGGGTTGCAGGCCTGGCAACTCGGAGAGAAACGCGAGGCCCTCGGTTACCTGATGGATGTGGCTGAAAGCGTCGCCTTGTTGGCGGCCGGGGCCGGGCTGGTAAAGGGCGGCGAGGGGCTGTCCAAGGCGCTGAAAACTCCTGCTTCAGTCGATGAGTTGATACCTGTCGAGGCCCTTGGAGGCCTGCGCCGATTGTGGAAGGTCGATCTGCTCCCCTATGAGCGCGCAGTCACCCTGCCAAACGAGCTTCAGCCTGATGAAATTGGGCTTTACCCGTTCGAGGACAAGCTTTATCTACCGATGGCGGGAAAGCTCTACGCGGTGAGGTACGACAAGGCCCGCTTGCAGTGGCAGATCGAACATCCTGGTGGCGGGGCGTTCCACGCCGTGCCGCTTCGGCACAATGGCGTCGGTACCTGGCAAACGACCTACGAGCGAGCGGCGCAGTGGCCCGTGGAGCAGCTGTGGCGGCGTCTGGGCCAGCCCGCGGCAGGGCTTGGCGCCCGCGTGCGACGCCAGCTCCACCAGCTCTGTGCCGGACAGGAGGGCGCCTTGCGTCAGGCCTTGGTGGATAATCAGCCACCCCCGGCGCTGCTGCTCGATACGCTCAAACGTTTCAGGATCGACCAGACCATCGACGATTTTATCCGCGAGGTGGCCGACGCCGGGTCACAAACGCTGGAGCAGGGCGATTTGCGCCTGCGGTTGTTGACGACGTTGCCCGGCTGGCCGCAAAGCCGGAGCATCCAGGTGGTCAATGCCTTGGGCGAGGTGATGGAGGAGTACGGTCAACGTAGTTCCGGGCAGTTTTCAGCGCTGCAGATCCTCGAGGCGCAACTCAAGAAGGGCGAGCTGCTCAAATCGACGCTGAATATGTTGAGCGAGTCGGAGCGCACTGAACTGCTGGGAGCGAACCTTGCGGATAACGGCGAGCGCGTTCGGCTATTGAATCAACGTCTCAGGCAATCGGCCGGACAGCGAAGACAATGGCTGTTCGAAACCTTGTATGCGGCCAGCGAAAAGACAGACGACCCCCGGGCAAAACGCATTCTCAAGGTATTCCCCGGATTGCCGAGCAGTGTCGCGCGGGAGTTGATCGCCCATGGCAGCAGTACCGAGCTCGAACTCTTGAGTGAGCAGGTTCCGCTACGTTTCTCGGAAGAAATCCGCTGGTACCTCAAGCAAGTGAAGCTCAACCGTGTGTGCGAAAGCTGGTATCTATCGGCCGCCGAGAGCGCCCAAGGGGATCGCCTGGCACTGCATACGCTTGGGCGATTGCCGGGTTGGCCGGCCAAGGACCTGCGCATTGAACTGCGTGAGCACCGATTTATCAGCGAGGCGATCAACACGGTCGGTGATCCAGACGCATCCACGCTTCGAGTCATTCTCAAGGACGGCCACCGCTACAAGACATTCGATCGCTCAGGGACGTTGCTGGATGGCGCGGATAATATTTTTGACGCGATGGTTCATGCGTTGCCAGAGTCAACGCGCAATGCCCTCGGATTCAATGACACAGAACCAGGTACCTGGTTGAAAGAGCAGATCATCGGCCAGATCACCCAAGCCCCCCATGCCGCCCAGCTCACGCTGGGTCTGGCGCCACTCAACCAGCGTTTCCGGCCACCGATGCGTCTGGCCTCGGGGCGGATGGGCTATCCGCTGAGCGATGTGGCCAGGGATATTGGCTATTCCGAGCGACTGACCCGCCGGGTGCATGGACTGTATCCGGGATTCACCCCGGAGGAGGCGAGCACTTTTCTCGCTTCGCTCAATCGTTCCGAATCGGCCAGCCTGGCTGAGCTCGAACGCTTGCGCGATGAATATGAAACCCTGTCCGCAACGCTGGATAACTGGGTACAACGGCAGACCTGGCGACGTGTACGTGGAACCTTGCAAGTGGCGCCATCGGCGCTCGACAACAAACAGCGGGTGGTGGACGCGATCCTGGCCTGCTGGAGAAGACAATCCAGCCGCAACCTGCTCGGCGGAAAGTATTTCTACGAACTGGATCTGCTGGGCATGCGCGTCGGTGACCTGCCACCGATCAATGCCGATTTCAGCCATGTGGGGTTTCTGTTCATGAACGACATGGCCCTGGCCAGCACGGAAGTGTCTTTCCTGGCCCACTTCACCCAACTTCGCTGGCTATCGCTGGGTTTCAACCATCTGAGCAGCCTGCCCAGGGAGCTGGCGCAGATGTCCGAACTGGTCCATCTGCACCTGCCGGGGAACCAGATCGTGCTGAACGCCCAGTCATCCGCCGTGCTGGCCCGGCTGACGAAGCTCAAGTTTCTGAATTTGTCGGATAACCCGCTGTTGTTGCCGCCAGACGTCAGCGGGATGAGCGGGCTGGAACATCTGCTGTTGCGCGATACCCACATTGAGTCCTGGCCCGCGGGACTCTCGGGACTGCATAACCTGCAGCGCGTGGACCTGCGCAACAATCAGATTGCGACGATTCCCGAGTCGGTCTACACCGCGCCACAAAGCATCAATAGAGTCACGCACCTTCACGACAATCCGGCGCTTTCGGTCGAGGGCGCGCGACGGTTGCAGCGCTACGAGCAGGAGAGCGGTATCAACTTCGGCATAGACACGCCGAACAGAAGGCGCATTCACGCTCCGCGCCGAACTCAGGCGCTCCAGGAGTGCGATCACTGGGTCGAGTCCCTGTCCGTCGAGCAAAGGGCGCAGAAAGAACAGCAATGGAAGCTTTTATCTCAGCAACAAGGTTGCGAGGATTTTTTCAAGTTGCTGGCGGATCTGAGTGTCACGGCCGAGTACCGTGAGGCGCGACAGGACTTGAGCTTGCGGGTCTGGCAGGTGCTGGACGCCGTCAGCCAATACAAGGATCTACGCGAAGATCTGTTTGTTTCGGCTTCCCACCCGCAGACGTGCTCCGATGGCGCGGAGTTGATCTTCAGCGATATGGAGGTCAAGGTCCTGGTCCATCAAGTCAGGGCCATGGCGGCGGGCACCGAGGCCACCACCGAGCGGGATCTGCTGAAGCTGACCCGGGGGCTTTGGCGTCTCGATGAAGTCGAGGCCTGTGCCCGTGAGGATATCGCAAGGCGACTGAAGCTGCCCGACGCGCCGCGGGTCGATCCGGTGGAGGTCAGGTTGGCCTATCGCATCGGCCTGACCGAACGACTCCAGCTACCGGGACAACCCAGGCACATGACGTTCAGCGAGTTGGCCCGGGTGACGCCGCAGGATCTGGAGGCGGCCTGCGCGAAGGTGATAGCGCGGGAAAAAACGGCGGCATATCCGCGGGCGCTGGTCAGTCGCGAGTTTTGGGCCGGTTATCTGAAAGACAGATATCCCTCGCGCTTCAGCGGGATCGATACGAAGTATCAGGCCGTCATGATGGAGCTGGATGCCCGGCGCAGCAACCGCCGTGGTGCCGATTGGCATGAGTTCATCGATATCGAGCTGGAGGCGCAGATGGGCGATCAGCTCAAAGCCTGGCGAGAGGAGCAGGCCAGGGAGCTTGAGGCGTTGACCCGGAAGGTCCTGGACAGCACTCCGGAGGAGGAACTGGAGTCCTGACGAGCGGCCCGGGCACTTGATGAGCCCGGGCCGAAGGGCTTAGCGGCGACGGAACAGCGGTAGCGGCTCGTCGGTGGCGCCCTGGTAGGTCACCGAGAAGTCCTTGAGGCTTTCCAGCGCTTCGTAAGGGTCCTTGTCCGCGCGCAAGGCGTAGGCGTCGAAACCGCAGCGGTGCATGTAGAACAGCTGATCGCGCAGCACATCGCCAATCGCCCGCAGCTCGCCCTTGTAGCCATAGCGGTCGCGCAACAAACGGGCGTTGGAGTAGCTGCGGCCGTCAGTGAAGGCCGGGAAGTTCAGGGCAATAACCTGGAAGTGCCGCACATCATCGCCGATTTCCTCGGCTTCTTCATCGGCGTCCAACCAGACTCCCAGCCCGCCGTCGCGGGCCTTGAGGGCATGGCCATGCTCACGCCACAGGGCCAGCGGCACGATCAGGTCGTCGCAGTTGGAAATGCCGTCGAAGCTCGCGTCCTTGGGCAGCAGATGCCAGGTCTCGTCGATGACGGCGTTGTTCTTAATGATTCGCTGCATAGACGCGCTCCTTGAAGGGGTCGATACCGATACGCTGGTAAGTGTCGATGAAGCGTTCGTCTTCGGTACGTTTTTCCACATAGACGTCGATCAGCTTCTCGATCACGTCGGGCATGGCGTCCTGGGCGAAGGACGGGCCGAGGATCTTGCCCAGGCTGGCGTCACGGCTGGCACTGCCGCCGAGCGAGACCTGGTAGAACTCTTCGCCTTTCTTGTCCACCCCGAGAATGCCGATATGGCCGACATGGTGGTGGCCGCAGGCGTTCATGCAGCCGGAAATGTTCAGGTCCAGCTCACCGATATCGAACAGATAGTCCAGGTCGTCGAAGCGGCGCTGGATGGACTCGGCGATTGGGATCGACTTGGCGTTGGCCAGGGAGCAGAAATCGCCACCCGGGCAGCAGATGATGTCGGTCAGCAGGCCGATGTTCGGCGTGGCGAAGCCATGCTCGCGCAGTTCGCCCCAGAGGCTGAACAGTTGGCTCTGCTCGACATCGGCGAGAATGATGTTCTGCTCGTGGGAGGTGCGCAGTTGGCCGAAGCTGTAGCGATCGGCGAGGTCGGCGATGGCGTCGAACTGCTTGTCGGTCACGTCGCCCGGCGCTACGCCGGTAGGCTTGAGGGACAAGGTGACGGCCACATAGCCGGCCTTTTTGTGCGCCAGGGTGTTACGGCTGCGCCAGCGCGCGAAGCCTGGGTGCTGCTGGTCCAGTTCCGCCAGTTCGGCGACCTGATTGCCCAGGACTTTGTAGTCCGGATCGACGAAGTGCTTGGCCACGCGATGGACTTCGGCCTCGGTGAGGGTGGTCTGGCCGGCGCGCAGATGAACCATTTCCGCGTCGACTTTCTCGGCGAAGACTTCCGGGGTCAAGGCCTTGACCAGGATCTTGATTCGCGCCTTGTACTTGTTGTCGCGACGGCCATAGCGGTTGTAGACCCGCAGGATGGCGTCGAGATAGCTCAACAGGTCCTGCCACGGCAGGAATTCGTTGATAAAGGCCCCGACCACCGGGGTACGGCCCAAGCCGCCGCCCACGAGGACCCGGAAGCCCAGTTCGCCAGCGGCGTTATGCACAGGCTCCAGGCCAATGTCGTGGACTTCGATGGCCGCGCGGTCGGAGCTCGAGCCGTTGATGGCGATCTTGAATTTGCGCGGCAGGTAGGCGAATTCCGGGTGGAAGGTGGTCCACTGACGGACGATTTCGCACCAGGGGCGTGGGTCGATCAACTCGTCGGCGGCCACGCCTGCGAACTGGTCGGTGGTGACGTTGCGCAGGCAGTTGCCGCTGGTCTGGATTGCGTGCATCTGCACGGTCGCCAGCTCAGCCAGGATCTCGGGCACATCCTCCAGCGCCGGCCAGTTGAACTGCACGTTCTGTCGGGTGCTGACGTGGGCGTAGCCCTTGTCGTAGTCGCGGGCGATCCGCGCCAGCATTCGCGCCTGGCGCGAAGTCAACTGGCCATAAGGTACGGCCACCCGCAGCATCGGGGCAAAACGCTGGACATACAGGCCATTTTGCAAGCGCAGCGGGCGGAACTCTTCTTCGCTCAGCTCACCAGCCAGGTAGCGTCGGGTCTGATCACGGAACTGCTTGACGCGGTCCTCGATGATCCGCTGATCGTACTCGTCGTATACGTACATATAGATCCTGTTCTCAGGCTTCATAAATACCCCGGGCGCCCAGGCACCCGGCGTATCTCAACAATTCTGCGCGCACGGCCGCGCACTCCTGACGGAGCCGGCGCACGATAGCAGTTTGCAGTTATGCGTAAAAGTGATGTTTGAGTATATGCACAGAACCAAAACGCCTAAGCTGCGCCGATAATCCATTTCCACATTTGTGGTATGGGCAAATCTCTACTTAACTATCTGCGAGTCTTGAAGCAATCACCGATAAAACCGACAAGAGGCGATGCGATGAGCAATCCGGTCAAAGCAAGGAAAAGCGACAGCACGGTCGATGCCTGGGCGATCTTGTTCCTGATCATCCTGGTGGTGGCCACAGCGGTGTTCTGGGTCAGTCACAAGTAAGGCGGCGGCCTCTGCCGTCACTCTGATGCACAATCTGCCGTAACTGTAGGAGTGGCCGGTCGACGCTTGATTGCTCGTGATGAACGCAAGGGCACTGCGCTTATCCGGGTGTCCGCGTTATCGTTGACGTCCATCGTCGGAACGCCGCCAGGAGCAATCGAGCGTCGACCGGCCACTCCTACATTCCGCAGAGGTAGAGCCTGTAGCGTTGCCATGGCGAAAGTTGCCAGACAATTTCGACAACTTGCCGAGAAAGGCAGGCATTTTGCTTGTATCATACGCCGCTATTTTTCGGGGCGCGTTGGCATGCTGAAGACTCTCTGCAAGGTGCTGCTGATCCTGAGCCTGCCGTTCTGGGCGACGGCCCAGGCCACGACGGTGGTTTTTCTCAATCCTGGTTATTCCACTGAGCCGTTCTGGGTCAGTTATGCCCACTTCATGCAGGCGGCCGCCCGCGACCTCGGCATGCAGCTGGAGGTGCGCTATGGCGAGCGCAATCCGCAAACCAGTCTTGCCCAGGCATATGAGGTCCTGCAGGGCGCGCATCGGCCCGATTACCTGGTGTTCGTCAATGAACAATCCGTGGCCCCGCAAATCCTGCGGATGGCCGAGGGTCGAGGGGTGAAACTGTTTATTGTCAACAACCGGCTGACGGCGGAGCAGAGCGAGCGGCTCGGCAACATGCCGGAACTGCTGGGTAGCATGGTGCAGAACGACGAGCAGGGCGGTTATCTGATGCTCAAGGAGCTGATCCGGCAACGCTCGTTGCAGGCGCCTGGCCAGCCCATCGACCTGTTGGCGTTTGCCGGGGTGATACTCACCCCGGCCTCACAACTGCGCGAGCAAGGCATGCGTCGGGCCTTGGCGGAGTCTCCGCAGGTTCACCTGCGACAGTTGGTCCACGGCGAGTGGAGTCGCCAGCGCGCCTTTGATCAGGCCGAGCAAATGATTCGGCGCTACCCGCAGACCTCACTGGTCTGGGCCGCCAACGATGAAATGGCCCTGGGCGCCATGGCCGCCTTCGAAAAGGCCGGCCGCCGGCCCGGGCAGGATGTTCTGTTCAGTGCCGTCAACAGCTCCCCGGAGGTTCTCCGGGCGCGCATTGACGGCCGCTTGAGCGTGCTGGTAGCTGGGCATTTCGCCCTGGGCGGCTGGGCGATGGTGTTGCTACGTGACCATGCCGACGGGATCGACTTTACCCGCTACGGTGGTCGCGAGCGGCTGCTCCCGGCGCTTGAGTTGATCGACAAGGCCCAAGCCAGGAAACTGTTGCAGCTCAGTGCCGGCGAAAATTACCACGTCGATTTCAAGGCCCTGAGTGCTCGGGGCAAGCCGGACACCTACCGTTACCCCTTTTCCCTGAAAACGCTGCTGCCCTGAAATTATTCTATGCTGGTGGTAACTACGATGTTGCGCCCGGTATATGAATACGCTCTGATTTGAGTGGCGCAATGAATCGGTATTACCAAATCCGGGATGCTTTTGGTCGGCAGTATCTCGTAGTCATTCTTGAGTACAGGAGGAGTAGATCCACTCGATAGCGGTTATCTGCCAAAGGATACTGACATGTCCAGTTCAATCAACTTGTCGTACCGGAGGGAGAGAGTCAGCGTTCCTCTTCTGTGTCTGTGGATGGTTATTGCCGGGGGCGGGCCGACGTTTGCCCGGGCCGCCGATCAAGACTCATTCATCATGTTTCGTCTTGCAAAAGATATTGCCCTGATACAACAACAGTCCGTGACTGATAGCCAGGTCAAGGGAAACCTCGATGCGCTGGCGCAAACAGTCCCGCAGATCGCGTCGTCTCTGGATCAGCGTGCGCGAAAGAGTGACAGAGAGAATACGCTCGAAGCCCTGTATGGCATCAACCGTGAGTTCTCTATCGATGTCAGGGATACCCCGGCCGAACAGCGCGACGCACTGATGCAGGCGCTCCTGAGCAATCCATTGGTCATCTCCGCCGAAATGGCCGCGGCCGCGGCCGAGTCCGAGAAGGATTCCGGCCAGTTGCTGTCCTCGGCACGCAGGTCGGCGGCGGCCGATGCCACGCAGCCGTCCTATCGGCAGGGACCTGCTCCAGCGGCGGGCTACCGGATCGGCGGGATCAACTCCGAGGCCGCGAGCAACCTGCCGGGCGGCAACGGCGAGCGGGCCCGCGTGGTGATCGCCAGCGACAATTACTGGGACCGCAGCCATGAAAACCTGCCGTCCCTGCCTTTTTCACCCATCAGCGGTCCACAGCGGTTGAGTTGTTCCACTTATTACACCGTGGGCAATTATGCCAATGCGGCGGCCGGGATCATTACGGGCAAGGACAACGGCGCCGGCATTGTCGGTATTGTGCCGCAAGCCCAATTGACCGCGGTGCCGGCGACTTTCGCGTCCATTTACAACGAGATCTATAACGTCGGGTTGCAGCCCGGGGATGTTGTGGTACTTGATCCGACATTCAGCAGTACCACCAGCGGTTATGGCGATTTTGTCCCTTACCCCGGGGATACTTGTCCCAAGGCCCGGCCGAGCGATCAATCGACTCGAACCTGCCAACTGCCTTCCGTGGGTTACGAGAGCACTCAGCGACGGGTTGAAATCCTGACCGAGGAAATGGGTGTTCACGTTGTCGTCAATACTTCTGGCGGCATTGCTTTCGGCCAGGATCCAGCGACACCGCTGAATCTGGATCATGCCGATTTCAATGGCCTGTTTGATCGCGATCGCAATGATGATGGCGCTATCTACGTCAGCAGTATCGAGCCTCGCACGGGAAACTCCCTGGCGGCCAACTACGGTGCCCGGGTCGATCTGTCGACCTGGGGTACGCACATCACTTATCCCAGTTATCAGGCCGGCGCGGGGCACAACACCTACTCGCGCTATGATCGGGAAGATGCGCTCAATTATCGGTTTTCCGCCTACATTGTCGCCGGGGCGGTCGCACAGATTCAGAGCATCGCCTTTGCCAAGGGCCTGGGGCCGGTGCCGCCCAAAGTCATGCGGCGCTTGCTGGTTGAAACAGGCCATGCTTTTCCCGATCAGGCGCCCGGGAAAAACATTGGCCGTCAACCCGACGTAAAGGCCGCGGTCGACAAGATGCTGGCCGATTACAGCCAGGGCTTCCCTCCCGAACCGCCAGAACCGTTTCATATCAAGCGGGTGCTGGGATCGGGCGCGCCGTTCCACGGCCGTAGCTGGGGCTATCGTCCCATCGTCGCGCCAACCGGAATGGCGGATGTCACCTACCACTGGGACGGTCTTGATCAGGATCCCCTGGAGTCGCCTCGGGTTGACCCGTCGACAGGTGAATTGCTGCTGGGAGTGGGATGGAGCAAGGCGAATCACAACCCGACGATCAAACTCGTTGCCACTGATCGTCTCGGCAACTCCGATCACTGGTCCAGGACGCTCGATATCCCGAGGCTGGTCTGGTGGCATAGTGGTGAGTGGAAGGTGCCCGAGGTTATTGAGTCGGGGCAGACGGTGTCGTTCAGCGCAAAAATCAATTCGCCACCTCGTCTGGAAGGGGGGACCGACGAGCACTATTTCTACTGGAAGGCACCGGGGCTGTTCTCGGGCACGAGGGTCGGCAATGTATCGGCCAGGGAGCCCTATACGCTGACGATCACAGCACCTGAGGTGACCCGGGATGAGCAGGTCAGGGTGCAGTTGTTGGGGACGGAGGGTGAGCTGAGAACGCTCACGCAGGTCGCAAGCGCCCAGCCCGGGATATTCTTTTCGCAGATGGTCACGCTCAAGGCGGGCGGTTCGGGCGGCGGTCCTTCGCCAACGGGCGTGTTGAAAGCACCGGCTTCGGTGGTCGGCAATGGCCATTACCTGTTCAAGGTCGATGAGGCCCGTGATCCCGCCGGTGGCGCCTTGACCTACCAGTGGACGCTGCCCGAGGGGTTCGCCAATCCGGGCAACAGCGCCATGGCTTCCGGTTTCGTGCCCGGTACCGACGTGAGCAAGGCGGTCACGATCGAGGTGCTGGTCTCCAATGCACAGGGCAAGTCGCTGACCTTGCGCGAGCCACTGTCGATTGTCGCGGATTTGCCCAGCGGCGATATCGAGGGACCGGCAACGATTACCATGGGCTCGGGCGAGTCGAGGGAATTCGTGGTCAAGGCAACACTGCCCGATGGCGCTGCGCCGACCTTCAATTGGAGTAAACCGGGAGGTTTCGTCGGGACGCTGACATCCAGCGACAGGATCACGCTCACCGCCCCGCAGGTCGACCAGCCGCTGCAGGCCACTGTGTCGGTGATCGTTTCCGGACGCGGCACCAGTCAAGTGGTCTATTCCAGGGCGATCAGGGTTGAGCCGCGATCAGCCGCCAATCCGCCGGCAGAAGCGTGCGCCACGCCGTGGAGCGCGAGCACCGCCTATGCAACCCCGGGGGTACGGGTCTCCTATGACGGGTATAACTATGAAGTCGCCCACTGGACGCAGGGTAATCAGCCGGACAAGAACTTTGTCCTGAGCGGCAGCGCCAAGCCCTGGCGGCAGGTCGGCAGTTGCTCGCCTTAGTGCTGGCAACGACCCGCCGGGCCAATGCTCAAGAGTGGGCATTGGCCCGGCGGCTTTCCCGTCCGTCATCAGACGCCGGCAAAGTGCAGTACCAGCTTCACGATGCCGAACAGCACCAACGCGAACACGGCGGTGAAGAGGATACCCAGGATGACAAAGTGGCTCGGTTTGCCGTGGGTGAAATCGCGGGCGCGGTTTCTCCCGCTTTGCACGCCGAAGGCAGCCGCCATCACGCTGTGCAGCATCTGCCAGAAAGTTGGGGGTTTGTTGTCGATCGGGTCGTCCATAAAGCCCTCCACGCAGGTCTGTGTGTAGAGAGCATAGACAATATGGGAGATATGCGACCGCGGCGGGCCCTTTCAGGTGACAGCGTCATTTTTGACGGTCATCGCCTGAAGGGGCGCCGTTGCGCAATCGCTGATGGCCGATTGCTGGGGATCAGTTGTCGTAGCCGAGGTTCGGCGCCAACCAGCGCTCACTGACGCTCAGGTCCTGGCCCTTGCGCGCGGTGTAGCTCTGCACCTGGTCCTTGTCGATCTTGCCCACGGCGAAGTACTGCGCCTGCGGATGGGCAAAATACCAGCCACTGACCGCCGCCGCCGGGAACATCGCATAGTGCTCGGTGAGGAACACGCCGCTGTCACCGGCCTTGCCTTCGCTGGCCGCCGGGTCGAGCAGGGCGAACAGGGTGCCTTTCTCGGTATGGTCGGGGCAGGCCGGGTAGCCGGGCGCCGGACGGATACCGCTGTACTGCTCCTTGATCAGCGCATCGTTGTCCAGTTGCTCGTCCTTGGCATAGCCCCAGTAGTGCTTGCGCACCTGTTGGTGCAGCCATTCGGCACAGGCCTCGGCCAAGCGGTCGGCGAGGGCCTTGACCATGATCGAGTTGTAGTCGTCGCCCTTGTCCTGGTAGGCCTTGGCGACTTCCTCGGCACCGATCCCGGCGGTGGTGATAAAGCCTCCCACGTAGTCGGTGACGCCGCTGTCCTTGGGGGCGACGAAGTCGGCCAGGGAGAAGTTCGGCTTGCCGTCGGTCTTGATGATCTGCTGGCGCAGGTGATGCAGTCTGGCCAGTGGCTTACCGTCTGTGCCATAGACCTCCAGGTCATCGTCATGCACCTGGTTGGCCGGCCAGAAGCCGAACACGGCGCGGGCGCTGATCAGCTTCTCGTCAATCAGTTTGTCGAGCATTTCCCGGGCATCGGCATAGAGGGCGGTCGCGGCTTCCCCGACCACTTCATCTTCGAGGATGCGCGGGAACTTGCCGGCCAGGTCCCAGGAGATAAAGAACGGGGTCCAGTCGATGTATTCGGCCAGGACCCTGAGGTCGATATTGTCCAGTACCTTGGTGCCAGTGAAGGTCGGTTTGACCGGCTGGTAGCTGCTCCAGTCGAACTGCGGCTTCTTGGCGATCGCCACCGGATAGCTCAGGCGTTCGGTACGGGCGCTGCGGTTGGCCGTGCGCTCGCGGACCTCGACGTATTCGGCACGGGTTCTCTCGACGAAGCCGGCCTTGAGTTCCTTGGACAGCAACTGCGTCGCCACGCCCACGGCGCGCGAGGCGTCGGTGACATAGACCACCGCATCGTTGCTGTAGCGCGGTTCGATCTTCACCGCCGTGTGGGCCTTGGAGGTGGTCGCGCCGCCGATCATCAGCGGCAGGTGAAAGTCCTGGCGCTGCATTTCCCGGGCAACATGGACCATTTCATCCAGCGACGGCGTGATCAGCCCGGACAGGCCGATGATGTCGCACTTCTGCTCCTTGGCCACCTGCAGGATCTTCTCCGCCGGGACCATCACGCCGAGGTCGACGACATCGTAGCCGTTGCAACCAAGGACCACGCCGACGATGTTCTTGCCGATGTCGTGGACGTCACCCTTGACCGTGGCCATCAGGATCTTGCCCTTGGCTTCAGGTTTGTCGCCTTTCTCCAGTTCTATGAATGGGATCAGGTGGGCCACGGCCTGTTTCATCACCCGGGCGGATTTCACCACCTGGGGCAGGAACATCTTCCCGGCGCCGAACAGGTCGCCGACAATGTTCATGCCGGACATCAGCGGGCCTTCGATCACTTCGATCGGGCGGGCGAACGACTGGCGCGACTCTTCGGTGTCTTCGACGATGTGCGTGGTGATGCCTTTGACCAGCGCGTGTTCCAGGCGTTTGTTGACCGGCCAGCCACGCCACTCTTCGGTCTCGGCTTCCTTGACGCTGCCGTCGCCCTTGTACTTGTCGGCGATGGCGAGGAGGGCGTCGGTGCCTTCCGGGGTCCGGTTGAGAATCACATCCTCGACGGCGTCGCGCAGTTCCGTCGGGATCTGGTCGTAGATCTCCAGCTGGCCGGCATTGACGATACCCATGCTCAGGCCGTTGCGGATCGCATACAGCAGGAACACCGAGTGGATGGCCTCGCGCACCGGGTTGTTGCCACGGAACGAGAAGGACACGTTGGACACGCCGCCGCTGGTCAGCGCATAGGGCAGCTCGTCACGGATATAGGCGCAGGCGTTGATGAAGTCGACGGCGTAGTTGTTGTGTTCCTCGATACCAGTGGCCACGGCGAAGATATTCGGGTCGAAGATGATGTCCTGCGCGGGGAAGCCGACTTCGTTGACCAGGATGTCATAGGAGCGTTTGCAGATTTCCTTCTTGCGCGCCTCGGTATCGGCCTGGCCGGCTTCGTCAAAGGCCATCACCACCACGGCGGCGCCGTAGCGTTTGCACAGCTTGGCGTGGTGGATGAACTGCTCGACACCTTCCTTCATGCTGATGGAGTTGACGATGCCCTTGCCCTGGATGCACTTGAGGCCGGCTTCGATCACTTCCCACTTGGAGGAGTCGATCATGATCGGCACGCGGGAGATATCCGGTTCGCCGGCGATCAGGTTGAGGAAGGTGACCATCGCCTTCTTCGAGTCGAGCATGCCCTCGTCCATGTTGATGTCGATCACCTGGGCGCCGGACTCCACCTGCTGCAGGGCGACTTCAAGGGCTTCGGTGTAGTTGTCCTCGCGGATCAGCCGGGCGAACTTGGCGGAGCCGGTGATGTTGGTCCGCTCGCCGACGTTGACGAACAACGACTGGCGGTCGATGGTGAACGGCTCCAGGCCCGACAGGCGACAGGCTTTCGGAATGTCCGGAATCGCCCGTGGCGCGTAACCGGCAACGGCCTTGGCGATGGCCTCGATATGCCCGGGGGTGGTCCCACAGCAGCCACCGACGATATTCAGGAAGCCGCTCTGGGCGAATTCTTCGACAACCTTGGCCATTTCCGCCGGCAATTCGTCGTATTCGCCGAATTCGTTCGGCAGGCCGGCGTTGGGGTGCGCGGAAACATGGGTGTCGGCCTTGTCCGAGAGTTCTTCCAGGTACGGCCGCAGCTCGCTGGCGCCGAGGGCGCAGTTCAGGCCGACCGAGATCGGCTTGGCATGGGCCACGGAGTTCCAGAAGGCTTCGGTGGTCTGGCCCGACAGGGTACGGCCGGAAGCATCGGTGATGGTCCCGGAAATCATGATCGGCAGTTCGAAGCCGAGTTCTTCATACACGCCCTGCACGGCGAAGATCGCCGCCTTGGCATTGAGGGTGTCGAAAATAGTCTCGATCAGGATCAGGTCGGCACCGCCTTCGATCAGGCCCTTGGTGGCCTCGGTGTAGTTCTCCACCAGCTCATCGAAGGTCACATTGCGGTAGCCGGGGTTGTTCACGTCCGGGGACAGCGAGCAGGTGCGGCTGGTCGGGCCCAGTACCCCGGCAACGAAACGCGGCTTGTCCGGCGTCTCCAGGGTTTTCGCATCGGCCACCTTGCGCGCCAGACGGGCGCCTTCCACGTTGAGTTCGTAGACCAGCGCTTCCATGCCGTAGTCGGCCTGGGACACCTGGGTGGCATTGAAGGTGTTGGTTTCGAGGATATCGGCGCCAGCATCCAGGTAGGCCTTCTCGATCGCGCCGATCACATCCGGGCGGGTAATGACCAGCAGGTCGTTGTTACCCTTGACATCGCTGGGCCAGTCGGCGAAACGTTTGCCACGATAGTCCTGTTCCTCGAGCTTGTAGCTCTGGATCATGGTGCCCATGCCGCCGTCGAGAATCAGAATGCGCTCTTTGAGAGCTTGCTGGAGAGCATAAAGGCGAGCACTGCGATCGGACATGGAAACTACCTGAAGGACGGATACAGAAAGAGCCACGATCATAGCAAACCTGTGCGCTTTTGGAGTGCCGGGCGGTTTTCATGAATATTGCTCATGTTCAAGGCGGGTTGACGCGGTAGAATTGCGCGTTTTCTTTCAGGACCAGGGATATGTCGCACAGAGCTATGGGTTTTTTCTTGCTGCTATTGTTTAGCGGTGTCGCTGAGGCACAAGGCCCGGCGCCGGCGATTTCCTATACCCGCGATGTTCAGCCGATTTTTACCGAGAAGTGTGTCGCTTGCCACGCCTGCTATGACTCGGCGTGCCAGCTCAACCTGGGCAGTGCGGAAGGGGCCACCCGGGGAGGTTCGAAGGCCCTGGTCTATGATGGTACGCGCAGCGAAGTGGCACGCCCGACCCGGCTGTTCTACGATGCCCAGGGGCCGGCTGCCTGGCGGGGCAAGGGCTTCTATTCGGTACTCGACGCCCAGGGCAGCCAGGCCGCGCTGATGGCGCGCATGCTGGAGCTCGGCCACCGCACCCCGTTGCAACCCAACGCCAAGTTGCCAGAAGAGATTGTGCTGGGCTTGCAGCGCGAGAACATGTGTCCGTTACCGGACGAGTTCGCCGCCTATGCCGGTGCCCATCCGAAAGAGGGCATGCCACTGGCAGTGACCGGTTTGACCGAGCAGCAGTACCAGACCCTGCAACGCTGGCTCGCGGCCGGAGCGCCGGTCGACGAGCAAGGGGTGGCGCCGAGTGCCCGGGAAACGCTGCAGATCGCCGCGTGGGAGGGCTTGCTCAATGCCCCGGGCGCCCGCGAAAGCCTGGTCGCGCGCTGGTTGTTCGAACACTGGTTCCTGGCCCATATCTACTTTGACGGCGGCGACTCGGGGCATTTCTTCCAGTGGGTCCGTTCGCGCACGCCCAGCGGCCAACCCATCGACCTGATCAACACCCGACGCCCGAACGATGACCCGGGCGTCCAGATCTACTACCGACTGATGCCGGTGCAGGGCGTCATTGTCTACAAGACTCACATCACCTTCGGCCTGAGCGCCGCGAAGATGGCGCGGATCAAGACCCTGTTCTACAGCGGCAACTGGCAGGTCACGGCCTCGCCGGGCTACGGCCCGCGGCGGCGGGCCAACCCGTTTGAAACCTTCGAGGCGATCCCGGCGGCGGCCCGCTATCAGTTCATGCTCGACAACGCCGAGTACTTTGTCGATACCTTTATCCGTGGCCCGGTCTGTCGTGGGCAAATTGCCAGCGACGTGATCCGTGACAACTTCTGGGCGCTGTTCCAGGCACCGGAGCATGATCTCTACATCACCGATCCCGTTTATCGCGGCGCCGCCACACCGTTACTGGCGATGCCGGGACAGAATGACGATGTCGGCAGTGTGTTGAGCCTGTGGTTGGCCTATCGCGACAAGCGCAACGAGTATGAAGCCTTGCGCAGGGACGCCTACGCCAATGTCCGGGCACCGAGCTGGTCGACCTTGTGGGCCGGTAACGACAACGCGTTGCTGAGTATTTTCCGCCATTTCGATAGCGCCACGGTGAGCAAGGGCCTGATCGGCGAGGTGCCACAGACGATGTGGCTGTTCGATTACCCACTGCTGGAGCGCACGTACTATCAGTTGGTGGTGAACTTCGATGTGTTCGGTAATGTGTCGCACCAGGCGCAGACGCGGCTGTATTTCGACCTGATCCGCAACGGCGCCGAGCAGAATTTCCTGCGCCTGATGCCGGCGAACTCGCGCGACGCTTACCTTGACGACTGGTACCAGAACGGCGGTAAGGTGAAGATGTGGCTCGACTACGAGCACATCGACAACAGCAAGCCGAGTGCCCTGCAGCTCGATGAAAAGGATCCCAAGCGCGATTTCGCCAAGCAGTTACTGGTGCGCTACGGCGATCTCAATGCCCACCCGGACCCGATCAACCGGTGTGCCGGTGCGTACTGTTCACGACCGAATATCGACCCGCAGTTGCAGGAGGCCGAGCAGTCCCTGAGTCGTTTGACCGCGCGTCCGGCGGCCGGGCTCAAGGTCATCGACCAGTTGCCGGAAGCCACGATGTTGCGTATCGAAAGCCGTGGTGGCAAGCGCGAGATCTACAGCCTGTTGCGCAATCGTGCCCATAGCAACGTGGCGTTCATGCTCGGTGAGGAATCTCGCTATCAGTCGGGGCTGGACACCGTGACCATTTACCCGGGGATTCTCAGCAGCTACCCGAACTTCCTGTTCAATATTCCGGCCGATCAGGTGCCGGCGTTTGTCGATGCCATGGAACAGGCCAAGGACGCCGCCGGGTTCGAGCAGATCGTCCAGCGCTGGGGAATTCGCCGCAGTCATCCGCAGTTCTGGGTGTATTTCCACGATCTGACGACCTACCTGCGGGAAACCGACCCGGTGAATGCCGGTGTGCTCGATATGAACCGCTACGAGAACCTTTGAGGCCGGGGCGTTACTGGAAATAGCGACTGGGCGGCTCGCCCAGTATGCGCCGGAACACCGTGGCAAAGGCGCTCGGGCTGCTGTAGCCGAGTTCCATGGCTACCCGCGTCACCTGTTCGCCATTGCCCAGGCGCACCACCGCTGCCAGCAGGCAAGCCTGCTGGCGCCATTCGACAAAGCTGACGCCGGTGTGCTGGCGAAACAGCCGGGTAAAGGTGCGGCGACTCATTCCCGCCGCTCGGGCCATCTCATCGATCCCCGTGCCCAGTGAAGGCTGGTCAAGCAACTGACGGCAAATCTTCGCCAGGCGGGGTTCCCTGGGCAGCGGCGCGTTCAGCTCCAGCCTGGGCATCCAGGCGATCTCATGGAGCAATAGTTCCAACAGGCAACCGTCGCGCTCACTGGCCGAGGGCTGGTCGGCAACCTGCGCTGCCTGCTCCAACAAGTGCCGCAGCAGTTCGGAAACCCCCAGCACCTGACATTGTTCGGCCAGTGCCAGGCGTTGCTGGGCGCTTTCCACAATATAGGCGTTGAGCATGGTCACCGGACCGCGCATGCACATGGCATGTGGCTGTGCGGCAGGGACCCAGATGGCACGTCCCGGGGGGACCACCCAGTCGCCCTCATCGGTAAACACTGTGATGACCCCACAGGCCGCATAGGCGAACTGGCCCCGTGGATGACTGTGCCGCTCAAAGGATTGGCCATCGGCGTAGTCGTGGCGGGTAACGACCACCTCGCGCGGAGTCATCGGGTAAAAATCGGCAGACTGGATAGGCATGGCCCATTTTTAGCGCTATTTGACCTTCAATGGCAAGCGGGCCATCGAGTGCAGCGGCAGAGTAGCAGGGTGCCGGCGAGTCGTATCGTCGGGCCTGACCTTTCGGATCTTTTGCCATGCAGAAAAAACACCTGTTGCTCGCCGTGCTCGTCACGGCTGTCTGGGGCCTCAACTTCCCCATCACCAAGCTGGGATTGAGTCGTATCGACCCGCTACTGCTGACGGCACTGCGCTTTACCCTGGCAGCGCTACCGTGGGTCTTTTTTATCCGTCGACCGCAAGTGGCGCTGGGCTGGATCGCCGCGTATGGGGTGATTTTCGGGGTCGTCATGTGGGGGTTGATCAACTTCGGCATCAGCCAGGGGGTGCCGCCGGGGACCGCGGCGCTGCTGATCCAGACCAGCGCATTCTTCACCCTGGGCTGGGGCGTGCTGCTGTTTCGCGAGTCGTTGAGTGGGCTGCAGACGAGTGGCGTGCTGCTCGCGGCCGTGGGGCTGGCCTGCGTCTTGTTCGACAGCCCTGCGGGCGAGAGCCGGACCGGGTTGCTGCTGATTATGCTCAGTGCCATGGCCTGGAGCCTGGGCAACGTGCTGATCAAGCTGTCCCGGGTCAAAGAGGTCTTCGCGTTCGTGGTCTGGGCCAGCTTGTTCGCGCCGCTGCCGCTGTTCCTGCTTACCTGGCTCCAGCGTGGTGCTCTGCCTTTCGTCGCGCTGGCGGATCAGGCCGGGGCCGGCGTGCTGCTCTCCCTGGCGTTCCAGGTCTATGGTGCCACGCACCTGTGTTACTGGGGCTGGAACCTGCTGCTGCGGGAATATCCGTTGTCCCGGGTGGCACCGCTCTCGCTGCTGATTCCGGTATTCGGTATCGTCGGCTCGATCCTGATACTCGGCATCTGGCCGAGTCCGTCGGGCTGGGTGGCGAGCGCGCTGATTTTCTCGGCGTTGCTGCTGGGATCGATCCCGTGGCGCTCGCTGCTTTCCCGACCAGAATACTAGGACTTTTTCAGGCGGCCCGATTGGCGTAAACTGCTGGCAAGTCTGTGAGGAGATTCCATGAGCGCCATAACCATTACCGATGCCGCCCACGATTACCTGGCTGATCTGCTGTCCAAGCAGAACACCCCGGGGATTGGCATCCGCGTTTTCATTACCCAGCCGGGTACCCAGTACGCCGAAACCTGTATTGCCTACTGCAAGCCGGGCGAGGAAAAACCTGAAGACACCGCGCTGGGGCTCAAGAGCTTTACCGCGTGGATCGATTCCTTCAGCGAAGCCTTTCTCGATGATGCGGTGGTCGATTACGCCACCGACCGCATGGGTGGCCAGCTGACCATCAAGGCGCCCAACGCCAAGGTGCCGATGGTCAACGCCGACAGCCCGGTCAACGAGCGCATCAACTATTACCTGCAAACCGAGATCAACCCGGGACTGGCCAGCCACGGTGGCCAGGTCAGCCTGATCGAAGTGGTCGAGGATGGTATCGCCGTGCTGCAGTTCGGCGGTGGTTGCCAGGGCTGCGGCCAGGCCGACGTGACCTTGAAGGAAGGCATCGAGCGCACCTTGCTCGAGCGGATTCCCGAGCTCAAGGGTGTGCGTGACGTGACCGACCATACGCAGAAAGAAAACGCCTACTACTGAGTTCGGTAGCAGGGCGTGCGTTGCGTGCGGTTCGAAAAAAAACGGTGCCCGTGAGCACCGTTTTTTTATGGCGGATCGGTTGAGGCCGTTGAGAGCGGCACATGACTACGACTCGGAAACCCGGTTCTCCAGGTAGTCACGCAGCCGCTCTTGCAGATAGGGCACACCCAGCGGGTGCTCCAGGTACTCGGCAATCGCCATCATCCGCCAGTACTGACCCTCGTCGCCAAACCGAATCGCGGCGATTTCCGCATGACTCAGTTGCCCCACCAGAAACCACGAGTGGGTATCGGGCTGGGTGACACTGGGATAGCGTCGTGCCCATTCGATGCGCTCGGCCTCAAAGCTCAGGGAAAACTCCTCGTCCAGCTCCCTGAGCGCGCATTCGCTCGGGGTTTCCTCACCCTCGCGACCGCCACCGGCAAAGTCCCAGTGTCCGGGATAGGGAATGCCATCCTTCATGTCGCGCAGATAGGTCAGCAGCTCATCACCGCAGATCAGGGCCAGCTTGGCACCGGAAAACAGCTGTTCGGACATGGGCTCATTCCTCCCGATCAGGGGCGATAAAGATGGGCGTGAGCGGCCCGATACAGCGAAGACTCGCCGAAGTGATCACTGGCCAGCACGCGTCCGACCAGGATCAAGGCCGTGCGGCGAAAGCCCTTGGTCTCGACCTTGGCCAGAATGTCGGTCAATGTCCCTTGCACCCAATCCTGGTCGGGCCAGGTGGCGCGATGGATAACCGCGACCGGGCAGTCCGCACCGTAATGGGGTAGCAGCTCACCGACGATCTTGGCCAGGTGATTGACCCCCAGGTGAATCGCCATGGTCGCCCTGTGCTGGGCCAGGCTGCTCAGTTCTTCGCCGGCCGGCATCGCGGTTTTGTCGGCATAACGGGTGAGAATCAGGCTTTGGGAGATATCCGGCAGCGTCAGCTCGGTACCGAGCAGGGCTGCGCAAGCGGCGGTCGCGGTGACGCCGGGGACGACTTCATAGGCGATGCCCAGTTCGCGCAGATGGCGGATCTGTTCACCAATGGCACCGTAGAGGGATGGATCGCCCGAATGTACCCGTGCCACGTCCTGGCCCAGGGCATCGGCCGCCTTGATCAGGTCGATGATCTGTTCCAGGTGCAGCTCGGCGCTGTTGACCACCTGGGTGGCGCAGTGGCCTTGCAGGACGGCTTCAGGCACCAGGGAGCCGGCATAGATAATCACCGGGCAACTGCGGATCAGACGTTGCCCCTTGACGGTAATGAGTTCCGGGTCGCCGGGGCCGGCGCCGATGAAATAGACAGTCATGACATTCTCTGCACTGGGCTTCACATGAACATCGTTCATGTAGGATGAGGGGATTATCGAGGGTTTTGCCCGGTCCAGGCCAGTGCAAAGGTCGCCTGCGGGTGCTTCTGGCGTGAAATCAGAAGTTTCGCCTGACCTTGTCCCAACTGTTCGGCCAGGGCCAGCGCGGCACTTTCGGCGATGCCATGGCAGCCGGTCTGTTCGAAGGCCCGGCGGGAGCGATGGCTGAGACGGGCCTCGTAAGCGCCCAGCTCAGCCGCGCTGAAAAACACCAGGGGCAGGTTCAGGCGTTGCGCAAGTTCGAGCAGTCCTGGCTCAACCTTTTTCTTATCAATGCTCGCCAACCCCTTGATAGACCGAAGGTCAATCCGATGGGTCAGCAGCGACTGTTCCAGCAGTACCTGCAAGGTCGAAGCATCGCAGCCGCGTCGACAGCCGAGGCCGACCGCGAGGGTGGGTGGCGCTGGCGTTTCCGTCATGCCGAGTAGTGATCGTCGGTCTTGCGCCGGAACAACCAGGCGCTGATCAGGCCCAGGGCCAGCCAGAACAGCGCATTGGTCAGCTGCGAAGCGATCTTGAATTGCGCCTCCAGGGCTTGCGGCGCCAAGCTGGAATGAACCTCCGGCTGCGGGGCGCCGAGCACATGCGGCAGCAGCACAATGGCCAGGCCAAGTGCCTTGAGCGCCCAATGCCGGCCGAATACCACCAGGGCGATCGCGACGGCCGTGGACGCTGCCGTGCCGGCCCACCAGATTTGCCGTTGCAGCAGGTCCGCGGCCGCGGTGCCCGGCAGTTCTGGCGGCAGGCCCAGGGTCGGAGCCAGACAGAAGGTCGCGTAGCCGGCCAGTCCCCAAAGCAGGCCCTGGGAGGTGCGGCTCGGTGCGCGCAGGGTGTAGAGGCCGGCCAGCATCAGGGCGAAACCGACGGCCACTACCAGATTGCCACCGGTGGTGGACAATACGCGTTGCCAGCCGTCTTCCGGTTCCCAGGCTTGTTCGTCATGTTCGTGCCCGGCCATGGCGCCGTGTTCGTGTTCGTGGGCCACGGCCGCCGGGGATTTTTCATAGGTTTCCGCCTGGAGAATCAGCGGTGCGACCCAGAAGCTTTGCAGCAGGGTCAGCAACAACGCCGCCAGCAGACCGGTGAACCCGGCTGTTTGCGCAATTCGCTTGATCATGGCTGGATTCTCAATGGCACGGGAAGGCCGAACTGTGACGGGTATCGTGAGCGGCGTTGTGCACGGCGGCGATATGGGAGAACCCGGCGAAGTAGACCAGCGCGGCCCCCAATACGGCGGCACCGATGGCGGCGACCAGGCGTTGGCTCCGGGTATCGGTGATGGCGGTCGAATGGCGGACGGTAGTGGTTGACATGGCGCTTCCCTCTGAAATGTCAGCGGGCGAAAGCGCGAAGAACCTCGGCGAGCGGGTGCCCGGAGGTTGCAACAGCGCCTGCCCACCGCAGGTTTGTTATTGATTTTTTCTGGGCCGGTCTCCGGGCTTGCGAGGGATTCGGGCAGGGCCCGGACCATCAAGCATCGCCTTCCCATGCCAGTGTCGGCACAGTGGATCTGACGCTTCTCTCGCTTACCGTTGCGGGGGCAGCACCGGACTGGTCAGGCATGAATACACGCGCACTGACGCACCGGTTTCCCGTTTCACCCTGTGAAGGGCACCCAAAACAAGGTGACTAGGAGAACATGCAAAGCCCGGGGGCGTCAATGCAGGGTGCAGGCGCCAGGCTTGTCGGGACGCCGCGCCGCAGCGAAGCTTTTAGCGGTCTCAAGGGGCTCTTCGCGAGCAAGCTCTGTTCCTACCGGGCGAAGGTAAAGTTAAAGTAAATTCTAGAATAAAATATTAATTAAAATCATATAGTTATAGAATTTCTTTGATCTTGAGTCTAAGTTGATCTATGGAGAATGGCTTGCCGATCAGTTGCATGCCGGGCGCCAGTTCAATGCTTTCGGCGTAGCCGCTGGCAAACAGGATCGGCAGTCCGGGGCGCAACTGGCAAGCAGCCTTGGCCAATTCGCGGCCATCCATTTCAGGTAGCCCGATATCGGTCATCAGCAGATCGATGCGGGTCTCGCTCTGTCTCAGAATATCCAGGGCCTTGTCACTGTCAGCGGCCTCCAGGACCTTGAACTCCAATTCCTCAAGGACGTCGACGATCAGCATGCGCACGACGGCATCGTCTTCGACGACAAGGATGGTGGAGGGGGCTGCTGGCATAAGGAGATATCCTGAAAATTGAAGTAATGGGGCCGGCTGCCGAAGCGATTGGCCTCAGCTATCAGTGAGTCATCAGGCAAGACAAGTTCCCGTGCCTGTACAGAAAAAAACGAATGTACAAGATAATAGGCTAAGGTCTGTTATCGCGTCACGGCAGTGCGGCTTGGGGCATTGCATTCTAAGCTGTGAGAAAGAGGGAGCCTTTTCGATGGACTTACGACCGACTCCTTGAAAATCAACGACTTATATAATCCGGACCCAGAAATGAATTCTTCGTCTTCGGTGGATGAACAAAGCTTTCGCAAGTTGTTGAGCCGTAACGTCAGCTTGCCCCTGGGCGTCGGGGTACTCAGTGCAGTGTTTTTCGTCTCGTTGATCACCTATCTGTTGTCGGTGATCCAGTGGGTCGAGCATACCGACCGGGTCATCAACAATACCAACGAGGCGATGAAACTCTCGGTCGATCTTGAAACCGGTATGCGTGGGTTCCTGATTACCGGCGATGAGCATTTCCTCGACCCCTATGAAACCGCCAAGCCGAAGATCATCGCTGAGCTGCACAGCTTGCAGGAACTGGTTGCGGATAACCCGCAGCAGGTTGATCGCTTCAAGCGCATCGAAGCCTTGCAGGACGCCTGGACCGAGTACGCGCAAGGAATGATCAATCTGCAGCGTTCCAACGGCGACTACCGGGGGGCGATCAAGGCGGGACGCGGCAAGCACCTGAGCGATGAGATTCGTAGCGAGTTCGAAAATGCCGTCAACACCGAGCAGCAACTGCGGCTTGCGCGCAATGAACTGGTGAGTCGCGCCACCGTCTGGAGTATCGCTCTCTACCTCATCTTTGTGTTGGGGCTGAGTGCCTTGCTGGCCTTTGTTGGTCGGCGTGATTTGTTATCACTTTCAAATAGTTATGCAAAGAACCTGGCGTCACGAGTCAAGAGTGCGGAGCGCCTTGAGCAGCAGGCCTGGTTACGTGGCGGCCAGAC
Organism: Pseudomonas sp. FEN; assembly: GCF_904067045.1. Classification (GTDB taxonomy): domain Bacteria; phylum Pseudomonadota; class Gammaproteobacteria; order Pseudomonadales; family Pseudomonadaceae; genus Aquipseudomonas. The sequence goes on along the minus strand of NZ_CAJFDC010000014.1, from coordinate 115,978 downwards.
CCAATTGGCCGAGCAGGTGTTGGGCCAACTGACCCTTAATCTGTTGGGGCGCAATATCCTCCAATTCTGTGCCCAGTACATGGGCAGTGCCGTGGCGGCGTTGTATGTCCGCGAGGAGTATGGCGCCCTGAATCGCGTGGCCAGTTATGGCTTTTCCCGCGAGCAGGAACAACGGGAACAAACGATTTACAGCGATGAGGGCTTGGTCGGCCAGGCTGCGGGCCAGGGCCATCTGATTCGCCTGGACGACGTGCCGGTGGACTACTTCAAGGTCAGCTCGGGCCTGGGGGACGGTGCGCCGCGCAGCGTGCTGGTGATGCCGATCAGCAACGATGACCGGGTCAACGGGGTGATCGAACTGGGCTTCCTGCGGCCCCTGAACGAGCGTGATGTCGAGCTGCTGGAACTGATCGCCGACAATATTGGTACTTCCATCGAGGCTGCGCGTTACCGCCAGCGCTTGCAGGAGGTCCTCGCCGAGACCCAGCAGCTCAACGAAGAGCTGCAAGTCCAGCAGGAAGAACTCAGAACCGCCAACGAAGAACTGGAAGAACAGTCGCGGATACTCAAGGAGTCGCAGGTTCACCTGGAAACCCAGCAAAGCGAACTCGAGCAGACCAACGAACAGTTGGCCAGGCAGCGTGACGCCATGGACCTCAAGAACAACGAGTTGAATCAGGCGCAGGTGCAACTCGAGGAGCGGGCCGCGGAGCTGCAACGTTCGAGCAAGTACAAGTCCGAGTTTCTCGCCAACATGTCCCATGAGCTGCGCACGCCGCTCAACAGCTCGCTGATCCTGTCCAAGCTGCTGGCGGAGAACTCCGAGGCGAACCTGACCGAGGAACAGGTCAGGTTCGCCGAGTCGATCTATAGCGCCGGTAACGATCTGCTGAACCTGATCAACGATATCCTCGATATTTCCAAGGTCGAGGCCGGCAAGCTCGAAGTGCGCCCGGAAAACACCAGCGTCGAGCGCCTGGTGGAGGGGCTGCGGGACCTGTTCCAACCACTGGCCAGCGACAAACTGCTGGGGTTCGACGTCGAGCTGCGCGCGGACGCGCCGCTGACGCTGTTCACCGACCGGCAGCGCTTGGAACAGGTGCTCAAGAATCTGCTGTCCAACGCCATCAAGTTCACCGAGACAGGCCGGGTCAGCCTGGTCGTTTCCCGCCAGCCCGGGGGTGGTATCGCCTTTGCCGTGCGTGACTCCGGCATCGGTATCGCGCCTGAACAGCACGAAAGCATTTTCGAGGCGTTTCGCCAGGCGGACGGCACAACCAATCGCCGCTACGGCGGCACCGGCCTCGGGCTATCGATTTCTCGCGACCTGGCGGCGTTGCTGGGCGGCTCCATCAGCGTGGCCAGCCAGGTCGGGCAAGGCAGCGTCTTTACGCTGGTGTTGCCGGAGCGGTTTGCGCAGCACCGGGACGGCGAGGGTTCCGCGCCGGTTGTCGCCGCGCCGGTGCTACTGCCCACCCTGGACCCGCCACGGAATCTGTCACCGGAGGTCGTGGAAACGCTGGCCCAGCGCTTTGCCGACGACCGTGAAAAAGGGCCGTTCACCACGCGCTGCATCCTGGTGATCGAAGATGAGTCGAAATTTGCGCAGATTCTCTACGACCTGGCCCATGAGCTGGGTTATCAGTGCCTGGTGGCCCATGGCGCCGACGAGGGCTTTGCGCTCGCCACCCAGTTCATCCCCGACGCGATCCTGCTGGACATGCGTCTGCCGGATCACTCCGGCCTGACGGTTTTGCAGCGCCTCAAGGAAATGTCGTCGACCCGGCACATCCCGGTGCACGTGATTTCCGTCGAGGACCGCGTCGAGGCCGCCATGCACATGGGGGCCATGGGCTATGCGCTCAAACCGACCACCCGCGACGAACTCAAGGAGATTTTCTCGCGTCTGGAGGCCAAGCTCACCCAGAAGCTCAAGCGCCTGCTGCTGGTGGAAGACGACGATCTGCAGCGCGACAGCATTGCCCGCCTGATCGGCGACGACGATATCGAGATCACCGCCGTGGGCCTGGCCCAGGATGCCTTGGACCTGCTGCGCGAGAATGTCTATGACTGCATGATCATCGACCTCAAGCTGCCGGACATGCTCGGCAACGAGTTGCTCAAGCGCATGTCCACCGAAGACATCCGCGCTTTCCCGCCGGTCATCGTCTATACCGGACGCAACCTGACTCGCGACGAAGAGGCCGAACTGCACAAATATTCGCGTTCGATCATCATCAAGGGCGCCCGCTCGCCGGAGCGCCTGCTCGATGAAGTGACACTCTTTCTGCACAAAGTCGAATCCCAGCTGTCCCATGAAAGACAGCGCATGCTCAAGACCGCCCGCAGTCGCGACAAGGTCTTCGAAGGGCGCAAGATCCTGCTGGTGGACGACGATGTGCGCAATATCTTCGCCTTGACCAGTGCGCTGGAGCACAAGGGCGCTATTGTCGAAATCGCTCGCAATGGCCGCGAGGCGATAGCAAAACTCAACGAAGTGGAAGACATCGACCTGGTGCTGATGGATGTGATGATGCCGGAGATGGATGGTTACGAAGCCACCATCGAGATCCGCAAGGACCCGCGCTGGCGCAAGCTACCGATCATTGCGGTGACCGCCAAGGCCATGAAGGATGACCAGGAGCGCTGCCTGCAAGCCGGTTCCAACGACTATCTGGCCAAACCCATTGATCTGGACCGGCTGTTCTCGTTGATCCGCGTGTGGCTACCGAAGATGGAAAGGATCTAGTGGAGCGAAGTAGCGATATCGAGTTGCGGTTGTTGATCGAGGCCATTTACCTCAAGTACAGCTATGATTTTCGTGACTATTCCGGTGCCTCCATCAAGCGCCGGGTCCAGCATGCCTTGCGCCAGCTTGATTGCGCGACCATCTCGGCGCTGCAGGAGCGCGTGCTGCATGATCCGGCGGCGTTCATGCGGCTGCTGCAGTTCCTGACCATTCCGGTGAGTGAGATGTTCCGCGATCCCGGGCATTTCCTGGAGATTCGCCGGGAGGTGGTGCCGCTGCTCAGGACCTATCCGTCGATCAAGATCTGGATCGCCGGGTGCAGTACCGGCGAGGAGGTGTACTCCATGGCAATCCTGCTGCGTGAAGAGGGTTTGCTCGAGCGCACGATCATCTATGCCACCGATATCAACCCACATTCGCTGGAAAAGGCCAAGCAAGGCATCTTTACCCTGGACAGTGTCCAGGCCTATACGCGCAACTACCTGGCGTCTGGCGGCAAGCGCGAGTTTTCCGAGTACTACAACTCGGCCTACGGCTACGCGATTTTCGACAAGACCCTACGGGAAAACGTGACCTTCGCCGACCACAGCCTGGCGACGGATAGTGTATTCTCCGAAACACAGTTAATTTCGTGTCGTAACGTATTGATTTATTTTAATAAAAAGCTTCAGGAACGAGCCCTTGGCTTGTTCCACGAGTCGTTGTGCCATCGGGGTTTTCTGGCGCTGGGTAGCAAGGAAACCCTGGATTTTTCAACCTATGGCAAACAGTTCGAGGCGTTGGTCAAACAAGAACGGATCTACCGTAAATCATGAGCGACCCGATACTGGACCTTACTGATCTGCGACGAATCGAGGCGGTCGTCGTAGGCGCTTCGGCGGGCGGGGTCGAAGCGCTGATGAGCGTGTTCGGCGCACTGCCAGCGGGGTTTGGCCTGCCCATCGTGACCGTCCTGCATATGCCCGAAGAACGTCGTAGCCAGTTGGCCGAGGTGTTCGGGCGGCGCCTGGCGCTGCCGGTGAAAGAGGCCGACGATAAAGAGAGTATTGTGCCTGGGACCTTGTACTTTGCCGCCCCGGGGTATCATCTGTCCATCGAACTGGACCGCAGCTTTTCTTTCAGTTGCGAAGAACGGGTACATTATTCGCGACCTTCGATCGATTATCTTTTCGAGTCAGCGGCGGACACTTATGGCTCGCACCTGATGGGCATACTCTTGACCGGCGCCAATCAGGACGGCGCCCAGGGCCTGGCGCAAATCAAGCGCCAAGGCGGCCTGACCGTAGTGCAGGACCCGCGCGACGCCCGGGTGTCGACCATGCCCGAAGCCGCGTTGACGCTGCACCAGCCGGATTATCTTCTTTCTTTGCAAGGCATCGGCCGTCTGCTGGTCGAGCTGGAACGAATCGCATGTTAAGTAGCATCCAGGCCAAATTGCTGATCGTCGATGATCTGCCGGAGAATCTGCTGGCGCTGGAGGCGCTGATCAAGCGCGAGGACCGCATCGTCTACAAGGCGCTCTCGGCCGATGAGGCGTTGTCGCTGCTGCTTCAGCACGAGTTCGCCATGGCCATTCTCGATGTGCAGATGCCGGGCATGAATGGTTTTGAACTGGCCGAGTTGATGCGTGGCACCGAGAGGACCAGGAATATCCCCATCGTCTTTGTCAGCGCCGCTGGCCGTGAGCGCAACTATGCCTTCAAGGGCTACGAGAGTGGCGCGGTGGATTTTCTGCACAAGCCGCTCGACCCCCAGGCGGTGAAGAGCAAGGTCAGCGTCTTCGTCGATCTCTATCGCCAGCGCAAGGCGATGAAGCTGCAAGTCGAAGCACTGGAACAGAGCCGTCGCGAGCAGGAGGTGCTGCTGGCCAAACTGCAGGCGACCCAGGAAGAGTTGCAGCACGCAGTGCGCATGCGCGACGATTTCATGTCGATTGTTTCCCATGAGGTGCGCACGCCGCTCAACGGTTTGATCCTGGAAACCCAGCTGCGCAAGATGCATCTGGCCAGGGACAACACCGCCGCCTTCACCCTGGACAAGATACGCAGCATGGTCGAGCGCGACGAGCGGCAGATCCACAGCCTGATTCGCCTGATCGAGGACATGCTCGATGTCTCGCGCATTCGTACCGGCAAGCTGTCGATCCGTCCCGCACGCCTGGATCTGGTGCAGTTGGTGAGCAAGTTGCTGGGGAGCTTCGCGCCGCAGGCAGCGGCGGCCGAGTCGCCGATCAGCTACTCGGGCGAGGCTGCGCTGGAAGGCGAGTGGGACGAGTTCCGCATCGGGCAGGTCATCTCCAACCTGTTGACCAACGCCTTGCGCTATGGTGCCAAGAACCCGATCGAAGTGCGCGTCTATCGTCACGCCGACGAGGCCCGGATTGAAGTGCGTGACCGCGGCATCGGCATCGGCGAAGATGACCAGGCGCGGATCTTCCGGCAGTTCGAGCGGGTTTCCGGCAGTCATGCCAGCGCCGGATTGGGACTGGGATTATATATTTCCGAGCAGATCGTCGTCGCCCATGGTGGTCGCATTACCGTCGAGAGTACCCTTGGCGAAGGGGCCTTGTTCTGCGTTTGTCTGCCTCTGTAGGAAAAAACGACATCAGACGCAACCTCTGGGGGACCCGATGGTCGTATTGGCAGCAGTTTTGAGAATAATGAAGGCTTCCCATGAGTGAAGATGCACAAGACGTCGTATTGATCGTCGAGGACGACCCTTCGATCCTGATGGTCCTTTCGGCGTACCTCTCCAGCGAAGGATATCGGGTACTGCAAGCGGGAAACAGCGAGGAAGCGTTCGAGATCCTGGCGAGCAAGCCCAACCTGGACCTGATGGTCACCGACTTCCGTTTACCCGGAGGCATTTCCGGTGTGGGCATCGCCGAGCCCGCGGTCAAGCTGCGGCCGGACCTCAAGGTGATCTTCATCAGTGGCTACCCGGCGGAAATCCGCGAGTCGAACAGTCCTATCGCCCGCAGTGCACCGATTCTGGCCAAGCCGTTCGACCTGGATACCCTGCAGGATCAGATTCGCAAGCTGTTGGCCTGAAGCGTTTCAAACGCAGATCATCTCGCGAACCTTGGCCGTCAGCAGGTCGAACGTGAAGGGCTTGGTGATCAGTTGCATGCCTGGCTCGAGGAAATCGCCGCGCACCGCCGCGCGTTCGGCATAGCCGGTGATGAACAGGATCTTCAGCTCCGGCCGCAGTTGTCGGCCGATCTCCGCCAGTTGACGCCCGTTCATGCCTGGCAGTCCGACGTCGCTGATCAGCAGGTCGATCCGCTGGCTCGAGTCGAGGATCGGTATCGCCCCATTGGCGTCGCCAGCCTCGAGGAAGCGGTAACCCAACTCTGCGAGGACTTCGCTGACCAGCAGCCGTACCGCCGGGTCATCCTCGACGATCAATACCGTTTCACCGTCTTCGACACTGGGCGCGCGGCCTGAGCGGGCATGCTCGTTCCGGGCCATCGGCGCGCCTTGGTAGCGTGGCAGGTAAAGATTGACCGTGGTGCCCTGGCCGACGGTGCTGTCGAGGACGACATGGCCACGGGACTGTTTGCTGAACCCGTAGATCATCGACAGGCCCAGGCCAGTTCCCAGGCCGATCGGCTTGGTAGTGAAAAACGGATCGAATACCCGGTTGATGATGCCTTGCGGCACGCCGCTACCGGTGTCGCGAACCTGCAGCACGACATAATCGCCTGGCTCCAGGTTGTCCTGGGACTCGGTGAACGCCCGGTCCAGTGATTGATTGAAGCTCCCGACCCGCAGGTTACCGCCGTCCGGCATGGCATCGCGGGCATTGAACACGAGGTTGAGCAGGGCGCTTTCCAACTGCTTGGGATCGGTTTCGGCGATCCACAGATCTTCACCCAGGGCCAGTTCCAGGTGAATGCTTTCATTGAGGTTATGCCGCAGCAGCTCGCCCATGGCGGTCACCAGGGCGTTCATGTCGACCGGCTTGGCGTCCAGCGACTGGCGCCGGGAAAAAGCCAGCAAGCGGTGAGTCAGCCCGGCGGCGCGGTTGGCCGAGGTCATACCGAGCTCAATCAGGCTGTCCAGCTCCTCGAACCGGCCCCGGGCCAGTCGTCGCTTGAGCAACTCCAGGCTGCCGATGATGCCGGTCAGCATATTGTTGAAGTCATGGGCGATGCCGCCGGTGAGCTGGCCGACGGCTTCCATTTTCTGCGCCTGGCGCAAGGCTTCCTGGTTGTGCAGCAGTTGCGCGGTACGTTCTTGGACCCGCGTTTCCAGGGTCTCCAGGGTGTTCTTGAGGCGCGCCTCGCTCTGGTTCAAATCGATCAAGCGATCGCGTGCCTCATACTGGTGTCGGCGACCGCGAATGGCGGCGGCGGCGAGGCTGATCAAGGTGGCCGGGTGGAACGGCCGCTCAAGAAAGGTCACATTGCCCAGCAGGTCGGTGAGCCGGGAGGATAATGGCTGTTCCAGCGCGCCGTGGTGGGTCAGCAGCACAATGGGCAGGTCCGACCAGGCCGGTTGCTGCTGCAAGTAGTGTTGCAAGGACTCTAGATTCACCTCGCTGAGGGCCTCGGCGGCGATGATGGCCAGGCCCGCGCCTTGCTCCAGCTTGGCGCGCAGTGAGCTCAGGTTCCGGGCGATGACCCTGGGAATGCCAGCCTCGAGAAGAATTTGTCGGGTAATCTGGCAGTCGTGACTCAACGGCGCGAAGATAATCGCCCGTTCGAAAACCCTCTCCGGCGCACTCACAAATCTTCTTCCTTGAGCAACGGCAGGCAATGTGGTCACGTCCATGCCTCTTGTGATGTTGGGGCGCATGCTCCCCGAGCCCACTACGCCCGGGGAGGGGCAGTGCCGGTGGGAGGCGGGTGCTGTTCTGTACTGGACCTTCGGCATTTATGGCAGTTCAAAATTTTAGCCTGTGGCACAAAATCCCCACTACAGCCCCTGTTGCAACGCCGGGTCATCGGGGTTCTGTTGCTCCAACTGGGCGAGCAGGATCTGCACGTTCTGCAACTGTCCGGTTTCCTTCCAGTAGTTGATCAGCAGCACCCGGGCCTTGCGGTTCGACGGTTGGCGCTGGACAACTTCCTCCAACTGCCGCTGGGCCGCCTCGACCTGCTGCAAGTCATGCAGGGTGGTGGCGAGCTTGTAACGGTAATCGGCGTTCTCCGGTTGCAGCTCCACCGCCTTGGCCAGCCCCAGCAAGGCGTACTCGGTCTGGCCGTGGTGCAGCAGCCAGACGCCCAGGGCATGTTGCAGGTAGGCCGATTGCGGCTGCGCCTGCAGTTGCTTGGCCAGCAGCTGCCGGGCCTGGTCCGACTGGCCACGCTTGTCCAGCAGTTCGACCTGGGCCACCAGGGCCTTGAGGTTGTCCGGTTCCAGACGCGAGACATGCTCCAGCGCGGCTTGTGCCTTGTCCAACTGGCCTTCGTGCAGATACAGGCGGGCCAACTGAAACTGGGCCTCGGCGCTTTCCGGTTGGGCGACCAGGGTCCGCTCGTACTCGTCCACCACCTGTTGCAGAGGGCCGTAATACAAGCCCTGGTCGTCCGGTGACAGGCCAAGCATGGCGTTGGCGGCAGCGAAGCGCACGGATTGCTCGTGGTCTTCCAGAACCGGGCCGAGCAACAGGCTGCGCTGGGCGCCGGGGACCAGGCCGACAACACTCTGGATCGCGGCTTCGCGGACCAACGGCGAGGGATTGCGCAAGTCCGCATCGGCCAGTTTCAGGGCCTGCGGGCTGGGGTAGTTGGGCAACTCCACATGCAGGGCGACCCGGCGGATATCCGACAGGTCGGTTCGGGTCAGTTGCTGGTAGAGCACCCGTGCCGCTCCGGGTAGGCCATTGCGCGCCTGTTTGAGCGCCTGGCCGTAATTGATGTGCGGGGCCTGGGGGCTGGGGAGCTTGCCGGGCAGCCAGTGCCAGACAAGGCCGAGGGCAAGCAATAGCAACAGGCTGATCAGCAGGTAGCGGTGAGGCTTGGTCATGCAGGGTCCGTGAGCTGGCGAGCGTTTCCTGGATGCACCAGCTTCGGTCAGCCACGCCCAGGAGTCAAACCCGTGCCTCAAGTCGGTACACTGCCGGCTGGTTTCAACACCGACGAAAAAAAGCCCCGCGACCAATTGGCGGCGGGGCTGAAAAAGGGTCGGAGGGCATCCAACCCCGGGAGGTCTTGAATCAGTTGCTACTGGCCAGCGTCTGCGGCTCGTAGCCGCCACCCAGTGACTTATAGATCGCCACGATGCCGCGATACAAATCGGTTTCGGCCTGAGCCTGGCTGTCCTCGGCGGCCAGGCGTTCGCGCTGGGCGTCGAGCAGCACCAGGAAGTCGGCGGTGCCTTCGCGGTAGCGTATCGCAGCCAGGTCGGCGGCGGCGCGGCTCGATTCGCTCTGGCGAATCAGCGAGATCAGGCGCTGCTGACGCTTGCCGTAATCGCTGAAGGCGTTTTGCGATTCTTCCAGGGCCAGCAACACTTGCTGCTCGTAGCTGGCCAGCGCGCCCTCGGCCTCGGCGTTGGCACCGCGCAGGCGAGCCTTGACGCTGCCGAGGTTGAACGCCGGCCAGGTGATGCTCGGGCCCAGGGCCCAGGCATTGGCGGCGGACGAGCCAATCTGCGAACCACGCCCGGCGGTGAAACCGAGGAAGCCACTGAGGCTGACCCGGGGGAACAGGTCGGCCTTGGCCACGCCGATCCGCGCGGTGGCGGCGGCCAGCTTGCGTTCTGCGCTGACGATATCCGGACGGCGCTGCAGCAGGTCGCCCGGATTGCCAATGGCCAGGGCCTTGGAAATTGCCGGCAGGTCCTTCGGTCCCAGGTCCACCGACAGCGTATCCGGACGCTCGCCCAGCAACGTCGCGATACGATTGCGCTCGCGGGCCTGCTCGGCCTGCAGTTGCGGCACCGTGGCCTCGACCGCCGCCAGGCGCGCATCGGCCCGGACCACGTCGAGCTGATCGCCGACTCCGGCGTCACGCAGGCTTTCGGTGATGCCCTTGGATTCCTGCTGGTTCTTCAGGTTGGCCAGGGCGATCTTTTCCCGCAGTTGTGCGCCACGCAGTTGGCCGTAGGCATCCACCAGTTCGGCAATCATGGTGACTTGCAGCTGGTAGAGGTCGGCTTCGGCCACTTGCTGGTCGGCATCGGCCGCTTCCAGATTGCGCCGGATCCGGCCGAACAGGTCGACTTCCCAGGCCATGTCCAGCCCCAGGTCATAGCGTTCGCTGTTGACCCGCTGCTCGGTGGTGCCCGGCACCTGGCCCTTGCCCACGTTGGCGCTGGCGCGGCTGGTGATGGTCGGCATGGCGTCGTCGCTGACATCGTCACGGATCGCCCGCGAGGCTTTCAGGCGGGCGAAGGCCACGCGCAATTCCCGGTTGCCGGCCAGTGACTGGGACACCAGCTGGTTCAGGGTCGGATCATCGAACTGCTGCCACCAGATTCCCTGGAAGTGCGCGCGGTCATAGTTTTTCTGAACGGCGCTGCCATCGGCGGCAGTGATGTTCGCCTTCTCGGTGGCCGGAGTCTTGTAGTCCGGGCCGACGGCGCAGGCGCTCAGCGCCAGGACCAGCAAGCTCGGCAGAAAAGCCTTCAGACTGCTACTACTCATTGTTGCGCCTCCAACTTGAGGGCCCGGGCGGCCTTGCGAGCGTCACTGCGCTCGACAAAGCGGCGAATCAATACATAGAACACCGGCGTCAGCAGCAGACCGAAGAAGGTCACCCCGAGCATCCCGGAGAACACCGCGACCCCCATGGCATGGCGCATCTCGGCACCGGCACCGCTGGAGAACACCAGGGGCACCACGCCCATGATGAAGGCGAAGGAGGTCATCAGGATCGGCCGCAGACGCAGGCGGCAGGCTTCCAGCACCGCGCTCAGCGGATCGAGGCCTTCTTGCTGCTTATCCTTGGCGAACTCGACGATCAGGATCGCGTTCTTGCACGCCAGGCCCACCAGCACGATCAAGCCGATCTGGGTGAAGATGTTGTTGTCGCCACCGGAGGCAATCACCCCGGTAATGGCCGACAGCAGGGTCATCGGCACGATCAGGATCACTGCCAGCGGCAGGCTCCAGCTTTCGTATTGGGCGGCCAGGACCAGGAACGCCAGCAGTACGCAGAGCGGGAACACGAACAGTGCGGTGTTGCCCGAGAGGATCTGCTGGTAGGTCAGGTCGGTCCACTCGTAGGTCATGCCGTTGGGCAGTTCATCCTTGAGCAGTTTCTCGATGGCTGCCTGGGCCTGGCCGGAGCTGTAGCCCGGTGCGGCGGCGCCATTGATTTCCGCGGTAATGAAGCCGTTGTAGTGCATGACGCGGTCCGGCCCCGAGGTGTCGCTGGTTTTGATGAAGGTCGCCAGCGGGATCATCTCGCCCTTGCTGTTACGCACTTTCAGCTGGCCGATCTGCTCGGACTCGAGGCGGAACTGCTGTTCGGCCTGGACGTTGACCTGATAGGTGCGACCGAAGCGGTTGAAGTCATTGGCATACAGCGAACCCAGGTAGATCTGCAGGGTGTCGAAGATGTCGCTGACGGCGACGCCGTGGGTCTTGGCCTTTTCCCGGTCGATGGCGGCATCGACCTGTGGCACGTTGACCGTATAGCTGGTGAACAACCCGGCCAGCTCCGGCACGCTGCGGCTCTTGCCGATGATGTTCATGGTCTCCTTGTACAGTTCGTCGTAACCGAGGTTGCCACGGTCTTCGATCTGCAGGCGGAAGCCACCGATGGTGCCCAGGCCTTGTACCGGTGGTGGCGGGAAGATCGCCATGTAGGCTTCCTGGATTCCGGCGAACTTGCCGTTCAGGGCGCCGGCGATGGCCCCGGCCGACTGGCTTGGGTCCTTGCGCTGGTCGAAAGGCTTCAGGGTCACGAAGACGATACCGGCGTTCGGGCTGTTGGTGAAACCATTGATCGACAGGCCGGGGAAGGCCACCGCGCTTTCCACGCCTGGCTGTTTCAGGGCCAGGTCGGACATGCGCTTGATCACGTCTTCCGTGCGGTCCAGGCTCGCCGCATCCGGCAACTGGGCGAAGGCCACCAGGTATTGCTTGTCCTGGGCCGGAACGAATCCGGTCGGGGTACTGGCGAAACCAAACCAGGTCAGGACCATCAGGCCGGCATACAACACCACGGCGATGCCACTGGCGCGGATCACCCGGGTCACGGTGCCGACATAACCATGGCTGGCGCGGTCGAAGAAACGGTTGAATGGACGGAACAGCCAGCTGCCCAGCAGTTTGTCGAGGACCTTGGAGAAACGATCCTTCGGCGCGTCGTGGCTCTTGAGCAGTACCGCCGCCAATGCCGGGGACAGCGTCAGCGAGTTGAACGCCGAGATCACGGTGGAGATGGCGATGGTCAGGGCGAACTGCTTGTAGAACTGCCCGGTCAGGCCAGAGATGAACGCAGCCGGGATAAACACCGCACACAGCACCAGGGCCGTGGCGATGATGGGACCGGTTACTTCACGCATGGCGCGCTTGGTCGCTTCCACCGGGTTGAGGCCCAGACCGATGTTCCGTTCGACGTTCTCCACCACCACGATGGCATCGTCGACCACGATACCGATGGCCAGGACCAGGCCGAACAGCGACAGGGCGTTGAGCGAGAAACCGAACAGGTGCATGACCGCGAAGGTACCGATCAGCGACACCGGTACGGCCACCAGCGGGATGATCGAGGCGCGCCAGGTCTGCAGGAACAGGATCACCACCAGCACCACGAGGATCAGCGCCTCGAACAGGGTGTGGACCACCGCTTCGATGGAGCCGCGAACGAAGATCGTCGGGTCGTAGACGATGCTGAAGTCCATGCCTTCGGGGAAGTCCTTCTTCAGCTCGACCATCTTGGCGCGGACTTCATTGGAGATCTCGATGGCGTTGGAGCCCGGACGCTGGAAGATCGGGATCGCCACCGCCGGCTGATTGTCCAGCAGCGAGCGCAGGGCATATTGGCTGGAGCCGAGTTCGACCCGGGCGATATCTTTCAGACGGGTGATTTCACCGTCGTCGCCGGCGCGAATGACGATATTCTCGAACTCTTCCTCGGAAACCAGGCGGCCCTGGGCATTGACCGACAGCTGGAAACTAGTGGCGTTGGGGGCGGGCGGGGCGCCCAACTGACCGGCCGCGACCTGACGGTTCTGCTCGCGAATGGCGTTGACCACATCGGTGGCGGTCAGGTTGCGCGAAGCGGTCTTGTTCGGGTCGAGCCAGACCCGCAGGGAGTAATCGCCCATGCCGAACAGTTGCACGTCACCCACGCCGCCGAGGCGCGCCAACTCGTCCTTGATATTGAGCAAGGCGTAGTTGGACAGGTAGAGCATGTCGTAGCGTTTGTCCGGCGAGGTCAAGTGCACGACCATGGTCAGGTCGGGCGAGGCCTTGTCGACGGTGATCCCGATCCGGGTCACTTCCACCGGCAGTTTTGGCTGGGTGCGGGTCACGCGGTTCTGCACCTGGACCTGGGCGTTATCCAGGTTGGTGCCGAGGGCGAAGGTGATGGTCAGGGTCAGCTTGCCGTCGGCGGTGGATTGCGAGGACATGTAGAGCATGTTCTCGACACCGGTAATCGCCTGCTCCAACGGGGCGGCCACGGTTTCACCGATGACCTTGGGGTTGGCGCCGGGGAAGTTGGCGCGCACGACCACGGTCGGCGGCACCACTTCCGGGTATTCGCTGATGGGCAACTGGAACAGCGAGATAGCGCCGGCGATCAGGATCAGCAGCGAAAGCACCGCCGCGAAGATCGGTCTTGATATGAAGAACTGGGAAAAATTCATCGTGTGTATCCCTTAACCGCGTGGAGTCGCTGCGGCCAGCTTGGTGGCCTGGGCCGGCGCACTCTTGACGGGCGTGACCTGGGGCAGGTTGCTGGCTTCCAGGGCTTGTTTTTGCAGGGCCAGGGCCGCGAGGGTTTCCTTGGAAGCCATCGGGATGACCTCAGGTTCCACCGGCGAGCCTGGGCGAACGCGTTGCAGGCCCTTGACGATGATCGTGTCATCCTTGCTCAGGCCATTGCGCACGATGCGCAAACCTTCGATCTTCGGACCCAGTTCGACCGCGCGGTAAACGGTTTTCTTGTCGGCGTCCATGACCAGCACGAACTTCTTGCCAAGGTCGGTACCGACCGCTTCGTCGTTGATCAGCACGGCGGCGTAAGTGCCGCTGCCGACCAGCTTCAGGCGCGCATACAGGCCCGGGGTGAAGGCGCCGTCGCTGTTGTCGAATACGGCGCGCCCACGAATGGTGCCGGTCTTGGGATTGACCTGGTTGTCGACGAAGTTCATCTGGCCCAGGTGCGGGTTGCCGGTTTCGTTGGACAGCCCGAGGTAGACCGGGGTGCTCTGACCACGCTTGCCCTGGCGCGCCAGTTGGCTGTACTTGAGGTAGACCCGCTCATCGGCATCGAAGTAGGCGTAGACCTTGTCGGTGGAGACCACGCTGGTCAGCGCCGTGACATCGGCACTGACAATGTTGCCGGCGGTGATTTCGGCACGGCTGACCCGGCCGCTGATCGGGGCGGTGACGCGGGTGAAGCTCAGGTTCAGTTTCGCCAGGTCCAACTGCGCCTGGGTGGCGTCGACCGCGGCCTTGGCTTCCTGAGCGGAGCTGCTGCGGGTGTCGGCCAGTTCGGCGGAGATCGCGTTGCTGGTCAACAGGCGCTTGCCGCGTTCGGCTTCGTTGGCGCTACGGCTGGCGCTGGCCCGGGCTTGTTGCAATTGCGCTTCGAGACGATGGACTTCAGCCTGGTAGGGGCGTGGGTCGATCTGGAACAACAGGTCGCCTTTCTTCACCAGTGCGCCTTCGGTGAAGGCCACTGAATCGATCTGGCCAGAGACGCGCGGACGGATCTCGACGGTTTCCGGGGCTTCGAGACGACCAGTGAACTCGTCCCATTCATTGACCGGTTGTTCGATGACCTTGGCCACGCTGACCTTGGCTGCCGGCATCGCACCACCTGCCGCCACGGGCGCTTTACCACAAGCGCTCATCACCACGACTGCCAGGGCAGCCAAAGGAAAGCGCAAAAGTTTAAGTGACTGTTCCATGGGGGGAGTCCGCCAATCTATTGAGATGAGCGGATCATGCTGTGGGCGGTGATCGCACACGAATCGAATGAAGCGAAGGTAACTATCATTCGGAATGATATCAAGCCGCCCCCAGCTCTCCAGTATACGCCTTTCGTTAGGGGGCTATCTATTCTTGAAATGACAAATCGCCGTTGTCTGGAATGCCGGCGCTGAATCCGGCAAGGTTTCAATGGCGTGTGCGTGACGTGCCAAGGCTGTGCCGTCGGCGTTGAACAGGTGCAGGTTGTCGATATCCAGCCGCAGCTCGACACGATCGCCTGATTGCCATCCGGCGTTGACCTCGCAACGACAGATCAGTGGTTCGTCCTGGCCGGTGTCGAGGTGTACATAAGTTTCGCTGCCCAGGTACTCGACCCCGGTCACGATGACGCCGGCGCTACCCTCTGCCGCCTTGAGCGACACGTGTTCAGGGCGAATCCCCAGGCTCAGCGGGGTGTCCGCAGCCAGGTTCGAACTGTCGAAGGGCAGGGCCGTCATACCCAATACGGGAGTGTCCAACAAGCTGCTTTTGCCTGGGGCGTGCAGGCGCGCCGCCAGGAAGTTCATCCTGGGCGCCCCCAGAAAACCGGCGACAAAGCGGCTGGCCGGATGCTCATAGAGTTCGCGTGGCGAGCCGATCTGCTCTATGCGACCGCCATTGAGCACGACAATTTTGTCGGCCAGGGTCATCGCTTCAACCTGGTCGTGGGTGACGTAGATCATCGTCGAGCCCAGTCGATCGTGCAGCCGGGCGATTTCATTGCGCATCTGCACCCGCAGGGAGGCATCGAGGTTGGACAGCGGCTCATCGAATAACAGAATATCCGGTTCCCGCGCCATGGCCCGGCCCATGGCTACACGCTGACGCTGGCCTCCGGAGAGCTCCTTTGGCTTGCGTTGCAGCAGTTTGTCCAGTTGCAGGATTTGCGCCGTTTTCAACACGCGTTCGCGCAGACCACGCTTTTCAAGCTTGGCCAGTTTGAGGCCAAAACCGATGTTGTCGTAGACACTCATATGCGGATAAAGCGCATAAGACTGAAACACCATGCCGACGCCTCGTTCGCATGGCTCCAGGTCGTTGACCCGACGGCCATCGATCAACAGGTCACCGCCGCAGATCGAGTCCAGTCCGGCGATCAGTCGCAGCAGGGTCGACTTTCCACAGCCCGAAGGGCCGACGAAAACCACGAACTGCCCCGCGGCGATCTCCAGGCTGATGTCGCGCAGAATCCGCATGCCGCCCAATTGTTTGTTCACGTTGTCCAGCTTCAACTTGATCACGATGCTGTTCCTTGTATTTATTGGGCATCAACCCTTTAACGCGCCGGTAGTGAGACCGGAAACGATTCGGCGCTGGAAGATCAGCACCAGAATCACCAGTGGGACGGTGACCAACACCGATGCGGCCATCAACAATCCCCAGGGCAACTCATGCGGGCTCCCGCCGGAAATCAAGGCGATGGCGACCGGCACCGTGCGTTGCGGGTCGGTCAGGGTGAAGGTCAGGGCAAAAAGGAACTCATTCCAGGCGGCGATGAAGGCCAGCAGGCCAGTGGTGACCAGCGCGGGCCAGAGCAGCGGCAACAGCACTCGGGTAAGCGTGACCCAGGGCGAAGCGCCATCCATGATTGCCGCTTCTTCCAACTCATGGGGCAGTTGCCCCATGAAGGTGGTCAGTACCCAGACGGTGAAGGGCAAGGTGAAAATGGTGTAGCTCAGAATCAGCGCCGAGGATGTGTTGTATAGGCCCAGGGCGCGGATGACTTCGAACAGTCCCGACAGCACGGCGACCTGGGGAAACATGGATACGCCGAGGACCAACAGCAAGACGGTGCCGCGGCCGCGGAACTTTACCCGGCCCAAGGCATAGGCGGCGGTGAGGCCGAGGAACAGCGCCAGGGCCACCACACAGATCGCCACGAACAGCGAGTTGGCGATCGCCCGCAGGAACGAGGCTTGCTGGAGTACCGCCGCATAGTTGGAGAAGTCGGGGCGAGCAAGCCAATAGCTCACCTCGAACAAGGCACTGGAGGGTTTGAGCGACGTGACTATGGCGTAATAGAAAGGGAAGACCGCGTACAGCAGCAGTATCCCGATCAGGCACCAGAATCCGATGCGCAACAGTGCTTTTTTGAATTGTCGCGGGGTCATGAGCGGACCTCCAGTTGCTGGCGTCCGAGATAGAGGTAAAGCACCGCGATCACCGCCACGACCAGAAACAGCAGCGTCGAGGCCGCGCTGCCGTAGCCAACGTCCTGGAACTCCACCAACTGCTGGCGGGCATACACGGACATGCTCATGGTGCTCGAAGCGTTCGAGGTCAGCACATAGATAACGTCGAATACCCGCAGGGAATCGAGGATGCGGAAGATCGCCGCCACCAGCAGCGCGGGCATCAGCAGCGGAAGCGTGACATGCCAGAATACTTTCAGCGGGTGAATGCCATCGACCCGGGCGGCTTCGTAGCAATCACCCGGCAACATCTGCAAGGCCGCAAGCATCAGCAGTGTGACAAAGGGGATGGTCTTCCAGACGTCGACAATGATGACCGCCCACATCGACAGATCGGCATCTGCCGTCCAGGCCAGGGGTGAATCGATCAGGCCGAGGCTTAACATCAGGTGATTGATGATGCCGAACTGGTCGTTGAGCATCCATGACCAGATCTTCGCCGAGACAATCGTCGGAATCGCCCAAGGAATCAGAATCAAGGCGCGTACCAGGGAGCGTCCGCTGAACCTGGTGTTCAATAGCAACGCCACCGACAGCCCCAGTACGATTTCCAATCCCACCGAAATAACCGTGAAATGCAAGGTGTTGCGTACCGCGTTCCACCACTGTGGATCGACCAGGATGCCTGACCAGTGGGTGCCGTTGTAGAACAGATAATTGCTCAGGCCGACGAAGGTGCCGCCACGACTGTTCGACAGGTCGGCGTCGGTCAGGCTGAACCAGAATGTGCGCAGCAGCGGCCAGGCCGCCACCAGGGCCAGACAGATCAGCATCGGTGTCAGGAATAGCCAGGCGGCGCGCACGCGGCGGCGCTGTACGGGCGTTTCCCTGACCGGGAGGTTCTCATCGCGAGGAGCATGAATAGCAGAGACAGACATGGCGATTTCCTTCCTTGTGGCTTACCAGTTCCGGCGTTTGATACGCGTGAGTTCGCTTTCCAGCTCGGCCAATGCCTGATCGACCGGCAGTTCGCCCGCCAGCACGCCATGTACCCGGTCAAAGAACGCATTGGAGACTCGTGGATAGCGTTCGGCGGTTATCGATGCGGGGCGCATGACCCCATCGTTGAGAATGCCCTGGAGCTGGCTGTAATAAGGCATTGCCTTGAGCAGTTCGGGATCTTGATAGAGCGATTCGATAACCGGGTTATAGCCGCCTGCCAGGGCGCGATGTTTTTGCTGCCGAGCACTGGTCAGATAGGTCACCAGTTGCGCGGCCAGCTTTGGGTTGGCGCTGTAACGTGACACCGCCAGGCCCCAGCCGCCAAGGGTCGAGGCGTGCGTGCCGGCGGTGCCGCCTTTGGGCAGGGGCGCGACCCCGACCTTGTCTTTGACGGCACTGTCCTGGTTTTGCACCAGGGCCCAGACATAAGGCCAGTTACGCATGAACAGCGCATTTCCCGATTGAAATACGCCACGTCCTTCTTCCTCGGTGTAATTGAGTACGCCGCGCGGGGAGATATCTCCAACCCAGCTTTTCGCCAAGGTCAAAGCAGTCCTTGAGGCCTGGCGGTTGATCAGGATCTCTCCTTGTGGATCGACCAGCCCGCCCTCCGGTTGGCTGCTGATCCATTCCAGGGCATTACATGTCAGGCCCTCATAGGCGCGCCCTTGGAACAGGTAGCCCCACATATTGGGGTTTCCGGCGTTGCGCTCGGCCTGTTGAACCTCCCTGGCGGTAGAGGTCATTTCTTCCCAGGTCTGGGGAACCGGCTTGTTGTACTTGTCGAGCAAGTCCTTGCGGTAGTACAGCAGCCCGGAGTCGGTGAACCAAGGCATCGTCACCAGTCGCCCATTCACCGTGGCGTTATCCACCTGTGACTGGAAGTAGCCTTGGGTGGCGTCGGCTGCAAGCACCTCCCGCAGGTCCATCAAATGATTGGCCAGCATCCCCGGCCACACCATATCGATTTGGATAATGTCGATGTCGGCGGACTGCGCGCTGAGGATCTGTTGGTAAAAAGACAGCCTCTCGGTCGCCGAGTTAGGCGTGGATACCACCTCGACGTTATGGCCGGTCTGTTTCGACCACGCCTCGACAGCCTCCTTGCAGAGTTGTAATTCCGCGCCCACCGCACCGCACGAGATCGTCAAGTCGGCCGCGCTCGAGAGGGATGGAAGCGCAGCGCAGAAGGTGAGCAGAGCTGCGGGAAGGAGAGTTTTCAGCTGTTTCATAGAGCCCTCTTTATTTTTGTTTTTATAAAAGTTAACGTTACCATCGCCAATGTAGCAGCGTATTTGAGATCTGACATCCTTTTTCCTGCGATCCGGACAATTCCCAAATTCACGGAAAAAAGGATGGCCATTCGTGCAAAACCATAAAAACAAGACAGGACATCCAAATGCAGAAAGCATCAAGCTGGCTACTCGCAGGCGTGCTCGGCACGTCGGCGGCCATCACCCAGGCCGATACTCTGGAAGAGCGCATGAGTGCGTTTGAAGCCCGTGCAAGCGCCGCGGAAAAGCGCGCGGCGGCAGCCGAGCGGCAAACCCAGGAGCTCGCGAGGGAATTGCAGCAGATCAGACTCGCCAATCCCGCCTTGCAGCCCGCTTCGCCCACCGTGACGGCCCTTCCGGCGCCGACTACTTTGGATGCCCGAGTGGAAAAACTCGAAGCCCGCCAGCAGAGCATGGAAAAGCAGGGCGGTACTGAACATCTCACCGATGGATTCAGCTTCAAAGGCTACGCCCGTTCCGGATTGCTGATTGGCGATGGGCTGGGTGGCGGTCGTGGCGGGCCCTATACCACCCCGGCCGGTTCTGTGGGGGGGGCCGTTGGGCGACTCGGTAATGAAGACGACACCTACATGCGGATGGACCTGTCGAAGGAGATCCATGCGCAAAACGGTACCCGTTCCAAGTTCACGGTCTCCATCGCCGACGGTGTGGAGAGTGCCAATGACTGGACGGCCAGCGAAAGCAAGTTGAACGTGCGCCAGGTATTCGCGGAACTCGACCATCTCGCCGCGTTCAAGGGCAACTCAGTGTTCGAGAACGCCACCCTGTGGGCAGGCAAGCGATTTGACCGAGATAACTTCGACATCCACTGGCTGGACTCGGACGTCGTCTTTCTGGCGGGCACCGGAGGGGGGATCTACGATGTGCAGATGAACAGGAATTGGCGCTCGAACTATTCCTTGATCGGGCGGAGTTACGGGGATTTCAGCCAGGCCGGTGTTGATGCAAAGGTGCAAAGCTATATCCTGACCTCCAACCAGTTCTTCGATGATGGTCAGTGGCAGTGGATGTTCAACGCCATCGGCGCAAAAAATAACGATTTTGCTACCCGTACCAATGCGGCGGGGTTGGCGCCAGCGGATTCCGGCATGCACAGCATGTTGGCCAATCACCAGAAAAACTTTTTCGGCAGGGAAGGCTTCTTCAAAACGGCGCTGCTCTATGGGCAAGGTCTGGGGGCGGAGGTCAAGAATATTGGTTCGGATGGCGAACTGATCAGCGATGCCCGTACTCTGCGCCTGGCGCTTTTTGGCGAGACCCCCGTTGCGCCGGGCTGGCGCATCGGCCCCAGCTTGCTGGCCGAACAAAGCAGGAATAGATACGTCAAGGGTGACGACTATCGCTGGCTGACCCTGAACATGCGTTTGGCCAACGAAATCAACAGCAATTTCGAGATGGCCTACGAACTGAGCTGGCAAACCATGAATCTCGATCCCAAGGCCTATCTGCAACGTAATGCGGTCAACGGTAACTTCTGGAAATTTACTGTCGCGCCGACCTTCAAGCCCGATGTTGGAGACCTGCTCACACGTCCTGAGTTGCGAGTATTTGCAAGCTATATGAACTGGTCCGCGGACCTGGACAGATACAGTACCTCGGACGCCTTTGGCAAAACCGATTTCGGCGCCGGGGGAGTATGGCAATACGGCATACAGATGGAAACCTGGTTCTAATGTCTGTTTTATCGGCGACAAACTCCGTGTCATAACCGATACGGATGTTTGCTGGTCGTGCCATTGATTCAAATCAAGGTGATTGAGCGGGTATTGTGCTGGGCGCTTACTGTCAATAAAATTTGAAAACGAAACCCTCCCGGCTCATGCATATAGTGAGTAAGATGATCCCGCGCACAGGGGGATAAAAACAAGCCACTTCATCGCGCGCCAACTTCACTAACGCACATTGAAGGCTTGAAGGACTATGCTAGAAAATCTTCCCCTGCGGATGAAGCTGATGTTGATTCTGCTACTGCCATTATTGGGTTTCCTGACACTTGCCGGGGTCTTTGTCGTCGATAACTATAAAACCCTCCGGGATATGGACACGACCGTGAGCGCCAGCGCCACCGCGCAGAAATTGAGCCGGCTTATTACCACGCTGCAGCGTGAGCGTGGTATCAGTGGCGTGTTCCTGGGCAGTCGCGGTGCTGCAATGGGTGACCGTCTGGCCCAGATGCGCAAGGACTCCAATACTTCGATCGAGGCGGTGCGTGGATTGCCCGTATCATCCACCGACGATCTTGATGGTGTCCTGCGCGCACTCGATGGTTTGCCGGAAATTCGTGCCCAGGTCGACAAACTGGTCATCAGCAGTGCTGATTCCGGCATGCGTTATACTGCGATTATTCAACTATTGATGGGTTATACGCATTCACTCGAAGCGCGCGTCAATAATGCAACTATTGCTTATACACTCGGCGCGCTCAACCAGTTCATTGAAATGAAAGAGCGCGCCGGCCGCGAGCGCGTGTTACTCGGCCTGGTGTTCAGCCAGGACCATTTCGATGAGACGCTACTTTCGAGTTTCAGCCGTAATCTTGGGGAGTTTTCCGCTTATTCCGACGCGTTCCGTCGCAAGGCTCCGGCGACTTCCCTGCAGCAGTTCGACAAGAATATGCAAACCTCCGCGGCGGTCGAAGTGGGCCGCTTGCAGCGCCTGGCGTTTGAAGTGCCCCTGGGCCAGCCGCTCGGTATCAAGCCCCAGGCATGGTTCGACACCGCCACGCAACGCATTGACCTGATGAGCGAAGTCGAAGAGGCGCTGGGGCAAAGTGTCAGCCTTCTCGCCAGCCACAGACGCGATGACGCGAGCCGGGCCCTGTGGCTGACCATTGGCGGTGCGATTGTGGCCTTGCTGGCGGTATCGGTGCTTTCATACCTGATCATTCGTAATATCAACGAGGCGGTCGGGGAGGTGAATCGCGTGCTGTGCAGCCTTGCGCAGCGGGATCTCACCGCTAGAGCGAGCTATGAAAGCAAGGATGAATTTGGCCAGATCGCGCGTAACCTGAACAGCATGGCGCAAGAAATCAAGGATATCGTGCAGGACATCGGCAATGCCACGGCCCAGGTGGCCACGGCGGCCGAAGAGTCCTCTCTGGTTACGCTCCAGACCAGCCAGAGCGTCGAGCAACAGCGCCAGGAGACCGAACTGGTCGCCACCGCGATCAACGAAATGAGCGCCACCGTTCGCGAAGTGGCCCGCAGCACCAGCGACGCGGCGCAACTGTCGCAACAGGTCAATACCAGCACGGAGCAAGGGCGCGGCGAAATCGAAGGGACCATCGAATTGATTCGCCAGTTGTCGGAACAGGCTGAGCAGACGGCATCGATCATCGGTGATCTCAAGTATGAAAGTGATGCGATTTCCTCTGTACTCGATGTCATTCGTGGCATCGCCGACCAAACCAACCTGCTGGCCCTGAATGCGGCCATCGAGGCCGCGCGGGCGGGGGATCATGGCCGTGGGTTCGCGGTGGTCGCTTCCGAAGTGCGCACGCTGGCGCAGAAAACCCAGGAGTCCACGGGCAATATCCAACAAATGATCGTCAATCTGCAGGCCGGCTCGGACCGCGCCAGCGCGTCGATGCAGGAGACCCTCGACAAGGCTCAGGCCGGCGCGGACAAGGTCGAGCGGGCCGGCGAAATGCTCGTGCGGATCGCCGAGGGGGTCGCCAGTATCAGTGACCGAAATATCCAGATCGCCTCTGCCGCCGAGGAGCAGAGCGCGGTTTCCGAGGATATCAATCGCAACGTGCACGAGATCAACGACCTGGTCATCCAGGTCAGCGCCGGTGCCGAGCAGACGGCTATCACCAGCCAGGAACTGTCGCGATTGGCCGAGCACCAGCAGCAGTTGGTCAGTCGCTTCAAGGTGGCCTAGGGTAGGGCCTCACTGCCTTCAGCCCGCGCATCCGGAGGACTTTGCCCCGCGCGAATGGCGGGGCTGGTCGGTATGCCAGCCTCGTTTGCCCGGCGTGTCCTTACCTGGCTAGGCGGCTTCCAGTTCAGTCAGCAGGTCCCGATCAATGACCAGCTCACTCGCCGCCAGGTTCTCCCTGAGATGCTCGACGGACGAGGTTCCTGGAATCAACAGGATGTTCGGCGCTCGCTGTAGCAGCCACGCCAGTGCAAC
This sequence comes from Pseudomonas sp. FEN, assembly GCF_904067045.1. Classification (GTDB taxonomy): domain Bacteria; phylum Pseudomonadota; class Gammaproteobacteria; order Pseudomonadales; family Pseudomonadaceae; genus Aquipseudomonas. The sequence continues at coordinate 92,567 of NZ_CAJFDC010000014.1, read as the reverse complement.
ATGCATCGGTAACGCGTCCAGCCGTTTTGCGACGTCTGATAGGGTTTGCGATTGAAGTGGCGTGAATCCGCCCATCGGGAAAAACGGTACATACGCGATGCCCTGCCTGCCCAGGTCAGCGATGAGTGACTCATCCTGCCGATGCGACAGGTTGTAATGATTCTGCACGCAGACTATCCGGGCGATCTTTTGAGCCTGCCTGACCTGCGTCTGGGTGACATTACTCAAGCCCAGATGGCGGATCAGGCCCTGCTGCTGCAGTTCGGCAAGCACGCTGATTTGCTCTTCAATGGAGCCTTCCGTAGGCGACTGCACATCTCCCATTGCGCGAAAATTCACTACTTCCAGAACGTCCAACTGAAGATTGCGCAGATTGTCATGCACTGCCTGGGTCAATTCGGCGGGGCTTTGCGCTGGATTCCAGGAAGCGTCGTGACCGCGTGCGGCCCCCACCTTGGTCACAATCACCAGGTCACTGGGGTAAGGATGAAGCGCTTCGCGGATCAGTCGGTTGGTGACGTGGGGACCGTAGAAGTCCGCGGTATCAATGTGGTTCACCCCCGCGGCCAGCGCTTCGCGTAGTACCGCGATGGCCGCCCCGGGATCCTTGGGCGGGCCGAAGACCCCGGGGCCGGCCAACTGCATCGCGCCATAGCCCATGCGGTTGACGGAGCGGGTGCCCAGTAAAAAACTGCCTGCTTGAGTGATATTGCTCATATCTTGCGCCTCGGTAGATAGCGGGTGATGGCCCACTATAGGCATTGACCGTCTTACTGATAATCATGCGTAATCTGTACGGGCTGTACGGTGGAGCGAACAATGACGGCGGACATGCAAGACTTGCTGGCCTTTATGGCCGTGGTGAAAGCCGGTGGTTTTCGAGAAGGAGGGCGGGTGAGCGGCAAGTCGGCTTCAAGCCTCAGCGACGCGGTTCGGCGCATGGAAGCCCGGCTGGGTGTGCGCTTGCTCAATCGCACGACCCGCAGTGTCGTACCGACAGAGGCGGGTAGACGCCTGATGGAGCGCATCGTGCCGGCACTCGATGAAGTGGCGGCGGCGCTTGATGTGGTCAACGATTTTCGCGACAGGCCGTCGGGCACACTCAAGCTCAACGTACCCGTCAGCGCCGCGCGCCTGGTGCTACCGTCCATTATCACGCCCTTCCTGCAGAGCTATCCCGACATCACCCTGGAAGTGGTCATTGAGGAAAGTTTTGTCGACATGCTCGCGGCGGGTTGCGACGCGGGGATCCGTTATGAGGAGCGTCTTGAGCAGGACATGATTGCGATTCCCATCGGTCCGCGATTTCAACGTTTCGCGACGGCGGCGTCGCCGACCTATCTGGACGCCAGAGGTCGACCCGAGCATCCGCGAGACCTGCTTGAACATGCCTGCTTGCGGGGCAAGTTCCCCAGTGGGGCGATGCCGCTTTGGGTTTACGAACGTAACGGCGAAACGGTTAGCGTCGACCCGACGGGTCCATTGGTGGTCAATGTGGGGGGCGCGGTGGAATTGGCGGTGCAGGCGGCAGTGGATGGTCTGGGCGTTGTCTACCTGTTCGAGGATTGGTTGCGACCTTACCTGGACAGTGGCGCCCTGGAGCCCGTGCTTGAGTCATGGTGGCAGGGTTTTACCGGCCCCTTTCTCTACTATTCCGGGCGTCACTACCTACCCTCGCCACTGAGAGCATTTGTGGATTTCATAAAGGAAAACTGAAACGTTGATACTCGATCTGAACGATATTGCATTGTTTGTGCAGGTAGTGCGCAGCGGCAGCTTTGCCGAAGCGGCCCGGCGACTGGGCATGCCGCCCAATACGGTCAGTCGACGCGTTCAACAGCTTGAGGAGCAGTTGGCTACGCGACTTCTGCAGCGCTCAACCCGCAAGCTGACACTGACGAGTGCTGGACGCAGCTTTCACGAGCGTTGTGCCGCTGCGGTGGATGGTCTGATCGGTGCCGGGCAGGAACTGATGACGGGCAGCGCGGAGCCCAGTGGCTTGGTGCGCGTTGCGGCCATGGCTGACTTCTTCGATTTTTTCCCTATGGAGTGGGTAGCCGACTTTCTTGCTGAGTACCCGCGAGTACAACTTGATTTTGTGCTCAGTGATGCTCATGCCGACTTGATTGCCGACCGGATCGATGTCGCCTTTCGTGGAGGTCCAGTACCGGACTCGGGTTATGTCGGGCGGCAACTGCTCGACGCCGGCGCAGAGGGCCTGGTCGCCAGTCCGGCCTACATTGCTGCTCACGGTGCGCCTGATTCTCTACGGGATTTACTCAATCACAACTGCGTGAGCTTTGGCCATCCCAGCCGCCTCACCACTTGGCGTCTTGTCGGGCCAGACGGTGTCGAGGAAGAAGTACAGGTCGCCAGTCGGTTCAATGCGAACACCGCCCAGGCTCTGCGCAAGGCCACGGTGGCCGGTCTGGGCATTGCACTGCTGCCGTCGGCGTTAAGCAGGCACGACCTCAAGACAGGCCTGTTAGTGCCCGTGCTGCCAACGTACCACCGTGCGGGTCATGGCTTGCATGTGCTTTATCCGAGCCGACGGCATTTGCCGCTGGCGGTCTCGGCGTTTATCGACCTGGTGATGGAGAAGCTGAGGCTGGAGGCCTTTCCGGCTGAGCCACCTTCTCGGTAGCTTTGATGGTCTTTACCACGCGGCAAGGGGAGGCGAGCACCGCGAGCAGTTGTGTTCGCCTCCATCACGATCAATCAGCACCTCACCCCGCTGCGTGCGCGCTTAAAGTCGGGTAATCCGTATACCCCTGGTCTTCACCCTGGTAGAAGGTGGCGGGAACCGGCGTGTTGAGTGGCGCATTGAGGCGCACGCGTTCAACCAGATCCGGATTGGCGAGAAACGGCGTGCCAAACGCCACCAGATCAGCCTCGCCAGCACTCAAGGCTACCGCCGCCCGTTGCGCATCGTAGCCGCCATTGGCGATGTAAGTGCCAGCGAAACTGCGCTTGAATCCAGTGAAATCGAACGCTTCGTCTCCCAGTTGCACGCCATGCAGATAAGCCAATCCATAGCGACTGAGCATCTTGGCCGCGTAGTTGAAGGTCGCCTGCGGATCGCTGTCGCTCATGGAGAAATAGCTGAAGATGGGCGAAAGGCGAACGCCCACGCGGCTGGCACCGAAAACCTCGATGACCGACTCGACCACCTCTTTGAGAAAGCGAGCGCGATTCTCTACGGAGCCGCCATAGGCATCGGTCCGGGTATTGGTGCCGTCGCGCAAGAACTGGTCGATCAAGTACCCGTTCGCGCCATGGATCTCCACGCCGTCGAAGCCGGCCAGCTTGGCGTTTTCGGCGGCCAGGCGGAAATCGTTGATTACGCCCGGGATCTCATCGAGGTTCAGTGCCCGTGGGGTTTCGTAGGGTTTTAGCCCTTCGGGCGTGTAGATTTCGCCATCGGCCTTGATCGCGGACGGCGCGACCGGCAGGGCGCCAGCGGGCTGCACCAGTGGATGTGAAAGCCGCCCTACATGCCAGAGCTGCAGGAAGATACGCCCACCCTCGGCGTGTACTACTTCGGTGACCTGTTTCCAGCCGGCGACTTGCGCGGCGGTAAAGATCCCTGGCGTTCTCATGTAGCCCTTGCCCTGCGCCGAAATCTGCGAGCCTTCGGTAATGATCAGGCCGGCACTGGCGCGTTGCCGATAATATTCGGCGACAAGGGGGGTTGCGACGTCGCCTTCGCCCGCGCGGCTGCGGGTCATCGGTGCCATGATCATGCGGTTTTTCAAGGGCAGGGCGCCGATTTGAGCGGGGGACAGCAGACGATCGATATCGATGGTGATCATGATTCAACTCTTCAAGGTCAGGTCAAACTGATGATTCGGACGTTCAGTAAGCTTTTTCGCCACGGGCGTCAGCCCAGGCGGCCCTCTTGTTGCGGCTGTGCACCGAAGCGCCTTGGGGGGAAGCATATGCGTCTGTTGACTGACTTATTAGATGGTTTAATCGAGTTGCATTCATCCAGTAATAGGTTGAATTGCGCTGGGCCGGCCACTACTCCCTATGCCGGCCTGCGGACGGTCACTGCGGTTCAGCAGGCGCATAGCCTGTTCCAGGAGCAGCGCGAAGACGATGGCCGCGCATGCGAAGATGAACAGCAGCACATGATTACCGCCGCTGGCGTTGAACAGCGCCGAGTAGGCAAACCCGGCCACGGCCTGGAACGTGGCGAACGACACCGTGGCGCGACTCCAGGCGATCTGTTGCTGATGATGCTCGGGAACCAGCTCATGAACGCGCGCCAATGCCAACGGTACGATGCCCGGGGGGAACGAGCCGAGGACCACCGCGAGCACGGCCAAGGCCAGGAAGGAACTTGAGACCGGTATTAGACCAAGCGCGATGGCCTGCACCACCAGCACCAGCCGGATGCCCAGCCGAGCCCCCAGCTTGTCGGCCAGAAAGCCATAGGTCACCGGGCCGATAATCGAGCCAAGACCGTACATGATCCAGATCAGCGCCCCCCTATGCGGTCCGGCGCCCAAGCCTCGGGCCACATAGTCCACAAGAAACACCATGGCGGGTACCAACCCCGCAGCCATGAATGCGTATTGGCCAAACAGCAGGTAGACGCCAGGGTTTGTCGGGGCTGGCGAGCTGTTGTCGCGCGCCGGGGCTGTTTCATGTGAGGCGGCTGCCGGCCAGCCGAACCAGCTGGCGGCGGTCAGGATCAAGGCCAGGGCGCCGAGCCCGAACCAGGTGTCCCGCAGGCCAAGACTCAGCAAAGGCGGCACAATTGTCCCCGAGCCGGCGATACCCAAACCGATGCCAAGGAAGATCGCGCCGCTGGCCAGGCCTTTACGCGATGCCGGTACATGAGGCAACACTGTCGCCGCCACCAGCACCATGATCGCACCGCCAGCAACGCCGGACAGTAAGCGCCAGCCAAAAAACCAACTGACTGACAACGGAAAGCCACAGGCGAACAACGACAGTGTCACCGCCAGCATCATCAGGCGCAGCGTGCTCTTGTTTGTCAGCCGCTGGGCCAGCGGTCGACCCGCCAGTGCGCCGATCAGGTAACCCACCAGGTTCGCGGCGCCCAGGTAGACCACATCGCTGGCGGAAAACCACTGCGCCTGGATCAAAGATGGAATCAACGGCGTGTAGGCAAAGCGCGCGAGGCCGATACCGACCAGGCTGGCGCAGAGGCCGGCGAGGATCGGCAACCAGATCGCGTTGCGGGCAGGCTCGAGGCCGGGTGATGTGCTGCGCATGGGAAAGGTCCTGTGAATTGACTATACCCAGCATATCGAGATTTACTGATGCAATAATGCAGTGATTTTGCTTTTCAGTGCTGCGTATTTGCAGCGGTTGGAGGTCGTATGAATTGGGATGATGCACGCATGTTTCTCGCGGTCTGCCGCGAATCGACGTTGCGCGGCGCGGCGCGCGTGTTGAGGGTCGATCAGGCCACGGTCGGTCGGCGGATCGTGGCGCTGGAAAAGTCCTTGGGGGCGACACTTTTCCTGCGGACCTCCGAGGGATATGCGCTGACGGCGGTCGGTGAAGCGGCGTTGAAGTCAGTGGAAAAGATGGAACATTGCGCGCTGGAGCTGGAGCGGCAGATCGACGGCCTTGATGACCGACTGACCGGCATCGTTCGAGTCAGTACCACCGACTCCCTGGCCATCGACTTCCTGATCCCGGCAGTGGCTCGTTTGCACGAAAAACATCCGGACATCCGGGTTCAACTGGATGCGTCTACTCAGATGATCAGCCTGGCGAAGCGTGAAGCGGACATTGCCGTGCGCAATACCCGTCCGGACAATCCCGACCTGATTGCCCGCCGCATTGCCCGCTGGCCGGTGGGGCTGTTTGCATCGCAAGGTTATGTGGATGTCCGAGGCGTGCCAACGCCAGGTTCGTCGTTCGAGGGGCACGACCTGGTGGTATACCAGCCGTACTTGCAGGGCAACAAGGATTTGACGCTTGTCTCGGAATCACTGACTCGTGGACGGATTGTCTCGACTCTGGGTTCCGGTCTGCTGGTGCGACGATCCATCGCCGCGGGGATCGGGCTGGGAGAGATTCCCGTGTATATGGGCGAGAGGGACGGGTTGGTCCGGGTGTGGCCGCAGCGCACCAGACCGCTGCCTTATGATGTCTGGCTGGTCACCCATGCGGACCTGCGGCACACCGCCCGGGTTCGTGCGGTGATCGATGAAATTGTCGAAGTGTTTTCTTCAGGCGGGCATCTTGGCTGAGTCTGACACTGTCAAACGTAAGCTCAAAGCGCCTTCCCGGAGAGGCTGTCCAGCAGGCTCGCCACCACCATTTCCCCCATTCGCGTGCGGGTCTGAAGCGTCGCGCTGGCGCGATGTGGCTGCAGTACCACGTGCTCGTTGCCAAACAGGGCCTCGGGAACATTCGGTTCATCGACGAATACATCCAGCGCCGCCCCCGCGATCTCACCGGCGGCAAGCGCCGCCAGCAGATCGACCTCGTTGACCAGCTTGCCGCGGGCTACGTTGATCAGATAGCCGTCCTTGCCCAGCGCTTGCAGCACCTCGGCATTGATGATGGCTTCAGCCTTGTCGGCGGCGGCGGCGAGAATCAATGCATCACTGTCGCGGGCCAGCTGTTTCAGATCGGCGATGAAGGTGTGGTTCACGTCGCTCATTGGCTGCAAATCGGTGTAGCTGATCGGGCAACCGAACGCCGCGGCTCGGGTCGCCACCGCACGGCCGACCCGGCCCATGCCGACGATGCCGATGCGCATGCCGGACACCTGACGGGCCAACGGCAACGGTGCCAATGGTGTTGCGCTATGGGGCCATTGGCCCGAACGCACATAACGATCACTGGTACAGAGTCCTCGACACACGGCAAGCAACAATCCGATGGCCAGGTCGGCGACATCTTCGGTCAACGCACCTACGGTCGTGCTCACGCGGATCCCGCGATCCCTGGCGTAAGCCAGATCCACCGCATCGGTGCCCACGCCGTTGACCGCTACCACTTCCAGTTTGGGCAACCGGGCCATCAACGCCTGGCTGATTCCGGTATGCCCGCCGGTGATCACGCCACGAATGTTCGCGCCGTGCTCCTGCAAATAGGCGGGTTTGTCGGTCTGCTCGAAGTAACGTCTGATGGTGAACAGCTCATCCAGCCGGGCGTTGATTTCGGGAATCAGGATCGGGCTGAGTTGCAAGACTTCTGGCTTCATGTGGACCTCGCGTAACGGAATAAAAAGGCCGGTTCAACCGCGACCGGCAAACGGCATGGCGCTGGCCATGACGGTCATGTTCAGGACGTTCGCCGACAGCGGCAGGCCAGCGATGTAGCGCACGGCATCGGCCACATGCTTGACATCCACCATCGGCTCTACCGCGATGGTACCGTTAGCCTGGCGCACGCCTTTGGTCATGCGTACCGACATTTCGGTCAGGGCGTTGCCAATGTCGATCTGGCTGCAGGCGATGTTGAATTCCCGGCCATCCAGGGCCAGGGATTTGGTCAGCCCCAGCACCGCATGTTTGCTGGCGGTATAGGCGCTGCTGAACGGGCGCGGGGTATGGGCCGAGATCGAGCCGTTATTGATGATGCGTCCACCCTGTGGCTGTTGCCGACGCATCAATCCGAAGGCACCACGGGCGCAGAGAAAAACGCCGTTGAGGTTGGTGTCGATCACGTTTCGCCACTGCTCGAATGTCAGTTCATCCAGAGGCACGGCGGGGGCATTGACCCCTGCGTTGTTGAACAGTACGTCCAGGCGTCCGTAGACCTCGGTGATGGTTGCAAACAGCGAGTCGACACTGGCCGGGTCGCGTACATCGGTGGGCACCGCCAATGCTTCGCGTCCTTCGCGCGCCGCCAGCTCAACCAATGCCTGCAAGGGCTCCAGCCGGCGTCCAGCCAATACCAGTGTGTATCCGTCGGCCATCAGCCCCAGGGCCACGGCGCGGCCGATCCCGCTACCGGCGCCGGTTACGAGGGCCACTTTCAAAAGGGGAGTGTTAGACATGTTGTTCCATCCTTTCTCGAATCAGTACGGTGAGTGGTCGGTTCAAGGTCGCTGAGCGACGCGCATTTCCAGTTGGCCGATGCCGTCGATCCCGGCGTTGATGATGTCACCTGGCTGCAGTACATCGACGCCCGCCGGGCTGCCGGTCATGATCAGGTCTCCGGCCCTCAGCGCGACCGACTGAGAGATCCGGCTGATGACTTCACTGACTGACCAGATCTGACTGTCGAGGCTGTCGCGCTGACGCTCCTGGCCATTGACGCTCAGCCACAAATCGCCATCGGGGTGTCCCGCGCGAGTGACCGGCACGATGGCGGTCATCGGCGCGGCGCCGTCGAACACCTTGGCGCCTTCCCACGGCAAACCATTGCGCTTGGCCGCGCGCTGGACATCACGCCGAGTCAGATCAAGACCGGCGGCATAGCCCCAGACGTAGGCCAGCGCCTGGCTCTCTGGAATATTGGCGCCACCCTCGCCGATGGCCACGACCAATTCGATTTCGTGGGCGAACTCTTCCGTCATTGGCGGGAACACCACTTCACCCACGGCATCCACTACATTGCTCGCCGGTTTCATGAAGAACACCGGCGGTTGTCGGGACTGGCCTTGTGTGTCCGGCCAGGGGTAATTGCGGCCGACGCAAAACACCCGACCGACGGGGAAGCGCTGCTGGCTGCCGACAACCGGCAAGGTCACGGGCAGATCGGGGGTAAAAACGTATTCGGGCATGTTCATCCTGGTAGAAGTCCTGTTGGAAGCGTCAGCGTACGGCGGCAATCTATTGTGAAGTTGGACGAAAGCCGCTTCGTGTTGGAGAAATAGGCTTTTCTGGGCTCAGCGCACCTTGAGTTCGATGCGATACAAGCGGCCGAGCAGCAATGAGTAGGACAGGGTGCCGGCCAGGGCCACGCCGCCAATGAACCAGAAGGCCCAGGCAAACGAGCCCGTCGCGTGGACGATCGCGCCAATCACGATAGGGGTGATGATGCCGCCGATGTTGGCGGCCAGGCTGGTGATTCCGCTGGTCAGGCCGATCAGTTCCTTGGGGGCGACTTCCGACACCGCCGCCCATGACGACGAGGCGATCCCCTGGGCGAAGAAGGCCGTGGTCAGCACGGCAATACAGATCAGGTTCGAATCGGTGAAATTCACCAGGACGATCGACATCCCCAGCATCGATCCGACCACCAATGGCAATTTGCGTGCAAAGGACATTGAATAGCCGCGGCGTATCAGCAGGTCGGAGACAATGCCGGCGAGCAAAATGCCGACCGTTGCACCCACGAACGGCAGCACGGCAAAGATGCCCGCCTTGATCATGGTCAGGTGCCGTTCTTCGATCAGGTACGTGGGAAACCAGGTGAGAAAGAAATACAGCGCCGAAGTGCTGGCAAACTTGCCGATGCAAATCGCCCAGATCTGCCGATAGCCAAACAGCTCGGCGATTTGCCGCCAGTTGAAGCGGGTACGCGCCTGACTGCACTTGACCAGTCCACCTCCGACTTCGATGTACTTCAATTCTTCCTTGCTGACTTTCTTGCAGTTCAGCGGATCGCGGTACACATACAACCAGATCACCCCGAAAACAATGCCGAGTATCCCGGTGCTGTAGAACACATGGCGCCAGTCGTAGGTCGTGGCCAGCCATAACAGCGCGCCGGTAAACAGTGCCGTGCCCAAATACTGGCCGCACACGTAAATGCTGCTGGCCAGTCCCCGTTCGCGGGCCGGAAACCACACCGTGACCGCACGGCTGTTGGCCGGAAATGCCGGCGCCTCCATGGCGCCGACGGCCAGGCGCAAACCGAACAACGAAGCGAACCCAGTGGCAAAACCTTGGCACACGGTGACCGCCGACCAACCGATCAGCGACACCCCGTAGGTGAACCGCGAACCGCAGCGATCGGCAATGAACCCGGCGGGTACCAGTGCCAGTGCATAGGTCCAGGCAAACGCGGAAAAAATCAGGCCCATCTCAATCTTGTCCAGGCCCAGGTCCTTGGCCATGAACGGTGCCGCAATCGAAATGTTTACCCGGTCGATGTAGTTGATGATGGTCGCGATCAGCAGCAACGACAGCATGAACCAGCGCTGGCGTGTCGGCAGCCGCTGAGGGAGCAGGGCATCCTGGGCAGCGCCAGGCACTGTCGATGCGGTGGACGGGGAGGTTGGCGAATTCGACATGAATAGACCTCTTTATTGTTAGAAGAATCGAGATATTTGCGCGCAGCCGACCCCGTTGCCGCAAATGCCGAGGGCAGGGCAATCATTGTTTGAATGAGCGGCGCGGACAGTCACTGCCAGGCGTTCAGATGCGCCTGGCGGCCGGGTCGTTCGAGGTGAAGTCGGGAGGGTCGACGAGGGATAGAAGCAGGTTCATGGCGTGCGCACCTTTTGATTGTTTTTGGATGGGTCGGGCTGCGTTGCCTGTAACAGTGGTCGTACAACTATTCAAAATCAACGAAGGCGTTAGATCGTTTTTTCTCTTGAAAACAGTGCAAAGCGCATCTGTCCAAGAAATAAAACCCGCTTATTTTTTGTGATTTTCTCTTTAATTGTTTTTATCTATTTGTTTTTTATAGATTAATTTTTATGTCAGACGTTTTTATTTTTTGGACAGACGAGTCCTTGCACACGGGAACAAACAGCCTCTCCATTTTGCTGTCATCCTATGACTCGATTGAAAATCAGCCGGATTGACCTGCACAATCACCCCTGTCGCCGCCTGCTTCGTAGTGCGACGACAACCTGCCCATGTACCTGCCGAGGACTTTCAGGAGATGTTGTCAGCGAGTCGAGTGCCGACCTACGTCATGCAGCAGCGCAGCGAATTGACGGACTTCTATATCCGCGACAAAAGGGGGCGGCGCGCCGAGACCAGTCCGCATCGCCACGAGTATTTCCAGATCCAGGTCAACCTCGGTGGCGATACCGTGCAGCATATCGGCAACGTTGAGCGGCCGTTTCCGCGCAACACGCTGGCCTTCATCCTGCCCCATCGCGTGCACGTGATTCCGCATCCGGCCGACAGCAATTTCATGGTGATCAATTTCTCCCAGACCTTTCTCCTTCCGCATTTGCAGTGCGACCCGATGGATCTGGAGGAAGTCTCGATTCTCCTGGCGCCCGAGCTGTCGCCGTTCCGCTTCCAGGAACATCTGGATTTCATCCTGGGCGATGAGGATTTCAGCAAAGTCTGCGCTCTGATCGCGCAGATGCGCCTGCTGGATGAGAACCGTCAGTTTGGCACCCGCGAGATGCTCAAAGGCTTGCTGCTACAGCTTATTGGCAGCGTCTGTGCCTTGTATGCCGAGCCGCTCAAGCGGTTGGCCGAAGAGAATGCCGCCGAAGTCAGCCGACGCGATGCGCTGGGCAGGATGTCCGAATATTTGCGGAAAAATATCGCCGATCCCGATCTCAACCTGATCAAGGTTGCCGCCGCGACTTACCTGTCACCGACCTACCTGACCCACTGGTTACGCAAGGAAGTCGGCAAGACCTTCACCGAGCTGGTGCTCGAACGCAGGATGCACGCGGCGCGCAATTATTTGCTCAATGGAACAAGACCCGTGGGGGAGGTGGCGAGGCTGTGCGGTTTCGCCGACGAGGCTTATTTTTCGCGCCGTTTTCGCCAGATCCACGGCCAGCCTCCGGGACAATTCAGACGCCAGCAACTCAATCCCGACACTCCGCAATCACCGTCCAGCACGTGACTGACTGCTCATCAGCAATATCGCCATTGTCGAAGTGCGGGATGGGGCGTCAAAGGTCGGTCATTTTCAGGGCTGCTTCGGGCAGGCGCTCGCCTTGGATCCGGATCTTCGCTACTTCTACATTGATTTGATTCAGGTCTTGCGCGCTCAGTTGAAGATCGACGGCGCCGAGGTTTTCCTCCAGGCGATGCAACTTGGTGGCGATGATGACCTGGTCTCGGATCGGTTGCAGGGCTTCGCCGACAAGTTCTTCGTTGACGAACGGACCGTAGGACTCGGCCGTGTCGAAGAGGGTCACGCCACGATCATGTGCGGCGCGGATCAGCTTGATCATCTCTGGCTTGTCGGCCGGCGGCCCATACAGGGCGCTCATGCTCATGCATCCCAAACCCAGGGCCGAAACTTCAAGGTTGCTGTTTCCAAGCTTGCGCTTTTGCACGTTTATTCTCCGGTGAGGTTGATCAAGCGTCGCTCAACTGCGGTGCGGCGTAGCGCCGTCGATGGGGTATCCAGGTCATGTAACAATCTAGCGGCCGCCTGCCAAGGCAACTAGATGGTAAAGTCGGCAAAGACTATTGAAGTGAGCTCATTAATGCCGAGAGGAAGCTACAACGACCTGATGGCCTTCATTGTCGTTGCCCGCGAGCGGAGCTTTACCCGCGCGGCGGCGCAGCTTGGCGTCTCTCAGTCGGCGCTGAGTGGTTCGCGCAGCATGGTCTTGCGCGTCCCGAAAAACTTCGTGTTTTAGAGTTGTGGCCGTTCGTCAAATAGCTGAATCCGTAGGCCCTAGGCATGAAAATGAACCGCTTATCCCTGCCGCCAGTACCGGCTGAACTGCTTAGCCAGACGATTGATTGGGCGATTGCCTCACGACGCAGCATTCGGGCATATCTGCCCACACCTGTGCCGTGCGAAGAAATCGAGGCGATCTTGGATGTCGCCCGTTTTTGCGCGACAGGCGTCAATATGCAGCCTTGGCGCGTCCACGTGATTACGGGGGCTGCCAAGACTCGGATTTCACGGGCTATCGCTCAACTGGATAACGAGCCGTTGCTCAGCGGTCACCTTGAAGACGCCTACGAGTACTATCCACGAGAGTGGACATCGCCGTACGTGGACCGACGCAGGAAAGTGGGCTGGGACCTCTACGGCCTGCTGGGCATTGCGAAAGGTGACAAACAGCGAATGCACGCTCAGCACGGACGTAACTACCGTTTCTTTGATGCACCTGTCGGTTTGCTCTTCACCATTGACCGGGTGCTCAAGGAAGGCAGCCTGCTGGACTACGGTATGTTTTTGCAAGCCGTGATGGTGGCGGCGCGAGGAAGGGGTTTGCACACCTGCCCACAGGCGGCCTTTTTGAAATACCACCAGGTTATTTCCAACATGCTCGAGATTCCCGCTGAACAGATGTTGGTGTGCGGAATGAGCCTTGGCTATGCAGACGAGAACAGCATTGAAAATACCTTGGTGACTGATCGTGAGCCAGTGAGCGCGTTTACTAGGTTTCATCACGATAGTAAGGAGTCAACGCCATGAAGCCCGAATACGTGTGTATCCGGGTCTTTTTCTCAGAGGATGGGGTATTGAGTGATAAACCCGGAGTCAATCAGGCACTTAATGTAGCGTTGCTAGGTTCAGGGATACCGCAGGTAAACCTACAAGTAACGCGTTGCAGGTGGGCAGTGGTGGCGTGTCAATAAAAAATCACTCCGTCAGGTTTATCTGCGCGGCCTCGTCAAACTTCAACCGGGCCGTTTCAACCTCAGGCAATTTGTCGAGCGTCCATTTATGCAATTCGCGGAAGGGCTGCTGCAGTGTTCGACCAAGTTGGGTGATCTCATACTGGACTGCCACGGGTGAGAACGAGATGACCTGGCGCGAGACCAGACCATTTCGTTCCAGCCGCCGCAGGCACTGTGTCAGAGCCTTCTGAGTGACGCCCTCCAAGCGACGCCTGATGGCGTTAAATCGATGCGGCCCGTCATCAAGTACCGCCAGAACCATCATCGACCACTTGTCTGCGATTTGGTCGAACAGCGCCCGGCTTGGGCACTCCGACGAAAAACATTGCGGTTTTAATTCCAGCATCGAAGTTTCCTCATGTATACCTAGGCGACTTTAGGTGCCTAATTGACATTTAGTTTACAAAATATACTTATATGGCTTCCAAAAGCAAATGGAGTCCATCCGATGTCAAACACTGATACCAGCATTTTATTTCGTCCTTTTTCCATCCGCTCGCTTGAACTGAAGAACCGGATTGTCATGGCGCCAATGACGCGCCTGTTCTCACCTGAAGGCATCCCGGGTGAAGCGAGCACTGCCTACTACCGGCGGCGGGCCGAGGGACGTGTTGGGCTGATTTTGTCGGAAGGCACCGTGATTGATCGCCCAGCATCACGCAATGATTCCGGTATTCCTTTTTTTTACGGCGAAGCGGCGCTGGCTGGGTGGAAAAACGTAATCGATGCGGTCCACCAGGCTGGTGGGCGCATGGCACCGCAGATCTGGCATACCGGGGCCACGCGTTACATCAACGACTGGGAGCCTGATGCGCCAGTGGAAAGCCCGTCGGGCCTGGATTCGCCAGGTGACCCGCGTGGCGTGGCGATGAGTGAAGAGGACATTGCCGACACGGTAGCAGCGTTCGCCAAGGCCGCAGCAGATGCCAAACGCTTGGGCTTCGACACAGTCGAGATTCATGGCGCCCATGGCTATTTGATTGATCAGTTTTTCTGGTCTGGTACCAATCTGCGCAGCGACCGCTACGGCGGTCCGACGATCAAGGAGCGCTCGCGTTTTGCCAGCGAGATCGTGTCTGCTGTTCGTCACGCTGTTGGCCCTGAATTCCCGATCATCATGCGTGTCAGCCAGTGGAAGCAACAGGATTACGGAGTACGCATCGCTGAAACGCCAGCGGTGATGGAAGACTGGCTGTTGCCATTAGTCGAGGCTGGTGTCGACGTCCTGCACTGCTCACAACGCCGCTTCTGGGAACCTGAGTTCCCCGAGATTGACGGTGAGAACGGTCTGAACTGCGCGGGCTGGGCGAAGAAAGTAACCGGGGCCGCGACCATTAGTGTTGGTTCGGTTGGGCTAGAAAATGATGTTACTAATGCCTTCGCCGGCAAGGGATCAACCCCTGCGGGTCTGGATCGGCTCGTCGAACGTATGGAGCGCGAAGAGTTTGATCTGATCGCAGTAGGGCGTGTCCTGCTGAGTGACAAGGATTGGGTCGCCAAAGTGGAAAAAGGCGATTACGCGGATCTGAAGGGCTTCAATCCGGCATCTTTAGCCGAGTTGGCTTGAGCCTTACAGCTGAGTGGAAAGTGCGATGCCACAAAGGTTTTAGTCTGAAGGAAAAAGAGGTCTAGCCTTGGATTTTGCAAGGCCGAGATCGTAATCTGTTGTTGAGTGCGCCATGACTGTTTCAATGACCGAACATGTTAAGGCCACTCAACACCCAAGTCGACGTCTTCCCAGCGCATCTGCGCCACCCGCCCAAGTCGGCCGGCCTTTCGATTGTTGGGTTGCTGGTCGCGACGTGGCGGATCTTCAATTCCTCGATGTTGCTGAGCGCCACGTTGCTAAACGGGTTTTTGAATTTAGTGGAAGTCTGTTACAGACTATCCGGGTCGCCACAGAACATCTGGATCCGCGAGCGCAGCCAGCGCTCGCCCGGGTCGTTGTCCTGGGAGCCGCGCCAGGCCATGTGCAGTTCGAAGGTCTGGGTCTCCAATGGCGGATTCTCGGCCCGCACGCCACCGGCCGCGGTCAACGCATCGGCGGTGTAGTCCGGCACCGTGGCAATGATGTCGGTCCCGGAGATCAGGGTGCTCAAGCCATTGAACTGCGGCACCGCGAGCACGACATGCCGCTTGCGCCCGAGCTTTTCCAGCTCGGTATCGATAAAACCACTCAGGTCTCCGGCGAACGACACCAGCGCATGCGGGCGCGCGCAGAAATCATCCAGCGACAGGGGGCCGGGCATGCTGTCGGCCCGCAACAACTTGGGCGAACTGCGCCGCAGGACCTTGCGCTTGGCGTTGGCGGGCAGGTCGGAGGTGTAACACACGCCGATGGAGATCTCGCCGGAGCCCAGCGCGGCCGGGATCAGCAGATAGTTGACCCGCCGCACCACCAACACGATACCCGGGGCTTCGGCCCGCAGGCGCTTGAGCAGCATCGGCAGCAGGGCGAATTCGACGTCATCGGACAAACCGATGCGAAACACCGCGGTACTGGTCGCCGGATCGAACTCCGACGCGCGGCTGACCGCGGTGGAAATCGAGTCCAGGGCCGGGGAGAGCAGGGCGAAGATCTCCACGGCACGGGCCGAAGGCTCCATGCTACGGCCGGTGCGCACGAACAACGGATCATCGAACAGGCTGCGCAGGCGTGACAAGGCCGCGCTGATGGCTGGCTGGCCGAGAAACAGCTTTTCCGCTGCCCGGGTGACGCTCCGTTCATGCATCAGGGTTTCGAACACGATCAGCAGGTTCAGATCGACGCGACGCAAGTCGTTACGGTTCATCGGGCTCGCTTCACAAGACGGTCACTGACGGGAAAGGCTAATCTTACGGGGAAAAGTGGTTGATTCGCACGGAAAATTGAACTGTGTACAATGGTCGCCAATCAATGACAGGCATGTCGACTATTAATAGCCACTGATGGTCTTGCGAGAAAAGCCCGGATAGAGTTCATGGCATTAGAGGTTCATTTGACGAGGTTTGCGATGTCCCGCACGATCCGTTTTCACAAGTTTGGCCCGGCCGAGGTGCTCAAATGCGAAGAGCATGCGGTCACTCTGCCTGCGCCGGGCGAAGTGCAGGTGCGTGTCGAGGCCATTGGCATCAGTTGGTACGACGTCCTCTGGCGGCAGAACCTGGCTTCGTCCCAGGCCCGCCTGCCGGCCGGTATCGGTCATGAAATGGCGGGCGTGGTCACCGCGCTCGGCGATGGTGTCGACGACCTCGCTATCGGCGACAAGGTCGCCAGTTTTCCAGCCCAGAGCCCCAACGATTATCCGGTCTATGGCGAGCTGATCGTCCTGCCACGTTCGGCCCTGACCCGTTATCCGGACGTGTTGACGCCGGTCCAGGCCAGCGTGCATTACACGCCGCTGTTGATCGCCTATTTCGCCTATGTCGACCTGGCGCGGGTCAAACCGGGTCAATATGCCCTGGTCACCGATGCCAGCCACTGCGCCGGACCGTCCTTCGTGCAACTGGGCAAGGCCCTGGGCGCCAAGGTGATTGCCGCCACCAAAATTCCGGAAGAGCGTGAGTACCTGTTGTCCCTGGGCGCCGACAAGGTCATTGTCACCGAGGAGCAGGACCTGCTGATGCAGATCAACAAGTACACCGATGGACGCGGTGTCGACATGGTCTTCGACGGCCTCGGTGGCCCGCAGATGTCGATGCTCGGCGACGTCCTGGCGCCGCGTGGCAGCTTGGTGCTCTATGGCCTGCAGGGCGGCAACCAGACGCCGTTCCCGGCCTGTGCCGCGTTCCAGAAGAACATCCAGTTCTTCGTGCACTGTATCGGTAACTTCACCGGTAAGCCGGAGCTGGGTATTGTCCAGGACCAGGCGGCGCTGCAACGGGCCCTGCGCGATATCAACCAGTTGACGGCCGACCGTGTGTTGCCGCCGCTGGAAATCCGCACCTTTCCCTTCGACGAGTTTGTCGAGGCCCATCGCTTCATGGACGGTTGTCCTTGTCGCGGGCGGGTGGCACTGCAGGTCTAGTCCAACTGACCTGGCCAAGGCCGGTGGAGTCCACACAACCCCGTATCGTCCCCGCGATACGGGGTTTTTAATAGCTGCCTAGAAATATCTCCTAACAACTTTCTCGTGTCTTCGCCATCGCAAATAACATGATCAACTGAACCGGTTTTTCGCCAGATTCTGTATCTGTTAATCGCCGGGTAAGTGCTGATAATTGAAGCGTCACTTACAGCTCAAGGAATGAGTTATGGTTCAATATTATCCGCACCACCGGAGTCTGGTTGTTTTGCCAAGTTTCAGGTCCGGCCGGCCTGGATACGATGCCTGGAATATCTTGCCTTCAGGGAGTCGGGCGAAGAGCGCCCCCTTATGTCATTAATCTCTTGCAGGTAGTTATTGATTGTAGGTCGCTGTAAGAATCTTCCTAAGATATTTTATTGGTACGCAGACTCCCAACGCTAACTGGCAATCAGTGACGTCGGTCATGCTCGAAAGCTCTTGCTGTGGGTGTTCCAGACCTGTGCAATACTTTGGGTGTTGCCTGTCCGCATGCAGGGTTATATCGGGCCGGTGATCTTCCGCCCGAACCCGGCAATTGCCGTTAATGACGAGCACTGTTTGCCCGACACTGAACTCAAACCAGGTGTATAAAGGCTATGAGCTCCATTCATGAACAGGCAATGAATTATGTTTATCAGCAGGTGCTACAGCGTCTGATGAGTTATTTCACCCGCGCCGAACGTATTGCCCTGCAGTTGTTGATTCAACGTCTGATCGTAGCGGCGGGCGGTATCGAGCGGATTGGTGAATTCAAAGTCATGGTGGCCCATGGTGGCGGCAAGGACAGCAGTTATACACTGGCATTCCTTCGGGCGGCGCAACTGAGTATCGCCGGGCGTTCGCCGGCCACGTTCAAACTGCGTGTCGCCACGTTGCGGCATGCCGGTGTGACCGCCGCGGTGATGCACAATATCCATCGTGGCTACAGTACCTTGTTCATCTATGACGACCCCCGGGTCGAGCTATTGATGGTGGACAACAAGCATGTCCGGCCCTTCAATCATCGCCTGCCGATGTCCGAACTCAATCGCGATCTCAACCGCCGCAACCTGCTCATGAGCGGCCACCTCACGGCGGGCGATGGCCGAGCGACCTTCTGCAACGACTGCTATCTGTCCATGGCCGACTTCTACGAGCGCTCCAGTGCCTGGGACAAAGGTGTCGATGCCTTGGTCAGCGGCGATCCGCCCCACGAGCAGAAGCAGTACATGACCTGGCTGCTGCGCGCCACCGAGAAGCCGGAGCGAACCTGGTGCGGTGGACGGGCGCTGGAGTTCGACGAAGCGGTGAAAGCCTGTCACGAGCTGAGCCTGGATTACTACCGCGAGCTGTATGGCGAGGCCCTGGTGGCGCCCGAAGGCCCGGCTATCAGTCGCTCCAGCCGGGCCTCGGCTCCGATGCTGGTAAGCGTCCATGACTTGATCGGTCGAGATCTCGAGGAGCGCTGGCCGCTGCTGACGGAGTTTCTCGGCTTCCAGTTCGACGACCTGGCCTTCCATTTCAGCGAGTCCGATTGTGCCAATCCGCTGCTGATGGCCCATATGCGTGGTTTGCAGGCACAGTACGTCAGGGGCTTGAGCTACGAGGCCGGCATCGGCGAGTACCTGCAACTGGCCGAAACCATGATGCGCCGCAAGCACATGCCCGCGCGGCTGGTGGAGCAGGCCATGGCCGCCTATGGCAGTGGCGAGAAGATCCTTGATCGACGGGCGCTGGCCAGTGCCTACGCACAAGAGGCCTTTGGCCTGAGCGAAGCCCAACTGACCTGCTTGCTGTTCGCGCCCTTTGTCAACCGTGGCAACGGGCTTGAGGCGTTCTTGCGCAGTTGCCACCCCGGCATGCTCGTGGCCTTGCCGGACTTGCACAAGGCCCTGTCGGGGCAGGTCGTACCCGAGCAGATCTGGCAATGGCTGAGCGAAGTCAGCGGCCTGACCCCGACGTTGCTGGGGGATCTCTACACCAAGGCCCAGGTGGACTTTTCCGGCGTCAGTTCGCTGATTGCCCGGGTCCGTGCCAGCGACCCGGACAAGCACCGCATCGACATCGTCAATCCCGACAACGGTGAAGTATTCAAAGAAGTCTTGTCGGGACGTTAAAAGGGATTGGTATTGATAGTTTCAGATATTCCCAAGCCGGGTGCGGATCCGTCCGCGCCCCAGGACACGACTCAAGGATCTGCTGACAAGGGGCGCAAACACTCGGACTTTGCCTACCAGGCGGTCTATCGTTATCTGGTCAGTCTGATCAACGAGGTCGAGACCGATGCCCGGGTCAAGTTGCCGTCCCTGCGTCAGCTGGCCGAGCGTCTGAATGTTTCGATCTCGACCATCCAGTACGCTTATTCCCTCCTGGAAAAGGAGGGGCGGGTGTATTCGCTCGCCAAGTCGGGCTATTACGCACTGCCGGTCTCGGGCCCGTCGTTCGTCAGCGGTAGCGCCGATGTGCTGGAGCGCCTGTATGTGCATTCGCGGCGCCTCGGCACGCTGGTGCTGAGCAGTGATGAACCGGCGTTGCTGCTGTCGCTGGACAATCCGCTGCTGTTGCTCGAGCGCGAGCTGGTGCGCCAGTACCCACGCCAGCAGGCCCCGCAGTTCCAGCCCTTCGGCGAGCTGGAGTTGCGCACCGCCCTGGCCGTGCGCTACACCACCTCGGCGCAGCGCTATTGGCATGCCGACGATGTCTACATCGGCGCGGACCTGCGCAGCGTGCTGGAGACCCTGATGGTCGCGCTGAGTCTGAAACACGCCACGGTGTTGGTGGAGTCGCCTTGCGACTGGGTGATCCTGCGGCTGTTGCAGGCCGGCGGGGTCAACATCGTCGAGCTGCCGCTGCTGGACGACGGCGGCTTTGACCTCGTGGCCCTGGAGCACTTGCTGCAGACCCAGCCGGTCAAACTGTTGCTGATGTCTTCCGGGCTCAGCGTGCCCCGTGGCAGCCTGATGCCTGTTGCGCAGCGCCAACACCTGGCCCGGTTACTGGAGCGTTTCGGCATCTGGCTGCTGGAAAACGACAGCCATGGCGAGTTCGCCTTCGAGCCTTGTGGCCCGCGCATGCGCGACCTGGTGGACCCTGACCGGCTGCTGGTGTTCGCCAGTTTCGAGCGCATCATGGGCGCCGAAGCGCCGTTCGGTTATCTGCTTTCCCGGCACCTGGGGGCGGAGTTGCAGCGGCATTTCCTGTTGCGTTCGTTCCGCATGTCGCCAACCCGCCAGAAGGCCATTGCCCGGCTCTACAGCAGTGGCCGGATCGACCAGCACCTGGTGACTTTACGTCGCTTGCTGCAGGAGCGCATGGCGCACATGAGCGGCCTGCTGCGCGAGCGACTGGCCGACAGCCTGGTTTTCGTGGCGCCACAAGGCGGGGCGACAATGTGGGCGCGGGCGACCCGACCGGTGGACATGCGCAAGGTGTTCGAGCGCTTGCTGGAACAGAAGATCGTCATCGCTCCCGGCGAATTGTTCAGTTTGCACGGCCTGCATCAGCAACATCTGCGTTTGTGCAGTACCTCCCATCGGCACCTGGACCAGGCGCTTGGCGTGCTGGCCGATGCCCTGCGCCTGGAACAGCTCGACTGACGCGCCCTTTGTCCGTTTGTATTTGCCAGCGGCGGGATGGCCTGTTATCTGTATGTATAACCAGCATTCGATAACCGTGGTCCTTCTCGCCCGTGACAAGCCAGCCCCTCGACGATCCGTTCTACTACCTGAACAACTTCCAGCAAGTGCTCGACTGGTTGGTCGAGCGCTATGCCGATCTGCTGGATACGCGGGAACAGGCCTTCATTACCGACTTTGCCGGCTTGCCCAAGGCCTCCCGGGCCTTGCTGGTGCGGATGGTGATGCGCAAGGGCGAGCACTTTCGGGCCGGCAAGCTGAGCTATGCCGAGATCGGCGAGCCCGGGCCGGCGGTGCAACCGTTGCTGGCGCTGGGCTGGGTGCGCGATGACGCGCCGCTGAGCCTGGCGCAACTGTTCGCGGTCCTGCAAAAGGCCGAGGTGTTGAGCGGTTTCAAGGCTGATATCACCCAGCCCAGGGCCAATAAACCGGAGCTCCAGGCGGAACTGGCCTTGCGCTTTGATGAGAGCCGACCGTTTGCCCAATGGTGCCCAAGCATTCCCGAGCCGCTTTACAGCCTGCAGGTGATGCCTTTGTGCGATCGTTTGCGACTGATGTTTTTCGGCAACCTGTATCAGGACTGGTCCGAATTCGTGCTCGCGGACCTGGGCATCTTTACCTATGAGAAAGTCGAGTTCTGCACGTCGTCCCGGGGCCTGCGCAGCCGCGCCGACCTGGACGCTTATCTGCATCTGCACGCCGCGCGCGAAGCCCTCGATGGCGGCGCGGAGCCCGGGCTGATTCGCGAACAGGTCAATCAACTGGACACCGACAACCCCTGGTTGGAACGACGCAGAAGCAAGCTGCTGTTCCAGCTCGGGCAACAGAGCGAGCGCCTGCAAGACTGGTCCGGGGCGCTGGCAATCTATAGCGGCTGTGCCTACCCGGCGGCGTGTTCGCGGCAGATCCGCGTGCTCGAACGTCTGGGCGCGTTCCAGCAGGCCATGGACCTGGCACTGCAGGCGCAGGACTCACCGCGCAGCGCCGAAGAACAGCAGCATCTGTCGCGCATCCTGCCCCGTCTGCGGCGCAAGCTCGGGTTGCCGGCCATGGCGAAAGCCACGCCCGTGCCGGTGCCCCGGCTGGACCTGGTGCTGGTCCACGACCCGGCGCTATCCGTCGAGGAAGGGGTTGCCCGGCACCTGCACGAGGCGCAGGCGCCGGTCCACTATGTTGAAAACACCCTGATCAACTCGCTGTTCGGCCTGCTTTGCTGGCCGGCGATCTTCGCCCCCTTGCCGGGGGCGTTTTTCCACCCGTTCCAGAGCGGTCCGGCGGACCTGCATGACGAAGACTTCCACGCCCGCCGCGCCGAGCTGTTCGCCGAATGCCTGGCACAACTGGAGGACGGTCGCTACCAGGACGGCATTCGCGCCACCTTCAGCGCCAAATGGGGCCTGCAATCGCCCTTTGTGTTCTGGAACGTGCTGACCCCGGAGTTGCTGGAACAGGCCCTCGACTGCCTGCCCGCCGAGCATCTGAAGCATTGGTTCGAACGCCTGCTGCTGGACCTCCGCGCGAATCGCGCCGGCATGCCCGACCTGATCCAGTTCCGGCCATCGGACAGGAGCTACCGGATGATCGAAGTCAAAGGTCCCGGTGACCGCTTGCAGGACAACCAGCTGCGTTGGCTGGAGTTCTGCCGACAGCATCGGATGCCGATCACCGTCTGCTATGTGCAATGGGCGCCGGTGGCGTCTTGACCTACCGCGTCGCTGTGCGCGCCCTGTGCGAGTTCACCGCCAAGGTCGGTGACCTGGACCTGCGCTTCACGCCGTCGCCCAGTGCCCAGGAGGGCATGCTCGGACATCGCACCGTGGCTTCGCGGCGTGCCGAGGGTTACCAGGCGGAACTGCCGGTGGAAGGCTATTACCGTGACCTCAAGGTCCAGGGCCGGGCGGATGGCTACGACCCGGGGCAAAACCTGCTTGAAGAAATCAAGACCTACCGTGGCGACCTTGCCGCGCAGCCGACCAATCACCGGCAACTGCACTGGGCGCAGGCGCGGATCTACGCCTGGCTGGTCTGCCAGCAGTTGCAACTGGCGCAAGTGAACCTGGCGCTGGTGTACTTCGATATCGTCAGCGAAAAGGAAACCGTGCTGCGGGAAACCTGGAGCGCCGTGGATCTGCGGGCGTTCTTTGAGGAACAGTGCCAACGTTTCCTGCATTGGGCCGAGCAGGAGGCCACTCATCGCCAGGCCCGTGACCTGGCGGCCCGCGACCTGGCCTTTCCCCACGAAGATTTTCGTCCCGGCCAACGCGCCCTGGCCGAGACGGTGTACAAGGCGGTCAGCACCGGGCGTTGCCTGATGGCCCAGGCGCCGACCGGGATCGGCAAAACCCTCGGCACGTTGTTTCCGATGCTCAAGGCGCTGGCACCGCAGCAACTGGACAAGGTGTTTTTCCTCACCGCCAAGACACCGGGTCGTCAGTTGGCCCTGGACGCCGCACAGGTCCTTTACCAGCGCTCGCCCGAGCTACCGCTGCGGGTACTGGAACTGGTCGCCCGGGACAAGGCCTGCGAACACCTGGACAAAGCCTGTCACGGCGAGTCCTGCCCCTTGGCCCGGGGCTTTTACGATCGCCTGCCCGCGGCGCGACAGGCAGCGGTCGGCGTCCCCTTGCTCAACCAACAGGCGTTGCGCAGCATCGCCCTGGCCCATGAAATCTGCCCCTATTACCTGAGCCAGGAAATGGCCCGCTGGAGCGATTGGGTGGTAGCCGACTACAACTACTACTTTGACTTCAGCGCGCTGTTGTTCGGCTTGGCCCAGGCCAACCAGTGGCGGGTGGCGACGCTGGTGGACGAAGCCCACAATCTGGTGGAACGCGGGCGCCAGATGTACAGCGCGAGCCTCGACCAGCAGGACCTGGACAGCGTTCGGCGCAGCGTGCCCGAAGCCTTGAAAAAGTCGTTCCAGCGCTTGAACCGTGAATGGAATGCCCTCTACAAGGAACAGGTCGCGCCTTACCAGGCCTATGCGCAGGCGCCCGCCAAGCTGCTGAACGCCATTGGCCTATGCGTGTTGGCCATCGGCGACTACCTCAATGAACATCCGCAAGGCGTCGACGGCGAGCTCCAGGGCTTCTACTTCGAGCTCCTGCAGTTTTCCCGGGTGGGGGAACTGTTCGACGAGCATTACCTGTTCGACATCAGCCTGCGTGACAGCGGGCGCCGCCGGAGCTCGCAGCTGTGCCTGCGCAACGTGGTGCCGGCGGCTTTCCTGCGCCCGCGGCTGACGGCGTGCCGTGGCAGCGTGCTGTTTTCCGCGACCTTGAGCCCCCGGCACTACTACGCCGACTTGCTGGGCCTGCCGGCGGACACCGCGTGGATCGATGTCGAGTCGCCGTTCAAGCGCGAGCAGCTGGATTGGCGAATCATCAGCCGGATCTCCACCCGCTACGTGCATCGCCAGGTCTCGTTGGCGCCCATCGTCGAGTTGATGGCCGAACAGTTCGCCCAGCTTCCCGGCAACTACCTGGCATTCTTCAGCAGCTTCGACTATTTGCAGCAGGTAGCACAGCTGTTGGCCGAGACCCATCCGCACATTCCGCTCTGGCAGCAATCACGGCGCATGGAGGAAAGCCAGCGCCAGGCCTTTCTCGAACAGTTCAGCGAACACAGCCAGGGCATTGGTTTCGCGGTCCTTGGCGGGGCCTTTGGCGAGGGCATCGATTTGCCAGGGCAACGGCTGATCGGGGCTTTCATCGCGACCCTGGGCTTGCCGCAACTGAACCCGGTCAATGAACAGATCAAGCAGCGCATGGCGGCGTTGTTCGGCGCGGGATATGACTACACCTACCTGTATCCGGGGCTGCAGAAAGTCGTGCAGGCAGCGGGGAGGGTGATTCGTGGCGAGCAGGATCGCGGCGTGGTGCTGTTGATCGACGATCGTTTTGCCGAGGCCAAGGTGCGGCAGTTATTGCCGCGTTGGTGGCGGGCCTGAGCGTTCAGTCGCTTTCCTGCCAGGATCGCCAATCCGCGAGGGGGTAGCGGTCAAAGATCTTTCGGAACCAGATCGTGTACTTTTCCGGTTCGGCGGCAATGCACCCTGGGATGTCGGACAGCAGCAGCCATTCCCAGGCCAGGGCCTCATCGGGATTGGCGACGGGGGGGAGGTCGCTGCTACCGACGAACAGATGATCGAACTCATATTCGATCAACTCGTTCGAGACCTGTTCACGATAGAGCAGGGTAGCCACCTGTTTCAGGGGGCAGGTCAGCCCCATCTCTTCGAACAAGCGCCGTTGGGCGGCGGCGTGGGTCTGTTCGCCCAGGCGCGGATGGCCACAACAGGTGTTGGTCCAGAGGCCTTGTGAGTGGTATTTGCCAAGGGCACGCTGTTGCAGCAGCAAACGGCCGTGCGCGTCGAAGATGAAGATCGAAAACGCCCGATGTCGCAAACCTTGTTGATGGACGGACAGCTTTTGCGCACTGCCGGTTTCGTTGTCGTGCTCATCCACCAGAATAAGAGTTTCCTCCACGACTTGGACTCCTGGGTGTCTTTGTTACCGAATACACTTGCCGAGCAGAATACGTAGGACGTTCTTGAGTGACAGCGTTAAGGCTAGACCGCGCTTTTCCAAGTGCAAGGAGAGGGGCGCGGAGTCTGGCCGTTTGTCGCGGAGTGCGGAACTGGCAAATCGAGTATTGCTTCTCCCCCTACCGGTGAATGTGTGTTGAGCGGCGGGAGGCGCTGAGTACAAGAGCCGCTTGTCATTCAATATATAAAATAATATATTGTTTTTATCTTAACTGAATGCTTTGCCATGATCCTCACCCAAGACGCCCTCGATATCCAGCAGATGCGCGCCAATGCCGACGCTGCTGGCCAGTTGCTTAAGGCTCTCGCCAACCCGGATCGGTTGCTTCTGCTTTGTCAGTTGTCCCAGGCAGAGCGCAACGTCAGCGACTTGGAGGCGTTCCTTGGCATCCAGCAACCGACGCTGTCTCAGCAACTCGCCGTACTGCGCCGGGAAGGGTTGGTGCAGACGCGTCGCGACGGCAAGCAGATCTACTACCGTATCAGCAGCCCGGCAGCACTTGCGGTGATCAACACCCTTTACCAACTATTTTGTACGGGAGACGCGACATGAGCATCGACTGGCTTCACTTTACCCCTTGGTCGGCCTTGTCCGGGGGCGCGCTGATTGGGCTGGCGGCCAGCGTGTTTGTCATTGCCAATGGTCGTATTACAGGCATCAGTGGATTGCTTGGCAGTGTACTCCAGCGGGGTAGTGATGGCCGTGGAGAGAAAGCGTTGTTTCTCTTTGGCCTTCTGTTGGCGCCCTTGGCCTGGAGGTTGTTTGCTGCCTTGCCGGTGATCGAGTTCCAGACGGGTTGGTTGGGTTTGGTGCTGGCCGGTCTGCTGGTGGGGGTCGGCACTCGTTATGGCTCCGGTTGCACCAGTGGCCATGGCGTCTGCGGCATATCGCGCTTATCCCCGCGCTCCATTGTGGCAACCTTGTGTTTCATGGCCGCGGGATTTGCCACTGTGTATGTCCTTCGTCATATCCTGGGAGCCTGAACATGGCCAAATTGACTGCTTTGTTCGCCGGGCTGATCTTCGGACTCGGCCTGCTCCTGGCCGGCATGGCGAATCCCGCCAAGGTGCTGGGTTTTCTTGACTTGGCGGGGGCCTGGGATCCTTCTTTGGGGCTGGTCATGGGCGGCGCTATCGCAGTGGCGATCCTGCCGTTCACTTGGGCCGGCAAACAGAAGAAAGCCTTGCTTGGGTCACCCATGCAGCTCCCCGTCAAACGTGAGCTGGACGCTAGACTGATTGGCGGCAGCCTGCTGTTTGGTGTCGGTTGGGGCATCGCTGGTATCTGCCCAGGGCCGGCGCTGGCGATTCTACTCACTGGGCATGGGCAGATCATCGTGTTTGTGTTGGCCATGCTGGCCGGTATGTTGCTGTTCTCGGTGCTTGAAAACCGCCGAACCGATCGATAAGAAAGCGCCCACCCGTGATTTTCTCTGCCCACAGGCTTGTTCCGGTCGTCCTGCTCTTGCTGTTCAGTGGCTGTCAGCCGAAACCGCCAATGGCCCTCGACCAACAGCTCTACGTCTGGCAACGCCAATGGCGACCAGCCCATGAGCAGGCCCTGGCCCAGAGCCGGGTGGATTTTTCGACCTTGCGGGTGCTGGCACTCCAGGTCCAGCCCAAGGCCGGGTGGAGCAGGGCGCGGGTGGATCTGGAACAGCTCAAGGCCGATGGCCGTCCGGTGATCGCGGTGATCCGCCTCGATGGCCAGCTTCCGGCCCTGGATCCGGAGCTGGCGCGCGCGCAGATTCTACAGCTGCTCGCGGATTGGCGGGCGGGGGGCGTCATGCCTGCGGGGGTGGAAATCGACCATGACAGCGGCAGCGCGCGCCTGTCGGGCTATACCGATTTCCTGGTCAAGCTGCGCAGTCTGTTGCCGCCCTCATTGAAACTGAGCATCACGGCCTTGCCGGCCTGGCTCGACAGTCCGCAACTGCCGGCCTTGTTACAGACGGTCGAGAGCAGCGTGTTGCAGGTGCATGCGGTGAGCAACCCTAGACTCGGACTGTTCTATCCCGACCAGGCCAGGGACTGGGCCGAGCGTTGGGCGCGGATCAGCGACAAGCCGTTCTATCTGGCATTGCCGGCTTATGGCGTCGCCTTGTTGCCGGACGATCAGGGCGGGCCCGTGGTCGAAGGCGAAGTCGCGCTGAAGCGTGCTGGCGAGCGCCGCGAACTGCTGGCCGATCCGCAGCAACTGGCGACGCTGACCCGACAACTGCGGGACAAGCCGCCAGCGCACCTGGCCGGCCTGATCTGGTTCCGTCTGCCATTACCCGGCGATCGTCGTGCCTGGAGCCTGACCACCCTGCGTGCGGTGGCCCGTGGAGAGGCACTCACGAGTCAGTGGCAGGTTGAACTGTCGGCCCGCGATGGCCTCTACGACATACGCCTGGCCAACCTCGGCAATCTCGACCGGCCACTCCCCACGCGAGTGGTACTGAACGCCGAGCAGTGTGATGGCGTCGACGGCCTCAACGGCTATACCTTGCGGCAAACCCCGAAGCAGCTCATTTTTACCCGCCAGTCCAGCGCGCGCATCGCCGCTGGCGGCCAACGCGCGCTCGGCTGGGCGCGCTGTACCCGAATCGATCAAGGAGCTTGGAATGTCTACCCGTAACTGGCCTCGGCACTTGCTGTGCCTGTCCCTCAGTCTGCCGCTATCGGCACTGGCCTGCGGTCCTGACTTTCCCCTGCGCTTGCTGGATGATCGGGCCCAGTCCCTGGCCGATCTGCCGGAAACCAACTTCGCTTTCGAGGTCAATCGTCTCGGGCAAGCCATTGCCGGCCTGAAGCCGGCGACCGAAGCGACCCTGACACCATACTGGGACAGCGAGGACAACGCCAAGCCCTATCGCGAGCAGCGCGATAAGGTCGAGGCCAGCGAACTGCCGGAAAACCTGCGGGCCGAGGTCGCCCACCTGCGCAGTCTGCAAGACCCGCAACAGGTCGAAACCGAGGGCGCCGATCTGCCGGCCGAGCTGCGGCTGTATATCGCCGGCGCCGTGGCCTTCCAGGCCGGTGACGGGCAACGGGCGACGGCGTATTTCCGCCAGGTCCTGGCCTTGCCGGCCGAACAGCGCAAGTTGCGCAGCACCTGGGCCGCGTATTCCCTGGGGCGAGCGTTGAGCGCACTGAGCGCCGAGGCGGGCGTCGATACCCCGCTCGACAGCGCCGCGCCGCGGCTCACCAGCGCTGAACTGCAAACCGAGGCACGGCTTGCCTTCCAGCAGACTCGGGCGTTGAGCGCGGGGGATTTCAGTGACCCTCTGGAGTTGGGGATTGCCAGCCTCGGTGAAGAAGCTCGCCTGGCCAGGTTCGACAATGATTGGAACAGCGCCATCGCGTTGTATGCCAGCCAGAGCCGGTTGGGCTCCAGCAGCGGCTACACCTCGCTCAAGCAGGTTGCCGGCGAGCTGGCGCGGTTGCCAGATAACGAACTGGGGGCCTTGCTCAAGGAAAAAAACGTCCAGGCGCTGTTGACCGCCTATATGCTGAGCCGGGTCGGCTGGTCCTTCGACGAGCAGCCGCAGGAGGAGCAGCGACTGTCCAAGGTACTCCTGGCCAGCGCCAGCGGCAGCCTGGACAACGCCGATCGGCTGGCCGCCCTGAGTTACCAGAAGGCTGACTACGCAGGGGCCAAGGCCTTTGTCGAACACGCTGGCGACGGCGGCCTGGCCTGGTGGGTTCGGGCCAAACTGGCGCTGCGCGACGGCGACAAGCTCCAGGCCGCGGCCGCCTATGCCAAGGCGGCCCAGGCGTTTCCCAGGGACGAAGTCTGGGGCTCGCGGCGTGCGCCGGACTGGAGTTTCGAAAGCGTCCAGCCCGGCTGCCGGGTCGAGGGCGAAAGCGCGATCCTCGCGCTGGACCGTGGTGATTACCTGCAAGCGTTCGACCAGCTCTACCGCAGCCAGGAAATCTATTGGCTGGATGCCGCGACCGTGGCCGAGCGGGTGCTGACGCTCAACGAGCTGAAGACTTATGTCGATGCCCACGTGCCCGCACCGCCGGCAGCCAAGCCAGAGGACCAGGAGAACTACGTGCGGCGACCTGTGGCCGCGCGGTTGCGGGAACTGCTCGCGCGTCGCCTGCTACGCGAGGGGCGCTACGAGGAGGCACCGAAGTATTTCGACAGCCCCGAATTGCAGGCCAAGGCGCGGGACTATGGCCGCGATCGCCAGCAAGCCGTATCCCGTTGGACCGCCACCGGGCGCGCCGAGTCGCTGTTTGCCGCCGCCACCTTGGCGCGCAAGTCGGGCATGGAGCTCCTCGGCTACGAAATGGCGCCGGATTACCGCGCCCTGGACGGTTACTACAGCCTGGAGACGCCCCCGTTGCAGCCGGCAGCGTTTCTGCAAACCGCGGAGATCCAGCGACAACAGGCCACTGTGGCCACGCCCGACCGGCGCTATCACTATCGCTGGGTCGCGGCCGACCTGGCCAACCAGGCGGCCGACCAGTTGCCCCACAGCAGCCAGGCCTTTGCCGCCGTATTGTGCAAGGCGGCGAGCTGGGTCGCCGGCAGCGATGAGGAAATTCAGTATTACCGGCGTTATGTCGAGCAAGGCCCTTACGTGAGCTGGGCGACGAATTTCGGCCAGCAGTGCCAGGCGCCGGATTTCGACCGGGCCAACAAGCGCTACCTGACCCAACCGCTGAACGCCGTGCGCTCGGCTTTGCGACCGTACAAAATGGCACTGATCGTGGGTGTCCTGGCGGTATTGGGCGCACTGGCGGCGCTGCGGATCCGCGGTCGTAAAGCACGGCGTTGAGGCAAGGTGGGCCAAGGCGTGCTATTGCTTAGGGATACATCGCCTTGAACCTTTCATGAAGTTGGCGGCTCTGGTGCTTCATGTATTGCCCATAGAACCAAGAGGTGACGATATGCCGGTCAAGCACGATTTGCTCGCGGACCTGAAGGTGAATAAAGAGGAGCTGGCGCAACACAGGAGCAAGGACCCCAGGCTCAATCAACTGCTTGATCATTACGGTGATCTCGACAAGGAGGTGCTGGCGGCCGAGTCGTCCCAGGCGGCGGATGATCCGCTGAAGACGCTGAAGGAGCGGCGACTGAAAGTGAAGAACCAGATTGTCGAGCGTCTGAAGGAACTTTGATCCAGCAAAAGGACTGTTCAATGCGTGCTGTTGCTCGTCATTCCCTCGTCGCCGGTCTGTTGCTCGGCGGCCTTGTCCCACCCTCCGTCTGGGCCGCGCCGGCACCGCCGATCAAGCCCAAGGTCATATTGATCACCATGTTCGCGCCCGAAGCGCAGACCTGGATCGAGCGCCTGGCCCTCAAGCACGAAGTTCCGCTGCCTGGCCTCAGCGCCGAGTATCCGAATATTCGCTGCAATGATCGGGACACCTGCCTGTTGGTGACAGGAATGGGCCAGACCAACGCCGCCGCCTCGACCCTG
This sequence comes from Pseudomonas sp. FEN, assembly GCF_904067045.1. Lineage (GTDB taxonomy): Bacteria > Pseudomonadota > Gammaproteobacteria > Pseudomonadales > Pseudomonadaceae > Aquipseudomonas. The sequence goes on along the minus strand of NZ_CAJFDC010000014.1, from coordinate 61,493 downwards.
GCCCTGGCGTTGTCGCCGCAGTTCGATCTGCGCCAGTCGTATTTCCTGATCGCCGGCATTGCCGGGATCAACCCGCATCAAGGTACGCTCGGTACGGTGGCCTGGGCGCATTATCTGGTGGAGTTCGGCACCCAGTGGGAGCTGGATGCGCGGGATGCACCAAAAGACTGGCCCACCGGCTACATCGGCATCAACACCCGCGGTCCGAACGAGAAGCCACCGCTGGACTACAAGACCGAAGTCTTCGAACTCAATCCCCAATTGCAGGCCAAGGCCTTTGCCTTGTCGCATCAGGTGAGCTTGAGCGAGAGCAAGGAGTCCGCGGCCTGGCGGCTCAAATACCCCTATGCGCCAGCCAACCAGGCACCGGTCGTGACCCGTTGCGATACCCTGGCGGGCAACACCTGGTTTTCCGGGACCCGCCTGAGTGAACGGGCCGAGGTCTGGACCCGCTTGCTGACAGACAACAAGGGCGTCTACTGCACCACCCAGCAGGAAGACAACTCCACCTACGAAGCCTTGCTGCGGGCGAGCAAGGCCGGACGGGTGGATATCAACCGCCTGGCGGTGGTGCGTGCAGGCTCGGATTTCGATCGGCCTTATCCGGGTTACAGCGAAGTCGACAATCTGCTCAAGTATGCCGACCAGGGCGGTTTTGTCCCGGCCCTGGAGAATCTGTACCGGGCGGGTAATCCGTTGGTGCAGGCGATCCTGGGTAACTGGAAGGCTTGGGAACAGGGTGTTCCGCAGAACTGAGTGATTCGGTGGGGCACGCCGCCAGTGCTAAGCTGGGCGTCCCACCGATCCCGCGGAGAATACCGACCATGCTCAAACCCCTGGCCCTGGCCTTGCTGTTGGCCTGCACCGCGTCGGTCGCACAGGCCGAACTGCTCGCCGATATGCCGTTGACCTACCAGGCCCAGGCCAGTGCCGATACCCGCGACCAGCCGTTGGTGATCTTCCTGCACGGCTACGGCAGTAACGAGGACGATCTGTTCGGGATCAAGGACGATCTGCCGGCTGACTACACCGTGCTTTCGGTGCGTGGACGCCTGGAGGTGAGAACAGGTGCCTACCAGTGGTTCCACCAGAAACGCGAGGCGCCGCAGTATGACGGCGACAGCGACGACCTGCGCCAGAGCGCCGAGGCCATCAGCGACTTTATCGCTCGGGTCACCGAGAAATACCACACTCAGCCTGACAAGGTATTCCTGGTGGGCTTCAGCCAGGGCGCGATGATGACCTACGAGGTCGCGCTCCGGCATCCCGAGCTGCTGCGCGGTATCGCGCCCCTTAGCGGCCGACTGCTGCCGGCGCTGCGTGGGGAACTCAAGGACGGGCCACAGTACGCCGCGCTCAAGGTCTTTATCGGCCATGGCACTGCTGACCCGCAGGTGCCTTACGCTGGTGCGAGCGAGGCTTTGCGGGTCTTGCAGGGGCTGTCCATCGAGCCGCAGTTTCACTCCTATCCTGGCGTCGGGCACACCATCAGCGCCACCGAGGTCAGCGACTTGAAAAACTGGATCGGCGCCTCGTTGAAACACTGACGGCGCCAACAGAACCACCGGCTATTTCCCTGCTGCAGAGGTGTTACCCGAATGCAAGGTTTCACTTTTTTGGAGCGTCACTGCGCGTTTTTGTAGCAGTCAGCCGTCACGCCTTCCTTTCCTGAAAAACCCGATCTCGGGAAAAACCTATTCCCATCAAGCCATTGAGTACATATTCAGGAATTGGCATGACTTATGCTTTTTTGTATTCATGGATAATTGGATACAAAAAGACAAAAGGTGCTCCCCATGCAATTCGCCTCCGCTTATGTTGAACGTCAGCCCCAGACCGCCGAGGAGGAGGCTTATACCTTTCTGCTCGAAGCGATCTGTTGCGGTCGCTATCGCAAAGGCGATCGGCTGATCGCCGAGGATATTGCCAGCGAAATCGGCATGAGCCGCATGCCGGTGCGCGAGGCCTTTCGCCGTCTCGATGCACAGGGCCTGGTGACTTTGCGGCCCAATCGCGGGGCAATTGTCAGCGGCCTGGAGTTCGATGAGTTGCAGGAAGTCTTCGATATGCGCAGTGCCCTGGAGGGCCTGGCGATCCGCGTGGCGGTGCCGAGGATCGGCGAGCGCCAGTTGGCGACCCTGGAGCGCATGCTCGACGCGATGGATGACTACCGGGACGAAAGCGCCCAGTGGGTCAGCCGCCATCGAGCCTTTCACGAATACCTGTGCAGCCTCAGCGGCCGTCCACGGCTGATGAAACAGATAACGGCCCTGTATTCGCTGATCGAGGCGCCCATGCGTCTGTGGTTGCACCACAGCGAAAAACCCTTGAGCGCCCGCCAGGAGCACGCGGTGATCCTCGACGCGATTCGCACGGGCGATGCCGAGCGTGCCGAAGCCGTGGTACGCCATCACATCGAGGGCACGGTGCCCGCGCTGATCGCCTTTCTGCAATCGGAAAAATAGAACCGGGCTCAAGTCCGGCCGTGTTTTGACTTTGAGTACTGCCCCCGTTACCGACGAACTGGAGTGTCTGGTCATGCATAAACGCCGTGTGTTGCTTATCGCTGTATCCCTCGGTCTTCTGGTACAGGGGGCGGTCGCCGCTCCCCAGGTGCCGGAGCGCTTGCAAAAGGTCGAAAAACTGACCTATTGCTCGGGCATGGACTCGCCACCGCTGGTGTCGTTCGACGAGGCCCAGAAGCCCAGGGGCCTGACCGTCGACCTGGGCCTGGAAATCGCCAAGCGCCTGGGGGACAAGAAAGTCGAGTGGCGGGTCGTGCCGTTTTCCGGATTGCTCCCAGCGCTGCTGGCCAAACAGTGCGACATGATCGTCGACCAACTGTTCGATAAACCCGAACGCCGGGAAGTGATCGATATCGTCAACTACATGTACTCCAGCCAGTCGGTGGTGGTGCCCAAGGGCAATCCCAAGCATATCAAGGCCCTGGAAGACCTGTCCGGACACAAGGTGGCGGTGCTCAACGGCTCGACCATCAAGACCTTGCTGGATACCGAGAACGACACCCTGGCCAAGGCCGGCAAGACGCCGATGAAGCTGGTGGTCTACAACACCGATACCGATGCTTTCCAGGCTCTGCGCATCAGCCAGGTGGACGCCTACGGCACCACCGTGGAAACCGCCGGTTACTACGCCGCCATGGCGCCCGAGCTGTTCGAGGAAGGGGTGCCGGCCTTCAGCCGGATTCTCACCGGCCTGGGCATTCGCAAGGACGACCCGCAACTGAGCAAGGCCGTGCAGCAGATTGTCAGCGACATGCGCGGCGACGGTAGCTACGCCCAACTGCTGGGCAAATGGCATGTCGCCAGCGACACACTCGACTGAGGCGGGCGCTCGATGAATTTCAATTGGGACGTGTTCTGGCAGTACCTGTTGCAGCCCAGCGGGGTCTACCTCACCGGGCTCTGGCTGACCTGCCTGATCAGTGTGTTGGCAATGTCGCTGGGTTGCGTGCTGGGGCTGGCGGCGGCATTGCTGCGCTTGTCGCGTAATCCCTTGCTGCACCTGCCGGTGCGGTTTTACGTGTGGTTGATGCGCGGTACGCCGTTGCTGGTGCAGATCGTCTTTCTCTATACCGCGTTGGCCGCCGGCGGGATCTTCCGTTTCGAAGACCTGGAACTGTTCGGCCTGGTGGTGCCGGGCAATATCCAGGCGGCGATCATCGCCCTGGGTCTGAACGAAGGCGCCTATATGGCCGAGATCATCCGCGCCGGGATCGGCGCCGTGGACAAGGGCCAATACGAGGCTGGGCGTTCGCTGGGCATGACCTTCGGCAAGTTGATGCGGCGCATTGTCCTGCCCCAGGCATTCCGAGTGATAGTTCCGGCGCTGGGCAACGAGTTCAACGTGATGCTCAAGAACACCACGTTGGTCAGCGTGATCGGTGTGCAGGAGTTGTTGCTGAGCACGCAGATGGTCACCTCGGCGACGTTCCGGGTGTTCGAGCTGTACCTGGTAGTGGCGATCTACTTCCTGTTACTCACCACGCTGTGGGGCTTCTTCCAGCGCTGGCTCGAAGCACGCTTTGGTCAGTCGGATCGGCCTTCGTCACCGCCGCCGGCCTCCAGCCGGATGTTTGGTCGCAGTGCCTTTAAACTGCTGAGGGGGCGTTAAGCATGGCGCACAAGAGTGAAGAACTGATCATCGAGGCCCAGGATATTCACAAGTCCTTTGGCGACTTGCAGATACTCAAGGGCATTTCCCTGCAAGTGCGGCGCGGAGAAGTGGTGGTACTGATCGGCGCCTCGGGCTCGGGCAAGACCACCTTCATCCGCTGCATCAACCTGCTGGAAGACATCCAGCGTGGGCGTATTCGCGTCAATGGCCGGGCCATGGGCTACCACGAGCGCGCCGACGGCAGCCTGGTACGCGACTCCGAGCGCAGCATCGCGCGCCAGCGCCGGGACATCGGCATGGTCTTCCAGCGCTTCAATCTGTTTCCGCATATGACGGCCCTGGAAAATATCATCGAAGCGCCGATCCAGGTGCTCGGCGTGCCGCGAGCCGAGGCGCTGGAGCAGGCGCGGGCCTTGCTCGCCCGGGTCGGCCTGGCGGACAAGGCCCTGCATTATCCGTCGATGCTCTCCGGCGGTCAGCAACAGCGGGTGGCGATTGCCCGGGCCCTGGCGATGAAACCCCAGGCCATGCTGTTCGACGAGCCCACCAGTGCCCTGGATCCGGAAACCGTCGGCGAGGTGCTGCAGGTGATGAAGCAGTTGGCCGAGGAGGGCATGACCATGCTGGTGGTCACCCACGAGATGGGCTTTGCCCGGGAAGTCGCTGACCGGGTGGTGGTCCTCGACCAGGGCGAACTGATCGAACAGGGACCGCCGGAACAGATCTTCAGCCGCCCCGTACATCCGCGTACCCAAGCCTTTCTCAGTCGCGTGCTGTGAGCGGGTCGTCAGTCAACGTCGGATGCTCCGGGAGTGGACCCGGAATCCAACCGGCCAAAGAATGCTTGCTTGGAAGAGACTTTGCCATGTTGAAATTTTCTGCCCATGAATACCCTTATCCGTCGCAACGCCAGAGCGTGTTTGCCCGCCGTGGCATGGTCGCGGCCTCACAGCCCCTGGCCGCCGAGGCCGGCATCGAGATCATGCGCCAGGGCGGCAATGCCATTGACGCGGCCATCGCCACGGCGGCGGCGCTGACGGTGGTCGAGCCCACCGGTTGCGGTCTGGGGGGCGACGCCTTCGCGCTGGTCTGGTGCAAGGGCCAATTGCACGGTCTTAACGGCAACGGCCAGGCCCCGGCGGCGTTAAACATCGATACGCTCAAGGCGGCGGGCCACACACAGATGCCACTCTATGGCTGGACGCCAGTGACCGTGCCGGGTTGCCCGTCGGCCTGGGCCGAGTTGTCGAAACGCTTTGGCAAGCTGCCCTTTGCCGAACTGCTGCAACCGGCCATCAGCCTGGCGCGCGAGGGCTTTCCAGTGTCGCCGGTGGTGGCCCATCAATGGCAGCTGGCGCTGGAAGAATTCACGCCACATCGCGACGCCGTGCTCGCCCCCTGGTTCGACACATTCCTGATCGCCGGACGTGCGCCGCGGGCCGGAGAGATTTTCCGTAACCCGGCCCAGGCCAGGACCCTGGAAGAACTGGCCGCCACGGCCTGCGAAAGCCTGTATCGCGGCGACCTGGCCGCGCGCCTGGATGCCCATTCCCGCGCCACTGGCGGCTACCTGCGCGGCAGCGATCTGCAAGGCTATCGCGCACAGTGGGTCGAACCGATCCGCGTCAATTACCGCGGCTATGACGTCTGGGAGATTCCTCCGAGCGGTCAGGGCCTGGTGGTGCTGATGACGTTGAAGATCCTCGAAGGCTTCACCTTCGACCATCGTGACAGCCAGCAAACCTGGCACCGTCAGTTGGAGGCCATGAAGCTGGCCTACAGCGATGGTTTGCACTACATCACCGATCCGTTGCACATGCGGGTGGCGGTGGCTGACTTGCTCAGCGACGCTTACAGCAGCCAACGGCGCGGACAGATCGGTGAGCAGGCGCAGCCGCCCGCGCCCGGCGATCCCCACGCCAGCGGCACGGTGTACCTGGCGAGCGCCGATGCCGAAGGCAACATGGTCTCGTTTATCCAGAGCAACTACCACGGCTTCGGCTCCGGCGTGGTGCTGCCTGACAGCGGCATCGCCTTGCAGAACCGCGGACAGGAATTCAGCCTCGACCCGACCCATGCCAACTGCCTGGTGCCCGGCAAGAAGACCTTCCACACCATTATTCCCGGCTTTCTCAGCCAGGCTGGCGAAGCCCTCGGGCCATTCGGCGTGATGGGCGGCTACATGCAGCCGCAGGGCCATGTGCAGATGGTGATGAACCTGGTGGACTTTGGCCTGAACCCCCAGGCCGCGCTCGATGCGCCGCGCTGGCAGTGGCTGGGCGGAATGAAGGTCGGCATCGAGCAGGGCGCCTCGCGAGACCTGGCGACGGCACTGGCGCGGCGCGGCCATCAGGTGCAGATCGCCTGCGATCTGACCGACTATGGACGTGGCCAGATCATCCTGCGAGACCCCGTGAGCGGTGTACTGTGCGGCGGGACGGAACCACGGGCCGACTCCCATATCGCGGTGTGGTAGTGGCCGGTTCAATCCACCGGGCAGGCGCAGATGAAGTCCAGAGGCCGCGGGGGCGGGATGTGCAGATTGCGCCGCAGGCGACATAATCACGCTCGGCGCGCGGCCATCCGGTCGTCGTGCACCTGACCTTGCGGAGATTCGAATGGCTTTGCCGGAACCAGCGCTATCCACCGCAGTCAACGCTCGCTCCCGGTTCCGTGCCTTATTCGTCCTTGCCCTGGTGGTGATCCTGACCGGTGTCGGTGCCGGCCTGGGCGGCACGCTGCTGGCGATGCTGCTGCATGCCGTCCAGCACTTGGCCTATGGCTACGGTCAGGACAGCCTCACCAGCCATGAAAGTTTCCTGATCGGCGTAAGCAGCGCCTCGACCTCGCGGCGGATCCTGGTGTTGGTGCTGTGCGGCGTGGTCGCGGGTCTGGGCTGGTGGGCCATCTACCGCTTCGGCCGGCCGCTGGTCGGCATCCGCAAAGCCGTCTCGCCCGAGGGCCCCGCAATGCCCCCTCGGACCACCTTGTGCCATGCGCTTCTGCAGATCGTCACGGTGGGCCTGGGTTCACCGCTGGGCCGGGAAGTCGCTCCGCGCGAGGTCGGTGCCTTGGTGGGGGCCTGGTTATCGCGCAAGGCGCAACTGGCCCCGGAGAACCACCGATTGCTGATTGCCTGTGGGGCAGGGGCCGGCTTGGCGGCGGTCTATAACGTGCCGTTGGGAGGCGCGGTATTTGTCCTGGAAGGGCTGCTGGGGGTTTTCAGCTGGCCGGCGGCGCTCATGGCCCTGGCGACGTCGGCCATTGGCGCCGCCGTCGCCTGGATCGGCTTGGGAGCACAGGTGCAATACGTAATACCGAGCCTGGCGCTGACACCCGGGCTGCTCGCCTGGTCGCTGATTGCCGGGCCATTCTTCGGCCTTGCCGCCTATGGCTTCGTGCGCTTGACGGGGCGTGCGCGGATCAAGGCCGCTCGCGGCTTGCGGCTGCCGATATTGTCCTTGATCAACTTCACCCTGATCGGCTGCTTGGCGGTCTACCTGCCGCAAGTGTTGGGCAACGGCAAGGGACCGGCGCAGTTGGGCTTTGACAATGAGCTGAGCCTGGGCCTCGCGGCCGCCTTGTTGCTGGCCAAGGTGCTGGTCACCAGCAGCAGCTTGCGCGCGGGAGCCGAAGGCGGGTTGCTGACGCCCGCCCTGGCGATCGGAGCGTTGATGGCGATTCTCCTGGGCGGATTATGGAACCTGGCCTGGCCCGGTGTGGAACTGGGAGCCTTCGCCATCGTCGGCGCGGCGGCGTTCCTGGCGGCGTCCATGGCCATGCCGATCACCGCCATTGTATTGGTGGCGGAGTTCACCCGGATCGATCACGACTTCCTGGTGCCGATCATCCTGGCGGTGGTGGGTTCGGTGTGCATGAGTCGTTTATGCGAAGTGCTTGGCGGGGAAAAACGCTAATCCCCTGGTTGGCCTTGTTCCCACAGCCTCGCCGCTACGCGTCATGACCGGTCAGCAATTGCAGGCAGCGCTGCAACACCTCCGATACGTCGCCGGCCCGGTAACTGACCACGATCGGCGAGGTGATGCTGCTGTCCTGCAATGATGTATAGCCGATGTCATCCCGGTGCAAGCGCTGTACCGATGCGGGCACCAGGGCAATGCCGACCCCGGCCGCCACCAGGCCGATGGTGGTCTGCAGTTCATTGGCCATCTGCGCCACGTGGATGCTCAGGCCATGTCCGGCGAATACCCCCAGGACGTGGTCGGCATAACTGGGACGCGGGCTGGCCGGGTAGAGGATAAACGGCTGCGCGGCCAGCTCCTCCAGGCTGACCGCCCGCCCGAGCAGCGGATGTCCGGCCGGCAAGGCCGCGACCAGGGGGTCTTGCCTGAGGACTTTCTGCACGATGGCCGGGTCATCGAACAGCATCCGACCGAAACCGATATCGATACGTCCACTTTTCAAGGCTTCCAGCTGCTGCAGGGTGATCAGCTCCGACAGACCCAGTTCGATATCGCCGAAACTGCGCAGGCGGCGGATCAGGTCGGGCAGGGCACCGTACAGGGTCGACGGTGCAAAGCCGATGCCCAGCCAGCGCTTGCGACCAGCGGCGACGCGCCGGGTATCGGTGCAGACCCGTTCGAGCTGTTCGAGCAACTGGCTGGAATGTTCCTGGAAAAATCGCCCGGCCTCGGTCAGGCGCAATGGCCGCGAGCGTTCCAGCAGCGGGACTCCCAACTCTTCCTCCAATTGTTGGATCTGCCGGCTGAGGGGTGGCTGGGCGATGTTCAACTGCTCGGCCGCGCGGGTGAAATTCAAGGTCTGGGCGAGCACCTTGAAATAACGCAAATGACGAAGCTCCACGATACCTCCTGGGTATGAAGCGAGACTAATTCAATATTGGACCGTCACCTTCCGGCGAGTCAATCTTGGCCTGAAGACAAACAACACGTAGACGGATACGCCATGAGCGCTGTAACTATCGAACACTTCGATACCCAGATTGTCGATCTGCCCACCATCCGCCCGCACAAGCTGGCGATGCACACCATGCATGGCCAGACGCTGGTCATTCTGCGTATCCGTTGCAGCGACGGCATCGTCGGCATCGGTGAGGCCACCACCATTGGCGGCCTGGCGTACGCCGGGGAAAGCCCGGAAAGCATCAAGGTCAACCTCGATACCTGGTTCGCGCCACTGCTGATCGGCCAGGAGGCCGGCAATGTGAATGCCGCCATGCAGCGGGTCGACCGCGCCATCCGCGCTAACACCTTCGCCCGCTCGGCGGTGGAAACCGCCTTGCTCGATGCCCAGGGCAAGCGCCTGGGCCTGCCGCTGGCCGAACTGCTCGGTGGCCGTCTGCGTGACGGCGTGGAAGTGGCCTGGACCCTGGCCAGCGGTGACACCGCCAAGGACATCGAGGAAGCCGAGCGCATGCTCGACTTGCGCCGCCATCGTCATTTCAAACTCAAGATCGGCGCCGGTGAGCCGGCTCGCGACATTGCCCATGTCGCCGCGATCAAGCGCGCCCTGGGCGAGCGCGCCAGCGTTCGCGTGGATATCAACCAGGCCTGGAGCGAAGCCGTGGCGGTGCACGCCTGTCGCCAACTGGCCGATGCCGGGGTCGAACTGATCGAACAACCGCTGTCGCGGCATGACCGGGCCGGCATGGTGCGCCTGAGTGCTCACAGCCCGATCCCGCTGATGGCCGATGAAGCCATCGAGTCGGTGCAGGACAGCTTTGCCCTGGCGCAAATGGGCGCCGCGAGCATTTTCGCCTTGAAGATCGCCAAGACCGGTGGCCCACGCGCGGTGTTGCGTACCGCCGCGATTGCCGAGGCGGCGGGCATCGGCCTGTACGGCGGAACCATGCTCGAGGGCAGTATCGGCACCCTGGCGGCCGCGCACGCCTTTGCCACCCTCGACAAGCTGGAGTGGCATACCGAATTGTTCGGCCCGTTGCTGCTGACCGAAGACATTCTGTGCGAACCGCCGATCTATCGTGATTTCCAGTTGCTGATCCCGCGTGCGCCCGGACTGGGACTGGAACTCGATGAAAAGCGCCTGGCGCGCTTTGCCCGCCATTGATTCGTTGAACCGAGAGGACATCCAGACCATGCTTTTTCACGTGCGCATGACCGTCAAACTGCCCAGCGACATGCCGGCCGAACAGGCCGCGCAGCTCAAGGCCGAGGAGCGCGAGCTGGCCCAGAGCCTGCAACGACAAGGTACCTGGCGCCATCTTTGGCGCATTGCCGGGCTGTATGCCAATGTCAGTGTATTCGACGTGCCGGATGCCCAGGCCCTGCACGATACCCTGATGCAACTGCCGCTTTACCCCTATATGGACATTGAAATCATGGCGCTGTGCAGGCATCCCTCTTCGGTCCATGCCGACGACCGCTGAGTTCGAACTTTCCAACGTTTGCATCCACAAGAACAATGATGAGGAACACCAGCATGACCGTTCATATCTCCCAAACTGCCGAAGTCCAGGATTTCTTCGCAGGCGCCGCCGGCCTTGACCAGCCAACTGGCAGCCCGCGGGTGAAGCAGATTGTCCATCGGGTGTTGACCGACAGCATCCGCCTGATCGAAGACCTGCAAATCTCGCCGGAAGAGTTCTGGAAGGCGGTGAACTACCTGAACGAACTGGGCAGCCGCCAGGAGGCCGGTCTGCTCGTCGCCGGCCTGGGCCTGGAACATTATCTCGACCTGTTGCTGGACGCCGAAGACGAGCAGGCCGGGCATGTCGGCGGCACCCCGCGGACCATCGAAGGGCCGCTGTATGTCGCCGGGGCGCCACTTTGCGAGCGCGAAGCCAGGCTCGATGACGGCCGCGATCCAGGCACCGTGCTGTTCATGCGCGGCCAGGTCCGCGATCTGGAGGGCAAGCCGCTGGCCCATGCGCTCGTCGATGTGTGGCACGCCAACACCGGTGGCACCTATTCGTACTTCGATCCCACCCAGTCCGAATTCAACCTGCGCCGCCGCATCCGCACGGACGCCGAAGGTCGCTTTCGCTTCCAGAGCATCGTGCCCTCCGGCTACGGCTGCCCGCCCGATGGTCCGACCCAGCAGTTGCTCGACCAGTTGGGCCGGCACGGCCAACGCCCGGCGCATATCCACTTCTTCATTTCCGCCCCCGGTCATCGGCACCTGACCACGCAGATCAACCTGGCTGGCGATCGGTACCTGCACGATGACTTCGCCTATGCCACCCGCGACGAACTGATTGCTGAAATCGTCTTCAAGGATGATGCCAACGGGCGACATGCCGAGATCGATTTCGATTTCACATTGCAGTCGACCGCCGCCGCCAAGGAGCAGGACCGACGTGAACGGGTGAGGGCGCTCGAAGCCTGATACCCGGCGTGCACCGGCGTCGCGAGTCCCGTGGGTATTTGCTCACGGGACTTTTGTCGTTACGCCAGCCTTGATCGAACAACAAGAGAGGCTTATCCCATGACGAACCTGTTGAGTGAGCGCAGTCGGATCTACGAGCAGGCCGATCCCCATGCCGTCTCCGAATATGTCAACCAGCATGTCGGCAACCATTGCATTCGCCTGCCGCCCCAGGCGCGCGCGCAGGCGAGCATCAAGCACCGCACCTTTTCCACTCTCGACCTCTGTCGTATCAGTTACGGCGCCCGGGTGCGGGTGATGTCGCCGGCCCTGGAAAGCATCTATCACCTGCAAATCCTGCTGAGCGGGCATTGCCGCTCGAGCTCCCGGGGCGAGGAACGGATCTATCGGCCTGGCGAGGTCCTGCTGATCAACCCGGATGATCCGGTGGACCTGACGTATTCGGCCGATTGCGAGAAGTTCATCGTCAAGCTGCCGATGCGCCTGCTGGAAAATGCCTGCCTGGCTCAGCACTGGCTGCTCCCGCGCCAGGGTATCCGCTTCGATAGCGAGTGCCGCGACCTGGCCGGGCTGGACGGCTTTGTACAACTGCTCGCGCTGGTCTGCCATGAGGCCGAGAACCGCGCGACGCCCGAGGTTCAGGCGCTGTACGAGCGGATCGTCGCCAGCAAGCTGCTGGCCCTGCTGGCGAACAATGTGCGGCAAGTCCGCCCCGAGGTCGTGGACACCGGTGGCTTCGAAGCGGTACGCCAGTTTATCGAGGCGCATCTGCGCGATGAGATCGGCATTGCGCAGTTGCGTGAAGTGGCGCGGGTCAGCGAGCGTTCCCTGTATTTGCTGTTCGAACGGCATGTCGGCCTTTCGCCCCGCGATTATGTGCGTCAGCGCAAGCTGGAGCGGGTGCATGCGGTGTTGCAGTTGCCAGGCGCGCGGAGCATCACCGAAGTGGCCCTGGATCATGGTTTCCTGCATCTGGGGCGCTTTTCCGAGGCCTACCGCAAGCGCTTCGGTGAATTGCCCTCGCACACCTGGCGCCGCCGGCAGGAGGCCGTTGCGCTCACGGGATAGCGATTTGCAGGGGGCGGATATTGTCGAGGGCGGGGCGGGCATAAGGTGAGGGCGCCTGAGACAAGAACAATGGAGGGCCCAGCCCATGACCGACACACTCGACCGACTCGCGCGCCAGATCAGCGAGTCCGTTCAGGAAGACCCCACTAACGGACTTTTCCGTTGCCGCCGCGATATCTTCACCGACACCGAGCTGTTCTCGCTGGAGATGAAACACATTTTCGAAGGTGGCTGGGTCTACCTGGCCCATGAAAGCCAGGTCCCGGAGATCAACGACTATTTCACCACCTTCATCGGCCGCCAGCCGGTGGTGATCACCCGTGACAAGCAGGGTCTGCTGCATGGCCTGGTGAACGCCTGCGCCCACCGTGGCGCCATGCTCTGTCGACACAAGCAAGGCAACAAAGGCTCGTTCACCTGCCCGTTCCATGGCTGGACCTTCAGCAACGCCGGCAAGCTGCTCAAGGTCAAGGATGGCAAGACCGGCGCCTACCCCGACAGCTTCGATTGCGACGGTTCCCATGACCTGCGGCGCCTGGGGCGCTTCGAGAACTATCGCGGGTTCCTCTTCGGCAGCCTTTCGGAACAGGTCCCGGCGTTGAGCGATTACCTGGGGGAAACCCGGGTCATCATCGACCAGATGGTCGATCAGGCCCCCGAAGGCCTGGAAGTGCTGCGCGGCAGCTCGACCTATGTCTACGACGGCAACTGGAAGCTGCAGATCGAGAACGGTGCCGACGGCTACCACGTCAGTTCCGTGCACTGGAACTATTCGGCAACCATGCAGCGGCGCAACTACGAAAGCGAGGGCACGCGCACCGTGGATGCCAATGGCTGGTCGAAAAGCCTTGGCGGTGTCTACGCCTTCGAGCATGGGCATATCCTGCTCTGGACTCGGCTGCTCAACCCGGAGGTGCGTCCGGTACATGCCCACCGCGAGGCCCTGGCCGAGCGACTGGGCCAGGCACGTGCCGACTTCATCGTCGAGCAGACCCGCAACCTGTGCTTGTACCCCAACGTTTACCTGATGGATCAGTTCTCGACGCAAATCCGCGTGGTACGACCGCTCGCGGTCGACAAGACCGAGGTGACGATCTACTGCATGGCACCCAAGGGTGAAAGCGCCGAGGAACGCGCGACCCGCATCCGCCAATACGAAGATTTCTTCAATGTCAGCGGCATGGGCACCCCCGACGACCTGGAGGAGTTCCGTTCCTGCCAGACCGGCTACCAGGGCTCGATCCCATTGTGGAACGACCTCAGCCGTGGGGCGAAACAATGGCTGGAGGGGGCCGACGAGAATGCCCGGGCGATGGGCATGCGGCCGTGGCTGAGCGGCATCAAGACCGAGGACGAGGGGCTGTTCGTGCGCCAGCACGCGCATTGGGCCGCGAGCCTGCTCACGGCACTGGAGAAAGAGCGCAAGCACTTGATCGCCACCGACAAGGAGGGCCGGGCATGAATATTTCCCGTGATCGCCTGCTGGATTTCCTCCACCGCGAGGCCCGCTTGCTCGATGACCGCCAATGGGACGAATGGCTGCAATGCTATAGCCCGCGGGCGGAGTTCTGGATGCCGGCCTGGGATGACCACGACAGCCTCACCGAGGACCCGCAGCGCGAAATCTCGTTGATCTATTACCCCAACCGCGACGGACTGGAAGACCGCGTGTTCCGCATCAAGACCGAGCGTTCCAGTGCCAGCACGCCGCAACCACGCACCGTGCACCTGATCGCCAACCTCGAAGTGCTGGCCGACGATGCGCGTGAAGTCGAGTTGCGCTTCAACTGGCACACCCTCAGTCATCGCTACAAGACCACGGATTCGTACTTCGGTACCTCGTTCTATCGCCTCGATGTCAGCGGCGAACAACCGCTGATCACCCGCAAGAAGGTGATACTCAAGAACGACTATATCCACCAGGTTATTGATATCTATCATATTTGAGGGTGAGCCCCATGACGTATCGCATCGCCCTGAACTTCGAGGACGGGGTCACCCGGTTCATCGACTGCAACGCTGGCGAAAAGGTGCTCGACGCCGCCTTTCGCCAGGCTATCAACCTGCCCATGGACTGCTCCGACGGCGTCTGTGGCACCTGCAAGTGCCGCTGCGAAAGCGGCGCCTACGACCTCGGCGAAGACTACCTCGACGAAGCGCTGGGCGCCGATGAAGTCGAGCAGCGGCAGGTGCTGACCTGCCAGATGGTCCCTGAAAGCGACTGTGTGCTGGCCGTGCCCGTAGCGTCCAGTACCTGCAAAACTGGCACCATGCGGTTTGACGCAACCCTGGGCGCTATCACTACGCATGCCGACGCGGCCCTTGAGGTCCACTTCGAACTCGACCAGACATTGGCCTTTCTGCCGGGACAGTACGTGAATATCGCTGTCCCCGGCAGTGAACAGACTCGTTCGTACTCGTTCAGCAGCCTACCCGGCAGCGGCCAGGCCAGCTTCCTGATCAAGCAGGTCGCCGGCGGACTCATGAGTGGCTGGCTGGGTCGCGCCCAACCCGGAGAGAGAGTGTCGATGACCGGGCCGCTGGGCAGTTTCTACCTGCGCGCGGTCACCCGGCCGCTGCTGTTCCTGGCCGGAGGCACGGGACTCGCGCCGTTTCTGTCGATGCTCGAAGTCCTTGCCGAGCGCAACGAGCAGCAGTCGATCAGCCTGATCTATGGAGTGTCCCGGGACCAGGACCTGGTCATGCTCGAGGCGTTGCAAGGGTTCTGCGCGCGCTTGCCGAACTTCAGCTTCGTCACCTGTGTCGGCGATCCGCGGACGCGGCACCCGCGCCAGGGTTATGTGACCCAGCATCTGGCACCCGGGGTGCTCAACGAAGGTGACGTCGACGTTTACCTGTGCGGGCCGCCACCGATGGTCGATGCGGTGCGGCAGCACTTCAAGGCCATGGGGCTGACTCCGTTCAGCTTCCACTACGAGAAGTTCACCGCCAATAACATCGTTATCGGCGATGTCGCCTGAGGAGATCGTGATGAACCCACGTTTCAAGGACAGGGTCGCGCTGGTCACTGGCGCGGCCCAGGGGATCGGCCGCCGGGTGGCCGAACGCATGCTGGAGGAGGGCGCCTGGCTGGTCGCGGTGGATCGCTCCGAGCTGATTCATGAACTGCGCGGCGAACGGACCTTGACCCTCACCGCCGACCTGGAACGCCACGACCAGTGCGTGGACGTCATGCAGGCCGCCCATGAGCGCTTCGGGCGGATCGATATCCTCGTCAACAACGTCGGCGGAACCATCTGGGCCAAGCCTTTCGAACACTATCAGGCGCGTGAGATCGAAGCCGAGGTGCGTCGTTCGCTGTTCCCGACCCTGTGGTGCTGCCACGCGGTACTGCCCTACATGCTGGCGCAGGGCGGTGGCGCGATCGTCAACGTGTCGTCGGTGGCCACCCGTGGAGTCAACCGCGTGCCCTATGGCGCCGCCAAGGGCGGCGTCAACGCGCTGACCGCCTGCCTGGCCTTCGAGACCGCCGGCCGCGGCATCCGGGTCAATGCCACGGCGCCGGGTGGTACCGATGCGCCGCCACGGCGGATTCCGCGTAACGCACAGGCGCAAAGCGAGGATGAACAGGCCTGGTACCGACAAATCGTCGAGCAGACCGTGGACAGCAGCTTGATGAAACGCTATGGAAGTATCGACGAACAGGCCGGAGCGATCCTGTTCCTCGCTTCCGACGAGGCATCCTACATTACCGGCGTGACCCTGCCAGTAGGGGGCGGCGACCTGGGTTGAACGCGCGGGGCAGATACAGCCGGCTCCGCAGGGCGTTGCGGGTTGCGGCACAATGCCGCAACCTTTGTCGACACGTTGTACTGGCAAGCGTTGTTTGTCACCCTTGGTGCCAATAACCATCAGCGACGTCACTTCTGTGTCCATGCCCCGGATTCCCCACTCATTGCGTCAATTTGCCGCTTGCCTGGCCATGCTCGCGGCATTGCTGCCGAGCGTGATGCTCTGGCTGCCGGCTGCGCATGGGCAGCCAATGGCGATGGGCGAACACTGCAACATGGCTGGCATGAGCGGACAGGTCCAGGCTCCCGGCAGCCATGATCCCGCGCCGGGCCAGGATCACGAATGCCATTGCCTGCTGTGCGTCGTGCATGCGGTCGATATCGGTTTACCGCCCAGCATCGTTCAGTGGCAGCTTTCCGCTCACGCCGAGGTCGGGCTGGCGCAGGCGATCTACCCACGTTATATCAGCAGCATCTGGCTGGTCTGCGAACCGCGCGGGCCACCGGCTTATTCCTGATGTTCCCTTGCGATGACAAATCCTCCCCCACCTGCTGGGGAGGTTTGCCTCTATGCGTTGCAACTAAATCCAGGAATGCCAACTCCATGCTCATGCCATTACCGCGCCGTACCCGTCGAAGCGCACTGCCGCTTGCGGCTTTGTCTGTCACTGCTTTATTCCCACACCTCGCGCTTGCTTGTGCCAGTTGTGGCTGCACCCTCAGTTCCGATTGGGACAATCTCGGGATCAGCAACTCCTCGGGGCTGAAACTGGACCTGCGTTACGACTACCTGAACCAAAACCAATTGCGCAGCGGTACCCACAGTATTTCCCCAAGCGCCGCGAGCCAGCTCTCCAATAACGGCAACCCACAGGAAGTCGAGAAGTACACGCGCAACGACTACCTGACGCTGGGCCTGGACTACAGCTTCAATGCGAGCTGGGGCGTGGATCTGCAACTGCCCTATATCTTTCGAAGCCATAGCACCTTGGGTACGGCATCGGATGGCGTCACCCCGGGCGATGGCGGCGGCCAGTACAGCTCCAGGACCTCCAGTCTCGGCGACGTCAAGGTCATCGGTCGTTATCAGGGGTTCACACCACAGCACAACCTGGGGCTGTTGTTCGGGTTGAAACTGCCCACCGGCGCTCATGACGATACCGCGGCATCGACCGACCCGACCGCCCCAGGCCCCGTGGCGATAGATCGTGGCCTGCAACCCGGGACCGGGACCACCGATGGCATCCTGGGGGTCTACTACATGGATACGCTCAACAAGAACTGGGACTACTTTGGCCAGGCCATGCTGCAGAAGGCGCTGAACTCAAGCGATCACTATCGCCCTGGCGATGGTATCAACCTCAATCTTGGCCTGCGCTACATGGGCAATGCCTATGTCATGCCACAAATCCAGTTGAATGTACGCCATGTCGAGCGCGATGAGGGCGCCAATGCCGATACCGTCAGTACCGGCGGTACCCTGGCCTACCTCAGCCCTGGCGTGACGGTGCCTATCGGCAAAAAAATCTCGTTGTACAGCTTCGTACAGTTGCCGGTGTACCAGGATGTCAACGGCGTGCAGCTTGCGCCGCGCTATACCGCAACCATTGGTGCACGCTACTCATTCCAGTGATCAATGACACCGAGGGAAACCTGATGTGTGCAAAAAGACTACTGCCCTGGCTCGCATTCTGCTGCAGCCTGGTTGGCTCGCCGGCATGGGCGATTGATGTGGGCGAACACGCGCCGGAGCTGACGGCGAAAACGCTGGATGGCGAGTCCTTCGATTTGCAAAAACAGGACGGCCAGGTGGTGATTGTGAATTTCTGGGCCTCCTGGTGCGAGCCGTGTCGAGAGGAAATGCCAGCCATGGAAGCCTATTACCAGCAGCACAAAAGCGAAGGACTGAAGATTATTGCGATCAGCATGGATGAGCCGGAGGACGATGCCATGGTGCGCAAGGTCATGGCGCGCTACAGCTATCCGGCGGCGTTCCAGCGGGATGCCGGGTTCAAGGGCTTTGGCCGAGTCTGGCGCATGCCGATGACCTATGTCATCGACCGGCACGGCGTGGTGCGCAAGGACGGTAGCGTGGGCGATCCGAAAATCGATCGGTCATTGCTGGATCAGTTGGTGAGCCCACTGCTGGCCGCGCATTAGCACTGCCCCCTCAAGCAACTCCCGAGTGCTCCGGCACTCGGATCCATCCCGCACTGGCGATTGATATGGATCAAGCAAATTCGTCAGTCACGGCCCAGAATCAAGCCATCCGCGGAATTGCCCAGGGGCATGGCATGTCTGTTAAACCGCCCACTCCCGCTGTCACCCACCCGCAAGGGATCAACGAAGATCGGCACTACAGTCGCTTTGCCCTCTGGCTGACCTGGCTGTTGGGCGCGGCAATGCTCGCAACGGTGATTGGCGTGGCGTTGCACTTTGCTGAAGTCGAATCCTTCGCACGCCTGCTGACCCAGGCACAACCCCTCTGGCTGGTGGCTGCCTTCGGCCTGCAAGCCCTGACCTATGCGGCACAGGGACAGATCTTTCGGGTGGTGCTCAAAGCCGGGGCGCAGCACCTGTCACTCTGGGATGCGGGCAAACTCAGCCTGATGAAGTTGTTCGTCGATCAGGCCCTGCCGTCGTCTGGCATCAGCGGGGCATTTGCGGTGGTCGCCTCCTTTGTTCGCCTCGGTTTCGCCCGGCCGGTGGTCCTGGCCTGCCTGGTGCTGGATTTGTCCGCGTACTTCCTGGCCTATGTCCTGACAGTCGGCATGGCATTGCCGGTGGTGATCTTCCAGGGGCATGCGACTACGGCGGTCATGCTCACCTGCCTGGTGTTTGTGGCCGTAAGTCTGCTGTTGGCCGTCGTCACGCCAAGGCTGGCCGGCAACACGGATCTGGCCGCGCATGTACCGGGACAACGTTTTGCCATTATTGCCAGGGGTGTTTCGTTGCTCACCGGCGCCGACCCACGGCTGGTTCGCAGTCGCGCGTTGCTCTGGCGCATCACCTTGCTGGAGTTGGCAATCATCGTGCTGGACAGCGCCACCTTGTGGGTGTTGGTCCGTGCACTGGGTGTATCGGCGCCGCCATTGGGACTGTTCGCCGGATTCATGTTGGCCAGTGTATTGCGCAGTATCGGCATTTTGCCGGGGGGGCTGGGTGCGTTCGAAGCCGCCGCCGTCGTGACCTTGCACTGGATCGGGGTGAGCATTGCCGTGGCCCTTTCCGCCACGCTGCTGTTTCGCGGCCTGACCTTCTGGCTGCCGATGCTGCCGGGCCTGTGGCTGGCCCATCGCGAATGGCATGCCCCGGACTCAGGCCAGGAGGCGCTCATGGGGGCGCGCCAGAAGGATCATGGAATCGCCGATACGGATCGTGGCTCCGGCAGTAGGTAATCGGGCGGGGCAGGTTGTACTCCCTGTCGAGCACAACCTCGCCAGGTTCTCAGTCGTCACGTGACCAGTTGACGTCCAACCGATATTCATTATCGCCGTAGTGGTAATCGGCGTGACCTTTGAAAGCGTCTTTCAGGGCATGCGCCAGACGGTTCGCCAGATGGATACCGGTAGTGGTCACGACCAGGCTGCCCTCCGAGTCGGTCAGCTTGATGATCCGTTCCAGGGCATGCTCGGCGTTTTCCTTTTTCTCTGTATGTTCGATCAGATGGACGATTTCGTCTCGATGCCCGGACAGAAAACCGCCGGACAGCGTCAGCGTCCCCGCCGGGATGTTGTCAGCGGTACGCCGGCAGGCTGGGCAGGTCACCGTTTTGGCA
Organism: Pseudomonas sp. FEN; assembly: GCF_904067045.1. Taxonomy (GTDB): domain Bacteria; phylum Pseudomonadota; class Gammaproteobacteria; order Pseudomonadales; family Pseudomonadaceae; genus Aquipseudomonas. The sequence goes on along the minus strand of NZ_CAJFDC010000014.1, from coordinate 41,432 downwards.
TCGGCAATCACGGAGCTTTCCGGGGTGTGCCAAGTCCAGTTGCCGGCTTGATAGACCGCTCCACACTGCGGACAGAGGGCACTGCCTTCGACTTTCTGCAGGCAATAGGGATCGTGAGTGGGGGCTTTGAACAGCTTGTTTTTCTGACTGTCCTGGTATTTGTCCATGGTCTTTTCCTCGCACGAGATGGATGAAGACTTCACGCCTGGCGGTGACTTCGAATCGGAACCCCAGCCATTGCGCCTGATGAAAGCCCGGTGGATTTCAAGACTTTATTTGGACTCGGTTTCCTCCCGCGCGGATTGATTTTTGTCAATTGGCGGGCTGGCGCCGGCGGTCTTTCATCCGGACGTTGCATCGCGCGAAGGGCCTTGGCGAGCGTTGGCCGCGAAGGCTCCGCGGATTGATATAAATCAACGCCGGGCCCGCCATTTCATAGAAGCTGCAAGAACACACCTGTTGTCGAAACAACCAGGAGGGCAACCTGATGGCCCACAGTAAAGTCCTGTTTCGTGCCGCGGCTCGCGAGAAAATCCTGTGTGGCGCAACACAGTTGGCGGATGCGGTCCGGGTGACCCTCGGGCCGAAGTCAAAATCGGTGTTGATTCAGAACAAATGGGGTAATCCGACCGTCTGCAACGACGGCGTCACGATCGCCAAGCGAATCGACCTGCCGGACCCGGAGGAAAATCTCGGTGCGCAGATGCTGCGCCAGGCGGCGGAGCGTACCGGCGATGCGGTCGGGGACGGCACCAGTACCTCAACGATACTGGCCCATGCAATCCTGGCCGACGGCATCCGCAATGTTGTCGCCGGTGCCAGTGCGATCGACCTGAAACGCGGTATGGACCGGGGGCTGTCCCTGGTCATGCAATCGCTGGTCGCCCAATCGCGACCGGTCAGCACCCCCAAGGAAAAGGCCCAGGTGGCGGCGCTGTCGGCGCATAACGATGCCGTTATCGGGCAACTGGTTGCGGACGCGCTGGAGAAGGTCGGCATCGAAGGTGTCGTCAGTGTCGAGGAGTCCAAAACCACGGAAACGGTGGTCGAGGTGATGGAGGGTATGCGTCTGGATCGAGGCTATGTCTCGCCCTATTTCGTGACGGACACCGAGAAGATGCAGGTCGAGCTCGATGATGCCTATCTGCTGCTTTGTGACCATAAGATCGGTGTGCTCAAAGACCTGCTGCCATTGCTTGAACTCATTGCCAAAAGTGGACAGCCCCTGGTGCTGATTGCCGATGACATCGAGGGCGAGGCGTTGACCACCCTGGTGGTCAACCACATGCGCGGGGTCTTGCGGGCGGTGGCGATCAAGGCGCCAGGCTTTGGCGACCGACGCAAGGACATGCTTCAGGACATTGCCGTTCTGACCGGAGCCACCGTGGTTTCCAACGAACTGGGTATCAACCTCGAACAGGTGGAGTTGAGCCAGTTGGGGCGCGCGCACCGGGTCGTGGTGCAAAAAGACAGCACCGCGCTGATTGGCGGCGCCGGTACACGCGAGGCCATCGAGGCACGTGTGCAACAGATTCGTGCGCAAATCGACACGACTACCAGTGACTACGACCGTGAAAAGCTTCAGGAGCGCTTGGCCAGGCTGTCTGGCGGTGTCGCGGTGATTCGGGTCGGCGCGCCTTCCGAGGCCGAGATGAAAGCCCGTAAGGATGCGCTGGATGACGCCATCTGCGCGACTCGCGCAGCGATCGCCGAAGGCATTGTTCCGGGGGGAGGGCTGGCCCTGCTCAAGGCCGTGCCGATGCTCGCGGCCGAGGAAGCACATCACGAGGGCGATTTCAGGACCGGACTGCAGATTCTTCGCCGGGCGCTTGAAGCACCGGCCCGGATCATTGCCGAGAACTCGGCGGTAGATGCCGGCGTTGTCGTTGCCCGGATGCTCGCGGAGCCCGGAAACGTTGGCTTCGATGCTTCAGCCAATGGCTATGTGGATATGTACGAAGCCGGCATCATCGATCCGACCAAGGTGGTGCGGATTGCCCTCGAAAATGCTGTTTCAGTCGCCAGTATCCTGCTGCTGACCGAAGCGACCATGACCGATATTCCGGAAAAGGAATCTCCTGGATACGAACCGCCAGGCGCGATCGCCTGAGGAGATCTTCCAGTGACTCAGGATCTTTCATTGCAAACCGTCTTGCCTGACCGGGCTGCTGCCGGTCGGAGCCTGGTGGAACCCTTGCTCAAATACGCGCATAGGCCGGATGTCATCGTCCTCGCCTTGCCCCGTGGCGGCGTTCCGGTCGCCTATGAGGTGGCCACTGCCCTGGACGTTCGCCTGGACCTGTTACTGGTGCGCAAGTTGGGAATTCCAGCGCAACCGGAGTACGCCATGGGCGCGATCGCCAGTGGCGGCATACAGATCGTCAATGAAGACATATTGCGGGCTCACTCGATAGATCGGGCCACGCTCGAGGCGGTAGTCGCCCGGGAAACCCGGGAGTTGCTGCGTCGCGAGCAGGTTTACCGAGCCGCGCGCCCGCCAGTGCAACTCAAGGATCAGGTGGTGATTCTGGTCGACGACGGTCTGGCGACGGGCGCTTCGATGATTGCGGCGATACAGGCGGTGCGTTTGCAAGCACCGTCTCGCATAGTCGTTGCCGTACCGGTTGCCCCGCAGGAAACCGTTGAATCGCTATACAGCGAAGTGGAAGAGGTGATCTGCCCGCTGATCCCCGAATGGCTCATGTCGATCGGTTATTGGTACCTGGATTTTTCCCAGACCTCGGATCAACAGGTCATGGACCTGTTGCAGCGGGCCTGGCAGCGCGAATCCGCTCCTGGCAAAGGTACGGGGGAACACTCGGAGGCTTGACTTGATCCGTTTCACACCCCAAACGGATAGGTGTCGTCCTCCGGTTCGAGCTCCTGGCCTTTCGGCAGTGGCAGCGCAATCACCGGTTGTGTCTGTTCGATCCAGACCATCGCGTCGAATTGTTCGGCCAACACCGCTTCGAAATAGTGACTGCCACGTTCGGTCTGGGGGCGATAAATCACCCCGATAGCCCGCTCCAGCAATGGTTCCGACAGGGCTTGACGCAAATCCTTGCGCTGCGGGCCGCGCCAGTCGGTCAATGAAGCCGGGACTCCGGCCTTGAGGAACTGATGCTCCCAACTGTCCGGACGCGAGGGGCGGATCTCCTTGATCAGCATATCGCCATCCCAGTCATCGGCGGCGGCTACCTGACCACGGTCGGTGCTCATGCCGATCAGGACGACATCGCGCCCATAAGCGTGACGACACAGTTGACCGATATTGAACTGTCCTTTCCAGCCCATCTCCGTGGCGGCGGCATTGCCGATATGGGAGTTGTGCGCCCATACCACTGCCTTGGCTTGTGGACCGCGATGTTCGAGCAACGCACGTAATGTGTCGAACATATGCCGGTCGCGCAGGTTCCAGGAAGCGTCCGAGCCACGATAGATCGCCCGATAGTATTGTTCCGCGGCCCGGACGACCCGGGCGTTCTGCGCGGCATCGAAAAATGCCTCGTCGTCCGGCAATAGCCCGGCCAGTTGTTCGGCGAGCATGTTATTGAGTTGTTCGATTACGCCATGCTCACAGGGCATCAAGCCGCCGCGCTCGACAAAATGACCGTAAAGCGTGGGGTCGTCCTGCCACGGCGTCAGGCAGCCATAGCGCCGTCGTGCCTCGCGGGCCAACTGCGGATCGGTCCGATCCAGATAAACCAGCACTTCATGGATGGAGTTGCGCAAGCTGTAGACATCCAAACCGCGAAATTCGACGCGCTGCTCGGCGGGGTGCTTGTGGTTGTACTGATGCAGCCAGTGGGTGAAAGCTCTTACGTCGTTATTGCGCCACATCCAGGTGGGAAATCGGCTGAAAATGTGCTGTTTCCAGGCCATCGGCGCCTGTCCCTGGACATAACGGTTCACATGGCTGGCATCTGGCCAGTCGGCTTCAACCGCAACGATGTTGAAACCATGCTGCTCGATCAGCCGTCGGGTGATCGCCGCTCGGGTTCGATAGAAGTCGCTGGTGCCATGACTGGCCTCACCGATCATCACCACGCGGGCATCGGCGTAGCGGTCGAACATTTCCCCAAAAGCGGCTGAGTTCAATTCCGGCAAGGGTTCCGCGTATTGACGCAGGAGCGGGGCGATGGAGGGCTCGGCAATGTGGCTATGTGAGCCATAAAGCTTGTCCGACAGATCTTGTGAGGGTGTGTTCATGAATGTCATCCCGCCAGGGTGGATTGCCCGACGTGCGTTGCCGCGCGGCATCACGTCGACGGTCGAGGGTGGGCAAGGATTGGCATGTGTTCGATCTGTTCAACGTCGCTGGCTTGTACCACCTCATCAATCATTCCTACGCCTGAATGCGGTCGACCATTTGAGTTTTATCAATAGTCGGGACACCGCATATTGATGGACGACCGGCGGCGAAATGTAAGCTGCGGACATTGCCCGGGCTGATTTATATCAATCGTGAGGGAGCAAGATCGGTAATGCTGGCTCCACGACCTCCATCCAGTCGGGATGACGCCATGAAGCTCACCGCAGGTCCTCCCCAGGGGCCGTTGTCCTCGGCCCAGGGACCGATTGGCAATGATCACATCGCCGGGATTTTTGAAGAGATCGCGAATCTGCTCGAAATCGACGACGCCAACCCTTTCCGAATCCTGGCATACCGCAACGCGGCGCGGACTATAAGGGCCTTGACGTTCGAGGTGGCCGAGCTGATCGCCAGTGGCGAACCGCTACCCAAGCTGAGGGGCATCGGGGTTGATCTGGCGGGCAAGATCAACGAAATCGTCAGCAGCGGCGATTGCGCCCTGCACCAACGCTTGCGTTCGACATTGCCACCCGGGCTGGTCGGACTGCTTTCCATCGCCGGGCTCGGGCCCAAACGGGTCAAACAGCTCTATCACGATCTGGGTATTGAATCCGCACAGCAGCTATGCCGGGCCGCCCAGCAGGGGCGCATTCGACATCTGCCCGGCTTCGGCGAAAAGATGGAGGCGCGGCTGCTGCGTGCCGCGCAGAAGGGGATTGGCAGGGACCGCCGTCTGCCGTTGGCTTTTGTCGAACCGCTGGCTCACGAATTGATCGAGTACCTGCGGCAGATTCCGGGGGTCGAGCAAGCAACGGTGGCCGGAAGTCTGCGCCGTATGCGCGACACCGTCGGCGATATCGATCTCCTTGTCGCGGCAGCGCCTTCCGTGGACGTCACCGCACACTTCATCGAACATCCGGAGATTGCCACGGTACTGGTCAAGGGGCCCATGCGTGTCAGCGTCCTGTTGACTTCGGGCATGCAGGTGGATGTGCGCGTCGTCGAGCCGGAGGTGTATGGCGCCGCCCTGGTGTATTTCACCGGTAGCAAGGCGCATAACATCACGATTCGCCAGCGGGCGCAGAAACTGGGACTCAAGCTCAGTGAGTATGGCCTGTTCAGGGCCAGGCAATGCCTGGCCAGCAGCACCGAGGTTGCTGTTTACCAGGCGTTGGGGTTGCCGTGGATCACACCGGAACTCCGCGAGGACCGTGGTGAAGTCGCGGCGGCCCTCAAAGGCCGTTTGCCCAGGCTGATTGAGTTGAGCGATCTCAAGGGTGACCTGCATGCCCATACCCGGGCCTCGGATGGCGGCAACAGTCTGGAAGAGATGGCGTTCGCGGCGACGGCGGCCGGCTTGGAGTACCTGGCGATCACCGAGCATTCACGTTCCCTCAGAGTGGCCCATGGCTTGGATATCGAGCGATTGTTGGAGCAAATCGACCAGATCGACGCGCTCAACGCTCGCTTGCAAGGCATGACCTTGCTCAAGGGCATCGAGGTGGACATTCTCGAAGACGGCAGCCTGGATCTGCCGGACGATATCCTGCAACGCCTGGATCTGGTGGTGGGCGCCGTCCACAGTCATTTCGAGCTGCCCCTGCGCCAACAGACCCAGCGTATTCTGAGGGCCATGGATCATCGCTACTTCTCGATTCTGGCGCACCCGCTGTGTCGGCTGATCAATCAGCGCGAACCGCTGAACATGGATCTCCCGGCAATTATCAAGGCCGCGTCCCAACGTGGTTGCGCCATGGAACTCAACGCGCAGCCGCGGCGCATGGATCTGTTCGATCTCCAGTGCCAATATGCCAAGGACGAAGGTGTGCTGATCAGCATCAATTCGGATGCCCACCGCTGCGCCGATTTTGCCTATTTGCGCCATGGTGTCGCTCAGGCACGTCGAGCCTGGCTGGAAGCAGGCGACGTGCTCAATACCCGTTCGCTGGCGCAGCTCAAGGTGTTTTTACGGGATGGCGCTCGCGAGCGACCTGGACGTGCTTGATTCCAATCAGCAACCATTGCCTGGGGCAGGGAGGGAACGTTGCGTATCTTGAAACCCGGAGGTTTTGAGGGGCTCGTATCGATGTCCGGCAAGTGGCTGGACCCACTGTTATTGCTGATCACCAGCCTGACGCTGCTGGCCGGGGGGGTTGCCTATTTTGCCCATGCGTCTGACTGGGCATCGAGGTGCTGGGCCGCGGGCAGTCTGTTGATGGTCCTGGTGCTGCTTGTCGAGATCGCCAGGCGCCTGGCTCGACGCGAGGTAGGCGTCGATCTCATTGCACTGCTGTCGATTGCCGCCGCCCTGGTCTTTCAGCAGACGCTGGTGGCGGCGGTGGTGGCCTTGATGCTGGCCAGCGGACGCACCCTGGAGTTCTTTACCAAACAACGCGCCGAACGCGAATTGCGTGCGCTTGTCGATCGGGCACCACGGTTTGCCTGGCTGCAGGAGCAGGACGACTTGCGCAAAATCCCGGTTGAGCAAGTCCAACCGCAGCAGACACTGCTGGTCCGTCTGGGCGAGGTGGTGCCGGTCGACGGCCGACTGCTGAGCGCGGCGGCCATTCTGGACGAGTCGGCGCTCAGCGGCGAGTCGCTGCCGGTCACCCGCCGGGAAGGCGAACTGCTGCCCAGCGGCGTTTCCAATGTCGGTGCTCCGTTCCTGCTGATGGCCACCCGGACGGCCGCGCAGAGCACCTATTCCGGGGTCGTTCGGCTGGCCGAGGCGGCACGCCGTTCGCGCGCACCCTACGTGCGCCTGGCCGACCGCTATGCTTTGTTGTTCATTCCGCTGACGTTGCTGATTGCCGCGCTGGCCTGGCAAATAAGCGGAGATCCGCTGCGGGCCCTGGCGGTTCTGGTGGTGGCCACGCCGTGTCCGCTGATTCTGGCGGTACCGATTGCCATCATGTCGGGCATCTCGAGGGCCGCGCGACGCGGGATCCTGATCAAGGACGGGACGACCCTGGAGGCGCTGGCCGAGGTCAAACAGGTGTTTCTCGACAAGACCGGCACGCTGACCAGCGGCCATGCCCGTCTGCAGTCGATAGAAGTCAACGGACTGCTCGATCCGCAGCGTCTGCTGGGGCTGGCCGCTTCGTTGGCACAAGCCTCGACGCATCCCATCTCCCAGGCCATTGTCGAAGCGGCGCAGCAGCGCCAACTGCCTCTCAGTGTCCCCCAGGATGTGGAAGAACGTCCGGGTTCCGGTCTTTGTGGGCAGGTCGATGGCCAGCGGGTACGTTTCGGCACTTTGTCTTTTGCCCATGAACAAGTTCCCGTGGCTGACTGGGCCGTCGCCATGCTGCGCCACATGGATTACCTGGCATGCAGTGGCAGCTTCATCGAAGTGGATGGGGCTCTCGCCGGCCTGCTGGTGTTTTCGGACAACCTGCGGCGGGAAACCCCGCAGACGTTGCGGCGCCTGCGTAACCGGGGTATCGAACGGATCGTCATGCTCACCGGCGACCGCCTGGAAACCGCCGAGATGATTGCCTTGTCGGCCGGAATCGACGAGTTGCGTGCCGGCTTGACCCCCGAAGACAAGGTGCGTGCCGTACAGGAAGGCTGCCGACACGCCAGCACGCTGATGGTCGGCGACGGCATCAACGATGCGCCGGCCTTGGCCGCGGCCAACGTCGGCGTGGCCATGGGCGCGGCCGGTGCCACGGCCTCCGCGCAAGCGGCCGGTGTCGTGTTGCTGGTCGATCGCCTGGACCGGCTGGTCGAGGCGCTGGATATTGCCCGCCGGACACGCCGGATTGCCCGCCAGGGCGTGCGGGTCGGCATGGGCATGTCACTGCTGGCGATGGCTATCGCTGCCTTCGGCTATCTGCCGCCGCTTGCCGGCGCCATCGTGCAGGAGGGCATCGACGTGCTGATCATCATCAATGCCTTGCGTGCATTGGGAGAATCATGGGGCCTCAGCCAACGAAAGCTCGCCGTGGAGCATATCGATCACCTTCAAGACGAACACACTCAACTGGCCGCTGTGCTGAGCGATCTGCATCAACTGGCCGGCGACTTTGCCCAGCGCCCGCTTGAACAAGCGCGGAGCGACTTGCTGGCGCTGGTGGAAAAACTGCAAGTCACCCTGGCCCAGCATGAACGGGAAGATGAAAACACCCTGTATCCACTGCTGACCCGAAGCCTGCGGGGCGAGGACCCCTTGTCAGCGATGAGTCACGTACACCGGGAGATTTTCCGCCTTATCCATTTACTGGCGCGCATGAGCGTGGACTTCAGCGCCGCGCAGGCGACGGCTTCCGCTGACGAGATTCAACATCAGTTGATTCGCCTGGACACCCTTGTGCGATTGCATTTCGATCAGGAGGAGGAACTGTTCCGTTATCTTGACAGCCGGTAAAAGGAGGTTGCGGCAAAAACCATTCAAACGAGCTTCCATGCGTTCTTTCCGGCTTCCATTTGAATGCGGGGAGGTCTCCGACCTGTTTCAGTATTATTGAGGGAGATCAAACCGGCACGCGGCTTTGGGCTCAGGATAGAAGTTGGCCATGACGCGGCACAGGCGTACATGGACCATTCAACGGCAGGGCTGCCTGTAACTTCACCGAATGCCGAGGTGTGTCATGATCCGATCATCGCGTTTGCTCCTTATCGCTCCGCCAGAAGCCGTGCATACCCCTGCGTTGGAATATGCGGGAGTCCTGGCGCAGACGCTCAATGCACCGCTGTACCTGGTTGCGTTTGTCCACTCGGCGGCAATCGATTTGCTCGGGCACGCCAACATCGCCAATCGAGACAAAGCCCGCGAAGGCATGATGGATGCTCATCGGTTGTGGTTGAACAGCGAAACCGTGTTGTTACGCGAAAAGGGACTTGAAGTGCATTACGACGTGGTCTGGGGCAAGCCATCCGCGTCCGAGCTGGCAGCCTATGCACAGCAAGTGAATGCCGATCTGATTATCAAGGACTTGCATGAGGAAGCTCATTTAAAACGTCTGGTGCTGTCATCACTGGACTGGGACTTGTTGTGTGCCAGTCCGACCTCGGTACTCTACATCAAGCAAGCGCCGGCCCCTCGCCTCAGCAAGTTTCTGGTTGCCGTGGATATCGAGCTTGAGAGCGAAGGCAACGCGGCGGAAAATGACCAGCTCATCAGTATGGCCCGGCAATTGGCGGAAGCCCGTAATGCTTCGTTGCATCTGATTACCGTCTACAACAGTGATGCCGTGGACTGTACCAACATTACCGCGACCGTCTCCAAAGGTGAGTTACCGAGCTATGAGACCCGCCGGAATGTATTCGATGCATTGGCAACCGCGCACGGGATCGCCCAGGAGCATCGGCATTTCCTGGTGGGCGCGCCGGCCAACGTCATTCGTTGTTATATCCAGCGTAATGCTTATGATCTTCTGATCATCGGTTCGGCCAATCACCATCTGCTCAGTTCGACGATTGGCAGCACCGCCGAGGGTATTCTCGATAATCCCGCCTGCAATGTACTTGCACTCAAACTGCCGCCCGCTGTCCATAATGCGCGGGAACAGATGCAAGAGGGGACGCAGGTCAACGACGTTTCGCAGCAGAATTGATGACCAGGTAACGGGGTACGGAAGCCCGATGGTTTGATGTAGATCAAGCCAGAAAGTGCTCCGACTCCGATAGTAAATGCTCGTGCTCGCAGCAATCGGAGTTCCTCATGGGTGATGTTCTGAACGATGATCAATTGGAAAGCCTCGATGCCTACTGGCGGGCCTCCAACTACCTGGCCGTTGGGCAGATCTATCTCAAGGATAATCCGCTGTTGCGCCGGCCCCTGGCGCTGACCGATATAAAGCCTCGGCTGCTGGGGCACTGGGGGACGAGCCCGGGCTTGAACCTGATCTACGTGCACCTCAATCGCCTGATCAAGGCCCATGACCTGAACCTGATCTTCGTCACCGGCCCTGGACACGGTGCCCCGGCCATCATGGCGCAGGCTTATCTGGAAGGGACCTACACCGAGCTCAATCCGCGCGTGGAGCAAAACGCCCAGGGGCTGTTGCAGCTGTTTCGACAGTTTTCCTGGCCATATGGCATCTCCAGTCATGTGTCGGCGCAAGTGCCCGGATCAATCAATGAAGGAGGGGAGTTGGGTTACTGCCTGGCTCACGCCTACGGTGCGGCCTTTGACAATCCAGACCTGATCGTGGCGTGTGTGATCGGCGACGGCGAGGCCGAAACCGGAGCGCTGGCCGCCAGTTGGCATTCGAACAAGTTTCTCGACCCGCGACACGATGGTGCCGTGCTACCGATTTTGCACCTCAATGGCTATAAGATCGCCAATCCTACGCTGCTGTCACGCATCAGCGAGGAAGAACTCAGTGCCTTGATGTATGGCTATGGCTATGAGCCTTACTTTGTCGACGGCGACGACCCCGAGACAGTGCACCAGGCGCTGGCTAAAACCCTGGACACCATTTTATCGGACATCCGCGAAATCCAGCGTGTCGCGCGCCGACAGCCGGAGCAGTCGGTGCCAGAGCGTCCGCTCTGGCCGATGTTGGTGCTGCGCACGCCCAAAGGCTGGACCGGCCCCAAGTTTGTCGATGGCTTGCATGTCGAAGGCACTTGGCGTTCCCACCAGGTGCCGTTGGCCGACCTGCAGCAACCCCGGCATCTGTTGCAACTCCAGGAATGGCTCGAGAGTTACCGGCCAGCGGAGCTGTTCAACGATAACGGCAGCTTGTTGGCACACCTTGCCGAGCTGGCCCCCAAGGGACGCCGCCGCATGAGTGCCAATCCCCATGCCAACGGTGGGTTGATGCTGCGCGCCCTGGAAATCCCGCGTTTTTCAGAGTACGCGGTCAAGCTGCCAGCCCCGGGGGCTTTAAAGGCCGAAGCCACGCGTGTGCTGGGTGTGTTTTTGAAAGAGGTCATGAGAAGCAATCTGACGTCCACGAACTTTCGCCTGTTTGGCCCGGATGAAACGGCGTCGAACCGGCTCGACGCGGTCTATGAGGTCAGTGGCAAGACCTGGATGGCGGCTTTGGAGCCTGATGACAATCATCTGGCCGCCAATGGACGGGTGATGGAAATACTCAGCGAGCACGTCTGCGAAGGATGGCTGGAGGGCTATCTGCTCACTGGGCGTCACGGGCTGTTTTCCTGCTATGAAGCGTTCATTCACATCGTCGGTTCCATGGTCAACCAGCACGCCAAGTGGTTGAAAGCAGCCGCCAGCGTGACCTGGCGCAAGCCCATCGCTTCGCTCAACCTTTTACTGTCTTCCCATGTCTGGCAACAGGACCACAATGGCTTTTCCCATCAGGATCCGGGCTTCATCGACCTGGTGGTCAACAAGAAAGCCGAGGTGGCGCGCATCTATCTGCCACCCGATGCCAATTGCCTGTTGTCGGTGACGGATCATTGCCTGCGCAGTCGCAACTACATCAATGTCATTGTTGCCGGCAAACAGCCGGCGTGGCAGTGGCTGGATATCGATTCGGCCATCAGCCATTGCCTGCGCGGCATTGGTCGCTGGGAGTGGGCCTGTCATGACGACGCCGACCCGGATGTGGTGATGGCCTGCGCCGGCGATGTTCCGACCCTCGAAACCCTGGCGGCCGTGACCTTGTTGCGCGACTACGTAGCGGACTTGAAGGTCAGGGTGGTCAATGTGGTTGACCTGATGGTGCTGCAACCCGATAGCGAGCACCCGCACGGTCTATCGAACGGTGCTTTCGAGGAACTGTTCCCCCGCGACAAACCGGTTATTTTCGCCTTCCATGGCTATCCTTCGCTGATCCACCGGCTATTGCACGGCCGTGGCGATCAGGAGCGTTTTCATGTCCGCGGGTTCCAGGAGGAGGGGGCCACCACGACGCCCTTTGACCTGACGGTGATCAACCACCTGGACCGTTACCAGCTTGCCCTGGACGTGATTGAACGTGTCCCGCGCTTGCAGCCGCAGGTTGAGGCAGCACGCGCGCGTTACTGGGCCTCGCGGGAAAAACATACCCTGTACCTGATCGAAAATGGCCAGGATTTACCGGAAGTGGCGCAATGGCAATGGACACCGGCAAGCGAAAGCCGAGAGGCCGGCCCTGACCAGTAGCTGGCGCGCAAATGTGCTGAACCGCTCACTCGGGAGTGCGCCATGACGGATGATCCTTGCCCCGCGTTATTGGTATTCAACGCCGGCTCTTCAACACTGAAGTTTTCCCTGTATGGCGCAAATACCTCAACGCCTCACTGCCTGGGGCAGGGCAGTGTCGAAGTGCGTCAGCGCAGGGCGCGCCTGAGTTATCAGGACACCCGGTTCAAGGCCCAACAGCAGGAACAATGGCCGAGTGCCGAGGACGGCATGGACGAAGCCACTTTGAGCCAGCTGATGCGCTGGATCGACAGCCACGCCCAATGGCGTATTGCCGGCGCGGCGCATCGAGTGGTGCATGGTGGCAAGCGCCGTGAGGTGGCGGCGCGGGTCGACGCGCCATTGATCCGCGAGATGCAGGCGCTGACACCGATGGCGCCCTTGCACCAGCCGTTGTGTCTGGCGCCGATGCTCCATCTGGCCCGTGAGTATCCGGCGCTGCGCCAGGTGGCTTGTTTCGACACGGCGTTTCACCACACGCTCGATCCGCTGGAAACCCTTTACGGCTTACCCAGGGCGTTGAGCGAGGAGGGTATCCGTCGTTACGGCTTCCATGGTTTGTCCTACGAGTTTATCAGCAGTGTGTTGCCTGATTACGACCCGCGCGCGGCGCAGGGGCGCACAATCGTCGCACACCTCGGCAATGGCGCCAGCCTCTGCGCGCTGCAGAACCGGATCAGTCGCGGTACCACCATGGGGTTTTCCACGCTCGACGGATTGCTCATGGGCAACCGCCCGGGAACCCTGGATCCCGGGATCGTGCTGTACCTGTTGCGCGAGCGCGGCATGAGCGTGCAGGCCGTCGAGCACTTGCTGTATCACGAATGCGGATTGCTGGGCGTTTCGGGTGGCGTGGCCAGTGATATGCGCACACTGATGGCCAGTCGTTCGGAGCCGGCCAAACAGGCCATAGCGCTGTTCGTGCGTCGTATCGTCAAGGAAATCGGTGGCATGGCCGCGCTGCTCGGTGGCGTCGACGCCCTGGTGTTCACCGGCGGCATCGGCGAGCACGCGCATGAGGTGCGCGATGCGATTCTTGAGGGCTGCTCCTGGTTGGGCGTGGCGCGCAAGCGCGAACCTGACATCGCTGCATCGGCCTGCCTGTCCCTGCCCGAGAGCAAAGTCGGCGCATGGGTCATAGCCACTGACGAGAACGCCGTCATTGCCCGACACAGCCTGGCCTTGCTGTCTCAGGACGCTTAGGCAAAAGCCGCAAACTGACTATTGTGACAAATAACTCTTTCGTATCCGTGCCAGAGTCCCGTCGCTGCGCAGTGCTTCAATCGCTTCGCGCAAGCCTTGCACCAGTTCGGCGGAGCATTGCTTCGAGCAGGCGAGATACAGATCCACGGTGCTCATGACAGGACTCATGAGCAGTTTGCGTCGAGATACCTTCGGCCAGATGTACTCGCTTTCAGGGACACCGTTGAACCAGGCATCGATGCGACCTTTCAGGAGCATCTGCGCGGGATTGTCGCCAATGGTCAACGGGTAGATCTGCTCATGGGAGAAGCCTTGCGTGCGCAGGATTTCCTCTTGTGCGCTGCCCAGTCCCACGCCGATCACACGGTAGACCTTCTTGGCTTCGGCATAGCTGCTCACTCGATGCTCAAGGCTGAAAAAAGCCCGATCCATGGTCATGATGGGCGCGATCCAGGTGAAGCGATCCTCACGTTCTGGCGTGCGGGACAGAGGGGCTATCAGCAGGTCCTGTTTCTCACTGACGTACTTTTGCGATCGAGCCCAGGGAAGCGCCTGTATATGAGCGACATAGCCGACCCTGGCAATAGCCATGAGCGCGGCATCTCCGACTATTCCGTGGCCTTTGGCGCTATCGACAAGCGTCAGTGGTGGTGCGTCGAGAATAAACAGGTCAACCGGTAAGGCTGCGCCATGCGCGCTACAGGCCAGCAACAGCGATAGCCACAGAAAGCGCCTGTAAAGCACCGTGGTACGAGAATTCGACATACGTGTGGTCTGGCTCATGACTGATCTCAAGCACGGTTGGTGTAGCTCCCGAAAATGCCCTGAGAGTAATAGCCACCGCTTAGAGAGTAGCATCGAGCGTTGAGAGTGCTACCCAGCGCGCGCCTCAATTGTGCATCGAGTTCAAAGCCTGATCCAGTTTGGGGCTGTGTGCTGGACCGATCGGTGATTTGCTGCGCTAGACAACCGCCCCGAACATTCGGCCAACCACGGCGGTAATTGCCATCGCCAACGCGCCCCAAAAGGTCACGCGCCAAGCCCCCATCAACAACGGAGCGCCGCCTGTCCGGGCGGCGACTGCGCCCAAGGTGGCGAGGAAAATAAGTGACATTGCGGATATCCAGAAGATCAGATTCTGAAACGGTGCTATCAGTACTACAGCGACCGGCAAGATAGCTCCGACGATGAAACTCATCGCCGAAGCAAATGCCGCAGAGAGAGGCTTGGCAGTCAGTTCCTCGGAAATCCCCAGCTCATCTCGGGCGTGTGAACCCAGGGCATCGTGCGCCATCAGTTGACTGGCAACCTGCCTGGCAAGCTCAGGCTCGACCCCTCGCCGCACGTAGATCTCCGCCAGTTCTCGATGCTCGGCCGCAGGCTTTGTCTCTATCTCCATTTTCTCCCTGACCAGGTCGGCGTGCTCGGTATCGGCCTGGGAGTGCACCGAAACATACTCACCTGCCGCCATCGACATGGCGCCCGCCACGAGTCCCGCCATGCCCGTCACGAGCAGTGCGCTGTGAGAGGCATTCGCGGCGGCGACCCCGATCAACAGACTGGAGGTTGAGACAATGCCATCGTTTGCTCCCAGCACGGCCGCTCTCAGCCAGCCTATACGACTGCTGTTATGGGATTCGGCATGACGACGCGTGAATTTTTTCATGGCTCCTGGCCTTTGGCGCAATAGCTTCAGACGGGAGTAGTGTAGGTAGTTTCCGTGGCTACTCACCAGCCAGTAATACGCTTAACTTGATTGACTCCGCAGCCACGGAGTTGGAGGCCTCCTTGGGGGCCGTCAGTGCACAGGTATTGATTGAGGCGAAGTCCTGTCACTAAGGTGGTATGCGCGACCACGGATACGGGATCAATTTCATGAAAACGGATAGGCAACTCAAGAACGAGCTCCTCACGGTCCGGCAGATGACGGAGGCCGACCGGCTATCGGTCGCTGCCGGCGTGTCGTCTTTTGATCTGATGGGCAATGCCGGCGCCGCGGTGTCGCGCGAAATCGAGCGGCGTTGGACACCCAGACCGGTCGTAGTGCTGTGCGGGCCAGGCAATAACGGTGGTGACGGATTCGTCACCGCGTACCTGCTGGCGCAGGCCGGCTGGCCGGTGCGCGTGGCGATGCTGGGTAGTCGAGCCGATCTGAAGGGCGAAGCCGGGCAACATGCACAGCGCTGGGGTGGGGAAGTCGAAACCTTGAGCCCCTTGGTGCTCGAAGGCGCCGAACTGATCGTTGATGCTTTGTTTGGTGCCGGCCTCAGCCGCCCACTGGAAGGCCAGGCATTGGAAACGCTTGCCGCCGCGAGCCATGGCACGGCGCCGCTTGTTGCAATCGATACCCCCAGCGGGATGATGGGCGATAGCGGTGAAGCGCTGGGAGCGGTACCGGCAGCACTGACCGTGACGTTTTTCCGCAAGAAACAAGGTCATCTGCTGCTACCGGGGCGGGACCTTTGTGGTGGGGTTGTCGTTGTCGATATCGGCACGCCTGAAGCGGTGCTCGATGTCATCGCCCCGCAGACTTTTGAGAACCATCCGCTGTTGTGGCTGGCCAGCCTGCCGCGAACCGAGGCTGATACCGACAAATACAGCCGAGGCCATGCACTGATATTTGGTGGCTACCCGATGACCGGGGCGGCTCGAATGGCCGCTAGAGGTGCGGCAAGAGCCGGGGCCGGCCTCACCAGCATTGTGGTGCCGGAAATCGCCTTGCCGGTTTACGCCTCGACGCTGAGCAGCATCTTGGTGCGTTCCTGGGGGACGCCGGAGGACTTTGGCCATTTGCTCGATGGCAGTCGTTTTTCCGCCTGGCTGATCGGCGCCGGTACCGGCGTGGACAACGAAACCCGTGGGCACGTATTGGCCATGCTTGCCACCGGGCGCCCGACAGTGATCGATGCCGATGCGCTGACTGTCTTTGAGCATGACCCGGGCGCGCTTGATCGAGCGATTGACGGGCCTTGCGTACTGACCCATGACGAGGCTGAATTTCGCCGGATATTTGATCCTGCTGGCGACAAGTTGACCCGCGCCCGAGCCGCGGCCAAGCGTAGCGGGGCGGTGGTAGTGCTCAAGGGCAGTGACACGATCATCGCGGCACCCGATGGCCGGGCAATCATCAATACCAATGCGCCGTCGACCTTGGCTACCGCGGGTACGGGCGATGTCTTGAGCGGAATTATCCTGGGCCTGCTCGCCCAAGGAATGCCGGCCTTTGCCAGCGCGGCAGCGGGTGCCTGGCTGCATGGCGCGGCGGCCACTGAGTTCGGTCCCGGATTACTGGCCGAAGATCTGCCGGATCTGCTGCCGGCGGTTTTTCGTCAGTTGTACAGTGGAGAGCCAGTCGTATGTTTTTTGCGTGGCGGAGACTACGAGCCTGATCTGGTCGAAGGCGATGACCTTTAGCGAGCGGGATTGTGCCGACTCTCAAGCCAGTCCAGAACGGATTCGACACGCGTACTCTCATCCATGGCACTCGCCAAGGGCTGCATCTCGATGGCAATCTTCGGACGAGATCCATTCAGGTCAGTCAGTTCAGTGAGCCACGGGTAGTTTTGAATGTTATTGACTACAAACTGGTGACGTTTGGGTGTTTGAGCTTCGCCTACCAGAGTGACCAATGTACTGCCTGCTTTCTCTGATTTTATTTTTTCAGTCGAGTAGGCGGAGCAATCCTTATTCAGAATTTCCAGCATTTTCGCCAATGGCGCGGTAATCATGAAGATCTTTGCAAGCCCACGGCTCTCTTGCAGACAACGCTTGGCAGCAAAGGCATGAAGTTGGGTTGAAAGCCGGCGGACGGGGTGTGCCAGGCTTCGCTTCTTTTCCAGAACGGCAATGATATCACCCACGCTGACACCGCCGGCATGTAAGCCGCGAACCTTTTCCAGCTCGGGAGTTTTTACCAAGCGCAAGGGAGAGCGAAAAATCCCCATATGTGTAGTTATCGGGACGTCTGGATGTGTTGTGACAGTCATGCACATCTCGATGTTGACAAAGGACCTGGCAGAGGGATTGCTCTTGATTGATCCAAACGTGGCGACGGCCACCCATACCTGGCTGCTAGGAGTTTTTTTAAAACAATCCAACGCATCCATAAAGCCTTTTACGGCCTGTTGGTAGCCATACACGGTGACGCCAGAGAACAGATTGGATGCGATGAATCGCATGAGCGTTGCGTAATTTCTCCAGAAATCCACATTCTCGGCAGTAAGACTGATGAACTTGAAGGAGATAGGCGAGACTTCCGGCAATGGCAAAATAGGTGCCAGTTGTGTGGTCAATGGTGTGATGCAAAGGCTGGACGGTGTAGGACCTGTATAGGGTATGACCTGGCCGCGACAAAACGGGCAAAGAGGAACGGACGCGACGTTTTCTTCGAATATTTTTACGCAAGGCAGGCACTGATAAAATCCCATGAAGGTCCTTCTCCGATAAAGGGCCGCTGCGGCCTACTGGTCAGGATCGTTACTCAAGGCGTAGACAGATGCAATGGGGCCAGTTGCGTTTCGGTTCAGAGCGCATCACCGGCACAGACGATCATGCTGCGTAGCAGTTTGGTACCGTAGCGTTGCGTGGATTTATGCAAGCCAAGTGTCGAGATTAACTAAATATGCGCGAGTCATAGGTGGTTGAAAAGTAAGGTTTTCCATTGCGCATTACCGAGTAGCAACATCGCAATCTTGAAAATTGCGCATATTTAACTAGATTTTTAGCCTAGTATCGCGTGTTTTGTTGTGGGTGAAGCCATGCAACAAATAAGCATAACTCCGGGCGTTCTAGTGCTGGCTGGTAATAAAAAGCTGGAGATCATCGCCTCCGTTTCTTCAAATAAAATACAGGCAAGGGATATTGTTACCGGAGAAGCGGTCTTGCTATCGCCTGGAGAAATCGAATGTGAGCTGAAAAGCCCCCCAACTTTCTCGGATCATGAGATCGCCCAGATACAAAAAACGCTTCTCATCGAAGATGTAAAGGAGACTGACCTTCAGTTGGCGTCAGAGCGGTTTAACGTCCTGTCTCCGATGGTCGGCAAGAGCCCTCTCTCCAGGCAAGATATGGCGCAATGCACCGCAGCGCTAGGGATGAGCGCATCCCAAGTTCGCAGGCTCTTGACCAGGTTGGACATGAATGTGGGCCCGTTGAGCCTGCTCCCGCAGCTACGCGGCAGGTCCAAAGGAACCAAGATGATCGAGGCGGATGCGGAGGGCATCATCCAAGAAACCATTGATGAGTGCTATGGCGGTCCCGGGGTAACCTCCAAGAGCATCATCGCAAAAGTGATGGAGCGCTGCCGAGCGCTGTCCATCCAGGCACCGAGCCCCGCCACCATAGCCAACAGAATTAGAGAGCGTAAGCCACGCGCACTACTGGCCAAGAAATCGGGCTCGAAAGCCGCGCGTCAGGCCTACGAGGTTCGTGGAGGAAAGATACAGCCTGAGGCGCCTCTGGAGCTGATCCAGATAGATCATGCCCTTGTCGATTGCATTATCGTCGACAGTGACCAGCGACTGCCGCTGATCCGCCCCTGGGTCACTATCGCCATCGACGTATATACGCGGGTGGTGCTCGGCTTTTATTTATCCTTGTCGTATCCCTCGGCGATGTCGGTAGCGCTGTGTATCTCCCATTCGATATTGCCCAAGGAGCGCTGGTTAAAAACGTACGGTTTTACTGGTGGGGAGTATCCGTTCTACGGCGTACCGAAAAGAATCCACGTCGACAATGCCAGGGAGTTCAGGTCGAAAAATTTATCTGACAGCTGTCGGTGGTATGGCATTGAGTTGACGTTCAGGCCCAAAGGTACGCCCCACAACGGAGCCCACATTGAACGCCTGATCGGCACGTTGATGGGAAAAGTCCATATGTTGCCGGGAACCACCATGTCCTCGGCAAAAGATAAAGGCCACTACAAAAGCGATCAGCATGCCACGCTATCGTTTCCTGAGTTTCGAGAGTGGTTCATCCGAGAGGTCGAGATCTATCACAAAACAACACACTCAGCGCTCGGCTGCTCACCGCTGCTTCAGTGGGAGAAGCATTACCTCAATAAGGATGGTGGCTTTGCCTATCCGCCGATTATTGACGATCAATTGCGCCTGCTGATCGACTTCATGCCAATAAAAAAAAGGGTGATCGGTCGAGCGGGCGTCAGGCTTCATAACATCGATTACTACTCTTCAACCTTGAAGCGCTTTGACATCGGGACAAAGTGCACTGTGCGCTACGATCCGGAGTCATTAAGCAAAGTGTGGGTACTCCCCACTGGCGAGCGGACGTATATAGAGCTGGGTTACGCGGATCTGCGGTTGCCGAACACCACACTCACGGAATTTAAGCGGTTGAGAGCACAACTAAAGGATGAGAGCGAACGCAGGGTTCCCACTGCGGAAGTATTCAATCTAATTGAAAAAAACGAAACACTCGTAAATGCCGCTGGTGTGAAAAGCAAGCAGGCGCGAAAAATGAGAGAGCGAAAAAAAACTCGCTTCACCGATCCGGGTCATCCACTTAATGAAAAAATTGCGGTTCCGGATCACCCCGCGTCGACGGATTACAGCCTTAAGCCGAAAGCTTACGAGATCGAAGAATAGGGTCCGGAGCCCATGATGAGGTGAGTGCCTATGAAAGATGCATTGAGCTTGGAGCACATTTCACCACAGCGTCGCAACCTCGCGCTCCTCGGGGACAAGGGCCGAATCGGCAGCATCTATAAGGATTGCTGGGTCAACTACCCTCAAGTTAGTTCGGTCAGGACCGCGGTCAGAGCGGTCTATGAAATGCCTCCCAAAACTCAGGCGCAGTGCATCTTGATTTCCGGTCGCCCGGGAATGGGTAAAACCAGTCTTTTTGAAAGAATTCAGTTGGATATGGAGAACCTCAGAAAGAGGCATGTAGATTCCTACGGCTACATTTCATTCAGCCTGTCCCCGGATCCTAGCTTGCGCGGTTTCGAAGATAGCATCAGTGAGGCTCTGGGAGTACCAATCGGCAAAATTCGCAATGGTCTGGTCCCTGAGGCGTTTTGTCGACTGGCTCAGCTGAGGAGCATGCGCCTGGTGCTGATCGATGAGGTGCACAATCTCCTCAATGCCGGACGGGTTGATCAGCGAAAGAACCTGGCCTTTCTGAGAGCGCTGAGTAGCCCGCCGATGTCGCTGTCGATCATTGCATTCGGCGTCGATGACGCCGTGCATGCCATCAGCAGTGATGCCCAGCTAGAACGCCGCTTTCAAATATACGATCTGCCGCGCTGGAAAGAAAACGAGAGCTTCAGGTCATTTCTAGCCGGGTATGAAAGCGCGTTGCCACTGAGGAGGCCATCGGAACTCTGGCGGCAAGAGAAGGTTAAGTTCCTGCTGAGCGCCACGGGCGGCATCACCGATGCCATAGTCAAGCGGATTACCCGGGGTGCGGTTTGGGCAATCTTGGACCGCAAGGAAGAAATTGATCTGGACTGCTTGGAAAAGGCCGCCGACATCCCGCCATATCTCGATCGTTTCGACCATGAGGAGTAATGCGCACTTCGGCGGACTGCTTAAGCCGGTACCTCAAGAGGCTTTTTCTGCGTGGCTTGCCAGGGGGGCGCGCACCAAAAATCCCGCCCCCTTTATACGTGCCACACGCTGCCTAAAGCGGCTGGGTGTCGAAGACGCTGATGGGAACCTAACTCCCGCGGTGGCGGAGGATTTATCCATGGCATTAGGCCTTTCAAGCGAATGCTTAAGGCGATCATTTCCCTTGCCCGGTGACTGGCTCAAGGCAGCGCCCGAGAAGCGCCTGCAGTTTTGCGAGCTCTGCCTCCTCAATGATTTTCGCAGCGGTCGACAACCCTCATCGAGAATCACCTGGTTTTATTGGTGGTTTAATGTGTGTCCGGTACACGGCTGCCTCCTGCATACAGGAGACAGTACCTCGGCGCCGGCCGCGCTGCTTTCATTCGTCCAATTCAATTTGACACTGGAGCGTCTCCCAGCGCCTGTGACGTTTCGGTCAATTGAGCGAAGGGTGAAGTTCCGGTGTTCGACACCCCAAATTCTGCAGCTCATGGCCTGGTATTTTCAGCGCTGGTATCAGGCCTCTGTGCAGCGCGGAACCGTTATCATCGGTGATGTTGAGCTTGCAGCGAGCGTCCCTGAGGTGGAGCTGTTCATGGAGGATATCCTGGCGATCATAGGCAAAAAGCGAAATTATCCGATTGATCCACGCTCGTATATCGCCCGGCTTCTGGATATCAAGTCATGGTGTTCCCTGCGCTCTAATTTACGGCCAGAGGCAGGTTGTGAAGCTTTTTTGTGCAAAGACGTAGGGGAGCATTCCGCGGAGATCCGCATGGCCATGTTTGCCTTGCTCGGCTTATTTTTGAAGCTGCCGAACTGCGTGCGCGTGTGGCAGCTCGGAGGCGGTCCGGCATACGACGGCTATATTGAGCGGCTCTGGGGATCGATGCACAGCGATGCGGTGAGGGTGCCCAGCTACCTAGATTGGCTGAAGCAGCGTTCCGGCGGTTGGAGCCCAGTCGTTCGCGCACATTTTCACTATTTATTGGAAAGCTAGCCAAACTGTGTACGTAATCTAATGCCACGGCATCCGTTGCTAGTGCGGTAATTGAGCGCGAATAGTGCTTATGTCTGATGGTCAGAAATGTGCATTTGCCCAAACTCCGTGCAAAGCAAAATGGGCGCAGAATGAGCAGGGCATAGGGGTGACCTAGTGTCCCGAGCGCTTAATTCATTAGCTTATCTTTCATCGCGCTCAGCTTTGCCATATGTACTGAACTGATGATGGCGTTGGTTGAGCGGGGGGGGGGCTGCTGCAAGTAAGACAGGGCGTTGGCTTGCCAGGGCGACGCGACGCATGAATGTAAAATCTATTATGCGATCAATAGATTGTATGGTATAGATTTTTATACGTCCGTCGGAGAGCAGCATGGGCAGAGTGGATTCAGCACAACAGCGTCAATCTATTCTTGAATTGCTGCTGCTATGGGAAGGTTTCCTAAACCGGAGCCGGATAGCGAGCCTGCTCGGCCTTGGAGATATTCGAGCAAGCCAACTAATCCAGGAATTCCGCGATGCGCATCCCCTATGGGTGGAATGGAACACCAAGTCACGTAGCTACCATGCAACGAGCGCAGTCTACGCGCACGCAAGGTCGGACACTCGTGATTGTGCTGAGTCTCTAGCGAAATACCTCAGCCTGGTGGGGCTGCCTTATGTGACTGGCGGGGCGGTCGTCGACGGTCCAGTTTGCGCTGCGTTCCCCGATCTGACGACGCCAGAACCAAGTATTTTTGCCGCCTTATCGCATGCAATTCGAAACCATGCGACCGTCCAGATCACCTATCGATCAATGAAGGACCCAGCGCCGCATCAGCGCACCATTACTCCCCATCACCTGGTTCGTGCCGGGCGACGTTGGCATGTACGTGCCTATTGCTCGACGCGCGATGATTTCCGGGACTACTCCCTTGGCCGGGTGGTGGATGTGATGCCTACAGGGTTGCGCGCAGAACGTTCCGAGGAAGATGACGCTGCGTGGAACGTGCACGTTCCAGTTTGCTTGATCGCGCACCCCGATCTCAGTCGCGAGCAAGGAGAGGTCATCAGATTTGAGTATTTCGCTAACACGTCGGCTCGCATTGTCACATGCCGCGGCGCGCTGATCGGGTACTTCATTCAAGACATACGAGCAGCCGTAGATGTAACGAAGCAGCGTCCGCCCGACTACCAATTGGCGGTCACGAACGTAACGGAAGTCAAACCGTGGCTGTTTCCCATATGAGAAGCTGACGTGGACTACATCCCCTTACTCTCTGCAACAGTGCGTTTACTCGACCTCCACGATTCCGATCGTGGATATGGCGAGTCCCCAGCATTTACGCGTGAGTCGCGCCCGGGGAAAACCGATGGTGTTTATCTTGATATTGCGGCACTAGTCATCCAATGCCTCAAAGCTCAAGATGAAACCGCCCATCAAGAGTACATGCCGTTCGCAGCGATTTTTCGTCACGTCAGTCTGTCAATACCTGGCCTCGCCGCCAGTGATGTGGCTTACGTTCTCAATGTTCTCCGTCGCCCGACTGAGCTTTATTACTTGGAGCGGGCGCCAGGGGCACTTGAAGCGGCGCGGCACTCTGAGAGGCGGAAGACCGCCATCGTCGACAAGACCGATTACGCGGACGAGTACCGCCTATCACCGACTGGGCGGATGCTTTCGGTTCTAGTGAATGCCGCTCGGGACGCCACCTACATCCGAGGTGATGCTTACAACCTTCTTCACGCTGTCGAATTCCGCGACTTCCAGAAAGTCGGTACGTTTTCTGATGAGATCGTCGGCCAGCTTCGCAACGAGATCCTCGACATCCTTTCTGCGTTAGAAAAGGTCGGGAAGACGGAGACAGCCGAAAAATACGTCGGCCGGTTCGACCAATACTGCCGAGTCATCAACGAGACGATCGATATCGTCCGTAAGGCCGAAGAAGAGGTAGACAAGAAGTCGACAGCCGACGACTTCTCCGAATGGCTGGAGCGTAGCGACGCGGACATCACCTTCGAGAGCGTACGAGCCCACCTCCTTCGGGTACGGCAAGTCCTGATCATCTTCAACCGGCGCGTATCTGAATTGGTACAGGCCGCCGCCCAGAACAAGCGTATTGCAGTGCCGCCTCCATCATTCCTTGATTTGGCGCGCGAACTCGTGCAGGCGCCCTTCAGTCAAGTACAAGAAGCGCACTTCATGCGCCAATGGGGCGCGACAACTCTTGAGGCTCCATTTCACTCGGTTCTCGATGGCTGGCACGCGGTCCCCATTCGCCAGGGGATGCCTGAGGCAAATGCTATGGAGTTCTCCGATGAGACGGTGGAGTCGGTGTCCCAGTTGGGCAAGGTTCTGTTCATCGCACGACACGGAGAAGAGATCGCCACATTTTTGAAGAAGTCACCGCTGCGCCTCTCAGAGGCTATTGATCGCGGCTGGTTCCTTCTGGATGGGAAGCCCTCGGTGGGCGATCTGGTCGGCGTGTTCGTGGCGCCGGATACCCTTCCTATCAAAGATCCGCTCGAAATCCGGGTGTCGCCGACTTTGGTGACCAAGCAGGTCAATGGCGGCGACTTCCTGTTCTGTGACCTTGAATTGGCAATAAGGAGCAATGCGTGAATAACTCGGAACTTGGCCGCGTCCAAGCCTTCCTGCTCAAGCACCGCATTGCTGAGACGAAGGCGGCACGACGGAACATCTCACGCGAGGAGCGCGAGGTCGCCACGATCTTGCGGGATGCCGATCCTCAGATGCGAACCCTGCTTGAAGAGATTCTCGACGGACAGGGCCTTGTGCTCCAGTCATTCCGTGAGTTCGACGTGGCTGGTATACCTGCCGGCGCAATGACCTTCGTGCTTGCGCGCAAGCCGGATACGAATCCACCTTTCTTTGGCACCGAGCGATTGATTTCGCGCATGAAGCAACTCGGGCGCTACAAGGTTTCGGACACCGAGATCAAGATCTGGTTCACGCAACTCTGGTTCGTCCTTCTCGACCTCCTCTACACGAAGAAGAACCGTAGTCCCGGAGCGATGCAAGATTGGGTTGACACGGCCTTCAATCGCCTCGTGTTCACCGATGCGGTGAAGAACTACATCAACGACTCGGTTCTCAAAATGGATCCGGCGTCCTTGAAGACGACGGCCATCTATGACGCCCTTACTTCCACGAAGGAGGGCACGATCACGCAACTGTGCTCGGCCTTTCTCGAGATCATGCAGGACGCCAGCTTGCTGGAGCGCCTTGAAGAGGATGTTTACCGCCAGTCGCTCCTCTTCGCATTCGAGATGAAGATGAACTATGACCGGCAGCTTGTCCCGTTGCTGCCGGCGTTGTTGCCGTTTGACGCAGCGTCCGCTGTGCTGATCGAGGAAGTCGAGGAGGTCGCTCATGGCAACAATCACTAGCATTCAGGTAGCCAACTTTTTAAGCGACGGCTACACCGAAGGGCGTGAATGGGTGCCGCTTTATCGCGGTGAGACCTTCCGCCTCTTTGGCCGGTCGTCTGCCTTACAAATCGACAACGGCGGCGGAAAGACCAGTCTTACTGAGTCCTCGCTATTCCTTCTGAGCCGGGATGCTCGGCTCAAGGCCAAGGTAGCGGATCGCATTGCACCGCCAGAGCACGGTTGGACCCATATCCGCATGGAGTTCGTCGAGAAGCCGCATGACGAAGATATTCTTCAGCGCGACTTGATCACTGTCGATCCTAGTGAGATTCCGGGGGTGACCTACGTGATCGGTCTCGCCTGGAGCCGTGGCAAGGATCCTTATTTCTATCATTATCTAGGGCTGCTTTCTGACGCTCCTTGTTTCGTTCAGGAGCCTGACAAACTTCGACTCATCGGCAACGAAACCTTCAGGCGTTCCGTCGAGCGCATACAGGGGGCGCGATGGGACAAATGGCGGAATCAGAAGGATTGGCTGGAAGAGATACGTCAGTTCACCAACATCGAAGTCGTCAAGAAGAACGTGGAGTTCCAGTTGGAGGGGGCTGGCGACTACTCTGCGATGATCAACAAGGTGGAGCCTGAAAGCGGTGAATCCTACGACGCCGCGTTCTTTCGTCAGTTTGTCGCCCCAGAGCTTCTCCGCCAATCGATGGGCACTGAGGGCGACGAAGACGAGGAACACTTCGAAGACACGCTTTACAAGACCTTGAAGCCGACTGCTGACGCCCTGGTCAACATCAACCTGCGTCAGTATGAACTGAACGACGCGGAAGCAGCGCTCGACAAGTTCGAGCCGGTCGAAGCCAAGGCGCGGGATGTTCTCGAAGCCAACGTGGCTTACGAGGATGAATTGTCTGGAGTGGTCCGGGACGCAGCGGTGGTGCATGTGCTCTCGGCACGAGATCCGATACCGGGAATACCGGTAATCCCTCACGATGCGTCATGGAGAAAGGACAGCAAGCTCAGCGCGGTGATTGCCAGCCTGGTGATCGACAAACGGGCCGGAGTTCTGATCACCGATTACGGGCTCGCAAATCTCTTTGGCATAGAGACGGGAAGACTAAATCAGCAAGCGCAACGGGTCCAGGTGACTCCGTCAGTCGTCGGCTCGCAAGTTATTGAAATTTCTTGTGATCTTAAAGAGTCCAGCATTCGATCGCGAGAGTCAGATGCACCCGCAGAAAGTTCGCAAGTCATTGAATTTTCTTGTGATCTTAAAGAGTCCAAGCGCGGGCAACACCGGAAGCATGCTGTCAACGGCTATACGCTCACGGGTGCCAAAGCTCTTCTGCCGACTGGTGACCCTAGCAACCTTACTGATCTCCTAACTCGCGCCTTTGGGATCGTGATTGACATCATCGATACGAACCCGTATCGCAGAACTCAGCGCGAGCTTTCTGCCCAACTTGAAAAGGCATCCAGCTCCCACAAGACTGCAGATGCAGGCGTCAAACAATGGTCATCCGAGTACGAGAACCTCATCGCAGAGTTCCGGGAGGCAGAAGAGAACCAAGTAGCATATGAGACGTTCGCTGCGCGGGCAGACTTATTCCCACCGGAGCACAAGAACCAGCCGAGGGTGGCCAAAGAATGGGGGGACAAGCAGCTTAACTTGGATCGTGAGGCGCTCTCCGACCATAGTGACCGCGTGGCGTCGCTGACTGGCAAGTATGAGATTTGGCAAGCGGTAACTGCCAAGTACCGGGATTGCCCGTTGTCGGAGGCGCTGTCGATCATTGTCGACCGACATACCGAAGCGGTTGCGGCTGTCGAGGCGGCAAAGGATGAAATGGATCAAGCTTGCCGGCAGCGAGATGAACTCCGCCCTCGGCACGAAGCAGCGGCAGAGCAACTCAGTGCCGCAATCGCCGCGCATCAGCGCTTGAGCGAGCTGGCGGCAGCGCTTCCTGTTTTTCGCGAACTGTTCGGAGATGTCGATCCCCTACTGCAGAACCCTCAGAGCAACCTCGAAACAACGAACGGACAGCTTCATGGTACGACCGAGCGACTGCGCGCAGCCATCGAGACTCGTGACAAGCTGGATAACCTAAAGCCCAAGGTGAAGGTTTTCCATGAGGTCTTCGGCGAGGCCGCTCCAGGCGCACTCAATCCGATCAAAGACTTGATCAACTTGAAGGGTAAGATCGCGACGGAAGAGACAATTCTGTCCGAGCACCAACCTTACGTTGAGGCGTTGTTGCAGTTCCGCGATACCCACGGCGAGGAGACTCCCGAACAGCGCCTCGAAGCCATTGAGCGTCAGCGTGGCGAATTACTTGGAGAGCGCGTCGCGATCAAGAGACGCCTTGAAGAGATTGGTGCGGAACGAAAAGAACTTGATGCCTATGCGATTGCTGACGGGCGAGTCTACTCGGCTGCACTGGACGCGCTAGCGAAGGCGGGAGTTTCCTTCACGCGACTGCACGCCTTGGCGATGGCGGCGCCTGGGGATCGTCGGGAGGCAGTCCTATCGCTGTTCTCCGCAGCACTTTCTGCACCGGTCGTGCAGTCCGCAGAAGATGCGGACAAAGCCACCGAGGTTTTGGAAAAGGCGAAACTGACTGTTCCGGTCTTTCTGGCCGGGCCACTGCGTCAATTCGTCGAAGCCGGTAGCTACGAGGTGACGGGACAAGTCACTCACACCTTCCTCGCTGGCCGCTCGACGCGGCAGGTCAAGATCCTGCTGAATCCAACTCTCATAGTCGAGGAGAAGGAGCGGCTCGTGGCGGAAGAAAAGAGCCTTGAGTCGCGTGACGCTGAGGCCGCTGCATGGCTTGCCAGTATCGATCCGGCATCCGAAGCAGTAGCGATTATCCTCAGAGCGCGCGATGCCGTTCGGAAGGACTCGGATACGAAATATGCAGAGGCAAAGCAGAACCTTGATGAGCTTTCCAAGCAGTTGCCGCAACAGCAACGGAAGGTCGACGCAATGGACACCATTGCAGCAGCGAAGGAGTACCAAACGCTCGGCGGCGAGACGTTGTGGCAAGAGTTGGTCGCCCAAACTATCCCTCACGAAGAGAGTGGGTTGGCCCGCCTCAAACGCGAGATTCAACGGCTCCAGCGGCTGGTCGAGGAGGACGCCACGCGTGCACTAATCGCCGCCAAGGACTTCTTCCGCTCTGGTGGAGAGGGCGCCCTGGTGCGGGCGAAAGCAGATGTTGAACAACTTGAGTCCATGACCGCTGACCTCTTCAGGAAGCTGGAGGTATTGCGGAGCGAGATTGAGGGCAAGCTGGCGGAAAATCAACGTTCAGCAGCGGCGGCCCTAAATAGCTTTGATCAGACGTTCCACCTCGACAAGCGCGATCTCGAAACTTCGATAGCGTTTGAGGAAGACGGGGCCGCACACTTCATGAGCGAAGCCGAGGAACAATCCAAGACCTTGCAAAGCGCCGTGAGTACGTCTATTGCCCGACTTCAGGACATCGACTTCGAGCGTGCCCATCGCTACATCGAGGCCTCGAAGGCCGAAGGCTTGGCACTTGCTGACCGGATCGCAGAAGCCAAAGGGAAGCGGGACATCTTCACGGAGCAGCGTAACACTGCGGAACAGTCCATAAACGATCTCAACGGCCGCTTGTCTGCCCTGGAGCCGTTCCTCTACGACCTTCACGACGCCATTGTGGAAATCCGCGAGCAATACGGGAAGATCGTAACGTTCTCGGATGACGTTCGTACACGGGTCGCTATGGAAGCGAAGGCGCACCCAGACATCCTCGCCGACGCCGAGGTGTTACGGAACGGGTGCATTGGGAAGCTGCCGTCGACTTCGGTGGAGACAAAGGCTGCCATCGCCAACCTGCGGGAAGCGATCAAGTCCCTGGAAATCGACACTCGGCTACTCACTCAACGCCGCCAAGCACGGACGGCGGCACAAAACGCCTTTGCCGATGAACGCAATCGCTTCTGCGAACAAGCCCGTGCTGGTCACATCAAGGGATTACAACTCCCCGAGATTGAGCGAATCGCCGAGGCGACGACGCTCGCGCAGTTGAGTGCGATTCACCATATCCGTGAAAAGATTCGAGCGACCATCGATGAGTACGTCGATAAGTTGACGAGAATGCGAGAGACGATGGAAACCAATAAGGCGGCGACTGTCGACAGCCTTGTCCGGTTCGCACGGCAGGCGGAAATTAATCTCAAGATCCTTGGTGACGTGATGGCGCGCACGCCAAACGCTCGTTTTTTGTCGAAGCAGACGTTGCGGACGAAGAGACGATCCGCCGCATCATAGAGTCCCTCATCATCGAAATTCAGGACCGGGAGCAAGCTGCCCGCGATCGTAACCCGGTCGCGCTCAACAAGGATATCGAGCGTCGCAACAAGTCGTACAAAGCGGAGATTCACAAGCAGATATACGCGAACATCTTCTCCAAGGAGCGCGTCCATTTTACGCATGCTGCCATATGGGATGGCATGAAATCGCCTCTCAGCGGCGAGGGCGGCGGACTTTCTACCGGCCAGCGCACGGCATTGATGATGATGTGGCTCATCAAACAGGCCGAGTATTCTCTGACGCGCGCGGCGCTTATGTACGGTAGTCGTAAGCAACAGAAGGCGGCGCTCAAGAGCGCTCAGCGCATCATGTTCTTTGACGGCTTGTTCTCGAATCTCAGCAACGAGGACTACATCGATCACGCCTTCCAGGGACTCAAGGATGTCGATGAGAATTTCCAGTTGATCGGCCTTATCCACAACCCGCACTACGTCAACAACCAGAACATCTTCCCGATTCATCTGGTCGGTAAGAAGAAGGTGGGCGTCAAAGGAGGTGTGCGGCGTCGGTTCGTCACCGTCGAGCCATGGCAAGACGACAACGGGATGATCACCTACACGAGTGCATTCCGGGAAAGCAATACTGGTGAGGATTGCCCTCGTGCCTGAGCTTCACGAGCGCGTCTACGCGTGGCTTTGCAGGAAGTCGAAGGGAAGCGCTACCGGCAAGCTGCGCTGCAGCGGCATTCTCGACAAATTGCGAACCGATGTATTGAACGATCCGGTAGCGTTACGCAAGGCGCTTATCCAGCTTCGGGGCGAGCAACTTATCGATTACGCCGCCGGACAACACGGAGAGCCTATCAGCGGCTTCCTAGCCGTAGTGCGGCCTGACCAGGAAGTGCCTTCGCATGTCGAGGCATGGCGTGCCGTCTTGGCTGACTCAACCCTCCCAGAACGAGACAAACTCGCACTACAGGCAATCGGCAGCGCAATGGAGGCGTTCTCCTCAAGAAACATGGCGTCGCTGCTGGACGGGCTTATTCGCCTGCGAGAAAACCAAGCGCAGCACTTTGGCGAGCAAGTGTTCAGTGTCAGTGCGATGTATCTCATGGGGTCGTCGAAGCTGCTATCCAGCCTCGATTGGAAGGCTCTATACAGTTTCGGTATCGAGATCGACCGATTCTTGCCTCGCCCGGTCTATGTGGTGGTAGGCGGAAATTTGGAGGCACCCACTGCGGTCGTGCTTGTAGAGAACCCAGTGTCTTTCGAGGCGGCCGTGGACTCGGTGGCAGCTCGTCATTGTCTTTTCGTCTGCACTTTCGGGTTCGGTCTGAGTGCCTCGGCGAATGACTACGGCAATCAGCTTGCGGGGGCTGTCGAGGTGGGGCAGGCGCGTGTCCTCAGCCGCTCCGCTGGCGGAGAAGTGCCGACCTTGCGCGACATCTTGCGGCATCAGCGAATCCAGTTTTGGGGTGACTTGGACATGGCAGGCATGCAGATATTCTGCCGTCTTGCTTCCAAGGTTCCGGACATGACTTTGTCGGCCCTCTATGAACCGATGATGGAAGCGATCCGGCATGACGGTTCCAGGCATCCTTACGTCTCAGCCGTGTGCAAGGATGGACAGGGGCGGATGATCGTTCAGACAGCTCGGAGCGACGTTCAGGGATTGCTGCACCTTTGCGAACACTTTGCTGTTGATCAGGAGTTCGTCAGCGCAAATGACATCGCACGGCTGGCCGGCAAGCCGCTCAGCCTGGCTCCCCCCCAGAATGAGCCTAACAGCACCTCTTGATGTGGTAGCGTGTGCGGCTGCCATATGACGGACAATTGAGAGCCACGCTTTGATCATGGTGTTATCTACGATGCTATGGCAGCGGCTATATCTTCTGCACAAGGCTGACGATACTCACACACCTGCCCTCAAGGCGTAGAGCCAGGTGTCGGCGTCCAACCGACGGACATCGGGATGGATGATGCCGTGCACGCCATCAACAGCGATGCTCAGCTCGAACGTCGCTCCCAGATGGCCATGTTTGCCTTGCTCGGCTTATTTCTGAAGTTGCCGTAGTGCGCACATATCTGGCATCTCTGTAAGCGTGAACGACATGATTGGCAGATTGAGTATCTTTGGAGGGGGATGTTATGCGATGCGGTGCGAGTCCTTAGTTATCTGGCTTGGCTCCAGCAGCGCTCAGAGTGCTGGTGTGCTCCTCTGCGTGCCCACTTCCACTACCTGCTCGATCGTTAGGCTACGCAAACCGAGCGTATCCTGCATACTGGGTGTCGCCGGCCGGGACGCCGCGGAGTAGGAACTTGTGACTTTTCATTAGGGGGTGTTATGACGCGCAAATTATTGATTGAGCTGGAGCTTAATGCTAATGACTTGGATGCGCTGGAGCGCTTGCTGGAGCAGCCCGAACGGTTGGCCGAGAGCGTAGCTGCGCAGGATCCGCGCGAGCGCTCACGGATAGTGCATGCCCTCAGGGAGCTAGCGTCCGCGATTCGGGATCAGGCCGCTATCAAGGAGTGATCTGGTACCAGATGCCTCGCGGTCTTTTGGCGCTTGGCATCGGTACATTCGTCGGCTATGCCTATTCGTTCTCAATCCGCTTTGACGGGCGGCTGCCGTCAGGCTGAGAATCCGTTTCGAGTTTCTCCTCAGTGTCGACTCTCCTTTAGGCAAGAGTATTGCAAAAAAACGGAGGATCTCAGTGTCGCCTGATCGGCTAATTGCATCGTCTCGGCCCCATCAGCCAAGGGCTTGAACTGAGTTGGCCAGTCGCTTCTCTTGACCGAATTGAGTGGTATAGAACCGTTGTTCTATGCCATAAATCAGGAGCTTGAGTTCATTGTCCGTCGAGATCTCGAACCGGCCACTGTTGGCGTCAAAGACGAGTTGCTGACCGCAGTAGCCATCAATGTAGGTCAGCATTCCTGCTTTGTCTTGTTCGGGTAACGCCTCTAACGTCGCCATCGCTAAGGCAATACGCTTGCGATTCGGTTTGGAAACCTTTTCCGCCGCAAAATCGTTGGATAGGGCAATAAAGGGCTTTTCAAGAAACTGCTCAACTTCTTCCTGCGTCGCCTCTTTGTACAGTTCATCAATCCCAGGGAAAATGCTGGAAATGGTGGCCAGATTTCTGAAGATGAGGGTGTCAGAAGCTCTGAGGTAGATGGCATCCGGCTGGGCATTTATCACTAAGCGACTCTGGGATTCCTCAATCTCCGCAACCTCGCCGAATACCACGGTCTTACGCTTGATAAACAGTGAAGGCGTGACTTTCTGAAAGTAGAAGTCTTCCCCTTGGCTGGCCACAATGTAGGAGATGTCATTGAACAGCCGTTTGGCCAAGTCGTCATATTCCTTGGCGTCAAAGTCGCCTTTCACCATCTCGACACAAAACGCTTGCGCGGAGAAATGCTCAACTTTGAACCAGGAATCCTCGTCCAGATTGTGATCAGGATTGTAGTTCACGCAAGCGGCGGGATCGATACCCAAGTCGTCGAAAAGCGTGTAGTCAGAAATTAACTTGAAGAATGGTTTTTTTCTGAGTTTTTTAATCTTTACCAGTACATAATCCATATGCTCAGCCTTTTTCTATGAACGTATAGTCATTGATTCGGTTAGCCTTTTCGATCACGACGTCAGTCGGCAACTTATACCTTGTTCGTGAAATCAGGAAAATTGACGCGCGCGCTGTGGTGGTGATGTTGTAGAATTCGTAGCCGTATAATAAAAATAGCGGGTTAAAATACAGTGCTTGCGACCGGTAGGTAAAAACAAATAGAACGCCGTATACAAAAAACAGAGCTTCCCAATTCGGAACGCTGAGTGCCACGAAGAAATAACCGAGGTAACTCGGCAAAAAACTGTTGTTGGCATGATCAATAGAATCAACTTGGCCTGGCTTGAATTCATCTTTGCCCAGCGATGAACTGAGCACCAAGCTTAATCCAGTGAGCAATACGGGGGCGCAGAAATAGAGGGCGTACGACACGAAATTGGGAAGAGCAACAACAACAAGGGCATGCTCAGGAAAAAAATACCCCAGCACGTAACCCTTCTGAACCAAAAACACGATCACCAGAAGAGACGTCGCATTGAAGGTCAATAACAACCGGAAAGGAACGTTGAGGTCGAATTTCGGCCATTCCATGGTGTCTCCGGTGCGTGACGTCGACTGTGGATGCCAACAGTTGCGAGATAGGGTTTTGGACGGTATCAAATAGCCATGCTCCACGTCCATAACGAATACGTCACCAAGTGCGATAGGGCTGCTAATAAGCCCGCCGGTCTTGCGAGAGGCCATACGGTTTTCGGCGAACACCGCTATCTCTGGCACTGAGGTGCTGCCGAGCGTCCACTACTGGTGGTGGGCATTACTCACATGCAGCACAACGACCTGGTTCACCTTTGGAATGCTCGCTCGATGCCGAAAGAGCAACGCCGTGTTAATTTCAGCGCTCTGAAAAATTGGCGAGTGACCGGTGCCAGCGCTGACGTCTGATGGGGGGGCAGTTCGCGGATCTTCGATCTTTGAGTCCCGCGTAATTTTTTGGAAACCACTGCGTTGGCGCCGCAGGATGAATCGCTGCGGGTGCTCAACTGCCAGCGCGGCGGCGCCTTGTCGAGATGGTGAGCCATGCTGACAATCGATGAGGCTTGGCCAGCGGCAGCCATCAGCTTTGCGGCTTACCTTTAAAGGGAGGAGGCATGAGTCACTACTTTGATCATGCGAGTCAGGAACTGTACAGCAAGATCGCCCAGGCCAAGGTGTACATCACCCGGCACAACCCGACCACTGGCGCACTGGCCGAAGCGGTGCTTCGCCAGTTCCTCAAAGACCACCTACCGGGGGCGGTCAGTGTGGAGCAGGGCTTCATCATCGACAGCGCGGGCGGTTTATCCAGGCAGTGCGATATTCTGATTTACGACTCGCACCGGTATGCCCCGTTCTATCGAGTAGAAGGGGTGGTTGTGGTGCCGGCAGAGGCGGTGATTGCCATTATCGAAGTAAAAACCTCGATCAACCGGGCCGGATTTCATGAGGTGATTCGCTATTTCCAGAGTTTTCAGAGCCTGCGACTGGAGGCGAAGACATACTTGTTCATGTTCAACGCTCCGACGTTGGGGACTGTCAGCAGGCACTTTCACTCATTTCGGCACCCAGGCAGCTATCAGGAGTTCGATCACGATACTTTCCAGTTCCTCCCGGACGAAATCACCGGCCTAGACCATTCCTACCATTTGCAAAGAGGCACGGTTATCCATGACCGCGACGCCATGGGCTATCTTTCGTATTTCTACGAGGATCACGAAGGTACCGCGATCAACGCGCTGGAGCGGTTCTTCCTTTCGGTGTATGCCTGCGTCGAACGTCACCTGAGCAGTAGCTTGCCCGCGGGTGTGTTGGTGCCGCGAGTGTCCTATCACAACAGCACTCCCAGCAAAACCATTTTCGCCATCGACTTGTTCCCCATGTAACCTCAGGTAGGCGCTGCACTTGCCTGCATCGATCAGTCGCGTAACCGCATGAGTGTTCCCCGGTCGTCATGGTTGAGGCGCAGAAGGCGCTCGCCCCCTTGACCCGGCTGCTTGTTCTGGAGCGGGTTCGCTCGCGCCCGGTGTCGGTCCTAGGAGTTTACTGGCCCGACTGTCAAGCAGGGCGCCCGCCTGGAAGTAGCCCATCACCGTGCTCACACTGCGGTGCTCGGTCATTGCCATCACCTCACCGAGCGGCACGCCCTGGCGTCCTGCCTCGGTGACGAAGCCTGAGCGCAGACTGTGCGCTGCCCAATCCCCGTCCAGACCTGCCTTCGCCGCGCGGCGTTTGACTATCCGCGCGACCTGGTCGCCGGACAGACCGTGCGGTGCGACCCGGCCACCTCGGTACAGGCGGCGAAACAGCGGGCCGCTGCTGGCTGGGGCCACAGCGAGCCAGTCGGCCAGGGCTTGCGCCGCCGGCCCTTGCAGTGGCTTGTCGCGGCGTACGCCGCCGGTGTCGGTCTTGGTCGCCCCGAGCGTATAGAGCCAGGTCTCGGCATCCAGGCGACGCAGGTCTTCGACTTGCAGGCCAATTACTTCTGAGCGGCGTCGACCGCCACCACTCCAGGCCAGTAGCAACAGTGCACGATCGCGCACGCCGCGTACGCCGTCGGTGCAGGTGGCGAGCATCGCCTGCAATGGCTCCAGGACCACGGCAGTTTTCTTGCGCTGTGCTACCCCCTGGCGAACTTGGGCCTTGCGCGCTTCACGCAATAATATCTTCACCGCCGCCGTTTCGGTCGGATTGTCCCATTGCTTCAAACGATGCCACTTGGCCAGGACGGCGAGGCGATGGCTGACCGTACTGAACGCCAGGGGTCCCAGCTTGCCCTTGACCCCTGCTGAGACCAGGGCAGCATCGAGGTCTGCGGGCAGCAGGTGGCTCCAGCCGCCGGTTGCCGGGCGGGCGAGGTGATCGACGATGAACTGCACGGCGACCTCCGGCGGCAGGGGGTTGTCGCCGAGCGTGCGCTGGTAACGCAGGCGCAGCCAGGCGGACCAGTAGGTGAGGGCGCTCTGGTAGCTGCGCACGGTATTGGCGGCCGTGCCGGCGGCGATGAAGGACTCGGCGGCGGCACGGGTACTGTCGGCCAGTTCGTGCAGTAACAGTGGCGTGTCAATCGAGGGCTGCAACGCACCTGTATTATTCATTACGTTCAACGTATTATTAATTAAGTTTTGATTTGATAAGGTCGGATAATCTTTCATTATCAGACCTAATATATCCGGAGGTAGCCCGTGGCGGTAGGAGTTCCAGAAAACGAGGTGTTTGCCGCTGCGGATGCGGTTCTGGCGCGCGGCGAACGGCCGACGGTGGAGCGGGTGCGTCTGGAACTGGGCCGCGGCAGTCCGGCGCGGGTTGGCACCTTGCTCGATCAGTGGTGGGAACAGCTGGCCGGGCGCCTGCGCGGCGAAACCCGGCTACCCGGGTTGCCGGCGGAAGTAGCGCAAGCCTTTGTCGCCATCTGGCAGCAGGCCACCACGCTGGCCCAAGGCGTGGTTGAGCAGTCACTAGCGGGGCAGCAGCAGGTGCTGGATGAAGAGCGCGAGGAACTGGCCGCATTGGAAGCGCGGGTGCGCTTGGAAGCGGCCCAAGCCCGCCAGCAGACCGCCGAGGCGCTGACCGCGCGGCAGATGGCCGACACCCGGCTGGCCGACCTGGAGCAATTGCTGGTCCAGCGCTTGGCACAGATCGATGACCTGCGCCAGCGGCGTGAGGAGCTGCTCGGCCTGCGAGATGAGGAGCGCCAGCAGTTGGCCGAGTTGCGCCAGCAACTGCTGGAAAGCCAGCAACAGGCAGAGCAAACGCGGCTTGAGCAGCAACGCTACACCCGCGAAGTGGAGGATCGGGCGTACCGCGAGATTGATCGCACCCGCGAGGAAAGCAAAGCCGTGACCGCCCAGCTCAAGGAGGCGAATGGCCGCCTACAGAATTTGCAACAGGCGTTGCTGGCCAGCCAGACTGGCCTGGCCGAGGCGCGCGAACAGCGCGCCACCGCGCAGGCACAAACACAAGTCCTGCTCGGCCAGCTTGATCAGGCTCGTCAGGCGGATGTGGGCACGACCGAACGGCTACAAGGCCTGCAGCAGCAGTTGCAGAGCGCACAGGCCGAGCTGGCCAACTCCCGTGAGCAAGCGGCGGCCGCACAGGCACGGGCGGAGACCCTGAGCCAGCAGTTGGCTCCCCCTAGCCGCAGTGCGACAGCGGCAGAGCGCCCTCGGTTGCCGCGCAAAGCCGCGCCGAAAACCAGCTGAGGAAACAGCACTAGGTCGACGCAGTGCCGCGTGGACCAGGCAGGAGGAGGGGGAGTGAGGGAAACAGCGATGGCTGGCGAACGGCCGCAAGACTTGCGCGATGTAACCGTGGATCCGGCGATGGCCAGGGCGGCGGCCCTGTGCACGCTCAAGGTGTAACTCGATTGTCAGGCGCGAGGGCTAATCGGCCAACCGTTTTTGGATGACGGATGGACAGTCGCAACACCTGTGCCAAAGCAGGAGTTTACTTGGCCGCGATCACGGCGCTGATACCCGTTTTAGTTTCTCTGCTGCCCACGCTTTGGAGCGACAAATCGAGTAGGTGGTTGGGCTGCATAGGATTGCTCATCTTTGCGTGGGCAGTAGCTTTCCTGCTGAGAGCAGAAGCTTGGGCGTTCCGAACCTTGCAAGTTGCAGGCTTCGCACAGCTCTGCCCGGAGGAACTGGCCAGTCGCTGGAAGAAAAGCTCGCCAAAAGCTGCCTTGGCAAAGCAGCTGGCCAGCACCGTAATTTACAACTATCCGTTGGTGCCTGAAGGTGACGTGGATTAAGTCGACGCATAAGTTTTTTCTCAGAGCATTTTTAGCGTTCACAATACTCTTGTACTGCAAGCGATTTGACCGGTAGGAGTGTGGACTTTTGAGGGGGTTAGCAAATTTCTTAGTCAGCCCACCACGGCGCCACTGGTTATGTGTTTTTCGTGAGCCATTATTTTGTTAGGTGCAATAGTGAATTGAAAGATATTGAGACGGATTCATACCGCACCTGAATGTTGCTTAGGTGCGCAGCGGCAGGTTACTGTAAATCAACTCTAAAAACTTGTAAGGTTTAAACCATGGATGCATATGAATTCGACGAGCTTTTCAAGGCCCTCCTGAACAAGTTCTCTTTTTTGCAAATGCATCAGCGGATGGCGAGCAAGGTTAAAGATCAGGTGGTGGCTGAGCTAAAGACTCAGCATGATGCGATTTCAGAGTTTAGCCAGGAGAAAAAGGATCTTCTTGGTAAAAGCTATAACGTATACATGTTCCACAATCCATTCACGGGAAGGCTTCAGCCACATAGTAGCACGTCACATACCCTAGCCGAACGCGCCCGTGAGGCCCACATTCATCAAAATAAAATTTGTCAGCTTTTATTGGTGGATGCATTTGAGGCTTTCGAAGATTACGTGGTAGAAGTGTACGAACTGGCCGCGAATGTTCATTCAGAGCTTCGAATAAAAGAAGATCATCAACGGCAGCTGTCAACGGAGCGCTTAAAGAAGAAAAGTTCCGATATCATCAGGAATTTTAGGGCCAAAATCCCAGCTATTGCTGAAACAGAAAAAAACAACAAAATGGCAAAGGATTTACGATTCTACCTTTTCATGATCGAAAAGTTTAGACACATCATCGTGCATCGAGCGGGGCGCTGTTCGAATACAGGTGCGCTCGTAGAAGCCATACTCAAAAATTCTTGCTTGCTCACCGATAAGGCTCGTGGGCCAGCAGCCGAAGAAGTGATACGTAGGTTTATAGGGACTGATACTGTCGAGGGAGTAATTATACTCGTTGAAGAGCAGCTTCTCGCAAGCCCCGTGCGAGTTTCATTAAACCGCCATGAAGAACTATTACATGTGCTGACGGGGTACGCCCTCATACTCGGTAGGAGCTTGCTTGAGTTTGACGCTGCTAAAAATACCTAAAGACATTCTGCGCTACGCTTGAGCTAGTGCTTGTCATGAAGAGTACAGACTTGGTCCCGCACCGATTGCGGCACAACACCTAGCGCCAGTTTGGTCAGCTCGAACTATCAAGGTCAAGGCCTCCTTCGGGAGGCCTATTCATTTGAAGACATAATTCCTTGCGCTGCCGAGTCAAAGCCAGCGGCGTTGCAGGCGAGTGACCTCCTCCATGAAGCGGCTATAAAAACGATCTTTGGGTGCTAAGCGAAGTGCACGCTCTACACACTCCTGAGCCTTGATCAGGTTCTGTGGTTCAGTATTGATATAGGCGTAGGTCTTCTGAAGCTCAC
Organism: Pseudomonas sp. FEN; assembly: GCF_904067045.1. Lineage (GTDB taxonomy): Bacteria > Pseudomonadota > Gammaproteobacteria > Pseudomonadales > Pseudomonadaceae > Aquipseudomonas. The sequence continues at coordinate 1,773 of NZ_CAJFDC010000014.1, read as the reverse complement.
AGAGGTGTTTAGGCTTACCCAGTTCTTCCGCCGTCGTTAGGTGCTGAAGAGCGCTATCCTCATCACCAATCCTGCTCTCGATCATACCTCTGGTGAAGTAGACCTCGGCTTCATCGGGCAGGAGGAGGGTAGCTTTACGTGACTGCTCTAGTGCAGCAGGTAGCCGACGCTTGCGCATTAAGGTGTAGGCGTAACGGTCAAACAGCCAACCGTTCTCTGGGTCTTCCAGTACGGCTGTTTCATAGTAGTCGCAGGCGTCGCTGTAGTTGCCTTCGCTATAGCTCTTCCAGGCGGCTCGGGCTGCCGGAGTGCGAAATGCCTGGATTGCGCGGTCGGACACCTTAGCCTCAGTGCTGGTCAAAAACTCATGGTAACGACGCTTGACCCAGTTGACGTCATCGTCGGTTGGCTCACGCTTTCCGTCAGTTACCTCGTAACGTTCCACGCAGTAGTTGTAGAACTCAGGGCTAAGGGTGATCTGAGCGGCACCCTCGATCCTAGAGAAGCTACCGATGCCACGGCTTTCCTCAATTGCTTCACTTGCAGCGGCAACAGTCACCCCCGTACGCTGACAGCACAGCTGGAAGAGGTATTGGTCATGGTTGTCCCCAAGTCGGGTCATCAGGAGGAGAACACGTCTGAGATCTGAGGTGAGTCGCCCCCATGCATCGTCATAGAGGAATTGTCCCAGATCTTGGCGCTGCATCTTCTGAACACGTTGGAACGCTGCTTCGAGCCCTGCCCCCTGAGTGGCAGCTGCCTGGACAAACACCTCCAAAGCGATCGGCTTATTGATCAGCGCTCGGAATACCGCTTGAGCGTGGAAGGGCCTGCCTGTGCAATAGCCGTGCATCCAAGAGTCGCACCTCGTTTGCGCAGGAACTCCGCCCCCTCTTCGTCACTCCAATTTTCAGTTTGTACCGGGAGAGCCTCAATCAACTCCCTACGGCGAGAGGTTAGGATGACCCGGCCGACTCTTCGAGTGAGCTCGTTGATCTGAACGGCCAAGGCCTTCACGTCAGCATCGCTGTTGGCCATAGTCTCGGTGTTATCGAGAATGATCAGATGGTTGTCCCGAGAAACCCTCAGTACAGATTGGAGCGTAGCGAGCTTTTGAACCACTTCTTTAGGTTCTTTCTCGAACCAAGAGCGATCAAGCTTGGGCGTGGTTAGCATGCGAGCCACATCCAGCACGACGTCCGCAACACCAATTTCCTGGACTGAGATCTGCTCCAAGCCACTCAGACCCCATCGGGTTTCTTGGCCGTATAAAAGGTGATGATTTCCGGCGTCCACTCAATTTTCGTCTTGCCGTCGAGCCAGCGATGCAGGAACTCAACGACCATAGTGGTCTTGCCAACACCCCCGTCGCCCCAAACCATGCATTTTCGAGAGTCCGGATCATCAGCCCATTCGCACAGAGCAGTAATTTCAGTATCACGACCCGTGAACACATTCTCCGATGCCAAGCGATCGGGGATGTGCACGAACGGGCGCCAAGTATCAGACCATGTCGGTTCAGCAACTTGATATTCAGGGGTGCTCGGTTTGCGGCAAACCTAGCAGTACGTTTTCTATTCGTACGTGATCTCACCGCGAGAAAGGAGCGTCGTCTGCACTTGGGCATCCACCTGTAGTCGACCCGCAGAAGCCCGCCGCAAGTTTCGGTAGCAAATGGGGTTGCCGTTGGCAAGTCGCAGGGTGGTGATAGGTTCGAGAGGGCGATCGCCTAGGGGAGGGAAAAACAGTGTGTCGTCTCCCTTGACGACGGTC
>NZ_CAJFDC010000013.1 GCF_904067045.1 Pseudomonas sp. FEN | reverse complement strand
TCTGTTGCGGTTTTTTAATGCGGACTCTATCGAATGGTTTGATAGAAGACGCATAGGGTTTGTAGATAGTACAGGTGATTTGGACTATGGAAATATAGACAGTTTTGTTAGAGTTGATGGTGCTTATACTCTGTCTGGCGATTGGGGGCGGGTCATAATTCGGGGAGGAGAGGTAGAAGCGGTTATTACTGATTAGTCGGTGCAAAAGGTCTTGAAAAGGACTACGTTGACATTCTTTCTTCTGAAGCAAAGCAACATATTTTGTACGGCGATAAGCCAGGCAGTGGTGGACATATGTGGCCTGGACAGGAGGGAAAGGCAGTGTTTCCTGAAAGTTGGTCAGGAGATAAGATTGTTGATGCGATGATTCCACCCTATAAGCCAATTAAGTAGAATTTATGTTCGCAGATCGCATCATTAAGTTCGGAAAGAAATTTGAAGGTCGATTGGATTCCGACCTTCTCCAAGGAGCCTTGGATTATATTACGTATAATGAAGAGAGCTTAGCCTTTGAGATCTTGTGTGATCATGTTTGCGAATATGATATTTCAATCACGGACGAAGAGTACAATGAGGCTGTTCGTCTAATTCAAGATATTGGATTTGATTTGAATGAGGGCCCATTTAAGCATTTGTTGGGTTTAAAGAAATAAAAGCTAGAGGTTAGTTGGTGCAAAAGCGGCAGGTACCCTTGCTAATGCAGAGAGAGGGACGTTAACAGAAGCAAATTTTGCTCAAAATAAAATCAAGTCTGATCGGTCCTTTAGTGAGGATGGGCAAAAGGTATACTCAGAGCTGGCTGGCACACCGATCAAGACAGTTGATGACTTAGCCGGCGCTTTGAGGGCTGGGACAATTAAACCGAATCAGCTTCCCGTTGATTATGTAGATATGAATGGGGCTCGCCTTATTTTGAATACGCGAACTTCTACCGCGCTTGAGCAGGCAGCTATCCCTCGAAGTGAGTGGTTCGGGCGAAATCAGACAGGTGTTGAGGCTTATCCAGGTAAGACATTCAATGATTTGGCAGCAGATCAGTTAAAAAATAACAAATTGCCGCCGACAACCCGGTTACGTCAATAAATACGGGAAGGATTCAAGACTTAGCTAAAGATCTGGATACTGGAAAGCTAGCTTTGCACGAAGGGCAGGCTGCCGTTCAACTGGAGAATACCTTCGGCAGTACCCTGAAACGCGTAGAGCCTATTCAAGGGCAGAAAAATCCTGACTTTATTTTCACTGACGGCCCAAATGCTGGGAAAACGGTCGATTTCATGTGGACTGACTCTACCAGGGCAGAGCAGATAAATAAATTTTTCTCAAACAATGCTGCTCGAAATCAAGCCCATTTAATAGATCATATAAACAAAGCTGATATAGTTCCGTTGGACTACAGAAATCTCACGCAGGCAAACCAAAATATGGTTAACGGCTGGATAAAAGCTCTCCCTGAAAATCAGCAAAATAAGGTTTTAATATTTAGGTGAACCGTTATGGGTATGTATATTGCAATTAGCAAGAATGTAGGCTGGGGAACCTCTGGAGGCGTTTTTGATTGCATAATCGAGGCAACCAGAAAGCAATTTAGTGGTAGTCAGGCGGGTTGCATGAGTGAGATTTATAGGCCGCTGGACGAGCAGGGGCAGAGTTTTATCGCTTTAGATGAAGTGGATGCACATTGCTTCAAATTGTTTTATGAAAATTGCAAACTTGCTATGGAAAAATTTCCAAACTCTGAACGTGGGAGGTTTGTCCCGAGGGATCATCTTCCTGGCATACTTTGGAACTGGTCAGAAGTTTTAAGACTTATGACTGAGGATCCTAGGTTTCTTATGGTTAAATAGACAGTAGGCAAAAATTGGCGTTGAGAAAATAGGGCGGTTGCAGGAGCTGAGTGCAACACAGTTATTGAATTGAAGCCGACACCAAGCGTAGTACTACCAAAATGAAGACTTATGATTTGTATGGAATAAAATGTTTGAACCTTGTTTTGGCAAGGGCACAGGTAGAAAAACTTGCAGGGATTTCACTTGAAGAAAGAGACAGTACTTATCATGGAGGCATTTATTATTTTCATGGTGACAATAGTTTGGAGTACTTCGTTTTGAAAAAATATTGATCCTTTTGATGGTGAATCTGTAGAGCAAGCATTTTCGGATTACCCGATTCTGTTTTATGTAAACGCAACAGATCGTTCTCTTGAGTTAATGGATACACTAAAAGTAGAGGGGGGATTTAGTTTGCTTAGGCACGAGATTTTTTGATGTGTCGATGGAGGGGCTTTCGCGCCTTGCCTTCCCATGGCTGCGCCACCGAACCGTTAGGACTCTTTATTTTCGATTGATTTAGGTCGGGGCGTGACTGACTAAAAACCCGCGTCGGGGTAGTTTTATGCAGCGACAGTGCATCACCTGGGCCGACCGGCTCGCAGGCCACGTCCCGTCAGGCGTTGCACGTGTAGACTACGAATTTCGCGACAGGTGATACTGTTGGTGCAAAAGCGACTGGGATGATTGCGGAGGGGGAACGCCTAGTCTACCTATCTAACTCCACCGCGCCGAGAATCAGGGATAGGCTTTCGGCGGCAGTTAGTGATATTCGGACAGGATTACCTCGTGAAGGAACCGTCGCATTTGCCGAAGTGGATGTTGGTGCGCTGTCATCAGAGACTATGGTGATGAAAGCTTATAGTCAGTTTGATAATAGGGTCGGGCAGGAATGGTACTTACTTAAGCTTCTTCGGACGCTAATCTTCCTGATCTCGAACCTTGTTGACCGGCGTATAGGCGCCCATCATTCGAATTGCAAGCGCTTTTTGTGCCCGCACATTTCATGTAATGGAGTCTGTGCGTGGGACACCCCTCGGGCGCCCTGCGCACGACCACCATAAAGAGCAGGTGATAAAAAAGCGCCCGTCTCAAGGATGGCGCTGTGCGCCGTAGTTTCGTGGGCGACTAAACCCGATCACTGATGAGCAGTGACAAGGAGCAGACTAGCCAGCGAAAATGGTAGGCGCAAGCGGGTTGGATTTTCTAGGAAATTTCAGTCAAGAGAAAGGGCATTGTCCTGCCTTTACACCTCGACTAAGCCCCTCACGTCCACCAATACCGCACCAGATGAAAGAATATCGGCGCGGCAAAGCACACCGAATCCAGCCGGTCGAGCATGCCGCCATGGCCTTCGATCATATGCCCCCAGTCCTTGACCCCACGGTCGCGCTTGATCGCCGACATGACGATGCCGCCGGCAAACCCCAGCAGGTTGATCAACAACGCGATCAACCCCGCTTGCCAGGGGTTGAACGGGGTAATCCAGAACAGCGCGGCACCAATCAACGAGGCTAGGGTAATCCCGCCGACAAAGCCTTCGACGGTTTTCGACGGCGACAGGTTGGGCGCGATCTTGCGTTTGCCGAACAGCTTGCCGCAGACGTACTGCAACACATCGGACAACTGCACCACGATCACCAGGTAGGCGATCAGCAGCAGGTTGCGGCCTTCGTAGCCGGCAATGTCCAGGGTCAGCAGCGCCGGCACGAATGACACGCAGAACACCGCGATCATCAAGCCCCACTGGACCTTCGAGGCCCGTTCCAGGAAGTGCGTGCTGTCACCGCCCAGCGAAGCGAGGATCGGCAGCAGCAGGAACACGTAGACCGGAATGAAGATCGAGAACAGCCCGTACCAGTCGCTGTAGATCAGCAGGTACTGCAACGGCAGGGCCAGGTAGAACGCCGCCACCAGCGCCGGGTAGTCGCTGCGCCGGGTTGGCGTCAGGGTCAGGAACTCGCGCAGGGCGTAGAAGGACACCGCGTAGAACAGCAGGATCACCGCGCCGGTGCCCAGCCAGAAAGCGATACCGATCACCAGCACCATTACCCACCAGGCATTGATCCGGGCGTTGAGATTGTCGATCACCGCGCTCGGGGTGCCCCGGGTACGCCACTTGAGGACAAAGCCGATCAACGAGGCCAGGACCAGGATCATGCCGATCCCGGCGAACAACATCAGGGTCTGCCTATCCATTTCAGTGTTGCTCCGGTGCCAGGGCCAGCAGCGCATCGCGGCTGCGTTGCAGGAAGTATTCTTTGCTTTCGTCTTCTTCGAGGCGCAGCGGGGCGCCAAAACTGGTGGTGCACAGCAGCGGCAGAGGCAAGACCCGGCCCTTGGGCATCACCCGGTTGAGGTTGGCGATCCACACGGGAATCAGCTCTGCCTGCGGGTAGCTCCGGGCCAGATGGAAGATCCCGCTCTTGAACGGCAGCAGGCCGTCCTCCTGGTTGCGTGTGCCTTCGGGAAAAATGATCAGCGAGTGGCCTTGTTCCAGTGCATCGAGCATCGGTTGCAGCGGGTTGTCCCCGGGCTCCTTGCGTTCGCGGTCAATCAGCACGCCATTGAAGACGCGCCGGATGATGTAGCGGCGCAATGCGCTTTTATTCCAGTAGTCGGCGCCGGCCACCGGCCGTGTGAGTTTACGCAGTGCTGGCGGCAGCGAGGCCCAGAGCAACACGAAGTCACCGTGGCTGCTGTGGTTGGCGAAGTAGATACGCTGTACCGGATCGGGTCCGCAACCGATCCACAGGCTGCGGGCCCCGGTGATCAGGCGGGCGCCGGAGGTGATGAGGGTGGCAACCACGGGTTCGAACATGAGGATTCCTTATCCGGCAAAGGGCAGCCAGGGGCTGGCCAGAATGACGATCAGTGGCAGGGAAATTTGCACCAGCACCAGCAACGCCTGGCGCTTGAGCAGGCCCAGCGCGCCACGGCTGCGCTCGGCCCAGGGGCGAGCGGTCGATTGCCGCGCTTGCAGGCCGAGGTCTTGCAGGGCCTGGTCCAGCGCCTCGGTACGGTCGCTGAGGTTGCCGGGATCCCGTGCCATCAACTGGAACAGGTCGGCATCGAAAGCGACGCGAAAGGCCCAGTATTTTTGCAGCAGGCCCGACAGCACCAGCCATGCGCTGGTGACCAGGCACCATGGGCTGATCGTGCTCAAGAGCAACGGCGCCAGGCCCAGCAGAACGCCCAGTACACTCAGCCCAGTGGATAGCTGGTCCAGTGCGCGACCGCGGCGCAGCAGGCTGGCGACCACCTGTAATTGCAGATCAGCGGACATCGGCGACCCTCACGCGAGCGCATGCTTCGCTGGGCGCCAGGCTGATCATGGCTTCCAGCGCCTGGCGATGCCGCGGATGCAAGACCACTCCGGGACGTGCCGCGCGTATCAGCGCCATGGCTTCATCGATCTGCGTCGCCCGACCGCTGCGCAGCAACCAGGCGGCGACCGCGGTGGCACTGCGCGAATAGCCCAGGGCGCAGCAGACCAGCAGCGGTCCATGCGAGCGCAGTTGCTCGATGCTCAGGGCGGCTTCTCGACATTGCGCCGCCGAGGGCGCGATCAGGTCCAGCACCGGGATGCTGCGGTAGGCCCGGCCCTGGGGGACCAGCGGCAGTTCGGCGCACAGGTCGACGATGGCCGCGAACGGACTGTCCTGAAGTTCGCGTCGACTCGGTAGGCGCCCCAGCCAAAGGTCGTCGACAACGTGATCGGGCTGTGGATGAGCTTTCGTCCATAACCGCGAGTTGATCCAGGCGCCAGCCCGATAGGGCGCGAACAGCCAGCGTGCCGCCGGGCTCAAGCTGCCGTCGGCGCGTTTCTGGAAGCCTTCGGCGCCGAACACCGCGTAATTGAGCGCCACCAGCGCCAGGGCCAGGGCCGGCCAGAGCAACCACAACGCGGCACCGGCGAAACCCACGCTCAGGATTGCCAGCAGCACCGCCCCCAGCCCGTAGCGAGCGGCCAGGACGAGACGTTTGCCATCGCGTGCCAGGCGCGCCGTGGCCAACGGGACGGCCGCTTCATCCGGCCACAACCAGACGCACAACCAGCCGGCCAGGGCGCCAGTGGGCACGTCGATAAAGTGGTGTTGATAGGTGGTCAGCACCGACACGCCGATCAGTGCAAACCAGCCGTGCACCAGCCAACGACTGGCTCCGGCGAAGTGTCGGCGGTACATGACCCACAGAATCACCAGCAACGCGATATGCAGCGAAGGCGCCTGGTTGAAGGGCTTGTCGAAACCCGCCAACACCGCGAACAGCCAGCCGAACACGCCGTCCAACGGGGGACGGGTGAAGGTGAAGGTCAGCGGCCAGAGCAGGAAGCAGGAGACGGCGATCAGCTGGGCCGTCAGCAGGCGCAAGGCATGTCGATCGAGCTCGCGCCGGCTCCTGGGCAGCAGCAGCGACAAACCGTAAAGCAGATCGATGGACCAGTAGGGCACGATGGTCCAGGCCCAGAACGGTATCTGGCTTTCCCAGCCGAACACGTAGTGGCCGACATCGTTGCGTTGGGCCGTGTACCAGGTGGCGAAGCCGTAGCTGGAGAAGAACAACGGCGCCAGCAGGATCAGCCACAGCACGGCGCGTTTCAGCAGGCCGGCTTCGCGGGGAGTAGGGCTTATCATTGCACGCGTTGCGCCAGGGACACACTGAAGATCCCCCATTCATCGACCCGTTGAGTGAGCTTGCGAAACCCGGCGGCTTCCACCAACTGGTCCATTTCCGCCTGGCTGCGGCGCCGCATGACCCAGGCCTGGCCTTGGCGGTGACTGGTCAGGGCGCGGGCGATCAGTTCCAGCTGCGGGTGCCAGGGTTGTCCGGTGTAGACCAGATAAGCACCCGGCTCGCAGGCCTCGGCCAAGCCGGCGAGGGAGTTGCCGACCATACTGTTGTCGGCGAACAGTTCGTACAGGCCGGATACCACCGCCAGGCTTGGCTTGGGCTCCAGCGCGGCCAGATCGGCGCGGTCAAAGGCATCGCCCTTGACGAAGCGAGCGATATCGCCGAGACCTTTTTCGACGATCAGGGCGCTGCCGTCACGCACGTTGATATCACTGTAATCACGCAGCAGGATCGACTCGGGCAGCGGTGTCACCCCTTGCAGGGCTTCAAGGATATAGCGTCCGTGGCCGGCGGCAATGTCGACGATCCGCACTGCGCGGCCTTGCTCGCGCAGTTGGGCCATGGCCAGGCGCAGCAGTTCCTCGACATGCAGTTTGCGTTGACGGATGCCACGCCAGCCGATGGAGTTCAGGTAGTTCTGGTCGATCATCCGACCCAGCGCGGTATGCCCGGTGGGTGTGTTGCGGTAGACGTAGTCCAGGGTGCTGCCGGAGTCGAAACCGGTGTCGAAGCCGAGCTTGACCCCGGCTGACAGCTTGCTGCCCAGGCCCATGCTGGCGCGGGTCAGGCGCCAGTAGAGGTCGCGTGGCGAGTTGTGCGGCAGGGGCGCCGCCAACGACTCGGATTCGGCGCAGGTCTCGCCGATGCGATCCGCATCGAGCAGGGCCGGGCGGTTGACCGGCGAGAGGAAGTTCTGTTCGATAAAACGCTTGGCGCGGCTGACGGCCAGATGCCGGTCGCGTTCGCCGAGGGTGTCGTGGAAGAAGCCGGGCAGTATGTGCCGTTCCTTTTTCAGGCTGCCCAGGCGCTGGAAGAATTGCTCCTGGGGCTTGCGATGGACCACGAAGTCCGCGCCGGAAATCAGCAACTGGGTCGGTACCTGAATCGCATTGGCATCGGCGACCACGCGATCGGCGGCCTCGTAGAGCCCGAGCAGGACGTTCACCGAAATGGCCTTGGTGATCAGCGGGTCGCTGTCATAGGAAGCAATGCGCTCGGGGTCGTGGCTGAGAAACTTGGCCTTGACGTAGCTGTTGACGAAGAAATTGCCGCGAAAGCGGCGCATCAGGGCCAGGCCCGGGCGGGCGAAAGGCACGTAGAGCTTGACCTTGAAGGCCGGGGAAGCCAGCACCAGCGCGCGGATTTTTGGCGCGTAGTCGTGAACCCAGGTGGCGACGATCACCGCGCCGACGCTCTGGGCGATCACCGCGATATTTTCTTCGGCGATAGCGAAGGTGGTGCCGAGGTGATCGCAGAAGGTCTGCACATCACGCACGCTGGTGGCGAAGCTCGGGCTGTCGCCGCGCGCGCCTGGCGACTGGCCGTGGCCACGGGCGTCCCAGGCGAAGAAATCGAACTCCGGCAGGTTGAGTTCATCCACCAGGTGGGCAATCCGCCCGGAATGTTCATGCCCGCGGTGGAACAGCAGGACAGCCTTGCGCGGCTCGCCAGCGACCGGCGTGGTAGCCGGCCAATGACGATAAAACAGCTCGACACCATCATGGGTACTGAAGGTCTGGGTTTGCTCGTCGCGCATTGCAATGTCCTTATAGCGGATCTTGGAGAGGGGGGGATTGAAGCCGATCTTGATGGGGTGGTTTCGAGATTCAGTTATTCGACCGATTGTTGCGCGGTTGTTCCGGCTTCTTTCAAACCTTGTCGTACCCGATTGACCAGGGTGACCAGCAACAACGCCGCCATCAGCAGGAACAGCCCGTTTATCCATGGGGCATTGATCAGGCCGAAGGCCACGCCGGTGGCGATAACGCCGAGGACGAAGGCACGATCGCTTTTGCCCATGGGGCCGTCGTAGCGCCGTGAGGCACCGATCATTGGCCCCAATACACCGGCGTATTCGCTGAACAGCGCCAGCAGGGTCACCAGCAGCACCGCCAGCAGGCTGACCTCGGGCAACAAGGCAAATGGCAGGATCAGCGCGCTGTCGGCGACGATGTCGCAGAGTTCGTTCAAGTAGGCGCCGAGTTTCGATTGCTGGCCGAACTCCCGGGCGAGCATGCCGTCGATGGCGTTCAAGGCCATGCGCAGGATCATCCACAGCGGGATGATCACGAACACCCAGGCGTGCCCGGCGAAGGTGGCGACCACGGCGCCCACCAACAAGGAAATCACCGCGGCGCTGAGGGTGACCTGGTTGGCGCTGGTGCCATTATCGAAGAGGCGCTGGACCACGGGGCGCAGCAGGTTCTGAAAGCGGGGCTTGAGCTGGTAGATCGAAGGCATGACGGCGACGGTCCTTGTCCGGGGGCGATGAGCGGGGCCTTGGGGGGCTCCTGTGAGCAGGAGAGACCGCTGACTGGCGAGTCAGGTGGATTATTGCCAGAAATGACCGACGCTGACATCAGCTTCCGGATAAAAATGTGTGCAACCAGACATATTCCAGAAACAAACCGATTTTTACAGCGGGCGATTGCGCAAGCAGCGCGCACTCTCGCCGTCTCACGATTCAGCCCGTTGAGCTTCTTGGCAAGACCACACGGTTTTTATGATTGATGGGTTTCCACGATGGTCAGCCAAGGCCAGCGAACCTGATAGCTTTTTGCTTTCTGCTCGAACAAGGCGGGTTCGCGATGGGCCGGATTGATCCGCAGCAGGCCTTGCTCGATATCGGTCAGGCCGTAGGGTGCATAAACCTCACCGGTGGCAATATCCAACCCGATGCAGGTGCCGGCAATGAGGTAACGATCAATGCCGTCCTTGGCCGACTCCAGTCGAGAATAAGCCTTCCCGAACCGTTGAGCGTACCAAAGGTGGACGCGGGCCTGGTTCTTGATATCGATATTGACGCCGAGGTCCTGGAAGAGCTGTTGGGTGGCCTGGATAACCTCGTTTTCGGCTTCCCAGGAGAGGTTGTTGTCGAAGTAGAAAACGTCGTAATCCTTGACGCCCCAGGCGGGCGGCAGGTTCGAGCGCTGATTCCAGGCGGCCTGGAACAGACAACCTGCGGTGAGCATGCATTGACTCAAACCGAGGGAGGGCAGGCGTGAGGCTATTTGAGCGTTTACCGGGTTGGCCATGGCCAGGCTGATCAGGCGTTCGCAGTCAATGTCATTTTCGTCCCTTGAGTGTAGATCGAGTCCAGGCTGCCTAGGATAGCTCAAGGGGTTATGAAAATTTGTAACGGGGAGTATTTCGCGTCTCGAGAAAGTCTGTCAGCCGCCCAGGTTTACAAGCCATGCTTGGAAAGACTCGCCTCGAGTGCCGCGGTGACCAGTGAAATCAAAGTGGGGCTTGAACTTGACTGCATTTCTTTGCCGATTGCGGATTGTCGCTCGATCACTTTACCTGCGTATTTTGATGCTCGACCTTCAGACGCGAGTGATGACAACTCTGCTGGAGAGAAAGACTTCTCATAAGCGGCGGCAAGGTTTTGGTTCCATTTCGGTTGGTACTGTGGGAGTAGCGCATTGATTTCGCTCGTTACGGCAGTGTTGGCCTCGGCAGCCCCCAGCTTTGCAGCGAGCATCCCATAGGTTTGCGTTCGCTTGGCAGCCGACAGGGCAATGGCGGCGAGATCATCGCCGGCATGCGACTGGGCAATGAAACTGCGGGCTGCTTCGTTTGCTGTTTCAGCGGTGGCGGCGTTCGATAGCACGAGGAGCAATGTGAAGGCGAGGGTGACGCAAAAGGGTTTCGTCATTATCTGGCTACCTGAAGGGTTGCGAATAAGTCATTCGTCACTTTCGAATTCCGTAATCGCTCCTGGACATAGGCGCAGGAGCGATGAGGAGTCACTTGTCAGTCGGCTCTGGCCGGTTCTTTATCAAGCAGTGAATCCAAATGTTGCTGTGCCATGTCGATCAGGTGCACCGCACCCAGGGCGAGTTTACGGTTCGAGCCTTGGAGGTTGTCCGCGCATTCATAGGCGTTGACTGAGGCGCATTGAAGGATTTCGTAAATGTGGACCAAGGTTTCCTCCCAACCGTGTGGGCGGTTTGGGCTAGATCGGCTGTCAGCCGGTGGTAGTGCATAGTGGGCGAAAGCGCGTTCAGCGGCGAGCTGGAAGGCGGGTGGAGCAAGATGGTCAACAGGTGGATTAGGGGTGATCTTGAACATGGTGTCGCTCCTGTGTTGAAGGAGCTGCCACTCCCTGCTGTCAAACAGGATTGGGTGGCAGCTGTACGTAGGTTGACAGACCGGACACAGGATACCCGGCGCATCCGAAGATGCCCTGCGCACAGCCGCCATGACACACAACGACAGGCATGAAAAAAGCGCCTGCAAGGTCTTGGGGCGCTGTTGGCGCCTGTGAGTTTCGGTCTGTCAAAACCGGTCACTGAATAGGCAGTGACGATATGCAGACTAGTCATCGATTTAGGCGGACGCAACGGGTTGGGATTTTCTAGGAAATGTCCGTCAAACGAAAGAGATCTTTCATCGGGAGTATGCCCAGCGAGTTCATCTTCTCAAGTGAAGTAATCTATAAAGCCCTTTCGTCATAAAACGAGAGGCCTGCCGAGGGACCACGATGAATGATCTGAAAACCCCACTCACGTTGAGCGAAGTGCAACCTTCCGAGACCTCGCTGCGTCGTCGGTCCCTGCTGGCCGCCTGTAGCGCCCACGCCGTACATGACGGCCTGACCGATATGATCTATGTGTTGCTGCCGATCTGGCAGGCGCAGTTCGGCATGAGCTACGCGCAGGTGGGGCTGTTGCGTGGCGCCTATTCCGGGATGATGGCCGGTTTCCAATTGCTCGCGAGCCGGGCCGCCAGGCGTTGGGGACGCGAGCGTCTGCTGGTGGGCGGTACGGCGCTGGCCGGCCTGGCTTACCTGCTCGCCGGCCAGGCCGGCGGCTTGACGGTGCTGTTGTTGGCGCTGTTGCTGGGTGGGCTGGGCGCCAGCACCCAGCATCCGCTGGCATCCTCGCTGATTACCGATACCCATGACGCCGGCGGTGGCGTCAAGGAGGCGCTGTCGCAGTACAACTTTTCCGGCGATATCGGCAAGACGCTGCTACCGGGGCTGGTGGGCCTGCTGCTGACGGTCGTCAGTTGGCGCGCCAGTGTCACGCTGATGGGGCTGCTTGGCCTGGCCGCCGCCGTGCTGTTGTGGTGGCTGGTCCCGACACGGGCGTTAACCTCGCTCAAGGGGCGCAAAGCCTCCACTGCGTTGGCGGGGAGGGGCTCCGTCGGCGGGCTGCGCGCGCTGTTGCTGACGGGCACGCTGGACAGTGCGGTGCGGATGGGCTTTCTCACCTTCCTACCGTTCCTGTTGACCAGCAAGGGGGCCGGGACGGCCGGGATCGGTCTGGCATTGATGCTGTTGTTCGTCGGCGGCGCGTTCGGCAAGTTGTCCTGCGGTTATCTCGGTGCGCGTATCGGCATGATGAAGACCGTGTGGCTGACGGAGTCCTCCACCTCGGTGTTGATCGTGCTGGCGGTGTATCTGCCGCTGTCCGCCATGATGGTGATGCTGCCGCTGCTGGGGCTGGTCCTGAACGGCACATCGTCGGTGCTGTATGGCGTAGTGCCGGAGTTGTCGGCGGCGGGCAAACGCGAGCAGGCATTCGCGCTGTTCTATACCGGGACCATCGGCGCAGGTGCGCTGGCGCCGGTGTTGTTCGGGGGGCTGGGGGATGTGACTGGAATCCCGGTCGCGGTGATGGCCCTGGCGGTCACGGTGCTGCTGACGCTGCCTTTGTCCTGGTGCGTACAGCGTGCCCTGGACGGCTGAAACCAGAGTATTCCCGTCGGGAATGCGCGCATGAAAATCCTGCATTTCATTTATGGCGCCGAATCTCGTAGCGTGTCTTCTCCCGCCTATGGATATGGAGATGTGCCGTGAGTGATGCCCGCCTGCGCCTGTACGTTGATGCTCAATTCACCAGCCCTTATGCCCTGTCGGATTTCGTTGTACTGCGGGAAAAGGGCCTCGACTTCGAAGTGATCCCGCTGGACCTCGATACCTTGGAAAACCAGGCCGAAGACTACGCCAGCCTGTCGCTGACCCAGCGGGTGCCCACGCTCGTGCATGGTGACTTTGCCTTGTCCGAGTCGTCGGCGATTGCCGAGTATCTGGAAGAAACCTTCCCGCAGGTGCCGGTTTATCCGCAAGACCGTCAACAACGGGCGAAGGCCCGGCAGATCCAGGCCTGGCTGCGCAGTGACCTTCTGCCGATCCGCCAGGAACGCTCGACCCTGGTGGTGTTCTGTGGCATCAAGTCGGGGCCTTTGTCGCCCGCGGCGCAGGCGGCGACGGGTAAGTTGTTTGCTGCCGCACAAGCGTTGCTGGCGGACGGTCGGGAAAATCTGTTCGGACAATGGTCGATCGCCGATGTCGATCTGGCGCTGATGCTCAACCGACTGGTGCTCAACGGCGATACCGTGCCCGCCGTGCTGGTGGAATACGCGCAGCGCCAATGGCAGCGGCCGGCGGTGCAGGAGTGGGTCAGGTTTCAACGTCCTGCGCTGTAGTCGGCGACACTGCGCAAAACCTGGATGAAATCGGATCCTGGATGCACCGCAAACCGGTAGGAGATGCCCCGCCGCCGAGGCTTCGGGCTATCGCGCAAAGAACCGGGCGGGGGGCTAAATTGACCTTGAGAAATAATTTTTCAAGGTCAATTAGTTAGCGTTTGTTCTATGAAGGTGAATTAGTACAAGCTGGTTTTTATCAGCATATCGTAAGCCAGCTTGAGCACCGGAATGCTGATGCAGACGAGTAGGATACCAAGCTGCCAGCGCAGGATCTTGTTCTGTGAGTCCATCTCGGAGATGGATATCTGGAATTTTGCACCCTGTTCTGCAATGGCGGATCGCAGCTCTGCACCTTGCTCCTTGATGGACGCGCGTAGTTCTACTCCCTGTTCTTGAATCATTGAACTCAAAGCGCGGATCTCCACACTCTGATCCTTGATCATGCCACGCAGCTCCGAGCTCAACGCCGTGATGGTGCCGCGCAGATCCGAGCTCGACTCCGTGATCGACGCTTGCAAGTGTGTCTCGGTTCGGAGCAGATCAGACTTTGTCGCGAATTTTTCCATATCCGACTCCCAGGCATTTACAACTGCCTTGGCCTTGTTCGGGGGCACGCTGATGGCGGTCAGTGCGTCGTATAAGTTCATCGATAACTTCATCGTATCTCCTGCAAGGGACAAGTGACCAGAAGGCATCGCCTGACGACAGGTTTCCGTCAAAAAGCGAAGACTGGGCAGGCGCTGTCGAGGACAGCGATCCAGATTCAGATAGTCGATGCAAAGCTATGGCGTGGAAAGTCGGACATTTCCTATGGAGTAGCGGGACTGGGCCTGGATTTTTGCATGCAAATCAACGTGGCTGCCGGGGATGCAGCCCGCCGATGATTCGTGATCGAGCTTAGTCGTGCAGCATGTTGGTGCCGTACTCACGGAAGCTGCTGCCCAGGTTCGAGCCGCCAAAGTTCTGGGTGACAGGTTTACTGTCGTAGTGTTGATTGCAGCTTTGCGTATAGCAGGCGCTGTTGCTGCTCATCGTGCTCGTGCCGGAGCAGGCGCTCAACAGCAGGGCGCTCAGCAGCAGCACAACGTTGACGAGATTCTGCTTCATGGTTCGGTTTCCCCAGGCTGGATGCGATGCACGGATAACGCCTTGAGCATCCTACGCCACTTGATCGCTCTGTTGGATGAAACATTTCGCGGCTGGGCAAAAGATTGGCCAGGGGAGTTTTCTTCAATACCGCTGCCTATGCGCCTCGTTATCTTCAGTCTCGACATCCATTCATGCGGAAGGTAGGCAATGAGCGTCCTTGTTTCCATGGCGGCCTTTGCGCTGGCCGCCTCCATCACACCCGGTCCGGTGAATATCGTGGCCCTGAGTTCCGGAGCGCAGTTCGGCTGGCGCGCCAGCCTGCGGCACGTGACCGGGGCGACCCTGGGGTTCACCCTGTTGCTGGTCCTGATCGGCCTGGGGTTGAATGAACTACTGTTGCGCGTGCCGAGCCTGACCCGGGCAATCCAGTTGGCCGGCGTGGCGTTCCTGTTCTACATGGCCTGGAAGCTGGCCGCCGACGATGGCGCCCTCAACACCAGCCAGCCCGGCAAGCAACCGACAATGACGCTCGGCGCGCTGATGCAATGGCTCAACCCCAAGGCCTGGCTGGCCTGTGTGGCAGGAATGGGGGCGTTTGTGGCCAATGGCGAGGCATGGTTGGTGTGGCAGTTCGCGGCGGTGTACTTCGTGATCTGCTACGGCTCGATTGCCTGCTGGGCGTTTGCCGGGACCTTTTTACGGCACTATCTGGACAACCCCAGGGGCATGCGCCTGTTCAACCGGCTGATGGCATTGCTGCTGGTGCTCAGCGCGATCTACCTGTTGCTGCCTTGAGGCGGCTCAGCCGCGATACTGCCCCGGGGTTGCGGCCAGGTGTTGCTTGAATGCCCGCTGGAAGTGCGCCTGGTCAGCGAAGCCGGCCTCCAGCGCGACGTCGGCGATCAGGCCGCCACGGCGTAGCCGGGTGCGGGCGTACTGGATGCGCCGGTTGACCAGGAAGGCGTGGGGCGTCATGCCGTAATGCTGTTTGAAAGCACGGGTCAGGTAGGATGCCGACAGTTGTGCGGCCTGGCAGATGTCCTCCAGCTTCAGGGCTTCGGTGCAGTGTTTGTGAATGTAGGCCGCGGCCCGTTCAAGCTTCTGGTTGATCTCCCGGGCTGGCCGTGGCGCCGGGTTCAAGCGCTGTTGCAGCAGGGTGAAGAACTCGACGAGGGCACACTGTTTTTCGAGGAGGGCGAGGTCGTCATCCAGCAGCGTCTCGTACAGGCTGTTCAAGCCTTGATAGAGTACCGGATCGTTGCTGTGGGGCGTGGAAAAGGCCCGGAAATTCAAGTCCGGGCTGAACCCCAGTTCATGTTGCAGTGAAGTCAGCCAGGGCGTTTCGACATAGAGCATGCGATAGGCCCAGGGCTGCTCGTCGATGGGATTGCAGGCATGTACCTCCCCCGGGTTCATGAGCACCACGGTGCCGGCAGCGACCCGCCACTGATTCTGCTCGCTGAGGTAGGTACTCTGGCCCTGGGTGATCGCGCCGATCGAGAACTGTTCGTGGGAATGCCGGGAATAGCAGACCTTGCGACCGTCCTGGATCGAGCGGGCTTCGATAAAGGGCAGGCGCTCGTCCCGCCAGAAGCAGGGAGCCTTGTCATCGGGGGCGGCAGGGAGGGCTTTGCTCATTGGCGGATCCGGTGTGGGATATAGGGGACGGTGAGTGACCGGCTGCTCCTACAGACGCCGAAGCGGCTGTGGTCGCTCCAGGGATTGCCAGGCCGCCGCATGAGGCGCCTCGGTCGCTGTCAGCCAAAGGTCCGCATGAGGCAGCAGGGGTTCGGATGGCCACTCCAGTATCTCTTTCAACATGATCTTTACACGGCTGCCCGGGTCGCTGCCATCGCGCAGGTCCCAGTCCGCCTCGAACTGGCGCAGGTGCAGGGCGTCGGCGCCAAAGTCGATGAATTGCGGTCGGTTGCCCAGCCAGTCGGGAGCGGTGCGCAAGGTGTGTGCCTCGAGGTCCAACAGCAGGAGTTTCCAGGCGCGGCGATGGTAACTGTCGGCGAAGTCGCGGTGCTCGAGATACAGCCGGGTCAACGCCAGGTAACGTCCTTTCGGCGACCAGGCCATTGAGGGCGCCAGATCCGACAGGGCGCAGCCGGAAGCGGTCAGCAGGTGCCCACCGAGGCGGGCAATATGCCCGCGCCCCAAGTCGTCGCCGTATTCGGTGGTGCTGCCGAACAACCAGGCGGCGTCCAGGCCGGTCGGGGAAGGCTGGATAAAGTCGCCTTCGGCGGTGGCGATCTGCGGCTGCTGAACCAGTCGCCAGGTGGGCAAGTCTTGCAGACCGTCCGCAGCCAGTTGCCAGCGTTGCAGTTCGTAGTAGAGGCGCGAATCCTCGTGGTATTGGCAGAACTCGGCGGCTTCGGACGCTGCCGGGGCGGCTTCGGTATAGCGTTGCAGCGGTGTGCTGGCGATGTCCCGGGGCAGGCGCCCGACAATCACCGCCACGCTCAGTGTCGTGGCCCTGAAGTCCACCAGCCCGGCTACCCGCATCGGCGGGCTGTCGATCAGTCGATGTTGCTGGGGATCGGCCACCACCACACGCTCGGGCAGCGCCGGATGCAGGGTAAACGGCACCAGCGCCAGATAGCGGGAGCAATCACTCACTCGATGATCCACGCGCCAGAGGCCGGGCAGGGTCCAGTCGCCAATCCGGCAGCGGTAACCGACGGATTCGTCCTGGTCGACCCGTGCCTGGCTGAAGTGGGCGCGCACGCCATCCGCCAGCGGCTCCGACTCGATGGTCACGCTTGCCGTGCTGCCGTCACTGTCCAGCGGCAGGACCAGGCGGACGCGCGGCCTGTTCCATTCGGCGTTCTGCTCGCGGCCCAGAGGGTCGTGACCGACCAGGATCTGCGAATCGCTGTGGAGACTGTGCAACTGGTAACCGAAACGACCGTTGTCGAGCTGCGACAGCGGCAGGTAGCTGTCCAGCCAGACCTGTTGCTCATCCAGCGCCAACGGATCGCTCCAGTATCCGCTGGGGCCGCGGTCTTCGGCACTCCAGGGGCTGCGCAGCGGCCGCCAGCCGTGGTCCGGTTGCCAGAGCCACAGTGACCGGTGTAGCTCTGGCGACTCGAACGTGCGGGCCATGCAGACCAGGCTGTGGCTGTCAGTGCTCCAGACGATCGGCGTCTGGGCCGTGATCAACAAGGGGGAGGGAACGCCGTCGAGGCTGAGTCGGTAGTCGGGATGGCTGACCGGCCTGGTCGGTTGGTCCAGTTCCCGCAGGCTGACGGGCAGACTCAACTGGCCTTCCAGCAGATGACGGCCATCGGGGGAGCGATATTCGATCTGTTGGCGGGCCAGGGTTTGTTGCCAGTTCCCCGGTTCGAGCCAGAGGTCGCCTACCGGGAGCAGGTCGATGGCTTTGGCGTCTTGCAGCAACGTCTCCAGGGGCTGCTGATGGGCGGCGTTATCCACCAGCGGACTGTAGCGCCCGCCCAGGCCTTGCTCGTTGAACGTATCCAGTTCCCAGAACTGGTCGGCACGGCAGCGATAGAGGCGGCGCAAGAGGCGGTCGAGGATCACCAGGCTCCAGTTTCCGCGTGAGGGAACCGGGGCGGCGAAGTAGCGGGCATCGCTGGAAAAACGTGCCGAGGCCCCCAGCCCTTCGAGCAGGATGCCGTCGGGAAACAGGTAGTCGCACATCACCGGGCCGCCCATGGCAATTTCGCCATGGTTGAACACCCGGATCGGTTCGCCTTCGGGTGTCAGCGTCGGTTCCTGGCCACCCCAGGCACTGGCGCTGTTGCCCGAGGTCTGGTTTTCGGTGATGGCTGTCACCAGGCCCAGGCGTCTTTCCCAGGTGCTCACGCACGCCAGCCCGGGGAAAATCGCCAGGCAGGCGGCAGCGATGTTCCAGTATTCAGGCAGTGCCCGTCCGAGGCTGAAGCCCAGGCCAAAGACCGCCGAGATCATCAGTCGGGCAAAGGCCCGGCCAGCGTCGGACCAGCCGAGTTTCACGCAGATCCACATCGCCCCGGCGCAGGCAATGACCATCGCGAGGGCGAAGAGGGGTGGGAGGATCGTCACGAAGAAAATCGGCACCACCAGCACCAGGATCTGCCACAGCAATTCAAGCAGCAGGCGACCGATATTTTTCTCGTGGGTTGGGTTGCGGGCAGCGCTCACGGATGACGTCCTGTATGACGGAGGCGGAGCGCGATTATGCCGGTTTAGGTGCGGTGCGGCACCTCCGGGCTCATGGAGGAGGGGGCGACTCCGCTTTCGGTAGATCGAGCACGACAGGCTGCGCCTCGCCACCGGTAGCGGCGATGGCGCAGGCCGACGAGTCCAGCTCGGCCAGGTGATAGGCGCCCAGGAACAGACACTCAAGCACAACGGCACGCGACCCGAAGAACCGGGCCGCAGTATCAGCGGTTACTTTGCCGCTTGGGCCCGGCTTCTGAGGTTTTTGTCGGCCTTGTAGCGCAGGGCCACATCCGGTACGCCACCGCTCTTGCCGGTTTCGACCCAGTTGCGGATGCGGCTGGCATCGGCGAAATGGGTGTATTTGCCGAACGCATCGAGAATCACCAGGGCCACTGGACGGCCGCCCATGCTGGTCACGAGCACCAGGCAGTGTCCGGCCTGGTTGGTGAAACCGGTCTTGGTGATCTTGATGTCCCAGTTGGCTTTATTCACCAGGTGGTCGGTGTTGTGAAAGCCCAGGCTGTAGTTGGGCTTGCGGAACGTCACCGTCTTTTCCTTGGTGGTGCTCAGCTCGCTCAGCATCGGATAGTGGCGGGCGGCAACCAGCAGCTTGCTGAGATCACGGGCAGTGGAGACGTTGTGGATCGACAGGCCGGTGGGTTCCACATAGTGGGTGTTGATCATGCCCAGGGACCTGGCCTTGGCGTTCATCGCCGCGATAAAAGCCGCATAACCGCCCGGGTAGTGGTGGGCGAGGCTAGCCGCCGCGCGGTTTTCCGACGACATCAGGGCGATCAGCATCATTTCCTTGCGCGGCAGCTCGCTGTTGAGCTTGACCCGGGAGAACACGCCTTTCATTTCCGGGGTGTCGGCGATATTCACCGAGATGTACTGGTCCATTGGCAGCTTGGCGTCCAGCACCACCATGGCGGTCATCAGCTTGGTCACCGAGGCGATCGGCACGATCACGTCCGGGTTGCTGGAGTACAGGGTCTTGTTGGTTTGCAGGTCGATAACCAGGGCGCTACCGGAAGCGATTTGCAGGTGGCTGGTATCGCGGGGGGCGGAGACGGTTTCGCGGGCTTCTACGCTGGGGGGGATAACGGCACCTGCCAGGACAAAAACCAGGCCGAAAATGGAATGACGAATGTTCACGCGGATGGACTCGCAAAAAATAATGGGTAAGCCGTTGGTAACGGGTCGTTCTAAAAAAAGCGTTACATTTTATGAATATAGTTCAGAAAGTTTCCATGCCTCTGTAGATATTGGGCTTAACTGACACAAAATTTACTTTTGTGCCTATTTTGTGCCCAATTTCTCTTCGAGCTTTCCGATCTTGGTCCGATCCGTGGTTGAGCTAAGCCCGCGTGCATAGGTCGACAGGAGGACCTGAACGCTGTGTCCTAACTGGCCGGCGATGAAGGTTGGATGCATGCTGGCCATAAGACATATAGTAGCGTAGGTATGACGCTAGTTGTATGGGTTGTGGCCCCTTATTTTCATGGGCTCCAGGGCTCTTGCGTAGTGACGGGTGAGGGCTGCAACGCGCCTGACGTATTCGGAGCTTCCGGCTGGCTGGCACACGTATGGCAATGACTCGCGGACACACCGGGCCCGCTGTCACGCTCTTGTCAGTGGCTGACCAGGTCGAGCATGGTCAGAGCAAGTAGTTGGCTGCTTGTCCGAGCTGATTGTCCTGCGTTCCAGAGATGAGGTGCAGTGGAATGCATTGTTGAGCATCGCTGGATGGGATTTCGAAGTTACACACTATCTGGAGGTGTCGCTCACTCAATTCGATCGACTCTTCTACTTTTGCCTTAGCCATTCTCGCGTGGTTCGCTGCGATTTCATTGAGCGTTGACACGGTACATCTCCCGGTGATTGACCAAGCGTGGCGCTGGGGTCCTGAAGCGTGGATTTGATTGCTGCCGCGTCAGAATTACGTCGCTCTGGGGCTGCTACGACCGGCCTTTGCAAACCGTAAGCCAGACAGGGTGGTGTATTGCGCGTCACGTTTTCATATGCGACGAATGGTGTCATGCGGAAGTCTGGCAAGACGCCGTCCGCACAACGCGACATCGCGGGCATTTTGCGAGGTATGACCTATCGGGTATCTTCGGGCGGCGCTAAAGAACCTTGGAAAGTAAGACGAGTCCAAGGTTTTCCCTGAGTGATGGCTATTTAATTGTGTATTCAGCTTGATACGTGGTGGTGCCGGACTTGCGCAGCGATTAGCATCGGCGTTTGCAGCGTGATCGGTGCGATCCAATAGCTCGGGAGTCCGGCAATGCCGAAGGGGTTGATCAGCAGGGATTACCTGCCCATGGTGGTCTGGGCGGGGGTGGTGGCGGTGCTGTTGCTGGGGTTTGCGTTCTTTCCGAAATCGGCGGACTGGTATGGCTGGATCCAGGCCGTTGGCTTGATCGTCGGGTTGATGGTGGCCATCAGCGTGCCGGCGATCCAGCGCAAACAGGAGTTACAGGAGCAGCGCAAGCAACGTCGTGAATGCGATGTGGGTTATGCGCGGCGGCTGCACTATTTTGGCATCGAGCTGCTGGACCTGCTGGGGCGCATCAGTGCCAATCTGGCTCACTTGCGGGCCACCGATCGGCATCGCTGCCAGCATACCCTCGAGGATTTCCTGCACCGTTTGTTCGAGTCCCACAAGCATGATCTGAACGATGACCGGATCGTCATCAGCCATGAACTGCGCCAGGTGAGCCAGGCCTTGATCGACGAGCTGGAAAGTGGCCGCAGCGATCGCGTGGTGATGATCGAGCTGGAAAAGCGCCTGCAGAAGCTCACGCATCGTGCCCAGGTCAATGCCACATTGGCTGAGCGCGGCTGATGAGCGCGCGGGTCATAAAAAAGCCCGCAACGAGTGCGGGCAAAGGGGTGTGCGGAGCAACGCACGTTTTCGGGAATCTTCGGCCGGTCAGGCATTCAGTGCATGCAGGTTCAGGATTTGCGACGAAGCTTTTGCCGCCAACAGTGAAGTAAATGGTCCGCTGATCGGTACACCGTCTCGAACCAGGTACCAGCAGGCGAGCAGGCCCAGCTCCCTGAGCGAGGTGGGAACGGCGCTGCCGATAACGGACATGATCTGAACCTTGGCCATGAGGACCTCCATCAATCGATGGGGCTACCTTAAGGCTCGGCTACGTTCGAGGAAAATCATCGCGCTCGATAGTGGACATCGACGAGATCGACAGGCTGTGAAAGGGGCGTCAGTCGACGACCTGATCCAGCATCTTCAACACTTCCTGCTCATTCAGCAGCCCTTTATGGACCAGGTTCTCGGCCAGCAACGAGAGAAATTTGGCCGTGCGATGGCCTTCGAGCTGCTTGAGCTCGGTGAGGGCACTGTAGACCTTGCTGGAGGTGCAGAGTCCGGCGGCGCGGTGTGGGTTCTGTGTAGGCATGGCTCGTCCTTGTTCTTATCATTCAGTCAGATCTTGCTGATCGGGCATGGCATAAATATGACAGTCGTATTAACGCCCATCCTGGGCGACGACAGGTCATATCATGCCTTTTATCGGCGGCGGGTGGTTGTCTTGACTGCGACCTTTGAGGGTGTAATTCAGACATCGCAAAAAAAAAGGCCCCGCTCTTGCGAGCAGGGCCTGGGTATTTTGCCTGTCGATTACCAGCGTGGGCCGCCGTAGTAATGATGCGGGTGACCGTAGTACACCGGACGGCCATAGTAGCCACCCTGGACGTAGACAGGAGCCGGCTGGACATAGACCGGCGCGGGTTGATAGTAGACCGGAGGCGGCTGTTGCACATAGACCGGAGCCGGTTGTACATACACCGGCTGCTCAACGTAAGCCGGACGGCTCACCATCGAACCGACGATGGCTCCGCCGATCACGCCACCCAACAAGGCAGGACCGACCCAGTTACCGCCACCGTGGGCAGAGGCCTGACCTGCGACAGCGAGTGCACCAACGAGCAAGGCTATCTTGGGGATTGTACGAATCATGATTATTCCTCGGGTTCCAGCCCCAGCGCTTGTTGTCTGCAATAGACTCAAGAACTATCGTGGGGATACTTCTATGACAACGACTTTTTGAAAAACTGCGAAGTCGTTGAGTAAATTTTGTGTAAGGATCATGGCCTGGCGTCTTTAGCGGTATCCACAGCAGGTGCCAGAGCCTTGCAGCGGTTGTCTATGATCGACGAAAGTTGGGTAAATGCCTAATCCCATTTGTCCGAAAGCACTCTCCAGGAGATGAAACATGCAGATGAACCCCAACAAAGACACCCAGTTGTGCATGTCGCTGTCGGGGCGCCCCGGGAATTTCGGTTTGCGTTTCCACAATCACCTTTATGAGCAACTAGGGCTGAACTTTTACTACAAGGCATTCAGTAGCCAAGACCTGCCCGGCGCGGTCGCGGGGATTCGGGCCCTGGGTATTCGTGGCTGCGGGGTGTCGATGCCGTTCAAGGAGGCCTGTATCGCCCTGGTCGATGAGCTGGATGCCTCTGCCGCGGCGATTCAATCCATCAACACCATCGTCAATAGCACCGGTCACCTGAAGGCCTATAACACCGACTATATCGCCATTGCGCAGTTGCTCGACAGCCACGCGGTACCCAAGGAGATCACCTTCGCGCTGCAGGGCAGTGGCGGCATGGCCAAGGCCGTGGCGTCGGCCCTGCGTGACGGCGGTTATCGCAATGGGCTGATCGTGGCCCGCAACGAAGTGGCGGGCAGGGCCTTGGCGCAGAGTTGCGGTTATGAATGGCAGGCGCAGTTGGGGACGCTACGCCCGCGAATGCTGGTCAATGTCACCCCGATTGGCATGAGCGGCGGTCCCGAGGCGGATCAGTTGGCCTTCGAGGCGGCGGCGGTGGATGCGGCCGAAACGCTGTTCGATGTGGTCGCGGTGCCCTCGGAGACCCCGTTGATCCTGCGTGGCAGGGCCCAAGGCAAGCGCGTGATCACAGGGCTTGAGGTGATTGCCATCCAGGCGCTGGAACAGTTCGTGCTGTACACCGGTGTGCGGCCGAGTAACGAACAGTTCCAGAAAGCAGTGGCGTTTGCGCGCGGCTGAATGACGATCGGGCGCAGGGTTATTCCAATCGCGCCAGGCGCTCTTCAAGCGCCGCGATTCGGGCTTCCAGTTCTTCGATGCGCTCCACGGACACGGCGCCGACCGTATGGCGTTCCGGCCCTTGCTGACGTGCCGCAAGGATGGCTTCGATCTCCGCCGGGTCGCCCAGGGCATGGGTATAGCGGTCTTCGCGCTGTCCGGCCTGGCGCGGAATCAGCAGGGCCAAGCCACGGGCAATCAGGCGTTCCAATTGGTGCACGACCTGCTCGCTGTCTTCGAAGTCATGCATTCGGGCGCTGCGGGTCAGCAGTTCGTTGACGGTCTGCGGGCCGCGCAGGAACAGCAGGCCGGTCAACGCCACCTGGGCCGGTACCAGTTCCAGAGCCTTCTCGACCCGATGCTCCCAGCGGTCGGCACGGCTGCCCATCACCAGGCGGGTGAAGCCACGACCTTCCAGGGCGCGCAGACTCTGGCCGACCTGGCCCTGGCTGAGATTCATCACCGGCTCGCGGCTGGTTTTCTGGTTGCAGGCCAGGACCAGGGCGTTGAGAGTCAGGGGATAGGTTTCCGGGCTGGTGGCCTGTTTTTCGATCAAGGAGCCCAGGACGCGGATTTCCGTGCTGTTCAATCGTGGCTGATCGACGGAAGTCTCTTGCTCGCTACCCATTGTGCGTTTCCCTGTGCGTTGAAAGGTCATAAGCGTAGGGCTTTCGCCTGTAAAAAGACAAGCCGCGATGCGCTTCAGCCTGGCTATAATCGTCCAGCTCAACTCCTGCCATTTTTCACTGCGAGATCCTCATGACCATTTCCCTGTACGCAGCTTCCATTCCGGTTTTCAAGCAAATGCTCAATGCCTTGAGCGATGTTCT
The DNA here is from genome assembly GCF_904067045.1 of Pseudomonas sp. FEN. Taxonomy (GTDB): domain Bacteria; phylum Pseudomonadota; class Gammaproteobacteria; order Pseudomonadales; family Pseudomonadaceae; genus Aquipseudomonas. The sequence goes on along the minus strand of NZ_CAJFDC010000013.1, from coordinate 418,866 downwards.
GAACAAGGCCGAAGCCCATGCACTGGCGAAGAACATCGATCCGAGTGTTTTCGTACAAGCCCGTCTGGCGCCTGACATGTTCCCGCTGAACCGCCAGGTGCAGATCGCGGTCGATTTCGCCAAGGGCGTTTCCTCGCGCCTGGCCGAGATCGAAGTGCCGTCCTATCCGGACACTGAAACCACCTTCGCCGAGCTGCAAGCCTTGATCAGCAAGGTACTGGCTCACCTTGACAGCATTACTCCGGCGCAGATCGATGGCAAGGAAGGCATCGAGATCGTGACCCGCCCGGGTACCCCGAAAGAGAAGCGCTTCAGTGGCCAGGCCTATCTGCTGACCTACGGCCTGCCGCAGTTCTTCTTCCATGTGACCACCGCCTACGCGATCCTGCGCCACAACGGTGTGGAAATCGGCAAACGTGACTACATGGGCGCGTTCTGATTTCGTCACCGGTTAAAATCTGACTTGCCGGTAATCTTGTGGCGAGCGGGTAAGCCCGTTCGCCACAAACCTTCTGTTATAGCGGTCACTTCCCCTCTGTTTTCATCTCTTGTTCAGCGGGCCTTCGGGCTATCGCTGGCGTTGTCGTTTCTGGAGTGATTCATGTTGTTGCCCATTCTGCTGTTGTCAGCCGCCGGTTTTATCCTGCTGGCGTTGGCACTGATGGGGCCAAATCCCGCACGGTCCGCGCCTGGTCTTCCAGAGTGGTAAACAGTTCGCGTCGCGCGCCCTCGGTGATGGCGACAATCCCGGGGTGCTTGACCTTGCGCTCCACCGAGATCGCGTAGAACGACTCGCTGACCGCATCGGTCTGACCGATCAGCTCGACGCCATACTGCCGACACACCTCTTTGGCGATCACGCTCGGGGCAATGAAAATTCCGCTACCGGATTGACCGAACGCCTGCATCAGAGCGCTGTCGTCGAACTCGCCGACAATCCTGGGATGCAGTTGGTGTTCGGCGAACCAGCGCAGGAGTCGGCTGCGAACCATGCTTTCCTGCCCCGGAATCAGCAGTGGCGCACCGTGCAGGCAGCGCGGAAAAGCATCGGCATGGCGCGCCGCCAGTGACGCAGTGGCAAAGAAGCTGATCCCACATTCCCCCAGTTTCTGGCTGTAACCTTTGATATCCAGGTGGCTGGGCATGGGGCTGTCGGAAATCACCAGGTCCAGGCGCTGGATCGCCAGGTCGGCGAGCAGGCGTTCGAGCTTGTCTTCGCGGCAGGTGATGCGGATCGGTTCATCCAGCTCCATGGTCGGCGCGATCAGGCGGTAGACAATGGATTTGGGCACCACGTCGGCGACTCCGACCCGCAGCAGTCTCTGCTGTTCGTTCGGCTGGGTTCGCAGCATGGCTTCCAGTTCATTGCCCAGTTGGAACATTTGCTCGGCGTAGGGCAAGGTCCGGCGGCCGGCTTCGGTCAGTTCCAACTGGCGCCCGACCTTGCGAAACAACTCCACGCCAAAGGTCTGCTCCAGCAAGCTGATCTGGCCGCTGATGGTTTGCGGCGTCAGGTTCAACTGTTCGCAGGCCCTGACGATACTGCCGGTCCTGGCCACGACCCAGAAATAGTGAAGCTGGCGATAGTTGAGCATCGGACTCTATTCGGTTCGTTAAAACCGAAGTATAACTCTTAAAAATACGAATTTTTCTGAAGTGTCTGCTTCCATAGAATGCAGCGCTATCGGTGGGCCAGCATATGGCCGCCTCACCCCGGAATCAGGATTGAATCATGGAATACCTGTTGCAACTCGCCGTCAGCCCCACCGCCTGGATTGCCCTGGCGACGCTGATCGTCATGGAAATTGTGTTGGGCATCGACAACCTGATCTTCATTTCGATTCTGACCAACAAGCTGCCGGCGCAGTTTCGGACCAAGGCCCGGCGCATCGGTATCGGCATGGCCCTGATCTTGCGGCTGGGCTTGTTGAGCACGATTGCCTACATTGTCCAGCTCACCACGCCGGTGATCGAGTTGTTCGGTCAGGCGTTCTCCTGGAAAGACATGATCCTGATCGCCGGCGGCCTGTTCCTGGTGTGGAAGGCCACCACCGAGATTCATCACAGCATGGACCCCGAGGCCAAGGAGGCCGACCACGGCACGGCCGGTGTATCGCTGGGGTTCGCGGCGGCGATCGGCCAGATCCTGATGCTCGACATGGTGTTCTCCATCGACAGCATCATCACCGCCGTGGGCATGACCGAGCATCTGCCGATCATGGTGGTCGCGGTGGTGGTGGCGGTTCTGGTGATGTTGCTGGCGTCCGAGCCGCTGGCGAAGTTCATCAACGACAACCCGACGGTGGTGATGCTGGCTTTGGGCTTCCTGATCATGATCGGCATGACGCTGATTGCCGAAGGCTTCGGTGCCCATGTGCCCAAGGGCTATGTCTACACGGCCATGACCTTTTCCGCGGCGATTGAAGGCTTGAACATGCTGGCCCGACGTGCGCGGCACAAGCGTCAGGCGACAAAGGCCTGATACTGGCGGCCATACTGTTCACTTAAGTAAGGGCCTTCAATCGTAAAGGCGCAAAATGATTTGTGGGAGCGGTGCTTGCCGGCGAAGAGGTCCCTGAGACTGCTAAAAGCTTCGCGGGCAAGCACCGCTCCCACGCGAGTATCGCTCTCATAAATGCGCGTTCAAGCTTGAGTCAATGGTATGCAGCGTCAGTGGCTAGTGGCAGTGCGGGCCTGTGGCTGTTCGCCGGTCTTGAGTTGTGCAGGCAGCGCTGGGTGGTGACGGCGGGAGATTCTCAGGACTCCCCATAACATGGCCGCCGCGACAGTCACCCAGCCGAGCACCAACAGTGCAATTATCGCTACAAGGCTCATCGGTGCCTCCTTCGCCCGTTCGGGCTCACTCACTTCGTCTTTCCTGTCACTCCAGTCTAGACGTCGCTGTGTTTCAGTCCATTGACCGAAGGTCGTGTAAGGTCAGTCATTTCGCTCTATCGCGTCAGGCAATCTGCAACGAAAGGCTATACCCCCGTTCATGTGCGACCTATGATCAGGGGCCCTGCCAGGTGTTGAACGGCCTGGCGATTGACCAAGAGAGTGAAGATGTTCAAGGGATCAACAGGTGTGTGTAGGGTGCGGGGTCGGCGCTTGTGGCTGGTGGGCGCATTGTTGCTGGGGTTGGGCGGTTGTGCCGGCGGTGTTTCGCCAGACGTCCAGCGCCTGCCAGAGCGGGTTGAGCTCAATGCGGTGCCGTTCTTCCGTGGCGAGGCCTATCAAGGCGGTACCATCGCCCTGGCCACCATGCTGTCGCAGCAGAGTGTCAGCGTGACGCCGGGATTGCTGGAGAAACCGCTGAAGTTGCCGGGGGCCGAGGACGGTCTTGAGCGCAACATGCAGGTCCTGGCCCGTGAGTACGGCATGGTGGTGTATCCGCTGGACCCTGAGTTGTCGGCGTTGCTGACCCAGGTGGCGGCCGGCTATCCGGTACTGGTGCGTTTCAACGAGGGCCGGGTGTGGTCCACGCCACGTTATGCGGTGCTGGTCGGTTATAACCGAACCAAACAGACCGTATTGTTGCGCTCGGGCATGAGCCCGCGGATGCCGATGAAGTTCAGCTCCTTTGCTTCGGCCTGGAAGGATGCCGGCGGTTGGGCGGTGCTGATCCAGGCACCGACGCAATTGCCGGCCCAGGTTGATCGGCAGCGCTGGCTGAAAGCCGCCAGCGACCTGGCCCAGACCGGTCAGGAGCAGGCGGCGGCCCAGGCCACGAAGGCCTTGGCCGGACATTGATGGCAATAGCTGCAACACGCTGTGCGGTTTAAATTCCCAGCTTGTCCCGCAGCGTGTAATACCAGGCGCCCAGGGCGGTGAACGGTGTGCGCAGCAACTGGCCGCCGGGGAAGGGGTAGTGCGGCAGGTCGGCAAAGGCGTCGAAACGCTCGGCCTGGCCGCGCAGGGCCTCGGCCAGCACTTTGCCGGCCAGGTGGGTATAGGTCACGCCATGGCCGCTGCAGCCCTGGGAGTAATAGATGTTGTCCCCCAGGCGCCCGACCTGTGGCAGACGTGACAGTGTCAGCAGGAAGTTACCGGTCCAGGCGTAGTCGATCTTCACATCCTTGAGCTGTGGGAACGCCTTGAGCATTTTCGGCCGGATGATCGCCTCGATGTTGGCCGGGTCCCGTGCGCCATACACCACGCCGCCGCCGAAGATCAGGCGCTTGTCGGCGGAAAGACGGTAGTAGTCCAGCAAGTAGTTGCAGTCCTCGACGCAGTAGTCCTGAGGCAGCAGCGACTTCGCCAGTGCATCGCTCAGCGGCGCGGTGGTGATCACCTGGGTGCCGCACGGCATCGATTTGGCGGACAGCTCCGGTACCAGGTTACCGAGGTAGGCGTTACCGGCGACGATGATGAATTTGGCCCTGACCTTGCCTTGCGGTGTATGCACCACGGGACTGGCGCCGCGCTCGATGCGTACCGCCGGTGACTGCTCGTAGATCGTCCCGCCCAGCGACTCGACCGCGGCCGCTTCACCCAGCGCCAGGTTCAGCGGATGAATATGGCCGCCACTCATGTCGAGCATGCCGCCCAGGTACTGGTCGCAGCCGACCACCTGACGAATACGTCGCTCGTCCAGCAGTTCGAGCTGGGTATGGCCGTAGCGTTCCCAGAGCTTCTTCTGGGATTCGAGATGGCCCATCTGCTTCTTGGTGATGGCGGCGAATACGCCACCATCCTTGAGGTCGCACTGGATGTTGTACTTGGCTACTCGTTCGCGAATGATCCGCCCGCCTTCGAAGGCCATCTGCCCGAGCAACTGTGCCTGCTTGGGGCCGACGCTGCGTTCGATGACATCGATATCGCGGCTGTAGCTGTTGACGATCTGCCCACCGTTGCGGCCCGATGCGCCGAAGCCGACCTTGGCCGCTTCCAGCACCGTGACCCGAAAGCCGTTCTCCAGCAGGAACAACGCGCTGGACAGCCCGGTGTAACCGGCTCCGATCACGCACACATCGGTCTCGACGTCATCTTGCAAGGTGGGGCGTTGAGGAACCGGGTTCGCCGAAGCGGCGTAGTAGGACTGGGGGTAGGGAGTGTTCGCCATCCTGCAACCTCTGTTTTATATTTTTTACGAGTGGCCTGATCCTACCTTAGATAAAATACCCCCGCCAGCCACCCTGGAAAAAAGCCGGTTTGCCCAAGTCTTGGTAAAAAATACATGTATTCAAAGGGTTAGCTAAATAAAAGGGTTGACAGCGCGGAGAAAATCCGCAAAATGTCGCCCTACAGCAGGCACGTAGCTCAGTTGGTTAGAGCACCACCTTGACATGGTGGGGGTCGTTGGTTCGAGTCCAATCGCGCCTACCAAACAAAATCCGCTCTGCTGGGCGGTCAGAAAGGGTCAATCGAGAGGTTGGCCCTTTTCGTTTTCCGGGTGTTCACTAAAAAATACGCATATTCATAGGCTTAGCGGAAAGAAAAGGGGTTGACAGCCTTTCTAGATTCCGTAGAATGCCGCCTCACAGCAGGCACGTAGCTCAGTTGGTTAGAGCACCACCTTGACATGGTGGGGGTCGTTGGTTCGAGTCCAATCGCGCCTACCAAACAAAATCCGCTCTGCTGGGCGGTCTAAAAGGGTCAATCGAAAGGTTGGCCCTTTTTTGCGTCTTGCGTTTGGTGATCCTCCTGCGCGTCGAGTCCGTACCGGGCGGTTCGCCGTCCGCGCTCGTTTGAGGATCGATCCACGACGCTCCTGAAATACCGCCACACACTCAGTGGGTTGACCGCGCCCCATCTTCTCCTAAAAATCCGTCCTCAAGCATTGGGCTTTTTATTCACCTTCAGTGGACTTCAGGTGGTGGGCGTCAGGGCGGAATTGCTCTGCTACGTTTTGCGCAAGGATGCGGCATGGAAAGTAAAACGATTCGGTGGCTGACTGACTTGATGGTTGGCTTGGGAGCTGGAGCGGCGATCACCGGCTTTTCAACTTTGTACCTTTTGGCCGGGGATGCAACGCCCGAGAGGGTGTTGCTGAGTGTCACGCTGTTTATCGCCAGCCTTTTTTGTTTTGTCTTCTCTTACGTGTGTGCAATACAGGAGGTGGGGCAGTGAAAGCCACAATCGTTCTCCTTTGGTTGGCCGGTATCGTTATGCTGATAGCCGTCGCTGTTTATCGTGGTCGTAAACGAAGGCATTCCAGTGAGGGGCCACTGCCATCTGATCGCGAACTGCTCGATCAAGCGACGACCGAGTTGCAGGCGCTCAGGGCGGAAGTCAGCTATCTCGGCAGAAAAATTGAAGAAAGACAGCAAGTTGACTCGAGGAACCCCAGGAGTGCAAGCTTGAAACTGCAAGCCCTGGGGACGAAACTCTAGTCTCAGTTCCCATTCCGGCCGATATTCGCAGACTCCCGGATAATCTGTTCATGAGTGTTGAGTGTCCAAGCGCCCGCCATTGAGCGGGCTTTTTTTCAGGGCGTTACACGTTATCAGGGAGGATCAATGGTACGGCTACTGGCAGTCTCGGGGAGTCTTCGGACGGCCTCTTCAAATTCCGCGCTACTTCGCGCCGCCGAGAGGCTCAATCCCGAAGGGGTGTCGATCCGGCACTATCTGGAGGTGGGGCAACTGCCGCATTTCGACCCGGACCTGGCGGATAATCCGCCGCCAATCGTTGTGGCGCTGCGCGAGCTGATTGGTCAGGCGGATGGCATTCTGATTTCGTGCCCCGAGTACGCACGCGGCATCCCGGGGGCGTTCAAGAATGCATTGGATTGGCTGGTTGCCAGCCACGAGTTTCCCGGCAAGCCGGTAGCGTTGTTCAACGCATCGCCGCGGGCGAGTCATGCGCAGGCGGCGCTCAGGTTGGTGCTGGAGACGATGTCGGCGAGTATCGTCGAACCGGCATCCATTACCGTGAACCTGCTGGCCAAGGAGATGGATGAAACCGCCATTGCGGCAGATCCGCAGATTCGTCAACAAATCGTCTCAGCCCTCGAGGCATTCAAGGACCGGATCGAAGAGGGGGCTCGGATCGCAGAGGAATAGCCGGCTGGTGGCCCGCGATGGACCTGGCGGCGCCGTGATGTTCATCATCGTTGACGTCCATCGCGGGCAGGCCGGCTGATCAGTCGACCTTGCGGTCCTGATGGATAACCACGTGGTCTCCCGTATTCCGGGAAACCACTCTCAGACTGGCATGCAGGAGCGAGGGGGCAGTTCACTGATGTTCTGATGAGATATTTTGTGATAAGTTCTCATTCGTATTAATGGAGTGTTCCATCGCAGGACGCGATCCTCTCGAGCGACGCCATTGTCTTGGTGTCCGGTTTCGGCGTACTGGTGATGATGCAATCGGCTTGGCCCCATAGGTCCGGCAGTGTTGCGTCGAGCGTTTCCATTCGGTTGTCGAACCCATCTGCAGAGCGCGCTACATGCCGGTATTGGAAAAGACCACGTTGATCAAGGGGCGCAGTTGCGCCGAAGTGTTTGATTTTTGCCTGGAGGGTGCCAACTTCCCGAGGATCTTTCCAGAGCGTGTCGCGCCACTGGGCAAAGTCGACATCGCCGACCTGCGTATCGAGCAGGGGCGCGAGTTTCGTTTCCGGCACTGGATGTTCGGTTTCATCCCGGCCAACTGGACTGTACGCATTCGCGAGGTCAGGGATAACCAGCACTTCATTGACGAGATGATCAAGGGGCCGCTCAGTGCGTTTCGTCATGAGCACCGGGTCGAAGCCGCCGAGGGGGGGACGCTCTATACCGACCGGGTCACCTACCGGGCCATCGGCGGCGCGCTGTTGGAATGGCTGTTCGTCGACGCCTACATGAATCGCATCTTCGAGGCGCGCCATCGCAATATGCAGCAGTTGTTGGATGTCACATGACCGCCATCCGATCTGCTGGCCTCAACCACTGATAGCGCACGCTCTTGCGCGGTGTATGGCAGCCAGGAGCGGGGTTGGAATCCATTGGCTCCTGGAAGACGACGGGTGGGGGCGGAACCACTTCGGGCAAAGTCAGTCATAGCTATATGCCATCTCGGCACTTCACAAGGACGACAGTAATGCCCGCTCGCTTCAAGCCTTCTTCCACGATTCCCGCTACTGGTTTGTTTATGCTTTTGCTGGCTGGCTTGGCGCTTCCAGCTCAGGCCGCGGTGGAGGTCGAAAACCTGGATGCCGGGCGTTTCGATCACCTCGCCGCGACCAATGGCGGCATGGGGTCTGGATACTCACTGCGTAATACCGATTTTACGGTTGATGATCTTCAGAAGATGCAGGACCTGCAGAAGCGTAATGCCGATGAACTGGACAGCCTGAAGAAGATCATCAATGACCAGACTCGTGTCATCGAGGAACTCAAGCGTAATAGCGGTTTGGGCTCCAGCTCGAACAGCAGCGAGCTTTCCGATCTCAAGCGCAGTGTGAGCGATCAGAATCACAGCATTGAGAAGTTGGCCAGCCAGGTGGATGATCTCAAACGCAGTTCAGGCTCAAGCTCTAGTTCGAGCGCCAGCGAGCTCTCCAGTCTCAAGCGCGATATCAGTGATCAGCAGCGCGATCTGGAAAGTCTGAAACGCAACGTGGATGACCTGAGCAGAAAGGTGAAATGATGACGGCTGCAATGGCATTCACTTAAGCCTGGATGTGAGCGTTCCCACCTTGCGCGTGGGAGCGCTCGATCAGTCAGGAACCAGCCGCCGACTTCGTCGTGCGTCGGGGCTTTGCTGTCTTGCCTGCCGAAGCCTTGCGTTTCTTCTTCCAGGGCGCCGCCCCTTGTCCCGCCATCCCGGCGGGCATAGTGATCTGCAGCTTCAACTCGACGCAGCGTCCCACCTGCTTGCTCATCCATGCCGCTTGCTTGGCGACAAACTCTTCCAGGCTCATCTCACCGCTTTGCACCATGTCCAGTGCCTGTTCCCAGATCGCCGTGGTGCCCGGGTCGGCAATGGCCCGCGGCACCGCATCGATCAGGCTGCAGGCCGCTGGGGTCGCTGACAGGCTTTTGCCATGCTTGACCAGGTAACTGCGATCGAGCAAACCCTGGATGATGCCGGCGCGGGTGGCTTCGGTGCCGATGCCGGTGGTGTCCTTGAGTTTCTGTTTGAGGCGCGGATCCTCCACATACTTGGCGACGTTTTTCATCGCCTTGATCAGGTCGCCTTCGGTGAACGGTTTTGGTGGCTGGGTCCAGAGGTCCTTGAGGTCGACCCGGTTCAGGGCGCACTCGGTGCCTTCACGCAGCGCCGGCAAGGGCTGTGGCTCGGCGGCCTCACGGCCCTTGGCCGGTACCAGCGCTTCAGGCAGGGCACGTTTCCAGCCGGGTTCGACGATCTGTTTGCCCACGGCCCGCAGTGCCTGTGCCGCGCAGTCGAAATCGGCCTGGGTCCGGTCGTATTCGTGATTGGGCAGAAACTGCGCCAGGTAACGGGCGCGAATCAGGCTGTAGACGGCGCGCGGCTTGCCTTGCAAACGCTCAAGGCTGGCGCCCGTGCCCGTCGGGATAATGCCGTGGTGGGCCGTAACCTTGGCATCGTTCCAGGCCCGCGAGCGGCGCGTCGGATCGAGATACGCCGCCAGCTTGGCCAGGCTCGGATCGGCCCGTTCCAGCGCCGCCAGCACCCGGCCGGCATCGCCGTGCTGACTCAGCGGCAGAAAACCACAATCGCTGCGCGGGTAGGTGATGACCTTGTGGGTTTCGTACAGCGCCTGGGCAATGTCCAGTGTCTCCTGGGCGCCCAGTCCCAGCCTTTTCGAGCAGACTTCCTGCAGGGTGCCGAGATCGAAGGGCAGGGGCGCCGGCTCGCGAATCCGCTCGGTCTTGAGTTTCACGACCCTGGCGCTGGTCGCCGCTTCCATGGCGGTCGCGGCCTGTTGCGCGAGGGCCTGGTCGAGGCAGCGGTCCTGGTCGTCACAGGTGTCCTGGGGGGCGCGCCACTGCGCGACAAAGGGCTGGCCGTCATGCAGCAGATGTACGTCGATCGCCCAATAGGCCACTGGCACGAAGTTGGCGATGCTGCGGTCGCGGTCTACCACCAGACGCAGGGTCGGGGTTTGTACGCGTCCCACCGGCAGCACGCCCTGGTAACCGGATTGGCGCCCGAGCAGGGTGAACAAGCGGCTCATGTTCATGCCGATCAGCCAGTCGGCCCGCGAGCGCCCCAGGGCCGAATGATAGAGCGAAAAGGTTTCTCCGCCGGGTTTGAGCGCCGCCAGCGCCTTGCGGATCGAGGCGTCGTCGAGCGCCGACAGCCAGAGCCGCTGGATCGGTCCGCGATAGCGGCAATGCTCGACCAGTTCCCGGGCGATCATTTCCCCTTCGCGATCGGCGTCAGTGGCAATCACCAACTCCTGGGCCTCGCCCAGCAGGCGCTTGACCGCCTTGTACTGACTGGCGGTCTTGGGCTTGACCTGCATCTTCCATTTTTCCGGAACGATAGGCAGGTCGGCCAAAACCCAGCGTTTGTAGCGGGCGTCATAGGCATCCGGCGGGGCGGTTTCCAGCAGGTGACCGATGCACCAGGTGACAGTGGCATTCGGACCCACCCAGCAGCCGTCGCCACGCCGCGTGGCTCCGAGCACGGCGGCAATGTCTTTGGCCTGGGAGGGCTTCTCACAGAGGAACAACCGCATAACCACCTTGTTTCATCAGGGCTGGGCAAGAGGGATACAGAATGCTCAGTGTTGGTCCGTCGGGCAACCTTTATCTGTATGAATATACAGTTTTATTTCGGTTCGACCGCCGGGCTTCGTCGAACCGGCTCTGCTGGTGGTGGCTCTGGTGTGGGCATCCAGAACACATGCATGCAAGTGGGAGGGCATTTATGGTTGTCTCAAAAATAGAAACAATGATTCCTTGTTTTGGTGGATTGTCCTGTTTTGGTTGGTGGCCTAAAGTTCATTCCAAGCCGGCAGCACATACATCCAAGCGGAGATCGCGCCGAGCTTCCAGACTACTCAGACCTTCTACAGCCATAAGGAACTCGCCATGTCTATCCGTGAACTGCTCAACCCAACCAACTCCACCCTGATCCTGATCGACCACCAGCCGCAGATGTCCTTCGGTGTGCAATCGATCGATCGCCAGACCCTGAAGAACAACACCGTGGGCCTGGCCAAGGCAGCGAAGATCTTCAACGTGCCGACGATCTATACCTCGGTGGAAACCAAGAGCTTCAGCGGTTACATCTGGCCTGAGTTGCTGGCAGTGAACCCGGGCGCACAGCCGATCGAGCGCACCTCGATGAACTCCTGGGAAGACAAGAAGTTCGTCGAGGCGGTGAAGGCCACCGGTCGCAAGAAGCTGATCATGGCCGCGCTGTGGACCGAGGTGTGCCTGAACTTCCCGGCCCTGGAAGCCCTGGCCGAAGGTTTCGAGGTGTACATCGTCACCGACGCTTCTGGCGGTACCACCCAGGAAGCCCACGACATGTCGGTGCAACGGATGATTCAGGCCGGTGCCGTGCCGGTGACCTGGCAGCAGGTGCTGCTCGAGTTCCAACGTGACTGGGCCCACAAGGAAACCTACGACGCGGTGATGAATCTGGTGCGCGAACACAGCGGCGCCTACGGCATGGGCGTGGACTACGCCTACACCATGGTGCACAACGCACCACAACGCCAAGTCAAGTAACCCAGTGAGTCGGGCGCGCTGGCCGCGCCCGACGCTCTATTTCACCCAGCCTTCGCCGGGAGACCTGACATGGTCACTCACCCCTTGTTGTCCTCTCGTACGTCGGCTGACTGGGCGCTGCTCTGGCTGCGCCTGGCCGGTTCGGCCCTGCTCTTGCGGGTCCATGGCCTGCCCAAGCTGCTGGACTTCCAGCATCAGCTGACATTGATCGAAGACCCTTTCGGCCTGGGGGCGCACCTGACCCTGAGCCTGGCGATTTTCGCCGAAGTCGTGTGTCCGCTGCTGATTGTCCTCGGTCTGCTGACGCGCCTGGCCACCCTGCCGGTGCTGTTCCTGCTGCTGGTTTCACTGGTGTGGGTGCACCCCGAGTGGAGCCTGGCCGACGGCCAGTTCGCCTGGTTGCTGCTGATCGTCTTCACTGCTTTGCTGATCGGTGGCTCCGGGAGCATCGCCCTGGGTCGGCGTTACTCACCGTTGACTATCCTGGAGAGCCATCGCCCATGAATATCGAATTACTGGATGGCGTGGTGACCCTGTTGGTCCGTCATCGGATCAAGAAAGGTCGGGAGCAGGACTATGAAGTCTGGCTGCGCCGCACCATCGCCATGGCCCGCAGTTATCCGGGGCACCTGGGCATCGATGTGGTGCGCGGGCATAGCCAGGGACAAACACTGTTTACCAGCGTGCTGCGTTTCGCCTCTACCGAACAACTGCAACACTGGATGGACTCCAGCGACCGTCGTGAGTTGGTGGAGGAGGCCCAGCCCATGCTGGCCGACGGCGACCAGACCGAGATCAATGCCGACCGCGAGTTCTGGTTCACCCCGGCCGAGGTCGGCTCGCCAGGCCCGGTGCCGCGTTGGAAACAGGCCTGCGTGACCTTCCTGGTGATCCTGCCCCTGAGTTTCCTGGTACCCATATTGTGGCGCCCGTTGTTCGCCTGGTTGCCCTGGCTGGGCGGTTACGTGCAGGCCAACGTACTGATCACCCTGAGCATTGTGTTGTTGGTGGTCTATGTGTTCATGCCCCGTGTGACCCGCCTGTTCAGTCGATGGCTACAACCGGCAAGTCCCTCATGAGGCGGCAAGCGACCGATTTCGCTGACCGTTACATTCCGTCAAGCAAGGAGAACTGATATGAGCAATGTGATCGCTGACCTGATTCTGCACAACGGCCGCCTGCATACCGTCGACCGTGCCCAACCCAAGGCCACGGCGGTGGCGATCAAGGACGGTCGCTTCATCGCCGTGGGCAATGACGGCGAGGCCATGGCGTTGCGCGGTAGCGCGACCCAGGTGATCGACCTCAAGGGGCGCACCGTCATCCCCGGCCTCAACGACTCGCACCTGCACCTGATCCGTGGCGGCCTGAACTACAACCTCGAACTGCGCTGGGAGGGCGTGCCCTCGCTGGTGGATGCGCTGCGCCTGCTCAAGGACCAGGCCGAGCGCACCCCGGCGCCACAATGGGTACGAGTGGTCGGCGGTTGGAACGAATTCCAGTTCGCCGAAAAACGCATGCCGACCCTGGAAGAGCTGAACAAGGCCGCGCCGGATACCCCGGTGTTTGTCCTGCACCTGTATGACCGCGCCTTGCTCAACCGCGCGGCGTTGCGGGTGGTGGGCTACAACCGTGACACGCCGAACCCGCCAGGTGGCGAGATCGTCCGCGACGCCAAGGGTGAGCCGACCGGTATGTTGATCGCCCGGCCCAATGCGATGATTCTCTACTCGACCCTGGCCAAGGGGCCGAAGTTGCCGCTGGAATATCAGGTCAACTCGACCCGTCAGTTCATGCGTGAACTCAATCGCCTGGGCGTCACCAGTGCCATTGATGCCGGCGGTGGTTTCCAGAACTACCCAGACGACTATGAAGTCATCACAGAGCTGGCGGCCAAGCAGCAACTGACCGTGCGGATCGCCTACAACCTGTTTACCCAGAAGCCCAAGGAAGAACTGGCGGACTTCAAGAACTGGACCAGCAAGGTCACCTATGGCCAGGGCGATGACTTCCTGCGGCACAATGGGGCAGGGGAGATGCTGGTGTTTTCGGCGGCGGATTTCGAAGACTTCCTCGAGCCCCGTCCGGATCTGCCGCAGACCATGGAGCAGGAACTGGAACCGGTGGTCCGGCACCTGGTGGAGCAGCGCTGGCCATTCCGCCTGCATGCCACCTATGACGAATCGATTTCGCGGATGCTGGATGTCTTCGAGAAGGTCAACCGGGATATTCCGTTCAATGGCCTGCCGTGGTTCTTCGATCACTGTGAAACCATCACGCCGAAGAATATCGAGCGGGTGCGGGCGCTGGGCGGTGGCATTGCTATCCAGGACCGCATGGCCTTCCAGGGTGAATACTTCGTCGAGCGTTATGGCGCCAAGGCCGCCGAAGCCACGCCGCCGATCAAGCGCATGCTGGCCGAAGGCGTGCCGGTGGGCGCGGGCACCGACGCCACGCGAGTGTCGAGCTACAACCCCTGGACTTCGCTGTACTGGATGGTCAGCGGTCGCACCGTCGGTGGGCTCGAGCTCTACCCCGAGGGCCTGCCACGGGAAACCGCGCTGGAGCTGTACACCCATGGCAGTGCCTGGTTCTCCTCGGAGCAGGGCAAGAAAGGCCAGATCAAGGTCGGGCAACTGGCTGACCTGGTGGCCTTGTCGGCGGACTATTTCAGCGTTGAGGCCGAGGCCATCAAGTGGATCGAATCGGTGCTGACGGTGGTCGACGGCAAAGTGGTGCACGCAGCGGGTGATTTTGACAAGCTCGCGCCGCCGACGCTGCCGGTGACCCCGGATTGGTCGCCGGTGGTCAAGGTGCCGGGACACTGGCGGCCGAACTCGCCGTTGCAGGCTCAAGTGCACCAGTGCAGTGGCCCGTGCGGGGTGCATGCCCATGGTCACGAGCGGGCGCGGATGTCGAGCGTGCCGGTCAGTGACTTCCAGGGTTTCTGGGGTGCTTTTGGCTGTTCGTGTTTCGCGTTCTGAGTCATGAGCCCTGCACGGATTGTCTTGACCCTGGACTGGCAATGAGCGGCAACGCGGTCCCCTTGCAGGAGCCCGCTTGCTGGCGATGTGATTTGAGGGGCGGCATCGCTGTCGCTTGAGCAATCGCCATCGCCAGCAAGCTGGCGCCTACAGGACGGTGTTGGGCCTTTAGTGCGCATCCGGTGAGGCCGCCGCAACCGGCGGTGGCTGCACCTTGCGCATCAGCGGCACCAGGGCCGTGGCGATGATGAAACAGGCCATGATAACCAGGAAAGTATCGGCATAACTCTGGGTCTGCGCCTCGCGATAGGCCAGTTGCCAGAGTTGATGCAGGCTCGCGTTGGTGCCTTCGCTGCCGCTCTGGCCGAGGTTGGTGAAGTTGCCGCCGACCAGGCTCAGCCACTGGTTCAGCGCCTCGTTGGTGCTGTTCAGGTGCTCGGCCAACCGACTGAAATGCAGGTTGGTCCGATCATTGAGGATCGTCGCACAAACCGCGATACCAATGGCGCCACCCAGGTTGCGCATCAGGTTGAACAGGCCCGAAGCCTGTTTCAGGCGCGCCGGTGCCAGGGCGCCGAGCGTCAGGGTCACGGTGGGCGGTACGGCGAATTGCTGGGCCATGCCACGCAAGGCCTGGGGCAACATCAGCTCCTTGCCACCCCAGTCATGGGTCAGCGGCGAGAAGTCCCACATCGATACGGCAAACAGACCCAATCCCAGCATCATCAGCCAGCGCAGGTCGACCCGGTTGGCAAAGAATGCGTACAACGGAATCGCCGCCAGTTGGAACACACCCGTGGAAAACACCGCCAGGCCGATGTCCAGCGCGCTGTAGCCGCGCACCCGGCCGAGAAACAGCGGGGTCAGGTAAATGGTCGCGAACAAGCCGATGCCAGTGATGAAAGAAAAGAAGCAGCCCAGGGCGAAATTGCGCTCCTTGAGCGCACGTAGGTCCACCACCGGATTGGCCACCATCAGGCTGCGGCTGACAAAGGCCAGGCCGGCCAGGCCGGAAATCCACGCGGTCGCCAGGATGGTGCTGTCACTGAGCCAGTTCCAGCGCGGGCCTTCCTCCAGGGTGTATTCCAGGCAGCCGAGAAACACCGCCATCAGCAGCATGCTCGGGTAGTCGGCGCCCTTGATCAGGCGCAGCTCCGGCTCGTCGATCCGCACCAGCATCGGCACCACCACGGCGACGAACACGCCGGGCACCAGGTTGATGTAAAACAGCCAGTGCCAGGAGGATATATCGGTGATCCAACCGCCGATCACCGGCCCGAGGGTCGGGGCCAGCGAGGCGATAGCGCCGATGGTCGAGGCAGCAATAACGCGTTGCTTGCCGCTGAAGAACATGAACGCCGAGGTAAAGACCAGGGGGATCATCGAACCGCCGAGGAAACCCTGCAAGGCGCGAAACACGATCATGCTCTGGATGTTCCAGGCCGCACCGCAGAGCAGGCTGGCCAGGGTGAAACCCACCGCCGAGGCACAGAACAGCCAACGCGTGGAAAATACCCGCGACAGCCACCCCGACAGCGGAATCACGATGATTTCGGCGATCAGGTAGCTGGTCTGCACCCAGGCGGTTTCATCGGCACCGGCCGACAGTCCGCCGCCGATATCGCGCAACGAAGCGGAGACGATCTGGATATCCAGCAGCGCGATAAACATGCCCACGCAGAGGGTGGCGAAGGCGAACACCTTGACCGAGGTACTCATTGACGCCGCATCGAAAGGCTTCGTCGGGGCACGGCTGCTCATGGTGCGCCGACCAGTTGCTGAGCGCTCCCTTCGACCGGGCGACTGACGAGGCCACTGGCCGTGTGCAGGGTATCCACCTCGGCGGTGACCGAGAGCCCCGGACGTAATTGCCCAAGCACGCCGTCGGCCTGGTCGAGCATGACCCTGACCGGCACTCGCTGCACGATCTTGGTGAAATTACCGGTGGCGTTTTCCGGCGGCAGTACGCTGAACTGGGCGCCGGTGGCGGGGGCCAGGCTGTCCAGGTGGCCGTGGAAGACCTTGCCGGGCAGGACGTCGGCGCGGATGGTTACCGCTTGGCCGGGGAGCATGTGGGTCAGTTGGTCTTCCTTGAAATTGGCATCGACCCAGAGGCCCTGTTGCGGCACCACGGAAAGCAATTGCGAACCGGCCGCGGCAAAGGCACCGACCCGCGCCCGACGATTGCCGATCACGCCGTCCACCGGTGCCCGCAATTCGGTGTAGGACAGGTTCAGGCGGGCCATGTCGCGTTCGGCGGCGGCCTGCATCAGAGCGGCCTTGGCCTGTAGCTTCTGGGTTTCGATCACATCCAGTTGGCGCTGATTGGCCAGCAGCGTGGCTTGTGCCTTGGCACCATTGGCCTGGGCGGTCTTGAAGGTGGCGTCGACCCGCTGGGCGCTTTCCACCGACACCGCCGAGCGGCCCACCAGGCTTTCGTAACGGGGTCGTTGCGCGAGCGTACCGTTTCCGCATTGGCCGCATCGATGCCGGCCCGGGCCTGGCTGATCACCGCATGTTGCAACTGCTCGGTGGCGTCGAGGTTGGCCAGCAACGCCTGTTGGGCTGCCACCGCGCCTTCGGCCTTTTGCAGGGCGGCGAGGTAGTCGCGATCATCGATTTTCACCAGCAGGTCGCCGGCGTGTACGAACTGGTTGTCGGTGACCTTTAGTTCAGCGATGTAACCCGGCACCTTGGGCCCGATCACCGTCACATCGGCGCCGATATAGGCATCGTCGGTGCTTTCGATAAAGCGCCCGGCTGTCCACCAGTGCAGGCCGTAGAAAGCGGCGAATATCAGTGCGCCAGTGATCACCGCCAGCAGCAGAAGGCGTTTGAGCAGCACCGGTTTTTTCTGAACGGCCAGTTCAGGAGCAGCGGCCGAGGACAGGTTGGTCATGGTGGAGTTACCGGTTGGCGGGCGGATCGAAAGCAGCGGCTTGCAACGTCGCCAGCTACCAGCGTTTTAAACAGTCGGTGCATGGGCTTATCGGTGATCCGGCCGACCTGAAGTCCTGGCCGCGAGCGGTCGGCAGGTAATCAACGCTTGTTCTTTTCATGGTCTGGGCCTCGGCGCGTCGATGGTATTTCGAGTGTAATATTATGGGTGTAATATATTTGGCCGACTTTTAATTTGCAAGTCATTCCCTGTCGGTATTTTCAGGCGGGGACGAGAGGTCAGGGCAGTCGATCAGCCGTGCTGGCAAGCATTGCCCAGGCGAATGAAGTTCAGTTCGTGGCGCACGCCCTGGCCGTCGACGTAGACCACGTGCCCCTGCACCGGTCCACAGTCGGACGCGGCGGCGCTGTCGGCGCGCACGGCCTTGGCGATGTCGAGGTCTTCGGAATAGTCGTAGGGTTCAGCGCGGCTGCTGGCGGTGGCACCGTGGCCCTGGGGAGTGGCGCTCGCATCGCCTTGAGCGGTGGCAACCAGGCTGAACAGCGAGAGCAGGACAAACAGAAGGTATTTCATGGCGGTCTCTGGAAAGACATCCCCTCACCTGACGGTAGTGAGGCAGTGGCGCCATTTTACGAATGGTACCGACGCCAGTAGAACGGATCCTTGCCGATAGCGGATATCAGCGTGATCGATACTGGGCAAAGGCAATGGAATCTGGAAAATCCCGCAGAAATTTGTAGGAGCCAGTGGCTCCTACAATGAGCACGTGGTCTTACTTGCCGCCCAGGGCGCCACCGGCTGCGCCGCCGAGGCCGGCACCGATGGCTGCTCCGGTCTTGCCGCCCAACTGGTTGCCCAGCAGCGAACCGCCGGCTGCGCCGAGGCCACCGCCAATGGCGGCTTTGGTTTTCTTGCCTTTCTTGGCTGCCACCGCGCCACCGGCCGCGCCGCCCACGCCGGCACCGAGCGCCGCGCCGGTGCTGCCGCCCATCTTCTGACCCAGGACGTTGCCCAGGGCACCGCCCAGACCACCGCCGACCGCAGCCTGTGTGCCGCCTGCCGCCATGGCGCCTTGGGCAAACAGGGCGCTGAGGGCCAGGACGGTAAGTGCTTTACGCATGTTGCAAACCTCGAAAGAAAATGGAATGGCAATTGTCGCCGCCCCCGGTTGGTGAAGCAAATACTGTTGTGGGTGATATCAAACCATCCGACAGTCTGTATTAGTAACAAAAGGCCACTGCTTGTGCCCCATTTTGGTTCGCAAAACCATAAAAAACATGTAGTTATTGAAGGGCTTATGTCAATAAGAACTTGAAAAACATGTTGTTACAGATTGTCGCACTGAGTTAATATTGCTCCGCGTTCACCTACCACGGTTTATGCATTTTTCAGCCCCAAGCGTCCATCAGCCGCTTGGGCTTTTTTTTGCCTGAACAAAAGTGAAAGTTTCAGAAAGGGGGGCCTCCGTCGGGCTGCGGACGATCTCTTGTTCAGTAGTGATTCGTATTGAATGGCCACAATGCTAAAGTCGCTTCTTTTTTTCGGTGGGGAACGGTCATGCGGATGTTAATCGGGGCTTTGGCGGCAGTGGCGTTGACAGGATGCATGGGGCCCGGCATGAACCAGACCCGCACCACCGGACCGACCAAGAGCTTCACGTCGAGCAAGGCCGAGAATGTCGTTGCCCAGTGCATCCAGTTTTCCTGGCAGGACGACGCGGTGTTCGGTGTGGACGCGGCGGCCTATCTGCAGCCCGGTTACAAGGACGGCTCGACCGTTTATACCCGTGGCGCGGAATTCTTTGCCGATGTACGCCACGAGGGCGCGGGCACGGTGGTCGACTACTACGCGACCAACAGCAAGCCGATTGGCGCAAGACGGCTGGCGGCTGTAGCAACCTGCCTGTAACGCTGCGTTTCCAGGGAACAGCGCAAACCTTGTGGGAGCCGACTTGCCGACGCTGGCGGCCGCCGGATCGATGCAGGACTCACCGACCTCATCGCCGACAAGCCGGCTCCTGCAGGGACCGTGTTCCTCGGGCGGAGGGAGTTAGCGCGCCCTTGACCGCTCCCAGCGCAATGTTGTGCATCAACGCCTGATAAGTCGCCGAATCCAGTCCAGCCTCCTCGGTCCAGGCCGGCAGGTTGTTCAGCAGGCAGAGAAAGGTGCGCACGGTAGTCAGGGCCAGGGTGTCGTCGCTCGACAGCCCCAACGGCGCCAGCAACTTGATCAGATGACTTTCATAGCGCCTGCGCAAGACCAGGATCGCCGCCTGCTGCGCCGCCTCCAGGCAATGGAACTCGTGCTCGGCGACCCGGAAGAAATCCCCCTTGGCACGATGCAGGTCCAGGTGCGCGGTGATCAGTTCGTTCAGGCGTTTTTCCGCCGAGCGCGTGCTGCGCACCGGCTGCGTGACGATCCCCAGCAGCTCCAGGTGCAGGCTCTCGATCAGCTCGAAGAGCAAGGCTTGCTTGCTCTCGATATGGTTGTAGATCGAGCCTGCCTGGATGCCCAGGTGCCCGGCCAACTCTCGCAGGCCTACCTGGGCGAACCCGCGCTGGGCAAACAACGCCACGGCCTTTTCGCGGGTTTGCAGATGACGCGAGGTCCTGGCCTGAAGCTCGGCTTCCGGCACGATAGCGGCGAGGGCGGCGCGGGCCATGGCGATCAGCGCTCGTAGCGGTAGAAGCCGCGACCGCTTTTACGGCCCAGATAGCCGGCGGCAACCATTTCCTTGAGCAGTTGCGCCGGGCGGTACTTGGGTTCGTCGAAGCCCGTGTGCAGGCTCTCCATGATCGCCAGCAGGGTGTCCAGGCCGATCAGGTCCGCCAGGGCCAACGGACCGATCGGCTGGTTGCAGCCCAACTGCATGCCCGCGTCGATATCCTCGGCGCTGGCCAGGTCTTCCTGGAGCACGAAGATGGCTTCGTTGATCATTGGGCAGAGGATGCGGTTGACCACGAAACCCGGGCGGTTGCGGGCGGTGACCGCGGTCTTGCCGATCCGCTCGGCCAAGGCCACGGCCTGGGCATGGGTGGTGTCGCTGGTCTGCAGGCCGCGGATGACTTCCAGCAGGCCCATCATTGGCACCGGGTTGAAGAAGTGCAGGCCGATAAAGCGTTCCGGCTGGTCGATCGCCGCCGCCAGCTCGGTGATCGACAGCGACGAGGTGTTGGTGGCGATAATGCACTCGGCACTGGCCACTTCGGCGACCTGTTTGAGAATGCGCTTCTTCAGTTCGAGGTTTTCCGTCGCCGCCTCGATCACCAGTTCGGCGCGGGCGAGCACCGCGTAGTCGGTGCTCAGGCTGATGCGCCCGAGGGCGGCCTGCTTGTCGTCAGCGCTGATCACTGCCTTGCGCACTTGCCGGTCGAGGTTGCCGGTCAGGGTCGCCAGGCCTTTGTCCAGAGCCTGCTGCGACACATCGATCAGCGACACCTCAAGACCGGCCACCGCACAGACCTGGGCAATGCCGTTGCCCATGATACCGGCGCCGATCACGGCGATACGTTGAATACTCATATTTTTACTGTCCTTAAACCCGTTCGAAGATAACGGCGATGCCTTGTCCGCCGCCGATGCACATGGTCGCCAGGCCGTAGCGGCCGCCGGTGCGGTGCAGTTCGTGAATCAGTTTGGTGGCGATGATCGCGCCGGTGGCCCCCACCGGATGGCCCAGGGCGATCCCGGAGCCGTTGGGGTTGACCTTGGCCGGATCGAGGTCCAACTCCTGGCTGACGGCGCAGGCCTGGGCGGCGAAGGCGACGTTGGCCTCGATCACGTCCAGGTCGGCCACCGTCAGGCCGGCACGCTTGAGCGCCAGGCGCGTGGCGGGGATCGGGCCGAGGCCCATCAGTTCCGGTTCGACCCCGGCGTGGGCGTAGGCCACCAGGCGGGCCAGGGGCTTCAGGCCGTCGGCCTGGACCGCCGCGCCGGTGGCCAGTAACAGGGCGGCGGCGCCGTCATTCAGCCCCGAGGCGTTGCCGGCGGTGACGGTGCCGTCCTTCTTGAAGGCGGTACGCATTTGTCCTAGCTGTTCCAGCGAAGTGGCCCTGGGGTGCTCGTCAACGCTGAACAACTGCGTGCCCTTGCGGCTGCGCACCTCCACCGGGACGATCTGCGAGGTGAAACGGCCTTCCTCGATGGCGCGGCTGGCGCGCACTTGTTCTTCCTGGGCCAAGGCATCTTGCATCTGCCGGGTAATGCCGTTGCGCTCGGCAATATTCTCGGCGGTGATGCCCATGTGGATCCCATGGAACGGGTCATGGAGAATGCCCAGCATGTAGTCGATGGCCTGGACATTGCCCATGCGTGCGCCCCAGCGGGCCGAGGGCAGCAGATAGGGGCCACGGCTCATGGATTCGGCACCGGCGCCGATGGCGATATCGGCGTCGCCCAGCAACAGGGTCTGCGCCGCCGAGACAATCGCCTGCAAGCCCGAACCGCAGAGGCGGTTGACATTGAAGGCCGGGGTTTCCTTGGGAATGCCGGCGTTGATGGCGGCAACCCGCGACAGATAGGCGTCCTGGGTGTCGGTGGGAATCACGTTGCCCATCACCACATGGCCGACCCGTGCCGGGTCCAGGTCGCTGCGTTGCAGGGCGGCCTTGACGGCGGTGGTGGCCAGTTCGCTCAAGGGAACGTCTTTCAGCGAACCGCCGAAAGTGCCGATGGCGGTACGGGCGGCGCTGACGATATACACTTCGGGCTTTGACATGGGGGCAGTCCTGATTATTGTGGTGGATCAGCTCGAATGATCTTGTCAGGCGCGAGCTGGGCAGTGCATCCGATGAGGTAAGTCTAGGACTGCTCATGCACTCGGCCTATGCCGAAACTGCTCAGTAAACCTGTGATTTTTTGCCATACGCAGCCCGGGATTCATGAAAGAAAAACATTCGGTGTCGTCCTATTTCATCAAAGCCCTGCTGGTGCGTTTTCTCGACCGGCCGCAGCGCATTGCCGAACTGTTGCAGGCCGCGGGCTTTGCCGAGCGTTCCCTGGATGAACTGGGCGAGCGGGTTGCGCCCAGGCTATTGGCGCAACTCTGGCTGACGGTGATTCGCGAGCTGGGTGATGAGTTCTTCGGTTTCGACTCCCATGGCATGCCCATTGGCAGCTTCGCCCTGATCTGCCGGGGGCTGATCCAGGCGCCGACCGTGGGTAAGGCCCTGGGCCTGTCGCTGGAATATTTCGCCCTGTTCCTGCGTGATATCGATGCCCAGCTACAGGTCCGCGGTAAGCGGGTGGTGGTAGTGATGCGTACCCAGACCCCGGACCCTTACCTGCAAGCGGTCATCACCGAGACTTTCCTGATCTTGATCGTCGGTTTGATGTGCTGGCTGGCGGGGCGGCGCATTCCCATCAGCCGCGCCCGGTTCGCCCATGCCCGCCCGCCCCATGGCGACGAGCATCTATTGTGGGGGGCCTACGTGGAGTTCGATGCGGCGGTGACCGAGATCGAATTCGAGCGCGAATATCTGCGCTTGCCGGTGTTGCAGGATCGCAAGTCGCTCTACACCTTCCTGCGTGACGCGCCGCAATCGGTGTTTATCCGTTTTCGCAATCGCGAGGGCTTCAGCGCCCGGGTGCACCAGCGCTTGCGTGCTTGTGGTTATGACCATTGGCCGACCCTGGAGCAACTGGCGGTGGAGTTCGATATCCACCAGGCCAGCCTGCGTCGGGCGTTGCAGCGCGAGGGCTTTTCCTATCAGGAAATCAAGGACGAGGTGCGTCGGGCCATCGCCTTCGAGCGTTTGCGCAGCACCGGCATGAGCATTGCCGATATTGCCCAGGAAGTCGGTTTTCGCGAGCCCAGCGCCTTTCACCGTGCCTTCAAACAGTGGACGGGAGAGAGCCCCGGGAGTTTTCGTTCGCGCGGGGCGCAAGGATCAGCGCAGCCCTGATGGATTCAGCTATAACCTTCGTTTCATCCATCGTTGTTCTGCAACCAGGCAGGCTTGAGGTGACAGTCAGCGTCGGCCAATCGGCTTCTACGCGGCTTGTGCGGGTCTCAGCAGCTTGACCCACTCGGCGGCCAGGCGATGGCAATCCCCCGGCCAGCGCGCGGTCAGCAGGTTGCCGTCGCGGACCACGAAGCCACGGTTCGGCTTGGCGGCGGAGTCGCGCAGCAGTGCTGGCGGGCCCTGGGAAAAGTCCTTTGGACTGGCCAGCGCGGCCTTGATCTCGGACTCGACGGTTTGCGGATAGGTCCGGTAATAACGTCCGAGCCATGGCGCGGTGATCAGCCAGGCGGCCAGTTCCATGGTGGTGGACAGTAGCGCGGTGACCTTGCGCCCGTGGAGCACCGAACGTCCGCTGTCGGGGTCGAGGGTGCGGGCCAGCAGCAACGGTCCGTGGCACACCGAGGCAACCGGTTTGTCGGTTTTGAAGAAGTGCAGGACGATGTGCTTGGCCGCGTCCGACTCCAGCAGACTGCGCATGCCCTCGGCATGCCCGCCGGGCACCAGTAAGCCTTCGAACTGTTCGGGGTCGACATCGGCATAGGCCAGCGGTTGGCGAAAATGCTCGTCGGCGATCATCGCGTTGTAGCTTTGCAGGTCACTGTCGCGGGTCATCAGCATGGCGTTCAGCAGGCCGAAACCGTGCTCCACCAGGCGCGGGTCGGCGTAGGCCGGGGCGCCCAGCGGAGTGGCAAAGCGCACCTCAATCCCGGCCCGGCGCATGGCCTGCCAGGGCACGCTGCTTTCGGTGGGGTCGTAGTCGGAGTGGGGGAGCAGGACAAGGATCATGCTGGCGGCTCGATTTCTACGGGGTAGAGATCGAGGATAGCAGCAGGATTGTTACCTGGCCGTGCCGGACAATGCTATGAAGCCTGTGGGATATGTTGCAACAGCAGTGTGCTCCCACAGGACTGTTGTCTTACGCAAATTTTGTGTTCGGCGCAGATCCTTGTGGGAGCCGGATTTACCGGAGCGCCGGACCGCCGCGAAGAGGCCCTTGAGACCGCCAAAAGCTTCGCGGCGGTGCGGCGATCCGACAAGCGCCGCTCCCACAGGTTTCCGGTTGCATGCAGACTTTCGGTTCGGCACAGAGATTGTGGCCGGCTTGCCGACGATGGCGATGTAAGATTCACCGCCATCATCGGCTTTGTCGGGGGCTAGCGCTCGATCGCCAGCGCCACGCCTTGGCCGCCACCGATGCACAAGGTCGCCAGACCTTTTTTTGCATCGCGCTTGAGCATTTCATGCAGCAGCGTCACCAGCACCCGGCAGCCCGACGCGCCGATCGGGTGCCCCAGGGCAATCGCGCCGCCATTGACGTTGACCTTGGTCGCGTCCCACCCCAGTTCCTTGCCCACCGACAAGGACTGAGCAGCAAAGGCTTCGTTGGCTTCGATCAGGTCCAACTGGTCGATGGACCAACCGGCCTTGTCCAGGCAGCGACGGGTGGCGCTGACCGGGCCGATGCCCATGAGCGCCGGGTCGACGCCCGCGTTGGCATAGGCGGCGATCTTCGCCAGCACCGGCAGGCCGAGAGCCTTGGCCTTGGCGGCGCTCATCAGAATCACGGCGGCGGCACCGTCGTTCAGCGACGAGGCATTGCCCGCGGTGACCGTGCCGTCTTTCTTGAAGGCCGGCTTGAGCTTGCCCAGCGACTCCGCAGTAGTCCCGGCGCGCGGTTGTTCGTCGGTAGCGAAGGCCACCGGGTCGCCCTTGCGCTGGGGAATCAGGATCGGGGTGATCTCATCGACGAAACGCCCGGCTTCAATGGCCGCGACGGCTTTCTGCTGGGAAGCGGCGGCGAAGGCATCCTGGGCTTCACGGCTGATGTCGTACTTGGCTGCCAGGTTCTCGGCGGTGATGCCCATGTGGTAATCGTTGAACGCATCCCACAGGCCGTCGCTGATCATGGTGTCGACGATCTGGCTGTGGCCCATGCGCAGGCCGGTTCGAGCACCGGGTATCACGTAATTGGACAGGCTCATGTTCTCCTGGCCGCCGGCGATGATCACCTCGGCATCGCCGCAGCGAATCGCCTGGGTGGCCAGGTGCAGAGCCTTGAGACCCGAACCGCAGACCTTGTTCAGGGTCATGGCCGGTACCGCGTGAGGCAGGCCGGCCTTGATCGCGGACTGGCGCGCGGGGTTCTGCCCGGCACCGGCGGTGAGCACCTGGCCCATGATCACTTCATCGACCTGGGTGCCATCCAGGCCGGTCTGACTCAGCAGTTGGCGAATCACCGCCGCACCGAGGTCGACGGCGGAGATAGTCGCCAGCGAACCCTGGAAGCTGCCCACCGCCGTGCGGGTGGCGGCCACAATCACTACATCTTGCATCGCTTCATTCCTCATCAGGAAAATTGCATTTCAGGCACGTGGTCGGGGACGATCAGTTTACCCGCGGTCTTGCTGACAATCTCCTCGACGCTGACACCGGGCGCACGTTCCTTGAGAATGAACGCGCCGTTTTCGATTTCCAGGTAGGCGAGGTCGGTCAACACGCGTTTGATGCAGTGCGCACCGGTCAGCGGCAGACTGCAACGCGACAGCAGTTTCGACTCGCCGTCCTTGGACGCATGGGTCATGGTGACGATGATGTTTTCCGCGCCGGCCACCAGGTCCATGGCGCCACCCATGCCCTTGACCAGCTTGCCGGGGATCATCCAGGAGGCGATGTTGCCCTCTACGTCGACTTCAAAGGCACCGAGCACCGTGAGGTCGATATGGCCGCCGCGAATCATCGCGAAAGACTCGGCGGAGGAAAAGATCGAAGCGCCGATTCGGGCGGTGACGGTCTGCTTGCCGGCGTTGATCATGTCGGCATCGACTTCGTCTTCAGTGGGAAAGGCGCCCATGCCGAGCAGGCCGTTTTCCGATTGCAGCATGACTTCCATGCCGGCGGGGATGTAGTTGGCGACCAGGGTCGGAATGCCGATGCCCAGGTTCACGTAGTAGCCGTCCTGCATTTCGCGGGCGACGCGCTGGGCCATTTGTTCGCGGGAAAGTGCCATGTTCTTGTTCTCCGTTAGTCGAGGGAAGGGCCGACGATCACTTGCGCACGGTGCGCTGTTCGATGCGCTTCTCGAACGTGCCACAGATAACCCGGTCGACGTAGATGCCCGGGGTGTGGATCTGCGATGGCTCCAACTCGCCAGGTTCGACGATTTCCTCGACTTCGACCACGGTGATCCTGCCGGCGGTGGCGGCCAGCGGGTTGAAGTTCTGCGCGGTGTGGCGGTAGATGACGTTGCCGAAGTGATCGGCTTTCCAGCCTTTGACAATGGCGAAGTCGCCGGTGATGGACTCTTCCATCAGGTACGGACGACCGTTGAATTCACGGGTTTCCTTGCCGTCGGCGACCGGGGTGCCGACTCCGGTGGCGGTGAAGAAGGCCGGGATACCGGCACCGCCGGCGCGCATTTTTTCGGCCAGGGTGCCTTGCGGGGTCAGCACCACCTCGATTTCGCCGCTGAGCAATTGCTTTTCGAAGAGCGCGTTTTCGCCGACATAGGAGGCGACTACCTTGCGGATCTGCCGGTCTTCCAGCAGCACCCCGAGGCCGAAGCCATCGACGCCGCAGTTGTTGGAGACCACGGTCAGGTCGCGGGTGCCCTTGCGCTTGATCTCGGCGATCAGGTTCTCGGGGATACCGCACAGGCCGAAGCCACCGCTGAGAACCGTCATGCCATCCTCGAGCCCGGCCAGGGCTTCTTCATAGGAAGACACGCGTTTATCGAAACCTGCCATATGCACCATCCTCTTGTTGTTTGTCGGACTCGCCGTTGGAAGTGAGTGTTGCTCCAGAAGATATATTTGTTAAGTTGATTTTTAGGGGCGATTGATTGATAAAGCTCAAGAGTGACCTTTTCCCCAGTAGAGATCTTGTCCATGACCGTTAAACAGCTTAGGGCCTTTCTTGCCGTTGCCCAGAGCCTGAGCTTTGCCGTGGCGGGCGAGCGTCTCTATTTGTCGCAATCGGCGCTGAGCCTGACGATCAAGGCCCTGGAGGAAGGCTTGGGCGGGCGGCTGTTCAGTCGCAACACCCGCAATGTCGCCCTGACCCCGGAAGGCGAGGTCCTGGTGCCCCTGGCCCGACGCCTGATCGCCGATTGGGACAATGCCGAGGACGAACTGCGCCAGCGTTTCACCCTGCAGCGTGGCCGTGTGACCCTGGCGGCCATGCCGTCGTTCGCCGGCAACCTGCTGCCGTCGATCCTCAAGACCTTCCGTGCACGCTATCCCCAGGTCAATGTCACGGTCAACGATGTGATCAACGAGCAGGTCCTGGAGATGGTGCGCGACGGCCAGGTGGAACTGGGCGTGGCCTTCGAACCGCAGCAGGGCTCGTCGCTGGCTTTCACGCCGTTGTATATCGACCGATTCGTCGCCGTGGTGCCGGCGGATTCGCCCTGGATTGACCAGGCCCGGATCGATTGGCCCACCTTGTTGACGCAACCCTTCATCACCTTGCAGCGCCCGTCCACGGTGCGGGTCATGTTGGAGGAGCATCTGCGGGCCCGGGGCATGAGCTTGCCGGTGGAGTTCGAGAGTCATCAACTGGCAACGGTAGGGCGGATGGTTGCCAGTGGGTTGGGGGTCAGCGCGGTGCCGGCGTTGTGTGTCGGGCAAATGCGCGAGCTCGGCGCGCGCTGTATCACCCTGTGTGACCCAGTGGTCGAACGGGCCATCGGCGTACTGACCAAACCCGGCCATGAACTGTCGGCGGCAGCCCAGGCGTTGTTCGACGTCTTGCTCGAGGAAAGATCAAGTTACTTGAATTTTGAAAAATAACTGCGTTGCTTGTGGACCTTTTCCTACGATGCGCAATCATTAGCCCATGGATATCCGAAGGAGGTGTGTATGTTGATCCGGTCATTGACCCTCGCTGTACTGTCCGTCGTTGCTGCAAGTCCCGTATGGGCGGCCGATGAGGCGTCTCCGCTGGCCCAGGATCTGGGGAAAAACCGCCCGTTGATCGTGATTGCGCCGAGTACGGCGGATCCCACGCTGGTCAGCCTGAAGAAGGCGATCGACGACCCCGCCAACAGGAAGGAGGTCGACGAGCGTCAACTGGTGCTCTACGAAGTGGCGCAGACTGTCGGCAAGCGTGCGGGTAAATGGATGGAACAGCCGACCACCATGGCGTTGATTCGCGGGCTCAAGCTGGGGGTCACGCCGGAGGGCAAGTCCACGGTGATCCTGGTGGGCAAGGACGGAGAGCAGAAGATCCTCGAACACGAGGGGCCGATTGCGCTCAAGGATGTGTTCAGTGCGGTCGATGCCTTGCCAGCCTCGGAAAAAGCCGCCGTCGCGCCCACGCCGCCCGCGGTACCGGAAGCCAAGCCAGCGAAGGGCGCGAAAGGTGCCAAGGGCGAGAAGGCCGGCAAGTCGGCAGCACCGCCCAAGGATCTGGATGACTGACGCAAGGTAGTAGTCGCCCTAACCAATCCATGGAGGTCATTGTCATGTCGGGTGTTCACAAGGCAGCACAAGTCGGTTTCAGCGCTGAAGCCAAAACCTATGCCCATGGGCGTCCTGACTATCCCGCCGAATTGTTGCCATGGCTGCGCGACTCCCTGGGGGTCGTGCCGGGTGGGCAGGCGATCGACCTGGGGGCCGGCACTGGCAAGTTCACGCGCTTGTTGGCGGCGACCGGAGCCACGGTGACGGCCATTGAACCGGTCGAGGCGATGCGTGCCGAGCTGGTGGCGCGCCTGCCGGAGGTCCGAGCGCTGTCGGGGACGGCGCAGGCCATACCGCTGGAGTCCCAGTTTGCCGATGCGCTGTTGTGTGCCCAGGCATTTCACTGGTTTGCCCATGAAGCGGCGCTGGCCGAGATTCACCGGGTACTCAAGCCGGGCGGACGGCTCGGGCTGGTGTGGAACGTGCGTGACGAGTCGGTTGACTGGGTGGCGGCCATTACCCGGATCATTACCCCTTACGAGGGCGATACTCCGCGTTTTCATAGCGGTGCCTGGCGCCAGCCGTTCAACGGTCGCTACTTCTCGGCACCCGAGCTGAGCCGCTTTGAGTACCGCCACGTGGGCACGCCCGAGGAAGTCATCATCGATCGCTTTCTGTCGGTCAGCTTTATTGCCGCATTGCCCGTGGCGGAAAAAGCCAAGGTCACCGAGCAGCTTCAGGCATTGATTCAAACCCACCCGGCCTTGCGTGGCAGGGAGACCATCGCTTTTCCTTATCGGACCGAGGCGTATCGCTGCATTCGCCTGGACTGACCGTTGCTGGCCAGCTTAACGCCTGATACAAGAGCAGGTCGGGATGCTGCATCAGGCGGATTCATGGTCAAGGAGCGGGTATGAAGGGTAGCTGTGCTTGTGGGGCCGTCGAGTATGAAATCGACTCTATCGACATGCCGATCGGACATTGTCATTGCCATACCTGCCGCAAAACCCATGCGGCGGCGTTTGCCAGCACCGCCGGGGTCAAGCGCGAGCATTTCCGCTGGCTCAAGGGCCAGGAAAGACTGACAGCCTATGAGTCCTCACCAGGCAAACTACGGCATTTCTGTTCGCGGTGCGGCTCGCATTTGATGGCCGAGAGACCAGCGTTGCCATTGGTGATTGTGCGGGTCGCGACCCTGGATGAGGACCCGGGCGTGGTGGCCGAGCAGCATATCTGGGTATCCCATGACGTGCCGTGGCTACAGTATGAGGAAATGGCCGAGTATCCGCAGTGGCAGCCGGGGCGCTGACTCAGGGTTCCTGGACGATAGGCGTGTTGTTTCCATACCGCGCGCATACCACGATGAGTTATAACGTTAGATTATATTTATATAAAGAGTCATAACGTTAGGCGCTATGCTGCCTGCCAGTTTTTGTGGTTGTGCTGAATTCACAGGGTTTGCCAATGGATGTCGGGAATTTCGGTTTTGTCGTCGCGGGCCTGGTGGTCGGCTTTATCGTCGGGATGACCGGCGTCGGTGGCGGTTCGTTGATGACACCTATCCTGCTGTGGTTCGGCATCAACCCGGCCACCGCCGTGGGCACGGACCTGTTGTACGCCGCGATCACCAAGTCCGGCGGCGTTCTCGTTCACAGGACGAACGACAATATCGACTGGAAAATCACCGGCTGGCTGACCCTGGGCAGCGTGCCAGCGGTGTTATTGACCTTGTGGTTCTTGAGCAGTCTGCACACTGCGCCCGAAGCCTTGAACAGTGTCATCAAGCAGTCGTTGGGTTTTGTGCTGTTGCTGACGGCACTGGCGGTGTTGTTCAGGAACAAGCTGCTGGCATTTGCCCATCGACGGGGTGTCGATCACACGCAGTTCAGCGAGTCGAAGTTGAACGGACTGACGCTGCTGACCGGCCTGACCCTCGGCACCATGGTCGCCTTGACCTCCATCGGTGCCGGTGCCTTGGGCACGGTGGCCTTGTTTATCCTCTATCCGTTCCTGCCGACCCGGCGCCTGGTGGGCACGGAAATCGCCCATGCGGTGCCGCTGACCCTGGTCGCGGGCCTGGGGCATGCGAGCATGGGCAATATGAACTGGGAGCTGCTGGGCTTCTTGTTGATGGGCTCGCTGCCGGGGATCTACATCGGTAGCCATCTGGCCGGGCGGGTACCCGATGGCGTCCTGCGGCCGTTCCTGGCGGTCATGCTGTTTTCGATCGGGTACAAGTTGGTGTTTTGAGTGGGACTATGGGACCGGGAGCTATTTTTCCATGATGGAAAACGCCGAGCTGGAAGCATTCAAGGCTATTGTCGATTACGGCAGTGTCACTCAGGCCGCGCTGAGGCTCAACCGCGTGCAATCAAGCATCTCATTCCGCATCAAGACGCTGGAGTCCAAGTTGGGCGTTCGCCTGTTCGAACGTTCAGGCCGGCGCATCGTAGTGACAGCTGCTGGCAACGAACTGTATGGCTATGCCTCGAAAATCCTTGAGTGGGTAGCGAAGGCTGAGGCCAGTTTTGGGCAGGGCAGTGGTGCGCAGAAGCTGCGCCTTGGCGTGAGCGAAAACTTCACGCTGGCTCGTCAGTCGTTGTTACAACGGATATTGAGCAATCCGATTGCATTAGAGATCGATGTCACCTTAGGCAACTCCACCTATTTGATCGATGCACTGGAGTCGGGCGTTTGCGACGCTGCCATCGTGGGGGCTGGAGTCGCCCCGGGGCATCTGACCCGGCTTGGATTGTTCGAAGATCGCCTGACGCTGATTTATGGTGAGTCACATGCTCCAGTATCGCTGGACGCTCTGGATGACTGCAGCTTTTTGGTCAATAGCCGGCAAAGTGCCTCGCAACGCAACCTTAAAGAGTTGTTGACGTTTCATCGTGCGACGCCTGGGCGGATCGTTGAATGCGGTTCCTATTCGCTTCTGTTTTCTCAGGTGGCCGATGGTGCTGGTGTTTCACTGGTGCCCCAAGCACTGGTTGAGGTCTTCGCCCCTACCCATAAAGTGCTCAGTCTGGAACTGACTGGCCCCTATGCGACGTTCAATACAGAAATGGTCTTTCTCGATGCATCGTCTGGTTCTGCTGCAAGGCGGCTTACCCAATGGATTCTTGAAGGCGAGAAGTGTGAGGCCAGACCGATGATTGAACCAGGGGGGACGAAGAGCCACGGCTAACCATGGTTCTTCGCGCGCAGCCGTCTGCGGATGGACTTGCTTGATCGTTACAGACGCAACGTACTCATCAATTTGTGCATCAGGCCGTCTCTACTTTGCTGATCAGTTTCGGCTTGGGTTTGGCCGAGCACATCACAACCCCGACGACGATAAGCATCAGGCTCACCCAGTGGTAGGCATGGAGTGGCGTACCCAGGAAGATGATGCTCAAGACCCCACCGGACAAGGGCACCAGATGAGTAAAAATCTCCCCGCGTGTTGCTCCGATTTCAGCAATGCCGCGGTTCCAGAACAGATAAGACAGCCATGATGGAAAGATGACCAGATACGCCAGTCCCCATAAGCTGATGGTGCCGTTCAGCATAGTGGGAAGGCTGTCCGGTGTCAGGCATAGCGTCACGAGCGTGAAGGGGATCAGCAATACAGTGCCTACCAGCGCCGAGTAGGTAACAAATGCGCCGCCGGGAATGGCCTTGGGCTTTGTGCGCAGAAACGCACAGTACATTGCCCAACTGGCTGCCGACAGCATGGTCCACAGGTCCCCCTTGTTGAATTGCTTGAGGAAGCGCAAGTCCGAGAGGTGGCCCATGCTAACCAGCCATATGACACCTAGCGTGCTGGCTACGACGCCAAGCCAGTTGGCCCGTGAGATGTTGTCGCCGAATACAAAGCGATTGATGGACAGCACCAGGCACGGCGTCGCCGAGAGATAGATGGCAGCATTCAACGAGGTGGTGTACTGCAGCCCTACATACAAGGTCAGCGGGAACAGCACCTGGCCGCAGATCGCGAGCATTGTCAGTGTTTTCCAGGACTGGCGAATTGCCCCCATTGATCGGCTCAGCGGTCGATAGTTGATGAGCAGCAACAACGCACTTGTCAGCAGCCACCGGGTTTGCGACAGCAGGACAGGATCAATGTCGATGACCATCAGCTTGCCGACGACATAGTTGCCACCCCAAAAGATGGCGGCCAGCGAGAGGTAAAGGTATGGCATGGTCTGGTCCCCTTACACCTTTTTCCTGCAAGCGAAGTTCCGGGATGGCAGTGGAGGGCGCGTTAAGCCTTTATCCAGATAGCAATCAAACATTCAGTACTCCTTCGGCTTTGAAACCCGCAAACCAAACGTATTGCTTGGCGAAGGAAGCTTACGGAGCTGCCGGTAGCACGAATATCGAGTTATTTTGCTGGGTTAATTCGAAGAAATCGAATGATCGGGCGCAAGGATTGCTCTGTTGTCCGACGCCACCGGGCTCCTCCACGAGGAGCCCTATCTTGCGAATGTAACCGCTTGATGAGCTTGGAGCATTAGTCGCTCTAAGCGTGTGCGTGAGTGATCCGTCGCGTGAAGAAATCAACGGCATGTTGCCGGGTACCCACCGTCTGCAAGGTCGCCGCCGGGTCGAGTCCGAAGCGTTTCGCGGAACCTGTGACCAGGCTTTTTTGAAGATCGTTGAGCGCCGCGCTCGGCGCCGGCTGAGTGAAGGTGGTGACCGTCGACGCCTGTATGGCGGGTAGGTCAACACGCGGTGTACTCAGGGTGAGCAATTGATTGAGCGTCGGCGCATTCGCAATCCGCTTGCTGGGGAGCATGTCCTTCGCGGGGATACCGATCCAGTCGCGCAAGGTGGCCAGGATACTGGTGTGATCATACGGGGCGTTTGCGCTGTCCGATCTGAACACCGTGCCAGCCTGAATGTAAGGTGAGATCACCACGGCTGGCACGCGTACGCCAAAACGCGTGAAGTCGAAGCCGTTGCCATCCGGCGAACGGGCCTGGTCCGGCGGGGCGGCATTGAACGGCGGGGTGACATGATCGAAACAACCGCCATGCTCGTCGTAGGTGATGATGAGCAAGGTCTGGTTCCAGCCCGGCGACGTACTGACGGCGTTCCAGATCGAATACAGAAAGGCTTCACCCGCCTGAACATCATGCGGGGGATGCTGGTCGTTAGGGTCGACCAGAAAGCTCGGTTCGATAAACGAATAACGGGGTAACGAGTTGGTTTGGCACGCATCCAGAAAAGCGGAAAACCCTCGGAAGTGAGGACTCAGCATGGGGTCCCATAATTTGGGGAACATCGTCCGGGTCAGGGAGGGGGTCAGGATGGTATTGCTGTAGACGCCCCAACTGCAGCCAATAGAGTTCAGCACGTTGAATATAGTGGGGACATCCCAGGCGAACGGATCGGGAGGCGTGCCGTTGTCAACGTGGCCATTGGAAGTTCCGGTGTGAACAAACGCACGGTTAGGCCACGTCTGGCTGGGCACGGAAGCGAACCAGGCATCGGAAACCGCATAGGCGCGGGCCAATTCGGCCAATACCGGCAACTGTGCCGGACTGTAACACTGCATGATCTGATCGGGGTTGGTGGTTTTCGTGGTGGCGTAGTTGTCGACAAAACCCATGGGGGGCGTATTGGCGGGGCTGACGGGCCCGTCCCTGAACAACTGGTAGGTGACGTTGGCAAAGGTTTCCTGCGGGTCGGGATCCGGGACCTGAAAACTACTGGCATTCGGCGTTACTGCAACATGACGCGCGGGGGTGGAGCCCGAACGAGGGTTGAACATGTCGGGGCGCAGCCCATCAAATTGAGGGGAGCTGCTGGCTGGCAGGACATGCAACGGCGGGCTGCCGGTCGGATAGAGCCAGCCAAGCATCGTATCCAGTGAGCGGTTCTCCAGCATGACAACGACGACATGTTCAATTTGATTCATGGCTTCCACCGTCTGTGATCAATTGTCTGTCTTGCGAAGCCGCTATCTGGCGCCGCCTCTACAGCCCGATATCGGGTGGCGTTATCCGTGCGAGCATCGCCGTGTACTCTTCAGCCGCAATTTGACGAAATTTCATTTTGGTAACGGCCTGACGCTGCGCCTCATCTTCATTGGGGAAGAGGCGGGCGGCAGCGTTCTGGACGATCAGGTCGGGTGATTCAATCAACGGAAACGGCCCAGGGGCGCCGACGATTGGCCCGGCGCTGAATGCCTGCACCAGCAGGTAAATCGGGACGACATCCCCCAGTCCCACTGGAAGCAGTTGGGCGGCGTTTTCCCCCAGATGGCGCCGCACGATGGCCTGGGAGCCCAAGCGCAATGTGAACCTGAAGGGGAATCCAGTACGAATCGAAAGGAGTACCGGGTCCGCCGCGGCGACCTGCTCGATAGAGTTGATGCCCTCGGCTTCCAGTGTCGCCACCACAGGCAGTGTTACGCCTTCAAGGACCAGTAACTTATCTGAACTGCCGTCCTGCTTGTCCTGGTCGGTGATTTGGGGAAAGCCCATTCTTCGCACGACCTTCATCAGTGAATCGACTGGAAGGGTCCCCAAGGCAAAGGCCGTGACGATTTGTGCGCCATCGCCCGTGCCGGTATTCGCAATCACCAAGGCGAGAGGAATGGCTAAAAATAATCGCAGGGAATACCAATACACATCGGAAATATTCAATGACTTGCGCCGGATACTAAGGACGGAGTCGCTGACGACAAACATGAAAGCCCCCGCCAGCGAACTTACCAGCAGCGGACTGCCAAGATGATAGATGCAAGCGATCTGAAGCGTGGGAGGGCAATTCTGGGTGACATAATTACAGGCCACCAAAGCGGCCGCTGCATACGCCACCGCCAAGAGAATGATGAACGGCACCACAAAGGGCACCAATCCATATTGCTCGTGGTATATCCGTGCGAATAAACGTTCGCACAGTATCGGGTTTTCATCGGCGCATGCGCGCCAACGATCCGCGGGTTCATCCTCAGTCAATTTTCCTTCGTCCTGGAGCGAATGAATGAGGCTGGGCGACCAGAAGCGTTGCAGATAGGCCACCAGGGCGCCACCTTTCAAGCTGTTCTGGAATTCGTTGTACCGGGAAAACCAGCCCAGGCTCAAAAACATGATGAGAGGGGTACCAGTGATCACCGTGGTGAAGGCCGCGAGTACAGTCACAAGCCATAAGATGTTCCCATCAAGTCCGGCCACTACCCACATGAACCACAGGCCTGTCATATTGATCAACAACAGCGTCCCGGTAAGAAGCAGGAGTCGTCCCCGTGGTCTGAAGTGCGATTCTTTGAATAGGTGAGTCTTGGTCCTTTTGCCATCGGATTCTGCCATGAACCTACTCCTTGGTTTCTCAAAAAGTAAATGGCGAACGCTTGGGATTGTTTGTATGCCGCTTGTGGCTAATGAGCGGATGGTGTTTTATCTATGGACACTTACTCAAGGATGAGCCGTATTGGAAAAGGAAAGGCAGCAGGCGGATTTTCCGAATAAAAATCCAATGCTTGCTGCTGTCATTTTTTATCAAGGAAGTATGGCCGCTTTGGCAGGCATCTCCATGGGTAACACTAGCAACGGAAATTTGTTCTTCCAGTCAATCATCGTCGCTATGTTAGGTCGTTTTTGAATAGCCTCAATTTCGAACCGGAAGCGGCTGTCTACTACCCTGAATTGCTTGCCGAGATCTCATGGCCCGATGGGTTGACTGTACCGAGCCTGGATGCGCTCCAGCTCGCCAGAGCGACGCATCTGCTCCAGGGCGTTGGCCCAGGCGGCGACCAGTTTGTCGTCACAGTCGGGGCTGAAGGCGATGTACAGCGATGAGCGATAGAGCTCGATGGGAATTCGCCGCAGCGTGCCGAGGGCGATGTTCAACTGGCGGCTGTAGTAAGCCACCCCCGCGTCGGTGTCGCCTACGATGATGTCGGTGCGCCCGGCCAGCAGCATGCGGTAGAGCTGCTGGCTCTCGCTTGCAATCTTTTCGAGGTTGTTGAAGCCCTGCGCCTGCAGAGTATCGGGTATCAGGCCGGCCTGTCTGGTCGTGATCCGGGGGGCGTGCCGTAGCTGCTCCAGGGAATTCACCGGCTGCCGCGCATTGGCTAGCTGATAGGGGTGAATGGACTCTTCCACGATCGGTCCGACCCACTTGTATAACGGTTCGCGCTCCGCCGTGCGGAATAGGGAATACAGGATGGTCTTGGGCCGGGTCTTCAATGTGCGGATGCTTCGCATGCTGGGCAACAGCACGATCTCAAAGTGATCCCCGGTCAGCGCCATTATGCCCCGAACGATCTCCGTGGACAGGCCCGTGAGCCGATTGTTCTCCTGGTAGTTGTACGGTGCCCACTCTTCGGTAACGATCTGATACGGCTCGGCTCTGACGGGAGTGCCGAGCAATAGACAGAGCAGCGCTGCAGTAACTGTCGAATGCTTCACGTGTTCTGCCTGGTGGGCTGCGCGGTGATCAAGGGTGGATCTGATTAAAAGGGGTGAGGCCAGTATAGACCCTGACCCACGTCAAACCCCTGATCTTGGACAGATGATGCGCGTGCTGGTCTTGGGCTATTGCTATCGCACGGGCATGACGTGACTCAACCTGACGATGAGGTTTCGGTTCAATGGTGGTGTATCGGGGAGCCGGCCTGATAGAGCCCGTTCAAAATCTATTGCACTGAATAGCCCGCGTCGATAGCACACCCAAGGTGTGTTGCGTGTTCGCAGGGGGTCAGCCCAGGTGCTTCATCAGTGAAACGATGATAAACACAGCCAGTGCCATGCCGGCCCCTAGTCCGAAAGGCAACCAAACCTCGTGAGGATTACAGGGGGGAGTACGTCTTGCTTCTTGGTGGAAGGCGGCCACATCGGCACGCAGCTGTATCAGGTCGTCAGATAGACTGCGGGACTCTTCGGTACGCGGGGGCTGCATGATGCACATCCTCATTCAACGGGGTATGGTCGTCTGGTTCCACTAACTGTGAATGGGTACTAACGAATACTCAAACCTGTGGTTGCTTTTGCTACTTGTCCAGAAACGTAAATAGTGCGGCCAGAGAGGTGATCAGGCCTGCTCCAACGACGAGGGGGTAAAGCACGGTTTCACGCTTGATTTTTTCTTTTTCGGTGTTCAGTTTGCTCATTTCTGCCATGAGCTTGCGGGTTTCGACCGAAAGGTTTTCCAGTTCGAGGTGTTCGCGTTCTTCTCTCAACATGAGCTTATCCATCGTTGGGATGGGGGTATGGGGTTGTAGTGCTGACAGGTGAATTTTGTACCCCAGGAGCACATTTTTGAGGCGCGGCGATGTTTCAGTTCATGACTATCGCGATGTACCACCGTCGAAGATCATGCGTTGTCAGTGGGCGTGATCTTCGACGGAACAGGAAGCACAGCTTCCCGCTCAATGACCGAGTCTTGTCAGGTGCAGGCGTTGAAGGCCCGTCCATCCAGCACCGAGTCCATTTTCAGCTGTGCCAGCTCAATCAGGTGCACCACGCCCATGGCCACCTTGCGGTTCGAACCGGTTTGGTTGTCGGCGTGCATCGCTCACCCCGTTCGAACTGGGCGGCTCCGAGTGGTTCGTTGGCACCCACAACATGCCAGCGACATCAGCCCGATGACGCACCTCTCCTGAGCCAAGCAATATCGAGGGCTTGACTCTCCTGCCAGGGGCAGACTTTACCCTGAGGGCTTATTCCTTCTGGAGCCCTACATGAGCAAGCGCACCCTGGTCGTTCTCGGCCACCCTTCTGCCAACAGTTTCTGCTCGGCACTAGCCGATGCGTACCTTGAGTCGTCTTTCCAGGCCGGTCACGAAGTACGCCTGTTGCGATTGGGCGAGCAACGCTTCAACCCGGTGCTGCACGACGGCTATCATCTGACACAACCACTAGAGCCAGACCTTCTGCGGGCCCAGGCCGACATTGCCTGGGCGCAACACCTGGTGTTCATCTATCCGATTTGGTGGGGCGGGATCCCAGCACTCTTGAAGGGCTTTCTGGATCGGGTATTACTACCCGGCTTTGCCTTCAAGTACCGACAGAACTCGCCGTTCCCGGAGCAACTGCTCAAGGGCCGTAGCGCCGAACTGTTGGTTACCCTCGATACGCCACCTTGGTATTACCACTGGATCTATCGCATGCCTGGCGTGCATCAAATGCGCAAGACCACCCTGGAGTTCTGTGGCATCAAACCCGTGAAGGCCATTACCTTCGGTCCGCTGATCAAGTCCTGGCCTGAGCAGCGGGAACGCTGGTTGGCACAAGCACGGGCCATTGCCCGTCGCTAGGGGGCGGAATTTCAGGTAATTTCGGTACTCTGCACATCATCAATGGATTGTTCATGTACATCGGTAAAGCGGCTCAACTATCAGGTACGACGGTAAAAACCATCCGCCACTACGAGGCCATTGGCCTGCTACCTGCCGCGCGGCGCCAAGGTCGTTATCGCCTCTACGATGAGCAAAGTGTCGAGTTGCTGAGGTTCATCAAGTGCGCCCAACAATTGGGTTTCAAGCTCAAGGAATTGCAAGCTTTGATACCGGCAGAGTGGACCGCGAGCTTTCCCTGGGGCGCCGCTCAACAAGCACTGGCGACCAAAAAACAGGCGTTGAAGACGCAGATTCAAGCCCTTGAAACACAATGCGCGCAGCTTGAATGGTTCGAGGGCGAACTGACCCGAAATCGCCAGTTGTGCCCTGTGTAACTTGCGGATTCCACGACCATTCGGACACCAGTTCTTACGACGGCACCGAATGAAACATTGACGCAAAGCATCGTGGATGCGATTCATGCAGCACTGTAGAAATCTATGAAAGGGCCCTCAAGCGAATCGAGGGCAAGGTGATAGAAGCTGCCAGGCGGGAACTCCTGAATCCTGTGAATGCAGAACGATAGACATATAATCGTTC
Organism: Pseudomonas sp. FEN; assembly: GCF_904067045.1. Taxonomy (GTDB): domain Bacteria; phylum Pseudomonadota; class Gammaproteobacteria; order Pseudomonadales; family Pseudomonadaceae; genus Aquipseudomonas. The sequence continues at coordinate 379,157 of NZ_CAJFDC010000013.1, read as the reverse complement.
TGCATCACAGGGGATGGGTAGCTCAAACTTAAGTGTAGATGATCTCTGCTCTTTAAGCTGTGCAACGTCAGAAATAGAAACACCTAGACAGCCCCCCTATACTTAATTCAACTATTTGAGCGAAGCATCAGCCACAACCTTTTGAGGTGCGTAGCCAGCAGCCTTCACGAAATCTGGCAGATGCCAAATATCGCCGTTAGCGGCCCAAGTTCCATCCACCACGTCGCCGATTACGATAGAGGTCATTAGAACACGGGAATCATCCTCGACCAGACTGCCGGCAATTGCCTTATGCAGCAATGCGGCGAAATGAGCCCGACGCCCGGCATTCAACTCTCCAGCTGGAGCTAGTACCTGTACATGACAGGGTATGAATTGGTCAAAGTCGCAGCGCCCACCACAAATCCAACGCCCATCGGGAATCTCATCGAGCATGACCCAACACAGGAGTCGCTGCCGAGGCTCATTTCCGAGCCCCGTTGCCTCTACTGCTGCAGAATCAACAGCGGCCAGAAGTTGCTGTATGGCGTCACCGCTTAGCACATTAGCAGGAAGCTTAATGATGATATTTGGCACAAATAAATCCTCTTGGTGAATAAGCCACCATTAGAACGCGGTCTGTTCGCAAAAAAAATTGGCCGATCAGACATCTTTCAGGCAGAATCAGCCAATGAACGATTTCATTGTTATTGTCCCCCCCAAGGGCGTTTGCTTCCAGCGTCGCTCTATCGCTGGACATACTTTCAACCGCATCAAAGTTAGCACCACGGCTAGGTTTACCAGCGCCGCGCTGGACTGTGCGCTCAGCAGTAGAAGGGGCTATTTCATTAGGAAATGGCCTCAGCCTCCTCGCGCAGAGTTTGATACTCCCGTCCGATGGGCGAGCCTGTTGGATTCTTCCCGGATTAGATATCGATGCTGCAGTCGTATTGAAATCGCACTTATTACAGCCTGAACTGGAGCCAGTGCTAGCTGCCTTACGTCAGCATGTGGCTGCAGGCGGAACTGTAGCAGCGTCATGTTCAGCCGTGTTTCTCTTGTATGCAGCAGGACTAACTGAAGGGAAGACGGTTACGACGAGCTGGTGGCTGGCCGCCACATTGCGGCAACTTGCAAATCGCTGCATCGTCGATCCAGACCGTATGGTTATTGAGGATGCTCCTCTGATTACTGCAGGTGCCGCCTTAGGGCATACCGATTTATTGATGCATTTGATCGGCCAACGCTTTGGCCCTGAACTGGTCGAAGCAGTGGCTAAAGCCCTACTTTTAAATCAGCGGCAGTTGCAATCTCCCTTCATGGTTCCCGCACTGATGGCGCATGGTGAACTAATCGCGCAGGTGATCGCTCATGTCGAGGCGTCGCTGCCAACACCTGTGAGTGTTAGCGCCCTGGCAACAAAAATGCGAATGAGCACACGAACACTCTCCAGGCAGGTATCCAAGGCCACAGGGCGCGGCCCTCTACACCTAATTCGAACAGTCCAACTGAATAAGGCACGAGCATTACTAGAAAGCAGTCGATGCTCGGTAGAGCACATCGCCGAGCAAGTGGGCTTCAGCGACCCAACAGCCCTGCGTCGCCTGCTGAAGAGTCACCTGAACGTAACCCCGAGGCAACTGAGGTAATAAATACAGCGGGAACAAAAACTAATGCGACTGACGCAATCTCAGCATGCAGAGAGTCGAGTCAACCGAAGGGCATTCCCATTTGGTGACGCTCCTATAGCAATATCAGCCGCGCTACAACCTGTTGGCCTGCCCGATTCACTAACCAGACTTGCCGGCTTTCGTGCCTCTGACGCTGGAGTCGAACGTTCAAGCTCGTCCTGAAACATCGATCAGCATTAATGTACCGTTGGAGCACGAAACTCTGACGGTTAATTGGCTCGCCAATGGTCCCGAGGGTTGCGCCCGATTTGTTCGTGGATTAACACGATGATCCGCATTGATGCCATCTGGCTCGCCACCGAGCCGATGGACATGCGCGCCTGCACCGAAACCGCGCTGGCGCGGGTGGTAGCGGTGTTCGGTGCGGCGCAGCCGCACTGTGCTTATCTGTTTGCCAACCGCCGCGCCAATCGGATGAAAGTGCTGGTGCACAACGGGTTGGGTATCTGGCTTGCGGCGCGTCGGCTGCATCAAGGCAAGTTTCATTGGCCGGGTATACGCCATGGCCCGCAAGCCGAACTCGATACTGAACAACTTCAGGCTCTGGTACTGGGTCTGCCGTGCCGGCGGGTCGGTTCAAACGCGGTAATCACGATGCTCTGATGCCCATCACTCACCTATAGGCTGATCGTCGCTGAGTGCCGGCTCTGGCACAATCAGCAGCATGACTTCGCTCCGATATCGCGGCGATCGAGGCTGAGCTTCAAACATTGCAACTCGCCCCGGCAACGACCGAGACCAAACAGAAACCCAAGCGCACCGCATTGCCAGCGGAGTTTCCGCGCACGCTGATCCATCACGAGCCGGACAGTACTCACTGCAATGCGGCTGCGCACTTAAACGTATTGGCGAAGACGTCAGCGAGAAATTGGACTACACGCCTGGCGTGTTTACCGTCGAGCGTTAGGTGCGTGGCAAGTGGGTCTGCGGTGACTGCGAAACACTGATCCAGGTAAAGGGCCTGCGTGAGGAGCGCTAGTCGGGTTGATTGCAGTTCATATGTGAAAGCTGTGCAGCAATAGAGCGGAGGTATCATCGGAGGGAGTGCGACGCCCGATTCAACGGGCATCGCAGTGCAGCTCAATCAGCCGATCTGGACAATCGGGCCGGTTGGGTTCCCACCAGGGCCGTTTGGTTGAAGCGGGCCGAATATGAGCGAGACAAGATTCAGCGTATTGGTGAAGGTTTCCACACCGCGCCCGCTGGATACTGAAGTGGCCCAGCGGACCTGGTTGTACCCGGAAGAGGTGGGAGAACAAATACCCACTTCGCCGGGACGAATATTTTCAACGGTGAACTCCATGGTCTGTTTTCCGTCGAAAATTTCGTCACTCCACCACCGCACGCTTGCAATCACATTGCTCGAACCATCGATCACGTCCTCGAGCTTGATGGAGAACGTTGCCGATTTGATGGGGAAGATCGTGTTGTTATGCAACATGGGAGCTCCTTCTCCCGGGGTTGGCTTAGGAGGATAAGTCTCCTGATTGTTTTGGTTGATCTGCAATGCCTTGGGCAGATTCAAGGTGATCTTGATACCGTTCTGATCAAAAAGGGTGAACGGTACAACGGCTTGCTGGGCCAGGATCGAAATTTTTTCCTGCGTAGCTTGGTTCATTGTAATTTCCTTATTCGCTATTTCCGTATGTGCTGAAATTCTTTTGGTAAGAACTTCTCCTTTTTACGCGAGTCCATGCCTTGGAATCGCCGTTGCAGTATTGATGCGACTTTTGACGCTGTCAAACGTAAGCATCCGAGCTACACCTACTTGCAACTCAGACCTTGAAGCCCGTGAGGCCGCCGAGTGCTACGCAGGGTGGAAGGAAGAAGAGATGCCGGGCTTTCACGAAGTCAGGGCGCTGTCGCTGCACCTGTATCAGAAAGCTGGAAAGGACGGGCAGAAAATCGCCGATCTCGGTCACGCCGAGTTCGAAGCTGGCCTTGTAGCCATCGAAATCATCACAGACCAGTTGACCTTTCCAGTCTTGCAGGAAGTTCCGGGCATGCTCTCCGGCGCGGCTGAGGCTGAAGTCGTAGACTACCGCTGCCGTTTCGCAGAACTGGCTGGTGGCATAGGCCCAGACATACGAGCGATGGGTCTTATTCAAGCCCGGTATGAGCATTTGTACCAGCGTTTCATCGACATGGACGACGGGATGTGCGAGCACGACATCGCGCAGTGCATCGACCAGTGGCTGTAATTGCACACCGCAGGCCCCCACCCATTGAGCCAGCGTCGAGCGTGGGATTGCCAAGCCGGCACGGCCAAAAATCGATTCCTGGCGGTAAAGGGGCAAATGATCGGCAAACTTGGCGATCATGACATGAGCCAACAATCCAGCGGTCGGGATGCCTTTGTCGATGACGGTAAACACGCCAGGCGTGTAGTCCAGTTTCTCGCTGACGTCTTCGCCAATACGCTTAAGTGCGCAACCGCACTGGCAGTGGGTGCTGTCCGGTTCGTGATGGATCTTCTTGCCCATTGTCTCGACAGTTTTGCCGAGGGTATCGCGTCTCCACCTCTTGATCGAGCGTGCCGACACGCTGCATCAACTGCGCTGCCAGAGCGCGCAGTTGTTCGGGGGGCAGGTGGTCAAGGTCGGGGGGCGAAGTTATGCCGCCGATTGTGCCAGAGCCGGCACTCAGCGGCGATCAGCCTATGGGTGAATGGCGGGTATCAGAGCATCGGGATTGCCGCGTTTGAACCGACTCGCTGTCACGGCAGCCCCAGTACCAGAGCCTGAAGTTGTTCAGTATCGAGTTCGGCTTGCGGACCATGGCGTATACCCGGCCAATGAAACTTGCCTTGATGCAGCCGACGCGCTGCAAGCCAAACACCCACACCGTCATGGACCAGCACTTTCATGCGAGTGGCGCGGCGATTGGCGAACAGGTAAGCGCAGCGCGGCTTCTCCGCACCGAACACGTCAATCACCCGGGCCAATGCAGTCTCGGTGCAGGCGCGCATGGCCATAGGTTCGGTGGCGAGCCAGATAGCGTCGATGCGAATCATCGCAGCAGGTCTCGCAGAAAGCTCGCACAGGCAGCGGCGTTCTTGGTCGGCCAGTTCACTTTGACGGTGCCTCGCGGGTGTGGGATTTCCAGACAGATCGTCGATGACGCGGCTTGCGAACTTGCTCCGGCTGGCTGCATGGGCAGCGGAATGAAAGCAGGTTGCAGTGCTATGGTTTTCTGCGCCTGGAAAGGGTGTCCACTTAAATTAGGTGGACACCATCGCCTTTGGCATCGTGGACAGGAAGGGGTGTTGGCCGGACGCATACTCCAGAGGCTGTATGAGACCTATAGCAACACGCTCGCAATGGACAAACCCATGACTCGCCAGCTTGGCCATCGCCTCTGTAACCGGTGCGGAGACACGATTACCAATTACTGCCCAACCATCGAAACGCTGTCGGTTATCGGTGCATTTCACGAGCATGGTGAACAGGCTGTGGTCGACGAGATAGTCAGGTGTGAGGGTATCGACCCTGCCATCGTTTGGGAGTACTTCCGGCACCGGATGATTCCGATCTGCAAACAGAAAATCGCTCATTGCACGTTCTGCGGCGGGCAACTGAGAACCTGGAAAGCTCGGCAATGCATGCACTGCTTTAAGGATTGGCACTGAAGCTCAAGAGTGCCCTGCAACCGAGGACCTGAGCCACGAGCGACAAAAGGGGAAGCCAGGCTTCCCGCTTCTGCGTAGGGCGTTGTCAGCTGCTGACGCTGACCGCTTGCTCATCCAGCTGTCACCGCCAATGTAAAACTGACCCCCTGTCAGCCTTCATTTCTGAGTGTGTTAAGCGACTGAATCTTTGCCTACCTCGAAGAGCTAGCCGAACGTATGGGCGTTGCTGATTATCACCTGCAGGGTGGCATAATTGGTCTGGGTGTTAATCAGTTGGCTGGTGGCAGACAAACCGTTAACGGAGGCGGTGTTCACACTGCCAGAGACGCGGCCGTCGGCTGGCCAAGACCAGATCGGGATGATCGTGCCGCCGCTAGCCGGTGTCAGCACAATCTGACCGCCAAGAGAGCTGAAAGTGTTAGGAGCACCGTTCACATAGCTCTGCTGGCCTGTCGACGGGATCATGGTGCCGGGGACCGGTGCTGGTGCCCAGCTGCCACCCGTCAGCACGCCATAGTTCACTGTGATATTGGCAGCGCTGGAATTGAAGATCTGGATGGTGAGTGAACGCGGAAAATCATCCATTATTTTGCCTCTCCTGTATTGCATTGCCGCTTCAAGTGAGCAGGTTCGCAGAGAGTAACCCGCTTCCATGAGGGCGCAAAATTTTGCTCCGCTATAAATGCTCGGTAATGAAAGCCTGTTCGTAGGCTTGGCCGCGATGGCTTATCACGGCCATGGACGTTTATCGCAGACATAAAAAAGCCCGACAGCGTCGGGCTTGCGTGAGGTGTTGCCGTGGGGCGAGTCAGTTCATGAAGCAACCAACTCGTCCTTGAGTGACAGGGGCAGATACGGTGTCACTGGGTCTGTTTCCACCAGGTTGAGTGTCAGCTCCAGGGCCCAAGGACGCCTGCGCGCAGGTCAACCGATCAAGCTGCTGGCGGAGGAACTGGGTTTCGCTAATCGCGCAGGATCGCCTCACCGGTCCGCGGATTTGTCAGTGTCACATTCTCCAGCGCTCGAATGCGCCAGAGCTCGTTCTGTCTCGTCAGCACCGCGAGAATCAGCGTATCCACTGCATGTGGTCCGGCCGGGTGAGCGGCGCCGGCCATCAGGCGACTCCAGAAATGTATGACTGCTACCCCGTCGGCGATATGGGTCATATCGATCAGTTCGTTCTGGAGCGTGGAGTCACGGTAGATCGTTTCGTGAAGGGGAACGTGGAGCGCCACGATCTCTTCAATGCCCCGGACATAGTGTCCGAAACGATTCACGAACGTCGCATTCTGATCGAACAGGCCACCGAGAGCAGCCATGTCGTGGCGGTTCCAAGCCGCTTGGAACGCAGCGGGTGCATCTTCAGGTCTTTTCATCTTCGCTACCCTTCAGTCAGTCCCTTTCCGCACCGACCGTCTGACCTCAGCCTGTATGGCATAAGCCGGTGCCTCCACGGCATTGAAATCTTGTGTATAGCGCTGGGCAAATCCTTCTACCCCCCATTGCCGATACTGCTGCACATGCTTCAATTCGTGAGCCCAGAGCGCGACGTTCTGTTCTGCGGTTTGAGCGTCCCGGAAGAGAATGATGTCGATCAGCGTCACGGCACCGATATCGGGGTTTTGCAGCATGGCGGTGGCGGCATTGAGTTGGCCGTTGTCGCTCACATTGTAGCGCGCGGCATCGAGGACGCTGGGGTCGTACCAGCGTAGCAGTTGCTCCCGGATGTGCGGTGGAATGGGGCGGGTACCGGCGTTGGCTGCTTCAGCGCGGGCTTGGCTCAGCCACAGCGCCAGGGCAGGGGCCGCGAGCCGGGAGATGCTATCGGGCAGGGGGCCGAGCAGCGGTCCCAGGTCTGGCAGACAGACGCAGCCATCCAGGCACACTTGTTTCTCACCCGCTGGGCAGGCATTGGTCTGGGCGGGGACTTCAAGAGTCAGGCAAAGAACAAGCAGCGCCACCAGGCGCGTGATGATGGGCGACATTGGGCGCTCCGGGGGCGGATGCGGAGCGAGCAGTGGATCACAATTGATCGACGACCCGCATCGCTTTAGCGTAGTTCCGAACTAGGCGCTCCCAATATAACCGCGGGAAGCGACAGACCACCTTTCCTGTGAACCCCTCCACTTTAATCGACATACGTCCGCGGCAGCTCTTGGTTCAGCACGTATAGAAAAGTCTGCTACTTTTTGAAAGCGGTAATAGATTTGTTTTTGCAGTTATGCAACACAATTGCTGTCGAGATAGATAGTCAGGCATCAATCGAAAGGAGGGCATGAAAATGACACGTATTCGAGTTGCAGGCTTTACTGTCTCGCTTGACGGATACGGGGCGGGTCCGAATCAGGACTTGAGTCATCCACTCGGCGTGGGCGGGACAGATTTGCACCAGTGGTTAGTCCCAACACGCACGTTCCAACGGACCCTGTTTGGCGTCGACGGTGGCACAACGGGGATCGATGACGACTTCGCTGCGCGGAGCTTCAAGAATGTGGGTGCCTGGATTCTCGGAAGAAACATGTTCGGACCGATTCGCGGTTCCTGGCCCGACATGAACTGGAAAGGCTGGTGGGGGGACAACCCACCCTATCACGTTCCCACTTTCATCCTGACTCATCACCCGCGTTCGCCGATCCAGATGGAAGGCGGAACGATATTCCACTTCGTCACGGGCGGTATTCACGAGGCGCTTGAGCAGGCGCGCGACGCCGCCAACGGAATGGATGTGCGTATTGGCGGCGGGCCCGACACCATCCGGCAATATCTTCGTGCGGGCCTTATCGATGAGCTGCACATCGCTATCTCGCCGGTCCTGCTGGGCGGGGGCGAGCGACTGTTCGAGGGGGTTGACGCGCGCGCTCTAGGATACGAATGCGTTGAGTTCGTTGCATCGGAGAATGCTACCCATGTCGTACTCCGGCGCCAAGGGCACAATGACACCTGATAGTCGTGCTGTAGGGCGAGTAAGGTCATGAATTAATCAACTCTTCCCTGAGTGAGATGAGAAGGTACGGCGCCTCTGGGTCTGTTTTTATGAGGGTGAGTGTAAGTTTCAGATGGAACTGTTGCGTGCGATGTCCTGTCCGTAGTCGCTGGTAGAATCCGAAATGAATCTGCCGAGCTCCAGATTGCCGCTTATACGCTTTGCATACGGCGTGTAATAGATCATGCAACCGGCTCTTGTAGGTTGAACCACATCGGTGCTTGTTGTTTTGTACCGTTTTGTCCCAGGCCAGTGACGTGAAAGACAGTGGGTACATCAGCGCATCGACGCGATCTTCATTTGGTTGCTGGGGCATGAGATTTCTCCAGTTGAGAGAAACCATCTATCCCTGCCTCCAGATGGCCGGGACGATCCAGATAGATCAGATGGGGCTTCGTTGTCACCTCGGCGGGATGGGCATGAGCCGTGATGACCCAGGCGCTGGTGAAGCATGTGGGAAGAACTGTCAGCGGGGCAGTCAGGTCGAGCGACTGGAGAAGGGGAGATAGCTTCATGAGTAAGGTCCGGGTGATAGAAGCCCGAATTTTCTTCAAGATGACGCACTATCGCAGCAAGAAAACAGGATCACAGTGGATTGCTTTTTTTTCGGATAGGTTGGCGTGTAGTGGCCTGACGTTATGGTCACATGGTGCCGGCCGCCAGGATCAGGTTTTTGAAAACGCAAAAAAGGGTTGCCAGTTAGCAGCCCTTTTTGCAGAAACCGTTCCATTTTTTAATGAGACGGTTTCAGATCTTGATGTGATTTCACTGTTGCCCGATCAATCCCAGCTCAACGCACCGCCAGTCTGATACTCGATCACGCGGGTCTCGAAGAAGTTCTTCTCCTTCTTCAGGTCCATGATCTCGCTCATCCATGGGAACGGGTTGGTGGTGCCTGGGTACTCTTCCTTCAGGCCAATCTGGCTCAGGCGACGGTTGGCGATGAACTTGAGGTAATCCTCCATCATCGCCGCGTTCATGCCCAGCACGCCGCGCGGCATGGTGTCACGCGCGTATTCGATTTCCAGCTGGGTGCCCTGCAGGATCATCTGCGTGGCTTCTTCCTTCATCTCGGTATCCCACAGGTGCGGGTTTTCGATCTTGATCTGGTTGATCACGTCGATGCCGAAGTTCAGGTGCATGGATTCATCCCGCAGGATGTACTGGAACTGCTCGGCCACGCCGGTCATCTTGTTGCGCCGACCCATGGACAGGATCTGGGTGAAGCCGCAGTAGAAGAAGATCCCTTCCAGCACGCAGTAGTAGGCGATCAGGTTGCGCAGCAGTTCCTTGTCGGTCTCGACGGTGCCGGTCTTGAATTCCGGGTCGGAGATCGAACGGGTGTACTTCAGGCCCCAGGTGGCCTTTTTCGCCACCGAAGGAATCTCGTGGTACATGTTGAAGATCTCGCCTTCATCCATGGCCAGCGATTCGATGCAGTACTGGTAGGCGTGGGTGTGGATCGCCTCTTCGAAGGCCTGGCGCAGGATGTACTGGCGGCACTCGGGGTTGGTGATCAGGCGGTACACGGCCAGCACCAGGTTGTTCGCCACCAGGGAGTCGGCGGTGGAGAAGAAGCCGAGGTTGCGCATGACAATGCGGCGCTCGTCGTCGGTCAGGCCCTCCGGGTCTTTCCAGAGGGCGATGTCGGCGGTCATGTTGACTTCTTGCGGCATCCAGTGGTTCGCGCAGCCATCGAGGTACTTCTGCCAGGCCCAGTCGTACTTGAACGGCACCAGCTGGTTGAGGTCGGCGCGGCAGTTGATCATGCGCTTTTCGTCGACCGCGACACGGGCCGAGGCGCCTTCGAGTTCGGCCAGGCCTTCGGCGACGTCGAGGGCATCGAGTGCCGCCTTGGCGCGGGCGATGGCGGCCGAGTCGGAAGCGGTCACGGCACGGGCAGCCAGGGCCGCGGCGCCACCGGCGCTGTCGAGGCGGTCCATGTTGGCTTCGCTGGCGTGGCCGGCGTTGGCGCCCTTGATCGCCGCTACGCCATCTTCCTTGTCGAATTCGTCCCAACTGAGCATCGGATGGTTCCTTGTGTGGGGGGAGGCCTGTCTCACTGCCTTTTCGTCAGACAGGTAGACACGTGTTTTGAACGCCCGTTCAGCAGGGTTCACAGCACAAACAGGCATTGGAAAACCCTGGCGTTCCAGGGCTATGAGTGGTGCCGTGGGAGAAGGGTGGCACATCATGTAGTGTTTTTATTTAATATCGGCACACTATATGGTGGTTTTGTCAGGGGGTCAATCCGAGAGATGGCAGCAGCGCTGTTTCGCCGCAGCCCCCTCGGTGAGGCGCCTAGAGGGCGGCTTTCAGGCCTCGGGTTGTGAACAGGCGCAGGTACACCGTGAGGTTGAGCAGCAGCACCAGGGCGCCCAGGCCCAGCTGTATCGTTGGCGTCAGCCCGGCGGGGTAGATCAGCGGAATCAGGTAGTGCTCGATGAAACCCTCGCCATAGCCGCCTTGTCCGGCGGCCTGGCGAAAGAGGTTTTCCCAACGGGTCAGTGGGCACTCCAGGTGCAAGACTTCGACGGCCACGCCCCAGCTCGCGGCGGGCAGGTGCAGCCAGGCCAGCCGGCGCCATCTGAGCACCAGCAGCCCGCCAAACAGCACGAACAGAATGAACAGCAGGTGAAACGACACCAGCCCGTCGGCCGCTATCCGGTAGAACATCTCGACTTCCTTGGCAGATCCATGGGGTAAGTCCGGATATCCTACTCGGGTCGGCGATCCGCTCTCTAGCGGGCGTCGCGCTTGAGTGTCGCCAGGATGTTTTCCAGGCGCCGGGTCGTGGCATCGCTGCTGGCTTGCATGGGCGCGCGCAGTTCGTCGCGAATCAAGCCTTGAAGGGCCAGGGCGGTTTTCACCGGGCCGGGATTGGGCTCGACGAACAGCGCCTGGATCAATGGCGCCAACTGGAAGAACGTGGTCCTGGCGGCCGTGAGCTGTTGATCCCGGACCTGCCGGTACAAGCGTACGAACAACTCGGGATGGATATGCGCCGAGGCGGCAATCGAACCGGTTGCACCGAGGCACAGTGCATTGAAGATCTGGTTGTCCTCGCCACTCAGCACATCGACCAGGCCACTGGCCAGCAACGCCAGGGTGTTGCCCAGGTTGCCGCCGCAATCCTTGATGGCGACGATATGGTCATGGGCGACGATATTGAGCAGGGTCGCCTGCTCGAAGCTGACCCCGGTGCGGTAGGGAATGTCGTAGACAATGATCGGCGCGCTGGAGGCATCGGCGACGGTCTTGAAAAACGCTTCCAGACCCGCTTGGGACGGGCGGATGTAATAGGGCGCGGGCACCAGCAGGCCGGCCACGGGACGCTTGAGTATCTCGCTCTGGAACTGCAGCAACTCGCTGAGGTTGTTGCCCGCCAGGCCCATCACCACCTGTTGTGGCGGGACCTGCTCGAGCACGGCATCCAGCACCGCCAGTTGCTCATGCTTGCCCAGTGCGGCGGCTTCCCCGGTGGTGCCACAGACCACGATGCCGTCGACGCCGCTGTCCAGCAGATGCGCGACCAGCCGCCGCAAGGCGACGAAGTCAATGGCCTGGTTGACGAACGGCGTGACGATGGGAACCCAGATACCTTGAAACGATGACATGCACTTTCTCCTGATGGTTGACCGTGTCGTCACCGTCAGAAGCGTAGAAGGAAAGTTGGGAGAGAGGGCCGGTGACCCGTCGTCGCGCTCAATGTCCTGTCAGCTCATCTGACGGGACAGCGCGCCCCGGTCACATGAGCGACTGTTTCTTCGATTTAGGGGCAAACGCAACACACGCCGCTGCCTTGGCATTCAAGCCAGCGGCGAAAGCGATGAGGTTGAGCGTTGCGGACATGTTTGTTTGCACCCTGGATAGGGGCTCAGTTTTAAAAGCTGGCGGCGGGTTTGTCAATTCCTGGAGATCAGTCGGCGGCAGGTTTCAGCATTTTTTAAACGGGCAGGCATCTGCGCGTCGGTGAAAACCTAGCGGTTCTTGAGCAGGCGATTATCCAGCTTGAAGATCTCGCGGGTCACAACGGCCTTGGTCGAGTCTGTATGCAGGGGGTTGAAGAGATAGTTCTGTGTGTGCGGCATGATGGCGCTGGGCACCGGTAGCAACAGTGCCGTCGTGCTCTTGAGAAATGCATCGCCCAGACTTTTGGTGTGACGCAGGTCATCGGCCCAATCTGCGTTGAGTGACGGGGCCGGAGCGATGCTGACATCACCCAGGATCTCAACCTTGAGCAGTTGCAGGGTTTCCGGAAAATCTTCCTGATCCACTTCCAGGTGAACCAGGATTTCCAGCATGGCCCCCGCCGGGGTTCCCGCGAGATAAACGACAGGTCTGCCCGCCGTGTGCCAGCGTCCACTGGCGAGGACTCCGCCACGCCCCGTCAGGTCGGCGAACGCGCTGATTCGCCAGAAAATCAAAAGGAAAATCCTTCGGCCAGTTGTATGAGCATCTCCTCGACCTGCCGGGTCCCCTGGATGGTAGACAGCATCGCCATGGGACTTCTTCCCGAGAAGCGGTCCTTGGGTTTGGACAGCCAGCGCCTGGCCTTCTCGTCGCTGCCGAAAAGTGTATCGGCCATGGCGGCGATGTGGGCGGCGCGAAACAACCGGTCACTTTCATCGACCGTCAGCCGCTGGTCCTTGGCAATACGGGTCTTGAGGGTCTTGAGCGGAATGATCTGATCGCGCTCCAGTGGCGTGACATCGCCTTGGTCGCATAGCTTCATCAGCCTCTGGGCTTCGAAGCCGAACTGAATCATCTCGTGGATTTCGAGTTCGCTCGCATCCGTCGGAATCTGCAGGAGGTGTTCCAGCCGTAACCGATAGGCACCGTAGGCGGGTTCTCGCATGACTTCAGCCAACATTGGATGCACCTCTTTATATCCGGCATTTGCCGATTAGTATCAGGCAAATGCCGTAAAATTGAAAGCGCAGTCCGTTTCAGGTTTGGGTAGATTGATTTTCCGCCGACGCCGCTTCGATCACCAACTCCCGGAATCGCCGCAACACCGACGAGCCATCGCCCGCGCGGGTTGCCAGGTGCAGCGGGGCGATCAGTCCCGGGCACTGTGACAATGCGCGATAGGCGATGCCATCGCCGCGCAGGCGCTGCATCGAGGCCGGAACGATGGAAACTCCCAGTCCGGCGGCGACCAGACTCAGGGTGGCGGCCATGCGTGGGGCCTCTTGAATCACCTGCGGGCTGAATCCCGCTTCACGGCACGCCACCAGAATGGCGTCGTAAAGCCCCAACCCCACCCGGCGTCGATACAGCACAAAGGCTTCGCCGGCGAGCGCGGACAAGGGCAAGGGAACGTGGGCATCTTGTGCCAGGGGATGGTCCATCGGCAGCGCCAGCAGCATCGACTCGACCAGAATCGGCTCGGCCTGCAAGGTCGGTGTGCCGCTCAAGGGCGAGCGCACGAAGGCGGCATCCAGGCGCTCGTGGAGCAGCGCGTCCATCAACTCGCCGGTACCGGCTTCTTCCAGGACGACCGACACGCCGGAAAACGCCTCGCGAAAGTGCCGCAGCACGCCCGGCACAAACGGGTGCAGCGCCGCGGAGCTGGTGAAGCCGATACCCAGCCGTCCCTGTTCCCCCCGGGCAGCGCGACGCACTACCTCGGTCACCCCCTCGGCCCGCGCCAACACGGCACGGGCTTCTTCCAGCAATGCCAGGCCCGCCGTGGTCGGGCGCACACCCCGTGGCAGGCGCTCCATCAACGTCACGCCCATCTCCGCCTCCAGCTTCTGGAGCAGGCGGGTGAGGGGCGGTTGTTGCATATGCAGGCGCTCCGCCGCTCGGGTGATATGACCTTCTTCGGCGATCACCACAAACGCATGCAAACGACGCAGCTCAAGCATTTCAATACCTTTTCAGTATGGCAGCTTGTCATTATTAGCATTTGTCATCATGGCGTGCAAAACCTACGCTTGTGCTCACTCCCCACATACAAGAGCAAGCGTGATGACCTGGTCAGCCAAGCAGTATTCGACGTTTGAAGAAGAACGGACCCGCCCGGTCCGCGATCTGGTGGCCGCTATCCCTACGCGCACCGTCAGGGTGGCCGTCGACCTGGGCTGCGGCCCGGGCAACTCCACCGAAGTCCTGGCCCGGTGTTTTCCCGAGGCGCGGGTTACCGGCCTGGACAGTTCCGAGGACATGCTCGTCAGTGCCCGGGCGCGCTTGCCCGGGTTGAATTTTGAACTTGCCGATATCGCCACCTGGAACCCGGACCCAGTCTTCGATGTGATCCTGGCCAATGCCTCGCTGCAATGGGTGCCTGACCACGCCACGCTCTACCCCCATCTGGTGAGCAAACTGGCCGTCGGCGGCAGCCTGGCGGTGCAGACCCCGGACAATATGCAGGAGCCGTCACACCGGCTGGCTCGCGAGGTCGCCGCCAGCGGCCCCTGGGCGGACAAGATCGCCACGGTTCGACATCCGCCACGGCACGATGCGACTTTCTACTATGAACTGCTACGCCCGCACTGCGCGACGGTGGATGTCTGGCGCACCACCTATCACCATCCATTGGCCGGAGGTCACGCCGCGGTGGTGGAGTGGTTCAAGGGCTCGGCGCTGCGGCCCTACCTGGCGCCGTTGGATGAGCGGCAGCAGGCGGCTTTTCTGCGGGCTTACCTGGCGGCGATCACCGGAGCCTATCCGGCGCTCGCCGATGGAACAGTGCTGTTGCCGTTTCCCAGGTTGTTCGTGGTCGCGACGCGTTGAAACCCGTACAAGGGTATCTGCCTGAGTCGATCAGGCATGCTGCAGCAGATACTCCCTCAGGGCCTGACGGGTCAGGTCGTTGAGGGTCACCTTCTGGCGCGTCGCGGTCAGCGCGGCGGCCAGATGGAGGTCGTGACCCACGCGCACGTTGAACGCTGGGGCCTTTCTGGACGGGTCCTACAGGCGTTGTGTATTGGGCAAAGAAGGGCGATCTGTTTGCACCCGGCTGGCAGGCTCAAACAGATCGTTGTCGAGGATCTAGCTCACCACGCGATAGCAAGGCACATAGGCCGCGCCACCCGGGAGCTTCATGCGGTGCTGTTCAACGAAAGCCTTGAGCAGCTTGTCCAGCGGTTGCATCACCGCCGCGTCGCCATGGATCTCGTAGGGGCCGTGCTCTTCGATCAGGCGAATGCCCTTGTCCTTCACGTTGCCGGCAACGATCCCGGAAAACGCCCGGCGCAGGTTGGCCGCCAGCTCATGGGCGGGCAGGCTGCGGCTGAGCTTGAGGCTCGCCATGTTGGCATGGGTCGGATCGAACGGGTGCTGGAAGCCGCCATCGATCTTCAACAGCCAGTTGAAGTGGAAGGCGTCGTTGCGTTCGCGGCGGAACTGTTTGACCGCCTTCAAGCCATGGGCCATGTGCCGGGCCACCTGGGCCGGGTTGTCGATGATGATTTCGTAGTGCTTCTGCGCTTTTTCACCCAGGGTCGCGATGACGAAGGCGTTCAACTGCTGCAGGTAAGCTTCCGCGCTGCGCGGGCCGGTCAGGATCACCGGGAAGGGCAGGTCGCGGTTGTCCGGGTGCATCAGGATGCCGAGCAGGTAGAGGAACTCTTCGGCGGTCCCGGCACCGCCCGGGAAGATGATGATGCCATGGCCGACCCGCACGAACGCTTCAAGACGTTTCTCGATGTCGGGCATGATCACCAGTTCGTTGACGATCGGGTTCGGCGCCTCGGCGGCGATGATGCCCGGTTCGGTCAGGCCCAGGTAGCGGCCGCTGGTGATGCGTTGCTTGGCGTGGGAAATGGTGGCGCCCTTCATTGGCCCCTTCATTACGCCAGGACCGCAGCCAGTGCAGATATCCAGGCTGCGCAGGCCCAGTTCGTGGCCGACCTTCTTGGTGTACTGATATTCCTCGGTGCTGATCGAGTGACCACCCCAGCACACCACCATTTTCGGCTCCAGGCCGGGGCGCAGGGTGCGGGCGTTGCGCAGCAGGTGGAAGACGTAGTCGGTGATGCCCTGGGAGCTCTCCAGGTCGATGCGCTGGCTTTCCAGTTCGTTTTCGGTATAGACGATGTCGCGCAGGGCACTGAACAGCATTTCACGGGTGCTGGCGATCATTTCTCCGTCGACGAAGGCGTCGGCCGGGGCGTTGAGCAGTTCCAGGCGTACGCCGCGATCCTGTTGGTGGATGCGGATCTCGAAGTCCTTGTAGGCTTCGAGGATGGTCTTGGCATTGTCGACATGGGCGCCGGTGTTGAGGATGGCCAGGGCGCACTGGCGGAACAACGTGTAGATGCTGCCGGAGCCGGCTTCGCTCAGTTGCTGCACTTCGCGTTGGGAAAGGGTTTCGAGGCTGCCCTTGGGGCTAACCGAGGCGTTGATTACCGATCGTTGGGTCATGCTTTATTCCATCAAGGCGATGTCGCCGGGCCGCAAGGCGCCGGCTGCACCAGAAAGGCTTCGCGCACGCGCGTATTTCCTAGCATAGCTAAACCGGGCAGCCAGGTGGTGGGTGCCGGTGGGTCCAGCTTGCAGGATTTTAACGCGTCGCGAAACCTGCAGGTGTGTCGCCAGAGTTCAACTCGGGTTCGGTGTACGGGCCGGCGCCTCTGTATGGCGGCGTACCTGGCAGATTACGGATACTCAGATATGCAAAAGCACCGGCGATGAGCTGGCAATGCTCCGCTCGCCACCGCTGTCAGTCGCTGAAGTTGCCGTACTCGGCACCCATCCGCCCATTGCGCTTGACCCGGTACAGCAGCTCATCGACCTTTTCGACGAAGCTCAACGCCACTTCATCGACGGCCGGGCGTATGGTGCCGACCCCAAGGCTGAGGCTCAGCAGCCCGGAAACCGCCGACTTCTCGTGGACGATCTGTTGCTGGCGAACCAGTTGCAGGCATTTCTCCGCCACCTGTCGGGCCTTGTCCGCCGGTGTTTCGGGCAACAGCCAGATGAACTCCTCACCACCGATCCGGGCAATGAAGTCCCGCGGCCGATTGGTGGCCTGGGACAGGGTCTGGGCCACCTGTCGCAGGGCCTCGTCACCCTTGATATGCCCGTAATGGTCGTTGTACTGCTTGAAAAAATCGATATCCAGGATAATCAGCGACAACGGCAGTTGATTCCGTTGGGCATGCTCCCATTCCCGCGCGAGCACGGTGTCGAACATGCGTCGGTTGGCAATGCCGGTCAGGCCGTCCTGGAACGAGTACTCCTCCAGCTGTTTCTGCAGGCGGATCAGATGTTCCTCGGTTTTCTTGCGCTCGCTGATATCGAACATAAAACCGATCAACGCCTCGACTTCGCCGTCCTTGCGCACCACATGCACCACATCGCGGATCCACACGTACCCG
Source organism: Pseudomonas sp. FEN (assembly GCF_904067045.1). Classification (GTDB taxonomy): domain Bacteria; phylum Pseudomonadota; class Gammaproteobacteria; order Pseudomonadales; family Pseudomonadaceae; genus Aquipseudomonas. The sequence goes on along the minus strand of NZ_CAJFDC010000013.1, from coordinate 361,547 downwards.
CCGTCGCGGGTCAGTGCCCGGTAGTCGGCCTCGTGGTCGACGCCGGCCTTGGACTGTGAAACACAGAAATTCACCACGTATTCCCGGTCATCCGGGTGCATGCGTGCCACCCAGTCATCCACGGTGACCCAGCTGTCCGGGGTCCAGCCGAGCAGGCTTTCGATCTGCGGGCCGATGTAGCTGAAGGTCATGGTTTGCCAGTCGATCCGCCAGGGAATGGCCTTGGTCGACTCGAGCAGGGTCTTGTAGACGTCACTATCGGTTTCGGCGGAAGGCGTGGCGCTCATGATTGGTCAGGCTTCGCTGGCGGGGGTGGGCGCTAGAATGTTGTGCGAACGTCGGGTAATCAAGGTCCAGGCGATACAAGGCAAGGGATTTTGCTTTCCCCCTGGGGGCCGGTGTTGTAAAAGCAGTGACGCCTCGGCTTTTTGAACGTCTATGACTAGAATCCGCGACACTGCTTACCATCAGTGTCGATATCGGCCTATGAGAAAAGGGAACCTTATGATCATCAAACCACGCGTTCGTGGCTTTATCTGTGTGACCACCCATCCTGTGGGTTGTGAAGCCAACGTCAAGCAACAGATTGACTACGTCACCCAGCAAGGCCCGGTCAGTGACGGACCGAAGAACGTCCTGGTGCTCGGTGCTTCCACCGGCTACGGCCTGGCGGCGCGCATCACCGCGGCCTTCGGCTGCAATGCCAATACCCTCGGCGTGTTCTTCGAGCGTGAAGGCGACGAAGGCAAGCTCGGCACCGCCGGCTGGTACAACAGCGCCGCGTTCCACAAGTTCGCCGAAGCCAAGGGCCTGTATGCCAAGAGCATCAACGGCGACGCCTTCTCCGACGAAGTCAAGCGCCTGACCATCGAGACCATCAAGCGTGACATGGGCAAGATCGACCTGGTGGTCTACAGCCTGGCCGCACCGCGCCGTACCGATCCGAAAACCGGTGAAGTCTACAGCTCGACGCTCAAGCCGATCGGCAAGTCGGTCACCCAGCGCGGCCTGAACACCGACAAGGAAGAAGTCAACGTCACCACGCTGGCCGAAGCGACCCAGGAAGAAATCGACGGTACCGTCAAGGTCATGGGCGGCGAAGACTGGCAGTTGTGGATCGATGCCCTGGACGAAGCCGGTGTGCTGGCAGACGGCGCGAAAACCACCGCGTTCACCTACCTGGGCGAAAAGCTGACCCATGACATCTACTGGAACGGCTCCATTGGCGCGGCCAAGAAGGACCTGGACCAGAAGGTCCTGAAGATTCGCCAGCGTCTGGCGGCCAAGGGCGGCGACGCGCGGGTTTCGGTGCTCAAGGCGGTGGTTACCCAGGCCAGTTCGGCGATCCCGATCATGCCGCTGTACCTGTCGCTGTTGTTCAAGGTGATGAAGGCGCAGGGCTCGCACGAAGGCTGCATCGAGCAGGTCTACGGCCTGTACAAGGACAGCCTGTATTCGCCGACGCCGATTCTCGACGAAGACGGCCGTCTGCGTGCCGACTACAAGGAGCTGGAGCCGGAAGTCCAGGCGCAGGTGGCGAAGTTGTGGGACGCGGTCACCACTGAAAATCTCAACGAACTGACGGATTTTGCCGGCTACAAGGCCGAGTTCCTGCGTCTGTTCGGTTTCGGGGTCGAGGGTGTGGACTACGATGCGGACGTCAGCCCGGATGTGGCGATTGCCAATCTGATCCAGGCCTGAGTCAAACCCCTGGCGGGGGCTGGCGATCCAGCGTCCGCAAGGGGCTTGGCGGTGCGCGCCGCGTTGAAGGCGGGGCGCAATTCCCGCTCTTACTCAATGACCTTCCAGTTCTTGTAGAAGACCCGGCGCAGGGCGTATGCCCCGCCAGCGAACGCCGAGATCACGCCGTTGAGAATAAACGGTGCGTAGGACGGGCGCACGATGTCGATGAACAGGCAGTAGCGCTTGGCATCGTTCTTGTTGAAGGACGCGTGCAGCAGCGTGTCGTCGAAAATGAACAGCGGATCATCGTGCCAGTAGTGCTTCTGTTTCCGGCACTGGATATAGACGCCTTCATGGTGCGGTGCCGGGGCCATGTTGTAGAGCACCCGGAACATCATGCGCAAGGGGCCGAAGTGGAAGGACGTCGAGCGGTTCTCATTGAATACCGACACGCCCACGGTCTTGACGTAGGGGAACTTCTGCTGGAGTTCCGAGATGTCCAGTTCGGTGTCGATCTTGCGCCCGTACCACTGGAAGAACAGCATGCTGCGCTTGTTTTCCGCCATCCGTGAATCGAGGTACTGGATGATTTCATCCTTGTGACTCATGGCCTTGTCGATAACCTGTTGCAGGTCGCGCTGGCAGTCCTGCGGCAGGTCCTGCATCCGGTAGACGCCGCGGTTGGGCTTGCTGATCAGGTCGAACAGCGAATTGAAGGGGGACAACACCCAGGTATTGCGGCCACTGCCGATGAAATATTTCTTCGCCAGCTCGACGGTGTAGATGCCATTGCGCAGAAAGTCATAGACACCACAGACCACAACCAGCAGCAGAAAGCCGAGGATGGTTTTTGGAAAGCAATAGATCAGCGCGAGTACGGCGAGGATCCAGAGGATCGAAACGACTTTCTTGCGGATGGTGCGAATACTCATGAAACACTGCTCCCTAGAGCGACTACGTCACGTGTGGCGTGCGCCGGGACGGCGCGGTAAAGCCTGGAAAAAAGTCCTGAATGTTACTGTTTTGTAGTGGCATTTAACAGTTTTTGTTAGAGCCGGATATCAATCTGACGCTAAGGTTACGCTGCGTTAATCGCCATCATGGCGCCTGATGGAATGGGAAAACCAATGAAATTGTCTTCTGTAGTCGCATTGCTCGTCGTCCTGGCGATGGGCCATGCAGGGATCAGCGAAGCCCGGCAATCGAGGCAGCAGACGGAGTCCGTGGCGGGGGTCTTCGATTACTACTTGCTGACCTTGTCCTGGTCGCCGACCTTCTGTCTGACCCATGCCAATGACCAGCAGTGCAGTGGCAAGGGCTACGGTTTCGTGCTGCATGGCTTGTGGCCGCAGTATGCCAAGGGTGGCTGGCCGCAATCCTGCCCGCCACTGACGCCCTTGACCCAGCAGGAACGGCAGCAGGGCCTCGGCTTGTTCCCTACGGGCAAGCTGCTGGAGCATGAGTGGAACAAGCACGGCACCTGCAGTGGCCTGGGGGCTTCGGGCTACCTGAAAGCGGCTGACCAGGCGTTGGGAGCCGTAGTGGTGCCGCAGGCCCTGCAACCTTCGACCACGCCGCGCGAATATTCCGCCGAGCAGATCGTCCAACTGTTCCGGCAGAGCAATCCAGGGCTGCCCGAAGGCGGTGTGACGGTACGTTGCAGCGGACCGGAGTTGGCCGAGGTACGGGTCTGCCTGACCAAGGACCTGGGCTTCGGTGAGTGTGGCAAGGGCGTCAGGAATCAATGCCGGCAGGGGCCGGTGCGCCTGCCGCCGATCCGCTGATTGCTCCGCGAGACCTGGGCGACGCGTGATTCGCCGCGTTGTCACGGGTTCCCGGGGGCAAGTGCCGGGTCGTGCACAAATGTTCAAGACAGACGCGCTGCGGGCTGGCAAAGTCAGCGTCTTTTTCCTTGTGCTCGAGTCTTATGTCCGATCATCTGTTACCGCGCACCGCCTTCCTGCGCGGTGCCATGGCTATTATCCCATTGTCCCTGGCGACCGCGCCCTGGGGATTGCTGGCTGGCTCCATGGCCATCGAGGCCGACCTGACGCCGCTGCAAGGCCAGGGTTTGTCCAGCATTGTATTTGCCGGCGCCGCGCAACTGGTCGCCATCGGCATGCTCAAGGGCGGCGCCGGGATTTTCTCGATCCTGCTCACCACCGCGCTGTTGACCTCACAACATCTGTTGTACGGCATGAGCATGCGTTCGGTGATTGCCCCGCTGCCCGGCCGTTGGCGGGTCGGTTTGGGGTTCCTGCTCACCGACGAACTGTTCGCCCTGACCAGCCAGCACGACAAGCAACAGTTCAATCGCTGGTATGCGCTGGGGGTGGGGCTGACGTTCTATATCGCCTGGAACCTGTTCACCCTGGCGGGAATCGTACTGGGCCGCAGTATTCCCGGTCTTGAGCACCTGGGGCTGGATTTCTCGATCGCGGCGACCTTCATTGCCCTGATCGCCCCGGTGGTGCGCAATGTGCCAACCGTGGTCTGCGTGGCCGTGTCGTTGTTCTGTTCGGTGCTGTTCAGCTACTGGCAGTGGGGTTCGGCACTGGTCCTGTCGGGGCTGGCGGGGATGACCGCGGGGTTTGTCTGCAACAAGCTGTGGGGGCGCGCATGATGGTCTGGGCGGTGATAGTCGGGATGGGCTTGCTGGTGTTCCTCAATCGTTATGTGTTTCTCGAACCGCGCTCGCCGGTGCGCCTGAGCAGCAACGCCCGGCAGTTCCTCGGCTTTGCCGTGCCGGGCATGCTCACGGCGATCTGCGGCCCGATCGTGTTCATGCCCGATCACCAGTTGAACCTGCGGTACGACAATCCGTACCTGCTCAGCTCACTGGTCGCCGTCGGCCTGGTGCTCTACACCCGCAATACCTTGCTCAGCATGTTGCTGAGCATGGCGTTCTTTTTCCTGCTGCGCTGGTGGTTGGCGTGATCTCGGGCCGAGTCTTCAGAAACACCGCGCCACCCCTGTAGGCGCTCCGGCACAACGTTATTGTCGTGCCCACAACCTGGCGTCGGCTTAGCCCAGTGCCTCGCGCAACCGATGCCACAACATCCCCAGCGCCAGCAGCGGCGAGCGCAAGGCCTTGCCTCCCGGGAAGGTCATGTGCGGCACCGCGCTGAAGATATCCATGCCTTTGCTCTGGCCGGCATGGATCGCCTCCGCCAGCAGTCGGGCGGTCCAGTGGGTCACGTTGACGCCATGCCCCGAATAGCCCTGGGCATAGAACACATTCGGATGCTGTTGCAGGCGCCCGACCTGGGGGAAACGATTGGCGGTGATGCCGATCATGCCGCCCCATTGATAGTCGATGCGCGCATCCGCCAGTTGCGGGAACACCTTGAGCATCTTCGGTCGCATATAGGCGCCGATATCCGCCGGATCGCGTCCGGAGTAATGGCAGGCACCGCCGAACAGCAGTCGCTTGTCGGCCGAAAGACGGTAGTAATCCAGGCCGACCTTCTGGTCGCACAGCGACAGGTTCTGCGGAATCAACTCGGCCGCCACCTCGGCTGCCAGTGGTTCGGTGGCGATGATGTAACTGCCGGCCGGCAGCACCTTGCCGCTCAGGCGTGGCTCCAGGTCGTCCAGGTGCGCGTTGCAGGCCAGTACCAGGCTGGCGGCGCGCACCGTGCCGGCGGCACAGCGCACCTCCACGGTATCGCCATGGATCAGCTCCAGCACTGGGCTGTGCTCGAAGATCCGTACCCCCAGCGCCTGCGCCGCCCGCGCTTCCCCGAGCACCAGCTTGAGCGGGTGCAGATGCCCCGAGCCACGGTCGATCAGGCCACCGGCATACAGCGTGCTGGCGACCACCTGGGCCATATCCTGGGGCGCGACAAGCCGGGTTTCATGGGCATAGCCCAACTCCGCCAGGTGGTCCTGCTCGGTGCGGAACGCGGCGAACTGTGCCGGGGTGTTGGCCAGTTCGCAGAAGCCCCAGCGCAGGTCGCAGTCGATGGCATGCTCGCGGATGCGATTGCCCACCACCTCGACCGACTCGATGCCGGCACGCTCCAGGTATCGCACACCTTCCGCGCCAACGTATTTGGCAAAACCACTGACATCATGGCCGATGCCCCGAATCAGCTGTCCACCGTTGCGCCCGCTGGCGCCCCAGCCGATCCGCCGGCCTTCGAGCAGCACCACCGAGAGTCCGCGTTGCGCCAGTTCGATGGCGGTGTTGAGGCCGGTAAAACCGCCGCCGATCACACACACATCGGCATTCACCCGCGACTCGAGCCGAGGGTAAGCCGGCAACGGACCGGCGGTGGCCGCGTAGTAGGAGCGGGCATGTTCCATTGTGCTGGCTTGACTCATTACAGCAAGGCCAGTGCTAGCGGAACGATGGATTTCAATGGACGCATTCGACACCTCTTGGGGTTGTTTTCAGTCTGGGTGTGGGGGTGGAGTCAGACGCTCAGCAGCAGGAACTCGCGCTCCCAGGAACTGATCACGCGCTTGAAGTTTTCGTGTTCGGCGCGTTTGACCGCCACGTAGCCGCGCACGAACTGGGTACCCAGGTAGCGTTCGAGGGTCGGGCACTCCTCCATGTGCGCCAGCGCGTCCTCGATGGTGATCGGCAGGCGCAGGTTGCGTCGTTCATAGGCGCGGCCTTCGACCTTGGCGCTCGGCGCGATCTGCTCGACCATGCCCAGGTAGCCGCACAACAGGCTCGCGGCAATGGCCAGGTAAGGGTTGGCATCGGCGCCGGGCAGGCGGTTTTCCACGCGCATGGCGTCGGGACTGGAGGTCGGTACCCGCAGGCCCACGGTGCGGTTTTCCTCGCCCCATTCGACGTTGACCGGCGCCGAGGTGTCCGGCAGGAAGCGGCGGAACGAGTTGACGTTGGGCGCGAACATCGGCAAGACCTTGGGGATGTACTTCTGCAAGCCGCCGATGTGGTGCAGGAACAGCTCGCTCATCTGCCCGTCGTCATTGACGAAGATCGGTTTGCCGGTGGCGCTGTCGACCACGCTCTGGTGCAGGTGCATGGCGCTGCCGGGCTCATCGGCGATGGGCTTGGCCATGAAGGTCGCGGTCACATTGTGCTTGAGCGCGGCTTCACGCATCGTGCGCTTGAACACAGTGATCTGGTCGGCCAGGTCCAGGGCATCGCCATGGCGGAAGTTGATTTCCATCTGCGCCGGGCCGTCTTCGTGGATCAGCGTGTCGAGGTCCAGGCCCTGGGCCTCGCACCAGTCGTAGACGTCTTCGAACAGCGGATCGAATTCGTTGGCGGCATCGATGGAGAACGACTGCCGACCGCTTTCGGCCCGACCCGAACGGCCCAGCGGTGCCTTGAGCGGCAAGTCCGGGTCATCGCAGCGCTGAGTCAGGTAGAACTCCATTTCCGGTGCGACGATGGGCTGCCAGCCTTTATCGGCATAGAGCTTGAGGACTTTTTTCAGGACATTGCGTGGTGACAGCTCGATCGGGTTGCCCTGCTTGTCGAAGGTGTCATGGATCACGATGGCGGTCGGCTCGATGGCCCAGGGCACCATGTAGATCGCCGACGAATCCGGCCGGCAGATCATGTCGATATCGGCCGGGTCGAGCAGGTCGTAATAGAGATCGTCGTCGACGAAGTCCCCCGTTACCGTTTGCAAAAGCACACTTTCCGGCAGGCGCATGCCTCGCTCATGCAGGAACTTGTTGGTGGGTGCGATCTTGCCGCGGGCGATACCGGTCAGGTCACTGACCACGCACTCTACTTCGGTAATCTTGTGTTCTTTCAGCCAGGCGGACAGCTGATCGAAAGGGGCATTCATAAAGACCTCGGCGTTGGTTTTTTTCTGCGCCGGGTGACGCGCCCGCATCCCGGTCGAGCGGCGAGAGACTTCCCCTGCGGCGCATTGGCGACTATCTTGGGCGAGCGATGGGGGTCTCATCTATCCACTTTATGACGTCACAATACGCACCAAATAAGTGCGAGCGGTCAGCCGATGACAGAGTCAAACGCCTTGCGGGTTCAAGCCTTCAACACCGCCGATGTGGCCGAGCAGATACGCGCGACACCGGGTTGGGTGCAGCATTACCAGCAGATGTCGCCGGGGCATTTCGCCGGGCAGATTCGTTACCTGGACCTGCAAGGGGTGCAGATCTACGAGGAGTGCATGAACACCCGGGTCGAGCAGAACTTCAGTGCGCCGCCAGGGGCGCTGGCGTTCTGTTTCGATCGCAGTGACAACGCCTTGTATGTGCTCAATGGCGAGAGTCGCAATATCTGGATCACCCCCGAGAACTATCAGGAAGTGGCGGTGGTGTTCGGGGCGGAGTTCGTTCGGTACCACGGCCTGGATGTGGCGCGCCTGGAGGGGTTGTTCATGGCGCCGCTCAACTCGCAGCAGAATGCTTTGTTCAGCCGCTGGTTGAGCGGGACCTTGACCCGCCTGGCGCAGACCTTCGATCCGCCGGATCGGGAAAGCCTCACGCAGCAACTGCTGGACGACTGCCTGTACATTCTCGACAACGCCGTCTGCCTGGATCACGAATCCCTGCAGCGCCGCGCCGAGGAGCGTTCGATCATGAAGCGCATCGGCGAGTGGGCGGCCGATTCGCCGGAGCAGACCCTGAACCTGCTGGAGCTTTCCCGGGTCGCCGGGGTGTCATTGCGCCAGTTGCAGCACGCGTTCAAGGCCTATACCGCGATGACACCGAGCCACTGGCTACGCCTGCGTCGACTCAACAGCGCCCGCCATGAACTGCTCGGGCACAAGGCCCAGGACAAGACGGTGGCCGAGGTGGCGATGAATTGGTCGTTCTGGCACCTGGGGCGTTTTTCGAACAGCTACCGGGCGCTGTTCGGCGAACTGCCCAGCGAGACGCTCAAACGCAGTCAGCGGCCGCGCTGAGCCGCGCCTCAAGCATCGCGCAACAGGTCATTGGCATTGAGCAGGGCGTAGGCAATCTGCGGGTTTTTCTCCAGGCCCCGGCGGATCGCCGCCGGAATCGATTGGCGGGTCTTGCGGCACAGGCCGGGGTGTTCGGCGATCTGGATGTCGATGCCGCGCATGGTGCGTACTTCGTTGAAGCCCGGGGCGACGGCCACGCGCAGCCCCAACTGTTCGTACATGCGCTGTTGCAGGCGTTCGAGGTCCGCCAGGCTCTGCAGGTTTTCCAGACGCTCGAGCAGACGCTTCTCCTCCTGACGGGTCAGGCCCAGGATGCGCAGGTCGGCGCCGTGTTTTTGCAGCAATTGTTCCCGCTCGCAATTGCAGGCGCCGGGTGGGCAGGGTTGGCGGGTCGGAAGTGAGACGCTCATGGGCTCCGATCATAGCCAACCACGCGGGCATTTGCCTATCCGCTTGCGTAGGCCGGCGGACCGAGCCGATATCCGGCCCGGTGCCCAGGTTCGGTCGAACGCTGACAGTGGTTATTCCAGCCCTTCCAGCGCGTGCAGAATCTGGTAGGCGGCCTTGACCCTGACCGGGTTGGGATAATATTTGTTGGCCAGCATCACGATCCCGACTTGCTTCGCCGGCACATAGAGCACATAGGCACCAAAGCCACGGGTCGAACCGGTCTTGTTGAACAGCGCATTTTTTTGTGGTGGCCGCGCCGGGTTGAATGGGCTGACCTTGTGGGCCTCGAGTGCCATTTCCGAAGCGTTGCCCGTCAGCAGTTGATCAAGCTTGACCGGGTAGGGGTAGAACTCCCATCCCAGTCCCTGGGTCGTGCCACCGACCTGGTAGTAACCCATCTGCGTCAGGTCGACGGCTTTGTGCCACGGGGTCTCCAGGGCTTCCGGCCGGAGGTTGGCCTCGACATAGCGCAGCAGGTCGGCCCCGGTGGTCTTGATACCGTAGGCTTCGGCATCCAGTGCGCCCGGGCCGACCCTGACGGGTTTGTCATCCTGGGTATAGCCCTGGGCGTAATGGCTCATCTGCGACTGTGGAACGTGGATATAGCTGTGCTTGAGGCCAAGCTTGGGAAACAGTGTTTTCTCCATCAGTTCATCGAAGGGGGCGCCCAAGCTTTTCGCGGCCACATAACCAAACAGTCCCAGGCTCGGATTCGAGTACTGCCGATGGCTGCCCGCTGCGTAGGTCGGTTTCCATTGCTTGAAGTAGTCGAGCATTTTGTCCTGGGCATCGAATGCCTCCGGGAACTGCAGGGGCAGGCCACCGGCCGAGTAGGTGCCGAGCTGGAGCACGCTGATGCGGTCGAACGCGCTGCCTCGCAGCTCCGGCAGATAGTGGCTGACGCGCTCCGACGGGACCAGCTTGCCTTGCGCCTGGGCATAGCCGGCAAGCGTGGCGGTGAAGGTTTTGCTGACCGAACCGATCTCGAACAGCGTGTCATCGGTCACTGGTTGCCGGCTCGTCCTCGAGGCCACTCCGTAGTAGAAGTGATACGGCTTGCCGTTCACCAGGACGGCAACCGCCATGCCGGGAATATTCTGCTCTTGCATGAGCGGGCTGATCGCCGCGTCGACGATGGTCTCGATGTTGTCCTGGGTCTGGTCCGCCGCGAAGCTGTGGCTGGCGCCGATCAACAACAGTGAGGTCACGAGGACTTCCAGTTTGGCACGCTGGTTTTTGAACATGGTTCAAAGGCTCCCATTATGTTTCATTATGTTAACCGCTCAGCCTGGAGCGGTTTTTTTGTCGAAAATGCGCCGCTGCGATCACCCGGTTGTTGCAGTGAATAGGGATAAAACCCCTGTTTATGCAGCTTTTCACGCGTTTTCGGTTGTCCCTGCAAGCGCCTGGACGCCGAATGTAGTCAGCGCGTGGGAAATCGACAAACAATGAAATTTCGGATTAGCTATTAGAAAAATTAGAGGTTTGAGCATGGTTCGACCGCACTTGCCGCTGAATGCTCTGCGCGCTTTCGAGGCGTCCGCGCGGCACCTGAGCTTCACCCGGGCGGCGATCGAGCTGTGCGTGACCCAGGCGGCAGTGAGCCATCAGGTCAAGGGCCTCGAGCGTCAGTTGAAGGTCACGCTGTTCAAGCGCATTGCCCGTGGGTTGATGCTCACGGCCGAAGGCGAAAGCCTGTTGCCGGTGCTGAACGAGTCCTTCGACCGGATCGCCCAGACGCTGGGGCGCTTCGAGGGCGGACACTATCGGGAAGTGCTGACGGTGGGCGCCGTGGGGACTTTCGCGGTGGGCTGGCTGTTGCCGCGCCTGGCGGATTTTCGCGCCCGCCATCCGTTTATCGACTTGCGTCTGTCGACCCACAACAACCGTGTCGATGTAGCGGCCGAGGGCCTTGATTTTGCCATCCGCTTCGGTGCCGGAGCATGGCATGGCCTGGATGCCCTGCACCTGCTGGAAACGCCACTGTCGATGGTCTGCACCGCGCAGATCGCAGGACAACTGAAAGGCCCGGCCGATGTGCTGAAGCAGACCTTGCTGCGCTCCTATCGCACGGATGAATGGTCGCGTTGGTTTCAGGCGGCGGGCTTGCCGGTCGAGGGGCGGGTCCCCGACAGCATCGTCTTCGACTCCTCGCTGGCGATGATGGAGGCTGCTCTGCAGGGGGCAGGGGTGGCGCTGGTGCCGCTGATGATGTTCACCCGGCAACTGGAGGCGCGGGCGATTCGACAACCTTTCGATATCGGCATCAGCACCGGCAGCTATTGGCTGACGCGTTTGCAGTCTCGTCCCGAAACCGCGGCGATGGCGGCGTTCAGAAGCTGGTTGGGCGAGGCTGTCGCCATGGGGTGAGCCGCGTCAGGAGTGAAGCAGGGCAATCGCGAAGGACACGACAACGGCGCAGGCAATGGCGAAATTCAGGTTCATGGGGCTTCGTCCGACAGATAGGGGCGGGCCTATCGTGGACGGATCGCGGAAAAATAAAAAATTCTGTTTTGCGATTTGAATGATCAATCGAAATGATGATTAAAACGCCGGGTTATATGTCGTTCGGGCCGGGCGGGGTCGCAGCCTATACTCAAGACAGGTGATACCGGCGGCACGACCGTGCCTGGGCCGGGTTTTGGGAGTCGCGATCGTGAGCCGGAGTGCGCTGGTCGTTGCCTTGATGGTACTGCTGGCCGGGTGTGCCGGTCGTGAGCGCGGCCATGAAGCGCCGGTGCCGGCCGCGGTTTCGCCGATGGTCTGGCAGCAAGTCGATGTCGATCTGATCCAGGCTTCCGAGCAAGCCACCGGGCAAGCCGATGGCTGGGCGCGCAGCGCCATGGAGTATTGGCGCACACGCATCTATCAGCAGACCGACGAGAAATTCATTCCCTGGTTTGACGGTTACTGGACCCAGGAGTGGTTGTCGATCAAGGTCGGCTGGTACCGGCTCAATGACAATGGCCAGCCGGACCCCTCGGCCAAGCGCCTGGCGAGCTACCTGCAGGAGCAGTATCGCGCACGGGTACTGGCGCCGGTGGCGTTGGAAATCGATCCCGACGCGATCATGGATCAGGCGGCGCAGTTCTACCTTGAACAGTTGGCCAAGCAGTTGGCGCTGATTGCCCAGCGTTATGGCGTGCCGGCGGACCAACTCGACCAGCACATCAAGCAGATTCCGGCGATCTCCCTGGCCCCGCCCGCCGATCACAGTGTGTCTCTGTATCAAGCGTTGCATGCTGCGCCGTTGGCCAAGCTGCCGGCCTATGTTGCCTTGAACGCTCGTATTCATGCAGCCGGAGGCGCCAGTGACGGAACATCGAGTGCGGGCATCAACTCGGTCGCGCAGCAGACCAGCGACAAGCTCCAGGGCGAGTTCACCAGTCGCGGGGTAGCCGGTGCGGTGGCGACGGCGGTCGGGCGAGTGGCCGGGGCGATGATCTCCCTCGGGGTGGCGGGGGTTCGCGCCATCGTCCATGAGCAGGAGCAGCCGGATAGCCAGGTGCGGATTCGCAAGAGCCTGGGACAGGCCTTCGACAAGGCCTGGCTCAAGCTGGTGTCGGATCCGAGCAGTGGCGTGATGGCCACGACCCACTACCTGGCGGCACAGATCGAAGGGCATCTCGCGACGGTGGTGGAGCAGCGGGTGCTGGTCGAACCGCCGGAGAAAGCCGCTGCGCGTCCTTGATCCTGGTGATGAAAGATCAACACGGGTTGTTCGATAAGGTAGAGTCGGCGAGCCTGTCGCGACCTAATCATTTGGAATCCGATCCCTTCATGCAAAAAAATGCCCAGCGTCCGCTTTGGCGGCTTTACCTGGTTTTTCTGGCACCCATGGTGCTTTCCAATTTTCTCCAGTCGTTTTCCGGCACTCTCAACAGCATTTATATCGGCCAGATGCTTGGCACCCAGGCGTTGGCGTCGGTGTCGGGGATGTTTCCGATCGTATTCTTCTTCATTGCCCTGATCATCGGTTTGGGGGCGGGGGCCTCGGTGTTGATCGGGCAGGCCTGGGGCGCCCGCGAGCCGGACATGGTCAAGGCGGTGGCCGGCACGACGCTGGCCCTGGGCGTCCTGACCGGCCTGGTCGCGGCCGTGCTGGGCAGTGTGTTTGCGCGCCCGGCGCTGATCGGCCTGGGCACGCCCGTCGATGTGCTCGACGAAGCGGTCGGTTATGCCCAAGTAATGATGCTGATCATGCCGCTGTTGCTGGTCTTCGTGCTCTTCACCCAGTTGCTGCGTGGCATCAGCGATACGCTGTCGCCGCTGCTGGCCTTGGCGGTCTCCACGGGTAGCGGCTTGTTCCTGACCCCGGCGCTGATTCGCGGCTGGCTGGGACTGCCGCGGATGGGCATCCAGAGCGCGGCCGTGGGCGGGTTGGTGGGCACGGCGTTGGCGATGCTTTTCCTGGCTTTGCGCCTGCGGCATAAAGCCAGTGTCATGGCGCCGGACCGCCGCTTGCTGATGGCGATGCGCCTGGATTGGGACATCTTGAGCAAAGTCCTGAAAATCGGCCTGCCCACGGGCTTGCAGATGGTGGTGCTGTCGCTGTCCGAGCTGGTGATCCTGTCTCTGGTCAACCAGCACGGATCCCAGGCGACGGCGGCGTACGGCGCGGTGACCCAGATCGTCAACTATGTGCAGTTCCCGGCGTTGTCGATTGCCATTACCGCCTCGATCCTCGGTGCTCAGGCCATTGGTGCCGGGCGTCTGGAGCGCATGGGACCGATCCTGCGCACGGGGCTGATGATCAACGCCTGCCTGACCGGTGCCCTGATTGTCCTGGGGTACGGGTTGTCCCACTGGTTGCTGGGCCTGTTCATCACCGACCCGATCACCCGTGCCCAGGCCGAACATCTGTTGCATATCATGCTCTGGAGCATCCTGGTATTCGGTTTCCAGGCGGTGGTGGGCGGCATCATGCGCGCCAGCGGCACGGTGCTGGTACCGGTGTTCATCTCGATCTTCTGCGTCGTCGGGGTGGAGTTGCCGGTGGCTTATCTGCTCGATGCGCGTTTCGGCCTGGAAGGTGTCTGGATGGCTTTTCCGGTGGCCTACCTGTGCATGCTGGCTTTGCAGGCCAGCTATTACCGGGTGGTGTGGCGGCACAAGCGGATCGAACGGTTGATTTGACCGGGTCCCGGGGCTGAGTGTCCGACGGTATCCAGTGATCGCCACGTGCCACTGTGCAGCGTGGCATGCTGAAAAAGTCGGGCATTGGTATCAGGTGAATAGCGCCGATAGCGACTACCTTGATAAGGGCCGCGCGGACGGGAGTCCGCGTTCCCTACAAATAACAACAAGAGAGTCGGCTCATGATGTTTGAACCCCTTGCGCGTTCGCTCCTGGCGACGGCGCTGATCCTGGTGTTTTCCCCTGTACAGGCTGCTTCCCAGGCTCCGGTCGCGGGCGAGAATGGCATGGTGGTCACGGCGCAGCACCTGGCTACCCATGTCGGTGTCGATGTGCTCAAGTCCGGCGGCAATGCGGTCGATGCCGTGGTCGCCGTCGGTTATGCGCTGGCGGTGGTCTATCCGGCAGCCGGTAACCTGGGCGGCGGCGGCTTCATGACAGTACAGTTGGCCGATGGCCGCAAGACCTTCCTCGATTTCCGCGAAAAAGCCCCGCTGGCCGCCACGGCCAATATGTACCTGGACAAGGATGGCAATGTCGTTCCTGACCTGAGTTCGAAAGGACATCTGGCGGTTGGCGTACCCGGGACCGTCTCGGGTATGGAGTTGGCGCTGGAAAAATACGGCACGAAAAAACGCGCACAGGTCATGGCTCCCGCCATCAAGCTGGCGGATGAAGGCTTTGTGCTTGAGCAGGGCGATATCGACCTGCTGCACACCGCCACCGACGAGTTCAAGAAAGACATTCACGATTCGGGCTCGATCTTTCTGAGCAAGGGCGAGCCGATGCGGGTCGGCCAGAAGCTGGTACAGAAAGACCTGGCCAAAACCCTCAAGGAAATTTCCGCCAAGGGCCGTGACGGCTTCTACAAGGGCTGGGTCGGCAAGGCTATCGTCGACTCAAGTCAAGCCGGCAAGGGCATCATCACCCAGGCTGACCTCGACAAGTACAAGCCCCGCGAGCTGGCGCCCATAGAGTGCGATTACCGTGGCTACCACGTGGTCTCGGCACCACCACCGAGTTCCGGCGGCGTGGTGATCTGCGAGATCATGAACATCCTCGAAGGCTATCCGATGGCGGACCTGGGCTACCACTCGGCCCAGGGCCTGCACTATCAGATCGAAGCCATGCGTCACGCCTACGTCGACCGCAACAGTTACCTGGGAGACCCCGATTTCGTCAAGAACCCGGTGGCGCACCTGCTGGACAAGGGCTACGCCGAGAAGCTGCGGGCGGCCATCGAACCCCAGAAGGCCGGAATCTCCCAGGACATCAAGCCCGGTGTGGCGCCCCATGAAGGCAACAACACCACCCATTACTCGATCGTCGATAAGTGGGGCAACGCGGTGTCGGTGACCTACACCCTCAACGACTGGTTCGGTGCCGGCGTCATGGCGAGCAAGACCGGGGTCATCCTCAACGATGAGATGGACGACTTCACCTCCAAGGTCGGCGTACCGAACATGTACGGCCTGGTACAGGGCGAAGCCAATGCCATCGCGCCGGGGAAAACGCCGCTGTCATCGATGAGCCCGACCATCGTCACCAAGGATGGCAAGGCGGTCATGGTGGTGGGTACGCCCGGCGGCAGTCGGATTATCACCGCGACCTTGCTGACCATGCTCAATGTGATCGACTACGGGATGAACATTCAGGAAGCGGTGGACGCGCCGCGTTTCCATCAGCAGTGGATGCCGGAGACCACCAACCTGGAGAATTTCGCGCTCAGCCCGGATACCCGCAAGATCCTCGAAAGCTGGGGCCACAAGTTTGCCGGTCCCCAGGACGCGAATCACCTGGCGGCAATCCTGGTCGGCGCACCGTCGCTCGGTGGCAAGCCGGTGGGCAACAACCGCTTCTATGGGGCGAACGATCCGCGTCGTAATACGGGGCTGTCGCTGGGATACTGAGGCTCACGCGTAACCTGTGGGCGCCGGCTTGCCGGCGATGGCGATGTCACATTCGGCAGCGCCATTGCTGGTAGCCGGAACTCTCTGGCTACTCGTTTAGAATCGGGCGATGTTCTTCAGGGTGATCGGCACGATAACCCGGTGAAAAGGCCCCACAGGAAGCATGTAGAGCTTGCCCAGGCGATTATGTGTACGCACCACCGTCGACAGGGTGATCGTCCGTGTACCCTCCGGCGTCATGGCCGAGCGGTTGAGCGTCAGGTAGACGTCCAGGTGCTTGTCCCGATCGGCGAGTACCACCTCGTCGGGTCGATTGGCGATCAGGGTGAAGATACCCACCCGATCATTTACGTCATAGGACGCATCATCCCTGGACAGGTCGATCCGGGTCAGGCGCCCAAGGTCCTTGAGCCCGAACATCCGCACAAGACGATTGCGCAAACCCATCAGGCTGTCGATCCAGGCTGGTGTCATAGACATCAGGTTCAAGGCATGTCGCAGGGCAGTGCGCTCGGTGTTGTCGACGTCCACGCAGTGGCTATCGACGAAGCTCGCCCCCGGCAGGTACTGATGGATGGCCGAGTCGGCGGGAAGAGGGCATGTCCGTATATTGGGTTTCATCGCGCTTCCTTGCAAAAAGGGCACCTTTCGGTGCCCTTGCTTTTGGCTAAAGACCCTTGGCCTTGGGGATGTAGGCCACGCTGCCACTTTCTTTCTTCTTGGCAATCCGCGCGCCATTGGTGAGCTCGGTGGTCACCACCTCATGGTCGGCCGCCAGGTAGCTCAACGGCACTTCGTCGTGTTTGCTGTAGCTGGTGACGATCAGGGTACGTGACGGGTCCCAGCGTTGGCCGCTGGTTTTCTCCAGCCAGGCCATGAATGCAGCGCTGTCGCCGGTACGTGGGTAGTCCTGGGAGTTATTGACGTAGTAGAACGGCGTGCCCTGGTTGTTCATGTACATCGGCACTTTGTTGTCGATCTCGATCATGACCATTTTCCATTCAT
Source organism: Pseudomonas sp. FEN (assembly GCF_904067045.1). GTDB lineage: Bacteria > Pseudomonadota > Gammaproteobacteria > Pseudomonadales > Pseudomonadaceae > Aquipseudomonas. Next base: position 344,503 of record NZ_CAJFDC010000013.1, on the reverse strand, counting down.
TCCAGGGCATTTGCTGGGTCGCCTTGGCCTTTACGTCATCGGCGAACTTGATCACGCCGCCGCCGCCGTTGGTCCACGGGTAGAGCACGCCGATCACCAGCACCAGGAGCAGCGCCGCGGCCCCAAAGCCTTTCGCCCAGCCGGGACCGGCGACCTTGCCGGCCGCGCGTTTCTCTTCGAGGCGCCGGGTCACCCACCAGGCCGCCAGCAATTGGGCGAATGGCACCAGAGGCAGCACGTAGTAGCTGCGTCGGCTACCGCTGAGGGTGAAGAACAGGAACAACAGCCCCAGTGCCCAGACCAGCCAGCGGGTGTTGGGCTCGATCTTCTTCCATTGGCGTAGGGCGACCCACAGGCCGAGCATCCAGAACGGTGCCCAGGGCAAGGTGTAGGCCGGCAGGTAGATCAGGTAGGTGTAGATCGGGCCCATATGGTCGAAGGGGTTGAAGAACCGGACCACGTTTTCCCTGAATACCAGCGCCAGGCCGCTCTCGCTGTAGGTCGGCGAACCATAGAAATGCGACAGCACGAACGGGATGGCGTACAGCGCGCCGGCAATGGCCAGGGCGACGAACACGCGTGGGTTGAGGTGACGCTTCCAGCGCCCGTCGGCCAGCACGTGCGGCAGCAGGATCAGTCCCGGCAGGACGAAGCCGATCAGCCCCTTGAGCAGTGAAGTCAGGGCCAGGATCAGGAAAAACACCGTGTAGCGGCCCAGGCGGGTGTCATCCGGCCCGCGCCAGTACCACCAGATGGCCGCGACCACGCCGAACACCGTGAGGATGTCAGCGGTCGCCACTCGTGCCCAGAATACGAAATAGAAGGTGGTGGCCAGCATCCAGCCAGCGATCAGGCCAGTGCCTTTGCGCCACAGACGCTCGCCGATCAGATAGACCAGCCAGACCGTCAGCCAGGCGGCAATCACCGACGACAGGCGCAACGACCAGTGGCCCAGGCCACCCATCAGCCCAGCGCTGGCGGTGATCAGCCAATAGGACGGTAGTGGCTTGTCGTAATAGGGCGAGCCCCTGAGGTAGGGGTCGAAATAGTTGCCCGACTGCAGCATCTGCAGGGCAATGTTGGCCCAGCGGGTTTCCGCGCCCCACAACTCTCGTTGGCCAAGGCCCACCAGCAGAAGGATGGCCGATACGATAAGCAGGAGCGTCAGCGCGCCCTTGTCTGTTTTCCAGAAACTCTGATTCATGGTTGGGTCTGCGGGAAGATCATGATGATGGTATTACCCTTTTGATAACGCTTGCCGTCCAGTGGGAGCTGCTCGACTTCACGTATTTCGTCCACGCTCTTGACGCGCATGACTACACCGACCGAGCCTTGTTTACGGGCTTCAGTCATCCATTGTTCGATGCTGGCGGAGGTGACCTTCCGCTCGGCGGCGTCAGGATAGTCGAGACCGTACTTCAATTCACCCGCTGTGTTGAACAAATCCACTCGCGGACGTTGCAGACGCCAGGCCAGGGCGGAGGCCGCCCCCAGTTCGTTGCTCAATAGGCGGTTGGTCTGGCGCAATTCTTCGACATGTTCTGCAATAAATTGGTCCGGCATCTTGTCGTTGATAATATTGGCCGGCATGCCCGCCGGCAGCAGCGCCACCAGCAAGCCGATCCCCAGCGCCGGCATGGCCCAGAGGGTCAGCGGGCGTAGCGCTTGCAGGGCGTTGGCGATGATCCAGCCCATCAGCATGATGAACACCAGCGAGAGATTGAAGACTTCCGCGTGGCTGTTGGCGTAGATCGAACGGCTGGTTTGCAGGTAGATCAAGGCGGCCAGGGCTACCACGCCGAGGATCAGGTTGAGCCAGCCATTGATCCGCAACAGCCGGCCTTCGGCGCGGGCCACGCGATCGATCAGCGCATTGCCCATCATCAGGGCCAGTGGCAACAGGCACGGCATGATGTAGGTCGGCAGTTTGCCTCGGCTCAGGCTGAAAAAGGCCAGGGGCAACAGGAACCACAACCACAGGAAACCGGTACCGGGCTGGCGCTTCTCTGCCCAGGCTTGCTTGAATGTCGGCAGCAGCAGCACCGACCATGGCAGGCAGGACACCACCAGCAGCGGCAGGTAGAACCACCAGGGCCGGGCGTGCTGGGCGTTGTCCCCGGCAAAGCGCTGGATGTGTTCGTGCCAGAAGAAGAAATTCCAGTAGTCGGGCTCCTGGGCATTGACCGCCAGCACCCAGGGCAGGGCAATGATGATCGCCACTACCACGGCCAGCGGGCCATAGCGCAACAGTTCACCCAGGCGGCGCTGCCAGACCATGTAGGGCAGGGCGATCAGTACCGGTAACAGCAGGGCCAGGAAACCCTTGGTCAGGAAACCCATGCCGCAAGCCAGGCCGAGTCCGGCCCAGGCGTACAGGCGATGGCGTCGCTCGCTGCTGTCGACCGCGAACCAGAAGGCAAAGAGGCTCAGGTTCGACCACAGGGTGAACTGCGGGTCGAGGTTGGCATAGCTGGCTTGTCCGGCAATCAGGCCGAAACTCATGAACAGCAAGGCCGAGGCGAAGCTCTTGCGCGGATCGTTCCACAGGCGCCGGGCGATCAGGTACGTCAATAGCACGCTGAGGCCAGTGGCCACGGCCGACGCCACCCGCACCCCGAAAAGGTTGTCACCAAATATTGCCTGGCCGATGGCAATCATCCAGTAGCCGGCGATGGGCTTTTCGAAGTAGCGCAAGCCCATGAAATGTGGAGAGGTCCAGTTGCCGCTCAACAACATCTCCTGACCGATCTGGGCGTAGCGGGGTTCGTCGGGAATCCACAAACCGTGGCCCGTCATGGGCAGCAGGTAGAACACCGCGAAGGCCAGTATCAGGAGCGGTACGGACCAGCGCCTGAGCGTTGCGGCGGAGAGAGGGAATACGTGAGGGTTCATGAGTCGACCTTAGCGGTGAGCGCCGCGGCTGGGGTTTAAGCGGATCACGCACAATGCATGTACTTGAGGGCCCAATCCAGGGTGTTGATGTTTAAAAACTGTAAAGGATAGACAAGACCGGGCGAGGACGCAGGGGAATGTAGAGACGCACAGGTGGGAGCGAGGTGAAAGGGTTGTGAAAAAATTGGAAAGAGCGCCAGGAGCCCCGTACTAGTGGGGTTTCATAAACATTTTGTAATACTTTGTTGGGCGCCCGTGGAGGGGGTCGTTGCTTGGGGGGCTCGCGATGAACTCAAGCATGGCGTGGGTAGCTGAAACGCCATGCTGCTCTCAAGTCTATCGCGAGCAAGCTCGCTCCTACGATGGTTTGTGGTTGAACCTATTCGCCGCGAATGTACTGTTCCAGTTGTCGGATCAGGTCGGCCTGTTCGGCAATGGCTTCCTTCACCAGGTCGCCGATGGACAGCAGGCCGATCAGTTGTCCGCCTTCAACCACTGGAAGATGGCGCAGATGCTTGTCGGTCATGATGCTCATGCAGGACTCCACCGTCTGGTGCGAGTCCACGGTGATCACCGGGGCATTCATGATCTCGTGGACCTTGGTGGTGACCGAACTGAGCCCGTGGAGGATTACTTTGCGGGCGTAATCGCGTTCGCTGATGATGCCCACTACCTGGCCGTCTTCGAGTACCGGAAGGGCGCCGACATTTTTCGAAGCCATCAAAATCAGTGCTTCGAACACCGTATGGTTGTGGGCGATCGTATGGACCCCCTGATGCTGGCTACCCTTGAGTTTCAACAGCTCTGCGACGGTTTTCATGGACGGTTCTCTCTTGCTGTTCTTGTTGGGGGCGGTCAGATTCCATTGTGACCGTTCTTACAGAATCGTAGACGGATACCGCGAGGGTAATACGGAAAGCGGCGTTTGGACGCTGAAAAAACGTCACTGCACCGTTTTTTTGCGCAGATGCTCACTGTTCTCTGAGTTAAAAACTTCGTTCCCGTTGTTCAGTTGCTTCCAGTACAGGCCAAATCGCGCCAGGTATTTGCGCAGGCGGTCGGCGTCGTTCGGATTGGTCTTGGTCTGGCGAGAGGCGTTGAACAGTTGGCGTCCGGCATCCGACAGGCTGCTGGCCCGGCGGCAGATTTCGATCACGGCTTTCAGTTGCAAGCGATCGAACAGGTCGAATTCCCGGGTATTTTCTCCGAGTAGCTGATCCAGGGCGTCCTGCGGTTCCGCCAGGCCCCAGGCGCGACGCAGGCGTTCTATCTCGTCCTCGACTTGGGCTTCATCGATACGCCCGCTGTCTGCCAGGGTGGCCATTCTCGTGATCGAGGCCGACAACTCACGGAAGTTGCCGAGCCAGCTCGCTTCACTGGAACAGGCGAATGTCAGGTAGCGGCGCCGGGCTTCGGCGTTGAAGCGCGCCAGATGACCCTGCTCCCGAGCGTGACGTTCCAGTTCGAAATCCAGGTTCGGCTCGATGTCTTCTCGTCTACCCGCGAGTCCCGGCAGGTCGAAGGTCCACAGGTTGATTCGGGCGTACAAGTCTTCACGAAACAGGCCTTCGGCAACACGGCTACGCAGGTCGCGATGGGTGCCGGCAATGATCAGGAAGTCGCTGTCGACTTCTTTATCCGAGCCTAGAGGGAAGAAGCGTTTCTCCTCGACGGCCTTGAGCAGCATTACCTGCTCGTCCAGGCCCAGCTCACCGAGCTCATCCAGGAACAGCAGGCCAGTGTCAGCCGCTCGCAACAGGCCCTCGCGATTGTTTTGCGCGCCAGTGAACGCGCCTTTGATATGGCCGAACAGCGCAGACATGGCACCGTCGCCGCGCAAGGTGGCGCAATTGACCTCGACAAACCGTCCCTGGATCTGATGCCGGCTGCGCTTGAGTTCATAAATACGTCGGGCGAGAAAAGACTTGCCCGCGCCGGTCGGGCCGATCAGCAGCATTGGTGCGCGTGAACGTACGGCTACGCGTTCGATCTGCTCGATGGTACGGTTGAAGGCGGCATTGCGGGTGGCGATCCCGGACTTGAGGAATGCCAGTCCCTCAAGGCGCTTGTGGGTAAAGCGGGTGGCGATTCGGTCATAACGGGACAGATCGAGGTCGATCAGCGCGTGGGTGCCGATGACCCGGGCTTCTTCATTCAGGTGCCGGGCGGGTGAGGTCTGGATCAGCCGAGCTGGCAGGTAGCGCGCCTCGGTGAGGAGGAACCAGCAGATCTGCGCCACATGGGTGCCGGTGGTGATATGCACGAGGTATTCCTCATGCTCGGTGTCGAAGGAGTATTCGGTGGTGAAGTCATGCAGCGTGGCGTACACCTCCTCAAAATCCCAGGGGTTGCGTAGGGTCATGGGGTGCAGGCGCACTTCGGTCTCCGGCGATACCTGCTGAATGTCGTTGCGTACCCGTTCGGCCAGGCTTACATCCCGGGCGTCGGTGCCGTGGATCAGTTCGAAGCGGTGCACCAGCAAATCAGGCTGTTGGCATAAACCCACGCTTGGCCGCCAGTGACTCCAGCGGTTGGCGCCCTTGCCGACGCGATCGAGGGTGGAACCGATAAAGCCGAGGGTGACACAACGCTTTGCTAGCATCTTTATGCTCTAGGATAAAGTCAGATATTAAAGGATAGAAAAAGGAAGTGCCGCCGTCACTGCTGAAATGACCAGATAGCCTCTATTAAATTTAAAGTTGTTTTAAAACAATAAGTTATAAATATTTTCATTGTCTTCTTAAAACTTGGCATCTTGGCTGCACTACCGTTGTCAGCAGGCAAGACGGTAGAGCGAAAGCGTCCCGGTAGCGTGCTGCTCAATCAGGATAAGGCCGTCGTACCGGCCATCAGGAAATGAAATATGCAAGAACAGACCTACACCATGCTCGAGGTTGCCAACAGCAAGCCGATCAAACTCTGGACCCAGGGTGTTCCGGTCGAGCCCGAGGCGCGTCAGCAGTTGATGAACACGGCGAAGATGCCGTTCATCTTCAAGCACATGGCGGTGATGCCGGATGTGCACCTGGGCAAGGGGTCGACCATCGGCAGTGTGATCCCCACGATGGGAGCAATCATTCCGGCAGCGGTCGGCGTGGATATCGGTTGCGGCATGATTGCCGCTTGCACATCGCTGATCGCCAGTGACCTGCCGGACAACCTGCACGGTTTGCGTACAGCCATCGAACGGGCGGTGCCCCATGGTCGTAGCGGCACTCGCGGTGGGCGGGACAAGGGCGCCTGGGATCATATTCCGACCTCGGCCGATGTGGCGTGGTCGGCGCTGGAGTCGCGTTTCAAGGCGATCACCGACAAGTACCCCAAGCTAGCGAAGACCAACAACCGCAACCACCTGGGGACCCTGGGTTCAGGCAACCACTTCATCGAAGTCTGCCTGGATGAGGCGAACCGCGTCTGGTTCATGCTGCACAGCGGTTCGCGCGGCGTCGGCAACGCCATTGGCAACCTGTTTATCGAACTGGCCCGGGCCGATATGCGCGAGCACATTGCCGACTTGCCGGATCGGGACCTGGCCTACTTCGAAGAGGGCAGCCAGCATTTTGACGATTACGTCGAAGCGGTCGGCTGGGCCCAGGATTTCGCCCGGCAGAACCGTGCGCTGATGATGCAGGCAGTGATCGCGGCGACACGCCAGGTGATCAGCAAGCCCTTTGACGTAGCGCTGGAGGCGGTGAACTGCCATCACAACTATGTACAGAAGGAGAGGCACTTCGGTGAAGACATCCTGGTGACGCGCAAGGGCGCGGTGTCGGCGAAGAAGGGCGAGTTGGGCATCATTCCCGGTTCCATGGGCGCCAAGAGCTTCATTGTGCGTGGGCTGGGTAACGAGGAGTCGTTTTGCTCCTGCAGCCATGGCGCTGGTCGGGCCATGAGCCGCACCCGGGCCAAGCAACTGTTTACTGTCGAGGATCAGGTCCGCGCAACGGCCCATGTGGAGTGCCGCAAGGATGCGGCGGTGATCGACGAAATTCCGATGGCGTACAAGGACATCGACCAAGTCATGCATGCCCAGCGCGAGTTGGTGGATGTGCTGCATACCTTGCGGCAGATGGTGTGTGTAAAGGGGTAGCACGATGAATGATAGAGACGAATTGAAGGGAATGCGGCACTGGCCCTACCAATTGACTGATTACGAAGCCGCTCGCGTCCGGGATGTGTTGGACAATCACACTGCTTGCAGTGCCTGGGTGATATTGAGTCGATCCTACAACGGTTTTGTTCGCGAAGCCGCGTTGCGTGGATTGTCTGATCATGTGAGTGCCGAGGCGCTGGGGGTGCTGTTCGAACGTCTGAATGATTGGGTGCCACAAGTACGGGAACAGGCGGCGCAGGGGCTCGAAAAGTATCTGGTGCCTGAGCGGGCTGACTTGCTGCTTCGAGGTTTGGGAGGGCTGCTGGCACTGACCAACAAGCAGCGCACAGATCATGGGGTCACCTTTGCCAGGGCTCGTGCTTTGTTGCGGACGGGGTCTATACGCCGACAAGTGGAAGAAGCCTTTTTTGGTTCAACGGGAAAAGCTTCGCGATTTCTCTTCGGTGTATTGATCGAAGAATCGGTAGGGCGCATGGCGTTGTTGGAAAGCTCAGTAGTTCATCGGGATCTGACAGTGCGGCAGTTGGCGGTGGATGCCTGTATTGGATTGCCTGCGATACAAGCGCTGCCATTGCTGGAACGAGCGATGCAGTCCTCGGGTGCCAGCGTTAGGGTCAAGGCGCTGCGGGTGCTGTTGACGCGGGTCGAGGACCCGCGAGCGTATTTGCGGGCGGCCATGTTTGACGCGTCTGCTGCCATGCGTTGCTTGGTCCGTTGGGCTGCGTCGCGTTGGCAATTGGATTGCAGGCAAGAGCTATTAAGTCGATTGGTTGGCCCTGTTCCCGACAGTAAACGCGAATGGTTAGGGTTGATCGGTTTGGCCAAGGAACTGAATGAGTCTCTGGCCGACCCGATGCTGGCTCGGGCATTGATGTCTTCTTCGGCCAGCGTGCGGTTACAGGCGTTGCAAGCACTAGGTGAGCGCGGAGTGACGCAGCAGATTGAGGCGCTGGGCGATTCGTCGGACAAGGTTTTCAGCGCGGCGATTGCTTTATTGCGCCAGCAGCCTTGGTCTCGTTTCGAGGCATCGCTGGAGCGTCTCTTGAACACACACTGGTATCAACTGCCTGAAGCACGTCGTTGGCTGCTGTTGACGCTCAAGCCGGGGTGGAGGCAATTGGAGTACTTGTTGCTTCGTCATGAGCAGGGGCGTGATGAGTCGACTTACTGGCTTTATCAACTGGCTCGTTGTTGCAGCACGAGGAGCACTCTGCTGGATTCGAGTACGCCCAAGATGCAGCGCCAGGATTTGCAGCAGCGATTGCAGGAATTGGAAGAGGCAGGGGCGTTACCCAGGGGGAGTGTCAGTCTGCTGAAGTGAGAAATAGGGAAATAACGTTATGTCGAACCTGCAGAAATTGAGGATCATTGAATCGCAAGAAATTGCTTCATTGCGCGAGCGAATGAGCCGCGCAGGTTGCGTCTTCGAGTTTGTGGTGCTGGTCGTCGAGCCTGAGATTTCGGTGAATGAGGCGTTGCATCGACAGGCCCTGATGGCAATGTATGAACAGATCATGGTCAGCCAGCATGAGTGGCGCCAGTCACTGATTCGACTGCGACCGGACTGTATCGACCGGATACCACCCCTGACCTGGAAGCTGGATCAGGCGGTGGCCACGCCTTTGGATCGGGCGAAGGTGTTTGATCTGAGCATCACTCTGTCTCCTCGGTTGAGTCATTCAACGTTGTTTGATGCTTTTTGCGATCCCCCCTATAGCATCAACATTACTGGCGAGTCGGTCGTGGTGCTCTTCAAGGAGTGGCTGGAGCAGCTCGGACTTGATGAGCAGGACGATATTGTGGTGTTGAACTGGGTCGATCGTTTCCAGGCAGATAGTGACAGGGTTGAGGGGCTTCCTAACACGATTCCGTGGAGTAACTACTTCGACGATGGACTGGAGTGGTGGGGTGTCTGGTGCCTGACCGTCTGGAACCCTCGGCGTCGCACACTGAGTGCGCTGGTTGCCAGTGCAACGGATTGAAAGGAAATAAAAATGGAACATGCAGAACGTCACCCGCTGGATAGCGCCATGCGTGCCCGGGTGCTGGAGGAGCTTGCGCGAATAGAACGCGAACGTAACGTCAAGGTGCTGTATGCCTGTGAGTCGGGTAGTCGTGCCTGGGGCTTTTCTTCGACGGACAGTGATTACGACGTGCGTTTTGTCTACGTGGAAAAGCCGGACTGGTTCATCCAGGTCAGTGAAGCACGGGATGTGATTGAACGTCCCCTGGACGACGAACTGGATATCAGTGGCTGGGAATTGCGCAAGACCCTCGGGTTGTTGCGCAAGTCCAACCCAGCCTTGCTCGAATGGCTCGACTCGCCCTTGGTGTACCACCGCGAAGAACCGGCTACCCGGCAGTTGTACGAATTGGCGGAGGCGTTCTACAGCCCGCCGGCCGCGCGTAATCACTACCTGTCGATGGCCAGGAAGAATTTCCGCGGCTACCTGCAAGGCGAAACAGTGCGTTTTAAGAAGTATTTCTACGTGCTACGACCCTTGTTGGCGGTGCGCTGGATCGACATGGGCCTGGGGCGCCCGCCGATGACGTTCGACGCCTTGCTCAAGACCATCGACGATCCGCTGCTGCTGGAGGAGGTCGATGAGTTGCTGAGGCTCAAGCGCAGTGTCGATGAATCGGCCCACGGGCCTCGGCGTCCGGCGTTGCATGGATTTATCGAGACACAGCTGGAGTGCCCAGTGCCGGCATTGCCGCGTACCAGGGAAGACAGTCCGCGCCTGGACCGTTACCTGAGGGAAATGGTTTACAGCTATGCATGAGTTTTCTGCCGCTCAGGATTGCTCGTATGACGCTGGTGGACGGTGTGTTGAGCGTGGCGTGGCGTGCCTGATTCAGGACTCTGGCCGTTGACGTCGAAACTGACCCGGCGGCAGGCCCTGCGTGGCCTTGAAGCGGCGCGAGAAGTAGGCCTCGTCGGCAAAGCCACACAATTGCGCAATCTGGCTCACCGGTTTTTCGCTATTGAGCAGATGCGTGCGCGCCAGGCGCATGCGGCGTTCCAGCACCAGCTCCGAGAAGCTGCTGCCGGTTTCCTTGCGCAGCAAGTGCGTCAGGTAGTTGGCTGACAGAAAGGCCGCCTCGGCGGTGTCCTTGAGGTTCAGCGCCGGGTTGGCGATATGTTCGCGCAGATAATCCGAGACCCGTGCCAGCGCATCCCGCCGACCGCGACGTGCGGCCTTGTTCGCCGACAAGGCCTGCAACTCGCTCGCGTACAGGCTGCAGACCTTGCCGGTCAGTTGCAGCAGGCAGCCCTTGAGCGCCTGCCGGGTGCCCAGGTCGCGGCTCTGGTCCAGCTCGCGCATTTTTTCCAGCAGGACCAGGACTTCGGCGAAGTCCTGGTCGGCGAGGATGAAATCCAGGTGCTCCTGATGCTGGAACGGTGACAGTTCCGGCAGGTCATGGATGGAGAGGTCTTCCAGGTCCAGCGGGTCGCAGTGCAGGTGCGGCAGGAAAAACGCCTGGGAAAAATTGATCAGGACAAAGTTGCCGTCTTCCGGGTGCGGGATCAGGTGCAGGCGATGGGGCAGGATAAAAGCCAGGGCCTGATGCGGATAAGGCCGGATGGCGCCGCCGATGTGCTGCACGGTGTCGCCACCCAGGTTGATCTGGATCTGGAAGTAGTCATGTCGGTGTGCGGTGACAATGGCCGGGCGGGCCTGTTTGTCACGGATATAGAAATCCGGGCGGTCGCTGCGTTGCTGCATGCCGTAGGTGCGCACACGGGAGGAACTCGACATCGACACTGTCCTTAACGACTGAACCGGGATGCCACCATTCTAAGGGGCGAGGGAGGCCATTGCGACGCGTTGCATGGATTCTGGCTCGTGTTGGTTTGTCGTCGCCTTTTTTGTTTCTCGGGGGGTGGAACTTTTCTGAGTCGATGTATCTAATTGTTTCGCTCTTGTCCGCTCCTCATTACAATTGTTCGACAATGCGCTGATTCACGGCACGTTGCGGGAAGTTTCATACATCAGGGATGTGTCGTGTTGTTCAAGCCTTATTCGTGTGTCCGGCTGCGCGCTTGCGTGCGTGGCCGGTTCGTCGTGCAACGTTCGTTGTACCCCCTCGCAATCGTCAGTCTGTTTGCCAGCCTCGCGGCCATGGCGGCGGAGCCGAGGGCGCCGGAACAGCCGTTGTTGCGCCAGCAGGAGCGCGAACGGGTCGAGCGTGAACAGCGCGAATCCTCCCCTGACGTACGCCTCAAGGCGGCCGCGGATGATGGCCAGGGCCGGTTGCCGGTCAATGAAACCCCCTGCTTCACCATTCGCCATATCGTGCTCGAAGGCGAGGGCGCGGCGGCCTTCCAGTGGGCCCTGCGTGGCGCCAACCCGGCGTCCGATCCCGCACAGGGCCGTTGCCTGGGCGCGGCGGGCATCAACCTGACGATGAAACGCATACAGAACCTGATCATCGCGCGCGGCTTCATCACCACGCGGGTACTGGCCGTCCCTCAGGACCTGAGCCAGGGAACGCTCTCCCTGGTGCTGATTCCAGGACGCATCAAACACATTCGGTTTGCCGACGGCACTTCATCGCGGGCGACGTTGTGGAACGCCGTGCCCGCCCAACCCGGTGATCTGTTGAACCTGCGGGACATCGAACAAGCCCTGGAGAACTTCAAACGGGTGCCCACCGCCGAGGCTGACGTGCAGATTACTCCGGCAACCGATGCCGATGCCAAGCCAGGCGAAAGCGATGTGGTGATCCTCTGGAAGCAAGCGTCCGTGGCTCGCCTGAGCCTGTCGATGGACGACTCGGGCAGCAGGGACACCGGTCAATATCAAGGCAATGTCGCGCTGTCGCTGGATAATCCGCTGAGTCTCAATGACCTGTTCTATGCCAGTTTCAGCCACAACCTGGGCGGTGGCAGAAGTGGTGATCGCGGTTCCGAAGGGCACACCCTGTACTACTCGATCCCCTACGACTACTGGCAGTTGGGGCTGACGTCCAGCGAGTACAGCTATCACCAGACCGTGGCCGGGAACAATCAGAGCTACGACTATCAGGGCCGCAGCCGCAACAACGAGCTGAAACTTTCTCGACTGATCTACCGTGACGCCGTGCGCAAGACAACGGCCTGGGCCAGTGGCTGGACGCGCACCTCCAGCAACGCCATCGACGACACCGAAATTGAAGTGCAGCGCCGGCGCATGGCGGGGTGGCAGTTGGGGCTTGATCACCGCGAATTCATGGGCAGCAATACCCTGGATCTGGGCCTGAGCTATCGACGTGGTACCGGAGCAGACCATGCCTTGCGCGCACCGGAAGAAGACCTTGGCGAGGGGACGTCGCGGCCGAAGATCATCTACGCCAGCGCTCAACTGCAAACCCCGTTTCGTCTGGGAACTCAGCAATTTCGCTATATCGGCGCCTGGCGCGGCCAGTGGAATCGTTCGTCGTTGGTGACGCAGGATCGTTTCTCCATCGGTGGGCGCTACAGCGTCCGTGGCTTCGATGGCGAGCAGATCCTGTCCGCCGAGCGAGGCTGGACCTTGCGTAATGACCTGGGCTGGTTCGTCTTTCAGAACAGCCAGGAACTTTATCTCGGCGTCGACTATGGCGAGGTCGGCGGACACTCCAGCCAGTACCTGTCCGGGAACCGCTTGGCCGGTGCGGTAATCGGTATGCGCGGTGGCTACAAGCAGATGTCCTACGACCTGTTCGTCGGCCAACCACTGATGAAACCCAGCCATTTCGAGACAGCCGATGTCACCGCTGGCTTCAATCTCAGTTGGTCATTTTGACGGAGGCAGGCATGCAGTTCGGTAGTCTTGAAATCCTTGCACCCGAGCAGTTCGACGAGCCCTGGAGCGAAGCGAGCGTGCTCGGTTCCGCCGTCTGGCTGTGGATGCAGTCGGCGGCCCATCGCGAGGCACCGTTGCATACCTTGTCGGCGCTGCTGCTGCCGGCGATCAAACGGTGTCAGTTCATGCTCGCCAGCGAGCAAGGCACGCCAGTGTTCTACATGGCGTGGATGAGCCTCAGTGCCGAGGCCGAACAGCGCTATCTGCACAACCCGCCGGTGTGCATGCCCGAGGCTGACTGGAACAGTGGCGAGCGTCTCTGGATCAGTGACTGGGTGGCGCCTTTCGGGCATACCCGACAACTGTCGAAATTGCTCCATGACCGGCTCTGGACGCAGCGTCTTGGCCGTCACTTGGGGCATCGGGGCAATGAGCGCGGCTTGAGTATCAAGACGTGGCAGGGTATCGGAATCATGCCCGCCGAGGCGCGGGCCTGGTTCGCCGCCCACCCGTTGCTTCAGGTCTCGTAGTTCGCAACACCTTATCTTGATCTCGGGCGCCTCTGCGAATTGGCGCGGCTCAAAAGGAATTGAACATTAACAAGCATCTGTATCGGATCATTTTCAACAAGGCTCGCGGCCTGTTGATGGTGGTGGCCGAAAATGTGAGCAGCGGCTCGAAAGCAACGGGCGGCGGAGTGACAGGCGCGGTGTCTGGCGTCGGCTGCGTGGTACGCCTGACCCCCCTGCGTTTTGCCTTGATGGCGGGGCTTGGCCTGATCACGCTGGGCGCCGCCTCGGCGCAGGCGGCCGTGGTCGCCGATCCTGGCGCGCCTGCCGCGCAGCAGCCGGGCATCGGGATCACCGGGAACGGGGTGCCCCAGGTCAACATCACCGCACCCAGCGCGGGCGGTGTGTCGCGCAACACCTATCAACAGTTCGACGTCGATCGGCGTGGCGTGATCCTCAACAACTCGGCGACCAACAGCCAGACCCAACTGGGCGGCTGGGTGGACGGCAACCCGGCGTTGGGCCGTGGCACGGCGCGGGTGATCCTCAACGAGGTCAATTCGAGCAATCCGAGTCAGCTCAACGGCTATGTCGAAGTCGCCGGTTCCCGGGCGCAGGTGGTGATCGCCAACCCGTCCGGGATCAGCTGTGACGGCTGTGGTTTCATCAACGCCAATCGCGCGACCCTCACCACCGGCAAGGCGCAATTCGAGAACGGCGAACTGCGCGGCTATCAAGTCGATGGCGGCAAGATAAGCATCAACGGTGCCGGGATGGATACCCGCGACAGCGATTACACCGAAGTCATCGCGCGCACCGTCGAGGTCAATGCGGGCATCTGGGCCAAGGACTTGAGCGTCCAGGCCGGCAAGACCACGGCCGATAGCGGCACTGCGACCGCGCCGGTGGTCGGCATCGATGTCGCGCAACTGGGCGGCATGTATGCCGGCAAGATCGTCCTGGTGGGCAATGGCGCCGGTGTCGGGGTGCGCAACGCCGGACAGATCGGCGCCAGTGCCGGTGATGTGGTGATCCGTGCCGACGGGCGCCTGGAGAACAGCGGACAGATCAGCAGCGCCGGTTTGACGCAGGTCGAGACAGGCACCGGAGTCCAGAACAGTGGCACGCTGTACGCCAAGGGCGACCTGACCCTCAACACGGCGGCCGATATCGACAACAGCGGTATCGTGGCGGCCCAGGGCAATACCCGGCTGACGGCCGGGAGCCTGCGCAGCACCAGCGGCTCGACCCTGGCCGCCGGGGTCGACAGCAGCGGCAAGCTGGGGCCGACCGGTTCGCTGAGCCTGAATGTTTCCGGCCAGCTGAGCGCCAAGGGACAGAATATCGCCGCCGAAAGCCTGCAGGCCCAAGCCGCGACCGTCGACCTGAGTGACAGCCAGACTTCCGCCACCCAACTGACACTCACCAGCAACCAGGGCGACGTCGACGTCAGCCGCGCCCGCGTGGCCGCGAAGGACACGCTGAGCGTCAGCGCCGCGCAGGTACTGCGCAGCGATGGCGCCAAAGTCAGTGCGGCCCAGGTACGGCTCAAGGCCCGTGCGATGTCCAATGTGAAAGGCGAAGTGCTGCAGAGCGGTCCTGCCGTCGCGAGCATTGAATTGCAGGGGGCGCTGGATAACAGCCAGGGCGTGATCGCCAGCCAGGGCGCCTTGCAGGTCACCGCCGCCTCGCTGAGCAACCACCAAGGCAGCCTCGCTTCGGTAAAGTCGAGCCTGACGCTGACCACCACGGACGGCCTGCTGGACAACAGTGACGGTCACCTCGAGGCGCTGCAATCGATCACGCTGACTTCGGACCAGTTGCTCAACACCGCGGGCTTCATCGGTGCCGGGCAAGCCCTGGACATCCATACCGGAGCCATCGGCAATGGCAATCATGGGCAATTGCAGAGCGGTACCACTGCGACCCTCGTTGCTACCAGCCTCGACAATCATGGCGGTCGCATCGAAGCACTGGGCAACCTCAGGTTCGATATCGACGGCAAGCTCGATAACAGCGCCGGCCTGATTCGCACCGGCGCCGATCTGTTGATGACGGCGGCGCAGATTGACAACGCCGGCACTCAAGGCTCGGACCAAGGTATTGAAGGGCGGACCATCAGCCTCAGCGCCGATCAGTTGGGCAACCAGGTTGGCTCGATCATTGCCGATCAGGCCTTGACCGTGACCGGCAGTGGCACGGTGGACAATCAGTCCGGGAAGATCTCGGCCGGCACGCAGTTTTTGCTGACCGACCGCAACCTGGCGGCTAAGACCCAAACCGTCAGCAACCAGGGTGGCACGCTGGTCGCCGGGCGCTCGTTGACCCTCAACAGCGCCCGCTATGCCGGCAACGGCCGGGCCTTGAGCCTGGGCGATCTGTCTTTCACGCTCAACGGCGACTACTTCAATACCGGCCTGCTGCAGGCCAACGGTAACCTGAGCGTGGCAACCACTGGGCTGCTGAGCAATCAGGCCGGCTTGCAGGCGGGCAACCTGTTGACGCTGTCGGCGCGGAAAATCGATAACGCCGCCGCCGGTGAGATCAGTGCCTTGCAGGTGCAACTGAGTGCCAGCGAATCGCTGGTCAACCGCGGCTTGATCAATGGCCAGTACACCCGCTTGAGCGCGCCGACCTTGAGCAACCTGGGTACCGGGCGCATCTACGGCGACGAGCTGGCGCTGGCGGCGGGCACGCTGACCAATACCGTCGAAAACGGCACGGCGGCGGTGATTGCCGCTCGCGTGAGCCTGGATATCGGTGCGCAATACCTGAACAACAGCGAACACGGGTTGATCTTCAGTGCCGGTGACATGGCCATCGGCGGCGCGCTGGACAGCGCCTACAAGGCCACCGGCCAGGCGCTTGAACTCAACAACGCGAGTGCGACCGTCGAGGCCCTCGGCGGCCTGACCTTGAACGCGGCCTCGGTGCGCAACACCAACGAACACTTCTCGACCCGCGTGGTCGAGGTTTCGCGCCAGGCACTGCAACAGTATCAACTGTCGGGTTCGGTCAATCGTTACGATCCCAATCAGATTTCGATCTATAACAACGAAGTCGACATTCTGGTAACCCCGGAAGGCAGCAATGACGAATGGAATCGCTACGACCTGACCCGCGTCGTGACCCAAACCCAGATTGCCAGTTCCGACCCCGGGCAAATACTTGCTGGCGGCAATCTGCGCATCAACGCCGACCAGATCCTCAACGACAAGAGCCGGATCATTGCCGGCGGCGTATTGCAAGCCAACGCCAACAGCCTGACCAACACCGAAGTCGCCGGCCAGCAGGTCACCACGGAGAACGGCACGCTCACGAACTTCTATCGCATCCAGGAGAAGGGGCGCGACAGTCAGGGGATCAATTCCGCCGCCTACAACCCGGCGGCCAGCGTGCAGGCGATTTCCTTGCAACCGACGGTTTATGAGCAGAACACCGCCCCTCAAGGTAGTGGCACCCAGCTCGCGAGTCTGAGCCTTGGAAAGGTGGGCGCTGCCGAGGTGGCCAGCCGTGCTATCCATGAGCCCAGCCTCACGCCGATCAGCGCGGTATTGGCCAATTCCACCAACAATGTCGGTGGCGTGGCGGAGCGTATTCTCACGGGCGGGGTGAACAGTGCCTTGCCGGATAACGCGCTGTTTCATTCGCTGCCCAGCAGCACTTCCGGCTATCTGATCGAAACCGATCCGCGATTCACCAATTACGGTCAATGGCTATCTTCGGATTACATGCTCGGCAGGCTCAACCTGAACCCAGCGGCGACCCAGCAACGCATGGGCGATGGTTTCTATGAGCAGAAATTGATTCGCGAGCAGGTCGTGCAACTGACCGGACGCCGTTTCGTCGACGGCTATGCCAGTGACGAAGCGCAGTACCGAGGCCTGATCGACAACGCCGTCACCTACGCCAATAACTGGAAGCTGATTCCTGGCGTGGCCCTGACCGCGCAACAGATGGCCCAATTGACCAGTGATATCGTCTGGTTGGTGGCCAAGGATGTCACCCTGGCCAGCGGCGAAGTGCGCAGCGTGCTGGTGCCGCAGGTGTATGTGCGGGTACGGGACGGCGATATCAACGGCGCGGGCGGGTTGATGGCCGGGCAGCAACTGAACCTGAATGTGACGGGCAATCTGGTCAACAGCGCGAGCTTGTCGGGACGTCAGGTGGTCGCCATCAAGGCCGACACGCTCAATAACCTGGAAGGGCGCATTCAAGGCAGTGCCGTCAGCCTTGAGGCGACGCAGGACCTGAACAACCTCGGCGGCCAGATCAAGGCTGACAAGAGCCTGATGGTCAGCGCCGGGCGCGATCTGAATGTGCAGTCCAGCACGATCACCACCCAGAGTGCGCAGGGCAGCCAGACCAACCTGTCGCGGGTTGCCGGGTTGTTCGTTTCCGATCCGGCGGCCAGCCTGTTGGCCAGCGCCGGACGTGATATCAACCTGCAGGGCGCGCAAGTGGCCAATAGCGGTAGCGCTGGCGTCAGCCGCTTGTCCGCCGGTCGTGACCTGAACCTGACAACGGTGATCGAGAGCCGCGAGCAGAGCAACCACTGGGACACGGACAACTGGCGTACCGAAGCGAGCCGCAGCGAAAGCGGCAGCAGCGTTAAAACCCAGGGTGACCTGAGCCTTCGCGCCGGCAACGATCTCAACGCGCGCGCCGCCAGCCTCGGCAGCAGCGCGGGTGCGGTGATTGCCCAGGCGACGCGGGACGTCAACCTGACCGCCGGCGAGAACGCGCGCAGTGCTGATGAGGCGCACAAGGTCACCGGCAGCAATGGCTTCCTCTCCAGCAAGACCACGACCACCCGCGATTCGGTCAATGAAACCACGGCCCAGGGCTCGCACCTCGATGCGCAGCAACTGGCGGTCCAGGCCGGACGCAACCTGCTGGTGCAGGGTAGTGAAGTGGTCGCGGAAAAAGGTGTGGCGCAGCTTCAGGCTGGCCAGGATGTTTCGATTATTGCCGCGGTCGACAGCACGCAGACGCGCCACGACAAAGACAGCAACAGCCGCAGCCTGGGTGGATTCAAGGCCAGCAAAGTCACCGACAAGGTCAGCGAAACCCGGACCACGGCGGTGGGGAGCCTGGTCTCCGGCGACAGCGTCAATGTCCAGGCCGGCCAGGATGGGCTGGTTCGCGGATCGTCGCTGGTGAGCACGGCGGACATCACGCTCAACGCGGGGCGCGATCTGCGGATCGATGCGGCGCAGAACACCTTCACCCGCAACGAACTGCACAAGGAAAAGAACCACGACTTCACCGGCGTGCTGACGGGGAACAAACTGGGCCTCGATGACATGACCGGCAACCAGCACCTGTCCATCAGCAGCCAGAATCACACCGGCCAGTCCTCGGAAACCACCTTGACCGGCAGCACCCTCGGTTCCAGTGCCGGCAATGTGTCGCTCAACGCCGACCGCTCGCTCAGCGTGATCGCCAGCGACCTGGTCAGCACCCAGAGCATGAGCCTGACCGGTGCCGACGTGAGCATCGCCGCCGGAATGGAAAGCGCGAGTCAGAGCAGTACCGACGAGAGCCGCAGCCTGGCGGTGGGGCGAGTGCTGGGCGGCACGGTGGTTGATAGCTACAACACCATGCGCAGCGCGATAAAAGCCGCGAACAGCGCGGACGACCCTCGACTCAAGGCGGTGAAGTGGGCGCAGGCGGCGTTGGCGGGGTACAACCTGGGAGGGGCATCGTCGGATGCCTACGATGGTCGGGCGGGCTATAGCAACAAGACGGGCAGTGCTAACAGCAATGGTTCATTGATCAAGATCGGTACCGAGCTGGCCAGCACCCACAGTACCAGCACCAGCGAGTACGACAGCCAGACGGCCAAGCAAAGCTCGCTCACGGCCGGTAAAACCTTGACGATCATCGCCGATGGCAGTGCACCGGGGACGGCGGGCGATATTCACATCATTGGCAGTGGCATGAAAGCGGCCGATACGCTGTTGCTGGCGAAGAACAACATCACCCTGGAAAGCGCGCAGAGCACCGCGAACTGGGCCAACGACAGCAATAACGACAAAACCGCGATCGGTGCCAGTTTCAATATCGGCGAGCAGAATGGCTTCACCCTCGACCTGGGCGCGTCCATCGCCAAGAGCCTGGGCAACGGTGGTTCGGTCACCCAGGTCAACAGCACGCTGGATACCGGTTCCCTGGTGCTGCGCAGTGGGCAGGACACCACTCTGGCTGGCGCGCAGGTCCGGGCGGAGAGTATCAAGGCGGATATCGGCGGCAATCTCACTATCACCTCGCGTCAGGACAGCGAGACGCAGAAGAGCGAGCAGGGCAGTGCCGGTTTCGGCGCGAGTATCTGCATTCCGCCGTTCTGCTTCGGCTCGCCCGTGACGGCTTCCGCCAGCCTGGCTGCCGGCAATATGAACAGCAACTACAAGGCCGTGACGGATCAGAGCGGGCTGTTCGCAGGCGCCGGAGGCTACAACATTCATGTCGGCGACAAGACCACGCTGCAAGGCGCGGTGATTGCCAGTGACGCCTCCGCGGACAAGAACCTGCTCGATACGAATCGGTTGATTGTCAGCGACATTAAAAACACCAGCGATATCAAGAGTCAGTCGGTTGGCCTGTCGCTGTCCTATGGCAGCTACTCCGGGTCGACCGTGGGGGTAGCGTTCCGCTGTCACTCAGTGAATCGGATCACAGCAAAACCCGCAGTGCGGTCAGCGAAGGCACGATAGTCGTGCGTAGTGCCGAGGGTGCGAATGACCTGGTCGGACTCAATCGCGATACCGCGAACGCCAACCAGAAGCTGGACAAGCCTGACCAGAAAGCGATGCAGGAGCGCATCGACCTTATTCAAAGCACCGTGCAATTGGCCACCGGCATCGTAAGCGCGGTTGCCAAAGCCAAGTCGGATACCGCGAATAAACTGGCAAAAGAGGCGGAAGAGTCAAAAGGGGTAATGTCGGATGCGCAGCTAGCGACCGCGAATGCAACTGCGAAAGCGGCTGCGGCAGATGCGGCCAGTTGGAACATCGGTGGCGACAAGCGAATCATGGCCGATATCGCCACGGGCCTGCTTGCCGCTGGGTTGGGTGGCGCGGGAGGGGGGACGGCGCTGGGTATCGTGGCCAATACCACGGCGGCGGATACCTATAAGAAAATCGGCGATTATGCTGACCAGCAATTGGCCGATGCGACGCGCAGCAAGGACACGAGCCAGCAGGCGGTGTGGGCTGAAGGTGGCTCGGCGCGTATTTTGCTGCATAGCCTGGCTGGTGCATTGCAGGGCTTATCCAGCGGTACGGCGGCGAATGGCGCGCTGAGCGCTGGCGCATCGGCGGCTGTTATGCCGACCTTGGACCAGGTGCTGAAAAATAACGGTATCGGACCAGAGAATCGCGATGCTCTCGGCACCTGGATCGCCGCCGGCGTGGGAGCCGCGATGGCAGGCGGCAATGGTTCGGTCGCGCAGGCGAGCGGAGCCCTTATTGCTGGCAATATCGATAAATACAACCGTCAGGCTCACCCTACAGAAGCACGCCTGATCGAAGAAGAAGCCCCTAAGCTGGCCGCCCAGTTGGGTATCACTCCGGCCGAAGCCGAGAAGCGAATGGCGCGCGCGTTTGCTTTCTATACGGATGCGCAGTGGAAGCAAACGATAGGGGGGGCGGACAGTCAGTTCGATGCGAAAACGTTGGAGCATCTGGGAAGTGCGCTTTCACCACTGGCAGCTCGGTATGACAGTGTTGCTGCAACGCTTGAAAACGGGGGGAAGGCCTATACCCCCGATGAAACGTTGAGTCTGATAAAGAACTACAACGTTGCTCACTCGGCTGAGTTCAAGGACTACAATGTCAATATTAGATATTTGGGCGATTCCGACAGGTTCAATACGGCCAATCTGGTTGACTATTACAAGCTGAATCTTGATTACAGTGACAGCAAGCACGGAGCGACTGATCCGTACTTGGGTGGGTTGGTAGGTGGGGGGTTAAGTGCCTGGTCTGGCGTCCGATCAATCGCATCTTTGGGGAATGAGCTTTTATCCGGTCACCCATTAGACGCCGCGAATAGCCTTCTCGATCCTTTTGTCGAGCCTAGCTCGGACATGGTTACCAACTGGCTGACCACGAAAAGTGGTCAAGATTTTGTTTTCGGGCTGCAAAACAATAGATACGAGAAGGGGCTGCAAACGGGGAAAACCACCGTTGATCTGGCGACGCTGCTGATTCCGGGGCCGGGTGAGGTTGCTGGGGTTGGAAAGGTAACCAAGGTTACGGAGCTCAGTAACCTTGCTAAACTTAGCGACGAGTTGGTTCTGGCTGGGCGGGGGGTAGATGATGTAAAAGGGGCAGTAGATGTTATAGAGGTTGGTGCCAGCACAAAAGGCTCGCCTGGAAAGCTATCCGGCGACTATCCTTCTGGGACGATAGCTGTCAGCGAGCATTTTGTAGATGACGCTGGGCGGGGGAGCAGCGGACTAGGGGGCGATGGCGCAGCGGTAGCGGATCAAGCTTCTACCGCAGGACAGCAGGTATATGGCCCGTACTATGAACAGGCAAAGCAGTTACATCTTCAGAATCCGAGTTTTTTTCCAGATCCCGATGCTCCTGGTACAGCGATCGTTTCTGGTGGTGATCTCCAAGCGGCGCGAGCGGAATATCAGGCAGCAGCGCAATCGGGTGACTTGCCAAAGGGACACCATATCCAAGGACTCTCCTTTGGGGGTGAAAACACAGTATCTAATATCACATTCACCGGTGAGTCTACTATCCGCGCGTCGAAGCTAGATGGGCTTGATTTATCGTTCTATAGTGATCTTGGCTATGGAAAGCCAAATGCGTCTATTTTGAAAATTTATCAAAGTTCACCAGATGGGGTGTTTCAATTTGGATTAAATCCAAGCCATACTGAGGCTACGACGTTTCAGAACCAAGTGTTATTATGGCAGCGACAGCAGGGGCTTCGTTAATGAGAGAAAAAATGTCGAGATTTGATATCCTGCACCCAGGAGTATGGTTCGGGCCGGAATCGGAGATTCAAGAAAACATTCTCTTGAATCCTGTCGGCGAACTTGGTGAGCTTCAGTTTGTTTGTGAGTGTCTGAAGCACGGTGATTTTTCGGTTCGGACGCGACTCCAAGAGCTAATTATTTCTTGTGGGGATACGTTAGTAAGAAAACAAGCAATTCGACTGTATTGCTATACTGCTCGCCATCAGGATGTTGCATTTTTATGCGGTCTCCTTGAAAAGCTTGATTATGATGATGTGTTGACTATTGTTGTTACTGCGCCAGATACTATTTCGCCAGAAGTGGTTCCATATTTGTTTGCCTTGCTTGATGGGTATGCCGATGAGTCAATTTCACAAGATATATTGTCAGCTATCAACAGGATTTTTCCGTGGGGCTATGTTGGTGGAGAGGTTGATCTGACAGAACTATCCAAGAAGTTCTCTGGATTTGCTAAGTCGCTTGTGAAAGGAGCGTATTACTATGATGGTGCGCTTGTGCATCCAGGAGCGCTATGCAAAGCTTTGATTGAAGCTGTTGCTCAGTCGAGACATTCAAAAAGAAAGTTCCCGCTTGCCAATGCGCCAACATTGCTTTCAGTTTGGAGTGGAGAAAAGTGCCCTGTGTTCTATGGGCAGGATGTGGACGATAGATGTGTACAAGACGTCTTGAATTACGTAAATAGAATTGCGTCCCTGCAGTGGGAGGCTGGGAAAAAATATTTCTACAGGAACAATGTTGAATAGTGTTGTGAAGAAAAGGGGAGACGCTTGAGTGAGGCTTCTTAGCTCTTTCGGAACTGAAAGTTAGGACCTAAAGTGGACGGATTTATTTTTGTGCGTGAGTAAGGTGGTAGTCCTGTAAGATGCATTGAAAATAAATCCGTCTACTTTCGGTAGTGTTTAAAGTAATGTTATGAAATATGAAAGGTTAAATGCGCTTGGGCAATTACTAGGCTGCTATTTTTATCAGGATTGGCTTGAGGAGTTTGATAGCGATATCTCTGCTCTCCAGATGGTTACTGCCTCTGAACCGAAAGAAAAACTTTCAGCCGGAGCTTTGGAGATTGATATGCTTCTGGCGTTGAGGCCCTCGAAAGACGAGCTAAGAGCGATACTCGTTGATAAGGCGGGATGCTAATTTTATCCGGGTTCACAAGGTATTACTTGCGAACAATGGTTGATGAGGTTCGTGAAAAATTCGGCAAGGTATAAGGCTGAAAAGGGATTGATTTATTTTTGTGCGTGAGTAAGTAGGTAGTCCTGTTAACCGTATCTGAGACTAAATTCATCTCTTTTTGTTTGAATCTATTGCCCCTTATTCTCGCAGTTGCTGATGCTGTAAAAAAATAACGGATAACGTTGCCCGCGCCTGAGATATTTCAGTCTGGCAACAAGTAACTTTTAACAGTGTACATGGAGTATTCATGAAAAAAACGTCACTGCTAATGTTGAGCCTGATTCTGACATTACCTGGGTGTAAATCCAACGTCAGAGACTCTTCCCCCAGTTTGCTCAAGGACGGTATCCAACTGCGCCAGAACAAAGTGACCGTCGATGCGCAGCACGCCAAGGTCATTATGAAAGCGTCGGGTGCCACCCACCCAGTAGAGTTTTCGATCAGGCGCGCAACGGATCCTGACCAGCGCATGGATGTGCAGGGAACTGTAGTGGATACCGGTCGGGGCAAGGTGTTCGGCTGGATTGCCACGCTCAACGAAACGGTTAGCAGCGCAACTTTGAAGCGCTTCCCGCAGTTGGAAGTACAGGCCGACGCCGATCAGCCGTTCGTGGTTTCGGGTTACGCCAGTGACGAGAGCATTGGACGTCTCTATCGATGTGGCCCGGTTAGAAGCACATTCACACCGGAGCGAAGCAAGGTCTATTTGGTGGAGTTTCAGTTTGTGGATGATCGCTGTGAACAGCATGTCTACGATGTCACCCAATCGGAGGCGCGTATTCCCGTGGCCAGCGTACCAGGCCGTTGAGGCCGATTTGAGTCAACGCTGAGCCGTCGCAACACACAGAATCCATTTGAAGAAGGAAGTGCTACGTGAAACGGAATTTCTCCCTGGCCCTTATCGTCCTGGCTGCAACTCTAGGTGGCTGTGCCACCAACAAGCCGGCCAACGACCCATCCTTGATTGGTTCATGGAAAGGCCTGCGGACTGAAAGCGGCAAATGCCGGTTCCTCTCCTGGAACAATGACTTCAAACCCGACGGCAGCTTCACCATCACCTTTTTCCGGGATGCGCAGCAGACACAGCCGATTCAAACCGAACATGGTAGCTGGTCTGCTGCCAATGGCAGGAATGAATTGAGAACCAATGGAGTGCGTTTGCCAGATATCTACACCTACAAGTTGATTGATGCCGACACGGTGCATTACGTGAATGTGGCGTCAGACCCTTCCGGCGATTGTCAGGAAGATTATGAGTTCACTGAACGTCGCATTCGTGGTTAATCCAATCAGGTGTTTGGCCGCGCATTGCGTGTGCTGAACCCGCCTGTACGATCAGCCATAGAATTGTATCTAAAAGGGGATGTACTAAAAGGGGATGGATTTGAATAGTGCTTACTTAAGCGATGTACCATCGAAGATCTTGCGTTGTCAGTGGGCATGATCTTCGACGGAGCGGGAAGCACAGCTTCCCGTTCAATGATTGAGTGCTGTCAGTTGACGGCCTGTCCATCCAGTACTGAGTCCATTTTCAGCTGCGCCAGCTCAATCAAGTGCACCACGCCCATGGCCACCTTGCGGTTCGAGCCGGTTTGGTTGTCGGCGTTTTCATAGGCGGTTGCTGCGGCGGATTGCAGAATCGAGTAGACGTTGACCAAGGCATCTTCCTGATGTCTGGGGGCAGGCAGATGGCCATGCAGCACTGTGTTTTGGGCGGATTTCGAACTGGCGTCCGGACCGAGGTTGTAGTGAGACAAAGCCCGGTCGGCGGCACGAGGGTCGATGCTTTCAACATCAGGTGTTGCAGGTGGATTGGGGGTGACCTTGAACATGGCAAAACTCCTTGGTAAGTGGAGTCGCCAGACATCGCTGCTAAACGAAATGGGTGGCGACTGTACGCGGGTTAGCAGACCGGTTACCAAGGGACCCGGCGCACTCGAAAGTGCCCCACGCACAGCCACCATAAAGAACAGCAGACGCAAAAAAAACGCCGCTTGAACGGAAGGTAGCACTTGCGTGCCTCGGTAAAAACGAGCTGCTAAACCCGGCCACTGATTTGGCAGTGACGGAATGAAGCCTAGCCGCGAGATCAGGCGCAAACAAGCGCTCAGGATTTTCTAGGAAATTTCACTCAAGGGAAAGAGAGTTCTCTCGCTGGGCACGAAAGCGCCGGGCAACATCGTCACAGACGTCAAGTGTGCGCTGCGTTACAATTCGCCCCTGGCAATCATCAAGGACGATGCAGCTTGAGCGGTATCGCTCATTGCCTCTTTCGTCCCGCTGAGTGCCCCCACTTCAAGGCCATTCTGAAAGCGTCGGGTGCCACCTACCCAGTAGAGTTTTCGATCAGGCGCGCAACCGATCCTGATCGGCGCATGGATGTGCAGGGAACCGTGGTGGATACCGGTCGGGGCAAGGTGTTCGGCTGGATTGCCACGCTCAACGAAACGGTCCACAGTGCAACGTTGAAGCACTTCCCGCAGTTGGAAGTACAGGCCGACGCCGATCAACCGTTCGAGGTGCTGGGTTACGCCAGTGGCGAGAGCATCAGCAGTCGCTACCGATGCGGTCCGCTCAGAAGCACTTTCAAACCGGAACGAAGCAAGGTTTATTTGGTGGAGTTTCAGTTTGTGGGTGACCGCTGTGAACAGCATGTCTACGATGTTACCCAATCAGAGGCGCGTATTCCCGTCGCCGGCGTACCGAGCCTTTGAGTCCAATTTGAGCGGCGTTCAGACCGGTAGGCGGAATTGCTTGCGCAAGGTTTTATCAAAAAAACTTGCGGGGGCAAAGCGGCGCAACATACGGATTTGCTGTGCTACCTTGCCGGCAGTATAGCGATGCTTAGGGTGGTCGTCGGTCGCCGCTTTCACTACTACAGCCGCCACGACTTCTGGAAGATCGGCTTTCGGCATCACATCGCCAAGCAGTGCCCTGAACCCAGCTCGGGCTTGATCGTACTCACTCAATCGCGAATCCGGCTCAATGCCGTTTTGGTCGAAGACGGTACGCACAAATGCAGGCTCGATGACCGAGATTCGAATATTGAAAGCTCGAACCTCATGATCGAGAGATTCCGAGTAACCTTCCAAAGCGTGCTTGACCGCTGAATAATGAGCGGAGTAGGGCGCAGGCACTAATCCCAAAATAGATCCGATATTGATGATGCGCCCTTGGCCACTTTGCCGCATCGACGGTAGTGCCGCATTAGTCATGCGGATGACTCCAAACAAATTGACATCGAACAGCGCCTGCACCTGTGAGATCGAGAACTCCTCGGCGCCCCCCAGCAGGCCGACGCCGGCATTATTTACCAAAAGGTCGATCCGCCCGGTCTGCGCGAGTACAGTGGAAACGACAGCACTTACAGAATCACCATCCGTCACATCACAAGTCAGCATGGACACCTGCGTTGGGCTGTCGACGGCCTTACGGCTCGTGCCAAACACCGTATAACCGGCCCGCGCCAGAGCCTCAGCAGTAGCACGACCAATACCAGATGATGCACCGGTCACTATCGCGGTTCTTCCAGAAGATGTACTCATTTAATACTCCATGCCGTAAGGGCTAGATGTAAACGATTTTTTATCGTTGATATTTTTAATATGGCGATCACAGTTCAATGGCGAATTTCGCCCGTTCCCGATCACCTCCCACAGTGATAATGAAACCGTCCTTGTCTTGAGGCTCTAATTGAGCGTCCGAGTAAGACACGTTCAGACGTCTCGTCTGGCAACCTGAACCTGTTGTTTAATATGTGATCTACTTGAGTTTTATCCGTTTCGCTTTCGTCATTATTTCGAGATCGACTCAGGCGTTCGGTCATACCAGTTTAATCACTACTTTGCCTTTCGATCTGCCTTGTTCGACATAGCTCAAGGCTTCGGCTGTCGCTTCGAAGGGGAAGGTTCGATCGATCACGGGTTTTATTATTCCGGACTCGACAAGCGCGGCTATTTCATCCAGTTGAACACCACTTTGGTGCATGAAAACAAACGCATATCTGACATTTTTCCTGTGTGCTTTTCTGCGGATACTGCTGCTCAATACACGCATGACCAGTCCAAGTACCCAGGACAGCTTTTTCTCTTGCGCGAACTGCGGCGTCGGCGGTCCAGAGATGGAAATGAGCTGGCCCCCAGGCTTGAGAATACTCAGCGATTTTTCCAGCTCATCAGGACCCAGGCTGTTCAATACTATGTCGTAGTCCTGCAGAGCGCTTTCGACGTTTTGCTTCTTGTAGTCAATGACAACGTCTGCTCCCAGAGCCTTGACCCATTCAACATTGCTTGTGCTGGTGCTTGTCGCGACGAAGGCGCCCAGATGCTTGGCGAGCTGGATGGCAATGCTGCCGACTCCACCGGAGCCGGCCTGGATAAAGACTTTCTGGCCTTTTTTCAGCTTGGCGGTTTCAACCAGCACCTGCCAGGCCGTCAGTGCAACCAGCGGGAGTGAGGCAGCCTCTCCCATGCTGATATTTCTGGGTTTCAGCGCGAGCGCGTCTTCGTGCACCGCAGTCAGCTCGGCGAATGTACCTATGCGCTCCTGTGGAGGGCGCGCGTAAACCTCATCACCTGGTTTAAAGCGGCTTACAGCGGACCCCACGCTAACGACTACCCCCGCCAAGTCATTTCCCAATATCAACGGGAACGAATACGGCAAGATCAGTTTGAATTCGCCTGTCCGGATCTTTGAATCGAGCAAGTTGACGCTTGTGGCATGCACTTGAACAAGAACGTCATAGGCACCCACCTCAGGGGCAGGTACCTCGCTTACGCGTCCATTCTTTTTACCGTAACGGTCGATTGTAAATGCCTTCATGTTGATTCAACTCTCATCGCTTCAAGTGGGCCTAACCGCTTCAGATTTCCAGGAATGCTGTTGCTTTCGTCACAAAACTCGGGTGTAAAACTGCTAAGAAGGAAGGCCGCTGCCGGCGCTCGTAGGGATGCTCATAGCTGGATTCTCTGCAGAAGAGGTCGAAAGGTAATAAATGCATCGCCTGGAAGGCGCGCATCAGTACTTTGGGTGAGCGCTTTCAGTCAGCCTCGGATAGTCGATGTAGCCAGCCGCGCCGCCGCCATACAGAGTGGCAGGGTTGAATGCGGACAGAGCGACATCGGCCTTGAGGCGCTCCACCAAATCAGGATTACCAATGAACGGACGTCCGAAGGCTATGAGATCGGCCTTGTCTTCGGCCAATGTCGAGATGGCTAGGTTCAGGTCGTAGCCATTGTTGGCGATGTAGGTATTTTTGAAGCGTTGACGCAGGGAGCCGAAGTCAAAGGGCGCAACGTCGCGCGGCCCGCCGGTTGAGCCTTCGACCACATGCAGGTACACCAAGCCCAAGGCGTCCAGTTGATCGACGAGGTAGTCGAATTGGGCTTGCGGGGCGGTGCTGGAAACGTCATTGGCGGGGGAAACTGGAGAGATACGAATACCTGTTCGCTCAGCACCGATTTCATCCACTACAGCCGCTGTGACTTCGAGTAGCAAGCGAGCACGATTTTCAACCGAGCCACCGTAGGCATCCGTTCGAACATTAGCTCCGTCCTTAAGGAACTGATCAAGCAAATAGCCGTTCGCGCCATGGATTTCCACGCCATCAAAACCTGCGACAATCGCGTTTTTTGCGGCTTGTCGAAACGCGTTGACGATGCCAGCAAGTTCGCTGATTTCGAGCGCTCTAGGTGCCGAAACATCCACGAAGTTATTATTGACGAAGACCTTGGTCGCTGCGCGAATCGCAGAGGGTGCTACTGGCGCTGCGCCATTTTCCTGGAGGTCAACGTGGGACACTCGCCCGACGTGCCAGAGCTGCAGGAAAATATGTCCACCCTTCGCATGCACGGCTTCTGTGACGGTGCGCCATCCTTCTATCTGCGCCTGCGTATAAATCCCAGGTGTGTCTTGATAACCCTGTCCTTGCTGTGAGATCTGGGTAGCCTCGGCGATCAGCAGGCCTGCGGAAGCTCTCTGACTGTAATAGGTGGCGGCAAACTCACTCGGCACAAAATCTGCCCTGGCGCGGTTTCGCGTCAATGGCGCCATTACGATTCTGTTGGAAAGCGTCAGCGAGCCGAGGCTGTAAGGCTCAAACAAAGTCTCGTCATTCATATCGATTCCCTAATCGTTGATCGATGGTGGTGATCTGCGCCGTGCCGGCAAAGATTTGCGACAGTGAATTTATGATGTCGATCATAATCAAAAATGTCAACGGTTTTGATTATGGTCGACATCATAGTATAGTCGGGCCATTGATTTAGCAGGCAGAGGGCACGTAATGAGGATCACCAAGACCCAATCGCTCGCCAACCGAGCTCATATTGTGGAGACCGCTTCAGAGCTATTTCGTGAGCGTGGGTACGATGGTGTGGGGGTGGCGGAGCTGATGGCCACTGCCGGTTTTACCCAGGGCGGCTTTTACAAACACTTCGGCTCCAAGGCAGATTTGATGGCCGAGGCGACTGAGAAAAGCCTTTCACAATCTCTCGCCAATACCTATGACCTCGATGTTGCCGGCTTTATAAATGTGTACGTATCGAGGGATCACCGAGACGGCAGGGGAGGAGGATGTACCATGGCAGCGCTGTGTGGTGATGCTGCCCGTCAGTCAGATGAGTTGAAGGCGACCTTTGTCAGCGGAGTTGAAAACCTGCTGGCAGCGCTTGAGGAAAAGTATCAGGCGGGAAGGGATGCACCACAGCAAGATGTTCGAGCAAAAATGATCGATCTACTGGCGCATGCAATAGGTGCGGTAATGTTGTCGAGGGCGTGTCCGGATGACTCTCCTCTTGCGGATGAAATACTCGAAGTCTGCCGTAGGGAGCTGCTGACGTCGTTGCCGGTCATGGACAGCCAGGTGCGCAGTCGCAAAAATTGAATCAGGCACCGTAACGTTTGGTGCGAAGCTAAGCAGCACTGTGAACCGCATGTCTACGATGTCAGTCAGAGGTACGTATTCCCGTGGCGGGCGTATCGGGTCTTTGAGTTCGATTTGAGAAACTAAAGGCTACCTCTCAAGGGAAATCATGCAGAGATTTTTTACCTGGGTCATAACCTTTTTCTCCGGTATTCGTTCGATTGTCCTCATGCTGTTCGGGCTAACCTTCCTCGTTTGCGCTGGCATGGCGCTTTACGACGCCGCCACGCTTTGGCAAGCGCGCGACTGGCCGTCGGTTGTGGCTCGAGTCGATCAATGTTCGATGAACATGCGCTACAGCAAACAGAGCTCGTGGTGGGACGTTTCGGCGACGTTCAGCTACGGCGACGATTTCGCTCGTCACCATCAGGAAACCTGGACGCCGCCAGATACACCGAGATATAGCCGTCACCCTGATCCTGTTGTCAGCGATAGTGAGCAAAGCGCAATCGCCAAACGTTTCTGCGACAGGGCGGCAGCCGAAGGGCTGAGGGTGTCGCCAAGCCTTCCGTGGATGGCGTGGAGAAGCGAAGCTGTCGCGAATGAGGAGTGGAAGGCGAATTTCTTGATGATAGGGGTGTGTGGTCTGGGCGCCGTGATTCTGATGGCGCTAGGTATATCGCTATGGCCGGGGAGGAAGGTTGCGGTGAAATCGGTCGGTCGAAAAAAACGGATTCAGCCAGCAAAGAAGAGGGTGTAAAAGCTGACGGATTCGAATAGCACTTACTGAGGCGATGCACCGTCGAAGATCACGCCTTGTCTGCGGGCAGGATCTTCGATGGACCGTGCTAAACGAATGGCTGGCGACTGAGCGTTAACCGATGCTCAACTCGAACGTGGCGATCCCCTCGATCCCCGCGCTGACCCGATCACCCGCGACCAGCGGGCCGACACCTGCGGGTGTACCAGTGAAGATCAGGTCGCCGGCCTGGAGCTCTACCGAGCGCGACACGTGGCTGATCACATCCGGCACCGACCAGATCTGATCCGCCAGGTCGCCGCGCTGGCGTTCGACATCGTTGACCTTCAGCCAGATCGCGCCGCTTTGTGGATGCCCCAGCGTGCTGGCCCGGCGCAAGGCCGTGCACGGCGCCGATTCGTCAAAACCCTTGGCCCAATCCCATGGCCGTCCGAGCTTCTTGGCTTGGGCCTGGATGTCCCGACGGGTCAGGTCGAGGCCAACACCGTAGCCCCAGACATGCGCAAGGGCATCGGCCGGGTCGATATCCGTGCCACCTTCACCAATGGCCACCACCAGTTCAATTTCGTGGTGCAGGTCCTGGGTCAGTGGCGGATAGGCGATCACGCCGCTGGCCGGCACCACCGCATCGGCGGGCTTCATGAAAAAGAACGGCGGTTCGCGGTCCGGGTCGTGACCCATTTCCCGGGCATGTTCGGAGTAGTTGCGGCCGACGCAGAACACCCGACGAGTCGGAAAGCGTGCCGACTCGCCTTCAACGGCCAGGGATGGAATGGCGTGGGGGGCGAATACATATTCGCTCATGGTGTTTCTCCTCGTTGGGATTGGGCCGTGGGCTGTGGCCATGGCCCAAGTGTGGAGGAGTAGGGCGAGCGGAAATTGGACAAATCCGGCATGATTCTGGATTCTGCACGGCTGTAAGGTGTCGTCGAGGGGTGTTGCTAGAAAAACAAAACCCGGCGATGGCCGGGTTTTGTATGAGGCGTTGTGTGCGACTCAGTTACAGCAAGTCGTCAAGCACTTTTCGGCAGGGCCTGGCGGGAGGCCCATTCCGACTTCAGGGTTTGCAGCACGCGGGCCATGAAGTCCTTGTCCGCGGCGGCTTTCTTGCCGACGTAACCCTGGCCGCGACGGTACATCTTGATGCAGGCGAACAGCGCGGGCTGGGCCTGGCTGAAGGCACGCTCATCGGTGTAGGGCGAGCGGCCGTCAAGTTGTACATCCCCGGTTTCGCTGATCCAGAGAATATGGTCGTCGAGGCTGTCCTTGCGCGCTGCGAACAGTCGAGCCAGTTGATCGATAGTTGGTTGATTGTTCAGATTCATGTTAAAGCCCCTTTGACCACTCGTTTATCTGTCTGGTTTACGCGTGTATCGATGCCAAGACGGCGAATCGCTGTGGTGCCGCACGCGGACAATGCTGTCCGTCGAGTGTGGCGCCGGTCCTGGGCGTGATTCGTGTAGCGAGCCTGAAAGCCTGCTACACACAACGTTTCAACGAGAAGAAGCAGCAGCGCTATCCTTGAACGGCGCCGACGACAGTAACGAAGTCAGCCACAAGCATTTTGAGGACGTTAGGCCGGTGCTTCTCGCCCGTTGGGACGATCACGACAGGTCAGCTTCATCAATCTGCCTTGTGGGCAGTACAGATCCGGAACAGCTCGACGGCTTGTCGAGCCTGTTGTAACAACAGCAGCTTTTGCAACGCTCCCGATCGGGGAGACGGGTCCATCATGCAAGGACCGAAAGCAGGCGTCAACCGTTTTGTAGTGAATATTTTTAAGCACTACATATTGCAATGTCGTGATTTCTTACAACCTTACAAAAGGTCCGGATGGGCAGAACGTGACCGACAAGTCCTGGTCCAGGGCGCCGAGGGGCTCAACCCGTGAGTTTTCCCGGTGTCGTACTGTTGCGGTTTTCGTAACAGACCTTTCTGCGTCTACCCGTGTAAACCGGCGCGATACTGGTCTAAGCTCGGCAGCTTCTGAATCCGCCTCGGGAAACACGATGTCTCAGCTATTTCCGACGACGCGCCTGCGTCGCCTGCGTCGAAATGAAAGCCTGCGCGGCTTGTTCCAGGAAACCGAGTTCAGCCTCAACGACCTGGTGCTGCCGATCTTTGTCGAGGAAGGCATTGACGATTTCGTGCCCATTACCAGCATGCCCGGGGTGATGCGGATTCCGGAAAAGAAACTGGCCAGCGAGATCGAGCGTTACGCCCGCGCCGGCATCAAGTCGGTGATGACCTTCGGCGTGTCCCATCACCTGGACGCGACGGGCAGCGACACCTGGAACGAGCAGGGCCTGGTGGCGCGCATGGTAAGGATCTGCAAGGACACGGCGCCGGAAATGGTGGTGATGTCCGACACCTGTTTCTGTGAGTACACCTCCCATGGGCACTGTGGCGTACTGCATGGCGATGCGGTCGACAACGATGCCACGCTGGAGAACCTCGGGCGCCAGGCGGTAGTGGCGGCACAGGCGGGGGCGGACTTCATCTCGCCATCCGCGGCCATGGACGGGCAGGTCCAGGCCATTCGCAGTGCCCTGGACGCCGCCGGTTTTCTCGACACATCGATCATGGCCTACTCGACCAAGTTCGCCTCTGCGCTCTACGGGCCGTTCCGCGAGGCGGGCGGCACGGCGCTCAAGGGCGATCGCAAGGCTTACCAGATGAACCCTATGAACCGGCGCGAAGCAGTGCGTGAATCGCTGCTCGACGAGCAGGAAGGGGCCGATGCGCTGATGGTCAAGCCGGCTGGCGCCTATCTGGACATCATCCGTGATATCCGCGAAGCCTCGCGCCTGCCGCTGGCGGCGTATCAGGTCAGCGGCGAGTACGCGATGATCAAGTTCGGTGCCCAGGCCGGGGCCATCGACGAACACCGCATCGTTCGCGAAAGCCTGGGGGCGATCAAGCGCGCCGGGGCGGACATCATCCTGAGTTACTTCGCGATGGACATTGCTCGCGACGGGATCTGAGCAGGCGCTCGATATCCGCTGTCGTTTGCTTCATCCTGAGGGTTCGCCCACCCTCGGGACCTTTGCCCGCCTATGCGTTTTCCTCGGTTCAGCACGACCCTTGCCGCCTTGTTGGTACTTGCCGGCTGCGGTTCCCAACGCCCGCAGGAAAGCCTGACAAGAAGCCCGGCGCAAGTACGGGCGGACATCCTCCGCCTGCTGCCGGCCAAGGTCGTGGACCGTGCCGGTTGGGCCGCCGATATCCAGGCCGCCTTCACCGCTCGGAACCTCGCGCCGACCAGCGAGAATATCTGCTCCGTGCTGGCCGTGACCGAGCAGGAATCCAACTTCCAGGTCGACCCGCCGGTGCCGGGCATGGGCAAGATCGCCCGGCAGGAGATCGACCGGCGCGCGGCCAAGGCCCATGTGCCTGGCGTGCTGGTGAGCGCCGCCTTGCAGCTGAGTTCCACAACAGGCCAGCGCTATAGCGAACGCTTGAACAACGCCCGCACGGAGAAGGACCTCAGCCTGATCTTCGAGGACTTTATCGGTCGGGTACCGCTGGGTCGAACCCTGTTCGGCGGTTTCAATCCGGTGCACACCGCGGGGCCCATGCAGGTCAGCATCGCCTTTGCCGAAAAGCAGGCCCAGGGTTATCCCTATCCGATCAAGGATACGATCCGTCATGAGGTGTTCAGCCGGCGTGGCGGGATGTACTTCGGGATCGTTCACCTGCTGGATTACCCGGTGAGTTACCCCGAGACGATCTATCGTTTCGCCGACTTCAATGCCGGGCGGTACGCCAGTCGCAATGCCGCGTTCCAGAGTGCTGTCAGTCGGGTTTCAGGGATTGCCTTGGCATTGGATGGCGACGTGATCAATTACGACGCGCTGCTGCCTGGTGCCACGGAGCGGGCGGTGCGTGTGCTGGGCCAGCAATTGGGCCTGCGCAATCCGAGCATTCGCAGTCAGTTGGAGCAAGGTGACAGCCTGGCATTCGAAGATACCGAGGTCTACACGAAGGTCTTCGCCCTGGCCGACAAGGCGGCCGGTAAGCCGCTGCCCCGGGCGATCCTGCCGGGCATCACCCTGGAAAGCCCGAAGATCACCCGCACCCTGACCACGGCCTGGTTCGCCAAACGTGTCGATGAGCGTCGCCAGCGCTGCATGGCCCGGGCGTCGAGCGTCTGACCGCTCAGTGCATCACGCAAAGAAAAGCCCGGCTGATAAGGCCGGGCTCTTGGTTGGATACTGCGGTAAAGCGACTCATGCACGATTCTGGATCAGACGATCAGAACCACCTTCGGCTACACGGCGGTCGATCAGGCGATCAGAACCACCTTCGGCAACGCGACGGTCGATCAGACGATCAGAGCCACCTTCGGCAACGCGACGGTCGATCAGACGATCAGAGCCACCTTCGGCAACGCGACGGTCGATCAGGCGATCAGAGCCACCTTCGGCAACGCGACGGTCGATCAGGCGATCAGAGCCACCTTCGGCAACGCGACGGTCGATCAGACGATCAGAGCCACCTTCGGCAACGCGACGGTCGATCAGGCGATCAGAGCCACCTTCGGCTACACGACGGTCAATCAGACGATCAGAGCCGCCTTCGGCAACGCGGCGGTCGATCAGGCGATCAGAGCCACCTTCGGCTACACGACGGTCGATCAGACGATCAGAGCCGCCTTCGGCAACGCGGCGGTCGATCAGGCGATCAGAGCCACCTTCGGCTACACGGCGGTCGATCAGGCGATCAGAACCGCCTTCAGCCACTGCCTGTTGAGTGTAAGCGACCACGGGTTGAGCCGAGGAGGCGGCGAAAGCGTTGACTGCCAGTACCGAGAAAGCAAGGCCGAGAAAGAGTGGGTGTTTCATGGTGGTGTGCTCCGGGTGTTGTGTGTTGGGTATGGAGCAAAGGTTACGCGCCTGGATTTTCAAGAGAACTTCATTGGGTCGATGGTGACCATCGACGGCAATGATGACGGCGGCCGGTACCGATCCGGGCCGGCCCCGGCATACAGATGCAGGGGTTGAAAGTGCTCAACTGTGTGGTTTCAAGCAGCGGTTTGTGTGATGAAATCCCCGCACTGAATACCGACTGTTTTTCGCCAGGGAGTCCGACCATGAGCCAGCACGATTTCAAGCAACTGGATGTTTTCAGCCAGGAACCGCTCAAGGGCAATCCGCTGGCCGTGGTCTTCGCCGCCGATGCTCTGACCGCCGAACAGATGCAGGCCTTCGCGACCTGGACCAATCTCAGCGAAACCACCTTTCTGCAGACACCCCAGGACCCTCGGGCGGACTATCGGGTGCGGATATTCACCACTATCAAGGAAGTGCCCTTCGCCGGTCATCCGACCCTGGGCTCCTGCCATGCCTGGTTGGAGGCCGGTGGCGTGCCCCAGGGCGAGGAGATCATCCAGGAGTGCGGGATCGGCCTGGTGCGGATTCGACGTCGAGGCGCCGACCTGGCGTTTGTCGCACCGCCGCTGCGTCGTGCCGGCCCCCTGGACGAGGCACTGCGCGAGCGGGTTCGTCTGGGCCTGGGCCTGGCGCCGGAGGAAGTGCTCGATGCCCAGTGGGTCGATAATGGTATCGATTGGCTGGTGTTGATGCTGCCGGACCGGGCACGGGTACTGGCGGTAAAAACCGACTACGCCCAGTTGACAGGGCTGGCGGTGGGGCTGATCGCCCCCTGGGATCCGGCGCTGGACGGCGACGAATGCCAGTTCGAAGTGCGAGCACTGATCGCCGGTGAAGGCATGTGCGAAGACCCGGCCACCGGTAGCCTGAACGCCGGTATTGCCCGTTGGCTGTTGGGAGAGGGGCGCGCGCCGCGGTCGTATCGGGTCAGCCAGGGCACGGCGATGGGACGTGCCGGGCGGATCCGGGTGGAGCAGGTGGGTGACGAGATCTGGGTCGGCGGTGCCGCCGTGACCTGCATCAGCGGCAGCCTGAATCTATAACGATGGGCTCGACGCGTGGGCGATCAGCATCATGGTCGCCGACAAGGTATGCCCGTCGGTAATGTCGCCCGCGGCAATCATCGCCTTGAGTTGCGCCAGGGTGACGAACAGCACCTTGTCGACCTCGCCATCGGTGCTTTCGACGGCCTGGCCGTCAATGTCCACCCGGCAGACAGCCACCGCGCTGGCGATCAGCGAGGTGTTGCTGTGCAGCAGGCCCAGTTGCGTGACGTTCAGGGCCGGCCAGCCGGTTTCCTCCCGGAGTTCACGGGCGGCGGCCTCGCTGGCGCTCTCGCCGTGGTCGATGGCGCCACGGGGGAACTCGATCGACTGGGCGCCGATGGCCCGGCGTTGCAGCACCGCCAGCATCAGGCGTCCATCCGGCAGCACGGGCACCGCCACCACGCCATTGATGGCCTGGGGTTCCTTGACGATGAAATAACCCCGTTGCTTGACCACATCGAAGTAGGGCGTGTGCAACAGGCATTCGGATTCTGTATCGGGCTTCATGCGTGGCGTTACTCCAGAAAGCAGCGGTCGAACAGATAGAGCGCGTCAGGTTTGAGGTTTTCCAGGGTGGCTTGTGGCCGTCCGCCGTCCCCCTGTTTCTTGCGTCCGGTTTCCCGCAGGTAGCCGGCTTCGCTCATCTTCAGCAAGCGTTGTCGGGTGCTGGTCTTGAGCACCGGGCGCGCCAGCACCCGGGAGAAGATCGCGGTGGCTTCCGGGGCACTGAACTCGGCGCCGAGAAACATCAGCGGCAGGCTGCTGTACAGCGATTTGGACAACAGCCGCTCCTGTGTCGCCGCCACCAGTGCGTTGTGATCGAAGGGCAGCCGTACCGAACCGTCGGCGACGCTGTCGAGGGCGAACCAGGCTTGTTGCTCGTTCAGGCTCGGCTCTTCACTGACGATGGCCAGGTAGAAGGTCGAGGACGACCAGCAGCGCGGATCGCGAAAGGCATCGCCCACGGTACCCACCTGTTCGATCCAGGCCAGCGGCAGGTTGACCTTGTCACTGGCGCGCAGGCGTTCCACCGCGTCCTCCAGCGTCAGGTCGGGCACCGCGCCGTTGACCACCAGGCCGGGTAACGCCCAATGGCCCTGGAACGGCTCGGCCTCGCGCTTGTGCAGCAGGATCTGCAGTGCCTGGGCGTGCCGGCAGTAGAAAAGCACGCACAAGTCGATGGTGTGCAGGTAGTCGCTTTTCCTCGGCGCGCGGGGTGTTGGGTCCGGCATATCAATTCCTGTGTGCGGCATAGAGGTCGTAGTCTACCGGATCCATCCCGGGTGCCATCCAGTGCGCCGGTAATGTTTCGCCCAGCGCCAGCCGTTCGCGCAGCAGCGTACTGCGCACGCCCGCTTGTTCTGCCACGCAAAGCACCGAGAAACGTTCAAGTAACCGCGCGCCCAGATGGAAATCCGCCAGTTGGGCGGCGACATCGTGCCCGACCACCAGGGCGATCTGGCGGCTGGGCAGGCCGGTCATCCCGGCCAGGGCGCACAGCAGCTCATAGCTGTAGACCGGCGTCTCGTTGTCCTGGGCCAGTTGCTGCTCGATCCGGCACACTGAAATCGCCGACGAGCAGGCCGGCCGGACCTGTTCGACGATCGCGTGCAGCCAGTCCAGGCGTCGTTCGTATTCGGCCATGCGTTTGCCGTGGGGGTGCCTGAAGGACGGCACCACCCATACCGAGCGCGCGTGACGGGAGGCTTCGATCATCACCAGGGCGTGACCGGCGTGTGGAGGATTGAAGGCACCACCGTAGATTGCGAGTTCGTACATGAGTCGGTCTCCTTTGTTTTAAAAGTACTCGTCATGTACTTATGTATCAAGGGCTAATTCATGACTCCTTTCCATTTGAATTGGTCAGGAATAAGTGAGTGAAATCGTGCTTGATTTGAAAGTACATGACGTGTACCTTTATCCCATCGCCAAGGGAGAGCCCGCCATGAACACTCAAGTCATCAAGATCGCCGCTTTCGATGTCGACGCCCAGAAGGGCTTCACACCACTCTGCCCGGATGAGCTGCCGGTGGTGGGAGGTCACTTGATCGGTGTCGAGCTGAACTTCATGGCCTCGCTGGCCGATATCCGCGTCGGCAGCAAGGACGCCCACAGTCCCCAGGCGCCCTGGGTGGTGGGCTCCCACGAGCAGATGCTCAAGCCCACGAGGCTTGAGCACGCCGATCTGACCTGGGTCAGCCACTGCGTCCCCGGCACCGATGGCTTCACGCTGCTCGATGAGTTGCCGACGCCCCTTGATTACGACTACTTCGTCTGGAAGGGCGTGGAGCCTGAACTGCACCCTTACGGCGCCTGCTTCCACGACCTCCATCACAAGCTGTCCACGGGGGTGATCGAGTACCTCAATGCCCAGCGGGTCCGGCAGGTGATCGTCGGCGGCCTGGCCCTGGATTTCTGCGTCAAGACCACCGCGTTGCAACTGGCGGGGGCGGGTTTCCAGGTCATTGTCTACCTGCCGGCCTGTCGCGCCATCAGTGCCGAAGGCGCACGGCAGGCGGTCCACGACCTGCAACAGGCGCGTGTCGAGGTCGTCAACAGTCGCGAACAGTTGGCCCGCGCCGTGGGCCACCAGGAGTAAGTCATGGAAAGTGCATTCAACCGCGAAGGCGGCCTCATCCAGGGACTGCTGGATACCGACTACTACACCTTCACCATGATGCAGGCGGTATTGCACCAGTACCCCAACGTCGAGGTGGAATATCAGTTCATCGTGCGCTCCCGGGAAAAACTCACGCATCTGATCCCTGAGCTGCGCGTCGAGCTGGAAAACCTCGCCGGCCTGCAAATGCGCGAAGGCGAACTGCGTTTCCTGTTCAATCGGCGTTTCCGTGAGTACCTGACGCCGGACTTCGAGCAGTTCCTCGAGTTGTTCCGGTTCAACCTGCGCTACATCCAGGTCGGTGAAGTCGACGGTCAACTGAGCATCCGTGTCCGTGGCCCGATGCTGCACTGCATCATGTTTGAACAGCCGGTGCTGGCCTTGGTCAGCGAGTTGCGCAACCGCGACAAATACCCGGAGGTGGCGCTGGAGGATGTCAGTCGCAAGCTCTACCAGAAGTTCGAGTGGTTGGAGAAAAACCTCAGTCGCGACGAGTTGGCCGACCTGCGGGTCTCGGACTTCTCGACCCGCCGGCGCTTGTCGTTCCGTGCCCAGCGCGAGGTGGTGGATATCATGCGGCGTGACTTTCCCGGGGTGTTCGTCGGCACCAGCAATGCCCACCTGGCCTACAAGTTCGATCTGCCGCTGATCGGCACCATGGCCCACCAATGGCTGATGGTGCATCAGCAACTCGGCCGCCTGCGCGAGAGCCAGAATGCGGCGTTGGAAAACTGGGTGCGTGAATACCGCGGGCGTCTCGGGATCGCTCTGACCGATTGCATCAGCACCGATTTTTTCCTCAAGGATTTCGACTTGTATTTCGCCAAGCTCTACGACGGCCTGCGCCAGGACTCGGGCGACCCGATTGTCTGGGCCGACAAGGTGCTGGCACGTTATGCGCAACTGGGGATCGACCCGATGACCAAGGACCTGATGTTCTCCGATGGCTTGAACTTCGAGAAGTGCCTGCCGATCCTGCGTCACATCAGGGGCAAGGCGCGGTTCGGCTTCGGCATGGGCACCAGCCTGGCTTGCGATGTCGACGGCGTCGAGCCGCTGAGCATCGTGATGAAACTGGTGCGGGTCCACGGTGAACCGGTGGTGAAGTTTTCCGATGACCCGGTGAAGAATGTGTGTGAAGACCCGTCGTTCCTGCGCTATGCGGCGCAGGTGTTCAACGTGACGCCAATCAACCAGCAACTGGAGGTGTGAAATGGGACGCGAAAATCAGGATCGTATTGCCATGGCGCTGGGAGTGAACCGGCAACTGGCAGCGGGTGACGAGGCGGCGGAACTGGCTCGGCGCATCGATTTCATCAAGACCGTGTTGAAAGGTTCCGGTTGTCAGGCGCTGGTGCTCGGGATCAGCGGCGGCGTCGACTCACTGACCGCCGGTCGGCTGTGTCAGTTGGCGGTGCAGCAGTTGCGCGA
Source organism: Pseudomonas sp. FEN (assembly GCF_904067045.1). GTDB lineage: Bacteria > Pseudomonadota > Gammaproteobacteria > Pseudomonadales > Pseudomonadaceae > Aquipseudomonas. Next base: position 303,438 of record NZ_CAJFDC010000013.1, on the reverse strand, counting down.
GGAGGGCGGCACGGCGCGCTTTATCGCCATGCGTCTGCCGTACCGGACCCAGGCTGACGAACGCGACGCCCAGGCCTCCCTGGCATTTATCCAACCGGACCAGGTCAGCAGCGCGAATATCTCGGCCTGCGTGGACGGGTTGATGGGCAGTCTTGATGTCGAGTCGCTGGAAGCAACGCCGGCGCAGGTGGATTTCGTCAAAGGCAACGTCAAGGCCCGGGCGCGGATGATGACCCAATACGCGCTCGCCAACTTCGTCAACGGGCTGGTGGTCGGCACCGATCATGCGGCGGAAGCGCTGATGGGCTTTTTCACCAAGTTCGGCGACGGTGCCTGCGACCTGGCGCCTTTGTCCGGCTTGACCAAGGGCCAGGTGCGGCGGCTGGCCTCGGCCATGGGCGCGCCGGAACCGTTGGTCTACAAAGAGCCGACGGCCGACCTGGAGGAGCTGGTGCCCGGCAAGCCGGACGAGCTCGCCTACGGCTGCAGCTATGCCGAGATCGACGCCTACCTGTTGGGGCAGCCGGTGTCGGCGCAGGCCAGCGCGATCATCGAGGCGGCCTACGCCAGGACCGCGCACAAGCGGGCCTTGCCCTGCTCGCCGGTGTGAGCAGGGATCAGCGCGGGGTGTCGAGGGTTTTGTTCAAGGCCACATACTGCAACAGCATGATGGTCTTGGCGTCGACGATCTCCCCGCGTCGTACTGCTTGCAGCGCGTCGTCAAGGGACAGTTCGAGCACCTCCAGGTCCTCGCCCTCGGCTTCCAGGCCGCCACCGTGGCCGACCTTGCTGTCGCCATCGTACTCGCCGAGGAAGAAGTGCAGCTTCTCGGTTACCGAGCCCGGGCTCATGAAGGCTTCGAAGATCTTCTGCACGTTCTGCACGCGGTAGCCGGTTTCCTCCTCGGCCTCGGCGCGGATCCGGTCCTCGGGCGAGGCGTTTTCCAGCAGGCCGGCGGCGGCTTCCACCAGCATGCCGTCATGGCCGTTGACGAACACCGGGAAGCGGAATTGTCGGGTCAGTACCACGGTCTGTTTTTCGCGGTTGAACAGCAGGATGGTCGCGCCATTGCCACGGTCGTAGGTCTCGCGGCTTTGCCGCTGCCAGGTGCCGTCGCTGCGCAGGAAATCGAAGGTGGTCTTCTTCAGCAGGTACCAGTCGTCCGAGAGGACGGTGCTGTCGACGATGCGAACCCGGTCTTTCGTTGCGGTCATGATCCACGCCCTGTGGTGTGCAAAGCGCAGATCATACAAGGGGAGCGGTGTTTTTGTCGGGGCTCTGTGGTGTTTGTCAGATCCTCTTCGCGGGCAAGCTCCGCTCCCACATTAGATCCGGGGCAACCACAAGTTCCATGTGCCCAGCAAAAACAAGCTCCTTGTGCCTTGCCAAACAGGTTCTGTGTGTACCGCCAAATCCGTGGGAGCGGAGCTTGCCCGCGAAAGGGCCCCAGAGGTCGCTGGAGATGTTTCTATGCCAGCGCCATCTGCCGCTTCTCACGGTTCGCGACTATCAGGAAACTCAACAGCGCCACCAGCGGCAGCGCACTGCCCAACAGCATGATCGCCAGCCAGCCGCCTTGTTCATACAACACGCTGGCCAGGGCCGAGCCAATGGCGCCGCCGATGAAGATGCTGGTCATGTACAGGGCATTGAGGCGACCGCGGCTGGCGGCGTCGAGGGCATAGACCGAGCGCTGCCCGAGGACCATGTTCATCTGCACCGCGAAGTCCAGCAGCACCCCGGTCACGGCCAGGCCGATCACGCTGTAGGCCGGATGGATCAGCGCCGGGGCAAAGCTCAGGGTTGCCAGCAACATCGCCAGCCAGGAGGCCCGGTGCGTATGCCCGGCATCCGCCAGTCGACCGGCCAGCGGCGCGGCAATGGCCCCCATGGCGCCGACCAGGGCGAACAGGGCGATCTCGGACTGCGACAGCCCATGAACCCGTGACAACTCCAGCGGCACGGCGGTCCAGAACAAGCTGAAGGTGGCGAACATCAAGCCCTGGTACCAGGCCCGCTGGCGCAACACCGGCTGGTCACGGAACAACTTCCCCAGCGAGCCCAGCAGTTGCCCGTAGGTGGCGCTGTGGCTGGGCTGGCGCTTGGGCATGGTGGTGAGGATCACCAGCATGATGAACAGCATCAGCACGGCGGCGGCGATAAATACCGTGCGCCAGCCGAAGTGGTCGGCGATCACGCTGGACAGCGGCCGCGCCAGCAGGATGCCCAGCAGCAAGCCGCCCATGATCCCGCCGACCACGCGTCCGCGTGATTCTTCAGGGGCCAGGTGCGCGGCCAGGGGAATCAGGATCTGTACCGATACCGAACTGAAGCCGATCAGCAGCGACACCACCAGGAACACCCCGGGTTGCCGGGCCAGGCCAGCGGCCACCAGGCTGAACGTGGCGATCAGCGCGGTGCCGATCATCAGCTTGCGGTTTTCCAGCAGGTCACCCAGTGGCACCAGGAAGAACAGGCCCAGGGCGTAGCCGATCTGGGTCAGGGACACGATCAGGCTGGCGCTGTGGGCGGAAATGCCGAGGTCCGGGGCGATCAGGTCGATGATCGGTTGGGCATAGTAGATATTGGCCACGATGGCGCCACAGCAGAAGGCGAACAGCATCACCAGGGAGCGGGTCATCACGGGGGCAGCATGGGGGTGAGTTGGCATGGCTTCAAGGCTCTGGAACAGGTGAGGTAAGCGAGTCTAGACATTGCGCCGCGGGGGAGTAAGACGGCTGCAGGCATAGTCGATATCAGCCTCGTTGATTGTTCCGAGCCGGTTGGGCGCCCCCAGAGGGAGCGCCGCTCAGGCGCACGCCGGTGACGGCTCCTAGACGCTCATGCCCAGGGTCGACCGGCTGCCCGTCGCCGCGCTCGGCCGGCTCAACAGGTCGGCATGGCGGTGGCGCAGGGCATGTACCTCCTGGGCGAGATTGTCCATGAGGGTTCGGCCACGGGGCGAGAAGTCGTCGCAGGCCTCGAGTTCCGGCAAGGCCTTGAGCAGGCCCTTCAGGAGATCGAGCAACCGTTCTTCGGCCCGTTGCATTTCCGTGGCCGGGCGCTGGCGCACGCGCTCAAGGTATTTGACCTGGGCGAGCGCGGCGAAAAAGGCATGGACATAGCCATGCAGATCGCTCCTCAGCCCGGACCAGGGGAGTGTGAACAGGCGCTCTCCGGCGTGCTGCTCATCGATGATCGGACAGACTTCGACCAGGCTGTACAACAGTTGATGAGTGGTTTCATGAACCAGTGATTCCTCGATGTCGAGGATCGAATGATCCTTGGCCGACAACAGGATGACCCCGGTATAGCGCGCCGCCGAACAGCTGCGGAAGGTGCCGTCGGGCAGGTGGCAGATCAGCTTGACCAGATGCCTGAACTGTTCGTAGCAGGCCGGCCAGGTGTTGGCGATGCGCGACAGGGCGACACTGACCACGTCGCGGAAGAAGTGGATGGAGTAACCACTGCGCTCCAGGTGCTTGCGGGTGCTTTCGTCCTCAGGGAATTCATAGTTGGGCGGGGTCGCGGCGGCGATCAGCGGATCGACATTGAAACGTCGGATCGGCGGGTGGTTCGAGTACTTGTGCTCGACCGCCGTCTGGGTGATGCGTTGCAGGACTGCCGGCAGCTCCAGGAGCAGGCTTTGCAAGGCCGAGGGGGTGTCCGCGAGGTCGGTCAATACCGCATTGGCATGCTGAAACGCCAGGGTCATCCAGATCTGGAACACCGGGTCGTTGATGACCAGGCGGCGCTGGGTAACCGGCAGCAGAATCAGGTTGTTCGCACAGGTGAAGAACGGTTCGAGCTTGCTACTGCCCTCGAAGATTTGGAAACATTCGGCATAGAGCGCGGCGAACCTGCTGTAGCGCTGCTGGCTGAGTTGATCCAGCAGGCGGCGAAAGCGCTCCGGGGTGGCGTCGGGTAAAAAAGTGTTGTGCTGGAAAAGCTCGTCGAGCTGGGATTGCAGCCGGCTGGTCATGCTATTCATGGGGTTTGACTCGATGAATGACAAACATGCAATAACGCGCCTTCAATAAAGAAAGGCGTTGGTTTTTATAGTTTCGGCAGTGCCTGGGTAACGGCGAGAATCAATAGTTTCCCGTGGGGTATTTATTCAATGAGTATGTAACGAAAACTTCGCGATACAGCACGGACGCAGGCGCGGGCTTAATCGGTTCGCACCTGCTGCTGGTCGAAGGTGGCGCGGGTCGCGAGAGGGCTGCGCAGGGTTTGCGCGGCCGCCGCCATTTGGCCAATGTCCAGGCCCTTGAGCGCCACCACCTCGTCGATACGCAAGGTCAGGCCCAGGCCCCTGGCGGCGCCGGGTGGATTCTTCTGCAGCTCCATGGCGAATGGTTCATCCCTTATCGCATGACCCAGAAGGGTTGCAAGACGTTCCTGGTGGCTTGTATGGGAAGCGGGCATGGCGATCTCCAATAAGGGTTGAAACTTTTAATTGAACAGGACGAAACAGGCCGAGAGGCCGTTTTCAGTGAAGGAGTGTTTGAGTGAATATAGCAAGGTGATTTTATTTTTCAATGTTGTGGTTATTAATTTTCAAGAAGTTTGCAGTGCGGATTTGAAAGAGACATTAATGATGTCTGCGGAACAGTCTTACAATATTTTATATGCAGGATAATTCTGTCGGTTTGTTCGCACATCAAGGCAGCGCCCGTGCTGCCATCGGGGCCGGGCCACTCGCTGTTCACGGTGCCGTGGCGTACAGGTTCGTGTCTCTGACTGATGGCTCTTGTCAGGGAAATCCCACAGGAGTACAAATGTACTCCATGACGACTTTAAGCCCCCGCCGTACCGCCATCCTGACCTTTATCCGCGAGCGCATCGTGCGCAACGGCCAGCCCCCGAGCCTTGCCGAGATCGCCGAGGCCTTTGGTTTCGCCTCCCGCAGCGTGGCGCGCAAGCACGTGCTGGCCTTGGCCGAGGGCGGCTTCATCGAGGTCAACGCCCATCAGGCACGGGGCATCCGCCTGCTCGATCAAGCCCCCCGGGCCGAGTTGCTGGATATTCCGCTGCTGGGCCGGGTGGCGGCGGGGCGGCCCATCGATGTCGATGCCCAGGTGGATCGCCGGCTGCTGCTCGACCCGGCGCTGTTTTCCCGGACCCCGGACTACCTGCTGCGGGTGCAGGGCGACTCGATGATCGGCGATGGCATTCTCGACGGTGACCTGGTGGCGGTGCGCCGCACCGGCGAGGTGCGCAACGGCCAGATCGTCGTGGCCCGGCTCGACGGCGAGGTCACCATCAAGCGCTTCGAACGCACGGCCACGGGCATCCGTTTGTTGGCGCGCAACCCGGCCTATGAGCCCATCGTCGTCGATCCCGAACATCAGGAGCTGGCCATCGAAGGCGTGTTCTGCGGTCTGGTGCGGCCGGCATGAGGGGCGTGGCAGTCGCCCTGGACACGCTGCTCGACGAGCGGCGGGTGTGGAAAGGCCGCGCTGTCGCGCCGTTGGCCGAGCCGCAGTCCGATCGCCAGCCCACGGGCCATGCGGCCCTCGACGCCGCCTTGCCCGGTGCTGGCTGGCCGGCGGCGGCGCTGACGGAGATCCTGATCGCCGGGGAGGGGGTCGGCGAGTTGCAGCTGGTCTGGCCGACCCTGGCGCGGTTGTCGGCCCGGGGCGAGCGCATCGTCCTGGTGGCGCCGCCCCATGTGCCCTACCCCCAGGCGTGGCTGAGCGCGGGGGTGGACCTGCGGCAGTTGGCGGTGATCCAGGCGGCACCGCGCGATGCCCTGTGGGCGGCCGAGCAGTGCCTGCGTTCCGGCAGTTGCGGGGCGGTCCTGTGCTGGCCGCAACAGGCCGATGACCGGGCCTTGCGGCGCTTGCAGGTAGCGGCGGAAACCGGCCAGACCCTGGCCTTCGCCTACCGTTCGCTGGCGGAGGCGATCAATCCATCGCCGGCGGCCCTGCGGATTGCCGTCGATGCTCGCCCCGCGCAGTTGCGAGTGCTCAAGTGCCGGGGTGGCTTGGCCCATTCGGCACCGATTGCCTTCAACACGGGGCATTGAGGTTGGCATGCGTTGGGTCTGTATTGTTTTTCCGCAATTGGCGCTGGACGGTGTGCTGCGTCGAACCCCTGAGCCCGAGGCACCGCTGGCGCTGCTGACGGGTTCGCCACAGCGTCGGGTGGTGCAGGCGGTGAACGCCGCGGCCCGGGCCTTGGGCCTGCGTCCCGGGCAATCGCTGACGGCCGCCCATGCCTTGACCAAGGCCTTTGCCAGCGCCGAATACGATCCCGCCGAAATCGAGCAGTGGCAGCAGTTTCTCGCCGCCTGGGCCTATCGTTTCAGCTCCCAGGTCAGCCTGCGTTATCCGCGGACCTTGTTGTTCGAGATCGAGTCCAGCCTGGGCCTGTTCGGCCCCTGGCCGCAGTTGGAAGCGCGCTTGCGCGCGGAACTGACCGGCCTGGGCTTTCGCCATCGGATCGTCGTCGCCCCGAATCCGGCGGCGGCCAGGGTCCTGGCCAATGCCTACGATGGCCTGGCCCTGGCGGACAACGAGGTCTTGCGCCAGACCCTGGGACAGATGCCGATCGACCGGGTCGGGCTGGAAAAAGACGCGGCCACGGCCTTGTCGCGCATGGGCCTGCGAACCCTGGCGCAAGTGCTGGCCTTGCCCCGGCACAGCCTGGCCCGACGCTTCGAGGCGGCGCTGCTCAAGCACCTTGATACCTTGCTTGGCGAGCGGCCGTTGGCCCTGGCGTTCTATCTGCCGCCGGATCGCTTCGCGGCGCGGATCGAGCTGAATTTCGACGTGACCTCGCATCAGGCCTTGCTGTTTCCCTTGCGCCGCCTGACCGCGGACCTGTCGGCGTTTCTCTGTGGCCGTGACAGCGGTGTGCAGCGTTTCGAACTGATCCTGGAGCATGCCGGAGTCGCGGACACGCGGATCAAGGTTGGCCTGTTGAGTGCCGAGCGCGATCCGGCAATGCTCTTCGAACTGGCTCGCGGACGCCTGGAGCAGGTCCAGGTCGAGGCGGCGGTGCGTGGCTTCCGCCTGGAGGCCGAGGACCTGCCGGCCTTTGTCCCGGAACACCGCGAACTGTTCGACGAGCGCCCGCAACAGTCCTTGCCCTGGGAACAGTTGCGCGAACGCCTGCGCGCCCGGCTGGGGGATGACGCGGTGCAGGGCCTGCGGTTCCAGGCCGATCACCGTCCCGAGTGCGCCTGGCAGCCGCTCCCGGCAAGCACGCCCGGCCCGTTGGCCGTGGCTGGGCCGTTGCGCCCCGGCTGGCTGCTCAAGGTGCCGCTGGCACTGCCCGAACAGTCGACGCGGGTCCTGCTGGGGCCGGAGCGGATCGAGTCGGGCTGGTGGGACGGCGCGGATGTGCGTCGTGACTATTACCTGATCGAGACCCGTGCCGGCCGCCACGCCTGGGCCTATCGTCCGGTGGGTGAAAGCGGCCCGTTGCTGCTGCAGGGTTGGTTCGCATGAGTGGCGCATACGCCGAGCTGCATTGCCTGTCGAACTTCAGTTTCCAGCGCGGGGCTTCCAGCGCCCAGGAGTTGTTCGAACGGGCCAGGGAGCAGGGCTATCAAGCCCTGGCGATCACCGACGAGTGCACCCTGGCGGGGATTGTCCGGGCCTGGCAGGCCGCGCAGGACAGCGGCCTGCCGTTGATCATCGGCAGTGAAATGCAGGTCGAGAATGGGCCCAGGCTGGTACTGCTGGTGGAAAACCTGGCGGGCTACCAGAGCCTTTGCCGATTGATCACCCAGGCCCGGCGGCGTGCGGAAAAGGGCCGTTATCAAGTGTTGCGGGAGGATTTCCTGCAGGACCTGCCGGGGCTGCTGGCGTTGTGGCTGCCTGGGCGGGACATCGTCGAAGCCGAGGGCCGCTGGTTGCGCGAGCGCTTTCCCGAACGGCTGTGGTTGGCCGTGGAGCTGCATTGTGGTCAGGACGATGGCCGGCGTCTGGCACGCTTGCTGGCCCTGGCCGATGAGCTGGCGATTCCCGCCGTGGCCAGCGGCGATGTGCATATGCACGTGCGTGCGCGCCGTGCCCTGCAGGACACCATGACCGCCATTCGCCTGCACACCCGGGTGGCCGATGCCGGGCAGCAGCTGCATGCCAATGGCGAGCGGCATCTGCGCAGCCTCGAAACCTTGCGCGGGATTTACCCGGCGGCCTTGCTGGCCGAGACCCAGGTCATTGCCCGGCGTTGTACTTTCGATCTCGGCCAGTTGCACTACCAGTATCCCCGTGAATTGGTGCCGGAAGGGCAGACTCCGGCATCCTGGTTGCGCCACCTGACAGAAGAGGGCGTTCGTCGCCGATGGCCCGAAGGGATCAGTAGCCGGGTTCGGGACCTCATCGAAAAAGAGCTGGTATTGATCGCCGAGCTGGAATACGACAGTTATTTCCTGACGGTGCAGGATATCGTCGACTTCGCCCGCAAGCAGGGCATTCTCTGTCAGGGGCGTGGTTCGGCGGCGAACTCGGTGGTCTGTTATGCCCTGGGCGTCACCGAGCTGAACCCGGATCGCACCAACATGCTGTTCGAGCGTTTCCTCTCCCGCGAGCGCAACGAGCCACCAGACATCGATGTCGACTTCGAGCACGATCGCCGCGAAGAGGTCCTGCAATACGTGTTCCGGCGCTATGGTCGCGGCCGGGCGGCCTTGACGGCGGTGGTCAGCACCTACCATGGCGCGGGGGCGGTGCGGGATGTGGCCAAGGCGCTGGGCCTGCCGCCGGATCAGGTCAATGCCCTGGCCGACGCCTGTGGCCACTGGAGCGATGAGCCGCCAGCGCCTGAGCGTCTGCGCGAGAACGGCTTCGATCCCGACAGCCCGGTGCTGCGCCGGGTGCTGGGGCTGACCCGGCAACTGATCGGTTTTCCCCGGCATTTGTCCCAGCATCCGGGCGGGTTCGTGATTTCCGAGGCGCCGCTGGACACCCTGGTGCCGGTGGAAAACGCCGCCATGGCCGAGCGGACGATTATCCAGTGGGACAAGGATGACCTGGACAAGGTCGGTTTGCTCAAGGTCGATGTCCTGGCCCTGGGCATGCTCAGCGCGCTGCGCCGCTGTTTCGACCTGGTTCAGCAGTACCGCGGTGGGCCACGCTGGACGCTGGCGAACCTGCCACCGGACGACGCGCCGACCTACGCGATGATTGGCCGGGCCGATACCATTGGCGTGTTCCAGATCGAGTCACGGGCGCAGATGTCGATGCTGCCACGCCTCAAACCGAAGAATTTCTATGACCTGGTGATCGAAGTGGCGATTGTCCGGCCGGGTCCGATCCAGGGCGGCATGGTGCATCCGTACCTGCGGCGGCGAAACAAGGAGGAGCCCGAGACCTATCCATCGCCGGCGCTTGAAGAGGTCCTGAAACGCACGTTGGGGGTGCCGCTGTTCCAGGAGCAGGTCATGCAGATTGCGGTGGTGGCGGCGGATTACACGCCGGGCGAGGCCGATCAGTTGCGCCGTTCCATGGCGGCCTGGAAACGTCATGGCGGGCTTGAGCCGCATCGCCTGCGGCTGGCCGAGGGCATGGCGAAAAACGGCTATTCAGCGGAGTTCGCCGCGCAGATCTTCGAGCAGATCAAGGGGTTTGGCAGTTACGGTTTTCCCGAGTCCCATGCCGCCAGCTTTGCCTTGCTGACCTATGCCAGTTGCTGGCTGAAGTGCCATGAGCCGGCGGCGTTCGCCTGTGCGCTGATCAACAGTTGGCCGATGGGCTTCTACAGCCCGGACCAGATCCTCCAGGATGCCCGGCGTCACCGGTTGCAGATTCGTCCGGTGGATGTCCGGGCCAGCGCCTGGGATTGCAGCCTGGAGCCGAACGAAGGCCCGCAGCCGGCGTTGCGCCTGGGCTTGCGGATGATCCGTGGGTTTCGCGAGGAGGATGCGCTACGGATCGAAACGGCCCGCCGGGGCGGGGCCTTCGAGGATATCGCCGACCTCGGCGAGCGGGCGCGGCTCGATACCCGGGCCCAGGAACTGCTGGCCGATGCCGGAGCCTTGCGCGGTCTGGCTGGTGATCGTTATCAGGCGCGCTGGGAAGTGGCTGGGGTCGAGGCGCAACTGGGGTTGTTCGCCGGGTTGCCGAGGGCAACCGAAACGCCGGTGGCCTTGCCGCGCCCGAGTGTCGGCGAGGACTTGCAAGCGGATTACGCCAGCCTCGGCACGACCTTGGGCCCGCACCCGCTGGCCTTGTTGCGCGGGCAGTTGAAGGCTTTACGCTGTCGCAGTTCGCGGGAGCTGCTGGAGGTCGAACACGGGCGGCCAGTGAGCATTGTCGGGCTGGTCACCGGTCGCCAACGGCCGAGTACGGCCAGCGGGGTGACCTTTGTCACCCTCGAGGACGAATTCGGCAACGTCAATGTGGTGGTCTGGCGCGACCTGGCCGAACGGCAACGGCAGGTGCTGGTGGGCGCGCAACTGCTGAAAGTCGACGGACGCCTGGAAACCGAGGGCGACGTGCGGCATGTGATTGCCGGGCGCCTGAGCGACCTGGGTGAGATGCTGGCGGATATCAGCGTGCGCAGCCGGGATTTTCGCTGAGGACTGGGTGTGTGGTGTCTGTGCCGGCCTCTTCGCGGGCAAGATCACGACTCATCAAGGCCCCGGGTATCAATCCTTCGGTTTGACCGTCGCCACATCGGACGCCTTGACCCGCACCTGCTTGCCGGAAATATCCCTGAACTCATAGAAACCATCGGCGGAGTGGGTTTTGGGCGTGTCCTTGGTCAGGTACTGGGTCCCGTTCTGCAAGGTCACCACGGTGGGCGTGGAGCAGCCCGCCAAGGCCAGGAACGCTGCTGCCAGCAACGGCAGGCTAAGAGTTTTCAGATTCATGACGTCCTCTCTGTTTCAGTGATTGGCGCTTTGTGGTGCAAAAAAAATGTCATGCCCGACGCTACAGGCATGGCCATCGGCTGTGCCTATAATCAGCGCCCGGACGGGTGGATGGTCCTGACCCGTTGCCGCATTCCCTACCGCTTGCTGGATGCTTTCCATGACTGATCTTTCCGAGTTCACCATCACGCATAAATGGCCCCCTCAACATCCAGACCGTCTCCAGCTGTATTCGTTGCCTACGCCCAACGGTGTCAAGGTTTCGATCCTGCTCGAAGAGCTGGGCCTGCCGTATGAAGCGCACCTGGTCAATTTCTCCAGCAATGACCAACTGACGCCGGAATTCATGTCGTTGAACCCCAACAACAAGATCCCGGCGATCATCGACCCCAACGGCCCCGACGGCCAGCCGCTGCCGTTGTTCGAATCCGGGGCAATCCTGATCTATCTCGCCGAGAAAACCGGGCGCTTCATGTCCAAGGACCTGGGCCGGCGCTATGAAACGATCCAGTGGGTGATGTTCCAGATGGGCGGTATCGGGCCGATGTTCGGTCAGCTCGGTTTCTTCCATAAGTTCGCCGGCAAGGACTACGAGGACAAGCGCCCACGCGACCGTTATGTCGCCGAGAGCAAGCGCCTGCTCGGCGTGCTGGACCAGCGCCTGGAAAGCCGCCGCTGGATCATGGGCGACGACTACAGCATTGCCGACATCGCCACTTTCCCGTGGATTCGCAACCTGATCGGTTTCTACGAGGCCGGCGACCTGGTGGGCATCAAGGACTTCCCCCATGTGCTTCGCGCACTGGAGCAGTTCGTGGCGCGTCCGGCGGTGATCAGGGGCCTGACCATCCCGGGTTGAGCCCCGGCGGGCCGGGACGGTGGTGGAACAGCACGCCTCGACCCGCGCGCAGGAGCTGCGTCCGTTCGCCCCAGGCGTTGTCTATCGCCTGCCGATCAGCCCAGGCGCTCGGCCAGTAGCGGCAGCAACTGCTCGCATGAGGCTTCGAACTTGAAGTTCAGCAACTCATCGGCGCGGGTCTTGCCCAGGTTGATGGCGATCAGTGGCTTGCCGCGTTCGGCCATCAGTTTGCACAGCCGAAAGGCCGAATAGGCCATCAGCGACGAACCGATCACCAGCAGGCCCGCCGCCTGCTCGGCGCTGGCCAGGGCCCGGGCGGCGGTCAGCGGGTCGACGTTTTCACCGAAGAACACCACGTCGGGTTTCAAGCGCTCGCCAGCACACCGCGGGCAGCGGGGCACCTGAAAGCGCGACTCGAAGACGCTGTCCAGCAGGGTGTCGCCATCGGGTGCCTGGACCGCCTCGACAGTGGCGAGATAAGGGTTCTGCGCCTCCAGCATGAGCTGGACGGCATCGCGCTCCAGGCGGATGCCACAATCCAGGCACAGGACCTTGTGCAGGCTGCCATGCAGCTCGATCACATCGTGACTGCCGGCCTGCTCATGCAAGGTGTCGACGTTCTGGGTGATCAGGCCGCTGAGACGCTGCTGCGTCTGCAGGCTGGCCAACGCCCGGTGGGCGGCGTTCGGTCGAGCCATGCGCACCCGCGGCCAGCCGAGCATGGCCCGGGCCCAGTAGCGACGCCGGGCCTGGGGCGAGCCAAGGAACTCCTGAATCATCATCGGTGGCTTGCCACGGCGCACGCCGTCGCTGTCGCGGTAGTCCGGGATGCCGGAGGAGGTGCTGATACCAGCCCCCGTGAGCACCAGAAATGGCTGTTCGACCATCAGCGGCAAGAGCGTTTCCAGGGCCGCGCTGACCTGCGGATCGGGCATGGGACATCTCCGGTTATCGAGCGGATGACACGACGATGAGCGGCGTTTGCCTCGGTACGAATCGCCGCGATCAAAGCCCAAGGATAGACGCAAGGGCGCTCAATCGTCCCGTGTCAGCACTTCCAGCAGCTCGATTTCAAAGGTCAGGTCGGCACCCGGTGCGACGAGCGCGCCCATGCCTCGTTCACCGTAGGCCAGGTGTGCCGGCACGAACAGCCGGCGTTTGCCGCCGACTTTCATGCCCATCAGGCCTATATCCCAGCCCTTGATCACCCGGCCGCTGCCAATCACGCACTGGAACGGTTTGCCACGGCCATGGGACGAGTCGAACTCGCTGCCATCCTCGAGCGTGCCGCGGTAGTGCGTGGTGATCAGGGCGCCCTTGACCACGGTCTTGCCGTCGCCTTCCAGCAGGTCGGTGACCTGCAATTCAGTGTTTGTCATGACTTCTCCAGGGTCGATGGTCCGTGCGGGATTTCCAGCTCGGGGTTTTCCAGGCGTTTCTGTGCCAGGCGTCGGTCGAAATCATTCGCCAGCTCGGCCAGGGTCACTTGTCCCAGGCGCATGATCAGCAGCGCTTCGGCTTCCTGCAGGACATCGGTGAGACGGGCGTTGACCGCCTGTTCCACCAGGCACTGCGGTTCTTCCCGTGACAGGCCCAGGGCAAACACCTCTGGCGCGCCAAGGGCCCGATGGATATCGAGCAAGGTGATCTCGCTCAGGGGTCGGGCCAGGGTCCAGCCGCCGCCGTGGCCTTTTTCCGAGTGCACATAACCATGATCCCGCAGCCCGGCCATGGTCCGGCGCACCACCACCGGGTTGGTATGGAGCATCTGCGCGATGGTCTCGGAGGTGCTGCGTTGGTCGTGTCGGTCCATGTGGATCAGCACATGCAGCATGCGGGAGAGGCGACTGTCGTTGCGCATGGGGTGTTTCGCTGGTGAAAGAACAAGACGCAGGTATAGCAAAATCGACCGTCTGTAACAAGACGAGTTACGGGAGTTGACGCGAGAGTGTTACGTAACTTATAAAGTTTCGTGAGTTCAATCCACGAGGAGTTTCGCTCATGTCACATTTTGTAGGGGTGGTGGGGGCCAGTTTTGCCGGGTTGTCAGCGGCCATGCAGTTGGCCCGGGCCCGCCAGCGGGTGTTGTTGATCGATTCGGGTCGGCCGCGTAATCGGTTCGCGGCGACCGCCCATGGTTTTCTCGGCCAGGATGGCCAGTCACCTCAGGCAATCCGGGATGAGGCGCTGCGTCAGCTCCTGCGTTATCCGACCGTCGAATTCGTACAGGGGGAGGCAGTGTCGGCGCGTCAGGTCGAGGCCGGGTTTGCCGTGGTGCTGGCCGATGGCCAGGAAACGCCGGTGGACAGGTTGATCCTGGCCACCGGCCTGCGCGATGAATTGCCGGCGATTCCCGGCCTGCAGGAGCGTTGGGGTAGCACGGTGCTGCATTGCCCGTACTGCCATGGCTACGAAGTGCGTGATCGCGCCCTGGGGGTATTGGCCACCATGCCGCTCTCCGCGCACCAGGCCGGGCTGATCCCCGATTGGGGCCCGACGGTGTATTTCACCCAGGGGCTCTATGAACCCGAGGCTGAGCAACTGGCCTATCTGCAAGCGCGCGGCGTGCGGATCGAACGAACCCCGGTGGTCGAGTTGCTGGGCCAGGCGCCGGCGCTCGAGGCGGTGCGCCTGAGCGACGGTCGGCTGATCGAGGTCCAGGCGCTGTTCGCCGGCCCCAAAACCCATATGGCCAGCCCGCTGGCGGAGCAGTTGGGTTGCCTGTTCGACGAAGGACCGAGCGGACCTTACCTGCGGGTGGACGGCCGCAAGGAAACGACGGTGCCGGGTGTTTTTGCCGCCGGGGATGCCGCCAGCCCGATGCACAACGCGACGCTCGCTTCAGCGGCCGGGGTGATGGCCGGTTTCGGTGTTCATCAGTCGTTGCTGGCCGAAGCCACGAATCACTAAAAAAGCATGGGCGCACGTTACGCGTGGATTAAGATAGCCACTGGCCATTTATTCGTCGTGTGTCCATGTTCATATCCCTGGGTTTCCAATGCTGACCTCATGGCTTGAGGTCGCTGTCGCAGTGCCCGTGATTGCCTTGATCGGTGTGTTGTTGCGTCGCGAGCGCAGGGCGCGCCGGGAGCTGGCCGAGTGCCGGGTACTTTTGCAGCAATTGAGCGAACGCCAGCGGCGGGTCGAAACCGGCGACGATGTCGAGCGCTTCAAGCGCAGCCAGTACTTTGCCCGTATCGGCACCTGGGACTGGGATGTCGATACCGAGAAACTCTACTGGTCGGAAGCCATCTATGGCATGTTCGGCTACAAGGTGGGCGAGGTGATCCCGTCCTACGAACTGTTCTGCGCCAGCGTGCACCCCGAGGATCGGGACAGGGTCCGGGCCGGTGAGGCGCGCTGTATCGAGACCGGCGAGAACCACGACGAGGAATACCGGGTGATCTGGCCGGACGGCAGTGTCCACTGGCTGCGTGAGACCGGTAATGTGGTGAAAAACGTCCACGACTCGGCGATCAAGATGATGGGGGTGGTGCGGGATATCACCGAGGAAAAGGCCTGGGCCAGCCAGCTGCATACCCTGGCCCACCACGATGCGCTGACCGGGCTGCCCAATCGACTGGTGCTGGAGGAGCGCCTGTCCAGGGCGCTGGCGCATGCCCGCGAGCAGGCCTCCCGGGTGATCCTGGTGTTTCTCGACCTCAACGGCTTCAAGGACATCAATGATGGCTACGGGCATGCGGCCGGTGACCGGATCCTGGTCACCACGGCAACCCGCCTGAAGAACCTGATACGCAGCTCGGACACGGTGGCGCGCATCGGTGGCGATGAGTTCGTGTTGGTCCTCGAAGGGCTGGCCCAGCAGGACAATGGCCTGCTGGAGGACGTTCACCTGCTGTGTGGGAAAATCCTCGGCGAGTTGTCGATACCGATCAGTCTTGGCGATCAATCGGCGCAAATCGGCTGCAGCCTGGGAGTGGCGGTATTTCCGGATCATGCGTCGAGCATGGATACATTGATCCATACCGCTGACCTGGCGATGTACGAAGCCAAGCGCAGCGGGAACAATCAATACCGCTTTGGCCGCCAGGCCGCGTCGCCGGTCCATGCCGGCTGAAGGTCGCCCGCAGGCGCCTGGCATGAAGGTCCGGGCATAAACGCATGTAGGACATGCACGTCGCCCAGGCTGCGATTTCCTGCCTGAATAGGGTATTGTGGTGGCCTGCTGAAAAAATGTCATAAGCCTGAGTGATTCAGGCGGTTATCAGATGATTGAGGATGCCATGGGTCAGGAAAATATTAACTGGGACAAGCTGGGTTTCGATTACGTCAAGACCGACAAGCGCTACCTGTCGTACTACCGTAATGGTGAGTGGGACAAGGGTACGCTGACCGAAGACAACGTCCTGCATATCAGCGAAGGTTCGACCGCGCTGCATTACGGCCAGCAGTGCTTCGAAGGCTTGAAGGCCTACCGCTGCAAGGACGGTTCGATCAACCTGTTCCGTCCTGACCAGAACGCCGCGCGCATGCAGCGCAGTTGCTCGCGCGTGTTGATGCCGCACGTGCCGACCGATGTGTTTATCGAAGCCTGCAAGCAGGTGGTCCGCGCCAACGAACGTTTCATCCCACCTTACGGCACCGGCGGCGCGCTGTACCTGCGGCCATTCGTGATCGGCGTGGGTGACAACATCGGCGTGCGTACCGCTCCCGAGTTCATTTTCTCGGTCTTCTGCATTCCGGTCGGCGCCTACTTCAAGGGCGGCATGAAACCACACAACTTCGTGATCTCCAGCTACGACCGCGCCGCTCCTCAAGGCACCGGTGCGGCCAAGGTCGGCGGTAACTACGCCGCCAGCCTGATGCCGGGGGCCGATGCCAAGAAGCATGGTTTTGCCGATAGCATCTACCTGGATCCGATGACCCATACGAAGATCGAGGAAGTCGGTTCGGCCAACTTCTTCGGCATCACCCGCAACGACGAATTCGTCACGCCGAAGTCGCCTTCGGTATTGCCGGGCATTACCCGTATGTCGCTGATCGAACTGGCTCAGTCACGCCTGGGCCTGAAAGTCATCGAAGGCGACGTGCTGATCGACAAGATCGACGAGTTCAAGGAAGCCGGTGCCTGCGGGACTGCCGCCGTGATCACGCCGATCGGTGGCATCGAGTACAACGGCAAGCTGCATGTGTTCCACAGCGAGACCGAAGTCGGTCCGGTGACCCAGCGTCTGTACAACGAACTGACTGGCGTGCAGACCGGTGACGTCGAGGCCCCGGCGGGCTGGATCGTCAAGGTCTGATGCCGACGACTGTCTGATCCGGGCAGTCCGAAGAGCCCGGCCTGAGCGATCAGGCCGGGCTTTTTACTGTCTTGTCGTATGAATGGCATGCATTCAAGATTACCTCATGCATCGAATCGGTTGACTCATGCGTTAAACTGATCAATCAGTTTTCGACGAGTCAGCTCCGTGGCCATCAACTTCGATTTGAACGATTTGCAGGCTTTTCGCGCGGTGGTCGAGCAGGGCAGCTTTCGCAAGGCGGCCCAGGCCATCAGCATTTCCCAGCCGGCCTTGAGCCGGCGGGTGGAGAAGCTGGAAGATGCGTTGGGTGTACGGCTGTTCGAGCGCACCACCCGACGGGTCAGCCTGACCCAGGTGGGCAGGGCGTTCGCGCCGACGGTGGAGCGACTGCTGGATGACCTGGACCTGGCCTTGCTCGGCATCAGCGACGTGGCCTCGACCCGGCTGGGACATGTCACGGTGGCTTGCGTGCCATCGGCGGCCTATTACTTCATGCCCAAGGTGGTTGCCCATTACCACCGGCAATACCCGAAGATCAAGGTCAAGGTACTGGATTCCAGCGCCAACGACGTGCATGCCGCGGTGCTCAGTGGCGAGGCGGATTTCGGTCTGAGTTTCACCGGCAACCTGCAAGCGGAAATCGAATTCGAGTTGCTGCTGGAGGAGCGCTACGTCGTGGCCTGCCGCCGCGATCATCCGCTGGCCAGCCGGGCCAGCGTGACCTGGACCGAGCTGTACCAGCAGGACTACATCAGCCTCGACAAGACCTCTGGCAATCGCTTCCTGCTCGACCAGGCGCTGATGGGTATCGCGCCGCAGAAGTCGGGGGTTTGCGAAACCCGGCATGTCACTACCATGATCGGCCTGGTGGAGGCCGGGTTGGGGGTGGCGGCGGTGCCGACCATGGCGATGCCGGGGGCCGGGCACCCGATTCTCACCAGTGTGCCGCTGATCGAGCCGGAGGTGATGCGCAAGGTCGGGCTGCTCAAGCGCCGGGGGCGGGTGCTGACCCCGGCGGCGCGGGAACTGGAGCGTCTGATTGTCGAGATGAAGGCGCCACAGAGCACCTGTCATCAATGAGAAATGGAGTCCAGCCCGGTCGCCTTCACGGTTGCCTGGGCTGCCGGGGCCGCGAGGTAATCAAGCAACGCCTTGGCCTGCTCGGGATGCTGTGCTCCCACCGGAATCCCGGCGGCAAACCGCGTCACCGACTGCAGCGATTCAGGGATCTTGCCGACATAAGTCACCCCCAGCACCGGCAGCAGCTCGCTGACCTGCTGGAAGCCCAACTGGTAGTCGCCCGTCGCGACCACCGAGGCCACCGGGATCTTCGGCACCATGCTCGCCTTGGGCTTGAGCTGTGCTTCGATGCCCAGGCGTTTGAACAGCTGTTCCTGGATATACACGCCGCTGGCACTGTCGGAGTAGGCCACGGACTTGGCCTTGAGCAGGGTGTCTTTCAGCTCCTGCTCGGTAGCGATGGCCGGCTTGGCGCTGCCTTCGCGCACCACCAGGCCGATCCGCGAGTCGGCCAGCTCCACCCGTGAACCGGGCAAGACCTTACCTTGCTTGATCAAGTCGTCGAGGGCATAGCCGACCATGATCAGCACATCGGCCTTTTCACCACGCGCCAGTCGATTGGGGATGGCTTCCGGGGCCTTGCCCATGGACGGACCGAGAATGGTGTCGAGGGTATTGCCGGTATCGGCGGCGAATTTCGGGCCGAGCAGCTTGTAGGCGGCGGTAAAGCCGCCGGAGGTCATCACGCGGATTTCCTCGGCCTGGGCCATAGTGCCCAGGGCCAGGCTGGCGATCAGGGCGAGTTTCAAGAACACTGCTTTCATCGGATCTCTCTTGTTTTTTGGTATTGAAAAGGTGGGCCTGGGCTCAAGGCTCATGAGTCTGTGGTGCCTGTTCCGCTGCCTTCGCTGTGGTGCGGTGTTCCGACAAGCCAGGCTTCTACAGGGTCTGTGTCGAACCAGGATCTTGTGTTCGACTGATAACTTGTAGGAGCTTGGCTTGCCAGCGAAGGCGGCCTTGAGGTCACCCCAGAAACGCCAGACCTACACCGCTGGTTGGAACTGCACCTTGGCCTTGCGGTAGAGAAACAGCGTCGCGCACAGGGCGCAGAGCGCGGCGAAGCTCATCCAGTAGCCCGGCGCGGCCTTGTCCCCGGTGTACTCGATCAGCAAGGTGGAGATCGCCGGAGTGAAACCACCGAACACTGCCGTCGCCAAGCTATAAGCCAGGGAGAAACCGGCAACGCGGACCTCCGCCGGCATGATTTCGGTCAGGGCCGCGACCATCGCGCCGTTGTACATCCCATAGAGAAACGACAGCCACAGCAGCACCAGCAGCATATGGCTGAAACTGGGCGCCTGGACCAGCAGTGACAAGACCGGGTAGGCCGTGGCCAGGGTCAGGCCGGCCATGGTCAGCAGCACCGGGCGGCGGCCGATACGGTCGGAGAGGGTGCCGCCCAGGGGCAGCCAGCAGAAGTTCGAGACCCCGATCAGCAAGGTCACCAGCAGGCTATCGGCAGTGCTCAGGTGCAGCACGGTCTTGCCGAAGGTCGGCGCATACACGGTGATCAGGTAGAAGGCAGTGGTGGTCATCGCCACCATCAGCATCCCGGCAACCACGATCACCCAGTTCTGCGCCAGGGTGTTGAACACCTCGCGCATGCCCGGCCGATGACGACGCTTGGCGAATTCCTCGGTTTCCGCCAGGTTGCGGCGCAGCAGGAAGATGAACGGCACGATCATGCAACCGACGAGAAACGGGATGCGCCAGCCCCAGTCGGCCACGGTGCTGGCCGACATCCACTGATTCAATCCATAGCCGAGGGCGGCGGCGATCACCACGGCGACTTGCTGGCTGCATGACTGCCAGGCGGTGAAGAAGCCCTTGCGCCCCGGCGTGGCGATTTCCGACAGGTACACCGAGACCCCGCCGAGTTCGGCGCCGGCGGAGAAGCCCTGTAGCAGGCGACCGATCAAGACCAGGGCCGGAGCCAGCAGGCCGATGCTTTCGTAGCCGGGGACCAGCACGATCAGGATGGTGCCGCTGGCCATGATCGACAGGGTGACGATCAGGCCCTTGCGCCGGCCCACTTCATCGATATAGGCACCGAGAATCACCGCCCCCAGTGGGCGCATCAGGAAGCCGGCGCCGAACACCGCGAAGGTCATCATCAGCGAAGCAAACTCACTGCTGGCGGGGAAGAAGGCGGCGGCAATATAGGTGGCATAGAAGCCGAACAGGAAGAAGTCGAACTGTTCGAGGAAGTTGCCCGAGGTAACGCGAAATACCGCGCCCGCCTTGGCACGGGCGGAACTGGCGGTCGGTGTTGTGGCGTGCATCTTGAAGGTCTCCAGCGTTTTTATGGCCTGCATCGCAGTGCAGATTTTTATTGAGCGGGATACTGGAACAGCGCTATAGATTTGATAAGTGCATTTTTAGAATGGATTGATGTGTAAAGTGGATCAATCTTTGGTGCGGGACAAGGAGTCGGCTGCTGTCGTACAGCCACGGTTCAGCAAAACCTCGCCAGCGGTGCTCGGCAAAACGCTATCATCCGCTCTGTACGGCGGCTCTCGGGGGTGTGCGATCAGCGGGTTATCGGGAATTTTCAGGCCGCGTTTATCGCGTCAGGTCAGTGGCATGTTGGCGATCCTGATCTCCATTGCCCTGGCCTCGCTGGACACCGCCATCGCCAACACAGCGTTGCCGGCCATCGCCACCAGCCTGCACACCACGCCGGCCGCCTCGGTGTGGATCATCAACGCCTACCAGCTGTCGGCGGTCGCGACCATCCTGGCTTTCGCCTCGTTCGGCGGCGTGATCGGGCATCGCAAGATCTATCTGTTCGGTCTGGTGTTGTTCAGCCTGTCTTCGGCGCTGTGCGCGATGTCGAGCAGCCTGACTCAGCTGACGCTGGCGCGGGTCCTGCAAGGGGTAGGCGCCAGTGCGATCATGAGTGTCAACGGCGCGCTGATCTTCAGCCTGTTCCCCCCGGAGAAGCTCGGTCGGGGCATGGGCCTCAATGCGCTGGTGGTGGGTATGTCGTTCGCCGCCGGACCGACGGTCGCCTCGTTGATCCTGTCGGTGGCCGATTGGCCCTGGCTGTTTGGCGTGAACATTCCCATCGGCCTGATCGCCCTGGCCATGGCGATTCCTTCATTGCCGCATACTCCACCCAACGGCCAGCGCTTTGCCTGGGGCACGGCCGGCCTGAGTATCCTGACCTTCGGCTCGCTGATCTATGCATTGGGGGAGGGCGCGCAGTTTGCCAGTACGCTGCCGATCTGTCTGGCCCTGCTGGTTTGTGTCAGCGCCGGTTACCTGATGATCCGCCGCGAGGCCGGACATCCGGCGCCGATGTTTCCGATCGACCTGCTCAAGCGTCCGATGTTCGCGTTGTCGGCCCTCACGGCGATTTGCTCTTTCGCGACCCAGGGCCTGGCGTTTGTCTCGCTGCCCTTTTTCTTCGAAACAGTGCTGGGCCGCGATCCGGTCCAGACCGGCTACCTGATGACGCCCTGGTCGGTGGTGGTGGCCCTGATCGCACCCTTTGCCGGACGCCTGTCGGATCGCTACCCGCCGGGCTTGCTCGGCGGTATCGGCCTGGGCGTTCTGTCGCTGGGCATGTTGTCCCTGGCGATGCTGCCCGCGGACCCAAGTGCCCTGGAGATCGGTGTACGCATGGTGATTTGTGGCCTGGGCTTTGGTTTCTTCCAGTCGCCCAACCAGAAGGCCCTGATGACCAGCGCCCCGCGCGAACGCAGTAGCGGCGCCAGTGGCACGATCGCCACCGCGCGCCTGCTCGGGCAGTCCACGGGGGCCGCGCTGGTGGCCTTGAGTTTCGGCTTGTCGAGTCACGCGGGACCGGTCCTGGCCCTGTATATCGGTGCCGGTTTTGCCGCCGTGGCTTGCCTGGCGAGCTTCTCCCGGCTGGCGGCGCGCAACCTGGGCTGAGCCAGGCACGAGTGCCCGGGGCGCGCTTGAGGTTTTGGCTCACCGTTCTGCGTCGACGCGCGCGTCTTGTCCCTCGGCCAGTGTGCAAAGCAGCTTGCGGCCAGTGCCATGAACGGTGCGAGTGTTGTACTGTGCGCGCGACGACGTGTGAGGGATTGTGGATGGCGGGTCGATTAATTTATCTCATCGGACCTTCGGGTTCGGGCAAGGACAGTTTGCTCGATGCCGCCCGCGAACCCCTGGCCGAGCGTGGCTGCCGTGTTGCCCGGCGCGTCATCACCCGCTCGGCTGAAGCGGTTGGCGAGGCGGCGCAGGCGGTCAGTGCCGAACAGTTCGCGACGATGCAGGCCCAGGGCGCCTTTGCCATGAGCTGGCAGGCCAATGGCCTGTGTTATGGCATTCCGCGTTTGATCGACGAGTGGCTGGCCGCGGGAGTGGAGGTGCTGGTCAACGGTTCACGGGCTTACCTGCCGCAGGCGCGAGCGCGCTACCCGGATTTGCAGGTGATCCTGTTGGTCGTCGACCAGGCCGTACTGCGTGAGCGGCTGCTGGCACGGGGCCGGGAGAGCTTGCCGCAGATCGAGGCACGATTGGCGCGCAATGCCGAATTCACGGCGTCGCTGCTGGCACTGGACGACCCGTCATTGAGCCTGTTGGATAATTCGGGGTCCCTGCGCATAAGCCTGGAAAAATTGTTCAGGCTAATCGGGAAATAGTAGCTTTTTATAATTGAACTCGTGGTCTTTGGGAGTTTTCTTATTGTATTGGCGGTTGTTTAAGTAAGCTGCAAACTAAGGTAATAAATTGGCCTTTTTTGACCTCGTTGAATAGCGCTCGGGACTGATATTTTAATTGAAAATCCCCCGGCTTTTTAAATACGAGAGATAGGCCGATATGAGTGTCGAACAGGATAGCTTTGCCACTCGCTTGAAAGAACTTTCCCAGTACAGTTTCAAGATGGACAGTTTGATCATGGACACCGCCCTGGCCTTGTCCGGGGTCATTCCCCACGGCCTGGGAGCCTGCGTGGCACCGGTGGTGGGCTCGTACAAGATGGGGCAACCGACTTCGGCCCTGGTGGATAACCCCTATTTCGTTGTGCATGGTATTGATGGGAGCGCTTCGTCCAAGACCAAGCATCTGCTGCGCCATCGTAAAGTGCGTAATTACGCGCAGTCGTTTACCGGGACGGCGGCGGTGGTCGGTAGCATGGTCTTGCCCGTCAACCCCTACGCCTTGATGCGCGAGGGTAGTTCCGCCGGTGCTTCAGCCGTGCACTTGTATCATTTTGCCGAGATGGCCAGGAACTGCCGGCAGAGTAATACCCTGTGCCGCTGGCTTGATCTGTTGAAACTCATGAAAACCCACAAGTTGCTCAACCGGGGCGTCGGGTTTGGCCTGGCGGCTGTTCCCGGTGGCGTATCGTTGGGCATCAGCGTGCCGGTCAAACTCTGCCTGTTGGCCAAGAATACCGGGGTCCTGGCCCAGGAGTCGGCGCTGTGCAAGGTTATTGCGATGGAGCTGCACTGGCGCGCCTATCAGGAGCAGAGCCTGGCGAACGGCAGTGGCGGCGGCCCGGCGACCGCCATCATCCGCGAACTCATGACTCGACGCGGGGTGATGGGCGGCTTTTCGCATAATTACCCGGCATTGATCCGCGAACCGGCAGGCTGGAATGCCTTTGTCGCCAAGATCATGGACATCTAGCGCTCGATCCAGGGCCTGCGCCAGCACTGCCTTGACGGCGACTTCACGCATCAGCGGATCGAGTGTCTGGAGAGCGTCTGGATGCATGCCCGGGACGTCCAAGGCGACGAGTGGCGGCTATCAACCGGCATCGTCACAAATTATGGCTAGAGTTGAACGGATAAAGATGATCGCGCAACGCTTCAGGCTGAGTATCAAGGCGCTGGCCTTGTCCACCGAGCTTTGCGATAAGGTCGTTATTAGCAGGGGGTCCAGCGCCGGGGTCGGCCTGGCTGTCCAACTTGTTCGTGGAGATTATTCATGGCTGCAACATCCGTAACCGTCGAGATCGGCATGCCACCCGAAGCGGTCTGGCAACTGATGGGCGGATTCGATTGCCTGCCGGACTGGCTGCCGTCCATTCCCAGCAGCAGTCTCAGCGAAGGCGGGCGTGTGCGCACCTTGCACACGGCGGACGGCGTGCGCATCGTCGAGCGCCTGGAAGCGTTCGACAACCGGGCCCGGCGCTACAGCTACTCCTTTATCGAGAAGCCATTCCCGGTAATCGATTACCTGGCCACGATGCAGGTCCGCGAGGGCAATGAGCCACATACCTGCGTCGTCGAGTGGGCGGGGATCTTCACTCCGCAGGGGGTCAGTGAAGAGGAGGCGGTGGAGCTGTTCCACGGGATCTATGCCGAGGGCCTGGCGGCCCTGAAGGCCAACTTCCCGGACTGAACACCGCGCCTGAGCGCCGATTCAATCCGCGGTCATCAGGCTGTTGCGGCAATTGAGGATCAAGCGCGCGCCGGCCTGCTCGCTGGTGCCGATGTCGAGGCTGAAGCCGTGCAGGCTGACGATGGCGGCGACAATCGACAAGCCGAGGCCGAAGCCGCCGTGCTGGGTGCCTTCGTCGCAGCGATAGAAGCGCTGGAACACCGCCTCGCGCTCGGACGGCGGGATGCCGGGGCCGGAATCCTGTACTTCGATGCGGGTGCTGCCGGCGTCGTTGCTCGCCATCAATACCACCTCGCCACCCGGCGGGGTGAACTTGATCGAATTGCTCAGCAGATTGGCCAGGGCTTCGAACAGCAAGGCCCGGTCACCGGTGATTGCCGGCAGTGTCGCGGGGGTCTCCAGGCGCAGGCAGATCTCGGCTTCCTCAGCCAGCGGCAGGTAGAAATCATGCAGCTCATGCAGCAACGGCAATGGGTCCAGCACCAGGAAACCGGAGCGCCGCTGATGGTCTTCCAGCTCGGAGATGCGCAACAAACCACGGAAACGCGCCATCAAGGTATCGGTCTCGGCAATCACGCCATCCAGCTTCAGGGACTCGGGCGAACCCTCGACGGCCTGTTGCTGGATCCGGTACAACTGCGCGCGCAGGCGGGTCAGCGGGGTGCGCAGGTCATGGGCGATGTTGTCGCAGACGCCCTTGACCTCGTGCATCAGTTTCTCGATCCGGTCGAGCATGGCATTGACGATCGCCGCCAGCATATCCAGCTCGTCGCGGCGATTTGACAGCGGCAAGCGATGGCCCAGGTCTCCGGCGATGATCGACTCGGCGCTGGCCTGGATCGCCCGTATCCGACGGATCGGCTGTCGGCGCAACAAGTGCCAGCCGGCAATGCCGGGCAGAATGGTCAACGAGACCGCCCAGAACAGGGCGTGGAGAATGATCCGGGTCACACCGAACAGCGAGCCGTTGTCGCGTACCAGCAGCAGCCAGCGCCCGTCATGGGTCTGGGTGGCCACCGCGTCGCAACTGTCCTGGGGCAGGTCCGGGTCGTCGGAGTCGGTGCAATCGGCCAGTTCATGGATCTTGCCATCCATCGGCAGGTCAGCGGGGATTTCCTGGATCGGCCCGCTCAGGTGCATTTTCTGCTCGTTGAACAGGCCGTAGGCATCCACGCCACGCATGTCGAACGTCATGCTGGTGGTCAGCGCTTCCATCAGCGCTTGGCCCTGGAAGCGCGAAAACAGGTGTTGGCGTTGCATCAGCGAGTGACGGGCGAGGGTGTTCAGGTAACCGGAAACCTCGTAGTACAGCACCCCCATCAGGCTGCAGCTCCAGGCCACGAACAGGAAGCTGTAGAGTGCCAGCAACCGGCTGGTGGAGGAGCGCCAGCCTTTAGAGGGGTTCGGCAATGACATAACCCGAACCTCGCACGGTACGGATCAGCGGGGCCAGGCCGGGCCCGTCGATCTTCTTGCGCAGGCGGCCGATATGCACATCGATCAGGTTGGTGCCAGGATCGAAGTGATAACCCCAGACTTCCTCGAAGATCATCATGCGCGAGAGGATCTGCCCGGTGTTGCGCATCAGGAACTCCAGCAACTTGTACTCGGTGGGCAGCAGCGTCAGCAGTTGATCGGCCCGGGAGGCTTCGCGGGTCATCAGGTTGAGCTCGAGGTCGGCGACCCGCAGCGAGGTTTCGAATTCCCGTGCCGGGCTCTTGCGCCGCAGCAGCACTTCGACCCGGGCCGCCATTTCGTCGGAGGCGAAGGGCTTGGTCAGGTAATCGTCGCCGCCGGCCCGCAGGCCGCGTACGCGCTCATCGACATCGGAGAGGGCACTGATCATCAGGATCGGCGTGGCCACGCCGATGGTGCGCAGGGTCGTGACGATCGCCAGGCCATCGAGTTCAGGCAGCATGCGATCCAGGGTGATCAGGTCGTAGCCGCCGCTGACGGCGCGTACCAGACCTTCGCGGCCGTTGTCGACCCAGTCGACTTCAAGCCCATGGCTGCTCAGTTCAGCCACGATTTCCTTGGCGGTTACAGCATCATCTTCGATGGTCAGAATGCGGGTCATGGGTTGCCTCGACGGACCTTCAAACAAGTGGGCAAGTGTGCCAAGAAGTCGGTGAAAGCTTTCTGAACAAATCTTCACGCGCTCTGGGCTGCTGTTCACAGGGCGCCTCGGGTCTCAATGGAGGCTGGAAACATATAGCCACACCTTGGCTGAATGAAGGCTGTCAGTAAGTTTTCTGTAGGATATTGCGAACCCTCATAAGGATTTGTTATCTGTTTAGCTGTAGCCGCGTTCGCTCGCAGTCTTGAGCAAGCGCTTCTTTCTATCCGGTACCCAGCAGTTCCGGATGTCCTGCAGTTCCTGTACAGGTCTTTTTATGCATCGCCGCAATCTTCTGAAAGCATCCATGGCCCTGGCGGCCTACACCGGCCTGTCGGCCAGCGGTCTGTTCGCGGCGCGGGCGCTTGCCGCCGCCGCGGACGGCGAGATCGAACACTTCGACTTCGATACATTGCAGGGACATGCGAAAAAACTCGCCGGCAAGGACTATGTCAGCACCCGCCAGGTGTTGCCGCCAACCCTGGAGGGTATGACCCCGCAACAGTTCAATGCCATTCAGTACGATGCCCGGCACTCGCTGTGGAATGAACTCAAGGGCCAGTTGGACGTGCAGTTCTTTCACGTTGGCATGGGCTTCAAGCAACCGGTGCGCATGTACAGCGTCGATGCCGGGACGCGCCAGGCCCGGGAGGTGCATTTCCGTCCGGCGTTGTTCAACTACGCGCGCAGTGGCATTGATCCGTCCCGGCTCAAGGGCGACCTGGGATTCTCCGGCTTCAAGCTGTTCAAGGCTCCGGAAATCGACCAGCACGACATTGTCTCGTTCCTCGGCGCCAGCTATTTCCGCGCGGTGGACAAGACCGGGCAATATGGCCTGTCGGCGCGCGGTCTGGCGATCGACACTTATGCCAAGCGGCGCGAGGAATTCCCCGACTTCACTCATTTCTGGTTCGAAACCCCGGACAAGGACAGCACCCGTTTCGTGGTCTATGCCTTGCTCGACTCGCCGAGTGCCACCGGCGCCTACCGTTTCGATATCGATTGCCAGGCCGAGCAGGTGGTGATGGCGGTCGATGCCCATATCAACGCGCGCACGGCCATCGAACAGTTGGGTATCGCGCCGATGACCAGCATGTTCAGTTGCGGCACCCACGAACGGCGGATGTGCGACACCCTTCATCCGCAGATCCACGACTCTGATCGCCTGGCCATGTGGCGCGGTAATGGCGAGTGGATCTGCCGGCCCTTGAACAACCCGGCGACCTTGCAGTTCAACGCCTTCGCCGACAAGGACCCCAAGGGGTTCGGCCTGGTGCAGACCGACCATGAGTTCGCCAGCTACCAGGACACCGTGGATTGGTACAGCCGGCGTCCGAGCCTGTGGGTCGAGCCGACCACGGCCTGGGGCGAGGGCTCCGTCGATCTGCTGGAAATCCCCACCACGGGCGAGACCCTGGACAATATCGTGGCGTTCTGGACGCCCAAGGAGCCGGTGGCGGCGGGGGCTTCGCTGAACTACGGCTACAAGCTCTACTGGAGCGCGCTGCCGCCGGTGGGGACGCCGTTGGCGCGGGTCCATGCCACCCGTTCGGGGATGGGTGGGTTTGTCGAGGGCTGGGCACCGGGCGAGCATTATCCCGAGGTCTGGGCCCGGCGCTTTGCCGTGGACTTTACCGGCGGCGGCCTGGAGCGGCTGTCCGAGGGCGCGACGATCGATCCGGTGGTGACGACATCCCGCGGTCAGATAAAGGATATCGATGTCCTCAAACTGGACGAAATCAACGGCTATCGGGTGACGTTCGACTGGTACCCGAGCGATGACCAGGTCGATCCGGTGGAACTGCGCCTGTTCATTCGCACCCGTGACCGGACCTTGAGCGAAACCTGGTTGTACCAGTACTTCCCGCCAACCCCGGAGAAGCGCCGCTATACCTGATAAGAAAGTTTGGGCTCCGAACACGCTCCTGTGGCGAGCGGGCTTGCCCGCGCTGGGGCGCGAAGCGGCCCTGAAACCCGTCATCGCGGTGTATCAGGCAGACCGTGATGACAGGTTTTGCGACTGCTTCGCAGCCGAGCGCGGGCAAGCCCGCTCGCCACAAATCGTGGCCAGACTCAAGATTGCTCTTGAGTCTGCGGCATTCGTCATCAATTGGCGTCCGGCACCAGCACCGGGTCGGCCCGATAAAGCTCCGGCTCCAGGCGCTTGAGGTTTGCCACCTTCGGCAGATCATTGAAGGCGATATACGGCGCGGTCGGGTGCAGTGTCAGGTAGTTCTGGTGATAGCCCTCGGCCGGATAGAAGACCTTGCCGTCCTCGATCCGGGTAACGATCGCCGAGGGGAACGCCTTGGCGGCCTCCAACTGGGCGATATAGGCCTTGGCAATCTTTTCCTGCTCGGCATTCACCGGGAAAATCGCCGAACGGTACTGCGTGCCGCTGTCCGGCCCCTGGCGGTTGAGCTCCGTCGGGTTATGGGCCACCGAGAAAAACACCTGCAACAGTTGCCCGTAACTGACCTGGTTCGGGTCATAGGTCACCTGCACCGACTCGGCGTGCCCGGTCGAACCTTCGCCTACCGCTTCATAACGGGCGGTATTCGCCGCACCGCCGGTATAACCCGACACTGCGTTCTCAACCCCCCGGACGTGCTGGAACACTCCCTGGACGCCCCAGAAACAGCCGCCGGCGAACACCGCCGTGGCCTTGCCGCTGGCGCCTGCCGGTTGATCCAGGGCCGGCGGGGCGATCCGCACCGCGTCTTCCGCCGACCAGGCCAGGCGCTGGAACATCAGGGCCGACAAGGCCAGACTGGCGATTCCGGCGAGTACCAGCAGCGGCGATTGGGTTTTTCGTTGCATCACAGGCGTACTCATTATGTTCATCCTCGTGGCGATCAACCGAAGGTAAAGGCGTAGGCCTGTACACCGGGGTCGAGAAATTCGATGGAGAAGGTGTGCTCGGTCACGTTCCCGGACTGGCGGACCAGTTGGTACAGGCGCTGCTCGGTCACCGTGCCTTCGCCGTTGGCGTCGGTATCGGTGCCATGGTTGGCCCCCGGCAGCGTGCCGTCGATGCGCACCTTGAAGCGCACTGGCTTGCCGTTCGACCCAGGGCCCAGCACCAGATGCAGATCACGGGCGTGGAAGCGGTAGACCACCTGGCCCGGCGCCTGGTTGAGCGTCACCTGCTCGGCATGGGCGGTCCATTGGCCGTCCAGGCCCCACTGGTTCAAGGTCGGCTGTTGCGGTGCCGCGTAGTGTTTCGATTGGTCCGCCACCTGGTCGCCCGGCGAGGCGAAGTTCTCGGCACGGTCATAACCCAGGTAGGTTTCCGGCGACTTCACTTCGGCCTCGTCGGCGGCCTGCATGACGCCTTGGGCCTGGGTGCTGACCGTGCCGCCAGCGACGTTCTGCCGACCGGCCTCTCTGAGCAGTTGCTGGATCACCTGTTCGGAACCCTCGTAGTCGCCTTCACCGAAGTGGTGATAGCGCACGCGGCCCTGGGCATCGACGAAGTAATGGGCCGGCCAGTACTGGTTGTTGAAGCCACGCCAGATCGCGTAGTTGTTGTCGATCGCCACCGGGTACTGGATGCCCAGCTTGCCCACGGCCTGGCGCACATTGTCGATGTCGCGTTCGAAGGCGAACTCCGGTGCGTGCACGCCGATCACCACCAGGCCCTGGTCGTGGTACTTCTGTGCCCAGGCATTGACGTAGGGCAGGCTGCGCAGGCAGTTGATGCAGGAGTAGGTCCAGAAGTCGATCAGTACCACCTTGCCCTTGAGTTCGGCGGCACTCAGCGGCGCGGAGTTGAGCCACTGCACGGCGCCCGACAGGTCCGGCAGGTTGCCTTCCACCGGCAGCTTACGTTCGGCGCCGCCGGTCTTGGTTGCCATCGCCATCATGCCGCCAGCCGGCTGGCCGGCGTCGCTGTTGACTGCCGCCAGCATGGCACCGGTCTGATCCGTGGCCTGCTTCGGTGTCAAGCTGTCGAGCAGCTTCTGCTCGAGTCCCGAGGTGGCGACCGTGGACACTCGGGTCAGCAGGCCGGTATCCAGGCCCAGGGCGATGGCCACCACGCCGACCAGCATTGCCGCACCGAGACCACGGCGCAGCCATTGTCCGGTGCCGAGGTTGCGTTTCATCGCCTGGAACAGCTTGCCGCCGACCAGCAGCGCGCCAGCCAGGGAGGTCGCGGCGCCAGCGGCATAGGCCAGTAGCAACAGGCTGGTGCCGATGTTCGCGCCTTGCAGGGCGGCGCCGGTCAGGATCAGACCGAGGATCGGCCCGGCACAGGGCGCCCACAACAGGCCGGTGGCGATGCCCAGTACAAAGGACGAGCGCGCGCTTGGCGAACCATTGTGGCTTTGCGCCGAGCGCGACAACCGGTCACCGGCCGCCACCAGCGGTTGGGTCAGGCGTTCGGCCAGGTGCGGGAACAGCAGGGTAATGGCAAAAAACGCCATCAGCGCCAGGGCCAGCCAGCGCCCGTACTGGTTGGCCCGCACCACCCAGCCACCGCCGACCGCCGCCAGGCTGGCGACCAGGGCGAAAGTCAGGGCCATGCCGCACAGCAACGGCAGGCCGCTGCGGCGAAACGGCTCGCCGGAGCGGGCGAAGACGAACGGCAGCACCGGCAGGATGCAGGGGCTGAGGATGGTCAGGAGGCCGCCGAGGTAGGCCAGGATAAGCAGGAACATGAGGGAGTCCTTGTCGAGGCGTGCGGATCAGGCCGCGCCGGGGGTAAAGGTCATGGCGACGCCGTTCATACAGTAGCGCAGGCCAGTGGGTGGGGGGCCGTCGGGGAACACATGGCCCAGATGACCGCCGCAACGCTGGCAATGCACCTCGGTACGGGAGACGCCGAAGGAGGTGTCGCGGCGGGTCGCCACGGCGCTTTCCAGCGGCGCGGTAAAGCTGGGCCAGCCGGTGCGGCTGTCGTATTTGCTGGCCGATGAAAACAGCGCAAGGTGACAGCCGGCGCAGGCGAACACACCGTCGCGGTGCTCCTCGTTGAGGGCGCTGGAGTAGGGGCGTTCGGTGCTTTCGTGGCGCAGCACTGCGTACTGCTCGTCGCTGAGCATCGCTTTCCATTCGGTGTCGCTATGGCTGACTTCGAAGGTTTCACCGCTGTCGGCCGAGCGGTTGCCGCTGCCAAAGGTGGCGCCGACGGCGCGCCAGTCGAATAAGCTGGCGGCGAGCAGGGTGGCGGCACTGGAAACAAGAAAGCGTCTTCTGGAGGACATGGCGTCGCGTCCATGGTGGTTGATCAGGCTTTCATTGTTGGACGGCAAGGGTCGCCAAATCCTCCCGTAAAGTTAACTTAATTGTGAA
This sequence comes from Pseudomonas sp. FEN, assembly GCF_904067045.1. Lineage (GTDB taxonomy): Bacteria > Pseudomonadota > Gammaproteobacteria > Pseudomonadales > Pseudomonadaceae > Aquipseudomonas. The sequence goes on along the minus strand of NZ_CAJFDC010000013.1, from coordinate 271,672 downwards.
GATTTGCCGGGCGCTGATCCGGCACAATGAACCAGGCGTCGTTTCCGGCGACTACCCGCACAAAGGCTGCCCATGGATTCACCCAAACGTATTCTGATCGTCGAAGATGACCTGCACCTGGCGGGCTTGCTGAGTCTGCACCTGCGGGACGAGGGCTACGAGGTCACCCACTGCGCCGATGGCAACCTCGGCCTGGCGCAATTGAGCAAGGGCTCCTGGGACGCGCTGATCCTCGACCTGATGCTGCCGGGCGTCGATGGCCTGGAGATCTGCCGGCAGGCGCGGGCCATGGCGCGCTACACGCCGATCATTATCACCAGCGCCCGTTCCAGCGAGATGCACCGGGTGCTCGGACTGGAGTTGGGCGCCGACGACTACTTGGCCAAGCCGTTCTCGATGCTTGAGCTGGCGGCGCGGGTCAAGGCCCTGCTGCGTCGGGTCGATGCCCTGGCCAAGAGCCTGAAAATCGAGGCGGGGACCCTCGAGCTGGGTGGTCTGAGCCTCGATCCGTTGACCCGCGAGGCCCAGGTCGACGGCAAGCCCCTGGACCTGACGCCACGGGAATTCGACCTGCTGCATTTCTTCATGAAAAACCCTGGCACCGTGTATTCGCGCATGGATCTGCTGAACCAGGTCTGGGGCTACCAGCACGACGGCTACGAACACACGGTCAATACCCATATCAATCGCCTGCGGGCCAAGATCGAAGTCGATCCGGCGCAACCCGAGCGGATTCTCACGGTCTGGGGCCGTGGCTATCGTTTTTCACCGGTGAGTCGCGCGCCATGAACCTGACTCTGTCCCAGCGCCTGTCCATTGCCTTTTCCATTCTGCTGCTGGCCTGTTGCGGGGCCTCGGTGTGGTTGCAGGTGCGGGCCAGTGACATGCACGAAAAGGAAGTGGTCCAGGGGCTGTCCCGGGACCTGGCCCAGAGCATTGCCCTGGACAACAAGCTGGTCGGCACCGAGGGGCTGACCATGGAGGCGGTCCGCGCGCTGTTCGGCCAACTGATGAACGTCAACCCGAGCGTGGAAGTCTATCTGCTCTCACCCAGCGGCAAGATCACCGGCGATGCCGCGCCGCAGGGGCACCTGCACCGCGACCATGTCGACCTGGCGCCGATCCGTCGTTTGCTGGAGGGGCAGCCGTTGCCGATCCTCGGTGACGATCCGCGCAGCGCTGACGGCCGCAAGGTATTCAGCGCCGCCGCCCTGCGTGGTGGCGGCAAGGAGCTGGGCTACCTTTATGTGGTTCTCCAGGGCGAGGAACATGATCGCCTGGCGGCCCAGGTCTCGGCCAGTTCGGTACTGCGCACCACCTTGTGGGCCATGAGCCTGGTGGCCCTGTTGGGGCTGATCGCCGGCCTGATCGCGTTTCGCCTGATCACCCGACCGCTACGTCGGCTGACCGAGACCATGCGCCATTTCGATACCGATGCCGCGCCGGCCCAGTTGCCGCTGCTGTCGCGGGCGGGAGCGGGGCGGCGCGATGAAATCGAGGTGTTGGAAGCCAGTTTCGCCCAGATGGCAATGCGTATCGGTGAGCAGTGGCGCAGCCTGACCCAGCTCGACCAGGACCGCCGCGAGCTGGTGACGAATATTTCCCATGACTTGCGCACGCCCCTGGCGTCGCTGCACGGTTATCTGGAAACCCTGTCCCTCAAGGACGCGCTGCTGACAGCGGACGAGCGTCGACGCTACCTGGGGATCGCCCTGGCCCAGAGCAGCAAGGTCGGGCAACTGGCCCAGGCGCTGTTCGAGCTGGCGCGCCTGGAGCATGGCGCGGTGCGTTTGCAGGTCGAGGATTTTTCCCTCAGCGACCTGATCCAGGATGTGTTCCAGAAGTTCGAACTGATGGCCGAGACCCGCCAGTCGAAACTGCAGGCGGTATTGCCCCGTGGGGCCTCGATGGTCAGCGCCGACCTGGGCATGATCGAGCGGGTGCTGACCAACCTGATCGACAACGCCCTGCGCCACACCCCCGCAGGCGGCACCATCGAGGTGGCGCTGGTCCATGGCGCTGGCAAGGTGCAGGTCACGGTCAGTGACACCGGTCCGGGGATTGCCGCTTCATTGCTGGAGAACCTGTTCCGTCGGCCGTTCAACCAGGAGGGTGACCGGCGCTCCGGTGGCCTGGGATTGCTGATTGTCCGACGCATCCTGCAATTGCACGACAGCCAGATTCGCCTGCTGTCGCTTCCAGGCAAAGGCGCGGTGTTCCATTTCGAGCTGAGCGCGGCGGGTCAGGCGCGCGAGTCGGCCTGATATTCAGCGCTTGCGCGGGCCATTGAGTTTCGCGGTCCATTGCCGGTCGCCAGCCTGGGGGGGGCTGGCGCTGCCTTGAGTACCCTCGGGCGATACGGGCTCAGAGGCGTTCGAGGACTTCGGGGACTGTCGATGCAAGCGGCAGCAGCGGGTACTGCCGGTCGGTGGCCCGCGCCACGGCATAACCGTGCCGGGCGATCCGTTCGAAGACCTCGGCTTGCAGCCGATTCAGGGTCGTGGGGAAATCCGCTGCAAAGGCGGCGTCGCTGCCTTTGGTCGGTTCGACCAGGGAACTGGCGGTGCTCAGGTAAGCACCACGCCCGGGAGCCTTCTTCAGGTATTCGACAAAGGTCCGGCCGCGCAGCGCCCGGGTCTGGTCGGACATGATGTCGGCCAGGCGCTTGAGCCGCCAGGGACTCAGCACCCCGGCGTCAAACCCCGGTTTCAGGGGCGCGCCAGCGTCCGAAACGATGATCGGGTACGCATAGCGCTTGGTCTGTCCCGTCGCGGCGTCGAACAAGGGTTCCAGGCCGAGGTTGTCGTAGACGCCGCCGTCGTAGAGCCGCAGCTTCCTGAAGGGCGGGCGCACCTCGACGGCGCTGTTGAGCGGGGCTTCCCATTGGCGTTGCATCCACTTGAAGCGCCGGGTCTTGAGCGACAGCGGGCCGATTCCGCCGGGGAACGCCGCTGAAACCGCCAGGGCCTGGGCCAGGGGGAAACCGTTGGTGGCGGCGTAACCGATGGAGTAGTCGCCCATGTTGCCGCGCTTGAAGCGAAAGCGCTTGCCGTTCTCCGCCGTGGTGCCGTTGATCGACCAGTCGGGTTTGGCGCCGATCTCCGGCAGAAGGGCGGTCACCCCCCATTCGTTTTGCAGCGCCAGGGCCAGCAGGTTGGCCCGCGACAGCAGGAAGCGCCAATTCAGCGGGTTGAGCAGCTGGCGCAAGGCACTCCAGAGCAGGCTGCGTGAGCACAGCCTGGTTTGCAGGGCAGGGTAGATGCGCAGCAGGAAGGTCGTGGAGTCGGGCCATTGCCCGTGGTTTTCCTGCAGCATCAGGCCCACCAGCAGACTGCCACCGGACACCGTGGAAATCTGCGTGACCTGTTCCAGGGCTTGTTGTTCGGCGAGGTATTTGAGCACGCCGAGGTGAAACACCATGGCTCGGACACCGCCGCCGGAGAGGGCGAGGGCAAAGTCCGGACGCTGGCCAATCGGGACTGCGGGAGACTCCATGTTTCCTCTCGGGTGGGCGTTGTCGGGGGCGGGGGTTATTCCATGTGGGGGCTCTGCGCAAGCGCTCAGCTTTCCCACGTTAGCGTTGGCGTCCATCGCGAGCAAGCTCGCGTTGGGAAGAGGGCACTCTTTGTGCTATCGGGGTGGGATTCGCCTTGACTGTGTGTAGGCGCTGTCCCGTAACGACGGGCTGCCAGGCCCAATCCATGGTCCTGCTTCATATCCTTCTATGCTGGGTCGGATGGGCGACGGCGCTATTGATCGCCGATCGTTGCGCGCCCGGAAATGGAGCAACGGCGATCAGGAAAAAAGATTTCGTGGGTTGTCGATTCCGCGGTCGCTCGTTCGATTATTCGACAGAGCCGCCTGCCGGCTTGTCGAATTTGTCTACCACCATCAGGAGATACGACCATGCGATTCATGGTGATTGTCAAAGCCAGTCCGGAGTCGGAAGCTGGCCAAATGCCCAGTCAGGAGCTGCTGGCGGCCATGGGCAGCTACAACGAAGAGCTGGCCAAGGCCGGTGTGATCCTCGCCGCCGAGGGGCTGCATCCCAGTGCCAAGGGCGCTCGCGTTCGGTTCAGCGGCAAGCAGCGCAGCGTGGTCGATGGCCCGTTCATGGAGACCAAGGAACTGATCGCCGGTTTCTGGATCTTCAATGTGCGGTCACTGCAAGAGGCCATCGACTGGGTCAAGCGTTGTCCGAACCCGATGCTCGGTGACTCTGAAATCGAAATCCGCCAGATCTTCGAGGCCGAGGACTTTGGCGAATGCTTTACCCCCGAGTTGCGCGAACAGGAAGAACGCCTGCGCACGCAGATGTCCGGTCAATCCTGAAACCCTGCCAGAATAGGAGTTCTATCATGAGTATGAGAATCATTCCTTACCTGATCTTCAACGGCAACTGCAAGGAAGCCTTTACCCTGTACAAGCAGGTCCTCGGTGGCGAGCTGTTTCTCCTGTCGTTTGCCGATGCCCCGGAGGAGGCCTGTGTGCCCAAGGATGCGCCGAACAAGGACAAAATCCTGCATGCCTGCCTGACGGTGGGCAACTACAGCCTGATGGCCTCCGATTGTCCGCCGCAGCAGCCATTCAGCAAGATCCAGGGCGTTTCGGTGTCGCTCAATGTCGATAGCGTCGCCGAGACCGAGCGCCTGTTCAAGGGGTTGAGCGCTGGTGGCAGCGTCCATATGGCGCCGGGCAAGACCTTCTGGTCGGAACGCTTCGCGATGTTCGAAGACCGTTTCGGCGTGGCCTGGATGGTCAATTACGAGGGTGCGAAGTAAGCGTCTGATGAGTGCTCAAGCCTGCAGTCGGATCGTACACTGCAGGCCTGAGCATGCTAGCGCGGTAACGGCATGCGCGACACCGGTCGTTCAGCTAGGGCGACCAGGCAATACGGGCATTTTTCGAACGCGACCGGCTGCGCGGGCCGAATCCCCTACCTTCATTCGAAGCCATGCCTGATAGGTAGCATCATGGCTGTCAGCCTGTCGCTATCGAGCAGACGACGCTCTTGCAAGACATTGCTCAGGGCTACCCGAGAGGACGGGTCCAACTGATGCTCTCGTTCCTTGAGTTCCAGCAGGATGGGGCTGGACCAACTGCGATAGGCACGCTCTGCAACACGAACTGCGGTCATTTCTCTCTCCTTGTCTCAAAGCCCATTGAACGCATGGGCAACTCCATGAGCAGGAAATCCTAGCCGAGAAATCGGCGCTGCGCTAATGCTCCCGCCGTGCGGTTGTCCGTTGACCTCGATCAAGGTGCCGCGGTCGCGGGGCATTACTGTAGTGGCTCCGGCCGGGCCATGGATTGCTCGTTGCAGCAGAGGCCCGGCGTATTGCTCAAGGAGGAGTTCAGTTATGCGTTCATTGAAAATTATTCTATTGGCATCGGCGTTCAACGGGTTGACCCAGCGCGCCTGGTTGGAGCTGCGCGAAGCGGGGCATCGGCCGAGTGTGGTGCTGTTCAGCGATGCCGAGACGGTCTGCGAGCAGATCGAGGACAGCCCCGCGACGCTGGTGATCTGCCCCTTCCTCAAGGACCGCGTGCCGGCCCGGTTGTGGCAGAACACCCAGCGTCCGGTGGTGATCATTCATCCGGGGATTGTCGGTGATCGCGGCGCCAGCGCGCTCGATTGGGCGATCACCCGGCAGCTGCCGACCTGGGGCGTGACGGCCTTGCAGGCCGCCGAGGAAATGGACAGCGGGGCGATCTGGGCCACCCATGAATTCGAGATGCCGACGGGCATTCGCAAGTCCGAACTCTACAATGGCGCGGTGGCCGATGCGGCCATGGCCTGTATCCACGACGTAGTGGCCAGGTTCGGCAGTGACTTTGTGCCGCAGCCCCTGGATTACCGTTCGCCACAGGTCCGTGGCCGCCTGCAGCCGAACATGCAGCAGAGTGACCGCAGTTTCAGCTGGCAGGATGACGCCGCGCTGATCCAGCGGCGCATTGATGCCGCCGATGGCCAGCCCGGCGTACTGGCCGAGTTGCTCGGCGAATCGTACTACCTCTATGACGCCCATCTGGACAGCCGTCGTGGCACGCCGGGGCAACTGCTGGCGGTGCATGACGATGCGGTGCTGGTGGCGACGGGGGACCGCAGCCTGTGGATCGGCTCGCTGCGCCGCAAACCCCGGCCGGGGGAAGAGACCTTCAAGCGCCCGGCGCGCCATGTGCTGGCCGGTCGACTCGACGACGTGCCGAGCTTGAACTGGTCCATCGCCCATTACCCGCATTGTGACGAGGCCTATCAACCGATCCGTTATCGCGAGCAGGGTGGCGTGGGTGAGCTGACGTTCGAGTTCTACAACGGCGCCATGAGCACCGAGCAATGCCGGCGGCTGGTCAGTGCCCTGCGCTGGGCCAAGGCGCGGGACACCGAGGTGTTGTTGTTTCGTGGCGGGCGCGGCAGTTTTTCCAACGGTGTGCACCTCAATGTGATTCAGGCGGCCGTGATTCCCGGGTTCGAGGCCTGGGCCAATATTCGCGCGATCAACGATGTCTGTCGCGAACTCCTGACCGCCCGCCAGTTGGTGATCAGTGGCCTGACCGGCAGCGCCGGTGCCGGTGGGGTGATGCTGGCCCTGGCGGCTGACGGGGTGTTCGCGCGCAGCGGCGTGGTGCTCAATCCGCACTACAAGAGCATGGGCCTCCATGGCTCCGAGTACTGGACCTACAGCCTGCCCCGCGCGGTCGGTTACGAGCGCGCGCTGCAGCTCACCGAGGACTGCCTGCCGATCAGCGTCGTCGAGGCGCGGGAAATGGGTTTGGTCCAGGATGTCGGCCCGCGTTGTCCGCTGGCTTTTGGCGCCTGGTTGATGGATCAGGCGCAGCGCGTGGCCCACGACCCGATCTATGAAGTAGTACGCGCGCGCCGGCAGACCCGCGATGTCGAGGACATGGAGCGCTGCCGCGAAGAAGAGTTGGCCGAGATGCAACTGGACATGGTCCAGGACCGCAACCGGTTTGCCGAAAAGTGCCGGCACTTTGTGTTCAAGCGCCGGGGCTGCGGAACACCTCGGCGACTGCTGGCGCTCTGGGCGAGCAGTGCCGAGGTGGTTAGCGTCTAGCGGGCGACCTGTCGGCCCAGCACATGGGCGTTGCCGAGGGCCGAGACCAGCACCTCGCTGCCGATCCGGGGGGCGTGCATGCCGGTGCTGCGTACCAGCAAGGAACGCCGTGCCTGCCCGCCGGCGGCCTGGGCTGTCAGCTCCACGGTCAAGGTGCAGGTGTTGCCGCCAAAGTCGCATTCAGTCACCCGCGCCGGGCTGCCGTTGCTCTCCGGCTGTCCCGGTACGCGGGGCACGAGTTGCAATTGCTCGGGGCGCAGCATGATCTGCGCCGGCCCGTGCCGACCTTCGTCGTTGACCGCCAGTTGTCCCAGCTCGCATTGGGCCCAGCCGTTCTCGATCACGGCGGGCAGGATCACCGCATCGCCGAGGAACAGCGCGGTGTCTTCATCATCCGGGCGCAGGTACAAGTCTATCGGTGGGCCGGCCTGGACCAACCGGCCCTTGCGCATCACGGCCAACTGATCGGCGAAGGACAGGGCTTCGGCCTGGTCATGGGTGACCAGGATGGTGGTTACCCCGGCCTCGGACAGCAGCCGCGCGACCATCTTGCGCATCGATGCCCGCAGCCCGGTGTCGAGGGCCGAGAACGGTTCGTCCAGCAACATCAGCCGTGGACGTTGTGCCAGGGCGCGGGCCAACGCCACTCGCTGCTGCTGGCCGCCGGACAGTTCATGGGGCCAGCGTTTAGCCATTTGTGGTTCCAGGGCCACGCTGTCCATCAGCTCGGCGACCCGCTGTTGCCGGGTGGCTTTGTCGACGATGCCGAAAGCGATGTTATCGGCCACTGTCATATGCGGGAACAGCGCGCCGTCCTGCGGCACGTAGCCGATCAGGCGCTGGTGGGCCGGGACCTGGGTCTGGGCATCCACCAGCGGCTGGCCGTCGAGGGTGATACGGCCGGCATCGGGAAACTCGAAGCCGGCGATCATCCGTAGCAGGGTGGTCTTGCCCGAGCCGGAAGGGCCGACGATGGCCGTGCGGCTGCCCGTGGCAATCGACAGGTTGATGTCTTCCAGGGCCGCTTGCGAACCGAAGGACTTGTACAGCGCGTTGATTTCAAGAGCGTTCATCGGCCAGCCGTGCGTTTGGATTGATGATAGAGAAGCCCGGTCAGCGGCAGTGACAGCAGGATCATGAGCAGCGCGTAGGGCGCGGCACCGGCGTAGTCGATTTCACTGGTCATTGCCCAGAAACCGGTGGCCAGGGTACGTGTGCCATTGGGCGCGAGCAGCAGGGTGGCGGTCAGTTCGTTGGTGATGGCCAGGAACACCAGCGCGGCGCCGGCGGCGGCTCCCGGCGCGGCAAGGCGCAGGGTGATCGACCAGAGTGCCCGGCCCGGCGAGCGGCCGAGGCTGCGGGCGATGTTTTCCAGTTCCACCGGCGCCTGGGCGATGCCGGCTCGCAAGCTGACCAGCGCGCGGGGCATGAACATCAACAGGTACGCCAGTAGCACGGTAATCGAGGTCTGGTAGATCGGTCGGGCGAAGTTGATGGTGACCGTGACCAGGGCCAGTGCGACGACAATGCCGGGCAGGGAACTGGTGATGTAGTTGCAGCTTTCCAGCAGGCGATGCAGACGCCCGGGCGAGCGGATCGACAACCAGGCCACGGGCACCGCCGCGCAGGTAGTCAGCAGGGCCCCGGCGACACCCAGCAGCAGGGTCTGTTCCAGGGCCGGGAACAAAGCGTCCAGTTGCCAGACCTCGCGGCCACCGGCAATCAGCCAACTGCCCAGGGTGATCAACGGCACGCCGAGGGCGAGCACGCTGCTGATGAGTGGAATGCTCAGCGCCAGCACTTTGGTGCCGCGGCTGAGGCGTACCGTGCGTTGCTGCCGCGCGCTGCCGGAACCGACCCGGGCATAGCGGGCCTTGCCACGGGCGGCCGACTCGACGGTCAACAGGCCCAGGCAGCACAGCGCCAGGATCCCGGCCAGGGTATGCGCCGCCGGGCCGCTGAAGGTCGACTTGAACTGGTCGAAGATCGCGGTGGTGAAGGTATCGAAGCGGATCATCGCGTAGAGGCCGTATTCGGCCAGCAGGTGCAGGCCCACCAGCAGGGCGCCGCCGCAGATCGCCAGGCGCAGTTGCGGCAGGACAATGCGGAAAAACACCGCCCAGGGTTTGAGGCCCAGGGACTCGCCGACATCCTCGATGGCCGGGTCCAGCCGCCGCAGAGTCGCGGCAATCGGCAGGTAGAGAAACGGGAAATAGGCGATCACCGACACCAGTACCCCGGCGAACAGCCCGTGGATCGGTGGCACCAGGCTGACCCAGGCGTAGCTGTGGACGAACGCCGGCACGGCCAGCGGCGCGGTGGCCAGCAATGACCAGGCGCGTCGGCCGGGCAGGTCGGTGCGTTCGGTCAGCCAGGCCAGCGCCAGTCCCAGCGCCACGCACAGGGGAATGGTGATGACCATCAGCAACAGGGTGTTGGCCAGCAACTCGGCCACCCGTGGGCGCCAGATCAGGGCTTCGAGCGTGCCCCAGCCGGTTTGCCAGGCAGACAGGATCACGAAGGCGATCGGTAGCAGCGCCAGCAGCGACACCAGCAGCGACAGCCCGATGATCCAGCTATTGCCCTGGCGGCCGAAGAAGTTTCTGGATCGCTTACGCGAAAGCGCCGCAGGCGCGTGAGCGACTGCGGCGGGGTCCAGGTGGGAAATGGACTCGGGGATCAATTACAGGATTCCGGCTTGGGTCATCAACTCCACCGCTTTCTTGCTGTCGAGTTTCGAGGCATCGACCTTGGGCGCATCGAGATCCTTGAGCGGCACCAGTTTGGCATTCGATTCGGCGCCCACGCCAACCGCGTATTCGAACGAGTTGCCGTTCTTCAGCACGGCCTGGCCATCTTTGCCGGTGACCCACTTGAGGAAGGCCTGGGCTTCTTCCTGGTGTTTGCTGGACTTGAGCACGCCACCGCCGGAGGTGCTGACAAAGGCGCCCGGGTCCTGGTGCTTGAAGTAGTGCAGGGAAGTGTTCTTGCTGTTTTCGCCGGTCTTGGCCTGATCGCCGAAGCTGTAGTAGTGGTAGATCACGCCGCTCTCGACCTGGCCGGCATTGACCGCCTTGAGCACCGCGCTGTTGCCGCGATAGATCGAGGCATTGGTTTTCATGGCCTTGAGCCAGTCCAGGGTCGCGGCTTCGCCCTTGAGTTCCAGTACGGCGGCGACAATCGCCTGGAAGTCGGCACCGGCCGGCGACGCGGCCCAGCGGCCTTTCCACGCGGGGGCGGCGAGGTCGAGCAGGGACTTGGGCAACTGGGCTTCGTTCAACTTGCTCTTGTTGTAGACGAACACGGTGGAACGGGCGGCAATGCCGACCCAGTTGCCGTGGGCCGGACGGTAGGCCGAGTCGATCTGTTCCAGGGTGGTCGGCGCGACCGGGGCGAACAGCTTGGCATTGTCCACCAGCACCATCGCCGGGGAGTTTTCGGTCAGGAACACGTCCGCCGGCGACTTGTCGCCTTCCTGGACAATCTGGTTGCCCATCTCGGTGTCATCGCCGTTGCGCAGGGTCACCTTGATCCCGGTTTCCTTGGTGAAGCCATCGACCCAGGCCTTGGTCAGGCTTTCGTGCTGGGCGTTATAGACCACGATGCCGTCGGCGCTCGGGGTGGCGTAGGCGTGGCCGGCGCTGAACAGGGCGGTGGCCAGCAGGGTGGTTTTCAGAAACGAAGGCAGACGGGGAATCATTGTGGGGGAAGCTCCTGCGGTCTTTTAGTCGTCGAGGTGGCGGATGCTGTCTGTACGTCAGCGCCGCCGGTCAAGTTAAACAATGGGAATCATTCGCATACTTGTCCGGGCGGCAATTTAGAGGGTGAAATGAGAAAAAAACGTCAAAACCAGCACGGCTCGCAAACAAATCTTAATCAATGTCGTTCGTATTTTGACTAAGTTAACGCTGCAGATTGTGCCACGAATGTGGCGTCATCGGTGAGTCTTGTCGAGACTAGGGTTTGATGTGCACGGCGAAGCGAATCACCAGGCGCGCAAAGAACGCGCCGCTGAAGATCACCGCCAGCAGGCGCAAGGTCTGCATCGCCAGGACCAGGCCGACATCGGAGTGGGTATCGACCGCGATGATCGCCATGGTGTCGAGCCCGCCGGGGCTGGTGGCCAGGTAGACCGAGAGGAAGTCCTGGCCGAGCAGTCGCGCCAGGACCCAGGCCGAGGCGGCGCACAAGGCGATCAGACTGATGGCGCCGAGGATCATCGCCGGCAGGCGCTTCCAGACGTACAACACGGTCGGGCGGTCGAAGCGCAGGCCGACGTAGCAGCCGATGGCGCCGTAGGCGATCGCCAGCAGCCAGGCGGGCAGGGTGATATGCAGCAAGCCGGAGAGCTGCAGACCGCCACCGAGCAGCAATGGCACCAGCAAGGCCCCCGCCGGTATCCGCATGCCCAGTACCACGCCGAGCACGACGGTGGCCAGGGTCAGCCCCAGGTTGAGCAGGCTGGAGCCGTGCTGTGCCAGGTCAGTGGCGTGCAGATCGCTGCCGTTGGCCGGGGCTTCGAGCAGATGGCTGACCAGCGCGCCGATCATCACCACACACACCACCCGTACATATTGCATGGTCGCCACCACCCGGGCGTCGGCCCCGAAATCGTCGGCCATCGAAACCATGGCCGACGCCGCGCCCGGTGAGGTGCCCCAGGCCGCCGTGCTTGGATGGATACCGCCGAAACGCACCATCGCCAGGCCCACCAGGGAGCTCAGGCCGATGGTCAGGAGCGTGGCGAGCAGCATCAGGTGCCAGGACTCACTCATCGCGCTCAGCACCGCCAGGGTCATCGAGTGCGCGGCCAGCAGACCGATGCAGCCCTGGCTCAGGCGGAAGGCTTCCTTGTGCAGGCGGATATGCGCACCGCTGACCCCGAAAGCGATCGCCACCAGCATCGGGCCGATAAATTGCCCGGCGGGCAGCTCGAGGTACTTGAGCAACTGTCCACTGCCACCGGCCAGCAAGAGCAGGGCCAGCCATTGCCGCAAACGCGACCAGGTGGACAGGGAAAACCATGATGATGCGGACAAGAACACTCTCCAAAGCGCTGGACGCTCCTGTTGCAGGGCGTTGAAAGTGGCGCGTTGGGCAAATTATTGATAGCGCAATTGATCAAGTCCAGTTTCTAATTGTGATGAAACGATAACTTTGGTTGATCAATATGGACCTGCGCGATCTCACCTATTTCGAAACCATCGCCGAACTCGGTCATCTGGGCCGCGCGGCGCAGAAACTCAATCGCAGCCAGCCGGCGCTGACCAAGAGCATCCAGCGTCTGGAGGCGTCGTTCGGGACCAAGCTGTTCGAGCGCGAGGGCCGGCGGATCAAGCTGACGCCGGTCGGTGAGTTGTTGCAACTGCGCGGTCGGCAGTTGCAGCAGAGCATTGCCGAGACCCACCGTGAAGTCCGCGACTTCGCCAGCGGCGTACTCGGCAATATCCGCCTGGGCTGCGCGGCGAGCATGGCCGAGTACCTGCTGCCGCAACTGACCTCGGCCTTGCTGGAGCGAGCCCCGGAGATCACCCTGAACCTGGCGATCGGCCAGGACGATATGTTGCGCGAGTCGCTGCGTTCCGGGCGGCTGGACATGGTGATCTGCCCATTGTTCGACGATGACCCGCAGTTGTTGTCGCATCCGTTGTTCGATGACGAAGCGGTGGTGGTCGCCAGCCGCAATCACCCGATTTTCGATGCGCCGATTCGCCTGAGCGAACTGGGACGTTATCGCTGGGTGCTGCCGGCGGCCGGGGTGTCGTCGCGGCGCTGGATCGACAATGTGTTCCTGGCCCATGACTTGCCGGCGCCCTCGGTGCAGATCGAGACCAACACGATTTCCCTGTTGCCGCGTTTGATCGGCCAGACCCGCTTGTTGAGCTTCCTGGCGCGCGAAACCCTGGAGGACGTCAAGGGCGCGACGCACCTGCGCGAGGTGCGGCTCAAGGAAACCACCATGAAGCGCACCCTGGTGGTCTCCGTGCGGGCCGGCGGCTATTTGTCCCCGGCGGCCCAGACCATGCTCGACCTGCTCAAGCGCGATGGCCGGGCGTTTTTCAGCGCGCGTTGAGCCTGATCCTCGCCAGCTCGGTCAACTAAAGTTAATTCGAAAAGTCGGGTCCAGGGTGGTGGAGCTAAACGTGCCCGCTGGAAGGACCGGAAAGGTCGGATCTATGAGTGGGACAGCCAGCATGGCGCCGTCGAAATGTATGACAAGCAAGGTAAGCATTTAGGGGAGTTTGATCCTATTACTGGCGAACAAACCAAACTAGCGAGTCCCAGTCGAAAAGTAGAGAAGTAGAGGTTTTTATGTATTTGTGTCTCACAGGTTTTTTGCCAAACAATGACGAAGATGACTCGCTCAAGTTTGAGCTTTGTTTGGATCCTTCGCATAACGAGAAAATCGTGAGCTTGCTTGGCTATAAAAACCTCAATGCGATGGCTGAGGGGCTGTGGGATTTGAGTGATAGCCAAGTGAGAGAAATATCAGCGCTGATTGGAAAGGAGCTTCCAACTGATTTGGAAATGCTCATCGGTGTGGAGGCTTGAGCTCACGCCAGATAGGACGGATTTAACGATGAATGTTTGTATTACCGGCTTTTTGCCTGAAGGCAATGATGATGAATTTATAAAGTCCTGCAGGAGCCTGTCTTGTCGGGACGCCGCACCGTAGCGAAGAGGCCCGTGAGAACGCTAGAAAACTTGCAAATAGCTCAGCCCTTGCCCTCGGTACTCCCGCTGCTCACCTCCGCAGGCACATCATCCCCAGCCATACGCTTGCGAAACAACCCGGTGCGGGCCAGCAGCAGGGTGGTCACCGGCACGGTGATCGACAGCAGGATCGGGATCAGCCAGGCATGGATCACCGGCTCCGACTTGAGCGCCGAAAAATACAGGATCGAGGCCAGCGCCACGCACCAGGCACCGAGGGTCGAGGCCAGTGCCGGCGGGTGCATGCGTTGGAAGAAGTCCTTCATGCGCAACAGGCCGATGGCGCCGCACAGGGCCAACAGGCTGGCGGCCAGCAGCAACAAGGCCACCGGAATTTCGATCCACGGCGATAACGCGTTCATTCGATCACCTCGCCGCGCAGAAGGAATTTGGCCAGGGCAAACGAGCCGACAAAGCCGAACAGGGCAATCAGCAGCGCCGCTTCGAAATAGGTGTCGCTGGCGTAGCGGATACCCAGCACCAGCATCATCAGCATGGCAATCAGGTAGAGGTAGTCCAGGGCCAGGACCCGGTCTTGCGCTGACGGGCCCTTGAACAGCCGGACCACGGTCAGGACCAGCGCCACGCTGAAAATAAACAGGCTCAGCAGGATCGCATTGGCGAGCAGTCCGCTCATTCGAAGATCTCCATCAGGGGGCGTTCATAGGTCGCCTTGAAGTGCTGGATAAACGCCGCCTCCTGGTCCAGGTCGAACACATGCAACAGCAGGACGCTACGGTCCAGGGCCAGTTCCGACCAGACGGTGCCGGGAATCACCGTGCAAATCATCGCCAGCGCGGCCAGGCCGTTGGCGTCGCGCAACTCGAGGGGCACCTTGACGAAGGCCGAGCGTGGCGCGCGGCGGCCGGCGTTGAGCACGTTCCAGGCGACGGCGAGGTTCGATAGCAGCATGTCAGCGCCGACCCGCAGGAGCAGGCGCAGGATCACCCCGGGACGGCGGATACGGATCGGCCGTGGGCGCAATGGCGCCATCATCAGCGGGGCGAAGACGCCCAGGGCCGCCCCCAGCAGCAGGTTGCCGGGGCTCAGCGACAGGTTCAGTACCAGCCACAACAGCCAGAGCGCCAGGGATAGCCAGGGCGCGGGGAACAGACGTTTCATGGCTGTACCTCGACGGCGGCGGACGGATTCGGTATCGGGCGGCTGGCCTGCACGGCGCTGATGTAGCGCCCGGGACTGTCGAGGGATTCAGCCGCGGCCTGGGTATAGCGCAGCAGCGGCTCGGCCTTGACGGTCAGCAGGATGCACAGGCCCAGCAGGGCGACGATCGGCAGGTATTCGAAGCGCCGCAGCGCCGGCGACGGGCGCTCCAGGGGTGTCCAGAAGCGCGAGATGCCCATGCGCGAGAAAGCCAGCAGTGAGCTGAGCCCGGATAGCACCAGCAACGCCAACAGGGCCCAGGCCGCCGTGGAGATCGGAGCGTCGATGCCGAGCCCTTTCGGGTTGAGCAGGGCGCTGAGCAAGCTCAGCTTGCCGATAAAGCCGGACAGTGGCGGCATGCCGATGATCAGCAGGGCGCAAGCGATAAAACTCAAGCCGAGAAAGGCCATGGTCCAGGGAATGACCTGGCCGACCACGGCTTTCTGTTCGTCGTCCAGGTTGGTGCCCGGACGCGGGTGCGGGGATTCCTGCGGCCGTGGCAGCGGATCGATGTCTTCGTCCAGCGGCAGTTCGTTGGCCGAGCGCGAGCGTTCGATCAGTTCGGCCAGGAGGAACAGCGCACTCAGGGCCAGGGTCGAGCTGACCAGGTAGAACAGCGCGCCGGCCGTAAGGTTCGGCTGGGCAAACCCGATGGCTGAGAGCAGGATGCCGGCCGATACCAGGATACTCAGGCTGGCCAGGCGCTCCAGGCGTTGGGCGGCGAGGATCGCCACGGCGGCGCCGGCGATGGTCGCCATGCCACCGTAGATCAGCCAGTCAGCGCCGAAATGCGCCGAGGCGCCGGCTTCGCCAGAGAACAGCAGGGTCCATAGACGCAGCAAGGTATAGACCCCGACCTTGGTCATGATCGCGAACATCGCCGCCACCGGGGCGCTGGCCGCGGAGTACGCCGGCACCAGCCAGAAGTTCAGCGGCCACATCCCGGCCTTGGCCAGGAAAGCCACGGCCAGAATCGCCGCGCCGGCGTGCAGCAGGCCGTGATCGGCTTCCGGCACCAGCGGGATCTTCAGGGCCAGATCGGCCATGTTCAGGGTGCCGGTGACACCATAGATCAATGCCGCGCCGATCAGGAACAGCGACGAGGCCAGCAGGTTGATCGCGATGTAGTGCAATCCCGCCGAGACCCGCGAGCGCCCCGAACCGTGCAGGAGCAAGCCGTAGGAAGCGGCCAGCAGGACCTCGAAGAACACGAACAGGTTGAACAGGTCGGCAGTCAGGAAGGCGCCGTACAAACCCATCAACTGGATCTGGAACAGTGCGTGGAAGCTGGCGCCGGCGCGGTCCCAGCGGGCAATGGCGAACAGCAGCGCGCTCACGCCGATAATGCCGGTCAGCACCAGCATCAGCGCCGAGAGGCGGTCGACCACCAGCACGATGCCGAACGGCACCTGCCAGTTGCTCGGCAGGTAGACGCCGATGGAGGCGGTTTCGCCGGCCTGGGTGCCGAGTAGCAAGAGCACCGAGATGCCCAGGCCGATCAGGCTCGAGCCCAGGTTGAGGCGGGCCTTGAGCGGCCGGTGTTTCTCGCCGAGCATCAGCATCAGCGCCGCCGTGAGCAGCGGCAGCAGGATCGGCGCGATGATCAGGTGCGACATCGGGTTCATTCCTTGGGCTCCCGGCCATCGACGTGGTCGGTGCCGGTCAGGCCCCGCGAGGCCAGCAGCACCACCAGGAACAGCGCGGTCATGGCGAAGCTGATGACGATGGCGGTGAGCACCAGGGCCTGGGGCAGCGGGTCGGTGTAGTGGAGCAGGTCCTGGGGCACGCCATCCTTGATCATCGGTTCCTTGCCGATAAACAGGCTGCCCATGCTGAAGATAAACAGGTTGACCCCATAGGACAGCAGGCACAGCCCCATCACCACCTGGAACGTCCGCGGGCGCAGTACCAACCAGACACCGGAGGCCGCGAGTACGCCGATGGCAATTGCAATGACTTCTTCCATCAGGCGGCTCCTGGCTTGGCTTGAGAGGCAAGTTGCTGGCTCGGCCGATGGGCACGGACCGATTGGTGCGCCAGGGCGGTGAGGATCAGCAGCGTTGAGCCGACCACTACCGCGTACACGCCGATATCGAAGAACAGCGCGCTGGCGACATGGACGTCGCCCAGCAGTGGCAGGTGCAGGTGGGCGCTGTGGGTGGTCAGGAACGGATACCCGAAGGCCATCGCTCCGAGGCCGGTGAACGTGGCGAACAACAGGCCGGTACCCATCCAGCGCAACGGCCGCAGGCGCATCTGCGCTTCGACCCACTGGGTGCCGGCAACCATGTATTGCAGGATAAACGCCACCGACATCACCAGGCCGGCGACAAAGCCGCCGCCCGGTTGGTTGTGGCCGCGCATGAACAGGTACAGCGAAATCACGAAGGCGATCGGCAGCAGCAGACGCACCAGTACCGCCGGCACCATCATGAAGCCCAGGGCGGTATCGCTGGCGCTGCGCGGGTTGACCAGGTCGGTGACCACGTCCGGCGCCAGTTGACGTTGCTGGTTGGGCAGTTCCAGGCTTTCCTTCGGCGGGCGGAAGCGCCGTAACAGGGCGAATACGGTCAGGGCGGTGGCCACCAGCACGGTGATTTCCCCGAGGGTATCGAAGCCGCGGAAGTCCACCAGCATGACGTTCACCACGTTGCCGCCGCCGCCTTCGGGCAGGGCGTGGCGCAGGTAGAACGAAGAGATATCGTTGGGCGTCTGTCGGGTCAGCATGGCATAGGACAACAGCGCCATGCCGCCGCCCACCGTCCCCGACAGCAGCAGGTCGCGCAGGCGGCGAACACGCGCCTTGCGCAGGCTGCCGGGCAAGGGCGAGACCTCCTCGATACGCCGTGGCAGCCAGCGCAAGCCGAGCAGGATCAGCACCGTGGTCACCACTTCGACCACCAGTTGGGTCAGAGCCAGGTCCGGCGCGGAGAACCAGACAAAGGTCATGCAGGTCACCAGGCCGCAGACGCCGACCATGATCAGGGCCGCCAGCCGGTGGTACTTGGCTTGCCAGGCGGCGCCCAGGGCGCAGGCGATGGCCAGCAGCCAGAGGGTGACGAAGACGATCGATCCGGGGATTTTCGGCCGCTCGCCCCAGGACAGGCTGCTGTGCAACATCGGGATCAGGCCGCCGACCACCGCCGCCAGCACCAACAGGAACAGCTGGGTTTGCAGGCGCTGGGTGCTGACCAGGCGTTCGACACGCCGGGCGCAGCGCATCAGGATCACCAGGCTGCGTTCGAACAGGCGCTTGCCGTTGAAGCGGCCGATCAGCGGTGGGCGGCTGAAGCGGCCGCGCTTGAGCTGTTTGCGCAGCAGCAGATAGAGCAGCACGCCGGCGGACATGGCGATCAGGCTCATGATCATCGGTGCGTTGAGGCCATGCCAGATCGCCAGGCTGTACTCGGGCAAGGTCCCGCCGACCACCGGCAGGGCCGCGGCGGCGAGGATCGAGCCGACCACCTGGGCCGGGAAGATTCCCACCAACAGGCAAGTGAATACCAGCAGTTCCACCGGCGCGCGCATCCAGCGCGGTGGCTCATGGGGCGTATGGGGCAGGTCGCTGGCCGTGGGGCCGAAGAACACATCGACGGTAAAGCGCAGCGAGTAGGCAACACTGAACGTGCCGGCGAGGGTGGCGATGACCGGCAACGCCATTTCGACCCAGGCGGTGGAAGTGATGAACACGGTTTCGGCGAAAAACATTTCCTTGGACAGGAAACCGTTGAGCAGCGGCACCCCGGCCATTGAGGCGCTGGCGACCATCGCCAGGGTGGCGGTGAACGGCATCAGCTTGATCAAACCGCTGAGCTTGCGGATATCGCGGCTGCCGCTTTCGTGGTCGATGATGCCGGCGGCCATGAACAGCGAGGCCTTGAAGGTGGCGTGGTTGAGAATATGGAACACCGCGGCCACCGCCGCCAGCGGGCTGTTCAGGCCCAGCAGCAGGGTGATCAGGCCCAGGTGGCTGATGGTGGAGTAGGCCAGCAGGCCCTTGAGGTCGTTCTGGAACATGGCGCAGTAGGCGCCGAGCATCAGGGTCGCGGCCCCGGCGCCGCCGACGATCCAGAACCATTCATCGCTGCCGGAGAGCGACGGCCACAGGCGCGCGAGGAGAAACACCCCGGCCTTGACCATGGTCGCCGAATGCAGATAGGCCGAGACCGGGGTTGGCGCGGCCATGGCGTGGGGCAGCCAGAAGTGGAAGGGGAACTGCGCGCTCTTGCTCAGGGCGCCGATCAGGATCAGTGGCAGCAGCAGCGGATACAGGGCGTGGGCGCGGATCCGATCGCCGGCCACGAGCACGGTGTCCAGGTCATAGCTGCCGACCACATGACCGAGAATCAGCACGCCGGCCAGCAGGCACAGGCCGCCGGCCCCGGTCACGGTCAGCGCCATATAGGCGCCACGACGGGCGTCGCTGCGGTGATGCCAGTAGCCGATCAGCAGGAAGGAGAACAGGCTGGTCAGTTCCCAGAAGAACACGATCTGGATCAGGTTACCCGACAGTACCAGGCCGAGCATGGCGCCCATGAACGCCAGGAAAAACGCGAAAAAGCGTGGCACCGGATCTTCCGGCGACATGTAGTAACGGGCATACAGCGACACCAGCGTACCGATGCCCAGTACCAGGATCGAGAACAGCCAGGCGAAGCCGTCCAGGCGCAGGACGAAGTTCAGGCCCAGGCTGGGCAGCCAGTTGACGGTCTCGTGAATCACGCCGCCGTGGGCAATCTGCGGGTAGTACAGTGCCATCTGCAGGGTGCCGGCCAGGGCAATCACCCCGGCCAGGAGCGATTCGCTGTTGCGGGCGTTATGCGGTAGCACGGCGGCCAGACAGCTGCCGATAAAAGGCAGAAGCAGTAGAACTATCAGGGACATAGGCTTCTAATCTGCAGGAGTTTGCGAAGAATCATACGTGGCACGCCGAGGATCACCAACCGGGAACCTGTGGCAGAATCCTACAAGGTAGGTGGTAAATGGCTGATGCGCCTGGTCTGACTCGTGGACGGATGAACGTCTAGGACGGGGAGTCGGCTGGATATGGGAAGTTCAAGGTGGTGTGAAGCTGAGTGATAGTTTGTGGCGAGCGGGCTTGCCCGCGCTCGGCTGCACCGCAGCCGTAAAACCGGACATCTCGTTCTGCCTGATACAGCGAGATCAGCGGTTTTGGGGCCGCTGCGCGCCCCAGCGCGGGCAAGCCCGCTCGCCACAATAAAACGCAAAAACCTGTAGGAGTCGAGCTTGCTCGCGAAGAACGATAACGCGGTTCAGCTATTTGTTCGGGTCCAGCCCTTCGGCTTCTGTTGCCTCTTCAATGACCTCGACACGTTGTTTACCCTTGGTTTTCAACTCACTGACGATTACTGCCGCGACGATCAACGCCGCCCCCAATAGCGCGATCCCGGGCAGGCGCTCGCCGGCCAAACGCCCGGCAATTCCGGCCCATACCGGCTCCCCGGCATAGATCAGGGTCGCGCGAGTCGGCGACACGCTCTTCTGCGCCCAGTTCATCGCCACCTGGATCGCCGCGCTGGCGGCGCCAAGGCCGACCGCGCTGGCCAGCAGCAACCAGGAAAACTCCGGCAACGCCTCCTGGGTCGGGACGATCATCAGAAACGCCAATATCGACGCGGTGCCCAACTGCACCACGGTCACCCGGCGTACATCGACCTTGCCGGCATAGTTGCTGATCAGGATGATCTCGGCGGCAATCGCAATGGCGCTGATCACCGTGGCGATCTCCCCGGAGCTGAAATTCAGCTGCGCGCCATTGGGCCCGGACAACAGCATCAGGCCGGTAAACGCCAGCATGATCCCGATACTCGGCATCAGTCCCGGGCGCTTGCCCAGCACCAGCCATTGCAGCAGCGGCACGAAGGGCACGTACAACGCGGTAATGAACGCCGACTGGCTGCTGGGAATACTTTGCAGACCCACGGTTTGCAGACCGTAGCCGAGCATGATCGCGGTACCGATGAAGAACCCCGCCTTCAGCTCGAAGGCGGTGATACCGCGCAGGCTGTTGGCCGAGAACAGGGCGACGATGCTGGCTGCCGCGGCGAAGCGCAGGCCGACGAAGAACATCGGGCCACTGACGGTCATGGCGTTCTGCACCAGCAGGAAGGTGCCGCCCCACACGACGGTGATCAGGATCAGCACGCACTCGGCCTTGCTGAACCGCAGGGTCGAGGCAAACGAGGTGTTGGAGTTCGCCGCAGTCATGGCCTTGCACACTATCCGGGTGAGACGCACAATGCGCCGAAGCTGGGCAGTATACTGCGCAAACCAATCAAGTGAGCAATATAGTGCACAAAGAAACTTCGCAGCGCGCGTCGGTATTGCAGCATGTCAGTTTGAACGTGCGTCGCCTGCGCCATGCGGCTCAATTGAGCCAGAGCGCACTATCGGAAAAATCCGGGGTCAGCCGCCGTATGCTGGTGGCGATCGAGGCGGGGGAAAAGAATGTCAGCCTGACCACCCTGGACCGGGTGGCCGAGGCGTTGGGCGTGGCTTTCAGCGACCTGATCCAGGCGCCGGATGCCCGCGACCCGAGTCGGATCAACGAACTGGCCTGGGCCGGGCTGATTCCGGGGAGCAAGGCGGTATTGCTGGCCAAGGCGATGGCCAGCCGCGAAGTCGAACTCTGGGAGTGGCGCCTGGAACCGGGGGAACGCTATGACTCGGAGCCGGACTGCGACGGCTGGAGCGAGCAGATCTACGTCTTTGAAGGCTGCCTGACGGTGCTGCTCGGGGAGCAGCCGCGCCTGGTAGCGGCTGGGGAGTTCTTCATGTTTCCCAGCAACCAGCCCCATGGCTATCGCAACGATGGCGAAGTGGCGACGCGCTTTATCCGCAACGTGGTGTTGTAGGCACCACGACCCCGTAGAGCCTGGCTTGCCAGCGAAGAGGCCCTTGAGGCCGCCAAAAGCTTCGCGGGCAATCGAGCGTCGACCGGCCGTTCCTACAGGTCCGTGCTGTTCTCAAGTCTCCATCTTCATCTCTGGCCGGCGTGGGAAAAACCCCGTACCCACTGTTGCCTGGGCAACAGTGTCCGCACAGTTTGCTGTTTTATAGCGGTGATCTGTTCTGCGTTTTAAATTTAACTTACTGAAAAATATAGATTTTATTTTCAGGCACGACTCCTGCTATGTCCTTGTCATGCGTTTCGCATTTTCAAGGACTCTGGAGTCGGTCTATGACAACTGTCGCCAAACCTGCTTACACCGCCCATGTCATCCGTTCGGATGAAGAGGCCATTGCCACGGCCAGGACCCTCGCCGCGCGTTTTGCCGTCGAGGCCGGCGTGCGTGACCGCGAGCGGCGCCTGCCAGCCGCCGAACTCGACGAATTCGCCGCCAGCGGCCTGTGGGGCATTACCGTTCCCAAGGCCTACGGCGGTGCCGGCGTTTCCTATGTGACGGTGGCGCAAGTCATCAAGATCATTTCGGCCGCCGACTCGTCCCTCGGGCAGATACCGCAGAACCATCTCGGCCTGGTGGATATCCTGCTGCACACCGGTAGCGCGGAACAAAAGCAGTATTACTTCGCCAAGGTGCTGCAAGGCTATCGTTTCGGCAACGCGTTTTCCGAAGCCAAGAGCAAGAACGCCGGCACCTTCGACACCCGTATCCGTTTTGACGGCGACAGCGCGCGCATCGACGGTGAAAAGTTCTACTGCACCGGTGCCTTGTTCGCCCATATCGTCCCGGTGGTCGGGCTCGACGAGGCCGGCCAGGCACAGATCGCCTTTGTCGAACAGGGTGCCCCGGGCCTGACCATCGTCGATAACTGGGATGGCTTCGGCCAGCGCACCACCGCCAGCGGCAACGCCTTGTTCAACGACGTGCGGGTGCCGCGCAGCAGCGTGATTCCAGCGCACAAGGCCTTTGACCTGCCCACCGCCAGCGGCCCGATTTCGCAGATTATCCAGGCCGCCGTCGACACCGGCATTGCCCTCGGCGCCCTCGAAGCAACCAAGCAGCATGCCCGTCAGGCCCGGCCCTGGATCGACAGCCAGCAGGAACATGGTTGGCAGGACCCGTTCACCCAGGCCGCCATCGGCGACCTGGAGTGGCGGGTGCACGGCACCGAAGCGATCCTGGACAAGGCCGGGCAGGCGGTCGACCACGCGCTGGCGCAGCCCAGCGAAGACAGCGTCGCCCTGGCCTCGGTGGTGGTGGCCGAGGCCAAGGTGCTGTCCGCCGAAATCGCGCTGCTGGCCAGCAGCAAGCTTTTCGAACTGGCCGGTACCCGTTCGGTATCGGCCAGGCACAACCTCGATCGCCATTGGCGCAATGCCCGCACGCACACCCTGCATGACCCGGCCCGCTGGAAATACCACCTGATCGGCAATTACTTGCTCAACGGCGTCAAACCGGCCCGACATGCCTGGAACTAGGAGCTCACGATGAACGCATTGACTTCTCCCATCAGCCAACAACCCACCCTGGCGCAGGTGGCGGGCGATCTGCACCACGCCCGCCAAGTCCTGGAGCGGACCCTGGGTGTTGTGCGTACCCATGCCCGGTTGGCGACCGATCCCCAAGTGATCGGCAAGTTTGGCGACCTGTGGATTCGCATTGACGTGGCGGCGGCCCTGCTGGAGCGCGCCGAGCACATTGCCGCTGGCGGCCAGGACGCGGCCGAAAAAGTCATCGCGGTCGCCGAGGCCAGTATCGCCAGCAGCGACGCCCTGGCGCAGGTCGGCCAGGTCGAACTGGAGCTGACCGGCCAGCGCAGCGAGTGGCCACCCAGCCATGATCCGCTGCAGGATCCGTTGCATCTCAAATACCGCCTGATCGGTGATTTCCGCCTCAATGGTGTGGTTCCGCCGGACGCCAGGAGTGCTGTCGATGTCCCGTGAAATCCGCCTCAATGCCTTCGACATGAACTGCGTCGGCCATCAGTCACCCGGGCTGTGGGCCCATCCACGGGACCGTTCCTGGCAATACAAGGACCTGGAGTACTGGACCGACCTGGCGAAGATCCTCGAACGGGGCAAGTTCGACGGCCTGTTTATCGCCGATGTGCTGGGCATCTATGACGTCTACAACGGCAATGGCGACGCGGCGATCCGCCAGGCGACCCAGGTGCCGGTGAATGATCCGTTGCAGTTGATCCCGCCCATGGCGCTGGTCACCGAGCACCTGGGCTTCGGTCTCACCGCCTCGCTGTCGTTCGAGCACCCGTATCCGTTTGCCCGACGCCTTTCCACCCTGGACCACCTGACCAAGGGCCGCGCCGGTTGGAACATCGTCACCTCGTACCTGGAAAGCGGCGCGAAGAACCTTGGCCAGCGCGCCCAGACCGAACATGACGCGCGTTACGACTATGCCGAAGAGTATCTGGAGGTCTGCTACAAGCTCTGGGAAGGCAGTTGGGAAGACGGCGCGATCCTGCGTGACCGGACGCGCAAGGTGTTCAGCGACCCGAGCAAGATCCACGAGATCCAGCATGTCGGCAAGCACTTCCAGGTGCCCGGCATCCACCTCTGCGAACCGTCGCCGCAACGCACGCCGGTACTCTACCAGGCCGGCGCGTCCAGTCGTGGCAAGCAGTTCGCCGCCGAGCATGCCGAGTGCGTGTTCGTCGCCGCGCCGTCCAAGGTCCTGCTGAAAAAACTCGTGGCCGATATCCGTCGGCGCGCGGCCGAGGCCGGTCGGGACCCGAGGAGCATCCTGATCTTCAACCTGCAGACGGTGATTCTCGGCGAGACCGACGCCAAGGCCAAGGCCAAGTTCGAGGAATACAGATCCTATGTCAGCTACGAGGGTGCCATGGCGCTGATCTCGGGCTGGACCGGGATCGACTTCAGTCAGTTCAAGCCCGATGAACCGTTGCGGCATGTGCACACCAACGCTATCCAGTCGGCGGTGGAGAGCTTTTCCACGGCCGACCCGAACCGGATCTGGACGCCTAACGAGCTGGCGGATTGGGTCGGGATCGGTGGCTTCGGGCCGTTGTTTGTCGGCAGCCCGGAAACCGTGGCGGACCTGTTGCAGGAGTGGGTTGAAGAGACCGATGTCGATGGTTTCAACCTGGCCTATGCACTGACCCACGAGACCTTTGTCGATGCGGTGGACTTGTTGGTGCCGGAGTTGCAGAAGCGCGGTGTGTACAAGACCGAGTACACCCCGGGGACCTTGCGCGAGAAGCTCTTCGGCGCGGGGCCGAAGCTGGCGGATATCCATCCGGGGGCGGGGTATCGGGACCTGGCGGCGTCGCGCGGGAAGAGCCTGCGATCGGCCTGATCAGCCACTCCATGGCGATAGAACTGTTTGTGGCGAGCGGGCTTGTCGGGACGCCGCACCGCCACTCTCGACTGCGAAGCAGTCGCAAAACTGATTGCCGTGTTCTACCTGACACACCGCGATCACTGGTTTTAGGGGCGCTTCGCACCCCAACGGGGGCAAGCCCCCTCGCCACATTGACTGAACGAGGTGAGCCCATGAGCGTGCACGAACTGAAACGTCCGCCCGTTATCCATCCGCCGCACCCTGAAACGGTCTCGATCTTCCCCGGTGCCCTTGAGCAACTGCGCCACTGGGCCCAGGTCAGTCCGTTGCAGGCGGCCTTGCGTCACAAGCGCCACGGACAATGGCACAGCTGGCGCTGGATCGATGCCTTGCGCGAAGTCGAGCGCCTGGCCGACGGCCTGCGCCAGCAGGGCTTCAGCGCCGACTCGCGGCTGGCCGTCAGCGGTGTCCTGGAACCGAACCTGTTGCTGCTGGCACTGGCCGCTCATTCCATTGGCGGCAAGGTCTTGAGCCTGGCCCCGGACCTGACCGCCGAAACCCTCGGCCAGACCTTCTGGCGCCTGCAACCCAGCCACGGGTTTGTCGACAACGGCCAGCAACTGCTCGACTGGCTCGCTGCCGCTGATTCCAGCACCGTCCCCACGGTACTGATCGCCAATCAATTGCCCGGACGCCTACCCGGTTCACCCAGGCAACGCGTGCTCGCCTTCGCCAGTCTCGGTGGCAACAGCCAGGAGCCACGCCCGCAAGTGTTGTGGCGCGCGGCGAGTCTCCAGCCGCCATTGTGGAGCGAAGAAGATACCCACTGGCAGGGCGGCTTGAGCGTGGTGCTGGAGCAGTGGCTGCACGGCGGCCACGGCCTGGCCTTCCCGGAGAGCCGCGACAGCGCCAGTCGTGATCGCGGCGAGGTCGCGCCGTCCGGCCTGTTGCTGTCAGCGGAACGCCTGCAGACGCTGGCGGACGAAATCGACCAACGCCTGGCCCCTCCGGGCAGTTGGCGCCGGCGCCTGTGCGAGTGGGCGCTGGCCCATCCCGAACGGCTCGTGGCCCGTTTGCTCAAGCAACGTGTGCGGCGCTTGCTGGGCTTCCAACGTCTGCAATACATCTGGCAACCGGCAACACCATCGAACGTACCGGCGGCCTTCAATCAATGGCGGGTCGATGCCCCGGGACGGAAAAGCGCATGAGTACCCTCGAACCGATTTTGCAAGTGCGCGGCGTGTCGCTGTCGTTCAAAGGGGTCAAGGCCATCAACGAACTGTCGTTCGACGTGCTACGCGGTGAGATCTGCGCCCTGATCGGGCCCAACGGCGCGGGCAAGAGCTCGTTGCTCAACCTGTTGAACGGGGTCTACCGCTTCGACAGCGGCGAGATCGTCTTCGCGCGGCAGCGCTTTCGCCGCATCGATCCCCTGGACGCGGCCCGTCGCGGCATTGGCCGGACCTTCCAGAACAATGCGCTGTTCAAGAAGATGAGCGTGATCGACAACCTCCTGACCGGTCTGTCGCGGCATATGCGCAGCCACTTTCTCGAACAGGCCCTGGGCCTGCCCCGGGCGCGGCGGGAGGCGGAAGCCTTTCGCCGCAAGGCCCAGCACATTCTCCAGTTGCTGGAGCTGCAGGCCGTGCGCGATGTGCCGGTGGGCACCTTGTCCTATGGCCGGCAAAAACGCGTGGAGCTGGGGCGCGCGCTGATCGCCGGGCCCACGCTGTTGCTGCTGGACGAACCGATGGCCGGCATGAACGCCGAAGAAAAACAGGAAATGGCGCGGTTTATCGCCGACGTCAATCGCGACCTCGGCACCACCGTGGTGCTGATCGAACATGACATGGGGGTGGTGATGGGCTTGTCCGATCATGTGGTGGTACTCGATTACGGGCGCAAGGTCGGCGACGGTACGCCGGCCGAGGTGCAGGGCAATCCCGAGGTGATCGCGGCCTACCTGGGAGCCGTGCACTGATGGCGTTTTTCCTAGAGACCCTGATCGGCGGCTTGCTCGCCGGGACCCTGTATTCGCTGGTCGCCATCGGCTTCGTGCTGATCTACAAGGCCAGTGGTGTGTTCAATTTCGCCCAGGGCGCGATGCTGCTGTTCGCCGCCCTGACTTTCGTCAGCCTGCACGATCAAGGCGTGCCGTTCGCCCTGGCGCTGCTGCTGGCGGTCGGGGTGATGGTGATCGGTGCGCTGCTGATCGAGCGCCTGGTGTTGCGGCCGTTGGTCAATCGCTCGCAGATCACCTTGTTCATGGCCACTCTCGGCCTGTCCTTCATTATCGAGGGCCTGGCGCAAGGGCTGATGGGTTCACAGGTCCGCGCGCTGGACCTGGGCATCGACGACGTGCCGCTGTTTGTCCACGGGGTGATGCTCAGCCAGTTCGACCTGATTGCCGCCGCCACCGCCGTGGTGCTGGTCGTGGTCCTGGCGCTGCTGTTCAACAAGACCCGGATCGGCATATCGCTGCGGGCGGTGGCCGACGACACCACGGCGGCGCTGTCGATTGGCATCAACCTCAATCGCATCTGGCAGATCGTCTGGGCGGTGGCCGGCTGTGTCGGCCTGGTGGCGGGCCTGCTCTGGGGCGCGCGCCAAGGGGTGCAGTTTTCCCTGTCGCTGGTGGTGCTCAAGGCCTTGCCGGTGTTGATCATTGGTGGCTTCACCTCGATCGGCGGGGCGATTGTCGGCGGGCTGATCGTCGGCGCCGCCGAGAACCTCGCCGAAGTCTATATCGGGCCGCTGATCGGTGGCGGCATCACCCCCTGGTTCGCCTATGTCCTGGCGTTGGCCTTCCTGTATATCCGCCCGGCCGGCCTGTTCGGCGAGCGGGCCATCGAGCGAGTCTGAAGCATGTCTGTTCCCGTGATGAGTGAAACGGCACCCTGGGTGCTGGTAGAACGGCGCCTGCCGTGGTCGTTGCTCGGCCTGCTGGTGC
Organism: Pseudomonas sp. FEN; assembly: GCF_904067045.1. Classification (GTDB taxonomy): domain Bacteria; phylum Pseudomonadota; class Gammaproteobacteria; order Pseudomonadales; family Pseudomonadaceae; genus Aquipseudomonas. The sequence continues at coordinate 243,530 of NZ_CAJFDC010000013.1, read as the reverse complement.
TGGCGTTCGGCATCGTGCCGCTGGTGGGCAACGACTATTGGCTGAGTGCGATCCTGATCCCGTTCCTGGTGCTGTCCCTGGCGGGACTGGGGCTCAATCTGCTGACCGGCTACACCGGACAGACCTCGGTCGGCGCGGCGGGCTTCATGGCGGTGGGGGCCTTTGCCACCTACGGTTTTCTGCTGCGCCTGCCGGAACTCGGCTTGCCCCTGGCGCTGCTCGGTGGCGGCATTATCAGCGGCCTGGTGGGCTTCCTGTTCGGCCTGCCCAGCTCGCGGATCAAGGGTTTCTACCTGATGGTCACCACCCTGGCCGCGCAGTTTTTCCTCGAGTGGTTGTTCGTCAAGTTTCCCTGGTTCTACAACTACGGCTCGTCCGGGACCATTTCCGCGCCGAGCCTGGCGTTGCTCGGGCATGACCTGAATACCCCGCTGGGCCGCTACCTGTTGACCCTGGTCACGGTGTTGCTGCTGACCTGGGTCGCGCGCAACCTGGTGAATAGCCAGACCGGGCGCAACTGGATGGCGATCCGCGACATGGACACCGCCGCGGCCGTCATCGGCATCCCGGTAGCACGCTACAAGCGCCTGGCGTTTGCCGTCAGCTCCTTCTACCTGGGTATCGCCGGGGCGCTGTGGGCGTTCGCCTACCTGGGCACGGCCAGCGCCGGCAGCTTCGATATCAATCGGTCGTTCCAGATCCTTTTCATCATCATTATCGGCGGCATGGGCAGCATCGCCGGCAACTTCGTCGGCGCGGCCTTTATCTGCCTGCTGCCGATCCTGCTCAGCCACCTTGGGCAGGCCTTGCTCGGCGGGGCGGTGGATGCCGGGCAGTTGCAGAACCTGCAGAAAATCATCTTTGGCGTGCTGATCATCCTGTTCCTGATCAAGGAACCAGAAGGACTGATCCGCCTGCTGAGCAATACCCGCGAGCGGCTGCGGCACTGGCCGTTGCGCTTCTGACTTGGCGACTTCCCATACCTGGAGAACCTTTCCACCATGCGTGCACTTTTCAAACGATCACTGGCCGCCACGGCCCTGGCCCTGACAGTTCTCGGCACGATGAGTCCGATGGCCGAGGCTTCGTCCGACCAGCAGTTCTTTCCCCTGGCCACCTATCGGGTCGGTGCCTATGCCTCCAGCGGCGTGCAGGTCTGGGCCGGGATGATCGACTACCTCAATTACATCAACGACGCGGAGGGCGGGATCAACGGCGTCAAGCTGGTCTGGCAGGAGTGCGAGACCGAATGGACGGCGGAGAAGGGCATCGAGTGCTATGAGCGCTTCAAGAACGGCCTGGATGGCGCGCCAGTGGCGGTCTATCAGCCCAACGGCGCGCCGGCGGCCTACGCCCTGAGCGAACGCGCGGAAGTCGACAAGATCCCGCTGATCACCCTCGGTTACGGGCGCACCGAGGCCACCGACGGCAAGGTCTTCCCTTATAACTTCCCGGTGATGCTGACCTTCTACAGCGAAGCCTCGACCCTGGTGAACTATATCGCCCAGCGCGAGGGCGGTTTCGACAAACTCAAGGGCAAGAAGATCGCCACCGTCTACCACGACTCGGCCTATGGTCGCGAAACCCTCGGGCCGCTGAAACTGCTGGCGGAAAAATACGGCTTCGAGAATATCCAGATTCCAGTGGCCGATCCGGGCAACGAACAGTCGGCGCAATGGCGGCAGATCCGCCAGCTCAACCCGGACTGGGTGTTCCTGCGCACCTGGGGCGTGTCGACGCCGGTGGCGGTCAAGACCGCCGCACGTTTTGGTTTCCCGGTTGACCATATCGTCGGCGATATCTGGGCCAGCTCCAGCGAAGACGTATTGCCGGCTGGCGCGGCGGCCAAGGGTTACCTGGCGCTGACACCTTACCCGGCGGGCACGGACTTCGAGATTCACAAGCGTCTCAAGCAGTACATCCTCGACAAGGGCAAGAGCGACCTCAAGGACCTGGGCAACTTCGGCAGCGTCTACTACAACTCCGGGCTGGTGAACGCGGCGATTGCGGTGGAAGCGATTCGCACCGGGCAGGGCAAGTTCGGCAAACGCCCGTTGCAGGGCGAAGAAGGGCGCTGGGGATTGGAACACCTGGACATCGACGATGCGCGACTCAAGGCCATGGGCTTCTACGGCCTGATGCAGAACCTGAAGCTGTCCTGCAGCGATCATGAAGGCGGTGGATCGGCGCGGGTCCAGCAATGGGACGGTAGCCACTGGAGCCTGGTCAGCGATTGGATCGCGGCGGATCGGGCGTTGTTGCGGCCGCTGATCGACGCGAAGTCGGCGGCCTTCGCCGAGGAAAAACACCTGACTCCGCGCACCTGCGCGGCGGGTGAGTGAACCATGGGCCAACCCGCGCTTGAAGCCAGCGCCGCACCGCTGTTGCAGGTCTCGGACATCGAGGTGATCTATGACCGGACGATCCTGGCGGTGTCCGGGGTGTCCCTGAGTGTGCCCAAGGGCGGCATCGTCGCCTTGCTCGGGGCCAATGGCGCCGGTAAAAGCACCACCCTCAAGGCCATCTCCGGGCTGGTGCGGGCCGAGCGGGCACAGGTCACGCGCGGCAGCATTCACTTCCAGGGACGTGACAGCCTGGCGGTCGACCCGAGCCAGCGTGTGCGCGACGGCCTGGTGCATGTGCTGGAGGGGCGGCATGTGTTCGGTCAGTTGACGGTGGAGGACAACCTGCGCAGCGGTGGTTTTGTGCGTGGCCTGAGTCGACGGCAGATGCAGGACGACCTGGAGCGGCTGTATGCCTGGTTTCCACGCCTGAAAACCAAGCGCAAGACCCAGGCCGGGCTGACCTCCGGTGGCGAGCAGCAGATGGTCGCCATCGGTCGGGCCTTGATGACGCGGCCGACGTTGGTCTTGCTCGACGAGCCTTCCATGGGCCTGGCGCCTATTATCGTCGAGGAAATCTACGAGATTGTCGCGCAGCTCAATCGTGAGCGGCAGGTCAGCTTCCTGATTGCCGAACAAAACATTAACGTAGCGTTGAAATACGCGACCCAGGCCCATGTGCTCGACACCGGTCGGGTGGTGCTCAGCGGCACGGCGGATGAATTGCTGGCCCGTGGCGACTTGCACGACTTCTACCTGGGCAAGCACTGACAAGAGAGTGAAGAATGAGTGAAACCCTGAGCGGACAGGCGACACACGCCGTCCCGGCGGTTGCGGGTCGCGCCGATGTGCTGATCGTCGGCGGTGGTTTGAGTGGCGCCATGTTGGCGGTGCAGTTGCTGCGCCTGCCGGGCCGGCGGCGGATCCTGATCGTCGAGCCGCGTGCCGAGCTGGGGCGGGGTGAGGCCTATAGCGCCACGGAGCTGGGGCATACCTTGAACGGCAACGCGGCGCGGATGAGCGTCGATCCGGACAATGCCGATGACCTGACGCAGTGGCTGCAAGCCTATATCGCCGAGGGTGGCTGGCCTGAGTCGGATCAACAGCATGTACCGATCAGCGAGCTTTTTCCGCCTCGGGGAATCTTCGGTCTCTATGTTCAGCAGCGGTTGGCCGAGGCGAGGGCGCGAGGGGCGGTGTCGGGATCGACGGCCGAGCATGTGCGGGCTGAGGCGGTCGATCTGCAAAGCGACAGTGGCGGTGTGCGGCTGACACTGGCCGATGGTCAGCGTCTGGAAGGTGCCTGCGCGGTGCTGGCGACCGGCTTGTTCCCGGCGGCGCGGACCCGGCAGAAACACTCCAGTGGCCTGAATGCGGCGGCGCTGGACCCTTGGGATGTCGCGGCCATGTCGCGACTTGATCCGCGGGGGACGGTACTGATCATTGGTTCCGGGTTGACCATGGTCGATGCCGTGGTCTCCCTGGAACAGGCTGGGCATCGCGGGCCGATCCGGGTGTTTTCCCGGCATGGGCTGTTGCCTCATGTACGGCGTCAGCCGCCGACGTGGGTGGACTTCCTGGCGGCGGATCACGGTATTCGTAGCCCCCGGCAGTTGCTGCGCGAGGTGCGGCGCCAATGTACCGCTGCGCTGGAGGCCGGGATCGACTGGCAGGCCCCACTGGACACGGTGCGAGCGCATATCGGTCGGCTCTGGAGCCAGGCCGGCGATGTTGAGCGTCGGCAGTTTGTCCGGCATGTGCGACCGTGGTGGGAGAGCCATCACCACCGCTCGCCGCCCTTGAGTGCCGAGTTGGTGGCGCGTTTGTATCAGGAAGGGCGGCTGACCATCGAGGCGGCATCGTTCAAGGGGTTGGACGAACCACGGGATGGGCAGGTGAGTATTTCCATCCGTCCACGGGGAGAGGCGCGCACGGTCACGGTCACGGGGATGGCCTTGATCAACTCCACGGGCATTGAATATGACTGGCGACGGGTGGATCGGCCCTTACCTCAGCAACTGCTGGCACGCGGGCTGGTGCGCCCGGGGCCGTTGGCGTTGGGCATTGCGGCTGATCCGGGTGGGGCGGTGGTGGACGCCGAGGGCGCTATCTCCACACGCTTGTTCGCCATGGGCCCGCCGTTGCGCGGCATGTGGTGGGAGAGCACGGCGGTGACCGACGTGGCCAGCCAGGCGAAGGCGCTGGCGGTGCGTCTGGCACAACTGACGGCCGCGCGGAAAGACCAGGGTTGAGCTAAAAATTATTAGAATTCAGGGGGTTGCCAGTGTCATTCAACTAGGACATAATGCGCGCCATCAGCTCGGGCGGCAACGTCGCGAACGCTGAAGAATCAAGGAGTTGCGGCAAGCCAGTCTTGCAAGGGCGCTCGATTCGACCTGAGGCCGAGTAGCAAAATGGTTATGCAGTGGATTGCAAATCCATCTACGCCGGTTCGATTCCGACCTCGGCCTCCACTATTCAAAGCCCCGTAGATCAATAGTCTACGGGGCTTTTTTATTGTCTGAAAAATGAGAAGGGTTCCGCAACTATTGGTAGGAGTTCCGCAACTCGACATCATTTCGTTGGGTTTACGATCTCGCCAACCCGACGATAGACCTTTTCGTCATCCCTTCTTTCGAGCGTCCAAGCAGCCTGCTGGCATGGCCTATATCCTCGATTTCGCTGTCGGCTTTCGGCCGAATATCCCTGAACTGGAACTTTCGGCTGGTTGCTGCAAGCTCATCGTCACCAGAGGTCGCCGTGTTCATCGCGGCCTTTTCTCTTGCTTCATCCCACCTGTTGTGCAACATGGGGTACCTGTTGCAGCCTTCAGGAGTCCGCTGACGGGACTGATGAGGCGGTGAAGGTGTTTTGTGGGGGTACGTCAGCGATCCTCGTTGATAGGGCTGTTTTTGCCGTTCGATAATCGCTAAAAATTATTTAAGGAGTTGGCACTTGTCGCTGATGTGAGCTATGCCTAAAGCTCCGATCATCAAGGACTGAAAGGAGCTAGTTATGCCGCTAGGAGTGCACGAAATTGTTGCTGGTTGCGTTGCCTACTTAGACGGCGAGGCACTCATTGCCGATCAGGCTGTATCTGATCCAGAAGGGGTGGGGACCATAGGTATCAGGCCATTTCTTTGTATATCAACTGAGGGCGGAAGTTCCAAATGGCTGACGCTAACAACGCAACGATCTCTAGAGCGAGTGTCTTTGTGGGGCTATCAAATAAACGGCCCCCTTACATGGCGCACGACTGAAAATTTTGTGACGGACGCCCGTAAGGTTTTTGAAGGGCCCAATACTTCTTTCATTGCAGCGAGTCATTCTGATCACGCAAGTAATAATCGGCCTATGGTAAGTGCTGCGGGGTTAGTTTTGGTGTTGAATATGGTTGCGTATTACACCGCCCAAGAACACTATGAGGACGATGAGGATGTAGAATATTTAGAGCCTCAGCAGCAGTATTTTAATCCATATCAACAACAGGTTTTCAACCCCTATCAGCAGCAGTACGTTTACCAGCCTCAGAATGGAAATGGATATATAGACGGCACTGGTCTTTGGTTTCCGCCTCAGCAATAAATGGGATGCGACATGCAGTCATGCTTTGCCAAGACGGCGTGATTTGTTGAAGTAGGATATTTGTGTTCTACCCGGCATGGAGCCGGATCAAAGAGTGTGTGAAGATTGGAGTTGCCGAGTTGAAAGCGCATCGTCGTCATCGTCCATGGTCGCGACGAAGCGCAGGCAGAAAAAGTGGCCAATGAGATCATGGCCTTGGGCGGGTAATCAATATTTCCAGCCTTGCTGCAACGATGGCACCTCATTTTTCCACTGGATCTATGCTAACCAAAGACGCGTATCAGCGCTGGTTGATCACCCATTTTGCCGCGGTTGGCGCGGTGATATCGTTACCGCCGTTGGCGATATGCTTTTGCATGTGTACATAGGCACGCAGCGCCTCCCGTTCGGTCAGGCCATAGTTGATGCGCATCGTGTCTATTGCGCTCACGACGGGGGCGGCGTTCCGGTCAGCGGCCGCCTGTTTTCCCTTGCTGAGCCGGATCGCGCCTGCCGCTGGCGGCGTCGGCCCGGTGATATCCCACAGCACCCAAGTCTTGGCTTTCAATTTCACGCGCAAGTGGTAGCCGACTGCGTTGACCGATAGCGAAATGTGGGGCTCCGGGTCGGCCCCACCAGCGGCACCGCCCAGGCCTCCCCGGTGTACACCGGCGGTTATGCACCAGGAGTGATTGATCATCAGATTGAGTAGGTCGGTTGCGGGATCGGCCACCGGCTCGTTGGTCGTCGCGTTGTTGAGCAGTTCCACCAAGCCGCGCTGGTCGATGGTTTTGAGGATGGGGACTTGGGCGTTACCCGGAAACAAGGGTACGGTCTGGTTATACCTGCCGATGACTACTACGATCCCGCGCTCGTCGAGCTTCCTTGGCATGATGCTTCCTTCTCAGGTGAAGAAACAACGACCATTCGCATGGCGAAGCGCAGCGCCCTCGCATGCGATACAGGCCAGTCCTAATTGTTGCCGATCTGGAGATCGGTCAATCATAGCATTCTAGTCATCGTGTCAAACGGGAATGCCGCGGTACTTTTTATGCCGCTCGCGCCGCCATCGTCCTCTTTGAACGCTGTATTTTGCCAATGAATTATTGCGCTGATCTGCAGTCCAATATTTTACTCTTACCAGCTTTCAGGACGTCCCAATGAAGCGCGCAGTAATAATGCTCCTGGCCATTTCCGGCCCTCTCTTGCTGGGAGGTTGCGTGCCTATCTGGGACGACGGAGGCGGGTACGGTCGTGATCATGCCAGAGGATATGATCACGGTCGCAGATATGAGCAGGGCGACGACAATGATCAAGGTCGAGACCGCGGATATGATCGTGGTGACAACGACCGACGGTATGATCGCAATCACGGTCGTGATCGCGATAATCGGGATGACTGATCCTTTAAGACTTGATGACGGCCTGTGGGGTTAAGGCAGCGTTTTCGTCCGCATCGGAAAAGTGAATGATTTTTTTGCCATCGAAATAAATAAGATCGCGAACATAAATCTATTCCCATTTTCCGCAGGGGGCCGACAACCCGTTCGGATCAGCGCCTATTTCTTCCTGGCACTAGCTTCTGCGGCAAGGCACTCAAGGGCAAACTGCTCGGGGTAGGTCATTTGAATGGCGGTGGTTTCTCCCTTGACGGTTCTTTCGCCATCAAGAATGTATCGAATGCGCTTGTCGGTCACGCCGATGCGTTTTGCGATCCATGAAGGCGTTTGTCCGATGCGCGAAATCAGCTTGTCGGCATATTCGGTGGAAGGGTTGTAGCGCTCTGCGTTGGGTGTCATGTGACGTCCAGATAAAAGTTGGTCTGCGATGCGTTCATAGGGTGTAGGGCACGGTGCGCCAACTATTGGATGGTGTCGTGATCTCCATGACGCTCATTATGACCTATTCTGGGCCGTGGTAAGGTGATGGCCATTTTCACTACCGTCCCCTTTGTGAGCGCCTGGTTTCGATGATCTTTGGTCCTGATCCGTCCGCCATTCTGTTGCTTCTCCTGTTGATGTTGCTGGCCGCGATAAGCGGTGTCGGGTTGCTGTGGGTCCTGGTTGCCTTGCTGTTTGCGCCGTTGCGCCGTCACCTGCGGCGTAATCCTCGGCGTTATGCGTGCTTGATTGCGCTGGCCCTGGTGTTTGTCGGGCTGGGTGGAGTGATATGGCGCGACTTTCAGCGTATCGATGATGAACAGCAGGCCCGACAGCAGGCGCTGAACCCCCGATTGCAGGCCGATCTACACTTGGGCGAGTTGCATTTTCCGGCGGGCAGCCAAGCGCATCTGGGGACCTTGGACCCGCTGAGTTGGGATGGAAAGCCCCAGGCGCACGGTCTTGAAAGCTTGAAATCCATCGAGTTGCCCGCCCCCCTCGAGATCTTGGGGTTGCCGGTGGTGGCAATTGATTTTTCGCCGGAATATGACAGCTCCCGTGTCCATCTGGAGCATGACCACTTCGTGCAAGGCTGGTCCTGTGCCGCGGGCAGCTGGGCGACCTTCAGGCGGGAAATGGAGGACACGTACCGGCCCAGCCGCTGGCATTTTTCCGCGTGTGGCCTGGTCCCGGGCGTGAGTATTGCCGGTGTGAGCTGGCCGGCGGGCACGGTGGTGCATGGCGACGGTTCGAGCTGGATGCTGAGGGCCGAGGACGCGGACAACCTGGACATTGCCCTCGATGGACTTCAATTGGTCGCGTTGCGCATGATCCTCGATCCACAACGGCGACCTGAGAGATGGGAGGGGCAGCTGGCGCAGCCCGCCACGCTGGGGGACTGGCGTTACCCGGCGGGTACGCGAGTATGGGGAGATTCCCGTGGCGCCTGGCTGTTCAGTCCTACCGATAAACAGGACGCGGTCAATCTTCGTTCGGGTGAAAAAATCGCCCAGGGCCGCTCCATCCTCCAGCGGCGCGGCAGCGAGGCTTCGGTGACCATCAAGGCCAACAGTGAGGTCGGGGTGATCGACTGGTTTGTGATCACACCGCAATGACCCTGTCGGGCGCGATGCCTCATTCTGGATGCTGCTCGCGGTCGTGGACTATATGAACGGGACAGGCGCAGACCATCCTTCATCAGACGTCTGTCCAGACCCAGCGCGCTCCAAAATCTGGCTTTCGCTCGACGGGGCACTAGCTACAAGAGAAGATAGGGCAGGGTATCTCACGATGCCCTTAGCATGGCTCAGTCAAATGCCAGTGCGTTGAGCACATGCACAGGATCGTTGTGAATGGCCCTCAGAAGTGCTTTCGCCGGACCAGTAGGTTCACGCCGGCCTTGCTCCCAGTTACGTAGGGTACCCAACTGAACATCGATCATCGCGGCGAACTTGGCCTGGCTCAGTCCGGTAGCCTTGCGAATTTCTTTGATCTGCAAGGCGTCGACGGTAAATTCGCGGGAGGGTTGACGTTCGCCACGCACGATTTCGTCCATTTGCTGCACGCTTTCCATCAGCTCAGCAAAGAATTTGCTCATGGTTATCTCCACTTTTCAATGACCGCTTTCAACGCCTTGCGTTCGTCGATGGTCAGGTCTTGCTGTTCATTCTTTGGGTAGATCATCAGCAGTGCTATCTGCGATGCCGAGACAAAATGGTAGTAGATTACTCGGGCACCACCCCGTTTTCCGTGGCCCTTAGCCGCGACACGGATTTTCCTGATCCCGCCAGTACCTTCGATGACATCGCCAGCCGAGGGAGCCAGCACCAGAGCCCTTTGAAAGCTTGTATAGGCATAGTCATCGAGCAGTTCCCTGACGCGGCGGATGAACAATGGAGTTTCAATAAATACCATGGCAAATATACGCCACTGACTTACTTCCGTGCAATCCTATACCTGAGGGGGCGGACGTTCACATGTCTTCTGTAACGGTATGTTTATGTCCGCATGGGTCGTCAACGGGTGATTGACCGCAAGCATGAGCACGACTTGTCCTTGTTGCATCGATCGGCAGAGCGCACGGCCCCATTTTTTTCTTTCACTTTGTTCCTGTTGAAACCGATCACGAGCACTATGATAGAGAACGAATCCACGAGTATTGAAAAGTTTTCGGTTCTGATTTGTGCTGTCGCCTTCTATAGCTTCCGAATCCGAGATTTGAACAATAAGTGCAAATAGCTGACTCATCTATTTGACTCGGATTTATACCCTCGGCGGTCAGAAGAAGGTGGCAGTATTTTGAAAGGCTCAACCAGGCTTCGCCATGCGTAACAAGGGCAGAGTTTGCATTATGAGTTGGCCTGCTAGAGGACCACGGGGTTTGTTCGCCCGTCCACAGCACGCCATGAACAGCCTCTATGTCACGGATCATTTGCAGCTGTACCTCATAGCAGCATTCCCTGATGCAGGGGCCAAGGGCCACCCTCAAGTTGCTCTTGTCAATTCCAGCGAGAGAAAAAGCATTGAAAGAGTTCTTTATAATTCCCGCGGACAAGCCTCTCCAACCCGCGTGAATCGCAGCGACAAAAGGTTCGGCAGTAGAGCTCACCAGAATGGGTAGGCAGTCTGCGGTTATGATCGAAATGGGGCGCGAGGATTTAGTAAAGACTGCGTCAGCGGTTATTGTTCCTGAGTCATCGCTAGCACGAGCCTCAATCACCTTGCTGGAGTGTTCTTGTTGTGGATGAAATTCATTGGCAGGTAAACCGTTTTTCGTAATATTACAAAATCCGTGCTCAATATGAGTTATCGCCGATAATTTTTTAGAAAAATACACGAAGAGTCACCTTGCTGGAGTAAGTGTGTGCATTCTCAATCAAGACATCTATTTTGATCCGTGTGCTGAGAAAATCATACATGAATGCTCCAGCGGATCGGGTAGACAGCTTGCTCATGCTATGAGGGTAGAAAAAGCACTTCGCCTCATCATGTGGTCGTTGATGACTCACTCGCTCCGGGGAGAATCTGATCCTGGCGGTTTCTTGTGCCGCCAGTGCAGCTCGACAGCGCTCAATCAATGCGAAATTACCTGCTGAAAAAACTCATATTTCCCACGCGTTTCAGGCGTGGGAGAATATTGCGTGCGCCAAACGCCGGGGCTACTGTTCAAGTGTCGCTGCAAATTCAGCGATACGGGTTTTGCAGCCCGGAACTACAGAGGCGTACAGCGCCGCGAATGCGGTATTTTCATGCTCGCATCATGGCGAGCTGTGCGCAGGAGGCTTCGGCCTGCCGGTCCTCTGTTCCGGTCTGCAAACCTGTGTACAGCTTGCCACCTTTCGTTTTGCAGCGTGAGGTGATGAGTTCCTTTTCCTAACAGAGGAGCTTTACCGTGACCAAGAAAATCACCCCCGATCCACCGACCGCCGGCAAAACCCTCAGCACTGCCGACAAAGACCTGTACTTGCGTAAAGTCTCTGACGCACCCTCCAGCGAGTTTGAACCGACCCCAGCAAACCCGCTCCGTTTGCTCGATACCCTCGCGTTCACTTGCTCCAAGCCCGTCACTCCCGAAGCCCCGTACAAGCCCACACTGTTTGCCATCCAGCCGGGCATCAACGCCCAGGATGCACTGACCTACGTTTCCAATCTGCTGGAAACCGCCGAACTCAATGGTGACGAAATCAGCCTGCATACCAACCCTGTCGAGAGGGCGTTGTTCTGGGCATGCTGCATTCGGTGGAAGTGGCGCGAGCGGTGGTGGATGCCCTGCTTGAGGGCGCGTCTCCGTCCAATCAGCGATCATCGGCATTGGATAGTCATCTGATTGATTGAGGTGCTAAAGGCTGTCGCCAAAGTTCTGATCTTCGCGCCGCTGGTTGTCGTTGGGTGCGGAGATCAGTGGGGCGGTGCTGGCAACGCGGAAAGGGCGGGCCGCCAGGGGAGCCCGCGACCGGCTATTGCGCACCTGCCAATAGCCGGAGCACAGATTAAGCGTGAGTCACGGACAGCTGACTGATAATGCAAATCGAGCCATCGGTTGCTGGCGTGGTATCCGTATAGTCGATCTGATTGTAAATTCCGCCGTGGAAATCGAAAGCTTTGGACATCCAGGAGCTTCCCAACCGAAGAGTCGGGGAGGATGCGGAGTTACCGCCGATGCTGGCGCTGACGACAACGGCACCCGCCGACGTCGTATGGATGCTCACCTGAAATTTCGCACCTAATGCAACGTTCCCCAGCAGAAATTTAGGCGTTGGGTCGGCACCGTTGTAGTTCGTTCGAAACGCATAGGTGAGCGAACCCTTCTCCCAGAACACCTTGATTGCCGGATTTACATCGTCCTGAACATGCATCTGTGAAACCACTACCTTCTGTGCGGAGTTGACCTTCACCAGTGTCATCTCTTGCTGGTTCCAATGGTTGGCCGCGCTAACCAGTGTCCAATAATTCGACTCTTTCCATTCGCAGCGTGTTCGATGTGTGCTCTTGCTGGATGCGCCCTTGGTGGGCGCCGTGAGCTGAATAGACCCATCCGCCAGCCGGACTATTACGCTAGGGCACTCTTCGAGCGCTTTGAGGCCGTTCAGTTCAAGCGCTACCGGGTTAGTCGCTGACGTCGGCAATGGGGTGGCAATGTCGAAGTTACTGATATCTACAGTCATGATTGTCTTCCTTGGCATGAGAGTTGGCCGGGTCTGGGGAATACCAGGTACTCGGTTGAGTAACGTGAGACTCACGTGGGTGCTGATTGTTCAACAGGTAACGCTAAGATTGGCCGGGTCTACAGATGGCCAGAAAAAAGGCGGCCCAGAAGAAAGCATCCGAAAGGGGTTGGCTCTTTTGCCACGCATGTCCATGTTGCGTCTTCGTCGCGGTCTGTTAATTACAACGGAAGTAACCCCGTTTCAATCCTGTCTATACTCTGATCGCGTCGCCCGAGGGGGCGTCGCAATCGATGTCTACGGCAGCGACCGGGCAAGCCACTCCCCTCATCAAGTGGAGACGCATCGTGACCCATTCACACATTCATATCCGCTGGTTCAAAGAGCTGGGTATCCACGATGTACCGCTGGTCGGTGGCAAGAACGCCTCGCTGGGGGAGATGTACCAGAACCTGACCGCTGCGGGGGTGCGCATCCCCAACGGGTTTGCCGTGACCGCCGAAGCGTATCGTTATGTCCTTGAACACAATAAGGCCTGGCAGCCCCTGCATGCGGCACTTGACGGACTCGACCCCGACAACATCAAGGACCTGCAGGCGCGCGGAGAAAAGGCGAGGGCGATTGTATACGGCTGTGCGGTGCCGGAAGATCTGAAGGCGGCCATATTGCAAAGCTATGCCCAGCTCAAGCAGCAATACGGTGAGAACATTTCATTGGCGGTGCGTTCCTCGGCGACCGCCGAGGACTCGCCGGAGGCCTCATTTGCCGGGCAGAACGACACCTATCTGAACATCGCCAGTGACGATGCCCTGCTCGATGCCTATAAGCGTTGCCTGGCTTCCAACTTTACCGATCGCTCCATCCACTACAAGTTCGACAATGGCTTTGATTACTACAAGGTCTATCTTTCCGTCGTGGTCATGAAAATGGTGCGCAGCGATATCGGGGCCAGTGGCGTGATGTTTTCGCTGGACACGGAAACAGGCTTCAGGGATGTCGTCTTCATCAATGGGGCACTGGGGCTTGGCGAGAATGTCGTGCAGGGCACGATCGACCCCGATAGTTTCTATGTGCACAAACCCAGCTTGCTCCAGGGCTATCGTGCCGTTCTGAAGCGCGGCCTGGGTAGCAAAGCAAAGAAGATGATTTTTACCGACACGCTCAATACCGGCAATATCGCGCTGGAATACACCGGGAATGTTGAAACGTCCAGAGAAGAACGAGGCCGTTTTTGCATCTCCGATGCGGATGTCACGGTACTGGCCGACTATGCCATCAAGGTTGAAAACCACTACTCCGACAAAGCCGGTTTTTATAAACCCATGGATATGGAATGGGCCAAGGATGGGATCGATGGCCAGCTCTATATAGTGCAGGCGCGCCCGGAAACGGTGGCGTCGCAAAAGCAAGGGAGCGTGCTTGAAATCTACCAGCTCAAGCAAAAATCGAAGGTCCTGCTCAGGGGGAAGGCGGTCGGCACCCGAATTGGTGCCGGCAAGGCGCGTGTCATCAACGACGCCAGGCATCTCAGTGATTTTCAACCAGGCGAGGTGCTGGTCTCGGATACCACCACACCGGACTGGGAACCGGTCATGAAGACCGCTGCGGCGATTGTGACGAGCCAGGGTGGCCGTACCTGCCATTCCGCCATTGTGGCGCGTGAACTGGGCATCCCCGCCATCGTGGGCGCTGGAAACGCGTTGGAGCAGATCAAAACCGGCACACCGATCACCATCAGTTGCGCCGAAGGCGAAACCGGAAATGTCTATGAAGGCATTCTGGGGTTTGACATTCAGCAAACCGATCTCAGCCAACTGGGACATCCCAGAACCAAGATCATGATGAACCTGGGCAATCCCGATCAAGCCTTCAGCCTTGCCTCGCTACCGGTGGATGGCATTGGTCTGGCGCGGATGGAATTCATTATCAATGAATATATCAAGGTCCATCCGATGGCGCTCGCACACCCGGAAAAACTGGATGACGCAACACGTGAAAAGATCGCCGCCCTGAGTACCGCTTACGATGATCCCACGGACTTTTTCGTCAAGACTCTGGCCGAAGGCGTCGCCACAATCGCGGCGGCAGTGTATCCAAAGCCCTGTGTAGTACGCATGAGCGACTTCAAAAGCAATGAATACGCGACCTTGTTGGGGGGTAAGTATTTCGAGCCGGAAGAAGACAACCCGATGATCGGTTTTCGTGGCGCTTCCCGTTATGCCCATCCTGCTTATGCCGAAGGCTTTGCTCTGGAGTGCGCGGCAATGAAGCGGGTACGAGAGGAGATAGGCCTGACTAACGTCAAGTTGATGATCCCTTTTTGCCGCACGGTGAAGGAGGGCGAAAAGGTGTTGGCGGCGATGGCCAGCCATGGCCTCAAGCGCGGCGAAAACGGATTGGAGGTCTATGTCATGTGTGAGATTCCCAACAACGTCATCCTGATCGACGCCTTCGCCAAACTGTTCGATGGATTCTCCATCGGCTCCAACGACCTGACCCAGTTGACGCTCGGCGTGGATCGCGATTCGGAAATCGTCGCCTTCGATTTTGATGAACGCGACCCAGGGGTGAAACAGATGATTCGCCTGGCAGTGGAGGGCGCAAAACGCAACGACCGCCACTCCGGTCTCTGTGGACAGGCACCCTCTGATTATCCCGAGATGGCTGAGTATCTGGTGGAGCTTGGTATCGATTCGATGAGCCTCAATCCAGATGCGGTACTCGCCACAACTCGGCATATTCTGGCGGTGGAAGAGCGCCTGTCACGCAATCGCAAATCGTAAAATCGCTAGGGGTAGGCCGGTCAGATGATTTTCAGATCTATTTTTTTACCTTGAATCGACTTAATTCCCGTTGCATCAGCGAAGCTCGCGCGGAGAGATCTTTTGCCGCCGCTGCGCAATTTTGCGAGTTGGATTGGTTTTGCTGCGTCACCTCATCGATCTGCTCAAGGCCGATACTCGCTTGCTGCAAGCCAGAAGCCTGCTCGCTGGAGGCTTGATAAATCAGAGAAACCAGGCTGGACACCGCGCTGGTTCCGCTGACGATGTTTTTGAGTGATTCGGCGGTTCGGCCCGCGATGATCATGCCGCGTTGTGTCCTGCTCGAGGAGTCGGCAATCAGCGCGGCTGTCTGCTGCGCCGCCTCGGCGCTGCGGGCCGCCAAGCTACGTACTTCGTCCGCCACCACGGCAAAACCGCGCCCGAGCTCACCCGCCCGGGCGGCCTCGATGGCCGCGTTCAATGCCAGCAGATTGGTTTGTGCGGCAATGTTATCGATGGTGGTGATGATCGCCGTAATGTCCCTGCCCGAATTGTCGATTTCAGCCATTGCGCCAATCAGCTCACTCATCAATTTGTCGCTTTCCCCCGCATCGGCTCGTGATGCCTGGGATTGCTCATCGGCTTTCTTGGCGTTGTCGGCATTATCCTTGGTCTGAGCGGCCATTTGCGTCATCACAGCGCTGATTTCGGTAATGGATGACGCGGAGTTGGACGCCCCATCGGACAATGACTGACTCAGATCGGTGACCTGCGCCGAGCTGCCGGTGATCTGGGTGGCGCTGGCCTGAACTTCGGAAATCAACTGATTCAGGTTGTTGACCATCTTCTCCAGTGACTTGCCAAGGGTGTCGTGGGGCGAAGACAAACGGACCTCCAGGTCCAGATCACCTTCAGAAATGCGCTCGGCCACCCGGACCTGCCGTTGCAGGCTTTCAGACATGTCGTTGAGTGCGACAGACAACTGTCCGACTTCGTCCTCGGATTCCTGCACCAGGCGACGAGAAAAGTCTCCCAGGCTGATATTGGCTGCCAATGCAGCGGCCTCGCGAATCGGTTTGACGATTTTCGCGGAGGAAAACCACAGTGCGACCAGGGCCAACAGCGAAATGACCAACCCCACCGACACTTGCCAGATGCTGTTGCTGATACTGCGCGCCTGCAGCTCCTGCTCCAGGGCAATAGCCTGGCTCATGACCACGGCCTTGGGCAGACCAATAAGCACCGCCCAGGGCTTGCCTGTGCGCCCGAGTTCAATGGGCATCAGCACTTCGATATTCTGTGTTTTCGGATTGAGCAGGCTGTCACCACGACCGCTCTGGATATCGCTCAGCACTTTTTCCCAGGTGTCAGGCAACAAGGTCTTGATGGGCTGACCGATCAGGTCGGTGCGTTGGCTATCCGCCACCACCAACCCCTGGTTACTGATGATCGAGACCGAACCTTTGCCGCCATAAAGATCGGCAGACATCTGTTCACTGAGTTTCTGGATAAATGCGATATCGAAGTCCGCCCCGACCACACCGTAGAACTTGCCATTGGATACGATCGGTACCGACAGGGTGGTCAACCATACATTTTTACCCTGAACCACGTAAGGAATGGGATCCAGCACACTTTCCTTCAGGGTATCGCGCGGGCCACTGTACCAGCCGCCTTTTGGCACCCCGTTAGGGTGACGGTCCGTAGAGTCATACTCGACCAATGGTTGTACCGCGACATGGCCGTCGGCACCACGTGTCCAATAAGGTGTAAAGCGCCCCGTCAGTGGATTACTGCCATCCCGAGCATTCCGAAATACGGAATCCTGGCCGTCCAGCCCATCTGTTTCCCAGCATGAATAGGTACCGTTGAAGTCTGGATTGTCCTTCAGGACGCTGAGTAATACGGTATTGATCTGTTCACGCCCCAACATCAGCGGGCCCTGTGCAGCCTTGCTGGCGGCAAAGGTATTGGCCATGGTGCGGGCCGCATCCAAGGCGTTCTGCAATTTGGCCTGAATGGCATTGGCACGGGATTCGGCGAGGTTTTGAATCTCGCGAATCGCCGACTTTTCGACCAACGCGGCGACTTCGCTAGTAACGTAGTGTTCGTTGCTTCGAGCAGACAATAGCCCGTAAATAACCAGACTGGCCGATGATAAAAACAAACATACCCCAGCGGTGACACAAATGCGTACTTGCAATGACTTGAATTTCATAACTCCCCCAGTGCAATCTGTTTTTATGCCGGCATGAAAGACGGCGGATTTTTATGTTTTTGCACGATGTGGCCAATGACGCTTTAATGGTCTACTGCCTGCGCTCAGATCTTTTTTTAATAAATGTCTGCCAGCAAGAACAGGGCCATGCAGGTTGTTTTTTAATCTTGGTTTTTGGCGGGAGGTCCGTTCCACAGCAGTTCTGTGTTTTTGAAGCCATATTGTTCGGCCAGAATGCGTTCAATGATTTTTTCGGTTGATGCAGGCGCGCTCATGTCGAGTATCGTGGGTTTGATGTAAGCCTTTGCTGCTGTAGAAAAGAAAATTTTTACTTTGGGGGTTAATAGTGAATACGGGTTTTGCTCCGTGACGACGCCAATATAACCGCTGCTGAGGCGAACAATCGATCCTATTGGATAAATACCGACTGATTTCACAAATGCCTGAAATACCAGACTGTCGAAATGCCGCTTCCACCCTGACATTTTATGAATGGCAATGGCTGGGCTCCAGGCTTCGTTGTATGGGCGATCCGAGGTCACTGCGTCATATACATCGCAAATGGCAGCCATGCGGGAAAAGAGGCTGATTTGCTCACCGACCAACCCATCAGGGTAACCGGAGCCATCTACCTTCTCGTGATGATGCAGGCAAACGTCCAGCACCATCTCACAGAGCGGGCTCGAGGCTCGCAAGATTTCCTCTCCCCGTTGTGGATGTTGACGGATTACCTCGAATTCTTCATCGGTCAACTTGCCTGGCTTGTTAAGAATCGTGCCTGGAATCGCCACCTTTCCGACATCGTGTAGTAAGCCTGCAAGCCCCGCCTGATGGATTAACTCTTCAGAAAAATCCAACTGATGGGCAACAGCAATCATCAGTGCACAGACGGCGACTGAGTGCATATAGGTGTATTCGTTTGAATTTTTGAGTCGTACTAAGCTGATAAATGCATTGGGGTGGCGATTAATCGATTGGGCTATGTGATCGACCAATTCATTTGCCTGATTTATAACGATTGCACGGCCCATTCGCGCATCACTGAACATTTCGACCACTGCGGACCTTGATTGTAGATAAAGTTTCTTTGCTGTTATCAGTTCTTCATTCAGCGTGATGGGACCGGTCAAGATATTGGCAGTCATAGCGTTGTCGTTTTGCGCTATAGATATATCTGCGCATCGTGAGCTGTCGACCAATCCCTCATCGATCTCTGTATCTGGGGTGTTGAGCGGGGACTGCTCACCATGAAGGGAGGGGCGATCTTTCCAATAAGGGGACGCCAAACAAGAATGACATGCTTCGTTTTTCATTCCTTGGCAAGGCTTTTCGCATTCTTTGCATTTTGACATGGTACTCACCCCTGCGGAGTCGTTGAGTCCCTATTTTTATCAAAAGCCTCCTTGGCTCTAATTTTATTATTAAAACTCAGTGAGTGTTGGTCGTCCGAGTGACTGTGATCACTTCCTCCCTCTTCGCCTGCCAGTGCTTCATAGCCTGTTGACTGTAATCCTATGCGGCAACCTGAATCCCCACGGATTCCAGGTAGCGGGTTGCCGGCGAGTCATTCACCATGAGCACGCGGAATTTGCGCGCTGGATGAGTGATGTCGATTTTCACCACGCCCTCTGAAATGTCATTGGCTTTCCGCAGGGGGAGAACCTTACGGATAGGCTCATTGGAGAGCGCTCACTCAGGCACAAGCATGGGAGGTGGCGGCATGATCATTATTGATAGCATGTCGCCATTAATAAATTGTACTTTGGTATTATATTTGTACAAGGTGTGTATAGGTTATGGCAATGGAGTCTCGCGGCATCTCAGAGACACCTGAAGCCCGCCGTCCGCAGGTGAACTCCGGATCGGGCTGAGCTTCCACACTCAGGGAGAGGCCATGATTCTTGTCGTAATCATGGCCTCTCCCTGCTCCCCCTTTCGTCGAGCACTTCAAGTTGTTGCACGCCAGGGCGGCGTGCATGAACCCTCAGCGCTTCATGGGTAACTGACCGCCTGCACCCAGTTGGCCCCCTTGCCGGAAGGCGCGCTGGAACTACGAGTGAGCGTGCCGTGTTGCGGATCGATGGCATACACCCCCACCTCAGGGCTTTTCTCTCCGGTAACCAGCAGCCATTTCCCCGAGGGGTCGACGGTGATCCCCCGCGGTTGCTGTTCGACCTTGATGTTCTGCAGGAAGCTCAGTTTGCCGCTTTTGCTATCTACCGAAAACGCACTGACTGTGCTGCCGGTGCGTTCCGAGGTGTAGAGGAAGCGCCCGTTGGGAGTGAGCTTGATGTCGGCGGCCCAGATCAGGTTGCTTGCCAGTGGCGGTGGGGTCGGTTGGCCGGGTTTGATCATCGGCCGGACGACGCCGTGTACCAGGCCTGAGTCAGCGGGTATTGCATTGGCTTCGGAGAGCATGCTCAGGCGCCCGGTCTCTGGGTCGATGGCGAACGTGGTCACGGTGCCGGCCATCTCGCTGAGCAGGTACAGGAAGCGGTTATCAGACGAGATGACCGGGTGGCGAGGGCCGCTACCCTTGGGCATATCGATATGACCGAGTGGTGTGAGCTTGCCGCTGGTGGCGTCGAATTTGAACTCCAGGTACTGATCGGAACCCAGGTTGGCGGCGTACACGAAGCGATTGGTCTTATCGACGATGATCGAATGCGCGTTCGGGCCGGTCTTGATGACTTGTCGTACATCATCGGTCACCACGCCCTTGGCATCGATAGCGTTGACGCTGATCAGGTCCTCGCCATACGACGCCCCGAACAGATAGTGACCGGCCTTGTCCGTCGAGACATAGGCCAGGCTGTCGGCAACGGTGGCGTTTTTCAGGTGCTTGAGCGCGCCGTTGCCGGGGTCGATGCTGTAGGTCGCCACCGAATAGGGTTTGGCGCGTATCGATGCATAGAGTTTGCTGTGGTCGGGGCTCAGCGCGAGGGGCATGACGCCGGCACCGGCGTCGGTGGTCGCCAGAGGCTGCAACTGCCCCTTTGCAGACAGTTCATAACTGCTGAGCGTGCCATCGGTGGCATTGGAAACGTACACGTAGGTATTGGCCCAGGTCAGTGGGGCGGCGGCTAACAGTACAACGCTGGCGAAACCTTGCAGGGTTTTGGTTCGGTTCATTTCGGGGACTCTTTATTTTTGTTTTTGATTGTCTGTTGTCGTACAACTAGGACGATTGTTAGGCGGCTGTGTTTGCCTTGTCAATCACTGAAGTGACGAGGGCAAGCCACGAGCGCGTCGATTGGCTGCTTGTGGCTGGTGTGATTGGCAGATGGGGTCAGCGGATCCAGCTGCTGGCTTTGTGCAGGTGCTGGGGTTGGGATGGTGTCGCGACCTGCTGGCGATCCAGCCCAATGCTTTCCAGGCACACAGCAAAAAACCCGCATGTGCGGGCTTCTTGGGATGGGGCCGGATCCTTCGGCTGGGAGCATTATGTTGGGCCTTTGTGATGAAATGATGACGGTTTGATGTCGAATTGATGCCTGCCCTTTGAACATCCGCCGACCCCGAGAGCGGAGGGGCCTTGAAGGCACATCGTGGCGCAGGTCTATCACGATGCCTTGCAACTCTTTGAAAATCAGATGGTTGCGAAATGAGTGCGGTACCAAGAATTGATCTCGGCGAACTTGCTTCGTGGGGGAGGGATGTATATATTCTTCCCCTTGTCGCGCAGGCGTCAGATTGGCTGGCAGGTTGTCAGGCCATCTGGCTCGCAACGAGCCACTGCGTAGGCTGTTTTACCGCGCTACCGCCCGAATGGCGAAACTGGTAGACGCATGGGACTTAAAATCCCCCGCTCGTAAGGGCGTGCCGGTTCGATTCCGGCTTCGGGCACCATTTAAAATCAAGGGTTTGCATGCGAAAGCTGATGCAAGCCCTTGTTCGTTTCTGGTCCGCAATTTTTGATCTGGTCCGCAATTCACTTCGTTGGCGAAACTTTTTTGCCCTTGCGGTTGCGAATGTACTGCTCCGTCATAACCACGGTGGTATGCCCAAGTTGATCCTTGGCCTGCATGATGTCTCTACTGGATTCAGCTTTGTCCGTTCCGGCCTTTGCGCGCAAATCACGCATTTGGAACTCCGGTTTGGAAACTCCGGCGGCCTCCCTGGCCTCCAATGCAGGCGCCGCCCTCCGTGACCGGTGGTGGCAATTTGGTATAAATTGATATATTAGTGCGAAAATTTATTTGAAGGATCAAAGCAATGCGTTTTTTGATTGGCTCACTGATGTTGCTCACCTCAGCTGTAGCGCTCGGTGATGAAGCCCAGATGAAGCAGTGGGAAAAGATGGATCGCTGCTCGAATGCGGCCTATATCGCGGTACAGATCCTGGAGGAAAGCGCAGACACATCCAAGCAGGCGCTTGCTCTACATGGAGCTGTAGAAGGACTCAAAACCAACACAAAATTGAAAGAGAAAACACCTACTGGAAACGAGCTCAGTGGTGCCTATAACTTTGCGCTTCGGATCTCTTACGGGATACCTCGCCCATTCGCAAAGCGTGATCATGATTGGCTTATTGCCCAAGCTGCGACTTCGTGCACGTTATGGGTTCCAAGCGTTAGCGCCCAGTAACCAAAGTTAGCGGCTGGCCGGCGATTATCGATCGAGCCAATGATCAATTCGGATCATTTCGCTACTTCATATTTACGGTACGTCCAGCCCATGCGCGGCGATCCGGTTACAGGATGCAGTGAGTGGGGTGGGTTAAGCGGGTTCGATTCCGGTCTTGCTGAATTCTTCAAGCTGTCGCGACTGCTTTTCGGATACCTCAAAAGCAGGTCGCGACATAGTGGCAAATCGGGCCGACTCTTCGGTGGGCGCAGCGGCCAGGTTGATCAGGAACGTGCTGAACGTTTCCTGCCACTCCTCAAAACTGTGACGGCTGTCAAGGATGTTCAAGGCATGCTCCAGGGCAGGCGTCACAATGATGGTCCGCTTGGTTGCACCGATGCGTGCCAGCGCTTCCTTCTCCTTGGTGCGCTTGTCCCGCTGGATCTGCGCATCGTCTTTGGCCATGGCCAACCTCGTGTGCTGGCAGGTCAAGCCATGCCTGTCGCCGGCGCTGCCGGACCTTGTTGTTGATGCGCTTCATGGCTCGCGGAACTTGAAGCTGTTCTCGCGGACGATCAGCTGGGCGCGTTTGACGTGAATGCCTAGGGGCTGGGCGACATCAAAGGGCATTCCAAGCACTGTGAAGGTCTCATGGCTATCTCCGGCAGATGCCACCCTCAATGACCGGGTGCGCAACGATGTGATGGCAAATTAATTCGGGATGGCGTTTGATTGTCTGCTAGGCAAATGGCTCATTTAGGGGAGTGGGATTGGAAATCTAGTCAGGGATACTTATACGTCGGAAGAAAACTTGTCAGCGTTGATGAGGCAGCTCGCCGTCGTGAGCAACATGAGCAGAAATTGGCGAACGGTACGGCCGCTGCCAATCCCGAAATTGATGAGATCGAGGTTTGCAACCTGCTCGCTGACGAGTTTGATCGTGACACCGAAGCAGCCATGCGTAGTGCGCTAGTTCTGAAAGAGGTAGAAGGCAATGCGCACGGCAATCTAGGTAAGCTCGCAATGGTAGAGGGTAATTTTGATCTAGCTCGGCACGAGTTTGAAGTGTCGCTGGTATTGTATGAGTCAATCGGTTACGCCAAGGGAGTCGAGGCTACGCATAATGCGATACTGCACTTAAGTCAAACCGAAACAGAGGCAAAGAAGTGATAATTTTCATCCGGTGTCGCTGCTAACCGGGCGATTCGCTTAGATGGAAATCGACGTTCTAGAGCTGATGAGGCTACCACAGCAATGTGCGTCATCGGCTGATCAGTGGGTGTTGAGCTCTCACAGCGAAAGAAAAATTGCTACTGCGCGTCCTGTTGAAACAGGTCGTTCACTGAAAGCAGCTTCCGTTTGAAACACCTCACCGCTGATACAACGCTCTGTACAAACGCTGTGTGCACAGTGGGGGTACTCATAGAGGTAGAAAAATTTTCGAACTTAAAATTTTCCTTTATTTTCAGCGACAAAGAGAAAGGTTCGATTTCGGCTTCGGCACCATATATATCAAGGGCTTGTCAGGCTTTTCAGTCGGCAGGCCCTTTTGTTCATTTGGAGAGTGGCAGTATGTTGGTCAGCCATTTCGAGAAATCCACCAGTTCTTCCGCGACGATCTCGTGGGCCATGTCGTAGAAATGTGTTTCGTGGGTGACGCCGATTCGAGTCAGCCAGTCGTCCGCTTCTTTCGCCCAAACCACGGGTAGAACGTTGTCCCGATGACCATGGGCGATGAAGGCCGAGACCGACTTGAGTCGTTCGGCGGCAGCGATCCGCGGATCAAGTTCGCGCAGCATCCGGCCGCTCAATATCGCGAAACCGGCAACGAGCTCTGGCTCGGTCACCCCAAGGCTCGCACTCATGATGCCGCCCTGGCTGAAGCCGGCGATCACGGTCGGCAGCTTGGGCAGCGCTTCGATGAATTGGTGCAAAAGCTGCCGGCTGGACTCTGCCTGTTCTTGATTGAACGACGGGCCGTTGCTGGTGAAGTTCACCTGATACCAGGCGAAGCCTTGTGGGCCGACCTGCAGCGGACCGCGCACCAGAATCACTTCCAGCTCCTCGGGTAGCGCTGCGGCCAATGAGGCGAGATTCGCTTCGTTTGAACCGACGCCATGCAGCAGGAGCAGGCGCCCCTTGGGTGCCGAAGTGCCGCACCCTTTGCGGAAAAACAGGCCCGTTCGCGGCTCGCGAACGGCTTCGGAAAAAGAGCTGTCATGCATGATCTGCAACGCCTTGGCTGAGGTGAGTGGGGTCGAATCCAACAGGGTTGTTCGAGGAAAACAGGTAGCTGTCCATCGCCAATACGCCGTAGCTCACGCCACCTTCCAGGACACGCGTCGCATAGTGTTCGCCGGCCGCGCCGAGGGCGATCAGCAGTGGTAGAAAATGCTCATCGGTCGGGTGGGCACGTTCGGCGGAAGGTGCGTGCCGCTTATAGTCCAGCAGGAAGTCGGTGTTGCCTGCTTGCAGGGTTTGGGCTGTCCAGGCCGCAAACGCTTTGACGTAATCGGCCCCATGGCAGACCGCTCCCCGAAACTCATACAAGTTATGGGTCAGGCCTCCGGAGGCCACGATCAGCACCTTCATATCCCGCAGTGGCTTGAGGGCTTGGCCCAATTTCCAGGCCTGGTGGGTATCGAGGCTGGCAGGCATCGATACCTGAACAACTGGAACGTCGGCCGTGGGGACCAGATGCAGCAGAGGTACCCACGCGCCATGGTCCAGACCTCGGCGGGCGTCAAGCCGGGACTTCCATCCCGCATTCCGCAGCAGATCCACGATATGCGCGGCCAGGGCCGGAGCGCCCGGTGCGGGGTAGCGCAGTTGGTACAACGCCTCGGGAAAACCACCGAAGTCGTGCAGGGTTTCAGGGGCGGCGATCGCCGTGACGCAGACCTCGCCACGGGTCATCCAGTGCGGGGAGAGGACAACGATGGCATCAGGTCGCGACAGTTCGCGACCGAGCTCGGCCAGATGTTGACCCGCCAGGCCGGGGTCGATGGCAAACGTCGGAGCGCCATGAGACACGAACAACAGGGGGAACGAAGTGTTCATGGTGAATGCTCCTCAATGATTACTTGCCAAGCCAGGCCGGGGCGATGGAAGTGCCCAGGCCGGCGCCGTAGCCGAGGTAGATATTCAAACCGGCCAATGGCTCCAGGTAACGGGCATTGACCAGTGCGCCCGCGTCGACCGTGTTCCAACCCAGGCTCTGTGCCAAGGCAATCGCGGTCTGTTTGGCGCGCTCGCTGTCGCTGGCGACAAATACACTGCCGCGCTGGTCATTGGCGAAAAACGGGCCGTCGGCAAGCACTTGGGCGAACAGGGTATTGAACGCTTTTACGACATGGGCTTGCGGCACTGCTTTGGCAATTTCCTCGCTGGCGCTGGTCACGTGACCGATGGTCAGCGACATGTAATCGGCGCTCAGTGGGTTGGTGATATCGATAACCACCTTGCCCCCCAGATCGCCCAGGCTTTGCAGGGCTTTGACGGCGTCGTCATAGGCGGTTGCGACGACAACGACATCGCTGTCACCCAGTGCCTCGGCGGCCGGATAGGCGCTGACATTGTCAAACTGAGCGGCCAGGACCTTGGCCTTGTCGATGTCGCGCCCGGTGATACGAACGATATGGCCGACACTGGACAGTTGTTTTGCGAACGCCGAACCCATGTTGCCGGTACCCACTACGGTAACTTTCATAGCGACCTCACTTGCGTTGATGTGCGTTTCGATGGGGCCAGTTTATAGGTTGTGAATCTGAGATAAATAAGGTCGAATGTGATAAACCGTTCCACTTAGTGAGACAATGATGGACAGAGCGTTGGAGATGCAGGTCTTCTGCACCGTCGTCGATAAAGGCAGCTTTGTAGGCGCGGCCGAACCGTTGGCGATGTCCAAGGCCGCCATCTCGCGCTATGTGAGCGGCCTTGAAGAACGCCTGGGGGCGCGGCTGCTGCAGCGCACGACCCGACGGCTTTCACTGACGGAGGAGGGGCGCCAGTTTTATCACCAGGCGCGTGAAGTCCTGGCGCTCATGGACCAGGCCGAGGAGGCCGTATCGTCCACCGCACCGGAGCCCAGTGGGGTTTTGAGAGTGAATGCCCCGGTCAGCTTCGGGGTGCTGCACCTGGCGCCACTATGGGGTGACTTCATGAAGGCCTACCCCAACATCGAGTTGGACATCAGCTTGAATGATCGACTGGTGGATCTGGTGGAGGAGGGATTCGATGCCGCGGTTCGCATTGCCCGCATGGAAAACTCTTCCCTGGTGGGACGCCGTCTGGCGGGCACGCGGATGTGCCTGTGTGCCTCGCCCGGCTATTTGGCGAACCATCCTCGGGTTCGCAACTTGAAGGACCTGGCAGAGCACGGGGTGATTGCCTACACCAACTTCGCCAGCGGCAATGATTGGCAGTTCCAAGGCCCTGACGGCCGCGAAACGGTGCGCACCCGTTCGATTGTTCGCTGCAACAATGGCGATACCTGTCGCAGTATCGCGCTGGCGGGGGGCGGTATTGCCTTGCAACCCAGCTTCATGGTGGCCGGGGATTTGCGGACGGGAGACCTGGTGGAGATCCTACCGGAGTACCAGTCGGGCGAACTGGGTATCTATGTGGTCTATCCCACGCGCAAACACCTGGCGACCAAGGTCCGGGTGCTGATCAATTTTCTGGCTGAGCGATTTGCCCACCCTCAATGGGAGCCATTTTCCAGGGACAACGTCGCTCGCTGATGGTTTGCGGCGCGGCGCTTGTCGGATGCCTGGTTTACTGCTGGGAAAGAATGCTCTCGAGCAACCCGGGAAACCCGGCCGCGAACATCAATCCACTTGACAACGAGCCCTTTCAGGACGCGTAATACGCCGTAATGTTAACGTTAACTGAACAATAAAAACAAAGGGACTGTCACATGGACTTGTCAGTGAAACGCGAGTACTGGCTTATCAGTGGTCTGCTGTATTTTTTCTTCTTTTCGTGGTCATCCAGCTACTCGTTGTTCTCGATCTGGCTGCATCGAGTCATCGGTCTGAACGGCACGGAAATCGGTTTTGTTTTCGCGGCCAACGCCATTGCGGCGCTGCTGATCCAACCGTTCTATGGCGCACTTCAGGATCGGCTTGGCCTGTCGAAAAAGTTGCTGCTGTGGATTGGTATCCTGCTCTGCGCGGCGGCCCCCTTTGCGATTTACGTATATGCCAACCTGCTGGCTCACAACGTGGTACTGGGAGCCGTGGTCGGCGCGGCGTTCCTGGCGCTGGCCATGCTCGCGGGCGTGGGCGTGATCGAGTCCTACACGGAGAGACTGTCGCGTCATGCGGGCCTCGAGTTCGGGACCACCCGAATGTGGGGGTCGCTGGGCTGGGCCAGCGCGACGGGCGTTGTCGGGGTGGTCTTCAACATTGACCCGGATATCGCGTTTTACATGAGCAGCGCCGCTGGCATCGTGTTCTTGCTGATCCTGTTCAGGCTGGATTTGAGCAGGTTCAGCCAACCAGGCGGGCAAACCGCTGGGCAAGCGGCGAACCCCGTGCACCTGCATGATCTTTGGAAGTTGCTGACACTGCCGCGTTTTTGGGCATTCAGCTTGTACCTGACCGGTGTGTGCGGGATCTACATGATCTACGAACAACAGTTTCCGGTGTATTTCTCCTCGTTCTTCCCGACCCCGGAGGAGGGCACCCGAGCTTATGGCTACCTGAATTCGTCGCAGGTGCTTCTTGAGGCGCTATTGATGTTGTTCGCCCCCTGGGTGGTCAGCCGTACAGGCGCCAAGTACGGATTGATTCTGGCGGGCAGCATCATGTTCGTCCGGATTCTTGGCTCCGGGCTGGCAACGCAGGCCTGGACCGTCGCCGCCTGCAAGATGCTGCACGCGTTGGAAGTGCCGATCCTTCTGGTCTCGGTATTCAAGTACATAGCGTTCAACTTCGATTCGCGTCTGTCCGCCTCGATCTATCTGGTGGGATTCCAGTTCGCCCAGCAATTGACCGCGATGCTGCTATCGCCGCTTGTGGGCTATGGCTACGACCATGTCGGCTTCTCGAGCGTTTACGTGCTGATGGCGGGCCTGGTCGGCGCTTGCCTGCTGCTGTCATGGACGTTGTTGCGTACCGATCCCGCCCGCGCAGCTTCTCCCGCCCAGGCCGCCGATCCGCTGGAACTGCCTGCCATTGTCCAATCCACCACGCGTTACGAACTCTAGTAAGGACCAAAGCATGCACGCTGCACTGCTGGACGAAGCACATCGCGCCATCGAAAGAAAAATAGCCGAACGCGGCGATGACTATCGCCTTGGCTATCACCTGTCGCCTCCGGCGGGTTGGATGAATGATCCGAACGGACTGGTCTGCTTTCGCGGTGAATACCATGTGTTCTACCAGCATCATCCATACTCCGCGCAATGGGGCCCCATGTACTGGGGGCATGCCAAGAGTCGCGACCTGGTGCATTGGGAGCATCTGCCCATCGCCTTGGCGCCCAGTGATGCCTACGATCGGGACGGGTGTTTTTCAGGCTCGGCGGTGGTCATGGACGATACGCTGTATCTGATTTACACCGGGCACACCTGGTTGGGCGCGGTGGGTGATGACCGGCACATTCTTCAGGTCCAGTGCCTGGCCAGCAGCACGGATGGCCTGTCGTTCAGCAAACATGGGCCGGTGATCGAGACCGCGCCGGATCCGGACATCATGCATTTCCGTGACCCCAAGGTCTGGCGGCGAGGCGAGCATTGGTGGATGGCCCTGGGGGCGCGCAAGGGCGACGACCCGCGGCTTCTGCTCTATCGCTCCGCGGACCTGCATCACTGGGAGTACCTGGGTTGTGCCCTGCAAGGTTGGCGCGAGTCGGACGGCTATATGTGGGAATGTCCGGATCTGTTCGAGCTGGAGGGGTGCGATGTCTTTCTCTACTCGCCGCAAGGCTTGATGCCCAGCGCATACGATAACTGGAACAAATTCCAGAACAGTTATCGAATGGGCCAATTGGATGACAGCGGGTGTTTCAGTGAGTGCGGCAAGCTGCACGAACTCGACCACGGTCACGATTTCTATGCCGCGCAGACCTTGCTGGCGCCGGATGGGCGGCGCCTGCTTTGGGCGTGGATGGATATGTGGGATAGCCCCATGCCGAGTCAGGCGCAACACTGGTGTGGCGCGCTGTCATTGCCACGTGAGCTGAGCCGCGACGGCGAACGGCTGCGCATGCGTCCGGCCCGTGAGCTGACGGCGCTGCGGCAGTCAAAACAAACGCTGCCGATCGGTGTGGTTGAATCTTGCAGTTCTCCACTCGATGTTCGCGGCGCGCTGCTAGAGTTCGAGCTCGAACTGGACCTCGCGGGTAGCAGCGCCGAGCGCTTTGGCCTGGCGCTGCGCTGTAGCGAAGACCTGCAAGAGCGGACTTTGCTGTACTTCGATGCAATGGCCCGGCGTTTGGTACTCGACCGACAATGCTCGGGCGCTGGCGTCAGCGGCGTTCGTAGCGTACCGGTGGCAGCGGGACAGAAGCGTATCGCTCTGCGGATCTTTCTCGATCGTTCGTCAATCGAGGTGTTCGTCGACGACGGCAGCTATAGCCTGACCAGCCGGATCTATCCTCGGCCCGACAGCCTCGCGGTCAGTGCGTTCGCGGTCAATGGAGCAGGGCGATTCGGGGAGGCGTCTGTCTGGGGCCTCGCCGATCTACGGCTCTGAGTATCGCGGTGTACCATTCGTGCGGCCTGCTGCCAGTCATTGTGTTGTTATGCATTTATCAAGCATGACATGATGCCCGGTCAGACAAGCAATGGCACTCGCGAATGGCTTCCGTTAAAGATGTCGCACGGCTTGCAGGGGTTTCCTTCATGACCGTTTCCAGGGCCCTCAACACCCCGGAAAAGCTGAACCAGGAAACCTTGGCGAAAGTTCGTCAAGCGATCGAGACTTTGGGCTATGTCCCCAGCCTTTCCGCTCGCAAGATCCGTGG
The DNA here is from genome assembly GCF_904067045.1 of Pseudomonas sp. FEN. Taxonomy (GTDB): domain Bacteria; phylum Pseudomonadota; class Gammaproteobacteria; order Pseudomonadales; family Pseudomonadaceae; genus Aquipseudomonas. Next base: position 213,563 of record NZ_CAJFDC010000013.1, on the reverse strand, counting down.
TGGTCACTCCAGTGGCAAGACCATCGGCGTCTTCGCGCTTGATACCGCGACAACGCCTTTCGCCGTGGAAATGCTCCTTTCAATGGAGCGCACGGCCCGAGAAAACGGCTGGAACGTCTTCATCCTCAACGTCTTCGAGGCGCCACCGAGTCAGCAAACCATCGACCTGATGCTGTCCCATCAGCCCGACGGCATCATCTTCAGTACCATGCAGTTACGCACGGTCGAAATTCCCCAGGTGTTGCGCGGCCTGCCGCTGGTACTGAGCAATTGCATGAGTGCCGAACCCGGTGTTGCCTGTTATATACCTGACGACGAAGACGGTCAGTATCAGGCGGTCAAACAGGCGCTGAAACGAGGCTACCGAAATCCGCTGTGCATCAACCTGCCGCAAAGCAGCCTGGCCTGGGAGTGGCGCCAGCAGGGGTTGCGTCGCGCCCTTGCGGAGGTCGGCATGTCCGTGGACGCTGTTGCCCAATACAACCTGTCGACCGATGATGCTTATCAGGAAACCTTGGTAGCGCTGGAACGGCAATTGCGCGGCACGCAGGGCAAGCCGCCGTTTGACCTGCTTGTCTGTGGCAACGATCGTATCGCCCTGGTCGCGTATCAATACCTGCTCAGTCGCGGCCTGCGCATTCCAGACGATGTGGCAGTCCTAGGCTATGACAACATGATCGGGGTGGCCGAGTTGTTCTATCCACCGCTGAGTACCGTGCAATTGCCGTTCTATGAGATGGGCCGTCGCGCGGCCGAGCATGTGATCGCGCGTCGGGACGACCCCACGACTCACCGGGTCGCGTGCCCGCTCGTTGCGCGTGAGTCCTGGTGACAACGACGATATCCGCGGCTGACGCCAACTACGAATGATTATCCAGGCAAAAAATCCCAGGCGTTTTTACAGCGCGAATACACGAAACCGTTAAACTGACACCATAAGAACGGTTGTATCCGTTTGGCTTGTTTTCATCGCATTACCTGATACGAATTGCTTTGGGTGATAGCGCCGCACTTTCGGTTGCAAAGACCGGGTCGCGCTTCTGGTACCTCACGTGCTCTCAAGGGCGTGAGACAGTGATTACAGGCATAAGTGGTAAAGACATGGACTCTGGAGTCGGGTTGATCAGTGGCGAAGAAGCAGAGCACTTTTTCGTGCAGACACTGGAGCAGGCAATTGACGCCGTGGTGGTCATTGATGATCACAACCGCGTGGTGTTTTTCAATGCCGCTGCCGAGCAGCTTTGGGGGTGTCCGCGAAATGAAGTGCTTGGCAACAATGTCAAGACGCTGGTGCCTCAGGCTCTCTACGCCCAGCATGACGGTTTTATCAGCGCCAACCGGGAGACCGGAGTCAACAAGATTATCGGCGCCAGCCGGGATGTGCGTATTGCGCGCAAGGATGGCGGGGTGCGCTGGGGCTCGATGTCCCTCTCCAAAATCACCTTGCAGGGCCGTATTCTTTACGCCTCTTTTCTCAAGGACATCACCCAGTCGCGCTTGAAAGACATCGAGCATCGATTGCTCTCGATGTCAGTCAATGCCACCAGCTCGGCCACCTGTATCGTCGATACCGAAGGACGCCTCATTTATGTCAATGACGGGTTTGTCCGATTGCTGGGCTATTCCCGGGAAGAGGTCATCGGTCAGTCACCTCTGCTGTTCTTTGCCCCGGATACCCGAGCCAAGGCGTATGCGCGCAAGGTTTTGGAAAGAGTTCTCGGCGGTCGATCCAATCAAATCAGCGCGCTGATCGGCAGGCGCAATGGCCAACGGCTGTGGCTGCACGTTTCCTCGACGCCGGTGTTCGATCAGCAGGGCAAGGTCGAGAACGTCGTGATCGTGTTGACCGACGTTACCCGGACCAAGCTGCATGAGGTATTGCAGGACAAGATCATTGGCGCGTTGTTGAAGGAAACGTCGCTGGAGAGCGTGTTGACCCTGCTGTGCCAGGAGATCGAACACATCGCCCCCGAGGTCGCGGTCTCGATCCTCAGTGTGGACAAGGAGGGCGTTCTACACCCCTTGGCCAGCCCGGGTTTGCCGACGGATTACTCCAGGGCCATCGAGGGCCTGGTAATCGGCCCCGCGACGGGCTCCTGCGGCACGGCGGCCTACAGGGGCGAGCCGGTTCTGGTGACGGACATTCTCCACGATCCGCTCTGGGCCGAATTCAGGGCGTTGGCGCAACAGTCGGGCTTTCGGGCGTGCTGGTCGGTTCCGGTACGCAACGGCGCGGGGCGGGTCGCGGCGACATTTGCGCTGTACTTCAGAGAGTGTCGTGGACCCGATCCCCTGCATACCCATCTGGTGACGGCGGGAATCCACCTGTGCATGTTGGCGCTGGAGCGCGAAGAGGCCCGGCAGTCGATTCGCCGAATGGCCTTTTATGATGCCTTGACCGGTCTGCCCAATCGCAGTTTCCTGCTGGCCCAGGCCGAGCGGACCTTGCTTGAAGCGGCTGAAGAGCGGGCCGAGCTGGCGGTACTGTTCGTCGACCTGGACCGTTTCAAACAGGTCAACGATGCCCTCGGGCACGCCTCGGGGGACGAGCTGCTGCAAGCCATGGCGCAACGGCTGCGCAGCGTGCTGCGGGAGTCGGACATTGTCGGACGCCTGTCTGGGGATGAGTTCGTGCTGGTGCTGCCACGGATGAACGCCGCCCAGGTCACATTCTTTCTTGAACGGCTGATGATGATCCTGAGTGTCCCGGCAAACGTCGCCGGGACTTCCGTGGTGTTGTCGGCCAGCATTGGCATCAGTATGTTCCCCAGGGACGGGCAGGATATGGAAAGCCTGCTGCATCGTGCCGATATCGCCATGTACCAGGCCAAGCGCGTCGAACGCGGCAGCTTCAGTTTCTTTCTCGAAGAGATGAACAAGGTTGCCCAGGAGCGCTTGATGCTGGAAACGGACTTGCGCAAGGCGCTGGCCGGCGATGGGTTGTATCTGGTGTATCAGCCGCAGATCGAGCTGCGCAGCGGACGTCTGGTCGGTGCCGAAGCGCTGGCGCGCTGGGTGCATCCAACGCTGGAGCACATAGCCCCCTGTCGATTCATTCCCCTGGCCGAGGAGTGCGGGCTGATCAATACACTGAGCCAATGGGTGCTACAGCACGCTTGCGAGCAGTTGGCGCTGTGGCGTCGACAAGGTCTGCGGGTCCCCTCCTTATCGATCAACCTGTCGCCGATCAACTTCCACAATCGGAATCTGGCCGAGCTGATCGCCCGGCAATTGCAATGTTGTGGCTTGCAGCCCAGCGACCTGTGCGTGGAGGTGACCGAGGGTGTCTTGTTGTCCAATAGCGTGGGCACCGAGCAAACCATCCGTGATCTGCATGCCTTGGGCGTGCGTCTGGCTATTGATGACTTTGGCACCGGTTACTCCAGCCTGGGGTATTTGCGGCGCCTGCCGATCAGCGAGTTGAAACTGGACAAGAGCTTTGTCGACGACCTGGAGCGCGATGCCTCCTGCCGCGCCCTGAGCGAGTCGGTCATTGGTATCGGCAAGGGGCTTGGCTTGCACGTAGTGGCTGAAGGCATCGAGCAGGCCGCCCAGCGCGATATCCTCATTGCTCAGGGTTATGAGGTCGGGCAAGGCTATTTCTTCTCGGTCCCACTGCGCTGTGAGGCGTTCGCGCAATGGGCCATGGCGCGTGAGGTTGCATTCGGTGCGCAGGTGGAGGGCTCGGTGATGACGGCACCGGCCGACCACTTTGGCAAAGCGGATGAGTAGCTTTTGCTAGAGCGGTATCCGCCGCAGTCGGCCGGTCAGGGCCGCGTTGCCGCTCTCCGGCGTGGGCAGTGGCCGACCAGGCAAGCCCATGCCTTCGCTCACCAGCACCGCGCCGGGTACCAGGCACAGGTTCGAGGGTGTATCCAGGCCACGAGCAAGGACACTGACTTGCGCTGTTTGCAGGTTGCAACTGAGCAGACGGCCACTGAACCGCGCAAAGCCGCCATGCAGAGGCTCTCCCGCCCAGTCAGGTGGCAGTGGTTGCAACAGCCGGTCGCAGAGCTCCAGCACCAACAGCGTGCCGTCTGGGCACAGGGCCAAGCCCGTGGGCAGTTGCAGGCCGTGAAGGACAATCTCGAGCTGCCCGGTGCGTGGCCAGACCCGTATGACCTGGCCCGCCTTGTCGGCAAAGTCGATGCCCTTGCGGGTCGGGGAGCGCTGCAGCTCGCCGGAGAACAGGCTGATCAGCACGGCCTCGGTTGTCGGTTCGTACACCAGGGTCACGGGCACCGCGTCCTGGCCTTGATCCAGGTCGGGCAATTGCGCGAGGACCCGCTCACCTTGCTCGTCGGTGAACTCGACGAGTTGGTTGGTATCGGGCTTGACCGCCAGCCAACTGCGTCGCGTCTGGTGGTAGCACAGCGAATTCAGATTGCCGCGGCTGCTGAAGACCGGCTCGGGCGGGGTGTACTGTAGATCCAGTATTTTCGAGCCCTCGACATAATCGGTCTGGCTGACCAGGTAGCGCCCCTCACCACAGGCAATGTCCGAAAGCCCCATGATTTCATCCCGTAGCATGCGCGCTTGCATGTTCATGGAGCGAAATCCCTGTGCCAGGATGTCGGGGGGCAGGTAGGTGCCGGGGTGTCGCGGATCGGGGCGCAGCCGACTGATCCGCCCGCTGAAGGTCTGCTCCGGCAGGCCGGAGCCGGCTTCAACCAGCAGCAGGCTGCCATCGGCTTCGACACACACACCGCGCGGGTTCAGCAGGCCCTCGGCGATGAAGGTGCTGGGACGCAGGCTTTCGATGGGCCGGGCGGGGATAGGAATGGCAACGGACATAGGCACTCTCCATGTTCAAACAGGCGGTGAGCAATCACGGCTTCGTGGCCTGGACAGCAGGCTTGGCAGCCACTGATTGGAGCATTCGACTCTCCTGTGCAGCGCCGGGTGACGCGTTGCCACCCGGCGTCCTGCTGGAGATGTGTGGTTGTTCAGCTGTCGTAGTCACTCATGCTGAGTTTCTTGGGTGGGTAATTGAGCTTCACCAGGGCCGTCGCCCAGAGTTCGAGCACGGCGCGACGACTTTGCGACATGTCGCGGGTGATGGGCATCGCTAGCGTGCTTTCGTCCTGGTACGGCTTGCTGATCAGCACAATCAACTGGTCGATGGCGCCTTCGACCCGCTTCTGGGAGTTGAGCGGCATGAACTTGTTCATGATGGGGTACAGGTAATAGAAGGTTTGCAGGATGCGTGGGTAGATGAAGTCGTTCCACAACGTCTCTGGAGCGTTCTGATCCTTGTAGATGGAGTTCCATTTGTCGATGAACTCCTGTTGCAGCTGCAGGTCCACCGGCAGAACACGTATCGGGGCGAGGAAGTCGGTATAGGCATCGGTGATCGGGAAGCTGAAGGGGATAACTGAGGGCGTGTTTTGCTGCACGAAAAAACGCAAGGTCGGGAAGCCCGGCGCCACGGCCCTGAAGTTCAGCCGGGCAATGCCCTTGGCGTCGGTGGTGATGGCGACATAGGAATACTCCACCTTGCTGGCCTGGGAGTTGTTCAGTGTCCTGCTGACCTGGGTGCCCTTGTCGAAAGCCAGGCAAGGGCGCAGGTCGACCGCGATTGGTTTACCCGGGCCATGCAGGAACTCTTGATAACCGATCGGGTTTCCACTCGGCTGACCGGTTTGCAGAGCGGTCAGCCGACGGCCGCTGCCGGTGCTCCGGTAGTTCGATACGGGGCGCGCGTCAGTGAATTGCGGCAGATTGGCCATGTTATTTTTGCGGTCCGTCGGGTCGTCATAGAACAGCGTGAAGTCGGCCGCGTTACTGAATGCCAGATAGTAGTCGCTGCTGGTCACCATGTAGGGGTTGCCATACTCCGCCACCAACAGTGTGGTGCTGGCGGCCGGCTTGCCATCCAACTGCACCATGATGCTCAGCGTCTTGCGTTCTCCCACGTCGATGAAACTGCCGCTTTCTATCACCTCGGCGGTCCACGCCTGCTGCTCGGCGGCGGTCAGCGCCGAGCCCTCCTGTTGCAGAATCAGGCTACCGTTCTCCAATATCTCCTTGGCTCCGGGGGGGAGGGTGAGGTCGAGGATGCCTGAGCGTTTGTCGAAGGCCGATTGCCGGTATTGTTCGAAGTTGAAGCCGGTCACCGTGGCGATTCGCGCCTTATTGCGGGCGCCCACTTTGTAGTTGCCGGCATGGAATTTCTCCGGTGTGAGGATGTGGGCCTTGGGGTCCACCGGATAGCACGGAAAGGTGTTGCTCAGGTCCAGCGACAAGGTGTCGCCGGTAATCTGCGCCGAGATCACCCCCAACTGGACGCTTTGCGTATCTTCCTGGTTCGTTTTAAAGATGGATACGGGCTGGTTGGGTACCAGGCGCCGTCCGGCGGGGGCGGTGGGGTATTCGTTGGCCAACCACAGGCCCAGGGTCGCGGCGGTGCGGCTATAGGCGGGGTTGGAGAAAATATTGGCAACGTTGTCCAGGCCCAGCTTGTACATCTTTCGCACGTCGCCCATAACATGATGGAGATGGGAGCGGGTGTTGATGTTCGGCGTGAAGTCGTTGAAAACACCGTTCCTGTCGTAGCAGGTCAGGTAGGTGGAGAATCTGAACATCAGGCCCTGCGCCCCTTGCAGCTGCATCTGCTGCTGAAGGTTGAACAGCAGGGACGAGTCGCCGATGACCCATTCCAGATTTTCCTTGGGGAAGCAGGTCTGCCAGGTGGTGGTGACATGCACCAGGCCACCCAAGGCCGCCCACTTGAAGTTCAGGAAACGGTCCATCATCCGGTACTTGCGATTGAGGGTCAGGCCGCGGGTAGCATCCCCCAGCACCAGCTTGTCGAAATACAACGCGGTGAAGGTGTTCTGCCACGGGCTGATGTCCACGAAGCGCGCGGCAGTGGGGGCGGAGCTGCCAAGGGGATTGCCGAACAACTGATAGGGCTTGTCGACCAGCGGATCCTGGTCGATGTAGGTATTGGCCTGCAGCTCGCCGCCAATGATCCTGGAATGGATATCCTTCCCATAGTTCACCGTGCCGCAGGCATTGTCGCCGAACAGGTCCCATTCGGCGGGCATATACGGGTAGTTTAGCGGGTCGCTATTGCCCGGTACCTGCAACACATAGGTCGGCAGGTCGCGCATCTCCAGGGGGGAGATGACCCAGGGCATCAGTTGGGTGGGAGCGTTGTCGCAATTGATGTCGAAATGCTCCATGAACGGCCAGTTGATGTCCGCGTTGACCGCGTCATAAAGTGGAAACACATCGTTGTTGTTGGCCGTTGGCGGGTTCCAGAACATATGGCCGTTGAGGTATATGCGAGGGAAGTTCAATACACTCATGTCATGCTCCTTAGCGTTGCCACTGGGCGTGTTTCAACGACCAGACAAAGTCCAGTTTTTTGTAACCGGTGAAAGTCTTTTCCGGCAGCGGGGTCGTGGGGTAGAGAATGCCGCCACCGTTTCCCAGGGCGAAATTGAAGTAACCCTTGGTGTTCGAGTAGGCGGCGGTGTCATGGCAGGCCAGGCAGGACGAGGTGTTCTGGAAGGCTGACTCCAGTTGAGAGTTGGCCAGTACCTGGGTGACAGGTTTGAATTCAACCCCGATCAGTTCGTACTTCGACAGGGCGGGATAAGCGGCCTGGAAGCGGGTATTGGCCGCCGTTGCGTCCGGTGTCGGTCCCGTGCTGTTCTTCATGGCCTTTGCGTCATTGGTCACGGTGTACTTGCTGTTGTTGATATTTTCGAAGGTGGTCCAGACCCAGTTGGCGTTCAGCTTGTTGACGACATGCAAGCCGCTCAACGCGGCATAGCCGACCTGGTATGTGCCGTCTTGTTGCTGGTAATAAGCCTGGGCAATGTAGTAGCCATCGCTTACCAGTTGCTTCAAGTAGTCCGGGTCTGTGCCGATCCACAGCCAGGCGGCTTTCAATTCCCAGGCGGTGTTCGGAAACACCAGGTTGCCAGACAGGGCTTCCTGGCCATTCATGTTGTAGACCTTGTTTTTCACGATGTAATCGAACGTGTCCTTGCCCATCAGCAGTTGGAAGCGTACAGGGTTGCCTTTTTGAGACGCCGGCACGGCACCGCCCATTTGCAGGGCCAAGCCATCGACCTGTTGGGTGGCGCGTAGGTCATGGAACGCTCGTGACAGGTCCAGTCCCAGCGTCCTGGCCTGCTGGAGCACGGCATTCGGTGGCATCACGCGGTGCTCATAGTCGGCGGGCGCGGCACCGTTGCGCAGGTAGACCTGCTCCGAGGGCTTCATTATTTCCCATACACGATTGGGGCTTTTCGCGGTGCTGGGCTGGTTCAAACAGACGAACCAGTTCCAGGCCATGGTCTCGGGACTCTTGTTGAACTCTGTCCGGGTCTTGTCGATGTCTCTTGCGAATAGAAAGAAGTCGGTGCAGTTGAAGTTGTTGATGTTCTCGGCCTGGGCCAAACCGGCCAAGGCACTCAGAACTGTTATGGAAATGGCTCGCCGCATGGAAGCTCCTTGGCATTGGCCGGGTCGGTGTGTGAATGCCCCAGGAAGTGCTCCAGGAGCAGTTGCTTCACTTCCGTGGCCGCAAGACGCTGAGGCAACGGCAGATCGCAATCGGTGATGAGCAGCGGGCCGGTCTGTTCGCTAGCGGGCAGGCGGCCATGACTGCCGCGAACCAGGCGGGTATCCAGCGGAATCAGGTCCATGTAGTAGCGAAAGCCGAGCTTTTTCTGCAGCAGGCGGCGCGCCACTTTCAATTTGGGGAAGCGGATGGCCGGGTCGATGAACAGCTCCAGCGGGTCGTAGCCGGGCTTGCGATGGATGTCCACGGTACGGGCAAAGTCGGGTGCCTTGCGATCGTCGAACCAGTAGTAGTAATCGAACCAGTATCCCGCCGCGGCCACGGTCACCAGCTCGCCGCTGCGCGGATGATCCAGCTGCCAGGCCCGTTGTTCGGCTTTATCCAGCACCTGCTCGATACCGGGCTGGCGCTGCAACAGCGCTTTGACCCGCGGGATGTCTTGCGCCTGCTTGACGTAGACATGCGCGATCTGATGATCGACAACGGCAAACGCCGCACTGGCGCCGGGATCGAGCAATTCCCAGGTCAACGACTGGCGTACCTGCAACAAACCTTCCGCGCGCAACAAGCGGTTGATGGAGACCGATTGCTCGACGGCTTCGATCCCGTATTCGGACAGCAGCATCACCGCCGCGCCTTGCGCTTGGGCAAAGTCCAGCAGACGCCCCACTTCACCATCGATGGCCCGCACCTCGTCGACAATCGACGGATGATCGGGGCCCAGGCGCTGCAGGCTGTAGTCGAGATGGGGCAGGTAGACCAACTGCAGGTCGGGTCGATCGAGCTGGAATTCAGCGATGGCGCAGTCGACGATCCAGCGGCTCGAGGCGATACCGGCCGCCGGGCCCCAGAAGCTCGGAAAGGGGAATTTGCCAATCTGCTGCTCGATACGCTCGTGCAACGCCGCCGGTGCCGAATACAGGCCGAAGATTTTGCGGCCATCGGCCGGGTAGTGAGGGCGTGGGGTGATGGCGGCCTCCACGTCGGCATACATGTTGTACCACCAGAACAACTGGCTGCAGCGAAACCCGGGGCGCTGACGCTTGAGTGCCTGCCAGACTTTTTCACCCTGGATCAGGGCGTTGGGTTGCAGCCAGAAACGCACTTCGGCCTGATCGCGAAAGTACCAGCCATTGCCGACGATACCGTGCTCCGACGGCGGCAGACCGGTGAGGATCGAGGCTTGCACCGTAGAGGTGACGGCGGGGAACACCGGTTGCAGGCTGGCCATTTTGGCGGTTTTCAACAGGGCATTGATGTGGGGCGTCGCCGCCCCCAGCAGCGCGGGTGTCAGCCCCACCACGTTGATCAGCAGCAGCGGTTGACGCGGGCGATCAGAGGGCATGGGCGTATGCCTCGCGGGTTTGCGGACGCAGCAAATGCCGCTGCCGCAGTTGTTCTTCGACCCAGTGCAGTTCCGCGGCGATACCCTGGAGTTGGGCGAGCTCGGTAGTGGGCCGCAGTTGGGCGGGCAGGACGCCCCAACTGTAGGTTTCCACTTCCAGCACGGGACGAAAATCCACATGGTCCGCCAGAAAGTCGAAGGTCTGCGCCAGGGCGATCTGACTGCCGCTGAGTTCGGGCAACAGCAAGTGTTCGCTGAACAGCGGAATGTGGAAATGAATCCTCAGTTCGGGGTATTGCCCGGGGCTCCTTGCGCAATCGTCGAGGGCGGTGGGAAGGTCCGCCCAGGCCAATAGCCGGTTCTGCGCATCGCGGGCTTTCACTTGATGCAGGTAGGTGGTTTCGGCAAAGTCGCGCAAGGTCTTGAGAACGTGTTCACGCCGGCTGTGGTCCTGAGGGGGCAGGCGACAAATCAGGGCGTTGGACAGCTGAATCTTGCCGATGGGCACCCGTGCCTGACGCAGCCTGTCCAGCGACTGATAGCAGTCTTCGAACATCACGGCCTGATGGCAGACATCGAAGCACAGCGCCAGATGCTCATGATGCGGGTCCGTGCCTTGCCAGTGTTGGAAAAAGGCGATGGCCTGGTCAGTGCTTTCCAGTACGCAGTCCGGCTCCATCTCCAGGCAGAACACGATCTTCTTGCCGGTTTCCTGGTGCAGCCTGGCCAGGGACCGGGTCAGTTGGCGTAGCTGCCGCTCAGCGCCGTGTTGGAGCGCCGGCGTCCAATGCGCGGCATAGCCCAGCGGTACGCTGGAGATCACCCCCCGGGCACAGTCCGGCGGCAGCGCGGCCGCTAGCAGTCGCGCCAGTTGCAGGCTGTATTCCAGGCGTTGCGGATCGGCCCAGTGAGGACGATAGACCTCGGCTTTGACCGCGCCTTCATGGAACTGGCCGTAGGGAAAACCGTTGAGCGAGGTCAGGCGCAAGCCACTGCGTTGCAAGCACTCGAGGAATGCCTGGCGTGTCGTCATCTGCTGCAATTGCGCCGCTGCCTTGGCGCTGATCCACAATCCGCTGTCCTGCTCGTCGAGTCCGCGCAACTGGCGCACGGCCTGGAAATGCGCCTCGATCGAGGCGCACAACCGGCTCAGCTCGGGGGTGGGATGCACGTTGCTGCAATAGCCGATCTGGGTGGGCGTCCAATCCCTGGGCTGGCTCATTTGACCACCGGTTCCTGACCACGCAGTGCCGAGTTTTCCTGCCATTGCCGGCGCTGATCGATGGGCAGTGGGGTGCTCACCAGTGTCTTGTCCAATTGCCCGCTCTGGGCGAAGAAATCCACCGGATTATGGAACAGCACCTGTTCGACCTGCGCTTCGCTGAAGCCGGCGGCGAGCATCGCCTGGCCGGTCTTCGGCACCTTGAGCGGGTCGCTGATGCCCCAGTCGGCGGCGCTGTTGACCACCATCTTCTCGGTGCCGTACTCCTGCAACAGGGCGACCATGCGCTGCTCCGACATCTTGGTATTGGGGTAGATGGAGTGGCCGCGCCAGCAGTCGCTGTCCAGCACCAGGGGCAGGGTCAGTTCGTTGAGGTGGTCGATGATCACCAGGTTCTCGGCGATGCCGACTTCGCGAATCACCGCCAGGGTGCGTTTGGTGCCACCGATCTTGTCGCGGTGTGGGGTGTGCACCAGCACCGGCAGATTGAATTGCTTGGCCAGCTCCAGCTGTGCGGCAAGGAAGCGGTCTTCTTCCGCGGTGATGTCGTCGTAACCGATCTCGCCGACCGCGACGACGCCGTCCTTGACCAGGTAACGAGGCAGCATCTCCAGTACCTCGTTGGCCAGCGACAGGTCATTGGCCTCCTTGGGGTTCAGGCCGATGGTGCAGAAGTGATGGATGCCGAACATGCTGGCGCGAAAGCGCTCCCAGCCCAGCAGAGTGTCGAAGTAATCAATGAAACTGCCGACACTGGTCCTGGCCTGGCCTTGCCAGAAAGCCGGTTCGATGACCCCGGTGATCCCGGCGGCCGCCATGTTCTGATAGTCGTCGGTGGTTCGGCTGACCATATGAATGTGCGGGTCGAAATATTTGAGCATGGTGAATCCTCGTCCCAGGGCGGGAGCAGTTGAGTATCAGTTCGGTGAGGGGCTGGTGGGGCTGGACAGGTGTTCACGCCATTCCGCCGGCAAGCGTTGCTGCCGACTGAGGCCGGCCAGGCGCTCGCGTTGCGCTGCGCTGAGCAGGTCGAAGGCAATCGTTTGGGGCAGCCCGGGGGATACCGCGCGGTCGGCCGCCAGCTGTTCCTCCAGCAGGTCCAGGGCCAATTGGTTGAGGATCACGCCATGGCGTTCCGCCAGCCCCGTCAGGCGCCGTATGTCGAGGCCCATGCCCAATGTTTTGAGCACCAACTGGTGGAAGGCCCGTTCGCTGTAGTGACGGGTCGGGTAGTGGGTGTCCAGGGCGAGGGCGGCAAACACCTGGCTGTTGCTGGTACGTCCGGCCTGCAGCGCCAGCTCGACGCAGCGCCCGTGGCTATCGAGCCAGTCCAGGGCTTTCAAGGTGGCGATCTTTTCCTGATCGTCGCCCCACAGAAACAGCTGGCGCAGCAACGGCAGTTGCCCGGCGGCCGGTTGTTGCGCCAACGCCTGGGCCAGCAGCAGCGCGCGCGCCAGCTGGACGTGGCTCCAGCCGGCGGCGTTGGGCGCGGCCTGTTCGTTGAGATGGCGCTTGCATTGGCTGCTCAAGAGCGCCGAGGTGTTGGCGTCCGGGTGCTGGGCGAGTCGCTCTTGCGCCCCGCGCCACCATTGCCGCTCGCTGTCATCGAGCTGTCGGATGAAGGCCTGGAGTTGTTCGGCGAGGCAATCGTGGCGCATGACCAGGGCGGTCGAGGGGGCTGCAATGACGTCCATGTTCATGTCGGTTTGACCCAGCGCTGGAAGTGTGGAAACAGGAAAAACACCAGAACGCATATCAGGCTGCCCAGCGGCTGGTCGATCAGCCGGCTCAGGCCCAGTACCGAGGCGGCGGCCAGGCTGTTGGTCCAGACCGTGGGCAGGTTGGACATCCGGCCCAGGGGCATCCAGGTCTTCAGGTTTGGCGATGCGTGGCTCATGGCGTGCAGCCTTGGCTCAAACCGGGCACCGGGTTGGAACAGCCAGTCAGCCGTAGCAATGCCTGCTCCATCAGCGTGGTATCTATTTCATGCAGGTCCACCGACTCGCCGATCCGCTTGAGCATGGGGATCGAAAGTTGCCCGCCCAGGTGCTGCCGGAACTCTTCCAGTCCGAGCAGTACTTGTGAACGCCCCTGTACGTCTTTCAACATCAGTTCCGGTGGGCACAGGCAGAAGCCGAGCTTGCGCAGCAGGCGCAGCACACGGTCGCTGTCGGCATCGCTCAACAGACCTTTGGCGTTGGCATAGAAGCCATCCAGGGCCATGCCCACCGCCACGGCTTCGCCATGACGCAACCTGTGGCCGCTGAGGTTTTCCAGTTTATGGGCGGCCCAATGCCCGTAATCCAGTGGCCGCCCGTTGCCGCGTTCGAACGGGTCGCCGGCGCCGGTGATGTGCTCCAGGTGCAGTTCGGCGCAGCGGCGAATGGCATAGCGGCTGGCCGGGTGATCGAAGTGGGCGAGGGCGTCGGCCTGTTGCTCTATCCATTGGAAAAACGCCGCGTCCTTGATCAGCGCCACCTTGACCGCCTCGGCCAACCCGGCAATCTGGTCGCGGCGGCTCAGGTGGGTCAGCAGTTGGAAGTCATTGATCACCGCGGTGGCCGGGTAGAAGGCCCCCAGCAGGTTCTTTTGGCCGAAAGCGTTAATGCCGTTTTTCACGCCGATACCCGCGTCGTTCTGTGCCAGCACCGTGCTCGGGATGCGGATCAGGCGAATACCTCGGTGAAAGGTGGCGCTGGCGTAGCCCACCGCATCCAGCACCGCGCCACCGCCCAAGGCCAGCACATAGCAATGGCGGTCCAGTCCATGACGCAGCATGTCGGCGTACAGTTGCTGCAACGCCTGTGGATTCTTGCTCAGTTCGCCGGCCGGGACTGCAATCGGCGCGGCCAGTAACCGCAGGTCCGCGGCATGGGTGGCAAAGTAGCCCTCGATCTGTTTCAGCAGCGCTGGAGCACTTTGCAGCAGCTGTTCATCGGCGAACATCAGCACGCTCGCCGAAGCCCCGTGCTGTGCGGTCAACTGGCGGTGCAGGCAGGGATTTTCCGGGTCGAACAGGTGATCGGTGAACACCACCGGATAGTCGTAGTTCACCTCGAAGTGTCCGTGCAACGCTTGCTCTGTATCTTGCAGCGCGCTTTTCGAGAACGCACGATACCCACGACTGCGATTCATCAAGCATCCCTCTTGATTGTAATGACCGAATCCGTGTCAGTAATTAGAAACAGCGATTGTGTTGTTGTAAGGAAATAGACTACCTCCGTCTTGGGTGGCGGATTTCATGGGCGATTAGTTGTGTTTTATGAACCGTTTGTGAGACTAGACGGGCGTGGTTTTTTTGCAAGCTTACTGGCGGGAAGTGTATCGGGGAGTGGCGGGAAGAGTGTGTTGCGGGTCGCTGGTCTGAGCGTGTTTTTTCAGACTTTATTTAATGATTACAGCGGGTTGGGGCGTTGCTGGTGCACGTCGGAGGCTGGCGCGTGAGTAATATCCAATAAAAACATAGCCGCCAATAAGTGAGGCTTAAGGCGGAAATAGCCATGTGACATGTTCTTTGTTATTTGGATTATTGCCGTTGGTTATATGAGGTTTGATAGTGGGCTAAGCAGTTCGACGGGCAGGCCTTGGAAAAAACGGATACCTGCCGCCGAATGGTTGTCCGCGCGATTACGTTTAGCCGATGGCTTGGGTCACCAGTGCAAACTGCCGGACGTTGTCGACCGCTTGCGGAGGGTTGCCCCGGGCCATTTGCGCCACGGTGTCGACCGGCTTCAGACCCGCTTCCTCCAGCCAATCGCTCAAGCCGCTGTCCGTTGGAATGTCGATGCGTACGAAAGCGCCCGGCACCTGGGCCAGTAACCCGGCGATCAGGTACTTGGCCTGTGGGAGATTTTCGGCGACGACCGGGCCGATGCAACGACCACGACCAAATGGGCGCAGCAGGGCAAAGGCGCATAACTGGCCGTCACGCTCGATGCCCAGTGAAGACTCGACCACATCATCCAGCGCGGTGAGTACGGCTGTGCGGTCCAGCCCGCTGGCGGCGTTGGCCAACAGCCGTTGGCGGGCCTGATCGGCCTCGCGCAGCGGGCGGCACACTTCACCGTCGGCCAACGGTCCGGCGGCGGGGGCCTGCGCTTGGCCTTGATGTTGTTGAATCCGACCGAACTCGACAAAGCCCTGGCTGGCATACAGCGGCGCGCCGGCCAAGGTGGCGTTCAGCATCGGGGTGCGGGACTGGCAGGCCTCGAGTGCCCGTTCCATCAACCGGCGCCCGATGCCCTGACCCTGATAGTCGGCGCTGACGATCACCAAGCCGATGGTGGCGAACGCGCCTTGCGCACAGGCGAAGGCGGTGCCGATCAGACGCTCGCCGTCCAGAACCACGAAACCGTCACTGAGCCGTTGCAGCATGGCCCAGTCGTCCAGGCGATGGGGCCACTTCAATTGCACGGACAAGGCATGCGCCAAGGGAAGATCGGTGGCCGTCATCGGCCGATAGACATAAGCAGCGGGTAGCGGGGCGGACATGGCGAGTCTCCGTTAAGCAGTGTGCGCGAGTAAGCGGTTTACGGTGCGTGGGTGCCTGTATCCCATCTGCGGGAGGGCCTGACAAGAGGGGCTGGAACATTCGGCAGATTCCGCCCGCCCAGGTCCGACGGGCCACACTTACTACTTAATTGCCCGGCAAGGTCGGCAGCAAATGCTTGGGCTTTTTTTCTCCAACGCAGGTCTGGATTCACGACTCACCGTCCCATTGCGCGCCAAGAGGGTACTGCTCGATATGGGCGGTTAAGGGGCACCGTCCCTGGGGCGTGGCCTTTTTCGTTTGGTTCGGCGCAGGTTCTGCGGTGAATCCGCGCGTGCTTGAGCCTTCTGAAGCGATAAAGGCCCATAAAAGCGCATGAATACGGGGGTTGCCCAAGCCTGGAGCGACCCGCAAAGTCTGCTGAGGGCGAGGCCTAAAACGGTGGTTTGTATCGAGCGGAGGTCGCTTTTAACGCCATCTGCTGATTTCACGGTGTTGTAATGAGGGTGTGCTGCAGCGCTGCATCACGGCTCCTGAAACGGAGCGAATGCTTGTCGCGCCATGACCTCAACGAACTTCAGGACCGCACTCAATGAGCTTCCTTCGCCCCAAATTCATTACGTTCGACTGCTACGGTACGCTGACCAATTTCCACATGGGTACGATGACTCGCGAACTGTTCGCCGATCGTGTCGTGCCCGCGCAAATGGAACAGTTCGTCAAGGATTTCTCCGCCTATCGCCTGGACCAGGTCATGGGGGACTGGATGCCGTATGACGAAATCCTCAAGACCGCCCTGGCGCGGACCTGCAAGCGTTGGGGTATCGAATACCGTGACGAAGGCCAGCTGTATTACGACGCCGTGCCGACCTGGGGCCCGCACCCGGACGTACCGGCCGGACTGTCGAAAATCGCCGACAAAATCCCCCTGGTGATTTTCTCCAACGCCAGCGACAGCCAGATCATGTCCAACGTCGACAAGCTCGGCGCGCCGTTTCACAAGGTGTTTACCGCCCAACAGGCACAAGCCTATAAACCGCGCCTGGCCGCGTTCGAGTTCATGCTCGACAACCTCAACTGCGGGCCGGAAGACATCTTGCACGTATCCTCGAGCTTCCGTTACGACCTGATGTCGGCCCATGACATGAAGATCAAGAACAAGGCGTTCGTTGCTCGTGGTCACGAAGCCCCGGCCAATGCTTTCTACGGCTACCAGCAGATCACCGATATCGGCGGGTTGCCCGCGCTGGTCGGTCTCTGAGTCATCACGGCATTCTTTTGGCATAGGCGGATCAGACATGGGCAGTGAATCCTACTGGCTCGACACCGCACCGGCGTTTACCGGTGCGCAGCTCGGTGCGTTGCCCGGGCAAGTCGACGTGGCCATCGTCGGTGGCGGGTTTACCGGTCTGGCGGCGGCCCGGGCGCTGGCCTTGCAGGGCGCCAGTGTGGTGGTGCTGGAAGCCGGGCGGGTCATCGGTGAAGCCTCGGGGCGCAACGGCGGTCAATGCAACACCGGTGTGGCCCAGGATTACGTTGGTCTCAGCGCCAGTCTCGGCGCGGACAGGGCGCGGGCCTATTACAAGGCGTACGAGAGCGCCGTGCACAGTGTGGTTTCGCTGGTGGAGCAGGAGCAGATCGCCTGCGACCTCAAGCGTAACGGCAAGCTCAAGTTGGCGGCCAAGCCGTTGCACTACGAGGGCCTGGCACGAACCTGCGAATTGATTCGCCGGGAAGTCGATGCCGATGTCGAGCTGTTGTCCGCCGAGCAGACTCGCGCCGAAGTCGACTCGGTCCAGTTCCACGGTGGCTTGCTGCAGCGCAACGGCGTGCAGATGCATGTCGGACGCTTTGGTGTCGGGCTGGCCGAGGCCGCCGTGCGGCACGGTGCGTTGATCTATCAGGATACGCCGGTGACGGACTGGAAAGCCCGGGCTGGCGGCTATCAGGTCAACACCGCCAAAGGGACGCTGCATGCCGGACAAGTACTGCTGGCGACCGGCGCCTGTCAGCACGGCGGGTTGGCGTGGTACCGGCGGCGGATCGTGCCGGTGGGCAGTTTCGTGATCGCCACCGAGGTGCTTCCCCAGGCCCTGATCGACCAGTTGCTGCCCGGCCGGCGCGCCTATGTCACCAGCCGCATGATTGGTAACTACTTTCGCCTGACCCCGGACAATCGCTTGCTGTTTGGCGGTCGTGCGCGGTTCGCGATGTCCGACAGCGTTTCCGATGCCAAGAGCGGCAAGGTGCTGCGGGCGGCGATGGTGCGGATGTTCCCGGCGTTGGCCAAGGTCAGGATCGACTACTGCTGGGGCGGGCTGGTGGACATGACGTCCGACCGCTTGCCTCGTGCCGGCCAGCACGGCGGGGTTTATCACTCCATGGGCTACAGCGGCCATGGGGTGCAGATGTCGGTGCACATGGGCCAGGTCATGGCCGAGGTGATGGCCGGCAAGGTCGAGGCCAACCCCTGGCGCGAACTGGACTGGCCGGCGATTCCCGGGCATTTCGGCAAACCCTGGTTCCTGCCGCTGGTGGGGGCGTATTACCGGTTCCAGGATTATTTGCATTGAGTTGAAGTTGTGGCGTCACCGTCGTTTGCGTTTCAAGACGCTCCGGACAACCGCGAGCATGAGCCTTCTCACTATCGACAGGTATAGCTGATATGACTGATAACAAGATCGACTCCCAACTGATCTCCGGCCAGGACAGCCTTCGCGTCTTCGAAGGCCTCAATCGTGGCATGTCACGCCGCACCGCTTTGCAGATGCTCGGTGTGGCCGGGGTTGCCGCCGCGGGCGCCGGCAGCCTGTTCGGCGCCGCTGGCAAACTGCTTGCCGATGACGCCGCCAGCCCTGGCAAAGGTAAGCCGGGCGGACGGATTCGGGTCGCCGGCATGTCCAGTTCCACCGCTGATACCCTCGACCCGGCCAAGGGGGCGCTGTCCACCGACTATGCGCGCCACTATATGTTCTACAACGGCCTGACCCGTTTCGACAGCCATCTGGTGCCGCAGCTGGAGTTGGCCGAGCGCATCGACAATGTCGATGCCACCCTGTGGACCATCACCCTGCGCAAGGATGTGACCTTCCATAACGGCAAAACCCTGAGCGCCGCCGACGTGGTGTTCTCATTGTCGCGGCACAAGGATCCATTGACCGGCTCCAAGGTCATGCCACTGATGGAGCAGTTCGCCGAGATCAAGGCCAGTGGGCCCAATGAAGTGCAGATCCGCCTGAGCGCGCCAAACGCCGAACTGCCATCGATCCTGGCGGTGTCGCACCTGCTGATCGTTCCCGCAGGCACCACCGACTTCAATCAGGGCATCGGCACCGGGCCGTTCAAGGTCAAGGAGTTCAAACCGGGCGTGCGCTCGATCGCAGTGCGCAATACCGGCTACTGGAAACCGGGCCTGCCTTACCTGGACGAGATCGAATTCATCGCCATTGCCGATGAGCCGTCGCGGGTCAACGCGCTGCTGTCGGGCGACGTGCACATGATCAACGAGGTCAACCCGCGGTCCACCACGCGAATCAAGGCCAGCGCCGGGCACCGTGTCGTGGATGCGCCGTCGGGTAACTACACTGACTTGATTATCCGTCAGGACCAGATGCCCGGCAAAAGCGCGGAATTCACCCAGGCCATGAAATACCTGATGGACCGCGAGCAGATCAAATCCGCGGTGTTCCGTGGTTTTGCCGTGGTCGGTAACGACCATCCGATTGCCCCCGGCTCGCGCTACTACAACACTGACCTGCCGCAGACCGTCTACGACCCGGAAAAAGCCAAGTTCCTGTTGAAGAAGGCCGGTATGGACAGCATCAGCATGCCGCTGGTGGCATCGCCGGCGGCGACCGGCTCGGTGGACATCGCCGTGCTGCTGCAACAATCGGCGAAACAGGCCGGGCTCAAGCTCGACGTCAACCGTCTGCCCAGCGACGGCTACTGGTCCAACCACTGGATGAAGCACCCGTTGAGCTTCGGCAACATCAACCCGCGGCCGAACGCCGACGTGATGTTTTCGCAGTTTTTCCAGTCGAGCGCGCCGTGGAACGAATCCGGCTGGAAGAACGAGCAGTTCGACCAGTTGCTGATGCTCGCCCGTGGTGAAACCGACGACGCCAAGCGCGGCAAGATGTACGCCGACATGCAGACCCTGGCGCATGATCACTGCGGTATCGGTATCCCGGTGTTCATCAGCAACATTGATGGCGTCGACCAACGCGTCAAAGGCTATGGCAGTAACCCGCTGGGGGGCTTCATGGGCTACATGTTCGCCGAGCAGGTCTGGCTGGACGCCTGATGGGCCGCCCCGGAGGTTTACCCGCGCGGCATTGCAGGAGGAGAGGGCGATGAATAGCAACACACTGTGGCTGATCGGCCGGCGTCTGGGCGCCGCGATCGTGACCTTGTTGATCGTGTCCATGGTGGTATTCGCCATCACGGCGGTATTGCCAGGGGATGCGGCGCAACAGGCGCTCGGGCAGTTCGCCACGCCGGAACAGGTGGCGGCCTTGCGCCTGAAACTGGGGCTGGGCCAGCCTGGTGTGTTGCGTTACTTGCATTGGCTGACGAACCTGCTCAGCGGCGACATGGGGCTGTCCGTATCCAACGCCATGCCGGTCAGCGAGTTGATGGCCGGTCGGGTGCCCAACACCTTGATGCTGGCGGCCGCCACGGCGCTGGTGTCAGTGCCGGTGGCCCTGGTTCTGGGCATCGGATCGGCCATGGGCCGGGGCGGGCGCATGGATAGCTTCCTCAGTTTTGTCACCCTGGCCATGGTGGCGGTGCCGGAGTTTCTGGTGGCGACCCTGGCGGTACTGGTTTTTGCCGTGAACCTGGGCTGGTTGTCAGCGTTGTCCTATGCCAGCGACATCAGCTCACCCCTGCAATTTCTGCGGACTTACGCCTTGCCGGTGATGACGCTGTGCTGCGTGATCGTCGCGCAAATGGCGCGCATGACCCGGGCCGCGGTGATCGATCAACTCGACAGCGCTTATGTGGAAATGGCCCGGCTCAAAGGCGTGGGGCCGGTGCGGATTGTCCTGCGCCATGCCTTGCCCAATGCCATCGGACCGATTGCCAACGCCATCGCCCTGAGCTTGTCCTATCTGCTGGGCGGGGTGGTGATTGTCGAGACGATTTTCAACTACCCCGGCATCGCCAGCCTGATGGTCGATGCCGTGACCAACCGTGACATGGCGCTGGTCCAGGCCTGCACCATGCTGTTTTGTACGGCGTACCTGGGCTTGGTGCTGCTGGCCGACCTGTGCGCGATTCTGTCCAATCCGAGGCTGAGAAACCAATGAACAATCTCATTGTGAAGTCGACGCCTGCAAGCCCCGACCTGTCGGTTGGCAAGGTGTCTAACGGTTCGGCCTGGTTGGGTTTGATCGGGGCCGCGATGTGCCTGATCTGGTTGCTGGTGGCGTTGTTCGGCCCATGGTTGGCACCGCACCCCGTCGGTGAAGTGGTCTCTGACAATGTGTTTGACGGCATCAGTGCCCTTTACCCGTTTGGCACCGACTACCTGGGCCGCGACATGCTCAGCCGGATCCTCGTCGGCGCGCGTTTCACCGTCGGCCTGGCGTTGATTGCGGCGCTACTGGCAAGTGGCCTGGGCACCAGCTGCGCGCTGCTGTCGGTGGTATCGCCCAAGTGGCTGGACGAAGTGATCAGTCGCCTGATGGATGCCTTGATCTCGATCCCGAGCAAAATGCTGGCGCTGATCATGGTCTCGGCGTTCGGTTCATCGGTTACGTTGCTGATCTGCACCGCGGTGCTGAGTTTCTGCCCCGGCGCCTTTCGCATTGCCCGCAGCATGGCGGTGAACATCGAAGCGCTGGAATACGTGCAGGTCGCCCGGACCCGTGGCGAGCGCCGGCTGTACATCGCTTGCGTGGAAATCCTGCCGAACATGCTCAACCCGGTGTTGACCGACCTGGGACTGCGCTTTGGCTTTATCGTGTTGCTGCTCAGCGGCATGAGCTTCCTCGGTCTGGGCGTGCAACCGCCGGATGCCGACCTCGGCTCCCTGGTGCGGGAAAACATCGGTGGTCTCAACCAGGGTGCGCCGGCCATCGTGATTCCGGCCTTGGCCATCGGTACCCTGACCATTGGCGTGAATCTGTTTATCGACAGACTCTCGTCCCGGCGTAGTCGCCGTTCGGGAGGTCATTGATATGAGTGAATTGATCCGAGTCGAGGACCTGCGCGTCGTGGCCTGCGGCGAGCGCGGCGAAGTGGAAATCGTCAAGGGGGTGAGCTTTTCCCTGGAAAAGGGTGAAGTATTGGCGCTGATCGGTGAGTCCGGTTCCGGCAAGACCACCATCGCCCTGGCGCTGCTCGGCTATGCCCGGCGCGGTTGCCGGTTGGCTTCGGGCGTGGTGCGGGTTGGCGAGCACGACATGCTGGCGTTGAGCGAACACGAACTGCAAGGTGTGCGCGGCAACCGTGTGTCGTATATCGCCCAGAGTGCCGCCGCCGCGTTCAATCCGGCGAAAAAGCTTATCGACCAGGTGGTGGAGGGCGCGTTGATTCATGGCCTGGGCAGCCGTGTCGTGCTCGAGGCCAAGGCCATCGAGCTGTTCCGCGACCTGGCCTTGCCGGACCCCGACCAGATTGGTCAGCGCTATCCGCACCAGGTCTCCGGCGGGCAGTTGCAACGAGTCATGGCCGCCATGGCGTTGATCAGCGATCCGCTCCTGGTGGTGCTCGATGAGCCGACCACCGCCCTCGATGTCACCACTCAGATCGACGTGCTGCGGGCATTCAAGCGGGTGGTCCACGAAAGGGGGGCGACCGCGGTCTACGTTTCCCACGACCTGGCGGTAGTGGCACAGATGGCTGACCAGATTGTCGTGCTCAACGGTGGCCAGATTTTCGAGCAGGGCGCCACCGCGCCGTTGCTCAAGGGCCCGGTCCATGAGTATACCCGCAGCCTGCTGGCGGCGGCGCGGCCGGATACGACGATCCGCCCGCCCAGTGGCGTGGCCGAAGAGCAACCCTTGTTGACCATCACTGGTTTGACTGCCGGCTACGGCAACAAAAACCTGCAAGGCATGCCGTCGATCCGCGTGCTGGAAGACATCGACCTGACGGTGCGCAGAGGGCAGGCCATCGGCGTGATCGGCGAGTCGGGCTCCGGCAAATCGACTCTGGCGCGGGTGGTGGCCGGATTGCTGACCCCGGCGTTGGGGGCGCTGACGTTCGCTGGCCAGCCACTGGGTGGGAGTTTGCGCGAGCGTAGCCCTGAGCAGTTCCGGCGCATTCAAATGGTCTTCCAGAACGCCGACACCGCGCTCAATCCGATGCACAGTGTCAGTACCCTCCTGAGTCGACCGCTGAAGATGTATTTCGGCCTCAAGGGCGCGGCCTTGCGCGAGCGTATTGGCGAACTGCTGGATCTGGTGCGGCTGCCGCGAGCCCTGGCCGAACGGCGTCCCAATCAATTGTCCGGCGGACAAAAGCAGCGGGTCAACCTGGCCCGGGCGCTGGCGGCCAAACCGGACCTGATTCTGTGCGACGAGGTGACCTCGGCACTTGATACCGTGGTCGGCGCGGCGATTCTCGAACTGCTGCGCGACCTGCGCCAGGAACTGGGGGTTTCGTATCTGTTCATCAGCCACGATATTTCCACCGTGCGGGCGCTGTGCGACGACATCGTGGTGATGTACAGCGGTCACAAGGTCCAGGCCGGTACTCGGCAGGCATTTGCCCAGGCTCCGTTCCATCCTTACACCGACCTGTTGATCCACTCGGTGCCGGAGCTGCGTCAGGGCTGGCTGGAGAACTGTGGCAGCACTTGTGGCGAACTCCCACCCATTGGCGCGAAGGCCAACGTGCCGGAACTGTGCACCTTCCTCAATCGCTGTCCGGTACGGGTCGATGGTCTGTGCAATCACACTGCGCCGAACCGTCGGACTATCGACGGCGGCAGTGAGATCCTTTGCCATCACGACAGCGCCGAGTTGCTCAAGACTCAGCAGGATTTGAACATCATGATCCAGGGAGCCTATGCATGAACGGGCGTTTTGTAAGACTGGCCGAGCAGGGCCGGCCGACCGTCAAACTGAAGGTGGACGGCGCGCCCATCGAAGCCTTGCAGGGAGACACGCTGATGGTCGCGTTGTTGACCCAGGGCACTGCGTTGCGTCAGTCGGAGTTCGATGCGGGGCGCCGCGCCGGTTTCTGTCTGATGGGCGCTTGTCAGGATTGTTGGGTCTGGACTCGCGCTGGCGAACGTTTGCGCGCTTGTTCCAATGAAGTCCGTGAAGGACTGGATATAGTCACCATACAACCGGAGGCGACATGGCCACTGCGCGGATAGTCATCGTCGGTGCTGGACCGGCCGGTATTCGCTGTGCCGAAACGCTGTTGGCCGCCGGATTCAAGCCGACCCTGATCGATGAGAATCGTCGCGATGGCGGGCAGATCTACCGGCGTCAGCCGGAAGGTTTTACCCGCGATTACGCCACGCTGTATGGCAGCGAAGCCGCCAAGGCGCGGGACCTGCACCAAAGCTTCGAGCGTTTGCGCGAGCGCATCGACTACCGTCCGCGGACCTTGGTCTGGAACCTCACGCCGGGGCAACTGCACTGCGTCAGCGAGGGCCACCATTCGATGGTGGAGTACGACGCGTTGATCCTGTGCACCGGTGCCACCGACCGTTTGATGCCGATTGAGGGTTGGCAGTTGGCGGGCACTTACAGCCTCGGCGGGGCGCAGATCGCGCTCAAGGCCCAGGCCGTTTCCATCGGCCACCGCGTGGTGTTCATGGGCAGCGGGCCGTTGCTCTATCTGGTAGCCAGCCAATACCTCAAGGCTGGTGCGAATGTGGCGGCGGTGCTCGACACCTCACCGCTGCGCCAACGCCTGTTGGCCTTGCCGAAACTGCTGGCGCGCCCGGGTTTGCTGTTCAGCGGCATGAAACTGTTGGCGCAACTGTATCGGGCGAAGATTGCACTGCACCTGGGGATCCAACCGCTGCAAGTACTGGGTGACGCCGCCAGCGGTGTCAGCGGTGTGCGGGTGCGTACGGCCAACGGCGAGACCTTGTCGGTGGAGTGCGATGCCCTGGCCCTGGGTTATCACCTGCGCCCGGAAACCCAACTGGCGGATCTGGCCGGCTGCCAACTGCGCTTCGACGAGGCCTCCAGCCAATGGTGGCTGGCCGTCGATGAAGCGGGCCGGACCTCGGTCAGTGGGGTATATGCCGCCGGCGATGGCTCGAAAATTCGTGGCGCGGATGCCGCCGAACACGCCGGGCGCCTGGTGGCCATGGCGCTGCTGGAGGATCTGCACAAACCGGTGGATGCCGGCTTGCGCGACGAACAACGTCAGGCCCTGGCGCGAATGGACCGCTTTCGTCTGGGCCTGGCCCTGGCGTTTCCCTGGCCGGCGGCGCAAGCCAAGGCATTGCCGGACAGTGCCATTGTCTGCCGTTGTGAAATGATCAGCGCCGGCGAGTTACGGGCCGTGGTCCACGAGAAAGGTGCTTGTGAGGTCAACCGGGCCAAGGCGTTCAGCCGGGTTGGCATGGGCCGTTGCCAAGGGCGCTACTGCTCCCAGGCCGGGGCCGAGGTGATTGCCGCGGCCGCCGGCATCGATGTGCGACAGGTCGGTCGGCAGCGCAGTCAGGCCCCGGTCAAACCCTTGCCGATGATGATCATCGAGGAATGCTCATGAATCCGCAAAAAAGCGATGTCCTGATTATCGGCGGCGGCATCATGGGCTCGACGTCGGCATTTTTCCTGCGCCAGCGTGGACAGTCGGTCACCCTGCTGGAGCGTGACCAGATCGGTCAATACGCCAGCGGCGTGAACTTCGGCAATGTGCGGCGCCAGGGGCGTTTCCTTGGGCAGTTGGCCTTGGCCAACCGTTCCTGGGCGTTGTGGAAACGCCTGCCGGAGCTGATTGACGACGACCTCGAATTCATCGCCAGCGGTCACATGCGCGTGTGTTACCGCGAGGACGAGATCGCCGAGCTGCAAGCCTACGCCGAGGCCCCGGAGGCCCGTGAACTGGACTTGCAGATCCTCACGGGCAAGGCCTTGCATGCGCGTTTCCCGTTCCTCGGCCCGGAGGTCAAGGGCGGCTCCTATGCGCCTCACGATGGTCACGCCAACCCGCGTCTGACGGCGCCGGCCTTTGCCCGGGCGGCCCGACGCCTCGGCGCGCGGATCGAAGAGCGCACTGAGGTCGTCGAGGTGCAAAAGGTCCAGGACCAATTCCATGTCACGACCAGCGATGGCCAACTGTTCGTCGCCCAGCAACTGTTGATCACCGCGGGTGCCTGGGCCGCCAAGCTGTCCGAACAATTCGGCGAACCGGTGCCGCTGGAAGCCAATGGTCCGCAGATGTCGGTGACCGAGCCGGTGCCCTACGCCTTGCCGACGGTGATCGGCGTGTACACCAAGGTCCCCGAAGAGGTGATTTACTATCGGCAGATCCCGCGTGGCAACATCGTCATCGGTGGCGGCAACCGTTGTAAGCCGGACATGGTCAACCGGCGTGCCTACTTCAAGCCGGAAAGCCTGCTCAATCAGATGCGGCAAATGCGCCGCCTGCTGCCGGGCTCCGAGAAACTGAACATCATCCGGGTCTGGAGCGGCATCGAGAGCTATACGCCGGACTCCCTGCCGGTCATTGGCCCCAGCGGCGCGATAGCGGGGCTGTTCTATGCCTTTGGCTTCTGCGGCCACGGCTTCCAGCTTGGCCCGGGGGTTGGCGATGTGATGGCCGAACTGATCAGTACCGGCAGCACCAGTACGTCGATTGAGCCGTTCTCCATTCGCCGATTCGTCCTTTCAGCCGAGCAACGGAGCAAGGTCTCATGAAACCTCGCGTATTGGATATTCTCAAACGCCTGATGGCTTTCGACACCGTGTCTTCGGAGTCGAATATGGCCTTGATCGAGTACGTCCGCGACCTGTTGTCGAGCAAGGGTATCGAGTCGCTGATCGTCGAGGATGAAACAGGCAAAAAGGCCAATCTGTTCGCCAGCACCGGCCCACGCGAGTTGCCGGGGATTCTGCTCTCCGGGCATACCGACGTGGTGCCCGCGGCAGGGCAGGTCTGGACCTTCCCGGCGTTCCAGGCGACGGTGCGGGAGGGGAAAATTTATGGTCGTGGCAGTTGCGACATGAAGGGCTTCATCGCCCTGGCTATCGATGCCATGCTTGATGCGGCGGACTGTTCGTTGAGCCGGCCGCTGCAACTGGCGCTGTCCCATGACGAGGAGATCGGCTGCGTCGGCGTACGGCGCTTGCTGGATGTGTTGCACCTGGCACCGGTACGGCCGTTCCTGTGCCTGATCGGCGAACCGACCCGGATGCAGTTTGTGCTCGGGCACAAGGGCAAGGGCTCTTACCGCACCTACTGCCGCGGCCTGGAGGCTCACTCGTCGCTGGCGCCGCTTTCGCTCAATGCGATTCACTTGGCTTGCGATTTCATCGGTGCATTGCGCCAGAGCCAGCAGCAGTTGCAAGAGCAGGGCGCCCAGGATGCCGACTATGATGTGCCTTACAGCACCGTGCATGTCGGGAAAATTGTCGGCGGCAAGGCGCTGAACATCGTGCCGAACCTCTGTACCCTCGATTTTGAAGTGCGCAACTTGCCCGCGGACGACCTGGATCGGTTCCTGGAGCAGATGCGCGAGCGGGCGCAAGTGATCGTGGGCGAAGCCAAACGCCTGTCGAGTGTCGCCGATATCGAAATCGAGACCCTCAACGTCTATCCCGGTCTCGACACCCATCCGAGTATCGAGGCGGTGCGTTTTCTGCAGAATTTTGCCGCACCGGATACCGGCATCGGTAAAGTCTCTTTCGGCACCGAAGGCGGGTTGTTCAAGCAACGTCTGGATGTTCCGGTGGTGGTGTGCGGACCGGGTTCGATCGAGCAGGCGCACAAGCCGGACGAGTTTGTCGAGATCAGCCAGATGGAGGCCGGGGAACAGTTTCTGCAGGGGCTGCTGGGTTCCCTGAAACTGTAAGGCCCCTTGGCGACTCCATTCCCCTGTGGCAAGGGCGCTTGCTCCCGCTGGGGCGCGAAGCGGCCCTGAAATCAGCCACTGCGTTCAGTCAGGTCAAACGCATCAAGGGATTTTACGACTGCTGCGCAGCCGAACGGGAGCAAGCTCCCTCGCCACAGGTTGGGTGCTTGCCACGATAGATAGCAAATGCCCACCAGTAGAGCCTGCCGTCGCATCCCGTTTTTCAGCATCCGACACTGCTGTTATGGCGCTTTCAGCATCCTCGTCCGTGGCACCTCCCTAGACTGGCAGTTGTCTCGGATCAGGACCTCGACCATGCTCAAGAATCGTTTGCAAGACCCCGGCCTTTTAGCAGAACTCGCCTATATCGATGGGCAGTGGATCGGCGCTGACAACGCCGCGACCCTGGACGTCAGCGACCCGGCCAGTGGCCAGTTGCTCGCCCGCGTGCCGGCGCTGCAAGGCCCGGAAACCCGTCGCGCCATCGAAGCTGCCGAGCGCGCCTGGCCGGCCTGGCGCGCCCGCCCGGCGGCCGAGCGGGCGGCGCTACTGGAACGCTGGTATCAGGCCATGCTCGACAACCTCGACGACCTGGCACTGATCATGACCTGCGAGCAGGGCAAACCGTTGAGCGAAGCCAAGGGCGAAATTCGCTACGGCGCCGGTTTCGTCAAATGGTTCGCCGAGGAAGCCCGCCGGGTCTACGGTGAAACCATGCCGGCCCCCAGCGGCGATCGCCGGCTGCTGACGCTCAAGCAACCGGTGGGCGTATGCGCCGCGATCACCCCATGGAACTTCCCCAACGCGATGATCACCCGCAAATGCGCGCCGGCGTTGGCGGCGGGTTGCCCGATCATCGTCAAACCCTCGGACCTGACCCCATTGTCGGCCCTGGCTCTGGCGGTGCTGGCCGAGCGGGTCGGGATTCCGCCCGGGGTATTCAATGTGCTGACCGGGATGCCCGCGGGGATCGGCGAAGAACTGACCGGCAACCCGAGCGTGCGGAAGATTTCCTTCACCGGCTCGACGGCCGTCGGCAGGCTGCTGATGCGCCAGAGCGCCGAACACATCAAGCGCCTGAGCCTGGAGCTGGGCGGCAACGCGCCGTTCATTGTGTTTGACGACGCCGACCTGGAACAGGCGGTGGCCGGCGTCATGCTCAGCAAGTTTCGCAACGCCGGCCAGACCTGCGTCTGCGCCAATCGCATTCTGGTGCAGGAGGGCATTTACCCGCGGTTTGCCCAGCGCCTGGTGGAGGAAGTGGGCAAGCTCAAGGTGGGCAACGGCCTGGACGCCGATGTCACGATCGGCCCGCTGATCAATTCGGCCGCCGTGGACAAGGTTGCCCGGCATATCGACGATGCCTTGAGCCAGGGCGCGCGTTTGCTCTGCGGCGGCGTGCCCACGGGCGACAGTCAGTTTGTCCAGCCCACCGTACTGGGCGAGGCCCACGTCGGTATGTTGCTGGCCAACGAAGAAACCTTCGGCCCGGTGGCGCCGCTGATGCGTTTCACCTCCGAGGCCGAAGCGCTCGCGTTGGCCAATGCCACGCCTTATGGTTTGGGCGCCTATTATTTCACCCAGGACCTGCGCCGTTCCTGGTGTTTTGGCGAGGCACTGGAGTTCGGCATGGTCGGCCTCAACACCGGGATCATTTCCATGGAGGTCGCTCCGTTCGGCGGTATCAAGCAGTCGGGCCTGGGCCGTGAAGGCAGCAAGTACGGCCTGGACGAATACCTTGAAGTCAAAGCCTTCCATATCGGTGGGCTATAACCCGACCCACGCTGGCACAGACATTTTGCGAGGCATGATTGATGAGCAAGGTATTCAGAATCGCCGCGATTGCCGGCGATGGCATCGGCAAGGAAGTCCTGCCGCAAGGGTTGCGCGTGCTGGAGCAGGCCGCGAGGAAATGGCGCTTGGACTTGAGCATCGAAATGTTCGACTGGGCACATTGCGATTACTACCTGGAACACGGGCAGATGATGCCCGACGATTGGTTCGAACAGCTCAAGGGCTTCGATGCGATCTACTTTGGCGCCGTCGGTTGGCCGGATAAGGTGCCGGACCACATTTCGTTGTGGGGGTCGCTGCTGAAGTTCCGTCGCGACTTCGATCAGTATGTGAACATCCGTCCGGTGCGGCTGTTTCCCGGCGTGCCCTGTCCGCTGGCCGGGCGCAAGCCGGGGGATATCGATTTTGTGGTAATCCGCGAAAACACCGAGGGCGAATACTCCTCGGTGGGCGGCAAAATGTTCGAAGGCAGCGAACATGAGTTCGTGCTGCAAGAGTCGGTGTTCACCCGGCGTGGCGTGGACCGGATTCTCAAGTTCGCCTTCGACCTGGCCCAGACCCGACCGCGCAAGCGTCTGACGGCGGCGACCAAGTCCAACGGGATTTCCATCAGCATGCCGTACTGGGACGAGCGCACCGCATTGATGGCGACGAAGTACCCGGACATTACCTGGGACAAGCAGCATATCGATATTCTGTGCGCGCGTTTTGTCTTGCACCCGGACCGTTTTGATGTGGTGGTGGCGTCGAATCTGTTCGGTGACATCCTCTCCGACCTGGGGCCGGCTTGCGCCGGGACCATCGGTATCGCGCCGTCGGCCAACCTTGATCCCGAACGACGCTTTCCGTCGTTGTTCGAGCCGGTGCATGGCTCGGCGCCGGACATCGCCGGGCAGAACATCGCCAATCCGATCGCAATGATCTGGTCCGGGGCCTTGATGCTGGATTTCCTGGGTAAGGGGGACGAGCGTTATCGCGCCGCGCATGATGGCATTCTCAAGGCCATCGAACGGGTTATCGCCGAGGGGCCGATTACCCCCGACCTGGGCGGGCAGGGCTCGACCCAGGATGTCGGTATGGCAATCGTCGCCGCGCTTTGAACCCGGGTCAATCGGGCGACTGCGCGCAGTTGCCCGATTGACCCGGTCAAGCGTGTTCTATGTGCGCGAAGGGAGATCTGGCGCTGCGCCAAAGCCGATGATGGCTTTGGTTTCGAGGTACTCTTCAAAACCCTGGACGCCGTATTCACGACCGTTACCTGAGCGCTTATACCCGCCGAACGGAGCCATCGGGTTCCAGGCGGGGTAATTCAGATGCACTTGTCCCGCGCGGATACGAGAGGCAACGGCACGCGCAAGATCAAGGTCCCGGGCCTGAACATGGGCGCCCAGCCCATAGACCGTGTCGTTGGCGATAGCGACCGCCTCGTCGATCGTCTCATAGGTCAGGATGCACAACACCGGACCGAAAATTTCCTCCTGGGCGATCCGCATTGCGCAATCCACCTCGGAGAAAACAGTCGGCCGGGTGTAAAAGCCCTTTGTAAAACCCGGCACACGCCCAGGTCCTCCACAAACGAGTTTTGCGCCTTCATCCAGGCCAGTCTGGATCATGGCTTGCACGCGCTTGAACTGGGCTTCGTTGGCTATCGGGCCCAGTACCGTGGCTTCCGATCGCGGGTCTCCCACGATGATTGCATTGGCGGTTGCCGCCGCCAGGGATTCGACCTCGGCCAACCGATCCTTTGGAACGATCATTCTTGTCGGGGCGCTGCAGGATTGCCCGACGTTGCGAAATGCGGACATCACTCCCAGGGGCACGGCTTTGGCGAAGTCAGCGTCGGGAAGCAGAAGATTCGGCGACTTTCCTCCCAGCTCTTGTGTGACGCGTTTCACTGTCTCGGCGGCCGCCTGTGCGACCAGCGCGCCGGCGCGATTTGAGCCGGTAATTGAAATCATATCGATATCGGGATGCGCCGCCATGGCTGCGCCGACCTCGGGACCGCTTCCGTTCACCAGGTTGAAGACGCCCGCTGGCAGGCCCGCGTCATGGACCAGTTGTGCAAACAGCAGGGCGCTCAGCGGCGAAAGTTCACTGGGTTTCAAAACCACGGTGCAGCCGGCGGCAATAGCCGGGGCGACTTTCGCGGTGATTTGATAAAGCGGCCAGTTCCACGGCGTGATGAGCGCGCAGACGCCTATGGGTTCGCGTTCAATCGCGGTGCCGCCTTCAACGGTCTGGAAGCGATAGCTGGACAGGAGATCGCGTGCGACCCGAACGTGTTCGGCGGCGAGAGGCACTTGCATGGCCCGAGCGAAACTGATTGCCGCGCCCATTTCTAGAGAGAGGGCCTGGGCGAGCAGCTCTTTTCGTTCAAGGATGAGATCGTGGATCTTGCCCAGGACCAGCCCGCGCGCCGCAGCCGAGGTCGCGGACCAACCAGGAAACGCCGCACGCGCCGCGGCGACCGCCCGATCCACATCCGCGGCCGAGCCACGCGCAACCTGCGCCACAACCTCTTCACTTGCCGGATTGACCACCGGCAAACTTGCCGGGCTTGCGGGGGCGGACCAACGACCGTTGATATAAAACTGGTGAGACGTTTGCGGATCAACGCTGTAGCTGTTCGAAGAGTGTGTGGTCATCCAACGGGCTCCCTGGAGCGGTAATAGGTACTGCGCGCGAGCAAGTCCGCGCGCGCATTGGCGTGGCGGTGTATTCAATAACCCTGGGTGCGATCGATCTCGCCGACCATCGGCTCGCCACGTTGATGTCGCCGAATATTTTCCAGCAGCACCCCGAATGCGCTTTCCGGTTGGGTCATGGCCGCGATATGCGGGGTCAGCAGAATCTTTGGATGGTGCCAGAACGGATGATCGGCCGGTGCCGGCTCCTGCTGCAGCACGTCGATGACCGCGCCGCCGAGTTGCCCGCTGTCCAGGGCCGCCAGCAGATCACTTTCCACCAGGTGCCCGCCACGACCCATGTTGATCAACGCCGCGCCATGGGGCAGTTGGCGGAACAGTTTGTCGTCGAGAATGCCCCGGGTCTGCTCGGTCAGCGGCAGTACGCACAATAAAATATCGCACTGGCTCAGGAACGCCGGCAGTTGCTCATGGCCGGCATAGCAGTCCACCCCCGGCACCTGATGGGCACTGCGGGCCCAACCCGACAAGGCAAAGCCCAGCGGCTGCAACGTCGCGAGAATTTGCCGAGCCTGGGTGCCGAGGCCCATGACACCGATCCGACGCCGGCTCGCCGGTTGCAGCAAGTGTGCTTGCCAGCAGCCCGCCAGTTGCTGCTGGCGATAACGGAGCATGTCGCGATGCAGGCTCAGCACCGCGAAACTGGCGTACTCGCACATGCCGCGGGTGATGCCCGGGTCCAGCAGGCGTACCAGCGGCAAGCCGCTTGGCAAGCGACCGAGGTCCAACTGATCGACCCCGGCGGACAGGGCGAACAGCACCTTGAGATTGGGCAGCAGTGCTTCAAGGTCGTCGGGGGCCTGCCAGGCGGCGAGGTACTCGATGTCCGCGGGGTCGCCGATATCCGGCCAGGCACGCCATTCAATATCCGGGGCGTGCGCGGCGAACAGAGCTTTCCACTGTTCGCCGCGCACCGGGTCAGCTTTGTACAGCAGGGCCATGGGCATTTCCTGAAAGGGCGAGGGGTGTCGCCATCATCGCGCAATGCCGGCGCAGGATCTGTCGAAAACACCGGGTTAAACAGCTTGCGCGACGTTCTATTGGCGATGCTCCGGCAGATTCGGCGTGCTGATGGAATCTGCCGTTTGGCGGGGTGAAAACAGTCGATCCGAATTTCTCAGGGGGCAAGTTCGGCGTAGATCGTTTTGCACAAGGCTTAACCTGAACATCATCGCAACCAGCTCCCGGTTGCCGGACTCACGATGGGAAATGCCATGAATAGCAAAGTCGACCAAACCCCTCATTTGCTCCGTCAGCGCGATCAATTCGTGCCACGTGGCCTGGTTACCGCTCACCCGTTGGTGATCGATCGCGCCCAGGGTGCCGAATTGTGGGACGTGGACGGCAAGCGCTACCTGGACTTCGTCGGCGGTATTGGCGTGCTCAATATCGGTCACAACCACCCCAAGGTGGTCGCTGCCGTGCAGGCCCAATTGCAAAAGGTCTCCCACGCCTGTTTCCAGGTGGTTGCCTACAAGCCTTATCTCGATCTGGCCCAACGCCTGTGCGAAATGATCGGCGGCCAGGAGGCCTATAAGGCCGCCTTCTTCACCTCGGGCGCCGAGGCGGTGGAAAATGCGATCAAGATCGCCCGTGCCCATACCAATCGTGCGGCGGTTATTGCCTTTCGCGGCGGTTTCCACGGGCGCACCTTGCTCGGTACGACGCTGACCGGCATGAGTCAGCCGTACAAGCAGAACTTCGGCCCGTTCGCGCCTGAGGTGTTCCACACCCCGTACCCGAATGCTTATCGCGGTGTCAGCAGCGACATGGCGCTCAAGGCGCTCGACGAGTTGCTGGCCACCCAGGTGGCGCCGGAGCGGGTCGCGGCAATCATTATCGAGCCGGTACAGGGCGATGGCGGGTTCCTCTCGGCCCCGGCGGAGTTTCTTCAGGCACTGCGTGGCCTGACTGAAAAGCACGGCATCGTGTTGATCCTCGATGAAATCCAGACCGGTTTCGGGCGTACCGGCAAATGGTTCGGTTACCAGCATGCCGGGATCCAGCCGGATCTGGTGACGGTCGCCAAGAGCCTGGCCGGTGGCTTGCCACTATCGGGCGTGGTGGGCAAGGCGGCGATCATGGACGCGCCGTTGCCCGGCGGCCTGGGGGGCACCTACGGCGGCAACGCATTGTCCTGTGCCGCCGCACTGGCGGTGATCGACGCCTATGAGCAAGAGCACTTGTTGGCCCGCGGCGAAGCACTGGGCGAACGCTTGCGCCAGGGGCTGCTGCGTTTGCAAGCGCGTTACCGGCAAATCGGTGATGTGCGCGGCAGCGGTTTCATGCTGGCGCTCGAGCTGATCAAGGATGACGAGGCTCGCACTCCGGATGCCGACTTGAACCAGCGGCTGATCGATGAGGCCCGCAACGGTGGTTTGCTGGTGATCAAATGTGGTGTCCAGCGTAATGTTCTACGCTTCCTCGCGCCGTTGGTGACCACTGAAGAGCAGGTCGACGAAGCGCTGCGGATCCTCGATGGCGCATTGGCACGCGTCTTGAACTGAGTGGGTGCCCGCTCGGGGCGGTGTCGCCAGGCATCGCCCGTGAGCGTTTATGGAGCATGGATAGATGAAATGCATCATCGGAGGCTTTGCACACCATGGGGCTGACTGAATATCGGGCGCTGCTCATTGATTGCGACGAGGTGCTGGTCGATCGCGATTCGGGGGTCTGGGCGGCATTGCAACCGTTGCTCGACAGCCGTGGCGGTCACTCGGACAAGGACCAGGTGCTGGCTGAATACGTCGAGGTCGTGCGTGCGCTGTATCCGCGGTTCGCTGAGCTGGGCTTCAGTGGCTTGCTGTGTTTCGCCCATCGCCAGCTGGCCGAACGCTGGGGGCTGAAAGCCAGTTGGGAGGAGGGGATGAGCTTTGCCCGTTCGGTTGCCGGCTGGTCGCTGTTCGAGGACGCGCCGGGGGCGATGTTGTACTTGCGCAAGTTCTATCGCCTGCTGGTACGGGGGGACCGCGATACAGAGGATCGAGGGCTGCTCTGTGAGCGGCTGGGGATCATGCCCGATGATTTCATTTCATTGGCCAGCGATCCTTTGCTCGATCCAGAATGGCTGAAGGCCAACGAGCTTGAGGTTGCGCACATTCTGCAGGTGACCCGGCCTTCGGCCGCCTGGCAGGTGACCGGCGACTTGTGCCTGATCTGTCGTGGCCGGGCAAAACAACCCTCGCCCTGCGCGGCGGATTACTGCATCAACAGCATGGCCGATCTGGTGGCGCAGCATCAGCTGTCTTTACGGCGCTGATTTTGCTAGAAGATTGTCTTACAAATGGCAGTCAAGAGGTAGGCAATGGAAGGTTTAGTGAAACTGGACCGGATCGACATCAGCATCTTGGTTGAGCTGCAAAAAGATGGACGCATGACCAACGTGAGTCTGGCCGATGCGGTGGGGTTGTCGGCCAGCCCCTGCCTGCAAAGGGTCAAGCGGCTGGAGTCGGCCGGATATATTTCCAGCTACAAGGCCCACCTGAACCTGGCGAAGATTACCGATTCGGTCACGGTCTTCACCGAAGTCACCCTGAGCGACCACAAACGCGAAGATTTCGCCAAATTCGAATCCAATATCCGCCTGGTGGACGAAGTGCTCGAGTGCCATTTGATCAGCGGTGGCTATGATTACCTGGTGCGCTTCATGACCCGCAGCATCCAGCATTACCAGGAGGTGATCGAAAGCCTGCTGGACAAGAACATCGGCATCTCCAAATACTTCAGTTACATCGTCATCAAATCTCCCGTGCTCAAGGATGGTGTGCCACTGCGCAAGCTGCTGCGTCACTGAACCGCCTGTGCAAGTACCTTTACTTTCGTGGATATTCACGTCTGCATGGGTCTCATGGCGCGCATGCCGAAGGTCCGTAAACCTGCCGATTGCATCGAGGTGTCGACGTGTATGCATTCTTGCCACGCGAGTTGCCGGAGCAGCTCGGTGCATTGACCGAACTGGCGCTCAACCTGCGTTGGACCTGGAATCATGCGCTCGACGGTTTGTGGGACGCGATCGACCCGCTGCTATGGGAGCGCACCCACAATCCATGGCTGATTCTGCAGAACACTTCGCCACAGCGCCTTGAGCAACTCTGCCGGGATGCCACGTTCTCGCACAAGCTCGCCCAGGCCATCGAAGAGCACCGGCGTTATCTCGGCGAGCCGGGCTGGTGTGCACAACGACCCGGAGCCAGTGATTCGGCGCGGATCGCCTACTTCAGCATGGAGTTCGGGTTGAGCGAGGCCTTTCCGCTCTATGCTGGCGGGCTCGGCGTGCTGGCCGGGGATTATCTCAAGACGGCCAGCGACATGGGCGCGCCGATAGTGGGGGTGGGACTGCTCTACCAGGAAGGCTATTTTCGGCAGAGCATCGACGCGGCCGGTCTGCAGCATGAGGCCTATCCTTACAACGACCCGACCAGCCTGCCGATTCAGCCGGCCATTGGCAACGAAGGCGGCTGGCTGAAAGTCGCGCTGGAATTGCCCGGTCGCACCTTGCATCTGCGTGTATGGCAGGCTGTTGTCGGACGCACGCGCCTGTATCTGCTGGACAGCAACGATCTGCTCAATGGCGCCGGCGATCGCGGGATCACCTCGAAACTGTATGGTGGTGGCTCGGAAATGCGTTTGCTCCAGGAAGTGGTGCTCGGCATCGGCGGCTGGACCGTGCTTGAAGCTTTGGGGGTCGACGTGGAGGTGTGCCACCTGAACGAAGGCCATGCCGCGCTGCTGGTGCTGGAGCGTGCCCGCTGCTTCATGCACAAGATCGGGACTTCGTTCTGGGAGGCCTGGTGGGCCACGCGTGCCGGGAATGTGTTCACCACGCATACGCCCGTGGCCGCCGGTTTTGATGTCTTTCCGGCCGAGTTGATCGACAAGTACGCGCGCGGCTATCTGGAAGATTGTCATCTTTCATTGCGCGAGTTGCTGGCGCTGGGCCGGCGTGATCCGCTGGACGACAACGAGCCGTTCAATATGGCTTTCCTCGCCTTGCGTGGCTGCGCCCAGTGCAATGCCGTGAGCCGCCTGCATGGTGAAGTCAGCCGGCAACTGTTCAGTGATCTCTATCCACGCTGGCCGCTGCCGGAGGTCCCTGTCGGGCATGTGACCAATGGCGTTCATGTGCCCTCCTGGGACTCGGTGTGGTCCGATCACCTGTGGACCACCAGTTGTGGCAAGGCCCGTTGGCTCGGCAGCCTGGAATCGCTCCCGGGGACACTCGCCAGCAGCGACGACCAGGCCTTGTGGACGATGGCCGGCGAGCAACGCCGCGATCTGGTCAAATACGCGCGTCAGCGTCTGGCCTGGCACCTTGGCCAGCGTGGCGAGCCGGTGGAAAAGGTTGAAGAGGCCGCGCAAGTGCTCGACCCCAATTGCCTCACGCTCGGCTTCGCCCGGCGTTTCACCGACTATAAGCGGCCGAATCTGCTGCTGCGTGATCCGGAGCGCCTGAGGCGTCTGCTCACCCATGAGCATCGTCCGGTGCAGTTGATCATCGCCGGTAAGGCCCATCCCGATGACGAGAAGGGCAAGCAACTGATCCAGGCCTGGATGGACTTCGTCCATCGTCCGGGTCTGCGCAGGCATGTGGTGTTCCTGGAAGATTACGACCTCGAACTGGCGCAACATCTGGTGCAGGGCGTCGATGTCTGGATCAACACCCCACGGCGCCCCTGGGAAGCCTGCGGCACCAGTGGCATGAAGGTGCTGGTCAATGGTGGCCTGAACCTGTCCGAGCGGGACGGTTGGTGGGCGGAGGCGTACCGACCCGATTGCGGCTGGGCCATCGGCACTGACGCGCCCAGCGACGACGCCGCCGATGCCGAGTGTTTGTATCGCCTGCTCGAAGACGCCGTCGTCCCGGCCTTTTACACCCGCGACACGCAGGGCATCCCCCGTGGTTGGGTACAACGCATGCGCGCCAGCATGTCGCAGTTGGGGCCGCAATTCAGCAGCAATCGCATGCTGCTCGAATACCAGGACCGTCTTTACCAACCGGCGCTCGAGGCTTTCCGCCGCCGCCGCCAGGACCAGGCCGAGCTCGCGCGGGCGCTGCAGGCATGGAGCAAGGCGTTGAGCGCGGGATGGGGCAACATACACATTGGCCCGCTCAACGCGACTCGCGACGGCGCCCGGCTGCAGATCAGCGTGCCGGTCTATCTGGGCGAGATCGCGGCGCAATGGGTG
This sequence comes from Pseudomonas sp. FEN, assembly GCF_904067045.1. Lineage (GTDB taxonomy): Bacteria > Pseudomonadota > Gammaproteobacteria > Pseudomonadales > Pseudomonadaceae > Aquipseudomonas. Next base: position 175,291 of record NZ_CAJFDC010000013.1, on the reverse strand, counting down.
AGGGTGGAGCTCTATGCCGCCGTGTGCGCCGAGCACCCGGCGCAATGCCTGCCGATGAACGTCGTTGGCCCGATTCCCGGTGCCATCCAGGGTTACATCTTTTCCATTTCGGTTGCGCTCACGCGGCCCGTGGACGACTACACGCCACGGGTGCGCGCCTGGCACCCGGAGGCGTTTCTGCCGGCGGAAAATGCACTGATTGCCTGGCAGCGCTGAACTCGGTCGGGCTCGGCGCGCCGGTCAGAAGACAGCTTCAAACGATATCGTCGATCAGGATATGGCGCCTGGCCTGGCTGCACGTCTCGATCCGTGCCCGGACCTGGTAGACCTCACGCAGCATCTGCACGTTGATCACTTCGTCGCTGGGGCCGCTGCCCTGGGCACGGCCATTGGCAATCACCAGCACCTGGTCGGCAAAGCGCAGGGCCTGATTCAGATCGTGGATGGCAATGAACACGATGATCTGCCGTTGTCTGGCCAACGAGCGCATGAAGTTCAGCACCTGCACCTGGCGGTGCATGTCCAGCGCGCTGGTGGGTTCGTCCATCAGCAGGATTTCCGGCTCGCGCACCAGGGTCTGGGCAATCGACACCAACTGCTGTTGACCACCGCTGAGCTCGCCGAGGTTGCGAAAGGACAATTCGCTGATCCCCAGTGCGGCGAGGATCTGGTCAACCCGCTGCAATTCATCGTCATCGACGCGCCAGCCGGGGTTGAGTTGCTTGCGCGCCAGCAGCACCGATTCATACACCGTCAGACGGGCGCTGGCATTCAGGCCCTGGGGCATGTAGCAGATGCCTTGCAGGCCTTTTTTCGAGTCCTGCAGATTGACCCGTCCCGGTCCGTCGAGCAGTCCGGCCATGCGTTTGAACAGGGTCGACTTGCCGGCGGCGTTGGGACCGACCACGGCGACTACCTGGCCACCGAGAAAGGTCGTGGTGGTCACCTCGCGAAGGATCTCGCGCTGGCCGTAACGGGCGCCGAGGTTCTCCAGTTGAAGCTTCACCATGAGTTTTTCTTCCCGTTGAGGATCAGAGAGATAAAGAACGGCACGCCGATCAACGAGGTGACCACGCCGATGGGAAATATCGCTCCGGGAATCAGGGTTTTGCTGACCACTGAACTGGCCGACAGAATCAGCGCGCCGGTGAGCAGCGAGGCCGGCAGGAAGAACCGCTGGTCTTCGCCGATCAGCATCCGGGCGATATGCGGTCCGACCAGCCCGATGAAGCCGATGGTGCCGACAAAGGCCACCGGAAACGACGCCAACAGGCTGACCATGATCAGCGTCTGCAAGCGCAGGCGCTTGACGTTGATGCCGAAGCTGGCGGCCTTGTCGTCACCCAGGCGCAGGGCGGTCATGGCCCAGGCGCGCTTGGCGAAGATCGGCGCGGTGAGCAGGATCACCAGGCAGACCACGCCCAGTTTTGGCCAGGTCGCCTTGGTCAGGCTGCCCATGGTCCAGAACACCACGGCGGCGACCGCTTGTTCGGTGGCGAAGAACTGCACCAGCGCCAGCAGGGCATTGAACGTGAAGACCAGCGCGATGCCCAGCAGTACGATGGTTTCGGCGGTCACGCCGCGGCGCATGCTCAGCAGGTGGATCAGCAGCGCGCAGAGCATGGCCATGATGAACGCGTTGAGCGGCACCATGTACTGCACCGCAAACGGGAACAGCGCGACCCCGAATGCCAGGCCCATGGCCGCGCCAAAACTGGCGGCGGCGGAAATGCCCAGGGTGAAGGGGCTGGCCAATGGATTGTTGAGGATCGTCTGCATTTGCGCGCCGGCCAACGACAACGCCGCGCCGACCGCCACGGCCATCAGAGCCACCGGCAGACGGATTTCCCACATCACCACGCGCACTTGCGCCGATGCCGTATCCGGCGACAACAGTGCGCCGAGCACTTCGCGCAGACTGTAGCGCGCCGGCCCCAGTGCCAGGTCGAGCAGTACGCTGAGCACCAGCAGCGTGGTCAGCCCGGCGAGCATCAGCCGCTTGCGCAGTACTATCCGGCGATAGGTCTTGCTTTGCGCGATATGCACTTCGCCCAGGGCGCTCATGGCTTGTCCTCGGTTGGTTTCAGGCTGACGAAGTAGCCCGGCTCGTAAGGCACCGGCAGAAAGCGTTCATGCAGTTCGCGAAACGACGCCTCGGGATCGAGATCGGCAAACAGCGTCGGGTGGAACCATTTGGCGAGCTGCTGGATGGCCACGAACTGGTAGGGGCTGTTGTAGAACTGATGCCAGATGGCATGGAAGGCCTGGTTCTCCTGGGCCTTGATCCCGGCATAAGCCGGGCGCTGGGTGTACCAGGCCAGTTTGCGTCGGGCCTGCGCCAGATCCGCGCCGGGGCCGACACCGACCCAGTGACCGCCGGGGGCAAAGGCTTCCCAATTGGCGCTGGTGACGACCACCTGATCCGGGTTGGCGACAATCACCTGTTCCGGGTTCAGTTGCCCGAAGGTGCTGGGGATGATGCTTTTGGCGACGTTGTTGCCACCGGCCAGCTCGACGAAGCGGCCGAAGTTCTCATTGCCGAAACTCAGGCAGCAATCTTCGGTATAACCGCCGATGCGCTCGATAAACACATTCGGCCGCGCGGGTTGGCGCGCCTCGATCACATCGGTGACGCGGCGGATCTGCTGCTTGCGAAAGTCGATAAAGGCTTCGGCCCGCGCTTCCTTGCCAAACAACTTGCCGAACAGGCGCATCGTCGGTTCGGTGTTTTCCATCGGGTTGTTGCGAAAGTCGACGTACACCACCGGAATGCCCACGGCGTTGAGCTTCTCGATGTAACGGGCGTCCTCGGTGGCGTGCTGGGCTTCGCTATTGAGGATGATCACGTCCGGTTGCAGGGCGATCGCCTGTTCGATGTCGAAGGTGCCGCTCTCGAAGCCGCCAAAAGTCGGGATATTGGCGATGGCGGGGAATTTGCGCAGGTAGGCGCCGTAGGTGTCTGGATCGGACTGAATCAGGTCCTTGCGCCAACTCACAATGCGTTCGAGCGGGTTATGGGTATCCAGGGCCGCCACCAGGTACAGCTGACGGCCTTCGCCGAGGATCACGCGTCGTACCGGAATATGCACCTTGACCTGGCGTCCCAGCAGATCGGTCACCGTGACCGCGGCAGGGTCCTGCACGGCGGCGACGGCGTTGCGCGGGGCCAGTGAAGAAAACAGCGTCATACCCAGCAGGCCCGCCAGGAACAGGGCGGCGAGGGCGGGGCCGGGTCGTTGAACAGATGCCATGGTGAAAGCCTTTGCAGAGCTCAGCCTCGGGCCACGGCGGTGGCCGTGGCCCGAGGCCGAAGGTTTCAGAAATCGACGGTGGCTGACAGTTGCAGGGTGCGTGGCGATCCTTGGGAGAAGGCCCCGTAGGACGCGACGCCGGACCAGTACTCGCGATCGAACACGTTCTGCACCGTGGCCCGGAATGTGGTCGGACGCTCGGCGATCCGGGTGCTGTAACGGGCGCCGACATCGAAGCGGGTCCACGGATCGAGTTTTTGCGTGTTGGCCTGGTCCACATACTGGCTGCCGGTGTAGATCGCGCCGCTGGTCAGGGTCAGGCCTTCGATCCAGGGGGTATCCCATTCGGCCCAGAGATTGGCCTGCACCTCGGGGACGCCCACCGGGGTGTTGCCGCGATTGGCGACGGTACTGGTCTTGGTCAGTTCGGCATCGAGCAGGGTGACGCCGCCGAGCAGGCGGGTGCCCTCGGCGATCTCGCCGAACACATTCAGCTCCACGCCACGGTTGCGTTGTTCGCCTTGCACCGCGAACACCCCCGAGGCCAGTTCGCCACTGGGTTTCTTGATCTGGAACAGGCTGAGGGTCGAGGTGAAGGTACCGTAGTCGACCTTGACCCCGACTTCCTGCTGGCGAGAGATGTAGGGTGCAAAGATCTCACCCGAGTTCGAGGCCGTGGCCGGGGCGACATCGCCTTTGCTCAGGCCTTCGATGTAGTTGTAGTAGAACGACACATGCTCCCAGGGTTTGACCACCACGCCGAACAACGGCGTGGTTTTGCTCTTGTCATAAGAGCTGGTGATGACGCCGCTGGTACTGTAGTTATCGGATTTGATGTTTTGCTGGCGCAGGCCAAAGGTGACCTGCAAGCGCTCGTCCATCATCGACAGGGTGTCGGCCAGGGCCGCGCCGGACAGTTCCGTTTCGGAGACTTTGCGCACATCCGGCGTGGGTATGAAGGGTTGCGGGCGGTCGATCGGATGGTAGATGTTCGACAGCAGCGCCGGGCCGGAGTTGATCCCCCGCGACAGCTCGTCCTGGTAGTGGGTCACTTGGAACGTGGTGCTGTGGCTGATCGGGCCGGTGTCGAAGCGCAGGCGGGCGCCGGCATCCACGGTGTAGCGTTCGACTTCGAATTTGTAATAGCCGGGCGTCGAAGAGGTGTCCCCGGCGGCATTGAGAATGGTCGGGGTCTGATCGGACAGGCGCGCCACATCCGACTTACCGCCGCCGGCATGGGCGAATACCGTGAGGGCATCATTGACGTCGTATTCGGCGCCGAGCAACGCAGCCTTGTCGCGGGTTTTCGCCCACCCCCAGTCCTGGGTGACATTGATCCGACCATCGGCGGCGGAGGGCACCTTCACGCCGGAGGCGATCAGGAAGGGCCGCGAGGGCGCGTCGAACTCTTCTTCCTGGCTGATCAGGTCCAGGGTCGTGCGCAAGCGCTCGCCCTGGTAATCGAGGGAAATGGCGCCGATGTTCACGTCCCGCGACTGGTTGTCGATGGCCGTGTCGCCTTGCTGGGTACTGCCGTTGATACGGATACCGAACTGGCGTTCCGCGCCGAAGCGGCGGCTGAGATCGATATGTCCGCCGGCCTGGGTGTTCAGGCCGTAGCTGGCGGTGAAGCGGGTCAGGTCCTCATCGAGGGAGCGTTTCGGGACCACGTTGATCACCCCGCCGACCCCACTGTTGGGTGACATGCCATACAGCAGGGCGCCCGGGCCCTTGATCACTTCGATGCGCTCGGCGTACTCGGTGAACACCCGGTAGTTGGGGGCCACGCCATACACGCCGTCGAAAGCCAGTTCCCCCAGGTTGCCTTCGCCCACCGGGAAACCGCGAATGAAAAACGAGTCGACCACGCCGCCGGTCTGGCCGGTGGAGCGTACCGAAGAGTCGCGTTCCAGTACGTCGGCCACGGTGGTGGCCTGTTGATCCTTGATCAGGGTCGAGGTGTAGTTGCTGACGCTGAAGGGCGCGTCCATCAGGTCCTTGTTACCCATCAGTCCGAGTCGACCGCCCCGGGCCACCTGGCCGCCGGCGTAGACCGGCGGCAAATCGTCCGGGCGCGCCTCGGCGGCCTTGACCGTGGTTTCGGAGAGGGTCAGGCCGCCCGTGCCATCGCTCGCGCGGGTTGCCAGGGTGTAGCTGCCGTCACTGCGTGCAACCATCTCCAGGCCGCTGCCGGCCAGTAGCCGGTCCATGGCTTGCTGGGTCGTATAGGACCCCGACAAGCCGGGACTGCTCAGCCCTTCGGTCATCGCCGGTTGAAACGACAGGGCAATACCGGTCTCCACGGCGAACCGCGACAAGGTCGTGCCCAGGGGGCCAGGAGCAATGTTGAAGGTGCGGACCGCGACCGAATCCAACTGTGCCGGCGTGGCCGCCACGGCGATAGGCGTGGCGACGCTGGTCAGGGCAAGGCTGAGGAGCGCGCTGCGCACCGCCAGTTTCAAGGAGCGATCCGAACGCGGAGATCGTGCGACAGACATGGAGTGGTGACCCTTTAGGCGATAATGAGAAGTATTTCCTTATCTAGCCAGCCGAGGTCAAAAAAAGTATCACCTGCGGGGCATTTTTTTACCGAGCTCTTTTTGCCGCTCAGGCTGGGGAGAGCGTTATCCAGTAACCGCTCAAATGCCCGGTTGCGATGAGCGGGTAGGTTTGCACCAACATCTTGAGGGTGCGTTGGCTGTCACTGATAGGGAAGGCGCCGGAGATGCGCAGGTCGGCCACCGCCGGATCGCAACGCACGAAGCCTTTTCGATAGCGCGCCAATTCGGCCACGAAGTCGGCCAGGCGCATGTTGTCGGCCATCAACATGCCTTGGGTCCAGGCGCTGACGGAGTCGTCCGCCGCGACCTGTTGACCAAAGGCATGGGACGAAAAATCGGTCCGTTGCCCGGCATTGACTATTCGTGGGGCGACGCCACTCTCGGGCGGCAGTTCGATCCTGACGGCACCGTCCAATACCGCGAGGCGCGTGTGGGGCTGCCATTCACGGACGGTAAAACGCGTACCCAGTGCCTGTATCCGTCCCTGGCGGGTGCTGACCAGAAACGGCCGTGGCTGCGGCAAGTTGTCCGGCGCGGTCTGCACCAGGATTTCGCCTTCGCGCAGTCGGATCAGGCGCTGTTGGGCGTCAAACAGGACATCGATGGCGGTGTCGGTGTTCAGGGTGATCCGCGAGCCGTCGTCCAGGGTCAATTCACGGCGCTGGCCGACGCTGGTGCGGTAGTCGGCGGTCCATGGCTGCGCCTCCAGCAGTTTCCAACTGCCCCAGCCGACCGGCAGCAGCGCTAGGATCGTTGCCAGTTTGGCCAGTGCGATGCGCCGGGAAGGGTTGCTTGGGCGATCCAGCGCCGACATCGCCAATGAGCGCGGCAGGGTGCCGAGCTTGCCTTGCAGGACCTGCGCCCGGGCCCAGGCGCGATGGCGCTCGGGGCTGCTGGCGCTCCAGCGCTCCAGTTCGGCCCGTTGGCTGGCGCTGAAATCGCCTTCGCCCAGGCGCATCAGCCACTCGGCGGCTTCCTCCAGGGCCTGGGGATCGATCTGGGCGTCATTGCGCTGCGTCGGCATCAGTCCGCCAGCATCAGGCACTGCACGAAGGCTTGCTTCATGTAGCGCTTTACGGTGATCAGCGAGACGCCGAGTTGTCCGGCGATGTCCTGGTATTTCAGGCCGCCGATCTGCGACAGCAGGAAGCAGCGTCTGACCAGGGGCGGCAGGGCATCGAGCATGGCGTCGATGTCATGCAGGGTCTCCAGCACCATCAAGCGCAACTCGGGCGCGGGCACTTCGGGAGCCGGTAGCAGCGTCAGTGCATCCAGGTAGGCGCGCTCAAGCGCCTTGCGCTGATACCAGTTGACGAGAATGCCCTTGGCCACGCAACTGAGGTAGGCCCGGGGCTGTTCGATCACCGCCACCTTGGCGGCGAGAATGCGGGTGAAGGTGTCCTGCGCCAGGTCGGCCGCATCCATGGCGTTACCCAGTTTCTTGCGCAGCGTGGCGTACAGCCAGCCGTGATGCCCGCTGTACAAGGCCTCAAGCGTGTGCAGGTGATGATTGGCGGGTGCGGAGAGGGTATCGCTCATGGTTGAATGGTTTTTTTGCGATTGAGAGGTATTCGTAATACTAGATTGCCGCGTGCCCGCGATGCAAGGGGTAGTTGCCCGGTTCACCCCGGGGGCATGCGCAGGAGCGCCTCGATCAGTGTGTCGATTTCGCTTTTGCTGTTGTAGGCATGCACCGAAGCACGACTGACCTCGTGCAACCCCCGTTGCTGCATATCCAGCAGGGTCGAGCGGACCGTCGAGGTGCTGATGTTGATCCGTCTGGCCTGTGCCGCCAGCCACTGCTGCACCTGTGGGGCACTGCTGCCTTGGCGGGTAAAGGTGACGATGCCGGACTTGAGCGCCCCCAGATCCTGAGGGGTGATGCCGGGAACTTCGCCCAGTCGATGGCGCAGATGGTCCGCCAACTGCTGGATACGCTGCCACATCGGCTCGATGCCTTGGGCCAGGGCGTAATCCGCCGCCGCCCCCAGGCCCAGTTTCGCCGCGACATTGCATTCCCAGTTTTCAAAGCGTCGGGCATCGGCGCGCACCTGGAAGGTTTGCGCGGTCGACAGCGTGGCGGCGTGGAGGTCGAGAAAGGCCGGCTGCAGAGTCTGGCACAGGTCTCTTTCAACGTAGAGAAAGCCCATGCCCCGAGGCCCGCGCAGGTATTTGCGGCTGGTCGCCGTGAGCAGGTGACAGCCGATTTTGGCTACGTCGATTGGTATCTGTCCGACCGCCTGGCAGGCATCGAGCAAAAACAGCACGCCCGCCGCCCGGGCCAGCGCGCCGATCTGTTCAATCGGTTGGACCGGGCCGCCGTTGGTGGCGATCATCGGCAGCGACACCAGGGCCACGCGATCATCGCCGAGCATGTCTTGCAAGGCCGCCAGCGATACCTGGCCGTGTTCATCGTTGGGGATGATGCGGATTTCGATACCACGTCGTTGCTGCAGTTGCAGGTAGGGAATGTAGTTGCCGGCGTACTCGGTGGTCGAGGTCAGCAGCACATCCCCGGGGCCCAGCGGCAGCGAATAGAAGGCCATGTCCCAGGCGCGGGTGGCGTTCTCGATCACTGCAATTTCGTCAGGCCGGGCATTGATCAGTCGAGCGATGGAGGCGTAGACATTTTCCAGCTCGACCGAGCGTTCGGCGGCGGCTTCGTATCCGCCGAGGCGCGCCTCGAGTTCGAGGTGAGCGGTGACCGCCTGGATCACCGGGTCCGGCATCAGCGCGGCACCGGCATTGTTGAAGTGGATCAGCCGTTCGACGGCCGGGGTGTCGGCCCGCAGTTGTTCAATGTTCAAAAAACTCTCCTTGTTCAGTCGCCGTGGCTGGGCTGGCTTGGCGGCATGACCAGCGCCCGGTAACGCAGGGCGACAATGGGCACCAGGGCCACCCCATAGGCCAGGCATACGAACAGATAGGTGTATTGCAGGCCATAGACCTGGCTCAGCAAACCGCCGGCCGAGATCCCGGCAATCGAGGCGAATTGCGCGGTGCTTTGCGCGATCCCCAGTACATGACCCTGCCGCGAGCTGTCGGCGGTCTTCGAGACCAGGGCCATGAGCACCGGTGTCGTCGCGCCCAGCAGCACGCCCCAGATGAAGTAGGCGACGACAAACACCACGGGATTGCGTGTGAGGCCGGCGACGGCGGTCAGGCCGATACAGCCGATGACCACGAAGGTGATGCGCTGCAGGGTGTCTTGCTGGGTACGGTGTTCGAAATACCGTGACCAGCGTGTCGCCGAGAGGATGAATCCCAGGGCCAGCAGGCCGTAGCACAGGCCGACCACCGAGTTGCTGACCTCGAACACCGAGCTGACATATAGCGAAAACGAGGTCTGCGGCAGCATCCGCGCCAGCAGCAGAATGCCCATGACGCCCAGTAGCGACAGCAGCGGCGTACCTTGCCAGAGGCCAGGGGCGCGCTGGTTTGGCGTGGTGCTTTGCGGCGCCGCGGGTTTCTTCACCGGCGCTACATTCGGTAGGGTCACGGCCGCCACGACGGTACAGACCGCGCAGAGTGCCGCGGCAATCAGATTGATCCAGAAGAAGGTGGCGTGGTCGAGAATCAACCCACCAACCACCGCGCCGAGCAACGAGCCGACGTTGGTCGAGATCTGCAGGATGGCAAACAGGCGGGCCCGCCGCGAAGGTGCCTCGATGCTGACCCCATAGGCCTGGGCCGGGGCAATGTAGCCGGCGAAGGCGCCTTGCAGGAAGCGCAGCAGCAGGATCACCCAGATATCACTGAACAATGCCAGCCCGAGCTGGGTCAAGGATAAACCGGCCAAGGCCCGGATCATCATCAACTTGTGGCCGTAGCGGTCGCCGATACGACCCCAGAAGGCGCTGGTCAGAATAATGCCCAGCATCGGCCCGACATAGACGGCGATGCTGGCGAAGCTGAATAGCGACTCCGACGAGGTCAGCCCACGCAGGTGGACAGGCCAGAACGGCCCGCTCATTTCCATCGCCCCCATGGAGATCAGTTGGATGGCGAACAGAAGATAGATCAGGATTCTTACGGATGAACCCTGGATGGCACCTGCATGGGACATGAATCAACCTCGGTGGTTAAACGGCGTTAAGCGGATTGCTCAAGGTGTGCTGCAGTCGATAGTTGGAATACTGCATCAAGTGCATGCGCAGCAACGATCGGGTTGGCCAGGGATCTTCGATGAACGCCTTGCGCTCGACTTCCCACAGCGCTGGCGATACCCGCTCGCGCACGGCGGCGAAGGCCAGTTCGGTTTCTTCGCGCAACACCTGCCACAGTCGCGTGTTGCCCAACCCGTACTCCTTGGTCAGCCATAGGGCCATTTCGTGCAGGTGGGTCAGGAACGCCGCATCCAGCACAAACATGCGTACCGGTTCGATATCGTCGACGAAAACCGTCGGCAGGATGCCAGGCTGGACATGCGGTTGTAAGGTGTAGCCGCGTTCCTCCAGCAGTGGAGCATAGGTCCGGCCATCGCCAAAATCGCGGATCAGCAGGCTACTGGCGGTGCCGTCGGGGGAAAACAGCAGCATGGTGTTCTGCTGGTGGGCCTCGAGTCCGATGCCATACAACAGATAGATCGCCACCACCGGTTGCGTGACCACCTTGGCGTATTGGCGGAACCAGGTTTCGACACCGGCGGCACTCGCCCGTACACCGTCACGCTCGATCAGATCGGTGAACAGTGGTCGGCCATTGCCGGGCAAGCGGGTGAACAGCGAAGCCACGGTGATCGGCAGGCACTGGTCGTTGCGCTCGAAGGCTTGCTGGCTGGCGCGATAGACCACCGACAGGTGTCGCCCCGGCGCATCGTCCTGAGTGATCGCGTTCTTGTAACGCACGCCGATTTCTTCGGGAAAGATTTCCAGACGTCGATCGAAACCGTTCTCGGCGGCGAGGATCTGGCTGATCACCGTGCTGATGCGTGGCCCCATGTGAATCGATTTGGCCTGCAGGCTGCGTAGCTCGCTGGTCATCCACAGGGCGATGGGCAATTTGATCAGCGGTGCGCTGTCTTCCTGCAGCGGCATCATCGTCCGGTAGGACATGGTCGGCAGCGTCGGGAGATCGGGGCCATCGGTGATCAGGATGCCTTCCTCGATTTCCGCGGCAAAGGTCTTGAGCACGTAGGCCTGCAAGTGCCAGGCGTGAATCGGCAGGGGCAACCACTGGGTTTCGTCCAGGCCCTTGGCCCGCAACGAGGTTTTCCATGCCTCCCATTGCGCCGGGAAGTGGCTGGCGAACCAGCTGCGATAGTCGCCCACATGGGGCATGCTTTCGCTTTTTGCCATGTCGGCGCGCAACGCGGCAATGCGCAGCGGGACCTGGGCGTTGAACTCGGGGGACAGTTGCGCGACTTCGGCATCGGTCAGGCCCGGACGGGATTTCCAGGTCGGATAGTAGGGGTGGCCTTCCAGCGAACCCCATTGATCGAGCAGGATGGCCGCGTCCTTGGTGCTGGCGTGCTGGCGAAGGTAGTCGGTGAAGCTTTCGACGCCATGACTTCTGCTGGCTCCGGTCAGTCGCGCGTTCCACTGCTGGCGATACTGGCGCGCATGGGCATCGTTCATCAGGCTGTTTTCCATGTCCGACTTGAGCCCGGCGACACCGTCATCCGAGGGCTCGAAATCGAAGCTGTCACGCAGCACGTCGAGCAGGTCCTGATGACTGTGGATCGGTTGGCGCAGGCCATCCTCGGTCAGCAATACCACGTCGCCGTCACTGACCAGGGTATCGGCTGGCCCGAGGGCGATATCGGAGAAAAACAGCCGCGCGCGGGCGCCTTTCAGCGCGAATGTGGCCTGGTTGCCTTCGGCGCCAAAGCTCAGGGCCGAACGGTCGAGAATATTTTCCGCAAACAGGCAGCGAATCAAGCGGCGCAGCGCATTTTTGCGGGAGTAGGCGATGAGTGTCTTGAGGTCATCCATTTCAGCTATCTGCTCGTCGAGAGGTAAAAGAACAGGGCGTTGCCGGCTCATGCCGTGCGCGGCCAGTGGTTGGGGAAGTAGTCCAGCGCCGAATCCCGTAGCCCTTGCATGTAGGAAACGCTCCAGTTGAGGACTTCCTCGATGTAGGGCACTTTCAGGTCAAAGCGCTTGGCCATTTCCACCAGCAGCACCAGGCCGTAGGCAACGTCCTCGTTGAAGGCGCGACTTTCCCGTTCGATCACGTAGCCGGCACGGTTGTCCGCTGCCGGCACCATGGGCGCGAGGATGTCGTTGTAGGCTTGGTTGGTGCGCAGGATGGAGAGCATGCTGCTCCGGTCGCGGATCTGCTCGCCGTAGGCCTCGATGATTTCCTGTTTCAGGGATTTCACCGAAGACAGGTCGATGCCCAATCGTTGACTGATCACCGCACAGAGATCCTGGCTTTCCTGATCCATGCGTTCGAGGAAGTACGCGCCCAATTCGGGGCACTCGGTCCACCAGCACAGGGGTTGTGGAAAGATTTTCCGGTGCCATTGGCCGTATGGGCCGATCAGGCCGTAGATCACCGAGCTGTGCATGATCGGATTGCCCGGGGTCAGGGTGATTTCCAGGTAGTTGTCCAGCAGCGTCACGCACGGGCCGTATAGCCGGCTCAGCAGTTGCTGCAGCTGTTGGCGCGAAGCCGCGGATTCTCGGGCGTGGGTGGCGACATAGAGCTGTTGCTTGCCGCCGCCCATTTTGATCGAGCATCCGGGCTTCAAATCGAACGCGGTGTGCGGGACATCCTTCATGCCCCAGATCACCAGGTTCGGCTGCTCGGCCAGCAGCGATTCGGCCAGCCAGTCGAAGCCGCAGAAGCCTGGAATGGCACCGATGTACACCGGTTTATCGGTGCTCAGGTGTGGCGCGATGGCTTGCAGGGTTTGCGCCCGGGCGTGGGCCGGCACCGTGATGATGACGATGTCGGCATCCTCGACGGCGAGCCTGGCCTGGGTGGTCAAGCAGTCCAGGTGGGCACTGAGTGTCGAACCGTCCGGTAACAGCGCTTGCATCGGCTTGCCACGGGTGTGTTGATCGACAACCCGCGGATTGCCGGTGAGCATCGAGACCTGCACATCGGGCAGTTGCTTGAACAGAATGGCGTTGAGGTGTCCGGTCCGGCCACCGCCACAGATGGCGACTTTCAGCGGTTTCATTGAGAGGAGGTCCTGTGTCGAAGAACGGTCATGCGACGCTCAGTTGCAGCGGTGTGGAGGTGGATTCCAGCCATTGGCTCTTGCCCAGCCAGATATCCAGTTGGGTGGCAACGCCTGGGTCCAGCAAGTCGCGTTCGCCGAGCCATTGTTCGTCGAATACGGTGTGCAGGTACTTTTCACCGCCATCGGCGATCGGCACCACCACATTGCCGCTGAGCACGCCTTTGTGAATCAGCTCCAGCGCCTTGAAAATCGTGCCTCCGGTCGACCCGCCGACCAGCAGCGCCATATGTCGGGCGACATAACGCGCGGTTTCGAAGGCTTGGGAATCGGTGACCTGGACGCCGAGGTCGATGCAGCTGTAGTCGAGCACCAGACCCACGGTGTCACCGGCGGGGGTGCCGGTACCTGACTGGTAATACGGGTAACCGGGGTGGCCGAAGACGATGGACCCGGCAGGCTCGACGGCCACGGTCAGCGTATCGGGGTTGTGCAACTTCAGACCCCGGGCGATGCCGGTCATCGAGCCGCCGGTGCCGACGCAACCGACGTAAGCCCCGATGCTGCCTTCGGCCTGGGCGATGGTTTCCCGCACGAAATCGCTGTAGCCGCCGGCGTTGGCGGCATTGTCGGACTGGTTCATGAACACGGCGCCCGGAATCTGCTCGGCCAGTTCGGCCGCCAGGCGCTGGCGCTCGACCACCGCGACTTCATCTTCCCGGTAGGTGCCGGCGACATAGCGGACTTCGGCACCCAGTGCCTTCATCACGGCGATCTTGTCCTGGGCGGCGTGGTGATCGACCACGGCAATGAAATGCAGGCCAAATTCGACGGCCGCCATGGCCAGGCCGATACCGGTATTGCCGGAAGAGGATTCGACCACCACGCCGCCGGTTTTCAAACGCCCGGACTTGAGCGCGGCCAGCACCATATTGCGCGCCATCCGGTCCTTGATACTACCGCCGGGGTTGTTCTTCTCAATCTTGAGCAGCAGTCGGGCATTCGTATCTGGAACAGCAATGGCCAACATCGGCGTATTACCAATAAGATCAGAAACTTTACTCAGTATCATTTGCAGTGTTCCCTTTAGTAGTCAGGTGAAAACGCGTAATGGCCTTGCGTGCAACAAGTTGCCGTCAACCGTTGGGGCAGGGGATGACGATGAAACTGGTTCTCCAGAAGGTCCATCTGGTAACCGGCGGTGTTGGCGTAAATCAACAAGTCGCCGGGTTGCGGTGTTGTACTGAAGTGAATCAAGCGATGAGTGATGACGTCGTCATCCAGGCAACTATGCCCGGCAATATAGGCGCGCATGGGCGTAGGTGCGGATTCTTGGGTGCTGATAAGAATCGGATCGACAAGGTATTCCGATGAAAACCAGGTTTCGCAGGCGCTGAAACTACTGCCTTCGATAAAGATGACGGTTTTGTTATTGGCCAGCTGTTTGCTTCGCGTTACTCGAAATATCGAAATCGCCGCCTGGTCGACCAGGCTCCGACCGGGCTCCAGTGCCAGGGTAATATTCTGTTCTTTCAAGTAAGTGGCGATGGACTGGCCTGGCGAATGGGGTGCCTCGAGAAACATTGCCAGCCACTGGCAGGCGCTCAGGGGACTGCCATAAGGATAAAAAGACTCGGGCACTTTCTGGTTGTGGTAATGGCTGGGTTGATTGTTGTTCTGTAGAAAACTGGCATAGGCCTGGGGGTCGATGTAGCGCATCGGCAAGCCACCACCGATGTCGATCATCTTCGGCTCCAAGGACATTTCTCGCGCCGCGTCGACGAAGCCGCCGAGTTCGCGAAAGGCTTGGACCCGGGTTTCGAAGGCATACCCGCCCAGATGAAAATGAAAGCCTTCGAAGTGGAACATGTCCTTGAGTTCGGCCAGGCGTTGCAGGCAGAGCAACAAGTCGTTCGCACTCATGCCAAAGCGGCTCGACGGGCAGTCCAGCGGCCTGTAACGCAGTAGAACCCTGGCTTTTACGGGGGGCGGCAGGGATTCGACGAGGCTCTTCAGGTGATCGAACTCTTCCATGGAGTCGACGCAAATCAGCGAGCCCTCACGGACCAGCGCTCGATGAAAGGCGCTCGTCTTGGCCGGCCCCGTGGCGCACAGATGCTCCGCCGGGGTTCCGGCACGCCGCGCCGCGTCCAGTTCGTGGACGCTGGAAACATCGACCCCGAAACCCGCCGAGGCGGCGGCAGCGAGCAGGCTTTGCGACTTGTTGGCCTTGGCGCCGTAGAAGATGGCATGGCGTATGCCGAACTGATTCAACAACGCTTGCAACGCCGTTGCATTGGCTTGAAAGGCGTGCGGCCACACCAGGTTCAAGGGCGAGCCGTGTTGTTTCAGCAAACCCACAAGTGTTTCTGGCGCGTTGTAGATCAAGTGTGAAATAACCGGATCAAGCAATGGTTTTAGAAGTTCAGGGTCATGAACTTCAGTGAACTCTTTGAATGCTGGCGCAATTGCATTAGGCATAGTTGACCTCTGGCATCGAAAACGTCGCCATTCATATTTCGACAAGTAAATGCTGTCGACAGATGTGCTGTTGCCTCTCGTCAGAGACGAGCATTCAAACCGTTGGCGGCGGGTGCCAAACAGCACTGGCGGGCGGGGAAACAGTGCGGCCGGCCGTTATCGATTTACAAAGCAATTGCATGACAACCTCATTCCATGTGGTTTATGGGGAAATAGCCTTTGGCCATTAACTTAGGGGGAGCGCGGCAGTCTTTCTAAAGTGCTGGTGCCTGATATCTGAATGGCATCTCTGCACAACACTCCTCTTGGACAGGGTGGCTCTGTTGGGTTTGTAGGGCGAAACCTACGAATTGATGAGAACGATATTGCTAATGTGAATGATTATCAAGTAGGATTTTCAAATATTTTGCGGTCACCCCATCGCAAACGTGCGGGGCACCGCGGTGTTCACGCACTTATTACCAGGCAATAAAACTGCAAGAAGCCCGGCATGCCTTGATAAATAAGGCGTTGAGGCTTGATGAAACAATTCGTTACTCGGCGCCGATAGGCGAATGCTCAAGGTGCCAGAAACGCTCGAAGACTTTCGACTGATGCATGCCAAGGAGAGATTCAATGACTACTGATCGTCTCAGCACCGCCGCGACGCTTCCCATCAGCTACCTGTTCGTCCCGGGCAATTGTCCCGAGCGTTTTGCCAAGGCGGCCGACGCCGGGTCCGATGCGATAATCCTGGACCTCGAGGACGCCGTTCATCCCGACTACAAGCCCGCTGCCCGCGCGGCGATCTGGGTCTGGCAGGAGCAAACCCCAGTCACCCGGTGCCAGCGTTACATTCGTTTGAACAGTGTCGACAGCTCCTTTTTCAAGCAGGACATGACCTGGCTTGGCGACATGCGCTATCCGGAGCGCTGCGCAGGTATTTTCCTGCCCAAGGCTGAATGTCCCGAGACCTTGTCGAGAGTGGTCGAGCGGTTGCTGGCCTGGAATTCCGCCTTGCGGATTGTCGCGATCATCGAGACCGCCAAAGGCCTGCAACAGGTCGAAGCCATTGCCGGGATCCCGGGGCTTGCGCGCCTGGCGTTCGGCTCGCTGGATTTCTCCCTGGACATTGATTGCGGCCAGGTCCCCGAAGCCTTTCTGTTTGCCCGCAATCGAATTGTGCTGGCTTCGCGCACGGCTGATCTCCCGGCGCCGATCGATGGCGTGACGCCGGCGATCAGCGATCTGATGCGGGTGGCGCGGGACTCGCATTACGCCCGGGCCCTGGGGTTTGGCGCGAAGCTGTGCATTCACCCCGCGCAGTTGCCCAGCGTGCGGCAGGCCTTCTTGCCCGATGCCCGGCAACTGGCCTGGGCCGATCGGGTGCTGAGCGCGGTGGCCGGAGGCAGTCACGCGGTGCAAGTGGATGGCGAGATGGTCGACCTGCCGCTGATCGAACAGGCGCAGCGTCTGCGTGAGGTGGCCAACCGCTATTCGCTCGCCGCCAAAGTCGATGCCTGCTGAACCGATCGTCAATTCAGGAGATGGACCATGGAAAACCAGCAGCCTTGTTTCGGCGACGCGGATTCGGCGCATGCTTACGACATCGTGTTGCGGCCGTTGTGCGATGTGCGGCAGTCAGAGCAGGTCGACCCCGACAATGTGCGCAAGCTTCGTGAAGCGATCCTGCGTACCGGCCGCTGGCTTGAGCCGATTATTGTCGAACGTTCCAGGGGGATCGTGATGGACGGCAATCACCGATTCAACGCGGCATTGCAACTGGGCTTGAAGCGCGTGCCCTGCATTGAGCTCGATTACGCTGACCCGCGGGTATGTGTCAGGCATTGGCGGACCGGGCAGGCATTTGAAGTGGCGCGAATCTTCACGACGATTGCACGTGGCGAAATATTTCCCTACAAGACCACCCGGCATGCGTTCGACCCGGCGCTGCCAGTGGTCGCCATTGCGTTGGATAATTTGTATGGCTGAGTAGACACGAGTGTCCTACAGGGCCTGATGCCAGTTGCTGTGCGCAAGCACAGGGCGGTCTGGAACTTCTTTACTCGATGTCGTCTACATTGCAGTGAGGATAGGCCTCTTTCTGAGAAAACCGCTATGTTCAGATCTCGCTCGTTTATTGCAGTAGTGACTTGCCTGGCCCTGGTAACGGGTTCTGCTACCGCCCTGGCTGATCCTGGGAACGGGAGGGGCCAGGGGCAGGGCAACGGCAAGGGTTTTTCGGACGACTTCCAGGGCCCGGGTAATCAAGGCGGCCACGGCAACGGCCACGGTAAAAAGTCCGCGGGCGGTGATTGGTCCCAGGGTCCGAGTATCGATCGAGGACGCGTCCTCGGAGTACTGGGCGGGCACCGGGATTACTGGCGCGCGGGGCCAGCATTGCCACCGGGTATCCAGAAGAGACTGGCGCGGGGGAAACCACTTCCTCCCGGTATCGCGAAAAAACTCGATGGTCGACTGTTAGGCCAGCTTCCGTACTACGAAGGGTATGAGTGGCAGCAGGCCGGGACCGATTTGATCCTGGTGGCGATCGCCAGCGGGATCATCTACGAAGTGTTGAATGGCGCCTTGAATTAGTCGGTTCTTGCACCGAGCCACGCGGGTATTGCCGGCTCTTTCCTGATCATTCAATGAGTCGTCAAAGAGAGGGGTTCGTATTCACTTTATAAGACAGCGTTGCGGCTTCCGTCTGTCGCGAGTCCTTGAACGACTTGTAACTGATTGTGTCTGATTTGCTGCAAAGACCCACTTTATACGGAAGTCATTATGCGTATTAAAAAGAAAACCCTCGTTGCCGCCATGTCCTGCGTGATGATGCTGGCGGCCGCGCCATTATTGCCGGCCGAGTTGTCCATCATGGCCTCCGCCTATGCCAAAGAGGGGGGCGGTGGTGGCGGTGGCGCTGGTGGTAACGGCGGCAACGGTGGCAACGGTGGGCATGGCGGAGAGAGCGGTGGTCACTCGGCCGGTGCCAAGAGCGGTGGCCGTGCTGGCGGTCTCGCCGAAGGTCAGGAAAGCGATCATGACGGCAAGGCTGTTCGGGATCATGGTGTGAGTGGCGCGCACCTTGGGACTGCCCACAAGACCGATCATGACGGCAAGGCCGTGCGGGATCATGGCGTGAGTGGCACTCACCTGGGGCGCGCGCACAAAACCGATCGTGGCCACGGCGTTGCAACCTCGAGTGTCGCCCACGCCAAGACAACGAAAGGACTGTCGAAAGCCACGGCGATCTCGGACACCACACCGGGCGATCACAACGACAAAGGGTTGGGCCAGGCGGCTACCTCAACCATCAAATAAGGGCGCTGGGTGATTCACCGGGCCGCTGGAGAAAACAATGCTGTCACGCAACCGGGGATGCCCGGTTGCTTGCGTTGTAAATGGGCTACATACAAGCCGGACTTTGTTCCGTAGGATGCATTCGCCAGGACGGCGCCTTACAAACGTATTCAACCGATGGACAGCCTGTCTGGCTGTTAGCGCCATGCGTGTCCAGGAGGGGCGTTTTTTACCTACGTGTTCGCTGCCAAGCGCGCTTTGATTTATTCGACGGGGTCTGAGCTGAAATGTCGAATCTGGAATCTGGCGGCGTTCCGGTGACCTTCAGGCAATCGAAGAAGGTGATCCTGGCGACGGTTGTTGGCAACGGCCTGGTCATCTACGACTTCACGGTGTACAGCTTTTCCGCCGTGATCATAGGCCAGCTTTTTTTCCCATCGAACAGCTCATTCACCTCGTTACTGATGGCGTTGCTGACGTTTGGCATCGGTTTCGTGATGCGCCCGCTGGGTGCCATCGTGATTGGCAACCTTGCTGACCGTAAAGGACGAAAGGCGGGGCTGAATGTCACCAATTTATTGATGGCGGCAGGCACCGCGCTGATCGCTTTCGTGCCGACCCATGCCTCCATTGGCGTCACCGCAACGGTATTGCTGGTGCTCTCGCGGTTGCTGCAGGGATTCGCAACCGGAGGGGAGATCGGTGTGTCGTCGGTGGTGCTGATGGAACTGGCGGCCAATAATCAACGCTGTTATCTGGTCAGCTGGCGCTCGGCCAGTCAGGCTGCCGCGGCGTTGGTGGGGGCTGTCGTCGGGACCGTAACGACTTCGTTGCTGACGCCCGAGCAGTTGCTGGCCTGGGGCTGGCGTATTCCTTTTCTGCTTGGGCTGTTGATTGCCCCGGTCGGGTGGTTCATCCGTCGCGATATGCTGGAGACAAGACTGCCTGGTACCCCGCGACCGTCGCTGCGTGTCTTGCTGAAAAACCATCGTTCCCCGCTATTGTTGGGAGTTCTGATGATGGCGACACCCACTGCGAGCATCTACCTGATGGTGCTCTATATGCCGACCTATCTGGTCCGTACTCTGGGCCTGTCACCGAGCATGAGTTTGCTCTCGGCGTGCTTGTCCAGCGCGATGCTGTTCATCGCCGCGCCATTGTTTGCCCGGTTCGCCGATCGGCTCCCACGACGCAAACCCACGCAATATGTGACGATGACCGCCAGCATCCTGTTGCTCTACCCGGTATTTCTCGCCCTGACCCATGGTGTTGGCGAGTTGGCCTCCTTGCTGATCATCGGCGTCTATTCGGTTGTCTCGATGGGTAACAACGGTGTCACCACGGTCATGATCATGGAGGCCTTCCCGGTGCATCATCGTGCCACCGGGATGTCGATGGTCTATAGCTTCGGCGTAACCATCTTTGGGGCATTCTGTCCGTTTTTTGTGACTTGGCTGATCGGTATTACCCATAACTCGATGGCGCCTTCCTGGTATCTGCTGGGAGCGCTATTGATCAGCCTGTTCGCATTAGCCAGGTTTCCCACCCAGCGGTCGACTCATTGACCGACTCGACCGCTGATTTTACGGTTGTCCGCCGCGGCCTTCTCCATTCGCTGTGCCGCCATCAGGCGGTGGTCCTGCGGGGATAGGTCATAGCCGCGACGAAACGCCCGGGTAAAGGCCGATGCGCTGTTAAACCCGAGGCTGTAGGCAATCTCGATCACCTGGCGGTCCGGATAGCGCACCAGTTCGTCCGCCGCTTCGCGCAGCCGGCAGTTGAGGATATAGCGGCCCAAGCCACCCTCATGCTGGAACAGGCGGTAGAGCGTGGCGCGAGGCAGCTGCATTGCCATCAGCACGTATTCCGGCGTCAACCAGGGCTGATACAGGTTGTTTTGCACATACCGCCTGGCTTTATCGAACATCGCGCTACGCGCCGCCGCCCGAACGTGTCCACCCAGCTTGGCCTGTTTCGAGAATGCCGCGAGCATGAGTTGCACGGCGGTATCGAATGTCGCCGTGGCCTCGGTCGCGGTCATGCCGGGCAGTTTTCTTGAAAGTGTCGCGACATGGTCGATCATCAGTTGGGTAACCGGTGTCGTATTCTCGAAGACCCGCCCGTGGATCGACTCTGCATGCGGCAGTGCCGCCTCCACGACCGCGCGCGAGACAAAGAAGGTCAATACGCGGCAACGCCCCCGACTCATTCTTATCGGCTGGTTCATGTCCATGGCAACGATGCTCGCCATGGCGGGCGTGCTGTTTTCCTGTCCCCGGCCTCGAATGGACTCCATCGCGCCCTGGGTGAATACCTGAAAAACATAGTCCCGGACCGTGTCGGTGGAGATGCGGGCGATCGAACGCTCCAGCAACAGGGCGTCACTTGAACAGTCGGTAAAGACGCGATCACCCAATTTGTAGCGGTCTATGCAAGCGCTGAAAAGCGAGGTGGTTGCACGGGATGAAGGCAGCACGTCAATGACGTGTCCGACCCGGTCACGCCAGGCCAGTAGTTGGTTGGCGACGGGCTCGCTACTGACGTCAAAGCGATCATGGGCGTGCAGGGCGCCGAAGTGGTCAGGCGATTGTATGACTGAAACGGGTTTGCTCATGAACTCACTACAGACCGGAAAACTCTATTGATCGACCCGATGTATGCCCGTGCTCCCTACCAGCAGCCAGTCAGAGTTCTTTATTGATCGTCTTATAGCCGGTTTTTCCAAGAAAGTAATGACAATCCTTTTTAGATTCCAACCTGCGGTGGGCCAGGTGCTGGAGAGCCCGGGACGGGGAGCTGAAAATATTTGAAAAATTGCAACGCAGGGTCAAGTCATCCGCAAGGCGCCTGATAGATTCATGCAGATTCGAATTTCACAACGTCAGTGCGCTTTCACGTTTGAAAACGCACACTTTTTTTCAAATAAAGTCCTGGCGGCGTCTGGTTTGCCGTTTTCCGTGCGGCGCTCTGCAAGAGCACTTTCTACGGGCGAGTACTTCAGGTGTTCACCTGATGTCCCCGATGTCTTGTCTGACACATGCTTGTCTGGCGGTTGAGTGAGCGACTCCCGCTCTTTTCGAGGGTTGCAGCACTACCTGGCTGAATGTGTATGGCCTGGATCAATCCATGGAAGTGGTGATTGACGCAGAAGTTATCCGGGCATTGGCAGGCAGTTTTTGCGCAGCGACGGTGTATTGAACAACCCATTGAAGTAGCAGGAGTAACGGATGAGTTGTCTTGACCGGGAATTGGGTTCGTTTGCGATCAGTTTGACCCATCCTGCTGGCGCCAATCCTCGGGAAGGGGCGGCCTTTTCGCTTGCGCAAATCGAAGTGGATAAATTGAACAATATCCATGCCGAGTCCGGTGTGGATTGGCGGAAAGTGGCTGACGCCTGCGTAAAAGTGCTTCGTGAAGAGGGCAAGGATTTTAATGCCGCGGTCTGGCTGTTATGTGCCTGGACCACCTTGCAAGGTGTTGGCGGTCTGGTCAACGGCGTACACATATTGCGCGAAATGCTTGAGTTGTATTGGGATGACCTGACCCCGCCGCCGGCTCGATTGCGTGCCCGGCGCAACCAGGCCGAGTGGATGCTTGAGTGGCTCGCGGCGAAGCTCGAAGGGGACTTCGAGTCGGTGCCCGGCGAGCAATTGGCGGGCTTGCTCGAAGACTGGGACGCCATCGATAACCATTGGCGGGATCGGGACGCCGACGGTCCGAGCTTCTTTGCATTGCGCCGTCGTCTATCGCAGTTACCCGTGCAGGCAAGTGTCGAGCCGATATCCGTGCCGTCGGAGGCGATTCTACCGGCACTCGATGTGGCTACGGCGATCCCGACGCCAGTTGTGCACACATCCTCGGTCCCTGCGCCGCCCCTTGTCCTCGCTCCGGCTCAGCCACTGGGCGGTCTTGAGAGCGACGAGGCCATCGAGAACGCGGTCAATACGGTGTTCGCCTCGTTGGCGCCGCTGCTGGGTTTTTGTCTGGAGTCGCGAGCGACCTTGCCGTTGCTGTTTCGCCTGAACCGCCAGTTGGCTTGGACGACCCTGGAGCAGGTGCCACCCGCGCAAGGCTACACGACGCGTATTCCGCCGCCCTCGGATGCGGAGCTTGAGGGCTTCAGCCGCTTGCAGAGCGTTGGCGAGCCACTGGACATCGTGCGTTTTTGCGAGGGGCGGTTGACCAGCTATCCATTCTGGCTGGACCTCAATCGGGCCAGTCATGCCGCGCTCTCGCGACTGGGTTCGGGAGCGATGGCCGGCGTCGCCAGTCTGGCGTTGGAAACCCGCCATTTCCTGGCGCGTCTGCCGTCGCTGGCTGAACTGACCTTCGCCGACGGCCAGCCCTTCGCCGATGGCGCAACCCGTAGTTGGCTCGAAGGCTTGGCACCGGCGGCCAGCAGCGGCGCTGCGGATACGCGGCAGAAGCTGATCGATGAGGCCGGACGTGACGCCGCCGAAGGCCGTTTGAACGAGGCGCTGGCCCGACTGCAGGCCGGTTTGCGCGAGGCCGGCGGCGGTCGCGAGCGATTTCGCCTGCGCGCCGCCCAATGCCACTTGCTACAGCGTTTCGACCCCCACGCCCAGTTGCGCGTTGCCTTGGATGTATTGCTCCAGGAAGCGACGGAGCAGGGCCTGGATCGTTGGGAGCCGGATCTGGTCCGGCCGTTGTTGGAGTTGGCGCTGGCCCATGACGACGGCGGTTCGAGCGCGTTGTGGGCGCAACAGTTGGCTGCAATGGATTTGCCGGCTTTCTGGCGTTTGGCCGGCCCGCAGGCAAGTTGAATGGGCAACAGGCAAGACCTGGCAGGCGTGTGCATATCCATACCATGAGTTTTCTAACGGCTGCGTTGAGCGAGTCCGGTAAACAGGAGTGAGAGTTAATGGCTAGTGAAGGTTCGGTCGCGCCTAAAGAGCGCGTCAATATTGTTTACAGCTCTGACACCGGTGGTGCCCAGGAGCAGGTCGAGCTGCCGCTCAAGCAACTGGTGATCGGCGATTTCACCTTGCGTGAAGACGATACGCCGGTTGAAGACCTCAAGCCGATCCGCGTCGACAAAGACAATTTCACCGATGTGCTCAAGGGCCAGAACCTGAGCCTGCAGTTGGTGGTGCCCAATCGTCTGGCGGAAAACGCGCCAGAGGACGAGCAGATCCCGGTATCGCTGACTTTCCAGTCCATTCGCGATTTTGAGCCGGATGCCATCGTGGCCCAGGTTCCCGAGTTGCAGCAACTGATCGCCCTGCGTGATTCGCTCAAGGCGTTGAAAGGGCCGATGGGCAATTTGCCGGAGTTTCGCAAGCAGCTTCAGGCCCTGATGAACGATGACGGTGCCCGCGAGCGTTTGCTCTCGGAACTCGGCGTAAAGGACAAGGAATAACCCATGAGCGAAGAAAAGAGTCAGGCAGCGAACACGAGCGGCCAGGCGCTCGAGTCGGGTTCCCTGCTGGATCAGTTGGTGGAAGCGACTCGCGTCAAGCCGGGCGACGAGGCCTATGCCGTCACCCGTCAGGGCCTCGAAGCCTTTGTCACCGAGTTGCTCGAGCCGGCCCGGCAGACCGAGAAGGTCAGCGCCGGGCTGATCGACGACATGATCGCCACGCTGGATGCCAAGCTGTGCCGGCAGGTCGATGCGATCATTCACCACCAGCAGTTTCAAAAGCTGGAGTCATCCTGGCGCTCGCTGAAGTTCCTGGTCGATCGCACGGATTTTCGCGAGAACAACAAGCTGGAAATTCTCAGCGTTTCCAAAGAGAAGTTGCTCGAAGATTTCGAGGATGCCCCGGAGATCACCCGTTCGGGTCTGTACAAGGCGGTGTACACCGCGGAGTTCGGCCAGTTCGGTGGCCAGCCGTTCGGCTCGATCATCGGTAACTACGAGTTCAACCCGGGCCCGCAGGACATGAAGTTGCTGCAATCGGTCGCGGCCATTTCGGCGATGTCCCATACACCGTTCATTGCCTCGGCCGGACCGCAGTTCTTCGGCATCGACAGCTTTGCCGACCTGCCCAATCTCAAGGATCTGCAAGCGGTCTTCGAGGGACCGCAGTTCACCAAGTGGAACGCCTTTCGCGAAAGCGACGACGCGCGCTTCGTTGGCCTGACCCTGCCGCACTTCCTGCTGCGCACCCCCTATGGCGAAGACACGATTCCCGCCAAGACCTTTCGCTACAACGAAAACGTTGGCGGCGGTAACCAGGACTTCCTGTGGGGCAATGCCGCGTTTGCCTTTGCCAGTCGCCTGTCCGACAGCTTTGCCCAGTACCGCTGGTGCGCCAACGTCATTGGCCCACAGGGGGGCGGCACCGTCGGTGATTTGCCGATCTACAACTACGAAGCCATGGGTGAAACCCAGACCAAGATCCCGACCGAAGTGCTTATTTCCGAGCGCCGCGAGTTCGAGCTGGCCGAGCAGGGTTTTATCGCGCTGACCATGCGCAAGAACACCGATAACGCGGCGTTCTTCTCCGCCAACTCGTGCCAGAAGCCCAAGTTTTTCGGCAATGACAAAGAGGGCAAGGAAGCAGAGCTCAATTTCAAGCTCGGCACCCAACTGCCGTACATCTTTGTGGTCAGTCGCCTGGCCCATTACATCAAGGTCATCCAGCGCGAAAACATTGGCACCTGGAAAGAGCGTGGCGACCTGGAGTCGGAACTCAACATCTGGATTCGCCAGTACGTAGCCGACATGGATAACCCCGCCGCCGGTGTACGCAGCCGTCGTCCCCTGCGTCAGGCGGAGATTACCGTCAGCGACGTCGAGGGCGATCCGGGCTGGTACCGCGTCGGTCTGAAAGTTCGCCCGCACTTCAAGTACATGGGCGCTTCTTTCACGCTGTCGCTGGTGGGCAAGCTCGACAAGAGCTGATTGGCCGAGCGAATGGGCAACGTATTCGTTGCCCATTCAGGTGTTCACCCGAGGGTCATTGCCTCGGGGCTTCCATAAGATGGATTCAACGCAGCGAGACAGGGCCAGATGTTCTGATCGATGCCTGAAAACTAACTGATTAAACCCGGAGTACACGTTATGCCAATGCCATGCTACTTGAGTATCGAAGGCCAGAACCAGGGCAAGATCGAAGGTTCCAGCACCGTTACCGGCCATGAAGGAATGATCCTGGTTCAGGCTGTCGAACACCTGATCGATATTCCCAAGAATCCGCAGACCGGCCTGCCGGCCGGCAAGCGTGTTCACCAGGGCATGACCCTGACCAAGGAAATCGACAAGTCTTCTCCAAAGCTGCTGCAAGCCCTGACTTCCGGCGAACAGCTCAAGTCCGTTGTGCTGGAGTTCTATCGGATCTCGCCTAAAGGCACCGAGGAAAAGTACTACACCATCACCCTGAGCAATGCCGTGCTCGTTTCGGCCCACACCTGGGTGCCGAACGTATTGAACCCTGAGTTCAAGCAAATGGGCCATATGGAAGACATCGGCATCACCTACGAAAAAATCGTCTGGACCTGGGTTCCGGACGGTATCGAAGCCGAAGATTCGTGGTTGGCGCCAAAAGCGTAAGCCTGGCTCGGCTGTTCAATGCCGCCCTGGTCCGGGGCGGTGTTCTTTATCGCAGAAGGTACACGGCGTTGAGAGAAAAGCGATTGCTGGAGCGCATCACAAGCCTACAGGTCGAAACCGGGCGTACGCACCTGACCCAGGCTGAAGTGTTGACGCAGTCGATCGTCCAGCATCTGCAACGCATCTTGAATACCCGGCGCGGCAGCGTGCCTATCGACGCCGAGTTTGGCGTACCCGATTTCACCAATCTGGCCGGTTCGTTTGCGACCGGCGAGACCACGCAAATAATCGAGAACATGACTCGCATGATCGCCCGCTATGAGCCTCGGTTGAAGTCGCCGCGCATTCTGGTCGCCGAAGGCACCCAGGAAGTGTTGTCGCTGAGTTTCAGCCTTGAAGGCGTGGTCTCGATCGATGATCGGGACATTCCCATTCATCTGGCAACGCGGGTGTCTTCGGACGGCCGCGTGTCCCTGGCGATGCACTAAGTCATGCTCAACAGCCATTATCAAAGTGAACTCAACCAACTGCGGCGCCTGGCCGATGAGTTCGCCCGCGGCAACCCGGCCCTGGCGCCGCTGCTGGGGGTGGACTCGGCCAATGACCCGGATGTCGAGCGCTTGCTCGAAGGCGTGGCGTTTCTTACCGGGATGGTTCGCCAACGGTTGGATGACGAGTTTCCCGAATTCATTCAAGAGTTGGCGCAGCTGCTCTATCCCCATTACCTGCAACCCTTGCCCTGCCTGACGCTTCTGCAGTTCCAGTCGCGCGCGGCCTTGCAAGAGGTCTCGCGTATCGAGAGCGGATGCGAAATTGCCTCGGTACCGGTCGACGGCCAGCGGGTACGGTTTAGCAGCACCGCTGCGGTCGATCTGGAACCGCTGCAACTGGTCGCTACTCGCTGGGACGGCGGCGCCGGTGAAGAGCGCAGTCTGGTCCTGGACTTCGTTTTTACCACCGCCGATCCGAATAGTTGGCCGGCGGACAGCCTGCGTTTCTATCTGGGTGATGGTCTGGTGGATGGCTCCAAGCTGTTGCGCCTGCTGCAGCTCAACCTGCGTGAGATTCGTATTGGTGCGCAAGAGCAACCCTTGACCGTACTGCCGGCCAGTCATTTGCGTGGCCTGGGATTCGATGCGAGCAATACCTTGCTACCGTTTCCCGACACCGCGCATCCGGCCTATCGTTGCCTGCAGGAATACTTCGCGCTGCCCGAGAAGTTTCTGTTTATCGAACTTTGCGGGTTCAAACAATGGCGAGCGAGAGGTTCGGATGGGCGCTTCAGCGTTCGCCTGATGTTCGAGAATCTGCCGGACTGGACACCGAGTCTGTCGGCCAACAGCTTCATGCTGGGGGTGACCCCGGCGATCAATCTGTTCGCCCAGGAAGCGCACCCGCTGCGCATCGACCACAAGCAAGTCGACTATCGCATCCAGCCCGCCGATCATGGCCAGCGCATGAGCATGCGGATTCATTCGGTGCTCAAGGTCAGCGCTTACTCCGCGGCAGGCGGCGAGCGGCGGCTGGAACCGTTCAATACCTTCTCGCAGCGCGACACCTATAACCTGCGCATCCGCCCATCGAGCATCGATGCGCAAGGCTATGACCATTATCTGAGCCTGCCCTACGGCGAAGGCAAAGTGCCGGGTGAGATGACCTTGTCCATTGGTTTGCTCTGCACCAATGGCAAGTTGCCGGAAAGCCTGCGCCTGGGTGATTTGAACCAGCCCACCGACAACACGCCGCCCAGGGTCGAGTTCAAAAGCATTCGTGGCATCACACCGTGCCAGCCGCCCAAGTTCGACGACAAGTTGCTGTGGCGCATGCTCTCGCAGCTCAATGCCAATCACTTCCGCCTGGCCGACCGTGACTACCTGCGCGGCCTGTTGTCGCTCTATCTGCCGAGTGTCGGCGAGGGCGCCCAGGACGCCAACCAGCGGCGCATCGATGCCATCGAAAAAGTCACGGTCAGCCACGAGCGGCGGTTTATTCGTGGGCTGCCGATCGAAGGCAGTGAGGTCCGGGTCGAGTGCCGGGGCGACCATTTCCTCAGTCCCGGCAATTTCTACCTGTTCGGTTGTGTGCTCGATGAGTTTTTCGCCGGCTGTACGGCAGTCAACAGCTTTACCGCTTTCACGCTGTTCGACAGCGTCAACCACGAGACCTTGAAATGGCCAGCGAAGATCGGGCACCAACGCCTGCTGTGATCGATCCGCTGCTCGATGACGGCGGCGACTATGGTTTTTTCCAGGCCTTGCGCCTGTTGCGACTGCGTTTCCCGAGCGAAAAAGACTTCGTCGAGAACGTGCGGGTTCGACCGCGGCTAGGGCTTGGATTTCCCCAGCGGGATATCGAGCGGATCGAGCAAGGCGAAGACGGCCGCTATCGGATCGAAGCCAACTTTTTTGGGCTGTATGGCGTCACCTCGCCGTTGCCGACGTTTTACACCGAAGACCTGATCGACGAGCAACTGCTGGGCCATTCAGCGGGGCGGGACTTTCTCGACATCCTGCATGCCTCCCTCTATCCACTGCTGTTTCGGGCCTGGGAAAAGCACCGGATCTGGATCGATATTACCGAGCGCCGTGACGTCAAGAGCCTGCGCCAGCTACAGGCGTTGATCGGCGTTGCCGATGCGCGTCCCGAGCAACGGGATCAATCCATCGATTTGCTGCGCTATGCCGGTTTATTCAATCAGCACCCACGCTCGGCCATGGGGCTGCAGCAGTTGGTCAAGGCGGTGCTCAAGGATGTGTCGGTGGAAGTCGTGCCCTGTGTCGAGACGCGTCTGCGGATCGATCGTCCGGCGCGCACTTACCTGGGCATGCAGTGTGGGGTACTGGGCGAAAACAGCTTGCTCGGTCGTGAGGTCATGGATCGCGGCGGCACGCTTGATATCCGCCTGGACTCACTGCGTGCCGAGCGTTTTCACGGCTTGCTGCCAGGGCAGGCGCTTTATCAAAAGCTCGAGCGATTGGTGGCGTTGTACCTGCAGACACCGCTACGTAGCCGGTTGGTCATGCGTCTGGCGACCGATGAGCAGCAATGCGCTTCGCTGGGCGGCGGCTGGCAGCGGCTCGGTCTGGATACCTGGCTGGGGGACGGCAACACACAGGACGACGTTGTATTCATGCTGACGGCCGAACACGGACCAATGCTCGAAGAGAGGGCTCGCTAAATGATTCAGGTAGAACTCAAACCGCTGTTCGCACGGCTCAATGTTTACAGCACCAAGGCCCTGGAGAACGCGGCGGGCCTGACCCTGGCGCGCACTCATTACGAGATCTCCCTGGAGCACCTGTTGCGTCAGTTGCTGGAAGAGCCGAATGCCGATGTGACGCGCGTTCTCGTCCGATTTGAAATTGATCCGATGCGCCTGCGTGCGTTGCTGGATGACGGCCTGACACAGCTGAAGAATGGCAATCCAGGACGCCCGGTGTTCGCCAGTCTGCTCACTGAGTGGATTCAGGACGCCTGGCTGATTGCCTCGCTGGTGGTCGGCAGCGGGCGGATTCGTGGCGGCTCGCTGCTGCTGGCGCTGGTCTCCCGGCTGGGTTACTACACCGCCGGCACCCGTTACGGCGAACTGCTCAAGCCGATTTCCACCGATGCCCTGACGGCGGAGTTCGCTCAGTTGTTGGGCGGCTCCAGCGAAGGGCCGCTGGACAGCCTGCAGACCGGCTCGGTCTCCGCTTCGCTGGCCAGCGCCGGCGGTATCGCGCCCGCCGCCGAAGACAATATCGCGCGCTTTTGCGAAGACCTGACCGCCAAGGCAGTGGCGGGGCGCATCGACCCGATTTTCGGACGTGACGATGAGATTCGTCAGATGATCGACATCCTCGCCCGGCGGCGTAAAAACAACCCCATCGCCGTGGGCGAACCGGGTGTGGGCAAGTCCGCCGTGGTCGAGGGCCTGGCGTTGTTGATCAGCCAGAATGAAGTCCCGGACTTCCTTAAGAACACGCGCCTGCTCAGCCTCGATCTCGGTGCGTTGGAAGCGGGCGCCAGCGTCAAGGGCGAGTTCGAAAACCGCCTGCGTGGTGTTATCGAAGAGATCAAGGCCTCCACCACGCCGGTGATCCTGTTCATCGATGAAGCGCACATGCTGATCGGTGCCGGCGGCGCGGCGGGCGGCTCGGATGCGGCCAACCTGCTCAAACCCGCGTTGGCCCGTGGCGAGCTGCGCACCATCGCCGCCACGACCTGGTCGGAGTACAAGAAGTACTTCGAGAAAGACCCGGCGCTGGCGCGCCGTTTCCAGCTGGTCAAACTGGACGAGCCGAGCGTCAAGACCGCGGTGCTGATCTTGCGCGGTCTCAAGGGGCATTATGAAAAGGTCCACGGCGTCAGTGTGCGTGATGACGCTATCGTTGCCGCCGCTCAATTGTCGGATCGCTACATCACCGGGCGCTTGCTGCCGGACAAGGCCGTGGACTTGCTCGACACCGCCAGCGCCCGGGTACGGATCGGCCTGGGCATCAAGCCTGCCGAGTTGGAGCGCATGGAGCGCCAGTTGTCCGGTCTGGCGCGTGAACTGAACGCACTGGAACGCGATCGTGCCAATGGTTTCCCGGTGGAAGACCAGCGCCTGACGGATATCGCCGACGAGCAGGCTGAGATTGACGAGCGTCGGGTTGCGCTGGAAGTCCGCTGGCTGGCCGAGCGTGACGCGGCGCTGCGGGTCCTTGCCGCACGCAAGCAGCTGACCCTGGAAGAACAGGACCTGCCGGTACCAGCCGAAGGCGAGGTTGCCCTGGTACTGGCATCGCTGGCAGACCGTCAGGCCGAGCTGGATCAGGCTCGCGAAACGCTGGCCGCGCTGCAAGGTGACGAGCCGCTGCTGTTCACCGAGGTCAGTCCGGATGCGATTGCCCAGGTCGTTTCCGACTGGACCGGCGTGCCGCTGGGCAAGGTCCTGCGCGACGCGGCGGGTGGGGTACTGGCCCTGGCCGACAACATCAAGCTGCGCATTCGCGGTCAGGACACGGCGGTCGAGCAGATCGCGGAAATCCTCAAGGCCGCGCAATCCGGCCTGCGCGATCCGCAACAGCCGTTGGGCGTGTTCCTGTTGGTCGGGCCATCGGGTGTCGGCAAGACCGAAACCGCCCTGGCCGTGGCCGAACACTTGTTCGGCGGCGAGCAGGCGATGATCTCGGTGAACATGAGCGAGTACCAGGAGAAGCACACCGTCAGCCGTCTGGTGGGCTCGCCCGCCGGTTATGTCGGCTTCGGCGAGGGCGGCATGCTGACCGAGGCGGTGCGCAAGCGTCCGTATTCGGTGGTGCTGCTCGATGAAGTGGAGAAAGCCCACCTGGATGTGGTGAACATTTTCTATCAGGTCTTCGACAAGGGCAGCCTGTCCGACGGCGAAGGGCGGCAGATCGACTTCTCCAACACCGTGGTGTTGTTGACCAGCAACCTGGCCACCGACGAAATCCAGAGCCTGTGTGTCGACGGGCGGCCCGATCCGGACACCCTGGCGGAAAAGATCCGTCCGACTCTGTCCCGGCATTTCAAACCGGCGCTGCTGGCGCGCATGACTATCGTGCCGTTCTTCACCCTGGGTGGCGAGCAACTGGCGAGCATCGTGCGCCTCAAGCTGGGCCGGCTCAGCGAGCGTCTGCTGGCCTCGTCGAAAGTACGCCTGACGTTTTCGGAGGAAGTCGCCGACGCCATCGCCGCGCGTTGCACGGAAGTGGAGAGCGGGGCGCGCAATATCGACTTCATTTTGCGTAAAAGCCTGACGCCGCGCCTGTCTGACGTACTGCTGGGGGCGATTGCCGATCAGCGTTCGCTGGTCGGGTTGCATGTGGCAGTGGATGCGAGCGGCGAGTGGATCATTACCACTCTGGAAGCCGATGCGATCAGGTCTTTACCCGAGCGTGAAGCGCTGCTTGAAACCCTAGAGTGACCGCTCGTTTACCTACCGAAGAACAAGGATTGATTGATGGCTCTCAATGATCACGCGCTCTGTACTTTCGCCAGCCTGGCACCCTCGCTTGTGCTCGAAACATTGTGGGTGCAGCAGTGGCAGGGCGAGGAACAGCTCTCTCAGCCGTATCGCTTCGAGGTTCGGCTGGCGACGATCAATCCGTTGTTCGACGACGAAGCACTGCTTGGCAACCGCGCGGTATTGACCCTGAGCGATGCGTTGGGGCAGCCGCATCCCTATCAGGGCATGGTAACGGAGGTGGATTATCTCGACGCCGACTCCCTTTATTACTACTACCGCGTGGTGCTGGAACCGCGCTTCGTGCAGTTGCGTCATTTCCGCTTTTCCGAAATCTGGTTGGACAAAAGCCTGCCGGAGCTGATTCGTGACGTCCTCAAGCTGGCTGACCTTGATGTCGAAGGGCCGGGTATCAACGGTGTGCCCGGTTCGGCTTATGACTTCGATATTCGCCTGCCGCTGGCTGATGATCCGCTGACTCAGGCAACTTTTACCTGCCAGTTCGAAGAAACCAGTTTCGCCTTTATTTCACGTCTTCTTGAATATTTCGGTGTGTATTACTTCTTTGAACAGGGGCCTGACGGAGAGGCGCTGGTGCTCTGTGGCGACAGACGCTACCAGCCGCAACTCCCCAGTCTTCTGACCTATCGTCGTCAAGATTCGGAACTGGATGTCGGCCGGGTCCTGGCGGTAGCCCGTACCTTCGAGCGCAAGCTGGTCCGTCAAGCAGCCGGGGTCACGCTACAGGACTTTTCCGCGAGCAACGCGCAGTTGAAGTTGGAGGTCAACGCCTCGGTGGCGACTGCCAGTCTCGGCGCAGAGGCCTCGACCGAACAACAAGAGGCCGTCTCGAGTTCGCCTGTATTTGTCGGTGGGCAAGGGCTGTATGGCGAGCACTTCGGTTCGCTCGAACAGGGGCAATGGTTGGCCAATCGCCGTGCCCAGGCCATCGGTTGTCGTCAACGGGAGTTTCATGGTGCCGGTCGAGCGACGGGCTTGCGCGCGGGTTATCCGATGCTGTTGGTGGGCCATCCGCGTCCGCTGTTCAATGCCGGTTATCAGGTGATTGAAGTTCACCATGAGGGTTATCAGCCGTTGCCGGGCCTGGGGGCGGAGGGGGAAGGACCGGGGCAGGGTATCAACACGCGTTTTATCGCCTTGCCCGGCGACGTGCAGTTCCGCGCCCCCTGTGTAACGCCTCGGCCCTATGTGCAGGGCGTGCTCAGTGCGGTAGTGGACGGTGATGAAGATACCGGTCGGCCGCTGCTCAATGAGCATGGTTGCTACAAGGTGAGTTTCCCGTTCATTCGCGGCGAGAAGAACGCGACGCGTGGTTCGGCCTGGTTGCGTATGGCCACGCTGTCCAGTGGTTCGAGCCACGGCATGAATTTCCCGCTGCTGAAAGGCACGGAAGTGCTGGTTTCGTTCTTGGGCGGCGACCCCGATCGCCCGGTGATTACCGGCAGCGTGCCCAACTCCGAGAATCCCAATGTGGTCACCGGCGATAACGCGGCCCAAAGCGGCTTGAGCACTCCTGGTGGGCATTTGTTTGCGATGGAAGACAGCCCGTCGGGGCCGATGATGAAGATGGGCGCTTCTACCGGTTGTAGTTTTACCCTGGGCGAGGGCGATGTCAGTGGGGCGCATTTGCGCACGGACAAACATATGCAACTGGCGTCCAGTTCATATAAGCATGAGGTGCCAGGCGTATATAAATTTTCCATCGATGGCGGGGAGCCACCTAAGGCATTATCGGCAGGCTCTGATGAAGGTAAATTGGCCAACAAATTCAACCGTAAACCTCAGGATCCTGCTGGTAATACTCCTCCTGATAATACTCCTCCTCCTGCTGATAATAGTGCTCCTACTTCTGCTTCTGCTCTTCATACTTATACAAGGGGCAGTTATGTGACAAAACTTGCATTTGCAGGCGTTGATCTTTCGGCAAACGTATCATTGGCTAAGGCCGCTGTTTCAGCGAGTGGCTTGAGTGTTAGTCTTGGACTTAATGCCTTGGATGTTAATGTCAAGCTGGGGCTCGCTTCGTATGAATATGTATTGTGTCCTACGCAATATAAAAACGGAGAATATGTTAAGAGTCTAAATAAGGTGAAGAATGAAAAGCTGTTTTATGAGAAGAATTCGATTGTCGCTCATCGTGGAAGTTATGAGGTTAAATTGGAAAAATCTGCCTATGCTATGTATTTTTCCACGATGGCTCACGAAATTTGTGTGGGTGGCAATACTATTTTATTGACTAGGAATGGAGTGATTATTAAATCGGACGGTATCGTTCATATTGATGCTGATTTACATGTTACCGGAGAGGTCCTGGTTGGCGGCAGCCTATCTGTTAGCAAGTGTCTCTATGTGGATGATTCCGCCATGATAAGTAATCGGGTTAGAGATAGTGTAATTGGCGAGGGGGTCCCGAATATTCCGAATGTGTCGATCGAGGAATTAAAAATTCGAGCTCCGATAGAACTGAAAGCAATCGCCATCGAAAGGGCCTCCAGTCGGGCCAGTGTAGAAGTTGCGGTGGCGGCAGGTGACGCCATAGTGGCTCCACTCGAGGCCGCTGGCGCAGCTGGTGGCGCGCCCGCCGCTCCCTGACGTTTACGTTTCAAGGGGACTGTTGGTTTACACCCTGTGCGGAGAGCCTGATGCAACTCAAATGTGAACACGCCAGCCTTGTATTGCTTGCCACTTCCAAGCTGCGGGATACCCATGTCCTGGTGGTTACTTTCGGCCTGTTAGTGGATGCCGAAGGCAAGATCATGCCCGCCGGGCAAACCTGGAGCTGGCTCGCCGAGCGCATGGGCAAGCAGACGCTGGACAGCGGTTTGAAAAAAAGCCGTGGCACCTTCGCGGTGCAGGGGCAAGCCTATGCCCTGACCGACGCACAGCGCGCCGGAATGGCAGTGCGGGCGCGTCTGGGAACGCTTGAGAAAACACTGCATGTGTTTCCACCCCGTCAATGGAACAAGGGCCTCTTGGGTTGGATGCCTGTTACAACCGGACAGATCGATTGCCTGCCTTTGAGCCTGGAAAACGCCTACGGTGGTTCCCTGTGGGCGGATAACCCAGTGGGCAAAGGTTATTGTGCTGATACAGACACCGCAGGCGGAACTGCACTCGCGCAACTGGAAGTCGCGAACCTGAGTGTTTGCGATCCTAAGGATCGCCCGGTAACTGCCAGCTTCATGCCATTACCCCCGCAAAGCGCTGCGCGCAGTGCCTTTATGGGCACCCTTGATGAGGACTGGACCGCCTATCGCGCACCGTTCTTGCCGACCGATACCGATGCCCGCTGGTTCGACGAAGTGGCGCAGGACCAGTGCAATACTGAATTTTGGCGGGGAGACGAAACCTGGTCGGCGACGGGGATGCACCCAGCCCAGGCGCAAGTGTCCGGGCGCCTGCCTGGCCTGCGGCCACGACTTTTTGTCGAGCGCACTGATAAGCACCTTGCTATCACCGAAGCGCCAATGGATCTCGATACGGTATGGCTGTTCCCCGAAGCGCAGAGTGTGCTTTTGCTATACCGAGCAGAGGTGTCTGTACTCGATATCGATGCGCAGGATATCGCCACACTGGCGATGGCCCTTGAGCGTGTCGGGGATGCCGAGCGGGACAAGCAGACATGGATTGATCGGCTTTGGCCGCGTCCTCCGGTCGAACCGGTCGAGATACCGCCCACCGAGCCGCAAGTGTTCGACACCGGGCCCATGATTGCCAGTTTGCAGGCTGCCGCGGACGCAATACACGCCGAACTATCCGTGGCGCATGAGCAGAGTCTTCAGATCGCCCAGGACATGGCGACAGGCATGGATGTGCCTTTCAACCGTGCAGATTATCCGCCGTTGGCCAAACTGGATTTTGCGGCGCTCATGCGAGAGCCACGGCCGCCTGCCAAGCCCTTCGATCCAGGGGCACTACGAGCCGAAATCGAGACGGAACTTGCTAAAGCCAAGGCCGATAGCATGCGCCATGCCCGGAGTGCGATCACTCGATTGGATATGGATGTCGAGAAGACCTTGGCGCTGGCAAAGCAACCAGTACCCGAAGTTGACCTCATGGATTTGCTGGCCCGATTGGACCTGCCTCAAGCACAGCAGGCGGATATGGTTGAAAAAGTGGCAGCGGGGTTTTCCCGTTCACAAGCGATGGAGGCCTCCATCGATCAGCAACTCGCTGCTGTCGAAAAGGCACTGGCGGCTGATCGAATCAAATTCGGCCCCGCACCCACGCCTGCCGAATACTGCAATCTGACCCGTGAATCGCTGCAAGCCTTGCACCTGGCGGGTAAATCGTTGCAGAACCTCAGCCTCAATGGCCTTGATCTTTCAGGGATCGATCTGGGTCAAGCAGACCTGAAAAAAACCCTGTTTGAAAACTGCCAGCTCAAAGGTGCTTGTCTGGCAAATACGGACCTGAGCCAGAGTCACTTTATCGGTTGTGATTTGAGTGCTGTGAGTTTGGACAAAGCGTCCTTGCAAGAAACGGTCTTTGAACGGGTTCTATGCCAAGGCGCATCATTCAAGGGCGCTAACCTTTTGGCTATCCGAGCCAGTAAAAGTGATTTCTCCACTGCTGATTTCACCGAGGCCAACCTACAGCAAGCCCAACTCAACGAATGCAGCCTCGACAAGGCGCAACTGAGCAACGCCAATCTAAGCAAACTACGCCTCAATAAATGCGACCTGAGCGGCGCAATACTCACCGACGGCAACCTCCACAAAGCCAAGCTCTACGATTGCACACTGAACGCGACAGACATGCGCCGCACCAATCTCAGCAAAGCCGATTTCGCCAAGGTTGTGGGCCGTGATCTGGACTTGCGCGAGTGCAACCTGCAGAACCTGCGGCTGGCCGCTCACTGCGTTTTGCCGGGTGTGCGCCTGGACGATGCCGACCTGACCGCTGCCAGTTTTCAAGATGCCGATCTGAATCACGCCAGCCTGCGCGGCGCACGGTTTAACGACGCGCTGCTGACCGGTTGCGACCTGAGTGATTCCGACGGTGTCGGGCTGGTCGCGCAAGGTGCCTACCTGTCCGTATGTGACTTGAGTCGCGCTGATTGGTCTGGCGCCAACCTGCTTGACGGCCGCTTGCGCAAGGTATGCCTGGAGCAGACCAACCTCAGTGGCAGCAACTTGCATGGCTTGGCCAGTGACGCTGTATATGGCAGCGGCGTGCGCCTGGAGCAGGCATTGATGACGCGTTGCCGACTCAAGGAGAGCCTGACTCATGCTTGAGGTATTAAGTGTCGAGCGTCTAAGG
The DNA here is from genome assembly GCF_904067045.1 of Pseudomonas sp. FEN. GTDB lineage: Bacteria > Pseudomonadota > Gammaproteobacteria > Pseudomonadales > Pseudomonadaceae > Aquipseudomonas. The sequence goes on along the minus strand of NZ_CAJFDC010000013.1, from coordinate 137,838 downwards.
GCATTGCTGGCTGATTGGCAGCCCTTGCGCGCGTTGAATCTGGCCGGTGGCGACTATCGCGGTGTTGATTTGAGCAACGCGAGGCTGGAAGAAGTTGATGCGCGTGGCGCGCAATTCAATGGAGCCATTCTGACCCAAAGCTACTGGAAAGACTGCCGCCTGGACGGCGCCAATTTCTCCGACAGTACCGCAGACTCATTACACATGGACGCGTGTTCAATGCAGGGGTCCTTGTTCAAGAATGTGCGTTGGAACAAGACCTACTGGGCGCGATGCCGCGGCGAGGATCTGAATCTCTCGGGGGCGCAGCTACAGGCTTTTACGCTCTCGGAGTGCCGCGTACCGGGTATCAGACTGGCAGCCGCCCAGTTGAGCAAATCCCAATGGAACCGCTGCGATCTGACGGGCCTTGATGCCCAGTCGGCGCATTTTGCGAAGGCACGGCTGATCGATTGCCAACTCGATCAGGCGCGCTTTGGTCTGGCGTCGTTGCAGCAGTGTGCCTTCGATGAATCGTCGTTGAGTGGCGCCGATTTTCATGCCGTGCAGGCCGAGGGCGCGTCGTTCTACCGCAGCAAGGGAGCCGCGCCGATGTTTGTCGGTGCCAATCTCAAGGGCGCTCTGTTCAATGCCAGCCATTTTGACTCGGTCGATTTCAGTGATGCCGTTCTGGAGATGGCCATCCTGATAGACGCCCAGATGCCAGGCGCGCGCTTTGACCGCGCACTGTTGCGTTATGCCGATTGCACCGCGTTGTTTGCCCCGCGGGCCTCGTTCGCCGCCGCCGACGTGACCGGCATGAATGCCCATGCCGCTGATTTCACCCAGGCCGACTGGCAGCAGAGCAACCCTCAAACCATCCAGCCCGTTGATACCGAACGCCTCGCCGCCGAGCAATGGCGGCCCGCCTCTTTAGGAAAATCGAGATGAATGAAGCCCCGCAGTATTGCGATGCCGCTGCTCAATTGCGTCATGCACAGGTCAACGCACTGGATGGCGAGCGTTTCGGCGTGGTCAGCAGCGATGGCCGCCGCTATTGGCTAAAACCCGCATTCGGGTGCCTGGTGCGTCCAGCAGTGGGGGACAAGGTGTTGGTCAGCCTGGACGCGCAGGGGGGGTACATCCTTGGCGTGCTGGAACGCGCCATCGCTCAACCAGCACGTATGCATCTGGATGGCGACCTGCAGTTGAGCCTGCCCGCCGGCGCGCTGAGCATTCAGGCTCGCGACGGCGTGAGCCTTGACGCCGGTAGCGCATTACGGGTGTGCGCCGAGCAGGGCAGTGTGCAGATGCAGCGTGCCAATCTGAATGTCGGGACCTTGGCCATGAGTGGCGAGCACCTAGAGAACCATTGGCTCGAGCGCCACGACAACAGCGTTTATCACCGCGAAAAAGCCGTGCGCCACGAGGCGGATTTTGCTGACAGCCGCCGTCGCGTCGAAGGCCATGAAGAACTTCATTCCGGCTCGTTGCGCCAGCGCGTGCGCGATGACTGGAGCGTGCAGGCCGACACGTTGGACCTGAATGCACAACGTAGTGTTGCCATTGATGGTGACAGCATCAAGCTGGGGTGAAATCGATTATGTACATGCTTAATAACGGCGGTGCGATGGCAATGTCCACGGTGCCCGATATCTGCAAGACACCGGTCCCGCCAGCCGGGCCGGTGCCTTTGCCTTATCCCAATACAGCTGATACCAGCGCCGCAGACCCGGGAGGGTTGGTGATGGAAGTGCTGGTGGGCGGCATGCCAGCGATGAATATGTCGAGCAAAGTGTTGATGACCAGTGGCGATGAAGCGGGTGTGGCCGGTGGCGTCACCAGCGGCAAGGTCAAGGGTGAAATGATCTTCATCGATGGCAGCAGCAAAGTGATGGTCGCTGGTAAGCCCGCCGTGCGGGTCACCTGCCAGACCATGCACAACGCCAATAACACCATGGGTACGGTTTCGCAGCCGAGCCAGACCGCCGTCCTGGTGATGGCGTGAGCGTCGCGGGGCGTGCGCCCTCAATCAAGTTTTTCATGGGCGGGCTCGCCCTTTGCATCCTGCTCTCCGCCTGCAGCAGCCAGGAACTCACCCCCGAGCAACAGGCCCTCACCGAGCTCAAATGGGACTACACCGAGAACGCCATCGAGCTGAGCTTCACCGCCGATAAAGACCTCAATCAGTACGACGGCCAGGCACATAACCTGTTGGTGGTGGTCACGCAGTTCGATCAGGTCAGTGCGTTTTCCGCCTACACCGGCAACTCCCAGCAACTGAGCAGTCTGTTGCTGATGAACAGTGCGCCGACCGGGATGATCGGTCTTACGCGGCTGTTTATCGAGCCGGGCCAGACCCGGCAGTTGAGCCTGCCGCGACTCGAGGGCACGAAGATGGTCGGAGTCGCCGCCGGTTACGCGCATCTGGACCCGACGCGTAGCGTCAAGCTGTATCAGATCGGCGTCGACGTGACCTCCAGCGGTTTCTTCAGCAAGACCTGGACCGCCACACCGCGCCCCATCGCCATTGACCTGCTCGTCGGGCCCGAGGCTCTGCTGCGTGGCAAGGAAAGTCGTCTGGCGCTGCCCAAGCCCGTGCAGCCCCGAGAGGGCGAGGTGAGCCTGCCGGGCGCACAGGACTGACCTGCTTGTCGTGAGCGTTGCAGCGGCCACGCTTTTCAATTTTCTGCCTGAATCCGAGCCCTATGAATATCGATCAGTTGTTGTATTGGCACCAGGGCTTGTTTCTCCAGCCTCAGCATTTTCAACAGAACGATGCCCGTATCGAGCATCGTCTGACCCGCACCACGGCGTTGAATCACCCTTACCCGTGGGGCTTGATCTCCTTGAAGATCAACGAGTCCGCGCTGGTTGCCAAGCAGTGCCTGTTGGATCAATTGTCGGTGCGTTTCGCCGAAGGCACCTTGGCGGAATATCCGGGGAATGCGGTGCTGGAGTCGCGCCCCCTTGACCTGGGCGAGTTCAGTGGTGGTCGCACGCTGTTTGTAGGGTTGCGTCGCTTGCTGCCGGGCGACTCCAACGCGCAGGTATTCGAGACCCTGTCCGAGGGTTCCCGGGCGCAAGCGCGCTTTGTCGTGGCCGCTGACCCGGAAGTGATCGGCGACCGTCTCGGCAACTCCCCGGAAGCACGAGTGCGCCCGATGTCCTATGTGTTGCGGCTGTTCTGGGAAGACGAGCTGGAGCATTTGAGCACCTACGAGTTGCTGCCGATTGCCCGTCTTGAACTGGACGGTGATCGCGTCCGACCGGCCCAGCGCTACGTGCCGCCGTCGGTCAATCTGGCGGCATCGCCGATGCTCCTGCAAACCTTGCGCGAGGTGCGCGACGAACTGGTCGGCCGGGCGCGACAGTTGTCGGTGTACAAGCAGCCGGGGGAGTCGCGGCGCGGCGATCTTGACGCTGCCCAGGTCAACCATATGATGGCCCTGGCGGTACTGAATCGTTATGGTCCGTTGCTGACCCATCTGCTGGAAACACCACAGGTTTCGCCGTGGCAGCTGTACGGTACCCTGCGCCAACTTGTCGGTGAGTTGAGCCTGTTTTCCGATGTCTGCGACATGCTCGGCGAAACCCCGGATGGCCGTCTGCTGGTGCCGCCTTACAAGCATGAGGACGCGGGGGCCGCGACTGTTGCACTGGTCGCCCTGGTCGGCCAGCAGCTCAATGAAATCAGCATCGGCTCCGAGTTGTTGGTGCACCTGCAACTGCAGGAAGGTTTCTACCAGGCCCCGCTGCCGGACGCCTTTTTCGGTCCACGACATCGTTACTTTCTGATGGCTCGCAGCGTGGCCGACCCCGTGTGGCTGGCCGAGAGCCTGCCGCTGGATGGCAAGCTGGGGGCGTTCAGTGTCCTGCAAGGCCTGGTCAACCGCGCCTTGCCCGGCGTCGAGTTGATCTATCTGCAGGTTCCGCCACAAGGGCTGCCGCGTGTGGCAGGGGCGTTGTACTTCCGTCTGGAAACACTGAGCGATGGCTGGGAAACGCTACAGCAGGAGCGTCAGGCCGCGTTCTTCCTGCCCCAGCCGCCCACTGACCTGAGTATCGATCTGGTGGTGGTACGCACATGATCAATCCCCGCCTGGCTGACTGCTGGATGCCGAGTTTCGAGGCCGCCAAGCGCGGCTTCATCGATTCGACGCAGTCCTATGAGACGCTCGCGCCGGTGCTCATAGTGCTGCTCGATAGCGCTGCCAATCGAGCCCGCGAATTGCACTTCGCCGAAGCCGAAGTCCGTGAGGCGCTGTTCGCGGTGGTCGCCTGGATCGATGAGGCGGCCATGTCCGGCGAATGGCCCGGGGCGGCACAATGGCGGCGGGCACCGTTGCAACGCCACTACTTCTCCACCAGTCGTGCCGGTGTCGAGTTCTTCCTGCGTCTTGAGGCTTTGCCCGAGGCGGCGGTCGGTGCCCGCGAGGTCTTCGGCCTGGCCTTGCTCGGCGGCTTCCAGGGGCGCTATGCGACCCGTCCGGGGGGTGAACTGATGCAATACCGTCGGCTCTGCCTGGAGCGAATCCTGCTCGATCGGCAGATCGTGCCGCTGGACGCCACCAGCCATCTTTTCGAACAACCCGAAGACCACCTGCCAAAACGGCTCCGTGTGGTGCGCCGGGGCTTGCCCGGTATTTCACTGTTGCTGTTGATCGGGGTGCCCTTGATTGTGTTGACCGTGCTGTACATCAGTTTCGATCTCTCGCTGGGTCGACAAGTCAGCCAACTGCTGGAGATGCGCTGATGTTGAAGAAAACCGGCGTGTTCTTGCTCTGGGTGCTGCTGCTGGCAGGCTTCGCGCTGTTGCTCTGGGGCCTGGCGCTCTACGAGAACTGGCCATTGTGGTACGTGCCGGTGATGTTCATCGGTACGCTGCTGGTGGTCTTTTGCCTGCGTGGGATCGGACGGCGCTGGCATGCCTGGCGCCTGCGGGCCCGGATGAACAGCGAGTTGCCCCAGAGTCGTCGCGATGAGGCGCCCGCTCTTGATCAGGACTGGAACAGCGGTGTGCAGATGTTGCGCCAGTCGCGTCTGAGTCGATTGGGTTCACCCTTGTATGTGCTGCCCTGGTTCCTGATGCTGGGCGAAAGTGACAGCGGCGCCAGTCGTCTGTTGGGCAACAGCGGACTGACCTCGGCATTGCGCTCGACCCGCGGTGGCAAGCCGGCCGCCTCGACCGGGACCTTGGATTGGTGGTTCCTGGAGCGTGGCGTGATCATTGATCCCGCCGGGCGCATGGCCGAGGGCAACAGCGACGCGGGCCCGGAATGGCGGCGGTTGCTCTACTGGCTGTTGCGTTCGCGGCGCCGCGAACCCCTCAACGGTGTACTGCTGGTGATCGACTGCCAGCGCTTGTTGAGCGATACCGATGCGCGTCTGGCCGAGCAGGGACACAATCTGCGCCGCCGTCTTGATGATTTGGTGAAGGTCTTTGGTGCCCGTTTGCCGGTGTATTTCATTATCACCGGCGCCGAAGCCTTGCCAGGGTTCACCCAATGGGCGGCCGCCCTCACGCCACCGCAGCGCGACCAGCCATTTGGCCTGCTCAGCCAGCAGCGCACGGGGGCGGCGCAGGTGTTTCTCGATGAGGTGTTTGGCGCAATTGTCCAGCGCTTGTTCGATCTGCGCATCGAGTTGGGGGTGCGTGGCCTGCCTGATGAAGCAGCCTTCAGCCTGCCGGAGCGCATCGTTGATTTACGCGCGCGTCTCGGGCATCTGCTGTTGCCGGCGTTCGACGCCAATCCCTACAGTGAGTTGCCGCTGCTCCGCGGGTTGTTCCTGACGGCGCAAGGGCAGGAGGCCGACGGCGGGAGCGAAGGCTGGTTCAGTCATGAACTGCTGGGACAGTTGCTGCCAGCGCAACGCCACGCTTATCAACCCATCGATAGCTGGCATCGCTGGCGGCGACTGCTGGCCCATGCCGCGGTGCTTGGCTGGCTGGGCCTGTGTGGCGGATTTGGCGCCTTGCTGGTTTATGCCGACCAGCACACCCGGGCCGTGCTCACCGAAGCGCTCGACGAACCGCCCGTGGCCGAGGACTTCGACGGTGGACTGGAGACCGACCTGGATGCGCTGCGTCGCTTCCGCCAGGCACTGATCAGCCTGTCTGCCCGGCAGCAGGGCGGATGGCATGGCTTGCTGCCGTTCTCACGCCATATCGAAGAAGTCCAGGAGCACTATCGCGCTGACTACGTGATGTTGTTCGATCGCGAAATACGCACGCCGGTATTTGATGGTTTCATTTCGCAAAACCTGCGCGGCGCATCGAATAGCGGCGATCCACGGCTGATTGCCGCTTATGCCGAATTCCTGGTGCGGCGGATCAACCTGCTCGATGCCCGTCTGAACAATCAGTCGATGGATGACTTGCCGCTGCCCGGTTCCGAGGTCGGTTTTCTGAACTTGACCTACGGCTCCAAGGAGATGACCAGCGCCGGGCAACTGGTCACCCTGGGGACCAGTTATCGCTCCTACCTGGAGTGGCAAACCGATATGGCGCAGATGCAGGGCCAGCGGGCGGCCCTGCTCGGCCAACTGGAAAGCATGGGGCTGGAAGGGCGTCCGCTGACGTGGCTGAAAGCCTGGGCGGATCTGCAGGGCAATCTGCAGCCGATCCGGCTGGCTGAATACTGGAGCGATAGTGACAACCCGGGCCTGAGTCTTTCCGGTGCCTATACCTCGCAAGGGCACAGTGCGATTTTTGCTTTTATCGATGAGCTCGGCCGTGCCAGCCGTGACGGGGCCTTGTGGAAGACCCAGCGGGTGAAATTCCTCGATCAGTACCAGAGCGATACCCAGGATGCCTGGTATCGGTTTATCCAGGGCAGCCTGCTCAGTGCCCAGACACGCTTGAAAAACCGCAGTGACTGGCAGTTGGCCCTGAGTGTCATCGGTACGCCCAACGATCCGTTCCTCAAGCTGCTGCATCGCAGTGCCGAACGGTTTGCCTTGATCCCGCTCGAGCGACGGGCGCCTTGGGCGAGCCGGGCGGTGTCGCTGGATCGGTTGCTTGAGCTGGCCAGTAACAATGATCTGCATGCCGGCGCGGGAGCACTGGGCAACCTGAAAATCACCAATGCACTGGGCGGCGATGTGCTCAAGGGCATGGCCAATGGTGGTTCGATCGAGAGCGGGGTCAACGGTTTGCGCGATGAGTTGACCCAGGCCCGTGCCTTGGCCAGATTCCAGCAGTTGATGAAAGGTGTGGTGGCCGATCTGCAGAAAAGCGATGCGCAAGCATTTCAGGTCGCCTTGGATACCTGGGGCTTCGGTGCCGATCCGACGGTGAAGTCCGCGCCGCTCTGGGACGCGGACAGCGTGCGCAGTGCCTTGATCCAGGCGCTGAAGGGGCCCGATCCGCGTGAAGATGTGGTCTGGTCGTTGGCAACCGGCCAGCTGGATTTCTCCTCGCGTTACGTTTCCGAAGTGGCGGCCTGTCGCCTGCAAAGTGACTGGAGCGGGCAGTTGCTCAGCTCGATTCAGGGCGTGCAGGACCCGGTCATGCTCAACGAGCTGCTGTACGGCGATCGCGGTCAGTTGCCGGCCTTTATGAACGGGGCGGTGAAGACCTTCGTGCAGCGCGATGTGCAGCACTACAGCGGGCGTGAAGCGCTGGGCGTTCAAGTGCCGTTGACGGGCGCGTTCTACGCCTATGTCAGTCGCATGCAGCATGCGCGCAACGATCTGCTCGGTGCCCAGCGCCAGAGCCAGGCCCAGCAGGCCACGGAGCAGCAAGGCAGGCAGGCGCTGGAAGCCGAGCAGAAAGGCCTTGTGGCGCAACGGGCGGAGCTCAAGCAGAGCATCGCCACACTGCAAGCCACCGCGGCGGTGGTGGAATTGTCCGCCGCGCCCTCGCAGGTCAATCTCGGCGCCCGTTCACTGCCCCGGCAGACGCGGCTGACGCTGCAGTGCAGCGGTCGTTCGACGGTGCTGGATAACTTCAACTTCCCCACCAGCGCCAGCTTCGTCTGGGCGCCGGGGGCCTGTGCCGATGTTGCCCTGGAAATCAGTTTCGCCGACTTCAAGCTGACCCGGCACTGGAGCGGGGACCGGGCGTTCGTGGACTTCCTGCGCTTGTTCAATGGCGGCCAACATACCTTCAGCGCCGATGATTTTCCGAACCAGCGTAATTTGATGGGGAGTGAGAACCTGGTCGGCATTCAACTGACCTACCGCCAGGAAGGCGAACAGGTGTTGCTGGATAAATATGGCCAAGCCGACCAGTTGCAGCTTCAGGCCAACGTCATCGATGCACACTTGAACGGCATTGCCGAACAGTTGGCGGCGATGGATGCCCAGGCTGCCGCCTCGAATGTCCGTCTGGCCGCCCTCGGCTCGCCCACCGAACAGGGTGTCGCGAGCATTCAACCGCCGGCCCAGATAGCCTGGTGCTGGACTCCCCGGCCCGTGGAAACGGGGCTGTCGGCTGGTGAAGGAGTGCGGTTGGATCTTGGCACCTATGGCAACGAGACGCGCTTGAAGAACCTTGAGGCGCAGTTGCGGACCTTGGGATTTACCAGCCGGCGGGAATCCACGCAGACGGTAACCGGTGACAAGGTGACACGCTTGCTGGTGGTGGCGCTGCGCGACGACGCGGCCGCGCAACGGGCGATTCGCGACATTGTGAGCAAAATGGGGGTTGGCGCGACGCTCGACAGTGCCTCCGGCAAGGTTGGGTTGTAATGAGGGGCTGGCGCGCCTCCCTGGCGTTGCGCATTACCTGTGTCCTCGCACTGGTTCTGGCGTTGAGTTGGTGCGTGGCTGCCGGGCTCAGTGCCTGGCGTACTTATGAGCAACTGCAAGGCAAGGCGCTGGACGATCTCAGTCAGCGCCTACGGCTGCTGTCCAGTGTGGACAACGACGACTTTCGTGACGCGGAAGAAGGCGCCAGGCGACTGATGACGCGCTGGAACAGTGGTGCGGCAAAAGAGTTTGGCAGCAGTATTTTCCAGCGCAGCACCCTGCATTGGGTACTCAACCAGCCCGGGCAAGGTACCGTGGACAACGCCGTCGCCACGGATAGGTTGGCCCGTGCCGCTTCCGCCGCGGAAGCGTTCGGTACTGCCGGCCAGGCGATGACGGTCGATACGTTTTTCTATTTCCCCGACGCCGGGGCGGCTTTTTCCACGGCAGTCGATATTCCTTCGGGCTTTGCCCAGGCCCGTGCGACTCACTTGCGGGCCCTGTTCGAGGCACTGCCTGCGAACGATCGCCAGGTCATCTGGGACGGGCCGTATAACGAGCCGTCGTTGGGCCGTCAACTGATCAGCGTTGCAGTGGTCGCCAGGGATGTATCGGGCAAGCCGTTGTACATGACGGGCTATGAACTGAAGCTTGATGAGCGTTTGACCCGTATCGGACAGTTGCTCAAGGGCTATCCCAGCCTGTTGCTGGATGCACAAGGCCAGCGCGTTGCCGATCTGTCCGGCAATACGCTGGCGACGGTTTCCCGCGACCGGCTCAAGCAACTGATCGCGCAGTTGCCTGCCGCGGCCGATTTTCCGCAGATCGGTCGCTTCGACGTCGATACGCCGATGGTCGTCGCTCACCTGCCGCAGCCGGACTGGTATCTGTTGACGCTTTACCCGCAAGCGCAACTGCGCGCGGGCGCCTTGAGCCTGATTCTTGCCGAGGCGCCTTTTGCGATTGTCGGCTTTATCCTGTTGGCCTTCGGTTTACTCTGGGTATTGCGTCGCGAGCTGGCGCAGCCGCTGGCCCGGTTTGCCCGGGAAATCGAAGAGACCGCTCGTGGCGACGATCTGTCGCGCCGTTTGCCCGAGGCTCGCGCCGATGAACTGGGGCGCTTCGCCAGGGCCTACAATCACTTGCTCGATGCCTTGCAGGCCCAGCAGGCCGGCCTGGAAAAGCTGGTGGAAGTCCGTACCCAGGAACTGCAGGGCGCCCGGGATATCGCCAACCAGGCCAACCAGCTCAAGGGGCAGTTCCTGGCCAATATGAGCCACGAAATCCGCACGCCGATGAACGCGGTCATCGGCATGAACCACTTGCTGGCGGATACGCCGCTCACGCCTCAACAGCAACATTTCGTCACGGCGATCCGCGAGAACTCCGAAGCCTTGCTGGCGCTGATCAGCGATATCCTGGATTTCTCCAAGATCGAATCGGGCAACTTGAATATCGAGCGGGTCGAGTTCGATCTGACCGAGGTGCTGGAAGATGTCACCGAGCTGTTGGCACCGCGTGCGGCGGAAAAGGGCGTGCGCATGATCTGCCATATTGCCACCAACGTACCGGGGCAGGTGATGGGCGACCCCTGGCGACTGCGGCAGATTCTGCTCAATCTCCTGAGTAATGCGGTCAAGTTCACCGCCAGCGGCTCGATTCGCCTGGTGGTCTGGCGGGCAGACGGCGACCTGCTCGGATTTCAGGTGATCGATACCGGCATCGGTATCGCACCGTCCGCACAGCGCTCGGTGTTTGATGCCTTTTTGCAGGCGGATGCATCCACCACCCGAAACTACGGCGGCACCGGCTTGGGCTTGTCCATCAGCCTGCGCCTGGCCAGGCTGATGGGCGGCGGTATCGAGTTGCAGAGCCAGCCGGATGTGGGCTCTACCTTCAGCCTGACCCTGCCCTTGCCGCAATGCCCGGCGCGTGCGGCCGACGCCCCAAGATTGTGGGGCCTGCGCACCCTGGTGGTGGATGAGCACGCCGATGAGCGCGAGGCGTTGATGGTGATCCTCGGCCAGTGGCAGATGCTCTGCCAGGGGGTGGCGTCGGCCGACGATGCGTTGAGGGTGATGCATGAGCAGGCGCGGTTGGGGGTCATGTTCGATCTGGTATTGGTCAACTGGCGCCTGCCTTTGGTCGATGGCGTCGAGTTCGCCGAGCTGTGTCGCGCAGCCCCGTCGTTGGCCACCGCGCGTATCGTGCTGATGGCCTCGCAGGTGGAGTCGTTGCCGTCTGCCGATGAACTGCGTGCCCATGGCCTGGCCGCGTGCGTTGTCAGGCCGCTGCGCCGCGAGCATTTCTATCGGACCTTGTGCGAGGTGCAGAGCGGCGCTACGCCGACGCTCAATGAAATACCGTCGCCTTTGCGCAGTCTGGAGCGGCATCAGTGCAGCCTGGATGTTCTGGTGGTGGATGACATCGCCACCAATCGGGAGATCACCCAGTTGTTCCTGGAGCGTTTCGGCCATCGTGTCGTTCTCGCCCGCGATGGTCTCGAGGCCCTGGAAATACTCGGTCGGAAGATTTTCGATGCGGTTTTGATGGACGGGCAAATGCCGCGAATGGATGGCATGGAAGCTGTTCGTCAGTTGCGCTCGGGGCAATGCGCGGTGCTCGATGACGACGTTTATGTCATCGCCTTGACCGCCAACGCCATGAGCGGTGACCGTGAACGCTTCATTGAAGCCGGTGCCAATGACTATCTCGCCAAGCCAGTGTTACCGATGCAGCTGTTCGATGCGATCACGCGAGTGATCGTGCGACAGCAGGCACGGGGGATGGAGTTGCGTGGCGCGGTGCCATTGTCGCCGACTCCGGCGAGCTCCGTGTCGGCTCTTGCCTCAATCGAGGAGCAGGACCCGCTGCGTGCTCCGCGTCTGCAACGCTTGTTCATGGCGGACTGCCAGGCCTTGCTGGTCCGGCTCAAGGCGGCGGTCCTGCAGACCGATCATGCCGAGTCCGCGCGTATCGCCCATAGCCTCAAGGGCAGCGCCGGGCAATTCGGTGAAGCGGCATTGGAGGCCGCGGCCGCGCTGATGGAGCGGGCCGCCTTGGAATCGGATGTCGCCACTATGATCGCCGCGCTGTTGCAACTGGAAGTGCAGGGTTCGACCCTCGCTGCGCGTCAGCCCGGCCCCTCTGAATAAACTGGAAGACCTGAAGATGCCTGAGTGCCGTTTGCTGCTGGTGGATGATCACGCAATGATTCGCGAAGGGTTGCGCGCCCTGCTGGCCGATGTGCCGGAATTGAGCCTGGCGGGGGAGGCCGAAGACGGACGGCAAGCCATTGCCATGTGCCGCGCCTTGCAACCCGATCTGGTGCTGATGGACCTGAACATGCCGTTGCTCGATGGTGTCTCGGCCCTGACCTTGATCGCCAGGCGCTGGCCCGACATCCTGATCATCGCGCTGACTTCCACGGTCTCCGAACATAACGCCGCGCTGGCGCTGGAGGCTGGCGCGGTCGGCTATGTGCTCAAGCGCAGCCGACGGGAGGATCTGCTCCAGGCCATCGCCCAGGTGCGGGCGGGGAAAATCCATGTCGATGCCGGCCTCGATGCCGCTCAAGTCATGGCGCTGCGCAGCGGTGGGCGGGCGGTCAGCGGTGTCACCCTGACCGAGCGAGAACGGCAGGTCCTGAAGCTGGTTGCCGAAGGCTCGCGGAATCGAGACGTTGCCGAGATCTTGTGTATAAGCCTCAAAACCGTGGAAACCCATCGACTGAATCTGATGAAAAAGCTGGACGCACACAATGCCGCCGATATGACCCAATGGGCTTATCGGCTCGGCCTGCTTGGCTCGGCTTTCTGACTAAGCCTGGGACTCGTCGGGAATGAGTACCAGCAGATCCGTCGCACCAACGTCGATGCCCGCTTGCGACAGCAAGGTGGTGACTTGGCCGCGGTGATGGGTCTGGTGGTTGAAGAAATGCATGACCAGGCCATAAAAATTCCTGTCCGCCGCTATTCCTTGCATGCTTGCGTAGTGGAGGGGCTGATCCAGCTCCGTTTCCGTCACTGAACGCGACCATTCGACGATGATCTGGTCGAGCCAGAGCCGATGTGCCGCAAGCTCCTGGAACCCGGGAAACAGTAACTGGTCGAGGCGCTTGGGGGCGGGCAGTGCCCGAATCGGCTCCAGGGCCCGGTATTGCGCCGGGTGCCGGGCGAATCGCTGCAGCCATACGGTGTCTCCGGCCGTCAGATGGTTCAACGTCCCGAGAATCGAGCCAAAGAAGGCTTTTCTGTCGGTGGCCAGTTCTTCTTCGGACAAGCTTTTGGCCGATTCATAGAGCTTGGCGTTCATCCACTCGTTATAGTTCGCCATCAGGCAAATATGGCTGGTGCGGCTCATCGTGCTCGTCCTTTGATCGTTGGCCAGGTGATCCACGCGTCATCACCCCGCGCAGTCTAATACCATCGGCTTGTTGAAGCCCACCCAGATTGGCATATGCTGTTACCAACAAGCCGTGCCCAGCGTGTGCCGCGGCTCCACTACACGCCCAGAGCGAGTCGCTGCGAACAGTCTTCGGGATCTGTCGATACCACGCAGAGGACGCAGTCGAACCCGCTGAGAGAGGTCGTCGATTTTGTCCCACACTGAAGTTGGACGTTTAAAGCTGTTGCATGCTCTGGAGGTGCTCGACACCGAGGCAGAGCCGGTTTTTGATCGCCTCACCCGGTTGCTGGCCACTACCCTTGAAGTGCCCATTGCGCTGATCTCGCTGGTCGACAGCGACCGCCAGTGGTTCAAGTCCAAGGTCGGCATGGCCGTCAAGCAGACCCCTCGGGATATCTCCTTCTGCACGGTCGCCATAGAGCAAGAGCAGACGACGGTGATTTCCGATGCGCTGAACGATCCACGGTTTTCATCCAGTCCGCTGGTCACCAGCAGCCCCTATATCCGTTTCTACGCGGGAACGCCGATCCGTTCCATCGACGGCTATGCACTGGGAACGCTCTGTGCGATGGATTGCAAGGCGCGGACGTTCACCGCTGAGCAACGGCAGGTGCTGGAAGATTTTGCCGGGCTTGTCAGTCGCGAATTCCAGATACGCGAGGCCGCGCTGCTGTCCCGCTCACATGCCAGCCAATCCTTGGCCGCCGTCGCGGCCAGCGAGGCGCGCCTGAAAACCGCGTTTGCCCTGGCCCCCATAGGGCTCGCGGCGGTCGCGGGCAACGGGCGCTTCCTCAGCATCAACAGTGCGTTCTGCTCGATCATCGGTTACGACCTCGACGAGCTCATGGCGTTGACCTTCCAGGACATCACTCATCCCGATGACCTGGACAGTGATTTGAATCTGTTGCGTCAGTTGAATAACGGCGAGATCGATCGTTACCAGCTCGAGAAAAGGTATCGGCACAAGGACGGCTCCTCTGTCTGGGTAGACCTGCATGTGACCCGGCTGCTGTCGGTGAGGGGTGATCTGGAGTACTACATCGCGACGGTCCAGAACATTCAGCGGCGAAAGGAAACCGAGGCTTCCCTGCTGGCGTTGCGCCATAGCCTGGAGCAGCGTGTCGAGGAGCGCACCGCCGAATTGTTGCGGACCAACGAGATGCTTTCCCACACCATGATTCAACGGCTGCTGGCCGACCGCGAACTCAGACAGCGCGAGGCGGAGTTGTCGGCGGTGCTGGAGCACGCCAGCGATGCCTATGTGAGTGTCGATGAGTCCGGGTCGGTGCGGGCCTGGAACAGAATGGCCGAGACCACCTTCGGCTGGTCCCGCGATGAAGCGCTGGGCCAGTCATTCGAACAGCTGGTGATTCCCGAGGCGATGCGGGACGCCTATCTGGCGGGGTGGCGAGAATATCTCGCCACTGGCGATGACTGGCCCTTGCGCCAGCGCCTGGAAATCTCGGCGCTGCGTCGCGACGGCATGATTTTCCCCGTCGAGGTGCGTGTCAGTCCGGTCGAAATCGATGGGCAACGATTTTTCAGTGTTTTCCTGCACGACATCACCGAACGCAAGGCCATGGCCGAACGCCGCGAGAAAGAAGCCTTGACCGATACCCTGACCGGCTTGCCCAACCGCCGCTCCCTGCTCGAATACCTGCCCAATGCGATGGCCCGGGCGCGCCGGATCGGTGTGCCCCTGGCGGTGCTGTTTCTTGACCTGGATGGTTTCAAGGCGGTCAACGATTCCTTCGGTCATGAAGTCGGCGACGTATTGCTGCGGGTCGTGGCCGACCGGCTGAAGACCGGCCTGCGGGAGACGGATGCGGTGTTCCGGCTGGCGGGCGATGAGTTCACCGCCGTGGTCGAGGGCCAGTTCGGAGGGGCCGAGGATGCCGAGCAATTGGCGCGCAAGCTGATTCAACTGATCAATGAGCCGGTCCTGATCGGTTCGGACAGCGTGCGGGTGGGGGTGAGCATCGGGATTGCGGTGTTCATGCGCGACGACCTGAGAACCGCGACGCAACTGTTGCGCGAGGCGGACAGCCGAATGTATGAAGCCAAGCAGGCGGGAAAGGGCCGCTTTGCCTCACAGCAGCTTTGAATGGCTGCGGTGAGGTTTTTCCATGTGTCCGCCGCGTCCCGCCCGCATCCCCTTAGGCCGGCATCCCGAACTCCTCCAGGGCGTCGAGCAGCGCGTCGCGGAAATAGCTGAGCGATGCCCGATCGAAGAGGATATGGAATGTCGCCAGCTCGGTCGCCGGGGGATTGATCACGATGACATTGATTCGCGCCGCCGCTGTCTGCGCCACCGCCCCGGGTCCGAAGGCCTGGGGCCGCAGGTCGACCCCGCAGAGCTTGGCCATCACCTCGGCAATCCTCTCGCCACTCAGCTGCAACCAGGCATGGCTGTCCTGGCGCGGCAGCAGGTAGTTGGCGTGAGCGTCGAGTTCCCAGCGGGCCTCCTCGGCGGCGATGCGCCGGCCCTGGTCCCGGGGGCTGCCGAGCAACAGGTATTCACTGGCCGACAAGCTGATGACCTGGCTGCCATCTTCCTGGCTGACGCAACAGTTGGGACGCTCCGGCAGGCTGAAGCCGCGCGCCTGTAGATAGCGGGCGCTGTCGCGGCCGCGAAAGCCGACCCGCGGCAGGTCGGTCAAATCGCTCAGCGTGTGGCTGGGCAAGGCAGTCACGATGGACTCGTGGGTAGCGAAAATGGACATGAGTCAAAGCCCCTGACGCAGGTTTTCGGGATCGAAGAAAGGCAGTTTCACTACCGTGGCCATGACCACGATCGCGCCTTCGACGCGGATCGGAATCTGGTGCCCCGGCTCGCTCTGGTGGGCCCCGGCATAGGCCAGGCCGATGATCCGGTCCAGGCTGGCCGAGTACTCGCAGGAGGTGACGTTGCCGCTGATGTCCGCGCCGTCGAGGACCAGGTGGCCTTCCAACGGTTGTGGGCTGCCCTTGGGCAGGCTGAAGCCGACCAGCTTGCGCTTGAGCGGCTGGGCTTCGAGGATGTCCAGCGAGCGCCGACCGACGAAGAACGGCTTGCCGCGACTGACCGCCCAACCCATGTCGATCTCCGCCGGGTGGGTCATGCCGTCGGTGTCCTGGCTGATGATCACGTGGCCCTTTTCCAGGCGCAGCAGACGCTGGGTCTCGACCCCGAAGGGACGAATGTCGTGGGCCTGGCCGGCCCTGACCAGGGCATCCCACAGCGCCAGGCCATGACGGGCCGGAACGTGGATCTCATAGCCCAGCTCACCGACGAAACCGACCCGCAGCAGCCGTGCCTTGATTCCCGCGACCGTGCCCTGGCGTACCGCCAGGTAGGGAAAACCGTCGGCGCTCAGGTCGAGGTCCGGACACAGCTGTTCCAGGACCTTGCGCGAGTCGGGCCCGGCGACGTTGACCGCGCAGAGAGCCGCGGTGACGTTGGTGATATCCACGTCCAGACGCCACTGGGCATTCCACTTGAGCATCTGCTGGTAGATCCGGTCGACACCGCTGGTGGTGGCGGTGACGTAGAAGTGCTGCTCGGCGAAACGCGCGCAGACGCCGTCGTCGATCACCACGCCCTGTTCGTTGGTCATCAGTGCATAACGCGAGCGCCCCACCGGTTGCTTGAGAAAGGCGAAGGTGTACATCCGGTTCAGCAGCTCGGCGGCATCCGGTCCACGGATATCGAGGCCGCCGAGGGTCGAGACGTCGATCAGGCCGACCTTGTTGCGCACGTGCCGGGCTTCCTCCTGCATGCAGCGCTCGCGGTCTTCGGCCTTGCCGTAGAACGCCGGGCGTTGCCAGATGCCCGCCGGCATCATTTTCGCGCCGGCTTGCAGGTGACGCTGGTGCATCGGCGTCTGCCGGTAGGGATCGAAGGCGCGGCCGGCGACATGGGCCAGCTTCTCCGCGACGAAGGGCGGGCGGGCCGTGGTCACGCCGGTTTCGCTGATATTGCGCTGGGTCGAGGCAGCCACCAGGCGGGCGGTGGGCAAGGCCGAATGGCGGCCCTGGGACGGGCCCATGCCCACGGTCGAGTAGCGCTTGACCAACTGCACATCGCGATAGCCAATGCGCGTCGCGTTGATGATATCGCGCACTTGCAGGTCCTCGTCGAAGTCGACGAAGTCCTTGCCCTTGGGGTGCGGGAAAATCGGCCAGGCGAAGTTCACCTGGGGTTCACGTTCGTAGCTCGCGCGCTCGGCGCCAACGCTCAGTCCCAGGGCCCTGGCCGCGTCGAGCCCGGCGTTGGTACCGTCGGCCAGGACATTGTCCAGGTCATGGCGACCATTGGCCGAGCCGGCGACGGCCAGGTTGGCCGGCAGGCCGCTGAGGTTGAACTCGGCCTTCTGCTCGTCGTAGGCCAGCTTGCCGCCGGCCTGGCAGAGCAACTGGTACACCGGCATGTAGCCAGCGGACATGCAGAGCAGGTCGCAGTCCAGGCGCAGGCCGCTGTCGCTGACCTGGCCTTGAGCGGTGATGCTGCGGATCTCCACGCCGTTGACGTGGCGCAGGCCCTTTTCGTGCAAGGCTTCATAGACCGTGCTGGCGGTCAGATGGCGAATCTTGCGTTGCGCCAGGGCCTGGGACAGGGCCGGGGCGGCGACACCGCGCAGGTCCACCAGCGCGGCCACTTCGACGCCCTGGTCGTGCAAGTCGAGGGCGGTGTAGTAGCCGTCATCGTTGCCGGTCAACACCACCGCGCGCTTGCCCGGCTTGACCGCATAGAGCTTCATCAGGCGTTGCGCGGCGCTGCACAGCATCACGCCGGGCAGGTCGTTGTTGCGGAAAATCACCGGCTGATCGAACGAGCCGCTGCACACCAGGCACTGGCGGGCGCGGACCTTGTACATCCGCTTGCCCTGAATCACCGGCAGGTAATTGTCAGTGAACCAGGCGTTGCAGGTGGCTTCGCTCAGCACGCGGATATTGGCGTGGCCGTGCACCGCGGCGAGCAGTTCCCGGCGCAGGTGCTCGGCCCGCTTGCCGGCGATATCGAAGCGCGCATAGGCGAGGGCACCACCGAGCAGCGGTTGCTGTTCGATCAGCAGCACCTGGGCCCCGCGGTTGGCGGCAGTCAAAGCCGCTTGCAAGCCGGCGGGACCGGCGCCGATCACCGCCAGGTCGGTGAACAGGTAGGCCTTGTCGTAGTACTCGGGCTGGAAGCTCAGGTCGAGCACGCCCAGGCCGGCTTTCTTGCGAATGATCGGTTCCCAGACTTTCCACATGCCCTTGGGCTTGTAGAACGAGCGGTAATAGAAGCCCACGGGCATGAACCTGGAAAACTTGCCGAGGTAGGCATCGCGGTCGTTGTCCAGGGAACCGTTGAAATTCTGCCCCTGGACCTCCAGGCCGGCCTGCAGGGGATGGGCATCGGCCAGCACATTGGGTTCGCGGGGCAGTTGCACCAGGCTGTTGGCATCCTGCCCGGCCATGGTCAGCGGGCCACGGGGACGGTGGTACTTGAAGGAGCGCGAAAGCAGGAAGCGACCGTTGGCGAGCAGGGCGCTGGCGATGCTGTCGCCCTTGAGACCCTGGTAGGCCTTGCCATCAAAGCTGAAGTCCAGCGGCTGGTCGCGATCGATCAGCAGCCCCATGGGGGCGGGCAAGCGGTTGGAGGCGTTCATCCGGCAATCTCCCGGGACTGAGGTGAGCTGAAGTCGAGCCGCGCGGCGAACAGTTCCTTGGCGTCGAAGGTGCGGATGATCTCGTCGCTGACGGTATGGCGTTCGGCCAGGAACCAGTAGCTGGAGGGCGTGTGCATCCACCACTCGCGGACCACGCCGGCGCGGTTTTCGCAGTTGAAGACATAGTCCGCCCACTCGGCATCGCCGCAGGTGCCCGGGTCCGGCATCGGCTTGAACTCGCCGCCGTAGGTGAACTCGGTGATATTGCGCGGCCCGTTGAGCGGGCAATTGAGGATTTTCATTGTCAGCGCTCCGTTAGTGGCTGGCCGCCGTGGCGCCCATTTCGTTGACTTGCTGGAAGGTACTGAAGCGTTCGAGGGCGAATGGCTTGATCAATTCAGGCACCTGGCCGCCGCTGGCCACCAGCTCGGCCATGGTCTTGCCGCAGATCGGCGTGGCCTTGAAGCCCCAGGTGCCCCAGCCGGCATCCAGGTAGTAGTTCTCCACCGGCGACAGACCCATGATCGGGCTGTAGTCCGGGGTCATGTCGGTGATCCCGGCCCACTGGCGCATCAGCTTGGCATTGGCCAGGAACGGGAACATCTCGATGGCGTGGGCCAGCAGGCTTTCCTTCAGGTCCAGGGTCGAACGGCTGTTGAACAACGGGTAGGGATCGGAACCGCCACCGAACACCACTTCGCCACGGCTGGTCTGCTGCACGTAGCAATGCAGCGCCGAGGAGCTCACCAACGGGTCGAGGAATGGCTTGAACGGCTGGGTGACCATGGCTTGCAAGGGAAAGGTCTGGATCGGCGAGCGGATCCCGGCCTTGGCCATCAGCAGCGAACTGTGTCCGGCGATGGCCTGGACCACGCAGCCGCACTGCACCGTGCCGCGATTGGTTTTCAGCGCGCGGATCCGACCGTTCTCGATCACCAGGTCCTGGACCTCGGTGAGCTGATGGATCTCCACCCCGCGCTTGGCCGCCTGCTTGGCGTAGCCCCAGGCCACGGCGTCATGGCGCGCGGTGGCGCCGTCGATATGCCAGAGCCCGGCGATCACCGGCAGGTGGCCAGGGTCGAGATTGAGGCTGGGCACCAGTTCGCGAATCTGCTGGCGGTCGATCATTTCCGTGCGGCCGCCGAAATGCTTGTTGACCTCGGCCCGTTGGCGGAACGAGCGCACCGTCGCATCGGTGTGGGCCAGGGTCAGTTGGCCGCGCTCGGAGTACATGATGTTGAAGTCGAATTCGTTGGAGAGGTTCTGGAACAGCTTCACCGACTCGGCATAGAAGCGCACGCCCTCGCTGGTGAGGTAGTTGGAGCGGATCACCGCGGTATTGCGCGCGGTGTTGCCGCCCCCCAGGTAGGCCTTTTCCAGCACGGCGATATTGTGGATGCCGTGGTAGCGCGACAGGTAGTACGCGGTGGCCAGGCCATGGCCGCCGGCGCCGATGATCACCACGTCATAGGATGGCTTGAGTTCCCGTGGTGGCGGTAGGTCGACCTCCACCGGATATTCGGCGCTCAGTCCGTATTTCAATAGATTGAATGGCATACGGCCTCCGATTGGCTGCGTTGCGCCTGGTGTTGCCGGCGGGCGGCGATCACGGTGTTTTTCATCAGGAAGGCGATGGTCATCGGGCCGACACCACCCGGCACCGGGGTGATCGCCGAGACCTGGGGCAGGGCGCTGGCGAAATCGACGTCGCCGACCAGACGGCTGTGGCCGTCGAGGTTGATGCGATTGATGCCGACGTCGATCACCACCGCCCCCGGTTTCAGCCAACTGGCATCGATCAGCCCGGCACGGCCGACGGCGGCGATCACGATATCGGCCTGGCGGCACAGCGCCTGGGCCTCGCGGCTACGCGAGTGGAGCACGGTAACCGAGCAATCGGCCTTGAGCAGCAGGGCGGCCATGGGCTTGCCGACAATGTTCGAGCGGCCGACCACCACCGCATGCTTGCCGCGCAGATCGCCACAGGTTTGTTCCAGCAGGTGCAGGCAACCGCTGGGGGTACAGGGCGCGAGGACATCGCGACCCTGGCTGAGGCCGCCGACGTTTTCACTGTGAAAACCGTCCACGTCCTTGCGCGGGTCGATGGCTTCCAGGGCGCGCAATTCGTCGATCTGTGCCGGCAACGGGAGTTGCAGGAGGATGCCGTTGATCGAGCGGTCGTCGTTCAGGCTCTTGATCAGGTTCAGCAGTTGTTCGGTGCTGGTATCGCTGGGCAGGCGCTGCTCCAGGGAGCGAATGCCGACTTCCTCGGCGCGCAGGATCTTGTTGCGCACATAGACCTGGCTGGCCGGGTCGTTGCCCACCAGGATCACCGCCAGCGCCGGTTGGATCGCCTGTTCGAGCAGGTCGTCGACCTCTTCGCGCACCTGTTCCAGGACCCGCGCCGAGGCGGCCTTGCCATCTATCAGTCTGGGGCTGTTCACCGGAAGATCACCGTTCTGTCCTGGTTGAGGAAAACCCGGTGCTCCAGGTGGTACTTGACCGCCTTGGACAGGGCCACGGTTTCGGTATCGCGCCCGGTCGCGACCAGGTCATCGGGGCGGTACACGTGGTCGACCCGTTGCACCTCCTGCTCGATGATCGGCCCTTCATCCAGGTCGCTGGTGACGTAGTGGGCGGTGGCGCCAATCAGTTTGACCCCGCGCTGGTAGGCCTGGTGATAGGGCTTGGCACCCTTGAAGCCGGGCAGGAACGAGTGGTGGATATTGATCGCCCGGCCCGAGAGCTGGCGGCACAGGTCGTCGGAGAGGATCTGCATGTAGCGGGCCAGGACCACCAGGTCGGTGCGGGTGTCGTCGATGATCGTCATCAGTTCGGCTTCCTGGCGGGCCTTGCTGTCCTGGGTCACTGGTAGGTAAATGAAGCGGATACCCTCGCGCTCGGCCATTGGCCGCAGGTCCAGGTGATTGGAGACGATGGCGGTGATGGTCATGTCCATCTCGCCCTTGTGGTAGCGGTAGAGCAGGTCAGTGAGGCAATGGTCGAACTTGCTGACCATCAGCAGCACACGCATCGGCTGGCGGGTGTCGTGCAGCTCCCAGGCCATGTCGAAAGCCTTGGCCACGTCGGCGAAGCCGGCCTTGAGCGGTTCGATGGCGGCGGGCAGGCCGTCGTTGAAACGGAACACCGCGCGCATGAAAAACTTGCCGCTGAACTCGTCGTCGAATTGCGCCATCTCCCCGATGTAGCAACCGTTGTCCGCCAGGTAAGTGGTGACGGCGGCGACGATCCCGGACACCGCCGGACAGCTGATCTTGATGATGAAATGGTTCTTGTCGTGTTGCATGACGCGTCCTCGGGAGGGTGGCGGCAGCTCATCGCAGGGCGATAAAAACAACGTTGAAGCGGACTTCATCCCTGAAGCTGTTTTCTTATGGAGAATAAAATATTCTTGGTTACGACTTTATAGGGGAAATTCGCGGGGGACGTCCAGAGGTTTCTGAAAGTTTTTTAACTGGCAGGAAATAGCAGCGGGCACGACGCCGCTTCAGGCGGTCGTGCGCGGAGAGGGATCAGGGGAGGGGTTATTCGCGGTCGTTGCCGTAGTTCATGATCGACAGCAGGCGGATCGGCACCTGTACCAATTGCTCGGGACCGTGGGGGACTTCACCTTCGAAGGTCAGGCTGTCGCCGGCCTCCATGCGGTACAGCTGATTGCCGTGGCGGTAGATCAGTTCGCCCTCGAGCAAGTGCAGGAATTCGGTGCCGGGATGGGAGAAGGTCGGAAACTCCTCGCTGGCGTCATCCATGCTGACCATATAGGCCTCGAAGCTCTTCTTCGGCCCACGGGTGTGGTTGAGCAGGTGATAGGTGTGGCCTTTCTCCGTGCCCCGGCGCACCACCTCCATGCCCTGGTCGGCCTTGACCAGCAGGGCACTGCCGCCCTGCTGGTCGTACTGGCTGAACAACTTCGACATCGGCAGTCCGAGCACGTCGCACAGGCGGCTCAGGGTATCGAGACTGGTGGACACCTGGGCGTTCTCGATCTTGCTCAACATACCCTGGCTGATACCGGCGATCTTCGCCACATCGGACAGTTTCAGATCCTGCGCCAGGCGCTGGCGCTTGATCTGCATGCCCAGGTACTGCTCCAGCTTGAGGCGGGGTTCGAGCTCGTTCGGCATATTCATCGGGACCTGCACGGTTTCTGTTCAATAATATTAGTTTCGCACTGGGAAAGTGCAAGGCGACCGCCTACGCGGCTCGCCGGCGGCTTGTATTCCCACAGGGAAAACAATTTTCCCATATATACAGCACAAATGCGCGGTTGCTGATGCCGCATCGGCTCATGGGTGAACTTGGCAAGGGCTTTGCATTCCTAATGGGAAATTAACTTTCTTGTGCAGAATAAAGAAGGTTGAGAGCGTCAACTCCATCCCTAGCGCTTTGCCTTTTCACGAGGAGTGAAGACCCTATGTTGCCAGCAGAAACCCAGCGTCTCATCGACAAGTACGGGATCAAGTACGTGCTTGCGCAATTTGTCGATATCCATGGCGCGGCGAAAACCAAATCGGTGCCCGTGTGTGGGCTCAAGACGGTGGCGGAAGAAGGGGCCGGATTTGCCGGTTTCGCCATCTGCGGCATGGGCATGCAGCCTCACGGTCCGGACTTCATGGCCCGTGGCGATCTGTCGACCCTGACCCCGGTGCCCTGGCAGCCGGGGTACGGTCGTGTGGTCTGTGTCGGGCATGTCGACGGTCAGCCGCATCCCTATGACAGCCGCTATGTCCTGCAACAACAGGTCCGGCGTCTGCGGGACAAGGGCTGGACCCTCAACACCGGCCTGGAACCTGAGTTCAGCCTGTTCCGCCGGGATGCGGAGGGCAAATTGCAGGCGGTCGATGCCAGTGACAATCTCGACAAGCCTTGCTATGACTACAAGGGCCTGTCGCGCTCCCGGGTGTTTCTCGAGCACCTGACCGAAGCGTTGCAGGCGGTGGATTTCGAGGTCTATCAGATCGACCATGAAGACGCCAACGGCCAGTTCGAGATCAACTACACCTACAGCGATGCCCTGACCTCGGCCGACCGCTTCACCTTTTTCCGCATGGCTGCCGGCGAGATCGCCAACGACCTGGGCCTGATCTGTTCGTTCATGCCCAAGCCCGATCCGAAGCGCGCCGGCAACGGCATGCACTTTCACCTGTCGATCGCCAGCGCCGAGAACAAGAACCTGTTCCATGACGCCAGCGACCCGAGCGGCATGGGCCTGTCGAAACTGGCCTATCACTTTGCCGCTGGCCTGCTCGCTCATGGCCCGGCGCTGTGCGCCTTCGCCGCGCCGACGGTCAACTCCTACAAGCGCCTGGTAGTGGGCAACTCGCTGTCCGGCGCGACCTGGGCCCCGGCCTTTATCGCCTTCGGCGCGAATAACCGTTCGGCGATGGTCCGCGTGCCTTACGGCCGCCTCGAGTTCCGTCTGCCGGATGCCGGCTGCAACCCCTACCTGGTCAGTGCGGCGATCATCGCCGCCGGTCTGGATGGCATCGATCGCCAGCTGGAAATCGATGACGTCTGCAATGAAAACCTCTACAGCCTGAGCCTGGAACAGATCGCCGCGCGGGGCATCAAGACCTTGCCGCAATCGCTCAAGGAAGCCTGTGACGCCCTGGAAGCAGACCCGCTGTTCGCCGAGGTGATGGGCGCGGAAATCGTCGGCGAGTTCATCAAGCTCAAGCGCATGGAGTGGGTGGAATACAGCCGCCATGTCTCCGACTGGGAAATCCAGCGCTACACCGAATTTTTCTGACTGTGTGTTTTGACAACCATTCGGGCCCCCGCTACGGCACCGGGTGTTCACTGCCTCCGAAGGAGACTTGATATGTGTGGGATCGTAGGTCTTTATCTGAAAAATCCGCAGCTGGAATCCCAGCTCGGCAAGCTCTTCGAACCGATGTTGCAGGCCATGACCGATCGTGGCCCGGACAGTGCGGGCTTCGCCATTTACGGCGATGAAGTAGCGGACGGCTGGGTCAAGCTGACCCTGCAGGCGACCACCGAAGGCTTTGCCTGGAAAACCCTGATGGGCGAGCTGGAGGGGCGTCTCGGCTGCTCGCTGGACTGGTTCCAGAATGCCAGCGCCGCCGTGCTCAAAATCCACGCCGAGGAAGCCCCGGTACGTCTGGCCCTCGCCGAACTGGCGCCGAGCGTGCGGATCATGAGCGCCGGGCAGAGCATCGAAATCCTCAAGGGCATGGGCTTGCCCGAGGAGATTTCCCAACGTTTTGGCCTCGCCGGCATGAAGGGCAGCCACATTATTGGCCACACCCGGATGGCCACCGAAAGCGCGGTGACCATGGAAGGTAGCCACCCGTTCTCCACCGGCGCCGACCTGTGCCTGGTGCACAACGGCTCGCTGTCCAACCACTTCCGCCTGCGTCAGGAACTCAAGCGCGAAGGCATTCACTTCGAGACCGACAACGATACCGAAGTGGCCGCCGGCTACCTGACCTGGCGCTTGCAGCAGGGCGACTCGCTGAAAGAAGCGCTGGATCATTCTCTGGAGGATCTGGACGGCTTCTTCACGTTCGCCATCGGCACCCGCAACGGTTTCGCCGTGATCCGCGACCCGATCGCCTGCAAGCCGGCGATCCTCGCCGAGACCGACGACTATGTGGCCATGGCCTCCGAATATCAGGCGTTGTCGAGCCTTCCGGGCATCGAACACGCCAGGGTCTGGGAGCCAGCACCGGCCACTATGTACATCTGGGAACGCGAGTCAGCTCAAGGAGCGCACCTATGAAAACTATCGATCTTTCCACTGCCAGCGTGCGTGAACTCAACCAGGCACTGCATGACCAGGCCCATCAGGTCGAAGACCGCGAGTGGCGGGTGACCCATTCCAATGGCAAGCACAACCTCGCGGTGGGTGTGAACCAGGCCGTGTCCATCGATATCCAGGGGCATGCCGGTTACTACTGCGCCGGCATGAACCAGAAGGCGAGCATCACCGTGCATGGCAATGCCGGGGTCGGGGTCGCCGAGAACATGATGTCCGGCATGGTCCGGATCAAGGGCAGCGCCTCCCAGGCGGCCGGCGCCACCGCCCATGGCGGCTTGCTGGTGATCGAGGGCGACGCCGGGGCCCGTTGCGGGATCTCGATGAAGGGAGTCGACATCGTGGTCGGCGGCAGCATCGGCCATATGAGCTGCTTCATGGGCCAGGCCGGGCGCCTGGTGGTGTGCGGCGATGCCGGCGATGCCCTCGGCGATTCGCTCTACGAAACCCGTATCTACGTCAAAGGCCGCGTGCAGTCGCTGGGCTCGGACTGCGTCGAGAAAGAGATGCGCGCCGAGCACCTGGAGGAACTGCGGGAGCTGCTCAACCGCGCCGGTTTCGATGAGTCGCCCGCGAGCTTCAAGCGCTATGGCTCGGCCCGTCAGTTGTACAACTTCAAAGTCGATAACGCGTCCGCGTACTGATCCGCGCGAGGAGAACTGCCATGAGCGACCCTGTTAACCCAAAAGCCGCTACTCCGGTGCTGCGTGAGTCCGCCACCTTCGACCGCCTGACCATCCAGGAAATCCAGCGTGCCGCGGAAACCGGCATCTATGACATCCGCGGTGGCGGCACCAAGCGCAAGCTGCCGCACTTCGATGACTTGCTGTTGCTCGGCGCCAGCGTGTCGCGCTACCCGCTGGAAGGCTATCGGGAGAAGTGCGGGACCGACGTGATTCTTGGCAACCGCTTCGCCAAGAAGCCGCTTCACCTGAAGATCCCGGTGACCATCGCCGGCATGAGCTTCGGCGCGCTGTCGGCCAATGCCAAGGAGGCCCTTGGCCGTGGCGCGACCATTGCCGGGACCAGCACCACCACCGGTGACGGCGGCATGACCCCGGAAGAGCGCGGGCAATCGCAGCATCTGGTCTATCAATACCTGCCGTCGCGCTACGGCATGAACCCGGACGACCTGCGCAAGGCCGACGCCATCGAGATCGTCCTCGGCCAGGGCGCCAAGCCGGGCGGTGGCGGCATGCTGCTGGGCATGAAGGTCACCGAGCGCGTGGCCGGGATGCGCACGCTGCCGATCGGAGTCGACCAGCGCAGTGCCTGCCGGCACCCGGACTGGACCGGCCCGGATGATTTGGCGATCAAGATTGCCGAGTTGCGCGAAATCACCGATTGGGAAAAGCCGATCTACGTGAAGATCGGTGCCAGTCGGCCGTATTACGACGTCAAGCTGGCGGTCAAGGCCGGTGCCGATGTGATTGTGCTCGATGGCATGCAAGGCGGCACGGCGGCGACCCAGGAAGTGTTTATCGAACACGTGGGCATTCCGATCCTGCCGGCGATTCCCCAGGCGGTCCAGGCGCTGCAGGAGATGGGCATGCATCGCAAGGTGCAGTTGATCGTCTCGGGTGGGATTCGCAATGGTGCCGATGTGGCCAAGGCCATGGCGCTGGGCGCCGACGCGGTGGCGATCGGCACGGCGGCGTTGATTGCCCTGGGCGACAACCATCCGCGGCTGGACGCAGAGTTGAAGAAGATCGGTTCGGCGGCCGGCTTCTACGATGACTGGCAGAATGGCCGTGACCCGGCGGGGATCACCACCCAGGACCCGGAGCTGTCCAAGCGCCTCGATCCGGTGGAGGGCGGGCGGCGCCTGGCCAACTACCTGCGGGTGCTGGTGCTGGAGGCGCAGACCATGGCGCGGGCCTGTGGCAAGTCGCACCTGCATAACCTCGACCCGGAGGACCTGGTGGCCTTGACCGTGGAATCGGCGGCCATGGCCCGGGTGCCGTTGGCCGGTACCTCGTGGATTCCGGGTTCGGGGTACTGAGCCGTTCCGGCGGGGCGACGCGGCCCCGCCGGGCCGCCATCCATAGGATTTTGAACAGGGCGCAAACCCTGTAGGAGCGCGCTGTTTGTCCGTTTTTTATTCGAAGAGGCCCCCAAGGCCCGTCCACTCTCACATTGCTCGCTGCCAGACACTTTCCATTCCCTTTGCAGGAGCTTCAACAATGGTCAATCGTCTACCTGGCAAGTCCCTGTTATCGCTGCTGGCCCTCGGTGCAATAGCGCCTCTGGCGCAGGCTGCCGATGCCCCGACCCTCAATACCGGCAGCAGCGCCTGGATGATCACCGCGGCGGTACTGGTGCTGTTCATGTGCCTGCCGGGCCTGGCGCTGTTCTATGGCGGCCTGGTCCGGGCGAAAAACATGCTTTCGCTGTTCACCCAGTGCTTCGGCGTGGCCGGGCTGGTCGGCGTGCTATGGGTGATCTATGGCTACAGCATGGTGGTCGACACCACTGGCATGGTCGAGGGCCAGGTGACCTTCAACAGCTTTGTCGGTGGCCTGAGCCGGGCCTTTCTGGCGGGGATGAAGCCCGACAGCCTGGTGGGCGATATCCCGGAAGGGGTGTTCGTGACCTTCCAGATGACCTTCGCCATCATCACTCCGGCGCTGATAGCCGGGGCCTTTGCTGAACGCATGAAGTTCTCGGCGGCGCTGTTGTTCATGGCGGTCTGGTTCACCCTGGTCTATGCGCCGGTTGCGCATATGGTCTGGGGCGGTTCCGGAGCCCTGATGCATAACTGGGGCGTACTCGACTTTGCCGGCGGCACCGCGGTGCACATCAATGCCGGGGTCGCCGCCCTGGCCGCGTGTCTGATCCTCGGCAAGCGCAAGGGTTACCAGAACGAACCGATGCCGGCGCACAACCTGAGCCTGACCATGGCCGGCGCGGCGATGCTCTGGGTCGGCTGGTTCGGTTTCAATATCGGTTCCGGCGGCGGTCTCAACGGGCTTTCGGGGATCGTCATGCTCAATACCCAGTTGGGCGCTTGTGCCGGCATTCTCGGCTGGATGTTCACCGAATGGTTCAAGGTCGGCAAACCCAGTGCCCTGGGCCTGGCCAGCGGTGCCTTGGCCGGTTTGGTGGGGATTACCCCGGCCTGCGCCTATGTCGGCGTCGGCGGTGCCCTGGCCATCGGCCTGCTGTGCGGGGTGTTCTGCTACCTGAGCGTGACTGTGCTGAAACGACGTTTCGGCTATGACGACAGCCTCGATGTATTCGGCCTGCACGGCATCGGCGGCATGATCGGCGCGGTGTTGACCGGAGTGTTCTGCGTGCCGTCGATGGGCGGTCTGGTGGAAGGCGTGACCCTGGGCGGGCAGGTCCTGGCGCAGCTCAAGGGAGTGGCGCTGACCACGGCCTACTGCTTTGTCGTCAGCTGGGTGATTCTCAAGGTGATCAAGGCGTTGATCGGCTTGCGTGCCGATGAATCGGTGGAAGAGATGGGGCTGGACCTGGCCGAGCACAATGAGCGGGCTTACAACCATTGAGCCTGGACCCGCTGTGCCGGTCGATGGCCGGCTGTCGGTGAAACGGTGTAACGGCTGAAATCAGATCGCCGGCAAGCCGGTCCCTACAGGGGATCAGTGTCGACTACCTATTTGTGTACGACATAAATCCTGTGGGAGCCGGCTTGGCGGGACGCCGCATCGCGGCGATGACTTCCGCGAGGACCGCGCAACAGCCTGTGCCTACCGGGATTGCTGCAACTGCGTGGCGATCACGGTGTTCTTCAGCAGATAGGCAATGGTCATCGGTCCGACCCCGCCCGGTACCGGGGTGATGGCGCTGGCCACCAGCCGGGCGCTGGCATAATCGACATCCCCGACCAGGCGGGTGCCGGTCTCGGTTTCAATCCGATTGATCCCCACATCGATCACCACCGCCCCCGGCTTGAGCCAGCTGGCGTCGATCAACCGCGGGCGGCCCACGGCCGCGACCACGATATCCGCCAGCCGGCACAACGCCGGCGCGTCAACACTGCGCGAGTGCACCACGCTGACCGAGCAATCGGCCTGCAGCAGCAGGGTCGCCATCGGTTTGCCGACGATATTCGAGCGGCCGATGACCACCGCGTGCTTGCCGCGCAGATCGCCACAGGTCTCCTGCAGCAAACGCATGCAGCCACTGGGGGTGCAGGGTGTCAGAACTTCGGCGCCGTGGACCAGGCCGCCGACGTTTTCCCGGTGAAAGCCGTCGACATCCTTGAGCGGGTCAATGGCCTGGATCACCGCATGCTCTTCGATATGCGCGGGTAACGGCAGTTGTACCAGGATGCCGTTCACCGTCGGATCGGCATTCAACCCGGCAATCAGTTGCAGCAGTTCGGCCTGGCTGGCACTCGCCGGCAGGCGATGTTCCAGCGAGCGGATGCCGACTTCTTCGGCACGCAGCAATTTGTTGCGCACATAAACCTGGCTGGCCGGGTCGTCGCCTACCAGAATCACCGCCAGCGCCGGGAAAATGGCTTGCCGGGCCAGGTCCGCGACTTCATCGCGGACTTCATTGAGCACCTGGGCGGCGATGGCCTTGCCGTCGATGTCGCGGGCCGGTGCAAGGGAAGAATTCATCGAATGCGTCACCATGGTCTGGATAGAGGAAAGAGTGGGGCCAAGCGCCTTTGCCCCAATAGGGATCCTGAAGACGCCGCCAAACCTGCAGGAGCCAGCTTGCTGGCGATAGCGATAGCGATAGTGAATGTGACATCGCCATCGCCAGCAAGCTGGCTCCTGCAGGGATCGAGTTCATCCTGGACTGGCCGGTAGCGCCAGCCAGGACAGGTTTGTCCTTCAGTTCGATCAGGCCACCAGGCGGTGGCAGAAATATACCACCAGCACGCCAGCGACCAGTGTGACATAAGGCAAGACACCGGCGCGTTTGAGTCCGGCATCGGCCTGGATATGCAGGTCGGTCAGCATCGCTTCCGGGAAACGGCCTTTGTCCTGCCAGTAATGGCGCACGACAAATACCGGAATGATCAGCAGTGCCAGCAGCAAGCCGGTGAACAGTGTCCCCGCCCCCCAGATATCCGCGCCCATCCCCATGCACGCCAGGTTGACGAAGCTCAACAGCGCGCCGGCCGCCAGCAGCAAGGTCGGCGCCTTGTACGGACGGGCCCAGTCCGGCCGGTCCAGGCGGTGAATCCAGCCGGCGTTGAGGTTGAGGAAGTTGAAGATGATATAGCTGACATTGGACGCCGCGAGGACGAACACATAGTCGGACATCAGCAACAACAGCATGTTGAAGGTCAAGTCGGTCCACATCGCCGCCGTCGGCGCGCCGTGTTCATTGGTCCGCCCCAGGTACTTGGGCAACCAGCCGTCCACCGAGGCCTGGTACAGGGTGCGCGAGGAACCGGACATCGAGGTCATGATCGCCAGCAGCGTGGCGAGTATCAGCATGATCAGTACGATATTGGCCACCAGCTTGCCGCCGCCGATGCTGTCGGCCATGACCTGGCCGACGCCCATGCCGCTGTAGATCGCCGGCGACAGCAGGCCGCTGTAGACCGCGGGGGTGACCACGGCGCCGCTGGCATCGAGCACCGCCGGGGTCACCAGTTGGCCGAGCCCGAGGCTGCCCTGGAAGGCCAGCGGCACCAGGGTGAATACCAGGATGCAGAGCAGGCCGGCGTAGAAGATCGCCTTGAAGGTGTCGCGCTTGGGGTCCTTGAATTCCCGGGTGTAGCACACGGCGGTCTCGAAGCCGTAGGTCGACCAGGCCGCCATGAACAGCCCGCCGGCCATCAGCGACCAGCCGGAGATATCCCAGGGCCCGTCGATCACTTGTCCGGCGGCGTCATGGGCCAACGGAAACAGCGGCAGGAAGTTGATCCGCGCCGCGTCGCCGCTCAGCAGCGGTACCACGCCCACCAGCAACAGTGGAATCAACGAGGTCGCGCCGAGCACCAGGGTCAGCCGCGCCGAACGGAGGATACCGCCGTGCTGCACGGCGAACACCCCCAGCAGGATCAGCAGGCCGATGCCGAAGGTGGCGTTGATACGCAGTGACAGACCGCTCTTGACCCAGCCCAGGTCGAGCAGGGTGAACTGCCAGGTGTTGATCAGCGCGTCCGCCGGAAACAGTGCGGTAAGGATGTAGCCGGCGGCCAGGCCGGAACCGATGGCCAGCACCGGCGACCAGGCCAGCCAGTTGCACCACACCGACACCGGCGCGATCAGCTTGCTGTAGCGGACCCAGGCGATGGCCCCGTAGACCGAGGCCCCGCCAGACTTGTGCGGGAACAGCCCGGCGATTTCGGCATAGGTGAAGGCCTGGATAAAACCGAACAGGATCGACACGATCCAGACGATCCATGCCGGTTTACCGACGGTGGCGGCAATCGCGCCAATGCTGAACAGCACCAGCGCGGGCACGCCGCTGGCGACCCAGAAGGCGCCGCGCCAATCGATCTTGCGGTGCAGGCTGCCGACCGCGGCGCAGGCCTGCGGTATGGTCTCGAACGTCGTCGCTTCCATTTTTGTATTCCCATGTCTGAGTGGAGGGGCATTGGGCAGTCAAAGTCAGTTGGCGTACTTGCTCGTTATTCCGATCAACCGCGTACCCGGCTCTTGTCCGGGTCATGGAAGATCGCTGGCGTGACCGTGGCGCTGATGCGCTTCTGCAGGCCATCGACCTTGCCGACCTCAAGCTCCATGCCGATCTCGGCGCAGGCCACGTCCACCCGACAGAGGGCGATATTGCTGCCCAGCAGGGGCGAGCGACAGGCGCTGGTGATCACGCCGACCTGGGCCCGGCCGCGATAGACCGGATCGCCATGGTGGGCTCCTTCGTTGCCGCTCAGTTGCAGGCCGACCAGCTTGTGGCTGGGGTGGGCACTGCGTCGTAGCAGCGCTTCGCGACCGATGAAGTCATCGGTCTTGCTCTTCAACGGCACGCTGAAACCGATTCCCGCTTCAAAGGGATCGGTCTGGTCGCTGAACTCGTAGCCGGCAAAGATCAGCCCGGCTTCGATGCGCAGCATGTCCAGCGCTTCCAGGCCCAACGGGACGATGCCCAGCGGTTGGCCCAACTGCCAGATCCGGTCCCAGACCCGCTCGGCGTCCTGCGGCTGGCACCAGACTTCATAGCCCAGCTCGCCGGTGTAGCCGGTGCGGGAAATCATCAGCGGGCAACCGTCGTAGCCGTCCAGGCGGCCGACCAGGAAGCGGAACCAGCCGAGGCTTTCCAGGCTCGCTTGGGTCGGCGCTGTCCAGACCATCTGCTTGAGCAGTTCACGACTCAGCGGGCCCTGTACCGAGAGGTTGTGGATCTGCTCGCTGGCCGACTTGACCCAGACTTTCATGCCCAGCTTCGCCGCCTGCTCGCGCAGCCAGACGCCGGCATAGTCCTCGCCGCAGATCCAGCGGAAATTGTCCGCGCCCAGGCGCAGCAGGGTGCCGTCGTCGAGCATGCCACCGTGCTCATGGCACATTGCCGAATAGACCACCTGGCCGACCGCCAGGCGCCGCACATCGCGGGTCAGGCAGTACTGCAGGAGCGCTTCGGCGTCCGGGCCGAGGATCTCGAACTTGCGCAGGGCAGTCAGGTCCATTACCGCGACACGCTCGCGACAGCCGAGGTATTCGTCGATGGCGCCGAAACCGTCGTAGCGCAGGGGCAGCCACCAGTTGCGGTAATCGATGAAGCTGCCGGTGAGCGCACGGGTGCGGGTATGAAAGCCCGACTCACGGGTCAGGATCGGGTCGGCGTCGGCCGTGGTTCGAGTGCTCATGGCGAGGGAAAAACGCTCCTTTTCGCTGTAGACGCGGATATGGATATCGGTCGGGTTCCAGCCATTGGCCGGGTCGATGTCGTCGGGGCACGAGGAACTGCCGCAGAGCAGATCGGTCGTGGCCTTGAGCAGCACGTAGTCGCCGGGACGCGACCAGGGTTCGTCCAGGGTCATCTGCTGGTGGGCGTCGATCGCGGTGTTGAAGAAAAAATTGATCGCCGGCCACCCGCTGCGCGCCTGCACGCCATGGGGGGCGAGGGCGCGGCTGAGGTTGTCGCTGCAGTTGTCGTGCCCGAAATAGCCCTGGCTTTCGTAATAGCGGGCGCTGCAGGCCAGGGCGAAGGCGTCGTGCCGGCCGACGGTGTCGCGGACCACTTCGAGCATGGGCCGCATCCGCCGGTCGAAGAACTTCGAGAACAGCCCTGGCGCCGGGTAGGCGCTGCCGTTCAGGGTGCGGGTGACGGTCTGGTCGAGGTCCAGTTCCAGCCCGTCATCCAGTGCCCGGCGGTCGAAGGCGACGAAGTCCGAACACTGCCGGCCGGCGACGTCCAGCACCTGGATATATTGGCCTTTGGCGACGCGGTAGGCCTGGGCACTGCCGGCGTGCACGGTGAACTCGTCCAGCAGTTCGCCGAGCGGCTCGGGCAGCTCGGGCAGCCACAGTGGCGACGAGGTGGCGCGTTCGACGATCAGGCGCAGTTCGCTGGGCCGGTATTGCCGGTCGACGGCCTGGGACCCGGCGGGAGCGGCGACCAGCACCAGCAATGGGTCGCTGGCGACAAAACGCCGGCTGTGACCGGCTTCGCTGTCTTCGCCCCAGAGTGAGGCGGCGCGTGGCAATTGCCGCAGGTCGATGCCGCGCTTGTACAGGGCCTGGAGGATGCGCCGGCTGTGCGCGCTCGGCTCGGCCAGTCGCGCGGCGATGAACTCGCCGCCCGCGGTACCGGCCAGCGCCCACTGGGCCAGGGCGCTGTGGCCAGTGTCGGTCACGGCCAGCAACTCGCAGGGCTGCAGGCCTTCGACGTCGATCACCTGCAGGGTGTCGCCGGGCGCCAGGGCCACCAGGCTCACGCCGCCGGCGGCCACCCGGTAACGCTCCAGCGCTGGCGCCCGGGCAAACAGCCCGGGCTCCCGGGGACGCGAAACACGTGGTGCGTTCATGCTGCGGCTCCCGTGTCAGCCAACCGACTGGATCGAGGTGGGCGGTTCGCCGAGGTAGGCGGCCATGGAGTCGTCCAGCGCGTGCAGCCAGGGCGTGTGATGGGGGGGTGACTGGGTGCCGGTCATCAGCGAGCGGTAGGACTTGTCGCGATAGCCCATGATGTCTTCGGCCTTGTCGTGCTTCCAGTGCAGGAAGGTGTCGTTGACTGCGGCGATGTCGAAGGAGGGGTAGTCGGTGGCGTCCACCAGTTGCTGGATATAGGCGCCCTGGTATTCGAACATCTGCTGGTTGGTTTCCAGGGTCTGCTCGCGTTCATGCCAGTGTTGGCTGTCGGCACTCATCTCGGCCCGGGACGGCAGCGCAATACGCCCGAGGATGACGTCGCGGACGTACCAGGCCTGGGCGTCGAACATGTTGAAGGAGTACCACTGGTCCTGCATGCCGAGGTAGATCATGCGAGGGTTGGGTTCCCAGAACACGCCCTTGTACAGGTTCATCGGCCACAGCCGATTGTCGGTCTTGAGCCTCAGTTCGTCGGGCAGGAACGGGAAGTGGTGCTGGTAGCCGGTGCAGAGGATCACCGCGTCGATGTGCTTGCTGCTGCCGTCGACAAAATAGGCGCGGTTGTTTTCCAGGCGTTGCAGCAGCGGCTTTTCCTCCCAGTTGGCCGGCCATTGGTAGCCCATCGGCGCGCTGCGGTAGCAACTGGTGATGCTGCGCGCGCCGTATTTGTAGCACTGCGAGCCGATGTCCTCGGCCGAGTAGCTGCTGCCGACGATCAGCAGGTCCTTGCCCTTGAATTCCAGCGCTTCGCGAAAGTCATGGGCGTGCAGGATGCGTCCGGCGAACTGCTCGAACCCCTCGAAGTACGGCACCTTGGGCGTGGAGAAATGGCCGCAGGCGTTGATCACGTAGTCGAAGCTCTCCTCGGTCTGCAAGTCCTGGTCGTAGTCATGGGCGCGGACGCTGAAGCGGCCGCTGGCGGCGTCGAAGCTGACCTGGCGCACCACGTTGTTGAAGCGGATGTACGGGCGCACCCCGGCTTTTTCCACGCGGCCCTTGATGTAGTCCCAGAGCACCTCCCGAGGCGGGTAGGAGGCGATGGGGCGGCCGAAATGTTCTTCGAAGGTGTAGTCGGCGAACTCCAGGCACTCCTTCGGTCCGTTCGACCACAGGTAGCGGTACATGCTGCCGTGCACCGGCTCGCCGTGCTCGTCCAGGCCGGTGCGCCAGGTGTAATTCCACATGCCGCCCCAGTCGCTCTGCTTCTCGTAGCAGACCAGTTCGGGGATTTCGGCGCCTTGGTCACGGGCGGATTGGAAGGCTCGGAGTTGCGCCATGCCACAAGGGCCGGCACCGATGATTGCCACGCGTAAAGTCATGATCATGCCTCGTAGATGATGGAGTCGGCGCTCAGCGAAAGATCACTGTCTTGTCCTGGTTGATGAAGACCCGGTGTTCCAGGTGGTATTTCAGGGCCTTGGAAAGTGCGACGGTTTCGATGTCGCGGCCGATGGCGACCAGCGAGTCGGGCCGGTGGGTGTGGTCGACTCGCTGGATTTCCTGCTCGATGATCGGGCCTTCGTCGAGGTCGCTGGTGACGTAGTGGGCGGTGGCGCCGATCAGTTTCACGCCGCGCTCGTAGGCCTGGTGATAGGGTTTGGCGCCCTTGAAGCCGGGCAGGAACGAGTGGTGGATGTTGATCGCCCGGCCCGACAGCTGGCGGCACAGGTCGTCGGAGAGGATCTGCATGTAGCGGGCGAGGACCACCAGGTCGGTACGGGTTTCCTCG
Source organism: Pseudomonas sp. FEN (assembly GCF_904067045.1). GTDB lineage: Bacteria > Pseudomonadota > Gammaproteobacteria > Pseudomonadales > Pseudomonadaceae > Aquipseudomonas. The sequence continues at coordinate 101,622 of NZ_CAJFDC010000013.1, read as the reverse complement.
ACGATACGCAGCAGCTCGGCTTCCTGCCCGGCCTTGCTGTCCCTGGTCACCGGCAGGTAGATGAAGCGGATGCCTTCGCGCTCGGCCATCGGCCGCAGGTCCAGGTGGTTGGAGACCACGGCGGTGATGCGCATGTCCATCTCGCCCTTGCGGTGGCGATAGAGCAGGTCGGTCAGGCAATGGTCGAACTTGCTGACCATCAGCAGCACCCGCATCGGCTCGGCGCCGCTGAACAGCTCCCACTGCATGTCGAAGCCGCCGGCCAGGCCGCCGAGGCCTTCGCGCAGCGCGCCGATGTCAGCGCGCGCGCCCTGGTTGAAGCGGAACACCGCACGCATGAAGAAGCGTCCGGTGAATTCATCGTCGAACTGCGCCAACTCGCTGATGTAGCAGTTCTGCCTGGCCAGGCACGCGGTGATCGCCGCGACGATGCCGGAGGTGGCCGGACAGGTGATCTTGAGAATGTAGTGTGGCTCTGGATGGTCCATGGAAACTCCTGGGGTGGCTCAGCCCTTGGCGGTGCGTTTGGTTTTTTGCGGATCGTCGAAGGGCAGCGCATGGCTCACGGCGCCGGTCTCGAGGCTGCCGCGCACCTGCACGGCGATCCCCGGCACGGAACAGGCGACGTTCATGCGCGCGATTGCCATGGAGCGTTTGCTCAAGCGCGAATACATGCCGCAGGTGACCACGCCGACTTGCTGGTCGCCTTGCCAGAGGCTGTCGCCGGCCTCGGCGGCGCGTACGCCATCAAGCAGCAGGCCAGTGATCTTGAAGCGCTCGCGGCCTTGCAGACGGCGGTGTTCCTCGGCACCGCGAAAGTCGCGTTTTTCCGGCGAGACGGTGAATTCCAGGCCCATTTCCCAGAGCGTGTCGCCGGGCTTCTCATTGGCGAAGGGGTACATCTGCGAGTTGTCGTAGGGGAAGAACATCAGCGAGCTTTCCACCCGCAACCAGTCCAGGGCGGTAAAGGCACAGGGGATGATGCCCAGGCCCGTGCCCTGTTCGAGGATCTGGTCCCAGAGGAAGGGCGCATCGGCGGCCTTGCAGAAGATCTCGTAGCCGCGTTCGCCGGTGTAGCCGGTGCGCGAGATCATTACCGGGCGCTCGAACAGACGGGTTTGCAGGTGATGGAAGTACGGCAACTGACGAATGCCGGGCACGTGCTCGGCGAGAAAGTCCACCGCCAGTGGGCCTTGCAGCGACAGGTCGTGGAGGTCGTCGTCGAACAGCACCGCGACCTGCCGGCCTTGCGCCGAACGCACCAGCATTTCATGGCCGCTGCCGGCGCCGTGCACCACCATGAAAGCGTTGGGTCCGGTGCGATAGACGATGCAGTCGTCGACAAACTTGCCGTCCTCGTCAAGCATCGAGGCGTACACCGATTTGCCTGGATACAGCTTGCTGATGTCACGGGTGGTCGCCCATTGCAGCAGGCTTTCGGCGTGCGGGCCGACGTAGTGGACCTTTTTCAGCCCGGAAACGTCCATCAGCCCGGCCCGGGTGCGGATTGCCTCGTGATGATCGGCGAGGTCGCTGGCGTAGGTCCAGGCGGTGCCCATGCCGTTCCAGTCTTCCAGGTTCGAGCCGAGCGCGCGGTGGCGCTCGGCGAGTGCGGAAATACGCCATGAATGAGCCATATGCAGGTCCTTGTCGGTCAAAAAATGAGGGAAGAGGTCAGGCGTCGGGATCGAAGCGGCTCAGCCACTCCACCAGGACCTGGCGGTAACGGGTCATGCCCTTGTAGTCGGCGATCGGCTCGGGCAGGTCGCGCAGCACGCGGTGCAAGCGACAACCCCAGGCGGGCTGACTGACCAGTTCGTCGAGGCTGATCAGGTAGGTGCGGATGCTGAACATCAGGCCGTTGCTGCGTGGCAGGCGCGCCATCAGTTGCAGTTCGACCCGCAGGTGCACCAGGCGCCCGACGTTCGCGGCCGTGACCAGGCCCCGGTCGGCGCCCCATTGGTGGAAGGTTTCCGGCGAGGAGTCCAGGCGCGGGTTGATCGTCAGCGTCCAGTTCAGGCGCCGTACCGGCTGGCCCACCGGCAGGTTGAGCAGGTATTTCAAGGCCCGGTCGAAGATACCCATCTGGTGGGCCATGGGCACCGGGGCGTGCCACTGCTTGAAGCTCATGCCGGCGTCGAAGGCCAGTGACCAGTCCGCCGGGTTGGTGACCATGCCGGCGTCCATGAACAGGTCGCCGTCGCGCTGGTCGAGTAGGGCGAAATCGCCCTGGACCTGGCGGGTGATGAACTCCAGCGGTTCGCACGGCAGGGTCGTGGCGTCGCCGAAGATGAAGCGCTGATCGATCTCCAGGGCCTTGTTGCGCCAGTGCCAGCGCTGGCCGTCGCAGTCGAGTTCGAACCACTGCGGATAATCCGCGGCGAGCTTCTCCATCAGCATCTGCAACGCGTCCCAGGCGGCTTCGCGCATATGCGGCAGCACCAGGTAACGGCGCGGGTCCTTGTCCAGGACCAGGGCCCGTTCGGCCATTTCCGAGCGGTAGTGTTCGTCGATGTCGAACCAGTGCTCGTAGACCGAGCCGGGGTCCTTGGCGTTTGCCGGTTCGATGTTCACCGAGTAGAGGTAGCTGTCCTCGCTGAAGGGGAAGGGAAAGCGCTGGATGGCCTTGGGACTGTTGCGGAAGTTGAAGGGCTCCCGGTAGCTCTGCAGTGGGCTGAATTGAACGGACATGGTCGACTCCTAGAGGTCTAGCAGAACGCGCGGGCCGCAACCGCGCGACACACAGGGCATGAGGAACTCGGCCTGTTCGGCGCGGCTCAGGAAATGGTCGCGGTGTTCGATTTCGCCGTGCAGATGGCGGGTCATGCACTGGCCGCAGACCCCGCCGCGACACAGGCTGGGTGGCGCAACGCCGGCGGCTTCCAGGGCTTCGAGCAGGCTTTGCCCGGCGCTGACCTGGAGCCGCTGGCCGCTGCGGGCCAGCTCCAGTTCGAAAGGCTGGCCGGGCCGCGCGGCGCTGAATGCCTCCCAATGCACGCGGCTGGCGGGCCAGCCCAGCGTGCTCGCGGTGTCCCGCACCGCGTCGAGCAGACGCTGCGGGCCGCAGGTGTAGACATGGCTGCCCAGCGGCCGCTCGCGCAGGATCGCCGCTAGGTCGCAGGGTGTCCCGGCGGCATAACGATGCAGGCGCGGGCCCAGGCGTTCCTGCAACTCGTCGAGATAGGCATCGGTCAGACCCGGCCGGTAGAAGTAGTGCAGCTCGACATTCGCCTGCTGCCGTTGCAGGGCCTTGAGATAGGCCATGAACGGGGTGATGCCGATGCCACCGGCAATCAGGATGTGCAACCGCGCCGTCGAGCGCGGGGCGAACAGGTTGGCCGGCGGTGAGATCGCCAGGGTGTCGCCGACGGCGACCTGCTGGTGCAGATAGCGCGAGCCACCCCGCGAGGCTTGCTGCAGGCGCACGGCGATACGGTACTGGTGGCTATCGGCTGGATCGCCGGTCAGCGAGTAGGCATTGCGCAGGGTCCGCTCGCCCAGCGGCAGATGAACCTGTATATGGCTGCCCGAAGAAAAGCCCGGCAAGCTGCCGGTGCAAGGCACCAGGGTGAGTTCGCGGACCAGTGGCGTGAGCAGGCGCGCCGTGCTCACCCGGACCTGTAACGGCGTGCTCATGACTGCGCTCCGGCGTAAGGGTGGTCGGCGTCGTCGCAGACCCCGAGGTAGGCGCCCAGGCGTTTGGAAAAGTGTGCACGGACCGCCAGTTGCACCTGGCAGCCAATGCAGTTGAAGCGGTTCGCCGCGCCAGCGGCCTGGGTCAGCCCGCAGTGCACGCAATAGACCCGCCGGCTGCCGGGGGCCGAGAGCGTCATGTCGATTTCGTCGTCGAGCAGCCCGGCGCTACGGGCTTGGTCATGCACCAGCCAGATGAAGGCTTCGTCGCCGAGGATGTACAGGTGACTGCCGACCCTGGCGTCGGCCAGCAGGCGCGTGAGACGCGAGGGGAAATCCCGGCCTTCGGCATTCAGCAGCAACGCTTGGCCGAGCCCTTCGACAAAGGCCGCGCCGTGCGCCGCCGATTGCATGACGACAATGTGCCGTTGTGCCATCTCGCGGGGCATCGGTTCCCGGTAGACGGGGAGGCTGTGAAGCCGGTCGGGGGCAGTGCTGGGTCTATCCATCATGGTGATATTCCTGGCTGATTTGTTTCTTGCTGGGGAAGATAGTTTCCCATAAGGAAATTCTGCTCAATCCGAAAGAAGCAGTACCTCTTTGGAGATAGCCCGCCGTCCTGGGGGCTGTGGGGCATGGAAGTTGCTCGCTTGCAGCCAGGGTTGGGCAACGGACGGGGAGTCATCGACAGTGCGAACACGACCGCGGTGGTGGGCACGCTGGTTTCAGCGCGTGAGTGCCGGGCAAATCCGTCAGGTGCGCGGGCTGCTGGCCGAGTTGCCGCTGTGCCTGATGCACGCTGACGGTGCCTGGTCGCGTTTGCCGGACCGTTTCGAAGCACTGTTGCCCGGTTACCGGTTGAACCTGATGCTCGGTGACGAGGACCTGGGGCCGGCCCGCAAGCCATTGACCAGTCTGTGCCAGGGCGAGGCGCACTGTCCCTGGCGCGCCGGGGCCGTGAGCGAGTCGCCGCGGCCTTGCACGGCGTGTCGGCGCAACGGCACGCATCGCCTGCTCTGTGCCTTGCCGGACGCCGGCGGTACGCAGCGTGGCCTGTTGTTGCTCGATGCGCCGACCCCGGTGGGGCGGATCGCCTGCCAGTTGCTGGAGGAAACGGCGCGGGCGGTCGGGATCACGGTGCAACTGCTGCGGCACAAGCGTGAGCAACAACGCAAGCACGCCACCTCCCAGCACGGCGCCCTGGCCCGGGAGCTGCACGACTCGGTGGCCCAGCAGTTGGGGTACCTGTCGTTCCAGGCGCGCCTGATGCAGTCGTGCGTGGGGGAGCCGGCACAGGTGGATGCGACGCTGGGCGAACTACGTAGCGGCCTGAGCCAGTTGCAGCGCCAGGTCCGCGAGCTGATCACCAGTGCCCGGCTGACCATGGACGGGCGCTCGCTGCGCCAGGCCCTGGCCGATTCGGTGGCGGAGTTTTCCCGGCGTTGCATCATCGTCTTCGAACTGGACAACCGTCTGGCCGACGATGCCCTGAACCCGGAAACCGAGTTACAGATTCTGCAGATCATCCGCGAGGCCCTGGCCAACGCGGTACGCCATTCCCATGCGCGGCACGTGCGCATCGAATTGCGCCAGACCCAGGCGGGCGAGGTCTCGGTCGCGGTGGAGGATGATGGCATCGGGCTGAGCCAGGCCTGTGGCGAAGACAACCATTTCGGCCTGGAAATCATTCGTGAACGGGCCAGCAGCATTGGCGCGCGACTGTCCATCGAGCCGATCCGGCCCCATGGCGTGCGCGTCCACCTTGGCTTTTCCCGCCATCCAGACGAGCCCCAGGGGAGTCCCCATGGACTGCACGACCTTATTGCTGATCGATGACCATCCGCTGTTCCGCAAAGGGCTGGCGCAGTTGTTCGCCGCCAGTGACGATTTCGAAGTGGTTGGCCAGGCCGCCAGTGGCCGCGAGGGCATCAACCTGGCGCTGAGCCTGGCGCCGCAGCAGGTCCTGCTGGATTTGCACATGCCCGGTCTCAGCGGCTTGCAGGTGCTCGATGAGTTGCGCCAGTTGCGCCTCGGCTGCCAGATCGTGGTGTTGACCGCGTCGATGGACCGGAGCGAATTGCTGGCCGCGCTACGCCTGGGCGCCAATGGTTATGTGCTCAAGGAGACCGAGCCGGATGCGCTGCTGGCCTACATGCGCAACTGCAACAAGGGTGCGATTGTGCTGGACGACACCCTGGTCGCGTTGCTGGCCGGACACACCGAGCCGACCCCGGCGCCGCAGCGACCGGACCCCGGCGGCCTGACCGAGCGCGAAGGGCAGACACTGGCGCTGATCGCCGCCGGCATGAGCAACAAGCAGATCGCCCGGGAGTTGGGGATCAGCGACGGCACGGTGAAGATCTACGTGAAGAATCTCCTGCAGAAGTTGAACCAACACTCGCGCCTGGAACTGGCGGCCTGGGTACACAACGCCGGTGGCGGACGACAAGAGGAGCAGCATTAGCCATGGATACGCGCGGATCACTGCTCGAATCGTTGTTGAACGAACCGACCGAGGCGTTGCTGGAGCATTTCCCGGTGGCGCTGCTGGAACTCGGCGACGATGCGCGGATCGCCCGCTTCAATAGCGCCTGGGTCGCCTTGATGGACGCGCCGGACACTCAGCGCGCGCTGATCGACTATGTGCATCAGGAAGACCGACCGTTATGGCGCCAGGCGCTCCAGGAATTGCGCCGGCGCCCCGAGACCGCCTTCAATCAGCGCCTGCGTTTCGTCCATCCTTCGGGTGAGTTGCGCTGGTTCGAGGTCAATCTCAAGCGTGGCGCCGACGGTTTTTACCTGGCGGTCGCTGATGTCACCGTGCACAAGCGCCGGGAAATTGCCCTGCAGGCCAGCCAGCGCAGCACCCAGAGCCTGCTGGACAGCATGCCCGGGCTGATTTACCGCGGGCGCAACAATCGCGACTGGACCATGGAGTTTGTCAGTGCCGGCTGCCTGCAATTGACCGGTTATCCGGCGCAGCGCCTGGTGGACAACCATGACTTCACCTACAACAGCCTGATACATCCGCAGGATGCCGATTACGTCTGGCGCGAAGTGCAATACGCCTTGTCGCGGCAGGAGGCGTTCGAACTCAACTATCGGATTCGCTGCGCCGACCGTTCGATCAAGACGGTGTGGGAGAAGGGCGTGGGGATCTATTCCGATAATCGCGAGGTGCTGGGGATCGAGGGGGCGATCTTCGAACGCAAGGCGCCATGATCCCGTAGGCGCAGGCGGTCGATGCGCGATTGCTCGCGATGGTCGTCGACGATAACGCGGGCTGCCTGACCGCCATTGCATCGTCACCTTCACCGCGAGCAATCGAATCCCGGCCACCTGCTCCTATAGCCGCGGACGAGACCAGGGCTCAGCGAAAAGCCGGTACCACGTGCTGGATAAACAGTTCCAGGGACTTTTTCTTTTCCGCATGGGGCAGGCTGTTGTCGCACCAGAAGCTGTATTCGTCGACACCCAGTTCCTGGTAATAGCGGATCCGCTCGATCACCTCCTGTGGCGTACCGATCATGGTGTTCTTGCGGATATTCTCCAGGGCGAACTCCGGCCGCTCGGCGAATTTTTCTTCCGGGCTGGGCGCCAGGAAGCCGTTGACCGGCACCTGCTTGTTGCCGAACCAGGCATCGAAGGTCCGATAGAATTTCGAGATGGCGCTGGCGCCGACTTTCCAGCCGTCGGGATCGTCGACCGCATGCACGTGGGTATGGCGCAGCACCATCAATTGCGGACGCGCAACCTCGGGGTTGTTGTCCAGCGCGGTCTGGAACTTGTTCTTCAGGTCCAGCACTTCTTCGTCGCCCTTCATCAGCGGCGTGACCATCACGTTGCAGCCATTGGCCACGGCGAAGTTGTGCGAGTCCGGGTCGCGGGCGGCGATCCACATCGGCGGGTGGGGTTTCTGGATCGGCTTGGGCACGCTGGTGGAGGTGGGGAATTTCCAGATTTCGCCGTCATGGGCATAGTCGCCTTGCCACAGGGCGCGCACCACCGGAACCATTTCCCGCAGCGCCTGGCCGCCGGAGGAGGCCGGCATGCCGCCGGCCATGCGGTCGAATTCCACCTGGTAGGCGCCACGGGCCAGGCCGACTTCCATCCGGCCATTGCTGATCACATCCAGCAGCGCGCATTCCCCGGCGACCCGCAGCGGGTGCCAGAACGGCGCGATGATGGTGCCGGCGCCGAGGTGAATGGTCGTGGTTTTGGCGGCGAGATAAGCCAGCAGCGGCATCGGACTCGGCGAGATGGTGTATTCCATGGCGTGGTGCTCGCCGATCCAGACGGTGCTGAAGCCGCCGGCCTCGGCAAGCAGGGTCAGTTCGCCGAGGTCTTCGAACAACTGGCGGTGACTGATGCTTTCGTCCCAACGCTCCATATGGATGAAGAGGGAAAATTTCATGACGCTTACCTCGGGTCTTTTGTTGTTGGCCGGCAGGTCTGTCTGCTGAGCTTTTGGTATACCATAATACTGATTATTGCCGTTAAGCAAGGACCATCCGCGGTTTGGTGTGCGGGCTCAGGCGAGCGCGGGCAGGGCGCCCATCTTGCCGTGGCAGTAGATCATCGGGCCGGCCTCCTGGCGGGGCACGATCAGGTTCTTTACCGCGCCGACCATGATCGCGTGGTCGCCACCTTCATACTCGCGCCACAGTTCGCACTCGATGATCGCGCTGGCATTGGCTAACAGCGGGTTGCCCAGTTCGCTCAAGGTCCACTGGATGCCCTGAGCCTTGTCCTTGCCTTTGCGGGCGAAGGCATAGGCCTCGTGCTGCTGGCCGCCGGACAGCACATGGATGGCGAAGCGCTTGTTCCTGATCAGCACCGGATAGGAGTCGGAGCTGTAGTTGGGACAGAACAGCACCAGGGCCGGCTCCATGGACAGGGAGCTGAAGGCGCTGGCGGTGAGCCCCACCACCTGGCCGTCGTCATCCAGGGTGGTGATCACGGTGACCCCGGACGGGAACGAGCCCATGACTTGTTTGTAGATGGCGGCATCGATCATTGGACGGTCCTCGGGGGGGCTGAAGCGGATTTTATTGATTTTCAGGTATTATGGTATACCGTAATATCGTCCTTGCAAGGGCTTTTTTTGTCGGTGTATCGGCTCGATACAGTCCGCTGACCTGAAACGGCTCCACTTTTCCTGACGTGCCGTTTAGAGTCTGTGTTTTTTGAGGGGAGGGCGACAGGCTTTCCCCTGACTGCTTAGGGAAGAGAGTCATGCAAGGGTTTGATCGCAGTTCCGTGCCGCCGCCGAGTTTGTTGCAGGGGCCGGAGGCCGGCGCCGGTAGAGAGGCGCTGGCTGATTACTTTCTGACTGACATGACAAAGAGGGAACAGAGTCGGGCTCCGCAATCGGGGCTTGACCTGGATGACGCTTCCATTCGTGTCGGCCTGAGCCGGTTGTTTCACGGTAAATGTGCGTTCTGTGAGCGGGTGGTCCCCACGTCCACTTACCGATTTCGTCCGGATGCCGTGGCCAGTCCCCTCGAGCGGACGTCAGATGCCCACCTGTATTACGCCTGGCTGAGTGGCGCCTGGGAAAATCTATATCCCATCTGCAAGGGCTGTGAGCCTGACCGACCGGACTATTTCCCGGTCCGGGGCAAGCGCTCGCCCTTGCCCTCGGAGCGGCAGCTTGAAGCTTATGTGTTGGATAACCTGGGACTATGGCGCGACTACCCGCTCAAGGAGCGCCATGTGCTGCTCGATCCTTGCGAGCGAATTGACCTGACACGTCACCTGTCAGTCGATCTCTCGGGCGAACTCTATGCCCTGAGTGAGCGCGCAGGTGAAACGATCGCCCATTTCAAGCTCAATCGCATTCAGTTGCGCAAGTTGCGTAGAAAAAAACTGAAGGCCTATTTCGAAGAGCTGATCAACAACTGGTTTTTCCCGTTGGAGGAGGACAGGCCGGTCCCCGGACTCTTCGATTTTGCCGCACTGGATTTTGGCGGCCTCTGGTACTTGCTGTGTCGGCGTATCGCGGTGGCGCTGTCAACGACCAGGGTCGCGCCGCTAGCGCTTATCCCGGAGCGCGTGGAGGAGACGTTACGAACACTCCATCAAAGTATCAGCGTCGTGGATTGGTATGGAAATCTTGAGGCTTATCTCGCGCGACCTGTTGTAGGGCAACTCGCCCAGACCTCGGAAAAGCCGCGATCGTTGCCGCGTGACTACCCGCTGTTGAAATCGATCCGCTTCAACAATTTCAAGGGTATCGAGCAACTCGAATTGCGGATGCCGGTTGTTCAGTCTGCGCAGGCTCCGAGTGCGAAGCCCGTCCGACCCGCTCTGCTGATACTCGGTGAAAATGCGGCTGGGAAAAGCTCCATCCTCGAGGCTACCGCGCTGGCGCTCTGTAGCGAAAAAGTCTGCGAGCAACTACCGGTCGACTTCGCCTCGCTGCCCCTCGATCCCGCTTTGCTGGGCGCGGGGCCGCAGCCTCAATGCAGTTCGGCGTCAGTAATCGCCACCTTCCATGACGCCAGCCAGCGGGAGTTGACCATTGCCGAGAGTATTTATTGGCATGGAGGCACCTCTATCGTGCCTCCGGTCTTTGCCTATGGAGCCTTCCGGCAATATCAGAAAAGGGTGCGACGCTACAGTTCAGGCCGGTCGATCATCAACCTCTTCGACTCGACAGCGCTGTTGTCCAATCCGGAAAAGTGGTTGCTCAGCCTCAAACCGGTCGATTTCGGCAATGTGGTGCGAGCCCTGCGGGAGGTCCTTTCCATAGAGGGCAAGTTCGAGGTTATAGAGCGTGATTTTGAAAAACAGCGCTGCCTGATCGTCACGGCGGCTGCCGGTAGTCGGGCCCTGTGCCGGACCCCGCTGAGCCTGGCGTCCTCGGGCTATCGCTCGGTGCTGGCGATGGTCTGCGACATCATCCAGGGCCTGATGAACCGACGCGTCAATCCCTACTTCGAGAGCCTGGAAACTGCCCAGGCGGTGGTGCTGATCGACGAGGTCGAGGCTCATCTGCACCCGCGCTGGAAAATCCAGATCATGGGCGCGCTGCGCGGCGCTCTGCCGAACGTGACCTTTATCGCCACCACCCACGATCCGCTGTGCCTGCGCGGCATGCGGGACGGCGAGGTGATCGTCATGCAGCGGGTCGCCAGCGAGGACAATCCCGACAGCGACTGGCCCGTCATGGTCGAGCAGGTGATCCGCCTGCCCAACGTCAGCCAGCTGACCATCGAGCAACTGCTGACCTCGGACTTTTTCAGCCTCACCTCCACCGACCAGCCGGACACCGAGCGCGAGCTGGCGCTGTTCGCCGACCTGCTGGCCGCCCGGGAGCAGGGCCGGCCCCTGAGCGATGCCCAGCAGCAGGCCTGGCGTCGTTTCGAACGGGATATCAGCGATGCCCTGCCGGTGGGCGCCACCGAAGTCCAGCGATTGGTGCAGGAGGCGGTGGTCGAGTACCTGCAAAACCGTCGACAGGCCAGTGCGCTCAAGCTCGACGAGCTGCGTGAAACATCCAAACAACGGATCCTCGCTGTCCTGGAGGGGATCTGAAACATGCGCGCCGTCATTCGCAAGACTGCCAAGGCCCCGGAGGTTCTGTCCGGGGCCGATTCGCCCGCCACCAGGGAACTGCGCAAGCTCAAGGCCTGGTTCGCCGCGCCCAGCGGCAGACCACCGGCTTTTGCGGTGTACAAGGCCGACAGTGTCAAGCAGCAGCTGGATGAACTGTTTCATGGCAAATGCGCCTATTGTGAAAGCGTCTTCGCCTCGACGGCACCGGTGGATGTCGAGCATTACCGGCCCAAGGGCGCGGTCTCCGAAGATGCCAGCCACCCCGGCTACTGGTGGGTGGCCATGGACTGGGACAACCTGTTGCCCAGTTGCATCGACTGCAACCGCAAGCGTAAGCAGGTCACGCCCAGGTTGTCGGCCAGGTTGCTGACCCTGCGGGACGACCGCCAGGGTTTCAACCAGGGCAGCCTGCTGCTTTCCGGCAAGAAGGACAGCTTCCCGATCCTCGGCCAGCGAGCCATGTCCGAGGCGGCGGATTTTGCCGATGAGTACCCGCTGCTGCTCGACCCGTGCCGCGACAACCCCGACGAACACCTGAAGTTTCATATCGACCGGGCCAACCTGATCGGCCTGGTGCTGCCCAAATCCCACTCGGGTGCCGATCTTCCGCCCTTGGTCGGAACGGCGCCCGGTATCGCGCTGGACAGCCACCTCGAGGAAGCCCTGGCGGCGGGCCTGAGCCTCAAGGGCAGCGTCTCGATTCATGTCTACGGTTTGAACCGGCTGGGTCTGGTACAGGAGCGCACGCGCCTGTTGCGGCAGCTGGAGTTCCTGGAGGTGCTGGCGCTGGAAGTGGGGGCGATGGCGGACGAGCTTTTGCCTGATCCCACGGCGGCGCCTTCCGCCACGGTTGCCAGTATTGCCAAGCGCCTGTACTTCCTCCAGGACCGGATCCTCGGGGAAATGAAACGCATGGCCCGGCCCGAGGCGCCTTATTCGGCCATGGTCCGGGCTTGGATCGAAGACTTCAAGATACGGCTCCAGGCCTGACTACGGGGCCGTTTCGACGTTGTGCAAGCCCTGGTGCTCGGCCACCGCGCGCAAGGTCTTGAGGCTGACCATGGGCGCATCGACCACGAACTGATTGGCCATCCAGGAGGGGATGTCGCCGGCCGGCTCGGCTTGCATTTCATAGGTCACGTGGGTTTGCGTGTCGCTTTCCGGGCGCATGGTCCAGGTGCCTTTCAACTGGCGCACACGGATCTGCCCCGGGGTGACGGGCACGAAGCCGGGAACCGCCTCCAGACGCCGGGTCAGGCTGCCATCGTCGGCGCGCTCGCTGTGCACATGGATCACCATGTCGCGGGTTTGCGCCGGCCATGGCAAGGCGGTGGTGAGATAGACCCAGGTGTCGTCGCCGTCATTTTTCAGCAGGCGCATGTCGGCGCAGGCGTACAGCCACTTGCAGGCGACCCTGAGGTTTTCCTGCAGGTTGCTCAGAGTGCCGACATCGGCTTTGATCCGCACCTCGCCGCGAAAACTCTGGTAGCGCGAGCCCGGGACCTGGCTCAGGTAGACCCGAATGCCGTCTTCGTCCTTGGCCAGTTGCCAGTCCGGGGGCGCGGCCAGGCTGGCCGTGCAGAGGAGGGCACTGGCCAGCGCTGGCGCGGATAACAGGATGTTCATTCGGATCTCCGGGTTGCACGGCCGATAGTGCCTGGCTACCCGGATATAACACCCCTACTCCGGGTTTTATTCAATGGGCACCGGCGGCCTTGTTCAGATCGCCTTCGCTCCATTGGGTATAGACGCAGGCATCGGCGCTGGCCCAGCGTACCCGCACCGGATCGCCGGCCTTGAGCGGCATGCCGGTGGCCGATAACGCCTTGACCGTCATTGTCGTGCCGCCATCGGTGACCACGCTGCACGTCTGGCTTTCCCCCAGGAACAGCATTTCGCCGACCTTGGCCGTCACTTCGTTCCAGCCCGCCGGCAACGGTTCGCTGGCGGCCTGTGCGGGGCTCAGTGCCAGGGCCTTCTCCGGACGCACCATCAGCAATAGCGGTTGGTCACTGGCAACCCCGGCGGTTGGCCGGATCGTCAGGGCCTGTCCCTCGAAGTGCCCCGCGGCATTGCCGTGGGCCTTGAGCTTGAGGAAGTTCGAGTTGCCGAGGAACGAGGCGACAAAGGCATTCGGTGGATTCTGGTAGAGGTCGTAGCCGCTGCCCAGGCCGACGATCTTGCCGTGGCTGAAAATCGCGATGCGTTGCGACAGGCGCATGGCTTCTTCCTGGTCATGGGTCACGTAGACGATGGTGATACCCAGCCGGCGATGCAGTTGGCGCAGTTCGTCCTGCAAGTCTTCGCGCAGCTTCTTGTCCAGGGCCCCGAGGGGTTCGTCCATCAGCAGGATGCGCGGTTCGTAGACCAGCGCCCGGGCAATTGCCACGCGCTGTTGCTGGCCGCCGGAAAGTTGCGAAGGACGGCGATGGGCAAAGGTTTCGAGCTGCACCAGCTTGAGCATGGCGTCGACCCGGCGCGAGCGTTCCTCGTTGCCGAGCTTGCGCAGGGTCAGCGGGAAGGCGATGTTGTCGCGCACCGACAGGTGCGGAAACAGCGAGTAGCGCTGGAACACCATGCCGATATCGCGTTTGTGCGGCGGTACCTTGACCAGGGACTGTCCGCCCACCAGGATCTCGCCGCTGCTGGGTGTCTCGAAACCGGCCAGCATCGACAGGGTGGTGCTTTTGCCCGAGCCGCTGGAGCCGAGGAAGGTGAGGAATTCACCGTCCTGGATATCCAGGGAAATATTGTCCACGGCGGCAAAGTCGCCATAGTGCTTGTTCAGGTTGCGCAGGCTGACCAGGGGGCGGTCGTGCTGCGCGGGGTCTTTGATCACGGCACTCATGTTCTACTCCAGGGCGCTCAGGCGCGCAGTTCATTGCGCCGGCGCAGGGCGGCGGCGAGCACCATCACCAGCACCGACAGGGCGATCAGCAGCGTCGAGGCGACGGCGATTACCGGGGTCAGGTCCTGGCGCAGGGTGGTCCACATTTTCACGGGCAAGGTTTGCAGGGTCGGGCTGGCCATCATCACGCTCAGCACCACTTCATCCCACGACACCAGGAAGGCGAACAGCGCCCCGGCAACCATGCCGGGGCGAATCGCCGGGAAGGTCACCTTGTACACCGCCTGCAAGCGCGAGGCCCCGCAGATCACCGCGGCATCCTCGATCGACTGGTCGAACAGCTTCAACGAGTTGATGATCGAGATAATGGTGAAGGGCAGCGCGACGATCACGTGGCTGACCACGAAGGCGAACAGCGTCCCGGTGTAGCCGAGCTTGAGAAACAGCGCATACACCGCCACGGCGATGATCACCAGCGGCACGATCATCGGCAGGGTGAACAGGCCGTAGAGCAGTTCGCGGCCGGGGAAACGCCCGCGCACCAGGGCGAAGGCGGTCGGCAGGCCGAGGGCGACCGCGCAGAAGGTGGTCAGGATCGCCACCTTCAAACTGGCCAGCGCGGCGTTCATCCAGTCCGGGTTGGAAAAGAACTGGCCATACCATTTCAGCGTCCAGCCCGGTGGCGGAAACACCAGCCACTGCGAGGAGCCGAACGACAGCAGGACGATGAACACGATCGGCAGCAGCAGGAACAAGGCGATCAGCCCGGTGGTGAGGTAGAGGCCCAGGCGCAGGCGCCGGCTCATGGCATTCGGGGTCAGGAGCATGCTGGCTTACCTCGCGTTACTGGCGCCGACCGGGGATTCCGGCTGGAGCTTCAGGTAGAAGTAGAACAACACCAGGGTGATCAGGATCAGCAGGGCGGCACCGGCGCTGGCCAGGCCCCAGTTGAGGAACGACTGCACCTGTTGAATGATGAACTCCGGCAACATCATGTTCTGCGCCCCGCCGAGCAGGGCCGGGGTGACGTAATAGCCCAGGGACATGACGAAGACCATCAGTCCGCCGGAAAACAGCCCCGGCCGGCATAACGGCAGGAACACCCGCAGGAAGTTGCGCCAGGGACTGGCCCCGCAGATCGCGCCGGCCTGCAGGATCATCGGGTCGATGGCCTGCATGGTCGCCTGCAACGGCAGGACGATGAACGGGACCATGATGTAGCTCATGCCAATCACCACGCCGGTCAGGTTGTGCACCATCTCCAGCGGCTGGTCGATGATGCCCATGGCCATCAAGGCCTTGTTGATCACCCCGGAGGCCTGCAGCAGCACCAGCCACGAATAGGTCCGGGCCAACAGGCTGGTCCACATCGACAGCAGCACGATGCTCAGCAACCAGCGGCCCCAGCCACGCGGTACCAGGGTAATCACCCAGGCCAGGGGAAAGCCCAGCAGCAGGCTGAACAGCGTGACCAGCCCGGCCACCGAAAAGGTGTTGAGCAACACCCGCGCATAGGCCGAGTTGGCGAACAGCTGCTGATAGTTCTCCAATCCCGGGGTAGGCTCCAGCACGCCGCGCAGCAACAGGCCGATCAGCGGTGCGAAGAAAAACAGGCCGAGGAACAGCAGGGCCGGTAACAGGTTGCCGGCCCCCCGCCAGCGTTGCGCATACGAGGACTGCTGCATGACCGCCGCCTTGCTGCTGGCCAGGCCGGCAGCGCCAGGGGCGCTGCCGGTCGGACGGGTGTCAGGGGAAAGCGTGGCCGCCATCTTCATTTGACCAGCCATTCGTTCCACCGTGTCGCAATGGCCGGACCGTTCTTGGCCCAGTATGCGAAGTCGAGGGTGATCTGATCCTTAGCGTAGGCAGTCGGCAGGTTCGGTGCCAGTACCGAGTCCAGGCGCGCGACGCTGTCGACGTTGACCGGGGCATAGGCGGTCAGGTTGGAGAAGTCGGCCTGGCCTTTGGCGCTGCTGGCGCTGGCCAGGAATTTCATGGCGGCCGACTTGTTTTTCGAACCCTTCGGGATGACCAGGATATCGGCCATGACCAGGTTCTGTTTCCAGCTCACGCCGACCGGGGCCCCGTCCTGCTGCAGGGCGTAGATCCGACCGTTCCAGAACTGGCCGAGGCTGGCTTCGCCGGAGGCCAGCAACTGCTGGGATTGCGCGCCGCCGCCCCACCAGACGATGTCTTTCTTGATGGTGTCGAGTTTCTTGAAGGCGCGGTCCAGGTCCAGTGGGTAGAGCTTGTCGGATGGTACGCCGTCGGCCAGCAGGGCCAGCTCCAGCACGCCGGGGCTCGGCCATTTGTAGAGGGCGCGTTTGCCGGGGTAGGTCTTGGTATCGAACAGGGCGCTCCAGTCCTGCGGTTTGCCGGCACCCAGCTTGCCTTCGTTGTAACCGAGCACGAAGGAGAAGTAGAACGAGCCGACGCCGTGGTCGGAGACGAAGCGCGGGTCGATCTTGTCGCGCTGGATCTGGCTGAAGTCCAACGGCTCGAGCAGGCCTTCGGTGGCGGCGCGCAGGGCGAAGTCGGCTTCGACGTCGACCACGTCCCACTGCACGTTACCGCTTTCGACCATGGCCTTGAGTTTGCCATAGTCGGTCGGGCCGTCCTGGACCACGGTGATGCCGCTGGCCTTGCTGAACGGATCGGCCCAGGCCTGTTTCTGCGCGTCCTGGGTGCTGCCACCCCAACTGACGAAGTTGACGCTCTCGGCCGCCATGGCGATGTTGCAGGCCAGGGTCAGCAAGCTTGCGGCCAGTACTGCGGTTGCACCTTTGTTCAACACCATTTTCACGCCCTCATTTGTTGTGTTTTTGAGCGGGTTGTTGATGCCCGCCTATCGGGAGCAGTAGGTCCATCGGGGCCTTTCAAGGCGACCGTGCCAAGGGCTGTTGTTGGGGCTTTCCCTGTCGGGGGCACTTGGCAAATTTCTCCGGTCTACGGAATATCATATTATGGTATTCCAAGCTTTCTGCAAGCACTTTGCCTTACCGGTGATCCGGCCCGGGTGCTTTTTTTCAGGGTTGCGGGAAGGGGATGTTTTCCACCACCTGCAGATCGTAGCCGGTCAATCCGGCATATTTGAGTGGTGGTCCCAGGTGGCGCAGTTTGCCGACACCGAGGTCCTGCAGTATCTGTGCCCCGGTACCGATCTCCGAATAGATCCGCGATTGCGAGCGGCTGTACTGGCGCGGTGGCCGGGTCAACTGGGGGACGCGTTCCAGCAGCGCCTGGGACGATTCGTGGTTGGCCAGCACCACGACGACGCCGCGGCCTTCCTCGGCGACCCGTTGCAATGCGGCCCACAACGTCCAGTTGCTCGGCCCGTGGTACTCGGCGCCGACCAGGTCGCGCAACGGATCGATGACATGAACCCGGGCCAGCGTCGGCTCGTCGCGGCGGATATCACCCATGACCATGGCCATGTGCACGCCGCCTTCGATGCGGTCCTCGAAGGTGATCAGGCGGAACGTGCCGTGCACCGTCGGCAGTTCCCGTTCGCCGATGCGCACCACGGTGTGCTCGGTGCTGAGGCGGTAGTGGATCAGGTCGGCAATGCTGCCGATCCGGATCCCATGCTTGCGTGCGAATACTTCCAGATCCGGGCGGCGAGCCATGCTGCCGTCGTCATTCATCACTTCGACGATCACCGAGGCCGGGGTCAGGCCGGCCAGGCGTGCCAGGTCGCAACCGGCTTCGGTGTGCCCGGCGCGGGTCAGCACGCCACCTTCCCGGGCGCGCAGGGGGAAGATGTGCCCGGGCTGCACCAGGTCTTCGGCGCGGGCATCGGCGGCCACCGCGGCTTCGACGGTGCGCGCGCGGTCGGCGGCGGAAATCCCGGTGGTCACGCCGTGGGCGGCCTCGATGGACACGGTGAAAGCGGTGCTGAACGCGCTGCCGTTGCTCGGTACCATCTGTTCCAGGCCCAGGCGCCGGCAGTGCTCGTCGGTCAGGGTCAGGCAGATCAGCCCGCGCGCCTCACGGGCCATGAAGCTGATGGCCTGGGCGTTGCAGCAGTCGGCGGCGATCAGCAGGTCGCCTTCGTTTTCGCGATCTTCGTCGTCCACCAGCAGGACCATCTTGCCCTGGCGGTAGTCGTCGATGATGTCCTGGATACGGTCAAAGGCCATGCCGGCTCTCGCTCTGTATGAAAATGTGATTTATGGTATACCATAATACAAAATCAACCAGCAATGAGGTCATCGATGAAGGCTTACTGGATTGCCCATGTGGATGTCACGGACCCCGAGCAGTACACCGAGTACAGCCGCCGCGCCCCAGCGGTATTTGCCCGCTACGGCGGACGCCTGTTGGCTCGGGGCGGGCGCGCCGAGGCGCTGGAGGGCCGGGAAACGCCACAGCGCAATGTGGTGATCGAGTTCGATTCCTACGACCAGGCGCTGGCCTGCTATCGTTCGGCGGAATATCAGGAGGCGCGTGGGCACCGCGAAGGCGCGGCGCGGGCTGAAGTGATCATTGTCGAGGGCATGGCGCCCTGAAGGTGCTCAGCGGATAAAGTGAATCTTGCCGCTGTCGTCGTTGCCGATGTAGATACCGTAGACCCCGGCCTGGCGTTCCTCGATATAGCGTTCGAGGATCTGCCGGATCGCCGGGTAGTAGATGCTGTCCCAGGGGATGTCCTCGGGGGCGAAGAATTTGCAGTCCAGGGTTTCCGCGCCGTACTGGCCGGTGATCTCCAGCGCGATGGCGCGGAAGATGATGTACACCTCGCTGATTTTCGGCACGCTGAAGATCGAGTAGGGCGAGAGGATTTCCGCGCGCACGCCGCTCTCTTCCCAGACTTCGCGCAGTGCCGCCTGCTCGGTGGTCTCGCCGGCCTCCATGAAGCCCGCCGGCAGGGTCCAGGTGCCGGGCCGTGGCGGGATCGCGCGTTGGCACAGCAGGTACTGGCCGTCGCGCTCGATGATGCAGCCGGCGATGATTTTCGGATTGACGTAGTGAATGTAGCCGCAGCCCCGGCACATCAGGCGTTCATGGGTATCGCCCGGCGGCACCTGCCGGGCGAGGTCGGCGCCGCCGCAATGCGGGCAGAAGCGCGGGCTGCTCATGTCAGTGGCTCATGCGCGGTTCTTTGAGGGCGATGGGCGCGGTGATCTCGGGGGCCGGGCCGGTTTCGTCCTGCTTGCGCTTGAGGTACTCCAGCGCCACCTTGGCCGCCGCGCGCACGTGGTCGACCGAGGCCTGGTGGGCGGCCAGCGGGTCGCCGCTCTTGATCGCCTCGACGATGCGTTCCATTTCCTGGTTGCTGGCGCCGCGGCGGTTTTCCTGGGACACCGAGGTGGCCCGCAGGTAGCTGATCCGCGCCTGCAACTGGCGCAGCTGGGTGGCGGCGACATGGTTGCCCGAGCCTTCGAGCAGCACGTCGTAGAAGCCTTGCACCGAGTCGATCACCTGTTGCAGCTCGCCGTCCTTGAGGGTCTTGCGATTGACCTCCAGGGCTTTTTCCAGGGCCTTGATGTCCTTGGCCTTGGCCCGCAGGGTGAACAGCTGGACGATCAGGCCTTCGAGCACGCAACGCAGTTCGTAGATATCGACCGCATCTTCCAGGGTGATGATGGCAACGCTCGGGCCCTTGGCGTCGGCGAAGGCCACCAGGCCTTCGGACTCCAGGTGGCGCAGGGCTTCGCGCACCGAGGTACGGCTGACGCCGAGGCGTTCGCAGAGATCGCGCTCGACCAGGCGGTCCCCGGGCATGAGCTGGAAGTTCATGATGGCGCTTCGCAGCTTATCCAGCACGATTTCGCGCAGGGTAACGGGATTGCGATTGACCTTGAAGCTGTCGTCGAGTGGCAGGCGTTTCATGGGATCCGCTCTAAAAGTTCGTGGGGCCGATCGAGGGCCGAAATCATCGGCAAGCTTATCATGCGGCGTTCATCCGCGTCGGCTCGCGCCGTGGCAAAAGGCTCAGGCCAGCGCAGGCAACGGGCCGAGCTTGCCCCGGTGGTAGATCATCGGCGTCACCGGCCGGTCGGGCAGGATCAGGTTCTTCACCGCGCCGACGATAATGGCATGGTCGCCGCCGTCGTATTCGCGCCACAGCTCGCACTCGATGATCGCCGTGGCCTTGTCCAGCAACGGGTTGCCCAGGGCGCTCAGGTGCCAGGCAATGCCCTTGGCCTTGTCCTTGCCTTTACCGGCGAACGCGTAGGCTTCGGCGGTCTGGTCGGCGGACAGCAGATGAATCGCGAACTGCTTGCTGTTGCGCAGGATCGGGTAGGTGTCGGAGGCGTAGTTGGGGCAGAACAGGACCAGCGCCGGGTCGATGGACAGAGCGCTGAAGGCACTGGCGGTGATGCCGACGATGCCCCCCTCGGGGTCCAGGGTGGTGACCACCGTGACACCCGAAGGGAAGGAGCCCATGACTTCTTTGTAGATACCGGGTTCGATCATCGCGTCGGTCTCCTAGCGCATTACGAAGGGGTCGGGCATCGGTGCCGACGAGAGGTTGATCCACACCGTTTTCAGTTCGGTATAGGCCAACACCGAATCGATACCGCTCTCGCGACCGTAGCCGCTGTTCTTGAAACCACCGATCGGCGCCATGGCCGAGACCGCGCGGTAGGTGTTGACCCAGATGATCCCGGAGCGGATGTCCCGGGCCAGGCGATGGGCGCGGCCGAGGTCGCGGGTCCAGATGCCGGCGGCGAGGCCGAACTGCGAGTCGTTGGCGATGGCCAGGGCCTCGGCCTCGTCCTTGAAGCGGATCACCGAGGCCACCGGGCCGAAGACTTCTTCCTGCATGATCTTCATCGAGTTGCGGTCGCATTCGAACAGGGTCGGCTCGTAGAACCAGCCCGCGCCCAGATTCGCTGGACGTTTGCCGCCCAGGCGCAGGCGCGCGCCTTCGGCCAGGGCGTCGGCCACCAGGCCCTCGACCACGGCCAGTTGTTGCGCGGTGGCCATCGGGCCCATCTCGCTACTGTCGTCCTGCGGGTTGCCGATGCGAATGCGCTGGGCGCGTGCCACCAGGCGCTCGACGAACTCGTCGTAGATCTCGTCCTGCACCAGCAGCCGTGAACCGGAGACGCAGCTTTGCCCGGAGGCCGCGTAGATCCCGGCGATGGCGCCGTTGATCGCGCTGTCCAGGTCGGCATCGGCAAAGATGATGTTCGGCGACTTGCCGCCCAGTTCCAGGGACAGCTTGGCGAAGTTCTCGGCGCTGCTGCGTACCACGTGGCGGGCGGTGGCGGCGCCGCCGGTGAAGGCGATCTTGCGCACCAGCGGATGGCGGGTCAGGGCCGCGCCGGTGCTGGCGCCGTAACCGGTGATGACATTGACCACGCCGGCTGGAATGCCGGCTTCCAGGGCCAGGCGCGCGAGTTCCAGGACGGTGGCCGAGGCGTGTTCGGAAGGCTTGAGCACGATGGTGTTGCCCGCCGCGAGGGCCGGTGCCAGCTTGATGGCGGTCAGGTAGAGCGGACTGTTCCAGGGAATGATCCCGGCGACCACGCCCATCGGCTCATGCACGGTGTAGGCGAACAGGTCCGGCTTGTCCAGCGGCAGGGTACCGCCTTCGAGCTTGTCGGCCAGGCCCGCGGTGTAGTGGAAGAATTCCGGCAGGTAGCCGACCTGGCCACGGGTTTCGCGGATCAGCTTGCCGTTGTCGCGGCTTTCCAACTGGGCCAGGCGTTCCTTGTTTTCCGCGATCAGGTCGCCGAGGCGGCGCAACAACTTGCCCCGGGCGGTGGCGCTGAGGCCTCGCCAGGCCGGGTTGTCGAAAGCCCGTTGCGCGGCCTGGACCGCACGCTCGACATCGGCTGCGTCGGCGTCGGGCAAGCGGGCCCAAGGCTCGGCGAGGGCCGGGTCGAGGCTGTCGAAGGTCTTGCCGGACAGGGCATCGACCCATTCACCGTCGATGCACATCTGGAAGCGGGCGAGTGTCATGCAACGATCCCCTTTATCTGGTTTTGCCGGGCGTGGGCCTTGGCGAGGAAATCCAGCAGCATCTGGTTGACCAGGCGCGGCGACTCCATGGACATCATATGCCGCTGCTCGGCGAGCACGGCAACGCTGGCGCCGGGAATTCGCTCGGCCAATTGACGGGCCATTTCCGGGGTCGACCCCGGGTCCAGCTCACCCGTGGCGATCAAGGTCGGCACCGTTATGCCGCCCAGATCCTCGGCGCGGTACATGTCCTGGGTGGCGAACAGCTCGTAGGTGGTCAGGTAACCTTGTGGGTCATTGTCCGCCAAAGTCTGGCGCAAGGCCGCGATCTGCGCCGGATTGGCCGCCTGGTATTCGCGGCTGAACCAGCGCGACAGCGCGGCTTCGGCGTTGGCGTCCGGTCCGTGCTCGGCGGCCTGGGCGGTACGGGCGATGACGCCGGCACGCTGTTCGGCGCTGCGATTGAACACGCTGTTGAGTACCACCAGGGCTTGCAGACGTTGCGGGTAATGCAAGGCAAACGCCCGCGCGACCAGCCCGCCCATGGAAAAGCCGATCACGCTTGCCTGGGGCAATTGCAGGTGGTCGAGCAGCTCCAGCAACTGGTCGGCATAGCCGAGCAGGGCGGTGCCGCTGGCCGGGCGCGGACTGGCGCCATGGCCGAGCATGTCGTAGGTGATCACTCGGTACTGCGTGGCCAGGCCAACGATCTGGCCGCCCCACATTTCTTTATTCAGGCCCACGCCGTGGATCAAGACCACAGGCTGGCCTTGGCCGGTCGCCAGGTAACTGGTGCCAGCCGGGGTGCGTTCAGCGGTGAGCCGAATCATGGAGCGCTCCTGCCTTTCTTATTGATTATCGGGCTTTCTCGGCGGCCAGTTCTTCCAGGTCGATATAACGGTTGCCGATGCGCGGGTGCAGGCGGCCACCGTCGGCGCAGCCCAGGACGACAACGATTTCGTCGGCGCGCGGGGCGTCTTCGATGCGCATTTCCAGGGTGATGTAGTGTGAGCGCAGGCCTTCGTCGTCCTTGTGCATCATCGGGATCTGGATCGAGGTGCCGGGACCGCCGCGCTTGTTGGTGAAGCTCAGGTAGCTCTTGGCCTGGACCGCTTCGCGGTAGTGGTTGCCAAAGCGCAGGGTGTGGATCACCGCCGAGGCGTGTTCGATTTCACCGTCGGCGCCGACCACCGCGGCCTTGCCGTAGGCTTCGATGCGTTCGGCGCCGCCGATGGCGGCCACCAGGCGCTCGACCATCATGGCGCCGAGGTCGGAGCAGTTGGCGCGGATTTCCGGTTTCAGGTCTTCGACGAAACCCCGACCGAGCCAGGGGTTTTTCATCACCACGGCGAGGCCGATCATGGTCACCGGTTTGTCCGAGGCCTTGCCACCTTCGATCAGGGTCTGTTCGGAGTAGCTGACGATCTTGCGGATTTCGAAACTCATAAAGGGGCTCCTGAGGTGCACGATGAACATATGGTATGATGGTATACCATAATATTCGGCGTGCAAGCCCCTTGTGCAAGTTTGTAAGTCCTGTCTCTGCATCGGATCTTGAAAGTGCCGAAAAACCAGGAGCCAGCTTGCCGGCGATGAGGCCTGTCAGTCTTGTATTGACTTCAGGGACGCCATCGCCAGCAAGCTGGCTCCTACGGGGTGGGGTAGTGATGCTTATCGGCAGCCGGTCAGGGTGACCTGGCAGGTCGAGGGTGTTCCACCCGATTCAGCGGCGTAGCGCTGGCAGTTACCCATCGCTTTGACGCTGGCGGTTTTTACGCTCGGTCCCCAGGCCAATCCGCCATCCCCCTGCGTCGGCAGCGCCTTGGCGTAACAGGCATAACCTTCCACTGGGGTTTGCGAGCGCCTTCCCGAACAGCCGGCGATCAGCGAAAAACCGAGCGCCAGCATCAGCAGGCAGGACAGGATTGGGATGTTTCGTGGAATTTGTGCGTTCATATCAATTGTCACAGTTGCAGGCCAGATCATGCCTATTGTCCCGCCTTATTGATGCGCCGGATAGTCCCGTTGCAGAGCCTGGTTCAGGGCCAGCACGTTGACCCGCGATTCGCCGAACAGCCCAAGCGCCGGGGCCTGGGTATTGGCCTGGACCAGCGCCAGCACATTATCCAGTGGTGCGCCGCGTTGTTGCGCCACGCGGGTGGCCTGCAAGGCGGCATTCGCCGGGCTGATGTCCGGGTCCAGGCCGGAGGCCGAGGTGGTCAGCATATCGGCGGGCAGGGTCTGGCCGGCCAGTTCCGGCTGGGCCTGTTCCAGGGCATGCCGGTCGGCGCTGAGCCGATCGCCCAGGGCCTGGCTGGTCGGCCCGAGGTTGGAACCCGAGGAACTGGCGGCGTTATAGGGCGACGGCACGGTTTTCAGCGGATCCTTGGGATCGGTGTCGGTGGTGGCCGATGGCCGCCCGTGGAACCACTGCGGCGCATCCCATTGCTGGCCGATCAGCGCTGAACCTATGACCTGGCCCCCGGGGTTTTTCACCAGGCTGCCGTTGGCCTGGGCGGGAAACAGCAGTTGTCCGATCCCGGTGACGGCAAAGGGGTAGGCCAGGCCGCAGAGCACGAAGGTGACGGCGGTGACACGCAGGGCCGGTGACAAGAACTTGATCATGAGCAGATCCTCCTACAGGAACGGGGCCAGGCACAGGTCGATCAGTTTGATGCCGATAAAGGGCGCGATCAGCCCGCCGACGCCGTAGACCAGCAAGTTGCGGTAGAACATGGTTTCCGCGCTTTTGGGCATGAAGTTGACGCCGCGCAGGGCCAGGGGAATCAGCGCCGGAATGATCAGCGCGTTGAAGATCAGCGCCGAGAGGATCGCGCTTTGCGGTGTGGCCAGGTGCATCAGGTTCAACGCCGCCAAGCCCGGCAGGGCAACCATGAACAGCGCCGGCAGGATGGCGAAGTACTTGGCCACGTCGTTGGCGATGGAAAAGGTCGTCAGCGCCCCGCGGGTGATCAGCATGCGCTTGCCGATGGTGACCAGGTCCAGCAACTTGGTCGGGTCGGAGTCCAGGTCGATGATATTCGCTGCCTCCTTGGCCGGCATGGTCCCGGTGTACATGGCCAAGCCGACATCCGCCTGGGCCAGGGCCGGGGCGTCGTTGGTGCCGTCGCCGGTCATCGCCACCAGGTGCCCGGCCGCCTGCTCGCTACGGATCAGCTTGAGCTTGTCCTCGGGGGTGGCCTGGGCGACGAAATCGTCGAGCCCGGCCTGGGCGGCGATCACGCTGGCGGTGGTCGGGTTGTCGCCGGTGACCATCACCGTGCGGATGCCCATGGCGCGCAGTTGCGCGGCCCGCTCGCGGATCCCCGGCTTGAGCACGTCGGATAGATTGATGATGCCCAGGATCCGCCCGTCGATGGCCACCGCCAGGGGCGTCGCGCCTTGCTGGCTGACGCCGAGAGCAAGGCGTTCGAGGTCGGCGGGAATCTCGCTGGCGTAGCTCTCCCTGACGTAGCTCACCAGCGAGTCCACCGCGCCCTTGCGCACCATGCGGCCGTCGGCCAGATCGGAACCGCTCATGCGGGTTTGCGCCGAGAAGTCCATGCCCACAGCGTCTTCCAGCCGGCTTTCGTCCTGGATGCCCAGGCTCTTGGCATAGGCGGTGGTGGACTTGCCTTCCGGGGTGCTGTCGAACAGCGAGGCGAGGTAGGCCGCCTGTTGCAGTTCCTGGCGGGTGACCCCCTTGACCGGCAGCAGTTCGGTGGCCTGGCGGTTGCCGATGGTGATGGTCCCGGTCTTGTCCAGCAGCAGGGTGTTGACGTCACCGGCGGCTTCCACCGCCTTGCCGGACATCGCCAGCATATTGAAGCGCAGCGTGCGGTCGATGCCGGCAATGCCGATGGCCGAGAGCAGGGCGCCGATGGTGGTGGGGATCAGTGCGACGATCAGGGCCACCAGGTCGGCGACGTTGATCTGCGCATTGAGGTAGCTCGCCACCGGGGCGATGGCGCTGACCACGATGACGAAGATCAGGGTCAGCACCGAGAGCAGCACCGTGAGGGCGATCTCGTTCGGGGTCTTCTGCCGTTTGGCGCCTTCCACCAGGCTGATCATGCGGTCGAGAAAGGTGTTGCCGGGCGAGGCGGTGACCAGGATCACCAGTGAGTCGGAGATCACCTTGGTACCACCGGTGACGGTGGAGTTGACGTCCGAGCCGGACTCCTTGATCACTGGCGCGGATTCGCCGGTGATCATCGACTCGTCGACATAGGCCGCGCCCTCCACCACTTCGCCGTCCATGGGAATCAGTTCGCCACGGTCGACCTTGACCAGGTCATCCTTGCGCAGCGAAGCGGCGGACACCACTTCCAGGTGGCCGTCGGCGAGCAGCCGCGTGGCATTGAGCTGCGTGGTGGTCTGGCGCAACGACGCGGCCTTGGCCTTGCCTCGGCCCTCGGCCATGGCTTCGGCGAGGTTGGCGAACCACACCGTGATGAACAGGATGAAGGTCACCACGCCGTTGTACAGCGAGGTGGCATTCGACGGCCCGAACAGCTGTGGGTTGAGGGTCAGCGCGGCGGTCACCAGGGTGCCGATCCAGACCACGAACATGACCGGGTTCTTGATCTGCACCCGTGGGTCGAGCTTTTTCAGCGGTTCGACCAGGATCAGCCGCAGGCGCTCCTGCCGGTTGTCCGTGCGCGGCGTCTTGCGGGTCGCGACCGGGGTCGGCAGCGGGGCCAGTGGCAATGCTTTTTCAACTTTCATCTCAGTCTCCTCACCCTTAGAACAGCAAGTGCTTGTTCATGGCGAAAAACTCGGCGATCGGTCCCAGGACCAGCGCCGGCAGGAAGGTCAGTGCGCCGACGATGACGATCGTCGCCAGCCACCAGATGCCGAACATCGGGGTATCGGTGCGCAGGGTGCCTATGTTGGGTTGTTGAGTCGGTTTGGCGGCCAGCGAGCCGGCGACCGCCATCAGGAAGATGATCGAGGGATAACGACCGATCATGATCACGCAGGCAATGGCGATGTTGTACCAGGGTGTATTGGCGTTCAGACCGCCAAAGGCCGAGCCGTTGTTGGCCGCGGCGGAGCTGAAGGCGTAGAGCACTTCCGAATAGCCATGCGCCCCGGCGTTGCCCAGCGAGGCTACGCCATAGGGCATGACCATGGACCAGGCCGACGGCGCAAGGATCACCAGCGGGTGAATCAGCATGGCCAGCGAGATCAGGATGATTTCGCGTTTCTCGATCTTCTTGCCGAGGAATTCCGGGGTGCGCCCGACCATCAGGCCGGCGACGAAGATCCCGATCAGGCCGTAGATCAGGAAGTTCAGGAAGCCCACGCCCTTACCGCCGAAGACGCATTGCAGCATCATCTGTACCAGGGTCGAGAGACCGCCCAGCGGGGTGAAGCTGTCGTGCATCGAGTTGATCGAGCCGGTGGTGAACGCCGTGGTGTAGGCGGCGTACAGTCCGCTCTGGGCGATGCCGAAGCGTACTTCCTTGCCTTCCATATTGCCGCCGGCCTGCAGGGCGCTGGCATGGGCATCGATACCCAACTGGCTGAGCAATGGTGTACCGGCCTGCTCGGGAATCACGCAGAGCAACAGGAAACCCACCAGCATCAAGGCCATGACGCTGTAGATCACCGCGCTCTGGCGGTGGTTCTTGATCATATGACCGAACATCACCACCAGCGCGGCGGGCAGGCTGGCCATCAACAGGATCAGTACGAAGTTGCTCAGGGCGCTGGGGTTCTGGAACGGATGCGCGGCATTGACGTTGAAGAAACCGCCGCCGTTGGTGCCGAGGTTTTCAATCGCTTCCTGGGCCGCGACCGGGCCCAGGGTCAGGGTCTGGTGGCCACCCTGGAGGGTGTCGGTCACCACGCTGGCATCCAGGGTCTGCGGTACGCCTTGCCAGATCAGGAACAGGCTCAGCACCAGCACCACCGGCAGCAGCACCCGGGTGGTGAAGCGGATCAGGTCGCGATAGAAGTTGCCGAGATTGGCGCCGCCGTCGGTGACCAGCAAGGCACGGATAAAGGCAATCGCCACCACGAAACCGGTCGCCGCCGAGGTGAACATCGGAAAGGTGATGGCCGCCATCTGGCTGAAGTTGGACAGGGTGCTTTCGCCGCCATAACTCTGCCAGTTGGTGTTGGTTATGAAGCTGATGGCGGTGTTGAACGCCTGCATCGGTTCCATGCCGGCGAAATGCTGCGGGTTGAGCGGCAGGACATTCTGGAAGATCAGCACCAGGTAGATGAGCAGGGCCATCACCAGGTTGGTCGCCAGCATGTGCAGGGTGTAACTTTTCCAGTTCATCGCCTGGCTGCAGGCCTGTTTGCCGATCAGCCGGTAGAGCAGGCTGTCCAGCGGATCGATCAGCCGGTCGAGCAGGGTTTTCTGATCAGTCACCACCCTAGCCAGATAACGTCCCGCCACCAGGCTCAGGGCTAGTGTGGCGATCAAGGTAATGATGATTTGTAGCCAGAGGTGTGACATTGCATTAACTCCTGAATCAGCGGACTTTTCTGGCGTGCGCGATTGAGTAGAAACAGGCAGTCAGAACTTTTCCGGGTTGATAACGGCGTAGAACAGATAGATCACTACGCCGACCACCAGCGCCAGTAACAGATCAATGGCCATGTCGGGCATTCCTTCTCGGGGTACTTGAGCGGGATGGCGGGCGAAGAACTCCCGCTGGATTGTTTGAACTCTATCGGCGAGCCGTTTCCAGAATCAGTTGCGGCTGTGTCGGTTCGGCAGGACGGGCTTGATATCCGGGGCTTTCGAGGGCGTGATGACGTTGTCGGCAAAGTAGACGACCAGCCCGCACAACAGATAGAAACCGATGATCGCTGCAAACAGGAGTGCGCTGAGTAACATGACGTTAGTCCTCGATACCTGTGGCGTTAGTGGGCACTTTCAATCGGCGTGACCGATCTTGGTGGGTACGCTTCCAGTATAAGTAGAGGGTTATCAGGCCCCGATAAGGCCTGCGTCTTTTTAGTGAATGGTGCTATCAATTTTCCGTAAAAAAACTTGGCGAATTGATACTTGAGGTCCTGACGGACATCAAGGCTGTAAACAACGCATTCTGGCGGGAGAAACTCAACGATATCGTCGAGGCGATCTCGGTCCGCCAATGCGTGCGCCGAAGCGATTTCGGCCGTGGGGAAATCCGCCTGGCGCTGATCGGGGCCAAGGCCGGCGGGCTGCTGGATGTCCGCAATTTCGTCGATTATTTCGCGGAGTACTTCGAGATTTCCCGGGCGACGCTTTACAACTACCTGAAAGCCATTGCCGCCGACGACGGAAACGGATGATCGAGTGGGCGCATTAATGGCATCATGGTGGACTGTCGAGGTGCACAAGCTTGTGCGCTTATCTTTCGAGCCTGGAGAGTTGATGAATGGCTGTGCAGCAAACCCTCACCGTGATCCCGCCGAACGCGTCCCTGAACGGAAAGGTGACGCCGCCCGGTTCGAAGTCGATCACTAACCGGGCCTTGTTGCTCGCCGCCCTGGCCAAGGGTACCAGCCGCCTGTCCGGTGCACTGAAAAGCGATGACACCCGCCATATGTCCACCGCCCTGCGGCAGATGGGCGTGCAGATCGACGAACCGGACGAGACCACCTTCGTGGTCACCGGCAATGGCAAGCTGCAAGTGCCGGAACAAGCGCTGCTCCTCGGCAATGCCGGGACCGCGGTGCGCTTCCTGACCGCGGCGGTGACCACGGTGAATGGCCGGGTGGTGCTGGATGGCGACCACTATATGCGCAAGCGTCCGATCGGTCCGTTGCTCGAAGCCCTGCAGCGCGGTGGCCTGGACGTCGCCAGCGAGACCGGTTGCCCGCCGGTGATCGTGAACGGTCGCGGCGGCGTGCAGGCCAAGCGTTTCGAGATCGACGGCGGCCTGTCCAGCCAGTACGTGTCGGCCCTGCTGATGCTGGCGGCCTGCGGCGAGGCGCCGATCGAAGTGGCGTTGACCGGCAAGGACATCGGTGCCCGTGGCTACGTCGACCTGACCATTGCCTGCATGCAGGCCTTTGGGGCCCAGGTCGAGGTGCTGGACGAGACCCTCTGGCGGGTCGCCGCCACCGGCTACCGTGCCTGTGATTATCGGATCGAGCCGGACGCCTCGGCCGCCACCTACCTGTGGGCGGCGCAAGCCCTGACCGACGGCCATATCGACCTGGGCGTGGCCGGTGAAGACTTCACCCAGCCGGACGCCAAGGCGCTGGAAGTGATCCAGCAGTTCCCGCGCATGCCGGCGGTGATCAACGGCTCGCAGATGCAGGACGCCATCCCGACCCTGGCGGTGCTGGCGGCGTTCAATACCACCCCGGTGCGCTTCGTCGAGCTGGCGAACCTGCGGGTCAAGGAGTGCGATCGGGTCCAGGCGCTGTTCGATGGTCTCAACGGCATTCGTCCGGGGCTGGCGAGCGTGGAAGGCGACGACCTGCTGGTCGCCGCCGATCCGACCCTGGCCGGTACCCGCTGCGATGCCCTGATCGATACCCACTCCGACCATCGCATTGCCATGTGCTTCGCCCTGGCCGGCTTGAAAGTTGCGGGTATCCGCATCCAGGACCCCGATTGCGTGGCCAAGACCTACCCGGATTACTGGAAGGCCCTGGCTTCGCTGGGCGTCCGCTACGTCTGACGGCTGCGGTCAGGCCTGGACCAGCGCCAGGCCCTGATCGTTGATATCGATGAGCACCTGCCGATAATCGGCCAGTACCCGGTGCGGGGTTTCCATCGGGTAGGCGTGGGTGGCGCTGATCACCACCACGCGGGCCTGCGCCGCTTCGCCAGCGCTAATGCCCGCCGGGGCATCTTCAAACACCAGGCAGTCTTGTGGCCGCACGCCCAGGCGCTGTGCCGCCAGTAGGTAGCAGTCGGGCGCCGGCTTGCCATGGGCGATGTCTTCGGCGGTGATCACCAGTGGCGGAAAATCCAGGCCGGCTGCGGCCATCCGGCGTTCGGCCAGGGCCCGTGGCGCCGAGGTGACAATCGCCCAGCGCTCCGGCGGCAGGCTGGCGAGAAAGGCTTTTGCCCCTTCGATGGCGATCACCCCTTCGACGTCGTCGATTTCGGCCTGGGTGATTGCCGCCGCTTCATGCTCGGGATCGACGCCCGGCAGGTTCTGGCGGCGCACGGTCTCGATACTGCGCACGCCGTGAATGGTCTGCAGGAAGGCTTGCACATCGAGGCCATGGCGCTCTGCCCAGTGGGCCCAGACGCGCTCGGCGCTGGCGATGGAGTTGAGCAGGGTGCCGTCCATATCGAATAGAAACGCCGCGAATCGCTGACCTTCAACCATCTCTGTTCTCCGCTGTCAGCCCTCGTCGCGGGGCAAAAGCAGCATGTTAGCACGGGCTTTTAGATTGTTTTTAGCCGTGCGCGGAGCAGGTCGGCGGCTTGTTCAAGCGTCCTGGCGGTTGCCTGCCGGTTCGGTTGGCCATGTAATGCAGGGCAGGGCTTCGAACTGCGGGCGGGCGAACAGGTAGCCCTGGAAGAGTTCGACGCCCAGGCGGCGGAGCTGGAGATACTCCCCTTCGCTTTCGACGCCCTCGGCAATCACCCGCATGTCGAGAGATCGACACATATTCAGGATATTTTCGACGATGACCAGTCTTACCCGGTTATCCTGGATATTCCGGATAAGCTCCATGTCCAGCTTGATGATGTCGGGTTGAAACTCGGCGAGAAAACAGAGCCCGGAATAACCTGCACCAAAGTCGTCAATGGCGGTCTTGAAGCCTTGTTTCCTGTATTCCAGCATAATTTGCTTGATATGCTGCTTATCGACCAGGTACTCGTTTTCGGTGACTTCGAAGATGATTCGGCTGGTCGGGAAGTTGAAGCGTTTTGCCGCCTCCAGCGTGGCACGGATGCAGGCCGCCGGCTGGTACACCGCATTGGGCAGGAAGTTGATACTGAGATAGCAAGGTATGGCGAGTCGAGCGGCCAATTCGACAGCTTTTACCCGGCATGCCTGATCGAAGGCATAACGATTGCTTGCAGAAACCCGGCTCAAAATACTTTGGGCGCCACTGCCGTCGAGTCCGCGGACCAGTGCTTCGTATGCAAATACCTGCCGTGTGCGGGCATCGACGATTGGCTGGAATGCCATGCTGAAGTCGAATTCGAGAGCGGTGCCTTCTTTACAGGCAAGACAGCCTCCGGATGAAGCTGGGGGAGTATCCATGGCGATTCGCTCGTGCTAATGAAAAAAGTAGGGTCGCGTCCGTGTCCGCCTATGCCCAGCCGCTTGAAGGGCGGGTAACAAGGGGCTAGCGCCGCTGTTGAGCAACGCTGGGCGGGAATCTTCGGCTTGAGACCGCACCCCAACACTCAGTGTGCTCAATGTGCACACTATTTGCTGCTGCGCAGAGCATAGTCCGGGAAATTCGACTTTTCCGACCCGTACGGGGCGATATCAATGATATTACTTTGATGTCAGCCATACGCTCTACGAGTCCCACCCCAAGGAAGTGGCCGCGCTGATCGAACAGGCGGCAAAACACGCGCTGGACGCCAGGTAATCGCAGCCCGCTCACGCAGAGTGGAGGGAGCGGCAGGCATTGCCTACACTGGAATAGAAAGCCCGGATGGTCCGGGCTGCTGATGCGAGGTGCGTATGGATACTCAACCTGCTTCCCCGTTCACGGCGTTTGCGTATCAACGCGTCCACGCCATGCCCTGGCGCAAGGTGCCGATCCCGGATGAGGATCAAGAGCCGCTCAGTGAGAGCCCGAACACCGAAACCGATCACCCGGTGCCGCCGCAAACCTGGAAACACCCCGACGATGGCAAGAGCCTGTCGGAGCTGGACGAAGAACTGCCGCTCAAACCCTGAGACACACGGCCCGGCGCAAAGCCGGGCTGTGCTGTTCGTCCGTCGCTGCAAACCCCTCCCCAATCAACGCCGCGCCTGTGGCGAATGCACGTCCTTGACTTGAAGGCGCCGGTGCAAGGGCTCATGATCGCCGACGACTCCATCTCCCTTTTCCAGGAAATCCCATGAACCATGAAATTCGTGTCGTTGCCATTCTTCATGCCAAGCCGGGCAAGGCCGCGGAGCTGGAGCCCCATCTTAGGGCTTGCGTGATCCCGTCCCGTGCCGAAGCTGGCTGCCGTGAGTATGTCCTGCATGTCGATCAGGCCGATCCAGAGCGTTTTGTCTTCGTCGAGCGTTGGATCGACCATGACGCCATCGAACACCACCGCAACACCGCGCACTATCGGGTGATGGCCGCTGCGATCGGCGATTTGTTGAGCGAGCGCCAGGTCCTGCTGCTGGATGAGGTGCCCGGGCAGTAAGGCGGATGAACCAGGCGTGCACGCACCAGGTTCGTCAGCGGTCGTTTAGAAGCGCACAGTCGCCCCGGTGGTGAGCCAGCGGTCACGGTCGCCCGACAGGTGTTGACCGGCTACCAGGTCAATGTCGAGGTGTTTGCCAATATGCAGGCGCGGTCCGGCCTGCCAGCCCTGATCGCCATCTTGTTGGCCGAAACGCTCGGCCACCAGGGTCAGCGATGGCAGTATGTCGTATTCCACACCGCTGCCCCAGGTCAGGCCCTCGCCGGGCGCGCCGTCGTTGTGGGCATGGTACCAGCCGCCGCTGACGGTCAGGCGCAAGGCTTCGAACGGTGTGTAGGTCAGTGGCAGCGCGAGGTCGGCGCCGTCGAAGGCATGCCGGCGAGCCGTGGCGACATGGGCCTGGACCAGGACAGCGGCTTCGAGGCCCAGGTCTTCGCGAGTGAAAATCGAGGCCTTGAGGTGCGGGCTGAGCATCGTCCTGTGCTCGCCGTCGTCGCGGCTGCGGTTGATGTCGGCCCCCAGTTGCACGGAGGGCAGGCCGCTCGGCGCGCAGTCCGCCGACAGCACGGTTTCGCCGCTCGCGGCGTGGTGCCGGCCACTTTTGTACCAGGTGTCGACATTGCACTGCCCGGGGGCGTTGACCCCGCCGTCATCGACAACATACGAGCCGCCGGCCGCATGGGCCTTGGAGTAGAGCGAAAGCGGCAGGAAGCTGCCGAAGGTGGCACCGACAAAGACCACCGAGCGCTGCAGGGCGCGACGCTGGGCGGCGGGTAGGTGCTTAAGCAGGGAAGTGGAAGCCGTTGGTTTTTCAGTCATGGTTGATGCTCCTTATTTCGATATTCATGGCTTTGGCCTGGGCCACCAGTTCTTCGGTGTCGCTGCCGCCGGGAAAGGCAATGACCAGCTCCGGATCGCTGTCCATCAGCATGAACTGGTTGCGCCGGCGTTCAGCCTGCTTGCCGAAGAGCTGCCAATTGGAGGGATAGCGCACCAGGTGCGCGCCGTTTTCCCGGGCCCAATCCTCGATTTCGCTGCCGAGGAACTGGTTGCCGCCGTGGATCAGCACGCTGATCGCGCGGTACCGGTGATAGGCCTCCAGCACCTTTCGGCACATGGCGGTGTCCAGGTAATAGCGCCCGGCGCAGATCAGGACGCGCATGGGTAGTTATCCTTGTCGGTCAGTGTTGCGTCGTTGCGGTCAAGGCTGTGCAGCGGCCTTGGCGTCGACTCGTTCGCGCCCGCGGGCCGAGCTTCGAGGACACGTTCTCCCGCGCGTTCAAGCACCGGATAGGCCAGCGCCGCGATGTGGTGGTGCACGCGCCGGTAATCGCGCAGCACCCGCTGGAAAATATCCCCCGATTCGGCCCAGGTGCTCTTGTCGGCGCTGAGTTTGCGAAAGTGTTCGCGGCTGGCGCCGGCTTCCAGGCGACGAATGACTTCCTTGCGCTCCACCAGGCGGTGCGCCGTGACGATGTCTTCGCGCAGGAACACCGTGACCGCCAGGCTCAGACTTTCGCGTAGTTCCTCGTGCAATGGGTGGATGTGCCCTTGTTCGAACTCGGAGAAGCTTTCGCCACGGCGTCGACGCCGTGCCGCCAACTGGGCGAGGTTGCTGGAGAGGATATCGCCGGCATGCTCCAGGTTGATCACGAACAAGAGGATTTCCTGGGCGCGGCCGGCATCCTCGTCGCTCAGGCCGTCCTGGCCGATATCCGCGAGGTAGGCACGGATCGCCGCGCTGAGCAGGTCCAGGGACTGGTCGAGGCGGCGGATGTCCTCGGCCGAGACTTCAGCGGGTTCCTGGAACAGTAGCAATACCTGGTCGAGCATCACCGCGAGCATGTCGGCGATGCGCAGGGCTTCGCGCACGGCGTTCGACAGGCCGATATTGGCCACCTCCAGGCCGGCCTCGTCGAGGTATTGCGGCATGCCTGGGTCGGCAGCCTGCTCCGGTGTCGGCAGCAGGCGTGTCAGTCCGTTGGCGAGCCAATCCAGCAAGCCGATAAAGCCCAGGCCCAGGAGCAGGTTGAAGGCGATATGCAGGTAGACCACCAGATGGGCGGGCGCGATGGCGGTGTCGGCCAGGCTCTTGCCGAGCACCGTGGCAAACGGCAACACCAGCAGCGCGCCGCACAGCCGCACCAGCAGGTTGCCCAGGGGCAGGCGTCGGGCAACCGGGGTCGTGGCATTCATCAGCGAGGGCAGGGCACCGCCGAGATTGACCCCGAGCACCAGGGCCAGGGTGGTGACCGGTGATATCAACCCGGTACCGGCCAGGGAGGCGATCAACAGGATCACCGCGACGCTGGAATGGCATATCCAGGTCAGCAGCAGCGCCACCAGCAGGGCGATCAACAGGTCGCCGTCGAGGCTTTGCATGATCACATGGAACAGCGGTGTGCTTTCCATCTGCCCGAGGGCGCCACCGAGCAGGCTCAGGGCGAGCAGCATCAGGCCCAGGCCGATCAGGGCGCAGCCGACGCTTTCATAGCGCGAGTCGTCGCGCAGGCGGAACACCACGAAGCCCGCCAGCAGCACCAGGGGAACGGCGATCGAGGTGTCGAAGCTGAGCAGTTGCACGACCAGGGTCGAGCCGATATTGGCCCCGAGCATCACCGCCAGCGCCGGGGCGAGGCTGAGGGTGCCGGCGGCGGTGAACGAGGTGGCCATCAGGCTCACCGCGGTGCTGCTTTGCAGCACGCTGGTGATGCCGATGCCGCAGAGCAGGGCCTTCCAGCGTTTATCGAGATTGCGGCCCAGGCCATTGCGCAGCTGGGTGCCAAAGCCGCGCAGCAGGGCGCTTGAAATCATGTGGGTGCCCCATAGCAACAGGGCTATGGCGCCGGCGAGGTGGATCAACAGAGCGGTTCCAGACATGAGGATTCTCCACGTACTGGTTGTTACTTTCTGGGTGGGCGCAGCAGCCTCACCGAAGCACGACTGATGGTGCTGGAGAACGCCAGCAGGTAGCGCATTTCGATAGCGGTCAGCGTCCCGCGAACATAGAGCTTCACGGTGACCCGCCTGACCACTTTTGCCGCTTGGGTCAGGAACAGGACCGACAGCGCCCGATAGCTGTAGTCGAGAACGGCGAGGAACTGGTTGAGTGGTTCCATGCTGGGCTCCGGGGCGTGGCCGGGTGGTGGGTGCCAGTGTGTGAATACAAGGGGGGGACACCACGACCCCTGTAGGAGCGGGGCTTGTCGGATCGCCGCACCGCCGCGAAGCTTTTGGTGGCCTCAAGGGCCCCTTCGCGAGCAAGCTCTGCTCCTACAGGTTCGGTGTCATCCTTGCCGCTGTGTCAGAACCACTGCTTGAAGCGGCGGATATAGAAGGTCTTCATGCCCTGGGCGACCACGCAGTAGGCCAACAGGGTGCCGATCAACCACGGGAAGTAGGCCATCGGCAACGGCACCAGGCCGACCAGCGTGCCCAGTGGCGAGAACGGCAGGTAGATACCGATGGACACCGCCAGGCAGGTCATGACGATGATCGGCAACGACGCGGTGCTCTGGAAGAACGGGATCTTCTGGGTCCGCAGCATATGCACCACCAGGGTCTGCGACAGCAGGCCTTCGATAAACCAGCCGGACTGGAACAGCGCCTGGGCTTCCACGCTGTTGGCGGCGAACACGTACCACATCAGGGCAAAGGTGGTCATGTCGAAGATCGACGAGGTCGGCCCGATCCACAGCATGAAGCGGCCGATGTTCTTCGCGTCCCACTTGCGCGGTTTGCGCAGGAACTCCTTGTCCATCCTGTCCCACGGTAGCGCCAGTTGCGAGATGTCGTAGATCAGGTTCTGCAGCAGCAGGTGGATCGACAGCATCGGCAGGAACGGAATGAACGCACTGGCCACCAGCACCGAGAACACATTGCCGAAGTTGGAGCTGGCGGTCATGTTCAGGTACTTCATGATATTGCCGAAGGTTTCGCGGCCCTTGAGCACGCCTTCTTCCAGCACCATCAGGCTCTTTTCCAGCAGGATGATATCAGCCGATTCCTTGGCGATGTCGGTGCCGCTGTCCACCGAGATGCCGACATCGGCATCGCGCAGGGCCGGCGCATCGTTGATGCCGTCGCCGAGGAAGCCGACGGTGTGACCGTTGGCTTGCAGGGCCTTGAGCACCCGGGATTTCTGCAGTGGGGTCAACTTGGCGAAGACCGTGCGTTCCTCGACCCGCAGTTGGAGGGTCGCCTCGTCCATGTGCTCGATATCCTGGCCCAGCAGCGGCAGGCCCGGTTCCAGTCCGACTTCGCGGCAGATCTTGCAGGTGACCACGGCGTTGTCACCGGTCAGCACCTTGACCGTGACGCCGATATCGCGCAGGGCGGCAATCGCCGGCCCGGCGGTTTCCTTCGGCGGATCGAGGAAGGTCAGGAAGCCGCGGATGACCAGGTCACGCTCATCGGCGGTCTTGTATTGCGCCTTGGTCTGCGGCTGGAGAATGTCCCGGGTCGCTAGCAGCAGGACGCGGAAACCGTCTTGGTTGTAATCGTTGGCCAGGGCCAGCAGGCTCTTGCGGCGCTGCTCGTCCAGGGCCACGACGTTGTTGCCGTCCATGACGTGGCTGGAGATGGCGAGCATTTCCTCGACCGCGCCCTTGCACACCAGCAGGTGATCGTTGCGGCTGTCCTTGACGATGATCGACAGGCGCCGACGGACGAAATCGAAGGGCAGCTCATCGACCTTGCTGTAGGCGAACGGCTCCTGGAACTTGGGATTCTCCCGGGAGAACCGCAGGACCGCCTGGTCCATCAGGTTCTTCATGCCGCTCTGGTGATAGCTGTTGAGCCAGGCCAGGCCGAGCACTGCGTCATCGCGCTGGCCGGCGGCGTCGACGTGGTGCTCGAGAATGATCTTGTCCTGGGTCAGGGTGCCGGTCTTGTCGGTGCACAGCACATCCATGGAGCCGAAGTTCTGGATCGCGTTCAGGCGCTTGACCACCACCTTGCGCCGGGCCATGGCCATGGCGCCCTTGGCGAGGTTGGCGCTGACGATCATCGGCAGCATTTCCGGGGTCAGGCCCACCGCCACCGCCAGGGCGAAGAGCAGGGCATCGCTCCAGTCGCCTTTGGAGAAACCATTGAGCAGGAACACGATCGGCACCATCACCAGCATGAAGCGGATCAGCAGCCAGCTGACACTGTTCACCCCGCGGTCGAAGGCCGTCTGTACCCGCGAGCCGACAATCGCC
This sequence comes from Pseudomonas sp. FEN, assembly GCF_904067045.1. GTDB lineage: Bacteria > Pseudomonadota > Gammaproteobacteria > Pseudomonadales > Pseudomonadaceae > Aquipseudomonas. The sequence continues at coordinate 63,167 of NZ_CAJFDC010000013.1, read as the reverse complement.
TTGGCCAGCGAGCCGAAGTAGGTGCGCGCACCGGTGGCGACCACCACCGCCTTGGCGGTGCCGCTGACCACGTTGGTGCCCATGAAGCAGATGTTCTGCAGGTCCAGCAGGTTGCTCTGATCGGTGCCAGTGGCGGCGGACTTTGCCGCGACATCGCCGAGGGTGTCGTACTTTTCCACCGGCAAGGCTTCGCCGGTGAGCACGGCCTGGCTGATAAACAGGTCACGGGACTCGATCAGGCGGATATCCGCCGGGATCATGTCGCCGGCCGACAGTTGCACGATATCGCCGGCCACCAGATCGCGCATCGGCACTTCGCGCAGCACCGGTTTGTTGCCCGGCTGCTCACGCCGCAGCACGCTGGCGGTGGTGCGGACCATGGCCTTGAGTGCTTCGGCGGACTTGGCCGAACGGTGTTCCTGCCAGAAGCGCAGGGTGCTGCTCAGGGTCACCATGGTCATGATGATGATGACCTTGGTCAGGTCGCCTTCTTCGCCAGCGCGTTCGGCCAGCCAGAAGTCGGTGAAGAAGCTGATGCCGGCGAGGATCAGCAGCACATAGATAAACGGGTTGTTCAGCGCCTGGAGGAACTGGATCAGCGCGTGTGGCGGCTTGTCGTGGGCGACTTCGTTGAAGCCATCGCGTTGCAGGCGGCCGGCGGCGTCCAGTTCGGTCAGGCCGTCGCGGCTGGCGTTGACGTTGCTGAAAGTGGTGGCGAGGGTGTGCTGGGCTTCGCGGGCGGCGCGCATCGACAGCTTGGTGTCTTCCTTGGCGCGGTTTGCGGTGGGCCGGATCGGGTCTTTGACTGCATTCATGGTTATGCCTCTGTCACTTCTTCGTGACCGGGCATATAGACGTTTCACCTATTCGACAGGCGAACGAATACAGGCCGAGTCACGCGCGGGCGATGAATTCGGATAAGAGGGTGTATAAAGTTTTAACGTTCGCTGCCCGTCCACGAAAGTGTAACGGACAGCGAACCGCCTACTGGCTTCGTCCATAATGAAGTGCTCGAATTCCAATAATTAAAAACATAACTAAACCCTACACTTCGAAGTTCGAAATGTTGTGGCGGTAGTTGTCGTTGTCGGCGCCAGGCGATTAAGCGGCGCGGGCCTCGACAGACAGGTTCAGGGTCAGGCCGGCGCGCTGCAGCAACTGCGCAAGCCCGGGACTCTGTGGGTCCTGGCTGTCATCGAAATTCCAGCGCTGTTGCAACTGGCCGGTGGCCGGGCAGATGCGCCAGCTGACGGAGGCGCGCAGCGAGGTCTTGTAGGATGGGGCGGCGAACAGGGCAGCGTCGCGGGCCGATTTCAGCGGCTCGCGCGACAGCTTGACGCGCATGTTCGAAGCAAAGGCGCGAACGCCGGGTATTACAGAGGATTTGAAAGTCATAACACACCTCGCGACCGGACTGGCGCCGGTAGAGGCGAGTTACGGAGAGAGCATCAAGCCCTGGCGCAGCTCACCCGACCTGTGCGTCGAGTCCCGTCATTTTCTGGGTTAAGCGCCCGGTGAGCCGCATTCGCGGGAACCGGACAGCGTCTAGATACTGTGTCCATTGGGTTCTTTTGTGAGTTGAAAAAAGGCCTGAGCAGCAGGCACGGGGAATTTACTCAACGAGGTCCTCGAAGTCAACAACCAATGTGGCGTTTTGTTGTATTCACCTGAATATAAGCTGACGAGAAGGGAATCAGTCTCGAGTATTGAGTTCTGAAGTTGTTTTTTCAATAAGGGACCTATGTATCAGGGGCGACTAACATATTGATGGGGCCGTTCAACCAGGCTTATGTTTTCCGCCGGGCAACAGATCATTTTCGCGGTTGCAGCAACAAGGCCACCAGCGCGCTCCAGCCGGTCTGGTGGGAGGCGCCCAGGCCGCGTCCGGTGTCGCCGTGGAAATACTCATGAAACAGGATCAGGTCGCGACTTGCCGGATCGGCCTGCAATTGCGTGTAGGCCGCCATGGTCGGTCGTCGTCCGTCCTCGTCCAGCAAGAATAGGGACGTCAGGCGCTGGCTCAGGCCGTCGGCCACCTGATCCAGCGATGACAGATAACCGGAGCCGCTGGGGTATTCCACGGAAAAGTGATCGTCATAGTAACGGTGGAACTCGCGCAGTGATTCGATCAGCAGGTAGTTGATCGGCATCCACAACGGCCCGCGCCAGTTGGAGTTACCACCGTACAGGCGTGAGTCGGACTCCGCCGGTTGATAGCGGGCGCTCAGGGTCTTGCCGTCGAGCTGCATTGCCAACGGTTGTTCGGCAAAGGCCCGGGACAGCGAACGGATACCGAAGTCCGAGAGAAACTCGGCTTCGTCGAGCATGCGCTTGAGCAGATTTTTGGTCCGTTCACCGCGCAACAGCGCCAACAGCAGGCGGTTGCCGTCGCCGGGTTCATTCCAGCGCGAGACCAGTGCCGCCAGGTCCGGGCGGTGGTGCATGAACCCCAGCAGGCGCTCGCGCAGGCCGGGCAAGCCCTCGTGCTCACGCTGTTCCAGCACCAGCACGGCGAACAGCGGCAACAGCCCGACGATGGAGCGCAGGCGCACCGGTTCGCTGCGGCCGTCCGGGTGTTGTAGGACGTCATAGAAAAATTCGTCCTGTTTGTCCCACAGGCCTTCGGCGCTGTCGTCGACCCGATTGATTGCTCCGGCGATGTAGAGAAAGTGCTCGAAGAATTTCACCGCGATATCGACATACACCGAATTACGCTTGGCCAGTTCCAGGGCGATGCGCATCATGTCCAGGGCATAGGCGGCTACCCAGGCGGTGCCGTCGGCCTGGTCGAGGGTATAGCCGGGAGGCAGGTCCTCGGAACGGTTGAACAGGGTAATATTGTCCAGCCCGAGGAAGCCGCCCTGGAACAGATTGCGGCCCTCGGCGTCCTTGCGATTGACCCACCAGGAGAAATTCAGCAGCAGCTTGTGGAAAATCCGTTCAAGGAAATCCAGGTCGCCTGTGCCGACCAGTGCTTTTTCCTGTTGGTAGACCCGCCACGACGCCCAGGCATGTACCGGTGGGTTGGCGTCGTCGAAGCGCCACTCGTAGGCGGGTAACTGGCCGTTGGGATGCATGAAGCGGTCCTTGACCAGGAGCAGCAACTGGTGCTTGGCAAAGCCTGGATCGATCAGGGCGAACGCCACCGCCTGGAAGCCCAGGTCCCAGGAGGCGTACCAGGGGTACTCCCAGGTGTCCGGCATGGCGACGATGTCGAAGTTCGACAGGTGCCGCCAGTGGCTGTTGCGAATATGCTGGCGTTCGGTCGGTGGCTGCGGTTGGCCCGGGTCACCGTCGAGCCACTGGTTGACGTCGAAGTAATAGAGTTGCTTGGACCACAGTAGGCCGGCCAGGGCCTGGCGTTGGACATTGCGGGCGTCGGCGTCGTCGAGGCCGCGTTGCAGGGTGGCGTAGAACTCATCGGCTTCCTGGCGTCGCTTTGCGAACAGCCGGCGGGCGTTGATTTTTTCGGCCTCCGGTGGCGCGAAGCGCAGGTAGACCGTGCGAGTTTCACCCCCTTGCAGTTCCAGGGAAAAATGCGCCGCCACCCGCCACCCGCGTCCCGGCATCCCGGCGAATGCTCTGGGCGCCGCTGACCAGGTAGTCGTTGATGCCATCCTTGAACGGGCCATCGGCCTGTGAGTCGTTCAGGCGCCGGGTGTTGGTTTCGTTTTCGCAGAACAGCCATTCGAAACCGCCATCGCCCCAGGCGCTGGCGTGCATGGGGTCGCAGCCGGCATGCTCGGCGGCAACCTTGTCTCCTAGCAAGGTCAGGCTCGGTCGTCGTGCGTGGGGACTCCAGCTCCAATCGTTGCGAGCCCAGAGATGGGGCAGTACGCGCAGGCGCGCCGCCTGGTGAAAACGGTTCTGCACGCTGACCCGCATGACAATGTCGTTCGGGGCCTGCTTGGCGTACTCGACGGTGACATCAAAATAGCGGTTGTCCTCGAACACCCCGGTATCGAGGATCTCGTACTCGGCATCGTCCAGGCTGCGGCGGGCGTTTTCGCTGACCAGGTCGTTGTAGGGAAAGGCCGCCTGCGGGTATTTGTAGAGCATGCGCATATACGCGTGGCTGGGCACGCCGTCGAGGTAGAAGTACAGCTCCTTGACGTCTTCGCCATGATTGCCTTCGGCGTTGTTCAGGCCAAACAGGCGTTCCTTGAGAATCGGATCACGCTCGTTCCAGAGGGCCAGCCCGAGGCACCAGTGCTGGGACTTGTCGGAAAACCCCGCGAGGCCATCCTCGCCCCAGCGATAGGCGCGACTGCGGGCGTGATCGTGGGGGAAGTAAGCCCAGGCATCGCCGTCGGCGCTGTAGTCCTCGCGTACCGTGCCCCATTGCCGCTCGCTCAGGTACGGTCCCCATTCGCGCCATCCGGCGGCGTCCTCACCTGCCAGGCGCTGACCTTCAAGGGTGTCGAGAAGCATCGCTGCGGGTTTGGCCGTCATCGGGTCTTCCGTTGTTCGGAGAGTGAACCGCAGTGTAGAACGCATCGGCCGCGTTGCGGGCATGGAGTGGCGCTTATTCAGCGTGGATTCGCCCGAGAGCGCTGGCGAGGGCCGGGCGCTTGCCTTCAGGCCAGCACCGCCACCGCCTTGATCTGCGCCCAGAGCGTCTGCCCCGGTGCCAGCTTGAGCTGGTCGCGGGAGTAGCGGGTGATCCGTGCCAGCAAGGGCGTGCCCGCGGCCTCCAGTCGGACCAGCACATGGGCGCTGTTGTCGGCGGGGGTTTCCCCACTGATGGTCACGGGCAACAAATTGAGGATGCTGCTTTGCTCACCCGGTTGCCGGCTGAGGCTGACATCCCGGGCCTGGATCTTGATACGCAGGCGCTTGCCCGGTGCCAGCGCGGAGTGAGCCACGCGCATGCTCAGTAGACTGTTGGGCAATTGCAGGGTCAGTAACTGATACTGGGAATCGTAGGAACTGACCGTGCCCTCTATCACCACGCCGGCATCGTCGCCCAGGGCCATGGGCAGGTCCAGGCGCGCCAGGGTTTCGCCAATGGGGCCGCTGGCCAGGGCCTTGCCGGCGCTGAGCAGGACGATATGGTCGGCCAGGCGCGCCACTTCGTCCTGGGCGTGACTGACATAGAGCAACGGGATCTCCAGTTCGTCATGCAGGCGTTCCAGATACGGCAGGATCTCGTTCTTGCGCTGGCTGTCGAGCGCCGCCAGCGGTTCGTCCATCAACAGCAGCCGCGGGCTGGTGAGCAGCGCCCGGGCAATGCCGATGCGCTGGCGCTCGCCACCGGACAGGTGCTCGGGGCGGCGTTCGAGCAAATGACCGATACCCAGCAGGTCGGTGGCGTGGGCCATGTCCACCCGGCGCTGATCTCGAGGGATGCGACGCAGGCCGAATTCCAGGTTGGCGCGTACCGACAGGTGCGCGAACAGGCTGGCTTCCTGGAACACATAACCCAGGGCGCGCTTGTGCGGGGCGACGAACAGTTTGCGGCTGCTGTCCTGCCAGACCTGGTCGTTGATCCGGATCAGCGCCTCGGGGGCTTTTTCCAGGCCGGCGATGCAGCGCAGGCAGGTGGTCTTGCCCGAGCCCGAGTGCCCGTACAGGGCGCTGATGCCACGGCCGGGCAGTTGCAGGTCGAGGTCCAGGGCAAAGTCCGGATAGCTTAACTGCAGGCGGACCTGTATCGAAGAAGCCATGGCTCAACTCCAGCCCATTTTGGTCTTGCGGCTCGAGTACAGGGCCAGCAACACGAGAAAGGAAAACACCAGCATCGCGCCGGCCAGCCAATGGGCCTGGAGGTATTCCATGGCCTCGACATGGTCGTAGATCTGCACCGAGACCACCCGGGTCTTTTCCGGAATGTTGCCGCCGATCATCAGCACCACGCCGAATTCGCCGACGGTGTGGGCAAAGCCGAGGATGGCGGCGGTGATAAAGCCCGGTCTGGCCAGGGGCAGGACCACGCTGAAGAAGGTGTCCCAGGGATTGGCGCGCAAGGTCGCGGCCACCTCCAGCGGGCGCGTGCCGATGGCCCCGAAGGCGTTTTGCAACGGCTGCACCACAAAGGGCATCGAGTAGATGACCGAGCCAATCACCAATCCGGTGAAGCTGAAGGTGAGGGTGCCCAGCCCGATGGACTGGGTAAACTGGCCGATAAAACCATGCGGGCCGAAGGCGACCAGCAGGTAGAAACCGATCACCGTCGGCGGCAGCACCAGCGGCAGCGCCACCACCGCGCCGACCGGGCCGCGCAGCCACGAGCGGGTGCGGGCCAGCCAGAGGGCTATCGGAGTGCCGATCAGCAGCAGGATGACAGTGACCAGGGACGCCAGTTTCAGGGTCAGCCAGATGGCGGCGAGGTCGGCACTCGAGAGCGGCATTTAGAGCTGGTAACCGTAGGACTTGATGATGGCGGCGGCTTTCGGACCCTTGAGGTAGTCCACCAGGGCCTTGGCGGCGATGTTGTCCTTGCCTTTGTTGAGGATCACCGCGTCCTGTCTGATCGAGTCATGCAGGTTGGCCGGGACGATCCACGCCGAACCGCTGGTGACCTTGCCATCCTTGTAGATCTGCGACAAGGCGACAAAACCCAGCTCGGCATTGCCGGTGGAGATGAACTGGTAGGCCTGGGTGATGTTCTGGCCGGTCACCAACTTGTCCTTGACCTTGTCGTGCAGGCCCAGCTTGTCCAGTACCTGGGTGGCGGCCAGGCCATAGGGCGCGGCTTTCGGGTCGGCGATGGACAGGTGTTGGTACTGGTTGTCCTTGAGCACCTGGCCCTTGGCATCGACATAACCGTCCTTGGCCGACCACAGGGCCAGGGTCCCGACCGCATAGGTGAAGCGTGAACCGGCGACGATATCGCCTTCTTTTTCCAGCTTGGCCGGGGTGCTGTCATCGGCGGCGAGGAACACCTCGAACGGTGCGCCGTTCTTGATCTGGGTGTAGAACTGGCCGGTGGCGCCATAGGCTGCGACCAGCTTGTGGCCGGTATCTTTCTCGAAGTCGGCGGCAATGGCCTGGATCGGAGCGCTGAAGTTGGCCGCGACGGCCACCTGGACTTCAGCGGCCTGGGCCGTGCTGAAAGCAAGCACGCCGAGCAGGGTGGCCAGGCAAGTCGGGGCAAAGCGTGAGGCACGAATGATCATGAAGCGGCTCCGTTCAAGCGTGAGGGACAGGCAACGGCGCCGCGTGTTGTTGGAGAGGGCGGTGCCGGGAGAGGATGAATTCGCTATATAGATAAATATATAGCGAATTGATGGCGCTGGCGAGAGCGCCCGCCGTGTTGTAACGACGCATCTCCCTGTCGGCCCCAGCTTGCCGTGGGCGGCGTTCCGATGATCGCGGCCGCTCAGGCGATGCGGGCCTCATCGCCGGCAAGCTGGCTTCCAAGCCGCTGATCAGTGTCTTTGCAATATCGCCAGGGCCTGTTCCGCCAACTGCCGGGTCAATGCCTCGGCCGGCAACTCCACGCCCAACCGTAACGCCTGGCCCGACCACAGGTTGCTGAAATCCGCTTCGCCCTTGGCCCGCAGTGGCAGCAGCGCGCCGCCGGCCAGGGGAAACGCCGGGGCCATGTCACTGATCGGCCCCAGTTCGCGCATCACCCGGTTCATGATCCCCCGCGCCGGCCGGCCGGTGAACAGGTTGGTCAGGGCCGTCTGGCTTTCCTTCGCGCTGCGCAGTGCCTGGTGATGGGACGCCGAGACCTTGGCTTCCGGAGTGAACAGATAGGCCGTCCCCAGTTGCACCGCCGCGGCCCCGAGCATGAAGGCCGCCGCGATACCGCGTCCGTCGCCGATACCGCCGGCGGCGATCACCGGAACATCCACCGCATCGGCAATCTGTGGCACCAGGGCGATGGTGCCGACCTGGGTATTGAGGTCGGTGCTCAGGAAGATGCCGCGATGGCCGCCGGCTTCATTGCCCATGGCGATGATTGCGTGGCAGCCGCGCTCTTCCAGCCAGCGCGCTTCATCGACGGTGGTGGCGCAACCGACGATCGTCGCGCCGGTGGCTTTCACCCGGTTGAGCAGGGCCTCGGGCGGTAGGCCGAAGTGGAAGCTGACGATCTCCGGTTGTAGTTCTTCCACCAGTTGGCAGCTGGTTTCATCGAAAGGCGCACGGCTGGAAACCGGTGTCGGCGCATTGAAATCCACGCCCAGCTCGCGGTAGTAGGGTGCCAGGCGTTCTTTCCAGCGTTTTTCCCGCTCCGGGTCCGCTGCTGGCGGTTGATGGCAGAAGAAGTTGACGTTCAGCGGCGCCTGGGTCGCGCTGCGAAACGCCTGCACGTCCTGGCGAATCTGCTCCGGGGTCAGCATCGCGCAGGGCAGGGCCGCGAGGCCGCCGGCCCGGGCCACGCCAATCATCATGGCGGACGTGGTCGCACCCGCCATCGGGGCCTGGATGATCGGTAGTTCAATGCCGAACAGGTCAAGAATACGGGTGTCGGGCCAGGTGCTCATGACAACTTTTCTCCGGGGCAGATAAAAGGATAACGACGAGAACAGGGCTGGTTTGTATCAGGAATCAGGTCTGTAAGGCCAGTCGCCGTCTTATGCGCCCGGCTATGAAACGCCGTTGGTGCTGGCGGGGCATTGATTGAATCGGCGCTAGCCGGCGGTGCGCAAGGTGAAGTTGAGGCGCTCGGCCCCCAATCGCGGATGATGGCCGTCCTTGATCGGCAGCACGCCATGAAAGCGCAGCCGGTCGACGCCGCCCCATACCACGATATCGCCGTGAAACAGTGGGATGCGTTGCGTCTTGTCGCCGCGCTCATGGCCGCCAAACAGAAAGATCGCCGGCAGGCCCAGTGATACCGAAACCACGGGAGCGCTGAAATCGCGCTCGTTGCGGTCCTGGTGCAGGGACATCTTCGCTCCCGGCACATAGCGATTGATCAGGCAGGCATCCGCGGCGAAGTGGGCAAAGCCGGCGACCCGGGCGGCATCCTCCGCCAGTTGCCGGAACACTTCGGGCATTTCTGGCCAGGGCCGACCGCTCTGCGGGTCGACCCGGGTGTAGCGGTAGCCGTCGCGGTCGCTGGTCCAGCCCAGCGCGCCGCAACTGCTCAGGCCGGCGGACATGGTGAAGCCGCCAGGCGTGACCATCTGCCGAAATGGCGCCTGTGCCAGCACCTTGGCCAGGGCGGGCAGCAGGCGTTCCACCCAGGGCAGGGCGAAACCACGCAGCACGCAGGATTGTGCGCCGATGGACTCGAAGCGCTCGGGTTGCTGCAGGTCGGCGTCGGCAAACAGGTCTAGGGTCATGGCAAACCGTGTGCGGTGCGCGCTTACAGTGCCTTGCTGGCTTTCACGTCGCTGATGACATCGCCACTTTCGCCGTGAATGGCTTTCAGCGCGGCCAGGGCTTGCTCGTCGCTGCCGTTTTCCAGCTGGGCGAATTCGAAGCGACGCTCACCGTTGAGCTTGTATTTGATGACGTACTTGGTGGTGGGGGTGGTGGTGTTCACGGCGATTCCAGTAACGGGAAGAGGGGCGGCTGGCGCGATTCAACGCAGTTTCGAGCTGGAGCGACGGATGATCCGAATCGAGTGGGTCAGATTCGGTTTGCGGGTGACGCTGATGGCGCGTTTGGTCACCACGGTATCAATGGTAATGTTCCAGAAACCGGTGCTGGGGATGGTGATTTTTGCCGGAAACGTATCAAATGCGCCGCCGTGGTAGGTGTGACGACCGCCATTCTTGAAGCTGCGAAAGTTGGCGTCGTTCATCAGGCGGATGTTGCACGTCTGGGAGCATTCGATCACGACAATGTCGTCTTCGTTCAGGTGCTCGCGCTGGTGGATGAATTTCAAGGGCGTCTCCAGAAGGCTTTTTCTACAAAATCAAAAAGATAGCATGTGGTGCAGGGTGTTTTCAGGGGACTGTCGGATTTATTCGACCGACAGAGCTTCCAGTCTGACGGATTGCGTAGCCTTGTCGCCATAAAAGTTGGATTAAATCGCCGGTGCGATGGAGAAAAATCGTCCGGATGCTGTCTTATCGTCTTTATCGGAGATTTGCTTATGAAGTGGGGTGTGTGGGCATTGGTTGCCTTGGCCATGAGTGGCTGTGCGAGCGTATCGGATATCGAGCAGTCACCGCCGACGATGAGCGTGATCTCCGGCAAGAAGCCAATGGTCTATGCCCAGTGTTTCGATACCCGGCTGACCAAGGACCGCGGCCCTTCATTGATCGAGCCCTATCAGAAGGATGGGGTCAAGGTTATCGTGCGTGACCGGTTTTCCACCAGTCCATCGGCGGTACTGTTTATCGAAGAGCGCTCCAGCGGCAGTAGCATCAAGGTTTTCGAGAGCATGTCGAATTTCCCCTTGCGCAACAAAGCCGTGCTCAATGCCGCCGAGCACTGTATTTCAGGTTGAACCGCCTGGCATCGGGCTTATTTGCACACCACGGTGACCGTGCGGCTTTTGAAATTGCCCACGTCGACGCCGAGGGTCTTGTCGCTTTCCTTGGGCGAGGGCGTGCCATTGGTGCCGACGATGGTGTAGCCGGTACCGGCACAGGAGTCGTCGGCCTTCTCGTAGCACTTGGCCCAGGACATCGCCTCACCTGAACAGTCGATGGCCAGGCCCTGCTGGCCGTTGTTTATGTAGGTTTTCGACGCCGTGGCGCAGCCACCCAGGGCCAGCAACACAATCAATGCCAGAAGCTTGTTCATGCCCGTATTCAATCCTTGTTGCCACGGCGCCGTGCGGCGGGGGCGGGGGTATCTTCGAACACCGAGGCCACTTCAATGGCCAGTGCTTCGCTCGGGAATGGGCCAGCGACCGATTCGCCATCGCTACCGGTCAGCCACCATTGGCCGTCTTTTGCTTGATTGATCAGGTAACCGTTCACGTTCTTTGCTGCCGACATCGATCTGTCTCATGGGCTGATGAAAGGTGTTGATGATAGCTCAGATCAAGGCACAAACCCTCAATAGCCGCTAGAGTTGATGCCCTGAGTGAAAATGTGTTTGGCTGGGAGGGTGAGTACCGGATGTCGCAATATTTGCAAGATTCCCGGAACTATCCGCCGTCAGGTTTCTCTATGTTGGCGTCAGTCTGCTATCAGTGGGGCATTGTAAGGTGACCGCTGCCTGATTAGACTGCGCCGAAACTCGTACACACCGCCCTTTCAAGGACTTATATGATCAAGAAATGCTTGTTCCCAGCAGCCGGTTACGGTACTCGCTTCCTCCCAGCGACTAAAGCCATGCCCAAAGAAATGCTGCCGGTGGTGAACAAGCCACTGATCCAGTACGGCGTCGAGGAAGCGCTGGACGCCGGGTTGACCGAGATCTCCATCGTGACCGGTCGCGGCAAGCGCGCGCTGGAAGACCACTTCGACATCAGCTACGAGTTGGAAAACCAGATCAAAGGCACCGACAAGGAGAAGTACCTGGTCGGTATCCGCAAGCTGCTGGACGAATGCTCGTTCTCCTACACCCGTCAGACCGAAATGAAAGGCCTGGGTCACGCGATCCTGACCGGCCGTCCATTGATCGGTGACGAACCCTTCGCCGTGGTTCTGGCGGATGACCTGTGCGTCAACCTCGAAGGCGACGGCGTCCTGACCCAGATGGTCAAGCTGTACAAACAGTATCGCTGCACCATTGTCGCGATCCAGGAAGTCGATCCGCAGGAAACCAACAAGTACGGGGTGATTGCCGGCGATCTGATCGGTGACGACCTGTACCGCGTACGCAACATGGTTGAGAAGCCGAAGCCGGAAGACGCGCCGTCGAACCTGGCGATCATCGGTCGTTACATCCTGACCCCGGACATCTTCGCCCTGATCGAGCAGACCGAGCCGGGCAAGGGTGGCGAGATCCAGATCACCGACGCCCTGATGAAACAGGCCCAGGACGGTTGTGTGATTGCCTACAAGTTCAAAGGCAAGCGTTTCGACTGCGGTGGCGCCGAAGGCTACATCGAAGCGACCAACTTCTGCTTTGAACACTTCTACAAGACTGGCAAGGCTTACTGATCAGGCCGGGTTTTGTAGCGAGTGTTTCGTAGAAAAAAAGCCACCTGACCGGTGGCTTTTTTGTGGGCGTCGACTCCTGGAGACTGTAGGCGCGAGCTTGCTCGCGAAAGATAGCCGCCACACCGCTACCCTTCAGGCGGGCGTCGACTCCAGGCGGGCTGTAGGCGCGAGCTTGCTCGCGAAAGGTAGTCGCCACACCGCTACCCTTCAGGTGCCCCGCGTTGGCACTGGCCTTTTTTCGCGAGCAAGCTCGCTCCTACAGTTTTATATTGCATCTGAATTCCCCCGAGCGTTCCAGGCGCTGACCCGAAAGGCTACAGCGGGTATGCTGTGCGCCTGCCGAGGAGATTGAAATGGCCTACGATTTTGACCTGTTTGTGATTGGCGCCGGCTCCGGCGGTGTGCGTGCGGCGCGGTTTGCCGCGGGGTTTGGCGCCAAGGTGGCGGTAGTCGAGAGCCGCTACCTGGGCGGCACCTGCGTCAACGTCGGCTGTGTGCCGAAAAAGCTGCTGGTCTATGGCGCGCATTTCGCCGAGGACTTCGAACAGGCCCAGGGTTTCGGCTGGTCGCTGGGCGAAGCGGACTTCGACTGGGCGACCCTGATCGCCAACAAGGACCGCGAAATCCAGCGTCTGAACGGGATCTATCGCAGCTTGTTGGTCAACAGCGGCGTGACCCTGCTCGAAGGTCACGGCAAGCTGGTGGATCCGCATCAGGTTGAAGTCAATGGTCAACGCTACAGCGCCAAACATATCCTGATCGCCACGGGAGGCTGGCCGCAGATTCCAGATATTCCCGGCAGCGAACACGCCATCAGCTCCAATGAAGCGTTTTTCCTCAAGGCATTGCCCAAACGCATCCTGGTGGTCGGCGGCGGGTATATCGCCGTCGAATTCGCCGGGATCTTCCATGGCCTGGGCGCCGATACCCAATTGCTGTATCGCGGTGAGCTGTTCCTGCGCGGTTTCGACGGTTCGGTTCGCCGTCACCTGCAGGAAGAGCTGACCAAGCGCGGCCTGGTCCTGAACTTCAACGCCGATATCGAGCGGATCGACAAGCAGGCCGATGGCAGCCTCAAGGCCACCCTCAAGGACGGTCGCGAGCTGGAGGCCGATTGCATCTTCTACGCCACTGGTCGGCGGCCGATGCTGGACAATCTGGGCCTGGAAAACACTGCGGTGCAACTGGACAAGCATGGCTTTATCCAGGTTGACGAGCTGTATCAGACCAGCGAGCCGTCGATTCTCGCCCTCGGCGATGTCATTGGGCGTGTGCAACTGACCCCGGTAGCCCTGGCCGAAGGCATGGCGGTGGCCCGGCGGCTGTTCAAGCCCGAGCAGTATCGTCCGGTGGACTACGCGATGATTCCGACGGCGGTGTTCAGCCTGCCGAATATCGGTACCGTGGGCTTGAGCGAAGAACAGGCGCGGGAGCAGGGCCATGAAGTGCAGATCTTCGAAAGTCGCTTCCGACCGATGAAGCTGACCCTGACCGAGTGCCAGGAACGGACCCTGATGAAGCTGGTGGTGGATGCCAAGACCGACAAGGTGCTGGGTTGCCACATGGTCGGACCGGAGGCCGGGGAAATCGTCCAGGGGCTGGCCATTGCCCTGAAGGCCGGCGCCACCAAGCAGCATTTCGACGAAACCATTGGTGTGCACCCGACGGCGGCCGAAGAGTTCGTCACCATGCGCACCCCTGTCGCCGGCTGAACCATGGCCCTGGCCGCGCCACCGGACCTGAGCGACACCGACCGGCCCATACAACCCCTGGCCCGGACCTACCCGCGGGGCTTGTTCATCGAGCCCCACGCGCATGTCTGGGGGCAGTTGCTGTATGCGCTGTCGGGCGTGATGTGGGTCGAGACTCCCCACGAAGCCCTGGCGGTGCCACCGCAGCGCGCGGTATGGCTGCCGCCCGGCGTTCGCCATGGGATCCGGGTGGTGTCGGACCTGCAGATGCGCAATATCTATCTGCGTCCGGCGCTGGCCGATACCCTGGAAAGCACGGTCCAGGTGATCGAGGTCGGCGGGCTGTTGCGTGAGCTGATCGTGCACCTGGTGGAGTTGGCCGAGGGGCCTCAGGGCGACTACTACGAAGCATTGGTCAACCTGGCGCTGCTGGAGCTCAAGCGGGCACGGCGGGCGTTCCTGAAGATTCCCATGCCGTCGGCCAGTGACCGTCGACTGATGAACCTCTGCCGGGCGGTCATGAGCGCGCCGTCGCTGGATATTTCCTTTGAGCAGCACGCGCAATCGGCCGGGGCCAGCGTGCGGACCCTGGCACGCCTGTTCCAGAGCGAGTTGGGCATGGGCTTTGCCGAATGGCGGCGTCAGGTGCAATTGGCCACCGCCGTGGCGGAACTGATCCAGGGCGTGCCGGTGAATCGTATCGCCCGGGCCCTGGGCTATTCGCCCAGCAGCTTCAGCGACATGTTCCGCCGCACCCTGGGGATTGCGCCATCGCACTACCCGGCGGGCTAGTGCCCGTCGTCCTCAACGATAACGCGTAAGGTCTGATGCTCACGCTCCTACAGGGGGGGGCGAGTTGGCCGAAATTCAGAAGCCTTTGACCGATGCCCCCGTTTTATCGGCCATAGACTCTGGGTATTCCCTCACCGAGCCCGGAGTTCATCATGAGCTACCTTATCTCCCTCGCCATCGGCATCGCTGTCGGCCTGCTTTACGGCGGGCTCGACTTCCGTTCCCCGGCACCGCCCGCCGTGGCCCTGGTCGGCCTTCTGGGCATGCAATTGGGCGAAAAAGCCTGGCCCCTGGGTAAACAACTGGTCGCCGGCTGGCTGTCCTGAATCCCCCTGTTTCTCCTCTGACTGGATGCGTACTTTATGAAAGCCCTGCAATTTTCGAAAACCGGTGACCTCTCGGCCCTGCAACTGGTCGACGTTCCCACGCCCGTGCCGGCTGCCGGCGAAGTCCTGGTGCAGATCAAGGCGGCCGGCCTGAACCCCAGCGATGTGAAAAACGTGCTCGGCCGTTTCGCCTATACCACGCTGCCACGGATTCCCGGTCGCGACTTCGCCGGTGTGGTTATCGAAGGGCCACAATCGCTGCTTGGCCGGGAAGTCTGGGGGACCGGCAAGGAGTTGGGGTTTACCGGTGACGGTTCCCATGCCCAGTACCTGACCTTGCCCGCCAGCGGCGTGGCGATCAAACCAACGCACTTGAGCTTCGCCCAGGCCGCCAGCCTCGGTGTGCCGTTCACCACCGCCTGGGATGCCCTGGAACGCAGCCTGGTGAAGGACGGCACGCGCTTGCTGGTGATCGGTGCCAATGGCGCCGTCGGCAGCGCCGCGCTGGCCCTGGCGAAGATTCGCGGGGCGCGGGTACTGGGTGCGGTGCGACGCGCGGAGCAGGTCAAGACGTTGCGGGACAAGGGCTTTGATGCCATTCAACTGGACAAGCCGGAAGACCTGGCGGCGTCGGTCTATGGTGTATTCCCGGGTGGCGCCGATGTGATCTTCGACACCACCGGCTTCTGGCTGCCAGCGGCGGTGACGGCCCTGGCGCCTTTCGGGCGGATCGCGATCATCGCCGCACCGGTGGACGGCCATGTGCAGTTGCCAGCCCTGGCCTTGTATCGCAAGGGTGGTTCGGTGGTCGGGATCAACTCGTTGCTCTACGGCACCGAGGCCTGTGCACGGATGCTCGATCAGTTTGGGCGTTTCTTTGACGAGGGCTTGCTGGAATTGCCGACGGGGCTGCTGGAGTCGCCGCTGGCCGAGGGCCTGGCGCGTTATGCCGAGGTCAACCAGGGCGGTAGCGACAAGGTGATCCTGCTGCCTTGAAACCCTGAGTGGTACCTGAGTCTTGTGGCGAGCGGGCTTGCCCGCGCTCGACTGCGCAGCAGTCGTAAAACCTGTGACTGCGTTCCACCTGACACAGTGAAGTCGCTGATTTCAGGGCCGCTTCGCGCCCCAGCGCGGGCAAGCCCGCTCGCCACAAAGGAGCTGCGCAAATATCGGTGGCTTGAGCTACAACTGTCTGCTTACTCAAGGAGACGATCCGATGCTTGCTCACTGGTCCCTGGCAGCCCTGCACCTTCTGGCTTTCGGTATCGCCCTGGCGGCGGTCTTTGGGCGTGGCGGGGCGTTGCGCCGCCTTGCCGGCACCAGCCCGGTGGAGCTACGGCAGGTGTTTATCTGGGACAACCTCTGGGGTATCAGCGCCGGCGTCCTGCTGATAACCGGTGGCCTGCGGGCTTTCGGCGGTTTCGAGAAAGGCACGGATTACTACCTGCACCAGCCACTGTTCCATCTCAAGTTGAGCCTGTTCGTGATTGTCCTGTTGCTGGAACTGGCACCGATGATCAGTCTGATCAAATGGCGTATCGCGGCGAAGAAGGGCACGCCAGTCGATATCGGCCGGGCCCGGCTATTTGCCCGGATCAGCCATATCGAAGCACTGTTGATCATGTTGATCGTGATTGCCGCCAGCGGCATGGCCCGGGGATTCCTGGCCGGGTAACCCCCGAGGTTCGGCGTGACTGGTCGACCAGCATCGCCAGCAAGCTGGCTCCTACAGGAGGCGGTATCAGGGCTGTAGGCGCAGGCTCGCCCTGATCCCGTTGACCACCGGCTCGACACTCTTGTAACCGTCCGCCGAACCGGCATACAGCAAGGAATAGGCTTTGCCCTCTCGAGCAGCGGCCACCAGGGTCTGGGTCATTACATGACCGCCGTTCTGGGTGATGGTGCAGGTGGTTTCCACCGCGGGCATGCCGCCCAGCGTGCTGTCGTGTATGCGGTTGCAGACACTCATGAAGCCGCGCTCGACAAAGTTCTTCTGCACCGCCTTGCGCATTTCCAGCAACACTCCGGGAAGGTTGACCTCGTGGCCGGGATTGAGCGCCGACTCGGTCAGTTCCATGACCATCAGCGGGTCGCCGTTGGCATCGTTCTTCACCGCGCGCTGGCGCAGGCCGCTGATCACTTCGCCCGCCGCGCTTTGGGCCGGTGGCAGGGTCTGTACCTCCCAGTCGCCGGGCCAGGTGACGATCAGGTCGTCAGCCAGGGCCAACGGGCCGCCCAGCAGCAGGAGAAGGGTGGTGAAGCAGGCACGACATTGTACAAAGGTCATGGGAGGGCACTGATCGAGAGGCTGGAGTTGATTGTTACAGTGTATCAATACTCTGCGTGCGATGACTGATAAAACTACCCGCGCCCTCGACCGTTACTCAGCTAACCCTTTGCTTCTCCTGCTTAATCCCGGACAATCGCGCCCCTCTTATGGCCGGGGCGCTGCCAGTGACCTGTTTTTTTCCGCTCCGGCCGCGTGGTAATGACCGGCTAACGGAGATTCGACCGGATGAATGACCAGGCCAACAGCGTCGACGAACGCTATGAATCGGCACCCGCTGCGCTGAGCAGCTGGAGCCGCCAAGACACCACCTGGATGCTGGGCCTGTTCGGCACGGCCATCGGCGCGGGCACCTTGTTCCTGCCGATCAACGCGGGACTGGGCGGCTTCTGGCCGTTGCTGATCCTGGCGGTGCTGGCGTTTCCCATGACGTTCTACGCCCACCGAGGCCTGACCCGCTTCGTGCTCTCCGGGCGTGCTGGCGCGGACATCACCGAGGTGGTGGAAGAACACTTCGGGATCAAGGCCGGGGCGCTGATCACCTTGCTGTATTTCTTTGCGATCTTCCCGATCCTGCTGATCTATAGCGTGGCGCTGACCAATACCGTCGGCAGTTTCCTCGAACACCAGTTGCATCTCGTGCCGCCGCCCCGGGTGCTGCTGTCGCTGATGCTGATCCTCGGCCTGCTGGTGGTGGTCCGTTGTGGCGAGCAGGTGATCGTCAAGGCCATGAGCCTGATGGTCTATCCGTTTATCGTCGCCTTGCTGTTCCTGGCGGTGTACCTGGTCCCGCACTGGAACGGCGGCATTCTCGCCACGGCCGGCAGCCCACCCGAGTCCTCGGCGTTGCTGCATACCTTGTGGCTGGCGATTCCGGTGATGGTGTTCTCTTTCAACCATTCGCCGATCATCTCGGCCTTCGCGGTTGACCAGAAGCGTCGTCATGGCGTCCACGCCGAGGAGCGCAGTTCGCAGATCCTGTCGCGGGCCCATCTGTTGATGGTGGTGATGGTGCTGTTCTTCGTCTTCAGTTGCGTACTGACCCTGTCGCCGGCGCAATTGGCCGAAGCCAAGGCGCAGAACCTGTCGATCCTGTCGTACCTGGCCAACCACTTCAGCAATCCGACCATCGCTTTCGCGGCGCCGCTGATTGCCTTCGTGGCCATTTCCAAGTCGTTCCTGGGGCACTACATCGGTGCCAGCGAAGGCCTCAAGGGCCTGATCGCCAAGAGCGGTCGCAAGCCGGGGGCCAAGGCCTTGGATCGCATGACGGCGGCGTTCATGCTGCTGGTGTGCTGGCTGGTGGCAACCTTGAACCCGAGCATTCTCGGCATGATCGAAACCCTCGGCGGGCCGATCATCGCGGCGTTGCTGTTCCTGATGCCGATGTACGCGATCCGTCGGGTGCCAGCGATGCGCCGGTACTCGGGACAGATGTCCAACGTGTTCGTGACGCTGGTGGGTTTGGTGGCGATTTCGGCATTGATCTATTCGTTGTCGGCGTGACCTGAAACGCGGTTTTGCAGGGAGGCCCCCTTCGCGGCACCGCCGCGAAGGGGGTCTGTCAGGCTGCTCAAACCCAGACGTCGTTACTGGCCGTCAAATCCCCGCTTTCTTCCCCGGTATTGATCACCCCGCGCGGCTCGATCAACAGCAGCTTGACCTCCCGCTCGGCAAACGGCTTGTGTTCGACACCCTTGGGCACCACCAGCATTTCACCGGCGGCCAGATACACTTGGCGGTCGCGAAAGTCGATGCGCAATACACCTTCAAGGATGATGAACGTCTCATCGGTATCGACGTGGGAGTGCCAGATGAAATCGCCTTCGAACTTCACTATCTTGAACTGATAATCGTTCATTTCAGCAATGACCCGGGGTTTCCAGCGGTCATCGAACAGGGCGAGTTTCTGTGCGAAGTTGATGGGTGAGAGGTTGTGCGGAGTATTCATGGGCCAGATCTCTGCGGGGATAACTCAAGACCCAGCGTAGCCGCGTTTCGGCGTCG
Organism: Pseudomonas sp. FEN; assembly: GCF_904067045.1. GTDB lineage: Bacteria > Pseudomonadota > Gammaproteobacteria > Pseudomonadales > Pseudomonadaceae > Aquipseudomonas. The sequence goes on along the minus strand of NZ_CAJFDC010000013.1, from coordinate 44,101 downwards.
CGCGCGTGGACGATTGTGCAAAGCCTGCATGTTCAGCCAGTGTCCCGGTTGCCGGTGTGCGTCGATCCACGAGCCATTCTGATCCGGGCTCCGCGTCGGTGGGTCTGTTAAACTCGGAAGAATTTGAACGGACTGAGGTTTACCAATGAGCGGACCGATTCGTCTGACCCAGTACAGCCACGGCGCCGGCTGCGGCTGCAAGATTTCGCCACAGGTGCTGGAAGTGATCCTGGCCGGCAGTGGCGCGCAGAATCTCGACCCGAAACTCTGGGTTGGCAATGCCTCGCGTGACGATGCCGCGGTGTATGCCATCGATGCGGAGCGCGGTGTGGTTTCCACCACCGACTTTTTCATGCCGATCGTCGACGATCCCTTCGACTTCGGCCGGATTGCCGCGACCAACGCCATCAGTGACATCTACGCGATGGGGGGCGACCCGCTGATGGCTATCGCGATTCTCGGCTGGCCGGTGAACCTGCTGGCCCCGGAAATCGCCCGGGAAGTGATTCGCGGCGGTCGCGCGGTATGCGATGAGGCGGGTATCCCGTTGGCCGGTGGCCACTCCATTGACGCGCCCGAGCCGATTTTCGGCCTGGCGGTGACCGGCCTGGTGGAAAAGCGCCATATGAAGCGCAACGACACCGCGACCGCCGGCTGCACGCTGTACCTGACCAAACCCCTGGGTATCGGCGTACTGACCACCGCGGAAAAGAAAGGCAAGTTACGCAGCGAAGACGTCGGCGTGGCCCGGGATTGGATGTGTACCCTGAACAAGCCCGGTAGCCGCTTCGGCAAGCTGGCGGGTGTCACCGCGATGACCGATGTCACCGGTTTCGGCCTGCTTGGCCACCTGGTGGAGATGGCCGATGGCAGTGGCCTGACCGCGCGTATCGTCTATGAGCAGGTGCCGCGCCTGCCGACGGTCGAGTATTACCTGGACCAGGGCTGTGTGCCCGGCGGCACCCTGCGCAATTACGACAGTTACGCCAGCAAGGTTGGCCCCTTGCGCGAGCTGCACAAGCGCGTACTGTGCGACCCGCAGACCAGTGGCGGACTGCTGGTGGCAGTCACCGCCGAAGGCCAGGCCGAGTTCCTTGCCGTGGCCGCCGAACTGGGTCTGAAGCTTGAGCCCATCGGCCAACTGGTGGAACGACAGAGCCACGCGGTAGAGGTGTATTGATGTCCTTTGATATCACCGACTACCGCAGTCTGTTTCTCAATGACACACCGATGATGGATACCCGGGCGCCCGTCGAGTTCGACAAGGGTTCATTTCCCGGGGTGATCAACCTGCCGCTGATGACCGACCTCGAACGGCAACGGGTGGGTACTTGCTACAAACAGCACGGTCAGCAGGCCGCTATTGTCCTTGGGCACCAGTTGGTCTGTGGCGAGGTCAAGGCGGCCCGGCTCCAGGCCTGGGCCGATTTCACCCGCGCCCATCCCGACGGCGTGCTGTATTGCTTTCGGGGCGGGTTGCGCTCGCAGATCGTCCAGCAGTGGCTCAAGGACGAAGCCGGGATCGACTACCCGCGGGTCGGGGGTGGCTACAAGGCGATGCGCGGCTTTCTGCTGCAGACCGTCGAACAGGCCGTGGTGCAGGCGGATTTCGTGCTGCTGGGGGGCATGACCGGCACCGGCAAGACCGATGTGATCATCCAACTGGAAAACAGCCTGGACCTGGAAGGGCACGCCAACCATCGCGGTTCCAGCTTCGGCAAGCGCGCCACCGGCCAGCCATCGAATATCGACTTTGAAAACCGCCTGGCCGTGGACCTGTTGAAGAAACAGGCGCGGGGCTTCGAGTCCTTCGTGTTGGAAGATGAGAGCCGCATGGTCGGGCGTTGCGCCTTGCCGTTGGCGCTGTACCAGGGGATGCAGCGGTTTCCCGTGGTCTGGCTCGAGGACAGCCTGGAGAGTCGGGTCGAGCGGATCTTGCGCGACTATGTGATCGAACTCTGCGCGGAGTTCGTCGCCGTGCATGCCGAACAGGGTTTCCAGCTGTTTGCCGAGCGCCTGCTGGGTAGCCTGGACAACATTCACAAGCGCCTGGGCGGCGAGCGGCACCAGCGGATGACGGCCCTGATGCGGGAGGCGCTGGAGGTGCAGGAGCGCAGTGGCGCGGTGGATCTGCACCGAGGCTGGATTGAAGGCTTGCTGAGCGAATATTACGACCCGATGTATGCCTTCCAGCGTGAAAGCAAAGGTGAGCGGATCGAGTTTGCCGGGGAGCGGGCGGCGGTGCTGGAGTATCTCAAGAGCCGCCGGCAGCGCGGCTGAACGCCTGTTCCATGGCACGCCCGCGAATGCCTGGAAGCACGGAGTCTGTAGGAGCCAGCTTGCTGGCGATGGTCGTCAACGATAACGCGGGGTATCAGCGTGATCGAGGTGTGCCGACGTTCATCGCCAGCAAGCTGGCTCCTACAGGGCCGCGTTCACAGGACCAGCATGGCCACCAGGCCGCTGACCACACCCACCAACATCGTCAGCACGGCCACGGTCACCAGTACCTTGGCGTCGAATTCCTTGCGCAGCATCAACAGCGACGGCAGGCTGACGCTCGGCAGGGTCATCAGCAGCGCCACCGCCGGCGCGGTGCCCAGGCCCAGGGTCATCATGGTCTGTACGATGGGAATCTCGGCCGCCGTCGGAATCACGAACAAGGTGCCGATAATCGCCAGTGGCACCAGCCACAGCAGGCTGTTGCCCATGGCCCCGTCAATGTGGGGAAACAGCCAGACCCGCGCCGCGCCCAGCACCAGCACCGCGAGGATGTAGATCGGGATAGTGGTCCAGAACAGTTGCCAGAGGGTCTTGCCCCAGCGCGCCATGAAGCTGCGCTGGTCCGGGTTGCTGGCATCGGCCACGGCTTCCACGGCCGCTTCCGGCAAGGTTTCCGGGCGGGAGACCCGTTGTGCGACCAGCGAAACCCCCAGTACCAACACCAGGCCCGCCACCAGACGGATCGCGGTGAAGCCCCAGCCCAGGACGAAGCCCATGAACACCAGGGTCGCCGGGTTGAGCACCGGGTTGGCGATCCAGAACGCCAGCGCCGCGCCCACCGAGACATTCTGTCGGCGCATCCCGGCCGCCACCGGTGCCGCGCAGCACGAGCACATCATGCCCGGCAGGGCGAACAAGCCGCCGCGCAGGGTTGAGCCGAAGCCGGCGCGTCCGAACAGGCGCAGCAGCCAGTCGCGGGGAATCAGCACTTGCAGCAGCGAGCCGAGAATCACCGCCAGCACCGCGGCTTTCCAGATCGCCAGGAAGTACACCTGGGCATAGGCCAGCGCGGCGGCGAGCGGTGAGGCCGGATTGTCGTTGATGATCGAGGCGCCGATGCTGTGGCTGTCGGCGGCGACGAAGGCCTTGGCGTAGTAGGGCGACCATTTGACGTAGTACAGACCGATGGCGGCCACCGCGAGAAACAGCAGTGGTTTCCACCAGAGTGACCAGCCCCGGGCGGGGGCGACTTGGGTGAGAGTGGGCATGGGGAGGGTATCCGGTGGATGAAAGGTGATGGGTGAATGATAACCCAGCCGCGAGTCTTCGCCAGCCACTGGGCCCCACGTGTGTTGCAGGTTTCAGCCTATCGGCGCGTGGGCGATTTCTTATAGCCGGTCGACCCCGTGGCGTCGCCGGTTCAAGCTCGCATGGCGACCTGACAGGGGAGTGTTTTCCGGCACTTGAGTGTTCTTTTCCGTGGCGGCGCCGAGCGGATGGTTTCACGTCATCGGCGGCAAGCGGCGCTTGATCGGCGTCTTCTTGACGATGGCGGTGTTGGTTTCGGCATGGTGGTTGAGCCGGTCCAGCAGTGTATCGAGTTGCTCCATGTCGCGCACATGCAGGCGGGCGATAAAACAGTCGTCGCCGGTGACCTTGTCGCACTCGGTGAACTGGGGAATCGCCTGGATCTGGCGCTCTACTTCCTGCAACTGGCCGGGCAGGGGGCGAATGCGCACGATGGCTTGCAACAGGTAGCCGAAGGATTTGGGTTCCACATCGACGGTGTAAGCCTTGATCACGCCACGCTCTTCCAGCCGGCGCAAACGCTCCGCGACGCTGGGCGAGGAGAGGCCGCTGACCTGCGCCAGAGCCTTGAGCGAACGCCGCGAGTCATTCATCAGGGCGCCGATCAACAGGTGGTCGATTTCGTCAGTCATGGCTGCCTCGTTAGGTAGATTATGAAAATCACCTTGATAAGAAAGGTAAAAGCAAATTATAGCCTATTTCATGTGCTGGAGTGATGGGGCGGGGACTTGGCATACTTTTGCCATCTGCCAAGGGCCTACTCACAGGAATTGATTCATGAACACATCACTGCATCGCGGTTCGCTGGAAATGATTGCGGCCATGTTGATTTCGGGGACCATCGGCTGGTTTGTACTGGTGTCCGGCCAGCCGGTGCTGGACGTAGTGTTCTGGCGCTGCCTGTTCGGCGCGCTGACGCTGTTGCTGATCTGCGCGGTGATGGGTTTCCTGCGTCCGGGCCTCCTGACCCGCGCCACTTTCCTGCTGGCGGTGCTCAGCGGCGTGGCCATCGTCGGTAACTGGGTATTGCTGTTCGCCTCTTACTCGCGGGCCTCGATTGCCATCGGCACGGCGGTCTACAACGTCCAGCCTTTCATGTTGGTGGGCCTGGCGGCGCTGTTTCTCGGCGAGAAAATCACCGCGTGGAAGTTGTTCTGGCTGGGGCTGGCCTTTGTCGGGATGCTGGCGATTGTCAGTGCCCATGGGCAGTCGGGAGAAAGCGCTGGCGAGTATCTGCTGGGGGTCGGCCTGGCGTTGGGGGCGGCGCTGCTGTATGCCATCGCCGCGCTGATCATCAAGCGCCTGACCGGCACGCCACCGCACCTGATTGCCCTGATCCAGGTCTGCACCGGGGTGCTGCTGTTGGCGCCCTGGGCACATATCTCGGCGTTTCCCCAACAGCCGAGTGCCTGGGGCAGCCTGCTGACCCTGGGGATGGTGCATACCGGCGTGATGTATGTGCTGTTGTACGGCGCCATCCAGAAATTGCCGACGGCCATGACCGGAGCGCTGTCGTTTATCTACCCGATTGCGGCGATCTTCGTCGACTGGTTCGCCTTCGGTCATCAGTTGGTGCTGGTGCAGTGGGTCGGGGTGATTGCCATCCTGCTGGCGGCGGCGGGGATGCAACAGGGATGGACGCTTGGGTTCAAGCGCGTACTCGTGCGCTGACGGTGCCGGCGATGACGTCCGCAAGTTCGCTGCAAGACTCGCTGGCCTCATCGCGATCTGCAGGAGCAGGGCTTGGTCCGGGCGACGTTCCGACGAAGCTTTTGGCGAGCTTGAAGGACTCTTCGCTGGTAAGCCCAGGCTCCTGGCTCTGGCTTCAGACTGCGTTGCGATAACGCGCCGCCGGCAGGACCTGCATATAGTTCGGCAGCATCGCCAGGCGCGCGGCTTCCAGCGCCTGCCACTGGCCCTCGTCGGGCAGCGGTGGAATGGTCACGGTTTCACGACGATCGAAACCCACCAGCGCGGCGTCCACCAGGTCCTCGACCTCCATGACCGCCGGCAGGTCCTCGACCCGCTTGCCCGAACGCTCCCAGATCTCGGTGCGGGTGGCGGATGGCAAGACTGCCTGCACATACAAACCCTTGGCACCAAGTTCGATATTCAGGCCCTGGCTGAGAAACAGTACGAAGGCCTTGGTCGCCCCATAGACCGTCATCTGGATTTCCGGCGCCAGGCCCACCACCGACGCGACATTGATGATCGAGCCGCCGCCGGCCTGGATCAGGCGTGGGGTAATGGCACTGGTCAGGCGGGCCAGCGCGGTGATGTTGAGGTTGATGACCTGGCTGACCTGATCGGGCGTCTGTTCCAGGAAAGTCCCGACTCCGCTCATCCCGGCGTTATTGACCAGAATACCGATGCTCGCATCGTCGCGAACCCGTGACTCGATACGTGCCAGGTCGCCAGCATCGGTCAGGTCGGCCTGGACCACATCCACCGAAACCCCGGTTTCCCGGCGCAGCCGTTCAGCCAGCGTGTCCATGCGGGTCTTATCCCGAGCCACCAGCACCAGATCGTGACCGCGCTTGGCAAAACGGTCGGCGTAAATGGCACCGATACCGCTGGAAGCGCCAGTGATCAGAACGGCGGATTTGGTTGTCATGACGGTAATCCTCGGCAGGTTGATTTATTCATGACGACTGTCATGTTTATAAAATATGATGGCTGTCATGTATACTGTCAAGCCTATTAGCGGAGGTTTTGAATGAAGGTCAGTCGCGAGCAGGTAGCGGAGAACCGGCGCAATATCCTCGAAGCCGCCGGTCGACTGTTTCGGGCCAAGGGCTATGAGGCGGTCACCGTGTCGGAGGTGATGAAGGCCGCTGGGTTGACCCATGGCGGTTTCTACGGCTATTTCGCCTCGAAGGACGATCTGGTGGCCCAGTCCCTGGCCCACGTGTTTTCGACGTCAGCGCCGCTGGGGGACGACTTGGCGGGTTATGTCACGCAGTATCTGAGTGCCGCGCACCTGGCGGACTGTGCCGGTGGCTGTCCGATGGCCGGGCTGGCCTCGGAAACCAGCCGCCAGGCCCCCGAGGCGCGGGCGCGGATGACCACGAGCATTCGACTGCAGATCGAGCGATTGAGCCAGGACATGCCCGCTGCCACGGCCGAGGAAAAGCGCCGCGCCGCCACCGGCAGCTGGGCCGCGATGGTCGGCGCCCTGGTGTTGGCGCGAGTTTGCGATGACCCGCAGTTGGCCGATCAGCTACTCAGTGACACGCGCGAGTGGCTGTTGGCGCGGGAGGTGGCGTCTGTACCGCCGGCAGGATAACCGGCTGGTCTATTGCGCTTCCCGATCCAGCAACTGTCGCTTGCGCTCGACGCCCCAGCGATAGCCTGAGAGGTTGCCATCGCTGCGCACTACCCGATGGCAGGGAATCGCCACGGCCAGGCTGTTGGCGCCACAGGCCTGGGCCACGGCGCGGAAGGATTTCGGCGCGCCGATCATTTGCGCAATCTCGGCATAGCTCGCCGTGCTGCCCGGCGGAATGTTGCGCAGTGCCTGCCAGACCCGTTCCTGGAAGGCCGTGCCGCGCAGGTCCAGTGGCAGATCCAGGCCAATGGCGGGCGCTTCGATAAAGCCCACCACCTTGGCGATCAGTTGCTCGAAGGCTGAGTCGCCGCCAATGAAATGGGCCTGTGGGAACTTGTCCTGCAGATCCTTGACCAGCGCCTCCGGGTCGTCACCGAGCAGGATTGCGCAGACCCCCCGATCACTCTGTGCCACCAGAATCGCGCCCAACGAGCACTGGCCGATGGCAAAGTGAATATCGCTGTTGGTGCCCCCGGCACGATAGTCGCTGGGTTTCATGCCCAGCACGGCATCGGATGATTCGTAGAAGCGGCTGCTGGCATTGAAGCCGGCCTCGTACAACGCCTCGGTGACCGAGCCGCCCCGTGCCAGTTGCGCCCGCAGTTTACCGGCGCGGTGGGCCGTGGCGTAGGCCTTGGGAGTAAGGCCGGTGAGTGCCTTGAACACCCGATGGAAGTGAAAGGGGCTCAAGCCCAGCTGTTCGGCCAGGGGATTGAGCGAGGGCAAGCTGTCCGACGTTTCAATGAGCTGGCAGGCCCGGGTCACCAGGGCCACGTGTTGCTCATTGATGGCGCTCTGGTCGGCTGCCACGTGCCGGCTTGGCCGGTAGCCGGCGGCTTCGGCCTGCTCGGGGCTGTCGAAGAACTCGACATTTTCCGGCCGGGGGCGCCGCGCGCCGCTGCTGGGGCGGCAATACACGCCCGTGGTCCTGACACCGTAGACGAATTGCCCATCGGCGCTGGTGTCACGCGCCAGTACCGCTTGCCAGCGTGGATCGCTTTCCACCGGGTTTGCCTGGGTCGAGGTTTTCATGCTGTTCTCCTGTCGGAAGATTCAGTTCTCGCTCAGCGTATCGGGGCGGCGAGACGGGAAAACTCCGAGTCTTGCGGTTGAATTCTACTGTTTGTGAGCGGGATGTCAGCTGGCGTCATGGAAGATGATGCCCAAGGTATGGCGCTGTCCCGCATTCACCCGGCTGACGCCGTGGCGCATGTTCACGCGATAGAACCCGCGCGAGCCGTGCGCCGGACGTTGGGATACGGCAAGGATCACCGCGTCGCCCTGTTTCAGCGGAACCACCTGGGGACGGCTCTGCATGCGCGGTCGTTGTTCGGTAAGGACGAACTCGCCGCCGCTGAAGTCCTCTCCCGGGCGCGACAGCAGAATGGCGACTTGCAGCGGGAACACCTGTTCGCCGTACAGGTCCTGATGCAGGCAGTTGTAGTCGCCGGCTGTGTACTGCAACAGCAATGGCGTGGGGCGTTGCTGGCCGGCGTCATGGCAGCGCTGGAGCAGGGCCTGGTGTGTCGCGGGGAAGGAACCGGCGATTTGCAGGCACTCGTTCCAGTCATTGGCAATCGCTGCCAGGGGCGGATAGAGCTCGGTGCGAAGCTGCTGGAGCAGCGTTGGCAGCGGGTAGGCGAAGTATTGGTATTCGCCTTGGCCGAAACCATGGCGGGCCATGATGACCCGGGCGCGGAACGGTTCCTTGCGTGGGTACAGGGCGGTCAGTTCCAGGCATTCTTCAGGGGTGAGCAGGTGAGGCAACAAGGCATTGCCTTGCTGATCCAGGTCGCGGCGGATCGCCGGCCAATCCAGTGAGTGTATTCGGTCGCGCATGAGACTGCCTTGAGGCGTATTCGGGCTTCCAGTCTAGAAAGGCCGCCGGGGGAAACACTCCGACTCTTGCGGTTGAATTACCCAGGCACAAATTTTGAAGCCGACGATGCTGTTTCTTTGGCCGCGGAGGGGCTGTGTTTCCCTTGCGGGCTCACCTAGGATGTTGCCCCTATGCCTTTGTCAGGAAACATCGTTTATGTCCGCCGATCACCGTCTCGCCGTGCCGTTGTCCAAAGCCTATCGCCTGCTCAATCACGGTCCCACGGTACTGGTCAGCGCCGCCCATGACGGCCAGCGCAATATCATGGCGGCGGCCTGGGCCATGCCGTTGGATTTCGATCCGCCGAAGGTCGCGGTGGTGATCGACAAGTCCACCTGGACACGGCGTCTGCTGGAGGCCTCGGGTACCTTCGTGCTCAACGTGCCTTGCGTGGCGCAGGCCGATGTCGTGCAAACCGTCGGTACTACTTCCGGTCTGGCGCTGGTCCAGAGTCATGGTCGAGACAAGTTCGATGCCTACGGCCTGGAAACCTTCCAGGGTGAGAAGATCGAGGCACCGCTGCTGGAGGGCTGCGTCGCCTGGCTGGAGTGTCGCTTGCTGCCGGAGCCGCATAATCATGAACAGTACGACCTGTTTTTGGCCGAAGTTATTTCAGCCCAGGCCGATTCGCGGGTGTTCAGCGAGGGGCGCTGGCATTTTGAGGGGCACGATGAACTGCGTACCTTGCATCACGTCGCCGGCGGACATTTCCTGAAAATCGGCGATGCGGTGGACGGCGAAATCCTGCGTCCTTGACTCAGCGATTCGCCAGCAATTGTTCGATTTGTCATTTGTTTTATGGGGGTATATTCCCTTCATAAAAACTTTGTTAATTAGAGCTGAAAGGGAGTTGGATTTTTACTGAAGGTCCTTCAGGGATTAGTAATAAGTTGAACTCGGATCGTTTAAAGGCTTTCTGTAGTTATGGTTTTTTGTCCGTGTTGGATGGTGATTCGCCAATATTAATGTCTCCCTCCATGGAAAAGCAAGCTATCCAGCTTAGGTCTTGCGGGAATATATAGCTGTGCTGAGGTATTTCGAAAATTTCTGCGAGTGCTAATGATATGTCGGTATTTTTTATTTTATATCCGAAGTGAGTGAGCGAGTCTCCTATGAATATAATTTCTCTCGCCGATTCAATTGATTTTTGTGCTATTTTTGAAAAAGCATTGTCTTTGTTTTTTTCGTTGAAATTTAATGGGTTTTCGATTTTTGACCATTCGATTTTAGAACCCGAAAATGGAAAATTTCTCTTTATTGAGAATATGAGTTCGTCATGTTCTTTTGGGTTTATTATTTTGTATGTGATTTTTTCTCTATCCAACCACGTGATAAATTCTTCGTCGTAGTAGTTCATTGTTTTTTAAAACTCCTGGTTATTTTTCTTACTGTGGCTTCGGAGGCCTCGAACAGGTAGTGAGGGCCTTTTTCCTTGCGATGCCAAACGTTTATGTGTGCGCCACTTCGCTCATCGTATTCAACGCGAAACCCTGTTTTTTCATTATGTGTTTGCATTCCAGTCGGCACTCCAATACGGTCGCCGAATTTCCCGAGAGTAGGCTTTTCCGCCTTAAATCCCCTTTCATCTAACCATGTCAGAGCATCGTTACGTGCCTGCTCATAATATGGGCGTGGCGGATGGGGTGTTATGTCGTCAGAGGTATTGCGTTTGTCGGGAGGTGTCGCGGTTTTCTTACCACCCGGGCACTCACCTTTAACGCAAACCAACCCCAACGGATCCACCCACCCCGTAGGGTTGGGCACGTACTGGTAGCTGTTCAGCCCGCCCGCCAGTTTGATCGGGTCGGGGGTGAGGTAGCGGCCGGTTTCGGGATTGTAGTAGCGATGCCGGTTGTAGTGTAAGCCGGTTTCTGTATCGAAATACTGGCCCTGGAAACGCAGCGGGTTGTCGATATCCGCGCGGTCGAGGTGGGCTATCCGGCCATAGGCGTAGTAACGCGCCGCCCAGCGGATATTGCCGGCTTCGTCCGTCAGTTCCTGCGGTGTGCCCAGGTGGTCGAGCTGGTAATGGAATGCCTCGACCTGCTCCGGTCCCTCGCCATTGAGCAAGGCCAGGGGCCGGAAGCTGTCCGGTTCGTACAGGTAGCTGCGGTAATGCACCGGGCTGCTTTCGGCAATCAGCCGGTCGCCCTGCCAGAGGTATTCGGTGGTCCGGCCCGCGCGGGTCTTGGCAATCCGCCGGCCAAAAGCGTCGTAACGGTAGCTGAGCGTGCCGCCATCCGGCAGGCTGACACCGATCAGCCGGTGCTGGCAGTCATAGCGGTACTCGGTGACGAGCTGTGGTTCGCTCCCGTTGCGCTCGCGGATCAGGTTGCCGAAGGCGTCGTAGTCGAAATCGCTGTGGCCGCGCAACAGCAGGCGATTGCCCTGGGTGCGCGCCATGCGCGGGCTGTCGCCCAGGAGGTTGCCAGCAGGGTCGTGAGCGAAACGCTCGCAAGGATCGCCGCGGACTTCGCTCAGTCGATCCAGTGGGTCGTACTGGTAGCGACGCAGGCCGTGGCGGCTGTCGTCGATGCTCGCCAGGTTGCCGTTGGCTTCATAGGCGTAGAAACGCTGGTAATGCCCGCTATTGTCCTGGCTGAGACTGTGCTTGAGCAGCCGGCCCTGTTCATCGTAATGGTAGTGGCTGAGCAGTTGACCCTGTTGGCGCAGGCGCTCGCGTCCGGCCTCGAAGCGGTGCCGGGTCAGGTGCCGGCCATTGACATCGACGCCGATCAATCGACCGCCCGGCAGGTAGCGATAGTCGATCAGGTTGCCGTCCGGCAAGCGGCAGTGAATCAGTTGCCCCACGCTATCGTAGCGATAGCGCTGGGTGGCCCAGCCCTGGTGTTCGCTGATGAGGCGATCCTGGTGGTCATAGCCGTAGGTCAGCGGCCAGTGTCCGTCGTCGACGCTGGTCAGGCGGCCGAGTTCGTCATAGTGATAGTGGATCTGCTGGCCATCGGCGAGGCGCTTGAGCCGCAGGCGTCCGACACTGTCGCGCTGGTAGGCGGTGACAAGCTCACTGCCGTCGTCGCCGAACTCCTTTTTCTCCAGCAACTGACCGTTGAGGTCATAGGCGTAGGCCGTGCGCCGCCCGTCGAAGTCGGTTTCTTCGCGGATCAGGCCATTGGGGTAGTAATCAAGGCGGTAGTGCTCGCCACGCTCGTTCTCGATTTCGCTGAGCAACCGCCGGGCATTCTCATAGCGATAGCGCAGCTGGCTGCCGTCAGGGTTGAGGCGACGACTGACCTGATGCAGGTTGTCCGCGTATTCATAGCGGGTTACCCGTCCCAGTTCGTCGGTTTCGGCGGTGATCTTGTCGTAGGCGTTGTAGCTGAAGCGACGTTTGGCCCCGCCAGGCATTTCAACCTGGGTCAGGCGGCCGATGGCGTCCCGTGTGTAGCGGGTGATGGCGCCATCCGCCGCCTGGCGGCTGGTTTGTCGGCCTTGTTCGTCGTAGCCATATCTCAGCCGGCTGCCATCGGGCAGGCGTTCTTCCAACAGATGGCCGAGTCGGTCCCAGGTGAAGTCGTGCCGGCTGCCATCCGGGTGACGGATCTCGTTCAGCAAGCCCCGGCGGTCGTATTCATACTCGGTGAGCTGGCCCGCGGGGTCGGTCGTGCGGGTGACATCGCCCTGGGAGTTGCGCGCATATTTCCAGCGTGCCCGGCCACGTTGCACGCTGCACAGATGGCCGTTGTGATACTCGTAGAAGGTCGGTTCGTCTTCGGGCGGAACAATCGCCAGCAGCCGGCCGGCTTCGTTGTAGCGATACTCGGTGATGGCACCCAGGGCGTCCTTTTCGGCAATCAGGCGGCCCTGGGTGTCATAGCTCTTGTGTTGCTCGGCACCATCGGCATCGACCTTGCGGATCAGGCGCGCCCGTTCATCGTGGACAAAGACTTCTTCGCTGCCGTCGATGTGGTGCGCGCTGACGCTGCCGTCATCGCCCCAGGTGTAGCGGCTGTCCATCTGCGCAAAGCTGGCCCAGTGGCGTACGCAGCGGACCTGCTTGCCCACGCCTTGCCATTCCCAATAGAACGCGGCACCGCCGGCCAAGTGGCGTTCACGAATGACGTGGTGTTCGTCATAGGCATAGCGCTCGCACTCGTCGACGGCGTTGGCGGCTTCGATCAGGCGGCCCCGGTCGTCGTAGCGATAGCGCACCAGCGTGCGCAAGGTCCGCCAGCGATCGACGAGGTGAGTGGCGGCCTGTTCCTGCTGGTACTCGACCGCGACGATGCGGGCACGCTCGTAGCGCAACAGCAGGGCACGCCCGAGGCCGTTGTCCAGGCGCTGGATCCGGCCCTCGAGGTCATGGCTGATGCTCAGCCGATTGCCATGGCGGTCACTCAGGGACAACAGCCGGGCACCGTGGCGGTCGTACCTGAAGTGATAGAACCAGGGCGTGTCACCCGCCTGGGTCAGGATCAGTTCGTCGGGCCTATCGCCCAGGTAGATCGCCGCTTCGCTCAGGCTGTTGTGGATGACCGGCCGCTGGGTACTGGGGCGAGGAAAGTGGATGGCGCGGTTTTCCTGGTCGGTCCAGATGACCTCGTCACCCTCGAACCTCAGGCTGTGGGCCAGCGCATGACTCCAGCCGGGACCGAGGCCTTGGCGGACTTCCACGGCGCTGGTGCGATACAGTCGGCTCCAGGCGAACGGCAGCGGGCCGTCCAGTTCTCCATCGACCAGGGTCAGCAGCTCTTCGCCGGTGACCATCGACACCGGGCAACCCTGGGTCTGGGTCTGGTCCGTGCGTTCGGCGCTCTGGCCGTTGGGATTGGCGGCTTGCCGGGGTACGTCGTCGCGGTGCTCGGTCTGCCGCAGGGTGGCGTTCTTGCGCCCGTCCCAACGCATTTGCAGGACACCCTGTTTCTGCGCGCCCGCCACACCCCGGGCCGCGACGGCCTTGTAGCGACCGACATAACCCATGAAACCGTCGAGCAGGCTGAACAGGCCCTGGATAAAGCGGGTGCCGGCTTCCACCATCTGGCTGCCGTACTTCTTCAGACGCAGGGCCAGATAGGCGACACCGGCTCCCGCCGCCGCGACGCTAAGCACCAACCCCAGCAGCAGGTCGAGCAGCACGGAAACCAGGGTGCCCGCCACGACATGCGCGGTGTCCCCAGCAAGCTGGCTCGGTGGCAGCGCCGCCAACCAGAGGGCGGCGCTACGCAACAGCAGAAAGAGCGCGGCTTCGTCGCTGGCCAGCAACATGGCCTTTTCCATCACGGCCGGGGCCCGGCGCGCGAGGTCGGCCAGTTCCTGGGCGCCGTTGCCCAGCCGGTCGACATAGGCCAGGGGATCCTTGAGGATGTCGAGTAACAGCTCGATGCCTTCCCAGACCCCCTTGATCGCTTCCCAACTGCCGCTGGCCAGGCCCTCGCCGACGGCCAGTAGCGCTGTCGAGGCGGTCTGTGCCGACCAGTGCGGCTTGAAGCCGTTCCACTCGTGGCGCAACCAGGCTTCCAGGTCCCGGGTCAGCTCCGCGTAGGCGGCGAACAGCGCGTCGACCTGCTCGGGCGTTACGCCGCCCTGTACCCGCACACGATAGAACTGGCCTGGCTGGCCCTGGAAACGGCCCTTGCCCTGGGCGTCGAGCAGGATCGGGGTTGCTGGACCGCCAGCGACGGGGATGACGTCGACCAGCAGGTCGCCCAATGGAATCTCATGGACCGACTCGAACCGGCTCTCGATGGCCAGCACGCCGTTGGCGGGGCACTGCGCCACGTTGGACAGGAAGTCACGGTCCTGCGAGTCGACGGCCTTGCGGTCGTCGCCGAACCGGATGACCCGGTCCATCCCCAGCAATGACGGCAGGTCCGCGGCATGGCTGAGCTGATCCAGCGCTTGGGCGTACCAACTGCGGGTCTGCTCGCGATAGAGGTTCAGGCTGTCCTTGAAGTCGTCGAGTTGTGCTTCGATGTAGTCGATGCGCTTCATCGGTTCGCCTCCCTGGCAAACGGCGCCGCGACCGCCAGTTCCCCACGGAGATAGACGAGCAGGGCATCCTGGCGGGCTGGGCCGGGCGCCGCGCGTTCGAGGAAGCGGGCGATCTTGTGCCGCAGGTGGGGGACGGGCAGGGCGTCATACAGCGCCGGGTGGTCTTCGTTCAGCCACTGCAGGCTGTTCTCGATCAGCGTTTGCGGGCAGGCCACGGACAGGTGTTCCAGCAGCGCCGACGGAACTTCCCACCAGGGATAGGTCCTGGCTTCGCGCTTGACCGGTTGAGCAAGGGTCCGTGCCTGGCCGTTGATGAGATAACGACTCACGCCCGGCAGCAGCTCGCCGGCCTCGGTGCCGAGAAAGTCGAGGGTCGGCAACCATTGGCGGCCGTCCCAGCAACGAAAGAACACCGGCTTGCCCGTGGGCAGCTTCACCTGGGTCAGTCCGCGCAGGTGCGCCACGAGTTGTTCCGGGGTGTTTGACGACACCGCCAGCCAGCCCCAGTCCCGGCATTCGGTCTCGGCGATCCAGGACAGAAACGGGCTCCGCGCCGTGAGTTCGACGACATGGGGCATCACCTCGAACCAATCGGCGTAAGGTGTTTCTCTCCAGGCCGGCAGGGGCGCCAGCGGGTGGCCGATCCTGCGCAAGGCGGACAGCGGTCTGGCTGCGCTGGCGTCGCTGAGTATCAGGTAGAGGCGTTCATGCGGCGCCAGCGGGGCCTGGGCCAGCCAGCATTCGGGGGGCAAGGCTTCAGCGCTCACAGACACCTGCCTTGCACTGTTCGCACTCTTCGCAGAAGGCCGCGCCACGCAGCAGCGTGGTCAGTTGCGCCATGGACAACGGCGCCCTGGGGAGAGGGCGGTCAATGGCCTGGAACAGACCGGGCAGCAGGGCGGCGACCCGGCTGCCGACCCCCGGCTCGACCTTGGCGTCAGTATCCGGCTCCGGGCTCAGGGTGATGCCGCCGCCATCGATTCTGATAAAGCTGCCAGCGACCTTGAAGGTCAGTTCGCTGCCGGCGTCGATCACCATCCGGGCGCCGCTTTTGAGGTGGATTTCCTCATCGGCCTGGAGCAGATAGCGGTTGCCGAGCCGTACATGCCGGCTCTGGCCGATGTTCAGGTGATCGTTGGCGCGTATGTCGGTCTTGCGGTCGGCCCGGGTGGTGCGATGCTCGTCGGCCTTGAATTCGCGATAGCTGTTGGCGCTCACCGCGTCGTGACGCTCGTGACCGACCTGGATGACTTGGTCGTGCTCGACCACCTGTTGCCAGTCACGCTGGGCGTGCAGGTAGATCTGCTCCTGGCCCTTGCGGTCCTCGATGCGCAACTCGTTGAAGCCGCCACCACCGGGCGAGCTGCGGCTTTTGAAAACACTGCGGGTCTTGTGGGCGGGCAGCTCGTAGGGCGGCCGATTGACTGCGTGGTGCAGACAACCGGTAATCAGCGGCTGGTCCGGGTCGCCTTCGAGAAAGCTCACCAGCACTTCCGTGCCGACGCGGGGGATGCTTACGGCAGCGTGGCCATTCCCGGCCCAGGTCGAGGCGACCCTCAACCAGCCGCTGCTGGCGTCGTCGTGAGTCGCTGCTCGATCCCAGTGGAATCGCACTTTGACCCGGCCATGGGCATCGCAATGGATTTCCTCGCCCGCGGGGCCGCTGACCACGGCGGTCTGGCTGCCTTCGATGCGCGGTTTCGGGTGGCTCGGCGCGGGGCGAAACGGCGTGTCGCCGGGCCGGGCGCGGAAGCTGTTTCGATAGCCTTGCCGGAAATCTTCCGCGGTACTGGCGGTGGCGGCGAGTTCTTCGAGGACTTGCGGTTGTCGGCCTTCGTGGTTGACCTCGGTCAGTAGCCAGAGGGCATTCCAGGCTGTGTGCGGATGCTCGGTGAGCGTCAGCAGGTGGCCGCTCGACAGGGCCAGGATATCGCTTTGGCCCAGGGCTTGGCGGAAGGTGCCGCGATGTCGTTCGAGGGCGCGGTGCGTCTGTTGTTTCCGGTGCTGCGGGTCGATGCCGAGCGCAGGGAAGGCATAGTCCTCAAGGTCTGGCTGCTGTTCGCTCCGGCTGACCTGCTCCTGGGGGCGGGTGGGGTTTTCGAAATCGTAATCCCGCCGAGCCACGCCGGTGCCGCGGGTTTCCAGACGCACGCTGAAGCGCTTGATTGCCGCACTGGTGGCGGCCAGGCCGGTGTCTTTTCGATAACGCCGGGGTGGTTGCCCGGGGAAAACCGTCTGGTCGTCGCCGAACACCAGGGTGTGACCGTCGGGGTCATGTTGGAAGTGGAAATGCAGGCCTTCCTCTTCGCACAAACGCTGGATGAACTGCAGGTCGGATTCCCGGTACTGCACGCAATATTCCCGCGCCGGGTAATGGCCACTGAGGTGGAAACGGTAGTGATTGCTGAACAGGGCGTGGTCATGCAGCACCCGCGCGATGATTTGCGGAGTACTGAGGTGCTGGAAGATGCGCTGGTTGATGCGGTGTTCGAGGTCGGCAAGGCGTGGGCGCAGGCCTACCCGATAATGTGTCAGGCGCCTGCCGCGCGGACCCTGGGCGACACGATAGAGCTGCCCGTGGATACCCGCGCCCGAGGTGCAGAGCCGGAGAAAAGCCTGTTTGTGCAGCAGGTCTTGCAGGTCGAGGTCGTGATCGCCGACCAATTCCAGATCGAAACTGAAGGGCTGGTTGAGGGCTTCGTGGCCGGTGAAGGCGGCCACCTGCAGTGGCGCTTCGAAGTCTTCGAGTGTCAGGGTGAAGCGAGGTTGTTGGGTCGGCGCGAGCATGCTTTCGTCCTTTGAAAATGCGTTGGCGTGAAATCAGGGCCGCACGAAACCTCGCCAATGCCGAAGCCGCGGCGCGCCAAAAGGTTTGGGGGAGCAGTGCAAGGTGTCGCCGGCGAGGCCGACGACGCCCGAGGGGGGATGGATCAGGACACGGGGGAGCGCCAGTCATCGGACGCGGAGGTGCCCGCCACTTCGTGGGTCCAGGTGATCTTGCGGTAGCTGAAGTACACGTCTTCCAGATGGGTGAAGTGCGCCTGGTTCGGATCCTGGCAGTTGGGCATGCGCGACTGGACGTCGACGATGATGGCGTCCTCCAGTTCGATGGTGAAATAGTGCTCCTGGGTGCCGGAGGACGAGGTGCGGTACCACTCCAGGCGGCATTTGGTCAGATTTTCCCCGCTGGTGAGAGCACTGAAGATCAGCGGCGAGGACTTGTCGAAGACCTTGCTGATCATCAGCGGCTTGTGCATGCGCTGGCCGGTGGGTTGCCCGGACTGAGGGTCGCGGGGGATGCTGACGTCGTGGGCGAAACCCTGGACCAGGATCTGGTCTTCATGACCTTCCTGGTAGATGTTTCCGACCGAGTCCTGGGTAAAGGTGCCCGCGGTGATCAGACCTTGCTTGGTGCCTTGCAGGGTCAGGTAGGCAGGTGTTGGCATGGATGAATTCCTTGTCCGAAGAGGTGCTGTGTGCCATCAAGGGAAGCTCGATGGATTCGCAGGTCTACAGATCAAGAGTTGTGCCTGTTTTTATTTGTTGTTTAAAAACATATAGTTATTTTTGTTTTCTCGAAAATCTATAAGGTTGTCTAGCGTTGATCCAGAAAAAGTGCGCAAGGTATTGCGCATGGGCGGGCAGGAAGTTGCCAGTTGGGCTGGAGGCCATGTATTGCGGGTATTGCGGGGCAAGATGAGGGGGCTTTTCACATCAGGGAGGGGGGTAAAAGTTGCGCAGATAGGAAACTGGATTTCGGGCACGCCGCGAAACCTGTAGGCGCCAGCTTGCTGGCGATGGCGGTGGGGAATGTGACATCGCAATCGCCAGCAAGCTGGCTCCTACAGGGACCGCGTTCAGTCTGGGGACAAGGGGCTCAGCCCTGGGCGCTCCAGCCACCACCCAAGGCGGTCATCAGGCCGATGCTGGCTTGCAGTTGCCGGGTCTGCAACGCCTGCAATTGTCGCTGTGCCTGCAACGCCGCGGTCTGTGCCGTCACCACATCCAGGTAGTTCACCGCCCCGGCCTGGTAGCTGTTCATTGCCAGGGTCTGGGTGTGCTGTGCGGCACTCACTGCCGCCTGCTCGTCCTCGGCCTCGCGCTGCAAGTCACGCAGTTGCGCCAGATTGTCCTCGACTTCGCGCACCGCGCGCAGGACCTGGCTACGGTAATGGGCCGAGGCCTCGTCGAATTCGGCCTTGGCTTGATGCTCCTGGGCACTGAGGCGGCCACCGTCGAAAATCGGCAGGTTGACCAGTGGCCCCAGGGCCCAGTAGCGATTACCCGCCGACAACAGGCTACCGCTGCCCTGGGTCTGGCCGCCGAGCAGGCCGGTCAGGCTGAAGTCCGGGTACCAGGCGGCCTTGGCCACGCCGATCGCGGCATTGGCGGCAAACACCCGCCGTTCCGCCGCGGCGATATCCGGGCGGCGTTGCAGTAAGCCGCTGGGCAGGGCGCCGGGCACCTTGGGGATGCTCAGGATCGCCTGGGTCGGTGGCAATTGGAAGTCGCTGGCCGGTTCGCCGACCAGCTCGGCGATCGCATGTTCGGCCAGGTTGCGTTGGCCACGCACTTCATCCAGCTGTGCCTGGGCTTCGGCCAGTTGGCTCTGGGCGCGGGTCAGGTCGAGTTCCGAGGCGATCTGGCCCTGGTAGCGATCACGGGTTAATTGCAAGGCCTGGCCATAGTCATCCAGGGAACTGGCGAGAATCCGGCTCTGGGCATCCAGGCCGTTGAGCTGGACATACAAGGCCGCCAACTGCTGTTGCAGGCTCAGGCGCGCCACCGCCAGGTCGTCGCCCGAGGCCTGCGCCTGGGCATCGCCGGCAGCCACCTGGTTGCGAATCCGTCCCCACAGGTCGAGGTCGAAGTTCAGCGCAAAGCCCGCAGTGTTGCTGTTGTACACCGCTGGCTGAGTACTGCCGCGCAACGGCCGATTGTCCGATTGACGCTGGCGCAGGGGTTGTGCGCTGGCGCTGATTTGCGGGAACAGCCCGGCATGCAGCTGGCTTGCATAGGCCTGGGCGCCGTCGTAGTGCGCCAGGGCCGCGGCCAGGTCAGGATTGGCCTTGAGCAGGCGCTGTTGCAGGTCGTTGAGGTGCGCGTCGCGGAATAGCGACCACCATTGTTGTGACAACGTGTCGCCCGGTTGTGCCGGGTGCCAGGGACCGGCGCTGGTTTGCTCGTGATAGTGCTCTGGCAAGTCGAGCTGAGGCGGCTTGTAAGTGGGGGCCAGGGAACAGCCCTGCAAAGTCGCGATCAATAGCCAGGCGCTGTGCTTAAGCCTTGGGGACATGTGGGCCTCCGGCGTCGGCGAGTTTCACCGGGTCGCCTTCGCGCAGGGCATCCGGCGGGTTGTCGATCACGGTGTCGGCGGGTTTCAGGCCCTGGTCGATGACCAGGCGTTCGCCCAGGTCCAGGCCGATATGGATGTCGCGCAGGTGCACATGGGACTGGGCGTCCAGCACGGCCACCTGGGTGCCCTGGGCGCGGAAGATCAAGGCGCTGGCGGGAATGCTGACGCCGTGGGTGTCCGCCGGGATCGGCAGGGTCGCCTCGGCATAGTCACCCGGCATCAGCGCGTTATCCGGGTTCTCGGCGACGAACTGCGCCAGCAAGGTCCCGGAGCGCGAGTCGACGGCGGT
Organism: Pseudomonas sp. FEN; assembly: GCF_904067045.1. GTDB lineage: Bacteria > Pseudomonadota > Gammaproteobacteria > Pseudomonadales > Pseudomonadaceae > Aquipseudomonas. Next base: position 23,769 of record NZ_CAJFDC010000013.1, on the reverse strand, counting down.
GGAATTGCCCACCAGTTTGGCGTTGAACTGTCGGCCCGGATGTTCCGGCACGCTCAATTTCACTTCGAGGCCAGGATGGATCACGCTGGCGTAGTTCTGTGGGATGGGCACGTAGAGCCGCAGTTGATGGGTATCGGCGATGTCGAAGAGCTCCGGATCACTGTCGTTGTCGGCTTTGATCAATTGGCCGATATCGGTATTGCGCGCGGTGATGGTGCCGGCGAAAGGCGCGCGGATGGTCTTGTACGCTTCCAGGGCCGACAGCCGCGCATAGTCGGCCGTCGCGGCTTCGGCATTGGCCTTGGCCGCGGCGGCGTTGGAGCTCTTTTCATCGGCTTCCTGGCGCGATACCGAGTGGGTCTGTACCAGGTTCTGCCAGCGCGTGGCGGTGGTCTGGGCCAGGCGTGCGTTGGCCTGTTCCTGCAGCAGGTGGGCGTGGGCCTGGGCGACCTGCTGGTCGAGGTCCGGGCTGTCGATTTCGGCCAATATCTGGCCGGCCTTGACCTGGCTGCCGATGTCGGTTTTCCAGTCTTTCAGATAACCGCTGACCCGCGCATGGATCGGCGCCTTGCTCCAGGCTTCCAGGTGGGCCGGCAGACGCAGGGTATCGCCGGCGGCGTTCTGTGCCGGCTTGAAGACACTGACCATGGGCACGGCGGCGGTTTCGGTCCAGGCGGTCACCGCCTTTTCATGGCGGGTCCGCGCGGCAATCCCGTTGGCGACCAGCAAGGCGGCCAGGGTCAGCCCGCCGACGCCCAGGTAAAGCAGGCGTTTGCCTGAAGGTTTGCGATCAGTCATGGGTGTTTTCTCCAGCTACGGCGCGAATAGGTTGACGACCATGTACCAGGCTGAACACCACGGGGACGAACAGCAGGGTGGCGGTGGTCGCGAGGATCAGACCGCCGATCACGGCGCGTCCGAGAGGGGCGTTCTGTTCTTCGGAAAGGGCCAGCGGCAACATGCCGATGATCATCGCCAGGGCGGTCATGCACACTGGGCGGAAGCGGGTGTAGCCGGCTTCCAGCGCAGCCTTGAGGGCATCGCCGTGTTCGGCCAGGCGTTCGCGGCAGAAGCTCACCACCAGGATCGAGTTGGCGGTGGCCACGCCCATGCACAGGATGGCTCCGGTCAGGGCCGGCACCGATAGCGAGGTGCCGCTGAGGAACAGCATCCAGACGATCCCGGCCAGGGCGGCGGGCAGGGCGGTGATGATCACGAACGGGTCGACCCAGGATTGGAAGTTGACCACGATCAGCAGGTAGATCAGCACCACGGCGCCGAGCAGGCCGAAGCTCAGGCCGCTGAAGGCTTCATGCAAGGCGTCGATCTGCCCGTGCAGGCTGACAATCGCGCCCTTGGGGCGCAAGGAGGAGGCATCGTCGAGGATCTTCTGGATGTCATGGGCCACCGCGCCGAGGTCTCGACCTTGCACGCTGGCGTAGATGTCCAGGGTTGGCTGGATGTTGTAGTGGGTGACCACCGCCGGGCTCTGCACCCGATTGATGGTCGCCAGGCCGCCGAGGATCTGCGACTGGCCATTGCTGCCAGTGACCGGCAACGCTTCCAGTGATGGCAGGCTGTCCAGGCGGTATTGCGGAGTGGCCGCGACCACGCCATAGGATACGCCGTTGGCCGGGTTGAGCCAGAAGGTCGGCGCCACCTGGGAGCTGCCCGCCAGCGAGGCGACCATGCTGTTGGTGACGTCCCGCTCGGTGATGCCCAGGCCCTTGGCGCGCAGACGGTCGACCTTCACCTGCAGCGACGGGTAGCCGACCGATTGCTGGATCCGCAGGTCGGCGATCCCCGGTACGTGTTGCAGGCGTCGTTGCAGTTCGAGGGCGAAGACGCGGTTTTCCTCGGCACTGCGTCCGGAGATTTTCACGTCCAGCGGGGCCGGCGCGCCGAAGTTGAGGATCTGGCTGCTGATATCCGCCGGAAGGAAGGCGAAGTGGCTGCCGGGGAAGCTTTCCGGCAAGGCCGTGCGCAGCTTTTTCACATAGTCGGCGGTGGGCTGGTGATCGGCCTTGAGGGTGACCTGGATATCGCCGTCCTGCGGACCGATGGTGCCGCTGCTGCTATAGGCCATGTCGATACCGCTCAATGGAATACCGATGTTGTCGACGATATTGTCCAGCTCTTCGGCGGGAATCACTTCGCGGATCCGCGCTTCGATACGGTCGAACGTCGCGGCGCTTTCCTCGATCCGCGTGCCCAGCGGCAGACGCACGTGCAGGGCCAGGGCGCCGGCGTCGGTGGCCGGGAAGAAGTCCTCGCCCAGACTCGGCAGCAGGCTGAAGGACGCCAGCACGCAGGCCAGGAAACCCAGCAGGAAACGCTTGCGGCAACCCAGCGCGAGTTGCAGCAGGCCGTGATAGACGTCGCGCACCGTGGAGAAACCGCGTTCGAAGCTCTGCTGGAAGTTCAACACGGCTTGCAGCAGGCGATTGCGTGGCTTGCGGTGCTGTTCACCTTCGTGATGGTTGATGAATTCATCTTCAGGATGGTGGCCGCTGCCGCCCTCGACCACATGCGGCTTGAGCAGGAACATCGCCAGGGTCGGCACCAGGGTCCGCGACAGAATGAAGGAGCTGGCCATGGCGAAGATCACCGCCAGGGCCATCGGCCGGAACAGGAAACCGGCGATACCTTGGAGCATGAACATCGGCACGAACACGATGCAGATACACAGCAGCGAGACGAAGGCCGGGCCGACGATCTGCTTCGCGCCGTCGAGGATCGCGTCCTTGACCGCCTTGCCCTGTTCCAGGTGCCAGTTGATGTTCTCGATGGTCACCGTCGCATCGTCCACCAGGATCCCCACCGCCAGCGCCAACCCGCCGAGGGTCATGACGTTGAGGGTCTGGCCGGTGGCGGCCAGCAGGGCGATGGCCGAGAGCACCGCCAGCGGAATCGAGGCGGCGATGATCAGGGTCGAGCGCCAGCTGCCGAGGAACAGCAGGATCATCGCACTGGTCAGCAATGCGGCGATGATGCCCTCGCGGGCCACGCTGCCCACCGACTGCTTGACGAACACCGAGGCGTCACCCAGCAAGGAAGTCTTGAGCGCCGGCGGCAGGGTTTCGTTGATCAGCGGCAGCATGTTGCGGATGCCGTCGACGATCGACAGGGTGGAGATATTGCCGTTCTTCATCGCCGGCATCAGCACCGCGCGACGACCGTCGACCCGCACGATATTGGTCTGCGGCGGCGAGCCGTCGCGCACGTGGGCCACCTGGCCGATGGTGATCAGGGCTCCGTCGACGGTCTTGATCGGCAGGTCGTTGAGTTCCTCGATGACTTTCGGGCTGTTGTTCAGCAGTACGGTGTATTCGTAGGGGCCGAGTTTCGCGGTACCCACCGGAATGATCTGGTTCTGCGCGGCCAGGGCGTTGCCCACGTCCTGCGCCGAGAGGCCCTTGGCGGCCAGCGCTTGCGGGTCGAGGTCAAGGGTGATCTGGCGCTGCTTGCCGCCCATCGGGGTAGGGAGCGCGAGGCCCGGCACGGCGGTCAGTGGCAGGCGGATATTGTTCTGCACCAGGTCGCGGATCTTCGCTTCCGACAGCGTCGGGCTGGAGAACGCCATCTGCAGGATCGGCACCGTCGAGGCGCTGTAGTTGAGGATCAGCGGCGGGGTGATGCCCGGTGGCATTTGCTTGAGCACGGTCTGCGAGACCGCGGTCACCTGGGCGTTGGCGGTGCGGATATCGACGCCCGGCTGGAAGAAGATCTTGACGATACCCATGCCCGGCAGCGATTGCGACTCGAGGTGTTCGATGTCGTTGACCGTCGAGCTCAAGGAGCGTTCGTAGGTATAGATCACCCGGCCGGCCATGTCTTCGGGAGACAGGCCGGTGTATTGCCAGACCACCGCGACCACTGGAATACCGATATCGGGAAACACGTCGGTGGGGGTACGCAGGGCCGCCAACGGCCCGATGATGCAGATGAATATCGCCAACACGATAAACGTGTAGGGCTTGAGCAGTGCGGTCTTTACCAGCCCGAGCATGCCTGAACCTCCGGGGAGTGGAATTGCGAACCCCGGCAGTCTTGTCCTTGGAACTTAACGTTTGGCTTTCACCAACATGAAGGATCTTTTAGATAGCGACTGAAAAACCCTTCATGTGTGTTCATTTGTACAAACGCCTCTATTTCACCACTCTTGGCCTCGATTAGACGGACTTTCCGTCCAGCGATACAGCCCTTGAATATGAGAGGAATTCATTCGATGACACTTAAGCCGCTGATGCTGATTTCGACCCTTGGACTGGTTGGCCTGCTGTCCGCTTGCGCGGCACCGGTACCCAAGGCTGATCCGAGCGAAGCCTGGATCGGCCTCGGCCAGGGTTCCAGCGACAGCCTGCTGGCCGAGCGCGTGGATGGCAAGCGCGTCGACGATGGCCGCTACTTCGAGGTGGCGCCGGGTAAACACGATCTGCAAATGATCCTGGTCCAGGGCGCCAATGGTAATTCGGCGCAGCCCGAGTGCACCGGCCAGGTGGAGTACGACCAGTTCAAGGCGGGCAAGCACTATCACCTGGTGGAGTCGGGGGCGGGCGCCAATGTGGGCGCCGAACTGGTGAATGAGCAAGGCGCGACCGTGGCCCAGTCCAAGAAGTTTTCCTGCATCTGACCGACTTTTTCATTTTTGAGGTAGACCACCATGACATTCAAACCCCTGATGCTGCTTCCAACCCTGGGCCTGGCCTTTCTGCTGTCCGCGTGTGCCGGCCCCATGCCGAAGGCGGACCCGAGCCAGGCCTGGATCGGTCTGCAGGATGAAGCGCCGAACGACCTGCTCGCCGAGAAGGTCGATGGCAAGAAAATCGATGACGGGCGTTTCTTCGAAGTGCCTCCCGGCGCCCACAAGCTGGACGTGATGCTGGTGGAGGTTCCCTGGGGCGATGGCAACCAGCAGGACTGCTCGGGCGAAGTCAGCTACAACCAGTTCAAGGCCGGCGAGCACTACAAGTTGGTGGAGTCGAGCCTGGGTCAGGAAGTCAGTGCCCGCCTGATGGACTCCCATGGCAAGCAGGTCGCCCAGACCGGTGACTTCCAGTGCATGCCGGGCTGACCCGGGTTCCAGGCTTGGTAGCGATGGCGATACTGGATTCACCGCCGCCATTGCCGGCAAGCCAGCTCCTGCAATAGGTCCGTGTTTCGCCGCGAACTATCGTCGAGCCCGGTCCCTTGTGGAGCCTGGCTTGTCGGGACGCCGCATCGCAGCGAAGAGGCCCTTGATGGCGCCAAAAGCTTCGCGGGCAAGCCCTGCTCCTACAGAACGGTGTGAGCAATTATTGTGTGCTGAAGCCTGATGGCGCGGCGCTGATGGTCGCGTTGCGCCAGGCATTCTGTAGTTGTTCGTCAAGCAGCGCCGGCACCGTCTTGCCCGGCTGCTGCCGCAGACTGAGCTTCAGCCCGTTGAGCGAGCGACCGCTGAGGCGATTGCCCGCCAGGTCTTGCCGGAAGACCTTTTCGGCTTCATCGGCTTTGCCCTGGGCCAACAACGCGTAGCCCAGGGATTCGCGCAGGGTGTAATACCAGTCGGGTGGCTCGTTGTAGTTCAAGGCATCCTGGATCGCGACCGCCTTGCGCCAGGCGCCGATGATCTGCTCCTGGTGATCGCCCTGGAGTGACTTGAGGTCAGTGGCCAGAGCCTGCGAAGGGTCCTTGCCGAATACCTTCGCGGCGGTTTCCCGCAGCGAGGCCAGGTCGAGCTTGCCGCTACTACTGTCCAGGGCCTTGTTCAGCAGGACCAGATTGGCGATGCGGAACAATTCCGTCGCCTTGTTATTGCCGTAATTGAGGTCCGGCGTGGCTTTCAAGGTGTCCGTCACCGCCTGCCAGTAGCCCTTGAGGGCCTCATTGGCCGCGGTATTATCCAGCCCATTCAGGGCCAGTTGCCGATAAGCCTTGGCATAAGCGGCCATGACCCGGGTGTACGGCGCGGCCAGTGGCTTCCAGTCCTGGTCGGCCTGGGCGCAGCTATCGTTGATGGTCTTCAGACCTTGCTCAATCTTCGGCTCGATACGCTCCAGCGCATTCCAATCCTGGAAGCGTACGGCGAAGTAGTAAGGCACCGCATAGAAATAGTCGGTCTTGGTGCGGATCTCGTCGGGGTACTGCTTGCAGAGGAACTCCAGCGCCGAATAGCGGGTGGTGTTTTCCACCAGTTCCTCGGCCATGTTCATGGCTTCGTTCTGGCGGCCTTCAATGGACAGGGTCCAGATCAGGAAGTGAATGTTGTGGCCCAGGTAGTGCAACGGGTAAGGGCTCTGCGGGTCGACCTGGTGGGCGTAGGCGCGGTCCACCGAGACCGCCGTGTAGTTGGCGATGCTGGCCAGGGCGTTATTGCCGGTGCGCTGGTAGATGTGCGAGGCCATGTGCACCAGATGACCGATGGCCGGGTTCTGCTCGCGGAAGCGATTGGCCATGGGTAGCCCGCTGTCGGGGAAGGGCGACTCCTCGATGGCGTGGATGTAGAAGTGATTGGCGCCGGTGTGCAGTTTGTCCTGCACCAGCACACGGTTGAGCACTTGCAGCGCCTCATCGGCCGCCGGTGTCGGCTGGACTTCATCGGAGACCGCTTCCTCGCCGTCCCACCATTTCCAGGGGGTGAGGTTGAGCAGGGCATCGGCGTAGAGGGTGGCCGCATCGAGGTCATCGAAATAGGTCTGCGACAGTTCTTTCATGGCGTCGGCGTAGTGCCGTTTGCCCGCGTCATCGAGACTGACCTTGCCCTCTCGCAGGGTGTAGGCGCTGAGGAACGCCTTGGCGTAATCGACTTCACGCTGCAATTGCCGTTCGCTGAAGCGCGCCTTGGCGGCCGGGTCCTTGAGCCGGGCATTGGCGTGTTCCAGGGCGATCTGCGCCGAGCGATAAGCCAACTGGTCGCAACCGGGGGTGGCGTCGCTGTTGATATTGGAGTTGGCCGACAAGGCAATCCCCCAATAGGGCATCGCCGCACCCTCGTCGAAACGACTGGCCTGGTAGAAGGCGCGGATCGCCTCGGAGAAGTTGAAACCGTATTGCAGGGCGATACCCTGGCTATAGAAGGCTTCGACCTGATCGGCGTCCTTCAGGCTGACCAGGGGGTAATGCATACCGCCCAGGCCCGAGAGCAGCTGACCCTGGTCGGTGTCCCGCGGGCTGACGCATTGGTGCAGGACTTCGAGGTAGGCGGTGTCGGGCGAGACCGGGGTAAAACGCTTCGGACCTTCGGCCGTTTCGCCACCATGGGTATGGGCCTGGGCCACGGACAGGCCGGTGAGCAGCAGGGCAGCGACAGCAAGACGCAATACAGCCATGTAGTGATTGCTCCTTTCAGGACGCGAGTCGTTCGATCTGCGGCGCGAGGTCTTTTTGTGGAATGACCACCTGGACCAGTACGGTCTCGTCGATCACCAGCAATTTCAGCAGCAGTTCGCGCAGTTCTCCCAGGGTCGAGACCTTGTAGCCCCTGGCGCCGAAACCCTTGGCCAGGGCCAGGTAATCCCAGCCTGGCAGGACGTCGAATGGCGCGAACTCTCCATGTTCCTTGAACGCGTTGATGTTCACGAAGGCCTGCTCGATGGCGTAGACCTCATTGCTCATGACGAACACCACGGCATTCACGCGATTGCGCACCAGGGTCGAGAGCGATTGGCACATCATCATGAAGCCGCCGTCGCCGGCGACCACCAGGGGCCGGCGCCGGCCGCCCATGGCCACGCCCAGGGCGCAACCGGTCTCATGACCGAGAGAACCCCAGATGGCATCGGCGACAAAGCTGTTTTCCGGCATGCCCATGATATTGCTGGCAGCGTACAGCGCCGAGCTTTCACCGAGGATCAACGCACTGTTATCCCATAGGCGTTGCTCCCGGGCGAAGTCGGCGAGGGTGTCGAGGAACCGTTCGTAACTCAGGGGCGTGTCGTGGTCGGTTGCCTTGAGCAGTGGCGCGAGGGGCTCGCGTGGCCGCAGGGGCAGAGGGAAACTCTCGTCCAGGCCGAGTGCGCTGGTCAGTGCGCTGAGGTACTGCGGCAGGGGCACATGGGGGTAATACTGCAAGCCGGTGCGGGCCAGCTGGGTGTTGACCAGGATGATCTGGCCGAAGTCCTTCTTCAGCAGTTGCAGGTAGTCGTCGGTGAAGATCACCCCCAGGGCCAGGATGCAGTCGGTCTGGTCCAGCAGATCCTGGGTCCACAGCCGCGAGGCGGTACCGGCATAGGTGCCGATGAATTGCGGGTGGTTCTCGTCGAGAACGGTCTTGGCTTCCAGTGAGGTGGTGAAGGACAGGCCGCTGGCTTCGATCAGGTGCAGTGCCTGCTTTTGCAGGCCGAAACGGGCGATCTCGATGCCGAGCATGATCAACGGCTTTTTCGCCTCGCGCAGGCGTTGCACCGAAGTTGCGACTGCCGCATCCAACGACAGCAGATCGCAGGCGGCCGGCACTGGCGACAACTCGCCTGTCGGCGCCTCGCAGGGTTCGCCCCAGACGTTCTGCCAGGCTTCCAGGTAGATCGGTCGGCGCTGGCTGATGGCGGCGACCAGCGCCCGGTCGATCAACGCCGGCGCGGTGCGGCTGTCGTCCAGCAGTTCGCAGGCGACGGTGATGTTCTCGAACACCTTGCGTCCAACCTCCAGGTCACCGGTGGAGTGGTGGAACAGGACGTCCGCGGACCAGATGATATGGCGGTTCTTCGCCGACGGGCTGGCGCTGATGACCACCACCGGGTTGCGCTCGACATAGGCACCGGCAATCGCATTCACCGCGCTGAAGGTTCCCACGCCGTATTGCAGCGACACCGCGCCGATCCCGGCATAGCGGGCGTAACCGTCGGCGGCGTAGGCGGCACTCATTTCATTGACTTCGCCAACCGGCTGGATATCGGTGGATTGTTCCAGGGCGTCCATGAACCCCGATACGTAGTCGCCGGGTACCTGGAACACCTTGTGCACCCCCAGTTGATGGAGCCGTGTCAGCAGGTAGTCGGCGACGGTGTAGTCCTTATTCGTGGCCATGGTCGATCCCCTTGTAGGCAAACTCGGTGACTTCATTCAGGGTGTCTGCACAGTCCTTGCAGGCTGGGCGCTGTCCTGGCTCCAGCGCACAGCCGGCGGGTGTCGGCACCGGCAGCAGCGCATAGTCCTTGGGCAGCCAGTTGGGGCGTTTGAGCGCGAAAAAATCCTGGAGCGTCGACTCGGCCACGGTCACCGCGCCTTCGACCCAACCCTGAGCATAGGAATAGGCTTCGCCGACAATATAGATCTGCTGTTTCTCCAGCGGATGACGCATGCGGCAGATGACCTGGTCGATCCGGTAATTGGCTTTCCATTCATGCCAGCCGCCGCCGTAAGGGTCGGCGTCCCAGGCGTGATAGACCGCCGAGTAGGGGCGCGGCAGTTCGACCTGGTCGTGGACCTGGGTGACTTGCATCTGTGCCACCCGGACCATTTCGTCGCTGACGGTGAACTGGGTCCTGGGCACCACCGGCTCGGTCTTGAGCAGCCCGGCCAGGTTACTGGGAGTGTGGCCAACGAACGGCGCGCCGCCTTCCAGGCCTTTCCAGAACGGCACAGTGCCGATGTCGTTGTAGGAGGCCATCAGCAACGAGTTGAGCGTCGGCTCACCGCCTTTCTGCTCGCATTCGGTGCCCATGTAGTAGATCTGCCGCACCGGCAGATCGGTGACCGAACGCCCGGCCACCAGCCCGAGTGCGCGCCACCAGGGCTGTTCATAGGCAAGGAAGAGCTTGAACGCCGATTGCATCAGTACCGAACCGAGATTGTCCTTGAGCCAGGGATCGCTGAAGAACGGTGAGTCGATCAGTTCCAGGGCGCGACGCGGCATGGCGAGGATGATTTTCCGCGCCTTGACCACGGCTTGGCCGCCGCTGTCGTGGGTGCCGCCATCCACCGTGGTGGTGGCCTGGAAGTGCAGGCGATAAGGAAAATCGGCGTCCCTGGCGTAGTGGATGGCGGTCAGCCGCTGGTTCATGTGCACCCGTTGCTGGCCTGGCAATTGTCCCGGCAACTTGGCGAAGGTGGCGACGAGCGCCAACGGCAGGCTCTGGAAACCCTTGGCCAGGGTCCGGAACTCGGTGGTGTCCTTGTACTCGGTGGCGGGCAGTTGGGTCACGGCGCTGGCATTGGCGACGTTGGCGTCATAGCCACCGGCGTCCTTCATGAACTGATAACCCTCGTTACTCATGACCCGGTAGAGCAGGTCCCAGAAACCATAGCGCCAGATTTCCTTGCCGAAGACCGTGACCTGCATCTGCTGGCACAGGCTGAGCTTGTCGAACCCCGGGTACACATAGTTCATCACCTTGACTTGCAGGTCCTCGGGGCAGAAGCCGCGCTCGGACCAGGCCAGGTCGTAGGGGATCTTTTCCGGCGCTTCGACGAAGTCGCGATAACGGAAGCGCTTGCCGCGCAGGTAAAACAGGTTGTTCTTCGAGTAGACCGGCTTGGGCGCGCCCATGGGAAAATCCTGGCTGGGCAGCTTGAGGTGCTTGACCAGGTTGTCCACCAGCACATGGCCGTCGGGGCCCGGGATGTAGCGCATGCCGCCGACCTCGGCGACCACATTGGGCAGGCCTGGCAGGTTGATGCTGAAGAGGCGGCCGCCAATGCGGTCGCTGAATTCGAAAAGGGCAATGCTCTGCTTGTCGCCTTGGGCGTGTTGCAGGCGCCAGGCGCTGTAGGTGCCTGAGACACCGCCACCGACCACGGCCACGTCGAGTTCCAGTTCTTGCGACTTCATGGCGAACTCCATTTCGAGGAGAAAGAGGAACTGCGAAATCCCTTCGCGCCAAGTATTGTTGAGTTTTGGCGAAATGCGAGTTTGCCACTACGGCAAACCGCCGCTTGTCGTTGAGCGAAGGTTTCATGAAGGTGAGTGCCTGGTGTCATAAAAATTCGTTACGCTCGTCTTCCACAGCAACTCTCTCAAGGATGTGACGTATGCGCGTACTTCAGAGCAATTCCCTGGATGATTTCCGGGTCAAGGCCTACGCCGGGACCAGCGGTGTGTTGCTGGCCATCGACCTGGCCGAGTCGCGGCGCGCCGGCCTGCTCGGTTTCGCCATCGAACGCCAGGAGGGCACCGGGCCCTGGGCGTTCCTGTTCAATAGCCTGACGTTCCCCGGCAAGGAACACACCTTTCCCCAGTACCACGCGACGCCGAGCAACCTGGCGCCGTTGCAGAAGTTCCGCTGGGCCGATTACAACGTCGAGCCCGGGAGCACCTGTAACTATCGGGTGCATCTGGCCTACGGCACGCCCGATGCCCCGCAGTTGGGTGAGTCATTGGCATTGACGGTGACCACCGACAATGGCCTGCCCAAGGGCCAGCGGGTGATCTTCAATCGTGCGGTGGCGGCCAGCCAGGGTTTCGAGCGCAAGTTTCCCGACCTGGACAAACTGATCAGCACCCAGAAGAACCTGCCTATCGAGGCCTGGCCCGATGCGGCGCGCCTGTGGCTGGAAAATGGCCTGCTGGAAGAGCTGCTCGGGTTCATTGCCCGGGCGACGGATGTGCAGTGGGGGTTGGATATCGCCATCTACGAGTATCAGTTGAAGGCGATTGTCGATGCGGTAAACGCGGCGCAGCAGCGCGGGGTGCGGATTCGCGTGCTCTACCACGCCAAGGTCGGTGACGAGGACACGACCCTGAACGAGCAGAACCTGGCGCCGATTCTGGCCGAGAGCAAGCGCGGGCGGGTCACCAGCAACATCTTCCACGACAAGTTCATTGTTCTCAGCCAGCGTGATGCCGGCGGCGAATACCGAGCTGAAGCGGTGCTCTGCGGCAGCACCAACTTCACCGCCAACGGCGTGTATCGCCAGGCCAACGTGGTGCATGTACTCGATGACAGCCGCCTGGCCAACGAGTACACCCAGGTCTTCGAGGAAATCTGGGCGGCACCGACGGATGTGGCGGCAACGCGCAAGTGGATTACCCAGAACAACCCCATGGAGCCGAGTCAGCCGCTGTTTGCCGGGTTTTCCCCGCGTACCGGCCAGGGTGACCTGAAGGAGTTCGTGCAGATCATCACGGCGGCGCAGAAGGATGTGCTGTTTGCCACGGCCTTCGCCTTGCCCCAGGAAATCCTCGATGCCTTGCTCGGCAAGCCACATGACGATGTGCTGCGTTTCGGCCTGCAGAATACCGCCAGCAGCATCTCCGGGATTCACGCCGATCGGACTGATGATTTTGTGGCCACGGCACTGCTCGATATCGGCCTGGAAGGCTGGATCAAGGAAGGGCTCAAGGGCCAGAAGGGCAATTTGCTGGTGCACACCAAGGCCGTCGTCACCGACTTCACCACGGACGCACCGACCATTATCAGCGGTAGCCACAACCTCAGCGTCGGCGCCAGTGACGGTAACGACGAGAACTACCTGGTGATCCGTGGAGACGTCGATCTGGCCGATCGTTATGGCCTGGAAATCCTGCGCTTCTACGAGCACTACCGGTTTCGCTATTACGCGAAGAAGCTGGAACTCAAGCAGGTCCAGCCGCTGTCGCCGAATAACAGCTGGAGCGATGGCTACTACAAGGTGGGGGACTTGAGGATGTTGTCGCGGTTGCGTTTTTCCGGGCGCTGAAACCCCATTTTCAAGGCGGGCATAGGGCCCTGTGGGTGCTGCGTCACCCGTAGATACCGTCTTGACCCTCATCGCGCAAGCGCGATGTTTGGGCCAATTGCTGGCGATAGCGGCCGATCAGGCGATGCGATGCTCATGGGCCTCATCGCCAGCAAACTGGCGCCTACAAGGGCCGCCGCCGGGTCAGGAGATGAGGTTTTTCATTGCCGCGCGATACTGCTTTGTCCGCCGACCGATAAACAGTCTATCCAGCACCAGCGCCCACACCGCCGAGACTTCGGGGTAGGGGCGCTGGCCCTTGCTCAAGCGTTTCAACTGGAACTTGACCACCGCCATGCTGGCCAGCGACGCCAGCGGCTTTTTCTTCCAATGGATCGGCGGCAACTGCGGATGGCTGGCCCGACCTTCGCGCCAGTGCCTGGGCAGGTGCGGCTCCACGGCCATCGCGGTGCCGATGCCGGCCATGGCGATGCCGCTGTCCAGCACCTGCTCGACGATGGGCAAGCGCCGAATACCGCCAGTGACCATGATTGGCATCTTCGCGACCTTCGCCAGCTCGCCGGCCATTTCCATGAAATAGGCTTCCCGCGCCAGGGTCCGACCGTCCCGTGCTTCGCCTTGCATGGCCGGCGCCTCGTAGCTGCCGCCCGAGAGTTCAACCAGGTCCACCGGCAGTGTGTTGAGCCATTCGATCACCTGGCGGGCATCGTCAGCGTCGAAGCCGCCGCGCTGGAAGTCCGCCGAGTTGAGTTTGACCGCCACGCAAAAGTCCGGCGAGACAACCGCGCGGACCGCCTTGACCACCGATAGCAGCAGGCGTGCGCGATTTTCCAGCGGGCCGCCCCAGCGGTCGCTGCGCCGGTTGCTCAGCGGCGAGAGGAACTGGCTGAGCAGGTAACCATGCGCGGCATGGATCTGCACACCGCTGAAACCCGCTTGTTCGGCCAGACGGGCGCTGTTGGCGAAGCGCCCGATCACTTCCTCGATATCGCTTTCGCTCATCGGCCGCGGCTCGGCGAACATCTTCGAGAACCCGCCCAGGTCCAGCGCTACCGCGGACGGTGCCCAGGCGGTCTGACCCAGATTGGCCATGGTCTGGCGCCCAGGGTGATTGATCTGCATCCAGAACTGCGCACCCTTGGCCCGGCCGATGGCCGCCCACTGGCGGAATTGCTCCAGGTGACGATCATCCTCCAGCACCACGCCACCAGGGCCAGTCATGGCGCGGCGGTCGATCATCACATTGCCGGTCAGCAGCAAGCCGGGCTCGCCGTCGGCCCAGGCGCGGTAGAGTTCGATCAACTGAGCGGAGGGCGCGTTGTCCAGGTCGGCCATGTTCTCTTCCATGGCGGCCTTGGCGATGCGATTCGGGATCTGTACGCCATTGGGCAAAAGCAACGCTTGAAAGGGTGACATGCTTGACTCCGGGGCTGTGGGGAGTCCAGGCTAAGCTTAAACCTAACTTTAATGTCAAGCATCCATTCGAGGCCTCTTATGAAGATCGGTGAACTGGCCCTGCGCAGTGGCCTGGCGGCGTCGAAGATCAGGTTCTATGAAGCCCAGGGGTTGATTCGCAAGGTCCAGCGCCAGGCCAACGGTTACCGAGAGTACCCGGCCGAGGTGTTGCAGACATTGGCGATCATCCAGTGTGCACAGCAGGCGGGTTTCAGCCTCGAGGAGCTGCGGGCGTTGGTGCCCGGTGCCGAGGCGGAGCCCCTGGATCATGAGGCCATGGTCGACAGCCTGGAGCGCAAGATCGATCAGATCGAAGCCATGCAGGCGCGCCTGGCCCATAGCAAGTTGCAGTTGCTGGGGATCGTCAACAGCATCCGCAACCGACCCGAAGGGGCCAGTTGCACGGAAAATACCGAGCGGGTATTGGCCTCGCTCCAGTCCCCGCAACCACGGTTGCCATTGTAGGGACTCGCAATTCTCGTTTATGCCGGAGATGATTCCTGATCGATTCTCAAGACAAGAGCTACTCTCCAATGGTCGGCTTTCTCGACTGTCCGCCTGGTCAGGCTTTGCGCATGATGAATAATACCTGCCGTTGGTCGGCCTTCCCGGGGCGCTGAGCTATACGGCGGACGGGGCCTCCTGAATAATGGCAAGTAGCCAATGCTCACCAGGCACTCCGCAGGGAAGCAGGTACAATCCGTCGTTTTTTCACCGAGTTCGGGTATTGCCCGGTTCGATGTTTCAGAGATTCGCCATGCTCATTGGTAGTTATTCCCCCGCGCTGGTCTTCATTTCCTTTTGTGTGGCGATCCTCGCCTCCTATACCACCCTGGATCTGACCGGACGCATTGCCACGTCTACCGGCCGAGCGGTTTATCTGTGGACCGCCGGCGGTGCCCTGGCCATGGGGGTGGGCATATGGTCCATGCATTTTATCGGCATGCTGGCGTTCAAGCTGCCCATCGCCCTGGGCTACGACGGCCCCCTCACGCTGTTGTCACTGCTGATCGCGATTCTTTCCAGTGGCTTTGCCCTCTGGCTGGTCACCCAGCCCCGCCTGCCAACGGCGCAATGGGTATGCGGTGCGCTGGTCATGGGCGCCGGCATCAGTGCCATGCATTACTGCGGCATGGCAGCGCTGAAGATGCAGCCGGGCATCGATTACGACCCGACCCTGTTCGGCGCCTCGCTGGTGATTGCCGTGGTCGCCTCGGCGGCGGCCTTGTGGATCGCTTTTCGCCTGCGCCGCAATACCCCCTATATACGCCTGGCCCGTGGCGCGGCGGCGGTGATCATGGGCCTGGCGATCGTCGGTATGCACTACACCGGCATGGCCGCGGCCAATTTTGCCCAGGGCAGTTTCTGTGGGGCGGTAAGTACCGGCCTGTCCGGCAATGGGCTGGACAACCTGGTGCTGGTGACCAGCCTGGCGGTGCTGTCCATCGCCTTGTTGACCTCGCTGCTCGACGCCCGGCTCGAAGACCGGACCGCCATCCTGGCCAACTCGTTGAGCCAGGCCAACCAGGAGCTCATCCAGTTGGCGCTGCATGACACCCTGACTGGCTTGCCGAACCGTGTCCTGCTGGCGGACCGGATCGACCAGGCAATGCACAAGGTGGCGGACGAAGGTGGCTGCTTCGCGCTGATGTTCATCGATCTGGATGGTTTCAAACCGGTCAATGATGCGTTCGGTCACCATATGGGCGATCAATTGCTGCGCGAGGTGGCCCTGCGCCTGCGTGAAGACCTGCGCAGCCAGGACACCCTGGCGCGCATTGGCGGTGACGAGTTTGTGTTGCTGGTGCAACTGGCCGAGCCAGACGACGCGCTGCAGGTGGCGTCGCGTCAGGTCAGCCTGATTTCCCGGCGGTTCCGCGTGGCCGAGCACGACCTGCAGATTTCCGCGAGCCTCGGCATCGTGCTGTACCCGGGTAACGGCCAGACCGCCGAGGAATTGCTGATGAATGCCGACGCGGCGATGTACCACGCCAAGGGCGCCGGCAAGAACGGCCACAGTTTCTTCGATGCCTCGATGAACAGCAACGCGCGCAAGCAGTTGCAACTGTTGCAGGACCTGCGCCAGGCCCTGGAGCAGCAGCAGTTCCGTCTCTATTACCAACCCAAGTTCGATGCGCTCAAGGGCACGCCGGTCGGTGCCGAGGCCCTGTTGCGCTGGGAGCACCCCGAGGAAGGGTTGTTGTTGCCGGACAGATTTATCGCCTTGGCGGAAAAGACCGGCCTGATCATTCCCATCGGCGACTGGGTGCTGAACGAGGCCTGCCGTCAAATGCACCTGTGGTGTGAACAGGGGTACCAGGATTGGCGCATCGCGGTGAATCTCTCGGCCCTGCAATTTTGCCATGTGGGCCTGGTCGACAGCGTCGCCGGTGCCTTGGCCCGGCACCAGTTGCCGGCCAACAGCCTGACCCTGGAAATCACCGAAACCACTGCCATGAGCGACGCCGATGCGAGCATGGAGGTGCTGCAGAAACTCTCGGACATGGGCGTGGACCTGTCCATCGACGATTTCGGTACCGGTTATTCGAGCCTGATGTACCTCAAGCGCCTTCCGGCCAACGAGTTGAAGATCGACCGTGGGTTTGTCCGCGACCTGGAGCATGACACCGACGATGCCGCGATCGTCTCGGCGATTGTCGCCCTGGGGCAGGCGCTGGGGTTGCGGATCGTCGCCGAAGGGGTGGAAACCGACATGCAACAGACCTTTCTCACCCGCCTGGGGTGTGACTCCCTGCAAGGCTACTTGCTCGGACACCCCTTGCCGGCGGAAAAGTTCATGGCCGATATCAGCCGGCTCGAACGCCAGGCGGCGAGCTAGGCTTCGACACTGTCCGGGTCTTCACCGGTCTTGTCGCGCATCATTATCGCGGCCAGGCCGGCGCCCAGCGCGCAAAACACCGCACCTACCAGGAAGGCGATCTGATACCCGTCGTTGAGGGCCGAGAGTGCCGGCCCGCCCGCCGCCAGGTGCTGCTCGGTGCGCGCCGCGGCCAGGCTGGCCAGTGCCGCCAGCCCCAGTGCGCCGCCCATCATGAAGGCGGTATTGACCATCCCGGAGGCCAGTCCCGACTCGGATGGCGCGACATCGTTCATTGCCGCCAGCAGCAGTGGGTTGAACGCAATGCCCGCGCCCAGGCCCAGCAGCACCATGCCCGGGAGGACGTCGCGCAGGAAGTGGCCTGCGACCGGCGCCTGGGCGAACAACAGCAGGCCGAGGGTCGCCAGGGCCAGACCGACGGCCAGTGGCAGGCGAATGCCGAAACGCATCACCAGCTTGGCCGAGATTCCCAGTGAAAACAGCGCCATGATCAGGTTGGCGGGAAGGAATGCGAGCCCCACTTCAAAGGGCGTGTAGCCCAGCACCAACTGCATGTACAGCGCCGACAGGAAGAACCAGGCGAACATCGCGACGGCCCAGAGCACCCCGACGATATTGGCAATCGCCAGGTTGCGCAGGCGGAACAGGCGCAAGGGCATCAGCGGGGTTTTGACGCGGGTCTCGATGACCAGGAAGGCCAGCAGCAGGCCGACGGCAACCACTAGTTGCGCGAGGGTGCGCAGCGAGCCCCAGCCCATCTCGTTGCCATTGACGATGGCATAGACCGCCAGCATCAACGAGGCGGTCACGGTGAGTGCGCCGGCGACGTCCAGGTCACGGGACGGGTGCTGGTTGAGGGTTTTCGAGAGCAGGCGCAGGCTCAGCGCGATCACCACTGCCCCGATCGGCAGGTTGACCAGGAAGATCCAGTGCCAGCTCAAGGTGCTGGTGAGCACGCCGCCGAGCAGGGCGCCGAGGCTGCCGCCGCCGGCGCAGACGAAACCGTAGACACCCACGGCCTTGGCCCGATCGGCCGGTTCACTGAACAGGTCCATGATCAGCGACAGCGCCACGGCGCTCACCACGGCGGCGGCCAGGCCTTGAAAGGCCCGGGCCCAGATCAGCGTCTCCTGGTTGTGGGCCAGGCCACAGGCCAGTGAGGCGAGGGTGAAGCAGCCGATGCCTAGCAGGAACAGGCGTCGATGCCCGTAGAGATCCCCCAGGCGGCCACCCAGCAGCAGGAAGCCGCCGAAGGTCAGCATATAGGCGTTCACCACCCAGGCGAGGGAGGTCTGCGTGAAGTGCAGGTCGGTCTGGATCGAAGGTAGCGCGACGTTAACGATGGTGGTGTCGAGCACGATCATCAACTCCCCGAGGCACAGGACGATCAAGGCGAGCCAGCGGTGATCCGACTTGGCGGCGGGGGAGACAGGTACTGTCATGAGGCTGGCGGTTCTCGTGTGATGACCGGTGAGTTTAGGCCGCGGGCCGAAGGTGGCTCAACAGAGAGATTGTAGGGAGGTTGTGAAGGGATTGGGGGCGTCTGTCGCCTGAGCCAGTACCGGTAGCCGGCTGCCATCGTCTTCCACGCAGACGCCGCGAGGGTTGAGAGGCCCTCGGCGATGATGTCGCTTGGGCGCGGCGTCTGTTCCGGCTGGGCGGGTATGTGTAAAACAACGGGCAGGGTCTTCTCCTTAGTCAAGGCTGCCAGGGTGTGCCGTTGAGATAGGATGTCAGCAGGGATCTTTGGCTCGGCGACATCGAGCGTACCACCGACATGTACAAGGTAGTGTTCTGGTACTCGGGAGAGATCCGGGCGAGGATCGCCTGCTTGTAGCCCATCACCGCGTCAGGCTGGTTGAGCTGGATGTAGCGCGACATGGCGGGGAAGGCCAGGTAATGGAAGCGCAGCACGTTCTGATACGCCTGCTCCCAGGTCACGATGTTGCCTGTGGGAATGCCGAAGTCGCTCCAGGCGTATTTGCGAAAGTTGCTGAAGCTCTGGGTCAGAGGGTTGTTGTCGAGGGTGTAGGTCAGCGTGGTGAAGCCAGCCTGGGCTTTGGAGCCGGCGACGGGGACGACATTGAAACTCACGGAGGGCTGACCGGCCGGTACCGTTAGCGAGTTCGGAAACTCCAGGAAGTCCCAGTAGCGGTTGGCCTGATAGACGGCGGTCGCCGAGGCAGCGATGTCGATTGGCGTATCTTCTTGCACCACAGCTCCCAGGTAACGGGCTTGCAAGGTGATCTGCACGCCTGTGCTGTCCGGCGCGAGGTAGGTGTTGCGCTGATCGCTGTAGACTCGATACGGGCATTCGGGCGCCGATAGCGCTGGGTTACGGGCGGTCCCTGGGGCGCTGATGCACAAGGGCGTGCTCTGCACCAGTTGGGTCTGGGAGCTGTTGAGCGGTACGTCGATGATGCCACCGTACCGGTAGTAGTCCTGCAGCAGCGGGTCGCTGGGTTCAAAGCTCGCCAGGGACGCCGTCCCGGCCGCGATGGTGACGGTCCCGTAGTCGGCGTTCGGACCAATGGGGCTGGTGATGTCGTCGCGCAGGGCCCTGAAGGTCTGCTTGGGGATCAGGTTGACCATATCGATGCTCAGTTGCCCATTGGCGACCTCGGCATAGGCAACGCTGCTGATGTTCAGGTCCTTGTCGGCATTGATGAGCTGACGGCCCGGCGGGCAGATCAGCGGCTCATCGGCATACGCCGTGGCCAGGGTGCCAATGACCCGGCCGATGCTCGGGTTAGGGTTGAACTGGTTGGCGGCGTAGTCCGCATTCAGTTGCTCGGTGGTCAGAGTGGGGCACATTTCGAACATCACGAAACGCAGCACGATCCCGGTGGCTTTGGGGGCTTCGATCAGGGCCTTGAGCCCGGCACTGTCCTTGTTGTAGCTGACGATGCTGGTCAGTGGAAAGGTCAGTTGAAAGGTGCCGCTCGCATGGAAGGAGCCGGGCGAATCCATGCTTCCAGGCTCAAGCACCCGGGTATTCAGGTCGAAACTGCTGCACACGGTATCCCAGCGAATCAAGAGCTCGGGCGCTGTGCTGCTGCCGATCTGCAGGCCGCCGACAAAGATCTGCGTCGTGGTGCTCGCCGTGGGGTCCAGGTCGACCATCATCGGGCCGGAGTAGGGGCCTTGTCCGGTGCCGGGGGTAACGGAGCCGAGCAGGTAAACCGGCTGGCCGACCATGTCCCCTTCCAGCGAGATGTTGCCCGGTGTGCCTTGGGAACTGATCAGCGCGTTGTGCATCGTCACCACGTGGTCTCCGTAGTGGTTCCAGCCGCCGGCCGTGTATCGGCTATTGGGGCCGATTCTGGGGTCCGGGGCGTTGATCAATTCATATAGACGGTCATCGCTATAGGTCCGGGCCGGTTCCGACACGGTCGAGGTGGTCAGGTCGAACAGATCAAGGGACGTGGCGATGCCATTGGGCAAGGTCGGCGAGTTGTTCGACACGCTGACGTCGGTGGCGATGCCACCCCAAAAGTTCAGTCGGGGTCCATTCAATATGCTCATGATCTATTCCTTATCCTTGGTGGCGCTGTTGACCGGGGCGTGGGCGAATCTGAACAAGAAGGAGAAGTCGCTCTTGTATTGGCTGTTGAGCGGTGTCGCCATGGAGTGGCAGTTCATGCAGCTGCTGCTGGGCTGGATATAGCTTTCCATGGTGACGTTGGCCGACAGCGACGGCGTTGGCTGTCCTAGCGGGTTGCCGGGGTTGTCCGGCGACTGTGGGCGCTGGGTAGTGATCAGTTGGTAGTACTTGAAGACGCTCTGCTGCACCTGCGGACTGCTCTGGTACTGAGTATTGATCTGCTGGGTGGCATCCGTGATCGGGGTGACCCGGTTCAGCGGGTCCGGGGTGCTGAAGCTGGTGCCGGGTTTAGGCGTACAGACCATCTGTGCGCCCTGCTGCTGCCACTGGCAGGGGGACTGGTTGAGGCTTTCGGCGGGCGCCTTGGCATTGAAGTAGGAGTAGAAAATCCCCGAGACCGGTTGATCCACCCACTTGCCCCCCAGCTTGGCCTTGGGTGGCACGTTGTCGATCTGCTCGAAGGTCGACCAGATCCACTGCGGGAAGCCCTCGACCTTGCTGATGATGTGCAGCCCCACCAACCCCAGGTTGGCTTCTTGGGTGCCGTTGGGCCGCCCCTGGGCGTCGAACCGGGTGACCAGGGCTTTCATCGTCAGGTAGCGGCGGCTGTCGTCGGCGCTGGTGAGGATGCGCCAGCTGGCCTTGATCTCGCTGGCGTTTTTGGGAAAGTCGATGTTCTTCGCGGCATCGACGATCGCGGCGTTATAGAAAGTGTTGGCGACGATGTAGTTGTAGGACACCTCGTTGGCGGCGATGTCATAGTAGGTCGGGTTGCCGCGCTGATCGATCAGCCAGCCGCCCACGGCCTGGTTGTCGGACTGCACCACCTGGGTGTTCTTGATTGCGGCGATGTTGATCAGGTCGAGGTTCTTGCGCTGCTGTCTCGAGTTCCATGGACCGGGATCCTTGGCTCCGGGAAGAAAGGTCTCGTTGACGCTCTTGTAGGTCTGCCAGACCGTACTGCCGCTGCTGCCCAGGGGCTTGCTGCAATCGGCCACTCCGCGCTGGTCGGGCTTGGCCGGCCAGTTCAGGTTGATGAACAGCTGCCAGCTGTATTGATCGAAGGCCGCCTGCGATGCCCCGGCCGCAGGCACCACGGCGCTGGGTGGGCAGGTGGTCTGTGCGTCGGAGGCGGCGGGTTGCAGGGCGCTGGCCGGTAGGCTGGCCAACCCCAGCAGCATCAGGGCGGTGAAACGACTCCAGTTGTTCATGAGGTGACTCCTGTCACTGTGCTGCGGGCATGAGTTGGTTCCACTGAGCGCGCTTGCCGTTGCTCAGCGAGGGTGGCGGATTGAACAGTTGGCAGGGCGGTGGGTTGCTCGGGCACATTTTCGCCACCTGGTCCCAGGTCTTCGCCGGATCCGGTTTCTCGATACGCCAGTTGCGGTAGTTCTGGCTGACGATGGGCGCGTTGGCGACGCTGGCATCACCGGAGAAATAGAACGACTGCGGGTGTCGATAACTCGGTTGCCCCGGTCCGTCGCTGGTGGCCTGCTTGTTGAAGGCGTAACCAAACAGGATCGGGCTCGGCTTGACCGCAATCTCCAGGGCATAGGCCTGGACGCGGCCGTCCAGATTCTGACTGCGCACGGCGCTGTAAGGCAGGTGCTGGATAAAGTCCTGGCGCGGCGGATGGTTCATTGGCGAGAACATGCAACAGGCCGGCATGTCCTTGGGCCGGTCCTCGGGGTAGGTGAGGAAGTAGGCCTTGTTGCCCAGCGACACGAACGAGCAGGTGTAGTTGTTGTTCTTGATCGGGAAGATCGGTAGGCAGTACTTCTCGTAGTGCTCCATCATCGCGCCGAAACCGTCGCCGTCGGCCGGGATATAGCCGGTGTCGTAGTAGCTGGTACCCTGGGACACGCTGTAGTCCGCAGGTTTCAGGGTGCTGGGCGGGCTGCTGTAGGGCGGCGGGTTCGTCTGGTAGTTGCTTGTGACCCGATACATGGTCCAGTCGCTGACCCAGATGGCAGGAAAGTACGGATCGCTCGGTTCCCCGACCTTGCGCTTGGCGATGCAGTTGTTGTTGGCGGCATTGCAGCCTTGGGTGTTGTGCACGCCCATGGTGAAATAGACATCATCCTGCTGGGCCAATAGCGCCTGACTGCCGAACAACAGGGCAACGGCCAGTAACAGTCGATTGAGGATTGGGTTGTTCATTTGGCACTCCTTTTAGAAACCGGGTGACGGGGTCACTCGGTGCTCCTTTGTGCGGCCGTCAGGGATCAGGCCTGCGGGTAGTCGGCCGGATCCAGCGGCTTCGGTGGATAGCTCATTTTCACCAGGGCACCCGGGTCAGTTGCTCCCGGGCTTCTTGCCACCAGCGGCGGCTTTCGTCGTCCAGTTGCCGGTCCAGCAGTGCCTGGCGCGGTCAAGGCTGCATGACGAATGGCGAGCGCAGGCTGCGCGCAAGAGAGGGCGTGGATGCTCATGTCGGCTTGATCCAGCGTTGAAGGTGGGGAAGCAGAAAGAACACCAGCACACACAGCAGGCTGCCAAGGGGCTGGTTGGCCACGGCCAGCACCAGGGCATCGAACAGCGGCAGGGCGGCTAGCCCGGCACCAATAAAGGCACGGATCTGCCGTTGCCGCGGGTTGGCCAGATGTCGCTGGTAATGCCAGCCCAGCCAGCCCAGCCACAGCAGCAGGACCAGCCAGAACACGCTGCTGTCGGCGTAGGCGGCCAGGAGTAGGGGGCTGAGCATGAGCAGCAGCGGCAGGCGGCTGAGCAACTGGTTGCGATGCTCCAGCCGGGCCAGGTAGGTCAGCCCGGCGATGTAGATGCCCAGCAGCGCGGCGCACAGCCACAACGGTTCGGGGGGCATGGCCAGGCAGGCGGCGGCGGTCAGGTACAGGGCTGAGCGGCAGCCGCCCATCAGCCAGACGCTGTGTGGGTACTTCTTATGCAAAAGGTTGTAGCCAAGGATAAACAGCAGCAACAATCCGGCACTGGCCAGCAGCCAGTGGGGCTGGGCGATCAACCGGCTCAGGCCGAGGATCGCCAGTGCCGCCAGCAGCAGCAGGGCGGCGGTGGCCAGGCTGACCTGGGTGCGGCTGACCAGTCCGAGGACGATCGGCCGCGGGTTGTGATGCTGCTGGTCCCAGTCGGCATCCAGCAGGTCATTGAGCAGCATGCCCGCCAGGTACAGTGCCGAGAGCGCCACCAGCAGCAGGGTCCAGACCAGCGGCGAGGGCGGCGCCAGGGTGGTGGCGCTGCTGGCCAGCAGGGCGGCGGCCAGGGCGTTGGTCCACACGGTGGGCAGGTTGGACACCCGTCC
>NZ_CAJFDC010000012.1:197500-502366 GCF_904067045.1 Pseudomonas sp. FEN | reverse complement strand
GGGAATTCACGAGGATTTTACGCAAGCCCTCAGAAGAAAATCATGAGGCATCTAGAGATGGAAGACAATCTTGCATTCATATCTTGTCGTATGAATCGGGATAATAGCGACACTTACTGGGTTGCGGAAAATCTAGTTAGCAAAAGCCTTATATCCTCTTTGGATAATTGCTATGTTTTTCCAATTTATCTATATCTCGACAGCGACTCAGATGGAAATATAGCCCGCACTCCAAATTTTAATGAAGATATAGTTAGTGAGCTCGCATCTGCGACAAAATTAGATTTTAGTCCAGAGCCGACTGATTCCAAAGGTTCATTTTCGCCTGTCGACGTGGTGGATTATATATATGCATATCTTCATTGCGAACCTTATCTTAAGCAGTATCGGCCATTTTTAAAGGTTGACTTTCCTAGAGTTCCTTACCCTGAAAGCAAAAAAGATTTTTTCAGTTTCGTTCAGCTTGGTAAGAAATTGCGGACTATCCATCTTATGTCGGATACTGGTGATTGGGATCCGACAGTTTGTTTTTCGCAAGCTGGAAGCGGTTTGATTACGAGAAAAATAGGTGTTAAAGATTTTGAGATAACGGACAAAAAATTAAAGCTTGGGCGTGTATGGATTAATGAAAGCCAGTATTTTTCGGGCATCCCTGAAACCATTTGGAATTATAATGTTGGAGGTTACAGTCCCGCTCAAAAATGGCTGAAGGATCGAGTTGGGCAGGTGCTCAGTACGAGGACCTAAGCCACTATCAGCGTATTATTTGCGCTTTAACCAAGGCGCAGAAGGTGATGGAGAAGATAAATTCGGCATATGTCATTTCTGCGACCTGACTACATAAGGATGTCGCCGGTCTCAGCCTTATGTAGCACTTAGTGCTAGTCAATTGCGCTGGCTAAACCTGTACTAGCCAGCGCTACACATGGATACTGGTGCGATCATTAGACCGCCCATTGTTTCGTATTCGTGGACGCTTACAGACCGCTTTTGACCGATTCTGTCAGTCGGACATGCAATACCGGCCAACGTTGGACGGTTTTGAAGTGGCCTGAGCAGGCTATTCTTGGGGCTTGAGGGTATCTACGATTTAGGGGCGACTGATGAAAGACCGTAGTCACGATGAGGCAATGGCAGAGCTTTTCCGGGCTGATCCGGCGTATGCGGCAGAGCTGCTGGCCGAGATTGTTTGTGATGGTGATGCGGAAGAGTTGGCCATTCTAGAGCGGCAGCTATCGCTGCCTTTGCCATGAAAGAGGCAAACCCTATTTTTTGAGCGGGTTGCGGCTGTGTCATGGCATCTCTCATGGTCTTTCCATTACTACACCTCTAGATAATCCTATTTACAGGGGCTTCAGCCGTCCATTGATGATAGAGTGGGAATGATTGGTCATCCGGCACTGACCGACACCAACTAGCAAGAAACACCCTGAAGCCCGCGTAATTGCGGGCTTTCGGCTTTTTGGGTCTGGCAAATCCTGGCAGCTTTGTGCATCACCATCCGACTCAGCGGTTCTTCAGCATCCCGCTAGGGCAAAGCATCGCGTTTGGCGAAGATGCTTGCCATTTCCGCCGCGTTCTCGGTCCCCCAGGTGCACAGCGGCATGATCGCGTCAGCCAAGCTGCGACCGAGTGGGGTCAGCGCGTAGTCCACGCGCGGCGGCACCTCCTTGTAGTCGGTCCGCACCAGCACGCGATCGGCTTCCAGATCCTTCAATTGCTGGATCAGCACCTTGTCGCTGACGCCCGGGATCAAACGCTTGAGCTCGCCGTAGCGCTTCGGACCGTCGCGCAGGAAAAACAGGACCAGCGGTTTCCACTTGCCCGAGATGATGCGCAGCGTGGCGTTCAGCCCGCAACCGGTACCGCAGACTTCAGAAGAGCTCGTCATTTTTATACTTACCAAAAGGTGCATACTTGTCCTTAGGTTATCAGGGTCGCATCCTAGTCCTCAAGCAAGCAGTTCCCTGCTTGCGTACAACGCTTAGGAAGGATGCACTTCATGACCAGACTGAATGGAAAGACCGCCGTGATCACCGGCGGCGCTACCGGCATCGGCCGCGCGGCGGCACAGCGCTTCATCGAGGAGGGCGCCTTCGTCTTCATCTTCGGCCGTCGGCAGGAGGCACTCGATGCCGCTGTGGCCGAACTCGGACCCAATGCCCGCGCGGTGAAGGGCTCGGTCTCGGATGAGGCCGATCTTGATCGCCTCTACGCGGCGGTGAAGGCCGAGCGCGGAACCCTCGACATCGTTTTCGCCAATGCCGGGACGGGCGGTCCGCTTGCGCTCGGCAAGATCACCGCCGAACACATTGACGAAACCTTCGACACCAATGTGAAGGGGACGATCTTCACGGTCCAGAAGGCGCTGCCGCTGATGGGCCAGGGCGCCTCGATCATCCTGACCGGATCGAGCGCCGGCACCACCGGCGCTCCGGGATTCACTGCCTACAGCGCGAGCAAGGCGGCAGTGCGCAACCTCGCGCGGACCTGGGCTGAGGACCTGAAGGGCACCGGCATCCGGGTCAACGTGCTGTCGCCCGGCGCGACGGCGACTGAACTCGCAAAGGAGGCGCTGGGCGAGGAGGGTCAGAAGGCCTACGGTGCCATGACTCCGCTCCAGCGCATGGCCGATCCCGCTGAGATCGGGGCCGTGGCCGCCTTTCTCGCGTCGTCGGACAGCAGTTTCATGACCGCCAGCGAAGTCGCCGTAGACGGCGGCCTGGCACAACTCTGATGCACCACGCCCACCGGGCGCTCCGTTCGATCGTTCGGAGCGCCCGGTGGGCGTGGTGATCCGATCCGTGCGAAATGGAGGAACTCCCATGAGTATCGAGAAGAACATCCAGACCGTGAAGGACTTCTTCGCCGCCATCGCCCACGGCGCCAAGGCGGGGCTGCTGGCGCTGGTCGCCGAAGACATCAAGTGGATCATTCCGGGCGAGAACTGGGCGCTCGTCGAATGCCCGGGCGCTCTAACTATGAAGCGTCTCTCAGGCACGACGGTCCATAGCTAACGCAAGCTCGCAACAGACCGACGGAACAGCACCAAACTCACCGCGAGAAACGTCACCCCCATCACCAGTACCGTGATGAACTCTTTCCAGACGATATCGAGCCCCGCCCCTCGATAAACAATCGCCTGCATGAAGCTCACATAGTGCCGTGACGGGAAAAGCCAGGTCACGTACTGGACCCATTGCGGCTGGCTCTCGATCGGCGACATACCGCCCGACAACATCATCATCGGCATCACCACCATCATCATCAGCAGGGCGAATTGCGCCATGGTGCGCGCGAGTGTGCCGAGGAAGATGCCGATAGCCGCCGTGGCGAAGACGTAGATGACGGTCCCAAGCAACAGGAGACCGCGCGAGCCGGCAATGGGAACGTCGAGCAGACCCTCGACCACGAATAACAGCGAGCAGATGAAGCTGACGATGATCACCAAGCCATTCGACCACACCTTGGCGAGCGCAATCTCGAAGGCCGTCAGCGGCATCACCAGCAGGTGCTCGATCGTGCCGTGTTCCCGCTCGCGCAAGAGCGCCGCGCCGGTCAGGATAATGATCAACATCGACAGCTGATCGGCAAGGCCGACGATCGCGCGGAACCAGGATTGCGTGCCGTTCGGATTGAAGGCGCGGCGGATGACGAGATCGGAGGTCAGGCCGCTGGTTTGCACCGTGTCCTGTCGGTAGCGCTTGACCTCGTCGGTCACGATGTTCTGGATATAGCCCGCGCCCAGGGAGGCTTGTTGGACCGCGGTAGCGTCCACGTTGACCTGGACTTCGATATCGCGTCCCTTGCGCACATCCGCTTCAAACCGTGGGGGAATGACGACGACAAAGGTGTAGAGCCCCTGGTCCATGGAGCGATCGATATCGGCGGCGCTGATCGTTTTGACCGTCTGGAAGTAGGGTGGATAGAACAGTCCGGCAATCGATCGCGAGAGGCTGGAATTGTCTTCGTCGATAATCGCCACGGAGGCGTTGTTGATGGTTTCGCCGGCTCCGGTCGACTGCGTATAGATGCTGACGCCGAAGGACCAGATCATGAAGAGGATCATCATCATGTCCTTCGACAGGGTGCGCAGCTCCTTGGTACCGAGCCAGAATATGTTGGCGAGACTGCGCACCTTATTTCTCCTGTTTGCGCAAGAAGAGCGCGGACAGCAACAGGAAGGCCGGACAGAACAGGGCCAGCGTCAACAGGTCGGTAGCCATGTCGCGCAAGCCAAGCCCCTTGGTGAACGCGCCGACGCTCATATGCATGTAATAGCTCGTCGGCCAGAGCGACCCCATGAGGCGCGCGCCACCCTCCAGCGTCGAGACCGGCTGCATCATGCCGGAGAACTGCATGGTCGGCAGCAATGACAGTACCGCTCCGGCGAACACCGCCGCGACCTGGCTCGAGGTGAAGGTCGAGATGAACAGCCCGTAGCCGGTGGCCGCCGCCACATAGAGAAATGCACCGAGGGCCAGGGTGAGACCGTCGCCCTTGAGCGGGACCTTGAAGAGCAACAGCACCGTCGCGGTCATGATGAAGAAGTTGATCATGCCGACGCCGATGTAGGGCAGTTGCTTGCCGATCAGGAACTCCAACCGGGTGGTGGGCGTGGCGTAGAAGTTCGTGATCGTACCGATCTCTTTTTCACGGGCAACGCTGACGGCCATCAGAATGGCGAGAAACATCATGAGCAACATGCCCGGCACCGCCGGCCCGATCGAATAGATGCTCTCGGCCGTCGGGTTGTAGCGGTAGCGGATCGCGATGCGGGTTGTCGGGGACGAGCTCAGCGGGGTGCTGGACTCCCGGTTTCGCTGTTCGGAGAAGAGATTGTGCGCCTGCTGGACATAGCCCTCGATGGTCGCGGCGCGCGAGGTGTTGGCGCCATCGATCCAGGCCGCTATCTGCCAGTCCGAGCCGCGCTTGAGCAAGCGGCCGAAGTTCGGCGGAATCTCGATGGCAAGCGTGATGTCGTTTGATTTGAGGCGCTGCTGCATTTCATCGACGCTGTGGATCGGCGCTTTTTCGGTGAAGGATTGAGAACTCGAGTAGTTGGCCAGATAGGCCCGGCTCTCTGGTGTGTCATCGTGGTCAAACGCCGCGTAGGTGAGATTGGTCACGTCGCTGGAGACACCGAAGCCGAAGATCAACAGCATGATGAAAGAGCCGAGGAAGGCGAAGACGAGCCGCACCGGATCGCGCATAAGCGACAGCGTCTCGCACTTGGCATAGGCGAGGAGGCGTCGCAGTGGCATGAAGGTCGAGCGGCGGGGCGCCGCCGCCTCGACTTTTCGCAGGGGCTCGCCCTCGGCCGTCGCCGTGTCGGGCGTGGACGAAGATGCCTCGGCGTCCTCGATATAGGCGATGAACGCCTCCTCGAGATCCGCGCCACCTTTGGCGGCGATGACGTTCTGCGGTGTGTCGCAGACGAGGACGCGCCCCGCATGCATCAAGGAGATGCGATCGCAGCGCAGTGCCTCGCTCATGAAATGCGTGGAGACGAAGATCGTGACATTGCGGGTTCGCGAGAGATCGCCGAGCAGACGCCAGAATTCGTCGCGGGCCTGTGGATCGACCCCTGACGTTGGCTCGTCGAGGATCAGCAGTTCAGGATCGTGCACGATCGCCACCGCCAGGGAAAGACGTTGCCGCACCCCGAGTGGCAGTGAACTGGCTTGCGCGTCGGCATACTCGACAAGACCGACATCGACCAGGAGCTGGGCGATACGCTCCTTGGCGTGATCCGCGGCCAGATGAAACAGTCGGGCGTGCAGAAGGAGGTTTTGCCGCACGCTGAGTTCGCCGTAGAGCGAGAACGATTGCGACATGAAGCCGACGCGCTGGCGAATCGACAGGTCGTTGGCATCGACCGGCTTTCCGCACACCTCGGCCTCTCCTTCGCTCGGCGCCAGCAGCCCGGTCAGCATCTTCATGGTCGTGGTCTTGCCGCTGCCGTTCGAGCCGAGGAAGCCGAAGATCTCTCCGCGCTCGATGGCGAAGCTGGCGCGATCGACCGCGGTGAAACTGCCGAAACGGCAGGTCAAATTCTTCGCGACAATCACCGGCGCTTCCGTGCTCGGTTTGCGGGGCGGAATGACGAAGCGCCGAGACGCCGATTTCTGTCCCGGTTGCAGGGCGACAAAGACCGCTTCGAGGTCCTGTTCGCCAGTTTTCGCGCGCAGTTCATCCGCGGTGCCGCAGGCAAGCACTTTGGCGCGATCCATGACGATGAGCCAATCGCAATAGCTTGCCTCATCCATGTAGGCGGTGGAGACGAGGACGCTCATCGTCGGCCGCTCGCGCCGCAGATCAGCGATAAGATTCCAGAACTGTCGACGCGACAGCGGATCGACCCCGGTCGTTGGTTCGTCGAGAATGAGCAGATCGGGGTCGTGAATGAGCGCGCAGCACAGGCCGAGCTTTTGCTTCATGCCGCCCGACAGCTTTTCGGCGGGCCGATCGAGAAAGGCGAGCAGGCCGGTTGCGGCAGCCAGGCGCCGCGTGCGCGCTTGACATTCCGATGCGGACAGACCGAAGAGAGTCCCGAAGAAGGCCAGGTTCTCGCGGACGCTGATCTCCTGGTAGAGGTTCTTGCCGAGTCCTTGCGGCATATAGGCAATGCGCGTGCAGACGGAATGACGATGCCGCGCATTGCCCATGCTGCCGCCGAGGACCGTGACCGATCCGTCCTGCAGCTTGCGCGCTCCGGCGATCAGGCCGAGAAGCGTCGACTTGCCGGCACCATCAGGACCGATGACCCCCGCCATCCGCCCGCTCGGCAGTTCGAGCGCGACATCATCGAGCGCGCGGACCTTGCCATAGGCATGGCTCACGGCGCAAACCTCGGCGATCAGCGGGGTGCGGTCCTCCATCGTCAATCCCCTGCATCGACAGGATCACCCTGGATGCGCTTTTGCAGGCTGTCCGGCCAATGGGGTGGGTTCGGATCGAGGCGCACATAACCGACGCCACGGGCCCCCGTTTTCACCTGTTCGACGTGACGCTCGATGAGGCTTGGCGGAATGCGCAGTTTGACCCGGAACATCAGCTTGTCGCGCTCGCTGCGCGTTTCGACCTGCTTGGGGGTGAACTGAGCCTCCGGAGACACGAAGCTCACTTTGGCCGGGACGGCGAAATCGGCACCGTCGAACTGAATCCGTGCCTGCGATCCGATCGGTATGCGCATGACCTGTTCGGAGGGGAGATAGATCTCCATGTAGATCTCCGACAGATTGACGATTGTCAGGACCTTGCCGCCCGCCGCAAGGACTTCCCCGGGATTGGCCAGCCGATAGAGGACACGGCCTCGCACCGGTGCGAGGAGAACGGTATCGGCGATCTGGGCGTCGATCTGATCGACGAGTGCTTGCGCGGCCACGACCGAGCGCTCATGCGCTGTCACGGTTCTCTGCGCGGCCTCAAGGACGGCCCGCGCGGAGTCATGGTTGCCCTGCGCCGAATCACGGTCCTCCTGGCTGATCGCTCCGGTTTCGATGAGCTTGAGGGCCCGGCGAAGATTGGCTTTCTTGAGGATCAGTTCGGCTTGCCGTTGCGCGACGGTTGCCTTGGCCTCGAGCGTCGAGGCTTCCTCGGAAGCCACGTCGGCGACGTACTTTGCGCGTTGTGCCTGCAACTCCGTGGTATCGATGCGGGCGAGCACTTGTCCCGGCGTGACAAGGTCACCTTCCTGGACGAGCACCTCCCGAATCCGCCCGGCCAACTTCGCGGCAATGTCGACCTGGTCGGACTCGATACGTCCGTTCCCCGATACAAGCCCCTCGGGCAGCTTGCCCTGCTGGCTCTGCCACCAGTACCAGGTGCCGCCGGCACCGGCTGCCAGCGCTATGCCCAGGATGAGAAGGGCCCTTTTGGCAATACGTCGCCAGGAGGAGTTTGCATCGCTGTTCGGGAGGGTCGTCACGATCGGATCCTTGGGCGTGAGGTGGGATGTGAAACATCGCTTGGGCCGCGAACATGCACCTGCCGAACGGCAAGAAGGAAGCTGGAACACGCGCTTTCATCGGCGGTGTCCCGGGAACATCCGGGTCAGTCTGTTTTCAATGAATCATGCCAATTAACCGCTGCCCATGGAGTTGATCTTTATCAATCAATGCCGTTGGAGTAGCGAGCCGATATCAGCTTGCTCAAGCAACACCTGGTAAATACCTCGTTCAGCCTCGGCTCCAACCCTCCCTACACTCAAGAAATCGGCATGAAATTGAAGTGCCGAAAGAGTCATTTTTTGTCGATAAATGGATTTGGTTGTCAGTTGACAACCTTTGCGCATGGCGCAAGACTGGAGGCTATGGATGGCTAGAGCAAGACACCCGATCAAGGAGATCGAGAACGTACTGCGTTATGCAGAGGAATTTGGCTGGCGAATCAAAGTGGGTGGTTCGCATGCCTGGGGCCGGATGTACTGCCCGCTCAATAGTGAGTTGTGTCGATGTGGCGAGTTTTGCATGACGGGCGTTTATAGCACTCCACGTAACGTATACAGGCATGCCCGTGAATTGCGGCTGGCTGTTGACAACTGCGACCTGAACCGCGCCAGTGATGGTCCTCTGAGCGCAACGCTTAAGGAGTAGAAACATGCAGGAGTATGAATTCACTTTGAGATACCAGCTCTCGGAGCAAAACAACGATCATGACGTGTTGATCGAGCTTCTATTGGAGAACGGTTGCGATGACTCGCTGATCGGCTGCGGAATCCCTGGAAGGCTGGCACTGAAGTTCTCCCGAGATGCCGACAGCGCCGCTCAGGCATTGCTCAGCGCCTTGCAGGACGTCAAGCGCGCCATTCCCGATGCCCGCCTTATCGAGGTTGTGCCCGATCTGGTCGGCCTTTCGGATATCGCCGATATCGTCGGCGTTTCGCGGCAGAACATGCGCAAACTCATGCTCAGTCATGGCGCGTCATTTCCGTTGGCGGTCCACGAAGGCAGCGCTTCCGTCTGGCACCTGGCGGAAGTCCTGGTTTGGCTCGAAGGCCGGGGTTATGACCTTGAGCCCCTGATGATTGAAACCGCGCAGGCGGCCCAGGATATCAATCTCACGAAAGCCTCCAGCAAGCTTGGCGCGGTGAACCCCGAGTGGCTGGCGCTGGTGCTGTGAGCCATGGCAGGGCGCCGACTCAGCGTCTTGCCACGTCGGAAAAGTAGAACTTGTCCAGGGTGTGCCGCGACTCGGTGTATTCGAACTGCCGGCCATCCTGCAGGAACGTCTGGTTCTTCACCACGATCACGTGGCTGGCCCCATCCAGGTCCAGGTGCAGCAGGTCGTCCCGGCTGCAACGGGCCGCCTCGATGGTGCGCTGGGCGAAGCTGATGCTCAGTTGCAGGGTTTTTTCGATATAGGCATAGATCGACTGCTCGGCGATCTCCCGGGTCAGGCCGGGAATCAGGTCGGCGATGAAATAGTTGATGTCGAGAATGATCCGCTTGCCGTCGATACGCCGCACCCGCTTGATGCGAATCACCGAACTGCCCGGTTCGGCATCCAGGCGCTCCTGAAGCGGGCCTTCAAGGGCGATCTCGCTGAACTCCACCACTTCGGTACCAATGTTGCTGCCCAGGCTGGAATGAGCTTCCTGGAAACTGACGATTCCCCCCAGTTGAAACTCGATCGGGCTACGGGACAGCACGAACGTGCCCTTGCCATGGATCTTCTGCGCGAAACCGCGCTCCTGCAATTGCTCGATGGCCTTGCGCACGGTGCCGCGGCTGGCCTGGTAGCGGTCCATCAGTTCGGTTTCCGACGGTAGCCGGGCACCTTTCTCCAATTGCTCGGTGGTAATGCTGGCAAGCAGATCACTGTAGATCTGGTTGTATTTGCTCATGCTCTGCGCTCTGGATCGAAAGTGCTCGCCAACAAGGTAGCCGGCGCGATGTCCTGGACCTGGAACCTTAAGGGCAGGTCGGGGGCTTTGTCCATTTGTCGGATCCTTTAGCGATAAATTGGTAACTCGTCTGTACGAGTTATTGCTTTAACTCGTACAGACGAGTATTTTTCTTTCCTGTGTGCTGCCAACCCCCTCCAATAACAAGAAACAGTGGAAGAAAAGCATGAGCCACGACTATCCGAATATCGCCCGCGAGCTGCTGCAAGGCCTCGGTGGCGCCGAAAACCTCGAGCAGGCCGCTCACTGTGTCACCCGTCTGCGCCTGGCTCTCAAGGACCCGAGCCGGGTCGACAAGGCCGCGTTGTCCCGCATCGACCTGGTGAAAGGCAGCTTCTTTACCGGCGGCTTGTTCCAGATCGTCATCGGTCCGGGGGAAGTGGAAAGAGTCTACGCGGCCTTGCGCGAGATCACCGGGATGGCCGCCGCGACCATCGCCGACGTCAAGCAGAAGGGCGCCGGCAAGACCAACGCCATGCAGCGTCTGGTGCGGGTATTTTCCGATGTGTTCATGCCGATCCTGCCGGCGCTGATCATTGCCGGCCTGCTGATGGGGGTGAACAACCTCATGGGCGCCAAGGGCATGTTCATCGCGGACAAGACCTTGCTCGAGGCCTACCCATCGCTGGACGGCGTGTGGAGCCTGATCAACCTGATGGCCAACACCGCCTTCGTGTTCCTCCCGGCCCTGGTCGGCTGGTCGGCGGCCAAGCGGTTTGGCGGCAGTGAAATCCTCGGCATCGTGCTCGGCCTGATGCTGGTGCACCCCGACCTGCTCAATGCCTGGAACTACGGCAAGGCGGTCGCCGGCCTGGACGGGCAGAGCCTGCCGTACTTCGACATCTTCGGCTGGTTGCGTATCGAGAAGGTCGGCTACCAGGGGCAGATCCTGCCGATCCTGATGGCCGCCTATGTCATGAGCGTCATCGAGAAGTGGTTGCGGGCGCGGGTGCCGAATGCCATTCAATTGTTGGTGGTGCCGATTACCACCATCGTCGTCACCGGCGTGCTGGCCCTGGCGATCATTGGCCCGGTGACCCGTCACCTGGGCATCCTGATCACCGAAGGCGTGGTCATGCTGTTCAATGTGGCGCCGGTACTCGGCGGCGCGATCTTCGGCCTGCTCTACGCGCCCCTGGTGATCACCGGCATGCACCACATGTTCCTGGCGGTGGACCTGCAACTGATCGCCACCCAGGGCGGCACCTTTATCTGGCCGATGATCGTCATGTCCAACCTGGCCCAGGGCAGTGCGGCACTCGCGGTGTTCTACATGAGCCGCAATGCGCGGGAGCGCAGCATGGCGTCGACCTCGGCGATTTCCGCCTACTTCGGTATCACGGAACCGGCGATGTTCGGCGTCAACCTGCGCTACAAGTTCCCGTTCTATGCCGCGCTGATCGGTTCGGCGCTGGGCAGCATCTTCCTGTCGCTGAACAAGATCCAGGCCTCGGCCATTGGCGTGGGTGGCTTGCCGGGCTTTATCTCGATCATTCCGCAATACATCCCGACGTTCATCGTCGGCATGGTTATCGCCATGGTCGTGCCGTTCCTGCTGACCTGCGGGTTGAGCATGAAAATCATCCGCCCCGGCTACCGCGTCGCCTGAAGGTGTCGGGCTGGTTGAACACGGTCCCTTATAGGCGCAGAGCTGGTGTGGGAGCGGAGCTGGCCCGCGAAGCTTCTAGCGATCTGGAGGGCCCCCTCGCGAGCAAGCTCTGCTCCTACAGGTTCGCGGTGTTCATGAGTGCGCAGGTTCAAGTTGACTGAAAGTATCAGGAGTACCCATGCAAGACTGGCAGCGTTCGGTGATCTACCAGATCTACCCGAAAAGTTTCTACAGCCATTCAGGCCAGGCCACCGGCGATCTGCTGGGCGTGGTCGACAAGCTCGACTACCTCCAGTGGCTGGGCGTCGATTGCCTGTGGATCACGCCGTTCCTGCGCTCGCCGCAACGCGACAACGGCTACGACATCAGCGACTACTACGCCATCGACCCGAGCTACGGGACCATGGCCGACTGCGACTTGCTGATCGCCGAAGCCGCCAAGCGCGGCATCAAGCTGATGCTCGATATCGTGGTCAACCACACCTCCATCGAGCACGAATGGTTCCGTCAGGCCCGCAGCAGCCTCGACAACCCGTACCGGGACTTCTACATCTGGCGCGACCAGCCGAACAACTGGCAGTCGAAGTTCGGCGGCAATGCCTGGGAATACGAGGCCCAGACCGGCCAGTATTACCTGCACCTGTTCGACCATACCCAGGCCGACCTGAACTGGGACAATCCCCTGGTGCGCCAGGAAGTGTTCAAGATGATGCGCTTCTGGCGTGACAAGGGCGTCGGCGGCTTCCGCCTGGACGTGATCAACCTGATTTCCAAGCCGGCCGACTTTCCCGAGGACGCCAGCGACGGCCGTCGTTTCTACACCGATGGCCCGAACGTGCACGACTACCTGCGGGAAATGCACCGCGAGGTGTTCGAAGGTCATGACCTGATCAACGTCGGCGAAATGTCCTCCACCAGCCTGGCGCATTGCATCCGCTATTCGCGGCCCGAGTCCCGCGAACTGTCGATGACCTTCAACTTCCACCACCTGAAGGTCGATTACCCGAACATGGAAAAATGGGTTCGCGCCGATTTCGACTTCCTCGAACTCAAGCGCATCCTTTCCGACTGGCAGACCGGCATGCAGGCCGGTGGCGGCTGGAATGCGCTGTTCTGGTGTAACCACGACCAACCCCGGGTGGTTTCGCGCTTCGGTCATGACGGTGAATACCGGGAGCTGTCGGCGAAGATGCTCGCCACCGCGTTGCATTTTCTCCAGGGCACGCCGTACATCTACCAGGGTGAAGAACTGGGCATGACCAATCCGGGTTTCGCCTCCATCGAGCAGTACCGCGATGTCGAAACCCTGAACATCTACCGGATCAATCGCGAAGCCGGCGAGTCCGAAGCCCTGGGCATGGCGGCGATCATGCAGAAATCCCGGGACAACGGCCGCACGCCGATGCAATGGAGCGCCGGACCGAATGCCGGTTTCAGCAGCGCACGGCCCTGGATCGACCTGCCGGCGAACGCGGCGCGGATCAACGTCGAGCAACAGTTCGACGATACCGGCTCGGTACTGCATCACTATCGTGCCCTGATCGCCCTGCGGCGCAGCGAAGCGCTGATGGTGGACGGCGTCTATCGCCAGTTGTTGCCCGAACATCCACGGGTCTGGGCCTATGTGCGCGAAGGGCGGGGCGAGCGTCTGCTGGTGGTCAACAACTTCTATGCCCAGGACTGCGAAGTTGAATTACCCGAGGACATTTTCATCGACGGCCAGAGCCAGCGCCTGGTGATCGGCAACTACAACGAGTGCCCGTCGTGTAGTCGACAACTGTCACTACGACCTTACGAGTCCTTTGTGCTGCATCTGTCAGAAAAATAGGACGTTTCGTTCATTCAAAGCTGTTCGCAGCACATCGTGCGTGGGAAGGCTGCGCCCGATAATCCAGCACCAATACACAATAAAAATAATGGGGGAGCCAATGAAAACAACAATAAATCGTCATCTCGCGGTGTCTTGTGTGTGCCTGGGATTGCCGTTCTCGGCCCAGGCCCTGGAGTTCGCCGGCTACTTGCGCAGCGGCATGGGCAGTTCGGTCAACAGTGCTTCGCAAAGCTGTTTCCAGTTGCCCGGCGCGCCCTCCAAATATCGCCTGGGCAACGAGTGTGAACAGTACGCGGAGCTGGAGTTGCGCCAGGACCTGCTGACCCTCGACGACGGTTCGGTGTTCAGCGTCGATGGGATGGCCTCGCTCTACAACAAGTACGATCACAACCCCAGTTTCGACGGTGACAACGGCACCGCGCGCATGCCGCAGATGTACGCGCAGTGGTCGAACATGCCCTCGCTCAACGGCGGTTCGCTGTGGGCCGGACGTCGTTACTACAAACGCAATGACATCCATATCTCCGACTTCTACTACTGGAACCAGAGCGGCACCGGCGGCGGTATCGAGGACGTGAAGATCGGCGATCTGAAATACAGCTACGCCTTTTCGCGCAAGGACAACCTGTATCAGAAAGACTACATCAACCGGCACGACTTCAACGTCGCTGGCTTCAAGACCAATACCGACGGCGAACTGGAGTTCGGTGTCAGTTACCTCGATGCGCCGAATCGCCGCGATACCCATCAGGGTTGGGCGATCACCACGCAACATGTGCAGAAGAACTTCCTCGGCGGCAAGAACAAGTTCGCCCTGCAATACGGCGAGGGGCCGGGCACTGGGCTGGGCTACACCGGCGACACCCGCCTGGACAGCAGCAACAAGAGCTACCGCGCTGTCGAATTTTTCGACTGGCAGGTAACACCGCGCTTTGGCGGGCAGATCGAGGCCGTGTACCAGAAGGATATCCGCCCCGACGGTCAGGGCCAGACCTGGATGTCCCTCGGGGTGCGTCCGTCCTATGCGATTACCGAGCAGTTCAAGCTGGTGGGCGAACTCGGCCATGACCAGATCGAGGCCGCGGGCGGTACCCGAAAACTCAGCAAGTTCACCTTTGCCCCGACCTGGTCGCCCAAGGGCGCGGATTTCTGGGCGCGCCCCGAGGTCCGTATCTATTACACCTATGCCAGTTGGAACGCGGCGGCCCAGCGGGCGGCCAATGAGTTGGCGGCGGGGTCGGCGGTGTCCGACACGGGGGCTTTCGGCAGCGCCCTGCATGGCTCCAATTTCGGTGTGCAGGTCGAGTACTGGTGGAAGTAAGTCCTATGCTGGCGGGGCTTGCGCCGTGCCGGAACGTCAAAGAACAATGATAAAGGTGATGTCATGACCGCAACCCCTTCCCTGGAACTGCTCGCGCCCCTGTCCGGGGTGCTGATCGAGCTGGATCAGGTGCCTGATCCGGTGTTCTCCAGTCGCATGATCGGCGATGGCCTGTGCATCGACCCGACCTCCGCGGTGCTCCGCGCGCCGTTGGCCGGGGTGGTGAGCAATCTCCAGGCCAGTGGCCACGCCATCAGCATTACCGATGACCAAGGGGTACAGGTGCTGATGCATATCGGCCTGGACACCGTGCAGCTGCAAGGCCAGGGCTTCACCGCCCGGGTCCGCGAGGGCGAGCGGGTCACGCTCGGCCAGGCGTTGATCGAGTTCGACGCCGACTACATTGCCTTGCACGCCCGCAGCCTGTTGACCCTGGTGCTGGTAGTCAGTGGTGAGACCTTCAGCCGCCTGGCACCGGCCAGTGGCCTGGTTGAAAGCGGCGAACCGCTGCTGCGCATCGAGCGCAATGCTTGCGCGGCGGACGCGGTGGTGGAAGAGCAGGGCGAGGCGTTGTTCTCCAGCCCCGTGACCCTGGCCAATGCCAATGGCCTGCACGCGCGCCCGGCGGCAGTGCTGGCCCAGGCGGCCAAGGGCTTTGCCGCGAGTATCTGCCTGCATCGGCGCCAGGACAGCGCGAACGCCAAGTCGCTGGTGGCGATCATGGCCTTGCAGACGGTGCGGGGCGATGTGTTGCAGGTCAGTGCGATAGGCAAGGATGCCCAGGCCGCCATTGACGCGCTGGCGGCACTGTTGGTCGATGGCTGCGGTGAAGCGGTCGGACCTGCGGTGCCGATGGATGCCCCGGTCGTGTTGCAGACCTCTTCGCCGACCTGGTTGCGCGGCGTTTGTGCGTCGCCGGGATCGGCGTTCGGTCGGGTGGTGCAGGTGGCCGAACAGCGCCTCGAAGTTGCGGAGGTCGCGGCCGACGAACCCCATGAGCGCGCCTTGCTTGAACGTGCTCTGAACGAGGCGACCCAGGCCTTGCAGGTCCTGCGCGATCGCGCCGAAGGCAGTGCCCAGGCACAGATTTTCCGCGCGCACCAGGAGTTGCTGGAAGACCCGAGCCTGCTGGAGCAGGCCCAGGCGCTGTTGACCCAGGGCAAAAGCGCGGCGTTCGCCTGGCGCCAGGTCACCGAGGACACCTGTGCGTTGTTCGAGCGCCTGGGCAGCAGTTTGCTGGCCGAGCGCGCGCTGGATCTGCAGGATGTCGGCCAGCGCGTTCTGCGACTGATTCTCGGGGTCCGGGAGCGCGTCGTCGAGCTGCCGGATGACGCGATCCTGATTGCCGAGCAACTGACCCCATCGCAAACGGCGGGGCTCGATACCCGCAAGGTCCTCGGCTTCGTCACGGTTGGTGGCGGTGCCACCAGCCATGTGGCGATCCTGGCCCGGGCATTCGGCTTGCCGGCTCTGTGCGGCTTGCCCGCCGAGGTCCTGAAGGTCCCCGGCGGCACCCCGGTACTGCTCGATGCCGACCTCGGGCGCTTGCACCTGATGCCGGAAGATGCCGACGTCCAGCGTCTGCTGGTCCAGCGCCAGCAGCAACACCAGCGCCGCCAGCGCGAGACGGAACAGGCGGGGGAGGCGGCCCGCACCCGTGACGGTCATCATGTCGAGGTCAGTGCCAACGTCGCGTCCTTGCAAGAGGTGGAGCAGTCACTGACCCTGGGCGCTGAAGGGGTCGGCTTGCTGCGTTCCGAGTTTCTCTATCTGGAGCGCCAGAGCGCGCCGGGAGTCGAGGAGCAGGGCGCGACCTATGCGGCGATTGCCCGTGCCCTGGGGGCGGAGCGCAATCTGGTGGTACGCACCCTCGACGTCGGCGGCGACAAGCCCCTGGCCTACGTGCCGATGGACAGCGAAGCCAACCCCTTTCTCGGCATGCGCGGGATTCGCCTGTGCCTGCAACGCCCGGAACTGCTGCGCCAGCAACTGCGGGCGATACTCACCTGTGCCGGGCTGACGCGGTTGCACATCATGCTGCCGATGATCACCCAGTTGTCCGAGTTGCGGCAGGCGCGGCAGTTCCTCGAGGACGAAGCCCTGGCGTTGGGACTCAAGGTGTTGCCGAAGCTGGGGGTCATGATCGAGGTGCCGGCGGCGGCCCTGATGGCCGACCTGTTCGCCCCCGAAGTGGACTTCTTTTCCATCGGCACCAATGACCTGACCCAGTACACCCTGGCCATGGACCGTGACCACCCGCAATTGGCGAGTCAGGCCGACAGCCTGCACCCGGCGGTATTGCGCTTGATTGCCGCGACGGTGAAAGCCGCCCACTCCCATGGCAAGCCGGTCAGCGTGTGTGGCGCGCTGGCGTCCGAGGCGCTGGCGGTGCCGGTGTTGCTGGGGCTGGGCGTGGATGAATTGTCGGTCAGCGTGCCGTTGATCCCGGCGATCAAGGCGGCGGTCCGTGAGGTCGGGCTACTGGAGTGCCAGGTCCTGGCCCAGCGGATGCTCGGCCTGGAAAACGCCGGGCAGGTGCGTGAAGCCCTGCTCGATCATCAACACGCCACGGCGCTGCAGCCGCGGGTTCTGGAGAACTGAACATGTTCGAGAAATTTCAGCAGGCGTTCTGGAAAGCCCTGACGCCAGACCTGGTGCCGGATCAACCGCGTACAGCGGTTTCCAGGGCCGAACAGGCACTACGGCCGGAGATCGTCGCCGCCCTGGGGGGCGAGGGCAATCTCAAGTCCCACCAGCGCCTGGCATTGACACGTCTGCGCGTGGCATTGAATGACAGCGCTCAGGTCGATCAGCCGGCGCTGCGTGCGGCGGGTGTCGCCGGGGTGATGATCCTGGCCGGTGGCGTGGTCCATTTGTTGCTGGGACTGGACTGATTTCCTTACTGTTTCGCAACTGCGGGTGTATCGTATTCGCCTTTTGCGCGCCCTGGCGTGTGGCTGAATAGGTGAGGTGGTTGCGTTCATGTCCTTTACCCGTCGACAGATACTCGGTGGACTGGCCGGTCTTGCAGTGGTCGGCGTTGGCGCCGGCGGCGCGGCGCGTTACTGGTTGGGGAAAATGGCCGACGTCAAAGCCGGCCATGACTATGAACTGATCGCCGCGCCCCTGGATGTCGAACTGGTGGCCGGGCATAAGACCCCGGCCTGGGCGTTCGGCCCTTCGGCACCGGGCAGCGAGCTGCGGGTGCGCCAGGGCGAGTGGCTGCGGGTGCGCTTTATCAACCAGTTGCCGGTGGCCACCACCATTCACTGGCACGGTATCCGCCTGCCGCTGGAAATGGACGGTGTGCCTTACGTGTCGCAACTGCCGGTGCTGCCCGGCGAATATTTCGACTACAAATTCCGCGTCCCGGATGCGGGCAGCTACTGGTATCACCCCCACGTCAACAGCAGTGAAGAACTGGGGCGCGGCCTGGTTGGTCCGCTGATTGTCGAAGAGCGCGAACCCACCGGTTTCCAGCATGAGCGGACCTTGAGCCTGAAAAGCTGGCACGTGGATGAAAACGGCGCTTTCGTGCCTTTCAGTATTCCCCGTGAAGCCGCTCGTGGAGGGACGGCGGGGCGCCTGTCGACCGTCAACGGCGTATCGCAAGCCGTGATCGATTTGCCGGCCGGGCAGATTACCCGGGTCCGCCTGCTCAACCTCGACAACACCCTGACCTATCGCCTCAATATCCCCGGGGTCGAGGCGCGGATCTATGCGCTGGATGGCAACCCGATCAAGCCGCGGCCGCTGGGCAAGGAGTACTGGCTGGGGCCGGGGATGCGTATTTGCCTGGCGATCAAGGCACCGCCGGCTGGTGAGGAGTTGTCCCTGCGCAACGGTCCGGTGCGTCTGGCGACCTTTCGTTCGGTGGCTGCCAGCGGCACATCGGCGGATTGGCCGAAGGCCTTGCCGGCCAATCCGCTGGCCGAGCCGGACCTGGCGAATGCCGAGAAGCTCAACTTCAATTTCGAATGGGTTGGCTCGGTTTCGGTGAACGTCGATAATGGCCAGCCCCCCAGCCTCTGGCAGATCAATGG
The DNA here is from genome assembly GCF_904067045.1 of Pseudomonas sp. FEN. Taxonomy (GTDB): domain Bacteria; phylum Pseudomonadota; class Gammaproteobacteria; order Pseudomonadales; family Pseudomonadaceae; genus Aquipseudomonas. The sequence continues at coordinate 483,655 of NZ_CAJFDC010000012.1, read as the reverse complement.
CAAAGCCTGGGACATCACCGACAAAACCTGCGCCGACCGGCCCATCGCCAAGCTGGTGAAGGGCAAGAGCTATATTTTCGAATTGAAGAACATGACCCAGTATCAGCACCCGATCCACTTGCACGGTATGAGCTTCAAGGTCATCGCCTCGAACCGCAAGGCGATCATGCCGTATTTCACCGATACCTACCTGCTGGGCAAGAACGAGCGGGCGCGGGTGGCGTTGGTTGCGGATAACCCGGGGCTGTGGATGTTCCATTGCCATGTGATCGATCATATGGAAACCGGCCTGATGGCCGCGATCGAGGTGGCTTGATGCGCCAGATACGGCCCGCGCCGATCATCGACCGCAGTCGCGACCAGGACTTCATGCGTGAAGCCCTGGCGCTGGCCGCTCAAGGCGCGCTGTTGGGCGAGGTGCCGGTGGGCGCGGTGCTGGTGCAGGATGGCGAGATCATCGGGCGGGGTTTCAATTGCCCGATCAGTGGCAGCGATCCGAGCGCGCATGCCGAGATGGTCGCCATTCGTGCCGCCGCCCAGGCCGTCGATAACTATCGGCTGCCGGGCAGTACGCTGTACGTGACCCTGGAGCCGTGCAGCATGTGCGCCGGGTTGATCGTGCATTCGCGGATCGCGCGGGTGGTCTATGGCGCGCTGGAGCCCAAGGCCGGGATCGTGCAGAGCCAGGGGCAGTTCTTTACCCAGGAGTTTCTGAATCACCGGGTGTTGTTCGAAGGCGGGGTCCTGGCCGAGGAGTGCGGGGCGATCCTCAGCGAGTTCTTCAAGGCCCGCCGGGCTAGACCTTAAGCCAGAACGGACTTATGTGCGGAACTGGGATGTGTGGCGAGCGGGCTTGTCAGGTGTGCGCCTACTTACGGGCGACCATCACCGCCCGCATCGGCGCCGGCAGCCCTTCGATGGTCTTGCTGTGATCCTCGGGGTCGAGGAAGTCGCTCAGCGACTGGTATTTCATCCACTCGGTCCCGCGCTGTTCCTGCACCGTGGTCACGCTCACATCGACACAGCGCACATCGCTGAACCCGGCACGCCGCAACCAGCGCTCCAGCGCCGGCACCGATGGCAGGAACCAGACATTGCGCATCTGTGCATAACGGTCCTCCGGCACCAGCACCTGATTCGCGTCGCCTTCCACCACCAGGGTTTCCAGCACCAGTTCGCCGCCCTTGACCAGACAGTCCTTGAGCGCCAGCAAATGCTCGATGGGCGAGCGCCGATGGTAGAACACGCCCATGGAAAACACCGTGTCGAAGCCTTCCAGATTGGCTGGCAGGTCCTCGAAGGGGAACGGCAGGTGCCAGGCCGACGGCTCTGACAAGTAGCGCTGTACCGCCTGGAATTGACAGAAGAACAGCCAGTTCGGATCGACGCCGATCACCGTGTCCGCGCCGGCGCCGAGCATGCGCCACATGTAATAGCCGTTGCCGCAGCCGACATCGAGAATGCGCTTGCCCTTGAGGTCGAGGTGCGGGGCGACCCGCGACCATTTCCAGTCCGAGCGCCATTCGGTGTCGACATGCACGCCGAACAGGTCGAACGGGCCTTTGCGCCATGGGCACAAACCGATCAGCGCGGTGTGCATCTGGGCGCGGGTGGCGTCGTCGCAATCGCTGTCCAGGGTCAGGCCGTTCAGCAGATCGACCTGTGTCGGCTGGATCTTCGGCAGGGCATCGAGCGCACTCTGCCAGCGCTCCAGGTCACCGTGACCTTTTTCCATCCTGGCATCGAGTTGCGTTTGCAGGCTTGCGGCCCATTCAGCCAGCGGGGTGTGCGCCAGACGGCGGGCGAGGGGGGACAGATCAATCATGGCAGGGCAATCAACGAGGCAAAATTAAGGCATTGGAACCACGGCACGACTTTCGAGAAACCCGCCGCCAGCAGGCGTTCGCGGTGTTCTTCGAGGCTATCGGGTTTCATTACGTTTTCGATGGCGCTGCGCTTCTGGGCGATTTCCAGTTCGCTGTAGCCATTGGCGCGTTTGAAGGCGACGTGCAGGTCGCTGAGCAGCGCCTGTTCTTCGCCGTCATTGAAGCGCAGTTTCTCCGAGAGGATCAGCGCGCCGCCGGGCAACAAGGCCTGGCGGATGCGCCCGAGCAGGGCCAGGCGTTGTTCGGGGGCGATGAATTGCAGGGTGAAGTTCAGCGCCACCACCGAGGCTGGCTGGAATTCCAGGGCGAGGATATCGCCCTCGATCACCTCCACCGGCAGCAGCTCCTGGAACATCGAGTCCTGGCCGTTGAGGTATTGGCGGCAGCGTTCGACCATGGCCGCGGAGTTATCCACCGCGATGACCTTGCAACCATCGCTGCGCACGTGGCGGCGCAGGGCTTGGGTCACCGCGCCGAGGGAACTGCCGAGGTCGTAGAGCACGCTGTGCGGCTGGGCGAACTGTGCGGCCAGCACGCCGAGGTTCTCGACAATGGTCGGGTAGCCGGGCACCGAGCGCTTGATCATGTCCGGGAAGACCCGCACCACGTCTTCGTTGAAGACGAAGTCCGGCACCTGGGCCAGGGGTTGGGCGAAAAGGCGATCGGGTTCTTTGCTCACGACGGTTCCGGCGGATACTGAAAAGGCCGGCATTTTAGCCAAGTTGGCGTCGCGATGCGCGCTTTGTCGGATAAAACGCCAAGCCAACTGTACTGCCATTCAGCTAAGGAAATTTAAAGCCGGGTGCGGTCCTGTGGCGTCCCGACAAGCCCGCTCGCCACAAGCCCGTGCTAGACAGCAAATGGCCCGCTCAGCGCGGCTTTTGGCTGAAGGCAGAGGCCGCAATGCCCCACTGTCCCAGCCAGTAGGCAATAATGATCAGGTGCGGCGCGGCGGCGAACTTGACCACGAAGCGATCAATGCCGATCAGGCTGTCGGAGAAGACGAAGCTCAGTGCGCCAGCGGCCGCCAACAGGGCGGAGCGCCTGGGCACGTCGGTGCCCAGGCGGGCCAGGGCGCGCCAGAGCATGGCGCTGATGGCCAATGCATAAATCGTGACCGGGATCAGCAGGTCGCCCAGGCCCTTGGACATCAGAATGCCGAGCAACCCGGCGCCGATCAGCAGGGCCAGCAGCAAGGGCAGGGGCGCCAGCCGCCGACAGTCGCTCAAATAGGCCTTGAGATAAGCCAGGTGCGCGACCAGGAATGCCGCCAAGCCGAACACGAACAGATCCCCCGGCCAGGCCAGCAGTACATCTCCCAGCAGGGAAAAGATCAGGCCCAGGCCGATCCAGCGGCGATAGTCACCCACCGGTGCATCGTGCAACCAGCCGAGCAGGGCCAGCACCGGCACCGGTTTGGTCAGCAGACACAGCAGTGGCGACTCGATGCTGACCCCGTAGAGGAACGCGGCGGCGCCCATCAGGGCGAGGATCAGCCAGGGCATGTCAGTTCACCGTGATCGGGCAGTCGAAGCTTTGGGCCGGCTCCGCTTCCGGTTCCCAGGGTTGCTGGTAGGTCAGGCGCAAGCGCCCGGTGCCGGCGGCAAAGGCCTGGAAGCGCCAGCTCGATTGGCCTCCGCTGCCCACCAGGCCGCTGTCGTCCGGATTATGGTAGACCTCCGGCCCAAGGCTTTTCAGCACTCCGCCCGCCGAATCCTGGATGGCCCAGCGATAGCCGGTGGTGGGGTTGCTGGGCAGGCTGAGGATCATGGTTTGCCCGGTCTTGAGTTGCATCGGGCAGTCACTTTGTTTATCCAGCGTCACGTTCTGGCGCGGTTGCTGGGCACAGGCGGCGAGCAGTGCAAGGCTTAACGGCAGCAGCAGGCGAGTCGGGGTCATAGTGTCTCCAATCATTACAACGATGACCGAGCATAACCTGTGGAGCCGAACTTGCACCAATGCCTGTGAATCAAGACTGAATAGGCTCCTGTAGGAGCGAGCTTGCTCGCGAAGAGGCCCGTGAGGCCGCCAAAAGCTTCGCGGCGGTGCGGCGATCCGACGAGCCCTGCTCCTGCAGTTCACTGTCGAACACGACATCCGCGCACGACATCATCCTGTAGGAGCAGAGCTTGCTCGCGAAGAGGCCCGTGAGGCCGCCAAAAAACTCGCCGGCAAGCCAGATGCCTGCTGCTTAGAACAAGATCTTCGCCACATCCGAGAAACGCTTGGCGAAGTGCACCGTGATGCCTTCCTTCAGGTAATCCGGCAACTCCTCGAAATGCCCACGGTTGGCGTCCGGCAGGATCAGTTCGAAGAGCTTCTGCCGCCGCGCCGCAATGACCTTTTCCCGCACCCCGCCAATCGGCAACACATGCCCGGTCAACGTCAGTTCGCCGGTCATCGCCACGCCTTTTTTCGGCGGCTGGTTGCGCGCCAGGGACAGCAGCGCGCTGGCCATGGTCACCCCGGCGCTCGGGCCGTCTTTCGGTGTGGCGCCTTCCGGTACATGCAGGTGCACGAAAGCCTTGTCGAAGAACTCCGGATCGCCGCCAAACTGCTTGAGGTGCGAGCTGACATAGCTATAGGCAATCTCCGCCGACTCCTTCATCACCTCACCCAACTGCCCAGTGAGTTTGAAGCCACGGTTGAGCGTGTGGATACGTGTCGCTTCGATCGGCAAGGTGGCGCCGCCCATGCTGGTCCAGGCCAGGCCGGTGATCACGCCGACCCCGGACAGTACCTGCTCGTTGCGGAATACCGGCATGCCCAGCGAGGCTTCGAGATCCTTGTTGCCGATCTTGATCGCCGTGTCCGGAGCATCCAGCAACTTGACCACGGCCTTGCGCACCAGTTTGCCCAGTTGCTTCTCCAACTGACGCACCCCGGCTTCCCGGGCGTAACCGTCGATCACCGCGCGCAAGGCTCCGTCGCTGATGCTCAGGCGGTTTTTGTTGACGCCGGCCTTTTCCAACTGCTTGGGCCACAGGTGGCGCTTGGCGATGGCGAGCTTTTCCTCGGTGATATAGCCCGACAGGCGGATTACTTCCATCCGGTCCAACAAGGGCCCGGGGATCGAGTCCAGGGTGTTGGCGGTGCAGATGAACAGCACCTTGGACAGATCCAGGCGCAGGTCCAGGTAGTGGTCGAGGAAATCCACGTTCTGTTCCGGGTCGAGGGTTTCCAGCAGCGCCGACGCCGGGTCGCCCTGGTAGCTCTGACCCATCTTGTCGATCTCGTCGAGCATGATCACCGGGTTCATCACCTCGACCTCTTTCAACGCCTGCACCAGCTTGCCCGGCTGGGCGCCGATGTAGGTGCGACGGTGGCCCTTGATCTCGGCCTCGTCGCGCATGCCGCCGACGCTGAAACGATAGAACGGTCGCCCAAGGGATTCGGCGATGGATTTGCCGACGCTGGTCTTGCCCACCCCCGGTGGTCCCACCAACAGGACGATGGAACCGCTGATCTCACCCTTGTAGGCGCCGACCGCGAGGAATTCGAGAATCCGCGCCTTGATGTCATCCAGGCCGGCATGATGCTGGTCGAGCACCTTGCGCGCATGCTTGAGGTCGAGCTTGTCCTCGCCATACACCCCCCAGGGCAGGGCGGTGGCCCATTCCAGGTAGTTGCGGGTGACAGCGTATTCCGGCGAACCGGTCTCGAGGATCGACAGTTTGTTCATTTCCTCGCTGATACGCTTTTGTGCTTGAGCCGGCAGGACCTTGTCCTGCAAGCGCTGTTCGAACTGTTCGACATCGGCGCTGCGGTCGTCCTTGGTCAGCCCCAGCTCCTGCTGGATGACCTTGAGCTGTTCCTTGAGGAAGAACTCGCGCTGATGCTCGCCGATCTTGCGGTTCACCTCGGCGGAGATTTCCTTTTGCAGCCGCGCGACTTCGACTTCCTTGCGCAGCATCGGCAGGACTTTTTCCATGCGCTTGAGCATCGGCACGCAGTCGAGTACTTCCTGCAGCTCGTTGCCGGTCGCCGAGGTCAGGGCGGCGGCGAAATCGGTCAGCGGCGATGGATCGTTGGGACTGAAGCGGTTGAGATAATTCTTCAGCTCTTCGCTGTACAGCGGATTGAGCGGCAACAACTCCTTGATCGCATTGATCAGGGCCATGCCGTAGGCCTTGACCTCGTCGGTCGGCTCGCTCGGCTGGTGCGGGTATTCGACCTCCACCAGGTAGGGGGGGCGATGGTGCTTGAGCCAGGTGCGAATGCGCACCCGGGTCAGGCCCTGGGCGACAAATTGCAGTTTGCCAGCTTCGCGACTGGCATGGTGGACCTTCACCAGGGTGCCATACTCGGGCAGGGCCTGGGTGTCGAAATGGCGGGTGTCTTCGCTGGGTGTGTCCATGAAGAACAACGCCAGGCAGTGGTGATCGGACTTGCTCACCAGTTCCAGGGTTTCGGCCCAGGGTTCTTCATTGACGATCACCGGCAGCACCTGGGCCGGGAAGAACGGGCGGTTGTGAATCGGAATGATATAGACCTTGTCCGGCAGATTCTGCCCAGGCAGCGCCAAGCCTTTGCCGGCGGCGCTTGTGGCGGGGGCATCGTCAACGGTGTGTTCGGTGTCGGCCTGTAGGGTCGGATGTTCAGGGAATTCCTGCTGCTCGCTCATGAGGCACCTGCACAGTGATGTATGCCAATTAGATGGGGCGAGCCGCTGGTGGTTTCAATGGGCAGGGGGTATAGCTTTGTGAAAGTCGCTCAATAGTTCATCCATTAACGTTGTATATAAATGTTTTTATATAGAAGTTTTGCTGGCAAGCGCTGGTTGGTCGGCTTTGTCAAAATAGTGGCCATTTGCCTTGAATGCGGCGTAGTCTTCTCTGCGATACCCGCGGATCGACACCTGCAGAACCCTTTCATGCCAAGGTCGGCTCTCACGTTCATGAACCTATGAGTAGTTGCTGCATGGTCCATCCCATCACTGTCGCCGGACGAACCGACGGCGCCGGCTGCGAGTGCTTTCGGCGATGTCTTCGATAAAACTGTCCGTGAAATTGCGAAGCAGCTTTCAGGCGCGGGTCGCCTGTGTCCTGATCCTGCTATTGCTGGTGGTGATCGGTGCGCTGTATTTCAGCGTCAAGGCGGCCACCAACAGTGCGATCCGCAGCCAGGCCAGCGAGCAATTGCAGCTCGGTACCCGGATGTTCGAGCGCTTGCTGGACATCCAGGGCCGGCGCCTGAGCGATGGCGTGCAACTGCTGGCGGCGGATCTCGGCTTTCGCGATGCGGTGGCCAGCGGCGATTCGGCAACCATCCGCGCGGTGCTGATCAATCACGGCAAACGTATCAACGTCAGTGACATGATCCTCCTGAGCATGGATGGCAAGGTCCTGGCCAGCAGCCTGGCCGACTTGCCCGACGGTTCGCCATTCCGCTACGACCAGGCCCTGCGCGAGGCGCGGCGGCTCAAACAATCGACCCTGATCGTGCCCTTGCAGGGCGAGCCGCATCTGCTGGTGGAAGCACCGGTGCTGGCGCCCTTGCCGATCGCCCGGGTGGTGATGGGGTTTTCCATGGACAGCGCGTTTGCCCGCGAGCTGCGTTCGTTGAGCAATCTGGAAGTGTCGTTCCTGACCGTGGACCGCCAGCACCCCGGGCAACTGGTGAGCACCCAGCCGCCGGCCATGGCTCACAGCCTTGAGCAGATGATGCTCGCCAACGCCACGGAACATGCGCAGGTACTGACCGAGTACGAGCAACACAGCTTCCTGAGCAAGACGCTGATGCTGGCCGGCAGTGCCGACGAAAACGACAATCAGGTCATCGCCCTGTTGCAAAGTCCTCTGGATGCGGCGATGCAGGCGTTCGCGCCGCTCGACCAGAATATCCTGCTCATCGCTCTGGTATCGCTCCTGGCGTCCCTGGCCGGTGCCTTGTTGCTGGCGCGCAGTGTGTCGCAGCCGGTGCGGGCCCTGGCCCAGGCGGCGGAGCGTATCGGCCAGGGCGATTACCAGACGCCGCTGGCGCTCCCGCGCAGTGACGAACTGGGACTGTTGGCCACGGCCTTCAATTCCATGCAAAGCGGCATCGCCGAGCGTGAGCAACAACTGGCGCACAATGCCTTGCACGATGGACTCACCGGCCTGCCCAACCGGGCGCTGGCCATGGAGCGCCTGGGCAGCGCGATCAGCGCCGGGCGGCCGGTGGCCCTGGTGTGCCTGGCCATCGACAATCTGCGGGCGATCGGCGACGCCGGCGGTCCCGATACGGTGGACCAGGTGTTGCAGCAGGTCGGCCAGCGGCTGTTGGCGGCCCTGCGTGCTGGCGATACCGTGGCGCACCTGATCGGCGGCGAATTCCTGTTGTTGCTGCAGAATGCCAGCAGCGACGGTGCGGTCGCCACGGCGGACAATCTCCAGCAACTGTTGCTCAAGCCCCGGCGGATTGGCGGGCATGACGTGGCCCTGGATTGCCGGATGGGGATTGCCGCCTTCCCGGGGGATGGTCTGGCCGCGGAGGCGTTACTCAGTCGCGCCGCCATCGCCATGAAAGACGCCGAACAGATCCCCGGCCGTATCCAGGTTTACGAGCAGGGGCGCGACCTGGCGCACCGACGTCAGGTCACTCTGATCCGTGACCTGCGCCATGCCGCGGCCAATGGCGAGCTGCTGCTGTATTACCAACCCAAGCTGGATCTCCGCCTGGGGCGCGTGCATCAGGCCGAAGCCCTGTTGCGTTGGCAGCATCCGCAGTTCGGCATGGTCTCGCCAGCGGAGTTCATCGTCCTGGCCGAACGTACCGGCAGTATCCAGACCCTGACCCGCTGGGTCGTCGAGGAGGGCATACGCCAGTTGTCGGAGTGGAGCCAGCGGGGGCTGTGCCTGCAATTGTCATTGAATATATCCGCGGACGATCTGCTCGGTTCCGACCTGGTCGACCGTGTCCTGGCGTTGCTCCAGGCCCACCGGCTGCCGGCCGAGCAATTGATTTTCGAGATTACCGAAAGTGCGGTGATGCGCGAGCCTGAGCAGGCCTTGAAGGTCTTGCATCGGCTGCGCGAGTGCGGCATCAGCTTGTCGGTGGATGACTTCGGGACCGGTTACTCGTCGCTGGCTCACCTCAAGCGCCTGCCCGTGCAGGAGCTGAAGATCGACCAATCCTTCGTCCGCGACCTGGATGAAACCAGTGAGGACGCGGTGATCGTCCGCTCGACCATCGAGATGAGCCACAACCTGGGGCTGAAGGTGGTTGCCGAGGGCGTCGAATACGCCCACAGCCTGCGCTTGCTGGAGCGCTGGCACTGCGATACGGCCCAGGGGGACCTGATCAGCCAGCCGTTGACCGCGGCGGCGTTCGAGGCCTGGGTTGCCGTGCCTCTGAGCGCGTCGCTTCGCTCAACGCCACTGCTGTAGGAGAAGGCTTTCGCCAATCGGCGCTTTCCGGGAATCGATGACGAACGGCTATGCTTCAGTAGAGAGAGCCAGGAGCCAAGCTCATGAGCGATGACTGGGTGTTGACGCACGGCTGGCGTGGGATCGCCCTGAAAGGGGCGGCCTTTCTGGGCTGGGTTGCATTGGCCATTGAGCTCTATCAGAACTGGCAGACCGAGAAGAGCCTGCTGGGCGGGCTGGATCTCTTCTTCAGTTATTTTACGGTGCTGACCAATATCCTCGCGGCGGTAGTGCTGAGCTACGCGGCGACAGCGGGGCGTTCGGCTGGGCGTCGGTTCTTTCTCAAACCCTGGGTTCAGGGCGGCGTGTCGGCCAGCATCGTACTGGTCGCGCTGGTGTACAACCTGTTGCTGCGCGTTCCGGTGAGCGACCGGGAGTTCCAGTGGGTACCCGATGAGTTGATGCACGATGTGATGCCGGTGCTGTTTCTGGTCTATTGGTGGTGCTGTGTGACCAAGGGGCGCTTGCAATGGTGGCATATGGCGCTGTGGCTGATCTTTCTGCTGGCCTACTTCGTTGACATCCTGGTGCGCGGCCGGCTGATCGATGCCTACCCCTATCCCTTCATTGAAGTCGACAGGCTGGGTTATCCCCAGGTGTTTATCAATGCCGGCTGGGTACTGCTGGGATTCGTGCTGGTGTCACTGGCAGTGATTGCGCTGGATCACTGGCGCGGTCAGCGCTGATCGGTTGCCGTTGGTCAGGACTGTCATTTCTGACAGTAGAGTCTTGTCCCGCATTCTTCTAGGGTCTTGCTCAACAGACAACCTGTTGCATGAGCGCCCAACCGATTGGGGCTTTGCCGTCGCAGGTGTCGCGTAGCCAGGAGCCAGGGGTCATGAACGACGAGATGGTGCTGACACAAAGCGCGGGTGGGATAGCGGTGAAAGTCGCGGCGGTGCTGGGATGGTTTGCCTTGATCCTCCAACTCTACCTGATCCTGATGTCACGCTGGCAGGCAGGGAAAGGCCTGTTGGGTGGGGTGGACATTTTCTTCAGTTATTTCACGGTGCTGACCAATATCCTGGTGGCGCTGGTGCTGACCTGCGCGGCGACGTCGGGGGATTCGGCGCTTCGGCGTTTCTTTCTCAAACCCTCGGTCCAGGGCGGCGTGGCCGCTGCCATTGTGCTGGTCGGGCTGGCGTACAGCCTGCTGTTGCGCAACACCTGGAACCCCCAGGGCCTGCAGTGGGTGGCCGACGAGCTGCTGCACGACGTGATGCCGGTGCTGTTCGTGATCTATTGGTGGTTCTGCGTGCCGAAGGGCACCTTGCAATGGCGGGATCTCTGGCCGTGGCTGCTCTATCCGTTGGTCTATTTCATTTATGCCCTGGTGCGTGGCTACTTTGTCGGCTCCTACCCCTATCCTTTTATCGAAGTGGACCAGTTGGGTTATCCACAGGTGTTTATCAATGCGCTGATGGTGCTGGTGGCGTTTGTGGTGATCTCTCTGCTGGTGGTGGCCCTGGACCGGTGGAAGGGCAAGCGCTGATCACATCGGCGCAGGGACATGAACCGGAGGGGATGCTTCCGGCTGTGCCTCGCGTATCGCAATCGTCGGTGTTACTCCCGTCCCATGTTTCCTTGGTGCGTGGCGAGGCATCACTACCGTTGGTCAGGACTGTCATTTCTGACAGTAGAGCCCTGTATTGCGTTCTTCTAAGGTATTGGTCAACAGACAACGTGTGTCATGAACACTTGACGTTATTCAATTTTTTCGCGCTCTTGCAAGGTTGATGGAGTTTGCTGTGCTGTTATAAGCAATGAATTGAATAATCGTTGGTCGTCGTATCGCCGTATGAACCACTGGGTGAAATCGTTGCAATGGAGTGGGTGTTCTCACTGTTATGTAATGGACGAAGGTGGTTTCATGAAGAAGATACTATTTCTTTTGGGGCTTGGCCTGTTTGCGCTGTGCCATCAGGTCTCTGCTCAGTGGGTTTCAGGTAATCCGGGCAGCTCGTTGGATGACGCTAATACGGTATTAGCCGATATTCGCGCTCGCTATTCCAATTTGGCTGAGAATTGCGGCACTAATAATAGGCCGGCCTTTCTCTGCAGTGGTGTAATTCTCCGGGTCAGCAAAAAATCCGATCGCTATCGGGTTTGGGATCCCAGCCCACCCTCCCGGGAGCGCGGTGGCGTGGCCTTTTCCTATCTGAGGGCAGATGCAAAGTTTCAGACGTTTGCCTGGGGCTTTACGAATGGCTACATTTTTTATCCAAAATTGTCTGCCCCGGTTAATAAGCTCTCTATCGGTGTTATTTGCTCGTTCCCCATGGATTCATGGGATTGGCATCGTGACGTCTTGTGTGGAAGCATTACGCTGGAGAATAATAAGTACAAGGATGTCAGCCGCCCTTGTCAGGCACAAGGTATTGTCAATGCGGATCAATGGGCGACTCACTGGAATCAGTCGACCAGTGGTAATGCACATTTGGAACAATGTGGTTTTGATGTGGCGAGCGGTACGTTGGACAGTGCGGTTTTTTTTAACGAGTCTCTCAAGGCCAAGCAAAAGGTCAATGGTTTCTACGAGTGGAATGAATTGCAATTGACGACCTGGCCTCAAGGCAGTGCCAGTACGCTACCTCTTCAGGCATTCTTTTATTCTGATTCTGCCGGTCTGGTGGATGCCAGGTCCAATCAGAAAGAATTTTATACCGATAGTGGGGGAATCGTCGTTCCGGTTATAAAAGTCAGCCTTCCTGCCTCGTCGAATCAGGATGTCACCTTCGAATTTTATCCCCGTGATCAGGAAGTCACCGCGGGACCAGGGACAATGCCGGCGTATTCAGACTCTCCGTGGATTTTCAGTCCGGTTGACGGCACGATTGCAACATCACCCTTCAGAATCTCAGGGAAAAGCGCGGCGGGCGCGACCGTTGACGTGTGTCTGGAAGGCGGCGGGTACTGTTTTGACAAGCGTGTGGCCGATGCCAATGGATACTGGTTCATCGATGTCGCTCAGTTCGACTCGGGCACTTATAAGATCACGGCACGGCAAACACTCAATGGACAGGTATCGAGCTGGGCGAATAACCGAGCCTTCATGCTGTTGGATCCGTCCAGTATTTCCAGTCCCACTGAAGGATCGCCTGTGTCGTCACCCTTCATGATTTCAGGGAAAAGCGCGGCGGGCGCGACCGTTGACGTGTGTCTGGAAGGCGGCGGGTACTGTTTTGACAAGTCGCTGGCCGATGGCAATGGAAACTGGTTTATCAATGGCGCTCAGTTGGGCTCGGGCACTTATAAAATTACGACACGGCAGACACTCAAGGGGCAAACCTCGAGTTGGGCCAGTAACCGAACGATCACGGTCCCCTGAGTTCTGGAAAACAAGGGGCCTATTCGAAGTCGCCCTGGTGGTTGATTTTTGCCCGGGTGAATGATCAGGTCGGCCGTTGGCGGACAGGGAGTGAAAATGAGAACTTATATTTTTGTGTTGTTGTTTGTCATACGTATTTCTTATGCTCTGGATCTCAGTCCCAATGCCATTGGTGGGCAGGGTAATATACCGGCCAGGGACAGTGTCATAAATTTCAGTCTTGCGGATGGGGATTTCTCATCGAATCTCAGTTTGCCCGATGCGGCGCCTGATGCAACACGCATTACCATTAATTCGAATGCAACTTATAAAAGCGTGCTGTCCTTGAAAAATACCGATGTGGGCGTTGATGCCATCAGTGTTGAGAAAAAAGACAGCTTTTCATTTGTCTATAGTGCTTCGCGCCAAAAATGGCGGGTGCAAACGGTCAGTTATAGCCCCAATAGCCAGGGCAGTACCATTCCCGATCTTTCCGGGCAAAAAATCATTCGCTATAGCGTCGCCGATGGTAACTGGGCAGCTGCCGTGACCTTGCCGAACAGCGCACCTGACGGAAGTGTTGTGTTGTTTGATAGCACGGCTACTTACAGTTCGCAGATCAGTCCGGTTAATACCAGTACTGGCAAGCTGGAGGTGAAAACTGGCGAGCGTTACTCATTGGTGTATCGGGCCGATTTGAAAAGCTGGTCGGCGCTGCGGCGGGACGCGAACGATTCGCCTGTCGCGGGGGATACTGGCGTCTGTACGCAATATATAGAGTCGGCTTCATGGATACAGCGCTACGACCCCGGGACTCAAAAGAATGAGTGGAGCTTGTCGGTAATACCCACAACCTGCGGTAGGGCCATACAATCTGATCAGACCAATGCCGAATATGCTGAGCTTGTTCGGAAATTTGGCAATGATTGGCAATGGAAAAACAATGATGGTGGAGGGATGCGCCGCCAGTTGGTTTGCCATCTGACGATTGCTCGCGATAAAACGCCTTGGAATCTGGAACCCTACAGACCCGATGTGACACATGACGTTTCGATCAGCAGCGGTTGCAATCCACATTGAGACGTTGCTGCCTTGTTGTGCCGTTCTCCGGCACGGTGCAGGGGCTGGGAGAGACAATCAGCAAGGCAGTGACCAGCGATATTGGCTGAGCGCGCGGAGAAGCACAAAACCAGAGGCTTTTCCGGTTCCAGCACTAAACTTGAAGCAAGAGCTGCCGCGGTGCTGATCGCCAGTCTGTCGGCTTGCGCATGGATTGTCGCTTGCACGCACGCCGCGCGCCGTATCAGAGCGCTCCCACAGTCATTTCAGCTGCGGGACGGCTTGTCTTCGCCCGTGGCTCTTCCCCCCGCCCCACGGCTCGGCTAAGGTGCGCGGCTTCTTCCCTTTCCTGACCTGAAGGCCTGGCATGACGGCATCGAACAACAACCCTTTGCATGGCGTGACTCTGGAGCAGATCCTCAATGCCCTGGTGGCCCATTACGAATGGGAAGGGTTGGCGCAACGCATCGATATCCGTTGCTTCAAGAGTGACCCGAGCATCAAGTCGAGTCTGACTTTCCTGCGCAAGACGCCATGGGCACGGGAGAAGGTCGAGGCCCTTTATATCAAGCTGGCACGGACCAAGCGCGAGTTGTGAGGGCGGGCGAAGCGATACGCCGCGCTGTGCGAGCATCGGGCGGTTGGCGGCGGGTCCTGTTGATGGGGGCGGCGCTGCTGGGGTGGAGCGGGCTGGCGATCCAACTGTACCTGCTGCTGATTTTTCGCTGGCGGGTGGAGGCCAGCCTGATCGGCGGCCTGGTGACCTTTTTCAGCTTTTTCACGGTGCTGACCAATACCCTGGCGGCGACGGTGCTGACCTGCGAGGTGATGTCACGAGACTCAGCGGGCCGCCGTTGGTTTCTCAGGCCGACGGTGCAGACTGGCGTGACGGCGAGCATCGTGGTGGTCGGGTTGGCCTACAACCTGTTGTTGCGCCATCTGTGGCATCCCCAAGGGTTCCAGTGGTTGGCCGATGAGCTGCTGCACGACGTGATGCCGCTGCTGTTCGTGGTCTATTGGTGGGGCTGCGTGAAGAAGGGCACTTTGCGGCTGTCGGATGGGCTGCCCTGGGCGATCTATCCGGTGGTCTATTTCGCCTATGTGCTGTTACGCGGACAACTGATCGGGGTGTATCCGTATCCCTTCGTCGATGTGGATAAGTTGGGTTATCCACAGGTGTTTATCAATGCCGGGCAGATTCTGTTGGGGTTCTTGCTGGTGTCGGGGGCGTTGATTGGGGTGGATCGGTGGCGGGTTGGCAGGTAGAGCTGCGGTGTCTGTACTGACGCTTTCGCGGGCAAGCCCTGCTTCTACAGTTTCGCGGTGTCCACTGACCTTTTGTGTACGACACAAACCTGTAGGAGCAGGGCTTGCCCGCGAAGAGGCCCTTGAGGCTTGCATCAACCTCTCTGTTGTCTGATCAGTCTTCGGCGCTGTCGTCCAGCTTCCAGTAGCCGACCGCTTTGAGAAACTCCTCGTTCAAGCCATGGCTGCCCAGCAGCACCTTGCGGATCTTGCGTGACAGTGCCGCCTCGGTCGCCACCCAGGCATACAGGCGGCCTTCGGGGAGGCTCAGCTGTTCGATGCTGCGCAGCAGATCCTGCTCCGGCGCATCACGCCGCACCCAGGTCACCTCGACCTGCGCCGGGCTCTTCAGTACCTGTTGTTCAGCAGCGTTCTCCACCTCGATCAGCACCCGTGCCCGCCGGTTGGCCGCCAGGCCTTCCAGGCGCCGGGCAATGGCCGGCAGCGCGGTTTCGTCGCCGATCAACAGGTAGCTGTCGAAGATATCCGGCACCACCATCGAGCCGCGTGGCCCGCCGATAGTGAGGTACTGGCCGGGCGTGGCCTGGGCCGCCCAGGTTGAAGCCGGACCATCACCGTGCAGGACGAAATCGATGTCCAGTTCGCCGATCTCCAGGTCATAACGCCGTGGGGTGTAGTCACGCATGGCCGGCAACGGGCCGTTGTCCTTGGCCCCCAGCACCATGGTTTCCAGCGCGACCTGTTCGACGGCGTTCTGTGGGAAAAATACTTTCACATGGTCATCCGTGCCCAGGCTGACAAAGCCCGCCAGCTCCGGCCCGCCCAGGGTGATGCGGCGCATGCGCGGGGTGAGGTCGACGACTCGCAACACCTCCAGGCGTCGGCGCTTGATTTCGTGCATGACGCGGTGAATCCCTTGTTGGCTGACTGCATTCATTCCGATTTCTCCGAGCATGCCGGGGCGGATACCGGCCCATCGACGATGGCCTTGGCGGTATTGTTCAGCAGGTCGCGAACCCGCAGGATTTCTTCCGGGCTCCAGCGGCCGTTGTGCAGTTGCAGGGCGTGGCGCAGGTTGTGCACCGCCTCGTGGATTTCCAGTGGCCGCTCATGGCCGCGCAGCGAGCGCTTGCTGACATCGATGCGCATGCGCACGCCGTCAAGGGCCACGGCCTGTTCGATCAGGGACTGGCGTCCCGCGTCGGTCACGGTGTAGCGCTTTTTTCCGGCGGCGGCGTCGCCGATGATCAGTTCGCTTTCTTCGAGGAAGGTCAGGGTCGGGTAGATCACGCCGGGACTCGGGCTATAGGCACCGTCAAACATGCCTTCGATCTGGCGGATCAGGTCGTAGCCGTGGCACGGCTGCTCGGCAATCAGCGCCAGCAGCAACAGTTTCAGGTCGCCGGGGGCAAAAACCCGGGGGCCGCGCCCGCCGCGTTCGCGGCCTGGGCGGCGTTCGAAACCGTCATGGCCATCGCCGAATTCGCGAGGGTGGTGGTGATGGGGGTGCTCTCTCATTGCTCTTCTCCTGTCTGGTTAAGATATACCTTAAGATATATCTTAAGTGCGCGGCAAGAAAAAATGACGAACGGACGCTCGGCTTGGTTGCGCTCGTAGACTTGGTCGACATTTGTTGTGTTTTCCGTTTGCCTCTAGAGATTTCCCCTACGCAAATCGAAGAAAAACACTCTAATCAAGCGTCGGGACAGCTCTTTACCATGCCGCCTCGTGTCAAAAAGGCGGGACTTATCGTGTCCAGTTTCTTGTTAGGAGCACTTCTGTGGGTGTCGCCGGGCCTGTTCCTGTCGGCTCATGCCGCCCTTGATGTGGCAAACCCGGGTTCGTCGGTCAAGGTGGTCCAGGGGATGCGGCCCAAGGCCGCGCCGGCACCCATCGACAATGTCGTGGGGCGTGCCCATGAGCTGATCGGCACGCCCTACCGTTGGGGCGGGATGTCGGTCAGTGGCTTCGATTGCAGCGGCTTGCTGGTCTACCTCTTCCAGCAGGAGGCCGATATCAAGCTGCCGCGTACCACCGTGGCGATGCGGCGTTCCAACGCCAAGACCATCGAGCGGAAAAACCTCAAGCCCGGCGATGCGGTGTTCTTCCGGCGCAATGGCCAGAACAACGTCAATCATGTCGGGCTCTATGTCGGCGGGGGCCAGTTCATTCACTCGCCCCGCAGCGGCAAGACGGTGCGTATCGATTCCCTCAGCAATAGCTACTGGAAAAAGAACTACACCCTCGCCAAGCGTTTTCACAGCGCACGCTGAGGCTTTTCTCGCGCCGTCAGCGTGTTTGCGCGACCTTCTGCGCGCTGCACAAGGTATTGCTGCCCGGCTGCAGGTAGGGCGTCAGGATCGGCGCCATGCCCTTGAGCACTTGGACCGGCAAGGCCGAGGTGAATTTGAACGACTCGGCCGAGCGCCCTGGCACGAACGCGGTCAGGGTGCCGAAATGATGGTCGCCGATATAGAACACGAAGGTCGCCGTCCGGTTGATCGACTTCGAACTCAAAACCCGCCCACCGGGGCCGATGGCCTCGATGCGGTTGTCACCGGTGCCGGTTTTCCCGCCCATGGCCAGCGGTGTGCCATCTGGCTGTTTGAAACTGCCGGAGACCCGTCGCGCGGTCCCCGCATCCACCACTTGTGACAAGGCTTCGCGCAGGGCCGTGGCGACCTCCGACGGCAGCACCCGCTTGCCTTTGTCCGGGTCGTTGACCAGGCGGGTTTCGTAGGGTGTGTCGGCGGCGAAGTGCAGAGTGTCGATGCGCAGTGTCGGCAGGCGCACGCCATCGTTGAGAATGATCCCCACCAGCTCGGCCAGCGCCGCCGGGCGGTCGCCGGAGCTGCCGATGGCGGTCGCCAGCGATGGCACCAGGTGATCGAAGGGGTAGCCGACCTGTTGCCAGCGCTGATGGATATCGAGGAAGGCCTCGATTTCCAGCATTACCCGGATCCGGCTGTCGCGGGCGCTCTTGTGCTTGCTCTTGAACAGCCAGCCGTAGACTTCCTGGCGTTCGAACTCGCTGGCGGCGACTACCTGGCTGAAGCGTGCCTGGGGGTTGTTCAACAGGTAGCCCAGCAGCCACAGGTCCAGTGGGTGAACCTTGGCGATAAAACCCTGGTCCGGCAGGTCGAAGGTGCCGGGACCGTAGCTTTTGTACAGTTTGGCCAGGCGTTCGTCGGTGACTTTCTCGGTTTTCAGGTGGGCCCGCACGAAGGCGTTGAACGCCGCTTGCGGAGCGTTCGGCAGCAGGTAGCGATGCACGGCGGCGAGGCGAATCGGCGTCGGGTGCATGCCGTCGAGGAAGGTGTCCAGGCGTTCCTGGGATGTCTTGTTCTGGTATTTCTTCCAGAAGCGCAGCATGAAGGCCGTGCCTTCGCGGTCGGCGAAGCGCGCCAGGTATTCCTGGCGACGTGGCTCAGTGTCGTCCTTGAGCAGTTCGGCGCTGTTGTTCGGGCCCTGGTAGGTGCTGTAGCGCACCAGGTCGCGCATCAGGCGGATAAACGGCAGGTTGATCGACTCGCGCAGGGCTTCACGCAAGGTCGGGCTGCGGCCGTTGTCTTCCTTGCGGAAGTTGTGGAAGTGATGCAGGCCGCCGCCGGTGAAGAAGCTTTCGCCTGGGTTGGCCGAGTATTGTCGGCTGAGGGCCGCGTCGAGCATTTTCGGCAAGGAACGGTCGCTGTTCTGCGTCAGATAGTCCGCTGCCCAGCGGGTGATCGGGTCCTGGGCGTCATTGGCGACTTTCTTCAGCTCAGTGGTGGACTGGTTGCCATAACGATCATGCAGTTCGGCGATGATCTGCAGATAGCTGGTCAGCACCCGCAGTTTGGCGGTGGAGCCCAGTTCAAGCTTGCTGCCTTCATTGATGTCGAAAGGTTGGTCGGTGCTGTCGGTCTGCACTCGCACCCGTGCACTGTCGGGGGTGAGTTCGAAGAGGGTGAAGCTGTAGCGCACCTGTTGCGTGCTGGTCGGAGTCAACAGGTGTTCGCCCAACAGGCCCAGGGACTTGGCGAACTCGGGGTCGGCCAGACGCTTGAGGTAATCGCTGGCCTGGCTTTGCAAGTCCGACTGCAGGGTGCTGGTGGCCGAGAGGTCAAGGCGGTCGAGATCGTAGAGCGGCCGGTCGAGCATGGCCGACAGGCGGCTGCGGGCCACGCTGATGCCCTTGTTCGACTCCACCGGCTGGATCGTCGGCTCCTGCTGCCAGTCGCGGTAGGTCACCTTGCTGGCCAGGGCGGCGGCGGCCAGGGGCGCGTCGATCACCCCGTTCTGGGCCAGTAGGCGGATATGGCTGTCGGTCAGTTCGGCCAGTTCATCGCGGCCGCGGGCCAGGTAGTGGGAGGGGCGGCGCTGGGCAATCATCAGCGACAACACCTCGCGCAGGGCCAGACCACGTTGGGCCAGGCTCAGGGGATCGCTGGCAACGCTGTTCAAGCGGGCGTTGACCTGGGCGAAATCGGCGCCGTACCAGACCCGCAAGCCTTCGGCCATGCCATGGACTTCGCCATGGCCGGGGACGGCGGACAACGGCACGCTGTTGAGGTAGTCGCGCACCACGTCCTGCCGGGCTTCCAGGGTTCGCGGTCCGCCCTGATAGGCGCGCACGCTGGCGGAAATCATCTGGCGGATCTTTTCACCGCCGGAGAGGGTCAGGCCGTCCGGCGAGTGACGGTATTTTTCCAACTGGGTTGCCAGGGTGCTGCCCCCGGCGGTCTGGCCACCGATGTGCAGCACCTTGCCGATCTGCGACAACACCGCCTTGCCGAAGCGTGGCCAGTCCACGGCGGGGTTGGCCTCGGGCTGTTTCGGGTCGAGCAGGTCACGGTTTTCGATGAACAGCAGGCTGTTGACCACCAGCGGCGGGATGGCGGCGAAGCTCGCATACAGTTGTTGCGGGTAGTCGTAGTGGTAGAGATCGGTGCCGCGGCAATCGGTGATCGACAGCCCCGCCTGGATTTTCTCCTTGTAGGGCACGAAGAAACCGGCCTGGCTGTAATCCAGCAGGGCAGGGGAGAAGCGGGCCTGGGCCTCGATCAGGTAATTGCGTTTCAACAGGCGCGGCAGGAATTCGCCGAGCGAGCTGTAGCCCAGGCGCTTGTCGAAAGGTCCGGCGCCGGGATACAGCATCGAATCGCTGGGGCCGGATGCCACTGAATAGCCCAGGTCCGCGGCGAGACGGCTGAATTCGCGCGCCTGGAGCTTGGAGCTGCGCATTTCCCGCGAGGCGGCAAACCCCAGTAAAACCAGGGCAATCAGCAGCACCAGCCAGAACAGCCGCCACCATAGCCTGCGCTTACGCGGTTTTTTCGGTAAAGGCGCTTCATCCTCCCTGTTGGCTGGCGCCACAGTCTTGCTCGTATCGGATTGCCATAAAGCGCCCATAGTCGATTCATCCATTCACGCAGATTGATCGCACTTGCCTGAAGCTTAGACGCTGCTTGGGGGCGGGGAAGAATATGTGAGGCAAGTCAGGTTTTTTCTATCGGCCATTGGTGTGTTGGCGCTGATCCGGGGCAGAGGGCATGACCGTCGCACTGACAAAGACGTCGATCCTGTCAGGCGCTGACCACCTTTGTGCCCTGGCCCAATCGCTGGTTGAGGTCCAGCCAGCCTGCCAGCGCCGCCATCAACGCCACCCCCAGCAGTGCGCTGAACAGCTGAATCGGCCAGGCATCCCCGGCCTGGGCGTTGAACATGTCCGCCAAGGGGGCAAGCAACACGCCGAAGCAGAACACTTCCAGTGAGTAACGGCCCATCCGGCAGGTCTGTCGGGCCAGCCAGTGATCCAGCCAGCCATCCTTGGGCAACAGCGTCGCCACTACATAGGCCAGTGCGAGGAAATGCAGCAAGCGCGCCGGCGACAGATCGGTCTTGCTGATCGGATAGAGCCATTCGCCCAAGAGCTTGGGCATGAAGGCATCATGGGCCTGCGGCCATCGCCAGGACAGGGCGATCACCGCGCAGGCGAACAGGTAGACCGCGCAGGTCATGAACAAAGGCTGCCGCGAAAGGGCGCGGGTCCGCGGACGCGTCTTGCGCTGTCCATGGATCGCCGCCGCACTCCCCAGCACGAACAACAACTGCCAGGCCAGGGGGTTGAAGAACCACACGCCGCCCTCCTGGGCGGCCAGGTTCCACTGGAACCAGGGGGCCAGCAGGTACAGCAGCACCGACAGCCCGACCACGTATTCGGCCTTGCGCAACAGCATCGGCAGCACCAGCGGCAAGCCGAGCAGGAGCAGGATATACAGCGGCAGGGGGTCCATCAGGTTGGGTTTGAAGCGCAGCAGCAATTCGTCCACCAGTGCCTGCTGCGGATGGGTGAGGAAATACTGCAAGCCCATTTCCTGCACCAGGTCACGGGTTTCCACCTGGCTGTTGGCAAAGAACACGATGCCCATCAGCAACGCCAGCAGGAAGATATGCACAACATAAAGCACCCAGGCGCGGCGCAGGATGCGCACGCAGGCAACCAGATAGCCGTCACGGCGGACGATCTTGCCGTAGGCCAGGATCGCGGCATACCCGGCGAGGAAGACGAAGATTTCCGCCGCGTCGCTGAAACCGAAATTGCGCACGGTGAAATGGCCGAGAGGGTTCTGCGGCAGGTGATCCCAGAAAATGAAGATCAGCGCCAACCCGCGGAAAAAGTCGATGCGGTGATCGCGTCCGTTGGACATCACGGGGAAGCTCTTGGGGGAATGTTGAATAGGGCTGTTGTGGCTGTAAGAAATTGCACGCCGTATGTCGGCGGCATGCAGGTTGGCGGGAATGGGAGGGAATTGCAAAACTGGGGTATTACTGAATGTCACAAGGCCTTCAAACGCCGGAATCTGGACTTACAGTGCTGTCAGTGGCTTCGCGAGTAGAGGCTGATAAATTCGTCTATACCTGTTATTTCTGACAGTTACACTCTCCTTGGATAAGGCATAGACTCGGCCCAATCAGCAACACCCTACGTCGCAGATACAATCAATGTTGGAACTCATGGAAGGATTCAGGTATGGCGGTCATTCCATTTGTCGTCGACTTGGATGGCACTCTTCTCAGATCCGATCTTTTGTTGGAAAGCGGTATGGCGTTTGTGCGCAGCCAACCGCTGAATCTGTTCAGAACACTGAGTTGGTTGAGACAGGGCAAGGCCCATCTGAAAGCACATCTGGCTGGCGTCAGTGAAATCGATGTATCGCTGTTGCCCTACGATCCCGTGATCATTTCCATGATTGAAGAACAGCGGCGCACGGGGCGCAGGGTTGTCCTGGCCACGGCCAGTCATCATTTTCTGGTGGATCGTATTGCCGGGCATCTCGCGTTGTTCGACCAGGTGTTGTCCTCGAGCGCGGAGCGCAACCTTTCAGGGACGCGAAAGCGTGATGTGCTGGTCGAGCTTTACGGGGAGAAAGGCTTTGACTATGTCGGTAATTCCCGTGATGACCTGGTTGTGTGGCGTTCCGCCAACCTGGCTTATGTTGTCAATCCGCTTCCAGGCGTCGAGCGTGCGGCCAGATCGATGGGGAACGTCGAGCAAGTTATCCACTCCAGATCGGTTGGTTTCAAGGTGTGGAGCAAGGCGTTGCGGATTCACCAATGGGTGAAGAACGCGTTGATATTTGTTCCCTTGTTGGCTGCTCATCAGTTGGGCAACCTGTCTTTACTCTGGAAAGGCGTATTGGCGTTTCTGTTGTTTGGATTATGTGCATCGGGTGTCTATATTCTCAACGATCTACTCGATCTTGGCGATGATCGACGACACCCCACTAAGCATCGACGACCCTTTGCCAGTGGGGAATTGTCGATCCAGTCGGGGCTGGTGGCTTTTCCGATATTGCTCGCGATCGCTTTTGGCGGGGCGATATGGTTGTTGCCTGGGCAGTTCTCGACGGTGCTGGTTATCTATTATCTGCTGACGCTGGGCTATTCGCTGGCACTGAAACGGGTCATGGCGCTCGACGTGGTTGCCTTGGCACTGCTTTATACCCTCCGCATCGTCGCGGGCAGCGTGGTGTTCGGGCTGGAGTTAACCGTTTGGATACTGGCGTTCTCGATGTTCATGTTTCTCAGTCTGGCCTTGGTCAAACGTTATTCAGAACTGAGTGTTGCGTTAAGCAAGGGAAATGAAGGCGCGATCAGTGGTCGTGATTACTTTACCGTTGATCTGGAAATGCTGTCGTCCATGGGAACGGCGTCGGGGTATCTGTCAGTGTTGGTGCTGGTGTTGTATATCCATGATGGTGGCACGCTCTCATTGTATTCTCACCCTCAATTTATCTGGCTGGCCTGTCCATTATTGCTGTTCTGGATTACTCGTATATGGATACTGACTCACCGTGGGTTGATGAATGAAGACCCAGTCGTTTTTGCACTTCATGATTATATAAGTTTGGCGGTCGGTGGCCTGTTCTGTCTGATTTTCTGGATGGCCATTTGAACATTGGCGTTGCCATCCTCTTTCATTTTGGAAAAGGCAGGGAGTAGCTCATGTGTGTCAGATATCGGGATATTTCAAGGGCGATGCGGTGAGTCGCCTTCTGCTCTCCTGGGCCGGTTATCCCCAAACGCCGCAAACCGCTCATCCGTGTCGCTGGCGTAATGATCTGGATGAGCAACTGCGTGGCCTGGCTCGCCAGCATGGCACGACGCTGCCATTCGGCAACGGACGCAGCTATGGCGACAGCTGCCTGGCCAGTAGCGGTCAGGTTTTGCTGATGGGTCCACTCAATCGCTTCATCGAGGTGGATTGGGAAAATGGAGAAATCTGCGCGGAGGCCGGAGTGACTCTGGGAGAGATTCTGGAGTTGGTCATTCCCAGAGGCTGGTTTCTGATGGTTACCCCCGGCACTCAATTCGTGACGTTGGGCGGTGCCGTCGCCAATGACGTGCATGGCAAGAATCATCATGTGCGAGGTACTTTTGGCCATTCGGTCCAGTGTTTTGAACTCCATCGCTCGGATTGCGCGCCCCTGCGTTGTTCGCGGCAGGAGAATCCGGAGTGGTTTACCGCCACTATCGGTGGGCTGGGGCTGACAGGTGTGATCAGTTGGGTGTGTATACGCTTGCAACCCATTGTCGCCAGCCAGATCGAAACCACGCGCGTACGCTTTGGTCACCTGAATGAGTTTTTCCACCTGGCGACCGAACTGGATCCTCTGCATGAATACAGCGTTGCCTGGATCGACTGCATGGCCAAGGGCGACCAACTGGGCCGAGGTGTTTTCGTGGTGGGTGACCATGCGCGCAATGGGACGTTGACGGTGGAGACTCCCAGTCGTTTGAGCGTCCCGATAACACCAGCGGTTTCTCTGATCAATCGTCTGTCACTCAAGGGCTTCAATCGGCTTTATTGGCATCGGCAACCGACAAGCCGGTTGCGGGAAGTCAGCCCGTACACACATTTTTTCTACCCGCTTGACCGTATCTCGCACTGGAATCGGATGTACGGGCGTCACGGGTTCCAGCAGTTTCAATGCGTGCTGCCCAGCGCCTTGGCCGAGGCCGCGCTGGCTGAGTTGCTCGACGCCGTAGCCGGCAGCGGTACAGGCTCATTCCTCGCCGTACTCAAACGCTGTGGCGACCTCCCGTCTCCTGGGTTGTTGTCGTTTCCGATGCCGGGTACATCGCTGGCCCTGGATTTTCCACAGAGTGCGAAGCCCGAACAAACGCTCTTTCGACGCCTGGATGCAATTGTCCGAGAGGCGGGAGGCCGACTGTACCCTGCAAAAGACGCGCACATGAGCGGCAACGACTTTCGTCAGGCTTACCCCGCCTGGGTACGTTTGCAAGCCCTGCGCGATCCGGCGTTGTCCTCACGTTTCTGGGAGCGTGTCACACAATGAAGAAGATCCTTGTCATGGGCGCCACCTCCACGATTGCCTTGGCATGTGCCCAGCTTTGGGCCCTAGACGGCAGCGAATTTTTCCTGGTTGCACGCAATGTCCAGAAGCTGCATCAGGTCGCCGACGATCTTCGAGTCCGAGGCGCAGGCCGGGTGATCGATGCCGCCGACATCGGTGCCCATGCGGCCATGTTGGGGCACTGTCTGGAGGGGTTGGGGCACATCGATATTGTGCTGATTGCTCATGGCACATTACCGGACCAACAGGCCTGTGAGCAGGATGTTGCCCTGTCACTACGCGAGTTTGCCAACAACGGTACTTCGGTGATCGCGCTGTTGACTCTCCTGTCCAACCAGTTGGAGGCGCAGCGTCATGGCGTGTTGGCGGTCATCTCCTCGGTTGCGGGTGAGCGGGGACGCCCCTCCAACTACTTGTACGGGGCCGCCAAGGCCGCTATTTCGACATTTTGCGAAGGGTTGCGGGCCCGTCTATTCAACGCAGGGGTTTATGTCACGACAATCAAACCCGGTTTCGTCGATACGCCCATGACCCAGGGCTTGAAGTTCCCCGCGATGCTGGTTGCCGAACCGGATCGGGTGGCCCGGCGGATTGTGATGGGTATCGAACGTCGGGCTGCGGTGCTCTACGTTCCCGGTTTCTGGGCGCTCATCATGCTGGCGATTCGTTCTATCCCGCAGCCATTGTTCAAAAGGCTGAAGCTATGACCGAATCGATATTTCCATCCGGCTGGCGTTATCGGGCATTGATCGGCTCCGTCGTACTTTCGGCCACCGGCTACTTGGGGTTTTCCCTGTGGGGCGGCGGGTATGCCGTCTACCGGACGATGAGCCGCGTCGGAGGGGGCGGTATTGTCGTAATACTGCTGTTGGTATTGACCAACTACTGCCTGCGATTCTTGCGATGGCGGGTCTATTTGAGGGCTTTGGGGCATGTATTACCCGGGTGGCCGGGTTTGAAAATCTACCTGGCCGGTTTTGCTCTTACCACGACACCGGGCAAGGTCGGTGAGGCCTTGCGCAGTGTATTGCTTAAACAATGGCATGTTCCCTATGCCCAGAGTTTTGCCATCTTGTTCAGTGAGCGGCTTTCAGATCTGGTGGCGGTGGTAGTGTTGGCGCTTTTCGGCCTCAGCCTTTATCCCGAATCACGTTCAATCATCCTGTTCGGCGCATTGTTGGTGGGATTCGGGCTGCTGGTGCTTTCCCGAAAGGCATTTATCGACGCCTTTGAGCGACGAATACCCAGGTCCGACGCAAAGCCATTCGTGTTGTTACGTAGCCTATGTCATGTCGTACATCAGGCAAGGCGATGCCATACGCCCGGAATGTTGCTTGGCGCGACCTTTTTGAGTTTGCTGGCCTGGTGGGCGGAAGCGCTTGCCTTGCATCGGATATTGATAGGAGTGGGCGGGGATATCCCGCTGGTGTTCGCGATATTTGTCTATGCCGTATCCATGCTGGCCGGTGCACTGAGCTTTATGCCGGGTGGTTTGGGCAGTACAGAAGCGGTCATGATCGCTCTACTTATCTGGAAGGGTATGCCGAACCCCGAGGCCATTGCAGCGACGTTGCTCTTTCGACTGGCCACGCTGTGGTTTGCCGTCGGCATCGGTGTGGCGGTTCTGTTGATACCCCGATCTATCCGATAGCCGGATTTGAAATGGACACGGTGCAGTGTTGGAAGAGATCTATATGAATACATTGAATAAGGGGAAAAGACCCAGGAAGGTTTATTGTTTACTGTTGATGATCATCGGCTTAGGCGTTTATTTTCGA
This sequence comes from Pseudomonas sp. FEN, assembly GCF_904067045.1. Classification (GTDB taxonomy): domain Bacteria; phylum Pseudomonadota; class Gammaproteobacteria; order Pseudomonadales; family Pseudomonadaceae; genus Aquipseudomonas. Next base: position 457,093 of record NZ_CAJFDC010000012.1, on the reverse strand, counting down.
TTTTATGATACGTTGTATCAAAGCTTGTGGATGGATGAGCTGTTCAGTGCTGGGTTTAGCGATCCGGATAATAGTTTGTCCGAAGTTTTTCGTGTGACAGTTGAAGATGTGCATCCACCACTTTATCAGATGATACTTTGGTGTGCTTATAAGATTTTTGGTTACCATGAAATGATAGGGCGCTATCTTTCCCTTTGCTTCGGAATTGTGCTGATTCCTGCGATGTTTATGTTGGGGCGGCGGTTGTTTGATGACAAGACGGGGCTGTTGGTGGCGTTTCTTTCAGCAGTCAATATTTTCTTAATACTCAGCTCGCAAGAGGTACGTTCTTATTCGCTATTGATCGTATTGACGGTGCTGTCATTTGTGACGTTTCTCGATTTGCTGAGGCAGCAAACTATCAGATCCATGATGATCTATATGGTGGTGGGCGCACTGCTAGTCAATACTCACTATTTTGGATTTTTTCCGATTATGGTGCAGGCTGTATTGTTGGGCTATGAGAGCTTTCGTGAGGGGTTCAAGAAGCGCTTGTTTTACAGGGCTCTGGTCTCAGGAGGAGGCATGCTTGTCAGCCTGCTTCCCATTGTCCCTTACATTATTATTAATGCAGGAAAAAAGGCGGTGTGGATACACAGACCGGTCAATGATTTTGTAGAGATCGCTTTTTTAAAGCATTTTGGAAATGCCACGCTAGGGGTGTTGTTTGTCGGGTTGTTGATTATAGGTTTGAGCCAAATGCTTCAACATGACAAACATCGAGATGCACTCAGGTTGTTGGTGCTTTGGTGGACGGGGACCTTGGCGATTTCCTATATAAGGTCGACTTTTCAGACGCCTATCTTATCCTACCGAAATACGATTGTTCTTTTGCCAGTCACTTTGTTGGTGGTCGCGTATGCGATACGCTCGGTACGTGACAGGTTTACTCGGTATACCATAGTGGTATTTATTTTGTCCATGTCGATGGCTCACCTGTGGGGGGAGAGAAATTTACCGAGTTTTGAAAGAGCGGCTTTGGATTGGCGGTCGGCTACGCAAAAAGTGATCGGTGATAATAAAAATATTCCAGTTTATGGTTATGGTAGTGATCTCTATACGACCTATTTCAAGTTGCTGGGCTCTTCTATCAAGGTTGAGCCAACGGAAGTTGTCGAGGAAAAAATGAAGCGTCAAACAGCGCCCGAGCACTTTTATATTCTTGACCTTTCTGAGAATTATGCCATGAAAAATAACTATCCTGGGCAGTATGCGGTGGTGTTGATCGCGCATACCGTTTATGACGGTACGGCGGTACTTGAGTTTAGGTCACTTCAGCGATGACGGACGGGCGTCAATTAATTAATAAACGGGAGAAGTCGCCTCGCTGGAGAAGGACGGAGCGGTGATGTCGAATGCCTGGTAAAGGCTCCGAAGTATCGGGAGAGACAACGATACTCTGTTGACCTCGACATTGACGAGGCGGGCTAACCGGCGCTAAGTCTTGCGCCGGTATCGCCGGTTGGGTCTCAGGCCACCGCTTCGGAGTTGGCCTCGAAACTATCCGCCCGCGCCATCTGCCACATGCGCGAATAGAACTCGCCATTGACCTCGCCGGTCAGCAACTGACCCGGCTTGAGGAACACATGCAACTGCGAAAACAGCTTGATCTCGGTCGCCGACATCCGCCGTACCAGATGCTTGGCTTCCAGTTGCGACGGATGCTCCAACCCCGCCGCCGCCAGCATCTCGGCCAACGCCTTCAAGGTATTGCGGTGGAAGTTGAACACCCGCTGGGCTTTATCCGGTACCACCAGCGCGCGTTGACGCAGGGCATCCTGGGTCGCGACGCCAGTCGGGCATTTGTTGGTATGGCAGCTCTGCGACTGGATGCAGCCGATGGCGAACATGAAGCCACGCGCCGAGTTGGCCCAGTCGGCGCCAATGGCCAGGACGCTGGCGATATCGAAAGCGCTGACAATCTTGCCGCTGGCGCCGAGCTTGATCTTGTCCCGCAGGTTCAAGCCCACCAGGGTGTTGTGCACGAACAGCAGGCCGTCGCGCATTGGCACGCCGATATGGTCGGTGAATTCCACCGGTGCCGCGCCGGTGCCGCCTTCCTTGCCGTCGACCACGATAAAGTCCGGGAGGATGCCAGTTTCCAGCATGGCCTTGGCAATGCCCATGAATTCCCACGGATGGCCCAGGCAGAACTTGAAGCCCACCGGCTTGCCGCCGGACAATTCACGCAGTTGGGCGATGAAGTGCATCATTTCAATCGGCGTGGAAAACGCGCTATGCCGCGACGGCGATACGCAGTCCTCGCCCATCAGGATGCCGCGGGTTTCGGCGATCTCGCGGGTCACTTTGTGCTTGGGCAGAATGCCGCCATGGCCGGGCTTGGCACCCTGGCTCATCTTGATTTCGATCATCCGCACCTGCGGGTCCCGCGCCTGGGCGGCGAAGCGCTCCGGGTCGAAGCGGCCGTCCGCGGTGCGGCAGCCGAAATAGCCGCTGCCCAGCTCCCAGGTCAGGTCGCCGCCGTTCTCGCGATGGTAGGGGCTGATGCTGCCCTCGCCAGTGTCGTGGGCGAAGTTGCCGAGCTTGGCGCCCTGGTTCAGGGCGCGGATGGCGTTGGCACTCAGGGAGCCGAAGCTCATCGCCGAAATGTTGAACACCGAGGCCGAGTACGGTTGCTTGCACTGCGGGCCGCCGACGATGACGCGAAAGCCGCTCGGGTCGCTCAGTGGTGCCGGACGCATGGAGTGGCCGATAAATTCGAAACCGCCCTGGTACACATCGATCAGGGTGCCGAAGGGTTTGTCGGCGCTTTCGTTCTTGGCCCGGGAATACACCAGCGAACGCTGGGCACGGGAGAAGGGCAGGGCTTCGCTGTCGGATTCGAGCAGGTACTGGCGAATCTCCGGGCGAATGCCTTCCACCAGGTAGCGGATATTGCCCAGGACCGGGTAGTTGCGGCGCACCGCGTGGGGACTTTGCAGCAGGTCGAACAGGCCCAGCAGGCTCAGCAGGCCGGTCACCAGGGTGAAGGGCCAGAGCCAGTCATGCCCCAGGAACGGCAGGCTGGCGAGGGTGAAGATCACACAACCGGTAAAGAAGGCGTAACGACTGAGAAGGGACAGGCTCATACGGTTTCCTTGGATTCGGGCTCATCAGGTCAGTCAGGCATTCTGCGCCAGGAGAAAAATCGAGAACAGCTCGAAGTGGGATTTGATTCCCACTCAGCCGGGAAGGATTTCCAGGACTCGGCCTGCTGAGACGCCAGCGGCAAGCGGGTCGTTGGTTCAGGCCGCTTTGTTCTGCCGGATCGGCAACTCGATCCTGAAGGTGGTGCCGACCCCCAACTCGCTTTGCACCGTAATCTGCCCGGCATGTTTGCGCACGATGCCATAGGACAGCGACAACCCGAGGCCCGTGCCCTTGCCAATGGGTTTTGTGGTAAAGAACGGGTCGAAGATCTTTTGCACGGTCTCGGGGGCCATGCCCGAACCGGTGTCGGCCACTTCCAGCCAGATATGCTCATCCTGGGCACCGCCACGCAGGGTAATGGTGCCGCGCTCGGGTCCCATGGCCTGGGCGGCATTGACCACCAGGTTCATGATGACCTGGTTGATCTGTGACGGCAGGCACTCGATTTCCGGTAGTTCGGCGTAGTCCTTGACCACATCGGCCTTGTATTTGAGTTCGTTGGCGACAATGTTCAGGGTCGACTCGATACCCTGTTGCAAATTGCTCCATTGCCACTCCTGGTTCGAATCGACCCGGGAGAAGTTCTTCAGGTCCTTGACGATCTGCCCGACCCGGCCGATGCCGTCCTTGGACTCCTTGATCAGCAGCGGAATATCCTCCTCGAGGAAATCCAGCTCGACCCGCTCGCGCAGGCTCTTCAAGCGTGCCTGCAATTCGGGCTCGGCGATGCCTTTCTCGGCGTCCTGATAGGCCTGGAGCATTTCCAGCAGCTTGTTGAAATACCCCTCCAGGGTCCCCAGATTCGAGGAAATGAAGCCGATGGGGTTGTTGATCTCATGGGCGACGCCGGCGGCCAGTTGGCCGAGGGACGCGAGCTTCTCCGATTGCACGAGCTGCCCTTCCAGTTGCTTGCGCTCGTCGATCTCATGTTGCAAGGCCAGGCTGGTCTGCCTGAGGGCCTGGGTCCGCTGTTCCACCAGCTCTTCCAGCCGGTGCATCTGCAGATTGGCGCGTTCGGTCATTTCCCATTTGTTGGTGAGGGTGTTGGCCAATTGCTGGACTTCGATATTGTCGAAGGGCTTTTTCAGAATCACCAACCGGTCGTGACCGTGCAGGCGCTCCAGCAGGTCATCCCAGGAATAGTCGGTATAGGCGGTGCAGACCACCACCTGCAGGTTGGGGTCGACCTGCCACAGGTGTTCGATGGTTTCGGCACCGTCCCAGCCCTGGGGCATGCGCATGTCGACGAAGGCCAGGGCGTAGGGCAGTCCGCGGGCCACGGCCTGTTCGACTTTTTGCAGGCCTTCCTGGCCCTGATAGGCGGAGTCGAGTTCGAAAGGCAGGACGCTGCTGGCCTTGACCTCATGACCGAAGAGCGCGGCTTCCATCAGGTCCAGGTCCGGCGACTCCTCGACCGTGGGGGTGAGAATCTTGCGAAAGTCGTCGTGGATCGACGGGGTGTCGTCGACCAGTAGGATACGACGGTTGCGGAGTGTGTTCATTAGGCCCCCACGGCGGTTTTCAAAGGCAATTCGAGAGTAAAGATGGCGCCCTTGCCGGGGCCATCGCTGTGGGCGGTCAGGTGCCCTTTCATTTCGACCGCGGCCAGGGCGCAACTGTGCAGGCCGAAGCCATGGCCTTCCTTGCGGGTGGTGAAGCCATGGGCAAAGATCCGTGTCATGTTTTCCGCTGGGATGCCTTCGCCGGCGTCCTTGACGCTGATGCGCAATGTGCTGTCCTCGACCGCCGTGACTCGCAGGGTGATCTCGCGCGGGCGGTCGGAGAGGTTGGCCATGGCCTGCTTGGCGTTGCTGATCAGGTTGATCAGGATCAGTAGCAAGCGGTGCTTGTCGGCCATCACCCGGGGGACGTCGTCATATTCGCGGATCACGGTGACGTTGTGCCGGTTCAGGGCGCCGGAGTTCATGCGCAAGGCGTCTTCAAGCAAGTCCCGAATATACAGGGGTTCCTCCATGGTCGAGATGCCGGCATAGGATTGTTGGGTCGAGACGATGTCCTTGATGTGCTCGACACTCTTGCTCAATTGGGTCAGTTCGTCGCTCATGCTCTGCTGTTCCGTGGCAATGGCCTCGGCCAGTTGGTTGAGGTACCCAGGCAACAGCTTGCCACGTTCGTCGCCGGTAATGAACTCGCCAAGATCGTGGCGATGCTCGTTGAGCATCGCCACCGCCTTGGCCAGGCCCTGGGTCTTGCTGGTGCGCAGCTTGCGGGCCACCAGGTCGGCGGAGATATTCACGCTGTTGAGCACATTGCCGACGTTGTGCAACACGTTGGTGGCGATCTCGGCCATGCCGGCCAGGCGGGCACTTTCCATCAGTTCACTCTGCGCCTCGTGCAGTTTGCGGGTCCGCCGCTCCACGCGTTGTTCGAGGTGGGTGTTGGCGGCTTGCAGGGCGCGGTTGACCCGGTTGATTTCGGCATAACTGCGGATCAGGCGGCTGGCGAGGTACAGCAGCAGGACGAGCAGCAGGGCCGAGAAAATCAACAGGTACAAATGGTGACGCTGGTTGAGGCTGTCGGCCTGTTGCTGGTCCTGGTTCAGTTGATCGGTGATGGCGTCCAGGCTTTCGGAGAGCGGTATCGCGTCGATTTCTTCAATCAGTGCATTGACCCGGGGTTGCTCGCGCAGGATCAGGTTGACGTGGTTGAGCAGGATGGCCACCGGTTCCTTGAACGAAGGCGGCAGGCGTTGCGTGTCGACCAGTACCTGATTGAGCCCCAGTTCGATGCCGTGGGCGCGTTCGTCGGTGGTGTTCTGGGCGAACTCCAGGGCGCTGAGCAGCAGGTCATAGATGTCGTTGGACATGTCCTGGAGCATCAGTTTGTCCTGGTCCTGAAGCGCGTTGAGGGGGTGCTGGATATCGTCTTCGGCGGTCGGCAGGAAGGCCAGGGAGTTGCGCAGTATCGCGTTGCGGGATTTGAACTGTTCGACCAGGCGCGTTTTTTCGTCGAGCGTCCGGGTCAGGGTTTCCCGGCGGTCTTTCCAGGCGTCGGCGGCCTGGTGTCTCTGGCCGGGTTCGATGGGGGTGAACGTCTGCAGGAGCCGGTGCATTTCCTGCGGGGGCTTGACCAATGGGTCGTAATTGCGCGCCACCGCGATCCTGGCCTTGAGGATTTCGGTGTCCCATTGCGCATCCAGCTGTTTGATCTGGGCGATCAGGTCACGGGCGCGAGCATAGTCCGGGGTCGGGTCGGAGCTGGCCATAAGGTACAGGAGCACCAATACCGACGTGAGCAGGACAGCCAGGCGCGGCAGGATGACCCGGTTCAGGATGCTGCCTGTTACCTTCATAGTGGCTTACCTCCCAACTCGCCGGTCAGGGTCTTGAGAAACAGCACGATCAGGCGGATGTCCTCGGTGGAGGGGACGCGTCCCAGTTGGTAGATGAACATGACGTGGACGGCGTCCTCCAGGGTCTTGGCCGAGGCATCGTGAAAATACGGTGCGGTGAGCGCTACGTTGCGCAAGCTGGGAACCTTGAACACGTTGCGGTCTTCTTCGACGCCGGTCGCGAGGAAACGTCCCTGGTCAGCTTCGGTGGGATTGCCGCGGTCCTTGAAGTAGTCGCCCATCACGCCGAACTTCTGGAACATGTTGCCACCGATATTGACCCCTTGGTGGCAGGCTATGCAGCCGTAGTCCTTGAAACGCTGATAGCCGTATTTTTCGTCGAGGCTGAGGATGTCGGTGTTGCCTTTGAGGTACTGGTCGAAGCGCGAGTTGGGGGTCAGCAGGCTGCGCTCGTAGCTGGCCAGGGCATTCTGCACGTTGGCGATGGTGACACCGTCGGTATACGCCTCGTGGAAGGCTGCTTGGTAAGCCGCGGTCTGGTTGAGGGTGTCGACGACGTGGGGCCAGGTGTTGCCCATCTCTGTCGGGCTTTTCACCACGCCCTCGATCTGCGCCTCCAGCGTCTCGGCGCGACCATTCCAGAACTGCTTGAAGTTCAGCGCCGCGTTGAGCACGGTCGGCGTGTTGATCCCCAGGGTGTCGCCCTGGAAACCGATGGAGAACGGCTTGTCGTCCACCCCGCCGTGATCCAGATGATGGCAACTGGCGCAGGATGTGGTGTTATTGATCGACAAGAGTTTCTCATTGAACAGCTGGCGCCCCAACTCGACTTTCCGCGGATCCTGTACCGGGACATCCGGCAACGGCTTGAGCGGCTCGTCCAGCGGTGCGGCGACGAGGGGCGTGCTGAGGAACATCTCGCAACAGACGAGCGATATCGTCAGCAACGACAGCAGTACGCGAGGCATCATGAGCAGGTCCTTGGCAAGGAAGGCGGGTTCAGGGATCAGGCCTGTGCCGGTTGTTCGAAGCGTTTGTCCCGCAACAGGCGCAGGAACGTTTCGGCGTCGACTGCCTTGCTGAAGTAGTAGCCCTGGCCTTCCTCGCAATCATGGGCCTTGAGGAAGGCCAACTGGTCCAGGGTTTCCACGCCTTCGGCGATGATGTTCAGGTTCAGGCTCTTGCCCAGGCTGATGATCGCGCTCACCAGCGCGGCATCGTTGCTGTCGCCATTGAGGTCACGCACGAACGATTGGTCGATCTTCAGCACATCGATGGGGAAACGTTGCAAGTAGCTGAGGCTTGAATAGCCGGTGCCGAAGTCATCGATGGCGAGGCGGATGCCCAGGGTCTTGATGGCCTTCAGGGTGGCGATGGTATGGTCGATATTCTGCATCAGCACGCTTTCGGTGATTTCCAGTTCCAGCAGGCTCGGCTCCATGCCGGTCTCTGTCAGCACCTGGCGGATGCCCTCGAGGAAACCGCGCTGGCGGAAGTCCATGGCCGAGATGTTGAGCGACAGGATCAGCGGCGCGTGGGTCTGCCCCTGCCAGGCCTGACCTTGCAGGCATACCTGGCGTAATACCCAGCGACTCAGCGGCACGATCAGGCCACTGTCTTCGGCCACCGGGATGAACTCCGCGGGGTAGATCAGGCCGCGCTCGGGGTGCTGCCAGCGTATCAGCGCCTCGGCGCCGACCACTTTTCCGCTCTTGAGGTCCAGCTTGGGTTGGTAGTGCAGCACGAACTCATCACGTGCCAGGGCCAGGCGAATGCCGGATTCGATGGATTGCTGCTCGCGGGCCCGCAGGTTCAGGTCTTCGACGAAAAACCCGAAGTCGTTGGTCCCCTGTTCCTTGACGTTGCGCATGGCGGCTTCGGCTTTCTTGATCAGCACCAGCGCATCGTCGCCGTCGCCGGGGTAGAGGCTGATGCCCAGGCTTGCGGTGACCCGCAGGTCATGTCCGGCGGTCTCATGCGGGGCGTTGATGGCCGCGAGGATTTTCTCGGCGGTGCCACGGGTCTGTTCCGGGTGGCTGAATTCGGGCAGGACCAGGACGAACTCGTCGGAGCGATAACGAAACACCGAGTCCGATTGGCGCAAGGCCGCCACCAGGCAGTCGGCCACGTGCTTGAGCATTTCATCGCCCGCCGGATAGCCCAGGGCATTGTTGATACGCTTGAAACGATCCAGGCCGATGAACATCACGGCCACCTGTTCGTCGTGACGTTTGGCCAGGGCGATGGCCTGGCCCAGACGGTCGCCGAGCAGGGTGCTGTTGGGCAGTTCGGTGAGCACATCGAATTGCAGCAGCCGCGAGACCTGCAACAGTTCCTGGACGCGTTCCTCTATGGTCTGCTCCAGGTTGGCCATCCTCGAGGCGATATCCCGCGCCAGTTGCCACTTCCAGGTCAGGGCGCTGGCCATCTGGCGGATCTCCAGCGCGTCGAAGGGTTTTTTCAGGATCAGCATCTGGTCGCCGAAGGCGATGCGTTCGTCCATCGACTCCCAGGAGTAATCCGAGTAGGCGGTGCACAGGGCGATTTGCAGTTCCGGGTCGACGGCCCACAGTTGCTCGATGGTTTCCAGGCCATCCCAGCCCGGCGGCATGCGCATGTCGAGGAAGGCCATGGCGTACGGGCGCTCGGCGGCCAAGGCCAGCTTTACCAGTTCCAGCGCCTCTTGCCCCTGGTAGGCCGAGTCGATCTCGAAACTCTGGCGCTGGGGGACGGTGGTACCGAACAGCAGGTGTTCGGCGGTGTCCAGGCTCAGTTTGTCTTCTTCTTCGGGCCCGAGGATCTTGCGAAAGTCCTGATGAATCGAGGCGGTATCGTCGATGATCAGGATGCGCCGGTTGGCGGCACCGGCAGCATTCTTCATAGGCGGCTCTCTGATGTGGGCGAGGGGTGGGGGGCGATATGGCCGGCGTGCAACAGCTCGGCGGCGCGCTGGCTGTCGACGGCCTTGCTGAAGTAAAAACCCTGGGCGGCCATCGGCGAGCCGGTGGCCATCAATGAATGGCGCTGCTCCTGGGTTTCCACGCCTTCGGCGATGATGCCGATGCCGACTTCCCGGGCAAAGTTGATGATCGCCCGCAGGGTGGTGGCGCTTTCCGCGTCCTGGGTCGCGTGGTTGATGAACGACTGGGCCAGTTTCAGGTGGTTGACGCGGTAGGTCTTGAGGTAGTCGAAGGAGGAGTAGTCGGTGCCGAAATCGTCGATGGCGATCTTCACCCCGAGTTCGCGCAGCCTGGGCAGTACGTCATTCTGGGTCCATTTGGTCTGGGCCAGGGTGGCTTCGGTGACGTCGAACTCCAGATCCGCGGGTGACAACCCCCATTTGGCCGTGGTCTCGATCACGTCGCGAAGCAGCTCGCCGCCACTTTTGAGTTGGGCCAGCGACAGGTTGATCGCGATCACTGGCGGGGCCATGCCTTCGTCGCGCCATTCGCGCATTTGTCGGCAGGCGTGCTCCAGCACCCAGTGCCCGAGGGCCACGATGGTCCCGGTCTTTTCCGCCGCGGGGATGAACAGTTCCGCGCCGAGCAGGCCGCGCTCGGGGTGGTTCCAGCGCACCAGGGCTTCCATCCCGAGGATCTTGCCGCTGCCCAGGTCGACTTCCGGCAAGTAATGAAGCTCCAGCTCGTCCTGTTCGATGGCCTTTTTCAGGTCTTGGGTAATGGCGATCCGCTCGATGACTTCCTGGTTGATCTCCTCGGAGTGGAAGTGGTACTGGTTGCGGCCGTTTTCCTTGGAGCGATAGAGCGCCATGTCGGCCTGGACCAACATGGTATCGGCGCTTTCGCTGTCCACCGCATAGGTGCTGATGCCGAGGCTGGCGGAAATCCGCACCTCATTGCCTTCCAGGTTGTAAGGCTCCACCAGCGCATTGAGGATCTTCTTTGCCAAGTCGCCGGAACTCGCCGGGTCGAGCATTTCCGATTGCAATACCGCGAACTCATCGCCGCCCAGGCGCGCCACCACATCGATTTCCCGGGTGCACTCGGTGAGGCGCCGGGCAACGGCTTGAAGCAGCAGGTCGCCCACCGGGTGTCCCAGGGTGTCGTTGATGTGCTTGAAGTGATCCAGGTCCAGATAGAACACCGCGAACGGCGAGGCACCGCGCCTGGCGGCGGCAAAGCTCTGGTGCAGGCGCTCGATCAGGGTCGAGCGGTTGGCCAGCCCGGTGAGGCCGTCGGTGCGGGCGAGTTGGGCGATTTTCTCTTCGGCCAGCTTGTGTTCGGTGATGTCGATGATGATGCCTTCGACTTCCAGCAGGCGTCCTTCCGGGTCGCGTACCGGTACATAGCGGTTTTCCACCCAACGCCAGCGGCCATCGCCGGTCTGCAGGCGAAACTCGATCGAGGCGCCCTCGGCGTCCTTGTCCAGGACCTTGGCCATGGCCGCGTCGACCTTGTCCTGATCGTCCGGATGGATCAGCTCGGTGGTCCAGTCGGGCGAGGCCAGCAGGTCCTTGGCCACATGTCCGAACTTGGTGATGTTGTGGGAAATGTACATCAGCGGGAACGACGGCTCGCCGCGCAGGCGATAGAGCAGGGTCGGACTGTTCTGTACGATGATGTTGGCGTCGGACAGCTCGCGGGTGCGTTCTTCGACGGCCTGTTCGAGCTGGTCCATTTTCAGCGCGGCGTTTTCGGTCATCTGCCATTTGGCGGTCAGGGCGCTGGCCAGTTGGCGGATCTCGATGGCATCGAAGGGTTTCTTCAGGATCAGCAGGCGGTCGCCCATCTCGACCCGCTCGTTCATCTCCTCCAGGGAGTAATCGGAAAAGGCGGTGCACAGGGCGACTTGCAGCTTGGGATCGGCTTGCCAGAGCCGTTCGAGGGTTTGCAGGCCATCCCAGCCCGGTGGCATGCGCATGTCGATAAAGGCCATGGCGTAAGGTCGCCCTTGCAGCAGGGCCTGTTCGACCTTGGCCAGGCCTTCCTGGCCCTGGAACGCCGAATCGAGTTCGAACGTTTCTACCCGACGGCTGATGGTGTCGCCGAACAAGGCCTGCTCGGCGCTTTGCAAGTCGTCCTCGACGTCGTCCGGGCAGAGGGTCTTGCGAAAATCCTCGTGGATGGACGGGGTGTCGTCAATGATCAGGATGCGGCGGTTGGCATGGGCGACCGGCACGACTCCGGCCATACTGACAGCTAGATGTACCGAACTCATGTGGAGCTCCCTTCCTGATAACCACGCTGCCATTGCGCGCTAGATTGCTTGCAGCATAGATCGGCTTGTACTGATTTGCCGATAAAGATGATGCCAATTGATGGTCGAACATCTACCCTTAGCGAAAAAGACAGGGACCGTCGGGCCATTCACAGGTCCCTGGATCAAAGCCCCACGCAGACATGAGGTGCTCCATGGATGAATCCACAGTTGATGTCGTGATCAAACCCCGTGTCCTGCTGGTCGACGATGAAGAGTCGATCCTCAATAGCTTGCGTCGTTTGCTGCGTAGCCAGGGTTACGAACTGTTCCTGGCCGACAGTGGCGCCCGAGCCCTGGAAATCATGGAGCAGCAGCCCATCGACCTGGTGATCAGCGATGCGCGCATGCCGAACATGGACGGCGCCAGCCTGCTGGCGCGTATTCATGAGCTGTATCCGGCCTGCCTGCGGATCCTGCTGACCGGTTATGCCGACATGGACATGATCATCAAGGCGATCAACGAAGGGCGGATCTACCGCTACATCAGCAAACCCTGGAACGATGAAGAGCTGCTGTTGACCATCACCCAAGCGCTGGCCTTCCAGCATTCGGAACGTGAGCGCCAGCGTCTGCAGGTGTTGGTCCGGGAGCAGAACCGGCAGTTGCAGTCGCTCAACGCCACCCTGGAAAAGCGCGTGGTCGCGCGTACCAGCGAGGTCCAGCAGACCGCCGACATGCTCGACCTGGCCTACGAGGAGCTCAAGCGTAGCTACGCGGTCACGGCCGAGGTGTTTTCGCGGATGGTCGAGTGGCGCCTGCCAAAAGACAAACAGACCAACCGGGCGATCATCGATCTGGTCAAGGTCTACTGCAAGACCCATGTCATGAATGAAGCGGTCAGTCGCGACATGGCCATGGCCGCGGCCCTGCACAACATCGGCAAGATGAGCTGGACCGACAGCATGATGGGCGCGCCGGCCGACCTGTTGCACCACACCGATCGCGAACGTTACCGAGGTTATCCGAAGCAGAGCGAGTCGCTGTTGATGACGCTGGAGCCGATGCAGGATGCGGCCCGGCTGATCCTGCATCATCAGGAGCGCTGGGATGGCAGCGGGTTTCCCGATCATCTCAGGGGCGAGGCGATCCCCCTGGGGTCGCGGGTGCTGAAACTGGCGGTGGACTTCATCGAGTTGCAGCGCGGCCTGATTCTCGAGCGGCAGATGAACAGCGACGAGGCCCTGATATTCATTCGCAAGTACGCTGGCAAGCTCTACGATCCGGGATTGGTCGAGGACTTCGTCAAGGTCTGCTCCGAGTACCTGAACGATGTGACCCTGGGCGACCCGTCGGTCAAGGTCCTGGGCACCCGCGAATTGGCGGCGGGCATGATCCTGGCGCGCAACCTCAATGCCGATAACGGCATGCTGCTGCTCAACGCTGGCAAGCTGCTCAGCGCGGCTCTGGTGGAGAAGCTGATTGCCTTCGAATCCATGGAGGGCGCCAGGTACAGTGTGTTCGTCAAGATTCCGGAGGAAGTACAGGCGTTGCTGGAACGGACCGAATAACACCATGACTGCCAAAACCATCCGCATCGCCGCCGCCCTGTTGATCGGCCCCGACGGCCGTACCCTGTTGGTACGCAAACGCGGCACCCGGGCCTTCATGCAGCCGGGCGGCAAGATCGAAGCCGGCGAGCAGCCGGTGCATGCCCTGGCCCGTGAGCTCGAAGAGGAGTTGGGCTTGCTCATCGACACGGCTGCTGCGACCTACCTTGGCCAGTTCGCGGCCCCGGCGGCTAACGAGCCGGGTCACGAAGTGCTGGCCGAGCTGTTCCGGGTGAACAGTGGCGCGGCGCTGGCGCCCGCCGCCGAGATCGAAGAGGTGGTGTGGATCGATCCCGCAGGCGATGGCGGCCTGTTGCTCGCGCCATTGACACGGGATCTGATCCTGCCGTTCCATCGAGCCTCTCTGGTGACCGCCGTCTGAGGTCCTTCGACCAGGGACTGCTGTCGTGTCTGCTGCTTGAACCGCATGCTGCGCCGTGGCGTTGGCGCCGGTGTGCCGATGCCAGGAGGCTTCAGCGCACCGCGCTGACCCCGTCAAGCGTCGAGAACGAGGTGTCCTTGGCCGTCAGCAGGAAATCGCGCATGTATGGCGCATCCAGCATGTCGGTGCGGATCGCCGCATACAGCGTGGCGAACAGGCCTTTCTCCCCCAGCCGCTTGGCCTTGACGTAACCACGCGCGCTGTATTCGTGCAGCGCCCAGTGCGGCATGCCGCAGACACCGCGTCCGCTGGCTACCAGTTGCATCATCATCACCGTCAGCTCGGAAGTTCGCACTTGCGCCGGCTCGATGTCCGCAGGCTCCAGGAAGCGGGTGAAGATATCCAGTCGGTCGCGCTCCACCGGGTAGGTGATCAGGGTTTCCTTGAGCAGGTCCTCGGGCACGATGTAGGGCTTGTTGGCCAGCACATGTTGATTGGCTACCGCCAGCATGGCTTCGTAGGTGAATAGTGGCACGTAGGTGATGCCCGCCAGTTCCACCGGGTCGGAGGTCACCACCAGGTCCAGGTCGCCACGCGCCAGGGCCGGCAGCGGGGCAAAGGAAAATCCCGAGGCCAGGTCCAACTCGACTTCCGGCCAGGCATCGCGGAACTGGTCGATGGTTGGCATCAGCCACTGGAAGCAACTGTGGCATTCGATCGCCATGTGCAGGCGCCCGGCGGTGCCGCCGGCCAGGCGCGCGATATCCCGCTCCGCCGCGCGCAGCAGCGGCAGGGTGGCGTCCGCCAGTTGCAGCAGGCGCAGTCCGGCGCTGGTAAAGCGCACCGGCTTGGTCTTGCGCGCGAACAGTGGCAGGCCCATGCGCTCTTCCAGTTCCTTGAACTGGTGGGACAGGGCCGACTGGGTCAGGTGCAGGCGCTCGGCGGCTTCCACCAGGCTGTCGGCCTCACGCAGGGCGTGAAGGGTTTTCAAGTGACGGATTTCCAGCACCTGGGGCTCCATGAGTAAATTTTGTGAATGGCGGTTGGGGGATGAGTTTGTCTCATGTTGCCCTGGCTGTCGACAAGAGTGCTATCGCTTGCTTGACGCGAACCCGTAGGCGCCAGCTTGCGGGCGACGCGATCCAATAGTCGACATTGTGCTCGCCTGGACAATTGCCATCGTCAGCAAGCCCCCACAATGTCCATGTCGGCCTGGGAATTCGTCTACGCAGGCAGCGCTTGGCAATCTTCATCAAACTGTCACTGAACTGTGGCAGCGCCATTGAACAAATAACATCAAACTCGCGCCTCAATGGGGTTCTGCGTTTCGGTGTTTTCATGCGTTTAGTAATTTTCCTGGCCGCACTGCTGTTCGGCCTGCCGTCTTTTGCGGCTTCAAGATGTGATGTCAATGTTCCGACCGAGCGGGTCGATCTGGATAGCGTCAGCCTGGCCTACCAGAGTATCGGGCGGGCCTCGGATCCAGCCTTGCTGCTGGTCATGGGCCTGGGGGGGCAGTTGATCCACTGGCCCGACGAAGTGGTGGTCGCGCTCTGCCAGCAGGGTTTCCGGGTGATTCGCTATGACAATCGCGATGTCGGCCTGTCCACCTGGCGTCAGCCCCCGGCCAGCGCCAATCTGACCTTCGAAGTGCTGCGCTACAAGCTCGGCCTGCCGGTGGCGGCGCCTTACACCCTGACCGATATGGCCGGCGATGCCCTGGGCCTGATGGATGCGTTGCAGATCCAGCAGTTCCATGTGCTTGGCGCCAGTATGGGCGGGATGATCGCCCAGCACCTGGCCGCGATGGCACCGCAGCGGATCGAGAGCCTGACCCTGGTCATGACCAGTTCCAGTGCCGAGGGTCTGCCGGCGCCGAGTGCCGCGCTGGTGCAGTTGCTGTCCCGGCGTGGCGCGCCGAACCGCGAGGTGGCGATCGAGCAGCAGGCGGACCTGTTGGCCGCCCTCGGCAGCCCCACGGTCCGTGATGACCGGCGCAAGCTGTTGCAGCAGGCGGCGGTCGCCTATGACCGGGCTTTCAACCCCGAGGGGGTGAAGCGTCAGATCATGGCGATTCTCGCCGAGCCGAGCCGCGTGCCGTTGCTCAATCAACTGCGGGTGCCGACCCTGGTGGTCCATGGCACGGCCGATCCGTTGTTGCCGGTGATGCACGGGGTGCACTTGGCGGCGCATATCCAGGGCAGTCAACTGGTGCTGATTCCAGGGCTGGCCCATCGGTTCCAGGAGGCATTCAAGGCGCCGTTACTGGCGGCGGTGCTGCCGTACCTGCGTCTGCATCAGGGCGATGTCAGTCGTTGGGCGCAGCTCTGAAGGGCGCGCGTCATTGCGGCCAACTCCGTCCTCCGTCCTGTAGGAGCAGCCGGTCGACGCTCGATTGCTCGCGAAGGGGCCCTTGAGGCCGCTAAAAGCTTCGCTGGCAAGCCAGGCTACAGGTTAAGCGGTGTTTTCCACATCGCCGTTCAGAGGTCAGCGGATGATCTTGTCGACGTGGATCGCCAGCTTCTTCAGGCGATACCAGAAGCTGCGTTCGGAAATCCCGATCAACTGCGCTGCCGCTGCCTGCACGCCATTGCTTTCCTGCAGGGCCGCGAGGATATAGGCCTTCTCCACGTCCGCCAGGGCCGCATCGAGGTCTTTCGGTAAGCCGGGGGCCACGCCGGGCAGTGGCGCGACGCTGCTCTGCGGCGGCGTCGATTCGAACAGATAAGCCGGCAAGTCCGTCACTTCGATCATGTGGCCGGCCGCGACGATGGTCGCCCGCTCCACACAGTTTTGCAGTTCGCGGATGTTGCCCGGCCACGGGTAGTTGAGCATTGCTTGCAAGGCCTGCGGGCTGAAACCATCGATACGTTTACCGGCCGTGGCGCCCAGGGTGTGGGCGAAATGCCGGGCCAGCGGGGCGATGTCCTCGACCCGCTCGCGCAGGGCGGGCAGGGGAATCGGGAAGACGTTCAGACGGTAATACAGGTCTTCGCGAAACTCCTTGTCGGCCACGGCTTGCAGCAGGTTCTTGTTGGTCGCGGCAATTACCCGCACGTCGACCTTGCGCTCGCGCGGATCGCCCACCGGTTCGATGATCCGCTCCTGCAGCGCACGAAGGATCTTGGCCTGCAACGCCAGCGGCATGTCACCGATTTCATCGAGAAACAGGGTGCCCTTGTCGGCCTGCATGAAGCGTCCGACCCGGTCCGACACGGCCCCGGTAAAGGCCCCCTTGCGATGGCCGAACATCTCGCTTTCCAGCAAGCCTTCGGGAATCGCCGCGCAGTTGACCGCGACAAACGGCATGTCGGCGCGGTTGCCGTGTTTGTGGATGGCCCGGGCGACCATTTCCTTGCCGGTACCGCTCTCGCCGGTCAGCAGGATGGTGGCGTTGCTCTCACGCACCGAGTCCACGGCTTGCAGGACCCGGCGGAAGGTCGGACTGTCGCCCACCAGGCTGTCGATCTGCTGGTGCTCTTCGAGTTCGGCGCGCATGCGTGCGTTGTCCCGCAGGATGTCGCGAAACTGCAGGGCTTTGTTGACGGTGATGTCCAGCTCGTCGATGTCGAAAGGCTTGGCGATATAGTCGAAGGCGCCGTTGCGCATTGATTGCACGGCATTCTTCACGGTGCTGTAGGCGGTCATCACGATGACCGGCAGCTGCGGGAAGCGCAGCTTGACCTCTGCCAGCAACTGCGGCCCGTCCATGCCCGGCATGCGCCAGTCGCTGATGACCAGGTCGATGTCTTCCTGTTCCAGCACCACCAGCGCTTCCAGGCCGTTGCCGGCGGTAAAGACCTGGATATCGTTCTGGCTCAGCGCCGAGCTCAGCAGGTCGCAGAGCTTGGGCTCGTCATCGACCACCAGGACGTTATGCGTCATCTTCTTCTTCCTCATCCTCGTGGTCCAGGTTGCCGCCATGGGCCGGAATGTACAGGTTGAAGGTCGCGCCGGCATCTTTTTCGCTGATGCACTCGATCCGCCCGTCATGGTTCTCCATGATCGAATAAACCTTCGCCAGGCCCAGGCCGGTACCCGAGGCCTTGGTGGTGACGAACGGCGTGAAAATACGTTCGATCATGTCCGGCTCGATGCCCTGTCCCGTGTCGGAAACACTGATGATGGTGTAGTGCGAGTCCTTGGCGATGCCGAGGGTCAGGCGCCCGCCCTTGGGCATGGCGTCGATGGCATTGAGGATCAGGTTCAGGCAGGCCTGTTTCAACTGCCGGGAGTCGGCATACAGGGTGGCGCCCGGTGCCTGATCGTCGATCTGCGCGTCGATATTGTGGGTTGCCAGTTCCGGTGCGCAGAACCCGAGGACTTCCTCGGCCAGCTCCCGCGCCGGGTAGAGCGCGCGAATCGGTGCGCTGGGCTTGGCAAAATCGAGGAATTCGGTGATCAGGTCGTTGATCCGCGAGACTTCGCTGATCACGTATTCCAGATGTCGTTTATCGGTGTCCGGCAGGTTGGCCCGACGGTGCAGCAACTGGGTGGCGGTCTTGATGATGCCCAGCGGGTTGCGGATTTCGTGGGCCAGGCCCATGGCGACTTCGCCCAGGGCGTGCAGCCGGTCACGGCGGCGCAACTGGGCTTCGAGGTGATGCAGCTCACCCAGGCGTTCGGTCATATGGTTGAAGGTATGGCTCAGCTCCGCCAGCTCATCGCTGCCGATCACCGCGATGCGCTTGCTGTAGTCGCCGGAAATGACCGCGCCGACGCCATCGGCCAGGCCGCGCAAGGGCAGGGTCAGGCGCCGCGAAACCAGCCAGCCGGCACTCAGCGACAGCGCCGAGCCAAGCATGAAGATCAGGATGAACAGGTTGCTCTGGTTGACCAGGCCGACCAGGCTGGTATGCCGCAACAGACCACTGAAGATTACCCCCTGCAGCTCACCGGTATCGTTGAAGATCGGCCAGTACAGGCCACTGTAGCGGTTGGTGAAGACTTCGCTGGGTTGGCGGGTTTCACGCAGGGTTTCGGTGATGCTCTCAGGCATGTTGCTGGGGCGATCCTCGAAGCGCTGGGTGGAGAATATTTCGGAAAACCCCTGGGGGTTGGCCAGGTACAGGCGCAGGTCCAGGGAATGCACGTCGGCGACACTGTTGAGGAAGCCGTTGTCCAGGTAGGTCGCGATGATCATCTGGTAGTCGACGCCGTCCTGGGTGGTGTCGAAGGTCGAGACCACCACGCCGGTGGTCACGCCCGAGATCTGGATGGTCTGCAATACGGCATTGGGCGCGGTGCTGATCTGCGAGACGATGTCATCGGGTTGGGTGGTGAACACCACCTTGTGATCCTGGCTGCGCACCAGCGCGACCAGGTCGATGCCCATGGCATCGGCGATATCGGCGGTCAACTTGTCATGCTTGGCGGCCCGGCGTGAGCTGGGCGGACGGGTGTAGAGCAGGAACAATTGCGCGACCCGGGCGTTAGAACGCTTGATCTCGCTGATTTCATCCTTGACCACCTTGGTCGACTCTTGCAGCCAGATGCGCACGTTGCTGTCGAAAATCTCCGACAGGGTGGTGGCTGCCAGCTCCGCGGCGATCATGGTCGGCACCACGCTGACCAGCCAGAACGCCAGCAACAATTTACGTTGCACGCTCCAGCGCGAGATCGAGAAGGGGCGGCGTCGTTTACGGCGGCGTTCTGGCGTGTTGGTCATCAAGTTTCGCTTATCGCAGCAGACATGGCAGGGTCGAATCGATCCGGGCGAACCAACAATTTGACCCCTCTGAGGACATTGTTGACCAGCCAGTTGCGATGATGGAAAAACATGTTGTTGCCCTGGAAGTTGCAGCCCAGGCGAATCTTGCTGGCGTAACCGGCCTGCCCGGATTCGTAGAGGGGGATTTCGTGGCGAATGCAGTACTCGACATTGGCCAGCCAGTTGCGGAAATAGAGAGTGGGTTCACGGCTTTGGTTCACCTCATGACCGAAAAATTTGTCGATCAAGCGTTCGCCGTCGAACAGCACCAGGTTGAACGCCACCAGCCGGTCGCCGGCCCAGTACAGGACACAGGCCGCGCGCTCATCCATGTGTGCGAGCACGTTGCTGAAGTAACCCGCCGGCAGCCGTTCGAATTGCAGTTCGCTGCGCGCCAGTGTCGCCTGGTACAGGTCCATGATCCGTGGCAGTACATCGTCGATGTTGCGGCGCCATTCGATCCGCGGTCCGGGGGCCCGCAGCTTGCGCCGCAGGTCCTTGCGGGTGGTCTTGTCCAGGGTACCCAGATAGGCGTCGATGGAGCCGAACGGGATGGGCAGCAGGGCGCTGGGCAGGCTGGGCATCACCTGGTAGCCGGCGGCCTTGCAACTGCGGCTCCAGTCATTGTCCAGGCTCGGCGCGTCCTTGACGGCGATCAGGCGGATACCCAGGTGCCGGGCGTCATCGCGGGCCAGCGCCAGCAGTTGGTCGAGCAAGGCCTGGCGCCGTTCTACCGCGACATGGCTGGCCGTTCCGACCGTGCAACGCTCCGCCACGGGCGAGCCGATGGCGTAGAGCGGAAATTCGAGTACACCGGGCAGGCATCGATTGATCCAGCCGGTGATGCGCTTGACCAAGCCCTGCACTGTGGTGTCGAGCTTGTAAGAGGTAATGAAGGCGGGGGCGACCGCCAGCAGACGACCGTCTTCGAACAGGGCCAGGTAGCGCCATTCGAAGTCTTCGATGCCGGCTTTCTCCACCGCCAGGTAGTACTCCCAATTCTCCAGTACACCGACAAAGCAATCGTTCCAGGCGTTACGGTCGATAGCCTCGATGGTCGAGAAGGCTTGGGCGCTGATCACGGGGCTTTCCTCAGGCCTGTTGCCGCTGTACTTCAGGCTCGCTCGAGACGCCGCTCAGGCGCTCGACATAGTCGGCGCTCAGCTCGATCACTTCCTTGTATTGCAGGTCGACAGTGATCATGTGATAGCAGTTGTCGAGCATGACCTTGGTGACCGGGCCGCCCAGGTGCCGCTCGACGTAGTCGGCGTTCCACGGGCTGGTGATATCGTCCTCGACGGAGTGGATCACCAGGGCTGGGGTCTTGATCGAGGGCATGCGCCGCATGACCACGGCGTTCATCCGGTGCAGTTCGCGCACGGTGATGCCTTCCATGGTCAGCAACCCGGCATCGCTGCTCTGGCCGGCCTTCATCTGGCGCTCGACGATGGCCCGCAGGCGTTCGTTCTTGATGCCGTACGGTGGCTTTTCCTCGAAACGACAGATGTGCACGCCGAACGGAATCTTCATCAACAATGGCGTGAGGAACGCCAGTTTGTGGATGCTCCAGCCGTCGTAGCGCAACGTTGTCGAATACATCAGCAGTCCGGCGATCTGCCCCGGATGCTCGGAGGCCATGTACATGGACATCACCGCGCCCATGGACAAGCCGCCGACGAAAACTTGTTCGTGGCGCTGTTTCACCGCCACGAAGGTCTTGCGTACGCCTTCATACCAGTCCAGCCAGCCGGTGGCTTGCAGGTCTTCGTTACCGCCGCAGTGCCCGGCCAGGGTTGGCACGTAAACCGTGCAGTTGCCCTTCTTGGCCAGGCCCTGGGCCACCCGACGGAGTTCCGTCGGGGTGCCGGTCAGGCCGTGGATCAACAAGATCCCGACCGGACCCGAGCCGAGTACGAAGCCGGCATCGCCTTCGCCCAGATCGATAGGTGTCATGTTCACCGCTTCATGGCTCGGTTCAGCAGTTGCTCGAGCAGTTTCAGGCCCAGGTCGATTTCCGGGTAGCTGATTTCCAGCGACGGCGCCAGGGTGATCACGTTCTTGTAGTAGCCGCCCACGTCGAGGATCAGGCCGAGTTTCTGACCGTCAACCACCATGTCGCCCTTCATGCCTTCCTCGACCATATAGTCCAGGGTCGCCTTGTCCGGGGTGAAGCCGTCGGCGGTGCAGATTTCGCAGCGCAGGGCCAGGCCCAGGCCATCGACGTCGCCGATGATCGGGAAGCGTTTCTGCAGCTCTTGCAGGCCTTCGAGGAAGTACTTGCCCTTGGCCATGACCATGGCGCCGTAGTCGACTTCGCTGGTCATCTTGAACATTTCCAGACCTACCGCGGTACCCAGTGGGTTCGAGGCGAAGGTCGAGTGGGTGGAGCCTGGTGGGAAGATCTTCGGGTTGATCAGCTCTTCACGGGCCCAGATGCCGCCCAGCGGGTTCAGGCCGTTGGTCAGCGCCTTGCCGAAGACGATCACGTCCGGCTTGACGTCGAAGTGTTCGATCGACCACAGCTTGCCGGTACGCCAGAAACCCATCTGGATTTCGTCGACGACCATCAGGATGCCGTGCTGGTCGAGGACCTGCTTCAGTTCGCTGTAGAAGTTCATCGGCGGGATAACGTAGCCGCCGGTGCCCTGGATCGGCTCGACGTAGAACGCGGCGTATTCGCTGGAACCGACTTTCGGGTCCCAGACACCGTTGTATTCGGTTTCGAACAGACGGGCGAACTGCTGCACGCAGTGGCTGCCGTATTCTTCCTTGGTCATGCCTTTCGGGCCGCGGAAGTGGTACGGGAACGGGATGAACTGCGCGCGCTCGCCGAAGTGGCCGTAGCGGCGACGGTAGCGGTAGCTCGAAGTGATCGAGGACGC
This sequence comes from Pseudomonas sp. FEN, assembly GCF_904067045.1. Lineage (GTDB taxonomy): Bacteria > Pseudomonadota > Gammaproteobacteria > Pseudomonadales > Pseudomonadaceae > Aquipseudomonas. Next base: position 434,850 of record NZ_CAJFDC010000012.1, on the reverse strand, counting down.
GCCCAGGGTACGGCCGTGGTAGCCGCCTTCGAAGGCGAACATCAGGCTCTTGCCGTTGCTGGCGTTACGCACGACTTTCAGCGAGTCCTCGATGGACTGCGAACCGCCGACGTTGAAGTGCACGCGACCGTCGAGGCCGAATTTGTTCTTGGCGTCGACCGCGATCATTTCCGACAGTTCGATCTTGCCTTTGTGCAGGTACTGGCTGGCGATCTGCGGCAGGGTGTCGATCTGTTGCTTCAGGGCGTTGTTCAGACGTGGGTTGGCGTAGCCGAAGTTGACCGCCGAGTACCACATTTGCAGGTCGAGGTAGGCCTGGTCTTCGGTGTCCCAGACGTAGGAACCTTCGCAGCGGCTGAAAATGCGTGGTGGTTCGATGTAGTGAACTGTATCGCCGTAGGAGCAATATTTGGCTTCTTTTTCCAGAAGCACCTGGTCTTCGGCTGTAGCGATACGAATATCAGACATGGTGGAAGAGTTCCTGTTGTTCAAGATCGATAGAGAAGGTGCCGGCGTTCGCCGCGATTTCGTTCGGCAGCAGGGCCAGCAGGGCCGGCAGCTCGGCGAAGGAATCGAAGCGCGCGTAAGGAATATTGTTGCGTTCGCAATGTTCGGCCAGGCGGCCCTTGGCGAAGACGAAGTCGGCGGTGCCGGCCACGCACATGTCCGATTGACCGTCGCCGATCACCAGGATGCGCTTGCCCTTGGGCGCGGACTTGCATTTGCAGTTGCCGGAGGCGGCGCGGCAAGCGTCGCTGGAATACGGGAAATCGATGCGCCAGCTATTGTGATCGACCTGGCGCAGGCGGTTGGCGAGAATCGGCAACAAGGTCACGTAGTTGCGCGAGAGGACTCGCGCGATGCCTTGCTCGATACCGTCGCTGACCACTTCGATGGAAGCGCCCAGGCCCATGACATGATCGACGAAGTCCGGGAAGTCCGGGTCGATATCGATGGTGTCGAAGTACGCCAGCAGGTCGGCTGGCGAGGCCTTGACCAGCGCCAATTGGCGGCTGAGGCATTCGCGCGAACCGATATGACCGTCCAGCCATTCTTGCTCGATGCTTTCCCAGCTCGGGTCGGCGAAACGCTCGAGAATGTTGTCGATCGCGTCGGTGCGGGAGATGGTCCCATCGAAGTCACACACGATATGCCAGTGCATCATCTGCTTGTACCTGTTGGATAAGAGCGCACACTGCGCATGCCGTAGCGCAGAGCATGGAGTGTGCCAAGTGCTCGAATCCGCTATTCTTATCGAATATCCCCTCTCTGCATGTATTGGATTCAATACAGCAAGCTACAAAAAATGTAGCTTGCTACAAACAACATCAGTGCTTGCCTACAAAAAAGCGTGCTTATGATCACGTAAGGCATGTATCGACAAGGACTCTTTTTCATGAATCGGTTGACTCCCTCATTGCTGCTTGCCGGCCTGTTTTCCCTGGGCGGTCTGGTTCCAGCCGTCATGGCCGACGAGGGGATTACCGGACAGTTGGGGGCCGGGCTGGGCTATCTACCCTATGACCCCTCGGGCAGCCGCTATGAAGTGGTGCCGCTGCCGTATGTGGATCTGGACTGGGGCGATGTCAGCCTCAGTGGCGATGACGGCCTGAGCTGGGCGGCGTTCAGGGCCAATGGTTTTAATGCCGGGCCTTTTGCCAGCTACCTCACGGGGCGGGTGTCCAATGGCTCGTTGCGCGGTTTGCGTGATGTGCCGGACATGGTCGTGGCGGGCGGTTACGTGGAATACGCGCCGGATGACTTCTGGCGGCTCTTCGTCGCACTGGGCAGTGCCGTCGGCGGCGGTGGCGGCCAGGGTGGCCTGTCGGGGCGTTTGGGGGGCGAGCTGGGCTATCCGCTGGGCACGGGAATTATCGGCCGCAGCAACATCACCGCGCACTTTGCCGATGAGCGCCAGGCCCAGACCTTCTTCGGCGTCAGTGCCCAGGAGGCGCGGGCTTCGGGAATCAGCCAGTACCATGTTGGCGGTGGCTTCCAGAATCTGACCCTGACCCAGAGCTTTGCCTTCCCGCTGGGTGGCAACTGGTCGCTGATGACCAGTGCCAGCTGGATTCATCTGGTGGGCTCGGTGGCGGACAGCAGCATCGTCAAACAGCGCGGCGACAACAACCAGCGCCAGGTCCAGACGGCGATCAGCTACAAGTTCTGAGGTCGGACCTTCCCCCTTGGGAGCGCCGCTCGATACTCGATACTCGATTGTCGGCGATGGCGGTGTCACGTTCAGCGCCATCGCTGGCTAGTTCTTCTCACCCTCGGCCAGCAATGCAATCCCGCCAATGATCACCGCCACCCCGATCCAGTGCAGCAGGCTGATCTGTTCGTTCAGTCCCAGCCAGGACGCCAGCAGCACCGCGACAAACACCAGCGAACTCAGCGGAAACGCCAGCGACAACGTGCTGCGCCGCAGAATCAGCATCCAGACGAAAAACGCTCCGATATAACAACTCACTGCCGCCCAGACCCCGGGGTTGAGCAGCACCGCGTGGAGCCATTGCAGGCTGAAATCCGTCTGCCCCAACAGGTCGCCACCGATTTTGGAGGCGATCTGCCCGCCGCTTTCGCAAGCGATCAGCAAGGCCCAGAGCACGATGGTGCCGAAACGCCCATGCAGCCAGTCGATGTGTTTTGCACCGCTCATCAACAATTTCCTTCGAACATGAATGGAGCCCTCAAGCGCCGGAAATGGCTACCAGCATCACGCCAGCCGTGATCACCAGGGTGCCGAGCCAGCGGCGGCGGCTGACGGTTTCGCCCAGCACCACCTTGCCGACCAGCACCACGCCGCAATAGGCCAGGGCCCCGATGGGAAACACCAGGCTCAACGGTGCCCGGGACAGGGCTTCGATCCAGACAAAGAACTCGATGACATAGGCGCCGATCCCGCACCACAGCAGGGGGGCATTGAAGACCTGGCCCCAGAAGGCCGTCAGCCTGAAGCCACCGTCCAGCTCTGGCAAGCGGTCCAGGCCCATCTTGAAACAGAGTTGGCCGATCACGTCCAGGACAACGGAAAAAAGTACCAGCAAAATAACGCCAAGGGACACGGAAACAGCTCCTAGAACAACATGATCAACGCCTCATCGGGCGCCGAATCGCGCCGCCGCTCGGCGTCGGTGAAAAGCACACAGCGTAAGGACTTTGCCGGTGAATGCAAAGGGCGGGCCAGCACAGGGCGGCCGAGCTGTCCGGGCCGTGACCGCGACTCAGGCGTGAAAACGCAGCCAGAGGCTGACCAGCACGCTGGCCGCGACCAACCAGGCCAGTACCGCCAGCGCCAGCGATGCTTCGAGGCGCAGCCGGTCCACCAGTACATACAGCGTCGCCAGGTAGATGAAGTAGGGGATGATCGACCACATGCCGAACAGGATGGTGGTCTTCAGATCATCGATCGAGCGTCCCTTGCCGACGATGTAGTGCGCGATCAGAGCAAAGGTCGGGAACAGCGGTACCAGTCCGGCAATGTAGTAGTTGCGGGTTTTCGACAGGGCCGCCAGCAGCACCACGACCAGCGCGCCGAGCGCGGCCTTCAACAGTAAATCCATCGTGCTTGCCCGCCGTCAGTGACTCAAACCGTATTTCTTGACCTTGTCGAACAAGGTGGTCTTGGCCATGCCCAGCTCCTGGCTGGCCTGGGTCAGGTTACCGCCGCTGCGTTGCAGGGCATCGTTCAGCAGGTTGCGCTCGAACGCCTCCACCGCTTCGGCAAAGCCCAGTCCGCCGCCGCTGGGCGCACCGGCTTTCTTGAAGGCCGGCAGGCCCAGGGCGAAACGTTCGGCGACGTTGCGCAGTTCGCGCACATTGCCCGGCCAATCGTGGCTCAAGAGGTTGGACAAGGTCTGGTTGTCCAGCTCCGGCACGGCGCGGTCGAAACGCAGGGAGGACTGCTGCAGGAAGTGCTCGAACAATTGCAGGATGTCCTCGCGCCGCTCGCGCAGGGGCGGCAGCTCCAGGGTCACCACGTTCAGCCGGTAATACAGGTCGCTGCGAAATTCGCCGGCGCGGCCCAGTTCGTCGAGGTCGGACTTGGTGGCGGCGATGACCCGGCAATCGACGGCCACGCTCTGGTTCGAGCCCAGGCGTTCCAGCGTGCGTTCCTGCAACACCCGCAGCAATTTGATCTGCAAGGGGATCGGCATGCTTTCCACCTCGTCGAGGAACAGCGTGCCGCCATGGGCGTGCTCGATCTTGCCGATACGCCGTTTGCCGGCGCCAGTGAAGGCGTTGGCTTCATGGCCGAAGATTTCGCTTTCGAACAGGTTCTCCGGCAGCCCGCCGCAGTTGAGGGCGACGAACTGTTGCGACTGGCGTCGGCTGAAGTCATGCAGGCAACGGGCAACCAGTTCCTTACCGGTACCGGTCTCGCCTTCGATCAGCACGTTGGCCGAGGTGTCGGCGACGTTGGCGATCAGTTCCCGCAGGTTCTGCATAGCCGGCGAGCGCCCGATGATCCGCCCTTCCAGCGAGTCGCGCTCGGCCAGTTGCCGGCGTAGCGACCAGACCTCACGGGCCAGGCCGCGCTGTTCGAGGGCGCGACGGGCGACGTCGACCAGGCGCTCCGGCGAAAAGGGTTTTTCCATGAAGTCATAGGCGCCGTTGCGCATCGCGCCGACGGCCATGGAGATATCGCCGTGGCCGGTGATCAGCACCACCGGCAGGCTGCGGTCGCGGGCCTTGAGTCGGGTCAGCAGTTCCAGGCCGTCGATGCCCGGCAGGCGGATGTCGCTGATGACGATGCCGGGGAAGTTGTCGCCGATCCGCGCCAGGGCTTCTTCGGCGCTGCCGACACCTTCGCTGGGGATATCTTCCAGGGACAGTGCCTGCTGGCAGCCGAGCAGGACATGCGGGTCGTCTTCGACAATCAGGACAGTGAGGTCGTTATTCATATCGGCTCGGCCTTGGCAGGGGGAACCCGCGGTAAAGTGAGGACGAAGGCGGTGCCGCCACTGCCGGGGTGCTCGACCCCTAAGTGGCCGCTGGCCGCCGCCGCGAGGCTGGCGGAGAGGGTCAGGCCCAGGCCCAGGCCCTGTTCTCCCGGCTTGGTGGTGAAAAAGGGCTCGAACAGGTGCTTGCGCGCCGCCGGTTCGATACCGTGTCCGTTGTCGCGCACCCGCAGGCGGTATTTGCCCTCGACGAAGTCACCCTCCAGCCATAGCTCGGGCAGGGGCTGGGACTGCATGGCATCGAGGGCATTGCCGATCAGGTTGACCAGGATCTGCTCCAGGCGGGTCTGGTCGATGGCCAGTTGCACGTCGTCGAAGTCGCGATGGACTTCCAGGTGCAGGGTTTCGACCCGACTGCCGAGGACCTGCAAGGCGGCGTCGATGGCCTTGCCCAGGCTCGACTCGCCCTTGTCGTCGCCGCGCCGGGCAAAAGCGCGCAGGCTGGCGGTGATCCGGCCCATGCGGTCGATCAGATCGTTGATGGTGCGCAGGTTGGTGCTGGCGGTGTCCAGTTCGCCACGCTCGAGAAAGCGCACGGTGTTGCCGGACAAGGTCCGCAGCGCCGCCAGTGGCTGGTTGAGTTCATGGGCGATGCTGGTGGACATCTGGCCGATGGCGGCCAGCTTGCCGGCCTGGACCAGTTCGTCCTGGGCGTGGCGCAGGGTTTCCTCGGCCTGGCGCCGTTCGCGGATCTGGTCCTTGAGCCGCTCGTTGCTGGCACGCAGGTCGGCGGTGCGCTCGGCAATGCGGCGCTCCAACTGGCTGTTGGCTTCCTGCAAGGCTTCGCGGGCGGCCAGGCGGGTGGCGATGACCTTGCGCCGTTCATTCCAGGCGATCAGCAGGAAGGCGACCAGGGCGAAGGCCACGGCCACCAGGATGCCCTGGTTGGCGGCCTCGCGGCGCAGGTCCTGCAGGGGGGTGAGCAGGGTGAAGTGCCAGGGGGTGTCGCTCAGGCGTCGGGTCTGGGCCAGGTAACTGACGCTGTCGCCGTCCTTGGCCAGTTCCGTATTGGCCGGGAAGGTCAGGGTTTCCACGCCTTCGGCCAGGCGTTCGCGGGCCAGGGGTTGCAGCTCGTTCAGCGGCCACCAGTAATATTGCAGGCTGCGGGCCAGGCGCTCCTTGATCTCCGGGGTCAGCGGGCGCACGGACTTGAGACGCCGGGCCGGGTCGCTGGAGAGGATGATGATGCCGTTCTCGTCACTGACGAAGGCTTCCAGGCGGGCCCGTTGCCAGCGTTCTTCAAGGGCTTCGAGGCGCACCTTGATCACCGCCACGCCGATGATCTTGCCGTGTTCTTCCAGGCCATGGGCCAGGTAATAGCCAGGCTCGCCGCTGGTGCTGCCGATGCCGTAGAAACGTCCTGGCAGGCCGCGCACGGCGTCCTGGAAGTAGGCGCGAAAGGACAGGTCTTCGCCGAGGTAGCTGTCGGCGTCGCGCCAGTTACTGGTGGCCAACACCCGGCCGGTGGTGTCCAGCACATAGATGGCCCGGCTGCGACTGCGGCGGTTCAGGCCTTCGAGGTAATCGTTGACGGTTTGTCGGTGTTCGGCGTCTGGCTCCTTGAGCAGGGCCGAGACACTGGATTCAAGCTCCAGTAGGCTGGGCAGGTAGGTGTACTTGCTGATCTCGCTTTCGACGGTCCGGGCGTGCAGCTCCAGCTGGCGTTCGCCGTTTTCGCTGAGGGTGCGGATGCCATAGTGTTCGCTGACGCGATAGCCGACGTAGCCCAGGCCGATCATCAGCAGGACGATCAGCGGCGGCACGAACAGTTGGCGGATCAGGCGGGGTTTCACGGCGAGTGAGGGCGGCGTCGCGCGATAGAGGTTGGGGTCGCATTTCATCACGTTTGCCTTGGGTCAACCAGATCGTATTTCTTGTGGAAAAATGATCGGGGTTTACGCATAACCCGTGGGGGCAGCGCTTGTGTGGGAGCGGAGCTTGCCGAGAGGCCGCGAAGGCGACCTTGAGATCGCTAAAAGCTTCGCGGGCAAGCTCCGCTCCCATACAAGCTCCGCTCCCACAATGTTGTCCGTTCCCATGCCTCTATGGCGTTGCGATGGGAGCGGTGTCGTTTCAGTGCTGCAGGATCTTGTCGAGGAACTGCTGCGCACGTTCCGAACGGGCACTGATGTCGCCGAAGAACTCGTCCTTGTTGCAGTCCTCGATGATCTTGCCCTGGTCCATGAAGATCACGCGGCTGGCGACCTTGCGCGCAAAGCCCATTTCGTGGGTCACGCACATCATGGTCATGCCTTCCTGGGCCAGCTGTACCATCACGTCGAGCACTTCATTGACCATTTCCGGGTCGAGGGCGGAGGTCGGTTCGTCGAACAGCATCACCACCGGGTCCATCGCCAGGGCCCGGGCAATCGCCACGCGCTGTTGCTGGCCGCCGGAAAGTTGCCCCGGGTGCTTGTGGGCATGAGCCGACAGACCGACGCGATCGAGCAGTTGCAGGCCTTTCTTGGTCGCTTCTTCCTTGCTGCGGCCGAGGACCTTGATCTGCGCGATGGTCAGGTTTTCGGTAATGGTCAGGTGCGGGAACAGCTCGAAATGCTGGAACACCATGCCCACCCGCGAACGCAGTTTCGGCAGGTTGGTCTTCGGGTCGGCGATGGAGGTGCCGTCGACCACGATGTCGCCTTTCTGGAAGGGTTCCAGGGCGTTCACGCATTTGATCAGGGTCGACTTGCCCGAGCCCGAGGGGCCGCAGACCACCACCACTTCGCCCTTGCTGACCTCGGTGCTGCAATCGGTCAGCACCTGGAAGTCGCCATACCACTTGTTGATGTTCTTGATAGAGATCATACGGCAAACCTTTTTTGCAGACGCTTGACCAGCAGCGAGGCGGCAAAGCTGATTGTGAAGTAGACCAGACCCGCGAAGATCAGGAATTCATTGGAGCGGCCGATGATGTCGCCGCTGGAGCGCGAGGCGTTGAGGAAGTCCACCAGGCCCACGGTGTAGACCAGCGAAGTGTCCTGGAACAGGATGATGCTCTGCTGCAACAGCAGCGGGGTCATCTTGCGGAATGCCTGGGGCAGGATGATCAGGCGCATGGTCTGGCCATAGCTCATGCCCAGGGCCTGGGCGGCCCCCATCTGGCCCTTGGGGATCGACTGCACGCCCGCGCGGACGATTTCGCAGAAGTACGCCGCTTCGAACATCATGAAGGCCACGATGCAGGAGGCGAACGCACCGATCGGCGTGTCTTCGCCGGTAATCCAGCGCAGGACGAACGGTACCGCCAGGTAGAACCAGGTGATCACCAGCAGCAGCGGGATCGAGCGGAAGTAATTGACGTAGGCGCCGGCGATATTGGACAGCAGCTTGTTCGAAGACAAGCGCATCAAGGCCAGGAGCGTGCCGATGATCAGGCCGCCAATGACGCCCAGCACCATCAGTTGCAGGGTCATCAGCATGCCGTTCCACAGGCCTGGAATGGCCGGGACGATGCCACTGAAATCGAAGTCCATTATTTACCCCCCACGGAGATCAGGCCGGGCACCGCGACTTTCTTCTCCACCAGGCGCATCAGCAGCATCAGGCTCATGTTCAGGGTGAAGTAGATCAGTGTCGCCAGGGTGAAGGCTTCGAACAGGTTGGCGGAGAACTCGGCGGTCTGCTTGGTCTGCGCGAGCAGTTCCATCAGGCCGATCAGCGAGGCCACCGAGGAGTTCTTGAAGACGTTGAGGAATTCCGAGGTGAGCGGCGGAATGATGATCCGGTAGGCTTGCGGCAGCAGCACGTTCCAGTAGATCTGCGGCAGCTTGAAGCCCATGGCGCGGGCCGCGGATTCCTGGCCGCGGGGCAGCGCCTGGATCCCGGTGCGCACCTGTTCGCAGACCCGGGCGGCGGTGAACAGGCCCAGGCAGACCACGACGCTCAGGTAGGCCGAGGTGGTCGGGTGCAGGTCCTGCTTGTACCAGTCTTGCAGGTTTTGCGGCAGCAGGTCGGGTATCAGGAAGTACCAGACGAACAGTTGCACCAGCAGCGGCACGTTGCGAAAGACTTCCACGTAAACGGTGGCGATGCCCGCGACCACGCGGTTCGGTACGGTGCGCATCACGCCCAGCAGCGAGCCGAGGAGCAGCGCAACGATCCAGGCCACGACGGCGATGGCGATGGTCCAGCCCAGCCCGGAGATGTACCAGTCGAGATAGGTCTCGCTGCCCACGCCGGTGGACTTGAAGAACACGCCCCAGTCCCAGTTGTAATTCATTCGGGTCTCCCCTTGGATCAATCAATGGTCACGCACGTGCTTCCCGGGACTCCGCCCCGCCTGACAGGGTCAGTCAGGCACACGCGCACCGCTCGCGGTCCGAGTGTCTTTCCCATCTCAATAGAAGAAGCCAGTACAGCAGATGTCAACCGGCTCCCGAGGCCGCGTTCGCGCCAGCGGGAGCCGGGTCAGCGGTGAGTCAGAGCTTTTTTTCCGGCGCCGGCTTGTCGTTCGGATTGGCCAGCAGCGCCTTGAGCTCGTCACTCATCGGGAAGTTCAGGTTCAGGCCCTTTGGCGGAATCGGCTGGGTGAACCACTTGGCGTAGATCTTGTCGATCTCGTGGGATTTGTAGAGCCCGACGATGGCGTCATCCACGGCTTTCTTGAACGCCGGGTCGTCCTTGCGGACCATGCAGCCATAGATTTCGTAGGATTGCGCCGTACCGGTCACCGCCCAGTCGTCGGGCTTCTTGGCCTTGGCCATTTCCCCGGCGAGCAGCGCGTCGTCCATCATGAAGGCCACGGCGCGGCCGCTTTCGAGCATGTTGAAGGCCTCGCCATGGTCCTTGGCGGAGATCACGTTCATGCCCATCTGCTTGTCGGCGTTCATCGACTTGAGGATGCGTTCGGACGTGGTGCCGGCGGTGGTCACGACGTTCTTGCCCTTGAGGTCTGCGAAGTCCTTGTAGGGGGAGTCCTTCTTCGACAGCAGGCGCGTACCGATTTCGAAGATGCCGACCGAGAAGTCCACTTGTTGGGCGCGTTCGGCGTTGTTGGTGGTGGAGCCGCACTCGACGTCGACGGTGCCGTTCTGCACCAGCGGGATGCGGGTCTGGGAAGTCACCAGGTTGTACTTGACCTTGAGTTCCGGCAGGCCGAGATCTTTCTTGATGCCGTCGACGATGGCCAGTTGGATGTCGTGGGCGTAGCCCACTGGCTTGCCGGAGGCATCCGCGATGTAGGAGAAGGGGATGGAGCTGTCGCGATGCCCGAGGGTGATGGTACCGGAGTCTTTGATCTTCTTCAGGGTGCCGGTCAGTTCAGCGGCGAAAACTGGAGTACTGATCAGAGCAACAGCGATAGCTGCGCCCAGAAGCTGGGGAACGATGCGCATCAGATGATTTCCTCGAGATTGTTTTTCTTATGGAGCCGGTCAGCCGACTCTCGGGTACTTCGAACCGCTCATAGGGCCCAAGGGACGGCTTGAGCATTCGTTACAGAGTCTAGAGCACGACTCGTGCCAGGCTCGGGGGTTTGGTTTTAGCTGTTGATTTTAAAGGGAATTATTTTTATTTCGAGAGATTGTAGAGCGTTTGGCGTCCGGTTCGCCGAATGGCTGGCGAAGGGCTGTTCGGAAAACCGAATGGGAGGGGCTGTAGGACGGAGCTTGTATTTGAGGCTTTCTATGATCGTGAGGGGGCTTTTCCAGGATCAGCGCGATCTCAAGCCTGACGGAAATTTGTGGCGAGCGGGCTTGCCCGCGCTGGGGTGCGAAGCGCCCCTAAAACCGTTGAAATCGGTGCATCAGGTAGACCGAGATGATCGGTTTTGCGACTGCTGCGCAGTCGAGCGCGGGCAAGCCCGCTCGCCACAGGACGCGTTCGGCTTCAACTCTCCTGTATCAGGACGCGTTCGGCTTCAACTCTCCGGTATCAGGAAGGGCCTGAATCAGGCCGCTTCGATCTTGCCTCGGTGCTGTTCGACCTTGTCCAGGTAGCGCTGCAACTGTTGCTGCTCGGCCGCCGTGGTGAACAGGCCCAGCTTGCTGCGCCGCCACAGGATATCCACGGCCGCGCAGGCCCACTCCTCGCTGCACAGGTAATCCACCTCGCGGGTATAGAGGCCGCCGCCCAGGTGTTCGCCCAGGTCGCTCAGATCCTGCACACCCTCCAGCAGGCGCCAGGTGCGGCTGCCATAGCTGGTGGCCCAGCGCCGGGCAATCTCGCTCGGAATCCAGTCGAAGCGGGTGCGGATCTCGTGGCTCAAGGCCTGTGGCGTGGTCATGCCTTCGCCACCGGGCAGGGGCGCGTTCGCGGTCCAGCTCGGCTTCAGGTCCTTGAAGAACGGCGCCAACTGGGTCAGCGCCGACTCGGCGAGCTTGCGATAGGTCGTCAGCTTGCCGCCGAACACCGATAGCAGCGGCGCTTCGCCATGGCTGTCGGACAGCGCCAGGGTGTAGTCACGTGTCACGGCCGAAGGGTTGTCGGACTCGTCGTTGCACAGCGGACGAACGCCGGAATAGCTGTGCACGATATCGCCGCGGGCGAGCTGCTTCTTGAAGTGCGCGTTGACCACCTTGAGCAGGTAGTCGGTTTCCGCTTCGGTGATGCTGACCTTGGCCGGGTCGCCTTGGTATTCGCGGTCGGTGGTGCCGATCAGGGTGAAACGGTTCAGGTATGGAATGGTGAAGACGATGCGTTGGTCCTCGTTCTGCAGGATGTGCGCGTGTTCACCTTCATACAGCCTGGGGACGATCAGGTGACTGCCCTGGATCAGGCGGATGCCGTAGGGCGATTCCAGCTTGAGGTCATCCTTGATGAACTTGGCGACCCAGGGGCCGGCCGCGTTGACCAGGGCCTTGGCCTGGATCGAGAACCGCGCGCCGTTGCCGCGCTCCATTTCCAGGTGCCACAGGCCTTTGTCGCGGCGGGCGCTGACGCAGCGGGTACGGGTGTGCACATGGGCGCCGTTCTCCCGCGCCGCCATGGCATTGAGCACCACCAGGCGAGCGTCGTCGACCCAGCAATCGGAGTATTCGAAACCTTTGGTGATTTCGGCCTTGAGCGGGCTGTCGGCGCCGAACTTCAGGCTTTTCGAAGCGGCGAGCTTTTCGCGTTTACCCAGGTGGTCATAGAGGAACAGGCCGGCGCGAATCATCCAGGCCGGACGCAGGTGCGGACGGTGGGGGAGGACGAAGCGCATCGGCTTGACAATATGCGGGGCCTTGGCGAGCAGTACTTCGCGCTCGGCCAGGGCTTCGCGGACCAGACGGAATTCGTAGTGCTCCAGGTAGCGCAGGCCACCGTGGATCAGTTTGCTACTGGCCGAGGAGGTGTGGCTGGCCAGGTCGTCCTTTTCGCAAAGGAAAACCGAGAGACCGCGACCGGCTGCGTCCGCGGCAATCCCGACACCATTGATACCACCGCCGATCACGGCGATGTCATAGATCTCGGCAAGGGGTGGGGCAGGCAAGGTGTTGGGGTTCATCGGTGGGCCTCGCAGGGTCTTCTCTATATTTGAATTCGAACATTAATGTTCGCTTTCGAAAATAGTAGCGGATAAACAGGCCCACGACCAGTGAGTCCTGATTGAAAAAATCCATCAGGATGGCTGGAAAGGAAAATTATCGAACATTGTAGGGCGATAGCCGCGTAGGCGCTGTGGCGAGCGGGCTTGCCCTAAGGCCAGTCAGTCAAGGTCGAACACCGTCCCTGTGGGAGCAGAGCTTGCTCGCGAAGAGGTCCTTGAGGCCGCTAAAAGCTTCGCGGGCAAGCACCGCTCCCACAAGTTAATGACGATCTCAATATCCCACCCCCCTTGACTGACTGGCCTTAGGGCAAGCCCGCTCGCCACAGGGGGCAGGCCTGAGCCTCAGACGACTTCCAGGCGAATCTTGTGTTGGTGCAATAGCTGGGCCAGCGCCGGCACGGGGGCCTGGTCGGTCACCAGGCAATCGATCAGGGTGATCGGCCCCAGGCGCACCATGGCGTTGCGTCCGAATTTGCTGGAGTCCGCCGCCAATATGACCTGTCGGGCATTGGCGATGATTGCCTGGGAAACCCGCACTTCCTGGTAGTCGAAATCCAGCAGGCTGCCGTCCTCATCGATGCCGCTGATGCCCACCAGGGCGAAGTCGACCTTGAACTGGTTGATGAAGTCGACGCTGGCCTGGCCCACCACGCCACCGTCGCGGCGCACGTTGCCGCCGGCGAGGAGGACTTCAAAGTCGTCCTTGGCGCTGAGGATCGAGGCGACATGCAGGTTGTTGGTGATGATCTTCAGGTGGTTGTGATTGAGCAGCGCCCGGGCAATGGATTCGGTGGTGGTGCCGATATTGATGAACAGCGAGGCGTGATCGGGGATATGGGCGGCGATAGCCTCGGCGATACGCTGCTTTTCATCGCGCATCTGGTCGGCACGCATGGCGTAGGCGGTGTTTTCCACGCTGGAGTCGTAGGCCGCGCCACCGTGGTAGCGACGTAGCAGATTGGAGTCCGCCAACTGGTTGATATCGCGGCGGATGGTTTGCGGGGTCACGACAAAAAGCTGGGCCATTTCCTCGATGCTGACATAGCCGCGTTCGCGGACCAGTTCGAGGATTTGCTTCTGGCGGGGAGGCAGATTCATTGGGCGTCCTTTGGGCTGCCGTACAAATTCCTCCATCATGCCGCAGGAAGGACCTGTCTGCCACTTGCGGGGCCTATCAATCGTGGATATGTGGCGTGGGCGTCGTGCGTTGTTGCTGTCGAGGTCGCTCTTGCTTCGGCGGCCTGTTGAACTTCGTCTGATCGTGAGATCGCCACAAAACCTGTAGAGCCTGGCTTGTCGGGGCGCCGCATCGCAGCGAAGCTGTTGGCGTCTTCAAAGACGCCTTCGCGGCGATCCGACAAGCCCGGTTCCTACAGAGACTCGTTCAGCCTAAAGAGCTGCTTCAGGCTCAGTTGCTATCTTCGTGCGGTTCCCAATCGCGGGTGCGGCTGACGGCTTTCTGCCAGCCAGCATAGAGTTTTTCCTTCTCGGCCTCAGGACGTTGCGGGGCGAACTCGCGTTCGATCACCGCCTTGCCCCGCAACTCGTCCAGGCTGCCCCAGAAACCGCACGCCAGGCCGGCCAGGTAGGCCGCGCCGAGTGCCGTGGTTTCGCGCATTTGCGGGCGCTCGACCTGGGTCCCGAGAATGTCGGCCTGGAATTGCATCAGGAAGTTGTTGGCCACCGCGCCGCCGTCCACGCGCAGGGCCTTGAGGCGTTCGCCCGAGTCCTGTTGCATGGCGTCCAGCACGTCGCGGGTCTGGTACGCGATCGACTCCAGGGCGGCACGAATGATGTGGTCGACCTTCACCCCGCGTGTCAGGCCGAACAGCGCGCCACGGGCATAGGGGTCCCAGTACGGGGCGCCCAGACCGGTGAACGCCGGTACCAGATAGACGCCGTTGCTGTCCTTGACCTTGCTGGCGAAGTATTCGGTGTCGAAGGCGTCGTTGATGATCTTCAGTTCATCGCGCAGCCACTGGATGGTGGAGCCACCGTTGAACACCGCGCCTTCCAGGGCGTAGGCCACCTCGCCGCGCGGGCCGCAGGCGATGGTGGTGAGCATGCCGTGCTTGGAGCGTACCGCCTTGGTGCCGGTATTCATCAGCAGGAAGCAGCCGGTGCCGTAGGTGTTCTTGGCCTGGCCCGGTTCCACGCACATCTGGCCGAACAGGGCGGCCTGCTGGTCACCGGCGATACCGCCGATGGCGATGCCACTCTTGGTGTGGCCGTAGATTTCCGAGGAGGACTTCACCTCTGGGAGCATTTCCCGGGGAATGTCGAGGATCTCCAGCATCTTCGAGTCCCACTCCAGGGAGTGGATGTTGAAGAGCAGGGTGCGCGAGGCGTTGGTGTAGTCGGTGACGTGGGTCTTGCCACCGGTGAATTTCCAGATCAGCCAGCTGTCGATGGTGCCGAACAGCAGCTCGCCGTTACGCGCGCGTTCGCGGCTGCCTTCGACGTTGTCGAGGATCCACTTCAGCTTGGTGCCGGAGAAGTACGGGTCGGTGACCAGGCCGGTGGTTTCGCGGATGTACTCTTCGTGGCCGTCGCGCTTGAGCTGCTGGCAGATCTCGGTGCTGCGGCGGCACTGCCAGACGATGGCGTTGTAGATCGGACGGCCGCTGACCTTGTCCCAGACCACGGTGGTTTCACGCTGGTTGGTGATGCCGATGGCCGCCACCTGGTCATGGTGCAGGCCGGCTTGCGCCAGGGCTTCGACCATCACCGCGCTCTGGGTGGCGAAGATTTCCATCGGGTCGTGTTCGACCCAGCCGGCTTGTGGGTAGTGTTGCTGGAATTCGCGCTGGGCGGTGCCGACCACGTTGGCGTTGCGATCGAAGATGATCGCCCGGGAGCTGGTCGTACCCTGATCGAGGGCAATGATGTAGTTCTTATTCTGAATGTCGGTCATTTTCGATTGCCTTGCTGAAATAGGGAAAAGTGCCGGGATGAGCGCCGTCAGGGAGAAAGGCGCTCACGAGGGGTGGCGCAGTGCAGGTGTTTCAGGAAGCCTGGACCTTTTTGGCAGCGGTCGCCGGTTGTTCCTGTGTCGCAGGTGCGGCGCTGGGCAGGTGACGGGCAATCATCCCGCGATACAGCACGGCACCGAGGCAGGCACCGACAATCGGTGCAAAGATCGGAATCAGGAAATACGGAATGTCGCGCCCGCCGGTGAAGGCGATGTCACCCCAGCCGAAGAGGAAGGTCATCAGCTTGGGCCCGAAATCTCGCGCCGGGTTCATGGCAAAGCCGGTCAGCGGGCCCATCGCGCTGCCGATCACGGCGATCAGCAGGCCGATCAGCAGTGGTGCCAGCGGGCCATTGGGCAGACCGTTGTTGTCGTCGGTCAGGGACATGATCACGCCCATCAGGATCGCGGTGATCACCACTTCCACGAGGAACGCCTGGGCGGTGCTCAGGGCCGGATTGGGATAGGTGGAAAACACCGACGCCAGTTCCAGGCTGGCCTGGGAGCCGCGGATCATATGGTGGGCCTGTTCGAAATCGAAGAACAGGTTGCTGTAGAGCGTGTAAACCAACGCGGCGGCACAGAAGGCCCCGGCGACCTGGGCGAAGATATAGAACGGCAGTTTGCGTTTTTCGAAATCGGCGAACAGGCACAGCGCAATGCTCACGGCCGGGTTGAGGTGAGCGCCGGAAACGCCGGCGGTCAGGTAGATCGCCATGCTCACGCCCATGCCCCAGATGATGCTGATTTCCCACAGGCCAAAGCTGGCGCCCGCGACTTTGAGCGCGGCAACGCAGCCGGTGCCGAAGAAGATCAGCAGCGCGGTGCCGAGGAATTCGGCGATGCATTGGCCCGAGAGCGACGGTTGTTTCAAAGCGGTACTCATTGGACACCTCGATTTTTGTTGTTGTTAGACGCCCACCCGGATGATGGACGTGGACTTTTCACCGATGCTCAGGAAACCCCATCTCTGATTTCGGCTTACCGCTCGTTACTGCTGAGAGTAGGGCTGTGATATTCAGTTTCGAAAAAATATAGACAAGAAACGCTGATGTCAAAGGTCGAAAGTGAACGATAGTCCACTTTTTGAGCGCTGGCTGCGTGAATGAGGAGGATTTATACGTAGGAAAAGGGTGATTTTTACGCACTCATTGATGCTTGTCGCATTAGGAAAAGCTTGATGCTTGGCCTGTCATAGAGCCTTTTCGTTGCGAATAGCCTAAAATCCGCGCTTGTCTTTCGAACCGCCTGGACCTGCCATGACCCCTGCATTGGACCTGCTGAAAAAAGTTCGTGCCGAACATCGCGTGCACAGTTACGAACACGATCCGAAGGCGGCTTCCTATGGCCTGGAGGCTGCGGAGAAACTGGGGCTGGCCCCGGAGCAGGTGTTCAAGACGCTATTGGCCAGCACGGAAAAGGCTGAACTGCTGGTGGCGGTGGTACCGGTCGTCGGAAGTCTGGATTTGAAGGCACTGGCCCAGGCGGCGGGGGTCAAGAAAGTCGAGATGGCCGATCCCGCGGCGGCCCAGCGGGCAACCGGCTATCTGCTCGGAGGTATCAGCCCGCTCGGACAGAAGAAGCGCCTGCGGACCTTTATCGACCAGAGCGCGCAGACTTTCGCGAGTATTTTTGTCAGTGCCGGCCGCCGGGGCTTGGAAGTCGAGTTGGCGCCAGCGGTGCTGGCCGAGCATACCCAGGCGAAATTCGCCGATATCGGTCGCGCCTGATCCCGCTCACGGCCTAGGTGCGCGGCTGAAACAGCACCAGGCGTTCGGTCGCCACGCGGATTCCGACCCGGGCGCCCGGCCGGTGGTCGAGGTGGCTGGGGAAGATCGACTCCAACTGACTGCCCGTGGGCAGTTGCAGGCGGTACAGGCTCGAGGCGCCGAGGAAGGTCTTGCCGACGACCGTCGCCCGCAACGCGCTGTCCGGGGCATGGACAATGTCATCCGGACGCAGCAGTACATCCACCGCGCCGCCGAGCGGCCAGGCATAGGCCCGATTGCCGCGCAGCACGCCCAGTTCGGTCTGAACCGACTCCGGGCAGCACAGTTGTCCGCGAATGAAGTAGCCCTGGCCGATAAAGCTCGCGACGAAAGGTGTCCGCGGTTCGTGATAAAGGTTGTAGGGCGTATCCCACTGTTCCAGGCGACCCTCCTTGAACACGCCGACCTGGTCGCTGACGGCGAAGGCTTCTTCCTGGTCGTGGGTCACCAGGATCGCGCTGGTGCCGCGTAGCTTGAGGATATCCCGGACTTCCTGGCTGAGCTTGCGCCGTAGCTCGACGTCGAGGTTGGAAAAGGGTTCGTCGAGCAGCAGCAATCGCGGCTCTGGCGCCAAGGCGCGGGCCAGGGCCACCCGTTGCTGTTGGCCGCCGGACAGTTCGTGGGGGTAACGCTTGCCCAGGCCCTTGAGGTTGACCAGCTCCAGCAGTTCCTCGGTGATATCAGCCTTGCGCGGGTGCTGGCGAATGCCGAAGACGATATTGTCGGCGACGCTCAGGTGCGGAAACAGCGCATAGTCCTGGAACACCATGCCGATCCGACGTTTCTCCGGTGCAAGGGTGAACCCGGCGCGGGAGATGACTTCGCCCGCCAGCCGGATCTCGCCTTCGTGCACCGGCTCGAAGCCGGCAATGGCTCGCAGGGTGGTGGTCTTGCCGCAGCCGGATGAGCCGAGCAGGCAACCGATGTCGCCGGCGTTGAGGTGCAGGTTGAGGTTCTGCACGACCCGTTGCCCCCCATAGCCACAGGCCAGGTCATGCAGGTTCAGCAGTGGCGCATGACTCATGCAGGGCGATACGCCGGTGCGACGAGGAATTCGAGCAAGGCCTTTTGTGCATGCAGTCGGTTCTCGGCCTGGTCCCAGGCCACCGAACGCGGGTCGTCGAGCAGATCGAGGCTGATCTCCTCGCCACGGTGGGCCGGCAGGCAGTGCAGGAACAGCACCTCTGGCGCGGCCAGGTCGAGCAGCTCACGGGTGACCTGCAGGGGCGCGAACAGGGCAAGGCGCTTGGCGGTTTCTTCTTCCTGGCCCATGGAGGTCCAGACATCGGTGCTCACCAGATGCGCGCCGCGTACCGCTTCACGCGGATCGCGAACCAGTTGCACGCGCTCGCCGGCCTGGGCCAGCAGCGCCGGGTTGGGGTCGTAGCCTTCGGGGCACGTGACCCGCAACTGGAAGTCGAACTGGATGGCTGCTTCGATATAGCTGTTGCACATGTTGTTGCCGTCGCCGATCCAGGTCACGGTCTTGCCCTGGATCGAGCCGCGATGTTCGAGGAACGTCTGCATGTCCGCGAGCAACTGGCAGGGATGCAGGTCGTCGGACAGGCCATTGATCACCGGTACGCGAGAGTTGGCGGCGAATTCGGTCAGGGTGCTGTGCTCGAACGTGCGCAACATGACCACGTCGAGCATGCGCGACAGGACGATGGCGCTGTCGCCGATCGGTTCGCCCCGGCCCAGTTGGGTGTCGCGCGGCGAGAGGAACAGAGCCTGGCCGCCGAGCTGGATCATGCCGGCCTCGAACGACACGCGGGTGCGGGTCGAGGACTTCTCGAAAATCATCCCGAGAATCCGTCCCTTGAGTGGCTCGAAGAGTACGCCGCGGTCACGCAGGTCCTTCAGCTCGATGCCTCGACGAATCACGCTGACCAGCTCTTCGGGCGTGCAATCCATCAGGGAGAGAAAGTGCCTTGCGCTCATCATTAACTACCTTTTTGCAACAGACCGCAGATACTCAAAGCCGGGTTTTACGGAAAAACGGGCGAGACCTGCGGCGTAAGCCGCACGGGGCGACGAAATAGGGGAAGACGCGATCGTATAAGAAAATGTCGCGTGTTACCAATAGGAGGCTCAGTTTCAAGATGGTTGGGGTCGGCTGTCTCGATGGCCATGACCTTTTTCAACTCGATACACGTCTGTCTCCTGGCAACAGCAGGTCTTTGTACACTGTGTCGCAAAGCCTTGGCAATCAAGGCTGACGTGCGTAGATGGAGCCTTGTCGCTTTCTGGTTGTCGGGGCAGGGCAAACGCGTGCAAAGATGGCCGCGGTGGAAACATTTCCTAAACTATTCTGCCAGGTAGTAAAATGTATCATTGCGGACATAAGGGGCTTTGGAATGGAATCGAAAGAGCAACAATTGATGGAGCTGCTGAAGCTGACGGCGCAGGCACTGACCCATCTGACCGCCTCCGTGACCTCGATGTCGTTTGAATTGTTGCGCAGCGAGGATGAAGTGACCCGTGCGGCCGGCCGCCGGATGATCGACCGCATGGCGACCATCAGTACCGGTCTCGACGAGCATTGGCGCCTGATCGGCGAACTGACCGGGGTCCAGATGGGCCAGGAGCAGATCGAAACCGTTCAGGAAATCCAGTTGCAACCGGTCTCCCGGTTACCCATGGCCTGATTTGCGCGCCGTCATCGGCAGGCCTGATATTCCCCGATTCACAAGACGAACGTCGCTGGTGTGTCGCGCGACGTGGGGCCATAGTTTTGTTCCCGCAACCGGTTCGGGTTGCCTTGAATAAAACAGAGACTGGCCATGACCAAGACTCTCCACCACCGTGCCTGCCATCTGTGCGAAGCGATCTGCGGCCTGACCATCGAAACCACCCGCGCCGACGACGCGGTGCGGATCACCTCGATCAAGGGCGATCCCCTGGATACCTTCAGCCGTGGGCATATCTGCCCCAAGGCGGTGGCGCTGCAGGATATCCAGAACGACCCGGACCGCCTGCGCCAGCCGATGCGTCGGGTCGGCGACGAATGGCTGCCGATGGAGTGGGATGAGGCCTTTGCCCTGGTGGCCGAACGCCTGGCGGCGATCCAGGCCCGGCATGGCCAGAATGCCGTGGCGATCTATCAGGGCAACCCCAGCGTGCACAACTATGGGTTGATGACCCACAGCAACTACTTTCTCGGCTTGTTGAAAACCCGCAATCGTTTTTCCGCGACCTCGGTCGATCAATTGCCGCAGCACCTGAGCAGTCACCTGATGTATGGCCACGGCCTGTTGCTGCCGATTCCGGACATCGATCACACCGACTTCATGCTGATCCTGGGCGGCAATCCACTGGCTTCCAACGGCAGCATCATGACCGTGCCAGACGTTGAAAAGCGTCTGAAGGCGATTCAGGCACGGGGCGGCAAGGTGGTGGTGGTCGATCCTCGACGCAGCGAGACGGCGACCATCGCCGATCAGCACCTGTTCGTCCGTCCGGGCGGAGATGCGGCCTTGCTGTTTGGCCTGCTGAATACCCTGTTCGCCGAAGGGCTGACGCGCGCCAGTCATTTGCCGGTCGATGGGCTCGATGAGGTGCGCCGGGCCGTGGCCGGCTTCAGTGCCGAGTCCATGAGCCCGCTGTGTGCGGTACCGGCGCCGCGGATCCGCCAGTTGGCCCGGGACTTCGCCGCGGCCGACAAGGCGGTCTGCTATGGGCGAATGGGGGTCTCGACCCAGTCGTTCGGCACCCTCTGTCACTGGCTGGTGCAACTGATCAACCTGGTGACCGGCAATCTCGATCGGGTCGGCGGTGCTTTGTGCACCGAGCCGGCGGTGGACCTGGTGGCCTCGACCTCCGGCGGCCATTTCAATCGCTGGCAAAGCCGGGTGTCCGGGTTGCCGGAGTACGCTGGCGAGCTGCCGGTGTCGGCGCTGGCGGAGGAGATGCTCAGCGAGGGTGAAGGGCAGGTGCGGGCCCTGGTGACGGTCGCCGGCAACCCGGTGTTGTCCACGCCCAATGGCCGGCAGTTGGAGCAGGCGCTGGACGGCCTGGAGTTCATGGTCAGTATCGACCTGTACATCAACGAAACCACTCGTTACGCCGACCTGATCCTGCCGTCGACCTCGGCCCTGGAGAACGATCACTACGACACCACGTTCAATATGTTCGCGGTGCGCAATGTGAGCCGTTTCAACCGGGCGATCCTGGCCAAGCCAGCAGGCGCGTTGCATGACTGGGAGATCTTTGTCGGTCTGGCCAAGGCATTTTCCAGCCTGACCGGCCAGGTGCTCAAACCAACCATGGCTCCGGCGCAGATGATCGATATGGGGCTGCGGATGGGCCGTTATGGCGATGCGTCGCCGCACAAGTTGTCGGTGCGGACCCTGGAGGACTATCCCCATGGCGTCGATCTTGGCGCGCTCAAACCCAATCTGGCGCCACGCCTGAAGACGCTCGGGCAGCGGGTCCAGGCCGCGCCGGCGGCGATCATGGCCGATATCGCCCGCTTCGCCGGGCAACAGGCGCCTGAAGTGGGAGAGCTGCTGATGATCGGTCGCCGGCATGTGCGCAGCAATAATTCCTGGATGCATAACTATCACCGCCTGGTGAAGGGCAAGCCGCGCCATCAGTTGCTGATGCACCCCGATGACCTGGCCAGCCGCGGTCTTGAGAATGGCCAGCGGGTGCGGGTCAGTTCGCGGGTCGGCATGATCGAGGTGGAGGTGCTCGCCAGCCTGGAGATGATGCCTGGCGTGGTGAGCTTGCCCCATGGTTGGGGGCATGCGCGGCCCGGGGTGAAAATGGGGATTGCCAGCGGCCAGCCAGGTTCCAGCGCCAACGACCTGACCGATGAGCGCCAGCTCGACGTGTTGTCGGGCAACGCGGCGTTGAACGGCGTGCCGGTCACGGTGGCGGCAGCCTGACACGCACTGATGTGGGAGCGGTTGCAGACCGCCAAGAGCTTCGCGGGCAAGCTCCGCTCCCACACAAGCTGGCTCCGGCATGATCCGTTGGGGCGGCGGCGGTCGTTGGCGGATGTCGGGGAGATCGAGCACCGCGCTTGGCTTTCCGTTACAATGCCTCACCGTGCCGACAACAGCGTCGGAAAGTTCAGAAGAGGTGCCTTGTGGATATCATCGAAACGATTAAAGAGCAGATTGCCAACAACACCATTCTGCTTTACATGAAAGGCTCGCCGAATGCTCCACAGTGCGGCTTTTCCGCCAAGGCCGCGCAGGCCGTGATGGGCTGTGGCGAGAAGTTCGCTTACGTGGACATCCTGCAGAACCCGGAAATCCGCGCCAACCTGCCAAAATACGCCAACTGGCCGACGTTCCCACAACTGTGGGTCGGTGGCGAACTGGTCGGCGGCAGTGACATCATGGCGGAAATGTTCGCCAACGGTGAGTTGCAGAGCCTGATCAAGGATGCGGCGACCAAAGCGGCAGCGACCAAGACCGAAGCCTGATCGCGGGTACTTGATTGAACGCGATCCTGTAGGCGCCAGCTTGCTGGCGATAGTGCCCCGACAAGTAACACAAGGTTCAAGGGCCTCATCGCCAGCAAGCTGGTTCCTGCAGGGATAGGTGGTTGCTTGTCAGGCACCTATAAAAAAGCCCCGCCTCTGAACAAGAGCGCGGGGCTTTTTAATATGGCGTTATTATTCGCCCATTTGCGACTGCAGGTAGTTCTCGAGACCCACTTTGTCAATCAGGCTCAGTTGGGTTTCCAGCCAGTCGATATGTTCTTCCTCGGACTCGAGAATATCTTCCAGCAGTTCGCGGCTGCCGAAGTCAGCGCTGGCTTCGCAGTGGGCAATGGCCGCCTTCAGGTCGGCATGGCCGGCGCGTTCGATACGCAGGTCGCACTCGAGCATTTCCTTGGTGTGTTCGCCAATGTGCAGCTTGCCCAGGTCCTGCACGTTCGGCAGGCCTTCGAGGAACAGGATGCGCTTGATCAGCCTGTCCGCGTGCTTCATCTCGTCGATGGACTCGTGGTACTCGTGCTTGCCCAGCTTGTTCAGGCCCCAGTCTTCATACATGCGGGCGTGCAGGAAGTATTGGTTGATCGCGACCAGCTCGTTGGCAAGGATCTTGTTGAGATGCTGGATGACCGTGATATCGCCTTTCATGGTGGGGTCCTGTCCTTTATTGACGGTTAAACAAGAGTTTGATCTCGACAACTTCGGGTGTCAAACCTAAGTTGTTGAATCTTATATACAAATTAATCGGAATAAGAGTGTTTGTGTTCCGCGTCTTTGCCCTAAGCGATTGAATTGCAGACATAAAAAAACCGGACACAGGGTCCGGTTCTTTGCTATTTCGCTATTCACGCGGCGGAAAATTCCACCGGATAAGGGATCGCCGCCTGTTGGCTTTGCAGCTCGGTCAGGGTCTCGCGCACCACTTGCTTGGCCAGGCAGGCACATTTGCCGCATTGGCTGGCCACGCCAGTGGCTTGCCGCACGTCGCGGTAGCTGCAGCAGCCTTCATAGATCGCTTCGCGGATTTGCCCATCGGTGACGCCAGTGCAGAGGCAGACATACATAAGGTGAGAACCATCGCTGATTAAGGCTCGATTGCGCTGGATCTTAATGTTAACGAGAATGATTGTCAAAGTGCTTTAGCTCAAGCTGTTGTCAGCGGACGCCTTGTCTGACGAATGGTGTCGGGGCGCCGTGGGCAAGTTTGTAAAAACCGTTGGGGACAGTCGAAAAACGCGGTGTATGATGGTCGGTCCTTAGGAAGGTAGGTCACGTCATAGTCTTGTCGTCTGCTTATGGCAGGCTGGGCTGGGCCTTAAGTTCTTCACCGCACACACCAGGAGATATTCAATGAGCGTACTCGTAGGCAAACAAGCCCCCGACTTCACCGTCCCTGCCGTACTGGGCAATGGCGAAATCGTTGACAGCTTCACCCTGTCCTCGGCCATCAAAGGCAAATACGGCCTGGTGTTCTTCTACCCACTGGACTTCACCTTCGTCTGCCCATCCGAGCTGATCGCCCTGGATCACCGCATGGACGATTTCAAGGCGCGCAACGTTGAAGTCGTGGCCGTCTCCATCGACTCGCACTTCACCCACAACGCCTGGCGCAACACCGCCATCAACGACGGTGGCATCGGCAAGGTCAAATACACCATGGCCGCCGACATGAAGCACGAAATCGCCAAGGCCTACGACGTTGAGTCCGAAGGCGGCGTGGCCTTCCGTGGCGCGTTCCTGATCGACGACAAAGGTGTTGTCCGTTCGCAGATCATCAACGACCTGCCGCTGGGCCGTAACATGGAAGAACTGATCCGTCTGGTCGATGCCCTGCAATTCCACGAAGAGCACGGCGAAGTCTGCCCGGCCAACTGGAAAAAAGGCGACAAGGGCATGGACGCTTCGCCAGAAGGCGTTGCCAAGTACCTGACCGAGAATGCCGGCAAGCTGTAAGCGTCACCCATAAAAAAACCGGTCGTCATGACCGGTTTTTTTATGCGCGGGGATTTCTTCGCCGACTGGATCAGTCGTTGTAGTCTTCCCAGCCGCCCATTTCCTTCCAGCGGTTGACGATGCCGCAGAACAGCTCGGCGGTCTTCTCGGTGTCGTAGCGGGCCGAGTGGGCCTCGCGTCCGTCGAAGTCGATATCGGCGGCCTGGCAGGCCTTGGCCAGCACGGTCTGGCCGTATGCCAGGCCGGCAAGACTGGCGGTGTCGAAGCTGGAGAATGGATGAAACGGGTTGCGCTTCATGTCCAGGCGCGTCACCGCGGCATTGAGAAAGCCCAGGTCGAAGCTGCTGTTGTGGCCGACCAGGATCGCGCGTTTGCAGCCGTTGGCCTTCAGGGCCTTGCGCACGCCGCGGAAAATATCGGTCAGTGCGGTTTCTTCGCTGACGGCCATGCGCAGCGGGTGATCGAGCTTGATCCCGGTGAACTCCAGGGCAGCCGCCTCGATATTGGCGCCTTCGAACGGCTCGACCCGGAAAAAATAGGTGTGCTCCGGGAACACAAAGCCTTTTTCGTCCATGCCGATGGTGGTGGCGGCGATTTCCAGCAGGGCGTCGGTGGCGGCGTTGAAACCTCCGGTCTCGACATCGACGACAACTGGCAGGTAGCCACGAAAGCGCGCGGCCATGGGGTGCCGGGAGCCGGTACCTCCGCCGTTGCCTTCTTGTTCGTCGTCGAAATGCTCTTCACTCACAGCGTTTCCTCCAGCAGGCGCCAGCGCAGTTTTTCACCGGCGCGCAGCGGGATGACTGACAGCTCGCCAAATGGCAGGCTGGTCGGGGCGGTCCATTCTTCACGAACCAGGGTGATTTTGTCGGTGTTCACCGGCAGGCCATAGAAGCGTGGGCCATGCAGGCTGGCAAAACCTTCGAGCAGGTCCAGCGCGTTGCGTTGTTCGAAGGCCTCGGCGTATAGCTCGATCGCGGCATAGGCGGTGTAGCAGCCGGCACAACCGCAGGCGGCTTCCTTGGCGTGCTGGGAGTGGGGGGCCGAGTCGGTGCCGAGGAAAAATTTCGGATTGCCGCTGGTCGCCGCCGTGAGCAGGGCTTCCTGATGCGTGCCGCGCTTGAGGATCGGCAAGCAGTAGAAGTGCGGGCGAATGCCGCCCACCAGCATGTGATTGCGGTTGTACAGCAGGTGATGGGCGGTAATGGTCGCGCCGACGTTGGCCGCCGCTTCGCTGACGAACTGCACCGCGTCCGCGGTGGTGATGTGTTCGAACACCACCTTGAGGCTCGGGAAACGTTCGACGACACGGCGCATATGCTCGTCGATGAACAGTTTCTCGCGGTCGAACACATCGACGTCGCCGCGGGTCACTTCACCGTGGATCAACAACGGCATGCCGACTTCGGCCATGACTTCCAGAACCGGGAAAATCTTGTCGACGCTGGTAACGCCCGAATCCGAGTTGGTGGTCGCGCCGGCCGGGTAGAGCTTGGCGGCGTGGACCAAGCCGCCGGCCTTGGCGGCGCGGATTTCCTCGGGCTGGGTGCGATCGGTGAGGTAGAGCACCATCAGCGGTTCGAAGCGGCTGCCGGCCGGTCGCGCAGCGAGAATGCGCTGGCGATAGGCATCGGCTTCCGCGGCGTTGCGCACCGGTGGCAGCAGATTGGGCATGATGATGGCGCGGCCAAAGGTGCGCGCGACATCCGCCACAGTGTGAGGTAACGCAGCACCATCGCGAAGATGAATATGCCAGTCGTCGGGACGCAGCAGGGTCAGGCGGTCGGACATTGGGGATTCCAGGCGGGTCGAACTGGAGGGAATGCTACCGGAAAAGACGGTCTCAGGCACTCGCTATCAAGTTTTGCCACGACCAACCGATACCACAGAGGTAGGGCGTGGAATCGGCATGCCTGTCTTGACGATGTAGACATCCAGTGGAGCCTCCCGTGCGCCAGCGTTATTTAGCCTTGCTCAGTATGTTCGCCAGCCTGCCCGCCATGGCGCTGACTTTCCAGACCCGTCTGGAGAGCATCGAGTGGAAGGTGGAAGGGGACAAGTTCGAGTGCCGGCTGAGCCAGCCGATCACCGACTTCGGTGCCGGTGAGTTCGTGCGCCGGGCTGGCGAGCAGGTGACCTTTCGCCTGAAAGCCTACAATCACGTGCTGGGCGGCGGTTCGGCGACCTTGCTGGCAGCCGCGGCACCGTGGCAGCCGGGGCGCGGCGACATCAACCTGGGCTCGGTGCGGATGGGGAGTGGCGATGTGCTCTTCAACAGCTCCCAGGGCCAGGCCGGACGCCTGGTCAGCGGCTTGCTGGAGGGGCGCAGCCCGCTGGTCCGGCACTACTCGCGAGACGGTGGTGTCTCGGAAATACGCCTGCTGCCGGTGAAGTTCAGCAAGGCTTACAACGACTATCAGGAATGTACCGCGAAACTGCTACCGAAGAATTTCGAGCAAGTGAAACAGGCGCAGATCGGCTTTCCTGGCACCGGTGTCGATCTTGACGCCCAGGCCAAGGCCGAGTTGCAGGTGATGCTCGATTTCATCAAGGCCGACCCGAGCGTCAACCATATCGAGCTCGACGGGCATTCCGACAATGCTGGCAATCGTCTGGCCAACCGCGATCTGTCGCGCCGCCGGGCGCTGGCGGTGATGGACTACTTCAAGGCCAACGGTGTCCCTGAATCGCAGATCGTCATGCGTTTTCACGGCGAGCGTTATCCGCTGGTACCGAACAACAGTCCGGCCAACCGGGCGAAGAATCGCCGGGTCAATATCCACCTGGAGCGTGTCCCGGTCGCTGAGAAGCCGGCGCCCGTGCCAGCACCCGCACCGGCACCCACGGCCAGCACGGCGAATGCCGCGAAGACCTCCTGAAGCGGCTGCTTTCGTCGCCGCGTCGACATTATCTGTCGCTTTGTCGTCCTAAGCTGTCGCGCCTCTGTAATTTCACTGGTTTGAGCGGTAGAATCGACGGCTTTCCGTACAACCCCGTGGAGTGATGGCATGGCGGACGTAAACAAGGTCGTTCTGGCGTATTCCGGCGGCCTGGACACTTCGGTGATCCTCAAGTGGCTGCAGGATACTTATAACTGTGAAGTGGTGACCTTCACCGCGGACCTGGGTCAGGGCGAAGAGGTCGAGCCGGCACGTGCCAAGGCGCAAGCCATGGGCGTGAAGGAAATCTATATCGATGACCTGCGCGAAGAGTTCGTGCGCGATTTCGTGTTCCCGATGTTCCGCGCCAATACCGTCTACGAAGGCGAGTACCTGCTGGGTACCTCCATCGCCCGTCCGTTGATTGCCAAGCGCCTGATCGAAATCGCCAACGAAACCGGCGCCGATGCCATTTCCCATGGCGCTACCGGCAAGGGTAACGACCAGGTGCGCTTCGAACTGGGCGCCTACGCCCTCAAGCCAGGCGTGAAAGTGATCGCTCCGTGGCGTGAATGGGACCTGCTGTCCCGTGAAAAGCTGATGGATTACGCTGAGAAGCACGCGATCCCGATCGAGCGTCATGGCAAGAAGAAATCCCCGTACTCGATGGATGCCAACCTGCTGCACATCTCCTATGAAGGTGGCGTGCTGGAAGACACCTGGACCGAGCACGAGGAAGACATGTGGCGTTGGACCGTCTCCCCGGAGAACGCGCCCGACAAGCCGCAGTACCTGGAGCTGACCTACCGCAACGGCGATATCGTCGCGCTGGACGGCGTCGAAATGACCCCGGCCACCGTGCTGGCGACCCTGAACCGGATCGGTGGCGAACACGGCATCGGTCGTCTGGACATCGTCGAGAACCGCTATGTCGGCATGAAGTCCCGTGGCTGCTACGAAACCCCGGGCGGCACCATCATGTTGCGCGCCCACCGGGCCATCGAGTCGATCACCCTGGACCGTGAAGTCGCGCACCTGAAAGACGAGCTGATGCCCAAGTATGCCAGCCTGATCTACACCGGCTACTGGTGGAGCCCTGAGCGTCTGATGCTGCAGCAGATGATCGATGCGTCCCAGGCTCATGTGAATGGCGTGGTTCGCCTGAAGCTGTACAAGGGCAATGTGATTGTCACCGGGCGCAAGTCCGATGAGTCGCTGTTCGACGCCAATATCGCCACTTTCGAAGAAGATGGCGGTGCTTACAACCAGGCTGACGCGGCCGGCTTTATCAAGCTCAACGCCCTGCGCATGCGGATTGCGGCGAACAAGGGCCGTAAGTTGTTCTGATCGGTTGCTTGTCTGAAAGAACCCGGCCCGTTGGCCGGGTTTTTTTTGGGACGTCGGGACGAGATCAGTCATCCTGGTTATCGTGGCGGTGATTGAGTTCGAAGCGGTAGTTTTTTCCCAGTTCGCAGACCTGGCGGACGGTCAAGTCGAGTTTTTGCGCAATCTCGATGGCGGTGTAACCGAGCGCGCAATAGTGCATGGCATGTCCGGCAATCGCATCTTGCGCGAACTCCGCCGTGACCGGTTGTGGGGCCCGGTATTTTCGGGTGATGTGCAGCGAACGGCTTTGGGCGATCTTCAGACCGTTTTCCCGGGCGATGCGCTTTATTTCGTTCTTGTTCATCTTGAGGGAGTATTGGAGCGCGGAGATGCCCGCCCCCTTGGTGATCAGCTCGCGCAACAGTTCAGTCTTGCGGATTCTTTCCTGTTCCTCTTCCTGTTCCTCCGGCGTCGTGGCGTGCTTGCCAGTGTCCGCAAGGGCCTGGTCGCTAAGGGGGGCTTGCACGCGATCAATGGTGCCGCCGCGTTTGAGGAAATCATCAATGGCCAGGTCCAGATCAAGATCCAGATGTCTCTGGGGGGGGAGATGCTTTTTGAAAGTGTGGTCGTTCATTATATATGGCCTGCTCGTCCGCGTCGTAGGATAGACCTTTGCTAATGTCGTTCGGTGTGGTGAGTTGTATTAATGATTGGGTGGCGTTCAATATATTGAAGTGGCTCGGCAAGTGTTGAGTTTGCAGCCTGGAAAGAAAGGGTCAAGACAGAGGGTTTTACTTTCGGGCTGTGATCGTCGCGTTGAAGGTAAGCGTTCTTGGCGGGGCGTAGTCCGTTTCCTGTTATTTTTATCGATGGTGGATGGGTTCTTTTAAAGTGACAGGCGTCAGTGGCAATAACGTTGGCGCTCAGGGTTTATGGCAACAGACTGAATCAGCGCCGCTTGTGTATTGGCGAGTGCTGGCTGAATATAAGTTGTCAAACCTTTCCACTGAGCGGGAATTAGCATAAACGGGTTTTTTATAATGCCGTCCTTACTTATGTGTATGCCAGGATGGATTACGGATGATTCTCGACCGGCTTCCCGTGCGGCCGCGCTCCGTCCAGCAGCGAGCCTGATTGCACTGGTGATCACGCACAGGGGCCGGCGATGTCCCGGGTCCAGGGGGATACAAGGGAGCACATTATTTCTTGTTGCAGAAATCCATTAGACACACCACACCTTGCGTTCTAATGTTTGAACCTGGCCAAGCGAAGCAAGCTGCTGTCGCTTCTGTCGGATGCCATATGAAATTCCCGAGGAGTGGGGGTTTATCATGGAATGTATGACTCCCGGACTACGAGTTATCCTGATGGGAGTCACATTTTTTCTGATAGTGCTTTTTTTGTAGGGCAAATCTCTGTTGTTTGTAGGGAATGTCTTTGGCTGGTACTGCCCGGTGAAGGCGCTATGCCCAGGAGGGTATGACTAGGCTATTGTGCTGACTCTGAAAATTCGAACAGCGAAAATTGGACTTGCCCATGAATAAAGTGCTGATCGTGGATGATCATCCCGTCATTCGTCTTGCTGTACGCATGCTGATGGAGCGTCATGGCTATGAAGTCATTGCGGAGACGGATAACGGTGTAGATGCTTTACAGTTGGCGCGGGAACATGCGCCGGACATTGTTATACTCGATATCGGGATCCCCAAGCTGGACGGGCTGGAAGTCATTGCCCGTTTAACGTCTATGGGACTTTCTTTCAAAGTTCTGGTGCTCACCTCGCAGGCCCCCGGGCATTTCTCCATGCGTTGCATGCAGGCCGGCGCCGCCGGTTACGTCTGCAAGCAGCAGGACCTGACTGAAATGCTCAGTGCCATCAAGGCGGTGCTTTCCGGCTACAGCTATTTTCCCAATCAGGCGTTGCACACGGTGCGCTCCAGCCTGGGAAATGCCAGTGAGGCCGATATGGTCAACCGGCTCTCCGGCCGCGAGATGATGGTGTTGCAGCAGTTGGCGAGGGGAAAGAGCAACAAGGAAATTGCCGATGGCATGTTTTTGAGCAACAAGACCGTCAGTACCTATAAAACGCGTTTGCTGCTCAAGCTCAATGCCCGTTCGCTGGTCGACCTGATCGAGCTGGCGCAGCGCAACGGCCTGGTTTGAAAGCGGCAAGTTGGCAACCGGCGTTTGGAAACGAGCGCTTGTCAGGGGACGCTTGAGGGCGGGGGGAGAACAGCGGGGAAGACGAGGAAAACCCCTGGTATTGAGTCGCCGGCAGGAGAGGCCGCCGGTGTTGCATCGATGATGCTCCGCGTGACAACGACACCTCTACAAACCGAAAAGCCTCCGCAAAGGAGGCTTTTGAGTGGCCGCGTGTTAATTACAAATCAAAATCATAATCTGCCAATTGCTTCTGCAGGCGTCGCTCTTCCAGTAGGTTGTCGATGGTGCGGCGTTTGCTGAGGTTGGTTTTTGCGACCTCGACCACGGGCTCGCTGTCCTCTGTTTCAGCAGCGATGAAGTCGTCCTCTACGTCCAATTGCTCTTTGTCGGTGCTCATAACATAACTCCGGGCTAAGACTGCCGTTGGCGCCCCTTATATCGATAATTGCCGGCCCGGTAAAAAAGATTTTTTCAATCGACTTATCAATAAAAGCAATAGTGGCTCAATCGTCCGAGGTCTTGTCCTTGTATTCGCACAGGTCTTCAATCCGGCAACTGCCGCAACGCGGTTTTCGCGCCTGACAGACGTAACGTCCATGCAGGATCAGCCAGTGATGGGCGTCGAGCAGGTAGGGCTTGGGCACGAACTTCATCAGTTGCTTCTCGACCGCGACCACGTCTTTGCCCGGTGCCAGGCCGGTGCGGTTGCTGACCCGGAAAATATGCGTATCGACGGCCATGGTCAGTTGCCGGAACGCGGTGTTGAGTACCACGTTGGCGGTCTTGCGGCCGACACCGGGCAAGGCTTCCAGTGCTTCGCGGGTTTGTGGGACCTCGCCGCCGTGGTTTTCCACCAGCAGGCGGCAAGTCTCGATCACGTTCTTGGCCTTGCTGTTGAACAGGCCGATGGTCTTGATATAGGCCGACAAGCCTTCGACCCCGAGGGCGTGGATGGCCTGCGGAGTGTTGGCCACGGGAAAGAGCTTGGCGGTCGCTTTGTTCACGCCGACGTCGGTGGCTTGGGCCGAGAGAATCACCGCGATCAACAGCTCAAAGGGTGTCGAATAGGCCAGTTCGGTCTTGGGGTCCGGATTGTCCTCGTGGAATCTGCGGAAGATCTCCAGGCGTTTGGCGGCATTCATGGGGCGGTGGATTCCTTTAGGGTTATACACAGCGCCTGTGAGCCTGGCTTGTCGGGACGCCGCATCGCAGCGAGGAGGCCCTTGAGGCCGCCAAAAGTTTCGCCGGAAAGTCAGGTTCCTACAGGTTGCGTTGCGTGTTCAAGAGCTAATTCGGCTTGGCCGAGCGATGTTGGCTCCAGGCTTGCCTGGCAGCCAGCAGCAGCCCCAGGAGAATAAACGCCCCCGGTGTCAGGGTGGCCAGGCGCAGTCCATCTTGTGCGGCCCACAGACGTGGCAATTCACTCGCCGTCGGGACCAGCCAGCGCAGGTGATCGAGCAACGTGCCGTTACCCAGCAGTTCTCGCAGCGAGCCCATTAGCAGCAAGCCCACCCCGAGGCTGGCGAGCAGGGCGGCGCTGGTTCCCAGGTGGCGGCGTTCGAACGCGCCCAGGCGCTCCAACAGCAGGCATTGCAGGCTGAGGAGGGCCGGATAGATCCCTAGTGCCAGGTGCAGTTCCCAGGCCCAGGCCTGCAGGCCGAGCGACAGGCAACTGACCAGGGTGGCGGCCAGCAGAAGACTGGCCAGCCCGGCCAGGCGTGGGTGAAACCAGGGCCTGAGGGCTTGGCTGGACAGGCCGTAGGCAATGATTGCCAGCAAACTCAGCAGCCACATGGCGAGGGCCTTGAGCAGTGAGTCGCTGGTGCCGAGCAGTGGCGTCAGGATCAGCGTCCCCTGGAGCATCACGGGTTTATTCATGGGCGGTTCTTCCCGTGAGTTGCGCCTGGTGTTCATCGAAGTAGCGCAGGGCATCGTGAATGGCGTTGAGCGCGGCGCGGGAGGTGATCGTCGCACCGGCGATCTGG
The DNA here is from genome assembly GCF_904067045.1 of Pseudomonas sp. FEN. Taxonomy (GTDB): domain Bacteria; phylum Pseudomonadota; class Gammaproteobacteria; order Pseudomonadales; family Pseudomonadaceae; genus Aquipseudomonas. The sequence continues at coordinate 401,923 of NZ_CAJFDC010000012.1, read as the reverse complement.
TCGAATTGTCCGCCGTCCTTTTTCAGGCGCCAGTCGCTATCGGGGCTGTCCGCGCGCGACTTGCCCAACAACTGTTGCCACCAGAGGCTGCCCTGGTCGGCGATTTTCGCCCCCAGTCCTGGGGTCTCCGCGTGCGACAGGGGTTTGCTGCCGAGCAGCCGGCCATTCATGCCAATCCCGACCAGCAATTCCAGCGGGCCGCCGTAGCCCTGGGTACGAGTTTGCAGCACGACCGCGACCGCTTGTCCGTTCTGGAGCATCAGCGCGCCGCTGACCAGCAAGCTGTGAGGTTGCTGTGCCGTCTCCAGCTGCAGGGGGCGGCTCTCGTACTGCCCCGGCGGCAGGACTTCGAGCAGCCTGCGGTTTTCAATCGTCTGCCGTTGCGCCTGGATGAGCGGCAGCGCCTGTTGCTGCGCCAACCAGGTCAGACCGGTCCCGAGCCCGGTCATGGCCAGCAGGATGATCGCCGAGGCGCCTCTGTTCATACTGTTGGTTCCTCGGCACGGCCCGCCGCCAGGCGTTCCAGGGCCGGTACGGCGAGGTTCATCAACAGCACGGCAAAGGCCACGCCATCGGGGTAGGCGCCCCAAATGCGGATCACATAGGTCAGCGTGCCGACGCCCATGCCGAACAGCAGGCGTGCCCTCGGGCTCCTGGCGCCGGAGGCCGGCTCGGTGACGATGAAAAACGCCCCGAGCATGCTCGCGCCGCTCAGCAGGTGAAACAGCGGTGAGCCGTGGGAGTCCGATCCGGAGCCATTCCAGCACAGCAGACTGAGGATAAACAGGCTGCCGAGCATACCCACCGGTGCGTGCCAACTGAACACTTTCTGTTTGAGCAGGAAGGCGCCGCCGGCGAGGAACGCGAGATTGACCCATTCGCTGTCCCTGCCAGCGAAATGGCCGAATGCCGAGTTGCTGGCGAAGAGCTCGTCGAGGGTCAGGCTTTTGTTGATGCGCAGGGCGTCCAGCACCGTGGCCTGGGCCCAAGCGTCCGGTTGTCCGTCGAGGTGAAGGCCGAATACCGCGTGCAGGCCGCCGAGCAGGTCCATGCCATGGTTCACCGACCAGTGCGTCATGGGGCCGGGGAAACTGACGAGGACCAGGGCATAACCGAGCATGGCCGGGTTGAACGGATTTTTACCCAGGCCGCCATACAGGTGCTTGCCCAGCAGCAAGGCGCTGGCCGCGGCCGTGACGGTCAGCCACCAGGGGCAATAGGGCGGCAGAGCAATGGCCAGCAGGGTGGCGCTGACCAGGGCGCTGCCATCGCGTAGCGTGGCGGCTATCGGTCGGTGCCGGACACCCAGGACCAGTGCCTCGGCGGCCAATGCGCTGGCAGCGGCCAGTAGCAGGTTGATCAGGATGGCCCAGCCCTGGAGCCAGAGCAGCAGCGCGATGCCGGGCAAGGTCGCCAGCAGCACCCTGCGCATCGCCTGGTGGGTGCGCTCGTCCGGCGTTTCAAGGGGCCGCATGGGCCGCCTCGGCACTGCGCAGGGCCTGCTCCGCCGCTTCGAATTGCTGTTGCAGGGCCAGCAGTTGCGCGGCCTGCTCGGCGATCGGCGGATGGCCGAAGGCTTTCAGTGATTTGTTCAACTGTGCCCGACTCATGGCCAGTTCAATCTTGGCTTTTTTCAGCGCCGCGTCGGCGGCCGCGGCTTTCTGTGCCTTGATCCGCGCAATGGCATCCTGCACCGGGTTGCTGGCGGCGGGTTCGGGTTGCGCCGTGCGTTGTGTGCGGGCCAGGCGTTCAGCCTGCTTGCGCTGCTCTTCGGCCTGCAGCCGGGCGTTACGGCTTTCGAAACGACGGCGGGCATGGTTGCGTTTTTCCGTGCGGGCCCTGAGTTCTTCGGCGCTTCGGGCCAGGCCACCGACGACCGGCACGACCTGGGCCAGGGGCAGCGGATGCATCTCGATGCAATCCACCGGGCAGGGCGCCACGCACAGGTCGCAGCCGGTGCACTCGTCGACGATCACCGTGTGCATCCACTTGGCGGCGCCGACGATGGCATCCACCGGGCAGGCCTGGATGCACTTGGTGCAGCCGATGCACTCGGCTTCGCGGATAAAGGCGACCTGGGCGGGAGCGCTGCCGCGCTCCGGGTCCAGCGGCAGGACCGGCACATGCAGCAGTTCGGCCAGGGCGGCAATGGTTTCGCCGCCGCCCGGCGGGCACTTGTTGATCGCTTCGCCCTTGGCGATGCCTTCGGCGTAGGGTTTGCAGCCCGGGTGCCCGCATTTGCCGCATTGGGTCTGCGGCAGCAGGGCGTCGATATGTTGAATCAGGCTCATGGTTTGACCAATGCAGTGAAACCGAGGAAGGCCAGCCCCATCAGACCGGCGCTGATCAGCTCGATCGGCAAGCCGCGAAAGGGCCGGGGGACCTCCTCCTGGGAAGTACGCTGGCGCAGGTCGCTGAACAGGCTCAGGATCAGCCAGAAGCCCAGCCCGGCGCCCAGGCTGGTGGCGAGCGCCCGGGCCAGTCCCTGGTCGTCGGCGGCGTTGAGCAGGCTCAGGCCGAGGATGCCGGCATTGCCCAGCAGCAGGGGCGCGAGTCCGGCAAAGGGCAGGCGCGGCAGGCCGCGCGCGAGCAGGGCCAGGACCGGGCCGACCAGCAACACGCTGGCGGGCAGGAAGACGAACAGTTGCATGGCGTCCAGGCCCAGTGGCGCCAGCAGGTAGTGGTAGAGGGCGTGACTGAGCAGCGTGATGATCAGCATCAGTGCGCTGGTGGCAATGCCCAGCGCATGGACTGTCAGGCGCTCCCCGGCGGCGCCTGGTCGGGCTTGCAGCAACGGATCGACGCCCAGCGGCCAGTGCAACACGAAGTTGTTGAGCAGGGCTGCGCTGACGAGGGGGAATACAAGATCGATCATGGTCATGCCGGGTTAGGCTCTACGAAAACTGCCTGCGCGATGCTCATGCCGCGTTAAAAACAGCCTCGGAATGCTCATTTAGCTGGCTAAACCGCGCTTCCTCGCCTGTTTTTGCCTTGCCTGAGCGCCGCTCGGCGAGTTTTCGTATGAGCCTGGCGAATAGCGCTGATTATCCGGCAAGAAGGGACGGTGTACCAGTTTTGCAGCATCGCGGGCCATGGTTGTCCATGGCCCGCGAGCACCAGGGTTACTTGATCCGCTGGCCGGGCTTGGCGCCGGTGTCCGGGCTCAGCAGGTAGATTTCCTCGCCGCCGGGGCCGGCGGCCATGACCATGCCTTCGGAGATGCCGAAGCGCATTTTCCGTGGTTTGAGGTTGGCGATCATCATGGTCAGGCGGCCTTCCAATTCGGCCGGGTTCGGGTAGGCGCTCTTGATCCCGGAGAACACGTTGCGTTGTTCATCACCGATATCCAGGGTCAGGCGCAGCAGCTTGTCCGCGCCCTCGACGGCTTCGGCCTTGAGAATCAGGGCGACGCGCAGGTCGACGGCGGCGAAGGTGTCGAAGTCGATTTCGGCCGACAGCGGGTCCTTGGCCAGTTCGCCATTGCCCGTGGACGCGGCGGAGCCGGTGTCGGTCTGGCTGGCGGCGAGGTCTTCCTTCGAGGCGTCGGTCATGGCCTGTACTTTCACCGGGTCGATACGGGTCATCAACGGCTTGAACTCGTTCAACTGATGGTTGGCGAGCAGGCTGGCGTGATCGTTCCAGGTCAGCGGCGCGACATTGAGGAACGCCTCGGCATCGGCGGCCAGCAGTGGCAGCACCGGCTTGAGGAAGATGATCAACTGGCGGAACAGGTTGATGCCCACGGCGCAGACGGCCTGAACCTCATCCTGTTTGCCTTCCTGCTTGGCCAGGGACCAGGGCGCCTTGTCGGCGATCCAGGCGTTGGCGCGGTCGGCCAGCCCCATGATTTCGCGCATGGCCCGGGCGAAATCCCGTGCCTCGTAAGCTTCGGCGATGCTCGGGGTGGCGGCCAGGAAGGCCTCGGTCAGTTCCGGCGCGGCGTTGCCGGCCACCAGCACGCCGGCGTTGCCTTTGTGGATAAAACCGGCGCACCGGCTGGCGATATTGACCACCTTGCCCACCAGGTCCGAGTTGACCTTCTGCACGAAGTCTTCCAGGTTCAGGTCGAGGTCGTCGACGCCTTTGCCCAGCTTGGCCGCGTAGTAGTAGCGCAGGTATTCCGGGGACAGGTGGTCCAGGTAGGTGCGGGCCTTGATGAAGGTGCCGCGCGACTTGGACATCTTCTGGCCGTTGACGGTCAGGTAGCCGTGCACGTTGATCCCGGTCGGCTTGCGGTAGCCGGCGCCTTCGAGCATCGCCGGCCAGAACAGGGCGTGGAAGTTGACGATGTCCTTGCCGATGAAGTGGTACAGCTCGGCGCTGGAGTCCTTGCCCCAGAACGCGTCGAAATCCAGTTCCGGACGCCGCGCGCAGAGGTTCTTGAAGCTGGCCATGTAGCCGATCGGCGCGTCCAGCCAGACATAGAAATACTTGCCCGGCTCATCCGGGATCTCGAAGCCGAAATATGGCGCATCGCGGGAGATGTCCCACTCTTGCAAGCCGGAATCCAGCCATTCGGCGATCTTGTTCGCCACGGCGTCCTGCAGGGTGCCGCTGCGGGTCCAGGTTTGCAGCATGGCCTGGAAGTCCGGGAGCTTGAAGAAGAAATGCTGGGAGTCCTTGAGCACTGGCGTCGCCCCGGAAATCGCCGATTTCGGGTTTTTCAGGTCGGTCGGTGCGTAGGTGGCGCCGCATTTCTCGCAGTTGTCGCCGTACTGGTCTTCGGTACCGCATTTCGGGCAGGTGCCCTTGATGAAGCGGTCGGCCAGGAACATCTGCTTTTCCGGGTCGAAATACTGGGTGATCGAGCGCGTGGCGATATGCCCGGCATCGCGCAGGCGGCGATAGATCAGGCTCGACAGTTCGCGGTTTTCCTCGGCGTGGGTCGAGTGAAAGTTATCGAACTCGACCAGGAAGTCGGCGAAGTCGCCGCTGTGCTCGAGCTGGACGTTGGCGATCAACTGTTCCGGGGTGATGCCTTCCTTCTCGGCGCGCAACATGATGGCCGAGCCATGGGCGTCGTCAGCGCAGACATAGATGCATTGGTTGCCGCGGTGCTTCTGGAAGCGCACCCACATGTCCGTCTGGACATACTCGACCATGTGGCCAAGGTGAATGGAACCATTGGCATAGGGCAGGGCGCTGGTGACGAGGATCTGGCGTGGCTCGGACATGGGGCTCGGCTACTTGAAGTGAAACGGAGATCGGCCACTATAAAGCCCCGGCGCACATAATTCACCCCTTGCAGCCTTGCCCGGAGATTGTTCCGCCCGGGGGATTTGAAACCTGGCGCGGTTTTGTGGCGAGCGGGCTTGCCCGCGTTCGACTGCGCAGCCGTCGTAAAACCTGTGCACTCGGCCTGCCTGAGACACCGCGTGTGCTGGTTTCAGGGGCGCTTCGCACCCCAACGCGGGCAAGCCCGCTCGCCACAAATGATTGTCTGGCATGTCTCTGCGCTCCAGAACAGTTACGATAGCTGTCTGTTTTACTCAGTCTTTTTTCGGGAGTTGCCCATGAGCGCAGTCAATCGCGCAGCGGTGGAGGCCGTCCTTCGCCAGTACACCGACCCTTATCTGAACCAGGACCCGGTCAGCGCCGGCTGCGTGCGGGCCATTGATATCCAGGGCGATCGCGTGACGGTCCGGCTGGAGCTGGGCTATGCCGCCGGGCTGTTCAAGAGCGGCTGGGCGCAGGTGTTGCAGACGGCCGTTGAGGGTCTCGACGGCGTGGCCTCGGCCAAGGTCGAGATCGACTGTGTGATTGCCGCGCACAAGGCCCAGGCGCAGATCTCGGGCCTGGCCAACGTGAAGAATGTGGTGGCGGTGGCCTCCGGCAAGGGCGGGGTGGGCAAGTCCACCACGGCGGCGAACCTGGCGCTGGCGCTGGCCCGCGAAGGCGCCCGGGTCGGGATTCTCGACGCCGATATCTACGGGCCGAGCCAGGGCATCATGTTCGGTGTCGCCGAGGGTACGCGGCCGAAGATCAAGGATCAGAAGTGGTTCGTGCCGATCGAGTCCCATGGCGTGGAAGTGATGTCCATGGCCTTCCTGACCGATGACAACACGCCGATGGTCTGGCGCGGCCCGATGGTTTCCGGGGCTTTGCTGCAACTGGTGACCCAGACCGATTGGGGCAACCTGGACTATCTGGTGATCGATATGCCGCCGGGCACCGGCGATATCCAGTTGACCCTGGCACAGAAGGTTCCGGTGGCCGGCGCGGTGATCGTCACTACCCCGCAGGACCTGGCCTTGCTCGATGCGCGCAAGGGCGTGGAGATGTTCCGCAAGGTGAATATCCCGGTGTTGGGCGTGGTGGAAAACATGGCGGTGCACATCTGCTCCAACTGTGGCCATGCCGAGCATCTGTTCGGTGAAGGCGGCGGTGAGAAGCTGGCGAGCCAGTATGGCGTCGAGTTGCTGGCTTCGCTGCCGCTGTCGATGCTGATCCGTGAGCAGGCCGATGGTGGCAAGCCGACGGTGATCGCCGAGCCGGACAGCCAGATCGCCATGGTCTACCAGGAGCTGGCGCGGCACGTGGGCGCGCGGATCGTGTTGCAGGAAGCGGTCAGCCAGGCGATGCCGAATATCACCGTCAGCGACGATTGATACCTGTGGTCGGGCGCGCGGATCGTGTTGCAGGAAGCGGTCAGCCAGGCGATGCCGAATATCACCGTCAGCGACGATTGATACCTGTGGTCGGGCGCGCGGATCGTGTTGCAGGAAGCGGTCAGCCAGGCGATGCCGAATATCACCGTCAGCGACGATTGATACCTGTGGTCGGGCGCGCGGATCGTGTTGCAGGAAGCGGTCAGCCAGGCGATGCCGAATATCACCATCAGCGACGATTGATACCTGGTGGTCGGGCGCGGGCTTGTGTGGTGAGCGGGCTTGTCGGAACGCCGCACGCCGCGCTCGGCTGCGAAGCAGTCGTAAACCGATCATCTCGACCTGCCTGACAGGACGACTCGGCTGGTTTCAGGGGGGGGGGGCTTCGCACCCCCGGCGCGGGCAAGCCCGCTCGCCACAGGGGGCGCCAGGCTTCAGTTGGGGGCGGCCCATACAAAACACCCGGGCACAAAAAAGCCCCGCTTTTGAGGGCGGGGCTTTTTACTGGATCAGTACAAGTTAGATAACTTGAACTTCTTCAGCTTGCATGCCTTTCTGACCGCGGGTAGCGATGAAAGAAACCTGTTGGCCTTCTTTCAGGCTTTTGAAGCCGTCGGATTGGATTGCTTTGAAGTGTACGAACAGATCGTCACCGGATTGTGGGGTGATGAAGCCGAAGCCTTTTTCATCGTTGAACCACTTAACGGTACCGGTTTGGCGATTAGACATTTGATGTCTCCTTGGACAAAGTTAACTGCGACTCAGGAAAAGCCCTGGCCGAGACTGAGTGCAAAGAGCAGGAAAAATTCTTGGAGATGGTTGGATCGAAATTCAACATCGTGTAGAGATTCTCAGTGACACAAGCAGCACAGTGGCGCCACCTTACCCCACTTTCCGAGACGTGCCAATGGTCTTCTCCAAGGTTTCGTCTATTTCGTGACTGACGGCGTCACGCCAGGCCGTCGGCGCGGCTCAAGTGGCCGATTTGTCAGGCCTGTATACCCGGACATCGCGAGAAAAGCCGTCGACGCTTTAACCCGGCGGCGCGCCCCGGTAAGATGCCGGACAGAATTTCTCCACCTCGTTATATCAGGACACCCGCCATGAGCATCAAATCGGACAAGTGGATTCGCCGCATGGCGCAAGAGCACGGCATGATCGAGCCCTTCGTCGAGCGCCAGGTGCGTGGCGAAGCCGCCAACCGGGTGATCTCCTTCGGTGTCTCGAGCTATGGCTACGATGTGCGCTGCGCCGATGAATTCAAGGTGTTCACCAACATCAATTCGGCGACCGTCGATCCGAAGAACTTCGACGCGGGCAGCTTCGTCGACGTCAAGAGCGACGTCTGCATCATTCCGCCGAACTCCTTCGCCCTGGCCCGCACCGTCGAGTACTTCCGTATTCCGCGCAACGTGCTGACCATCTGCCTGGGCAAAAGCACCTACGCCCGTTGCGGGATCATCGTCAATGTCACGCCGCTGGAGCCGGAATGGGAAGGCCACGTGACCCTGGAGTTCTCCAACACCACCACGCTGCCGGCGAAGATCTATGCCAACGAAGGCGTGGCGCAGATGTTGTTCCTGGAGTCCGATGAGGAATGCGAAGTGTCCTATAAGGACCGTGGCGGCAAGTATCAGGGCCAGCGTGGCGTGACCCTGCCGCGTACCTGACGATTGGTGCGCTGAAACAGGGAATTCCTCGGCGCACGGCTACTCTATTGAGGGCACCGTCCCGGTTTGTGCACGACGAACCGGGTTTCAACGCTCAGGAGTAGCCCATGAAGATCGATCCACGTATCAGCGACCAACTGGCGAGGCTGGAGCCCAATCAAGTGGGCCTGCTGGCCTGGTCGTTGCTGGCGCACCCGCAGGACCTGACTGGCGCTATTCCGGGTATCCCGGGGCAGCCCGATCCCGACACGCCGCAACCCGGCGAGCCAGATCATCCGGCGCACCCGGACGAACCTGGCGAACCGCTTCTTCCTGATGAAACCCCCTCTCCCATGGCCTGATGCCGATTGTGTCGTCGCGAATGCGTACCGTGTAGGAGCGTCGACCGGCTGCTCCTGCAATGGGTTAGCGGTTAATCTTGAGCGGTGTGCTTGTCGCGCACGCATGGACTCAGACAAAAGGGCCGCTCATGATGTTTACCATTCCCGCGTATTTTTCCCGCGCGCTGTTCGCCGGGTTGTTGCTGACCGGCACCGCCATTGCCGCGCCACAGCCGCTGACCGATAGCGCGGCTACCCAGCAGGAAGCCAGCAACAACCGACTCGACCGGATCGTCCAGCAGGGCGTGTTGCGCGTCGGTACCACAGGTGATTACAAACCGTTCAGCTACAGGAATGCGGACGCTTTCATCGGCCTGGATATCGAGCTGGCCGAAGGGCTGGCGGCCTCCCTGGGGGTGAAGCTGGAGCTGGTGCCGACTACCTGGCCGACGCTGATGGGCGATCTGCAGGCCGACAAGTTCGACCTGGCAATCAGCGGGATCTCGGTGAACATGGAGCGCCAGAAGCTGGCGTTTTTCTCGCAGCCGTACCAGCGCGACGGCAAGACCCCGATCACCCTCTGTTCAAGGCAGCAGGACTTCCAGACCCTGGCCCAGATCGACCGCCCGGACGTCCGGGCCATCGTCAATCCCGGTGGCACCAATGAGAAGTTCGCCCGGGCCAATCTCAAGCACGCGCAGATCCTGGTGCATGGGGATAACGTGACGATTTTCCAGCAGATTGTCGATGGCAAGGCCGACCTGATGATGACCGACGCGGTGGAAACCCGGGTGCAGCAGAAGCTGCATCCGCAGCTGTGTGCGGTACACCCGGAGCAGCCGTTCGACTTCTCCGAGAAGGCCGTGTTGCTGCCCCGTGACGTGGTGCTCAAGCAGTATGTCGACCAGTGGCTGCACCAGGACATGGAAAGCGGCCGCTTTGCCAGGCGCCTGGAGACGTGGCTGGCCTACCCATGGCCGGCGGCGCATGGTTGAGTGCGCGATACGGTCGTAAGTCTGCATCGACCTTGCGCACGCTTTCGCGGGCAAGCCCTGCTCCTACAGTGCGTTGTCGTTCAGCGATTTTGTGTACGACACAACTCTGTAGGAGCAGGGCTTGCCCGCGAAGCCTTTAGCCGGCTTGCAGCCCCCTTCGCCGGCAAGCCGGCTCCTGCAGGTTCTATGGGGTGTTAGAGGGCGGGTTACTTGAGGTTGCCGCTGAGGAACTGACGCAACCGCTCACTCTGCGGATTGCCCAGCACATCGTCCGGCGCGCCCTGTTCTTCCACCAGGCCCTGGTGCAGGAACAGTACCTGGCTCGAGACCTTGCGGGCGAAGCTCATCTCGTGGGTCACCATGATCATGGTCCGGCCTTCTTCGGCCAGCCCCTGGATCACCTTGAGCACCTCGCCCACCAGTTCCGGGTCGAGGGCCGAGGTCGGTTCGTCGAACAGCATCACTTCCGGTTCCATCGCCAGCGCCCGGGCAATCGCCACGCGCTGCTGCTGGCCGCCAGAGAGAAACGCCGGATACTGTCCGGCCACCCGCGCCGGCAGGCCGACTTTTTCCAGGTAGCGGTGGGCACGTTCCTCGGCGTCTTTCTTGCTCACCCCCAGTACCCGGCGCGGGGCCATGGTGATGTTTTCCAGCACGCTCATGTGGCTCCACAGGTTGAAGTGCTGGAACACCATGGCCAGGCGGGTACGCAGGCGCTGCAACTCGGCGTCGTCGGCGACGCGCATGCCATGCTTGTCGCTGACCATGCGGATTGCCTGGCCATCGAGGCTCATGGCGCCGTCATTGGGCGTTTCGAGGAAGTTGATGCAGCGCAGGAAGGTGCTCTTGCCCGAGCCGCTGGCGCCGATCAGGCTGATCACATCGCCAGTCTTGGCCTTGAGCGAGACGCCCTTGAGCACCTGATGTTCGCCATAGCTCTTGTGCAGGCCTTCAATGGTCAGTTTGTACATGGGCACCTCAAGGAGAAAGTAGATAGCCGCTGCGATAGGCTTCGCGGCCAGCGACATGGGCAATCACCATGCCGGCGCTGGCCATGCGGCGCAGCGAACGGGCGTAGAGCAGGCCCGCCGTGCTGCAATGAACTGGGGTGACGCTGTCGTTCAGCGGGTCGATGATTTCGGCGATCAACTGTCCGGCGTCCAGGTATTGCCCTGGCACCGCGCAGAACACCAGCAGGCCGCCCACCGGTGTGCTCACCGGTTCGACACCGGCCAGCGGCGTTGCCGGGTACGGCAGTTGCGGCAAGGGCGCGGGTTCGCCGGCGATGGCGCCGAAGTGCGTCAGGTAATCAAGGATCGCCTGGCAGTCGCGACGTGCCTGTGGGTGGTTCACATCGCCCTGGCCACGTAGTTCCACGGTCACCGAGAAGCTGCCCTGGGGAATCGCGAAACGCTCGCCAAAGCGTTCTCGCAGGTCCCACCAGAGCAACGTGAAGCATTCGTCGAACGACTGACCGCCGGAGTCGGTCGCCAGCAGGCTGGCTTGCGAGCCGATGTAGCGGGCCAGCGGTTCCACCCGCGGCCAGGCTTCGGGCGTGGTGTACAGATGGGCCACGGCTTCGAAATCGCAATGCAGGTCCAGCACCATATCCGCATCGCAGGCCAGCCGTTGCAACGCCAGGCGCTGGGATTGCAACTGGGTTGCGGGCACCTCCGCGGCCAGGGCGGTCTTGAGTTGGCGGCGGATCAGTCGCAGGTTGTGCAGCGGATCGTCGCTGAGCTGATCTTCAATCTGCTGACCGATCTCGTCGCTGAGGTCGATGAACCAGCGATTGAAGTTCTGCCCGCTCTCCAGCTCGTAACGACCCAGCGGCACATCCATCAGCACCTGTTCCAGGCCGATCGGGTTGGCCACTGGCACCAGCACGATTTCGCTGCGCAGGGCGCCGGCCTGTTCCAGCTCGGCCAGGCGCTGCTTGAGATGCCAGGCCACCAGCATGCCAGGCAGTTCGTCGGCGTGCAGGGATGACTGGATATAGATCTTGCCCGTGGCCTGCTCCGGGCCGAAATGAAAGCTGTGGATCTGCCGGGCGGTACCCGGCAGGGGAGCCAGCAGCTCGTGAGTCAGATGACGCATGCTCGAGGGTCCTAGTGGGCAGGGCCGAGAAAGGCCAGCCAGCGGCGCTCGGCCAGACGGAACAGGCCGACCAGGGTGAAGGTGATCGTCAGGTAGATCACGGCGGCGATACCGAACGACTGGAAGGTCATGTAGGTCGCCGAGTTGGCGTCCCGGGCGATTTTCAGGATGTCCGGGATGGTCGCGGTGAAGGCCACGGTGGTGGAGTGCAGCATCAGGATCACTTCGTTGCTGTAATAGGGCAACGAACGGCGCAGGGCCGAGGGCATGATCACATAAGCGTAGAGCTTCCAGCCGCTCAGACCATAGGCCTTGGCCGCCTCGACTTCACCGTGGTTCATGCTGCGGATCGCCCCGGCAAAGATCTCCGTGGTGTAGGCGCAGGTGTTCAGGGCGAAGGCCAGGATGGTGCAGTTCATCGCATCGCGGAAGAAGGCGTTCAGCAGCGGCTGGTTGCGCACCGCTTCCAGGCTGTAGATCCCGGTGTAGCAGATCAGCAGCTGGATATACAGCGGCGTGCCGCGAAACAGGTAGGTGTAGAACTCCACTGGCCAGCGGATGCGGCGCTTGGGCGAGACCCGGGCGATGGACAGTGGAATCGACACCAGGAAACCGATGAAGATCGAGGCGCTGAGCAGCCACAGGGTCATGGCCAGGCCGGTGATGTGCTGGCCGTCGCTGTAGAGGAACGGTCGCCAGTATTGCTGCAGGAGTTCAATCATCGCACGGCCTCCCGGGCGCCCGCGGCATAGCGGCGTTCCAGCCAGCGCAGGACATAGTTCGAAGCGCTGGTAATGAGCAGGTAGATCAAGGCGGCGAGTACCAGGAAGTAAAACAGTTGATAGGTGCTCTTGCCCGCGTCCTGGGCCGCCTTGACCAGGTCGGCCAGGCCGATGATCGAGACCAGCGCGGTGGCCTTGAGGATCACCATCCAGTTGTTGCCGATCCCCGGCAGGGCGAAGCGCATCATTTGCGGAAAGGTCACGAAGCGGAACCGCTGGGCCCGGGTCAGGCCATAGGCGGTGGCGGCTTCGAGCTGTCCGCGCGGCACGGCGAGAATCGCGCCGCGAAAGGTTTCGGTGAAATAGGCACCGTAGATAAAGCCCAGGGTGATGACCCCGGCGGCAAACGGGTCAATCTCGATGTAGTCCCAGTCCATGGCATCGGTCAGGGTCGAGAGCCAGGTTTGCAGGCTGTAGAAAATCAGCAGCATCAGCACCAGGTCGGGTACCCCGCGAATCAGCGTGGTGTAGAGCTGGGCCGGAATGCGCAACAGGCTGATGCTGGATAATTTGGCACTGGCGCCGAGCAGGCCCAGCAGCACGCTGACCAGCAGCGACAAGATGGATAATTTGACGGTCATCCAGGTGCCTTCCAGCAGGATCGGGCCAAAGCCCTTCAGGCTGAAGGCTGAAAGCCCCAGAATTTGCAGGAGGTTGTCGAACATGAAAAATCAGACCTTTGGCAGTCGAAAAGGCGCCCCTCGGGCGAGGGGCGCCTGGGGATCACTTTCCGCTGTACAGGTTCAGATCGCCAAAGTGTTTCTTCTGGATTTCGGTGTACTTGCCATCTTTGTGTAACGCTTCGATACCTTTATCCAACAGGGCTTTCAGGTCTTTGTTACCTTTTTTGATACCGACCGCGGTTTTGGCTGGCAGCAGCGGATCGTTGATCGGCTTGCTGACTTCATAGCCGGCGCCCGCTGGCGACTTCAGGAAGCCCAGTTCGGCTTGCAGCATATCCTGCACCGAAGCGTCGAGGCGGCCGGAGGTCAGGTCGGCGTAAACCTGGTCCTGGTTGGCGTAGGCCTTGGTGGTCACGCCAGCCTTGTCCAGTACAGCCTTGGCGTAGGCTTCCTGAATGGTGCCTTGCTCGTAGCCCACGGTTTTGCCCTTGAGGGACTCAGGCGTGGAGAAGTTCGCACCCTTTTTGAACACCAGGGAAGTCGGGCCGGAGAACAGCTCGTTGGAGAAGTCGATGGCTTTCTCGCGGGCTTCGGTCACGGTCATCGACGAAATCACGCCGTCGAACTTGTTGGCGTTGAGGCCCGGAATCATGCCGTCGAAATCACTTTCGACCCATTTGCACTTGACCTTAAGCTCGGCGCAGATGGCGTTGCCCAGGTCGATGTCGAAGCCGACCAGGCTGCCGTCCGCGGCCTTGGATTCGAATGGCGCGTAGGACGGATCGACGCCGAAGCGCAGTTCCTTGTATTCCTTGGCCAGAGCGGAACCGGCGGCCATGCAGAGAGCCAGTGCAGAAAGGGTCAGCAATGCTTTTTTCATTATTTATTCCCTAAAAACCAATATGGGCGCTTGTGGCGCACTGAGTACTGTTACTGGAACGCGTATGACTCGATAAAAGTAGCAATTTCCGAACCAGAGTGACGAACAAGCGTTTTAAAAGGCGGAAATATGGCTACGAGCCAGCCAATGATGCCCGAATTTGGGCATTGAAAAATAGATGCACAAAATCGGGGCGTTCGTGAATGAGAAAAGGCTGCGGTCAGGTGTCGGCGCTGTAACGCAGGTTATTGATGTCGGAGCAGACGGTCGACGCTCGATTGCTTGCGAAGGACGTCAACGATAACGCGGTGCAACTGGAGGCACGTGGTGCCCTTGCGTTCATCGCGAGCAATCGAGCGTCGACCGGCTGCTCCTACAGTAGTGTGTACGGGGTTACTTACCGGGTACCAGGGTTAATCGGGTGGTGCCGTAAGCCTTGTCGAAGTTCTGCTGCTGCATCGGGAAGCTGACGTACTGCGCCTTCAACCAGCCGTCGATACCGCTGGCGTAGCTCGGGCTGGCCGGGTTGCCGGACTGCCCGGGGCTCTGCTGGCCGCTCATCGGTTCGCTCTGGCCGAAGTCGACAATCAGGCGCACCCCCGGCACCTGGATGACGTCGAAGTTCGACTCGCCCCAGGCATAGGCCGAGGTGTTCAGCGTGGTGTGGTCGCCGCCGGCCTGGATCAGTCCGCGAATGACCTGGCCCGCGCCGTTCTTCCAGCTATAACGGTGCAGCGCGCCCCATTGCCAGGCCTTGTGATCGGTGCCCAGCAAGCTGTCGCCGGCGCTGATTGCCGCCGCCAGGCTGCGGGCCAGGATCGCCGGTTTGTCTTCTTTCAGTGGCGTGCGGCTGTCATCCCAGAACGGGCTGTCCTCGCGGCCCAGCAGGTGATCGGCCTGGGCTGAGTAGGACAGCTTGCCGTTGGCGACAAAGGCTTGCCAGACCGGACCGTTCTGCGGGCCAAGCTTGTCGAGGAAAATCTGTTTCATGCTTTCCTGCAGGAACAGCTCATACAGCGCGGCGTCGGCCGACGTCGCGCTGAGCTTGCCGTCGAACGCCAGCAACCGGCTCAGGGCCTCGCGCGCCTTGTTCCGTTCGGCTTCCGGCAGGGCGTCGATGGCCTGTTTGAGCGGTCCGGCCATGCCCGGGGCTTCGAACATTTTCTTCAGCTTGTTGGCGAACGTGGTGCCCTGGTCGTATTGCATGGCGATCATGCTGCGGCTGTCCTGCCTGCCGGCGGCGGCCAGTTCCGCCAGGCGTTCGCCGCGTTCCGGGTAGTACCAGGCGTTGGACAGTTGCATGCCATAGCCGCGCGCCGCCGTGCGCTGGTTGGCGGTGCCCAGCCAGCCCTGGCCCGGGTCCTGGTCGTAGGGGTGGAGCATCGCGTCGGCGTAACCGTCCCAGTCGAAGCGGCTGTCCCAGCCCGGCGAGGGCAACAAGCCTTCGCCTTCGCGGCGGTTGGGGAAGCGTCCGGTGACCTGCCAGCCGATATGGCTGGCGTCGGCGAACACCATGTTCAACGCAATGGCGCGGATTTCCCGGCTGGCATCGGAGGCTTTCTCGGCGCTCTGGGCACGGGACAGGTCGAAGAACGCATCCAGGCTCTTGTCGTCCTTGAATGCTGAGGTCTGCAGGGCCAGGCCGTAGCCGCCGGTCAATGGGCCATTGTCCAGCGCGCTGTTGAGCAACGGGCCATGGCGGGTTTCGAATACCGTCTCGCGGATCGAGCGCTGGCCCTTGATGAAGTAGGTTTCGTTACGCACGATCGCCGGCAACCATTTGCCGTCGGCTTCGTAATAGAGCGCATTGCCCTGGCGCTTGAGTTTTTCCAGGAACAGGTCCTGGTTGTCCCCCGGTACGGCGGCCATGCTCCAGGCCACCTTGCCGTTGAAGCCGGACAACAGCATCGGCAGACCGGCGATCGAGGTGCCGGCGGCCTGGTACTTCGGCGCATGGATCTGCACGTAGTTCCAGGCGGCGGGGGCGCTGGTCGGCTGTTGCAGGTCGGCGGCCAACAGGCTCTTGCCGCTGCGGCTGCGTTGCGGGCCGATGGCCCAGTTGGTCGAGGTGCCGGTACCGAGGATGTTCAGTGCCGCGACTTGCTCGGCGGTCTTGTTCAACGTAGCCAGGCCCGACACCTGGCTCAGGGCGATGCCCTTGAGTTTTTCCGCTTCGGCCAGGGGCAGCGGTTGGTCCGCGGCGGCCGGGGTCAGCCAGGCGAGTTTGTCGACACCGACTTTCTGTGCCAGGACCAGGCTGGAAATTTCTTGCTGCAGGTTGGCCGACAGGTTGAAGTTGAGCAGGCAAAAGATCAGCGCCGAATCTTCCGGCTTCCAGTATTCCGGGTTGTAGCCGCTGCGGGCCAGGTCTGGCGGCAGCTTGTCGCGGTAGCGGAACAGGTAGGCGTTGACGCCGCGGGCATAGACTTCGAAGAAGCGCTTGAGGCGTGGCGACGCAGCGTTGTACAGCTCGCCGGCGCTTTTCTTCAGGTTGACGGCGCGCATGAAGCGGTCGCTGTCCAGCGCGTCCGGGCCGTTCATTTCGGCCAGCCGACCCTGGGCGAGCAGGCGCAGGGTGAGCATCTGGGTGATGCGGTCGCTGGCGTGGACGTAACCGAGGGTGAACAGCGCATCGTGAAAGGTGTTGCTTTCGATCAGCGGCATGCCGAGGCTGTTGCGGCGCACCGAGACATTCTGCGCCAAGCCCTTGAGCGGCTGCACGCCGGAGGTCGGCGGCAGGCTGTCCTGGGTGTTCCAGGCCTGGCAGCCCGTCAGGCCGAGCAGGCCCGCCATGGCGGCGGCAACGCCACATTGCTGAAAAGAGAGGGAAAAGGCTGGCGAGGCCATGGCAAAGCTCCTGCGGGGGTAGCGTCAGTAAAGGCGCTACGTTAGTGAGCGGGAGGAAGGCGCGCAAGACGGCGGGCGGGCTTATTTCAGGTTTTGAGTGATAAATCGGATTTGCCGAGGGCTTGTGATCGCGTGCAATCTGGCCAGCAGAGCAACATCTGCGCCTGCGCCAAGTCTTGCGCGCACTGCATCAGGACCAACAGGGAATGGAATAAACATGCACATTCAGGCAAACGCGGCGTTGATCCTGATCGACCAGCAGCAGGGCATCCTGCATCCCCGCCTGGGACCGCGCAACAATCCCGAGGCGGAGGAACGCATGCTCGAGCTGTTGCGGCACTGGCGCCGGAATGCGCGTCCGGTGGTCCATGTCCAGCACTTGTCGCATTCGCCGGAATCGGTGTTCTGGCCCGGGCAGTCCGGGGTCGAGTTCCAGCAGCGCTTCGCGCCAGGGACGGGGGAGCGGTTGGTGCAGAAGCGGGTGCCGGATGCGTTTTGCGCGACGGGGTTGGCGGACTGGCTGCGCCAGGCAGGTATCGCGCAGTTGGTGATCGTCGGGGTGGCGACTCACAACTCGGTGGAGTCGACGGCGCGCACGGCTGGCAACCTCGGGTTTGAGACCTGGGTGGTGGAGGATGCGTGCTACACCTTCGACAAGGCTGACTACTTCGGCGTGCCGCACAGCGCCCAGGAGGTCCACGCCATGTCCCTGGGCAACCTGCACGGCGAGTATGCGACGGTGGTGTCCAGCGGTGTGGTGCTTGGGGTTTGAGGCGCCTGTCCGCCGGTTGAATACGCTCCTACAGGAGGGCGTCAGGCCAGGTGCAGATGGTTGTCCCACAACCCCGCCGGCAGTTCCAGTGGCTGGGCGATCAAGGTTTTCTGGCGGCAGTCGTAGAAGCGGCAACGACCCTGGCCGGAGGTGACGACGAAGCCGTCCGCCACCGCGCCGACACCCGCGCAGTCCGGCAGCGGCGCATCCAGGCGTAGCGCGGCGCTGTCCAGGTCCCAGATGAAAAAGCGGTTGCCCCGTGGCGCGGTCAGGGCCACCAGGCGCAACTCGCTGTGCACCGCGACGCTGGCGCTGTAGTGCGCCATGGCTTGCAACTGCTGCTCGGCCACCGGGAAGGCGACAAAGGGCTGGCCGGGACGCTTGATCGCCAGCAACTCGGCCGACTCGTGGGCGGGCCCCATGAATTGCTGGCCGGCGACGAGGGTGCCGTCGCTGGCCACGCCCAGGTGACGCACGCTGTTCATCGGCTGGGCCAGGGTCTCCTTGCTCAGCAGCGTGCCATCACGGCGCATCAGCACCAGGCTCGGCTCCATGGCGTCGAGGTTCATCTCCACCCGGCTTTCGGCCTCGGTGCGAATCCCGCCGTTGGCAACAATCAGGGTCTCGCCGTCGGGCATCCACGCCACCTGGTGGGGACCGATGCCGTGGGTGGAAATTTCGCCGCCGTGGACCAGTCGCTCGCCTTCGAAGCGATACACACCGAGCAGGCCACGGCCCGGATCGGTGGTGTCGTTCTCGGTGGCGTACAGCCAGTCGCCGCTCTTGTGGATCACCGCATGCCCATAAAAATGCCGGTTCGGCCGCGAGGCGATGGTCTGCAACAGCCGACCGTCACGCAGGTCGATCAGGTAGCTTTCGGTACCAGGGCGCCGCGCCACGTAGAGTGCCAAGGGATAAGTGGGGTGGTTGATGATGTCGTGACAGCGCTGACCGACCTGGGTAGCGAAGACCCGCCTACCGTCCAGCCGATAGCCCACGGCATAGTGGCGGCCATCGCTGTCGTCGCGGGCGGAGAGCAGCAGCGGACTTTTGTCTTTTTGCCGGAACAGGCTCCAGCCGCCCAACGTCAGCGCGCTGAGCAGGAGGCTGCCGAGGGTCAGGGCCTGGCGTCGCAACATCATCAGTCACCGTCGTTGGCGTTGAAGCCCAGCTGGATCCCCAGCGCCTTGGCCAACTCGCCTTCATGCAGGCGGTGGACGACGTTGAGGCTGTCGTAGAGGTCGTTGAGCTGTTGGCGCCCGGCATCGTCGCCGAGCAGGTCGGTCAGCGAACGCTGGGTGCTGTCGAACAGCTTCAGGGACGCGGCGTAGGCGGCGTCGATCTTGTCCGCCAAGGGTTTCTGCTGCGCCGGCAGCAGGTTGCGCAGGCCCTGGTTGTCGACGCCGACCCAGACGGTTTGGGCGGCGGCCAGGCTGGCGCGCATGCCTGGCAGCGACGACTGGCTGCGCCAGGCATCGGCCTGGAACGGCTGCGGGATGCCCTTGGTCTGCCGGCCCATGGGCGTGCCGAGCTTTTTCTTCAGGGTGTCGAGGGCGGTCACCTGGACGCGCAGTAGATCGGCGATGGCTTCGTGGGCGTCGGCGTAGCGCGGGTTGGGGAACTTGCTCATTTGCGCGAGCATGCCGTCGCTGGTTTCCCAGCGCGAGAGGATTTCTTCGGCGAGGACTTTCTGGCGTTTGCCGATGGCGGTCAGCAGTGGGCAATAGCGGGATTTCTGCGCGCTGTCGGCCAGATCGATCTTGCTGTCGTAGAGGATGTACTCATAGGCCGAGAGCCCCTGGACCACGACACTGGACTTGGCCAGGGCATCGGCGTCGATCCGCGGTTCGGCGCTGAGCAGTTGCTCGACCTGGCGCCCCACCAGGTTCTTCTTGTCCGGCCAGAACTGCACCTGCCAGGAACGATTGCCTTCGGCCAGCGGGCCGATCAGCAGCGGCTGCAATTCGGCCCAGGCTTTCTGGGCGTGGAGGAAGTCGGCGCGGGCGGTGGAAAGGCTTGCCTTGCCTTCGCAGAAGGCCAGGGCGCTGATCGCCAACTGGCGGTCGGCGTCGACCCAACGGCTGTAGGTCGGCAGGATCACCTGCTTGGCGATGGCCGCCGAGGTCAGCGCCTGCGGGTCCTGGGGCGAGCAGGCGCCGAGGGCGAGCGCCGCGAGGCTGGTGAACAACAGTTTGGGGCGGAACATGTCCATGTCCTCTATTTAGACAAATCTTACAAAGAATTCAGGAAGGCCAGTAACGCCGCGCGTTGTTCGGCATCGAACGCCAGCACCCGCTGCTGCGCCGCCTGGGCTTCGCCGCCGTGCCAGAGCACGGCTTCGAGCAGGTTGCGGGCGCGGCCGTCATGTAGGAACTGGGTGTGGCCGCTGACGGTCTGCGTCAGGCCGATGCCCCACAGCGGCGGAGTGCGCCAGTCATTGCCGTTGGCCTGGAACTCGCTGCGCTGGTCGGCGAGGCCGGGGCCCATGTCATGCAGCAGCAGATCGCTGTAGGGCCGGATCACCTGGTTGGCCAACTCGGGTTCGGCGGCCGTGGCCGAGGTGGTGAACTGTGGGGTATGACAGGCCTGGCAACCGGCCTGGTGGAACAGGCTCTTGCCGGCCAGTACCTGCGCCGAACCGACCTCACGCCGCGCGGGTACCGCGAGGTTGCGGGTGTAGAAGGTCACCAGGCGCAGGATGTTGTCGCTGACTTCCGGCTCGCCGTCCGCGCCGCCGCCGTGGGGCGCTTGCAGGCAGTCGGTCTGGCTCGGGGTGCAGTCGTCGAAGGGCCGCAGGCGGGTGGTCAGGCCCATGTCGCTGGAAAACGCGTGGACGTTCTGTTGATTGATGTTCGGTTGCCCAGCCTTCCAGCCAAAGCGACCGAGCACGGTCTTGCGCTGGGTATTGTCCCAGACCCGGTTGGGGCGCCCGTTGACGCCCAGGCGTTGCTGATTCCTGGCGTTGGCCAGAAGGGCTTCTTCGGGAATCGCTTCGAGCAGGCCCAGACCGATCATCGGCGGGGCGATACGCGCGGAAAACAGCGTCTGCGGGTGCATCGGGCCATAGCCCAGTTGGCTGAAGCGCAGTGTCGGCCGGCGCAGTTCGACGGTCGTGCCGTCCTGGAAGCGCATCGGCACGCTTTCATAGTCGACCCGGACCTTGCCTTCCGGGGCGACGCCGGGGATGGCCATGTCCTGCAACTGCCCGCCGTAGAGCGGCTCCGGCACCACGCCCTGGCGTTCGATCAGTTTGGCGTAGATCGGGTTATTGGGAATCGACAGGCGTACCAGCATCGACACCGCGTTATCCGCGCCCGGGGCCGGTGGATGGCCGCGACCGTCCCTGATATGGCAGTTCTGGCAGGCGTTGGTATTGAACAGCGGGCCGAGGCCATCGCGGGCGGTGGTGGTGGCCGGGGCGATCACCCAGGGGCTGCGGAAGAAACTGTTGCCGACGCTGAAGTCCAGGCGCCGTTCTGGCGAAAGGTTGGCCGAAGGTTGCGAGAAGGCATTGCGATCACTTCTGGCGACCGTGGCGCCGCCGCCGGATCGCGCTTCGCCGGGTTCTGCCTGGGTAAAGCGCGGAGCGTCGTCACAGGCGGCCAGGCCAAGGGCCAGGAGCAGCGTCGACAGGCGCAGGGGCAGCGAGGGCATCGGTGTCCAGGGTTGTTGGAAAGACAAGGGCCGATCAGAAATCGTGATCGGCATTGTCCGGGTTCAGGTCGCTGATCCCCAGCTTGGCCGCCGCCTGCTCGATGGAGCCGGTCTGCTTGACCAGCGCCGAGATGGCGTCACGCACGATCTTGTTACCGGTTTCGTTGCCGGCCGCGATCAACTGGTCGTAATGCTCGCCCTTGTTGGCATGGTCGACCATGATCTGGATCTTGGCTTCGGTGGCTTGCAGGTCACTCTTGAGCATCGCATCGGTTGCCGGGTCGGCCTTGGCCACCAGGGCGGACAGGCTCGGGCCGGTCAGCTGGCTGCCGTCGACGCGGGTGTATTCGCCCAGGTAGACGTTGCGAATGCCCTTGGCATCGTAGAAGTGCGAGTTGTGGGTGTTGTCGCTGAAGCAATCCTGCTCGTCTTCCGGCGAGTTGGCTTCCAGCGAAACCTTCATGCGCTCGCCCGCCAGTTCACCGAGGGACAGGCTGCCCATGCCGAAGAGCATTTTACGCAGGCCACTTTCAGCCGGCTCGGCCTCCAGGCTGGCGCGGTAGTTGTCGGCCACATCGGGTTTCCAGTTGCCGACCATTTCCTCCAGGTCGTCGACCAGCAGTTGGGTCACGGCCTTGAGATAGGCCCGCCGCCGATCATTGTGACCACCGGTGGCGCCGGCGCCTTCGAGGTAGTCCGAGGCCGGACGGTTGCCGGCGCCAGGGGCGGTGCCATTGAGGTCCTGGCCCCAGAGCAGGAATTCGATGGCGTGGTAGCCGGTGGCGACGTTGGCTTCGGATCCCCCCAGCTCGTTCAGGCTGGCGAGTTTCTCCGGGGTGATCTCGCTGACATCGACCTTGTCTTCGCCGACCTGGATCTGCGGGTTGGCGATGATGTTGGCGGTCGCGGCCGGGTTGCCCAGCGCAGGTTCGTAGGAGGCGTCGACGTAGTCGATCAGGCCTTCATCCAACGGCCAGGCATTCACCTGACCTTCCCAGTCGTCGATGATGCTGTTGCCGAAGCGGAACACTTCGCTTTGCAGGTACGGCACGCGCGCGGCGATCCAGGCCGCGCGGGCGGCCTTCAGGGTTTCTCCGTTCGGCTTGGCGAGGAAGGCGTCGACAGCGGCTTGCAGGTTCTTCGCGGTGGCTTCGGCATCGCTGAATACGGCGTAGACGATCTCGGTGTAGTGAGCGACCACGGCCTTGGCGGCGGCTTCGTCAACCTTGCCGGCGGCCTCGTCGGCGGACGCTTGGGCGGCGGCGGCCTGGGGGGCTGCCGCGGTTTTTTCCTGGTCCTTGTCGCCACAACCGGCGAGGGCGATGGCAATGGCCAATAGACTGGCGGTGGCCAGAGGCATGCGAATCATGACGAACATCCTGCTTCGAGAGGGGGGATGGGGGCACGGGGCCCGCAAAACCGGCACATAATGCGAAAGATTTGCATTCTATGTAAAGAGCTTAGTGTTTGAAATATTTGGTCACAGGATCGCGGCGTTGCTGCGCTGCGCCTGTTTGAGATACGCGCCCAGTTCCCGGGCTGGCAAGGGCTTGCTGTAGTGGTAACCCTGGCCTTCATGGCAGCCCTCGGAAATGATATAGGCCTCCTGCTCGGCGGTTTCCACGCCTTCGGCGATCACCTGCATGCCCAGGCTCTTGCCCAGTTGGATGATCGCCCGGACGATGGTTGCATCGTCGTCGTCGTCGAGCAGGTCCTGGACGAAGCTCTTGTCGATCTTGATCTTGTCCAGCGGCAGGCTCTTGAGATAGCTCAGCGACGAGTAGCCGGTGCCGAAGTCGTCGATGGCGATCAGTGCGCCGGAGCGGCGCAGGCTCAACAAGTGCTGGGCGGCGGTGCTGATGTCTTCCATCAGGCCGGTTTCGGTGACTTCCAGCTCCAGGCTGCGCTGTGGCAGGCGGTACATCTGCAAGAGGTTGTTGACCACCCGTGGCAGTTCGGCGTGGTGCAACTGGACCGTGGACAGGTTGACCGCCATGCGCAGGTCGCTGAAACCCTGGTCGTGCCATTCGCGCAGTTGGCGGCAGGCCTGATCCAGTACCCACTCGCCGATGGCGATGATGGTGCCGTTCTGCTCGGCCAGTGGAATGAACAGGTCCGGCGGTACCAGGCCGTGTTCCGGGTGTTGCCAGCGGATCAGCGCCTCGACGCCGACCACCCGATGGTCGCGGTAGCTGATCTGCGGCTGGTAGACCAGGTAGAACTGATTGCGGGCGAGGGCTTCGCGCAGGTCTTTTTCCAGTTCGCGGCGGCGGCGCATTTCACTGTCGACACTGGCGATATAGAACTGGTAGCGGTTGCGCGAGCGGGTCTTGGCCAGGGTCATGGTCTGTTCGGCTTTCTGCAGCAGCTTCTCGGTGCTGTCGCCGTCTTCCGGGAACAGGGTGATGCCGATGGTGGCCCGCAGGCGGATCTCCTGGTGATCGAGGGCAAACGCCGCTTCCAGATCGTCGAGGATGCTCTGTGCCAACTCGGCCGCCTCATAGGGTTGTTCGATATCGGCCTGGACCAGGGCGAACTGGTCGCCACCCAGGCGGGCCAGGGCGCCGAGGCGGCCGCTGTGGGCGCGCAGGCGGTCGGCCAGGGCCAGCAGCAACTGGTCGCCGACCTGGTAGCTGAATTGTTCGTTGATGCCCTTGAAGTCGTCCAGGCCGACACACAGGACCGCCACTCGGCGTTGCAGGCGTCCGGCGTCGACCAGGATCTTGTCCAGTTGCTGTTGCAACTGCTGGCGATTGGGCAAGCCGGTGAGAAAGTCATACTGGGCCATGCGCAGCAGGCTGTTTTCCGCTTCGTGACGCAGGTGGGTATTGCGTTCGATGGACGCCAGCAACTGGTTGGCGGTGTTGACCCAGATGCCCAGTTCGTTATTTTCATGGCCCTTGAGCTGGGGCAACTGATGTTCGCTGGGACGATCCGGGTTGACGGTGCTCAGGTGTTCGATGATCCGCGACAGCGGTTTGGTCAGCAGCCAGTGATAAACCAGATAAAGCACCATGCCGAGGAACAGCGCGCGTAGAACGCCGGAGAAAAAGATGATCACCGAGTTGACCAGGAAACCCTGGCCGTAGGTGGCGGTGTCGAGGGTGATGCTCAGGTCGCCGTAATACTCGCTGTAGGGACCGCGACCGACCAGTTGGGTGCTGAAGGTACTTTCCTTGCCGAGGATCGGGTCGGTCAGCCAGCGGCTCGAGGTTTTCTGCAGTTCGCGGGATTTTTCCGCGAGCATCGGCTCATTGGGATGGCCGATGGAGGCCACGCGCACGGCATCGTCCTGGAACAGGCCCTCGATGACCTGCATGCCCATCTCCCGATCAAGGCTGTAGACCGCCTGGGTCGAGGGATCACGGAACATATCGAGAATGCGCTGGGCGTCGCTGGCGACCGCCTGTCGAGTCTTGTAGGCATCAAAGACGATCTGCGCACAGCTCAGTACGACGCCGACGATCAGCGCCGACAGCAGTACGACCCGGAGCAACTTCACCGACAAGCTGTTCTTGAATTCCAGCTTCAAAGGGCTATTCCTTGTTCCGTGCGGATGGCATCAAGTTGCCATGAGTATTGGCAATCCGGCCCGCTCAGTCAAAGGGACAATGCGAACGGCGAGAACCCGTGCTCATGCTTGGCCCGATAGGGCGGGCCGAGCCCATTCTGGCCATTGATACTATGTCGGTCATCCGAGCCTTGTACTTGAGGGGCGGCAAGTGATTTTCCCGGATTATTCAGATTAGTTCCCGCCAGCGTGGGAGACATAAAAAACCCGGCAGCGCCGGGTTTTTTTGTGACGCGGATTCAATCTCAAGCGGTGAAGGCTTTGCCTTCGAACTGCTCAGCGACGAATTTCCAGTTCACCAGGTTCCAGAACGCCTCGACATACTTCGGACGCAGGTTACGGTAGTCGATGTAGTAGGCGTGTTCCCAGACGTCGCAGGTCAGCAGCGGGGTGTCGCCGCTGGTCAGCGGGTTGCCGGCGCCGATGGTGCTGGCCAGGGCCAGGGAACCGTCAGCCTTCTTCACCAGCCAGCCCCAACCGGAACCGAAGGTGCCAACGGAAGTCTTGGTGAACTCTTCCTTGAACTTGTCGAAGGAACCGAAGGCGGCGTTGATGGCTTCAGCCAGCTTGCCGGTCGGTTGGCCGCCGGCGTTTGGCGCCAGGCAGTTCCAGTAGAAGGTGTGGTTCCAGACCTGAGCGGCGTTGTTGAAGATGCCACCGGAGGAAGACTTGACGATTTCTTCCAGGGTCTTGCCTTCGAACTCGGTGCCTGGCACCAGGTTGTTCAGGTTCACGACATAGGTGTTGTGGTGCTTGTCGTGGTGGAACTCCAGGGTTTCCTTGGAGATGTGTGGCTGCAGGGCATCATGTGCATAAGGCAGCGGAGGCAATTCGAAAGCCATGTTGATTCTCCTAATCAGGTCTGTTGCGGTGAGCGCAAGGCCGATCACGGCGGCCATACAGGCGTGCGCCGAGGAGTTTGTACTCTTTGCGGCGCAAGATTCGGATCATAGCACCGGGGTGGCGGCTTAACCACGCAACAACTGTGTGGAATAGAGGTTCCAGAGCCTTTTGGAATAAATCAGCCGGCCCTGATCAATTGCGCGGCGACGCTGAACATCATGATCGCCACCAGCAGGTCGAGCAGGCGCCAGGTGGCGGGGCGCGCCAGCCACGGGGCCAGCCACGCCGCGCCCAGGGCCAGGCTGAAGAACCACAGCAGTGAAGCGCTGGCCGCGCCCACCACGTAGGCGCCGGGCTCGCTCTGCTGGGCGCCGAGGGAGCCGATCAGGAGCACGGTGTCGAGGTACACGTGGGGATTGAGCAGGGTCACCGCCAGGGCACTGAGGAGCACGGCGCGCAATGAACGCACGGTCTGGCCCGGGCCTTGTTGCAGACTCTGCCGGGAAAAGGCCCGGCGCAGCGCCAGGCTGCCATACCAGAGCAGGAAGGCCACGCCGCCCCAGCGGGCGAACGCCAGCAGCGTCGGGTTGTGCGCCAGGACGCTGGCCAGGCCGAAGACCCCCGCCGTCACCAGGAACGCGTCGCAGAGCACGCACAAGGCCGCCACTGGCAGGTGATGTTCGCGGCGCAGGCTCTGGGCCAGGACAAAGGCGTTCTGCGTGCCGATCGCCATGATCAGGCCGGCGGCCACCAGCATGCCATTCAGATAACTTTGCCACATGCTTGCGACTCCCCTTGTTCGGCCAGTTGGCGCAAGACGTTCATGGCGTGCTCGGCATCGTCGCGTCCGACGAACAGGTGATCGTGGTAATAGCCGGCGATCACATTGCAACTGATGCCGGCCTTGCCCAGGGCACCAGCGAAGGCGGCAGTGAGGCCAACCGCTTCCAGGGCCGAATGCACCTTGAGGGTGATCCAGGCCGCCCGGTAATCGAACGGCAGGCCCAGGACCTGCGCGTCTTCGCGGCGCAGGATCACGCTCAGGCCTTCGCGTTCGCGAAAGCTGCCGATCGGTTCGCAACCTTTGAGCAGACTTGCATCGGTCAGGGAGCAGAAGACGTAGTCGCCCTCGTTGAGCTCGGGGCTCATGCTGCGCAGCAGCACGCTCAGGGAAGTTTCGCCGGCCATGTCGGTGTCCTCGGGTTAACAGTGAATGTGGGCATTCTGTGGGGTGATGTTGTATAAGGAAAACCAATAATGCTGATCGCTCATTAGGAAAACTGATGTTCGACTACAAATTACTCTCCGCACTGGCCGCCGTGGTCGAGCAGGCCGGCTTCGAGCGCGCGGCCCAGGTGCTGGGTTTGTCGCAGTCGGCGATTTCCCAGCGGATCAAGTTGCTCGAAGCCCGGGTCGGTCAGCCGGTGCTGGTGCGGGCCACGCCCCCGAGCCCGACCGAGATCGGCCGGCGCCTGCTCAACCATGTGCAGCAAGTGCGCCTGCTCGAGCGCGACCTGCAGAGCCAGGTGCCGGCGTTGGATGAAGAGGGGCTGCCGGAACGCCTGCGTATCGCCTTGAATGCCGACAGCCTGGCGACCTGGTGGGGCGCGGCGGTGGCGGATTTCTGTGCCCGCCAGCAGCTGCTGCTGGATCTGGTGGTGGAGGACCAGACCGTGGGCCTCAAGCGCATGCGCGCCGGTGAGGTCGCCGCTTGCGTGTGCGCCAGCGAGCGCCCGGTGGCGGGGGCGCGGAGCATGTTGCTGGGGGCCATGCGCTATCGGGCGCTGGCCAGTCCGGCGTTCATCGCCCGGCATTTTCCACTGGGGATCGACGCGCGGACGCTGGCCCGAACGCCGGCGCTGGTGTTCGGCCCGGACGACTTCCTGCAACACCGTTATCTCGCGGCACTGGGCGTGGAAGGTGGTTTCGAACATCATTTGTGCCCCTCGTCGGAGGGCTTCATCCGCCTGACCGAGGCGGGCCTGGGATGGGGGCTGGTGCCGGAGTTGCAGGTGCGCGAGCAACTGACCCGGGGCAGCCTGGTGGAATTGATCGCGGATAAAACCATCGACGTGCCGTTGTACTGGCATCATTGGCGCAACGGCGGGCAATTGCTCGGGCAACTGACCGAGCACCTGGCGCGTTCGGCGGCGCAATGGCTGGTGCCTCTGGCGTGACGGACAGCGTTTAAGTAGCAGGCAACACGAATCAAGGCATTTGGAGCACGACATGAAAATTCTGGTCACCGGCGCGAGCGGCTTTATCGGCGGACGCTTTGCGCGTTGCGCCCTGGAGCAGGGCTTGGACGTGCGGGTCAATGGCCGCCGGGCCGAGAGCGTCGAGCATCTGGTGCGACGTGGCGCCGAGTTCATCCAGGGCGACCTCGGCGACCCGCGGTTGGTGCGCGAGCTGTGCCAGGATGTCGAGGCCGTGGTGCATTGCGCCGGCGCGGTGGGCCTCTGGGGCCGTTACCAGGACTTTCACCAGGGCAATGTGCTGGTCACCGAGAATGTCGTCGAGGCATGCCTCAAGCAGCAGGTCCGGCGCCTGGTACATCTGTCGTCGCCGTCGATCTACTTCGATGGTCGCTCGCACCTGGGGTTGACCGAGGACCAGGTGCCCAAGCGCTTCAAGCACCCTTACGCGGCGACCAAGTACCTGGCCGAGCAGAAGGTCTTCGGGGCCCAGGAGTTCGGCCTCGAAGTTCTGGCGTTACGCCCGCGCTTCGTCACCGGTGCCGGCGATATGAGCATCTTCCCGCGGCTGTTGAAGATGCAGCACAAGGGGCGCTTGTCGATTGTCGGCAACGGCCTGAACAAAGTCGACTTCACCAGCGTGCACAATCTCAACGAAGCGCTGCTGAGCAGCCTGCGGGTCGGCGAATCGGCCCTGGGCCAAGCCTACAATATCAGCAACGGCACCCCCGTTCCGTTGTGGGATGTGGTGAACTATGTGATGCGCCAGATGCAGGTGCCGCCCGTGACCCGCTATCGCTCCTATGGCCTGGCCTACAGCGTGGCGGCCTTGAACGAAAGTGCCTGCGCCCTCTGGCCGGGGCGCCCGGAGCCGACCCTGTCGCGCCTGGGCATGCAGGTGATGAACAAGGATTTCACCCTGGACATCAGCCGCGCGCGGCATTATCTGGGCTACGACCCCAAGGTCAGTCTATGGGCGGCCCTCGACGAGTTTTGTGCCTGGTGGAAAGCCCAGCAGCCGAGTGCTGGTTAAACATTCGGTTACCACGACTGAACCCGGCTCCCGGTTCAGGGTCGATCAGAGCGGCGGGTCGGAGGGGTATACTCGCTGCATTTCGCTATCACCGCGGTTCAGAAAGGTTCCTTCATGCGTAACGATGCCAACGACGATTTCGATGATGTGCCCAGCCTGCGTGCCGACGTGGATGACCATGAGGATCACGTGGGTACCGCGCCCGTGCGCGAGCGCGGCCGTACCCAGGTTGCCGCCACGCCACGGCTCAAGGTCAAGGTGCCGAGCACCGGGCCGCTGTGGGCGCTGGTCGGGGCCTTGTTCATTGCCTTTGCCGGCCTGGCCTGGTGGAGTTTCCAGCAGATCTCCCTGATGGAGCAGCAGTTGGTGGCGACCCAGGAAAGTTTCGCGCGTATCAGCGAAGAGGCGGCGGGGCGCTTGCAGGCGATTTCCGGGAAGGTGGTGGCCAGCGAGTCGAGCGTCAGCAGTGACAGCGAAGCGCTGAAATTGCAGATTCGCCAGCTCGAAGGCAAGTTGCTCGAGCAGGGCCGCCAGCAACAGGGTGTTGCCGGGCAGGCGACGGGGCTAGAGCAACGGCTGCAACAGATGAGCGCGCTGACGGCTGAGCAGCAGACCGCCAATACCCAGTTGCAGGCCCAGGTCAAAAGCCTGACGGCGGAGCTGGCCGGTTTGAAAGGCGCCCAGGGCGATGCCGGCAAGCTCGACGCGCAAGTGAAGAGCAATGCCGCGGATATTGCCGCTTTGAAAAAACAGGGCAATTCCAGCGCGGCGATCGAGCGTATCGAGCAGGAACTGGTGGTGCTCAAGAGCGAGCAGGACAACCGTCAGGCCGCGGGTGGGCAGGTGGGCGCCAACACGGCGGAGTTCGATGCGTTCCGTGGGCAGGTCACGCGCAACATCAACACCCTGCAGAGCCAGATCCAGAACCTGCAGGAGCAGATCAGCGCACGGCACTGATTATTGCGCCGGTCTTGATGGCCTCTTCGCGGTAAGCTCCCATGCCCTGGGCGGCGCGGAAATTTTCTCCGCCAGGGCACTCGCCGAAGGTTTTACGGTCTGATCTGGTGTAGGCGGGCATAGGCCCGCCTACGTCGGTCAGCGTCGCTGTCCGGCGCCCTTTAGCGGTCCAGGAGGCCGCCATGTGCCCTCGAATCCTTCTCGCTGCAAGCCTTTCCCTGGCGCTGTCCGCATGCGTACCCTATTACGATGGAGGGGCCACCTACTACCGTTCCGAAGTCTACAGCGCACCGGCGCCGGCCTATTACTACGGCGGCGGTTCCTACTATCGGCACGACTACTATGTGCCGGCCCCTCGTTATTACGCGCCGCCGCCGATCTACCGACCCTATCCGAACCAGGGCTGGAATCGGCCCCACTGGCGCGGTGACGACCGTGGCGGGCACGGTGGTCGCCGTGGCGATGGTGGCCGTGGTCATGACGGTCGGGATCGCTGACCAGGACAACTCCGATCAGTAGTCCGACAAATCCGCCAGGGGATGACGTCCCTCCCAGGCCTTGTGGAAATGCGCCTCGACCACCGCCTCGGGCACGGCGGCGATATCCGGCCAATGCCAGCGCGGCTCGCCATCCTTGTCGATCAGCCGCGCCCGCACCCCTTCACTGAATTCCGGGTGCCGGCAGCAATTGAGGCTGAGGGTGTATTCCATCTGGAACACCTGCGCCAGCGACAAGTGCCGGGCCCGGGCGATCTGTTCCCAGATCAGGTGCGCGGTCAGCGGGCAACCCTCCTTGAGCTGCCTGGCCGCCCGGGCCAGGCGTTTGTCGGGGTCTTCGGCCAACTGCGTGATGGCCTTCCAGGCACAGCGCACATCACTGACATCCAGCAGCGCGTCGATGCGCTCGCGCAGCGGCAGCCACTGCGCCGCTGGCTGTTGCTCCCGGGCCTGCTGCTCCAGGGCCTTGAGCAGGCTGTTGAGTTGCATCGCCGTCTGTTCCTGCCAATTGAGTCGCAGCAAGCCTTCGATCAATTCTTCCTGCTGGTCGTCGCCCAGCAGCCGATCGGCCAGGCCCAGGTCGATGGCGTCGCGACCGTTCATCTGCGCGCCGGTCAGGCCGAGGAACAGCCCCAGCTTGCCCGGCAGCCGCGACAGAAACCAACTGGCACCGACGTCCGGGTACAAGCCGATGCCGATCTCCGGCATGGCCAGGCGGCTGCTCGGGGTGACGATGCGAATGCTCGCGCCCTGCAGCAGGCCCATGCCACCGCCGAGTACATAGCCATGGGCCCAGCACAGCACGGGTTTGGGGTAGGTATGCAGGCGATAGTCGAGTCGGTACTCGGAGGCGAAGAACACGCTGGCCAGTGGCGGCACGGCCCCCGGATGCGCCTGGCAGGCCTGCGCCAGG
Source organism: Pseudomonas sp. FEN (assembly GCF_904067045.1). Taxonomy (GTDB): domain Bacteria; phylum Pseudomonadota; class Gammaproteobacteria; order Pseudomonadales; family Pseudomonadaceae; genus Aquipseudomonas. The sequence continues at coordinate 370,666 of NZ_CAJFDC010000012.1, read as the reverse complement.
CTGCGTACCTCGCCCCCGGCGCAGAACGCCTTGGCGCCGTTGCCGCGCAGCAGCACGCAGGCGATGTTCGGATCCCGCGCCCAGGTCTCCAGGCGTTCGTCCAGCTCCTGGATCATCGGCAGTGACAGCGCATTGAGGGTCTTCTCGGCATCCAGCGTGGCGATGCCCAGGCGGGCGCCATCGATGCCGGTGAGTTCTTCGAAATGCAGGTTCATCGTGACCTCGCTACTCGTTGAATGCACAGTATGATCCTTGTATGGGAAAGTGCAGGTTCCGTCTTGGATCAATTGACAAGCGTGGCGGGCTTTCCTAGTGTCCGCCCCATTGTTAACTCCGGACACGATCATGACCGACGACGACCGCATCAAACTCGAGCCCAGCTGGAAGCAGGCGCTGCGTGAAGAATTCGACAAGCCCTATATGGGCGAGTTGCGAGAATTTCTGCGCCAGGAGCGGGCCGCCGGCAAGGAGATCTATCCGCCGGGTCCGCTGATCTTCAATGCGATGAACTCCACGCCGCTGGACCAGGTGAAGGTGGTGATCATTGGCCAGGACCCTTACCACGGGCCCGGCCAGGCCCACGGCCTGTGCTTTTCGGTACAGCCGGGCGTCCCGGCGCCGCCGTCGCTGGTCAATATCTACAAAGAGTTGCAGCGCGACCTGAACATCGACATCGCCAACCACGGCTACCTGCAAAGCTGGGCCGAGCAGGGCGTGTTGCTGCTCAACACGACCATGACCGTGGAGCGCGGCATCGCGGCCTCGCATGCCAATCGCGGCTGGCAGTTCTTTACCGATCGCATTATCGAAGTGGTCAGCGAGCGCCAGGACAAATTGGTGTTCCTGCTGTGGGGCGCCCATGCCCAGGGCAAGCAGAAGCTGATCGATGCGACCAAGCACCTGGTGCTGAAGTCGGTGCATCCGTCGCCGCTGTCGGCCTATCGCGGCTTTATCGGCTGTGGGCATTTCAGCCGGACCAACAAGTTCCTCGAGCAGAACGGCGTGACGCCGATCGAGTGGGCGTTGCCGCCGCTCTGACAGCCACCTCGCCCTGCGGACAAACCACAGATCCGCAGCCCCGGCTTTTCAGACGTAAGGCCCGTCGACCTGTCATTTCTGACAGTATCCGCCATGGGCCTTTACGCATTAAATGTTCTCCTACGGCCTTGTCGGTTGGTCATGCGCCAACTTGGTGGTCAACGGCCGCTTCGTTGATCAACCTAGCAAGGAGAACAGACATGCCTATCGTCAAGCCGCCGGCCAAGGGATCTTCCGATGAGGACAAAAATACACCCAGGATGCTGAAGGAACCTCATGTTCCTGATGCGTTGCCGCTTCTGGAGGATGAGTCGGCCTATCTCATACCCCGCTTGGCGCAGTCACGGCCCTTGCGGGTCGAGGTGGTTGAGTTGTGGGGCGGGTCGGGGGCGCTGGACCCCGGTGAAATCACTACCGTCGAGTTCTACTGGGACAATGAGCCCGACCCGGTTGACTCGCGAACAGTAGAGGCGCCTTATGGTCCCGAAATCATTCCGTTCCCCGGGTTCATTCCCGCCCTCAAGCTGGCTGTCCCCGGCCCGCATCAGGTGCGTTACGTGGTCCAACTGGTACCCGGAAATCCCACCGATCCCTCATATCCGATCAATGTGAACATCGACAAGGAAGGTCCCAATCAAGACCAGCCAGGTCGGAAACTGAAGTTCCCGGCGGAGGTGGAAAGGGATGGGGTCACCGATGACTATCTGGCGGACAATGGTGATCGGGTGGTCGCCACTGTGGAGCGTTGGCCCGACATGCGCCTTGAGGATGTGGTCGAGGCTTACTGGGAACGTTTGCCCTTCCGAGATATCGATCCGGTTGCCCGCGTGGAAATCGAGCAAGCGCACAAGGACGGCGCGCCTGTCGAGCTGGTCTTTGAGGGTGATGTAATTCACCGCAATGGTAACGGTGAGTTCACGGCGTATTACTACTTGATCGACAGGGCGCAAAACACCGGGGCACGCTCCGACCGCACGCTGGTCCAGGTGGACCTGACCGCTTCTCCCGTGATGCTGCCTGCCGTCCGGGTGCCGCAAGCCGACGATGGGCTGATCGATCTGGAGGATGCCCGTTCCCCGGGTGGAGTCTATATGTTCATCGACCAGATCCTCAATCTTGAGGATGGAGATGTCATTACCCCTTCCTGGAACATGCTCGCTCTGCCAGTGATCGTGTACGACGCCTCGCTGACCTGGCCACAGAGGGTCGCTATCGATTGGAGTACCTTGTCCGCTGGGGGCTTCGAGGTCACGCCGGGCACCGTACTGGCCCGTTATACCTGGCGTCGGGGGACCTCCATCGCACGGCCCTCCGATCCACGATTCGTGCCGGTCAATCTGACTGTTGCCGGCCCGGTCAACCCGGGTAACCCCGACCCGATCAACCTTTGGCTCGAACAGGTGACGATCAAAGGCATGACCGGTGACAACATCATCACCGATGCCGATATCGGCAGGCCGGTTCGGGTGGTTGTACCCCTGTATGCCGATCCGCATCCGGGTCAGGTGCTCGAACTAATGTGGGCCGCGCATCCGACTCCGGTGGATACCTACACCGTACAGGTCGGTGACAGAGAGGATGATGAAGTGGAGTTCTTCATTCCCTGGACACTTGTCGAGCCGGTTGGCAACGCCGTGGTACAGGCTTACTACTGGACATTCAACGGTGTGAACCGACAGCGCGCGCCCGACACCGCCGTCAACGTCAACGTGATCCCCATCACCGGCCTCAAGGCCCTCGAATTTCCGGATGTTTCCAATTCCGGAGGATCCGGATCGGGGTTTATCAACTGTTCGCACCTGCCCTGGCTAGGGGTTCGGGTGAGAATACCGGGTGACCCGACGCGGTTGGCGATGGATGACAAGATAGAGCTGTCCTGGATCGGTCATGCGGGCACCAACAACAACGCCCCGGTCATTCCGGAAACGGTGGAGGTGTTCACACATACCTTGACGGCTGAGGAGGCCCTCAATGGTTATATCTTCACGGTGCCCTTTGATCCTTACGTCAAGCTTCCGGGGTTGATCAAGCCAGTCGAGGGCTCGGACAGCCCGGCGAATGGCTGCGCGGTTGTACGTTACAGGCTGATCAAGGCACAGGGCGGGGTGGGCAACTCGGCTAGGAAATTGCTGCCTATCAGCCTGATTCGCTCCAACAGTCCGCCTTGTCTTGGAGAGGACTGAGGCGTTCGACCTGCGGTGATCTGTCTATCGGAGGGGCCAGGGGCCCTTCCGATTTTCCCCGGGGGATATTCGTTGAAAATCGTCTTGAATTCAGCCTTTTCATACTGGGCTGATAGCGTCCATCCAGCCCATCCGACATCCGGTTGAGGGCGTGTGCGTTGCCGTTGAATCTCATCGAATTATTTAGAGTGATTTGGAGTAGCGCGATACTTGTTTGTTACTCAATGTTATGATACACGGCTTTTTTCTGATCACCCTGAAGAAAATACAACGCATTTGGACGATGCATATTTTCGACGGTTTGGCACCTGTCAATACTGACAGTTTCGCCGGTCACCAGATATTTGTTTAATGACTTTGACTTCAGCGCAAGAGTCAGTCCCTGACTCACCCACCGCGCGTTGTTGAATGGCAGTACTTTTTTCATCCTGACATCCTTTGGGCGTTCGTCCACGGCTTTGTTCGGCCCGGGATTTGTCCGCTTCCGCAAGGAGCTTGCAAACATGTCAAAGCAACAGACTATCTCTGCTAAAAATGGGTTGCTGGTGGATGATGATCCACCCGCCGCGCCCCCAATCCCGACCAATACTCTGGAGGATGTACCCGGCGACAGTCAGACTAATGTTGTTCCTGTCGAGGCTCAGTTGAACGGGTTGGACCTTGATATTCCACTGTGGCCGAATTCGGCGGAGGATGGGGAGGAGGACACGATTGTCGCCTACATTGGAACCCGCCCGGTCGGTATTTTCGACTTTCCAGGTCCCATCACGGACAATCCGGTATCAATCACTATCAAATCCTCTTTGCTCCAGCAGCATGGAGAAAAAGATATTAAATATATCGTTACGCTGAACGGTCAAAACACAGCGGAGTCTGATCCGCCGCTCACTGTATTTGTAGACGCTATCGACCCCAATCTCAACAATCAACCGGCGGCGATCATACTGCCTATGGACTTGCCCGGAAATACCATCACGCCCGAGTACCTGAGTAGTCATGGTAACGGCATTACGCTGACTATCCCGCGTCCACTGGACAGCAGGCCTGGCGACACCTGGCAAATACGCTGGGGGACCAGCCCCACGCCCACCCTGGAAGGCGATGTCCCCGATACGGGGCCGATTACCGTCTTCGTATCGTCTCTTATCATCACGAACCGTGGAGAGGGTGACAAGGCGATCACCTATGAAATAGCGGATCGGGCGCGCAATTTTACACAGACCTCGTTTCCGACGACGGTTAATGTTCAACTCAATAATCCGCCTACTGGTCTGCTGCCTCCGGATGTCGTGGGCGCGCCGCTGATCAACAAGGAAATGGCGCGCAATGGCGTGGTGGTGCAAGTACGGGCCTTCACCGATTTTTTGCAAAATGATGTGGTCTATTGCTATTGGCACGGTGCATACATTGGTGACCAGCGGCTTGGGCTGTCACCGTTATTTCCCTTGGAATTCACCGCCGACTATAACGTGGTGGCAGATCCGGGCAATGAGTATGACGCCGATGTGACGTACCTTGTGAGGCGCGGTAGGGATGATTATGACGCTCCACCAGCTTCCGTCGAGGTCAACCTGACGGAGCCGGGAGTGGTCAACCCCGGGCCAGGTCCCGAAGACCCGAGTCTTGAGCATCCGCTGGTAAAAGGTACTTCCCAGATGGACAACGTCCTGATCCCGGCCGACCGGGGGGACAACGCCACCGCGACTTTTACCATCTATCCCGGTTATTTGGCGGGCGAGACCATTGAGCTGTATTACGGTACGGGGGGAGGGGAATTGACCGATACTTATACAGTACTGGGAACCGAGGACCCTGACTTTCAGGTGTCATTGAATATTCCCTGGGACACAATTGATTTGTTTGGCAACGGTGATATACCTGTTTACTACAAGATCAAGAATGCGGTGAACTACAAAGATTCTCCGTCGGTGAATGTCAGTGTCCGTATTTTCCTGTTGGAAGGATTGGCGGATCCTGTTTTCGAAAGAGTATCTGCCACCACGGGTGCCATTCTGTGTGCCCATACCCCCTGGCTGGGTGTGCCGATCAGGATTTTCGACAATACCACGTTGGAGCCTGGCGATATTGTCATTGTTCATGCGGTCCGGTATACCTTCAACCCTATTGCACTGGTACCCGGAAGCGAGGTGGAAACTTCCGAGTATGAAGTCAGGCTCAGCGATATCCAGGATGGCTTTACCCGTGTCATGGACTTACCCTATTTCGCCCTGTATACGGCGACGGGGGGCAGGGGTTATGTCGGAGTCACCTGGAGCCTTTATCGCCCATCGAATGGTGATCGGGGTACGTCCGATGAGGTGCGGGCCCAATGGGATGTGCGTAGCGGCTCCACTACGGGGACTTGCGTGCCGGGCGCCACGCGAGGCGGTTAGCGAGGTTGAAACATGTTGAAGCAACATCCGGGTAGCGTGCTATCCGGATGTTGCTGTTTCAAGGTGTTGAGTCCGCTTCATCAGGTTACTGCATTTGTCAGTTAAAGTGATGGTCATACCGAAAACGTGTTTTTTGGGTGTGTATTTCTAGTATTTTTATTACTTGTTGTTAGGAAAAATCCTACATAGGTAGGTTAATCCGATCTGTAGTCTGGCGGCCTTGAAAACGGAGACCTATTCGATACGGGGATCCGGGTTCTAACTGGAACTTTTATGAGAGCCGCATGACATGAGTAAGATCAACACTCCACGTTTTCAGCACACGCGTTTATTTACATCCATCAAGTTGATGGCTATCGCGCCTTTGTATTTTCTGGGCGGGCAGGCTTTTGCTGCCACCGAGGTCGATGGCAAAACCTTTAATGTCACCTCTTCCATGCTGTCGGACAGCTATATTGTGAGAAACGGTGGCACCTTGAATGTCCAGCCAGGTGGCAGGACCAGTGATATTCGGTTAATGACGGGCTCCACGTTGAACATGGACGGTGGTCGGGTTCGGTCCACCGGTCCGACAGTCGCCATGAGCTTGGCCAACAGCCGGGGTACGATCTCCGACTCCAGCATTACCAGCACCATGGCCGGCGGCCTGGATGTTGTACGCAACCCCTCGTCCACCACGGGCTCCGAAGCCGTGCTGAATAACAGCACGATCACCGGGGCGACCTATGGTGCCAACGTCACGGAATTCAGTACTTTGTTGCTGAACAACTCCACCGTGACCGGTCAGAGTCGTGAAGGCTTGATTTTGCGCGGTGGCCAGACCACGGCCGTTGGCAGCCTGATCACTGGCGCCACCAATGGTGTGCTCATGACCCGTGACAGCAACTCCCCGAGCGGTACGCGGCCTGAACTGATCCTGGACAACAGCCAGGTGATTGGCCTGAGCGGTCCGGCGATTCTGCTGAACACTGCGGTTACCGGCGAGATCGACGTGCGCAATGGCTCGACGCTTACCGGTAGCAACGGCAACATGGTGGAGCTGACCAATGGCGCCAACGCCAATATGCGTGTCGCCAACAGCGCCCTGACCGGCAATATCCAGATCGGCGATGCCAGCACCCTGAACCTGGGCCTTGACGGTGCCTCCATGACCGGCGATCTGGTCAAGGACGCCGGCGGCATCGCCCACGTAGCCCTCAACAACGGCTCGATCCTGACCGGTCGCCTGGACAACGTCGACACCCTGGCGATCAACAGCGACGCCACCTGGGTCATGACCGACCACCAGAGCATCGGTGACCTGACCATGGCCGGCGGCAACGTCAAGTTCGGCGACCCGGGTGCGTTCTATCAGCTGGATGTGGCAAACCTCGCGGGCAACGGCACCTTTATCATGACCGCCGACTTCGCTCATCTGCAGAGCGATTTCCTCAACGTCACCGGGACCTCCGAGGGCGCGCACAAGCTGCTGATCAGCAGCAGCGGCGCCGACCCGCTGTCCGAGGACCGCCTGCACGTGGCGCACACCGCCGACGGTGGCGCGACCTTCAGCCTGGTGGGTGATCGGGTCGATGTCGGGACCTACTCCTACAGCCTGATCGGCGACGACAATGGCCGTGATTGGCACCTGGATCCGTCGACCAAGGTCATCAGCCCTGGCACCGCGTCGATCCTGGCCCTGGCCAATGTCGCGCCAACCGTGATGTATGGCGAACTGACTTCCCTGCGTTCGCGCATGGGTGAGCTGCGCTTCAACGGCGGCCAGAGCGGTGGCTGGGTGCGCACTTATGGCAACAAGCACAAGGTCGATACCGGCGAGGGCGCAGCCTATGACCAGGTCCAGCAAGGCATTTCCCTCGGTGCCGACGGACGCCTGCCGGTCGGTGACGGGCAATGGCTGGCCGGTGTCATGGGCGGTTACAGCAAGTCCGACCTGAACCTGGGCCGGGGCACCAGCGGCATGGTGCACAGCACCTATATCGGTGGTTATGCCACCTGGCTGGATGAGCAGAGCGGTTACTACTTCGACGGTGTCGCCAAGCTCAACAGCTTCCACAACAAGTCCACGGTGGCGCTCAGTGACGGCAAGACCGCCAAGGGCCGCTACAAGGATGTGGGTGTGGGCGTTTCCGGTGAGTTCGGGCGTCATATCAAGCTGGACAACGACTACTTCGTCGAGCCGGCGGTACAGCTCTCGGCGATGGCGGTGGGTGGCAAGGACTACACGCTGGATAACGGTCTGAAGGCGGAAAACGGTCGTACCCTGTCGTTGCTCGGCAAGGCCGGCGTGACCGGCGGACGCAACTTCGACATCGGCGACGGTCGAGTGGCCCAGCCTTATATTCGCGGTGCCTTCGTGCAGGAGTTCGCCAAGAACAACAAGGTGCAGGTCAACGACAACACCTTCCACAACGACCTTTCGGGGTCGCGCGTGGAGATCGGCACCGGTGTGGCGGTATCCCTGTCGGACAAGTGGCAAATGCACGCCGACCTGGACTTCAGCAAGGGCGAGAAAGTCGATCAGCCCTGGGGGGCCAATGTTGGGGTTCGCTATAGTTGGTAAGAGTTCCGTGTAAACGAAAAGAGGAAGCCTTGGCTTCCTCTTTTTGTTTTTCTTGAGTGCAATTGATTGGGGCAGCGGAGCAGCTTTTAGTTATCGTGGAGCAAAGGTGATACTGTTGGTAAGTATGAAACTGGTAAAGAGAAGCCTGTTTTCCCCGATAAAGAGCTCCAAGAGAGTGCCGGCCCCGATCGTACCTCGAGTCACTGTGCCTATTTTCATGAACTCAACTTTAACGGTATTACTCAGATCGTTTGTGAAAATAGGGTTTTCCGCACTGGGACCTCTTGGTCCTGTTACGGGTGCTGGGCCACCGTTAGTGGTGATATACCGGTACCAGATTCCAGGGACGTTAGTGGGATTCAAGTTTGATGTTGGAGAAGGCTCGCTTCCGATTTGATTGATCAGGAATACGTACGTCGGCTTTGATTCGGCCTCACGGATTTTAGTAACTCTATTGGCGCTGACCGTATCGGTGGCTAGCAGCACCGTATAATCTGGAGTGCTGGGATCTACAGAAATGAGGTTGAATGGGGCTGTTACTCGGAAAGTATGAAATGTCGTATTGTCGAAGTAAATGGCACGGCCAGTCACTTTAATGTTGACGATGGAGATGGTCCGAACGGGCGATGGCGGAATTTCCTGTGTTGCGCCAGCGGGAAGTACACGGTAATAGATCCGTATCACCCGATTATGATTGGGCGTAATCGTTGTATTGCTCACCGAAAATGTCTGCGGACCCAATGCCGTGACCGTTTTGTTTTGCGATGTGGAGCCCGCTCCGGAGGTGCCTTCCCAGACCATGGTGATCTGATCTTGTAGCTGCATGCCTTGATAATCCACCTCGATGGTGACGCCGTTGACAGGCTTCACCAGGTTGAGCGTGTCGTTAAGCAGATCCGCCTCGCGCATGATCGCTGCCTGCAGGATGCGCTGATTATTTTCCACTCGTAGTACGAGCGTCGGGAACACCAGTGCCTCTGCTTCGTTGCTGCCGCCGCCGAACACTACTTTGAAGATCACGCGCAATTCGCTGCCGTGCTCCAGTGTCCGTAGCCAATCGGCGTGGCTGACGTTGCTGGTAATGATTCGGGTCAGGAATTTCTGATTGAATTCCGTGGCATTGATCGGCGAGGCAGTCCAGATCGGCAACCGATTGAGCGTTCCATCCGGGTTGTCGCTTTCCAGCGACAGCCAGACCCGGTCACCCTGACGATAGAACGGCCAGGCATCGACCCGGAAGGTCACGCTACCGTTGACATCTATCTGGCCGGCGTTGGCCTGGAGAATCTGCAAGGGCGGCAGGTCCGATACTGGCAGGTTCTGGATGGTCAGGTTCAGCGGATTCGAGGGTTGGGTTGCCCCGGAGCGGGTCACCTCATAGTTGACGTTCACCGTTTTGCCGATATTGGGCCCCACGGCGGTAGCGCCGGACAAGGTGAAGTCGACATAGCCCTGCGCCGCATTTCCCGGTTTTGGCGCGATGGTCGGGCTGCCGACATCGGTGGCGCCTTTCCAGTAGGGTTGAATGCTGTCGGCGTTTTCCATGTCGTAACGCACCCGCACGGTGACGGCGGTTTGCGCATTGATCGGGTTGAGCACATTGCCACGTGGCTCGGTGGTTTCCAGTACCTCGGGTTTTTCCAGTATCAGATTGATGCCAACGGTGAGGTTGAAGGTATGGGAGTAACGCACCGGATCCCGCCCGCGCTTGACGATATAGAAGGCCTTGACCGAGCCGCCCTTGTTGGCATCGACATACTGGCGTTCGATTGGGAAGGGGATATCGCTATCCAGCCAGGCGCGGGTCACTTCGAAGTCGCGATGGATAAAATTGCCACCGGGTTTGCTGCCCTGCCAGTACACGTTGAGCAGATCGCCTTCTTGCAGGTTGGCGGTCCTGGGTACCACCACCGTGGCGCCACGGGTCGATGATTCCGGGTCGAGCACGCCGCCGGGAGCTTCGGGCACGTCCGGTTTCGGTAACGTGGCCGTGGCTTCGCCGACATTGAGCACGACATGCAGGGATTTGCGCTCGCCCTCGGTGTTGGTTACCAGATAATGCACATCCAGGGTGCCGCCATTGAGCCCGGCGATATCCAGGTCGCGGTCGTGTTGCAGGTAGAAAAGCACCGGCTCGGTGTCGCTACCGGCCATCTTGAAGAAGTGCCAGAACTCCAGGTCATCGTTGGCGCGGGTGCCCAGCAGGTACAGATCGACGCGGTCGCTGGAGCGCTGACCCATGTAGGGAGTGATCTGTACAGTGGCCAGCAAGGAGGCTGGGTCGAGAAAATCCCCCACGGCTTCGAGTACCTGGGGGCGGGGCATTAGGCTGAGAATACTGCCGATGATCGCCAGGCGGGTTACTTCCGACGGTTGCGGGGCGCTGCCACTGCGGATCCGTTCATAGCTGAGCACGGCGGTGCCACCGACCAGATCCCGAACCACTTGGTTGCGCAAGGGTATATCGCTGTTACGGCCGATCTGGTCATCGGGAATCGGGTAGTCGATGACCTCGAGCACGGGCGCGCCATCCGCTGTGCGGCCCTCCAGGGTAATGTGCAAGGCATCGCCGATCTGATAGCCCTGGCGGACTTGGGTGACCACGATGGTGGCGTCCTTGTCTTCGCCGAGTCGATCATAATCGAGGGTATCGAAGACCTCGCCCAGGTCGGATTCGTCGATATAGGCGTAGGGCAGGCGGGGCCGGCTGTCGTTGCCGATATTGACCTTGAGCACGGTCTGCGGCGACCACTTCACCGAGTAATTGCCGCACTGGTCGATGGCCTGGTACTCGACGACCTTCTGGCCGTCGGGAACCTTGAGCCAGGTCTCGTAATAAGCGGTGATGGTGAGGGGCCGGCGATTGTTGGCTTCGTCCCAGGTGACGGTATGCACGGGGGTGACCAGGACGCCGCCGATGTACAGGCGGATCTTGTCGTGCTCGGCCATGCGCCAACTCTGGGGAGCTCCTTCGTCGAGGGGGTAGGGATCGATGGTGAAGGGCACGCCGTGCTCGGCGGTGTCCTTGTCGACGCCGTAATCGATGACGAATTGCGGTGGCAGCGGTGGTGCGAGTTCTTCATGCCAGGGCGTGCTGGGTACGGGGTCGTAGGGCCCGGCGGGTGGGGTGATGTCGACCAGCAGGCTGTAGCGCGGAGTGAATTCGTGGTTGCCGCCGGTGTAGCGGGTGAGGCGGAAGAACAGTGGTTGGATCAGTTGTTCGGGCAGGTGAGCATAAGAAATGAACAGGGGTATTTTGGCACCCTTGTCCGCTTCTTCCTTGGACACCGTGGTAAAGGCCACGGGATCGTCGGGATCGCCGCAGAACAGCTCGACGAAGTCACCTTCTTCCTGGTCCAGATAGGGGTGCAGGTAACAGAGCAGCCCCTCGGGGTAATAGAGATCGAGGGCGGCCTTGTTGACGCCGATATCGGCGCCGATCACCGAGCGCTGGCCGAGGACCTCGATGACCAGATCGTTGAAGGCTCGGCGCTCGGGTTGCGGCTCGCGCTCGAAGTTGGGCGCCGGTTGCTCGGGTGAAGACAGGGGGTCGACGACGGACAGGGGCAGGGAGGGATCTTCGTTCATGACGAGGCACCTTTCGGGAATTCAGGAAGCGACCCGAAAGCCCGGATGGCGAGTCGTGGGAATTATTGAACGCCTGGGGGGAGGGGCTGACTAGCTGTCAGAAATGACAGTGGCGACGAGTGGTCAAAGGGCATCGATCGATGCACCTTCGCTTCGGATCAAACGGGAGGGTGATAACTACTCAGTGATCCAGTTTTCGACAATCAGACCATTGACTCGCTTGAATTCATTTTCATTGTTGGTGACCACCACCAGGCCGCAGCTTCTGGCGTGCCCGGCAATATGCAGGTCATTGACGCCGATGGTGATGCCTTTCCTCTCCAGGTCGGAACGAATGGAGCCATAGTGATAGGCAGCCTTTTCGTCGTAGTGCAGAACGTCGAGCCTGGAAATAAAGTCTTCAACGGCACGGGTGTTTTTTTCAACCCGCTGGCTTTTTTCCGCGCCGTGCATGAGTTCCGCCAGCGTAATCGAGGAAATGGCCATCCGGCCGGCATTGGCATTGAATTTTTCCAGCACCTCGATGGGACGGCGCTTGATCACGTAGATCACGATGTTCGTATCAAGCAGGTACTTAATCATCAAACGACTCTCTGGCTTTTTGCGTTTGCTGCGCACGCTCAGTCATGAAATCGTCTGATACCGGTTCGCCAGCGAGAAAAAAACTGTCCCATGTGTTTTCTACCGGCGAAATGATTCGCTCCCGTCCAACCGCGCGCACGGTAACCGTTTTGACATCAGCCGGAAATCGCATATCCGCAGGGATGCGAATGTTCTGCGTGCGGTTATTGATGAAGATGGTTCCTTGGGACATGGAGAGGCCTCTTTGCGATGGGACAGTCCTTGGGAAGGGTATCAGATCGTTGCCATAGTGCATAGCTCTATAGCATGCCGGATGGACATTCGTTCCTCCCAATGATGGAAAACGAAAGGGGAGCGTCGCTCCCCTTTCTACATATTGCCTCCCAAATTTCTTATGCTTTGGCGGTGCTATGGACAATATACGGCTGTGACTGGATCTGGGGGTAATCTACATACGAAGCTATTACCGTATATTTAGGGAGCCCAATACCGTCGAACGTCATGCCGTAGCTCCAACTACCATCTGTCCCGACTGTGATGGCCGGGATGTGATTGTTTCCGTTGACGGTAAGGACAACGCGTTGGCCATATGCGCCTCTGCCCTCATAGCGGCCAAAGAACAATGAAGAGCTAGTGCCGCCATTAGGGCAGACATTCATCTTATGATCATAGAGCGCCGTGATGGTCGGCGGCGCCGGTGGCGTCACTGTAGCTCGTACCGTAAAGATCCTGGTATCGGACGACAACGTTCCGCCGACGATCTTGGCGACGAGATTGTATTTTTTTTCCGATAAATTATTGATATGGCCGCTCCAGGCTCTGGAGACGTTAACCGAGGTGCTCAGGACGAGTGTCGTCCCGTCGCGTACCTCGATGGTGGAGTTGGGCGTTGCGGTGCCGGTCAGCGTCAGACTTCTTTGGTCGGTCGTGCCGTTGTGAGGGACTGAAGCGCCTGTGGAAGTGTGCACGCCCGTAATAACCGGTTTCACCTCGGCGGCTCGTACCGTAAAGCTCCTGGTATCGGACGACAACGTTCCGCCGACGATCTTGGCGACGAGATTGTATTTTTTTTCCGATAAGTTATTGATATCGCCGCTCCAGGCTCTGGAGACGTTAACCGAGGTGCTCAGGACGAGTGTCGTCCCGTCGCGTACCTCGATGGTGGAGTTGGGCGTTGCGGTGCCGGACAGCGTCAGACTTCTTTGGTCGGTCGTGCCGTTGTGAGGGACTGAAGCGCCTGTGGAAGTGTGCACGCCCGTAATAACCGGTTTCACCTCGGCGGCTTGTACCGTAAAGCTCCTGGTATCGGACGACAACGTTCCGCCGACGATCTTGGCGACGAGATTGTATTTTTTTTCCGATAAGTTATTGATATCGCCGCTCCAGGCCCTGGAGCCGTTAACCGAAGTGCTCAAGACGACTGTCGTTCCGTCGCGTACTTCGATGGTGGAATTGGGCGTTGCGGTGCCGGACAGCGTCAGACTTCTTTGGTCGGTAGTGCCGTTGTGAGGGACAGAAGCTCCCGTGGAAGTGTGCACGCCAGTAATAACCGGTTTTACCTCATTTGTGACGGTCAGGGTACGTGTTGGGAACGCTAATGCATCTCCAATATTCGTTCCGCCGTTGACCGCCGCCTTGAACAATACCCTGAGCGTGGTGCCATTGCCGAGTTGGTTCAGGTAAGTGGCCGGGATTGGCCCTCGGTACACAAACCGTTGCACTGACTCTTGCGAGTTCACATAGTTGCTGAACGAAACCAGGGTCGTGTTGTGGCTGCCGCCGGAAGCGTTGGTACCTTCCAGCTTGATTTCCAGATGTTGTCGGTGTGCGAAAAAAGGCCAGGCATCGACGCGGATCATGATGCTCTTGGTGATATCCAGTTCGTCGCCCAGCACTTCGACACTGTCCGCGAAGACGCGTGGGGTGGGCAAGTCGGCTTCGGCGATGGTCTGGATCATCAGATCCAGTACGTTGGAAGGTTTGGTTGCCCCTGAGCGCGTCACCTCATAGTTGACGTTCACCGTTTTGCCGAGATTGGGCCCCACGGCGGTAGCGCCGGACAAGGTGAAGTCGACATAGCCCTGGGCCGCATTTCCCGGTTTTGGCGTAATGGCCGGGGTGCCGGAATCGGTGGCGCCTTTCCAGTAGGGTTGGATGCTGTCGGCATTTTCCATCTCGTAACGCACTCGCACGGTGACGGCGGTTTGCACATTGAGCGGGTTGAGCACATTGCCACGTGGCTCGGTGGTTTCCAGTACTTCGGGTTTTTCCAGCGCCAGGTCGATGCCGACGGTGAGGTTGAAGGTATGGGAGTATTGCACCGGGTCACGCCCGCGCTTGACGATATAGAACGCCTTGACCGAGCCGCCCTTGTTGGCATCGACATACTGGCGTTCGATCGGGAAGGGGATATCGCTGTCGAGCCAGGCGCGGGTTACCTCGAAGTCGCGATGGATAAAATTGCCACCGGGTTTGCTGCCCTGCCAGTACACGTTGAGCAGATCGCCTTCTTGCAGGTTGGCGGTCCTGGGCACCACTACCGTGGCGCCACGGGTCGATGATTCCGGGTCGAGCACACCGCCGGGGGCTTCGGGCACGTCCGGTGCTGGCAAGGTCGCCGTGGCTTCGCCGACATTGAGCACGGCATGCTGGGATTTACGCTCGCCCTCGGCGTTGGTTACCAGATAATGCACATCCAGGGTGCCGCCGTTGAGCCCGGCGATATCCAGGTCGCGGTCGTGTTGCAGGTAGAAAAGCACTGGCTCGGTGTCGCTGCCGGCCATCTTGAAGAAATGCCAGAACTTCAGGTCATCGTTGGCGCGGGTGCCCAACAGGTACAGGTCGACGCGGTCGCTGGAACGCTGACCCATGTAGGGCGTGATCTGTACAGTGGCCAGCAAGGAGGCTGGGTCGAGAAAATCCCCGATGGCTTCGAGTACCTGGGGGCGGGCGAGCAGGCTGAGCGTGCTGCCGATGATCGCCAGGCGGGTCACTTCCGACGGTTGCGGAGCGCTGCCGCTGCGGATCCGTTCGTAACTGAGCACGGCGGTGCCACCGACCAGATCGCGCACCACCTGGTTGCGCAAGGGGATATCGCTGTTACGGCCGATCTGATCATCGGGAATCGGGTAGTCGATAACCTCGCGCACGGGCGCGCCATCCGCGGTGCGGCCCTCCAGGGTAATGCGCAAGGCATCGTCGATCTGATAGCCCTGGCGGACTTGGGTGACCACGATGGTGGCGTCCTTGTCTTCGCCGAGTCGATCATAATCGAGGGTATCGAAGACCTCGCCCAGGTCGGATTCGTCGATATAGGCGTAGGGCAGGCGGGGCCGGCTGTCGTTGCCGATATTGACCTTGAGCACGGTCTGCGGCGACCACTTCACCGAGTAGTTGCCGCACTGGTCGATGGCCTGGTACTCGACGACTTTCTGGCCGTCGGGAACCTTGAGCCAGGTCTCGTAATAAGCGGTGATGGTGAGGGGCCGGCGATTGTTGGCTTCGTCCCAGGTGACGGTATGCACCGGGGTGACCAGGACGCCACCGATGTACAGGCGGATCTTGTCGTACTCGGCCATGCGCCAACTCTGGGGGGCTCCTTCGTCAAGAGGGTAGGGATCGATGGTGAAGGGCACGCCGCGCTCGGCGGTGTCCTTGTCGACGCCATAATCGATGACGAATTGCGGCGGCAGCGGCGGGGCGAACTCTTCATGCCAGGGCGTACTGGGCACGGGGTCGTAGGGGCCGGCGGGTGGAGTGATGTCGACCAGCAGGCTGTAGAGCGGGGTGAATTCGGGGTTGCCGCCGGTGTAGCGGGTGAGGCGGAAGAACAGCGGCTGAATCAGTTGTTCGGGCAGGTGAGCATAAGAAATGAACAGGGGGATTTTGGCGCCTTTGTCCGCCTCTTCCTTGGACACAGTAGTAAAGGCTACCGGGTCATCGGGATCGCCGCAGAACAGCTCGACGAAGTCACCTTCTTTCTGGTCCAGATAGGGATGCAGGTAACAGAGCAGTCCTTCGGGGTAATAGAGGTCGAGGGCGGCCTTGTTGACGCCGATATCGGCGCCGATCACCGACCGCTGGCCGAGGACCTCGATGACCAGGTCGTTGAAGGCGCGGCGCTCGGGTTGCGGTTCGCGTTCGAAGTTGGGAGCCTGTTGCTCGGATGAGGACAGGGGGTCGATGACATCGGATGCAGGTAGGGAGGAATCATCGTTCATGACGAGGCACCTTTCGGGAATTCAGGAAGCGACCCGAAAGCCCGGATGGCGAGTCGTGGGATTATTCAACGCCGGGAGGAAGGGACTGGCTAGCTGTCAGAAATGACAGTGGCGACGAGTGGTAGGCAGGCCAGCGGTGTGCTCCGCCAGCCCAAAGGTTTTCTCAGGCATTGGCCAGGGCGCGCCGCTCGGCGGCACGCTTGCGCCAGATGCGCAGCAGCGGCATCAGCAGCATGACAAGGGTCAGGCCCCAGACGCTTGCGGTGATCGGGCTCGACCAGAGAATCTCCAGCGCGCCATTGGAGATCGACAGCGCCCGGCGCAGGTTCGACTCCATCAGGCCGCCGAGGATAAAGCCCAGCAGGATCGGCGACAGTGGGAAGTCCAGCTTGCGCAGGATATAGCCGAAGATGCCGATGCCGATCATCAGGAACAGGTCGAAGGTGGTAGCGTGTACCGCGTAGACACCGATGGCGGTAATGATGGCGATCACCGGCACCAACGCCCAGTTCGGCACGGCGAGGATGCGGGTGAACAGGCGGATCATCGGGATGTTGAGGATCACCAGCATGACGTTGGCGATGAACAACGAGGCGATCAGGCCCCAGACGATATCCGGTTGCTGTTGGAACAACAGCGGGCCGGGGGTGATGTTGTACAGCGACAGCGCGCCGATCATCACCGCCGTGGTCCCGGACCCGGGAACACCAAGGGTCAGCATCGGCACCAGGGCGCCGCAGGCCGCGCCGCCGATCGCGGTTTCCGGGGCGGCCAGGCCGCGCTTGTCGCCGCGGCCGAACTTACCGTCGGCGCCGGCGATTTTCTTCTCGGTCATGTAGGCCACGGCGCTGGCCAGTGTCGCCCCGGCACCCGGTAGCACGCCCATGATGAAGCCGAGTACGCCGCAACGCAGGTTCACCGTGAACACCGCGGCGGCTTCCTTGAAGTTGAACATCATCCGCCCGGTGGCTTTCACCGCTTCCTGGCCGCGATGGGTTTTCTCCAGTAGCAGGAGGATTTCGCTGATGGAGAACAGGCCCAGCACCAGCACGACGAACTGGATGCCGTCGGTGAGGTGGATATTGTCCCCGGTGAAACGGTAGACGCCGCTGTTGGCATCGATCCCGACACTGGACAGGAACAGCCCGATCAGTGCGGCGATAAAGGTTTTCAGCGGTCGATCACCGGCCATGCCGCCCAGGCAGACGATGGCAAACACCATGAGCACGAAGTATTCCGCCGGACCGAAGGCAATTGCCCATTTCGCCAGCAGCGGGGCGAACAGCACCATGCCGCAGGTGGCGATGAACGCGCCGATGAACGAACTCCAGGCCGACAGCGATAGCGCCACGCCGGCCAGGCCCTGGCGAGCCATGGGGTAACCGTCGAGAGTGGTCATCACGGTGGAGGCTTCACCCGGGATATTGAGCAGGATCGAACTGATCCGCCCGCCGTACTCGCAACCCAGGTACACCGCCGCCAGCAGGATCAGCGCCGACTCCGGCGGCAGGCCGAGGGCGAAGGCAATCGGAATCAGCAGGGCCACGCCGTTGATCGGGCCGAGGCCTGGCAACAGGCCGACGACAGTACCGATCAGGGTGCCGCACAAGGCGGTTACCAGGTTGTAGGGGGTCATGGCGACGCCGAAGCCCTGGCCCAAATAACCTAAAGTATCCATATCAGTTCTCCAGTACGTCGAGCAATCCGAGGGGCAATGGCACATCCATGGCTTTATCGAACAACAGATAAAGCCCGATGCTCATCAGGCCGATGACGATCGTGCCCGGCAACCAGCGGCCGCCGTACAGACGCGCCATGGGGATGCCCACCAGGATGCTGCTGAGAATAAAGCCCAGGGTTTCGAAGGTGCCGGCGAAAACCAGCAGCAGAACCACGCAGAGACCGATCTTGCGCAGGGTCTCGCGGTCCAACGGCGGCTCGTCTTCGCTGTGCACGATGGGCGTGGGCCGTAACAGCAGGTACAGCAGGCCCAGGCCCATCAGGCCGAGCATCAGCAGCGGGTAGGCGCGCGGGCCGACGGGTTCATAGGAAAAGGCCGCTTGATAGGGCCAGGCCATCAGTGCCAGGCCGGTACAGGCCAGCAGCAAGACGGCGGCGAACAGTCGTTGTAAAAGCATGGGGCGAGCTCCTCTGGCGTGCCCCCGGCGAGGGGCACGAACGCTAGGCGAAGACAATCACTGGATCAGGCCGAATTCCTTGGCCAGCACCTTGTAGTCGGCGACCTGCTTCTTCACATAGGTGTCGAGTTCCGGGCCGGTCATGGCGAAGGGGAACAACTCGCGCTGGTCGCGTAGCTTGGCGAATTCCTCCGAGGCCAGGAGTTTGTCGAAGGCGGCTTTCCACCAGGCGTAGTCCTCGTCGCTGACCTTCGGCCCCAGGTAGAAGCCGCGCACCACTGGCCAGACAATGTCGTAGCCCTGCTCCCGGGCGGTGGGGATGTTCTTCATTTCCTCTTCATCCAGGCGCTTCTCGGCGAACACCGCCAGCAGGCGCATGTCGCCGCTCTGGATATGTGGCATGGAGTCGGAGATGTCGGTGCTGCCGACCTGGATGTGCCCACCCATCAATGCGGTGACGATTTCGCCGCCGCCCTCGAGGGCCACGTAGCGCAGGTCGCGTGGGTTGATCCCGGCGGCCTTGGCGATCAGCGCGGTCTGCATCCAGTCCTGGCTGCCGACGGTGCCGCCGGAGCCGATGACCACCTTGCTCGGGTCGGCCTTGAGGGCTTTGACCAGATCATCGAGGGTCTTGTAGGGCGAGTCGCTTTTCACCGCGATGGCGCCGTAGCTGGTGCCGACGGCCGCCAGCCAGCGCACGGCGCCTTCATCGAAACGCCCGAACTTGCCCTGGGCCAGGTTCAGCAGCGAGCCGCTGGACCAGGCCACCAGGGTCCCGGCATCGGCTGGACGCTGGGCGACCACGGCGTTGTAGGCCACGGCGCCGACGCCACCGGGCATGTAGGTGACACGCATGGGTTTGCTGAGGATTTTTTCGTTGACCAGGGCGCTTTGCGCCAGCTTGCAGGTCAGGTCGAAGCCGCCGCCGGGGGAGGCCGGGGCGATGCATTCGGGGCGCTTGGGTTCGGCGGCCGAAAGATGTCCGGCAAACAGCAGGCAGCCGGCGGCGAGGGCGAAGGTGCGCAATGGCAACATCGTGGAGTACTCCGTTATTGTTCTTATTCGGACGAAACCGCGTCGAGGCGCTTTCGGGGTTCGCGGCAGGCGCCGACGGTGGTCGTGACTGTCCGTGAAGGGACTTTAATAGGTCAACCTTTCACCAGGCTTTCAATGCAAAAGGTTCGATAAAGCGTGGCGGCGATGGCTAGCGGGGCCTTGTTTATCCGGTAGACTCCCCGCCCAAAAGGGCGTTCAAGCCACCTCGATCAAGGTAGGAAATCCATGCGCGTGCTTCTGGTCGAAGACCATCTCCAGTTGGCTGAAAGTGTGGCCCAGGCGCTCAAGAGCGCGGGGTTGACCGTGGATGTGCTGCACGATGGGGTGGCCGCCGACCTGGCATTGAGCAGCGAGGAGTACGCCGTGGCGATCCTCGACGTGGGCCTGCCGCGCCTGGATGGTTTCGAGGTGCTGGCCCGTCTGCGCGCGCGGGGCAGGAACTTGCCGGTGCTGATGCTGACCGCGCGCAGTGATGTGAAGGACCGCGTCCACGGCTTGAACCTGGGAGCCGACGATTACCTGGCCAAGCCGTTCGAACTCACCGAACTGGAAGCGCGCGTCAAGGCCCTGTTGCGGCGCAGCGTGCTCGGCGGCGAGCGCCAGCAGCGCTGTGGAACGCTGGTCTACGATCTGGACACCCGGCGTTTCAGCCTCGGCGACGAACTGTTGACCCTCACCTCGCGCGAACAGGCGGTGCTCGAAGCACTGATTGCCCGGCCTGGTCGGGTGATGAGCAAGGAACAGTTGGCCGCGCAGGTCTTCGGCCTGGACGAGGAGGCCAGCGCCGATGCCATTGAGATCTACGTGCACCGCCTGCGCAAGAAACTTGACGGCCAGGCGGTGGCCATTGTCACCTTCCGCGGTCTCGGCTATCTGCTGGAACACCGCGATGCATAAGGCCGGCAGCCTGCGCTGGCGGTTGCTGTGGAACCTGGCGCTGTTGTTGGTGGGGTTGATGCTCGCCAGCGGCTGGAGTGCTTACTACAACGGCCGCGAAGCGGCGGATACGGCCTATGACCGCACCTTGCTGGCGTCGGCGCGAACCATTGCCGCGGGCCTCTCGCAACGCGACGGCAGCCTGAGCGCCGATGTGCCTTATGTGGCCCTGGACACTTTTGCCTATGACAGCGCCGGAAGGATCTACTACCAGGTCAACGACATTCACCAGCAATTGATTTCCGGTTACGAAAACCTCCCCGCGCCGCCGCCCGGCACGCCGCGTACCGATGACTATCCGGCGCTGGCGCGGTTCTACGACGGCCAATACCGCGGGCAGAACGTGCGGGTGGTGAGTCTGCTCAAGGCGGTCAGCGAGCCGAACATGAACGGCATGGCGGAAATTCGCGTGGCCGAGACCGATGAGGCGCGAGTGAACATGGCCCGCAGCCTGATGGCCGACACCTTGCTGCGCCTGGGCATGCTGGCCGGGGGCGCGTTGTTGCTGGTGGGGTTTGCCGTGAGCGCGGCGTTGCGTCCGCTGGAGCGTTTGCGCGCGGCGGTGGAGGAGCGCCAGCCGGACGATCTGCGGCCGTTGCCGCTGGTGGAGGTGCAGCATGAGCTCTGGCCGCTGGTGCGTTCGCTCAATCACTTCACTGAGCGCCTGCGCCGGCAATTCGAGCGCCAGGGGCAGTTTATCGCCGATGCCGCCCATGAGCTGCGCACGCCACTGGCGGCACTCAAGGCGCGTCTTGAGCTGGGCCTGCGGGCGACGGAGCCGGCAATCTGGCGCGAGACCCTGGAGACGGCGGCCCTGGGCACGGATCGTCTGACCCATCTGGCCAACCAGTTGCTGTCGCTGGCACGGATCGACAATGGCGCGCGCGCCATTGCCGAAGGGGGCGCGCAGTTGCTCGACCTCAGTCAACTGGCGCGGGAGCTGGGCATGGCGATGGCGCCCCTGGCCCATGCCCGTGGCGTGGCGTTGGCGCTGGAGGCCGATGAACCGGTCTGGCTACGAGGCGAGCCGACCTTGCTCAACGAGCTGTTGAGCAATCTGGTGGACAACGCCCTGGCCCATACCCCATCGGGTGGCAATGTGATCCTGCGGGTCGGCTTGCCGGCGGTGCTGGAGGTGGAGGATGACGGGCCGGGGATTCCGCGGGAGGAGCGCGAACGGGTCTTCGAACGGTTTTACCGGCGCCATCAGCAGGGCGTCGGCGCCGGGCTGGGATTGGCGATTGTCGGCGAGATCTGTCGGGCGCATCTGGCGCGAATCAGTTTGCACGATGCCCAGCCCCACGGTTTGAAGGTTCGCGTGAGCTTTATCGCCGGGGTTGCCCGCGAAGCTTTTGGCGATCCTGATTGAGCTCTTCGCGGCGTCCCGACAAGCCCTGTTCCTAGAGTTTTGGGTGGTCCGTGGTTTCTAGCGGAACATCTCCCGGGCATTGTTGAGCTGCTCGATGAGTGTGCTGCTCTGCGGGTCCAGCTTGAGCTTGATAAAGGCCTTCAGGTCGCCCAGCGCGATCTGTGCGAAAGGATGCTCGGTACCCTGATGGCAAAACACACTGGCGACCTGCACCAGGTCGATATAGTCGATGCCCTTGCTGTCACGTTCCAGGTTCAGGTATTGCCCGGGCAGCTTCGCCAGCATTTCCGGAAACTCCCAGACCTTCAGCAACTCGTCCCCGAGCAACGGGTGAATACTGTCGATCACGTGGTCCAGGCTCAGCGGATCGGCGAGCAACTCGTAGTGGTCCTCGGCATAGGTCAGGATCGGCA
This sequence comes from Pseudomonas sp. FEN, assembly GCF_904067045.1. Taxonomy (GTDB): domain Bacteria; phylum Pseudomonadota; class Gammaproteobacteria; order Pseudomonadales; family Pseudomonadaceae; genus Aquipseudomonas. The sequence goes on along the minus strand of NZ_CAJFDC010000012.1, from coordinate 348,187 downwards.
ATACGCCGATCTGGTGCACCAGCCCACCGAGCGCCGCCTGGTCCGGCTTGAGCTGGGTGAAGTTGCGGCACAATACGTAGCTGACGCCGGCGATCTCCAGGCTCTTGCTCCAGACCTCGCGCATTTTCTGCTCCACCACTTCGGAGCGGGCATGGAAAATCTGTTCCATGACCAGGCCGATGGCCAGGTTGCAGCTGTAATTGACCCCCAGGCGGGTGATGGCGGTGTGCAAGTCGGTGACTTCATGGCTGGCCCGCAGCAACGGGCTGTTGACCACCTTGATCAGGCGTGCCGACAACGCGGTGTCGCCACCGATCACTTTGCTCAAGGTGCTGACGCTGATCTCCGGATCCTCGGCCGCCTTGCGAATCTTCAGGGCCACTTCCGGGAGCGTCGGCAGAACCAGGTCATCATTGTCGATGGCCTCAACCAAATCCTGTTGGACCTTTTCCGCCAGCTTGTTCATTTCTATTCTCTAGGGCGGTGCAGTTAACGCTGGATTTCGCTGTCGCGGTCCAGTTGATAGGGCAAGTCCAGCAGCGTCAGGCCCGGACCTTGCAAATCGCCCAGGTGGACATGGCCTTCCTCTGCCGCTTCGGCTTGCAGCACGGCCAATAGTTCAATGCCATTTTCAGCCCGGGCGGCGATTACCACTTCACCGATGGCACTGCCGTGGGAAGGCGCGAACAATGCGCTGCCCGGCTCCGGCAGTTGTTCGGCCACCAGTGCCAGGCGGTACAGGCGACGCTTGAGCTTGCCCAGATACTGCATGCGGGCAACGATTTCCTGCCCGGTATAGCAGCCCTTCTTGAAGCTTACGCCCCCGACCGCCTGCAAGTTGAGCATTTGCGGGATGAACAGTTCGCGGGTCTGCGGCATGACCTGGCCGATCCCGGCCCGCACCTGGCCCAGCAGCCAGGTGTTGAGATCGGCTTCGGGCAATTGCCCCGCCAGATGTTCACGCACCCGGCCGGCCTGGTCCGCCGGGACCCAGAGTTCGTCGCGCCCTGGGGATACCCGCAGCGCGATCAGGCCGTCCGCGCGGACCATGGCGTCGGTCTGTTCCGGCAGTTCAAGACCCAGGCCGCGCAAGGCGTCGTCAGCGCCGCCAAGCCCGAAGCGGACCCAGCCGGGGCTTTCGTCGGTGAGCCTGGACTTGGAGAACACGGCGTATTTTTTCAGGTCCGCCAATTGCGGCTCCAGCAACTCACTGGCCATCGCCAGCAATACGCCGTCGCCTTCGAGCAGGATGCGGAAGCTCGATTGCATGCGGCCTTTTTGCGTGCAGCGGGCGCCGAGGCTGGTCCGGCTGTCACTCAGGTAGTTGAGGTTGCAGGTCAGCTGGCCCTGGAGGAACTTGGCGGCGTCGGTGCCACGGACGGCAAGAACGCCTTCGTGGGTCAGCGTGCAGAAAAAAGCGGAATCGGCCATGGGTCTTCGCAGCGAAAAAGGGATGGGAGACATCATAGTGGGGCGCCTGACAAATGGGTAGTTCACAACACCAACGCCGCCCCCCGACCAAAGCCGGCTGTCCGCGCGCGCGCGGGCCTGTATACTTGTGCGCAAATTTGAGGAGCGCTCCATGGTCGAAGATGTAGAACTCAATCGCCTCTATTGGCACAGCCGCCGCGGCATGCTGGAGCTGGACGTGTTGCTGGTACCGTTCGTCAAGGAGGTGTACCCGCATCTGAGCCTGGCCGACCGTGAATGCTATCGCAATCTGCTCGAATGCGAGGACCAGGATATGTTCGGCTGGTTCATGGAGCGCTCCGAGTCGGAAGATCCGGAGTTGCAGCGCATGGTTCGCATGATCCTGGATCGTGTCCAGCCCAAGTAAACCGTTCGAATGTCGCTGGCAGGCTTCCCGGCTGTTGCCGGCGGCGTATCTCGGGGCCCAGGGCCTGGCGTTGGGTTCGCTTTGTCTGCTTGATATTGCGCGCTGGGCGAGTCTGTCCGGGGCGTTGTTGTGCCTGTTGCATGGTGCCTGGGTGCTGCCGCGACAACTGCTGTTGAGCCATCCGTCGGCTTTTACCGGGCTGCGCCGCGACGAGCAGGGCTGGCGATTGTGGAGCCAGGCCGCTGGCTGGCAACCGGTGCGCTTGCAGCGTGACAGCCTGGCCTTGCCGTGGCTGGTAGTGCTGCGCTTTCGCCTGGCGGGCGAACGTCGGGTGCGCGCGTTGTGCGTGCCCCGCGACGCGCTGGCGCCGGATGAGCACCGGCGCTTGCGCGTGCGCTTGAAGTTCAGCCGACGTAGGTGGGCGGCACCAGGATAGTGTCCAGCGCCTCGGGCAGCATCCGCGGGTAGTCGAGGGTGTAATGCAGGCCGCGGCTTTCCTTGCGCGCCATGGCCGAGCTGATCATCAGTTCGGCGACCTGGGCCAGGTTGCGCAACTCGATCAGGTCGCGGCTGACCTTGTAGTTGCTGTAGAACTCGTCGATCTCGTCCTGCAGCAGGCGCACCCGATGTTGCGCCCGCTGCAGGCGTTTGTTGGTGCGCACGATGCCGACATAGTCCCACATGAAGCGCCGCAGTTCGTCCCAGTTGTGCGCGATGATCACGTCTTCGTCGGAATCGGTCACCTGGCTGGCATCCCAGCTTGGCAGGGCGGCGGGCATGGCGACCTGTGGCAGTTGCTGGAGAATGTCGGCCGCGGCCGAGCGGGCATAGACGAAACATTCGAGCAGCGAGTTGCTGGCCATGCGATTGGCGCCGTGCAGGCCGGTAAAGCTGGTTTCGCCGATGGCGTACAGGCCGGGCACATCGGTGCGACCCTGCTGGTCGACCAACACGCCGCCACAGGTATAGTGGGCGGCGGGCACCACCGGGATCGGGCCCTTGGTGATGTCGATGGAAAATTCCAGGCAACGTTCGTACACCGTCGGGAAATGCGTCTTGATAAAGGCTTCGGGCTTGTGGCTGATATCCAGGTACACGCAGTCGATACCCAGGCGCTTCATCTCGTGGTCGATGGCCCGGGCCACGATGTCCCGTGGCGCCAGTTCGGCCCGTGGGTCGAAGCGTGGCATGAAGCGTTCGCCGTTGGGCAGCTTCAGGTGGGCGCCTTCACCGCGCAGCGCCTCGGTGATGAGAAAACTCTTGGCCTGCGGGTGGTACAGGCAGGTGGGGTGGAACTGGTTGAACTCCAGGTTCGCCACCCGGCAGCCCGAGCGCCAGGCCATGGCGATGCCATCGCCGCAGGCGCCGTCGGGGTTGCTGGTGTAGAGATAGACCTTGGCCGCGCCGCCCGAGGCCAGGACGGTGAAGCGCGCGCTGTAAGTGTCGACTTCGCCGGTGCCGCGATCAAGCACGTAGGCCCCGAGGCAGCGGTCGCCGGCCAGGCCCAGGCGTTTCTCGGTGATCAGGTCGACGGCGACCCGTTGTTCCAGCAACTCGATGTTGGGCCGCTGGCGGGCTTGCTCCAGCAGGGTCTTGAAGATCGCCGCGCCGGTGGCGTCGGCGGCATGGATGATGCGTCGATGGCTGTGGCCGCCCTCGCGGGTGAGGTGAAATTCGAAACCGCCGTCATCGGTACCTGCGTCTTCGTCGCGGGTAAAGGGTACGCCCTGGTCGATCAGCCATTGGATGGCCTCGCGGCTGTGCTCGACGGTGAAGCGCACGGCGTCTTCATGGCACAGACCGCCGCCGGCATTGAGGGTGTCCTCGACGTGGGACTGCACGGTGTCGGTATCGTCCAGCACCGCGGCGACCCCGCCCTGAGCCCAGAAGGTCGAACCATTGGCCAGGTTGCCCTTGCTCAGTACGGCAATGCGCAGGTGGCTGGGCAGGGTCAGTGCCAGGCTCAGGCCGGCGGCACCGCTGCCAATGACCAGTACATCGTGTTGAAAATGTCGGCTCATTTGAATAATCCGAAAAAAGCGCCCGGGGCAGTTGCCGGGGCCCGCCCGGCAGCCCACTAGTATATGGCTGGGGGGACCGGCACAATAGCCGAGCCTTTATGGCATTGTTAAAGGACTGTGGGCGCTGAGTGTGCGCCAGTCCATGCCGCCGTGCATGCGGTTTTGCAGGGTAAGGCGATGATTTTTCAGCTATAACCAGGGCTCAGGCAGCCGTGGTCAAGGCGACTATCACAATGCCATCATTTGCAGCGGGTTCCGGGAACTTTTACGGGGCTGCGGGCTCCCATGCGGGGTGCCTGAAAGAAGAGGACAGCGTCGGCTTTATGCGGGGGGCGTGATACGGCCCTTGCTAGCGGATTCGACGACCAGATTATTCACGCAGTCGGCGATGGCCGTGCTGCGTTTTTCGTGTGTGTCCGTTCAGCGGGCCACAGGAAACTTGCTTGAAGGGGGAGAACTTTTGCCAGAAGCCCGAGTCTATGTTTGCAAGCCTGGTCAATTAGCGATGCGCGCCTCCTTCAGGTCCTATGAGGAGTGTTCATGCTAACCCAGGAAGAGGATCAGCAGCTGGTCGAGCGCGTTCAACGCGGCGACAAGCGGGCATTTGATCTGCTGGTGCTGAAATATCAGCACAAAATTCTCGGGTTGATCGTGCGATTCGTGCACGACACCCATGAAGCCCAAGACGTTGCACAAGAAGCCTTTATCAAAGCCTACCGTGCATTGGGCAATTTTCGCGGTGACAGTGCGTTTTACACCTGGCTTTACCGTATCGCCATCAACACGGCGAAGAACTACCTGGTTTCCCGCGGTCGCAGGCCACCAGACAGTGATGTGAGTTCCGAGGATGCGGAGTTCTATGATGGCGATCATGGTCTCAAGGATCTCGAGTCGCCGGAGCGTGCATTGCTGCGGGATGAGATCGAAGGCACTGTTCATCGGACCATCCAGCAATTGCCAGAAGATTTGCGTACGGCTTTAACTTTACGTGAATTCGATGGTCTGAGTTACGAGGACATTGCAGCGGTCATGCAGTGTCCGGTGGGCACCGTGCGCTCCCGGATTTTCCGCGCTCGGGAGGCCATCGATAAAGCCCTGCAGCCGTTGTTGCAGGAAACCTGAGACAGCGGCGACAGCCAAGAGAGGAACCGCCATGAGTCGTGAAGCCCTGCAGGAATCGCTGTCCGCGGTGATGGATAACGAAGCGGACGAGCTGGAATTGCGTCGGGTGCTCAATGCCCTTGACGATGCCGAGACCCGTGCCACCTGGTCTCGTTACCAAATCGCCCGGGCAGTGATGCACAAGGAACTGTTGGACCCGCGCCTGGATCTCGCTTCGGCCGTTTCCGCGGCCCTGGCCGGTGAGGACGTCCCGGCCAAACGCACTCGCGGCCCTTGGCGCACGATAGGTCGCCTGGCCGTGGCCGCTTCGGTCACCGTGGCCGTTCTGGCCGGTGTGCGCCTGTACAACCAGGATGACATTGTCGGTGCCCAGCTGGCCCAGCAATCCACCCAGCCTGGCCTGGTTGCCCCGACGGCCAAAGGCCCGGCGGTCCTGGCCGGCTATACCGAAAGCAGTGACCAGGCGACCGGCCCGATGGCCAATGGCGTGCTGCAGCAAGGCCAGTCGGGCTGGCACGATCAGCGTCTGCCAGGCTACCTGCGCCAGCATGCGCAACAGGCCGCACTCAAGGGCACTGAAAGCGCTCTGCCCTATGCCCGTGCCGCCAGCCTGGAAAACCGTTAAGGAGGATCATGCGCGCGCTACCTCTTCTAACGCTTTTGCTCATTGGCTGGTGGGCTCTTCCAGCCCAGGCCGATGAGGCTCAGGACTGGTTGGGTCGTCTTGGGCAAGCCGAGCAGCAGCAAAGCTTTCAGGGCACTTTCGTCTACGAACGCAACGGTAGTTTTTCTACCCATGGCATCTGGCACCTGGTGCGCGATGGCAAGGTTCGTGAGCGCTTGATCCAGCTCGATGGCTTGGCACAAGAGGTTGTTCGCGTCGATGGTCACACCCAGTGTGTCAGTGGTGCGCTGGTGGCGGGGCTCGGCGATATGCCGGACTCCCATGCCCGTTCGCTGGACCCGCAAATACTCAAGAACTGGTACGACATCGCTGTCATCGGCAAGTCGCGCGTGGCCGGCCGGCCGGCCGTCGTGGTGTCGCTGACGCCGCGTGATCAGCATCGCTATGGTTTCGAACTGCATCTGGATCGTCAGACCGGCCTGCCCTTGAAGTCATTGTTGCTCAATGACAAGGGGCAGTTGCTGGAGCGTTTCCAGTTCACCGAATTGAATACCACCCAGCCCCTTGAAGACAGTCAGGTACAGGCCAGTGCCGAGTGCAAGCCGGTGGTCCTGTTGGCCAATCAGGCCCAGCCCAAGCCGCAGGCACTGGGGGCAACGGCGGTCCAATTGTGGCATTCGGACTGGCTGCCACCCGGCTTCGAGCTGGTCAGCAACACCGCGCGTGTCGACCCGGCCACCAAGGCCCAGGTCAGCAGCTTGATGTATGACGACGGTCTGTCGCGTTTTTCAGTGTTCCTTGAACCACTTAACGGTGCCACGGTGACGGACAGCCGCACCCAACTGGGGCCGACTGTGGCGGTTTCCCGGCACTTGAGCACGCCTGGCGGTGATGTCATGGTGACGGTGGTGGGCGAGATTCCCGTCGGCACCGCCGAGCGGATTGCGCTGTCGATGCGCTACGGCGATACGCAGGCCAAGCAGTGAGCTGCTGAATCATGAGCCCCGCGCGCGCGATTCCTTGTCGGTGCAGGAGCGAGCTTGCTCGCGATGAACGCCAGAGCGCCACGTTTTTCCTGGAGGTCTGCGTTATCGTTGGCCTCCATCGCGAATGTCGGTGTAGAAATGTCTGGTGATCAATTTCATTTGCAAATATCTCCGAGTTTTCTTATAGGTCAGAGCCTCTCGGCTCTGGCCTTGTTTGTTGTTCCCGGTCCAGAAGTCCCGGCGGGTCATGTCCGGGATTTACAAGGGCCTATTGCTAAATCACGCTCGTTGTTCACGGGAGCCATATGTCGATACCACGCTTGAAGTCTTATCTGTCCATTGTTGCCACCGTCCTGGTGCTGGGCCAGGCGCTGACCGCCCAGGCCGCTGATTTGCCCGACTTCACCCAATTGGTGGAGCAGGCCTCGCCGGCGGTGGTCAACATCAGTACCACCCAGAAGCTGCCGGACCGCAAGGTCTCCGATATGCAGGGTCTTGAAGGCCTGCCGCCGGAAATCCAGCAGTTCTTCCGCGGTTTTCCGCAGCCCCGCAGTCCGAACGGCGGCGGTGGAGGCGGTCGTCAGCGTGAAGCGCAGTCGCTGGGCTCGGGTTTCATCATTTCCAAGGATGGCTACATCCTGACCAACAACCACGTGGTCGCCGATGCGGACGAGATCGTGGTACGCCTGGCCGATCGCAGCGAGCTCAAGGCCAAGTTGGTGGGGACCGACCCACGTTCCGACGTGGCGTTGTTGAAGATCGACGGCAAGGACCTGCCAACCCTCAAGCTGGGCAAGTCCAAGGACCTGAAAGCCGGTCAGTGGGTCGTGGCCATCGGCTCGCCGTTTGGCTTTGACCATACCGTGACCCAGGGCATCGTCAGCGCCGTGGGCCGTAGCCTGCCGAACGAAAACTATGTGCCGTTCATCCAGACCGACGTGCCGATCAACCCGGGTAACTCGGGTGGCCCGCTGTTCAACCTCAATGGTGAAGTGGTCGGGATCAACTCGCAGATCTACACCCGTTCCGGTGGCTTCATGGGAGTTTCCTTCGCGATTCCTATCGACGTGGCGATGGATGTATCCGATCAGTTGAAGGCTGGTGGCAAGGTCAGTCGCGGCTGGTTGGGCGTGGTGATCCAGGAGGTCAACAAGGACCTGGCCGAGTCGTTCGGCCTGGACAAGCCGGCCGGTGCCCTGGTTGCCCAGGTGCAGGAGGGTGGCCCGGCGGCCAAGGGTGGCTTGCAGGTCGGTGATGTGATCCTCAGCATGAACGGCCAACCGATCGAGCTGTCCGCGGACCTGCCACATCTGGTCGGCGCGTTGAAAGCCGGCGACAAGGCGTCCCTGGACGTGATTCGTGAAGGCAAGCGCAAGACCGTTGACCTGACGGTCGGCGCGATCCCGGACGAAGGCAAGGAAATGGATCTCGCCAAGGCCAAAGGTGCCGAGCGCAGCAGCAACCGCCTGGGGATTTCCGTGGTCGAGCTGAGCGATGAGCAGAAGAAGGCCAACGACCTCAAGGGTGGCGTGCTCATCAAGGAAGTCCAGGACGGTCCTGCCGCCTTGATCGGCCTGCAGCCGGGCGATGTGATCACCCACCTGAACAACCAGTCGATCACCAGCGCCGCGCAGTTCACGGAGATCGCCAAGGCCCTGCCGAAGAACCGTTCGGTGTCCATGCGCGTGTTGCGTCAGGGACGTGCCAGCTTCATTACCTTCAAACTGGCTGAATAAGTCGGACTGAAGTCGCGGCATGAAAAAGCCCGCCTCGAAAGAGGCGGGCTTTTTTGCGGGTGCTCACTTGGATTTCTTGGGCAGCCGCACCAACTGGCTGTTGGAGTAAATGTCGTGCCAGCTACGCTTCTGTTTGTCGACCAGCGACCACAGGAAACCCAGGCCGAACAACCAGGAGGCAATGGACACGATAAAGCGTAGCAGCGCCTGCCAGAGGCTGATGGCCGTGCCGTCGGCGTTCTGTACGCGAATGCCCCAGACCTGCATGCCCAGGGTCTGGCCCTTGTAGGTCCAGAACTTGGCGAAGAAGCCGAACAGCACGAACAACAGGATCGTCGAGAGCAGCGGGTCGCCGTCCAGTGCCCCGGCGTCGGACAGCTTCCTGAGCTGTTGTTCGCCGATGATCGACATCTGCACCAGCTTGTAGATAAAACCGGTGACGATCAGCAGTGCCGTACACAGCAGGAAGTCATAGAACATCGCGGCCAGGCGACGGCCCAGGCCGGCAGCGGGAAAATCACCCTGGGGGCTCAGCGCGTGTTTCGACATGACGGCTCTCTCTTTGGCGGCTGAAAAAAACCATTTTACGAAATTGCGCCCATAAAAAAGCCCCTGATGTCAGTATCAGGGGCTTTTCATTGCAAGAAGGCTTGTTCCCGGCGGGATCAGGCTTCCGCGATCACTTCATCAGCCTGCATGCCTTTCTGGCCCTGCACGGCGACGAAGGTTACTTTCTGGCCTTCTTTCAGGCTCTTGAAGCCGTTGCCCTGAATAGCGCGGAAATGGACGAATAGATCCGGACCGCTTTCTGGAGTGATAAAACCAAAACCTTTCTCGTCGTTAAACCACTTGACGGTACCGCTCTGACGATCAGCCATTTTCTTATTTCCTTGACGCTAGAATTAATGACAGCCCCCTTCATTTGAAAGAGTACTGGGCTGGGTTGCAGGAAAGTAAGAGACGTCGAACGGGTTGTAGCAAACTTCAGGCTACTGCCCAGGTCACGATTCCAAGCGACCCATGCAAACACAGTAGAGAAACTCTACGCCAACTCCGGGAGAAAAAACAAGCCCCGCGAAACGCAGCGGTTTACGCCAGTTCATGGGGGTATGTGGCCCTCCAGGCCGTCGCTGGCCAGCCGAGTGGCGTCGCTTATCTTCGACTGTTATAACGCAAGTTCATAGGTGAATATATGCACTGTTTTGTGGCGGTTGCGTGACAAGGTAGTGCACTGTTTCAGCAGGGCTTAGTTGTTACTGTAAGTATCAACAGGGGTGTCGGCCCCTGTTGATATCCGTGTATTAGCCCCTGTAGTAACGCTGCGGAACAAATGGCATCTTGCTGACCTTCAGCGGTATGCGCTTGCCCCTTACGATGGCCCAGACTTCGCTGTCCAGGGCGGTATGCGAGCTGTCTACATAGCCCATGGCCAGAGGGGCGCCCAGGGTCGGACCGAAGCCGCCGCTGCAGACGCTGCCGATCACGCTGCCGGCCTGGTCGACGATTTCCGCACCTTCGCGCACGGGGGTCCGTTCCTGCGGTAACAGGCCCACGCGTTTGCGCGGCACACCCTGTTGCTGCTGGGCGAAGATCGTGGCGGCGCCCGGGAAACCACCGGCCCGCGCACCGTCGGCGCGGCGTACCTTGGAGATCGCCCAGAGCAGGCTGGCCGCCACCGGGGTGGTGTCGCTGTTCATGTCGTGGCCGTACAGGCACAGCCCTGCTTCCAGGCGCAGGGAGTCACGGGCACCCAGGCCGATCGCCTCGACCTCGGTTTCGGCCAACAGGCTGCGGGCCAGGGCTTCGGCGCTGGCCGCCGGAACAGAAATTTCGAAACCGTCTTCGCCGGTATAGCCGGAGCGGCTGACATAGCAATCCACTCCCAGCAGGCGCACGGCGGCGAACTGCATGAAGGTCATTTTCGTCACTTCCGGGGCCAGGCGCGCCAGGACGCTGACCGCCGCCGGGCCTTGCAGGGCGAGCAGGGCACGCTCCTCGAACAATGGCTGGACTTCGCACAGATGGCCCAGGTGTTTTTGCAGGTGCGCCAGGTCCTGGTCCTTGCAGGCGGCGTTGACCACCAGGAACAGCTCATTGTTGCCCAGGTTGGCGACCATCAGGTCATCGAGAATGCCGCCGGTTTCGTTGGTGAACATCGCATAACGCTGCATACCCACCGGCAGGTCGAGGATGTCCACTGGCACCAGGGCTTCCAGGGCCTTGGCGGCAGCGGCGCCAACCAGGCGGATCTGGCCCATGTGCGAGACATCGAACAGCCCGGCTTGCTCACGGGTGTGCTGGTGTTCTTTCATCACGCCCAGCGGGTATTGCACCGGCATGTCGTAGCCGGCGAACGGCACCATGCGCGCGCCGAGTTGCAGGTGCAGGGCGTGCAGCGGGGTTTGCTTGAGTGATTCGGTGGACATTGCGGCTCCTTGGTAGCGTGTGCAGGGGGCGGGCAGGCCCGGTTCCCCGTGAATAAGGGTCAGCACTCGATGATGTTGACGGCGAGACCGCCGCGAGCGGTCTCCTTGTATTTGCTTTTCATGTCGGCGCCGGTCTGGCGCATGGTGCGGATCACCTTGTCGAGGGAGACGAAGTGCTGGCCGTCGCCACGCAAGGCCATGCGCACGGCATTGATGGCTTTCACCGAACCCATGGCGTTGCGTTCGATGCACGGCACTTGCACCAGTCCGCCGATGGGGTCGCAGGTCAGGCCAAGGTTGTGTTCCATGCCGATTTCGGCGGCGTTCTCGACCTGTTGCACCGTGCCACCGAGGACTTCGCACAAAGCTCCGGCAGCCATTGAACAGGCCACGCCGACTTCGCCCTGGCAGCCGACTTCGGCGCCGGAGATCGAGGCGTTTTCCTTGTAGAGAATGCCGATGGCGGCGGCGGTGAGCAGGAAACGCACCACGCCGTCCTCGTTGGCGCCGGCAATGAAGCGCATGTAGTAATGCAGCACGGCGGGGACGATCCCGGCCGCGCCGTTGGTGGGTGCGGTGACCACGCGGCCGCCGTTGGCGTTTTCTTCATTGACCGCCAGGGCGTAGAGGTTGACCCAGTCCAGCACCGACAGCGCATCGCGCAGCGCTGCTTCCGGGTGCTTGCACAACTGCCGGTGCAGTGCCGCGGCCCGGCGCTTGACCTTCAACCCTCCGGGCAGGATGCCTTCATTGCGGCAACCGGCGGCGACGCAGTCCTGCATTACTTGCCAGATCTTCAGCAGGCCGGCCCGGGTTTCCGCTTCCGGGCGCCAGGCGCTTTCGTTGGTCAGCATCACCTGGCTGATGGACAGGCCATAGGTGGAACAATGGCCGAGCAGTTCCTTGGCGCTTTTGAACGGGAAGGTCAGCACGGTGCTGTCTTCGACGATCCGGTCGGCGCCGGCGGCGTCTTCATCGACCACGAAACCACCGCCTACCGAGTAGTACTCGCGGCTGCGGATCTGGATGCCGGCGGCATCGAAGGCACGGAAGATCATGCCATTGGGGTGATAGGCCAGGGGCTTCCTGATCATCGCCAGGTGGAGTTTTTCATTGAATTCGATGGAATGTTCGCCGAGCAGATTCAGGCGGCCGTTACTGCGAATGGTCTGCAGGCGGGCGGCTACGGTTTCTGTATCGACGCTATCCGGGTGTTCACCTTCCAGGCCCAGGAGCACGGCCTTGTCGCTGCCGTGGCCCTTGCCGGTGGCGCCGAGCGAGCCGTACAGCTCGACTTTGACGCAGGTGGTCTGTGACAGCAGTTGCTCGCGCCGCAAGCCCTCGACGAAACGCGCGGCTGCGCGCATCGGACCGACGGTGTGGGAGCTGGAGGGACCGATGCCGATCTTGAACAGGTCGAACACGCTCAGGGACATAGGGGTTCTCCGGTTTTTCTAATAATTATTGGTGTGAAACTTGGGGTACGGTTTGCACGCTACTGTGTGGACGACGGAATGTGGCGAGCGGGCTTGCCCGCGCTTGGCTGCGAAGCAGCCATAAAATCAGCCAATGCGTTCTTTCTGATGCAACGCGCTGGGTGGTTTTGGGGGCGCTGCGCGCCCCAACGGGGGCAAGCCCCCTCGCCACAGGCAAGCCCCTCGCCACAGGCAAGCCCCTCACCACAGGCAAGCCCCTCACCACAGGCAAGCCCCTCGCCACAGGCAAACCCCTCACAGCAGGTAAGCCCCTCGCCACAGGTAAGCGCCTCACCACAAGCAAGTGTCTCGCCACTATAAAGGGTTAAGCGTAGTTCTCGATCGACGGGCAGGCGCAGACCAGGTTGCGGTCGCCGAACACGTTGTCGACACGCCCCACCGGCGGCCAGTACTTGGCTTCGACCAGCGACGCCACCGGGTACACCGCCTGTTCGCGGCTATACGGATGACTCCACTCGCCGACGATCTCCGCCGCGGTGTGCGGGGCGTTCTTCAGTGGGTTGTCGTCCTTGTCCAGGCTGCCGTTTTCCACCGCGCGGATTTCTTCGCGGATGCGGATCATGGCGTCGCAGAAGCGGTCCAGCTCTTCCTTGGATTCGCTTTCGGTCGGCTCGATCATCAGGGTGCCGGCCACCGGGAACGACATGGTCGGGGCATGGAAACCGAAATCGATCAGGCGCTTGGCGACGTCATCGACACTGATGCCGCTGCTGTCCTTCAATGGACGCAGGTCGAGAATGCACTCGTGCGCCACCAGGCCGTTGCTGCCGCTGTAGAGTACCGGGTAGTGCTCTTCCAGGCGCCGGGCGATGTAGTTGGCATTGAGGATCGCCAACTGCGAGGCGCGCTTGAGGCCTTCGCCACCCATCATGCGGATATACATCCAGGTGATCGGCAGGATGCTCGCGCTGCCGAATGGCGCCGCGCACACCGCGCCTTCCTTGCGCTCCATGCTGGCATGACCCGGCAGGAACGGCGCCAGGTGCGACTTCACGCCGATCGGGCCGACGCCCGGGCCGCCACCACCGTGGGGAATACAGAAGGTCTTGTGCAGGTTCAGGTGCGACACGTCGCCGCCGAACTTGCCCGGGGCGCAAAGGCCGACCATGGCGTTCATGTTGGCGCCGTCGATGTACACCTGGCCGCCGTTGTCATGAATGATGCCGCAGATCTCGCGGATGCCTTCCTCGAACACGCCGTGGGTCGACGGGTAGGTGATCATCAGCGCGGCGAGGTGTTCGCGGTGCTCGATGGCCTTGGCCCGCAGGTCCTCGATATCGACGTTGCCGCGGGCATCGCAGGCGGTGACGATCACGCGCATGCCGGCCATGTTGGCGGTGGCCGGGTTGGTGCCGTGGGCCGACGACGGGATCAGGCAGATATCGCGGCGTTCGTCGCCACGGCTCTGATGGTAGGCACGGATTGCCAGCAGACCAGCGTATTCGCCTTGGGAACCGGCGTTCGGTTGCAGGGAAATCGCGTCATAGCCGGTGGCGGCGCAGAGCATCGCTTCCAGCTCATCGGTCAGTTGTTGGTAGCCGGCGCTCTGCTCGGCCGGGGCGAACGGGTGCAGGGCGCCGAATTCGGCCCAGGTCACCGGGATCATTTCGCTGGCGGCGTTGAGCTTCATGGTGCAGGAACCCAGCGGGATCATGGTGCGATCCAGGGCCAGGTCCTTGTCGGCCAATTTGCGCAGGTAGCGCATCAGCTCGGTTTCCGAGTGATAACGGTTGAACACCGGGTGGGCGAGGATCGCCGATTGGCGCGCCAGCTCAGCCGGGATACGGCTTTCCAGCGCCGCGGCCAGGGCGTTGAAGTCCGGCAGGGTCTTGCCGCCGGCCAACAGGCTCCAGAGGGTTTCGATGTCGGCCTGGCTGCTGGTTTCGTCCAGGGACAGGCCCAGGCGCTGGGTATCCACGACACGCAGGTTGATGCGCTGGGCACGAGCCTGTTCGTGCAGGACGCTGGTCTGGGCGCCGGTGTTCAGGGTCAGGGTGTCGAAGAAGTGTTCCTGCTCGACGGTCAGGCCCAGTGCGTTCAAGCCCTTGGCGAGGATCGCGGTCAGGCTGTGGATGCGCCGGGCGATTTGCGCCAGGCCCTTGGGACCGTGGTACACCGCGTACATGCTGGCGATGTTGGCCAGCAGGACCTGGGCCGTGCAGATGTTGCTGGTGGCTTTCTCGCGACGGATATGCTGCTCGCGGGTCTGCATGGCCAGGCGCAGGGCCGGCTTGCCGAAACGGTCCACCGAGACACCGACCAGACGGCCGGGCATGTCGCGCTTGAATGCGTCGCGGGTGGAGAAATAGGCGGCGTGCGGGCCACCGAAGCCCAGCGGCACGCCGAAGCGTTGGGCGCTGCCGATAGCGACATCGGCACCGAACTCGCCCGGTGGGGTCAGTATCGTCAGGGCCAGCAGGTCGGCGGCCACCGCCACCAGGGCATGGGCGGCGTGGAAACGTTCGCTCAGCGCGCGGTAGTCGAACAGGTCGCCGTTGCTGGCCGGGTATTGCAGCAGGGCGCCGAAGAACGGGCTGACATCGCCCAGTTCACGTTCGTCGCCCACCACCACGTTGATGCCCAGGGGCGCGGCGCGGGTGCGCAGCACGTCAAGGGTCTGTGGGTGGCAGTGGATGGAAGCGAAGAAGGCGTTGCTGCCCTTGTTCTTGCTCAGGCGCTTGCAGAAGGTCATGGCTTCGGCGGCGGCGGTGGCTTCGTCGAGCAGCGAGGCGTTGGCGATCGGCAGGCCGGTGAGGTCGCTGATCAGGGTCTGGAAGTTCAGCAGCGCTTCCAGGCGGCCCTGGGAGATTTCCGGCTGGTAGGGGGTGTAGGCGGTGTACCAGGCCGGGTTTTCCAGGAGGTTGCGCAGGATCGGTGCCGGCGTATGGCAGTTGTAGTAGCCCTGGCCGATGTAGGTCTTGAACAGCTGGTTCTTCGCGGCGATGGCCTTGATCGACGCCAGGGCGTCGGCTTCGCTTTGCCCGGCTCCGAGGTCAAGGACACTGGTGCCCTTGATGCTGTCGGGGATCACGCTGGCGCTCAGGGCTTGCAGGGAGTCGAAGCCGAGGGTGGTGAGCATGGCCTGTTCGTCCGCCTGGCGCGGGCCGATATGACGGGCGATGAACTCGTTGGCGGTGCTGAGATTGACAGTCATGACGATTCCTCAGGCGTTGTCTTTGATCAGGCGGTCGTAGGCGTCCTGATCCAGCAGTCTAGCGATTGCCGAGGCATCGGTTGGCTGGAAGCGGAAAAACCAGCCGGCACCCAGTGGATCGTCGTTGACCAACTCGGGGGTGTCCGCCAGCGCCGGGTTGAACTCGAGCACTTCACCGTCCAGCGGCATGTACACGCCGCTGGCGGCTTTTACTGACTCCACGGTGGCGGCTTCGGCGCCTTTGTCGTAGTGCTGCAGTTCCGGCAGTTGCACAAACACCACGTCGCCCAGGGCGTCCTGGGCGAAAGCCGTGATGCCGACCGTGACAGTGCCATCGGCTTCGCTACGCAGCCATTCGTGGTCTTCAGTAAAACGCAACTCGCTCATGGAAACTCCTAAGGGGCCAGACTCGTCGGGTGGACGCAGGGGATACGGGATCGACGTCCCGCTGAATGGGATTCCCTTAGCAAGTTTGTGGCCAATAGTGCACAAGGCTTGTAAATCAAGGGCTTGAGGTTTTTTTGCGCGCTGGGTGAATACCTGGCTGTAGCGAAAACGCTACGGTTGGGGCGGTGAAAAAAAGCCCAACAGGATCAAAGCCTTGTCGGATGGGGGTTGGCTTGAGGTGTATCGAAATCGTTCCGCTGTAGCGCTTTCAGTACAGATGGAGGTCGTTTTTGGCGCTGTCCGGTGGGAGCAGACCCTTGCCGGACGACGCGATCCCTGTAGCAGGGCTTGGCCGCGAAGCTTTTAGCGATCTCAAGGGCCTCTTCGTTGCGTTGCGGCGTCCCGACAAGCCCTGCTCCTACAGTCTGTTGTCGAGCACAGGTTTGGCCTACGGCATCACCTTGTAGCAGCCAGGCGGGCGCGGGCGCTCAGGGCTTGCCGGGAATGCCGTATTTGCGCAGCCGGTGGGCAATGGCCGTATGGGAGGTCTGCAGGCGACTGGCCAGTTGCCGGGTCGAGGGATACTGCGCGTAGAGCTTTTCCAGCAGACTTTTCTCGAAATCCTCGACCGCCTGTTCCAGGCTGTCGATCTCGGGATCGCTCTGGCGCGCCACCGAGGTCCCGGCTATATCCAGGTCGCCGATGTCCACCACGCTGCTCTCGCAAATCGCCGCCGCCCGGAAGATCACGTTCTGCAACTGCCGCACGTTGCCCGGCCAGCGGTTTTCCAGCAGCGCCGGATAGGTCCCGGGCGCCAGCCGGCAGACCGGGCGCTGGATCTGCGCGCAGGCTTGCTGCATGAAGTAGCGCGCCAGCAACAGAATGTCCTGGCCACGTTCGCGTAGCGGCGGAACCTCGACATTGAGTACGTTCAGCCGGTAGAACAGGTCTTCGCGAAAGCTGCCTTCGCTGACCATCTTCTCCAGGTTGCGGTGGGTGGCGCTGAGAATCCGTACGTTGACCTTGACCTCGCGATCGCCTCCGACGCGGCGGAAACTGCCGTCATTGAGAAAACGCAGCAGCTTGGCCTGCAGGTACGGCGACATTTCGCCGATTTCGTCGAGAAACACCGTGCCCTGGTTCGCCAGTTCCATCAGCCCCGGCTTGCCGCCACGCTGGGCGCCGGTAAAAGCGCCGGGGGCATAGCCGAACAGTTCGCTCTCGGCGAGGTTCTCCGGCAGGGCCGCGCAATTCAGGGCCAGGAACGGCGCGCCGTGGCGCGTGCTGATGGCATGGCAGGCCCGCGCCACCAGTTCCTTGCCAGTACCGGTTTCACCCTGGATCAGCAGCGGTGCGTCGAGGGCCGCGACCCGCTGGGCGCGAGCCTTGAGGGTGCGGATCGCCGGAGACTCGCCGAGCAGCGAGTCGAAGCCTTCGGCATGGTCGTGGTGCAGGGCCGACAGACGCTCGCCGATGCGGTTGGGTTGATAGAGTGTCAGTAGCGCACCGGCATCGGTGATCGGCGTGGCATCGAGCAACAGGGTCTGGCCGTTGACGGTGATTTCCCGCAGCGGCAGGCGAAAGCCGTTTTCCAGCAAGGCATCCAGCAGGCCGGGATCGGCAAACAGTTCCGCGATGCTTTCGCCGGCCGGCTCGCGACCGTACAGGGCGACCAGCGCCGGGTTGGCCAGCAGCACATGGCCAGCGCTGTCCAGGGCCAGCACCGGGTCGGTCATGGCCGCGAGCAGGGCGTCGAGTTGCAGGTGCCGGCGTTGTCCCGGGAGGATGTCGACCACGGTCACCGCCTGCACGCCGTGGACGCTGAACAGGGCGTCGCGCAACTCCTCGAGCACTTGCGGGCTGAGGGTCGGGGCGTCGATATAGACGTTGGGCGGGACCATCTCCACCGCGTCCAGGTTGAGATTGCGTCCACCGAGCAGGGCCAGAACTTCCTGGGTGATGCCGACGCGGTCGATAAAACTGACGTGGATACGCATGGGGTGGTTCGGAGTTCCGGGCGCGAGGGCGGCAATTATGCCTTGGCACGAGGACTTTGGTGAAATCCAGCGTGCCGCGAGGGACTTTACCTGTCGGCATTGAGCGTGGGGGCGTTATCCAAGATGCTCGGGTTTCACCGGCTCACCGGATTGGGCATGGAGTTTTGCACGAACGTCTTCGAACATCCGGTCGTAGTGGCCATGCATGGTGCGCAGGTCGGCACTTTTCGGCATGCCGTGCTTCACTGCGATATGGAAGGCTTCGCCGGCGAAGTTGAACGCCAGGTCCCTGGGCAGGGTGAACACTTCGCTGAATGCTCGGCCGTTGATGTCGCCGTGCAGGGTGAACTGCATGGCCGTGCCTTCCTTCGGGTCCTGCACCACCTCATAGTCGATCCTGAGGTCGTAGCTGAAATCGCCGGGTTGCAAGGCCACACGCTGAATATGCAGATGACCGGGATCGAATGTGGCCATGGTGTTCTCCTTCAAAGCATGAAGTAGGGCAGACCACGGGCCTGCCCGATGGTTCTCATGAATAAGTGATGCCGGGTTGTGCCGTGCTGATCCGGGTACCCGCCTTACCTTGGACTATCGCCTCGATATCCGCCAGTGAACCGATCACCGCGACCTTGCCGGTGTGCCTGGCGAACGCGCACGCGGCCTGGACTTTCGGGCCCATGGAACCGGCGGCGAAACCGAGTTTCTCAAGGTCGTCGGGATGGGCCTGGATAATGGCTTTCTGGCTCGGTTGGCCCCAGTCGACAAAGGCCGCATTGACGTCCGTGGCGATCACCAGCAGGTCGGCGTCCAACTGTTCGGCCAGCAGCGCCGAGCACAGGTCCTTGTCGATCACCGCCTCGATACCCTGGAGCTTGCCATCTTCCCCATACATGGTCGGGATGCCGCCACCGCCGGCACAGATCACGATACTGCCCTTGTCCAGCAACCATTTGATCGGACGGATTTCGAAGATGCGCTTGGGTTTCGGGCTGGCGACCACGCGCCGGAATTTGTCGCCGTCGGCGGCGATGCTCCAGCCTTTTTCCGCGGCCAGTCTTTGCGCTTCGGCCTCGCTATACACCGGGCCGATGGGTTTGCTCGGGTGCTGGAAGGCCGGGTCCTTGGGGTCGACTTCGACCTGGGTGAGCAAGGTGGCGAAGGGCACCTCGAAATCCAGCAGGTTGCCCAATTCCTGTTCGATGATGTAGCCGATCATGCCTTCGGTTTCGGCGCCGAGTACGTCCAGCGGGTAGGCTGCCACCGTAGTGTAGGCGGCGGCCTGCAACGATAGCAGGCCGACCTGCGGGCCGTTGCCATGGGCGATGACCAACTGGTTGCCACGATGGATCCTGGCAATCTGTTCGGTGGCGATACGGATATTGGCGCGTTGATTGTCCGCGGTCATGGGTTCGCCACGACGCAGGAGGGCGTTACCGCCCAGGGCTACGACGATACGCATGGGTACTGTCCTTCCAAAGTAAACGAGAGCGATCGAACCTTGTGGCACTTGACCTTGTGGCGAGGGGGGCTTGCCCCCGTTCGGCGGCGAAGCAGTCGCAAAACCTGCAACATCGGTTTATCAGGTGCAGCGAGTTGCCAGGTTTCAGGGGCGCTTCGCACCCCAGCGCGGGCAGGCCCGCTCGCCACAAAAAGCCGTTCATCACATATACGCGGTTGAGGTTGGTTCGTCAGATATCCGCCAGCGCCGACACCAGGATCGCCTTGATCGTGTGCATGCGGTTTTCCGCCTGCTCGAAAGCGATGTTGGCCGGCGACTCGAACACCTCCTCGGTCACTTCAACCCCGTTGGCCAGATGCGGGTAGCGGCTCGCGATGTCCTTGCCGACCTTGGTTTCGCTGTTGTGGAAGGCCGGCAGGCAGTGCATGAACTTGACCCGGGGATTGCCCGCGGCCTTCATCATTTTCGCGTTGACCTGATACGGCAGCAGTTGCTCGATGCGCTCGTCCCAGGCCTCCACCGGCTCGCCCATGGACACCCAGATATCGGTATGGATGAAGTCCACGCCCTTGACCGCTTCCTTCGGGTCTTCGGTGATGGTGATGCGCGCGCCGCTTTCCTCGGCAAACGCCTGGCACTGGGCGATGAAGTCTTCATGGGGCCAGAGGGCCTTCGGCGCGCCGATGCGCACGTCCATGCCGAGCTTGGCACCGATCATCAGCAGCGAGTTGCCCATGTTGTAGCGCGCATCGCCCAGGTAGGCGTAGCTGATGTCATGCAGCGGTTTGTCGCTGTGCTCACGCATGGTCAGGGTGTCGGCGATCATCTGCGTCGGATGGAATTCGGCGGTCAGGCCGTTGAACACCGGCACGCCGGCGAACTTCGCCAGTTCCTCGACGATTTCCTGTTCGAAGCCACGGTACTCGATGGCGTCGAACATCCGCCCGAGCACGCGGGCAGTGTCCTTCATGCTCTCCTTGTGGCCGATCTGCGACGACACCGGATCGATATAGGTGACGTGGGCGCCCTGGTCATGGGCCGCGACTTCGAAGGCGCAGCGGGTGCGGGTCGAGGTTTTTTCGAAGATCAGGGCGATGTTCTTGCCCTTGAGATGCTGTTGCTCGGTGCCGGTGTACTTGGCACGCTTGAGGTCGCGCGACAGGTCGAGCAGATAGTGCAGCTCGCGGTTGGTATGGTGCATCAAACTCAGCAGGCTGCGGTTGCGCATATTGAAAGCCATGTGTGGATCTCCTGGGGTGTTGGTTATCCGCCTGTCCCGAGCCGACCGGATGCCGCCGTCCTGTAGGAGCAGGGCTTGCCCGCGAAGGCGTCCTCAAGACCGCCAGAAGCTTCGCGGGCAAGCCCTGCTCCTACAGGGGCCATGCATCCGACCGTGACCCTTCGTGGGGGCAAGGGCAGGTTTGAATATTGGTTAGTAATCGATCGGGTCGCGAATGATCGGGCAGGTCATGCAATGGCCGCCGCCACGACCACGGCCCAGTTCGCTGGCACTGATGGTGATGACTTCCACGCCGGCCTTGCGCAGCAAGGTGTTGGTGTAGGTGTTGCGGTCGTAACCGATCACCACCCCGGGCTCCACGGCCACCACGTTGTTGCCGTCGTCCCACTGTTCACGCTCGGCGGCGAAGCTGTTGCCGCCGGTTTCCACCACGCGCAGGGCCTTGAGGTTGAGGGCCTTGGCGACGGTGTCGAGGAAACTGCTTTCTTCACGGCGCACGTCGATGCCACCGGGCTTGCTTTCGTCGGGTCGCAGGCTGAAGGCGACGATCTGGCTCACCACTTCCGGGAAGATGGTCACCAGGTCGCGGTCGCAGAAACTGAATACGGTATCCAGGTGCATGGCCGCGCGGGACTTCGGCAGGCCGGCGACGATCACCCGCTCCACCGCGTTGTGCTTGAACAGGTTCAGCGCCAGTTGGCCGATGGCCTGGCGCGAGGAGCGCTCGCCCATGCCGATCAGCACCACGCCGTTGCCCAGGGGCATCACGTCGCCGCCTTCGAGGGTGGCATTGCCGTGCTCCTGGTCCGGGTCGCCGTACCAGACCTGGAAGTCGGCGTTGACGAATTCCGGGTGGAACTTGTAGATGGCGCTGGCCAACAGGGTTTCCTGGCGTCGCGCCGGCCAGTACATCGGGTTGAGTGTCACGCCGCCAAAGATCCAGCAGGTGGTGTCGCGGGTGAACTGGGTATTGGGTAGCGGTGGCAGGATAAAGCTGGAGTGGCCGAGGAAGTCGCGAAACATCTCGATGGTCTTGCCACCGAAGCTGTTGGGCAGGTCATCGGCCGAAACGCCGCCGATCAGGAACTCGGCGATTTTGCGTGGCTCCAGGCTGCGCAGCCACGAGTCGACCTCATGGACCAGTCCCAGGCCGACCTGGTTGGCGGTGATCTTGCGCTCGAGGATCCAGTCCAGGGCTTCCTTCTGGCCGACGATGT
This sequence comes from Pseudomonas sp. FEN, assembly GCF_904067045.1. Classification (GTDB taxonomy): domain Bacteria; phylum Pseudomonadota; class Gammaproteobacteria; order Pseudomonadales; family Pseudomonadaceae; genus Aquipseudomonas. The sequence continues at coordinate 326,484 of NZ_CAJFDC010000012.1, read as the reverse complement.
CGGTCAGCAGGTTGTGCATTTCCAGCACGTCGATATCGCGTTCGCGCATCTTGGTGACGAAGTCGAAGTGATCGCGCTTGGCCTGGGCTACCCAGATCACATCGTCGAACAGCAGTTCGTCACAGTTGTTCGGGGTCAGCCGCTGGTGCGCCAGGCCCGGTGAGCAGACCAGCACCTTGCGCAGCTTGCCGGCTTCGGAATGAACGCCGTATTTCACTTTTTCCGTGGTCATTGCAGATCCTCCAGAGAGCGGAACAAACGGGGTGTTACAGGGACGGGAAGCCATTGTGCGGGCCGTGGGAAACCATTCGGGCACGAGCGACTCGCGCGCCTGATCGTGGTTTTCCAGGAAGCTCAGGCATTGCAGGGCTCCAATCCGGCAGAAGTGAGGCTACAGGGTAGGTCAGGGGCCGAATCGGAAAATGATTTAGATCAGATCACCGGCACATTCGAGCGTTGAAGCATGCCGTGAGCCTGTGACGGGGATGGACTGGCAACGCGCGAAGGGGCCCGTTCCAGAACGGTTACGGACGATACGCAAACGGCGCCCCGGTGATCCTGGACTCACCACCACTGTGGCGGATGAGCCCCCAGCTTCGTGGCCGGCAAAGCCCACTGCAAGGGCAGCGTCCCGATCTTCAGCGGCGACAGCAAACGTCGTGCCGGACCCCAGGAGGTCTGTTCCAGCACTGGATTCCAGTCTGGTGTCCCGGTGGCTGACAGAGGCTCGGTCCCATTGACCGCACCCTGTTCCACCAACAACTTCGCCGTACGGGCCAGTGACAAGCGCGCCGAGCCCCCCAGTCCGCTGTGCAGGCGTTCGCTCAGCGCGCGGATCGCCGCGGCGGCCATCAGGTAACCGCTGCCATGGTCCAGCGCCTGCACCGGTAGCGGGGTGGGTTTGTCCGCCTGTTTCCAGAGCATGCCGGCCTGGGCGATGCCGCAGCTCATCTGTACCAGGCTGTCGAAACCCCGGCGATTGCGCCACGGGCCGCTCCAGCCGTAGGCGTTCAGGCTCACATCGATCAGTCCGGGGGCCAGGCGCTGGCGTCGCCGGGCATCGTAGCCGAGTCCGTCCAGCGCATCGGCGCGGTAGCCGTGCAGGAGGATGTCGGCGCCGCCCAGCAAGCCTTCGAAAACCTCGCGGTCAGCGGCGTCATGCAGGTTCAGGCGGGCACAGCGCTTGCCCAGGGTCACATCCGGGGCCAGGGCGGGTTCGTCCCAGGTCGGCGGGTCGATGCGCAGCACCTCGGCGCCCAGCCCGGCGAGCAAGCGGCTGGCCACGGGGCCGGCGAGGATGCGGGTCAGGTCGAGGACCTTGATGCCCGCCAGTGGGCGCGCCTCGCAGCCCAGCCAGATCCGTGGGCCATGGCTGTCGTTCGTGGTTCGCTGGATCAGTGCTTCGGCATTCACCGCCAGCCCTTGCGGATGCTCCTTCCAGGCCGGCCATGCACGCATTTGCGCGGCGCAGCCACCGGCCTCGACCACGGCCTGTTCCAGCTCGCCGGCCGACCATTGGATAACCTTGCTGGCCATGGTGTTGCGATCGCTGGCCAGGCCCAGGACGCGTTCGGCGGCGCGCCGATGGTGCGGGGCGTTGGTGTGCAGGCGGATCCAGCCATCGGCGCTGGCGTAGTCACCGGCAATCGGGTCCCAGGGTGGCGGGATTTCCCAGCCCACCGGCTGTACCGCCGTGCCGAACCAGAGCGAGGCCAGGCGCCGGTCGACTTCGACGCTGGGACGTTGCCCGTTCTGTTGCCGCAGCAGTTCGGCCACCGCCTGGCCAGCCGCGGCAAGTGTGGCGCCGGCCAGTTCGGTGACGGCGAAGGCCGAGGGCAAAACGCCGCTACCGGTGAAGACCGGGGGCGTGAGGGGCAGGTCGAGTGCGGCTTGAATGGACGTCAGTAGATCGGTCATCGCAGGCCCTCCGAGAGAAGGGCCATTGCACCTGAAATAGCGCCGATTGTCGATGTCGGGCGTCCCGCGGATCGTGCGACACGCACCGCCGGTTCAAGCAGTCCCTGTAGATACTCTGTTGCGGGTCAAGCTTTGGCGAAGCTTTTAGCTCACGAACGCCTTCGCTGCGATGCGGCGTCCCGACAAGCCAGGCTCTACAGGACCGCGCCGGACACAAATCGAGGGCACGACACAGACCTGTAGATACTCGGTTGCGAGTCAAGGGGGCAAGACGGTAGCTACAAATTGGCGCATCAGCACAAATATCGCCGGCCCCGGAGCGCGGCAAGCGCCGAATGGGCCTCAAGGCGCGTCGGGCACGGCAAGCCGCTCCGGGCGCGACCAGATCCACAGATTGCCCAGGCTCATCCCGGCGATGGCCAGGTACACCGGCCAACCGTGTTCGAGCATCACCAGCATCAGCGTGGCACAGAGCAGCATGCTCAGCGTGGCGCTGATCTTGGCCCGGCGGGCGATGATCTTGCCATTGCGCCAGTTGCTCAGGATCGGGCCGAACAGGCGATGGTTTTCCAGCCAGGCGCTCAGGCGCGGCGAACTCTTGGTCGCGGCCCAGGCGGCCAGCAGGATGAACTCGGTGGTCGGCAGGCCGGGAATGACGATGGCGATCAGGCCGATGCCCAGGCTGACGTAGGCGAGCAGGCCGAAGAGCACGCGGGCGAGTTTCGATGAGGAGGGTCTGGACTGGGTCATGGTGTCAATTGTGGTGCGCCGAGAGCATGGGCTCAAGTCTTGGTGTTCTGTATGGCTCGTCAGGTACTACGTGATCTTGAGCCGGGTCTCAATTTGTGGCGAGCGGGCTTGCCCGCGCTCGGCTGCACAGCAGCCGTGGAACCTGTGCATTCGGCCTGCTTAACATACCGTGCACGCAGGTTTCAGGGGCGCTTCGCCCCCCAGCGCGGGCAAGCCCGCTCGCCACAAGGTCCCGTTCACCCCAGTATTTTGTATCAGACCGGTTCCGGCGCCGTGGCGTAAGCCTGTTCCAGCAACACGGTGAAGCGCACGAACGCATCAATGGCGCCTTTTTCCGCCGCCACTTCTTCCTCGGCGCTGAGCTCCAGCCCGTCGAGGCTCCTGGTAAAACGCTTCCAGCCTTCGGCACGGCCACCGGCCGGCTCGCCCAGATGGCGGGCGCCGAAGCTTTCGCCCAGGCCCAGGCCCATCGCGCGCTTGATCAGGAACGCGGCGCCGAGCTTCGAGCCTTCGGAGACGAAGAGCCAACCCAGGGCCTCGGCCTTGCTCGGGTTGTTCACGGCACCGGCCAGCGGCGCCGGTACTTCGGTGTCGAGGTCGGCGAGGTCGGCCTTGGCCGCTTCGGCGCGGCAGCGCTCGGGCAGGTCCGCGATGATGGCGATCAGTTCGGGGTCGTTGTACAGCGCCACCAGCTCCGACTGGAACAGGTACTGGGCCACCACGAAACGGGCGAAACCGGCTCGGGTTTCAAATGGCGCATGGGCTTTGACCAACTGGTCGAGCCTGGCATGTGGCGCGTGGGTGATCTGGTTCAGGCGTTGCGAGCGCAGGCTCGGCTGCTGGCGGTTGTCCGGAGTGCTCATGACCATGTCCTTGAGAATTAAGAGGCGCTGTGTGACTGGACGAATCAGAAGATGCGTGACAGTAAAAACACTCGTCCGGGCGCTGTGAAATCCGCCCGGGTGAGCGGTGGTTCGATCAGATGTCCCAGACCAGGTTGACCGAGAAATTGCGCCCCGGCGCGGTCAGGCGCTCGAGGTTGGCCGGGTTCAGCACACCGGCTTCGCCGACGCTGTCGTAGCCACGCACGTCATCCCAGTTCCAGTACTGCTTGTCGGTCAGGTTGTAGAGGCCGGCGTTGACGGTGACATCCTGGCTGACCTTGTAGTAGCCGCTCAGGTCCAGCACGCCGTAGCTCGGGGTCTTGAACTGCTCGCCCTTGCCGTCGGGCGAGAAGAAGTTGCTGCTGTCCACCAGCTTCTTGCGCTGCACCAGCGTCCAGCTCAACAGGCCGCCGTAGTTGTCCTGGTCGTAGCCCAGGCCCATGACGGCGGTCAATGGGTTGACGCTGTTGAGCGGTTGGCCGGTGTCGTTGTTGCGACCATGGGCATAGGCCAGGGAGCCCTTGCTGTAGAGGCCTGGTGGTGCGCCGAAGGTATCCAGGTCGAGGCGTCCCTTGAGTTCGCCGCCCTTGATGGTGGCGTGCTTGATGTTGTTGCTCTGGAAGGTCAACTCGCTGTAGCCGGGGGCGATGGCGTCCTCGTTGATGAAGTCGCGATACTGGTTGTAGAACAGCGTGAGGTCGAAGGTGCCGTGCTCGAACTTGCCGCGCACGCCGGTCTCGTAGCTTTTGCTCTTTTCCGGTTGCAGGTTCGGGTTGGGCGCAACCTGATAGCCCGTGCTCAGGTTCTGGAAACGACCGTACAGGGCCTTGGCCGATGGGGTGCGGAAACCTTCGGCGTACTGCCCGTACCAGGTGTACTGGTCGCTCAGGGCGTAGGTCAGGCCGAACTTGGGCGAAATCCGATGCCAGGTCTTGTTGGCGTCGTCGACGGTGCCGCCACCGGCCGCGGCGATGGTGTTGAGGAACGCCTGGGTGATCCGCGGCTTGAGTTGGGTGTAGTCATAGCGCAGGCCCGGCAGGAAGGTCCAGCGGTTCCAGCCAATCTGGTCCTGGGCGAACAGGCTGTAGCTGTCGAGCGTCGGGTCCGGGAAGTCGCTGGACTTGACCAGACGGTCGGACGGGCTGTCGGCGCCCACGGCGGTACAACCCCGGCTCACGGCCAGGCAGGTAGCGGAACCGCTGCGTGAACCACTGACTTTCTGTTGCTTGAGCGTGGTGCCGTAGGTCAACAGGTGATCGGTCTCCCCGACATTGAAGGCTTTGTCGGCCTGGGCATCGAAGACCCACTGGTTTTCTTCGTAGACCGTGTCGCGGCGGCGCAGGACGTTACGGGTGAAGGGGAAATAGTTTTCCAGGGTGCTCTGGTCGGTTTTCGCGATCTGGTAGTTCAGGCTCAGCTTGAGGTGATCGGCCACGACACTGTCCAGACCGAAGCGGTTTTCGATGCCGAAACGTTCGCGGCCGATGGTGTCGTTGCCCGTGCGCGAGCGGTACATGCCCAGTGGCTGGCCGGCGTTGAACGGACCGCCCACGGCGCTGCGCTGGTTGGTATCGACATCGTCCTTGTAGCGCTCGTAGGTCAGGCCCAGGCGTGAGTCGTCGTTGTAGTTCCAACCCAGTTTGGCCAGCACGTTGGTGGTCCGGACCTGCTCCGGATTGGCCGCGGTGCGGTCCAGGCCGCTGCCGCCAGTGTCGCCATAGGACTCGGTCTGACGGCCGTTGCGTTGGCTCAGGTGCAGCAGGCCATCGACATCGCCCGTGCGTCCGGCGACGGTGGCCGAGCTCAGCCAACTGCTGTTGGCCGAACTGTAGCCGCTCTTCAGGCGGGCGCCGATGTCCTGGCCCGGCTTGATGATGTCATCCGGGTCGAGGGTGTAATAGCTCACGGCGCCGCCGATGGCGTTGCTGCCGTAAAGCACAGACGCTGGACCACGGAGGATCTCCACGCGTTTGACGATTTCCGGGTCGACGTAGTTGCGCTGGGTGCTGGCGTAAGGGCCATTGAAGAAACTGTCGGGAATCTCGACGCCATCGACCTGGGTCAGGATCCGGTCGCCGTCGATACCGCGAATGTTGTAGTGGTTGATGCCACCGCCGCGCTGGCCGGTGCCGCCCACCGAGACGCCGGGTTCGTCACGCACCAGTTCCTTGAGGGTATTGACGTTCTGGCGGTCGAGTTGCTGGCGGTCCTTCACCGTCACGGTGTTGGGCACCGAGCTGACGTCCTGCTCCTGGCGGGTGGCGCTGATGGTTAGCTGCTCCAGGTTCAGGGTGCTGCCGCTGGCGCGTTTTTCCAGGACGATGCTGTTGTCGCCGACTTTGCGGTAGCTCAGGTTGGTGCCGACCAGCAGGCGTTCCAAAGCTGTTTCCGGCGGCAGTGCTCCCTGCACGCCGGGTGAGGCCACGGCCTGGCCGAGCTCGGCGGGCAAGCCGACCTGCCAGCCGGTGATCGCGGTGAAGGCATTGAGCGCCGACACCAGGGGTTGTTGCGCGATCGAGAAACGGTAGTTGCCCAGACTCCTGGCCGGTTGTTCGGCGCTACCGGCGGCCAGCACCGGCGTCGCTTGCGCGGCGGCCAACAGGATGGCGGCGAGCACGGACAGGCTGCATTGTTGCAGGCCGCCGGTGCGGGCCTTGAAGGTGAAACGAGTGGGCATCGATAGCGCTCCCGGGTGGACGAATCGTTATAGGTGCTTAGCGGTTCAAAATGAGAATCACTTGCATTGGATATAACGAGACGAATCACCGAGGGCTATCGCGTAAAAATAACTGTTCTCAGTTGAGAATCACCAGTGCCGGGTACTCCGAGACCTTGGCGGAGGTGATCTGGGCCAGGGCGCGGACCACGTCCAGGGGCTTGTCCAGGCGGTAGTTGCCAGTAACGGCGACTTGGGCCAGGTGCTCGTTGTTGTTGATGATCCAGCCGGGGTAATAGCGGCGCAGTTCGGCCAGCACCTGGCTCATCGGGCAATTTTCGAACACCAGGCGGCCCTGGACCCAGGCCAGGTCCTTCTGCGCATCGAGCTTTTCCGGGCGCCCGAAGCCGTGGGGACCGACCCGTACACTGTTGCCGGCGGACAGGCGCAGGCGGGCGCTGTCGTCGAGGGTGCGCAGGTCGACAGCGCCGCGCTGGACCTGCACTTGCGCCTCACCGTCGAGGTAACGCACCGCGAAGCTGGTATCGCTGACGCTGGCGCGGACCGGTCCGGCATCGATTTCCAGCGGTAGCTCGCGTTCGGCGGCGACTTCGAAGAATGCCTCGCCCTTGTACAGCCGGGCCTGGTGTTGGCGTTCGTTGAAGCGGCTGGAGAATGCCGAGTTGGTGTTGAGCAGGACCTTCGAGCCATCCTCGAGTTGCAGGTGCTGGCGTTCGCCGGCCACGGTCAGGTGATCGGCCTGCAGGCGCAGGGGCAGGTTGCCGTGGATGCCGAGGGCGATCAGCAGCGCGGCGGCGCTGGCCAGGGGTTTCCAGTGCGGGCGCAGGCGTCGCGACAGTGACGGGCGCCGCTGTTGTTGCAGGACCTGGGCGGCGGCGAACACTGGCTGCGCATTCCAGGCGTCGCTGGCGCGCGCATAGGCCTGGGCATGGCGCGGGTCGGCGGCGTACCAGGCTTCGAAGGCGGCCTGTTGTTCGGCGCTCGGGTACTCCATCAGGATCAGCCAGTCCAGTGCCTGATCCATGGCCGGGTCGTGCGGCACCTGCCCGGAGGCGGAAGGGCGCGGGTCTTGACTGTTTGTCACGGGTGTTCCTCGGCAACGGTTGCCACGGTTTGGTTCAACGGCCTTATGATTTTGAGCGATAGCGCTGGCTCTTGAGCTGACTGCCACGCGACCCGGGTCTGGAGCTTAAGGGCGATCCAATCGTTCGGCCACCTCGACACAGATCGCCATGATCAGTTTGAGCTCTTTTTGCACGGTGCTCAGGGACACGTCGAGCTGTTCGGCGATCTCCTGGTAACCGCGCCCGTGGAGGCGACTGAGGATGAAAATCCGTTGCTGGCGGGCACTCAACCGAGCGAGGCTGACGCTCAGGCGCTGGAGTATCTGCTCAGCGTGGGCGGCGTCTTCCGCCGTACTCAGGGGCGCGGCGACATTCTGCATCACAGCCAACGGCACATCGTCCATCAGGGTGCGCGACTGGATACGGCGCGCGCGCAGATGATCCAGCGCCAGGTTGCGCGCGGTCTGGAACACGAAGGGTTCGAGGTGATCCACCGGGTGTTCGCTCAGGGCGCGGGTGACCCGCAGGTAGGTTTCCTGCAGCAGATCCTCGGCGGTGCTGGGGTTGTTGACCATGCGCTGCAAGGTCCGCAGCAGCGTGACACGCTGGGCGAGGAAGACAGTGTTGAAATGGGATTGACTCACGGAAGCACCGGACCGATGACAAGTTAATGATAATGCTTATCATCTGTATTGTTGGTCAAGCCCTGATACGCTCCTTGTTCTTCCAGTGTTTGAGGCATCCGGCTGATCGGACCCGCAGCGACCTACTACTGAGCCGGCCTGCTGGCGATGGCGCCCTGATGGGCGATACAAGATCGACCAGTTGCTGGAATCCAAACGAAACAAATAGGGTCGTTGCTCTTTTTGGATGCGTCACTGATAATGTTTCGCGAGGGCTCCTTAAAGAGCAGGGGTATTGAGCATCACGGCGACATTGGCTCAATACTGTGGATGTGCAAGGCTCGCCGGCCTTGTGGTAGCGGCAACCGGCAACAATGGTTGGCTTCCGACCCCTTTCTCGTGGTCACACGGGGACGTGCTAAGCGAAGCGCTGCGACTACCAGCCCTCATTATTTTCTTGAAAAGGTGCTCATCTTAGAGCTCCTTTTTTGCTTTCAGAGTGCCGACTTTCGTTGCGTGAGGACTACGGTGTAGTTTGTAGGCGGTCACCACCGAGTAGAAGTTGTTTCCCTCTGTGTCCAACTGTGGCGAAAGAATCACACATCCCTTTGCACTCTTCAGAAGGGTCAGGCGATAACCGTCTGCGGTGAGGTGAAACTCACATAGGATCTGTGCGCCCGGCGAACAGATGGTCGCTACATACATTGCAACATCGTGAATGCTCTTGCATCCCCACTTGGGAAGCTCGTGCCCGTGGCCTTGCCAGATATGATTGACTCCGAAGCCTTTGTTTACACCGACATGTTTACCCACCCTGAGATAGATTTCGCCCGCCGGTAACGTGAGGTTTCGACTGCTATAGCCTGGAATCAAGCCATAGCTTGGAAGGCCCGTCACGGGATGCGGTATGAAGTCATCTTCGTGCAAATTACAGTAATCGTGTAGGGGCTTGGGTGGTGAGGTCTGTGACAAGGAAGAGCATCCTTTGCGTTGTACTCCTGATTATGCACAAGCAAATAGGTGTTCAGACTGTTTGAAGTTTTAAGCAATAAAATTTTCGTATTGCGATGTGCTTGTTCAATATTCAGTCTGATATTGCGGTATTTGATTGGGGTAAAGAATTTTGCAGATTTTAAGTCGTTGTTTTTAGATGAATGTGTAGGCTGTTTCTTATTTATATGCTCAATTCATCAATATTTTGCTAGTAGATGAAGCGGTTTGCAAAAAAATCTCATATTTCCTACATGTTTCAGGTGTGGGAGAATATTGCGTGCGCGAAAGGTGAACGCTAGAGTCTGGTTGTCGCTGCAAATTCAGCGATACGGGTTTTGCAGCCCGGAATAGCAAAGGCGTACAGCGCCGCGAAAGCGGTTTTTGTGCTCGCTTCATGGTGAGCTGTGCGCAGGAGGCTTCGGCCTGCCGGTTCCTTTGCTCCGGTCTGCAAACCTGTGTACGGCTCGCCACCTTTCGTTTTGCAGCGTGGGTGACGAGTTCCTTATCTAGCAAAGGAGCTTTACCATGACCAAGAAGATCACCCCCGATCCGCCGACCGTTCGCAATGCCTCCAGTACGGCGGACAAAGAGATGTACCTGCGTAAATTCTCTGACGAATCTTCAAGCGAGGTTGCGCCGGTCCCGGCAAATACGGCTCGTTTGCTCGATACCCTCGCGCTCACCTGCTCCAAACCCATCATCCCCGTAGCCCCGCACAAGCCCACACTATTTGCCATTCAACCGGGCATCAGTGCCCAGGATGCGTTGACCTACGTTTCGAATCTGCTCGAAACAGCGGAGCTCAATGGCGATGAAATCAGCTTGCATACCAATCCCGTCGAACGGGCGTTGTTCTGGGGCATGTTGCATTCGGTGGAAGTGGCGCGCGCGGTGGTGGATGCGTTGTTGGAGGGGGCGTGCTTACCTGATCCCGCTTCACCGTCGTTGGACAGCCAATAAGCAAAAACGAAAAAACCGCCCAAAGCGCAATGCAGTCCACCCAAAATGTAGTTCACCTAATAAAGGGAGGTGAACACAGTACCTGTGGGAGCAGAGCTTGCTCGCGAAAGGGCCCTTGAAGTCGTTAAAAGCTTCGCGGGCAAGCTCCGCTCCCACAAGGTAAGGGTGGGCTTCTAATACCGTGTTTTCTTAAGTGAACGACGTTGTGTCAAAGGCGGGCTTTCAAAACCTTCGTATATCCCTCGGCGAAATCAATGCTTAAAGCATTTGAGCCCTGTCCGGGTGGCTAATGGAGCAAATCCTATGGATAAGCAAAGGACTCGTCAACGGTAGAGAGCGCTGACGCAGCGATAACGGTGTCACGTTCACCATCGCTATCGCCAGCGAGCTGGCTCCTACAAAATCGGTGTTTCACCACGAGATTTTGTCGAGCCTGCCCCGGCGTCCCGGCAAGCCAGGTTCCGCGAGGGATCGTGCTCAACCTGCCTGATCGGCGTTAACGCCGTGCCGCCAGATACGCCTCATAATCCGGCACCCGATACTCATGCGCCTGTTCCATCAACGGGCTGCTGAGCAGGTAATCGGCGCTGCACTCGTTGCAGGCCACGGGAATGTTCCACACCGCCGCGACCCGCAGCAACGCCTTGATATCCGGGTCGTGGGGCTGCGGTTCGAACGGGTCCCAGAAGAAAATCAGCATGTCCACCCGCTGCTCGGCAATACGCGCGCCCAACTGCTGGTCGCCGCCCAATGGGCCGCTGATCATACTCTCCACCGGCAGCCCCAGACGCTTGTTCAACAACAAACCGGTTGTGCCGGTGGCCACCAGTTCATGCTGAGCCAGACGCTCTTTCTGGCGCTCGGCCCAGTCCAGCAGAAACACTTTGCAATGGTCGTGGGCGACCAGGGCGATACGCTTGCGCGCCGCCATGGTGGTATGGGTAAAGCTGATCCCTATCATCGGTTCCTGCTGCACGCCTGTTCCTCGTTCCACGGTTATTCGGCGTTGCACAGCGCCAGGCAGTTATCCAGCATGCGGTTGGAGAAGCCCCACTCGTTGTCGTACCAGGCCAGGACCTTGAGCAGCTTGCCGCTGGCCTTGGTGTGGTTGGCGTCGAAGATCGACGACAGCGGGTTGTGGTTGAAATCGCTGGAAACCAGGGGCAGGGTGTTGTAACCGAGGATCTTCGAATGCTGGCTGGCTTCCTTGAGCAGGGCGTTGACCTCGTCGGCGCTGGCCTCGCGCTTGAGCTGCACGGTCAGGTCCACCAGGGACACGTTGATCACCGGCACGCGCACGGCCATGCCGGTCAGCTTGCCCGCCAGTTCCGGCAGCACCAGGCCGACGGCTTCGGCGGCGCCGGTCTTGCTCGGGATCATGTTCTGGGTCGCCGAGCGCGCGCGGTACGGGTCGGTGTGGTAGACGTCGGTCAGGTTCTGGTCGTTGGTGTAGGCGTGGATGGTGGTCATCAGGCCACTTTCGATGCCCAGCTCGCGGTGCAGCACCTGGGCCACCGGGGCCAGGCAGTTGGTGGTGCACGACGCGTTGGAAATGATCTGGTGCGACTGGCGCAGGATGTCATGGTTGACCCCGTACACCACGGTGGCATCGGCGCCTTTGGCCGGTGCCGAGATAATCACTTTGCGGGCCCCGGCGCTCAGGTGCGCGGCGGCCTTGGCGCGGTCGGTGAACAGGCCGGTGCACTCGAAAACCACGTCGATCTTCTCGGCGGCCCACGGCAGTTCGGCCGGGTTGCGGATCGCGCTGACGGCAATCCGGTCGCCGTTGACGGTCAGGCTTTCGTTGTCATGCTCTACGCTGGCATCAAAGGTGCCGTGAACCGTGTCGTACTTGAGCAGGTGGGCATTGATGGCGCTGTCGCCCAGGTCGTTGATGGCGACGACCTGCAGGTCCTGACGGTAACCTTGGGTATAGAGTGCGCGCAGGACGTTGCGGCCGATGCGGCCAAAACCGTTGATTGCGATTCGTAGAGTCATTTAGGGAAGCGCCTTCCATAGATTTGTTGTTGGAATTACAAGATTATTCGCATAAAAATAGAAAACAAGCCTTTTTAGTGGCAATATTTTGTTTTATCTACAACGAGTGACCTGAGTCAACGGGTCCGGATGATTGCAAAGCCCCGTCGTATGAGGCTTTCGGTCAGCTAGGAACCACAGGTCGCCACATCCGTTAGCCTGGAGTTCTACACATGCATCCCCGCGTTCTAGAGGTCACCGAACGGCTTGTCGCCCGCAGCCGCGCTACTCGCCAGGCGTATCTGGCACTGATTCATGGCGCCGCCAGCGATGGCCCGATGCGCGGCAAGCTGCAATGCGCGAACTTTGCCCACGGCGTGGCCGGGTGTGGCAGCGACGACAAGCAGAACCTGCGTCTGATGAACGCCGCCAACGTGGCGATCGTTTCCTCCTATAACGACATGCTTTCCGCGCACCAGCCTTACGAAAACTATCCGCAACAGATCAAGCATGCCCTGCGCGAAATCGGCTCGGTCGGCCAGTTCGCTGGCGGTGTACCGGCCATGTGCGATGGCGTGACCCAGGGCGAGCCGGGCATGGAGCTGGGTATCGCCAGTCGCGAAGTGATCGCGATGTCCACCGCCGTGGCGCTGTCGCACAACATGTTCGATGCGGCGATGATGCTCGGCATCTGTGACAAGATCGTGCCCGGCCTGTTGATGGGCGCCTTGCGCTTCGGTCACCTGCCAACCATCTTCGTGCCCGGCGGGCCGATGGTCTCGGGGATTTCCAACAAGGAAAAGGCCGATGTGCGCCAGCGCTATGCCGAAGGCAAGGCCAGCCGCGAGGAGCTGCTGGAATCGGAGATGAAGTCCTACCACAGCCCCGGCACCTGCACCTTCTACGGCACCGCCAACACCAACCAGTTGCTGATGGAAGTCATGGGCCTGCACTTGCCGGGCTCGTCCTTCGTCAACCCCAATACCCCGCTGCGCGATGCCCTGACCCGCGAAGCGGCGCACCAGATCACCCGCCTGACCAAACAGAGCGGCAGCTTCATGCCCCTGGGTGAGATTGTAGACGAGCGTTCGCTGGTCAACTCGATCGTCGCGCTGCACGCCACCGGCGGTTCCACCAACCACACCCTGCACATGCCGGCGATCGCCCAGGCGGCCGGTATCCAGCTGACCTGGCAGGACATGGCCGACCTTTCCGAGGTGGTGCCGACCCTGTCCCACGTCTATCCGAACGGCAAGGCCGATATCAACCACTTCCAGGCGGCGGGCGGCATGGCCTTCCTGATCCGCGAACTGCTGGAAGCCGGCTTGTTGCACGAAGAGGTCAACACCGTGGCCGGCTTCGGCCTCAGCCGCTACACCCAGGAGCCGTTCCTGCAGAACGGCGAACTGGTCTGGCGCGACGGCCCGATCGAAAGCCTCGATGAAAACATCCTGCGCCCGGTGGCCCGTGCCTTCTCCCCTGAGGGCGGCCTGCGGGTGATGGAAGGCAACCTCGGGCGTGGCGTGATGAAAGTTTCCGCCGTGGCAGTGGAACACCAGATCGTCGAAGCCCCGGCGGTGGTGTTCCAGGACCAGCAGGACCTGGCCGACGCGTTCAAGGCCGGCTTGCTGGAGAAGGATTTCGTCGCGGTGATGCGCTTCCAGGGGCCGCGCTCCAACGGTATGCCTGAACTGCACAAGATGACCCCGTTCCTCGGCGTGCTGCAGGACCGTGGCTTCAAGGTCGCGCTGGTCACCGACGGTCGGATGTCCGGGGCTTCGGGCAAGATTCCGGCGGCCATCCATGTCTGCCCCGAAGCCCATGTCGGCGGTGCGCTGGCGCGGGTCCGCGATGGCGACATGATTCGCGTGGATGGGGTCAAGGGCACCTTGCGGGTGCTGGTGGACGACGCCGAGTTCGCCGCGCGCACGCCTGCGATCGGCCTGTTGGGTAATCATATCGGCTGTGGCCGTGAACTCTTCGGCTTCATGCGCATGGCCTTCAGCTCGGCGGAGCAGGGCGCCAGCGCGTTCACGTCGGCCCTGGAGCACCTTGAATGAAGTTGGCGTTGGTAGGCGATATCGGCGGGACCAATGCGCGGTTCGCGCTGTGGAAGGACAATGCCCTGGATTCGGTCAAGGTCCTGGCGACCGTCGATCATGCCAGCCCCGAGGAGGCGATCAAGGTCTACCTCGACGGCCTCGGCCTGGCGCCGGGAGCGGTCGGCGCCGTATGCCTGTCGGTGGCCGGTCCGGTGGGCGGCGACGAGTTCCGTTTCACCAACAACCACTGGCGCCTGAGCCGCCAGGCATTCTGCGCGACCTTGCAGGTCGACGAGCTGTTGCTGGTCAATGATTTTTCGGCCATGGCCCTGGGCATGACCCGGTTGGCGCCGGGCGATTACCGCGTGGTCTGCGAAGGTACGCCGGAGCCGTTGCGTCCGGCGGTGGTGATCGGTCCCGGCACCGGGCTGGGCGTGGGCACCCTGCTGGATCTGGGCGAGCAGCGTTTCATGGCCTTGCCGGGGGAGGGCGGGCATGTCGACCTGCCCTTGAGCAGTCCGCGCGAGACTCAGTTGTGGCAGCATATCTACAATGAAATCGGGCATGTCAGCGCCGAGACCGCCTTGAGTGGCGGCGGTTTGCCACGGGTCTACCGGGCGATCTGCGCGGTGGACGGGCATGTGCCGGTGCTGGAAACGCCGGAGTCGATTACCGCTGCCGGCCTGGCGGGTGATCCGATTGCCCGGGAAGTGCTGGAGCAGTTCAGTTGCTGGTTGGGCCGGGTCGCGGGCAACAACGTACTGACCACGGGCGCGCGCGGTGGGGTGTATATCGTCGGTGGGGTGATCCCGCGGTTTGCCGACTTTTTCATCCACAGCGGTTTTGCCAGGTGCTTCGCCGACAAAGGTTGCATGAGCGACTACTTCAAGGGTATTCCGGTGTGGCTGGTGACGGCACCGTATTCCGGGCTGATTGGCGCGGGGGTGGCGTTGCAGCAGGCGTTCGCGCACTGATTAAGGAAATTTGAAGCCGAGCACGGTTTTGTGGCGAGCGGGCTTGCCCGCGCTGGGGTGCGAAGCGCCCCTAAAACCAATGGTTGCGGTGTATCAGGTAAAAACGCGGTGTCTGGTTTTACGGCTGCTTCGCCGCCGAGCGCGGGCAAGCCCGCTCGCCACAAGGGCGCGCTCGCCTTCGGGGGTTTTTGGCTGACAGACTTGGGGGCCTGTCTGCAAAGGCATTCACCCAGGCAACACTGCTTCGCGGCTTAATCGATTAAGGCATAATCCGCATTTCAGTCCTCATCACAACAACAAGGACGATTTCCGTGAGCGTATTCAGTAAATCCATTCTCCTGGTCGACGACGATCAGGAAATCCGCGAGTTGCTGGACACCTACCTCAGTCGTGCCGGTTTCCAGGTGCGTACCGTCGGCAATGGCGCCGGTTTTCGCCAGGCCCTCAACGAGGCGCCGAGCGATCTGGTGATCCTCGACGTCATGCTCCCCGACGAGGACGGCTTCAGCCTGTGCCGCTGGGTGCGCCAGCACCCGCGTCAGGCCCAGGTGCCGATCATCATGCTCACCGCCAGCTCCGATGAGGCCGACCGGGTCATCGGCCTGGAACTGGGCGCCGACGACTACCTGGGCAAGCCGTTCAGTCCCCGGGAGTTGCAGGCGCGGATCAAGGCCTTGTTGCGCCGTGCCCAGTTCGGTCAGGAGCGCGGCGGCAGCGAGGTCCTGGCCTTCGACGAGTGGCGCCTGGACACGGTCAGTCACCGACTGTTCCACACCGACGGTGAGGAAGTGATTCTTTCCGGCGCGGATTTCGCCCTGCTCAAGCTGTTCCTTGACCACCCCCAGGAAATCCTCGATCGCGACACCATTGGCAATGCCACCCGCGGGCGTGACCTGATGCCCCTCGACCGGATTGTCGACATGGCGGTCAGCCGCCTGCGCCAACGTCTGCGCGACACCGACAAGCCGCCGCGATTGATTCGTACCGTGCGCGGCAGCGGGTATCAGCTGGCGGCCAACGTCATCGCAGCCAATGCTCTCTGAGCTGCGCCGGCGCCTGCCGGTCCCGCGCTCGCTGCTCGGACGCATGCTGCTGCTGACCCTGTTGGCGGTATTGATCGCCCAGGCCCTGTCCAGCGCGATCTGGCTCTCGCAGTTGCGCGCGACCCAGCTCGAAGGTCTGGTCACCAGTGCCCGCAGCCTGGCCCATTCGATGACCGCCAGTGTCAGCTACCTGCGCTCGCTGCCGCTGGCCTATCGCCCCCTGGTGCTGGATCAATTGCGCAGCATGGGTGGCACGCGCTTTGTCGTGACCCTCAATGACAAACCCCTGGACATGCGTCTGCTGCCGGCCACGCCACGCAAGACGGCGGTACTCGACGCCGTGCACGAGGTGCTGCGCCAGGCCCTGGGCAACGAGGTGGATATCTCGGTGCAGTTCGTCAGTCCCGACGACCTGCGGATCTTCAACGGTGGCCTGAAACTCGACGAGTTGCCGCGTTCCTGGGCCCACTATGCGTTGACCCTGGAACCGGTCAATCCGCCGGTGCTGGTGACACAGATCCAGATGTCCCCCGGCGAATGGCTGTACATCGCCTCCTTGCTGCCCGAGCCCTATACCAGCCTTGAAGAGGAAGGCCTGCCGTCGCAGCAGGTGTGGTTTATCGTGCTGACCAGCGGTTTCCTGCTGTTGTTCATCGGCCTGCTGGTGCATTGGCAGAGTCGGCCGCTCAAGCGCCTGGCGCGGGCGGCGCGGGATATGTCGCTGGGCGATGCACAGGTGCGGCCGGTGGCCGAGGGCGGCGGCAGCGAAGTGGTGGAGGTGGGGCGGGCGTTCAACGCCATGCGTGAGCGTATCAGTCGTTACCTGACCGAGCGCAGCCAATTGTTCAGTGCCATTTCCCACGATCTGCGCACCCCCATCACCCGCCTGCGCTTGCGGGTCGAGCTGCTGGAGGACGAGAAGCTGCAGTACAAGTTCGGCCGCGATCTCGATGAACTGGAGATGCTGGTCAAGGGCGCGTTGCAATGCGTAAAGGACACTGATATCCACGAGAACATCGAGCCGGTGGACCTCAACCACGCCCTCGATTGCCTGATCGAACCTTACCTGCCACCCAACGGCAACGGTCGGGTCACGTTGGAGGGACGCGCCCTGGCGGCGTTTTCCGGCAAGCCGCTGGCGCTGCGGCGGTGCATGGGCAACCTGATCGACAATGCCCTCAAGTACGGTGACAAGGCCCATCTGCACATCGAAGACGACGACGAGGCCTTTGTGCTGCATGTCGATGACGAAGGTCCGGGGGTGCCCGAACAGCGCCTGGAGCAGGTCTTCGAACCGCATTTTCGTTTGTCCGGCCAGCAACAGGGCTACGGCCTGGGGCTGGGCATCGCGCGCAATATCGCCCACAGCCATGGCGGCGAAGTGAGTCTGCAGAACCTGCGCGATGGCGGGCTGCGGGTTACTTTGTACTTGCCGCGAAATGCCGACTGATCGACAGGAACGCCTGCTCCGGGCTGATGCTCAGTGTCGGTTCGTGTGGGGCCGGCGCGAGGGCATCGGCTGAGGCCCGAACCTCCCGCGGTCGCGCCATGGCGGCGCGGATGCGGTGCTCGCGCGCACGGCTGTTGCTTTGGCCGAAGTAGTGTTGCAAGGCTTCCATCGCCTGTTCATAGGGTTTGCCGCACAAGGCCAGTTGGCGTTCGCGTTCATGCAGCGCCAGGCGCTTGGCCTGTTCTTCACCGTGGCGGCGCACACTGAAACTGCGGCTCAGGGAGTAGCCATGAATCCGCGTGCTGGCCCGCCAGTAGCCGGTGTTGTTCGTTTCGACCCGGATCACCCCGGGATGGCCGCTGGTGTTGTGCGGCATCAGGCGCTGGCGCTCTTCGTAGCTCAGTGACGGCGGCCTTTTCAACACCAGGGCGTTGCGGTAGGACTCGGCCATGCTCCGGGCCGCCGCCTCACCGCCGTACTCGGCGACGCTGAAGACCCCGCCGAGCCGGGTGCCGCCACGCACGACCTCGACCTTCCAGGCACACAGCCCTTGTCCGTTGAATATCGGGAAAATGCAGCATTGGCGGGGGTTGCGCAGGTGGGGGGCAACCATGGATCACACCTCCTGGTGGGCGCTCGACTGGCGCGTTTGGGATGAAGAAGTGCAGCAGATTCGCCGAAGTAAAGGAGTGCTTCAATGTGGGAAAAGACGTTAGGGATCGCTCCTACATTGGAAAGGGAAACAACTTATTCAGCAATTTTCCTACCTTGCACCGCGGGGGAGCCGAAGGGCGCTTGCTTTGCTGTTTGTCACTGAGTGGTGACATTTGCGCGGGGCTTCGTGACCAGGCAGCGCGGGATGGCTGGCTAGAATCGCCCCATGACGGATATTCGTCCCCACACCGATTTGTCACAGTCGAACTCACTCCTGCAGGGTTGGGTATTTGCCTGGTCTTTTGCTTCTAACAACAAGAAAGGTACTCGGATGGACACCCTTGAACTGCCGTTCAGCAGTTGGCTCAACGCCCCGGCTCATCGTGCCTGGTTGCAGGCCGAAGGCCGGCGGCTGCTGGCGTTTGCCAGGGCCTCGCGCCTGGACGAAGGCTTTGGCAATCTCGACGAGCGCGGGCAACTGGCGGACGGGGCCATGGCGGAAACGATGAACACCGCCCGCATGACCCACAGTTTCGCCATGGCGCATATCCAGGGGATTCCCGGGTGCCTGGCGCTGGTCGAGCATGGTATCGCCGCCCTCTGGGGGCCCCTGCGCGATGGCGCCCATGGCGGCTGGTATGCGGCCCCCGATCATCGCGATGGCAACCCTGGCAAGGCGGCTTACCTGCATGCCTTTGTCGCCCTGGCCGCGAGCTCCGCGGTGGTCGCCGGCGCGGCCGATGCCCCGCGCCTGCTGACCGAAGCGATCCGCGTGCTCGAAACGCATTTCTGGAGCGAGGAGGAGGGCGCCCTGCGCGAGTCCTTTGCCCGCGATTGGCGGCAGGAAGAAGCCTATCGCGGCGCCAACAGCAACATGCACGGCACCGAGGCGTTTCTCGCCCTGGCCGATGTCACCGGCGACAGTCGCTGGCTGGATCGTGCGCTGCGCATCGTCGAACGGGTGATCCACCAGCACGCCGCCGCCAACGACTTCATGGTCATCGAGCATTTCGACCGCCAGTGGCGGCCCTTGCGCGAGTACAACCACGACAACCCGGCGGACGGCTTTCGTCCCTATGGCACAACGCCAGGCCACGGCTTCGAATGGGCGCGCCTGGTGCTGCACCTGGAGGCCGCTCGCCAGCAGGCCGGACTGTTCACCCCCGACTGGTTGCAGGACGACGCCCGCGGGCTGTTCGACAGCGCCTGCCGTCACGGCTGGCAGGTCGATGGGGCACCGGGCATCGTCTACACGTTGGACTGGGACAACCGCCCGGTGGTCCGCCAGCGCCTGCACTGGACCCATGCCGAAGCCAGCACCACGGCCGCCGCCTTGCTCCGGCGCACGGGCCAGGCGCAGTACGAAACCTGGTATCGGCGCTTCTGGGATTTTATCGCCGTGCATTTCATCGACCCGACGCTGGGCAGCTGGCATCACGAACTGGACGAGCACAATCGACCCGATGCGCGGATCTGGGGCGGCAAGCCTGACCTCTACCACGCCTTTCAAGCGGTACTGCTGCCCGGCCTGCCATTGGCGCCAAGCCTGGCGAGCGCTCTGGCCCGGCCATCTTCGGCTGAAACAGCAAAGAAAATAATGTAACCATGCGGTGACATTTGCACGTCCCTTCGTTACCTGCGAGGGGCCTTGCCTTGACTAGAATCCCATGCAGCGCAAGCACCAGACTTGCATGCATAACAACAAGAAAGGTACTACAGATGAATTCGATTTCCCGCCTCGCCGCTGTCGTTTCCCTCGCCTCGTTGTTTCCTCTCAGTGCTATGGCCGCCGACTCGAAAGGGTCCGTGGAAGTCGTTCATTGGTGGACTTCCGGTGGTGAGAAAGCCGCGGTCGATGTGCTCAAGGCCCAAGTTGAAAAAGACGGTTTCACCTGGAAGGACGGCGCCGTAGCCGGCGGCGGCGGCGCCACCGCGATGACCGTGCTCAAGAGCCGCGCGGTCGCTGGCAACCCGCCTGCCATGGCGCAGATCAAGGGGCCGGACATCCAGGAGTGGGCGTCCACCGGGCTGCTCGACACTGAGGTCCTGACGGGCGCGGCCAAGGAAGAGAAGTGGGACAGCCTGCTCGACAAGAAAGTCTCCGATACCGTGAAGTATCAAGGTAACTACGTGGCCGTGCCGGTGAACATTCACCGCGTCAACTGGTTGTGGATCAACCCGGAAGTCTTCAAGAAAGCCGGTATCGAAAAACCGCCGACCACCCTCCAGGAATTCTACGCCGCCGGCGACAAGCTCAAGGCAGCGGGTTTCATTGCACTCGCCCACGGCGGTCAGCCTTGGCAGGACAGCACCGTTTTCGAAGCGGTGGTGTTGTCGGTCATGGGTGTCGATGGCTACAAGAAAGCCCTGGTCGATCTGGATAACGCCACCCTGACCGGTCCCGAGATGGTCAAGGCGTTGACCGAACTCAAGAAAGTCGCGACCTACATGGACGTCGACGGCAAAGGCCAGGACTGGAATCTGGAAGCGGCCAAGGTCATCAACGGCAAGGCCGGCATGCAGATCATGGGTGACTGGGCCAAGAGCGAGTGGACGGCGGCCAAGAAAGTCGCGGGCAAGGACTACGAATGCGTAGCCTTCCCGGGCACTGAAAAAGCCTTCACCTACAACATCGACTCCCTGGCGGTGTTCAAGCAGAAAGACAAGGGTACCGCGGCGGGCCAGCAGGACATCGCCAAGGTCGTCCTGGGTGAGAACTTCCAGAAAGTCTTCAGCATCAACAAGGGTTCGATCCCGGTTCGTAACGACATGCTGAGCGACATGGGCAAGTACGGTTTCGATTCCTGTGCCCAGACCGCGGCCAAGGATTTCCTGGCGGATGCCAAGACCGGCGGCTTGCAGCCGAGCATGGCGCACAACATGGCGACCACGCTGGCGGTACAGGGCGCGTTCTTTGACGTAGTGACCAACTACATCAACGACCCGAAAGCCGATCCTGCCGACGCCGCCAAGAAACTCGGCGCCGCGGTCAAGTCCGCCAAGTAGTTTCAGCACCGCAGGCCCCTGTAGGCGCTGGCTTGCCGGCGATAGTGGAATGTGTAGGCGCCAGCTTGCTGGCGATAGCGGAATGTCAATCACTGGATTGCCAACTGATACACCGCCGCACCGCTATCGCCAGCAATCGAGCATCGACCGGCCACTCCTGCAAAGGGTCTGCCTGTAGTCTTTTTTCCCTGTAGTGGATTTTCCCATGAGTTCTGTTGCTGTGTTCAGCAAGGCCTCGCCGTTCGATACATTGCAGCGCTGGCTACCTAAACTGGTGCTGGCGCCGAGCATGTTCATCGTCCTGGTGGGCTTCTATGGCTACATCCTGTGGACGTTTGTTCTCTCGTTCACCAACTCGACGTTCCTGCCGACCTACAAATGGGTCGGCCTGGCGCAATACGCCCGGTTGTTCGATAACGACCGCTGGTGGGTGGCGAGCAAGAACCTGGCGCTGTTCGGTGGCTTGTTCATCGGCATCACCCTGGTGATCGGCGTGCTGCTGGCGGTGTTCCTCGACCAACGCATCCGCCGCGAAGGTTTCATCCGCACGATTTACCTGTACCCGATGGCGCTCTCGATGATCGTCACCGGTACCGCCTGGAAATGGCTGCTCAACCCGGGCATGGGGCTGGACAAGCTGCTGCGCGACTGGGGCTGGGAAGGCTTTCGCCTGGACTGGCTGATCGACCCGGATCGTGTGGTGTATTGCCTGGTGATTGCTGCGGTATGGCAGGCCTCGGGGTTCATCATGGCGATGTTCCTGGCCGGTCTGCGCGGGGTCGATCAGTCGATCATCCGTGCCGCCCAGATCGATGGCGCGAGCATGCCCAGGATCTACTGGAAAGTGGTGCTGCCCAGCCTGCGTCCGGTGTTCTTCAGTGCGGTGATGATTCTGGCGCATATCGCGATCAAGAGCTTCGACCTGGTGGCGGCAATGACCGCCGGAGGCCCGGGTTACTCGTCCGACCTGCCCGCCATGTTCATGTATTCGTTCACCTTCAGTCGCGGCCAGATGGGCATGGGCTCGGCCAGTGCGATCCTGATGCTCGGTGCGATTCTCGCGATTATCGTGCCTTACCTGTACTCCGAGCTGAGGACCAAGCGCAATGACTAGTCTCGCCTACAAGCCGTCCATCAGCCTGAGTCGCATCGCCATCTACGCGGTGCTGATCCTCGCCGTGCTGCTCTATCTGGTACCGCTGGTGGTCATGCTGTTGACCAGCTTCAAGTCGCCGGAAGATATCAGCACCGGCAACCTGCTGAGTTGGCCGACGGTGGTCACCGACATCGGCTGGATCAAGGCCTGGGCCACGGTCAACGGTTACTTCTGGAACTCGATCAAGATCACCATTCCGGCGGTACTGGTCTCCACCGCGATCGGTGCGTTGAACGGCTATGTGTTGTCGATGTGGCGCTTTCGCGGTTCGCAGTTGTTCTTCGGCCTGTTGCTGTTCGGTTGCTTCCTGCCGTTCCAGACCGTGCTGCTGCCGGCCTCGTTCACCCTCGGCAAGATGGGCCTGGCCAGTACCACCACGGGCCTGGTGTTCGTGCATATCGTCTACGGCCTGGCGTTCACCACGCTGTTCTTCCGTAACTACTACGTGAGCATTCCCGATGCGCTGGTCAAGGCGGCGCGCCTGGATGGGGCGGGGTTCTTCACCATCTTCCGGCTGATCATCCTGCCGATGTCGACCCCGATCATCATGGTCTGCCTGATCTGGCAGTTCACGCAGATCTGGAACGACTTCCTGTTCGGCGTGGTGTTCTCCAGTGGCGATTCGCAACCGATCACGGTGGCGCTGAACAACCTGGTCAACACCAGTACCGGGGTCAAGGAATACAACGTTGATATGGCAGCGGCGATGATCGCCGGGCTGCCGACCCTGCTGGTCTATGTGGTCGCAGGCAAGTATTTCGTGCGCGGGCTGACGGCCGGCGCGGTCAAGGGGTAATCATGGCAACGCTCGAACTTCGCAATGTAAACAAGACCTACGGCGCCGGCTTGCCGGACACCCTGAAGAACATTGAACTGTCGATCGCCGAGGGTGAGTTCCTGATCCTGGTAGGACCTTCGGGCTGTGGCAAGTCAACGTTGATGAACTGCATCGCCGGCCTGGAGAACATCACCGGTGGCGCGATCATGATCGGTGATCAGGACGTCAGCGGCATGAGTCCGAAGGATCGCGACATCGCCATGGTGTTCCAGTCCTATGCGCTGTACCCGACCATGAGTGTGCGCGAGAACATCGAGTTCGGTCTGAAAATTCGCAAGATGAACCAGTCGGCCATCGACGAGGAAGTCGCGCGGGTCGCCAAGCTGCTACAGATCGAGCACTTGCTCAATCGCAAGCCCGGCCAACTGTCCGGCGGCCAGCAGCAACGCGTGGCCATGGGCCGGGCCCTGGCGCGGCGGCCGAAGATCTATCTGTTCGATGAACCGCTGTCCAACCTCGACGCCAAGCTGCGGGTCGAGATGCGCACTGAAATGAAACTGATGCACCAGCGCCTGAAAACCACCACGGTCTACGTGACCCACGACCAGATCGAAGCCATGACCCTGGGCGACAAGGTGGCGGTGATGAAGGACGGCATCATCCAGCAATTTGGCACGCCGAAGCAGATCTACAACGACCCGGCGAACCTGTTCGTTGCCAGCTTCATCGGTTCGCCGCCGATGAACTTCATTCCCCTGCGCCTGCAACGCAAGGACGGCCGTCTGCTGGCTTTGCTCGACAGCGGCCAGGCCCGTTGCGAGTTGCCATTGGGCATGACCGACGCGGGTCTTGAAGACCGCGAAGTAATCCTCGGCATGCGTCCTGAGCAGATCAGCCTGATGCGGGGCGAACCCAATGGGCTGCCAAGCATCCGCGCCGAGGTGCAGGTCACCGAACCGACCGGTCCCGACACCCTGGTGTTCGTCAACCTCAACGACACCAAGGTCTGCTGCCGGTTGGCGCCGGACGTGGCGCCGCAGGTGGGCGAAACCCTGACCCTGCAATTCGATCCGGCCAAGGTGTTGCTGTTCGATGCCAAGACCGGTGAGCGCCTGGGGGTAGTGGGCAAGCCGCAGGCCCAGGTGCATGCCGACAATGTGGCGCAGTTCAAGGGCCGCTGAAGGTGGCGAGGGGGGGCGGAACGCCGTCCGCCCCGTCGAAACATTAGCGTCAGGAAAACCGTCTGCCAAAGAGATTTGATGCATTACAGACGATGTAAACCACGTTTGATAAAAACCGTTAATAACAATAAAACGAGGATGTAGGGATGAAAAAGCAGCACACCAATACTCGGCTGATCTGCCAATTGTCAGCGGTAGCGGCACTGGTCCTGGCCGGTAATGCAATGGCGGCCGATGCGTTCAGCGCTGACTCCAAATGGATGACCGGTGACTGGGGTGGAGAGCGAACCAAGCTGATCGAAGAAGGTATCGACATCAAGGCCGACTATGTCGGTGAGGTCGGTAGCAACCTGCATGGTGGCTACAACGACAACAAGACCTCACGTTACTCCGACCAGTTTGGCCTGGGCGTGGCGCTGGACCTGCAAAAGCTGTGGGGCTGGGATAACACCCAGGCCAAGATCCAGCTCACCAACCGTAACGGTCAGAACATCTCCAATGACCGTGTCGGCGACCCGCGTGCCGGCACCTTGAGCTCCTCCCAGGAAGTCTACGGTCGTGGCCACATGGTCCGTCTGACCCAGTTGTGGATCCAGCACCAGTTCCTCGACAATAAACTGGACGTCAAGGCCGGTTACTTCGGCGAGGGCGAAGATTTCAACACCTTCCCTTGCGAGTTCCAGAACCTGACGTTCTGCGGTTCCCAGGCGGGTAACTGGGCCACCGGTATCTGGTACAACTGGCCAGTCATGCAGGCGGCGATCCGCGTGAAGTACAACATCACGCCTGAGCTGTATGCGCAGATCGGTGCCTATAACCAGAACCCATCGCAACTGGAGCACGGTAACGGCTTCAAGCTCAGTGGTAGCGGCACCAAGGGTACCGTCCTGCCGGTCGAACTGGTCTGGTCGCCGAAGGTCAACGACCTGCCGGGCGAATACCGTGTCGGTTACTACAAAAGCACGGCCCCGGCCAATGACGTGCTCAAGGATGACAATGGTGGAAATGCCGCAGCGACGGGTGCGCCTTATCGTGTCCACGATAGCAAGCACGGTTACTGGTTCGTGGCACAGCAGCAACTCACCAGCCACAACGGCGACGCTTCGCGCGGTCTGAACATCGCCGCCAACGCGACCTTCCACGACAAGGCCACCAACGTCGTCGACAACTACCAGTCGGTGATGTTTGTGTACAAGGGGCCGTTCGATGCGCGTCCGAAGGATGACGTCGGGATCGGTTTCGGCCGTATCCATGTCAATCAGGACGTGAGGAAAAACGCCGAGTTGGAAAACGATGCCATTGGCGTCAACGACTACAACAACCCGCTGTACACGCCGCTGCGCGACACCGAGTACAACACCGAGATCAACTACGGCTTCCACGTCACCAACTGGCTGACCGTACGTCCCAACCTGCAATACATCACCCATCCAGGTGGTGTGGATCAAGTCGACAACGCGCTGGTGGCTGGTCTGAAAATTCAGTCGGTCTTCTAAGGCTTCGGCTGATAAGCTCTCTCTCTATGTGCGCATCTTGCGGATGGTCCACCAGACCGTCCGCTTTTTTTTGGGTGCGGGGGGCAAGGGCGAAGCGCCAGAGCAATACGCTTTCGCAGACGCTACGTAACCTGTAGGAGCAGGACTGTCGGATCGCCGCACCGCCGCGAAGGGGCCCTTGAGGCTGCCAAAAGCTTCGCGGGCAAGCACCGCTCCCACAGTCACATGGATACGGCAAAACGATTTTCAGGATTCGCGGCACATGCACGAGCAACCGCTACAACGTTTTTTCAAATCCCGGCGCGAACAGCCGACTTTCCAGTGGGAGCGCTTTCAACAGCGCGAAGTACTGGTGATCGACCATCCACTGTGCCAGGCGGTGTTCAGTCGACAGGGTGCGCAATTGCTGCATTTTCAGCCGCGGGGACAGAAGCCCTGGTTGTGGTGCGCGGCCAAGTGGCCGCAGGTCGGCGCGATTCGCGGCGGGGTACCGGTGTGCTGGCCCTGGTATGGTCGGCATCCGAGCGAAAACGCCTGGCCGTCCCATGGTTGGGCGCGGCTGATCGACTGGAAACTGCTGGAAAGCAGCAGCGATGAGAAAGGGGTCAGCTTGCACTGGCGCTTGCAGCTGTGTGACTGGCAGGTTGACCTGCATGCACGCCTGGGCGAGAGCATGGACTTGCGCCTGAGCACCGAGCATCAGGACAGCGAACCGTGCCAGTTGAGTCATGCGCTGCACGCCTATTGGCGTATTGGCGATGTCGGTGAGATAGCGCTGTCTGGGCTGGACGGGGTACAGGGCTATGACCAGTTGAATCGCCAGGCGTGCCGACAGGAAGGCGAGCTGCGGGTCGACGGAGGTTGTCAGCGGGTGTTCCAGCATGAGGGCGAGTTGCAGCTCAAGGACCACGCCTGGCAGCGCGAGCTGTGCATCGACACCGGTGACAGCGCCGACACCGTGGTCTGGCATCCGGGGCCCCGGCCGTTGCTGGGGGTGAGCTGGAGCGAAGTGATGGGCTTTGTCTGTGTCGAGGCCGCCTGTGGCGGCACCGACAGCCTGTGCCTGGCGCCCGGGGAGCGGGCGCATCTGAGTTTGCAGGCGCGGGCCAGGGTCTGAGGCCGGTGTCACGGCGAATGCGGACACTGTGGCGAGCGGGCTTGCCCGCGTTCGGCTGCGAAGCAGTCGTAAAACCTGTGATCGCGTTCTGCCTGACACAATGACGTCGCTGATTTTAGGGCCGCTTCGCAGCCCAGCGCGGGCAAGCCCGCTCGCCACAGTGTCAGCCTCAGTCTCCTCGCCGCTTAGGCTCAGTCTCCTCGCCGCATAGGCTCAGTTGAACTCGTCGCCCACCGGATAGCGGCTGGCGTTGAGGCTTTCCTTGATCTTGCGCAGGTGCGGCTGGAAGTCCACGCCTCGGCGCAGGGTCATGCCGGTGGCCAGCACGTCCAGCACCGTCAACTGGATGATCCGCGAGGTCATCGGCATGTAGATGTCGGTGTCTTCCGGCAATGGAATGTTCAGGCTCAAGGTGCTCGCCTTGGCCAGGGGCGAGCCCGCCGCCGTCAGGCCCAGCACCGAGGCGCCGTTCTCCCGGGCGATGCGCGCCACTTCCACCAGTTCCCGGGTACGCCCGGTGTAGGAAATGATCACGAACAGCTCGCCAGTGTGAGCCACCGAGGCGAGCATCCGCTGCATCAGTACATCGGCATGGGCGGTGACCGCCAGGTTGAAGCGAAAGAACTTGTGCTGGGCATCCAGGGCCACCGGCGCCGAAGCGCCCAGGCCGAAAAAGTGGATCTGCCGGGCCTGGATCAGCAGGTCGACGGCGCGGCTGATCAGGTTCGGGTCCAGGGCCTGGCAGGCGCTGTCCAGGGAGGCAATGGCGCTGCCGAAAATCTTTTGCGTATAGGCCTCGGGATTATCGTCGGCCTCCACCGCGCGGCTGACATAGGCCGCGCCGCTGGCCAGGCTCTGGGCCAACTGCAGTTTGAGTTCGGGGTAGCCACTGACACCGAACGAGCGGCAGAAGCGGTTGACCGTCGGCTCGCTGACCGAGGCCGCCTGCGCAAGGGCGGCGATGCTGAAACGGGTCGCCTGCTGCGGGTTGAGCAGGATGACTTCGGCGACTTTGCGCTCGGCCTTGTTCAGGTCTTCGAGGCGGCCCTGGATCTGCTCCAGGAGATTTCGCACGCGGTCCATTTGGTGATTCCTTGATTCGAGGCAACTTGGATTCTGCAAGGCCCGGAACAATGCCCTTGGGCAGTGCCTGGCGGTGGCCTATCCTACTGATGGCGTGTGATGACCACCACTCGGAATGATTATATTGATAAAATGTTGTGGTTATTACTACATTTTTCCTTGAGTGATGCCTCGAAAAAAGGTATTTATCGTTTAACTTGATAAAAGAACAAACATCATGCCTTCGATAACGGTTGAACCGTGCACCTTTGCCTTGTTTGGCGCTTTGGGCGACCTGGCGCTTCGCAAGCTGTTTCCTGCCTTGTATCACCTCGATGGCGCGGGCCTGTTGCATGAGGACACGCGCATCCTGGCGTTGGCGCGTGAGCCCGGCAGCAACGTCGAGCACCTGGCGACCATCGAAGAAGAATTGCGGGTCTTTGTCGAGGACCGGGAAATCGACGAAGTGGTGCTCGAGCGCTTTCTCGCGCGCCTGAGCTATCTGCACGTGGACTTCCTCAGGCCCGACGACTATGTCGCCCTGGCCGAGCAGGCCGGCACCCGTCAGTGCCTGATCGCCTACTTCGCCACGCCGGCTTCGGTTTATGGCGCGATTTGCGAGAACCTGGCCAAGGTCGGCCTGGCGGACAACACCCGGGTGGTGCTGGAAAAACCCATCGGTTCGGACCTCGAGTCGTCACGCAAGGTCAACGATGCCGTGGCGCGGTTCTTCCCGGAGAACCGCACCTATCGCATCGACCACTACCTGGGCAAGGAGACGGTACAGAACCTGATCGCCCTGCGTTTCGCCAACAGCCTGTTCGAAACCCAGTGGAACCAGAACTACATCTCCCACGTGGAAATCACCGTGGCCGAGAAGGTCGGTATCGAAGGGCGCTGGGGTTACTTCGACAAGGCCGGCCAGTTGCGCGACATGATCCAGAATCACCTGCTGCAGCTGCTCTGCCTGATCGCCATGGACCCGCCGGCGGACCTCTCGGCCGACAGCATCCGGGATGAGAAGGTCAAGGTGCTCAAGGCCCTGGCGCCGATCAGCCCGGAAGGCTTGACCACCCAGGTGGTGCGCGGCCAGTACATTGCCGGGCACAGCGAAGGCCATGCGGTGCCGGGTTACCTGGAGGAAGAAAACTCCAACACCCAGAGCGACACCGAGACCTTCGTCGCCCTGCGCGCCGATATCCGCAACTGGCGCTGGGCCGGCGTGCCGTTCTACCTGCGCACCGGCAAACGCATGCCGCAGAAGCTGTCGCAGATCGTCATCCACTTCAAGGAGCCGTCGCACTACATTTTCGCCCCCGAGCAGCGCCTGCAGATCAGCAACAAGCTGATTATCCGCCTGCAACCGGACGAAGGTATTTCGTTGCGCGTGATGACCAAGGAGCAGGGCCTGGACAAGGGCATGCAACTGCGCAGCGGGCCGCTGCAACTGAATTTCTCCGACACTTATCGCAGTGCGCGGATCCCGGACGCCTACGAGCGTCTGTTGCTGGAAGTGATGCACGGCAACCAGAACCTGTTTGTCCGCAAGGATGAGATCGAAGCCGCGTGGAAGTGGTGCGACCAGTTGATCGCCGGCTGGAAGAAGTCCGGTGATGCGCCCAAGCCGTACGCGGCGGGGTCCTGGGGACCGATGAGTTCCATTGCACTGATCACGCGGGATGGGAGGTCGTGGTATGGCGATATCTGAATTGAAACTGCCGCAAGGCGTACAGGCCCACGAGTTCCGCAGCCCGTTGCTGTTGGCCGAGGGCCAGGCACGGGCGGTTGCCGAGCAATTGCGCAATGCCATTGCCGCGCGTGGCGTGGCGACCCTGGTGGTGTCCGGTGGGCGTAGCCCGGTGGCGTTCTTCCAGAGCCTGGTGAAACAGGAGCTGGACTGGTCCCGTGTGGTCGTCAGCCTTGCCGACGAGCGTTGGGTGCCGGTGGAACACGCTGACAGTAACGCCGGCCTGCTCAAGCGCTACCTGCTCCAAGGCCCGGCGGCCAAGGCACGGTTTATCGGCTTGTACAACGCGGCGGCGAACCTGGAGGCGGCGGCGGAGCAAGCCGACCGGTTGCTCGCCGAGCTGCCGGCTATCGACGTGCTGGTGCTGGGCATGGGCGATGACGGTCACACCGCGTCGCTGTTCCCTGGCAGCCCCAACCTGGCCGCGGCCCTGCAAGTGGATGGCCACCGTCGGGTCTGGCCGATGCTGGCGCCGAGCGTGCCGCGCCAGCGCCTGAGCATGAGCCGGGCCCTGTTGGCTTCGGCGGGCTTCACCGTGCTGGCGATTTCCGGCCAGTCGAAACTCACTACCCTGAATGCCGCATTGGCCGGCGATGACCTCGCCGCCATGCCGATTCGCGCCTTCCTGCAACCTACCCTGAATATCTACTGGTGCCCATGAGTCAAGGATCCGCTGCTATGACAAAAAATGTCCCGACCGTCTCCATGGCAGACAAGGTCGTCCTGATCGATGAGCTCTGCGCCCGTGCACGGATTCTTCCGGTGATCACCATTGCCCGCGAGCAGGACGTGCTGCCGCTGGCTGACGCCCTGGCCGCCGGCGGCCTGACGGCGCTGGAGGTGACCCTGCGTTCGCAATTCGGCCTCAAGGCGATCCAGATCCTGCGCGAACAACGTCCGGAGCTGGTGACCGGTGCCGGTACCGTGCTCGATCGGCAGATGCTGGCGGCGGCGGAGGCGGCGGGCTCGCAGTTCATCGTCACCCCGGGCATCACCCGTGACCTGCTGGAAGCCAGCGTCGACAGTCCGATTCCGTTGTTGCCCGGCATCAGCAATGCCTCGGGGATCATGGAGGGTTATGCCCTGGGCTATCGTCGCTTCAAGCTGTTCCCGGCGGAAGTCAGCGGCGGCGTGGCGGCGCTCAAGGCCTTGGGCGGTCCGTTCGGCGAAGTGAAATTCTGCCCGACCGGCGGTGTCGGCCCGGCCAATATCAAGAGCTATATGGCGTTGAAGAATGTGATGTGCGTGGGTGGCAGCTGGATGCTCGATCCCGAGTGGATCAAGAATGGCGACTGGGCGCGGATCCAGGAGTGCACCGCCGAGGCGCTGGCCCTGCTGGACTGATGGCGCGTTACTGAATTCGTTGTGTGTTCTACGGCTTTACGGTGCGCTTGGTCGGCGCACCGTTTTTTTTGCCCGATGAAAAGTCTTCCGGTCCGAAGGTTGGGGTGTTTGTGCCGGCTCCTTCGCGGGCAGCGGGCCATTCAACCGCTTAATTCGCCCAGTGCCCGTACCAGCAATTTCATGTCCTGCGCCGTATTGGCCAACCCCGGGGTGACCCGGATGCAATTGCCATGGGCCGTACCGTCGCGGGTCACGGTAAACAGGTTGTACTCCGTCAGCAGCCGCTCGACCATCCGCTGCTGTTCCGGCTCATGCCGAAAGCGCAGCGAGGTGATGCCGCAATACAGCCGCGGATCGTCCGGTGTCAGCACCTCGATGCCCGGCATCCGCCGCGCTTCGCTCACCCACAGGTCGCGCAGGTAATTGAGTCGTGCGCCCTTGGCCGCCGAACCGCCCAGTGCCCGATGCTCCTCGAAGACCAGGGGCAAGGTCATCCAGGCCGGAATATTCGGTGTGCCATAAGGCGCGCGGGCGCGGATATCGCTGACGGGGTAGCGTTCCTCGCCCATGTCCGGGTCGATATCCGCCAGGCGCTTGGGATCGATATAGAGAAAGCCCAGGCTCAGGGGCGCGCCCATCCATTTCTGCAGGTTGAAACCGGCAAACGGGATGCCGAGTGCTGCAAGGTCGAAGTCGATCTGACCGAGGGCATGGGCGCCGTCCAGGATCACATCGACCCCATGTTCCCGGGCCGCGGCCGCGATGGCCTGGACCGGCATCACCAGTCCGCTGCGATGGGTGACATAGGTCAGGGCCATCAGCTTCAGTCGCGGATAACGCTCGAAAGCTTGCTGATAGGTGGCCACCAGGCTGTCGAAGCTTACCGGGCAGGGATGGCTGATCTCGATCAGCTCGACGCCGCGATTGCGCGCCAGCCAACGCATGGCGCCGAGGACGCTGGGGTATTCCTGGTCGCTGACCAGCAACTGATCGCCGGGCCGCAGGGCGTTGTAGTTGCGGATCAGCGCATGCAGGCCATCGCTGGCGCAGCGGGTCAGGGCCACGGCATCGGCCGAGGTGCCCAGCAGATCGGCCAACTGCGCGCGGATCTCCAGGCTCTCGATCATTTCGAAGCGTTGGCGCACATGCACCGAGTTGCTGCGGTTGATGAACTCGATATGGCGTTCGTATTGCGCCACGACGCTGCGGGTCATGCGGCCGAAGTAACCGTTTTCCAGGTTGATCGGGCCGGGCTCCAGGTCATAACGCGCGGCCACGGCGTGCCAGAAGTGTTCGTCGCGGGCGTGCTCTGCATTGCTTGGCATGCGTTGGTTCTCTCGACAACGAAGTCAATGGCGGGGTTTGGGCTTGCCGTGCTTGGCGCGTAGTGGGTCGAGCAGATCGGCCAGTCCGTTGTGGTCGATCTCCTGCATCAAGGCGAGCAGGCCACCGAGCTCGCCGTGGGGGAAACCCTCGCGGGCGAACCAGTTCAGGTACGGGCCGGGCAGGTCGGCGATGATCCGCCCCTTGTATTTGCCGAACGGCATCTCGCGGGTGATCAGCAGTTCGAGTTTCTCGGGATTCATGGGCGACCTTGTCTTGCGCTGTTCAAGCATCTCGGAAAATACAGGCATTCTGCATGCAGGCCAATTGACAGATCATGCAAATAACCACCATACAGATACTTGGTTTATTTTTAACTATATGAAATATAAGTAAAAAATAAACGGTCAGGGTTTGGCACGACGACTGCAGCAGTCTTCGGTGACTTTCACCACCAGAAGGAATTGAGCCATGACCAACATCAATAAAGAAGCGATATCGATTCTCAACCGTCTGATCGAAGTCAGCAAGGATGGTCAGAAAGGTTTTCAGAGCTGTGCTGATGATGTCAAGAATCCCCAGCTCAAGGCATTGTTCGTGCAACGTGCCGGCGACTGTTCGACCTCGGCGGTGGAACTGCAGGCCGAAGTGCGCAAACTGGGCGGCGATCCGGAGACTTCCACCAGCGTGGTCGGTGACTTGCACCGTCGCTGGGTGGATGTGAAGGCGCTGTTCACCGGCAAGGGTGAAGAGGCGGTACTCAACGAAGCCGAGCGCGGTGAAGACCACGCCAAGAAAGCCTACAGCGAAGCGCTGGTGAAATTGGCCAAGTACAGCAATCTGGTAGAGCTTACCGACCTGGTAAACCGCCAGTACCAGGGGGTGCTGCGCAACCACGACCAGATCAAGGCGCTGCGTAATATCGCCCGCGCCAGCTAAGTTTCGCGCGGTCACAAAAAACGCCGGTTGATCCGGCGTTTTTTCTGTTCAAGAAAATTTGCAACCAGGTCCGCTCGCGACAAGAGACCGTGATCAGCCAATGGTGATCGGCGGCGGGCTGGTCAGGGTTACCGTCTGTTGCTTGCGCGGGGCGAGGATCTCGGCCTCGCCATCGACCACCAGCTCATCGCGCTGGTTGAACACGCGGGTGGCGATGCGCACGCGGAATTTCGGCAGTTTTTCGAGGATTTCCAGGCGCACGGTCAGGGTGTCGCCGATCTTCACCGGCTTCTGGAATGTCATCTGCTGGCCCAGGTAGATGGTGCCCGGCCCAGGCAGCTCGCAGGCCACCGCCGCACTGATCAGCGCCCCGCTGAACATACCGTGGGCGATGCGCTCCTTGAACATGCTCGCCGCCGCGAACTCGGGGTCCAGGTGCACCGGGTTGTGATCGCCGGACATGGCGGCGAACAACTGGATATCCCGCTCTTCGACGGTCTTGCTGTAGCTGGCGGTCTGGCCGACTTCAAGGGTTTCGTAAGGCGTGTTGGTAACCTGGGTCATCGCAAGGGTGTCCTGTTAGGGTGTTATTTAAAATCAACTAGTTGATTTTAAAGCAAATAATTGAGCTGGCGATCATTCCGAACGCGAGGGTCGACGATGCGCCAGGGCCTGTTCCAGCCACTGGATGACATCGCGGGTGACCTCCTCGCGGTTGCTCTCGTTGAACACTTCATGCCGTGCCTGTGGGTAGACGTTCAATTGCAGGTTCTGGCTACCGGCGGCGCGCAAAGCGTTGGCCAGATCCTTGAGACGCTTGCCCTCACTGACCGGATCACATTCGCCACCGATCACCAGCAGCGGCAGGCCCGGGTCGATCTGCGTGAGGTTCTTGGCCTTGCTGATCTGCCGCAGACCGCCGAGCAGATCAATCCACAATTGATTGGTGCAACGGAAGCCGCACAGCGGGTCGTTGACGTACTTGTCCACTTCCTCCGGGTCACGGCTCAGCCAGTCGAAGGCCGTGCGGTTGGGCTTGAAGGCTTTGTTGAAGGAGCCGAACGACAGCCAGTCGATCAGCGCGCTGCGCCCCGTGGCACCCTGGCGCCAGCGTTCGAAGCGGGCAATTGCGCCGGCCGCGCGGTACAGCGCCACCGGTTGGAAATTCGAGCCGCTGAGGATCGCGCCCTGCAAGCTGGCGCTATGGTGCAGCAGGTAGGCCTGGGCGATGTAGCTGCCCAT
Source organism: Pseudomonas sp. FEN (assembly GCF_904067045.1). Taxonomy (GTDB): domain Bacteria; phylum Pseudomonadota; class Gammaproteobacteria; order Pseudomonadales; family Pseudomonadaceae; genus Aquipseudomonas. The sequence goes on along the minus strand of NZ_CAJFDC010000012.1, from coordinate 292,085 downwards.
GCTGTGGCCCAGCAGGATGACGGGCACGCCGGGGTGCTGTTCGCCGATGCGCTGGTTGAGGCTGGCCAGGTCACTGACCACCGCACACCAGCCGTCCTGGTCGGCATAGTGCCCGAGCACGCCGTGTTCGGCGCTCTTGCCGTGGCCGCGCTGATCGATGGCGTATAACCCATAGCCGGCACGGCACAGGGCCTCGGCCAGGCGCGCATAGCGGCCGCTGTGCTCGGCCATGCCGTGGGACAGCATGACCAGGGCTTTTGGTGGGCCGTCCGGCAACCAGCAATTGACGTACAGGCGGCTGTGGTCGCTCACGGTCAGCCAGAAGGTGTCATGGATCATGGCGGTTCCTTTGCACGGGGACGAAACGGACATCGGGCGGGGCACGCTGTCGTTCCATTGTATAGCGCATCCTCGCGCGGGAAGCAGACCCTGCCGCGCATTGGCAGCAAGATTCATGATGTTAATGACTGTGTCCGGCATATTTGCCTGATCTCCGTTAACTGCTAACGTCCGCTAAGCACCGCTTTTTTCGCCTTGGCGCACAGGCGGCCCCGCAGAGGCTCAGGTAAGAGGACAAAAACAATGCAACCTGATTTCTGGAATGACAAACGCCCAGCCGGCGTACCCCTGGACATCGACCAGGGCGCCTACAAGTCGGTGATCGAGGTGTTCGAGCGTTCCTGCAAGAAGTTCGCCGATCGTCCGGCCTTCAGCAACATGGGGGTGACCCTGACCTACGCCGAGCTTGAGCGCTACAGCGCGGCGTTCGCCGGTTACCTGCAAAGCAACACCGACTTGCAGCCGGGGGACCGCATCGCGGTGCAATTGCCCAACGTCCTGCATTATCCGATTGCCGTGTTCGGCGCGTTGCGCGCCGGGCTGATCGTGGTCAACACCAATCCGCTGTACACCGTTCGCGAGATGCGTCACCAGTTCAAGGACTCCGGTGCCCGCGCGTTGGTGTACTTGAATCTGTTCGGCCAGCGGGTCCAGGAAGTGCTGCCCGATACGAAGATCGAGTACCTGATCGAAGCGAAGATGGGCGACCTGATGCCCGCCGCCAAGGGTTGGCTGACCAACCTGGTGGTGGACAAGCTGAAGAAACTGGTGCCCGCCTACGACCTGCCCCAGGCGACCTCGTTCAAGAGTGCCTTGCGCCTGGGCCGGGGGCATGCGATCCGCCCATTGACCGCCAGCCTCGAGGATATCGCGGTGTTGCAATACACCGGTGGCACCACCGGGCTGGCCAAGGGCGCGATGCTGACCCATGGCAACCTGGTGGCGAACATGCAGCAGGCCCGCGCCTGCCTGTCCCAGCCGGGCCCCGACGGCCAGCCGTTGCTCAAGGAAGGCCAGGAAGTAATGATCGCGCCGTTGCCGCTGTACCACATCTATGCCTTCACCGCGAACTGCATGTGCATGATGGTGACCGGCAACCACAACGTGTTGATCAGCAACCCACGGGACATTGGCGGCTTTATCAAGGAGCTGAAGAACTGGCGCTTTTCCGCGTTGCTGGGGCTCAATACCCTGTTCGTGGCGTTGATGGAGCATCCTGATTTCAAGACCCTGGATTTTTCCAACCTGAAGCTCACCAACTCCGGCGGTACCGCGTTGGTCAAGGCCACCGCCGAGCGCTGGCAGAAGCTCACCGGCTGTCGCATCACCGAAGGTTACGGGTTGACCGAGACCTCGCCGATCGCCTGCACCAATCCCTATGGCGACAAGGGCCGGCTTGGCACGGTCGGCCTTCCGGTGCCTGGTACCACCTTGAAAGTCATTGACGATAACGGTGTCGAGCAGGCGCTGGGGGAGCGCGGCGAGCTGTGCATCAAGGGGCCGCAGGTCATGAAGGGGTACTGGCAGCAGACCGAGGCCACGGAGCAGGTGCTGGACGCCGAGGGTTGGTTCAAGACTGGCGATATCGCGGTGATCGACCCGGACGGCTTCGTGCACATCGTCGATCGCAAGAAGGACATGATCATCGTCTCCGGTTTCAATGTGTATCCCAATGAAATCGAAGACGTGGTGATGGCCCATCCGAAGGTCGCCAATTGCGCGGTGATCGGTGTGCCGGACGAGCGTTCCGGCGAGGCGGTGAAGCTGTTCGTGGTGGCGCGGGACTCGGGGGTCAGCCTCGAAGAGCTGAAGGCCTACTGCAAGGAAAACTTTACCGGCTACAAGGTACCCAAGCACATCGTGCTGCGTGATTCGCTGCCGATGACGGCGGTGGGCAAGATCCTGCGGCGGGAGTTGCGCGATATCGCCTAGGCGGCAACAGGTGCGGCGTCACTGACCGAAGGCCTCTTCGCGGGCAAGCTCCGCTCCCACATTGGAATGTTGTCGTACCGTTATTTCGAGTACGACCCCCCATCTAATGTGGGAGCGGAGCTTGGTCCTGGCGGCGTTCCGACGAAGCTTTTTTGCCTTGAGACCCTTGATCTAGAGCGAAAACAAAACAAATAGAATTTTTGCTCTAAAAGTGACCGCTGGTATTTCTTGAGTCATCTTTATGACCATAAGGGCCGCGTTTGGCTCTAGGCGACCCTCGGCAAAGCTGCTACTCTCGGCGCGCTTTGTGACTTCTCGGCGTAAATTGAAGCCGGACTCACCCAATAAAAAACACAGATAAATAATAATCGCATCAAATGCGGTGCTGAATTCGCGTTGCTGAGGAGTAGGCTTCCATGATCGAAGACTTTTGGAAGGATAAGTACCCGGCTGGGATTGCTGCCGAGATCAATCCTGACGAGTACCCGAATGTTCAGACGGTATTGAAGCAGTCTTGCCAACGATTCGCCAGCAAGCCGGCCTTCAGCAACCTCGGCAAGACACTCACCTATGGTGAGCTGTATGAACTGTCGGGTGCCTTTGCCGCTTACCTGCAACAGCACACCGACCTGCAACCGGGCGATCGTATCGCCGTGCAGTTGCCGAACGTGCTGCAATACCCGGTCGCGGTCTTCGGGGCTATTCGCGCCGGGCTGATCGTGGTCAACACCAACCCGCTGTACACCGCGCGGGAAATGGAGCACCAGTTCAACGACTCTGGCGCCAAGGCCCTGGTCTGCCTGGCGAACATGGCGCACCTGGCCGAAACCGTGCTGCCCAAGACTGGGGTCAAGCACGTGATCGTCACCGAAGTCGCCGACCTGTTGCCGCCGCTCAAGCGCCTGCTGATCAACAGTGTCATCAAGTACGTGAAGAAGATGGTCCCGGCCTATCACCTGCCCAAGGCCGTCAAGTTCAACGACGTGCTGAGCAAGGGCCGTGGCCAGTCGGTCAAGGAAGCCAACCCGTCCAGCGGCGATGTCGCCGTGTTGCAATACACCGGCGGCACCACGGGCGTGGCCAAGGGCGCGATGCTGACCCACCGCAACCTGGTGGCGAACATGCTGCAGTGCAAGGCGCTGATGGGCTCGAACCTCAATGAGGGGTGCGAGATCGTCATTACCCCGCTGCCGCTTTACCATATCTATGCCTTCACCTTTCATTGCATGGCGATGATGTTGATCGGCAACCACAATATCCTGATCAGCAACCCGCGGGACTTGCCGGCGATGGTCAAGGAACTGTCGAAGTGGAAGTTCAGCGGCTTTGTCGGCCTGAACACCCTGTTCGTCGCGCTGTGCAACAACGAGGGGTTCCGCAAGCTGGACTTCTCCGCGCTCAAGGTCACCCTGTCCGGCGGCATGGCCCTGCAACTGGCTGCGGCCGAACGTTGGAAGGCGGTCACCGGCTGTGCCATCTGCGAAGGTTATGGCATGACCGAAACCAGTCCGGTGGCGACGGTGAATCCGAGCCAGAGCATCCAGATCGGCACCATCGGTATTCCGGTGCCTTCGACCCTGTGCAAGGTGGTCAACGATGCCGGGGAAGAACAGGCCCTGGGCGAGATCGGCGAGTTGTGCATCAAGGGCCCGCAGGTGATGAAGGGCTACTGGCAGCGCCAGGACGCCACCGACGAGATCCTCGACAGCGAAGGCTGGTTGAAGACCGGCGATATCGCGATCATCCAGCCGGATGGCTACATGCGGATTGTCGACCGCAAGAAGGACATGATCCTGGTGTCGGGTTTCAACGTCTACCCGAACGAACTGGAGGACGTGCTGGCGACCTTGCCGGGCGTGCTGCAATGCGCGGCCATCGGTGTGCCGGACGAGAGGTCCGGGGAAGTGATCAAGATCTTCATCGTCGCCAAGCCGGGCGTGACCCTGACCAAGGAACAGGTGATGGAACACATGCGCGCCAATGTCACCGGCTACAAGGTGCCCAAGTTCGTCGAATTCCGCGATGCGTTGCCGACCACCAACGTCGGCAAGATCCTGCGCCGCGAGCTGCGCGATGCGGAGCTGCAGAAGCTGGGCCTGAAGAAAATCGCCTGAGCCGCTGAAACGACAAAGCCCCGCCATGCGGGGCTTTGTCGTTTATAAAGGTCTGATTTTCGCAAAATCCGTGGTGAGTTCGAATGTCACTCAGTTACTGACAATCTCAAGTCTGACCGAGATTTGTGGCGAGCGGGCTTGCCCGCGCTGGGGCGCGAAGCGCCCCTGAAATCAGTGACCTCATGGTGGCGGGTAGAACGCGCTCAAAGGTTTTACGACGGCTTCGCAGTCAAACGCGGGCAAGCCCGCTCGCCACATTCAGGGCTGCTGGAACTGTGCGAAGTCCACGCCGGTGCCGGCCGGGCGCACGTCCTTGAGGAACGAGTCCTTGTCGGCGCTCAGTTCCAGGCTCAGGGTCGGTCGGCGTTTGCCGGCGTTGCGCACTACCAGGCCTTCCATTTTTTCGCGCAGGAACGCCGTCGTTACCTTCAGGTGCAGCAACTGGTCGGTGCTCGGCGTGTGCAGCAATAGATGCACCCATTCGTACTGGCCGATCGCCAGGCGAGCCACCGGGATATCGAACCACCAGATGTTCTTGTTGCGGTTCAGTTCGGTGAAATGACAGTTGTTGATGCCCAGCACCGCGCCGCCCAGTTCCTGGTTGCGGCGGGCGATGGCCTGCTTTTTATCGAGTTTCATGACTTTCCTACCGTTATCGATCTTCAGCGCCACAGCCTGAATCTGGCGCGCATTCTCAGGGGTTGGCGGGCAAACATAAAGCCCAACCTGAGTTCTTCGATAAAAAGCCGCACGTAAACGCGATCTGAAAAAAAATGAAACTCCGCGCGCAGGCCCCGGGTCCACCATATGTCGAGACATGACACCGGCATTTCTTATTGGAGAAATATCATGAGCAGCACCAGCGATAAAATCAAAGGCACGGCGAACGAAGCGGTGGGTAACGTCAAGCAAGCCGTCGGCAAGGCCACCGGCAACAACCAGTTGCGCGCCGAAGGCAAGGCCCAGGAACTCAAGGGGGAAGTACAGAAGGCGGTAGGCAAAACCAAGGATGCGATCAAGAAAGGCGTCGACCGAGCCTGACCCTGGGGGAATGGATACAGCGGCCATCCTCCGGATGGCCGTTTTCGCGTGGCGGCTACACTGGTCAAGATCGAGAAATGCTTTGAGGGTCGCCAACGGCGCTGCTTTGCGATAGAAAGACCGTTGTTGGACAACCCTTTTGAGTCGCCTTGACTCGCTACCTTTATTTGCGGCGAAAGGAGACGCTATGATTTTCCCCGAGTTGCGCGACCTGCCCCTGCACCGCGTGATGATGCGCACGATCACTGAATTCGTCGCCGACGAAATGTCGACCTATGCCTCGGCATTGGCCTACCAGATGCTGTTTTCGCTGTTTCCCTTCCTGTTGTTCCTGATCGCCCTGATCGGTTTCCTGCACCTGCCGGATTTTTTCACCTGGCTGCGCATGCAATCGGAGCTGGTGTTGCCGCCCCAGGCACTGGACCAGGTCAACCCGGTGATCGACCAGTTGCAGCAATCCAAGGGCGGCCTGCTTTCGGTGGGTATCGTCATTGCCCTGTGGACCGCCTCGGCCGGCGTGCGGCTGATGATGAGCGCGATGAACGCCGCCTACGACGTGGTCGAGGAGCGACCGATCTGGAAGCGCTTCCCGCTGTCGATCTTCTATACCGTTGGCATCGCCGTCATGCTGCTGGCCGCCGCCGCGCTGATGGTGCTCGGGCCGCAGGTGATGAGCTGGCTGGCGGGGCAGATCGGCATGGAGGAGTACGTCGTCACCCTCTGGACCTGGCTGCGTTGGCCGGTGGTGGTCCTGCTGCTGATGTTCGCCGTGGCCTTGATGTACTACGTGATGCCGGACGTGAAGCAGAAATTCCGCTTTATCACCCCGGGCTCCGTGCTGGCGGTGGTGGTCTGGATCGTCGCCTCCCTGGGTTTTGGCTATTACGTGAAAACCTTCGCCGATTACAATGCGATGTATGGCAGTATCGGCGCGATCATTGTGCTGCTGCTGTACTTCTATATCTCCGCGGCGGTGCTGTTGCTGGGGGCGGAAATGAATGCGGTGATCGATCACATGTCGTCCGAAGGCAAGCATCCTGGCGAAAAGGGCTTCCACGAGCACGACAACACCATGCCTGTTTCCGGGCTGGGGCGGGACCATTCCCTCAAACCGACTACTGATGAAGCCTGATCATGATTCGTGAAATCCTGAAAATGGGCGATGAGCGCCTGCTGCGCATTGCCCCGCCGGTACCGGCGGAACTGTTCAATAGCCAGGAGTTGTGGGACCTGATCGACGATATGTTCCAGACCATGGAGCACGTCGGTGGCGTCGGTTTGGCCGCGCCGCAGATCGGCGTCGACCTGCAACTGGTGATCTTCGGTTTCGAGCACAGCGAGCGCTACCCGGACGCCGAGGCGGTGCCGCAGACCATCCTCATCAACCCGCTGATCACGCCCCTGGGGCCGGAATTGGAAGAAGGCTGGGAAGGCTGCCTCTCGGTGCCGGGCCTGCGTGGCGCGGTGCAGCGCTATTCGCGGATCCGCTACGAAGGCTTCACGCCCAATGGCGAACCGCTGGTGCGGTTCGCCGAGGGCTTCCACGCCCGCGTGGTGCAGCATGAATGCGACCACCTGATCGGGCGCCTGTACCCGTCGCGGATCAGCGACTTCAGTAAATTCGGTTTCACCGAGGTGCTGTTCCCCGACCTGGATCCGGCGACGGACGACTGAGCGCCGAGGCGCCCCGCCGTTGTTATTCGGCCGCCACCTTGCCGGGTTTGACGAAACGCAGGGTCAGGCGGTCTGATTCACCGATGGCGACATACTTGGCTCGGTCCTGGTCACCCAGTTTCAGCGATGGCGGCAGGGTCCAGACGCCACCAGGGTAGTCTTTGGTGTCCTTGGGATTGGCGTTGATTTCGCTTTGCCCTTCCAGGGTAAACCCAGCATCGGTGGCCAGTTTCACCACATAGGCGGTGGGCAGATAGCCGCTTTGCTTGATGCTGGTCAGGTCGGCGCCGTCCTTGGCCCGGTGATCCACCACACCGAGCACGCCGCCTGGTTTCAGTACCTTGAAGAAGGCGCTGAACATCGCCGGGGCGTCATCGGCCATGACCCAGTTGTGCACATTGCGGAAGGTCAGTACCCGATCGGCCGAACCGGGCTTGCCGAACACGGGTGCCTGGGGATCGAACTCGACCACGCCGGCCTTGGCGTAGTGGCTCGGGTCCTTGGCGAATTTCTGCTTCAGGTTGTGGGCCGAGCGCTTGGCGAACTCACTGGTCGTGGGTGCTTGCACGGCGGCGATGTAGTGCCCGTGGTCCTTGAGCAGCGGTGCGAGTACCTCGCTGTACCAGCCAGCGCCGGGGGTGATCTCGATCACCGTCTGGTTGGCCTGCAAGCCGAAGAACTGCAAGGTCTGCCGGGGATGGCGGTAGCCGTCGCGGACACTGTTTTCCGGCGCCCGCCACGGTCCTGCCAGGACCTTGGCGTATTGCGCATCGGTGATGGCGCTGCTGGCGGTGGCGGCCTGGCCGGCGAGGGGGGCGAGAAGGGCGGTCAAGGATAAAGCCACGAGCGTGCGTTTCATGATCATCCTGGTAAAAACGGGTGTGGGTTCGAGGCTAGCACGGGCAAATGCACCGCCCATCACACATTTTGCGCAGTCGACCTCACCAACGGTTCTATACCCAGGGCGATCATCGGTTTGCTGCGCGAGTAGCGGGCCAGGCGCTCTGCCAGTGGCTGCGGCAGGGCCGGGTCGTTGTGGAAGCCCTGGCGTTCATAGAAGCCGCGCAGGTCGGGATGGCAGAACAGCCAGACCGGGCCATTGCAGTCGCCGAGGGCCTGTTGCAACAACTGCGCGGCAATGCCCTGGCCGCGCCGTGGCGGGGCGACGAACAGTCCGGTGAGCCAATGTCCCTGGGCAACGGGTGTCAGCGAGAGGCCACCGATGATCTCCCCTTGCCGGACCACCCACAGTTGTCCGTCGCTGGCTGCACGCATCGGCGAATTGTGCGCGCGGTAGAACTTGTTCAGCAGCGGTCGCAGTGTTTCCGGCAATCGTGCGTAGTCGGGAGAGGGCATGGAATTCATCACTGGAGGGGGCTGGCGCGGGATTATAAGAGAGCCGAAGTGGCCGGATGGGTGTATACCTGAGTCTACATCCACTTGGAGTACGTATCATGAGCAAGGGCATGGATTCAAAGAAAGCCGCCAAGAAGAAACCCGCCAAGAGCGCCGACGAAAAGCGTGCGGCCAAGAAAGCCAAGAAGGTGGATGTGTTCGGTCATTGAGGATTTTGCCGCACGCGCTGCCGCCTGCTCTTACGCGATGGCCGCTCGCCCCTCGACGCGTCGTTGGCGCGCCGCTCTGGTGAAGGAAAGGGCAGCGGTGCCTGCAAGGTGCTGCGTGAAGGTCAGGACCTCAGGCCACTCGTTCCGCCGCCAACGCGGCAATCACTGCCGGACGCTGATCGATGCGCGCCATGAAACGTTCCAGTGCTGGCCACGGCCCCAGGTCCAGGTCAAGGAAGGCGGTCCAGCGCAGCACGCTGAACAGGTAGGCGTCGGCCACGCTGAAGTATTCGCCCAGCAAGTAGTCCTGCTGTTCCAGGGTGTTGCTCAGCAGGGCGAATCGTTTGTACAACTTGTCCCGGAAAATCGCTTTCACCTCATCCGGTATTGCACGGTTGAACAACGGTCCCATCCCGCCGTGCACCTCGCCGGAGATGAAATTCAGCATTTCCTGCAGACGCGAGCGTTCCCAACTGCCATTGGCTGGCGCCAGCCCGACCTCGGGCTTGAGGTCGGCGAGAAACTGCACGATGGCCGCGCCTTCGCTGAGCACCCGGCCATCGTCCAACTGCAGCGCCGCCACATAACCCTTGGGATTGATCTTGAGAAAGTCCTCACCGTGTTCGGTGATTTTGCTCTGGTTGTCGACCCGTACCAGTTCGAAGGGCAGGCCCAGTTCACGCAGGACGATATGCGGGGACAGCGAGCAGGTGTTTGGGACGTAGTACAGCTTCATGACAATGAGACTCCCTGGGTAAGAACTGTGTTCGGCCTTGACGGCCTTGGCCAGTGGCAGTGTCGTATTCAACCCTGACCTGGGTAAAATTAATCATTCAGAAAGTATCCATAAGGTCAGCTACTCCCATGATGAATCTGCTGCATTGGCGCCTGCTGGTGGCGGTGCTGGATACCGGCACCCTGACCCGCGCCGCCGAACGGGTTGGAATGACGCAATCGGCAGCCAGCCAGGCGCTGGCGGCGATGGAGCAGACGCTAGGCGTCCAGTTGTTCACTCGCCACGCCCGCCAGTCATTACCCACCGCCATCGGCATACGGGTACTCGAACAGGCGCGAGTGATGCTCGCCGCCCTGGAAACCATCCGTGAGCAGGTCGACAGCGACAAGGGATTGGTGGGGGGCAGTATTCGCCTGGCGAGTTTCCCCATGGTCCTGAGCACCTTGCTGCCACCGTTGCTGCGTCAATTCCGCCAGCGTCATCCCGGTATCGAGGTGGTGGCGCTGGAAGTCAGCGACCATGAGGTGCAAAGCATGCTCGCCAATGACACCGTGGATGTCGGCGTGGTACTCAACCCCGATGTGAAGTGCGGTGCCCTGGAGCTGGGGCGTGATACCTGGGTGGCGGTGGTCCCCATCGGTCACCGCCTGGCCGCCAGGGGGGTCGATGGCCACGTGAGCCTGGCCGAGCTGGTCGCCGAACCCTTTGTGCTGGCGACCGGCGGTTGCACGGTCAATGCCCGCAGCATCGCCGCGGAAATCGGTCTGTCGCTTCAGGACATACGGGTCGAGGTCCGCGAGTGGAACAGCGCCTATGCCCTGGTGCGGGAAAACCTCGGCGTGACACTGGTCCCCGAACTGGCCCTGCCCGGCGAGCGCAAAGGCTTGCGGGTACTGCGCCTGGAGGTGACGATCGAGCGGCGTTTCGGCTTGCTCGCGTCAGCGGCGGGGGCTCGTTCGGCGGCGGTGCGGGCCTTGTTCGAGATGTTGCGCTGAGCCAACGCTTGTTGTCAGCTGCCGGCGGGTCGGTGATGGGCGTCAATGCTGACGCGGCAAGCCGGCCCACAATTCCCGCGTCAAACAGATAGCCGGCATACGACGGAGTACCTGTGGGAGCGGTGCTTGTCGGATCGCCGCACCGCCGCGAAGCTTTTGCCGCTGTTGAGGGCCTCTTCGCGGCGGTCCGGCGTTCCGGTAAATCCGGCTGCCACAGGGTTGCGCGGTTTGTCGGGGCCCCTACCGATCGGTTTACTTCGTGGCCAGAAAGGCCCCGGCAACCTGCTGGTCGACAGGGTTGGCCTTGTTGTCCGCGGTCTGCGCATTGAACTCTTGCTTGATGCGTTCGGCGATCTGGTCTTCGATGCCTTTCTGTTTTTCCGGCGACAGGCTTTTCAGGCTGTCCTCGGTCAGTCCCTGTTCCTTGAGCAGTTGCTCACGGATGCGCTGGGCCACCGGCTTGCTCATGTAGTCCTTGAATTCCTTCGTCGCACCGCTGTCGTTGCTCGCCACGGCGGCGGGGGCGGTGCGGGTCGTCGGTGCCGTGGCGGTCAGGGTCGCCGGGAGCGCGACCGTCGGTACCGCGGCCTGCAGATGCACGCGGGTCTTGGCAAAGGCCGCATTGACGTTGTCGGCGATCTGGTCGGCGGCGTTCTGCGTGCCGGGTGCGGTAGTGGCGGTGGCGGCCGCCTGGGCATTCTGGATAAAGCCGCTGGACAGCGCGTTGGCGGCGGCGGTAGTCGGATCCAGGTCCGCGCGATGGCTGGGCTGGATCACTGGGGTCTGACGGGCATTGACCAACATGGGATAAACACCTGAGTGTGAGTACAAGGCCAATGCGAGCAATTTGTATGCCTGTTGGTACAAGTCCAGGTTTATCAAGGCCTGGTGGATACAAACCGGGCAAAAACGCCGCGGCAAGCGGAGGGGCCTTGCCGCATTGATTGCCGCTCCCGGCAGTGCGCTTCCGGCTTCAGTGAAGCGGCAGCCCGAACTCCCGGGAGGCATCGTCCATGGGGTGATAACCCAGTACCCGGATGGTCTCGCTCAGGTCCAGGCGCTTGTAGCGGTTGTTGGAGATCCCGTAGGCCACCAGGTGCTGCACGCCTTCGACCTCGATCGCCCGTTGCAACAACTGCACGGCGTCGCGCGGGCTGAGCCAGGTGCTCAGGTCCGGCGTGCCGCGCAGGTCGTGATCGTCGGGGAACTTGAAGGCGCCGATGCGCAAGACAATGCAGGATAGCCCGCGCTGGGCCGAGTAAAACGCACAGAGCGCTTCGCCGTAGCATTTGCTCACGCCGAATAAATTGACCGGCATTACCGGCATGCCCGGGGTGATCTGCCGGTCCACCGGATAACCCTCGATGGCCTGGGCGCTGCTGGCGAACACCACGCGCTTGCATCGTGCGTTCGCGGCCGCCTCCAGCAGGTAAGTGGTGGCGAGGATATTGTTCGGCAGCAGTTCTTCGAAGGATGAATCGGCAAAAGGAATACCCGCCAGGTGCACCACCACCTCGATACCATCGACCAGGGCCGTCAACTCTTCCTTGTCGGCCATGTCCAGGCGGATGAAGCGGTGCTCGCCAATGGCAAAGTCCGGTTGATGGCGATCGGCGAGGACAAAATCGTAGCGGTGTTGCATGGCCTGGAAAAACGTCTTGCCGATGCGACCGCAGGCACCGGTCAGCAATACCTTGAGTGGGTTCATTCCGACTTCCGTATAATTTTTATGACTATCAAATGAATTGCCCGTGACACTTCAAGGTAGACCATGGCCATCAGTCTGTCTGGCTGACAAAAGGCTGGCCCGAGGTTCACGTGACGTTTTACGATAGTGGCCTGTTGCTTTTATCTACCGCTCAGAGGTCCCCGCTAGATGCAAAAGGCATTGCTTAAATTCGGCTGCGTGGCCGGGTTGTTGACGCCATTCTGGTTGCTCATCGGGGTGGCCCTGGTCGGGGCCCTGTATCCGGGCTACAGCCATCTCAACCAGGCCATGAGTGAACTGGGCGCGCTGGGCGCACCGACCCACGAATTGTCGCCGCTGATCAACAACCTGCCGCTGGGACTGTTGTTCTTTGCCTTCGGCGTGACGGTCTTCGCTTGTTTCGAAGGCCGCGGCCTGGCCCAGATCAGTGGCGTGCTGATTGCGCTGCACGGCATTGCCAGCCTGTTTACCGGTTACTTTTCCTGCGACGTGGGCTGTGGACCGCAGAACCCCTCCTTCAGTCAGACCGTGCATAACAGCGCGGGCCTGGTGATGTTCCTGACCCTGGTGATCGCCAATGCGTTGTGGGTCTACCTCGCGGGCTGGTTGCTGGGTTCGAAAGCCTTTGCCTGGTTTTCCCTGGCGTGCACGCTGGTGGCCCTGGCGGCGCTGCCGTTGATGGGGCTGGCAGTGGCGGAAGGGGAGGGCTTCGGCCTGTACCAGCGCTTGAACTACGGGGCTTCGGTGATCTGGATCGGGGTGTTTGCCGGATTGTTGCTGGCCCGGGAAAAGCGCCGGCCCCATCAGGACTGAGGTTGATCATGCCCCCGCGGGCAGGGGCCTGCCACGATTCAACTGCTGTCGCGCACCATCAGTTCAAAGCCCATGTCCTGCACCGGCTGGGCAACCGGGTTACCGGCCATCAAGTTCAGCAGCTGCTCCGCCGCCCGCCGGCCGATGGCCTCCCGGGGCGTGCGGATGCTGCTCAGGCGCGGCACCATGAAGGCCGAACCGGGCAGGTCGTTGAAGCCCACCACCGCGACCTGTTCCGGTACCTTGATGCCGCAACGCATGGCCTCCAGCAAGGCGCCCTGGGCCAGGTCGTCGTTGCCGAAGAAGATCCCGTCGACCTGCGGATGGCTGTGCATCAGTTGCAGGAACAGCTCGCCGCCCAGGCCCACCGACGAGGGGCGCGGGGTCAGCAGTTCCAGGTCCGGGTCGTAGCGTCCCGCCACCTGCAGCGCCTGACGAAAGCCTTCGCCGCGCAGCAGCGTGCGCTGGTCCAACTGCGCACCGACATAGGCCAGGTGCTTGTACCCTCGCGAGATCAGGTGCTTGGCGGCCGTGGCGCCGGCGCTCTGTTGCGAGAAGCCGACGCAGTTCACCCCGGCACCGGGGTCCAGGTCCATCATGTAGACGCAGGGCACGTTGCTCGCCTCGATCATTCGTCGCGCGCTTTCCGAACGGTCGAAGCCGGTCAGCAACAGACCCCGTGGCTGATAGGCCAGGTAGTTGCGCAGGAGGTTTTCTTCTTCGTCGCGAGAATAGTGATAGTTGCCGATCAGCACTTCGAAGCCACGGGGCCGCAGTACCGAGTGAATGGCTTCGAGGGTGTCGATGAACAGCAGGTTGGACAGCGACGGTACCAATACCACCACCGAATGGCTCTGGGCCGAGGCCAGGGCGCGGGCGGCCGGATTGACCACGTAGTTCAGTTCTTCCGCCGCCCGTTGGACCTTTTCCACCAGTTCCGTGGCCACGCTGCTGATGCCGCGCAGGGCCCGCGACGCGGTGATGGGACTGACGCCGGCCAGGCGCGCGACTTCGCTGAGGGTGGGACGTCCCGTGGTACGGGTATTCTTGTCGTTCTTGGTGGGGTTCATCGGATGGCTTGCCAAACAATATTCAAGGCACTAAGGTAGCGCTGTCTCGACGAGCCTGCAATTGTCTGAGCGTGGTCGGTCTGATCGCGCCGGATGCTGTCGTGAATGTTTAGCGCGCCACCCCATAAAAATGACAAGAACGCGTCGGCAGTTTGCGTTTTGTGCTTTGCTTTCCTGACCCTGAAAGCTCTGACAAAGACAGCGCTGTCTTCGTGCGAGGTGTTACATGAGTCAACCCATCACTGCCCTGGTCATCATGGGCGTCTCCGGTTGCGGCAAGTCCAGTGTGGGCGAGGCCCTGTGCCGGCTCAACGGCGCGACCCAGATCGAAGGCGACAGTTTTCATCCCGCCGCCAATATCGCCAAGATGAGTGCCGGCATTCCCCTGACCGATGACGACCGTGCCGGCTGGCTTGACAGCCTGTGCGACGAGTTGCGTCGGGTCCTTGCCACAGGCCAGCATCCGGTGCTGACCTGTTCGGCGCTCAAGCACAGCTACCGCGAACGCCTGCGCCGCGCCGCTCCGGGGCTGGGTTTCGTATTTCTTGAACTGAGCCGTGAAGTCGCCGCCGAGCGGGTGGCTCATCGTCCCGGGCACTTCATGCCCTCGACCCTGATCGACAGCCAGTTCGCCACCCTTGAATCGCCGGTTGGCGAGCCCCTGACCCTGGCCCTGGATGCCTCCAGCCAGAGCGTCGAACGCTTGGCGCAGGCGGCCCATCACTGGTGGCAGGCACACGGACTGGAACGCTCGGCCTGATTTCCACCCCGAAGAGATAGCGCTGTCCCAATCGGCTATCGTCAAACAACGCAGCGTATAACAACAACAAGCAGGAGACACCTTATGTTCGGACTGTCCCACGAGACCTATCTGTTGCTCGATGCAGTGGTCACGATTATCGGGCTGATCGTATTGATCACCCGCTTCAAGATTCACCCTTTTGTCGGGCTGATCATTGCCTCGGCATTTCTCGGCCTGACCTCGGGCATGCCCGCGGACAAGATCATCAAGGCGTTCCAGGATGGTTTCGGCGGCGTACTGGGCTTTGTCGGGATCATCCTGGCGCTGGGGACCATGCTCGGCAAGATGATGTCCGATTCCGGCGGTGCCGATCAGATCGCCCAGACCCTGATTCGCGCCTTTGGCAAGGAACGGGTGCAGTGGGCGATGATGTGCTCGGCGTTCCTGGTGGGCATTCCGCTGTTCTTCGAGATCGGCTTCGTGCTGCTGATTCCGCTGGTGTTCATTGTCGCGCGGCGTACCGGCGTGCCGTTGATCAAGATCGGCATTCCGCTGCTGGCCGGGCTCTCGGCGGTGCACGGCCTGGTGCCGCCGCATCCGGGGCCGCTGTTGGCCATCGGCGTGTTCAACGCCGATATCGGCAAAACCATTTTCTACGGCCTGATCGTCGCGCTGCCGACCGCCATCATCGCCGGGCCGATCTATGGCACCTTCATTGCCAAGTACATCCCGGGCAATCCGTCGCAGGAACTGGTGGATCAGTTGGCCCGTGAGCCGCAAGTGGCGGCCCTGCCGAGTTTCGGCGTGACGCTGGTCACCGTGCTGCTGCCGGTGTTCCTGATGCTGCTCAAGACCTTCGCCGACATTGCCTTGCCGGACGGGCACTTCTTCCGTATCTGGATGGACATGATCGGTCACCCGATCAGCGCCTTGCTGCTGGCCCTGTTATTGGCGCTGTACACCTTCGGCAAGCGCCAGGGCATGGATTCCAAGCGTATTCTCAAGCTGCTGGATGCCAGCCTGGCGCCGACCGCGGCGATCATCCTGATCATCGGTGCCGGCGGTGGCTTCAAGCAGATGCTGGTGACCAGCGGCGTGGGCGACGTAATCGGGCATATTGCCGTGAATGCACAGATTTCGCCGATCCTGCTGGCGTGGCTGGTGGCGGCGGTGATCCGCGTGGCCACGGGCTCGGCGACGGTGGCGACCATTACTGGAGCGGGCATCGTGATGCCGGTGGTGGACCTGATTCCGGGCGTGAATCGCGAGTTGCTGGTGTTGGCGACGGGGGCGGGCTCGTTGATCCTGTCGCACGTCAACGATGCCGGGTTCTGGCTGGTCAAGCAGTACTTCAATATGACCGTGGCCGAGACGTTCAAGACCTGGACGGCCATGGAGACCATTCTGTCGGTGGTGGGGCTGGTGTTTATCTTGTTGTTGTCGCTGGTGGTCTAAAGCACGCGGGGCCGACACCCGTGGCAGGTGTCGACCCCGATCATGTGGCAAGCCTGCTTGCCACGCAGGTTACTCCGCAGTGGCTTTCTTCAGCAGGCCATCAGCGCGGAACATCCCACGAATCCCACGTACGGCCTGGCGAATACGGTCCTGGTTTTCAATCAGGGCGAAACGCACATGGTCGTCACCGTACTCGCCAAAGCCGACCCCCGGCGAGACACAGACCTTGGCTTCGGCCAGCAGTTTCTTGGCGAACTCCAACGAGCCCATGTGCGCATAGACCTCGGGAATCTTCGCCCAGACGTACATCGATGCCTTGGGGTTTTCGACCATCCAGCCCAGCTCGTGCAAGCCCTTGACCAGCACGTTGCGCCGTTGGCGATACTGTTCGGCGATGTCCTTGACACACTGCTGGTCGCCTTCCAGCGCGGCGATGGCCGCTACCTGCAACGGGGTAAAGGTGCCGTAGTCGTGGTAGCTCTTGATCCGCGCCAGGGCGTTGACCAGTTCCGCGTTGCCGACCATGAAGCCGATACGCCAACCAGCCATGTTGTAGCTCTTGGACAGGGTGAAAAACTCCACCGCGATGTCCTTGGCTCCCGGCACTTGCATGATCGACGGGGCTTTCCAGCCGTCGTAGACGATGTCGGCGTAGGCCAGGTCGTGGATCACCAGCACGTCGTACTGCTTGGCCAGGGCGATCACCCGTTCGAAGAAATCCAGTTCCACGCATTGCGCGGTGGGGTTCGAGGGGAAACCGAGAATCATCATCTTCGGCTTGGGGATCGAGCCGCGGATGGCCCGTTCCAATTCGGCGAAGAAGTCCACGCCCGGTACCAGTGGCACCGAACGGACCTGGGCGCCGGCGATCACCGCGCCGTAGATGTGGATCGGGTAACTGGGGTTGGGCACCAGCACCGTGTCACCCTGGTCGAGGGTGGCGAGCATCAGGTGGGCCAGGCCCTCTTTCGAACCGATGGTGACAATGGCTTCGGTTTCCGGGTCGATATCGACCTGATAGCGATCCTTGTACCAACGGGAAATGGCCCGACGCAGCCGTGGGATGCCCTTGGACGTGGAATAACCGTGGGTGTCTTCGCGCTGGGCGACGGTGACCAGTTTTTCGACGATATGCGGCGGAGTGGCGCCGTCGGGGTTACCCATGCTCAAGTCGATGATGTCTTCGCCACGACGACGGGCGGCCATCTTCAGTTCGGCAGTGATATTGAATACGTAAGGGGGGAGTCGATCGATGCGCGCAAAGCGGCGCGGCGAACCTTGGTCGGCCATGTAAACCTCTGACACGTAAGCGCCCGGAACCGTCCGAGCGACGTTGGCCACTGCGGTGGCCTGCGGGGCAGACAATAAGGGTGATGCTGGCCATCTGTCCAGATGCGGCGCGGAAAATATTTCTGACGGCGGCAGTGGCCAGGTAGCTCAAACGACACGATTATTTGCTTCTATACTGCTTTCTGGAGTCGTTCCCCATATGGAGTTTTGCACCCATGGACGCAGCACCTAACCTTGGCTACACGCCTACCTTGCCGACGCCACGCTTCGAGCATGGCCATTTTCAATTGATCGCCGGCCTGGGCGCGCGTTTTACCGCCGAGACATCGAGTGCCATTCCTGATCTGTGGGACGCCTTTGTGCCGCACATCGGAAATGTCCCCGGCCAAGTGGGTGAAGTGACGTACGGTATCTGCTGCAATCCGGATGGCCGGGGCGGCTTCGAGTACATCGCCGGGGTGCAGATCAGCAAGCTGGACGACCTGCCCGAGCTGTACCGCTGGGTGGAGTTGCAGGACCAGCACTATGCGGTCTTTGAACACCAGGGCTCCCTCAAGACCCTCAAACAGACCTTCGAGGCCATCTGGAACAACTGGCTGCCGCAATCCGGCTACCAGGCGGCCGATGCGCCTGAATTCGAGCGCTACAGCGCCGATTTCAATCCAGGGAAAGGCACCGGTACGGTGGAGATCTGGTTGCCGATCAAGGTCTGATCCTTCACCTGAGTACTTTTCCCTTCGGTGGGAGGGGCGGTGTTCTATACGCCATCTTAATGTCCCTCCCACCAATCAGTGTCCGACCTTAATACCCCCATCCGTACCCTTGCCTCTGGCTTGCGGCGCTGCTGTGTGCGCTTGAGCGAGCCGGCCGACTTCGCAAGGGGACACCTGTGTTGACACTCAAACTCATCTACCTGATCAGCGGGCTGGGCGCGGCCGGCCTGTTCGTCTACCTGGGCTACGCGCTGATCCGGGCAGAAGATTTCTGATCCCTCCGCATGCCTGGATGCAGGCATTTTGTGCGGTCCGCCAGGACCGTATCGAACAAGGAAACCGAGCATGTACGACCTGATTTTCCTGGGCGCGAGCCTGGTGTTTTTTGGCGCGACAGCCTTGTTCATTGTCGCCTTGAACAAGATTTGAACGGAGCTTCCACATGTTGACCGTACTGTTGGAATATGCGCTGATCCTGGGGCTGATGACCGGGCTCGCCGTCTTGATGGGCCGTTGGCTGAGCCGGGTGTTTTCCCAGCCCGGTCATGCGCTGCCGGAACGCCTGACCTATCGCCTGCTGGGCGTCGACCCGCGGGAAACCATGGGCTGGGCCCGTTACGGCTCGGCGCTGCTGTTGTCCAACGGCGCGATGATGTTGCTCGGCTACCTGCTGCTGCGCTGGCAGGGAGCGATGCCGCTCAATCCACTGGGCCTGGCCGCCCAGACTCCGGACCTGGCGTTCAACACCGCTGCCTCGTTTATCAGCAACACCAACTGGCAGGCCTATTCGGGTGAAACCAGCCTGTCGAATTTCAGCCAGATGGCGGTGATCACTTTTCTGATGTTCGTTGGCGCCAGCACCGGCGTGGCCGCCGCCGGCGGTTTCATCCGTGGCTTGAGCCGGGCCAGTGCGACGGACATCGGTAACTACTGGGTGGACTTCACCCGCATCCTCTACCGGGTGATGTTGCCATTGTGCTTCGCCATGGCGCTGGTCTATGTCTGGCAGGGCATGCCGCAGACCTTCGAATCCCAGGCCCTGGCGACCACGCTGGAAGGCACTCGCCAGCAACTGATCGTCGGCGCGGTGGCCAGCTTCGAATCGATCAAGCACATCGGCACCAACGGTGGCGGCTTTTTCAGCATGAACGCCGCCCATCCGTTCGAGAACCCCACGCCACTGACCAATGCCCTGCATATCCTCGGCATGTTGCTGATTCCCTCGGCGCTGACCTATGCCTTCGGCAGCCAGCTGGCGCGGCGGCGCCAGGGCTGGGTGTTCTTCGGCACGTTCCTGGTGATGTTCATCGGCTTTCTCGCCGTGGTCTTCTTTGCCGAGCAGGGCGGTAACCCGCTGCTGACCCAACTGGGCGTGGACCAGTTGCTCTCGGCGACCCAGAGTGGCGGCAACATGGAAGGCAAGGAACTGCGTTTCGGGATCGCCGACACCAGCCTGTTCATCGCCACCACCACCGGCGCCACCACCGGCTCGGTGA
Source organism: Pseudomonas sp. FEN (assembly GCF_904067045.1). GTDB lineage: Bacteria > Pseudomonadota > Gammaproteobacteria > Pseudomonadales > Pseudomonadaceae > Aquipseudomonas. The sequence goes on along the minus strand of NZ_CAJFDC010000012.1, from coordinate 272,402 downwards.
ATGCCATGCATGACTCGCTGATGCCCATGGGCGGTTTCGTGCCGATGGCGCAGATGATGCTCAATTGTGTGTTCGGCGGCGACGGCGTGGGTTTTATCAACCTGATCCAGTACGCCCTGCTGACGGTGTTCCTGGTGGGCATGATGATCGGTCGCACCCCTGAGTTCCTCGGCAAGCGTATCGAAGCCCGGGAGATGAAGCTGGTGATGTTGTCGGTGCTCGCGCATCCGCTCTGCATCCTCGGTTTCACCGCCCTGGCCGCGCTCTGGCCTTCGACCCTGGACAGCCTGAACAACTTCGGTCCGCACGGTTTCAGCGAAGTGCTCTATGCCTACACCTCCGGCACCGCCAACAACGGTTCGGCCTTCGCCGGGCTGAACGCCAACACGTCGTTCTTCAACACCACCATCGGCCTGGCGATGTTACTGGGACGCTTCTTCACCCTGCTGCCGATGCTGGCGGTCGCCGGTTCCCTGGCGTTGAAAAAGACCACCCCGGCCGGTGCCGGGACCATTCCCACCGCCACGCCGTTGTTCATGTTCCTGGTGGTGTTCGTGGTGCTGGTGGTCGGCGGCTTGACCTTCCTGCCGGCGCTCGCGCTGGGGCCGCTGGTCGAGCAACTGCAACTGCTGTCCGGCCAGACCTACAAGTGAGGATGATTGTATGACTACGCGTATTCCCCTGCCGCCGCTGGCGGTGGCTCAAGTGCTGTTCCGTGGCCTGCTACGTCCGGTCCTGGTGTCCTCGGTATTGTTCATGCTGTTGACCGGCCTGGCCTACCCGGCGCTCACCACCCTGGTGGCCAATCTGCTGTTTCCGTTCCAGGCCCAGGGCAGCCTGCTGGAACGCAACGGCCAAGTGGTCGGTTCGGCGCTGATCGGCCAGGCGTTCAACCGCCCGGAGTATTTCCAGGCCCGCCCCAGCATGACCCAGGGCGTCGATCCGAACGACGCCAGCAAGAGCCTCACCACACCCTACAACGCCGGCCTCAGCGGAGCCAGCAACCTGGGTCCGACCAGTCAGCGTCAGCTCGACGCGGTCAAGGCGCGAGCCGAGGGCTATCGCTTGTTGAACGGCCTGGACCCGCAAGCCGTGGTGCCGGTCGACGCGGTGACGGCTTCGGCGTCCGGGTTGGACCCGCATATTTCCGTGGCCAACGCACTGATCCAGACGCGGCGGGTCGCGGGCCAGCGGCAGCTGTCCGAAGACACCCTGCTGGCGCTGGTCCGTGCCTCGATCGAGGCGCGCACGTTCGGCCTGCTGGGCGAGCCGCGGGTCAATGTACTGCAACTGAACCTGGCGCTGGATGCCCTGGTGGCGCCACACCAGCCCCCTCTCGCCGTCACTGAGTAAGAGAATCGATCATGAGTGACATGAAAGCCCGTTTGCCTTTGTTCGACCGCGAGCTGTTGCTGGCGGCTGGCCTGGATGCCTTCAGGAAACTGCTGCCGCAGGCCCAGTGGAAAAATCCGGTGATGTTCGTGGTGTACCTGGGCAGCCTGCTCACCACCTTGTTGTGGCTGCAGTCCTGGGGAGGGCAGGGCGAAGCGCCAAGTGGCTTTATCTTGAGCATCTGCCTGTGGCTGTGGTTCACCGTGTTGTTCGCCAACTTCGCCGAAGCCCTGGCCGAAGGCCGCAGCCGGGCACAGGCCGCCAGCCTGCGCGGGATGAAGCGCCAGACGTTGGCCAAGGTCCTGCACAAGCCGCGATACGGCGCGCAATGGTTGCCAATGGCCGCCAGCGAGTTGCGCAAGGATGCCGTGGTGCTGATCGAGGCCGGCGACCTGGTGCCGCTCGATGGCATCGTCATCGAAGGCGTGGCGTCGGTGGATGAAAGCGCGATCACCGGTGAATCGGCGCCGGTGATCCGTGAGGCCGGTGGTGATTTCTCCTCGGTGACCGGTGGCACCCGCGTCCTCTCGGACTGGCTGGTGGTGCGTATCAGCGTCAACCCCGGTGAATCCTTTCTCGACCGGATGATTTCCATGGTCGAGTCGGCCAAGCGCCAGAAGACTCCCAACGAAGTGGCCCTGACCATTTTGCTGGTGGGGCTGACGGTATTGTTCCTGCTGGTGATCGTCACCCTCAGCCCGTATTCGATCTTCGCCGTGCTCATGAGTGGTAGCGGCAGTGTGGTCAGCGCGACGGTGCTGGTGGCCTTGCTGGTGTGCCTGATTCCCACCACCATCGGCGGCCTGCTCTCGGCCATTGGCGTGGCGGGCATGAGTCGGATGATGGCGGCCAATGTGATCGCGACCTCCGGGCGCGCAGTGGAAGCGGCGGGTGATGTCGATGTGTTGCTGTTGGACAAGACCGGCACCATCACCCTCGGCAATCGCCAGGCCAGCGCATTCCTGCCGGCCCCCGGCATGACCGAGCGTGAGTTGGCCGAGGCCGCGCAACTGGCTTCCTTGACCGACGAAACGCCGGAAGGGCGCAGCGTCGTGCTGTTGGCGCGACACAAGTTCGACTTCCCTGAAGCGGATCTGCAAAGCTTGGATGCCAGCTTCGTCCCGTTCACCGCACAGACCCGTATGAGTGGCGTCGACCTGGTCGATGGCCGGATGATCCGCAAGGGCGCCGCCGATGCGATTCGCCGGCATGTCGAGGCACTGGGCGGCGGTTTTCCCACCGCCCTGCAAGCGCGGGTGGATGAAGTCGCGCGGCGCGGCAGCACGCCGCTGGTGGTGGCCGTGGGCGGTCGCGCGCTGGGGGTGATCGAACTCAAGGACGTGGTCAAGGCCGGCATCAAGGAACGCTTCGGCGAGTTGCGGCGGATGGGCATCAAGACGGTGATGATCACTGGCGACAACCCGCTGACCGCTGCCGCCATTGCCGTGGAAGCCGGGGTCGATGATTACCTGGCCGAGGCCCGCCCCGAAGACAAGCTGCAACTGATCCGCGACTACCAGGCCCAGGGCAAACTGGTGGCAATGACCGGCGACGGTACCAACGACGCCCCGGCGCTGGCCCAGGCCGATGTCGCGGTGGCAATGAACAGCGGGACCCAGGCGGCCAAGGAAGCGGGGAACATGGTCGATCTGGACAGCAATCCGACCAAGCTGATTGAAGTGGTCGAGGTCGGCAAACAAATGCTGATGACCCGTGGCGCGCTGACCACCTTCAGCGTGGCCAACGATGTGGCGAAGTATTTTGCTATTGTGCCGGCGGCGTTCGTGGCCACATACCCACAGCTCGCGGCCTTGAACGTGATGCACCTGGGCAGCCCGAACTCGGCGATCCTCAGTGCCGTGATCTTCAATGCCCTGATCATCGTGTTTCTGATCCCGCTGGCACTCAAGGGCGTGACCTACCGGGCCATCGGCGCGGCGGCGTTGCTCAATCGCAACCTGCTGATCTATGGACTGGGCGGGGTACTGGTGCCGTTTGCCGGGATCAAGTTGATCGATATGCTGCTGGTCGGCTTGGGTGTGGTCTAGATAGACAGTGGCGCTCGAACACGCCGGCTTCCACATGGATATCCACGATCCCGGCCCGCATAAGTGCGCTTCACAAGGAATGACATGGATCTGAATGATGCCTCCCGCCACATCCGCGACGGCCGGCCCGATCCGGATGTGCTGCTGGAGCAACTGCAAGCCGACGAGAAGGCCGCCCAGCGCGGCCGTTTGCGTATCTATTTCGGCTCGAACGCCGGGGTCGGGAAAACCTGCGCGATGCTCCAGGCGGCACACCGTGAACGGGCCCTGGGCCGTGACCTGGTGGCCGGCCTGATCGAAACCCACGGTCGCGGCGACACCGCCGCCTTGCTCGAAGGCCTGGAGCAACTGCCGCGTTATTGCCTGAGCCATCGCGACAGCACGCTGCTGGAGTTCGATCTCGATGCGGCGCTGGCCCGCCACCCGGCGGTCCTGCTGGTGGACGAGCTGGCTCACAGCAATGCTCCCGGCTCACGCCACCCCAAGCGCTGGCAGGATATCGAGGAGCTGCTGCGGGCCGGGATCGAGGTCTGGACCAGCCTGAACGTCCAACACCTGGAAAGCCTCAACGACCTGGTCAGCGGCATTATCGGTACCCGCGTGCGGGAAACCGTCCCCGACCATGTGTTTGACGGGGCCCATGAGGTGGTGCTGATCGACCTCGCCCCCGACGAGCTGTTGCAGCGCCTCAGGGACGGCAAGGTCTACCAGGGGCCGCAGGCCGAGCGGGCGTCCCGACACTTCTTTCGCAAAGGCAACCTGCTGGCGCTACGCGAGCTGGCCCTGCGCCGCACGGCCGATCGGGTCGATGCACAAATGCGCGTCTATCGTCGTGAGCGTTCCATCGATACCGTATGGGCAGCCCGCGAGCGCTTGTTGGTGGGGATCGCTGGCGAGCCCTCGGATGAGCGCCTGGTGCGCGAAGCCGCGCGCCTGGCGCAGAAGCTTGAAGCTGACTGGATCGTGGTGCATGTCGAGTCGGCCTCGACCCGGGGTATGGCACTCAGGCGACGGGCGGCGGCGGTAAAGACCCTGGCCCTGGCGGCTGAGTTTGGCGCCGATACCGCGATCCTGGCGGGTATCGATGTTGCCGAGGCCCTGGTGGCCTGTGCCCGCGAACGCAATGCCAACCGTCTGTTACTCGGCCATCGGCCACGTCGGGTCTGGCAGTTCTGGCACCAGACGGTCAGCGATCGGATCAGCCGCCACTACCCGCAGATCGACCAGATCGTTATTGCCCATGGCGAACTGCCGCGTAGTCGCGCGACCCGCTCGGAAGTAGAACCGGGACTGGCGCCTGGCAGGGGCCTGGCCTACCTCTGGGCGACCCTGGCCTGTTTCGCCGCCACGGCAGTGGCGGCGCTATTGCTGCAAGTCTTCGATCCGGCCAACGTGGTCATGCTGTTCCTGCTGACGGTGGTGCTGGTGGCGCTGCGCCTGGGACGCGGTCCGGGCGTCTGGGCGGCGATGCTGGCGGTGCTGTGTTTCGATTTTTTCTTCGTCCAGCCGGTGTTGTCGTTCACCGTCAACGACACCCAGTATTTTTTCACCTTCGCCCTGATGCTGGGCATTGCCCTGATCACCGGGCAACTGACCGCGCGCCTGCGCCATGAGGCGCGCACGGCGGCGGCTCGGGAACGGCGGGCGACCTCGCTGGCGCTATTGGCCCGCGATCTGTCCGCGGCCTTGACCGTCGAACAGATCGGCGCGGTGGCCCTGCGCACCTTCAGCGGTGTATTCGAGGCCCGGGTCGGCCTGGCGCTACCCGATGCCGGCGAGCGGGTGAGCGCGATGATCGGCAGTGTCTTCCCGGTGGATGAAAGCATTGCCCAGTGGAGTTACGAACAGGGCCGTCCGGCCGGGCAGGGCAGTGACACCCTGGCTGCCGCTCCCGGGTGCTATTTTGCGCTCAAGGCGCCGATGCGTGTGCGTGGAGTGCTGGTCCTTGACCTGAGCGATTCCGAGCGCCTGAAGGACCCCGATGAGCAGTGTCTGCTGCAAGCTTGCATGAGCCAGTTGGCGATCGCGCTGGAGCGGGTGCATTTTGTCGAAGTGGCGCAAAGCACCCTGGTGCAGATGGAGGGCGAGCGGATGCGCAATACCTTGCTCGCGGCCATTTCCCATGATTTGCGTACACCCTTGACCAGCATTATCGGTGCCGCCGATGCGGCAGCACCCCACGTGCGGGATGAGTTGGTCGGCGGTTTGTTGAGCGGGATTCACGATCAGGCCCGTGCCATGCAACGTCTGATCGAGAACCTGTTGGATATGGCACGCCTGCAGGAACACGGCGTGCACCTCAATCGACAGTGGCATTCGCTGGAAGAGGTGGTCGGCAGCGCCTTGCGCCAATTGCGCGACCCCCTTGCCCGGCACTCGGTGCGGGCGCTCTTGCCGGTCGATTTGCCCCTGGTGGAGATCGATGCGCTGCTGATCGAGCGGGTGTTGGTCAATCTGTTGGACAACGCGGCGAAATACACCCCGGCGGATACGCCGATCGAGATCACGGCGCGCCAGGTCGAGCGGCAGATTGTCCTGGAGGTCGTCGACGGCGGTCCGGGCTGTCCGTCTGGTATCGCCCCCGAGCAACTTTTTGAAGCCTTCAGCCGTGGTCGACAGGAATCGGCGGTGTCCGGCATCGGTCTTGGACTGGCGCTGGTTCGGCGAATCGTCGAAGCCCATGGCGGACGGGTGGCGGCCCAACCCCGGGCGCCGAGCGGCCTTTGTTTCATCATCACTTTACCGGCGGGTCAACCGCCGTCCATGGAAACCTTATGACCAGCCCCCGTATCCTGATTGTCGAGGATGAAGCCAACATTCGCCGTTTCATCGGTATCGCCCTGCGGGATGAAGGCTTCCAGGTCTTCGAGGCCGACAGCAGCAAGCGCGCCCTGATCGATGCGGCGAGCCGCCAGCCGGATCTGGTGATCGTCGACCTGGGCCTGCCCGACGGCGACGGCAAGGACCTGATCAGTGAGCTGCGTGGCTGGATGAGCGTGCCGATCCTGGTATTGTCGGCCCGTGATCGTGAATCCGAGAAAGTCGCGGCGCTGGATGCCGGTGCCGACGATTACCTGGTCAAGCCGTTCGGCGTACCCGAGTTGCTCGCGCGAATTCGCGCGCAATTGCGTCGACAGGTGCAAAGTGGCACGGCGGCGGTGAGCAGCAAGGTGCGTTTCGGTGAGGTCGAGGTTGATCTGGCGAGCCACGAGGTGCGGCGTGGCAGCGAGGGTGTGCACCTGACTCCGATCGAGTTCCGCCTGTTGAGCGCGTTGATCCGTGGCCAGGGCCGGGTGCTGACGCACCGGCAACTGCTGCTGGATGTCTGGGGGTTGGACTATGTCGACCGCGCTCATTATCTGCGGGTACACATGGCGCATCTGCGGCAAAAACTCGAAACCGACCCGGCGCAGCCACAGTACCTGATCACGGAGCTGCAGGTGGGCTATCGCCTGGTCGGCCTGTGACGGCTTATTTGTGATCCTTTGGCGTCCTGGTTGCACGCCAGAAGTCGAGGTAGAGGGTGATCATACCGAACACGCTGATGCCCGACAGCATGAGCAGGCCGATCTGGATATGGGTCATGACAAGTCTCCGGAAAACGCCGCATCAGGCGGCGACATGCAGAGAAATAGTCGAAAATCCGGGCAAATGACATCGACTATATAAAAGCTTTACGGGGTATTCGCGCAACAATATGGGGCGGATACGAAGTGAGCTTGAGTCGTCGTCCCGGTGCCGTTCACGGCGGCTTCAAGCCGTCGTCGGCTTGGATCGGGTGTTGCGCTCGGGGCCGCAACACCTCGCCGGCAGCCGATCTTTTGTATTCCAGTAAGGAATGCATTGCATTAAAAACATGAATTTTCTTTATTTTCCAAGGGCGACTACCTTGGGGTGAAGTCCCCGTCCAAGAGAAAACGTCCATGCCCTCCGAACACCCGGATTCTGCTCGAAAGTTCGATGTTTCCCGTGCCGGCGAATACGCCGAGCAAAGCCGCATCGCCCTGGCCGGTTATGACGCCTGTCACGAGTTGGTCGCCTGCATGCTGGCGGCCAGCCTGGGCAGTGGCCGCGAGGCGAGGATTCTGGTGGTGGGCGCCGGCGGTACCGCCCAGGAAATCCTCACGGCGGCGGCGCTTGAGCCGCTTTGGCGGTTTACCGCGGTCGACCCCTCGGCACCGATGCTCGAGCTGGCCCAGGCCAGCCTCCAGGCCCACGGGTTGCTTTCACGCACACGGGTGTTCCTCGGCCCGCTGGAGGAACTGACGGACGAGCCGCCCTACGATGCCGCAACCCTGGTCGGTGTGTTGCACCACCTGCCCGGCGACCAGGCCAAGCATGACATCCTCCGGGCAATTGCCGCCCGGCTCAAACCCGGGGCTCCGCTGATTGTGGCGGGCAACCATCAGGCCTATGCCAGTCAGCCGTTGCTGTTGGCGGCCTGGGGCGAGCGCTGGCGTCAGCAGGGCGCGAGCGCGGATGCGGTGCGCGCCAAGCTCGGCAAGATTCTCCAGGGCGCTGATCCGCCGCACTCGGAGGCGGCGGTTCAGCGCTTGCTGGAAGAGGCCGGGTTCGGCACCGCGACGCGGTTCTTCTCCAGTCTGTTCTGGGGGGCCTGGGTGGCATCGAAGGACGTCACCCAGGGCGCCTGAAAGGGCTCAGTTGCCGTGACAGCGAACCACCGCCGAATGGGTGGCGTAGCGTCCGGAGATGAGGATCTTGCCGTCCGGCTGCAACTCGAGGTGGGAGAGGTAGCTGGTGGTGTTGACGATGTTGATCACACGGCTGATCCCGTTGTCGCCAAAATCAGGGTCCAGCTCGCCGTTGCTCAGGTGGCGCATCAACCAGCAGCGGCTGCCGTTGTTGATGTGACCGGCGCTGACGATTTTCCCGTCCTCCTGCACCGCGAGCGCAAAAGAAACATCCAGTTCGGGAAGCTCCCAGGGCACTCCGGCGTTGAAGCCTGGGTCTAGCTGGCCGCCGGCGGTGACGCGGGTGAGCAGGGCAATGTTTTGGGAGAGATCCGCAGAGCCGGTGACGACGATTTTCTGATCGGGCTGCACGGCGATATCAAAAAACGCGGCATTGCCGTCGCGGGCCGGCTCCAGCTCCAGATAACCGGCACCACCGAAGGTCTTGTCTGGCAGGCCGGTGGTCCCGTAGCGCATCAGCATGGCCTTGCGACCGCGTCGACCGGCGACGATCAGCTTGCCATCGGCCTGGACGTGAACCGCCTCGAAGGCGATGTTCGGTTCCGGCGCCGTGACCACGCCGCAGGTGCCGAAGCGCGGGTCGAAACTGCCGCTGCGGTCGAGGCGTACGATGACATCGCGTTGCGGCTCGCCCACGGCGCTGTTCCTGAGGGCCAGGACGATAAAGCCGTCCTCGGGTTGCAGGGCGAGCCTGCGGCCGTAGCCGATCCAGGGCGCAGTGTAAGGCAGGGCGACCTGGCCGTTATCGCCGAAGTCGGGGTCCGGGGCGCCGGTTTCGGTGAGGCGGGCGCAGAAGGCCTGTTCGCCGGAGCGGAAGTGACCGAGCACGAGGAACTTGTCGTCTTCGTCGACGACAGCCTTGATCAGTCTTCGGCTGGAACTTCCGAGCGGTTGGGCGTCGTCCCGATCATAAAAACCGTCTTCGCTGAAGTTGGCCAGGGTGATACTTTGCTGTTGGTCTTCATGCACACCGATAAACCGATGACGACCATCGGGCCATAATACCGAGGGGCCGACAAAGCCAGGACCCCGTTCTGAAAAAATAACCAGGCCATCGCGGTATTCACCAAAGTCCAGATCCGGTCTTCCGGCACTGCCGGACAGCTCGATAGCCGCGGAAGGCAAGGTTTTTGGGGCGCTGTTTGAAATTCGGCTTTGTGTATCCATGGGGATTGAGTCCTTTCAGTTAGTTCAATGGCTACCTGGATTAAATAACGGCTTATCAAGTAGCGGTACGTCGGCTTTCTGATGAAGTAGCGACGTGATCGATTTAATAACTGGAAGGCGAGTTTGCCCAGCGCTCAAGTTTTACTGTAAGTGACCAACTGATCTCATACTTATGGCCACCCGGAACTTTAAAGTGTCAGGGTCAATCGTCGTTCGCCGCGATAGGCTTCACCGGTATCGACCCAACCCTGCTTCAGGTAAAGATTCATCGCTGCCTTGTTATCGGTTCCCACCGACAGCAGTAACTGCCGGACCTGCGGCCAAGCCTGACGTGCCGCCGCGGGCAGGGCTTGCAGGCAGGCCGCGCCGAACCCCCGGCCTTGCGCCCTTTTGTCGACCTGCAGGGCATGCAGGGTGGCGCTGCCTTCGTCGGCCCAATGGGGAACGAAAGGATGGCGCTTGAGCAACAGGAAGGCCACCGGGGTGTCATTGTCGAGCAGGGCGAAACCGAGTACGCCGTCCTGGCGCTCGCGTGGCAGGAAGTGCAGGGCCGCCAGGATATCGCCGCAAAATCGCAGCTGTTCGGGATGGACTTCGAGGCCCGCGAGTTGCTCGTGTTGAAGGACGCTCAGGTCGTCGTAGCGGGCCAGTCGGGCATTCATGACAATCTCCGGTTTCAGAGTGGCAAGGTCAGCCTGCGTTCTTCACCGACCCGGCCGTGAAAGGTCTCGCCGCTGTCGACAAATCCCTGTTTCAGGTAAAGCCCACGGGCGGCGTCATTGTCCGCGTCGACCATCAGCATCAGATGGCTGGTGCCCGGCCAGGTAGCGCGGACAGCGGCCGGCACGGCCTGCATGCAGGCGCGCCCGAGGCCTTGGCCCTGGTAGCTTTTGTCCACTTGCAGGCCATGCAGCGTGCACACGCTGCCACTGGCCCAGGCCGGTGACGCCGGTGGCCGCTTGAGCAACAGGAAACCCACCGGGTGCTCATCGGCCAGCAGTACAAAACCTTTCACGTCATTGCCCTTGTGGGCATGCAGTACCGACAGCCCGTGGGTGATATCGCTGGAAAACTCCTTCTGCGCCGCGTCGACCTGGATCAAGAGCAACTGCTCGCGTTGGGCGGGAGCCAACGTGAGGTAGTCGACAAGGGAGGTTCTCACAGCGGTGTGTCCTATTTCCGACGGTAGGGAAGCAGATTCTATCGGCTTTGGCGGCCGCGATATTATTTTTCCTGCGAGTTTTTTCGCCTGTCGATTTCCCTCGACTCCAGACGACTATTCGTACCTCTGCTGATCGTCAGCGACCTTCGCCAAAGTACGAAACAGCAGCCATAGTTGTTCGACCGTCCCGGAGCCATTCCATGAAATACCTGTGCCTGATCTACAGTAATGAAGCGCTGCTGCATTCCCATCCCGACAGCCCCCGGGACTCTGAGTGCCTGGCCTACGGCGAGTCGATCCGGGCCAGTGGCCGAATGCTCGCCGCCGAGCCGCTGGAGTCGGTGAGCACCGCCACCACGGTACGCATGCGTGGCGGCAAGCTGTCCATCGTCGACGGACCGTTTGCCGAAACCAAGGAGCAATTGGCCGGGTTCTACCTGGTGGAGGCCCGTGACCTGAACGAGGCCTTGCAGATTGCCGGGCATATCCCAGCCGCGCGAGTGGGTAGCGTGGAAGTACGACCGGTGCGGGAACTGAATCTCTGAGGGCGCGAGCGCTTTCACGCGGCCACCATAAGAATAATAGGAGCCTGAACATGAACCGCCAACCGCTACCCTTTGCGGGAGCCGAACACGAGTTGTCCATCAGTCGCCTGATCGAGGCGCCGCGCAACCAGGTTTTTCGCGCCTGGACCGAGCCCCGCCTGCTGAGCCGATGGTGGGGGCCTCACGGCATGACCATGCTGGTCTGCGAAATGCAGTTGTGGGTCGGCGGCTTGTTTCGGACGCTGATGCGCACGGCGGAGGGTGTCGAGTATCCCTATCAAGGGGTGTTCCTGGAGATCGCCGCACCGGAGCGGATTGTCTTCACCGACGCCTTTACCCCCGACTGGACGCCGACGGGAAAACCTTTCATGACGGCACGCATCACCCTCGAAGAGGCCGAGGGTCATACCCTGTATACCGCTCGGGCCATGCACTGGTCGGCGGCGGAAAAGGCGGCGCACGAGCAGATGGGGTTTTATCAGGGCTGGGGTGAGAGTCTCGAACGGCTGGCCTTGCTGGTCAGCCAGGGGTTGCTGGATTGACCGTTGAGTCCGACAGCGTCAAACAGCAGGTCGAGGCGGTTTATCGTCAGGAATCGCGGCGGATCCTGGCCACCCTGATCCGTTTGCTGGGGGATTTCGACCTGGCCGAGGAGGCTTTGCACGACGCTTTTTTTATCGCCGTCGAGCGCTGGCAGCGTGATGGCGTGCCGGCCAATCCCCGGGCCTGGCTGGTCTCCACCGGGCGTTTCAAGGCCATTGATGTGTTGCGCCGCCGGGCACGTTTTGCCGCGTCCCATGGGCAGTTGATTGCCCATGCCGAAGCTTTGGAGCAAGGCGAATGGAACGACGAGGATGTCGAGGATGACCGATTGCGGTTGATCTTTACCTGCTGTCACCCGGCGTTGTCGGCGGATGCCCAGGTGCCGTTGACGTTGCGCGAAGTCTGCGACCTGACCACCGAAGAAATTGCCCGGGCCTTTCTCGCGAGCCCCTCGACCATCGCCCAGCGCATCGTGCGGGCCAAGACCAAGATTCGTGACGCGAAGATCCCTTATCAGGTGCCTTCCCTGGCGGAGTTACCCGAGCGCTTGGACACTGTGTTGCGGGTCATTTACCTGGTGTTCAACGAGGGCTACTCAGCGTCCCTCGGCGCCAGCCTGACCCGCGACGACCTGACGGCGGAAGCCATCCGCCTTGGCCGGCTGTTGCTGGAGTTGCTGCCGGACTCCGAGGTCATGGGCTTGCTGGCGTTGATGTTATTGCATGAGTCGCGACGCCAGGCGCGGGTGTCCGAAAGTGGCGAACTGGTGCTGCTCGATGTCCAGGATCGCTCACGTTGGGACCCGGCGCTGATTGCCGAAGGCTGTGGGTTGGTGGAGCGGGCACTGGGTACCGGACGTTTCGGGCCTTACGGCTTGCAGGCCGCGATCGCCGCTGTGCATGCCGAGTCGGCGACGGCCGCGGACACCGACTGGCGGCAGATCGTCGGTCTTTATGACCTGCTGCTGCGCGCCGTGCCCTCGGCGGTGATAGAGCTCAATCGGGCGGTGGCGGTGGCGATGTGTGACGGGCCGTTGGCGGGACTTGAGCTGGTGGAGGGCATCCTCGCGCGCGGCGAGTTGCTGGACTATCACCTGGCGCATTCGGCGCGGGCGGACTTCTACCGGCGATTGGGCCGAGTGGAGCAGGCGCGCGAGGCTTACCAGCGGGCTCTGGCGTTGACGCAGCAGGCGCCGGAGCGGCGTTTTATCGAGCGCCGGTTGGAGGCGTTGAAAGACCTCGAGTGTGGGCCAGGAAGATTGCGGTGAGTGTGGTAGCGCCCTCGCTGGCAAGCCAGCACCCACAAAAGCGCTGTTATTCCAGCATCCGGGCCAGCAACCAACTGCCCGCCGGCCCTGGCGGACGCAGGCGCGACCAGAGCGCATCCACCGCCACCGGCCTTGGCCAGTCACGGACCGCCAGCGCCACCAACGAAGCGTTGTCGAAGCGCTCCACCAACCAGCGCGGCAGCGCCGCCCAGCCGAACCCACGCTGGGCCATTTCCAGTAGCATCAGGTAACTCGACGCTGACCAGAAGCGGCCTTGGGCACGACTCTCGTAAGGATTGACGATGCTCGCCAGGCGCAGTTCGCGGTGCTGCTGCAGGCTGGCCTGATCGACCCTGGCCTGTTGCGCCAGGGGATGCCCGCAGTGGACGAACAGGGCAAATTCGGTGCGTTCATCCACGGTGGCGCTGCCCAGGTCCGGCGGGTAGCTGTCCTGCCGTTCGGCAAACGCCACCTGGGCTCGGCCCTGGCGGACCAACTCCACCAGGTCGTCGCACTCGGCGATCAGGCACTCCAGCTCGAGGTCCGGGTAGCGGGCTTCGAAGTCGCTCAGGGTGGCCTCGAAACGGTTGGACTGGTAGGTGTCGGATATCACCACGGTCAGCTTCGCTTCCAGGCCCCCGGCCAATTGGCGGGCACTCATTTCCAGGCGGTTGTTGGCCGCGAGGATGTCCTCGGCCTTTTGCAGCATGACATGGCCGGCCGCGGTCAGGCCGGGCTTGCGGGTGCTGCGGTCGAACAGCTCCAGGCCCAGGTCGATTTCCAGGCTCGCGACGGCCGCGCTGATGGTCGACTGGCTTTTGCCCAGCTTGCGCGCCGCAGCGGAAAAGGAACCCAGGGTCGCGGCCTGGACAAAGGCTTGGAGCATTTCATTGGAAGCCATGAACTATCGCTTTTGTCGATGGTAATCGACTTTTAGTATCTGTCCGGGTGGCGATAATGACAACCCTCAGATATCAATGGAGGCGTCCATCATGACCCCCGGCAAGTCTTTTACCGAACGTGTTTTGCAAGCCATCGGCTTCGAGGTATTCGCGGTGCTGCTGTGTACGCCGCTGTTTGCCTGGGTGATGAGCAAACCGCTGTTGGAGATGGGCGTGGTGACGGTCGCCAACTGTTTTATCGCCCTGGGTTGGAACGTTCTGTTCAACGGGATGTTCGACCGGATGCGTGAGCGCTTTGCCCTGGTGCAGAACGTCTGGACGCGCCTGCTCCATGCCTTGCTGTTCGAAGGCGGCCTGGTGGCGGTGAGCGTGCCGCTGGTGGCCTGGTGGCTGGATCTCAGCCTGTTGACGGCGCTGCTGCTGGATATTGGCGTGCTGCTGTTTTTCCTGCCCTATACCTACCTGTATCACTGGGCCTACGACGCAATACGCGAACGTCTATTGCTGCGCATCCCCCTGTAGGAGCAGCCGGTCGACGCTCGATTGCTCGCGAACCGCCGAAGGCCGCCATGCACATTGTCTCGAGACCCCCAACCGCATCAAGCAGCACTCAACCCAATAATAAAATCCAGAAACGCCCTGACCTTGGCCGGCGGCAGATGCCGGGACGGATAAAGGGCATACAACGGAAAGCGCTCATCCGGCCAATCGGGAAACAGCTCCACCAGCCGACCCGCGTCCAAGGCCGGACGTACCCCCAGGTCAAGCACCTGGGCGATGGCATGGCCGCTTTCACACAGGCTGTGCAGGGTGCCGACATCGTTGAGCACCAGCCGCGCGTTATTGCGCACATCCACCCGCCGGCCGGCACGGTGAAACTCCCAGGGGAAGGGCCGCCCGGTTTCCGGGTCGCGGAAGGACACGCAGACATGCCGTTCATCCTCCATGTCCAGCGGTGTCAGAGGTCGCCCGTGGCGTTTCAGGTAGGCCGGCGCCGCGCAGGTCAGCACCCGCACGTCCAGCAGCTTGCGCGCCACCAGGGAAGAATTGGCCGGGTGGCCGAAGCGTACGGCCAGGTCGAAACCGTCGGCCACCACGTCGCCCAGTTGGTCGCGGGTATAGAGCTCCAGGTGCAACAGCGGATGGCGGCTCATGAACTCGCCCAGGGCGGGGCCGAGGATCAGGCGGGAAAAGTACGGATCGATATTGACCCGCAACCGCCCGCGTACCTGGCTGGCGCTACCGCTGGCGGCATAGGCCGCTTCTTCGAGACCGGCCAGCAACGGGGTGACTTCCTCGTACAAGCGACGGCCTTCGTCGGTCAGCTTGACCGAACGGGTGGTGCGGTCGAACAGCCGGATGCCCAGGCGTTTCTCCAGCCGGGCGATGGCCCGGCTGACGCCGGAGGCGGTCATGTCGAGGGCTTCGGCGGCCTTGACGAAGCTGCCGCCGTCCACCACCGCGTTGAGTACGCCAAGGCCGCTGGCGAGGTTGGAGTCGAAGCTCATTACTGATTACCAGTCAGTTATTCAATGACATCCATGCTATCGGAGAATCTCGATACGCGGCGGAGAATTCCTCCATCGCGACAGAGGTCGCCGCTTCCTGGAGGAATTTGCATGTACGCAGTCATGGGTATTACCGGACAAGTGGGCGGTGCCGTCGCCCGTACGCTGCTCAGCGCCGGGCAATCGGTACGCGCCGTGGTGCGCAGCGCCGAGAAAGGTGCGCCGTGGGCCGGACAAGGCTGCCAGTTGGCCCTGGCCGATGTGGATGACGGGCAGGCACTGGCGCAGGCGTTCAGCGGTGTTGAGGGGGTGTTTATCATGATGCCGTCGAACTTCGATCCGACGCCGGGCTTTCCTGAAGCCCGCCAAGTGGTGGAAACCCTGCGCGCGGCGCTGGAACAGGCGCGGCCGGCGAAGGTGGTGTGTTTGTCGACCATCGGTGCCCAGGCGACCCAGCCGAATCTGTTGAACCAGTTGCAGTTGTTGGAACAGGGTCTGAGCACGCTGGATCTGCCGGTCACCTTCCTGCGTCCGGGCTGGTTTATGGAGAATGCCCTGTGGGATGTGGCGGCGGCGGTGGAGACGGGAGTGATCCCGAGCTTTCTGCAACCGCTGGACAAGCCGGTGCCGATGATCGCCACGGCGGATGTCGGACGCTTGGCCGCGCAGTTGCTGCAGGAATCCTGGAGTGGCAAGCGGGTGGTTGAACTGGAAGGACCGGAGCGAGTGACGCCCGAGCAGATTGCCGCCGGTTTTGCCGAGTGGCTGGGCAAGCCGGTGCGTATGGAAGTGGTGGCACGTGATACCTGGGAGGATCTGTTCACGTCCCAGGGGATGAATAACCCGCTGCCACGCATGCAGATGATCGACGGTTTCAACGAAGGCTGGATCGAGTTCGCCGGAACGCCGCGCAAGGGCGAGGTGCCGTTGCGCAGCGTGCTGAAGGATTTGTTGATCCGCAGTGGCGTGTCCGGCTGACGGGCCCCATCGCTGGCAAGCCGGCTCCCACAGGTTTTTGCGCACGACGATAGTGTTGTGGCGGAACCGGGATTTGTGGGAGCCGGCTTGCTGGCGATGGCGTCAGACCAGGCACCGCCGCATTTACAGGAACATCCCGCCCGAAGCCTCGATCCGCTGCCCGGTGATCCACTGGCCACCATCACTCAGCAACAATGCAATGGCGCCACCGATATCGTCCGGCAAGCCGGCACGGCCCAGCGCGGTGTTGGCCGCGACATAGGCATTCAGGTCTTTGTTGTCGCGCACGCTACCGCCGCCGAAATCGGTCTCGATGGCGCCCGGGGCCAGGCAGTTGACGCTGATTCCACGGGCACCCAACTCCTTGGCCTGGTAACGGGTCAAGGTCTCCATCGCACCCTTCATCGCCGCATAAGTGGCATAACCCGGCAGGCTGAAGCGTGCCAGGCCGCTGGAAATATTGACGATGCGCCCACCGTCGGCGAGCAGTGGCAAGAGTTTCTGGGTCAGGAAGAACGGCCCTTTGAAGTGCACGTTGAGCAACTGGTCGAACTGCTCTTCAGTGGTCTCGGCGAACAGCGCGTGCACGCCGACCCCGGCATTGTTCACCAGGAAATCAAACTGCTCACGACCGAAGACCCTGGCCAATACCTTGGCAACGCCCTCGCTGAAGGCCTTGAAGCTGTCGATCAGGCTGACATCCAGTTGCAGCATGGCGGCGCGACCACCGAGTTTTTCGATCTCCGCCGCCACTGCCCGGGCGTCGTCGGCGCGGCTGTTGTAGGTGCCGATGATGTCGATGCCTTGGGCGGCCAGGTGCAGCGCGGCGCTTTTGCCAAGGCCGCGACTGGCACCGGTGATCAGGGCGATTTTACGAGTCATGTCGTGTTCCTCAAGGAATGGATAACGCTGAGGAAAGTGTATTTGTCCGTCAGTGAATGGATAAACACCGATAAATCGGAAACACTGATCGTCTATTCCGAACAATGGAGGGACGCTGTCATGAACAAGCTGGACTTGCTGCGGACCTTTATCCGGGTCACCGAACTGTCGAGTTTTACCCTCGCGGGAGAAAGTCTCGGGCTGCCCAAGTCCAGCGTGTCCGGGCATGTCCAGGCGCTGGAGGAACTGTTGGGCACGCGCCTGTTGCAACGTACCACGCGCAAGGTCCAGGCGACCCAGGACGGGCTGGTGCTGTATGAACGCAGCAAGGACCTGCTGGCGCAGATGGATGAATTACAGGGCTTGTTCCGCCAGGATGCGGCCTTGCTGGCCGGGCGTATTCGTTTCGATATGCCCAGCGTCATGGCCCGTCGCGTGATCATGCCGCGCCTGCCGGAATTCATGGCGCTGCATCCGCGCATCGAACTGGAAATCAGCAGTACCGACCGCCGCGTCGACCTGGTGGGCGAGGGGTTCGACTGTGTGCTGCGGGTCGGTGCGCAGCCCGATCAGTCGGTGGTGGCGCGGCACATGTGCGAGCTGCCGATGGCCAACTGTGCCAGTCCCGCCTACCTGCGGCGTTTTGGTCGGCCGGAGTCCGTCGCCGACCTGGCCGGGCATCGGCTGATCCACTATGTCGGGATGCTGGGGGCGCGCTCCCCAGGGTTCGAGTACCTGCAAAACGGCAAGTTGCAGCAGGTGCCGATGGCCGGCAGTGTCACGGTGAACAGCACCGATTGCTACGAGTCGGCGTGCCTGGGCGGGTTCGGTTTGATCCAGGCGCCGTACCATGGCGTACGCAAGCATCTGGACAGTGGTGCGCTGGTGGCGGTATTGCCCGACGCTCTGCCGGCGCCGCTGGAGGTGTCGTTGCTGTATGCCCTGCAACGCCATCTGCCCCGGCGGGTGCGGGTGTTCATGGACTGGTTGGGGCAGGTACTGCAGGAGGAGTTGGGCGAGTCTTGAAGATGAGCGCATACCCGGGGGCATGCGCTCATCGAGGGGGCGGGAGTTAGAAAATCTGCGTGAACAACCAGTACAGGCTGCCCGACAACAGGATCGCCGCCGGCAGGGTCAGGACCCAGGCCATGACCAGGTTGCGGATGGTGCGCAGCTGCAAGCCGCCGCCATTGGCGACCATGGCCCCGGCCACGCCCGAGGACAGGACATGGGTGGTGGAGACTGGCAAACCGTACATGTCTGCCGCGGCGATGGTCAGCATGGCCACCGTTTCCGCCGAGGCGCCCTGGGCGTAGGTCAGGTGGGTCTTGCCGATTTTCTCGCCGACGGTGACCACGATGCGCTTCCAGCCGACCATGGTGCCCAGGCCCAGGGCGATGGCCACGGCAATCTTCACCCACAGCGGAATGAAGCGCGTGGCGCCGTCGATCTGTTGCTTGAACAACTGCAGCTTGCCCTGGGTATCGGCGTCGAAGTTGCCGATCTTGTCCTTGTCCATCAGGCGAATGGTTTCACTGCTCAGGTACATGTCGTTGCGCACGTTACCCATGGCTTCGGCCGGGACCTTGGCCAACGAGCCGTAACTCTTGACCTCAGTGCCGATGCTGCCGGCCAGGGCGGCCAGTGACGGGATTAACTCCGGTGTCGCCTGTTTGCTGCGCACATACTCCGAGAGCGTCGGGCGCGGGTCGGCTGGGGCCGGTTGCGGCGCACTGCGTATCAGTGCCTGTTGGGTGGCTTCGGCGACTACGGCGAACTGCAGCGCCTGGTCGGCCGGCATGGTGCGGTTCAACGCGTAGGCCATTGGCAAGGTGCCGACCAGGATCAGCATGATCAGGCCCATGCCCTTTTGCCCGTCGTTGGAGCCGTGGGCGAAGGACACACCCGTGCAGGTCAGGATCAGCAGGCCGCGAATCCACCACGGTGGCGGTGTATTGCCTTTGGGCGCCTTGTACAGCGCGCGGTTCTTGACCAGCAGGCGCAAGGCCAGCAACAGCAGCGCGGCGCAGAAGAAGCCCACCAGCGGCGACACCAACAGGGCGTAACCGATCTTGGTCGCCTGGCTCCAGTCCACGCCGCTGGTACCATCGCGCCCGTGCATCAGCGCGTTGGCCACGCCCACGCCGATGATCGAGCCGATCAGGGTGTGCGAGGACGAGGCCGGCAGGCCCAGCCACCAGGTGCCGAGGTTCCACAGGATGGCGGCGATCAACAGGGCGAAGATCATCGCGAAGCCGGCCGAGGAGCCCACCTGCAGGATCAGTTCCACCGGCAGCAGGGCAATGATGCCGAAGGCCACCGCGCCGCTGGAGAGCAGTACGCCGAGGAAGTTGAAACAGCCGGACCAGATCACCGCGAAATGCGGCGGCAGGGAATGGGTGTAGATCACCGTTGCCACGGCGTTGGCGGTGTCGTGGAAACCATTGACGAACTCGAAACCCAGGGCGATGAACAAGGCCACGCCGAGCAGCAGGAACGGCGTCCAGGTGGTCACCACGGTGCCGAAGTCGTGCATGTCGTGCATCAGGCTGTAGGCGGTGAACAGCAGCGCCATCGGCAGCACCGCGAAAAAGATCAGGGTGTTGACGAAGCGCGAGCGGGGGGTGCTATCGAACTGGGGTTTACCTGCGTCCTGGGCGGGCGAGGCAGTGGTCAGTGACGGGGTAGCCATGCCGGGAATCCTTTTTGAGAACGGATACCAGACATGATCGTTTCCAAATGTTACAGGTTGACTGCGCCAGATCAGTAATCCTGACGTTTGCGAAATGCCCAGCGTCCAGCCAGGACGGTGAAGCTCGCCACCAGCGCCACCAGAATCCAGAAGCCCTCCGGGTCGCCCGACAGCGGAATGCCACCGACGTTCATGCCGAAGAAGCCGGCAATGATATTGATCGGCAGCGCCAGTACGGTGACCACGGTCAGGGTGAACAGGGTGCGGTTGCTCTGTTCGTTGAGGCTGGCGGCGATCTCTTCCTGCAACAGCTTGATCCGCTCGCCCAGGGCTTCCAGGTCGCTGAGGATCAGCGAGAACTCTTCGGTGGATTTGCGCAGTTCCTTGACGTCTTCTTTCTGCAGCCATTGTGGCGGGCGGTTGAGCAGCCGTAACAACGAGCCCGGCTCCAGGGCCAGTAACCGTTGCAGGCGTACCAGTACCCGGCGCATGGCCCCCAGTTCGGCGCGGTTGTTGCTCAGGCGCAGGGCCAGCAACTGGTCTTCGATCTGGTCGACGCTGATGCTGGTCTTGCGCACGATCTGGGTCAGCACTTCACCCTGATCGCGCAGCAGATGCACCAGCAACTCCAGTGGTGAGCGAAAGCGTTCGCCCGCCTTGACCGAGGAACGCAGCTTGTCCACCGAGTGCAGGGGTTGCAGGCGCGCGCTGATCAACAGCTTGCTATGGACGCAGACCCAGAGCGTGGAGATGTCCGAGGAAACCATGCTGCTGAGGTTGAACACCACATCGTTGACCACCGCCAGCAAGGCGTTGTCCACGTGTTCGATACGGGTCGAGCGCGAACCTTCGTGCAAGGCCTCGAAAAACTCTTCGGGCAAGGACAGGTGCGTCTTCATCCAGCGCTCGCAGGCCGCGTGCGCCAGGTTCAGGTGCAACCAGACAAACTCATCGGGATTTTCCGGTAATTGCAGGTGTTGCAGGGCGGTGGCCGAGTCGATTTCCTCACCGCGTTCGCCGGGGCGAAAGCGAAAGCCGTAGAGCAGGCCGAACAGATCCGGGTCACGATGGCTTTGGTCAAGGCTGTGGTTCATGGAGGCTCGCTGAGATGAAACGCCTGAAATATTTTTTTACAGGTTCGCTGGTCGCATCATCGCAAGGCTTTTTGACATTTTTGTGACGGTTTGAGTGTCGCGATAGTGGGAGGCGTTGACCTTTTTTCCACTGGCGGGCAGGCATCATGGTGCCATTGACCGATGGTCGGCTCGATTCAAGCGCCGTATGGCAGCGCCGATGGTAGTGATGTCATCCGCAGCACTATTTGGCCATGTGCCCGGTTGTCACTGACAAGGATGTTTCGATTCCTTGCGTTTCCCACAGGGAACGCTCAATCCTTGTTCAGAGATTCCCCCCGATGTTGCAGAAATCCTTGAGAACCCAAATTCTCACACTCCTGAGCGGCGCCCTGATCGCGATGTTGCTGATCGCGCTGACCTGTTTTCACTTCTTGTCCAATGGCGTCCGGGATTATCGGAATTTGATTGAAGGCTCCTTGCACACCTCGCACTTGATCGATGAGGCCAACGTGCAATTCAAGGCCCAGGTGCAGGAGTGGAAAGATGTCCTGCTGCGTGGCAAGCAACCCCAGGACCTGAATCGCTACTGGTCGCAGTTCGAAGCGCGTCAGCGCGATGTGCAAGATATTCTCGGCGGCCTGGCTACTCAGTCGGGCATGGATGCGCGACTCAAGTCGCAGATCGAGCAACTGCGTGAAGAACACCGTTTGCTGGGGGGCGCCTACCTGAAAGGGCGCGATGCCTACCTGGCCGCCGGGGCCGACCCGAGCGCCGGTGATCAGGCGGTCAAGGGCATGGACCGCGCGACCAGCGAGCAGATGAGCGCACTGGTTGCCCAACTGCGCCAGCAGGGCGATGAACAGTCGACGACCATCAGTGCCCAGGCTGAACGGACCATCTGGATCGGCATCCTGGTGATGCTGGCGTCGGGGCTGTTGATCGGCCTGTTGAGCCTGTGGCTGGTCGACCGCAATCTGGTGGCACCGATCCGCCGCCTGATCGACTACGTGGCGCAATTGAGCCATGGCAAGTTCGACGACCGTGTGAGTGCCGACCGCCAGGACGAACTGGGGCGACTGGCGGTGGCTGCCAACACCCTGCGCGATTTCCTGGCGGAGACCTTCAGCCATCTCAAGCGCAGCACCTCGGACCTGGATGGCGCCAGCGGTGAGTTGAGGTCGATTGCCGGCCTGATGGCCCATGGTACCCACGAGCAGTTTGAGCGTACCGACCAGGTGGCCACCGCCATGACCGAAATGTCCGCGACCGCCCAGGAGGTTGCCCGCCATGCCGGGGATGCCGCGACTGCGGCGGATGACGCCGATCACTCGGCCCAGCAGGGTGAATTGGTGATGCGGTCCACCATCGAGACCATTACCCGCATGCGAACCGAGATCGCTACTACCGCCACGGTCATTCGACGCCTGGAAACCGACAGTGGACGAATCGGCAAGGTGTTGGAAGTGATTCGCGGGATTGCCGAACAGACCAACCTGCTGGCGCTCAACGCGGCCATTGAGGCCGCCCGTGCCGGTGAAGCCGGGCGCGGTTTTGCCGTGGTCGCCGATGAGGTGCGCAGCCTGGCCCAGCGCACTGCGGCGTCCATTGCCGAGATCAACCAGATCATCCAGTCGGTCCAGACCGGTGCGGTGGATGCGGCCCTGGCCATCGAGGGCGGACAGGCCCGCAGTGAAGAGAGCGTCGAGCAGGTGACCGAGGCCGGTGCCATGCTCGAACGCATCACCACCGCCGTGGAAGCGATTCGCGACATGAATCGCCAGATCGCCACCGCCGCCGAAGAGCAGACCTCGGTGGCCGAGGACATTTCGCGCAACCTGACCGAGATCACGGCCATCGCCAGCACCAACCTGGACAACGTCAAGCGTACCGAAGCCGCCAGTCAGAACCTGCACGGGTTGTCCGGGCAGTTGAGCGACGTGACGGCCCGCCTCGGGGCCTGAGCCGGAGCCACAGGGATGTGGTCTTGTATCGAGACGCTGACACACGTGATACAGAATCAATCTCAATTATGGTGAAAGTGCGTCGATGACAAGATTGCCTATAACTGAATCGGGAGATCCCCATGGTCAGCATTACTTCAGTCACCATTGCGCCAAGTCTTTCCACCACCAGCAGCACCAACAAGACCACCGGCACCACCAGCAGTGACACCAGCAGCACCGGTACCACGGCAACTGCCAGTGGCACCACCAAAGTGGACGGCAGCCAACTGAGCGGTGCTGGCGGTGCGTCCGGTAGCAGCGACAGCTCCAGTTCCAGCTCCGAATCCGATACGGTCAAGTCGCTGCGCAAACAACTGGCCGAGCTGCAGAAGGAGTTGCAGCAAGTGCAGCAACAACTGCAGAGGGCTCAGGCGAGCAAGGACAGCCCGGACGCCAAGGCCACCGCCGTGGCGGCCGCGCAGTCACAGGTATCGGCTATTTCCGGTTCCATCGCGACGGTCAGCGCCGCGCTGAGCAATGCCTTGCAGCAGTCGGGTAGCAGCACCTCCGGTGGTACGGTGAACACCACGGCCTGAGTCAAAGGCTGTGATTGTGCAGATCGCTCACCAACATGCAGCCCGGCGCGTGTGTGATGCACAACGGTGGGCGTGACGCTTGCACCACCGCTTGCGGGGTCACGCCGCAGGCCCAGAACACCGGCAGCTCATCCTCGGCCAGTGGCACGGCGTCACCGTAGTCCGGTGCGCCGAGATCGTGGATGCCGATCAGCCGCGGGTCGCCGATATGCACCGGTGCGCCATGCACGCTGGGCATGCGCCCGGTGATCTGGATCGCGCGGATCGCATCGGCGGCCTTCAGCGGTCGCATGCTCACCACCAGCTTGCCCTGCAGGCGTTCGGTGGGGCGGGTGTCGATATTGGTCTGGAACATCGCCACGTTGCGGCCCAATTTGACATGGCGCAGGTCGATGCCCGCATCCAGCAAGGGTTGTTCGAAAGAGAATGAGCAACCGATGGCGAAGGCCACCATATCGTCGCGCCAGAGGTGCTTGATGTTCTGCGGCTCCTCGGTCAGTTCGCCGTGGCGATAGACCCGGTAACGGGGCACGTCGTGGCGGATGTCGACGCTCTCGCCCAGGTGCTGGAAGAGCGGATCCCCGGGGCGGGTGATGTCCAGTAGCGGGCAGGCCTGGCGATTGAGGGTGCAAAAACGCAGGAATTCGTCGGCCCAGTCCCCTGGTAGGATCACGATATTGGCTTGTACCCGGCCCAGGCCCAGGCCGCTGGTGTGGCCTTGATACTGGTCGGTGGCGATGTGTCGGCGCAAGGCGCGCGGCGCCAGATGGCGCAACTGATCGAAGGACAGCGCAGGCAGATTCATCGAACTTCTCTCTGGGTGGTGGATCGGGACCTTTTTAGGGCGCCGCGACAGCCTCGTCCAACGAGAAAATCTGTTATTGCAAACAAGAAAAACTGATCTTCGATCCCGGGTCGCACTCCTGGGTTTCGCCACGTGTCCCTGAGGGGGCATCAACTTTTCTTATGCATTGACCGGCTTTTTTCCCGTTTGACGCTACACCGCAACGGCGCGAAGAATCCATTCCACGATGCAGCTCGCTGCACCGGTTCTCCACGACAACGCCTTCACAAAAAAACAACGAGGCGTGTCCGTCATCTTCCCTTGCTGCCGCAGGAACCTTCCATGGAACACACCATGACTGACCACGTGCCTTCAGGGACGCGCCGTGCCGGCCCGTTCAGTTGGTACGGCCCGCTGACAAAAAATGAGAAGCGCACGTTCTGGAGCTGCAAGATTGGCTATGGCCTGGACGGCATGGACACTCAGATGCTGAGTTTCGTGATCCCCACCCTGATCGCCACCTGGGGTATTTCCAAGGGCGAGGCCGGCTTGATCGGCACTTCGACCCTGCTGGCCTCGGCGGCGGGCGGCTGGATCGCCGGGATTCTGTCCGACCGCATCGGCCGGGTGCGTACCCTGCAACTGACGGTGCTCTGGTTCGCCTTCTTCACCTTCATGTGCGGGCTGGCGCAGAACTACGATCAATTGCTGGTGGCGCGCACGCTGATGGGCTTCGGTTTTGGGGGCGAGTGGACGGCCGGTGCGGTGTTGATCGGCGAGGTGATCCGCTCCCAGGATCGCGGCAAGGCGGTGGGCATGGTGCAGGCCGGCTGGGCGTTGGGCTGGGGGCTGACGGCGCTGCTTTACGCCGGGTTGTTCAGCTTTCTGCCGCCCGAGCAGGCTTGGCGGGCGCTGTTCATGATCGGCCTGGTGCCGGCGCTGTTCGTGCTGGTGATCCGCCGGCTGGTCAAGGAGTCCGATACCTTCGCGCAGTCTCGGGACGCACGTCTGAGCCAGGCTGAAAAGCCGTCGCCCTGGGCTTTCTTCGAGATCTTCGCGCCGCGGATGCTCAGCACCACCTTGCGTGCGTCGTTGCTGACCACTGGCGCGCTGGGCGGTTACTACGCAATCACCACCTGGTTGCCGACCTACCTGAAAACCGAGCGTGGCTTGAGCGTGCTGGGTACCGGCGGTTACCTGGCGATGGTGATCGTCGGTTCCTATGTCGGTTACGTCACCAGCGCGTGGCTGACCGATGCCATCGGCCGCAAGAAGAACTTCGTGCTCTTCGCCGTTGGCTCCATGAGCATCGTCCTGGCCTATACCCAACTGCCCATCGATAACACCTGGATGCTCTGGTTGGGGTTTCCCCTGGGGTTCTTCGCTTCGGGCATCTTCGCCGGCATGGGCGCGTTCCTGACCGAGTTGTTTCCCACCCGCATGCGCGGTTCGGGCCAGGGCTTCTGCTACAACGCCGGACGTTCCATCGCCGCGCTGTTCCCACTGTTTATCGGCGCGCTGAGTGAAACCCTGCCGATTGGCGTCGGCATCGGCGTGTTTGCCGCCGGTGCCTATGCGGTGGTGATCCTGGCGGCCCTGAGTCTGCCGGAAACCCGCGGTCGCCAGCTCGAGAACTGAGGCCGGAGGCACCCGGGCCATCGGGCCCGGGCACTACTGATCCTGATATTTCAACCACATCGGTCGCGATCCCAACGCCCCCGAGAGGGTCGGCTCGCGTCCGCAATAAAGGAGCACACCATGAAGCCGTTCGATTATTTATCCCGTTTGTCCGTGCCGGCGAGCGCGTTGGTGGGGGTGGGGCTGCTCTGGGCGCCGGGCGCCCAGGCGGATTTCCTCGCCGACAGCAAGGGGACCCTGGAGGCCCGCAACTTTTACTTCAACCGGGATTTTCGCCAGTCGGGCTCGCGGGAAAAAGCCGATGAATGGGCCCAGGGATTCTTGCTGCGCATGGAGTCCGGCTACACCGAAGGCACGCTGGGCTTTGGTCTCGATGCTTTGGGCATGGTCGGTTACAAACTCGACTCGGGCCCTGGCACGGCGGGCACCGGCCTGCTGCCGGCGGACACCCGGCACGGCGGTTCCCAGGACAGCTACGGCAAGCTGGCGGTGGCCGCCAAGGTGCGTTTTTCCAAGAGCACCCTGAAGGTGGGGAGCATGCAGGTCAAGGATCCGCTGATCATTTCCAACGACACCCGCCTGTTGCCCGGGACCTTCCAGGGCGGGCTGCTGAACGTGCAGGAAATCGAGCACTTGAAGCTGACAGGCGGCTCGTTCAACCAGATCCGCTACGTCGATTCCACCGACGATCAGAAAATGACGGCCAACCGCATCGGCGGTTCGAGCGACAAGTTCCAGTTCGCCGGCGCGGACTATCAGTGGTTGCCCAGCCTGCTGACCCAATACCGCTATGGCAAGTTGGAGAATATCTACCAGCAGAATTTTCTCGGCCTGGTGCATAACTGGGACCTGGGCCAGGGCCGGATGTTGAAGAGCGACCTGCGTTATGCCCGCAGCAGCGAAGACGGCAACTTCCGTCCGCTGGATAA
Source organism: Pseudomonas sp. FEN (assembly GCF_904067045.1). Lineage (GTDB taxonomy): Bacteria > Pseudomonadota > Gammaproteobacteria > Pseudomonadales > Pseudomonadaceae > Aquipseudomonas. The sequence continues at coordinate 245,638 of NZ_CAJFDC010000012.1, read as the reverse complement.
CCGCGCGTTGGGCGGGATGTTCACCTACAGCGTCAAGGGGCACGCCCTGGGGCTTGGTTATCAGCGCATGAGCGGCAAGGATCCATACCCTTACATCGGGCACAGTGATCCGTACCTGGTGAACTTTGTACAGATCGGTGACTTTGCCAATATCGACGAGCGTTCCTGGCAGGTGCGTTATGACTATGACTTTGCGCAGTTGGGCTTGCCGGGTTTGACCTTCATGACCCGCTACGTGTCTGGCGACAACGTGCAACGTACCGTTCCGGGCGAAGGCAAGGAGTGGGAACGCAACACCGATATCGGTTATGTGTTCCAGGACGGGACGCTCAAGGGGCTGGGCGTGAAGTGGCGCAATGCGACGGTGCGTTCGAACTTCGGCAATGACCTGGACGAGAACCGGCTGATTCTCAGCTATACCGTGGCGCTCTGGTAAGCGCAGGCGGCAGATAAATCCACCAGCCGCCGCGGAACCTGTAGGCGCCTGGCTTGCCAGCGAAAGGGGCCTTGAGGTCGCCAAAAGCTTCGCGTGCAAGCAGCGCTCCTACAGGTTTGCTGCTCTCAGTACCCGTTGGCCTCAAGAATCTGCGGTATGGTTTTCGGTGATGGGCGCTTGAAGTACTTCAGCAACTCGGCCGAGCGATTGGTGAAGATGCCATCGACCCCCGCATCCATGACTTTCTTGTAGTCCTGCGGCGTGTCGACGGTATAGACATGTACCAGCATGCCCTTGTCGTGGGTGTACTGGTTCATCCAGGGCTTGACCAGGTCCGAGTAGCTCTGGTCGCCACCGTCGCTCAGTTCCGCCGACGGACCGGTACCGATGGCGCCCTGGGCCTTGGCATAGTCGACCCACTTCTCGAATTCGGCCTTGTCCTTGGGTTCCTGCTTGGCGTAGTAGGCGGCCTTGGTCTTCTCGCCGGAGTCGGCGAAGCTGACGTTCGACCTGGGCTCGATGCTGCCTTCACCGACCCACAGCAACAGGATCTTCGGTGTGTCCGGCATTTCCTTGTGCAACAGTTCCAGGCTGCTCTTCTCGAAGGTCTGCAGGATCACCCGGCCTTTGCCCTGGCCGACTTGAGGTTGTTCCTTGGACACCACCGGGTTTTCGCTCAGCAGGCCGCGCTCCTGCAGCTTGTTCTTCAGCTCATGCTCGATACCGGGGAACTGCTTGGGTTCCTTGGTCTCGATGTACAGGCCCGGCTGATGTTTCGGATTGGCCTGGGCGATGTCGATGATCTGGTCCAGGCTGAGGATCTTCAGGCCGACGTAGGAGGGGCGTGCCCGCTCGGGGTAAGCCTTGTTGAACCAACTGCCGGCGTCCAGGGTTTGCAGCTCGGCCCAGGTGAACGCGTTGGCCGGGCTGTCCTTGCGCTCGGGGAACTTGCTGGCGACGTCGGTGGTGCGCGACAGGTTGTTGTCGTGCAGGGCGAAGATCACCCCGTCCTTGCTGCGTTGCAGATCCATTTCCAGGTAGTCGGCACCCAGGTCGCGGGCCAGCGTGTAGGAGGCGGCGGTGGATTCCGGGGCATCGAAGGAGGCGCCACGGTGGGCGATCACGGCAGGGTGGGGAATGCCGGCCAAGGCGGCGATCTCGCTGGAGGTGCTGTTGGCCTCGGCGCTGCCCAGGCCCAGCAACAGGCTCAGGACCAGGGCGCTTTTGGTGAAGTTGACGGGCATGCTCGAATTCCTTTCGCGGAGAGTGGAGGTGAGGGCTTCCTTTTAACAACTGATTGCTACAGCTGCTATCGTGAAACCGACGCAAACGTGCGCCAGATCCGGTTTTCGGTTTTTTCATCGGGTATTGTGCTTCAAGATTTGTCGCCGATTTCCCCGCCAGAGGGACAGGCCCGCCCTGCGTGTAAACCAGCCATTCATGAGCCTTGTGGCTCTTCAGCGAGGTTTACCATGCCTATCACGTCCGAGCTTATTTGCCAGGCCGCCGACCAACTCAAGGGCTTTGTCGGCTTCAATCGCAAGACCGCTCAGTACATTGTCCGCTTCAGTGAGGATTCCTTCGGCATGGATGTGGCCGATGACGCCATCTATCCGGCCTGCGAGTTCGTCTGGCGGCCAACCGTGCACGAGACCATGTGCCTCAGTCGCGAGCGGATTCAGTTGTTGCTGGAGCAGAACATCGATGACCGGATCAACATCACCGAACCGTTGCGGGTCTACCAGCGTCGTGTGGACATTCCCGAGATCGTGGCGCTGCGCAGGGTACTCAGCGCCTCTTGAGGCAAGCGGCCGTCAACGCTGGAAAGGGTAGTCCCGTTCGACCTTGCACACCCGGGTATGAAAGGCCTGGTACCAGGTTGAACGACCGCGCTCGCGGATTTCGCTGTGCTCGGCGTGTTGTTTCCAGGCTAGGATCGCCGCTTCGCTGCTCCAGTAGGACACGGTGATGCCCAGGCCATCCTCGCCCCGGGCCGACTCCACGCCGAGAAAGCCCGGTTGTTCCCGGGCCAGTTCGAGCATGCGCCGTGCCGCCTCGCCGTAGCCGTGATCTCCCTCGGTGCGCAGGGAGGTGAAGATCACGGCGTAGTAAGGTGGCGGTGGTGTCTGGGCGATCATACTGGTGGCCTCGCGCAGGCTCTCAGGAATGCACTGGCCAATGCTGGGGTATGGCCTTCCAGCGCCGCTCGCTCGGGTTGGAACAGGGTCGCGACGAAGAAGGGATGCCCCTTGAGTTCGACCGCTCGCAGATCGCCCTGAGTGTCATAACCGCTGGCCCGTAGGTCGCCGTCGAGCAAGGTGCTTTCGAACTCGGGATTGATGCCGTAGCGGCAGTGATAGCTTTCATGAGTCTCCAGGGTCCCGTAGGCCTTGGCGATCAGAGTGTTTTCGACAAGCTGGATACGGTCGTGGGCATCGACCAGCGAGCAGCTCAGCGGCGAAATCACCGCGCGCGCCGAGTCGGGCGCGGTTTCACCATGCTCGGCGTCCGTCCAACCCAGTACGTGGCGGGCATATTCCAGGACGGCGTGCTGGAAACCGGCACAGGTGCCCAGGTACGGGCGCCGTTGTTCGCGGGCATGGGTAATCGCCAGCAATGCGCCTTCCAGGCTGCGGTAGGGGCTGCCCGGCGTGCACCAGAAACCGTCGAAAAGGCTCAGGTTGGTCTGGGATGTGAGACTGTCGGTGGCCAGCCATTGGGTTTGCACGCTCAGCCCGGTAGCCTCGGCCGCTCGTTGCAGGGCCATGGAAATGGCGCGGTGAGCGGTGATCCGCGGGTCGTGATCGCCGATCAGGGCGATGTTCAGGACGGTGTGTGGCGAGCGCTGCTCCATGGATATTTTCCCCAGGCTTGTTGATTCCTGGAGCGAACTATAAGGTGGCGATGACGCATTCAATATAGGCACTTGCCCAAGTGATCAATGCATCGCTGCACTATCGACTGGAACAGACCGACTTGTCGTTGATTCTCGCGTTGGTCCGTGGGCGCTCCCTGGCGCGGGCGGCGGGATTGCTCAGGGTCGATGTCTCGACGGTGTTTCGTTCGGTGCGTCGCTTGGAAGCGGCGCTGGGCCGGCAATTGTTTGAAAAAAGTCGCGCCGGCTATCTGCCCACCAGCCTGGCGCAATCCCTGGCCGAACAAGCGGAGCGTGCCGAACAGGCGCTGGAGGCGGCATGTATCAGCATCGAGCAGGGTGGCGAGGTGATCAGCGGCACGGTGCGTCTGACCTGCACCGACTCGGTCCTGCACGCGCTGTTGCTACCCGCGTTGGCGCGGTTCATGCCGGGTTATCCAGCGCTGGCGCTGGAGCTCAGCAGCTCCAACGATTTTGCCAATCTGAGCCGGCGCGATGCCGATATCGCGTTGCGCTTGACCACCTCGCCGCCGGAACACCTGGTGGGGCGCTGCCTGGGCGCGGTGTCTTACCGGGTGTGTGCCAGTCCCGCTTATTGGTCGAGCGCCGTTCTCGAAGACCTGGAACCACTGGCCTGGATCGCCCCGGACGATTTCCTTCCGGATCATCCCAGCGTGAGCTGGCGCCGCCAGCGCTTTCCCGGGGTGTTGCCGAGTTACCGTTGCAACAGCATGCTGTCGGTGGCGGAGCTGGCGCGGGCCGGGTTGGGGATCGCCGTGCTGCCGGACTTCATGGTGGGCGAGCGGCAGGGCTTGCAGCCGCTGGCGCAGGTGCCGTCGAGCTACGACACGGCGTTGTGGTTGCTGACCCGTCCCGATTGCCGGGCATTGCGCTCGGTGGTGACCCTGTTCGATGAACTGGCGCGGGCCATTTGTCTTGGGCCGGGTGCTGGAACACCTTCTTGAAAACACGCCGCTCACCCGCAGACGCCTAGCTTGCCAGCGAAGCTTTTGGCGCCCTCAACGGTCCCTACAAATACCCGGCGCTTTTCAAATACTGTTTCGTCAATGGTTCAGGTTTTACGCACGAAATGCTCATGCATCTCCAGGGTCAGGCTCTCGATGCGTTCGGTCAGTTGCTTGGTCATTTCGGTCAGATGAGTGTTCTGTTCAAGCAGCGTCAGCAGTTGCTCGGTATTTTTTGCCGCCGCTGCCTGCCGCTCGGTATTGGCCATGGCCAGGGCTTCGCGGTGCTGGGCGTCCGCGTCGGCATGGGCTTTGTCACGGGCGGCCTGACGGGTTTGGGCCAGTAGAATCAACGGGGCGGCATAAGCTGCTTGCAGGCTGAACGCCAGGTTGAGGAGGATGAACGGGTAAACGTCGAACTGGGTTACCCCTGTGATGTTGAGGATAATCCAGACCGCGACGATGACCGTCTGTGCCCCGAGGAACATCGGCGTACCAAAAAACCGTGCAAAGGCTTCGGCCTTCAGGGCGAAAGTGTCGTTGCCGAAGGTGGTGGACAAGTGCGCGTGGGGGCGATGGAAACGTAGAGGGTCGACGGTTTTCGAGGGGGCTTCAGGGCTTTTGGTCGCGGGATCTTTTGACGTCATGGCGAACTCTGCAAGGCATGGGAATCAAGGCTCACTATAGCCCCATCCGATGCAGCCCGGTGCCGTCCCTGGCACCCTGGTAGCTGGCCGTGTGTCAGTTGCGCTCGCTGGCGAACATGCTCACCGCCTGCACCGCATGACTGGCCCCGTCGCGGATCTGCAGAATCACCGTACCGGCTTGGTCCGCCAGGTCTACCCCTTTGGCGGCCCGGTCCCGGGTACCGTTCATGCTTTCGATGGCCAACTGGGTTTCGTTCTGGATCATGCCGATCATCCCGGAAATCTCCGCGGTCGAGCCGCTCGTGCGCGCCGCCAGCAGCCGTACCTCATCGGCGACCACCGCGAAGCCGCGTCCCTGCTCACCGGCCCGGGCCGCTTCAATGGCCGCGTTGAGTGCCAGCAGGTTGGTCTGGTCGGCGATCCCGCGAATGGTGTTGACGATGGCGGTGATCTGTTCGGAGCGCTCGCCCAGCTTGGCGATCAGTGCCGAAGAGCCTTCGATGTTCGAAGCGATTTCGCGCATTTCGCTGGCCGCCTGCTGGATGACACCGGTGCCATGCTCGGCGACTTTTTTGGTCTCGACCGAAATGTGGTACGCCTCGCTGGCACTCTTGGCGTCCTGCTCGTGTTTCTCGACACGGCTGGTAACGTCCGAGGCAAACTTGACCACCTTGTACAGCTTGCCGCCAGCGTCGTACACCGGGTTGTAGCTGGCCTCGAGCCACAAGGTCTGGCCACGCTTGCCGACGCGCTCGAACTGACCGCTGAAGAACTCGCCCTGGTTCAGCCGCCGCCAGAAATCCTGGTACTCGCTGCTGTTGGACATGGCCGGCTTGCAGAACATCTTGTGGTGCTTGCCCTGGATTTCCGCCTGGGTGTAGCCCATCAGGCCGAGGAAGTTCTGGTTCGCGGCAATCACGCTGCCGTCGAGATTGAACTCGATCATCGCCATGGCCCGGTCGATGGCCTGCAGCTTGCCGTTGGCCTCGCTCTCGCGTTGCACATTGGCGGTGACGTCCAGCGCGTATTTGACCACCTTGAGGACGTTACCCTTGTCATCCTTGATCGGGTTGTAGCTGGCTTCCAGCCAGACCGACCGACCATCGGCTGCAAGGCGCTCGAACGTCCCGGATTCGAACTGGCCGGATTTCAGCCGCGCCCAGAGCTGCGGGTATTCGGCGCTGCGGGCGTAGGCGGGGGTGCAGAACATCCGGTGCGGTTGGCCCACTACCTGTTCCTGGCGGTAGCCGGTGGCCCTGAGAAAGTTATCGTTGGCGCGCAGGACCGTGCCATTGAGGTCGAATTCGATCACCAGCATGGACCGCTCAATGGCACTGAGCTGGTTGGCTTGTTCGGTCAGGGAGTGTTGCAGGGCACTGATGGTTTTCTTATCGGAGGTGAATAGCATGGCGTCGGCTCGGAGAGGGATACAGCGTGAGAGTCAGTCCATGGTCATGCGGCTTGCGGCTTGTCCAGGGGACAAGGGAAGCGACAGCCCGATGCCAGCGCTCCATGCCTGGCAATTCACTACGGCGTATACGGCCGCACACCATTTTCGATCCAGGGCACGCACTGCCGCGCCCATGAAAATCCGTGAGCTGTGCGAATGCCTGCATTCAGGTCATCGTTCAGGAAAACGCTGGCTGAATGATGGCGTTATGATATTTTAATCTTATACAAATAGCCGTGAAGCTGTACAACTTTATGCGGTGTCTTTCAGACCGATGGAACCGCTCAGGCGGAGTTGGCCAAGCTGCAACATGCATTGCCCGCGTCCGCGCTGTTGACCTTGTTGCGTCCAGTGTTCTTGGCGACATAGAGTGCCTTGTCGGCCTCGTTCAGCCAGGCGCCGGCATCGTTGAAGTCCGCGCGGCAGGTAGCCAGGCCGATACTCAGGCTGACCCGCAGCTCCGGTACCTCGTCGTTGCGGTAGTTGCCGAAGGCCTCGCGCAGCCGCTCCATGACTTCACAGGCCCGCTGCACTGACATCTCCGGCAGGATCACACAGAACTCGTCGCCGCCATAGCGTCCGGCCAGGTCATCTTCGCGCAGGTTATCGCGCAGGTTCTTGCTCAATTGGCGTAGAACGCTGTCGCCGACCAGGTGGCCATAGGTGTCGTTGATGGCCTTGAAGTGGTCGATGTCGATCAGGGCAATAACCGCTTGGCACTGGCTGTGTCGACATTTGTGGAACTTGAGGTGCAACAGGTCTTTCCAGGACCCGTGATTGAGCAGTCCGGTGAGGCTGTCGGTACGGCTCAGGGCACTGAGGGTGCGTTTGTGCTCGGTCAGCTTGATCGCCAGTTGGTAGCAGCCCATGCCGATCACCAGAGGGTAGAGGATCAACACCGGCAGAATGCTGTAGATCTGCGCCGTCGTGGTCAGCGGATTGAAGGCCGGGGTGAAAATCAGCCAGGACACCAGGATACCGATGGCCTGGGCAACCAACCCCTGGGCCATCAGTCGCGGTCCGCCGGCAGCGATATTGTGCATGGCCATCAACGACAACATGTTGACCGTGGTCAGTGGCGTGAACTGGATGGTGGCGGCCCAGAATCCACCCATCAGCGAGTCGATCAGGATATTGCGGCGTTCGGCCCGATAGGGGAAGGGCGAGCGCTTGGCGACCTGGTAGGCCAGGTGCGGCCAGGCCACGGCATTGATCGCCATCAGTACCCAGATCCACATTGGCATGGCTAACGGGTAAAGCGCGGTGATTATGCTGAAACAGCCGATACCAACGCCTACCGTGCGAGGCAGGTAGATGCGCTTGGCAAACGACTGCCCTTTGCCACGTTGGATTTGCATAGGTTCTTTGCGCCACTTTTTAATCTGAACACCTGGGCGGTGCTCTGCACGGAACGGCCGTTCATCGGATAAGGAGGATGAATATTGTCGAGCATTCCGTAAAGAATAATCAGTGTCCTTCCAAGCCATTTCAAAGGACTTGCGTCGGTTTTGGCGGCCTGCGCCGGCTATTTGACGATTTCGTAGCCGGCGAGAAACAGATCCAGCGACGATTCTATGACACGAGCCTGTGTCGGCGGGTCCAGGGGCGGCTGGCCAAGGCTGATCTGCGGCCAGAAGGCGAAGGTCTTGAGCAGGCCGTGCAGTTGTGCCGTCGCGAAAGCCGGCTCCACGGGTTTGAAGGTACCGTCGGCCTGGGCATCGCGAATCCATTGATTGAAGGCCTCTTCCTGCTCGGCCAGGCGCGCGACCATGCCTTGGGCGCGTTCGGGGGCATGGATGGTGGCGGCAATCGCGACCCGGGCGAGATCCAGGAAGCTGCTTTCACTGAGCAGTTGCAGTTTCAGGACCAGCAATTCGCGCAACTGCTCGCGTAAGCTGCGATCCGAGTGGTAGGCCATATCCATTTGTGCCGCGCTGCAGGCCCACAGGTGGTGCAGGATTTCGGCGAACAATTCTTCCTTGCTGGGGAAGTGATTGTAGACCGTGCGTTTGGACACCCCAGCCTTGGCGGCGATTTTGTCCATGCTGGTGACCTCGAAACCGTCGGCGCGAAACGCCTCGATGGCCGCCTGGATAATGGCTTCGCGCTTGCGATCGGTGAGGCGTAGGGGAGCGGTCATGGGGCGGCTTCGGCAGGAGAGGAAAAGTTACACTCGGTAGTTTACTTATCGACAGCGTTGTTGCAAGCTTGAAACTACACTGTGTAGTGTAGTTGCATCAGTCCGGTATTTCATCGATCAAGGCTTGCGTGCAGCGGCTCTCGATCATCCAGCAGAAGAACGTGGGAACCCTTGGCGGTTTCCGGGAGTCACCCTGTTATGACCACTCGTTCGCTTACCCGCGCCAAACCGTCGTCCTTGCAGGAGCAGGGGCAGTACCGTAACCATGCCCCGACCCCCCAAGGCGGGTTCGGCAAGATGCTCGGTATTTTCTGGAAAATGCTCTTTCACAAGCCCCACAATACCCGCCCGGCCGGCAGTGTTCCGGTGTTGGCGCTGACCCGCGAGCAACTGCTGGCGGCGCCGGACTTCAGCGTGTTTCGTCTCGGCCACTCGACCTTGTTGCTCAAGCTGCAGGGCCTGTTCTGGTTGACCGACCCGGTGTTCGCCGAACGTGCGTCACCGGTGCAATGGACCGGTCCCAAGCGTTTTCATCAACCGCCCATCAGCCTCGAGGCGTTGCCACCCATCGAGGGCGTGATTCTTTCCCACAACCATTACGACCATCTTGACTACAAGACAGTCCTGCAACTTGCCGCCAAGACCCGTTACTTCCTCGCCCCCATGGGCGTAGGCGATCTGCTGGTCAAGTGGGGCATTCCCGCGGACAAGGTTCGGCAGTTGGACTGGTGGGAAGAAACCCAGGTCGGCGACATTCGCTTCGCCGCCACCCCGGCGCAGCATTTTTCCGGTCGCACACTCTTCGACAACAACCAGACGCTGTGGGCGTCCTGGGTGATGATGGTCGGCGAGCAGCGGATTTTCTTCAGTGGCGACAGTGGCTACTTCGAGGGATTCAAGCAGATCGGTGAACATTACGGCCCCTTCGATCTGACCCTGATGGAAACCGGTGCCTATAACGTCGATTGGCCGCATGTGCACATGCAACCGGAGCAGAGCCTGCAGGCTCACGTGGATCTCAAGGGCCGTTGGTTGCTGCCGATTCACAATGGCACGTTCGACCTGTCCTTCCATGCCTGGCATGAACCCTTCGACCGTATCCTGACGCTGGCCTGGGAAAGCAATGTGTCTATCGCCACGCCGCGGATGGGCGAAGCTTTCAACCTGCTGCAACCGCATCGCGGGTATGCCTGGTGGCTGGAAGTGGAGCAGTTGGAAGAGGTACAAACGCCGATTACGGTACGTTAGCCTGCTTCACGGCTTACAGACCCGGGCTGGGGACAGGTTTATCATGGCGTTCGAGACAGCACACTGAGCGTCAGGAACGACCATGGCCCATCGAATTCATCTCTTCGGCGCGTCGGGCTCCGGTACCACGACCTTGGGTGTTGCGCTGGCCGAGCGTTTGGCTATTGCCCATTTCGATTCGGACAATTTTTATTGGCAACCCAGCGACAAGCCTTTCAGTTGCAAGCGCCCCCGTGACCAGCGGGTGCAGTTGCTGCGTGAGCAACTGGCCCACCAGGACAGTTGGGTGCTTTCCGGTTCGCTTTGTGGCTGGGGCGATCCCCTGATTCCGGCGTTCACCCTGGCGATTTTCATGCGCCTCGATCCCGAGCTGCGTTTACAGCGTTTGCGCCTTCGTGAATTCCAGCGCTACGGCGCGCAGATTCATGATGGGGGAGAACGCTTTGTCGCGACCCGCACCTTTCTGGAGTGGGCTGCCGGCTATGACACCGGCGACCATGGCACCCGCAGCCTCAAGCGACATGAAACCTGGATCAGGACCCTGCCATGTCCGGTGTTGCGGTTGGACTCCACCGAGCATGGGGTGGGGGCGCTGGTCGAGCAGGTGGTGCGAGCACTGGAGCAGCCGACAGCGGCGCGGTGAGCGGTTACTCGATCAGTTCGTAGTCCTTGCGCTCGATCGGATCGGGTGTGGTTCCGCGGATATTCATGCCGCGCCCGGGGGCAAAACCGGGAAAGAACACCAGACCTTCGGCCTCGAAGCGAAAGGCCAGGGCCAGCCGGGTGACATCCCGCAGTGGCGCCCCGGCTTCGAAGCGCTGGATGGCGCCGACCGAGACGCCGGACTCCCGGCTCAACTGCTCATGGCTCCAGCCCAACATGGCGCGAGCCTGCACACAGTGCAGGGGCGTGAATTGATGCAAAACGATGCGTTCAACGGTGGTCCTCATCACATGACTGGCGGCTTGGCTGGACATGGCGCTCTCCGGGCTTGATCGGGTGACTTGAATATACTGTGTTTTTGTACAGTTGTTTTGAGGTCTGATCAAACGATTTTTCAGCATTCCGATTATCGGTATCGGGTCGTTGCGCGCGCGGAGATCGGATCAACCCAGTAGGCGCAGCCTGGGCAAGGCTTGCAAAGGGGGAGAGGAATCAGCCAGAGTCATCGGTTTCAAAAGGAGATAGAACGATATGGCCGTCCGTTGTACATCACTCGAAGAAGTCCGTGAAAACATCGATCGCCTGGATCGGCAGATCGTAACGCTGCTGGCGGAGCGGGGGGCCTATGTCACTGAGGCGGCGCGCTTCAAGAAAGACACCGATGCGGTCAGGGCGCCGCAGCGCGTGGAGCAGGTGATTGCCAAGGTGCGGGGATTATCCGCGGAGCATGCCGCCAATCCTGATGTGGTCGAGCAGGTCTACCGGGCCATGATCGCGGCGTTTATCGCGCAGGAGCTGCAAGAGCATGGCAAGGCCCGCCACTCATCATCGCTAGCCTAGCCAGCCCCTCATGGCGGAGGGGCTGTTACCGATAAAGCCGTCGCCGGTCAGGATCGACGGCAATCGACCTGGCCAGTCCATACAGCCCGTTCCGACTCAATTGAAAATACAACGACCTCTCAGGCTACCGGCATGGATGGACGGTGATTCGCCTCATGTGGCTGCGGCTCGGGTTCCTGCGCAATCGCACGAGCGACATTCCAGACCACGATGGCGGCCACGATGTCCAGAACCGCCAGTACAACGAACAGCGGGCTGTAGCCGATTTTTGTCACCAGAACGCCGAACACCAAGGTGAAGGCTGCGGCCCCCAGGTAACCGAACATACCGCCCATGCCCGTGGCCGTGGCCACTTCGTTTTTGCCGAACGAGTCAGACGTGATGGCATACAGCGCACCCGACAGGGTCTGGTGGGCGAAACCACCGACACACAACAGGGCAATTGCCATGTAAGGGCTGTCTACCAAGCCAATACAGGCCGGGCCGATCATGCAGGAGCAGCCGAACAACATCACCAGCTTGCGTGAGGTGAACAGCGACACGTTGCAGTAGCGATGAAACAACGGACTCAGGTAACCGCCCAGAACACAGCCGATATCCGCCGCCAGGAAGGGTAGCCAGGCGAACATGGCGATTTCCTTGATGTTCATGTGCCGTTCGGTCATCAAGTACAACGGGATCCAGGCGTTGAAGGTCTGCCAGGCGGGTTCCGAGAGAATTCGGGCCGAGGCAATCGCGTAGAAATTGCGACTGGTGATGATCTTCTTCCAATTGCCTTTCTGTGGAGCGGCATCTTTGAAGTGAGCCTCCTGACCGGCCAGAATGTAATCACGCTCGGTGTCGTTCATATGAAGCTGATCACGCGGGTGTTTGTACAACAGAAGCCAGAGCCCGCTCCAGACAATACCCAGCCCGCCGACGATCAGAAACGCCAATTGCCAACCGCTTTGCAAAATCGCCCAAACCACCAGCGGCGGTGCGAGCAGCGCGCCCACGGACGAACCGATATTGAACCAACCAATGGCGACCGAGCGCTCTTTGGCCGGAAACCATTCGGTCGTGGCCTTGACGCCGGCGGGTAGCCCCGCGGCCTCGGTCAGCCCGAGCAGCCCACGCATGAATGCCAGGCTTTGCCAGCCGGTGGCCAGCGCCGCCGCCGCACAGGCCGCCGACCAGGCGATGGCGAAAATGGCAAAACCCATTTTGGTGCCGATGGCATCGATGATGTATCCAGCCACTGGTTGCATGAATGCATAGCAGAGTTGCCATGCCACCACGATCTGCGAGTACTGCTCGGTCGAAATACTCAATTCGCTCATCAGCGTTGGCGCAGCGACCGACAAGGTGTTGCGGGCTAGATAGTTGACGATCAGGCCGGCCGTCACCAGCCCGACCATCCACCAACGGATGCCTTTGATTTTCATCGTTTCACCTTAATTATTTTTAGATTGGAGGTGTACGTTCTCCACGCCTTGAGGGCAGGAGGTGTCCTTTATTTTTTAGAAGCGCTGGCTTGTTATACGTCATCGTACAACAAATCGTTTTATAGCCAGTTCGATTGCGCGCTGTCAATCGGAAAAAACACCGCTACCCACCGTAAACACTGCCTGAACGCTCTCAATCCGCCGCGCATCAGGCTTGATGTGCAATTGCCATTTTTTGATTTTCAGGTTGTTGACAATGAAGCAAGGATATTTTAATAATCAAATGCGTTGTACGACAACGTATATCTAGAACAACAATAAAAACAGGAGATTCTGATGACGCTTCCCTCCGCTACATCCCGTCCTCTCACAGGCGTCCAGAAGGACGGTCCGCCCGCTATCGCGCGCGCACCGTCGCACGCGATTTCGTGAACCTCTTCGCACGCTGATCAGACACGACTCAACTCCCGTTCAAGTCGCTGTCGGTGGCTATACATCGTTTTCCGCTCAACAGAAGGCCATCCATGGCCCCGGCGGAGTGCGTTTGCTTAACAAGGAGCACAACAATAATGACAATCCGCCCTACTCGACTCACCACTTCGCTTGCGGCGACAGGCTTGATCTTCGCCTTCCCGCAGATGTGTAGCGCCGCCGGTTTTCTCGACGATGCCCAAGCCAACCTGAATCTGCGCAACGCCTACTTCAACCGTAATTTCACCGACCCGGCCCATGCGCAAAGCACCGCCGCGGAGTGGACGCAGAGCTTCATCCTGGATGCGCGCTCAGGCTTCACTCCCGGAACAGTCGGTTTTGGGATGGACGTTCTGGGCTTGTATTCGGTCAAGCTGGACGGGGGGCGAGGCACTGGCGGGACACAGTTGTTGCCCTTGGACCACGACGGTGAGCCGGCCAGCAACTTCGGTCGACTGGGCGTGGCCGGGAAGGCGAAGTTTTCCAACACTGAACTGAAGGTCGGCGAATGGATGCCGGTGCTGCCGATCCTGCGTTCGGACGATGGTCGCTCGCTGCCGCAAACCTTTCGTGGTGGCCAGATCACCTCGAAGGAAATCGACGGCCTGACGCTTTACGGTGGCCAGTTCCAGCAGAACAGCCCGCGCAACGATTCGAGCATGACCGACATGTTCATGAACGGTAAGCCAGGCGCTACCTCCGACCGTTTCAACTTCCAGGGCGGCGAATACACCTTCAACGACAAGCGCACCCTGATCGGGTTATGGAATGCCCAACTCAAGGACATCTACAGCCAGCAGTACGTCAACCTGGTGCACAGCCAACCGCTGGGCGACTGGACCCTGGGCGCCAACCTCGGTTTCTTCTACGGCAAGGACGACGGCAGCGCCAAGGCTGGCGAACTGGAGAACAAGACCTGGTCCGGGCTGTTCTCGGCCAAGTACGGCGGCAACACCTTCTATGTCGGTTTGCAGAAGCTCACCGGTAACAGCGCCTGGATGCGGGTCAACGGCACCAGCGGTGGCACCCTGGCCAACGACAGCTACAACTCCAGCTATGACAATCCGCAGGAACATTCCTGGCAGCTACGTCATGACTACAACTTCGCCGCCCTCGGGGTACCGGGGCTGACCCTGATGAACCGCTATATCAGCGGCGACAATGTACACATCGGGGCCCTCACCGACGGCAAGGAACGGGGGCGCGAGTCCGAGTTGGCGTACACCGTACAGAGTGGAACATTCAAGAATCTCAACGTGAGATGGCGTAACTCGACCATTCGCAGCAACTTCACCATCAACGGGTTCAATGAAAACCGGGTCTTCATCAGCTATCCGATATCCCTGCTCTAAGCCGCGGGCGACAAGAGCATGACGCCTCGACTGCGAGCCATCGGCAGCCGAGGCGGGCTCGTCGCTGACGTGCGTTGACAGCGGTGAAAACGGCTGATGATAATCGAGTATGTTGTACGACAACCCATAATGCAGACAGCAACACCTGAGAGCGATCCTTAATGACTACCGCAACGACGGCGCATCAACCCTTCAACCGCCTTCTGCTGACGGGGGCCGCCGGAGGACTGGGCAAGGTACTTCGCCAGCGCCTGCGTCCTTTCTCCCGGATATTGCGTCTCTCCGACATTGTTGAAGTGGCGCCAGCGCTGGACGAGTGTGAAGAGGTTCAGCTCTGTGATCTTGCCGACAAGCAAGCCGTTGACCAACTTGTCGCTGGCGTTGATGCCATCCTGCATTTTGGCGGCGTTTCGGTGGAGCGTCCCTTCGAGGAAATACTGGGGGCCAACATCTGTGGGGTATTCCATATCTATGAGGCAGCCCGTCGGCACAATGTAAAGCGAGTGATATTTGCCAGTTCCAATCATGTGATCGGCTTCCACAAACAGGGCCATCGACTGGATGCCCATTCCCCGCGTCGCCCTGACAGCTACTACGGCTTGTCCAAGTGTTACGGCGAAGACATGGCCAGCTTCTATTTCGATCGCTACGGCATTGAGACCGTCAGCATCCGCATCGGCTCTTCGTTCAGCGAACCGCAAAACCGCCGGATGATGAGCACCTGGTTGAGTTACGGTGATCTGACGCAATTGATCGAGTGCGCGTTGTACGCCCCGAATGTCGGTCATACGGTGGTCTATGGGGTTTCGGACAACCGGAACGTCTGGTGGGACAACAGCTATGCCGCGCATCTTGATTTCAAGGCCCGGGACAGCTCCGAGCCGTTCCGTGGCCAGGTCGAGGCCCTGCCCATGCCGGCGGCAGATGATCCGATCCTGGTCTACCAGGGGGGGGCGTTCGTGACGTTGGGTCCTTTTGGCGATGACTGAGGCCCTTGCAAAAGAGCGTTTGCAAAGACCACCTGACTGGAATGGCCATGGATGTTGAACTGATTCTCGACGTGGCCAATACCACCGGCGAAAGCCCGGTCTGGAATTGTCGGGAACAAGCGCTGTACTGGGTCGATATTCCTGCCGGGCGCTTGTATCGCTGGGACCCGGCAAGCCGCCGCAGTCAAAGCTGGGCGGCGCCCGAAATGCTCGCCTGCATCGCCGCGCGCGCCGATGGCGGCTGGATTGCCGGCATGGAAAGTGGATTGTTTCGACTCACCGCCAACCTGGAGGGTGATCTGCGGTGCAGCCGTCTGAGCGGTGTCAACCACGCCTTGCCGGGCATGCGTTTCAACGACGGTCGGTGTGACCGCCAGGGCCGTTTCTGGGCCGGCACCATGCAGATCGACATAACGGCAGGTGTCGCGGCAGGTGGGCTATATCGTTATGACGCTGGACAAAACACCCCATTGGAGTCCCGGCTTGACGGTTTCGTGGTGCCCAACGGCCTGGCGTTCAGCCCCGACGGCAAGGTGATGTATCTATCCGACTCGCATGCGTCGGTACAACTCATCTGGGCGTTCGATTACGACATCGATAGCGGCACCCCGTACAACCGGCGCGTTTTTGTCGACATGAACCAGTATCCGGGGCGACCGGACGGCGCGGCCATCGACGTCGACGGTTGTTATTGGATATGTGCCAACGATGCCGGGATGATTCATCGCTTTACCCCTCAGGGCCAACTGGAACGTTCCATCAGCCTGCCAGTGAAGAAGCCGACCATGTGCGCCTTCGGTGGTCGCAACATGGACACCTTGTTCGTCACCTCGATCCGTCCGGGTGGCGATTTGAGTGACCAGCCGCTGGCCGGCGGTGTTTTTGCTGTTCGGCCAGGTGTTCGCGGGCTGGCAGAGACGTTGTTTGCTGGATAACCCCGCGCTATCAATCACCACGCGCCGATCATTCGCTGATGCAAATCGGGGGAACAGAAACTGTACAAATCAGATTGGTAAGCCGGGATGCAAGTCGCGAGCTTTTTGCTGAAAAATACGCCTCGTTCAGGTCTGTGAGGGCGAGCCGGTCAAAAACAAGGCGAAAAAAACCGAGCAACAGCTCGGTTTCTGAGAATATGCGCAGGTACGGAGTTTAACCATGCATACCGAGCATGCCCCCAGGCGCTTTATCCCGATGGACAGCGTATCCACTGAATTCCCCGTTCTCTACATCGACCAATGCCCCGCTGGTTGATCTGCACGCCCGCGTCAGCGAACGCATGCGGGCGGTCAACAAGTTGATGACCTTGTTCACCTGTAGCCGACTGAGCGATAGCGATCCACGAGACCTGGGCAATATCGCCGCGATTTCGCGGCTGTTGTTACAGGATGCCAGTGACATGTTCGATGTGATCGAAACGCGTGGGCTGGAAGCAAAACACATGGCTTCATAACGCAGTGATCAAAGGCAAACAAAAAAGCCCTGAACAGGTTCAGGGCTTTTCGGTATTCCAGTCTATTCACTCAAAGTGAATGCCCGATCAATCCCAGCTCAACGCACCGCCAGTCTGATACTCGATCACGCGGGTCTCGAAGAAGTTCTTCTCCTTCTTCAAGTCCATGATCTCGCTCATCCATGGGAACGGGTTGGTGGTGCCTGGGTACTCTTCCTTCAGGCCAATCTGGCTCAGGCGACGGTTGGCGATGAACTTGAGGTAATCCTCCATCATCGCCGCGTTCATGCCCAGCACGCCGCGCGGCATGGTGTCACGCGCGTATTCGATTTCCAGCTGGGTGCCCTGGAGGATCATCTGCGTGGCTTCTTCCTTCATCTCGGTATCCCACAGGTGCGGGTTCTCGATCTTGATCTGGTTGATCACATCGATGCCAAAGTTCAGGTGCATGGATTCATCCCGCAGGATGTACTGGAACTGCTCGGCCACGCCGGTCATCTTGTTGCGCCGACCCATGGACAGGATCTGGGTGAAGCCGCAGTAGAAGAAGATCCCTTCCAGCACGCAGTAGTAGGCGATCAGGTTGCGCAGCAGTTCCTTGTCGGTCTCGACGGTGCCGGTCTTGAATTCCGGGTCGGAGATCGAACGGGTGTACTTCAGGCCCCAAGTGGCCTTTTTCGCCACCGAAGGAATCTCGTGGTACATGTTGAAGATCTCGCCTTCATCCATGGCCAGCGATTCGATGCAGTACTGGTAGGCGTGGGTGTGGATCGCCTCTTCGAAGGCCTGGCGCAGGATGTACTGGCGGCACTCGGGGTTGGTGATCAGGCGGTACACGGCCAGCACCAGGTTGTTCGCCACCAGGGAGTCGGCGGTGGAGAAGAAGCCGAGGTTGCGCATGACAATGCGGCGCTCGTCGTCGGTCAGGCCCTCCGGGTCTTTCCAGAGGGCGATGTCGGCGGTCATGTTGACTTCTTGCGGCATCCAGTGGTTCGCGCAGCCATCGAGGTACTTCTGCCAGGCCCAGTCGTACTTGAACGGCACCAGCTGGTTGAGGTCGGCGCGGCAGTTGATCATGCGCTTTTCGTCGACCGCGACACGGGCCGAGGCGCCTTCGAGTTCGGCCAGGCCTTCGGCGACGTCGAGGGCATCGAGTGCCGCCTTGGCGCGGGCGATGGCGGCCGAGTCGGAAGCGGTCACGGCACGGGCTTCCTGGGCCGCGGCGCCACCGGCGCTGTCGAGGCGGTCCATGTTGGCTTCGGTGGCGTGCCCGGCGTTGGCGCCCTTGACGGCAACCTCGCCTTCTTCTTTGTCGAATTCGTCCCAGCTCAGCATGACGTGTCGTCTCCTGCGTGAGGGCCGGATGCCCGTGTGAAAAACACTGATGGTTTGCTTGTCACACGGCCACTGGCCGCTTTGGATCTAAAGGATGTGTTGCTTGCAGCAGCGGTTAGCGCACGCAAAAAACATTGAATAGGTACGGGATGGCCCCGTGTCGTCGCTGGGAGAGGGCGCCAGGCCTTCCCCTGTGGCCTGCAAGAGGCTGAATCGACGAGGGTTTTCAGCTCGATTCGACGCTTTTTCAGGCGCGAATGGAGACCGACAGTATAAGGTTTTTGTCTGGGTGTTTCAGCCAGTTTTTGCCGAAATGATTTGAGCGCAGGCGGGGCGGTGGTGCGGGGGAACACCTTTGCCGCAAGAATCGCTTCTTGCGGCGGGTGCTTTTACAGCGCGGGGTCAAGCCGGGGTTTTAACCATGGGAGCAGCCGTTCCCCATTACGCGGTATTCCATGATATGCCGGGTACCTTGTGAATCTTCATAGACCATGCGTGCCGGGACAACTTCGCAAACATCCGGGACTTCACTCATGGAGATAACTTTGTGAACATCTGGGTGAGAACTGTAAGTGTATTGTTCCACCGGAACGTTCTGGCTGGCAGCGTCGGTTGGAATCTCATCGGCCATGGCGGTTGCACACAGGCTGCTGAGGGCCAGAACGACTAGAGCTTTCATCTCGATTTACCTTCTTTGTGTCGTAAGGGGTCACGTAGCCTTTGTCAGGCTACGTGTGTAACGGTCTTGATTTGAATTCGAATTAACGGCCTTCGTGGGGGCTGTCGCTAAGTTAATTCGTTGCCTTAGTTGGCGAAACGAATGTTAAGAGTCTGCCAAACATTCATATAGAGGGGGTTTTGATAAAGACTATTGACAAAACCTGTAACAATCGTCGAAAAACGTCTCCCGGGACGGCTTTTCGAGTTATTTTCAGTACCCCGGAAATCGCTACAGGCGGCAGGCTTGAAGCCTCGCTGCGGTTGGTACGAGCGTTTGCCGGGTTTTGTTACTACCATCGTCGAATGGCTTCATGGCGCAGGCCCGGCTACAACGGGGCCATAAAACAACAACTATCCACCGAGGTAAGAAAGATGAGTGCGGCTTCCCTGTACCCCGTTCGTCCTGAGGTTCTGGCGACTACGCTGACCGACGAGGCGACCTACAAGGCGATGTACCAGCAGTCAGTCGTCAACCCAGACGGCTTCTGGCGCGAACAAGCCAAGCGCCTCGATTGGATCAAGCCTTTCACCACGGTGAAGCAGACCTCCTTCGACGATCACCATGTCGATATCAAGTGGTTTGCCGACGGTACCCTGAACGTTTCCTATAACTGCCTGGACCGCCACCTGGCCGAGCGTGGCGATCAGGTCGCGATCATCTGGGAAGGCGACGATCCCGCCGAATCCCGCAACATCACTTACCGCGAGCTGCACGAGCAGGTCTGCAAATTCGCCAACGCCCTGCGTGGCCAGGATGTACATCGCGGCGACGTGGTGACCATCTATATGCCGATGATCCCCGAAGCCGCGGTCGCCATGCTCGCCTGTGCCCGCATCGGTGCGATTCACTCGGTGGTGTTCGGTGGTTTCTCGCCGGAAGCCCTGGCCGGTCGCATCATCGACTGCCGTTCCAAAGTGGTGATCACTGCCGATGAGGGTGTGCGTGCCGGCAAGAAGATCCCGCTCAAGGCCAATGTCGACGACGCCCTGACCAATCCGGAAACCAGCAGTGTCCAGAAAGTCATCGTGTGCAAGCGCACGGGTGGCGATATCAAGTGGAACCAGCATCGCGATATCTGGTTCGAGGACCTGATGAAGGTCGCTGGCAGCGTCTGTGCGCCGAAAGAGATGGGCGCCGAAGAAGCACTGTTCATCCTCTACACCTCCGGCTCCACCGGCAAGCCCAAGGGTGTGCAGCACACCACCGGCGGTTACCTGCTGTATGCGGCGCTGACCCACGAGCGGGTGTTCGACTACCGTCCGGGCGAGGTCTACTGGTGCACCGCCGACGTCGGTTGGGTCACCGGCCACACCTATATCGTTTACGGCCCGCTGGCCAACGGCGCGACTACCCTGATGTTCGAAGGCGTACCGAACTATCCGGACATCACCCGGGTGGCGAAGATCGTCGACAAGCACAAGGTCAATATCCTCTACACCGCCCCGACCGCGATCCGCGCCATGATGGCCCAGGGTACGGCGGCGGTTGAAGGCGCCGATGGCAGCAGCCTGCGCCTGCTCGGTTCGGTGGGCGAGCCGATCAACCCGGAAGCCTGGGAGTGGTACTACAAGAACGTCGGCAAGTCGCGCTGCCCGATCGTCGATACCTGGTGGCAGACCGAGACCGGCGGCAACATGATGAGCCCGCTGCCGGGCGCTCACGCGCTCAAACCGGGCTCGGCGACACGGCCGTTCTTCGGCGTGGTGCCGGCGCTGGTGGACAACCTGGGCAACATCATCGAGGGGCCCGCCGAGGGCAACCTGGTGATCCTCGATTCGTGGCCGGGCCAGGCGCGGACCCTGTACGGCGATCACGACCGTTTCGTCGATACCTACTTCAAGACCTTCAGTGGCATGTACTTCACCGGTGACGGTGCGCGCCGTGACGAGGATGGTTACTACTGGATCACCGGGCGCGTGGATGACGTGCTCAACGTGTCCGGTCACCGCATGGGGACCGCCGAGATCGAGAGCGCCATGGTTGCCCATCCAAAAGTCGCCGAGGCGGCGGTGGTGGGGGTGCCGCACGATATCAAGGGGCAGGGTATCTATGTCTATGTCACCCTCAACGGTGGCGAAGAGCCTAGCGAGGCGCTGCGCCTGGAGTTGAAGAACTGGGTGCGCAAGGAGATCGGGCCGATTGCCACGCCGGATGTCATCCAGTGGGCGCCGGGGTTGCCGAAGACCCGTTCGGGGAAAATCATGCGGCGTATCCTGCGCAAGATTGCCACGGGCGAGTACGACGGCCTGGGGGATATTTCCACCCTGGCGGATCCGGGTGTGGTGCAGCATCTGATCGATACCCACAAGGCCATGAACGCCGCGTAACACGCGTTCAAGGTTGACCGAGCCCCGTCTGGCCTAGTGCCAGGCGGGGCTTTTGTTTTTTGGGGGTGTTTGCCTTGTAGGAGCAACCGGCCGCCGCTCCTACAGGGGCGGAGGCAGTGTCCGTGAGTGAAGTGAGATAAATATCGGTTTTTGCTGCGAATTTCTCCCTCTGTTACCCATTGTTCAGTGGGTAACTAAATGTGTCACCTGCTGCGCTTATGCGAGGCAAAGGGAAACGCCCGTGCTCGTTTCTGGCCCGAATCCTGAGGCTTTGAAATCTCATCGAACGTCGTGCTTGCCGGAATAGAAGGCTTTGCCAATAATAGGCCCGCTATTTGCAGGATAGATCGGTTAACCCCTTCTTTTGCCTTTGCATAAAACTCAAGGGCTGTCAATGTGTCCGAGGTGCTTTCTCGGTGCTTCTGTAATTAGTTGTCGCATTGAGGAACTATCGGCTTCGGACCTGTCGTTAGAATGCCGATCACTCGCTTGGCGTGGCTCATGCCGAATTCGTTCACTGCCGACCGCTACGCGAAGACTGCTTTCCCATCCGCATATTGGGCTGTTGCTCACTCTGCCGTTTTGCCCTTGACCGATGGAGTCCTAAGATGAAGAAACTCGTGCTGCTTGGCGCCCTGGCACTGTCCGTGCTGTCGCTGCCGACCTTCGCCGATGAAAAACCACTGAAAATTGGTATCGAAGCCGCCTACCCTCCGTTTGCGTCCAAGGCGCCGGACGGTAGCATCGTCGGTTTCGACTACGACATCGGCAATGCCTTGTGCGCGGAAATGAAGGTCAAGTGCGTCTGGGTCGAGCAAGAGTTCGACGGTCTGATCCCGGCCCTCAAGGTCCGCAAGATCGACGCCATCCTGTCGTCGATGTCGATCACCGAAGATCGCAAGAAGTCGGTCGACTTCACCAACAAGTACTACAACACCCCGGCTCGCCTGGTGATGAAGGAAGGCAGTGTTGTCAGTGACAACCTGGCCGAGCTCAAGGGCA
This sequence comes from Pseudomonas sp. FEN, assembly GCF_904067045.1. GTDB lineage: Bacteria > Pseudomonadota > Gammaproteobacteria > Pseudomonadales > Pseudomonadaceae > Aquipseudomonas. The sequence goes on along the minus strand of NZ_CAJFDC010000012.1, from coordinate 223,303 downwards.
AGAAAATCGGCGTGCAGCGCGGTTCGATCCACAACCGCTTCGCGGAAGAAGTCCTCAAGCCGCTGGGGGCCGAGATCAAGCCTTACGGTTCGCAGAACGAGATCTACCTGGACGTGGCCGCCGGCCGCCTCGACGGTACCGTGGCCGACGCCACCCTGCTGCAGGACGGTTTCCTGAAGACCGACGCCGGCAAGGGCTTCGCCTTCGTCGGCCCGCAATTCACCGACGAGAAGTACTTCGGTGATGGCATCGGTATCGCCGTGCGCAAGGGCGACAAGGCCGATCTGGACAAGATCAACGGCGCCATTGCGGCGATCCGCGCCAACGGCACGTACAAGAAGATTCAGGACAAGTACTTCGACTTCGATATCTACGGCAAGTAAGCCGTCGCAGCGACAAGTCGGAAATGGCGCAAGCAGCAGGAGCTCTGAGGTTTGCGCCATTTTTTCATCCCTAATTTCGAGGACCTGAATCATGTTGAAAGGCTACGGGGCTGTCATCCTCGATGGCGTTTGGCTGACGCTTCAGCTCGCCTTGTCCTCCATGGCCCTGGCCATTGTTCTGGGGCTGATCGGGGTGGCCTTGCGTCTGTCGCCGGTGCGCTGGCTGGCCTGGCTGGGCGACCTGTATGCCACGGTCATCCGCGGGATTCCCGACCTGGTGCTGATCCTGTTGATCTTCTACGGTGGCCAGGACCTGCTCAACCGCGTCGCACCGTTGCTCGGCTATGACGACTACATCGACCTCAATCCCCTGGCCGCCGGTATCGGCACCCTGGGGTTCATTTTCGGCGCCTACCTATCGGAAACCTTCCGCGGCGCCTTCATGGCGATCCCCAAGGGACAGGCCGAGGCCGGCATGGCCTACGGCATGAGCGGCCTGCAAGTGTTTTTCCGGGTGCTGGTGCCGCAGATGATTCGCCTGGCGATTCCCGGTTTCACCAACAACTGGCTGGTCCTGACCAAGGCCACCGCGCTGATTTCCGTGGTCGGCCTGCAAGACATGATGTTCAAGGCCAAGCAGGCGGCGGATGCCACCCGTGAGCCGTTCACCTTCTTCCTCGCAGTGGCGGCGATGTACCTGGTGATCACCAGTGTCTCGTTGCTGGGGCTGCGTCACCTTGAGAAGCGCTACTCGGTAGGCGTAAGGGCGGCTGATCTATGATCTTCGACTACAACGTCATCTGGGCAGCCATGCCGCTGTACCTCGGCGGCTTGCTGACCACCCTGAAACTGTTGGCCTTGTCGTTGCTGTTCGGTCTGCTCGCGGCGTTGCCGCTGGGGCTGATGCGGGTCTCCAAGCAACCGCTGGTGAACATGGGCGCCTGGCTCTACACCTATGTGATTCGCGGTACGCCGATGCTGGTGCAGTTGTTCCTGATCTACTACGGCCTGGCCCAGTTCGAAGCGGTGCGCGAAAGTTTCCTCTGGCCCTGGCTGTCGAGCGCGACCTTCTGTGCCTGCCTGGCCTTTGCCATCAACACCAGCGCCTACACCGCCGAAATCATCGCCGGCAGCCTGCGGGCCACGCCCAATGGCGAAATCGAGGCGGCCAAGGCCATGGGCATGTCGCGCTACAAGTTGTACCGCCGCATCCTCCTGCCGTCGGCCCTGCGCCGGGCGTTGCCGCAGTACAGCAATGAAGTGATCATGATGCTGCAGACCACCAGTCTGGCCTCCATCGTGACCCTGATCGATATCACCGGCGCCGCCCGCACCGTCAACGCCCAGTATTACCTGCCGTTCGAAGCCTACATCACCGCCGGTGCCTTCTACCTGGGTCTGACCTTTATCCTGGTACGCCTGTTCAAGCTGGCCGAGCGCCGCTGGTTGGGTTACCTGGCGCCGAGGAAACACTGACTATGCAACGTATTGATCATCCCTTGCCCTGGGGCAGCCTGGGTACCGAACGCCAGGTGTCGGTGTTTCGTTTTGGCGCTGGCGAGCGCAAGGCCTATATCCAGGCCAGCCTGCATGCCGACGAGTTGCCGGGCATGCGTACCGCCTGGGAACTGAAAAAACGCCTGCTCGAGCTGGAAGCCCGCGGCGCCCTCAAGGGCGTGATCGAACTGGTGCCGGTGGCCAATCCGATTGGCCTCGGCCAGTTATTGCAAGGCAATCACCAGGGGCGTTTCGAGTACGGCAGCGGTAAGAACTTCAACCGTGATTTCGTCCAGTTGAGCGAGCCGGTCAGCGCCTTGCTGAAAGATCGCCTGGGCGATGACCCGCACGCCAATGTGCAACTGATTCGCCAGGCCATGCTCGAGGTGCTGGCCGCGTTGCCGGCGGCGACCAGTCAGTTGCAGGGCATGCAGCGGGTGTTGCTGCGTCACGCCTGCGATGCCGATCTGGTGCTCGACCTGCATTGCGATTGCGAAGCCGCGTTGCATATGTATGCCTTGCCCCAGCACTGGCCGCAGTGGCGTTCCCTGGCGGCGCGGCTCAAGGTTCGCGTCGGCTTGCTGGCGGAAGAGTCGGGTGGCACTTCGTTCGACGAGGCTTGCTCGTTACCCTGGTTGCGTCTGTCGCGGGAGTTCCCGGGCGCACCGATTCCCCTGGCGTGCATGGCCACCACCATTGAGTTGGGCGGCCAGGCCGATACCGCTCGAGAGCAGGCCGAGGCCCAGGCCGAAGGGATTCTGGCGTTTCTCGCCGAGCAGGGCCTGATCGCCGGCGAATGGCCGGCCCCGCAGCAGGAACCTTGCGAGGGCATGCCGTTCGAAGGCACCGAATTGCTCTATGCGCCGCACCCGGGCGTGTTGAGTTTCCTGCAGCCGGTGGGCAGTTGGGTGGAAGCCGGCGACCCCCTGTTCGAAGTGATCGATCCATTATCCGACCGGGTCAGCACCGTATGTGCCGGCACGAGCGGTGTGTTGTATGCCGTGGAGCGGCTGCGTTACGCCCAACCCTCGATCTGGCTGGCCAAGGTGGCGGGGCGCGTACCGCTTCGCCACGGACGCCTGCTCAGCGACTGACCTGACTGTTTTTGTGAGAACCGACCGCATGTACAAGCTTGAAGTCCAAGACCTGCATAAACGCTATGGCAGTCACGAGGTGCTCAAGGGGGTGTCCCTGGCCGCCGCCGCTGGCGATGTGATCAGCATCATCGGCTCCAGTGGCTCCGGCAAAAGTACGTTCCTGCGCTGCATCAATCTGTTGGAACAGCCCTATGCCGGGCGCATCCTGCTCAACAATGAAGAGTTGAAGCTGGTGGCCGGCAAGGACGGTGCGCTGAAGGCCGCCGATCCAAAACAGTTGCAGCGCATGCGTTCGCGGCTGTCGATGGTGTTCCAGCATTTCAACCTGTGGTCGCACATGACCGCGCTGGAAAATATCATCGAGGCGCCGATTCATGTCCTCGGCATGTCGAAGAAAGAGGCGCTGGAAAAGGCTGAGTACTACCTGGCGAAAGTCGGCGTGGCACATCGCAAGGATGCCTACCCGGGTCATATGTCCGGCGGCGAGCAGCAACGCGTGGCGATTGCCCGGGCGCTGGCGGTGGAGCCGGAAGTGATGCTGTTCGACGAGCCGACCTCGGCCCTCGACCCCGAACTGGTGGGCGACGTGCTGAAGGTGATGCAGGCCCTGGCCCTGGAAGGTCGGACCATGGTGGTGGTCACCCATGAGATGGGGTTTGCCCGTGAAGTCTCCAATCAACTGGTGTTCCTGCACCAGGGCGTGGTGGAAGAACGCGGTAATCCGCGCGAAGTGCTGGCCAATCCACAATCCGAGCGCCTGCAGCAATTCCTTTCGGGCAGTTTGAAATAGCCGCCGCTTTTTATGCTGCCGTTGCGCACCCGAATAGGTCATGCTCCGCGCCGAGCGCGGCGTGGTCTATTTTGAGTTGGCCGCCCTCGGCTTTTCACTCTGTTCTGTTTTCGGATTGCCTGCCATGACTGCCCATCGAATTGGTTTCCTGATTTGGCCCGGCACCCAAGCCTTGACGCTGGCGCTGGCCGAGGAGGCTTTGCGTGTCGCTCAGCGGGTGCATCCGGAAGTCGTCTACGAATTGTCGTTCCTGCAGGCTGAAGTGCCCGCCGAGAGCTTGTCCGGTGGTGGCTGGCAACTACCGGGCGAGTCCTGGGTTGGCAAGCTGGAAGGTTTCCAGAAGCTCTTCCTGCTGGCGGACGAGCCACCCACCAGCCTGACTCCGGCCTTGAGCGGCGCGCTCAAACAATTGGTTCGCGCCGGCTGCGTGGTCGGCGGTTTGTCCGCCGGGGTGTACCCATTGGCCCAGCTCGGCTTGCTCGACGGCTATCGCGCGGCGGTGCACTGGCGTTGGCAGGATGATTTCGCCGAACGGTTTCCCAAGGTGATCGCCACCAGTCATCTGTTCGATTGGGACCGTGACCGCCTGACCGCCTGCGGTGGCATGTCGGTGCTGGACCTGCTGTTGGCGGTCCTGGCCCGCGATCATGGCGCCGAGTTGGCCGGCGCGGTCTCCGAGGAGTTGGTGGTCGAGCGCATTCGCGAAGGTGGCGAGCGCCAGCGTATTCCGTTGCAGAACCGCCTGGGCTCCAGTCATCCGAAGCTGACCCAGGCGGTGCTGTTGATGGAGGCCAATATCGAGGAACCACTGACCACCGACGAGATCGCCCAGCATGTCTGTGTGTCGCGACGCCAGTTGGAGCGGATCTTCAAGCAGTACCTCAACCGCGTACCGAGCCAGTATTATCTGGAGCTGCGCCTGAACAAGGCCCGGCAGATGCTGATGCAGACCAGCAAGTCGATCATCCAGATCGGCCTGTCTTGCGGTTTCTCTTCGGGGCCACATTTCTCCAGCGCCTACCGCAACTTCTTTGGCGCCACGCCGCGCGAGGATCGCAATCAGCGGCGCAGCAGCAGTCCGTTCGAGTTGTCGTCGGTGCCTTCGGAACGCGGCTGAGGGTGACTCTTCGCGGGCGGCATGGGACGGTTTCTCGTCAGCATCGAGGCTGTCCGGCGTCCGTTGCCACACGTGCCTAAATAGATACCAAAACAGTGGCCAACGTTTAAACTGCGCCTTTGTGACGCAAATTGTCGCATTGCCGACAACCCCGGCTAAACCCGGTTTGGCGCTATAAGAAGTTGTCGCTTGGCGGCAAGGGCCGACCGAAAACTGTCCTTACAATCCCCCCATCGCTCGCCAGTTCCAGGCAAGCGTTCCTCTTCAGGAGACTCCGATGTCCGTTGAGCAAGCTCCGGTGCAACGCGCCGATTTCGATCAGGTCATGGTTCCCAACTACGCACCTGCGGCTTTTATTCCTGTGCGTGGCGCGGGTTCCCGAGTATGGGACCAGGCCGGCCGGGAGCTGATCGATTTCGCCGGCGGTATCGCGGTTAACGTATTGGGCCACGCGCATCCGGCACTGGTTGGCGCACTGACTGAACAGGCAAACAAGCTGTGGCACGTGTCCAACGTCTTCACCAACGAGCCAGCCCTGCGCCTGGCCAAGAAACTGGTGGACGCGACCTTCGCCGAGCGGGTGTTCTTCTGCAACTCCGGCGCTGAGGCCAACGAGGCTGCGTTCAAGCTGGCCCGGCGTGTCGCGTTCGACCGCTTTGGTACGGAAAAGTACGAAATCATCGCCGCGCTCAACAGCTTCCACGGGCGCACCCTGTTCACCGTGAACGTCGGTGGCCAGTCGAAGTATTCCGATGGCTTCGGGCCGAAGATCACTGGTATCACCCATGTGCCGTTCAATGACCTGGACGCACTGAAAGCCGCGATCTCGGACAAGACCTGCGCCGTGGTGCTGGAACCGATCCAGGGCGAGGGCGGCGTACTGCCGGCCGAGCAGTCCTATCTGCAAGGTGCCCGCGAGCTGTGTGACCAGCACAACGCATTGCTGGTGTTCGACGAAGTACAGACCGGCATGGGGCGCAGTGGCGCGCTGTTCGCCTACATGCAATACGGCGTGATCCCGGACATCCTCACCAGCGCCAAGAGCCTGGGCGGCGGCTTCCCGATTGCCGCGATGCTCACCACCGAGGTGTTGGCCAAGCACCTGGTGGTCGGCACCCACGGCACCACCTACGGTGGTAACCCGCTGGCGTGTGCGGTCGGCAACGCGGTGATCGATGTGGTCAACACCCCTGAAGTGCTGAGCGGCGTCAATGCCAAGCACGCTGCATTCAAGACCCGCCTGGAGCAGATCGGGGCCAAATACGGCCTGTTCACCCAGGTCCGTGGCATGGGCCTGTTGCTCGGTTGCGTACTCGCCGATGCCTGGAAGGGCAAGGCCAAGGACGTGTTCAACGCCGCGGAAAAAGAAAACCTGATGATCCTGCAAGCTGGTCCGGACGTGATTCGCTTTGCGCCGAGCCTGGTGGTTGAGGACGCGGACATCAAGGAAGGCCTGGATCGCTTCGAGCGCGCCGTGGCCAAGTTGACGCAAGCCTGATGGACCGCCTGGCGTTGGCCCAGGATGGCCGCCGCCGGGCCTATATTTCCTGTACCGGGCACGCACGCCCCTGCTTGTAGGAGCGAGCTGGCTCGCGATGGCATCACTGCGGTTTGTCTGAAAAAACCCGGCGCCTGCATCGCGAGCCAGCTTGCTCCTACAGAAAAGCTCGGCGTACCCCACCCGGTATTTTTTTCTGTCGGCGCCAAGCGCCGACCTGTTCTGGATTGAAGGAGTGACACCATGCTGGTGATGCGCCCCGCGCAAATGGCTGACCTGGACGAGGTACGGCGCCTGGCCGCGGACAGCCCGATCGGTGTCACTTCCCTGCCGGATGACGAAGGCCGCCTGCGCGACAAGATCGCGGCCAGCGAAGCCTCGTTCGCCGCCGAAGTCAGCTTCAATGGCGAAGAAAGCTATTTCTTCGTGCTCGAAGACACCGCCACCGGCAAGCTGGCGGGCTGCTCGGCCATCGTTGCCTCGGCGGGTTACTCGGAGCCGTTCTACAGCTTCCGCAACGAGACCTTCGTGCATGCGTCCCGCGAGCTGAAGATCCACAACAAGATCCATGTGCTTTCCCAGTGCCACGACCTGACCGGCAACAGCTTGCTGACCAGCTTCTACGTGGTCCCGGAACTGGTGGGTTCGGCCTGGTCGGAACTCAATTCCCGCGGGCGCCTGCTGTTCGTCGCCAGTCATCCGGAACGCTTCGCCGATTCGGTGGTGACCGAGATCGTCGGCTACAGCGACGAGCATGGCGACTCACCGTTCTGGGACGCCATCGGTCGCAACTTCTTCGACTTGAACTACGCCGAGGCCGAGCGCCTGTGCGGCCTGAAAAGCCGAACATTCCTCGCCGAGCTGATGCCGCATTACCCGATCTACGTGCCGCTGCTGCCGGACGCGGCCCAGGAGGCGATGGGCCAGGTGCACCCGCGTGCGCAGATCACCTTCGACATCCTGATGCGCGAAGGCTTCGAAACCGATCACTACATCGACATCTTCGACGGTGGCCCGACCCTGCATGCGCGGGTCAGTGGGATTCGTTCCATCGCCCAGAGCCGCGTGGTACCGGTGAAGATCGGTGATGTCGGCAAGGGTGGCGGCCGCCAATACCTGGTGTCCAATGCGCTGCTTCAGGACTACCGCGCGGTGCTGCTGGAGCTCGATTATGCACCGGGTAAACCGGTCACCCTGGACCTGCAAGCCGCCGAGGCCCTGGGGGTCGGCGAAGGTGCCAGCGTGCGCCTGGTAGCGGTTTAAGGCCGGTATCGAAAGCAGCCTTACAGCGAGTTTCGCGGGCACCCGTCAGCCGGTGCCCGTTTGAGGAGATAGCATGATCGTTCGTCCCGTACGCAGCAGCGATTTACCCGCTCTGATCGACCTGGCCCGCAGCACCGGCACCGGCCTGACCACCTTGCCGGCCAATGAAGAGCGCCTGGCCCATCGGGTCGGCTGGGCGGAAAAAACCTTCACTGGCGAAGCCGGTCGCGCCGATGCGGATTATCTGTTCGTACTCGAAAACGACGATGGCCGCGTGGTCGGCATCAGTGCCATTGCCGGCGCCGTGGGCCTGCGTGAGCCGTGGTACAACTTCCGGGTCGGCCTGACGGTCAGCGCCTCCCAGGAACTGAAGATCTACCGCGAGATTCCGACGCTGTTCCTGGCCAACGACCTGACCGGCAACTCGGAGCTGTGCTCGCTGTTCCTGCATGCCGACTATCGCAGTGGCCTCAATGGCCGCATGCTGGCCAAGGCGCGGATGCTGTTTATCGCTGAGTTTCCGGAGCTGTTCGGCAACAAGATCATTGCCGAAATGCGCGGCATGTCCGACGCCGCCGGGCGTTCGCCGTTCTGGGAAAGCCTGGGCCGGCACTTCTTCAAGATGGAGTTCAGCCAGGCCGATTACCTGACCGGGGTGGGCAACAAGGCCTTTATCGCTGAACTGATGCCCAAGTTTCCGTTGTACACCTGCTTCCTCTCCGAAGAGGCGCGCGCGGTGATCGGCAAGGTGCACAGCGACACCGAGCCGGCACTGGCCATGCTCAAGAGCGAAGGTTTCAGTTACCAGGGCTATGTCGACATCTTCGACGCGGGCCCGGCGGTGGAGTGTGAGACCAGCAAGATCCGCGCGGTGCGCGACAGCCAGGCGCTGGTGTTGGCCATCGGCACTCCGGGGGAGGATGCCACGCCGTACCTGATCCACAATCGCAAGCGCGAGGACTGCCGCATCACGGCGGCCCCGGCGCGTCTGGCGGCGGGTACCCTGGTGGTCGATCCGCTGACCGCCAAACGTCTTCAACTGAGTGCGGGCGATCAGGTTCGCGCGGTTCCGCTGTCTGCTTCCCGGGAGTCGAAATAATGAGCACGCTTTACATCGCGGGTGCCTGGCAGGCAGGCCAGGGCGAAGCCTTCGAATCGTTGAACCCGGTTACCCAGCAGGTGCTGTGGTCCGGCAAGGGCGCCAGCGCCGCACAGGTCGACGCCGCCGTGCAGGCCGCGCGCCAGGCGTTCCCGGCCTGGGCCAGGCGTTCCCTCGACGAGCGTATTACAGTGCTTGAGAGCTTTGCCGCCGAGTTGAAAAAGCGTGCCGACGAGTTGGCCCGCTGCATCGGTGAAGAAACGGGCAAGCCCCTGTGGGAAGCGGCGACCGAGGTGACCAGCATGGTCAACAAGATCGCCATCTCGGTGCAGAGCTACCGCGAGCGTACCGGTGAGAAGAGCGGCCCGCTGGGCGACGCCACCGCGGTGTTGCGCCACAAGCCCCATGGCGTGGTGGCGGTGTTCGGTCCTTACAACTTCCCGGGCCACCTGCCCAATGGGCATATCGTGCCGGCGTTGCTGGCCGGTAACAGCGTGCTGTTCAAACCCAGCGAGCTGACTCCCAAGGTCGCCGAGCTGACCGTGCGCTGCTGGATCGAGGCTGGCCTGCCGGCGGGTGTGTTGAACCTGTTGCAAGGCGCGCGGGAAACCGGGATCGCGCTGGCGGCGAATCCGGGTATCGACGGTCTGTTCTTCACTGGCTCGAGTCGCACCGGCAACCATCTGCATCAGCAATTCGCCGGGCGTCCGGACAAGATCCTGGCCCTGGAAATGGGCGGCAACAACCCGCTGGTGGTCGATCAGGTCCAGGATCTGGACGCGGCGGTGTACACCATCATTCAGTCGGCCTTTATCTCCGCCGGCCAGCGTTGCACCTGTGCCCGTCGTCTGCTGGTGCCCGCGGGGGCCTGGGGCGACAAGCTGCTGGAGCGCCTGGTGGCGGTCAGCGCGACCATAGAGGTCGGTGCGTTCGACCAACAGCCGGCACCGTTCATGGGCTCGGTGGTATCCCTGGGGGCCGCGCGTGCGTTGATGGAAGCCCAGGCGCAGCTGTTGGGGCATGGCGCAGTGGCGTTGTTGGCCATGACTCAGCCGCAAGCCACTGCGGCATTGCTGACCCCGGGTATTGTTGATGTGACGGCCGTGGCCGAGCGTCCGGATGAGGAGTTGTTCGGCCCGTTGCTGCAAGTGATCCGCTACGCCGATTTCGATGCGGCGATTGCTGAAGCCAACAATACGCAGTACGGCCTGGCGGCAGGCCTGCTGTCGGATTCCGCGGCACGTTACCAGCAGTTCTGGTTGGAAAGCCGGGCCGGGATCGTTAACTGGAACAAACAACTGACCGGCGCGGCCAGCAGCGCACCGTTCGGTGGGGTCGGGGCATCGGGCAACCATCGCGCCAGCGCCTATTACGCGGCGGATTATTGCGCGTACCCGGTGGCGTCGCTGGAAACGCCGAGCTTGACGGTGCCCGCGACCTTGGCTCCGGGTATCCGGCTGTCCTGAGCCGGCGGGCCTGCGAGCCCTATCGCCAGCAAGCTGGCGATGACCGCGAAGCGGTCGCCATACACTGATGTTTTGATGCCTATAAAAACAGATTCATGGAGCCTCGCCGATGAAATCCTTTGAAGTCAATTTTGACGGTCTTGTAGGCCCAACCCATAACTACGGCGGCCTGTCCTACGGCAACGTCGCCTCCCAGAGCAACAGCCAGCAGGCTTCCAATCCCAAGGAAGCGGCGCTGCAAGGCCTGGCGAAAATGAAGGCGCTGATGGACATGGGCTATGTCCAGGGTGTGCTGGCTCCGCAGGAACGCCCGGATGTGGCGGCCCTGCGCAGCCTCGGTTTCACCGGCAGCGATGCGCAAGTGATCGAGCGGGTCGCCAAACAGGCGATGCCACTGCTGGTTGCCAGTTGTTCGGCGTCGAGCATGTGGGTGGCCAACGCCTGCACCGTCAGCCCGAGCGCCGACACCGCCGACGGCCGCGTGCACTTCACCGCCGCCAACCTCAATTGCAAATACCACCGCAGTATCGAACACCCGACCACCAGCCGCGTGCTGGGCGCCATGTTCGCCGACTCGACGCATTTCGCCCATCACGCGGCGCTGCCCGCCGTGGTCCAGTTCGGCGACGAAGGCGCGGCCAACCACACGCGTTTCTGCCGTGAGTACGGTGACGCCGGCGTCGAGTTCTTCGTGTTCGGCCGCAGCGCCTTCGATACCCGCTACCCGGCCCCGCAGAAATATCCGGCGCGCCAGACCCTCGAAGCCTCGCAGGCGGTCGCCCGCTTGCATGGCCTGAGCGACGATGGCGTGGTCTATGCTCAACAGAACCCGGCAGTGATCGATCAGGGGGTGTTCCACAACGACGTGATCTCGGTGGGTAACGGCGAGGTGTTGTTCTACCACGAAGACGCCTTTCTCGAGACCGAACAGATGCTCGCCGAATTGCGGGGCAAGCTGGCCAAGCGTGGTGGCAACTTCCAGGCGATCTGCGTGCCGCGCTCGAAAGTGGCGGTGGAGGACGCCGTGCGTTCCTACCTGTTCAACAGTCAGCTGTTGAACCGTGCCGACGGCGGCATGCTGCTGATCGTGCCGGAAGAGTGCCGTGCAAACCCAAGGGTCTGGGCATACTTGCAGGAACTGACCAGCGCCACTGGCCCGGTTCGTGAGGTCAAGGTCTTCGACCTCAAGCAGAGCATGCAGAACGGCGGTGGCCCGGCGTGCCTGCGCTTGCGCGTGGCCTTGAAGGAAAACGAACTGGCGGCGGTCAATCCGGGGGTTATCATGACGGCGCCGTTGTATGGCACGCTGACCCAATGGGTCGACAAGCACTACCGCGACAGCCTGCGTGAAAGCGACCTGGCCGACCCGCAGTTGCTGCTTGAATGTCGCACGGCATTGGATGAACTGACGCAAATCCTTAAACTGGGCTCGGTTTACCCATTCCAGATCAATTGAAGGCCGCCGCTCTGTCTTGGAGCGCGGCGTTTTACTTCCAGACGAGAGCCTAAAACATGAGCGATACCCTGCAACTGATCCTTGAAGATACCGACGGCACTCAACTGGAAACCTCCTGCACCCGCGTCGCGGTGATCTGGCAGGGCAAGGAATTGTGGATTCAGCACGACGGCCGTGGCCAACTGCTGATCGGTGTCGATGTCGAGGAAGGCGACGCCGAATACGCCAACCTGCTGCTGCGCCCACTGGCGACCAACCTGGTCAGCCTGCAACTGGAGATGGAGCCGGCCGAGATCGGCGACGACGATCATGTCCACGGCCCTGACTGCGATCACCATCACTGATTGAGGAATACCGCGCCATGCTCGCCCTCGGCAAACTGCTTGAACTGACCCTCGCCGGTCGTGAACCGGCAGAGAAGACGCAACTGACGGTCGATGGCGTGCGCATGCGCTGGCTGAGCGAGGGCGCACTCGAAGTGCGGCCCGCCGCAGCCCGCGACAACGGGTTGGACCTGCTGTTGTCCGCCGGTATCCACGGTAACGAAACAGCGCCGATCGAGTTGCTCGATCGCCTGTTGCACGACATTGCCCGGGGCGACCTGAAGCCCCGCGCGCGTATTCTGTTCCTGTTCGGCAATCCCGAGGCCATGCGTCGCGGCGAGCGTTTTGTCGAGCAGGACGTCAACCGGCTGTTCAATGGCCGGCATGAACTGAGCAGTGGCAGCGAGGCCTTGCGGGCTTGCGAGCTGGAGCGGCTGGCGGCGACGTTCTTCAGCCTGCCGGGGCGCGAGCGCCTGCACTATGACCTGCACACCGCGATTCGCGGTTCGAAGATCGAGCAGTTTGCGTTGTATCCCTACCAGCAGGGGCGCGGCCATTCACGCCGCGAGCTGGCCCGCCTGCGCGCGGCCGGGATGTCGGCGGTGCTGCTGCAGAACAAACCCTCCATCGTTTTCAGCAGCTACACCTACGACAAGCTGGGCGCCGAGTCCTTTACCCTGGAACTGGGCAAGGCCCGGCCATTCGGGCAGAACCAGGGGGTGGATGTTTCGCGCCTGGAACTGCGCCTCAAGCAGATCATCGAGGGCCGCGAGCCGGTCACCGATGAAACGCTCGAGGGCTTGCAGCTGTTCAGCGTGGCGCGGGAAGTCATCAAGCACAGTGATAGCTTCCTGATGCACTTGCCGGTGGATATCGAGAACTTCTCGGAACTGCCCAAGGGCTACTTGCTGGCCGAGGACCTGGCGAGCAGTCGCTGGGTCGTGGAAGAAGAGGGCGCACGGATCATTTTCCCCAACCCGAAGGTGAAAAACGGCCTGCGGGCGGGAATCCTGGTGGTGCCATCCAGCGACGCGAGCCTGGTTTAGCCCCGGCGATCAGTCTCCGCGGTATTGCTTGCGCGGCGGGATACCGAACTCCTGGCGCAGGCCGTTTTCGCTGAACGCCTCGGGATTGCTGTCCAGGGGCGGTGTCGCCGGGTCCCTGTCGAAATCGAAGGGCGGCGAGCTCACCCTTAGACCGACGGCCTGGAGTTCGGCGTTGGGAACCCGTTGGCGAACGTTGTCCGCGTCCACACCGTCCGGACCATAGCCCGGAAAAATCGTCCCGGTCACGAAGTTATAGGCATGGCACAGCTCGTGGTAGAGATGCACGATGCTGGTGATTTCGCCTTTGAGGAACGAGGGATCGTAGTACACCGTGCAACCCTTGATCGGAATGCCTTCCCGGCCGTTTTCGATAAAGGGGTATTCGTCCTCGAACGGATTGTCGGGCTGCGGGCGATTCGGGAAGCACATGCCGTTTTCCTCCGCGGTCAGCTCCTTGACCACCACCGGAACAGCACTTTTCTTCCTGGCCTCGCCCAGGGCCTCGAGCAATTGCCGGCCGTTGCCGGAGCCCAACAGCAGCCTGAGATCGTCATTGACCCGTTCCTGGAATTCCGCCGTACCGTCGACGATCACGCCGCAGTTGTCCAACTCCTTGGCGGCGATAATGGTGCCGGGCGCGGTCTGGAGGCTTGACGGAACGGGCCCGGCGGCGGCATACGCATTGAACAACTGGGTCTTGGGACCGAGGTGTTCGATGAAGTCCACGCCGGTCCCGGTGTAGACCGTGTTGCGATCAGGCCCGGCGGTGATCTGGTCGTTGCCTTCGGCCCCGCTGAGCACGTTATGGCCCTTGCCGCCCAGCAGCAAATCGTCGCCCTGGCCGCCATCCATGAAGCAGGCGCCTTCTCCCCCGATCAGCGTGTCATGCCCCTTGCCGCCATAGACGGTCATGGGGCCGCTGCCCTGGGCGCTGACGATATCGTCGCCGTCTCCGGCTTCGATATAGCTGGCGCCGGAGCGGGTGAAGACCTGGTCGTTGCCGGCCCCGGCGTTGATTTTTGTGAATCCTGCACCGCAGAGTATCCGGTCATCTCCAGTACCGGAGTCGATGAAGACCGTGATCTTCACGTTATCGTCGACCCTGATGTTGTCATTGCCGCCCGCTGTGCGCAGCACGATGACTTGCCCGGTCGAGGCCATTTTCAGGTGATAGCGTTGCTCATTGATATCGAGGATCGGATGATCGGTGAGGTACAGGTGCACCTGATCGGAGCGGTCGCGGGTGGTGAAGTGCAGATGGTCGGTCGGCCCTCGGTAGTCGGGGGGCGCCTCGAGTTTCTTGCGTTCGACCATGGCCGTGTCGTCCGCGTGGAGAATATGGCTGTGCATGAGCCTCTGGTCGTCCGGGTACTGGTCCAGGGCAGCCGTGGAGGGCAGGGCGTTTTCGGCGTTGCCGTCGATCCAGTGTTCATTGCCGGGCAGCACGGGCCTGTCCGGGCCAAGTCTGGAAAAGTCGTTCATAGCGAGGTGTCTCCGCAAGCGGTGGGTTTCGAAAGCCCCGGGAGGGCAACGTGTCGAGTCCACTTAAGCGCATTGGCAGCGCAGGGAGAGGGTAGATAGTTATGCGTCAGGCAATACCTGCCGACCCGGGTCGGCAGGTGCGGCAGACTGTCAGACCGCCAGTTTCTGTGGCGTGGAGCGGGGCAGGGCACGCAGTTTGTTCAGGGTGTCGGCGCAGGTTTTCGCCGCTTCCTGGCCCTTGTGCACGAAGTGCTCGAAGAAAAATTTCTGGTGTTCTTCACCGGCGTGGAAGTGGTGCGGGGTCAGTACTACCGAGAATACCGGCACTTCGGTGTCCAATTGGACCTGCATCAGACCGTCGATCACCGCGGTGGCAACGAAATCGTGGCGATAGATCCCGCCGTCGACCACCAGGCCCGCGGCGACCACGCCGGCATACCGACCGGACTTGGCCAGCAGCTTGGCATGCAGGGGAATTTCGAAGGCGCCGCCGACCTCGAAGAAGTCGATATCGCTTTCCTGATAGCCCAGCTTGGCGATTTCCGAGACAAAACCGTGGCGAGCCTGATCGACGATATCCTTGTGCCAGCAAGCCTGGATGAAGGCGATACGTTGATTGTGATGAATAGGGGTGGGTTGCATCTGTTCTGACTCCTGTTTGTGTGAAAACAGGGCGATATGAATCGAATGGGATTCAAGGGTGCGTTCAGCTTCGCCGTGGTGCTCGCAGGCACACACGGAGCGGCGGACGGCCCTTGGGTGTCAATCCCGTTCTCTCTTCATCCGGACTATGACCGTCGGCCCCGGGATCACACCGGGTCTGCTGACCTTGGCAACCCTGACCGGCAAAGCCGTCCGAATCGTCAAGCGCTCGCGGGCTAGGCACGTTGCGCACCATTACCGCCGGTGGGGAATTGCACCCCGCCCTGAGAACGTTGCCGCCAGACTTTCTGGCGGCGCTCAGTTTTTAACATATATTTTCAGGGGGCGCATGTCGTCGTTTCGATAATTTTCATCGAATTTTCGCCGTAAACGCCGTTGCTGCCTACCGTCGATCATGCTGAAACCTCGGTGGAGAAGGGGACGCCAGGCGTACGCAAATTGAACAAGTTGTTGCGGTATTGGCCGAATTTGGCCGTGAATGAGACTGCAGGCCGTCCAATTGACGGCTTCTATCGTATAAACACACTGTACCCAGGGCGCAGGGCCGATATAATGCGGCCCTTTGCAAGTCGCAAACCCTTTTGGATGTGATGCACTTGCGTTTGGCCGCAGACTCCGTGGAAGAACCTATGAAAAGCGCAGAAATCCGTGAAGCCTTCCTTCGCTTCTTCGAACAGCAAGGCCACACCCGTGTCGCCTCCAGCTCTTTGATCCCGGGCAATGACCCGACCCTGCTGTTCACCAACGCGGGGATGAACCAGTTCAAGGACTGCTTCCTGGGCCAGGAAAAGCGCGCCTATACCCGCGCGGTCAGCAGTCAGAAATGCGTGCGCGCCGGCGGCAAGCACAACGACCTGGAAAACGTCGGCTATACCGCTCGTCACCACACCTTTTTCGAAATGCTCGGCAACTTCAGCTTTGGTGACTACTTCAAGCGTGACGCGATCACCTTCGCCTGGACTTTCCTGACCTCCGAGCAGTGGCTGAACCTGCCGAAGGAGAAGCTCTGGGTCACGGTCTACGCCAGTGATGACGAAGCCTATGACATCTGGACCAAGGAAGTCGGGGTGCCGGCCGAGCGCATGGTCCGTATCGGTGACAACAAGGGCGCGCCTTACGCTTCCGACAACTTCTGGACCATGGGGGATACCGGTCCGTGCGGTCCGTGCACCGAGATTTTCTATGATCACGGCGCCGATATCTGGGGTGGCCCGCCTGGCTCGCCGGAGGAAGATGGCGACCGCTATATCGAGATCTGGAACAACGTGTTCATGCAGTTCAACCGCACCGCCGACGGCGTGTTGCATCCGCTGCCGGCACCGTCGGTGGACACCGGCATGGGCCTGGAGCGGATCAGTGCGGTGTTGCAGCACGTTCATTCCAACTATGAGATCGACCTGTTCCAGAGCCTGCTGAGCGCTTCGGCCCAGGCTATCGGTTGCACCAACGACAACCAGGCATCGCTGAAAGTCGTCGCCGACCATATTCGTTCCTGTGGTTTCCTGATTGCCGACGGCGTGCTGCCGTCCAACGAAGGTCGTGGCTATGTGCTGCGTCGGATCATTCGCCGTGCCTGCCGGCACGGCAACAAGCTGGGTGCCAAGGGCAGCTTCTTTTATCAGATCGTCGCCGCCCTGGTTGCCGAGATGGGCGCAGCCTTCCCTGAGCTGAAATCCCAGCAGGCGCATATCGAGCGCGTACTGAAAGCCGAGGAAGAGCAGTTTGCCAAGACTCTGGAGCAAGGCCTGAAGATCCTCGAGCAGGACCTGGCCGAACTCAAGGGCTCGGTCGTGCCGGGCGACGTGGTGTTCAAGCTGTACGACACTTACGGTTTTCCGATGGACCTGACCGGGGACATCGCCCGCGAACGCAACCTGACCCTGGACGAGGCCGGTTTCGAGCGCGAGATGGAAGCCCAGCGGGTGCGCGCGCGTTCCGCCAGCTCCTTCGGCATGGACTACAACAGCCTGGTCAAGGTCGACGTCGCTACCGAGTTCACCGGCTACACTGCCACCAGCGGTTCGGCGAAGGTCGTGGCGCTCTATAAAGAAGGGCAGTCGGTCGACGTCTTGAGCGAAGGTGAAGAGGGCGTCGTGGTTCTGGACCGTACGCCGTTCTACGCGGAGTCGGGCGGCCAGGTGGGTGATTGCGGTTATCTCAAGGCGGCTGGCGGTCGCTTCGAGGTGCGCGATACCACCAAGACCGGTGGCGCGTTCCTGCACCACGGTGTCCTGGCACAAGGCAGCTTGTTGATCGGCGCCCAGGTTGACGCCCAGGTTGCCGCGGACGTGCGCCACGCCACCTCGTTGAACCACTCGGCCACGCACCTGCTGCACGCCGCGCTGCGCCAGGTGTTGGGCGAGCACGTTCAGCAGAAGGGCTCGTTGGTCGACAGTCAGCGCCTGCGCTTCGACTTCAGCCACTTCGAAGCCATCAAGCCGGCGCAGATCAAGGCTCTGGAAGACATCGTCAACGCCGAGATCCGCAAGAACTCGGCGGTGGAAACCGAAGAAACCGATATCGACACCGCCAAGAAAAAAGGCGCCATGGCGCTGTTCGGCGAGAAGTACGGTGACAACGTGCGCGTACTGAGCATGGGCGGCGATTTCTCCGTCGAGCTGTGCGGTGGTATCCACGCCAACCGGACCGGCGATATCGGCCTGCTGAAAATTGTCAGCGAAGGCGGCGTGGCCTCGGGCGTGCGGCGTATCGAAGCGGTCACCGGGGCGGCGGCACTGGCCTACCTGAACGCCGCGGAAGAACAACTCAAGGAAGCCGCGAACCTGATCAAGGGCAGTCGCGAGAACCTGATCGACAAGCTGTCGGCGGTACTGGAACGCAACCGCCTGTTGGAAAAACAGCTGGAGCAATTGCAGGCCAAGGCCGCGAGCGCCGCGGGCGATGACCTGTCGGCGTCGGCCCTGGACGTCAAGGGCGTCAAGGTCCTGGCCGCGCGCCTGGACGGGCAGGATGGCAAGGCGCTGCTGGCGCTGGTCGATCAACTGAAAAACAAACTCGGTCGCGCAGTGATCCTGCTCGGCAGTGTCCATGAGGAAAAGGTCGTTCTGGTAGCAGGCGTGACCAAGGACCTGACTGGCCAACTCAAAGCCGGTGATCTGATGAAACAAGCCGCTGCGGCAGTGGGCGGGAAGGGTGGTGGTCGTCCAGACATGGCGCAAGGCGGCGGTATCGACGCCGCGCAACTGGATGCCGCGCTGGCCCTGACCGTACCGTTTGTCGAACAGGGCGTTTAAGGCCGCGAAAGCTGCCTGCTGTCTAGTGGCAGGCACCACGGCTGTGAAGTTGAATGATTAATGGGCGCCCCTTTACGGGCTGAGGCGGCTTAGAAATGGCTTTGATCGTACAGAAGTTTGGAGGTACCTCGGTCGGCTCCGTCGAGAGAATCGAGCAGGTAGCCGACAAGGTTAAGAAGTTCCGCGAGGCCGGTGATGACCTGGTGGTTGTACTGTCTGCGATGAGCGGCGAAACCAACCGCCTGATCGATCTGGCCAAGCAAATCAGCGGCGAGCAGCAGCCGGTTCCGCGGGAACTGGATGTGATCGTGTCCACTGGCGAGCAGGTGACCATCGCCTTGCTGGCCATGGCGCTGATCAAGCGCGGCGTGCCGGCGGTCTCGTACACTGGTAACCAGGTGCGGATCCTGACCGACAGCGCGCACAATAAGGCGCGCATCCTGCAAATCGACGATCAGAAGATTCGTGCCGATCTGAAGGCTGGTCGCGTAGTGGTGGTCGCCGGTTTCCAGGGCGTCGACGAGCACGGCAATATCACCACCCTTGGGCGTGGTGGTTCCGACACCACCGGTGTGGCGCTGGCGGCGGCCTTGAAGGCTGACGAATGCCAGATCTACACCGACGTCGATGGCGTCTACACCACCGATCCGCGTGTTGTGGCCCAGGCCCAGCGCCTGGACAAGATCACCTTCGAAGAGATGCTGGAAATGGCCAGCCTCGGTTCCAAGGTGTTGCAGATCCGCGCGGTCGAGTTCGCCGGCAAGTACAACGTTCCGCTGCGCGTCCTGCACAGCTTCAAAGAGGGTCCGGGTACCCTCATTACTATTGATGAAGAGGAATCCATGGAACAGCCGATCATTTCCGGCATCGCCTTCAACCGCGATGAAGCCAAGCTGACCATCCGTGGCGTGCCAGACACCCCCGGCGTGGCCTTCAAGATTCTTGGCCCGATCAGTGCCGCGAACATCGAAGTCGACATGATCGTGCAGAACGTTGCGCACGATAACACCACCGACTTCACCTTCACCGTGCACCGCAACGACTACCAGTCCGCGCAAACCGTCCTGGAAAATACCGCGCGTGAGATCGGGGCCCGTGAAGTGGTCGGCGATACCAAGATTGCCAAGGTATCGATCGTGGGCGTGGGCATGCGTTCCCATGCCGGCGTGGCCAGCCGCATGTTCGAGGCCCTGGCCAAGGAAAGCATCAATATCCAGATGATCTCAACCTCGGAAATCAAGGTCTCCGTGGTGATCGAAGAGAAGTATCTGGAGTTGGCCGTGCGTGCGCTGCACACGGCTTTCGAGCTGGACGCACCGGCCCGACAGGGTGAGTGACGCGTAGTCCCCAAGGGCGCGGTTGAACCGCGCCCTTTGTTTTTTTTGATGGGCGTGGGTGGATGCTGTTCTTTTGCCAGCGCTGGTCAATACTTGGGGGTGTAGGGTGATGGCTATATAGCCTGTAAGCCGAAGCCCTTTTTTGCAGACTGTTGTCCCTGAACTGAAGTGCGTGTAGGAGAAAGGTATGCTGATTCTGACTCGTCGGTGCGCAGAAAGCCTGATCATCGGTGACGGTGAAATCACTGTGACCGTGCTTGGCGTCAAAGGAAATCAAGTACGAATTGGTGTCAATGCCCCCAAAGAAGTGGCGGTGCACCGTGAGGAAATTTACCTGCGGATCAAGAAAGAGAAGGACGAAGAACCAAGCCATTAATTTTATTTGATTTTTTGCTTTGCAAACGGGGAAAAGGTTGGTTATTATACGCCCCGTGTTGCGGAGAGGTGGCCGAGTGGCCGAAGGCGCTCCCCTGCTAAGGGAGTACACCTCAAAAGGGTGTCGGGGGTTCGAATCCCCCCTTCTCCGCCATTATTCGAGTAGTACGTGTAGATCTGGCTTCTTCGGTAAGTTGTTGAAATTACTAGAAAAAAGCGCTTTACAAAAAGATTTCACGGCCTATAATGCGCGGCATCAAATGCACTCGTAGCTCAGCTGGATAGAGTACTCGGCTACGAACCGAGCGGTCACAGGTTCGAATCCTGTCGAGTGCACCATTTAAGCGTTGTTGGTAGTAATACGAATGACGTGGCTTCAACCAGTGGTGGTCTGGTCTAAAAACACGCAATGCACTCGTAGCTCAGCTGGATAGAGTACTCGGCTACGAACCGAGCGGTCACAGGTTCGAATCCTGTCGAGTGCACCATACACCAAAAAGCCCGCACTGGTTGCGGGCTTTTTGCCGTCTGGCGTTTGGGTTTTTGTCATGGGCTAGCGTTTGACGCATCCCTTCTCATCCAGCACCACCAGGCTGCTACGGCCTCTCTTCAAGTGGTAGTGATAGCGCGTCGCGGTATTGGTCGTGCTGATCCGGTCCGGCCTGCCCAGGGCGCTCTCCACCTCCAGACGACTCATGCCGGGACGAACCTGCTGATTGATGATTGCCTGGCGTTTCTCCTGTGCGCTCAACAGATTGGCGCAGCCGTCGTCATGCTCGCCGACCACCGTCAGCTCTCGTGGCGCTGGCGTGGTGGCTGAGCTTGCCGTTCGCGGCGGCTTGGCGGGAGCGGGCCGGCTTGCGGAGGCAGGGTTGTGCGCTCGCTGGGCGCGTAGTGTTTCGTCTGGCGCACATCCCAGCGTGGTGAAGGTGATATGGCCGTTGCCGCTTTCGCAGCGATGCACGATGGCGGCAAGGGCCGGGAAAGGCAGGCAGAGCGCGAGCAACAGTGGTAGATGGCGTGGGAACAGCATTGGACGTCCTCCCTGACGATCATTCATCAAGCCTAGTTGTGAGCTTGCGAGTAGTGCGTGTGTTTTCTTTTCAGAATGAGTCGTCGTAGAGGAAAGGCCGCTGCAAAGCGCCCGGTCGGGTGTTGCAAGCACTTGTTCTTGCCAAGATTTTTGCTCGTGAGGGGGGTGGGGCGGTGTATGATTGCGCCCGTCAGCCCCGCCGGGGTTTTTGGAATATTTCCATGGACTTACCCAGTAGTTACTTAGCCTCTCGCTTTGCCAATCATGAATTGACTGATTGATCCTTCCGGCGTGCCCCGCTGCTGGGAGTGGAATTCGCCTATGACCGAAGTTGAAGTAAAGAAAAGCCAGGACAGCCTGCAGGACCGTCTCGCCCAGGTCGTTGATCTATTGCAGCGCCAGCGGGTGGTCGAAGACCTGACGCATCGTCAGGAAGGCCCTCATCACGACCGGGTGGAAAACCTGGTTCACCGGCAGAATCTCGTCGAATTGCAGCGCAAGCTCGATGACCTGCACTCCGCCGACGTCGCCTATATCCTCGAAGCCTTGCCGCTGAATGATCGCTTGACGGTCTGGCAGTTGGTCAAGGCTGAGCGTGACGGCGATATCCTGCTCGAGGTTTCCGACTCCGTACGTGAAACCCTGATTGCCGACATGGACGATCAGGAGCTCTTGGCCGCGGCCAAGGAGATGGACGCCGACGAACTCGCTGACTTGGCCCCTGAGCTGCCACGTGACGTTGTGCATGAGTTGATGGAGACCCTCGACAGCCAGCAACGTGAGCGCGTTCGCTCTGCGTTGTCCTATGACGAGGAGCAGGTCGGCGCCCTGATGGACTTCGAGATGGTCACCATCCGCGAAGATGTCAGCCTGGAAGTGGTGCTGCGCTACCTGCGTCGGCTCAAGGAATTGCCGGGTCATACCGACAAGTTGTTCGTGGTCGACTATGGCGGTGTGCTCAAGGGGGTGCTGCCGATCAAGCGTCTGCTGGTCAACGATCCCGAGAAGCAGGTGGCCGAAGTCATGGCCAGCGACCCGGTGAGCTTTCACCCGGACGAGGATGCCTACGACGCGGCCCAGGCTTTCGAACGTTATGACTTGATTTCCGCTCCGGTAGTGGACAAGAACGGCAAGCTGATCGGTCGTTTGACCATCGACGAAATGGTCGACCTGATTCGCGAGGAGAGCGAGAGCGAAGTCCTCAACATGGCGGGTCTGCGCGAAGAAGAGGACATCTTTGCCTCGGTCTGGAAATCCTTGCGTAACCGTTGGGCGTGGTTGGCGATCAACCTGATTACCGCCTTTGTCGCTTCGCGGGTAATCGGCTTGTTCGAGGGTTCCATCGAGAAGCTGGTGGCCCTGGCGGCCCTGATGCCGATCGTCGCGGGTATTGGCGGCAACTCGGGCAACCAGACCATTACCATGATCGTGCGTGCGATGGCGCTGGACCAGGTCAGTACCGGCAACACCTCGCGGTTGATGCGCAAGGAGCTGGCGGTGGGGCTGATCAATGGCCTGGTGTGGGGTGGGGTGATCGGTGTGGTCGCCTACCTGCTATACGGCAGTTGGTCGCTGGGCGTAGTGATGACGGCGGCGATGACCCTCAACCTGTTGTTGGCGGCGTTGATGGGGGTGCTCATCCCCATGACCCTGGCACGCCTGGGGCGCGACCCGGCGATGGGTGCCAGCGTAATGATCACTGCCATGACCGACAGTGGTGGTTTCTTCATCTTCCTTGGTTTGGCGACCATCTTCCTGCTTTAAGCGCTTTCCAGCCAAATCCCAGGCAAAAAAAAGCCAGCACACCGCTGGCTTGAGCTTTCAGGGATGAGTCAGCTGGCGTCCGTCATTTCGGCGTCGTGGGCGATCAGCGATACAAGTGCATTCTGTTGGCGGTGGGAGAGTTGGCGGAAACGCTGGAGCAATTCACGCTCATGCAGAGAGAGTTCCGGGCTGTCCAGCCGCATGCTCAATTCGTCGCCCAGCGCACCTTCCTGAATAAGGCTTTGCTCCAAGCGTGCAATGATCTCGGAATTCATGCTGCGGTGATGGTTGCGAGCCACCTCGGCGATGCGTTCACGCATTCCATCGGGCAGACGCACGACGAACTTGTCAGCCGTACGGCTGGAATAAATTGCCTGTTTCAATGGGCGCATAGTTTTAAACCGGTTAGTTCAGGGGAGCGGTTCTCGGAATTGGCCGCAGGATGTCAGTAGGACAGCATGTTTGGCCAAATGTTCAACCTGAATTGAAATGAGGCCCGCATCATGCCTCAAATTTGCCAGATCCTTGGCGTCAATTCTGTGACAAATATTGAACTGGGCAAAGGCAATATGCCAGCACCAATTATCAGAAATGCGTACTGGTTTGAAAGTTCGCCTCAGTAACCGCCCTCTGATCGGCCATCCTGGGCCTGTCTGGAAGCCTTTGGCCAGCGCTGCGCGGATTTTACCCGGTTAGACTGGCCTTTTGCTTCTAATGATAGAGCGTAGTGGCAATTTGCTGGTTTTCTAGTCTTCGGAGGGGCGCAATACGGGATCGAAGCGGATTTTCCGACCAGCGAACAAGGCCAGGACGAAAAAACCGCCAAACAGGCTGGTTGCGACGATCAGCGGCGGGGTGAACGCGTCGGCCGGTGCCATCCACAGGGCGAGGCTGGTGAGCAAGGTCAGGATCAGGAAGGTGAGGGCATATCTGGACATGGGGTTTCCTTGGTGGCGTGGGCTCAGAATGTCAGTCGCTCTGCTTCGTCGGTGGATGCGGCGGTTGCTTGGCGCTGCTCGTCCAGGGAAATGCGGTTGGCGAAGTGATCGGTCATGATGGCCCGCTGTGCTGCTTGTCGCGGAACGGCATATGCGTAAGACAGGGGCGCTGGCTCCGGTTGAAAATGGAAAGCGGTCAATGCGATCAATGCCAGTACATTCAATGTCAGAAGAATGGGGGTATTCATCGAAAGGCTCTCCATAGTGAGTGATGGACCAGGCGGTTTTTCATGGAGAGAACCAGAGCAGGCTGCATGCCAAGCTTTTTATCAGAAAAAATGCTTTTAAAACAATAGGTTGTGTGTTGTTTTTGGCGAAGGCGCCTTGCATTTTGCAATGATCGCCTTTTTGCAGTAATGCAAAATGCCCGACGAAATGTCTGACAGTCCTTGTCATGGGTTGGATGGCGGTTGCTCAACGCGGG
This sequence comes from Pseudomonas sp. FEN, assembly GCF_904067045.1. GTDB lineage: Bacteria > Pseudomonadota > Gammaproteobacteria > Pseudomonadales > Pseudomonadaceae > Aquipseudomonas. The sequence goes on along the minus strand of NZ_CAJFDC010000012.1, from coordinate 198,938 downwards.
TCGGCTGTGTTCGTGAGCGACAGCCCACTGTTAAAAAGCCCAGGGACGACATGACAAACGACGGCATGCCCGTTAACATGCACGCCGTCCTTCGCGCCGCCAGTTCTGGTGGCCGACCGTTGTCTCAGTAGCTCAATTGGATAGAGCATCCCCCTCCTAAGGGGAAGGTTGGCAGTTCGAACCTGCCCTGGGACACCATAATAATCAAAGAGTTAGCGCTTTTTTTGCCTAGGTTTGGTTTGTTTTTTTCCTGCCTGGTCCCCACTTCTCAATGCGTTCAGAATTGAGCTATCAGCTTTCCAATGAGATTGAGCTCTTTAGCCAATTTCCGAAGCTGATACCTTGCTCTTTCTCTTGTAGCTGTGAAATCGCATCCCGATTGCATCGGATTTGGCCAGCACGCTTCGTAAGTATGATCAATGCAGCCTGTGAGGGGCGACAGGCTAGAGCGTTGCGCTCAAGAGGAGGGGCCCGTTACTGGCTGCATCCGTGCAGCCAGTGCCGAAGGGTCATGTTACGCATTGTTCAAGGCGGCTCCCGATCAAGTCGCAGTGAGTCAGGCGTGCGGATATCTCGATCATATCCACAACGAGTCTGTTATCGAGTCAAACCCGGTGCCTGAAAACCCTATGTGTTTCCGGTGTTACTTCAGTGTGACATCGATCATCGGGGGGATGTAACCGTAGTCATACTCGGCCACCACGAAAGTCTGCAGCCCTTTTACCTTGATGCCTACTGTCGGCGCTTCAGTGCCGCCAACACGGAACTGCATCCCGGTTTCGCCTTCTTCGGTCGGTATGCTGTCGATGAATGATGTCACCAGGCCGTTGGGCATCACATAGTGCGAGTAGGTCTGGAATGGCTGGGAAGAAGGGTTGCCCAGCACCAGGCCAGAACCGTTCAACGGCACATAAGGGCCGAACAACTCGTCTGCGACGAAACCGTACACACCGTCCGGGCCGGTTACACCATCGGCATATGTGAACTTATGGCTGATGGTGAACAGATAGTATTTACCGTCCTGAAACAGGAAGTGCGGACGTTCGGTCTGGTCATTGACGCCTACTGCGGTCAGCAGGGGTGGAAGCATTTCCCAGTCATCACCATCTTCGTCGTGCGCCAACGCGATACCGACACAGGCAGTCTGGTAGCGCGAATTACCAACATCTTCATAGCCAGGCGGCACGTCGCCGATTTCAGCCTGGCCGACAGTGTGCGAACCGCGCTCGCCGGCCACGTTGCCCTCGAACAACATGTACAGCTTGCCGCTTTTTGGATCGCGGAACGGCCAGGGGTCACGGAAGCCCCAGTATGGGTTCTGTGCCTCGGTCTGGTAAATCTTGCCGTCTGCCTCGAACAGCGGCTTGACCTTTTCGAAGCCCACCAAGCTGACACCATGTTCCGTCACGACCACGCGACCACGCACCTTGACGATCGT
>NZ_CAJFDC010000012.1:0-192500 GCF_904067045.1 Pseudomonas sp. FEN | reverse complement strand
AAGGACTTGCTCCGTAAGCCCATGCCGGTCGAAGATACCAGGCCGCTGCGACTGTTTATTAAAAACACAGCACTCTGCAAACACGAAAGTGGACGTATAGGGTGTGACGCCTGCCCGGTGCCGGAAGGTTAATTGATGGGGTTAGCTAACGCGAAGCTCTTGATCGAAGCCCCGGTAAACGGCGGCCGTAACTATAACGGTCCTAAGGTAGCGAAATTCCTTGTCGGGTAAGTTCCGACCTGCACGAATGGCGTAACGATGGCGGCGCTGTCTCCACCCGAGACTCAGTGAAATTGAAATCGCTGTGAAGATGCAGTGTATCCGCGGCTAGACGGAAAGACCCCGTGAACCTTTACTATAGCTTTGCACTGGACTTTGAATTTGCTTGTGTAGGATAGGTGGGAGGCTTTGAAGCGTGGACGCCAGTTCGCGTGGAGCCAACCTTGAAATACCACCCTGGCAACTTTGAGGTTCTAACTCAGGTCCGTTATCCGGATCGAGGACAGTGTATGGTGGGTAGTTTGACTGGGGCGGTCTCCTCCTAAAGAGTAACGGAGGAGTACGAAGGTGCGCTCAGACCGGTCGGAAATCGGTCGTAGAGTATAAAGGCAAAAGCGCGCTTGACTGCGAGACAGACACGTCGAGCAGGTACGAAAGTAGGTCTTAGTGATCCGGTGGTTCTGTATGGAAGGGCCATCGCTCAACGGATAAAAGGTACTCCGGGGATAACAGGCTGATACCGCCCAAGAGTTCATATCGACGGCGGTGTTTGGCACCTCGATGTCGGCTCATCACATCCTGGGGCTGAAGCCGGTCCCAAGGGTATGGCTGTTCGCCATTTAAAGTGGTACGCGAGCTGGGTTTAGAACGTCGTGAGACAGTTCGGTCCCTATCTGCCGTGGACGTTTGAGATTTGAGAGGGGCTGCTCCTAGTACGAGAGGACCGGAGTGGACGAACCTCTGGTGTTCCGGTTGTCACGCCAGTGGCATTGCCGGGTAGCTATGTTCGGGAAAGATAACCGCTGAAAGCATCTAAGCGGGAAACTTGCCTCAAGATGAGATCTCACTGGAACCTTGAGTTCCCTGAAGGGCCGTCGAAGACTACGACGTTGATAGGCAGGGTGTGTAAGCGCTGTGAGGCGTTGAGCTAACCTGTACTAATTGCCCGTGAGGCTTGACCATATAACACCCAAGCAATTTGCAGGCTTCCAGCTGAAGAGCGAAGGAGCACCAGATTGCGGTGTGTGAAGACGAAACGAACCGAAAGTTTGCGACTCACAAAACACCAAGCTGTCACATACCCATTTGCTGGAGCGTGATCTCGCAAGAGAAAACGACCTGGCTACCGAATTTCTTGACGACCATAGAGCATTGGAACCACCTGATCCCATCCCGAACTCAGCAGTGAAACGATACATCGCCGATGGTAGTGTGGGGTTTCCCCATGTGAGAGTAGGTCATCGTCAAGATTAAATTCCAAAACCCCTGATTGCTAACACGATCAGGGGTTTTTTTTGTGTGGCGTCGAAATGTTGGGTGCTCAGGCATCACGCCCCCCGAAATGGCTTATTACCTCGATAGAACCGGGTGTATCAACACTTCAGGTACGGCGCCATCAACGTGGCAAACCAATCGATGAAAGCCCCGAGCCGACGAGAGCGCTGACGCCGGTTCGGGTAAAGCACCGAGACGGTCATGGGCGCGGGACGGTAGGCGGCCAAGACTTCCACCAGGTCGCCGCAATCCAACAAGTGCTGAACATCGAACAACGGTACCTGGATCAGACCAAGCCCTGCGCAACACGCGGCGATGTAGCTTTCTGCGTTGTTGACCACCAGGCGCCTGGGTAGAGCCAGCGAATGTTCGACCCCGTCGACGCAATACTCCCACAGTGCTTCCTGTTCGCCCCCAGCGGCCATATAGCCGATACAGAGGTGCTTGTCTTGCAGGTCGGCAGGCTGTGTGGGGACACCAAACTCGGCCAGGTAGTCGGGGCTCGCGCAGTTGATCAGCAACACCTGACCCAACGGCTTCACCACCAGGCTGCTGTCCTGTGGTGTACCAAACCGAATCACGCAATCAACCCCCTCTTGCACCAGGTCTATCGCACGATCAGTGGAGCCCAGACCCAGTTGCAGTCGTGGATAGTGTTTCAGAAAATCGGGTAGCGCCGGAATGAGCAGGCGTCTGGCAATGCGGCTTGGAACATCAATGTCGAGACGGCCCATTACCTGTTCTTGATGGCTCTGGAACATCTGGTCGATGTCATCGATATCCAGCAATACCTGACGCGCGCGCAGCAGCAATTGGGTGCCATCGGTGGTCAGCGACACCTTGCGCGTCGTGCGGTGCAGCAGACGGGTGCCAGCATTGCTTTCCAGTTGTTGAATTGCTGCGGACACGCTGGCGCGCGGTAGTTTCAGCAACCGCGCGGCCTGAATAAAACTGCCCAGCTCAGCCACCTGAACAAAGACGCGGTATTGCTCGATTCTATCCATGGGCCTTCAATGCTTGATGACAGCGCCTGCCTGCTTCGCACGAAACCGACGAACCACTCGCCATTCGACAAAACATACGATCAATAACACCAGAGTGGTCAGCGTACCGACCATCAGCAGATCCGTGGCGTAGGCCAACGGCACAAGGGCCAGCAGCAGGACCGTGCCTGCGAGGTGGGATTTGGCTATCACCTGATACACCTCGCGTTTGTAGAGCAGGCTGGCGAACAGAAAGATCATCGGCCCCAGTACCAGGGTCACCACGTAGGCCGTGGTCATGCGCTGGTCGGGGTGGGCCATCACCAAATCATTGCCGACCGCCGTAGCAATGATGCCAGCCACCAGAACCGCGTGGATATAGTGGAAATAAGCGCCGGTGCGCCCAGGATCACTGGAGACGGTGACGCAGTGGATAGCGTCTTTGCTGGCGGTACCGAAGTACAGCCACCACATCGCCAGAGTGCCCAGCAGGGTGGTCAATAAACCGAGCAGCACTGGATTATCCCAATGATCGGTCTCCGCGAGAACGGCGCCGCTGGCCAGCAGCGTTTCACCCAGGGCGACGATCACAAACAACTGGCAACGCTCGGCCAGGTGTGCCCCTTCGATGGTCCAGTCACTGGTGCGCGAACGCCCCAGTCCCGGCAGGGCGAAGCCGAACATCGGCGACATGTACTCGCATAGCACCGCGATCAACCACAGGCCAATACGCCATGGCCCCTCCAAAAACGCGCCGGCCAGCCAGAACACCGCCGCTATCACCATCCAGCCGAGCATGCGCCGGAAGTTCGCTGCCAGCGGGTGTTCACCGGGCAAATGCAGAACGATATAGGCCGTGCGTCCAACCTGGATCAGCACATAGGCCAGTGCAAATACCAACCCTCGATTGCCGAACGCGTCGGGGATGCTTGCCGCCATCAGCAACGCAGGAAACATCATGGCGAAGATCAGTCCACGCACCCTGGGCATTTCCGGATTGAACCAATTGGTGACCCAACAGGTGTACTGCCAGCCGAGCCACACAGCAAACCACATGATAAGAGTCTGCACCACACCAAGCAGCGTCAGGTGGTGGAGCAGGCCATGGCTGAGTTGGGTCACGGCGAATACATAAACGAGATCGAACAACAGCTCCTCGAACGTCACCCGTGCGTGGTGACCGTCACGATGGCGAAGCAGCGGGTGATACGCAGACGAGTTGGCACTCATAATGACCCCATGGCTTGGTGGTTCGGGAAACTATCAGCACGCTATCACGGGGTTGCAACCGCTTTATCGCTCGTCACTTGGTGGTATAGCCGCCATTGATCAGAATCGTCTGACCCGTCACCCACCAGCCATCACTGACCAGATTACGAATGAACGGAACCACATCTTCAATATCGGTCAGACCGGTGCGCGAGAAAGGTGACAGCGCCGCAGCGCTCTTGTGATAGTTAACGGCATCCTCGCCCTCGGCCGGGTAGAAAAAGGGCGTATCCATTGGGCCTGGGCCCACTGCAGTCACCGAAATACCACGACTCCCCAGTTCTTTCGCCGCCGCCCGAGTGAACTGCTCCACTGGCGCTTTGCTGCCAGCATACGCAGCATAGAACGGCGTGAACGCCCCGAGCAATGAGGTGACGATAGTGCAGATCTTGCCGTTGTCGTTAAGATGCTTGCCGGCTTCCTTGATAAAGAAGAAGGCGGTCTTGGAGTTGACCGCCATCATCTCGTCGTACTCTGCCTCGGTGATTTCAGCCATCGGCTTCTTCAACACCTTGCCCACCGTGTTGATCGCAATATCCGGTCGCCCCACCGCCGCGACTGCATCACTGAACAGCTTTTCCACGGCATCGGCGGTGGTCAGGTCGGCTTGCAAGGCCACGGCCCTGGCCCCAAGGGCTTCAATGGCGGCTACCGTGGCGCGCGCATCGACCTGACTGGAAGGACTGTTGTAATGCACAACCACAGCCTTGGCGCCATGCCCAGCCAGGTCGCGGGCGATTAACCCACCGAGGTTTTTCGCGCCTCCGGCGATCAGTACGACTTTGCCGTTAATGGAATGATTCGGCATGGCAGCGCTCCTTGAGCTGAGAAAGGTATGACCCAGTCTAGAGCGGCTATCAGCAAAGATAAGCACGGTCGGACTGGATGCACTGTTCAGCATTGCCAGCCAATCAAAGCGCTATCCACCGGCGAACGACGTTCGCGTTGATACCGTGCCCCATCGCCGGTAAGCCGGCTTCCACTGCGGCGAGTCAATCCAAGGCATAAAAAAACCACCTGTGCAGGTGGTTTTTTTATGCCCGGATGGGTTAACCAAAGCGACCGGTGACGTAGTCTTCCGTCTGCTTCTTTTTCGGGTTGGTGAAGATCGTGTCGCTCATATCATGCTCGATCAGTTCACCCATGAACATGAAGGCTGTGTAGTCCGACACCCGTGCCGCTTGCTGCATGTTGTGGGTCACGATGATGATGGTGTACTGCTCTTTCAGCTCGGTAATCAACTGCTCAATGCGCCCGGTGGAAATCGGGTCAAGCGCGGAAGTCGGCTCATCCAGGAGCAGGACTTGTGGTCGCAAGGCAATGGTGCGGGCGATACACAGGCGCTGCTGTTGACCGCCCGACAGGCCCTGTGCGCTTTGCTTGAGCTTGTCCTTGACCTCGTCCCACAGTGCGGCGCCGCTCAGGGCCTGCTCGACGCGTTCATCCATCTCATGCCGGGACAACTGCTCATGGTGGCGTACGGCGTAGGCCACGTTGTCATAGATCGACATCGGAAACGGTACGGGTTTCTGGAAAACCATGCCGACATGGCTACGCAGGCGATTCATCGAGTAGCCCGGGGCAAGAATGTTCTCGCCGTTGAGCAATACCTCGCCGCGGGCTTCCTGCTTGGGGTACATCGAGTAGATCCGGTTGAATACCCGCAGCAGTGTCGATTTGCCGCAGCCCGAAGGCCCGATGATCGCAGTGATGCGTTTCTCCGGGATATCCATGTCGATGGACTTCAGAGAGCGTTGGTTATTGTAGAAAAACTCCAGGCCACGAACGCGAATTTTGGTTTTTTCGTTGCCAAGGTCACGGCTATTCATCAAGTCAACCTATTGCGCAAAAGGATCAAACGGGACAGAAGGCTGAGTATCAGTACGAACAAGGTCAGTACCAACGCCCCCGCCCAGGCCAGGGAGTGCCAGTCCTCGAAAGGGCTCATGGCGTACTGGAAAATGACGACGGGCACGCTGGCAATCGGTTTGAGCAGATTGCTGCTCCAGAACTGGTTGCCGAAGGCGGTAAACAGCAGCGGCGCTGTTTCACCGGTGATCCTGGCCAGCGCCAGCAATATGCCGGTCAGCACGCCAGCTTTCGCTGCTCGCAGGACGATTTGCAAGGTCAATTTCCACTGTGGGACACCCAATGCCAGCGCAGCCTCGCGCAGGGTAGTGGGTTGCAGTTGAAGCATCTCGTCGGTAGTCCTGACCACCACCGGGATCACCAGGAGCGCCAGGGCCAGGGCCCCGGCGATCGCCGAGAAGCCGGACTGGTGATTGGTCAGCAGGTTCAACGGCAGGATAATGGCGGTGTAGACGAACAGGCCCAGCACAATCGACGGTGCCGAAAGCAGGATGTCGTTGATAAACCGGACGGTGTTGCCCAGGCGTGAGTGACGCGCGAACTCCGCCAGCCAGATGCCCGCCATCAAGCCGATCGGTGTGCCGACCAGCAGGGCGATCGCCGACATCAGGGCACTGCCATAGAACGCATTGGCCAGGCCGCCTTCCACGCCAGGTGGTGGTGTCATCTGGGTAAAGAGGCGAAGATTAAGCGCCTGAAAGCCGTTGATGACCGTGGTCATCAGGATCCACACCAGCCAGATCAAACCGAAGGCCGTGGCGCCACAACTGAGCACCATCGCCAGCCGATTCTTGAAGGCGCGGATTTGGTAGAGGCGTTCATTGCTCGTCATACACCCTCCTTGCGTGAAAGCCGCATCAGCATGAGTCGGGCCAGCGCCAATACGATAAAGGTGACGATGAACAGCAAGAAGCCCAGCGCGATCAGCGCCGAGCGATGCAGGTCGGTATAGGCTTCGCTGAACTCGTTGGCGATGACCGAGGCGATGGAGCTACTGGGCATCAGCAATGAGGCCGAGAACTGTTGAGCATTACCCAGCACGAAAGTCACCGCCATGGTCTCGCCCAATGCCCGTCCCAGTCCGAGAAAGATACCGCCGACCACCGCAGAGCGTGTGTAAGGCAGGACGATGTCCCAGACGACTTCCCAGGTGGTACCGCCTAGCGCGTAGGCAGACTCCTTCAAGGGGGTGGGCACGCTACGAAACACTTCCTGCATGACCGAGGTGATGAAGGGCATGATCATGATCGCCAGGACGATGCCGGCGGTCAGCATGCCGATGCCCAGTGGCGGGCCCTGAAACAGCGAACCGACCAAAGGCAACGCGCCCAGGTAGTCGTTGATCCAGGGCGATAGATGTTCCGCCATGAACGGGCCGAAAACGAACAGGCCCCACATGCCATAGATAATCGATGGAATTCCCGCGAGTAATTCAACCGCCGAGGCGACGGGCATTCGCAGCCAGGGTGGTGCGACCTCGGTCAAAAAAATCGCGATGCCAAAGCTGACGGGAACTGCAATCAGCAACGCCAGGAAAGATGTCACCAGGGTGCCGTAAATCGGCACCAGGGCACCAAAGTGGTTATTGACCGCATCCCACTCTGTACTGGTAAGAAAACCGAAACCGAAGGTCTTGAGCGCAAGGCTGCCGCCCCAGAGTGTCGACGCTGCGATGCTCGCCAGGAGCAACAGTACCAGCATCGCAGCGCCCATCATCGAGCGCTTGAACCAGAGATCATGGCGATGATCGCGAGTCGCGCGCGCATCACTCATCACTTCGCCAGCGTAAAGGGTCATGGCTGGAGGTTGGACTATATCGTTCATCAGAAGTCTGCTCACAAACAAACCCCTTCACTCGGCAAAGACTGCCCGAGGAAGGGGTGTTTTAGCTATTGCTGGATCAATGGGCGAAGTCAGACTTCCAGTAACCTTCGATGCGCTTGACGAGGGAGTCAGGCAAAGCCACATAGTCCAGCGCCGAAGCTTGTTGCTGGCCATTTTCCAGCGACCATTTGAAGAAGTTGAAGGCCGCTTGGCTTTGCTCGGCATTCTTCGGCTGTTTGTACATGATGATCCAGGTGGTCGCCGTGATCGGCCATGCGCCATCGCCAGGGGCGTTGGTCATGATCAGGTTGAAGTCCTTGGCGTTGGCCCAGTCGGCAGTGTCGGCAGCCGCGGCAAACGCTTTGGCGTTGGGTTGAATGAACTTCCCGGCGGCGTTTTTCAGCTGCGCGTGAGTCATCTTGTTTTGCAGGGCGTAGGCGTATTCGACGTAACCGATGGAGTTCTTGATCTGCTTCACGTAGGCGGAGACACCTTCGTTGCCTTTGCCACCCACACCGACCGGCCAAGGCACGGTGGTACCGAAGCCGATCTTGGATTTCCAGCCATCACTCACTTTGGCGAGGTAGTTGGTGAAGTTGTACGAGGTGCCCGAGCCGTCAGAGCGGTGAACCACGGTGATTTTACCGCCAGGTAGTTTCACGCCTGGGTTCAGGGCGACGATGGCCGGGTCGGTCCATTCGGTAATCTCGCCGAGGAAGATTTTCGCCAGGGTCTCACCATCGAGCTTCAATTGGCCCGCGGCGACACCGTCAATGTTCATCACCGGCACGATGCCGCCAATCACGCTGGGAAACTGACCGAGGCCGCCGGCCTTGAGGTCATCCGCGGACAACGGGGCGTCGGAGGCACCGAAATCGACGGTTGCCGCCTTGATCTGGGCAATACCACCGCCCGAGCCGATTGACTGGTAGTTGATGCGGTTGCTCGAACTCTTGCTGTAGTCCTGGGACCACTTGGACAAAACCGGATAGACAAAGCTGGAGCCGGCACCGGTCACATCAGTTGCATGGGCAAGACCGCTCAGACAGAGGGACGCCAGCAGGACAGACAGGCTTTTTTTAGTCAGCAACATCACGACAACACCTCAAGGGAAGGGGTTAAGTGGCATGAAGCCACTTGTGGAGACGTTACGATTAAATTCCTGAAATATTTCTGTCTGATGACGTCGAGGTGATTTTTGGTAATATTTTGCAATGAAGATTTATTCATTTGCCAAGGATCATTGGGCGCTGGAGGGTGTCCAGCGCCCTGGTCAAGCCATCAGACCCTGAAACGCTTGACCAGCAGCCCCAACTCCCGCGACAGCTGATCCAGCTCGACGCACATTTCATTGTTGCGCGTGGTGATGGCCTGGGTGTCGTTGATGTGCTGGCTGATTTGCATCAGGCTCTGGTTCACTTCGGCACCGATACTCGACTGTTCTTCCGCGGCGGTCGCGATCTGGTTGTTCATGCCATTGATCTCGGATACCGCACTGCTCACCTGGGCGAGGATCTGGCCGGTGCCGTTGACTTTGGTCACCGCCACTTCACTGCCATCGAGGCTGCTCTGCATGGTGCTGACCGCCGCCCGGGCACCCTGTTGCAGTTGGCTGATCTTGCTCTGGATTTCCTGGGTGCTTTGTTGGGTCCGTTGGGCCAGCGAGCGAACCTCATCGGCCACCACGGCAAAGCCACGCCCCTGTTCGCCCGCGCGCGCGGCCTCGATGGCGGCGTTGAGGGCCAGCAGGTTGGTCTGCTCGGCGATGCCGCGGATCACATCGAGGATGGAGCCGATGGATTCCACATCGCTGCCCAGGGTCTGGATATCCTGAGCGGCTTTTTCGATGTCCCGCGCCAGACCGCCGATGGCATCGACAGTGTCGTTCACGTTGGTTTGCATGGCCTGGGCCTGCTCATCGGTCTCGCGGGTCGCCTGAGCGGCACTTTGCGCCGACTCCGCGACGTTATGGGTGGCCAGGGCCATCTGCTCCATGGCGTGGGTGACCTGCTCGGCATCGCGGGTCTGGCGCATCAGCGCATCGGCGGCATGCTGGGCGCTCTGCTTGAGTTGCTCGTTGCGCTCGTGCAACTGTTGAGCGCAGCGGGCCAGGTCCAACACCATGTGGCGGATCTTTCCGGCGAACTGGTTGAAGGCACCCGCCAGTTCGGCGGTCTCTTCGTTGCCATCGATGGGCAACTGGCGGGTGAGGTCGCCGTCTTCGCTGGCCAGGTCTTGCAGGCTGCGCGTCAGCAAACCGAGGGGCCTGACGATGCTACGGGCGACGTAAGCGGCGATGATACTCAGCAGGATCAGCAGTACCCCCATGATGCCCCATTGCTTCCAGCGCAGGGCGTCCATGGCTTCTTGCTGGTGCTGTGTCTGCGCGGCGATCAGGGCGTCCAGGCCATCGACATAAAACCCGGCGCCGACGATCCAGTTCCATTTGTCCAGATAGATGCTGTAGGACAGCTTGGGGTAGGCGGTGCTGTCATTGCCGGGCTTGGGGAAGTAGTACGTGACGAAATCACCGCCGCGCTTGGCGGCAGCAATCAGCTCCCGGATCAGATAAGTGCCGTGGCTGTCTTTCAGGTCCCAGAAATTTTTCCCATCGTCCTGACCCGCGGCCAGAAAAATCCTGTCGCCCTTGTCGTTGTAGCCGAAGAAATAGCCGTCCTGGCCGTAACGAAGTTCGCGCAGTCTACGCCGGGCTTCCGCCTGGGTGGCGGGGCTCATGGCGTCGGCCCCTTCGTAGAGCGGCTTGATGGTGCTGTAGGCGAGATCAAGGTAGTGCACCAACTCGTCCTTGCGGGTTTTCATCAGGGTCTGACGCGTCTGCTCGATGCTTTTCTCGCCCATGGCCTGCTGTTCGGAAAAGGCCAGTAGTTGAATAATCAAAGCCAGTAAAAGGGCAGGAATGACGGATAGCAGCAGAACCTTGTTGCGTATTTTCCACTTCATAGGAAATCCCGGATCGAGGAGCAAACTTATTGTGTTTTTTTTGTATCGGCTCGCAGGCTTGATCATTCAGCCCGCGAAGCGGTTTTTTTCAAAAAGGTCGCCATCACTCTCTGGACGAAATCAGCTCGTGAGGGCAGGAGATCGATGCCGATCGAGTCTACTCATGGCTATGCATACTCTCTTTATTCAGGGGAAGGGGCGATATGACCATCGACTGGCTTGACTTTACGCCGTGGTCGGCGCTGGCAGGGGATGCGCGGTTGATTGGCGGTAGTCTGCTGTTTGGCGTGGGCTGGGGCTTGGCAGATCCGGCCAGGCCTACTTGTCGTCCTCGCAGCCCAACCCTTGGCGCGGTCCTTCTTCGTCGTTCAGTGTCTTGCCGGTCCTGGCCATGATCTGCGCCTGCAGTTGCTTGAGCGCGGGCGCGGCGAGGCGTTTGCAGCGGTTGATTTCCCACACCAGCAGCGGACAGTATAGGCCAGTGTGGCGCCGCGCTTGATGCTGGCAAGCGCTTGCCCGCTCTCAGGTTTTTGCGACACCGGACGATACCCTGATTGGGATAGCCCGAGAAAACCGTCCCTGTTGGGGCAATCGTGTGTCTCAAGCCGTCGATCAAGCCTCTATAGCTTTTGCCGCTACGCTTGGCAAAAGGTCGGGCTTTGCCTGCAATTTTGTACGATGCTGTAAAGTTGGTTGATGGCAAATCGCCTTTAGTTATTATTTGCGCGCGAAAGTGGCAGGGAAGCTGAACCCGCTCCGGTAATTGCCCACGGGCTCATCTTCTATTTCCCATGACAGGAATCTCGATGCTGGCGTACCACCAAAAAAACTTTCTTATCGTCGACGATTTCTCCGATTTCCGCAGTTCAGTCAGGTCGATGCTGCGGGAGCTGGGAGTCAAGGAAGTGGACACCGCCGACACCGGGGAACAGGCGCTGCGTATGTGCGCGCAGAAGCGCTACGATTTCGTGCTGCACGACTACCATCTGGGCGATGGCAAGAAGAATGGCCAGCAGGTGCTCGAAGACCTGATGACCGACAAGTTGATCAGCCATGAAAGCGTGTTTGTCATGGTCACCGCCGAAAGCAGCCAGGCCATGGTGCTCTCGGCCCTCGAGCACGAACCCGATGCCTACCTGACCAAACCGTTCAACCGCGCGAGCCTGGCCCAGCGTCTCGAAAAACTGGTGCAGCGCAAAAATCTGCTCAAACCGATCATGCAGGCGCTGGACCGCGACAAACCGGCCGAGGTGCTGGCCGCCTGCACCCGCCTGACCCAGCAGGACACCCGTTTCGCCCCGTTGTGCCTGCGCTATCGCGCCGATGCGATGTGGAACCTGAATCAGTTCGAGCCCCTGGAGCGTTTTCTCACCGGAATCCTTGCCGACCGCCCGTTGCCCTGGGCCTATGCGCGCATGGGGCAGTTGCTGTTCAAGCGCAATCAGACCGCTCAGGCCAAGGCGCTCTACGAGACCGCGCTGAAAGCCTTTCCCATGATGCCGGCGCTCTATGACGGCTTGGCCGAGGTGCTGGTGGTGGAAGGCGATACCCGGCGTGCGCAGAGCGTTCTGGAAGAGGCCGTGCGCTTGTCGCCGCTGGCGGTACGTCGGCAGTCGATGCTTGGCAAGCTGGCCCTGGCCAACGAAGATTTTGACAGTGCTTCCCGGGCCTATCGCCAGGCCGTATCCCAGGGTGAGCAATCGCGCTTCAAGGACCCGGAAAGCAACCTCGGCCTGGCCCATGCGCTGATCAGCAAGGGTAGCGAGCGTGGACTGGACACCCGCACCCGGCTGGAGATCAACCAGACCCTGAGCGCGGTTGCCAAGGAAAACGCCAACGACCAGGGCTTGCAGGTGCGCGCGCGCTTGATGAAAGCCACCAGCCTGTTGCTCAACGATGCCGAAACCGCCGACAAGCTCACCGAGCAGGCGATGGCGCGCCTGGACGGCATGGAGAACTTCATGAGCGCCGAGGCGGCGTTGCTGGTGGCCAAGCAACTGCAGCAACTGGGTCAGGCCGAAGCCGGGGTTTCGATGCTCAAGAGCTGCGTGGAGATCTACGGCGACGATCCGACGGTGATGAAAGGTATCGCCAAGCTGACCGACGACCCGCAGATCCTCGGCAGCGGCAAGGCCGCCATCGATCTCAACGTGCAGGGGGTGCGCAGCTACAAGGGCGGCAACCTGGACGAAGCCGTGGGCCTGTTCCGGCGCGCCCTGGCACTGCAACCGAAGAACATCAGTATTGCCTTGAACGCGGCCCAGGCCCTGCTCGTCATTGCCCAGAAAAGTGCCGATGCCGCCGTGCTCGAGGAATGTCGCGGCTGTCTGAAAATGGTCGGCAAGATGCCGGACAGCGACCCCCGTTATGAGAGGTATCAGAAATTGCGTACTCGGGCGTTTGGTGAATGAGCGACAGTCACGAGGGGCTGGATTTCTCCACGGTGATCGCCTCCACCGTGCATGACATGAAGAACTCCCTGGCGATGCTGACGCAGGCCCATGGCCAGTGGTTGGCGCGTTTGCCCGAGGTCCAGCGCGAAACGCCCGAGCACAGCGTGATCGAGTATGAGTTCGCACATCTCAACACCATGCTGGTGCAGTTGCTCGGGCTGTACAAGCTGGGGGTCAATCAACTGCCGCTACGTCCGGATTACCATGAGATGGACGACTTTATCGGCGCGCAACTGGCGGGGCGCCAGGAGCTGCTGAGCAGCCGCGGGATCGTCGCCAGTTGCGAGGTAGACGATTTCAGCCCGCTGGGGTTCTTCGATCGGGAGCTGATCGGTTCGGTGGTCGGCAATATTGTCACCAATGCTATCGGTTACGCTTGTCATGCGCTGTTGGTCAGTGTTCGCGAAGAGGGCGAGCAGTTGGTGCTGAGCATCAATGACGACGGTCCTGGCTATCCCGAGCAGATGCTCGAGCGCCAGGCCGATTATGTCCAGGGTATCAATCCGGTGACCGGCAGTACTGGCCTGGGGTTGTATTTTGCCGCGCGGATTGCCGGGCTGCACGAGCGCAACGGCGTGCGCGGGCGGATCGAGATCGCCAATGGCGGAACCCTGGGTGGGGCGTTGTTCAGTCTTTATCTGCCTTGACTCCGGGTGGTGCGCGCGTGGAGGGAGGGGGTTGTCAGGCTTTTCTGTATTCCCTGCTTGAAATCCTGAACGGGTGATGCGTATTTTGTACAGGACGCCGTTCGCGGCCTGTACAACAACAAGGATTGAGTCATGACGACCGATGGCCAGCGTTCACTCGCCCTGCGACTGACCGGCATTGATGAGATTGAATGTGTCACCCCGGACCTCAATGGTGTACCTCGCGGCAAAGTGATGACCGCCGAAGGCTTTCTCGAAGGGCGACGCCTGCAGATGGCCCGTGGGGTCTTGCTGCAGTGCATCATGGGCGGTTATCCGCCGGCGCGTTTCTACGGCAGCGATGACGGCGACCTGGCGCTCAACGCCGACCCCGAGCAGATCCACCGCCTGCCTTGGAGCCTGCAACCGCGGGCCCTGGCCATCTGCGATGCGGATGAGTTGAGTGGCGAAAGCTCCAGTCTGTCGACCCGTGGCCAGCTCAAGGCGGTGATCGCGCGTTATGCCGCTCGTGGTCTGGCCCCGGTGGTCGCGACCGAGCTGGAGTTCTTCGTCTTCGCCGCCAACCCCGACCCGAGCCAGGCTTTCCTGCCGCCGGTGGGCCTGGATGGTCGGCGCGAGGATGGCCATTCGGCGTTCAGCGTCAGCTCCAACAACGGCTTGCGCCCGTTTTTCAGTGAAGTCTATGAGTGCATGGCCGCCCTGGGGCTGCCACGGGACACCTTCATGCACGAAATGGGGGTCAGCCAGTTCGAGATCAACCTGCTGCACGGCGATCCATTGCTGCTGGCCGACCAGACCTTCCTGTTCAAGCACCTGCTCAAGGAGGTCGCGCTCAAGCACGGCCTGACCGTGGTGTGCATGGCCAAACCGCTGGCCAGGACCCCCGGCAGTTCGATGCATATTCACCAGAGCGTGGTGCGCATCGACGGTGGGCACAATGTGTTCAGCGATGCCGCTGGCGAGCCAACGGCGACGTTCCGGCATTTCATTGGCGGGCAGCAGGCGTGCCTGGCTGACTTCACCGCGCTGTTCGCGCCGAACGTGAATTCCTACCAGCGCCTGTGCCACCCCTTTGCCTCGCCGAACAATGCCTGCTGGTCCCATGATAATCGCTCGGCCGGTTTGCGCATTCCGGCCAGTTCGCCGGTGGCGCGGCGCGTGGAGAACCGCTTGCCGGGCGCTGACGCCAACCCTTATCTGGCGCTTGCCGCGAGCCTGGCGGCGGGCCTGTACGGGATCGAGCACGAGCTGGAACCGACGCCGGCCATCCAGGGCGAGTTCGAAGTCCCGGACGCCTTGTCGTTGCCATGTACCTTGCATGCCGCGCTCGAGCGTCTGAAACGTAGCCAGTTGGCCAGGGAGTTGTTCGGCAACGTGTTCATCGAAGGCTACATCGCGTCGAAGAGCATGGAACTGACCAGTTTCCTGGATGAAATCACCCCTTGGGAGCGTCGGGTTCTGGCCTCCCAGGCATAGCTGTAGTCGTCCCGTTCGGGCTATCTTGTCGGATAGCCCGATACCCCATTCAAGGAGCCGCTCGGAACGCCGATGCGCCAAATCTGGAAATCCTTTCGAGCGTTGTATTTCGCCTCGCTGATGATGTTGATCGGCTCGGGCCTGTTGAGCACTTACCTGGCCCTGCGCCTGGCCGCCGAGCATGTCGACGGCCTGTGGGTGGGGGCCTTGATGGCCGCCAACTACTTCGGTCTGGTGTTGGGCGGCAAGATCGGCCACCGGCTGATTGCCCGGGTCGGGCATATTCGTGCCTATGCCACGTGTGCCGGTTTTGTCGGCGCGGCGGTGCTCGGCCATGGCCTGATCGACTGGCTGCCGGCCTGGTTGTTCCTGCGGATGATCGTGGGCCTGGGGATGATGTGCCAGTACATGGTCATCGAGAGCTGGCTCAACGAGCAGGCGGAAGCCAAGCAGCGCGGCTTGGTCTTCAGTGGCTACATGATTGCCTCTTACCTGGGGCTGATCCTCGGGCAGATGATCCTGGTCATGCACCCGACCCTGGGCCTGGAGCTGCTGATGGTGGTGGCAATGTGTTTTGCCCTGTGCCTGGTGCCCGTGGCCATGACCCGGCGGATTCACCCGGCACCCTTGCATCCGGCGCCGCTGGAACCGCGCTTCTTCATGAAGCGCGTGCCACAGTCGCTGACTACCGTCCTTGGCGGCGGGATTATCGTCGGCTCCTTTTACGGCCTGGCGCCGTTGTACGCATCCCAGCAAGGGCTCTCCACCGAGCAGGTGGGCCTGTTCATGGGCAGCTGCATTTTCGCCGGCTTCCTGGTGCAGTGGCCCCTGGGCTGGTTATCGGATCGCTATGATCGGGCGCTGTTGATTCGCAGCAGCGCTTTCCTGCTGGCGCTGGCTTCATTGCCGCTGGCGATCATGTCTCATGCACCGCTGGAGGTACTGTTCGCCGCGGGCTTCGTGGTGTCCTTGCTGCAGTTCTGCCTGTATCCGCTGGCGGTGGCTTTTTCCAACGACCATATCGAGGGGGATCGTCGGGTCTCGCTGACGGCCATGCTGCTGATGACCTATGGCATCGGCGCGAGTATCGGACCCCTGGTAGCCGGTGTCCTGATGAAGCTGTTCGGCAGCCAGATGCTCTATGCATTTTTCAGTTTCTTCGCCTTGCTGCTGGTGTGGCGGATCCGGCCGAAGGCGGTGACCAACCTGCATCAGGTCGATGATGCGCCGTTGCAACACGTAGTCATGCCGGAAGCCATGTCGCCGCTGGGGGCCGCGCTGGACCCGCGGGTCGATGAGCAGATCGTGCTCGATCAGATGTGCGACAGCATCGTGCCCGCACCGCCCGAGGCCGAGGTGCTGCCCGAGGTGGACGACTCGGACCCGGAGCCGGCGCACAAGTCGAGCAATTGAGGCGGCAGGCTTAAAAAAAACGGGCCACCTGATGAGGGTGGCCCGTTTTTCATGGCGGCTGGTGGCTCAGAAGTCGTCGTCTTTATCGAAGCGCCGCGCTTCACGCTGCAACTGATAGACGAAACGCTCGACCTGGCGTTGGACCAGGCCGCTCATGTTGTGGAAGCGCACGCCGGCAAAGGTGGTGTTGATCCTTTCCTCGAAGTGCAGGTGACGCAGTTCCACAGGGGCGGTCATGGGGCCGAAGGGCAGGGCGGCAATGAAGCGTTCGTAGACTTGGCCCAGTTGCAGGCGGTCGGAAATATCGCCTTCGAAGCGTAATTTGCAACCGGTCGCGGAAATGTCCAGCAACTTGCCGTTCACCGGTGTCTTGAGCTTCTCGCCGCCCAGTTCGACATTGACCAGCGCGGTCAGCTTCAAGGCCGCGCGGAAGGCGTTGCGACGCTGGTGATAAACCACTTCATCGGGTATCGAGCCACGGTAGCATCCGTTGTTCTCGTCGATGGTCATGGGGTGCGGCTGTTCCCAGGCGATACGCACGCCTTCGTGAAAGCCTTCGACCCGGAAGGGTTCGCCGGCGGACAGGAAGCGTTCGCCGTCGCGCGGCATCATTTCGTCCAGGGCCAGGGTACCGGCTTCGCGGTTGACGTCGATTATAAAGCTCTGGAAGCGCTGACTGCGCTCATGGAAGGTGATGATCAGCGGGTCATGACTTTCCTGCAGCATCCGCAGGTTGGCGGAAATTTCCAGAGGTGTACTAAGCACCTTGGGTGGCTGCGGAGCATCATCCGCGCTTGGGGCATTGGACACGGTTCATCAATCTCCAGACAAAATACAACTGCACGCAAAGGCTAGCATTTTGCCAGCATGTTGCGCGCCTTGATAGAGCACGCGCAAGGCCCGGTTCAAGCCTGGCTGAGCGGACGCGGTTTCACGGATTTCGCTGTTGAGCCGCGCGCATCATAGAGGGCGGGTGTTTCGCCGCCGGTCAGGATCTTCAACTGGTTTGCGGTTGTCGCTTGTTGAACCTGGATATTGCGACCGTTGAGCTCATTGGCGGTTTGGCATTCGGCCAGCAATTGGGTCAGCACATCGCTCTGACTCAGCAATTGCTCGCCAATGCTGGACTGTGCGGCGAGCTGTTCCAGTCCGGCGCGGTTGGTCGGCAAATTGAGACCGGCGAGCACCTGGCTGCGTTTGCGGCCATGCTGCTCCAGCAGAATGATCAGTGCTTGCTTGCGCGCCAGAATGTCTTCCAGCTCGAACATATTGCGACCATGGAGCGCCTGGGATTCGGCGCGCAGCAACTCAAGCAGGTCCTGAGCAGGTGCGAAATCGTCGGTGATCAGTTGCAGCAGAGTGTTGTCGTGCATGACTGGCCTTGGTTTTTAAGCGTCCAAAAGCCTGACGCAGGCCTGAGCCTAGCGCTGGGCTTCGAAGTTGAGCAGTTTGCTGGCTACGCGGTTGCTGTCGACCTTGTAGCTGCCATCGGCAACCGCTTGCTTCAACTCGGCCACGCGGGCGCTGTTGACAACCGGTTGATCGCGCAGCTTGTCAGTGACTTGTTGCAACTGCTGAGCCTCATTACTGAGGTGTACCGATTCCCCGCTTTGGCTGACCGGTGCGGCCGGAGTCTCCACGGACGCGGACTTGCCGGAGCCATCGGCTTCCTTGCTGGCGCTGGTGCGCGTACTGCCTGTCAGTGACGGGGCGTTATTTAAACGACTGAAATCGATGACCATGATGAAAAAACCTCTGGGTATTTGGACGCTTGCCTTGTTTTCGGCCATACCCGGGGAAACTTTAGGCTCATATGAGAATGAGTCTGCTCGTGTCGGCGGCGCTCCTGTGTGCAGCACAGTTTAGGAAAAGCTGCTGCTTAGCGCCAGTTCTCTATAAGGCGACTTCCACTTGTCCCGGTGCGGTCACTCGCGCCTTGATCACTCGCTGGGAGTTCAGGTTCTTGATACGGATCTGCTCGTTGAGGCCACCGTTGGACAAGGCTTCCCCTGGCATCTTGACCACCAGGCCACCGCTTGTCGCACTGATGACCACCTGATCGCCCTTGCGAACCACCTCGGCCTGCTCCAGATGGACCAGGGTAATGACCTGATCCATGACCATTGGTCGGACAAGTTTTTGTCCAATGGCTTCATCCGTGGTCGTCAGGAAGCCCTGATTGATCAGGCTGATGTCGCGCTCGCGCAGGGCGACATCGCCGGGTTCGATGATGCCGCTGCGTTTGAGCGGGCGCGTGGCGACCACCACATTGCGAAATAGCTTGACCTGGGCCGGTACAAACACGGTCCAGGGCGAGGTACCTTCGCAGCGTACCTTGACCGTAACCCGGCCAATCGGCGTGGCCGGGCTTTCCAGGGTGGCTGTCAATTCCTTGTCGCAGGCGGCCATGCGCAAGCGGGGATCGAGCTGGTTGACTTGGATTTCGTAGCGCCCTTCGGTTTGACTGGTAGCCAGATAGTCTTCTACCGTGAACTCAAGAAAGCCCTGGGTCACGCCGATAAGCTGATCAGGTAGGGTCGCCGACTCAGCATGGGCAGCACCGCCGGGGTTCAGGCTGCATAAAACCGCCAAGACCCAAAGCAATCTGGGGTACTGTGAAGTCAGGCGTCGAAAAAATGTCGTTTGTGCTTTCATAACACTATAAAAAGCAAGGCTCGTGCCGTTTAATGCCGAGTAGGCGTCGGATCATGAAGCTTGGTGAGAGGTGGCTGGCATGGCGGGTGTAATGGATTCGGTGAACCAGCGTACGCAACTGGTCGGGCAGAATCGCCTGGAACTGTTGTTGTTTCGCCTGGACGGCCAGCAGTTGTACGGGATCAACGTCTTCAAGGTGCGAGAGGTGCTGCAGTGCCCCAAGCTGACCCTGATGCCTAAATCCAGCCCAGTGGTCTGTGGCGTGGCGAATATCCGTGGGGCAACCATTCCCATCCTGGATCTGGCGATGGCCACCGGGTCGGGTGGGTTGAAGGATCAAAGTAATCCGTTTGTGATCATTACCGAGTACAACACCAAGACCCAGGGGTTCCTGGTGAAGTCGGTGGAGCGCATCGTCAATATGAACTGGGAGGAGATCCATCCGCCGCCCAAGGGCACCGGGCGTGATCACTACCTGACCGCGGTGACCCGGATCGACAACCAGTTGGTGGAGATCATCGACGTCGAGAAGATCCTCGCCGAGGTATCGCCCACCTCCGAATCCATCTCCCATGGCGTGGTCGATGTCGAGACCCAGGCCCGGGCGGTGTCGATGCGGGTGTTGACGGTGGATGACTCGTCGGTGGCACGCAAGCAGGTCACGCGTTGCCTGCAGACCGTGGGTGTGGAAGTGGTGGCGTTGAACGACGGTCGGCAGGCGCTGGATTACCTGCGCAAGCTGGTCGACGAGGGCAAGAAGCCGGAAGAAGAATTCCTGATGATGATTTCCGACATCGAAATGCCGGAAATGGACGGGTATACCCTCACGGCCGAGATCCGCAACGACCCGCGCATGCAAAAACTTCACATCATCCTGCATACTTCCCTGTCAGGGGTCTTTAATCAGGCAATGGTCAAGAAGGTCGGCGCTGATGACTTCCTGGCCAAGTTCCGTCCCGATGACCTGGCAGCACGGGTGGTCGACCGGATCAAGGCAGCAGAATAAACGACCAGGGACCTCCGTTCCTGGCGGTACCAACGATTGTAGAGGCGGCATCATTTGTCTACGGGTAATTTGGATTTCGAACAGTTCCGGGTCTTCCTGGAAAAGGCCTGTGGCATTCTGCTGGGTGAAAACAAGCAGTACCTGGTTTCCAGCCGTCTCAATAAACTGATGGAGCAGCAGGGGCTCAAATCCCTTGGCGAACTGGTCCAGCGGATCCAGACCCAGCCACGCAGCGGTTTGCGCGAGCAGGTGGTGGATGCCATGACCACCAACGAAACCTTGTGGTTTCGCGACACCTATCCCTTCGAGGTCCTGAAGAACAAGGTGTTGCCGGAAATGATCAAGGCCAGTCCCGGCCAGCGTCTGCGAATCTGGTCGGCGGCGTGTTCGTCGGGGCAGGAGCCCTATTCGATCTCGATGTCGATCGATGAGTTCGAGCGGAGCAACATGGGCCAGTTGAAGGGCGGTGCGCAGATTGTCGCCACTGACTTGTCCGGGCTGATGCTCACCAACTGCAAGAGCGGTGAGTACGACAGCCTGGCGATTGGTCGCGGCCTGTCGCCCGAGCGCCTGCAACGCTTTTTCGACCCCAAGGGGCCGGGACGCTGGGCGGTCAAGGCACCGATCAAGAATCGGGTGGAGTTTCGCTCGTTCAACCTGTTGGACAGCTATGCGAGTCTGGGCAAGTTCGACATCGTATTCTGCCGCAACGTGTTGATCTACTTCTCCGCCGAAGTGAAGAAGGACATTCTGCTGCGTATCCACGGCACCCTGAAGCCGGGCGGCTACCTGTATCTCGGGGCCTCGGAAGCACTGAACGGCTTGCCTGACCATTACCAGATGGTGCAGTGCAGCCCGGGGATCATCTACCAGGCCAAGTAAGCGGCAAGCACAACAAAAAAACGGGAATCCTCAGTGGGTTCCCGTTTTTTTTGCCCGGCGGTTTTGCCGCTTTACCGGCACTCGGCGGAAATGCCTTGCCGCTTTTCTGGCATTGCCGCCCGCCACCTGCTCGCAAGCCCTTGATTTATCAGCATCGAGAAATTGGCATGGGCCTTGCTTTGTCACTTGCAATGAAAAGCCGGTTTCACAAAACCAGGTCAACCCGCTAAAGGTTTCCCGACATGAGCATCAACTTCGATAAAGCGCTCGGCATCCATGAGCAAGCCCTGGCCTTCCGCGCCCAGCGCGCCGAAGTTCTGGCGAACAACATTGCCAACGCCGACACCCCGAACTACAAGGCGCGGGACATGGATTTCTCCTCGGTGCTCGCCGAGCAGAGCGACAAGGTCAAGAACGGCAGCTTTGCGTTGAACACCACCAACAGTCGCCATATCGAAGCCGAGGGCCTGAGCAACGGTGATGCCACGCTGCAGTACCGCACGCCGACGCAGCCATCGCTCGACCAGAACACCGTGGACGCGCAGATCGAGCAATCGAACTATGCGAAGAACTCGGTCGACTTCCAGGCCAGTTTTACCCTGCTGAACGCAAAATTCAAAGGGCTGGTCTCAGCCCTGCGCGGAGAGTAAGTCATGTCCCTGTCCAGCGTTTTCAACATTGCCGGTACCGGCATGAGTGCCCAGACCACTCGCCTGAACACCGTCGCCAGTAACATCGCCAACGCCGAAACCGTCTCGTCGAGCATGGACCAGACCTATCGCGCCCGGCATCCGGTGTTCGCCACCATGTTCCAGAACGGCCAAGGCCAGACGGACAACTCGCTGTTCCAGAACCAGGACGGTGCCGGTGCCGGCGTTCAGGTCATGGGCGTGGTCGAGGATCCCAGCAACCTTGAAGCCCGTTATGAACCGAACCATCCGGCGGCGGACGCCAACGGCTATGTCTATTACCCGAACGTCAACGTGGTTCAGGAAATGGCCGACATGATTTCCGCCAGCCGCTCGTTCCAGACCAATGCGGACATTATGAGCACCGCCAAAACCATGATGCAGAAGGTCCTGACCCTCGGTCAGTGATAAGGGACGATTCCTATGACGGTTTCCAGCACTACGTCGAGCGGCAATACGACACTTGATACGATCGTTGCCAACTCCAAGAAGGCGACTACCGGAAGTACTGATGCGCTGGGCAATGCCATCAGCAGCGCCGCCGGCGGCCAGACCCTGGGCAAGGACGCGTTCCTGCAATTGCTGGTGACCCAGCTGAAGAACCAGGATCCGCTCAACCCCCAGGACAACAGTGCCTTCGTCGCGCAGTTGGCTCAGTTCAGCAGTCTGGAAGGTATCCAGACGCTCAACACCAGTGTGAACAATATTGCTGGCTCCTTCACCTCGTCCCAGGCGCTGCAGGCCTCGTCGATGGTCGGGCGTTCGGTCATCGTGCCGACCACCCAGGCCGTGGTCGATACCAGCAAGACCTTCAGTGGCACGGCGGTGGTGCCGAGTTCTGTCAGTGACGCGACGGTGAAGATCACCGACTCCAGCGGCAAGGTGGTCAGAACCCTGACCCTGGGCTCCGAGCCGGCGGGCAATGCGGCCTTTACCTGGGACGGCAAGGACGATTCCGGCACCTTGCTGGCCAGCGGCACCTACACCTTCAATGCCGCCGCGACGATCAGCGGTACGTCGACGGCGCTCACGACCAACCTGCCGGCTACGGTCAGCAGCGTGACCCTGGGCCAGAACGGCGGCGAAATGATGCTCAACCTGGCGGGCCTGGGCAGTATTGCTCTGTCCAAAGTCCAGACCATTGGCCTGTAAGAGCCGACCAACACGAAGTAAGGAGTGAACCATGTCTTTCAATATCGGTTTGAGCGGTCTCTCTGCGGCCAGCAAGCAACTTGACGTCACCGGCAACAACATTGCCAACGTCAATACCACCGGCTTCAAGTCGTCCCGCGCGGAATTCGCCGACGTGTACTCGGCGACCAAGCTGGGCACCGGCTCCAGGGCCGTCGGTAACGGTGTACGGTTGGCTAACGTGACGCAGAGCTTCGGCAACGGCGGCATGGACAGTACCGGCAACGTGCTGGACATGGGCGTACAGGGCAACGGCTTCTTCGTCCTGAGCAGCAACGGCTCGCTGAGTTACACCCGGGCCGGTACCTTCAAGACCGACAAGGACGGCTACGTCACCAACACCGACGGCACCGCGAAACTGCAAGGCTTTGCCGCCGATGCCAACGGCAACATCATTCCAGGTGTGCTGACCAATCTGCGGATCGACACCTCGAACCTGTCGCCCGAGACCACCACCAAGATCGGCTCGACGATCAATCTCGATTCCAAGTCGACGGCGATTACCATACCGTTCGATGTCACCAATACCGCGAGCTACACCAAGCCGTTCAGCACCACCATCTATGACACTCAGGGCAATGCCCACTCTCTGGACCAGTATGCGGTCAAGACCGGGGCCAATACCTGGAACGTCTATTCGTTAGTTGACGGTCGCAATCCTAATGGCACGGCGGCAACGGTGGGTGGGGCCACCGACCCCGTGCCAGTGCCCGTGGTCTTTGATTCCGCGGGCAAGTTGCAGAGCATCGGCGGCAGTGCCGCCCAGACCAGCATCACTGTTACCGGTTGGGTGCCCGGCAAAGTGACCGCTGGTGTCTGGGCGGCGAACGGTGCGGGCGCCAATGCCGCAGGCATTGCCATCGACTTTTCGAAAACCACCCAGTTCAACGCCGATACCTCTCGTAACAACATCACCAACGATGGTTATGCCACCGGTCAGATCACCGACATCACTATTGACGCTACCGGTGTGATCTCCGCCAACTTCAGTAACCAGCAGCACAAGGCGATCGGCCAGGTGGCCCTGGCCACCTTCACCAACGAGCAGGGCCTGCAGGCGGTCGGTGGTACCAGCTGGAAGGAGACGTTCTCGTCCGGCCAGCCGGCCTTTGACGGCGGTACGGTCGGGACCAATGGTTCGATCCTGTCCGGTTCCCTGGAGGCCTCCAACGTCAATCTGACCAGTGAGCTGGTGGACCTGATCAAGGGCCAGAGCTACTACCAGGCGAACGCCAAGACCATCTCCACCCAGAGCACCATCATGCAGACCATCATCCAGATGGCGTGATGCGGCTTAGCTGAAATCGCTTGGCAAGAAAGCCCCTTGAGTGGGGCTTTTTTGTGCCTGTGGTGTGGCAGGCGGCAGGAGCCGGGCCGCACGCCGGTTTGCTTCAGGCAAAAGAAAACCCCCGCCAGGCCCAGGGCCCGACGGGGGTTTCTCAACCCGCGCGATAAGGCGCGGGTCTCGCTCGGCTTATTGGCAAGCTTCGCAATCCGGCTCGTCGATCGCACAGGCCTTTGGCACTGGCGCCGGACCGGCTGGCGCGGTAGGTGCCGCCAGGACCGAATCGTCGCCGTGGTTGCCGCCGCTGGAAACAGCGTTCAGCTTGCCGGTGTTGATGGTCGACTTCTCGGTGCTGGTCGCGGCCAGGGCACGGAGGTAGTAGGTGGTCTTCAGACCACGGTACCAGGCCATGCGGTAGGTCACGTCGAGCTTCTTGCCCGAAGCGCCGGCGATGTACAGGTTCAGCGACTGCGCCTGGTCGATCCACTTCTGGCGACGGCTGGCGGCATCGACGATCCACTTGGTTTCCACTTCGAACGCGGTCGCATACAGCTCCTTGAGCTCCTGCGGGATACGTTCGATCTGCTGCACGGAACCGTCGTAGTACTTCAGGTCGTTGATCATCACCGAGTCCCACAGGCCACGAGCCTTCAGGTCGTGAACCAGGTACGGGTTGATCACGGTGAATTCGCCCGACAGGTTCGATTTCACATACAGGTTCTGGTAGGTCGGTTCGATCGACTGCGAAACGCCAGTGATGTTGGCGATGGTCGCGGTCGGGGCGATGGCCATGATGTTGGAGTTGCGAATGCCTTTCTGTACACGGGCGCGAACCGGTGCCCAGTCCAGGCTTTCGTTCAGGTCGACATCGATGTACTTCTGGCCACGCGACTCGATCAGGATCTGTTGCGAATCCAGTGGCAGGATGCCCTTGGACCACAGCGAACCCTGGAACGTCTCATAGGCGCCACGTTCGTCGGCCAGGTCGCAGGAGGCCTGGATCGCGTAGTAGCTGACCGCTTCCATGGACTTGTCGGCGAAGTCGACGGCGGCATCCGAACCGTAAGGGATGTGCTGCAGGTACAAGGCGTCCTGGAAGCCCATGATGCCCAGACCGACCGGACGGTGCTTGAAGTTGGAGTTCTTCGCCTGTGGCACCGAGTAGTAGTTGATGTCGATCACGTTGTCGAGCATGCGCACGGCGGTGTTCACGGTGCGTTGCAGCTTGGCGGTGTCCAGCTTGCCGTCCTTGATATGGTTCGGCAGGTTGATCGAACCCAGGTTGCAGACCGCGATCTCGTCCTTGTTGGTGTTCAGGGTGATCTCGGTGCACAGGTTCGAGCTGTGCACCACGCCGACGTGCTGCTGCGGGCTGCGCAGGTTGCACGGGTCCTTGAAGGTCAGCCATGGGTGGCCGGTCTCGAACAGCATGGAGAGCATCTTGCGCCACAGGTCCTTGGCCTGGACGACCTTGAACAACTTGATCTTGTTGTACTCGGTCAGGGCTTCGTAGTACTCGTAGCGTTCTTCGAAGGCCTTGCCGGTCAGGTCGTGCAGGTCCGGCACTTCCGATGGCGAGAACAGGGTCCACTTGCCGTCATCGAAGACGCGCTTCATGAACAGGTCGGGAATCCAGTTGGCGGTGTTCATGTCGTGGGTCCGACGACGGTCATCGCCGGTGTTCTTGCGCAGCTCGATGAACTCTTCAATGTCCATGTGCCAGGTTTCCAGGTAGGCACAGACCGCGCCTTTGCGCTTGCCACCCTGGTTGACCGCCACGGCGGTGTCGTTGACCACTTTGAGGAACGGCACGACGCCCTGGGACTTGCCGTTGGTGCCCTTGATGTACGAGCCCAGCGCGCGCACCGGAGTCCAGTCGTTGCCCAGGCCGCCGGCGAATTTCGACAACATGGCGTTGTCGTGGATCGCGTGGTAGATACCCGACAGGTCGTCCGGCACGGTGGTCAGGTAGCAGCTCGACAGCTGTGGACGCAGGGTCCCGGCGTTGAACAGGGTCGGGGTCGAGGCCATGTAGTCGAAGGACGACAGCAGGTTGTAGAACTCGATGGCACGTTCTTCGCGTTGCTTCTCTTCGATCGCCAGGCCCATGGCCACGCGCATGAAGAAGATCTGCGGCAGTTCGAAACGGATACCGTCCTTGTGGATGAAGTAACGGTCGTACAGGGTCTGCAGGCCCAGGTAGGTGAACTGCTGGTCGCGCTCGTGGTTGATCGCCTTGCCGAGTTTTTCCAGGTCGAATTCGGCCAGCACCGGGTTCAACAGTTCGAACTCGATACCCTTGGCCACATAGGCCGGCAGGGCCTTGGCGTACAGCTCGGCCATCTCGTGGTGGGTGGCGCTGTCGGCCACTTCGAGGAAGCTCAGGCCTTCGGCGCGCAGGGTGTCCATCAGCAGGCGCGCGGTCACGAACGAGTAGTTCGGTTCACGTTCCACCAGGGTCCGGGCGGTCATCACCAGGGCGGTGTTGACGTCTTTCAGGGCTACGCCGTCGTAGAGGTTCTTCAGGGTTTCGCGCTGGATCAGGTCGCCGTCGACTTCTTCCAGGCCTTCGCAGGCTTCGCTGACGATGGTGTTCAGGCGGCCCATGTCCAGCGGCGCGACGCTGCCGTCGACGCGGGTGATGCGGATCGACGGGTGGGCGTTGACCGGCTCTTCGGCCGGTGCGCGGTTGGCGCGCTCCTTGGCCCGCGAATCACGGTAGATCACGTAGTCGCGCGCGACTTTCTGCTCGCCGGCACGCATCAGGGCCAGTTCGACCTGGTCCTGGATTTCCTCGATGTGGATGGTGCCGCCCGAAGGCATGCGCCGCTTGAAGGTCGCGGTGACCTGCTCGGTCAGGCGGGCAACGGTGTCATGGATGCGCGACGAGGCGGCGGCGGTGCCGCCTTCAACTGCGAGGAACGCTTTGGTGATGGCGACGGTGATCTTGTCATCGGTGTAGGGAACGACAGTGCCGTTACGCTTGATCACGCGCAGTTGGCCCGGCGCGGTGGCGGACAGATCCAGATTCGAATCGGCGGCCTGCGGCACGGTGCCTTGCGGGTTCTCGCGAGTTGTGTCGGTTTGCATGGGTGTCTCCACGTTCTCTATGTTTGTTTGGGCACCACGAAGGTGCCCACCGTTCTGTCCTGAAGCACTACAACCGAGCCATGTCGGGCATAACCACTTCAGGACAGCGGAAGGGGGCTGTCGGGCGCCGCTTCCATGCCGAAGTTTTCAATGCCACGGGTCGCTGACCCGAAGCGATATTCCTGGTGGGTGACAGTTTTGTCCTGCAACACCCGTACCGTTTTCCCATGGTGAGAAGGGAAGAATGGTTGCCACCCGCTTATGCGGTTTTGGCTTTCAAATCGGTGTTTAGTTCAACCCCGCGGATGCAAGAAAAGAGCTTGAGTTCCTGACGCGAAATGTGGTTGGGGATTTTGCGTGAAAACCCTACATGTTGGGTTTTTTTGTCGCCGAGCTACAAGATAATGCGTTTTTGGGGGTGATTGCAACGTGCTGCCTGTGGATAAATCTGTGCGTAATTTGTGTATGAAAGCTTGAAAGCGCGTGTAGGCCGCAGCAGGGCGGGATTGCACCGCCCGTCATTGTTTTTTGCCGTCGAAAAGTACTCGCGCGGATTTTTGCGGGCGCGAACCCTATCACAAAATAAGGCCATGACCGAGCCTAAATCCAGGCGTGTGTACGAGGACCTGGTCGTTGCTACAATCGGCCGGCCTTACCTTTTCTATATCCGCCGAAATCATGACAAAAAGACGGGCGGATCCTTTTCAGCGCTGAATATTTCGTACGCAGAGGTCGCCCGTGGAGCAAGCCTGGCAGGTATTAATAGTCGAGGATGACCAGCGTCTGGCCGAACTGACCCGTGAGTACCTGGAGAGCAACGGCTTGCGGGTCTCCATCGAGGGTAATGGCGCCCGGGCCGCCGAGCGGATCATCGGCGAACGACCTGACCTGGTGATTCTCGACCTGATGCTGCCCGGCGAGGATGGCTTGAGCATCTGCCGCAAGGTCCGCGAGCGCTACGACGGGGTGATCCTGATGCTGACCGCGCGCACCGATGACCTCGACCAGATCCAGGGGCTGGACCTGGGCGCCGACGATTATGTCTGCAAGCCGGTGCGCCCGCGCCTGTTGCTGGCGCGTATCCGTGCCCTGCTGCGGCGTGGCGAGCCGCTCCAGGGCGCGGTTGGGGAAAAGGTCCGGCGCCTGCAGTTCGGCCCGCTGCTGATCGACAATGCCTTGCGCGAGGCCTGGTTGGCCGGGGCGGGGATCGAGCTGACCAGCGCCGAGTTCGACCTGCTCTGGCTGTTGGTGGCCAATGCCGGGCGGATCCTGTCTCGCGAAGAAATCTTCACCGCCTTGCGCGGCATCGGCTATGACGGCCAGGACCGTTCCATCGATGTGCGCATTTCGCGTATTCGTCCGAAAATCGGCGATGACCCCGACCACCCACGACTGATCAAGACCATTCGCAGCAAGGGTTATCTCTTTGTCCCCGAAGCCTGCGCAGACCTGCCGTCGTGAACTCGATCTTCCTGCGTATCTACGGTGGCATGTGTGCCGCGCTGGTGCTGGTGGCGCTGCTCGGGGTGCTGGCCCTGCACCTGCTCAATCAGGTGCGCGGCGAGCAGTATCGCGAGCACCTGGCTCATGGCACCTTCTCGCTGATGGCCGACAACCTGCGGCCGATGAATGAAATCGAGCGGCGCCGGGCCCTGGCGGTATGGGAGCGATTGTTGGGCATTCCGCTGGCCTTGCAGGCACTGGCCGATGTGCACCTGGATCTCGGCCAGCGGACCCGGGTGTTGCGGGGCCAGGCCCTGGTGGAGCAGACCGGGCCTTATGCGGCGACAATCTATCGGCTGGTCGGCGACCCGGAACAGCTTGTGCTGACGGGTGAGGTCCAGCAGATCAGCGAACAGTTGGCCCGGGCGACGATCTACCTGTTGGCCGATGAGCTGGTTCGCTACCCCGATGCCGAGCAGCCCGGACGCCTGGCGGCGCTCAAGCGCGACAAGGGATTCGGCTTCGACATGAAGCTGGTCACCCTGGACCAGGCCGATATGGATGAAGACCAGCGCCGACGGATTGCCGAGGGCGACACGGTCATGGCCCTGGGCAAGGGTGGTGATTCGATCCGGGTGTTCGCCGGCCTGTCGGGGACGCCTTGGGTCCTGGAAATCGGCCCGCTGTATCAGATGAACCCCTATCCGGCGCAATGGCTGGTGTTGATTGCCGTGCTCGGGTTGAGCCTGATTGGCCTGATCGTCTATCTGCTGGTGCGCCAGTTGGAGCGGCGTTTGCGCGGGTTGGAGTCGGCGGCCACGCGGCTGGCCCAGGGCAGTCTGGAAACCCGCGTGCCGGCCGGTGGCGCGGACTCCATCGGACGCCTGGCCGCGGCATTCAATGGCATGGCCGAGCATCTGCAGCGTTCGCTGATGATCCAGCGCGAGCTGGTCCGGGCGGTCTCCCACGAGCTGCGCACACCAGTGGCGCGTCTGCGTTTCGGTCTGGAAATGATTGGCGATGCGCAGACGCCCGAGGCGCGGCACAAGTACATGGAGGGCATGGATGGCGATATCCAGGATCTCGACCGGCTGGTGGACGAGATGTTGACCTATGCCCGCCTGGAGCAGGGCAGCCCGGCGTTGAATTTCCAACGGATCGACCTTAGCGCCCTGATCGACCAGGTGATCGGCGAACTGGCGCCGTTGCGAGTGGAGGTGCGGGTAACGCGCGGGCTGTGTTTTCCGCCGACCGCCGCCGGGGACGAGGTGTGGGTCGAGGCCGAGCCGCGTTATCTGCATCGGGCCTTGCAGAACCTGGTGAGCAACGCGATGCGGCATGCGCAGTCCCTGGTCAGCATCAGTTACCAGGTTGGGCCGTCGCGCTGCCGGGTGGATGTCGAGGACGACGGTCCGGGTGTGCCGGAAACGGCCTGGGATCGGATCTTCACGCCGTTCATGCGCCTGGATGACAGTCGGACCCGGGCTTCGGGTGGGCATGGCCTGGGCTTGTCCATCGTGCGCCGGATCATTCACTGGCATGAGGGGCGGGCGCTGATCGGCAAGAGCCAGTTGCTGGGCGGGGCATGCTTCAGCCTGAGCTGGCCGAGATCTCAGGACAAGTCCTGAGTCAAGGTGTGCCGGCTTGCCGGGATGCCGCAAGGGCCCCGTCGCCGGCAAGCCGGACTCCCGCCAGGATCGTGTTCAGCTGGGGATGGCGACCAGGCTCAGCAATTGCCCTTCATGCAGGCCGAACTGCGCCTGCAGTTCCGTGCCATTGCACCACTCACTGGACAGATCGGTCAGCAGGCGCAACCGCACCTGTCCGTGGATATCCCATTCGAGCACTTCGGCATGCTCGAAGTAAAAGCGCTTGCGCACCAGCGGGTAGAGCGCCTTGAACAGGCTCTCCTTGACCGAGAAGGTCAGGGTCACCAGCAGGGCGATCTGCTCGGCGGAGCCTGTGGCCATGCGCTGCATCTCGGCCGGGATGAGGATTTCGCCGGCCAGTCGCTCGGCACGCTCGGCGCTCAACAGGTCCTCCAGGTCCATTCCCAGGCCCTGCCAGTGGCGTTTAGACGCAACGATAGCGGCGGCCCGGCCAGTACCGTGAGTGATGGATCCGCTGACATGGGCCGGCCAGATGGGCGCACGGTCCTCACCGATGGCCGGAACGTTGTCGGTACCATCCAGTTGCCGCAGGGCGGCGCGGGCGCAGAGGCGCCCGGCAAGGAATTCGGCCTGGCGCTTGGCCACCGAGCGTTGAATGCTCGCGGGCGGCTCGATGCGGCTACGCGGGAAGTCGTCCGCGGTGAGCTGGGATGGGCTGAACCGGGTGCTGAGAAAGACGCAATGCGGCACCGCCTCGGGCAGTGGCCAGTGGGCGTCGAGGGGCGTGCAGCAGGCGGGCAGAGCGGGGAGGCTATTCATGCCCGGTATTTTGCCGGGTTGGGGCGGGGCTGGGTAGTGTGTGCTCGCCAAGATCGTTGGCAATAAAAAAGCGGCCCGGAAAAACCGGGCCGCCTTTGTTCCTGCAACAAAAGCGCTTACTGCACTTCCACCGCCAGGCTGTCGTGGATCTTCTTCTGCCAGATCGCCGGGCCGGTGATGTGCACCGACTCGCCCTTGGCATCGACCGCTACCGTCACCGGCATGTCCTTGACCTCGAACTCGTAGATCGCTTCCATGCCCAGTTCGGCAAAGGCCACGACCTTGGATTTCTTGATCGCCTGGGCCACCAGGTACGCCGCGCCACCCACGGCCATCAGGTACACGGCCTTGTGGTCCTTGATCGCTTCGATGGCGCTCGGGCCACGCTCGGATTTGCCGATCATGCCGAGCAAGCCGGTCTGGTCGAGGATCTGCCGGGTGAATTTGTCCATGCGCGTGGCGGTGGTCGGACCGGCCGGGCCGACGACTTCGTCACGCACCGGATCAACCGGGCCGACGTAGTAGATAAAGCGACCCTTGAGGTCCACCGGCAAGGTTTCACCCCGGTTGAGCATTTCCACCATGCGCTTGTGCGCGGCGTCGCGACCGGTGAGCATCTTGCCGTTGAGCAGGACGGTTTCGCCCGGCTTCCAGCTCTGCACGTCTTCCGGGGTCAGGGTATCGAGGTTGACGCGACGGGCCGATGGGCCGGCTTCCCAGACAATCTCCGGGTAGGCGTCCAGCGGTGGCGCCTCCAGCGAGGCCGGGCCGGAACCGTCGAGCACGAAATGCGCGTGACGGGTCGCGGCGCAGTTGGGGATCATGCACACCGGCAAGGACGCCGCGTGAGTCGGGTAATCCATGATCTTCACGTCGAGCACGGTGGTCAGGCCACCCAGGCCCTGGGCGCCGATGCCCAGTTGGTTGACCTTCTCGAACAACTCCAGGCGCATTTCTTCGATGCGGTTGGACGGGCCACGTTTTTTCAGCTCGTGGATGTCGATGGATTCCATCAACACTTCCTTGGCCATCACCGCGGCTTTCTCGGCGGTACCGCCGATGCCAATGCCGAGCATGCCCGGCGGGCACCAGCCGGCACCCATGGTCGGCACCGTCTTCAATACCCAGTCGACGATCGAGTCGGAGGGGTTGAGCATGGCCATTTTCGATTTGTTCTCGGAGCCGCCGCCCTTGGCCGCCACGTCCACTTCAACGGTGTTACCCGGAACGATGGAGTAGTGGATGACCGCCGGGGTGTTGTCCTTGGTATTCTTGCGTGCGCCTGCCGGGTCGGCCAGGATCGAGGCGCGCAGGACGTTTTCCGGCAGGTTGTAGGCGCGACGCACGCCTTCGTTGATCATGTCGTCCAGGCCCATGGTGGCACCGTCCCAGCGCACATCCATGCCCACGCGCACGAACACGGTGACAATACCGGTGTCCTGGCAGATCGGCCGGTGGCCGGTGGCGCACATGCGCGAGTTGATCAGGATCTGCGCCATGGAATCGCGGGCCGCCGGCGACTCTTCCCGCAGGTAGGCCTCGTGCATGGCCTGGATGAAGTCCACGGGGTGGTAATAGGAAATGAACTGCAGGGCGTCGGCAACGCTCTGTATCAGGTCGTCTTGCTTGATCACGGTCAAGGGTCGCGCTCCTCTATTAAGACGGGAACATGGAAATAAGGTGTTTGCGACCGGTTTGCATCTGGTCTGTCGGAAACATCTTTTCAGACGCGCCGGGCACGCGTGGCCGGCACAAAATGAGGCGCCGCAGTATAACCCGCCTGCAAGCCCGACACATCCGTCAGTCGTCAAACCAAGGTCGCAGAGGGCATCGGCACCCTTCTTGCGTACTCGCCTATGTAAAGCTGTATGAGTTGCAAAAAATTGAATAGTTATTTTTGAGCCAGATCACTAGAGTGGCAAGTGGCCTGTACGGGAAGGAAATCCCTTGAGCCCTCAGCGCATAGTGAGTCAAAGATTGACCCATAAAGCCATACAGAGTCTGTTACGCAAACGCTTTGCCCTGGCTGCCGGTACTTATCTGCTGGTGCTGTCGCTGCTGTGGGTAGCGATTTTCACCGATCACTATGAGGCCAGCGTAACCACGGGCCTGATCGGCAGTGGCCTGGCGATTCTCAGTCAGGGCGTACTCGGCTGGCTGTTTCTCAGTGGCCACAACCGACGCTTTCGCGATCCCAGCCTGACGGAGCTGCAGGTGCTCATCGGGTTGGCCTGGCAAACCTACCTGATGGCCAACCTCGAACAGGCTCGGGGGACCTTCCTGGTGTTGTATCCGTTGGTGCTGATGTTTGGCATGTTCCACCTGCCGCAACGCAAGTTCGTGCGCAGCGCGGCATTGGCGTTGTTCATTTTTGCCGCGCTCAATCTCTGGGAAGGCTATCACTTCCAGTTGGCGGATCCGGGCCTGGCACTGCTGCAGGTGTGCGTGCTGTTCGTCGTGCTGCTGTGGTTGTGCCTTTACGCCAGTTATGTACAAGCCTCCCGTCAACGCATGCGCCAGCGCCGCTTCGCATTGCAGGCCCACCAGGACACGCTGCGTGGGATGATGCGCCAGTTGGAAGACCTGGTGGCGACCGATGAACTGACCGGGTTGTACAATAGACGGCACTTCCTGCGGTTGGCCTCCCGTGAACTGGAGCTGATGGACGCGGATGTGGTCCATGGCCTGGCCTTGATCGACCTCGATCATTTCAAGCGGATCAACGATATGCATGGGCATGCCGCCGGCGACCAGGTCTTGCAGGCGTTCGCCGCAGTGGCCACGGCCTGTGTGCGCGACGGCGATGTGCTGGCGCGCTACGGTGGAGAAGAATTCGTGTTACTGCTGCCCAATGCCGATCCCGAGCGTCTGACCTCCTGTTGCGAGCGTCTGCGCCTGGCCTTTACCCAGGTGGAACTGGTGGGGGTGGCGGTGAACAACCTGAGCCTGTCGGTGGGCATGACGCTGGTGGGGGTGGCAGACGATCTCGACGATGCCTTGCAGCGCGCCGACCAAGCGCTGTACCGGGCCAAGCGCGACGGCCGCAATCGCTGCTGCGCGGCCTGGGAATACACCGATGCCTGAGCTGCGGGTCGGCGAGTGGGCCTGGTCGGTGGCGGTCGGCAGCAACTTGCTCGATGCCTTGAACCTGGCGGGCATTGCGGTGCCCTACAGTTGCCGGGCGGGCAGTTGCCATGCTTGCCTGGTGCGTTGCGTGCAAGGCGAGCCGCAGGACAACCGCCCCGAGGCCTTGACCTTTGCCCAGCGTGAGCGTGGCTGGCGGCTGGCCTGTCAGTGCCAGGTGCGCGAAGACCTGCAGGTTGAAGTCTTCGATCCGCGCCGTGACGGTCTGGCGGCAACGGTGGCCGAACTCGCTTGGCTGAGCCCGACGGTCCTGCGTCTGCGCCTGCGGCCCGAACGCCCCCTGCGTTACAGCGCTGGCCAGCATCTGGTGCTGTGGACGGAGCAGGGCGTGGCCCGGCCTTATTCGCTGGCCAGCCTGCCCGAAGAAGACCGCTACCTGGAGTTTCACCTCGACTGCCGGCAACCGGGCGCCTTCAGCGATGCAGCCCGCCGGTTCCAGGTCGGCGCGCCGATTCGCCTGGGTGAACTGCGCGGTGGGGCCTTGCATTACGACCCGGACTGGCACGCCCGGCCACTCTGGCTGCTGGCGGCCGGTACCGGGCTGGCGCCGCTATGGGGCGTATTGCGCGAGGCGTTGCGCCAGGGGCATGCAGGACCGATTCGCCTGGTTCACCTGGCCCAGGACGACAGCGAACATTATCTGGCGTCGGGGCTGAGCGAGCTGTCCGCGCAGTTCCCCAACCTGAGCGTTGAATATGTCAGCGCTGCCGAACTGCCGGACTTTCTGGCCAAACTGCGCCTTGTCTCCCGGCAAACCCTGGCGCTGCTTTGTGGCGCCCCAGCGAGTGTCGAGGCGTTGGCGAAACGTCTGTACCTGGCCGGGTTGCCGCGCAATCAACTGCTGGCCGATGTGTTCGTCGCGCACGCCTGAGCGCCGGGCCCTGATGAAAAAGCCCCGCCTCTGGTCAAGAGCGCGGGGCTTTTTTACGGCGCTATAGCGAGGATCAGACCAGCGGGTCGCCCACGTGCAGGATCTTCATGCCGTTGGTGCCACCAATGGTGTGGTAGCTGTCGCCCTTGGTCAGGATGACCCAATCGCCTTGCTCGACCACGCCGCGCTTGAGCAACTCGTCCACGGCAGCCTGGCTGACTTGCTCGGGCGGCAGCGAAGCCGGGTCGAACGGCACGGTGTAGACGCCACGGAACATTGCCGCGCGGGCCTGGGTTTCACGGTGTGGGGAGAACGCGTAGATCGGCACCGAGGAACGAATCCGCGACATGATCAACGGCGTATAACCGCTTTCGGTCAGGGCGATGATCGCCTTGACGCCCGGGAAGTGGTTGGCGGTGTACATGGCCGCCAGCGCGATGCTCTGGT
Organism: Pseudomonas sp. FEN; assembly: GCF_904067045.1. Taxonomy (GTDB): domain Bacteria; phylum Pseudomonadota; class Gammaproteobacteria; order Pseudomonadales; family Pseudomonadaceae; genus Aquipseudomonas. Next base: position 156,979 of record NZ_CAJFDC010000012.1, on the reverse strand, counting down.
CGCAGCTTTCAAAGACCTTGCCGATGCGGTGGCTGGAGGTCTTGCTGGTCGGGTGCTTTTCCGCGCCGACGCAGATCCGCGCCATGGCTTGCACCGCTTCCAGCGGATAGGCACCGGCGGCGCTTTCGGCCGAGAGCATCACGGCGTCGGTGTAGTCCAGTACGGCGTTGGCTACGTCGGACACTTCGGCGCGGGTCGGCATCGGGTTCTGGATCATCGACTCCATCATCTGGGTGGCGACAATCACTGCCTTGTTGTGGCGGCGCGCATGCAGAATGATTTTCTTCTGGATGCCCACCAGCTCGGCGTCGCCGATTTCCACGCCGAGGTCGCCACGGGCGACCATCACCGCGTCGCTGGCCTTGATCAGGCCGTCGAGGGTTTCGTCGTCGGCCACGGCTTCGGCGCGTTCAATCTTCGCCACCAGCCAGGCGGTACCGCCGGCCTCGTCGCGCAGCTTGCGGGCGTATTCCATGTCGGCGGCGTCGCGCGGGAAGGACACGGCGAGGTAGTCCACTTCCATTTCGGCGGCGAGCTTGATGTCGGCTTTGTCTTTTTCGGTCAGGGCCGGGGCGGTCAGGCCGCCGCCGCGACGGTTGATGCCCTTGTGGTCCGACAGTGGACCGCCGATCGTCACCACGCAGTTCAGCTCGGTGGCGGTCGCGGTTTCAACCCGCATGACCACACGCCCGTCATCGAGCAGCAGTTCGTCGCCGACGCCGCAATCCTTGACCAGGTCCGGGTAGTCGATACCGACGATCTGTTGGTTACCCTCGGTCAGCGGATGGCTGGTAGAGAAGGTGAAATGATCACCGACCTTGAGCTCGATGCGTTTGTTGGCGAACTTGGCGATGCGGATCTTCGGGCCCTGCAGGTCACCCAGCAGCGCGACGAAGCGCCCGTGCTTGGCGGCGAGGTCGCGCACCAGCTTGGCACGAGCCTTGTGCTCGTCGGGAGTACCGTGGGAAAAGTTCAGACGGGCAACGTCCAGGCCAGCGAGGATCAGCTGTTCGAGAACCTCCGGCGAATTGCTGGCCGGGCCCAGTGTGGCGACGATTTTAGTACGACGAACGGACATGCAGAGACTCCTGAGTTCAAGCGCAGCGAAAGGCTACTATGCTCCTCTGCTGTAGTCATTGTTCATTTGCACTACTTTTCAGCGAATGATTTTTTTCGAATAGGTTGTTTGGCGAACACTCTGGAGATTTTCGCCATCGGGTCGATACACTAGCAAGAACAGGAGACCCCCCCATGCGAATTTTGCTCGTTTTAGCCCTGGCAGCCAGTGTGGTCGGTTGCACCCGCTGGTCGATGAACAGTCATCTGAACAATGCCTATCGTTCCTATGATCGCGGCAATTGTGAAGATGTCATGCTGCAATTGTCCCAGGTCGACCGCGAGAGCCGAACCCGACAATATGTCCAGCCGGAAGTGTCGATGCTGCGCGGCCAGTGCCTGGAGCGGCAGAAGCTGTTCGTCGACGCGGCACAGACCTATCAATTCATTATCACGCAGTACCCTTACAGTGAATATGCGTTCCGCGCCCGGGCGCGCCTGGAAACCCTGCGTCAGTTGGGCCATGCGCAGGTTTCGATACCCGCCCAGGCAAGCCCCGCGGCGCTGTGATGAGGGTTGAAAGAGTAACTGGCTCTCTGCCAGCTTTGCGCTAACATTCGAGTGTATGGTTTTAGTTTTATCAATTCTTTCGAGTTGAAAGCCATGGCTCGGTAGAGGTTCTGCGATGGGGCGATTTGCCACTGTCGGCCGAGACCAAGGGAGAGCAGTGCCGTTCGTCTGCTCCGAAGCATTAGCGCAGCCATGCTGAATGGCCTTTATAGCGATTATTGCCATGCTTAGCGACCGTCGAATCGAGCGGCACCAGTTGCCTTATTTCCTGCAAGTGTTCAATCGCAACACCGACAAGCCCATTGGCTACCTGGGCAATGTCTGCGAAGAGGGGCTGATGTTGATCAGTCAGCTGCCGTTGCTGGTGAAGGCCGAGTTCGAGTTGCAACTGAAGCTTCCGCTCAACGATGGCGGCGTGCAATTGATCAATCTGGGCGGCCGCTGCCTGTGGTGTCATGAAGAGACCACCCCGGGTTATTACGACTCGGGGTTCAAGCTGCGCGAGTTGTCCGCGGAGTATCTGCAACTGGTGGCGGCGTTGCAGCACTACTTCAGCTTTCATCCGCTGGAGGCTTCCGCCTAGCGCGGGCCTTCAAGGGACCGGACGGCTACAGGGTTCCGGCTCTTTTCCAGCTCAGGTAGCGGCTGACCAGTTCGGCGCCCAGCTCGCTTGGGCGGGCGTCCAGCACCGGAACGCCATGGGCGCTCAGCCGTTCATGGAGGCTGGCCCGTGCATTCAGATAATCGACCGTGCCGCAGTAGGCCAGTGCTTCGGGCAGGGTTTGCACCGGCGCCTGGCGCAGTTGGTCGAGCACTTCCTCGCGCAGACTGGCTACCAGCACCCGATGTTGCCGACCCAGGCGTTTGACGGCCGTCAGCAGTTCCTCATCGTCGTCATCGCGCAGATTGGTCACCAGCACCACCAGGGCCCGACGTTTCTGCCGGGCCAGCAGCTGGCTGGCCGCGGTCTGGTAATCCGCCGAGCGTTGGCTGCTGTTCAGGTCATAGACGCTGTTGAGCAGCACGTTGAGCTGACCCTGGCCCTTGACCGGGGCGAGAAACCGCGGCTGCTCGCCGGCAAAGGTGCACAACCCCACCGCGTCGCCCTGGCGCAAGGCCACGTAGCTGAGCAACAGGCAGGCATTGAGGGCATGGTCGAAGTGCGCCAGCTCACCGTCCTGGCTGCGCATCCGGCGCCCGCAATCGAGCAGGAAGACAATCTGCTGGTCGCGCTCATCCTGGTATTCCCGGGCAATCGGCGTGCGCTGCCGGGCGGTGGCTTTCCAGTCGATCTGGCGCAGGCTGTCGCCTTCGCGAAATTCGCGCAACTGGTTGAACTCCAGACCCAGGCCGCGACGTTGGCGTCGGCGCACACCGAGTTGGCTGAGCCAGTTGTCGACGGCGAGTAACTGGGCGCCGTAGAGACGGGCGAAATCCGGGTAGACGCGGGTGGCATCGGCCAGCTCCAGGTAGCGTCGTTCGGACCATAGGCCCAGCGGGCTGGGCAGGTTCACTTCGCAACGCGCGTAGCGAAAGTGACCACGGCTCAAGGGGCGCACGCGGTAACCCAGCTCGCCGCGTTCGCCCGCTTGCAGGGTGATGGTTTGGGGCAGGTTGGCGAACGCCAGACCCTCGGGTACATGATCGAAGAGTTGCACCCGCAGGGGACTGGGGTGGTCGTGACTGAGCTCGATGCGCACTTCGCCCCAGCGGCCCAGCGCCAGGCTGCCGGGCAGTTGGCGTTTCAGTCGCGGCGAGGGCAAGCGTTTGAGCCGGGCACCATCGAGCAGGCTCAACAGCAGCAAGGCTAACAGCAGGCCCCAGCCAATCGCGCCGAGGCGTTCGGGCAGCTCGACGCCCAGGGCCTTGAGCGTGCCCAGTCCGATGCCCAGCCCGAACAGGGCGCCCAGCCAGATCAACAGCAGCCGTGAAGGTCTCATGGACGCGGGCGCCTCACTGGCGTGGCGCCGGGACCTGGTCAAGCAGTTGCTTGAGCACCTGGTCGACCGACAGTCCTTCGATATCCAGCTCGGGGGCGATCCGCACCCGATGTCGCAGCACCGCCAGGGCACAACCCTTGATATCGTCCGGGATCACGAATTCGCCGCCGCGCAGCAAGGCCCGGGCTCGCGCGCCGCGGACCAGGGCGATGGAGGCCCGGGGCCCGGCCCCGAGGGTCAGGCCGGGCCAGCTGCGGGTGGCCCGGGCCAGACGCACGGCGTAGTCGAGGACCTGTTCGTCCAGCGGCAACTCGCCGGCGATCCGCTGCAGGGCGAGTACGTCCTTGGCCTGCAACAGGGTACGCAGGGGTTGTACCTCGAGCATGTCGGCCTTGGTCGAGCGGGTGACCTGGCGCACCATGTCCAGCTCCTGCTGGGCCTCGGGGTAGTCCATGCGCAGCTTGAGCATGAAACGGTCCAGTTCGGCTTCGGGCAGCGGATAGGTCCCTTCCTGTTCGATCGGGTTCTGGGTGGCGAGGACCATGAACGGCTGGGCGATGGGCAGCGCGCGGCCTTCGAGGGTGACCTGGCGTTCCTGCATGGCTTCAAGCAGCGCCGCCTGGGTCTTCGCCGGGGCGCGGTTGATTTCGTCGGCCAGCAGCAGATGGGTGAACAGCGGGCCCTTGCGCAGCTTGAACTGTTCGGTCTGCAGGTCATAGACCGCATGGCCGGTGACATCGCTGGGCATCAGGTCGGGCGTGAACTGGATACGCGCGAAGTCGCCGCCGAAGCAGCGCGCGAGGGCCCGCACCAGCAGGGTCTTGCCCAATCCAGGGACGCCTTCGAGCAGCACGTGGCCGCCGGCGATCAGTGCGGTGAGCACGTCGTCGATCACCGTGTCCTGGCCGATCAGTACCTTTTGCAATTCGTGGCGCACGGCCTGGGCCAACTGGCTGGCGCGATGGCGTTGCTGCTGGGCATGGTCCTGGGCGTCGACCGGGCTGGTCGGTTCGGCTTGTTGTTCGCTAGCGGCTTCCGGAGCCCTACTAACTGTTATATGAGTTTTATCTTCCATAAATCAGACGCTTACCTAATCTAACTGTTTTGGTTTTTTTTTACGAGCGGAACGAGTGAGTGACGGGCCGACCTGCGCAATTGCCATTCCATGATAGTCCCCGCTTTTGAGCGCTCGCCAACGGGGGCATTGGCCATAACGGCCCACTTCGGTTTGGGGGCATGCCTCCAAGCGCCAGTTGGCAATGCCCTCCGGATCATCTCCTGATGGTAAGAGCAATGGAAGCCTTGAAGCGGTCCCATGTAGCCGAAGAGCGTCGGATCTAACCCAATCCGTTGCTTGTTCATGCGTTTAAGCTGTAATAAAATTTGCTGGTGGAGCGCGCATGCCGGTGAAGCCGTTCAGGTGAGTGCCCATGCCGCCAGGCAATTTCTGCCTGGTCTTGCCGAAAGCCTCAGGGTGGCGAGATAAGATCGTTAGCTGATCGAAGAGGCCCGGCCTATTTTATTTGTGCACATGAATCGACAATGACTGAAAAAGAGGCCGCAAATGCGGCCTCTTTTTTTATGGTGCGCCAGGCATGGCGCGTTGCGCGCAAGCACAACTAGCTTGGCTGTGCTGGGCTCGTTGGTGACTCGGAGGTGAAAGTCCTCTACACACTTACGTACCTGCCATAAGGAGGTGCTGATGCATTGCTTTTATTCAGTCCGAAGCCTCATTGTTTTGACTGCGCTTCTTGGCTGCTGTTAGATACGCAAAGAAAGCCCAAGGGCCAATGCCCCAAGGAAGTACGGAATCGGCCGAAGCCGCAAAAGTGAAGGGCCAGAAACGGCGAATCCCGCTCTAGGCGGGATTCTCAGCCGTCGATTGCATGCGTTCGACGGGGCAGGACGCTGTTACTTGGCACTGGGCCATCTGACTTTCATCAGAAGCGGGGTGCGATCCGAAGATCCCTGTAACCACCCTGTGATTCACGCCTAGGCGCAGATGAATAGTAGTCAATCCATTATCACTAGGTCAATCATGCTGTCACCTCTTGGATCACCTAGATTCACGCCCGATCATTCCTCTGCCCCCGTTCAGAGCTGGCCCTGACAGCGAATTCATCGGCCAAGCTGGCAGGTGTTGTCATCAGCGCGGGATGACCCAGTTACCGAAATTCCACTGACCCGGCAACTGGGTCAATTCCGCGTCGGTGGCAACAGGACTACTTGGGTTTGCTCCTCCAGGATGTAAACCAAGCGGTCGAACTGCTCAATCAACAGCCCGATAATTTTCCGAGGGACCCCATCAAACCTGGCTTTTCGATCGGTTTTTTGATGCTGCCGTGGCTTGAAATACGGGAAATTGTCACGGACTTCGGTATCAAGCGGGGCGATACCTCGGATACCCGCCATCGCGTGTTTCCCGAAAGGGTTCTTAATGTTGTCAGGTAACTGATAGAGACCCACCAGCTGGATCGGATTGTCGCAAGCTGGGCATACCGCGAATTGCGAAAGCTTGTCCCCACTTCCGCACTGGTACCACGGCTCCCTTCGCAGGGTGTCTGCTTCAAATTCATCCTTGTCTATGGGCTTGCCGCCCGTGTCTTCGACGCGAAGTTTGTACTCATCCATTTCTGCTGAAAACCCATAAAATCAAAGCTTTGCAGATAGTACCCAGCATGGACTCTGGAAAACAGTAGAACGCTTGGGGCTCTCTGCGACTGGCGAAACCACCGCAGGCGCGGGTGTCTTAGCCCAGATTGACATATGGACCCGGTAAAAATCTCAGTTGACATGCAGCTCAACTATGGCATTGTTAATCCACTACTCAGCCCCGTACGCAGCGATTCAGTTCGCTGGCTGTTGGGGTGAAGAAACCGGCCTAGCGCCGGTTTTTTCGTTTCTAAGGACTGAAGATCTTGCGTACAGCGTGCGTTGTAGACAGTTACAACCTGTTTTATGGCCTACTCGCAGGCACACAGTACAAATGGCTCGATCTTCCGTCTTTGCTCGCGCACATTCTGCGCGTCGAGCATCCAGAAAGCTCCCTGGCGTCCGTCAGCTTTTTCACTTCCGGTGGCATCGACTGCTTTTTGCCGAACTAGGACATCGCTATGCTAGTGGATATAGATTTCGCGATAACCAGCAGGGAATTGGGACAGGGCGATGGAACAAATTGAGCAGATACTTGCTACGGTCCATGCGCTTTTGCGCGCAGAGGGCATGAGCGAAGCCGCCGCCATCGTGCGTGAGTATCCCGCGCACATTGAACAGACTGGCTACGACAACTGGAACGGGGGCACAAACATCTGGGATGTGCAGTTCAAGCTGCCTGCGCAGAACTATGCCCGGCTAGGCTCGAAGCGCAGCCAGTTAGAAGAGCAGATTACCGCCCGATTGAGGACGGCCATCGAGCCCGAAACCCAGGACTGGTATTCAGCTAAGATCGTGCCAGCGAGGGAACAACGTACTGACTGGCGATCTGACTCATCAGATGTCCCGCGACAAGTCCGTGTTAACGTCTTGGACGGCCTCCGTCTGGAAAGCGTTGCTTGGTATGGTCAGCTGGACGACGTCGAGTTCTTAAGTCGACTGTTCGACCTTCAGCAACTTCCGTCCACAGACAGCAGGTTCAAAGATGCGGCGGGTGATATCTGGCAGCATCGCTACAACAACGACGACTGGGAAAGCGACTGGGTCTACACTGACAGCCGCTTTCAGCTCATAGACGGGCCGGCGGAACAATTCCTGCGGTTTCTCTGCGAGATCGTGCACCCCATTGTCCGACCTGATCGCGACGAGGCGCTTAAACTGGTGCTCCATTTCAACGATCAGCTTCGATCAGTTGGTTGGGAGATCTATGAAGAGGAGCGCATCGCTGGCCGACCACGCTTTTCGTTCCAACTACATAGCCGGTCGTCCCGAGCTGTGCTGAGAGCCAAGACAGTGGCCGAGGCCTTGGACGCTGGCTGGATGGCGAAGGAAATCGAGCGCCTAGAAAACTCCATCGAGCGTGATCCTGCCCTAGCGATAGGTACCGCAAAGGAGCTCATTGAAACATGTTGCAAGTCAATTCTGACCAAGCGGGGTATCCCCTTTACCAAGTCTGATGATCTCGGCGACCTCACCAAAAAAGTCGCGAAGGAGCTGCAGCTCGTGCCAGAGGGTATAACCGATGCTACGAAGGGAGCGGATAACATTCGCTTGATACTTCGAAATCTCACCCAACTCACGAACAATCTTGCTCAATTACGTGGCCTATACGGCACTGGACACGGTAGGGACGGTCAGCATCGCGGACTTCAGCCGAGGCATGCTCGGCTTGCGGTAGCATCCGCGGTTGCCTTCATCGACTTCGTGTCGGAGACCTTCCGCCACAGAGAAAGCTTGAACCCGTTACGAACGGAGTTTAGCGATCAGCACTAACTCGGAACGTCCACTCCTGGCCGAACGCTGTCTGTGACTAATTGCAGCTCCTGGCCGACTTCAGTCGGTGCCGACTGGCTGCAATGGGTCGATTGCAGCCGGTGGGAACAGGCACAAATCGGCCAAAAGCAGCCGTTCGATGTGTCTAGACACTCCGGGGCGATTCACTCACCCGCCGGCACTGAATAACTGCTGCTGGTTACAGGATGTCAATAGAGCGGTGGATATGGAATCATTGGTCGCTCCGAATATATAAGGAAGAATGCTGTTGTCTGCTACCAAGGACCTCATTTCCCTGCACCTGGATAAGGCAGCGGCGCAACTGCGTGCCGAGGCGCTTGAGCAAAACCGGGCCCTCCACCTGGAGTTGCAAGAGCTCAAGGCGTCCAGCGCTCGTCTGCTCCACGAAGTCCAGAGCCAGATCGGCAATGCCGAGGCGAAGGTCTCCGAGCGGGCCATTGAGAAGACACTGTCGATTCTTCATCACATCAAGCAGTGGATTCTCGCGGTCGGAACCTTCATCACCCTGGCATTGGCCGTGGGAGCATTCGTTGGCTACAAGAACCTTGCCGACAGCCTGACGAACAACTTCACGAACAAGGTTGATCGGTGGTTACGCTTCGAGGACGGTGATAGCGATGAAAGCAAGGCGCTTGATGCAATGCGCACCCAAGCGCTGCTGGACGCCTACATGGTGCGTTTCGCCCGTGAGCGTCTGGATGGGCGCAATGGTTCATTGTCTCTGACAGAAGCTGAGCGGCAGCGTCTACTCGTGATCCTTCAAGATCCCTCATCGGATGTCGGGCAGTTCTCCGACGCGTTGACCATCATTACCCGTAGTCGTGGGCTGTTCGCACCGGCCTGGATGGAGGACCCAACCGGTAAAGCCCTTGCCCAACTGGTAAACGACTCATCTTTGAGCCAGCACAAGCGGGTGTTGCTGCTGGAGCGACTGAAATTAGACCGTGCTTTCCTACCGTTCTCGCGCACCCTCATCGCTGACGCAGATAACGTTTGGTCTATGAAAATGCTGGCATTCGATAACCTCAAACTGTTCGAAGATCCTATGGCCTTGGCGTTCGCCCAAGCCAATGTGGGCAAGGTGGACCGTTACTATCGCTCCAAGCTGGCGCTCTATATCGCGCAGAAGACAGGGTCTTATGCGGCGGTGAACGAATATGCGCAGTTCCTGCGCCAGACAAAGCCAGAGCTGTGGCAGTCCGATCTTCTGGAACTGGTGGGAGGCCTGGGTGGAATCTTGCCAAGCACTGGTGAGTTGCCGCTGGAGGATATCAGCGCCCTGATCGGTGATAGCGTGCTGTTGGGGGCAGGCATTCGCCTGACTGATCTGTTAGGTTCCAGACGCTTGGCGCTCGAGTTGGATGGAGGCTACGCGGCGCTGGTCGAGCCCGGCCGCTGGCTCAATGAGCCACGCGTGATTGGTGCGATTATCCAACGTCGGCCACTTTCACCTGATTGGTTGGCCAGGGTGGTCTCGTTCTTCCAGGTCAATGACCAAGGTTACGAACTGGCGACGCTGCAACTAACGCTTCGAGACAAGGACCGCCTGATGACGCAACAAGGTGCCGTCGGCGCCAGCGACGTGCGTGGCCAGGTGTGGTTGAGGGTTGAAACCGTTCCAGGGGGTCATCGGCTTAGCGCGACCTGGCGCGATGCGAACACGGGGCGGATATCGGCAAGCGTGATCGAGTCACCGCAGCGCTTGCCAAAGAGCCTTTTCCAACTGTCGTTTGATCCCCAGTTGTTGAAAAGCCTGACCTATCAAATGCGCGTCTATGAAGACTACCTATGATTTGAAGAGGCGCTCAGCCTTGCAGGGCCTAGGGGGTGTTGAAGTTACTCAGCGAGTATCGCCTTCCGGGCATTCCAGCCCGGCCACACCTTCGTAGGACAAGGCTTTCTGCAGGCTGCGCTCTCCGGCATTCCACCCTTGCACGAGCCCAGATAGAAGCCGGCGCGGCAACACGCTGAACATCGGCTGCCAGTAACCACCTATTTGAATGCATTGAGGAAGCGTGGTTCACCGCTCCTCAAGAACCTCGATTTAGGTTGACTGACTTCCTCAGGGCGTGAAGCGGCCGTTGAGTCTTCGCAGAATATGAGCCCAAAGCAGCCAGATCTGCTCCAAGCGGAACAGAGGTCATGGCAGTTCTTTAGCTTGCTCGCGCTGAGCGACGCTGGCGAGACACTGTTCGATGAACTGAAGCTCCTGGTCGAGCTCGACCGCGCGCTTTTCCAGAGCTTTCAACGCCGCCTGGTGCTCCTTCTGCACCTCTTCTGGCGCCTTGGCGAGTCTGGCAAGCTTGCGCTGCCTCCACGCGATATCACCGTTCAGGTCGGCAAGACATTTGACGCCTGATTCTCTCTTCTTAGCTGTAAATAGCTGGCACTCCAAATAGCGGATGGCGTCGTAGATTTTAACGACCTCACTGCTAGTCTTTGAGTGCACGAAGTTCAGGCTGCCCTCGTCGAAGGCATGGTGCTCCTGGTTCTGTCCACCCCAGTTGACCAGGTCATTCTTGATGAAATTGAAGTATGACAGGTCATAGTCAATGAACGGTTCCACCAGCGAAAAGGTGTGTTCCAGGCTGACCTGCAGGTACATGCTCTTCTTGAGCTGTGATTTATTAAAGTGCGCGGTTACTTTGACTTCATTTTCTATGCAGAACTCAAGTACCATGGATTCGAACCAGATACGACAATAGAGCAGCGCTTGACGCACATCGAATACCGAAAGCGCGGCAAGAATTTTCTCCTGGAAGCTGCCCACGTGATCAATGACTAGAATGCCTTTGTTCGTATAACTGAGAACATTACTGGTGTACTGAACCCGCTGAGCATGACGCTGGGCAATAATACAGAAACGCTCCCAGAAAAGACGGTCATGGGTGGTGACTACCATTTGGATCCCGCGCAGGTAAGCATCGCTGAAGAACAGGTCGATGATGTTCGATCGGTGATCGGTGTCGATCGCATTGACGACGTCATCGAATACGATGAGCGGGAAGTTGTTCTTCTCAGCCATCGCCAAGAGGATGGACAAACCCAGCGCTCGCAGATGCCCTTCGCTGAGCACCGCAAACGCATCAAGGAATGATCCGTCCACGCTGGTGATCTTGATCCGATAGCTATCCGCCTGGCGGTCGAAGGTCAACGACGCGATCTGCTCATGGTCATCGTCGTGGTTGTTGATCGTGCGGTAGTACTCGGCAGCCTTGGCTTCGACCCCGGTGATTCGCGCTTTCTCCAGCTCAAGCTTGTAATCCAGCAGGTCGCGGTACAGCGTTCGGTACTCAGCTTCCAGATCCTTGAGCAACTGGTTGAAGTGGCTATTGTCGACTGCATCGTTGAGCAATGCCGCTTTTTGCTTTATCAGGTCTGCCATCTGGTCGTTGGCGACCTTGAACTCGCTTATCGCCAGTTTTTTTCTGTCGAACTGCAGCTTCAGCAATTCGTCAATTTCTTTCAGCTGCGTCACCCGTTCTTCGAGGCGGGCTGCCTGGGCGTCTGCCTGGCCAACCTCCCGAAGCTTGCGCTCACAGGCGCGCAAGTAGTCCTCGATCTGATCTGCACTCCGCGCGCAGAGCTTCAGAAACGAGTCGAGAACGGACGGCGCCACTTCCGAGCGATCCGTAGCTGCATGGAACTTTGCAAGCTCCACCTCCAATTCGTCCATGTTCAGTGGGCAGGGAACATCGGCGTGCTCATTGCCTTTCACCGCGCCGATTCCGGTCGCGACTCGTGAAGCCCAGAGCGCGATCCGGGCGTCATTTCTCTGCTTGGATTGCTTGAGGGACTCCAGTGCCCCCAACGCCTTGATCTGCTCTCGCGCCCTCTCGAACGGGTTCATCACCACTTGGTCGAGGGGCGTCAGGCATGCGGGACAAGTTTCCCCGACCTGCAACTGTTCGATGGCCACCAATGCCTCATATACAGCGCGATAATTGACCTCGCTGGCCCTCTGCAGAAACACCTTCTCGATATCGGCTCTGCGGTGGAGCAAGCGCTGAGCGATGGCACAGATACGCCTGACCTGCTTTAGCGGTATAGCGAACGGGGCCTTGGCGGCTCGTAGGCGCTCAGCGCCACGAATATGCATTTCAACCGTGTCGCGCAGCCGCAAGACCTTTCGGCGTACATCGAAGTCTTGGTCGGCCCTCAGCCCCAGCAGCCTACAACTCTCGGAAATCGATGCATGAAGGTCTGCCCTGTGATTACGCCGCAGCTGTCCCAGGCTTACCCGGGCACGTTCCAGGGTGCCCAGTGCCTCGGCTTGATCAGCACGCATGAAGGCTTTGAGCGAGAAGCTTTCAGGCCGGACGAACCGAGAAATGACCTCCTGGAGTTCTTCCAAGCCAAACAAGGTGGCCAGGACATCACTCTCGGCACTGCCAGTATCCTTGGAGCCCAGCAACGAAAATTCTTGAAGACGGTTCCGATCAATGAAACAGCCCGACCAGCTGATGCTTCGCTTGACTGGTAACTTGTCTGTTCCCATCAGCATGAGCTTGGGCTTCACTTCTCCCCGGGCGATGTACTGATTGACCTTAGTCTTGCGCCTGGCCGCTTCTTTGATATCGCCAGTGGTGCCGATTTCCAACGCCTCGCACAACGATGATTTGCCGCCGCCATTGGGTGCGTAGAAGATGTTCTTCAGCTTGCTGAAGCGAATGAAGGTGCCTGTGTCGTCAGGGCCAAATTCTCCGAAGCCTCGGAAGTTTTTTACGCGAAGGTAGTCCAACGTGCCGAGTCCGGACGGCGGTATTCGATCCAGTTCCGGCTTGCTGTCGAGCACCTTTTTGAAGCGTGCGGCGATGCGCTGATAGTTGCGCCCCAGCAACTGGTCAGCTGCCGCTGTGATGTGCGTTTTGATGTGGTCGGAATAGCGGCCCTTGCCTTGGTTCGCCTGGTACATGCACCAGAGCAGCACGAGGTAAGCGTCACTGCGTCCTTCAAGATTCTGCCTAGCAAAACTCAAAAGGTACTGGCTCATCGTGCCTCCTCCCTGATACGCATGAGCGTAGCCGGACTGAAATCAGAAAGCCATTATCGCCAAGCCAAGTGTCGAGGCCCTTTGCTATTGTTGAGCTCTGCCGATCTGGGCCTGGTACCTCATAGGATTCAGCTCTGCTTCTTCATAATGTTGCTCGTTCCGGCCACGTCCCATCAAAACCAAGGGGACGACCAATAGACGCGACCTGCTAGGGGGAACGGGACGGTATCTGTGATGAACTATGCCGGGGAGCCATAAAGACTTGGCGTCTGAGCTTACACAGGCGATTGTCCGCTATGGGTATAGCTGCCCCTCACGAACGACCACTTTCGACGCGACTTTGCTTTAATGCGGGATATCTGTGGATGCGCCCGCATCATCGAGGTAGCTTTCAGTGAGTCCCTGCTTCGCATCAACGCTGCCAAAGCACATAGAGGCGGCTGGAAATAGCTCGGAGGATGCGACGGTGGTAGCTTAGTTGGAGCGAAATGCCTACTCGCGGCGCCTCTGAATGGAAACATATCTTTTGGGTGAGACTGGCGATGTTTGAAGAAACAATCCGCGCACTGAAAAAGCTTGGCGACGAAAAATCTGCTGTCTCCATCTCAGCAGACGATGACAACTACTTCGATCGTGAGTGTCCCGCGCCAGAATGCTTAGCTCAGTTCAAGGTGTTGATGGAAGACTGGAAAGACAAGGTCAGGGACGAGGAGGTCTTTTGTCCGTTTTGCGGCCACACCGCCGATGCTCAGAAGTGGTGGACGCAGGAACAGCTTAATCACGTTCGGGACGTTGCACTGGCGAATATTCAGGGGGCAATCGGTGGTGCGCTTCGCCGTGACGCGCAGAAGTTCAACCAGAGACAGCCCAAGGGCGGATTCATCTCGATGAGCTTAAGGGTGGACAGCCGACCTCAGCATGTACCGATTCCCTATGCCGCGGCAGCGCCCATGCGTCTCAAAATCACTTGTGGTGAATGCGGGTGTCGATATGCCGTTGTCGGTGCGGCGTATTTCTGTCCGTCTTGTGGAGCAAACGCAGCGGAGCTTGTCTTTGATCTTACGGCCCTGGGCATCCGGCAGTCGCTTGAAGCCGTTGACGCCATTAGAGCCGCCATTTCAGATGCGGACACCGCGGAGAACACGTGCCGTCTGATAGTTGAGAGCGCTTTGCAAAACGCGGTGACGGCATTCCAGCGAAATACAGAGGCGCTTTACACGCGTGTTGCGCCGACAACCAAGATTCGGCGCAACGCATTTCAGAACCTTGCGGAGGGTTCAGATCTTTGGGTTGCTGCCATAGGGCACGGTTACGATAAGCACCTTGCGACCGTCGAGATGGAACAGCTGACGACGGTCTTCCAGCAGCGTCACCTGCTAGCCCACACACAGGGCGTCGTCGATGATGATTACATCAGGAAAACCGGTGACACGCGGTATAAGTCTGGGCAGCGATTGGTGATCAAGCGGGAGGCCGTGGCAGAAGCCCTAACGCTGGTCGAGCAATTGACGCTCGGTATCCGCGAGGACGCCAAGGGTAAAGGGTGATCTCATCAGCGGCTGCTTTTGCCGGAGGCTGCCATTCGTGACTGGCCGCTGTCGACCCAAGGCGGACGATCGCTACCTGCAGATTCTGGCCAGAGGCTGTTATTCGCATCATCCTGATATGATTCAACTCGTCCGACAAATCCGCTGCATCCTTTAGCCCGCCACCTTGCGGGCTGAGCCCGTAGAAGAGGGAGGCTTTTTACTCCTCAAGGGCGGGCCGGAGAATGGATGAGAGCCGATATCAGCGATGCTCCAGAACGAGTCATCCGAAGACGTCACAAACGTAGCGCTTTCTACATGGTCATTAGTCTGGTGGTTGGAAGCATAGCCACAATAGGGGCGCTCGAGTTGATAGGCCGAGCCACGAGCATCGACTCAGCATACAAACGGTCGATGAGCCCCACCTTGGGAGAGGGGGGGCTGCTTCGTTCCAGTGAAATGCCGTCGAGACAAGATCTCGAGCCCTCGCAGCTCCAGGCTTCATCGGACATACGTCTACCAGCCAACACGGCTCGGCAAACCGTCTTCAATGATCAGAACTTCACTCCTAGAGGTGCTGACAACGTAGTTGCTTTTCGCGCTGGCTCTGATCCTTCCCCACGAAAGGAGCTTCCAACGAAGGTGAAGCTAACGATCGTCCGGCAATCGCTCAGTATGAAACAACGTGTGTGCTGGCCCTATAAGCAGGGAAGTATCGAATCCCGAAACTGCCGCGCCTTGATCGGCCTCAAGTATCGAGACTAGGCCTAACTCATCATAGGAGAGCCATGGTCATCACCGATGTGGGCAGCACGCATAGGAAATGACCTGCGTTTTCCCGGCAGTGATCGGTTGGCGGCAACAGGCTGAAATCGGCTAAAAGTAGCCACTCGGTGTTAGCGACGCGACGGCCACTATCGGTAAGAATACGGAAGTTGCGACTCCGCACTGGCCCGGCTCGGTCGAAGCATTCGATCGCACGGTGCAAATCGCCTCATATAAGTTCTCTGTGATCAATCTGTGTCATGTGAGAGCTGCGCCCTCGAATCGGCAGAGCATGGGCTGTGGCGCTGACTTGCAGTAAGGCGCTTAGCAGACGATTGCACCAAGAGCTGCCCCGAGAACATCGACACGTTAGATGACCTATTTAAGGTAGAACTGCTTTAGGTGACAATGCCTTATGAAATCCAGAATTGGCCCAAACGGGGTGCATCTTTTCGATCGACTTTCAGGCCTGAATCTCCTGCTGGACGAGCTGCGGCCGGAAGAGGCAGTTTGGTCGACGTCCCCCCGCCAGGTATCCATTGCACTCACCAATGTCTGCGACCTTCACTGCGCGTACTGCTACGCGCCGAAGCACAAGGCATCGCTGCATGCCGATCAGGTGCTCGGCTGGTTGAAAGAATTGGATACTGAGGGGTGCCTCGGCGTCGGATTTGGCGGCGGCGAGCCCACGCTGCATCCTGACTTCGTAGACATATGCAAACGGGTTGCGGGTGAAACTCAGCTCGCGGTCACATTCACGACTCACGGTCATCGATTGACGCCACAGCTGGTCGAGCGCCTCAAGGGCTCGATCCACTTCGCACGCATCAGTGTCGACGGAGTCGGTCGCACCTATGAAGAACAGCGCGGGAAGCAGTTTTCCAGCCTGCTCAGAGGCATGGAATCGATTGCGACCTTGACGCCCTTTGGGCTCAACGTCGTGGTCAACGAGCGCACGGTTGCAGAACTTGACGCGATGAGTGAGCTCGCGCAAAACGTTGGAGCTAGTGAATTGCTGTTGCTTCCTCAGCAAGCAACAACCGCAGTCGCAAGCATGGATGGAGTGGTCGGCCGAGCCCTTCAGGACTGGGTCTCCAACTACAGAGGTAAGGTTCGCCTTGCGGTCAGTGAGGCGGGGGCGTCAGGACTGCCCACGTGCGACCCGCTCCCCGATGAACGAGGCCTTCAGGCCTATGCGCACATAGACGCGTCCGGCATGCTTCGTGCGAGTTCTTACTCGCCTGTCGGCGCTAAGATTGGAGACGCAGGCGTTCTGTCAGCGCTTAAGCGACTCAGAAATACCTTCGAGGTCCAAGGAGAGACGCAATCATGAAGATTTGGAACGGATACGGGTCTGAGCATTCGATGAACCTGGTTCTCATCGGTAAGTTCAAGCGAGCGCAAGACGCCGAGAAGGCCGAGAAGGACATTGACAAGCTCAGCGCTCAGGCTGCTAAAGACGACAGCTACTCCATCCCTTTTGCTAAACCTGAGAATCAGAGATTTTCAGATGACATGCTCTCGTTGCTGTGCAGTCTGAACCTCAACACCTTAGGGCCGGCTGATCTTGGCCAGTTGGTATCCGATCATCACCTCTCGCGTGAAGGCGATAAAATCACTGTCACGACTGACGAGGCGGAGGTGTCCGCGTTCGTGAAACTCTTCATTGAGGCTGGGGCTAAGGTCGAGGTCTTCTCTTCGCACGACTACCCGTCTGATTCTGCCGATGCCAGCTGACAGGGAGAACGCCGATGCCTGCAGCAAATTGGGATGTGTTCAGCGAGCTACCTGGAGCCGCGGACGAAAACTTCGAGAAGCTTTGCCGCTCTCTGGTGCGCCGACACTACGGACGCTACGGTCGCTTCAAGCAGCTCGCAAATCAGCCTGGAGTGGAGTTTCATCTTCAGCTGACGGAGGCATGTGATCTCGGAGCGTCGCCACGCTGGATTGGCTGGCAATGCAAATGGTATGAGCTGGCAAACGGCCAAGACTTGGGGGCCACGCGTAAACAAAAGATCATCGAGGGCATGGAGAAGACGCGCAAGCATGTCCCAGGTGTGACCGACTGGAAGCTTTGGACGCACCACACGCTGACAAAGGGAGACCAAGAGTGGTTTTTCGGACTTGAGGAAGACCGCTTCCCCGAGTTGAAGTTGGAGCTGCTGACGGCAACGGACATTGAAGACCTCCTGGTGGGGCCGGCAGCACTACTTCGAGAAACCTATTTCGGCGAGCTCGTTCTGACGCCTGCACTACTTGCTGAGCAGCATAGGCTCGCTGCTGCTCCATTCAAGCGCCGATACCAACAGGAAGTTCATGTTGTCGTTGGAGCAGAACAGAAGGTGCTCAAGCATCTGGGCGGCCAAGGTGCGTGGGACTCACTGGAGAAACTCTCAAGTGCCCTCAAGACGAATTGCACGGACATCGCTTCGCTCACGGGGCAAATCAAAGCCGAACTCAAGGCCGAAGTACACTCGCTCTTGGCTCGAGCCATTGGATTGGCTGGCCTGCTAGATGACCTGCACACATCGCTCGGTAAGGGCGACTTCGACTCTGTACAGCAAATGCTGGCGGCAAACCCACCGCAACCGGTGCACTGCGACAGGCTTCTCTCGAAGCTGCGTGGGGCTCGTTCAGGGGGAGCTCCGTTAACCGCGAATCTCGTCGCGGACATCCACGCAGTTTCGTCGACGCTGCTCAGCCTGGAAAGGTCGATCGGCGTTCGAGCCGTTGCCGTGCTTGCAGCTGCGGGTGAAGGAAAATCCGAGCTTGCCGTCAAAGTGACGCAGCCAGAAGGAGACCTCCCCGGCGGTGTCTTGCTACTGGGCAAAAATCTTCATGCAGGCCAGGGGCTTGACGATCTTGTGTCTGCCTTCAAGATTTCTGGTAGGCCAGCGGAGAGCTTCGACCGGCTGGTTGAGGCCGTTGATGCGGCGGGACAGCGCGCGGGCAAGCGCATCCCAATTGTCATCGACGGTCTGAATGAGGCAGAAGACCCGAGAAACTGGAAGGATGAGCTCTTCCGGGCGGATGAGCTTCTTAAGGACTTTCCGCACGTCCTGCTGGTTGTCACTCTGCGCAATGAGTTCGCACAGATGTGCCTGCCGGAGGAGCTTCCTCAAGTTGAGCACAATGGGTTCCAGGAAGACCCGCAGACGGCCATCGACAAGTACTTTGAGTACTACAAGATCGACGCTACCGACGCGGATCTGCCAATCGAGTTCTTACAGCATCCGTTGACGCTGAGAATTTTCTGCGAGGTGGCGAACCCTCGGCGCCAGCATGTTGTCGGGGTGGAGGCGCTGCCCAGTTCGCTTGCAAGCCTGTTTGAAGCGCACTTCAACAAGGTTGCCGAACGAGTTGCTGAGCTTTCACTAGCGGCGCATCGCATCTATCAAGATGAAGTCCAAGATGCACTGCTAACGATCGCGGGTCTCCTGTGGGATGGCAACGCGAGAAGCGTGGAGTTCAAAACTGCTCGGACGGCAGTTCATGACGTGGGCCGTTGGGACGTCAGTGTCATTCGCGCGCTGGAGTCCGAAGGTGTCCTCGTTCGAACGACTTTTGAAGAAGGCGGCCAAGGAATCGCGTTTTCATACGACCTGATGGCCGGACATATGATTGCGCGCCACCTGCTTGCTAGGCCGTCCTTGGCACAATGGCTGCAAAGCGATGAAGGGCGCGCGCAGTTCCAATTCCGTGAGCCTGGATCGCATACCTTCTCCTTCGACGTGTTCCAGGCTCTGGTTGGCCTATATCCGTACCGCTTTGGCAGGCGCCAGCTTTGGCAAGACTTGTCGGACGAGAACGGCGTCATGAACGCTCTGTTGTTGACGGCTCAATCAGACCCAAGACAAATTGGGCGGGAAACCGTGGAACGGTTCGCGCGCGCAATGCAGGAGTCGAAGCAGTTCGCACGGATGGCCTTCAAGAGACTTCGGAATACCAGGGCAGCGCGAGCGCATCCGTTTGACATGGACTTCTTGCACGGCGTGCTCTTGGCCATGCCTAATACGCAACGCGATCTTTTCTGGTCAGAGTGGGTTCGCGAGAGGTCTGAGGGAGTTGAAGACGATTTCAAATTCCTGTCGACCAGATGGAAGTCGGGTAGCCTAGACGAGCGAGAAATTCGGCGGGCGCGCTGGGTGATGTGGACGCTGACGTCGACGTTCAGAAGCCTGCGGGACGTGGCCACCAAGACTCTGTACGAATTCGCCGCCAAGCGGCCTGGGGAGTTTTTCCAGCTAGCAGTGGAGGCAATTGCCGTTTCAGACCCATACGTCCCCGAGCGGATGTTCGCCGCAGCCTACGGTATGGCGCTGACCACTTGGTCGGATATTAATGCTGTGGAGATGCGTGAGGCACTGCCTAGAGTCGCTCGTGATATTTATCAAGCGATGTTCGCACCTGGCGCGACGTATCCTACTTGGCATGCGCTATATCAGCAGTACTGTCTGGGAATCATTGCCATCGCAAGGATGGTTGATCCGGCTTGCTTGTCTGAGGAGGAAGCAGCTCATCTCCTTCCACCGTTTAGCCATCTGCCCAGTCCGTTTGAAAACATGCCGCAGTACGACCCAGTGGTGATCGAACGTGCGAAGCGCGCGGCGATTCGAATGGACTTCGGCAACTACACGATGGGGAGGCTGATCCCAGGTCGGTCGAACTACGACGACCGCAACCCAGAGTACCAGCGTGTGCTGCCGGCAATCGTTTCGCGAATGCTGATGCTTGGCTACGACCCCGAGAATTTCGAGGCTGTTGACCGGCAAATGAACTCCGGCCCTCGTATGGGAAATGACAAGCACAAGGTCGACAGATATGGGAAGAAGTACGGCTGGATCGCTTACTTCGAGATGTGGGGTGTCCGGTACGCGCAGGGCCTCCTTGCCGAGGAGCGCGACGCTCGCCCCTCAGATGCGGACATCGACCCAACGTTCCCGCTCGAGGCCGCGAGCATCGACCTCCTGCTCCCAGACTTGTTCAGTGGTCAGCCTACGGGTCCTGGCGACTGGATGGTGAGAGGGCCGCAACCAGACTACCGCGACATCCTCGAGATCGCGGAGATTGATGGCCTGACGGGGCCGTGGGTCGTACTTGACGGGTTCCTCGAACAGAACGCTCCCGCTGATGACCGACAGGTCTTCACCTTCCTCCGAGGCGTACTCGTGGACAGCAGAGAAGTCGACCGCCTGTGCACGTTATTCACTAGTCTCGAATACCCCGGCAATGACGCCATTCCGGAGGTGCCAGGCTACTACTACACCTATGCGGGTGAGATGCCTTTCTCCTCGATCCCGGGACTGCCTGTCGCCGATGAGCAAGAGGGCGACCACGCCGAATACATGGTGTCCGCTGATAGGTGGTCAAACAATGGCGTCGCGATCGACATCCCAGTGCAGAAGTACAACTGGGAGAGCTACCACAGCGTGGTGAACCAGAACAACGGAGCGAACCTGCCCTCCAAACTGCTCTGTGAGGCTTTGAGTCTCAGGTACCGCGCCAACAAATGGGACTTGTACGATGCTTCAGGCGTGGCGTCGCTGTACCGCGAAGTCGGCGAGCATGGCTCGCAGGTCAGTGGCTCTTTCAGCTATCTGCGTCATGACCTTCTTGACAGCTACTTGGCTCATTCCGGCAAGGCGCTGGTGTGGCTCATGTGGGGAGAGCGTGGCTTTCATCACCGGTCAGCCGAGGCGCACAACCTGCACGAGTACTACGCGGACCACCAGCATATTCACAAGCGTGCTCACATCTATCAGCCTGCTTCGAGCACTCAATCGTAGGCCGAGTCAGGCGAGGGGACGCAGCCATTTTGGGGCGCAGTAGCCGTTTATGCAGGGCGTGGAACCGGCGGCGGATTCAGTATGTCGTTATGGATTCGCCGCTAGACGGCCTGACCAAGTCGCGTCTCGTTCAAATCAGCGCTTCGCGTGTCCGCTACGTGCGCTTGTCGCATCGAATGCAAACGACCGGTCAAGCGGGGTGTAATTTCGCATCTCGGAAGGAACCGACGATTTTGTCTTTCATCAATAATTCTCCGGGCAACACTCCTTTCTGACACCGTCGCTTGAGACGGTGGTGCCCGCCTAAGTGGGTACCAGTTCTAGCCTTTTATCCGAAGCCGAACGATGGCATTCGATGCTGTGTCACTCGCACGCGTAAACGTCCCAGGCGTTGAGCCAGTAATACTCCTGCTGGAAGCCGCCCGGCCGTAGATCTGGGGCGCCGATATACCCAGCACGCTCCACGAAGACTTTTACCTTGTCGCCATTGACCTGCTCTACGGTGCCTTGAAAGCGGATGTTCTTCTGGTCCTGGCACACCCGGGCACCCACATGCTTCACCTTATAGGCGTCGCGGAGCTGCTGTTCCTGCTTGTCGGCAACTGCCTTCTCACGGGCCTGCCTGGCAAGCTCATTCTGGCGCTCTATCGACACATAGCCCCAATCTGCGACTTTGATATCGAAAGTTTTATCATCGGCGGCGCGCTTTTCAAGCACATTGACCCCCGCTGTGGTCCGGACGGCGAAGGTTTCGATTCGCTTGGGAAACGAGTAGCAGAGAAAGCCCTGCGTGCTCTTGGCGCCAGCGCGGGCCGAGGAAAAACTCAACGTCGTGTCCGGGATTAGTTGACCGCTACAGTTTTTACCGGAACGAAAGCCGGCAAGGTTGCGGGCGATTGATCCCGGTAAATCGGTAGCCACTTGCGGAGCACGTTAGCATTGATGCCGTGATGGATGGCTACGCTGGAAATCGTCGCTCCGGGTTGCAGGCATTCCTGGACGACCTGGGCTTTGAATGGTTTGGGGTAAGAGTTTCGTTGGCGCATGGAAATCCTGGCGATAAGGGCGATCGCGTCCGCTTAAAAATACGCGGACACCATCGCCCTTAATGCTGGAGTTCGGTAGGTGACTTCGCCGGACGGTTACCTTAAACCGAGGCCAGCGGCATCTACGGCCGGCGTTGTAAACCTTAAATTTGAGCTGTTAACCACGGTGGTTAACAACGCAATTATTTGGTTAACACATGATCCAGAGTGGCGAGGTGGCGCTGATTGGCGGAACCGGCCTATTCATGCGGCTTCCTTGAAGCTAGATCGACTATCCGAGGGCCGTTTATCTTAGCCTTGAGCACACGGTTCTCGTCTAATAGCACTTCATTGATGGACGCGAGATTTGCGACCTTGGTCCGCAGCTCCTCGATCTCCTGACGGTACGCTGCGGACTTCTTGCGCTCTGCAATCAAGTCTTGTTGTTTCACATCACGCATGGCGCGACTGGAGCGCCCCTGAGCCTCTCGGATAGCCTCGGCAATTCGTGGGTAGTGATTGTGGATTAGTGCCGTCGATACGCCCGCCTCGCGGGCTACTGCGGCGATAGTAACCTTGGTTTCCCCGCTGCGGGCACGGCCCTTCTGGATGCGGTAGAGGGCGAGCTTCAGATCCTTCTCGCGATCCTCAGCCGGCTTGTAGTTGGTTGTTTTGTCCTTGGGCTTCATGCGATCAAAGTCTCCGGATCCATTCCTAACTGGGCCAATACGTCGCGGCAGCGATTCAGATCTCGTTCAACGCGCTGGCGGCCGCCCTCACCAATGTCTGGGCAATGCAGCAACCCTTTCAGATCATCGTAAAGTCGCTGGTAGATAGGCGCGTGGGCACCTCCGATCACTGAGTGGTCGCAGCCGCTACAGCGGGTGCGTTCAAGGGTGTTCCCGACGCAACCGTCATTGTCTGCCGTACACCAGGCATGGCCGTTGCTGCGGATAGCAGTGCTTTCAGCGATGGACTTAAGCATCGACGCGTGATCTTTGAAGATCAGCAGATTCTGTGGTTCCCGCTGCCACTGCTTGAGCGCGTGGCCATAGCCCCCGGCCAGGGGGACGTCACCCAGCCAGGTATCGACGACGCTGAGTTTTATATCTTCCAACTCCCCCTGAATATCTGCGTACAGATCAAGGTCCAGGTGCTGTCCCCAGCTATCGTCCATGGCATATCCCAAGCTCATGTCCAGCGTCCAGTGCGCGTAATGCTCTTTGAGGTAGCGCAGGTCGCCGAAGCGGCTGTGCGCAGCGTAGTTGGCGAACTTGCGGCGGAAC
The DNA here is from genome assembly GCF_904067045.1 of Pseudomonas sp. FEN. GTDB lineage: Bacteria > Pseudomonadota > Gammaproteobacteria > Pseudomonadales > Pseudomonadaceae > Aquipseudomonas. The sequence continues at coordinate 133,586 of NZ_CAJFDC010000012.1, read as the reverse complement.
TGGTGGCTGGTGAGTTTCCAGTCCAGTCCGCAATTCTTGGCGAATGCCTTGAGGTTCCCATCCCAAGTCACGCCAGAAAGCGTGCGCACTTGGTTGCCCTCATTCGTATATACGCGGAGAAAGAGCGAATGGCGGTGCTTGTGTGCCTCCGTGATCTGCGGATCATGCGGGTCGACGCGGCGCCTCTGCATGATCTCGGCGGCGATCATGGCTTGATAGGGCACGCACCAACGCTCCATGACGCGCAGGGCACGCACAGCGGCCTCGGGGATCATCCAGTCATGGATACCTGTATCTGTCTTGTCAGATCGAGAGCGCATCCAGTGGCAGACGGTGCCGTCATCGTCGTGGGTGCGGTGGTGCGCGCCCGCCTGCACGTTGGCCAACTCGTGGTTGCGGCAGCCGGAGGTGCTGGCCAGGACGATGTAGCATGCTGTGCGCAGCTCGTTCAGTGTTGAGTTGAATGTCCTGAGACTGCCCTCCCAGCCAAGGGCGTCCAAGTGGCGGTTCTTGGCCTCACAGATGGAAGTGTTTGATAGCCCCTTTCGCGGCGGCGCAGTAGCATCCAGTGCATCGCGCAGGTCAAGCAGTTGCTGTCCGCGCTCAACCTGTTGGTAGGCCCGTTTGAACAGGATGCAGAACACATCATCGGGGATCAGCTGCGTCTTGCCACCCTGGGTGCTACGGCCGTTAAGCCCTGCCATTGTCTTCGCGGAAGTCTCGGGCCAAGGGTGCTGAGGCATCCGGTCGTCGGTGTACTGGCTCAGTTCATGGAGTGCTTCGACTGCACTGAAACGGGCTTCCAACCCTCGCGGCGATAATGGCTTGCCTTTAGAACGGTTGGTCTGGCGGTGCGCCTTGCAGGCTGCGACATAGGTCGCACAGATCAGAGGCGTCACCACTCCTAAGTGATCGAGCTTCAGCGCTCTCAGGTGGCGCAGGAATGGCATTGCATTGGAGAAGGTACTTCGAACCATAGCGCCTTTAGGCCGACCCGACTCGAGACGCCCTCGTCGCAGGTAGCGGTACAGCATTGCCTTCGTCACCGCCCGAAACGCCGGTGGCACACGGCCGAAGTCCAGCCGCCTCTGGTTGGCCGGGACGTTGCTGGTGAAACCGTTGAGTTGCCAGATGTCGTCGCCGTAGCGGCTGATGATGATCCATTGCCCATCGACCTGAGTAGCGGTAATGATTAGGGCGTCGCGTTCGGATTCGGGGAGTTCACGCACATCGCCCGCCTGAACAGTAATGGCGGTCCAAGGTAGCCCCACCAGGGTATTGCCGTTCATGCTAAGACCTCCAGGCTGTCGATCAGATCAACCGACCAAAATGGGTGCGGTTGGGACCGGGCGTGCTCACGAGCTGCCTCAACGGCTGCGGTTTTGAAGGTGCCACGCCGTAGTCCCTCGGCAACGATATAGTGGTCAATCAAGCGAGGAATGTGGGCGTAGTCCCGTGCCCAGCGCCGCTTGTCCATCCGCGAGCGCTCGGCAAGCACGCGGAAGTAGAAGCTGAACAGCTTGTACAGATCCTCGGCGGTGACTGCGTAGTGTTTGCAACGCAGGCAGTTCATGAAGCTCATGCAGGTCGCATCCTTACGCTTCGGGGCGAACTGGCCGTTCACCGGATCGGTGCATCGCCCCAGGGGGGTGTCCTTATAGGTCGCACCGATGGTTACAGTCAGCAACTCCTGCACCAGCAACTCACCCATGAACTGCCAGTTGCGACGGGTATCCGCGCTGGGTGCCAAATAGTTTTGCTCGGCTACCCGGGGGGTATTGCCAAGGGCTGCGGCCGTGGTCGCGAGATCGCCATCGGTCAGCTCGAAGATGCGGTTGGCAAAGGTCTTGCGCAGGCGCGAGATATTGATGCGCAATGGCTTTCCGTCGCTATCGTTCAGGCCGTACTCAGCTACAAGGTTGCTTATCGCCTTCTCCAATACTCGTCCGCTCAACGCCGTAACTTGACCAACTGACCTCCAAGCGCGACTGCGGTACAGCCAAACACGCCCCTTGAGGTCGTCTGGAGCCTCTGAATCCAGGGGCTCGGTCAAGACCATCACGCGACGGATCAGACGCTCCACGTTGGTTCTCACGCTGGGCGTAGATTCCAGAAGGCGCTCGGCGTCCGATGCGGCGCGTAGCGCCACTTTGCTGGTTTTGTAGCCGCGCCGCTTCCACAGCACTAGGAATACGGCGTTGTCTTTGGGGTGCGGACGCAAGCAGTCGCGGTCCATCTCGAGCAGTGGAGTGGTATTGCGTCCGGTGTGAAGCGCCACGACCAGCAGGGCAAAGACCAGCAGATCGCCGGTCACAGGCGTGTTATCGGTCCATATTGGCCTGATGGCCTGCCGTAGCGCGACCGTGAACTCTTGCCGCTCGAGCTTCGACAGCGCCGTCTCGCCCTTGGTCTTGCGCTTGTTGTTTGGAAAGGGGTTGCGTGGGAAGGTGGCAGCATCGCCAGAGGTGACCAAGGGGAATAACCCTCTCCGTCCCAAGGCGAGAAGCACGGGCTTGGCTTTCGTGTAGACGCAGTTCGGAAAAGTAGTCAACCCTCTCTGCCCAGCTAAATCGCTGAGATAGCTGTCGATCAGGTCCCGGTTCACATCTGCCAAGACCAAGTCACGGCCAAAAGCCGTCGCCCGGAGCATGCAATAGTCGAGGAAGCTACGCAGCCCACTCTTGCAGTAGGAAACGACAGTGGTGACCGTTAGGGCGCCCTCCTGACCGGCGAGGAAGCGTTCAATTTGGCGCTGGCAGGCGTAGGTGATGGGGTCAATACCAGCACCGTACCAGCGGGCAAAATCGAAGTTTCGGCTGTTGGAGGTGTTTCGCCCGAACTTGACCGTGGTATTCGTCGGAGGCATAACCTCAGGCAGAATGACCACGTTGCCTGTCGCGTCGTGGCTGTGCTCGACTTGCGGGATGCTGAGGTCGGTCTTGGTAAATACCTTGCGCTTGCCCATCAGGCCGCCTCTGCCATTGCACTTAACTCATCGTCATAAGCCAGCACCGCCTCGTCGGCCATTTCGTTGACCAGATGCAGGTACACCATTGTCGTCTGAATCGAGCTGTGGCCGAGTTGTCGCTGGACGAAGACCAGGGGATCCAGCCCGTTCGCAGGGTTACGCTGAAGGCTAACCAGGGTATGGGTGGCATAGGTGTGCCGGAGCATGTGCGTATGTACCTTGATCCCAGCCCGTTTGCCGGCCTTGCTGATGATCCGGTTGAGGCTCTTGCCATCCTCGCCATAGCGTTCTCCGGACTGGTTGAGGAACATCGACTTCTGCGGGGTTTTGCTCAGCGAGGCGCGCTCGCCACGCACCTTAGTCACATAGCGATAGAGTTCGGCCATGAACTTACGGCTGACGTAAATATCTCGCGACTTACGGCCCTTGGTCACCATGCCGCTGCCGTCGAACGGATCAAGCCGAATACGGAGGTTGAACTCGGTTCGTCCCACCTTGTCCGGGTCGAAGACACAAGCCAGCGGGAAGGCAGCGATTTCCTCGCGGCGCAGGCCAGTATGCAGCGCCAGGCGCATCACCATCCGGTGATGGGGATTCTCCGTTGCCGCCAGGAGCGACTTGATCTCGGCCATGCTCAAGAATTTGGGCAGGGATTTGTGGCTACGTGGCATCACATCGTTTGCCATGACTTTGCCGCCACTGGCATCGATATGCCCAAGAAACCTTGTTACGCGCTTTACGGTGCGTTCTTCATAGTTGAAGGGCAGGCGCGTCACCCACCTCTCCTTCAGAGCGAACTCGTAGAACTTGCAGATGTAAGTCAGGCGTTGGCGAGTAGTGTTTAGTGCTAGCTCGCATGTCACCAAGCAGTAGTCCCGATAGGCCGCCACAAGGCTTTTAGCCTCACCACGATCCACGTCGCGCCAGTCAATCTCATGAGCCTGAAGAAAGCTGAAGAAGTCGTACAGTGCGCGTCCGGTACTGGGCCAAGAATCCTTAGAGCCAATGGCCCCGCGAAGCAAGTAGTAGCGAAAGAACTGATTGGCCTGGGCGCAGCTCTCCATCGAATCCCACAGCAGAATGGGAAACCCTGGGTAAGGTTGCCCGGCGATCACGAAATCCTCAGTAGCCCACACAAGCTCCATCCACCGTCTCCTGCATTGACCAGACACGCGATCTTTTTATCTGCTCTGACGGTACAAGGGGGCGTTAGGTCAGCCCTTGGATGCCTGAGCCGCTAAGTGTCTGTATCTATTACCACAGCTATTTAACGGTCCTCAAGCTCCAGAACATAGGGCATTCCTGAGAGTTTGCAGGTGGGCGACCTGGCGGCTGAAGTCGACGCTGGAAAGGCGCTGCTTCGGTCGCGGGCGCAAGGCCTGGCTGATGGCGCTGGTGGGTTGGCGGGTCAGGCGCGCGAGCACCTGCCATTGTTCGGCAACGCCGAGTCGTTCGAAACCGGGGTGACGTTTGCGGGCGCGGCGCAGGATGTCCTGGCGCAACGCCTGGAGCAGGGCCTCATGGCCGCTGCGGCGGAGCAGGAAGTCGGCACTGGCCCGCAGGTGTTCCTGCAATTGGCGGCGTGCCCGGGAGGCGGGGGCTTGCAGCGGCCCCTGGCGCAGACCGACATGCCATAACCACAGGCCGAGGAGGGCGGCGAGGGCGACCAGGGCCTGGGGGAAGTAGCGCCACAGCAGGGTGAGCAGATTGTCGTGATCGGTGTTGAACAGCAGGGTCACCTCGCTGTCCTGGGCCAGGTACCAGAGCAGCCAGGCGTTGTCGTAGCGGCCGATGGCGCGGTTGGTCCAGAGGTCGGCGTCGGTCAGTACGATGACGCTGCCGGCGCCGTAGTCCAGTTGCATCAGGTGGGTGGAGGTCGCGCTGTTGGCCCAGGATTGCGCCAGGCTCTTCGGATCGGACAGGTGGAACGCGGTATCGAAGCTGAAATAGGCCGGAGCGTCCTCGTCTTCCAGGTACATCCGGGTCAACAGGGGGTAATGCTCGTCTTCCGGTTCCGGACCGTCGCCCTTGAGGTCCTTGCTCAACAACTGGCGCAGTTGTACGCGGTCGAGCAGCAGGTCGCCGCTGTTTCCGGTCCTGGGGTCCCACAAGGCCTCGGCGACGAACAGCAGGCGGCCGCCGGCCCGGGTCCAGTTGAGCAGTTGGTCGGCCTGGCGCGGGGTCATGTTCGAGCGCTCGCCCAGCAGCATCAGGCTGCGCCCACGTGGGTCCAGGCCGGGGAGGATGTCCAGGCTGTTGGCATGGCTGACCGTCAGGCCGCGCTGGCGTAGATAGTGTTCGGCGGCCAGATAAGGGTTGGCACGGGCCTCGGGCGAGGGCCCGTGATCGATGACCTCGGTATAGGGCGTGGCCTTGAGGTAGAGATAGAGGCCCATGCCGGCGAGCAACGCCAGCAGCGCCAGGCCGATCAGCCAGGCAAGACGCCGGTTCATTGGCCGGCTCCCGGACCGAACAACCGTCGCCAGCCTTCGCACAACGCCTGTTGTTGCTGGAGCGCCGGCAGGCGATGCCCATAGGCGAGGTTCAGCCAGTGGGCGGTCAATTCCTGGCTGAAGGCCTGGAGGGCGGGTTCGCGCAACTGGGCGAGCCGCTCCAGGACCTGGCCTTCGGTATCGGCGTTCTTCAAGGGCAGTTGATAGTCATGCAACAGGCGGCTGAGCAGGCCCCGATAGAGCAGGCTCATGGCTTCGCGCGGTTGCAGGGGCCAGAGGGTCTCGGCGCTGGCGGCGATATCCTCGGGCAAGGTCTCGACGCCCAGTGCCAGGCCGAACAGTTGCGGCGCGGCGCTCGGGATGGGGTGGGCGCGGGGCTTCGGGCGGCCGACGAAGGTCCGCAGGCCGTCCCGATAACGCCAGGCCAACCAGGCCAGCAAGCCGAACAGCACGGCCCAGAGCAGAATCTCCAGCCCGTGGGCGAGTGTCCCGGCGATGCGACTGTCAAAACGTTCCAGCAGGGCCTTCAGCCAGCCGGAAGAGGGTTTGCCGCGGGCCTTGTCCAACGGTTCGCCCAGCCGCCAGCGCGTGACGGTTTCCGGGTTCTTGAATGGCGGCGCTTGCAACAATGCCTTGATGGCGTCCTTGGATGCCTGGCTGGTCAGCGGTTGTTTGAGCAGGCGCGGCGTATCCGGCGCGGGCGGTTCGGCGGCCATGACCGGTTGCGCAAAGGGCATCGACAGCAGGCCGACGCCGAGCAGCAGCGCGGCGACCACCGGCAGCAGGCGCTGGCGCAACTGACGGAAAACCAGTTCGATATCCCAGGCTTCCAGCACGGTTCGGCGGTTGAGGTACAAGCTGAAGCCGCAGGCGATATAAACAGGCTCCCAGAGGATCAGGATCAGCGCGTAGAAGGCGTTGCTCAGGTGTTCCAGCCAGAGCCACTCATGCTGGGCGGCGAACAGCAGTTTCTGCCAGTGCCAGTCGATGTCGATCTGCCGTGGCAGCAACAGATAGAACAGCGCCATCAGGCCGATCCACAGGACATATTCCAGGTGTACGCCGATCAGCGTCAGCCAGCGTGCCGCGCGCAGGCTCTGGGGCAAGAGCACCCGCAGGCGCTGCTGGCGGGCCAGCCCGTCGAGGCCTTCGAGTTGTTGTACCGGCAAGGTGAAGCTACGGCTCAGGCTCAGGCGGCGCCAGCTCAGGCTCGCCAGCAGCTGCGGCTTGAGCAGGCGCGGCCAGGCCTTGAGCGCCTGCTTCAGGGACGGGGTGTCGCCGAACAGGGCCCTGGACAGGATATACAGTGGCAAGCGCTCGAACGCCGGTTTCAACCACCAGAACAGCAGCAGGGCGATGGAGGGGTGGTCCCAGAGCAGCAGGCTCAGGAGGGCGAAGACCGGCAGGCTGACCAGCGCCCAGGCGCTCATCAGCAAGCCGCGATGTTGCCGGGCCAGCAGTACGCCGAGGTCCATGGCCTCCCAGGTGCTGCGCGGGCGAATGGCGACGCTGGCGTCAGTCAGGCGCATGTTCGCTCCTTCCGGCCAGCAGTAGATAGGCCGCCACCAGCAGCCAGAGTCCCGCGCCCACCGTATATTTGATCCAGGGGGCGAGCTGGGTCATGGAAGACCAGTAGGCTTCGATAAAGGCGGCGATCAGCAGGAACACGATGACCCCGCCGACCATCTGGATGCTTTGCCGCGCGCTCAGGCGCAGGGCCTCGCCGCGGGACAGACGTCCCGGCGCCACCAGCGCCCAGCCCAGTTGCAGTCCGGCGGCCCCGGAGAGGACGATGGCGCTGAGTTCGAAGGCGCCGTGGCCGATGACAAAAGACCAGAAGGTCTGTCCGTAGCCGATCTGGCTCAGGTGCCCGGCCACGGCGCCGATCGTCAGGCCGTTGAACAGCAGGAAGAACAGGCTGCCCAGGCCGAACAGCAAGCCGCTGGCGAAGGTCTGAAAGGCAATGCCGATGTTGTTCATGATGTAGTAGCCGAACATCACCCAGTTTTCGCTGGAGGCCCGCGCGACGGTGCGTCCCAGGCGACTGGCGGCGGGGTCATACATGGCTTGCATGTCGGCGACCTGCTGGGGGCTGACGATGCTGTAGACCAGGTCCGGAAACAGATAGATCAGCACGCCGGTCAGCCCCAGGCTGGCGAAGAACAGCACACCGGCGACCAGGACGAAGGGCCATTGCTCGCGCACCAGGCGCGGGAAGCCGGCGAAGACGAACCCCAGCAGCGAGGTGCCGAGGTGGCTGCGATGCCGATAGAGTTGCTGATGTCCGCGCAAGACCAGCTGTTGCAGGGTGTCGACCAGGTGGCTGCTGTAGCCGCGCTCCTCGGTCAGGGCCAGTTGTTGGCAGAGACGCCGGTAGTGGGCGGGGAACTCGTTCAGGTCGGTGGCTTTTACCTTGCCGCGCTCCATCTGCTCGAGCCATTGGGCAAAACGTTGCCACTCGGGCTGATGGCGGTTTTCGAAGAGGCTCTGTTTCATAGCTGGCCCAGCAAGCCGTGGGCGATACCGTTCAATTCGGTCGCTGCCCGGGCGGGCGGCACGCCCAGGGGCGTGGCCAGCAGCGCCGCCAGTTCATGGGTGCGTTCGGCGCTGAGTTCGCCCTGGCGTTCGGCGAAACTCAATACCGCCCGCTGTTCCGCCAGGCGCAGAACGAAAGGCGCCGTGCGCGGGGTCGCCTGGGGCAAGGCCGGGCGCGGCAGCGGTTGTTCGCGATAGACCACCAGCGTGCCCGCGGCCAGGTCGCCGAGGCGCTTGAAGGTCGGGTGCTGCAGGCAACTGATGGCCCCGAGACAATAGCCGAACGGCAGCATGTCGACAAAGCGCAGCAGGTTGCGGGTCAGGGAGGCGGCCCAGCCGATCGGCGTGCCGTCGTCATGCACGACGCGCAGGCCCATTAACTGTTTACCCGGCGAGCGCCCCTGGTTGAGCACTTCGAACAGCACCATGTACCACCAACTGACGAGGAATAGCACAATCGAGCCGAGGCCCAGACCCAGCTTGCCGAGCAGCATCAGGCTGCTCAACAGAACCCCGAGCAGCACGCCGCGCACGCCCAGGTCGATGGCGAACGCCAGGGCTCGCACGGGCAGGCCGGCCGGGCGCAGGGGCAGGTCGATGCCTTCCGGGGTTTCGACCCGGTAGTGAGTGTCCAGGGGGGTTGGCAGCGCAGTCTTCCTTGTCGGTGCTGAAATCGACGGCATAGTGACAGGTCCTTGCGGACAGAGGCCCGATCCTAGCCAGCGGCGCCTGGCTAAGCAACTTAACTCTGTAATGAACGGTATCGAAGTCATAGCGTCAAGTTGTTACGGGATGCTGGTCCGAGGGGTCGCCGAACGCCTAGACTGCATCGGTCTTTTGTTCAGGAATCCGCCGTGACCTCTATCTTCTGGTACGACTACGAAACCACCGGGATCAATCCGCGCTGTGATCGCGCCTTGCAGGTGGCGGGCATCCGTACCGATGCCGAGCTCAACGAGATCGACGAGCCGGTCAACCTGTATTGCCGACCCAGCGAGGATATCCTGCCACACCCGGCGGCTTGCCTGATCACCGGCATCACCCCGCGGCAGCTCGCCGAGCAGGGCTTGGCGGAGGCCGACTTCATGACGCGGGTGCACGCCCAACTGTCCCAACCGGGGACCTGTGGCGCCGGCTACAACACTTTGCGGTTTGACGACGAAATTACCCGTTACAGCCTCTATCGAAACTTTTTCGATCCTTATGCCCGCGAGTGGCAGGGCGGCAACAGTCGCTGGGACCTGATCGATGTGGTGCGCGCGGCCTACGCACTGCGCCCGCAAGGGATCGTCTGGCCCGAGGAGGACGGGCGCGTGACCCTGCGGCTTGAACGCCTGACCGCCGCCAATGGCATCGATCATGGCCATGCCCACGAGGCCTTGTCCGATGTACGCGCCACCATTGCCCTGGCGCGATTGATTCGCGAGAAACAGCCGAAGTTGTATGACTGGCTGTTTCAACTGCGCAGCAAGCAGCGGGTATTGGACCAGGTTCGCCTGTTGCAGCCGATGGTGCATATCAGTGGCCGCTTCTCGGCCGCTCGCCATTACCTGGGGGTTGTCCTGCCTTTGGCCTGGCATCCGCGTAACCGCAATGCCTTGATTGTCTGCGATCTGTCCCAGGATCCGCAGCCGCTGTTGACGCTGGATGCCGAGACCTTGCGCGAGCAACTCTATACCCGTCATGGCGACCTGGGCGAAGGGCAGATGCCAGTGCCGCTCAAGTTGATTCATGTCAACCGTTGCCCGGTGGTGGCCCCGCTGAATGTATTGCGTGGCGAAGATCAGCAGCGTCTGCAGTTGGACATGGCGCTTTATGAGGCGCGCCGCCAGCAACTGAGCGCTGCGCAGGAAGTTTGGCGGGATAAAGTCCAGGCCCTTTATGCCAGCGAAGATTTCGCTCCCAGTGAAGATCCGGAGCAGCAGTTGTACGACGGTTTTATCGGTGATCGTGACCGACGATTGTGTGAACAAGTTCGCACTGCGGGCCCCGAGCAGTTGGCGCGTGCGCAATGGCCGTTCGATGATGAGCGTTTGCCGGAATTATTATTCCGTTACCGGGCACGCAACTTTCCCGCCAGCTTGAGTGAAGAAGAGCAACAACGTTGGCGGACATTTTGCCGACTGCGCCTGACCGAGGCGGTCTGCGGGGCGCCGAATACCCTGGCGGATTTTACCGAGCAGCTCATGAAGTGTTTGCTGAATGCGACAGCTGAGCAGCGTCAGGTGCTGGAGCAGTGGCAGGAGTATGCGCGATCGTTGTTTACACGTTTTAACATTCCGACCGATTAAACACGTTGGCGATTAAATGACAGGCAATAAAAAACGCCAGTGAACTGGCGTTTTTTTGTAGGTCGCGAATAGCGTCCGTGACCGGCCTGGCTTAGCCCAGCAGGGTCGCCCAGCCTTCAACCACGTCGCCGCCCCACTTGGCTTTCCACTCTTTCAGAGTCTTGTGGTTGCCGCCTTTGGTTTCGATCACTTCACCGTTGTGCGGGTTCTTGTATTGCTTGACTTTACGTGCGCGTTTGGTGCCGGTGGTTTTCACGGCGCCGCGTACGGTTTTGCCGGTTTTGGCCTGTGGGTCCATAATGGCGATGACGTCGACCAGGGACTTGTTGTATTCACCCAGCAGAGTGCGCAGTTTGCTTTCGAATTCCATTTCTTTTTTCAGCGCGCCGTCTTTTTCCATGGCAGCCATTTGGGCTTGCAGTTCTTCGATGGCGTTTTTGGTCTCGTGGTATTTCTGGATCAGGGACATGGACACTACCTTATGTTGAGTCAGGACGAGCGGGGTACAGTGACGTAATAGTAGTCAGAGTGTTTGAGCAAGTAAACATTTAATAGAAGGTTTATTGCATTTTATTTGAAACTTAAGCCGGCGCTTGTCGCCGACTTAGATATTTTGCCGTGGCGGCCAAGAGCTGTCTTGTTGTCGGGATGTTTGAATTATCGGCGCTGTCCACTGCGTCACTCGGGGAAAACCCAAGACACGCGAGGTGAGAAACCGGCGGACGGATGGGAGTGCCCCGTCGGTGCAACGAATACTGCAGTTTTGTCGCGCACTCGCTAGAATGGCTACCTTTGCGAAGTTCTGGAGTTTTCCCCTCATGCGCACTTTCCGGCTGGTGATTGCCTGCCCCGACCGCGTTGGCATCGTTGCCAAAGTCAGTAACTTTCTGGCGTCTTACAACGGTTGGATCACCGAAGCGAGCCATCACTCCGACAACCTCAGTGGTTGGTTCTTCATGCGTCACGAGATTCGTGCCGACAGCCTGCCGTTCGGCCTGGACGCCTTTCGTGAGGCGTTTGCCCCGATCGCCGAAGAGTTTTCCATGACCTGGCGGATCACCGACACCGAGCAGAAGAAGCGCGTGGTGTTGATGGCCAGCCGTGAATCCCATTGCCTGGCCGACCTGCTGCACCGCTGGCACAGCGATGAGCTCGATTGCCAGATCGCCTGCGTGATTTCCAACCACGACGACCTGCGCAGCATGGTCGAGTGGCATGGCATTCCTTATTACCATGTACCGGTGAACCCGCAGGACAAAGAGCCCGCGTTCGCCGAAGTGTCGCGCCTGGTCAAGCATCACGCCGCCGACGTGGTGGTACTGGCGCGCTACATGCAGATCCTGCCGCCGGAACTGTGCCGCGAGTACGCGCACAAGGTTATCAATATCCATCACAGCTTCCTGCCGTCGTTCGTCGGCGCCAAGCCCTATCACCAAGCATCCCTGCGGGGCGTGAAGTTGATTGGGGCGACTTGCCACTATGTAACCGAGGAGTTGGATGCCGGCCCGATCATCGAACAGGATGTGGTGCGTGTAAGTCACAGTGATAGCATCGAGGATATGGTGCGTTTCGGTCGCGATGTCGAGAAGATGGTGCTGGCCCGTGGCCTGCGTTATCACCTGGAAGATCGTGTGCTGGTGCACGGCAACAAGACCGTGGTGTTCTGACAGCCCGTTCATGGGCCTGGAGGCGTGGTGATGAGCGATCCACTCGACAAGGCAACGGCCAAGGCGCCACCGACCCTGGGGGAAGGTTGTCTGAGCCGTTACGACACCGAGGCCATGACGGACGAACACGGCACCGAGTTTTCCGGTGCCGCCGAGCTCTGGCAACAGTTGCGGGAAAAACAGGCCAAGGCCGACCCCCTCAAGCGCTGATTGCATCGCCTTGTGGGCGCGGAGCTTGCCCGCGAAGCTTTTTAGCGCTCTCACGGCCCTCTTCGCGGGCAAGCCCCGCTCCCACAAGGCTTTTCGGCGTCGCTTAAATCCTGAAGCTACCCACCAGATGCTTCAACCGGGCGGCTTGCTGTTCGAGGTCGGAGCAGGCCCGCAAGGTGGATTGCAGGTTTTCCACGCCTTCCTGGTTGAGGGTGTTGATCTCGCTGATGTCCATGTTGATCGACTCGACCACCGAGGTTTGCTCCTCGGTCGCGGTGGCGACGGACTGGTTCATGCCGTCGATTTCGCCAATGCGCTGGGTCACGCTGCTCAAGCGCTCGCCGGCCAGGTTGGCGATTTCCACGCTTTCCAGGCTGTGGCGCTGGCTATGGCCCATGGTGCCGACCGACTCCCGGGCGCCAACCTGCAATTCTTCAATCATGGTCTGGATTTGCTGGGCCGATTCCTGGGTGCGGTGAGCCAGGTTGCGCACCTCGTCCGCCACCACCGCAAAGCCACGTCCGGCTTCGCCGGCCCGGGCCGCCTCAATGGCGGCGTTGAGGGCCAGCAGGTTGGTTTGCTGGGAGATGCTGGTGATCACTTCGAGAATCTGCCCGATGTTCACCGTCTTGCTGTTCAACGATTCGATATTGGTGCTTGAGGTGGCGAGCATTTCCGACAGTTGGTGCATGGCCTTGATGCTGCGCTCCACCACCTGCTGACCGTCTTCGGCCAGGCCGCGTGCGTCGCTGGCCTGGTGCGAGGCCTGGGCGGCGTTGCGGGCGATTTCCTGGGCGGCGGCGCCCAACTGGTTGATGGCCGCGGCGACACTGTTGGTGCGATTGGCCTGCTCATCGGAGTTGTGCATCGATGAGTTGGAGGCGCTGACCACCCGCAGGGCCACTTCGTTGACCTGCTGGGTCGCCGAGGAGACTTCGCGGATCGAGGTGTGGATGCGTTCGACGAAGTGGTTGAAGGCGGTGCCAAGGATTCCGAACTCGTCCTGGGACTCGATCTTCAGGCGCCGGGTCAGGTCGCCTTCGCCGTCGGCAATATCCTGCATGGCGCGGGTCATCACGTGCAGCGGCTGCATCAGCGCGCGGATCAACAGACCAAGCAGGGCGATGATGATCAGCACGGCGACGGTCGTGGCGACCACCGCGGAGCTGCGGAATTTGCTGAGCATCGAAAAGGCCTTGTCCTTGTCCACGGACAGGCCGACATACCAACTGACCGAGGACAGGCCCTTGATCGGTGCGAAGGCGACGATGCGCGTTTTGCCATTGGCCTCGGTTTCGCTGATTTCGTTGCCGATGCGCGGGGTATCCTGGGGATAGGCGTCGCTGAGATTTTTCATCACCAGGGCTTTGTCCGGGTGCACCAGGATCTTGCCGTCGGCGCTGACCAGGAAGGCGTAGCCGTTGCCGTGGAAATTCAGCGCGTTGAGGCTGTCGGCGATGGCTTGCAGGCTCAGGTCGCCGCCCACCACGCCGATGCTCTGGCCGGCCTTGCGCACGGTGTTGACGATGGAGATCACCAACTGCCCGGATGCCAGGTCGATATAGGGTTCGGTCAGGGCCGAGTCGCTGCTGTTCTCGGCGCTTTTGTACCAGGGGCGGACGCGCGGGTCATAGCCGTCGGGCATCTTGCTGTCCGGACGGATCATGAAGCTACCGTCCTTGCTACCCAGATAGGCGCCCATGAAGGTGCTGGTGATGGCTTTCTGTTCCAGCAGGTTGGAGACGTTGGCAGGGTCGGCGTTGAGAGCGACCGACTGGGCCAGGTTTTCCACCAGCAGGCTGCGCCCGGTCAGCCAGGTCTGGATATTGTTGGCGGCGACGCCCCCCATCTCATGCAGATAACTGTTGAGATCGTCGCGGATCGCATTGCGTTGCAGATAGTCGTTGTACAGTGTGAAGAGCGCGAAGGCTGACAGAACGATCAGCGACGCGGCGAGCAGGATCTTGTGGCTGAATTTGAGATTTTTGTTCATGGGGTTCGAGGTCCGCTAAGGTATCTGGTGTCCAGGTAGGCGATCAAAGGTGGCGCGCAGGGCCGCGTTGAACGTAAGCTGATACTTCCTCTGCTCCTTAGGGATCAGCTCAGGGGAGGGCCGGAGGGTTGTTCTGATTGTTTTCTTGGTTGTCTTCCTGCTATCGGCCGCACAGGCGCAAAGATTAGCCAGGACCGCGCCGGGGAGGGGCGGCCTGATCCGTTCAGTCAGGGCCAGGCAGGCAACTCAGGTCTTGGGTTTGGCGTGGCTGGCCAGGCGCTCCAGGGCGGCGCGCAGGTTCGGATCGCTGATGCCATCGGCGGTGTCCTGGATGGTTTGTGCCGCATTGACGGACAAATCCATGGTGTGGCCCACCGCGCCCTGGGGGACGGTCGGCGGTTGCACCTTGAACAGGATGCGGGTCAGGCCGTCGAAGACGTCGAACGCCTGCAATTGCCGTTGCAGGCGTTTTTGCTGGTAGCGCAGGCGGGTTGCCCAGTGCCCGTCGGTGACGATCAGCAGCAGGCTGCCTTCCCGCCACGACGCCACGTGGCAGTGTTCGCGGGCGGCGGGTTGCAGTTGGCTTTCCAGCAGGCGCTGCAAATGAGCAAGGCGCTGGGCATGGCCGAAAATGGCTTTCAGTGGCTTGGCTTCGCGAAGCAGGGCGGCGGGCGCCCGGGCCGTGAGAGGGCGAAATGCCATGATTCAGACACCTGAAGAAACAGAGTCGCCATGGTAGCAGAAGCGCCCGCTCAACCTGCGGCCATTGATGTGAATCGTCTTTGGCCCTAAAGTCCGCGGTCAACGTCTGCGCTCGATGGCTTGAAGTTCGGGAAAAAGACCTTATTTTAGAGTGGCCCCGTCACAGCGCTGTGCCAGCATCGTGGATCAACGCCACTTTCCTCACCATCGTTTCCGGGTAGAATACTCGTTCGCATGCGGCCATGAGGGCTGCACGGGCGACTCACGGGGCCGCCCTCCATCCCTATGTGTGGAAGAACCTGCCGATATGTTTGCGCCTTTGTTAAAGAAACTTTTTGGAAGCAAGAACGAGCGTGAAGTCAAACGCATGCTCAAGACGGTACAGATCGTCAATGCCTTCGAAGAGCAAATGGTGGCCCTTTCGGACGAGCAGTTGCGTGCCAAGACCGGAGAGTTCAAGGCCCGCATAGCCCAAGGTGAGACCCTCGACAAACTCCTGCCCGAAGCCTTTGCGGTTGCCCGCGAAGCCGGCAAGCGGGTCATGGGCATGCGCCACTTCGACGTGCAGTTGATCGGCGGCATGACCCTGCATGAAGGCATGATCGCGGAAATGCGCACCGGTGAGGGTAAAACCCTGGTGGCAACCCTGGGTGTCTACCTCAACGCGCTGTCCGGCAAGGGCGTGCACGTGGTCACGGTGAACGACTACCTGGCTCGCCGCGACGCCAACTGGATGCGTCCGCTCTATGAATTCCTCGGCCTGACGGTCGGCGTGGTCACGCCGTTCCAGCCGCCGGAAGAGAAGCGTGCCGCCTACGCCGCCGACATCACCTACGGCACCAACAACGAATTCGGTTTCGACTACCTGCGCGACAACATGGCGTTCAGCATGGAAGAGAAGTTCCAGCGCGAGCTGAACTTCGCCGTGATCGACGAAGTCGACTCCATCCTGATCGACGAAGCCCGTACCCCGCTGATCATCTCCGGCCAGGCCGAAGACAGCTCGCGGCTGTACACCGAGATCAACAAGCTGATCCCGCGCCTCGTGCTGCACATCGAGGAAGTGGAAGGCGTGGTGACCAAGGAAGGCCACTTCACCGTCGACGAGAAGACCCGTCAGGTCGAGCTGAACGAAGCCGGTCACCAGTTCATCGAAGAGATGCTGACCCAGGTCGGCCTGCTGGCCGAGGGCGAGAGCCTCTATTCGGCCCATAACCTGGGCCTGCTGACCCACGTGTATGCCGGCCTGCGCGCGCACAAGCTGTTCCATCGCAACGTCGAATACATCGTCCAGGACGGCCAGGTGGTCCTGGTGGACGAACACACCGGTCGTACCATGCCCGGTCGTCGCCTGTCCGAGGGCCTGCACCAGGCCATCGAGGCCAAGGAAAACCTCAATATCCAGGCCGAAAGCCAGACCCTGGCGTCGACCACTTTCCAGAACTACTTCCGCCTCTATACCAAGCTGTCCGGCATGACCGGTACCGCCGACACCGAAGCGTTCGAGTTCCACCAGATCTACGGCCTGCAAGTGATGGTCATTCCGCCGAACAAGCCGTTGGCGCGCAAGGACTACAACGACCTGGTATTCCTCACCGCCGAAGAGAAGTACGCGGCGATCATCACCGATATCAAGGAGTCCCTGGCCCAGGGTCGCCCGGTGCTGGTGGGTACGGCGACCATCGAAACCTCCGAGCACATGTCCAGCCTGCTCAACCAGGAGAACATCGAGCACAAGGTCCTGAACGCCAAGTTCCACGAGAAGGAAGCGGAAATCATCGCCCAGGCCGGTCGCCCTGGCGCCCTGACCATTGCCACCAACATGGCCGGTCGTGGTACCGACATCCTGTTGGGCGGTAACTGGGAAGTCGAAGTGGCGGCGCTGGAAAACCCGACCCCCGAGCAGATCGCCCAGATCAAGGCCGACTGGCAGAAGCGCCACCAGCAGGTGCTCGAATCGGGCGGCTTGCAGGTGATCGCCTCCGAGCGTCACGAGTCCCGTCGTATCGACAACCAGTTGCGCGGTCGCGCCGGTCGTCAGGGTGACGCCGGTTCCAGTCGCTTCTACCTGTCGCTGGAAGACAGCCTGATGCGCATCTTCGCCTCGGACCGGGTGAAGAACTTCATGAAGGCCCTGGGCATGCAGCCGGGCGAGGCGATCGAGCACCGCATGGTGACCAACGCCATCGAAAAGGCCCAGCGCAAGGTCGAAGGCCGCAACTTCGATATCCGCAAGCAACTGCTCGAGTTCGACGACGTCAACAACGAACAGCGTAAAGTGATCTATCACATGCGTAACACGTTGCTGGCCGCCGATAATATCGGTGAAACCATCGCCGATTTCCGCCAGGATGTGCTCAACGCTACCGTCAGCGCCCATATTCCACCACAATCGCTGCCCGAGCAGTGGGACGTGGCGGGCCTGGAGTCGGCCCTGCAGAACGATTTCGGCGTGAAGCTGCCGATCCAGCAGTGGCTCGACGAAGACGATCACCTCTACGAAGAAACCCTGCGCGAGAAGCTGCTCAACGAGCTGCTGGCGGCATACAACGAAAAAGAAGAGCAGGCCAGCGCCGAAGCGCTGCGCACCTTCGAGAAGCAGATCGTGCTGCGCGTGCTCGACGACCTGTGGAAAGACCACCTGTCGACCATGGATCACCTGCGTCACGGCATTCACCTGCGCGGTTATGCGCAGAAGAACCCGAAGCAGGAATACAAGCGCGAGTCGTTCACTCTGTTCTCCGAGCTGCTGGACTCCATCAAGCGCGATTCGATTCGCGTCCTGTCCCACGTCCAGGTGCGTCGCGAGGACCCGGCCGAGGAAGAGGCGCGCCTGCGTCAGGAAGCCGAAGCCCTGGCCCAGCGCCTGCAGTTCCAGCACGCTGAGGCGCCGGGTCTGGACGAGCCGGAAGTTCTCGGTGAAGAAGTCGATGTTGCCCTGGCCACCGCGCCGGTGCGCAACGAGCAGAAACTGGGCCGTAACGAACTGTGCTACTGCGGTTCGGGCAAGAAGTACAAGCATTGCCATGGTCAGATCAGCTAAGTCCTTGCGGGTCTGAACCCTGAAATACCCGCGCCGCGACCGGCATGCCGTCGCGGCGTTTTTCCATTTGAAACACTGTCGCTTGTGACGGCAGTGCAGACATCACATTGAAAGGAGCGCATTCATGGCTGTTGGTCTTGGTCCTTTGCCCACATTGCACCCGGTTGCCGGTTTTGAACTCGGTATCGCCTCGGCCGGTATCAAGCGCCCGGGGCGCAAGGATGTGGTGGTCATGCGCTGTGCCGAAGGCTCCACGGTGGCGGGGGTGTTCACCCTCAATGCGTTTTGCGCGGCGCCCGTGATCCTGGCCAGGCAACGTGTCCAGGGCAACGTGCGTTATCTGTTGACCAACACCGGCAATGCCAACGCCGGGACCGGCGAGCCGGGCCTGGTCGCCGCCGCGCGGACCTGCGCCAAGCTGGCCGAGTTGACCGGGGTCGACGCCAGCGCCGTGCTGCCGTACTCCACCGGGGTGATCGGCGAGCCGTTGCCGGTGGAAAAAATCGAAGGGGCGTTGCAGGCGGCCCTGGATGACCTGTCCGTGGACAACTGGGCTGCGGCCGCCACCGGGATCATGACCACCGACACCCTGCCCAAGGGCGCCAGCCGCCAGTTCCAGCATGATGGCGTGACCATCACCGTCACCGGGATCAGCAAGGGGGCGGGGATGATCCGTCCGAACATGGCGACCATGCTCGGCTATATCGCCACCGACGCCAAGGTTTCCCGCGAGGTGTTGCATAACCTGATACTGGACGGCGCCAACAAATCGTTCAACCGCATCACCATCGATGGCGACACCTCGACCAACGACTGCTGCATGTTGATCGCCACCGGTCAGGCCGCCCTCGCGGAAATCACCGAGGCTCGTGGGCCGTTGTTCGAAGCGCTGAAAAAGGCCGTGTTCGAAGTGTGCATGGAGGTGGCCCAGGCCATCGTCCGCGACGGCGAAGGCGCGACCAAGTTCGTCACCGTCGCCGTCAATGGCGGCGCCAATCACCAGGAATGCCTGGATGTCGGTTACACCGTGGCGCATTCACCGCTGATCAAGACCGCGCTGTTCGCCTCCGATCCGAACTGGGGCCGGATCCTCGCCGCCGTCGGCCGTGCCGGCGTGCCGGAGCTGGATGTGAGCAAGATCGATGTGTTCCTCGGTGAAGTCTGCATCGCCAGCCGCGGCGCGCGTGCCGCGAGCTACACCGAAGAGCAGGGGTCGGCGGTGATGGCCCGGGAAGAGATCACCATTCGTATTGAACTGGGTCGCGGTGAGTGCAGTGAAACCATCTGGACCACCGACCTGTCCCACGAGTACGTGAAGATCAACGCGGAATACCGCACCTGATCCACAGGTCCTGCGCAGGAGATTGCAACGTGAAACGCATCCATGTGGCGGCCGCGGTTATCCGTGGCGTCGACGGCCGCATTCTGATAGCCCGGCGGGCGGATACCCAGCATCAGGGCGGTCTCTGGGAGTTTCCCGGTGGCAAGGTCGAGGACGGCGAAGCCGTCCAGGTGGCCCTGGCCCGCGAACTCCAGGAGGAACTGGGTATTGTGGTCAGTGCCGCCCGGCCGCTGATCAAGGTGCGCCACGATTACCCGGACAAGCAGGTTCTGCTGGATGTCTGGGAGGTTTCGGCCTTTACTGGCGAACCCCACGGTGCCGAGGGGCAGCCGCTGGCTTGGGTCACCGCACGGGAACTGGCGGACTACCAGTTTCCGGCGGCCAACCAGCCGATAGTCGCGGCGGCCCGTTTACCGGCTGAGTACCTGATTACCCCGGATGGCCTGGACACCCCGCAGTTGCTCAAGGGGATCCAGAAGGCGATTGCCGGCGGGATCAGGCTGGTTCAACTGCGTGCGCCGAACGGCTATGACCCGCAATATCGCGACTTGGCGGTGGATGCGGTGGGGCTGTGTGCGGGCAAGGCGCAGTTGATGCTCAAGGGACCCTTCGAATGGCTGGGGGATTTCCCTTCGGCGGGTTGGCACCTGACGTCGGCGCAGTTGCGCAAATACGCCAGTGCCGGGCGTCCACTGCCGGCGGATCGCTGGTTGGCCGCTTCGTGTCATAACGTTGAAGAGTTGGCGTTGGCCGAGCAGATGGGCGTGGATTTTGTCACGTTGTCGCCCGTGCAACCGACACAGACCCATCCGGATGCGCAGCCGCTGGGTTGGGAGCAGGCCGGGCAGTTGATCGCCGGGTTCAACAAGCCGGTGTATCTGCTGGGCGGGGTTGGACCGGACGAGCGCTCGTTGGCCTGGGAAACCGGCGCGCAGGGCGTCGCCGGCATTCGGGCGTTCTGGCCGTAATAACGACGGTTCAGGTGCCCCGCGAACTTGTGGTGAGCGGGCTTGCCCGCGCTGGGGTGCGAAGCGCCCCTAAAACCAGCTAACGCGGTCTGTCGGACAAACCGAGGTGATCGGTTTTACGACTGCTGCGCAGTCGAGCGCGGGCAAGCCCGCTCGCCACAGAATTGAGCCCGGCTGCTGGTTCAATGCTGTTCGATCTTCAGTGAGAGACCGGCTTTTTTGCCGCCTCCCACAATACTTCGGCGATCTTCTCGCGCCGTGCAATCAACCGCGCCGCGACGAACAGCAGATCCGACAGTCGGTTGATATAAGCCAGCCCAACCTCACCCAAAGGTTCCACTGCATTCAACTGCTGGCACCGCCGTTCGGCGCTGCGCGCCTGGCTGCGACAGACATGCGCCTGGGCAATCAACATCGAGCCGCCAGGCAGGATGAAGTTTTCCAACGGCCCCAACTCTTCGTTCCAACGATCGATGGCGTTTTCCAGGCGCTGGACCTCGGCGGCGTCGAGGGCCTGGTAAGTCGGCATCGCCAGTTCACCGCCGAGATCGAACAGGCGATGTTGAATGGGGGTCAGCACCTCGATCAGCTCATTGAGCTCTGGATGGATCACCACCAGCTCCGCCAACCCGGCCAGTAGCAATCCCAACTGGCTGTTGAGCATATCGACTTCGCCGATGGCTTCGATCCGTGGATGGTCCTTCGGCACCCGACGCCCATCGCCCAGTCCCGTTTCCCCGGCGTCGCCGGTGCGTGTGTAAATCTTCGACAGACGAAAACCCATGCTCAAGACTCCGCTTTGCTCAGTTCGGGAAGCGCCGTCTGACTGCCGGCCAAGGGCAGACGCAGGGTGACGCAGGTGCCCGCGCCCGGCGTCGATTGCACTTCCATCTGGCCTTTGTGGTTGTTGGTGATGATGAAATAGGACACCGACAGGCCCAGCCCGGTGCCCTGGCCGATTTCCTTGGTGGTGAAGAAGGGTTCGAAGGTGCGTTTGCGGATGTGTTCCGGCATGCCGACGCCATTGTCCTCGACCTGGATCTCGGCCCAGGGCGGATTCAAGCGGGTGCGCAGGGTAATGCGTCCGGGTTCGCTGTCGTTCTCGCGCTGGTGGATGGCCTGGGCGGCGTTTTTCAGCAGGTTCAGCAACACCTGCTCCAGCTCGTTGGCGGTGCCCGGGACCGGGCCCAGTTGCGGGTCGAACTGGCGGATGATCGCCTGGCCCTTGAAGTCGAAACCGATGGTCAGGTCGAAGTCGTTGCCGGCGATGTCCACCGCCTGGTCGATCAGTGCCGGCAGATCGCAGGGGGCCATCTCGCGGTTGCTGCGCCGGCTGAAGCTGAGCATGTGGGTGACGATTTTCGCCGCCCGCGCGCCGGCCTGCTGGATGCCGTCAAGCAGTTGCGGCACCTCGCGACTTTGCAGGTAGCGGTTGACGGTGTCCAGGTCGATGCCGGCCTGCTGTGCATACTCCAGGTTCTTCGGCAGCTCCTTTGACAGGCGCCGACGGATATTCTGCACGTTGTGCAGAATGGCCCCCAGGGGGTTGTTGATTTCGTGGGCCATGCCCGCCGCCAGGCCGCCGACCGAGAGCATCTTCTCCGATTGCACCATCATTTCCTCCAGTGACAGGCGCTGCGAGATGTCATCGATGCGAATCACCACGCCGCGTCCGGCGCCGCCCATCAATGGGTAGAAGGTCAGGGCATAGTGGCGGGCCTCGTCATCCTTGATCCAGGTCACCCGTTCGATCTTCGTCACACTGTGTTGCTCGACGGTTTCCTTGAGTTGCGGCAGGAACGGCTTGAGCGGTTCGAAGGCGAGGAAAATCGGCTGGTTCAGCGCTTCGTCCAGCGGCGTGCCGGACAGGGCGCTGGCCTCCTGGTTCCACTGGGTGACATAGAGCTGCTCGTCCAGGGCGATCAGCGCCGAGGGCATGGAGTCGATGATGCTGTTGAGGTAGTTCTGGAAGCCCGTGAGCTTTTTCTCGATCTTGCTGCGCACCTGGACTTCGAGTTCCAGCTTGCGGTTGGTGTGGCGGGTTTCCTCGGCCAGCCCCTGGGCCTGGTCATAGGCGGCCTGGGAGTCGTCGCGGGCGCGTTTGAGCTGCTGCTCCCGGGCCTCGATCCGCGACAGCATGGTATTGAAGGCTTCGGCCAGGCTGCCGATCTCGTCGTGGTTGCCACGCGGGGCTCGCAGCGCGTAGTTCTCTTCACGGGTGACCTGGCGCGAGAGTTCTTCGAGCTCGTGGATTGGCCGGGTGATCAGGCGCTTGATCTGGCGGGCAATGATCAGCCACAACAGGATACTGAAGGTCAGGATACCGAGGCTGGCGGTCAAGGTGCCGGTATAGAAGGCCACCGGTAGTTCACTGCTGGCTACCAGCAGCAGGTGTCCGGGGGCTGCGCCGGGGCGCGGCATGTCGATGACCTGGTTGCTGCGAAACTCTGTCAGGCGCCAGGCTTCGATGTGACGAAAGCGCTCCGGCAGGTTCAGGTGATCGCCGTGTTGCAGTTGTGCCATGCGATTGCCTGGGCCGTCATAAATCGCGGCGGCGCGCAGCGGCGAGTAGCTGTCGAGTTCGTGGAGCAGGGCTTCGGCGGCTTGCGGGGAGTCAAGGGCCTGGCTGACCAGGCTTGGGTTCGACACCAGTCGACCAATGGTTTGCAAGGCCTGGGGCGCCATGCTCTCCTGGGAGATCCAGTAGGCGGCGCCGATGAATGTCAGGTTGGCGACCAGCAGCACGGTGGTCAGCAGGACCAACAGGGCGGCGAGAAGTTTTTGGCCGACCGGCAGGTTTTCGAGGCGCTGGCGCAGAGGCATCGGTTGTCCTGTTTCGAGAGACGAAGGGAAGCGGGCAGGGGGCTACCGCCAAGCCTTCCTTGAGTGTACCAAACTCAGGATTTACCGGAACGCCGCGAAGAGGCCGTTGAGGCCACCAAAAGCTGTGGGAGCAGGATTCATCCGCGAAGAGGTCGTTGAGGCCACAAAAAGCTTCGTCGGAACGCCGCCCGGACCAAGCACCGCTCCCACATCCATGGTGACCTACTCATCTATGATGACCCACTCAGGTACTGGGCAAACCCTTTGCCATCAGATGAGCCACCAGCCGGTTGTACAGGCGGCTCAGGTGCGGCAGGTTGCGGTGATGGCGTGCCGCCGCCGAGCAAGCATAGCCCAGCAGGTAGCCGATTTCGGTACGTCGCCCCTGAGCGACGTCCTGATGCATGGAGGAATAGTTCGCCGCCGTGGCCTGGATCACCCGTTCCACTTCGCTGTGCAAGTCCAGGGCGGCGGCCGGCTGGCCGCAGCATTCGAGCAGCTCGGCCAGTTCGGCGCAGAGTGTGGCGACTTCACAATGATGTTCCAGCAAGCCGCCGTTGCGGCAATCGTAGAGCACCGTCAGCGGGTTGATGGCGCAGTTGAGCGCCAGCTTGCGCCAGAGCCGGGTGAGGATCTGGGTGTTCCATTCATGGGGAATGCCAGCCAGTGTCAGGTCATCGAGCCAGTACGGTGGCTGGGGGTGGGCGACATCCCCCAGCCAGGTGAAACCGTGACCGGCGAACACCACGCGCCAGTCACCATCGCGAAAGGCGCCTTCGGTACTGGAGGCGAACAGGCAGCGCGCGTGCGGTGCCCGGGCCGCGACCGCGTCCTGGCTGCCAAGGCCGTTTTGCAGCAGCACCAGTTCGGCGCCGGGGGTGAGCCGTGCAGCGAGGCGGGCCACCGCGGCTTCGGCGTCGTAGGCCTTGCAGGCAACCAGCAAGCGCTCGATGGGGGTGTCGGCGTCGAGGCTCTGGGCGGGAATCGCAAAGCGTTGTTCCTGGCCTTGTTCGATCAGGGTCAGGCCGCCTGCCGCCTCATACGCCGCCAGCCGCGCGGTATCGCGCAGAATAAGCTCGACCGGCAGGCCAGCCCTGGCCAACCGGGTGGCCCACAGGCTGCCCAGGCTGCCGGCGCCCAGTACATGCCAGTGGGTGCTCATCAGCTGCGGGCCGGCAAGCGTTTGGCGCTGACCGTGCCGGCGGTATAGGACTCGAGCAGCAGTTGCTCGGCTTCGTCGAACAGGGTTTGCGGGTCCAGCGGGAAGCACTTGTTGTCCAGGCCGACCAGACTGATGCCGGCCTTGAGCTCAATGGGGCCGGCGTTGGTCATGAAGGTCTTGAGGTTCAGACCGTCGTGCAGGCGCTTGAAGCTGCTGGGCGCGCATTCCTGAAGGTCGGGCGGCAGGGTCATCAGGACGAAATGCCGCTCATCCAGGCGGGCCAGCACGTCCAGTGGGCGCACCAACTGTTGCAGGCGGCGGGCGATGGCTTGCAGCAGTTCGTCGTAGAGATCGTTACCATATTGGCGTTGTAGCAATTCGGCCTGTTCGATACCGATCAGCAGATAGCAGATGGCGCCGCCACGGGCCTGGACCTGGCGCAAGCTGTCGACGAGTTTCTGGCGCAGATAGCGGGCATTGCCCAGGCCGGTCAGGGAGTCCACCAGGTTGCGCTGCTCGAGGCTCGCGATATTCTGGCGCAGCAGGCGGTTTTCCTGGCGCAGGCGCTGCAAGGTGTTGCACAGGCGGTCGGCGGCGAGCACGCGGGTCAGCAGGTGGCGCTCGACATCGAGCGGGGCGAGCAGGTCGTCGATGTCGTTGTCCGAGGTTTCGTCCAGCAGGATCGCGGGTGATTGTTCGCTGATCAGCAGCACATAGGTGTAGTGATCGTTCATCTCGTCCCGTTGCCGGACCTTGGCGGCCAGCGCCAGGCCCGCGTTGCCCGCGCAGATCAGCAGGCTGGTGGCCCGCTGGTCGAGCTGCTCGAGTGCCAGGACGCTGTCATTGGCCTGACGGATGTCCTGATAACCCGCGCGCTGGAGGCTGCCGCCCAAGGTACTGCTGGCCAGATTCTCGTCACTCACCAGCAAAATGCTCAGATCCGGGTTCGGCATGGGTGACTCACAAGTGAATGAGTGGGAAGAACCGCTATAATGCTCGCGGATTTTAACCGTCAAACCTGGCGCGCTCCATCGGTATTGAGTGGCGCCGATTTAATTTTGGAGAAAAACGATGCCGTCGTTCGACGTGGTATCCGAACTGGACAAGCACGAAGTCACCAACGCCGTCGAGAACGCCGTCAAGGAGCTGGACCGTCGTTATGACCTCAAGGGCAAGGGCTCCTTCGAGTTCAAGGAAAAAGAACAGACCATCACCTTGACCGCCGAGGCCGAGTTCCAGCTCGAAGCCATGCTGGAGATTCTGCGCATGGCCCTGGTCAAGCGCAAGATCGACGTCCGGTGCCTGGAAATCAAGGATGCCTACGCCTCCGGCAAGCTGATGAAGCAGGAAGCGACCTTCAAGGAAGGTATCGACAAGGACACGGCGAAGAAAATCGTCGCCCACATCAAGGACGCCAAGCTCAAGGTCCAGGCCGCCATCCAGGGCGAGCAGGTGCGGGTCACCGGCAAGAAGCGCGACGACCTGCAGGAGGCCATTGCCAACCTGCGGGCCAAGGAATTCGACGTACCGCTGCAATTCAACAATTTCCGCGACTGATCTAGTCTGTCAGGGAACCTCTGGGAGTTATCGGCGTCGGAGGGCCCAGCCACGGTGAAACGATGGGCCGCATGGCGCGGCCAGCGTTTTGCCGGGTCATCGCATGGTAACCGGAGAGAACAATGGATTTGAACGCGCAAGTGGATCACCTGGTCAAGGCCTCGGAAGCCTGGATCCCGATGATCATGCAATACGGCAGCCGTGTGTTGCTGGCCATCGTCACCCTGTGCATCGGTTGGTGGTTGATCAACAGCCTGACCCACCGCGTGGGCAAGCTGCTGGCGTTGCGCAATGCCGACCTGGCGCTGCAGGGGTTTATCAGCAGCCTGGCGAACATCATCCTCAAGGTACTGCTGATCGTCAGCGTCGCCTCGATGATCGGTGTGGAGACCACCTCCTTTGTCGCGGCCATCGGTGCGGCGGGCCTGGCCATCGGCCTGGCGTTGCAGGGCAGCCTGGCGAACTTCGCCGGTGGGGTCTTGATCCTGTTGTTCCGGCCGTTTCGTATCGGTGACACGATCACCGCGCAAGGGGTGACCGGGACGGTCGACAGTATCCAGATTTTCCATACCATCCTGCGCACGGGTGACAACCAGACGGTGATCATGCCCAACGGCAACCTGTCGAACGGCATCATCACCAACGCCAACCGTCAGGCCACCCGCAAGGTGGTGTTCGATGTCGGCGTGGATTTCCAGGCGAATCTGCAGGATGCCCGCGCGGTGCTGCTGGAGATGGCGAAGGATCCCCGGGTGTTGGCCGATCCGGCGCCGGCGGCGGTGGTTGCGGCGCTGGGGGCGCACTCGATCACCATGTCGTTGCGGGTGTGGGTCAATACCGCCGATTACGGCGATGTGTTGTTCCTGTTCAATGAGCTGGCACGGGACCGCCTGAAAGCGGTGGGGATCGAGATTCCGTTTCCGCAACAGGTGGTGCGGATGCTGCAGGAAGAGTCGGCGAAGTAATCTCGAGGTGGGTGCCTGGCCGCAGGCCGGGCATCAAGGGAGCAAGAATGCTGGACTGACGATGTGAATGCCATTTTGATAGCGCGCGACCCCTTGTGGGAGCCTGGCTTGTCGGGACGCCGCATCGCAGCGAAGAGACCCTCAAGCCTGGCGACAATTGCGTGAGCTGCGCAATCTCTTGTCGGTGCGGCCGGTCGACGTTCGATTGCCAGCGATGGCGGTGGTGAATGTGACGCCGGAATCGCGAGCAAGCTCGCTCCTACAGGTTTTGCGGCGTTTTCAATATTCACGTATTCAACGAGTGGCACTGGGGCGAAAGCTCTTTTTTTGTGCCCGTAGTCAAGGAGGGGCGGCTGATTATGATGTTTGTTATTCATTAGTTAGCTATCAGGTTCCGGACTAAACGTCGATGCAATAAAAAAGGCCCATCACCAGGATGGGCCTTTCTTCAAACGAGTGTCACATCATCAAGCAAGTAATCAGGTGATTACAGGATGGTGATTGGGTACTCGGTGATCAGACGGAACTCGTTGACGTTGCCTTCTGCGTCATCCGCATTGCCGCGGTGCCAAGCTTGGCGTGCACGGAAGGACAGGTCTTTCAGAGGACCAGACTGTACGACGTACTTGGCTTCCAAGTTGGTTTCGAAGTGGTGACCGTTTGAACCGTAGCTATTACCCGCGTAAGGGGTATTAGCTGCGATCTTGCTACCATCGATACCTGTACCGTGGACATAACGAGCCATGAAGCTCAGACCTGGGATACCGTACTCAGCCATTTTGATGTCATAACGAGCCTGAATGGATTTCTCGTTAGGACCGTTGAAGTCGGAGTACTGAATCGAGTTTGCCAGGAAGATCGAGTCGCCACCTTGGTGGCCGGGCACCCCATTAGACATGCCACGTTCTACACCGATGTAGTCGAATGGCGTGTCACCGTGCACCTTCTGGAAGGCCAGGGTAACGGTGTGTGCTTTGAGGAACGAGTAAGCCGCTGCCAGCGAGTAAGTGGTGTTACTGATATCACCTGCCAGCGCCCTACCGGTATCGTTGGTGCGATAGAGGTTGAAGTCGAAGTTCAGGCTTTGATCACTAGCCATTGGCAGGGTGTAGTTGACGTTGGTGTAGTACTGGTTCCAGACATCCTCGAGCTTGGCACCGTACAGGGAGGCAGTCAGGTTGTCATTGATGGCATATTTGCCACCCATATAGTCGATGCTCTTGGCCCGAACGTGAGTGTAGGCGGTAGTCAGAGTGCCCTGAAGAGTGGTGTAGTCCGAGCTGCTGCCACCGTAAAAATGACCGGCTTCGAGATCCAGGTCTTTGACTTCACTGCTCTGCAGTTCAAAACCACGGGCGGTTTGCTGGAACAGACGGCTGCCGCCTACGGCGAATACTGGCGAAGTGGTAGGAGTGAAGTCGCCGAATTTCAGCTGGGTTTTGGAGAAGCGAACACGGACATCCGCGCCTGCTTTACCAAAGCTGTTGTTGACGCCACTTGCGCCGTGACTCAGGTTACCGGTACCTACATGGTCGTCAGTGCCGTCAAGCTTGAAGCCGGCATCGCCGAAGACATCTACACCTACGCCGACAGTACCTTGGGTATAGCCAGAGCTGAATTTGCCCAGTACACCTTGAGTCCAGTCTTTCTGGTCGTTGTTACCGTGATCTTGATTGGTCCGGTTGAAGTAGTAGTTCTTCAGAACTACACCAGCCGAAGCACCTTCAACAAAACCCTTGGCATCAGCCTGAGAGGTTACGAACGGTTCGGCCATGGCCAGTTGGGTGCCTGCTGCGGAAACAGCCAGGGCGATCATGCTCCACTTCATCACGCGCATCGTGATTTGCTCCTTTGGTTTAGGAAGAGTACTGCCGTCCCACCTGTATTTTTGTCTGGGCGGCTCTTTCTTTTTTGTGTCGGCGCAAACTTATATCACGCCGACAAACTTGGCGATACTTGCACACCTATCCTTGCGGCTTCTTTACGACCCTGTCGCAAAAAGCTAGCTCCATGTCGCAAATTCACAGCCCATATATCACAGGCCGTACAACTTCAGCGCCGTTTTCAAGCGCATGAGCATAGAAGGAAAGCATCTATGTTCAAGCCCTGAACGCTCCATGGTCGCACCGTTCAGCGTTGTTACGATGTCGCAGGGGCTTCAGCATCCGGGCCGGCCCTCTGTCGCGACTATTTACTCACCGATGCAACAAGCATGCACAAAGTGAAAAAAACGTTAGAAAAAATTCACCGGCCCGCCTCATCGCGCTGAAACCCTTATGAAACCTAGGGTGGCTGCCGTTTTCTCTAGCTCTTGACGTACTGCTTTTCCTTGTGCTGCTAATCCATTGAAAATCCATGGAAAGCGAAAAACGTTACCGGTCCACACTCTGACTGGGTAGTCGGGGGTGAGGTGTGCACTAATAGTAGCCGTAGTGTGCGGTTTTGGTGCAAAAAGCTGATCGGCAGTTTCCCTGTGGGCAGCGAGTACCGGCAAGCAGTCCTCCCTTATCCCTTGAGTCAGCTGTTGCGCTCGATGACGTAGGTCAAGAATTTCAGAAAAAGGTGACATTTTTGTGGTGGCGTGGGTTTCTTCTGGTCGATGTGTAAATTTGTGGTGTTTCTTGCGCCAAAAAAGCGCTGCCTGTTCCATCCTGGCGCGGCTTGTGCTCTTTATTCGCGCATTTTCGACCGGTGCCCGCCTGGCTCGTGAATCGACGGCCAATCACGGGTATCCTGATGGCCTGTCGCCGGGCGTTCGCCGGGCACAAACCTACCCGTCCCGCAGGAGTATTCACGGTGTTCGTTCTCGATTCGCGCCTTCAACAAGACACCTTGCCGATGGCGGACCTGCCGCTGTGCCGCGTGCTGCTGTCCAATGATTCGAATTACCCCTGGTTCATCCTGGTGCCAAGGCGTGCGGATATCAGTGAAGTGTTTCAACTGGAAGTGGCCGATCAGGCGCAGCTGTGGCGCGAGACCACGGAGCTGGCGCAGGTGCTCCAGCAGGTTTTCCAGGCGGACAAGATGAATGTCGCGGCCTTGGGCAATGTGGTCAGTCAGCTCCATATGCATGTGATCGTCCGTCGGCGCGACGATGTGGCATGGCCGGCACCGGTCTGGGGCAAGCATCCGGCCCGGCCTTATAGCGACGAGGAGGTCGCCACGATTCGCGAACAGTTGCGCGTGGCGTTCCAGCATGATGAACATTTTGTTCCGGTGAGCGTATGAACACTGAAGATCGCGTGACCGAACTGGAAAGTCGCCTGGCGTTTCAGGATGACACCATTCAATTGCTCAATGATGTACTGGTGGAGCAGCAGCGCGTGGTCGAGCGCCTGCAATTGCAGATGGCGGCGCTGCTCAAGCGCCATGAGGAAATGATGGGACAGTTCGAGTCTTTCGAGGAAGAAGCGCCGCCGCCTCATTATTGATCAAAGGCTGGACCATAAAAAACGCGAGGCAGCCAGGCTGCCTCGCGTTTTTTTGTGGGCGCTCAGCGACGCGGCAGGGCTGCGATCACGTCTTCGGCCTGCAGGCCCTTGTCCCGGTTCATCACCGAGAACTCCACGCGCTGGCCTTCGACCAGGACGCGGTGGCCTTCGCCACGGATGGCGCGAAAGTGCACGAAAATATCATCGCCGGAATCGCGCGAGATAAAGCCGAAACCCTTGGAGGTGTTGAACCACTTGACGGTGCCGGTATCGCGATTGCTCATGTCGTAGTTGTGGGAAGCCGCCGCCGGGGCCGATTTCTTGTAGAAACTCACCGCCAGGTGCAGCAGTACGGCAAGCACGGCGGCCAGCAGACTCGGGAGCACGGCGGGTTGGCCGCCGATCAGGGTCAGAGGGGCGAGCAGGGTGAGGATTTGCAGTGCCACGGCGACGATCAGCAGGATGCTGACCAGGATTTGCAGTTGATGCCGTGGGCCCTTGTTCCAGTAGGGAATGACTGGCGCGAGGGTCAGGTTGAGCAAGCCGAAGAATGCCAGGTACAGCGCATCGGGTTGTTGCAGGTAAGGCAGGGCTTCGGATCGCAGGCTGGGGATAAAGGACAGCAGCAGGGCAACAGCGCCCGTTAGCAGGTGGACGATTTTCAACATTTTGATTGACTCACTCAAGACGGATCACAAGGAAGAGCGGGTGGCACACGGTTCGCTTCTGGAAAAAAGGTGAGGCGTTGGGCACGTGTGGGCATCCGCCTATGCGCCTCTGCCAGAGATTCGACAGTGACGACACAGCCTCTATTTAACAGCAAAGCCCATGCCTTCTCAAACTTCGGCGCCTGGCCGCTGTCGGAGAGTTTGCCGCGGGACTGGGTCGGATTCGGCAAGGTCCGCGAGCCAGACGCTTGCAAGGGCGGGCAAGGCGGATTTGTCGTGGTGGTTCCGGCACTGCAAGTTGCAGGCATTTGCTAGAGTGGTCCTGCGCCTTCGAAGACGATGTTCATTCTGATAAAGGGAGTACATATGGCTATTGATATCGGTATCAGCGAAGCGGACCGCAAATCCATTGTTGAAGGTCTTTCGCGTCTTTTGTCGGATACCTACGTGCTTTATCTGAAAACCCACAACTTTCACTGGAATGTCAGCGGGCCGATGTTCCGCACGCTGCATTTGATGTTCGAAGAACAATACAACGAGTTGGCCCTGGCGGTGGACCTGATCGCCGAACGCATTCGCGCCCTGGGTTTTCCGGCGCCGGGGACCTACTCCACCTATGCCCGGCTGTCCTCCATCAAGGAGGAAGAAGGGGTACCCAGTGCCGAGGAAATGATCAAGCAGCTTGTGCAAGGCCAGGAAGCGGTCACGCGCACGGCGCGCGGGCTCTTTCCGTTGCTGGACAAAGTCAGCGATGAGCCCACCGCGGACCTGCTGACCCAGCGCATGCAAGTGCATGAGAAAACCGCCTGGATGTTGCGTGCCCTGCTGGAGGGCTGAGCTCGCCCGGGCATGAATGAAGCCGCCGCGGTTTCGTTCATGGCGTGAGTCTTCCCATCCGGGATGCAGGGTGCGGCGCAAGCGTTCGCCTGCACCCTGTCCCGGGCTTTTCGTTGTTCTCCTTTATTTAATGGACCCTTCCTACAGAGGCTGTAGTGCAGTCTGCTGGATAGGGTTTTTTACTTAATGTTTTATGTCAGGAGGTTTGCCAGGAGCGCCTTTATTCAAAGGTGTGTAGCGACGGAGTGCGATGAAAATGGTTCAGTGGGTGGGGCATGAAGTGGGGAGTTCCGGTTGTTTGCGCAAGACCCGGGTGGATCCCCTGTTGCTGGATTTCGATATTGGATTGGCAAAACCGGTTTCGCGTTCGGTGCGTTTGAATGGTTTTGCCACCTGCTTGCGTCTGGAGGAGGTTTATTGGAAGGTATTGGCCGATATTGCCAGTACCCATGACTGTACGGTCAATGCCTTGCTGTCCAATGTCGATATGGAAGTTCACCTGCGATATGGCGGGGTGAAGAATTTCAGTGGCTTGATTCGGGTGGTGTGTGTCGTGCATCTGCTGACATTGGGCGGTTTATCCCGGGCGATATAGGCCTGGCCGGGCGTCTCGGTGGATTCACGCGGTGGCCTGGGCTGAGGCAGTGACCGGTCCACGGCTGCAAAGGCTCGATTTAACGGATATAATCCCGCTCTTTGCTGCATGGCCCGTCCCGGGCTCGGGCAGCAGTGATGCCGTTATCTGATTGCCGAGACGCCCCATGCCCATGTACGACTACCAATGTGCTTCCTGCGCTCATCAACTGGAAGCCATTCAAAAGATCAGTGATGCACCGCTGGTCGACTGCCCGGCCTGCCAGGCACCGCAATTGAAGAAAATGCTCTCCATGCCGGGTTTCCGCCTGAGCGGTACCGGCTGGTACGAGACGGATTTCAAGACCGGCAGCAAGAAAAACCTGGCCGGTGGCGATAAAGCCGACTGAAATAAGCGACACGAGCGGGCGCTTGTCGCGTTGCCAGGACAAGACCTCCACCGAATTCGAATGACTAGAAGCGAACCACGACCATGATGCGCAGCCACTATTGCGGCCAACTGAACGAGAGCCTGGAAGGCCAGGAAGTCACCCTTTGCGGATGGGTCCACCGTCGTCGCGACCATGGCGGGGTGATTTTCCTCGATATCCGTGACCGCGAAGGTCTGGCCCAGGTGGTCTTCGACCCGGATCGCGCCGATACCTTCGCCGCCGCCGATCGCGTGCGCAGCGAGTATGTGGTCAAGATCACCGGCAAGGTACGCTTGCGTCCGGCCGGTGCCGGCAATGCCAACATGGCCTCCGGTGCGATCGAAGTGCTGGGCTATGAGCTGGAAGTGCTGAACGAAGCGGAAACCCCGCCGTTCCCGCTCAACGAATACTCCGATGTCGGCGAAGAAACCCGCCTGCGCTATCGTTTTATCGACCTGCGTCGTCCGGAAATGCTCGAGAAGCTGCGTCTGCGTTCGCGCATGACCACCAGCATTCGCCGCTACCTGGACGAAAACGGCTTCCTCGACGTCGAAACCCCGATCCTGACCCGTGCGACCCCCGAAGGCGCCCGTGACTACCTGGTGCCGAGCCGCACCCATGCCGGCAGCTTCTTTGCCCTGCCGCAATCGCCGCAGTTGTTCAAGCAACTGCTGATGGTGGCCGGCTTCGACCGTTACTACCAGATCGCCAAGTGCTTCCGCGACGAAGACCTGCGTGCCGACCGCCAGCCGGAATTCACCCAGATCGACATCGAGACCAGCTTCCTCGATGAAAAAGACATCATGGGCCTGACCGAAGGCATGATCCGCAACCTGTTCAAGGAAGTGCTGGGTCTGGAGTTCGGTGAGTTCCCGCACATGACCTGGGACGAGGCCATGCGTCGCTACGGCTCCGACAAACCGGACCTGCGTATCCCGCTGGAACTGGTGGACGTTGCCGACCAGCTCAAGGACGTTGAATTCAAGGTGTTCAGCGGCCCGGCCAACGACCCGAAATGCCGCGTGGCCGCCTTGCGCGTCCCGGGTGCGGCGAGCATGCCGCGCAGCAAGATCGACGAGTACACCAAGTTCGTCGGCATCTACGGGGCCAAGGGCCTGGCGTACATCAAGGTCAACGAACGCGCCAAGGGCGTTGAAGGCCTGCAGTCGCCGATCGTCAAGAACATCCCCGAGGCCAACCTCAACGTGATCCTTGATCGCGTTGGCGCGGTCGATGGCGATATCGTGTTCTTCGGTGCCGACAAGGCCAAGATCGTCAGCGAAGCCCTGGGCGCGTTGCGGATCAAGGTCGGCCACGACCTCGAGCTGCTGACCTGCGAGTGGGCGCCGATGTGGGTCGTCGACTTCCCGATGTTCGAAGAGAACGACGACGGTAGCTTCACCGCCTTGCACCACCCGTTCACCGCGCCGAAGTGCTCGCCGGAAGAACTGGAAGCCAACCCGGCCACCGCGCTGTCCCGTGCCTACGACATGGTCCTGAATGGCACCGAGCTGGGCGGCGGTTCGATTCGTATTCACCGCAAGGAAATGCAACAGGCGGTGTTCCGTCTGCTGGGTATCAGCGAAGCGGAACAGGAAGAGAAGTTCGGCTTCCTGCTCGACGCGTTGAAATACGGCGCGCCGCCCCACGGTGGCCTGGCCTTCGGCCTCGATCGCCTGGTGATGCTGATGACCGGCGCGCAGTCGATCCGCGAAGTGATCGCGTTCCCGAAAACCCAGAGCGCGGCCTGTGTCATGACCCAGGCGCCAGGGGCGGTGGACGCCAATGCCTTGCGCGACTTGCATATCCGCCTGCGCGAAACCCCCAAGGCAGAGTAAGACGGACCCGAGGGCGCATCCACTGGATGCGCCTTTTTTCAAGGTCGAGACTTTTTATTGTTGGCCGCTGTCCCAGGGCAGGGCGGACAATGTTTCATTGCAATGTTTCAAAGAGCATTCGGAGCGAGTTATGGCAGGTCATTCCAAGTGGGCGAACATCAAGCACCGCAAAGAACGTCAGGATGCCAAGAAGGGCAAGATCTTCACCAAGTGGATTCGTGAGCTGACCGTTGCCGCTCGTCAGGGCGGTGGTGATCCGGGCTCCAATCCACGCCTGCGCCTGGCGCTGGACAAGGCCCTCGGCGCCAATATGAGCCGCGATATCATCGATCGCGCGGTGGCCCGTGGTGCCGGTGCGGCCGACACCGACGATATGGTCGAACTGAGCTACGAAGGCTACGGCCCCGGCGGCGTCGCGGTGATGGTCGAGTGCATGACCGACAACCGCAACCGCACCGCGGCGGCCGTGCGCCACGCGTTCAGCAAATGTGGCGGTAACCTGGGGACCGACGGTTCCGTGGCCTATCTGTTCGAACGCAAGGGGCAGTTGTCCTTCGCGCCGGGCATCGATGAGGACGCGCTGATGGAAGCGGCGATGGAAGCCGATGCCGATGACGTGGTGACCCACGACGACGGCTCGATTGACGTGTTTACCTCGTTCGCCGGCTTCTATACGGTGCGTAACGCCCTGGACGCGGCGGGGTTCAAGGCGGCTGACGCGGAAATCGTCATGCTGCCGACCACCAGTGCCGAGCTCGATCTGGAGGGCGCGGAAAAGGTGCTCAAGCTGATCGACATGCTCGAGGACCTGGACGACGTGCAGAACGTCTACTCCAATGCCGATATTCCCGAATCGGTGGCCGAACAGCTCGGCTGACCCAAGCGCAGGCACTATGACTTTGATTCTTGGTATCGACCCCGGTTCGCGTATCACCGGCTATGGTGTGGTGCGCGATACCGGGCGTGGCTGCGTATATGTGGCGTCGGGTTGTATCCGCACCGGCAGTGGCGAACTGCACGAGCGTTTGCAGATCGTCTACCGCAGTGTCCGCGAGGTGATCCAGACCTACGGTCCGGTAACCATGGGCATCGAAAAGGTGTTCATGGCGAAAAACGCCGATTCGGCGCTCAAACTCGGTCAGGCGCGGGGCGCGGCCATTGTCGCCGGCGCCGAGGAAAACCTCGAGATCGCCGAGTACACCGCGACCCAGGTCAAGCAGGCCGTGGCCGGCACGGGCGGCGCCAACAAGGAGCAGGTGATGATGATGGTCATGCATTTGCTCAAACTCACCACCAAGCCGCAAATAGACGCCTCGGATGCCCTGGCGATTGCCCTGTGCCATGCGCACACCCGCTCCAGTCTCTTGCCCCATGGCCTGGGCGCTGCACGGAGCCGTGGCGGTCGCCTGCGTCTCTGATAGCATCATCGTCTCAAACAATTTTGCTGGTCGATAGTGCCCCACCGGACAAGGTAGTGCGCTATCGTTCCGAGTCGTCAGCCACTGGTCTGGCCAGAAAGTAAGGATCTGATACGTGATTGGACGTTTGCGCGGCACCCTGGCTGAAAAACAGCCGCCGCACCTCATCCTTGATGTGAATGGCCTCGGCTATGAGCTGGAAGTGCCGATGACCACGCTTTACCGCCTGCCGTCGGTCGGCGAGCCGCTGACCCTGCACACGCATCTGGTTGTGCGCGAGGATGCCCAGTTACTCTATGGCTTCTTCGGCAAGCGCGAGCGCGACTTTTTCCGCGAATTGATCCGGCTCAATGGCGTCGGGCCGAAGTTGGCCCTGGCACTGATGTCGAGCCTGGAGGTCGACGAACTGGTGCGTTGCGTGCAGGCCCAGGACACCTCGGCGCTGGTGCGGGTGCCCGGCGTTGGCAAGAAGACCGCCGAGCGCCTGCTGGTCGAGCTCAAGGATCGCTTCAAGGCCTGGGAAACCGTGCCGAGCATGTTTGCCCTGGTGCCCAACCAGCCAGACGGCGTGGCCGCGGTGCCGGTGGCCAGCGCGGAAACCGATGCGGTCAGTGCGCTGATTTCCCTGGGCTACAAGCCTCAGGAGGCGAGCAAGGCGGTGTCGGCGATCAAAGACAAAGGCCTGAGCAGCGAAGACATGATTCGTCGCGCCCTGAAGGGAATGATCTAAGTGATTGAAGCCGACCGTTTGATTACCGCCTCGGGCGGACGCGACCGCGAGGAAATCCAGGATCGCGCCATCCGGCCGTTGAGCCTGGCCGAGTACATCGGCCAGCCGACGGTCAAGGAGCAGATGGAGCTGTTTATCCAGGCGGCGCGCGGGCGCGGCGAATCCCTTGATCACACCCTGATCTTCGGCCCGCCGGGCCTGGGTAAGACCACCCTGGCCAATATCATCGCCCAGGAAATGGGCGTGTCGATCAAGAGCACTTCGGGGCCGGTATTGGAACGGGCCGGAGACCTGGCGGCGCTGCTGACCAATCTCGAGCCTCACGATGTGCTCTTTATCGATGAAATCCATCGCCTGTCGCCCGTCGTCGAGGAAGTCCTGTACCCGGCGATGGAGGACTTCCAGCTCGATATCATGATCGGCGAAGGCCCGGCGGCGCGCTCGATCAAGCTCGATCTGCCGCCCTTTACCCTGGTCGGCGCCACCACGCGCGCCGGCATGTTGACCAATCCCTTGCGTGACCGCTTTGGTATCGTCCAGCGTCTTGAGTTCTATAGCATCGCGGACCTGGCGATCATCGTCACTCGCTCGGCGGGCATTCTCGGCTTGCCGCTGGACCCTGAAGGTGCCTTCGAGATCGCCCGACGGGCCCGTGGTACGCCGCGGATCGCCAACCGTTTGTTGCGTCGGGTACGCGACTTCGCCGAAGTGCGGGCCAAGGGCCATATCACCAAGGCCGTGGCGGACCTGGCCTTGAACCTGCTGGATGTCGACGAACATGGTTTCGATCACCAGGACCGGCGTCTGCTGTTGACCATGATCGAGAAATTCGACGGCGGTCCGGTCGGCGTGGACAGCCTGGCGGCGGCGATCAGCGAGGAGCGGCATACCATCGAGGATGTACTCGAGCCCTACCTGATCCAGCAGGGCTATATCATGCGCACGCCCCGTGGACGGGTGGTGACCCGGCATGCCTATCTGCACTTTGGTTTGAACATTCCGTCACGCTTGGGTGAAATGCCCGTGGTAGACGAGTTTCTGGATGCGCTGGACGAGTAATGGCAGGATCGGGGCTGATTTATTCGCGGTTTGCGTTGTCCGAGGGGCACGTGTCACGAATCTTCATGCAAAAAATCGTCGAAGGATGAAAAACAGTTGCCTGGCCGGATTGGCAACCTGAGGAGTAAGCACTAGAGTATGCGCGCGCAAAACGGGGTTCAGTCGTTCGCACATCGCTGTCGCGTTTATTACGAGGACACCGATGCCGGCGGCATCGTGTATTACGTC
This sequence comes from Pseudomonas sp. FEN, assembly GCF_904067045.1. Classification (GTDB taxonomy): domain Bacteria; phylum Pseudomonadota; class Gammaproteobacteria; order Pseudomonadales; family Pseudomonadaceae; genus Aquipseudomonas. Next base: position 95,694 of record NZ_CAJFDC010000012.1, on the reverse strand, counting down.
AATTACCTTAAGTTCATGGAGCGGGCTCGGACCGAGCGGCTACGGGAGTTGGGCTTTGCCCAATCGTCGCTGGCAGGGGAGAACCTGTTGTTCGTCGTGCATTCCAGCGAAGCGCGGTACCACGCGCCGGCGCGATTGGACGACGAGCTTTCGATCAGCGCCGAGGTGATTGAGCTGAACCGTGCGAGCCTGCGCTTCAAGCAGCAGGTCAGGCGGGCTGATGATGAAACGCTGCTCTGCGAAGGGCGGTTCCTGGTGGCCTGTGTGCGCGCCGATAGTTTAAAACCCCGGGCCATTCCAGAAGCCTTGCGTTCGGCCTTTGCCGACACAAGCGGCGCGGGTACTCACTTAGAGCAGGAGATAAAGCGTGGAAGCTAACGTCGTCGACCATTCCTCCATGTGGAGCTTGGTCAGCAATGCCAGCATCGTGGTGCAATTGGTCATGCTGATCCTGGTGGCCGCCTCGGTCACCTCGTGGATCATGATTTTTCAGCGCAGCAACCTGTTGCGTGCCGGTCGCCGCGCTCTGGAGAGCTTCGAAGAGCGCTTCTGGTCCGGTATCGACCTGTCCAAGCTGTACCGTCAGGCCGGCAGCAACCCGGACCCTGATTCGGGCGTGGAACAGATCTTCCGCGCCGGCTTCAAGGAGTTCTCCCGTCTGCGCCAGCAACCGGGCGTCGATCCGGAAGCGGTCATGGAAGGTGTGTCGCGGGCCATGCGCGTGGCCATCTCCCGTGAAGAAGAAAAGCTCGAGCAGAGCCTGCCGTTCCTCGCCACCGTCGGCTCCGTCAGCCCGTACATCGGTTTGTTCGGTACCGTCTGGGGGATCATGAACTCCTTCCGTGGCCTGGCCACCGCCCAGCAGGCGACCCTGGCCACCGTGGCCCCGGGTATTTCCGAAGCGCTGGTGGCCACCGCCATCGGCCTGTTCGCGGCCATTCCGGCGGTGATCGCCTACAACCGCTTCGCCTCCCGTGGCGAGGCCCTGATCAGCCGTTACTACACCTTCGCCGATGAGTTCCAGGCGATCCTGCACCGTAAAGTGCACACCAGCGAAGAGTGAGCAGGTAAATCCCCATGGCCCGAGTTCGCCACAAACGCAAGCCGGTCGCCGAGATGAACGTGGTGCCCTACATCGACGTGATGTTGGTGCTGCTGGTTATCTTCATGGTGACCGCGCCGATGCTCAATCAGGGCGTGAAGGTTGATCTGCCCAAGGTTTCCAGCGAAGCCTTGCCGCAGGACAACAACACCCAGGTCCTGACCATTTCGATCAAGGCTGACAAGACCTACTACTGGAACCTTGGCAGCGAAGTCGACACCGAAAAACAGCAGGACAGGGCGATGACCCTGCCGCAGATGACCGATGCGGTGACCAAGATCATTCGCGCCGGCACTGAAAGTGGCAAGCGTACCCAGGTGTTCATTCGCGGTGACAAGACCGTCGATTATGGCTCCGTCATGGGTGCCATGGGCGGTCTGCAGAAAGCCGGCGTCGGTAATGTTGGCTTGATTACCGAGGCCCCCTGATGCACCAACAGCGAGAGCCGTCCGCTTCGGAAAGCTACTTCTGGCCTAGTGTCTGGGCGATCGCCCTGCATATCCTGATCTTTGGCATGCTGTTCGTCAGCTTTGCCATGACGCCGGAATTGCCGGAGGCCAAGCCGATTGTCCAGGCGACCCTGTATCAACTGAAATCGAAAAGTCAGGCAACCACCCAGACCAATCAGAAGATTGCCGGTGAGGCGAAGAAATCCGCCGCGCGCCAGACCGAAGTCGAACAGATGGAGCAGAAGAAGGTCGAGCAGGAAGCGATAAAGGCTGCGGAACAAAAGAAAGAGGAAGCGGCTCAAAAGGCCGAGGAAGCCAAGAAGTCCGAAGAAACCAAGAAAGCCGACGAGGCGAAAAAGGCCGATGAGGCCAAGAAGGCCGACGACGCGAAGAAGGCTGCCGAAGCGAAAAAGGAATTGGCTGATATAGCCAAGAAGAAAGCCGAGGACGAAGCCAAGAAGGCCGCTGAAGAAGAGGCCAAGAAGGCTGCTGACGAAGCGAAGAAAAAAATCGTCGAGGACGCCAAGAAAAAAGCCGCCGAAGACGCGAAGAAGAAAGCCGAGGCTGACGAGGCGAAGAAGAAAGTCGCTGAAGACGCGAAGAAGAAAGCTGCCGCCGATGCTGCGAAGAAGAAATCGCAGGACGCGGCGCGTAAAGCTGCCGAAGATAAAAAGGCCCAGGCCCTGGCAGACTTGCTTTCCGACACGCCGCAGCGCCAGCAGGCCCTGGCCGATGAGCAGGGCGATGAAACGGCTGGCAGTTTCGACGATCTGATTCGTTCCCGTGCCGCGGAAGGTTGGGCACGTCCGCCTTCGGCGCGCAAGGGCATGACGGTGGTGCTGCAAATCGGCATGTTGCCGGACGGTACGGTGACCACGGTCTCGGTGGCCAAGTCCAGCGGTGACGGCCCGTTTGACGCCTCGGCGGTAGCTGCGGTCAAGAATATTGGTCGTTTGACGGAAATGCAGGGAATGAAACCGAGCGACTTTGCGCCCTATCGTTCCTTCAAGATGACATTCACACCTGAGGATCTAGCCTTGTGAGAAACCTTCTTCGAACAATGCTTGTCGTGATCTGCTGCCTGGCAGGGATGGCGATGGCGGATGAAAAGAACATTCTGGTCACCAGCGGCAGCGATCGGGCCACGCCTATCGCGGTCGTACCGTTCGGCTGGCAGGGCGGTAGCGTCCTGCCAGACGACATGGCCCAGATCATCGGCGACGACTTGCGTAACTCCGGTTACTACTCGCCGATTCCGAAGCAGAACATGATCAGCCTGCCAACCCAGGCCAGCGAAGTCATCTACCGTGACTGGAAGGCCCTGGGCGCCCAGTACATCATGGTCGGTAGCATTGTTCCCTCGGGCGGTCGCCTGCAGGTGCAGTACGCGCTCTTCAACGTCTCCACCGAGCAGCAAGTGCTGACCGGCAGCGTCTCGGGCACGGTCGATCAGTTGCGCGACATGTCGCACTACATTTCCGACCAGTCGTTTGAAAAGCTCACCGGCATCAAGGGCGCGTTCTCCACGCGCATGCTCTATGTCACGGCTGAACGCTTCTCGGTGAACAACACCCGTTACACCCTGCAACGCTCGGACTATGACGGCGCGCGCGCGGTGACCCTGCTGCAGTCGCGCGAGCCGATCCTGTCGCCGCGTTTTGCCCCGGATGGCAAGCGTATCGCCTACGTGTCGTTCGAACAGAAGCGTCCGCGCATCTTCGTCCAGCACATTGATACCGGTCGCCGTGAGCAGATCACCAACTTCGAAGGCCTCAACGGTGCGCCAGCCTGGTCGCCGGACGGTACGCGCCTGGCGTTCGTGCTGTCCAAGGACGGTAACCCGGACATCTATGTGATGAACATGGCCACGCGCCAGATGAATCGCGTCACCAGCGGCCCGGGTATCAACACCGAACCGTTCTGGGGCAAGGATGGCTCGACCCTCTACTTCACTTCCGATCGCGGCGGCAAGCCACAGATCTACAAGACCAACGTCAATGGCGGCGGTGCGGAGCGGGTGACCTTCATCGGTAACTACAACGCCAACCCGAAACTGTCGGCGGATGAGAAAACCCTGGTGATGATCCATCGCCAGGATGGCTTCACCAATTTCCGGGTAGCGGCTCAGGATCTGCAACGTGGGACAGTAAAAATACTGACAGACACCAACCTTGATGAGTCAGCCACTGTCGCACCCAACGGCACCATGGTAATCTACGCCACCGCCCAGCAGGGCCGGGGAGTCTTGATGCTCGTGTCCATCAATGGACGCGTAAGGCTCCCGCTTCCTACCGCTCAAGGCGAAGTCAGAGAACCTTCCTGGTCCCCTTACCTGAACTGACGCGGCGCTACAAAGATTTTGCTTAACACACTGGGGTTCATTAGGAGTTTTACGATGGAAATGCTGAAGTTTGGTAAATTTGCTGCGCTGGCTCTGGCCATGGCTGTAGCTGTAGGTTGCTCGTCCAAAGGCGGCGACAATGCCGGTCAAGGCGCTGTAGATCCAAACGCTGGTTACGGCGCTAACACTGGTGCAGTCGACGGCTCCCTGAGCGAAGAAGCTGCTCTGCGCGCTATCACCACTTTCTACTTCGAATACGATAGCTCGGACCTGAAGCCAGAAGCCATGCGCGCCCTGGACGTTCACGCCAAGGACCTGAAAGCTAACGGCGCTAAAGTCGTTCTGGAAGGTAACACCGACGAACGTGGTACTCGCGAGTACAACATGGCACTGGGCGAGCGTCGTGCGAAAGCCGTTCAACGCTACCTGGTACTGCAAGGTGTTGCTCCAGGCCAACTGGAACTGGTTTCCTACGGTAAAGAGCGTCCAGTTGCTACTGGCCACGACGAGCAGTCCTGGGCTCAAAACCGTCGCGTCGAACTGCGTAAGTAATTCGTCATGCGAACGTGCCGTCGTGCTGTAACTGTTCTGGCTCTCAGCCTCATGCCGCTTGCGGCGTGGGCTGCGGTTCCTGTGGTCGATGACAACTCCGGCAATAATAGCGGTGGGAGTTATCCGCCTGCGGGTTACGGTACGAACGGCGCCTATGCCGGGGGAGGGGTTTCGACCCCTGTCTCGGCACAGGGCGAGCTGTTCAATCAATTGCAACGCATGCAGGAACAAATCGCGCAGCAGCAAGGCGTGATCGAAGTTCTGCAAAACGATATTGCGCGCATGAAGCAGGAAAACCTGGAGCGATACCAGGATCTTGATCGGCGCATAGGTAGTGGCGGCGCTCCGGCGGCTGCAGCTCCCGATAATTCTTCAGCCGGTGGCAATGTCAGTGCCGCCGCCGGTGCCGTACCCGCTGCCCAGGCCCCCGCGGCCAGCAGCGAGCCGGGTGATCCGGCCAAGGAAAAGCTCTACTACGATGCTGCCTTCGACCTGATCAAGGCCAAGGACTTCGACAAGGCCAGTCAGGCGTTCAGCGCTTTCCTGCGCAAGTACCCGAATAGCCAGTACGCCGGTAACGCGCAGTACTGGCTGGGTGAAGTGAACCTGGCCAAAGGTGACCTGCAAGGCGCCGGTCAGGCCTTTGCCAAGGTCAGCCAGCTGTATCCCAAGCATGCCAAAGTGCCGGACTCGCTGTACAAGCTGGCGGATGTCGAGCGTCGCCTGGGTCATACCGACAAGGTCAAGGGTATTCTGCAGCAGGTAGTTTCCCAATATCCGGGAACTTCCGCCGCGCAGTTGGCACAGCGCGATCTGCAGCGTATGTGATGGCCGACGGCCCGTTTGAAGAAACCCGCGCTTGCCGCGGGTTTTTTCGTTAGAATTCACCCCCATTTTTATGAAACACGCTGTCCTGGACTATGCGATTGCAGGTTCATGGCGGTGCCTGACTGAGGCGGACGGCCTGTTTAGCTGTTACGCCCGTGGCGACTATGCAAGACACATTGAGAATTACCGAAGTTTTTTACTCGTTGCAGGGTGAAACGCGGACGGCTGGGCTGCCCACCGTTTTCGTGCGCCTGACCGGCTGCCCGCTGCGTTGCCAGTACTGCGACAGTGCCTATGCCTTCAGCGGCGGCACCCTTATGACCCTGGACAGCCTGCTGGAGCAGGTGGCTGGTTACCGCCCGCGCTATGTCTGCGTGACAGGTGGCGAACCCTTGGCCCAGCCCAATGCCATTCCCTTGCTCAAGCGACTCTGTGACGCGGGCTACAGTGTGTCCCTGGAAACCAGCGGCGCGCTGGACATCTCGCCGGTGGACACACGGGTCAGTCGCGTGCTCGACCTGAAGACCCCGGGCTCGAAAGAATCGCAGCGCAACCGCTACGAGAACATCGAGCTGTTGACCGCCAACGACCAGGTCAAGTTTGTGATCTGCTCGCGGGAGGACTATGACTGGGCGGTGTCCAAGTTGATTCAGTACGGTCTGGAGCGGCGTGCCGGTGAAGTCCTGTTCTCGCCGAGCCATCACGATCTGTCGGCCCGCGAACTGGCCGACTGGATCGTGGCGGACAACCTGCCGGTGCGCCTGCAACTGCAGTTGCACAAATACCTATGGAATGACGAGCCGGGGCGCTGATATGACCACGCAAGCAAGCACTGAAAAGAAAGCGGTGATCCTTCTCTCCGGGGGCCTGGATTCGGCCACCGTGGTGGCCATGGCGCGTGCCCAGGGTTATAGCTGCTACACCATGAGTTTCGACTACGGCCAGCGGCACCGTGCCGAGTTGCAGGCGGCCGAACGGGTGGCGCGCGACCTCGGCGCGATCGAGCACAAGGTGATCGGCCTGAACCTCAACGGCATCGGCGGCTCGGCCTTGACCGACAGCAGCATCGATGTGCCCGAAGCGCCGAGCGAAGGGATTCCGGTGACCTACGTACCGGCGCGCAACACGGTGTTCCTGGCGCTGGCCTTGGGTTGGGCCGAGGTGCTGGGGGCTCGGGACATCTTTATCGGGGTCAACGCGGTGGACTATTCCGGTTATCCGGACTGCCGTCCCGAGTTTGTCGAGGCCTTTGAAACCCTGGCCAATCTCGCGACCAAAGCCGGCGTCGAGGGCAATGGTTTCCGCATCCAGGCCCCACTGCAGAACCTGAGCAAGGCCGATATCGTCAAAGCCGGGGTCAAGCTGGGGGTCGACTATTCGCTGACTGTATCCTGCTATCAAGCGGATGCTAACGGCTTTGCATGTGGGAAATGTGACAGCTGCCGACTGCGTGCCGAAGGCTTCGCAATGGCCGGAATCAGCGATCCGACACGTTATTTTTGATTTTTTTCATTTAAAGTGTTGAATTCCCGTTAGAAATCAGTATTATACGCGCCACCACACAGCGGGTCGTTAGCTCAGTTGGTAGAGCAGTTGGCTTTTAACCAATTGGTCGTAGGTTCGAATCCCACACGACCCACCATATTTGTTGTAGAAGAAAATCCGGAAAGCCCACGAAAGTGAGGATTTCCGGATTTTTTTTGCTTGCGAGAAGTGCCGACGCGGCACCGAGAGCATTGAGTGCGCGGGTTGCTCGATTCATCTGTGCCATTAGCAAACAAATATTGTTCTGATGGGTGCGTTGTTGCTACAGGAGCGGCTCCTTAAGCTGAGATCCAGTTAGCCACCCCCCAAAAAAGGAACTTCATCATGGGCAACGTCGCTCTGTTTCAAGCCGCTGAGGCCGGCGCCGGTATTGCCTGTTTCACCCAGGCCACCGTGCGTGGCAAGCCTGCGCATGTTCTGCTTTCCGTTGAGGAATACCAGCGCTTGGCTGGCGGTAATACCAGCATCATTGATGTTCTGGCGATGCCCGGTGTTGAAGATATTGCATTCGATCCGCCGCGTGCTGTCATCCATCAGCGACCTGCTGATCTTTCCTGATGTTTATTCTCGATACCAACGTGGTTTCCGAGCTGCGCAAGGCGAAATCGGGCACGGCAGATGGTGGTGTGCTTCAGATGGAGCGACGGGATACGGCCCAGGGAGACCTTCTACGGACGTGGCTGGATCAGCATGTGATCCCCGGTTTTTCCGGGCGCATTCTGGCGGTCGATACCGCTGTGGTACTGCGCTGTGCTCGACTGCATGTACCCGCCCCCCGTGCTGAGCGGGATGCATTGATTGCAGCCACGGCCCTCGTCCACGGGATGTCGGTCGTTACCCACCCCCTGTTCGGCACGCTGGCAGCCGTTGACCTTAGCCTGCGGGCTTAGGGATTTTCCTACCCGGTTCCCCATTATCCCTACCCTGAAATAGGGATACTCCGATGGCGAGGCATACCCGCATGCGGTGATATTTTTTCATGCCAGTCAGGTTTCCCGTCATGTTCCATCGCTTGCCGGCTCGATAGACGGGGGCGTAGCGGAACATTCAGCGAGGGCTTGTCGCTACCTGAAAAGGGGCTCAATCGTGCTGAAAAAAGTCTTCGTCGCTGATCTGAGCGTCGGTATGTATATCCAGGAACTGTGTGGTCCCTGGATCGATCACCCGTTCTGGAAAAAGAGCTTTCTGCTTGAGGATGAACAGACCCTGGCGAAAGTTCGGGACTCATCCATTACCCATGTCTGGATCGATCCCGCCAAGGGGCTCGATACGCCGGTTGTGGTGCAGGATGAGCTTCTCTGCGAAGGGCCGGTTGTCGCTCCTGTCGTGCCAATAGCGCCCGTCCTCCCCCGGCCAAGCCCTCCCGCGCCCGGGTGACGATGAGCGACGAACTGGTCCGCGCCGCCAACGTCTGCGCCAGGTCCAAGGCCGCGGTCATCGAGATGTTTGGCGATCTGCGCATGGGCCGGGTCATCCAGGTGGATCACGTGGCCGACATGGTGCGGGAGATCTCCGATTCCCTGATGCGTCATCCGGACGCCCTGATCAATCTGGCGCGCCTCAAGACCGCCGATGAATACACCTACATGCATTCGGTGGCGGTTTGTGGATTGATGATCGGCCTGGCCCGCCAGTTGGGCCTGCCGCCGCTGCTGGTACAGGATGCCGGGCTCGCCGGCCTGCTCCACGACATCGGCAAGATGACCATACCGGAGACGATCCTCAACAAACCATCGGCGCTGACTGAAGTCGAGTTCGAGACGATCTGCTCACACCCGGAGGCCGGGGCAACGTTGCTCGACCACCAGTACTTCAGTTTGCGGGTACTGGACGTTTGCCTGCATCACCACGAGAAAATCGATGGCAGTGGTTATCCGCACAAGCTGCGTGGCAGCCAGATCAGCCTGTTCGCGCGAATGGCCGCGGTCTGCGATGTCTATGACGCCATTACCTCGGACCGCCCCTATCGCCGCCACTGGGGGGCGGCCGAGTCGATTCACCGGATGGCCGGATGGGAGGGGCACTTCGATCAGAAGGTGCTTTACGCCTTTGTCAAATGCGTCGGGATCTATCCGGTGGGGGCACTGGTGCGCCTTCGCAGCGAGCGCCTGGCCATTGTCATGGAACAGAACGCCGACTCCTTGCTGATCCCCAAGGTCAAGGTTTTCTACTCGATAGCGCGCGGCATGCCGGTGGCCCAGGAACTGGTGGACCTGGCCAGCGGGCAGGACGCGATCGTCGGCCTGGAGTTGGAGAAAAATTGGGGTTTCAACCATCTCGAGACGCTTTGGACGGAGGGCGTTTGTAGGGATTTTCCTAGTTGCCGTCCTGCAAGTCCTAGTTGCAAATAGGGATGCTCCGATAGTTGCGTTGATGTCGTTGGGCCATTCTTTCTCCAGACCGACGAAATACCAGCCCAGCGCTTTTGCCGATGCATGACCGCTCCTCTGGTTTTTCTGATCCGCCCTGATCTGGAGAGACGAAGGTGAAAGGACAGACGCTTGCTTCCCCCGTGAACCTGACGTTGCTGCCAGCAGTCTTGAGTGGCGCGCTCGGTTGCCTGGCGATCCTGCTCGGCACGGGCCTGACCGTTCTGGCCATGGGCAGTTGTGCCGCGGTGCTGTTGGGCTCCTTGTTGATCGGCACTGTTGCCTTGCGTGCCCTGAGCGCCGGACAACGCCGCCAGGAACAGGAACTCGAGCAATTGCGCCGGCCTGCGGCGGTATCTCCGGATGAGGGCTTGGGCGAGGTCTGCAGCCAGGTTCTGCCGATCTGGTGCCGCCAGATCGACGCGGCCCGTAGCCTCAGCGAAGAGTCGATTCTCAACCTCAGTAATCGTTTCGCCACCTTGTCGGGCGATATCAGTGCCTCCGCCTCCAGGGGCGCCGGGCAGACTTCCGGGGCCCGGTTGGTGGAGATCCTCGAAGTCGGTCAACGTGACCTCGACGCGATCATGGTTGCGCTACGCAGTGCCCTGTTACGCAAGGAGTCGGAGCTCAAGGAGGTCCTGATGCTGTCCGACTTCACCTCCCAACTGCAGGAAATGGCCAAATTCGTCGGTGACATCGCCAGCCAGACCAATCTGCTGGCGCTGAACGCGGCCATCGAGGCGGCTCGCGCCGGTGACGCCGGTCGCGGTTTCGCGGTGGTGGCGGATGAAGTGCGCAAGCTGTCCAGTCTGTCCGGCGACACCGGCCTGAAAATCAGCGAGACGGTGAACACGGTCAATGCGGCGATCTCCCGGACAGTCGAGCTGTCCCGGCATCAGGCGCAGCAGGACGCGCAGACCCTGAGCCATTCCGAACAACTGGTGTCCCAGGTGATCGAGCATTTTCGGCACAACGCCCAGGCCATTGTCGACACCAGCAGCAGCTTGCAGCAGCAGAGCGAAAACGTCGCCAGCGAAATCGCCGACGTACTGGTGGCCCTGCAGTTCCAGGACCGGGTCAGCCAGATGCTCAGCCTGGTCAACAAGGACCTCGGCAAGCTGCATGCACACATGAACGAACGTCAACAGCTCAGCCAGGCCGGCGTCATGCCGCCGCTGATCGGCGCCCATGACTGGCTCGAGCAACTGGCCAGCACCTACACCATGCCAGAGCAGCACGCGATTCATCACGGCAAGTCCCTGGCTGGCAGTGCTTCATCCGACATCACCTTTTTCTAGGGAGCATCCCCCATGAACAAAACCATCCTGATCGTCGATGACTCCGCCTCCATTCGCCAGGTGGTCAGCATCACCCTCAAGGGCGCCGGTTACGACGTGATCGAAGGCTGTGACGGCAGAGATGCCCTGAGCAAGCTTGACGGTCGCAAGATCCACCTGATCGTCAGCGACGTGAATATGCCGAACATGGACGGCCTCAGCTTCGTCAAGGCCGCCAAGCAGATGCCGGCCTACAAGTTCACGCCGGTCATCATGCTCACCACCGAAGCGTCGGAGTCGATGAAACAACAGGGCCAGGCCATTGGCGCGAAAGCCTGGATGGTCAAGCCCTTCCAGCCCGCGCAGATGCTCAGCGCCGTGTCCAAATTGATCATGCCGTAACCGTCCAGGGAACCCTGGAAAGGAGATTGTCATGTCACACACCATGCCCTGCCTGCGTCGGATCCTGGTCCTTGAGGGACCGCTGACCATCTACACCGCCACCGAGCGTCGGGATCTGCTGCTGGAGCTGTTTCCCCTGGCGCAAGAGGTGGAGATGGACCTGGGCAGTGTCGACGAACTGGATACCGCCGGCCTGCAATTACTGGTACTGGCCAAGCAGGAGTCGATCCGCCAGGGCCGTACCCTGATCCTGAGCAATCACAGTGCCGCGGTACTCCAGGCTTTTGATTTGAGCGGCTTGCACCACTATTTCGCCGAGCCGCTTGTTGCTCATGCGCAGAGAGGCTGACGCCATGACCCCGCCGATGAACCTGGACGATGTGCTGCAGACCTTTATCGCCGAAAGCCAGGAGCTGTTGTTGTTGATGGAGGATGCGCTGCTGCAGATCGAGCAGGTCCCCGACGACGTCGACACCATCAACGCGTTGTTTCGCGTGGCCCACACCATCAAAGGGTCCGCCGGCCTGTTCGGCCTGACCCCCATCGTCGCCTTCACCCATGTGGCGGAAAGCGTGCTGGATCGGGTCCGCGGTAATGAGCTGCGGGTGGATGAGGCACTCAGTGCCTTGTTCCTGCAGGTTCGCGACCACCTGGGCGAACTGATCGAGCTGCTGGCCCGCCATGGCGACCTGCAAGGTCTCACCGCCGATCACGAACGGCAGGGCAGCGCGCTGGTGGCACGGCTCAATCATTATCTGGAGGCGTCCCTGGCGCCGGAGCCCGGGACACTCGTGGCCCCGCCTGCGTCCGACTCGGCGGCTGGCTTGCGCCATTGGCACCTGTCGCTGCGTTTCGGTGCCGATGTGCTGCGCAATGGCATGGATCCCTTGTCTTTTCTGCGCTACCTCAAGAGTTTCGGGCAGATCACCGGGGTGGTCTGCATGACCGACGGCCTGCCCGAAGTCGCGGCAATGGACCCCGAAAGCTGCTACCTGGGTTTCGAGTTGGGTTTTCTCAGTGAGGCCGATCAGGCGACCATCGAGAGCGCTTTCGACTTCGTTCGCGAAGACAGCCAGATCTGCGTGCTGCCGCCAGAGCGTCAAGCCGCGGACTTCCAGGCGCTGATCGGGCGCCTGGGTGGTGACCCGGAGGTGTTGCTGGAGGCGTTCATCGCCTGTGGTTCGCTGACCCGCGAGGACTGGCGGTTGGCAACTCAAGCGCCGGAGCCGGCCCCCGAGAGCGTGCTGGATCAGTCGAGCCCTCAAGGTGACGGGCTGTCCAGAGCCAAGGCCCCCAGGGATGCACGCGCGGTCGAGGGCAACCTGATTCGCGTCGATGCCGGCAAGCTGGATCAACTGATCAACCTGGTGGGCGAGCTGATCATCGCCGGTGCCGGCGCCAACCTGGTGGCGGTGCGCAGCGGTATCGGCGAGATGATCGAGGCCGCCAGTTCACTGTCGCGCCTGGTCGAGGAGGTGCGCGACAGCGCCCTGACCCTGCGCATGGTGCAGATCGGCGCGACCTTCAACCGTTTCCAACGAGTGGTTCGCGATGTCTCCAAGGAGCTGGGCAAGGACATCGTCCTGCAGGTCAACGGCGCGGAAACCGAATTGGACAAGACCGTGGTCGAGCGCATTGGCGATCCCTTGACCCACCTGGTGCGCAACGCCATGGATCACGGCATTGAAGCCCTGCAATTGCGCCGCGAGCGGGGTAAACCCGCGCAGGGCACCGTTCGCCTCAACGCTTATCACGAAGCCAGCAGCATTGTCATCGAAGTCTCCGACGACGGGGGGGGCCTGAACAAGCAGCGGATTCTGGCCAAGGCCCGGGAGCGGGGTTTGCTGGCCGAGGGGCAGGTGCTGGCGGACAAGGACATTCTCAACCTGATCTTCGAACCGGGTTTCTCCACCGCCGAACAGGTCAGCAGCTTGTCCGGCCGGGGCGTCGGCATGGACGTGGTGAAGCGCAACATCATTGCGCTGCGCGGCAGCGTCAACCTGGAAAGCGAGGAGGGCGTCGGCACCACGGTACGCATCCGTCTGCCACTGACCCTGGCGATCATCGATGGCTTTCTCATCGGGGTCGGCAAAGCCTCTTATGTGGTGCCCCTGGATATGGTCGAGGAGTGCATCGAGCTGAGCGCCGATGATCGCAACGATCAAGACTATCTGGACCTCAGGGGCTCGGTACTGCCGGTCCTGCGGCTACGGGAAATGTTCGCCATCGACGAGCCGAACCATGGCCGTGAAAACATCGTGGTGGTGCATTACGCCGGCGTCCGGGTGGGGCTTGTGGTCGATCAGTTGCTGGGCGAGTTCCAGACGGTGATCAAACCACTGGGCAAGTTGTTCGGCACGGCCCATGGATTGGGTGGTTTCACCATTTTGGGGAGCGGCGCGGTGGCGCTGATCCTGGATATTCCCAAACTACTCGGGCAAGTCGCCAGCCAGCAGAAGCACGGCGCGACTCTCAGCCCTGAACTGACTCAATAGTTTTCACCCTGGAGTGCAGCATCATGACCGTCAAAAAGAATATCTCGCTGTTGGTCGCGTCCGCCCTGTTGGGCATCCTGATCCTGGGCACTGTCAGTCTCCACCTGATGGGCGGGGTCCGAACCATGGCCGGCTACGCCCAGGTCAATACGGTTCCCAGCATTGTCTTGCTCGACCAGGTGGCCGAGACCCTGGCCGACAGCCGCAATCTGCAGTGGCAAAGCCTTTCCGCGTCGCTCGACAACCGCCCGGCGCTGACCGGCAAGGCCCAGGCGGCGGTGGCACAGGCGCTGGATCGCTATCAGAAAGAGTTGATCTCTGATGATCACGACGCGGCGTTGCTCAATAGCCTGCGCGCTCGCATCGATGACTACAACCGTAGCCTGGAACGTTTCGACAGCCTGCTCAAAAGCGGCGATCAGGCGGCGGCGCGCGGCCTGTTGTTCGACAGCGAAGCGGCGCGGGATAAGGTTGCGGTGGCCTTGGGCGATATGCGTCAGTACAACCTGGAACTGGGTGGCAAGGCGGCCCAAGCCGCGACCGGGACTGAGCAGGCAGCGTTGTACACCGTGATCCTGGTGGGGGGTGTGACTTTACTGGTCACCATCCTGTTGGGCTTTTTCCTGGCGCGTGGTCTGTTGCGTACCCTGGGCGGCGAGCCAGATGAAGTCCGGGTCCTGACCGAGCACCTGGTTGCCGGTCAACTGGAAACCGTGACCAGTGGTAATGGTGTTGTACGGTCGGGTCTGCTGGGTTCCATGCAACAACTGAGCGGTACCCTGAACCAACTGGTCACGGAAATGAACCACATGTCCGTCGAGCATGATAAAGGCGATATCGAGGTGCAGATCGAGGCCGGCCGTTTCGCCGGAAGCTACGGGCTGATGGCGCAAGGGATCAACAATATGGTCAACGGCCATATCAGCGTGAAGAAACAAGCCATGGCCTGCATCAAATCGATCAGCGAGGGCGACCTGGACGCTCCGCTCCAGGCTTTCCCCGGTAAGAAAGCCTTTATCAATGTCACCATCGAACATCTGCGCAGCACGATCATGGCCTTGATCGCAGAGATGCGTCGGATGTCGGAGGAGCATGAGAAAGGCGACATCGATGTGCAGATCGATGCACAGAAATTCCAGGGCTCGTACCGTCAGATCGCCCAGGGCATCAATGACATGGTCAATGGCCACATCAGCGTGAAGAAACAAGCCATGGCCTGTATCCGTGCGTTCGGCGAAGGTGACCTGTCGGCGCCCCTGGCCCGCTTCCCCGGCAAGAAAGCCTTTATCAACGACAACATCGAGCAGTTGCGCCGCAATATCCAGGCCCTGATCGAAGACACCCGCCGGCTGAGCGAGGATGCCGTGGTCGGCAAACTCGATACCCGCGCCGACAGCACCCGGCACCAGGGCGACTTCCGCCGCATTGTCGAGGGGATCAATAGCACCCTGGACTCGATCGTCGCCCCGCTGAGCGAGGCGATGGAAGTCATGGCGGCGCTGTCCAGCGGCGACTTGACCCGCAGCGTCAAGGGGCACTACCAGGGCAGCCTGCAAGACTTGAAAAACTCGGTCAACGAGACGGTCAGCAAGCTCTCGCAAATCATCGGTGAAGTACGCAGTTCCGCCGATTCGCTGTCCAGCGCTTCGGAAGAGATTTCCGCCACCGCGCAGAGCATCAGCCAGTCGGCCTCGATGCAGGCCGCGTCGGTCGAGGAAACCTCGGCGTCGCTGGAGCAGATGTCGGCGTCGATCGCCCAGAACACCGAGAACGCCAAAGTCACCGACGGCATGGCGGGCAAGGCCACCCAGGAAGCCAGCGAAGGTGGGCAGGCGGTGAAAGACACGGTTTCGGCGATGAAAACCATTGCCGAGAAGATCGGTATCGTTGACTCGATTGCCTATCAGACCAACCTGCTGGCGCTCAACGCGGCGATTGAAGCGGCCCGTGCCGGCGAGCATGGCAAGGGCTTTGCCGTGGTCGCGGCGGAAGTGCGCAAGCTGGCGGAACGGAGCCAGATCGCGGCCCAGGAGATCGGTCAAGTGGCGAAGAACAGTGTCGCCCTGGCCGAGCGTGCCGGCAGCCTGCTGGATGAAATCGTGCCCTCGATCACCAAGACCTCCGACCTGGTCCAGGAAATTGCCGCCGCTTCCGAGGAACAGTCGATTGGCTCCGAACAGATCAATGGCGCCATGTCGCAGATGAGCCAGATTACCCAGCAGAACGCCTCGGCTTCCGAGGAGTTGGCGGCTACCGCCGAGGAAATGAGCAGTCAGGCCGAGCAGTTGCAGGAACTGATGGGCTTTTTCACCTTGCAGGGCGGTACCGCTTCCGCATCGGTGCTGCGTGTTGCCCCTTCCAGCCAGAAGGGCATGCAGGGCAGCGAGCATGCCCATGAGGGCGGTTTCATTCGTTTCGGGAGTTGAGTCATGAACCCAACAGCCACCAGCGTCCTCGAACCGGGGGCGCGGAACCCGGGAGAGGGCGAGCCCTCACAGTTCCTGACGTTCACCTCGGCCAGGGAGACCTACGCCATCGATACCTTGTGCGTGCGCGAGATCATCGAGTACGGCCAGGTCACCCAGGTGCCGATGATGCCGGACTTTATCCGCGGGGTGATCAACCTGCGCGGCTCGGTGGTACCGGTGATCGATCTGCAGGCGCGCTTCAGCAGAGGCACCACGCAACAGGGCATTCGCACCTGCATCGTGATCCTTGAGGTGTTCCAGGATGGCGATTCGCAGGTGCTGGGTATCGTCGTCGACTCGGTCAGCGAAGTGATCGAGATCGACTTGGCCGACATCAAGCCGGCCCCGGTGATTGGCAACCGGATCCGCGGGGATTTCATTCGCGGCATGGTCAGGGTCCGGGGAGAGTTCCTGACCTTGCTGCAAGTCGACCAGGTGCTCTGCGTCAGCGAAATCGCCGGCCAACTGCACTGAGTGCTGTTGTCGGGCACCGGGCAAGCGGGTGCCTCTGTCCAATCTTGAGAAGGGAACGGCCGTTCACGGCCGGCCCCGGGGAGTGAGCCATGTCTGAATCCATTACGCTTCTGCGACCGCCACGGGAGGCGGTACCGACCCAATACCTGACATTCAGCCTGGGGCAGGAGATGTTTGCCGTCGATACCTTGAGTGTCCGGGAGATTGTCGAGTATGGCCCGATCACCGCGCTGCCGCTGGCGCCGCCGAGCATCCGTGGGGTGACCAACCTGCGTGGCGCGGCGATTCCGGTGCTGGATCTGGGACTGCGTTTTGGCGGCAGCCTGACGCAGCAGAGTCCGCGCACCTGCATCGTCATGCTGGAAACCCGCGGGGCGGGCAGCTCCGGTCTGGTGGGCATCATTGTCGATGCGGTCAGCGAGGTGCTGGAGATCACCGCGGATCAGATCGAGCCCGCACCGGCCCTCAATGGCCGCCTCAGCCCGGCGTTCATATTGGGCATTGGCAAGCTCAACAGCGGCTTTGTCCTGCTGCTGGACATCGAGCAGATTCTCAGCGCCGACGACTGGTCGGCGTTGCAACCCCAGGGTGCGCTGGCACAAGGACTGGCCTCATGAATGTGATTCTCTCGGACAATGAGTTCCAGCAGTTTCGCACGATGATTCGTGAGATCGCCGGCATCAGCATGTCCGACGCGAAGAAGCAATTGATCAGCGGTCGCCTGGCCAAGCGCCTGCAGTTTTTCAAACTGACCAACTATGGCAGCTATTATCGCCTGCTGATGAAGGACAAGGCCGAGCTGCAGATGGCCGTGGATCTGTTGACCACCAACGAGACCTATTTTTTTCGCGAGCCGCGGCATTTCGAATTTCTCAAGGAGACGATTCTCCCCGAGTTGCGCGGCCATGGCGCGGTGCGGGTCTGGAGTGGCGCCTGTTCCACGGGTGAAGAACCCTACACCCTGGCCATGGTCCTGGCCGACAGCCTGGGCACGCGGCCGTGGGAGATCGTTGCTTCGGATATCAGCTCGCGCGTGCTCGACAAGGCCCGTACCGGACGCTATCCGCTGGATGCCATCAAGGGCATCCCCGAGGCGCTGTTGAACAAGTACTGCCTCAAAGGCGTCGGCAGCAACTCCGGGATTTTCATGGTCGATCCGGGACTGGCGTCGCGGATCGAGTTCAGTCCGATCAACCTGAACAACCCGATACCGGCGGTGGGTCAGTTCGATGTGATTTTCCTGCGCAACGTGATGATCTATTTCGACAACCAGACCAAGTCCCAGGTGGTGCAGCGTTTGCTCAAGCACCTCAAGCCCGGTGGTTACTTCGTCATTAGCCATTCGGAGAGCCTGAATGGAATTACCGATGATGTGCAGTTGGTCAAACCGTCAATCTACCGCAAGCCCGCGGTCTGAGATGTCTGGAGTGGTGGAGCATTTCCTGCAGCCGGGCGAAGTGGTCTTTGGCGGCCGGCAACTGCGCTTGCGTACCTTGCTGGGGTCCTGCGTGGCGCTGGTGCTCTGGCATCCGCAGCGGTTGCTGGGGGGAATGTGTCATTACATGTTGCCGTTGCGTCACGGGCGGGATTCGGGCGACCTCAATGGTCGTTACGCCGCCGACGCGCTGGCGCTGTTGTTCACCTTCATCCGCCAGGCCGAGGCGCGGCCCGAGCAGTTCGTCGTCAGCGTCTTTGGTGGCGGCGACATGTTTCCCAGTGCCCGGCGGCATGGCGGGGTCGGCATCGGCGAGCTGAATGTGCATGCCGCCCGGCGTTTGATCAAGGCCCATGGCCTGCGTTGCGACGTGTATCACGTGGGCGGCCAGGGCTATCGCAGCCTGGTGTTCGATGTCGCCAGCGGGAGCCTGCAACTCAACCATACCGACTCGGCCGCAGGTCGGGTCGAGCCCCCGAGGAGCCGCGCAAGATGACGGATATCAAGGTATTGATTGTCGACGACTCGGCGGTGGTACGTCAGGTATTGAGCGCGACCCTGGGCCAGGCCAGTGGTATTGAAATCATCGGTGTCGCGGCCGATCCGGTGTTCGCCATGGAAAAGATGAGCAAGCAGTGGCCGGATGTGATCGTGCTGGACGTGGAGATGCCGCGCATGGACGGTATCACCTTCCTGAAAAAGCTCATGGCCGAACGTCCGACACCGGTGGTGATTTGCTCGACCCTGACCGAGAAGGGCGCCAAGACCACCTTGCAGGCCCTGGCGGCGGGGGCGGTGAGTATCGTCACCAAACCCCAATCCAACCTGCGCCAGTTCCTGAGCGAGAGTGCCGATGAGCTGATACATGCGGTCAAGGCCGCAGCCAGGGCCAATATGAAACGGGTCCTGGGCTCCCAGGGCGTTGCCGCAGTGGCGCCCAAGCTCACCGCTGATGCCATCCTGCCAGCGGGCAGCACGGCCATGCTACGCACCACCGAGAGCATTGTTGCCCTGGGCACTTCCACCGGTGGCACCCAGGCCCTGGAGCAGGTGCTGCGGGTGTTGCCGCGGGTTTGCCCGGGTATTGTCATCGTCCAGCACATGCCGGAAAAATTTACCGCCGCCTTTGCCGAACGCCTCAATCAGGTCTGCGAGATCGAAGTCCGTGAGGCCCGACACGGCGACCGGGTGATGCCGGGGCGCGCCTTGATCGCCCCGGGAGGCCAGCACATGCTGCTCAAGCGCAATGGTGCGCAGTATCAGGTGGATATCGTCGAAGGTCCGCCCGTCAGCCGGCACCGGCCTTCGGTCGATGTGCTGTTCCGCTCGGTCGCGCGGGGTGCCGGCAGCAATGCGCTGGGCATCATCATGACCGGGATGGGCGATGACGGTGCCCGGGGGTTGAAGGAGATGCGCGATGCCGGTGCCAGGACCCTCGGCCAGGACGAGGCCTCTTGCGTGGTTTACGGCATGCCGCGGGAGGCGTTCAAGCTGGGGGCGGTGGAGCGGGAGTTGCCGCTGGAGCAGATCGCCGGGGCGATCCTCGGTATCTGCGGGCACGCTCGCTGAGGCCGCGGAGCCGGCTCAGAGCAGTCCCTGGTTGAGGGCATAACGCACCAGGTCGGTGCTGGTGGTGAAGCACATCTTCTCCATCAAGCGGGTCTTGTGGGTGCTTACGGTCTTGTTGCTGATCACCAGTTGCTCGGCGATCTGATTGACGCTCAGGCCCTGTGCCAACATGCGCAGGATCTGGAATTCCCGTGCTGAAAGTGCTTGCGACGGGCTTTCGGGAGACAGGCCGCTGCTCTGCAGGGCGATCTGTTCGGCCAGTTCCGGGTCAAGATAGCGACCACCACCACTGACCTTGCGGATGGCGGCGAGCAGGGTCTCCGGGTCGTGGTCCTTGGTCATGTAGCCCGAGGCCCCGGCGCGGAGTGCCCGTTGGGCGATATGGGCTTCGTTGTGCATGCTCAGGATCAGGATCGGCAGCTTCGGATAATGGGCGTGGATACGTCCGATCAGGTCCTCGCCGCTGCTACCGGGCATGGTCATGTCGAGCAGCAATAGGTCGATTTCGGTGTGGCGCAACAGCTCCAGGACCTGGGCGCCGTTTTCCGCCTCGGCCACCACGGAAAAATCCTTGACCAGGGCAAACAGCTGCTTGAGGCCTTCGCGCATTATTCTGTGGTCGTCGGCCACCATCAGTCGGATCATGAGTCGTGCCTCCTTGAGTCGGGTACCTTCAACTGCACGCTGGTGCCGCCGCCGATCCTGCTGGAAATATGGGTGGTGCCCCCCAGGGTCAGGCCGCGTTCGCGCATGCCCAGCAGCCCGAGGGTTTTGCCGGACAACCCCCGCTGTTCGAAACCCTTGCCGTTGTCGGTGATCTCCAGTGACCAGCCACTGGCGGTTTTTTCGAGCGTTACGCTGACGTGGCTGGCCTCGGCATGACGGGCGATATTGGTCAGCGATTCCTGGGCGATCCGAAACGCCGCGGTAGCGGCGGCATCCTCCAGTTGTACCGGCTGCCGGGGGAGCTGCAAGTCGCAGGCAATGCCCCATTGTTGCCTGAACGTATCGGTCAGCCACTCCAGGGCGGCCACCAGCCCCATGTTGAGGATCGACGGGCGCAGGCTGGTGGAGATGTTCCGCACCACCTGGACCGTCTGATCGATCAGTTGCAGCAGCCGTGTGACCTGTTCACTGAGCTGCGGTACTTGCTCGCCGTACTGAAAGCGCAACAGCGAAGTGCCCATGCGGATCGCTGTCAGGTGTTGCCCCAATTCGTCATGAATTTCCTGGGCGATCAGCTTGCGCTCCTCTTCCCGGGCACTTTCCCGGCTGGACATCAGTTGCCGGAGTTGATTGTTCAGCGCGGCCAGGCGTTGCTCGGCCACCCGCAGTTTGGAAATATCGCGGACCACCGCCAGTACGGTGCCGATGCGCCCCTGGACGTTTTGTTCAGGAACCAGGCTGATGTGGTAGACCCGTTGCTGGCGTTGCTGGCCACTGAGCACATACTCGTGCTCCAGGGGCTGGCCGGTTTCCACCGCTTCGAGCAGCGCCTCCTGGAACAGCTGGCTTTGCAGGTTGCGTGGCAGGATTTGCAGCAGGCGTTTGTGCAGCAACCTGGCCTTGGGCCGGTCCAGCCAGCGTTCCAGCGCCGGATTGATGAACAGCAGCTTGCCTGACGGACTCAAACGCGCAATACCATCCGGTGAGTTTTCCACCAGGGTGCCGATTTCTTGCTGGCGGGCCCGCTCGTTACGCTGGATTTCCCGCAGGTCGGTGATGTCTCGGGCAATGCACACCATTCGGTGCAGCCGGCCGTTGGCGTCGGCCACCGGCACCAGGTTGAAATGGATAAAGAACGAGCGCTCGCCGCAGGGCAGGTGCGCATCGAGCTCGATGGGGGCACCGACCGCGATGCAGTGTTGGCAGATCGCCTCGACCACTTGCGCGGCTTCGCTCGGCAGCCATTGCTCCAGGGCCTGGCCGATCAAGTCCGCATGATTCCTGGCGAGCATCTGGCAGAGCATCGGATTGGCCTCCAGGCAACTGAACCGCTGGTCGGCATCGATGGCCAGCAGGCAGAGCATGTCCTGGGTGTGATCGAAGATTTCGCGATAACGACGCTCGCTTTGCGCGAGGTGGTCCAGGGCGGAACAACGCTCCCAGGCGATGGAGCCGATATGGCTGGCCATCTGCGCATACTTGCGGTCTTGTTCATGCAGTGGGTGTTCGCCGTTGGTAAACAGCACGATGGCCCCCAGTACCTGGCCGCTGCTGTTGACCACGGGCTCCAGCCAGCAGCCCCGATAACCGGCCAGCAGGGCGGGTGTGCTGAAGTTCAGGTGCGCGGCATCGGTCCTCAGGTCGTCGATCAGCCGGCGTTGCTCGAAGAACCCTGGAATGTGGTTCAGGTCCTTGGCCAGGCAGGCCTGGATCGATTGCGGGTCGTCGGGCGGTGGAGGTGGATTGTCGCTGCCGGGCTCGGTCTTGAAGACGATGGCATGGTGAAACTCCGGGGTCAGTACCTCCAGGTAGGTGCTCAACAGCGGCAGCACGGTGCGTAGCGCACCGTCGGTGATCATCACCTGGAAAATCGCCGAGCGTGCATTCTCTGCTCGTTCTTGCTGGCGCAGCGAGCTGACATTCTGGGCCATGACCAGCACCCCGGAGATATCGGCGCTGTCCTCATGCTCCACCGTCAGGCTGCAGAGAAATGCCACGGCGCGCCCGGAGTAAGGGTCCTTGCTTTCCAGCAGTTGGGTGGCGGGGATACCGGTGGACAGGGTGTGTTGCAACTGCGCGCGGAACTCCTCGTCGATCGGTAGAGCGTGGGAGGCCTGGGACGACGTGCGTTCGATGCTGGGAACGTCGGGAAAACCGCGGGTGCGTTCGAACTCGGGGTTGGCATAGATGCGTTGTCCGAGACGGTTGTAGCGCAGGATGATATTGGGCGAGTTCTGTGCCAGGGAACGGTATTTCTGTTCATTGCTCAGCAGCGCCTGGCGCAAGGCCAGGTGCTCACTGATGTCCTCGAACTGGGACACGTAGTAAAGGGCTTCGCCTTTCTGGTCGCGGGCGACGCCGATGGTCAAGCGTGCCCACAGCACGCTGCCGTCCTTGCGCAGGTAACGTTTTTCCAGGGTCAGGCTCGAACGCTGGCCCTGGATCAGCCTGGGGATTTCGTCGCGGCCGGCCTGGAGGTCGTCCGGGTGGGTCAGTTGCTGGAACGAGGTGCCGCGCAGCTCTTCTTCGCTGTAGCCGAGCATCCGACAGAGCATCCGGTTCGCGGCAATCCATTCGCCGCTCAGGCGCAGCAAGGCCAGGCCGGTGCCGGCGGAATTGAAGGCCAGGCGATAATCCTGCTCGGCGGGAGCTGGCGGCAGTGCATCGGTTTCGTCAGCGCCTTGGGTCGGTGCGACGCCTGCTGTGACAGCTGAATCCATTCGCCTTTCTCCCGATTATCCTGCCTGGAGCATAGCGCAAGCATCCGTCAGTATGAACGCCTGTTCGCTCTGGCGACATGGCGCCCCCATCGCCAGCTTGATGCTGGCCGGTGGGCCGGCCGCTTGCGTCACGGCCCGTTTGCCGACGGAAGGACGTCTGGCGGTTTGGACAAATGTTTAAGACATGAACAGATTGATGTCAATATGATGTCATGTAGTTAATCGTGTGTCGTCGAGTCTCTTGATGAAAGTAGCTAAGCTTCGCAGGGGGCATCCGCGCGAATGGATCTGCTGTGCTTTTGCCAAGATCGACAGCGCTCGTAGCGACGGAATACTGGTCATGGGAGTGACGGATTTATGTTCTCCAAAGTAGGCGCTGAAAGTGAGATCGTCATTATCGATGACGTTCCGGTCAACCTCCGGCTGTTGGATTCTTGCTTGCGGGCCTCCGGGCTCAACAACATCAGAACCTTCTCCGACTCCACCGAAGGGCTGGCCTGGCTGCAGGCCAACCCCTGGGACTTATTGTTGCTGGACCTGTATATGCCGGTGCTCGACGGCTTCGAGATTCTGGAACGACTCAAGCAGCGCAGTCGGATCGAGTCGCCCATCATCATCGTGACGGCCCTGAATGATCCGAAGAACCGCCGTAAAGGTTTGGAGCTGGGCGCCAACGACTTCATCAGCAAGCCCATTGATCTGCCGGAAGTACTGCTGCGGGTGCGCAGTTGCCTGGAGCTGGCCCAGACTACCCGCTTGCTGCGCGATGCCAATGGCGATCTGGAACGCAAGGTCGAACGGCGTACGGCTCAACTGGAGGCCGGCTACCAGTCGATCATCAAGAGCCTGGGCCGGGCCGCCAGCTACCGTGACCACGACACGGGCAGTCATATCCGTCGCATTGGCGATTCCGCGGCGATGTTGGCCAAGGCCTGCGGCATGCCCAGGCAATGGTGCGAACTGATCCGGATGGCGGCACCGATGCACGATGTCGGGGAAATCGGCATAGAAGAGGCGATATTGCAAAAGCCCGGGCCGCTGACGGCGCAGGAGCGGGAAGTCATGCAGGAACATCCGCGCATTGGCTATGAACTGTTGCATGACAACAACGGCTCGCCGCTCACCGAGCTGGCGGCGGAGATTGCCCTGGCGCACCACGAACGCTGGGACGGCAGCGGCTACCCCAACCGTTTGCAAGGCGAGGCAATCCCTTTGTCGGGTCGGATCGTGGCGATCTGTGATGTCTATGACGCACTCAGAATGCCACGGCCCTACAAGCAGGTCTGGAGTGTCGAGCGCTCAAGGGAATATCTCTGTGAACAGGCCGGCCGGCATTTTGACCCGCAGCTCGTGGATATTTTTTGCGGCTTGCTTGATGCGGTCGAAGAGCTGGATGTGACGGCTAGACGCGCTCAGTGAGGGGCAGTGATCCCGCCTCGAGTCATGGTTGTGGCTAAGGGATCCGACCAGCGACCTCTTGAGGTGGCCATTCGTCTGTCGCCAGGGGTTATGCTCTAAAGAAAAGAACGCTAGCGCCGACAGTTGTATCGAGCAGGTCTTCATTTTCGATCAGCTACTTGAAAGGGATGAGCGCTGCACGCCTTCACTGCGCAGACAGAGAGGCATTGCGATGATAAGAAAACTCCTGGATACGCTGCGGACCCTCATGTCCGTACCCCGCGACAATCCCAAGCTGCTCCGGGCCCAGTACCGGGCCTTGTCCCGCCAATTGCCGCTGATGTACCTGGTCCTGCTGCTCAATATGTGGGCGCTGGTCTTCACTCACCTGCCCAGCGCGCCCTTGTGGCTGACATTGCACATCCCGCTGGTCATGACGGTGGTCTGTGTGCTGCGCGCCTGCATGTGGTTGCGTAGTGCCAGACGCTTGCCCGACGATACGCAGATCCTGGCATCACTGCGGCGAACCAATCAATTGGTACCTGTTATCGCCGGTGCCTTCACCTGCTGGTCCCTGGCCCTGTATCCCTACGGCGACGCTTATTCTCAGTCTCAGGTCGCCTTTTTCATGGGGATCACGGTGATCGTCTGCATTTTTTGCATGATGCACCTACGCCCCGCGGCGTTGACCGCCACGCTGGTGGTCAACGTCGCGTTCGTGGTGTTTTTCGCCTCGACCCACAATCCGGCCTTTATTGCCACTGCGGTGAATGTCCTGCTGGTGTCGCTGGCCATGCTGATCATCCTGCAGCATCACTATCACGACTTCACCCGCTTGGTGAATGTGCAGGCGCAGACCGAACGGCTGGGCAACGAGAACCTGCGACTGGCCAATCAGGACAGCCTGACCGGGCTGCCCAATCGCCGACAGTTCTTCACCACCCTGGAGAGCGCCATGAACCTGGCGATCGCCGAGCAAAAGCGCCTGGCGGTAGGGATTCTCGATCTCGATGGGTTCAAGCCGGTGAACGATCTCTACGGCCACAGCGTCGGCGACAGGATTCTGATCATGGTGGGGCAGCGCTTGCAGCAGTTGGCCGGGGCAACGGTGCATGTGGCGCGGCTGGGTGGGGATGAGTTCGCCCTGGTGCTCGAAGGCGATCTCAGCGACGAGGATTTGCAGGTCTTCGGCAGGACCGTGTGCGAGCAGTTGCACGTGGAGTTTTTGCTGGTCGATGTGCCGATCCAGATCGGCGCCACCCTGGGCATCGCCACGTTTCCCCATTGCGCCGCCAGTGCCGTGCAGCTATTCGAATACGCCGACTATGCGCTCTATCAAGGCAAACGCCATAACCCCGGTTCGATGTGCCTGTTCTCGGCCAGCCATCGCGAGCAGTTGCATCGCGACGCCATCACCGAGCAGGCGTTGCGCAGGGCGGTGCTGGACAAGGAGTTCTTCGTGCTGTTCCAGCCGATTCTCGACAGTGACAGTGAAACCATTGCCTTCGAGGCCTTGGCCCGCTGGGAAAGCCCGGAGCTGGGCCTGGTTTCCCCGGCGCAGTTCATTCCGATTGCCGAACGCATCGGCCTGATCAATCGCCTCACGTTACCTTTGTTGAGGCAGGCGTTGGGTATGGCGCGGCTCTGGCCTGAAGGCATGCGGCTTTCATTCAATCTGTCGGTCCACGACTGTGGTTCCGCCGAGAGCGTGCAATCGATCATCGATGTAATCAAGGCCAGTGGCTTCAATCCGGCGTGTCTGGACCTGGAAATCACCGAAACCGCGGTCATGCAGGACATTCCCCAGGTGCAATGGGCGATCGGGCGCTTTCGCAAGCTGGGCTGCGGTATCTCGCTGGACGATTTCGGCACGGGCTATTCAAGTCTGAGCCAGCTGCATGCCTTGGCGCTGACGAAATTGAAGATCGATCGCAGTTTTATCACCGGTATTCATCTCAACCCCGCGAGCTACAAGATCGTCAAGTCGCTGGTGACCCTGAGTCTCGACATGGAGCTGGAGTGTGTGGTCGAGGGGGTCGAGACATTCGAGGAACTCCAGGCTCTGCGTAGCCTGGGGTGTACGCAGGTGCAGGGGTTCTTCTTCAGTCGTCCCGTTACGTTCGCCGAAACCCTGGTCTGGTTGGCGCAGGCGGAGGTGCGGCGAGGGCCGTGGGACCCCGAACAGGCGTTGAGTTCAGCCTGAGCTGATCTCGCTGCCTGGCTGCGCCGCCGCACAGTCGCACGGCCTTGGGCGCGCCGCTCAGGGCTGGTCCACCGATCTTTCGCTGTGCGCGGAACTCGCCATTCGAGTGGCCAGGCGGGCTTTGGCGGCTTGTTGGGCGCGGACAATTGCCTTGGCATCCTCACGCTCGAGGAAGCGTGCCATCGATTCGTCGCGCTGGGCCTGCATGCGGGCGATGACCCGGGCACCGCCGCCTTCGGCGAGGGCCGTAACGGGGACGCTCAACAGGGCGATACTCAGCAACACGTTGAAGGGCTTCATGATTAACGTAACCAGATCTCGCTGACTGAATGATCCGCCGCCTTGCGTAGCACCAGGTCGGCCCGCTCGCGGGTCGGCAGGATATTCTCCAACAGGTTGACCCGGTTGATATCCCGCCAGATCTGGCGCGCGGCCTCGGGCGCCTCCTCGGGCGTCAGGTCGGCGAGTTTGCGAAAGTACGCACCGCGGGCGCGGAACGCGGTTTTCTGCAGCATCAGAAAGCGCGCCACGTACCACTGCTCGATGTCTTGTTCATCGGCATCCAGGTACACCGAAAAGTCGAAGAAGTCGGAGACGATGGTCGAGGGCTTCTGCCCGTCGACGCCATCGGTCTGCAGCACGTTGAGGCCTTCGAAGATCAGGATGTCCGGTTGGTCGATCACCTGGTACTGGTCGGGCACGATGTCGTAGCTGACATGGGAGTAGATCGGCGCCTCGATGTTGTGTTCGCCGGCTTTCACGGCCGCGAGGAACTTGACCATGTGCTTGCGATCGTAGCTTTCCGGAAAACCCTTGCGGTGCATGATGCCATCGGCCATCAGCTTGCTGTTGGGGTAAAGGAAACCGTCGGTGGTCACCAGGGCGACATTCGGGTGATCCGGCCAGCGCGCCATCACCGCCTGCAGGACACGGGCAAAGGTGCTCTTGCCGACGGCGACGCTGCCGGCGATGGCTATGATGTAGGGCCCGCGGTGGGTCGGGCGCCCCAGGAAGGTATCGCGGATCCCCGTCAATTGGCGAGCGGCGCCGATATGCAGGTTGATCAGCCGCGACAGGGGCAGATAGACGTTGGCGACATCTTCCAGGGAGACATCTTCGTTCACCCCGCGTAACGCCGACAGATCTTCTTCCGATAGGGTCAACGGCGTGCTGGCACGTAGTTCCGCCCACTCGTTGCGGGTCATTACGAGGTATTCATCGGATCTCATCGGTTGCTATCCAGGCCTCTTCAATGGGCCGATTATCCAACGCTTTGCCCCCGCTTGTCCGAAGATCAGAATAATCTTTTGAATTCATTGGATATTCTGTAGCCTTGCGCGGCTGCAAAGCAGTCCATGCCTGATGGATTCACTTTCCCGGTCCGTACATCGCACCTGATATCCCGTCTCGGAAAGGGGCGGGGGCCGGGGTATACTCGACTTTCGCGCTCTCGCGCTTGCAGGTCTTGCGAACATGACGCAGATTTCCGAACGCCTTCTGGTTCAAGCCCACCTTGATGCCAAGCAACCCAAACCCTTGAGTGCCGCCGAAGAGGCGCGGCTACGCGCGGATATCGCCGCTGAGCTCAAGGCCCGGGACGCAGTGCTGGTGGCTCACTTTTATTGCGATCCGGTGATCCAGGCGTTAGCCGAGGAAACCGGTGGTTGTGTGTCCGACTCCCTGGAGATGGCCCGCTTCGGTGCCGCGCATCCGGCCAAGACCGTGCTGGTGGCGGGCGTGCGCTTCATGGGCGAAACCGCCAAGATCCTCACCCCGGAAAAGCGCATCCTGATGCCGACCCTGGAGGCGACCTGCTCGCTGGACCTGGGCTGCCCGGTGGATGAGTTTTCCGCTTTCTGCGACCAGCACCCCGAGCGCACGGTGGTGGTGTATGCCAACACCTCGGCGGCGGTGAAGGCGCGGGCCGATTGGGTGGTGACGTCCAGTTGCGCGCTGGAGATCGTCGAAAGCCTGATGGACAACGGCGAAAGCATCATCTGGGCGCCGGACAAGCATCTGGGGCGCTACATCCAGAAGGAAACCGGTGCCGATATGTTGCTCTGGGACGGTGCTTGCATCGTCCACGAGGAGTTCAAGTCCAAGCAATTGGAAGACATGAAGGCGCTGTATCCCGAGGCGGCGATCCTGGTGCACCCCGAATCACCGGAGTCGGTGATCGAGCTGGCCGATGCGGTGGGGTCCACCAGCCAGTTGATCGCGGCGGCGCAGCGTCTGCCGAACAAGACCTTTATCGTGGCCACCGACCGCGGCATTTTCTACAAGATGCAGCAGTTGTGCCCGGACAAGGTGTTCATCGAGGCGCCGACCGCCGGTAATGGCGCGGCGTGCCGCAGTTGCGCGCATTGCCCGTGGATGGCCATGAATACCCTGGAGCGTACCTTGCAGTGCCTGCGGGAGGGCAGCAACGAGATCTTCGTCGATCCGGCGGTGATTCCCCGCGCCGTTCGCCCGCTCAAGCGCATGCTGGATTTCACCCAGGCGGCACGTTTGAAACTGGCGGGGAATGCCTGACCGGCATCTGCAGGAGCGAGCCTGCTCGCGATGGGCGTCAACGATAACGCGGGGTACCTGATACCCCGCGGTGTTTGGGCTAGCATCGCGAGCAATCGAGTGTCGACCGGCTGCTCCTACAGGGGGCTGATGTTGTCAGCCGCCCATCATTTCCTTGACCATGCGCTCCTGATCGATCAACTCCTTCTGGCGCGCATCGATGCGCGCGGCCAGTTGGAAGTTCGGCGCGCGCCGCTTGGCGAAGTCCAACTGCTGGATCGCCTGCTTGAAGTCGCCCACCAGCGCAAAGTATTCGGCCCGTGCCTGGTGCAGGCCGATGATATTGCCGGACTGGCCGCGGGTTTCGGCGAGTTGATACCAGACGTCCGGGTCATCCGGGCGAATCTTCAATAAGGCATCCAGAGCCTTTTCCGCCTCGGCGGGGCGATTCTGCTTGATCAGCAGGTCGATACGTTCCTGCTTGAGCGGGTAGCTGGCGGGATATTGCTGCAGCATCCGGTCGACCCGTTGCAGGGCTTCGGGAAAGCGGCTGGCCGCTGTGTCCAGATCGATCTGCGCCAGGTTGTAGGTGATGTCATTGGGTGACTTGTCCAGCAGCGGCTTGAGGGTCTCGCGCGCCTCGTTCAACTGCGCGGCCTTGACCTGGGCGATGGCCAGGCCATAGCGGGCCACCTCGGACTTGGGGTTCTCGTCCAGTTGCGCGCGAAAGCGCTTGGCCGCCAGGCCCGGGGAGTCTTCATAGGACAGCAGCACGCGGGCGCGGATCAACTGATAACGCAGGCTGTCCTCGATGCCGCCAGGCTTGGACTGCTCGGCGCGGTTGCGGGTGTCGGCGATCCGCGACTCGGTGACCGGGTGGGTCAGCAGGAATTCCGGCGGTTTGGCGTCGAAGCGGTAGATACGCATCAGGCGCTCGAACATGGTTGGCATCGACCGCGGGTCGTAACCGGCCTTTTCCAGATTGAGGATGCCGATACGGTCGGCTTCCTGTTCGTTCTGGCGCGAGAACCGCTGTTTCTCCTGGAAGGCCGCGGCCTGGGTGCCGGCGATGGTGGCGATGCCGGCGTCACCGCCGCCCGCCGCCGCGATCACGATCCCGGTCAGCAGCGCCGCCATCATCGGCAGTTGCATGCGTTGCTGGGCTTCCACGCCACGGGCGAAGTGGCGTTGCGACAAGTGCGCCAGTTCGTGGGCCAGTACCGCGGCGTATTCGCCCTCGGTCTGGGCGTTGAGGAACAGCCCGCCGTTGATCCCGACGATCCCGCCTGGCGCGGCAAAGGCGTTGAGCTGATTGCTGTCGATCAGGATGAACACCAGGCGCCGGTCCTGCACCTGGCTGCTTTCGGCCAGCTTGTAGACGGTGGTTTCGACGTAATCCTTGAGCTGCGGGTCATTGAGTTGCTTGACCTGGCTGCGTAACAGGCTCAGCCAGGCACGGCCCAGTTGGAACTCCTGTTGCGGGGAGACAATGGCGGAACTGGCGTCGCCGAGTGACGGCAGGTCGTCGGCGAAGCCCGGGGAGGCGAGCAGGCAAGCGAGCGTCAACAAGGTGGGGCGCAGAAAAGTCATGCACAAGGCTCTAGTCGGCAAAGCCCATACTGTAGCCGGACACTGGGCTGGCGACCAGAGCCGCTTCCACTTGAGGTATTCTAGGTGTCTCGAATCGACCATCCGGCGCCGCGCCAGGAGTGAAGCAATGACCGAAGTTGTAGAGCACGACGCCGAGCTGGACGCCAGTGGCCTGAACTGCCCGCTGCCGTTGCTCAAGGCCAAGCTGGAGCTCAATCGCCTGGCCAGCGGCGCGGTGCTCAAGGTGATTGCCACCGATGCCGGATCGCAGCGCGACTTTCGCACTTTCGCCAGGCTCGCCGGACACGCCCTGATTCATGAAGAGGAAGTGTCCGGCGTTTATCGTTACTGGTTGCGCAAGGCCTGACGCATGGCCTCGGTTCAGGCCTGGTGCAGCGCCTGGGCCGCCGCCAGCACGGCATCCACGTGGCCGGGTACCTTCACGCCGCGCCATTCCTGGCGCAGAACGCCCTGGGCATCGATCAGGAAGGTGCTGCGGTCAACGCCCAGGTATTCCTTGCCGTAGAGCTTCTTCAACTTGATCACGTCGAACAGTTGACAGACGGCTTCGTCCTTGTCGCTGATCAGCTCGAACGGAAACGCCTGCTTGCCCTTGAAGTTCTCATGGGCCTTCAGGCTGTCGCGGGACACGCCGAAGACTTCGGTATTGGCGGCCTGGAAGGCGCTGTACTGGTCACGAAAGCCCTGGCCTTCGGTGGTGCAACCCGGGGTGCTGTCCTTGGGGTAGAAGTAGATCACTACCTGCTTGCCCTTGAGGCCCGCGAGGCTGATGGTCTGCCCGCTGGTGGCCGGAGCCTGGAAATCGGCGACGGGCTGATCGATGACGACGGCCATGGAGGCTTCCTTACATTGGGTTTTGTGGGCGCCACGGTTCGATCAGGGCGTCGAGGTTCATCGCGTCGGCGAAGTCCAGGAACTGATCGCGCAACCAACTGATCTGCACGCCGGCGGGCAGGGTCACGGTAAAGGTGGCGTTGAGCATGGTGCCGCCGGTCTGGGGAGCCAGATACGTGTCGCAGGTCAGGTTTTCCAGCTCGACGTTATGGTCGATGAAGAACTGGCACAGCTCGTTGATGATGTCCGAGCGGTAGGCCGAGCTGACATAGGCGACGTAAGGCAGTGCCTGGGGACGGTTCTCCAGGGCGCCGCTGCGCACCACGCTGACGATGAAGGCATGCTTCTTCGCCAGGTTCGGCAGGCCGGCTTCAAGGCGCGCCAGGGCATCCCAGCTGCCGGAAATCTGCAGGACCAGCGCGCTGTACTCGCCATGGCGGGTCAGGCGCGAGGTCACGACGGCGCAGCGGTTTTCATGGCTGGCGCGGCACAGGACGTTGGTCAGCTCCATGGGGTTGGCGCCGAGGGCACTGATGACAAGGAATTGTTCGCGGACTGTGGGGGTGGACATGCAGCATTCCTAAAGCGATGAGCGGTCGGTACCTTGGGTCGGTCACGGGCTGGGTTCGGGTATCCGGATGCGGATGGCGAAGCCTGGAATCGAACGCTGGCGCCGGTTGCCGTCTCGCGGGGGACGGGCGGCGGCCAGGCCGGAGCGGGCTTCGGGCAGCAAAAATGGAGGCTGGAACCCGGCACATGAGGGACTCGGCACCGATCAAAGTCTGAAGGGTAGCGAAAACCTGCGCTCAGGGGAATGCTCATAGACAGTACTTCGCTTGTACAAGCCTGATGGCGCCAGTACCATTACCGCTCTCTTTTTCCGGCAGGAGCGGTTGCATGATTGCGGGCAGTATGGTGGCACTGGTCACTCCCATGGATGCACAAGGTCGTCTTGACTGGGACAGCCTGAGCAAACTGGTGGACTTCCACCTGCAAAACGGCACCAACGCCATTGTCGCGGTCGGCACCACGGGTGAGTCGGCCACTCTCGATGTGAACGAGCATATCGAAGTGATTCGTCGCGTGGTCGCCCAGGTTGCAGGGCGTATCCCGGTAATTGCCGGTACGGGCGCCAATTCGACGCGTGAGGCGATCGAGCTGACCACCAATGCGAAAACCGCCGGCGCCGACGCGTGCCTGCTGGTGACTCCTTATTACAACAAGCCGACCCAGGAAGGCCTGTACCAGCATTTCCGTACTATCGCCGAAGCGGTCGACATCCCGCAGATCCTCTACAACGTTCCGGGTCGCACCGCGTGCGACATGCTGACCGAGACCGTGATTCGCCTGTCGAGCGTGCCGAACATCATCGGCATCAAGGAAGCCACCGGCGACCTGGAGCGGGCCAAGGCGATCCTGGCCGGTGTCGGCAGCGATTTCCTGGTGTATTCCGGCGATGACGCCACCGCGGTCGAGCTGATGCTGCTCGGCGGCAAGGGCAATATCTCGGTGACCGCCAACGTCGCGCCACGTGAAATGAGCGACCTGTGTGCCGCCGCCATGGCCGGCAAGGCCGACGAGGCCCGGGCAATTCACGAAAAACTGATGCCGCTGAACAAGACCCTGTTCATCGAATCCAACCCTATCCCCGTGAAATGGGCACTGCATGAGATGGGCTTGATGCCGGACGGTATCCGTCTGCCGCTCACCTGGCTCAGTGCCGCCTGTCACGAACCGCTGCGGCAGGCCATGCGCCAGTCCGGCGTCCTGGTTTAATTGAGGAAATACCCCGCATGAAGCGATTGGCCGGACTTTCTGCACTTGCCTTGATTATCTCCAGCACCAGTGGCTGCGCCTGGCTGTGGGGCCCGGAGGGTTATTTCCGCGACCGTGGCAGCGATTACCTGGATTCGAAACAGACCCCGGCGATGCAATTGCCGCCGGATGTCGCCACCAGCAAGCGTCTTGACCCGCTGCTGCCGATCCCGCGCAACGTCGCTGACGACACCGCCAAGGGCCCGTACGAAGTGCCGCGTCCGCTGCCTTTGCAGGCCTCGGCCAGCGCCAGCGACTACAGCCTGCAGAAAACCGGCGACTCGCGCTGGGTGGTGGCCCAGCATGCCCCGGCCGAAGTCTGGCCAGTAGCCTTGCAGTTCTTCCAGGACAACGGTTTCCGGATCGACGCGCAACGTCCACAGACCGGTGAGTTCACCACGGCCTGGCAGCGTTCCGACGAACTGTCGGCGGTCATGGGCAAGCGCCTGGCGACCGGTGACAACGAAACCCGCGTGCGGGTTCGTATCGAGCCAGGCGTGCAGCGCAATACCAGTGAAGTCTACGTGGTCAGCGCCCAGCGCCCGGCTGGCAGCACGGCCAACGTTGATTTCACCGCACATTCGGTCAATACCGGCCTGGATGCGGCCCTGGTCGACGAAATGCTCTCGAGCATGAGCCGCAGTGCCGAGAAGGGTGGTTCGGTGTCGTTGCTGGCCGCGCGTGATTTCGATACCCCGAGCCGTGTCAGCCTCAGTCAGGACGGCAGCGGCAACCCGGTGCTCAACGTTGGCGAAGACCTCGACCGTGCCTGGTCGAGTGTCGGTCGTGCGCTGGAGCAGGGCGACTGGCGCGTCGAAGACATCAACCGCAGCCTGGGCCTGTACTACATCAACCTGGCGGAAAAAGCCGAGAAGAAGAACGACGAGCCTGGCTTCTTCGGTAGTCTGTTCGGCAGCAAGCCGAGCAAGGAAGAGATCGAGACCCGCGCCGTGCGTTATCAGGTTCGCCTGAGCAAGGTCGGCGACAACGTTCAGGTTACCGTCGAGAAGGACATCAACACCGTGGCGCCGGCCGACGTGGCCCGTCGGGTGTTGGGCGTGATTCAAGACAACCTGGGCTGATCCGGTGCGGTTTGCCGTTCTCGGCAGTGGTAGCCAAGGGAACGGCACGCTGATCGCCAGTGACGACACGTTGATCCTGGTCGATTGTGGTTTCTCGCTGCGGGAAACCGAGCGACGTCTGGCGCGCTTTGGGGTGAGTCCGACGCAATTGAGCGCGATTCTGCTCACCCACGAACATGCCGACCACGTGCATGGCGTGGGTTTGCTGTCGCGGCGCTACAATCTACCGGTGTATCTGAGCCGCGGCACCTTGCGCGGCTTGCGCAAGCCGATCGAGCCCGCGGGGTTCGTGGCGGATGGCGAGACCTTGCGGATCGGCGCCTTGAGTATCGAAGTGGTGGCGGTGGCCCACGATGCCCTTGAGCCGACGCAGTACGTGTTCAGCGACGGGCGGCGGCGTTTCGGCCTGCTGACCGACCTGGGTTCCTATTGTGGCCGGGTCATGGACAGCTACAGCGGTCTCGACGCCTTGATGATCGAGGCCAATCATTGCCGCGACCTGCTTGCCCGTGGCCATTACCCGGCCTTTCTCAAGCAGCGGGTTGGTGGTGAACTGGGACATTTGAACAACCACCAGGCGGCGAGCCTGGTGGCCGAGTTGGGCTGGCAAGACCTGCAACACCTGGTATTGGCCCACCTCAGTAGCAAGAACAACCTGCCGCGGCTGGCCCGGCAATGTTTTGTCGATACCCTCGGGTGCGACCCGGAATGGCTGCAACTGGCCGATCAGGATTCAGGGCTCGACTGGCGACATATCGCCTGGCCCAACAACTTAACAAGCGGAGCCCATCATGGAAAAACGTGAAGAACTCTACCGCGGCAAAGCCAAGTCGGTGTACAAGACCGACGACGCCGACCGCTTGATCCTGCTGTTTCGCAACGACACCTCGGCGTTCGACGGCAAGCGCATCGAACAGCTGGACCGCAAGGGCATGGTGAATAACAAGTTCAATGCCTTCATCATGCAGAAGCTCGAAGCGGCCGGTATTCCGACCCAGTTCGACAAACTGCTGGGCGACAACGAATGCCTGGTGAAAAAGCTCGACATGATCCCGGTGGAATGCGTGGTGCGTAACTACGCGGCCGGCAGCCTGGTCAAGCGCCTGGGCGTGGAAGAGGGCCTGAAGCTCAATCCCTACACCTTCGAACTGTTCCTCAAGGACGACGCCAAGGGTGACCCGTTCATCAACGAATCCCACGTCGTGGCGTTCGGTTGGGGCACTGCCGAGCAGTTGGCGCGGATGAAAGAGCTGTCGCTCAAGGTCAATGAAGTGCTGAGCAAGCTGTTCGACGACGCTGGCCTGCTGCTGGTGGACTTCAAGCTGGAGTTCGGTGTATTCCACGGCCAGATCGTGCTGGGCGACGAGTTCAGCCCGGACGGTTGCCGCCTGTGGGACAAGGAAACCCGCAAGAAGATGGACAAGGACCGCTTCCGCCAGGGCCTCGGTGATGTCATCGAAGCCTACGAAGAAGTCGCCAACCGTCTGGGTGTACCGCTGTAATCGACGCAAGCATCTGATAGCACGGAAATTTTTTTGCTTGGGGGGTTCGCTTCCGGCAAAGGTGCTGTTATGATGCGCGCCGTTGGAGAGATGCCAGAGTGGCCGAATGGGACGGATTCGAAATCCGTTGTACCTTCACCGGTACCTAGGGTTCGAATCCCTATCTCTCCGCCATACATAGAAAAGCCCCTGAAATCGTGAGATTTCAGGGGCTTTTTCGTTATGGGAGAACTCTGTGCATAACGTATGCAGCTTCGGCTCGGGGGAAATCATCCCACTGCTTTCATTGGCCTGATCAAGCTCTCAGCTGGAATCCCAAACATCTCATGCAGTTTCCAGATCATTGGCAGGGTAAGTGCCCGCTTGCCATTCAGCACCTCATAAACCCGATTCTGCTGGCCAATGGCTGGCACCAGGTCGGCTGCTGACAACCCCGATTGCTCCATCCTGAACCGTATGGCATCCACCGGGTTGGGCAGGTCGACCGGAAAGTGCTTGGCTTCGTAGACTTCGATCAGAGTGATCATCACCTCAAGGTAGTCGCCTTCTGGATAACCAGGTTCCGGTTCGTTGTCGAACAACGGGGAAACAGACCTCAGTGCCTCCTGATAGTCCTGCTCGGTGTGGATTGGGCGAATGTTCATGGGTTACTCCATTTCAACGGTATCGGCATCAATGGCGTCGTGCCGTTTATGCGTGCCGACGAACTATAAAAATGCGGCTGGGGTTGCGTCAAAGAACCATTGATTCGATATTTGTCCGCGCAACCCGTCCCTTCGTCGTCTGGACACGTTCCTCTCTGCCTTCCTACACTGAGGCGGAATCGAGGAGTTGGAACCACAGATGAACCGCAACGAACTGCGCAAAGCCGATATCAACCTGATGGTGGTGTTCGAAGCACTGATGCTCGAACGCAATGTGACGCGGGTGGCGGAGAAATTGTTTCTCGGCCAGCCGACCATCAGTTCGGCGCTCAATCGCCTGCGGGCGATGTTCAATGATCCGCTGTTCATCCGCGTCGGACACCGCATGGAGCCCACCGCCCGGGCCGAGGAGATAATCCAGCACCTGTCACCGGCACTGGACTCGCTGTCCAATGCCTTGAGCCTGACCCATGCATTCGACCCGACCAGCAGTACCATGACCTTTCGCATCGGCCTGTCGGACGATGTCGAGTTCGGTTTGTTGCCCACGTTGCTGCGGGCACTGCGCCAGGAAGCGCCGAATGTGGTGATCGTGGTCCAGCATGTCGACTACTGGCGTATTCCCGATCTGCTGGCTTCCGGTGACATTACCGTGGGCATCAGCCAGACCCGGGGTTTGCCGGCCAATGCCAAGCGCAAGCTGTTACGCCATATCCAGCCGCGGATTCTGCGGGCCGACGCCTCGACGACGCCCTTGACCCTCGATGAATATTGCGCACGGCCGCACGTCCTGGTGTCCCACACCGCCAACATCAGCAGCCTGGCCGACGAGTGGCTGGCGGAAATCGGTCGCAAGCGCCATGTGGTGCTCTCCGTGCCGCAATACAGTGCCTTGCCGGCCTTGCTGGCGGGCACCGACCTGGTTGCCAGTCTGCCGGATTACACGGCCAAGGCCATGGCGGCTTCGGGATTGCTGTTTGACGAGGCGCTACCGTTCAAGGTGCCGAACCTGGACCTGTCGATGGTCTGGCTCGGTATTGTCGATACCGATCCTGCCGAGCGTTGGCTGCGCTCGCGGCTTGAGCACTTCATGAGTGATCGGCAGCCCCTGGTCTCTTGAGGGCGGCTGTGCCGGGCGGGTTTGCTCAGGTGGGTTGCACCACCAGTTTCACACCCAAGGCGTCAACCAGCTTCAGCAGGGTGTCGTAGCGGGGTTTGGCTCCGGGAGCCAGGGCCTTGTAGAGACTCTCGCGGCCCAAACCGGAGTCGCGGGCAACCCGGGTCATGCCGCGGGCCTTGGCGACGGCGGCCAGTGCCGCGAGAAATACGTCGGGATTCTGGTCTTTCAGGGCGACGTTGAGCAGTTCGGCAATAGTCGCCTCGTCGCTCAGGTAGTCGCTGGCTTCAAAGGGCTTCAGCGGGGTCATGTTCGATCACCTCGTTCGATCTCGCTCAGGATCAGCCTGGCGTGTTTGATGTCACGTTTTTGCGCTGACTTGTCGCCAGCGCACAGCAGCAAAATCAGAATCTCACCCCGGCGAGCGAAATAGACGCGATAACCGGGGCCTGTATGAATACGCATCTCACTCACCCCATCGGTGACCATCCTCGTATCGCCCAGCGCGCCAAATTGTGCCGAGATCAGGCGGGAGAGGATGCGTGCCTTGGCGATCGGATCCTTCAGTCGCCGCAGCCAATTGTCGAATGCTTCGGTGGTGACCAGGGTGTGTGTTGGTTTTGAGTGTAGTAGTTCGGATACGATTTTCAAAGTGTCTACGCCGTTTTTTTTACCTTGACCCTTTTGTATTTGGTCCAGGAGCGGCCGGCGCGCCAATGCGCTATCGTTGCACGATCTTTCCCGAAGGCCGCGTGTTATACCCGTGCGCCTTCCTATCTCGCTGTTTCGGAGCCTGCCAATGCCTCATGTTTTCCTGGAATACACCCCCAACCTGACTGAATTCGACGCCGACAAGGCGTTGCTGCGGATCAATCATGCGTTGGTGGCATCGGGTCAGTTCGGAGCCGAGTTCGACATCAAGAGCCGGGCCACGCAACTGGGGGCATTTCGCGTGGGGACCGGGTTGGGTGAGCGTGGTTTCGTGCATGTGAAGTTGGCGCTGTTGAGCGGGCGTTCGGCACAAATCAAGAAACAACTTTCCGAGAGCCTGCTGGCGGCCTTGAAGGATCTCGGCGACTGGCCGGAAGGTGTCGAAGTGCAACTATCGGTGGAAGTGGTGGATCTGGATCGCGAGTCCTACGCCAAGGTCGTGCTCTGATCGGGCGATAGAATCCATCCCGGAAAAACCCGCGAAACCTGTGGGCAGCCGGCTTGCCGGCGATGAGGTCCTTGAGCTTGGCGCTGTTCTTGCGGACGCCATCGCCAGCAATCGAGCGTCGACCGGCTGCCCCTACAGGTCGGCATTCCAGCGCCGGATAGCCGGTACGGTGCTTCACCGGGAAATACCGGCAAGCTCAGCGCTCGATCAGAACGGTTTGGTCGGCAGGTACTTGCCATCCAGGGTAATGACCGCCCGCGAGCCGCCTTCCGGGTCTTCGACTTTCTTGATATCCAGCTTGAAGTTGATCGCACTGATGATGCCGTCGCCGAACTGTTCGTGGACCAGGGCTTTCAAGGTAGTGCCGTAGACCTGGAGCATTTCGTAGAAACGATAGATCGTCGGGTCGCTCGGGATACCGCCTGGAATGCTGCCGCGCAACGGCACGCTTTGCAGCAGGCGACTGGCGTCCTGGTCCAGGCCAAGCTTTTCACACACGACATTGGCGGCACTGGCCGGCAACGGGTGTTGGCCGAGCAGGGCGGCGGTGACGAAGGCCAGGCTCAAGCCGGTGCCGTCGGTCAGGTCCTGCCAGGACAGGTTCAGGCGCTGCTTGGCGTCGATGATGGTGTCGGCCAGGGCCAGGCGTGGAGCTTGTGCGAATTGGGACTGCAACATGGTGATTTCCTCGTTTTCGTGTGTAGGACTCAGGTCAGGCGACCTGTGGCGATTGTGTCGACAACGCGCAGTTCCGCGGCTGTTCGGCGAGTGAGACAAAGCGACCGGTGCTGCCGTCAAGGGCGGCGATGGAGCCGCTCTCGATGTCGTACACCCAGCCATGCAGGTTCAACCGGCGTTGTTCCAGCGCCAGGGCGACCGCCGGGTGTGTCTTGAGGTTAGCCAACTGGGCGATCACGTTTTCCCGGACCAGGGCGTCCAGCCGGGCCTCGGCCGAGGCATGGCCGCGGGCGGCGTTGATGACCTTGGCCGACTCGGCATGGCGCAGCCAGTTGGCCACCGCGGGCAGGTGGTCGAGGCACTTGCAGGTGGAAATGGCGGTCATTGCGCCGCAGTCGGAATGACCGCAGATCACGATATCGCGCACCCCCAGCACCGCCACCGCATACTCCACCGTGGCTGAGACGCCGCCCGGCTCCGGGCCATAGGAGGGCACGATGTTGCCGGCATTGCGAATCACGAACAGATCGCCAGGCTCCTGCTGGGTCAGCAGTTCCGGTACCACCCGGCTGTCCGAGCAGGTGACGAACAGGACGGCGGGGTTCTGCGTGGTCGCCAGGTGCTTGAACAGGGCGCTGCGGGTCGGGAAGGCTTCGCGCTGGAACTTCAGGAATCCGTCGATGATGGCTTGCATGGGGCTTCTCCTTGCGAGTGGCTGATGGGGCAAGGATCGGAGTTTTCAGGCATAGCGTCCAAGATCGGCTTATTATGAAAGCTATAAGTCCTGCCTATAGTTGAGCGCCCGATGCTGCTGCGTCATATCCGTTATCTGCTGGCCGTCGCCGAACATCGCAATTTCACCCGGGCCGCCGAGGCCTTGCATGTCTCCCAGCCGACGCTGTCCCAGCAGATCCGGCAGTTGGAGGACAACCTGGGGGCGGCGCTGTTCGACCGCTCGGGGCGCGGTATCCGCCTGACCGATGCCGGCGAGGCCTATGTGCGTTTTGCCCGCCTGGCCCTGCAGGACCTGGAAGCGGGAAAGCGGGCGATGCACGATGTACGGGATCTGAGTCGTGGCAGCCTGCGTCTGGCCATGACACCGACCTTCACCGCCTACCTCATCGCACCGTTGTTGCATCGTTTCAACAGCCTCTACCCGGGCCTCACCCTGAGTGTCCAGGAAATGCCCCAGGATCGCCTTGAGGCCGCGCTGGCCGAGGATCTGCTGGATATCGGCATTGCCTTTAGCGGAATGCACCTGGCGGATATCCAAAGTGAGGCCCTGTTCACCGAAACCTTGAGTCTGATGGTCGGCGTGACCCATCCGCGAGCCGCTGGAAAGGCCCTCGATGCCGGCGATCTGGAACAGCAAGCGCTGGTCCTGCTCAGCCAGGATTTCGCCACGCGCCAACACATCGACCTCTATTGCCGCCAGCAGGGCATCGCACCGCGCATCGCCATCGAGGCCAATTCCATCAGTGCGATTGTTGAACTGGTACGGCGCGGTCATTTGGCGACAATCCTGCCCACGGCCATTGCCCTTGAGCAGCCGGGACTGCTGGCATTGGAGCTGACGCCGGGGTTGCCCCGGCGCACAGTGGCCCTGCTCAGTCGCAAGGGGGCCTGGCGCAGTGCCGCCTGCCGGGCGTTCGCGACGTTGG
Source organism: Pseudomonas sp. FEN (assembly GCF_904067045.1). GTDB lineage: Bacteria > Pseudomonadota > Gammaproteobacteria > Pseudomonadales > Pseudomonadaceae > Aquipseudomonas. The sequence goes on along the minus strand of NZ_CAJFDC010000012.1, from coordinate 54,787 downwards.
CGGGGCAGTGGCGGGAGAGTTCAGTCCCGTCCGCCGGGCAGTCGGATCGGTAACGTGTTGAACAATTAGGGCGGGAATTTTTCACGAAATATTGATGCGCGCCTGACTAAGGTTCGAAACGTTGTCGAGTGGCTGCTTGCGGCTTGCGACAGCCCTTCAAGCCGATCCGTGTGTTCGATCAGCCCGGTACAGGTTCAGCCCTGAGAGTTCGTCAGTCATGCCCGCGCAACCGCCTTCAACCGTTGAGCTAGAACTTGCCCGCCAGCAGGCGCGCGAGCAGGCCCGGGCCGGCCAGCAGAAGCGCCCCGGCAGCCTGCTCCGGCGTCTCGGGCTGGCGCGTGAAAAACAGTGGGTGCGCCAGTCATTGAAGTTGGCCGGCGAGCCTGGCCTGGTTCTGGACCTGCCCTGCGGTGCCGGGCGTTTCTGGTCGGTGTTGGCCGAGCGGGCCAACCGGGTGATCCTGGCGGCCGACCCCTCGCAGGACATTCTGGACCAGTGTGCGGTGCATCATTCCCCCGATGTGCTCAAGCGGGTCAGGACGTTTCACAGTTCAGTGTTCGCCATCGGCTTGCCGGAGAATGCGGTGGACTGCATTTTCTGTCTGCGCTTGTTCCAGCATGTCAGCGACACTCAACAGCGAATGGCGATGCTGCGCGAATTCCACCGGGTCAGCCGTGACACCGTGATTCTCTCGTTGTGGATCGACGGCAAGGTCATGGCCTGGCGTCAGCGCCGCCTGGCCCAGGAGACGCAGCGCATCCTGCTCAACAAGGCGCGGGTCGAAGAAGAATTTCGCCAGGCCGGTTTCGAGATCGTCGGTCATCGGGATTTCTTTCCTGGCTATGCCCAGCGTCGGCTCTATGTCTTGCGCAAGAACAACTGACCCTGGCATGCACACTTCAATTCGCTGGGTAAGGCTATTCTTGTTGCTCAGTAGGTTCTTTCGTCTATGCGCTTGCAGAGTGAATGCTCGCAAACCCCGGTGGCGAGATATACTGCGTGCCATTCTTCAAGGGAGAGCCGTGTGGCCATCGATATTCACTGGATTCGCGACAACGATAGCCTCGGTCGGCATTGCGCCCAATGGCAACAGTTAGCCTTTGTTGCCCTCGACACCGAATTCATGCGGGTCGACACCTTTTATCCGATTGCCGGACTGATCCAGATCGGTGACGGTGAGCGCGCCTATCTGATCGACCCGCTGAGCATCGACCGCTGGCAGCCCCTGGCCGCCTTGCTGGAAGACCCGGCGGTGGTCAAGGTCGTGCACGCCTGCAGTGAAGACCTCGAAGTGCTGTTGCGCCTGACCGGCAGCTTGCCAGTGCCGTTGTTCGACACCCAGCTCGCGGCCGCGTACCTGAACCTCGGATTCTCCATGGGCTATTCGCGCCTGGTACAGGAAGTCCTTGGCATCGAGTTGCCCAAGGGCGAAACCCGTTCGGACTGGTTGCAGCGGCCCCTGTCCGAGACACAGGTCAGCTACGCCGCCGAGGATGCCGTGCATCTGGCCGAGGTCTACACGCGCCTACACCCGAAGCTGTCGGCCGACAAGTACGCCTGGGTCCTGGAAGATGGTGCGGAGCTGGTGGCCAATCTGCGTCGCGAGGTCGATCCTTACGAGGTCTATCGCGAGGCGAAGCTGGCCTGGAAACTGTCCCGGGCCCAATTGGTCGTGCTGCGCGAGTTGTGCGCCTGGCGCGAACGTGAAGCCCGCGCCCGCGATCTGCCGCGTAACCGGATCGTGCGTGAACACTCCTTGTGGCCGTTGGCCAAGAGCCAGCCGGACAACCTGGTGGCACTGGCCCGCATCGAGGACATGCACCCGCGTACCGTGCGCCAGGACGGCGAGTTCCTGCTGGAACTGATCAAGCGGGCCGCTAGCGCGCCGATGGACCAATGGCCGCCAGAGGTGCCCGAGCCGTTGCCGATCGAGGCTTCGGCGTTGATCAAGCGCCTGCGTGCCCTCGGCCAGGCCGAAGCCGAGCGCCTGGGCATCGCGCCGGAGTTGATGCTGCGCAAGAAAACCCTGGAAGCGCTGATCAAGAGCGGCTTCCCCGATGGACCTTACCAATTGCCCGATTCGCTGCGTGGCTGGCGCCGCGAGTTGATGGGCCAGGCGCTGCTCGACAGCCTGGCCGCCGCCGGAGAACAGCCTTGAAACGTATCTGCTCGATCTATCGAAGCCCGCGCAAGAACGAGATGTACCTCTATGTGCTCAAAAGCGATGCCCTGGAACGCGTTCCGGAGAATCTGCTGCTGGCTTTCGGTAAACCGCACCACGCCTTCGACCTGGTCCTGACGCCCGAGCGCAAGTTGTCGCGCGAAGATATCCACCAGGTGCTGGAGAATCTCGAAAAGCAGGGGTATCACTTGCAGATGCCGCCGGCCGAAGACGAATACATCGAACATTTGCCCGAAGAGCTGTTGCGGCGCAATGATCCGATCTGATGGCTATCCCTGAGTGCTCTGTCCGGAGTGCTCGATTCAAATGGACTGTATTTTCTGGCAGTGGCCGATGACGATGGAGCGAACTCCGTCGGCGGCTGCCTGCACCGCTTTTGAAAGGTTTGAACCATGCGCGTTCTGATTGCCGAACACGACCACGCCCTCTATGCCCGCCTGCTGCGCGAGGGGGTTCCTGAACTTGAAGTCATGACCAGCGGCGATTTGGCCACGCTTTCGGGGATGGCGGCCGACTGTCCGGTCTGGCTGGGTCAGCCGGATCTGCTGGCAACCCTGCTGCGCCAGGGGCACAAGCCCCAGTGGCTGCAATCGACCTGGGCGGGTGTCACACCGCTGCTGAGCGAGGGCCTGCCACGCGATTACCGCCTGACCCGGGCGGTGGGGATTTTTGGCCAGGTGATGGCCGAGTATGTGCTGACCTACATGCTGGGGCATGAGCGCGAGGTCCTGGCCCGCCTGGTCAGTCAGGTCGAGCGCAAGTGGGACAACCGCGCGGGCCAGAGCCTGGCCGGCCGCAAGGTATTGATTGTCGGTGCCGGGGATATCGGCCAGAGCGTTGCGCAGTTCCTGCAACCCTTCGGCGTCGAGTTGTATGGCATTGCCAGTACCGCGCGGGAGCAGGCGCCGTTCATCCAGGTGACGGCGCTCGATACCCTGGGCGAGTGGGTTGGCCAGGTGGACTACGTGATCAACCTGTTGCCCAACACACCCAATACCCATGACCTGTTCGATGCGGCGCTGTTCAAGCGCTTCAAGCCCAGCGGGTTGTTCATCAATGTCGGGCGTGGCGTGGCGGTGGTCGATGCTGACCTGGTGGAGGCCTTGAAGGAAGGGCATCTGGCGGGGGCGGTGATCGACGTTTGCCGGCAAGAGCCGTTGCCGCAGCGGCATCCGTTCTGGACGGCCTGGGGGTTGCTGTTGACGGGGCACAGTTCGGCGCCGACTTCGCCGACGATGATGGCGCAGTTGTTTATCGAGAACCTGCGGGCCTACCAGGCCGGGGAAACACTGCGCGGGGAAGTGGATTTCGAGCGCGGCTACTGAGTCTGGCGAGGTTTTTGTGGGAGCGGGCAAGCTCCGCTCCCACGGCTGGTGCTGCTCATTCTCGTTGTGACAGTGAACAGCCTCTGGGCTACAGGCTGAAATCACCTTCGGCTACCAGCGCGCTCAACGGCAGGCGTGGACTTGGCACCTCACGGGCCTGCAGGTAATCGGGCAGGCTGGCCTTGTCGCCGAGCTTGCCGATGGCCACTGCCGCGTGCAGCGCATAACCTTCTGGAACCTTCAGTTCCTTGCGGGTCAGCTCCTGGTCGAAGCCGGCCATGCCATGGCTATGCCAGCCGCTGTTGCTGGCTTGCAGCGCCAGATGGCCCCAGGCCGAGCCGGTGTCGAAGGTGTGCCACAAGGCTGGGGTTTCCTCGCTGGCGCCGGGGGCGGTGAAGGTGGTTTTCGAAATCACGATCACCAGGGCCGAGGCGTGCTGCGCCCAACCACGGTTGAATTCGTTCAGCAGGCCGAGGAAGCGTTCCCAGTTCGGCGTGTCACGTCGCGCATAGAGAAAGCGCCAAGGTTGCGAGTTATAGGCCGAAGGTGCCCAGCGGGCCGCTTCGAAGAAGCTCAGCAGGGTTTCTTCCGGGATGCTTTCGCCGGTAAAGGCGCGCGGCGACCAGCGCTGGATGAACTGGGAGTCGATCGGATAATCGGCGACGCGTGGGTTGGCGCTCATGGGGGAAGTCCTGACGGGGGAAAATAGAGGAGAAAGCTACTGTGCCGCGAGCGGGCTGACAAGTCTTGTTCAACCGACAGTCGCCGGCGCTTGGCCGCGACGGCGCGGCGCACTAGACTGGCGGCCTTTTCACTCCCCGATGCAGATGTCTGAACCATGGCCGCGAAAGTCGAACCCTTCTGGATACGCAAGACCCTTGAGCAACTCGATCAGGAGGAGTGGGAATCGCTGTGCGACGGTTGTGGCCTGTGCTGCCTGCAAAAGCTCGAGGACGAAGAGGACAACAGCGTGTATTACACACGCATTGCCTGCAAGCTCCTGGACCTGAAAACCTGCCAGTGCAGCGACTACGCCAAGCGTCGCGACTCGGTGCCGGATTGCATCCAGCTCACGCCGGGCCAGGCCGACCAGTTCAAGTGGCTGCCGCCGACCTGTGGCTATCGCCTGGTCAGCGAAGGCAAGGACCTGCCACTTTGGCACCATCTGGTCTGTGGTGATCGCGATGCGGTACATCACGAGCGGATTTCCCAGTCCGGGCGCATGCTGGCCGAAGGCAGCGTGCCCGAGGATGATTGGGAAGATCACCTGATTTTCCGCGCCGGCTGATTCGCGCATTTCCCAAGGAGTTCCATGTCGTTACATTGCCGATCACCCCTGTTCCTGCTGCTGATGGTGTTCAGCGGCATGGGCTGGGCCGGGAAGAAGGTCGACCTGGATTATCATGTCCGCCTGTTACCCCAGAGCGACCAGGCCGAAGTGCGGCTGACCCTGACCCAGGGGGCGGCGGTGCGCAGCCTGGATTTCGATCTCGGCACCCAAGGTTACTACCGCGACTTCAAGGCCGATGGGCAGTGGCAACTGATTCCCGGCCTGACGACCGACAGCCGTCGCGGTGTCTGGCGTCCGGCGCCGGGCAAGGCCAGCCTGAGTTATCGGGTCAGCATCAGCCATCCACGCGGCAATGGCACTTTTGCCAGCCGCATGACGCCGACCTGGGCGCTGTTGCGTGGGGAAGACCTGGTGCCGCCGGCCCATCTGGATCAGCAGGACGGTAGTGAACTGGTTTCACGTCTGGAGTTCGAGTTGCCCGACGGTTGGAAAAGCGTCGAAACCGCCTGGCCACGCATCGGCAAGAACCGTTTTCGGATCGACAATGTCTCGCGCTTGTTTGATCGGCCTGTCGGCTGGATGCTGGCCGGTGACCTGGGCAGCCGGCGGACCCGGTTGGGGGAGACCGATGTCACGGTCACGGCGCCTCGTGGCGAGCACATGCGACGCATGGATGTGCTGACGCTGCTGACCTTCGTCTGGCCCAAAATGCAGGAAGTGTTTCCGCGCAACCCCGGCAAATTGCTGGTGGTGGGGGCTGGTGGGCCGATGATGCACGGTAGCCTGGCGGCCCGTGATTCGATCTACCTGCACAGCACCGGCCCGCTGATCAGCGAGTCCGGGGAAAGTGCCTTGGTGCGCGAGCTGGTTCACGTGTTCGGGCGGATCAACGACAACCATCGCAGTGACTGGATCGGCGAAGGGCTGGCGCAGTATTACGCGATCGAGCTGGTGCGCCGTGCCGGCGGGATGAGCCAGGAGCGTTATCAGGCGTTGCAGGAGCGCTTGGCCCGGGTCAGTCGCAAGGTCACCACGTTGCGGGGCGAGCAGGTGAGTGGGGCGACGGTTTCGCGGGCGGTGTTGCTGTTGCAGGAACTGGACCGCGAGATTCGCCAGCAGACCGATGGCAAGCACTCCCTGGACGATGTCAGCCGTGCTGCGATGCGCCTGGATACCGTCAATACCCAGGAGTTCATCCAGTTGTGCGAGAACGTGATGGGCGAGCCGTCGAAGGTGCTGGCCAGCAGCCTGCTGAAGTAATGCTGGTCTTTCGGAGCAGCATCGCCAGCAAGCTGGCCGACGCTGAAAGACTAGAACTTGGGGCCGGAACGAGTGTTGTTGCCCTTGGCCAGACGGTCATAGAGCACCACGTTGACCGTCGCCGCCAGGTTCATGCAACCGGTGGTCGGGATATACACCACGTCCTCGCACCAGTCGCGGATGTCCTTGTCCAGCGAACCGTCTTCCGGGCCGAAGATATACAGGGCCCGATCCGGATGGGTGTATTCCGGCAGCGAGCGCGCACCCTCCACCAGTTCGACGGCCACCGGCACGCAGCCCAGCGGCAGGATTTTCTTCAGGTCGTCGATGCCGATCAGCGGAATGTCCTGGTGGACTTTCTTGGTATCGGTAACGAAGTCCCTGGCCCGCTCATAGCGCTTGCCGGTGTAAAACACCGAGGCCACGCCGTAGCAGCCAGCCGCACGCATCACCGAGCCGACGTTCTCCGGTGACTTGGGGTTATACAAACCAATGCAGCTGTACCTTTTGTTTGCCACGAGCCGGGTGCCTTCCAGAAAAAAGACACGATTATACCGGCATCTCCGTCAGCTCGTGGTGTCGGGATAGTTCGAGGGGAACAGCGCGCGGCGGGTTTGCTCGTCGTTGACCTGCTTGAAAGCATGGCTCTTGCCGACCTGGCGGGCACGAGCCACGGCCGGACGAACGTCGATGCGTTGGAACCAGGCCGACAGGTGGGGGTAGGCCGCCAATGGCGACGCTTCGCCTTTGAGCACGCGCGCAGCCCGGTCGATCCAGCCCCAGGCCGAGATATCGGCGATCGAATAGTTGTCCCCGACGATATAGTCGCGCCCGGCCAGATGCCGGTCCAGTACCCGGTAGTGCCGCTCGGCTTCACGACGATAACGATTGATGGCATAGGGAATGCTTTCCGGGGCCGAGTACTGGAAGTGCACCGCCTGGCCGGAGAAGGGGCCCAGACCGGTGCCGATAAACATCATCCAGGACAACAGTTCGCCCCGATTACCGGGCTCGCCGCCGAACAGCCCGGTCTTCTCACTCAGGTACAGCAGGATCGCATTCGAGTCGAAGACTCGGACTTCGCGACCGTCCGGACCCTCGCTGTCGAGGATCGCCGGAACCTTGCCGTTGGGATTGATCGCGAGGAACTCCGGGCTGTGCTGTTCGCCCTTGCTGGTATCGACCGGCACACATTCGTAGGGCAGCGCTGCTTCTTCAAGAAACAGGGCGACTTTGGCCGGATTGGGCGTCGGGTGGAAAAAGAAACGGATCATGTCGAAAGGTCCTGGCTGATATTTTGGATCGATTGATATAAAATAGGCCAAGCCCAGGTGCATGGCAATCGTCGTGTGTTTCAACGAATATCTGCGCCACTTCAATTTGAATCCATGTGTGAGTTATGGCGCGACCCAGAGAATTTGACGAGGCCGCGGCGCTGGAGGCGGCGATCCGCTGCTTCTGGTCCCGCGGCTACGAGGCCACTTCCGTACGGGATCTGGCGCTGGCCATGGGGATTACCGGGGCCAGCCTGTACAACGCTTTCGGTGACAAGCGCGCGCTCTTCGCCCTGGCGCTCGATCACTACATCAAGCGTGGCTTTTGTGAACGCTCCGCACGCCTGGAGCAGCAACTGCCACCCCGCGAAGCCATCCTGACGTTCTTCAACGAGATCATCGAACTGTCGCTGAGCGACCCCGAGCACAAGGGCTGTTTTATCGTCAATGCGGCCCTTGAGGTGGCGCCCCACGATCCAGAGTTCAAGGCGGTATTGGCCACGGTCCAGGAGGGGATGGAAGGTTTTTTCCGGCGCTGTATCAGTGCCGGCCAGGCCCAGGGCAGCATCAATATGTCGCAACCGGCGGACGATCTGGCGCGCCTGTGCCTGGGGGTATTGATGGGACTGCGGGTGCTGGCCCGTTCAAGGCCGGAACGGGAACTGTTGGAAGGGCTGGTGCGACCGCTCTTTGGGTTATTGAAATAATCTGTCTTGATGATGGCAGTCGGATGGATGGCTGTAGGCGCGAGCTGGCTCGCACCTACAGGGCCGGGGCGAATTGACGCTGTACCAGGCGCTCGATCAACTCGACATCGGCCTCGGGGCTGAGATCTTTCGCGCTGCCGGCCGCGCCGGTGGCCTGCAGTTCCAGCGCACTGCCCGGTGCCGTCTGGTGCAGCACATAGTCGGCGCCGCAATTGCCGCAGAACACATGATCGCCGGCGCGGTGCGCGCGCTTGAGCACCACGGTCGGCCCGCACATGGCGCAGTGCCGCAGGGGAATGCCCTGGTCGGTATGGCCGATGATCGGGCTCAAGTCCCCTGACTCCCCCAGTTGAATGAACAACGCGCCAAAGTGCGCGTCGAACTGGGTGCCGAGGTTCTTGCCGATGATCTGTAACGCCTGTGCCTGCGGCATGCCCGCACGATAGGGGCGGGTGCTGGTCATGGCATCGAAGGCGTCGCAGATACCGACGATGCTTGCCAGGTGCGGAATCTCGCCGGCCTTGAGCCCCAAGGGATAACCCCGGCCATCGGGCATCTCATGGTGCAGGCGCACGGCGTCCTCCACCAACACCGCCAGCGGGTGGGCATGCAGCAGCCGAAAACCGATGTCGGGGTGGGTCTTGATCACGGCGTATTCCTCGTCGCTCAAGGGTCCGGCCTTGCGCAGAACCGCGTCGGGAATACCAACCTTGCCCAGGTCATGGACAAAACCGCCCAAGGCGATCCGCGCCACTTCCTCCGCCGCGAAGCCGGCTTTCTGCGCCAGCAGCTCGCAGAACTGCGCCACTCGCCACAGATGCCCGCCGGTGTAGGGATCCCGCGCCTCCACCACCCAGGCCATCACCAGCAGGCTCGACAGCAATTCCTGTGCCGGGCGCGAAACCTGCGTCGGTTGGCGGGCGCCCAGCAGCTTTTGAATCAATTGGTTCAGCTTCATCGACGGCGTTCTCGGTACAGAAACAAGGAGGATGTCCTACATGCAGGCACTTTGCCCTGTTGAGAGGGTATAGGGCTTTAAATTACAGCCGTTGGAAAAAATCTTGGCCTTGTGTTTTAGATCGATCGATTTAGAATGCCAGTCATCTCAACGTGCCTCAAGGCATTTGGCGCATTGCCTCGGCCGGCTGACGGCCTCACAGGAGAGTTCGTTATGGTCGCCGACTGGTTGATGGGCGCTTCGGTACGCCGCAAGTTGACGCTGGGGTTTGGCATCGTGTTGCTGCTCACGGCGCTGCTGAGCGGCATCGCCTGGTACAGCATCGGGCAACTGACGATGCGTAGCGAAGCGCTGGTGGACAGTGTCTCGCTGGACACGCAGATCGCCGCCGTGCGCTTGCAGGAAAACGAATTCGAGCGCACCGGGCAAAGCGCGGCGGTCGACGCCTATGCCGGGCAGATGCAGGCTTTGTATGCTGGTGTCGACAAATTGCAGATGAGCCTGGAAACCGACGCACAGGCGACCCTCACGCGTATCCGCGAGGTGGCCCGGGCTTATCAGCAGAGTTTTGCCGAGTTCGTCGCGGCCCGGCGCCAGGCCCGCGAAGCGGAAAGGGCCATGGTGCCGGTGATGGAGAATATCGCCGAGCAACTGACGCGGTTGCGTAGCCAATTCTTCCTGCAAATGCGCAGCGATCCGGCGGTCACCGTCGATCAGGCGCAGTCGGTGGTCGAGCTGCAATGGCTGATGGCGCAATTGCGCGATCAGGTGCGCCTGTATATCGCCGATCCGCTGCCCGAAGCGCAGTTGCGTGTTTCGCAGATGGCCGACCGGATTCGTGTGCAAGGTAACGATTTGTATGGGCAACTGCCGGGTGATGCCTTGCAGACGCCGTTGCTCGGAGCGTTGCAGGCGGCGGTGACCTACCAGGACCGGGTCGTGGACTTTAGCGACAGCGTGCTCAAGAGCCAGCAGGCGAAACAGGCGATGCTGGCGCAGGCGGGTGACTTGCAGCAACTGAGTGCGGCGGTCTATCAACTGCAATTGCAAGGGCGCGCTCACGATGTGCGAATGGCTCGCGGCGAGCTGTTGCTGGCGGGAGCCCTGGCGCTGTTGCTGGGTTTGCTCTCGGCCTGGGCCATGACCCGGCAGATCGTCCCGCCGCTCAAGCGGACCCTGGCCCTGGCTCGGCAGATCGCCTCGGGCGACCTGACCGGTAACCTGGAAAGCCGTCGGCGTGACGAACTGGGACAAATGATGACGGCCATGCGGGAAATGGCCGGGCATCTACGTCAACTGATCGGCAGCATCGGCGACGGCACGCGTCAACTGACCCAGGCCGCCGAAGGCTTGTCGACGGTCACCGCCCACGGCAGCGCGGGAATCTCGCAACAGCGCCAGCAGACCGAAGAGGTTGCCGGCGCCATGGCTGAGATGGTCGACAGTGCCCAGCATATCGCCCGCAATGCCCAGCAGGCCTCGGAGGCGGCGCAGGCGGCCGAGCGACGCAGTGTCGAGGGCAATCGTGTGGTGAGCCAGGCAATCGAGCACTTTGAAGCCCTGGTGCTCAATGTCGATCGCTCCGCCCTGGCAATGGAGCGTCTGCGTGAAGACGGTGAACGCATCGGCGGTGTTTTCGGGGTTATCCGCGAGGTGGCGGAACAGACCAATCTGCTGGCACTCAACGCCGCTATTGAAGCCGCGCGCGCCGGTGAGGCGGGGCGAGGCTTTGCGGTGGTGGCCGATGAAGTAAGGGCGCTGGCCCAGCGCACCCAGCGCTCCACCGAGGAAATCGAGGGGCTGATCGCGGCCCTGCATGGCGGTACCGAGCAGGCCACGGCAATCATGCGCCAGAGCCAGGACATGAGTCTGTCCAGTGTGGTCCTGGCCCGTGAAGCCGGTGGCGTGCTCAGTGAAATTCGCCAGTCGGCGTCGCTGATCCAGTCGATGAACTCGCAGATTGCCACGGCCGCCGATCAGCAAACCCGCGCTTGCGAACAGATCAGCGGCAATCTGGAACGCGTGCGCCATATTGCCGACGCATCGGCGCAGTCGAGTGCCCGCACGGCGACGGCGAGCCTCGAGCTATCACGCCTGGGCGGTGATCTCAGCGTGCTGGTCCAGCGATTTACGGTCTAGCCGGTGTAGCCATTACTCGTCTTTCTTCATCAATCCGGCCAGCGCCGCGAACGGGTTGTGAGTGGCCTTGGCGATCTTCGGGCTGCTCAGGGAGCTATCGCCGAAGTACTGCTGGTCGGTGTAGCGCGAGTGCTCGTTGTCATGGCAGAACAGGCACAGCAGCTCCCAGTTGGAACCGTCCTGCGGGTTGTTGTCATGGTTGTGGTCGCGGTGGTGCACGGTGAGCTCGCTGAGGCGCTTGCCGGAAAATTCACGGGCGCAGCGACCGCAGACGTGCGGGTACATTTTCAGCGCCTTGTCACGATAGCCCATCTCTTTATCGCGTTTCGCATCGGCCAGGATACGGTCCAGCTTGGCGGTATGGGAGGGAGGGTTGGCCGAACTCATGGGGTCACCTTGTCGAAGGGGTTAATGACGGTTATGCGGCAAAGTCTAGCTCAGTTCTTGAGCTTCTCGGCGATCCAGATGGTATGGCGCGTCCCCTTGTTGCCGTGGGCATGGACCTGGACTTCCTCGGCCTTGAAGCCGGCCTTGCGCAGCTTGTCGCAGAAGTGGCTGTCGGCGCTGGCCGACCACACCGCCAGCACGCCCTTGGGCCGCAGGGCCTTGGCGCAGGCGTTCAGGCCAGCGCTCGAGTAGAGCCAGCTGTTGGCTTTCTGGGTCAGGCCTTCAGGGCCGTTGTCGACATCGAGCATGATCGCATCGAAGCCATTGGGCTCGGCCTGCAGGACCTTGGCCACGTCTTCCAGGCGAATCAGCGTGCGCGGGTCGTCCAGCGGCCGCCCGGCTTTTTCCCCCAGCGGACCGCGGTTCCATTCGACGACCCCTGGCACCAGTTCGGCGACCACGACTTCGGCGGTCTTGCCCAGGTGCTTGAGCGCCGCGGCCAGGGTGAAGCCCATGCCCAGGCCGCCGATCAGCACCCGCGATTGCGGCCGGCCGGCGACCTTGCGGCAGGGGATTTCCGCCAGGGCATCCTCGGAGCCGTGCATGCGGGTGTTCATCAACTGCCCGCCGTCGCCGCCCTGAATCTTGATCACGAAGTCTTCGCCATACTCGAACAGGCACAAGGCACCGCCGTTTTCGGGAATCGGGGTGGTGTCCAGCAGCACGAAACGTTTCATGGAAATCTCATTGGGAGGGGCAAAATAGCCGCGTTGCGAGTAGCCTGAAGGCAGACAGAGAAGTCTGGCAACGGAGCCATTGATGAAACGCGCTATTGTAGCGGTCATTGCCTTGACCGCGCTCACCATTACCACTGCACGGGCCGAGGATCTTTCGCCAGTGCCGGTCACGCCAAAACCGGGGGCGCCAAGTACCGCCACCCCGACGCCATCCCCGCAGATCACCCCACGCACGCCAGCCAAGCCCGGCGAGCCGCTGCCGAGCATTGAGTTGCCGCAGCCGCCCAAGGACCAGACCCAGCCGGGCCCGGAGCAGAACGACAAGGCTGAGAAAACAGATAAAGCGCAGGAAAGCTCCAGCTAGACCTGTTGCGAGAGCAGTTGGCCATCCGCCATGCGCAGTCGCTTGGACAGCGCAATGGCGATGGCTCGAATGATCTTGGCGGCGATCTTCGGCGCGTCGTGGAGCATCTTTTCCAGGGAGTCCTTGCCCAGGTTCAGCAACTGGCAATCGCTGGCCGCCACGCAACTGGCCGAGCGCCGTTCGCCATCGAGCACCGCCATCTCGCCGAAGGCCCGGCCGGCGCGCAAGGTGGCGATCACCACCGGTTGACCCTCGGCGTTGCTCTTCTGCACGTTCACGTTGCCGCGATGAATGATGCACATGAAGGTCCCGGCATCACCCTCGTTGAAGATGGCTTCGCCCTTGGCGACGCTGCTGATGCTGAAATAGCCGGCAGCGGCGAGGCAGTCCGCCGGTAGCAAGGTGGCGAACAAGCCGCAGTCCATCAGCATGTCGCGGATTTCGTTATTCAGTAAGGTCGGCTCTGACATGGCTCACGGTCTTTTCTTGTCGCTTGTTATTCTGTGCGGGCATTGAAACCCGACGGCCCAGAGTTAAGACCAGGACGCCGGACAGAGTTCCTCAGACCAGGCCCAGAACCTTGAACACGAAGGCGTATTCGAGGGCTACGTCACGTAATCCCTGGTAACGACCGCTCATGCCGCCATGGCCCGCACCCAGTTCGGTCTTGAGCAAGAGTAGATGTTCGTCGGTTTTCGTGGCCCGCAATTTCGCCACCCATTTGGCCGCTTCCCAATACTGCACGCGACTGTCGTTGTAGCCGGCGATCACCAGGGTCGCCGGGTAGGCCTGGGCACGCACGTTTTCATACGGCGCGTAGGCTTTGATCCGCGCATGGACCTCGGGCTCCTCGGGATTGCCCCATTCGTCGTATTCGGTAACGGTCAGCGGCAGGTCCGGGTCGAGCATGGTGTTCAGCACATCGACGAACGGCACTTCGGCGATGGCGGCCTGGAACAGTTCCGGGCGTTGGTTGAGCACGGCGCCGATCAACAGGCCGCCGGCACTGCCGCCGCTGATGGCCAGTTGTTTGGAGGTGGTCAGGCCTTCGGCGATCAGGTGCTCGGCGCAGGCGATGAAGTCATCGAAGCTGTTCTGCTTGTGCGCCTGCTTGCCGGCGCGATACCAGGCTTCGCCCAATTCGCCGCCGCCGCGCACATGGGCGATGGCGAAGGCCATGCCTCGCTCCAGCAGGCTCAGGCGGGCGTGGGAGAACCATGGGTCGAGGCTTTCGCCGTAGGCACCATAACCGTAGAGGTAGAGGGGCGTGGCCTGGCCTTGCAATTCGCGCTTGACCACCAGGCTGATGGGCACTCGCGTGCCGTCCGCGGCCGTGGCCCAGAGGCGCTGGCTGACGTAGGCATCCGGATCGAAGTCGCCGAGCACCGGGGTTTGCTTGAGCACGCGCTGTTCGCCGCTGGCCAGGGTCAATTGGCGGATCTGGGCCGGGCGATTGAGCGCTTCGTAGCGCAGGCGGATGGTCGGGCTGGTGAATTCCAGACTGTCCTGCACGTAGAGGCTGTAGGCGGCATCCGGCAGTTGCACGCGATAGTGCGGCAGGCCCTTGGGCCGCACTTCGAGGATCGGCAAGCCGCCTTCACGCAGGCTCAGGCACAGGGCCGAGGCGTTCAGGGTCAGGCCTTCGAGCATTACCTGATCGTCGTGGGGCACCAGCAATTGCCAGTCGGCACGGCTTGGCACGCCGTGGTCCGGGGCCTGAAACAGCGCGAAGTTGATGCCGTCCTGGTTGCTGCGGATAAACCAGCTCCACTGTTCCTGATACTGGCCGTGGTCGACGAAGTACTCGTGGCCTTCGACCCGTGGTGCCAGGCAGGTAAAGGCCTGGTCCGGGGTGTTGGCGTCCAGGGCCCAGGCTTCGCTGGTGGTTTTGCTATTGAACAACACCACCAGTTGCCGCTCGGAGCTACTGCGGTAGCAATGCAGGAAGAAGCGCCCGTCGGTTTCCCGCAGGACCTCTTCGGCCGTGCTGTCGCCGAGGCGATGGCGATACAGCTTGTGCGGGCGATGGGTATCGTCCAGTTCAGCGAAAAACAGCGTCTGGCTGTCATTGGCCCAGGTCATGCTGCCGTCGCAGTCGTCGAACGGCAATTCGCTGACCGCGCCGCTGTCGAGTTCCTTGACGTACAGGCGATAGACCTCTTCGCCGCTGGTGTCGAGGCTATAGGCCAGGCGCCGATGATCCGGGCTGACGCTGAATGCGCCGAGGGAGAAGAAACCGCCCGCGGCCAGCACGTTGGGGTCGAGCAGCAGGGCTTCGGCGCTTGCATCCACGCTCAGGCTGTCATCGGTCGGACGCGGGCAGCGGTAGTGCCGCGGATATTCGTCGCCGGCGGTGGTGCGGGTGTAGTACAGGAATGGGCCCCAGGGCGAAGGCAGGGACAGGTCGGTTTCGAGAATCCGGCCCTTGATCTCCTCGAACAGGGTTTCGCGCAGTTCGCTCTGGTCGGCCAGTTGGGCCTGCTGGTAGCTGTTTTCGGCCTTGAGGTAGTCGAGCACGGCATCGCTGTCGCGCTCCTGCAACCAGGCGTAAGGGTCCGCGCCCGCGTCGCGGCGGGCAATCGGGGCGCTGTTGGCGCTGTTGGCGAGGGACATGGTGAACTCTCTGTGGGCGGATCGCTGACGGCGGGGCAGCCGGACCGGCGAAAAGCCGTTATCATAGGCATCTATTTGCCTGCCTTGCCATGGACACCATGACCGAGAACGACTATCTGATCGCCTGGGGCTGCTACGCCTTCGCCGCCTTGGGCTGCCTGTTGGTGTGGTTTCGCCTGACCCGCTGGATCTGGCGCTGGTTGCGCGAGCCGCTGCGCGTGGTGATGGCGGTGCTGCTGTTCAGCCCGACCATTATCGACCCGGTGAAGGAAAAATTCGCCCCGGCGGTGGCCATTACGGCCCTGGACCTGCTGTTCAAGGTCGGCAATAACGCCTGGCGCGCGGTTTCCGATCTGTTCATGTACTTGATGATCGCCGTGGGCGTTTATCTGGTCTTTGCCTTGATTCGTTGGCCCATCGAGCGCTCCATCAAGGCCCGTCGCCCGCAGCCGGTAGCCGCTGGCACGCCCCCGGAGGCCGAGCCCGAGGAAGACGATCAACCGTTCGCGGCGGTCGATCGCGGCGAGCGTTATGGGCGCCAGCCGCCGACCGGTGGCAATGGTCGTCCGCGGGTCGAACCGCGTCTGTAACGGCGTCCCTGCATTGAAGCGAGAGTCCGAGCATGTGTGAATTGTTGGGCATGAGCGCCAATGTACCGACCGATATCGTTTTCAGCTTTACCGGCCTGATGCAGCGCGGGGGACGTACCGGGCCCCATCGCGACGGCTGGGGCATCGCCTTCTATGAGGGCCGGGGCTTGCGCCTGTTCCAGGATCCGGCGGCGAGCTGCGAGTCCGAGGTCGCGCAGTTGGTACAGCGTTACCCGATCAAGAGCGAAGTGGTGATCGGGCATATCCGCCAGGCCAATGTCGGCAAGGTCTGCCTGTCCAATACCCATCCTTTTGTCCGCGAGCTGTGGGGACGCAACTGGTGTTTCGCCCACAACGGCCAGTTGGCGGACTTTCAGCCACCGACCGGCTTTTATCGCCCGGTGGGCGATACCGACAGCGAAGCGGCCTTCTGTGACTTGCTCAATCGCGTGCGCCAGGACTTTCCCGAGCCGGTGGACATCGAAGTGCTATTGCCGTCGCTGGTCCAGGCCTGTGCCGAGTACCGCGGCAAGGGGGTGTTCAACTGCCTGCTCAGCGACGGCGACTGGCTGTTCTGCTATTGCTCGAGCAAATTGGCCCAGATCACCCGGCGCGCGCCGTTCGGGCCGGCGCGCTTGAAGGATGTCGACGTGATCGTCGACTTCCAGGCCGAAACCACGCCCAATGACGTGGTGACGGTGATTGCCACCGAACCCCTGACTGAAAACGAAACCTGGACCCGCTACGAACCGGGCCAATGGAGCCTGTGGCGGCGCGGCGAATGCGTCAGCCAGGGCCAGACCGAATAAGGAAGTCCGTTATGTGGTTGAGTTACCTGCGGCTGATTCTGTTTACCCTGGGCCTGTTGATCGGGGTCCAGGTACCGGGCTTCATCAATGACTATGCCAAGCGGGTCGAGGCGCACCTGATTGAGGCGCAGACCAGTCTTCAGGGGTTCCAGAAGACCGCCGAGCAGTTCTTCAACGGTGACTTGCAAGCGCTGGTGGCGCATTACCGCGCCAGTGACGATCCGGTGTTTCGTAGCGATGCCGAGAGCCTTGGCACCTTGCTCAACCGTCAGCGCCTGCTGGACGACCAGTTCCAGGCCATGCAGGGCCCCTGGTACAAACGGGCGTTGCAGGTGGCGTATGCGGCCGATCCGGCGATCCGCCAGGAAACCTTGCAGGGTTATACCTACCAGGTGCTGTTGTCGCCCGAGGCGATCGGCTGGGCAATGGGCGCGGCGCTGTTGTTCTCGTTCGTGATCGAAGGCTTCTTCCGCCTGGTGGACTGGGTGGTGCTGGGCGGCAAGCGCCAGCGCGAACGCCTGGCGCGGCGTGAGCGGGGTTGGTAAGAGTCCCCCCCACACAAGTCCTGTGTCATTGGTGGGCGAGGGTGGGCTTGCTCAGAACCACATACTGCTCGCCCAGCTTGTCCGCGTAGCTGTGCAGTACCTCCTGGCACAGCGCGACAATTTCCTCCACCAACTCCACGCCAACCCGCCAGGACACCACCACTTCCAGGTTCGGTGGGCGTACATCCAGGGCCAGCAAGGTCAACTCGCCGCGCATCAGTTCTTCCCTGACCAGCACCGGCGGCAGGGCACCGATGCCGAATCCGTCGCGCAGTAGCCGGGTAATCGCCGATACCGAATTCACGCAGTTCAACCGTGGTGTCGGAACGCCGTGGATCTGCATCAGGCCGAGAATTTCCTGGTGCGGTCGCGAGTTTTTCGAAAAGGTCACGATCCGTTCCCGGGCGATCTCGGCGAGGCTTGCGTATTCGCGGTTATAGATCGAGTTGCTGGCCACCACCCAGCCCATCGGGTGGCTGATCAGTTCCAGGCTGCGAATCGATTCCTGACGCAGCAGATCGGTCTGCAGCACCAGGTCGAGAAAGCCTTTTTGCAACTGATCGCAGAGGTTCAGCGCGGTATCGGCCACCAGTTCGATTTCCACCAGCGGAAAACGGTCCGACATCTGCGCCACCAACGGGCTGAGCCAGGTATGGATCACCGTATCCATCACGCCGATGCGCAAGCGCCCGACCTTGGTCGAACTGATTTCGATGGCATGCTTGAGCGCCTGCATGGTGTCCATCATCTGCTCGGCATAGTCGAGCACCTTGAGCCCTTCGGGGGTCAGGCTGACACCGCGGGAATCACGCAGGAACAGCTTCACCCCCAGCTCGCTTTCGAGCACCGCGATGCGGCTGGAAATGGAAGCCTGAGTGGTGAAGAGCTTGTCCGCCGTCAGGCGAAAACTCTTCAGCCGCGCGACCCAGACGAAGGTTTCGAGAAATTTGAGGTTCATGCAATCAACTTTTTCTTATGCCAGGGCAGGACTTTTATTAGTTGGACGCAGAGGGCCCGGCCAACGAAAAATGGCCCTCGACCGGTCAGGCACGATAAGCCTAAGCCTGGGCGGTCGCCAGAACAATACCAATAAGTTTTACGCGGAGAATTTGCCCCCATGACTACGCCCGGCTCGCTGGATGTCACTTCAACCGAGGGCACGCCCGGTCCGTTCACCTGGTACCGCCATCTCAATCAGCAGGAACGTCGAACGTTCTGGAGCTGCAAGATCGGTTACGGCCTGGATGGCATGGATACCCAGATGCTCAGTTTCGTCATCCCGACGCTGATCGCCCTCTGGGGCCTCACCACCGGCCAGGCCGGGCTGATTTCCACCAGCACCCTGATTGCCTCGGCCCTCGGCGGCTGGATCGCCGGCATCCTTTCCGACCGCATTGGCCGGGTACGCACCCTGCAACTGACGGTACTCTGGTTCGCCGTGTTCACCTTCCTCTGCGGTTTCGCCCAGAACTACCACCAGTTGCTGGTGGCCCGCACCTTGATGGGCTTTGGTTTCGGTGGTGAGTGGACCGCCGGCGCGGTGTTGATGGGTGAGGTGATCCGCGCCAAGGACCGTGGCAAGGCGGTCGGCATGGTGCAATCGGGCTGGGCTCTGGGCTGGGGACTGACCGCGATCCTCTATGCGGCGCTGTTTTCGCTGCTGCCGCCGGAAGACGCCTGGCGCGCCCTGTTCGTGTTGGGCATCGTCCCGGCGATCTTTGTGATTTTCGTGCGTCGCCTGGTCAAGGACCCGGAGATCTATCGCCAGGCCAAGGCCCAGGAGGCGCCGAGCCAGCCGGCGCGGTTCTACGAGATCTTTGCCCCGGGCATGCTCAGTATCACCCTGCGGGCCTCTTTGCTGACCACCGGTGCCTTGGGCGGTTACTACGCCATCACCGCCTGGTTGCCGACCTATCTGAAGACTGAACGGGGGTTGAGCGTGCTCGGCACGGGCGGTTACCTGGCCATGGTGATTGCCGGTTCCTACATCGGTTATGTGATCAGCGCGTACCTGACCGATCTGCTGGGGCGCAAGAGGAACTTCATCCTGTTCGCCGTCGGTTCTTTCATCATTGTGCTGTTGTACACCCAGTTGCAGGTCAGCAATGAGGTCATGTTGTGGCTGGGCTTGCCGCTGGGCTTTTTTGCCTCGGGGATTTTCAGCGGCATGGGGTCGTTTCTCACCGAGCTGTTTCCCACGCGGATCCGCGGTTCCGGCCAGGGCTTCTGCTACAACATCGGCCGCGCGCTGGCGGCGTTTTTCCCGCTGTTGATCGGTCTGCTCAGCCAGAAAGTTTCCTTGAGCCTGGGGATTGGCGCTTTTGCCGCCGTGTCCTACGGAGTGGTGATTCTCGCCGCCCTGAGCCTGCCGGAAACCCGTGGCAAGGCACTCGAAGCGCAGTAATCTGTGGGTATTTGTGAAAAGTCCCACATTAAGAAAAGTTAAAAGCCCACAGGAGCAACCACCGTGAGCCGCTTGTTATTGAATTGCGATATCGGCGAAAGCTATGGCAACTGGACCCTGGGTCTGGATGCGCAGGTCATGCCGTTTATCGATTGCGCCAATGTGGCCTGCGGTTATCACGCGGGCGATCCGAGCATCATGCGCAAAACGGTTACCTTGGCCCTGGCCAATGACGTGCGTATCGGTGCTCATCCGGCCTATCCCGACCTGGTGGGTTTCGGTCGCCGCTCCATGGCCTGCACGCCGCAGGAAATCCAGGACCTGCTGCATTACCAGATCGGCGCGCTGGACGGTATCTGTCGGGCGCAGGGTGCCCGGGTGAGTTACGTCAAGCCGCACGGCGCGATGTACAACGACATGATGGCCAACCCCGAGCAACTGCGCGCGGTGATCCAGGCCATTGCCGCCTATGACCGGGGACTGCCGCTGATGTTGCTGGCAATGCGTGACAACAGCGCGGCCCAGGCCCTGGGTGATGAATACGGTGTCGAATTGTGGTTCGAGGCTTTTGCCGACCGTGCCTACGATTGCGCGGGGCGCCTGGTGTCGCGCCAGTTGCCCGGCGCCGTGCTTCACGAGCCTTCACTGATCGTCGAACAGGCACTGACCATCGCCCGTGGTGACAGCCTCGCCGCCAGCGATGGCAGCGCGTTGCGCCTGCAGGCCAATACCCTGTGCGTGCACGGCGACAACGCCAGCTCGGTGGCCGCGGTACAGCGTATCCGCGAGGCCCTGGACCGGCAGTCGCAACCATGAAGCCACGGATTGAAGTGGTCGGGATCGACTGTCTGATGGTGCGGCTGTTCGACGTGATCGCTGAAGAGAACATGCCGTGGATGCTCGCTGCCGGCGAGCGTTTGCGCGCTGGATTCGCCGGGCACCTGATCGATCTGGTGCCGTCCTATACCACCTTGATGGTGCATTACGACCTGCTGGCGTTGAGCCCGTCCCAGGCCCGGGAACTGATTGCCGCGGCCTTGACCGACCTGGCCCCGAACACTGCGGGCGGGGGCCAGTGCCATGTGTTGCCAGTGTGGTACGACCCGAGTGTCGGCCCGGAACTGGGCTTGTTGGCCGAACGCGCCGGCTGCTCGGTCAGCGAAGTGATTCGCTGCCACAGCGCACGCGAATACCAGGTGTTCGCCCTGGGTTTTGCTCCGGGGTTTGCCTTTATGGGATTGGTCGACGAACGGCTGGCCGCCCCGCGCCTCAGCACCCCGCGCAAACGAGTCGCGGCGGGGAGCGTGGGGATTGCCGAGCGCCAGACTGCGGCTTACCCAGTGGTCTCGCCGGGGGGCTGGAATTTGATCGGGCGTACCCCGAGCAAGCTGTTCGACCGTGAGCGTGACGGCTATAGCCTGATGCAGCCGGGCGATACAGTACGTTTTGCCGCGATCGACCACGCTGAATTCATTACGTTGGGTGGCGATGACACGCCGCTGGGGGGCTTGGCATGAGCCATCTGTTGATCGAGGCAAGTACGCCGCTGTGCCTGTTGCAGGATGCCGGGCGTTTTGGCGTGCGCCATCTGGGCGTGACCCAGGGCGGAGCGTTGGACTGGGTATCGATGTTCTGGGCCAACCACTTGCTGGGTAATGCGCCAGATGCGGCGGTGGTGGAAGTGACCCTGGGCGGGTTGACGCTGCTGGCGCAGGAGGATTGCTGCCTGGCTTTGGCCGGCGCCGATCTGGGCGCGCGGGTAGATGGCCAGGCGCTGGCGCCCTGGTGCAGTTTTGTCTTGAGGAAAGGCCAGCGCCTGCAATTGATTCAACCACTGTCGGGGGCGCGGGCTTATCTGGCCGCGCCGGGTGGTTTCATCGCGCCGAAAGTCCTTGGCAGTGCCGCCTGCGTGGTCCGCGAGGAACTCGGTGGGTTGGATGGCCTGGGGCGGCCTTTGGCCAAAGGCGGTTGCCTGGAATATCGCGGATCGGCATCGGCGCCAAGAGGATTATCAGGCGCGCGGGTGCCGGATTTCAGTTCCAGTGCGCCCTTGCAGGTGGTACTCGGGGCGCAGATCGGCGAGTTCAGCGGACAAAGCCTGTTTGATGCATTCAACAGTGTCTGGACCCTGGATACCCGTGCCGACCGCATGGGTATTCGGCTGTTGGGGCCGGAGTTGAAGTACCAGGGCGAGCCGATGATTTCCGAGGGTATTCCCCTGGGGGCGATTCAGGTGCCACCGGACGGTCAGCCGATTGTGTTGCTCAATGATCGGCAGACCATTGGTGGGTACCCGCGCCTGGGGGGATTGACGCCATTGTCGCTGGCCCGCTTGGCGCAATGCCTGCCGGGGACGCAGGTCAGGCTGGCGCCGGTGGTGCAGGAGACGGCGCATCGGCAACAGGTCGAGTTCCTGCGCCGGTTTGCCTGACACCGCTCTCCTTTGTGGTGAGCGGGCTTGCCCGCGCTGGGGTGCGCAGCGCCCCCAAACCTGCAATCGCGGTGTATCAGAAATAACCGGGATTATGGTTTTACGGCTGCCGCGCAGCCGAACGCGGGCAAGCCCGCTCGCCACAGGTGTTTGCTCGCCACAGATGTCTGCTCAGCATAGGCGTAGTGGTTACTTGGACAGGAAGCGCATTCCTTCCTCCAATCCCCGCAAGGTCAGCGGGTACATCTGATCCTCCACCAGATCACGAACGATCCCGGTGGACGCCGTGTAATTCCAGGTGTCCTTCGGATACGGATTGATCCAGATAAGCTTCTTGTACTTGGCCATGAAGCGCTGCATCCACACATAGCCAGCTTCTTCGTTCCAGTGCTCGACACTGCCGCCGGCCTGGGTGATTTCATACGGCGCCATGGCCGCGTCACCGATGAAGATCACTTTGTAGTCGGCGCCGTACTTGTGCAGCAGGTCCTGGGTCGAGGTGCGTTCCGAGCCCCGGCGCAGGTTGTTCTTCCACACCGATTCATAGACGAAATTGTGGAAGTAGAAGTACTCCAGGTGCTTGAACTCGGTCTTGCAGGCCGAGAACAGCTCCTCGCAGATCCTCACATGGGCGTCCATCGAGCCGCCGATGTCGAACAGCAGCAACAACTTGATGGTGTTGCGCCGTTCCGGGCGCATCTGGATATTCAACAGGCCGGCATCGCGAGCCGTGTGGTCGATGGTGCCGTCGATATCCAGCTCTTCCGCCGCGCCCTGGCGCGCGAACTTGCGCAGGCGGCGCAAGGCTACCTTGATATTGCGCGTGCCCAGTTCGACCTGGTCGTCGAGGTTCTTGTACTCGCGCTGGTCCCAGACCTTGACCGCCTTGCCCTGGCGCTTGCCAGCGTCGCCGACGCGAATGCCTTCGGGGTTGAAACCGCCCGAGCCAAACGGGCTGGTGCCGCCGGTGCCGATCCACTTGTTGCCGCCAGCGTGACGTTCCTTCTGTTCTTCCAGGCGCTTCTTGAATTCCTCGATCAGCTTGTCCAGGCCGCCGAGGGACTGGATCTGCGCGCGCTCTTCGTCGCTCAGCGAACGCTCGAACTCCTTGCGCAGCCAGTCTTCGGGAATCAGGGCCTGGAGGTGCTGGTCAAGTTTTTCCAGGCCATTGAAGTAGGCACCGAACGCCCGGTCGAATTTGTCGAAATGCCGCTCGTCCTTCACCAGGATCGCCCGGGCGAGGTAGTAGAACTCGTCCATGTCGGCGAAGGTCACGCGCTGTTTCAGCGCGTTGATCAGGTCGAGCAGCTCGCGCACCGACACCGGAACCTTGGCGGCGCGCATTTCATTGAACAGATTGAGCAGCATGGCAATGGCCCTTGAATGAACGTGGGTCTGTTCGAAAGCTCGCCGCGCGGGCCGCTTTCGCACTGAGCCTAACGGCTGCCGCGCCGGCTCATGAAGGCCAGGCGTTCAAGCAACTGCACGTCCTGTTCGTTCTTCACCAGGGCCCCGGCCAAAGGCGGAATGGCCTTGGTCGGATCGCGCTCGCGCAGTACCGCTTCGCCGATATTGTCGGCCATCAGCAGTTTCAGCCAGTCCACCAATTCCGAGGTCGATGGCTTTTTCTTCAGGCCCGGGACCTTGCGCACATCGAAGAATACGTCGAGGGCTTCGCTGACCAGGTCCTTCTTGATGTTCGGGTAGTGCACGTCGACGATTTTCTGCAGGGTGACGCGGTCTGGAAAGGCGATGTAGTGGAAGAAGCAGCGGCGCAGGAAGGCGTCCGGCAGCTCTTTTTCGTTATTGGAGGTAATGATGATGATCGGGCGTTTCTTCGCCTTGATGGTTTCATCGATCTCGTAGACGTAGAACTCCATCTTGTCGAGTTCTTGCAGCAGGTCGTTGGGGAACTCGATGTCGGCCTTGTCGATTTCGTCGATCAGCAGGATCACCCGCTCGTCGGATTCGAACGCTTCCCACAGCTTGCCCTTTTTCAGGTAGTTGCGAACGTCGTGGACCTTCTCGTTGCCCAGCTGCGAGTCGCGCAGGCGGCTGACCGCATCGTACTCGTAGAGGCCCTGGTGCGCCTTGGTGGTCGATTTGATATGCCAGGTGATCAGCTTGGCGCCGAAGGATTCGGCCAGTTGTTCGGCCAGCATGGTCTTGCCGGTGCCGGGCTCGCCCTTGACCAGCAGCGGACGCTCCAGCGTGATGGCGGCGTTCACCGCCAGCTTCAGGTCATCGGTGGCGACGTAGGCCTGGGTGCCTTCGAACTTCATCTGCAATTCCTCGGACGATAACGCCGGCCGGGTTCGACGGCGGGCGGGGGAAAACCATGGCCGACTATAACGCGACGCCCGGCCGAGTGTGAACGCAGACGGCTTATTCAGTCTCTGAATGAAGCGTCGGATCATGACCGGGTCCGTTGCGCGCCATCGCTGCGCGAGGTGTCCCGACTGGACGCCCGCAACCCTGAGGCATAACCTTTAAAGTTCCCGTCAACGCTGCACGAAAGGACCCCGTCATGAGCCGTATTTTTGCAGACAACGCGCACTCCATCGGTAATACGCCGCTGATCCAGATCAACCGTATCGCGCCCCGTGGCGTGACGATCCTGGCCAAGATCGAAGGGCGTAACCCTGGGTACTCGGTGAAATGCCGGATCGGTGCCAACATGATCTGGGACGCCGAAAGCAGCGGCAAACTCAAGTCGGGCATGACCATTGTCGAACCGACCTCCGGCAATACCGGCATCGGCCTGGCGTTCGTGGCCGCCGCGCGGGGCTACAAGCTGCTGCTGACCATGCCGTCCTCCATGAGCCTGGAACGGCGCAAGGTACTCAAGGCACTGGGCGCGGAGTTGATATTGACCGAACCGGCCAAGGGCATGAAGGGGGCCATTGAAAAGGCCACGGAGATTGTCGCGAGCGACCCGGGCCAATACTTCATGCCGGCGCAGTTCGACAACCCGGCCAACCCGGCCATCCATGAAAAGACCACCGGCCCGGAAATCTGGAACGATACCGACGGCGCGGTGGATGTGCTGGTGGCCGGCGTCGGCACTGGCGGCACCATTACCGGGGTTTCGCGCTATATCAAGTTGACCCGGCACAAGCCGATCCTCTCGGTGGCGGTGGAGCCGCTCACCTCGCCGGTGATCAGTCAGACCCTGGCTGGCGCCGAGGTCAAGCCGAGCCCGCACAAGATCCAGGGCATCGGCGCCGGTTTCGTGCCGAAAAACCTCGATCTGGCAATGGTCGACCGAGTCGAACTGGTGACCGACGAAGAGTCCAAGGCCATGGCCCTGCGGTTGATGCAGGAGGAGGGGATTCTCTGCGGGATTTCCAGCGGCGCGGCCATGGCGGTTGCCGTGCGCTTGGCGCAGACGCCGGAAATGCAGGGCAAGACCATCGTCGTGGTGTTGCCGGACTCCGCTGAGCGTTACCTGTCGAGCATGTTGTTCAGCGATCTGTTCAGCGAACAGGAGATGCAGCAATAACCCGGCAGGGGCAGGGCAATACCTCACTGACCTGGATCAGCTACCGTTCAGCCGTTTCTTGTTAAAAAGAGGCTTTATTGCCGAATCGGCAACACTGAATCTGTGAAGCCATGGGTTTTTCCCGGCGCCGGTAATGTTTATCATGGCCGGCTGCCACGTGGGGTGAGTCGAGCGGCACCGGCACACTTGTGCGTTGCCCATTTTCGAGGAGTGTTGAATGAGCTTTTCCTTTGCCGCCAAGGCCACAGTCCTGCTGCTGTTCCTCGGCAGTACGCTTTATGTGCATCTGCGTGGCAAGGCGCGTCTGCCGCTATTGCGCCAGTTCGTCAACCATTCCGCCGCTTTCGCGCCGTATAACGCCTTGATGTACCTGTTTTCCAGCGTGCCGTCCAAGCCTTACCTGGACCGCAGCAAGTTTCCCGAGCTGGATGTGCTCAAGGACAACTGGCAGGCCATTCGCGAAGAGGCCATGCACCTGTTCGACGAAGGCTATATTCGTGCCGCCGAGAAGAACAACGATGCCGGTTTCGGCTCGTTCTTCAAGAAGGGCTGGAAGCGGTTCTACCTCAAGTGGTACGACAAGGCCCTGCCGTCGGCCGAGTTGCTGTGCCCGAAAACCGTGGCCCTGGTGAACTCGATCCCTAACGTCAAGGGCGCGATGTTCGCCCTGTTGCCTGGCGGCAGTCACCTCAATCCGCACCGTGACCCGTTTGCCGGTTCCTTGCGCTATCACCTGGGGTTGTCCACGCCGAACTCCGACGACTGCCGGATTTTTGTCGACGGCCAGGTCTATGCCTGGCGCGACGGCGAAGACGTGATGTTCGACGAGACCTACGTGCATTGGGTCAAGAACGAAACCGAGCAGACCCGCGTTATTCTGTTCTGCGATGTCGAGCGTCCGCTGAGCAGTCGTTTCATGACGGCGGTCAACCGCCGGGTCAGCGCCTTCCTCGGTCGCGCCACGGCTCCGCAGAACGTCGATGATGAGCGGGTCGGTGGGATCAACCAGGTCTATGCCTGGAGCAAACGTTTCAGTGACAAGATCAGTGGCATGGTCAAGCGCTTCAAACGCGCCAATCCGCAGGGCTATCGCGCCATGCGCCCGGTGCTGGCGGTCGTGGTGTTCGCCGCGCTCGGTTATTGGTTGTTCGGCTGACCCATTGCAATTGCTGCCGAGCGCTGGTTATAGTCGGCGCTCGGTGTTTCAACCGATTCACCTTCCTCGGTAAAAGATCAGCACATGCCCGTTTCCTTGCTCAATGCGGTAGTCGATTCAGCGCTCAACGCTGCGGTCGTGCCGTGCGGGAACCAGCAGCCTGTGCAGATCAGTCATTACCCCCCACCTGTCAGTAGCACGCCGGTGTACGCAGTCGTATCACCGCCGGGTGTTGGCTTTTTGGGCTGATCGGCAGTATTTGCCGTTCCCCTGTGCCCGCCTGAAAAAACTACTGAATGTTCAGCTTTGCGCTGAATCGGCTTTTGCCTGAATCACAGGTGGTATCCATGTCGGCTTTTTCAAAACAATCCGCAACCGCGGCGGCCTCGACGAGTCTGTTTGTCCTGCTCTGGAGCAGTGGGGCGATTTTCTCCAAATGGGGGTTGGCCCATGCCTCGCCGTTCGCTTTCCTGTTGATCCGTTTTTGCATCGCCCTGCTGGGGCTGATGGTGTTGGTCCCGCTGCTCAAGCTCAAGCTGCCGCGCAAGGGCAAGCCGCTGCTCTATGCGGCGGCAACTGGCCTGGTGTTGTTGGGGGCCTACCAGATTTTCTATCTGCTGGCCCTGGACCTGAAGGTTACGCCCGGGGTCATGGCAACGATCATGGGGGTGCAACCGATTCTTACGGCGGTGCTGATGGAGCGGCGGCGCTCCTGGAGTCGGATGTTCGGGCTGGGACTGGGGTTGGCGGGGCTGATCCTGGTGGTTTACCAGGGCATCGGCCTGGCCGGCATGTCCCTGGCCGGGATGCTGTTCGGTTTGCTGGCCCTGGCCAGCATGACCGCGGGGTCCATCATGCAGAAGCGCATCAGCGATAACCCACTGGGCACGCTGCCGGTGCAGTACCTGGCCGGGTTGTTGCTGTGTGGGATCTTCGTGCCGTTCCAGCCGTTCCACTTCGAAACCGGCAGCGGCTTTGTCGTGCCGGTGCTATGGATGGGCCTGGTAGTGTCGGTGCTGGCGACCTTGTTGCTGTACCGGCTGATTGCCCGGGGTAACCTGGTCAATGTCACCAGTCTGTTCTATCTGGTGCCGGCGGTGACGGCGGTGATGGATTACCTGATCTTCGGTAACCGCCTGGCGGCGCTGAGCATGCTCGGCATGGGGTTGATTATCGTCGGCTTTGTGTTTGTGTTTCGCAAGGCTGGCTAAACGGCGGTAACGGGCGCATTGGCCGGGTTTTACCGCGCCCGTTCCGGCCCCTTCGCGGGCAAGCTCCGCTCCCACAGTGTCCATGTCTGGCCGGGATTTTGCGGTGTGACCAGGTCCTGTGGGAGCGGAGCTTGCCCGCGAAGGGGCCTGGAGGTCAGCTGATAACTAGCGGTCAGCCACGCTGGCCACCTTCAACGCCGCCCCGGGCTTCAGTACCAGCCACAACGCCAGCGCAATCAACATCCCGCCATACACATGGGCCATGGACAGTGGCTCGTCAAGAAACAGCGCCCCCCACAGCACCCCGAACACTGGAATCATGAAGGTCACGGTCATCGACCTGACCGGGCCGATATCGCTGATCAGGCGGAAATACATGATGTAGGCAAACGCCGTGCACACCAGGCCCAAACCCAGCAGGGACAGCCAGACGCTGATCCCGCCCCAACTGGCCGGTGGATGGACGATGGCGCTGTAACCGAAGAACGGCAGGATCACCAGGGTCGCGCCGAACATGCTGCCCATGGCCGATAGCCGTGGATCGAGCCCCCCTTGATGGTCGAGCCAGCGGCGGGTGAGGAACCCGGCAAAGCCGTAACTGGTGGTCGCCAGCAGACACGCCATCGCCCCCATCAGTAATTCAAGGTTGAAGGTTACAGGTCCGGCGCGGGTCAATACCGCAACCCCGAACAAGCCGAGGAAGATCCCGAGCAGCTTGTTCCGGCTCAGTTTTTCGTGGAAGAACAGGCCGCCGATCAACACGCCCATCAGCGGTGTGGTGGCGTTGAAGATCGATGAATAACCGGCCGGCAGTACCTGGGCCGCGACCGAGTACAGGGTCGCTGGCAGCCCGGAGTTGATGACGCCGAGCATCAGGCAAACCTTGAACTTGCCTTTGAAGTCCCAGTTGATACGCATCAGCGTGAGGATCACCAGCAGCCCGACGGCGGCAATCGAAACACGAAAAAAAGCGCTCGGAAAAGCACCAAGTACGGGAGCAATGATCCGCATGAACAGGAAACTGGCACCCCAGACAGCGGCCAGTATGAACATGCGCAGGATATCGACGGGTCTCACGATGGCTTCCTTGGCAGGCTAGGGCGAGCCAGTGTCACCGCATGTAGTTGGCAAGGCAATGGTTGCGTTGCTCAAGCGTTGGCCTCTAAGCTCAAGCGAATCGTGAACAGCACAATCTCGAACAATAGCGCAGGGGTTCAACTATGCCGCAGCCATGGCCGGCCGCCGATATCGCCCGCATGATCCTCGATGGTTTCGACGATTACCGTGAGCACTTTCGGCAGATTACCGACGGCGCCCGCGCCCGTTTCGAAGGCGCCCGCTGGCAGGAAGCACAGGCCGCTTCGGCGGCACGCATCAACCTGTATGAAGAGAAGGTCGCTGAGGTCAATGCCCGGCTGCGCGCGACCTTTGATGAAAGTACCCTGCTGGATGTCACGCTCTGGCCCCTGGTGAAAAGCGCCTATATCAGCCTGATCGACCTGCGTTTCGACGATGAACTGGCGGAGACCTGGTACAACTCGACCTTTTGCGGCCTGTTCAGCCATGACCTGATCAGCGACGGTTGCATGTTCATTCACACCACCCGGCCCTCGCTGCGGCGGGCGCGGGCGGCGCAAACCCGTACCTACCGGCCCCAGGGCGAATTGTCGGGCATGCTCGAACAGATCTTTACCGACTACCGCTTCAGCGAGGCCTACGCTGATTTACCGGGCGACCTGCGGCGCCTGGAAGCCCAGTTGCGGGAAAACCTGCCGGACTGGGTGTGCAAGGATCCGGAATTGAACGTCGAACTGTTCTCGTCGGTGCTGTACCGCAACAAGGGCGCCTATCTGGTGGGGCGGATCTACACCCCGGATGAACAATGGCCACTGGTGATCCCGTTGCTGCACCGCGAAGGGCGTGGCATCCAGATCGATGCCCTGATTACCGACGAAGCCGAAGTGTCGATCATTTTTTCCTTCACCCGCTCCTATTTCATGGTGGATGTGCCGGTGCCGGCGGAGTTCATCGGCTTCCTCAAACGTATTCTGCCGGGCAAGCATATCGCCGAGCTGTACACCTCCATTGGCTTCTACAAGCACGGCAAGTCCGAGTTCTACCGGGCGCTGATCAATCACCTGGCCAACTCCGACGACCGTTTCATCATGGCCCCGGGTATCCGCGGCATGGTCATGAGCGTGTTTACCCTGCCGGGCTTCAACACCGTGTTCAAAATCATCAAGGACCGCTTTTCGCCATCGAAGAACGTCGACCGCGCCACGGTGATCGAGAAGTATCGGCTGGTGAAAAGTGTCGATCGGGTCGGGCGCATGGCCGATACCCAGGAGTTCGCCGACTTCCGCTTTCCCTTGAGCAAGTTCGAGCCGGCGTGCCTGGAGGAATTGCTTGAGGTGGCGCCATCGACGGTACAGGTCGAGGGCGACACGGTGCTGATCCGTCACTGCTGGACCGAGCGGCGCATGACCCCGCTGAACCTGTACCTGGAAAACGCCAATGATGCCCAGGTTCGCGAGGCGCTGGAGGACTATGGCCTGGCGATCAAGCAACTGGCCGCCGCCAATATCTTTCCCGGCGACATGCTGCTGAAGAACTTCGGCGTGACCCGTCATGGCCGCGTGGTGTTCTACGACTACGACGAGATCTGCTTCCTGACCGAAGCCAACTTCCGGCACATTCCCGCGCCGCGCACGCCCGAGGATGAAATGGCCTCGGAACCCTGGTATTCCATCGGGCCGATGGATGTGTTCCCGGAGGAGTTCCCGCCCTTCCTGTTTGCCGATATGACGCAGCGCCGGCTGTTCGACCAGTTGCATGGCGAGTTGTATGACGCCGACTACTGGAAAGGCCTGCAAGAGGCGATTCGGGCGGGCAAGGTGATCGACGTGTTTCCGTACCGGCGCAAGGAGCGGGATAACGAATAATCCGTCGGGGCGCTTCGGCAACGCAGTTGGCATCATTTTTCAGCGCAAATCTGCGACAATCCGCGCCTGCCTAAAATAGACGACCTTTGCGTACCTGATGACTGACGAATCGCCCGCTATCGACCAACTGCTGAAAAACCTCGACCAGGCCATGATTGCCGACCGCCACCGGTTGCGGCGGCAGTTGCTCGAGTTGCGCAAGAAGCCCGACGAAAGCAAGTTGGCCCAATGGGTCGAGCGGATGCGGGCATCCTGTGCCCAGGTCACGGCCCGCGCCAAGAGCGTGCCGGTGATTCGTTATGATGACAGCCTGCCCATCGCCGCCAAGCGCGATGAGATCAAGGCTGCCCTGCTCAAGCACCAGGTGCTGATTATCGCCGGTGAAACCGGTTCGGGCAAAACCACCCAGTTGCCGAAGATCTGCCTGGAAATCGGCCGTGGTCAGCACGGTCTGATCGGTCACACCCAGCCGCGCCGGATTGCC
This sequence comes from Pseudomonas sp. FEN, assembly GCF_904067045.1. Taxonomy (GTDB): domain Bacteria; phylum Pseudomonadota; class Gammaproteobacteria; order Pseudomonadales; family Pseudomonadaceae; genus Aquipseudomonas. The sequence goes on along the minus strand of NZ_CAJFDC010000012.1, from coordinate 23,476 downwards.
GCGCGCAGCGTGGCGAGCCGGGTCGCCGACGAGTTGGCCACGCCCCTGGGGGCGCTGGTCGGTTATCAGGTGCGCTTCGAAGACCAGAGCGAGGCCAATACCCTGGTCAAGCTGATGACTGACGGTATCCTCCTGGCGGAAACCCAGAATGACCGCTACCTGGAACGCTACGACACGATCATCGTCGACGAGGCCCACGAGCGCAGCCTGAATATCGACTTCCTGCTCGGCTACCTGAAAACCCTGCTGCCCCGGCGTCCGGACCTGAAGGTCATCATCACCTCGGCGACCATCGATCTGGAGCGTTTTTCCAAACACTTCAACGATGCACCGATTGTCGAAGTGTCCGGGCGGACCTTCCCGGTGGATACCTGGTACCGCCCACTGACTTCGCAACAGGATGAAGAGGGTAACAGTGTCGAGGACGACCTGACGGTGGACCAGGCGATTCTCGCCACTCTCGACGAGATCGCCGCTTTCGAGCGCAGCGAGCGCAAGAGCCCGGGCGATGTACTGGTGTTCCTGCCCGGCGAGCGGGAGATTCGCGACGCCGCGGACATGCTGCGCAAGGCCCAGCTCAAGCACACGGAAATCCTTCCTTTATATGCACGGCTGTCACCGGCCGAGCAGCAGCGGATTTTCCAGTCCCATCCGGGGCGTCGGGTGGTGCTGGCGACCAACGTCGCGGAAACCTCGCTGACCGTGCCGGGGATCCGCTACGTGATCGACAGCGGTACGGCGCGCATCAGCCGCTATAGCTACCGCGCCAAGGTCCAACGCCTGCCGATCGAAGCGGTTTCCCAGGCCAGTGCCAACCAGCGCAAGGGCCGTTGCGGGCGGGTCGAGCCGGGTATCTGCGTGCGCCTGTACAGTGAGGAGGACTTCAACGGCCGTGCGGAATTTACCGACCCGGAGATCCTGCGCACCAACCTCGCGGCGGTGATCCTGCAGATGCTGCACCTGCGCCTCGGCGAAATCACCGCATTTCCGTTTATCGAGCCGCCGGACGGCAAGGCCATCAGCGACGGTTTCAACCTGCTGCAAGAGCTCTCGGCGGTCACCCGCGAGAATCAGCTGACAGCGCTGGGCCGCCAGTTGGCGCGCCTGCCGGTGGACCCGCGGATGGGCCGCATGCTGCTGGAAGCGGCCACGCTCGGCAGCTTGCAGGAAGTGCTGATCGTCGCCAGCGCCATGTCGGTGCAGGACCCGCGCGAGCGTCCGCCCGAGCGCCAGCAGGCCGCCGACCAGGCCCACGCGCAATGGAAGGATGTGGACTCGGATTTCGCCGGCCTGATCAATGTCTGGCGCGGCTTCGAGGAGCAGCGCCAGGCCCTGGGCGCCAGTGCGTTGCGCAACTGGTGCCGGAAGAACTTCCTCAATTACCTGCGCCTGCGCGAGTGGCGCGACTCCCACCGCCAATTGGGCCTGATCTGCCGTGACCTGCAGTTGAGCGTCAACAAGGAACCGGCGGACTATCCCAAGCTGCACAAGGCGGTGTTGTCCGGGCTGCTCAGCCAGATCGGCCAGAAGACCGAAGAGGGTGACTACCTCGGCGCGCGCCAGCGCCGGTTCTGGGTCCATCCGTCCTCGGGGTTGGGCCGCAAGCGTCCGCAATGGTTGATGGCCGCCGAGTTGGTGGAAACCACCAAGCTTTATGCGCGCATGGTCGCCAAGATCGAGCCGGACTGGATCGAGCCCCTGGCCGGACACCTGATCAAGAAGAACCACTTCGAACCCCATTGGGAGAAGAAACGTGGCCAGGTCGTGGCCTTCGAACAGATCACCCTGTTCGGCCTGATCGTGGTCGGGCGCCGTCCGGTGCACTTCGGCCCCATTGATCCGCAGGCCTCTCGCGAGCTGTTTATCCGCGAGGCGCTGGTGCGCGGCGAGATCCAATCGAAAGCCAGGTGCCTGAGCGCCAACCAGCAATTGCTCGAACAACTCGATGAGTTGGAGGCCAAGGCCCGGCGCCGCGATATCCTGGCCGATGAAGAAACCCTGTTCGCCTTCTACGATGCGCGTCTGCCGGCGGAGATTCACCAGACCGCGACCTTCGACAGCTGGTATCGGGTCAACAGCCAGAAAGACCCGCAACTGTTGATCATGCGCGAAGAGGATGTGCTCGCCCGCGAAGCCAGTGAAGTCACCGCCGCGCATTATCCGGACACCCTGCACCTGGGCGACCTGGCCTTGGCCTTGAGCTATCACTTCGAGCCCAACCATCCGCGCGATGGCGTGACCCTGCGGGTGCCGGCACCCTTGTTGCCGGCCCTGCCCGGCGAGCGTCTGGAATGGCTGGTGCCGGGGGTGATCGAGGCCAAGTGCATCGCCCTGGTGCGTAACCTGCCCAAGGCCTTGCGCAAGAACTTCGTGCCAGTGCCGGATTTCGTCAAGGCCGCCCTGCAACGGATCGAGTTTGCCGAAGGCTCATTGCCCCAGGCGCTGGGCCGCGAGTTGCTGCGCATGACTGGCGCGCGGGTCGGCGACGAGGCTTGGGCCGAGGCGGCGCAGCAGGTGGAAAACCATCTGCGGATGAATCTGGAGATCGTCGACGCCCAGGGCAAGTTCCTCGGCGAAGGTCGCGATCTGGCCGAACTGACCGCACGTTTTGCCGAGGCCAGCCAGGCCGCCCTGGCCGTGCCGCAGACCGCGAAAAGCCAGCAGCCGGTGCAGGCCAAGGAGTTCGCCGCGGTGGCCCAGAGCACCCAACAGAAGATTGCCGGGCTGTCGATGACGGTGTACCCGGCGCTGGTGGAGGAGGGCGGCACGGTCAAGGAAGGGCGTTTCTCCACGCCGGCCGAAGCCGAGTTCCAGCATCGCCGGGCCTTGCAGCGCCTGTTGCTGCAACAGTTGGCCGAGCCGGCGAAGTTTCTCCGCGGCAAGCTGCCGGGCCTGACCGAACTGGGCTTGCTCCATCGCGAGCTGGGCCGGGTCGAGGCGCTGGTGGAAGATATTTTGCTGGCCAGCCTCGACAGTTGCGTACTGGAAGGGGAGGACAGCTTGCCGCGCGATGGCGTGGGGCTGGCCTCCCTGGCCGAACGCAAGCGCGGTGCCTGGATCGAGCATGCCGAGCGCCTGGCCCGTTTGAGCCTGGAGATTCTCAAGCTCTGGCACGTTCTGCAAAAACGCTTCAAGGGCAAGATCGACCTGGCCCAGGCAGTGGCGCTCAATGATATCAAGCAGCAGCTGAGTCAGCTTATTTATCCTGGTTTCGTCCGGCAGACGCCGGGTGCCTGGCTCAAGGAGTTGCCGCGTTACCTCAAGGCCATTGAACTACGCCTGGAGAAACTGCCGGCCCAGGTGCAGAAGGATCGGGTCTGGAGCACCGAACTGGCGGGGCTTTGGGCGCAATACCAGGCCCGCGCGGCCAAGCATGCCCAGGAAGGCAAGCGCGACCCGCAGCTGGAGCTTTACCGCTGGTGGCTGGAGGAGTATCGGGTGTCGTTGTTTGCCCAGCAGTTGGGGACCAAGGTGCCGATTTCGGACAAACGCCTGGGTAAACAATGGAGCCAGGTCGAAGCTTGACGCGCGGTTTTTTTCGCCGGGCTGCTGCAAACCGTTCAGTTGTGCTCCATTGATCTCGGTCCTAGGGCCAAATCCCGATGTTTATGGCACACTTGAAAGCTATAAATGCCGATTTCACGGTTTGAGCGCTGTTTGTCGGACCGGGTCGGAAGAAAACGACTCCAGGCCCATTCCCGCTTTCATGGGATTGGCCCTTTTATGTGTTGGTACGAATGTACCAATGCCTTCTGCCTGAACAGAATAGAGGAACGAGCGTGCATAACGTCGTCATCAGCGGCACCGGCCTGTACACCCCGGCCAACAGCATTTCCAACGAGGAGCTGGTGCAGTCTTTCAACACCTATGTGCAACAGTTCAACCTCGAAAACGCCGCCGCCATCGAGCGTGGTGAGCTTCAGGCGCTGACCGAGTCCAGCGCCGCGTTCATCGAGAAGGCATCCGGCATCAAGAGCCGTTTCGTGATGAACAAGGACGGTATCCTCGATCCGCGGCGCATGAAGCCGCGTCTGCCCGAACGCTCCAACGATGAGTGGTCGGTCCTTTGCCAGATGGCCATCGGCGCCGCCGAACAGGCGCTGCAACGCGCGGGCAAGACCGCCGCCGACATCGACGGGGTGATCGTCGCCTGTTCGAACCTGCAACGGGCCTACCCGGCTATCGCCATCGAGGTCCAGGAAGCCCTCGGTATCCAGGGGTTCGGCTTCGACATGAACGTCGCCTGTTCCTCGGCGACCTTCGGCATCCAGGCCGCCAGCAACAGCATCCAACTCGGCCAGGCCCGGGCGATCCTGATGGTCAACCCGGAAGTCTGCACCGGTCACCTGAACTTCCGCGACCGTGACAGCCATTTCATTTTCGGTGATGCGGCGACGGCGGTGATTCTGGAACGGGCCGACCTGGCGACTTCGCCCTATCAGTTCGATATTGTCGGCACCAAGTTGCTGACCAAGTTCTCCAATAACATCCGCAACAACTTCGGCTTCCTCAACCGCGCGGCGGAAGAGGGAATTGATACTCCGGACAAGCTGTTTGTCCAGGAAGGTCGCAAGGTGTTCCGCGATGTCTGCCCGATGGTGGCGGAGCTCATCGCTGCGCATTTGCAAGAGAACCAGTTGAATATTGGCGATGTGAAGCGCTTCTGGCTGCACCAGGCCAACCTCAGCATGAACCATCTGATCGTCAAGAAACTGCTGGGCCGCGAGGCGACGCTGGAAGAAGCGCCGGTGATTCTCGATACCTACGCCAACACCAGTTCGGCCGGCTCGGTGATTGCCTTCCACAAGAACCAGGACGACCTGGCCGCCGGATCGCTGGCTGTACTCAGTTCGTTCGGTGCCGGCTACTCGATCGGTAGCGTGATCCTGCGCAAGCGTTGAGTGCGCTTGCAGGAGCCGTTGCATCATTGAATTGGCGTGGATCTTGAACCCGAGGTTGTGAATGGCTGCGCCGGACGATAGTCAACTGCTGGAACGCTTGCTGGCAGGCGAACAAAAGGCCTACAAGGAGTTGGTCAGTACCTACCAGAGCGCCATGCGGGCGGTGGCCTATGCCATTGTCGGCAGCCGCCAGGCCGATGAAGCGGTGCAGGACGCCTGGCTGGCGGTGGTGCGCAACCTGGCGGGCTTCCAGGGCCGCTCCAGTCTCAAGACCTGGTTGTTGACCATCACCGCCAATGCGGCGAAGAACCGCTACAAACAGAACCGTCGCGAAGTGTTGCTGGATGATCTGCCATCGCCCCACGGCACCATCGGCGACGAACGCTTTGCCGCTGACGGCCACTGGGCACTGGCGCCGCACGCCTGGCATGAGGACAGCCCCGAGGCCCTGCTCAGCGAGGACGAACTGCGCCAGTGCCTGGAACATACCCTGTTGAGTCTGTCCGAGTTGCAGAGCAGTGTGTTGCTGTTGCGTGAGCGCCAGGGTCTGGAGTTGGAGGATATCTGTAATCTTCTGGGGCTCTCGCTCTCTAATGTCAGGGTGCTGTTGCACCGGGCACGATTGAAGGTCTTCGCGACCGTGGAGCATTTTGAGGAGACCGGCGAATGCTGACCTGCAAGGAACAAGTGGCGCGTTCCAGCGACTATCTCGATGGCCAGTTGAGCTTTCGTGAGCGTCTGATGGTGCGTCATCACTTGATGTTCTGCCCCAACTGCCGGCGTTTCATCCGGCAGATGCGCTTGATGCAAGCCACGCTGAAGCAGATGCCTGAACCACCGGTCGAAAATCTTGACGCCTTGTCCGCGCAACTGGCCGCACAACGCCGGGGCGCGGAAAAGCCTTAATTCCAAAAAGCCACTACTTTTTTACCGAAGCCCTGTAAACCGGGGCTTTGCGCTGAGGTGTGCCTGTTGAAAAAAGTTCCGCTGTCATAAAACCTTAATGTTATGGCAACTGCGCTGAAATAACCCCACGCCAAGATTCCCTCCCAACAAAGCAGGTCAGGCCCGGCAATGGCTGCACACCCGCATGATGGCAACGGATGCCACGAAAAGACCCGAAAAAGTTGAATCCAAGAGGAGCGAAACAATGAACAAGTGCACCTTGGCCCTGGCAGTGGCCGTAGGGGTTTTGTCCCAGCAGGCGTATGCCGAAGGGCAAGCTGATGCTAAAGGTTTTATCGATGGTGCTACGTCGACCCTGGGTCTGCGTAACTTCTACATCAATACCGATAACCGCAGCGGGAAACCCTCTCAGAACCTGAACTCGGAATGGGGCCAAGGCTTCGATCTGCGCTTCAATTCCGGTTACACCCAAGGCACTGTTGGTTTCGGTCTTGATGTGATTGCCCTGGAAGGTATCCGACTGGACACCGGTGGTGGTACCAACGGTGCGAGTAAAACCAACTACAGCAGTACCGTATTCCCGAGCGAGGCCACTAACGGCAAGAACGCCAAGTCCGTCAGCGACTTCGGCAGTGTGGGCCTGACCGGCAAGGTGCGTGTTTCGCAGACTGAGCTGAAAGTCGGTACCCTGTTGCCGAACAACCCGGTGATCAAATACAACGACGGTCGTCTGTTGCCACAAACCTTCACCGGTGGTCAGATCACTTCGAACGAGATCAAGGACCTGACCCTGACCCTCGGCCAAGTCGAGAAGGCCAAGGGCCGTAACTCGACCAACGACGAAGATCTTTCGATCGCTGGCGCCAACAGCTCTTCCGATTTCTCCAAGGGCAAGTTCAGCAACAAGTTCCTGTACGGCGGCGCCGACTACAAGATCACCAAGGATCTGGTTGCGTCGTACTACTACGGCGAGCTGAAAGATTTCTACTCGCAGAACTTCCTGGGTCTGGTGCACAACTGGGCCATCGGTCCTGGCGTGCTGAAAAGCGACCTGCGCTACTACCGTAGCCGCGACAACGGTGCCAACGGCAACAACTCTGCCTACTTCACCTCCGGCTACTATCCAGATAACGCGACCATAACCCGTGGCAAGGTCGATAACGACCTGTACAGCTACCTGGCCCTGTACTCGGTTGCCGGCCACACCTTCGGTGCTGGTTATCAGTACACCAAAGGCGATAGCGACTTCCCATGGTTGAACCAGGGTGACGGCTCGTCGAACAGCACCATCACCGACATGCAGATCCAGAAGTTCGCTCGCGCTGGCGAACGTACCTGGCAAGCTCGCTACGCCTACGACTTCGCCAAGGTTGGCGTACCTGGCCTGACCGCGGGTGTGATCTACCTGCACGGCGATAATATCCAGAACACTGCTGGTAACCAGAGCGAGTGGGAACGCGATATCAGCCTGGCCTACGTGATTCCTGAAGGCACCTTCAAGAACCTCGGTTTCGCTTGGAAAAACGCCATGTGGCGTACCAGCACCCTCGTTTCTACTAGCGGCGACCAAGATGAAAACCGTCTGATTGTCAGCTACACGATTCCACTGATGTAAGCTCCGCTCTTTTGGCGCCCCGCTCGATGTAATGTCGTCCGGGGCGTTTTTTTGTCTGGCCTTTACACGCGCCGGGGTTCAGTCCCTTCGTGATATATGCCCTCGAAGCTTTCGGTCGAACAGCCCGGCCGCTGTCCTGGAACCTTCTGGAATGGTGTTCCCGGGCGACTTTCAAGTCCAATGAAATAGTTTTTAAGATTCCCTTGCTGACCGATTTTCAGGCCGCTATCGATTTTTTATCCTGCCTGTCGCCCTTCCTGCCGTACTTACGCGATACTCGCCCTGCGTGTTGCACCTGCCTGGGGATATCGATGCCGTTACAACGTCTGCAAAGCCTCTCCGAGGTCTCTGCCGAGCAATGGGATGCGCTGGTGCCCGCTGGCCAGCCCTTCCTCGGTCACGCGTTCCTGAGCGCCCTGGAGGACAGCGGCAGCCTCGGCCCGCACTCGGGCTGGCAGCCGGAGCATTTGCTGCACGTGGAAAACGGTCGGGTGCTGGCGGCCTTGCCGAGTTATCGCAAATGGCATTCCTATGGCGAGTATGTGTTCGACCACGGCTGGGCCGAGGCCTGTGAGCGGGCGGGTATCGCCTACTACCCCAAACTTCTGACCGCCGTGCCGTTCAGCCCGGTCGGCGGTGCGCGGCTGCTGGCGGCCAGGGCCGAGGACGGATTCGAGCTGTTGGCCGCGTTGCCGGGCTATCTGGAAATCGAGGCGCTTTCCAGCGCCCATATCAACTTCACCGATGCCCTGGCCGATGCCGCCCTGGCTGAACAACCCGACTGGTTGCAGCGCTACGGTTGCCAGTTTCACTGGCAGAACCGTGGCTACCGGGATTTCCAGGACTTCCTCGATACCTTGAGCTCGCGCAAGCGCAAGCAGATGCGCAAGGAGCGCGAGCAGGTCGCCGGGCAGGGCTTCGATTTCCAATGGCTGGAAGGCCGAGAGTTGAGCGAAGCGCTATGGGACTTCGTCTATGCCTGCTATGCCAATACCTACGCCGTGCGCCGTCAGGCGCCCTACCTGACCCGGGAATTCTTCAGTCTGCTGGCCGAACGCATGCCCGAGTCGATCCGCGTGGTCCTGGCCAGGCAGGGCGGGCGCCCGGTCGCCATGGCCTTCAGCCTGATCGGCGGCGACAGTTTCTACGGTCGTTACTGGGGCTGCCTGGCGGAGTTCGACCGGTTGCATTTCGAAACCTGCTTCTACCAGGGCATGGATTACGCCATCGCCCAGGGACTGCAACGTTTCGATGCCGGTGCCCAGGGCGAGCACAAGCTGATTCGCGGCTTCGAACCGGTGATCACGCATTCCTGGCACTACCTGCGTCACCCGGGACTACGGGCGGCGGTGAAGGATTTCCTCGCACAGGAGCGGCAGGGGATCCTGGCCTACGCCGAAGAGGCGAGGGCGGCGTTACCCTACCGCCAGGCCTGATCCCCCCCTGCAGGAGCAGCCGGTCGACTCAATCGATCCCGACAAACCCGCCGGTCTGATGCTGCCACAAGCGAGCATACAGGCCGCCATGAGCCAGCAGTTCGGCATGACTGCCGGTTTCGGCGATCCGGCCGTTTTCCAGTACCACCAGCCGGTCCATACGGGCAATGGTCGACAGTCGGTGGGCAATGGCGATCACGGTCTTGCCCTCCATCAAGGTCTCCAGGCTCTCCTGGATCGCCGCTTCCACTTCCGAGTCCAGGGCCGAGGTCGCTTCGTCCATGATCAGGATCGGCGCGTTCTTGAGCAGCACCCGGGCAATCGCGATGCGCTGGCGCTGGCCACCGGACAGTTTCACCCCGCGCTCACCGACATGGGCATCAAGGCCGGTACGCCCCTGGGCGTCCGACAGTAGCGGGATGAATTCGTCGGCCCGGGCCTTGCGCGCGGCTTCCCAGAGTTCTTCATCGCTGGCATCGGGCTTGCCGTACAACAGGTTGTCGCGGATCGAGCGGTGCAGCAGCGAGGTGTCCTGGGTGATCATGCCGATATGCTCGCGCAGGCTTTCCTGGGCCACCTCGGCGATGTTCTGGCCGTCCACCAGGATGCGTCCGCCTTGCAAGTCATAGAGCCGCAGCAGCAGGTTGACCAGGGTCGACTTGCCGGCGCCCGAAGGGCCGATCAGGCCGATTTTCTCGCCCGGACGAATCGTCAGGTTGAGGTCGCTGATCACCCCGCTGCGTTTACCGTAATGGAAGTCCACGTGTTCGAAGCGCACCTCGCCCTGGCTGACCGCCAGGCGCGGTGCCTGTTCACGGTCGGTGACGCTGACCGGTTGGGCGATGGTCTGCAAACCGTCCTGGACCATGCCGATATTTTCGAAAATGCCGTTGACCACCCACATGATCCAGCCGGACATGTTGACGATACGGATCACCAGGCCAGTGGCCAGGGCGATGGCGCCGACCGAGATCAGCGACTGGGTCCACAACCACAAGGCCAGGCCGGTGGTGGTGACGATCAGCAGGCCGTTCAGGCTGGTGATGGTCACGTCCATGCTGGTCACCACCCGCGAAGCCAGTTGGGTTTTCTCGGTCTGCTCCACCAGAGCCTCGCGGGCGTATTGCTGCTCGAAGCGGGTGTGGGCGAAGAGTTTCAGGGTGGTGATATTGGTGTAGCCGTCGACGATCCGCCCCATGAGTTTGGAGCGCGCCTCGGAGGAGATCACCGAGCGCGCCTTCACCCGCGGGACGAAGTAGTACAGCGCGCCGATATAGCCGGCGATCCAGATCAACAGTGGGATCATCAGGCGCCAGTCCGCCTCGACGAACAGTACCAGGGAACTGATGACATAGATCAGCACGTGCCAGAGCGCATCGACGGCCTGCACGGCGGAATCGCGCAGCGAGTTGCCGGTCTGCATGATGCGCTGGGCGATGCGCCCGGCGAAGTCGTTCTGGAAGAAGTTCAGGCTCTGTTTGAGCACATAACTGTGGTTTTGCCAGCGAATCATGCTGGTCATGCCCGGGCTGATGGTCTGGTGCACCAGCAGGTCGTGCAGGCCGAAGAAGATCGGGCGCAGGACCAGCGCGACCACCGCCATCCACAGCAGCTCGCGGCCATGGACCTGGAAAAAGTCGGTATTGGGGGTGCCCTGGGCCAGGTCGATGATCCGGCTCAGGTAGCTGAACAGCGCCACTTCGATCAGCGCGGCGAACAAACCGACGATCAACAGCGCGACGAAACTGGGCCAGACCTGGCGCAGGTAATACAGGTAGAAGGGCAGGACGGTGTTCGGTGGAGCGGCAGTGGGGGCGTCGCGAAAGATATCGATCAGTTGTTCAAAACGACGATAGAGCATGGGTTCTGACGCCCGTCGGGCGGGCTCTCCTTGAAGGTGAAACGGCGGCCCGCTTCAAGCGCTGAGTCAGGCTTGCTGCTTGAAGCTGGCCGCTGCTTTTAGTCGATCCGCTTGGCCGACTTGATGAACACTGGATCTGCCGGTACGTCCGACATGCCTTGCTTGGTGGTGGTGGGCGAGTTGACGATGATATCGACCACGTCCATGCCCTTGACCACCTTGGCGAATACCGCATAGCCGGCATCGCGGCCCGGGTCGAGGAAGTCATTGTCCTTCACGTTGATGAAGAATTGGCTGGTGGCCGAGTTCGGATCCGACGTCCGCGCCATCGACAGGCTGCCACGCACGTTATGCAGGCCGTTGCTGGCTTCGTTCTTGATCGGCGCCTCGGTCGGTTTCTGCAGCATCTGCGCGGTGAAGCCGCCGCCCTGGACCATGAAGCCCGGAATCACCCGGTGGAAAATCGTGTTGTTGTAGAACCCCTTGTCGACATAGGCGAGGAAGTTCTTGGTACTGATCGGCGCATGCACCGGATCCAGCTCGATTTCGATGATGCCGTTGGTGGTCTCCAGTCGTACATGGGGTGCCTTGGCGGCGTCGGCGGCCATCAGTTGGGTGGCGAACAGCACGGAGCCGGTGAACAGGGCGATTTTTTTCAGCATGGTTCAGTGATCCTGGGTGGTGGTTTCGACTGCGGTTAGAAACTCAAGCAGGGTTTGGTTGAAGACCTGGGGTTGATCCAGCGGCGTGGCATGACGCGAGTCCGCGATCACCACCAGGCGCGCATCGGGGATCAGTTTGACATAGCTTTCCTTCAGCGCGACCGATGTGTAGTCGTGGTCGGCGCTGACGATCAGGGTTGGACAGGCGATCCGTGAAAGTTGTTCCTGGACACCCCAGCCGACGATGGCGTCGAAGCTGGCGAGATAAGCACGTTTGTCGTTTCTTGCCCAGCGCTCGGTCATCTTGCGCCGCAATTGCGCCTGTCCGGGCTTGGGAAACAGCATCGCGCTCAGGGCCTTGCCGATGCGCTTCGGGCCCAGCAGTCGGGCCAGGCTCCAGCGCTTGGCCCATTGCAGGTAGTCGCCGGGTTTGCGTACCTTGACCTCGGGCACACTGTTGACCACGCACAGGCTCCTGAACATCCGTGGCTGGTCCACCGCCAGCTGGAAGCCGATCATCCCACCCATGGACAGGCCCACCAGATGCGGGCGGTCCAGGTTCAGGTGTTCGATCAAGGCCAGCACGTCGGCGCTGAATCCGGCGATGCTGTAGCGTTCCCTGGGTTTGTCGGAGCGACCGTGGCCACGTATGTCCATGACGATCACCCGGTGCCGCGCGGCCAGTGCTGGCACCTGCATTTCCCAGTCTTCGGTGCTGGAGCCGAGGCCGTGGATCAGCAGCACCGGCGTGCCCTGGCCGTACTCCTCATAATGCAGCGTGCAACCTTCATGTTCGAAATAGGCCATCGGTCAACGTCCTGTCAGGCTTGTTGGGGCGCGGCGAAAGGGGCGTCCAGCGGCGCGGTGTCGAAGGTGCGCAGCAGTTCGACCAGAATCTGCGTGGCCGGTCCCAGGGGCTTGTCCTTGTTCGAGTACAGATAAAACGTCGGGTGGCGGCTGCCGCCCTGATCCAACGGTAGCACTTTGAGCAGGCCTTCCCGGATTTCCCGTTCGATCATGTGCCGGGGCAGCCAGGCGAAGCCCAGGCCGTTGCCGATGAAGGTGGCGGCGGTGGCCAGGCTGCCGACGGTCCAGCGCTGCTCGGCGCCGAGCCAGCCGACATCGCGCGGTTGCTGGCGCCCGGAGTCGCGGATCACCACCTGCAGCTGGCTTTCCAGGTCCTGGAAGGTCAGCGTGCGTTGCAGGCGGTGCAAGGCGTGCTCCGGGTGGGCGACGGCGACGAATTCCACCGCGCTCATCTCGGTGCCCAGGTAACCGGGGATATTGAAACTGCTGATGGCGAGGTCCGCGACGCCTTCGAGCAGGACTTCCTCCACCCCGGACAGCACTTCTTCGCGCAGGCGCACGCGGCAACCGCGGCTCTGCGGCATGAACGCGGTCAGGGCGCGGACCAGGCGGGCATTGGGATAGGCGGCGTCCACTACCAGGCGCACCTCGGCTTCCCAGCCTTGCTCCATATGGTGGGCCAGGTCTTCCAACTGGCTGGCCTGTTTCACCAGTTGCCGGGAGCGCCGTAGCAACACGCCACCGGCCTCGGTGAGCACGGCCTTGCGCCCGTCGATGCGCAGCAGCGGCACGCCGAGCTGATCCTGCATGCGGGCCACGGTGTAGCTGACAGACGACTGCGAACGGTGCAGGGCTTCGGCGGCCTGGGCGAAGCCGCCGTGATCGACCACGGCCTGCAGCGTTCGCCATTGATCAAGGGTCACGCGGGGCGCTTTCAAGTTGGGTTCCTCTTGTCCTAAGCTGGCAGCCCTTACTGGAGGCTGGCGAATGAGAAAAATCTGTTGTGTGTTGCTGGTCATGCTGCCCTTGACGGCATGGGCTTATCCCATCGAGGTCGAGAAACACCTCAACGGCCTGAGCATCGACTACACGGCCTTCGATACCGATACGGATATCGGCGCCATCCAGGTGAACAACTACGGGAAAACCGATGCTCTCTGCACGGTGGTGTTCCGTAACGGGCCGGAGTCCCCGCGGACCCGCAAACTCGAAGTGGCCGCCGGAAAGAGTAAGAACGCCAGCGCCAAATTCACCCGCAGTATCATCAGGCTGCGCCTGGAGCTGACCTGCACGGCAAAATGAAGCCCCTGAGCATTCTGCCAAGCATGCTCCGCCTATCAACAAATTTATAGATAGGTTGCAGTCATTTTTTCGGCTTTTTTATCGGATGAACGCTGTTTAATCTCCATTCCATCGACTTACAGCCTTTAGCGATGGAGCTTCTATCCCATGTCCCGTGTACTGATCATCGAAAGCAGCGCCCGTCAGCAAGATTCGGTTTCCCGTCAGTTGACCCAGCAATTCATCGGTCAATGGCATGCCGCCTACCCGGCCGATCCGATCACCGTCCGTGACCTGGCGAGCGATCCGGTGCCCCATCTGGACAGCCACTTGCTGGGCGGTTGGATGAAACCCGCCGAGCAGCGCACGGCTGCCGAGAAGGCTGCGCTGGAGCGTTCCAACCAACTGACCGACGAACTGTTGGCGGCGGACGTCCTGGTACTGGCGGCGCCGATGTACAACTTCGCGATCCCCAGCACCCTCAAGGCCTGGCTCGACCATGTGCTGCGTGCCGGCCTGACTTTCAAATACACCGAGACCGGCCCGCAAGGTCTGCTGGTCGGCAAGCGAGCCTATGTCCTGACCGCTCGTGGCGGGTTGTATGCCGGTGGCACCAACGATCATCAGGAACCCTACCTGCGCCAGGTACTGGCGTTCATCGGTATCCACGACGTCACCTTCATTCATGCCGAAGGACTGAACATGGGCGGCGACTTCCAGGAAAAAGGCCTGAACCAGGCCAAGGCCCGTCTGGCACAAGTGGCTTGAAGGCTTAATGTTCAGCTAATCGCCGGTTGTTTTAGTGTCGCCAGCAATAGCGCTGCGAGTAGTCCCTTCAAGTTGTTCGCGCATCGAACCTCCCTTTGCACTGGTTGCTCCCTGAGTGCATGCAACCCGATCCGGCCGCCCAGCCCGATCGGGTTTTTTTTCGTCCTGGATTCCTTGTGCGGCGGAAAGTCGCTAAGGTCGCGGCCATTCAATGAGCGGTATTACTTTTTTGTGGTGAGCGGGCTTGCCCGCGCTGGGGGGATGCGCCCCCAAAAAGCGTTGGCCCCGGTGTGCCAGGTAGATCGGGATCATAGGTTTACGGCTGCTTCGCAGTCGGGCGCGGGCAAGCCCGCTCGCCACATGTACGAGGTACTCATGGGTTATCTACTTTTCGTCACGCTGCTCCAGGCGTTTTCCTTCAGCCTGATCGGTGAATACCTGGCCGGCCATGTCGACAGTTACTTCGCCGTGCTGGTGCGGGTGCTGCTGGCCGGCCTGGTGTTCATTCCGTTGACCCGCTGGCGCCAAGTGGAACCGGCGTTCATGCGCGGCATGCTGCTGATCGGCGCCTTGCAGTTCGGCGTTACCTACGTGTGCCTGTACCTGAGTTTCCGGGTGCTGACGGTGCCGGAGGTGCTGCTGTTCACCATTCTCACGCCGTTGCACGTGACCTTGATCGAAGATGCCTTGAACCGGCGCTTCAACCCCTGGGCCCTGCTCGCGGCCCTGGTGGCGGTGGCTAGCGCGGCGGTGATCCGCTACGACCGGATCAATCCGGATTTCTTCATGGGTTTCCTGCTGCTGCAACTGGCCAACTTCACCTATGCCGCCGGGCAAGTGCTTTACCGGCATCTGGTGGCGCGGCACCCCAGCGACCTGCCGCATTATCGGCGTTTCGGCTATTTCTACCTGGGTGCGCTGGCCGTGGCGTTGCCGGCGTTCCTGTTGTTCGGCAAGGCCAACTACCTGCCCGAGGCGCCCTTGCAATGGGCCGTGCTGCTGTTCCTCGGGTTGGTGAGCACGGCGCTGGGGATGTACTGGTGGAACAAGGGCGCGTGCCTGGTCAATGGCGGCACGCTGGCGGTGATGAACAACCTGCATGTGCCGGTGGGCTTGCTGATCAACCTGTTGATCTGGAACCAGCATGAACCCTTGGGACGGTTGTTCTGCGGCGGCTTGGTGATCCTCGCGGCGGTGTGGGTCAGCCGCCTGGGCGTGCGTCCGCTCAGGGCCTAGAGCGCATGCTCTCGCGGCTCGGGAATATGGCTGGCGGCCAATAGCGCCGGCAACATCCCGGCCCGCAGGTCGTTGCCGCTGGGTTGCTGGTACAGGCTCAGGCCGAACTCCGGCAGCACCGCCAGCAGGTAATCGAAAATATCCCCCTGGATGCGTTCGTAATCGGCCCAGACGGTGGTGCCGGTGAAGCAGTAGATCTCCAGCGGCACGCCCTGGGCGGTGGTCTGCATCTGGCGGACCATGCAGGTCATGTCCTGCTGGACCTCGGGGTGACTCTTCAGGTACGCCAGGGCGTAGGCGCGAAAGGTCCCCAGGTTGGTCATGCGCCGGCGGTTCGCCGCCATTGCCGCGACATTGCCCTGGGCCTCGTTCCAGGCCTTGAGTTCGGCCTGCTTGCGACCGATGTAGTCGGTGAGCAGGCGCACCCGGCTCAGCCGCTGTTCTTCGTCATCGTGCAGGAAACGTATGGCTCCGGCGTCGATGAACAGGCTGCGCTTGATCCGTCGGCCACCGGATTGCTGCATGCCACGCCAGTTGCGGAACGACTCGGACATCAGCCGCCAGGTCGGGATCGAGACGATGGTCTTGTCGAAATTCTGCATTCGTGAGTAGATGGGTAGAATGGACAGAATAAATCCATACAAAACAATATCTTAATTTTTTTAGTGTCCGTCCATTTTTTTGGATTTCAATGGACACCCATATTCCGCCGAGCCCCACCTTGGCCATCCCGCGCAGCGAGCCCAGGTCTCCAAATCAGCCACTCCCGTACACAGGTGGGAAGTGCACAAGGTTCAGTAGCGGTTGCGGATGGATCTCGGCATTCTTGTTTTGACAGCCTTGAGCACCTCGCCAAGGCACGGATAAGGAACCTTCCATGATCAAAAATCCATCAAGTTTTTACGGGACTCATTGCTCGAAGACCTCGGTCAGCCGATGACCCTCATGAATCTGCTCCGCGCAGATCCAGGCCTGAACCGGCATCTGGCCGAGCATGAGACTGGGCTCAGCGCGAGCGAAATAGTCCGATGGAATGAGTTTGGCCGCGTGGCACATCAGTCTGGCGGGTATTTACCCCACAAGCTTAACGGTTGGACCCGTTGCCCTGGCGCGTCTCACAACTATGGCTCGACAAGCTTGGACCGCAAGGACCTACTGAGCCTCGGGACGGTGAGGGAGATTGAGCACTGGAGCTGCGATATTCAGGACGTGTATGGCTTTGCCGCGTCTAAGTCTGAGCTGCATGACTTTCAGAGCATGGACGCAATGGTGGAGAAAAACTCCCGGCCAATGATTACCCCCATCTCCAAAGAGAAGCTTGAGGAAAACCTTGCCTGGCCTGAGATCCGTATCATTTCGCAAAAGGGCCACGACTTCTTCTCAACCTGGACATGGGACGGGCGGGTTTATTTAATTAATAGTGGCGGGTCTCATCATTTTGCCGCAGCCAAATACATTGCGAAGCGCATTGAGGTCGACGTTCCTCTACATGGGCGATACACGATTTTTGGCATCAACCAGCTGGCGGTGTCGAGCCTACGGCGTGATTTCGACATCTACGTGATGTCTTGGCATTGCGAGCAACAGCTGGAATTCCATCGCGCAATGAGGAATTTCGAGGCAACGTATTATTGGAAGGACCTACCCCGTCCTTACACTGACCAGGTCGCAATCTTCCTTCCTAAAGCCGAGAAACGTTCAGCAAGAGTCTCTCAACTGTTGCGCGAGAAGGGATTTCAGGATCTAGGCCGCTACCTCCAAAGCCTCGGCTGATCTGCGGGGCCTACTGGGCATGAGCAAGTTGGTCGGTGATGCAATACCTTCGGTTGCGTAACGTTCCTGCTCGCATGTTTTAGTCCAAGAGCATGTCTCTAGAGTAATGTTCGTAGGTTTTTTGATGCGGCAGTTGTCGCGCAACTGCAAAGTTGTGCGACAAATTCTACATTTGCTGAGGTTGGCCCTTTTAGGGATCCTCCGAACAAGTCGGTTTGAGCTTACCATCCCTGTGTGAGTCCGGGGAGAGGCGGCAGGTGCTCATATGGTTATTTTGAGCCCTAGAATGTATCGCAGTATTGTACACTTCAACCCGAGCCTCCTCTGAGTACGCACAATGACCTCAATCTACTTCTTCTGGCTCGTACTGCTCGCGTTAATCGGATTGCGAGTGCTTGAACCACACCTGCCACTGTCACGCTCTCAGAAGTATGGGGTCCCGAAGTTATTTATTTTTAAATGCATAGCGGCAGGGGCGCAGACCTCATTGAAAACCACGGTCATCTTGACACCAATCCTCATAGCAGCTGCAATTACATTGCGAGGTGGTGACATTGAATTGCTGTCAAATCCGACAGCCCAAGAATATGGCTGGCTAACTCCAGGAGTTACAGCAGAGCTGCTCTTGAGCTTTTTGTTCGCGCCATTATTTACCAAGCACCGCAGTTGGAAACCCACCAAATCTCACTGATAGGTGTTGGCCGTACGACACTGGTTGATAAGCCACCGATGAGCTGAACGGAGCTTGCACGTTTAGTCATCTGAGGCCTGGGCATCGGAAAGAACGAGGCGTCGGCTACGGCCAAACTGAGACGCGATTTTGCTGAAAGCCTGTTGAAATCGCTCTTCAGCCGCATTTCTCTCATCCAGAGACGCCGCTCGCCAGCGAGCCATCCATGCGTTTCTGCTCTCGCTAGCCTCAGCTTGTTTCTGAGCCTTCAACTGGACCAGCTCCTCGAAGCTCGGCTTTAGCCGAGATCCCTCCGTTACGCCGTTATCCGTACTGTCAGTCATAGCCTCGGCCCTCCGCTTACCTTGATCGAGATTCTAGCCAAAATCGCGCCCAGAAGTGGTATTCAAGCAACGGTCAGATGCCCGCAACAGCGCTCAATCCTGGCACACGCCTTGAGCGGAGCTATGAAGCGTGATGGTGAGGGGAGAACAAAGAGGTGCAGTGCTGTGAGGCGGTACGAGGAGCATTCAGGCTCGTAGAGCCCCTACGCAACACGCTTGGTGTCATCTAACGCTGCTTGGAGCGCTTGGAGGCCATCTTCTTCAGTAAGGCCAGCAGCTTCTGCTGTTGTGAGGGCCATCAGCACCGCCGGGCTTACATCCAACACGCTTGATAGCTCACAAAACATCGCAATCGTCGGGGATGCCTTACCTTTTTCGAGCATTCGCACATATCTGTCCGTGGCTGCTGGATGGAAATCTTCCTGAGTCAAACCGTTCCGCGAGCGTAGACGTGCGAAAACGCGACCAAATGCCTCGTTGAGTTCCATTTTTCTGCCCAAAGCGGGCATTGGAACGCTTGCAGATTGTTCCAAACAGGAAGCATACTTCCGGTTCTTGGGATTTATTTTCGGTAGTCGGCCTAGGTGTTGTGCCGAAACGGTGCCCTGATTTGGGGGAGGCTGGCGGATTTATTGGCGTGGGGAAGGGGGACGGATGTTTGCAACAAGCGGGTCAGCGGACTCAACCGATGTTTTTGCATCAGATTCGGAGGTAACCAGGCATGAGATCGTTGGCCATGACGAGGCTTTTCCCTGGCTCCATGTCTGCTACGGAATCCCTTCGATAGATGGGTTTCGAATGAAGTGGGTCTTCTTCACAGACCATTCTGATTTCGATGCATTCCTCGCTGAAAAGCCGAGTAGTCGTAGGCCGATTGTTAGTGTTCAGCGAATGCAAGGTAGCAAAAATATTCCGTACATTTACCGGTTGCTTCCTATCCGGCGCGTGTGGAGTTTTGTTGTTGGTGGAGACACTCATCACCGGTACGAAATGCACAACCACACCCTGGAATATTCGCACCCGACGGTAGAAGGTCATGACGAAGAGCGACTTTTATATGAGGAAGAATAGCGGTTTGACCTCGTCAAGGGTTTGAATTTGTCTGTCTCAGATAAGATTTTAGTATTGCTTGTTTGTCGGATATTAATAAAGCTCCGCAAATGCTGCGTGTATCGCTGACGTAACGACTGTTTGTGATGTTATTATTAGACAAAAGGATTGTGGTATGAATGCTAAAAAAAGCATTTCACCGAAGTATTTTGCGGTAGGTATAATCGTTGGGTTATGCAGTACATTTCTTGTTGCATGCTCAGATAGTGATGCCGATGCAAAAAAGGTAGAGAAAAAAGCTGAGGTCCAGCCTCCGAAACAGAGTGAAGCGGAGAAAAAATTCGCAGCACTCAATCAGCCGAGGAGCATCGAACTGCCACCTCTTGAATTGGCGGATGTTTCAAAATACCAAGACATGCTGAATCCTATGACGGCTTTGCAGATTTATACTGCGCAGCATACGTGGGACGAAACACAGGATGATGTCGTTGATTCTGTAAAAAATGCTATTCAGGTACGTACGGAAAATCCAGATCTCTACAAGTACGGGTATGAGATTCTAACGGCCCAAGATGCATTCCGGAAAAAAGATTTAAGCGATAAGATTTTTGCCATTGTGAAAGATGAGGCTGGAAAGTTCGGATCGAATAGATTGGTTAAAGCTATCATTCCGGATCATCTTGCAGCATATGACTTTGCATCCAAAGGGTTCAAAGTGTCTAGCTGTATGTTCTCTGATAAGCTTGAATACAGTAAAGAGGAAATGCGAAATGAGGCTAGCTTCAAGCGTGCCAGCCCAACCCGCTGTTACTATAATCCAGGTCCGACAGACTACAAGATAGGCCTCACTGGTGGTTCAAAATTTTTTTTTGATGTACCTGACGAAGCTCAGGCCCGTAAAATTGAGGCTGCTCGCCCTACGTCAAATATTGTGGTTTACGGTTACGTAAAAAATATCGAGCGTGAAACCATTACTGACCATTTTGGCCCCAAACGCTATGTTCTAGTCGCTCCTCAACGAGTAGACGTGGTTGACACTGCGAGCGGTTCGGTTCTGCTATCCAAAACTTTGTGAATTAACTCCGACTGTTGTGGCGCGTCCTTGCGTCGAGGTTGTCTGAGTAACAGGGAAATATCATGATTCATCAGTTTGCGCTGATAGCGGGCGTCGCTGTACTCAGTGGATGCGCGGCGTTGCATTCATCGAGTGAGTGCGAAGCTAATTTCAGCACGGAAGGTAGCATCGTTACCGGTAAAAAACTTACGACATCTTCGATGCTGCCTGGTGTTACTCCTGATCTAGCATTCCAGCGGCTGTCGGCCATTATGTTGGAGGAAGGATTTCACATTGAATCTTCAGACTCGCGAGGAGGGCTTATATCAGCGTACCAGGACGTCAACTACAGCAAAAAAAGGGCACCGTTGAACGCCATTGTTGAAGCATTGCCGTCAGGTACAAAGGTGACGTTGGTTTTTGTGGCCGCAGCGGGGATTTACGCTCCAGATAGCGGCGCGCAGGACGAGTTCTGCAAAATCATCAATGGTGTAGTTACGAAATAGAGTTCGGCTTCAATTTATGTGGCTGCCCAGTAATTTATGACGATTTAAATTATTATGGAGGTACTTCTATGGCTTCGAAAATTGAGATGCTTGAAGGTGTGGTCTCGCATGTAAGTCGCGGTACAAAGGTTCATGGGAGTATCCAAACATCGGCTATCACCGGTAAAACTAGCGGTTCAATGAGTTCTGGGAACGTTTATGCGTTTCGAGTGAACGGTCGACCGGTGGAGTTTCTTACAAGTGATGCGGTCAGTTTGGCTGACGGGGACACAGTACGCGTTGCAGGAACGGTGAAGAAGGGGTACCTTGTTTGTTATGCACTGAAGAATTTTAATACCCAGGCAGAATACAATAATTGTATTTGGGGGCTGGAGACTCTTGGATATTTCATTATGCTGTCCGGAATCCCTGCTATTGTGGTAGTGATAGGGCTTGTGCTGGTTCCTTTAGGAGTGGCCTTAATTATAGGCGAACGACGGAAGAAAAAATGCATTGCCATGGTCGCAAAAGGAGTCACCTCTCAGACCCTGCCGCAAGCTTCTGGTGACGGATCCCCGGCGTAAATCGCCGGGATTGTTCTACTGGTCGAAAGCTGCCAATGGGGACCAAGAGGGCGAACCTACATGAGTCAGTCAGAAAGCTTCACTGTCAAATGCCAAGACCCAGGAGATGGCAGCGGGGACGTCATAATCGATCTCCCCCATGAGGTTTTAGCGGCCATGAATGTTGCCATTGGTGATCGGCTAAGTATCGAGCTGATCGATGGATCTATTGTGTTGAAGCCCGTCCGGGATGCTGATCAACATGATCGGTTGTTTTGAACACAAAGTAGTGATCTTGGTAGGTAGGCTGTTGTGTCGAATTTCACAAAATTAGTGATGGCAGATGAACCGGATTTGCCTGAGCGCGTTCAGAAGAACTTTCGTGACGAGAGTGTTCTGAGCGATGGGCGCACTCCAATGAGGGTGCTTCTGTCGCTGGTCTCGTCGCGCTGATTACACTGTTCGTGGTTTCAACTCCAATAGCTTTATACATGTTGGGGATAGCTTCCTCGATGAGTACACGATGTTGGCGGACTGGACTCAGAAAACGTATGGCGTCGAGCTGAGCACTTGGAAGCGGATACGTACTGACCTAGAAGTGGTAACCGGTTTTGGCTTCCGGGACGCATCAGTTGCGCGAATCCAAGTCTGGCCATTCGACCCGATGTCACTGAGCTTCGATGCGCTGAAAATCGCGGTTGCTGTGTCATACACTGACGTTGAACTGATTAGGGAGGAGAGAGTCGTAGGCGCACTGAATGATCTGCTGGATATTTACAACTTTGAAGCGGACCCGCAGAGCTAGCAGGCAGTGGCAGGATTTCTTTCCTGCCACTGTCATTCGATATAGGAAAAATAGGGCCTCCAGAGCTTTTAGCCGATTTTTTTGAAAAAATGTCACAATGGTCTTTTCTGGCCACAGAAACCCTTGGCTCCTTCGGCGCCGCCGGTTAACCACACTGGTTTGGAAAGTGCGTTCCGCGAAAGGATCAGCGGCGTTGAGGTTGGCTCATGGGCTCTTCATTAGCAGCGACCATCTAGGATGCTAAGCAGGTCACTTGAAGTGAAAGAAGACATCCGGTTGACATCTCTCATCCAGCTCTCACGTCATCCAGGCCTAGCGGTGAATCGTCTCTGCGTGCTCCGTGGCTGAGAGAGCGGGCAGCAGCAGGCTTAGCTATTTTATGCTTGTTAGCTGTTCAGCTAATGGTAGGATTAGGCCTAAGATTTAGCTGATATGGCAATTTTTGCTGTTCAGCTAAAAAGGCTTATGAGGCTAAGGTTATGGATCAATATCACCGTCAACATTCAGGCGGATTCGAATTCGAGAAGCTTGTGCTGGAGGAGCTGACGAGGACTCTCGAAGAGGCCTTAGGTCCTGATGCCAGCGTGCGACGTGTGCCGGGGATGGCGTTTTCCTCAACAGCTGATTCCGAGCCAGACGGGTTGATTGAAATCCAAACCCCCTACAAAAAGCTGATGATCTATGTAGAGGTCAAAAGGGACGTCTATCCGCGAGACATCAGGGACGCCGTATGGGCGCTCAACAACTACATGCGCTATCAGGACCATGCTCACGACGCTATTGGGATGCTTGCTGCTGGTTCGCTAAGCCCTGGAGCCAAGGAGGAACTGAAGGCACAGAACATAGCTTCCTTCGATCTGGGAGGCAGTCTCCACCTGAAACACGAGACCTGGCTAATCAGTATCGATAAACCCTCCAAGCGCCTGAAAAAATACTCACATAGCGTAGACCTCTTCACTGACGCACGAGGGAGTGTGGTCCATGCCCTTTTGATGCATGCCAACGAATGGCTTACAGGCGCGGAGCTAGCAGAGCATGCTGAGACCTCTTCGTACACCTGCTCTCTCGTCTTACAGGAGCTGACGTTGCGTGAGTGGGTGGAGTCTGCTGGTGGAGGGCCGAGCAAGCGCAGAATGCTCATTCGCCCTGAAAAGCTCTTGGATGCCTGGGCTGAGCAATGGCAGGAGCGCAAAGAGAAGCAGACGAAATGGTACACCTTCGTCGAAAACCCCAAGCACATGCTGGCTCACTTGGCAGAT
>NZ_CAJFDC010000011.1 GCF_904067045.1 Pseudomonas sp. FEN | reverse complement strand
GCGCATGGAGAAAATCGAATGGGCCCGAACTGGGAGGAAATCCTCGGTACCGAGTTTGCCAAACGGCGCAAGGACAAGAACTTCGACCAGATCCAGGCGGACATCTACGGTGAGTATGAAAACACCTTCATGATGTATTTGCCGCGCCTCTGCGAGCACTGCCTCAACCCGGCGTGCGCGGCGTCCTGCCCGAGCGGGGCGATCTACAAGCGCGAGGAAGACGGGATTGTCCTGATCGACCAGGAGAAATGTCGCGGCTGGCGCATGTGCATCAGCGGCTGCCCGTACAAGAAGATCTATTTCAACTGGAAAAGCGGCAAGTCCGAGAAGTGCATCTTCTGCTACCCGCGTATCGAGGCCGGGATGCCGACGGTCTGTGCCGAAACCTGCGTCGGGCGCATTCGCTACCTCGGGGTGCTGCTGTACGACGCCGACCGTATCGCCGAAGTGGCGAGCACCGCCAATGAGCAGGATCTGTACGAGAAACAACTGGAGATCTTCCTCGATCCGAACGACCCGGCGGTGATCCGCCAGGCCCTGGCCGATGGCGTGCCGCAGTCGGTGATCGATTCGGCGCAACGTTCGCCGGTCTACAAAATGGCCGTGGACTGGAAGCTCGCGCTGCCGCTGCACCCGAATACCGCACCTTGCCGATGGTCTGGTACGTGCCGCCACTGTCGCCGATCCAGAATGCCGCGACCGCTGGCACCGTGGGCATGAACGGGGTGATCCCGGATGTCGACAGCCTGCGCATTCCGCTGCGCTACCTGGCCAACCTGCTGACGGCGGGCGATGAGAAACCGGTCAAGCGCGCCCTGAAACGCTTGCTGGCGATGCGCGCCTACAAACGTTCCGAGCAGGTCGACGGGGTCCAGGACCTGCAAGTGCTGGCGGATGTCGGTTTGAGCGTGGCCCAGGTCGAGGAAATGTATCGCTACCTGGCGATCGCCAACTACGAAGACCGTTTTGTCGTGCCCAGCGCGCACCGTGAAGACGCCATGAGCGATGCCTTTGCCGAACGCTCCGGTTGTGGCTTCAGTTTCGGCAGCGGCTGCAGTGGCAGCTCCGACACCAACATGTTCGGCGCGAAGAAGGCCAATCGCCGCGACATTTTGAAAACCGTGCAGTTGTGGGAGGAATGAGCATGCGCATTCTCAAAGTGATTTCGCTGCTGCTCGACTATCCCACCGAAACCCTGGTGAGCGGTCGTGACGAACTGGAACAGGCGATCATCCAGGCCCGGGAAATCAGCCCGAAGCAGCGCGGTGCGTTGTTCGAGTTGCTCGAACTGATCTGCACCAACGACCTGATGGACGGGCAGGAGCACTACGGTGCGCTGTTCGGTCGTGGGCGCTCACTGTCGCTGCTGCTGTTTGAGCATGTGCACGGTGAGTCCCGTGACCGCGGCCAGGCGATGGTCGACATGATGGCGCAATACGAAGCCGCCGGCTTTGCCATCGGTGTCAAGGAACTGCCCGACTATATCCCGCTGTACCTGGAGTTCCTGTCCACCCGCGAAGACCTCGAGGCCCGCGAGGGCCTGGCGGACGTCGCGCACCTGCTGGCCTTGCTCGCGGCGCGTCTGGACGAGCGTGAAAGTGCCTACGCCAGTTGTTTCCGGGCGTTGTTGCAGATTGCCGGTGCCGAGCCGCAGCAGGCGGTCGCCGAGCTGCGCGCGCAAGTCGCCGCCGAACCGAGGGACGACTCGTTGGAAGCGCTGGACAAGATCTGGGAGGAGGAGGCAGTGGACTTTCTCCAGGCCGAACAACAGGACCGTTGCGGTTCGCTGCCAAGCGCTCCGGGCAAGGCCCGGGAGGAAAGCGCGGTGCCATTGCACTGGGTGGATTTTCAGCATGAAGGGCTGGCCGCCGTGCCGGCCGGGGAGGTGGGCAATGTCTAACTGGAACCTGTTGTTGTTCGGGATCTATCCCTATGTCGCCCTGGCGATTTGCCTGATCGGCAGTTGGGCGCGCTTCGATCTGTCGCAGTACACCTGGAAGGCCGGCTCCAGCCAGATGCTCAACCCGCGCGGCATGCGCGTGGCGAGCAACTTCTTCCATATCGGTGTGTTGTTCATCCTGGCCGGGCATTTCGTCGGCCTGCTGACCCCGTCGGCGGTGTATCACCATGTGATCAGTACCGAGAACAAGCAACTGCTGGCGATGGTCTCCGGTGGGTTGTTCGGCCTGTTGTGCCTGGTCGGCCTGCTGATGCTGGTCAATCGGCGGCTGGGCGATCCACGGGTTCGCGCCACTTCCAGCACCTCGGACATCCTGGTGTTGCTGGTGCTGTTGGCGCAGCTGGTGCTCGGGCTGCTGACGATTGTGGCGTCCACCGAGCATATGGACGGTTCGGTGATGGTCCTGCTCGCCGATTGGGCGCAGAACACCGTGCTGTTGCGTCCGACGGAAGCGGCGGCGTCCATGGCTCCGGTCGGCTTGATCTACAAACTGCATGTGTTTCTCGGTTTGACCCTGTTCGTGCTGTTCCCCTTCACCCGTCTGGTGCATATCGTCAGTGCGCCGATCTGGTACCTGGGACGCCGTTATCAAATCGTTCGGCAGAAAATCTGAGGAGACAATCATGTCAGGTGGATGTGGATGTGGTGGTGGTAAAGGCGGTGGCGGTGGCTGCGGATCTTCAACACAAGCGCCGTCGCCGGCACCCGAAGTAGTCGACAACGCGTCGGCCGCCGTGGTGCAGTTCGAAGCGCTCGCGCCCGAACCGGCGGTTGCCGATGAGACCCCGGCGCAGTTGATCGCCAGCAGCGAGCAGGAGTGGCGATTATCAGTGTCAACGAGGTGTCGATCACCCCCGCAGGCGCTGGCCCAGGAGCTGCAATATCACCCGGCCGAAAGCCGCGAGGAGGCGGTGTACCTGGCCGCCCGGGCGCTGGTGATCCGCGAGTTGTTGCAGCAGCGCATTGCCGAACTGGGCCTGGCGCTGCAGGTCGGTGCCGGCGAGAACGAAGAGGAGGCCGCCACGCGCTTGTTGCTCGAGCGCGAGGTGCAGGTCCCTGAGTGCGACGAGGCCACTTGCCTGCGTTACTTCGAGAACAACCGTGGGCGCTTCCACAGCGCCCCGTTGCTGGCAGTGCGACATATCCTGCTCGAATGCGCGCCGGACGATGCCGAGGCCCGCGCCCTGGCCCGTGATCAAGCCGACGTGCTGTTGCAGCGCCTGGAGGGGTTGCCCGGTAGTTTCGCTGAACTGGCGGTGAAGTATTCGGCCTGTCCGTCGAAGGCCCAGGGCGGTTCCCTGGGACAGATCAGCAAGGGCCAGACCGTGCCGGAATTCGAGCGCCAACTGTTCACCCTGGCCCCGGGACTGGCCAGTAAACCCCTGGAAAGTCGCTACGGCTGGCATGTGGTCAGTGTCGACCAGCGGATCGAAGGTATGGCGTTGCCCTATGAAGCGGTGTCGACGGCGATTCGCACGCAGTTGCAGCAAGGTGTCTGGCAAAAAGCCCTGGTGCAGTACCTGCAAACCCTGATCGGTGCGGCGGATATTCGCGGTATCCGGCTGCAGGGTGCCGACTCACCGCTGGTGCAGTGACGACTTGGCCAACCGGGGGAATGCGATGAGCACTGGGATGCAGGATGGATTTGGGCGCCAGATCGACTATCTGCGAATGTCGGTGACGGATCGTTGTGATTTTCGCTGTGTGTATTGCATGGCCAAGAACATGACCTTCCTGCCGCGTCAGCAGGTGCTGACCCTGGAAGAGTTGCAGCGCCTGGCCGCGCTGTTCGTCGGCCTGGGCGTGCGCAAGATCCGTCTGACCGGTGGCGAGCCGCTGATTCGTCCGGGCATTGTCGGGTTGTGCCGTGGTATCGCGGCCTTGCCCGGCTTGCGCGAACTGGTGATGACCAGCAACGGCTCGCAACTGGGCCGTCTGGCACGACCGCTGGCGGAGGCCGGGGTCAAGCGGATGAACATCAGCCTCGATAGCCTGGACGGGCAGAAGTTTCGCGCGATCACCCGCAACGGCGATCTCGATCAGGTGCTCGACGGCATCGAGGCCGCCCGCGGCGCGGGGTTCGAGCGGATCAAGCTCAATTGCGTGGTGATGAAAGGGCGCAATTTCGATGAAGTCCCGGCATTGGTGCAATACGCCATCGAGCAAGGTATCGATATCAGCTTTATCGAAGAAATGCCGCTGGGCGAGGTCGGCCGTTCACGGGGCGAGTCGTTCTGCTCCAGCGACGAAGTGCGGGCGCTGATCGCCAGTCGTTATCGCTTGCTCGACAGCACCGAGAACAGCGGCGGTCCGGCGCGTTATGTGCGCCTGGAGCGCCATCCCGAGACCCGTATCGGCTTCATTTCACCCAACAGCCACAACTTCTGCGGCAGTTGCAACCGTGTGCGAATGACCGTTGAAGGGCGCTTGCTGCTCTGTCTGGGCCAGGACGACGCGCTGGATCTGCGCGGCTTGCTGCGGCGTTATCCGCTGGACGACCAACCGCTGATCAAGGCGGTGCAACAGGCGCTGCGGCGCAAGCCGCTGCGTCACGATTTCAGCCCCGAAGGGGAGGTGCAGATCGTCCGCTTCATGAATATGAGTGGTGGTTGACGCGTGGTTTTTTTCGGCCGCCGGGGGGCGGCTTTTTTTTGCCTGCGATTCTTGACGTCGATCAATTTCAACCCGGCACTATCTCCGTAGTATCCACTGCATATTGTGTTTTCTGTATTTTAAATATCTATATGTAGTGTCTGGAGGGCGAATGCAGAGCATGCTGATTTCAGTGGGATGTAACCGCTTGCACAAACGCGACGGCACGCGGGTGGCCTTCGATGCCGACAAGATCCGGCAGGCATTGATCGCCGCCGGCAGGGCCACCGGGGAGTACACCGAGGTCGAAGTCGAAGGCTTGCTGCAAGCCGTGTTGGCCCGCCTGGAAGGACTGCCGAGATTGCATGTCGAGCAGATCCAGGATCGGGTCGAGCGGGTCTTGATGGACGCCGGTTTTTTCCTCGCCATGCGCGCCTATATCGTCTACCGCGAACAGCACGGGCGTTTGCGGCGTGACCGCCGGACCCTGGTCGAAGTGGCGACCTCGATGAACGAATACCTGGACCGCGAGGACTGGCGGGTGCAAGCCAATGCCAACCAGGGTTACTCGCTGGGCGGCCTGGTACTCAACGTGTCGGGCAAGGTTACCGCCAACTATTGGCTGGACGAGGTCTACAGCGAAGCCATCGGCCAGGCCCACCGCGAGGCGGACCTGCACATACATGACCTCGACATGCTGGCCGGCTACTGCGCGGGCTGGTCGCTGCGCACGTTGTTGCACGAGGGCCTCAATGGCGTGCCCGGGCGCGTCGAGGCCGGGCCGCCGAAGCATTTGAGCAGCGCCCTGGGACAGATGGTGAATTTCCTCGGCACCTTGCAGAACGAATGGGCCGGTGCCCAGGCGTTCAGCTCGTTCGATACCTACCTGGCGCCCTATGTGCGCAAGGATCGCCTGAGTTTCCCGCTGGTGCGCCAGGCGCTCCAGGAGTTCATCTACAACCTCAACGTGCCGTCGCGCTGGGGCACCCAGACACCTTTTACCAACCTGACCTTCGACTGGGTCTGCCCGGAGGACTTGCGCGAGCAGATCCCGATAATAGGTGGCGAGGAAATGCCCTTCGCCTATGGCGACCTGCAAGTCGAAATGGACCTGCTCAACCGCGCCTATATCGAAGTGATGCAGGCCGGCGACGCCAAGGGGCGGGTGTTCACCTTTCCCATACCGACCTACAACATCACCCATGATTTCCCCTGGGACAGCGAGAATGCCGAGCGCCTGTTCGAAATGACCGCCCGCTACGGGCTGCCGTATTTCCAGAACTTCCTCAACTCGGACATGCAGCCCAACCAGGTGCGCTCGATGTGTTGTCGATTGCAGCTGGATGTCCGCGAGTTGCTCAAGCGCGGTGGAGGCCTGTTCGGCTCGGCGGAACAGACCGGTTCGCTAGGGGTGGTCACCCTCAACTGCGCGCGCCTGGGCTATGTATTCAAGGGCGATACCAGCGGTCTGCTGCAACGCCTGGACAGCCTGATGGAATTGGCGATGGAGAGCCTGGAGGTCAAGCGCAAGGTGATCCAGCACCATATGGACGCCGGTTTGTACCCCTACACCAAGCGTTACCTGGGGACCTTGCGCAATCACTTTTCGACCATCGGCCTCAACGGGCTGCATGAGATGCTGCGCAACTTCAGTGGCGACCAGGAGGGCATGCACACCGCCCCGGGTCGCGCGTTCGCCCTGATGCTGCTGGACCATGTCCGCGCGACCCTGGTGCGTTTCCAGGAGCAGACCGGTCATCTCTACAACCTCGAAGCGACGCCGGCGGAAGGCACCACCTACCGTTTCGCCAAGGAAGATCTCAAGCGTTACCCCGACATTCTCCAGGCCGGCACGCCTCAGGCGCCGTATTACACCAACTCCTCGCAACTGCCGGTGGGCTACACCGACGACCCCTTCGAGGCCTTGGAGTTGCAGGATGAGCTGCAATGCAAATACACCGGCGGCACGGTGCTGCACCTGTACATGGCCGAGCGGATTTCCTCGACCGAGGCCTGCAAGCAACTGGTGCGCAAGGCGCTCGGGCGTTTTCGCCTGCCCTATTTGACGGTGACCCCGACGTTCTCCATCTGCCCGGTGCATGGCTATCTCGATGGCGAACATGAGTTCTGTCCCAAGTGTGACGAGGTCTTGCTGCGTGAGCAGCAGCCCGTTGGCATCCATTGATTCCGCTTTATCCAACCGCAAGGAGCTTCATCATGACCGCATTGCAAACATTGCCCCTGGCTAAACGTCAACGCTGCGAAGTCTGGACCCGGGTGATGGGTTATCACCGCCCGGTCTCGGCGTTCAATCCGGGTAAACAGTCCGAGCACCGTGAGCGGCTGCATTTCACCGAGCGTGGTGCCGCGGCCGGGTGCCAATGAGTCGAACACTGCGGGTCGGGGGCATGGTGCCCCTGACCACACTCGACTATCCGGGAAAGCTGGCGTGCGTGCTGTTTTGCCAGGGCTGCGCCTGGCGCTGTCGTTACTGCCATAACCCGCAGTTGATTGCTCCGCGCGGCAGTGAGGAAGTTGACTGGCGCCAGGTGCGGGCCTTTCTGCAGCGCCGCCAGGGCTTGCTCGATGCAGTGGTTTTCAGCGGCGGCGAGCCGACCTTGCAGGACGCGTTGCCCCAGGCGATGGACGAGGTGCGGGCGCTGGGGTTCCAGATCGGCCTGCACAGCGCCGGGATCAAACCGGCGGCCTTTGCCAAGGCGCTGGCCGGCGCCGATTGGGTCGGCTTCGACGTCAAGGCACTGGCCGAGGACTGCCAGGCGATCACCCGGGTCGCCGGCAGTGGCGTGGCCAACTGGCGCAGCCTGGAGCATCTGCTGGCCAGTGGTGTCGACTATGAGTGTCGCACCACCGTGCATTGGCATCTGTTCGAGCCGAACCGTTTGCTGATCCTGGCGCAGCGCCTGCACGCGCTCGGCGTCAGGCGTTTCGCCGTGCAGTTGGTACGCACCGCGCGCATGCTCGATCCGCAGTTGTCGGGCGTTTCGATGCAAGCTTCGCTGCCCGAACTGTGGCGGACCCTGGGCGAGCTGTTTCCCGAGTTCGTATTGCGCGACTAGGCTTGGTGCCATTCAGTTAAGGGCATTTAAAACCGGGCATGGTCTTGTGGCGAGCGGGCTTGCCCGCGCTGGGGCAGCTCGTGCGTCTGGGCGAATAATCGAATGTCGGCCGACCTCCTCAAACCCAGCCCCAGAATTGCAACCACCAGCCATACCCCACCAACCCGTTGGCCAGTAACAGGCACGCGCCGGCGCCGCCACGGCGAACCGGGGCCAGGCCCTGGCGTCCCAGCAGTTTCCAACCCAGCAGCAGGCTCCAGCCGATGGCTGCGAGCAACAGCCCGGCCCGCGCCGACTGCACCCAGCCCAGCAGCAGGCCTTCATAGCGCAGCAGTTTGACGGTGGTGGCCGACAGCCCGAGAAACAATCCCGCGCCACCCAGCGGCGTGAGGCTCAGGCTCAGCGCCCGATAGAGCTCCGGGGCCCGCGCGATCCGCGCCGCCAGCCGTACCAGGAGCAGCAGGGCGCCGCCAAGCAACAGGGCGCTCGCACCCAGGTACAGGATGATGCTGAAACCATCGAGCCAGCTGAAGCTGTCGTTGAGCTGCGGGTAGTGGGTCAGCAACCACCAGGGGGCGTTGTCCTGCAATGGCCAGAGCAGGTCGCGCCCGACCAGCCAGTTGGCGAGCTGCTGCTTGAGGCTGACGAACCACGGGCTGACGGTCCACTGGAAGGCGCCCATGGCCAGGCCGATGATGCCGAACAACAGCAGGCGGGTATCCCAGGGCGACAGCGGATGTGCCGTGGCCTGCAGAATCTCCTGGTTGCTGGAGCGGGCGATCAGGCGTACCGCGTCGCGTTGTCCGCTGCACCGGCCGCAGGCATGACAGTCACTGGCGCCGCGCATACGCCGGATATCCAGCAGGGGCGCGCAGTTGGGGGGTGGCAGGCGCGGCCCGGCGTTGGCCTTCCAGCGCGGTTCATCGACCTGGAAGTGCACGGGGGCGAGGCGGGCGAGCAGGGCAAAGACACCGCTGACCGGGCACAGGTAACGACACCAGACCCGCTTGCCCCTGGCGAACAGCAGGCCGACGCCGACCGCCGCGAGCGTGGAGCCGCCGAGAATCAGCAGGGCGGCCTGAGCGTAGTCATAGACGCTGATCAGTTGCCCGTAGAGCGTGGTCAGGCAGAACGCCAGGGTCGGCCAGCCGCCCCAGCGCAACCAGCGGGGGATGCCGAGGCCCTTGCCGTAATGGCTGGCCCATTCGCTCAGCGTGCCTTCCGGGCACAGCACGCCGCACCAGAGCCGGCCGAACAGGACCATCGACAGCAGCACGAACGGCCACCAGATCCCCCAGAACAGAAACTGCGCGAGCAGGGTCAGGTTATCCAGCAGTCGCGCCTGGCTGTCCGGTAGCGGCAACATGGCCGGCAGCACCAGCAGCACCGCGTAGAACACCACGACGAGCCACTGCGCGGCACGAATGACGGAGGCATGCCGACGCATGCCGTCCCCCAGGCGCTGGAGCCATCGATTGCCGCGACTCAGCTCGGACATGGACGGCTTTCCAGGGTCCGCTGCCGCAACCAGCCAGTGACGATCAACCAATAACCGACCCAAACGAGCAAGGTCATGGCGCTCGGGGTGGCCCGATAACCGGCGAAGCCGGCCAGGAAACTGCCCAATCCGTGGCTGTCGCTCAACAGCGCGCTGCTGTCCCAGAGGGCCTCGCCGACGCTGCTGTAGACCATGCCCGGTACATCCATGGCGAGCAGTTGGCCGCCGATTCGCTCGCTGGCACTGACCAGCAACGCTGAGCCGAGCAGCAGCAGGATGGCTTCGCTGACGCTGAAGAAACGCCGCCATGAAATGAAGCGGCGACTGCTGTTCAGCAGCACCAGCGTCAACCCCGAGAGTGCCAGCCCGGCAACACCGCCGATGGCGAACAGGCCGAGTTGCGGACCTTGCAGGCGGGCCCCGGCGCCATACAGGAAAACCACGGTTTCGCTGCCTTCGCGGCTGACCGCGAGCATGGCCAGCAGCAACAGCCCCAGGCCACCTTGGCGGGCCAGGTGGCTGTCGGCGTGGCGGCGCAAATCGTCCTTGAGCGTGCGTCCATGCCGATGCATCCAGCCGACCATTTGCACCATCAGCAGGCTGGCCACCAGCGCCAGCGCGGCCTGGAACCACTCGTTGGCGGAACCGCTCATGGCATCCCCGGCAAACAGGATCAGTAGCGCCAGCAGGCCCGAGAGCAGTACCCCGAGGACCACCCCGGCCCAAAGGTATCGGCCCAGGCGCCGGCCTTGTTCCTGCTGGCTGGCCCAGGCCTGGAGAATACCGATCACCAGCAGCGCCTCGACGCTTTCGCGCCAGACAATGAACATTGATTGATTCATGGAGACTCCGTGTATCACCTGGCTATTTGGCGAGGATGCCGCCTGCGGGCAGTTGCGGATTGAACTCGTCGAAGAACGGGTATTGACCGGGTCTCAATGGGGGAATCACGACGAAACTCGTCACCCCGGGCGACAGGACTTTTTCCACCCGCAACGGCGTGCTCTCGAATTCCGCCGGTCCCTCGCCGGTGTTCTTCAAAATGATCTTGAATCGCTGCCCGGCCGGGACTTCCAGCAGGGCAGGGCTGAAGTGACCGTCGTGCAGGCTGATTTCGTAGCTGGGCAACTCGGCCTGGGCCGTCAGGGGCGTGGCGGCGGCGACCAGGAGCAACCAGGCCAGGTACCGATGAGTGCGGGCGAAGCGCCTTGGCACGGAGGGCTTGGTTGTCGTGGTCTGCATTCAGTAGCCACCTTTCTTGCCGATGCCGGCATAGACGAACTCGTAGTGCACTTCGCAGCGCTCGAACCAGGGTTCGACCCCGGTTTCCTTGTCGGTATGGCGGCCCAGGGATGCATGGCCGGATGGTGGCAGGAGGGTGAGGGTCAACAGGTATTTGCCCGGGCCCTGTAGCTTCACATTGTCGCCATAGTGCGGGCCGTCGTTGGCGACCATGGCGTGGAAGTCACCGTTGAACGGCTGGCCGCCTTGTTTCTGCAGGCTGAAAGCGACGTTCAGGTAGGGCACGAAACTGCCTTCCTGAAAGCCCTGGCGATTGTCCGCGGTGGCGTGGATGTCGGCTTCCAGATGGATATCGGAATCGGCGGTGGCGCGCATCATGCCGGCGGGCGCCATCTCGATCGGCTGCAAATAGACCGCCCCGACTTCCAGCCCCGGGCACTGCTGCGGAGCCCCGATCGGGTATTCCTTGGCCTGGGCCAGCGGTGTCAGCAGAAGCAGGGCGAGGGACAGCGAGAAAGTGCGACGCATGGTGTCTTCCTGGGTACGGACGGGTAGGGGACCGAGTCTAGGAGGACTTGCTGCGAATAATAATGATTATGGTCAAGTTTTCGCACGATTCTCGACCGCTGCCTGGTTCTTGATCGGGATCAAGGGCACTTTCGCCCCGCTGTCGTAGCTTGGAGGTCACTCCCACCCGCCATCCCGGGGGATGACATGGCCAAGCCCTTTCCCATCAACCCCAAACATCCCGAGCGTATTTGCTGGGGCTGCGACAGGTACTGCCCAACGAACGCCCTGGCCTGCGGCAACGGCTCCGATCGGACGATGCATCCGGCCGAGATGCTCGGCGACGATTGGTATCTGCATGGCGACTGGGGCATCGCGCCGTTGATCGCGACCGACAAGGTTGCGGATGACGGTATTGTCGAGTCTTGAGAGCGTTTCTCGGGTTCAGGGCATCCGAACTCTTCCTGATTCCGGCATCATTCGGTTTTCGTCGCCATCAAGGCGTTCAACTCGCCGTATGTATGGGCTTTCAAGGCGTGGGTAGCGAGCTGGCCGCGGTCCAGGAAGCTAATGACCAAAGTCCCCATGGCGCCGCACAGGAACTTGGCGATGCTGGAACCCGCGCTGAGCCGTCTGACGCCCAGACGCAGTAATTCGTCGGGTCAGGGCAGTCCGTCCCGAGACAGCAGGTTGATCGGCAGTTTGACTTCCCGGCAGATGACGGCAATTTCGTGTGAGTCGACCACGCCTGCCGTAAACAGACTATGCGCGAATACTGGCCTTGGACAAGGTGTTTGAGCGCCCGCTCTCGAGATGGAGGCAAGTGACTTCTAGAAAGGATGGCTTGGGAGTTTGACAGCTGAGACAGCTCGACTATATTCGACGCCACGTGCATCACATCGTCATATCATGGAAGATAATATGGCCACTGCGTTGATTAATGGAAGGCAAATCAGCTTTACCGATACGCAGGACGGAGAGGTGGCAATCGTCCTGTCGCATGGTCTACTTATGGACCAAAGCATGTTCGAGGCTCAGGTCCGGGCGCTGCGTGACTCCTATCGAGTCATTACATGGGACCAACGGGGTCACGGACAGGCTGCCTTCGTCAATGAACCGTTCAGTCTTTGGGACAGTGCCGATGACTTGTCTGCGTTGCTGGCTTACCTTGACATAGACCGGGCTGTTCTGCTGGGGATGTCGCAAGGTGGCTATATCGGTCTGCGTGCTGCACTTCGTTACCCTGAGAAAGTTCAGGCGCTGATTCTGATCGCTACGCAAGCCGGCATTGAAGATGAAACCCAGAGACTTGCCTATGCCCATCTTTTGAATGCCTGGCTGGAAAACTCCCTCACCGATGAAATTGCACAAAGTGTCTCCGGCCTTATTCTGGGAGCGGATAAAAACTTGGCGGCTCTCTGGGTTGAGAAGTGGCGAACTATAGGAAATACTACGTTAGGTTTTAATTTTCACGCCCTGGCCGAACGAGATGATCTGGTGCCGGCGTTGAGTAAGTTGCATGTGCCAGCACTGGTTATTTGGGGGACTAAGGACAGTGCTATCGGTGTTGATCAGGCTAAACGGTTAAGTACCGGTCTTGCCGGTAGTCAATTTTTTTCCGTTCCGGGTGCTGCACATTCAGTCTGTATGACTCATTACGATATTGTGAACTCAGCCGTCAAGGCGTTTCTATCTAACACCCTGCGTTGAATGAGGGAAGGGTTGCAATTTTCGGCACTTTCACGTGTATTAAAATAATAAATGGAGCGCGATATGGATATTCCGCAAGGCTTCCAGCCGTTGTTTAGAAGCAGCCCCTTTCTTGATCTTTTAGGGCCATTCTATTATCGCGAGCGTTCTGGCGGCTTTGTCGTTGGCATTCGCGTCGAGGATAAACACGCTAATGCCCGTGGACTGGCTCATGGCGGCTTGTTCATGGCGCTGGCTGATATCGCCTTGGGCTACAGCGCTGCCTTTTCAAAAGACCCACCTCTTAAACTGGTAACCACCACGTTGACGACGGATTTTGCCGGATCAGCAAAAATCGGCGATTGGCTGGAAGCCAAGGTCGATATTCAGAAGACCGGGAGTCGGCTGGTGTTTGCCAATACCTATATCAGCGTTGAAGACGAACGTGTGGTCAGAGCCAGTGCGTCATTTTTAGTGGTGAGTTGAAACGCCGGCAGCGATAGGGGGGCAGGGGGGGGCGAACGTCATATCAAGCGCAATCAATGATTGGTCACGGAGTGTTTGACAATGGACAGTGCTGCGCGCTCATCAGAAATTGATAAAGGCTTTAAAGATAAAGCCGAATGTAAAAATGTAAAACGCAAGGCCGTCAGTAGTCCGTATTTTCATCGACTTCAACGTCGGCATTTTATCCTGTTCGATATTCTCCCGATATTCGGTGTTGTTCTGGCGGCGTTATTGTCGCTGTATCGGCCGGTCAGTGCGTTGGATATTGGTTTGTTCGTTTTATTCTGGGGCTTGACCGGGATTGGGGTCAGTGTGGGCTACCACCGGTACTTTACTCACCGCTCGTTCAAGGCCAAACCGGTAGTCGGCATCTTACTGACCATACTGGGCTCCATGGCCGGTCAGGGCGCTTTGTTGTCCTGGGTGGCCATGCACCGTCGTCATCATGAGTTGAGTGATCAGCCTGGCGATCCGCATTCACCCAATTTGCATGGCTCCGGAGTCATCGGGGCCATCAAGGGGTTGATCCACTCACACTTCACCTGGATGAAGGCACACGACTATCCCAACGTCGTCTATTACGCTCCTGATCTGCTTCGAGATCCGCTCATCAGCAAAACCTCCCGGCATTATTACACCTGGGTTCTCCTGGGACTGCTGGCTCCGGCGGTCCTGGGGGGGCTGCTCAGCCAGTCCTGGTGGGGGGCACTCAGTGGGTTCCTTTGGGGAGGTGTTATACGCATGTTTGTGGTGGGACATATCATTTGGTCCATCAACTCGGTGCTCCATCGTCTGGGGACACGTCCTTATCAATCCAGGGACTACAGTCGTAACGGTGGTGTATTGGGCCTGTTTACCTTTGGCGAGTCATGGCACAACAATCATCACGCCTTTCCCGAGTCCCCTTCATTTGGCCTGCAATGGGCGATCTTCGATCCCGGCTACTGGTTCGTACGCGGTTTGAGTTTATTGGGATTGGCATGGGATCTGCGGGTTCCCACCGCGCGAAGAAGGTCGAGTCGCAAAAAAAGAAATGTACAGTCTCTCTAAAAGGAAACTCAGTATGACTGCCTATGAAAATTTTCAAGTGGAAAAAACGGCTGTTATCCAATGGTGTAAGGATCAGATCGGCGGGCTTTTGAATTCCCCGGGAATCGCTATCGATGAAAATAAAGATTTCAGTGAGCTGGGTTTGGACTCTTCCCTGGCGGTGTCTTTGTTAATCGAAATTGAACAGCAGTATGGAGTGGAGATTTCAGCGGAAGAGCTGTTCGATAACTCCAGTATCCTGGCCGTGGCAAATTTGATTCTGGTCAGGAATGGGGTGGAGGAAAAATGAACCGGGCAATGGCGGCTCAGCGATTGGACGAGGCCTCGAAAGCCATACGTTACCATTATGATGTGGGTAACGATTTTTATGAGCTGTGGCTGGATAAGACACTGTCGTACTCCTGCGCCATCTGGGCGGATAGTAAAACGCTGGATGCCGCACAAGAGAATAAAATCGCCTATCACCTCGACGCCATCGGGGCACCAGGGCTGACGTCGGTACTTGATATCGGCTGTGGTTGGGGAGGCGTGCTTGGGGCACTGGAACTTATGCCTGGCATCAAGCGCGCGATGGGTTTGACATTGAGTGATGCGCAAGCAGATTTTATCCAGAAGCAAGGCTATTCCAAGGTGACGATAGAGGTGAAGAATTGGCAGGAGTTCCAGCCAGTCGCGCCATTCGATGGGATTATTTCAATTGGTGCCTTTGAGCACTTCGCGACACCGACAGACAGTGTCGAAGAAAAGATAGCGATCTATCGGAGTTTTTTTGCTTCATGTCGGGATTGGTTGGCTGTCGGCGGTCGGCTTTCATTGCAAACCATAGCCTATGGTTCCATGCACCGGGAGCAGGCGAGCTCATTCTTCAATGAGCAAATATTTCCTAATGCCGACCTGCCAACTTTGGCGGAAATAGCACAGGCGGCGGACGGTCTCTTCGAAATTCAACGTGTCGAGAACGGTCGATTGGATTACGCGAAGACCTGCGAAGCGTGGTATCGCCGATTGTCCGCCAATAAAGCTGTTGCAGTGGAAGGTGTGGGGGAGGCGGTGGTTGCCCGTTACTTGCGTTATTTGAAAATGTCAGCGTATGGGTTTCAGTTTGGGAAGATTCAGTTGTTGAGGCTGCAGCTTCAAGCCCTTCGCTGATTGATCTAGCATCCGTTGCCTCGCGATATCTGACAGTGCTCGGAATTACATAATGACACCGATTAAGACAATGGATTTACCTCGGTTCAACCCCTTCTCCGCCGAGTTTCGCGAGGCCCCCTACCAGGTATACAGTCGGTTGCGTGAGCTGAATCCACTACATAAGGTGCTGGGTATGTGGGTGGTCACTCGACATGCCGATGTCATGGGGATTTTGCGCGACCGTAGTTGTAATGTCAGCATCATTCCGAAATTGGTTGACAACCAGGCTGCCAGGTTTTCTCGTGATAACGCACCGTTTCAGCGATTGGCCTATAAGTCCATCGTGTTCACCGAAAATCCGGATCATCATCGTTTGAGAAAACTGATGAATGTGGCGTTCTCGCAAACGGTAATAGATCAGTTGCAGCTCTCTATCGCGCATATTACCCGGGTGCTGTTGATGGAGGGCCATCGACAGGGCGGTATGGATATGATCTCCGGTCTCGCCCAGCCGTTACCGCTGCGGGTCATGTGCGAATGGATCGGAATACCTCCCGAGATGCATTCGAGCATTGACGCCTGGACCCATGCGATTCGCTTTTTGTTGGAACCCGGGCTGATGGTCAAGGACGACTTTGAAAA
This sequence comes from Pseudomonas sp. FEN, assembly GCF_904067045.1. GTDB lineage: Bacteria > Pseudomonadota > Gammaproteobacteria > Pseudomonadales > Pseudomonadaceae > Aquipseudomonas. Next base: position 79,028 of record NZ_CAJFDC010000011.1, on the reverse strand, counting down.
GGTCAGCGCCGTTCTCGACGGTTACATGGCCTATATCGCCGACGTCATTGCCGAGCGCAAGAGCAAACCGGGGCGGGACTTGATCAGTCAATTGCTCGATTTACAAATCGATGGGGACCGTCTGACCCATGAAGAGCTGATCTTTGTCTGCATCATGTGTTTTGTTGCCGGCAACGAAACCACCAAGAGCCTGATAGGCAATACCATCAATACGCTGTTCGAGTGCCCTGGCCAATACCGTCTACTCCAGCAGCGCCCGGATCTTGTCCCGGGCTGTGTGCAGGAGTCATTGCGTTTCGAGTCACCGCTTCAGCATACCAAACGCTTGGCGACAAAGGACTTCATCGTCGATGGGCAGGTTATCCGTGAGGGGGATCAGATTCTCTTGTGCCTGGGGTCGGCGAACAGGGATGAAGAGGCTTTTTCCGGCGCGGCCAGTTTTGATATTCAGCGCAAGACCAAGGGCCATCTGGCTTTCGGCTACGGTATGCACGGCTGCCTGGGGGCGCTACTGGCCGAGCGTCAAACCCAGGCAGTTCTTTCCCGGTTGCTGGAAGGACCTGAATGGACACGTCGTTGCTCTGAACCGACCTGGCAGTCGGGCAGTTTCATCGTTCGTTGTTTGTCCTCGCTTGATGTTCAATTTTTCTGATGTTTCCTGGGACGGTGATATGGATACCCCGGCTATTTCCCTGATCTGTTTTCCTCACGCCGGTGGCAGCAATGCGACTTACAACGGATGGGGCCCCCACCTCTCGGAAAGCATCCAGAGGATAAAGCTGGATGCTTTCGACCGGCACGCCCTCAGGGCTACCTTTACAGAGATCGATAGTCTCTCCAGCCATATTGTGCGGCAGCTTGCTAACGAGTGCCGGCCTGTGGCGTTGTACGGTCATAGCATGGGGGCAATCCTGGCTTATGAAGTCGCCTGCAAGTTGTCGAACCTGAACACGGTTGCGCTTGCGCATTTGTTCGTCTCGGGCAGGCGAGCTCCGCAACTGGCCGCGCGCTTGCCCCCTGTTCACGAGTTGCCGGACCAGGCATTTTTGCAGGCGTTGATCGTTTATGGAGGTGTTCCAGAACCAATCAGCGGCAATGGCCGCGTCCTCGGTACGCTGCTGCCGAGTATTCGGAGTGACCTGGCCTTGGTGGAGACTTATCGATTCCAGCCAATGGACAGGTTGAATTGTCCGATCAGCGCAATCTACGCCACGCAGGATCCGGTCGTCGAAAGGGGTGAGCTTAAGGCCTGGCAGGAGAGAACGACGGGAGGCTTCGCGTTCCATGAGTTGGAGGGTGACCACTTTTTCCACTCTTCCAGGCCGGAAGGCCTCATCGACATCATTCATCGCTCATTGAGTTCATGGCTCCAGGAGGCTTGAATGCAACAGTTTCAATTCATGATTGACTGCCTGGACAGTCACAGCGAACGTTATCCGGAAAAAGCAGCCTACATTTTTCTTTCGGAAAAGCTGCTGCCGGAAAAAACGCTGACCTTTGCACAGTTGAGAGGGGAAGCGAGGCAATTCGCTCGGCGCCTGATGAATACCACTCAACCCGGTGACCGGGCGCTATTGATTCTCCCGGCCGGACTGGATTTCATTATTGCCTTCTTTGGCTGCCTGTATGCGGGGGTAGTGGCTGTGCCTCTCCCTCAGCCAAATAAAAGACGTTCCCAACGCACACTGCAAGGAATCATTGACGATTGCTCCCCGCGTTTGGTTATCACGCACAAAGCCCTGGACAATTCTTTTCAAGATCAACATAAGCCAGAGACGCTTTCCTGGATCGAGATGGATGCTCTGATGGACGATCAGCTACCCGCGGGCGGCCCCGATTACCCCGTGCTCGACGATCAAGACTTGGCCTTTATTCAGTACACGTCAGGTTCCACGTCTTCACCCAAAGGCGTCATGGTGACGCATGCCAATATCATTGCGAATCAAACGATGATTCGCCAGGCGTTCGGCCATGACGAGATGTCTTGCGTTGTCGGTTGGGTCCCGCATTACCATGATCAGGGGCTTATCGGAAATATCTTGCAGCCAATGTTTGTCGGTGCCACTAGCATCCTGATGTCACCTGTGACGTTCATGCGCTGGCCTTTACGCTGGCTTCAAGCCATTTCTCTCTATCAAGCACACTCCAGCGGCGGCCCGAACTTTGCGTTCGAAGCCTGTATTGCAGCCCTTGAGCGCAAGCCTCATGTGGCACTGGATTTGAGCACCTGGAAGATCGCATTCAATGGTGCCGAGCCTGTTCGTCACGAAACGTTGAACAGATTCCAGGCTGCCTTCGCCCGGTTCGGACTCCAGCGGGAGGCGATCTACCCCTGCTATGGTTTGGCCGAATGTACCCTGCAGGCTACGGGAGGGGTCAAGGGAGAGGCTCCGGTGATGTTAAGCGTCAACACCCAGGCCCTGTGTTATGGAAATATCTTGCTCAGCGATTCGGGCTCCTGCCAGACGCTGGTGAGTTCGGGGCGAGCGTTGCCCGGGACGCAGATATCGATTGTGGAACCGCTCACCGGTAAAGCCTGTGCGCCGCTTGAAGTTGGAGAGGTCTGGATAGCCGGTCCTCATATTGCCAAAGGTTATTGGAATCAACCCGCCCTGACCTTGGATGTTTTTGCCAATGGTTTATCGGATGATATTCAACGATCTTATTTGCGCACTGGAGATCTTGGATTTATTCATCAGGGAGAGCTATATATAACAGGTCGTATCAAGGATACGATTGTCATTCGAGGTAAAAACTATTATCCGCATGATATTGAGCACAGCGTGTTCACTGCCCATGATAGCCTCGAACATTCGGCGTGTGCGGCGTTCTCAGTGATAGGGACTGAAGAAAAACTGATCGTTGTCCAGGAGGTGCGAAGGGCGTGGAGGAAAAAAATCGTCCTGGACGAAGTCGTTTCAATGATACGCCAGGCGGTCGTGCTGAATAATGAGGTCACGCCTCACGATATTGTTCTGTTGATGCCAGGGAAGTTATTGAAAACCAGCAGCGGTAAAGTGATGCGTCATGCAATACGTTCTCAGTATCTCGACAATACCCTCGAGCGATGGCTCGGTGAATGTTGTTCATCCGCGTAAATAGAAAGGATTTATACCATGGAAGATTTCAACGCCAGTAACCCGGACTTTGAAAAACATGTTCAGGGCGCCGTACTCAGTATGCCAGCGGCTAAATTGCTGGGTTTTCACTATAACTACCTGAAACCGGGCTATTGCGAGATCGAGCAGCCCACCCGCAAGGAGCTCACTCAGCACAGCGGTTTTTTTCAAGGTGGTATCGTTGGTGCATTGGCCGACTTTGCCGGTGGTTCGGCCGCTGGGACCCTGTTACCGCCTGGCTGGATCAATATGACGACCGACTTCACGGTTAAGCTGATCGCTCCGGCGGACGGTGAAAAGCTGCTGGCCAGGGGGCGCGTCATCAACGCATCGAACAATACGACGATTGCGGCCGCCGATTTGTTTGCGGTGAAACAAGGTAAGGAAACCCTTTGCGCCACCGCCCTGGTGACGATGCGCAATATTCCCCTCAAGACCTGAAGCGTTTTTTGAGGGGGGCTGATAGTGTCGTCCAGGCTTGAAAATCGGATGTCGACAATGGCCCCGCGGATTTTGTCGGCATCAAAGCACGGCGAGCCGGGCGCCGAGCGCGTCAAGAAAGATCCTCGTTTTGCTCGGCGTAAAGCGTCTGGAAGGCAGTAGGGCGTAGATCGGCGCATCGGCACTGTGCCACTCTCGCAGGATATGAACCAGGCGACCGGCGGCGAGGTCGCCGGCCACGTCGACTCTGGATTTGAGCATGATCCCATGACCGCCCAGCGCCCAGTCGCGCACGGCATCGCCACTGTTGGCCTGGAGCCGCGAGCGCGGTTGGAAATCGAACACTTCGTTTCGTGGGCCTTCCAGGTGCCATGGCTGTGAGAGATCGTTGAAGCGCAGACACCCATGATGCTCCAGATCCTGTGCGGACCGAGGCTCTCCATGACGTTCGAGATACGCGGGCGCGGCTACCAGAATCCGCCGATTGTCAGCCAGCTTATGCATGATCGCGCTGCTATCCCGGGGTTGGCCGATCCGCACCGCGACATCGATCCGCTCGTGCGTCAGATCGACAATCCGGTCATCGAGCCTGAGTTCGATATCCAGCTGCGGATGGCGCTCGACCAGTTCAGCCACCAACGACACCAGGTGAATGCGTCCGAAAGAAATGGGTGAACTGACCCGTAGCATGCCAAACGGTTCTTCACCGCCGAGCATCATTCGAGACTCGGCCGCCTCCAACTCCTCGAGTATCCGATCGACATGCGCGATCAGGGCCAGTCCCTCATGGGTCGCGGACAGTGTGCGCGTGGTCCGGTTGATCAGCCGCTGTCCTGCCCGACGCTCCAGCGTCATGAGCCGTTTGCTGACCACGGCCAGCCCCACGCCCAGCTCGCGCGCGGCGGCAGACAAGCTGCCGCAGGCCAGGATCCGTTGGAAGGTACGAAGCTCGTTGAGGTCGTCCAACATATTCTCAACCCTTGTTCAATAAACTATCTGCCAATAGCCATATTCTCTTCCTCAAGGCAAGAGGCAACACTCTGCGCACCTGAACGGAAGCCTCTGTTCAATTGGTCCTGCTCTCATCAAGGAATCCTGACAATGCCACAACGTTTCAATCGCTCCCGCTCTCTCTACGTCCACGGCGCGGCCATGTTCTTCGGCCTGGCACTTTCAGGCGCCGCATCCGCCGCGACCGCTGATCTGGTGAAGCCCGGTGTACTGCTGGTCGACAAGAGTCTTGCGCCCGCGCAAGTGCACAGCATGGAAATCGCCGCCCGCCGTTACGACACGTTCTGGCACACCGGTGACGAAGCTTTTGCCCGTGAGGCGCTGGCGGACAACTTCATCGACAAAACCCCGCCTGCCGGGCGCAAGCAGGGACCGGAGGGGCCATTGCTGGCCTCGCGGGCGTTTCGTGGCGCGGTGCCCGATCTCAGTTGCGAGGTCGAACAAATGCTGATCGCGGGAGACCGGGTCGTGGCGCACCTGCATTTTCGCGGGCACTTCACCGGAACCTTCGGCGAGACCCAAGGCCGGGGTCAAACCGTGGACTTCATCGCCACCGATATCTATCAGATCGACAATGGCAAGATCGCCGCGAACTGGCATATCGAAGACAACCTGACGTTGATGAAGCAGTTGGGGATGTTATGAATATCGTTGTCTGAAATGCCATTCGGCGAGCGTGGGGTGCTTGATCGGGTAACACACAAGATGACGCCTGCTGACAACGATAAAAATCGCGCTGCTGGCGATTAGCACTAGAGATCGCTTGTGGGGCAAGCTCGCGCTTGGGCGATGGCGAAAGCCCTGTCATCGAGGCCTCCACAAGCTGAGGGAAACGTCTGAAAGACTGGAAAATAGCGGATTGCGGCGTTGAGACTACAATCGAGTACCAAGGGGGCGCACAGAAGCAGTAGAGAAAACCCCGGCATAGCCGATACACTGCTGTCCTGATTGCTCGAGTCCGTTTGCGATGACCCTCACCGACGCTGTCCTCATCCTCCTGCTGGCGGCCCGCATCCATGGCACCGACGATGCCGTGCGGGCATCCGCCAGGAGCTGTGTGAAAAAATTGCCGCGTGGCAAGCGCGAGTTGATCTACAACGTGATCAACAGCCGCAGCCCCATGGAGATGGTGGCCTTGATGGCCGAGAACCTGCAGTTGGACGACTAGGCATTCTGGTCGCCGCCGGGTCAGTCCTCGAACCCGACCTGCTCGTGAATCCCGTCCATCTTCAACTCCAGTCGATAAGCCACGGCGATGAACAGCGCCTGGCACAGGCACAGGCTCGCACTCAAGGAACGGAAGGCAAACGAACTGCCCTCATTCACCAGCAGCACCGTACTGGCGCGCTTGGCCAGGGGGGACAGGTTGCTGTCGGTGATGGTCAGGGTCTTTGCCTGGTGCAATTGCGCGATACGCAGGCAATGCTGGGTTTCCTTGGCGTAGGGCGAGAAGCTGATGGCGATCACCAGGTCATCGGCGCGCACGCTGCGCATCTGTTCGCGATAGCTGCCACCCAGGCCCGAGACCAGGTGAATGCGCTTGTTGGTGTGCTGCAGGTTGTAGACCAGGTAGTCCGCCACCGCGAATGAGCGACGCACCCCCACCACATAGATATTCTCGGCATTCACCACCAGGTCAACGGCGGCGTCGAACGCCTGCTCGTTCAGTTCCAGGCCCAGGCGCTCGATACCGGAAAGCGTGGCATTGATGCATTCGCGCGCCAGGTCGCCGGCACTGGCTTTCTGCGATTTGTTGTCGATCAGACTGCGAATACGTTGCTGGTAATTCTGTGCCGGCGAGGTCTTGTGGGTATAGGCCTGGCGAAACAACGCCTGCATTTCACTGAAACCGCTGAAACCGAAGCGCTGGGAAAAGCGCACGATGGCCGAAGGGTGGACTTCGCATTCACGGGCGATATCGCTGATCCGGTCGACCATGATCCGGTCGCTCTGCTCGCTTATATAGCTGGCGATGCGTTTGAGCTGGCGCGGCAGGCTTTCGTATTCCTCGGTGATCAGTTGCAGTAGACGCTCGGCATTGATCGGAGGGCTGGCGATATCGCCCTCGGGTGCGCATTCGGGCGTAGCTGGCTGATCGGTGCGGGACATGGGAAATCCTTCTGGCTTGTGCTTGTGGCTGGCTGGCAGCGCCTAGTCTACAGGGGCGGGGCTAATAAAATCTTGAATGCGGCGTCAGCTGGAGCGATGCTGAATCGTTCCACTTCGGCAGGTTGCGCTCTGTTCAGTCTAATGGAAAATTTATTCCATATAAAAAATAATAGAAAATATATTGAATGTCGTTGCGAGACGTTCTAGTCTGGCCTCACACCAAAAACGTTCGCGCTCGCACCACGGCGGACGCAGGCTGATAAAAATAACAGGAGCCAGCATGGGCCAGACTCGTTTTGCCAGTGGGCGTCAATTGGATCTGATCTGCCTCGGGCGCCTTGGCGTCGACCTCTACGCGCAGCAAGTCGGCGCGCGGCTGGAGGATGTCTCAAGCTTTGCCAAATACCTCGGTGGATCCTCCGCCAACATTGCCTTTGGCACGGCCCGCCTGGGGATGAAGTCGGCGATGTTGAGCCGGGTCGGGGACGATCATATGGGTCGCTTCCTGGTCGAATCCCTGGCCCGTGAAGGCTGCGACACCCGCGGGATCAAGGTCGACCCGGAACGTCTCACCGCCATGGTGCTGCTCGGTCTCAAGGACCGCGAAACCTTTCCGCTGGTGTTCTACCGCGAGAACTGCGCCGACATGGCCCTGCGCGCCGAAGATATCCGCGAGGACTTTGTCGCCTCCAGCAAGGCGTTGCTGATCACCGGTACGCATTTCTCCACCGCCGGTGTCTACAAGGCGAGTATCCAGGCCCTGGACTATGCGCAAAAACACAATGTCCGGCGCGTGCTCGATATCGATTACCGCCCGGTACTCTGGGGGCTGGCCGGCAAGGCCGACGGCGAGACCCGGTTTGTCGCCGACCAGCAGGTCAGCCAGCATGTGCAAAGCATCCTTCCACGCTTCGATCTGATCGTCGGGACTGAAGAAGAATTCTTGATCGCCGGTGGCAGCCAGGACTTGCTCACGGCGCTGCGGACCGTGCGTTCGCTGAGCGCCGCGACCCTGGTGGTCAAGCTCGGCGCGCAAGGCTGTACGGTGATTCACGGGCCGATTCCGCTACGTCTCGAGGACGGCGCTATTTACCCGGGTGTGCGGGTCGAGGTGCTCAACGTACTGGGCGCCGGCGATGCCTTTATGTCGGGCTTCCTTTGCGGTTGGCTGGAGGACGCCAGCGATGAGCGCTGCTGTCAGTTGGCCAATGCCTGTGGTGGCTTGGTGGTGTCGCGGCATGCCTGCGCCCCGGCAATGCCGACCCGCGCCGAACTCGAATACCTGTTCAACAGCCCGCTGCCGATTACCCGGCCCGATCGGGACACGACGCTGCAACGTCTGCATCAGGTCAGTGTGCCGCGCAAAGCCTGGAAGCAACTGTTCATCTTTGCCTTTGACCACCGCGGGCAACTGGTGGAGCTGGCCCATAAGGGCGGCCGTGATCTCAACAGCATCGGTGAGCTCAAGCTGCTGTTCATCCAGGCCGTGGAGCGGGTCGAGGCCGATCTACGCAAACAGGGGATCGACGCGGATGTCGGTCTGCTGGCCGATCAGCGCTTTGGCCAGGATGCGTTGAATGCCGCCACCGGTCGCGGTTGGTGGGTCGCGCGTCCAGTGGAAGTCCAGGGCTCGCGCCCGCTGGCCTTCGAGCAGGGCCGCTCCATCGGCAGCAACCTGATTGCCTGGCCGCAGGAGCAGATCATCAAGTGCCTGGTGCAGTTCCATCCGGATGACGAGCCCCTGCTACGTCTGGAGCAGGAGGCGCAGATCAAGGCCCTGTACCAGGCGTCGCAGGTCAGCGGGCATGAATTGCTGCTGGAGATCATTCCGCCCAAGGATCATCCGTCGACTTATTCCGATGTGCTGTATCGCGCCCTCAAGCGCCTCTACAACCTGGATATCTACCCGGCCTGGTGGAAGATCGAAGCGCAAAGCGCGGCTGAATGGGAACAACTCGATGCGCTGATTCAAGAGCGCGATCCCTATTGTCGAGGCGTGGTGCTGCTGGGCCTGAACGCGCCGGCGGCAACCCTTGCCCAAGGTTTCCAGCAGGCCAGCCAGAGCCGGACCTGCCGTGGCTTTGCCGTCGGCCGGACGATTTTCCAGGAGCCCAGCCGGGCCTGGATGGCTGGTGAAATCGATAATGAAGCGTTGATCCGGCAGGTACAGGCGACGTTTGCCGGCTTGATCGATGCCTGGCGCGCGGCCCGCGGCTGAATAAAACATCTGATTGCTGGGGCTTTTGTGGCGAGGGAGCTTGCTCCCGTTGGACTGCGAAGCAGTCCTGAATCAACCGGCCTGGTTTATCAGGTAAACCGCATTCACTGGTTTTACGACTGCTGCGCAGCCGAGCGGGAGCAAGCTCCCTGGCCACAGGCGATCAGTTGAATATTTTAGAGAAAACAATAAAAGGTGCAGCCATGCCCGCTATCCGAATTGGCATCAACCCGATCTCCTGGAGTAACGACGACTTGCCTTCGCTGGGCGGCGAGACCCCGCTGAGCACCGCCCTCAGCGAAGGCAAGGCCATCGGTTACGCAGGTTTCGAGCTCAACGGCAAGTTCCCCAAGGACGCCAAAGGCGTCGGCGATGTGCTGCGGCCTTACGACCTGGCGCTGGTCTCCGGTTGGTATTCCAGCCGTCTGGCGCGGCGTTCGGTGGCCGAGGAAATCGACGCCATCGCCAGCCATGTCGAGTTGCTGGCGCAGAACGGCGCCAAGGTACTGGTCTATGGCGAAGTCGCCGACTCCATTCAAGGCCAGCGCATTGCGCTGGTGGAGCGCCCACGTTTTCACAGCGAGCAGGCCTGGCGGGAATATGCCGACAAACTCACCGAGTTGGCCCGCTTTACCCTGTCCCGCGGGGTGCGCCTGGCCTATCACCACCATATGGGGGCCTACGTCGAGTCGCCGGCCGACATCGATCAATTGATGGCGCTGACCGGCAGCGAAGTGGGCTTGTTGTTCGATTCGGGCCATTGCTACTTGGGGGGTGGCGAACCGCTCGAGGTGCTGCGCAAACATATCGCTCGGGTCTGCCACGTGCACTTCAAGGATGTGCGCAAAGCAGTGGTGCAACTGGCACGCAACAACCTCTGGAGTTTCCCGGACTGCATCGTCAACGGCACTTTCACCGTGCCCGGCGATGGCGATATCGACTTTGCCGCGCTGCTGGATGTGTTGCTGGCCGCCGATTATCACGGTTGGCTGGTGGTCGAGGCTGAGCAGGATCCGGCCGTCGCCCCGAGTTATGTCTACGCCAAGAAAGGTTTCGACACCTTGCGCGCGTTGCTGAATCAGAGGACCGGACAATGAGCCTGTTGGTCAAGAGCAACGCCAAGGGACGGACCCTGGTCGAGTTACCGGCCGGCACTCTGGAGTATGTCGGCTTCGCCGCCTATCGCCTGAGCCTCGGCGAAACCCTGCCGGTCAGCGCTGGCGACCAGGAGCTGTGTCTGGTGCTGCTCGGTGGGCGGGTCGGCATCAAGGGTGAAGCCCCGGGGCAGGGCGCCTTTGACTGGGACAATATCGGCGATCGCCAGTCGGTGTTCGAGGACAAATCACCCTATGCCGTCTACCTGCCACCTGGCAGTCAGGCACAGGTGGTGGCCTTGAGCGACGTGCAGATTGCCGTCTGCGCCGCCCCGGGTTCGCCCGCGGCGGGCCATGGCCCACGTCTGATCACTCCGCAGAGCATGAAGCGCAGCGTGCGCGGCAAGGGCGCCAATACCCGCTATGTCTGCGACATCCTGCCGGACACCGAGCCCGCGCATTCGCTGCTGGTGGTGGAGGTGCGCACGCCGTCCGGGCATTCGTCGAGCTACCCGCCGCACAAGCACGACACCGACGACCTGCCGCACCAGAGTTTTCTCGAGGAGACCTATTACCACCAGGTCAACCCGCCCCAGGGCTTTGTCTTTCAGCGTGTCTACACCGATGACCGTTCCATCGACCAGGCCATGGCCGTGGAAAACAGCGACCTGGTGGTGGTGCCCAAGGGCTATCACCCGGTCAGCGTGCCCTACGGCTACGAGTCGTATTACCTGAACGTGATGGCCGGCCCCAAGCGCGTCTGGCACTTTCATAACGACCCTCGGCACAGCTGGCTGCTGGACCTGTAGTTCCCGGGCGATTTCAACTTTCGGATGGAGAACAAGAACAATGAGTGAGGCTCCGGTTTTAGGCCACTACATCAACGGCCAGTTGCGCGATAGTGGCAGCGAGCGTTTCAGCAACGTCTTCAATCCGGCCACCGGTAGCGTGCAGGCGCGGGTCGGGCTGGCCAGCCAGCAGACCGTCGATGACGCCGTTGCCAGCGCCGTGAAGGCCTTCCCGGCCTGGTCCGAGCAATCGTCCCTGCGGCGCTCGCGGGTGATGTTCAAGTTCAAGGAGCTGCTCGATAAGCACCACGACGAACTCGCCGAAATCATCTGCCGGGAGCATGGCAAGGTGTTTTCCGATGCCAAGGGCGAAGTCACTCGCGGCATCGAAATCGTCGAATACGCCTGTGGTGCGCCGAGCCTGCTGAAAACTGATTTCAGCGACAATATCGGCGGCGGTATCGACAATTGGAATCTGCGCCAACCCCTCGGCGTCTGCGCCGGGATCACGCCGTTCAATTTTCCGGTGATGGTGCCACTGTGGATGATCCCGCTGGCGCTGGTGACCGGTAACTGCTTCATCCTCAAACCGTCCGAGCGCGACCCGTCGGCCAGTCTGTTGATGGCTCGGCTGTTAAGCGAAGCTGGCTTGCCGGACGGCGTGTTCAGCGTGGTGCAGGGCGACAAGATAGCGGTCGATGCCTTGCTGCAACACCCGGATATCGAGGCCATTTCCTTTGTCGGCTCGACGCCGATTGCCGAGTACATCCACCAGCAGGCCACTTCACGCGGCAAGCGGGTGCAGGCCCTGGGCGGGGCGAAGAATCACATGATCGTCATGCCCGACGCCGATCTCGACCAGGCCGCCGACGCCCTGATCGGCGCCGCCTACGGCTCGGCCGGCGAGCGCTGCATGGCGATCTCGATTGCCGTGGCGGTGGGCGATGTCGGTGACCGTTTGATTGCCCGACTGCTGCCACGTATCGACCGACTGAAAATCGGCAATGGCATGCAGCGTGACAGCGACATGGGGCCGCTGGTGACCGACGAGCACCAGGCCAAGGTCGAAGGCTTTATCAGCGAAGGCGTGGCCCAGGGCGCCCGACTGCTTGTCGACGGTCGCGGTTTCAAGGTGCCGGGGGCCGAAAACGGTTTCTTCGTCGGTGCCACGTTATTCGACAACGTCAGCACCGAGATGAGCATCTACCAGCAGGAAATCTTCGGCCCGGTGCTGGGAATCGTGCGGGTAGCGGATTTCGCCAGCGCCGTGGCGCTGATCAATGCCCACGAGTTCGGTAACGGGGTGTCCTGTTTCACCAGCGATGGCGGGGTCGCCCGTGCCTTTGCCCGCAACATCAGGGTCGGCATGGTCGGCATCAACGTGCCGATCCCGGTGCCCATGGCCTGGCACTCGTTCGGCGGCTGGAAACGCTCGTTGTTCGGCGACCACCACGCCTATGGCGAGGAAGGCCTGCGTTTCTACAGCCGCTACAAGAGTGTCATGCAGCGCTGGCCGGACAGCATTGCCAAAGGCCCTGAATTCAGCATGCCCACCGCCAAGTAGGCGATCTTCATCTTTGTCCGCGGAGAACAAGAATAATGAACCAGCCCCTGCGTTTCGCCCTGAACCGTATGGTTGCCCCACGTTTGCCACTGCCGCGGTTCATTGAGCTGGCGGTGGCGCTGAAAGCCGATGCCATCGAGATCCGCAACGATCTGATGGGCGTCGAGATCGAAGATGGCACGCCGGCCAGGCAGGTCCGCGAACTGTGCGCGGCGCACGGCATCAAGGTACTGTCGATCAACGCGTTGTACCCGTTTGATGTCTGGAACGCCGAACGTCGCGCGCAAACCCTGGTATTGGCCGCGTATGCCCGCGATTGTGGGGCGCGGGGGCTGGTGATGTGCCCGTTCAATGATCGCGACGATCCGCGCTCGGAGGTGCAACGCAGCGCCGGCTTGCGCACGGCCTTGAGCGAGCTGGCGCCGATTTTGCGCGAGTACGGGATTCTCGGTTTTATCGAGCCGTTGGGTTTCGAAGAGTGCGCTCTGCGGCGCAAGCGCGTGGCGGTGGAGGCGATCAGGGCGATTGGCGGGCTGGATGTGTTCCGCCTGGTGCATGACACCTTTCACCATCACCTGGCCGGCGAACAGGAGTTCTTCCCGGAACTGACGGGCCTGGTGCATATCTCCGGTGTCGAAGATGCGCAAGCGCCGCTGGCAACCCTCCGTGACGGCCATCGGGTGCTGGTGGGCGAGGCCGATATCCTCGGTAACGCGGCGCAGATCGAGACCCTGCTCGGCGGCGGCTACAGCGGCTACCTGTCGTTCGAGCCCTTTGCCGAAAGCCTGCATGGGCGGGCGGACATCCAGCAGGCGCTGGGCGCGAGCATGGCGCATCTGAAACAGGCGTTGGCGGTGCTGGCATGAGCACGACACGATTGACCATGGCCCAGGCGCTGGTGAAGTTCCTCGACAACCAATACGTCGAGGTCGATGGGGTGCAAAGCAAGTTCGTCGCCGGGGTCTTCACCATCTTCGGGCATGGCAATGTGCTGGGGCTCGGCCAGGCGCTGGAGCAGGACAGCGGCGACCTGGTGGTCCATCAAGGGCGCAACGAGCAGGGCATGGCCCACGCGGCCATCGGCTTTGCCAAGCAGCACCTGCGGCGGAAAATCTACGCCTGTACCTCTTCGGTCGGCCCCGGCGCGGCGAATATGCTCACCGCCGCCGCGACGGCGACCGCCAACCGGATTCCCTTGCTGCTGCTGCCTGGCGATGTCTACGCCAGTCGCCAACCGGACCCGGTGCTGCAACAGATCGAGCAGTTCCACGACCTGAGCATCAGCACCAACGATGCCTTCAAGGCGGTCAGCAAATACTGGGACCGCATCAACCGCCCGGAACAGTTGATGAGCGCGGCGATCCATGCCATGCGCGTGCTTACCGACCCGGCGGAAACCGGCGCGGTGACCCTGGCCTTGCCGCAGGATGTCCAGGCTGAAGCCTACGACTATCCCGATTACTTCCTGCAAAAACGCGTGCACCGCATCGACCGCCGCCCGGCCACCGAAGCCATGCTCGGTGACGCCGTGGCGTTGCTCAAGGGCAAGCGCAAACCATTGATCATTTGTGGCGGTGGGGTCCGCTACTCAGGCGCGAATGCGGCCTTGCAGGCCTTTGCCGAGCGCTTCGAGATTCCCTTCGCCGAGACCCAGGCCGGCAAGAGCGCGGTGCTGTCCAGTCATCCGCTGAATGTTGGCGGCATCGGCGAAACCGGCTGCCTGGCGGCTAACCTGCTGGCCAAGGAAGCCGACCTGATCATCGGCATCGGCACCCGCTACTCGGACTTCACCACCGCATCGAAATGGCTGTTCCAGCACCCCGAGGTGCAATTCCTCAACCTCAATATCAGTCCCTGCGATGCCCTGAAACTCGATGGCGTGCAGTTGTTGGCCGATGCCCGTTCAGGGTTGCAGGCGTTGACCGGGGCGCTGGGCGATTACCGCTGCGGCTGGGGCGAACAACCACGTCAGGCCAAGGCCCGGCTGGACGAGGAGGTTGACCGGGTCTATCGGGTCGAGTACCAGGCCAAGGATTTTGTCCCGGAGATCAACGACCACATGGATCCGGCGGTACTGCGTGAATTCATCGAGCTGACCGGTTCCTGCCTGACCCAGAGCCGGGTGCTCGGCGTGCTGAATGAAACCCTTGCCGACGACGCGGTGATCGTCGCCGCCGCCGGCAGCTTGCCTGGCGACCTGCAACGCAGCTGGCGTAGCAAGGGCGTGAACACCTACCACGTCGAGTATGGTTATTCCTGCATGGGCTACGAGGTCAATGCCGCCCTTGGGGTGAAACTCGCCGAGCCGGCGCGCGAGGTCTACGCGCTGGTCGGCGACGGCTCCTACATGATGCTGCACTCGGAACTGGTCACCTCGATCCAGGAGCGACGCAAGATCAACGTGATCCTGCTCGACAACATGACCTTCGGCTGCATCAACAACCTGCAGATGGGAAACGGTATGGGTAGCTTCGGTACCGAGTTCCGCTTCCGTGATCCGGCCACTGGCAAGCTCGACGGCGATTTTATCCCGGTGGACTTTGCCATGAGCGCGGCGGCCTACGGCTGCAAGACCTACAAGGTCAACACGATCGAGCAGTTGCAGGCGGCCCTGGCCGATGCGCGCTTGCAGACGGTGTCGACGCTGATCGACATCAAGGTCCTGCCCAAGACCATGATTCACAACTACCTGTCCTGGTGGCGGGTCGGCGTGGCGCAAGTCTCCACCAGCGCGCGTACCGATGCCGTCGCCAAAACCCTCAATGAACGACTGGCCAAGGCGCGTCAGTACTGACTGCCTGGCAACGACCCACAAACACGCCAACAGGAGTTTTTCCATGTCTTTAAAGCTGGGTGTCATCGGCACCGGGGCCATCGGCCAGGATCACATTCGTCGTTGCAGCAAGACCCTGCTCAACAGCCAGGTGGTGGCGGTGACCGACATCAATCTGCAGCAGGCGGCCAAGGTGGTTGCCGACCTGCAACTGAACGCCGAGGTGTACCTGGACGGCCATGTGCTGATCAATGCGCCGGAAGTCGAAGCGGTCCTGGTCACATCCTGGGGCCCCAGCCACGAGGAGTTCGTGCTGGCGGCGATCGCGGCCGGCAAACCGGTGTTCTGCGAGAAGCCGCTGGCGGTCACCGCCGAGGGCTGCCGCAAGATCGCCGCCGCCGAAGTGGCCCATGGCAAGCGCCTGGTGCAGGTCGGTTTCATGCGCCCCTACGATGAAGGGTACCGGGCCCTCAAGGCGGTGATTGACAGCGGCCAGATCGGTGAGCCGTTGATGCTGCACTGCGCCCATCGCAACCCGAGCGTGGGCGAGAACTACAAGACCGACATGGCCATCACCGACACCCTGATCCATGAACTGGACGTGCTGCGCTGGTTGCTTGCCGACGACTACGTGTCGGTGCAGGTGGTATTCCCGCGCAAGACCAGCAAGGCCCACGCCCATTTGAAGGACCCGCAGATCGTCCTGCTGGAAACCGCCCGGGGCACGCGCATCGATGTCGAGGTCTTCGTCAACTGCCAGTACGGCTATGACATCCAATGCGAAGTGGTCGGTGAAACCGGGATCGCCAGGTTACCGGAGCCTTCGCAGGTGCAGCTGCGCAGCGGCGCCAAGCTGTCCAACGCGATCCTGATGGATTGGAAAGACCGCTTTATCGCCGCCTATGACGTCGAGTTGCAGGCATTTATCGATGGTGTGCGTGCCGGCCAGGTCGGTGGACCGTCGGCGTGGGATGGCCTGGCGGCGGCGGTGGCGGCGGATGCCTGCATCGAAGCGCAGGGTAGTGGGGCAATTGTGCGGATCGCGCTGCCCGAGCGGCCACGCTTCTATGCTTGATCAAAAGAAAAAATAATTTCTAAAATTTATTGAAATGGAAATTATTTTCCAATAGAGTCGATTTCAGGTTGTCGAGTGCCGACAATCGTGCGCTTGCCGGTCACTGAAAGAGTCACGCTTGATCCATAAAACCAACAAGAATGTGGAGAAAGACTTTTCATGAACACCAAGATTCGTTTCACCTCACTTGCCTTGTCCCTGATGCTCGCCAGTGGTGCTGCCTTCGCCGACCTGAAAATCGGAGTGAGCATGTCGCAGTTCGATGACACCTGGCTGACCTACCTGCGTGAGTCCATGGACCAGAAAGCCAAGGCCATGCCCGATGGCGTGAAACTGCAGTTCGAAGACGCCCGCAGCGACGTGGTCAAGCAATTGAGCCAGGTGGAAAGCTTCGTCAGCCAGAAAGTCGACGCCATCATCGTCAATCCGGTGGATACCGCGGCGACCCGGAAAATCACCGATGCGGCGGTCAAGGCCGGGATTCCCCTGGTCTACGTCAACCGTCGGCCGGATGACCTGAACCTGCCCAAGGGGGTGACCACCGTCGCGTCCAATGACCTCGAAGCCGGGCAGATGCAGATGCAGTACCTCGCCGATAAATTGAAAGGCAAGGGCGACATCGTGATCCTCCTCGGCGACCTGGCCAATAACTCCACTACCAACCGCACCAAGGGCGTCAAGGAAGTCCTGGTCAAGTACCCGGGCATCAAGATCGAGCAGGAGCAGACGGGCACCTGGCTGCGTGACAAGGGCATGACCCTGGTCAACGACTGGCTGACCCAAGGTCGAAAATTCGATGCCGTCGTCGCCAACAACGACGAGATGGCCATCGGTGCCTCGATGGCGCTGGAGCAGGCCGGAGTGAAAAAGGGTAGTGTGCTGATTGCCGGTGTCGACGGCACTCCGGATGGCCTGCGCGCGGTAAAAAAGGGCGATATGACCGTCTCGGTGTTCCAGGACGCCAAGGGTCAGGCAGTCGGTTCCCTCGATGCGGCGGTGAAGATGGCCAAGCATGAGCCAGTCGAGCAGGCGGTATGGGTACCGTATCGCCTGATCACCCCGGAAAACGTCGACCAGTTCAAATAGTCAGTCCGTTCAATAACAACAATAAACAAGCCAGGTGGCACTGTCCGCCTTGCTGATGGAGTATCTGATCATGTTCGCTTCAGCGACTGCTTCGAGCAACCCGCTGGTGGGTATCCAGCCAACCGCCATACCTGTCGATGAGCCGTACCTGCTGGAGATTGTCAACGTCAGCAAGGGCTTTCCCGGGGTAGTGGCGCTGTCCGATGTACAGCTGCGGGTGCGCCCGGGGTCGGTGCTGGCCTTGATGGGCGAGAACGGTGCCGGCAAATCCACGCTGATGAAAATCATCGCCGGCATCTACCAGCCGGACGCCGGCGAGCTGCGCCTGCGCGGCAAGCCGGTGATCTTCGAGACACCGTTGGCCGCCTTGCAGTCCGGGATCGCAATGATCCACCAGGAACTCAACCTGATGCCGCACATGAGCGTCGCCGAGAATATCTGGATCGGCCGCGAGCAGCTCAATGGCCTGCGCATGATCGATCATGGGGAAATGCACCGCTGCACGGCGAAACTGCTGGAGCGGCTGCGCATCAACCTCGACCCGGAGGAGCACGTCGGCAACCTGAGCATCGCCGAACGGCAGATGGTCGAGATCGCCAAGGCCGTGTCCTACGACTCCGACATCCTGATCATGGATGAACCGACCTCGGCCATCACCGACAAGGAAGTCGCCCACCTGTTCTCGATCATTGCCGACCTCAAGGCTCAGGGCAAGGGCATCATCTACATCACCCACAAAATGAACGAGGTGTTCGCCATCGCCGATGAAGTGGCGGTGTTCCGTGACGGTGCCTATATCGGCCTGCAACGGGCCGACAGCATGGATGGCGACAGCCTGATCTCGATGATGGTTGGACGTGAGCTGAGCCAATTGTTTCCGGTGCGCGAAAAGCCGATCGGCAAGCTGTTGATGTCGGTACGCGACTTGCGCCTGGAGGGTATTTTCCAGGGGGTGTCGTTCGACCTGCATGCCGGCGAGATCCTCGGCATTGCCGGGCTGATGGGCTCGGGACGGACCAATGTCGCCGAAGCGCTGTTCGGCATCACCCCGAGCGATGGCGGTGAGATTCACCTCGATGGCCTGCCGGTACGGATCAGCGACCCGCACCTGGCCATCGAGAAGGGCTTTGCCCTGCTCACCGAGGACCGCAAGCTCAGCGGCCTGTTTCCGTGCCTCTCGGTCATGGAAAACATGGAGATGGCGGTGCTGCCGCATTACGTCGGTGGCAACGGTTTCATCCAGCAGAAGGCCTTGCGCGCCTTGTGCGAAGACATGTGCAAGAAGTTGCGGGTGAAAACCCCGTCGCTGGAGCAATGCATCGACACCTTGTCCGGTGGCAACCAGCAAAAGGCCTTGCTCGCCCGTTGGCTGATGACCAACCCACGGATCCTGATTCTCGACGAGCCGACCCGCGGTATCGACGTCGGCGCCAAGGCCGAGATCTACCGGTTGATCGCTTACCTCGCCAGCGAAGGCATGGCGGTGATCATGATTTCCTCGGAACTGCCGGAAGTGCTCGGCATGAGTGATCGGGTGATGGTGATGCACGAGGGTGACTTGATGGGCACCCTTGACCGTAGCGAGGCGACCCAGGAGCGGGTCATGCAACTGGCCTCCGGGATGACCGCGGTTCACTAGTGGTTCAACGAACTGAGGTCGGCGGCGCCAGTGCGCCCCGGCAACGCGAGAGAAGGGTGAGTGGTTATGAACGCAATACTGGAAAACAAACCTGCAACGGTACCGGTCAAGAGTCGCCGGCGCCTTCCCACCGAATTGAGTATCTTCCTGGTACTGATCGGCATTGGCCTGGTTTTTGAGGTGTTCGGCTGGATCGTGCGCGACCAGAGCTTCCTGATGAATTCCCAGCGCCTGGTGCTGATGATCCTGCAGGTCTCGATCATTGGTCTGCTGGCGATTGGCGTGACCCAGGTGATCATCACCACTGGCATCGACCTGTCGTCGGGCTCGGTGCTGGCGCTCTCGGCGATGATCGCCGCGAGCCTGGCGCAAACCTCGGATTTCGCTCGGGCGGTGTTTCCGTCGCTGACCGATCTGCCGGTGTGGATCCCGGTGCTCGTCGGGCTCGGGGTGGGACTGCTGGCGGGGGCGATCAATGGCAGCATCATTGCCCTGACCGGGATTCCACCCTTCATTGCCACCCTGGGCATGATGGTCTCGGCCCGCGGCCTGGCGCGTTACTACACCGAAGGCCAGCCGGTGAGCATGCTCTCGGATTCCTATACGGCGATCGGTCACGGCGCGATGCCGGTGATCATTTTCCTGGTGGTGGCGGTGATCTTCCACATCGCCCTGCGTTACACCAAGTACGGCAAGTACACCTATGCGATTGGCGGCAACATGCAGGCGGCGCGCACTTCGGGGATCAACGTCAAGCGCCACCTGGTGATCGTCTATAGCATCGCCGGGCTGCTGTCGGGGTTGGCTGGAGTAGTGGCCTCGGCACGTGCCGCCACCGGGCAGGCGGGCATGGGCATGTCTTACGAACTGGATGCGATTGCCGCGGCGGTGATCGGTGGGACCAGCCTGGCCGGTGGGGTGGGGCGCGTCAGCGGCACGGTGATCGGCGCGCTGATCCTCGGGGTCATGGCCAGCGGGTTCACCTTTGTCGGCGTCGATGCCTATATCCAGGACATCATCAAAGGGTTGATCATTGTGATCGCGGTGGTCATCGACCAATACCGCAACAAGCGCAAACTCAAGCGCTGAGTTTACCGTAAACGACAAGGGCCTGTTCAGGCCCTTGTTGTGTATGAGTATCGCTTTCTCTATTCGCGAGTTTCAGATTGCTGCTGAGGTGATGGACGCTGAATCCGGCTGTGTTGCCGCAGCGGACAGATATCGCGTAACGGTCTGATAAACCTCATCCACCGAAATATTATCCATCCCGTCTTTCTGAATAATGGTGTGATGCGCGCGCGCGGGATAAGGTCCGGTATGCGCTGGATCGGTCTTGCCACAGAGCAATACCATGGGCAGGTCCATCGCACAGGCGACGTGCATGGGGCCGGTATCGCCGGTCAGGAGCAAGTCGCAACGCTTGAACAGCGCCGCGAGTTGGCCGACATTGGTTTTGCCGATGAGATTCACAATGTGTGGGTGAGCGGTTAACGCGTCGCCTGCAAAGGCTTCGCTGGGTGAGCCTGTGAGCACGATATAGACCGAGGGGTGCTGCTGCACCAAGCGCTGTACCAAATGATCGAAACGCTTGAAAGACCAGCTGCGCGTATCTTTTGTCATCAAGGAAGGAAATAGCTTGGACAGGAGGCCCCGACCTTTTTTCGAAATCTGATGACAGCCCATGTGCAAGGCAATAATAAAAGGCTCGGGGGCGGAGGGAATTTTTTTCAACAACCCATCCGCCTGTGACAAATCCTCCGCGGTCACATTGAGCTCATAGGCGCCCAGTGGGTCTTGAACCGCTTGTGGCAGGTGTTGGAGAACAAAACGGTAAAAGTCTTCCGAGTAATGAAACGCACCAGCATAACGCGGCAGCATCAAAACCTTTGGAACATCTTTCAAGTACGTGGCGGTATTTTTAATGTTCTGCAATGGCAAGATCACGTCATATCCCACGGCCAATTGCTCAATAGGCTGATCTTCTGCGCGATAGAGTGTATTGATGCACGAGTTTCGCGAAAGCAGTTCATGAGCAAGTTCGGACAAGGTGACGGCATCTATCTGAGCATGCGGTTTGGCCAGACGTAGTGCACGAATACCTGGCGTTGCAAACAAAGTATCGCCCAGGCGGTGCGGAGCAACCAATAGGATTTTTTCTGCTGCCTGTAGCGGACTGTTTGTCATGCGCGATGGATCCGATTTGAGGTCGAGGGCGATTTTTCGCGGGCTGACAGACTATCGTAAAAGGGGGGGCTTTCCAATCGGATGGTTTTTCCACGTTTTTCACATACGTCTGAAGCAGCGCTGAAGAATGCCGAATCCAGGCCGATAGCCTTTGGCCGGGCTCGCCGATGATCTTGCCGTGGCCTGTCGTCTTCCGTCCCCGTTCTCTGCGAGATCCCGCCCATGCTGTTGAGAAATATCCGGATTGCCCCCCGAGCGTTCATCGGTTTTGCCGCTATCGCCTTGCTCAGTGTGTTTCTGGGCTTGTTCGCCTTGAAGCAGACCCGCGACGTCCAGGCCCAGGCCGCCGATATCCAGAACAACTGGTTGCAGCGGGTGCGGGTGCTGGCGGCGGCGAACGCCTCGCTGGACCGTTATCGCCTGGGCTCCATGGCCCACATCCTGTCCGCCAGCGACGCGGATATGAAAGTCTATGAGGACAAATCGGCCGGGCGCTTGCAGAACGTTCATGAGCAGATGGCGATTTACGCGGGGTTGCTGACCTCCAGCGAAGAAAAAGGGCGGTTGGACGCATTCAACCGCAGCCTGGAGGCCTATGCCAAGAATCACCTTGAGCTGCTCAGGCTGTCGCGGCAAGGGGACAAGGCCGGCGCCAATGCCTACCTCACGACTATCCGCGACGCCTAAGAACAGATGACCAAGAATCTGGATGACCTGATCGAGCGCGCGAATAGCGGCGCCGAGCGGGCGGGCAAACAGTCGGTAAGCACTTATGAAAACGCGGTAACGGGTATCGGCCTGGTGATTCTGCTGGTGGGTATCGGCACCGTGCTGGTGGCCTGGCTGCTCACCCGCAGCATCACCGTACCGATCATCGAAGCGGTGCTGGTCGCGGAAACCATCGCCAAGGGCGATCTGACACAACCGATCGATCCGGTCGGCAACGACGAAGCCAGCCGTTTGCTCACGGCGCTGGCCGCCATGCAGGGCAGCTTGCTCACCACCCTCAAGCAAATCGCCGGCTCATCGACGCAATTGGCGTCGGCAGCCGAAGAGCTGAACGCGGTGACCGCCGAGAGCAGCCGCGACCTGCAACAGCAGCATGGTGAAATCGAGCAGGCCGCCACCGCCGTGACCGAAATGACCAGCGCCATTGAAGAGGTGGCCAGGAATGCCTCGTCGACCTCGGAACTTTCCCAGGGGTCGCGGACGATTGCGCTGACGGGGCAGCAGCGCATGATCGAGGCGGTCACCGCCATCGTGGCCTTGACCCGTGGGGTCGAGGTCAGCTCCGAACAGATCGGCGGGCTGGCGGAGCAGGCACAGGGCATCGGCAAGGTTCTCGATGTGATTCGCACCATCGCCGAGCAGACCAACCTGCTGGCGCTCAATGCCGCCATTGAAGCCGCACGCGCCGGTGAGGCTGGTCGTGGCTTCGCGGTGGTCGCCGATGAAGTGCGGGCCTTGGCCCACCGGACCGCGCAGTCGACCCGGGAAATCGAAGAGATGATCGGCAGCATCCAGGCCGGTACCGCCAACGCGGTGAGCTCCATGCACAACAGCAGTTCCATGACCCGGCAGACCCTGGAACTCGCCGAATCGGCGAAGACGGCGTTGGCGGAGATCGTCGAGGCGAATGACGAGATCAACAACCGCAACCTGGTCATCACCACGGCCGCCGACGAGCAGGCGCATGTCGCGCGCGCGGTGGATCGCAACCTGCTGAATATCCGCGAGCTGTCGATCCAGTCTTCCGAAGGCTCGCACCAGACCACCGCCGCGTCGCAGTCCCTGGCCAGCCTGGCCGCCGAGCTCAACACGATGGTCAGGCACTTCCAGATCTAGACGTTTCAGCCGGGTCGCCGCCCACGGCCGTAACAGCCCCGCCCACCTCGCGGTGGGCTGTGTTGACAGGTGCGCCGAAGGTTCGTCAGTCAATGGACAAGCATCCGTGTTTCACTCAGTCGCTGGCGACAGGCGCGCGCGTCTGCGCGCCGGCACCGCTGAAGAACAGCACCTTTAGCGCAATGACCAGCACGGCCAGCCCGGCAAACAGGCCACCGCTGTACAGGGTGCCCTGCAAGCCGAGGCGAGCGAGGAACCAGCCGCCGGTCGTGGTGCCGATGGTTACGCCCAGGTTGATGAAGGAGATGTACAGACCGGTAGCGAACTCTGGCGCTTGCGGGGCTTCGGAGGTGAGCCAGATCTGCGTGACGATCAGCCCACTGGTATGCGTCGCGCCCCAGATCGCCGCGATCAGCAGCATGCCCGGCAAGGACGGGCTGGCGAACAGGTACAGCAGGCCATACGCAGCGGCTAACAGGAGCGGATGTAGCAGGGTGGTGCGAGCCAGGTTCTGGCCGATCAGCTTACCGGCATACAGGTTGCCAGCGACGCCTGCGATACCGAATACCACCAGCAGGATACTGATCGACTGAGCGCTCATGCCCGCCTCCTTGGCCAGGTACTCGGCCGAGTAGCTGTACACCGAAAACATCGCGGCAAAGATCAGGGTCGAGGCAGTGATGTTCAACCACAGCGGGAATTTGCGCAGGATCGCCAGTTGTTCCCGGTAGGACACGCTCACCTTGGCCGGGGCCTCGGGCAACTGGGCAATGATCCCCAGGCCCGCGATGCAGTTGATTGCCGCGCAAAACAGGAACGAAGTCTCATAGGAGTATTGTGCTGCGATCAGGGTGGTCAAGGGTACCCCGAGGACCATGCCCATGCTGGTGCCGACAAATGCCTTGGCGGCGGCCCGCGTCGACTCCTGAGGCGGGTACAGCGCGCTGGCCGCGACGAATGCCAGGGAAAAGTACAGGGGATGGAACAACGCCGGGATGCTGCGCAGCAGCAACAGCGATTCGAAGTTCGGTGCGTAGGCCGACAGCACGCTGCTGCCGGCGAACAAGAACAGTGCCAGGCTGAGCATTCGCTTGCGGTTGAAGCGCGAGAGCAGCAACACCATGATCGGACCGAACACCGCGATGATCAGTGCGAACAATCCCACCAGCAGGCCGGCCTGGGAGGCGCTGATGGCGAAGCGTTCGATGATCGTCGGCAGAAGGCCGACCACGCCGAACTCGAGGGTGTAGAGGCCGAACAGGCCCAGGGCCAGGAAGTAGATCGGATGGAGGACTTTCATGATCCGGACTCCGGGTCTCGGTGAGGGGATGATCAATTCGAAGCGCCAGATCCGCTCGAACAGCTGCTGGCACGGTATTACTGGCCGTAGACCGCGTTGCAGAGGTCGACGGTGAATTGCCCGAACATGCCTTCGAAGGCTGTATTGGTGAAGGCCACCACTGTCAACTCCTGGGCCGGGTCGACGAACCAGGAGTGCCCGTAGGCACCACCCAGGCGCCAAGTGCCAACCGATTCGGCGGTCTGCGCGGCAAGCGGATCCTTGAGCACCGTGAAGCCCAGGCCGAAGCCGCGTCCGGGCCAGTTGGCCAACTCCAGGTCGTCGGTCTGGTTGCTGGCCATTTCCGCCACCAGGTGCTTGGGGAGTAGCGGGGCGCCGCCTTTACGCAGGGTTTCCAGGAGTTGGAGAAACTCGCCAGCACTGCCGACCATGCCCGAACCACCGGAGTCGTAAGCCCCGCTGTCCAGGGCCCGGGCAGGGTCCAGCCGGATGCCGGCGGTGCCTTCGAACACCGGCACCACTTCCCGTGCCCGCATGCGCCGTGGCTGTGGCTGGTCGTTGAGGTAGGCCGGACTCAGGCGGTTGGCGTCGGTCAGCCGGAAACCGCTGTCGCTCCAGCCCAATGGACGGGCGACCAACTGGTCCACGGCCTCGGCCAGCGAGGTGCCATGTGCGGCGGCGATGACAGCGCCCAGGACATCGGTGGCAATCGAGTAGCCCCAGTGACTGCCCGGTTTGTAGAGCAAGGGCGCCTGGCCCAGACGGCGCAGGTTTTCTTCCAGGGAAAGCTCGGTGCGGTCCATGCCGTCGGAGACGCCGGCCTCGAGATAAGCTCCGCCCTGATCGCTTTCCAGGAAACCATAGGTGAGCCCGGCGGTATGGGTCAGCAGTTGGCGTACGGTAATCAGCGCCGGCGTGCCGTCGGCCAGGGTCGGCTTGAAGTGCGGCAGCCAGTGGCTGATGTCGTCGTCCAGGTTGATGCGGCCCTGGGCGATCAGCGCCAGTGCCGCAACCGAGGTGATCGGCTTGGAGACCGAGGACAGGCGGAACAGTGCATCCTGGCGCATCGGCACCTGAGCCTCGCGGTCGGCCAGGCCCGCCGCGCGCTGATAGACCTGTTGACCGCGATGAGCGACCAGGACCACGGCGCCGACCAGGCGTCGCTCATGCAGGGTCTGTTCGAGCACGGCATCGATCCGTGACGCCAGACTGGTCGTCTCGACAGGACGAAGGGATTGCAATGTGCGTAGCGGTTCGTTGACAGACATATCGGGCCCCGAGTGATGGATGAGTCAAGCTGATGATTCGATGGTAGAGCGGGGCATATCAGGAAAACAGAGGTTACAATTCCGCGCTATACGGATCTTTTTGTCCTTAATCAAGGGAGCGAGTGGTGGACAAACTCAATGGCATCACCGTGTTCGTGCAGGTCGCCGAAAGTCGTAGTTTTGTCGCCGCCGGCCGCTTGCTCGGTATTTCCGCCTCGGCCGTGGGCAAAAGTATCGCCCGCATGGAGCACAAGCTCAGTGCGCGGCTGTTCCATCGCAATACCCGCAGCATCAACCTGACCGCCGAAGGCACGCTGTTTCTTGAGCGCTGTCGGCGAGTGCTCAATGAACTGGAAGCGGCCGAGCAGGAGCTCTGCAGTTCCAGCCAAGCGCCACGGGGCACGTTGCGCATCAGTCTGCCGTTGCAGGGCAAGGTGCTGTTCATGCAACTTTCGTCGTTCATGCGCCAATATCCGGAAGTCCGCCTGGAGCTGGACTTCACCGATCGCCTGGTGGATCTGGTCGAGGAGGGGTTTGATGCCGTGATCCGCACTGGGCAATTGCACGATTCGCGGCTGATGGCCAGGAAGTTGGGCAACTGCGAGTTTCATCTGGTGGGCGCACCGGGCTATTTCGCCGCGAAGGGTTACCCGCAGGCGGTGGAACAGCTGTTGGAGCACCAATGCCTGCATTACCGGATGCCTTCCACCGGCAAGCTGGAAAAGTGGCCGTTGGCGGGGCTGGCCCAGGGCACTGAGCTGAAGGTGCCGGAGACGATGGTCTGCAACAACCTGGATATGTTGATCCATACCGCTCGGCAAGGCCTGGGCATTGCCTGCGTACCCGAGTTCGCCGTGCGCGAGGCGCTGGCGGTCGGCGAACTGGAGTCGATATTGCCGGGGCGAATCCTGCGCACGCTACAGATGCAGGTGGTCTGGCCGTCGAGTCGCTACTTGACCCCCAAGCTACGCGCGTTCATCGATTTCATCTGCGCCGATGACATACCGCTGCAGCGCTGACACCACTCAGATCGCCCTGAGTACCACGATGCCCGGGGTTTTCCTCACGTACTCCAGGAACGGCGAATCGACCACCTTGTGGTTGGCTTCGCGGGCGGAAGCATTGCGCAGCACCGGCCCCTTGTCGGTCATGATGAAGATGCCGGTGTGGGTGACATCCAGCCCTTCGGCCGGGGTGTAGATCCCGATGTAGTCACCGGTTTTCAGGTGGCTGACCACGCTGTCGTCGATCCACTGGCTGGGGATGTAGGTGATGGCGCGCTCGACCGTGCCGAGCGACGGGATCAGCGTGCCACCCGCGCTGTCCGCTTGTGCATTCAAGACCTTGGTGACGGTCGTGGCCCTGGGGCTGGCCTGGGTTGTCACATCCCGGGCGTTGAGGGGCTGGGTGTGGGCCCAGTCGGTGAAGAAGTGCTTGCGTTCGGCGTAGCTGACCTTGCCCTGCGCGTAGCGCGTGCGGACCAGGTTTTCAACGAAGCGCGGCAGGCTGTCGGACTTGCGCAGGGCCTCGACATAATCCAGGTAGGTAAAGCAATCCAGACCGCGGAAGTCGATCACCAGCTTCTCCGGCGCGGTCGCGGAGCCGACCAGCATATGCGCGACATAGGGCGTGCCGAGGAAGTTGGCGGAGATATTCTTGATCCGCTCGCCTTGCTCGTTGCCGGCGTGCCTGAGGATCCGGGTCTCGATGAACTCGATCTTCTGGCGTGTGTAGTCGTCCAGCTTGACCTGGTTGTCGAGGTGATTTCGGGTGGTAAAACCACTCAACGCCAGCATCAGGGGCAAGCCCGATAGCAATGCGATGACCTTGTTCATTCGCTCTCCGCAGGGGCGCAGGTGCCAGTATCGGCACAAGCGCTGGTCTATCGATTTTACACCACTGTTGTGTCGCCTCAATGAAACTTATCGCTGGGCTTTCAGGAACCGACGATCAATTCGATCCGGCAACCCGGCTGGGCATCCCGCACCTCAAGGCGCATGTCATGCAGCCGCGCCACCGCCGCCACCATGCTCAAGCCCAGTCCGTTGCCCGCCGTATGCCGACTCGACTCGGAACGATACAGGCGGCGGAACACCGCCTCGCGTTCGGCCTCGGGAATCCCCGGGCCATTGTCGACCACGCACAATCCTCGGTGCCCCGGGGTATCCAGCACCACCATCCGCACCCGGCCGTGGTCGGGCGAAAACTTGATGGCGTTGTCCAGCAGGTTGTAGGTGGCATCGAATAGCAACTGCGCATCGCCGAAGATCAGGCAGGGCGCGGGCGTACAGCTCAGGCTCAGCTCGATGCCACGCTCTTCGGCCAGTGGTTCGAAGAACTCGGCGGCGTCGGCGGCGATACGGTTCAGGTCGATCTCGGCAAAGCTGCTGCGCCGGGCGCTGGCCTCGATCTCGGAAATCCGCAGCAGGGCGCGGAAGGTCGAGAGCAAGCCCTGGGCATCCGCGATGGCGTTGTCGATGGCCGCCGCGTATTCGTCTTCGCGCAGGTGCCGCCGCTGGGCCCGCTCCAGACCGGCGAGCAAGCGGGTGAGGGGGGTGCGCAAGTCGTGGGCGATATCGTCGCAGACGCCCTTGACCTCGCTCATCAGGCGCTCCAGCTCGTCGAGCATCTGGTTGACCACCGTGGCGATACGGTCGATATCGTCCCGGTTGCCGCGGGTCGGCAGACGTTCATTGAGGTCGCCCTTGACGATGCGTTCGATGGCGCGGGTCAGCACATCCAGGCGCCGGCGCGCCGCGTAGCCCAGCCCGACCGCCCCGAGCAAGCCCACCAGCAACAGCAGCGCGCCACCGGAGACCATTGCATTGACCAGCAATTCGTCGAACTCGCGGATGTCATGGATATCCTGGGCCACCATCAGGGTCTGGCCATTGTCCAGGCGATGCATCATGAAGCGGATCGGTCGGTCCTTTCGGCGGGTCTTCTCCCAGAAAAATTCGTTGGGTTTGTCATAGCCTTTGAACGCCGGCATGTCACTGACCGCCCCGGCAATCAGCTTGCCCTGGGCATTGTAGAGACCATGGGGGACCCGGCCGTCGATATCCTGTTCGGAGTGCTTGCGGATTTCTTCCAGGCGCACTTCGTCGGATTGCGCGCTGCGGGTGTCGATCTGCCGATACAGGGCGCTATCGACCTCGGCCATCAGGTAGCCGGCGGTCTGCCAATAGAGGTAGCCGAACAGCGCGAGGAACGAACAACTGAACAGCGCCAGGGACATCAGCGCCGTGCGGAAACTGATGGTCCGGGGGATTTCACGCAGGTGAACGGAGAACATAGCCAGCCCCGCGAATGGTATGGATCATCGGCTCCTCGCCGTCGCCGTCGACCTTGCGGCGCAAGCGGCCCATATGCACTTCGATGACATTGGTCCGTTCGTCATAGGCGTAGTTCCACACGGCCTCGAACAACATGGTCCGCGTCACTACCTGCTCGGCGTGTTGCACCAGGTATTCGAGCAGGGCGTATTCCCGTGGCAGCAGTTCGACAAGGCGTTCGCCACGCTTGACGCTGCGCTTGAGCAGGTCGAGTTCCAGGTTGCCGACGCGCAGGCGGTTGACCCGTTCCTCGCTGGGGGCGACCCGCCGTCGGCTCAGGGCATCGAGGCGGGCGGTCAGTTCGATGAATTCGAAGGGCTTGGTCAGGTAGTCGTCGCCGCCGGCGCGCAGGCCGCGCACCCGCTCATCCAGCGCGCTGAGGGCGCTGAGGATCAGCACCGGCGTGGCAATGCCCGAGGCGCGCAGGGCAGTGAGCATGCCCAGGCCATCAAGGGCGCCAGGCAGCATGCGGTCGAGCACGATGACGTCGAAGCTGTCGCTGATCGCGCGCACCAGGCCGTCCCGGCCGTTATCGACGTGGGTGACGTCGAAGCCGTGGTCTTGCAGGGCTGCTTCGATCTCCCGAGCAGTGGCGGGGTCGTCCTCGACGACCAGTACATGGGTCATGGGCACTTCGCAGGATGAGAGAGGGTGGTAGTCTTGCACGGATCCCGGAGGATTCCGGCTGGCCGGCGCATCGTGGCTGGCTTGTCGACCGGCATAGTGTGCCAAACCGGGTTTATCTGAAAGGTCGCGTCAATATGAAAAAAAGTTTAGCTGAGTCGCCGCGGAGCCGGCCTTGAGGATTCTGGTCATCGAGGATGATGCCCGGGCCGCCAGTTACCTGGTGCGTGGCCTCAACGAAAGCGGGCATGTCACCGATACCGTGAACGATGGTCGCAGCGGCCTGGACATGGCCCTGGAAGGGATTTACGACGCCCTGATCGTCGACCGCAAGTTGCCCGGGCTCGATGGCATCGCGCTGGTCCAGGCACTGCGGCGCCAGGGGCTGCGCACTCCGGTGCTGATGCTCAGTGCCCTGGACTCCACCGCCCAGCGGGTCGAAGGCTTGCGCGCCGGTTGTGACGATTACCTGGCCAAACCCTATGCCTTCGTCGAGGTACTCGCTCGGCTCGAGGCCTTGCAGCGTGGCCGCGACCCGGTGGTGGGGCTGTCGCGCACCTTGCGGGTCGGCAGCCTGCAACTGGATTGCGCCTCGCGTACCGCCACCCGCGAAGGGCGGGTCATCGCCTTGCAGCAGCGCGAGTCGCTGATCCTGGAAAAGCTCATGCGTCACAGCGATGAGGTGGTGACCCGCGGCATGTTGCTGGAAAGTGCCTGGGACTACGACTTCGATCCCATCGACAATGTGATCGATAAGCATATCTATCGGCTGCGCCGCAAACTGGATGTCGGGTTCAGCCATTCGCTGATCCAGACGGTGCCGGGGGTGGGTTACCGCTTGGTCCGGGATGGCGAGGAGCGTCTTGAGCCCTGATGCGCGGTTCACTCTGTAGGAGCCGAGCTTGCTCGCGATGGACGTCAACGATAACGCGGGGCATCTGATACCCAGCGGTGCCTGGGCGACCATCGCGGGCAAGCTCGGCTCCTACAGAAGAAGCCGCGTTCACCTGACGCTTGCCTAAACTAAAATTTAGCTTTGGAGGAACGGGGCGCGAGCCCGTGCCTGATAGCTTCGGAACCTGATCGATGGCTCTGCCACACAGGTTTTGGAGATATCCCGTAGATGCGTCTCACGCCGAGATTCGAGGTTTTTCATCCCCCCCATGCCCCAGGCCGACTGTTCCGCGCCCTGGCCCTGGCCGGTCTGACCCTGCTGGGCGGCTGCTCGCTGGTGCCAGGCTACCAGCCACCAGCCTTGCCCCTGGCTCCGCGGTGGTCGGCCAAGGACCCGTCAACCAGCCCGGCCGATACCCAGGGCGGGGCCTGGTGGCGTGAGTTCCGCAGTGCCGAGCTCGATGGCCTGATTGCCCGCGGCCTGAATGACAACTACACCCTCAAGGCCGCCATCAGTCGGGTCGACCAGGCCCGGGCCATTGCCCAGGTGGCCGGGGCCGGGCAATACCCCAACCTGTCCCTGGGCGGTAACTACCAGCGCCAGAACAACTACGGCAGCACGAAAAAAGCCAGCGTCTTCGCCCAGGCCACCTACGAGGTGGACTTCTGGGGCAAGCAACGGGCCACGGCCGACGCCTCCGAGGCCCTGGCCAGCGCCAGCCAGTTCGACGCCCAGACCCTGCGCATGACCCTCGGCGCCAGTATCGCCGACACCTATTTCCAGGTGCTCTCGCTGCAAGAACGGGTGCGCCTGGCTCAGTCCATCGCCACCGACGCCAGCCAGGTCCTCGACCTGGTACAGGTACAGGCCAGCCAGGGCGCGGTGTCGAGCCTGGAAGTCGAACAGCAACGCAATGCCCAGCAAACCTTCGAGGCCGCCGTACCGCTGTTGCAACAGCAGCTCGACGCGGCGCTGTACCAACTGGCGGTGCTGGTGGGTGTGCCACCTGAAGGTTTCAAGCTGCAGCAGAGCGGGCTCGATGCTCTCCAGGTGCCGCAACCCAGGGTCGGCCTGCCCGTTGGCCTGCTGCGCCAGCGCCCGGATGTCCAGGCCGCCGAAGCCCGCCTGATGTCGGCCAACTTTGACGTCGGCGTGGCCCGGGCGGCGTTCCTGCCCAACCTCTCGCTGGATCTGCTGGGCGGTGTCGACACCCTGGCCGGCGGGCATCTCTGGAGTGTCGTCGGCACCCTGGCCCAGCCGGTGTTCAGCGGCGGGCAACTGACCGGGCAACTGCACGCCGACCAGGCCCATGTGCAGGAGCTGACCGCCAGCTATCGCGAATCCATCATCGAAGCCCTGCGTGACGTGGAAACCCAGCTCAGTGCCGCGCGGCAACTGGACCAGGCCTACGTCCTGAACCAGGCCGCCGTCGAGTCGGCTCGCGAGGCCGCGCGCCTGGCCCAGGTCCGCTACCGGCTCGGCTCTACCGATTTCCAGACGCTGCTGGTGGTCGAGCGCACCCAGTACCAGGCCGAAGACAGCCTGTTGCAGGTCCGCCTCCAGCATTTACAGGCCGCCGTCGGTCTGTTCCGCGCCATCGGCGGCGATTTCAGCGTGCCGACCCTGGCCGTCAGCCCTTCTTCCCCTTCTCAGGTGGCTCAGCCATGAAGCACTTACCCCAGGCGCTATCCCATTCCCGTCGTCTGCGCCTCGGCCTGTTGGCCGTGGCCCTGCTCGGCGCGTCGCTGTTGATCAAGAGCCAATGGATCGATCGGGCCCAGGCGGCGCCGGTTGCGTCCGTCGACAGCGCCATCCCGGTGGTGATGCAGGCGGCCGGGCAAAAGGACCTGCCGATCTGGATCGACGCCATCGGCAATGTCCAGCCCCTCAACACCGTCAACGTGCGGGTGCGGGTCGACGGCGAGTTGCAGAAAGTCCTGTTCACCGAGGGCCAGATGGTCAGCGAAGGCAGCCAGTTGGCGCAGATCGATCCGCGGGTGTACCAGGCCCAGGTAGCCCAGGCCCAGGCATTGGTCAGCAAGGACCAGGCGCAGCTTGCTAACTTGCGGGTCAACCTCGACCGGGCCAGCAAGCTGGCGGCGGCCAAGGCCGGCCCGACCCAGGACGTCGACACCTACCGGGCCCAGTTGGCGGCCCAGCAGGCCACGGTCCAGGCCGACCAGGCGGCACTGGAGAATGCCCGCTTGCAATTGGCTTTTACCCGGATCGACGCGCCGTTCACCGGCCGCACCGGACAACGCCTGCTGGACGTCGGTTCGATTGTCCATGGCGCCGATGCCAGCGGACTGGTGACCCTGACGCAGATGGACCCGATCTCGGTGGCCTTCGCGGTGTCCCAGGACGACTTGGCGCGGATCCTCAAGGAAAACGCCGTGGCGCCCTTGCAGGTGTTCGCCATGAGCCGCGACGGTCATCGGCAGTTGGCCACCGGCTACCTGAGTTTCATCGATAGCCAGGTGATCGCCGCCAGCGGGCAGATCCAGCTCAAGGCGCAATTTCACAATGCCGACCAGCAACTCTGGCCCGGCCAACTGGTGGGCGCGCGCCTGTTGGTGAATACCGAGAAGGCCGCCACCGTGGTGCCGGCCAACGCGGTACAGCAGGGGCAGAAGGGTGACTTCGTCTATGTGGTCAATGCCGACCAGCGGGTCGAGCCACGGCAGGTCACGGCGGCGACGGTGGTCGATGGGCAGCAGTGGATCAAGGACGGCCTGGCGCCGGGTGAGGTGGTGGTGGTCCAGGGGCAGTCGCGGATCGCCCCCGGGCTCAAGGTCAAACCCGTCAGCCTGGACTCGGCCCCGGCGACGCCCGAACTGGCATTGTCCAGCAGCAGTGGAGGCCAGCGATGAACCTGCTCGCCGGTCTGATCCAGCGCCGCACCGGCCTCTGCCTGCTGGCCCTGGGGGTGATGTTGCTGGGCATCGTCGCCTATTTTCAACTGCCGGTGGCGCCGTTGCCAACGGTGGACTTTCCCACCATCCAGGTGACCGCCAAACTCTCCGGGGCCAGTGCCGAAACCATGGCGACTTCGGTGGCGACCCCACTGGAACGGGCGTTCGCGGCGGTGCCGCAGGTTACCTCGATGACCTCGTCGAGTTCCTCGGGCAAGACCCAGATCGTCCTGCAGTTCGACCTGTCGCGCAATATCGACGGTGCGGCCCAGGACGTGCAGACCGCGATCAACACCGCCAGTGCCACCTTGCCGAATACCATGACCAGTACGCCGACCTTCAACAAGGTCAACCCGGCGGAGTTCACCGTACTGTCCCTGGCGCTGACCTCGCCGACACGGACCTTGCCGGAACTCGATCGCTACGCCGACAACTATCTGGCCCAGCGCCTGTCGCAGATGCCCGGCGTCGGCCTGGTGGATTTCCATGGCGAGCAGAAGCCGGCGGTGCGTATCCAGATCGACCCGGACGCGCTGGCGGCGCGTGGCCTGACCCTGGAAGAGGTGCGCGGCGTGGTCGGCCTCAGCACCCTGGATCAACCCAAGGGCAACCTCAACGGCCAGTACCGCTCGGTGACCCTCGATGCCACCGATCAACTGCTCGACCCCAAGGGCTATCGCGAGCAGGTGGTGGCCTACAAGGCCGGGGTGCCGATCAAGCTCGGCGACCTTGGCCGGGTCATCGATGCCGCCGAGGACACCCAGCAGGCCGCCGGTATCGACGGTCAGCCGACGGTCATCGTCGACATCCACAAACAGCCGGGTTTCAACGTGCTGTCGACCATCGCCAACATCAAGGCCAGCCTGCCGGGCCTGACCGCGTCGTTGCCGCGGGATGTCCAGGTCCAGGTGATCGGCGACCGCACCCAGACCATCAACGCCTCGGTCAACGACGTGCAGTTCACCCTGCTGCTGTCCATCGCCCTGGTGGTCGTGGTGATCTTCGTGTTCCTGCGCAAGGCCACCGCGACGCTGATTCCCACCCTGACCATCCCGCTGTCGCTGGTGGCGACCTTTGCCGTGATGTACCTGTTGGGCTATAGCCTGGACAACCTGTCGATCATGGGCCTGGCGATCGCCGTCGGTTTTGTGGTCGACGACGCCATCGTGGTCATGGAAAACATCGTCCGCCACCTGGAAATGGGCAAGTCGCGGATCCAGGCGGCGCTGGACGGTTTGCGCGAGGTGGGTTTCACCATCGTTTCGATGACCGTGTCGCTGATCGCGGTGTTCCTGCCGATCCTGCTGATGGGCGGTATCGTCGGCCGGCTGATGCGTGAGTTCGCGGTGACGGTCAGCGTGGCGATCCTGATGTCCGGTATTGTTTCCCTGACCGTGACACCGATGTTGTGCGCCTGGTTGCTCAAAGCGGAGCACGATTCGCGTGCGAGTCGTTTCGGCGATGCCTGCGAGGCCGTCTATACGCGGATTCATGAAGGCTACCGGCGCAGCCTGGAATGGGTGCTCGATCACCAGCGCCTGACCCTGGCGGTAGCCGTGGCAACCTTCGTCGCCACGGCCATGCTCTACCTGTATATCCCCAAGGGCTTTTTTCCGCAGCAGGACACCGGTCTGATCCAGGGCGTGGCCGAAGCCGCCTCGGATATTTCCCCGGAGGCCATGCGCCAGCGGGTCGCCCTGCTGACTGATATCGTCAGCGCCGACCCGGCGGTGGCCAAGGCGTATTTCTGGATCGGCCCCAACCCGACAGTCAGCCAGGGGCGGGTGATGGTCAACCTCAAGCCGTTCGACCAGCGCAGCGTCAGTGCCCAGCAGGTGATCGCACGGTTGCAGCCGGCACTCGACAAGGTGCAGGGCATCAAGCTGTTCCTGCAGGCCAACCAGGATATCCAGATCGGCGGCCGGGCCAGCAAGACCCAGTACCAGTACACCTTGCAAGACCCGGACAGTCAGGAGCTTGAGCACTGGAGCGGGTTGTTGCTCGCGCGCCTCAAGCAGTTGCCGCAGTTGCGCAACGTGACCTCCGACCAGCAGCGCGCCGCGCCCCAGGCCACTCTGGTGATCGACCGGCCATCGGCGGCGCGCCTGGGGGTCAATGTGCAGGCGATCGACGACGTGCTCTATGACGCCTTCGGCCAGCGCCAGATCGCGACGATGTTCACCCAGTTGGACCAGAATCACGTCATCCTCGAACTGGATCCGCGCTGGCAGATGTCCATCGACACCCTCAAGCACCTGTATGTGCGTTCGACGAGCGGGGCGATGGTGCCGCTGGATATGCTGGCGAGTATCCGCAACGAACTGGCACCGATCATCATCAACCACCAGGGGGTGTTCCCGGCCATTACCCTGTCGTTCGACCTGGCTCCCGGCCAGGCCTTGAGCGATGCGGTCACCGCCATCGAGAAGGCTTCGCTGGCAGTGGGCCTGCCGGACACGGTGTCGGGGAGTTTCCAGGGCACGGCCCAGGCGTTCAAGGATTCGCTGAAGTCGCAACCCTGGTTGATCCTGGCGGCGATCCTGACGGTCTACATTGTCCTTGGCGTGCTCTATGAAAACGCCATCCATCCGCTGACGATCATTTCCACCTTGCCCTCGGCCGGCTTCGGTGCCTTGCTGGCGTTGATCATCTGCGGGCAGGACCTGTCGGTGCTGGGGATGATCGGGATCATCCTGCTGATCGGCATCGTCAAGAAGAACGCGATCATGATCGTCGACTTCACCCTGGAGGCCGAGCGCGGCGGCATGACGCCGCGCGAAGCCGTGCATGAGGCCTGCCTGCTGCGCCTGCGACCGATCCTGATGACCTCGCTGGCGGCGTTGCTCGGCGCCGTACCGCTGGCGTTCGGCCACGGCGCCGGTTCGGAGCTGCGCCAGCCCCTGGGGATCGCCATTGTCGGTGGGCTGGTGGTGTCGCAACTGCTGACGCTCTACACCACGCCGGTGGTCTACCTGTGGTTCGACCGGCTGCGCGGGCAAAAAAAGACTCGCGACGAAGGCGAGTCGAAGGGGATTCACGTGAGGCGTGAGTCGACTCCAGGCGTGCGCCAGTGAAATCGATGTGAAAGCCCGGTCACGCAAGTGAAGTTTTGTGACTGGCTGGTCATTCGTCGGAACCTGACACCAGGGCCTGCGAATCGCTGTCGCTCGACTACTCTCAATATTTTTGAAGCCGCCGGGTATTTGCCGGCGGGGATCAATTATGGTGAGAAGGAGAAGGCTATGAAGGACGCGTACATTTACGACAATGGAGATGAGTTTCCCATCAACAATCGTCTGCGCTGCGGCCAGACGGCTTATGTGGCGGAGTTCGGTGGGGAGCCGCCGGTCGAGGAGTCTGCGGCCAGGACGGTGAAGCCCGCGCCGACGCTGCTGGTCAAGCCGCCGTATTTCCCCAAGGCCAAACCACGTTTGAACAAGCAGGCCTGACCTACTGAAACAACACGCTCCTTGTACTTGTAGGAGCCGAGCTTGCTCGCGATGGACGTCAACGATAACTCGGGGCATCTGATACCCAGTGGGGTCTGGACGCCCTTCGCGAGCAAGTTCGCTCCTGCAAATTACACTGGATTCGGGGCTGCTTCGCAGCCCAACGCGGGCAAGCCCGCTCGCCACAACATCTGATACCCAGTGGGGGCTGGACGCCCCCTCGCGAGCAAGTTCGCTCCTGCAAATTACACTGGATTCGGGGCTGCTTCGCAGCCCAACGCGGGCAAGCCCGATCGCCACAACATCTGATACCCAGCGGTGCCTGGATGACCCTCGCGAGCAATCGAGCGTCGACCGGCTGCTCCTACGGATGTGGCGGTGTTTTTTGGCATCGCCTTCTCAACGCCGACGCAAACTCTGCTCCATCCGGCTGATACCTTCCTCCAGCAACGCCCTCGGGCAACCGAAATTCAGGCGCACGAACTGCTTGGCGTCATCGCCGAACTCGATACCCGCGCTCAACCCCACCTTGGCCTCTTCCAGGAAAAACCGGTACGGGTCCGTCAGGCCCAAGGCGCTGCAATCCAGCCAGGCCAGGTAAGTGCCCTGGATCGGTTGCAGGGTCACGCCCGGCAGCCGGGTCGCCACGGCGTGTTGCAGATAGTCACGGTTGCCCTGCAGGTATTCGACCAGGCCCTTGAGCCACGGCCCGCACTCGCTGTAGGCGGTGAACGTGGCTTCCAGCCCAAGGGCGTTGACGCTGTCGACCATTCCACTGCGGGCGGCGTTGAAGCGCTCACGCAACGCCGGATCCTGGACGATGGCATAGGCGGTCTTCAAGCCGGCGATGTTGTAGGCCTTGCTCGCCGACATCAGGGTGATGGTGCGCCTGGCGATTTCCGCGCTCAGGGAGGCGATCGGCACATGGCGGCGACCGTCGAAGCAGAGGTCGGCATGGATTTCGTCGCTGATGATCAGCGCGCCCTGTTGCAGGCAGATATCCGCCACCTGCTGCAGTTCTTCCCGAGGGAAAACCTTGCCCAACGGATTGTGCGGGTTGCTCAGCAACAGCGCGCCACCACCCTGCAAGGCGCTGCGCAGCGCGTCGAACGGTGTGAGGTAGTCACCGTGGGCATCACGTTCGAACGCCAGCTCGACCTTCGGCAGGTTCCAGTGGCCCGGCGCCAGGCGCAGCGGCCGGTAGTTCGGCGTCTGCACCACGACGTTCTGGCCTGGCTGGACAAAGGCGTGCAGGGCCATGTTGAAACCCGGCTCGACACCCGGCAGGAAAATCAGCTCCTGGGGCTGCACCCGCCAGGCGTACTTGGCCCAGAGGTCGGCGACAATGGCCTGGCGCAGGGCTTCCTGGGCCACGCTGTAACCCAGTTGTGGATGTTCCAGGCGCTTGTGCAGGGCCTGGATGATCGCGTCCGCCACCGGCAGGTCCATGTCGGCCACCCACATCGGCAGGACATCGGCCGGGTAGCGGCTCCACTTGGTGCTGCCGGTGTTGTGGCGGTCGATCAGGGTGTCGAAGTTGAAGGTCATGCTGGCGGTCAATCTCGAAAGAAATTCCCGAAATCGTCGGGTGTCCATGGCTGGCAGTGGCGAGTGAGGGCCTGGTTAGCCTCGCTCGAGGCGCCCAGTCTATCCGTTCGTGTCGTCTGGTGGCATGCCCTGATCGGTGTACACCACGCGATTGCGTCCGCCGGCCTTGGCCTGGTAGAGGGCCTGGTCCGCTTCCCTGAGCGCCTGGGCCACGGTCTGCCCGACCTGGGGCCAACTGACCACGCCCAGGGATACGGTGACCGGAATGCCATTGGGGCTTTCGGTGTAGGCCATCGCCGCCCGCAGACGCTCGGCCACCTGGATCGCCTGGTTCGGCGGGGTATCCGGCAGCAGCATCAGG
The DNA here is from genome assembly GCF_904067045.1 of Pseudomonas sp. FEN. GTDB lineage: Bacteria > Pseudomonadota > Gammaproteobacteria > Pseudomonadales > Pseudomonadaceae > Aquipseudomonas. The sequence goes on along the minus strand of NZ_CAJFDC010000011.1, from coordinate 40,390 downwards.
AACTCCTCGCCACCCTGGCGGCAGAGTACATCGCTTTCCCGGGAGTGGCGGCGCATTTGCTGGGCCAGGTGTTGCAGTACCAGGTCGCCAGCGTTGTGCCCGTAGCTGTCGTTGACCTGCTTGAAGTGGTCGATGTCCAGGGCGATCAGTGAGAACGGCTGTTGACGGCTTTCCCAGTCATCGAGGATCAATTGCAGGCCGCGCCGGTTGGTCAGGCCGGTCAGCGGATCGGTGACACTTTCCTGATTGAGTCGGCCCAATTGCTGGTGCAGCGATAACAGCGCCTTTTGCATGGCGTTCTTCAGCTGGGCAGCCTCGTAATACCAGGCCCTTACCTTGCTGACCGACTGGGCGGCGCTGGACGAGCCCCAATACTGGGTGGAGTTGGCCAGTTGCCAGAGGGGTTTGGTGATCAGCGTCGAGACCCACCAGATGCCCAGCAACAACAGCAGCAACAGCGGCACGGCGTAACCGGCGACTTCCAGCATCAGTCGTTGCAGGCCCTCCAAGGTGATGGCCGTGGGCCGCTGGCTGATCACGCCCCAGCCGATCCGGGGCACTGGCGCATAGCCGGTGAGCATGTCGACGCCCCGGGAGTTGTGCAATCTCAGGCTGCCGCTCTGGCCGGCGATCACGGCGTCGATGGCCGGGTTGCCCCTGATCGTCTCGCCCACGCGCGCCGGGTCCTGATGATAGATCAGCCGACCCTGGGTATCGACGACGTAGAGGTAGGTGCCATCACGGTAATACTGTTCGCCCAATAGCGAGTGCAGGATGTTCTGTTCATTGAGGTAGATACCGGCACCCAGGTAGCCGAGGTAGTTACCGCCGGCGTCGAAGATCGGATGGGAAATCTGGATCATCAGGTGATTTTTGGCCCCGACATAGGGGCTTGAAATGTAGGGTTGGCGCGCGCTGCTGGCCTGGCGATAGCCTTCGCTGGCGGCCACCGCGCCTGTCAGGTTCATCGACAGTGGAGACGATGCGATGATCTTGCCGTCCGACCGGACGATGATCAGCGAGTTGAAACTGTTGGTCTCGCGACGTAGCCGGTGGGTTTCCTGCCACAGTTGTTGCGGCTGGTTCCAGATCGCCGGGAGCAGTCCGGCGCTGAAGGCCAGTTGTTGCTGGGCCGACTTGAGGAAGTTGTTGGTGGTGTTGGCCAACTTCAGGGCATAGATCCGATTGGCTTCCAGGGTCTGTGCCATCAGGAAGTTGCGCTGGGTCTGGTAGCTGGCGAAGAACAGGTTGCCGGCGGTCAGGGTGACGGCGGAGAGCGACAACAACAGGATCAATCGGCGGAGGTCGATGCGTGGCATGGATTTCTTATAAAAATAAGGGCGGGCCCGGGCAGCCAGAGGCGCAATGATAGATCAGAGCGCCCGGCGACCCTATGGGCCTGGCATAAAAAATCGATGCCATTTGTAAGCACCAGCTTGCCGGCGACTCAGGCAACCGCGGGTTGACAGGCTCCGCGTCGTTACCATCGCCGGCAAGCCAGCCCCCACAGGTGACCTGAGGCGTCAGAAGATGTAATCGGTGGTCAGGAACGTCGACTGGCGATTATGGATGATATCGCTGATCAGTGTCTTGTTGCTGTCTTGGAATTTGGTTGCCACCAGGGTGCGGATCGAGAATACCCGCAGGGCATCGTGCACCGAGAGCGTACCTTCGGCCGAGTTCTTGCGGCCGTTGAACGGGTAGGAGTCCGGACCACGCTGGCACTGGGCATTGATATTGATCCGCCCGACCTGGTTGGCGAAGGTATCCACCAGTCGGCCGACCTGGGCCGGATCGGTGCCGAAAACACTCAACTGCTGACCGAAGTCCGACTCCAGCACGTAGTCGATGACGGTTTCCAGGTCACGGTAGGGCACGATGGGCACTACCGGGCCGAACTGTTCCTCCTGGTACACACGCATCCCGGCATTCACCGGGTAGAGCACCGCCGGGTAGAAGAACGAGGCGCGGGTCTGGCCACCGCCGGGGTTGATCACCGTGGCGCCCTTGTCCTGGGCATCGGCCACCAGGGCCTTGAGGTAGTCGATCTTGCCGGCTTCCGGCAGTGGCGTCAGAGACACGCCGTTGTCCCAGGGCATGCCGGGTACCAGGCTTTGTACCTTGCGGTTGAATTTCTCGATAAAACCTTCGACCACGTCTTCGTGCACGAACAGGATCTTCAATGCGGTGCAGCGCTGGCCATTGAACGACAACGAACCGGTGATGCACTCGTTGACCGCATTGTCCAGGTCGACCGCAGGCAGCACGATGGCCGGGTTCTTCGCATCCAGGCCCAGGGCGGCGCGCAGGCGGTGGGGCCGGGGATGGAGTTTCTTCAGGTCGCTGGCGGCCTTGTTGGTGCCGATAAAGGCGAAGATATCGATCTTGCCGCTGGCCATCAGCGCGCTGACGGTCTCCCGGCCACTACCATAGATGACGTTGATCACCCCAGCCGGGAAACTGTCGCGGAAGGCTTCCAGCAACGGACGAATCAGCAGCACGCCGAGCTTGGCCGGCTTGAAGACCACGGTATTACCCATGATCAACGCGGGGATCAGGGTGGTGAAGGTTTCGTTCAGCGGGTAGTTGTAGGGGCCCATGCACAGCGCCACGCCCATCGGCACGCGGCGGATCTGGCCGAGGGTGTCCTGTTCCAGCTCAAAGCGACTGGAGCGGCGGTCGAGCTCCTTCAAGGCATTGATGGTGTCGACGATATAGTCGCAGGTACGGTCGAACTCCTTCTCGGAGTCCTTGAGGTTCTTGCCGATCTCCCACATCAGCAGTTTGACCACGGCCTCACGTTGCGCGCGCATGCGCCGCAGGAAGGATTCCACGTGCTGGATGCGTTCGGCCACGCGCAACGTCGGCCATTCGCCCTGGCCACGGTCATAGGCGTGGACCGCCGCATCGAGGGCGCTGAGGGCGGTCTCGGCGTCCAGCAGTGGCGTGCTGCCGAGGATCACCTGTTCGTCGCCGTTGGCGGTGGCGAGATACACTGGGCTGCGGACCTGCGCCAGTGGGCCGGCCCAGGTGCGCAAGCTGCCGTTGACCAGGTATTCGCGTTGCTCCAGTTGGCCTTCGAGGCGATACTTTTCCGGAATGTCCGCAGCGGCGGGAAACAGTGAGTCGAGCAGCTTCTGGTCGGTCATGAGGCATCACCCTGTCTGTGGGGAAGGACGCTGAAACGCTTCAGTGATTGAGCCTGTTTTATCACGAAACAGCTTAGTCGCGTCCAGCGCAAACGACAGGCTGGCGTACCTGCGGTTGAAGCGCGGACGTGCCGGCCGCAGAATGACGTTCATTTTTCATTATCAAGGCTACCTTCATGACGCTGGCAACGTTGCTCCTGTTCCTGATCAGCTCGGCGGCGATCATCGCCATGCCCGGCCCGACCGTGCTGCTGGCGTTGCACAACGGCTCCAATCACGGCGTGCGGGCGGCGGCCTGGGGCATGGGCGGGGCGGTGTTGGCCGATGCGCTTCTGGTGACGGCGGTGGCCTGTGGCCTGGGGATCCTGCTGCAGGCCAGCGAGACGCTGTTCCAGGCGGTGAAGTGGGTGGGGGCGGCTTATCTGGTCTGGCTGGGCTGGAAAATGCTGCGCTCGACCGGAGCCTTGGCTGAACTGCCAGTAGAGGAAGGTTCGAGCTGCTCCGTCGGGTTGTTCATGCGCTGTTTCGTGGTGGCGTTGACCAATCCGAAGGCGTTGCTGTTCATGTCGGCATTCCTGCCGCAATTCATCGACGGCACGCAAGCGCAACTACCGCAATATGCGCTGCTGGCCGTGGTGCTGACGTTGCTCAATGTCAGCATCATGCTGTTTTACGCGTTGTGCGGCGCACGCTTGTTGAGTCGCCTGCAGGGCGGGCATCTGCGGGCGTTCAACCGGGTGACCGGTGGTTTGTTGATGACCTTGGGTGGGGTGTTGGCGTTTTATCGGCGTAGTGCCGCGGCTTGATGGGTGGGGGATGTTCCTGATGGCCTCTTCGCGGGCAAGCTGCGCTCCCACATTGGTTTTGTGTGGTACACAAATGATGTGCGCGACATGGAATTAAAGTGGGAGGGGAGCTTGCCCGCGAAGAGGCCAGTCGCTTCAACTAGACTTTCGGATCCTCATGCGGCTTGAGCGGATGCGCGTATTCAGGCTTGAGCTTGCCGTCCTTGTCCAGCAGCCAGGCATCGAGAATCTCCCGTACCACGGGACCTGCTACCCGGCCACCGGCCTCGCCGTTCTCGATCATCACCGAAATCACGATCTGCGGGTCTTCCGCCGGGGCAAAGCCGACGAACAGAGCGTTGTCGCGATTGCGCTCCGAGGTCTTCAGACGGTCATAGCGCTCGCCCTGCTTGATCGCCACCACCTGCGCCGTACCGCTCTTGCCGGCGATGCGGTACTGCGCGCCCACCGCCGCCGCCCGGGCGATACCGCGCGGATCATGCATCACCAACTGCATGGCGTAGTTGACCTGTTCCCACTGCCTGGGATCACGCAGCACGATATTGGGAATCGGATGCTCATCCACCGGCGCGACTTGGCCAATGCTCCGCGCCAGGTGCGGGCGATTCCACACGCCCTTGTTGGCGATCAGGGTTGTGGCCTGAGCCAGTTGCAGCGGCGTGACCTGCATGTAGCCCTGGCCGATGCCAAGGATCACTGTCTCGCCGGGGAACCAGGCCTGGCGCCGGGTCATGCGTTTCCATTCGCGTGAAGGCATCAGTCCCGGCGACTCCTCGAACATGTCCAGGGAGACCTTCTGGCCGACGCCGAACTTGTTCAGGTAATCGTGCAGGCGGTCGATGCCCAGCTTGTTCGCCAGGTCATAGAAATAGGTGTCGTTGGAGCGCATGATCGCCGCGTTCAGGTCAACCCAGCCATCGCCGCTGTGGTTCCAGTTGCGGTATTTGTGCTCGACATTGGGCAATTGGAAGTAACCGGGATCGAACACCCGGGTGGAGGGGGATATCACCCCACTGTCCAGGCCGGCGATGGCCACTTCCGGCTTGATCGTTGAGCCCGGGGCGTAGAGCCCGCGCAAGGCGCGGTTGAACAGCGGCCGGTCGAGGGAATCGCGCAGGGCCGAATAGTCCTTGGCACGGATCCCGGTGACGAACAGGTTTGGATCGAAACTTGGCTTGCTGACCATCGCCAGCACTTCGCCGGTCTTCGGATCAATGGCGATCACCGCGCCGCGGCGGTCGCCCAGGGCCTTCTCGGCAGCTTCCTGCAGATTGATATCGAGACTCAGGACAATGTTCTTGCCGGGAATCGGATCGGTGTGCTTGAGCACCCGCATTACCCGGCCCTGGGCGTTGGTCTCGACTTCCTCGTAGCCGACGTGGCCGTGCAGTTCGTCTTCGTAGAAGCGTTCGATGCCGGTCTTGCCGATGGACTGGGTACCACGGTATTCCACCGGGTCCAGTTGCTTGCTTTCCTTTTCGTTGATCCGCCCGACATAGCCCACCGAATGGGCGAAATGATCGCCCAGCGGGTAATGTCGAACGAACTGCGGCTCGACTTCGACGCCCGGCAACTTGAACTCGTTCACCGCCAGCAGGGCGATCTGCTGTTCGGTCAGTTCGTAGAGCAGGGTGACCGGTTCGAACGGGTGGCGCGACTGCTTGAGGATCTTGGTGAACATCGTCCGGTCTTCTTCCGGCAGATTGAGCACGCTCATCACCGTGTCGAGCACCTGGCCGACATCGCCGGCGCGTTCGCGGGTCAGGGTCATGTTGAAACTGGGCTGGTTGTCGGCGAGCACCTGGCCGTTGCGGTCGAAAATAATCCCGCGTTCCGGCGGAATCGGCAGGACGTGGACGCGGTTGTTTTCCGAGACGGTGGAGTTATAGGAAAACTCGGTGACCTGGAGGAAATACAGGCGCGCGACCAGGCTCCCGGCCAGCGCCAGGACCAGGATGCCGCAGGCCAGCAAGCGCTTGTTCACCAGGCGCTTTTCGTTCTCGTGATCCTTGATATGGATGGGATCGGACATCTGGAACCTGTCTTGTGCAATGAAAATTGAATATGAAAGAGTCTGCTAAGACGAAAGGTGCATAGGTGGCTATTTAAATCGGCGCACACGATACCAAGAAGAGCCGGTTTCCGGGTGGTTATTCGCGAGTACAGCGCTCAATGGTCGGTGCCACTCAGGGCGCTGGGTTGTGCGGTCTGGCGGCGCTAGCGATTGGTACTGCACGGATCGGTCGGAATGGACCTTTCCATCGCCCATTGGTGGCCTTAGCCTCGGCGGGGTGATAAATGCCGATCACCCCAGCCAGGAGCTGACCATGCCGACCCTTGAAACCCTCGAACGCTTTATCGCCCAAGTCGAAGCCAATGCCCATGCCGAAGCGGTCGAAGCCTTCTACACCACCGATGCGTCTCTGCGGGAGAATCAGGAGGCGCCGCGGATCGGACGGGACTTTCATGTCGCCAAGGAGCGCGCGGTGATGTCCCGGGCGCGTTGCGTCACCTCGACCTGCGTGCGCCCGGCCTTTCTCAATGGCGACCATGTGGCCATTCGCTGGATTTTCCGTTTCGAATGGGCCGATGGCAGCGTCACCCGTCTGGAGGAAATTGCCCACCAGCGCTGGGAAGGCGAGCGTATCGCCGAGGAGCAGTTTTTCTATGATCCGCAGCAACGGATACCTGTCGCTCAATGACCCGATAGAGCGGCGAATCGCTTCTTGACCCGGCTCTCCGGGGCCCCCGGGGAACTCCGGCGATAGCGTTCCGTGCCGAACGGCTCGGCATTCGGCGGCGGGGCGTTTAGACTGTGGGGCCTCTTTGACACGCGGGTCACCATGACCGACTTCACTGTAACGCCAGTACTGCTGTTCTCCTATGGCACCTTGCAGGACAAGGCGGTGCAACTGGCCAACTTCGGGCGCGAACTGGCGGGTAACGCCGACCGCATGCTCGGCTATGGGCAATCCTGGGTCGAGATTACCGATCCCCAGGTCGTCGCGACCAGCGGCAAGACCCACCATCCCATCGTGCGTCCCAGCAGCAACCCCGAGGACAGTGTGAGTGGCATGGTTTTCCAGATCAGCGCCGAAGAGTTGGCGGCGGCGGATGCCTACGAAGTGTCGGACTACCAGCGGGTTTCGGTCCGATTGGCGTCCGGTCTGGATGCCTGGGTCTATGTGAGCGTTTAGTACAGCCCTTGCGACCTTCGGCGACTACACAAAAGTGCTCACCGACAGGTATGCTTTCGCGGCAAGGTTTCCGCTTGATCGAGGGTTCGGGTTCATGGACAAAGTTATCGTCATCACCGGCGGCAGTCGTGGCATCGGCGCCGCCACCGCATTGCTCGCCGCGCAACAGGGTTATCGCGTCTGTATCAACTACCTGACGGGCGAGGCCGCGGCACTGCGGGTGCTGGAGCAGGTCCGTGGGCTCGGCGCCGTGGCCATTGCCGTGCGCGCCGATGTCAGTATCGAGGATGAGGTGATCCACCTGTTCAACCGGGTAGACGCCGAACTGGGGCCGGTCACCGCCCTGGTCAACAATGCCGGGACCGTCGGGCACAAGTCGCGGGTCGATGAAATGTCCGAGTTCCGTATCCTGCAAACCCTGAAGACCAACACCCTGGGGCCGATCCTCTGCGCCAAGCACGCGGTGCTGCGCATGTCGCCACGCCATGGTGGTCAGGGCGGCAACATCGTCAACGTGTCTTCGGCGGCGGCGCGTCTCGGCTCACCCAACGAATACGTGGATTACGCGGTCTCCAAGGGCGCGCTGGACACCTTCACCGTCGGCTTGTCCAAGGAACTGGCGGGCGAGGGTATCCGGGTCAACGCCGTGCGTCCCGGTTATATCTACACCGAGTTTCATGCCCTGAGCGGCGACGCCGACCGCGTCAGCAAGTTGGAGTCGGCCATTCCCATGGGCCGTGGTGGCCGCGCCGAAGAAGTGGCCGAGGCGATAGTCTGGCTGCTCTCGGACAAGGCCTCCTACGCCACCGGGACCTTTATCGACCTGGCGGGCGGGCGCTAGGTCGGGTTTCGCGAGCTCACCTGGCTCACTGGTCCAGCAACGATCGCACAATCCGCCCCAGGGTCTCCATGGCCTGCTCCGACACCTCGTTCCACGGGCTGCCGTAGTTCAACCGGATGCAGTTGCGAAAGCGTTGGGTCGGCGAGAAGATCGGCCCGGGGGCAATGCTGATGCCCTGGGCGAGGGCGATCCGGAACAGCTTCAGCGAATCCATCTGTTCCGGCAGTTCCAGCCACAGGAAGTAGCCGCCGGCCGGCTGGCTGACCCGGGTCTGCGTCGGAAAGTAGCGGGCAATCGCCGCCAGCATGGCGCTCTGTTGCTCTTCCAGGGCATAGCGCAGTCTGCGCAGGTGCCGATCGTAACCGCCGTTTTGCAGATAGTCGGCCAGGGCGGCCTGGGCCGGCATAGAGGCGCACAGCGAAGTCATCAGCTTGAGCCGTTCGACTTTTTGTGCGTAACGTCCCGCCGCCACCCAGCCGATGCGATAACCGGGGGCCAGGCTCTTGGCGAAAGAGCCGCAGTGCATCACCAGGCCTTCGGTGTCGAAGGCCTTGGCCGGTTTTGGCGCCTGTTGGCCGTAATAGAGCTCGGCGTAGACATCGTCCTCGATCAGCGGCACCTGATGGTGGCGCAGCAGTTCCACCAGCTCCTGCTTCTTCGCTTCCGGCAGGGTGGCGCCGAGGGGGTTCTGGAAACTGGTCATGCACCAGCAGGCCTTGATCGGATGGCGCTCCAGGGTCTGCGCCAGAACCCCGAGGTCGATGCCGTCGCGCGGATGTACCGGGATTTCCACCGCCTTGAGCTTGAGCCGTTCCAGCACCTGCAGGCAGGCATAGAAGGCCGGGGCTTCGATCGCCACCAGGTCGCCGGGCTCGGTGACGGCTTGCAGGCACAGGTTCAGCGCCTCCAGGGCGCCGTTGGTGATCAGCAGTTCCTCCATGGGCAGCATCAGCCCGCCGACCATGTAGCGCAGAGCGATCTGCCGGCGCAGTTGCGGATTGCCCGGCGACAGGTCGGTGACCACCATGCGTGGGTCCATCTCACGACTGGCGCTGGCCAGGGAACGGGACAGGCGTTGCAGCGGAAACAACGTCGGGCTCGGGAAGGCCGAGCCGAAGGGCACGGTGGCGGGGTCCTTGATGGAGTCCAGCACCGAGAACACCAGTTCGCTGACATCCACCTCGGTGGACTCGTTGACCTGGCTGCTGATCGCCGGCTCCGAGAACGGGCTGGGCGTGTGGGCGTTGACGAAGTAGCCGGAGCGCGGCCGGGCGCGGATCAGGCCGCGGCGTTCCAACAGGTAGTAGGCCTGGAACACGGTGGACGGACTGACTCCGTAGGTCTGGCTGGCGTAGCGCACCGACGGCACGCGCTGGCCGGGGCCGAGGACGCCGGTGCGGATCAGTTCAGCGATGTCGTCGGCGAATTTTTCGTAGCGTTTCATGCAGGTTTGGCTCATTCATAGAGGCACGCAACAGCGAATTGCCTTACTAATGACAAGAACGCTTTTTTGCGGTCGTACACCGTTGTGGCGAGTGGGCTTGCCCACGCTGGGCTGCGCAGCAGCCGTAAAACCAGGCACTTTGTTCTATCTGACAGACCACGGTTGCCGGTTTCAGGGGCGCTACGCGCCCCAGCGCGGGCAAGCCCGCTCGCCACATTGAGTATTCGCCGTTCATGGCGTTCGGGATTCTAAGGCATCAACGGTTCAGCGGGGCGACAAAGCGGCTCTTCGCCACGCTGTAGACAGCGGGCTCGTCGCTGTCGACCACCTTGAAACTCACCGCCTGCGAGCTGCTTTTCGGCCTGTCGCCGAGCATCGTTACCGATACCGGCAGATCGACGATTTCACCCGCCGCCAGGCTCAGCTCGGTCTTGCCCTGCAACTGGAAACCGTCGCTGTCCACCAGTTCCAGGCGATAGCGCTGGGACTGCTGGGTCTTGTTGATGACCTTGAGGCTGTAGATGTTCTCGATCTGGCCCAGGCTGTTTTCCCGGAACAGCCCGCGGTCCTTGCTCACGTCCAGCGAGACCATGGGCCGTTCCACCAGGGTCACCGCCAGTGCGCCAACCATGATCAGCAGCACGACGCTGTAGCCGATCAGGCGCGGGCGCAGCAGATGGGTCTGGCCGCCTTGCAACTGGCGCTCTGAGGTATAGCTCACCAGGCCGCGGGCATAGCCCATCTTGTCCATGATCGAATCACAGGCGTCGATGCAGGCCGCGCAGCCAATGCATTCCATCTGCAAACCGTCGCGGATGTCGATGCCGGTGGGGCAGACCTGCACGCACATCTGGCAGTCGATGCAATCCCCCAGGCCGACGCTGGCCGGCGCCACATCGCGCTTGCGCGGACCACGGTTTTCGCCACGGGCGGCGTCGTAGGAAATGGTCAGGGTGTCCTTGTCGAACATTACGCTCTGGAAGCGTGCATAGGGACACATGTGCATGCACACCGCTTCACGCAGCCAGCCGGCGTTGATATAGGTGGCGGCGCTGAAAAACACTACCCAGAACAAGCTCACGCCGCCGATCCGCAGGCTCAGCAGCTCCTGGGCCAGCGGCCGGATCGGGGTGAAGTAGCCGACAAAGGTCAGCCCGGTCAGCAAGCTGATGCCCAGCCACAAAGTGTGCTTGGCGGCGCGTCGGGCCAGTTTGTTCGGGCCCCAGGGCGCGGCTTGCAACTTGATGCGCTGGTTGCGTTCGCCCTCGGTGACTTTCTCGCACCACATGAACAGCCAGGTCCACGAGCTTTGTGGGCAGGTATAGCCGCACCAGACCCGTCCGGCGAACACGGTGATGGCGAACAGGCCGAAGGCACAGATGATCAGCAGCGCCGAGAGCAGGATGAAGTCCTGCGGCCAGAAGGTCGCACCGAAGATATGGAAGCGGCTTTCGGCCAGATCCCAGAGCACCGCCTGGCGCCCGCCCCAGTCCAGCCATACCGTGCCGAAGAACAGCAGGAACAGAAAACCCGCGCCAGCCAGGCGCAGGTTACGGAACAGCCCGCTGAAGCTGCGGGTGTGGATCAACTGGTCAGTGGACCTGGCCTTCAGCCTGGGACGCGCCGGCTCGAAGGTTTCAACTATCTGGACGGGGATTCTCTCGCTCATGATCTGTCGCTCGTCAGCCTCCATCAGGCCTGGGCACTATGCCGGGCGAACTGTTTGCATAACAGACTCAGGTATTTGAATAAAAAGCGGATCAGATGGTTCTGGGCGAGTACCTGCGACAGCTTGTCCTACCCTGTGTCGCCCCCTGCCGTCTTACTCTGTGGTGTCTGGCGCCTGTAGCGGGCGCCAGCACTGGTACAGGTCGGTCAAATCAGCGAATCACCGTTGCTTGCTTTCACATGATGGCGGACATCGCCTTGCTCCAGGGCACAGGTCTGGTTCGAGGGTTCGATATGCACGGGCATGGTGCTCTCCTTGATGTTCCGGGGGGAGCGTTCAGGGGGGCGGCTGAAGTGATATTCCGGTCTATGCTTCAGGCGCGCCGCATCGGGCAATCACCGGTGGCATGGTCGTCGGCGGATCGACCTTGGGCGGCGGCGTGGTGCCCGGTGGTTCCTGCTCCGGTACCGGTGGCGGCTCGCTGGGGGGCAGGGTCGGTTGGTCGATATTGGGGTCGGGCGTTTGCGCTGGAATCGGAATATTCATGAAGCTGGCCTCTTTTATGCGTGGCCCCTTTTATGGAACAGGCGGCCCAGTACAACGGTGGACCCTGCCCATGTGCTTTTAACTCGGGCTTTATGACGAGTGGAGTTTCCCGACAAATCGGGCTGAACTTTTGTTCCGGCGGCGGGCTCCGAACTGAAGCGGGCTTTTTCAGGATGAAGCCGTTTGCCATGCAGATTACGCAGAGTAGAGCGTCCATGGGGCGTAAGGAGTGATGCTCGATGTCAGCCGATAAACCGTTGGACGAAGAGGGGACTGAAGTCCTGCCCTTGTCCCAGGCCTTGCTGATGCCGCGCATCGCCATTGAGAACGTGGCGCCTACCGTCGATGGTGGGCAGTTCGCGGTCAAGGCGGTGGCGGGGCAGGAACTGATAGTGAGCGCCAAGGTGTTCGCCGACGGCCATGACAAGCTGGCGGTGCTGCTGGCCTGGAGAAACCTGGGCGACGCCGACTGGCAACGCACGGCCATGACCGATAAAGGCAACAATGCCTGGCAGGGCCGCTTGCGGCTCGGCGACCAGGGGCGCTACGTCTATCGGATCGAAGCCTGGATCGATCAGTTCGCCAGCTTCTGCTACGAACTGGAGAAGAAGTTCGTCGCCGGCGTGGCCCTCGATCTCGAGTTGCAGGAGGGGCGGGCACAGGTGCTGCATGCCATCGAACGCAGCCAGGGCGAACTGGCGATGGGGCTGACCGCGCTGTACGAGGAGTTGCTGCACCTGTCCAACGATGGCCAGGTCGAGCGCTTTCTCAAACCGGCCACGGCGGCGTTGATGCGCCAGGCCGACCACCACGCCTACCTGAGTCGCAGCTACGACTATCCACTGGACGTGGAGCGCAGCCTGGCGCAGTTTGCCAGTTGGTATGAACTGTTTCCCCGTTCGGTCACCGAGCATGCCTTGCGTCACGGCACCTTCGACGATGTGCACAGTCGCCTGTCGATGATTCGCGACATGGGTTTCGACGTGCTGTACTTCCCGCCGATTCATCCCATCGGTCGCAGCTACCGCAAAGGTCCGAACAACGCCCTGGTGGCCGGCCCCGACGATCCGGGCAGCCCCTATGCCATCGGCAGCGAGGAGGGTGGGCACGAGGCGATTCACTCGCAACTGGGTAGTCGCGAGGATTTCCGTCGGTTGGTCAGTGCCGCGGCCGAACATGGCCTGGAAATCGCCCTGGACTTCGCCATCCAGTGCTCCCAGGATCATCCCTGGTTGCAGCAGCATCCCGGCTGGTTCAACTGGCGACCGGACGGCAGTATCAAGTACGCGGAGAACCCACCGAAAAAATACCAGGACATCGTCAACCTCGATTTCTATGCCGCCGACGCGATTCCCAGTCTTTGGGTCGAGCTGCGCGACATCGTGCTGGGCTGGGTCGCGGAGGGGGTGAAGCTGTTTCGCGTCGACAATCCGCACACCAAGCCGCTGCCGTTCTGGCAATGGCTGATTGCCGATGTGCGCGGCGTCCATCCCGAGGTGATCTTTCTCGCCGAGGCGTTCACCACGCCGGCGATGATGGCGCGCTTGGGCAAGCTCGGCTATTCCCAGAGCTACACCTATTTCACCTGGCGTAATACCAAGGCCGAGCTGGCCAGTTATTTCACCGAGCTGAACCAGTCGCCCTGGCGCGAGTGCTACCGGCCGAATTTCTTCGTCAATACGCCGGATATCAACCCGGCCTTCCTCCACCATTCGGGGCGCGCCGGGTTCCTTATCCGCGCGGCGCTGGCAACCATGGGCTCGGGGCTCTGGGGTATGTACTCGGGGTTTGAACTGTGCGAGGCGGCGGCGTTGCCGGGCAAGGAGGAATACCTGGATTCGGAGAAATACGAGATCCGTCCGCGGGACTTCAGCGCGCCGGGCAATATCATCGCCGAGATCGCCCAGCTCAATCGCATTCGTCGCCAGCATCCGGCGTTGCAGACGCATTTGGGGTTGCAGGTCTACAACGCCTGGAACGACAACATCCTGTATTTCGGCAAGCGCACGGCTGACCTGGAGAGTTTCATCCTGGTGGCGGTCAGCCTGGATCCGCATAACGCCCAGGAAGCGCACTTCGAGTTGCCCTTGTGGGAGTTCGGCCTGGCCGACGACGCCACCACCCGTGGCGAGGACCTGATGAACGGTCACACCTGGACCTGGCATGGCAAGGTCCAGTGGCTGCGCATCGAGCCCTGGCACCAGCCGTTCGGGATCTGGCGGATTCAGACCCTTTGACAGGCAGGGTCAGGGTTCCGTGGGGACGCTTAACTAGTGGGAGCGGAGCTTGTCGGCGAAGCTTTTAGCGGTCTTAAGGGCCTCTTCGCGGGCAAGCTCCGCTCCCACACAAGCTCCGCTCCCACAGTGACGCTGTTGTCAGCCAAACCCTGCATAAATAACAGACTGTTGTTGCCTGCGGTCCTACTGATTCAACAGGAGTTACCCATGGCGAAGAAAAACCGCCCTGCCAGCTTTATCGACGACCCGCTCTGGTACAAGGACGCGGTGATCTACCAGGTACATGTCAAATCCTTCTTCGACTCGAACAACGACGGCATCGGTGACTTTCCCGGCCTGATCGCCAAGCTCGACTACATTGCCGACCTCGGTGTGAACACCATCTGGCTGTTGCCGTTCTATCCTTCGCCACGCCGCGACGATGGCTACGACATCGCCGAATACCGAGGCGTCCACAGCGACTACGGGACCCTGGCCGATGCCAAGCGGTTTATCGCCGAAGCCCACAGGCGTGGCCTGCGGGTCATCGCCGAGCTGGTGATCAACCACACCTCCGACCAACACCCCTGGTTCCAGCGCGCGCGCCGGGCCAAACCCGGTTCCAGCGCCCGCGACTTCTACGTCTGGTCCGACAGCGACAACCGATACAGCGACACCCGAATCATCTTTCTCGACACCGAAAAGTCCAACTGGACCTGGGACCCGGTGGCCGGTCAGTACTTCTGGCACCGCTTCTATTCTCACCAGCCGGACCTGAATTTCGACCACCCGCCGGTGTTGAAGGCCGTACTGGCGGTCATGCGCTACTGGCTGGACCTGGGCATCGACGGCTTGCGCCTGGATGCCATTCCCTATCTGATCGAGCGTGACGGCACCAACAACGAAAACCTGCCCGAGACCCACCAGGTGCTCAAGCAGATCCGTGCCGAAATCGACGCCCACTATCCCGATCGCATGTTGCTGGCCGAAGCCAACCAGTGGCCGGAGGATACCCAGCTGTACTTCGGCGAGCAGAAGGGCGACAACGGTGACGAATGCCACATGGCCTTCCACTTCCCGCTGATGCCACGCATGTACATGGCGCTGGCCCAGGAGGATCGCTTCCCGATCACCGACATCCTGCGCCAGACCCCGGAAATCCCCGCCAATTGCCAATGGGCGATCTTCCTGCGCAACCACGATGAGCTGACCCTGGAAATGGTCACCGATCGCGAGCGTGACTACCTCTGGAACTACTACGCCGCCGATCGCCGTGCCCGGATCAACCTCGGTATCCGCCGGCGCCTGGCCCCGCTGATGGAGCGTGACCGCCGGCGCATCGAATTGCTCAACAGCCTGCTGCTGTCGATGCCGGGCACGCCGACCCTGTACTACGGCGATGAAATCGGCATGGGCGACAATATTTACCTGGGCGACCGCGATGGCGTGCGTACCCCGATGCAATGGTCGATCGACCGTAACGGCGGTTTCTCCCGCGCCGATCCGGCCAGTCTGGTGCTGCCGCCGATCATGGACCCGCTCTACGGCTATCTGACGGTGAACGTCGAGACCCAGGCCGGCGACCCTCATTCGTTGCTGAACTGGACCCGACGCTTGCTGGCCGTGCGCAAGCAACAGAAAGCCTTTGGCCGCGGCAGCCTGAAAATGCTCTCGCCCAACAACCGCCGCATCCTGGCCTATACCCGCGAATACACCGGGCCCGACGGCAAGAGCGAGATCATCCTCTGTGTGGCCAACGTTTCGCGTACCGCGCAGGCCGCGGAGCTGGAGCTGTCGGCGTTCGCGGGCCGGGTGCCGGTGGAGATGCTCGGAGGTAACGCGTTCCCGCCCATTGGCCAGCTCAATTTCCTGCTGACCCTGCCACCCTACGGCTTCTACTGGTTCCTGCTCGCCTCGCAAACCCAGATGCCCAGTTGGCATGTGGAGCCGGTCCAGACCCTGCCGGACTTCATCACCCTGGTGCTGAAAAAACGCCTGGAAGAACTGCTCGAAAACCCTTCGCGAACGGCCCTGGAGCAGACAGTCCTGCCGGAATGGCTGCCCAAGCGTCGCTGGTTCGCCGGCAAGAATGCGGGTCTGGAACAGATACGCCTGGTCTATGGCGTGCGCTTCGGCGACCCGCAGCACCCGGTACTGCTCGGTGAGGTTGAAGTCATGGCGGGCGGCGAGAGCAGCCGTTACCAGTTGCCTTTCGGGCTGCTGGCCGAGGACCAGATCAACGCCGCGTTGCCGCAACAGTTGGCCATGGCTCGGGTTCGCCGCGGTCGGCAGGTGGGCCTGATCACCGACGCATTCAGTCTCGAACCGTTTATCCGTGCGGTGATCGATGGCATGCGCGGCGAGACGGTACTGGCCTCCAGCGACGGTGAGTTGCGTTTCCAGGCCGCGGCCGAACTCAAGGCCCTGGAGCTTCCCGCCGACATGAGCGTACGCTATCTGTCCACCGAGCAATCCAACAGTTCGGTGGTGGTGGCCGAGCGGATCATGCTCAAGCTGATCCGCAAGGTCAGTGCCGGTGTGCACCCGGAACTGGAAATGAGCGCCTACCTCACCGCCGCCGGCTTCCACCATATTTCGCCGCTGCTGGGTTCGCTGGTGCGCCACGACGCCCGTGGCGAGGACACTCTGCTGATGATCGCCCAGGGCCTGCTCGCCAACCAGGGCGATGCCTGGAACTGGACCCAGAACAACCTGGAACGGGCAATCCGCGACGAGTTGGCCGATGCCGTTTCGGAACACGAGCAACATTACAACGCCCTCGGCGAACTGGCGGATTTCGCCGCCTTGCTCGGTCAGCGTCTGGGTGAAATGCACCGGGTGCTCGCGGCGCCCAGCGTCGACCCGGCCTTCAGTGCCCAAGTGACTACGAGCAAGGACACCCAGCGTTGGGGCAGGGCGATCGGTAGCCAGATGGAGCATGCCTTGCAATTGCTCAAGCAGCACCAGTCCGCGCTGGCGGCAGATGAGCAGGCGCTGGTGGGCGGTCTGTTGTCGCGGGAAAAAGCCATTCTCGACTACATCCACGCGCTCGCCGGCCAGCTGGTCGGCGGTCTGCGCTTGAGGGTCCACGGCGACCTGCATCTGGGCCAGGTGCTGGTGGTGCAGGGCGATGCCTACCTGATTGACTTCGAAGGCGAGCCCGCGCGGTCGTTGCAGGAACGTCGCGGCAAGCACAGCCCCTATAAGGATGTCAGCGGTGTGCTGCGTTCGTTCGACTATGCTGCGGCCATGGCTTACAGCAGCGCGACGGCTCTCGATCTGGCCGGGGTTACCGTTGCGGCCTGTCGGCGCGTGACCCAGCGTTATCTGAAGGAAGCCCGCGAGGCTTTTATCCAGGCATATCGGCGGACGACGGCTAGTCTTGTTCAGGCATGGCAGGATCCGGCCGGCGAAGAAGCGGCCCTGACCCTGTTCAGCCTGGAGAAGGCCGCGTATGAAATTGTCTATGAGGCGGAAAATCGTCCGACCTGGCTCAGCGTGCCGTTGCACGGCCTGGACGGGTTGTTGAATGAAGTGAAAACCTTGTCCGGTGGAGAGCAGTGATGAGTTTGAACAAGGAACAAGGTAAAACCGTACACCGTGCATTACCCGCGAAAGGTGATATCGAGGCCCTGGTTCGGGCTGAACACCATGATCCGTTTGCCATCCTCGGTCCGCATGACGATGGTGCCGGCGGGCAATATATCCGTGCCTTCCTGCCGGGTGCCCTGGGTGTCCAGGCCTTGGCCCGCGACAGCGACCAGGAACTGGGCGGCCTCGACAGCACCGAAGTACCGGGGTTGTATGTCGGTCACTTCGCGCAGCGCCAGCCCTATCGGCTGCGCATCCAATGGGCCACGGGCGAGCAGATCTGCGAGGATCCCTACAGCTTCGGGCCGTTGCTGGGGGAAATGGATCTCTACCTGTTCGCCGAAGGTAACCATCGCGATCTGAGCAGCTGCCTGGGCGCCCAGGTGACCCAGGTCGAGGGCGTCGACGGCGTGCGTTTCGCGGTCTGGGCGCCGAATGCCCGGCGGGTCTCGGTAGTGGGTGACTTCAACGTCTGGGACGGGCGTCGGCACCCGATGCGCCTGCGCCATCCCAGCGGCGTCTGGGAAATCTTCGTGCCGCGCCTGTCGGCGGGGGAGGCCTACAAGTACGAGATTCTCGGCAGGGATGCGATCCTGCCGCTCAAGGCCGATCCCGTGGCCCTGGCCACCCAGCTGCCTCCGGATACCGCTTCGCGGGTCGCCTCGCCGTTACGGATCGACTGGCGGGACCAGGCCTGGATGGAGTCGCGCGGCGCACGGCATCGGCATGATGCGCCGTTGTCGATCTATGAACTGCACGCTGGTTCCTGGCAGTGCGAGATCGATGAAGTCGGCGAGGTGTCGCGGCAATACAACTGGAGCGAACTGGCCGAGCGCCTGATCCCCTATATCCGGCAACTGGGCTTCACCCATATCGAATTGATGCCGATCATGGAGCATCCGTTCGGTGGTTCCTGGGGCTACCAGCCACTGTCGCAGTTCGCGCCGAGTGCGCGCTATGGCAGCCCGGACGACTTCGCCGCGTTTGTCGATGCCTGTCACCGCGCCGAAATCGGCGTCATCCTCGACTGGGTACCGGCACACTTTCCCACCGATACCCACGGCCTGGCGCAGTTCGACGGCACCGCGTTGTATGAGTACGGCAACCCGCTGGAAGGTTTTCACCAGGACTGGGACACCCTGATCTACAACCTCGGACGCACCGAAGTGCATGGCTTCATGCTGGCCTCGGCCCTGCACTGGCTCAAGCATTTCCATGTCGACGGCCTGCGGGTCGATGCCGTGGCGTCGATGCTCTACCGCGACTATTCGCGCAACGCCGGCGAGTGGGTGCCGAACCGCTATGGCGGTCGGGAAAACCTCGAGGCCATCGACTTCCTGCGGCATCTCAACGATGTGGTGGCCCTGGAAGCGCCGGGTGCCCTGGTGATTGCCGAAGAGTCCACGGCCTGGCCCGGCGTGAGTCAAGCAACCCAGCAGGGCGGGCTGGGGTTCGCCTACAAATGGAACATGGGCTGGATGCATGATTCGCTGCACTACATCCAGCAGGATCCGGTGTACCGCGCGCACCACCACAACGAATTGAGCTTCGGCCTGGTCTATGCCTGGTCCGAGCGTTTCATCCTGCCGATTTCCCATGATGAAGTGGTGCACGGCAAGCATTCGCTGATCGACAAGATGCCCGGCGACCGCTGGCAGAAGTTCGCCAATCTGCGCGCCTACCTGAGTTTCATGTGGGCCCACCCGGGCAAGAAGCTGCTGTTCATGGGCTGTGAGTTCGGCCAGTGGCGCGAGTGGAATCATGACCAGCAACTGGATTGGTACTTGCTGCAATACTCCGAGCACCTCGGCGTGCAGAAGCTGGTGAGCGATCTCAACCAGCTCTACCGCGACGAGCCAGCGCTTTACGACCAGGACGATGTGCCGCAGGGCTTCCAGTGGTTGATTGGCGATGATGCGACCAACAGCGTCTACGCCTGGCTGCGCTGGAGTCGGGAAGGGCGGCCGCTGCTGGTGGTCGCCAACTTCACCCCGGTGCCGCGCGAGGCTTATCGGATCGGCGTGCCGTTTGCCGGACAGTGGAAGGAAGTGATCAACAGCGATGCGGCGATGTATGCCGGCTCCAACTATGGCAATGGCGGCGGGGTCTTCACCGAGGACCATGCCAGCCATGGGCAGGCCGCGTCGCTGGTGCTGAACCTGCCGCCGCTGGCGGTGTTGATGTTGCGACCGCAGAGGTAGCCACAGCTACCAGCGCATCCGCACCCCGACGTTGCCGATGATGCCATTCAGGCCCGTATCGTCGGAGGTGCCGCTGTAATCCGCGCTGACATACAGGCTGACCGTCGGCGACACCTTGGCCACCAGGCCCAGACCCAGTTCCACGGTGGAACTGTTGCGCCCGGTGGCGATCTTGTCGACCGGTTCCAGGCTCAGGGTGTTGCCGCTGCCGAATGTGTGCCAGAAGTCGGTCCGCAGGTAGGGCTCCACCGCCAGGCCGTGCACTTCATAGCGGCCCTTGAGACGGGCGCCGATCCGACCGCTCCAAAGCGATGGGTCGGCGGATGTATTCGTCTGCCCGGGAGTCTCCATGCCACCTTGCTGGTTGACCACCTGGGCCTGGGGCTCGATAACCCAATACTTGCCCAGCCCGATCGGGAACCCGCCCTCCAGCGAAAACGTCAGTTGCCGGGCGACCAGGCCCTGCAGCGTGCCCTGCTCGGAGCGGCTATAGAGCGTGCTCTGGTTGTTCATGGCGGTCAGGTTGACGTGCCAGCCCTGTTGCCCGGTCAGACTCCAGAAGGCCCCGAGATTGGTACCTTGGGGACTCAGGCCATCCATGCGCGGGTCGCGGGGCGCGGTGACAAAACCGTCAGCCCGGTCCAATGCGCCGCTGCGTCCGGTAAAGACCCCGGCGGTCAATGTCTGGCCAGCGCGGTGATTGCTGTAAAGGCCGGGAACAATCAGCAGGTCGCCAAAGGCGCCGGCAAACAGTGGATCGAGGTTGCCGACCTCGCCCTGACCCAGCGCCCGGTCGTGCAAGCGAGCCGTCTGATCGGGCGCGCCGATGCTCGGTGCAATACCGGCGAACCGCCAGCCAGGTAATTGACCGCTGTTGTCCAGCATGGGCAATCGATCGGGAGGTAACAGTGACGGCGTGACGTCGTGGTACCAGGGTTGGCGGTCTTCTTCGGTGGGCGCTGCCTGGAGCTCCAGGGCGTGGCTCAGCAAAAGGGCTGTCGAAATCGTATAAGCCATGGTCCTCAGGCTGGGGGGGGTCATGAACGTTTTCATCGGGTGTTCCTTTCGGTCGCATAAATACCTGCATTGGCGTCTCTCCTGCCCCCGAACGAGGGACGGCCGAAATCATCGAGGCAAACCCCCGGCGACCCGCTCTGGCAGGCATCCGAAGGCTTGTCCCTTGGGTTTTTAAACCGGGGGTAGTCACTTGTAGCTAAGGAGAGCTACAGGTTTGCGTCAAGAAAATAGCCAATAAATAGATAGTTTTTGCCAGACTTCGCAAGTCATTGAACAATCGGCTATTTAGTCTATTCAGGCTGGATCTGAGCGGCCCCGGAAGCGCGGCTTTGCGCCACGTTTCTCAGATGAACACCATCTCGAATGGTTGCCGCGCCCGTTCGAGCAAGGCCGGCACCAGGAACGGTGCCAGCCCCAGTCCGGGATCGCCTTGCAAATGGCTGTGGTAGGCATGCGCGGCATGCAGCTTGCGGGCAATGCTCCAGGTGTCGAGCCGAACCTTGCGGGCCCGCTGCCAGGGGATCAGGCCTTCGTCGCGCAAGGGGCGGAACCAGGTGTGCAGGGGGATTTCCAGCAGCATCGCGCCGCTGGCGGCACACGCCTGGGCGGCGGCCCGGCCCAAGCTGTCGTGGTCGGCGATCCCGTCTTCGCGCCAGGTGGTCAGCACCACGTCGTCCGGGCGCAGATAGCGCCGCAGGAATTGGCTCAGCGGTTGCTCCTGGTGCTCCAATCCACCGTGGCGAAAGCCGCCGCGAATCCACTTCAACCGGTGCGGTTCCAGACCGAGGCGGCGCAAGGCTTCGGCGCTTTCCTGGGGGCAGACGATGCTCAGGCGGCTCGAAGGCCACAGGGTGGAGCCGGGGTAGAGGGCGCTGCCATCGGTAATGGAGATCAACAGCAGCGGGTGTCCGAGGGTAGCGAGCATTTGCAGCAGGCCACCGCAGCAATGCACTTCGTCACCAGGATGCGGGGCGATCACCACGGCCCGGGCCCCGGGGCGAATCAAACGGTGCAGGCCAACGGTCGGGACACGGGCCAGTTGCGCTGAACTCCAGATCTGCGGTTCAACTTCGTTGCGTGCGGTTTGGATTCTCATGATGGTAGTCACTTCCTTGTGTGGACTTGCATACACCGTCCATCAGCCCTGATGCATCCGGTGCCGCATTCCACTCCGGGAATGCGCGAGTGAGTATCGCCCATATGGCCCAGAATGCGACTTTTACGGCTGGAAAACGCTCAGGTTTGTTCGCTGCGTTGCAGTTCGAACATCACCAGCGAACGTCCGGTGAGCGTGTATTCGCTGTTGAAGGCGAAACGTTCCTGGCCCTTGACCTGCGGGTCGTTGGTGTCGATCACGCAGGTCCAGTCCAGGCCTTGTGGCACTTCGGGCAGGCGGAAATTGACTCCATCGTGGTGGGCATTGACCGCCAGCAGCAAGGTCGCATCGTCGCCGGTGCGGGGAATCCCGGAGACCTGGGCGCGGCCGTCGAGCAACATACCCAGGCAGCGGCCATTGCCGTCGTGCCAGAGTTCGGTGGTCATTTCATTGCCATCGGGTGTCAGCCAGGTGACATCCTTGACCCCCAGTTGCTCATTGTAGTCGCCGACCAGGAACCGTCCGCGGCGCAGGATCGGATAGGTCAGGCGCAACTTGATCAGGCGCTTGACGAACTTGAGCAACGATTTGCCGTCCTCGTCCAGCTCCCAGTTGATCCAACCGATTTCGCTGTCCTGGCAGTAGGCGTTGTTGTTGCCGTGCTGGGTGCGGGCGAACTCGTCGCCGGCGACGATCATCGGCGTACCCTGGGCCAGCAGCAGGGTGGCGAAGAAGTTGCGCATCTGGCGCAGGCGCAGGGCATTGATCTGCGGGTCCTGCGTGGGACCCTCCACACCGTGGTTCCAGGACAGGTTGTTGTTGGTGCCGTCCTGATTGTTTTCGTCGTTGGCTTCGTTGTGCTTGTCGTTGTACGACACCAGGTCGTGCAGGGTGAAGCCGTCATGGGCGGTGATGAAGTTGATCGAGGTATAGGGGCGTCGACCGCGGTGGTCGAACAGATCGCCCGAGGCGGTCATGCGCCGGGCGAAGTCAGCGAGCTGGCCGTCGTCGCCTTTCCAGAACGCCCGCACGGTATCGCGGAAGCGGTCGTTCCACTCGGCCCAGCCCGGCGGGAAGCCGCCCACCTGATAGCCGCCGGGGCCACAGTCCCAGGGTTCGGCGATCAGTTTGACCTGGCGCAGCACCGGGTCCTGGCGACAGGCGACGAGGAAACTGTGACGTTCGTTGAAGCCGTCGTGATAGCGCCCGAGGATGGTCGCCAGGTCGAAGCGGAAACCGTCCACGTGCATTTCCGTGGCCCAGTAGCGCAGTGAGTCGGTGACCATCTGCAGCACGCAGGGATGGCTCAGGTCCAGGGTGTTGCCGGTGCCCGAGTCGTTGATGTAGAAGCGTTTGTCCTCGGGCATCAGGCGGTAATAGGAAGCGTTGTCGATGCCGCGCATGGACAGCGTCGGGCCTTGCTCGTTGCCTTCGGCGGTATGGTTGTAGACCACGTCGAGGATCAGCTCGAGGCCGGCGTCGTGCAGGTGCGCGACCATCTCCTTGAATTCGGCGATCTTGCCGTTGGCCAGGTAGCGCGGGTCGGGGGCGAAGAAGGCGATGCTGTTGTAACCCCAGTAGTTGGTCATGCCTTTTTGCAGCAGGTGCTGGTCGTTGACGAAGGCGTGGATCGGTAGCAACTCCACCGAGGACACCCCGAGCTTGCGGATATGTTCCAGCACCTCGTCGACCATCAGTCCGGCGAAGGTCCCGCGCACCTCTTCCGGTACCGCGGGATGGCGCATGCTGAAGCCGCGCACATGGGTTTCATAGAGCAGGGTGCGTTCCCAGGGCACGTTGACCCGCTGATCGTGGCCCCAGGTGTGGGCCGGGTCGATCACCTTGCTCTTGGGGACGAAGGGCGCGCTGTCGCGTTCGTCGAAACTGAGGTCGGCGTCGGGGTGGCCGATGGTGTAGCCGAACAACGCCTCGGACCATTTCAACTGGCCAATCAACTGCTTGGCGTAGGGGTCGATCAGCAGCTTGTTGGGATTGAAGCGGTGGCCGTTCTGCGGGTCGTAGGGGCCGTGCACCCGGTAACCGTAGATCAGTCCGGGATGGGCATCGGGCAGGTAGCCGTGGTAGATCTCGTCGGTGTACTCGGGCAGTTCGATGCGTTCGAGTTCCACTTCGCCGTTGGCATCGAACACGCACAGCTCGACCTTGGTGGCGTTGGCGGAAAACAGCGCAAAATTGACTCCCAGGCCATCCCAGGTGGCTCCGAGCGGGAAGGGCAGGCCCTCACGGATTCGCGAGGCCTGGACTTCGGGCGTGGGTTCGGGCTTTTTCGGCTTGGTCATGGGCGCTCCTGCGGGTGTGTTCGGTGGTCCGGTGTACGGATCGAAGGCTCAGGTGGCTATATGATCTGGCCAACAGTGGGAGCGGAGCTTGCCCGCGAAGAGGCCCTCAAGATCGCCAAAAGCTTCGCGGGCAAGCTCCGCTCCCACAGGTATGTGTGGTCTTCAATACCGCGCAACACTCAACTGGCCGTCGGTTTGCGCGGTGCTCGCGGTTTCTTTTCGGCGGCTGGTTTGGTGGCGGTCGCAGGTTTTGCCGTGGCTTTCGCTACCGCCACCGGCTTGGCGGCGACCTTGGATTTGGCCGCGGGTTTGCTCGCTGCCGGCTTTTTCGGCGCCAGCGCCTCGGCTTCCGCCAGCTTGCATGCCATCTCCCAATGTCGGGCCTCGTGGCCCTCGGGGCGACCCTCCGATTCCCAGATCTGATAAGCAAACTCACGGATACGTTTTTCGTCGGTATTCATCGCCATGCTCCTGAACTCAAGTTTGGGTAAAGAGATTAACCGGGAAATCTCCGAGTGCCGCACCGACCATCAGCTCGCTATGGGGTGTGACTGCGCACATCGAAAAAAGTCCCTTTAATTTGCAATCCGGTGCGGCGAACGGCAGTTTGACCCGCGTATCGCCCCAAACCGGTGCCTGTACCCGTGGCAGGTGAGCATGTGCCAGAAGTCTGGCCGCCTGCCTGGGCACGATCACGATGACCCGCTGCGTCGACGCGCTACGCATAAAGGCCAGCACGTGTTCGGCCTGCTCGCCGAGCACTTCCAACGGTTGATAATCGCCACGACTGAAGACCCTCCCATGTTCGGCCCGCACCGCCAGCGTACGGGCAATCAAGGCTTGTTTGAGGCGGCCGCTGCGCCAATCCGTCAGCAGTCCCTGCGATGACGCTGGATGCTCCAGCGCCCGTTGCCGGGCGGCGAAGTCCACCGGCCGGCGATTGTCCGGGTCCACCAGGCTGAAGTCCCAGAACTCGTTGCCCTGGTACAGGTCCGGCACACCCGGTACGGTCATGCGCAGCAAACACTGGGCCAGACTGTTGAGCGCGCCGGCCGGCGCGATCTTTTCCACCGCCGCCAGCAGGGCGCTGCGCAGTGCCAGGCCGACGGGGCGGGTCAGCAGCGCCTCGAGAAAATCGCGGCAGGCCTGTTCATAGGCATCGTTCGGTGCATTCCAACTGCTGTTCAGCTTGGCTTCGCGCAAAGCCTTGCATTGCCATTGCCACAGACGCTCGGCGTAATCGCGCAGGCCGGGCGCATCGTCGCTCGACAGCGTCAGCGGCCAACTGCCCAGCAGTGCCTGATAGAGGATCAACTCGTCCGCCGCCGAGGGCGCCAGGGGATCGCCGCGCAGCGCTTGGGCCAGTTCGCGAAAGCGTTGCACCTGTTCGACGTACCACGGAGCATACTCGCTCAGCACCGCCAGGCGCGCGCGGCTGTCTTCGCCACGTTTGTGGTCATGGGTGGCGCTGGTCAACAGGTTGTCCGGGAAGCTTTCCAGGCGCTGTCGGTTGGTCGCGTGGAACTCTTCCACCGGCGCACTGAAGCGTTCGGCGCAAAAGCCCACGTCGTTGCGCGAGAGCAGCACCGCCGAGCGATAGAACGCCGTATCTTCCACGGCCTTGGCGGCCGTCGGCGAGGTCAGTTGCTGGAACCGCACGCAGGCATGCTTGAGCAGTTTGCGCGGACGTCCCAGCGCGCGCTCGCGCCAGGGTTGTCCACCGAGCCATTGTTGCAGGTACTCGAGCACCGGCCAGTCGGCTTCGCCGAGGGTGGTGCGGGCGCCAGCCAGGGCCTGCTGGAAAAACGCTTCGTCCTGGGTCGGGCGGCCCAGGGCATTGATATAGGTGCGGTACACCGGATAGTGCACGATCAGCGCCTGCAAGGCCCGCCGCAGCGCCCCGAGCGTCAGGTCGCGGCTCATCAGGTCGTCCCGGGCCACTTGCAACAGGGCCTGGGCCACGCTTTCGCAGTCGCCGGCCAGGGAACCGGCGAGGATCTGCTGGCGGGCCAGCCGGGCTTCCTCGGCGAACTCGCCGGGGCGCTCGCTCAAACGGGTCCAGAGCTCGGTCAACGGCGGTTCGCCACGCGGATCGTGTTGCAGCAACGACAGTTGATCCATGAATTCGTAGCCGGTGGTGCCGTCCACCTGCCAGTCAGGGTGCAGGGTTTCGCCCTGGCCGAGGATCTTTTCCACATAGATCGGCAGGTGCCGTCCGGGGGCCAGGCGGTCGACCCGTCGACGCAGTTTGCGGCAGTAACCGCGCGGGTCGGCGAGGCCGTCGATATGGTCGATACGCAGGCCGTCCACCAAGCCTTCCTCGATGAGCTGGAAGATTTTCTGGTGGGTGGCCTCGAACACCGCCGGGCGCTCGACCCGCAGGCCACCCAGTTCATTGACATCGAAGAAGCGCCGCCAATTGATATCGTCGGCGGCGGTGCGCCAACTGGCGAGGCGGTAGTGCTGGCGCTCCAGCAGCCAGTGCAGGCGCTGCAAGCCTTCGGGCTGTCGCGAGTCGTAGCGCGCCAGGCTCTGTTCGATGGCTTCATGCAGATCGCGGCGTTGCGCCAGTTCCGCGCGCAGGACCTGCGCCTGGGCATAGGCGTCGGGCAGGCTGTTCAGGGCCTTGAAGTGCCCGGCCAGGGTTTCCAGTTGCGGGATGTTGGCCAGTATCTGTGCGTAATCCCGTGGACAGATGGGAAAGCGGTGCTGGTAATGCTCGACATGGAAGCTGCCGTGCTCGGCGTCGAAACATAAGGGAATGCTGCCTTCCTGCAAGGCCACGCCGTAGTCATTGTCCAGGAACGGCATCAGCAGTTGCCCTTCGAGCAGCGGGTCGGGCGAGTGCCATTGGATATCGAAGAACTCGCCATAGGGGCTCAGCCGTCCCCATTCCAGCAGGTCCAGCCACCAGGGGTTGTCCGCGCCGCCGACGGCCATGTGATTGGACACGATGTCGAGGATCAGCCCCATATCGTGTTGGCGCAGGGTCCGCACCAGGCGTCGCAAGGCCGGTTCGCCGCCCAGTTGCGGGTTGACCCGGGTCGGGTCGACCACATCGTAGCCGTGCAGCGAGCCGTCGCGAGCGGTGAGCAGCGGCGAGGCGTAGAGATGACTGATGCCCAGTCGCGCGAAGTAGGGCACCAGCGGTATGGCGGCATCGAGGCTGAAGTCTTTATGAAACTGCAGGCGCACGGTGGCACGCAATGGCGGATTCATCGGTCACGCTCGGCCGCCTGGAGCCGGGCACAGGCCAGCAGTTCCAGGCGGCGCGCGGCGTCGACATCGTCGAGCAAGCGAGCGCTGTCACCCGGTAGGCGCCGGCGCCAGTTGGGGTGACTGTCGATGGTCCCCGGCAGGTTGGCCTGTTCTTCGACGCCCAGGGCATCCTCCAGCGGCAACAACACCAGTGGCGCCCGGGTATGGCCGAGGAAGCGCACGCTGGCGTCCAGTATCTGGTCGGTTTGCTGGGACTCATCGCGGAAATTCTGCGGATCGTTGCTCAAGGCACGATGCAGGCCCTCGCGTTCGCGTTCGCGGGTTTCGCGCCAGTATTCGGCGGTGTCGGTGTCGATCAGTCCGAGCTGGATGTTCCAGTCAATGTCCCGGGCGTGCCACCAGCCATTGAGGGTCGGCAGGTCGTGGGTGCTGGTGGTGGCCAGGGCATCGTCCGGCCAGTCGAGTATGGGGCGGAAACGATGGCCGTATTCCTGCTCGAACAACAGCACGCGCATGCCGAGGATGGCCCGGGCACCGAGCTTTTCCCGCAGGCCGTCGGGGACCGTGCCGAGGTCTTCGCCGAGCACCACCGCCTGGTGGCGCGCGGACTCCAGGCTCAGCAGACGCAACAGGTCGTCCAGCGGATAATACAGGTAGGCGCCGTCGCTCGGCGGTGAGCCGAGGGGGATCACCCAGAGCCGCTGCAGGCCCATCACATGGTCGATACGCAGGCCCCCGGCATGGGCGAAGTTGGCCCGCAGCATTTCGATAAAGGCCCTGAAGCCATGGCGCTTCAGACCTTCCGGGGCGAAGGCCGAGATGCCCCAGCTTTGCCCGCTGCGATTGAGGATATCCGGTGGTGCGCCGACGGTAAGTTCGGCCAGCAATTCGTCCTGCCGGCTCCAGGCCTGGCTGCCACCGCCGTCGGCGCCGACGGCGAGGTCGGCGATCAGGCCAATGCCCATGCCGTTGTCCCGGGCGGTTTGTTGTGCGCGCTCGAGGCAGCGGGCGATCAGCCATTGGCCGAAGGCGTAGAAACCGATCTCTTCGGCCTGTTCCTCGGCGAAGCTGGCGAGGGCCGGGTTGTCGGGGTGGTGCCAGGCCGCGGGCCAATGCCGCCAGTCAGTGCTCTCGCCGCGTGCCGCACAGGCGGCTTGCAGGGCTTCGAAGCGGCAGTGATTCTCCAGGGCTTCGCCACCCGCCTGGCGAAAATGCGCGAAGTCCGTGGCCAGTGGCTGAGTATCCAGGCGAAACCCGTCGTACAGCGCGCGCAGCAGGCGCTGCTTGGCGCGGGCGGCACGGGGCCAGTCGATCAAGGGTAACGCTTCCAGCTGCCGCAGTTCATCGGCCAGCCCGGCGCTGCTGATGGCCTGGTGCAGGGCCTGTTCGCCGAGAATCGCTTCCGGTGCCGCATAGAGACTGTTGAGGAACAACCGACTGGACGGCGAATAGGGGCTGTAGCGTTGCGGGTCACAGCTGAACATGGCATGCAGCGGGCTGATCGCCAGGGCGTCGGCGCCACGTTCGCCGGCGGCTCGAACCAGGTTCTCCAGGGCCAGGCTGTCACCGAAACCGCCATCGCCCGCTCGTTGCAGGGCATAGAGCTGGACTGTCAGGCCCCAGGCGCGGGGTGTCGCGGTATCGGTGGCCGCCGCGATGCTGTGGCACTGCGCCGGGGCCACGGCGAGGGTAAAGCGCTGGCCGGCGATATGCACGGTCTGGTAGCCCAGGGGAATCTTGCCCGGCAGCACGGCGTCCTGGTCCAGATGCAAGTGCAGGACCGCGCCGCTTTCCAGATGCACTTCGCAGGCCGTACCGGCGGTGAAATAGTGGGCCAGGTCCAGGCCCTTGCCGAGGTCCGCGGTCAGCAGCGGTGGCAGGTGTTGCTGTTGCTGCGTGAGTTGCAGTTCGAGCAAGCTGCTTTCAATGGCCTGTGTGCTGTCGGCGGGGTGCCCCAGCCCTGCGAGGACCTTGCGCAAGACCTCGGGCCGGACTTTCTGTGGCCGGCCATTGGCGTCGATCCAATCGACGGCCAGGCCGGCCCGGCTGGCGAGTATTTCCAGTTGCGCATCGCTCATGGTTGCTCTCCGGTGGGTGACTGCATGACGTCCCCGGGGGTCAGGGTAACCAGCGCGCAGTAGGGGGCCAGATGGCCTTCGTCGAGTTGGCGACTGGCGCCGGCGGTGCTTTCGAACAACAAGCGGGCCTCGGTGGGCGGGCTGTGGCGGATCGACTCGGCACTGAGGTTGAGGTCGATACGCAGCAGGCTGCCATCGCCCATTCGCCAGCGTGCGCTGAGCGCGCCGTCGGCCAGTACATCGCAGCCCAGGGCCTGGGCGCCGGGGAGTCGGGGAATGATTTCGCGGTGGCGCAATTCCAGCAATTGGCGGTAGAGCCTTAGGCTTGCCTGGCGGATCAAATCGTCGCTCGCCTCGTTCAGGTCGGGGCGCGAGTCGTTGAAGGTGGCCTCTGCGTTCGGGTCGGGGATCAACGCCCGGCGGCGGGGATCGGCA
Organism: Pseudomonas sp. FEN; assembly: GCF_904067045.1. Taxonomy (GTDB): domain Bacteria; phylum Pseudomonadota; class Gammaproteobacteria; order Pseudomonadales; family Pseudomonadaceae; genus Aquipseudomonas. The sequence goes on along the minus strand of NZ_CAJFDC010000011.1, from coordinate 10,585 downwards.
AAGTCCGGGAACTCGGCGAATTCCGCGCGGCGACCTTCGCGCACGGCGTCAGCCAGTTCACCGTGGTGGTCGGTGAAGAACAGGAACGGTTCGCGGGCGCCGGTTTCATCGCCCATGAACAGCAGCGGGATCATCGGTGACAACAGCAGCAACACCGTGGCGGCCTTCAGGGCCGGGGCCGGACAGAGCTGATTGAGCCTTTCACCGAGGGCCCGGTTGCCGATCTGATCGTGGTTCTGCAGGAACAACACGAAGGCGCTGGGCGGCAGGTGCGCGCTGGGTTCGCCGCGGCTATGGCCGTGACGGTTGGAGTGCCCCTGGAAAACGAAGCCCTGGCTCAGGCAGCGGGCCAGCTTGGCGGTGGTCTCCCGGGCGTAGTCGGCATAATAGGCGGCGGTCTCGCCGGTCAGCAGGACGTGCAGGGCGTTGTGGCCATCATCGTTCCACTGGGCGTCAAAGGCCTCCTCCAGCAGGCTGGCCTGGTTGCGTTCGTTTTCCAGGGTCAGCCAGACGTGGCGCGCCGGGTCCACCTGTTGGCGCACCGCTTGCGCCAGTTCGTGGAGGAAGCCGCTGTCGTTGATCGCGTGCACGGCATCCAGGCGCAGGCCGTCGAAGCGGTATTCCAGCAGCCACATCAGCGCGTTGTCGATGAAAAAATCACGGACTTCGCGGCGGCGGAAGTCGATGGCCGCGCCCCAGGGGGTTTGCTGGTCATCGCGGAAGAAGTCGCGGGCGTATTGGCCGAGGTAATTGCCGTCCGGGCCGAAGTGGTTGTAGACCACGTCCAGCAGCACCATAAGGCCATGACCGTGAGCACTGTCGATCAAGTGCTTGAGGTCCTCGGGCGAACCGTAGGAGGCCTGCGGCGCATAGGGTTGCACGCCGTCGTAGCCCCAGTTGCGTTCACCGGGAAATTGGCCCAGGGGCATCAACTCGATGGCGGTGACCCCCAGTCCGGCCAGGCGCGCCAGTTGGCTTTCCACCTGGCGATAGCCGCCGAGGACACCGACGTGCAGCTCGTAGATCACCGCTTCATGCCAGGGCCGACCGGGCCATTCCTTGTGCCGCCAGTGATAGGCCAGGGAATCGACCACCTGGCTCGGCCCGTGCACCCCCAGGGCTTGGCGCCGGGAGGCCGGGTCGGGCACCGGTTGCTCGCCGTCGATGCAGTAGCGATATTGGCTGCCGGCCGGGCAGCGTGCTTCAAGGACAAACCAGCCGTTGTGCTGCGGTAGCATGGCCAGAGAGCGGCCATCCTGCAGTTCGACGCTGACGTAGTAGGCGTCCGGTGCCCACAATGCAAAGCGGGTGTGTTCCGCGTCCAGCAGGATCGCGCCATGAGGCCAGGTTTCCAGAGTCCGTGACGGCATCTATGAAGGCCTCTTCAGTGCTGGCCCGACCGACTCCGGGACTTGGCGACCAGGTTCTGGTACAGCTCGGCGTAGGGCTCTACGGCCTTGCACCAGTTGAACGGCGCGGCCATGGCGCGGCAGCGCATGGCATTGAGTAGCGGCGGGTAGGCGAACACCTTGAACGCCCGACGCAATGCCTGCGCATAGCTTTCCACGGTGGACTCGTCGAAGAGGAAGCCGGTGACGCCGTTCTCGATGGTGTCGGCCAGCCCTCCGGTGTTGCGCGCCACCGGCAGCGAGCCGAAGCGCTGGGCGTACATCTGGCTCAGGCCGCAAGGTTCATAGCGTGAGGGCATCAGCAGGAAGTCGCTACCGGCGAACATGCGCCGGGCATCGGTCTCGTTGAAGCCGATGCGCACCCCCACCCGGCCGGGAAAGCGCAGGGCCAGTTGGCGCATGGCCTGTTCTTCTTCCGGTTCGCCACGGCCGATGATCGCGATCTGGCCGCCTTCATTCACGATCATTTCGCTGACCGCTTCGGTCAGGTCCAGGCCTTTCTGGTAGACCAGCCGCGAGACCACCGCAAACAGCGGTCCGTTCGAGGGATCGAGGCCGAACAGGGTCCGCACGTGGCTGGCGTTGACCGCCTTGCCTTCCCAGTCACCCGGGGTGAAGGGGTGGACCAGGTGGCTGTCGGTGGCCGCGTCCCAGCTTTCGTCGATGCCGTTGGGAATGCCGCTGAGCAGGCCCTGATGGGTCTTGCTGGCGAGAAAGCCGTCCAGGCCACAACCGAATTGCGGCGTAGTGATTTCCTCGGCGTAGGTGGCACTCACCGTGGTGATATGACTGGAGTAGGCCATGCCGGCCTTGAGGAACGACAGTTTGCCGTAGAACTCCATGCCTTCCTGCTGCAGGGCATGGGGCGGGATCCCCAGCTCCGGGCAACAGGCGAGGCTGACCACGCCCTGGTAGGCGAGGTTGTGAATGGTGAACAGCGTCGGGGTGCGCTGGCCGCGCCAATGCATATAGGCCGGGGCGAGGCCGGCCGGCCAGTCGTGGGCGTGGACCAGGTCCGGGGTCCAGTGGATCTGGGCCAGGTTGGCGGCGATATCGGCCGCCGCCAGGCCCAGGCGGGCGAAGCGGATGTGATTGTCCGGCCAGTCGCGACCGTTGTTGGCACCATAGGGCGTGCCATCGCGCTCGTAGAGCTCAGGGCAGATCAGCACGTAGATCACCAGGCCGTCGGGCAGGTCCATGCGTCCGATCTTGCACGGCGGCAGCGCGGCGTGGCCACCCAGCTCGCCGATGATATGGATCGGGTTGTCGCTCTGCATCACCTGCGGGTAGCCAGGGATCAGCACCCGCACATCGTGCAGGTGATGCATGGCCCGTGGCAGGGCCGCGGACACATCGCCGAGGCCGCCGGTCTTGACCAGATCGGCGAATTCGGAGGTGACGAACAGGACCTTTTTCTTGTTGGAATTGACAGCAGTTGCCGTCAATACGGCTTTTCCTCCCGCCAAGGGAGCTGACACGGGGACTGCTTCGCTGGCCTGATTAAAATGCTCTTCCTGAGTTCCCAACGCAGCGCTGATCATGTGTCTCTCCCATTTTATTTGATCTGGTTCTTCTTTCACACAGTGTGCCCAAACCCCTTCCTTTGGTCGGACACGCTGTTTCCGTGCGGCAGGGCCAAGAGTGCCCGTCGCACGGAGGCAAGAAAGAGTGGGGGAGCAACTGCCCGCAAAACACCCGGAACAGAGGCCCTACCTTTAACCTGACCGACCGCTGTTTCAGAAGTTTCGACTTTTTTGCAGCGAAATGACTGAGCGGTCGGCAGGCCCGAAGTCAGTGTAGGAGAGATGTCGCCGCCGTGAGAGGCGTTGTTTAGACGAATGTCGGAAAAATACAGCGCGGTTGATCTATGTCACAGCGGGTCATGGACGATCGTCCCGGAACGGCCGCACCCCGCTGGCGCAGGTTCGAAGCCCAGGCGCTCAAGGATGGTGCATTGATGGCTGGGCAGCAGTTGATGGTACGCCCAGATATAGAGCCCGCCGATCTGTTTCTGGATCACCTGGTCGAGGAACAGCCGCAGGTTGTGATCGGTCAGGCCACGGCTGGTCAGCGCCAGGATCAGTTGTCCGGTATTTGCACCATGGGCGAGGGTGCGCTCCAGGGACTGTCCCACATAGCGCTCGATTTCGGCATCGGTCCACATCCGGCTGGCGTAGCAATAGTGCACGAGCTGGTCGCAATGTCCGGATTGCACCACTTGCCGCACCTTGTCGTTCAGGGCCATGCCGTTGCTGCTGGTGGGAGTGTTGTAGGTGTAGCCCGAGATAAAGCCGAAGCGGGTCTGTTTGCCCTGCCGCTTGAGGATCCTCATGGCCGTGATGACGTTCGGGATGTTCATCTGGCACTCGTCGTCGAAGTCGACGCCATCCCAGCCTTTGTCGAGGGTCGCGTTGACGATGAGATCGATCTCGTCCTGGTTGGCGGGCTTGGCTTTCGGCGAGCAGAGGCCGCCGCCGTAGGTCCAGAGTACCTTGCCGGTGTAATCGTGCGGACGCGGGGCGGTTGACGTGGCGGGGCTCCAGCCGGGGGTGCCGGCGGTGCCGGTGGTCAGGCCGTCGAGGTTGGTCACCATGCCGTACATCATCTGGGTGAAATGCGGCAGGGGTTCGCGGCTGAGGGTCTGGCTCCAGCCGCCGAGTTCGAAGGGCGTTCGGGTCATGCGCGTTCTCCTGAGCGTGCCGTCGGAGGTGACGACACTTCAGGAGCGAGTAAACGAAGGCGCGGGGCTGGGATGGAGGTGCTTATTTATGGCTCCAGGCGGGCCGACAGGTGCTTAACTCAGCAGCCGGATCGGCTGGCCGCTGGCCCAGGCCTGGATGTCTTCGATCATCTGGTTGTAGAACAGCCGGTAGTTGTTCTGGCTGACGTAGCCGACGTGGGGCGTTGCCAGGACGTTGTCCAGGGTGCGGAACGGGTGGTTGGCCGGCAACGGTTCCTGTTCGAAGACGTCGAGGGCGGCGCCGGCCAGCTTGCCGCATTCAAGTGCGCTGATCAGCGCCTGTTCGTCGACGATCGGCCCGCGCGCGGTGTTGATCAGGTAGGCCGAGGGCTTCATCCAGCTCAGCGCCTGGGCGTCCACCAGGCCGCGGGAGCGTTCGCTGAGCACCAGGTGCACGGAGAGCAGGTCGGCCTGACTGAACAGTTCGGCCTTGCTGACGTACTCCACGGCGGATTCGGCGGCTCGTTCGGCGCTAAGGTTCTCGCTCCAGGCGATGACCCGCATGCCGAATGCCTTGCCGTAGCCGGCGACGCGCTGGCCGATGCTGCCCAGGCCGAGAATGCCCAGGGTCTTGCCATACAGGTCGCCGCCCAGGCCCTGCTGCCAGTGTCCGGCGCGCAGCGCGTTGGCCTCCTTGAGGAGATTGCGATTGGCGGCCATGATCAGCGCCCAGGTCAGCTCCGGTGCCGCGTGCTTGTAGCTGTCGGTACCGCAGACCTGGATACCGAGGGCATTGGCGGCCTTGATATCGAGGGCGGCATTGCGCATGCCGCCGGTCACCAGCAGCTTCAGGCGCGGCAGTTGGCGCAGCAGCGCCTCGTTGAACGGGCTGCGCTCGCGCATCACGCAGATCACTTCGAAACCGCCCAGGCGCTCGGCCATGGTGGCGGTATCGGCCGGGTAGTCGTGGAGAAAACTCACCTGGCCCACGTGGCTCAAGGCACTCCAGTCCACGGCCTCGGCGGCCACGCCTTGCCAGTCATCGATTACCGCGATCCGTAGGGTCATGCGCTGTTTCCTCATTATTGTTTGCTGGCAAGCCAACCGAGCAGGGCCTTGTGGAAGCGTGCCGGTTCTTCCATCTGCGGCGCGTGGCCCAGTCCGGGGAACTCCACCAGGGTTGATTGCGGGATCAGTTTCGCCACCTGCTTGCCCAGCATGTCGTAGTGACCGAGGCGCGCCTTGACCTCGGGTGGCGCGATATCACTGCCGATGGCCGTGGTGTCGGCGGTGCCGATCAGCAACAGGGTGGGCATCTTCAGGTCCTTGAACTCGTAATAGACCGGCTGGGTGAAGATCATGTCGTAGATCAGCGCCGAGTTCCAGGCCACCGCGACGTGACCGGGACCTTTGTTGAGGCCGGCGAGCATATCGACCCAGCGCTCGAACTCGGGTTTCCAGCGGCCGGCATAGTAGGTAGTGCGTTCGTAATTGCGGATGCCCGCGGCATTGAGTTTCAGCTCGCGCTCATTCCATTGATCGACGGTCCGGTAAGGTACGCCGAGGGCTTTCCAGTCCTCCAGGCCGATGGGGTTGACCAGCGCCAGGCGTTCGACCTGTTGCGGGTAGAGCAGGGCATAGCGGGTGGCCAGCATGCCACCGGTGGAATGCCCCAGGACCAGGGTTTTCGCGATGCCGAGTTTTTCCAGCAGGGCGTGGGTGTTGTTCGCCAGTTGCTGGAAACTGTACTGGTAGTTGTCGGGTTTGCTGGAGGTGCAGAAACCGATCTGGTCCGCGGCGATCACGCGGTAGCCGGCGTCGCTCAGGGCCTTGATCGACGAGTCCCAGGTAGCGGCGCAGAAGTTCTTGCCGTGCATCAGCACGATGTTCCGGCCGTTGGCCTTGCCGCTGGGCGGGACATCCATGTAGCCCATCTGCAGGGACTTGCCCTGGGATTGGAACGCGAAGTGTTGCACCGGGTAGGGGTATTCGAAGCCTTGCAGTTCCGCGCCATAGGCCGGCCCTTCGGCAGCATTGGACAACACGGGAAGGGAAGTGGCCAGGAACAGGCTACCGAGGACGAGCGCGCGGGCATTCGGCATACAGGATCTCCAGAAGAATCGGAGCGATGCTGGTGAGTGGCGATTAACTCTGGATTAACAGGTGAATAAATCAATTCATAACATTGGAGGTTAGCAGTTAACGTCGAGTGCGACCTCGATTCGCTCCTCATGTTTCTCATATTTCTTGATCTTTGCTGTGCGAGTTTTCCTGCAAGATTTGGTGTGTTTTCTCAAGAATGTTTTCTCTTTTCCTATATCTTTATAGATTATCTCGGGTTTGCTGAGTGTTGCGGAAATTGCTTCTTCCTTAGTCTTAAAAACGTATCGGGTCAGTTGTGATTTTCGTAAGGCTTGAGTACTTCTCAACTTGGAAATACTCTGAAATAAATTATGGTTTCCGAGGGCTCAGCCCCTCTGGTCGGCATGTTGCCCACGATATAGAGCTATTTCTTGGTAAAAACTAGATGGTTGATGGCTGTGCTTATTGTTTTGCTGTCAAATTAGCGGTTGACAGAGTGTTTTTTCTACATCTAGAGTGTTTTTCATAGACGAAAAGTTTATCCGTGCGAAACGATTTGGCGTGTAGCCATTTTCATTTTTGTGCGACGAATCCATAAAAGCTTTTGGAAAAGCGTGGTGGTCCGATATGGATAACGATCAGTTTAGAAGTAAGTGGCAGCGGCGCTGGGCGGAAGGTAATGTATTCGCCGTCGATAATTTTGTCGATAAGCCTCCTTATTATGTGCTTGATATGTTTCCCTATCCGTCGGGCCATGGTTTGCATGTTGGTCATGCCGTCGGTTACATCGGAACAGATATTGTTGCGCGCAAAAAAAGAATGGAAGGATTCAACGTGCTGCACCCTATGGGCTGGGATGCATTCGGCTTGCCTGCAGAGCAATATGCGATAAAGACCGGTGTGCACCCCTCCGAAGTGACACGGACAAACTGCCAGAACTTCAAGCGACAGCTTATGCTGATGGGCTTAAGCTATGACTGGGACCGGGAAATCAATACATCTGATAAAAAATACTATCGGTGGACTCTGTTTCTTTTTCTCAAATTGTATGAGCGTGGTTTGGTGTATGAGAAAGAGGAAAATGTTTGGTGGTGTGAGGCCCTTCAAACTGTTCTGGCGAACGAAGAGGTTATTGATGGGCGTTCTGAGCGTGGTGATCACCCCTGCATCAAAAAGCCGCTAAAGCAATGGATGGTGAAAATCACTGAATACGCTGAGCGCTTGTTAGCAGATTTGGATCAGCTTGATTGGCCGGAATCAGTCAAAAAAATGCAGCGTGATTGGATCGGGCGTACCGAGGGTATCGATATCGATCTCCTCGTGCGGGAGGACGCAGCCAGTTCTCTCACTTTGTTTGTCTCAGAAGCCGAAACACTTTATGGCACCAACGCCGTATTTCTGTGTACTGAACACCCCTACGTAAAAGAGCTTTGCCGGGTTCATGACAGTGACCTCTTCACCCGGATTGCCGACTTGCAGGATCCAAAGGTCACGGTAGACGGCCTGTCTTTGCAGCGCCACGTACGTCATCCACTGACGGGAGCACTGCTGCCCATTTATGTCGTCAACTACCTGACGTTCGATGGTAGAGAGCAGGCGATATTCTCTATTCCAGAAACTGATCCTAAAGCCACGTCTTTGTGCAAGCAATTTGGTTTGCCCCACATTTCTGTTCTCGATGAGGTCGATATGCGGGACTGCCTCAAAAACTCCGGGGTTTTTAGCGGTCTCTCCAGATACGAAGCTCGTGCGCGGATCGAAGCCGAACTCATAGGCAGTCATGGGGCTGTCAGCAGGGTTCGTTACAGAATGCGCGACTGGCTGTTTTCTAGGCAGAGGTACTGGGGTGAGCCTTTTCCACTATACCGGGACCGTCACGGTAACTTGGTTGCGGCTAGCCGTGGAGAGCTGCCGATCGAGTTGCCGACGGTCGAGAGTTTCCTCCCAAGCGCCGACGGTACCAGTCCGATGCAGCGCGCGCAGGACTGGGTGAACTGCAAAGATACTGCGGATAACCCGCTATACCGGGTCACTGACACCATGCCTGGATGGGCTGGATCGTGTTGGTATTTCCTGCGGTTTATGGATCCGCATAACGAGGCCGAACCGTTCTCTGTCGCAAGTGTTGAGTACTGGAAGCAGGTTGATCTTTATGTTGGCGGGGCGGCCCATGCGACCATGCACCTGCTCTATGCCAGATTTTGGCACAAGGTGCTTTTCGATGTCGGGTTGGTGAGTTTCGATGAACCCTTCAAGACGCTCTATAATCAGGGGTTGGTGACTGCCGATGCATTCAAGGATGGGACCGGCCGGATAGTAGCGGTGGATGAAGCGGAGTATCGGGCCGGCAAATACTGGTTAAGGAATAGCGATCACGAGTTACAGGTTTTCAATACAAAAATGTCAAAATCCCTTCTAAACGTGGTCGTACCAGACGACATCATTCGTGAGTTCGGGGTCGATACCTTCCGTATCTATATGATGTTCATGGGGCCGCTCGGGCAGAGTAAAAAGTGGGATGTCAAGGGTATAAAGGGATGTAAGCGGTTCCTTAATAGGGTGCTGAACATTTTTACCGACGGTCTTGAATCCGACGCTTCTCACGACCAATTTACGGATTCGGACCGGCACCCGCTGGATATTCAGTGGGGAAAAACCCTATCCAAGGTCGATGCGTCCTTTGTGACCTTGAACTTCAATACCGCGATTGCTGCATTTATGGAGTTCCTGAATCAGGCCGAGAAACAAAAGGACTATTTTTTCGAACGTATAGGTGCCGACTTTGTGAAGGCCCTGTTCCCCTTCGCCCCTCATGTGTGTTCTGAAATCTGGGAACGTTTGGGCTATCACAATATCGACTATGTACAATGGCCCGTGGCGCGGGTGATCCATGTCAGGGCGACTCGGATCTACATCAATGGTAAATATATGGACGATCTGATGGAGGGAACAGGTGAGGAGCTGATTGATGTCGATCTGGCTCGAAACAAAGTATTTGATGCCCTGAAAGGGTATGCAGTGACCAAAGTGATATATGTGCCAAACCAAATCGTGAATTTCCTAGGCAGTCATGAAACCTGAGCCGAGATTGCAGATAATACGCGAGGGGCAACTGATATTTGTAGGATCGAGATTTGTCTCGATCTAAAAGATAGTATACCTATCGCCTCAAGAAAAGAAATTATGAATAATAAATTTCACCTTCAGGTCAGAGTTATCTTCGCATTGTTTATGTGTGGCATGATTTCCCTTCATGGCGGAATCACCCTGCTTTACTTGAGCATTACCAGTATTACCTTCACCTCTCAGGGAATTCTGGCATTCTATTTGTCGGGCTGTCTGGCAGTAGTGTTGGTTCCTCTAATGGGGGCTAGTTGTGAGCGAGTAGTGCAGGTGGCCCTGGTGGTCAAGATACTACTGGTGCTCTGCGTATTGTCGACCGGTATTGTGTGGACTATTCCAGAAGCGCTGTGCTCGGGGCTTATTGCCTCATCGAGTTTCTATTTTGCGATGCGCGAGGTCTCCAAGGGAGAACACGGCAAATTGCTTGCATCGGTGTTGGTGCTGATCATCAATATTGAATCTCTGGTCTGGTATGCCGCTCTGGGCTGGCTCTCGGAGCAGCAGTCCCGAGTCTGGCTGTCGCTAGCCTATGCATTTGCCACAATTGTGCCTTTGCTCTACCTCAGCACATTTGTCGGTACTGCAAAGACCCAGCGTGTCAGCATCAAACAACTGCTGGTTCTCGGTAAATCGCTTTCGATCTATAACTTGTGCTGCTATATGCTTGCAGCGTTCGCGGCCAATTATTTCAATCTGTCACTCCATTATTGGGCGGGACTTGATGCGCAGCATTGGTGGGGCAGTGTCCCCGGCATTACCGGATTCTATATCCTCGGTGTTTTGACCAGTGTAGCGCTGTTGTCCCGGTTGAGGGTCTGTGATGAGAGGCTATTAATCGTGGCGTTGCTCGCCTTTGCGCCATCGGGTATTGGCTTGCTGGCAACGCTACCGAGGATTCTCTGCTACTGGCTGCAGCCGTATTTGGGTTGGGAAGCACAAGTACACTGGTCATGTCGTCGATAGTTGCAAGTCTTGCGCAAACGTATGACACCCTCAGCCGTCTGCTAGTGGTAGCCGTGCTGGCAGCGATGCAAGTGTGTTTGATCTCGTTGATTCATATAGTCAAGGTATTTGCTCGCATCTCTATCAGTGAATGGCAGGTAATAGCTATAGCTGGTGGTGCATTGATTTTGTTCAAGGTACATTGCTTGTGTGTTGAGAAATTGACACTCAAGTCGCAATAGCATCGAGCAAGGGGCTAAGCAAAATATATCATGTTGCTGGTCTATAGGTTTTTAATGCGCTGTGCTCAACCTGCGCGAAAGCGCTCTTATGGGAAGGAAACTATATG
>NZ_CAJFDC010000010.1:280000-654795 GCF_904067045.1 Pseudomonas sp. FEN | reverse complement strand
GGCTCTCGGAAATCGACGCGAAACGCGCCGGCATCGAGGACAACGACTGGATCGAATGTTTCAACGTCAACGGCGCGCTGACCGCCCGGGCCGTGGTCAGCCAGCGGGTCAAGGAAGGCATGGTGATGATGTACCACGCCCAGGAGCGGATCGTGAACGTACCCGGTTCGGAAACACCAAGACCCGCGGCGGTCACCACAACTCGGTCACCCGGGTAGTGCTCAAACCGACCCATATGATCGGCGGCTATGCCCAGCAGGCCTACGGTTTAACTATTACGGCACGGTCGGTTGCAACCGCGACGAATTCGTCGTGGTACGCAAGATGGCCAAAGTCGACTGGCTCGACGGTTCGTCCGGCGATGACCTGCCGCGTCCCCTGCCGACCGAGCTGGATTGAGGAGAACTGACATGAAGATTCGCTCACAAATCGGCATGGTTCTGAACCTGGACAAATGCATCGGTTGCCACACCTGCTCGATCACCTGCAAGAACGTCTGGACCAGCCGCGAAGGCATGGAATACGCCTGGTTCAACAACGTCGAATCGAACCCGGGATCGGTTACCCGAAGGAATGGGAAAACCAGGACAAGTGGAAGGGTGGCTGGGTCGTAACGCCAACGGTTCGATCAACCCACGGATCGGCGGCAAATTTCGCGTGTTGGCGAATATTTTCGCCAACCCGGACCTGCCGAGCCTCGACGACTACTACGAGCCCTTCGATTTCGATTACCAGCATCTGCACACCGCGCCGCTGGGCGAGCATCAGCCCACCGCGCGGCCACGTTCGATCGTCACCGGCAAGCGCATGGAGAAAATCGAATGGGGCCCGAACTGGGAGGAAATCCTCGGTACCGAGTTTGCCAAACGGCGCAAGGACAAGACTTCGACCAGATCCAGGCGGACATCTACGGTGAGTATGAAAACACCTTCATGATGTATTTGCCGCGCCTCTGCGAGCACTGCCTCAACCGGCGTGCGCGGCGTCCTGCCCGAGCGGGGCGATCTACAAGCGCGAGGAAGACGGGATTGTCCTGATCGACCAGGAGAAATGTCGCGGCTGGCGCATGTGCATCAGCGGCTGCCCGTACAAGAAGATCTATTTCAACTGGAAAAAGCGGCAAGTCCGAGAAGTGCATCTTCTGCTACCCGCGTATCGAGGCCGGGATGCCGACGGTCTGTGCCGAAACCTGCGTCGGGCGCATTCGCTACCTCGGGGTGCTGCTGTACGACGCCGACCGTATCGCCGAAGTGGCGAGCACCGCCAATGAGCAGGATCTGTACGAGAAACACTGGAGATCTTCCTCGATCCGAACGACCCGGCGGTGATCCGCCAGGCCCTGGCGATGGCGTGCCGCAGTCGGTGATCGATTCGGCGCAACGTTCGCCGGTCTACAAAATGGCCGTGGACTGGAAGCTCGCGCTGCCGCTGCACCCGGAATACCGCACCTTGCCGATGGTCTGGTACGTGCCGCCACTGTCGCCGATCCAGAATGCCGCGACCGCTGGCACCGTGGGCATGAACGGGGTGATCCCGGATGTCGACAGCCTGCGCATTCCGCTGCGCTACCTGGCCAACCTGCTGACGGCGGGCGATGAGAAACCGGTCAAGCGCGCCCTGAAACGCTTGCTGGCGATGCGCGCCTACAAACGTTCCGAGCAGGTCGACGGGGTCCAGGACCTGCAAGTGCTGGCGGATGTCGGTTTGAGCGTGGCCCAGGTCGAGGAAATGTATCGCTACCTGGCGATCGCCAACTACGAAGACCGTTTTGTCGTGCCCAGCGCGCACCGTGAAGACGCCATGAGCGATGCCTTTGCCGAACGCTCCGGTTGTGGCTTCAGTTTCGGCAGCGGCTGCAGTGGCAGCTCCGACACCAACATGTTCGGCGCGAAGAAGGCCAATCGCCGCGACATTTTGAAAACCGTGCAGTTGTGGGAGGAATGAGCATGCGCATTCTCAAAGTGATTTCGCTGCTGCTCGACTATCCCACCGAAACCCTGGTGAGCGGTCGTGACGAACTGGAACAGGCGATCATCCAGGCCCGGGAAATCAGCCCGAAGCAGCGCGGTGCGTTGTTCGAGTTGCTCGAACTGATCTGCACCAACGACCTGATGGACGGGCAGGAGCACTACGGTGCGCTGTTCGGTCGTGGGCGCTCACTGTCGCTGCTGCTGTTTGAGCATGTGCACGGTGAGTCCCGTGACCGCGGCCAGGCGATGGTCGACATGATGGCGCAATACGAAGCCGCCGGCTTTGCCATCGGTGTCAGGAACTGCCCGACTATATCCCGCTGTACTGGAGTTCCTGTCCACCCGCGAAGACCTCGAGGCCCGCGAGGGCCTGGCGGACGTCGCGCACCTGCTGGCCTTGCTCGCGGCGCGTCTGGACGAGCGTGAAAGTGCCTACGCCAGTTGTTTCCGGGCGTTGTTGCAGATTGCCGGTGCCGAGCCGCAGCAGGCGGTCGCCGAGCTGCGCGCGCAAGTCGCCGCCGAACCGAGGGACGACTCGTTGGAAGCGCTGGACAAGATCTGGGAGGAGGAGGCAGTGGACTTTCTCCAGGCCGAACAACAGGACCGTTGCGGTTCGCTGCCAAGCGCTCCGGGCAAGGCCCGGGAGGAAAGCGCGGTGCCATTGCACTGGGTGGATTTTCAGCATGAAGGGCTGGCCGCCGTGCCGGCCGGGGAGGTGGGCAATGTCTAACTGGAACCTGTTGTTGTTCGGGATCTATCCCTATGTCGCCCTGGCGATTTGCCTGATCGGCAGTTGGGCGCGCTTCGATCTGTCGCAGTACACCTGGAAGGCCGGCTCCAGCCAGATGCTCAACCCGCGCGGCATGCGCGTGGCGAGCAACTTCTTCCATATCGGTGTGTTGTTCATCCTGGCCGGGCATTTCGTCGGCCTGCTGACCCCGTCGGCGGTGTATCACCATGTGATCAGTACCGAGAACAAGCAACTGCTGGCGATGGTCTCCGGTGGGTTGTTCGGCCTGTTGTGCCTGGTCGCCTGCTGATGCTGGTCAATCGGCGGCTGGGCGATCCACGGGTTCGCGCCACTTCCAGCACCTCGGACATCCTGGTGTTGCTGGTGCTGTTGGCGCAGCTGGTGCTCGGGCTGCTGACGATTGTGGCGTCCACCGAGCATATGGACGGTTCGGTGATGGTCCTGCTCGCCGATTGGGCGCAGAACACCGTGCTGTTGCGTCCGACGGAAGCGGCGGCGTCCATGGCTCCGGTCGGCTTGATCTACAAACTGCATGTGTTTCTCGGTTTGACCCTGTTCGTGCTGTTCCCCTTCACCCGTCTGGTGCATATCGTCAGTGCGCCGATCTGGTACCTGGGACGCCGTTATCAAATCGTTCGGCAGAAAATCTGAGGAGACAATCATGTCAGGTGGATGTGGATGTGGTGGTGGTAAAGGCGGTGGCGGTGGCTGCGGATCTTCAACACAAGCGCCGTCGCCGGCACCCGAAGTAGTCGACAACGCGTCGGCCGCCGTGGTGCAGTTCGAAGCGCTCGCGCCCGAACCGGCGGTTGCCGATGAGACCCCGGCGCAGTTGATCGCCAGCAGCGAGCAGGAGTGGCCGATTATCAGTGTCAACGAGGTGTCGATCACCCCGCAGGCGCTGGCCCAGGAGCTGCAATATCACCCGGCCGAAAGCCGCGAGGAGGCGGTGTACCTGGCCGCCCGGGCGCTGGTGATCCGCGAGTTGTTGCAGCAGCGCATTGCCGAACTGGGCCTGGCGCTGCAGGTCGGTGCCGGCGAGAACGAAGAGGAGGCCGCCACGCGCTTGTTGCTCGAGCGCGAGGTGCAGGTCCCTGAGTGCGACGAGGCCACTTGCCTGCGTTACTTCGAGAACAACCGTGGGCGCTTCCACAGCGCCCCGTTGCTGGCAGTGCGACATATCCTGCTCGAATGCGCGCCGGACGATGCCGAGGCCCGCGCCCTGGCCCGTGATCAAGCCGACGTGCTGTTGCAGCGCCTGGAGGGGTTGCCCGGTAGTTTCGCTGAACTGGCGGTGAAGTATTCGGCCTGTCCGTCGAAGGCCCAGGGCGGTTCCCTGGGACAGATCAGCAAGGGCCAGACCGTGCCGGAATTCGAGCGCCAACTGTTCACCCTGGCCCCGGGACTGGCCAGTAAACCCCTGGAAAGTCGCTACGGCTGGCATGTGGTCAGTGTCGACCAGCGGATCGAAGGTATGGCGTTGCCCTATGAAGCGGTGTCGACGGCGATTCGCACGCAGTTGCAGCAAGGTGTCTGGCAAAAAGCCCTGGTGCAGTACCTGCAAACCCTGATCGGTGCGGCGGATATTCGCGGTATCCGGCTGCAGGGTGCCGACTCACCGCTGGTGCAGTGACGACTTGGCCAACCGGGGGAATGCGATGAGCACTGGGATGCAGGATGGATTTGGGCGCCAGATCGACTATCTGCGAATGTCGGTGACGGATCGTTGTGATTTTCGCTGTGTGTATTGCATGGCCAAGAACATGACCTTCCTGCCGCGTCAGCAGGTGCTGACCCTGGAAGAGTTGCAGCGCCTGGCCGCGCTGTTCGTCGGCCTGGGCGTGCGCAAGATCCGTCTGACCGGTGGCGAGCCGCTGATTCGTCCGGGCATTGTCGGGTTGTGCCGTGGTATCGCGGCCTTGCCCGGCTTGCGCGAACTGGTGATGACCAGCAACGGCTCGCAACTGGGCCGTCTGGCACGACCGCTGGCGGAGGCCGGGGTCAAGCGGATGAACATCAGCCTCGATAGCCTGGACGGGCAGAAGTTTCGCGCGATCACCCGCAACGGCGATCTCGATCAGGTGCTCGACGGCATCGAGGCCGCCCGCGGCGCGGGGTTCGAGCGGATCAAGCTCAATTGCGTGGTGATGAAAGGGCGCAATTTCGATGAAGTCCCGGCATTGGTGCAATACGCCATCGAGCAAGGTATCGATATCAGCTTTATCGAAGAAATGCCGCTGGGCGAGGTCGGCCGTTCACGGGGCGAGTCGTTCTGCTCCAGCGACGAAGTGCGGGCGCTGATCGCCAGTCGTTATCGCTTGCTCGACAGCACCGAGAACAGCGGCGGTCCGGCGCGTTATGTGCGCCTGGAGCGCCATCCCGAGACCCGTATCGGCTTCATTTCACCCAACAGCCACAACTTCTGCGGCAGTTGCAACCGTGTGCGAATGACCGTTGAAGGGCGCTTGCTGCTCTGTCTGGGCCAGGACGACGCGCTGGATCTGCGCGGCTTGCTGCGGCGTTATCCGCTGGACGACCAACCGCTGATCAAGGCGGTGCAACAGGCGCTGCGGCGCAAGCCGCTGCGTCACGATTTCAGCCCCGAAGGGGAGGTGCAGATCGTCCGCTTCATGAATATGAGTGGTGGTTGACGCGTGGTTTTTTTCGGCCGCCGGGGGGCGGCTTTTTTTTGCCTGCGATTCTTGACGTCGATCAATTTCAACCCGGCACTATCTCCGTAGTATCCACTGCATATTGTGTTTTCTGTATTTTAAATATCTATATGTAGTGTCTGGAGGGCGAATGCAGAGCATGCTGATTTCAGTGGGATGTAACCGCTTGCACAAACGCGACGGCACGCGGGTGGCCTTCGATGCGACAAGATCCGGCAGGCATTGATCGCCGCCGGCAGGGCCACCGGGGAGTACACCGAGGTCGAAGTCGAAGGCTTGCTGCAAGCCGTGTTGGCCCGCCTGGAAGGACTGCCGAGATTGCATGTCGAGCAGATCCAGGATCGGGTCGAGCGGGTCTTGATGGACGCCGGTTTTTTCCTCGCCATGCGCGCCTATATCGTCTACCGCGAACAGCACGGGCGTTTGCGGCGTGACCGCCGGACCCTGGTCGAAGTGGCGACCTCGATGAACGAATACCTGGACCGCGAGGACTGGCGGGTGCAAGCCAATGCCAACCAGGGTTACTCGCTGGGCGGCCTGGTACTCAACGTGTCGGGCAAGGTTACCGCCAACTATTGGCTGGACGAGGTCTACAGCGAAGCCATCGGCCAGGCCCACCGCGAGGCGGACCTGCACATACATGACCTCGACATGCTGGCCGGCTACTGCGCGGGCTGGTCGCTGCGCACGTTGTTGCACGAGGGCCTCAATGGCGTGCCCGGGCGCGTCGAGGCCGGGCCGCCGAAGCATTTGAGCAGCGCCCTGGGACAGATGGTGAATTTCCTCGGCACCTTGCAGAACGAATGGGCCGGTGCCCAGGCGTTCAGCTCGTTCGATACCTACCTGGCGCCCTATGTGCGCAAGGATCGCCTGAGTTTCCCGCTGGTGCGCCAGGCGCTCCAGGAGTTCATCTACAACCTCAACGTGCCGTCGCGCTGGGGCACCCAGACACCTTTTACCAACCTGACCTTCGACTGGGTCTGCCCGGAGGACTTGCGCGAGCAGATCCCGATAATAGGTGGCGAGGAAATGCCCTTCGCCTATGGCGACCTGCAAGTCGAAATGGACCTGCTCAACCGCGCCTATATCGAAGTGATGCAGGCCGGCGACGCCAAGGGGCGGGTGTTCACCTTTCCCATACCGACCTACAACATCACCCATGATTTCCCCTGGGACAGCGAGAATGCCGAGCGCCTGTTCGAAATGACCGCCCGCTACGGGCTGCCGTATTTCCAGAACTTCCTCAACTCGGACATGCAGCCCAACCAGGTGCGCTCGATGTGTTGTCGATTGCAGCTGGATGTCCGCGAGTTGCTCAAGCGCGGTGGAGGCCTGTTCGGCTCGGCGGAACAGACCGGTTCGCTAGGGGTGGTCACCCTCAACTGCGCGCGCCTGGGCTATGTATTCAAGGGCGATACCAGCGGTCTGCTGCAACGCCTGGACAGCCTGATGGAATTGGCGATGGAGAGCCTGGAGGTCAAGCGCAAGGTGATCCAGCACCATATGGACGCCGGTTTGTACCCCTACACCAAGCGTTACCTGGGGACCTTGCGCAATCACTTTTCGACCATCGGCCTCAACGGGCTGCATGAGATGCTGCGCAACTTCAGTGGCGACCAGGAGGGCATGCACACCGCCCCGGGTCGCGCGTTCGCCCTGATGCTGCTGGACCATGTCCGCGCGACCCTGGTGCGTTTCCAGGAGCAGACCGGTCATCTCTACAACCTCGAAGCGACGCCGGCGGAAGGCACCACCTACCGTTTCGCCAAGGAAGATCTCAAGCGTTACCCCGACATTCTCCAGGCCGGCACGCCTCAGGCGCCGTATTACACCAACTCCTCGCAACTGCCGGTGGGCTACACCGACGACCCCTTCGAGGCCTTGGAGTTGCAGGATGAGCTGCAATGCAAATACACCGGCGGCACGGTGCTGCACCTGTACATGGCCGAGCGGATTTCCTCGACCGAGGCCTGCAAGCAACTGGTGCGCAAGGCGCTCGGGCGTTTTCGCCTGCCCTATTTGACGGTGACCCCGACGTTCTCCATCTGCCCGGTGCATGGCTATCTCGATGGCGAACATGAGTTCTGTCCCAAGTGTGACGAGGTCTTGCTGCGTGAGCAGCAGCCCGTTGGCATCCATTGATTCCGCTTATCCAACCGCAAGGAGCTTCATCATGACCGCATTGCAAACATTGCCCCTGGCTAAACGTCAACGCTGCGAAGTCTGGACCCGGGTGATGGGTTATCACCGCCCGGTCTCGGCGTTCAATCCGGGTAAACAGTCCGAGCACCGTGAGCGGCTGCATTTCACCGAGCGTGGTGCCGCGGCCGGGTGCCAATGAGTCGAACACTGCGGGTCGGGGGCATGGTGCCCCTGACCACACTCGACTATCCGGGAAAGCTGGCGTGCGTGCTGTTTTGCCAGGGCTGCGCCTGGCGCTGTCGTTACTGCCATAACCCGCAGTTGATTGCTCCGCGCGGCAGTGAGGAAGTTGACTGGCGCCAGGTGCGGGCCTTTCTGCAGCGCCGCCAGGGCTTGCTCGATGCAGTGGTTTTCAGCGGCGGCGAGCCGACCTTGCAGGACGCGTTGCCCCAGGCGATGGACGAGGTGCGGGCGCTGGGGTTCCAGATCGGCCTGCACAGCGCCGGATCAAACCGGCGGCCTTTGCCAAGGCGCTGGCCGGCGCCGATTGGGTCGGCTTCGACGTCAAGGCACTGGCCGAGGACTGCCAGGCGATCACCCGGGTCGCCGGCAGTGGCGTGGCCAACTGGCGCAGCCTGGAGCATCTGCTGGCCAGTGGTGTCGACTATGAGTGTCGCACCACCGTGCATTGGCATCTGTTCGAGCCGAACCGTTTGCTGATCCTGGCGCAGCGCCTGCACGCGCTCGGCGTCAGGCGTTTCGCCGTGCAGTTGGTACGCACCGCGCGCATGCTCGATCCGCAGTTGTCGGGCGTTTCGATGCAAGCTTCGCTGCCCGAACTGTGGCGGACCCTGGGCGAGCTGTTTCCCGAGTTCGTATTGCGCGACTAGGCTTGGTGCCATTCAGTTAAGGGCATTTAAAACCGGGCATGGTCTTGTGGCGAGCGGGCTTGCCCGCGCTGGGGCAGCTCGTGCGTCTGGGCGAATAATCGAATGTCGGCCGACCTCCTCAAACCCAGCCCCAGAATTGCAACCACCAGCCATACCCCACCAACCCGTTGGCCAGTAACAGGCACGCGCCGGCGCCGCCACGGCGAACCGGGCCAGGCCCTGGCGTCCCAGCAGTTTCCAACCCAGCAGCAGGCTCCAGCCGATGGCTGCGAGCAACAGCCCGGCCCGCGCCGACTGCACCCAGCCCAGCAGCAGGCCTTCATAGCGCAGCAGTTTGACGGTGGTGGCCGACAGCCCGAGAAACAATCCCGCGCCACCCAGCGGCGTGAGGCTCAGGCTCAGCGCCCGATAGAGCTCCGGGGCCCGCGCGATCCGCGCCGCCAGCCGTACCAGGAGCAGCAGGGCGCCGCCAAGCAACAGGGCGCTCGCACCCAGGTACAGGATGATGCTGAAACCATCGAGCCAGCTGAAGCTGTCGTTGAGCTGCGGGTAGTGGGTCAGCAACCACCAGGGGGCGTTGTCCTGCAATGGCCAGAGCAGGTCGCGCCCGACCAGCCAGTTGGCGAGCTGCTGCTTGAGGCTGACGAACCACGGGCTGACGGTCCACTGGAAGGCGCCCATGGCCAGGCCGATGATGCCGAACAACAGCAGGCGGGTATCCCAGGGCGACAGCGGATGTGCCGTGGCCTGCAGAATCTCCTGGTTGCTGGAGCGGGCGATCAGGCGTACCGCGTCGCGTTGTCCGCTGCACCGGCCGCAGGCATGACAGTCACTGGCGCCGCGCATACGCCGGATATCCAGCAGGGGCGCGCAGTTGGGGGGTGGCAGGCGCGGCCCGGCGTTGGCCTTCCAGCGCGGTTCATCGACCTGGAAGTGCACGGGGGCGAGGCGGGCGAGCAGGGCAAAGACACCGCTGACCGGGCACAGGTAACGACACCAGACCCGCTTGCCCCTGGCGAACAGCAGGCCGACGCCGACCGCCGCGAGCGTGGAGCCGCCGAGAATCAGCAGGGCGGCCTGAGCGTAGTCATAGACGCTGATCAGTTGCCCGTAGAGCGTGGTCAGGCAGAACGCCAGGGTCGGCCAGCCGCCCCAGCGCAACCAGCGGGGATGCCGAGGCCCTTGCCGTAATGGCTGGCCCATTCGCTCAGCGTGCCTTCCGGGCACAGCACGCCGCACCAGAGCCGGCCGAACAGGACCATCGACAGCAGCACGAACGGCCACCAGATCCCCAGAACAGAAACTGCGCGAGCAGGGTCAGGTTATCCAGCAGTCGCGCCTGGCTGTCCGGTAGCGGCAACATGGCCGGCAGCACCAGCAGCACGCGTAGAACACCACGACGAGCCACTGCGCGGCACGAATGACGGAGGCATGCCGACGCATGCCGTCCCCCAGGCGCTGGAGCCATCGATTGCCGCGACTCAGCTCGGACATGGACGGCTTTCCAGGGTCCGCTGCCGCAACCAGCCAGTGACGATCAACCAATAACCGACCCAAACGAGCAAGGTCATGGCGCTCGGGGTGGCCCGATAACCGGCGAAGCCGGCCAGGAAACTGCCCAATCCGTGGCTGTCGCTCAACAGCGCGCTGCTGTCCCAGAGGGCCTCGCCGACGCTGCTGTAGACCATGCCCGGTACATCCATGGCGAGCAGTTGGCCGCCGATTCGCTCGCTGGCACTGACCAGCAACGCTGAGCCGAGCAGCAGCAGGATGGCTTCGCTGACGCTGAAGAAACGCCGCCATGAAATGAAGCGGCGACTGCTGTTCAGCAGCACCAGCGTCAACCCCGAGAGTGCCAGCCCGGCAACACCGCCGATGGCGAACAGGCCGAGTTGCGGACCTTGCAGGCGGGCCCCGGCGCCATACAGGAAAACCACGGTTTCGCTGCCTTCGCGGCTGACCGCGAGCATGGCCAGCAGCAACAGCCCCAGGCCACCTTGGCGGCCAGGTGGCTGTCGGCGTGGCGGCGCAAATCGTCCTTGAGCGTGCGTCCATGCCGATGCATCCAGCCGACCATTTGCACCATCAGCAGGCTGGCCACCAGCGCCAGCGCGGCCTGGAACCACTCGTTGGCGGAACCGCTCATGGCATCCCGGCAAACAGGATCAGTAGCGCCAGCAGGCCCGAGAGCAGTACCCCGAGGACCACCCCGGCCCAAAGGTATCGGCCCAGGCGCCGGCCTTGTTCCTGCTGGCTGGCGCGAAAGGTCACCTGCTGGTGACGGATTCTCAGGCTGGCCAGCCAGCAGGAACAAGGCCGGCGCCTGGGCCGATACCTTTGGGCCGGGGTGGTCCTCGGGGTACTGCTCTCGGGCCTGCTGGCGCTACTGATCCTGTTTGCCGGGGATGCCATGAGCGGTTCCGCCAACGAGTGGTTCCAGGCCGCGCTGGCGCTGGTGGCCAGCCTGCTGATGGTGCAAATGGTCGGCTGGATGCATCGGCATGGACGCACGCTCAAGGACGATTTGCGCCGCCACGCCGACAGCCACCTGGCCCGCCAAGGTGGCCTGGGGCTGTTGCTGCTGGCCATGCTCGCGGTCAGCCGCGAAGGCAGCGAAACCGTGGTTTTCCTGTATGGCGCCGGGGCCCGCCTGCAAGGTCCGCAACTCGGCCTGTTCGCCATCGGCGGTGTTGCCGGGCTGGCACTCTCGGGGTTGACGCTGGTGCTGCTGAACAGCAGTCGCCGCTTCATTTCATGGCGGCGTTTCTTCAGCGTCAGCGAAGCCATCCTGCTGCTGCTCGGCTCAGCGTTGCTGGTCAGTGCCAGCGAGCGAATCGGCGGCCAACTGCTCGCCATGGATGTACCGGGCATGGTCTACAGCAGCGTCGGCGAGGCCCTCTGGGACAGCAGCGCGCTGTTGAGCGACAGCCACGGATTGGGCAGTTTCCTGGCCGGCTTCGCCGGTTATCGGGCCACCCCGAGCGCCATGACCTTGCTCGTTTGGGTCGGTTATTGGTTGATCGTCACTGGCTGGTTGCGGCAGCGGACCCTGGAAAGCCGTCCATGTCCGAGCTGAGTCGCGGCAATCGATGGCTCCAGCGCCTGGGGGACGGCATGCGTCGGCATGCCTCCGTCATTCGTGCCGCGCAGTGGCTCGTCGTGGTGTTCTACGCGGTGCTGCTGGTGCTGCCGGCCATGTTGCCGCTACCGGACAGCCAGGCGCGACTGCTGGATAACCTGACCCTGCTCGCGCAGTTTCTGTTCTGGGGGATCTGGTGGCCGTTCGTGCTGCTGTCGATGGTCCTGTTCGGCCGGCTCTGGTGCGGCGTGCTGTGCCCGGAAGGCACGCTGAGCGAATGGGCCAGCCATTACGGCAAGGGCCTCGGCATCCCCCGCTGGTTGCGCTGGGGCGGCTGGCCGACCCTGGCGTTCTGCCTGACCACGCTCTACGGGCAACTGATCAGCGTCTATGACTACGCTCAGGCCGCCCTGCTGATTCTCGGCGGCTCCACGCTCGCGGCGGTCGGCGTCGGCCTGCTGTTCGCCAGGGGCAAGCGGGTCTGGTGTCGTTACCTGTGCCCGGTCAGCGGTGTCTTTGCCCTGCTCGCCCGCCTCGCCCCCGTGCACTTCCAGGTCGATGAACCGCGCTGGAAGGCCAACGCCGGGCCGCGCCTGCCACCCCCAACTGCGCGCCCCTGCTGGATATCCGGCGTATGCGCGGCGCCAGTGACTGTCATGCCTGCGGCCGGTGCAGCGGACAACGCGACGCGGTACGCCTGATCGCCCGCTCCAGCAACCAGGAGATTCTGCAGGCCACGGCACATCCGCTGTCGCCCTGGGATACCCGCCTGCTGTTGTTCGGCATCATCGGCCTGGCCATGGGCGCCTTCCAGTGGACCGTCAGCCCGTGGTTCGTCAGCCTCAAGCAGCAGCTCGCCAACTGGCTGGTCGGGCGCGACCTGCTCTGGCCATTGCAGGACAACGCCCCCTGGTGGTTGCTGACCCACTACCCGCAGCTCAACGACAGCTTCAGCTGGCTCGATGGTTTCAGCATCATCCTGTACCTGGGTGCGAGCGCCCTGTTGCTTGGCGGCGCCCTGCTGCTCCTGGTACGGCTGGCGGCGCGGATCGCGCGGGCCCCGGAGCTCTATCGGGCGCTGAGCCTGAGCCTCACGCCGCTGGGTGGCGCGGGATTGTTTCTCGGGCTGTCGGCCACCACCGTCAAACTGCTGCGCTATGAAGGCCTGCTGCTGGGCTGGGTGCAGTCGGCGCGGGCCGGGCTGTTGCTCGCAGCCATCGGCTGGAGCCTGCTGCTGGGTTGGAAACTGCTGGGACGCCAGGGCCTGGCCCCGGTTCGCCGTGGCGGCGCCGGCGCGTGCCTGTTACTGGCCAACGGGTTGGTGGGGTATGGCTGGTGGTTGCAATTCTGGGGCTGGGTTTGAGGAGGTCGGCCGACATTCGATTATTCGCCCAGACGCACGAGCTGCCCCAGCGCGGGCAAGCCCGCTCGCCACAAGACCATGCCCGGTTTTAAATGCCCTTAACTGAATGGCACCAAGCCTAGTCGCGCAATACGAACTCGGGAAACAGCTCGCCCAGGGTCCGCCACAGTTCGGGCAGCGAAGCTTGCATCGAAACGCCCGACAACTGCGGATCGAGCATGCGCGCGGTGCGTACCAACTGCACGGCGAAACGCCTGACGCCGAGCGCGTGCAGGCGCTGCGCCAGGATCAGCAAACGGTTCGGCTCGAACAGATGCCAATGCACGGTGGTGCGACACTCATAGTCGACACCACTGGCCAGCAGATGCTCCAGGCTGCGCCAGTTGGCCACGCCACTGCCGGCGACCCGGGTGATCGCCTGGCAGTCCTCGGCCAGTGCCTTGACGTCGAAGCCGACCCAATCGGCGCCGGCCAGCGCCTTGGCAAAGGCCGCCGGTTTGATCCCGGCGCTGTGCAGGCCGATCTGGAACCCCAGCGCCCGCACCTCGTCCATCGCCTGGGGCAACGCGTCCTGCAAGGTCGGCTCGCCGCCGCTGAAAACCACTGCATCGAGCAAGCCCTGGCGGCGCTGCAGAAAGGCCCGCACCTGGCGCCAGTCAACTTCCTCACTGCCGCGCGGAGCAATCAACTGCGGGTTATGGCAGTAACGACAGCGCCAGGCGCAGCCCTGGCAAAACAGCACGCACGCCAGCTTTCCCGGATAGTCGAGTGTGGTCAGGGGCACCATGCCCCCGACCCGCAGTGTTCGACTCATTGGCACCCGGCCGCGGCACCACGCTCGGTGAAATGCAGCCGCTCACGGTGCTCGGACTGTTTACCCGGATTGAACGCCGAGACCGGGCGGTGATAACCCATCACCCGGGTCCAGACTTCGCAGCGTTGACGTTTAGCCAGGGGCAATGTTTGCAATGCGGTCATGATGAAGCTCCTTGCGGTTGGATAAAGCGGAATCAATGGATGCCAACGGGCTGCTGCTCACGCAGCAAGACCTCGTCACACTTGGGACAGAACTCATGTTCGCCATCGAGATAGCCATGCACCGGGCAGATGGAGAACGTCGGGGTCACCGTCAAATAGGGCAGGCGAAAACGCCCGAGCGCCTTGCGCACCAGTTGCTTGCAGGCCTCGGTCGAGGAAATCCGCTCGGCCATGTACAGGTGCAGCACCGTGCCGCCGGTGTATTTGCATTGCAGCTCATCCTGCAACTCCAAGGCCTCGAAGGGGTCGTCGGTGTAGCCCACCGGCAGTTGCGAGGAGTTGGTGTAATACGGCGCCTGAGGCGTGCCGGCCTGGAGAATGTCGGGGTAACGCTTGAGATCTTCCTTGGCGAAACGGTAGGTGGTGCCTTCCGCCGGCGTCGCTTCGAGGTTGTAGAGATGACCGGTCTGCTCCTGGAAACGCACCAGGGTCGCGCGGACATGGTCCAGCAGCATCAGGGCGAACGCGCGACCCGGGGCGGTGTGCATGCCCTCCTGGTCGCCACTGAAGTTGCGCAGCATCTCATGCAGCCCGTTGAGGCCGATGGTCGAAAAGTGATTGCGCAAGGTCCCCAGGTAACGCTTGGTGTAGGGGTACAAACCGGCGTCCATATGGTGCTGGATCACCTTGCGCTTGACCTCCAGGCTCTCCATCGCCAATTCCATCAGGCTGTCCAGGCGTTGCAGCAGACCGCTGGTATCGCCCTTGAATACATAGCCCAGGCGCGCGCAGTTGAGGGTGACCACCCCTAGCGAACCGGTCTGTTCCGCCGAGCCGAACAGGCCTCCACCGCGCTTGAGCAACTCGCGGACATCCAGCTGCAATCGACAACACATCGAGCGCACCTGGTTGGGCTGCATGTCCGAGTTGAGGAAGTTCTGGAAATACGGCAGCCCGTAGCGGGCGGTCATTTCGAACAGGCGCTCGGCATTCTCGCTGTCCCAGGGGAAATCATGGGTGATGTTGTAGGTCGGTATGGGAAAGGTGAACACCCGCCCCTTGGCGTCGCCGGCCTGCATCACTTCGATATAGGCGCGGTTGAGCAGGTCCATTTCGACTTGCAGGTCGCCATAGGCGAAGGGCATTTCCTCGCCACCTATTATCGGGATCTGCTCGCGCAAGTCCTCCGGGCAGACCCAGTCGAAGGTCAGGTTGGTAAAAGGTGTCTGGGTGCCCCAGCGCGACGGCACGTTGAGGTTGTAGATGAACTCCTGGAGCGCCTGGCGCACCAGCGGGAAACTCAGGCGATCCTTGCGCACATAGGGCGCCAGGTAGGTATCGAACGAGCTGAACGCCTGGGCACCGGCCCATTCGTTCTGCAAGGTGCCGAGGAAATTCACCATCTGTCCCAGGGCGCTGCTCAAATGCTTCGGCGGCCCGGCCTCGACGCGCCCGGGCACGCCATTGAGGCCCTCGTGCAACAACGTGCGCAGCGACCAGCCCGCGCAGTAGCCGGCCAGCATGTCGAGGTCATGTATGTGCAGGTCCGCCTCGCGGTGGGCCTGGCCGATGGCTTCGCTGTAGACCTCGTCCAGCCAATAGTTGGCGGTAACCTTGCCCGACACGTTGAGTACCAGGCCGCCCAGCGAGTAACCCTGGTTGGCATTGGCTTGCACCCGCCAGTCCTCGCGGTCCAGGTATTCGTTCATCGAGGTCGCCACTTCGACCAGGGTCCGGCGGTCACGCCGCAAACGCCCGTGCTGTTCGCGGTAGACGATATAGGCGCGCATGGCGAGGAAAAAACCGGCGTCCATCAAGACCCGCTCGACCCGATCCTGGATCTGCTCGACATGCAATCTCGGCAGTCCTTCCAGGCGGGCCAACACGGCTTGCAGCAAGCCTTCGACTTCGACCTCGGTGTACTCCCCGGTGGCCCTGCCGGCGGCGATCAATGCCTGCCGGATCTTGTCGGCATCGAAGGCCACCCGCGTGCCGTCGCGTTTGTGCAAGCGGTTACATCCCACTGAAATCAGCATGCTCTGCATTCGCCCTCCAGACACTACATATAGATATTTAAAATACAGAAAACACAATATGCAGTGGATACTACGGAGATAGTGCCGGGTTGAAATTGATCGACGTCAAGAATCGCAGGCAAAAAAAAGCCGCCCCCCGGCGGCCGAAAAAAACCACGCGTCAACCACCACTCATATTCATGAAGCGGACGATCTGCACCTCCCCTTCGGGGCTGAAATCGTGACGCAGCGGCTTGCGCCGCAGCGCCTGTTGCACCGCCTTGATCAGCGGTTGGTCGTCCAGCGGATAACGCCGCAGCAAGCCGCGCAGATCCAGCGCGTCGTCCTGGCCCAGACAGAGCAGCAAGCGCCCTTCAACGGTCATTCGCACACGGTTGCAACTGCCGCAGAAGTTGTGGCTGTTGGGTGAAATGAAGCCGATACGGGTCTCGGGATGGCGCTCCAGGCGCACATAACGCGCCGGACCGCCGCTGTTCTCGGTGCTGTCGAGCAAGCGATAACGACTGGCGATCAGCGCCCGCACTTCGTCGCTGGAGCAGAACGACTCGCCCCGTGAACGGCCGACCTCGCCCAGCGGCATTTCTTCGATAAAGCTGATATCGATACCTTGCTCGATGGCGTATTGCACCAATGCCGGGACTTCATCGAAATTGCGCCCTTTCATCACCACGCAATTGAGCTTGATCCGCTCGAACCCCGCGCCGCGGGCGGCCTCGATGCCGTCGAGCACCTGATCGAGATCGCCGTTGCGGGTGATCGCGCGAAACTTCTGCCCGTCCAGGCTATCGAGGCTGATGTTCATCCGCTTGACCCCGGCCTCCGCCAGCGGTCGTGCCAGACGGCCCAGTTGCGAGCCGTTGCTGGTCATCACCAGTTCGCGCAAGCCGGGCAAGGCCGCGATACCACGGCACAACCCGACAATGCCCGGACGAATCAGCGGCTCGCCACCGGTCAGACGGATCTTGCGCACGCCCAGGCCGACGAACAGCGCGGCCAGGCGCTGCAACTCTTCCAGGGTCAGCACCTGCTGACGCGGCAGGAAGGTCATGTTCTTGGCCATGCAATACACACAGCGAAAATCACAACGATCCGTCACCGACATTCGCAGATAGTCGATCTGGCGCCCAAATCCATCCTGCATCCCAGTGCTCATCGCATTCCCCCGGTTGGCCAAGTCGTCACTGCACCAGCGGTGAGTCGGCACCCTGCAGCCGGATACCGCGAATATCCGCCGCACCGATCAGGGTTTGCAGGTACTGCACCAGGGCTTTTTGCCAGACACCTTGCTGCAACTGCGTGCGAATCGCCGTCGACACCGCTTCATAGGGCAACGCCATACCTTCGATCCGCTGGTCGACACTGACCACATGCCAGCCGTAGCGACTTTCCAGGGGTTTACTGGCCAGTCCCGGGGCCAGGGTGAACAGTTGGCGCTCGAATTCCGGCACGGTCTGGCCCTTGCTGATCTGTCCCAGGGAACCGCCCTGGGCCTTCGACGGACAGGCCGAATACTTCACCGCCAGTTCAGCGAAACTACCGGGCAACCCCTCCAGGCGCTGCAACAGCACGTCGGCTTGATCACGGGCCAGGGCGCGGGCCTCGGCATCGTCCGGCGCGCATTCGAGCAGGATATGTCGCACTGCCAGCAACGGGGCGCTGTGGAAGCGCCCACGGTTGTTCTCGAAGTAACGCAGGCAAGTGGCCTCGTCGCACTCAGGGACCTGCACCTCGCGCTCGAGCAACAAGCGCGTGGCGGCCTCCTCTTCGTTCTCGCCGGCACCGACCTGCAGCGCCAGGCCCAGTTCGGCAATGCGCTGCTGCAACAACTCGCGGATCACCAGCGCCCGGGCGGCCAGGTACACCGCCTCCTCGCGGCTTTCGGCCGGGTGATATTGCAGCTCCTGGGCCAGCGCCTGCGGGGTGATCGACACCTCGTTGACACTGATAATCGGCCACTCCTGCTCGCTGCTGGCGATCAACTGCGCCGGGGTCTCATCGGCAACCGCCGGTTCGGGCGCGAGCGCTTCGAACTGCACCACGGCGGCCGACGCGTTGTCGACTACTTCGGGTGCCGGCGACGGCGCTTGTGTTGAAGATCCGCAGCCACCGCCACCGCCTTTACCACCACCACATCCACATCCACCTGACATGATTGTCTCCTCAGATTTTCTGCCGAACGATTTGATAACGGCGTCCCAGGTACCAGATCGGCGCACTGACGATATGCACCAGACGGGTGAAGGGGAACAGCACGAACAGGGTCAAACCGAGAAACACATGCAGTTTGTAGATCAAGCCGACCGGAGCCATGGACGCCGCCGCTTCCGTCGGACGCAACAGCACGGTGTTCTGCGCCCAATCGGCGAGCAGGACCATCACCGAACCGTCCATATGCTCGGTGGACGCCACAATCGTCAGCAGCCCGAGCACCAGCTGCGCCAACAGCACCAGCAACACCAGGATGTCCGAGGTGCTGGAAGTGGCGCGAACCCGTGGATCGCCCAGCCGCCGATTGACCAGCATCAGCAGGCCGACCAGGCACAACAGGCCGAACAACCCACCGGAGACCATCGCCAGCAGTTGCTTGTTCTCGGTACTGATCACATGGTGATACACCGCCGACGGGGTCAGCAGGCCGACGAAATGCCCGGCCAGGATGAACAACACACCGATATGGAAGAAGTTGCTCGCCACGCGCATGCCGCGCGGGTTGAGCATCTGGCTGGAGCCGGCCTTCCAGGTGTACTGCGACAGATCGAAGCGCGCCCAACTGCCGATCAGGCAAATCGCCAGGGCGACATAGGGATAGATCCCGAACAACAACAGGTTCCAGTTAGACATTGCCCACCTCCCCGGCCGGCACGGCGGCCAGCCCTTCATGCTGAAAATCCACCCAGTGCAATGGCACCGCGCTTTCCTCCCGGGCCTTGCCCGGAGCGCTTGGCAGCGAACCGCAACGGTCCTGTTGTTCGGCCTGGAGAAAGTCCACTGCCTCCTCCTCCCAGATCTTGTCCAGCGCTTCCAACGAGTCGTCCCTCGGTTCGGCGGCGACTTGCGCGCGCAGCTCGGCGACCGCCTGCTGCGGCTCGGCACCGGCAATCTGCAACAACGCCCGGAAACAACTGGCGTAGGCACTTTCACGCTCGTCCAGACGCGCCGCGAGCAAGGCCAGCAGGTGCGCGACGTCCGCCAGGCCCTCGCGGGCCTCGAGGTCTTCGCGGGTGGACAGGAACTCCAGGTACAGCGGGATATAGTCGGGCAGTTCCTTGACACCGATGGCAAAGCCGGCGGCTTCGTATTGCGCCATCATGTCGACCATCGCCTGGCCGCGGTCACGGGACTCACCGTGCACATGCTCAAACAGCAGCAGCGACAGTGAGCGCCCACGACCGAACAGCGCACCGTAGTGCTCCTGCCCGTCCATCAGGTCGTTGGTGCAGATCAGTTCGAGCAACTCGAACAACGCACCGCGCTGCTTCGGGCTGATTTCCCGGGCCTGGATGATCGCCTGTTCCAGTTCGTCACGACCGCTCACCAGGGTTTCGGTGGGATAGTCGAGCAGCAGCGAAATCACTTTGAGAATGCGCATGCTCATTCCTCCCACAACTGCACGGTTTTCAAAATGTCGCGGCGATTGGCCTTCTTCGCGCCGAACATGTTGGTGTCGGAGCTGCCACTGCAGCCGCTGCCGAAACTGAAGCCACAACCGGAGCGTTCGGCAAAGGCATCGCTCATGGCGTCTTCACGGTGCGCGCTGGGCACGACAAAACGGTCTTCGTAGTTGGCGATCGCCAGGTAGCGATACATTTCCTCGACCTGGGCCACGCTCAAACCGACATCCGCCAGCACTTGCAGGTCCTGGACCCCGTCGACCTGCTCGGAACGTTTGTAGGCGCGCATCGCCAGCAAGCGTTTCAGGGCGCGCTTGACCGGTTTCTCATCGCCCGCCGTCAGCAGGTTGGCCAG
Organism: Pseudomonas sp. FEN; assembly: GCF_904067045.1. GTDB lineage: Bacteria > Pseudomonadota > Gammaproteobacteria > Pseudomonadales > Pseudomonadaceae > Aquipseudomonas. The sequence continues at coordinate 634,948 of NZ_CAJFDC010000010.1, read as the reverse complement.
GTAGCGCAGCGGAATGCGCAGGCTGTCGACATCCGGGATCACCCCGTTCATGCCCACGGTGCCAGCGGTCGCGGCATTCTGGATCGGCGACAGTGGCGGCACGTACCAGACCATCGGCAAGGTGCGGTATTCCGGGTGCAGCGGCAGCGCGAGCTTCCAGTCCACGGCCATTTTGTAGACCGGCGAACGTTGCGCCGAATCGATCACCGACTGCGGCACGCCATCGGCCAGGGCCTGGCGGATCACCGCCGGGTCGTTCGGATCGAGGAAGATCTCCAGTTGTTTCTCGTACAGATCCTGCTCATTGGCGGTGCTCGCCACTTCGGCGATACGGTCGGCGTCGTACAGCAGCACCCCGAGGTAGCGAATGCGCCCGACGCAGGTTTCGGCACAGACCGTCGGCATCCCGGCCTCGATACGCGGGTAGCAGAAGATGCACTTCTCGGACTTGCCGCTTTTCCAGTTGAAATAGATCTTCTTGTACGGGCAGCCGCTGATGCACATGCGCCAGCCGCGACATTTCTCCTGGTCGATCAGGACAATCCCGTCTTCCTCGCGCTTGTAGATCGCCCCGCTCGGGCAGGACGCCGCGCACGCCGGGTTGAGGCAGTGCTCGCAGAGGCGCGGCAAATACATCATGAAGGTGTTTTCATACTCACCGTAGATGTCCGCCTGGATCTGGTCGAAGTTCTTGTCCTTGCGCCGTTTGGCAAACTCGGTACCGAGGATTTCCTCCCAGTTCGGGCCCCATTCGATTTTCTCCATGCGCTTGCCGGTGACGATCGAACGTGGCCGCGCGGTGGGCTGATGCTCGCCCAGCGGCGCGGTGTGCAGATGCTGGTAATCGAAATCGAAGGGCTCGTAGTAGTCGTCGAGGCTCGGCAGGTCCGGGTTGGCGAAAATATTCGCCAACACGCGAAATTTGCCGCCGATCCGTGGGTTGATCGAACCGTTGGCGTTACGAACCCAGCCACCCTTCCACTTGTCCTGGTTTTCCCATTCCTTCGGGTAACCGATCCCGGGTTTCGATTCGACGTTGTTGAACCAGGCGTATTCCATGCCTTCGCGGCTGGTCCAGACGTTCTTGCAGGTGATCGAGCAGGTGTGGCAACCGATGCATTTGTCCAGGTTCAGAACCATGCCGATTTGTGAGCGAATCTTCATGTCAGTTCTCCTCAATCCAGCTCGGTCGGCAGGGGACGCGGCAGGTCATCGCCGGACGAACCGTCGAGCCAGTCGACTTTGGCCATCTTGCGTACCACGACGAATTCGTCGCGGTTGCAACCGACCGTGCCGTAATAGTTGAAACCGTAGGCCTGCTGGGCATAGCCGCCGATCATATGGGTCGGTTTGAGCACTACCCGGGTGACCGAGTTGTGGTGACCGCCGCGGGTCTTGGTGGTTTCCGAACCGGGTACGTTCACGATCCGCTCCTGGGCGTGGTACATCATCACCATGCCTTCCTTGACCCGCTGGCTGACCACGGCCCGGGCGGTCAGCGCGCCGTTGACGTTGAAACATTCGATCCAGTCGTTGTCCTCGATGCCGGCGCGTTTCGCGTCGATTTCCGAGAGCCAGACAATCGGCCCGCCACGGCTGAGGGTGAGCATCAACAGGTTGTCGCTGTAGGTGCTGTGGATGCCCCATTTCTGGTGCGGGGTGATCCAGTTCAGGACGATTTCGATTTCGCCGTTGCCGCGCTTGCCTTTCACCCCTTCGATGGTCCGGGTGTTGACCGGCGGCCGGTAGCTCATCAGTTGCTCGCCGAAGGCCTGCATCCACGGGTGATCCTGGTAGAACTGCTGGCGACCGGTGATGGTGCGCCATGGAATCGCTTCATGAACGTTGGTGTAGCCGGCGTTGTAACTGACGTGATCGTCCTCGAGCCCGGACCAGGTCGGGCTGGAAATGATCTTGCGCGGCTGCGCCTGGATATCGCGGAAGCGAATCGCCTCGTGGGCCTTGGACAGGGCCAGGTGACTGTGGTCGATGCCGGTGAACTCGGACAGCGCGGCCCAGGCCTTCACCGCCACATGGCCATTGGTTTCCGGGGCCAGGGAGAGAATCACTTCAGCGGCGTCGATGGCCGTGTCGATCTTCGGCCGCCCCTGGCTGATGCCCGCCGCGCCTTCGCGGTAGTTCAGCTCGCCGAGGAATTTCACTTCCTCCTCGGTGTTCCAGTTGATGCCCTTGCCGCCGTTGCCGTGCTTCTCCAGCAGCGGCCCGAGGGAGCTGAACTGTTTGTAGATGTTCGGGTAGTCGCGCTCCACCACCTGCAGGTTCGGCGCGTTCTTGCCTGGCTGCGGCGCCACGCCGGCGGTTTTCCAGTCGGTGCCGCCGAACGGCTGGGCCAGCTCGCCAACGCTGTCATGCATCAACGGTACGGTGACCAGATCCTGCTCGACGCCCAGGTGTCCGACCGCCATGGCCGAGAACGACTTGGCGATGCCCTTGTAGATCTCCCAGTCCGAACGCGATTCCCAGGCCGGATCGATGGCCGCCGACAGCGGGTGAATGAACGGGTGCATGTCCGAGGTGTTCATGTCGTCTTTCTCGTACCAGGTTGCCGTCGGCAACACGATGTCCGAGTAGACGCAGGTCGAAGACATGCGGAAGTCCAGGGTTGTCACCAGGTCGAGCTTGCCAATGGCGCCCTCGTCGACCCATTCCGCCTCTTCAGGCTTGCAGTCGCCAACCTGGCCGATGTCTTCGTTCATTACCCCGTTCTTGGTGCCGAGCAGGTACTTGAGCATGTACTCGTGGCCCTTGCCCGAGGAGCCCAGCAGGTTGGAACGCCAGATGAACATATTGCGCGGGAAGTTCACCGGACTGTCCGGCTGCTCACAGGCAAAACGCAGGGAACCGTCCTGCAGCGCCTTGACTACATAGTCCTTGGGGGGCAGGCCGACGGCGGCGGCATCGCGGCAGATATGCAGCGGGTTGGTGTTCAATTGCGGGGCGCTGGGCAACCAGCCGGCGCGCTCGGCGCGGATGTTGTAGTCCAGGGCATGCTCGGGGAACTGGCTCTTGTCGGCCAGTGGCGAGAGCACGTCGTGCATGCTCATTTTCTCGTGGCGCCACTGGGAGCTGTGGGCGTAGAAGAAGCTGGTGCCGTTCATCTGCCGTGGCGGACGGCTCCAGTCCAGGCCGAAGGCCAGGGGTAGCCAGCCGCATTGCGGGCGCAGCTTTTCCTGACCGACATAGTGTGCCCAGCCGCCACCGGTCTGGCCGACGCAACCGCAGAGCATGAGCATATTGATCAGCCCGCGGTAGTTCATGTCCATGTGGTACCAGTGGTTCATCGCCGCGCCGACGATGATCATCGAGCGACCACGGGTCTTGTCGGCGTTGTCGGCGAACTCGCGGGCGATCTGGATCGCCTTCTCGCGGCTGACGCCGGTGATCTGCTCCTGCCAGGCCGGGGTGCCGGGGACGCTGGCGTCGTCGTAGTCACGGGCCACGTTGGCGCCGCCCAGGCCACGGTCAATGGCCAGGTTGGCCGCCGACAGGTCGAACACGGTGGCGACCTTGACCTGGCTGCCATCGGCCAGGGTCAGGTTGTGCACCGGCACGCGGCGGTATTGCACGGCATCGCCGGCAACATGCTGGAAGTGCTCCTGGGACTCGCCGGCAAAATACGGGAACGCCACTTCGGCGACCGCATCGCCGATCAGGCTCAGCTTCAAATCGATCTCGCGGCCTTGTCCGCCTTCACGGGCGAGGATGTTCCACTTGCCCTTCTCGCCCCAGCGATAGCCGATGGAACCTTGGGGCGAGACCAGTTCGCCGCTGGCATCCAGCGCAATGGTTTTCCATTCCGGGTTGTTTTCCTGGCCGAGGTTGTCGGTCAGGTCCGAGGCCCGCAGGAAGCGGTCCGGTTGATAACCGGAACCCGGGGCGACACCAAGCATCGGCTTGAGCAGCACCAGCACCGGCAAATCGGTGTAGCGCTTGGCGTATTCGGTGAAATAGGCGCTCGGCTTGTCCAGGTGGAACTCTTTGAAGATTACATGGTTGAACGCCTGGGCCAGCGCCGCGTCGGTGCCCTGCTTGGGGTTGAGCCAGAGGTCGGTGAGCTTGGCCACTTCCGAATAGTCGGGGGTGATGGCCACGGTCTTGGTGCCCTTGTAGCGGACCTCGGTGAAGAAGTGCGCGTCGGGGGTGCGGGTCTGCGGAACGTTGGAACCCCAGGCGATGATGTAGTTGGAGTTGTACCAGTCGGCCGACTCCGGCACGTCGGTCTGTTCGCCCCAGACCATCGGCGAGGCCGGTGGCAGGTCGCAGTACCAGTCATAGAAGCTCAGGCAGACGCCGCCGATCAGCGACAGGTAGCGGGCACCGGCGGCGTAGCTGACCATCGACATGGCCGGAATCGGCGAGAAGCCCACCACTCGGTCGGGACCGTATTGCTTGATGGTGTAAACGTTGGCCGCGGCAATGATCTCGTTGACTTCTTCCCAGTTGGAGCGAATGAAGCCGCCCATGCCGCGCTTGCTTTTATAGGAATCGGCCTTGGCCTTGTCCTCGACAATGCTGGCCCAGGCTTCGACCGGTTCCAGGGTCTGCCGCGCATCGCGCCAGAGCTTGAGCAACGGCTTGCGGATCTTCGGGTACTTGAGCCGGTTGGCGCTGTAGATGTACCAGCTGTAGCTGGCACCCCGAGGACAGCCACGCGGTTCATGGTTGGGCAGGTCGTTGCGGGTACGCGGGTAGTCGGTCTGCTGGGTTTCCCAGGTAATCAGGCCGTTCTTCACGTAGATCTTCCACGAGCAGGAGCCGGTGCAGTTGACCCCGTGGGTAGAGCGTACGATCTTGTCGTACTGCCAGCGCGAACGGTAGACATTCTCCCAGTCGCGGGACTCCTTGCGGGTCTCCCCGTGACCGTCGGCGAACTCGCTTTGCTTGCGGTTGAAAAACCGCAGTTGATCCAGTAAATGACTCACGCTGTACACCTCTCAGACTTGCCGCGGGGTTCTGTGCCCCGCCCACGCAATGGTTGGATTCGGGTCGACTCAGCAGGGTGTCGCGGCGCCTTTGCGCGCGTACCACCACCAGGTCACCACGATGCAGCTCAGGTAAAAGCCGACGAACATGTAGAAGGCCATCTCCGGACCGCCGGTCTGGGCCATCGAAGTGCCGAAGGATTTGGGAATGAAGAACGCACCGAAGGCGCCGACAGCCGAACTGAAGCCCAGGACCGCGGCCGATTCCTTGCCGGCATCTTTCAGGGCCTGTTCGCGGACGGCGGGGGCTTGCCCGGCGGAGCGTTTTTCATGCAGGGTGCGGAAGATCACCGGGATCATCCGGAACGTGGAACCGTTGCCGATCCCCGTGGTGACGAACAGCAGCATGAACATGCCGAGGTAGCCGTAGAAGTTGCCGCCCACGCCGCCGTGGGGCAGGAAGTGCAACACGCCGAACACCATCACGATCATCGCCACGAAGTTCCACAGAGTCACCTTCGCGCCGCCGAGCTTGTCCGCCAGCCAGCCACCCAATGGGCGTACCAGCGCACCGACCAGCGGGCCGAGGAAGGCGAATTTCAAGGCGATGACATCCGGGAAGGAGGTCTTGATCAGCAGCGGAAACGCCGCGGAAAAGCCGATGAACGAGCCGAAGGTCGCCAGGTACAACCAGCACATCAGCCAGTTGTGCTTGCGTTTGAAGATCACCGCCTGCTCGCTGAACGAGGCCCTGGCACTGGACAAGTCATTCATGCCGAACCAGGCCGCCAGCGTGACCGCGATAATGAAGGGAACCCAGATGAACCCGGCGTTCTGCAGCCACAACTGGCCACCGTCCGGCAAGGCTTGCGACGCACCGCCCAAGGCACCGAACACGCCGAAGGAAATCACCAGCGGCACACAGAACTGCATCACCGAAACGCCCAGGTTACCCAACCCGGCATTCAGTCCCAGGGCCGTGCCCTGCTGGGATTTTGGATAGAAGAAGCTGATGTTGGACATGCTCGAGGCGAAATTGCCGCCACCAAAACCGCAGAGCAAGGCAATCAGCACGAACACATTGTAGGAAGTACCCGGGTCCTGCACCGCGAAGCCCATCCAGATCGACGGCAACAGCAGCGATGCGGTGCTCAGGGCGGTCCAACGGCGGCCGCCGAAGATCGGCACCATAAAGGAGTAGAAGACCCGCAAGGTGGCCCCGGACAGCCCCGGCAACGCCGCCAGCCAGAACAGTTGGTCAGTGGTGAAGCTGAAGCCGATGGCGTTCAAGCGCACGATCACCGTGCTCCAGACCATCCACACGGCAAAGGCCAACAGCAGCGCGGGAATGGAAATCCACAGGTTGCGCGTCGCTGTTTTCTTGCCGCTACGGCCCCAGAACGCGGGGTCCTCCGGGCGCCAGTCATGAATGACCGGGCCGCTGTCAGGCTTTTGTAGAACGGACATATTCGTCTCCTTGGACAATGCTGGAAAACGGGGCAATGGCGACCGCGGGCTGTTTACCCAACAGCGGGCGACGGCGCATTTCGCTGAAGTACATCCAGGTCAGGGAGACCCAGACCACGCCGTACATCAACATGAAGCAGGAGGAGCGCACGCCGGTCAGGTCCACCAGCGCGCCGAACAGAATCGGCAGGACGAAGCCACCCAAGCCACCGGCCAGGCCGACGATGCCGGACACCGCGCCCATGTTTTTCGGGTAGTCGTTGGCGATGTATTTGAAAACCGAGGCTTTGCCAAAGGCGAAGGCGATGCCCATGACGAACAGCAGCACCGTGAACAGCGTCGGGCTCAGGCCGATATGCAGATCCAGCGGGCCGTTGATGGTTTGCACTTGCAGTTGGGTCTGCGGGTAGGACAGCAGGAACAGGCAGATCCAACTGACCCAGAGCACCCACCAGGTCACGCTCTGCGCGCCCCAGCGATCCGACATCCAGCCACCGACGGCGCGCAGCACGCCGCCCGGCAGGGAAAAGCAGGCGGCCAGCAGCGCCGCGCTTTGCAGGCTGAAGCCGTATTCCTGCACGTAGTATTTGGTCATCCACAATGCCAGCGCGACATAACCGCCGAAGACGATCGAGTAGTACTGGCAGTAGCGCCAGACCGCCGGGTCCTTCAGTGAAGCAAGCTGTTCGCGCAGAGGGATGCCCGAAGCACTACGGTGCGTCTTGTTTTCGGCAGTGAGAAACCAGAACAGCAACGCGGTGATGAACAGGATCGCGCTGAAGACTTTCGGCACCAGGTGCCAGCTACCCGCGGCGATCAGCGCCGGGGCGAGAAACTTGGTCAGCGCGGACCCGGCATTGCCTGCACCGAAGATGCCCATGGCGAAGCCCTGGTTGTCCTGGTCGAACCACTTGGCGACATAGGCGATACCGACGGAAAACGACCCGCCGGCCAGGCCGACGAACAGCCCCAGGACCAGGAACTGCCAGTAGGCGCTGGCGTAGGTGATCAGGTACAGCGGCAACACGCAGGACAGCATCAACAGGAAAAACACAATGCGTCCACCAAACCGGTCGGTCAGCAGCCCCAGCGGCAAGCGAACCAGCGAGCCGGTCAGGACCGGGGTGGCGACCAGCAGGCCGAATTGGGTTTCGTTGAGCTGGAGCAGTTCCTTGATCGGCACGCCGAGCACGGCAAACATCATCCAGACCATGAAACACACAGTGAAGGCCAGCGTGCTCATACCCAGCACCAGGCCTTGTCGTACACGCGGTTGGGTCATGTCGCTCTCCAGTCAGTTAACCATGGCGGCAGACTAGAGAGGCGGACCCCGTAAAAACTTGATCCTTATCAACGAAGCCCTGGGGGTTCCTGGCCTATGCTGGCGACGTCTACCTCCAAAGAGGTAGACGGAAAAACCCTCCAGAGCCTTTGTTTATCAGCCTCTTGCCTTCGTTCCGCGAAGTTTTTGCTGGCATCGAACGATCGACAACTCTTTAGAGGTAGAACGCCAGGGATCGGCAGCAACACCATTGCCAACCCTGCCCTGGAGTTCGATATGCCCGGTTTTCCCCTCGTTGCCCCGGGGCAACGCAAGTGATTCGCTGGTTGCGCAGCTCCCTGCCCGCCCGCGCCGGGCTCGCGGTGATCCTGATCGCCATACTCGCCCTTGCCAGTTCATTGAGCGCCGGGCTGATCGCCTGGTTCAGCCAGGGCGATGCGGCCGCCATCAACACCGCCGGCTCGGTGCGCATGGAAACCTATCACCTGAGCTGGAAACTGGCCTCGGGCGCCAGCCACGAAGACATCGGCCACCTTATCGAGAGCCTGCAACAACGCCTCAACAGCCAGTCGCTCAAGGCCGTGCTGGAAGACGGCACGAACTTCGACCTGCAAGGCAATTACCAACAGATTCAGCAAAACTGGACCGAGACGCTGCGTCCGGCCCTCGAACGGGGCGATAGCGGCACGTTTCAAGCCAGCGCCGAGCCCTTCGTCGAACAGTTGAATCAGTTTGTCAGCCTCCTGCAACGCCAGAGCGAGCAAAAACAAGGCTGGCAACAGGTGATTCAAGGCGCGGCCCTGTTCACCACCATGATCATCCTGTTGCTGGGGCTGTACGAGCTGCAGTACAGCGTGGTCACCCCGCTCAAAGAGCTGGTGGAGGCCACCCAGCGCTTTCGCCGCGGCGACTTCCAGGCGCGGGTCAACCACCAGTCCACGGACGAGCTGGGAGAGTTGGCCACCAGCTTCAACGCCATGGCCGAGACCATCGAGGCGTCCCACCACACGCTGGAGACCCAGGTCCGGCAAAAGACCCTGAACCTGCAACAGGCCAATGCCGCCCTGGAACTGCTCTATCAAGGCAGTCGCAGCCTGGCCACGCGCCTGGCCAATGCCGAAGGGCTGGATGAGCTGATCCGGCGCTTCCAGCAGCGTCTGCCCGGCTTGAGCCTGTCGCTGTGCCTGCAAGGCCGGTTGCAGGCTCCGGCCCAGCAACTGCTCGTCCTGCATGGCGCCAACAGCCGGGATGTGTGTGCCGGCGGTCACTGCGCCACCTGCCAGAAGCATCACCAGGGCAACCCGCAATCCTTCAGCATCAGCAACCAGGGCAGCGAGCTGGGCGAGCTCAAGGCGCACTTCGTCGACGGACACGCGCCGCAAGCCTGGGAAACCAAGCTGATCCAGGCCCTGGCCAACCTGATCGGCACCTCGCTCTCGCTCAAGCGCCAACGGGAACAGGACCATCGCCTGCTGCTGCTCGAAGAACGCACCATCATCGCCCGCGAACTGCACGACTCCTTGGCCCAGGCGCTGTCCTACATGAAGCTGCAAGTCAGCCGCATGCAGACCCTGATGCGCCGTGGCGAACCGGTGGCGACCCTGGAAACCGTCACCGCCGAACTGCGCGAGGGGCTGAACAACGCCTACCGCCAGTTGCGCGAATTGCTGACCACCTTTCGCTTGCAGATTCATGACGCCGGGCTGGTGCAGGAACTTCAGGACACGGCCGAGGAGTTCTCCAGCCGAGGCGATTTCCAGGTGCATCTGCACGTCGACAGCCTGGCCTTCGAACTGTCCGCCAGCGAACAGATCCACATTCTGCAAATCACTCGCGAGGCGCTATCCAACTGCCTGCGCCACGCCCACGCGCAGAATGCCTGGCTGCAACTGCGCCAGGACGGCGAAACCGTGCGCCTGTCGATCGAGGACGATGGCCGTGGCATCAGCGGCAGCGTCGACCAACGCGAACATCACGGCCTGAACATCATGAAGGAACGCGCCCGCAGCCTGCATGGCCAGTTCCAGATATTTTCCAGGGTGCCCCAGGGCACCCTGGTCCAGATGGAATTCCGACCGGAATTTCTCGGGCAGCAAACAGAAGGTAGCCTCACATGAAACTGTCCCCGCAATACCGGATCCTGCTGGTCGACGACCATCCGATGATGCGCCATGGCATCCGCCAGATACTCGAACTGGAGGACGACTTCCAGATCGTCGGCGAAGCCAGTCACGGCGAAGAAGCCCTGGCCCTGATCGAGCCGCTGCAACCCGACCTGGTGCTGCTCGACAACAACATGCCGCGGATGAACGGCATCGAGACCCTGCGTTGCCTGCGCGCCATGAACTACCAGGGCAAAGTCCTGCTGTTCACCGTGTCCGACGCCGAAGACGATATTCGCGATGCGCTGCGCCTGGATGCCGATGGTTATCTGCTCAAGGACATGGAGCCCGAGTTGCTGATCCAGTACATCCGCGATGCCTTGAACGGCACCCTGGTGGTCAGCCCGGGCCTGACCCGGGTCATGGCCCAGGCCCTGCGCTCGCCACCGCGCCAGGTCGAGGTCGAGCTGACCGAGCGCGAGCGCCAGGTACTCAAGACCATTGCCAGCGGTTTGAGCAACAAGGTGATCGGCCACAAGCTGGGCATTACCGAAGGCACGGTCAAGGTTCACGTGAAGAACCTGCTGCACAAACTCGGCCTGCGCTCGCGGGTCGAGGCGGCGGTATGGGCCATGGAGCATCTGCGCGGCGCCGGCTGAAGCGCATGGCCCTCGGCAGCCCCGGCGCGAGCGGACTTGATCGCAATCAAGGCGCGGAACTGACAGCCTCGCACACTGGGAGGGTCCATCAGCGGAGAGCGTTCATGTCCCTTTCATCCTTGCCTCTGGTTTACTCCTGCTCAGGTTGCTCCAACGTCGCCCAACTGGCCAACACCCTGGCCCTGCGCCTGGATCGCGAGGGCCTCGCGGAAATGTCCTGCATCGTCGGAGTCGGCGGGCATGTCGCCGCGCTGGTCAACAAGGCCCGCTCGGGACGACGGATCCTGGCGCTGGACGGCTGCCCGCTGCAATGCGTCGAAAGCTGTCTGCAACAGCATGGCCTGCGAGCCGATATGCACCTGATCCTCAGCCAGCACGGCGTGCGCAAACGCTACGGCGAAGATTGCAGTCCGGCACAGGCCGAGGAGCTGTTTGCCGAGATCGGGCAACTGCTTGAGCATGACCGGCAGCCAGCCCCACTGCCGCTCAGTTAAGCCCCCCGCCACCACTTCAAACCTGCCTCAGCCCGCCGCCAGGCCCTTCCCGGCACGTTCCAGGTTGCGCCATAGCCAGGCCGGCAGGACCTCGGGGTCGAGGCTGTCGATCAGGTTCTTCAGGGTCAAGCCCAGCTCGGTGTCGCCCTCGATGACCAGGCGCCGACGAAAGAACAGCGTGTCCGGATCTTCCTGGCGACTGGCCAGGAGCAGGAACTCCCGCCAGTTGCCGCTGATGGTCACATCGGCCCGGGCCCGCGCGGCAATCTGCAAGCCCTCGCGGCCTCGGGTCAGGTACCAGGTCAGCCCCAGATCGGGCACCCGCAGGCACAACCAGCGGCCGCGCAACAGGTCGAACCGACCCTCACTCAACGGCTCGGCGAAACAGCGGTTGAGCCCCTGCTGCAAGGCCAGCCGTTGCAGCCCGAACGGCACCCGGCGGACCAACGGCAGCAAGCGGTCGGCACCGCGCAACAGCCACTTTTTCCGATTCAACACAGGCCCACCTCCTCGACACGCAACATCCCCGCCTGGCCATGCCAATAGCCGTTGCAGCCGTCCACAAACAACGGTGGCGTCTCGCCCTGGCGGACCCGCTGATAGGCCGCGATCACCTCGGCCATGCCCTGCGCCCGAGGGCTCAGGCGTAACAGATCGGCACCGCAGGCGACCAGCCCGGCATAATCGGCCAATAGATTGGTGACCTCGGCCGACATGGTCTGAATGCCGTTGAGGGTGAACAGCGGCTGGCCTTCCTGACTGCTCAACGCCAGGCCATCAGGGTATTCGATGCAGCAGAACTGGCAGTCGTCCTTGGGTCGGTTTTGCGCGCGGGCGGTGAAACAGCGCGCCGAATAGGCCAGGGGCAAATGCCCATAGGCAAAGACTTCGACTTCCGGCAGCGCCCGGCCCAGTTCGCGCACCTGGTCGAGCACCGCGCGGATCAGCGCCGCCGAACACTCCACCGGTGGTACCCAGCGGATCATCCCGCAATCGAGCAACTGCCCAAGGGCATGCCCGTTGTACAGGTTCAGCGCCGGGCCAGCGACGAAGGGCAGCTGGCGTTCGGCGAGAAACTGCACCGCGCCCATATCGTTGGCTTCCACCAGCAACTCGCCGTTGTCGCACAGGCGCCGCAGGCTGGAGAATTCCGACGCGGCCTCGATCAGGGTCAGGCTCGACAGCACCAGTTGCGCCTGGGAGCAGCTTTGCAACTCGCGTCCCAGGCCCAACCATTGATCGAGGGAAAAGGCCCGGCGTTTCGAACACACGGTTTCCCCCAGGTAGATCACATCCAGGGGCAAGGCCGACATCTCGGAGTAAAACTGCCCCAATTGCGTTTTGTCCCAGTAAAACAGCACGGGTCCCAGGCTGAGCTTCATTTCCAGTCCCTCATTGCCAGGCTCGATGATAAGCACCCAGAGTGGTCTGGCTGCCTTCGGACAAACCGGCCAGCGCCTGGCGCCACTGGTCCTTGACCGCAAAGCCGTGGGGCTGGGCGCGATAGGCATCCAGCGCGGCGCGCCAGACCCGGGTGACCTGCTCGACATACGCCGGGCTGCGTTGGCGGCCTTCGATCTTCACCGCGGCGACACCGATCGCCGCGAGTTCCGGCAACAGGTCCAGGGTGTCGAGGCTGGTGGGCTCTTCCAGGGCGTGGAAGCGCTTGCCCTCGACCAGGAACCGGCCTTTGCACAAGGTCGGATAGCCGGCCGGCTCGTCGGGGGTATAGCGGTCGATCAGGACTTCACTCAGGCGTGCGCTCAAACCCTCGGCATCGTCGCTCCAGCGCACCGCCTTGGCCGGCGAACAGACGCCGCACAGGTTCGGCGACTCGCCGGTAATGTAGGAAGACAGGTGGCAGCGCCCTTCGGCCATGATGCACAAACTGCCGAAGCCGAAGACTTCGATGGGCACCGAACTGCTGGCCGCGACCTGGCGCACCTGGGCCAACGACAGCACCCGGGGCAGCACGGCGCGGCGAATGTTGTAGCGCTGGGCGTAGAACGCCAGCGCGCCGGCATGAGTCGCCGAGCCCTGCACCGACAAGTGCAGGGGCAGTTGCGGATGACGTTGGCTGGCGTAACTCAAGACCCCCGGATCAGCGGCGATCAGTGCGTCCACGCCCAGGTCGGCGGCACGATCCACCGCACGCTGCCAGCGCTCCCAGCCCTTGGGCTGCGGGTAGGTATTGACCGCGACATAGAGTTTGCGTTGATGTTGGCGAATATGCGCGACCGCCGCGTCGAACTGTTTGTCGTCCATGTTCAAGCCGGCGAAATGCCGGGCGTTGGTGTCATCGCGAAAGCCGACGTAGACGGCATCGGCGCCTTCGCGCACGGCCGCTTTCAGCGCAGGCAGGTTTCCTGCCGGGCAGACCAGTTGCATGGGTAATCCTCATGAAAGAACTTGTCTGGCCCCGTGTGCACTGCGTGTCGCCAGCAGGCCCGGGGCGATCGACAATGCGCTGCCAGTCTAGCGAGACCGGCAGCCACGGCCTTGACGGCAATCAATTGCCATCAATGCATCAGCTCGGCGAAGGGCAGGAAACTGACCAGGTCGTGCTGGCGCACCTGCTGCTCACACTCCACCACTGCCAGGCCGTCGGCCCAACAGGCCGCGCTCAGCATCGCCGAGCTCTGCTGCGGGTGCAGTTCCAGCCACAGCTGGCCATCGGCCCTGGGCACCAGTTTGGCCCGCAGATACTGCCGCCGCTTGTTACGCTGCGGCCAGTCGAAACCGGCCGGCAAGGCCAGTGGCCGAGGCAGTACCTCGCTCACGCCCTGGGCCCTGAGCAGGAACGGCCGCAGCACCACCAGGGCGGTAATCAACGCCGCCGAGGGATTGCCTGGCAGGCCGAACCAAGGCTTGCCGGCCACTTCGCCAAAGGCCAGCGGCTTGCCCGGCTGGATTGCCAGGCGCCAGAAATCCAGGCTGCCGAGCGCCTCGATCGCCTGCTTGAGATGATCTTCCTCGCCCACCGAAACCCCGCCCGAGGTCAGCAGCAGATCGCATTCCGAAGAGGCCAGGCTCAAGGCGTCCCGGCTGGCGGCCAACTGGTCGGCCATGACCCCGTAGTCATGCACCTCCACGCCCCAACCGCGCAGCAACGCCGACAGACAATAGCGATTGCTGTTGTAGATCTGCCCTGGCGCCAGAAGCTGACCGGGCTCGCGCAACTCGTCGCCACTGCTCAGCAGACACACCCGCAACGGTCGATAGACCTCGACCCGGGCGATGCCGACAGCCGCCAGCAACCCCAGCTCCTGGGCCCGCAAGCGTTTGCCGGCGCTCAGCAGCAATTGCCCCCGACAAACCTCCTCGCCTTCCTTGCGCACATGCTCGCCGGCAGCGACCGACGGCAACCAGACCAGCCCCTCGTTGGCCCGACAATGCTCCTGCGGCACCACGGTGTCGGCCCCCGGCGGCAACGGCGCCCCGGTAAAGATCCGCGCCACCTGCCGTGGCAGCAAGGGCGCCGCCGCCGCTTGCCCGGCGGCAATCCGCCCGCCCAGGGTCAGCCAGCCGCCTCCCGGCGGCAGGTCGGCGGCACAGCAGGCATAACCGTCCATGGCGCTGTTGTTCCAGCCGGGCAGGCTCAGCGGCGCCATCAGGTCCTGTGCGAGCACCCGCCCCAAGGCCTGATCCAGAGGAACCGTCTGCACCGCTGGTGGTGGTGGCGCCTGGTCCAGCAGATGAGCGATCGCCTGGTCCACCGGCGTCAGGTGACCACTGTCGCAGACCCGGCCGCTCATGAGCGCACCTCGCAAGCCTCGATCACCCGCTGCGCCTGCGGCTTGAGGTGCGGCGCGAAATTGCACGGGCCGGTACGGCTGTCCAGTTGTTCGACCAGGATGCTGTTCCAGGCGGTGCGGCAGGCACCCGGCGAGCCCGGCACGCAGCACACCAGCACGCCGTTGCTCATCCCGGCGAGCGCCCGTGACTGCAGGCTGGACATGCCGATTTCCGCCAGGGACACCTGGCGGAACAATTCGCCGAAACCATCCACCTGTTTGTCCAGCAGCGGCTGCACCGCTTGCGGCGTATTGTCGCGCGGGGTGAAGCCGGTACCACCGGTGGTCAACACCACCTGGACCTCGGGATCGGCGATCCAGTGCGAGAGTTTGGCGCGGATCTGATAAATATCGTCCTGGACCAGCGCACGATCGATCAGTACATGCCCGGCGGTTTGCAGCAAGTCGCTGAGGGTCTGCCCCGAGGTGTCGGTGGCCAGGGTGCGCGTATCGCTGATAGTCAGCACGGCGATGTTCAGTGGTGCAAAGGTGCGTTGCGTCAGATGGGCCATATCCAGCCTTCCTGTAGATAAATATCGGCCCAAGCCTGAACCGAAACAGTGTGTGAACCTATTCCTCCAAGGAGGTACCTCGACTGGCAGCACGGCTCACGGCGCCAGGCGGCCATGCGTCCAGACGCCGTCGTGCAGCCGGTAATCCAGACGATCGTGCAGGCGGTCGGCACGTCCCTGCCAGAACTCCAGGCGTTCCGGTTGCAGGCAGTAACCGCCCCACTGCTCGGGACGCGGCGGCGACTGCTCGGCGAAGCGCTCGACCGTTTGCGCCAGCAGCGCTTCCAATTGCGCCCGGTCGGCCAGTGGCTGGCTTTGCGGTGAGGCCCAGGCGCCAAGACGACTGGCCATGGAACGTGAGTCGAAGTAGGCATCGGACAGCTGCGGGTCCAACCGGCAGACCGGGCCTTCGATCCGCACCTGACGCTCCAGCCCCGGCCAGAAGAAGGTCATGGCGGCATGGGGGTTGGCCGCCAGGTCCTGGCCCTTGGCGCTCTGGTAATGGCCGAAGAAGGTAAAGCCGGCCTCGCTGAAGCCTTTGAGCAGCAACACCCGACAATGCGGCCGGCCCTGCGCGTCGACCGTTGCCAGGCACATGCTGTTGGCTTCGACCGGTGCCTGCTCGGTGTCGCGGGCCTGTTGCATCCACTGGCGGAACAGCAGCAATGGATCATCCGGTGCCGTCGCGTCCGGCAGACCGTCCAGGGTGTAGTTACGGCGCATCTGAGCCAGGGAAAGAGGCATGCGGGTGATCTCCGGTAAGGGTTGCGCACAGTCTGCGAGACCGCGCGCGCCAACACCTTGACCGTCATCAACAGCGAGCCTCGCTCGGTCCCTACTTGAGGCCCAGGCGCCGGGCCAGTTTGTGCAGATTGCTGGAATCGACCGCCAGCAGCCGGGCGGCGCTGGCCCAGTTGTTCCCGGCCAGACTCAAGGCCTGGAGGACTTTCTGTCGCTGACAATCGTCAATGGCTTCACCCAGGGACTGGAACGGCAGGTCGCGGTTCACCTCCGGGGGCAACCGATTCAGCGTCTGCGCCGCGCCCAGGGTGCTGTCGAGATCGAGTATTTCCGGCTCCAGCGTACTGATCAGGCCGCGACTGCCGCCACGACTGAGCTGTTTCAGCGCGGCGCGGCTGATCACATGTTCCAGCTCGCGTATATTGCCCGGCCAGTGGTAGGCCAGCAGCGCGCGCTCGGCCGCCAGCGACAGGCGCAGACCGCGCAGGCCGAGCCGGGTGCGATTGAGTTCGAGAAAATGCCCGGCCAGCAGCAGCACATCGTTGCCGCGTTCGCGCAGCGGTGGAATCGGCACCGGGTACACCGACAGCCGGTGGTAGAGGTCGGCGCGAAACAGCCCGTCGCGAATGCTGTCCGGCAGATGCCGGTTGGTCGCGGCGATAATGCGCACATCCACATGCAGCGGCTTGTCCGCGCCCAGGCGCTGGATCTCGCCGTTTTGCAGGGTGCGCAACAACTTGGCCTGTACGCTCAAGGGCAGCTCGCCGACCTCGTCGAGAAACAGCGTGCCACCATTGGCGGCATCGAAACGCCCGGCACGGTCGCTGGTCGCCCCGGAAAACGCCCCTTTGACGTGCCCGAACAACTCACTCTCGGCCAGGGACTCCGGCAAGGCCGCGCAGTTGACCTGAATCAGCGGCTTGCGACTGCGCCGGGACAGACGGTGCAGGCGGCGGGCGAACAATTCCTTGCCGACTCCGGTCTCGCCCAGCAGCAACACCGGCAAGTCGGAGTCGGCCAATACGTCCAGCTCGTTGAGCAATTGATGCAGGACTTCGCTCCGCCCGAGGATCTCGCCCTCCTCGACCGGCATCCGCAGGTCCCGGGGATCGCTGCGGGACAAGCGCAGGCTGCGGTTTTCCTGTTCGAGACGGGTGACCCGCACGGCAGCCTCGATCTGCAAGGTGCAACGCTTGAGCTCATCCCGCGCCTGGCGATCGAAGGTGCCGGGCTGCAATGCATCCAGGGTGATCGCGCCCCAGACCCGCCCTTCCACATACAGGCTCACGCCCATGCAGTCATGCACCGCCAGGGGTTCGTTGACCGCATTGTCGAGCAGCCCGTCATAGGGGTCCGGCAGACGGCTGTCGGGCTCGAACCAGGTCGGCTCGCGTGACGCCATGATCGCCGCCAGGCGCGGATGCTGGGCAATCACAAAGCGCCGCCCCAAGGCTTCGTGCACCAGCCCCACCGTCGCTACCGGCCTGAGGCTGTCGTCATCCAGGCGCAGCAGGCCCACGGCGCCACTGTTGAAGTACTCGCGCAGGGTCTGCACCAGTCGTTGCAAGCGCACGGCGTTGGGCAACTCGACGATCAGGTCGGCCGCCAGACTTTCACGCAGCATGGTAGTCATTACCCCTTATGGTTTTATTCACCCTGACGCATCAGGGTCATCATCACCACAACAAAAAAATAATCCAGTACTTTCAATCGGTTATAGCTGGCATGCCGGATGCAACAAGCCGAGGGAACCCCTGAAACCCCACGAAGGAACCCTGATGAGCCAGACACTTCTCGAACAAAGCCTCGGCCAACTGGCATGCGATATTCCTGGCGCCACGCGGATTTTCCATCACTTCAACCTGGACTTCTGTTGCGGCGGGCAGAAAACCCTGCGCGAAGCGGCCCTGGGCAAACACCTCGACCCATTGCTGATTGCCGACGCCCTGCACGACCTGCAGGACAGCGGCGCGAGCCAGCATGACTGGCGCAACGAACCCGAGGACCTGCTGATCGCGCATATCCTCGAGCGCTATCACGCCCGGCACCGCGAACAACTGCCAGAGCTGATCCGCCTGGCGCGGCGCGTCGAGCAGGTCCACGGTGCCCGCGACAATTGCCCGAACGGCCTGGCCGACCACCTGCACGACATGCAACAGGAACTCGAAGGGCACATGCTCAAGGAGGAGCAGGTGCTCTTCCCGATGCTGCAGCGCGGCCTCGGTCGCCAGACCGCCCCGCCGATCCAGGTGCTGCGCCTGGAACACGATCAACATGGCGCGGCCCTGGAAATCCTGCTGGCCCTGACCGACAACATCACCCCGCCCGCCGAGGCCTGTAACACCTGGCGCGCCCTGTATCGCGGACTGCTGGAATTTCGCGATGACCTGATGCAGCACATCCACCTGGAAAACAACATCCTCTTCGTCAGCGCCCTGAACCCTGCCCACTGAGCCCCACCCAGCAAGCGAACCCGCAACCGCCAGATGGCGGCCGCGGGTTTTTTCTTGCTCGCGCGGCGGGTCGCGACTCAGCCGTGCCAATAGAACATGGCCTTGGCCAGGATCACGATCAACACCATGTGTCCGAGAATACTGCGCCGGATCCAGTCCGCCCGGCGTGCCGTCAGCCGTGCCCGTTGCAGCCAGTAGGCCAACAACAGGTAATGCCCGACGATGCTCAGGGCCAGGGTGATCTTCAGGCTCAACAAGCTGGCAAAGCTACTGTCCAGGGGATGACTCAAGGCGCCCCGATGCTGCCAGGCCAGGCCGATGCCGGCGCCGTACAACAGCAACACCACGCCATGCAGGACCTTGCGCGAGCGCACCGCGATGGCTTGGTCGGCGCTCGCCTGCGTGCCCTCGGTCAATTGCCGGCGCGCCGCATGCCAGATGCACACCTCGAAAAACAGCGTGCCGATAAAAGCGATGGCCGCCAGCAAATGGGTAACCAGTAACCAGGGATAGATCATTGCCCACCTCCTCCGCCCAACCGACTCATCCCGGATGCCCGTCGACCCGGGCACGCAGCAGCATCGGGCCGTAGCGCCAGGCATACAGGGCAAACGCCAGGACCCAGCACAGCCCCGCCAGCCACAACCCGGCCAGTGGCAGGAACAGCACCAGCACGACCCGACTGAAACACGCCAGATTGACCAGGATGAACGCCAGGGTCATGCCGGCCGGAGGCTCCAGCGCCCGACCGGTATGCCCGAGGCTGACCCGCGCGATCATCGCCAGGATCAATCCGGCCATCGCCCCTATGGTCAGGCAATGCACCGCCAGGCTGGGATTCAACGGCATGCCGAAGTGCCACACAGCCATGCCCAGGCAAGCCAGCGCCAACCAGCCGTAAGCCAGGTACAGTGACCATAGCAGCGGCACGCGCCAAAGTCCGCGGTCATGCCAGCGCAGCAGGCGCAGCAGATGCCCCACCGCCAACCCGCCAAACAGCAGGCCGACCCAGGGATTGGCGAAGAGCGCGGGCCCGCTGGCATACAACAGTGCCGCCAGCGCGGAACCGGCCAGCAACAGGCGATCGAGCCAGGGCCAGGGGGCAACGCCCTCGACCCGGCCCAGACCGCGCTGGATGAAAAACGGAATGACCCGACCACCGATCAGGCCCATCATCGCCGCCACCAGCCAGATGCCGGTCAGCACGGCCTGCCGCTGCCAGCCTTCGTGACCAGGCACCAGGCCATATACCGAGAGGCCGTCGGCGCCGGCCAACAGCAGCAGCACCAGGACAATCGGGTAGTTGCGTTTCTGCCGCACCTTCCACAGCGTGGTTCCCATCAGCACGGCCACCGCCAGGGGAAACGCCAGCTCCAGCGGCGCCAGCAACGGCCAGGGCAGATTCGCCAACCAGGCCAGGCGCGCCACCAGCCAGAGCAAGGCCAGTGCCGCCAGCGGCTTGCCGCTGAGGCCAGGTTGACCGGTCCAGGTCTGTACCGCGGTCAGCAAAAAGCCGGCGACAATTGCCAGGCCAAAGCCGAACAACAATTCGTGCCGATGCCACGCCAGCCAGCCCCCCGCCGGTTGCCAGCCGCCGCCGGCACCGCTCAGGGCCACCAGCCAGAGCGGCACCGCCAGCAACGCCAGGCAACAGCCGGCCAGGAAAAACGGGCGGAAGGCCAGACGCAACAGCGGCGTGATCGCCAACGCTGTACGACGGTCAAGTACTTGCATGAAACCACTCCTTTACCTTGCCGCCGACCTGACACGAGGCCGCACGCGGCGAATGAGGTCCCCGGGCATCATCAGTTGTCCGCATACCCTTGCGGTTGTCATAGATCAAGCTTGCCGGGGAGCGCCTGGGTAACCTACCCAGCCGCTGCCAGACATGGCAGTGCAAGGGCCGTGCCCCGAACCGGAGGCAACCACGCCAGCCAGTGATAGTGCGGTGCATCCCGCCGGAAGCAGGCTACAGCACCGATTGTCGGCGCCCGCGGATCGGGTAAAAACAACCATTAGATGGTTATTTATACCCCAATAGAAAGGGTATTTTTAACCTTGAAGCTGAATATTCAATAGCCATGGGTTCGGCGAAGTGCCGTTCAGTGAAGGCCGAACACGGTCCCCGTGGGAGCAGAGCTTGCTCGCGAAGGCGCCCTTGAGACCGCTAAAAACTTCGCGGGCAAGCTCCGCTCCCACAGGGTTCCGTGACGTTTTCAATGTCCTGTGTCCTTGACTGAACGGCATTGGGACCCGGCCGCTGGCCCGGGTCTTGCTCAACCAGCACACCGTCAAGTCCCTCTCGAACAACCGGAGTCATCATGAAAGCAGTTATCCAGCCACTGGCCTGGTTTGTTGTCCTGGGTTCGGTCATCGCCATTGCCAGCGGTATCTCGCTCGGCCTCGTCTGAGGGGACGACACCTCCCTTTCCACTATCAGGATGAATTGCCATGGTGCTCCACCGCGTCCATCACCAGATTCTACGCAGCCACCACTTGTTCGAACCATTGAGTGACCAAGAGATGGATGAGTTGATGGCTTCCAGCCATTTGCTCAGCATCGACAAGGGTGAACCGCTGTTCCGCCAGGGCGAGCCGGCCGACGCCTTCTACTTCGTGATTGCCGGCGCGGTGAAGATCTACCGCCTGACTCCGGACGGCCAGGAGAAGGTGTTCGAGGTCATCGGTCCACGACAGACTTTCGCCGAGGCGATGATGCTGATGGACACCCCGAACTATGTGGCCTCGGCCGAAGCCGTCGGTCCGTGCCAACTCTATCGCTTGTCCAACAGCACCTACATGCGCTTGCTCCAGGGCAACAGCCGCCTGACGTTCGCCCTGCTCGGCAAACTCTGTGTGCGCCTGCACCAACGGGTCAACGAAATCGAAACCCTGTCGCTGAAGAACGCCACTCACCGGGTGGTGCGTTATCTACTGACGCAACTGGTGCGCCTGCAGCCCGTCAACTATCAGTTCGAACTGCCGATGGCCAAGCAACTGATCGCCGGACACCTGTCGATCCAGCCGGAAACCTTCTCGCGGATCATCCGCCGCCTGATCGATGAGAAAATCATCACCCAGGACGGTCGCCAGATCGTCATCCTGGATCGTCCGCGCCTGGAACAATTCGAATGAAGGCCATGCCCGTCTGCCTGTACTGCCAGCATCCCAACCCGGCCGGAGAAAGCGAATGCCAGCGCTGCGGCATGCCGCTGCCGGCCCTGGCGGCGCAGGCCGAAGCACGCCGGCTGCGGCGCTTCAAAGGGTTCTGCATCGGCCTGACGATCTTCTGCGTGATCATGTTCTTCTGGCTGCCACGCAGCATTCCATAAACCGAACGAACGCCTCATGGCTGGGTCAACTGCCGATACAGCTGCGGCAAGCGCAGGGGCAATTGCTCCGGCTGGCGGATCAGCGTGTAACCATTGGCGCCGAACATGTACGGCAGGTAAGCCCCGGCTTCGCGATCGATGGTGATACAGAACGGGGTCAGGCCCTGGCGCCGGGCTTCCAGTACCGCCTGGCGGGTGTCCTCGACACCGTAGCGGCCCTCGTAGAGATCCAGGTCATTGGGTTTGCCATCGGTCAGCAACAGCAACAGCTTGCGCCGGCGCTTGCAGCCGCTCAGCAGACGGGTGGCCTGGCGAATCGCCGCGCCCATGCGCGTGTAGTAACCCGGCTTGAGCGCCTGGATACGCCCGCGCGTGTGGTCGTCATAGCCTTGCTTGAACGCCTTGAGTTCCTGCAGGCGCACGTGCTGGCGGCGCAGCGAGGAAAACCCGTACAAGGCAAATTCGTCGCCCAGCACCGACAGCGTTTCAGCAAACAGCAGCAGGCTGTCGCGGATCACCTCGATCACCCGATGCTGGTCGTTCAGGTGCGCGTCAGTGGACATCGAGATATCGGCCAGCAACAGGCACGCCAGGTCCCGATGGGTCTGGCGCTGCTCCTTGAACAAACCTCGCTCGGCACAACGACCGTGCTCGCGCTCGACGTAAAAATCCAGCCAGGCCTGCATATCCAGCTCCGTACCCTGGGGCTGCTGACGCAACCACTGACGCTCGGGGCGCAGGTGCTCGAACTGCCGGCGCAAACGCTGCGCCGCCGGCCGCAGGCGCAACGGTAGCGGCTGGGCCTGGCAATCGCGTGGCACGAACATTTGCAGATTGACGAAATCGTCCTGCAGGCAACCTTTGCGGTAATCCCACTCCGGCAACTTGATGCCCTCGCCCAGCGGAATGTCGTCGACATCCGCCGGCGGCAGGTCCAGGTGCAGTTTAAGTCCGCCGCCCTTGCGCAGCCGAGTACGCGACAGGCTCAGTTCATCCAGGTCGGAGGCGACCCTGGCCGCATCCGGGTCTTCGCTGTCGTCCGACCAGCGATCCAGATCGACATGCTCGGTCCAACTGAACAGATTCTCCAGCCTTACGATCAGCAGCCCGCCCTCGCGGCTACTGTCATCAATCCGGGTGGCGCGCTTGCGCCCGCCCTCCTGCTCGCCGGGAGAGGCCGGCAAGGACTCCGGCGAGTCGTCGAGATCGGCGGCCTGCGGGCTGGCCAGATGCAGCGGCGGGTACAGCCACAACGGTAACGGCCAGGCCGCCCGCTCGCTGCGGGGAAACACCGCGACACTGCCCGGCTCGCGCAAAGCCTGGCACAGGGCCCGTTCCAGGGCGGCCTCGGCCGGCTTCAAGGAGGCGGGATCCGGACGCAGTTGCAGGTGCGCCGCGACCAGCCGCCGGTAACGCGGCACCAGCGCTGGATAACGCTGCAACAACACTTGCGTCCAGCGCTGATTGTCCCGGCCCCAGTGCCGCATCGGCCCGGACTGCGCCGCCAGCAACGCCAGCCAGCGATAGAGTTCCTCATTCAGTCCGGCCTCGGGGAACACCGCGAGGCTCGCCGGCAGGCGCAGGTTATCGGCGTCGCAGCAGGCCAGCGGCACTTGCCGGCAGGTCCCGGCGATCTGTTGCAACAGGCTGCGGCGCAACAACAGGTCCCGCTCGCAGACCGTTTCCAGTCCCCGGCCGACCCCGCCCATGGCACGAAACAACAGCGCCAGGCCACGTTGCCGCTGGGCCAGCTCGACCCGCGCCTCGGGGAAATCCACGCTGGCGCGGCGGGTGATGAAGCGATGCCAGACACTGCCGACCCACTCTTCCAGTTCAAGGGTAAAAGCCATGGAGCGCGCCTCGTTCGAGAACCCAAAACGGCCCGCTATACCAGCCGGGCCGACCTTTCCCAGATGTCACGACTCAGGAAGGAACCACGGCCGCCGGCGCGCGCAAGGCCGCCCGACCGCGCTGGCGGAAGCTCAGCAGATAGCAGATCAATCCCGCCAGGAACCCCACCCCACTGGCCAGACGGGCCCAGAACAGCGTGCGCAGATGGTCCATCGTCGCCATGAACGGCAGGGCAATGCCGTCGGGCTGCCAGCGTTGCAGATAGATCTGCACGACACCGGCGGCGGTGAGCAGCAGCGTGATCATCACCATCGACAGGGTCATCAACCAGAAACCCCAGATCTCCAGTTTCTGCGCGCGCTCGTCGGCGGCTTCACCCAACCCGCGCAAGCGCGGCATGGCGTAGCTGATCAGGGTCATCACGATCATCGCGTAGGCCCCGTAGAACGACAGGTGGGCGTGAGCGTTGGTCAACTGCGTACCGTGGGTGTAGTAGTTGACCGGTGCCAGGGTATGCAGGAAGCCCCAGACCCCGGCGCCGAAAAACGCGGTCACCGTGGTGCCCTTGGCCCACAACGTGGCGGCGCGGTTCGGGTGTTGCCGGCGACGGTTCTTCACCATGCTGAAGGCGAAGATCACCATGGCCAGGAACGGCAGCGGCTCCATCGCCGAGAAGATTGAACCGACCCACAGCCAGACCTCGGGCCCACCGATCCAGAAGTAGTGGTGACCGGTACCGATGATCCCGGTGATCAGCGCCATGGCGATAATCACATAGAGCCATTTCTCGACCACTTCGCGGTCGACCCCGGTGATCTTGATCAGTACGAAGGCCAGCATCGAGCCCATGATCAGCTCCCAGACGCCTTCCACCCAGAGATGCACCACCCACCACCAGTAGAACTTGTCGCGCACCAGGTTGCCAGGGTTGTAGAAGGAGAACAGGAAGAACACCGCGAGCAGCACCAACCCGGTCATCATCACCACGCTGACCGTGGTCTTGCGCCCTTTGAGCATCGTCATGCCGATGTTGTAGAGAAACCCCAGGCACACCACCACGATACCCATCTTGGTGATGGTCGGCTGCTCCAGGTACACCCGGCCCATGGTCGGCAGCAGCTCGTTGTGGGTCAGCCTGGCCAGCCCCGCGTAAGGCACCAGCAGGTAGCCGAGGATCGTCAGCACGGCCGCGGCGGCGAACACCCAGAACAGCACGATAGCCAGCTTCGGACTGTGCAGTTCACGGTCGGACTCTTCCGGAATCAGGTAGTACGCGGCGCCCATGAAGCCGAACAGCAGCCAGACGATCAACAGGTTGGTGTGCACTATCCGCGATACGTTGAAGGGAATGGTCGGGAACAGGAAGTCCCCCACCACGTATTGCAGGCCCATGATCAAACCGAACAGTATCTGGCCGAGAAACAGTATCAGGGCGAACACGAAGTACGGTTTGGCCACGGCTTGCGAGGCGAATTTCAGATGGGGATTGGCAATACTCATCTCTTAGCCCTCCTTGTTTGGCGGCCAGCCATTGGTATTGATTTTCGAGCTCCACTTGAGGAACTCGGCGATGTCGTCGACTTCCTGCGTACTCAGGTTGAATTGCGGCATCGCCCGGCGTCCGGGCACTCCCAGGGGTTGCATCTTCATCCAGGCCTGCAGGAAGGGTTTGAAACCCGCCTCGCCACCACGGCGCTGGAACACGTTGCCCAGTTCCGGCGCGAAATAGGCGCCCTCCCCCAGCAGCGTGTGGCAACCGACACAGTTGTTTTGCTCCCAGACCAACTTGCCGCGCAGCACCGAGTCGCTTAATTGCGCTTCGTTGCTGCGAACGGGAAAGGTCTGCTCCGAGTGATAGGTCAAGGCCAGGAATATCAGGAAAAAGAACACGCTTCCCCCGAAATAGATATTCCTGGCCATGCCTTTGGTGAAGGTCTCTGACATGGTCGCTTCCTCTTTGCTTGGCCTGTCCATTCTAGGAAGCGGGGGGGTGAAAACAGCTTGATGGCGATCAAGAAACTCCGATGGTTTTACTCAGGTATTAGCCGCGCAGGCTCAGGCTCACACCCAGCAATACCGCCACCACCAGGGGCCAGCCCAGCAGCAGCCGGCGCCACAGCCGTGGCGCATGACGCAACTCCATGAAGCCGTCGGTAATCAGCCAGGCCTTGGCCAGCGCCACCAGTAAAATGGCCAGCGTCACCCGCCAACGCCCGCCGCCCTGCGCCAGCAGCACGGTGCACAGGCTCAGGCTGACCAGAGCCGTCCAACAAACCAGCAAATAACCGCGAGCGGACATGCGTACCTCGTCAACCCAGAACGTAGACCAACGGAAACAGCAGGACCCAGATCAGATCGACCATGTGCCAATACAGCACGCCGGATTCGAAGCCGCTACGCCTGTCGGCGTCATACCGGCGACGCCGACAACCCTCGGCCAACCAACCGAGAATCAGCATGCCGAGCACGACATGCAGGAAATGAAAGCCACTGAGCAGCCAGTACAGGGTGAAGAAGGTGTTGTGCTCGATGCCCAGCCCCAACTCCAGCAGATGCCGGTATTCACCGAGCTTGAGCAACAGGTAGCCACAGGCGACGAGCAACGCCGCCAGCAACAGGAGCGCCGCCTGGCGCGGTCGTGAATGCCTGACCCGCTCCTGGGCCAACGCCGCGAACAACCCGGCGGTCAGCAGGCTCAGGGTCATCGCCAGCCCGGTGGAAGTATCGAGCAACTGGCGGCCGGCGGCGAACAATTGCGGCTTGAGCACCTGGGTCACGGCGAACACCAGGATCAGGATGGCGAATACCGAGAGCTCGGCCAGGATGAAAAACCACATCGCCAGATCCCCCGGCAAGTGGCGGCGCGGGGGATCGGCGAGCTCAACCGAAGTGAACATCGACCACGTCCATCAACGCGGCCACCGTTACCGGGTCATCGCTCAGCGGTTCGGCCAGGCAAGCCAGGCAAGCCTCCCGCGGGCTCATGCCGGCGCCGATCATCCGCGCGGTGAAAATCAGCAGACGGGTGGAGGCCACCTCCTCCAGGTCATGCTGCTCCAGCCGGCGCAGGGCCTGCCCGAGCCGGACCACCTGGCTCGCCAGCGCGCCATCGACCTGTGCCTCGCGCCGCACGATGCGCTCTTCCTCGGCCGCCGGCGGATAGTCGAAACGCATCGCCACGAAACGCTGGCGGGTACTCGGTTTCATGCCCTTGAGCAGGTTCTGGTAACCGGGGTTATAGGACACCACCAACATGAACGATGGCGGCGCCTGCAGTACTTCCCCGGTGCGTTCGAGGAACAACTCGCGGCGGCCATCGGCCAGCGGATGCAGGACCACCACCGTATCCTGGCGGGCTTCGACCACTTCATCGAGATAACAGATCCCGCCTTCGCGCACCGCCCGGGTCAACGGCCCGTCCTGCCACCAGGTGCCCTGGCTGCCAATCAGATGGCGGCCGATCAGGTCGGCGGCGCTCAGGTCGTCGTGGCAGGCCACGGTGTGCAGCGGCAGTTTCAGTTGGTGGGCCATGTACTGGACGAAGCGGGTCTTGCCGCAACCCGTGGGCCCCTTGATCAGCACCGGCAGGCCATGACGCCAAGCCTGTTCGAACAGCGCCTGTTCATTGTTCAGCGGTTGGTAGAAGGGTTCGCAAGCTTGCCTGGGGTCCATGGGGGTACCTGATTCGACAGCGGGTTCAAGGCCCACGCTAAGGCGCCCTGCGACAACCTGGCAAGTGACCTGGCCGGCAATCTTGATCGCCGTCAAGCGAACATCGCCCTGCCCGGGCATAGCCTTGGCCGACACTAAGAACCTGCGCCTGGACTGGCGTTCCAGCCCACCGCAAAGGTCTTGCCTGAGGAGAGATGGAATGCCGATCAGCAGTAGAAAATCCTTTGCCCTGAGCCTCGCCGGGTTGTTCTCGGCCATGGCCCTGACCCTGCCCCACGTCGCCAGCGCCGCGACAGAAACAGCAACAGCAACCGCGCCAGCGATGGTCAGTAGCCCCGGCGCGCCCGACCTGAGCCAGGCCGATTTCGACACCGCCAAGCAGATTTACTTCCAGCGTTGCGCCGGCTGTCACGGCGTACTGCGCAAGGGGGCCACCGGCAAACCACTGACTCCGGACATTACCCAGTCCCGCGGCCAGGCCTATCTGGAAGCCTTGATCACCTATGGCTCGCCAGCGGGCATGCCGAACTGGGGCACCTCCAACGCGCTGACCAGGGAGCAGGTCACGCTGATGGCCAAGTTCATCCAGCACACGCCCCCGCAACCGCCGGAATGGGGCATGGCCGAAACCCTGAAAACCTGGAAAGTCCTGGTCAAGCCCGAGGACCGCCCGACCCACCAACTGAACAAACTCAACCTGCAGAACCTGTTCTCGGTGACCCTGCGCGACGACGGCAAGATCGCCCTGATCGACGGCGACAGCAAGCAGATCGTCAAACTCATCGAGACCGGCTATGCGGTGCACATCTCGCGGATCTCCGCCTCCGGCCGCTACCTGCTGGTGATCGGTCGCGACGCCCGCATCGACATGATCGACCTGTGGCCACTGGAGCCGACCAAGGTCGCGGAAATCAAGGTCGGCATCGAAGCACGTTCGGTGGAGACCTCCAAGTTCAAGGGCTACGAAGACAAATACACCATCGCCGGATCGTACTGGCCGCCGCAGTTCACCATCATGGATGGCGAAACCCTCGAACCGAAACAGATCGTCTCGACCCGCGGCATGACCGTCGATAAACAGGAGTACCACCCGGAACCACGGGTCGCGGCAATCATCGCTTCCCACGAATGGCCGGAGTTCATCGTCAACGTCAAGGAAACCGGCAAGGTCCTGCTGGTCAATTACCAGGACATCAAGAACCTCACCATCACCAGCATCGACGCCGCCCCCTTCCTGCATGACGGTGGCTGGGACAGCACGCACCGCTACTTCATGACGGCGGCCAACAACTCGAACAAGGTCGCGGTAATCGACTCCAAGGAGCGCAAGTTGACCGCGCTGGTGGAGGTCGGCAAAACCCCGCACCCGGGACGTGGCGCCAACTTCGTGCACCCGCAGTACGGTCCGGTCTGGGCCACCAGCCACCTGGGCGACGCCGGGATCTCGATGATCGGCACCGATCCCTTGAAGCACCCGCAATACGCCTGGAAACAGGTCGGCTCGCTCAAGGGCCAGGGCGGCGGCTCACTGTTTATCAAGACCCACCCCAACTCCCGCCACCTGTATGTCGATACCCCGCTCAACCCGGACGCGAAGATCAGCCAGTCGGTGGCGGTGTTCGACATCGACAAGCTCGACGCCGGCTACAGCGTGCTGCCGATCGCCGAAT
Source organism: Pseudomonas sp. FEN (assembly GCF_904067045.1). Taxonomy (GTDB): domain Bacteria; phylum Pseudomonadota; class Gammaproteobacteria; order Pseudomonadales; family Pseudomonadaceae; genus Aquipseudomonas. The sequence continues at coordinate 605,976 of NZ_CAJFDC010000010.1, read as the reverse complement.
ACGCCGGGATCAAGCAAGGCGCCCTGCGCGTCGTGCAACCGGAATACAACAGGGCCGGCGATGAAGTCTGGTTCTCGGTCTGGAGCGGCCAGGCGGACGAGTCGGCACTGGTGGTGATCGACGACAAGACCCTCAAGCTCAAGGCGGTGATCAAGGACAAGCGGCTGATTACGCCAACCGGCAAGTTCAACGTCTACAACACCCAATACGACATCTATTGAGTGCCATCGCCGATGCCGGCCAATCCAGTGACCGATGACCCAGCCAAGCAGCTGCGACTTGGGTCCCGAGTCTCAAACAAGCCCTGGGAGGGTGTCATGAAGACGGGTCGATACGCGATGACTCTCCTCGTCCTCCTGCTGTTCCAGGCCCCCGTGCTGGCGGCGCCCGATGTCCACCGCCAGGCGCAACTGGAAAACCTCCTGGCCCAGGACTGCGGCGCCTGCCACGGGCTGCACATGACCGGGGGGCTCGGCTCCGATCTGACCCGGGCCTCACTGGCTGGCAAATCCCGCGGCAGCCTGATTGCCACTGTGACCCTCGGCCGGCCTGGCACTGCCATGCCCGGTTGGGGGCCCCTGCTCAGCCCTGACGACATTCGCTGGCTGGTCGACCTTCTTCTGCAAGGATACCCCGCACCATGATCCGTTCATTCCTGCTCTCGGCGGCCCTCGGCCTGTCGTTGTCCGCCTGTGTCCAGCCGCCCTTGCGCGGTACCGGCGACCTCGGGCTGGTGGTGGAACGCGCCTCCGGCAGCGTGCAAATCATCGAAAGCGACGGCAAGACCGCGCTGGCCCGAATCGAAGGGTTTGGCGACCTGTCCCATGCCTCGGTGGTGTTCTCCCGCGACCAGCGTTACGCCTACGTGTTCGGCCGCGACGGCGGTTTGAGCAAGGTCGACCTGCTCGGCCAACGCATCGATCGGCGGGTGCTCCAGGCCAACAACAGCATCAGCGGCGCCATCAGCCAGGACGGCAAGCTGGTCGCGGTCTCCAACTACGTACCCGGCGGCGTCAAGGTATTCGACGCCGTGACCCTGCAACAGGTCGCGGATATTCCCGCCACCCTGCTGCCCGACGGCGTCAAACGCTCGCGGGTGGTCGGCCTGGTGGATGCCCCCGGACAACGCTTCGTGTTCAGTCTGTTCGATACCGGCGAAATCTGGAGCGCCGATTTCAGCCAGGGCCTGACGCCACGGATCACCCGCTTCAGCGCTATCGGCAAACAACCCTATGACGCGCTGATCACCGGGGACGGGCGCTACTACATGGCCGGGCTGTTCGGCGAGGACGGCATGGCCCAACTCGATCTCTGGTATCCCGAGCGCGGGGTGCGCCGGGTACTCGGCGACTACGGTCACGGCCAGGCGAAACTGCCGGTGTACAAGATGCCCCACCTCAAAGGCTGGGCCGTGGCCAACAACCAGGCCTTCGTCCCCGCCGTCGGCCAGCACCAGGTGCTGGTGATGGACACCCGCGACTGGCAGCAGACCGATGCGATCAAGGTCGCCGGTCAGCCGGTCTTTGTCACCTCGCGCCCGGATGGCCGACAACTGTGGGTCAACTTCGCCTACCCGGACAACGATCGGGTACAGGTCTTCGACAGCGAGACCCACGCGCTGGTCGCCGACCTGCGTCCGGGGCCGGCGGTGTTGCATATGGAGTTCACCGCCCGGGGCGATCAGCTCTGGTTGTCCACCCGCGACGGCGATCAGGTGCAGATCTGGGACCCCTACAGCCTGAAACAGCTGGGCAGCCTGCCGGCCAGCAAGCCGAGCGGCATATTCTTCAGCAGCCGCGCGCAAAAGACGGGGTATTGAGATGACTCCCGACACTCTCCAACAGCGCCTGATCGAACACTTCCAGCACGGCATGCCGATCGGCGCCGAACCCTATCGACAGATGGCCGAAGCGCTGGATTGCAGCCAGGACCAGGTGCTCGCCTGCCTGCAACGGATGCAACAGGCCGGCAGCCTGTCACGGATCGGTCCGGTGTTCGAACACAGCCGCGCCGGGGCCAGCACCCTGGCCGCCCTGGCGGTGCCCGCCGAGCGCCTGCAACAGGTGGCCGAACGCATCAACCATTACCCCGAGGTCAATCACAACTATGCCCGGGAGCATCACTACAACCTGTGGTTCGTCCTGACCGGTCCGGATCGCCAGCACCTGCGGCGCATTCTCGACGAATTGCAGGACGACACCGGTCTCGTCCCGCTGGACCTGCCGATGCTCAGCGCCTACCGCATCGACCTGGGTTTTACCCTGGGAGAAATACCATGAAAGCGCTCCTCAAGGCCGAACAGCTCCTGGCCCTGCGGCGCCAACTGGAACTCGGTTTGCCCTTGGTACCACGGCCGTACCTGGCCCTGGCGCAACAGATCGGCGCCGAGGAAAGCCAGGTCCTCGCGCAAATGCACCAATGGCAGCGGCAACAGCTGTTCCGTCGCATCGGCCTGGTGCTCAACCATCGCGCCCTGGGCTTTGCCGCCAACGCCATGCTGGTCCTGGATATTCCCGATGCCCTGGTCGACGAGGTCGGACACCGCCTGGGGCGCGAAGCCGGCATCAGTCTGTGCTATCAGCGCCCACGCCGGCTGCCGCAGTGGCGCTACAACCTGTTCTGCATGATTCACGGACGCCGGCGCGAGCAGGTCGAGGCACAGATCCAGGCGTTGCTGGAGCAACATCTGCTGAGCGACCTGCCCCATCAGGTCCTCTTCAGTACCCAGGCCTTCAAACAATGCGGCGCGCGCTTTGCCCCAGCGCCGCCAGACGGAGCCCGCGCCCATGGATGAACTCGACCGCCGTCTGATCAACCGCCTGCAACGGGGCCTGCCGCTGGTGCGCGATCCCTGGCGCGAGCTGGCGGACGAACTGGACAGCAGCAGCCTTGAACTGCGCCAACGCCTGCGGCAACTGCTGGAAAACGGCACCCTCACCCGCTTCGGCCCGATGTTCGACATCGAACGGCTGGGCGGCGCCTTCACCCTGGCCGCGCTGGCGGTCCCCGAAGAGCGTTTCGAGGCGGTCGCCGAGTTGCTCCACGACATGCCCGAAGTGGCACACAACTACCGCCGCGAACATGCCTGGAACATGTGGTTCGTGCTCGGCTGCGCCACCCGGCAAGACCTCGACGAGGCGCTACGGCACATCGAGCGCCAGACCGGCCTGGTGCCGCTCAACCTGCCCAAGGAGGAGACCTACCATGTCGGTCTGTACTTGCCACTCTGAAGATCGCCTGGCCCGACGCCTGATCGAACTGACCCAGGCCGGCCTACCGTTGCTGGACGACCCGTGGACCTGGCTCGCCGAACAGTTGGAACTGAGCGTCGAGTCGACCCTGGAGCTGCTCAAGCGCTTGCAGGCCGAGGGCGCGATCCGCCGTATCGCCGCCGTGCCCAACCACTATCGTCTGGGCTATCGCTTCAACGGCATGACCGTCTGGGATGTCCAGGACGCCGAGATGCCGCGCCTCGGCGCGCTGATCGGCGCCCAGCCTTTCGTCAGCCACTGCTATCGCCGGCCACGCCGAACGGCCTGGCGCTACAACCTGTTCGCCATGGTCCATGGCCGCAGCGCCAAGGAAATCGATGCTTACCGCGAGCAACTGCGCGACCTGCTCGGTGATGCCAATGCCGCCGACGCGATGCTGGTGAGCAGCCGCATCCTGAAAAAGACCGGTTTGCGCCTGTCCGCCGCCCAGTACTGAACCACCCCGAGGAGAGGTACATGTTAAGGATCAGCCATTACCTGCGGGCCCTCGCCGGCCAGAGCCCCGCCCCGAGAACCGCCGCCCCCGGCAGCCCGCGCGCGCCGGTGGTGATCTGGAACCTGCTCAGGCGTTGCAACCTGACCTGCAAGCACTGCTACGCGACCTCGGCCGACAGCGTCTTTCGCGACGAACTGGATACTCCGGCGGCGCTGCGGGTGATCGACGACCTGCACGCCGCCGGAGTGCAAGTGCTGATCCTGTCCGGCGGCGAACCGCTGCTGCGCGAGGACCTGTTCCAGCTCAGCGCCCACGCCAGGGCCTATGGCATGTTTGTCGCCCTCTCCAGCAACGGCACGCTGATCGATGAGCAGACCATCGCCCGGATCAGCTCGGCCCAGTTCGACTATGTGGGCATCAGCCTCGACGGCCTGGAGGCCACCCATGACGCCTTCCGCCAGTGCCAGGGCAGCTTTGCCCGCTCACTGCGGGCGATCCAGCTGTGCCGCGAACAGGCTATCCGGGTCGGCATGCGCACCACCCTGACCCAGGAAAACCACGCCCAGCTGCCGCAATTGCTGGCACTGATGCGCGAGTACGACGTGCAGAAATTCTACCTGTCGCACCTCAACTACAGCGGTCGCGGCAAACGCAGCCGGCGCCTCGACGCCCGCCAACAGATGAGCCGCGAGGCCATGGACCTGCTGTTCGAACAGGCCTGGGCGGATATCGAACAGGGCCGCGACAGTGACTTTGTCAGCGGCAACAACGATGCCGATGCGATTCTCCTGCTGCAGTGGGTAGGTCGCCGGCTGCCGGCGTACTACCCACGCCTGGAACAGATGCTGCGCGCCTGGGGCGGCAACGCGTCGGGCAGCGGCATCGCCAATATCGACAACACCGGCGAGGTCCATCCGGACACCTACTGGTGGCAGCACTCGGTGGGCAATGTGCGCCAGACCGCCTTTCGTCAACTCTGGCTGGAGCAGCCCGATCCGTTGCTGCTGCGCCTGCGCGAACACCCCCGCGCCGTTGGCGGGCGCTGCGCCGAGTGCCGTTGGCTGAGCATCTGCAACGGCAATACCCGGACCCGTGCCTGGGCCGAGGGCGACCTCTGGGGCCAGGACCCCGGCTGCCACCTCAGCGACGAAGAAATCGGCCTGCCGACCCCACCCACCATTCCTTGCGTCATGCACTGAAGCGCCTGCCCGGCCCACCCTCCGGCAGAGGATGGCGCCGACACACCCGATCAAGCATCCAGGAAGCCGCCATGCCCTCAGTCACTGTTTTACCCGCCGCGCTGCAGTCCCCATTCAGCCCCGGCGAAGTCGCCCTGGTCGGTGCCGGCCCGGGTGACCCGCGCCTGCTGACCCTACGTGCCTGGAGTCTGTTGCTACAGGCCGATGCCGTGGTGTATGACCGATTGATCAGCCCTGAACTACTGGCGCTGATCCCGCTGACCTGTGCCCGCCATTACGTCGGCAAGGCCAGTGGCCGCCACAGCCTGCCCCAGGAGCAGATCAACCACCTGCTCGCCGAGCTGGCCAGCGCGGATCAGCGCGTGGTCCGGCTCAAGGGCGGCGATCCGTTCATTTTCGGCCGTGGTGCCGAGGAGCTGGACTACCTGTTGCAGCGCGGCATCAATTGCCAGGTGGTCCCGGGCATCACCGCCGCGGCCGGTTGCAGCGCCTATGCGGGCATTCCGCTGACCCATCGCGACCTGGTCAGCTCCTGCCGTTTCATCACCGGCCACTTGCAGCAGGATAATGAGTTGACGCTGCCCTGGCGCAACCTGGCGGACAGCGGCCAGACCCTGGTGTTCTACATGGGCCTGGCGAACCTGGAGGTGATCGCCCGACGCCTGATCGACGCGGGCCTCGCCGCCGACACCCCGGCGGCCTTGATCAGCAACGGCACCCTCCCCGACCAGCAGGTCGCGCGCGGGACCCTGCGGCAATTGCCGAGCCTGGCGCTGCGGTGTCCGGGCGACACGCCGACACTCGCGGTGATCGGCCAGGTGGTCGCACTGTTCGCCAACCGGCAACCGGAGTATCCGGCCCGCTTTGCTGGCGCGCCGCTTGCCCAACCCCGCGCCAGGATGGCGGTATGAAGCGCCGTCTGCTGCTCACGCTGGCCTGCCTCGGCGCGGTCCAGGGCGGCGCGGCGGCCGCGCTCTCCGGCGCGGCGCTGGAACAGGCCGCGCAGGACTATCAGGCGCAGTGCCAGAGCTGTCATGGCGCCCAGCGTTTTGGCGCCACCGGGCCGGCCCTGCTGCCGGAAAGCCTCAGCCGGATCAAACCCGCGGAAATTCGCGAGGTGATTGAAAAAGGTCGCCCGGCCAGCCAGATGAACGGCTTTGCCGGCGTCTTCAGCGGCGCGCGGATCGACGCCCTGGCGGACTACCTGCAGCGCCCACCGGCCACCCCGCCGAGCTGGAGCAGCGAAGATATCCGCGCCAGCCACAGCGTGCTCAACGATATCGGCAAACTACCCACCACGCCCCAGCATGACGCCGACCCGCTGAACCTGTTCGTGGTAGTGGAAGCCGGCGATCACCACATCGACATTCTCGATGGCGATCGCTTTACCGTACTGGCGCGCTTTGCCTCGCACTTTGCCGTGCATGGCGGACCGAAGTTTTCCCCGGACGGGCGCTTCGTCTACATTGCCTCCCGCGACGGCTGGATCAGCCTGTACGACCTGTACAACCTGAAGCTGATCGCCGAGGTCCGCGCCGGGCTCAACACTCGCAACCTGGCGGTGAGCAAGGATGGCCGCTGGGTGCTGGTGGGCAACTACCTGCCCGGCAACCTGATCGTGCTCGACGCCCGCGACCTGTCCCTGGTCAAGAACATCCCGGCGCTCGGCCAGGACGGTAGTCCCTCGCGGGTCAGTGCGGTGTATACCGCGCCGCCACGGGACAGCTTCATCGTCGCCCTCAAGGACGTCAAGGAAGTCTGGGAACTGTCCAGCCGCGGCACGCCAGACTGGCAACCGCGGCGGATCCACGCCGAGGACTACCTCGACGACTTCTCCTTCTCCCCGGACTACCACCAGTTGCTGGCCACCTCGCGCAAGGCCGCGGGCGGCCAGGTGATCGACCTCGACAGTGGTCAGGCGGTCACCGAGATCACGCTGCCGGGCATGCCGCACCTGGGCTCGGGCACCTATTGGCAACGCAACGGCCGCTGGGTGTTCGCCACGCCGAATATCAGCAAGGGGCTGATCTCGGTCATCGACCTCGAGACCTGGAAGCTGATCAAGGAAATCCCCACCCTTGGGCCGGGCTTCTTCATGCGCAGCCATATCAATTCGCCGTATGCCTGGAGCGATGTGTTCTTTGGCCCGGACAACGATGCGATCCACCTGATCGACAAACAGACCCTGGAAATCGCCCACACCCTGCGGCCGATGCCCGGCAAGACCGCCGCCCACGTCGAATTCACCCACGATGGCCGTTATCTGCTGCTGAGCATCTGGGCCAGCGACGGTGCCTTGATCGTCTATGACAGCCACAGCCTGAAGGAAATCAAGCGTATCCCGATGAACAAGCCCTCGGGCAAATACAACGTCGGCAACAAGATCGAGTTCGCCGAAGGCACCTCCCACTAGGCGCGGCGGTGCCTCAAACGGTCCGGGAGAACAGGCCTTTCTGCCCGGCCCCGAGGTAGGCATCGAAGGCCATGGCGGTGCTGCGCATCATCAGGTGTCCCTGGGGCAGCAATCGCAGGCCGTCGGCGCCTATCTCCAGCAGACGGTCGTGAACCTGCTCCTGCAGTTGCCCCAGGGCCTCGGCGAAGTAATGCGCGAAGCGGATGCCATGGGCGGCCTCGAACTTGCCGAAGTCGATGCGGCCATGGCACATCAGGTCGTTGATCACTTCGCGGCGCAACAGGTCGTCGGCATTCAGGCGGTAACCGCGATGCACCGGCAACAAGCCTTGATCGAGCCGCGCATAGTACTGCGAAAGCTCCTTGACGCTCTGGCTGTAGCTGTCGCCGACCTTGCCGATGGCCGACACTCCGAGGCCGATCAGGTCGCAATCGGCATGGGTCGAGTAGCCCTGGAAGTTGCGGTGCAAGGTGCCGTTGGCCCGGGCCAGCGCCAGCTCGTCCTCGGGCAAGGCGAAATGGTCCATGCCGATGTACACATAGCCGGCCTCGGTCAGGCGGCGGATGGTCAGCTCGAGCAACTCCAGCTTGCGCTCCGGCGGTGGCATGTCCGCCGGGCGAATCAACCGCTGCGCGCGGACCAGCTCGGGCAAATGCGCGTAGCTGTAGGCAGCGATCCGATCCGGGCGCAGGGCGATGATCTTGCCCAGGGTGACATCGAAACTCCGCACCGTTTGCAGCGGCAGGCCGTAGATCAGGTCGACGCTGATCGACTTGAAGCGCGCCTGCCGCGCCGCCTCGACCAGCGCATAGATCTGTGCTTCGCTTTGCTGGCGGTTGACCGCCGCCTGGACCGCCGGATCGAAGTCCTGCACGCCAAAGCTCAGGCGATTGAAGCCCAGTCGACGCAACACATGGATCTGCTCGGTATCGATAGTGCGCGGGTCGACCTCGATGGAAAACTCGTGGTCGTCGCTGTCATCCATATCAAAGGCCTGATGCAGGCACGCCATCAGTTCAGCCAACTGTTCGCCGCTCAGATAGGTCGGCGTGCCGCCGCCCAGGTGCAGTTGCGTGAGTTTGCGACCAGGTTCGAACAAGGCGCCCTGCATCAGGATCTCGCGTTTGAGGTAGCCCAGGTACTCGACCGCGCGATGGGTCTTGCGAGTGATGATCTTGTTGCAGGCGCAGTAGTAGCAAAGGCTCTGGCAAAACGGAATATGAATGTAGGCCGAGAGGGGCTTGGGCGTCGTCGCCTGGTTGCTGGCCCGCACCGCTTGCTGGTAGTCGTCCATGGCAAACGCCTGATGGAACTGCGGCGCGGTGGGGTAAGAGGTATAGCGCGGCCCCGGACGATCGTACTTCTCGACCAGGGCGCGGTTGAAATCAAAGACAGGCATCATGTTCGACAAACTCGTGATGGGGTGAATACGCCGGGCTGTGCACATCCGCGACGAACAGTTGGCAGATGGCATCCACTTCCGGCCGGCCGGCGGGAAGAATACTGATGAAACGCTCCGATAACTCCACCAGCCCGTCGCGGGCCATTTGCTCAAGGCGCGGCCAGGCGGCCGAGAAGTACTGGCGGAAAATCAGTCCGTAGCGGCTTTCGAGGGCCGGGATGTCCAGTTCCAGGTCACATTCCAGGCGCTCCATGACCCGTTGCCTGACCTGCTCGCCGGCCTCGCAGCGCCAGCCACGGCAGGTGGCCAACTGGCCCATGTCCAGTTGCTGCAAATAATCTGAAAGCGCTTCGCTGTTTTGCACCGACAGTTCGTCGAGCTGGCTGATGGCGCCCAGGCCGAAACCGATATGGTCGCAATAGCCGTGGCAGGTAAACCCCTGACAGTTGCGGCGCAAGCGGCCGCGCTCCTGGGCCATCAGCAAGTCATCGTCGGCGCGGACGAACTGCCCCAGGCCAATGTACTGGTAACCCGCGGCCAGCAACTGCTCGAAGCAGATCCGCCGCATCGCCGCCTTGTCCGCCTGGCTGCTGGCGGCTCTGCGGTGATCGTTCTCGCAGCGGTAGCGGCGCGGCGGCTGGGCGTAGTCGAACACCTGCAGGCGGTCGGGCTCCAGCTCGATAAGGGTCGCCAGTTTCAGCGCGAAGCTCGCCGGGGTCTGCCAGGCATGGCCATAGCCCAGGTCGACATTGACCGAGCGATAGCCAAAGGTCCGGGCGGCGTCGATCAGCGAATGGATCGGGGCCGGGTTCTGGTAGCAGGCCACGGACAGTTCGCTGTCCGTGCCAATATCCGGCACGCCGATGCTGACCTGGTTGAAGCCCTGTTCGCGGAGCAAGCCCATGGTTGCCCAGTCGGTGTGATGCAGATCGACTTCGACACTGTAGTCGCCGCCATCGTGATCGAGAAAATCGAAGCGCTTGCGCAGTTGGTTCATCAACCGCCGCAGCCCGCCCGCGTCCGGGGTGGCGCCACCCAGGTGGAATTGCTCGATCCGTTGCTCCGTGCCCAGGTGACAAGCGACCAGATCGATCTCGCGTTCCAGTCGCTGCAGATACGCCGCGCTACGGTCGCGCTGATCGCTCAGGGTGAGAAGCTGCACGGCCAAGGACAGTGGACGGCGCTTCTGCCGGCTGCCACGCAAGGCCCGCAACAAATCCAGTGAGCCGATACCGGTGTGAAACTTGCGGGTGTCGGCATGACCGTTGAGGTCGAGAACGCCTTGATCGCGTCGAACCGGCAGTTCGCTGCGTAGGTAAAGAGAATCGAACATGACAGGGCTCCGAGCCGGGCTACGGATCTGCAGTGTCCGGTGTTAGCGCCCGGCGCTCCTTGATTTACATCAAGCAGGCGCGGCACCCGCGCGCGCCTCACCAGCTCAGGTAGAACATCGCCTTGGCCAGCAGCACGATCAGCACCATATGGCCGAACAGGCTGTAATGAATGAAGTTCAGGTAGCGGGTATTCATGCGTGCGCTTTTGAACAGGAACATGGCCACCAGGAAATGCCCGAGGACACTGGTGGCGAGCAGTATTTTCAAGGCCAGCAAGGTACCGAACGAAGAGGCCAGCGGCGCCGCGAGGGCTGGCAGATAACGCAACCAGACCATGCCCAGCCCGGCGCCGAACAACACCAGCAAGACCCAGGGCATCAACGTCCGGGCGCGCCGCCCGATACCCTGCTCGACCAGCAGCATGACCCGGGCCGGAAGCTGCCGACGAATGCTCTCCAGGAACAGCACCTCGAAGAACACGGTACCGATAAACACCAGCGCGGCAAACAGATGCAACGTGAGTAACAGCGGATAGATCATGGGGCCCTAGGTATCGGCAGGAGATGGAATGAGGTCGGCCCCATGGCCCGGACACCGGGGCGTTGCCCTGGAGCCGTCGGTCATCGGCCTGCTGCGAGGCTACAGCGCCAACCGGCGCCCGCCGTTGATGTTAATCAAGAAACCCGGATGCTCCGTGCGAAGCGCCGTATGACATCGCCGGAAAAAGACGTTGTGTTGTCTTGAAAACCAATGTTATGTTTATAACACCAAGAAAATAAATGACACACAAATAACAACCCCAATCCTGGCGCGCCGATATGTCCCTGGAAAAGAACAGCTTTCTTCAGTTGCTGGAGCAACAGTTCTCCAGCCTGACCCCCACCGGGAAACGCATTGCCAGCTATCTGCTGGGCAACCCGGAACAGCTGCCTTTCGAGTCGGCCGACAGCATCGCGCAGCAAGCGTCCACCACCGGGATTTCCGTGGGGCGTTTTTTCCGCTCCCTGGGTTACCAGAACATCGACGAGGTCAAGCGCAGCCTGCGCGGTGAAGCGCCGGCGTCGTGGCTGATCACCGACCGGATTGCCGCCTTCCGTGCCGAAGCCAACCAGGACGACGCGCTCGACCGCTCCCTGAATCGCGAGATCGAGGCAATCCAGCACGCCTATGGCCTGGCACGCGGCGAGGTCTTTGCCAAGATCGTGCAGCGCATCCATGAAGCCGACGCCGTGTTCATTCTCGGGATCCAGTCGACCCGCGGGATTCTCACCGCGTTTCATAGCCACCTTGAGTACATTCGCCCCAAGGTCTACTACGTCGACGGTCTGTCGGGCATCTACGCCGAAACCCTGAACTCCGGCTTTGCCAATCCCTACGCGATCATTGCCGACTTCCGGGCTTATTCCAGCGTGACCCAGACCTTCTGCGAGGCAGCGTTGGACAACGCCCTGCCGCTGGCCCTGATCACCGACCTGCAATGCCCCTGGGCCCGGGACTACCCACTGGATCTGTTGCAGTTGAAAACCGATGTCGGGCAGTTCTGGGACTCCCCCGCCCCGTTGGCCTGTCTGTTGAACCTGGTGGTTTCGGCCGTCGCGGAGAAGTACGGCGAGCGTCTCGACGAGCGCCTGGCGAAGAATCGTCAACTGCAAAAAGCCTTCGGTCAGTTCGAAGGCTGACCCATCGACTGGAGTATTTGCGTGAACCACAGCCCCCTTGTAGACATTGATGCCGAGCGTTATCAGGTGCAAATCGACCTGATCTACGCCAGTGCGGACAACCTGGCTGGAAAAGTGATCTACCCGACGGCCCGTTGCCGCTTGCATCGGCAAGCCGCCGACTGTTTGCACAAGGCCAGCCGACTGGCGCGCCAGGCCGGATTGACCCTGCGCATCTATGACGCCTATCGACCGCCCTACGCCCAGTTCCTGCTGTGGCAGGCGCTGCCGGACAACGACTACGTGCGCGACCCGCACCTGGGTTCCCACCATAGCCGTGGCGTGGCCGTGGACCTGACCCTGGTGGACGGCGCGGGCGAGCCACTGGAGATGGGTACCGCCTTCGACGCCATGCAAGAGCGCTCCCATCAGTTCTACCCCGACCTGCCCGCCGACGTGCAGCGCAATCGCCTGCTGCTGCTGGGGATCATGCTCGGCGCCGGATTCCAGGCGATTGCCACGGAATGGTGGCATTACGAACTACCGAATGCCGACGACTACCCACTGCTGGAGGATGAGTAAGCAACCACCGCGAAAACCGCTCGAGCCACAACGCCAACACTGACGAAGCCACAGAGTTTCGCAAGCGACACAGCACAGCCCACCTCGGGTGCGGCTGATAACAACAACAAGACCGCATTATTGATGCTTCACCTGCAACTGCCCGGTTATAGCTTTTATAAAAAACCTGACGCACTTCCATACATCGAATGATCGAGGAAACCGGCATGAACCCAACGCACACCGTGACCCGCAACTCCTTTCCCGGCACTGGCAAACTGCTGCTGACCGTTCTGTTCAGCGCCTTGAGCCTCGGCGCCTGGCAGGCCGCGACGGCGGCGGTCCCCAAAGACACGCTGGTCATCGGCAAACCGGCCGATCCGCAGACCCTCGACCCGGCCGTGACCTTTGACAACAACGACTGGACCATTACCTATCCGTCGTACCAACGCCTGGTCGGCTACAAGATCGAGGGCGACAAGAGCAGCACCGAGGTCCAGGGCGACCTGGCCGAAAGCTGGACTGTTTCCCCGGACAACCTGGTCTGGGAATTCAAGATCAAGCCCGGCAACAAATTCGATGACGGCGCCCCGGTGGATGCCGCCGCGGTGAAGTTTTCCTTCGACCGTCTGATGACCCTCAAGCAAGGGCCGTCCGGCGCCTTCCCCGAGGACATGGTGGTGACGGTGGTCGATCCGCAGACCATCCGCTTCACCCTGAAAACACCGTTTGCACCCTTCCTGTTTACCCTGGCCCACAACGGCGCCTCGATCATCAACCCGGATGTGCTGACCAAGAGCGCCGACGTCAACGCCTGGCTGTCCAGTCACACCGCCGGTTCCGGTCCCTTCCGCCTGAGCAATTGGCAGAAAGGCCAGTCATTGACGATGGAGCCGAACAGCTATTTCGCCGGGCCCAAGCCGGCGCTGAAAAGCGTGGTCATCAAGATCATCGCCGAACCCTCGGTGCGCCGCCTGCAACTGGAACACGGTGACCTGGACATCATCGAGGACATGCCCGAAGACCAGCTCGGCGTACTCGCCAAGAAGTCCGGCGTGGTGGTCAGGGAGTTCCCGTCGTTGCGGGTGACCTACCTGTACCTGAACAACAAGAAGGGTCCGCTGAGCAGCGTCGATGCGCGCCGGGCGATTACCGAAGCGGTGGACTACAACGGCATCGTCAAAGGCATTCTCAAGGACAAGGCCAAGCTGATGAACGGGCCGATCCCGGATGGCATGTGGGCCTATGACAGCTCGTTGCCGCCGATGAAACAGGACCTCGCCGCCGCCAAGGCCAGCCTGGCCAAGGCCCCGCAGAAGATCACCAACCTCAGCTACATGTACTCGGACAAGGATCCCAACTGGGAACCGATCGGCCTGACCCTGCAAGCCGCGCTGGCACCACTGGGCATCAACCTGAAAATGGAAAAACTCGCCAACGCGACCCTGCGCGAACGCGTCGGCCAGGCCGACTACGACATTGCCTCGGGCGCCTGGAGCCCGGACTTTGCCGACCCCTACATGTTCATGAACTTCTGGTTTGACTCGAAGATGCAGGGCTTGCAAGGCAACCGTTCGTTCTACAGCAACCCCGAAGTCGACACGCTGATCCGCGAAGCGGCCGCCACCAGTGACACCGCCAAGCGCGTCGAGCTGTACCAGAGCGCGCAGAAAATGGTGCTCAAGGACAGCGTCTACGCCTACCTCTATCAGAAGAGCTACACCTTGCCGATGCGCGATTCGGTCAAAGGCTACGTGTTCAACCCGATGCTCGAACAGGTCTTCAACCTGGGCGGCATGAGCAAGTAAACCTGCTCCCCCCGCGTCAGCCGTTCGCGGCTGGCGCGGCGTCTGATTCTCGTCGTTGCTGTGACTGAGGTGCCAAATGGCCTTCCTGACTTTATTGCGCAAGCGCCTGCTCGGCCTGGTGTTGGTCGTGTTCGGTGTTTCGCTGATTACCTTTGCAATTTCGCACCTGATCCCCGGCGACCCGGCCCGGCTGATCGCCGGCGACCGCGCCAGCGATGCGCTGGTCGCCGGCATCCGCCACCAGTTGGGCCTGGACCTGCCGTTGTATCAACAATACGGCCGTTACCTGCTGGACCTGCTGCACGGCGACCTGGGCACCTCGATACGCACCAGCCGCCCGGTTCTCGAAGACTTGCAGGCGTTCTTCCCGGCGACCCTGGAACTGGCGCTGGTGGCGCTGCTGCTGGCGATCCTGGTCGGCGTGCCGCTGGGCGTGCTGTCGGCGGTCTACCATAACCGCGCCATCGACCAGATCGCCCGCACCCTCGCGGTCACCGGCATTTCCACCCCGGCCTTCTGGCTCGGCCTCGGCGCGATTGTGCTGTTCTACGGCCAACTGGGCTGGTTGCCCGGTGGTGGCCGGCTGTCCGAAGGGCTGGCGCCGCCGCCGACCTTCAGCGGTTTCTACCTGATCGACGCGCTGCTGGCCGGTGACGGCGGCCTGTTTCTCGACGTGCTGCAACACCTGATTCTTCCCGCCGCGACCCTGGGCTTCGTGACCCTGGGCGTGGTCGCCCGGCAGATTCGCTCGGCGATGCTCGAACAACTGGCCGAGGACTACATTCGCACCGCCCGCGCCTATGGCCTGTCGCGCTGGACGGTGATCCTGCGCCACGCCCTGCCCAATGCCCTGATCCCTTCGGTGACCGTGCTCGGGCTGACCCTCGGCGACCTGCTGTATGGCGCCGTGCTGACCGAAACCGTATTTGCCTGGCCCGGCATGGGCGCCTATGTGGTCAAGTCGATCCAGTCACTGGATTTTCCGGCGGTAATGGGCTTCGCGATCCTGGTGTCATTCATCTATGTGCTGCTGAACATGGCCATCGATCTTTTGTACCGCGTGATCGACCCACGCATCGGCGAGGTGAATTGAAATGTCCATCCCCCTGACCGCCGCGCGCGGTCCACGCTGGAACGAAAAACTCGCCTACCTGGCCTACCAGATCCGCCGCAGCCCGCTGACCATGGCCGGCCTGGCGATCAGTTTTATCGTGCTGCTGTGCATGATCTTCGCCCCCTGGCTGGCCAGCCACGATCCCAACGCGCTGGACCTCGGCGCGCGCCTGATGGCGCCGTCGGCCGAGCATTGGTTCGGCACCGATGAGGTCGGTCGCGACCTGTTCAGCCGCGTCCTGTTCGGCAGCCAGCAGTCGGTGGGGGTCGGCCTGTTCGTGGCCTTTGCCTCGTGTCTGATCGGCGGCTTGCTGGGGTGTTTTTCCGGGGTGATCGGCGGGCGTTTCGACGCCCTGATCATGCGCCTGATGGACATCATGCTGTCGGTGCCCTCGCTGGTGCTGATCATGGCCCTGGCCGCGGCACTGGGCGCCAGCCTGTTCAACGCCATGCTGGCGATCACCCTGGTGCGGATTCCATCCTATGTGCGGCTGGCCCGCGGCCAGGCCCTGAGCATCCGCCAGATGGGCTACGTCAAGGCCGCGCAGACCTTCGGCGCCGGCCGCTGGCACATGGTGCACTGGCACGTGGCACGCAACGCCATGCCGCCGTTGCTGGTGCAACTGAGCCTGGATATCGGCAGCGCCATTCTCATGGCCTCGGCCCTGGGTTTCATCGGCCTCGGGGCACAACAGCCGACCGCCGAATGGGGGGCGATGGTCGCCACCGGGCGCAACTATATCCTCGACAACTGGTGGTATTCGACCTTTCCCGGCCTGGCGATCCTGATCACCGCCACCGGTTTCAATCTGCTCGGCGATGGCGTGCGCGATCTGCTCGATCCACGGCAACAGGGGAAATGAGCATGCACACTTCCACTCCAGTACTGGCCATCGATAACCTGAGCCTGGAATTCCCGGCGTACAAGAACAACGTCAAGGCGCTGAACGGCGTTTCGTTGCAGGTCAATCCCGGCGAAATCGTCGGCGTGGTCGGCGAGTCCGGCTCGGGCAAGTCGGTGACCGCCATGCTCAGCATGCGTCTGCTGCCCGAACGCAGTTATCGCATCACCGCCGGTAGCCTGCGCATGCTCGATCGCGACATGCTCGCGGCCAGCGAAAAGGACTTGCTACAGATCCGCGGCCGCGACGCCGCGATGATTTTCCAGGAACCGATGACCGCCCTGAACCCGACCCGGCGCATCGGTCGGCAAATGCTCGACGTGATCATCCATCACCAGAAGATCAGCGCGGCCGAAGCCCGTCTCAAGGCCATCGCGCTGTTGCATGACATGCATATCGCCAGCCCCGAACAGGTGTTGGAGAGCTATCCGTTCGAGCTGTCCGGCGGCATGCGCCAACGGGTGATGATCGCGCTGGCGTTCTCCTGCGAACCGCAACTGCTGATTGCCGACGAGCCGACCACCGCCCTCGACGTCACCGTGCAACGCCAGGTGCTGTTGCTGCTCCGGGAAAAGGCCCGGCAAAAAGGCACCGCCATTTTGCTGATCACTCACGACATGGCCCTGGTCTCGCAGTTCTGCGACCGGGTCTACGTCATGTACACCGGCGCCGTGGTCGAGCAAGGTTGCACCGCCGAGGTGATGGGCAATCCGCAGCATCCTTACACCCAGGGCTTGCTCAGCGGCCTTCCGGAGATGGTCGAGCCGGGACAGCCGCTGCTGACCATCCCCGGCCAGGTGCCGAACCTGGCCGCCCTGCCCGTCGGCTGCACCTTCGCCGAACGCTGCCCGCATAGCATGCCGATCTGCGCTCAGCGCCCGCGCCTCAATCCCATCAACGGTAATGAGCAACGCGCAAGCGCGTGCTGGTTACCGGTCAAGGAGCTTTCGTGATGAACAGTGCCGTGATTCACTCCGTGACCGACACGGCGCCGGAAATTCTCCGGCTGGACGATGTGCGCGTACGCTTCCCGGTGAGCAATGACTGGCTGGGCCGACCACGGGGCTACGCCCACGCGCTGAACGGCATCGACCTGCAGGTCAGGGCCGGCGAAACCCTGGGCATCGTCGGTGAGTCGGGCTGCGGCAAAAGCACCCTGGCGCAGCTGTTGATGGGCCTGGTGACGCCGAGCAGCGGCGCACTGAGCTGGGCCCCCCGCGCCGACGGCCAGGCCAGCAGCAATGTGCAGATTGTGTTCCAGGACCCACAATCCTCGCTGGATCCACGCCTGCCGATCTGGCGGATCATTACCGAGCCGCTGTACGCCCGGGGTCACGCGCCGCGGGCACAGATGCGCGCGATCGCGGCCAGGGTCGCGGCCCAGGTCGGCATCCGCCCGGAGTACCTGGACCGCTTCCCCCATCAGTTTTCCGGTGGCCAGCGCCAGCGGATCGCGATTGCCCGCGCCCTGTCGTCCGACCCGGACATCATTGTCCTCGACGAGCCGACCTCGGCGCTGGACATCTCGGTGCAGGCGCAGATCCTCAACCTGCTGGCGGAACTGCAACGCGCGCGCAACCTGACCTACATTCTGATTTCGCATAACGTGTCCGTGGTGCGGCACATGGCCGACCGGGTGGCGGTGATGTACCTGGGGCAGATCGTCGAGCTGGGCAGCGCCGCCCAGGTGCTGGATCAGCCGCGCCATCCTTACACCCGCCTGCTGTTCGAAGCAGTACCGCGACTGGGCGTGCCCTTGCATGCGGAACAGATGGCGGCGCCGACCGAGTTGCCGGGAAACCGTCGCCTTCCGTCGGGCTGTTTCTTTCGTGAGCGGTGCGCCTTGTGTACTGCCGGCTGTGAAAAACCGCAGGCATTGCTGGGAGAGACACAGCAACGGGTGAGGTGTCACGTGCAAGGCTGATCGTATCGAGCTTCGGATCAGGCCACGCGTGGGGCCTGGGCAGAATTCGTTTTTCAAAATGTGACGCCACGGGCCGAAAATGACACTAATGTGCTGTAGGCCATTGGATTTTTCACGTCACGGACCGCTGGACACCATGAGAAAAACGACAAAGCAGTTGCTGGTTCACGAAATCGCCGACTGGCATCATCGTGGCCTGATCGACGCCGAAGCCCGCAAGCGGCTGAGCGCACCTTACGAACAACCTGGCCAGCTGTTGTCCAGCGTGCTGCAATGGCTGGGGATCGGCGCGGTGCTGCTGATCGGCATGGCGGTGCTGGGGGGCCTGAGCCTGTTCAGCCAGTCGGTGATGGTCGGTGCAGTGCTGTTCTGCTGCGCCGGGGCCGGCTTGTGGTGGGTCGGTGTGCGCATGGCCCGCAATCCGGCCCAACGGACGCCGGTCACTGGTGTCGCGATCCTGACCATCGGCCTGATCCTGATCGGCGCAAGCCTGTTACTGGGCTCCTCAAATGATTACGAGGGCGAGTTGGGCAATGTGCCGTTGGCGCTGTTGGTCACGGCGCTGCTGAGCATCCTCACCGCCTACCGTTACCGTTTGCGCTGGCCGTTGCTGCTGGGGCTGTTGTGTGCATTCCACGGACTAGGCGCCTGGGGCCGGTACGTCGGGCATGGCGGTTATTTTTTCAATATCCAGGATCCGCGTTCGATGGCGGTGATTGCCGCGCTGGCGGCGGTATTGGGGTTATGCCACCAACTGGCCGAGGAGCGTGAACTGCGTCGCTTCTGCGGATTTGGCCGGCTGTATGTGATCTTCGGGCTGCTCTACCTCAATTGCTCGCTCTGGTTTCTCAGCCTGGATGATTGGGGCCGCGACACGCGTATCTGGACCGTGCTGTTTACCCTGGTGCCCATCGGCCAACTGGTGATCGGCGCGCGCTTCAAGCATCCGAGCTTCACCGGTTTCGCCGTCGTGTTCCTGGGCATCGACCTGTACACGCGGTTTTATGAGTACTCATGGGACCGCTTGAGCGTGGCAACGTTTTTCGCGGTCGGTGGGATCATCGGCCTGTTACTCGGCTGGTCGTTTGAACGCCTGGCCCTGAGCGGCAAGGGAGCCTCACAATGAGCCCGGATCAGCGCAATCAACAGGTGCACAAGGCACTGGATCAATGGCTGCGAGATGGCCAGATCGACATCGACCAGCACGCCCGGATTGGCCAGCGCTACGTACTGACGCGCTGGGACTGGCGCTCTCTGGGCCGCTGGTTCCTGACCTTTGGCGCGATCAGCCTGGCGGCGGGACTGCTGCTGTTTCTGCGTGAACACCTGGAGTTCAGCCTGCCGAAACTGGCCGTCAGCCTGACACTGGTAACGCTGGGGTTGTTTATCGGCGGCCGCTGGCTGATCGGCAGGCAACTGAAGCTGTTTGGCGGCACGCTGGAGTTGCTTGGCGGCTTTGCCTTGATCGGTACCAGCGTTGTGCTGGGCATGATCTATTCGGATGGCTCGGGCAACTGGCCGGCGTTGCTGCTGGTCGATCTGCTGATACTGCTGGTGCTCAGCTATGTCCTGAACAACGTCTTGCTGCTGACATTGTGCAGCGTGCTGTTCTTTGTCTGGTTTGGCGGTCGCAGCGGCTATCAGTCCGGCTGGGGCGCCTACTGGTTCGGCATGAACTACCCGCTGCGTTTTCTCGGCGCCGCGGTCGCGTTGATCGCGACGGGCGCGCTGCATTTGCACGGTGAGGCCAGCTTGCTGCGGCGTTACAACGGCTTTGCCAAGGTGTGGATTTCCTGCGGTCTGTTTGTCGCCGAAATGTCGCTGTGGCTGCTGTCGCTGTTTGGCAGCTACGAGTTGATCGACGACCCCTGGCACCTGGCCGATGCCGGCGAGCTGGTGAGGTACAACCTGCTCTGGGCGCTGGTCAGCCTGGGGATTCTGGCGCTGGGGATTCGTTTGCGTTTCGGCATGTTGGTGGGCTATGGCTCGACCTTCTTCATCATCCAGCTCTACACGCTGTTTTTCACTCAACTCGCCGAGACCCTGGGTTGGCTGATGAGTTTGCTGATAGCCGGTGGCAGCCTGCTGGCACTGGTGATCTGGCTGGAGTCCGAGCGGCAGAAACGCCGTGGCGTGACGACCGATGCTTGAATCGAAACCAGCCGGCGGCTTACTTTGATGTAGATCAATCGTGACGCTTCGAGGTTCTGTAGTTTGAAAAACCACAACCCGTCACCCATTCCCGGGGAAGCGTCATGTCCTGGTTTCGCCATCGTCAAGCAACGTTCATACGCCTGGCCATCGTGCTGTGGCTGTTGGCGTTTGGCTTGGCGGCGAGCCAGGGCTGCCTGGTACTTCCCGAGCACAATCCGGCGACAACCCATGTTTCGCTCAACATCGCGCAAGATGGCGCCAGCCACGATGCCCATGCCTCTGGTTGCCTGCAACACTGTGCCGATACCGCGATAGCCGTGAGTCCTTCGCCCCATCTTCAAGCGTTCGACCTGTTCAGTTGGTCGTTGCTGTTGCTGATCCCCGCGTTGCTCATGTTGTACCCCGCCACGCTGTCTGTTTGTCCCTTTCTCGTCCTACGGCGCCTTGCACCAGCCAAGCCGCCTGCCCGCCTGATTTTCGTCCGCCTCAACGATTAAAGCGACTTTCAGCGCGCCGAACTCCGGCCGCTACACCTGACTGCGCCAACCCGGCGCGGCTTGCTTTTACCTGTGTTGTCCTCACCCTCTGGAGATTGTCATGCATAGCTCATTGAAATTGATCCTGGCCGCCCTGCTTGTGAGCAGCCCATTCATTGCCTCGGCCGCCGACGAGCATCACCCGGAGCAGACGCCGAGCGCGCCGGCTCAAACCAGCGACACAACCACGCCCATGCAGAACCAGGCCATGACCGAACAAATGCAAAAGATGCAGGCGGCACGCGACAAAATGGTCGCCGCCAAGACCCCCGCCGAGCGAAGGGCGGCCATGCAGGAAGGCATGCAGACGATGAAAGACGGCGTGGGCATGCTGCAGCAAAACTGTAACGGCATGGGCATGTCCGGCAACAACGGCGGCATGGGAATGATGAACATGATGATGAAGATGATGGATCAACAGTCGAGCATGATGAAAATGCCCATGGGCAAGTGATCCCGAGCATAGCGATGTAGCTGCAATGGCGATTTCGCCCTGGCCGGCCAGGCCAGGGTGAAACCGCCAAACATCGAACCACTGGATAGCACTCTTTCAGGAGTACAGGACCATGATGAATGCCCCCCACGCCAGCAACACCTCGCCGACCTTCTGGAGAAGCAGACCTGGCATAGCGCTAGGCATGCTGCTGGTGATCGGGATGTTCTATCTGGCCAGGGAGCACTATGGCCATATGCTGGGCGTGCTGCCTTATATGATTTTGCTGTTGTGCCCGCTGATGCATTTCTTCGGGCACCACCACAGTGGTCACGGACATCACGGAGAAAGCTCGGCTCCCACCCAGGATGAGAAAAGGAATTAACTCATGCACAGTGTTGAACACCATCATGGGCACCCCCCAATAACCCAATCTGAAATCGAACAGCTCGCAACAGCGGCACCCGCGGCGGCCACTGAATACACCTGCCCCATGCACCCGGAAATCCGCCAGATCGGCCCCGGCATCTGCCCGAAGTGCGGCATGACCCTGGAACCGCTGATTGCCGAACCGGAGGAAGAAGAGAACCCCGAACTCAAGGACTTCACCCGGCGCTTCTGGTGGACCTTGCCATTGACCGTAATTGTCACCCTGCTGGCCATGGGTGGCCATGCCCTGGTGCTGTTTCACGCTGCCACGCAAAACTGGCTCGAGTTTGGACTGGCCAGCCCCGTCGTGCTGTGGGCCGGCTGGCCGTTTTATCGGCGTGGGGTGCGCTCAGTCATTCAGCGCAGCCCGAACATGTGGACACTGATCAGCCTCGGTACCGCGGCGGCCTACCTGTACAGCGTCGTCGCCACCCTGGCCCCCAGCGCCTTCCCCAGCGACTTCATGATGGAGGGTCGCGTTGGTGTGTACTTCGAGGCGGCGGCCGTGATCATCTCGCTGACCCTGCTCGGCCAGTTGCTCGAACTCAAGGCGCGCTCACAAACCTCGGCGGCCATCAAGTCGCTGCTTGGACTGGCCCCCAAAACAGCCCGACGGATCAACGCCGATGGCACGGAACAAGACATCCCCCTGAGCCACGTACACAACGGTGACCGGCTACGGGTGCGACCAGGGGAAAAAGTGCCAGTCGACGGCCAGGTGCTTGAAGGCGAAAGTGCCGTGGACGAGTCGATGCTCACCGGCGAGCCGATACCGACGATAAAGCGGCCGGGCGACACGTTGATCGGCGCGACTCTCAACAGCCACGGCAGCTTGGTGATGCTGGCGCAGAAAATTGGCTCGGCCACCCTGCTCGCGCAGATTGTGCAGTTGGTGGTGCAGGCGCAACGCTCAAAAGCGCCGATGCAACGTCTGGCGGACGTGATTGCCGGTTACTTCGTAATGGTGGTGATCAGCATCGCCACCCTGACGCTACTCGGCTGGGGGCTGTGGGGCCCCGAACCCAGCTGGGTGTTCGGCCTGATCAATGCGGTCGCGGTCATGATCATCGCCTGTCCCTGTGCCCTTGGCCTGGCAACGCCCATGTCGGTCATGGTCGCCACCGGCAAGGCGGCGGGCAGCGGTGTCTTGTTTCGCGATGCCGCCGCCATCGAGAACCTGCGCAAGATAGATATCCTGATCGTCGACAAAACCGGCACCCTCACCGAAGGCCGCCCCGCGTTCCATAGCGTCGAGGCCTTACCCGGATTTACTCAGCAGGAAGTACTGCGCCTGGCCGCGAGCCTCGATCAGGGCAGCGAGCACCCGCTAGCCCAGGCTATCGTCAAACAAGCACAGGCCATCGGCCTGATACTGAGCCCAGCTGAACACTTCGAGTCCGCCTCCGGTATTGGCGTCAGCGGCCTGGTCGAAGGTCACCAATTGCGCTTGGGCAATACGCTGTTGATGCAGGAGGCTGGCTTCGCCACCGAGCGCTTGCAAGCGCAGGCCGACAAGCTGCGTGGCGACGGCACAAGCATCATGTACCTGGCGGTCAACGGCGCCCTGGCGGGTTTGCTGGCGGTTGCCGACCCCATCAAGCCGACCTCGAAACGGGCGGTCGAGCGTCTGCAGGCGGATGGAGTCAGGGTGATCATGGCCACGGGCGACGGCCTCGGCACCGCGCGCTCGGTAGCCCGCCAGTTGGGTATCGAGGAAGTGCATGGCGAGGTCAAACCGCAAGACAAAGAACGCCTGGTCGCGGCGCTGCAACAAGCCGGACACCACGTGGCAATGGCCGGCGACGGCATCAACGATGCCCCCGCACTGGCGCGCGCCGACGTGGGGATCGCCATGGGCACCGGCACCGATGTGGCGATGAACAGTGCCCAGGTCACCCTGGTCAAGGGCGACCTGCTCGGTATCCTGCGGGCTCGCGGCCTGTCGCTGGCCACAGTGCGAAACATGCATCAGAACCTGACGTTCGCTTTCCTCTACAACGCCATGGGCATCCCGCTGGCCGCCGGCTTGCTCTACCCGCTGAGCGGACACCTGCTGTCCCCACTGATTGCCGCGCTGGCCATGAGCGTCAGCTCGGCCTCGGTGGTCTTCAATGCTTTGCGCCTGCGCCGTGTTTCGATAGTTTGAGTCCGGGAAGTCGGCTTGACCTTACCACTGTGGAAAGGTTGAAGATAAAGTCAGAATCCAAGAAAGCCGCAGCGTGGTTGCGGCTATCGGTCAGTGCTGTTTTTTGAACGGGAGAACACCCATGAACACCAGATTACGCATCGCGATGCTCACGACCTTGCTGCTGACCGGAGCGGCCCAGGCCGCTGAAGTCATCGACGTTTACCGCGACCCGAACTGCGGCTGCTGCAAGGCCTGGATCAAGCATCTTGAGAGCAATGGTTTCAGCGTTCGCGACCATGTCGAACCGAATATGAGCGAATTCAAACAGCGCCTTGGCGTCGCTCCGCGCCTGGCCTCCTGCCATACCGCGGTGATTGACGGTAAATTCGTCGAGGGACATGTGCCAGCCGCGCAGATCCGCGACTTGAAGAACCACCCCGACCTCGTCGGAATCGCGGTTCCCGGCATGCCCATGGGGTCGCCCGGAATGGATGGCGGCCCAACCCGGCAGCCGTATCAAGTGATAGGCCAGACCCAATCAGGCGCCGATCAGGTCATCGCCGATTATCCTGGCAATTGAGCCACGGCTTCAGCACACCTGGGCAGTCACGTGGCGGCAGCGGATGCCGCCAGGAACAGACCAATGTAACGGGCGGGCCAAGCACTCAGGCGGTCAGGCCGATCCAACCGTGGATACCCACGTACAGGCCAACGCCAATGATCAAGACGCTGGACAGATAAGGTGCCCGACGCGCAACGCTGCCCAGCCAAGGCCAGCGGTTGGACGCCTGCCGGGCGCCAATCGCCGCGGCAACCCCCACCGTGACCAGGGTCAGTGCCAGGCCGATGCTGAAGCACAGGACGAGCATCCCGCCCAGCGCGACCTCCTTGACCTGAAGACAGAGCAACAGAACCGTGATCGCCGCCGGACAAGGAATCAAGCCGCCGGTCAGACCGAACACGATGACCTGCCCGGTGGTGACCTCACGGTTGGTGAAGCGCTTGCGGATATCATTGGCGTGCGCCCGCTCATGGGCGTCCTGATAGCCATCGATCGACAACTCCAGGCCTTCCAGCTCGGAATGTACGTGCCCGTGATCATGCTCCAGATATTCCAGATCGTAATCATGGGAATGCCCGGCGTGCCCGAGACTCAGGCGCGCGCTGAATTCATGCGGCTCGGGAATATCGACCGTCGACTCCAGGAAACCTTCGCGCTCGACGAACGCAAAGGTTTGAGTGCTGCCGTCTGGACGGCTGGTCGTCAAGCGCACGTCTGAAGCCGACCACGCCTGCCCGCTCAGTGTCTTCAAGCGCCAGTGCGGTGGCATGCCCTGTTCAAAGATCGACAGTTCGACGCGGCCATGACCGGTATCGATCCGATGGGTTTCGTCATGGTGACCATGGTCATGGTCATGGTCATGGTCATGGTCATGCTCACCATGATGGTGATCATCGCCTTGCTCGAACTTGAACATCTGCTCGCCACGCCAGGTCCGCCACAGCATCCAGAGCGCAATCAGAATGATCAGCGCCGAGGACGCGAGCTGAAAGTAAGGCTCGGTGGTCTGCGCATCCAGGCCTTTGCCCAGGTACATACCGCCGATGGCCACCAACCACACCACCGCGGTGTGCGACAGCGTAGCGGCCAGGCCCAATAACACAGCCTGCTTTACCGAGCCACGGATCGCCACGATGAACGCCGCCATCATGGTTTTCGAGTGGCCGGGTTCCAGGCCATGCAGGGCGCCGAGCAGGATAGCGCTCGGGAAGTACAGCCAGGCGTGTGAACCGCCCTGTTGCAAGAGTTCAGCGAAGTTGGGCATGTCAGAACCTAGAGGTACTTGGTGATTTGTTTAAAGGCTTCCAGGGGCGCGCGCTCGCCCGTGTTCAGTGCCAAAACGGTGTCTTCCAGACAGTGATCGATGTGATCCTGGATGAGCGTGCGCTTGGCCTGGCACACCGCTTTTTCCACTGCGTGCAGTTGCTGGGCAATGTCGACGCACTCACGACCCTCTTCGATCATGGTGATGATGCCGCGCAAATGACCGTCGGCGCGCTTCAGCCGCTTGATGATCGCTTCATGACTCTGGTGGGGATGAGGATGGGGGTGGCCGTGTTCGTGCTCACTCATGACGGGCGTCTCGGGTCTCAATGAATTACCCAAATATACTATCCCCCCCTATAGGATAGATCAAGCACGGCACGGCCACAGCCGACCTGTAGCAGGCCATCGGTCTCGGCTTTATCCCGCGCCATTGCATACAGGCCAGCTCATTACCTCAACCGGCGGCGAGTCCGACCCGCGCAAGGTAGCCCTGCAACAGCGCGACCTCGTCGCTGGCGAGAATGGCCGCAATGTAGCCGTCCGGACGCACCAACACCCAGTCGCCGGCGGTGGGCGCGTAGGCGTCACGAAAGTGGCCTCCATCATCGAACAGGTCGCCGCGTGGGCCGATGATATGGATGTGCAGCCCTGGACGTGGCGGTACCAACCCGCGCTCGGCCTCATATCCGAGCAAAGTCCAGTGCGCCCCTTGAAACAAGGCGAACAGCCGGATCGGTTGGCCAGCCGCGCCCCGGACCGGCGCGTCCGGCGCGCGCTCGCCGGCGACCACCGAGCCACTACCGGCGACCTTTTGCAGCGCAAGCGAGGATTCGGGATAACCGATATCCAGTTGGTGTACCTCACGACCACGGCGCATATTGCCCCGCCCTTGGGCATCGAGCAGCCGGGTCGCCAGGCCGAGCATTGCCGCCGCCACCGGGCGGCGCTCCTCCTCGTAGGTGTCGAGCAACGTCGGCGCCGCCCCATGCACCACCGCCGCAAGCTTCCAGCCCAGGTTGCAGGCATCCTGCACGCTGGTGTTGAGACCCTGGCCACCAGTCGGCGGATGGATATGCGCGGCATCCCCGACAAGGAACACGCGCTCGACGCGATAGCGATCGGCCAGCCGCGCATTCATGTTGTAAGCCGATGCCCAGGAGACCGATTGGATCCGGATATCATCGCGTCCAGTGCGCTGCGCCACCATGGCCGCCAGCCCTTCGACACCCAGGTCGATATCGACGTCGAGCGCGATGGGGCCCTGTATCTGGAACATTTCGGTTCCGGCGAGCGGGCAAAGATAGATCTGCCGCTGCATGTCGCCGTCGTTGAAGCAATGCCAGACATCACGCGTCAGGCCCGTCAACATGACATCGGCGACGATCGCGCGAACGCCGAGGGTCTTGCCCGCAAAGCCGATATCCAACGCGTTGCGCACGAAACTGCGGCCGCCATCGGCGCCCACCAGCCAACGCGCGCGGATGCGCTCGTCACCGGCCGGGCCGGCGAGACGCGCCGTAACACCGTCCGTATCCTGTTCGATAGCGACCAGTTCACAGCCAAACTCCGGTCGGTGGCCCAACTCGAGCAAACGCTCGCGCATAACGCCTTCGGTCAGGAACTGCGGCACCATCAATGGCCGTTGATAAGGCTCGCCCGGTGTCGGCTCGGCGCGCTCCATGCCATCCGTGTCGGTAGAACTGCCATCGGCGCGGTAATGCCGCTGAGGCGGGTATTCCCCACCGGTCGCGACAAGTCGCTCGAGGATGCCGAGATCCTCGAAAATCTCCTGGGTTCTGGGCTGGATACCCTTGCCACGCGAGCCACCGAAGGGGCTCGTCAGCTTCTCGATCAGACGGAAGGCAATGCCCCTTCGCGCCAGGTCGATCGCCAGCGTCAAACCGGCCGCACCCGCGCCGCAAATCAGTACGTCGACGTCAAATTGCTCTTTCATCTCGACCTCAATATGTGTAGTTTGCACATATAAGTGTTAGTCCCGAGAGAAAATCGTGTCAACAGAAAAAGTGCAAAATACACATATAAACGCTCAGCTCCGCGAGCTGCATGGGGCCCTGGTCGAGATTGTGGGTGTCATGAACCGCCCTCAGCGCGACGAAGCAATGGTGCGAGAGGCCGGCATAGCCCTCGACCGCGCGCTGTTCCCATTGCTGGTTCTGGTAGAGCGGTTAGGTCCCATCGGGGTTGTCGAGCTGGCTGACCGCGTCGGGCGCGACTACACCACCGTCAGCCGACAGGTGGCAAAGCTGGAAAGCCTCGGCCTGGTCAACCGCCAGGAGAGCGCCAGCGACCGCCGCGTCCGGGAAACCGTCATCGCGCAGAAAGGCAAGGCGATGACGGATCGGATCGATGAAGCGCGGGAAAGGATTGGGCAAGCCATTTTCGCCACCTGGCAGCCTCAGGAGGTTGCCGACCTGGTGCGGCTCATGCGCAAGTTCGCCGATGACATCAAGGGTGGCGACTAACCCGGTGCTGTTGCCGTCGCGGCGCCGGATACCCAGTCGATGCTAATACCGAACACGCCCCAAGGACCCTGGCCAGGCAGGGTCGGCAACCGTCGCCCCTGCCGCCGATAGGTGGGAGTGCTATTGGTCATCCTCGCGAGGTGGCAATGGCGAGCGGTACTCGTTGGTCTCCTCCGCGTTGGGCGCTTGCATTGAGCCCGTGGGCACGGACACATGGGTCCGCAGCTCCCGGGCATCGACGTCGAGCACGCCCGGTACCGCACGGACCCGCTCAAGCACCTGGTCGTACTGACGATAGGTCAGCACCCGACCGCTCAACGCCACTGTGCCGGCATGGGTCTTGACGTGGATGTGCAGGCTTTGGGCCGAGTCCGCCCGGGCCAGGGCGGATTTGACCCGGGTGGTCGTCCACGTGTCGTGCACGGCCATGCCCAGATCGTGGGAGTAATGCTGCAAGGAGTGGTTTTTCATGGCAGAACCCTCTGTCGAGTCTTCAGACGTACTGTTCATCCCATGGGCGCGACCGTGGAGTACGCGCCACGGCCACACGGATTAATTATAGTGCGCTGTCCTCGCTTGTCGTCCTTCTGCTACTCACTCTGGGCCCCCGTTGAAAGCGGCCTTTTCAAGGCGCACCGAAAAACTTCGCGACAGGCAACCGCCCGGGCCGCCACACAGGAACACCCGGCCAATTTCGTATACCATCTACGCAAATCATTCTGAACGATCAATACCGTGGCCCTACCAAAACTCAACGCTCCCGACCTTGGCAACTCGCCCTCGACTTCGGAAATCATCACCCGTCATCTGCGCGACGCCATCGTCGCCGGGCATTTCGCCGAGGATCAGCCGATTCGCCAGGACGATATCGCCCGCCAGTTCAACGTCAGCAAGATTCCGGTGCGCGAAGCCCTCAAGCGCCTGGAAGCCGAAGGCCTGGTGCTGTTCCAGCGCAATCGCGGGGCGATGGTCACGCGGGTTTCCGATGCCGAGCTGGCGCAGATGTTCGAAGTGCGCATGCTGCTGGAGGACAAGGTGCTGCGCCTGGCGATTCCGAACATGACCGCAGAGACCTTCGCCCGCGCCGAACGCATCTGCCAGGAGTTTATTGGCGAAGATGACGTCGGCCGCTGGGCCGAACTCAACTGGGAATTGCACGCCTGTCTCTACGAACCGGCGCAACGGCCGTTCCTGGTCGGGTTGATCCGCTCGGTCAACGACAAGCTCGAGCGTTACCTGCGCATGCAGATGAGCCTTTCGGCCGGCAAGGAGCGCGCCGACCATGAACACCGGGAGATTCTCGCGGCCTGTCGCGCCGGTGACGTCGATCTCGCGGTGAAGCTGCTCGACGAGCATATCGCCGGCGTCTGCAAGACCCTGTTCGAGCACCTGCCCCACAGCCATTGATGGCGCAACGCACTGTGCCGATTTCGTCATCGGCACAGGCTAAAACCCTCAAGCCGGCGCCCCCCTGCGCGGGCCACTCTGTCCTTCACTTATCGGAACGGACGTGGCCCTCCCCATGAAACGTATCAGCGTGATCGACTCCCATACCGGCGGCGAGCCCACCCGCCTGGTGACCGCCGGTTTTCCTGACCTGGGCCATGGCAGCATGGCCGTGCGACGCCAGCGCCTGGCCGAACTGCATGATCAGTGGCGCGCCGCTTGCGTGCTCGAACCCCGCGGCAGCGACGTGCTGGTCGGCGCGCTGCTCTGTGAGCCGGTGGATCCGAGCGCCTGCGCCGGGGTGATTTTCTTCAACAACAGCGGCTACCTCGGCATGTGCGGCCACGGCACCATCGGCCTGGTGGCCTCGCTGGCGCACCTGGGCAGGATCGGCCCCGGCGTGCACAGCATCGAAACGCCGGTGGGCACGGTGCAGGCAACCTTGCACGAAGACCATTCGGTGAGCGTGCGTAACGTCCCGGCCTATCGTTACCAAAAAGCCCTGGCGCTGGAGGTGCCGGGCATCGGCTCGGTGGTTGGCGATATCGCCTGGGGCGGCAACTGGTTTTTCCTGATCGCCGAACATGGCCTGGACATCGCCGGCGACAATCTCGAGGCCCTGACCGCCTATACCTTCGCCGTCCAGCAAGCCCTCGAGGCCCAGGGTATTCGTGGTGAAGATGGCGGCTTGATCGATCATATCGAACTGTTCGCCGATGACCCGCACGCCGACAGCCGCAATTTCGTCCTGTGTCCCGGCAAGGCCTACGACCGCTCCCCCTGCGGCACGGGTACCAGCGCCAAACTGGCGTGCCTGGCGGCCGATGACAAATTGCAAGCGGGGCAGATCTGGCGCCAGGCCAGTGTCATCGGCAGCGAATTCGAGGGTTCCTACGAACGTCAGGGCGAGCGCATCGTGCCGACCATTCGTGGCCGGGCCTTTATCAGCGCCGAAACCTGCCTGATCATCGAACAGGACGACCCGTTCGCCTGGGGCATTCGTCCGTGAACGCGGGCCAGGTGGCCGATGTGATCGTGATCGGTGCCGGTATCATCGGCGCCGCCTGTGCCCAGGCGCTGGCCCGGCGCGGCTTGCAGGTCCTGGTGCTGGACGCTGGCCTGCCCGGGGCGACAGCGGCGGGCATGGGCCATCTGCTGGTGCTCGACGACAACCCGGCCGAACTGGCCCTCAGCCAATACTCCCTGCAACGCTGGCGCGAAACGGCGGCGGCGCTTCCCGACAGCTGCGCCTACCGTGGCAACGGCACCCTGTGGCTGGCGGCCAATGCCGAAGAGATGGCCGTCGCCCAGAGTAAATACCTGAACCTGCAAGCCCATGGCGTGGCCTGCGAGTTGGTCGGCGGCAACGCCTTGCGCCAACGCGAACCGGCATTGCGCGAGGGCCTGGAAGGCGGACTGCTGATCCATGGCGACGGCATTCTCTATGCCCCGGAGACGGCGCGCTGGATGCTCGAAACCGCGAATATCCAACAGCGTCGGGCGCGGGTCAGTGAAGTCGAGGGCAACCGCGTGCGCCTCGACGACGGGCACTGGCTGCAGGCCGAGGCGGTGATTCTGGCCAACGGCGTCCAGGCCAGCGAGCTGTGTCCGGAACTGCCGATCGAGCCGAAAAAAGGCCACTTGCTGATCACCGACCGCTACCCCGGCAAAATCACCCATACGCTGGTGGAACTCGGCTATGTCACCAGCGCCCACAACGCCAGCGGGCCTTCGACCGCCTGCAATATCCAGCCGCGCCCGACCGGGCAGCTGTTTATTGGCGCCTCGCGGCAATTCGGCAGCCGCGACCCGCAGGTCGAAGGCTGGATGCTCGCCAGGATGCTCAAGCGAGCCGTCGAGTACATGCCCGGGTTGGCGCAACTCAATGGCATCCGCGCCTGGACCGGCTTTCGCGCCGCCAGCCCCGACGGCTTGCCACTGGTGGGCCAGCACCCGCAGCGCCAAGGTCTGTGGCTCGCCGTCGGTCACGAAGGCCTGGGGGTTACCACGGCGCCCGGCACCGCCGACCTGCTGGTGGCGCAACTGTTCGATGAAACGCCACCGCTGGCGGCACAACCCTATCTGCCGCAACGTTTTCTCGGGGAACCTGTTTATGCCTGACTTGATGCTGGATGGACGTGCCCTGAAGGTTGCCGAGGGCAGCAGTGTCGCGGCGGCCCTGGCCCTGGTCGGCGACGGCTGCACGCGAACCTCGGTCGGCGGCCAACGGCGCGCGCCGCTGTGCGGCATGGGTATCTGCCAGGAATGCCGAGTGACCATCGACGGGCGCCGTCGCCTGGCCTGCCAGACCCTCTGCCGTGACGGCATGCGGGTGGAGACCCTCCCATGAGCGAATACGCCGACCTGCTGATCATCGGTGCCGGCCCCGCCGGCATGGCCGCCGCGCTCGCCGCCGCGCCAAGCGCCGCGCGGATCGTGATCCTCGACGACAACCCACTGCCGGGCGGACAGATCTGGCGCGACGGGCCCCAGGCCAAGCTGCCGGACCAAGCCCGTCGTCTGCGCGAGCAACTGGAGAACCGCGCCAATATCCAGCGCCATGCCAGCACGCGGGTGATTGCCTGTGCCGGTCCGCAACAGTTGCTGGTGGAAAACGATGAGCGCGGCTGGATCATTACCTACGGCAAACTGATCCTGTGTACCGGCGCGCGCGAATTGCTGCTGCCCTTCCCCGGTTGGACCTTGCCCGGCGTGACCGCTGCCGGCGGCCTCCAGGCGCTGATCAAGGGCGGGCTGGCGGTACGCGATCAACGCCTGGTGATTGCCGGCAGCGGGCCCTTGCTGCTGGCCAGCGCCGCGACGGCCCGCCAGCACGGCGCCCAGGTGCTGCGCATTGCCGAGCAGGCCGGCGCCAGCGCCATCGCCGCCTTCGCCGCGCAACTGCCGCGTTGGCCGGGCAAGCTGCTGCAGTCGTTCGGCCTGTTCGACCGGCATTATCGGACCGGTAGCCATGTCCTCGCCGCCCTGGGCACTGATCGCCTGGAAGGCGTGCGCCTGCAACAGCGGGGCAAGATCGTCGAGCTGGCCTGCGAGCGCCTGGCCTGCGGCTTCGGCCTGATCCCCAACACCCAGCTCGGCCAGGCGCTGGGCTATGAACTCAATGGCCAGGCGCTGGCGGTCGATGCCTGGCAAGCCAGCAACCGCGCCGATCACTATGCGGCGGGCGAATGCACCGGTTTCGGTGGCAGTGAGCTGGCCTTGGTCGAAGGCATGATTGCCGGTCACGCGGCGGTCGGCGAGCGTGCGCAAGCCCAGGCCTGGTGGCCGCAACGCGCACGCTGGCAGGGCTTTGCCAAGGCCTTGCAGAACAGCTTCAGGCTCGACCCACGGCTCAAGTCACTGGCCCGGCCCGACACCCTGGTGTGCCGCTGCGAGGATGTGCCCTATGCCGCGCTGACGCCGCACGCTGACTGGCGCGCGGCCAAACTGGCCAGTCGCTGCGGGATGGGCGCCTGCCAGGGCCGGGTCTGTGGCGCCGCCGCGCAGCACCTGTTCGGCTGGCAACCTCCGGCACCGCGCCCGCCCTTCAGCCCGGCCCGGATCGAGACCCTGGCATGCCTGGACGACTCGCCGCCGGCCTGAATGCCGGCCCGGGGCTTCCGGGGCTGGCGGCGAGTCTCTATGATCGGCAGGATCGCCCCCAGACTTGCAGCGCCATGTACGCCTCGCTCAACCATTTCAAACCCTGCGACCTGCCCACGCTGCTGAGCAGTTTGCAGCCGATCGCGCCGCTGCTCGATACCCTGTCGGACGTGGTGTTCTTCATCAAGGACAGCGAAGCCCGCTATGCCTTCGTCAACCAGACGCTGGCGCGGCGCTGCGGCTTCAAACAGAGCGCCGAGCTGCTCGGGCGCACCGCCGACATGGTCTTCCCGGAACGCTTCGGCCCGCTGTACACCGCGCAGGATCGCCGGGTGCTGGCGAGTGGTCGCGAGCTCGCCGACCAACTCGAGCTGCACCTCTATTACGGCAACCAGCCGATCTGGTGCCTGACCCACAAGCTCGCGCTGCACGACCTGCAAGGGCGTATCGTCGGCCTCGCCGGAATCTCCCGCGACCTGCAATTGCCCCAGTCCAGCCACCCGGCGTTCCCCAAGCTCGCGGCGGTGGATGCACATATCCGCCGCCACTTCGCCCGGCCCATCAGCCTCGCCGAACTGACCGCGATTGCCGGGTTCTCGGTGGCGCAGCTGGAACGCCACTGCAAGCGGGTGTTCCAGCTCACCCCACGACAAATGATTCACAAGGCCCGCCTGGAGGAATCCTCGCGGCTGCTGCTGGACACCGACTTGCCGATCACCGAAATCGCCCTGCGCTGCGGTTACACCGACCACAGCGCCTTCAGCCGCCAGTTCCGCGCCCTGACCAGCCTCGCCCCCAGCCAGTATCGCGACAGCCGGCGCTGATCCTCCCACAGTGACTGAGTCGACTCTGGCTGACGCTGGTGTTCCTTTACAGGGCGTTGCCACGAAAACATGCTCCCTTCAGTAACATCCCCTCCCTCCCTATCAGTAAACGCCTGAGTCCTGCCCCCCCGGCAACCCTTCTAAGCCGAGGACCAACGAAGAGTTCACGCCCTGACGTTGAAACGGGCACGCTCATTGCTAATAAAATATCGTATACGAAATTCGCAATACGATATCTAACAGCACTTAACCGACCACGAGGCCTCTATGAAAAACCCCGCATTTGCCGTAGCCCTCAGCGCTGTGCTCAGTACCTCATTTATCGCCACGGCCCAGGCCGACAAACTCGACGACATCATCGGCTCGGGCAAACTGCGTTGCGCGGTGACCCTGGACTTCCCGCCGATGGGCTCCCGCGATGAAAGCAACAAGCCAGTGGGCTTCGATGTCGACTACTGCAACGACCTGGCGAAGGTCCTCGGGGTCGATGCCGAGATCGTCGAAACGCCGTTTCCAGATCGGATTCCGGCGCTGGTCTCGGGCCGCGCCGACGTGATCGTCGCCTCTACCTCCGACACCCTCGAGCGGGCCAAGACCGTTGGCCTGTCCTTGCCCTACTTCGCCTTCCAGATGGTGGTCCTGACCCGCGGCGATACCGGTATCAACAAGTACGAGGACCTCAAGGGCAAGCCGGTCGGCAACACCAGCGGCACCTTTGAAGCCCTCGCCCTGGAAAAAGACCAGAAGAGTTGGGGCACCGGCAGCTTCCGCGCCTATCAATCGCAGAACGACACCATCCTGGCCGTGGCCCAGGGTCATATCGACGCCACCGTCGTCACCAATACCGTGGCGGCCGCTACGCTCAAATCAGGCAAATACAAGAACCTGAAGGTCGCCGGCAATGCCCCCTACGTGATCGACTACGTCTCGCTGGGCGCCAAGCGCAACGAGTATGGCCTGATCAACTACCTCAACCTGTTCATCAACCAACAGGTACGTACCGGACGTTACAAGGAGCTGTTCGTCAAATGGGTCGGCACCGAGATTCCGCCGACCGACCTGACCGTGCCCCACGTCTACTACTGAGGAGCGTTGAATGCCCAGCACGCCCACTGCCCTGACCGGACGCCGCCTGGTCGAGGGAGCAGCCCAAGGTCCCTTGCTGTTCGCCGATGTCGGCCTGAGTTTCTGGGGCGGGGTCGATCCGTTCAGTGGCGAGGTGATCGACCGCCATCACCCCTTGAGCGGCGAACAGCTGGCCGGCCGCGTGCTGGCGCTGCCCAGCGGCCGCGGCTCGTGTACCGGCAGCAGCGTGATGATGGAACTGATCAGCAACGGCCATGCGCCCGCGGCACTGGTGCTGGCCGAGGCCGATGAGATCCTGACCCTTGGCGTGCTGGTGGCCCAGGTGATTTTCCAACGCTCCTTGCCGGTGCTGTGCATCGGCCAGGAGGCCTTCGCCGCCTTGCGCGGCAAGGCCTTTGCGCGGGTCGAAGGCGCCAGCCTGAAACTCTTCGACGAGACACCCGGCGATCATTGGCAGGCCCCGACCACCCTGCTGCCGGCCCCCGCGGCGGCCAGCAGCGTCGAACTCAGCGAACACGACCTGGCCCTGCTTGACGGCCAGTATGGCCAGGCCGCCCAGGTGGCCATGCGGATCATCTTGCAAATGGCCGAGCTGCAAGGTGCACCGGCCTTGCTCGACGTGACCCAGGCGCATATCGACGGTTGCATCTATACGGGGCCCGCGAGCCTGCGCTTTGCCGAACAACTGGTGCAATGGGGCGCGCGCGTGCGTGTCCCGACCACCCTCAATTCCATTTCCGTGGACCAGCGGCGCTGGCGCGAGTTGGGCATCGACCCGGCCCTCGGTGTCCCGGCCAGCGCCTTGGGCGATGCCTATATGGCAATGGGCGCGCAGCTCAGCTTCACCTGCGCGCCCTACTTGCTCGACAGTGCGCCGAAAGCCGGCGAACAGATTGTCTGGGCCGAATCCAATGCCGTGGTCTATGCCAACAGCGTGCTCGGCGCGCGTACCCTGAAGTATCCGGACTACCTGGATATCTGCATTGCCCTCACGGGTCGCGCGCCGATGATCGGCTGCCATCTGGACGCCCAACGCAAAGCCCAACTGCAAATCGAACTGCCGGCCCTGGGCGAACTGGATGACTCGTTCTACCCGCTGCTCGGTTATCACATCGGCGCCCTGGCCGGCAGCCGGATTCCCCTGGTCCTCGGGCTGGAACAGCGCCAGCCGAGCCTGGACGAGCTGAAAGCCTTCGGCGCGGCCTTCGCCACCACTTCCGCGGCGCCACTGTTTCATATCGCCGGGGTGACCCCGGAGGCCCTTGACCCGAGCCAGGTGCTGGAGACGGATGCGCCGCTACCGCTGGAAAAGATCCGCCTGCAAGACCTGTTGCTGAGCTGGCGGGAACTCAACAGTGCCGACGATCCTCGAGTGGATGTGGTATCGCTGGGCAATCCGCATTTTTCCCTCGGCGAATTTGCCCATCTGGCCCGTCTCTGCCGGGGTTGGCGCAAGCACCCCGACGTGGTCCTCGCCATCACCTGCGGGCGCGCGGTACTGGAACAGGCGCGCGCCGCCGGACATATCGCCGTGATCGAAGCCTTTGGCGCCAGCCTGGTGACCGATACCTGCTGGTGCATG
Organism: Pseudomonas sp. FEN; assembly: GCF_904067045.1. Taxonomy (GTDB): domain Bacteria; phylum Pseudomonadota; class Gammaproteobacteria; order Pseudomonadales; family Pseudomonadaceae; genus Aquipseudomonas. The sequence continues at coordinate 569,422 of NZ_CAJFDC010000010.1, read as the reverse complement.
CTCGGCGAGCCGGTGATCCCACCCGCCGCGACCAGCTTGATGACCAACTCGGGCAAGTACGCCCACTACGCCCCCGGGCTGGTGGGCCGCAAGGTGCACTTCGCCAGCCTGGCCGAATGCGTCAATGCCGCCTGCACCGCCAGGGCCAGCGGGCGCCTGCCGGCCTGGCTGGCAGCGGCCGTCCCACAGGAGAATCGCGCACATGTTTGATTACACCTTCCAATGGCGCGCGGCCCTGCGCGCCTTGCCGGACATGCTCGGCGGAGCCGTCGTCACCTTCGAGACCGCCGCCTTGTCGATGATATTCGGCGTGCTGATCGCCCTGGCCCTGACGGTGATGCGCGAAACCCGGAATCCGTTGCTGCGCGGCATCGGTAATGGCTGGGTGTCGATCGCCCGCAACACCCCTTCGCTGTTCCAGATCTACATCCTCTACTTCGGCCTCGGCTCGCTGGATCTGCATGTCAGCTCATGGTTCGCGCTGCTCGCCGGGATCACCTTCAACAACGCCGGTTATCTCGCGGAAAACTTTCGCGGCGGGCTCAAGGCGGTGCCCGAAACCCAAGTACGCGCCGCCCGTTCGCTGGGCATGAGTGCCTTCCAGGCCTATCGGATGATCATCGTCCCGCAACTGCTGCGCATCGTCTTCTATCCGCTGAGCAATCAAATGGTCTGGGCGGTATTGATGACGTCGCTGGGGGTGGTGGTCGGGCTGAACAATGACCTGACCGGAGTGACCCAGGAGTACAACGTCAAGACGTTCCGTACCTTCGAATTCTTCGCCATTGCCGCGGTGCTGTATTACCTGATTGCCAAGGCGATCGTCGCGGCGGCCCGGCTGATGGCCTGGCGACTGTTCCGCTACTGAGGAGGTGAGCATGTTTTCCACCAGTTTCTCCTGGAACGACCTGTTGTTCCTGCTCAACGGCGCCTGGGTCACCTTGCAACTGACGTTCTGGGCGATCCTCCTCGGCTCTTGCGCCGGACTGCTGTTCGGCTTGTTGCGGGCCTTGCTGCCGCGCGCCAGCCTGCCCCTGGCCTGGGTCCTCGACGCGTTTCGCAGCGTGCCGTTGCTGATCCAGTTCGTATTGTTCAATTCGCTGAAAAGCATCGTCGGTCTGAACATCAGCGCCTTCAGTGTCGGCTGCATCGTGCTCGGGATCTACACCGCCGCGTACTTCACCGAGATTGTCCGCGGTGGCGTGCTGTCGGTGCCGCTCACCCTGCGCCGGGCCAGCCGCTCGCTGGGCCTGAGCTTTTTCCAGGACCTGCGCTGGATCGTCCTGCCGATGGCCTCGCGGGTGGCCTTTCCCGGCTGGCTGAACCTGGTGCTCGGGGTGATGAAAGACACCGCGCTGGTGATGTGGATCGGCATCGTCGAACTGCTGCGCGCCTCGCAAACCATCGTCACGCGCATCCAGGAACCGCTGCTGGTGCTGTGCATCGCGGGCCTTATCTACTACGTCATGAGCCTGGTGGTCGCTCGCCTCGGCGCTCGTCTGGAAAGAAGGTGGCAAGAAAATGATTGAGATCGACAACGTACACAAATCCTTCGGCGACCTCGAAGTGGTCAAGGGCGTCAGCCTGACGGTGAACAAGGGTGAGGTGGTCTCGATCATCGGCGGTTCCGGCTCGGGTAAATCGACCCTGCTGATGTGCATCAACGGCCTGGAATCGATTCACAAGGGCAGCGTGCGCGTCGACGGCATCGAGGTCCACGACAAGGCCACCGACCTCAACCGCCTGCGGCAGAAGATCGGCATCGTGTTCCAGCAGTGGAACGCCTTCCCGCACCTGACCGTGCTGGAAAACGTGATGCTGGCGCCGCGCAAGGTGCTCGGCAAGAGCAAGCAGGAGGCCGAGGAACTGGCGGTCCGGCAACTCAGCCACGTGGGCCTGGGTGACAAGCTCAAGACCTTCCCCGGCAAGCTCTCCGGTGGTCAGCAGCAGCGCATGGCGATTGCCCGGGCCCTGGCCATGTCGCCGGACTACATGCTGTTCGACGAAGCCACCTCGGCTCTTGACCCGCAACTGGTGGGCGAGGTGCTGGACACCATGCGCATGCTCGCCGAAGACGGCATGACCATGGTCCTGGTGACCCATGAAATCCGTTTTGCCCGTGATGTATCCGATCGCGTGGCGTTCTTTCGCAACGGCCTGGTGCACGAGATCGGCGCGCCCGACCAGGTCATCGGCAACCCCGTGCGGCCGGAAACGGCGGCGTTCCTCAAATCCGTGAAATAACCATGATCCCTGAATAAAACACCCCCTGTAGGGGCAGCGGACAATCACAAGAGGAGTATGCAATGCGCTCATCGAAAATCGTGCATGTGGTCAGTTGCCACGCCGAAGGTGAAGTCGGCGATGTGATTGTCGGCGGCGTCGCCGCCCCGCCCGGGGCCAGCGTCTGGGAACAGTCGCGCTGGATCGCCGAGGATCAAAGCCTGCGCAACTTCGTCCTCAACGAACCGCGCGGCGGGGTGTTCCGCCACGTCAACCTGCTGGTGCCGGCCAAGGACCCGCGGGCGCAGATGGCCTGGATCATCATGGAACCGGCCGATACCCCACCCATGTCCGGCTCCAATTCGCTGTGCGTGGCCACGGTGCTGCTCGACAGCGGCATCCTGGCGATGAGCGAGCCGCAGACCCGGTTGGTCCTCGAAGCCCCCGGCGGGCTGATCGAAGCCGTGGCCGAGTGCCGGGACGGCAAGGTCCAGCGGGTCGAAATCAAAAACGTGCCGTCGTTCGCCGACCGCCTCGATGCCTGGATCGAGGTCGAGGGCCTGGGCTCGATCCAGGTCGACACCGCCTATGGCGGCGACAGCTTCGCCATTGTCGATGCCCAGCGCCTGGGGTTTGCCATTCGCCCCGACGAAGCCCGGGACATGGTCGCGATCGGTCTGAAGATCACCCGGGCGGCCAACGAGCAACTGGGGTTCGTCCACCCGCTGAACCCGGACTGGTCGCATATCTCCTTCTGCCAGATCGCCGCGCCGCTGGTCTACGAGAACGGCATCGCCAGCGGGGCCAACGCCGTGGTGATCCGTCCCGGCAAGATCGACCGCTCGCCCTGTGGCACCGGCTGCTCGGCGCGCATGGCGGTGTTGCAGGCCAAGGGCCTGCTGCAGGTCGGCGAACGTTTTATCGGGCGGTCGATCATCGGCTCGGAGTTTCATTGCCGCATCGACTCCCTGACCGAACTGGCCGGGCGCGCGGCGATCTACCCGTGCCTGTCCGGGCGGGCCTGGATCACCGGCACCCATCAATTGCTGCTCGACCCGAGCGATCCCTGGCCACAGGGCTACCGGTTGTCGGACACCTGGCCCGGTGCTTGAGCAGCAACGCCAAGGCTTGACGGCGGTTTGAGACAAACCGGCGGCGTCCGGCGAAAAAATACTGGCCTAATCTTTTCACTTAAAATATCGTATACGAAATACGTTTAATCACTGGAGAACATCATGAGCAAACGCATCAACTGGAGCGGCGTCTTCCCGGCGGTCACCACTCAATTCAACGACGACTTCACCATCAACCTGGAAAAGACCCACCAGGTGATTTCCAACGTCATCCGTGACGGTGTCTCCGGCCTGGTGGTGTGTGGTTCGGTGGGGGAAAACACCTCGCTGAGCGCCGAAGAAAAGATCGCCGTGACCGAAGTCGCGGTGGACGCCTCCCGTGGTCGCGTGCCGGTGATCTGCGGCGTCGCTGAATTCACCAGCGTGCAAGCGGCCAAGGTGGCCAACGCCGTGCGCAAGGTCGGGGTCGACGGCGTGATGCTGATGCCGGCGCTGGTCTACGGCTCCAAGCCGTTCGAGACCGCCGAGCACTTTCGCTATGTGGCGAAAAACGCCGATGTGCCGCTGATGGTCTACAACAACCCGCCGATCTACAAAAACGACGTGACCCCGGACATCCTGATTTCTCTGGCCGACTGCGACAACGTGGTGTGCTTCAAGGACTCCTCCGGCGACACCCGGCGTTTCATCGACGTGCGCAATGAAGTCGGCGACCGTTTCGTGCTGTTCGCCGGCCTCGACGATGTGGTGCTGGAAAGCATCGCGGTGGGCGCCGAAGGCTGGGTCTCGGGCATGTCCAACGTGTTCCCGATCGAAGGCGAAACCATCTTCCGCCTGGCCAAGGCCGGACGCTTCGCCGAAGCCATGCCGATCTATGAATGGCTGATGCCGATCCTGCACCTCGACGCCCGGGCCGACCTGGTGCAGTGCATCAAGTTGTGCGAGGCCATCGCCGGTCGCGGCAGCGCCCTGACCCGTCCGCCACGCCTGGCCTTGCCGGAAGCCGACCGGCTGTTTGTCGAGCAGATCATGGCCAAGGCCATGGCCAGTCGTCCGCAGTTGCCGGACGTCGGCCTCTGAGTTTTTCCGACAGGAGTTCTCCATGTCCGAGATCATCGGCCACAACTACATCGGCGGTGCGCGTAGCGCCGCCGGCAGCCTCACCTTGCACAGCCATGACGCCAGCACCGGTGAGGCGCTGCCCTTCATTTTCAGCCAAGCCACCGTCGGGGAAGTAGACGCCGCCGCCCAGGCTGCGGCGTCTGCCTATCCGGCTTTTCGCAACCTGTCGGCCAACCGCCGCGCGGAGTTTCTTGAGGCCATCGCCACGCAGTTGGATGCACTGGGTGATGACTTTATCGCCCTGGTCAGCCGCGAAACGGCCCTGCCCAGCGGCCGTATCCAGGGCGAACGCGCGCGCACCAGCGGCCAGATGCGCCTGTTCGCGCAAGTCCTGCGCCGTGGCGATTTTTATGGCGCGCGCATCGACCGCGCCTTGCCCGAGCGTCAACCACTGCCCAGAGTCGATCTGCGCCAATACCGGATCGGCGTTGGCCCGGTCGCGGTGTTCGGCGCAAGCAATTTCCCCCTGACCTTCTCCACCGCCGGCGGCGATACCGCTGCGGCCCTCGCCGCTGGTTGCCCGGTGGTGTTCAAGGCCCACAGCGGGCATATGGCGACCGCCGAACGGGTGGCCGATGCAATTATCCGCGCCGCCGAGCAAACCGACATGCCCAAGGGCGTGTTCAACATGATCTACGGCGCGGGGGTCGGTGAAGCGCTGGTCAAGCATCCGGCGATCCAGGCGGTCGGCTTTACCGGCTCGCTGACGGGGGGGGGCGCGCTCTGCGATATGGCCGCCGCGCGACCACAGCCGATACCGGTGTTCGCCGAGATGAGCAGCATCAACCCGGTGCTGGTGCTGCCCGAAGCCCTGCAGGTACGCGGCGAGAAAATCGCCAGTGAGCTGGTGGCTTCGGTGGTGCAGGGTTGCGGTCAGTTCTGCACCAACCCGGGGCTGGTGATCGGCATCGGCTCGCCAAGGTTTTTCGCATTCACCGCACTGCTCAGTACCTTGATCAACGAACAACCGGCGCAAACCATGCTCAACGCCGGCACCCTGCACAGCTACCGCAACGGCGTGCAGGCCTTGCTCGATCATCCCGCCATCAGCCATCTGGCCGGCAAGGCCCAGCAAGGTGCCCAGGCGCAACCACAACTGTTCAAGGCCGACGTCCGTCTGCTGCTCGATGGCGATCCGCTGTTGCAGGAAGAAGTCTTCGGCCCGACCACCCTTATCGTCGAAGTGGCCGACAAAGCCGAGCTGCAACGCGCGCTGGAAAGTCTGCACGGTCAACTCACCGCCACCCTGATTGCCGAAGCCGGCGACCTGCAAAGCCACGGCGAGCTGCTGCCGCTGCTGGAGCAAAAGGTCGGCCGGGTATTGTTCAACGGCTATCCGACCGGGGTCGAAGTCGGCGATGCCATGGTCCACGGCGGCCCCTACCCGGCCACCTCCGATGCTCGCGGTACATCGGTCGGCAGCCTGGCCATCGAGCGCTTCCTGCGCCCGGTGTGCTACCAGAACTGCCCGGATGCGCTACTGCCCGAAGCGCTGCAAAATGCCAACCCACTGGGTATCAACCGCCTGGTGGACGGCCACTACCAGCGCGCCCCCCTGTAACAACGGGGCGCCCTGCCCCTGAATACTCTCGAATGGAGCTCGGTGGCGGCGCCGACAAACCATCCCACGGCGCCATGCTCGACCTGGCCAATGCCGGTTTACCCCTGGGTGGCCGGCCAATCGTCGGGGATCACCGCAATCACATCGATTTCCATCAGCCATTGCGGCTGGCCAAGACCGGAGATCACCAGGCCGGTGGAAATCGGGAACACCCCCTTGAGCCACTTGCCGACTTCCTGGTACACCGGCTCGCGGTAGCGCGGATCGATGATGTAGGTGGTGGTCTTGACGATATGGGAGAGGTCCGAGCCGGCCTCCTCCAGCAATTGCTTGACGTTTTTCATCGCCTGCTCGGCCTGTGCCCCGGGGTCGCCGAGGCCGACCAGGTTGCCGTCGAAATCGGTGCCGATCTGGCCGCGCACATAGACCGTGTTACCCGCTCGCACGGCCTGGCACAGATCGTTGTCCAGCGCCTGGTTCGGGTAGGTATCCTTGGTGTTGAACATGCGAATGCGCGTATGGGTTGGCTTGGACATTGACAACTCCTCAAAAGAAATACGGCGCCACGCACCTGGGCGTGGCTCTCGACTATCAGGCGCCGACGGCGGACTTGGGCGCGGCCAGACCGAGGCCGACCGCGTCCGCCTGGCGTTGCGAGGCATCGCGATAGGTGAGGTACTGGCGCTGAATGGCAATCTGGTCGGCGAGGTATTTGGCATCGTGCCAAACGCCCCAGATAAACGAGGAGCCCCGACGTGACTGCCATGGCAGGCCAAGAAAGTAGATGCCCGACTCGGTGGAAATGCCGCGCTGGTGCCGTGGCTTGCCATTGGCGTCGAAGGCGTCGACCTTCATCCAGCTGTAATCGGTGGCGAAGCCGGTGGCCCAGATGATCGTGGTGATGCCCGCCGCGGCCAGGTCGAGCTGGAGAATCGGCCGGGTCACGCATTCGGGGTCCGGGAAGGTGCGACGCGCCTGCGGGTCCGGCGGCAGGTCGAGGCCATTGCGCTCGATATAGGCGTCAGCGGCCTCGAGCAGCGCCAGGTAATTTTCGTCGCCACGCGCCAGGTTGTCGGCCAGATCCGCCCGGAAGCTGACCACGCCGTGATCGAACGATTCAGTCAGACCCACCAGCTGCAGGCCGCGTTGGGCCAGCTCCCGGAAGTCGACCGTGCGTCCGCCATCGGCGCCACTGACGGCAATGGTCACGTGCTCGCGGCCCGGCTTCATGGCGGCGGCGTCCCATTCGCCGAGTACCCCCAGCCACCAGCAGAAATCACGCTGGCGATAGGCCCGCGGCGGACGGTCGTGCTGACCCACCGAGAGGTACACCGTGCGCCCGCTGCGCTGCAGCTCATCGGCGATCTGCGTCCCGGAAGAACCGGCGCCCACCACCAGCACCGCGCCCGCGGGCAATTGCTCGGGATTGCGGTAGTGCGCGGAGTGAATCTGGTTGAGGCCCGGGTCCTTCGGGGCGATCGCCGGGATCACCGGATGCTGGAAGGCACCGGTGGCAACCACAACCCGATTGGCCTGGATCAGGCCCGCCGAGGTGTCCACGCAGAAACCCGGCTGGCCGCTATTGCGCGTGATCTGCCGGACTTCGACGCCGGTGCGGATAGGTGCGTTGAACTTCCGGGCATAGGCTTCGAAATAGGCCGCCACCCGTTCCTTGGGCGCGAAATCATCAGGGTCGAGGTCATCGAACTCCAGGCCGGGAAAACGATCGTGCCAGGCCGGCCCATTGGCCACCAGCGAATCCCAGCGTCCACTGCGCCAGGCCTCGGCGATGCGATTGCGCTCGAGCACCAGGTGCGGCACGCCGAGTTTGCTCAAATGCTCGCTCATGGCCACGCCGGCTTGGCCTGCGCCCACAACGAGCGTATCGATTTCAGTTATTCCAGCAGTCATGCCTGTGTCCTTCTCGAAGACGGGTGTTCAGGCATTCTGTGCAGATAGCGGGAATAGCGAAATTATGATTTTTGTCGTCGCAAGGCAGGAAAAAACTAGGCCTTGGACAAACCTTCGGTCGGGGCCGCCGTCTCCCGGTCGGCCAGTAGCCCGTGACAGATCAACCCGAGGACACTGCGCATATGCCGGGCATGCGCCTCGCGGTCGGGGGTCGGCTCGGTGGCCAGGCGGATAAAGGCCAGGTTGGCATACTGGTTGAACAAGGTCGCGGCCACCTCGATATCCACGCTGTCGCGCACCTTGCCCAGGCGCCGAAAGTGCAGGAGCAGCGCTTTGGCGGCGTCAATCACCGCATCATTCCAGGGCTGCAAGGCCTGCGACAGTTCGCCGGTAAACAGCGCCGGCGCCAGCTCTCGCCAGAGAGAGGCCGGCATCGCCTGCAACTGATAGTGGGTCATCAACCCTTCCAGCTCGCACAAGGCCTCCAGCGGATCGCTGTTGGCATCCAGATGCGCGCGTGCCTCGCGCATGGCCTGCTCATCGGGCGCCCTGAGCAACGCCAGCAGGATCTCCTGCTTGCCACCGAAATAATTCACCACCGTCGGCGCCGAGACCCCGGCCCGGTTGGCGATCTGCTCCAGGCTGGTGGCGGCGAAACCATGGCTCTTGAACAGCTCCAGCGCGGCGTCGGCGATCACCTGCCGGCGCTGTTCCTTTTGCCGCTCCCTGAGTCCGCTCATGTTGGCCTTGCTGTGATTTGACGAGAGGTCCAAGCCTACGGATATTTATTTTCGACAACAAATATTTTCTTTACAAAAATATTTTTAGATGCCAAATATTATCCCGTCACCCCACCCCTGGAGATCCGTCATGTCCGTCGAACTCGAGCCCAACCGCAGCACTCGCGACTACCAGGCGGCTGACGCCGCCCACCACATCCATGCGTTCGTCGACCAGAAAGCGCTCAATGCCGAAGGCCCGCGGGTGATGGTCGGCGGCGAGCGCCTGACGCTCTGGGACAACGACGGCAAGCGCTACCTGGACGGCATGTCGGGCCTGTGGTGCACCCAGCTCGGTTATGGCCGCAAGGACCTGGCGGCAGCCGCCCAGGCGCAGCTCGAGCAACTGCCTTATTACAATATGTTCTTCCACACCACCCACCCGGCGGTGATCGAACTGTCCGAACTGCTGTTCAGCTTGCTGCCGGCGCACTACAGCCACGCCATCTATACCAACTCCGGTTCCGAGGCCAATGAGGTGCTGATCCGCACGGTGCGCAAGTACTGGCAGGTCATGGGCCAGCCGCAGAAGAAAGTCCTGATCGGCCGCTGGAACGGCTACCACGGCTCGACCCTGGCGGCGACCGCCCTGGGCGGGATGAAATTCATGCACGAAATGGGCGGTACCATCCCGGATGTGGCGCACATCGACGAGCCGTACTGGTACGCCCACGAAGGTGACCTGAGCCCGGAAGCGTTCGGTTTGCGCGCGGCCCGTCAATTGGAAGAGAAAATCCTCGAACTGGGTGCCGACAAGGTTGCCGCCTTTGTCGCCGAGCCGTTCCAGGGCGCCGGTGGCATGATCATCCCGCCCGCCAGCTACTGGCCGGAAATCCAGCGTATCTGCCGCCAATACGATGTGCTGCTGTGCGCCGATGAAGTCATCGGCGGCTTTGGCCGGACCGGCGAATGGTTCGCCCACCAGGCGTTCGGCTTCGAACCCGACACGCTGTCGATTGCCAAGGGCCTGACCTCGGGCTACATCCCCATGGGTGGCCTGATCCTGTCGCGCCGCATGGCCGAAGCGCTGGTGGAAAAAGGCGGCGTGTTCGCCCATGGCCTGACCTACTCCGGTCACCCCGTGGCGGCGGCCGTGGCCATCGCCAACCTGAAGGCCCTGCGCGACGAAGGCGTGGTGCAACAGGTGCGCACCGACACCGGGCCGTATCTGCAAAACTGCTTGCGGGAGGTGTTCGGCCAGCATCCGCTGGTGGGGGAAATCCAGGGTCTCGGCCTGGTCGCCGCGCTGCAGTTCGCCGAAGACAAGGCCAGCCGCAAGCGCTTTGCCAACGAGAACGAGATCGCCTGGCGCTGCCGCACCATCGGTTTCGAAGAGGGCCTGATCATCCGCTCGACCCTGGGCCGCATGATCATGGCGCCGGCGCTGATCGCCACGCGAGCGGAGCTGGATGAGCTGGTGGACAAGACCCGCATCGCGGTCGATCGCACCGCGCGCGAGTATGGACGCCTATAAATCCTGGCGGCCCGCTGACAAGCTTTTACTTAACCCCGCGCGATAAAAATCCTCGTTTCGCCTGCTGCAACGGATGGACAGAATGCAGTCCTACCCAATCCGCGCCCGGGCAGCCCTGAACCCGGCTGTCCGGGCGCGGATGGCCAGCCCGGACGGAAACAGGATCCACACACCATGACGTTTTCAATCGTCGGCCGTTGTGCCGAAACAGGTCAATTGGGCATTGCCATCAGTTCCTCCAGCATTGCCGTGGGGGCCCGTTGCCCGTGGCTGCGCCCCAGCGTGGGCGCGGTCGCCACGCAGAACATCACCCTCCCCGCCCTCGGCCCGCAGGTGCTCGATCAGCTGGAGCTCGGGCTGTCGCCGGCGCAAGCCCTGGACAAGGCACTGACCAGCAACGGCTACAGTCAATTCCGGCAACTGGCGGCCATCGATCATCTGGGCAACAGCGCGCACTTCAGTGGCAGCGAAACCCTCGGCTGCCACCAGGCGCTGTCCGGCGAGCAGTGCGTGGCCGCTGGCAACCTGCTGGCGAACCGGGCGGTGATCGAGACCCTGGTGCGAACCTTCGAAACCAGCGGCGGGCAACTTGCCGACCGCCTGATCGCCGCCATGCAAGCCGCGCAAGCGGCCGGGGGCGAAGCCGGTCCGGTGCATTCGGCGGCGATGGTCGTGGTCGGTGAATTGATCTGGCCGATCATCGACCTGCGGGTCGACTGGGCGGACACCGATCCGATCGGCCAACTGGCACGGCTGTGGAGCGATTACCGCCCGCAGATGCAGGACTACATCGTCCGCGCCCTGGACCCGACCAAGGCCCCGAGCTACGGCGTCCCCGGGGATGAATGAATGACCAGCAGCCGCGACTTACTGGCCGCGTTGATCGCCTTCGACACCACCAGCCGCGCCTCCAACCTGCGCTTGATCGAGTTCGTGCGTGACTATCTGGCACGCCTGCAGGTGCCTTGCGAACTGATCTTCAACGACGAACGCAGCAAGGCCAATCTGTTCGCCACCCTCGGCCCGACCGACCGGCCGGGCATCGTGCTGTCCGGGCATACCGACGTGGTGCCGGTGGACACCCAGCCCTGGACGGTCGCGCCGTTCGAGCTGAGCGAAAAGGACGGCAAGCTCTATGGCCGTGGCAGCGCCGACATGAAAGGCTATATCGCCTGTGTGCTGGCGGCCGTGCCGCAACTGCTGGCCGCGCCGTTGCGCATGCCGGTGCACATTGCCCTGTCCTATGACGAAGAGGTCGGTTGCCTGGGCGTCCGCTCGCTGCTCGCCGAACTGGCGCAGCGGCCACACAAGCCATTGTTGTGCATCATCGGCGAACCGACCGAACTCAAGCCGGTGCTGGGACACAAGGGCAAGCTGGCCATGCGTTGCGAGGTCCACGGCGCGGCCTGTCACTCGGCCTACGCGCCGCAGGGTGTCAACGCGATTGAATATGCCGCCGAGCTGATCGGCGAACTGGGCCGCATCGGCGCGCAACTGCGCGCCCGGGCGTTTCACGATCCGCGCTTCGAGCCGCCTTTCACCACGGTGCAAACGGGTGTGATCAGCGGTGGCAAGGCGCTGAATATCGTCCCCGCCGATTGCCGCTTCGATTTCGAAGTGCGCGCCCTCCCCAACCAGGATCCGCGCAAGGTCGCCGAGCAACTGGAGCAGTACGCCGAACAGCAGGTGCTGCCGCGCATGCGCGCCGTCGACGCAGGCAGCAGCATCCGTTTTTCCGAACTGTCGGCCTATCCGGGGCTGGCCACCGACCCGCGGAGCCAGGCGGCACGCTTGATCGCCGAGTTCTGCGGATCAAGCGCGTTCGGCACGGTGGCCTTCGGTACCGAAGGCGGGCTGTTCGATGCCATCGGCATTCCCACCGTGGTCTGCGGTCCCGGCAGCATGGACCAGGGCCACAAGCCCGATGAGTTTGTCAGCCTCGAACAGCTCCAGGGCTGCGAGGCGATGCTCGAACGCCTGATCCAGGCGCTACGGGCCTGACCCTTCAGGCGCCCAGCTTGGGCGCCAGCACCTCGCGGCAATGATCGACAAACAACTGCGCCGGTTTGGTCAACTGCGAGCGGCGCAACCAGGCGGCGGACAGCCCGGAGCCGGTGACCTGTTCGGCCAACGGCACGCGCACCACCTTCTGCCCATCGTAGGTGTAGTCCGAATGCGGCCGGGTCACCAGGATCGAAAAGCCGAACCCCCGCCCAACCATGCCACGGACCATTTCAATGGACGGCGAGCTGAACAGGATATGCGGGGTCAGGCCCAGTTCCTCGAAGATGCTCACAAAGTAGGTCCGGCTGGGTTGCACATCCAGCAGCACCATCGGCTCGAGCACCAGATCGTGCAACGACACCTTGGCCTGATGGGCGAAACGGTGCCCTTCGGGCAACAGCGCATAGGGTTGCTGCGGCGCCATCAGCGGCACGGTATCGATGGTGCTGTCCAGGTCATGTTCATAAAGAATCGCCAGATCGATGCTGCCCGAAGTCAACGCCTGCACCAGCTCCTGCTGCTCGCCGTCGCGAATCCGGATCTCCACCCCCGGCCAGCGGTCGCGAAAGCCGGCGATCAGGCGCGGCAGATAGAGCGGCGCGACGGTTTCGAAACAGCCGATATCGATCTGCCCGGCGACCACATCGTTGTCCGCCAGGGCGTTCTGTTCGAACTCGTGGGCCACCCGCAGCAACTCCTGGGCCTTGCGGTAGAAGCGCGCGCCACTGGGGGTCAATGACACGCCCTGGGCGTGATGGCGAATGAACAACTGCACGGCAAAGCTTTCTTCCAGATGCTTGATCGCGGTCGAAACCGAGGGCTGGGCGATATAGAGCTTGCGTGAGGCTTCGGCGACGCTGCCGCACTCGACCGTGGTGACGAAATACTTGAGTTGTCGCAAGTTGTAAGCGGCCATGGCTACCTCGGAAGTGGCAAAGCAAATGCATCGACATCGCCCATCAAGAATCGGGCCGGATCGTCGCAAGCTTATACGCCAGCGCGAGAAAACCTATCGCGCGCGCGGCCCCGACGACTTGGGCATCCCGCCGATTCTGCGATGTTCGCGAGGCGCGAGAAACCAGTAATTTCCTGGGGTCTGACGTTAAAAAACCTGTCCAGGCGTGCGCCATCACGGTGCATGGCTGGCGAGTTTTTTTATCGATAGCGAAGACATTTTTAATAATTTCGTGCACCGCGCACTTGCGCCACTATCGCTCCGACTGATCGTGAACATAGCCCATCATCGGCTATTTTGGAGGGTGCGGTGACTGACTTGAGCACGTGGCAACAGCTGGCCCGCGAGCAACGCCTGATCGATGTCGCCTGGATTGACGGGGCGGCCCACACGGCACGCGACGGCGCCACGTTCGCCGTGATCAATCCGGCCACCAACGCCTTGCTCGCCCATGTCAGCGCCTGCTCGGAGGTCGATATCGACGTGGCGGTGCGCGCAGCCCGCCAGAGCTTCGAACGCGGGCCGTGGGCGCGGATGCCGCCCAGGGAGCGCAAGGCGGTATTGCTGCGGCTGAGCGAACTGATTCTGGCCCATCGCGCGGAATTGGCGTTGCTCGACTCGTTGAGCATGGGCAAACCGGTGATGGATGCCTACAGCATCGATGTCCCCGGCGCGGCCCACGTATTTGCCTGGTACGCCGAAAGCCTCGACAAGCTCTACGACCAGGTGGCCCCCACCGGCCCGGGTACCCTGGCGACCATCACCCGGGTGCCGCTGGGCGTGATCGCCGCCGTGGTACCGTGGAATTTCCCGCTGGACATGGCCGCCTGGAAACTCGCGCCAGCCCTCGCCGCGGGTAACAGCGTGATCCTCAAGCCCGCCGAGCAATCGCCGTTCTCGGCCCTGCGCCTGGCCGAACTGGCGCTGGAAGCGGGCGTGCCGCCAGGCGTGTTCAATGTGGTCACCGGTCTCGGCGAACAGGCCGGGCGCGCCCTGGGCCTGCACCCGGATATCGACGCACTGGCCTTCACCGGCTCAACCCAGGTCGGCAAGTACTTCATGCAGTACGCGGCGCAATCCAACCTCAAGCAGGTCTGGCTGGAATGTGGCGGCAAAAGCCCGAACCTGGTGTTCGCCGATTGCCAGGACCTGGACCTGGCGGCGGAAAAGGCCGCCTTCGGGATCTTCTTCAACCAGGGTGAAGTCTGCTCGGCGAACTCACGGCTGCTGGTCGAGCGCGGCATTCACGATGAGTTCGTCGAACGCCTGCGGGAAAAAGCCCGTCACTGGCAACCTGGAGACCCGCTCGACCCGGCCAGCCGGATGGGCGCCATGGTCGATGCCCGGCACGCGGCACGGGTGATGGAGTACATCGGTCAGGCCGACGCCGGCGGCGCGCGCCGGGTGGCCGGTGGCGAGCGGGTGACGATCAACGGCTCGAACAACTTCATCCAGCCCACGCTGTTCACCCAGGTCAGCGCCGATATGCGCCTGTCCCGCGAGGAAGTGTTCGGCCCGGTACTGGCGATCAGCGCCTTCGACGATGAAGAGCATGCCGTACAGATGGCCAACGAGCATATCTATGCCCTGGCCGCCTCGGTCTGGAGCGACGACCTCAACCGTGCCCACCGGGTGGCGGCGCGCTTGAATGCCGGCACCGTGTCGGTCAATACCGTGGATGCACTGGACGTCAGCGTGCCCTTTGGCGGCGGCAAGCAGTCCGGCTTTGGCCGCGACCTGTCGCTGCATTCGTTCGACAAATACACCCAACTGAAGACCACCTGGTTTCAGCTGCGCTGAACCTCGGATAGCCCATCACCGCGCGGGCCGGCGTCGCGACCCGCCGCAATCCACCAACCTGGCAGGGAGAAGCATATGAAGACCGACTTCGACTATGTGATCGTCGGTGCCGGCTCATCGGGCTGCGTACTGGCGAACCGCCTGAGTGCCGATCCATCGATCAACGTGTGCCTGATCGAAGCCGGCGGCCACGACAACAGCCAGCGGATCCAGACGCCGGCGGGCACCATCACGCTGTACAAGAGCAAAAAGTACAGCTGGAACTTCCTCAGCGCGCCGCAACAGAACCTGGCCGGGCGCACGCTGCACACCCCACGTGGCAAGGCCCTCGGCGGTTCCAGTTCGATGAACAGCATGATCTATATTCGCGGCCACGCCAGCGACTATGATCGCTGGGCGCAAGCCGGCTGCCCTGGCTGGGACTGGCAAAGCGTACTGCCGTACTTCAAGAAGTCCGAGAACAACCGCCTCGGCCAGGACCCGCGCCTGCATGGCACGGCGGGTGAACTGAACGTCGAGGCCGCGCGCGACCCCAACCCGGTGTCGCAACTGTTCGTGCACGCCGCCGAACGCCTGGGCCTGCGCCGCAACGACGATTTCAACGGCGAACGGCTCGAAGGCTGCGGTATCTATAACCTGACACAAAAGGCTGCCCGCCGCCTGTCCAGCTACCGGGCCTTTGTCGCGCCGGTGCTTGAACGCCCGAACCTGACCGTGATCACCGACTGCACCGTGCATTCGCTGGTCCTCGAACAGCATACGGCCACAGGCGTCAGGGTCGAGGTGGAAGGCAGCCAGCAGACCCTGCGTGCCCGCCGTGAAGTCATCCTCTGCGCTGGCGCGCTGGGCAGCCCACAGCTGCTGCTGGCCTCCGGCATCGGCCCGGCGCGGGAGCTGCAAGCCGCCGGGATCGCGGTCGAGCACGACCTGCCCGGCGTCGGCAAGAACCTGCAGGACCATCTCGACGGGCTGATCACCGTGCGCTCCAAGTGTCCATTGACGCTGGGCTTTTCCCTGGGCGCCCTGCCCAGTCTGCTTGCCGCGCCGCTGCGCTACCTGCTGGCCAGGAAAGGCTGGCTGACCACCAACTATGTCGAGGCCGGCGGCTTTGCCCGAACGCCACTGGCGGATGCGCTGCCGGACGTGCAGTTGCACTTCGTGCCCGGTTATCGCAGCCATCGCGGCCGGCTGTTCGAATGGGGCCACGGCTATGCGCTGCACACCTGCGTGCTGCGCCCCAAAAGCATCGGCGCGCTGCACCTGGACCGTGACGGCAAACTGATCATCGACTTCAACTTCCTCTCCGACCCGGCCGACGCCAAGGTGTTGATCGAGGGATTGAAGCTGGCCCGGCGCATCCTCGCCGCCCCGCAGTTCGACAGTATTCGCGGCGAAGAGATACTGCCCGGCAAGGCGGTACAGAGCGACGAGCAACTGCTGGCCTACGTGCGTGACTACGCGGCGACGGTGTTCCACCCCGTGGGCACCTGCAAGATGGGCGTCGATACCATGAGCGTGGTCGGACCGGACTTGAAGGTCCATGGCTTGCAGGGGCTGCGGGTGGTCGACGCCTCGATCATGCCGACCTTGATCAGCGGCAACACCAACGCGCCGTGCATCATGATTGGCGAGAAAGCCGCCGACCTGATACTGCTACGCCCGCCCCTGGCCGCCACTGGCGCTCGTTCCGGCGAGCTCCTGACCAGTTGATTGGCGCTCCCCACAAAAAACGCTGCCACCCCGAACCAGGTGGCGGCGTTTTCGGCTTGACCGCCAGCGGGAAAGTCCCGCGGGCGGATTTATCCCACACCGCTCCAAGCCAGTTTTTTCCTCTTTAGCGACGACATATTTACTAATTTTCCTGGCTCTCCACATCAGCCAACATCAACCTCGCCCCAACAGAGGCACAAGGTCCGTCAGAGACCCAGGTTGTTCAGTTTTTGGCGTCTTGCCCCACTGCCCCGAAATATACGAACTAAAAAACCATCATTCCGGGAGTGCACAATGATCAAGTCTTTCGTCTCGCGCTGCATACGTCCGCTGGCCCTTACCGCTCTCACCGCCGGTGTTGCCGGTGGCGCCCAGGCCGGTACCCTGTCGATCGGTCATACCACCTGGGTCGGCTACGGCACCCTGTACCTGGCCCAGGACCTTGGCTACTTCAAGGAAAAGGGCCTGAGCGTCGAACTCCCGACCATCGAGGAAGCCTCCATGTACATGGCGGCGCAGGCCTCGGGCAAGCTGTCCGGCTCGGCATCGACCCTGGATGAGATCCTCAAGTACCGCCCGCAGTTCTGCTTCAAGGCTGTCGCCGCGCTGGATGAAAGCCATGGTGGCGATGGTGTGCTGGTGGGCAAGGACGTCAACAGCCTGCAGGAGCTCAAAGGCAAGGCCGTGGCGGTCAACGAAGGCTCCGTCTCGCAATTCTGGCTCAACTACCTGCTGAAGAACGCCGGCATGAAGATGAGCGACCTGACCATCCAGAACATGACCGCCGACGACGCGGCCACCGCCTTTATCGCCGGCCGCGTACCGGCCGCCGTGACCTGGGAACCGCACCTGTCCAGCGTGCGCGAAAAGCAGACCGGCAAAGTGCTGGTCGACAGCAGCAGCACCCCGGGGGTGATCGTCGATGTCGTGGCCTTGAGCTGCGATGTCGTCGACAAGCAACCGGAGGATGTCAAAGCCCTGGTCGCCGGCTTGTACAAGGCCGTGCAATACACCCGGGAGCACCCGAAGGAAGCCTACGCGATCATGGCCAAGGGCGTCGGCGGCTACCTGGCGGACCCGGCGGAACTGGCCTCGGCGGCCAAGGGCGTGCGCTTCTATGACCAGGCCATGAGCGAAGCGTTGCTGGGCAGCAACGGCAGCAAGGGCGCCGCCGAAGGCGTGCTCAAGCTGGCCAACGAAACCGCCAGCGAGTTGCAAGGCAAGCCTTACAACGTCAGCTATGGCGACCTGATCGACAATCGCTTCATCACCCCGAAATAGGAGGCGGTATGTCCAAGCGTAATTCGTGGCTGAACCGCTGCCTCACGCCCAAGACCAGTTTGCCGATCCAGGTGATCTGGAGCGCCAGCGGACTGGCCTGGGTCCTGCTGATCGGGCTGTGGGCGTTGCTGTCCTATGGCGGCGTGGTGCCGGCGATGTTCCTGCCCACCCCCGGCGCCGTGCTGGACGCGGCGCTGCGCCTGAGCCGGGACGGGACCCTGGGGCCGCATGTCTGGGCCAGCGTCGAAGTGGTCATGGTCGGTTTTGTGATCTCTTCGCTGGTGGCGGTGCCCATCGGCTTGCTGATGGGCAGCTTCCGGGTGGTGCAGGCATTCCTGGAGCCGCTGGTCAACTTCATCCGCTACCTGCCGGTCACCTCGTTCGTGCCGCTGTTCATCCTGTGGATCGGCATCGGCCTGGAACAACGGGTATCGATCATTATCTTCGGGGTGTTTTTCCAGCAACTGGTGATGATTGCCGACGTGTCCAAGGGCATCTCCAAGGACCTGGTCAATGCGTCCTATACCCTGGGCTCCAACCGCGCGGATGCGGTGCTGCACGTGATTGCCCCGGCCTCGCTGCCCGGGGTGCTGGACACCTTGCGCGTGACCATGGGCTGGGCCTGGACCTATCTGGTGGTGGCCGAACTGGTGGCTGCCTCCAGCGGCCTGGGCTACCTCAGCCTCAAGGCCATGCGCGGCTTTCAGGTCGACGTGATTTTCCTGGCGATCGCTGTGATCGGCCTGTTGGGGCTGGTAACCGATCAACTGTTCAGACTGCTTCGCTTGAAGGTGGCCGCATGGGCTCAGTAACGGCAACATCCCCGCGGCTCGTCATGCCGACGAATATCGCCCCCGACGCTGCCGCGCGCCTGCGCGTGGACAACGTCAGCCTACGCTACAAGACGCCTTCGGGCGGGACCTTCACCGCCCTGGAACAGGTGTCGTTCGAGGTCCCCGACCAGCAGTTCGCGGTGCTGGTCGGCCCTTCGGGCTGCGGCAAGTCCAGCCTGCTCTACCTGACGGCCGGGCTGGCCGAACCCAGCGCGGGCGACATCTATGTCGGCGGCCAGTTGGTCGACGGCCCCGGGGCCGACCGGGGCATGGTCTTCCAGAGCTACACCCTGTTTCCCTGGCTGACGGTGCGCAAGAACATCGAGTTCGGCCTCAAGCGCCGTGGCATAGCCGCCGCCGAACGCCGCGAGACCGTCGATTACTACCTCAATGAAGTCGGCTTGCTGAAGTTTGCCGATAACTACTCCAAACAACTGTCGGGGGGAATGATGCAACGGGTCGCGATCGCTCGCGCGCTGGCCAACGACCCGCAGATCCTGCTGATGGACGAGCCCTTCGGCGCGCTGGACAGCCAGACGCGCCTGCAGATGCAGCAACTGCTGCTGAAGGTCTGGGAACACAGCAAGAAGACCGTGCTGTTCGTCACCCACGATATCGACGAAGCCATCCTGCTGGGTGACCGCATCTTCGTCATGGGCGCCCGGCCGGGGCGGATCAAGCAGGTGCTGGACGTGCCCATCGGCCGACCGAGAAACCTGGACATGGTCATGGAGCCGACGTTTATCCGGATGAAGCGGGAAATCTTCCATCTGCTTCACGAAGGGCCGGAAGAACACTAGGCCGTATTGGGGTCAAGCAGGGAGCTTCCCGCGAGTATGAGAAAGCCCAATCGTTGCCGATTGGGCCGAATCCGCGACGCCGCTCACATCCACCCCAGCCACGCCCAGTAGGTACTGGCAAACACCAACAGCAAGACATAACCGATCAGCGTAATCACCACGCCGACCCGTGCGAATTGTTTCGGATTGAAGGTCTCCGTGCCCAGGCACACCATATTCTGTGGCGCGTTGATGGGCAGTATGAAGCCGAAGCTGACGACGAATCCCAGGAGCATGGTCATGCCCAGCCGACTGAAATCTCCCGGCAGGTTTTGCAAGACAGCCATCAGGATCGGCAGCAACGCCGAGGTCAGCGCGGTGGCACTGGCAAAACCCAGGTGGATCAGGATCAGGAAGGCGCTGAGAACAGCGAATACCCCCAGCGTGCCGATTTTGTCCAACCCGGTGTGCCCGACGACCTGGGCGCCCAGCCACTGCCCGGCCTGGGTGGTCAACAGCGCGGTGCCCAGACTGATACCAACGCCGAAGACAATCACGGTACCCCACGGGATACGCGCTTGAACGTCCTTCCAGGTCATGACCCCGAAACGCGGCAGCAGCAACAGGACCAGCCCGGCATAGGTCGTCGAGGTGGTATCGAACGCATGCAGCTTGCCTTCCGTGGCCCAGGCCAGGAGCAGGAGGCCAGAGACCAGCGCCAGGCGCTTCTGCGCAGCGCTCATGGGCCCAAGCTCAGCCAGGCTGGCCAGGATAGCGGCCTTGCCGCCGGGCACCTGGTCGGTTTCGGGGGGCAACATTTTCAGCACGACGACGATCAACACCACCGACATGACGACAGCCCAGGGCGCGCCGGCGATCAACCAGTCGATCCATGAGACGCGCTGGCCGAGCATCTTGTCCATGAAACCGACGGTCAACAGATTCTGCGCGGCGGCCGTTTGAATACCGACATTCCAGATACTGGTTCCCTGCGCCACGATGATCATCAGCCCCGCGGCGATATTGGAGCGTTTGGCAACGCCGAAGGCCGCGATCACCCCCATCATGATCGGTACCACGCAAGCACTGCGCGCCGTTGCGCTGGGGACCACCAGGCTGAGCAAGACGATGACCACCATGGCCCCCAGCAAGACCCGCCGGGTACTGCCGCCGACTTTCGTCAGCGTCACCAGCGCGATACGCCGGTCCAAGCCGGTATGCGTCATCGCCGCGGCGATAAACAGCGCCCCCACCACCAACGCCAGGGCCGGATTGGAGAAACCGCTGAGCGCCATGCTGATGCCGGCCGATGAGCCATAGGTCAGCGCCGGGTTCTGCAGCGTCGGCGCGGTGCCGACCAGGATCGCCATCAGCGACGTGATCATGATCGCACTGGCTTCGTAAGACACCGCTTCGGTCACCCAGACCGTTACCGCAAAGACAAGAATGGCCAACATCCGTTGCCCGACCATGGGTAAATCGGCGGGTAGCGGCAGGATCAACACCACCACCAGGGCAATGCATGCCGTGATCAGTCCTAGCGGAAATTGCACCGATGCCGCGGGTGTTGCCTGGGAGCCTGGATCGCTCATCAATTGCTCCCCTTAGAGGATGCCGAAAACATGACTGAATACTGTGTGCGTATTCAGCCATCAATTGCCGGCGAGGCGCTTGAGCCAGGTCAAGGTGGCAACGCGCCGGGCTCAGCTCTGTCTCTCGCTGAGCCTGAGCAACCGCTCCACTCCGATAGGCTCCTCGGCCATCAAGGGAATCACCGCATAGCGCTGGGCGTGCTCGCGGGCCACCTGCTCGATTTCCTTGAGCTCATTGCGCGCGCGCCTGCGCAGCAGGGGTGATTGAGTCCTGGCGGCGGCGATGCTGTTGTTGATCACCCAGGCCCAGGGCTCAATGCCCGCACGGCGCAGATCGGCTTGCAGATTGGCGGCTTCCAGCACTGGGGTCGTCTCGGCCAGGGTGACCAGCAGGACCTTGGTTCGCTTCGGGTCTTGAAGTTGCATCATCGGCGTACTGAAATGCCGGTTGCTGCCCGCCAATTGCCGGGCAATATCGCGATGGTAGGCCCCCGTGGCGTCGAGGAGCAAAAGGGTATGCCCGGTGGGCGCCGTATCCATGACCACGAACTTTTTACCCGCCTCCCGAATGATCCGGGAGAACGCCTGAAAGACCGCGATTTCTTCAGTACAGGGCGAGCGTAGATCCTCGGCCAGCAGCGCTTTTCCCTGCTCATCCAGGCTCGCGCCCTTGGAGGCCATCACCTGATCGCGATAGCGCTGGGTTTCAACGAGGGGATCAATGCGGCTGAGGGTGAGGTTGGGCATTGATCCAACCAGGGTCTGCGCCAGGTGGGCCGCCGGGTCGGACGTGGTCAGGTGGACCGGCAATCCCCGGTGCGCCAGCTCGACGGCCACCGCCGCGGCCAGGGTTGTTTTACCGACCCCGCCCTTGCCCATGACCATCACCAACCCATGCTCGTCAGCCGCGATCTCATCGACCAGATCACTCAAGCTGGGGGCGTGCAGCTCGACCGTCGCAGACTCCAGCCCTCCAATAGCCTGGGGCTCTTCGCCAAGCAGTTGCTTCAGGACCTCAACGCCGACCAGATCGAAGGCTTTCAGCGGCAGTTGATCCATGGGCAGGGCCTTGAGCTGATCCGGCATCTGGGCCAGTGCGGCCTGCTCCCGGGCATGTACGGCGGCGGCCAAGGGGTCGGTCTCGGCCTCGGTAGCGGGCAATACGCCGTTGACTACCAGGTATTGCTCGCCCAGACCGATGCGCGCGAGCTCTTCACGCGTGCGTTCGGCCTCGCGCAGCGTGGTCGCCTGGGCCCTGGCCACCAAGACCAGTCGAGTACGCGCGGGATCGGCCAGCGCCTCAACCGCTTTACGATATTGATCGCGCTGTTTGTCGAGCCCCGCCAGTGGCCCCAGGCAGGAAGCATCGCCTTGACCCGCTTCGAGGAAACCACTCCAGGCCCCGGGAAGCTGGAGCAGGCGAATGGTGTGCCCGGTCGGAGCGGTATCAAAGATGATGTGGTCAAACTCATCGGTCTCCCGGGAGCCCACCAGTAGCCCGGTGAACTCGTCAAAAGATGCAATTTCCGTGGTGCAGGCCCCGGACAACTGTTCTTCCATGCCTTTGACCACATCGGCGTCCAACACGCCTCGCGCAGGCCCGACAATGCGGTCGCGGTAGGCCTGGGCGGCGGCTTGCGGATCGATTTCGAGCGCGGACAAATGGGCAACGTCCGGTACGGGAGTGATCTGGTTACCGATGTTGATACCAAATACCTGGCCCACGTTGGAGGCCGGGTCGGTACTCACCAGCAGTACATGCTGGCCGCGTGCGGCCAGCTGCAACGCGGTGGCGCAAGCAATCGATGTTTTGCCGACTCCGCCTTTACCGGTGAAAAACAGAAAGCGCGGGGCGTTTTCAAGAAAGTGCATAAGTTATTCCTCAGCGATTCGATAGGCCGAAGTCGTACACACACGAGCGCCCTTGAGCATTTTCACCCGGACGCCCAACAGGCCAATCAAGGCGCGTGCGCTTTGCGGTCGTTGGACCATAGCACGGCGGCAACTCGCCGCTATGACAGGGCGCCCGCCCCCTGCCGTCTAATCAAGAGGAGCCTGATATAAGTCAAAAATCATCGGCAACACCATCAGGCCAGTTGTCACGACCACACTTCGGATCAGGCAAGGCTGTCACGCCTCCCGCATCGTGTCGCGCTCAGTCAACTCTGGCCGTTGCGCTCAAGCATCACACGCGCTCAGGAATTAAAGTCGAATCGCCAGGGGAAGCTACCCCCGCTCACAATTCCAAAAATAGAGCCCCTCAAATGAGCCTGACAAGATTCCTGCCAGCGTGCCTGGTACTCAGCTTCGCGTCCTTTGCCGCACAAGCCGCAGGCGGCCCGCCACCGCCCTCGGTGAATGAACCCAGCAGCATCAATCTGGGCAGTACCAGCTTTTACGACGGTTTCGCCGGACCGCCCGGCCTATCACATCTGACCTATCTGAAATTCAGCACCGCCAGCAGCATGCGCGATAGCACCGGCAAAAATAATAGCGCCTTCGATAATCCGAAGATCAACGTCATCACGCTGATCAATCAGTTGAGCTATTACTCGCCTGACTCCATCGGCGGCGGCGCACACCTGGGCTGGAACCTGTTGGTGCCAATCGTCTCCCTGGATGGCAACTTCGGCGACAACGGCGCCAAGCTCCAGGATAACGGCACCGGCCTGGGTGATATCACGGTAGGGCCACAGATCCAGTTCGATCCGATCGTAAATGCCGAGGGCAGACCTGTTTTCGTGCAGCGCCTGGCCTTCGATACCATCCTTCCAACCGGCAAGTACGACAAGCATAAAGACCTGAATCCAGGCTCCCACTTCGTCTCCCTGAACCCCTACTGGGCGGCGACCTGGATGCCAATTCCTCGCTGGGAGGTGAGCTGGCGGCTGTACTACCTGTACAACTTCAAGAACAGCGATCCGGCCAGCAGCTCGGCGCAATCCTTCGAAGGACAACCCGTGCGCGACACCCGGGCCGGACAATCGGCATGGGCCAACTTCAGTGCCTCCTATGAAGTGTTCCCAAAAGTTTCAGTCGGCATCAACGGGTATTACTTCAAGCAAATATCCGATGACGAGGTCAACGGAAGTCGGCTGAGCAACTCCCGGGAAAAGGTCTTGGGCATCGGCCCAGGCATGTTCTGGAAAATCAGCGAAGGCCAGGGCTTTTGGCTCAATACCTACAAAGAGACCGGCGTCGAGAACCGCGCGCGACAGGATTACGCCGTCCAGGTTCGATACGCCCACACATTCTGACCGATGTGCGCCCGCTCATGCATGGGCGGGCCCTTTATCCGAGGTGATGCTTCATGAATGCGCTCGACTCCATCGACAGCAAAAAATCATTGGGCGCTATCTGCCTGATGATGGTCATTTCCCTGGGAACGCTACAGATCCAGCCTATCCTCGGCGGGGCCTTTATCGACCAACTCGGTTTACCGCTGAATGCCATCGGTAGCATTTTCGCGGCGGAGCTGATCGCCATGGCCATCGCTTGCGGCGCATGCGCCCTGTTGATGGCAAGCGTCAATCGGCGCCTGCTGGCCAGGCTCGCGCTGCTGGTACTGGTATTGGGTAACCTGGCCAGCACTCAACTCCACAGCGAGACGGCATTACTCCTTTGCAGGGTGATCTGCGGCGCCAGCGGCGGCGCGGTCATGGCTGTGGTCTATGCCACGGCGGCGCTGCGCAACGCCAAGGATATGACTTTCGCCATCATCAACATCGGCAACCTGCTCTGGGGCATGTTGCTCGTGACGTCCATGCCCATGATCCTGAAAGCATACGGCGTGAATGGCGCGTTTTATCTATTGGCCGGCGCCAGCGCCCTCGCGGGACTGGGTTGCTGGAGAGTCCCCAAGCGCTACCCGGAAGCCCATCGCTTGGCGGCCGGCCCGGTCCTTCCATTCGGACTCACCTCCCTTCTATTGGTCATGCTTTTCGCATTGCTGTTTTTCGGACATTCCGCGCTCTGGGTGTACCAGGAGCGCATCGGCAAAAGCATTGGCCTGGAACCACAGCAGATTGGCGGGATTCTCGGCGGCAGCATCCTTGCCGGCGCCCTTGGAGCCGGGCTTGCCGGGCTGATCGGGCGCCGCCTGGGGTTGCTGTTTCCGCAACTCCTGAGTTTCGGCAGCGCCTTGCTGGCGACTTTGGTCATGGTCTATGGCGACAGCCCCGTGGCTTTTGCCGCCACGGCCTGTCTGATCCATATGGTGTGGTTCTTCAGCCTGCCCTACCTGCTGTCGATGGCGGCCGAACTGGACCCTTCCGGTCGCCTGGCCGGGTTGGGCAACGCGGCCATCTTTGTCGGCCAGGGGCTCGGCCCGTTTGGTGCCGCACTGGTGGTCGGCGAAGGACACTTCCGCGCGGTCGGCTGGCTGGCGGCCTGCGCCTATCTGGTCGCCTTGCTAATCTCCGGCCTGGTCGTCGCACGCTTTCGTCGAGGCGTAAAGCATTCCAACCCGGCAATGTCCCCTCAATCGGCCTGAACTTCCACCTTGTACAATAACGAGATTGCCTGATGAGCCATACATTCCCTGAAACCGCCGAATTTTCCGGCGCGCTGTATACCCCCAGCCGCGTAGAGGCCGAGGTCTTCGACCTCGAGATCGAAGGCAGCCTTCCCGCCTCGATCCGTGGGACTTTCTATCAGGTCGCGCCAGACCCGCAGTACCCACCGATGCTGGGCGGCGATATCTTTTTCAATGGCGACGGAATGGTCAGTGCCTTCCACTTTGCCCATGGCAAGGTTTCGATGCGCCGTCGCTACGTGAAGACCGATCGGTTGATGGCCCAGCGTCGCGAAGGTCGCTCGCTCAACGGCGTCTATCGGAACGCCTACACCAATGATCCGCTCGCGGCGAAAAACAACACCACCGCCAACACCACCGTGGTACCGCACAACGGCGTGCTGCTGGCGCTCAAGGAAGATGCCATGCCCTGGGCCATGGACCTCGAAACGCTGGAGACCCTCGGCGAATGGAATTTTGACGAGCAGATAAAATCGGCGACCTTCACCGCCCACCCCAAGCTCGACCCGGTCAGCGGCAACCTTCTGGCGTTCAGCTATGAAGCCAAAGGCGACGGTACGCCTGACCTGGCCTATTTCGAATTCTCCCCGGACGGAAAACTGCTGCATGAGATCTGGTTCCAGGCGCCTTATGCGGCCATGGTTCATGATTTCGCGGTCACTGAGCGCTACGTGGTGTTCCCGCTGATTCCATTGACGGTTGATGTTGAGCGGATGAAAAACGGTGGGCCGCATTTTCAATGGCAACCCGACCTGCCTCAGCTTTTCGCCGTCGTACCACGAGGTGGAAACGCGCAAGACGTTCGTTGGTTCAAGGGTCCCAAGAACGGCTTCCAGGGCCATACGCTCAATGCGTTCGATGAGGACGACAAGGTCTACGTGGACATGCCGGTCACCGGCGGGAACATCTTCTATTTCTTTCCCCAGGCGGACGGTCATGTTCCAGCACCTGAAACCCTGGCATCGAACCTGATGCGCTGGACCTTCGATATGAACGGTTCGCAGGACGAAATCCAACCGCGGCCGCTGACGGACTACCGCTGCGAATTTCCGCGGTGCGATGACCGCTACCTGGGCCGCAAGTACGCACACGGCTTCCTGCTCGCCTTTGATCCAGAGCGCCCCTACAACCCCGCGAATGGACCGATGCCGTTTCAGTTTTTCAACCTGCTGGCGCATATGAATCTGCAAACAGGCACCACCGACGCCTGGTTTCCCGGTGACAGCGGATGCTTCCAGGAGCCCATTTTCATTCCGCGCTCACCCGATGCGGAGGAAGCGGATGGCTACGTCGTGTCCCTGCTCAATCTCATCGCGCAAGGCCGCAGTGAACTTGTGGTTCTGGATTCGCGCAATATGGAAAGTGGCCCCATTGCACGAATCAAAGTGCCCTTCCGGATGCGCATGTCGCTGCACGGTTGCTGGGCACCCAGCAAAGCATGAAGCCCTGAGCGCTCGCCGAAGTTGCTGATCGAGCGGGCCAGAATGCGCCATCCAACCTGCTGATCTGCCACGCGATCAGGGCCATCCGGACGCCGACCGGATGGCCATTCCACTGTCCCAGTCTCGTATTGCCTGTTCCCGAGGGTCGGCAGAGTGCTGTCCGCGGCACACGAAAACGCATTATTTTCATAATGCGAGATTTATTAATAAATCCCACTTTACAGGATTTACCCATGAGCATAGATTGAACCCCAACCGCCGCGGCTTGACCGCCGCCATAGTCGCATGAGCAGTGCCGAGCCTCTTTGCCCCGCACCTGCACTGATCCTCTATCAAGGAGCACTCAATGAAACTCGCGAGCTTTATTGTTCAAGGCCGTAGCACCTACGGTGTCGTCGATGGCGAGCAGGTGATCGACCTGGAATCGCTCAAGCAGACCTTCGGCAGCGATCTCAAACAAGCCATCGCCAATAATCGCCTGGCCGATCTGAGCAGCGCCGTTCTGGCGAACCTGCCACGCCTGCCGCTGGCTGAAGTGACCTTGCTGCCGGTGATTCCGAACCCGGGCAAAGTGCTGTGCATCGGCATCAACTACGCCACCCATGTGCGCGAAACCGGTCGCGAAATGCCGATCTACCCGATGATCTTCACTCGCTTCGCCGACAGCCAGACGGCCCACCTGCAACCCATCGTGCGGCCCACGGTCTCGCACAAGCTGGATTTCGAAGGTGAGCTGGCGGTGGTGATCGGCAAAACCGCGCGTCACGTCAGCCAAGCCGACGCGCTCGACCATGTAGCCGGCTACGCCTGCTACAACGACGGCAGCGTCCGCGACTGGCAGAAACACACCCTCCAGTTCATACCGGGCAAGAACTTCCCGAACACCGGCGGCTTTGGCCCTTGGCTGGTGACCCGCGACGAGATCGGCGATCCGCAGGACCTGGAACTGACCACCCGGCTAAATGGCGAAGTGATGCAGCACACCAGCACCAGCGACATGATTTTCGATGTCCGCCGGCTGATCGAATACTGCTCCACCTTCACTGAGCTGGCGCCCGGCGACGTCATTGTCAGCGGTACCACCGGTGGCGTTGGCGCCTTCCGAGAGCCGCCGGTCTGGATGAAGCCAGGCGATGAAGTCGAGGTCGAAATTTCTCGAATCGGCATCCTGCGCAACAGCATCGTCGACGAGCAGTAAGTCATGAACAGTCATCCTGAATCAGCCCCCCTGCCCGAGCAGGATACCGACACCAAGGGTTCGAGCCTGGAGCGCATGCTGCGGGTACTCGATCTGTTCACTGAACAGAGCCCGATCTGGGCTGTCGACGACATGGGCAGCGCATTGGGCTTTACCCGTTCGACCATCTACCGCTATGTGCGGGAACTGGCCGAGGCGAACTTGTTGTTCCAGGTCGAGGCCGGACGTTACGCGCTGGGCGCGCGGATCATTACCTGGGACCGCCAGTTGCGGGTAAGCGACCCTCTGGTGCGGGCCGCACGCGAACTGGAGTCGAGCTTCCCATGCTGGAACGAGCAACAGGTCTGGCTGATCTGCCGGCTATTCAAGGATCAGGTGGTCTGCGTTCATCAATGCGGCGAATTAACCAGCGAGGTCAGCTATTCGCGGGGTTCGCCGAGGCCGCTGTTCCTGGGCGCGACCTCCAAGGTCATCCTCGCCAACCTGAGCTCGCGCCAGCACAGCCAGCTATTTCTTGAAAACCCCGATGAGGTGCGCGCCAGCAAACTCGGCCTGACCTGGGAACAGTTCCGCCGTTCGCTGCAGCAACTGCGTCGCCAGGGCTATGTCACCAGCGCCGGCGAGGTCGACCCGGGCGTCTACGGCCTGGCGGCGCCCATATTCGATGGCGATGGCAAGGTCGTCGGCAGTATCAGCTGCGTTCGCCCCATTCAAGATCGTGACAGCGCCCGGATAGAAGAACAGGGACAACAACTCCTTGCCCTGGCGCAGAAGCTGTCGCAACGCATGGTAGCGCTCGCCAACCGTCCCAAACCATTGGACTGAGCCATCCGCAAGGGAATAACAACAATGACAACCCTCAACAGCATCAACACAGACGTCCTGATCATCGGCGCCGGCCCCACGGGGCTGACCCTGGCCAACCTGCTTGGCCAGGCGGGCGTGGACACCCTGATCATCGATCGCAAGCCTGGCACCGTGACCGAACCTCGTGCGGTTTCGATCGATGATGAATCCCTGCGCACCATGCAGGCCATCGGTCTGCATCAGGCCGTGCTCCGGGATGTGGTTCCCGGCTACGGCGTGCATTATTTCACTCGGCCCGGTGGCCGCTGCTTCGGCAAAGTCGAGCCCACCGGCAAGTTGTACGGGTTCCCAAAGCGCAACGCATTTCGCCAACCGCTGTTGGAAGGCACCCTGAAGGCCGGACTCGAGCGCTTTGCCAGCCTGACGGCACGCTTCAACCATGTGCTGCTGGAGTTCAGCCAGGATCACCAGGGTGTGCGCGCGCTGATTCGCGATGCCGAGGGCCAGATACTGGAAGTCAATGCCGCCTACCTGGTCGCCTGCGACGGCGGGCGTAGCACGGTGCGCAAGCAACTCGGGATCGAGATGGTTGGCTCAAGCTTCTCGTCGCGCTGGCTGGTGGTCGATACCGATCGGGATGACGACCCGTTCTGGCAAACACGCGTGTACTGCGATGCGCGCCGTCCCGTCGTCGAAGTCCCCGGCCCGCACCACACTCGCCGCTTCGAGTTCCTGCTCAAACCGGACGAAACCGATGAGCAAGTGCTCAGCGAAACCCGGCTGCGGGAGTTGCTTCGGCCATTCAGGGGCAATGCCCCGGTTTCCATCGTGCGCAAGACTGTTTACACCTTCCACGCCCGGGTCGCCGAGCGCTGGCGGGTAGACCGCGTATTTCTCGCCGGTGATGCCGCCCACCTGACCCCGCCCTATGCCGGACAGGGCATGAACAGCGGTGTTCGCGATGCCCATAATCTGGGCTGGAAGCTGATCGGCGTGCTGAAAGGGAAAATGGCCGAAAGCGCTCTACGCTCCTACGAAAGCGAGCGCCGCGATCATGCCTGGGCCTTGATCAAGCTGGCCTTGAATCTCGGTATGGTCATGGCTCCGGCGACCGTCCTGCGCGCCCGCTTGATAAGCACGGCATTCGCCCTGGTCGGCCTGTTGCCACCGTTGCGGGACTATTTCCTGCAAATGCGCTTCAAGCCCAAACCTCGATTCACCAAAGGGCTGGTACTGACCGAAGGTGAAGCCGGAAAACTGTCCTGCGGGCAGATGTTTCCTCAACCGATGCTCACCGATAGCCATGGCCACGAACACCTGCTCGACGAAGCCATCGGTGCCGGCTTCGCCTTGATTCAGTACGGCGACCCGACCCGCCAACGTCTCGATGAACTCCAGCATGGCTTGTGGAGCCACCTTGACGCCAAACGCATCCTGATCCTTCCCGAGCACGTCAAGAGCATGCCTTCGATTCCTGGCTGCACGGTGCTCCAGGACCGTGCTGGCCTGCTCAAAGGCATGCTGGGTGATTCCAGCAAGTTCCTGCTGCTGCGCCCGGACCGTTATGTCGCCGCCATCTTCGACAAGGCCGGCGAGACATCAGCGGCCGAATCACTGCAAGCGCTATTGGGCATCGTCTCGGCAAGAAACCACGCAACCGAGCATCACGCCAGTCTTTCATTGACCCCCTGAGATCACCGAGGTGTTTATGCAAACACTCCAGACTTCCACACCCGCGCGCTTGTGCTACCTGCACCTGGCGAGCAAGGAAGCGCAACGGCAAGTCGATTTCTATCGGCGCATGCTGGATATGGATGGCCAGCCACTGGCCGATGGCAGCTGGCTACTCAGAGGCCCGAAACGCGCCATGCTGGTGTCGCCCGCCGACCACAGCGGCCTGCTCGCCGCTGCTTACGATCTGGGTGATCAGGCCCGGCTGGCAACACTGCGGGCGCGCCTGATCGAGCACGACTGTGCGCTCGAAGACATCGACTCGCCCTTGCTTGAGCCGGGTGCCGTGCTGATTCGTGATCCCCAGGGTCGGCAAACGATATTTGGCGTATCGGCCATCGATCCCGATGCCGATCGACCAGGCATGCCTGGCCGCCTGCAACACGTGGTATTCCAGACCACCGAACTGGAAGCCATGATCGATTTCTACGTCAATACGCTGGGTTTTACCGTATCGGACAACGTGGTCGATGAGCAGAGCGGCCAGCTCACCACCTGTTTCCTGCGCTCGGACGATGAGCACCACTCGCTGGCGTTCTTCCGCGGTTCGAAAAACGAGTGGGATCACCACTGTTACGAAACCAGCGAATGGAACGATATTCGCGACTGGGGCGATCGCTTCGCCAAGGAACGTATCAGCATTTTCTTCGGCCCCGGCCGGCATGGGCCGGGCAACAACCTGTTCTTCATGGTGGTCGATGCCGATCGCAACCGCCTGGAGTTCTCGGCCGAACTCGAAGTCACCGATGCCAGCCGCGAACCCGGTAACTGGCCACAGGAGGAATACACCCTCAACTCCTGGGGACGTGCCTGGATCAGGACTTGAACAGCGGCTTTTGCAGAATCAACTTCCTTAATCGACGCGGCCAGCAACCGCCGGAGGTAAGACCATGACCACTCGACATTTCGCCCCCTACACCCTCAGCGGCGACCAATACATCAACGGCACCTGGCGTGCCGGACGCTCCGCGCGGCGACTGGATGACCGTAACCCCTTCAATGGCGAACAACTGCTGGAAATGCCGCTGGCCTCCATTGCCGACCTGGACGATGCCTATCAAGCCGCGCAGCGTGCGCAAATCGCGTGGGCACAACTGCATCCGACACAGCGCGGCGCACAACTGGAAAAACTGGCGCAGGTCATCGAGAACCGCAGTGACGAAATCATCGACTGGCTGATTCGCGAGTCCGGTAGCACACGCATCAAGGCCGGCATGGAATGGCAATTCACCCTGAACCTGGTGCGTGAGTGCGCAACGTTGCCGATGCAGGTCGAAGGACGGATCCTGAGCAGCTACAAGCCCGGCGAACAGAGTTTTGTCTTTCGCGAACCCTTGGGCGTGGTCGGTGTTATCAGTCCGTGGAACTTCCCCCTGTATCTGAGCATGCGTTCGGTGGTACCGGCACTCGCGCTGGGTAATACGGTCGTACTCAAGCCCGCCAGCGATACGGCGGTGACCGGTGGCCTGTTGATCGCCCACCTGTTCGAGGAAGCAGGCTTCCCGCAGGGTTCGCTCAATGTCGTGGTCGGCGCGGGTTCGGAGATTGGCGATGCCTTTGTCGAACACCCGATACCGAGCCTGATTTCCTTCACCGGATCAACGGATGTGGGGCGCAATGTCGGCCGGATCGCCACCGGCGGCAAGCACATCAAGCGCGTCGCACTGGAGCTGGGCGGCAACGCTCCGCTGGTGGTACTGGAGGATGCCGATATCGAGGTAGCGGCGCATGCCGCGGTGGTTGGGCGCTTCCTGCACCAGGGCCAGATCTGCATGAGCGTCAATCGGGTCATCGTCGACCGCGCGCTTTATGCGGACTTCGCCGCACTGGTCGTGGAACGCGTGCGCAAGCTCAAGACCGGCGACCCGGCCAATGCGGACACCGTGATTGGCCCCGTGGTCAATCAGAGCCAACTCGATGGCCTGCTGCGTAAAATCGATGCTGCCGAAAACGCCGGCCTCAAGCAGCTCTGTGGCGGCCGGCCCTCCGGCCTGGTCCTGCCGGCCCATGTCTACGGTGAGGTGGGGGCCGATCAGGAACTGGCGCGCGATGAAACCTTCGGGCCCTTGCTGCCGCTGCTGATCGCCGAAAACCAAGCCCATGCCCTGGAACTGGCCAACGCCAGCGAGTATGGCCTGTCCAGCGCGGTGTTCACCCGGGACATGGCGCGCGGCTTGAATTTTGCCCGTGGCATTGTCGCCGGGATGACTCACATCAACGACATCACCGTCGACGATCAGCCCAATGCGCCCTTCGGTGGCGAGAAGAACTCGGGCCTGGGGCGCTTCAATGGTCATTACGCCCTGGATGAGTTCACCCGGGCCCATTGGGTCACCTGGCAACCCGGGGGCCATCACTACCCCTTCTGATGATTGGCCAGCATTGACTCAAACAGGATTGGGCAAGTGTCGGCCCCTTTGCCCAATCAGCAAGAAAACAATAAGAAAAGAGGCGATAAATGAATCATTTAGCCTGTGTGTCCACCGATCAGGTCGTGCGTTCCGACCGACTGATGAAGTGGAAAGAGTTCATGAGTGATCACCTGGGTCGTACACCGGACTACATCAAGCGCCTGGAATCGACCTTCATCGACCCATTGCATGACAGCAACTTCCAGGGGCGCTTGGAGTATGGTGACCTGGGTCAGCTGCGTTTCTGTCGGATGACCGCCAGCGCCCATCGATACTCGCGCCATCTGAGCAAAGCGGTCGACGCCCTCGACACCCCACGCATGTTGATCCTGCAGATCGCTGGCGTCAGTCATTTCGAGCAAAGTGGACAGAGCAGCGCATTGGCGCCTGACGAAATGCTCTTGGTCGACAGTGGCCAACCTTTCAACGTCACCAGCACTCACGGCTGCGAGCACTTCATCCTGCTGTTCCAGGGGACGAGCGAACTGCTGGCTCGAGCGGGCGACGTTCATCTTAACGGCCGCAACGGCTTGGGCCGGATGCTGATGCATCTGGTCAGTGATGCTTATAACCAATATCCATTGCTCAACAACACCTCGGCCGGGCTGATCGGCGACAGCATCGTCGGGCTTCTGGATAACGTTCTGAAGAACAAGCAGGAAGAAAAGCAACTCGAACACGATTTCCGCTTCTTCAAGCAGAACCGCCTCAAGGCCTATATCGAGCGTCACCTGGCCGACCGCGACCTGAGCATCGAACGCATCGCCCAAGCCGAGCAGTGCTCGGTGCGCAGCTTGCATCGGGCCTTTCAGGATGAACTGGGCTGCAGCATCAGCGAATACATCTGGCAACGGCGTTTATCGCGTTGCGCCGAAGACCTGCGCAACCGCGAACATGCCCATCGCTCGCTGACCGAGATCGCCTATGCCTGGGGTTATGGCAGCAGTTCGCACTTCAGCCGGCATTTCAAATCAGTGTTCGGCATGTCGCCTCGGCTGTTTCGTGATACCGCACACACGCTATTGATCCGCGGCGTAGATAACGGTTTGTGCAGTGTTTGAAGGGACGGTCTGCCGGGTGAAGTAGGTGTCGCCTTCATCGGTATGAATCTCGTACTCAAACTTGCTGGCAGCACGGCCCGTTACATTGGCATGCTTGATAATTTTCAGCACCCGCTGAAATTTCACGCTTTGAGTACCGTTCTGATTCGGTCCGGTGAGCACACTGACACTCTGAAACCAACCACTCTTGTGCTTCTTGTTAGCCATCAGCGCGCCGGTCATCGCTTCAAAACGCTCCAACCGGGTAAAGCCCCACAGCGTCTGCTCCTCGACCACTTCGCCGAGTGCGGCGGAGCCGGTAAACACGAACAGATTGATGGCCGGATTGTCCTCGCAAAAAAAATCATAGGGGATCAGCCCGTCGACCATTTTCTTGCCGGGGACGAATCCTTTTTTATGCACCTGAAACATCGCCACCTCCACTCAATGACATCACTAAAACATCAGCCCACGCTGAGCAAGCCTGAATGAAAAGTCTAATGATGTGAGGCGTACAGGGCCGTCAAGCCAATGTAATATCGTGTAAAGATCACGCGCGAGGCAGTTTGATCTCCATCGTCAAACCGACGGGCGCCTCGTTGCACGCCACGATGGTGCCGCCATGCATTTCCACAGCCCTCAAGGCAATCGTCAGGCCCAGCCCGAAACCGACACCGGCTTCGCTCACTCCGCGCTCGAACGGATGGAAAATGCTCTGCAGCCGCTGATTTTCAACACCCGGCCCCTGATCGGTGATCCGCACTGTCAAGCCGTTTGTCGCGAGATTGACCTCGGCCACTACCCGTACAGTCGTCATCGGCCGCGTATGGCGCACCGCGTTTCGAATGACGTTCTCGAAACACCGATACAGCAGCTCGCCGCTGACACAACTGACAAAGGCAGGACAAGCCTGCAGACTGACCTGGCAACCTTTCATGCCCGCCTCGAATTGCGCGTCCTCGACAATCACCGCCAGCAACTCGATGATATCCAGAGGCTCGCGGTCGATACTCTCGGGCCGGCCTTGCACCCGCGCCAGGGTCAATAGCGCCTCGATCAGGGTATCCATGCGCAGCGATTCGCGCTCGATGCGCCCGACCATTTCCTCGCGTGCCGGATCCTGCTGCAACAGCCCGATGGCCGCTTGCATGCGCGTCAACGGTGAGCGCAATTCGTGAGAGATGTCGTGCAATAAATGCTGTTGGGCTTCCACCAGCAGTTTCAACTGCTTGGCCATACGATCACAGTCCTCGGCCAGATCGACGATTTCATCGCGGCGACGCCCCATCATCGGCTTGACCCGGGTCTCGAAGCGCCCCTGCGCCACGTCGCTCATTGCCCGCCGCAGATAGGCCAACGGCCACGCCAGGTAGTAAGCCATGTAGCCGCTGAACAGCGCACTCATCACCGTGCCGATGATCAGCGGAATAGAACGCCCAGGCCCGCGCCCCCCTCCCATGCCAGGGGCATGCGAGGATCTGAGCGACAGCGTGATCCCCTCCTTGCTGGTCAGCGATCGCTCATAGGCCGGTTGCGCAACCGGCGACCCCGCCAGCAGTTGGCCGGCACTGTCATAGACGCCAATGGTTTGATTATCGGGGTGCTGCCACACCGTCAGGAGCTGCCGTCCCGAATCGACACCAAACTCTCGCAGCAGCTGTTCTTCGCTGGCCAGGATCGCCTCCAGATGAGGATCTCCGGGCCCGAAGCTGCTCAGCCACAAAATGCCCAACCCAACAATGAAAGTCAGACTGGTGGCCAGCCAGAACGCCAGGAACAGCTTCCAGAACAGACGACTGAGTTTCATCATTCGGCGATCAACAGATAGCCGAGACCACGCACGCTCTGAATCCAGGCCTTGCTGTCGGGGCGCGGACCCAACTTCTGCCGAATGCTGCTGATATGCACGTCGATGCGCCGGTCATAGCGGGCCAACGGACACCCCAAGGCATTGAGCGACAAATCCTTTTTACTCACCACTTGCCCGGCACAGCGGGCCAGCTCTTCGAGCAGGCTGAATTCGGTACTGGTCACCCCCAGCTCGCCACCCTTCCACATGGCTTGGCGTTTGCCGGGCCACAACACCAGGGGGCCGGTCTTTATGACTTCCGTGGTCGGCTGCTCCGCCGGCTGCACCCTGCGCATGATCGCGCGCAAACGTGCCACCAGCTCACCCGGCGAACTGGGCTTGGGCACATAATCATCGGCCCCGAGTTCCAAGCCGGTGATCCTGTCAATGTTGTCGCCACGGGCGGTGAGCAACACCACCGGGACCTGACTACTGACCCGAATACGCCTGAGCACCTCTATTCCTGACAGTCGGGGCAGCATCACATCCAGGACCACAATGCTGTAGTGCCCCGAAAGCGCTTGAATTTCACCCTCCTCGCCGGTGTGCACGGCAGTCGCCTCAAAGCCTTCACGCTCCAGGTATTGGCTCAGCATTCCTGTCAGTTCCTGGTCATCGTCGACTAGCAATACGCGGATCATGGTGAGCTCATCAGTGGGTATCCACGCATTATCGCCCTTGCGCCTCGCAGCGTCATCGCGCCAGGCCAACCTTTACCTAACTTGACACTGGGTTAACCGCACCAAACGCCCCGCGCTCTTATGCTTGGCCTCCACCCGTCTGGCCGCCGTGGTGACCCGTTTGCGACGAGTTACCCAAGCGTGCCTGCTTTGCTTGTCGATGTGTTCTGGAAAAGATCTTGATGAATTTTTCGCGCCTGCTCTGCTCGGTTGCGCTGCTGCTCAATGCCACACTTGCACACGCTGAAGGCTTCAAAATCTCGGATATTCGTATCAACGGCCTGCAGCGGATCTCCGCGGGCAGCGTATTCGGTGCATTACCGTTGAACGTGGGTGACGAAGCCGATGATCGAAGGCTGGTGGAGTCCACCCGCGCACTGTTCAAGACCGGATTCTTCCAGGACATCCAGTTGAGCCGCGACGGCGATATTTTGATCATCAATGTGGTTGAGCGCCCATCGGTTTCCAGCATCGAGTTCGAAGGCAACAAGGCGATCGCCACCGACGACCTGATCAAGGGCTTGAAACAGTCCGGCCTGGCCGAGGGTGAAATTTTCCAGCGGGCGACCCTTGAAGGCATGCGTAACGAGCTTCTGCGTCAGTATGTGGCGCAAGGCCGCTATTCGGCCGAGATCGCGACCGAAGTCATTCCCCAGCCACGTAACCGTGTTGGCTTGAAGATCAAGATCGACGAAGGCAGCGTCGCCGCGATCCAGCACATCAACGTGGTGGGCAACTCGGTGTTCAAGGACGAAGACCTGATCGGCCTGTTCGAACTCAAGACCAGCAACTGGTTGTCGTTTTTCAAGAACGATGACAAGTACGCCCGCGAAAAGCTCTCCGGTGACCTGGAACGCCTGCGTTCCTACTACCTGGACCGTGGCTATATCAACATGGATATCGCCTCGACCCAGGTGTCGATCACCCCGGACAAGAAAAGCGTCTATATCACCGTCAACATCAACGAAGGCCAGAAATACAAGGTCCGTGACGTGAAGCTCAGCGGTGAACTGAAAATCCCCGAGGACCAGGTCAAGTCCCTGCTGCTGGTGGAGAAGGGCCAGGTGTTCTCGCGCAAGCTGATGACCACCACCTCGGAACTGATCACCCGCCGCCTGGGTAACGATGGCTACACCTTCGCCAACGTCAACGGCGTACCGACGCCGCACGATGACGATCACACCGTCGATATCACCTTCATGGTCGACCCGGGCAAGCGCGCCTACGTCAACCGTATCAACTTCCGTGGCAACACCAAGTCCGCCGACGAAGTGCTGCGTCGTGAAATGCGCCAGATGGAGGGCGGCTGGGCTTCCACCTACCTGATCGACCAGTCCAAGACCCGTCTCGAGCGCCTGGGCTACTACAAGGAAGTGAACGTTGAGACCCCGGCCGTCCCAGGTGTCGACGACCAGGTGGACGTGAACTACGCGGTGGAAGAGCAGGCCTCGGGGTCGATCACCGCCAGCATCGGTTTTTCCCAGAGTTCCGGCCTGATCCTCGGCGGCTCGATCACCCAGAACAACTTCCTGGGCACGGGTAATTCCGCCAGCCTGGGCTTGACCCGTTCGGAATATCAGAACAAGTACAACATAGGTTTCACCGATCCCTACTTCACCGCGGACGGCGTGAGCCTGGGCTACAACGCGTTCTACAGTTCGACCGATTACAACAAGTACTACAGCGACGGCGTGTCCTACTACTCCATTAACAGTTATGGCGCCGGTGCCACGCTCGGCTACCCGATCAATGAAACCTCACGATTCAGTTTTGGCCTGACAGCGCAGCACGACACGATCGACCCGGGCGTCTACAGCGCCGATGAGATCTACGACTTTCTCCAA
The DNA here is from genome assembly GCF_904067045.1 of Pseudomonas sp. FEN. GTDB lineage: Bacteria > Pseudomonadota > Gammaproteobacteria > Pseudomonadales > Pseudomonadaceae > Aquipseudomonas. The sequence goes on along the minus strand of NZ_CAJFDC010000010.1, from coordinate 530,789 downwards.
CGCGAAGGCAAGGATTTCACCAACTTCAAAGCCAATCTCGGTTGGTCGGAATCGACGCTGAACAAAGGCGTGCTGGCAACCCGCGGATACTCGCAGAACCTGAACCTGATGGTGACAGTGCCCGGCAGCGACCTGAGCTTCTACAAAATCGACTACACCGGGCAAACCTTCCTGCCGGTCAGCAACAGCACCTCCCTGCGTTTCCATACCAAGCTCGGTTATGGCAACGGCTACGGCTCGACCGACAGCCTGCCCTTCTATGAAAACTACACGGCCGGCGGTGAAGGTTCGGTGCGCGGTTTCAAAAGCGGGACCCTCGGCCCACGCAGCACCCCGGCCACCGGCAACTATGCCAGTGCCGGCCAACAGTACTACTCCGACCGGACCACTGATGCCCTGGGTGGCAACATCCTGATCACCGGAGGCGTGGAATACCTGTTCCCGATGCCCTTCGTCAAAGACAACAAATCCCTGCGCACCTCCGTGTTCTGGGACGTCGGCAGCGCCTACTCGGACAAATGCTACCTGAGCACCACCCAGGGCTGCGGCGGCGTGGATCTCGGCCAGTTGGCCAGCTCACTGGGGGTCGGCGTCACGTGGTACAGCGGGATGGGGCCCTTGAGTTTCAACCTGGCATTCCCGGTTCAAACGCCCAAGAACGCCGAAACACAAGTGTTCCAGTTCTCCATGGGACAGACCTTTTGACCCGACGACTGCAATCATGAACAGGACGCCCCAAGACAAACCGCAGGAATGGTCCGGCCAACAGACCGATCAACCGACCGAGGCCGCCGCGCCGATCAGGATATCCTCGAAAAACGCCCCGACCGCTTCGGTGGGATGGCATAACTGGATTTCCAGGACCCAGACCATCTCGCTCGGGACAATCTCCAGCTCAGCCAGCTTCTCCCGCCCGAACAAGACATGGGGGAAATCGGCGATGCGATGCCCGGCCAGGTTGCGTTCCAGCCTCCAGCCTTTCGAGGCGGCGCTGCGTTCGGCGAAGTCATAGAGGCCACGACCGCTCAGCCCGCGGCGCCAGGCCTCGCGGGTTTCGTCGAACACTTCATGCAACGCCTTGACGCACGCCAGGTGCAGCGGGTGCTCACCGAACACGAAGGTGTCGCCATAATCGCCTTCATAACCGTCCCACACCGGACCGAGATCGACCACGGCGATATCGGTCGCGCGTAGTTTGCGCAGCGGATCGATGCCCTGGCGAGGCGTGCGCACGGTGTCGTCGCCAAAACGGATATAGGTCGGATGCCAAGTGTGAGATGCCCCCATGGCCTGCAACTGCTGGTTGGCCATATCGAGGGCTTCGGCGGTGGTCATGCCGACCCGCAGTTGACTGGCGATCGCCGCCAGGGCACGCACCGATTGTTCGCGGGCGGCCAACATGCCCTCCAGGGAATAACGTGGGCCGACTTTTTCCCAGACCGGATCGAGCGGCTTGGGCGCAGACGCGGACATCGACCTGCCGCTGGGGACGAAGGCTTCGGCGACAAAGTGATGAGCTGGCACGCCCGCCGCCAGGCATTGTGCGCGAACAGCGCCGATCATCGAGTTGTTGCCGCAGGCATAGACCTGGGCCTGCATCCAGCGCCGCGCCTGGTCAAAGGCAACCTGCTGCACCCGGGCCGCTGGAGACAGCACCGGGTGCCAGGAAAAACCGCGGTGCTCGGCGCTGGCGCGGTCCAGAAAGTCACGGTCGTAGAAATCCCCTGGCCGCGAGCCGCCCCAGTACAGCGTCACCTCGGCGTTCCGGGCCAGCGCGGTCAGCAGCAGCGGCTTGACCCCGGCGTAACCGGTCCCGGTGGCGAACAACACCACGGGACGAGCCTCATCGTGCTGCCAGGTGCAGGCACCCAATGGACCTTCCAGCGTCAGCGCGTGGCCGACCTCCAGCGTCGCGAGCCTCTGCTCGGAAAAAAGCCCGCCACGAACCCGGCGAATATGAAAGACCAGTTGGCCGCTCTCCCGTGCAGGGAGATTGGCCACCGAGAAACAGCGGCTATCGCCATCGTCGAGGCGAAACTTGAAATACTGGCCGGCCCGCACCTCGACGGGCTCCGGCGTCTCCGGCATCAGCACCAGCTCGGTGATATCGACGCTCAGCGCGCGCTTGCTCAAGACCCGGGCGGTGATTTCCAGCGCCGGCGTGTCCAGCGACCAGCCGGGGATTTCCAGGCGCATATCGGCGCAGGCATGGCTCTGGCACAACAGCATTTCATCGGCGGCAAGCGGGTAACACGGCGCCGGGTCATCCGCAGCCACCAGCTTGTCACGGTAGTGCCCCGCCACGACCTTGACCTTGCACGAGCCACACGCCCCTCGGCGGCAGGAGAACGGCACCGACAGACCGCTGGCGAGCATCGCGTCGAGCAGCAATTCGTCCCCCGCCGCGAAGGTTTTGCCCGAGGGCGACAACTCAATGACATGGCATTTGTTCATAGAAACCTCGGGGTGAATGAGATCCCATTGTTGCGCTAGACTAGGACCATTAGAACCTCCAGTTTTGGAAACTTCAGATGGTCCAGATGCGCAAATGGCGACCCCTGCTCAAACTGGATGGAGGCGAGACTCAAGCGTCTTATCGCAAGATCGTCGAAGGCCTGGTGAGCGCCATTGTCGACGGGCGCCTCACGCCCGGAACGCTGCTGCCCGGGACGCGGGAAATGGCGCGCTTGCTCGACGTCAACCGCAAGACCGTGATCCTGGCCTACGAGGAGGCCATGACCAAGGGCTGGCTGGTCAGCGAACCGCGCCGGGGTACCTTCGTCAACGCACAACTGGCGGCCACCGCCACGGCCCGCAACGCCCCTGCGTCCTTCGCCCTGGAACTGCTGGCGCAACCGGCCGTCCCCTACTTCGCCCAGAGCCGCCAGATGGCCGAACTGCAACACCGGCCCGAGGCACTGTTCTTCGATAACGGCGCCTGCGACCATCGCCTGCTGCCGCAAGCCGTGTTGCATCGCTACTATCGCAACGCGCTGCGCAAGAGTTTCGCGTCCAATACCGTGCGCCACGGCAGCGACGGCACCAGCCATGCGCTGCGGCGGGCGCTCGCCGAAATGCTGCGCAACAATCGCGGCCTGGCTGTCGAAGCCGAGCATATCTGCCTGACCCAGGGCGTGCAGATGTCGCTGTACCTGAGCGCCAGCGCACTGCTGGAACCCGGTGACGTGGTGCTGGTGGAACGCCTGAGTTATCCGCCGGCGTGGGAGATATTCCGCAGGCTGGGCGCGCAACTGGTGACCGTGGACCTGGACAGCGAAGGCTGCCGAATCGATCAGATCGACCAACTGTGCCGGGTGCACAAGGTACGGATGATCTATCTCACGCCCCATCACCAGTTTCCCACCACCGTCAGCCTGCACGTCGGGCGTCGGCAACAATTGCTGGCCTTGGCCAAGCTTCATGACTTCTGCGTGATCGAGGAAGACTACGACTACGAGTATCACTTTGACGGCCGGCCGTATCTGCCCCTCGCCAGCGACCCCACACAACGACATGTGATTTATATCGGCTCGCTGTCCAAGTCGCTGGGCTCGACGTTCCGCTGCAGCTATGTGGTCGCGCCCGGCAATGTGATCGAGGTACTCAACCGAAACGCCGCGCTGACCCTGGGTCAGGGTGACGCGGTGGCGCAGCAGATGCTCGCGGATCTGATCAATGACGGTGAACTGAAGAAGCACCTGCGTCGGGTTTCCAAGGAGTATCGGCGGCGTCGGGAAACCCTGCTCGGTTGCCTGGTGGAGGCCTTTGGCGAGCGGATTTCGGTGCGCGAGCCCGAAGGCGGCCTGGCGCTATGGGTGCGTTTTGCCGATGAGATAGACGTCGGGCAACTGGTAGCGAAGGCTCTGGAGTTCAACCTGGTGGTGCGTGACAGCCGCCAGTTCTCGCCCATGGATCAAGCGGAGAATGCGCTGCGTTTGGGCTTTGCCTCGCTGGATCGAGATGAACTCCGCCAAGCCACGCGGCGCTTGGCGCAGGCGGCGAGCGCCATCGCCCAGACAGGCCCCCGTCGAAACATTCTGTAACCCCATCAATTTGGCAGGAGTGCCGGTAACGCGTTCAATGAGCGTTTTTTGCAAGGAGCAGGCTATGCCTACCGGTCAACTCATTCTAATGGCCATCTTTGGGATCGTTGTCATCGCCTGGGGCGCCTGGCGGGACATGAAGAATCACAGAAATGAAAAAGCGGCGCGACAAGCCGAGGGCAATACCAGGGGTTAATCGGGTGATCCGAGCCGCCTCCTGCCCCCCCGAAACCGCCTCGATCGAGCCGCTCACTGCCAGCCGAAGCGACGAATGTAGTAACGCTTCATCAGCGTCGTGAGGCCGAAGTAGCCCAGCAGGATAGCGGCCAACCAGCCGAAATAGGCCAATGGCAGCGCCTGCAGCTTGAAGTACGGCGCCAGCGGCCCCATCGGCAGCCACAGCCCCAGCAGCATGATCGCCGCGGTCATCACCAACAGTGGCGTGGCTGCCCAACTCTGCACGAAGGGCAGTCGGGGTGTACGGATGAGGTGCACGATCAGTGTCTGGGTCAACAGCCCGACGACGAACCAACCCGACTGAAACAGCCCCTGCCGCGCGACGCTGTCGGCGGCGAACACCCACCACATCACGCTGAAAGTGATGATGTCGAACAGCGACGACAACGGCCCGAAGAACAGCATGAAGCGCCCGATGTCGGCCGGATTCCACTGCAGCGGCCTGGCCACCAGTTCGGCGTCCACCCGGTCGAACGGGATGCCGGTCTGCGACACGTCATACAGCAGGTTTTGCAGCAGCAACTGCAGCGGCAGCATCGGCAGGAACGGCAGCACGGCGCTGGCCACCAGTACCGACAGCACGTTGCCGAAGTTCGAGCTGGCGGTCATGCGGATGTACTTGAGCATGTTGCAGAAGGTGGTGCGGCCCTCGATCACCCCTTCATCCAGCACCAGTAGACTCTTTTCCAGAAGAATGATGTCGGCCGCCTCCTTGGCGATGTCCACCGCCGTGTCCACCGAGATGCCGATGTCGGCGGCACGCAGGGCCGGCGCGTCGTTGATGCCATCGCCGATGAAGCCGACCACATGGCCCCGCGCGCGCAGGGCCCGGATGATGCGCTCCTTGTGCAGCGGCGCGAGCTTGGTGAACACGTCGTACTGCTCGACGGCGGCCTGCAAGGCGGCATCATTCATGGCCTCCACTTGCGGGCCGAGCAATATCGGTGTGGTCGGCAACCCGACCTGGGCGCACACGTGCGCGGTCACGGCCGCGTTGTCGCCGCTCAGCACCTTGACCCGGATACCGTGCGCGGCGAGAGCCTTGAGCGCTGGTGCGGCGGACTCCTTGGGCGGGTCGAGGAAAGCGATGAGGCCCACCAGCACCAGGCGGGCCTCATCGGCCACGGTGTAGATCGTCTGTTCCGGCGGCAGCTCCTTCATGGCCACGGCGACCACCCGCAGGCCCTCGGCCCCCAGCTCCCGGGCGTAGGCTTGTACGCGCGCGAGCGCCGCCGCATCCAGCAGGGCATCCCCGGGCGCCGAGCCGGCCAGCGCGGGGGCGACACGGACATGGGTGCAGATCGACAGCACTTCCTCCAGCGCGCCCTTGCAGATCAACTCGTGGTGCTCGCCCCGCTCGTCGCGCTCCGCCACGACGACCGACATGCGTCGGCGCACGAAGTCGAAGGGAATCTCGTCGATCTTGCGGTAGGCCTCCTCGAGCTTGAGCTCCTGGGCCAGTTCGACGTGGTCGAGCACCGCATGGTCAAGCAGGTTCTTCAGGCCGGTCTGGTAGTAGCTGTTGAGGAAGGCGAAATTCAGGACGTCAACCGAAGCCTGGCCGTAGGCGTCGGTGTTGCGCGCGACGGCGATCTTGTCTTGCGTCAGCGTCCCGGTCTTGTCGGTGCACAACACGTCCATCGCGCCGAGGTTCTGGATTGCATCCAGGCGTTTGACCACGACCTTCCTGCGCGACAGCAGCACCGCGCCCTTGGCCAGCGTGGAGGTCACTATCATCGGCAGCATTTCAGGGGTGAGGCCCACCGCGATCGACACGGAGAACAGGAACGCCTGCAGCCAGTCCCCCTTGGTCCAGCCGTTGAGGACAAAGACAATGGGCACCATGACCGCGGCGAAGCGGATGAGCAGCCAACTCACGCTGTTGACTCCGGCCTGGAAGGCATTGGGCATCGGGTCGACCGTCAGGGCGCTGGCCGCCAGCGTGCCAAAGTAGGTGCGCGAGCCGGTCGCCAGCACCAGCGCCGTAGCGGAGCCGGAGACGATACTGGTGCCCATGAACAGCAGGTTGAGCGCCTCCAGCGGCCCGGCCGCAACGCCCGGCGGCGTGACGAACTTCTCTACCGGCGCGGATTCGCCGGTCATCGCCGACTGCGCCACGAACAGATCGCGCGCCGTCAGCACGCGGCAATCGGCCGGGACCATGTCGCCCGCGGACAACACCACCAGATCGCCCGTCACCAGCTCGCGCACGGGGATATTCTGTCGTAACGGGGTGTCTGATTTGGCCACCTCGTGGCGAATCACGCTGGCGGTATTGCCCACCAGCGAACGCAGGCCCTCGGCGGCCTTATGCGAACGGCCTTCCTGGACGAAGCGCAGCAGCGTGCTCAGGATCACCATCAGGCCAATGACCAGCGTGGCCCTGGCATCCGCGCTCAGCCAGGACAGGCCGGCCAGCGCCGTCAGCAGCAGGTTGAACGGGTTCAGGTAACAACGCCACAGCCGCAGCCAGCCCGGCAACGGCTTATCGTGGTCCACCTCGTTGGGGCCGTCGAGCAGCAGGCGTTGGGCGGCTTCGCGCGCCGTCAGGCCGCTGGCGCCGGAACCCAGCCGGCGCAGCGCATCGGCTTGCGGCTCCGCGGCGGCGTGCAGCAGGTCAACGGCAAGCTGCCCGGAAGCAGCCGGCGCATGACCACCGGCCAGGGTGCCGAGCAGCGGCCGTCGGCGGAAATGCCGTAGGGCGCGACGGCGGCGCAGAAAGCTGCTGAAACCTTGCTTGAGAAGCTTCATCTTGAATCCGCTCGCATCCACGGCGGCGCCGGGAGCGAATGCCCAGTGCCACGACCGCTGTATGACGTTTTGTTGATCAATCTGTATCTAACGCCCGCCCTGTGACCGCCCTACTATCGTGCGCTCCATCCAGGAGTACACCATCAGAGAAGACGAAACCCGCTTTATTTTAGCGGGACCTCCAGTTCGCTCTCTCTTTTTTCAGGAGCTACGCCATGCCCGAGCTGTCCAACCTTTTTGCCTATGGCCTGATCTCACTCGGCATGGTGCTGACTCCAGGCCCGAATATGCTCTATCTCATCTCGCGGTCGATCTGCCAGGGACGCATGGCCGGACTGGTGTCCCTGGGCGGCGTGGCGTTGGGTTTCGTCGTCTATATGTTCTGCGCGGCGTTTGGCATCACGGCCCTGGTCCTGGCGGTTCCCTATGCGTATGACACCCTGCGATTCGGCGGAGGGCTCTACCTGCTCTACCTGGCCTGGCAGGCGGTCAAGCCCGGCGGCCGTTCGCCGTTCCAGGTGCGCGACCTGCCCAAGGACAGCCCACGCAAGCTGTTCATGATGGGGTTTGTCACCAACCTGCTGAACCCGAAAGTCGCGGTCATGTATTTATCGCTGCTGCCCCAATTCATCAACCCCGCCGACCACGGCAGCGTGCTGACGCAATCTCTCGTGCTTGGCTTTACGCAGATCGTCATCAGCGTGAGCGTCAACGCGTTGATTGCCATCATGGCCGGCTCCATCGCCGCCTTTCTCGCCAACAGGCCCATGTGGCAAGTCGTGCAACGCTGGCTGATGGGGACGGTTCTCACCGGCCTGGCGGTGCGCATGGCGGTCGAAGGGCGGCGCTGAAACAGATTGTTTGCGGTTGAATCGTTGGCGTCGACGACTTACCAGGAAATCCTCGGGCGGATTAATCTCCCCCCGTCCTTCAGGCACGCAGGAGTCGAGCATGAACATCGCCAACTGGCTGGACGCAGCCGGCCTTCACCACCCCAAGCGTCCGGCCTTGTTCGAGGGGCAGCGACAAGTGGCCAACTACGCCGCCTTTGTCGCCCTGGTCCGGCACCGCGCCGCGTATCTGCTCGACGAGCACGACATTGCCCCCGGCGACCGGGTCGCGCTGTTCATGAAGAACTGTTGCGAATACCTCGAGCTGCTCTATGCCATCTGGTGGGTCGGTGCCGTGGCGGTACCGATCAACTGCAAGCTGCACCCCGTCGAGGCCGGCTGGATCGTGCGCAACGCCCAGGCCCGGCTGATTTTCACCGATGGTGGCCAGGTGTTCGCGCCCGGGGCCCTGTCCCAGGCGTGTCGAGAGCTGGATCGAGAGGACATGGGAACACTCGCCTCGAGCACATCGCCGCCGGACATGCCTTGTCCGCGTCAGACCGACGACCTGGCCTGGCTGTTCTACACCTCGGGCCCCAGCGAACGCTTCAAGGCGGTGATGCTCAGCCACGGCAACCTGACAGCCATGTCACAGGGCTGTTCGCCCGAGGTCGATCCGCTCGACGCCGATGAAGCCGTGGTGTATGCCGCGCCGATGTCTCACTGCGCCGGCCTCTACAGCCTGATCCATGTACGCCGGGCGGCTCGCCATGTCGTGCCGCCATCGCGCGACTTCAAGGTCGATGAACTGCTCGGGCTGGCGAGCGGGTTTGGCAATATCACCTTGTTCGTGGCCCCCGCCATGTTCACGGGCATGGTCGAGCAGGCCCGCCGCCAAGGCCACGACGGCAAGGGAGTCAAGACCATCATCTATGGGGACGCGCCCATCTACCCGACGGACCTGCGCAACCTACTGCTCAGGAACAGCTACGGCGAGCTCCTCAAGACGGAGCTGCGTCTATGGTTGAAGGCCAGCGCGAATGACACCTGCACCTCCTGAAAAACATATCCACGGATATCCAGCCAGCCCCCGGATGTCCCCGTGACAAACGGGATTCGCCGGCACGACGCAAGCTAACCCGAGGGGGGCTCGGCGTTTCTCAATGCCGCGCCCGGGCGAACTGGGTCAGGGTTTTCTGTTTCGGGCACAGATTAATACCTGTGGGGGTATTCCCGGCCACGGTCAACCCGCCACCGACCGACACCCGGTCGCTCAAGCCCTCTGCAAGCATCAATCAGGAAAAGTGGGACACCCATTAGCCGGTCTCCCCACCTCAGTTGGCCGCGCATGATGATCTGGACTTTGGCTTACGCCTCCGTCGCCGACGGCCAGCCGACTCGTGCCGCACTGCGAAGATTGGACTGAACAACCAAGCGATGAAACGGGGCAATGAGAGAAATATAGAGACGACCCAGGCGATTGTGGCAGTGAACTACGGTCGACAGGGTCAAGTGACGTTTAGCGCCCGACGACGACTGACCGGAACACAGAACAGAGAGCCTGAAGTCCAGGTGCTTGTCGTCTTCTCCAAGAACAACTTCAGTTGGACTTGTGCTGTAGAGCTTGAAGATGCCGAGTCGGCCCGCTCCGCTCCGCGCATCCAGTGAGGCGAGATGCTTGGTTGTCTTGAGGCCGAAACCGGCTACGAGCGCGTCTCGAACCGTCATGAGCCTGCCGACCCAAGGCGATTGGTGAGCGAAGATGAACCTCGCCAGCAATTCAGGATTGGTTGACGCTCCGCTGGGAAGCTCGATCGAGTAAGCGTCGGCGAGACTCATCGAGGCGTAGGCTGTAGCAATCGCCGACTCCGGAGGAAGCGACACAGAGGTTGCGTGATGGTGTTCGGTTGACATGTAGGCGGCCTATGGTTCGTTTCTGAGGTCTGACGCCGAGCTGACCGGCAGGTTGGCGTGACGGCTACGTCCCCCCATGCTCAACGCCTTGGAAACGGGGGGGCGCTTTATTGGCTGGCGACCTCAACCATTCGGCGGGCTGCCCAACGCTGACGATAGTTGATTAGACGGGGATTCGCCCGCCAACAAGGCATCCACCACCGCACGTGCCACTTCCACCGAATGCAGCATGCCCCAGAACAATGCTCGTTCGACGGGGTTGGTGTGCAGGCTGATTTCGTCGCCATTGAGTTCCGCGGTTTCGAGCAGATTGGAAACGTAGACCAGGGCGTCCTGGGCGGTTACCCCGGGTTGGATGGCGAATAGCGTGGGTTTGTAGAGGGCTTCGGGGGTGACTGGTTTCGAGCTAGTGAATGTGAGGGTGTCGAGCAAACGTGGCGTGCTGGTCGGGGCTGGCTCGGACTCGTTGGATGGCGTATCAGAGAGTCTGCGCAGGTACGTCGCTCTATCGGCGGTGCTGAGGGCTTTGTGAACGGTCGGCGGATCGGGGGTAATTTTCTTGGTCATGGTGACCTCCCTATTCAAATTTAGGAGTTCGCCATTTCGTTTCCACGCGAAGGGTGGCGAACTGTGCGCGGGGTGGAAAACCGGAGAATAGGAACCCGGCACACCATAGGTGTCCCACGCACAGCCCGCCATAAAGCGAAGACAAAAAAGCCGCTTATGCGGCAATGTGCGCCGATTCCTTTACGAGTTTCCACACCCGTGTCGCTGGATTTGCAGCGACACTTGAACAGTAGCCCCGACGTTTGGCGCACGCAATATTCTCACATGCCTGAAACGCGTGGGAAATATGAGTTTTTTTGGAAGGCTATTTCGCGTATTGATTGGGGGGAGTACCAGACGGGTTTTCCCGAACAAGACAAAATGCCCTACAGGGGCCCGGGCTGGGATGATTAGCGAATTGCCCGCCGGAAACGGCAGAGCTCTCCCCCGTCCACTCACCAGACACAACGACCCGGTCTGTCGATAGCAGCCTTGCAGGGCTGGCTGCTATCGGCCAAAAGCAGGCCTTGCCAACTCAGCCTTGCGCTGAACCGGCAGGGCAAGATTGCCCTCGCTTTCGGTCACTTCCAAAACCCAGAAGAGCCATTCACCGTGATGCGAAGCAGACGTTCGTAACTTCTGAAACAATGAAGGAAGAAGAGAACTCGTCGTAAGCTCGCAATAAATACCTGCCCGTTTTCTGGGCATCATTAGGGGATACGCATGACAAAAAAAATACTCGAAGAGCGGGGATTCTTCTGGTGGCACGATGATCCTCTGCCGGCGAATCAATTTGCCCCGGACAGTTGCGTTGTTGGCACTCTGACCATTGAAGAGAACGGTGCGGCACATCTTGAACTGGATGGCTATTTCGCAAGCAGCGAAGGCGGTCCGATGGCGAGCATCGGGGCGCCGGGACAGCAATTCCCGTTGGAGAAAGCCATCCAAGGAAAGCTCAAGGCTAGTGGCCGAAACGTTTTGTTGCTAGGTCTGCGACGACGTGGCGGGCAGTTTAGGTCCAACGGCATTTCACACGAGGGGTTCGCCGCCTCGCATTGCCTTGTGACGGATAGATCGTTTCCACCAGCCACACGCCCGCTCCAATTTAGCGCTCTTGACGTCGAGCTGACTGGCCTGGAAGAGTGGTTGCGGCTGGGAGATATCGAGGTCAAACGAACCCGGCAAAGTATCTCGGCCAAACATCGGGTGCCCAAGGCCGATATCCATGAGTTGGACGACGGCACTTTGACGATGCGTTACGACATCACTGGTCCGTGGACTGGAAAGTCCGTGCGTCGCATGGACAAACTCAATCTCGTGGAAAGCGTGAACCTTCGGGTCAAGCCGAAGCGGGCGCGCACGCTGCTCGAAATGCAAGAGGAATATGCGCGGTTGCAGGAGCTATTTATCCTGCTAACCGGAACGACATTTTCGTTGGAATGGCCGCGGTTGATCATCGGGAAGATGGCCTACCATTATTATTACGAAGGGTTCGAGCGATCAACCAAGGCTCCGACGTGGGACGAATGCTGGGTCAATTACATTCAGGTGAAGAGCAACTTCGGTTCGATCGTGACGGCGCTGCGCCGTAAGCGGGAGGAGTTCGGGCCGGGGTTCTATCTCTATCTGGGCATCCGGCGCGGTATGAAGATGTATGTCGAGCACCGATTTGTGAACCTGATCTGGGGGCTTGAGTCATTGCACCGCCGGAAGAACAAAGACAAGGCAAAGGAAACCAAGCTCGATGCCAAGATCCAGCGGATACTGGATCAAATCAGTAGCCGCGATGACAAGCGATGGCTCGAAGGTCAACTGAAACACGCGGGCGAACCGTCGTTGAAAGAACGATTGATGGACGTCCTTTCCGCATTGCCACTCGGCCTCGAGCACAAGCGGATGGAAGCCTTTTGCAAATCTTGCGCCGACCGTCGGAACGACATGTCGCATTTCGGCGGTCAGCGGGAGGGGAGCGATTACCGGGAATTCACGATCGACCTCGCGAAGAAATCCGAAGCTCTCGCGCATCTTTATCACGCTGTGTTGTTACACGAAATCGGTGTGGATGCCGCCTCGATCAAGGCAAACCTTTTGGAAAATGGACCGAATACATATCGCCCGAAATATGCGTTCCGAGAGGTTGGATTGCTGCCGGTGGGCAAGGGGGATGCTTCGGCGCTGGATGGGTAAGTCATGGCCGATATCAGCCCTTCACGAAGGGCTGCTCTGGGTCGATTCTGTTGAAAAAGTCCACCCGGGCTGACGGTCCATGCATTGAGCGGTGAAAACGTCATTTTTACACGCTGCTACGTGAAATCTGAGTCCTGCACCCTCTGCTCAAAACACGGATTTTAATCTCAGACGCGTACGTTTCCGTCGTGAAAACCGAAACCGACTTTTTCAACAGAATCGGTCGATTCCTGACAGTCGCAATCGGCCAAAAGCAACCATTCAAAAATCTATGGATCTAGGGGCGATTCAAGCACTCGCCCGAAGAGGAGCCAGCGCCTAACGCATAAAAAGCGCTCCAACGGAGTAATACAACTCGATCAATTTACAACCTAGACGTCATGGAGATTTTATTTCACTCAACTTCGCTAGTTCTTCCTTAATGTAGTTGTGGAAATCTTTGGGCAATCCTGCTGCTGCATAAAGATAGTTGGAGGCGGCAATAATAAACTGAGTGATTCTGTTCGAAGATCTTAGACTTGACGCGAGCTGAAAATCTTTATGCGCATCAACAACAGATAAATATCGTAGCGAGAGATCTCTACAAGGAATCAATGTCCTACCGATTTCCGCAGGTGCCTCAAGCAACCCTCGCGACAACTCTACAAATCGATCCCATCCAGGCAACTCAAGCTCACTTTTTTTAGCTCCGGAGGCTTCTTGCACAGAGTTCTTTAAGTCTCGTCGTTGAATATAACTATCGCGGCCTCCCCAAACGTAGTAGCGCAATATTTTTTCATATTCAACTTGACCCATCACTGGATCAAAGATATCTGCAATTTGCGAAGAAATTGGGGCCATAACCAATAAAAAACTTAAAACCAAAGAACAATACACAGCCATATGCTCTTTTTTCTCAGGATTTAACTCCCCTTTATTAAGGCGAATGACTCCGAGCAACTCTCTTAACGCTTTCGCAAAATCATTCTCCAATGGGATTCGTGTGTTGACGTACTCCCCTAATGGACGTAGCGCTTCACTCCGCTCATAAATTTTATAGTAATCGTGCCAAACAGATATTTCAGCAGAGTAATACTTTTTGTCAAGATAATTAATACTGGCAGATTCAGCGTACGAGTCGAAATCATACTCTTGAAACAAATGTACATTCAGTGTCTTAGCACTTACTCGATGTGCTTCCGACGCTTTTTTGGTTAAAATCACATATGACTCTTCACACCCTGTATAGGCCATTACACCTGATGCCCAGAACGCCCTATTTATCGCGCTCATTTTACCGACAGTTTTGCAGTCAAATAGGGTTCGCCTTATGCTTCCCCGACGCGATATTTCCAAACCTAAAACATCAAGATCCGTAATAACCGTCCGAACATCAGTTATTTCACGTACGTTATTTACAATAACCTCAAGATATGGCAACACCCCATTCGAGATACAATAGCGTATTGCCTTTTCTTTTTGAGAGGTATCTTTATCTAGCACGGCCATTTATCATCCCTTATATGTCTAAGTTCAAAAGCAATTGGTCCATTTCATGCTGGGCTTCAACTGCGATCTGTACTTGCTTTCGTTTTCTCATATCAGAAGATGAAATGATCGATTGAATATAGGACTCGTCCCGCGAAAATGATATCCGCGCCTCAGCATTGACCTCAAGATTCGCGAGTTCTCCTGTAGAAAGAAGTTTTATCGCAATTTCGAGAGCATCGGAATTTTCTTCAGACTTAATAAGTACCAGCTCACATCGGGAACTGGTAACCGGCCTCAAAAATGCCACCTTCATAAACACCAGGTTTTTATACTGATCGCTAGCTTCTGAGTTACTATTTAAAAAGCCCTTATCACGGAGACTCCTCAATATAGCAAGTGGAGATCGAATTCTATATTCAGCTGGCATCAGCTGGCCTTTCCGAACGCATGAGACTAAAGCCATTGCCCTCTCATAAATTTCTCTTTTCGCGGAATTTAGTCTCATCGCACCAGGGTTGGGTGTAAATACGAACTGTTCCAACGAACCATTTCCGAAGCGTATAGATGGGGGCTTCAGTATTCCTTCAGATGCCATTGCTTGAACCAAAGAAAGCTCTACAGCATCTAATGCTGTCCCTCCTATTTCTTTGTTATTCAAAACCATCGATAGTGGCCAGCCTTGGTTAGCTTTTAGCTTCTGTAAAACTCCGCTGATGCTCTTCGATCCAGACTTTGCCGTTAAGTCGGCCAATCCATCTAAGTTATCAGCAAAGTAGTACGGACTCAATATTATATCTTTGCCTCTTGCTTTGTGGGTGCGTAGCAAACCACCTTCTTCACTGTATCTCATGCACGTCTCAAAAATTCCGATATCGGCTCCAAGACTATTTATTAGCTTTTGTTTATTCTCAGGCTTGTTATAAACTTCACTTAATATTGCGAGCATGACGCTTTCAGCTTCGCTAAGATCCTCACTCTCAGTGTATCCTCCGATCGTATCGTAGATGCTTTTAAAATGAGGGATCTTTGGGGTAACTGCTGAAATTTTAGATCGAGTTCCAGAGAGCTCAACAAACTCTAAATCATCAAGAATTTTTAGAACCTGATCTAAAGCATATGATGGTATCTTAAAATAATGATAGGATACTTGACGAAGAACATCGTAAGAAATGGTACCTAAGCCTCGTATATGTACCGCAAGAGTTGCCGCCATTCCTAGTTTTTTTAAATAGTCAAATTCCGGTGTTTCGTACTCTCCGAGTGCACTATGAAGATCGTAAGAAAACTCCGCTATTTTTGTCTTATCCATCGTATGATCCCTCAAATATGATGACGGTGTAGAGGCTATGCGGAATCTAGCACCTCATGATGGCTGAAAGCCATCCACCGGGGCTCAGTTTCTGGAGTACTTCGACGTTAAAGCAGTTTTTGCCCTAGCCCAAATATCTGATTCTGGCCGCTTTCCGCCCATGCTGACCGGCAGCAACTGGCCGATTTCCACCACTCACGCTCGACCGCTTTCCCCTCCCCTAAACACTCTGCCGACGCATGCTCAGTACCGCTGCACCAAAGCCAATAAAGGTCGACCCCACCACCCGATTCAACCATTTGGAAAATACGGGACGGATCAGAAGGCCTTTGGCGCGAGAGGCCAGTGCGGCATACAAACTCAAGGACGTCAGCGACAAGGCCATGAAGATCGCCGTGAGGATCAGAAATTGCGGCAGCAGTGCGGCGCTTTGATCGATGAACTGCGGGAACAGCGCGGTGAAAAATATCGTTGCCTTGGGGTTGGTGGCCGCAGTCAGGAACGCCGACTTGTACAGTTTGCCGCGCGACGGCCTGTTGCGGGTCGGGTGACCTTGAGCTTCACCTGCCAGTACCGGGGCCTTTTTCAACAACTGCTTGGCGCCCAGATAGAACAGATAACCGGCACCGGCAATCTTCACCACGTTGAACATCCATTCGGAACTGGCCAGCAGCGCCCCAAGGCCCAGCATGGCCGCCGCCGACAGACAGAACAGGCCGCTGGCGTTACCGAGTGACGACCACAGGGTGGAACGCGGGCCGTAGGTGATGCTGTTGTTCAATGCCATTAACGTCGCGGGACCCGGACTGGCGATGGCAATACCCGCAACCACGGTGAAGGCAAGAACCGAGTGAACATCCATTTTTCTGACTCGTCGGGGATTGAAGGACCGATCCTACAAGGGTCATCGGAATGTTTCATCCCCAATAACTCAACGTCCTTTTTGCACACACCGATACCTTCAAGGTATCCAGCAATACTTACTCAATATTAGACACCTAAAACCAAAGGTAGGAAGCTAAAAGCCACAACAACAATACTTAAAGAGCATCACCATGAACCCAGCCCGCGAAAGCGTTCCTGCCGTATTCCCCTCAACCTTCCTCACGTTGATCGGGTCATGAACATGCAGCCCAACTCCTCCTGGATCGTCCTTTCCATCACCGCGTTCTACATGCTCAGCCTCGCGCTGATCAGTTTCGGTGTACGCCGACATTCTCGTAGCGCCAATAACTACACCACCGGCGGCGGGCACTTTCCGGCATTCCTGATCGGTTTTCTGATGCTCTCGGAATTCATCGGCACCGCCGTCAGTATCGGTACCGCGCAAACCGGCTTCAAAACCGGGATCTCCGCCGCCTGGAACCTCTTCGCCCTGGCCCTGGGCTTCGTGCTCTTCGCCTGGCTGCTGGCGCGCAAATACAAGGACCTGGGCGACAACACCATCTCCGGCGTGCTGTCGCGCAACTACGGGCAGAACACCCGTTTCGCCACCTCAATCATCACCATCTTCGCCCTGGAAATCGTCGCGGTGTCCATCTATGCCAGCGGCGGCGCGGTGCTGGCCAGTGTGCTGCAAGTCGATCGCACCCTGGCGATCATTATTGTCGGTGTGGTTTCAGTGCTGTACGTCAGCATCGGCGGCATGCGCTCGGTCATCTATACCAACTTTGTCCACGCCAGCCTCAAATACCTCGGCGTCGGGCTGGCGCTGTGGTTCGGCTTGAAACAGGTCGGCGGCATCAGCGCCCTGCGCACTCAACTGCCGCCCAGCATGTTCGACTGGACCGCCATCGGCTGGGGCCAGATCATCGCCTGGATGATTGCCGGCATCGGCTCGATCTTCTCCACCCAATATGTGATTCAAGCGGTGAACACGGTCAGTGACGCGGGCAAGGCACAACGGGCCTGTTTCTATTGCGCCGGCCTGATGATCCCTTTCGGTATCGGCGCGGCCTTGATCGGCATGTGCAGCGCCGCGTTGTTCCCCCAGGTTGACTCGCTGCAAGCCTTCCCCCGCCTGATCGCAAGCATGGATCAACTGACCGCCGGCCTGGTGGTCGCGGGCCTGGCCGGCTCGCTGTTCGGCACCATCTCGGCGGTGAGCATGGGCTCGGCGACCTTGCTGCTGCGCGACTTCTACGAACCCTGGTTCAACCCGGAAAAAAGCGACGTCAAATCCCTGCGTTTTGTCCGGCTGGCAACCGTCGTCGTCGGCCTGTTGCCGATCGCGCTGGCCCTGACCTCGGACAAGGTGCTGATGATCGCCTTCCTCGGCAAAGCCCTGCGCGCGTCCCTGGCGGTACTGGTGCTGATGGTGTTCTACGCGCCGAAATTCGGCACCCCGAAAGCCGCGTTCCTGAGCATTATCGCCTCTCTGCTGGCGACGGTCGGCTGGTTCCTGGCCGGCAATCCGTGGGGTATCGACAATGCCTATATCGCGCTGTTCACGCCGCTGCTGATCATGAGCATCGGCCATGTCACGCGACGCGGCACCCCGCCCCGGCCTGCGGAGTCGCCGGAAACCGCTCTGCCGTGAGCCGCTGTGCGGCAGGCCGCCCTCAGGCCTGCCCTTTGAGGAAATGACGAATCCGTATCGCCACCCCTTCGCTTTGAAAGCGTCGGGCGGCCGCCTCGATCTTCAGCTCGGCGCGGGTTACCCGCTCATGGTGACGCAAGTGGCCGACCCAGGACTCGTCGAAGAACACTTCGCACCACAGGCGCGGGTTTTCACTGTCCTGCAGCAGGCACCAGGAAAACGAACCGTTGCGCTGGCGCATGCGGCGTACCAGGTTCATCGCCTGCTGGAACGCTTGGACGTGTTCCGCGGCGATGTCGTATTCCAGGCTGATCATCACCGGCCCGCGTTCCAGGTCGGTGCCCGCATTGAGCAGCGGTTGTGGCCAATGCAACGACGGCGCCAGGTCTTCCGCCTTGCGCTGGGGCAAACCAACACGCCAGGTCAGCCCGACCCCGACCAGCAACACCACCGCCGCCACGCTCAGCGCGACGCTCATCGACAGCAAGCTGGCCACCCAGCCCCAGAGCAACCCGCCCAGGGCCATGCTGCCGAAGAACATCAGGATATACACCGCCAGCGCTCGCGCCCGCACCCACGCCGGTACCGAGGTCTGGGCCGACACCTGGAAACTCGACAGCACGGCGATCCAGGCACCGCCGCTGATCAGCATCACCGGTATCAACAGATAAAAGTCGCGCAACCAGGCCAGCGCGAACAGCACCAGGGCATAGGTCACACTGGCCAGCGCCACCAGGCGATCCGTCGGTATGTGTTGGCGCAAGCGTGGCAACTGCATCGCCCCCAACACCGCGCCGAGACCGACACTGCCGAGCAACACGCCGAACTGCGTCGCGCTGCCCTGCAACTCGCCGCGCACAATCAAAGGCAACAAGGACATACCAGCGCTGGCACCGAAGAAAAACGCCAGGGTGCGAATCAAGACCCGTTGCAACGGGTTGGAACTGCGAGCGTAGCGCCAACCCACGCGCATCGCGCTGAACAGCCGCTCCGCCGGCAAGACCGCAACCATCGGCTCCCGTCGCCAGCAGCCAAGCACGGCGATGACCGCAAAGAACGACAGCGCGTTCACCGCAAAGGTCGCCCAAGGCCCGGCCAGGCTCACCAGGACGCCGGCGATCGCCGGGCCCACGGCGCGCGCGACATTGGTGCCAACGCTGCTCAAGGCGATGGCCGCCGGCAATTCGCTGGCGGGTACCAGTTCCGGGGTCAGCGCCGACCAGGCCGGCATCATCAAGGCCGTGCCGATGCCCATGGCCAGGGTCAGCAGTAGCAACAACGGCACCGTCATCAAGCCGCTGAGGGTCAGGAACGCCAGCAGCATCGCCACGCTGGCCATCCAACCCTGCACCAGCAACAGGTAGCGGCGCTTGTCGACAATGTCGGCCAGCGCCCCCGCCGGCAGCGCGAGGAAAAACATCGGTGCCGCGGCGACGACCTGGACCAGCGCCACCGTCATCGGGCTGGCCGATAACGAGGTCATCAACCAGCCGGCGCCGACCTCATGCATCCAGGTGCCGATGTTCGAGGCGATGCTGGCCAGCCAGAGTCCGCGAAACAGGCCGTGCTTCAGCGGGCTCCAAGGCGAAAGGGAGGCTGCGGCATGGGGACTATCGGGGGTCTGTTTCATGACGGTCCTTGAGTCGGGGAGCGGTTTGAAGCCCGGGCCCGGATAGCGAGAGCGAAAAGTCTAGCGAACGACTATGCCTGTCCGCGAACAAGCTGCCTTGTATGGTTGTGCTCCAGCGCCGGAGTGCCTGCAAGATCGCGGTCGGCAGGATCAACTTGAGAGGAATCCCCAGCGAAAAGACGCCGCCTACCACTCAGCGGTAAATTCACCTCCGCTCCAATTGCACTATCCTTCCATCCAACCACTCCTTCCGGACATCGAAATGCCCGCCCCCGAATCCCCCCTCTTGCAAAGCTGGCACCACAATGCCCACTCCTGGATCGACGCCGTCCGCGGCGGCGCCATCGAAAGCCGCCGCCAGGTCACCGACCAGGCGATCCTGCTGGCGGTGCTGGGCCGCCAGCCCGAGCGTGTGCTGGACCTTGGCTGCGGCGAGGGCTGGCTGTTGCGAGCGCTGGAGAAACGGGGCATCAACGCGGTCGGGGTGGATGGCGATGCGACGCTGGTCGAGGCGGCGCGGGCGGCGGGTTCGTCGCCAGTGCATCTGGCCAGCTATGAAGCGTTGGTCGAGACGAAGGTGGACAT
The DNA here is from genome assembly GCF_904067045.1 of Pseudomonas sp. FEN. Lineage (GTDB taxonomy): Bacteria > Pseudomonadota > Gammaproteobacteria > Pseudomonadales > Pseudomonadaceae > Aquipseudomonas. The sequence goes on along the minus strand of NZ_CAJFDC010000010.1, from coordinate 510,748 downwards.
CGGCCGCGACTATGACCTGATCTGCGCCAACTTCGCCCTGCTGCACCAGGACATCATCCCTCTGCTCGCCGCCATGAACGCCCTGCTCGCCCCCGGCGGCGCCCTGCTGATCCAGACCCTGCACCCGTGGACCGCAGCCACGGGCGACTACCAGGATGGTTGGCGGAACGAAACCTTCGATGGGTTCAAGGGGCAATGGCAACCCATGCCATGGTACTTCCGGACCTTGTCCAGTTGGCTCAATGCACTGGACATGGCCGGCTTTCGGCTGGGCACCCTGCAAGAGCCGCAGCATCCGCAAAGTCCCGTGCCGCAGTCATTGCTGCTGGCGGCCGAGCAACGAAGGTGAACCCCGCGCCTCGGAAAGCGGGGGGATGATTGACTGGCCAGTCCAGACAGCAACTCAAAGTGTACGAACCAGTTAGTTTTTGTTCGATCATCGAACACAATGACTGTTAGCGAATTGACGATATTTCATCCCCTGCGCACCATCAACACCGCATCAAGCGGGCATCCAAGCCACCGTTCTCAATCACCCAAGCCCCAGAACACCCCCTGAAAAATCTCAAGAAACGGGTACATCATCATGCCACGGGCTCACCTGAGCATCGCCAAACGCGCCATGATCAGTTTCGGCGCCATCGCCCTGCTGGTCCTGCTGCAGGGGCTGTTCGCCCTCGAAAAGGTCGCCGAAGTGCGCGCCACCGGCCAGCACACCGAAAACGTGTCCCTGCCCAGCACCCGCTATCTGGGGGAAATCCGCGACTACATCCTGAGCATTCGCGTGCTCAGCCTGCGCATGGCGCTTAATCGCGAACCCAAGGTGCTCGACGCCACCATCGCTCGTCTGCACCAGGTGGAAGGCTGGCTGGATCAGACGCTGGAGAAGTTCGCGCCGCTGTTCGGCGAGTACAACCGCGCGCAATACGACAAGTTCGTCGATACCGTGAAGCGTTACCGGCAAGCGCTGGACCAGTACGAGCTCCTGTCCCGGCAGGACCGCAGCGCGGAAATGAGTGCCTTGCTCAATGGCAGTATCCAGGACTACTCGACCCAGACCGGTGACCAGTTCAGCGAATTGATGAACCTGACCGCCAATGAAGTCAACGCGTCGGCGAGCCATGCCGACTCGCTGTATCGCCAAGTGAAAATCACTGTGATCGGTGCCCTGATCGCCGTCGCGCTGCTGACCTTGTGCCTGGCCTGGTTGCTGATCCGCAGCATTGTCATACCGATCCGCCAGGCGGTGCGAGTGGCCGAACAGGTGGCCGTTGGGGACCTGAGTTCGCCGATCCAGAGTCAGGGCGGCGACGAAACCGCACGTCTGCTCAAGGCGCTGGCCAGCATGCAAGGCAGCCTGCGCGACACCCTGCAATCGATCAGTGGCACTTCGACCCCACTGGCCGCCGCCGCACAACAGATGAGCCAGAGCACCGCCCAGGACTCCCGTCGCCTGCAGCAGCAACACAATGAAATCGAGCAGGCTTCCACGGCGGTCAACGAAATGACCGTGGCCGTTGAAGAAGTAGCGCGCAATGCGGTCTCGACCTCCGACACCACGCGCCAATCGACCCACGAGGCCACGCTGGGACAGGCGCGGGTGATCGAGACCCTGGACTCGATCCAGGCGATGAGCGCCGATGTCGGCACCGCACTGCAACAGGTACAGACCCTGGCCGAGCAGTCGCGAGAAATCGGCAAGGTACTGGACGTGATCCGCGCCATCGCCGAACAGACCAACTTGCTGGCGCTCAACGCGGCCATCGAAGCCGCGCGGGCCGGGGAAGCCGGACGTGGTTTTGCCGTGGTCGCCGATGAAGTACGGGCCCTGGCCCATCGCACCCAGCAGTCGACCCAGGAAATCGAGCAGATGATCGGCCGGGTTCAGGGTGACACCGACAACGTGGTGCGCTCGATGCACGGCAACAGTCAGCGAGTGGCGCAGACCTTGTCGATTGCCGAACAGGCGGGCCTGGCGCTGGCGGAAATCACTCGCGCCATGGAACAGATCCTCGAACGCAACCTGGTGATCGCCAGCGCCTCGGAAGAACAGGCCCAGGTAGCCCGTGAAGTCGATCGCAACTTGTTGAACATCCGCGACCTGTCGCTGGAAAGCGCCGATGCATCGACCCGGACCAGCGCCACCAGCCAGGAGTTGTCACAACTGGCCGTCGGCTTGCAGAACCTGGTAGTGCGTTTCAGGCTCTGAGCGCTATCCGTGCCCCAGGCAGTCTCGCCGATGCACGGCGTAGCTCGATGGCATCGCCCCCCGCTGCGGCCAAAGAGCCAGAGGTGCGTGGCTAAAAGGGGCGGCCGTTGAGCTAACAGACATCGCCCATGCGCCTGGAGCGCGTGGCCGACAGTTGCGCCAGGTAGGTTTCCACCTCTTTGAACAGCCAATGCGAGAACTCGCGCTGCTTGTTTTCCGAGCTTTCCCGGGGCGGCCATACCAACCAGTAGGGGTAGGCATAGGGCGCACTGATCTCGCACAGCTGTACCAATTCACCGCGTACGATGGCGTCATGCACCAAGCTGCGCCGCTCCAGGGCGATACCCTGCCCCAGCCGAACCGCCTCCAGCACCAGGTTCGAGTCATTGCTGCACAAGCCCTTGCGCTCGATGTTCATCTCAACGCCCGCGGCCTGGCACCAGGGTAACCAGGATTCAGTGTTGTAGATAATGGCGCTCTCGACAATCTGCCGAGGGGTTTTCGGCAACTGCCCGTCATTGAAATGGGGAGCGGCGACCACCACCACTTCGTCGTGAAACAACAGCTTCTGCTCTACCCCTTCCCAGTCCCCCTTGCCCATGCGGATACCGATATCGACGGACTCCTGATGCAGATTGGAAATGCTCAGGCCTGCTTGCAAGCGAATGCTGACGTGGGGGTAAAGCTGCTGAAAACCCGGTAGCCGCGGTAACAGCCAGGAACGGCCGAACGAGGGCAGCACCGCCACGACCAACTCGCCCATCTTGGGTTGCGCCTGGATCAACCGTGTGGCTTCGACGATGTCGCCCAGAGCCTGGCGAATCTGCAGGGCATACAGCCGACCGTCCTCGTTCACCCGCAGCCCACGCCCCTCCCTGACGAAAAGAGTCAGACCGACAATCTCTTCCAGTACTTTGATCTGCTGGCTGATGGCCGAGTGAGTAACATGCAGCTCCTGGGCCGCCAGGGTGACACTACCCAGCCTGGCGGTGGCCTCGAAGCTGCGCAGACAGGTCAAGGGAGGCAAGGGACTCATGTAAGAATAACTAACCATCTGTGGTAAAAATTGTCGATATTTTAAGGTGCTTTCCCAATATAAAGTAACCACAAATTAACATTCATATCACTGAAAGCCATTGCGCACCCACACCGCACCTTGAACATCACACTGACGTAAATGGAGGCTTCATGAAATTGCTCGGCATGCTGGATTCGCCCTACGTGCGCCGCGTGGCTATTTCCCTGGAACTGTACGGGGTCAATTTTGAGCATCAGTCGCTCTCGGTCTTCAGCACCTTCGATGAGTTCGCCAAAATAAACCCGGTCGTCAAAGCGCCGACGCTGGTGCTGGACGACTCGACGCAACTGATGGACTCCAGCCTGATCCTTGACTATTTCGAAGCACTGGCGCCTGTCGAGCATAAGCTGTTGCCGCAGCAAACCGCAGCGCGCGCGGCTGATTTGCAACTGATCGGGTTGGCGTTGGCGGCCTGTGAAAAAACCGTACAAATCGTCTACGAGCACAATCTGCGGCCACCGGAGAAACTTCACGAGCCGTGGCTCGACCGGGTCACCGGGCAACTGCTGGCCGCCTATTCGATCCTGGAAAAACTATTGGCCAACCGCCCTGGCGAGTCATTGACGCAAGCCTCGCTCAGCGTGGCAGTCGCCTGGTCCTTCACTCAATTCACCCTCGCTTCGGTGGTCAAGGCCGAGGCCTTTCCCCATCTGCAACGCCATGCCGCGCTTGCCGAGAAACACCCGGCCTTCAAGAAATACCCAATCCAATAACACGCTGCGATACAGCGCGACCTGGCGACAAGCCGGTTCGCGCGCTCCCGCCCAAGTGCGCCCCGCCCCTTGCCGCCACGGGCGGCGCCAGCCGAATCCCAGGCAAGCGGTTGTTCAGCCGCAGGCAAAAAAAACCCCGCAACCGATAGGGTGCGGGGCAAGGAATTGGTTGGTTGCGGCCAACCAAAGGAGCGCGTTGAAAAACGTTTACGAGCCGGGGCTCAGATGCAATCCTGTGCCGCGCGTTCAAAACTCGAAGGCAGCAGGTTCGAGGCCAGCAAGTGTCGCTCGTAGATGAACACCTTGCCCCCCGTCCCGGCCTTGTAGGCTTCCAGCACATTGTCCGCCGAGACTTTGCTCGACACCACGATCCGGTAGCCGCGCTGACTCTGCGAAACGGTCGGGGTCAACGCACTGCCCTGCAATTTCGGTACAACGCAGCTGGCGTATTGGGCTGGGCTCTTGCGGGTCTGCAGGGTCAGGGTCGGATCATTCGGCGCGGAGGCACAACCTGCGAGCAACAAAGTGCCAATCGCCAGGGCAGACACAGATAAAGGGCGCATCAATCTCTTCCTGAAAATAAAAAACTCGTTTGATCAAGCAACGGAATGGCATCACGGGTAGCGCCATCACCATTTGTATCTTGTCGGCTCAGCCAGGTGCAGCCACCACGCCCGTCAGCAGGTCAACCCTGGCGGGGCGGGCGAACGCCATCGCGCACTGTCCTGAGCCGGGTGTTCGATGCAGGCCATTCTCCGGTTATTGCCAACAAAGTAGAACTTGCGTTTCTTGATGGTCACTATTACTTCTAGCAATAGTTGCCACCGTGCAGACCGACATACACCCAATCACAACTAGAAAAATTGATGAGGATCTCTCCTTGAGAACGTTTGACTTGATCCGCGACGCCGTTTTGCCCGATTTCCGTGACCGGGTGGCCGATTACCTGGTCCAGTACGAAACCGTACTGTTGTCGCAAAACGCGACCGACCCGGAGCTTGTCCGAGCCACCGCCAATCAGCTACGGGGTTATTTGCGCGGGCTGAACACAACCCGGGTGTTGGGTATGGCGGATTGGGAGGAACTGGATCGGCGGGTGGTGAATACATGGCTTTAGGCTCAGTACGAAAATGTCGCAAAAAATCGCACGGCACGAGCCAATGAAAGCATCGCCATGGTAGCAGGCATTTGAAATGCACGGCGTTGCTCGATAGAGTCGCGCCCCGATCCGGCCAAAGGTGCCGGATGTTCGTGGTGAAAAAGGGGCGGCAGTTGAACCAACAGATATTGTCCATGCGCCTGGAGCGCGTGGCGGCGCAGGTGCCAGCCGGTGCGCGCCTGGCCGATATCGGCTCGGATCACGGCTACCTGCCAGTGGCGTTGATGCACCGTGGCGCCATCACCGCGGCGGTGGCCGGCGAGGTGGCATTGACCCCCTTCCACGCGGCCGAACGCAGCGTGCACGAGAATGGCCTGGAGCAACGGATCAGCGTGCGCCTGGCCAATGGCCTGGCGGCAATCGAGCCGGCGGACGGGATTACCGCGATCAGCATCTGCGGCATGGGCGGCGAGACGATCCGCGACATCCTCGACAGCGGCAAGGCGCGCCTGAGTGGCCAGGAGCGCCTGATTCTGCAGCCCAACGGTGGCGAACAGCCGCTGCGCCAATGGCTGATGGAAAATGACTACCGCATCCTCTGCGAGGAACTGTTGCGGGAAAACCGCTTCGACTACGAAATCATCGTCGCCGAGCGCGCCGGGCCGGTGATGTATACCGCCGAGGAGTTGTACTTCGGCCCGTTGCAGATGCAGGCACGCAGCCCGGCGTTCCTGGCCAAATGGCAGCGCCTGCTGCACCAGAAGCAACAAACCCTGGCCCACTTGGCCCGGGCGCGGCAAGCCGTGCCCGAGGAGAAGGTGCGGGACATCTCCCGGCAGGCCCGGTGGATCACCAGGCTACTGGCCTGAGCCGAGCCGCCATCAGGCAGGACGCAAACAGCCGGGAACGCCCGCCAAGGCATAATCCGCGGGATCGAACCGATCGCTCGTGTCCATCCGAATACCGCGCAAGCTCACCGTTTCCAGGTGTGAGGCGTATAGCGGCTCCGAAAAATAGCTGATCAGGATCGAGCGACGGCGGGCGCCGATTGCGTTCAGACTGCCCGCATGCACCAGATCGACATCAAACACCAGAATGTCACCCGCGGAGCCTGAAAGCTGCACGGAGCGGGACTCGTCATTGAAGTCGAACGGCGGCCGTCCCTGCTCGGGGCGATGGCTGCCGGGGACGATACGTGTCGCGCCGTTCTCCGGGCCATAGTCGTCGAAATAAGCCAGGGCGCCCACTATGTCGCCAGGGCGTTGGGCCGACAAGTCGCGGTGCAACGGCTGATGACCGCCACCGGCAAGGGGCTCGCGCCCCTCCACCTGCGAGAGGAAGAAGCGTTCGCCAATCAACGCCCCCACCACCGCCAGCACCTGCGGCAGACGACACACCGCCTGAACCTTCGAATCACAATCCAACAGCGAATGGCGACAGTCCATGCCACGCGGCACTGGCCATTGCTCAGAAGGCTTCACGCCCGCATCGAACACCGCGCGAAGGTCATCCAGCCACAGGTCCGGGATCGCTCGACGAAGCAGCACAAAACCCTCTCGATGAAGTTGTTCACGGTCAGTCATAGCGTCCTCAATGCCCTTGCCCCCACGCATCTTGCAGATTGACAGCCATTCGCCAAGGCTGAGCCGTCTGCAAGTGTAGTAGCCGGTCGGCCACCCAGCTGCAAAAACGCTGAGTAAAGGCGTTACGACCTCGACGCCATATTCGACAAGTCCGCCGCCATTGTGCGGTTGATAGGCGGCAGCCGAAACAGCCGTGTTTTTTTACCAACCCGCAATACGCGACCAGTCACCGAGGTGGCGTCCCCCGGTCAGGACGTGGTACCCCGCATGTTGAGCCGAAGTGGCGCAGGCATGGTTGGGCAGGATGCGCAGTTGCATGCCCACGGGCAGTTCACCGGCCGGTTCGAAAGTTCCCGAGCGTGAGGAAATGATCCCGTGTTCCTGGTTGGCCGCCGTGACGATCAAGTCGCCAATGGGCTGCCCGTTGAGGTTGCAGACGATGCCGTAACCCTGGTCCACGCTCTGCTTGGCGGTGCCACGGTCGCGGGAAAGAGCCATCCAGCCGGCGTCGACAATGGTCCAGCCTTTTTCCGGCTGGTGGCCGATGACCGTGGTCAACACCGAGACGGCAATGTCCTGCACCTGGCAGACACCCAACCCGGCCATCACCAGATCGAAGAAGGCAAACACCCCGGCCCGGACTTCCGTGATACCGGACAAGTCCTGGGTAAACAGCGCCGTGGGCGTCGAGCCGATGCTGACAACAGACAGTTCGAACCCTGCTTCTTCAAGTAGTCGGGCTGCATCGACCACGGCGTTGCGTTCCTGCCGGGCACAAGCCTCGATTTCAGCGATGGAACGACTGTCATAGGAGTTGCCGGCGTGAGTCATGACACCGCTGACGGTAACGTCGCTGGCGCGCAACAACCGAGCGATCTCCACCAACAACGGCGAGTGCGGGGGGATACCTGAACGATGACCATCACAATCGACTTCCAGCAGCACTTCGAAGGTCTGCTCATGGGTGCGCGCGAATTCGGCCAACAGCCGGGCGCTCTCCAGGTTGTCCAGCACCAGCTTCAAGGCCGCGCCCTGTTCAATCAACCTTGCGGCGTGAGCGAACTTGTTGGGCGCAATGCTGACGCCATACAAGATGTCGGTGAAACCGGCAGCGAAAAAGAAATCCGCCTCACGCAGAGTGGACACGGTGATCGGTCCGCGCCCGGCTGGAAAAAAGCGTTCGGTCACTTCCAGGGATTTGTTGGTTTTGACATGTGGCCGCAACACCACCTCAAACGGCGCCAGCTTGTCGCGCATGCGCAGGATGTTCGCATCCAGGCGATCCACGTCCAGTAACAACGAAGGGGTTTCGAATAGTTCTGACATTTGTGCTCTCCGGTAATGTCGCTATTCTAAGCCCTCAAAATCGCAATAAACTTTAATCTCCCTAACTCATAGATTCAGTAAAACTTAATGAATGATGCATTCGATATTCGCTTTCTACTGGTCATCCGTGAGAGCAGCAGCTTGCTGGAGGCGTCGCGTAAACTCGGCCTGACACCCTCGGCGGTCACCCAACGACTGCAGCAGATGGAAAAGAAACTGGGGATCCGCCTGCTGGATCGATCCGCCCGGCAATTGCGTTTCACCGACGAAGGCGAGTTGCTGTGCTTGCGTGGCGGCGAACGGGTCCAGCAGTTCGACGCGTTGCTGGAGGACCTGCATGAGCGACGCAGCGGCTTCGTCGGAAAGCTGAAAATAAACGCGCCCTTCGGTTTTGGCCGGCAGTATGTGGCGCCAGCGGCCGCCGCTTTTCAACGCCAGCATCCCGAGGTCGAGATAGCCCTGACCCTGTCCGACCAACCCATGGTGGAAGTCAGCGACCGCTTTGATGTGGTGATCCATATTGGCGAGCTGCGCGCCTCCAATCTGGTGTGCCATGCCATTGCGCCAAATCGTCGTTTTATCTGCGCCTCACCGGCCTTTGTTGAACGCTACGGCCTGCCCGACAGCCCCGAACACCTGGCCGAGCTGCCCTGTATCGCCCTGCGCGAGAACAACGAAGATGTGACGCTGTGGCATTTCACTCGCGCACGCAAAACCCAGAGTGTGCGCATCCGGCCGGCCTTGAGCTGCAATGACGGCAGCGTGATCCGGCAATGGGGCTGTGAAGGGCAAGGCATCATCCTGCGCTCTGAATGGGACGTCGCCGATGCCCTGGCCGATGGCACCCTGGTGCGGCTGCTGCCCGCCTGGAAGCTGCCGGATGCCAATGTCGTGGCCCTGACCCACCAACGCGAAGGACTGCCTGCGCGAACCCTCAATTACATGCGTTTTTTGCAGGAGTCATTCCGGCCCGCGCCACCCTGGCGCGTTTGAATCGATAGCCACTCACAACGTGGACGAGCCACAGGAGACTCTGGTGAACTGGATAGAGACCCACTAGGGTTCGAATGTCTATCCTGCTGGATCGATCGAGGTATTTTCAGAAGAGGCTGACGAGGATGATTGAAACCGCCGTGGATACCCAGTCTGGACAACTGGCGATGTCTCTGCGCTCCGGCTATTCACGCCCCCCCTCACCCGGAGAGTCAGCAATGACCGTGACTGATCGCTTTATCGCAAAACACTTCGACGTGTTCGCGCAGATACCCTACAAGCGTCAACCCCCCCTTCAACACAATCTCTCCGTTCGGATGGGCGGAGCAGGTGCTGGGCATCAAACGGTACTCAATGAGGGTGGTACATTTTGCAGGGTAATGCCTATCCGATTCGACCCGGCGACGTGTATGTGCTCGATCAGCACGATCGCCATTACCTGCGCGGGGGCAAGGAACAGGATCTGATTCTGGTCAGCGTGTTCAACCCGCCCTTGCGCGGCGACGAACGGCATAACCTCAACGACAGTTCGGGCTCGGCCTACTGATGTCGCGGCAGGCCGCCACGTCACGCCGCCCACCCACAAGAGGTCACTATGCGTAAGGATTACCTGGCTTTTTTCATCTCGCTATTTCTATCGCGGCTGGCGGATCAGATCCTGCTGTTCATCGTGCCGCTGGTGGTATTCCAAACCACCAACAGCGCGTCCTGGGCGGGGCTTGCGTTTTTCGTCGAGTCGCTGCCGCGTTTTCTCGCGTTTCCGGTGTGCGGGGCCCTGTGCGACAAGTTCTCGCCCATCAGGATCCTGCACATCAGCCAGGTCTACCGGGCATTGCTCTGTGTGCTGGCGGTGGTGCTCTACGGAGTCTTCGGCGGCATCGCCTGGGTGGTAGTGCTGTCGGCGCTGTGCGGGGTGCTGACCACCCAGGGCATCATGGCCCGCGAGGTACTGATGCCGCATATCTTCCAGCACTACAGCTACACCAAGATCCTGTCCTACTCGCAGATCGCAGACCAGACCGGGCTGGTCCTCGGACCACTGGTGGCGGCGCTGCTGCTGGAGGTCTGGGCCTGGCACTGGGTTGTGTTGTGGGTCGCCGGGCTGTTCCTGCTGGCCGACCTGAGTATGCTGGCGTGGCAACGCCTCAGCCGCATCACCCTGGAGGTGTTCGAGCAGCATCAGGATATCTGGCTGCAGCCCCTGCGTATCGCCTTCGGGCATATCCGTGGGCTGGTGGAGCTGAAAAAGATCATCACCCTGGCCGTTGGGGTCAACCTGATCGTCGGGGTCACCCTGGCCACCTCGGCGGCCATGGTGATCGGCCAATACAGCGCCGGCAAGGACGACTACGCCGGGCTGCAAGCGGCCGGAGCGGTAACCACCATCGTGATTCTGTTCTTCCTTGCCCGGGTGGTGCTTCCCCTGCGGGTACTGGGTGGCGTCGGTTATTCGATGATCGCCGCAGGCGCCTTCATCAGCGCGTTGAGCCTGAATTTGACCGTCTATGCGCTGGGCTTCCTGCTGATCGTCGGCTTCGACAAAATGTTCAATGTCTACATGCGCACTATCCGCCAACAGGTGATTCCGCAGCAGGACTTCGGCAAGACGGTGGGCGTTATCACCTTGCTTAACAACCTGTCGCAACCCCTGGCCGGTTTACTGGTGGCTCTGCTTGCCGCGCCCTTAGGCACGCAACGGGTGCTCCTGATTCTGGCCGTGCTGGCTACGCTGCTGGGCGCGGCGGCCCTATGGTGGTTTGCCAGAGCACGTAGCCCCCTCGCGCCCTCGATCCTCAAGGCCGACCAAGAGACTGGCAATTGAAAGTGGAGCCGCATCGGCTCCACTGTTTTTGCGTCTCGCCAACACGGGCTGTCGTTGATGCGTGCGCTCTGTATTACAGCGCGAGCAATATGCTCCTACATGGATCGCACTATTCAATCTGTGACAAGTGGGCCAGCGTGATATTGCTCATCTGTCACCGGCTCCATCCACTTGACATTCTTGCCATCGAGCATTTCGGTAACCGCAAGGTGAGACATAGCGGTGGTCGCGGCCGCACCGTGCCAATTAAGCGGCATCCGAAGAGGCGTCACTCCCCGAAAAAAGAGGGTCAGTGCCATGGCATCGTGGCGGCAGTGCTTAGACCGTGGCAGTGAGGTGAAGCAGAGCGTCTGCGCTTTCGGAGCAGATCTAATCTGCTCATGCCGAGCGATGCATATCAAAACGCTTTTGCATAAAAAATCGGTTGTGCCCGGCGATCGGGTAATCCTTGAGCTCGCCGAATACGCTGAAGCCAAGCCGGAGGTAAAAGTCCGGCGCTTGAAAGGAGAAGGTATCCAGCCAAATACCTTGGCAGCCTTTCTCACGAGCCAGCGTTTGCGCCATGCTCATCAACTTCGAGCCCATTCCCTGCCCTCGGGCGATTTCAGGTACGACAAGCAATTCGACGAATAGCCACTGCCCGAAAATCTTGGCGTGTAAACCACCCTGGGTGTTACCCGTTTCATCCTTGATCAAGATCGCAAATTTTTCGGCACCCGCCAGTCCGGTTTGTGCCTGGTTGTATTCGCTCAACGGTGCCAGAATTGCCTGGTAATCGGCCTCTAGAGGCGCTTCTTTTATCTCGATCCGTAAGGTCATCGTTTTCTCCTTCGCACAGTTTTGATTAAGCAGGCACCCACCGATATGACAACAAGATCGGCGATCTCACTCACGCGCTGCATTGGCAAGCGCGTGTATTCTCCTATGCCTGGAAGGCGATGAACGGAAATCCTGCTCCTGAGTGATATGGACAGAGCAGGTTTTCAGGAGAAACCCTGCCATGATCAATAAGTCTGCCCCTAACAGTTGAGGTTCTAAAAATGCCAAAGACAACACCGGCGAGTACCTCGACAACAACGGCTGCCGATATCGAAAGATCCATCCAGGCCCTGAACAAAATGGCTGAACGTCTGTGGGGGGATGGCAGGGAGACCGAGGCCAAAGCACTCCTCGATGCCCTGGACGCGTTAAACCGGGCGTTGGACAGGATCCGAATCGGTGAGAGTCGCAGGGTTGTGACGCTTCATTAGACGGCCAGAGACGCGCAACAGAAAATAGATCGGCCCTTTATTCGCGCACCGATGACAGGACTCAGCTCCCCGCCCCAGTCCGGCCCGCGCGATAAACCGAGAAGCCATAGAATGCCAACGCCAGGCCCGCCAACGCGCCGCCCACCACGCCGACATAGGCAAACCCGAGTTGCCGCCCCACCCAACTGCCCACCAGCGCTCCGCCACCGATACCGATATTGTAGATCCCCGAGAACAGCGCCATCGCCACATCGGTTGCGTCCGGCGCCAGCACCAGCACCTTCGATTGCAACGACAGCCCGAAGCCCATGATCGCCATGCCCCAGAACACGCTGAGCGCCCCCAGCGTCGACACCTCGCCGCTCAATGGCAACAGCAACGCCAGGCACGCCACCAGCAATGAGGTCACCACCAGCAGAAAGTGCTGCGGGTATTGTCGATTGAATCGACTGAACAGCAACGACCCGAAAATCCCCGCGCCACCGAACAACAGCAGGATAAGGGTCACCACCTCGCCGCTCATGCCAGCCACGGTTTTGATGAACGGCTCGATATAACTATAGGCCGTGAACTGAGCCGTGATCACCGCAACTGTCAGGCCATAGACCGCCACCAGCGCGGGGCGCCCGAACAGCACGGGCAGGCTTCTCAGGGAGCCCGAGTTCTGGCTCGGCAACAGCGGCAGGCTTCTGCCAAGCCAGAGCACCAGGACGCCCGCCATCAATGCAATCACCAGAAAGGTGATACGCCAGCCCATGGCTTCGCCCAGCAATCGGCCCAGCGGAATCCCCAGCACCAACGCCATGGACGTCCCGGTTGCCAGCAGGCCCAGCGCCTGTACCTGCTTGCCCGCCGGTGCCACCCGCACCGCGAGGGAGGCCGTGATGGACCAGAACAGCGCATGGGACAAGGCGATCCCGATCCGACTCACCAACAGAACACCGAAGCTTGTGGCCAGGCTGGACAGCACATGGCTGACAATGAACAGGCCGAACAGCACCATCAACAGCTTGCGCCGCTCGATGTTTCGGGTGAGCAGCATCACCGGCAGAGAGGTCAGGGACACCACCCAGGCATAGATCGTCAGCATCAACCCGACCTGTGCACTCGACAGGTCGAAGCTGTCGCCGATGGCACTCAACAGGCCAACCGGCACGAATTCGGTGGTATTGAAGACAAAGGCGGCCAACGCCAGCGCAATGACCGGTTGCCAGTTGTCGGTGTTTTCAGTTGCAGGGGAACTCATTTGGACATCAGTCGACAGCCGAGGCAGCGACGCGCGAGAAGTGTCATTTGAACATATCAGGCGTCCGCCGAAAACGCCAGTTCCCGCTGGGCTTCGATCGCCCCGAGACGCTCAGCAAGCGCGGCCCTGATGGAGTGGTAGGCCGAACTGCCCAAGGCCAGTCGCAAAGGCGGCCGGTCCTGATCGCTTGCGGCGATCATGGCGGCGACGGTCTTGTCCGCGTCGCCCTTGATGGCGAAATTTCCGTCCGACACGCTCCGACGCACAGCACCCGCCGGGGTGTCGTCATAGACCGGCATCGGCGTGGCGTGGACAAGACCCGCGCCGAAATTGGTCCTGGTCGGTCCAGGCTCGATGATCAGGAAGTCGATTCCGAATGGTTCAACCTCCTGGCGAACCGATTCGATGAAACCTTCGATGCCCCATTTGGTAGCGTGATACAGGCTGAAGTTCGGGTAGGCGATCTGGCCGCCCTCCGATGAAATCTGCACGATACGTCCACCGCCTTGCTGGCGCAGGTGTGGCAAGGCTGCGCGAATGAGCTCGATGGACCCGATGAGATTCGTCGCGATCTGCTGCTCGATCTGTGCGTGACTGACTTCTTCCGCAGCTCCGAACAGGCCATAACCGGCGTTACTGACCACCACGTCGATGCGCCCCATCCGCGCGAAAGCGTCCGCCATGACGATCCCCACGGCCCGGGTATCCGTCACATCGAGCGTCAGCACCTGCAGCTTGTCGCCGTGGCGTACGAGCAATTCGTCCAGCACGCCTGGCCGCCGCAGGGTCGCGACAACCCGGTCACCGCGTTCCAACAGGCGTTCAGTGAGAAGACGGCCGAGGCCGGCCGATGTTCCGGTGATAAACCAGGTTTTGCTCATGATATGCTTCCAGAAAGGGAAAAAATGTTACCGGACTAGAAACATAGACAAGCATCATTGACCCGGCAGCGCCAGGCTGTCGAGAAAGTCTGCAACCAGCGCATTGAACGCCTCGCCTTGATCATCATGCACATAGTGACTCGCGTCAGCGACCTCCACCGTCCGAACGTGCGGGTTGCTGGTACTCATGGCCTGTAACATCGCGGGCGGCAGGAAGTCCGAGCGGCCACCGCGAATAAACAGGGTCGGGCAATCCAACGCGCGCACCGCTGGCCACAGGTCCGTCGGCTCGATACTCAGGCGCGCCTCGGCAATACCCTGCTGGTCATGGCGCCAGGTGATCACGCCGTCGTGCTCTTTCATCGAATGAACCAGCCTTGACGCCAGGCCCTGCTCCGACAACCCCGGGCGCGAAGCCCGCCAGAATGCGCGAGCCGCGTCCCAGCTATCGAACTGCAACGGCGTTTGGCTCATCTCGCGACGAATCCGCGCGGCGCCATCGCCCTGGCTTGAGGAGCCGGGCCCGATGTCTTCGATCATCAATCCCAGCAGTCGTCCCGGGTGCTGCCGCGCATATTCAAGGGCGTTGGCGCCGCCTAATGAGTGCCCCAGCAATACAAACCGCGACAAGCCGACATGGGCGACAAAGTCCTCGAGGTCCTCGACATACGACTGCGTGTGGTAACTGGCGGGCGCGGCCCAGTCACTCAGCCCTCGACCACGCTGGTCCAGGGCATGGATGCAATAGCCCGGCCCCAACGACTGCACCAGCGACTCCCAGGTCTGTGCATAGGCGCGCAAGCCATGTAACAGCACCAGGGGCACGCCGGTCGATTCGCCCCAGCGCAAGAAATGCAGGCGCAAGCCTGAGCGATTGGTAAAGAAACAGCTGTCAGAAGTCATCGGTTTGTTCCTGTGTGCAGGGCGCCGGCCGATCTAGAAACGATCGAAGCGATAAGGGCTTGGGTCAATGATTGGCGTATGCCCACTGACAAGATCCGCTGCAAGGTGACCCGCCGCTGGCGACGTGCCAAAACCGTGCCCCGAGAAGCCGGTGGCCACGGTCAGCCCCGGAATCCGCGCGACCGGCCCAATGACCGGATTGGAATCCGGCGTGACGTCGATAGTGCCGGCCCAGGCCTGGGCGATCCGCGCCTGTTTGAAAACCGGCCAGGCCGCCATGAGGTTGTTCATCGCGTCGTTATTGAGCCGCGGGTTGGCGGCCGGGTCTTGCATCCTGACACGTTCGAACGGGCTGATGCTGTCGGCACGCCAACGCCGGGCAAGCGCCAGGTCGCGGAGAAAAGGCTGGCCCAGCGATACGTTGAGGACGCTGCGCTGCGCACGGAACTGCGGCATGTATTGCCTGGCGAGCAACAGGTGATCGAGGGTCAGGAAGGCATCCAGTTTGCCGCGCTGGGTAATGATGAAGCCACCATCCTGGTGCTTGCGAAACGAAAAGTCCGGCGCGCCGACCGCAATCTGCGTCGGCCCCTCCATTGGCTGGGTACGTAGCACCGAGCAGGTCAAAGGCAAGGTCGGCAACGACACGCCGAGGTTGCCGAGAAAGCGCCGTGACCACATTCCCCCGCAAGCAACACATGATCGCAGCGAATCTCACCTTTCTCCGTGACCACGCCACTGACCGCTCCGGCGGACATCTGCAGGGTCCGTACCGCGCACTGTTCCATAATCACCACGCCCATGGACATGGCCGCCTTGGCGATGGCGCTGCTGGCCAGCGTCGGTTCGGCGCGCGCATCGGACGGCGTGAAGATGCCGCCGGCCCAGTCCCCCACGCCGCCTGGCACCAGCGCTTCAATCTCGCGCTTGCTGAGCAACCGTGAATCCAACGACAGATGCTCCACCGACTTCAGCCATCCCTCATGCAGCGCCATCTGCGATGGGGTGCGGCCGACGAACATGATGCCTTTCTGGCGATACCCGACATCCGCCCCGACCCGCTCGGACATCTGCGCCCACAAGCGATCCGCCGCGAGCGCCAGCGGGATGTCGGCCGCGTGGCGGCTGGTCTTGCGTACCCAGCCCAGGTTGCGTGATGACTGCTCGCCGGCAATCTGGCCTTTTTCCAGCACTACCACCGAGATATTGCGTTCGGCCAGTGTCAGCGCGGCGGTCAGGCCGATAATCCCGCCGCCAATGATGACGACGGAAGTCGCATAGGGAAGCACGGTGGACGTTTTCACAGGCGCTATAGTCGGTGCCATGTTCAAGACTCGGTAAGCGAATGAAGTCGACCGCGCTTGCGCACGGCCGCGTGGCGGTTACTGTGACAGGCGAATGACTTCGACTTGCGCTTTCGACGCATTGCGATACGCCGTCACTTCCAGTTCCACCTTGTAGACCGTCGAGCCCAGCGGCGGGCAGGTGACGGTACTGGCCGGGTCGATGCCGCGAAACTTTTCGCCGATCATGTTCATCACGGCCGGCACGTCCTTCGGGTCCTGGATGAACACCCGCGAACACACCACATCCGCCAGGCTCGCATCGACCGCCGCCAAGGCCGCTTCGATGTTGGCGAATACCTGCTGCGTCTGCTCGAGGATATCTTCCGCGATCAACTTGGTTTGCGGGTTGCGGCCCGCGGTGTTGGAGACGTAGATCCAATTGTCCACGACCACCAGGCGCGAATAGCTGGCCTGATCTTCAAACGGAGAGCCGGTCTTGAGCTTGATGATTCTTGTCATGTCGAATGCCTTGTCAAAGTAAGTATTGGGTGGCTTAACGCAGCACCGGGGTTTCCCACAGGTTCAAGGTGACGCCGATGCCTTTTTCGATGGCGTTGCGGTATACGACCGTGCCCCAGGCCACGTCTTCCACGGGCATGCCACCCACCGACATGATGATGATTTCTTCGTCGGACTTACGACCTGGCGCCGCCCCGGCAATGATCTTGCCGATGTCCTCGACGTCTTCGAGGCGCATCTTGCCTTCGGCGATCATGTCCATGAAACGCACGCCGATCACTGGCACATTGTGATGCGCGGGCTTGGGCAACTCTTCAAACCAGGCTTGGTAGAGACCGGTGTTGTCCAGCACCTTGCGCACGTCGGGCTGTTCCATTCCCTCGTCGAGGGAGCAGGACGCAGGCATCGCCAGGAACGCGCCCGGCTTGACCCATTCGCGCTTCACAATTGGGTAGTTCGAGGGGTCACCCACCTCGCCGGAGCTACAATAAGTAACAAGGTCCGAGTCGCGGACCACCTCTTCAAGGGTGTCGACCACTTTTATCGTGGTGATTTGTGGGTAGGTTTCTTTTACCCAGGCGATAAAGTCATCGAGGCTCTTCTGACCACGACCTTTGATCTTCAGCGTGTCGAGATGCGGGCATACCGCGATGAACGCCGCCAGCGTGGTCTTGCCCATTACGCCCGGGCCCAGCAGGCCGACGACCTTCGAGTCCTTGCGTGCCAGGTGACGCGCGCCCACGCCGGGAATCGCACCGGTGCGGTACGCGGACAGCAGGTTGGCCGACATATGGGCCAAGGGTGCGCCAGTGTCGGGGTCGTTGAGGGTGAACATCAAAATCGAGCGCGGCAGGCCTTTTTCGCGGTTGGCGATATTGGAGCCGTACCACTTCACGCCCGCGGTGCAAAAGCTGCCGCCCAGGTAGGCGGGCATGGCCATCATGCGTCGGTCGGCCGTGGGCTTGGGCATGTTCGGGAAGGGCGAATCCTGCGGGAAGATGACCATCGCGCCATGGGAGTCATTGTTCGGGCCGGCCATGCGGTAGTCGCCGGCGTACAGCAAGCCGAACATCTCCTCCATCGTATTCACGCACGCCAGCATGTCGGTCACGCCCGCGCGGATCATGTCCTGCTCGGAAAGGTAGATGAAGTCGATTTTTGTATTTGTAGACATAGTTATTCTCGGACTGAAGGTGATATCGCTGCGGTAGGCGCAGCTCCACGCTATCGATGTCGAGTATCAGGCGGCGGTTTTCGGCGGTATTGTAGATTTCGGACATGCGCGGTCGGGCGGCACCGAGGGAGTTGGCGCGATTAATGCGTAAAGATTCCCGTATCGCTGCCCATCCAAGGTGCAACCATGATCAAACAGCGCGCGCCGACTCCCCGGCAGCACACGGCGAACGAACAGCCCTGGTTCGTGCTCAATTCTTCACGGTATTCGGTCATGCCCTCCGAGCACCCGGCGATCTCGCATTTCTATGCCTTCGATGTGGCGCAATCGACCAACCTGCTGGCCGTGCCGGACGGTTGCGTGGACATTGTTTTCGACTGTGATGCGACGCGCCCTACCGCCAGGATCTGTGGCACACCGCTGGCCGCCCAGGCGGTCGAGTTGCACCAGAACCATCACTACTTTGGCGTGCGCTTTTCACCGGGTGTCATTCCCGGTTTCATCAATGTGCTGGCCGAGGAATTGACCGAACGGGAGCTCGACCTGCTGGAGGTCTCGGGGTTTGCCCAGCGCATCTTCGAAAGTATCGTTCAGGCACCGCAGTTGGGCGAGCAAATGCGGCTGTTCAACGACTACCTGGCCCCGCGCCTGATGGGTAAAACGTCAACCCTTACGGCCATGGTCATTCAGCAGGCGCTGCGCCATCGCGGTGATATCCGGATTCGGCAACTGGAAGATCTCAGCGGCTACACCAGCCGCACGCTGCACCGACAGTTCAGCCAGGACACTGGCATGTCGCCCAAGACCTTTTGCCGAATCATCCGCTGCCAGGCAGCCCTGGAAACCCTCAATACCCAACAGGATGTTTCGTTTTCGGCGTTGGCCCTCGACCTGGGCTTTGCCGACCAATCGCACTTCCTGCGCGACTTCAAGAAACTGGTCAGCACCACGCCCTGCGACTACCAACGCAAAATGGCGCAGAACGCCTATGCCGACCGGATCAGTTATGCCTGATCACACTTGTGTGTATGGACTTTCAACGCATCGCTCTGAGCGTTTCGGACGGGGACTCGCCAAACAGTTCCCGGTAGTGCGCGGCAAAGTGGCTCAGATGAAAAAAGCCCATCGCCACCGCAATCTCACCGACGTTCTGGACACAGGCAGGGGTTGCGATCAAACGACGGCGGACCGCATTGAGGCGCAGATTGCGCAGGTATTCGACAGGACGCATTCCGGTCACCGACTGAAAACTGTTCTGCAGGGTTCGGCGGCTCACCCGCAGGTGTTCGCATAGATCGAGAATACTCAGAGGTGTATCGCCACTGGCATCGATCAACTCCTGACAGCGCTTGACCAGGTAAGCACTCACGGCGAAATTGCCGCGACGACAACGAACCTCATCGGTGGCGTGGCTGAACAAATCGAGGAACGCGTTGAGCAGTTCGTTCTCCAGCATTTTCTCGGCAGTGGGACTGATAGCGTCGGTCTGTTCCAAAAGCTGACGAAACAGCGGATGAATACGTTGGCGTATTCGCAATAGCAACGCGTCATCCACGCTGAGCTGAGACGTGGTCTTCAGGCGCCTGAGCTGATCGCTGGACAATTCGAAGGCCGCCAGTTTGGCAAAGCGTACCGTGTCGACGTTGAGCGCGAAGAAGTGCGTGCCTTCAGGCGCATGCAGCACAAACTCCTCGGCGTCGCGCAACAGCACCACGCTGTGAGTCCCCACCTGCTGCCCCTGCACCACCGGCGCGCTGCCTAAAGACATGGCCGCGCACAACCGACCTTTCGGCGCATAGCCGCGCTGCACCACGCGCTTGTCGAGCATTTCCTGGAAAATTTGAAAGCGGTCGGCGGATAGCTGCCGTAGCTCACTGGTCAGGCAGCCACGGCCGAGCTGGTCATACACTTGCCGCCAGCCCTGGATGGAACCGGCGTGTTGTTGAGAGTCATTGAAGGTTCGAACTTCAGCGAGCATGGTCGTCGTTCCTCGGTGGCCCCGTTGTTTTTATCGGCCTGAAAGGGACTCGGTCATCCATGACGACAGCTAGCATTCACACAGGGGTGGTGTCCGCCGTGAAAACCAAAGCCAGTTCCGTGCCAAACATCTGCAGGCGGTAGGTGGTGGGCTGGATATTCATCGGCGGCAACAGCGCCCCCGACAGCACGACCTGCCCGGCCTCCAGCCGTTGACCGTCGGCCAGCAGACGCCGAATCAGCCAGCAGAAATTGGCCAGCGGGCTGTCCTCTCGGTCCTGGGTATCCCCGTGGCCGCAAAGCGCGCCTCCGCATTCCAGGCGATACATCACGCTGGCGTGCCGTACCGGATCGAAAGGAATGCGCGGCCCGAGGCAATAAAGCCCCGCCGCCGCGTTATCGGCAAGAAAGGCGCCCACTCCGAAATTCCAGCCCCGCCAACGGCAGTCGGCGATCTCGAATGCCGGCGCGACCTCGCCGATGGCGGCCAGAATATCCTCGTCGCGGTAGTCACCCGGCATCAGGGTACGCCCCAGCACAATCGCCATTTCGATCTCCAGCTTGGGCTGGATCAATCGCGAGAGCGTCAGCGCCGTGTTTGGCTTGACCAACATGCGATCCGTGAGACCGCCATAGACCGGCTGGTCAAGGTCGAAGCGCTTTTGCGCGGCGCTACCGGCAAAGGCAATCTTCCAGCCGCTCAGTTGCTCGCCCGCGGCCTGGCGGCGGTCCAGCGCCTGGCGCTGCAGCGCATACCCGGCAAACAGATCCATCGCCTCCGGGGCCAGTGGCGCAATGGCTTGCGCCGTGCGCGTGGCCTGATGCAGCTGGTCAAGCAGCGCATTGCCGCTGTTCATGAGAGTTGCTCCGCCAACTTGCGCAGTACCCCTTCCAGCCTCTGCGGAGTGGTAATGGCGGCGACAAACCGATCCGGGCGCACCACCACGATGCAGTCGCGCACCTTGGAGAACCATTCGCCCAGGCGATTATCCACGTCCTCCACGCTGATGGCGTCCGTGGCCGTCAAGGGCTGCTGACGGCCGCTGCCACTGCGCGAACGATTGACCTGAATAAAACGCGTGTCCCAGCGTGCCCAATACGTGGCCATTTCCTCGCTGAGTTGCTCGCGCGGGTTCACCCGATACCCCAGCACCGCATAGGAGTCGCCCAGCACTTCATCCAGACGTCGACGCTGCCCCTGGGCATCTTCGATATACGGCTGCACAAACAGCTGGCCGACCAGATCATCCTCACGCAATTCGGCACGTTCGTGATGGACCAGGCCCTTGGTAATGGTGGCCTTGGGTTTGAATTTGAACTCCAGCAGGTGCGAGCGCAGGTTATCGACGCTGTTCACCGCCTGGAACAGCCAGTCGCGCACGCCGGCCATCAGCGGGTTGGTCAGCCCCAATACCGCGCCCATATTGTCGGCCAGGGCCACCAGTTCGGTGGCGTGCCCGCGGCGTTCCTGGTCGTAGCTGGCGAGGATCGCGTGCGAGGCCCGCCCCTGGACGATCGCCGCCAGCTTCCAAGCGACATTGGCCACGTCCCGCAGTCCGGAATTGAGGCCCTGCCCGGCCCAGGGTGGCGAGATATGCGCGGCGTCGCCGACCAGCGCCACACGCCCTTGGACAAACCGCGCCGCGACCCTGGAATGGTGGGTATAGGCGCGGATGCGGATGATGTTCAACTGGTCGACCGCGTCGCCAATATGCCCACGGATCAGATCACGAATGGTACTTTCCTCGCACATCTTCGCCTCATCCTCGCCCTCCATCAGCATGAACTCCCAACGACGCTGCTGGTACGGCAGGTAGATGCACACGAAGGGCCGTTGCGGGTCGGCATGCAGTGCGGTGTAAGGCGCGTCCAGGGTGTCATTGGCCGTATCGACCACCACCCATTTGCGTGGGTGGGTCAGCCCCAGTAACTCGATCCCGAGCTTTTTACGCACGGTGGAGCGGCCGCCATCGGCGCCAATCACATAGTCGGCCCGCAGTTGATAGATCTCGCCTTGAGCATCGCGCACCTGCAAGGTCACGCCCTGCCCGTCCTGCTCAAGCTCGAGCATTTCATGGCCTTGGCGCAACACCACGCTGGCGCGCTGCCCCAGGGTTTCGCGGAGCGTGCCCTCCAGCAGTTGCTGCATGAAAATATTGCGCATGGGCCAGCCGTAATGGGCGGTACTCGGCTTGACCTCGGCGAAACACACACCGCGAGCATTGTAATAGCGCAGCGGTACATCGCAGATCATGTCGCGCACGGCCAGTTCGGCGATGCCGATGCCCTGCAGCACGCGCAGGGCTTCGTCATCCATGCCCACCGCGCGTGGATAAGGCAGTATGCAGTCGGCAAGCTCAAGGACGATGCAGTCGATACCGTACATCCCCATATAGTGCGCGGCCGTGATCCCGTTAGGCCCGCCGCCGACAATGACAACCTGGGTTTTCTCCTGCTTCATCGCTATTCACCGCTTTCTTGTTGTGGTTTTCATCCGGCGCCGCAAAGGCCATGCGCCTGCGATCAGTGCAGCCCATCCATACCTTTGACGTCCGCCGCCTGCAGGCCGCCCAGCCGCGCGTGCAAACGCCCGCGCGTGGCGAAGGCCCAGATCACGATCACCTCATCCGGCGCGGGACCGTCGCCAAACATCAGCGACATGCTGTCGTAATGCGAGCGCACATACAGGGCATCCTTGTGGGCCAGCGGCACATCAATGGTTGAACCCGGGCCGCCACGTTTGCCGGTGGACGGCACCCAGGATTTGCCACCGCCCAGCGCCACGCGTACTGGATCGGCGGCCGGGTTGGTCAGAAATGCGTTGCCGTGTTCGTACTCGCCTTGGCTGCCCACCAGGCAGGCTTTACCGTAACTGACAATCTCCCGCGAGCCGGCCAGTGCCTGAATACGCCGACCAAACTCTTCGCCCAACAGCGGCGACGGTTCCACCAGCTCTGTCAGCGACTCGCTGTAACGGCCGGCATAGGGGTTGGCGATCACGGCGGCGACGGCATATTTGAACAGCGGCTCGCCATCGGCCAACTGGCCACTTTCGTTGGCCAGGGTTTCTTCGACAAAGCTGTACCATTTACGGATGTGATACGTCGCAAAGTTCGCGATTTTCATCAGGGTTGCCTCAAAGTGGGTCCAGTGGGTCTAGATTGAAATGTCGGCTTGGCGCGCCAGCGGCCTTGAACCGGGCCTTGCCGCGCGCATCGTCGTGTTCGGTCTCAAGAAAAAACTCCATGCGATTCCCGTCGGGGTCGTTGAAGTACACGCCATTGCCGATTTCGTGGTCGGTGATCTTCACCACCTCGACCCCCTTGCCCAACAACATGCCGTAGAGCTGGCGCAGGGTGGTCATGTCCCCGGCGATTTCCAATCCGTAGTGTTGCAACCCCAGCCCGCCCTGATGGGCGCCGGGCTCCGCGCGGATCAAGGCGATGTCGTGATGTTTGCCACCAAACGCCATCATGACCCAGCTTTCGCCCCGGGCACTTTCATGCATGCCCAGGATGTCGGCGTACCAGCGTGCCGACACATCAGGATCACTTACCCAGAGCGATAAGTGGGTACGAAGGATCTCGACTTTCATGGCGTGATACCTCAGTGTTTTTTGACGATGGATTGGTGCCCTGCCTTGATCTGCGCCACTGCGGGGGTCCAGAGCACATCAGCGATCTCACTGAATTCCCGCCATTGTTTCTGCCAGCTTTCACCGCCATTCTCGGAGGTGAACAAGTGCCCATACTTGGTTCCCGCCACAATCTGTCGCGGGTTTTCCGGGTTGAAGGCAATGGCCCAGACACAGGAATTGGGCTGTTGCGACAAGGGCAGCACCTCCCAGCTGAGCGCGGCATCATGGGACACCAGGATCTTGCTGGTGGTACCCGGCGTGCCATCGGAAATACTCAGGTACAGGTCGCTTTGCGTGCCCAAGGGCGCGTTCATGGCGCGCATGTAGTACAGGCCGAAGGCTTCTCGACCGATAATGCCGGTCCAGGTCAGCCCCTCATCCAGGCTGCGATAGACGGCGTTGACGCAGACCACCACGATGACTTTCTGACCATGATTGGGCAGTACCAGAATGTTGTGGACGTCCGAGTTGTAGTCCCACAACAGCCGATCATCAACCCGCGTCCAGCTGTCACCACCGTCGCGGGAATGGAACAGCCCGCCCTCCTCAAGGCCGAACCACAGCTGGTCGCGGTCCGTCGGGTCATAGGCGAAGGCCAGCAGGCGTGGGCGGCTGACCCCTTCGCAGAACTCCGGAATTTCCACCGGCGCACGCTGCCAACTGAGACCAGCGTCCAGGGTCCGCCACAGTACGGCGCGCGACGGTGCGCCAGTGCCGACGAAAATCCGTTGGGCGTCCTGCGGATCGACAGCGACTTTCCACACCGTCTGCTCGTTGAACGGCGAATCGATCCGCTGCCAATGGCCGCCGGTGTCGCGGCTGACGCACAAACCAACGTCCGTGCCGGCGTAGATCACCTCCGGCGCGCCGGGGTGCACGCTCAAGGAGCGGGTGATCGCGTCGAACTCCAGGTCCTGCCCCAGGCCCAGGCGGTGCCAGGTACGGCCATCGTCGGCGCTGCGGATCACCGCCTGCCCCACGGTGGCCACCAAAAGGGTTCCGTTACTCATCGCTGATGCTCCTCAGATATAGATGCCACGGGTCAACCCGCCGTCGATGCCGATGGATTCACCGGTCACCGCGCCGGCCTTTGGCGACGCCAGGAAACCAATCAACCAGCCTATTTCAACAGGTACGAGGGTGCGGCGAATGGGCGTCGCGTCGATGTAGGCCTGTTCAACCTGTTCCGAGGTCTTGCCTTGCTTGACCCCTTCGCGCTCGTACAGCTCCTGGATATGCGGGGTGTCAACCACGCCGGGGTGAATCAGGTTGACCGTGATGCCCGCAGGGCCCAACTGGTCGGACAGGGTTTTGGTCATGTGGGCGATCGCCAGGTTGCGCATCCCCGAGAGCACTTTGCTGGCGCGCCCGGTGAGGCCGCCGATGTTGATGATGCGACCGAAGCCGCCGGCCTTCATATGCGGGGTAACGGCCTTGGCGCAGCGGAAGTAGCCGATCACCTTGGTGTTGAGGTCCGACAGCAACTCGTCGTCGCCGGCATGCTCGATGTCATTGCGCACCACCCCGGACGGCGCGGCGGCACCGTTGACCAGGATGTCGATGCGGCCGAAGTGTCTGTACGCGGCTTCGACCATGTCGGACACGGCCGACATCTGATTGGTGTCACAGTACAGTGGCAGTACTTCGTTGCCGGTCTGCGCGCTGATCTCTTCGGCAGCCTGTTGGAGAAACTCCATGCGGCGTGCGCAGATCACCACCTTGCAGCCTTCCTCGGACAGAAAACGTGCGACTTCCTTGCCGATGCCCATACCGCCGCCGGTGACGATCGCCACGCGGCCTTTCAATTCCAGATCCATAGCATTTCCTCTTGTGATTATTCGGTTCAGGCCAGATCGACGAAGACGCTCTTGGTTTCGGTGTAGGCATCGATCACGTTTTTACCCATTTCCCGGCCCCAGCCGGATTGCTTGTAACCGCCGAACGGCGAAGCCGCATCGACCACGTTCCAGCAGTTGATCCAGACCGAGCCCGCCTTGAGCTGCGCCGCCACGCGGTGCGCCGAGCGCAGGTCGCGGGTCCAGAGGCCAGCCGCGAGGCCGTAGGGCGAATCGTTGGCGCGCAACACCAGGTCGTCGATTTCGGTCCAGCTCATGACGGTCAGCACCGGGCCGAAAATCTCTTCGCGGGCGACACAGGCACGCTCGGCGCGATCAAGGAACACGCTGGGTGCAAGGAAGTGGCCACGCTCCAGGTGAGCGGGACGGTCGCCACCGCAGATCAGTTCGGCGCCCTCCTCCCGACCCCGTTGCAGGTAGCCCTTGACCGTGTTCAATTGGCGACCGGACACCAGCGGGCCCATGCTGCTGGCCGGGTCCAAACCATTACCGAGAACGTGGGCGGCGGCATGGCGCTGAAGTTCTTCCAGCACTTGATCAAGCACGCTGGCATGTACGTATAAACGCGAGGCGGCGGTACACACCTGGCCCTGGTTGTAGAAGATGCCATCGGCGGCGCCTTTGGCGGCGCGCGCGATATCGGCGTCTGGCAAGATGATGTTCGGCGATTTGCCGCCCAGCTCCAGCGAGACCTTTTTCATGTTGCTGGTCGCCGCCTGAGCGATCAGCCGGCCGACCTGGGTCGAGCCGGTAAAGGCGATCTTGTCCACGTCGGGATGCTGCGCCAGTGGCGCGCCCGTTTCAGCGCCAAGGCCGGTGATCAGGTTGACCACCCCGGCTGGAAACCCGGCGGCCTCGATCAACTGCACCAGTCGGATCGCCACCAACGGCGTTTGCTCGGCGGGCTTGAGCACCGCCACACAACCGGTCGCCAACGCCGGGCCGAGCTTCCATACGCACATGTTCAACGGGAAGTTCCACGGCACGATCAGTGCACATACCCCCACCGGCTCACGCAAGGTGTAGTTGAGCATGGGCGCACCGCTGGCCGGCGATACGGGCAGCGTGCTGCCTTCGATCTTGGTCGGCCAGCCGGCGAAGTAACGCAGGATGGTCGCCGCACTGGCCGCTTCACCGCGAGCGGCGGCGATGGGCTTGCCGTTCTCCAGTGTGATCAACTGCGCCAGTTCCTCGCGGTGTTGATCCAGCAGGTCCGCCAGCCGGAACAACAGCAGGCCGCGCTGGGCGGGTGATTGCAGCGCCCAGGCGCCGTTGAACGCCGAGCGAGCGGCTGCAACAGCCGCATCGACATCACGCGCATCACCCTGGGCGACTTCGCTCAGGGTTTCTTCGGTAGCCGGGTTTTCCACTGCAAACCGCCGGCCAGCGGCGGCATCCTGCCAACTGCCGCCGATAAACAAGCGGCCCGGTTGGGAGAGAAAGGCCTGGACAGCCGGTAGCACTTCGAACTGTTTCATCATCGACTCCTTCACAGCGCCATTTCGATCAGACAAGGACCACCGTCGGCCTTGGCATTGGCCAGCGCCCGTTGCAGTTCGGCGTTGGTTCGCACCGTGCAGGCCGGCACGCCGTAGCCCTTGGCCAGGGCCTTCCAGTCAATCCGCGGGTTATCAAGCTCCGTCAGGCGCAGGGCTTCGGGGCCCATTTCGGTCATGCCGAAACGACGCAGTTCGTTCTGCAAAATGGCGTAGCGATGGTTGGCGGCAATCAGGATCACCACCGGTAACTGCTCGCGGGCGATGCTCCACAGGGTTTGAATGGTGTACTGGGCACTGCCATCGGATTGCAGGCAGAACACGCGATTGCCCCGCTCCGCCAAGGCGGCGCCAAACCCCACCGGGATACCCTGGCCAATCGCGCCACCGGTATTGGTCAAGACCCGATGCCGCGCGGCGCGGGCCGAGGCGGTAAAAAACGGATAGCCGCAGGTACCGCCTTCCACGGAGACAATGCTGTCGTCCGGCAGCGACGCGGCCAGCACCTGGCCGACGGACTGAGGTGTGAGTTCGGCATGGCCGGGCGGCAGTTCGATGCCCAGCGGCGTCGGCACGTAGGCCGGCGCATTGAGGGCATCGGCCAGCGCCGTCAGCGCGCCGGCCACATCGTCACCGACATCGGCCAACGCCAGCAGCCGCTCACGCTCCGCGAGGCGCGACGGTATGCCTTCGTAGCCGAAATAGCTGATGGGCTCCGGCACCCCGGCACACACGACCTGGTCGTACTGCTCGAGGATTTCAATGGCGACTTCCGGGAAATACGGCAGGCGATCCAGGTCCGGCAAACCGCCGCCACGGTAGCTGAGCCGCGGAAAGGTCTCGGCAAACAAGCGCACGCCCGACAGCTGGGCCAAGCGCCCCGCGGCTTCCAGACCGGCGACCGACAAGCCCTCATCGCCGACGATAAACACCAGGCGTTGCCCATCACGCAGTGCCTGCGCCACCGTCTCGACCCGGTCACCGGCAAACCGCCGAACCGGCGCCCGCATCGGCGCGAACACACCGTTGTGCGTTACCGCGCTGGCTTGCAGGTCCATGGGCAGAATCAGGCTGGCGATCTGCCCTTTGGCCTGCCAGGCCGCCCGTACCGCCTCCTGCAGATCCTCGCCGATACCCGACGCCGTGCGCGAGGTGCGCACCCAACCGGAGACGGTCCCGGCCAAGGCCTGGATATCACTGGCCAGCGGCGGATCGTAGTTGACATGCCATGACGCGTGATCGCCGATCACGTTGACGATGGGCGTATTGGCACGCCGCGCGTTGTGCAGATTGGCAATGCCGTTGGCAAACCCCGGGCCCAGGTGCGTCAAGGTCATCGCAGGCTTGCCGGCAATCCGGCCATACCCATCCGCCGCCCCCGTGCAAACCCCTTCGAACAGCGACAACACCGGCTTGAGTGCGGGAGCGCTGGCCATGGCCGCCACCAATGGAATTTCGGTGGTTCCGGGGTTGGCGAAGCAGTATTCGATACCGCTTGCCGCCGCCGCATTCACTATCAGTTGCGCACCATTCATTTTCAGCCCTCTTGCTTGAGCATTTGCAGTGATGAGATTTATCACACAAAAATATTCAACCAACAAGCCATTTATTTAAATTTGTCTCGTTTATTGAGACTAAATGATCTTTTTACGACAAAACGATGCGCTCGAGATTGCGTTTTTCCGGCACTGCGGTAGTGTTGCGGCAGCGCTTGGCGCTCCCGCAGGCTGCCTGGTCAACGCTGGAACGAAACACGTGCCCCCCCTTCTTTAGGAACGAAATGAGCAGTCTGAGCAAATTACTGAGTGTCCTGGACCTGTTCGGTCCACAGACGTTGAAGATCGACCCCGACACCATTGCCGAACGCATGGGCCTGTCACGTGCAACCGTGTACCGTTACGTCAAGGATCTGTGTGAGGCCGGCCTGCTGACCCGCGTGGACGCCGGCAGTTATGGCCTGGGGCCGCGGGTCATCGAACTGGACTGGATGATGCGGCAGTACGACCCGATCCTCCTTGCCGGGCGCGAGTTGATGCACGAGCTGTCCGCGCAAACGGGTCTGGCTGTGTTTGCGAGCGTTTTTTATGATGGGCGCATCATCAACACCTACATCGCCGAACCCACCGACACCTATCACTTTGCGTTCGGGCGCGGGCAACCCCTGCCGTTTTTTCGCGGCGCGCAATCCAAGGTATTGATCGCCTTCCAGAAAGGTCGTCGTTTGCAACGCTTGTTCGACGAACATATGGCCAACGACCCGGATAGCCCTTATGACTGGCCGACCTTCTCCAAGGCCGTGAAAAAGATCCGCAAGGACGGTTACTGCCTGACCCATGATGAACTCAACCTGGGCCTGACCGGCATCGCCGCGCCCATCATCCAGGCGGATATCGACGAAGTGGTCGGCAGCCTTTCCGCCGTCGGCAACACTCAGAGTTTCAAGCTGCTGCGTCAGGAAACAGTGATCGAAATGGTCATGGATACCACTCGGCGTATCGCCGAAAACATGCGCAATCAGTCGAACGCCAGCGTGTCCTGAGCCATGGACAAACCGCCGGTCCCTTACCCTGGACACGGCGGATGAGCACTCAGAACGGAACAGCCACCGTCAACTGGCTGTACAGGTTGGTACCATTGCCGCCGACTTGATTGCCGCCCGTGGTTGAGTCCTGCTTGGGTTTGTAGAGGCCAATCAGTGGGGTGACGATCAAGTGCGGGTTGACCGCCCACTCGGCGTAGACATCCAGCTCACGGGCATCGAGGTTCAGCGCATTGCTGGTGCGCAGCGTCTCGAAATCGAAGTACAGCGCGCCCAAGGTCAGGTTCTCCAGCGGAGTTGCCTTCAGCCCGAGGTGCTGAATGCGGGTATTGCTGTTGAACGGCCCGGCGTAATTGCCGGCGACTTCGCCCTGAAACCAGGTTCCATAGCCCATGCTCAAGCCGGTGAACAGCGAATCCCATTTCTGTGAATAGCGGGTATAGCGATAGGTCACCTTGGGCGCCCAGGCGGTATCGGCGAAGGTGTAGCCCGCTTCGCCGTACCAGGCTTTCTCCGGCCCGCTATCCTTGTCCTGCCAGGCGTACTCGAACGCCAGGCTGACGTTCTTGATGCCCGCATCCCCTTCACCGCGCACGCTGTAGACATTCATGCCTTTGCGCTGGCGTTGCAAGTCGCTGGCCCATTGATTGTTCACATCGATACCGTGTATCCAGGTCAGCCCCAGCGTACCCGGCTTGGTGGTGTAATCCAGCGTGCCGGCGGCCAGTTCGGTTTCAGCCTGGGCGCGGTTGTCGGACTTGAGCCACAGCAGGCTGCCGTGCAGGCCATCTTGCCCGCCAAGACGCAAATACGCGGTTTGATCGAACGCATGCCGTGCCGCCAGATAATAAGCACCGCCACGGTTCATCGTGCCATTGGCCGGGCCCTTGCCCAGGTTCGGTCCGTCATCGTTGATCAGGAACCCTCGGCCCAGCTTGACCACCTGGCGCCCACCGGACACATCGACGCCGTCCTTGCCCAACGCAGGAAACAGCTCGCCGGAGCGCCATCCCAGGTAGGCGTCTTCGATCTTCGTTGTGCGCTCGGTACCCAGGGTATTGCCGGCCGGGTCACCGTCGCCCCAGGTGGCGGAACTGACCAGGGCGAACGCCCCATACGCGGTTCCCTTGCCCGCCAGAGCCTGGTCGCCACTCAATCCGTATTTGATAAAGCCTTCGCGCCAGGTAGAGCCCCCGGGTGTGCCGTCGTAGTTCTTGCGACTGTTGAACTGGCCGAACACGGCCGTCATGTCCGCGTTGAGGTGACGGCTCTCATCACTGTACAACTCGTAGGCGTGCACCTGGTTGATGGCGCAAAGCGCCAATGTGCACACGAGCGTGCTACCGAAAACTGGATGACGTGATGGATACCGCATGGCTCAAGCTCCTCATGGGCGCCTTTAAATAGGCTTTCTCAGGTATGGGTGTAACGTCGGTGCCGCCGCGCCGGCGGCGCTGGAACTCATGGGGTGCCAGACGTCTTCTCGGTGGTCTTGTATCTTTCGTACATGCTCATGTTCCTTATTCGGTATCGCGCTTGCGGACAAACAGCAGTTGCTGGCCGGTGAACTCCAGCAGCCCCTCGAGGCCGAACTCGACGCCAAACCCGGACATCTTGCTGCCGCCAAACGGCGTATTCGGCTGGATCTGCGCGTGGCAGTTGACCCAGGCAACACCACTCTCCAGGCGACTGGCCAAGGCCTGGGCCTGCTCGACATCCGGCCCCCAGACCGATCCGCCCAGCCCCATGTCGCCGGCATTGGCGCGGCGCAACACATCTTCGATATCGCGGTACGCGATCAACGGCAACACGGGGCCGAACTGCTCCTCATCGACCAGGCGATGACCGTCCGTCACGTCCGCGACCAGGGTCGGCGGATAGAAGAAGCCGGGGCGATCCAGACGCGCGCCACCACACAACACCCGCGCGCCGTTTGCCCGCGCGTCGGCAACCAGTGCGTCCACAAGCTCCAGTTGTTCAAGGTTCTGCACCGGACCAAAGGTGACGCCGGCGTCGAGGCCATCACCCACCACCTGGCGCGCCGCAATCCGCGTCAGTGCATCGGCGAAGGCCTGGTACTGCGATTCGTGGATGTAAAGGCGCTTGAGCGCGGCACAGGTCTGGCCCATGTTGAGGAACGCCGCCTGGAAAATCTCCTCGGCCACCGCCTCAACCGACGTACCGGGCAATACGATTGCCGCGTCGTTACCGCCCAGTTCCAGGGTCAGGCGCTTGAGGTTGCTGGCGGCACCGCGCATCACGCTCTGCCCGGTGGCGGTCGAGCCGGTGAAGACAATCTTCTGAATGCCGCTGTGCGAAGTGATCGCGCGGCCGAACCCTTGTTCGCCCGTCACGCAATTGATCACACCGTGGGGCACATGGCGGGCAATGATCTGCGCCAGACGCAAGGTGCTCAGCGGGGTCAGGCTCGACGGTTTGCTGATCACACAGTTGCCGGCACGCAACGCCGGCATGATGTGCCAGACGGCGATCATGAACGGCCAATTCCACGGCGTGATCGACGCGACCACCCCCAAAGGCTTGCGATGCAACTCGATCCGTTGCGCGGGGGTTTCTTCCACCAGTTCCACGGCAATCTCCTGCCCGGCCGCGTAGCGGGTCCAGGCAGCGGCGCCCATGACTTCGGAAAACGCCAGTGCCAGCGGTTTGCCTTGTTCCAGCACAATCAACCGGGCCAGTGACTCGGCTTCCCGTTCGATATCCGCCGCTACCGCCAGCAAGCGCTCGCAACGGTCGGCGTGGCTGCTCTGCCGCCAGTCCTTGAATGCCACCCGCGCGGCGTCAACCGCCTGGTCGAGTTGCGCCAGCGAGCCCGCGGGGCATTGGGCGAACGCCGCGCCAGTGGCGGGGTTGATCACGTCAAAGTGCCCCTGTTCACCGGCAACCTGAGCCCCGTTGATGAGCATCTTGTAGTTGTGCATTGGGAACCTTCCTTTCACACACTGACGAGCCATGCCGAGCAACGGCAGGCCGGTATTGTCTGGGTAATCGAGTTGTATCGAGGACCGCCTTAAAGCTTGTGGCTGCCCAAGGCGAGAAACCGCTGTGGCGAGCTCTTCCGCAGTCGCGCGGCGAGAACGATGCCGATGATCAGGGCCACGGGAATAATGGCGCAGAGTCCGTAGGACAACAGCTGGCTGGCCCCGGTCAGTACGTCGAAATGCACCACTGCCAGCACCAGAACGATCACCAACGCCAGGCACGAGAAACCGGGCAGGATGCGCCCTCGCCAGAGCCCGACATTGAGCTCGGGATGACACTGGAAGTAGACGCACACCGCAACGGAGGTCAGCGCCATCAGCAAGATCACGCAGAGGGTGGCGAGGTTGGAGAACCAGGAGAACAGTTGCAGGATCGGGTCTGCATCCAGGGCCGCGAAAATCAATACCACCACCGCGGCAATCAGGCTCTGCAACGCCGAGCCCATGTGAGGACTCTGATGCACGCGATGGGTGGTACCCAACAGACTGTGCAACAGGCCGTCACGGCCGACGGCATAGAAATAACGCGCGGCGGCGTTGTGAAACGCCAGCAGTCCGGCATAGATACTCACCATGAACAGCACCCGAATGATCTGGGTCAGATGAGGCCCGACGAAGTGATCGGACATGCCGTAGATAAACGTCGTGGGATCCTGCAGGGCCTGCAGCATCGGCACGATTTTGTCCGCGCCCACGCCCACGACCATCGACCACACCGAAATCGCGTAGAACCCGCCGATCAGCAACACTGAGCTGTAGGTGGCAATCGGAATGGTACGTTGAGGGTTTTTCGCTTCTTCACCGTAAATGGTGGTGGCTTCAAAGCCGATGAAGGCCGCGAAGCAAAACAACAGGCCGATGGATGGCGTACCGCCGAGCAGGTGGCTCCGGTCGAACGCATCAAGGTTGATGCCGCTGTCACCGCCGGACTTGAGGACGGCAAAATCCAGGATCAGGATCGCCAGGTACTCGGCGATCACCACCACCGACAGCACCCGCGCCGACAGGTCGATCTTGCGATAACCCAGAATCGCGATGCTCGCCATCGCCACCAGCGAGTAGGACCACCACGGCAACACCAAACCGAATACGCTTGCCATGGTGCCGCTGACGACCCCACCGAACATGCCATACAGCCCGACCTGCAGAATGTTATAGGCAAACATCGCCAACACCCCCGCCGCACCGCCTGCCAGGCCACCCAGACCACGGGAGGTGAACGCATAAAAGCCGCCGGCATTGGTCAGGTGCCGGGCCATGGTGGTGTAACCCACCGAGAACGCCAGTAGCACCAGCAAGGCCAGGATCAGCAACGCGGGGGTACCGGCGCCGTTGCCCAGCATAATGCCAATCGGGAAGCCACCGGCGATCACACTTAAAGGGCTCGCCGCCGACACCACGAAGAAGATGATGAAGCCGACACCCAGGGCGCCGCGCTTGAGCTCCGTGGAGCTATTGATCGGGATAGATACACTCATTTTGTTGACCTTATTGTATGAGGCAGTCGCTGGTGGGTTGGCCCGATCAAACTCCATCGGCACCAATTAGCGTTTTTGTTTTGGTTGCGCGCTGAGTTTGATCCTATGCCCGCACCAGAACCGCTCGCTATCCCAAATCGGTAGCATCCGAAGCGCCGCCCCAAAACAGGTCGAGGCGGCATGGGCGATCGAAGCGCTGTTGCCGATTCGGGATAGCCGCTTGCGCAGACCCTGCGCATGCTCGCGTCACCCGCTCTATCACCCAGATGCCGGCACCGATAATAAAAGCGAGAGCCTGGTCCTCGGCCCATCGCAACCAAAGCCCTCTGCAGGAAACCTCAGTCATGCGTTCAGCTCACCTAACCCTCCAATGGCGAATCACACTCCTGAGCGGCCTGTGCCTGCTGACTGTCGTCGGCGCGCTGATAGGTGCCTCTGTGTACCAGAATCAACAAAGCGCAAAACTGCTCAAGCAGCAGAGCAACCAGTTGCTTGGGCAAGCCGCATTGGAGCGCCTGCAAGCCCAGGCCGTTGCCCATGGCCAACATGTAGAGCGCTTTTTCAACGAAACGGCGTTGTATGGCGAGGGGTTCGCCGAACAGGTCCTGCAACTGCGCGAGCAAACGCTCAATGGACGCCTCACGACTGCGCAGTTGCGCGAAACACTGGTCAACGCGAGCCGTCAGGCACTGCTCAAACGCGAAAATGTGCTCGGCCTGTACGTGATACTGCTGCCTGACGCGCTGGCCGGCGCAGACGCGGGTTTCGTCGGGCAACGCGCGCTCGCGGGTAACGAAACCGGCCGCTTTGCGCTGTATTGGTCGCAGAGCCAGCCGGGGCAGTTGGTGCAGGAGGTGCTGACCGAGACGCAAATCGCCGCCAACACCGCGCCACCCGGCAGCGAACCGGAAAACGCCTGGTACACCTGCCCCCAAACACAAAAGCGGATTTGCGTAGTCGAGCCCTACACCGTCGAAGTGGAAGGCCAAAAAGTCCTGATGAGCAGCATTTCCATCCCCCTGATCGTCAACGGCAAGACCCTCGGCGTGGTCGGCATGGACATCAGCCTCGACACCTTGCAAAAGTTGGCCGCCAACCTCGGCCAGGACCTGTACCAAGGCAACAGCGAAGTGACCATTCTGTCGTCCTCGGGTCAAGTGGCGGGACGCAGTGGTGACGTCTCGGGCGCTACGCTGGATATACGCCAGGCCGTACAGACCGTGAAGGGCAATCCCCCTTGGCAATTGGAATTCAAGGTCCCGCAAGCACGGGTGCAGGCACCCGCCCAACAGATGCAAAGTGAACTGGACGACAGAAGACGTGAGTCCAACTGGCTCAACCTTGGCCTGGGCATCCTTGCCAGTTGCCTGGGCATGCTACTGATCTGGCTGGCCGCCTACGGCGTGACACGCCCGCTGCTGAAGATGGCCGGGCTGCTCGATGCTATCGTCGAAGGCGACGGTGACCTCACCCAACGCCTGCCCGCCGGACGTCACGACGAATTGGGCCAATTGGCCAATGGGTTCAACCGTTTTCTCGACAAGTTGCAGCCGATTATTCGCGACATTCAAACCGCTTCCCGGGAGACCCGCAGCAGTGCCGATACCTCATCGGGGATTGCCCGGGAAGTCAGCGCGGGCATGCAACGCCAGTACCGTGAAGTGGAGCTGGCCGCGACCGCGCTGCACGAAATGAGCGCCAGTGCCCAGGAAGTCACGCGCCACTCCCACGCTGCCGCAGACGCCGCGGCCGCTGCTGAAAGCGCGAGCCGATCGGGTCAAGCGGTGTTTTCCAACGCCGAACGCAGTATCGAAAGCCTCGATCAGCGCCTGGACACCACCCTTGCGCAAGTGCGCGCCCTCGCCGCCAGCAGCGCGCAGATCGGCCAGGTGCTGGATGTCATCAGCAGCATCGCCCAGCAGACCAACCTGCTGGCGTTGAATGCAGCCATCGAAGCGGCCAGGGCCGGCGAACAGGGGCGCGGCTTCGCGGTGGTGGCCGATGAGGTCAGGCACCTGGCCAGCAACACCCAGAGCTCGGTCGAGCAGGTCCGCACGGTGATAGAGACGCTGCAACAGCTGAGCCAGGAGCTGGTGCACAGTGCCCAACTGAGTCGCGAGCAAGCCGGCGGCAGCGTGATCCAGGTACAGCAGACCCGTGCGGCGCTGGAAAATATTTCCCAGGCCGTGACGGTAATCGAACAGATGAACCAGCAGATTGCGAGCGCGGCCCTGGAGCAAAGTACGGTGGTGGAAGATATCAGTCATCGGGTCAGTGACATTCGTGGCATCAGCGAAACCCTCGCCAACCGGGTGAATGAGGCGTCGAAGGCCAGTGATTCACTGCATCAAATGGCCCATCACCAACAGCAACTGGTCGGTCATTTCCGTGTGTAAGAGGTATGCCGTCTTGACTGAGTTAAAGTGATCGCCGTCCCATTTTCCATCAATGAGCACCACTGATGATTTCTCCACGCCGCTGGCTGATCCTCGCGATTATTTCCAGTGCATTGCTGCTTATCGTCATCGACATGACGGTGCTGTACACCGCCCTGCCCACACTGACCCGGGAGCTTAGTGCCTCGGCTTCGGAAAAGCTCTGGATCGTCAACATTTATGCACTGATCGCCGCCGGGCTGCTGCTGGGCATGGGCACACTGGGTGACCGTCTCGGGCACAAACACCTGTTCATCGGCGGGCTCGGCTTGTTTGGTCTGTTCTCACTGATTGCGGCGTTTTCACCCTCCGCCGGCGTACTGATTGGTGCGCGCGGTTTCCTGGCGGTTGGCGCGGCGATGATGATGCCCGCCACGCTGGCGATCGTACGGGTGACGTTCACCGAGCCACGCGAACAGGCCATGGCGTTCGGTATCTGGGCCTCGGTGGCTTCAGGGGGGGCCGCGTTCGGCCCAGTGGGGGGAGGCCTTTTGCTGGAGCATTTCTGGTGGGGTTCGGTGTTTCTGATCAACGTGCCGATTGTGCTGGTGGCGTTAGTCGCCGGCGCTCTATTGATCCCGAATCACCCGGGGGATGCCAGCAAACGCTGGGACTGGCTGGGCTCGTTGCAGGTGATGATCGGGTTGATCAGCGTGGCGTATGCCATCAAGGAACTCGGCAAGCGGGCGCCCTCCTTCGAAGGCATGCTGCTGGCACTGGCCCTGGGCGCGCTGTTCTTGACGCTGTTCATTCGGCGTCAACGCCGCGCTACCCAGCCGATGCTCGACCTGGCACTGTTCAAGGCGCCTGGTTTCAGAAATGCCGTTATTTCAGCGGTCGTGTCAGCCGCTGCGTTGATCGGCATGGAGCTGGTATTCAGCCAACGCCTGCAACTGGTGCTCGGCCTGTCGCCGCTGGAGGCGGCATTGTTCATCCTCCCGCTCCCCCTGGGCTCGTTTATCTCCGGACCGCTTGCCGGTTACTACCTGCCTCGCCTGGGGAACCAGCGGATGCTGTTCTGGACGTTGCTGTTGTCGTCAGCGTCGATGCTGGCCTGCCTGTTGCTGTATGACGCCACGGTATACCTGCAACTGATCATCCTTGCGCTGCTCGGTTTTACGATTGGTGCGGCACTGACCGCTTCGTCCAGTACCATCATGCTCAGCGTTCCCGCCGACCAGGCCGGCATGGCCGCTTCCATCGAGGAAGTGTCCTTTGAACTGGGCGGTGCGGTGGGTGTGACCTTGGCGGGCAGCCTGTTATCGGCGATTTATGGGTATTCGGCGGGCGTGGTGATTCCGTCCTGGTTGACCCGCAACCCCGCGACATTCGAGAGTCTTGACGATGCGCTGGTGGTCGCCGAAACGTTATCGCCCGACGGCGCCGCGATGCTGAGCGCATTTGCCCGTTCGGCGTTTGACGCAGGCTTTGTCGCGGTGCTCGCAGCATCGGCAGCGCTGCTTTTGATCGCAGCGCTGCTGGTCAGACTGAGCAAGCAAGCGGCGCAGGGCACGCCTTAAAGCTTGTGGCTGCCCAATGCGAGGAACCTCTGCGGCGACGCCTTGCGCAGCCTCGCCGCGAGGAATACCCCTCCTAGCAAGGCCAGCGGAATAATGGCGCAGAGGCTATAGGACAGCAGTTGGCTGGCACCGGTCAGCACATCGAAATGCACCACCGCGAGGATCAGCACCGCGAACAGGGCCAGGCAAGAGAAGCCGGGGAAAATCTGCCCACGCCAGACCCCGACCTTGAGCTCGGGGTGGCGCCGGAAGAACACCAGCACGGCCGCCGAGGTCAGCGCCATCAGCAAAATCACGCACAGCGTGGCCAGGTTGGAGAGCCAGGCAAACAGTTGCAAGATCGGATCGGCATCCATCGCGGCGAAAATCAGCACCACCACGGCCGAGATCAAGCTCTGCAACGCCGAGCCCATATGCGGGCTCTGGTGCACGCGATGGGTGGTCCCTAACTGGCTGTGCAACAAACCGTCACGGCCGATGGCATAGAAGTAACGCGCGGCGGCGTTGTGAAAGGCCAACAGACCGGCATAGATACTGACCATGAACAGCACACGGATAATCTGTGTCAGTTGCGGGCCGACAAAGTGGTCAGACATGCCATAGATAAACGTGGTCGGATCCTGCAAGGCCAGCAGCATCGGTACGATTTTGTCGGCGCCCACTCCCACCACCATCGACCACACCGACAGCGCATAGAAACCACCGATCAGCAACACCGAGCAGTAAGTGGCAATCGGGATGGTCCGCTGTGGGTTCCTGGCCTCTTCGCCGTAAATGGTCGTTGCCTCGAAGCCGATAAAAGCGGCGAAGCAGAACAGCAAGCCGATTGACGGCGTGCCGCTGAACACATGGCTGCGGCTGAACGCATCCAGGTTGATGCCACTGTCGCCGCCGGATTTGAGGATGGCGAAGTCCAGGATCAGGATCGCCAGGTACTCGGCGATCACCATCACCGACAGCAGCCGCGCCGACAGGTCAATCTTGCGATAACCGAGGATCGCGATGCTTACCATCGCCATCAGTGAGTAGGACCACCACGGCAGCACCAGACCGAATACGCTTGCCATGGTGCCACTGACCACCCCACCGAACATGCCATACAACCCGACCTGCAGGATGTTATAGGCAAACATCGCCAGGACCCCGGTGGCGCCACCGGCCAGGCCGCCCAGCCCACGGGCGGTGAAGGCATAAAAGCCGCCGGCATTGGTCAGGTGGCGCGACATGGTGGTGTAACCCACCGAGAAGGCCAGCAGTACCAGCAAAGCGAGGATCAGCAATGCCGGGGTACCGGCGCCATTGCCCAGCATGATGCCGATCGGAAAGCCGCCGGCGATCACACTTAACGGGCTCGCCGCCGATACCACGAAGAAGATGATAAAGCCCACACCCAAGGCGCCACGCTTGAGCTCCGTGGAGCTGTTGACCGGGTTAGATACACTCATGTTATTGACCTTATTGTATGAGGCAGTCGCTGTAGGATCGGTGCGGCCGGTTGTTTACCGGTACCGAATAGCTTGTCGTTGTTGTTGCACGCTGGCATTGATCCTATGCCTGCCCGGCAACGCCCCGGTATCCCAAATCGGTAACGCAAGCACCCACGGCGAAACACCTGCGCCGCT
Source organism: Pseudomonas sp. FEN (assembly GCF_904067045.1). Lineage (GTDB taxonomy): Bacteria > Pseudomonadota > Gammaproteobacteria > Pseudomonadales > Pseudomonadaceae > Aquipseudomonas. Next base: position 471,104 of record NZ_CAJFDC010000010.1, on the reverse strand, counting down.
TGACCAGCCGACGCAGGCTATTTCAGGTCTTTCTACATTTTTTTGTGTTCAGGCACGCACGCAACCGGTGATGGCGGCGCGGGCGGTATGGGACGGCAACTCCGCGAACAGCTCCTGGTATTCCGCCGCAAAATGACTCAGGTGATAGAAGCCCCACTGGGCAGCGGCATCACCGATCGAAAGCTCGGATGCATGGGTAGACATCAAGGTACGGCGTACACCGTTGAGCCGCACAGAACGCAAATAATTGAGCGGTGTGGTCTCGGCGACCGAACGGAAGCTGTTCTGCACCGTGCGCCGACTCACCTGGAGTCGCTGGCACAACTCGATCACGCTGGGCACGTTGATCATTTCGGCGGTCGCCAGGCGGTGGCATTTCTCAACGATAAAACTACGCGTGGAGCTGGGGCTGCGCTGCTGCTTGTCACAGGCCGGGTCGGTCATCAGTTGCAGTAACTCACCGAGCATGGCCTGCTCCAGCGCCACCTCCCGTTCCCGATCGCGCGCGCTGTCGAGATCTTCGTCCACCAGGGCCTCGGAGAACAACGCCAGCAATCGGCGCCGAGCCTGTGCGAATCGCTGGGGAGAAACCCTGATCACCGGCTGGCGCAGCAACCGGCTGAGTTCCTTCGCTGACGCTGTTTGCTCCAGCGCTTCTTCGAACAACTCACGCTCGAAGGTGATGGACAACAGCTCCATGCCCATCGGCATATGGAACATGAACTCTTCGCCACCGTGAAGAAAGAACAGGCTGCTGTCATCCGCCTCGCGCCCCTGCATCCGAATCGAACCGGGGACGTTGATCGGCACGGCAAAGCACATCTTGCCGCGAGGGGCCACGCCGTTCTGCACCACGCGCTGGTTGATCTGCTCGAGAAACAAGTGGCAACCCGACGTCGTCAGCTGCATGAGCGAACTCTCGGCGGAGCCTGCGGTTAACTGGCTGTAGTCCTGGCTCCACTGCTGGATGGTGGCTGCATGGACATGGATATCTCGAAAATGGCTGATCGTCTGGTTTTTCATTGGGTCGCAAGCCTCTACCAATATTCTTGTTTTTAGATCGCCGTCCCGTTTGATATTCGCACATAGCACAAGTCCTGCAAGTTGTTTGTGGAATCGACCATGCGTTGGAGGTGCCTACCCATGTGCCGATTCGGGCTACCGGCCACGGACGCGCCCCGGAGATGATCGGCACACTTGCATCGACATCCCAGAGAGACCGTCATGAGTGAAGCCAAATTTGAATCCCTGCACTTCGCGGATGCCCCGCGGATGACATCCAGCACGCTTCCCGGCCCCAGGACCCGCGAGGCCCTGGCGTTGTCGGCGCGTACCGAGTCGATGGCGCGCGGCGGCGGACGCATGCCGGTGGCCATGGACCGCGCCTTCGGCGCGACGTTCAAGGACCCCGACGGCAACACCTACATCGACCTGTCCGCCGGCGTGGGCGTCAGCAGCGTAGGTCGCTGCCACCCCAAGGTGGTGCAGGCGATTCGCGAACAGTCCGAAGTACTGATGCACGCCCTGGAAATCAACAGCACCCGACGCACCGAACTGGCCGCCAAGCTTTCCGAGATCGCGCCCGACGGTTTGCGTGGCGACTGCATCACCTTCTTCACGCAAAGCGGCAGCGATGCGCTGGAGGCCGCGATCAAATTCGCCAAGCGCATCACCGGGCGGCACCAGATCATCGCCTTCCACGGCGGCTACCATGGCGTGTGGAACGCCTCCGGCGCCCTGACCACCGGTACTGCTTACCGCAAGGGCTATGGCGCCCAGATGGGTGGCGTGATTCACGCCCCTTACCCTTACGCCTACCGTTTCCCCTTCGACACCACCCACAAAAGCGCCGAGCAGATCGCCGGTGAGTACGTGGACTATCTGCTGAACACCCCCTATACCGCCGCCGATGACGTGGCCGCCGTGATCGTGGAACCGGTACAAGGCGAAGGTGGCTACGTGCCGCCCTCGCCAGAGTTCCTGCAACTGTTGCGCAAGGCCTGCGACCGCAGCGGCACGTTGCTGATTGTCGATGAAGTGCAGTCCGGCGCGGGGCGCACCGGCAAGATGTGGGCGGTCGAACATTCCGGCGTGAAGCCCGACATGCTCACCTTCGGCAAAGGCATCGGCAGCGACCTGCCAATGGCCGGCCTGATCATGCGCTCGGACCTGGCGGCGCAGATTCCCGATGGTTCAATGCCCAACACCTTCGCCGCCAACTCGTTGTCGGCGGCGGTGGCGCTGACCAACATCAGCATCCTGCAGGATCCGGAGCTCGACCTGCTCAACCGCGCTCACGCGCTGGGGTTGGAGGCACAGGAGCACATTCGTGGCTTCAACAGCCCGTTCGTCGGTGAAGTGCGCGGGCGCGGTCTGATGATCGGTATCGAACTGATCGAAGACCCGGTCAGCAAGGCCCCCCTGGCGGGCGAAAAGATCGGCCAACTCATGGGTTACCTGCTCAACCACGGCGTACTGATGATTCCCTGTGGCCGCTACAGCAACGTGATGCGCGTCATGCCCTCGCTGACCATCTCTCGCGAGCTGTTCTTCAAGGCACTGGATATCTTCGGCGACGCCCTGGCCTCCCTCAAGGCGTGATCTTGCCCACTACTTATGGACCGCAAAATGACTGAGCACTTGAATCACTTCATCGAAGGCGCTGGCGTCGAAGCCTCCGACGGCCGTCGCATAATCCTGATCAATCCCGTGACAGAACAAGTATACGGCAGCTCCGCGCGCGGCACGGCCGAGGACGTGGACCGTGCCGTGGGGGCCGCGCGCAGCCAACTGGAGCGTGGTGCCTGGAGCCAGCTTGACGGCGCCCAGCGCGGTCGATTGCTGTTGCAACTGGCAGACCTGGTAGAACGTGACAGCGAATTGCTGGCCGATCTGGACGCCAACGCCATCGGCCGCTCCCCCATCGAACCACGCCGGATGGACCTGCCCAACGCGATCGCCAATCTGCGCGCCGCCGCCGGCTGGGCCAACCAGCTGGAAGGTCGCACCATTCCCACCGGTGGCTACTTTGGCACCAAGACTCTTTCGTACACGGTACGGGAGCCAGTGGGCGTGGTCGGCACCATCGTGCCCTGGAATTCGCCGCTGATGATCACCGTGTGGAAGCTCGCCGCTCTGTTGGCGGCAGGCTGCACCGTGGTCATCAAGCCTTCGGAAGAGACACCGCAGTCCGCCCTGCACCTGGCGCGGCTGGCCCAGGAAGCGGGCTTCCCCGACGGCGTGATCAACGTGGTCACCGGCTACGGCAACGAGGTGGGGCGCGCCTTGTGCGAACACCCGCACGTCGCCAAGATCAGCTTCACCGGCAGCCCCGAGGCCGGACGCGAAATCCAGCGCACCGCCGGTGTGCTGTTCAAGCGCGTGGCGTTGGAGCTGGGCGGCAAGAGCCCGCAGATTGTGTTCGACGATGCCTCCTTCGACGACGCACTGCGCGGCTGCGCGCTCGGCCTGTTCGCCAACCAGGGCCAGATCTGTGCCGCCGGCTCGCGCATCCTGGTACAACGCGGCATCGCCGAGCGTTTCGCCGCGGCGCTTGCCGATGCCGCGCGAGCAGTCAAGGTAGGCGATCCTCGGGAGCCCGGCGTACAGATGGGACCAGTGGCCAAGAAAGCGCAATTCGATCGCGTCAACCGTTATATCCAACTGGGCATCGAACAAGGCGCCTCGCTACTGGCCGGTGGTGTATCGACGCCTGAGCGGGGCTGGTTTGTCCGACCGACTATCTTCGCCAATGCCAACAACGCCATGGCGATCGCCCAAGATGAAATCTTCGGCCCCGTCGGCACGGTGATCACTTTCGACAGCGAAGATGAGGCTGTCGCACTGGCCAATGATTCCACCTACGGCCTGGCGGCCACGGTCTGGACGACCGACCTGGTGCGCGCGCACCGCGTAGCCGCCGCGGTGAAGGTCGGCGCCGTGGGCGTCAACTGCTGGAGCCCGCTGGACGCCAATCTGCCCTGGGGCGGAGTCAAGACCAGCGGGATTGGTCGTGAAGGCGGGTTTGGCGGCGCGATGGCCTATACCGAGGAGAAGGTCATCACCGTGCTGCTGCCCAGCTGAAAATAATCCCTACCCAGACGAACCACCCCACAAGCCTTGTACAGTAGAGGGTGGACGTTCAAAAGTGCTTGATGCCTTTGATAATCAATGGAGAGACTACGATGAACCCGATAGACCAACAGACAACCGATCGGTATCCGACGTCCCTGCGAATTCTGCACTGGGCGCGCGCCGTGCTCGTCTTGGGCCTCCTCTGGGCAGGCTGGCATATGACCGGTCTGAATGACGAAGTGGCGAGCAAGTACGAGCTCTATTACCCCTGGCACAAATCCTTCGGGGTGCTGACGTTCCTGGTTATCCTGACTCAGCTCGCCGTGCGTTTTCGCACCCCGAGTTTGCCACAGCCGCTGGAAACGCTGGAGGGGTATGAAAAGTTCCTGTCACGACTGACACAGCGCGTCATGTACGTGCTGCTGGTGATCGTGCCGTTGATGGGTTACTCCATGTCGAGCACCTACACGATGAGCGACGGGGTGTTCTTTTTCGGGATCAACCTGCCGGAGCTCCTGGCGAAAAACGACGATTGGTTCGTCGTTTTCCAATGGCTGCACAAAGTACTCGCCTATACCCTGCTCGGACTGATCCTGTTCCATGTCGCAGGCGCCCTCAAGCACCGGTTCTACGACCAGGATCCTCGACGCGACGTCCTGCGTCGGATGCTGTGAGTTGATGGGGCGTTGACGCAAACATCAACGCCCCACGATTCACAACAGAGCTCAATGGCGACTTAAAAAGCCACCCACACAATGAACTGCATGTACGTGTTCGTTGATGCGCTACCACTCTGCCGGCCACCGTTGCCGAGCCACTTCTCGGGCTTGTAGAAGCCAATCAGCGGCGAAAGCGTGATGTTATCCGTCACCGCCCAATCCAGAAACAGGTCGATCTCGCGTGCGGTGAAGTCCTGTTCATTACGACGGGATAGCTGGTGGTAGTCGAAGGCCATCGCGTTAAGGGTCAACTTATCGGTCGGCCGAACGGCAAGGAGTACGTCGTTGATCTCCATGTTCGAGGTCACGGAACCTGCATAATTGAGCGCAATTTCACCCTGGTAGCGTTTGCGGTAGCCGCCCTGGAACAGAAAGTCCCAGCCTGAGGAGTAGCGCGAATAGCGATAACTGACCGTCGGTTGCCAGCGGACATCGGCGAAGGTGTAGCCCGCGTCGAAGAACATCGCCCGCTGTGAGCCCGAACTTTTTTCCTCGCGGGCCACCTCGAATGCGAAGTCGGCGTTCTCGATCCCGGCATTGCCCTGCCCACGAATGCTGTAGACGTTCATGCCCTTGCGCTCGAGCCGATCAGCGAAGGCATATCGCTCGTCCACATCCAGGCCGCGCACGTAGGTCGAACCGATCGAACCGATGGGCGTCGTGTAATCGATAGTACCCACAGCCAGTTCGGTCTTGGACTGCCCGGGGTTATCGGACTTCAGCCATATCAGGCTGCCGTGCAGCCCCTCCTTACCGCCCAGCTTCAGCACCGCCGTATTGCCAAACGCCAGGCGCTGGCCGAGGTAAAAGGCGCCACCGCGGTTGAACCGGCTGTCGCGCACGCCCTCGATGGGATTGAACGCGTTACCGGCGGAGAATCCATCGTCGGTGATCAGAAAGCCGTCCACCGTGACAATCTGGCGCCCGAACGAGAAATCCACACCATCCTTGCCCAGGGCAGGCAGCAGATCGCCTGATTTCCAGCCCAGGAAGGCGTCCTCCACAGCCGTTCTTCGCTCGTTCCCCGCCGTGGTCGCCCCCATGTCTCCGTCACCCCATGACCCGCTGCTGAGCAGGCTGAAGCCACCATAGACCGAGCCGGCGGTGATCTTGTCCGTAGAGCCGCTGAGACCATATTTGGCGTAGCCCTCCTGCCAACGCATGCTGCCGGGTTGTTTCTGCGGGTCGCCGATATAGTTGCGGGTACTGCTGAACCAACCAAATCCGGCGCCCAGCTCGGCGTTCAAAACGGTGCCACCGCCATCTTCGTTGTAGAGCGTGTAGGCGTGTGCCTGCTGCTCAAATGCACAGAGTGCAACCAGCGAAAGTAACGGGGCAAATGGGGGTGCGCGCATGACGTCTCTCCTGTTTTTATAGTTGTGAGGCGAGACAGAAGTGTTCCGGTTCGGGTCGCGAAAGTGGTAACCCAAATCAGCATGTGCAAGCGCTTGCCGCACCTTCGTCGCGCGATGCCTCGCCACCGAAGAAAATACCTCGGTACCTTGAATGGTTGCCGTTTTGGGCTACGGCCTCTGAACGCGCGGGCCCTATGCTGGGCCCATAAGAACCATAAAAATCGAGGCGCCCGTCATGACCCCTTTGTCACCCTTCCCGTTGTTACGTCAGGGGCTTTGTCTTCTGACCCTCATTGCCTGCGGTGTTTTGCCGCCTGTTGCCAGTGCCCACCATTCATTCGCGCTGTTCGACCAGACCCAGACGATCACGATCAAGGGTGTGGTCGAGCGATTTGCCTGGACCAACCCTCACATCACGATTTACCTCGATGTGCCAGGCCCGCCGCCCCAGCGCTTCAAGATCGAGACGGGCAGCGTCAACGCGTTGCAGCGCACAGGTTGGCGTGCCGACTCGATCAAGGCCGGCGAAAGCGCCGAGGTGTCCTTCAAACCGCTGAAAAACGGTGACCCGGGCGGCCTGCTCGTGGAGATCAAGATCGGTGACGTCGTGCTCTCGGGTGGCGGATAAAGGCAGCCTCTCCCGAGTGCGGCGACAACAGAACTGGGCAAACCAGCAACGCGGAGACATTTCAATGAAACCAGCACGAATCTCGAACGCAGCGGTGATCTTCCTGGGGGCGCTCCTCGTGACCTTCGCCGGGATGAGCAACGCCGCGACAGCGTCGAAATCTCCAAGCGACAAGCACAGCGTGGCCACACGGCCAGACATCAGCGGCACCTGGGAAAGAACCCCGGACGACTGGTTCGGCGAGAACCCGGACGATCCGGTGCACCCCGGCGGCCCGATGGACCTCAAGGCGTCGTATGCCGCCGAGTACGCCGAACTCAAGAAGAAAGAAGCCGTGGCGAACGCAGCCGGGACGCCGATCGCCACCACCAGTTCCAGATGCCTGCCCGAGGGCATGCCCACGATGATGGCGGCGCTCTTCCCAATCCAGATCATTCACGACGACAAACAAGTGATCGTCCTCGGCGAGTATCTCCAGCAGGTGCGGCGGATTCTCTTGAACCAGGCCATGCCACCAAAAGAAAAGCTCGACCCGCTCTACCAGGGCCATTCGCGTGGTCACTGGGAAGGTGACACGCTCGTGGTAGAGACCCAGCGAGTGCGAACGGACGTGCGCTTCTATGACGTGCCCCACGGGCCGGATATGAAGATCACCGAGCGCCTCCGGCTACGCGGGCCGGATCACCTGGAGAACCAGGTCCTGATCGAAGACCCGCAGGTACTCAATACCCCGTATCACTTCACGTTTGAGTACAAGCGCTCCAGTTACGCCATTCAAGAGTACGTTTGCGAAAACAACCAGATCGTGATCGACAGCGAGGGCAAGGCATCTCTGAACCTTGAGTGAAGCCGCCCATCCCCCCTCTCCTGGAACTGTCCGAATGGAACGCCTGACCCCCATCAGTATCCTGTGGCCCACATTGCAAAGCGTCGTGCTGTCGCTGCTCCTCGCGTCGAACACGTTCGCAGAGGTGCCGCGCATGCCCACGGCCATTGCTGTGCCGTCCTCCGACAAGCCGCCACTGTCGTCGGCGAAACGTCCGGGTACCGAATACAGCGACCTCGACCAGTACGGCTACATCGAGGAAGAGTTTTACCTGCAAGGCATCGCCCCGGCCATTACCGCCGCTGGCAAAACCCTGTTGGAAGCGCCTTATACCACCCGCATTCTGGTGCGCAAACCGGCCGATCCCGCGCGCTTCAATGGCACGGTGGTGATTGAGCCGTTCAGCTGGTTCGGCGAGCGCGGTGCGGGATGGATCCTGACCCGCGACTATCTGCTGCGTCGCGGCTACGCGTACGTCGGATACACGCTGAATGTGAACAAGCCGCCAGTCGATCCCAAGTTCATCTCCGACACCCCGGCGGCCGAGGCCGAGCAGATCGCTCAATACGGACGGATCGTGAACTTCGAATTCATGCGCCGCTTCGACTTTGCACGCTATGCGCCGCTGGGCACCTATTACGACCCGGAACACTTCACCCGCGGTAAAGCTCCCGATCCCTTCGCACCACAGTCCCAGGGCATCGGCGCACAACTGGCGTTATTGCTGAAAACCAATACGGCGCAAAGCCCGTTGGCCGGCCTCGACGTGCAACGCGTCTATGTCAATAGCTGGGCCGTCACCGCGCAAGTCTGGATGGACTATCTCGACCAGGGACGTCACCAGCAATGGCGCATGCCCGACGCAACGCCGCTGATCGATGCCTACATGACCGGTCGCATGGCCTACGGAGAAGTGGGCGGCGACGTGATCCGACTGCCGCGTCAAATGCCCGAAGGCGTGCCGTTCGTGACCGTCTACAGCCAGTCCGAACTGATGCACGACGTGATCGAAGACATCCCCCTGCCCCCGGACACCGACAACCCGCGGGTTCGCTACTACGAAGTGACCGGCATGCCCCATCTGCGCCTGGCCGACCTCGGCACGGAGCACACCGAACAGCTCGCCGCCGACATCGGCAAGGGCAGCGACCCGCGATGCCGGACGCTGTATGACGAGCCAGTGGAATTGGTCGTCTCGGCGCTGCTCGATCGCCTGGACCAATGGGTACGCGAGGGCAAACCCATGCCGAACGCACCTCGGGTCGTGCGTGATGGCAAGACCGCCGCCCGCGAGCCAGCTACCGGCAACCTGCAAGGCGGAGTACGCCCGCCGTGGATCCAGGTGCCCAGTGCCACCTACCTCACTGACCAGGAGACCGGCTGCGGGCTGATCTACGACACCAAGGTGCCTTACTCGAAGGAAGTGCTGGGCCAGCGCTATGGAAACTTCAGCCGCTATGCACAGAAATTCGAAGACGCCAAAGCCGTTTCGATCAAGGAAGGGTACTTGCTGCCAGAGGATGCGGCGGGCCTGCGCTCTATCGCAACACCTCAAGACTTCTAACTCACTGTGGAAGAAAAGCCGATGTCATCTTCACTCATCATTGCCTGGATCTACGCATCACCGCTGAGCACTGCCATCAGGGACATCCTGTGGATCATACCGACCGTCCAGAGCATTCATATCATCGCCATTACCGTGCTCTTCGGCTCAGCGGTCATCTCCGATCTGAGACTGGCCGGCGTGCTCGCCAGCGACGAGCCCTTGCGAGGCGTCGTACGCCGTTACTACCCGTGGATGCGCAATGCACTGATCGTCCTGCTCTGTACCGGGTTGATCATGATCATCGCAGAGCCTGATCGCGTCCTCGTCAATTCGACGTTCTGGCTGAAGATGGCCCTGGTGGTGACAGCGTTCATCTTGACCTGGGTGCTCCGACGTCCGCTGCTGCGCCCTGCCGGCGATGCACAAAGCGAAGGCGAGCCTAGCCCCGTCAAGGCATTTGCCTGGCTGTCAATCGGGTTGTGGTGCGTCGTGATCATCTGCGGTCGCTGGATCGCCTACACGATCTAAGCGTTTTCAACGAAAGCTCTCAGGTATTCACCATGGATATTCAACCCCTGCTGCAAACCCTCCAGGACACCGCTGTCGCGACTTTCATCCGCGAGTCAGGCGCGGCTTTTCCAACCCTTGAATCGGTGCATGTGATCGGCATCGCCATCGTCTACGGAACCATCGCCGTCGTGGATTTGCGCCTGCTTGGCGTCGCCTCCCATCGCCGCGGCGCGCTGAAGCTGATCCAGGATTTACTGCCATACACCTGGGTCGCTTTCGTGATGTGCGTAATCACCGGCCTGCTCATGTTCTGCGCCAATGGCACCAGTTATGCGCAAAATAACGCGTTCTTGTTGAAGATGGGCCTGTTGCTGCTGGCGGGGCTCAACATGGGGATATTCCATCTGGGCGCCTTTCGCCGGATCAGCGAATGGGATACGACGCTACCGCCTCCCAGCCAGGCTCGTGTCGCGGGGCTCAGCTCGTTGGCGTTGTGGGCCGGCGTGATATTCCTGGGCCGCTGGATTGCGTTTCTCTGATGGCTCGCCTATCGCCACGCCGGCGCCGCGCGCTCGGCGCAAGCGCGCCCAGCGAACGTGCAAACGGCACATCCATGGTGGTGCGCCCGCTCTCAGGCGGATGGGAATCGCTGGCAATGCTGCTTGCGGCAATACTAGTCATCGCCAGCGTGACCGGTTATTTGATGCTACGGCCTCAGAAGGTCGGCCCACCGACCCCCTTGAGCTGGCAGGTTCGCTCTTTCGACGGCCTGAATAGCGTCGATCAGGCCATCCATAGCGCGCTGTTGCCTGCCGGCGAAGAAATCATCTGGAACAACAACGATACCGGCGGTTGGATCACCCTGGAGCGTGCCCAGGAGCTTTTGCTGCCGCCCTTCTACAGAGACGCGTTCTGGAAGGCCAATGGCAAGGTGTACTGGCAACTGATTCTGCCTGGCACCCACCTGTCCCATGCCCTCCCCACCGACCCGCACTCCGACACCGACGGACATTCCGACGCCGCCGTGGCCCCGACGGAGCAAGGCCCGAGCAAAGTATCGCAAGCCACGCAGGGCCAGGGCGCCACGGTCTACTACGGAACCGGCGGCAGCGTGCCGGGCCAGAGCGCCTACCTGCTCGTCATTGGACACGCGCATGCCGGTGTGATGTGGGCAAACCAGGCGACGATCTGGGTCCACTCCAACCCGAACGCGCCCTACCCGGTCATCGTCAAGGCCGAGTGGCTGGTCGGCGAAGGCTGGCGCCAGGTCATCCCTTACGACGGCACCAGCGAAATCGAACGCGTAAAAGGAACCCTGCCGTGAATGCCCTCAGAAAACACCGCGTACTCTTGCGTCGATGCCTTGCGTTGCTGTTGCTCATACCCGCGATCGCATTCGCCAGCCCGGAACACCCGGTAGGCAAGAAGCTCAAAATCGGCGTCACACTGCACCCCTACTACAGCTTTGTGGCAAACATCGTCGGTGATCGGGCCGAGGTTGTTGGGCTCATTCCGGCGGAGGCGAATCCGCACAATTACCAGCCGCAGCCCGACGACATCACCCGCGCGATGAATATCGACGTCCTGGTGGTCAACGGCATCGGACACGATGAATGGGCCTTCGAGATCATCAAGGCCGCCGGTCGTCGGCAGACGCTACCGATCATCCAGGCCAACGCCTCGGTTGCTCTCATTCCCATCGGCGGCGACCAGGACGGCATCAAGGTTGTCAATCCGCATACCTTTGTCTCCACCACGGCAGCGATACAACAGGTTTTCGAGATCGCCCGCCGGCTGGGGGAACTGGACCCGGAAAACGCCCAGGCGTATCGACACAACGCGCTGGAGTATGCGGGTCGGATCCGGGCACTCAGGGCAGATTTCATGACCCGCTTTGCCGCACTGGATCTATCTACGTTCCGTTGCGCGACGACGCACGGAGGCTACGACTACATGATGCAGGAGTTCGGCCTGTTCGTGACCGCGGTCATTGAGCCACGTCACGGCGTGGCACCGACCGCGCGCCAGTTGGCCACCACCATCGACACCATCAGAAAGGCCAATGTACGGGTGCTTTTCGCTGAAAAGAACTTTGCCATGGACTTGGCCAAGCCCATCGAGGCAGCCACCGGCGTGAAGGTCTTCACGCTGTCTCACATCACCGGTAGCACCTACAGTGCGGACGAATTTGAGGTGGCCATGCGCGAAAACCTCGAGACCTTGGCCGAAGCCGTTGAATTTACCCAGCAATGAAGGAGGAACAAGCGATGCGAGGGCCTGCCGTGGTGTTCGATAGCGTCTCATTGCAACTGGGGGGTACGCAGGTACTCGACGAGGTGAGCTTTCGGGTGGAAGCAGGTGCGCTCCACTGCCTGGTAGGCCCGAACGGCGGAGGCAAGACGTCACTCGTGCGCGCACTGCTGGGCCAGATGCCGCATTCAGGAGTCATCCGGTTCGAGGGTGAGGACTTACGGCCAGTGGGGTATGTCCCGCAGTTACTGGACTTCGACCGTAACGTGCCAATGACAGTCAACAATGTGATGGCCCTTCTCGGTCAACGCAGGCCGGCCTTTCTAGGCTCAAGCCGCTTCGACAAAGCCGCTAACGCCGAGGCGCTGAAGCGCACTGGCGTAGCTGGGATGGGCGCAAAACCGTTTGGCAGCCTGTCCGGTGGGCAGCGCCAGCGCGTACTGCTTGCCCAAGCGATCAGTCCGACACCGCGCCTGCTGATCCTCGATGAACCGACCGCTGGTATCGACGAAACAGGTGTGCGACTGGTGGAGGCGCTTGTGGCCGAGCTTCACGACCGCGGCGTCACCGTCCTCTGGATCAACCATGACCTCGAACAGGTCAAGCGTATCGCGCAGTCCGTAACCGTTATCAACCAACGGGTACTGTTTCATGGCTGCGCCGATCAGATCGACTGCCGACTGGAGGATATTCGATGAATACCTTGTACGATTTCATTCGCGACCACCTTCAGGCGCTCGCCGCGGGTCACGTGCTGCCGCAACCGTTTGAATACGAGTTCGTGATCAATGCATTGATGTGTGCGGTGCTCATCGGGCCGTTGCTAGGGGTGCTGAGCTCGATGGTGATGATCAAGCGTATGGCTTTCTTCAGCCAATCAGTGGGCAATGCGGCGATGACTGGCGTTGCCATTGGCGTGCTGGTCGGCGAGTCCTATACCTCCCCTTACCTGTCAATGTTTGGCTTCTGCCTGCTGTTCGCCCTGACGCTGAAGTACACCCAACACCGAACGACGCTGTCCAATGACACACTGATCGGCGTGTTCTTGTCCATCTCGCTGGCGGTCGGGGCATCGTTGCTGTTGTTCGTGTCAGCGAAGATCAACACCCACGTGATGGAAAGCGTGTTGTTCGGTTCCATTCTCGCCGTAGACCACACCGACATGAACGTACTACTTGGCGTGACAGCCATTTGCGCGCTTATCGGGTTGCCCCTGTACAACGGCATGTTGCTGTCCAGCCTGAACCCGAGCCTGGCCCATGCGCGGGGCGTGTCGGTGCGCAGCGTCGAGTACCTGTTCGTCGTGTTGGTCACGCTGGTGACGGTAGCCTGCCTGAAAATCATTGGCGCGGTGCTCGTCGAAGCCCTTTTGCTGATACCTGCCGCGGCCGCACGTAACGTTACCCGGTCACTCCCAGGGCTCGTCACGCTTGCGATTCTGATTGCGACTTTTTCCTGCATGGTTGGCATCCTTGCCCCCATGCAATTTCACATCCCCGTGCCGACCGGTGGCGCAATCGTCCTGGTTGCCGCGCTGGTGTTCGTCACGACCACCGTCATCCGCGCGACCTCATCGCGATTCAGAGGGGCCAGCGTATGAAATGGCTTTGCATATCACGCAGATCTTGGCTGGTGGTGTTGGCACTGCTGCTGGGTACCCAGCTTTGCGCCACGGCCGACGCCGGCCGGCAGCGAGTGCTCGTTGCGTTGCCAGCTGTGTACGCGCTCACTTCGGCGCTCAGCAAAGGCACCAACATTGAGGCCGTCCGCCTACCGCCGGGCGCTCCCGTGCCCATGGAAAGTATGGCCAACGCGCTTTTGCGCCTGGACCCCGCCGTGTTCCAGCAAGCCGAAGCCGTGGTGACCATGGGCAATCTCTGGCGTGCGGACCCGCTATACGCGACGGCTCGTCGACACAATCTGCGGATTGTCGAGATCGACGCCACGCGCTCACGGGACACCATCAAACCCGGCGTTGCCGTGGTCCGCGTGCCGTCGAACGACGTACCCTGGGCCAGAGCGGATAAGGTCGATGGCGGCCTGTCGACCTACGCCTGGCTCAGTCCCGTCAATGCCATGCGTATGTCGGCACTTATCGCCGCCGACCTGGCACGCCTGTCGCCCTCTGATGCGCCTCGGATAAAGAGCAACCTCGCGATACTCAAGAGTCAATTGCGCCAGCTAAAGGCTGACTACGGCACTCGGATGATGGCACTGCCGGACATGCGCGTGCTGTCGTTGGCCGACGAGTTCATCTACCTGTTCGGCGAATTCGGCGTCTTTGTCGACGGCTGGTTCGTGCAACAGGACGTCGACTGGAGCGACGCCGACCGCGCTGCACTGACCCTGTACCTGCGCGAGCATGACATCCACGTGGTGGTCCACAAGTGGGCACCCAATGAACAGATCGCCAAGGCCATTCAGGACGGTGGCGCACGCTTGCTGCTACTGGATACGGGCAATCCGGGAATACTCGCCGACCCGGCCACCGGGTACGACGCCCTGTTGCGCTCGAACCTGGATGCCTTGGTGGCGGCCTTTCCAGCGCCTGACAAAACCAGTACAGGCACCACCTCTACACATGGCGATGTTCAGTCGCCGCTTAAATGATCACCTCGGCTGTGGAGATCCAAGACCTTATGAAACCCATAGGTTCAGCACACGGGATACTGATGGCGGGCGCCGTTTTTTTCTGCCAGGCGGCGTTCGCCCATGGCCCTGTATTCGACTGTTACATCGAGCACGATGACTGGGTGAAGTGCGAGGCCGGTTTCACCGACGGCAGCTCGGCAGCCGGCAGAAAAATCCTTGTCCGAGACATGAGCAACAAGGTCTTGCTAGAAGGCGACGTCGGCAAGGACAACACCTATACCTTCCAGGCCCCAACGGGGATTTACTCCGTGATATTCCTCGGCGGAGAGGGTCATGAAAGCACCATCCAGTCCTCCGACATTTCAAGGTGAAATCGATCATGCCGGCCAGACGACGAACACTCCAAGCCCTTGCCGCAGCTACGCTCACCTGCTTGACCAGCGTGGCACAAGCCCACTTTCAAATGCTCTACATCAATGAAACGGCGCTGCAGCGCGCGGAACAACTGGAGTTCGCGCTAGTATTCACGCACCCCTTTTCCGGCGGTCCGACCTTGGTCATGGATGAGCCTCGCGCGTTCAGCCAAGTCAGCTCGCACGGTGGGGAAAGACTCGATCTGCGCAAATACTTGCGCCCTGTCCAGTGGCAGAGTCGCGATAACCGAGCGACCGCCTATCGTGCGTCGATTCCACGGGAGTTGGTACGCTCACTGGGTGACCATATTTTCATACTGGAACCTGAGCCCTACCTGGAAACTGGGGAAGACGTCTACATCCAACAGTTCACCAAGCTGATCGTCAACGTGGGCGGAGTACCCGGCGACTGGGCAGAGCCGCAGGGGTTACCGGTGGAGATCCAGCCACTCAACAAGCCGTATGCAAACTGGACAGGTGGTGTATTCCGGGCCTTGGTGCTGGCCGACGGCAAACCTGTTCCGTTCGCCGAGATCGAAATCGAATACCTCAACCATTCCGTTGATGTCGAGAAAAACGCCTTCGGCCAACAAGACTATGTATCGGCACCTCAAGCTGCTTTCAAAACGCTCAGCACCTACGCGGACGCGCAGGGCGTCGTGACCATCGGCCTGCCCCGTGCCGGCTGGTGGGGAATCGCGGCACTCAACATCGGTACCCAGAAAACCCATAAGGGCAAGCCCCTGTCACAAGACGCAGTGCTGTGGGTGCAGGCCAGAGATATGAAATAACACAAGCAACGGCGCAGACGTCAGCGCCTTGATGGCTCGGACCAGAGCGGGAAGCACAGCATGAAATCGGCGCCGGTAGGTTCTGGCCCTACCACATGACAGGCCTTCGCCAGGCGGGCATCAGATCCGGAACTGCCCCACCAGCAGGCCCAACCGCTGCCCGAGGTCCGCCAGGCTGCGAGACGTCTGAGCCCCCAATTGGGTCTCATCGGCCACGTTGTCCACCGCCACGGCGATTTGATGCACGCTGCGGTTGATCTCTTCGGCTACGGCTGTTTGCTCTTCCGCGGCGCTGGCAATCTGCGCGTTCATCGAATTGATGGTGCCGATCAGTTGCGCCATGGTGTCCAACGAGACACCGGCTTCATTGGCCTGGGCCGACGTGCCGTCGCCGGCATCGCTGGAGCGTCGCATGGCTTCCACGGCTTTATGCGTACCCTGCTGCAAACGGTCGATCATCCCCTGGATTTCCTGGGTGCTCTGCTGGGTTCGGCTAGCCAGCGCCCGCACCTCGTCGGCCACCACCGCGAAACCACGGCCGGCCTCACCGGCCCGGGCGGCTTCGATGGCCGCGTTGAGCGCCAACAGGTTGGTCTGCTCGGCGATCGAGCGGATCACATCCAGTACGCTGACAATCGACGAGACGTCCGTCTGCAAACTGTCCAGTGAGACGCCGCTGGCGCGGATATCGCTGACCAAGGCATGAATCTGCCGGATGCTGCCGTCCACCACCCGCTTGGCGGCCTGCCCCTCTTCGTCGGTCTGCTGGGCAGCCACCGCGGCGCCCTGGGCACTGCGGGCCACCTCCTGCGCCGCCGAGGACATCTGGTTGATGGCGGTGGCCACCTGATCGGTCTCGTGACGCTGACGCTCCATGGCCTGTTCCGAACGATGGGCCTGATCGGACACCTGGCTGACCAACCCGGTCAGTTGCGTCGTCATCTCGGCGATCTGGCGAACCAGGCCGTGGATCTTGTCGACAAAGCGGTTGAACGAGCCCGCCAGCTCACCCAACTCATCCTGACTGGTAATCGCCAGGCGACGGGTCAGGTCACCCTCGCCCGCCGCGATGTCATCCAGATTGGCTTTCATCAGATTCAGCGGCCGCAGCATCGCGTTGGCCATCAGCACGCCCACAACGGCAATCCCCCCCAACAGCAGCAGCGCGATCCCCAGAATGCTCAGCAGTACGTCCCGAGTACGCTGGTGCACCCTGGCTTCCACCGCCGCCACCTGAGCGTCGATACCCTCGATATTGATCGACGAGCCAATAATCATGTCCCATTTAGGCAGGTACTCGCTGTAGCCCAATTTCGCTACCCTGACATCGCTGCCAGGTTGTGCCGCGTCATACTGCACATAATGACTACCGGCCTTGGCGGCGCTCACCAACTCTCGGTTGACGTACACGCCGTTGGAATCGCGGTTGTCCTTGAAGCTTTGGCCCACGCCATCCGGGCTGCTGCCCTTGAACAAGCGAATGGTCTCGGAGTCGAAACCGAAGAAATAACCGTCCTTGCCATAGGTGATGCTTGATAGCAGTTTAATCACCTCGGCGCGTGCGGCCTGGTCGCCTGGGGAGGCAGCGTCGTATAGAGGTTTGATCGTGGTGAGCGCCACTTCGACGTAATTCTTCAACGTCAACCGGGCTTCTCCAAGCAGGCGTTGCCGAGTCTCTTCAAGCTCTTTTTTCGCCTGCTGTTGGAGCATCAGAACTGTCGTCAGACTGATCACCAGTGCAAACAGTAGAACCGGTAATACTGCGATGGACAGAACTTTGGCCTTCAGACTTAGGCGCATGGGATGCTCACTCTTTGTTTTCATTGGGGTGATAGATCGTTAAAGACCGGTCGGAGCAAAAACGATGACCTACTTGTCATCGTGGGGCAGTCAGGCGGTCTGGAGACTCGCCATTTCGTCGTCAGGCCTCTTTGACGATGACACGCAAGATACAAGTCAACACAGCGGCCAGACACAACATACCGGCCATGCCCAACAGGCCAGCGGTGAATGAATGGGTAACATCCTTGAGCCAGCCGACACCATAAGGCCCTACCAGCCCGCCGAGACTGCCGACCGCATTGATGAAGGCAATGCCGCCAGCGGCTGCCTCCTTGCTCAGGAAAGTGGCCGGAATACTGTAAAAACAGGTGCGTACCGAACTCAGCCCGATCAGGGCGACAGTCAAGCCAATCAAGGCCGGCAGTAAATCACTGTAGATAACCGAAAAAAGGAACCCAGCGGCGCCGACCCCGCAGGTGATGGCCAGATGTTTGATATAGCGCCGCTTGCGTGCCAACACCTTGGCCCAAAGCAACATGGCGACGCTGGCCACCAGATAGGGAACCGAGGAGACGAAGCCAATCTGCATCGTGCTCAAGTCGTGACTTTTCAGGATCTGCGGTAACCAGACGCCAATGCCCAATATGCCGATGATGTAACTGAACAGGATCGCCGCCAGTAGCCAGACGCGCACGTCCTTGAGCGCCTGGCGAAAGTTCAGGCTGCTGCGCTGCTGATGCTCGGCATCGAGCGCTGCCTGCAACACAATCCGCTCTTGCGGGGTCAGCCATTGAGCCTCAGCGGGGCGGTCGGACAGGATCTTCAAGCACAGCACACCCAGGACACAAGCCGGCAAGCCTTGCAGCACCAGAAGCCATTGCCAGCCAGCCACGCCCAGCCAGCCATCCATTGCCAGCATGGCCGCCGACAGGGGCCCGCCCAAAACGGACGACATGGGAATCGCAAACAGAAACCAGGCCATCATCCGGGTGCGGTAATGCGCGGGGAACCACAGCGACAGGAAAAAGATCACACCGGGAAAGAAGCCGGCCTCCGCGATGCCGGCCAGCAGACGAATCACGGCATAGCTGATCGGCCCTTGGGCAAGCGCCGTGGCGGCCGCACAAAGGCCCCAGGTGATCATGATGCGTGCCATCCAACGGCGAGCGCCAAACCGATACAGCGCCAGGTTGCTGGGGACTTCGAACAGGCAGTAACCGATGTAGAAAACACCCGCGGCAAAGCCGAATTGAGAGGCGCTCAAGCCCAGATCCTGATTCATCGTCAGGGCGGCAAAACCGATGTTGGTGCGATCCAGGTAGTTGACGAAATAAGCGATGGCCAACAGTGGGATCAAGCGTATTGCCGCCTTGCGGCAAGCACTCGACTCCACGTCGCTGCACAGGCGGTCCTGCGGGCTGGTCATTGTTGTCATGAGTCTTCCGTTATTGTTTTTTGAGATTCAACGCGGCCGAGGATATGCCAGCAGCGTTGCTCCCGACCAAGACCTTTAGGCCATACGTACTCATGCCAACGGAGCATATCCCGGAGCGTGACAGCGCCTTTCAATCTTCCTTGCCGATGATGCCGAACACAAAGCGCAGGCCCGCGATGCAACCCCATCGACCTGTATTGGTCGGCGGGCGCCAGCGTACCGATCCTCGACCTTCAGGGCAGCAATGATGCAGTGGTTATACCCAATACTCTGAAGTCGATGCTGGGTGATCGGGTCGAGGCCCGGACTCTACCGGGAGCCGGACACGCCATGGCGCCCGAACGGCCGCGAGAAATGGCCCATGCCATTGCCGAGTTTGCAAAGCGTGTGTACGCCGATACACCCGCCACCGGCCAGGTGAAAGGAGGCTGAGCAATCAGCGACTGGCAAGGTCGAGGATAGAGGTAGAACCCCTGATCACTCGTCAGGCGCCAGCCAGACAGCCGCGTCCTTCCAGGCCCCCTGAGTCACCAGAAACTTCAGGTGGGTGATCAACAGCGTCTCCCAGCTGGCGGCCAGCCGGCTGGTGCGACGCTCACGCAGCGTGGTCAAGGTCACGGTGGAACGAATGGCGGGGCGCTCGATGGAGTGGGCGACCAGTTTTTTCTGTGCGATTTCATCCTGCACCGCCGCGTTGGCCAGGATCGAGTAGCCGAGCCCGGCCTGAACCAGGCGCTTGGTCAGATCCACGCTGTCCACTTCCACTTCAATCTTAAGCCGGACGCCACTCTGCACCGCCGCCTGTTCGACCAAGCGTCGGTTACTGTGCGGCAGGCTTGGCATGATCAACGGCAGATCCGCAAAATCATGGATACGAAACGCACGGGCCGGCTCGCCGACGGGGCCGACTACCACCATCGGCTCGCTGAACAGCGGGCGCACTTCAAAGGCCTCAAGCAGCGGTTGGTTATAGACCACCGCCAGGTCCACCCGCCCATCCAGTACCCACTCCTGCAAGGAGCTGCTGAGCCCTTCGCGCACATGCAACGAAGCCTTGGGCCACAGTTCGCGAAAGCTCCTGATCAGTTGCGGGCCGATTACCGCGCCGATCGCCGGGGGAAGGCCGATTGCCAGATGCCCGCGCTCCTCCTGGGCACTGTTACGCACGTGATCGGTGGTTTCCTGCAGGTAGTGGAGCATCATTTCAGCGCGCTCCAACAGCCGCGCACCCGCCGCCGTCAACTCGACACCTCGACCATGACGGGTCAGCAACGTGACATTGAGCTGGTCTTCAAGCTTGGCGATCTGACGGCTAAGCGCCGGCTGGGCGATATACAGATCGCGCGCCGCGCGGCTGAAGCTGCCCGCATGTGCCACCTGAACGAACGTGCGCAACTCTCGAATATCCACAGCCCTGAACCCCATGCTTTTAAAGCATAGATTGCTATCAATAAAAGGTTTTTGTCTAGTTTTTTAGGGTTCTCTATGCTGAACACAAATAGGAGAACAACAATGAAGAACTCCAAATGCCTGATTTCAGTCGTGCCGCCCTGCCCACTCTCGACAAGCGCATCATGAACGGCGCGCTGTTGCTTGTGCTGATGCAACCCCCCTCTTCTCAGGAGGAGGAGTTCAACGACTGGTACGACACCGAGCACTTCCCACAGCGCCTCGCGCTGCCGGGTTTTCTCGACGGCCAGCGCTGGGTGTGTAGCGAAGGCTGGCCACGCTATCTGGCGCTCTACGAGCTTGAGAACGAAGAGGTGTTGAACACTGCGCAGTACCTGAGTGTCTCGGGCGCACGCTCCACACCCTGGAGCCGTCGCATCTTGCCCAGAACCGTTGGTCGTCAGCGGATCGTACTCAGGACCCGCGCCGAAACGCGTCGCCCTGGCCAGGCCGCCGCCCTCCTGTTAATGAGCTGGAACATGCCCGCCCACATCGACATGGAAAGCTTCATCAGCGCCGTTGATGCCCAGATCAACACGATAGCTGGCGTATTGACGCTGCAGTGGGGTGAAAACCTGGCGCCCCCGGTTGACCGGGGACGCAGCCTGTCTCTGATTGCAAGCTTCGACTATCGCATTGCGTCAAGTGCCCTGGATGCCATGCGGCGACCACTCAATGTCGGTTGTACGCAGTTCAATCTCTACCTCCCCTACTGCCGCTGATCGCCTGGAGAGCCATCCGAACAACCTGTGCCCGCATACAAAAATAATGACGCCCACCAGGGCGAGGATTACCGATGAAACATTTGAAGAAGCTGCATGTACAAGTCCTGGTCGCGCTGGTCGCGGCCGTGTTGCTGGGGCTACTGGCACCCAGTTGGGCGATCGCCATGAAACCCCTCGGCCAGGCATTTATCGCTCTGCTGAAGATGATGCTCGCGCCCATCGTGTTTTTCACCCTGGTGCACGGCCTCGCGCACGTCAAGGACATGCGCAAGCTGGGCCGCCTGGGCATGAAATCGCTGCTGTACTTTGAAGTGATCAGTACCTTGGGCATGGTCGTCGGCCTGGTCTTGGTCAACCTGATTCAGCCCGGTGCCGGGTTGCATGCTGGCAACCTCAACGAATCGGCAGAAGCCATCAAGGCGACCGCGAGCGCCGGCAGTATTTCGGTGATCGACTACCTGCTAGGCCTTATCCCGCACACCTTGGTCGATGCCTTCGCCAAGGGAGACATCATCCAGGTGCTGATTATTTCGATGCTGGCCGGGATGGCGATCAACCGCGTCGCCGGGCCTGACTCGTTGATCGTCAAGGGGATCGACGAAGCCCAAAGCGTGTTGTTCAAGATGCTCGGGTTCATCATGAAACTGGCGCCGCTGGGGGCCTTTGGTGCCATGGCCGCGGCGGTGGGCAGTTACGGCGGGGCCACGCTGCTCTACCTTCTGAAGTTGATTGGCGTCTATTACGCAGCCTCGCTGTTCTTCGTGTTCGGTGTACTGGGAACCATCAGTTGGTCGATTGGCCTGCCGTTCTGGACCGTCCTGAAAGTGATTCGCGAAGAAATACTGCTGGTGCTGGGTACCGCCTCCGGTGAAGTGGCCTTCCCGAGACTGCTGGAAAAACTCAAGCGTACTGGCTGTGACGAGGTGGTGGTCGGTTTTGTGCTCCCCGCCGGCTACAGCTTCAACCTGGACGGTACCTCCATCTACATGGCCGTCGCCATCGGCTTCATTGCCCAGGCCACCGACACGCCCTTTTCGATCTGGCAACAGCTCGGCCTGCTGGCGATTCTCAGCCTGACCTCAAAGGGCGGGACCACGGTGGCCGGCGGCGCCTTCATCAAACTGGCGGCGACCCTGCAATCGGTGCAAAGCCTGCCCTTGGGTGGCCTGGGCCTGTTGTTTGGCATTGACCGGATGATGGCCACGGCCACCGCCCTGGTGAACATCATCGGCAACACCATTGCCGTGTACGCCATCGCTCGCTGGGAAGGCGCCTTCGATGTCGAGGCTTTCAAACGCGAGACGGGGCGCAGTGCCGGTAAAAGCCTGCTGCGCGCGCCGTCCGAGCCCAGCGAGCCGCCCAGCGCAAATCGCCAGCCACACTCCCAGAATCTTTGATCAGGACGCCGACCATGAGTCGTTTGAAAGCGATAGACCCCGACCATCTGAATCAAGCCCAGCGAGTTATCTACGACGCCATCGCGAGCGGCCCGCGCAAAGGCGTGCGCGGGCCACTCGCCATCTGGCTGCATCGCCCGGAGCTGGCCCAATGCGCACAAAGCCTTGGTCGTTACTGCCGTTACGACAGTAGCCTGGAGCCACGCCTGTCGGAGCTGGCCATCCTGCTGCTCGGCCGCCACTGGCTGGCGGAGTACGAGTGGGCCGCGCATAAGCCATTCGCCCTGGAGGCCGGTCTGTCCCCGGCCGTGATCGACGCCATTCGCGATGACCGGCAGCCGGTTTTCGAGCACGAAGACGAAGCGCTGGTGTACGCCTTCATCCGCCAGTTGCATGACACACGCCAGATCGACGACCCGCTGTATCAGGACATCAGCCGCGTACTGGGCGAAACCGCCGTGGTCGACCTGGTAGGCATCGCCGGCTACTACACGCTGATTTCCATGACCATCAAGGTGTTCGAGGTACCGCCACCGGCTGGCGTGGCCGCTGAACTTCCCACCCACCTTTCCTGAGGATGCAAGCATGACTGAACTAAACACTTCGAACACCCGCCTGCAAGGCAAAGTGGCCATCGTCACTGGCGCCGGCTGCGTAGGGCCTGGCTGGGGCAATGGGCGCGCCGTGGCGGTGCTGTTCGCCCAGGCCGGCGCGAAAATCTTCGCGGTCGACAAGAACCTCGATGCCATGGAAGAAACCATCCGCCGCATCAAGGACATCGGCGGGGACGTCGTGTCGCTCGCCTGCGACGTCACCAACAGTGAATCCGTCGCCGCGATGGTTGCCACCTGCAAGGAGACCTACGGGCGGGTGGACATTCTGGTCAATAACGTCGGTGGCTCTTCAGCCGGCGGTGCCGTGGCGCTGGACGAGGACAAATGGGACGCACAGATCGCCTTGAACCTCAAGAGCGTCTACCTGACGTGCAAGCATGTACTGCCGATCATGGAAGCTCAGGGCAGTGGCTCGATCATCAACACCGCCTCGACTTCCGGCATTCGCTGGACCGGTTCGGCCCAAGTGGCCTATGCCGCCAGCAAGGCCGGGGTGATTCAGCTATCGCGAGTGACAGCGGTCGAATACGCCAAGAAAGGCATCCGCGTGAACACCGTCGTCCCCGGCCAATTGCATACCCCGATGGTGGAAGTACGCCTGGCCGGGCAACGTACCGGTGGCGACATCGACAAGCTGCTCGACAGCCGCCTGGCACGAATTCCCCTGGGCTTCATGGGCGATGGCCGGGATACCGCCAACGCGGCGCTGTTTCTGGCCAGCGACGAATCGCGTTTCGTGACCGGTACCGAAATCGTCGTCGATGGCGGCATGACCGCCCGCTGTGACTGATCTGCCCGCCCGGCCTTGATGGGCAGGGCTTTTCCTGATTCGAGCTGATGACCATGCACACACTCCTTCCAGCAGGCGCGTGGGACTGCCATACCCACATCTACGGCCCGTGGGATCAATTCCCGCTGCCGGCCAACGCCGCCTACCACCCAGCGCCCGCGCCGTTCGAGGCGTTGCTTGAGCTGCATCGAAGCTTGGGTATCGAACACGGGGTGCTGGTGCAGGCCGCGCCCTATGGCACCGACCATGGCGCCATCCTTTCTGCCATTGCCGCCAGCAACGGGCGATATCGGGGCATTGGCTTGATCGACGACAGCACCACCGATGATCAGCTCCAGGCCCTGCATGATGGCGGGCTGCGAGGCATCCGTTTCAACTTGATGGGACACCTTCCCGGCAACCGTGACCCGGAGTATCTGCGCCGACTTGCCGAACGCGTTGCCCCCTTGGGTTGGCACGTACTCCTGCACGGTGAAATCGACGTTTTGCTGCCCGTGCTCGACGCCTGGAAAACCTTGCATACACCACTGGTCATCGACCATATGGCGCGCCTGGACCTGAGCCAACCGATCGAAGCGGCCCCGCTCAAGGCGCTGGAACAGCATCTGAAACGAGCGGACCGCTGGATCAAGGTGTCGGGCATCGACCGCGCCATGCAAGGCGCCGCCGGCCCTTGGCCACAAGGTCTGTCCTGGGCTCGGCGCTTTCTCGAATGTGCCCCGGACAGGACGATCTGGGGTTCCGACTGGCCCCATCCGAACGTCAAGGGCGAGGTACCCGACGACGCTCTGTTGCTGGACTTCGTGCTCCAGACCTGTGCCGACCCCGCGGTAGCGCAGGCGGTTCTGGTCACCAATCCAAACACCCTGTATCGCTGAAGCCGACCTTCTGGAGAAACCGACCGTGCCCGACTTTCCCTGGCAACCCAGCCTGCGAACCCCCGACCCCGCCGTTCGCGAACTCGACCCGCGCTTCAGCCATTATCGGCTGGCGCATGCGAAGGTTGAGCGCGTCGCGGGTGGCCTGCGTTGGGCCGAAGGGCCGGTGTGGTTCGGTGACGCCCGCCATGTGCTGTTCACGGACTTGCCCAACGACCGAATCCTCAAGTGGGACGAACAAAGCGCCGCGCTCAGCGTATGGCGCTACCCGTCGAACCAGGCCAATGGCATGACGCGCGACCGCCAGGGCCGCCTGATCGTCTGCGAGCACGGCGGCCGCAGGGTCACCCGTACCGAATATGACGGCAGCCAGACGGTACTGGCCAGCCATTTCCAGGGGCTGCCGCTCAATTCCCCCAATGATGTGGTGGTCAAGTCCGACGACTCCATCTGGTTCACCGACCCACCCTTCGGGTTGGCAAGCGATTACATGGGGCAAAAGGGTTGTGCGCAACTGCCTGCCAACCTCTATCGCATCGACCCGCTCAATGGCGAGTTGAGCTGTGTCGCCGACGACGTGCAAGGGCCCAACGGACTGGCCTTTTCACCGGACGAAAAAACCCTGTACGTCGTCGAGTCCCGCGCCCGACCGCGCACCATCAAGGCTTTCAACGTCAGCGAAGGCCAGGTACTCGATGCCGGAAAAGTCTTGATCGATGCCGGCGTCGGCACGCCTGACGGTTTGCGTATCGATATCGATGGCAACCTCTGGTGCGGCTGGGGTAGCGGCGAGGCAGGCCTGGATGGTGTGCGCGTATTCGCCCCGGACGGCACCGCCATCGGTCATATCGACCTGCCGGAGCGCTGCGCCAACTTGTGCTTCGCTGGCCCCAGGCGCAACCGGCTGCTGATGGCCTCTACCACCTCACTTTATTCGCTTTACGTGAATACCCGCGGCGCCACCTGAGAGGTGTCGACCGTTGATCCACAACCCCAACCCCCAAAAGGTACAGTCGTGAAAAAAACAACAAAAGCGTCGCTTATGGTATCCGCAGGCCTCGGCAGTCTGCTCGCTGTCAGCGCCCAACTGCAGGCCGCCGAGTTGCATGTCATTGCCACCGGCGCACTCAAGGGTGCCATGCAACACCTGCAGCCGGCCTACGAGAAAGCCAGCGGCAACAAGCTGCTGATCAGTTGGGGGCCATCGATGGGCGAGTCGCCCGATTCGATCCCTCAGCGGGTGTTGCACAAGGAGCCCATGGATTTGGCGATCATGGCCGCCGAAACACTGGACCAACTCTCGGGCACCGGCTCATTCGAAATGGCCACTCGCACCCAGATTGCCTCCTCTCGGATCGGAGTTGGCGTCCCCAAGGGCCAGCCAAAACCCGATATTTCATCGGTGGATGCGCTGCGTCAGGCACTCCTGAACGCCAAGCGGGTCGCCTATTCGCAAGGCGCCAGCGGCGTCTACATCTCGACGACCCTGTTCAATAAGCTCGGTATCAGCGAACAGATGAAGTCGAAAAGCGTGGTGATCGAAGGCAAGGAACTGGTGGGGACGGCCTTGGCCCGCGGCGATGCCGAACTGGGCATGCAGCAAGTCAGCGAGTTGAAAGTCACCCCCGGTGTCGACTTCGTCGGCCCGCTACCCGACAAGGTACAAAAGATCAGCCTGTTCACCGCCGTGGTGGCCAAACAATCGACTCAATCGGCCGCCGCCAGATCCTTCATCGAATACCTGACCAGCAAGCCGGCCATTCAGTTGCTTGAAGAGAGTGGCCTGGAACCCGGCAAGACCCTTTGACTTTTTCAACAATACCGGAGAATAACAATGAAAAAATTCGCCTTGAACCTCTGCGCGGCGGCCATGCTGACCGCCTGCGCCAGCGCATTTGCCAGCTCTGCCCTGCAACACGACGTGATCAAGTACGACAACGTACAGATCGACGTAACGTCCCAAGGCAAGGGTCCGGTCATTGTCATGCTGCCCTCCCTCGGCCGCTCGGGACGTGACTATGACCAGGTGGCGGAGGATCTGCAGGCCAAGGGTTTCCGGGTGGTACGCCCTGAACCGCGCGGCATCGGCAAGAGCGTCGGGCCGATGGAAAACCTCTCCGTCCATGATTTTGCCAAGGACGTCGCCGCCGTCGTCGAGCATGAAAAATCCGGGCCTGTGGTAGTAGTCGGGCATGCCTGGGGCAACTTCCCGGCGCGTCAGCTGGCCGCTGATCGCCCAGACCTGGTACGCGGTGTCGTGTTGGCCGCCGCTTCAGCTGGCAAGGTACCACCAGGCTCGACAGAAAAGCCCATCGGTCCGGAAATGCGCAAGGCCATCGACGGTGCCGGCGACCTGTCGCTGTCCAAGGAGCAGCGCCTGATCTACCTCAAGCAAGCGTTCTTTGCGCCGGGCAATGACCCGACTGGTTGGCTCGACGGCTGGCACGAAGCGACACACGAAGCTGAATCCCATGCGCGTAACACCACGCCGGTGGACGACTATTTCGCCGCTGGCAAGGCGCCGATTCTTGACCTGCAGGGTGAGGATGACGCGGTGGCGCCCCGCCGCTTCTCACAGGTACTGAAGAACATGCTCGGGGACCGGGTTTCGGTAGTCGTGCTGAAAAAAACCGGCCATGCCATGGCCCCCGAACAACCTCAAGCCATGGCGGATGCAATCGCCTCCTTTGCCAGCCAGACCTATGGCCTGAAAGCCAAATAACCCATGTCTGCTCAGGCGCGACGTCGCTCAAGGCGCGCGCCTGATCATCTAGCGGACATGCGCTTCAAAAAACTCAAGCGCCCTTTCGTTGAGCTGCTTGTGCACGGCAACGCGGTCGAATCCCTTGGCATCAACGCAGAACTCCGCTGCATCCTGCTTCAACGGCGCAGAACAGGGGGCGAGAAAAGCAAAATGCGCGGCGCCGGGAACGAGGTTGATGGCCGCCACGATGAAACCGGCATCGGCCAGTGTCTCGGCCAAATCATGATGGCCAAGGACCAGGCAAACCTATCCCCCATTTGAGCTGGCCCCACCAGATGGACGATACCAAAACCGACACTGACTGCCGAACTGATCACAATGAAACTAGGACAGCCGCTTTGCCAGGTAGCGGGCAGTGGACGGGCACAGGCTACGGAACTCGAGGGACTAGCCGCCGTGCTGGAACTGCCAGAACTCACGCTCAGGCTCGCCAAGGTCTCCGTGAGGCAAGCCCTCGGCACGGAGCAATGCTATCAGCGAATCAAGGCTCTCAAGCGGGGTCATTTCGATGGATTGGGAAACGGGCATGAAACATCACCAGGAGGATGGAGGATGAGTGTCACCAGCAACATCAGGGTAGCAGCCCCATCGAGTGCAGCAATCATCCGAAGCGATAAACCACAAATGGCGAGCGGATGATCCGTTTAAACTACCGACACCTTGTATGGACACTCGGAATGAATGCCCCCCATGAAGAAAATCACCTCACTGTCGTTCCTCCTGACCTGCCTGCCACTGCCAGGGTGGGCCGGCTGGTACGAGGTGCGCAATTACACCGGAACCCTGGGTAGCCATTCGGTGCATATGTCGCTGCAGACGTATATGTGGTTGCAGCAAGGTCAGCTCGGTAAGGTCGATGGCAGTTATTACTATGATGAGCATCGCATCCCGATTGCCTTACATGGCAAGCAGCAGACTGAAAAGCAACTGGAGCTCTGCGAAGAGCCTGATAAAAAGTGCCCGATCACACTGACGGTGACTGACCAAGGAGCAAGCGGTACTTGGCGTGACGGGACGCGGACCTTGCCGATCAACCTGCAACAGGTGGGGCGCCTGGACAACACCGATGACAACAACCAACTGCTTGAAGGCAACGTTGAAGTCCCAATGTGGTCCCGTACCCAGGATCGAATGTTCCTGGGCGTCTACGGCATCCAGGCCCCTGTAGAAACCTACCAGGTGCCCTACATCACCATGAAGGCGGTCAAGGAGGTCGAGATCAAGACTGGCAATCTGGTAAGGACGCTGGAGGTCGATGACATGGCCGGTTTGTTAATGACACCGATCTATATGAACATCGAGGCTACGGTCCAGAGCAACGGTGTGAACGTGCTCATTGAGCATGGCGATGGCCGGATGGGTTACGACGAAACACGGGTTATTCCGGATTAGCCAAACCTTTTCCGGTCTTGCGCCGCGACTCCGTGTCGATAGCGATAGCGTCAGCCTCACCCAAAGCGGCGGGCAGGAGAACGAGCGCGCGCTCTTGCCCGCCAGGGCCAAACTGGAATCAGCGACTCCCCCCCCCACTGAAAGGAGAGTGTCAGCTCAAAACGTCGAAGGAAGTTCCCTACAGCTCAACCATTGTTGTCTTCTTCGCTTCATCCAGTACCCATTGAGCAAACGCTCGTATTGGCTCCCTGCTCAGTTCAATAGGCTCGGGGAGGATGAGGCTGAAGGTTTTGGAGATGGTTTTCCCATCTGGCCACGGTGCGACCAACCGACCTTGCGCAAGTTCGGTTTCAATGTAGAGGCGCGGTACCAGAGCAACGCCAAGACCGGCCAAAGCAGCCTCGATCAACATTGCATGAAGATCGTAGCGCGCCCCCATTGCCGGATGGGTCAGTGGGATTCCAGTCTCCTGGGAGTAGTGTTGCCACGCATCGGGGTTCTGTCGCCGATGCAGTCGCGGCAAGGTATCCAGCGCAGTTGCCGTTTTGACGCCCTTCAGAAGCCCGGGATGGCAAACCGGAACCAGCACCTCATTCATCAGAGGGTGCGGGCGCATTCCTGTCCAGGCCGGATGCTCGAAATGGATTGCGGCATCGAACCCGCTTCCGGCGAGAACAAAGGGTTCCGTACGCTCGGTAAGGTGCACAGAGATGTTTGGACGCTTATGCCTGAAGAGTGGCAAGCGAGGAATGAGCCACCGCATAGCGAAAGTCGGGACGGTGGCTATGTCGAGGCTCGCGCCATCGCTCGGCTGTCCCATCAGGTATCGGCTATCCCGCTCCAGTCGATCGAGCGACTCCCGCACCTGGGCTGCGTAGCGCTCCCCGTTAGGCAGGAGTCGGACGCGATTTCCGACTCGCTCGAACAGCATGACATCGAGGAATGCTTCCAGCCGGCCGATCTGACGACTTATTGCCCCTTCGGTGAGGGATAGTTCGTCCGCCGCGCGCGCGAAGCTGCCATGACGGGCGGCAGCCTCGAATGCCATCAGTGCAGTGTTGCTGGGAATCTTTCGGCGCATGAACGTTCCTGATTCAGGGCAAGGTACCCAGGCCACCTTGATATTTCTTCACTGAAGGTTACCAAAAAATCGATTTATACGCCGCGATGCACGTCATACCGTGACAGAACATCAACAAGCGAACCCGGGCGCCTGAGACTCCCGGCCAGGAGTGATCTGATGATCTATACCGTCGAGTGCAGCTTCGCCGATCCAGCCAGCGAAGCAGAGTGGAATCATTATTACAGCCTGGAAAAACTGCCAGCGCTCATTTCAGTGAACGGATTCCATACCTCGCAGCGCTTCAAAGCATTGAGCGCCGGGTGCCCTGTCTACCTTGCGCTTCATTCGATCGACAATCTCGCTGTTCTTCAGGCAGATGACTATCGTCAGAAAGGCGGTGGAAACTTCGCGCGCTGGCAACAGCACATCACCGATTGGCACCGCAATCTTTATGCTGGTCTTGACCGAGCTCCGGCCATCGGTGCAGACGAGTATCTGGTGGTGAGCACAACCGGCCTCGAGCCGCTCATCACGATGGGCCTCACGCCTTATCAGATTCAAGCAGTCGCATTGGAGAAGTACCCTGAGCATCGATGGCTGGCGAAGCTCGATCGTCCCATCGAGTCCGGTGTGGAATATTTACCGGAGGACGTCCACCTCTATGCGCCGATGACCGCGCAATTGACGAGTGGCGGTGACGCCACATCCGAATATTGGCCAGAATTACAGCAATGAATAACATGAAACTCCCGAGCCAGCAGATTGGAGAGTTTTCGATCACTGCCATCAGTGACGGATATCTTTGTGCAAGTCTGGATTGGCTTTCCAATATTGATCCAACCGAGGCAACCAGATTGCAGCAAGAAGCAGGTGTGGGTGATCCGTCGTCGATCCACATCAATTGCTACTTGGTTCGTGGCCGTGGCCGAACGATCCTGATCGATGCGGGGGCAGGCGGATTCAAGCAATGGGGTGGCAAGCTGCAGGCCAATCTTGCTCTTGCAGGCGTGCGCCCCTCGGAAATAGATACGATTCTTCTGACCCATGCGCATCCCGATCATATCGGAGGGCTGATCGATGCATCTGGAGAAATTGCCTTTCCCGATGCTGAGTTGGTTGTCCACCAGCAGGAGGTTTCTTTCTGGAAGGACGACGGCAATCTCAGTCGAGCGAGTGAGCGCGTTCGTGGAAACTTTCTGTTCGCTCGGAGGATATTTGACAAGTATCGGAAAAAGATACGCACGTTCACTAATAATGAAATACTCCCTGGCATCAGTGCGATGTCCCTTCCGGGGCATACCGCCGGGCATTCTGGTTATCGCCTAGAATCCAAAGATCGCAGCCTGTTGATTTGGGGAGACATCGTTCATTTTCCCCAGATCCAGATTGCTCGTCCCAATGTATCAATTGCATTCGACCAAGATCCGCTTCTTTGCGCGGCTACACGGTCGAAGCTATTGGATGTCGTCAGTTCGGACAAGCTCCTTATCGCTGGCATGCATCTTGGTGAACTCGGCTTTGCACACATCGAACGGGCAGGTAAGACCTACAAAATCTCCTATGAAGCCTAGGCAGGCAGAGGTCGTGCCGCCTGTCCCCTGACCCGATGAAAACGGACCCAGCCGTGCCGTTTCTGCTCCTGTCACTCAAGGACGAGCACGTTGATTCATAGCCTCCGGCAACACCCACTCAAGCCCGACGCTGTCGGGCTGTTTTATATCTGCGACAAGCGACCATGACTCTCCGAGACGGAACACCTAGTCCTTGTAATGAGCACTCACCTCTGCAACAGCACCTTCCTTCAGCGCCGCCATTGCTGCTTGAACTTCGCCTAGAGCAATATCCGGGTCTCCAGCAACATTCCCCATATCAGCCATCGAGACACTCAACTGCACGGGTATATTGGCGGCAGGCAAGGCAATCAAGCTGGTAGGTGCCCCCACGCCCTGGGTAACATTGACTGTTTGAGCACGAATGCTCAATCCCCTTATCGTGGTCGCTCCCGTCCCCAGGTCTTTGAGAGTTCCGTCCGCAGCAGATCCAGATACCGCGACAACCATATTCACTTGCCCCTCCGACTTCGTTTTATCCCCGCAGTTCGCTGTACACTTCGTCAAAGATACAGTTCTGTTCAGGCGTGCAAAAATCGGTTGCAAGGTAAATCCCTTTTCACCAAATACCTCAACTTTCAATACCACCACGGCACTTGGATTTTTTTCATCACCTCTCACAAGTGCAATACAGTTCGCCTCAATCAGAGAACCGCTCATCACCACAGTCTTGAATGTTACCGATCGCGATGACTCAGACTTAATCCTCTTGACATAATCTGTTACTGCGCCTGTAACAACATCCACTACAACCTTTGCCGCGATGGGTACCCAGATCGCGGCTGCAAACGCCTTCGGCTGCCCGGATTCGCATAAATTGGTCACCGTCTCAGGAAGACCCGATATTCTTGTATTATTAATTTCTGTTATTGCCAGGATCCCGTCTTGCTGCTTTATCTCGTCGACGTCGGGGTGAATCTTCGAAGTGGTTACTATCTTGGCGAGTTGACAGCCACTTAGGAAAATCAGCACAAGTAGAACAACGACGGCTCTCATCACTAGCACTCCCTGCAATGTATGGGTAATGGCAGCGTAGTAGCACCCGAGAAAGCCAGCAAGTCGCCACCATCCATGTCCCGGCACAAAACCATCATCCCGATGAACACGTAGCAGACCGTTACCCTCCCCTTGGTCACCCTCGACGGCCGCAAAACTTTCGAAGGGCGGGTTGAAAGGCCGTGAGCAGATCATCTGTGTACTCGCCTCGCTGGCAAGGATTGAGCAGTAGGGCCACCGCGACAAAAGCTGCGCGCAAAACGATGGTGGTCCAGATCCTTTGAAAGCCACCGCGAACCTATGGCATCACTCTTGCTTCCTAACACATCACATCAGCAGGACCAGCTCCTGCAAGGCAAAGGCGCCTGAATCCGCTGCGGATATTTTGCAGAGGCTTCAGGCGTTTTTTTTGGCTACCGCACTGGAGATTCCGACACATGAAGTGGCTTACTTACCCTGCATTCTTGCTGCTACGCGAATGGGGTATCGTTGGCATGATCCGCACGCTGTTGGCAATCAGCCTGGTGAGCGGCGCCACCAGCCTGATCGCTGCGACGCTGCCCACAGGCCCCCTGTGGGCGGTACTGGCCTACCTGGCGATTGCCAGCCTGTGGCTGTTGTTGCAGGAGACCGGGCAGTTGCAACGCGACTGTGAAGACGCCGCCCAGCATGGCGCTCGGGAGCCCGCCAGCACTGCCGAGTGGCTGCTGCAGCCGATCAGACGAAGCCTTCAGCATCGGCTGAACCGCGAACAACGCCAACAACAACTGCTGCAGCAGCGTCTGGATGAGATATCCCACTCCTCCTACGAACTCGAACAAAGCGCGGCGCTGGTGACCAGCAATGCCGAAGGGCAAAGCGAATCGGCCACTGTCGCCGCAGCGGCGATAGAACAACTGAATGTGAGCATTTTGCAGGTCGCGGCGCTGGCCGATGAGTCGCGTCAGACCAGCGTCATGGCCAGCGAACAATTGACCGAAGGGATCGACCAGCTCACCAACTTGGTGCGGCAGGTGTCCGAGATGGCGCAACAGGCCATCACCACCAATGAACTGATCCTCCAGCTGAACACCAACTCGCGCACCATCAATGAAATGTCCGGCACCATCCGCGAGATAGCGTCGCAAACCAACCTGCTCGCCCTGAATGCCGCCATCGAAGCCGCCCGCGCAGGTGAGAGCGGCCGTGGTTTCGCCGTGGTCGCCGATGAAGTTCGCCGCTTGGCCTTGCACAGCCAGGAGTCGGCGGCAGAAATCAGTCGCAACATCGAATCGGTGCAACAGCACATCAAGGAGGCCACGGTGCAAGTGTCCGACTTGACCCATCTGGCGCATCGCAGCGCCAGCAGTTCCGAAGCGGTGTGCACGCTGATCAATCAGGTACAGCAGCGCACTCTGCAATTGACCGGGCAGGTCGACCAAGTGGCGGTCAGTACCGAACAACAGGGCAAGGCCGTTGCGGAAATCGCCGAACTGGCCGACCGCGTCCGCCAAGGCAATGCCGACAACCTGCAGGCCGCCGATCAGGCGCGGTCCATCGCCCACCACCTGGCTCATCTGACGGGGTAATCAGCATGAATGGATTGCACGGACTAGCGCTCTTACTCGCTTGCGCCAGCACCTTGGCCACCCTGGCCCTGCTGTTCTATGGCTTGCACCGGCGCCGGCAGCGGCAAAAGCGCCAACATATCCAGTTGAACATCCGCCAGTTGGCCTTGTTACGTGCACTGATATCCGGCTTTCAGCGCCATCGCGGCCTGAGCAACGGCGTGCTCTGCGGCGATGCCAGCCTGAGTCAGGATCTTGCCACCGCACGCCAGGGGCTGGACCAGCATATCCGTGCGGCCCAGGAGCTCGACGGCACGCACCGGGCCGCCTGGAACAGCTTGATCGATCACTGGTCACGCCTGCGCGAGGGACGCAGTAGCGACCGGGCGAACAATCTGGCGCAGCATCACCTGATCATTCGCAACAGCATCTTTCTGATGGAGGATGTGGCGAGCGAAATCGATCTGAGCGAGGGCCGTGCCGAGCTGAGCTACCTGCCCTGCATCTGGCACGAGGTCGTCCAGGCGGCAGAATGGGCCGGCCAGGCGCGTGCCTTGGGCACCGGCATCGCGGCGGCCGGCCAGAGCAGCGCCGAGCAGCGCGTGAGGATGCGTTTTCTCTACCAGAAGATCGAGCTGCTGGCCGACACGGCCTTCGCCACTCTGCAACGCCATGCCAGCGATCACCCGCAGGCTGACGTGTTCCGCCTGCAGCATCGCGAACAGAGGGTGGAGGACTTTCTACGCTGCACAAAAGACGAGCTGCTCGACCAGGAACGCCCGGTGATTGCCGCCAAGGCCTACTTCCAACGCGCCACCCAAGCCATTGATGAACTGCTGGCCCTGGTGGATACGGCGCTGGCTCAGCTACAGCCCCGCTAAGGGACTACGGATGCCAGAGACCGTCCAGATGCTCGCCTGCTTGCCAGTCCACGGCCCTGGAAAATCCAGGGCGATTCAGGCGGCGGTTCCTTCATGGCCTAGAGCGTGTAAGAAATACCAACCTGAACGGTTCTCGGCTCACCGGGATAGGCGTAAACATTGCCAAAGGCGCCCTCCTCATAATCACGGTCGAATACGTTCTTCACATCGAGATTGAGCCTGACCTTATCATTGACTTTGTAAAAGCCGAGCAGATCGACGACAGTGTAACTGCCCATCGAAAACCCCGTGTTAGCGGTCTGTCCCGCCCGTTCAGCAACGTACTTGCTACCCACCCCCAAACCTAAACCTTTCAGATTGCCATCCTGGAACTCATACACGTTGAGCAGGCTGAAGCTGTTCTTCGGAATGTTCATCAGCCGGGTACCCGAGCGGATCACGTTGTCCTTGGTGACCTCTGCGTCAACATAGGCATAGCCGCCAATCACCCGCCACTCTGGGGTGACGTTGCCGGTCACGTTCAAATCCAAGCCACGGCTGCGCACCTCGCCAGCAGCCACGCTGAATGTCGAGTCCACGGGGTCGACGGTGAGGACGTTGCGTTTTTCAATTTGATAAATCGCCGCATCCACACTCAATTGGCGATTCAATGCCTCCCATTTGATACCCACCTCATAGGATTTGCCCTTTTCCGGTTCAAAACCGCCACCCTGCCGACTAGCCCCGGTATTGGGTTTGAAAGAGCGCGCGGTATCGGCATAAACCGCCACGGTATTGGTAAGGTCATAAAGCAAGCCGAGACGCGGCGTCACCGCATTGTCGCTCACCTCCCAGCTCCTGCTACCCGGTACAAAGGTCTCGTAGTCATGTTCAAAGCGCTCGAAGCGAGCGCCAGCCAAGACCTTCAGACGCTCAGTCAGCGCGATTTGATCCTGCACGAAGGCTGCGTATGTCTTGAGGTTTTCCTTGTCGTTGGTTGGCGTGCGAGTCAGAGCCGGACGAGGCTGGCCATAGACTGGGTTGAAGATATCAATTGGGTAGGCACCGAGCGCACCGGCGGAGCGCTGAATGATGGACTTGTAGTCGTAATCCTCGTACTCGACACCGGTCAGCAAGGTGTGATCGAAACCACCTATGGAGAAATGCCCGGTGAGGTTCACCTGAGTGTCATGATCCGTCCACTCCAGCTTCCGATAATTGAAGTTTCGCCCCAGCGTGCGCCCATCAGCGGCGACGCCATTGGCCTCGATAGCATTGCCTTGCAAAGTGCCATCAAGCCATTGGAAACCACCACCTAATGTCCAGTTGTCACTCAGGAAATGCTCGAATCGCAGTTGGGCCATGTTGTTGTCGTTGTGCAACTTGCCAACGTCTTTTTCACCGAAGAACGTGTCGCGCGATGCGCTGCCAATCTGATTCGGATAGCGCGTCACGCCGCGATCCAGCGGGTGATTGTTGCGCATGAACTCGCCCTCGAAGATCACCTTGGTGTCGTCGTTGACCTGCCATGAAACAACTGGCGTCACGCCATAGCGTTCGGTTTCAACATGATCGCGGAAGGTATCACCGCCCTCTCCCACCACATTCAGGCGATAGGCCAGACGTCCTTCTTCGTCGAGCGGGCCCGAGGCATCGAGCGTGCCACGTTTCATTCCCTGATTATCAAGTTGACTCCCCAATGTCACAGTACGTTCAGCTAGAGGCTGCTTGGAAACGACATTGAATGTGCCACCAGGATCACCCCGGCCATAGAGAGTGGTCGCGGGGCCTCGCAGTACTTCAAGCCGCTCGATGGTGTTCGCATCGGGCATGCTCGGATAACCACGGTTGATTGGAAAACCGTTGCGATAGAACTCGCCGGTGGTAAATCCACGCACGGTGAAGCTGGTCAGCCCCTGGCCACCGAAGTTGTTAGCCCGTCCTACTCCACCGGCGTAATCGAGGGCCTCCTGAAGACGAGTGGCCCCGATGTCCTCGGCAGCATCTTTGGTCACCACGCTGATGGACTGCGGAGTTTCGTGAATCGAAGTATCGGTTCGCGTCGCGCTGGCAGAACGTGTCGCACGATAGCCATTCACCGGACCTTGAGCCGTTTCATACTCCGCCGTCCCAACGATGTCGGTCGCTTGCAATTCCAGACTGGTTTTATCGGTTGTAGCTTGCTCCGCCCAGGAGGAAGCAGAAAACGCCTGAAGCACGCAGAGAGAAACCAGAGTAAGACGCATCTAGGAAACCTTGAGAAAATAGCCAAATGGTACGGCATACGTGCCAATAATTCGCAGAACATGATATAACATGCTATCCGCTTTTGATACTTATTCGCATTTGTATTTTCTGAATGCCATCTCTGATTCGACTGATCGCCATGGAGTGGCGACGCCGATGGCAGACTACTTCCTCATCGCCCTCGCCGCCGCCACCGCCATCCTGGTAATCGAACTCTTCGTTACTCCGGCATGCTGGTGGCGCGGCTGGAGTGAAACGCCGGGACTGGAAGAAGGTGCGCTTCGGCGCACCTTTTTTATCCGCCGGCCCATCCAGATGGCCACTTAACAGTAGTATTCTCCCCAATAAAAGGAAACGCGTGTCGTCTGGCCCGCCCCCGCCCCAAGGAGAATCCCGTGTCCGTCGCCCTGATGCGGATCTACGATCACTTTAACCAGACCGAGACGACGAGCCTCGAGGATAAATACCTGGCTGGCGTGGCAGAGTTTGCGGCCCCCTTCCTCGGGAGAGGTGCCGTCCTCCAATCATTGAAGGTCGATAAAACGGAAGTGGATTTCGACGACGATGAAGAAGATCGGCCCCGCAAGAAAGTCAAATCTGAGGTCCCGTATGTCCAGGACGAGGCATTCGATCCGGAGCAAGGCCAGCCGCTGATCATCAACTGGTCAGCTCGCAGCTCCAACGAAGAAGCGATTTTCATGGACAGCGGCGAATCCGGGCTGGACGTAACCACGGTCATGGTCGATGGCGAAGTGGACTACAACGGCACGTTGTTGAGGATCCGCATCGAGTTCACGGAGAGCATGGATGAACCGATGACCACACTGGTCATTGACGGCACCAGTGCAGAAAACTTCCTCAAGGATTGGGCACGGGATACCTGGCAACCACAGTTGGAAAATATCGCTGTCGCCGATCCCGTTCTGGTTTGTAGCTCAAGAGCAACGATGTTCCGTCACACAACCATGGTTTTCCCCCTGGATGCGGGCGTCAGTGTGATCCTGCGGGCCATACCCGGCGAAAACCTCAAACGAATCATCGAAGGGCCGGAGCAGTTGTATATGTACGGGCTCCTGCTGGATCGTGAGCTCAACTGGGTAGCGCCGCATCTGAAAAGCTTCCCGTTCTTCCAGATTGCACTCGGCAAAACAATACGACTGCAAGGCTGCTTTTTCGAGATCAGTACCGAGACTCCGGAAGAACCTGCCAGTGAGGACGCAGAGGACGAGGCTGACGTCGAGGTTCATGGCAACGCGGAACCCTTCGCGCAACTCAACCTGGGCGGCCAGGCCTGGGGCAACAGCAAGTACGTGCCCTTATGGACCGATGTACCTGCCGACAATGAGGTGCTCGCCTTTCGCTTGGCGGGAGTCGAGTTCCGCCCCTCCTGGACGCTCGACGAGCTGAAACCACTGCTCGCTGGCAATTCGGCGGTCAGCGACACATTCGTCTCGGGCCTCAGAGGTTTGCAGTCCTGCCGATACCATATCACCGGCATGGAATACTTCTTCGATCTGCGCGCGCAGACGTTCTATAGCCTGTCGATTCAGTTGGCGCTCCTGAACACAGGGACCTGGGTGTCTCCTGGCAACGTACGCATCGATCTGGAACAGCTGGACGTCCACTGCAACGTGGGGACCCCGGACGCGAGCCAGGCCGTGTCGCTCTGGGCCGAAGGGACTGGCAGAATTGGAGAGATCCAGATGCCGCTGAGTATTTCGTGGAACACCACGATATCCATGACCGCGGACGGTGAAGGTGTGCCCCCCGAGGAGCTCTTGAGGGCATTGAGCATCCAGTTGCCCCCGCCCGCCGCGGACATGACCGGCATTGCCGATTACCAGGTCGAGTTTCTGCCGCCCGATGGGCGACCCCGCTTGTCGATGCAGCCGCTCTACAGGAAAAAAGGCATGAGCGTGGAGGACGATGAGGATGACGATACGCCCGACGGACCGATCGTGCTGAGCCAGCAAGGTGTGGTCAGTTGGCCAAGACCTCTTTCCCGTCGCAGAAAACCTGTGCCAAGGAAGTCGGATTAATGCCCGATCTCAGAGTCATCAGCTGGAACATCAAGGACTTCGCCAATACGCGCTATACCAAGAACCGCGACATCATCCAGCGCCAACTGTACGACGCCGCGGACCAGCAGCTCTGCGACCTGTTCGTGATCATCGAGCCGAGGCCCGGGGTCAAGAAAGGCAAGCTGGGACAAGTGGTCAGCAAAGGCTCGGGTTACAAGGCCATGCTCGCGCTGTACAACTGGTTGTTCTCGAAAAGTGCGAACTGGAAGATGGTGCCACCCTTGATGAGCAGCAGCGACACCCGGGTGGATTGCGTCGCGGTGTACTACGACGCCAGCAAGATAGCGCTCGAAGGACCGAACCTGAACGAGCTGTGCCCCGAGCCGCGTCCGCTGAATCCGCCCTGGAAGGATGTTCACCCCGGTCAGATAAGGCATTGCGACGTCAACGGAGCCAAACTGAACTTCCAGGGACGCAACCCCTACCTGATCAAATTCCGCGATGTCGCGGCAGTGGCCGAAACGGTCAGCTGGAACACGACCCTGACCATCAAGTCCGCGGCGCCTGTGCCTGTCGTGCCCGCGGCGGTGCTGACCATCACCTCCCCCGCCACGCTGCCAACGGCGACATGCGGCGCCCCCTACAACACAACACTCGCCGCGGGCGGCGCCCAAGGCCCCATGACCTGGAAGTGGAAGAGCGGCTCGACACCGCCGGTTTGGTTGAACCTGCATACCGCCACGGGTGCTCTTCAGGGAACCCCGCCTGTCACGGGTACCTTCACCTTCGATGTGGACGTGACGGACTCCTCGTCCAGCCTCTCGCAAAGCTGCACGCTGGAGGTCAAGACCGTCGCCATCACCTCGTCCGCGGCCTTGCCAAGCACCTCGCGGCACAATTACTACTATTTCGAACCGCAGGCCGAATGGGTGCGGGGAACCCCGACCTGGAGCGTCTCGGGCGCCTTGCCATCCGGACTGATCATCGACCCGACCGATGGCGTCATCTACGGTAACGTCGACCACACGGCAGCGACGGAGACATTCAATCTCGAGGTCACCGACAGCAACGCGGTCAAGGCCACCCAGACCTGCACCATCACCGTGACCGATGCCTTGACCATCTCCACCAGCCGCTTGCCGGAGGGCACGGAAAACCTGGACTACTCCATGGAACTGGAAGCCACGGGCGGGTTTCGGCCAACGGTCTGGACCACCACCAGCATGCTGCCCGCCGGCCTGGAACTGTCCAAGTCGGGCGTCCTCGAAGGCACGCCAACAGCGACGGGCACCTTCAACCTGACCTTCCAGGCGACCTGCCATCCCGGGTTCTTTCTGGTGGCACTGCACGCCCCACCTCAAGCCGGCAAGAACTACGTCAACAACGCCAATATCCTGATGGTCAAGAAACTCACCGAGCTACGGGAAATCACCACGGAACGTCTGCGCACCAGCACCGTGATCGTGGGCGACTACAACGTGTGTGACCGCAGTTGCT
Source organism: Pseudomonas sp. FEN (assembly GCF_904067045.1). Classification (GTDB taxonomy): domain Bacteria; phylum Pseudomonadota; class Gammaproteobacteria; order Pseudomonadales; family Pseudomonadaceae; genus Aquipseudomonas. The sequence continues at coordinate 430,333 of NZ_CAJFDC010000010.1, read as the reverse complement.
GCGCCGGCAAGGACGACCATCAGGCCTTTACCGCCATGGCCACGACCTATACGAGGCACACGCCACCCAAGCCCAGAAGCAGCCTGGCCGTTTTCGCGGGCGGCAATGCGGACGATGAGCTGAAGGACAAGTGGAGGCGCAACGCCTTCGATCACGTCTTCACCAACGGCTTTCAGGCCACGGACATCACCCACCTGAAGGTGGCGGATCTGGTCAAGGAACACGCCACTTACGTTCCGAAGGCCGGCGCCGTGAATACCATCACCCAGTCCGAATGGAACGCCATCTTTCGCGAGGTGTTGTGGAGCAAGGGGGTCAGCGATCACCTGCCGGTGAAGTTCACTCTGTCCATATGAGCGAATCGCGCTCCCAGGGCAGTCCGAAGTATCGGTCCTCCTGCACTGGGTCGTCGGCCGCCGCCGGCACCGCGCTGCCCGGCTTCCTGGGCACGACGCTGATCGTGTAACCGCTCTGCGCACTGTCCGATGTTTCCAGCCTGACCGTGAAGGTCCCCGGGTCGGCACTGATCCCGTCGAACTTCACGTAACCCTTGTCGTCGGTCTTGCGCGTCATGCCATTGCCTTCGGGAATTTTCAGCGTGCAATCGGTCCGCGCGGCGGGTTGCCCACGGCTGTCTTGCACCGTGAGCTCCAGCCAGACCTTGCCCTGCTGACAGGGCAATACCGGCTCCAGGGTCACGCTCGCGCCGCGGCTCGTTTTCGCCGCGTAATCCATGGCCTGCAGCGAGTCCGTATCGCGAACGCGCGGCGCCTCTGCATACACGCCCGGCTGACTGTCCCAGGCACTCATGCCCTGGCCCTCAAGCGTTGCGCGGCGCCGTCGGTGAGCTGGTCAAGTCGGGAGGCGATAGTCAGCCGCTCATTGAGCAGAATGCGCCGTGCCCACTCCCCTTCCGGCGCCTGGTGAAAACCCACGCCCAAGGCCAGTTCCAGGTTGAAGAAACGCATGAAATCTTCCTCGCTGCGCAGGCCCCATTCGCGAGCTTCGTCCATGTTGGCCAGGACCCGGGGAACCAGCTCTTCGGCGGCGGCCTTGCCCAGCCGCTGCGGCCAATGCCCGATAGCCGCCCGCGCAATACGCAGTGCCGCGGCATGCTCGACCGGCTGTGCCAGGATCGCCATCTGTGAATCACGAATCAGCAGCACGACTCAACACTCTCCCTTGATCCCTTGATGCATCGGACGCGTCGCGGGAAGCCCTCACCGCGTCACCTATTCGAGTTGGTAATTCAACCAAATATGGTGCGTGCCATCGGTGTCGATTTTGATCCCTCCTGATCCCGATATCCCTCTCAAATCACCTGTACCACTGCCTCTGACTATGCAGAAAAATTCATCTGCCCGATCAGTGCCGGTTGTGGAGGCTGAGTGGATGAAATTGAAGGCGCCTTCTTTCCCATTCACCGCACCTTTGAAGCTCTCAATTGCGATGTAACTGCCCGTCCTGGTCGTCTGGTCGAACGCAGCAGTAAAAACTGTTGAGGAAACACCGTCGATAGCACCCAAGTAGCATTTCTCCATGGTGCTGACAGACACTGGCAAGGAGGTAGTAATCTCGGGGGTTGGGCTCAGACCTGTTGGTTTGAAATTCTTGGTAGAAAAAGTGGCTAACGCTTCCATTCACGTCCGTCTCTATCCAAATGAGTGAAGTTCTCATTCTACTCCACAATAAAGCACGCACCTCAACTCTGATTCGTCTGGTAGACCATTGCGCTCCAGTAACGGTTTGCATCGCGTTTCTGGCGGGTCCATCCGGCAAAGTCATCTAGCCCGCTCTGCAAAGCTATCGTATCCGTCCGGCGTTTGAGCCCGTCGGCAAAACAAAGTAACTGGTCTTCTCGCGCCGCCCCTGCGGAGAGCGCTAAACCTAGGTCAGATTTAATCCGCCGTCTGACAGGAGTATCTCACCGGTTAAGTAGTCCGAATCAACCAACATTACAACAGCGTTTGCAATGTCGTCTGGGCTAGCCGCCCTGCGCATTGGGGCGCGATCTCGCCACAACTCTTGGGCACCTGTCCACTCTGCGGTCAGAGGCGTGTCGACCAAGCCGGGCGCCACAGCATTTACGCGAATGTCTGGCCCAAGTGACACCGCGAGCAAGCGGGTCATGTGATTGAGCGCAGCTTTGCTCACCGCGTAGGGAATGGATGCGCCCTTAGGGCGGACACCAGCATGCGAACTGATGTTTACGACGCTACCTGCTCGACGGTAACGGGCGGCATCGCGCAATGCCGATTCGGCCAATGCGACTAGGTGGAACGGCGCCACCACATTGATTTCGTTAAGTTCGTTCCACACCGCCGAAGTGGCTGAGGCAAGGTCGCTGTGCGGAATAACTCTGCTGATGCCGGCGTTATTGACCAATACGTCGAGCTGACCCCACGCGGCGATCGCCTCGTTAACAAGCCTGACCCTGTCAGCTTCAAAAGCAAGATCAGCTTGCACGTAGATAGCCTGTTTCATTTCGGCAGCCATAGCACGCCCCGTATCCGCAGAGTTTCGCGAATGGAGGACCACCGCATAGCCTGCCCGGCTCAGTGTACGTGCAATGGCTGCGCCGATACCGGAAGTGGATCCTGTAACCAACGCGACGCGTAGTGCGTTATCGATTGGCGGATTGGGTTTCATATGGAAATCTCGAATTGGTTGCCAGAGAACCACCACCGCAGCACCGTGGGTCATCGTAGGTGGGAATCGTTTCCTATCTGCTGGTAGTTGCCGACCCTGAATTTCGTGCTGTTGGAAGTCATATTTGTGCAACTGGTTCTTAAAATGCAGTCTGGATATCTCAGTGTGCACCCGTTTCACGAGTTACTGATGTTTGTTTCGAGGTCACGGAAGGGACAACAAGATTGGGGAGCGAAGTCATGCCGCCGATTTTGCCAGAACAGGTCGAAGTCGACGAGAGATCCACCGGAGGTGCGCCAAAAGCTGTGCGCTGGTAACGCGCTCCCACAGGTTGAAAGAACCTCGTTCAATGGCAGCATCATTTCGGACCAGGCATCACATGCCGGACAATCCGGTATTGCTCTCTGCTGCATATCGGTGGTCAGCGCCAGGAACTCAAGGGCTAATGCTACTGACAAAAACTGACGATCATATTTGTTAGCCTGTGGGCCTATGAGGGAAAGGCCCCTAAAATTTTTATCAATGCCGTAAGAGAAGGACACTCTAATGACACGTGCCATTACTATTCTCACCGAGAATTTCTCAGATTGGGAAACAGCCCTGATCAACTCCACCGGTCGTGCCTACTACGGCTTCGATACGCGCTTTGCGACCTCAGGGGGCACCCAAGTCACCTCCTCTGGAGGGATGGTCGTCACCCCACACCTGGCGATCGAAGCCATACAGCTCGATGAGCTCGACCTGCTGATCATATGTGGGGGGACCCTCTGGCAGACCGATCAGGCCCCGAATATCACGGACCTGATTATCGCGGCCCATGAAAGAAACATCATCCTCGCCGGCATTTGCGACGGTACCCGTGTGTTAGCACAATCAGGCGTGCTCGATAACCTGCGCCACACATCCAACTCGGCTGAGAACCTGTCGAAACTGAATTATGGTGGAGTGGCTTACTATCAGGATGTCCCCTATGCGGTAGCCGACAAGCGCGTAATAACGGCACCAGGTACCGCTCCGGTCAGTTTCATGGCTGAAATCTTATGCACCGTGGGGATCAGTGACGAAAACCTCAAAGCCTACCTGGCCATGCACGCTGCCGAGCACCGCCGGTCCGCCTAGATATTGGGTATTTCAGTGGTACGCATCAGCCGCTGCAATCAGCTCCCGCTCAACTGGCACGTATTTTCCGAGCGGCCCATGCGGCTGTGAACGGACCCGCCCAATATCTGATCGAGCTGGCACCGCTGAAAATGGACTCGGTCCTGGATGAGCAGGCGGCCAGCGTCAACGGCCAACAGCGGCTCAAACGATAGAGGAACGCCTTGGAAGAGATCGCATTGGCCAACCCAAAATGTGCCTTGAGCAAGCGCGGCTAGGCGCGTTCGCGCCGCTATGGTCGACTCTATTGCCGACCGTACTTCCAGGAGCTTTTCCCAGTGTCTGACAGGCCGACCCATTTCGCTTACACAAAACGTTTCAACGCCGTACTCGCCTACATTGATGCCAATCTCGAAGGTGACCTGTCGGTGAAGACGTTGAGCCAGGTGGCGAACTTTTCGGCGTTTCACTTCCATCGACAATTCACCGCGTTCGTTGGCGTGCCTGTCTCACGTTATGTGCAACTGATGCGACTACGACGCGCGGCACATAGCCTGGCCTCCCTCGCTGATTACTCGGTACTGGACGCCGCACTCAGTGCCGGCTTTGAAAGTCCCGAGGCATTTTGCAGGGCGTTCAGGCGGGTGTTCGGTACGACGCCGAGTGCGTTCAGGAAGGAACCGAACTGGCAAATCTGGAATGCGGTATTCGCAATCCCTCACTTTTCCAGGACGATCATCATGCAAATACGAATCGTGGATTTCCCTGAAGTCAAGGTAGCAGCGCTTGAGCACTGCGGACCAGCCGGGCTCGTCAATGAGACGACGAACACGTTCATCGAGTGGCGTATGCAGAGCGGACAGTCGCCGGTGGCATCGAGTCGCACCTTTGGCATTCCCTATAACAACCCCGATACGACACCTCCAGAAGCGTTCCGCTTCGCAATCTGCGGCGAGATTCACGAGGCCGTGGCTCCGAATGAGTTCGGCGTGCACGAGATCGTCATTCCTGCCGGTCGCTGCGTCGTGGTGCGACACGTGGGGTCACCGGATCACATCGGCGAAACGATCTATCCGATTTACCGCGATTGGCTTCCTGCCAGTGGAGAGGAACTTCGTGACCAGCCGCTGTTCTTCCATTACCTGAGCGTCTATCCCGAGACGCCGCAGGATCAATGGCAAACCGATGTGTATGTTCCGCTGCAATAGCGGAGCAAGCAGCCTTCGACCCTGAGCTGACGTTGACGAGTGTCTGTCCAGGGTCGACTTCTGCCAGCCACCACAGGCTGAAATCGGCCGATTCTGTTGAAAAAGTCGGCTTCGGTCTGGGTGCAGAGCCGGTTCCTCGGCAAAGACGCTCAGCGTGCCGGTTTCAGTTCATGATTTCTGTCAGTGCCAGTCGACCGGGTGGCTCGGACAAGACCAGTCTGGTCATCTCCACGCCATAGTTCACCGCGCAATGGTACCGAACGTCTTCTTTAGATGTTGTTTTCATGGCCGGACCTCAACATCGCTTGCATAACACAAGTAAATCTCCGCAGATCACTTGCTTTTTACAAGTTAAACGACCAGCATGGCTCGTACGTTGAGCGCAGTCGCACCAGCGCGTTCCGTATCACACTGCTCAGAAGGGCCAATAACATGCTCGTTTTCGTCACTGGCGGCACCGGCCACGTCGGTTCGTACGTCATCCCCGACCTCATCGCAGCCGGCCACGAGGTCATCGCTCTGGCAAGGTCAGACGCGTCCGCGGCAGCGGCGTCCGCGCTCGGCGCCAAGGTGCGTCGTGGAGATCTTGCCGACCTCAAAGGGCTCAAGGCGGCGGCGCTTGAGTCCGACGGTGTCATCCACCTCGGATACAGGGCCGAACTGCTTCCGTCCGGCGGGATCGCCGCCTTGGCCGAATCGGAACTCGCGACCGTCCTCGCGTTCGGCGAGGCGCTGGCGGGCACGGATAAGCCACTGGTCGTTGCAGGCAGTATCGGCACGCCCATGAACGTGGGCAGGGCGGCGCCTATCGGCGCACCGGTCAGTCTGGGCCGCCCGGCGACCGAGGATGATCCCGCTCTACCTAGCGGCCCGATCGATTCAGGCACTCTGTTGGCACGCAATATCGTGGAAACCACCGTCGTGGGCCTCGCCGAGCGAGGTGTCAGATCGTCGATCGTGCGGATCCCCACTCTCTTACACAGTGCGACCGGTCGCCTGCAGTTGATCATGCTCGCGAAAACAAAGGGTTTCGCCGGCTATCCGGGAGACGGCAAGAACCGCTGGCCCGCCGTGCACGTCCGCGATCTTGCCTCTGTGTTCCGCCTGGCGCTCGAGAAGGGAGCCGCAGGCAAAACCTGGCACGCGATCGGCGACGAGGGAATCCCGTTCCGCAAGATCGCCGAGGCTATAGCCGTTCGCCTGGGAATACCCGCCGTGAGCATCCCTGCGGACGAACTGATGCTGCCGGGCTACTTCGGGTTCCTGGCGGCAGTGGCCACGCTGGACCTCCCCGCGTCGAGCGCCATCACTCGCCAGGCTCTTGGCTGGGACCCCGTTCAGCCCGGTCTGATCGAGGACCTGGACAACGGCCATTACTTTCCAGCGACTGACTTGAGCTGACGGCGGGGCGCTGGATCGCAAATGCGCCCGGCACAGCCCCCTAGCACTTTTTCTCGCCCCCCATCACCCACGAGGAGCACGCATATGCACGTTTTTGTTACCGGCGGCACTGGCCATTCCGGTCCGTACATCATCTCCGATCTTATCGCCGCCGGCCATGAGGTCACGGCCCTGGCTCGGTCCGACAAGGCCGCAGCGGCAGTGGCTGCGCTCGGCGCCAAGGTACGTCGCGGCAATCTCGAGGATCTCAAGGGGCTCAAGGAGGCGGCCGCAGCCTCGGACGGCGTCATCCACCTCGCGCACCGGCAGGACCTGATTCCAACCGGCGGGATCAACGCCGTTGCGGCCGCGGAGCTTGAGATCATGCTCGCCTATGGCCAAGCACTGGCCGGAAGCGGAAAGCCGTTGGTCGTGTCTGGAAGCGTCGGCTCGCCTGGGTGGGAGGGCCTGGGCCGACCGGCCACCGAGGAGGATCCGCCCCTTCCTGGCGGCGATCCGTACAAAAATACTCTGCGGGTTCGCAACATAGTGGAAACCACGGTGATCGGTCTCGCTGAACAGGGCATACGGTCTTCGATCGTGCGAATCCCCGAGATCATGCACAGCTCCACCGATAACGCCGGCTTCCTGCCGCTGTTGATCGGGCTGGCCAAGGAAAAGGGGGTCGTCGGCTACCCCGGAGACGGTGCCAACCGTTGGGGGGCCGTGCACGCCCGCGACCTCGCCAGCGTGTTTCGCCTGGCGCTGGAGAAAGGCGCCGCGGGCAGAAGCTGGCATGCAATCGCCGACGTGGCTGTCCCGTACCGCCAGATCGCCGAAGCCATTGCCAGCCGCTTGAATCTGCCGGCCGTGCCTATTCCCGCGGACGTGCTGATGCTGCCTGGCTACTTCGGGTTCCTTGCGAATCTGGTCACGCTGGACACCCCGACATCGAATGCCATCACGCGCCGGGTTCTTGGCTGGGAACCGACCCAGCCCGGACTCTTCGCCGATCTTGATAACGGTCATTACTTCCCGGCCGACTGATGAGGTGACGGCACACCGCCGGGTCGCACCGCGCCCGGCGGGTGGCCAAGCCGCGACGACGTGACCCGTCCAGAAAAGACGGAAAACACCTGATTTCAGAATGGAGACTGCACATGAGCACTATCAGCATCATCGGTTCGGGCGGCATGGCCACGGCGATCGCCGGCCGTATCGCCAAGGCCGGACACACCGTCGAGGTGGTCAGCCGCGATCCCGCCAAGGCGCGGGCGCTTGCCGACAAGCTCGCATCCGCAGCGATCACAGGGACTTACGGCACCACTCCGGCGGGCGACATCGTCATTCTCGCCGTGCCGTACCCCAGTGCGGTGGCGGTACTGGCCGACTTTGGGAAAGCGCTCGATGGTAAGGTAATCATCGATATCACCAACCCGGTCGCTCCCGATCTCTCGGGCCTCGTTACCCCCCACGGCAGTTCCGGTGCGCAGGAGATCGCCAAGGGCGCCCCCGCCAGCGCGCATGTGGTCAAGGCGTTCAATACCCTCTTCGGCCAAGTACTTGCCAAGGATAAACGCCTCGACGCGTTCATCGCGGCGGACGATGCGGACGCCAAGGCGCGTGTCTCGAGCTTCCTCGAGAGTCTCGGGCTGCGTCCGTTGGATGTCGGCGGCCTGCAGATGGCCCAGACGCTCGAGTGGCTCGCCCTGATGATGATCGGCCTGGCCAAAAACGGCGCCGGCAGCTGGGACATCGCCATGAAAGTCGATATCGGCTGAATCACCGACACCACGTCCTCACCAGCAGGTCCACAACGTGTCCGATGAGATCGGACACGTTCCCAGGTAAGGCGGCCATCACTGAATTCTGTATAGGCAGGGCCGTAATCGACGAATGTCCAGCCGAACGCCGAAGCCCCCATGTACAACATCAAGTGAAATCCACGCAGCCCTTGCCCGGCAAGACTTCCGCCCCGCTTCGGTACTTTTCAGGTCAGGCGCATGAAAAATCCGCTAGACATGTAGCATAAATTACATAAGTATTTATTTAACTGATTATGAAATAAAAGCAACACCCCCCCCCTCTAGCAGGAGCACGGATGCCCTCACTCAGAGACAGGATCACCGATCCCGGCCTGGACCTCACGCCGTCGGAACGCAAAGTCATACGTGCATTGCTGGACCAGTACCCGCGTAACGGGCTGGGCCCGATGTCGCGCCTGTCCGAGCATGCCGGCGTCAGCGATCCGACCATTGTGCGCCTGGTGAAAAAACTCGGCTTCGGTGGCTACGCCGATTTTCAGGATGCGCTTCTCAGCGACATGGATCACCGCCTGCGCTCGCCCAGCGCGCTGTTGCAACCGCGCTCGCACCTCAAGCAAGACGACGTCTGGAGCCATTACCTGGCGGACAGTCAGCGCGCCCTGCTCGAAACCCAGGCCCTGACTCAACCCGAAGATGTACGCATTCTGGTGGAGTGGCTGCTGGATACACGGCATCAAGTGTATTGCTTCGGCGGACGTTTCAGCAGCTTCCTCGCCCACTACCTGCTCAATCATTTGCGTCTGTTGCGTGCGGGCTGCCTTGCCCTGGAAGACAACGCGCAACTGCCTGATCGCCTGTTCGATGTGCAACGCCAGGACCTGGTGCTGCTGTTCGATTATCGACGCTATCAATCCCAGGCTCTGCGTGTCGCCAGCGCGGCCAAGAACCGGCATGCGCGCGTCGTGCTGTTCACCGACATCTACGCCTCGCCGCTGCGCGAGATGGCCGATCTGGTGATCACCGCGCCCGTGGAGTCGGCATCGGCCTTCGACACCCTGGTGCCGGCACTGGCCCAGGTCGAAGCCTTGATTGCCTGCCTGACGTTGCGTTGCCCCGATCTGGCCGAGCGACTGGAAGGCATCGACGCCCTACGAAACGATTTCACCACTCACCTGCTGGAGGAAAAATAAGGATGTTTATGCTCCCCCATCACTCGCCCCGTGACCTGCCATTCGCTACCGACCACACCGCGCTGCTGCTGGTGGACATGCAACGCGCCTGGCTTGAGCCGCAGTTCGACCCGCATCTGCAAGGGCCCGACGCCAGGTACTTCCTCGACCGCACCCGTCAACAGGTGATTCCCAATCAGCTCAGGCTGCTGGCCGCCGTGCGCACGGCTCGGCAGAACGTTCTGCACACCCTCATCGAAAGCCTCACCGCCGACGGGCGCGACCGCTCGCTGGACCACAAACTGTCGGACATGCACCTGCCAAAAGGCAGCCCGCAAGCCGCCATCATTGAAGCGCTGACACCGGTCGAAAACGAAATCGTCTTGCCCAAGACCTCCTCCGGAGTGTTCAACTCAACCAACATCGACTACGTGCTACGCAACCTGCAAACCCGCCACCTGATCATTGCCGGCATCGTCACCGACCAGTGTGTCGACATGGCCGTGCGCGATGCGGCTGACCGCGGCTATCTGGTGACGTTGGTCGAAGACGCCTGCGCAACCTACACCGAGCAACGCCACCTGGCCTGCCTGAACGCGATCAAGGGCTATTGCTGGATCACCGACACGCAAACCGTACTCGATCGTTTGCAGGCGTTGCAGGCATGAGCCGCGCCCACTGCGGTGAGCCTCTGACGCCCGTGGCAATGACCACCATCGTCACCACGGACCTGATCGGCGTGACCCGTGGCCGGTCGTTTCCGAGCGATGAACTGGAGCACTACCAGACCGCCGGTTGCGGTTGGGTCCCGGCCAACAGCGCGCTGACCCCGCAAGACATCATCGCCTCCAGCAATCCGTGGGGGGCCTACGGTGACTTGCGGCTGATCCCCGACCTGAGCAGTCGCGTGACGGTCAGCAACGGTCCCGATGCCAGTGCGCCGGCCCTGGATTTCATCCATGGCGACATTTGCGAAACCGACGGCCGTCCATGGGCGGCCTGCCCGCGGACGCTGCTGCGCAACGAAGTACAGCGCTACCACGATGAACTTGGGCTGCAGATCACTGCGGCCTTCGAGCACGAATTCAACCTCACCACCGACAGCGTCCAGGCCGAACATCTGGCGTTTTCACTAGAGGCTCAGCGTCAAGGCGCGGCGTTCGGTGGCTGGTTGCTCAGCGCCTTGCGCGCAGGTGGAGTCGAGCCGGAAATGTTCCTGCCCGAATATGGCAAACACCAATACGAAATCACCTGCCGACCGACCCTGGGCGTCGCAGCGGCCGACCGGGCGGTCAACGTGCGCGAGATTACGCGCGAGATCGCCCGGCAAATGGATCTGAACCTGAGCTTTGCGCCCAAGACCTCGGAACACGCGGTGTGCAATGGCGTGCACCTGCACATGAGCCTGCACGACCTGTCCGGCCATCCGCTGCTGTATGACGCCGGGACCGCCAACGGCCTGTCGCCCCTTGGCCAGCACTGGTCCGCAGGCGTGTTGCACTACTTGCCGGCCCTCTGCGCGTTGACCGCGCCGACACCGATTTCCTATGAGCGCCTGCAACCGCATCACTGGAGCGCGTCGTATGCGTGCCTGGGTCAACGCAACCGTGAAGCCTCGCTGCGGATCTGCCCGACCGTGAGCCTGGGCGGCAAATCCGAGGCCGCGCAATACAACCTCGAGTTCCGTGCCATGGACGCCACGTCCTCCCCTCATCTGGCGATGGCCGCCGTGCTGATTGCCGGCCGGCTGGGCATCGAGCAACGCCTGGCGCTGCACGCGATCACCGACGAAGTCCCGGACTCGCTGAATGAAGAACAACGCCAGCGCCGAGGCATCGTCGCCCTGCCGGCGTCACTCGCGCAGGCCCTGAGCCACTTGCGGAGCAGCGAGGCCTTGCTTGAAGCCTTGCCAAGCGCGTTGCTCGACACCTACTTCGCCGTTAAAACCGAGGAACTGGCCTTGACCCAACACCTGTCGCCCGCCCAACTATGTGAGCACTATGCACGCCTCTACTGAGTCCGCCGAGTTTGGACTCTACACCGAGCCGGCTTACAGCCTGAGCCGGGAAGCGTCCAAGCATCCGCTGATTCTGGTGTGTGAACATGCCAGCCGCTACATCCCGAGCGCCTTGAACGATCTGGGATTGAGCGACGATGCCACACACGAGCACATTGCCTGGGACATCGGCGCGCTGGCGCTCGCCGAGAGCCTGTCCAAAACTCTCGGCGCGACCCTGCTGGCGGCCAACTACTCGCGCCTGCTGATCGACCTCAACCGTCCGTTGCAGGCCCCGGACAGCATTCCAGCCAAGAGCGAAATTTATCCGGTGCCGGGAAATCAGAATCTCGACGACGCGACCCGCGACTACCGCCGCCAGTGCCTGTTCACGCCGTTTCATACACGCCTTGGCGAACTGATCGATACCCGCGTGGCCGAGGGTCGCACGGTGCGGCTGGTGGGCATTCACAGCTTCACGCCAGTCTACTTCGGCCAGCCCCGAGCGCTGGAAGCCGGCGTGCTGTACGGGCGGGCCGAGGATTATGCACGCCGGCTGATCGACGGACTGGCCGGGCATCCACTGCGGGTCGCCGGCAATCAGCCCTACAAAATCAATCCGGCGGCCGACATGACCGTGCCGGTTCACGGCGACGCCCGCGGCATCGACTCGGTGCTGATCGAGGTGCGCAACGACCTGTTGCGCAATCGACTGGCCGTCCAGACCTGGAGCGATTATCTGGCGCCGCTGCTGTAGAACCGAGACCTCAAGCGAACAGTTTCAAGCTGAAAAAACACGGAAGGTTGTACCGGTAAAACAACGATGACCAACGCAGTCGCGTGTTTTTACCTGCCTGGTTCAAACACATTGCCCTAGTGGCTTACAAGGAGAACGGCTTCATGGAAATAGAAGAATTCGGCTACAAGCAAGAGTTGAAACGCAGTCTGTCGCTAACCGATCTGGTGATTTACGGGATGATTTTCATGATCCCCATCGCCCCCTTCGGCGTCTATGGCTACGTCAACCAGGAGGCACCCGGCATGGTGCCGCTGGCCTACATCATCGGCATGGTGGCGATGCTGTTCACCGCCTTGAGTTACGGCAGCATGGCGCGGGCCTTCCCGATCGCCGGCTCGGTCTACTCCTACGCTCAACGCGGGCTGAACCCACATGTCGGCTTTATCGCCGGCTGGCTGATGCTGCTCGACTATCTGCTGATCCCGCCGCTGCTCTACGTGTATGCGGCGATGGCGTTGAACCACCTGTACCCGGACATTCCCAAGGTCGGTTTCATCCTCGCCTTCCTGGTCAGCGCGACCTTCGTCAACCTGCGGGGCATCACCTTTACCGCACGGATGAACATGCTCTTTCTGCTGGCGCAACTGGTGGTGCTGGGGATTTTCCTGTTCTACGCCTGGACCGCCTTGCACGGTGGCGCCGGTAACGGTCAGCTGACCCTGGCGCCGTTGTACAACCCCGAGCACTTCAACTTCGCGTTGCTCATGCAAGCGGTGTCAATTGCGGTGTTGTCGTTCCTCGGCTTCGATGCGATTTCGACCCTGGCCGAAGAGATCAAAGGCGACCCGGGCCGCAGCGTCGGCAAAGCCGCGTTGATCACGTTGGTGATCATGGGGGTAATTTTTGTCGTGCAGACCTGGATCGCCACGGACCTGGCCGCCGGCATGGGTTTCAAGTCCGCCGATACCGCGTTCTATGAAATCGCCGAAGTCGCCGCCGGCAGCTGGTTGGCGACTGTCACCGGCGTGGCCACGGCACTGGCCTGGGGCGTGGCGGTGGCAATCACCTCGCAAGCCGCGGTATCGCGCTTGCTGTTCGGTATGGCACGAGACGGCAAACTGCCCAAAGTGCTGGCCAAGGTACACCCCAAACACAACACCCCGCACATCAGTATTTACCTGGTGGCGGTGCTGTCGCTGTTGATCTGCTACTTGTTCATCAACTCGGTGGACACCCTGACTTCATTGGTCAACTTCGGGGCCCTGAGCGGCTTCATGCTGCTGCACCTGACCGTGATCAACTACTACTGGCGCCGGCAGAAATCCGGCCAGGTGATCCGCCATCTGGTCTGCCCGGTGATCGGCTTCATCATCGTCAGCGCCATCCTCTCCAACATGGGTGCCGATGCGCAAAAGCTCGGCGGCATCTGGATTGCGGCGGGCCTGGTCTACCTGTTTTTCCTCAACAGAATCGGCGCCAGCAGCGTATTGCCAGACCCTTCCAACAGTTGAAAAAGAGCCGTGTTTAAACGTCGAGCGGTCGCTGACAGTGATTAGCCGACCGCCGTTGCATGCGTGGAAGCCGACAGTGATAGTCAAACCTGATGCCCGGTATCAGGCCCTTTGATACAGGAGTACCTCCATGCTGGCCTTACGTCCAGTTCAGTTATCCGACCTGCCTCAGTTGCAACAACTTGCGCGCGACAGCCTGGAGAGTGTCACCTCGTTGCCGGACGACACCGAGCACCTGCGCCAGAAGATTCTCGCTTCCTGCGCATCGTTTGCCAGTGACGTGCAGAGCCATGGCCCGGAGAACTATTTCTTCGTGCTGGAGGATCTGGCCAGTCAACGGCTGCTGGGCTGTTCGGAAGTCCTCGCGACCGCCGGTTTCAACGAGCCCTTCTACAGCCTGCGCAACCGCCCGTTCACCAGCGAGTCGCGCGAGCTGAACATTCATCACGGGGTGCCGGCGCTGTCATTGTGCCAGGACCTCAGCGCCCATACCTTGCTGCGCGGTTTTCACGTCGACAGCGAGCTAGAGCACACGCCCGCTTCGCAAATGCTTTCCCGGGCCCGACTGATGTTCATCGCCGCCCACCCTCAGCGCTTTTCCGACGCCGTGATTAGCGAAATCGTCGGCTACAGCAGCGACGCAGGTGAATCGCCATTCTGGGATGCACTGGGCAAGCACTTTTTCGACCTGCCTTATGTCGAGGCGGAACGCCTCTACGGCTTGCAAAACCGAAGTTTTCTCGCCGAGTTGATGCCGCACTACCCGATCTACGTACCGATGCTGCCGCAAAGCGCTCAGGCGTGTATTGGCCGGATTCATCCGGATGGCCAGGAAGCCTTCGATATCCTTGAACGCGAAGGCTTCGAGAGCAACAGCTACATCGACCTCTTCGACGGTGGACCAACACTGTTTGCACGCACCCCGAGTATTCGTTCGATTGCCCGGACCCGCACGGCCGTTGCGCACCTGAGCTCACACAGTGCAGGCAAGACGCTGTACCTGCTGAGCAATGACGCACTGGAAAACTACCGAGCGATTATCGCCGAGCTGGACTGGAACGCAGACCAGCCAGTCTTGCTCAACGCCATCCAGCTCGACGCCTTGCAACTGGACAACGGCAGCCCCGTTCGGCTGATTGCGCTATGAAGCAGATCTTGCGCGCCCAAGGAGCTCCATCATGATCGTGCGCCCGGTTCAAATGAGCGACCTGCCCGCGTTACTGGCGCTGGCACGCCTCGCCGGCCCGGAGTTCACCGCGCTGCCGGCCAACGAGGAGCGTCTGACCCTGCGCATACGCTGGGCGCAGCGGACCTTTGTCGGGCAGGTAGAACGGGCTGATGCCGACTACCTGTTCGTGCTCGAAGACGACGATCAGCAAGTGATCGGCGTCAGCGCCCTGGCAGGTGCCGTCGGGCTGCGTGAGCCCTGGTACAGCTACCGTGTCGGGTTGACGGTCAACACCTCGGCAGGCCTGGGAATCCGTCGACAAATCCCGACCTTGTTCCTCAACAACGAAATGACCGGCCAATCGGAAATTGGCTCGTTGTTTCTGCGCCCGGATCAGCGTCAAGGTCATAACGGCCGACTGTTGTCAGTCGCGCGATTGCTGTTTGTCGCCGAGTTCCCACACCTGTTCGGCGAAAAACTGATCGCCGAACTGCGCGGCAGCGCCGACGAGCACGGATGCTCGCCGTTCTGGGACAGCCTCGGTCGACATTTTTTCAAAATGGACTTCAGCCACGCCGATCACCTTTCCGGGCTCGGCAACAAGTCGTTCATCGCCGAGCTGATGCCACGTCAGCCGCTGTACACCTGCCTGCTCACCGAGCAAGCTCAGGCGGTGATCGGCAAGGCCCATGAAAACGCCGAACCGGCGCGCAGAATCCTCTGCAACGAAGGCTTTTCCCATAAGGGTTACATCGACATCTTCGACGGCGGTCCGCTCATCGAAGCCCATATCTCGAAAATCCGTGCCGTGCACGACAGCCAGTCGCTGGACCTGATGGTCGGCACACCGGACGACAACGCGCCGCTCTGGCTGATCCATAACCAGCGCCTGGAAAACTGCCGTATCACCGCCGCCCGCGCTCGACTGGTCGGCAACAGCTTGCTGGTCGATCGCCTGACCGCCAAACGCCTGCAATTGCAAGCGGGCAGCTCAGTACGCGCCGTGCCGTTGCTCAAGCAACAACGGCAGGCGGTGGCCGCCTGATGTGCCAAATACCTGTTATGGGTGCGTCTGCACGGACCGTGTCGCAAACCGTCTCGCGACAAAACCCATCAAAAGCCAGAAACAAAAAAACCGCACATGGCGGTTTTTCTGTTTGATGGGGTCAAATCCTTTTGTCAGATCAATCTGCGCTTCAGGATGTGAGAAATTCGTGAAAAGCCTGTCGCAGAAAAGGGTATGAACCAAGACTGGACCATCGTCGGTGCGCTCAAATCTGAGCGCATCTCTATCGTTGTGTTAAAAACACATTAATGGCTTATAGCCACCTTACTTATAGCCAATAAATCTAAATATTGAAATGCATACTCATGAAAGGCGGCTAGCCTCGTAATCGAGCAGCGCTAGTGAATAAAGATGTCACTACACGCCATCTATACTTTCGATTAAAAGGAAATAATTTCCCCATGGAAGGCTTCGCTATCGCAGCGTCCCAGGTTCAATGCGTCAACGCTGTTGCGCGCATTGCGCGGCGACCATGAGGAAAAGGGTTCAGCACTAATCTAGCGTGATACGTAGATTCTAAAACGCTGGACTAATACTGGAACGTGTTACCCGCAATATTGCTCATGCTGTCATCGTTGCGTCTTCGAAGCGGCGTGACATGACAATTAAGAAAACACTAAAACTTATGAAAGGAAAATATCTTGCCATATCTCGTCGAATTTCATAATAGAGCAGGGTTCGCCTCGTCCTTCAGAGTCGAGTGGGACGGTGGCGAATGCCCTCCAGATAGAACTGAGGTGATCACGGCCGGTGGCGTTGCGAAGGTTGACCTTCGCGAATATGGTGTTCCTGAAGGCACCTCCTGCTGGGCCAGGGCCTACGTTCAGGGTGGACCCAATCACGACTCGGGAGACAATTTCGACTACGGGGAAGACGATAGCTCCACCGCCTCTTACTCGATCACCGGCACGACACTCAATCCGTCCTTCAGCTTGGACATCATCGACTAAGCATCCAGCCCCGCCACTTTGTGTGACGGGGCATTTTCTGCACTGGCCCCACCCCTCAAGAGACCTCGGGTTTTAGCACTCATCTCCCTGCCTGGGCATCCTGCGTGGACGGAACGCCAGTAGCGGGGTCGGACTCACAAAAGCGGCCGAAAAAAAGACACTAAAACAAATACGTCCTTTTTTGATCCTTTTACAAATACATCCTCCTTTTGCACAAGATCTTCGTTATGCATCAAACCATTGTGGCCGGAGGGGTTTCTGGAGATTGCGCGGGGTCGCCCGCTCCTATGATAGCTCGCCCGAAAAAGCACAATTTCTCCACAGGTAAAGCCTTGGTAACCCACGGTGTATTTTTGCAGGTTTGTTGATTATCGCGACGAAAGTCTTCTCCGCACGACGTATAAAACGGGCATTCCCATTGGATCGATTGTTCAAGCCTGTCCGGCTTTCGTTTGAAAAATGAAAAATGTATGCCAATGACGCGTGCATCATCCGACGGCCAGTACAAAGTGCTTCTTCGTCATTCCCACCGACCCGAAAATCATACATTAGGTCTTTCTGAAAACCATCAGGGTCGCCGAAACGCTCTTGAACCATGACACCAATGCCATATTTTTCAATTGCTCGCTCGATTGCCGCTCCCTGATTCGTGGCGATTCCTTGGAGAACATCAAACTCGAAATAAGGATGCACCTAGGACAAGTCGACGCCGGAGACCTTGACGACGGCCTGCCACGCGGCTTCCTGGCTGGCGTGATCGTGGAGGTGTGGGTGGCGCTGCACCTCAATGGGGCCTGAGAACTTCCCTTGAGCCGAGGCGAAGAATTGCCCTGAGACGTCGGTTCCGAACTCCGACGCCTGGAGGTACCGACGGGCCGCGGTCTCCGGCGTCTGATTCATGCCAGGAATGAGGTTCGCGATTGGGATAAACAGATACTTCACGGCTAGGCCAGCTTGTCGCGAAACCTTGGTAGCGGTCGCGGCACCGGGCGACACGGCGTATACGGCCATGCCGGAAGGTAGCCGGCGGGCCAGCGCCGCGACCCACCAAGCGACAGTGAGCTTCGCGTCGGCATACGCATTGTTGGGCACGTACTTCACGTTCGGCCCGTTACGGATCAAGGCTTCCACAGCGGCGGTTTGGTCACCCCGGTAGTTCTTGGCCGCGAAGGCTGGCACGTCGGTGTAGCGAAACATGGGTACGCCCCCTCGGGCAGGCTCCGCACCGGCGATAACAATCCGTGCGTTGGGGCTCAGCAGGTTGGCGCGAAGCAAGCCGACCGTCAGTTGATGATGACCGATCAGCGGGGCCTGAGAAGCCTCGACGCCTGCGGCCGTGATCACGCGCTCCTTGCCTGGAACCATCCCTGCATTGAGCAGCAGGAAATCGATCGGCCGACCGCGCTTGACCAGCTCGGCGAGGGCGGACTCAACGCTGGCCGGCGAGTTCAGATCCAGCTCCAGCGGCGTGAAGACCTGCGCCTTGGTCTCCGCCGCGAGCTGAGCGGCCGTCTCCTGGGTCCGGGCCAGGCTGCGCCCGGTGACAATGATCTCGCGCCAGCCCTCTCCGGCAAGAGTGCGGGCTGCCGCATAACCGAGCCCGGAGGTGGTGCCGGTGACGAGTGCGATCGAATGTTCCATAGGTGTCTCCGTGGTGAAACGTGAAGCCCCGCGAAGCCGGAGCCCGCTTGCCAATTTAGAACTATTCAGTTATATATTTGCAAAACAGCCATTGTCAACGAGTTTTGAACTAAATGATTCAAAATACAGCTAGGCCGCGGGGCCGACCGCGCAGCTTCGACGAGGCTGGGGCGCTGGAAAAGGCGACCCAGGTGTTTCGGTCGAAGGGCTACGACGGAGTGACGATCGACGATCTCGTCGCCGGGATGGGTGTGGGACGACCAAGCCTGTATGCCGTCTTTGGGGACAAGCGGACGATATTCTTGCGTACCCTCAGGGCGTATGCAGAGAGGAAAGGCGCTCTCGCAGCCAAAGCACTCCTCTCGCCGGGGACTCTTCGCGACTCGCTCACCAGCTTTCTGAGGCAGGCCGTAGAAAGTGCGACCGAGAAAGGTTCTGCCCCAGGCTGTCTTCTCGTGTGCGTCGCGCCGCTTGTGAACGACCCCGAGGTCCGGCAGTTCCTGCAGAACGCGGGAGCTGGCGCCGTGACGCTAGTGGAAGGCCGTTTCCGGGACGGGATCAGCGCGGGAGAAATCCCGTCTGACTTTCCCGTAACCGCGCGCGCAATCCAAGTCACGGATCTAGCGCGTGGGCTGACCATGCGTGCGCAGATGGGCACGCCGCGCAAGACGCTCCTCAAAGACGCTGAGGAAGCGGCCGACTTGGTGCTCCTGTCGCGGCGCGTCTGACGGGTTATCGGAAACAATTCACGGAGAAATGACTGCACAGAAAGCAGAAAGGGGACAGCAGAAAGAGGCAGGTTCGCGTCTAGTCCTGTCGAACAGACATCGGCAGACCGCCTCCCTCCACTTCGATTTCCCTGGCAAGAAAAGGTGCTCGACGGCGCAAATAGTCCAACGAGATATCGCCATCAGAAAACGCGGTTGCATAGTCTTCACGAACCTTCAGGCAGTCACGGTCATTCAGATTCAGCCGCTCAATGGTGAACTCAACGGCTGGCAATCTAACAGCCGATTGTGCAGGCCAGGCTCAATTGCCATATTTGTTCAGATATCGCATGAACATTCGCTGCCACGCTAAACCACCTGGTCAGGCGTTTTTCGCGACAATCCCCTTTTTGGGGGCGGCCCGTCTTTTTTCGCAGACCTATTACGTTGCCGATACAAGACCATCGTTGCCGAGAACCCGCACAACGCTGCGAACATCAACCAATAGGCCGGAGACGCCTTGTCGCCGGTTGCCTGCACCAGAAAGGTCGACATCGCCGGGGTAAACCCACCAAAAATTGCGGTCGCCAGGCTGAAGGCCAAAGAAAACCCCACCACCCGCACATTCTGTGGCATGACTTCGGTCAAGGCCGCGACCATTGCACCGTTGTACACGCCGAAGAAGAACGAGAAGTACAGCAAGACCACCAACAATCGCTCGAAACTGGGGGCTTCAGCCAGCCAATGCATGGCCGGATACGCTGTGAAAATACACAGCAGCGAGATCGCCAACAGCAGTGGACGACGGCCGATTCGATCTGAAATCGCACCGCCGATGGGCAACCAAATAAAGTTGGTGAGCCCCACAAACAACGTCACCACCAGGCTATCAGTGGTGCTCAAGTGCAGCACCGTTCTTCCGAATGTCGGGGTGTATACGGTGATCAGGTAGAAGGTAGTCGTGGTCATCGAGGCCAACAGTCCGCCCGCCAGCACTGTGCGCCAGTTTTCCCTCATGGAGCGGAACACTTCGGCAGTACTTGGATGATGCGCACGAGCCTTGAACGCTTCGGTTTCCTGCAACGAACGACGAATGATGAAAATGAACGGGATGATCACGCAACCGATGAAGAACGGAATGCGCCAGCCCCACGCCGCTATCTCGGTTGCATTCAGGTAGGCGTTGATCCCATAGCCCAACGCCGCCGCAAGGATGATCGCGATCTGTTGGCTGGCCGACTGCCAACTGGTGTAGAAACCCGTACGGCCCGGCGTTGCGATCTCGGCCAGATAAACCGACACACCGCCCAGTTCCGCACCCGCCGAGAAGCCCTGCAGCAATCGACCCAACAGCACCAGAATCGGTGCCGCGACGCCAATGCTGGCATACCCCGGTACCAATGCGATCAGAACCGTGCCGCATGCCATGATCGACAGCGTCACAATCAAACCCTTGCGACGCCCCACCTTGTCGATGTAGGCGCCCAGCACGATGGCGCCCAATGGACGCATCAGAAAACCCGAACCGAATACGGCAAAGGTCATCATCAGCGAGGCGAACTCACTGCTTGCGGGGAAGAACGTCTGGGATATGTAGGTTGCGTAGAACCCGAACAGAAAGAAGTCGAACTGTTCGAGAAAGTTGCCGCTGGTGACCCTTATGATAGCGCCGAATTTTGACGTCCGGGATCGGGTGTTTTCCGTTTTTATTTTGACCATGGTTATGGTGCTACTCGATATTGTTATTGGAATAGAGGTCGTGACAGTCAGTCACTGCCGGCGTTGATCGGGTTGGGTAGACGTTTTTCGATGGCGTACTTGAGTAGCGCGGCGCTACGGAAGATACCGTGGGCGAATTTGCTGTAGGGCATGGTCAGAAAGAACGCCATCACCAGCCCCAGGTGAATTGCCAGCAGCAAGCCCAGGGCGCTGGTCTCGCGCAAGGCGAGCAATGCCAGGCCGCTGGAACTGACCAGCAACAGCAGCGCGATAAATCCGCGATCCATGGGTTTCTGGTTCTCGTCGCCCTGTTCCGGGTTGCGGCGCAGATTCATCCAGAGCAATCCGGCCGGGCCCACCAGCAGGCCGGTACCGCCGAGGATTCCGAGCATCACCGGCAGACTGAAGATCGGGTATGGGGCAGACCAGTCGAGCAGGAAGTGATAGAGCGTGGCCACTGCCGTGGCGGCGAAGCACAGCAGAAAGCCGTAGAAGGTGAAGTGGTGGAAGCGACGGCGCCATAGAGTGAATTTGTCATCCTCGTTATTGCAGCCTTCTGCGTGGCCGCCGTCCAGATACTTGAGCTGTGCGACGTTGACCGTGGCCTCCAGGGCGGCAGAGGTTTTCAGTGGCAGCGGCGCGTCGACAGGTGAGACGTTACGCCAGAAGCGTCGTACTCCGATTGTCAGGGCCAGTGCCGCAAAGCCGAACACCACGCCAAACATCAGGGCCAATGTGTTGTGCGGGAAAATACCGTAGAAATTGCCCCCCGGCATGGCCGTGAACAGGTTACCCATCGCCACCAGGGTCAAGCACAGAAACAACGCCAACCCGCCACCCGAAGCCAGAGCCAGGGTTAGACCGTTACGTTGGTAAAGCTTGCCCAACGGCTGCGGCCAAACGTACTCGGCATAAGTGTTCAGACGCACCTTGGCCATTGCTTTAGGCACATTGACCGCAAACTCATGGGGCGCGGCGTACTGGCACGCCGAAAGGCAAGCACCGCAGTTGTGGCATAGGTTCGCCAGGTAATGGATGTCTGCCTGCGTGAACTCCAGACGCCGGGTCATGGCCGGAAACACCGCACAGAAACCTTCGCAATAGCGACAGGCATTGCAGATGGTCATCTGCCGCTCAACTTCACTTTCTTCCAGATTAAGGACTGGGATCAGTTGGCAGGACGCTTGGGGATCAAACCGTTGCATGTCGAGATTCCGATATCACAGTAGAAGGGCCAAAACCCACCGAGGCCGCCGCCTGAACGCCAGCGATACGCCCGAAAGCAGTGCCTATGGCCATGCCGATGCCGGCGGTGTAGCCCTTGCCCAGCACGTTGCCCGCCATCATTTCCCCGGCGACAAACAGATTCGGACTGGCTTTGCCTTTGAAGTGCACAGCCGCCGTTTCATCGGTGGCCAAGCCCAAGTAGGTGAAGGTCACACCGGGTTTAAGCGGATAGCCATAAAACGGCGGTTTGACCAAAGGCCGTGCCCAGTGTGTCTTGGCCGGTGTCAGACCTTCGGTATGGCAGTCGTCCAGGGCGGTGTGGTCGAAAGTGCCGACCTGACAGGCACGGTTGTAGTTTTCGATGGTTTGCATGAACTGCGCTTCTGGCAAATCCAGAAGACGCGCGAGCTCTTGCAGTGAGTTGGCCTTGGCCCCTGGGAAAACCGGCGGCATGAAACGGCCGATCGCCTGCTGGTCGATGATCGAATACGCCTTCTGGTTGGGTTGACCGGCCACCAGCCGCCCCCAGATTGCATAGCGCTTGGGCCAGAAATCTTCGCCTTCGTCGTAGAAGCGCTCGCCGTCGCGGTTGACCACCACGCCCAGCGACACACAGTCGATACGGGTGCAGATCCCACCGTCGTAAAGCGGCGCCCGGGCATCGATGGCAACCATGTGCGCCTGTGTCGGATCACCGATAACGTCAGCGCCGAGATCCTGCATGCGGCGCAGCAACACCCCGGTATTGAAACGCGTGCCACGGATCAGAAAGTTATCCGACGGCCATTCGCCACGTTCGTTTTGGCCCCAAGCCTCGCGCAGCCATTCGCGGTTGGATTCGAAGCCACCGGCTGCCAGCACGCAGGAGCGGGCTTCAACGCGTTCGGCAGGCAAATGCTGCCCATCGACCTCGCGCTCGTCTATGTGCGCGGCGACGAACTTTCCATCCTGCAGCTCGATATCGGTGACTTGAGCGTTGTAGCGAATCTTGACGCCCAGGCGTTCAGCACTGCGAAAGTACGCGTTGACCAGCGCCTTGCCTCCGCCCATGAAGAATGCATTGGTGCGTGCTACATGCAACGCGCCGGACAACGGCGGCTGGAAATGCACGCCGTGGGATCGCATCCAGTCACGACACGAGGAAGAGGCGCGAATGGCGATGCGTGCCAATTTTTCATTGGTTATGCCGCCGGTAACTTTGAGCAAGTCCTGCCAATATTCTTCTTCCGGATACGCGTCGACCAGCACATCCTGCGGCGCATCATGCATACAGCGCAGGTTGCGCGTGTGCTGTGAATTACCACCGCGCCAGACCTTTGGCGAGCTTTCCAGCAACATCACGCTGGCACCGGCTTCCCGCGCCATCAGCGCCGCGCACAAGGCCGCGTTACCGCCACCTATAACCAAAACATCGACCATCGTTTCTCCTCAATTCGCAAGCAGACGGGAACGAGTTGCTGCTGGCGAGTGGGCGAACAGTAGTGCGGCACCCAAGGGGGCGAAAGGCGGGTTTTTACATGGGGGCTTTAGTTTTGCTAAAGGGGGGGGAAGTGAACTTTCTTCGGGCAACAGCCCCTTTGATCGCAACGGTTATGCGAGGCGAACAACTATTGAGTGGGCGGCATTGCCTGTAAGGCATAGGTACGGTGACAGGGTTCCAAGTCTCAAATTTCCTCGATCAAACGCGCTCCGGGCCACTGTCGATCATTGACCAGATGTCGCACGACATCGGTTATCACGACCCGCGTCGCCAGAGCAGCCGGAGACAATTCGTCGTCAGCAAGAGTCGCCAGCAAATTCCTACGCCCAACGTGCGCATCAGCGATCTGTACCAGTGACAATCCCGACTCCCCTTCTAATGCCGCGGCGGCACCTGGTTGAATCGTAGCGGCGTGTCCGGCCCTTACCGCGTTCATCAGCACGACCAGCCCGTCTATCTCCATGATGATGTTAGGCGTCACGCCCGAGCGTTCAAATGCAGTCATCAGAGTCGTACGCAGCCCATGTTGAGAGCTGGGCATCACCAGCGGCAGTTGACCAAGATCTGCCAGTTGCACGCTGTCGCCACGAGGTGCGCCTGGCAGCTCCCGGGAGGTAATCACGAATAGTTTTTCGTCCAGCAACGGCGTCACGTTCCAGCGCTTACCGCCTTCGAGTTGAAACAGGATGGCCAGATCGATCTGTCGCGCATTGAGCTGCGCCGCGAGGTGCCCGGACAGCATCTCCACCAGGTGCAACTGGATGTCTGGGTAACGCTCGCGCATTGCATTGATCAATGGCAGCGCCAGAACCGTGGCGGTGGTGGGTGGCAGACCGACACTGACGTATCCACTCATGCGTCCGCGATGTGCTGCCAGGATCGCGTTCTCCGCCTGACGCAAGGTCAGTTGGGCGTGGTGCAGGAAGGCGAACCCGGCGCTGGTCGGTGTCACGCCAGTGCTGGTACGGTTTAGCAGGCGAGTCGACAGTTCACTCTCAAGCTTGCCGACCTGCTGGCTTAGTGCCGAGACGCCGACGTCCAGCTCCAATGCGGCACGGCCAAGGCTGCCATGCTCGACGATCTTCACGAAATAGCGCAGTTGCTTGAGTTCCAAGGGGAAGCGACTCCGGACGAAGGATAAATCAGCAGTCTACCTCTTGCCTGCCCCGCTGACCTGCGCATCCAGGCTGACAATGGCATCGCCGGCGTGATACGTCGGCCAGTTGCTCAGCGTGAACTTGCGCACTGCCCATCTCACAGAAATGGGTGCCATATCCAAAAGGCAATCATGCCGAAGAATAGAGGAAGCTCAAGATACAAAGGTGCCTTGCTCCATCGTTTGAGCCCCTGCGGTATGGCGTCGAGCTCTCGCTGGGTGACGAGTCCGCGCCAGATGAACATCCTGGGAAACATGATAACGATGCCGATCAAACATAACCTCATTGAGCGATGCTTGTAAGACTTGCCGCCCCACCATTTGCGGTCACCGATCATCATTTCGTTATTATCGAAATAGGCTTCGACCAAATCCAGCTTTGTTTTAGTGATATAGGCTGACAAGCCAAGACTAAAGAACAATAGAAACAGAAGTAGAAAAACACTCATCGCCTCCAACGTCATCATCAATGCGTTCCCTCATAAATCAAATCACCCGCAAGCTCTCCCAGCCCTCCAAATATTATTCCGCCAGTATATCCACCTACGACCCCACCAATAATTCCGCAGCTCAATGCTCCCCACCCGCCCGATACAACACCCAACCCAACCGCGCACACCAATCCCCCTGCACGCGCCCCAAGCTTTCCTCCGAAGTGAGAACCAGCAATTCCTCCCGCCACCTTGCCGCCCTCCACATACCGGGCCTTTCTGCACTGCTCTTCCCGCCCCGTCGAACACGCCTCCTGAATCGCCAGTCCCGCCGCTCCCACGTCCAGGGCCATGCCCACATAGCCGCCTTTGCTCAGAAAACGCGAGGTGCTGGCAATCTTGTTGATCCGCTGCGCATAACCGTCGATGGTCTGGCGATGCAGGTAGCGCTGGGTGGAAATGCCGAGCATTTTCTTGATCGACTCGTTGTGTCGCAGGCTGGTACCGTAATGGCCCACACCCTGGAGTTGAGTGTCCAGCTTCTGGAACAGGGCCTGGCGCTTGACGAAAAATTCGCTCCTGGCCGAGCTGCCGCCTTTTAAATGCTGCTGATGCAGTTTTTCGATGTCCTTCAAGGTTTCCTCGACCCCAGTCAAATGCCGTCCCCAGGCCGCCGTGGTGCTGCCGATGCCAATCGAGCTGTATCCCAGCAAGCCCTGCAACAAATCATAGTTGTTCAGGACCTCGACACCGGCCTTGGGGTTGAGGCTCAGGGCCAGATCGATTTCCCGTGCCCGGGTCATCAGCCAGGCTTCTTCGAAGGTGCAGGACGCCGTGCTGTCATCGGGAACGATCACCAGTTGTCCTGGTGTCACCATTGAGCGGCGCAGGTGGCTATTGATCGTGTCGAACTTGGTCTGTGCATGTGAACCGCGCTGTATCAACAGTTGGTTTTTCAGACTGGGGTAATGGATAGTCTTTTCATTGATGAATCCGCTCGCCATGCTTCACATCCTTGAAGTATGAAAGATGGCGTCAGATATAAAGACAGATAAAGATCGAAAAGAAGAGCAATACCGCTGTTTGCTACAGATCCTAATTAACTATAAGAAACGTCCTACATTTCAGCCAACATCGGTAGGGCATTACGGGAAATGCTCTTTCACTTGAGCGCAAGGTTTGATCGACCTGAATACCTGGATGATCGGACCAACCGAGTGCCAGACGTTGGCACACGGCTTTTCTCCAGGACCTGTTGCAATGATCCGCGTCGATTCGATCTAAAACGGTCCTGCACTACAAAACCGTCAATCAAAAGCTCACCCACGAACTGGCCGTGCTCAAGCGCCATCGCTTCGCCAAACGGGCCGAGTCATTCAGCCCCCTTCAGGCCAGCTTGCTGGAGGAACTGGTCGACGCCGACCTGGCCGGCATTGAAGCCGAGCTGAAAGCGCTGAAGCCGACACCTACCGCCCCGGAAGCTCGACTACACGCCCGGTGTGTTTAGCGTCGAGCGCCATATCAAAGTGTACCTTGAGCAAGCGCGGCTAGGCGCGTTCACACCGCTATAGTCGACTCTATTGCCGACCGTACTTCCAGGAGCTTTTCCAGTGCGACTGTAATGCCCAAGCTTACCCGCCCGATCAGCTCTGGGGCTGGGATGATCGATACCGGCAGGACTTGACCGATCACTCTTGACCAAATTCAATTACGCATCTCAGTTGAATGATGAGGAATTGGATATATCCCGCGAAGAACTAGAAATGGCACAGCGATAACGTCAGTGTCGATCTCGGACAGAACATGCTCAGCAGGTCACCGATAACGCCGCCCGGCATGACCTGAGCCGTACCATTTTATATGGTATGCACGACGCGGAGTCCCCCCACGCGATTATTGACAGGCTAGCTACTGGCCACTTAAGATCACGCCATGCCTCGGGAGGCACCCTGCTGCGTTGGGGAACACCCATCCTCTTTCTTCTTTCTGATTTTCGCCAGTAAAGGCCAAGCAAGCAGCAATGCGGGTATCGGTTGTTCCGATATAGGCCTGTGGAGAAAGTCATGTCCGCATCAGTCGACTGCGTCAAAAACTTCAAGTACCTCGTCCGCTGCTCACCCGATCAGGGAATGGGCTATACCGAACGCCTGCATTTCCATGCCAAGGAAATCAGATTCAACAACTATGATCATTTTTTGCTCTCACTGGCCAAGTTAAGCGATGACCGCATCGGGAAGATCAACACTAAGCTGATGCGGCTGGCCTGCGCCCGGACGATGCCCAGATCGAGTCGAAACTATTTCGAGTTCATCGCTAACAACGACCGCCGTATGCGCTTCTACAGCCACTGGATCGGTTGGGACAAGCGCGGCCAAGAAGTTCGAGTTCCCAGCCTAATGAACGCCTCCTACCGCGTTCCAAACCTACGTGAACGTCTCGACGCACCGGTCTACGTCATTGAAACCCCGGCACAGTTGCTGGCATGGCGCAACAAATGGCGAGGCATGGCCTATGTGGCCCAGGAGCTGGCAGAACGCGAATTGCGCCCAGCCTTCGACCGAGAACGGGATGTAGTTCACGATATCCGCGACGAAGACATCGATCTGGAAGAGGATTACACCCACAACTACGCCACCTGGTATCCATCAGGCAAGTGATCCGGCCCACGACCGCATCGCTTCTGCGCCCTGCGCCAGGAAGCGATGCACCATGCCTGATATTCTTCCCTATCAGGAATCCAAGCCCCCAGCGCTTTCAAGGACGTAGATGAATCCTCAAAATATCGTGCGTTACTGGCACGCCGTCGAGCTGCTGCAACCCCAGGCAGTCCCCAAGCTGAAGAAGCGCGACAGCGACTATCAACCTTTTTTCCAAAACATCCCCGCCTCAGCCCAAATCCTGCCATGGATGCCAGCCAACCCGCTGAGCCGGCAGCGCCTGCCGAACAAACGGGTATGGAGCCACACGCTCTACGCACACCTTTACAACAACCTGGATGTGTCTCGCCAGTTAGAGGCGCTCTACGGCGCCGACCAAGGCTACAAGGAGCCACAACATCGGCTTTCAGCCTTGTACGCGCTCAAGTTCAACGACCAAGGCATGATGCTGGTCGATAGCCTGGTTCTCTCCAGCGAGGCGTGGTTCGTTGGCTGCGCCATCAATCAAAAGGATTGGACACGCGGCTTCGACGAGACCCAGGACCTCCTCCGTGGACAGGCCAAAAGCCTGCTCGGTGGGGTGGTCCAAGCTGCCGACCTGGCACGCCTGACCGACTACATCCGCCAGACCCTGGGACTCGAAGCGTTTTTCGGGGACCAGCCGCGCGAACATCGCTTCCGCTCTGCACCAATCAACCCGAGTAAACCCGAACAGGAGGACGATCCGCTCAACAGCTTCCTGCTAAGCGATTTGGCCGACGTGGCCGATGCCTTGGGCCGTGGCGAAACCAGTGCGCCGCTGGCCCGCTACCTGAGTCATCACGACGCCAGCCAGCGTCTGCACCTCGACCAATCGAACGCAGATCTGGCACTGATCGATCGCCTCGCGCCCTCGCGCTACGCCGCCGGCTGCTGGCCTGCCGAACGGCATCTGGGGCTGGTGCACTCCCAGCAACTGGCAGTCAACAGCCTACTGAACAACCTGGGCAACGACACCGGCGTGATGGGCGTCAACGGTCCTCCAGGCACAGGGAAGACCACCCTCCTCCGCGACCTGATCGCCGCCGTGGTGACTCAGCGAGCCGACGTACTGGCTTCGCTGAGCAAGGCGTCGGAAGCCTTCATTCAGGATGGGCGCGAATCCGCCAACGATGGCGGACGCGAGCGCTTAGCCTATCAACTCAACCCACGCCTGTTCGGCTTCGAGATGGTGGTAGCCTCCTCCAATAATGGTGCCGTGGAGAACGTAACTCTCGAGTTGCCCCAGCAGGATAAGGTCGACCCATCCTGGCTGCCCGATGCCGAGTACTTCAGCGAACTGGGCGAGCTCACCAGCGGCAAGCCAGCCTGGGCAATGATCTCCGCGGCATTGGGCAGCAAAGCCAAACGTACCCAGTTCGTCGATCGCTTCTTCTATGGCAAGCGTCCGCCCAAAGCGACGAAGACCAAAGAGGAATCGTCATCCTCCCAACCAGAGGCCCTCGACAACGGAGACTTGGACGAAGATCTATACGACGGCGATACAACGCCCGACGCGGCCGTAGCGAACAGCACGGATGACAAACCAGCCCCCAAGGGCATGCGCGGATGGCTGGCCGAGCAAGCGCCACAGATGAAGTTGCTCTCGTCCGCCGAAAAAACCAGTCTCTGGCGCGCCGCCGTCAAGCAATACCAGGAAGCCAAGAACGCCGAACAGGCACTACGCGCTCAAGTCAGCGACATTCTGGAACGGGTTCAGGCAGTGATCAGCGCCAAGGCCCGAGTCCACCAGAAGGAAGAGGAGCGCCAAGTCCGCCTGACCCAGCGCAGCCGTCTCGATGATGAACAAGCCATGCTGGAAACACGACAGCTCACGCCTGCCCGCGAGCAACTGCAACGAGAACTTCAGGCCCTTGAAGCACACCTGGCAAAAAAGCCGGGATTTCTCGCCAACCTGTTCAGCCTCTGGGGTGCTCATCGCATGTGGACAGCCCGGCAACGCCTGCTCGATAGCGCCCACGCCTTGGCCAAGGACGCCTTCGATGGTGCTCAACGCCAAATGCAGCGACTCGTCGGCCAGCTCACCGAACTCAATCGACAATTGGCTACGGACGAACAGGAGATCAACGAAGCCGTGCGCCACGCCGCCCTGCAGATCGACAAGGCTCGCAGCATTGTCCAGGCTGGAAAGGCCGAGCACCTGCGGGTCTGGCTCGAACAAGGCCGGATCGGCAGAGGTAGCAAGATCGAGCTGCTCGAACCCTGGATCGTCGAAGGCTGGCGCCAGGCCCGGGCGAAGGTGTTTATCGAAGCGCTCAAGCTGCACCGCACCTTCTTCCAGATCGAGGCCTCGCGCTTGCGCGCCAACCTGGAGTTCATCACCAGCACGCTGACCGGCAGCCGTTATCGCGGCGTGTCCCAGGCCGTGGTACGTTCGGCATGGGCCTCGCTGTTCATGGTAGTGCCGGTGCTCAGCAGCACCTTCGCCTCGTTCGCCCGCTCCTTCGGTAGCCTTGGCTGCGGCGAGATTGGCTGGCTGTTGGTGGACGAAGCCGGTCAGGCTACCCCGCAGGCTGCAGTGGGTGCCCTGTGGCGTGCACGCCGGGCTGTGCTGGTCGGTGATCCGCTGCAATTGGAGCCGATCGTCACCGTATCCGATGCCGTGCTCGAACACATGCGTACCCGCTATCAAGTCGACGCTCACTGGCTACCCAATCGCCAGTCCGCCCAGACCCTGGCCGACCAGGCCACCCCTTGGGGTCGCATGGCCGGTCCCAAAGACCAGAAATGCTGGGTCGGCCTGCCGCTGGTGGTACACCGTCGCTGCGACAGACCGATGTTCGACCTGGCTAATCGCATCGCTTACGACGGTGCCATGGTCTATGGCACCATCGAGCCATCCCCCGCCAAAGAAACTCCGGCCCGCCTGCTCACCGGCTGGGTGCATGCGAGTGGCCGCTCTTCTGGCAATTGGGTCGACAATGAAGGCAAGGTACTCGAACGTCTGTTGGCCTTGCTGGATGGCGACGGTGTGCCGCTGGACAGCATCGCAGTGATTACGCCCTTCCAGGACGTGCGCAACCAGCTCAAGGATCGATTACACGGCAAGATCGTGCGCGGCACCATTCACACCATGCAGGGTAAGGAAGCTGCCGTGATCATCCTCGTCCTGGGTGGGAGCAGCGAAAACGGCGGCGCTCGCGAATGGGCAGTGTCCAAGCCAAACCTGCTCAACGTCGCGGCCACCCGGGCCAAGCGCCGCTTGTATGTGATTGGCGATCGCAATGACTGGAAGCAGCGGAAACTCTTCTGTGACGTTATGGAGCTGCTGCCGGCTCATTTCCAGATGACCGCCGACAGTCCTGCATGACAAACAGCCGCCTTAGGCCGAAGCCTCCTACGCACACAATATTTCCCACACCTGAGACGTGTGGGAAATATGAGGTTTTTTTGGAAGACCATTTCACGCTGCTTGAATGAGCACCTGGCTCATGCCGCATACCGGGCCCGACTGAAAAACAGCGCAGCCCCGCTACCGATGGCATAAATCGAAGCGATGCCCAGATCGAAGCCGGCAATGAAAGGCGGCAGTATAAAAATACTCGCAAGCCCCAGAGCGACCAGGGTGATGCCCAGCCATTTTCTGAGGAGGTAGGATTTCAGACAAAAGAACAGCAGCAGGAACACCGCGTAAGCCCCGGCATAGAAGCCATACTCGCTCATGGTCTATCCGCCTTGATTCTTGATGATCATGGACGATACGGAGTGCTGGGGACCTATGCCGCCGCTGACCTGCGCATCCAGGCTGACGATGACATCGCCAGCGTGATAAGTCGGCAATTTGCTCAGCGTGAACTCGCGGACTGCCCATCCCACTGGAAAGGCCACAGCAGGCATAAACCTGCCTGCCGCTGCGGCGAAAACACCACTGGTGAGCATGGCGATACTCGTTCGTTGGGCATTGAGTAAATCCCCCTGTTGCCGGGTCAGGGGTTTGGAGATCCCGACCATCATTTGGCAGGGCAAATCCTTGGCGAGCATTCTGTCGTAGAGCGCCACCACCAGATTGTTCACGTCATAGTGGGCGGCTTTCGCTTCACCAAAATGCAACGTTCTGAGGCTACCCCGTTCACTGGCTGACAGGGTGAAGCGCGATACGTTGAAGACAATTCCATGATTGCCGGAAAACTGGTCACTCTCAAACTTCAATGCTCGCATCCTTGTCGAGTCTGGAAAGGCTGGGAGTCTGTCTTAGCTCATAGGCTTTCGCAAGCGCTTGGTAAAACGCCGAAAAAGACTTTCATCTTTGGTGAAATAGCCACCTGACACAAACACGGCTGTAGGCAATGCACACCTTCCTCGGCAAAAACCGAACAGATGATCAGGAAGGCTCCCACGCTGGTTGTGGAAGCAGATTTGTAGTCCTCTTCCCCGTTCTATAGCTACACCAACGACCTGAAAAAGCTTGTAGCAGTTGGGGTTTTGACAGCTCCCGGCGGCCTTATTCATTGTGTTGGGGCATACCGCTGACGTTGTCAGCAACATGCCCATGTAGCTTGGATCCGGGAAGCTACGATGCGCCATTGCGCATTGATCCTCCCCCCAGGTCGCAACGCTTCTCCGAGTTCTGTTTCTTAAATCTGGGGGAGCAGCTATGCCCAACATCTGCTGCAACGGGTTTCCACAACGCCTTCCTTACTCCGCCAGCGCAGAAGCTGACAAACGTGCCCTGACCCAAACGGTGTATCCCCCGACAGGAGTGGCCTTTGAGGTCCGCTCCCTGCCCTCCATCCATGATCAGGCAGGGCCATTTTCCGTTTTCCATCCATCACCCTGACAAATCTTGCAAGAGGCCTTCCAGCATGAATTCCAGACTCAAACTAGGCATGAGCCAATGCGATGGCATAATATGCCAACATCCGCAGCAGCGTTATTTGTTCCTGGAGCACAACATGGCTACGCGAAATGTCGTTCTCACTGATCACATGGACCAGGTCATCAACGACCTGGTTGTCTCCGGCCGATACCAGAACGCCAGCGAAGTCATGCGCGAAGGGCTTCGTCTGCTGGAGCAGCGTGAAGCTGAAGAACTGGCCAAGCTCGATGCTTTGCGTCATGCCACTTCAGCAGGACTGATGGACCTGGAGCGGGGTCGTTTCATCGAGATTGGCGGTGACCAGTTGGGAGAGCTTCTGGCTGACATCGGCGAACGAGCTGCCCTCTCCCCTACCAAGAACCGTTGAGCATGGTCTGGCCCAAGAACTAGGTCGAGAGCCTCGCAAATTGTGCTCTTACCGACATTGTTGGTTCCGACCATCAACGTATGACCATCAAACAATAAGTTCGCCAAACGGATGCCACGGAAGTTTTGGATAGTGAGCTTGACGACTTTCATACTGGTCCCTCAGCGTGGTCTCAATGCCCATGATAATGGCATCATTTTGCCCACTGGAGGCAAGTTGCCCTGAGAAGTGCTAGTCAGAGCATTACACCATCAGTGCCGTGTACGCCCTATAAGGTGCCTCCATGCGCGGTCAGCTCCCTGAGGCAATATAGGGTTCCCGATGGATACCGCGAGTCGACAACGACTCCGACACGGCGCAACCGCGGAAAACTCCCAATCACGCCAAACAAAAGCATTTGAAGACTGCTGGAAATTCTAAACGCCGAGAAACAACGACAACCCGAAAAGGATTTCAATCGATGTTGAAGGCAGTGCAAGGAGGACAAAAGCGGCGAGAACTCTGTACAGGGTTCCCATGCGCCCTATATGTGCCCTAAAAAAGGATTCCCCCTCAGGCACAAAAAAGCCGATCTAGCTGATCGGCTCAAGTGTCTGATTTTACTCAGGAAATATGGTCGGGACGGAGTGATTCGAACACTCGACCCCTAGCACCCCATGCTAGTGCGCTACCGGACTGCGCTACGCCCCGACTAGGCGTGAAACTGGGTTTTGCTTCTTGTGGAAGCGAGAAGAAATATACCGCAAGCGTTTGAAATGTCAAAGTATTTTAAAACCTTGAATCACTTCTTCAGCACCACCAGCACATCCTCCAGCTCCGAGATCATCTGGCGGATCAGTTGCTTGTACTGGGTGCTGTCGTCCTTGGCCTCATCGCCGGAGAGACGCAGACGCGCCCCGCCGATGGTGAACCCCTGGTCGTACAGCAACGCGCGAATCTGCCGGATCATCAGCACGTCATGGCGCTGATAATACCGGCGATTGCCACCACGCTTGGCGGGGTTGAGTTGAGGAAACTCCTGCTCCCAATACCGCAGCACGTGCGGTTTTACCGCACACAGCTCGCTGACTTCACCAATGGTGAAGTAGCGTTTGCCTGGAATCGGCGGAAGCTCGTCGTTATGACTTGGTTCCAGCATAGGCCTCAACTCGGGCTTTCAACTTCTGCCCTGGACGAAAGGTGACCACACGGCGAGCCGTGATCGGGATTTCCTCTCCCGTTTTTGGATTGCGGCCAGGCCGCTGGCGTTTGTCCCGCAAGTCAAAATTGCCAAAACCCGACAGTTTGACCTGCTCGTTATCTTCGAGAGCGTGTCTGATTTCTTCAAAAAACAGTTCGACCAATTCCTTGGCCTCCCGTTTGTTCAGACCCAATTCCTCGTAGAGACGTTCCGCCATTTCAGCTTTCGTCAGAGCCCCCATACGTCACTTCCTTAGCGTGGCGTTCAACCTGGTTTCAAGCGAGGTGAGGATGTTTTGCGTCGTGGAATTCACCTCATCGTCATTAAGAGTGCGCGATGGATGCTGCCAGGTCAAGCCAACTGCAAGGCTTTTTCTATGCGGATCAATGCCTTTACCCTCATAGACGTCAAAGAGCCTGAGCTCTGTGAGCCATTCGCCTGCATTTTCACGGATTACGTCCAATACCGCGCTGGCCGCCACGCCCTTGTCCGCCAGCAACGCGAGGTCACGACGCACTTCAGGAAAACGCGACAATTCGCTGAATTTAGGCATTTTCCCCAACGCAACTTCAGCCAGCACCAGCTCGAAAACGAAGACCGGACGGTCGAGACCGAGGGTTTTCGACAATTCCGGGTGGATTGCGCCGACGAAACCGACCAGGCGCCCTTCGCGCTCGATGCGCGCGGTCTGACCCGGGTGCAACGCCGGATGCTTGCCCGGCACGAAGCTGAACGAATCCAGCGCACCGGCAAAGCCCAGCAGCGCTTCCACATCAGCCTTGACGTCGAAGAAGTCGACGACATCGCGCCCTTGTGCCCAGCCTTCCGGCAGACGGCTGCCACAAACCACACCAGCGAGCATCGGCTCTTGCTTCAGGCCTTCCAACTGACCGACGAAACGCAGGCCGCTTTCGAACAGACGCACGCGAGCCTGCTGACGGTTCAGGTTGTGCTGCAACGCCTTGACCAGACCCGGCCACAGCGACGAGCGCATGGCCGCCATGTCGTTGGAGATCGGGTTGGCCAACAGCAGCGGCTCGACGCCCGGATTGAACAGTTCGAACTGTTTCGGATCGATGAAGCTGTAGGTGATCGCTTCCTGGTAACCACGAGCCACCAGCAGACGACGCAGCTCAGGCAGGTCGCTACGGGCTTCGGCCTTGGCTTGCGGCGCCAGGCGGGCTTGCGGGTAACGGACCGGCAGACGGTTGTAGCCGTACAGACGGGCCAGTTCCTCGATCAGGTCGACTTCCAGGCTGATATCAAAGCGATGGCTGGGCACGTCAACACGCCACTGCCCTGCTCCACTCGCGGAAACACCCAGGCCCAGGCCGGTCAGCAGACGCTCGACCTCAGCCGCCTCCATCTCCATGCCGAGCATCTGGGTGATGCGTTCGGCACGCAGGGTCACCGGTGCCACGGCAGGCAGGTGCGCCGCGCTGACGGTCTCGACGATCGGGCCGGCTTCACCACCGGTGATTTCCAGCAGCAGGCCAGTGGCGCGCTCCATGGCTTCACGGGCCAGTTGCCAGTCCACACCACGCTCGTAGCGGTGCGAGGCATCGGTGTGCAGGCCGTAGGAACGGGCCTTGCCAGCGACGGCGATCTGGTCGAAGAACGCGCTTTCCAGGAAGATGTCGCGAGTGGTCGCGGTGTTCACGCCACTGTGCTCGCCACCCATCACGCCGGCAATCGCCAGGGCGCGGGTGTGGTCGGCAATCACCAGGGTATCGCTACGCAGGGTGACTTCCTGGCCGTCGAGCAGCACCAGCTTCTCGCCCTCTTCGGCCATGCGCACGCGGATGCCGCCGTTGATTTCGGCAAGGTCGAAGGCGTGCAGCGGCTGGCCCAGCTCGATCATCACGTAGTTGGTGATGTCCACGGCGGCGTCGATGCTGCGCACGTCGGAACGACGCAGGCGCTCGACCATCCACAGCGGGGTCGGCTTCGACAGGTCGACGTTACGGATAACCCGCCCCAGGTAACGCGGGCAGGCGGCCGGGGCCAAGACTTCGATCGAACGGACATCGTCGTGCACGGCAGGCACCACCGCTACCACCGGGCGCTCGACCGGAGTGGCATACAGCGCGCCGACTTCACGGGCCAGACCCGCCAGGGACAGGCAGTCGCCACGGTTCGGGGTCAGGTCGACCTCGATGCTCGCGTCGTCCAGATCCAGGTAGTCACGGATGTCCATGCCCACCGGCGCGTCAGCCGCCAGCTCCATCAGGCCATCGTTGCCTTCGCCGATCTGCAGCTCGGCCTGCGAACAGAGCATGCCGTTGGACTCGACGCCACGCAGCTTGGCTTTCTTGATCTTGAAGTCGCCAGGCAGTTCGGCACCGATCATCGCGAACGGGATCTTCAGGCCCGGGCGCACATTCGGCGCGCCGCAGACGACCTGGAAGGTCTCGGAACCGTTGCTGACCTGGCACACCCGCAGCTTGTCGGCATCCGGGTGCTGTTCGGTGCTGAACACTTCACCGACGATCACGCCGCTGAATTCGCCAGCGGCCGGCGTGACGCTATCGACCTCAAGGCCGGCCATCGACAGACGAGCCACCAGCTCGTCGCGGCTCACCAGCGGGCTTACCCAACTGCGCAGCCATTGTTCACTGAATTTCATCCTGCTCTCCTAATAGATTCGTTACGGGCCGCGACCTAGCGAAATTGCTCGAGGAACCGCAAATCGTTGTCGAAGAACAGGCGCAAGTCATTCACGCCGTAACGCAGCATGGCCAGACGCTCGGCGCCCATGCCGAAGGCAAAGCCCTGGAATTCTTCCGGGTCGATCCCGGACATGCG
This sequence comes from Pseudomonas sp. FEN, assembly GCF_904067045.1. Taxonomy (GTDB): domain Bacteria; phylum Pseudomonadota; class Gammaproteobacteria; order Pseudomonadales; family Pseudomonadaceae; genus Aquipseudomonas. The sequence continues at coordinate 393,408 of NZ_CAJFDC010000010.1, read as the reverse complement.
CAGCACGTTGGGGTGGACCATGCCGCAGCCCATGACTTCCAGCCAACCGGTCTGCTTGCAGACGCGGCAGCCTTTACCACTGCACATCACGCATTCCATGTCGACTTCAGCGGATGGCTCGGTAAACGGGAAGTAGGAAGGACGGAAGCGCACCGCCAGTTCCTTCTCGAAGAACACCCGCAGGAACTCTTCGATGGTGCCCTTGAGGTCGGCAAAATTGATGTCGCGATCGATCAGCAGACCTTCGACCTGGTGGAACATCGGCGAGTGGGTAATATCCGAGTCGCTACGGTACACACGGCCTGGGCAGACGATGCGGATCGGCGGTCGTTTCGACTCCATGGTGCGGACCTGGACCGGCGAGGTATGGGTGCGCAGCAACATGTTGGCGTTGAAATAGAAAGTGTCATGCATCGACCGGGCCGGGTGATGGCCTGGGATGTTGAGCGCTTCGAAGTTGTGGTAATCGTCTTCCACCTCGGGCCCTTCGGCGATGCCGTAGCCGATGTGGGTGAAAAATTGCTCGATCCGTTCCAGAGTCCGGGTGACCGGGTGCAGACCACCGGAGGTCTGGCCACGACCAGGCAGGGTCACGTCAATCGACTCGGCGGCGAGCTTGGCGGTCAGATCCGCCTCCTCGAACAACGCCTTGCGCGCATTGAGAACCTCTGTGACACGCTCCTTGGCAACGTTGATCAGCGCACCGACCTGCGGTCGCTCTTCGGCCGGCAAGCTGCCCAGGGTCTTCATCACCTGAGTCAATTCACCTTTCTTGCCAAGGTATTGAACCCGGATTTGCTCCAGGGCATTGATATCTTCAGCGCTTTGCACAGCCTCGAGAGCTTGAGAGACCAGCGCGTCCAGGTTTTCCATGTACAGACTCCAGATACGAAATAGGGGAAGAGCTTGAAGGCTCTTCCCCTATTTATGACGTTTAACACCGGACCCCACAAAGGCAGGGCCTGGTGATTGTCGGGGGGTACTTAAGCCAAGGTGGCTTTAGCTTTCTCGACAATCGCAGCAAACGCCGCTTTTTCGTTCACTGCCAGATCAGCCAGAACCTTACGGTCGATCTCGATGGACGCTTTTTTCAGGCCAGCGATGAAACGGCTGTAGGACAGACCGTTAACACGTGCACCAGCGTTGATACGAGCGATCCACAGAGCGCGGAACTGACGTTTTTTCTGACGACGGTCGCGGTAGGCGTATTGGCCTGCCTTGATGACCGCTTGCTTGGCAACACGGAATACGCGCGAGCGTGCACCGTAGTAGCCTTTTGCAAGTTTCAGAATCTTTTTGTGACGCTTACGGGCAATGACGCCACGCTTTACACGAGCCATGAGTTACTTCCTCTATTCTTGATCCAAAATTAACGAAGGCGCAGCATGCGCTCGACTTTTGCCACGTCAGACGGATGCAGCAAGCTGCTACCGCGCAGTTGACGCTTACGCTTGGTCGACATTTTGGTCAGGATGTGGCTCTTGAAAGCGTGTTTGTGCTTGATGCCGTTAGCAGTTTTCAGAAACCGCTTGGCAGCACCACTCTTAGTTTTCATCTTTGGCATGTTCGGATACTCCGCATTCAGTTGATAAACATAACCGCAAGGCCTGCCGTGCCCTGGTGGTTACTTCTTCTTTTTCGGGGCGATGACCATAATAAGCTGGCGTCCTTCCATCTTAGGATGCTGTTCGACCGAACCGTACTCGAGCAGGTCACCTTCAACCCGCTTGAGGAGTTCCATCCCCAGCTCCTGGTGGGCCATCTCACGACCGCGGAATCTCAAGGAAACCTTGGCCCTGTCCCCATCACACAGGAAACGTACCAGGTTGCGCAGTTTTACCTGGTAATCCCCTTCCTCCGTCCCTGGACGAAACTTGATTTCTTTGACCTGCACTTGCTTCTGGTTTTTCTTCGCAGCAGCAATTTGCTTTTTCTTTTCGAAAATCGATTTGCCGTAGTCCATCACCCGGCAGACGGGTGGCACTGCATCGGCGGAAATCTCCACCAGATCCAGCTTGGCTTCTTCGGCAATCCGAAGCGCTTCATCAATCGAGACGATGCCAATCTGCTCGCCATCAGCGCCAATTAACCGAACCTCGCGTGCCGAGATATTCTCGTTGATCGGGGCCTTCGGTGCAGCTCGTTTATCTTGTCTCATTTCACGCTTAATAGTAATTACTCCGAATCTGGGCGACCACGCCGGGAAACCGCTTGCGCGAGGAACTCGGCGAACTGGGCGACGGGCATCGAGCCCAGGTCAGCACCTTCACGAGTACGCACAGCGACAGTCTGCATCTCGACTTCCCGATCTCCGATAACCAAAAGATAGGGAACCTTGAGCAAAGTATGCTCGCGGATTTTAAAGCCGATCTTTTCATTTCTCAAGTCGGACTTGGCACGAAATCCGCTTTCGGCCAGAGTTTTTTCCACTTCGAGGGCAAAATCAGCCTGCTTGTCCGTGATATTCATGATCACGGCCTGGGTTGGCGCCAGCCACGCAGGGAACGCACCTTCGTAGTGTTCGATCAGAATTCCGACGAACCGCTCGAAGGAGCCGAGGATCGCCCGGTGCAGCATGACCGGGTGCTTACGGCTGTTGTCTTCGGACACGTATTCGGCGCCCAGACGGATCGGCAGGTTGAAATCGAGCTGCAGGGTACCACACTGCCAGACGCGACCGAGACAGTCCTTGAGCGAAAATTCGATTTTCGGACCGTAGAACGCCCCCTCGCCCGGCTGCAGGTCATACGGCAGGCCGGCGTGCTCCAGCGCCGCGGCCAACGCGTTTTCGGCGCGATCCCACAGTTCGTCGGAGCCCACGCGCTTTTCAGGGCGGGTGGACAGCTTCATTTCGATGTCTTTAAAGCCGAAGTCGGCGTAGACCGCCATGGTCAGTTTGATGAACGCCGCGGATTCCGCCTGCATCTGCTCTTCGGTGCAGAAGATATGGGCGTCGTCCTGGGTGAAGGCCCGTACGCGCATGATGCCGTGCAGCGCGCCCGACGGCTCGTTACGGTGGCAAGCACCGAACTCGGCCAGGCGCATCGGCAGCTCGCGGTAGCTCTTCAGGCCCTGGTTGAACACCTGTACGTGGCACGGGCAGTTCATCGGCTTGATCGCGTAGTCGCGGCTTTCCGACTCGGTGGTGAACATGTTTTCGGCGTAGTTGGCCCAGTGCCCGGATTTCTCCCACAGGGAGCGATCGACCACTTGTGGGGTCTTGATCTCCAGGTAGCCGTTTTCACGCTGCACCTTGCGCATGTACTGCTCGAGCACCTGGTACAGGGTCCAGCCATTCGGGTGCCAGAACACCATGCCCGGCGCTTCTTCCTGGGTGTGGAACAGGCCCAGGCGCTTGCCGATCTTGCGATGGTCGCGTTTTTCCGCTTCCTCGATGCGCAGGATGTAGGCGGCCAGCTGCTTCTTGTCCGCCCAGGCAGTACCGTAGACGCGCTGCAGTTGCTCGTTCTTCGCATCGCCGCGCCAGTAGGCGCCGGACAGCTTGGTCAGCTTGAACGACTTCAGGAAGCGCGTGTTCGGCACGTGCGGACCACGGCACATGTCGACGTATTCTTCGTGATAGTACAGACCCATGGCCTGCTCGTTGGGCATGTCCTCGACCAGGCGCAGCTTGTAGTCTTCGCCGCGCTGGGTGAACACGTCGATCACTTCGGCGCGCGGCGTGACCTTCTTGATCACGTCGTAGTCTTTTTCGATCAGCAACTGCATGCGCTGCTCAATCGCGGCCAGGTCGTCCGGGGTGAACGGACGCTCATAGGCGATATCGTAATAAAAACCTTCGTCGATGACCGGACCGATCACCATTTTCGCCGTCGGGTACAACTGCTTGACCGCGTGGCCAACCAGGTGGGCGCAAGAGTGGCGAATGATCTCCAGCCCCTCTTCGTCCTTGGGCGTGATGATTTGCAGGGTGGCGTCGCTGTCGATCAGGTCGCAGGCATCGACCAGCTTGCCGTTGACCTTGCCGGCCACGGTGGCCTTGGCCAGGCCCGCGCCAATGGAAGCGGCGACCTCGGCAACGGATACCGGATGATCGAACGAACGTTGACTGCCGTCGGGAAGAGTAATAGTGGGCATGGCGCCTCCTCTCCTAGTGGTGACCCCTACCAAAGGTCACGTGGGTTGGGATGAGCAGCCAGTACGCGACTCGTCCAGCCGTTTAATGAAAAACGCCTGCCGCACAGTGGCAGGAGCCGTAAGGCCAACCGGAAACGAACCAGAGTGACTGGAGTTCAAAAAAAGGTTTGATGGCCCGGTATCGAGCGCGAAACACGCAAGCGCTACCAAAAACAGCCAGGTCAGGGATGCTAGCACAGATGAACGGTCATCGCCTCGTCGGTAAACTGTTAAAGTCGCGGCGATTATCTGCCACGGAGGGTGAACTTGCCCCCCGCCCCTGCCCTCAAACACAAAGCCACACGGTATTCACCTTCGAGGAGTATTCGAACATGCGCCTGACTCACCTTTTCGCCTTCGCCGCCCCACTCGCCCTGCTGCTGCCATTGAGCGCCCAGGCCGCCTGGCCCGCCGGCGCCAAAGCCAGCTACATGAAAGATTGCGTTGGCGCGGCCAGCCAGAGCGTCAACCCGACCGTCGCCAAGCAGCACTGCACCTGCAGCGCCGATGTCCTGGAAAAGAAATTCACCACCCAGGAAATCAGCCAACTGATGGATGCCAAGACCCCGGCCCCCAAGGATCTTCAGGTCCGCGCCTTGAACGAAATCGCCATCTGCAAGGTGCAGAAGTAACCCGCCCCCCTGGGTCTTTTGGACCTCAGGCCGGATGAAAACAGCTCGAAAAGATGATTTTCATCAATATTTACGCAGCTTTTATGGGTTTTTTTAGGGGCTGTCACTTCCGGTGAAAGCCTTTAAAACCGGGGCCTCCAGCCGATAAGACGGTCAAAGAAAGCGCGACTGATTAGCAATCCGCCGCCAGGGGGGGCTCCCAAGTCGAACATTTCGACTATGATAGCCCAGTGTGCCCAGTTGGCCTGAGCAGCACAGTACTACTGAAAATATATGTTTCTTGGAGATACACCATGTCTAATCGCCAAACCGGCACCGTAAAATGGTTCAACGATGAAAAAGGCTTCGGCTTCATCACTCCTCAAGGTGGCGGTGACGACCTGTTCGTACACTTCAAAGCTATCGAAAGCGACGGTTTCAAAAGCCTGAAAGAAGGCCAGACCGTTTCCTTCGTGGCTGAGAAAGGCCAAAAGGGTATGCAAGCTGCACAGGTTCGCGCGGAGTAAGTTTCCCGCGAGCTGAAAAAACCCCGTCCATGCGACGGGGTTTTTTATGCGCGCAACAAAAGCCGGAAAGCCTTAACCGCAGTTGGCGCGAATGACTTTGCCGCTGCTGTCGGTGTTGAGGTTCAGGCGGTCCGAACGGTACTCCAGGGTGACCATGTCGTTCGGCCCCAGGACCCGGGCGCTCTGCGCGCCGGAACGGCTACGGGCCTGCTCCAGCAGTGCGGCGGAGGCTGGCTGGCCGATGGTGAAATCGGCGCCTTTGGCTTCGCAACGATCGTAGACGCTCTGGGTGCCCGAGTCCTTGGCCGGCTGTTTAGCCGCGGATGACTCGGAGGTGGTGCAACCCGCCAGTACCGAGAGGGCGAACAGGGCCCCCAGGGATGCAAGCTTCCAAGGCATGAAGCCTCCTTTTCAAATAATAAGTAGAGTGCGTGCGACCGCGATTTTCGCCATTGGTTGCACGCAAGACGCCAGATCAGCCGATTCCGACAGCCACACCCGACAAGTCTGCCTGACCTGCCCCGGGACTTCCCCGGGGGAATCGTGACTGAATATGAACGAGCGATCTCGCTCAGTAGATGTCGATGTAATCGAAGGGCGGGTTGGGCCAGTTCTGCTTCAAGGCATTGAATACCTGCATGACCCAGACTTCGTCGGCGGCCGCGACCTTGCCGACGTAACCGGAACCGGCCGCCCAGGTTTCCAGGCGGAACAGCAGGTCGTCGATCTGCGCGCCGCCGACCACTCCCGAGGAGATGTATGCGATGCCCTTGCGGGTCACCCGCAACTGGGTGTGCACCTCGTCGCTGGCCGCCGCGAGCATCTGGCGCACGGCGTCCTGGGTCAGGTTGGCGGGGTTGTTCAGATCGATCTGCATGGGGTGATCACTTGAGGCGTGCCAGACGCTCTGTCAGCAAGTTGAAAAAGCCTTGGGCATCGCCATTCTCGACCCAGAACACGTTCTTGCTCTGCTTCAGGCCGTCGTACCAGTCGACGATGGTCTGGCCGAAGGTCGGGCCTTCGCGGCTGTCGATCAGCATATTGACCTGACGTCCGCTGAACAGCTCGGGCTTGAGCAGGTAGGCGATGACGGTGGCGTCGTGTACCGGGCCGCCAGGAATACCGTAGTGTTCCATGTCGCCCTTGACGTATTCGTTGAGGATATCACCGACCACCTTGCTGGCGTTGTTGTTCAGCGCCGCGATCTGCTGCAGGCGCGCATCGCTGGTGAGGATCTTGTGGGTCACGTCCAGCGGCAGGTAGGTCAGCTTGACCCCACTCTTGAGCACCACTTCGGCGGCCTGCGGATCGGCGAACAGGTTGAACTCGGCAACCGGGGTGATGTTGCCGCCATTGAAGTGCGCGCCGCCCATGACCACCACTTCCTTGATGCCCTGAGTGATCCCGGGGTCCTGGATCAGGGCCAGTGCCAGGTTGGTCTGTGGCCCGAGCATGGCCAGGGTGATGCTGTGGGGCTTGGCCGCGCGCAAGGTGTCGATCAGGTAATTGACGGCATTGCCCTGGGCCAGGGGCGCCTTGGGTTCATGCACGGCGACGCCGGAGAGGCCTTCCTTGCCGTGGATATTCTCGGCATAGATCGGCGTGCGCAGCAGCGGCTTGGGCGCCCCGGCATACACCGGCACCTCTTCGCGCCCGGCCCACTCGCGGGCCAGGCGGGCATTGCGCGAGGTCTTGTCGAGACGCACGTTGCCGGCCACGGTGGTCAGCGCGCGGATATGCAGCTCCTGCGGCGAAGCCAGGGCGAACAGCAGCGCCACCACATCGTCGGCGCCTGGATCGGTATCGATGATCAGGTCGATTTTTTCCGCCGCCTGGGCGCCTGTAACAGTGAACAAGGACAAAATCAGCAGACTCCGGAACCAGTGTTGCAAGATCGGGGCATAGCGTTGCATAGCGCACTCCTTGTGCGAGGAAAAAACTAGAACGTCACGCCGGCCACCAGCACGACATTGCAATAGGGCTGGCATTCGCCGGTACGTACCACGGCCCGGGCCTTGCGATTGAGCAGCTTGAATTCTTCATGGCTGAGCAGACGACGCGGCCCCAGGGCGCCTTGCGCGGTCAAGGCGTCGAGCTGTTCCAGCGCCGGTGGACGCTTGAGCAGGATTTCCTCGGCCAGCACATGGCTCTCCACCTGCATTTCGCTGAGCACCGTGTGCAAGGTGCTGATGAAATCGGGAATGCCCCGGGTCAGCGCCAGGTCGATCAGTTCCACCCCCGGCGGCACCGGCAGGCCGGCGTCGCCGATGACCAGCATGTCGCCGTGGCCAAGGGAGGCAATCAGCCGCGACAGGGCAATATTGAGCAGTGGTGTCTTTTTCATGGCGATTTGAATCCCTGTACGTCGGACAAGTGCGGAATGGAGGGCTGGGCACCGGCACGGGTCACCGACAGCGCCGCCGCGACCTGGCCGAAACGAATCGCCTCGACCTCGCTTTGCCCTTGGGCCAGCGCCGCGGCGAAACCACCGACAAAGGTGTCGCCGGCGGCGGTGGTGTCGACGGCCTTGACCTTCGGCGCCGGGAAATGTGCAAAGCCCTGACCGTCGGCAAACAATGAGCCCTGGGCGCCGAGGGTGACGATCACCTTCCCTGCCCCGGCGGCCATCAGTTGGGCCGCGGCCGCCTGGGCACTCGCCAGGGAGTCCACCGGCACGCCACTCAGGGCCGTCGCTTCGCTTTCATTGGGGATCAGGTAGTCGATCGACGCATACCACTCGGCCGGCAGCGGCGCGCTGGCCGGCGCCGGGTTGAGGATCACCGTCTTACCCAGCTCGCGCCCGCGCTTGAGCGTGTAGCCGACGGTTTCCATCGGCACTTCCAATTGGCAGATGATCACGTCCGCGTCCTGCAGCACCGCATCAAAACCCTTGAGCATTTCCGGCGAAAGGCAGCCATTGCCCCCGGCCACAATCACGATGGCGTTCTGGCTGCTGGCATCGACGACAATCAGCGCGACGCCACTGGACACGCCCGGCACCATCGTGACGGCCTGGCAATCGATGCCCTCGGCCAACAACGCATCGCGCAGTTGTGGACCGTAGGCATCGTCGCCCACGCAACCGATCATCGACACCGTGGCGCCCAGCCGCGCGGCCGCCACGGCCTGGTTCGCGCCCTTGCCGCCGAAAACCGTGGCAAACGACTGGCCCACCAGCGTCTCGCCCGCCCGCGGCAGGCGTTCGGCCCGGGTGACCAGGTCCATGTTGAGACTGCCCACCACCACTACTTTTGCTTGCATACATCAGTACTCGTCAATTCGATTCAGCGGTATTGCGCAAACACACCCGGCACCGGGGCCGTCGATTCACGCAGGACAATATTCGGCGTCACGATCCGCCGATCAACCGCCAGCAGCGGCGTGGTGATTCTGTGCAAGAGCATTTCGGCCGCCGTTTCCCCCAGTTGGAGAATCGACTGGCCGACCGTGGTCAATGCCGGATAGACATAGCGGCTCATCTGGATATCGTCGAAGCCGATCACCGAGAGCTCGCTGGGCACGCGGATATTGCGCTCCGCCGCCGCCCGCAAGACGCCGATACCGAGCAAGTCGTTGCCGGCGAAGATCGCGCTGGGGCGCTCCCGCTCCAGCAGCACGACCGCCGCCCGATAACCGCCGGGGCTGGTGAAATCGCTTTCCACCACCCAGCGCTCGGGCACCGCCACCGCCGCCTCTGTCAGCGCCCGCCGATAACCGGCCAGACGCATCTGCGCCACGCTGGTGTCGGCCGGGCCGCCGATAAAGGCAATTGCCCGGTGCCCCAGTTCCAGCAGGTGCCGGGTGGCCAGGTAGGCCCCCTCTTCGTGGTCGATACGCACCAGGTCGGTTTCGATCCCGGCAATGCCGCGGTCGACCAGGACCATGGGCGTACGCACCGAGGCCAATCCGGCCGCCAGGCCGTCGTCGCCGCCGGTGGAGGCGACAATCAGGCCATCGACCCGTTTCTCCAGCAGCACCCGCAGGTAGCTGCGCTGCTTGTCCGGGTCGTCGTCGGAGTTGCAGAGGATCACACAGTAGTTGTTGCGCTCGCAGTAATCCTCGATGCCCCGCGCCAACTCGGCGAAGTACGGGTTTAGGCTGTTGGGCACCAACAGGCCGATGGTCGCGGTGGTCTTGGCTTTCAACGAGCGCGCCACGGCGCTGGGCACGTAGTCGAGCTGGGCGATGGCCGCCTCGACCTTGAGCCGCACCTGCTCGCTGACCGGGCGCGTCCTGTTCAGTACATGGGACACCGTGGTGTACGAGATCCCGGCCAATGCCGCCACATCCTTGATGGTCGCCATGCCTCAGCCCCGCCGACGGGCGCGTTGACTGCGGTAGGTATCGAGTACCACCGCAATCACGATCACCGCCCCGGTGATGATGCGCTTGGTCGGTTCGGTGGCGCCGATCTGCGCCAACCCCGCCGCCAGCACCGAGATGATCAGCACGCCGAAGAAGGTACTGATCACCGAACCGCGGCCGCCCATCAGGCTGGTGCCGCCGATCACCACGGCGGCGATCACCTGCAGCTCCAGGCCGGAACCGGCATTCGGGTCCGCCGCCTCCAGGCGCGAGATCTGGAACAACGCCGCGACACCGGCCAGCAGGCCCATCAGGCTGAACACCAGGATCTTGTAGGGCTTGGGGTTGATCCCCGCCAGACGTACCGCTTCCTCGTTGGTGCCGATGCCGATCAGGTAACGGCCGAACACGGTCCGCGTCAGCACCAGTTGCGCGACGATGATCACCAGCAAGGCGATGATGAACGACGGCGAAATACCAAAGGCCAGCGGGTTCGACAGCCAGGCGAACGAGTCGCCGATATAGGCGGTGCGCGAGCCGGTCATCTGGTAGGCCAGGCCCCGGGCCATTTCCAGCACGCCGAGGGACACGATGAACGATGGAATGCGCCAGGCCACGGTGATCGAACCGGTCACGGTGCCGGCCAGCGCCGCGCAGCCCATGCCCAGCAGCGAGGCCGGCAACACGCCCCAGCCCCAGCCGAGGATCGCCACGCTGACCGCCGACGCCGCCAGGGCCAGAACCGACCCCACCGACAGGTCGATGCCGCCGATGATCAGCACGAAGGTCATGCCCACCGCCAGCACCATCAGGTCGGGAATCTGGTTGGCCAGGGTACTGAACGTGTCATAGGAGAGAAAATGACTGCTCAGGCTGGAAAACAGGATGATCATGGCGAGCAAGGCGCCCGCCAGGCCCAGGTAGGTGCCCAGGCCATAGAAATTACGCGAGTTTTTGCCGGCGGCAGGTGCAGTTTTCATAGGGTATCCCTGGGCGCCGCTTCGTCGAGCAGCGCATCACGTTTTTGGTAGCCGGCGAAGGCGGCGGCAAGCAACTCATCCTGGGTCCAGGTGTCACGCTCGAAGGTCTCGATCAGGCGCCCGGCCGAGAGCACGCCGATCCGGTCGCAGATCAGCATCAGCTCGCGCAGGTCGCTGGAAACCACCACCAGCGCCTTGCCCTGGCGAGTCAACTCGCCCAGCAAGGCATAGATATCGAACTTGGCACCGACGTCGATCCCCCGGGTCGGCTCGTCGAACAGCAATACCGCGCAGTCGCGCTCCAGCCAGCGGCCGATCACCACCTTCTGCTGGTTGCCGCCCGAGAGCTCCGAAACCAACTGATCGGGACTCGAACTGCGAATACGCATGGCGTCGATCTGACGCTGCGCCAGGGCCGACTCGTCACTTGCGTTGAGCAGGCCGGCGCTGGAAATCGCCGGCATGTTGCCCAGGGCGATATTGGCGCTGATCGATTGTGTCAACAGCAGCCCCTCCCCCTTGCGATCCTCGGTGATCAGGGCGATGCCATGGCGAACCGCATCCACCGGCGAGCGAATCGCCACGACCTTGGCCGGCGAACCTAGGGCCACCGTGCCGCTGTCGGCGCCATCGGCACCGTAGATCAACCGCAACAGCTCGGTGCGGCCGGCGCCGATCAGACCGGAAATCCCGAAGATCTCCCCGGCGCGCACTTCGAAGGACACGTCGAGGACCTTGTCCGCGCGGCTCAGGCCCTTGACGGTCAAGGCCGGCGCGCCAATCTTGCGCACGCCCATGTCGATATGTTCGCCCAGCTCGCGGCCGACCATCAGGTTGACCAGTTGCTCGCTGTTGTAATTGGCCATCGGTTCGACGCAGACCAGGTTGCCGTCACGCAATACCGCGATGCGCTGGGCGACCCGGGCCAGTTCTTCGAGCCGGTGGGAGATGTAGATGATCGATACGCCGCGGGCTTGCAGGCGGGCGATCTGGTCGAAAAGCATTTCGACTTCACGGGCGGTGAGCATCGCGGTCGGCTCATCGAGAATCAGCACATGGCAATCGCCGATCAGGTTGCGAGCGATTTCCACCATCTGCTGGTGGCCGATGCCCAGCTCGCCGACCAGGGTGTCCGGGTCGATGGCATCAAGGCCGACCTGGGCCATGGCTTCGATGGCGGCGCCGCGCAACTGCTTGCGACTGATCCAGCCCGCGTGATTGGGCAGGTTGTCGAGGAACAGGTTTTCCGCCACGGACAGGGTCGGCAGCAGATTGAGTTCCTGCATGACCATGCGGATACCCAGCTCTTCAGCCTGGGTCCGACTGCCTGGTGCATAGGCGCGACCATTGAACAGCATCTGCCCGGTGGTCGGCGTGACCAGCCCACCGATGATCTTCGACAGGGTGCTTTTGCCGGCACCGTTTTCACCGGTCAGCGCCAACACCTCGCCGCGCCGCAACGTCAGGTCGATGTTGCTGAGTACAGCTTGCGCGTAGGTCTTGCCGATACCGCTGACCGACAGGACAGCGTTCGGAGCGGAAGATGACATAGGAAGGTCTCCATGCGCCCGCTCAGGACGAGCGGGCACGTTGAACGGCGAGAGGTTTACTTCTTGAGTACCAGCTCGACCGGGGTTTCGATCACGCCGTCCTTGCTGTCGACTTTCTCGCCCTTGATGATTTTCAGTGCGGTTTCAATGCCGAACACCGCCTGCTTGGCGGCGAACTGGTCGGCGGTGGCGAGCACGCGACCGTCCTGGAGCATCGGTTTGATCGCATTGATGTTGTCATAACCGACCACCTGCACCTTGCCGGCCTTGCCCGCCGAACGCACGGCGGAGACAGCGCCCAGGGCCATGCTGTCGTTGCCGGCCAGCAGCGCCTTGAGGTTCGGGTATTCGTTGAGCATCGCCGAGGCGACCGCGTTGCCCTTGTCGATTTCCCAGTCGCCGGACTGCACGGAGACGATCTTCATGTCCGCGGCCTTCATGGCGTCGGTGAAACCGGCGGTGCGCATCTGGGCGTTGGTGGTGGTGGACACACCTTCGATGATGCCGACCTCGTCACCGGCCTTCAGTTGTTTGGCCAGGTACTCGCCGACCAGACGCGCGCCCTTGCGGTTGTCGGGGCCTACGAAGGGCACTTCGATGCCCTTGCTTTTCAGCACGCCGGCATCGAGTTGGTTGTCGATGTTGACGACGACGATCCCGGCATCCTTGGCTTTCTTGATCACCGAGACCATGGCCTTGGAGTCGGCCGGGGCGATAACGATGGCATTGACCTTGGAGACGATCATCTGATTGACGATGTCGATCTGCGCGGTGGTGTCGGTTTCATTCTTGATGCCGTTGGAGATCAGGTCGAAATCGGCGGCGTGGCTCTTCTGGTAGTCCTTGGCGCCGTCTTCCATGGTGCGGAAAAATTCGTTGGCCAGGGATTTCATCACCAGGCCGACCTTGGGCTTGGCGGCGTCGGCGGCATAGGCCGGGGACAATGGCAGGGCGACGGCGGCGGCGGCCAGTACGGCGACAGCGAGAAGGCGTCCAGCGAATGGCAACTTCATGGGGTTTACTCCGGATCTTATGATTGTTGTGAGCAACGCCAGGAGCGTGACGGGAAATGCGTGTGCACAGCCCTGGAAACCGTTAGCGCAAACGTTTGCGTCAGCTAACTATGCGAACCTTGCGCAGGTTTGTCAACGGTCTGTCACCGCGTAATCCCCCCTCTGAGCATCACGAAAATCCCCACTGCGTCCGAAGGGGATTCCCCCGATATCCGAGCCAGTAGGCTGACCTGCTCGCTGCGCATCTCTCTGTAAAATCTGATGTTTTTTTTCGCCTGGCGTACACCAAATCGCAAAACACACTGTCAGAAGCTCCGCACCATTCCCTGACAGTTGCGAAATAGCTTACAGTTAAATACTGTATGCACGTACAGCTAATTAAGGATTGTTCCGTGGCAAAGCCAACTTCAGCCTCCATCGCTCCCAGCCCCTATGAGCGCATGGGCCTGCGCGTCCAGAAAATCATCAACTCGCCGAACGCCCAGAAAGCCAAGGCCGCCCTGCTCTTTCGCCTGCCGGACGAACCGCTGGTCGAGTGGGAGCAACTGCTTGAGGAAATCGCCGAGAACGACAACGTCACCCTGGCCTACCGCGACGACGGTGGCGTGCAGATTTTCTGGGTAGTGCCAAAGGAAGACTGAATCAATGATTGTCCGCTTTATCGCCCTGCTGTGTTTTTGCTCTGCCCTGTCGGCCCAGGCCGATGCGCCGCGGACCTTCGCCGAAGCCAAGAAAGCCGCCTGGAAGCTCTATGCGCCGCAGTCCACCGAGTTCTATTGCGGCTGCAAGTACAACGGCAACCGGGTTGACCTCGCGGCCTGCGGGTATGTGCCGCGCAAGAACGCCCAGCGCGCCGCGCGTATCGAGTGGGAACACATTGTCCCGGCCTGGCAGATCGGTCATCAGCGCCAGTGCTGGCAACAGGGCGGGCGCAAGCAGTGCAGCCAGCACGACCCGGTCTACAAGCGCGCCGAGGCTGACCTGCACAACCTGGTGCCGAGCATCGGCGAAGTCAACGGCGACCGCAGCAACTTCAGCTTCGGCTGGTTGCCGGTGCAAAAAGGGCAATACGGTGCGTGCTTGACCCAGGTCGACTTCAAGGCCAAGAAGGTCATGCCGCGTCCGTCGATCCGCGGAATGATCGCGCGCACTTATTTCTACATGAGCAAGCAGTACGGCCTGCGCCTGTCGAAACAGGATCGCCAGCTGTATGAAGCCTGGAACAAGACCTATCCGGTCCAGGCCTGGGAACGCCAGCGCAACCAGAGCGTGGCCTGCGTCATGGGCCATGGCAACGCCTTTGTCGGACCGGTGAATCTCAAGGCCTGCGGCTGAAGATGCGCTGAGAACGCGCGCCCCAGGGGAGCGCGCAGTCCCTGTGGGGGCAGAGCTTTGTGGCCGCAGTGCTTGCTCGCGAGGAGGCCCGTGAGAACGCTACTAAAAGCTTCGCGGGCAAGCACTGCGCCCACAACGCTCAGCTCCCACAGGAATCGCGACAAGCCTTGCTACAGGCTCAATAGCCCGACGCGGGCGCGGCGTTGTTTTGCGCCGCGCTATCCGCGGGCAGCTTGTGCTCCACCACCTCGGAATCCATGTTCTGCTTGTCGGCCAGTTGCGCCTTTTTCTGCTCGGCAATGGCCTGGGTCGCGAAAGGCCCGGCGACGACCTGGCCGTTATCGAGGATCTTGAACGGGTAGCCGTGCTCGATCAGCCAGGCCGTCCAGTCAGTCAGGGCCTTGGACTTGTCGTCCTTGATCAGCAGATCCCAGCCGGTAGCCGGCACCACCGCCGCGACCGGCGTGACAGCCACTTTCGCCGGTTCGACCTTGTTCCCCGAACCGTCGCCACATCCCGCCAGCACCACGAATGCCACCATCACTGCTATTCTGCGCACAAAGCGTCTCCCGTAATGATCAGTTAATGTGATTTTATCACCTTGCGGGCTGTCTTAACCTCGGTCCACGGGCTGTGACGGTCTTATCAGGCTGAATTACCGACGATTTTCCGACTCGGGGGAATTAAATAGAATGAAATGACGTCTGTAATGAACCACCCGTTCGGATGCACTTAGCGGTATTCTGTGTGTAAGACCTAAGCCAGGAATGCCTGAGAAAGGCGCCTTAGTAACACTCAAGGAGAAAGACATGCTGATACTCACCCGCAAAGTCGGTGAAAGCATCAACATCGGTGACAACATCACAATCACGATTCTGGGCGTTAGCGGCCAGCAAGTTCGGATAGGCATCGACGCCCCCAAGGACGTTGCCGTGCACCGTGAAGAGATTTACCAACGGATCCAGGCTGGCCTGACGGCCGGTGACAAAGAGCCCAAGTAACGCTGCATCCTCGTCAGCCCGCCGTTTTCAGGGTCGCGGCTGACGAAAGCACCCCCTCTCCTCGCGGCTTCAACTGCCCAATGTCAGACCACCCGCCGGCAATGGCAGCGCCGTCTTGTAGCGCACCTGTTTGAGGGCAAAACTCGAGCGGATGTTCGCCACCCCCGGCACCTTGGTCAGAAAGTCCATCATGAACCGCTCCAGCGACTGGATCGTCGGCACCAGCACGCGAATCAGATAGTCCGGGTCCCCGGCCATCAGGTAACACTCCATCACTTCCGGTCGATCGGCAATCGCCGCCTCGAAATGCTGCAACGCTTCTTCCACCTGTTTTTCCAGGCTGACATGGATAAACACGTTGACGTGCAGCCCAAGCAGTTCCGGATCGAGCAAGGTCACCTGCTCGCGAATCAGCCCCAGCTCCTCCATGGCCTTGACCCGGTTGAAGCACGGCGTCGGCGACAGGTTGACCGAACGGGCCAGGTCGGCGTTGGTGATGCGGGCATTCTCCTGAAGTCTGTTGAGAATCCCGATGTCAGTACGATCCAGTTTGCGCATGAGATAAAAGCACCTGCCTTTTTATGGTTATGCAGATTTTTTATCTGCAAATCACCTTGAACGCAACGAAACAGAGAGAAATATTCTTTCTGGCCCGGCCTATGATTGTTGTAGGACAAGATTTCCCTTACCCAGGGAATGACTGCCAGCTAGCGCGCCCACTACAAGAAATTCACAAGATAGAGCGTAGAAAGCCATGACCTCAGCGTACGAACCGCTGCGCCTGCACGTTCCTGAACCTTCAGGGCGTCCCGGTTGCAAGACCGACTTCAGTTACCTGCACCTGACCGATGCTGGCCAGGTTCGCAAACCCCCGATCGACGTAGAACCCGCCGACACCGCCGACCTGGCCAAAGGTCTGGTCCGCGTGCTCGATGACCAGGGCCAGGCCCTCGGCCCCTGGGCCGAAGGCGTCCCCGTGGCAATCCTGCGCCAGGGCATGCGCGCCATGCTCAAGACCCGCCTTTTCGATTCGCGCATGGTGGTTGCCCAGCGCCAGAAAAAAATGTCGTTCTACATGCAGAGCCTCGGCGAGGAAGCCATCGGCAGCGCCCAGGCCCTGGCCCTGAACATCGATGACATGTGCTTCCCTACCTACCGCCAGCAGAGCATCCTGATGGCCCGGGAAGTGCCACTGGTGGACATGATCTGCCAACTGCTGTCCAACGAGCGCGATCCGCTCAAGGGCCGGCAACTGCCAATCATGTACTCGGTCCGCGACCACGGTTTCTTCACCATTTCCGGCAACCTCGCCACCCAGTTCGTCCAGGCCGTCGGCTGGGGCATGGCCTCGGCGATCAAGGGCGATACCAAGATCGCCTCGGCCTGGATCGGCGATGGCGCCACCGCCGAGTCGGACTTCCACACCGCGCTGACCTTCGCCCACGTCTACCGCGCCCCGGTCATCCTCAACGTGGTCAACAACCAGTGGGCGATCTCCACCTTCCAGGCCATCGCCGGCGGTGAAGCCACCACTTTCGCCGGGCGTGGCGTGGGCTGCGGGATCGCCTCGCTGCGGGTCGACGGCAACGACTTCATCGCGGTCTACGCAGCCTCGCGCTGGGCCGCCGAACGGGCCCGGCGCAACCTCGGACCGACCCTGATCGAGTGGGTCACCTACCGCGCCGGCCCGCACTCCACCTCCGACGATCCGTCCAAGTACCGTCCCGCCGACGACTGGAGCCACTTCCCCCTGGGCGACCCGATCATGCGCCTCAAGCAGCACCTGATCGCCATCGGCCAATGGTCCGAGGAAGAACACGCCGCGGTCAGCGCCGAGCTGGAAGCCGAGATCATCGCCGCGCAGAAACAGGCCGAACAGTTCGGCACCCTGGCCGGCGGGCAGATGCCCAGCGCCGCGACCATCTTCGAGGACGTCTACAAGGACATGCCCGAGCACTTGCGTCGGCAGCGTCAGGAATTGGGGTTATAGCCATGAACGATCACAGCAAACTGCAAACGGAGAACGCCGTGGCCACCAGCACCATGACCATGATCCAGGCCCTGCGCTCGGCCATGGATGTGATGCTCGAGCGCGACGACAACGTGGTGGTATTCGGCCAGGACGTGGGTTACTTCGGCGGCGTGTTCCGCTGCACCGAAGGCCTGCAGGGCAAGTACGGCACCTCGCGGGTGTTCGACGCGCCGATCTCGGAAAGCGGCATCGTCGGCGTCGCCGTCGGCATGGGCGCCTATGGCTTGCGCCCGGTGGCGGAAATCCAGTTCGCCGACTACTTCTACCCCGCCTCTGACCAGATCGTCTCGGAAGCGGCGCGCATACGCTACCGCTCCGCCGGCGAGTTCACCGTGCCGATGACCCTGCGCATGCCTTGCGGCGGTGGTATCTATGGCGGCCAGACCCACAGCCAGAGCCCGGAGGCGATGTTCACCCAGGTCTGCGGCCTGCGCACGGTGATGCCGTCCAATCCCTACGACGCCAAGGGCCTGCTGATTTCGGCCATCGAAAATGATGACCCGGTGATCTTCCTCGAACCCAAGCGCCTGTACAACGGCCCGTTCGACGGCCACCACGAGCGCCCGGTGACGCCCTGGTCCAAGCATCCGGCCAGCGCCGTGCCCGAGGGTTACTACACGGTGCCGCTGGACTGCGCCGCGATCGTCCGCCCCGGCACCGAGGTGACCATCCTCACCTACGGCACCACCGTCTATGTGGCCCAGGCCGCCGCCGAGGAGACCGGGGTCGACGCCGAAGTCATCGACCTGCGCAGCCTCTGGCCGCTGGACTTGGAAACCATCGTCAATTCCGTGAAGAAAACCCGTCGTTGCGTCGTTGTCCACGAAGCCACCCGTACCTGTGGCTTCGGCGCCGAACTGATCGCGCTGGTCCAGGAGCATTGCTTCTACTACCTGGAAGCGCCGATCGAGCGCGTCACCGGCTGGGACACGCCTTACCCCCACGCACAGGAATGGGCTTATTTCCCTGGCCCCGCGCGTGTCGGTGCGGCCTTGAAACGGGTCATGGAGGTCTGAATGGGTATTCACGTCATCAAGATGCCGGACATTGGCGAAGGCATCGCCGAAGTAGAACTGTCGCAATGGCACGTACAGGTCGGCGACCTGGTGGTCGAAGACCAGGTGCTGGCGGACGTCATGACCGACAAGGCCATGGTCGACATTCCCTCGCCGGTCCACGGCAAAGTGATTGCCCTGGGCGGCGTGCCCGGTGAAGTCATGGCGGTCGGCAGCGTGCTGATCAGCATCGAAGTGGAAGGCGTCGGCAACCTGCGCGAAGGCGCGGCAGCGCCGACGCCGAAAGCGGTACCGGCGGCCGTAGTGGAAAAACCTCTCGTGGAACCTGTCGCCGCGAGCAAGCCCGCCGCCAAACCAGCCCCGACCGGTGCCGCCGCCCCACGCCCAGCCCCCGTGGCGCGCACGGCTGACGAGCGCCCGCTGGCCTCCCCTGCCGTGCGCAAGCAGGCCTGGGATGCCGGGATCGAACTGCGTTTCGTCCACGGCAGCGGCCCGGCCGGGCGCATCCTGCACGAAGACCTCGACGCCTACCTGGCGCAGAGCGGGCAACCGCTGCCGGTTGGCGCCAGCTACGCCAAGCGCACCGACGAACAGCAGATCCCGGTCATCGGTCTGCGCCGCAAGATCGCCCAGCGCATGCAGGACGCCAAACGCCGCGCCGCGCACTTCAGCTATGTCGAGGAAGTCGACGTCACCGCCCTGGAAGAACTGCGGGTACACCTGAACCACAAGTACGGCGACAGCCGGGGCAAGCTGACCCTGCTGCCGTTCCTGGTGCGGGCGCTGGTCGTGGCCCTGCGTGATTTCCCGCAGATCAATGTGCGCTACGACGACGACGCCCAGGTCATCACCCGCTATGGCGCGGTGCATGTCGGCGTCGCCGCGCAGACCGACGGCGGCCTGATGGTGCCGGTGGTGCGCCACGCCGAAAGCCTCAACCTGTGGGGCGCCGCCGCCGAGATCAACCGCCTGGCCCAGGCCGCCCGTAGCGGCAAGGCCAGCCGCGAGGAAATGTCCGGCTCGACCATTACCCTGACCAGCCTCGGGGCCCTGGGCGGAATCGTCAGCACACCAGTACTGAACCTGCCGGAAGTGGCGATTGTCGGGGTCAATCGGATCGTCGAGCGGCCCGTGGTGATCAAGGGCCAGATCGTCATCCGCAAGATGATGAACCTGTCCAGTTCCTTCGATCACCGGGTGGTCGACGGCATGGACGCGGCCCAATTCATCCAGGCCATTCGCGGCTTGCTCGAACAACCCGCCAGCCTGTTTGTGGAGTGATCATGCAACAGACCCAGAACACTACCCTGTTGATCATCGGCGGCGGCCCCGGCGGTTATGTCGCGGCGATTCGTGCCGGCCAGCTGGGCATCCCCACCGTGCTGGTGGAAGGCCAGGCGCTGGGCGGCACCTGCCTGAACGTCGGCTGCATTCCGTCCAAGGCGCTGATCCATGTCGCCGAGCAGTTCCATACCACCCAGCGCTACAGTGGCAGCACCTCGCCGCTGGGGATCAAGGTATCGACAGCGACCCTGGACATCGGCAAGAGCGTCGAATGGAAGAACGGCATCGTCGACCGCCTGACCAGCGGCGTCGCGGCATTGTTGAAGAAGAATGGAGTCAAGGTGATCCATGGCTGGGCCAAGGTCATCGACGGCAAACACGTCGAGGTCGACGGCCTGCGTATCCAGTGCGAACACCTGCTGCTGGCCAGTGGTTCGCAGACGGTCAACCTGCCGATGCTGCCTATCGGCGGGGCGATTATTTCGTCTACCGAAGCCCTGGCGCCGACGTCGATTCCCAAGCGCCTGACCGTGGTCGGCGCCGGTTATATCGGCCTGGAACTGGGGATCGCCTATCGCAAGCTCGGGGCCGAGGTCACCGTGGTCGAGGCGCGCGACCGGATCCTGCCGACCTATGACCGTGAACTGACCCAGCCGGTGGCCGAGTCGATCAAGGCCCTGGGTATTACCGTGCATTTGGGGCACAGCGTCGAAGGTTTCGATGCCGCGTCCAACACCCTGGCGGTGCGCGATCCCCAGGGGGACATCCTCCAACTGGCGAGCGACCAGGTACTGGTGGCCGTGGGACGCAAGCCGCGAACCCAGGGCTGGAACCTCGAAGCGCTGGCCCTGGAAATGAACGGCGCGGCGATCAGGATCGACAACCGTTGCCAGACCAGCATGCGCAACGTCTGGGCCATCGGCGACCTGACCGGCGAGCCGATGCTCGCGCACCGGGCCATGGCCCAGGGCGAGATGGTCGCCGAGTTGATTGCCGGCCAGCATCGCGAGTTCAATCCGATGGCGATTGCCGCGGTGTGCTTTACCGATCCCGAGTTGGTGGTGGTCGGCAAGACGCCGGATGAGGCCAAGGCGGCGGGGCTCGATTGCCTGGTATCGAGCTTCCCGTTTGCCGCCAACGGGCGGGCCATGACCCTGGAATCGAAAAGCGGTTTCGTGCGGGTGGTGGCGCGGCGTGACAATCACCTGATTGTCGGCTGGCAGGCGGTGGGTGTCGGGGTCTCGGAACTGGCGGCGGCGTTCGGCCAGTCGCTGGAGATGGGTGCGTGCCTGGAAGATATCGCCGGGACCATCCATGCCCATCCGACCCTGGGCGAAGCGGTACAGGAAGCGGCGCTGCGGGCCTTGGGGCATGCCTTGCACCTGTAGCCGGCTGAAACCTGACATGTAACCTGTAGGAGCCGAGCTTGCTCGCACTCGATCGCGAGCAAGCTCGGCTCCTACATAACCGCCGTCTCGAGCCTTCCTCCATGGAAAAAACCTGACCAGAATCAGGTGCTTATTAAACTAAAGTTCATGTCATTCAGGGCCCTTCTGACTCGGAACTGTCACATATCGACCTTTTAATTGTTTAAAGAGTTTGCAGCTCTTATTTCAATTCCGTGACAAGGATCCGAACCAATGAACAAGCTGTTGAGCCCCATGGTGGGCGCCGCTCTGGCGAGTGTCATGATGTCCGCCCATGCGGACTTCATCAATGACAGTCACGCCGACGTGACCCTCCTTAACCGTTACCTGAACCAGAATGGTCAAGGCATCAGTGGCAGCACGGCCAAAGCGAAGAGCTATCACGATTGGGGCCAAGGCTTCCAGTTCGACTTCAAGTCCGGCTACACCGACGGCACCATTGGCCTGGGCCTGGACCTGCAGGCGTTCTACGGCCTGAAACTCGATTCGGGCGGCGATCTGAACGACAAGACCCACCAGGGCCGCTACCCCGGCAGCATGTTCCCGCTGGACAACGGCAAGTCCGCCGACCAGTTCGGCGTGCTCAGCCCGACCTTCAAGGCGCGTTTCCTCAAGGATGAACTGCGCGTCGGCACCCTGTACCAGAACAACCCGATGCTGGCCAACACCGACGGCCGCCTGTACCGCCAGACCAACACCGGCGCGCAACTGGTGTCCAAGGACCTGGACAACTTCACCTTCACCGTCGGTGATATCACCCAGACCAAGATCCGCAATGAAACCGGCGACGTTGGCATGATCACCGCTGGCGGCACCAAGAAGAGCAATCGTTTTCTCTACGGCGGCGCCGACTACGCGGGGATCCCGGGCACCACCCTGAGCGCCTGGTACTCGAACCTCTCGGATTACTACCAGCAGGCTTTCCTCGGCGCCAAGCGACATGACGCCCTGCCCGTCGGCGCCATCGACAGCGACTTGCGCGCCTACCGCAGCCTGGGCACCGGCGGCAACGCCGATGGCGACAGCCAATACGCGGCGGCCGGTTACTACGGCAACGGCCTGACCAAGGGCCGGATCAACCAGTCGACCATCAGCCTGATGGAAAGCTACAGCCTGGCCGGCCACACCGTCGGCCTGGGCGCCCAGAAAAACAGTGGCAGCAGCGACTTCCCGTACCTGGACTCCGGCCTGAACAGCGGCTCCAGCCTCCAGGGCCCGGGCTCGGGCGCCGACACCCCGGCGCTGACCAACATGCAACTGAACAAGTTCCAGCACGCGGGTGAACGGACCTGGCTGGCACAGTACAAATACGACTTCGCCCACCTGGGGATCGATGGCCTGGCATTCGCCGCCACCTATGCTCACGGCGATCAGATCAGAACCCCCTCCGACCCCAATGCCAAGGAATGGGAACGCAATATCTCGCTGGCCTACAATGTTCCGAGCGGTCAGCTGAAAGGCCTGGGCGTCCGTTGGCAGAATGCCCATGCAAGCCCAGACATCACCGGGGCGACCGTCCAGGACGAAAACCGCTTCTATGTAAGTTATGTAGTACCGCTTTGGTAGGAAACTGACACGACTCCTGACAGTTATAGCTTATGGCACTGTCGGAGCTGAAAAGTC
The DNA here is from genome assembly GCF_904067045.1 of Pseudomonas sp. FEN. Lineage (GTDB taxonomy): Bacteria > Pseudomonadota > Gammaproteobacteria > Pseudomonadales > Pseudomonadaceae > Aquipseudomonas. Next base: position 370,567 of record NZ_CAJFDC010000010.1, on the reverse strand, counting down.
CTAAGGCCATTCAGTCAAGGCCGAATACCGTCCCTGTAGGAGCAGAGCTTGCTCGCGAAGAGGCCCTCGAAGCCGCTATAAAGCTTCGCGAGCAAGCACCGCCTCCACAATGATGTGGCATATTCAATCATTCAATCTGCTTATCGAACAACTGGCCCGCTCAATCTCCGGAACAGCCACTTCCCCATGTCTTGTACTTGTACTCCTTGATCTCCCCGCTCGGCGTCTTGTAGGTCATCTTCGCGTCGACGATGCCGCAGGCATAAGGGTCGGAGTCCACACGGACAACTTCGGCAATGTCTTTTCTGTCCAGGGCGAAGGCTTGGGCGCTGAAAACAAACAGCGCAACGGTCAGACACTTCGTATAGATATTCATGGCAATTTACTCAGGATGGAAATAGGGAACAACCTGCCGCGCTGGGCAGACAACACCTGAGCAGACTCTCAATCAATCATTATCCGCGGATTAAGACATTTCCGACCTTACTTAAATAAAACTTTATATACCTCTCAACACCCGGCCCATTACCCCCCTTCCAAAGCCCACGCCCACTCGTCCCGACCAAATATAACAAAAGTTACACTTGCAAAGCGCCCACCGAACAATATCGCTATTAATGAACCGATTCATCTTTAACTTACACAATCAACCTGATTCCATAACGTTATTATCCGCTGGAACTGGCACGAGGCTGGTAGCCTGGACGCAGCCCCTGAACGTCCTGCCGTCCCATGACTCGGGCAGACTGGCCGTCGACTGGCTGTTCGACTCTGCCAGGGCTGGCGAGCACGCCCGAGCGCCTGGAAAAGCGCTTCAAACGCAAAGAATTAACACTTTTCCGAGACCTGGGGACACGACGGCACTACACTTTGCGAAATAGCCCGAAGCCATCACGTTAGTCGGACACAGGAAGTACCCCATGACGCTCTGGAGCAGATATAGAGGCCATGCCCTGGTGACATTGTTTGTCATCCTCGTCAGCTTCCTGGCTTTCCTGCTCATCAAATCCGACTCCCGGGAAACTTCCAGCTACTTTGACTCCCGTGACCTGGTTCGCCAGCTCAAGCAGCTCGATTCCCGGTTGGACGCGAAGATTCTCAAGACCCGGATCAGCGACGAGTACAACTACAACCTGCTCACCGGCCCCATAGCCGACTCCAGCAGGCGCTGGGATCAATTGATGGCGCTGAACATCGCCCTCGAGCACTCCGGCATCTGGCAGGCCCGCAAGAAAGCCTACCTGGACGCCACGGCGGAAAAGAACAAACTGATCGAGCAGTTCCAGGCGCACAACACGGCCTTGCGCGATGACCTGGAAACCCTGTCGTCGATCGAAGACACCATCCAGGCCGACCTGGAACCCTTCAGCGCCGAGCACCCGGTGGAAAGCCTGAGTGTGTTGTACAGCGCCTCGAAACTGACCTTGAGCGCGCTGGAATATGCACAACATGTGTCCAATGGCAAAGCCGACAAGATCGAGCGGCAGATCCAGCACCTGACGGCGCAAAAGGCCAGTCTTCCCGCCGCGCTGACCCCGCCCATCGACAAGCTGATCGAACAGGCCAATGTGGTGATGCGCGAGCAACCCCTGGTCAATGACCTGCTGGACCGCATCGGCTTCATCCCGGTTGCCGCCAGCCTCGACGGCATCAACGAACTGTTGAACGAAAACCAGCGCCGCGCCGACCTCCAGGACCACCAGTACCAGATCTATCTCAGCGTCTGTGCCGCCCTCATGGCCCTGCTGGTGCTCTACCTGATCATTCGCCAACTGCGCAGCTATGCGCTGATCAACCAGATGAACAGCGCCTTGCAGGCGGCCAACGAACGCCTCGAACAGCGGGTCGAAGAACGTACCCGCGAGCTCAAGGAAGCCCAGAGCGAACTGATGGACGCCGCCCGCATGGCCGGCATGGCGGAAATCGCCACCAACGTCCTGCACAACGTCGGCAACGTGCTCAACAGCGTGAATATTTCCGCCGACCTGGTAACCCGCAAACTCCGCGCCAGCAAGGCGCAGGGACTGGGCAAGGCGGTGCAACTGATGAACGAGCACAGCAGCGACCTGGGCGACTTTGTCAGCCATGACGAAAAAGGCAAGCTGCTGCCCGCCTACTTCAACCAACTGGTCACGGCCATCGCCGCCGAGCACACGGAGATCGTCCAGGAGTTGGCGCAACTGAGCAAGAGCGTCGACCACATCAAGGAGATCGTCGCCACCCAGCAATCCTACGCTGGCACGGCCAAGCTGCTTGAACCGCTGAATATCACCGACCTGCTCGAAGATGCCCTGCGCATGAATACCGGTGCCTTGAACCGACACAAGGTCACGGTGCTCAAGGACTTCCAGCCGGTGCCGATCATCCTCGGGGACAAGCATCGGCTGCTGTTGATCATGATCAACCTGATCAGCAACGCCAAGTACGCGGTGTCCGACCTGAGCAACCGGGAACGGGACATCACCCTGAGCGTGCGGGTCGTCGACGGCAAGACCCTGCGCCTCAGCGTCAAGGATGAGGGCGAAGGTATCCCGCAGGAGAATATGAGCCGGATCTTCACCCACGGATTCACCACCCGCAAGGACGGCCACGGCTTCGGCCTGCACAGTTGCGCCCTGGCCGCGCTCGAGATGAACGGCCATCTCTACGCGCATAGCGACGGGCCGGGCAAGGGCGCGCTGTTTACCCTGGAGATACCGTTGAATACGATCCACATGCAAGAGCAGTCGCCTATTGCGAACCCCTCTCAGCTATCGGCCTATTAGAATATTCATCATTGAGAGAGAGCCTTCTGCCGGCACTGGCTTTAAACTTTGCCTTCCGCCCTCTTCACCCAAAGATCCGTCTCCATGACTGAAAACTTCGAAGTTCCAAGCCCCCACGAAAAACACGTCGAACACGCCACCGAACATGCCCAGGCACGCGGTGACGGCTTTGCCAGTCGGATCGCGGTGATGACCGCAATCATGGCCACCATTGGCGCCATGCTCAGCTACCAGGCGGGCTCCACGGAAAGCGAAGCGGCGATGGACAAGAACAACGCCGCCATCCTCAAGACCGAAGCCGCCAACCAGTGGAACTACTACCAGGCCAAGTCCAGCCGGCAGAACCTGTCGGAGATGGCCAGCCATATCCCGGGCCTGGATGCCGCGCATTACACGGCCGAGGTCGAACGCTACAAGAAGGAAAAGGAAGTCGTGCGGCAGAAAGCCGAGGGCCTGGAAGCCAAAAGTCGCGAATGGGATGACAAGTCCGAGCAGGTCCTGCACCAGCATCACCGCTGGGCACAGGCGATGACGGCGATCCAGATTGCCATTTCGCTGGCGGCGATCACCCTGCTGACGCGCAAGGAATGGCTCAAGCGCCTGGCCTACACCGCCGCGGGTGTCAGCGTGGTGCTCGGCGGCCTGGCCGGGTTGCATATCTGAATGGCTGATGCCCGATGTCAGTCAGTCCGGTACAGGCCGGGCTGACTGATGGAGCCGTGTTAACGCAGCTTAAGCTTTGGTATTGATGGTTTCGCCGACCGGCTGGCCGCTACCGTTGGCAACAGCTTTCGGCGCGGCAGTGACCGTGGCGGTGTGATGCTGGTGTTTTTGCACCAGCTTCTGTGCCACGCGGTCGCCATGACTGGCTTCCTGGGCGGTTTGTGCGGCGGTTTCAGTCGCCTCTTTCAAGGCGTCGCTGACGGTGCTGGCAGTGGTGGTGGCGGTTGTGCTGGTGGAAGTTTTCTGCGCGGGTGTCGGGGTTGCCTGGGACTGACCGGCAATACGTACAGAGACAGGGGTTGCAGCCGGAATTGCGCCGATGGACATCGGACTCTCCTTCAGTTGGGATCAGCAAACGTGACCGGACATGCGTTCGACCGGCACACGATTCGTTACGAGTTACAGTCTCGACCCTTCAAACTGGCCCGCCTCCGAAACCACCAGAGGTGTAGGAGAGAATGCGCCTTGCCATGTGCTCAACCTGTTACGGCCAAGTGAAAACTTCATATTTCATGGATCTGCGAAGGTTTCGCAGTCGGCTACAAATAGGCATGAACAGCACGGAACCTATGGGGATTGGCTTGCCGGAGATAGCGTCTGGATGAACCGCGCAAGGCCCAAAGGCCCCGTCGCGGCTTATCGAACGTCGACCAGCCACTCCCACAGGGGTTTCGTGTCAGATCTCGCCTTCCACGTCTTCCAGGCTGAAGGTTTCGGTGGTGTCGTTGTAGGAGAAGATCTCGGCGTAACGGCCCCAACTGATCACGCTTTCCAGGGTCTGCTCGACGAAATCTTCGCTAAGGGAGTCTTCCAGCTCCTGCTCGAAACGTACCCGTGGCGCCCAATGCCCGTTGCGCTCTTGCAGTACCTGGCGAATGCGCGCCGCCAGGGGCACGGCACGCAGCAGGTGCTCGGCAAACATCACCTTGCGTTCCTGGGTCCCGTCCTCGGCGAAACGCTTGCCCGAATCGGTCAGCTTGATATCGGCCCCGCGCAGCTCGGCAAAGCCCAGGTGCTCCAACATCTCGGCCACCGGAAACAGGTCGTCGACCTCCAGCAGCAAACGCTCGGCCACGTTCGGCAAACCGGCATGGCCATGGTAGGGCTCGGCCGCCAGGGCTTCGATCAAACCGGCCATCAGGTTGGTCGGGACTTCCGGCAGCCGGCTGCCCAGTTGCAGTTCGGCCTTGCCAGTGCGGGCGTCGGCACTGCGACGGTTGGTCATCAACGCATAGATATCGTCGACCATCTTGCGGAAGATCGGGTCCAGGCGGTTGCGCGGGTGAGCGAACGGCACCTTGATCTGCGCCACCACGCGCCCGGGGTTGGACGACAGCACGAGGATACGGTCGCACATCAGCACCGCCTCCTCGATGTTGTGGGTCACGATCAGGATCGACTTGATCGGCAACTGTCCGCCGCTCCACAACTCCAACAGGTCGGTACGCAGGTTTTCCGCGGTGAGCACATCAAGGGCGGAAAACGGCTCGTCCATCAGCAGCAGGGTCGGGTTGACCACCAGGCCACGGGCAAAGCCCACGCGCTGGCGCATGCCACCGGACAACTCACGCGGGTAGGCGTTTTCAAAACCGTCGAGACCGATCAGGTCAATCGCCGCCAACGCCCGCTTGCGCGCTTCCTTGGGTTCGACCTGCAACGCTTGCAGGCCGGCCTCGACGTTTTCCAGCACGGTCAACCAGGGAAACAGGGCGAAAGTCTGGAACACCATCGCCACGCCCTTGGCCGGGCCGTCCAGGGTTTCGCCGTTGTAGAGCACTTCGCCGGAAGTCGGCTGGATCAGCCCGGCAATGATCCGCAACAAGGTCGACTTGCCGGAGCCCGAGCGCCCGAGCAACCCGACCACTTCGCCTTCGTGCAGGTGCAGGTCGACTTCGCTGAGTACCTGACGCTCGTCCTTGCCATTGCCAAAGCCCTTGCTCACATTGGTGAGCGAATAGATTTCACGGGCGCTGCTGGTGTATTCGATATGACTGTTCATGAGAGCGGCTCGGATTAATTCAGACGAAGTTTGTTTTCGGCAATGGCGTACATCGGTCGCCAGAGCAAACGGTTGAAGGCCACCACGAAGACCGACATGACCACCACGCCCAGGGTGATTTTCGGAAAGTCGCCGGCCGCCGTGGTCTGGGCGATATACGCCCCCAGACCGTGGGCCACCACCTTGTCCTGGCCCCAGGAAACAAACTCGGAAACGATACTGGCGTTCCACGCGCCGCCAGAGGCGGTGATCGCACCGGTCACGTAGTACGGGAAGATCCCCGGCAACATGACCTTGCGCCACCACTGCCAGCCACGGATATGGAAGTTGGCGGCGGCTTCGCGGAAGTCGTTGGGAAAAGCACTGGCCCCGGCGATCACGTTGAACAGGATGTACCACTGGGTGCCCAGCACGATCAGCGGACTCAACCAGATATCCGGGTTCAGGTTGAAGTGCAGGATCACGATGACGAACACCGGGAACAGCAGGTTCGCCGGAAACGCGGCGAGGAACTGCGCCAGTGGCTGGATTTTCTCGGCCAGGTGCGGACGCAGGCCGATCATCACCCCCAGCGGCACCCAGATCAAGGAAGCGACGGCGATCAGCAAGGTCACCCGCACCAGCGTGATCGCGCCCAGACCGATCACTTCACCGAGATCGGCAAGGGTCACTTCGCTGCTGACATAGATAAAAATGTGATACAGCGCATACGCCGCGAGCAAGGCGATGAACAGACCCCAGACCCAGTCGATCACCCGCGACGTCGACGGGTTCGGCGTGCTTGCCCGGACCTTGACCCGGGGCAGGCTCAGGCGCAGATGACCGATACGCGTGACAGCGCGCGACAGCGGCCGGATCAGGCGCTGGATCACCCGGGTCCGCTGGACCAGGTTCAGCACCCAGGATTCCGGCGCGCCGCCCTGGGCCGCGGTGTCTTCCATGCGGAACTTGTCCGCCCAGGCCACCAGCGGACGGAACAGGAACTGATCGTAGACCAGGATCACCACCACCATCGCCAGGATCACATAGCCCACGGCGGTGAGGTCGCGCTGCTCGATAGCGGTGGCCAGGTAGGAGCCGATGCCTGGCAGGGTGATGGTCTTGTCGCCGACGGTAATCGCCTCCGAGGCCACCACGAAGAACCAGCCGCCGGACATGCTCATCATCATGTTCCAGATCAGCCCGGGCATGGCGAACGGCACATCGAGCTTCCAGAACTTCTGCCAGCCGGACAACTGCAGACTCTCGGACACTTCCGTCAGGTCCCGTGGCAGCATGCGCAGCGACTGATAGAAACTGAACGTCATGTTCCAGGCCTGGCTGGTGAAAATCGCGAAGATCGCCGCGCACTCGGCGCCCAGTACCCGACCGGGAAACAGCAGGAGAAAGAAGGTCACGGTGAACGAGATATAGCCCAGCACCGGCACCGATTGGAGGATATCCAACACCGGCACCAACAGTTTCTCCGCGCGCTTGCTCTTGGCGGCCAGGGTCCCGTAGATAAAAGTGAAGACCAGGGCCGCAATCATCGCCGCGAGCATGCGCAGGGTGGTGCGAATCGCATACTCCGGCAGATTGGCCGGATCGAGGGATATCACCTGGCTCTGCAAGGTCGAGATCGGTGCCCAGGTTTCCCGTGCGCCGATTGAGAAAAACAGCAGGAAGCCCACTACCAGCGGCAGCGCGATCAAGTCCCAGCGGTTGGGCAACAGGCGCCGGGTGCTGGCCGGGATGTAATGGCGTAATACTTTATTCATCGTCAATGATTCCAGCAGCGTTCTGACATACAGGCCCACGAACTTCAGGATACAAACGCAAGAAGCGGTACGGTGCCGGCAGTCTAAGCACAGCACATCCTGAAGAAGTGGTCGGAAAATCGTCGAGGCCAGGCCACGTACTGAACGCTACAGACTGGATACCGGAACGACGGTTGCGTACCGAAGGTATCCCTTTGTAAATCCCGCTACGTGGCCCACCGAGAATGGGCAGGGTCCAAGTTCGTATCTCCTGGAGGTCGGGGGCTGAAACGCGAGGGGGTGGTTCAGCGCGGGATTATACATTTCAAAATGTTACAGTAATGTAAATTCCCTATAAATTGAAAAGATAGCGTCAGGCATGCGCCCAACGCCGATGCAGGCCACGCGCCAAGGCGTCCAGCGCGAAGCCGAGCACACCGATCAACAGCACCATGGCCATCAGTTCCGAATAAGCCAGGCGATCACGGGTATCAAGGATAAAGTAGCCGAGCCCGGCACTGACCCCAAGCATTTCGCAAGGCACCAGAACGATCCAGAGAATCCCGATGGATAGCCGCACGCCGGTCAGCACATGGCCGAGCACACCGGGCAGGATCACCTGGCACAGGGTTTCCCAGCGGGTCGCACTGAGGCTGCGGCTCAGTTGCAGCCAACGCGGGTCGAGCTGGCGCACCCCGGCCACGGTGTTGAGCAGGATCGGCCAGACAGCGGCAAAGGCCAGCAGGAAATAGATCGGCTGGTCGCCCACCCCCATCAGCATGACCACCACCGGCATCCAGGATAACGGCGAGATCATCCGCAAGAACTGAAAGGCCGGCGTGGTCGCCGCCTCCAGGGGGCGATAGCTGCCAATCAACAACCCCAACGGCACACCGATCAGCAAGGCGAGCAACAGCCCGACCAGAATGCGCTTGAGGCTGACCAGGACGTTTTCATAAAGCTCGGCCCGGCCGAGCAACTCCACCAGGCTGCCCAGTGTCGCTTCCGGCGAGAAACGCGCCGACAGCCCGTCGGGGCTGCCGAACAGGTGCACGCCCAGCCACCACAGCAGCAACAGGCAGAACAACCCCGCCACGCCCAGCCCCCAATGCAGGAGCGATGAGGAAGGCTTGCCGATCAAATGCCGAACTCCTCGCTGCGTTCAAAGCTTTCCGGCAAGCCGAAGGCCTTGAGCCCGCCCACCGCCGCCAGGCTGTTGCGCACGAAACGGTCGTCCACCAGGTCGCGGGCAGTCTGCTGCGGGTCGAGGCCGGCGAGGAAACCCTTGTCACCCTCGATCAGGGTGTTTTTCAGGCGCTTGACCAGTTCCTCGGTGTAGCTGGGGAACGGATACGGCTGGAAGTCGATGCGCTGCTCGTCCCAATTGCCGTGCTGGATCGCCCCACTGGCGAGGTAGGCGTCACGATCGCTCGCATTGGGCACCAACACCCGATTGAGCACCTGTGGAGTGTGCGGGGTGTAGCGGTTGGCGCCATCCTTGGACAGCAATTGGGCGGCCTCGGCGCGGTTGTTGCGGGTCCAGAGCTGGGCCTTGACGATGGCGTTGACCACCTTCTGCGACCACTCGGGGCGATTGTTCAGGTCCTGCTCGTGCATGAACACCACACAGCAGGCGTGATTGCGCCAGAGATCGCCGGTGAAGCGCTGCACCCGGCCGACCTTCAGTTCCTCGGCCAGAGCATTGAACGGCTCGGCGACGATATAGCCGGCGATGCGCTTGCTGGCCAGGGCCGGTGGCATGTCCGAGGGCGGCAGCACCACCAGGTTGACCTCGTTGGCCGCCAGCACGCCGTTGGCCGGCTTGCTCACCGGCTGCAGGCCGTTGTCGCGCAACAGTTGCTGGACCACCACGTTGTGGATCGAGTACCAGAACGGTATGGCCAGCGACTGCCCGCCCAATTGTTTGACCTCGGTAATGCCCGGTGCCACGGTCAGGCCGGAACCGCCGACATGGTTCCAGGCCACCACCTTGGCCGGCACCTGGCTGCCGTAGCGCGCCCAGACGGTCATCGGCGACAGCAGGTGGATCACGTTGACCTGCCCGGAAATGAACGCCTCGATCACCTGGGCCCAACTGCGCAGCAGCACCGGACGCTCGGCCTGGATGCCTTCGGCCTCGAACAGGCCGTTGTTATGGGCCACCAGCAGCGGCGTGGCATCGGTGATCGGCAGGTAGCCGATCCGCACTGGCGCGTTGGGCTCCGACGCGGCGCGGGCCTGCAGGCTGTTGAGCAGCGGCAGGGCACCGCCGGCGGTCAGCAAGGCGCTGAGTTTGAGGAAGTCACGACGTGTATGGGTGAAGTCATCCAGGCACATGGGCCATCTCCGACGTTTCGAGCAAAGAGTGAGAGGGTGAGGTGCGGCTGGCCCGCCGAAGGGTCTTGAGAATCTCGATACGCAGGGCGCCCAGTTCCTCCACCAGCTCGGCACGGGGCTGAGGCAGGTCGATACGCCACTCGCCGAGGGTCCGCGCCGGGCTGTGGCCCAGTAGCAGAATCCGCTCGGAGAGCAGCAGGGCTTCATCGATGTCGTGGGTGATCAGCACCGCCGCCGTGTTGTGCTCGGCGATCACCTTGAGCAACAGTTGTTGCATGTCGGCGCGAGTCACTTCATCCAGGGCACCGAAAGGCTCATCGAGAAACAATACCTGTGGCTGGCGGGCCAGGCAGCGGGCCAAAGCCGTCCGCTGGGCCATGCCGCCGGACAACTGCGCCGGATACTGGTCCCGGGCGTGTTGCAGGCCGACGGCGGCAATTGCATGGTCGATCCGCGCCTTGCGTTCCTGGGCATCCAGGTGCGGCTGGCGAGCGAAGTCGAGACCGAAGGCGACGTTCTTTTCCAGGCTCAGCCAGGGCAACAGACTGGGATCCTGAAAAGCCACCGCCACCCGTGGGTGCGGGCCGTCCAGGGGCTCGCCGAGGAAGCTTACCCGCCCCTCGCGAGGCACCTGCAAACCGGCCAGGACCCGCAACAGACTGGATTTACCGACGCCGCTGGGGCCGAGGATCGACACCACTTCGCCGGCTTGCAGTTGCAGGTCGAAGCCTTCCAGTACCACTTGCCAGCCCTGTTCGCGGGGGTAACCGAGACTGATCTGCCGGGCCTCCAGCAAGGCCCTGCTCATGCCAGCGCCTCCCAGGCCTGGCGTTGCAGCTCGGCGCGTAATTGCACCAGGCTCGGGGTAACGATCGGCACGAACGCCGACTCGCGCCAGCGCCGGGCAAAACCGCTGCCGTGTTCACTCAGGTAGGCCTTGCCGCCACTGGCCTGCAACTCCAGTTGCACGGCCTGGGCAACGGACTCGGCCAGGCTGATACGGATCTGGAACAAGGCCTGCGGCTGGGCCAGGAAGCGCCCGTCGAGCAAGCCGCTCTTGAGTTCCGTCACCGTCTGCGCCAGCGCCTGGCGTTGTTCGAGCAAGGGTTCGCAGAGAATCGAGCGCGCGTCTTGCAGGTGTCCGTCGACCTCCTGCAGTGCTTGGCGCGCCAGGCCGATGGCCAGGCCGCATTGCAAGCCGAGGAAGGCCGGACGTACCGCCGGCAGAAACACCCGGGCATCGTCGTGCAGCAGCCAGTCGCGACCGACCTCCACCTGCTTGAAGTCCAACGCGGCGGTATTGCTCGATTGCAGGCCCATCAGTTGCAAGTCGTCCGAGCGTTGCAGGCCGGTCACCGCATCTGGAATGGCCAATACGAACGGCGCACCGCCCTCCTCGCGCTCGATGGCCGCCGCTACCACAAAGCCACTCTTGCGCAGATTGGTTACCCAGTGCAGGCGACCATCGAGACACCAGCCGTGCTCCTGCTCGCGGGCCCGGAGCTGCAGCGCCTCGATGCCCGAGAGGAACTTCATGGCATTCGACAGCCCGGTGGCGCCGGCCAATTCGCCGCTGAGCAGGGACGGCAGCAACTGATCGCGCAAGGTCGTGTTGGGACTGTGCAACAAGTATTCGATAAAGGCCCGCTGGCCCCAGAACACAAAGGCCGCCGCCAGGGAATGGCTGGCCACCTGGGCGATGCTTTCCACCGCGTCGGCCACCGTCCCGCCAGTGCCGCCCTGGGCTTCTGTTACGCCGACCCGCAGCACCTTGGCGGTCGCCAGGCGGGAAATCACATCCTGTGGGTCGCACTGTCCCAGGTCCAGGGCCTGGGCTTGAGCGTCCAGCCATTGACTCAATGCAGGATTGAGCATGTCATTTTCTCCTTGAATACAGCGCCGGATGATAGCCGAAGCCGATGCCTCATTGGTCCGTCGCTGGCCAACGATATTGCGCCAGCTCAGGGTTGAGCGGCGTACGGGCGAAGACATTGGCGAAATTGCATAATGTGGCCAGACTCACCCCGAGGATCACTTCCAGGGCATTGCCCTGGGTGTAGCCGGCGGCGAGGAATTCGCTGAAGGCCTGGTCACTGACATTGCCACGGCTGGCAATCACCTCCCGGGCAAAGGCGGCGAGTACTTCGAGCTTTTCCTGGGGCAGTTCGGCTTGCCCGCGCAAGGCCTCGACCACTTCAGCCGGCAACTTGGCCTTGTTCAGCGCCACCGCCGTGTGCCCGGCGACACAGAAGTCGCAGCCGTGGGTGGTGGCGGCCACCAGTTGCACCACTTCGCGTTCGGCCAGGCTCAGCTCGGCCTTGCCATTGAGCGCCGATACCGTAACGTAGGTTTCCAGTGCCGCCGGTGCATTGGCCAGTACACCGAGCAGATTGGGGATAAACCCGGAGTTCTTCAGGGCGCTCTCCAGGAAAGGCCTGGCCGCTTCGGGAGCGCTTTGCAGTGTGTGTAGAGTGACGCGCGACATGGAGTGGACTCCTGTTGTAGGGTGGTCTGGTAAGTCTGTTGGTTATAAGAATTCCGATCCATATTCAAAAGTAGCGTTTCCTTGCTCCTGAGTGTTTCCATTAGATGATTTCGTCCAGCCCGCTGGTTGATTGGTTATTAGAAAGTCTCGAACTTGATGCGAGCCTGTTCCATGTGGGCCGTTACTGCGGCGGCTGGCATGCCAGCACCCATGGTCTGGCGCGGGCGAGCTTTCACCTGATCGTGCAAGGGCATTGCTGGTTGCACATTGACGGACAGCAAGAAAGCCTGCGGCTGGAGGCTGGGGACGCGGTGTTTCTGTTGCAGGGCCTGGATTACCGGCTGTCCAGTGCCCGGGACAACGTTGAAGCGCAGCGCCTGCCGCGTCAGGCGATGACCGCCCTGGACGGCACCGCCCAGGATGGCGTGGGACTGGTGTGCGGGTTCTTTCATTTCAAGTCGGGATTGTCGACGTTGATTATCGACGGGCTGCCGGACTGGATCGTCCTGCGCGCGGGAGATCCGTCGCTGAGTGCGGCGCGGGCCTTGTTCGGGCTGATCCTGGCCGAGTGCGAGCGGCCACCGGCACCCTCCTCGGCGCTGCTGGAGCGCCTGAGTCACCTGCTGTTTCTGTATGTGTTGCGCCAGCAGGTGGCGGATAACCAGAGCCTCGGTGGACTGGTGGCGCTGGCCCGGCATCCGGGGTTTGCGCCGTTGCTGGAACAGTTGATCGAACGGCCTGGGGACAGTTGGTCGCTGGAGAGCATGGCGGCCTGTACCGGGTCATCGCGCTCGGCATTTTTCAAGCGTTTCAATGAACTGGCCGGACAGTCACCGGGGCAGGTGTTGCTGGCATTGCGGATGCGCCATGCCTGTCAGTTGCTGCGGGCCAATAATACGGTGGAGCAAGTGTGCGCGGCGGTGGGATATCAGTCGATTGCCGCGTTTACCCGGGCGTTTGCCAAAGCGCTTGGGGTACAGCCGGGAGCTTATCGTCGCCAGCATGAAGGGCGCTGAAGGTACTGGAGCAATACCGTCAAGCCCAACCCTCAGCGCAAACCATAGGAATAAACCCCAACATCATTGCTGTTGTACCAATTGCCCTTGGCCCAGACCACACGATCCTGCGCGCCTTGAAAACCGAGGATGCCCAGGTAACCGTCAATGGCCAGCCGTTGCCAGGAACGCCCCCAGTCCCGGGAGTAGAACACCCCGTTGGCGGAGATTTGCGCATCCGACCACCAATAGAGCCAACGCGGCGGCCGGTGTTCGCTTGAGGTGTTGATCAGCAGGCTGTTCTGTCCCACCCAGAAATTTCCCCCGCGCAAGCGGCTGTCCGATGCCAACGGCGCGAACACGCTGGGCAGCTCGCCCATCGGCTGCCAGGTCAGCTTGGCGGCATCCAGTTCGGCAACCACATCTTGCCCGTGATCGCCCTGGTCGATCAGCCCTATCACGCGCCCGACATCGTTCTCCACCAGAGCATCGATAAACAGACCGTCCTCGCGCCGCACGGCTGCGACCTGCCACTGCCCGGCCTTGCGCTGCAGTTGCGCCCGTGTCGTGACGTTGATCGCCAGACTGCCGCTTTCACTGTCGGGATTACGCCCCCAGAAGCGTTGGGAAACCCAGATAAACGCCCGCTGTGCATCCAGTTGCGTGACATAGGTCTGGATTTCCCCATAAGCGTCCGAGTCGCGCCATTCAACAATGTCAGGCCGTTTGCCCCGGGCATACTCGGTAGGCACCAACAGCGACTCGGCAGCGAATATCGGAGTGCTGCTCGCACCGCGATCGGCGGAGTAGAACACCCCGGTGGCAATGGCCCCCGGTTTGTCTTCGCCGCTCTCGTTATCGGTGCCGCTCGGGGTTCCCCAGGCCCAGACCTCATCCTGGCCATGAAAGTAGGGTTTCAGGTTCCAGGCCAACTGAGCAGCCTTGGGAAACAGCCCCTTGGCCAACCAGGTCCAGCGCTTGCCCTGATCGTCACTGCGAAAGATCACGGTCTGGCGGATGTCATCGCTGCTCGCACCGACGACTTCGGGTCGCTCAAGACCCGTCAGCAGAAAAACACTGGCGCCATCCGCGGAGGCTACCAGGCAGGCGGCGTCACTGACATGGGCCACCATTTGAAACTGGCCCTGAGCGTCCAGGCGGGAAATGAAGGAGGTTTCCTTGTCCCGGCGGGAAAGAAAGCCCGAAAAGGCACCCGAGCCTTCCGACTCCTGATCCTTATCCTCAACCGACTTGCCATGGAGTACGACATCCAGGTCCACCACGTCGGCGGCAGGTTGCAGCTTTTTCGCGTCCCCCTCCAGGCGCCCCACCAGCCAGGTGCCCCGCGGAGTCACCACCACGCCGGTGCAGTACTGGGTCATGGCACGTTGCCGGATGTCCTGCAGCGTACCGATCTGCTGCCGATCGGGGCTGCCCCCACCCCAGTCCAGCTTGGCGCTGGCAATTATCCACATGTACCAGAGCCCGGCACCGACAAACAGTGCGACAAACAGCCGGATGAACAACTTTGATCGAGACATGACGGGAATCCGAATCCTTGGAAAATACCGGGAAGCTTTTCTCATTTCTTGCGGCGGGAGTAAATTTTTATTGCAGGGAACGGCCGCATCCACCCACCTGATTGTCAGTGTTGTGACGCCGGTTCCATTCATCGGCGACACCCGGGTTCCTCAGCCTGTGCGATGGTATGGGCTCCCCCCTTACAGACACCTCAAGCCTTTCAGCGTCGCCTCCACCGCCTGCTCCAGAGGGGTGTGCGGCTCTGTCCCCAGAACGTTCAACAGATGGGCATTGTTCATTCGCAGTGGCTTGCGCCACAGGTAGCGCATCTCCAGCATCTCGCGAAAAGTGCTTACCAATGGCGAGACCAGTCCCACCAGCCACCAGGGAAAACGCCGCAGTTTTACCTGGCCGCCCGTGCGCTCGACCACGCGGGTGATCGCGGCCGCCATCTGGGTGCCGTCGGCGTCCCAGTGCCCGGCCATATGAAAAGCCGCGAAGGGCGCCAAGGTCTGCCGCCGCGCCAACAGTTCGATCATGGTTCGCGCCACGTCCGGCAGGTAGGCCCACTGATGACCGATGCCCGGATCGCCCGGCAGATTGACCACCCTCACCGCCCGCCCGGGCTTGATCATCCCCTGGGAAAACCAGCTGCTGCCAGTCTGCGGTCCGAAGAAGTCGCCCGCCCGCAGCACAATCGCTCGAACGCCCTGTTGCGCTGCCGCCTGCAAGCGTTGCTCAAGCTCGACGCGGATACGCCCCTTGCGCGTCAAAGGATGCTGCGCCGCCTGTTCGTCCAACGCGGCAAACGCATCCGGCCCGTAGTTGTAGACCGTGCCCGGCAGCACAATGGTCGCGTTTTCAACACGCGCGGCGGCAATCGTATTGTCGATCATCGGTAGCACCTGCTCGGCCCAATGCCGATAGCCCGGCGGGTTGACCGCATGCACGATCACGCTGCAACCGCGCGCGGCACGCAACACGTCGTCACGCTCAAGGGCATCGCCGCGCAACCACTGGATACCGTCGCGCTGTTGCGCCGCCATCGCCAAACCGCGCTTGAGCGCCTGCACCTGCCAGCCGCTATCACGCAGTTGCCGCGCCACCTCACTACCAATGCCGCCGCTTGCGCCCAGAACCAGAACCTTGTTGCCCAGTGCTGCCATGTCGATTCTCCAGAAAGGGGGTGATGAACAGAGTCTGGTCCTGCCCTTTCAGGAAATAAATTGCATGGCACAAGCTATCCGCCATACATTTATGCATGGACAAGACTATCGGTTGGGAGTTGTACCGCACCTTGCTCGCCGTGCTCACGGAGGGCTCGCTCTCGGGTGCCGCGCGGGCGCTGGGGATTACCCAGCCCACGGTGGGCCGGCATATCGCTGCGTTGGAAGGCTCATTCAAGCAACCGCTGTTCACCCGCTCACAGACCGGTTTGCTGCCCACCGAGACCGCGTTGGCGCTGCGCGGCTATGCCGAAGCCATGCAACACACCGCCGCCGCGCTGGAGCGTGCCGCTACCGGCCAGGGCCAGGCGGTGAATGGCACCGTGCGGATATCCGCCAGCGAAATCATTGCCGTCGAGGTCTTGCCCACGGCGCTGGCACAACTGCGCCAGGCCCATCCGCAACTGCGGATCGAGCTGCTGGCCACCGACAAGGTGCAAGACCTGCTGCAGCGGGAGGCCGACATTGCGGTACGGATGACCGCACCGAAACAGGATCAGCTTATCGCTCGACGTATCGGCCATGTGGAACTGGGCGCTTACGCCCACGCGGACTATTTGCACCAGCATGGCACGCCCAGCACGCAGGATGACCTGTCGCGCCATGCACTGATCGGCTTCGACGTGCCCACCCCGTTCCTGCGTGCCGCCAGCAAACAGTTGCCGGGCTGGAACCGTGAAGCCTTCGCGCTGCGCACCGACAGCAACCTGGCGCAACTGGCGATGATCCGCGCCGGCTGTGGCATCGGCTTCTGTCAGGTCGCGCTGGCAATCCGCACGCCGGGCCTGGTGCGGGTCTTGCCACGACAGCTCAGTTTCCAGTTGGAAACCTGGGTGACCATGCACGAGGACTTGCGCACCAGCCCGCGCTGCAAGGCGACGTTCGACGCACTGGTGGCGTGCCTCCTGGCTCACACCCAGGCGTCGCAGTCATGATCTTTGAATACTGAGTTCGAGAGCCGTTCGAATGTATTTATTGACTATAGGAGACAGTCTTGCATATGGTTCAATATGAGGGTGTCGTCTTAAGTGCATGGAGCGCATTTTCGGAGACTCGATTATTGACGGCAACGGAGGCCGTAATACATGTTCAAAGCCAGACGAAACATATGGATTTTGTTGTTTCTCTATATCATCGGTGTCAGCAGTTATATTTATCATCTCCACTCCCAGGCTCAGGATATCCTGACACAAAGCATCAACGAAAAACTTCTGCATGCTGCCTTGGGCGCTTCAGCCATTCTCGGCGATCGTTATCATGACCATTTGATCGACCAGCACTCCAAATCGGAAGAGGAAGATTTGAATGCCATCCAACGACTGTCCGCATTCAACAAGTCAATCGGCACGGCCTTTATCTATACCGTGGTAAAGCAGGCAGGGATCGCGTATCTGGTCAGTTCCAGCGCCTCGGAAAAGGAAATGCAGGACAAGAGTTTCGTCCGTTTTTTCGATCCCTATCCCGATGCCAGCCAGGCCTTGCTTGATAGTTTCGAACGCAGCGAACCAACCTGGATCGATTACGCTGACCGTTGGGGTGACTTTCGTGCTGTATTCGTTCCATTGAGATCTCAGGATGGTACTGTTTACATTGCCGGTGCAGAAATGACTCTGGCAGACTACAACCAGCAACTCGATCAAGAATCCCTGTACCATATCGTCCTGGCTATTTTGATCTTCCTCGCCTTCAGCATCCTGTTCGCAGTCGACTTGTTACGCGTGCGCACGCATCTGCAACAACTTCAAATAAACGAAGCACTCCACCACGAAAAAAATGTGGCAGAGCATGCCGACCGCTCCAAGACCCGCTTCCTGGCCTCCATGAGCCATGAAATTCGCACCCCCATGTACGGAGTCATCGGCGCAGCCGATCTGCTGGCCGGGACTTCATTGACCCCGAAGCAGAGCGATCTGCTGAAAACAATTCATACCAGCGGCAAAGCCATGCTATCCCTGATCAACGATACTCTGGACCTCGCAAAGATCGAGTCAGGAAAACTAGACTTCAAGCCTCGTATATTCGAATTACACGCCTTGTTAAGCGCTACCGCCGAACTGGTTCGACAAAATATCCAGGACAAACCTGTTGTACTGGAAGTGCAGCTCTCAAAGGAAGTTCCGTTATGGGTAAAAACCGATGACGAACGTCTTCGCCAGATATTAATCAACCTTCTGGGTAATGCGATCAAGTTCACCGAAACAGGCAAGGTATCACTAACAGTGGGCCTCAAGGGGAATACGCCGTTACCTCACCTCGACTTCTCGATACGCGATACCGGTATCGGTATTTCCGCAGAACAGCAGGAGCATCTGTTCGAGCCCTTCACCCAGTTTGAGGGGCCGATCAATCAGCGCTTTGCAGGGACAGGGCTTGGTCTGTCGATCTGCAAGCATTTGATCGAAGCCCAGAATGGGATTTTATCTTTTAGCAGCGTACCAGGTAGAGGCTCGATATTTTCTTTCTCACTGCCCATCGAGTCATTTTCTGCCTCGCAGATACCCACCGTTTCGAATCATCCGGAAGTGCTTTTCGACTCATCCTTTGCCCGGCAATACCCACTCGATATTCTGCTGGTGGAGAACCACCCACTGAATCAAAAAGTGGCGCTGGCAATGCTACAGACACTGGGCTACTCGCCTGATCTGGTCTCTAGTGGTCTTGAGGCACTCCATTACTGCAAGACCTCAACACCGGATGTCATCTTGATGGACATCAATATGCCTGGAATGGATGGTTTGGAAACCATCAGCAGAATCCGCCAGTTGCCGCTGGGTAATACGCGCTACATCGTGGCTTTTACCGCAAGCGCTTTTTCGAGCGAGATCGAGCATTTCAAGCGCGCCGGTGCCAATGACATTCTGACCAAGCCGGCCACTTTCCTCGCATTTACCGAGGTCCTTCAACGCTCAGCAGCCTACCGGCAGCATATTCAGCTCAGTGTTTCCATGGCTGAGTGATGAATACAGATTTGACCATCCGTAAGATACGCCAGCCATTGGCGTATGCTGCTCCCCAGTATAGATAACGCACAACGAGACAACGCCATGCCACATACCATCAAGGATAAAAAACGCCTACTGACCCGTGTCAGACGCATCAAGGGCCAGACCGAAGCGCTGGAAAATGCCTTGAACATGGAGGTCGAGTGCAGCGCCGTGCTGCAACAGATCGCGGCGATCCGCGGGGCGATCAACGGCTTGATGGCCGAGGTACTGGAAGGTCATATCCGCGAGCACCTGGGCGCGGACGATGTCACGCCGACCCAACGTCGAGAGGATGTGGACGAGGTGGTGTCGGCGCTGCGTTCGTATCTGAAGTGACTTGTCTGTTTACTTGACGAGTCGCTTTTCCTTGGACGGTCGGTACCCAAAATACGCGCTATAGCATTTGCTGAAATGACTGGGTGAAACAAAACCGCAGGCCACCAGCACATCGACCTGGGACAGCTCGGTGTGTTGAAGCAGTCGACGCGCCTCGGTGATACGCAGTTCCATGTAATAGCGTTGCGGCGTGGTCCCCAATTGTTCCTTGAACAGACGTTCGAGCTGTCGACGGGAACGGCCGGCGTAGACCGCCAGTTGCTCCAGCTCCAGAGGCTCTTCGAGGTTGGCGTCCATCAGCTTGACCACCTCGCGCAACGGCGCGCTCACACAGACATTTTCCGTCGGTTTTATGCGCCGGTAGCGTGACTCCTCGAATGCCAGGATGTCCTCGATCCCCTCGACGAGGGCTTTGTCATGCCGGCCCTTGATCCAGTCCAACGCCATGTGGAATGCCCCGGAGGGGCTGGAAGCGGTGAGCCGGTCGCGGTCGATGACGTAGGCCTCACTGGTGACGTGGGCGGCCTTGGAGATTTCCGTCAGTGCCGGACGGTGTTCGGGGTGAATCGCACAACGATAGCCGTCCAGCAAGCCGGCGTTGCCCAGGAACCATGCACCATTCCACAGTCCGGCCAGACTGGTGCCCTGCTCCGACGCCAGCCTCAGCAGGCCGATGAACTCATCATCCGTCTGCAGCGCTGTCCGGTAGCCACCGCAGACGACCAGCAGATCCAGGTTCTGGAGGACGCTGGAATCGATACGGGCATCGGGCCGAATAACCAGGCCCAGGTCGCTGATGACCTCCCCTTCATTCAGGCCGAAGGTTCGGGAAGAGAACAACCCGGGGCGCAGAAGATTCGCCGTGACCAACGTATCCAGTGCCTGGGTGAACGCCGGCAGCGAGAAATGCTCGAGCAACAAAAAACCTACCCGGCTCATTTGCGCAGACTGGTCAGGGTTTTCATTCAGGTAGCGGAGGTTCTTGCCCTTCATCCCGCCGCTGAATTGACGTCGCTCGATCAATGTTTGAACCACTCGATTGTATTAACCAACAGGTCGTCTGGCGTATCGAGCAGGGTGAAACACCTGGCCGCGACACAGTAGAGAGAGTACCGACTTGTCGCACCCACTGCATCGCAAAAACGAGCGGAACACACCCATGCACGCCGCAGCCACGGGCACTGGGCGCGTCAACGAATCAGCATCGCCGCGGCAGCCGCCAGCATGATCGCCGCCGCGCCGCGGAACAGCCGCTGTTGCGCTCGCAAGCTCGACAGCAGGTGCCGGATGCGCACCGCGCCGACAATGAACAGCGCGCCAACAGCGAGCAGCACGAGAACAGTCAGCGGTACCAGCATCAGCCCCCAGGTCTGCAACGAGACCGTCTCAAGGTTGATCACCAGCGGCAACAACGCCAGATAGAAGGCAATGGTCTTCGGGTTGCCCAGGGTAATGGTCAGGCCGGATATCGCCGCCGACAGCAGTTCCTTCTTCCTCACCGGTTTGCCGACTTCGATAGCCTGATGGTTGGCGAACCAGAACTGCCAGGCCAGATAGCACAGGTACAGCGCCGCCGCCCAGCGCACCAGTTGGAACAACGCACTGAAGTGCTCGGCGATCATTGCCAGGCCGAAGACGGCAAATGACAGGTAGGTCAGATCGCCGAGGATCAAGCCAAACAGCAGGCAAAAACCCGACAACGCGCCACCGCTGACGCTGCGCGCCACCAGCGCGGCCATGCCGGGGCCGGGAATGGCCGCCGCGATACCCAGCGCTGCCGAATAGGTAAGTGCTTGTGTCAAATCGAGCATATTGCGTTCCTCAGGTAACTTATTATTGTCTTGCTCGGCGCTTTACGCTTTCGGCAAGCAAGGTGATCAACACGGTCAACGGAATCCAGCAACCCACTGCCTGGCGACTTCCCGGGAAAAGACCAGATCCTGCTCCGCTAATCCGACCGACTTGAAGATCGTCACGCCCGCCTCGTGAGCCAACACGTCATCGACGCAGACAGCGCAGATCTCCGCGTCCACTCCTTCGCCCGGCAGCAGGCCTTTGACAATGGCCTTGATCACGCACTCGGGCACGGCCAGAACCGATCGGTTGCAGTGCATGAACAACGCGCAGCCCTGGCCCCCGTCTTCATGCGACGCCTGGCCCCCGATTGCGTTGATAGGGCAGCGCTCCGGTAGCTCAGCACGAGCCAGAATCGGCGTGCGAGCGGCCGCAGTGGTAAAGATGACGTCACTGTCAGGTACCGACTCGGTCATCATCGCGCTAATCGCGACCGGCAAATCGCGGCAGTGCTCGCCCCAGGACGCAAACGTCAACTCTCCGGTCGTTATTGGCCCTTTGCTCGCCAATCGGGTGGACAGCAGAACCGGCAACGGCGCACAGATGATTCCGGGGGCATTCGCATTGTCAGGGCATTGCACATCGGGTCCGAACAATCCTTCTACCGTCCCCCTCAGGGTGACGCCAATAATGCTGACGGCATTGGCCGCATGTCCCTGCCCCAGTGTCTTGTCGACTACGATGACGCATTTGTGAACGGTTGCATTGAAACTCATTGAATCCCCCCACAACTATTAATGACTGTTCAGTTCTTTGAGCGTTGTCACACTGAAGTCAATCCAGCCATCGAGCAGCCCGACAAACTTTTCAGTGTCACTACCAATGCCGATATAAGCGACTTGCCAACTGGCGACTTCTGCCACTTCATCACACCCCGCAGAGGGTTGGGATGAGTCAGGCCGGCAGAGAGTGTCTCTTGAGCTGCAAATAACGTCATCGCCACATAGTCCACAGCCTGTTACAGCGGACTTACATTCCTGCACCTGCCCAGCCCAATATTTCGTTGATATGACATGGAAAGACCTGACGTGTCTGGGGCTGCGCATCGACCGCTTGGTCGTCGCGCTATTGAAAAAGCTGATAAAACTTGAAAAAACAGATAAAAAATCATTTATCCGCCTGAAACCGTGCTCCCCCCGAAAAAGGTAGCGCCCATCTTGATTTATTTATTCAACGAAGCGCCCAACATCGACTTGTATGCAGTAACTAAAACCTGACAACTTCAACACCACAAGCTGAAAAAATATTATACCTTCCAGCCCGGGAAAAATTTTCTATTTCAATTGCTGGCAGGCTGAGTTCTGGTAGGATCTACCTGTTAAGCACAAGGAAGAGAAATTTATGACCTATCAGACTCTAAGCCCGACTGATGTCAAAATCCTTACCGCCTTGCAACAGGACGGCAGGATCACCAACCAGACCTTGGCCGACCAGATCGGCATGTCGGCCTCGCCCTGCTGGCGCAGGGTCCGGCAGTTGGAAGAACATCACTATATCCAGGGTTACAGAGCGGTGCTGGACCGACGCCGGATCGGGTTGGGGGTCATGGTCTTCATACGGGTCAGCATCGACCATCACAGCGCAGCCGAGGCCAGGAAGTTCGAACAGGAAGTGATGCAACTGGAGGATGTGGTGGCGTGCTACAGCATCGGTGGCGACGCCGACTTCCTGCTACAGGTAGTGGCCCGCGATCTCGACGCGTTTGCCGACTTCGCCATGTCGGTGGTCCGGCAGTTACCCGGCATCAAGGAGATGCAGAGCATGTTCGTGCTCAAGGAGATCAAGCCTTTCGTGTCGTTCCCGGTCAAGCGCGCCGAAGAAGCATGAATGCGCAGTACCGCGCCAACAAACACCGGTGTCGGATACCACCAAAACTCGATATCGAGAATTGACGTAGCGCTCGGCCCCCGGGGGTTGTGCACTAACGGTGTTGTAAATCGCTTGCCTGGTTTTTACGTTGATTGTCCAGGATCACCCGCCCCCACGGACGGTAGCGCAAGGAGAATACCGCCGTCGGATGGCAACCGCTGGACCTGGCGTCCGGGGCTGCCGGCTCGGCGCGAAACGCTTGGCCTTCGGGGCTGACCTGGCGGAACGCTTCATGCACGATACCGACCGAGCAAGGCAGCGCGCTGGTGTAACTGTCGCGCACCACCAACGGCAAACGTCCGCTACCGGCACCGTCCTGCCACCAGACCTGAATCCCGCTGCTGGCCAGTTCACCCAGCCAATGGGCATTGACCTGTGGTGCCAGCTTTCCGGTACTGAACGCGCTGATGTGCAGCGGCGCGTCGAGTTGGCGGGCGAAGCCCTGGAGTTGCCGCCGCAATTGCTCACGCCTTTCGAGCGCCATGAAGTGCGTGTCATCCAATTCCAGTGGCAGGTACCAGCCACTGACCGGCAACTTCCAGTCCTTGCGCAGTTTCTTCTGCTGGGCCAGTGATTGCCCAAGTTGCGCTTGCCAGTAGGACGCCAGCCCGGCGCTGTCGAGTGGGTCGATACGCTGGTAAAACGCCGGATCCATGGACAGTCCAAGCACCAGCTTCAGCCCCTGCCCCTGGGCTTCACGCAGACTGTTGGCGAGCCAGCCATTGGCTTGGCCAAAGACCGAGTCCCCGAATGCCGTCCATTGTACGATGAGCGTGGTCGCCCCCTGCTTGGCACTGGCTTGCCAAACCTGTCGCCATTGCGACTGACTCAGGCTGGCGTCGACATTCAACGGCTGATAGAAAATCCGCTCATCGGCGCGGACCTGCAGGCTGCCCAGCATCAGCCAGCAGAGCAGAAGCAGCAGTCGGCTCATCAGAAGTTCAACTCCACGCCCAGCAGCACGCCATTGCCGCCTTCATACAAATTGCCGCCCAATGCCTGCTGATACTCGGTGCGTACGGTCAGGTGCGCGCGGTAGGCGTTGTAGATATCGTCGTCGAACCACCATTGCCAGCGCAGGCCGAGACCGGCGCGCAAATCCTGACGCCAGGCGTTGTTCGGATCCTGACTGGCGAACTCGAGAAAGCCATACGGCATGATGGTTTGCGCGCTGTTGAACGGCAGCTTCCAGGCGTGTCCCTGCTGGAAGCGCGACAACCATTGATGGTCGCCGGACTTGGTCCACCACGCCGCGTCGAGGTACAGGAAACGCTCCTCCCAATCGCTTTCATCGACCCGCCAATCGTTGCGGAAGCGGCCTTGATCGAGGAACGAAGCGGTGGTGCGCAACAAATAGTCGGTGTTGGTGTGGCCGTCTTTACGGTGATCGTTGAGCTGGTCCCAGAGCTGCCCCGGGTTGAGCAACTCACCCAGACTCAGGCCTTGCTTGTCCTGGCTGTCGAAGGTGTTCTGTTTGTAGATCTCGGCGTAGAAGTTGATGTTCGCCGTGCCCCAGGGTTTGTAGCGCAAGCCCAGCCCCGTGCCGACGGACTCCGCGTAACTGGAGCGACCCGCGCCCCCCAGCAATGCCCGGCCATACACCGACAACGTGCTGCCAGCGCGGCTTGGCTCATCACCCAGGGCATGGTCCCACATGGCTACCTGCACGTTTTGCGAAGCGGCGTGACGAACAGTGCCCTGGCTATTATCGGGGCGCAGGATGTCGTTGGTCGATACCCCGGCCGGCGACCAGGTGCTGGCCAGGGTTCGGCTGTCACGCCTGGACAGCGCTTCGTGGGCGCGACGCTGGCGATAACGGAGGGCTTCGAGGTTGTCGCCGTCGCCGCCGACCAGCGGGTTTTGCTCCAGATCGATGACCCGGCGTAGTTCCTTGCGCGCCGAGGCACTGTCTTCGACTTCATCGTAGCGCCAGGCCAGTGTCTCGCCGAGCGCATAGTCCTCGGGGAAATGCTGGGTGGCGGTTTGCAGGTAGGGAATCGCGTCAGCGCGCTCTGGCGCGGTTTCGGCCCCGGCCAGACGCATACCGTAGTCGGCGCTGTAGCGCGGGTTGTTCGGTTCGCGACGTACCGCCTCGGCCAGCCACGCCGTGCTTTGCGGCAGATCGCCGGCCTTTTGCGCGATCACCGAGGCGGCATAAAAATGCTCGGCGTCAGGTGATAGCTGCAACGCCTGACGCTGACGCTCAAGGGCCAGCGCATAGTTGCCCCGGGCCTGGGCGATGGCCGCGCCCAGGCTCCATTCGTTACCGCCACGGGTGCGGCTTTGCTGCCAATAGCGCTCCGCGGCATCGGTGTCACCAACGGTCAATGCGCTGCGGCTGGCGGTGAGACGGGCGTTTTCAGTCAGTTCGCGGTCCGGCGTGTCGCGCCAGATACGCAAGGCCCCGGCGGAGTCGCCGGAGGCTTCCAGGGCATAGGCCAGCGGCAAGCGACTGGCGCGATCACCGAGTGTTTCCGCAGCCTGATAATAAACCACTGCTTCACCCGGCCGGCCCGGCATGGCACAGCGCCCCAGGGCACGGAATTCGCCGGCGTCGGCAGGTTGCGCAGCGATGGCTTGGCGGACCGCGTCGCACTGGCCGTTCTCTGCCAGTTGCCCGAGCAATTGGTCGCGCGTCGCGGGGTCGACCCGGCTCAACAACAGGGCCATGCGCTTTTGCTGGGCAGGGGTCGCTGTCGACGATGAGTCATAGAGCCCGGCCAGACGTTGCAACATCGCCGCCGGCAAGTGCGCGTCGTGGCAGTCGAAGGCCTCTTCGAGCAACTGCTGCGTGTGATCGCGCTGGCCGTTGTTGAGCGCCAGGTAGGTGGCTTGATTGAGTGACTCCAGATTGCCAGTCTGTTGGTAATGCCGCTCCCACAGCGTCGCCGCTTCAGCGTTACGGCCCAGTGCCTGCAGCCGTTCGGCACGGCGCTTGACCACATCAGCGGTTTGCGGTTGGCTGACGAGCCAGGCCATGATTTTGTCGCTCTGGCCCTGTTGCTGCCAGACATCGAGCAAGTCTTCTCGGCGCTTGCTGTCCCAGGGTTCGGGCAGGCGCTGGCTCTGCAGCAGCTCGCTGGCTTGCAGGCGTTGCGCAAGCACCAGCCAGGTCTGCGGATCATCGTTTGGCGAGCAACCGCGCAACTGGACCAGCGCGGCTTGCGGGTCACGACGGGACAGCCATTCCGCGGTTTCCAGACACGGGCGCTGCAACTCGCCGCTCAAGCGTTGCACAGTCGCAGAGTCACCGGTTTGCCGGGCCAGTTCCCAGAGTCGTTGGCGCTGGCCGGGGGCGTCGAGCTCGCCAGCCGGCACTGATTGCATCCAGCGTTGCGCCTGTTGGATATGGCCCATGGCAATTGCCCGGTCAACCATCGCCAGACGCACCTGGTGTGCCGCGTCCGCGGTCGGGGCCTGACGCAACAGGTCCTGCAAAGGCTGGTCTTCGAGGCGTTGCACATAGGCGCTGGCCAGTCGCCGCCAACCTTCGGCATCGAGTTGCTTGCGCTCGGCCAGTGGCGCCAACTCCTGGATGACCGCGTCCCAGTCGCGCATTTGCTCGGCCCAGTTCGCGCGAGCCTGGTGCAGGAGATTATCGTTGCCCTGGCTGGGCAGATGGGCAAGCCAGTCATGGGCACGGGCCGCACCACCCCGTTTGGCCAGGCTCAAACTGTAGGACTGCCAGAGACGCTCGCGCTGGTTCGCCGGGCCGCTGGCGATCCAGCTTTCGACCTCCTCGGCCGCCGGCGGATCCTGTTCGATCCAGGTCAGGCGCAGTTCGAGCAGAGCGTCACGGTTGCCCGGGGTATCAGGCAGAGCCTGCACCGCTTCCTTGTAGCGACGCTGTTTGGCCAGGGATTCGACCAGCATGGCCCGGGCTTCTTCGTTGTCGGGCACCTGCGTCAGCAGGTGACGCATCAGCCGTTCGACTTCACTCCAGTTACCATTTTTGGCTTCGCGGTAACTGCGGTCCATGTACGGGTAGCTGCGGAACTGATCGAAGTCGCTCAGTGGCGCGGCATCGACCCAACTGGCGGCGCCCAGACCCAGCAAGAGGCCGCCGAGCAGCACTTGATGACGAATACCTGGTTTCATGCGACCTCCCGAACAATGCGGAAAGCCGCTTGCTGTTCAGCCGATTGCTCGCGCAATGCCTGTTGCAGGATCTCCGGGGTGATCATGCCACGCTCGATCAGGTGATCGCCCAGCGACATGTGCTCGGAGTCGAAGTCGATCAACGCCTGATTGAACAGCGTTGCCGGAACCATACCGCGCACCTGCAGCAGATTGCCGAGCAATACCTGGTGGTGGCTGACACGTTCCAGCAGGGCTTCATCGTCCTGATGACGCTCAAGCACCTCCAGCATGTGATGCACATCCTCGTTTTGCAGCAGGCTTGGATACCAATAGCGGATGCCCAGCGTGACCCGCCCCTGCGGGGCCAGACGACAGCGAACCGGGCGTTTCAAACGACGGCTGATGGCGCCCAGGGAAACCTGGCTAACCGGGCCTTCGGAGGCCAGCACCAGGGTTCTGCCTTCTTCGGCGACCGGCAGCACGCCGTAGTGGGTGGCAACTTTGCGCGGTATACACTCGATCAGCTGCTTGTCGAGCTTGAACGGATTGAGTGGCGCCCACTCCAGGTCCAACTGCTCGGCCAGGGTTTCGACCAGTTGAGTGCTGTTGATGTGCTCGCGCAGCAGCAACTCATGACCGAGGCGACGGCGCACCGGGTTGGTGATCGCGGCTTCCAGTTGCGCTTCACTCAGCAGGCCTTTTTCGACCAGCCGATGCCCCAGCGATGTGCGTTGGGTCGTGGCCAGGGCGGGGAATTCGTGGGTGGTTTTGTCCCAGGCCACGCGGCGCGAATCGCCCATTGCCATGACCTGACGCAAGGCGCGCAGATTGGCGAAGAAATTCACGAAGTTGCTCCACATCATCCGTGGCGCCGACAACAGGCCTTGACCCAGACCGTAGAAACGGGTGACGAACCAGGCCCGCTGAAGCAGCCGATTGAGCAGCATCAGGCCGTTGAGCCAGAGCAGTTGCGACAGCAATGGGCTGTCGGACAGAATAGACGGGAAACGCCAGGCCTCGGGGAAGAGCAGCGTCACCAGCCACATGCTCAGCAACACCAGCAGCAACAGGTTGACCATAAAGCTCAGCAGGTAGGCGATCATGCCTCGGCGGTCGCGCCAGAGGAAATAGTTCAGCGAGCCATTGCTGCTCCACCCCAGGTTCTTGGTGCCCTGGAAGACGATGCCGACAATCCAGCGCGACTTCTGCCTGATCGCGTGTTGCAGATCACGCGGAAAATGTTCGCGGACACAAATGACCTGGGAGAACGCACGGTTCATCCCTATCACCCACTTCCGTTCCAACGCCAGTTTCGGGTCGCTGACCGAGTAACGGGCGAAAATGCACTTCATGCCCTTTTGCTTGAGGCGAAAACCGATGTCGTAGTCTTCGGTCAGACTCTGTACATCGAAAGCGATGCCATCGCCGTCCTCCAGCAGGGCGGTGATCGCCTTGCGACTGAAACAGGTGCCGACACCGGCGCTCGGCACCTGGCCGGTCAGCGCTTCGCGCACGATCACGTCCTTACCGTGGTTTTCGGCGAACTCATCGACATAGTGCCCGGCGGTGAAACCGCTCCATTCCGGTGCGTAGGGGTAGACCGGAATCTGGATCAGGTCCTTGCTCGGCAGCAGGTAATTGAACAGGCGCAATTCCATGGGCGAAATCACGTCTTCGGCATCGTGCAGAATGAACCCGGCGAATTCGATTTTCGCGTCGTTTTCAAAGCGCAGAATCGTGTCGATGATGTTATTCAGGCAGTCAGCCTTGCTGGTTGGCCCGGGCCGCGCGCACACCACTTTGTGCACGTTGGGATAGTGCCGGCACACGGCATCGACGTCGGCCTGGGTCTCGGCGTCGTTCGGGTAGGTGCCGACGAAAATCTGGTAGTTCTCATAGTCCAGGGTCGAGGCCGCCAACCGAGCCATTTCACCGACCACGCCGACTTCGTGCCAGGCCGGAACCATGATCGCCAACGGCTTCTCGGCGATCTCATAGAGTCGCTGTTCATCGGCACGCTTGAATTTTTCGTAGATCCGCCAGCGCCGGATCAGCTTACGACTCCAGTACATCAGGTCGATGAACAGGTCATCCAGCCCCAGCACGAACATCAACAAGGCCAGGCTGAACGCAAGGTATTTCAAGCCGAACAGTATGTATGCAAAAAAATCGACAATCCCCAGGCTCATACTGCGCTACTCGCGGAGCGCGCACTCAGCCAGGAGCACAAGCGCCTGGCGATACGTTCGCTGGCGTGCCCATCGCCATAGGGGCTGTGGACGCGGCTCATGCGCGCATAGGTCGATGGATCATCCAGTAACTGGATAGACTCTTGGACAATGCGCTGGGTATCGGTGCCCACCAGCAACACCGTGCCACCTTTCAGCGCTGCCGGACGCTCGGTTACCTGGCGCAATACCAGTAGAGGCTTGCCGATCGCCGGAGCCTCTTCTTGTACGCCACCGGAGTCGGTCAGGATGAAATAGGCGCGAACCATCAACCAGACGAAATGCTGGTAATCCTGAGGGGCGATCAGATAGATATTCGGCTGGTCCGAAAGCACGCCATACACCGCACTTTGCACGCGCGGATTCAGATGCACGGGATACACGAACTGCACGTCCGGGTAACGCTGGGCCAACTCAGCCAGGGCCAGGCAGATGTCGCGGAAGCCGTCGCCGAAGTTTTCCCGACGATGGCCGGTGATCAGTACCATGCGTCGGTTGTCGTCGAGCACCGCCAACGGCGAGTCAGCGGCGGGATGCCATTGGGTTTCGTGTTGGCGCGCGCGCATCCACAACAGCGCATCAATCACCGTGTTACCGGTAACCTCGATGTTCTCCCGTGGCACACCTTCACGAAGCAGATTGTCCCGGGCGTCGTCCGTAGGTGGAAAGTGCAAGTCGGCGATCACCCCGGTCAGGCGCCGGTTGGCTTCTTCCGGCCAGGGCGCGCGCAGGTTGCCGGTGCGCAGACCGGCCTCGACATGGCCGATCGCTAACTGGCGGTTGAAGGCGGCAAGGGCAGCGATAAAGCTGGTGGTGGTATCGCCGTGCACCAGCACGATGTCCGGTTGCAGGCGTTCATAGCTTTTATCCAGGCTGATCAGCAGTTGCTGGGACAGGCCGTTGAGGGACTGGCCCGGGGTCATCACTTGCAAGTCTTCGTCGACCGTCAACTCGAAGTCGTCGAGCACTTGCTTGAGCATTTCCCGGTGCTGGCCGGTGGAGCAGATGCTCAACTCGACCCCTGGCCACTGACGCAGAACCCGGGCCAGCGGAGCCATCTTGATGGCTTCTGGGCGGGTACCGAACACCATCATGATCTTGAAGCTCATCATTCCCTCCCTGGACAACATCCTGTCCGAATGGCTAGAGGTCTAATACAAGAGCAGCTGAACAAGGGCTTGGTGAAAATTGTCCAGTGAAGCGTTTTCAGACAATCATGAACTGCCTGCTCGAGTGTCGCCGTGTATCGCAGATGCCATCCGCCAACGTGGCGCTGGATGCCCAGCCATCCGATGTGACCAAACGGAATCCCAGACACAAAAAAGGGCCTAGATTCACTCTAAGCCCTTGATTTACTTGATTCTTGGCGGGGAACCAGGGATTCGAACCCTGGGAACGCTATTAACGTTCGCCGGTTTTCAAGACCGGTGCATTCAACCACTCTGCCAATTCCCCGATACATCTGGATGTGCTGGGTAGCGTGCAACTGGGGTCGCTCTAAAACAAGAACCCCTGGACCTGTTACAGTCGGCCGTTCCGAGGACTGCCGCCTTAAACCACTCGGCCACCCCCCAGGCATTGCGGGCGCCATAATACCGGAATGAAACACACTGTCAAACTCTCGTGATAGCTTGTTACAGAGCGTCTGGTATGATCTTTGCGACTGAACATTTCAAACCCGAAGGAGTGTCGCCATGCGCGAACAGGATTACGCCGTTAACAGCGTGCAGGCTGAGCAGCTAGAAGTTAGCCGCGTCCTGCGCAACACCTACAGCCTTCTGGCCCTCACCCTCGCCTTCAGTGGCCTGACCGCCTACATCTCGCAGCAGATGCACGTCGGCTACCCGAACGTGTTCGTGGTGCTGATCGGCTTCTACGGGCTGTTCTTCCTCACCAACAAACTCCGTGACTCGGCCTGGGGCCTGGTCTCCACCTTCGCCCTTACCGGCTTCATGGGCTATCTGCTCGGCCCGATCCTCAACCGCTACCTGGGCATGCAGGGCGGCGCGGAAGTCGTCAGTTCGGCGTTTGCCATGACCGCCCTGGTATTCGGCGGCCTCTCGGCCTACGTGCTGATCAGCCGCAAGGACATGAGCTTCCTCAGCGGCTTCATCACCGTCGGCTTTTTCGTCCTGCTGGGCGCGACCCTGGCCAGCATGTTCTTCCACATCAGCGGCCTGCAGCTGGCGATCAGCGCCGGTTTCGTGCTGTTCTCCTCGGTCTGCATCCTGTTCCAGACCAGCGCCATCATCCACGGCGGCGAACGTAACTACATCATGGCAACCATCAGCCTGTATGTGTCGATCTACAACCTGTTTATCAGCCTGTTGCAGATCTTCGGCATCATGGGCCGCGATGACTGATCGCCGCCGTTGAGCCAAAAGCCCGCTTCGGCGGGCTTTTTCTTGCCGGCGATTTAGCTTCTTGGGGGTTCTGGCTTTATCATGAGCCCAGGTTTGCCAACAGAGTCCTCCATGAAGTTTGCCATTGCGCTGTTTGCCGCGCCCCACGCGCCCTCTTCCCGCCGCGCCCTGCTGTTCGCCCAGGCCGTGCTCGCTGGCGGGCATGAGATTGTCCGGCTGTTCTTTTATCAGGATGGCGTGCACAGCGCCTCGAACAGCGTGGTCACCCCGCAGGACGAGCAGGACCTGCCGCGGCAATGGGCCGACTTCGTCAGCGAACACCAGCTCGACGGCGTGGTCTGCATCGCGGCGGCCTTGCGCCGCGGCGTGCTGAACGACGAAGAAGCCCGGCGCTATCAACGCTCGGCGGTCAATCTGACGGCACCCTGGGCCCTGTCCGGTCTGGGCCAGTTGCATGATGCGGTGCAAACCGCCGACCGCCTGATCTGCTTTGGAGGGCCTTGAAGTGCCCAAATCCCTGTTGATTATCAGCCGCCAGGCGCCCTGGTCCGGCCCAGCCGCCCGCGAAGCGCTGGATATCGTACTGGCCGGCGGCGCGTTCGACTTGCCCATCGGCCTGCTGTTCATGGACGACGGCGTCTTCCAACTGATGCCCGGGCAGAACGCCAAGGCCCTGCAACAGAAAGACCTGACCGCCAACCTGCAGGCACTGTCGCTGTTCGGTATCGATGAGCTGTACGCCTGCGCCGACAGCCTGGCCGACCGGGGAATCTTCCCGACCCAGGTCGCTGGCGCAGACCTTGAGGTGCTCACTGGCGAACAGCTCAGTGCGCTTGTCAACCGTTATGACCAGGTGATCACCCTCTGATGTCGACCTTGCATGTGTTGTCCCATTCCCCTTTTACCGACAGTCGCCTGGGCAGTTGCCTGCGCCTGCTGGGCAACGAGGATGCGCTGCTGCTTTGTGGTGACGCGGTGCATGCCGTGCAACCGCGCAGCCTGCCGCTGGAGGCGCTGGAAGAACGCAGTGATGGCCTGTGCCTGTTCCTGCTCGACGAGGACCTGCAAGCCCGAGGCCTGGAGTGCCCGGCCTGGGCCACCAGCGTCGATTACCCGGCGTTCGTGGAACTGTCGATCCGTTACGACAAGGTCAATACCTGGCTATGAACACCCTGACCGTGAATGGGCAAAGCATCGCCCTGGACAAAGACGGCTACCTGGTCGAATTGAGCGACTGGTCGGCGGAAGTCGCGGTCGCCCTCGCCTCGCGCGAAGCGCTCGAACTGAGCCCCGAGCACTGGGAAATCCTTGAACTGCTGCGCGGGTTCTACCGGGAGTTCGAACTCTCCCCCGCCACCCGCCCGCTGATCAAGTACACCGCTTTGAAGCTAGGTGCCGACAAAGGTAACAGCCTGCACCTCAACCGCTTGTTCAAAGGCACTCCCGCCAAACTTGCCGCCAAGCTGGCGGGCCTGCCCAAACCGACGAACTGCTTATGACCGACTACCCGCCGTTGATCACCGAAACGCCCGCCGAGCATCCGTTCGCCCAGTTCGTCCGCATCCTCGGCAAGGGCAAGCGTGGCGCCCGCAACCTGACCCGGGAAGAAGCCCGCGAGGCCATGGGCATGTTGCTCGACGGCAAGGTCGAGGACACCCAGCTGGGGGCCTTCCTGATGCTGTTGCGTCACAAGGAAGAAAGCCCGGAGGAACTGGCCGGCTTCACCGAATCCCTGCGCGAGCGTTTGCACGCGCCAAAGCTGGCGATCGACCTGGACTGGCCGAGCTACGCCGGCAAGAAGCGACACCTGCCCTGGTTCCTGCTGGCCGCCAAGTGCCTGGCGCAGAACGGCATCAGAATCTTCATGCACGGCGGCGGCGCCCATACCGCGGGTCGCCTCTACACCGAGCAACTGCTCGAGACGCTGCACATTCCGTTGTGCCGCGACTGGACAGCCGTCGAGCAGGCAATCGGACACGGCAATCTCGCCTTCATGCCGCTGGGCGACTGGGCGCCAGCCCTGCAGCGCATGATCGACCTGCGCAATACCCTCGGCCTGCGCTCGCCGATCCACTCTCTGGCGCGCCTGCTCAACCCGCTGGGCGCGCGCTGCGGCCTGCAAAGCATCTTCCATCCCGGCTACCAGGCGGTGCACCGCGAAGCCAGCGGCCTGTTGGGTGACACGGTGATCGTGATCAAGGGTGACGGCGGCGAAATCGAGATCAACCCGGACAGCAGCAGCCATCTTTATGGCGCCACGGGCGGCGCAAGCTGGGACGAGGAATGGCCAGCGCTGTCCGAGCAACGACATGTGAAGCCGGCAACCCTGGAGCCTGAACACCTCAAGGCGGTCTGGCGCGGCGAGGTCGAGGACAGCTATCCGCAACTGGCCCTGATCTCGACCATGGCCCTGGCCCTGCGCGGTCTTGGCACACCCCGCGAACAGGCCTTCGAACAGGCCCGACGCTACTGGGATGCACGGGATAGATCGATCTGATCGATAATTAACCCCCAGGCTTTGCGCTATTTTTTCGAACAAAGGCCTTTAGACTGAACGCCAACGCAGACTTGCCGAGGAGTTTCCGATGGGCCTTTTGATCGACGGCCGCTGGCATGACCAGTGGTACCAAAGCAGCAAGGACGGCGCCTTCCAGCGCGAACAGGCACAGCGCCGCAACTGGCTGACCGCCGACGGCAGGCCCGGCCCCAGCGGCGAAGGCGGCTTCAAGGCCGAAGCCGGGCGCTATCACCTCTATGTTTCCCTGGCCTGCCCCTGGGCCCACCGCACCCTGATCCTGCGCAAGCTCAAGAGACTGGAAAGCC
Source organism: Pseudomonas sp. FEN (assembly GCF_904067045.1). Taxonomy (GTDB): domain Bacteria; phylum Pseudomonadota; class Gammaproteobacteria; order Pseudomonadales; family Pseudomonadaceae; genus Aquipseudomonas. Next base: position 336,243 of record NZ_CAJFDC010000010.1, on the reverse strand, counting down.
TGATCGATGTGTCGGTGGTCAGTTGGCTGATGCTGGAAAACGGCTGGACCTTCGACCCGGCCCACGGCTCCAGCGGCGACAAGCTCGATGACCAGGCCTTCCTGCACCAACGCTATACCGCCGATACCGCCGACTACACCGGCCGCGTAACCGTGCCGGTGCTGTGGGACAAGCAGTTGCAACGCATCGTCAGCAATGAGTCGTCGGAAATCATCCGTATGTTCAACAGTGCGTTCAACGGGCTGACCGGCAATCAGCTGGATTTCTATCCCGAAGCCTTGCGCCCGGTGATCGATAGCTGGAACGAGCGTATCTATCCGGCGCTGAACAACGGCGTCTATCGGGCCGGATTTGCCACTTCACAGGGCGCTTATGAAGCAGCCTTTGATGATGTGTTCGACGAACTGGAGCAGTTGGAGCGGCATTTGGGGGAGAACCGTTATCTGGCGGGGGAGTACCTGACTGAAGCGGATGTGCGACTGTTCACCACGCTGATACGTTTTGATGCGGTGTACTACGGGCACTTCAAATGCAATCTGCGGCGGATTGCCGATTATCCGAACCTGTCGAACTGGCTGCGGGAGCTGTTTCAATGGCCGGGAGTGGCCGAGACAGTGGATTTTGCCCATATCAAGGGGCACTACTACGCCAGTCACCGAACCATCAATCCGACGGGGATCGTGCCCAAGGGGCCGCAGCAGGATTTCATGGCCAAGCATGATCGCGAGCGATTGGCGGGACGTGGGGTGATGGGCGCGTGAGGGCCAGAAGGCTTCGTTCAGTTAAGAAAGTCTGAAGCCGGACACGGTCTTGTGGCTAGCGGGCTTGCCCGCGCTCGGCTGCGAAGCAGTCGCAAAACCGCTCATCCCGGTCTGCCTGACAAGAGAGGTTCACAGGTTTTAGGGGCGCTTCGCGCCCCAACGCGGGCAAGCCCGCTCGCCACATATCCCGGCCTGCCGTGAAAACAGTCTTAGCTGAACAGCGTTGGGGTTTACCCGCTCACCACAAAGACTCGATCAAACCTGGGATTGCGCGCCTTCGAACCAGGCCAGTTTCTCGCGCAACTGCACCACTTCACCGACAATCACCAGCGTCGGCGCATGCACTTCATGCTCCGCCACCAGTTGCGGCAAGTTGGCCAAGGTCCCGGTAAACACCCGCTGATTGGCCGTGGTGCCCTGCTGGATCAACGCCGCCGGGGTCTGTGCCGAACGACCATGGGCAATCAACTGCTCACAGATCATCGGCAACCCGACCAGGCCCATGTAGAACACCAACGTCTGCGCCGGCGCCACCAGATCCGCCCATGGCAGATCCGTGGAACCATCCTTCAAATGCCCGGTGACAAAGCGCACCGACTGCGCGTAATCGCGGTGGGTCAACGGAATCCCGGCATAAGCCGAGCAACCGCTGGCCGCCGTGATCCCCGGCACCACCTGGAACGGAATGCCCTGGGCCGCCAGTTCCTCGATCTCTTCGCCGCCACGGCCAAAGATGAACGGATCGCCCCCCTTCAAGCGCAGCACCCGCTTGCCCTGTTTCGCCAGGTCGACCAAGCGCTGGTTGATCTGCTCCTGGGGCACGGCATGCTCGGCGCGCCGCTTGCCCACATAGATCCGGTCCGCATCACGGCGACACAGCTCCAGAATCGCCGGCGCCACCAGACGGTCATACAGCACCACATCGGCCTGCTGCATCAGGCGCAGGGCCCGGAAGGTCAGCAAGTCCGGATCGCCCGGCCCCGCCCCCACCAGATACACCTCGCCCGGCGCATTCGGTGCCATGCCGTTGATCTTCTCCAACAGCAGGCGCTCGGCTTCGGCGCCCTGCCCGGCCAACTGGCGATCGGCAATCGGGCCCTGGAATACTTCTTCCCAGAACGCCCGACGCTGTTGCACACCCGGAAACAGGTGCTTGACCTGGGCCCGGAAGCGCGCCGCCAAACCGGCCAACTGACCATAGGTCGACGGTATCCAGGTTTCCAGCTTGGCCCGGATCAAGCGCGCCAGCACCGGCGCATCACCACCGCTGGACACCGCGATGATCAGCGGCGAACGGTCGACAATCGCCGGAAAGATCACGCTGCACAACGCCGGCGCATCCACCACATTGACCGGCACGCAGCGCCGATGGGCATCCGCCGAGACCTGGGCGTTGAGCGGCTCGTCGTCGGTGGCGGCAATGATCAGCCCACAACCGTCGAGGTCGGACTCAAGGTAACCGCGTAGCAGCAACTCGCCGCCGCTGCCGCCGACCAGTTCGCGCAACTGGTCCTCGATCTCGGGCGCGACAACCCGCAGCAGCGCGCCGGCATCGGCCAGCAGGCGGGATTTGCGCAAGGCAATCTCGCCCCCACCGACCACCAGCACACGCTGGCCGCGCAGGTTGTGGAACAGCGGCAGAAATTCCATTTAGCCGATGACCTCAAGGCCGCTCATGTACGGCTTGAGCACTTCCGGCACGCGGATCGAACCGTCAGCCTGCTGGTAGTTTTCCAGCACCGCCACCAGCGTGCGGCCCACGGCCAGGCCGGAGCCGTTCAGGGTGTGCACCAGTTCCGGCTTGCCGGTTTCCGGGTTACGGAAACGCGCCTGCATGCGACGGGCCTGGAAGTCGCCGCAGTTGGAGCACGACGAGATTTCACGGTATTTGTCCTGGCTCGGCACCCAGACTTCCAGGTCGTAGGTCTTCACGGCGCTGAAGCCCATGTCGCCGGTGCACAGGGCCAGTACGCGGTATGGCAGCTCGAGCAGTTGCAGGACCTTCTCGGCGTTGGCGGTCAGGCCTTCCAGGGCTTGCATGGAAGTCGACGGCTCGACGATCTGGACCATCTCGACCTTGTCGAACTGATGCTGGCGGATCATGCCGCGGGTGTCGCGGCCCGAGGCACCGGCCTCACTGCGGAAGCATGGGGTGTGGGCGACGAACTTCAACGGCAGCAGCTTCGGATCGAGGATCTCGCCCGAGACGATATTGGTCAGCGACACTTCGGCGGTCGGGATCAGGTACAGATCGGCTTCGCCTTCGCGGCTGATCTTGAACAGATCTTCCTCGAACTTCGGCAGTTGGCCGGTGCCTTGCAGGGCTGGGGCCTGGACCAGGTAAGGCGTATAGGCCTCTTCGTAGCCGTGCTCGGCGGTGTGCAGGTTGATCATGAACTGCGCCAGGGCACGATGCAGACGGGCAATCGGACCACGCAGCAGGGCGAAACGCGCACCGGACAACTTGGCGGCGGTTTCGAAATCCAGCCAGCCGAATTTCTCGCCCAGGGCAACATGGTCCTGGATCGGGAAATCAAAAGTGGTCGGCGTCCCCCAGCGACGGACTTCGACGTTGCCCTCTTCATCCGCACCGACCGGCACCGACTCATGGGGCAGATTCGGAATGCCCAGCAGGATCTGGTCCAGCTCGGACTGGATGGCGTCCAGCGCGATCTTGCCCTCGCTCAACTCGGAGCCCATGGTTTCGACACTGGCCATCAACGGGGCGATGTCCTCGCCGCGCTGCTTGGCCTGACCGATACTCTTGGAAACCGCATTGCGCTCGGCCTGCAATTGTTCGGTGCGGGTCTGCACCACCTTGCGCTGGTTTTCCAGCGCTTCGATGCGGGCGACATCGAGGCTGAAGCCACGGGAGGCCAGGCGATCCGCTACGTCCTGAAGGTTGCTACGTAACAGTTTGGAGTCGAGCATGTCGGTTTCTCGTTGTCAGAGTTTGGTCAAGGACAGGCCGGCCCAGGTCGCGAGCAGCCCGCCGAATACGCTGAGGGCCGCATAGCCCAGGGCAGTGAGCACTTGCCCGCTTTCCAGCAGGCGCACCGTATCCAGTGAAAAGGATGAAAATGTGGTCAGGCCGCCGACAAATCCCACGATCAAGCCGGCGCGGATCTCAATCGGCACCTCGGGACGCAGCAAAAACAGGCCGTAGAGCACGCCAATCACCAGGCAGCCCACGATATTAACGGCCAATGTCGCGGTATAGAAGTGCCGCGGCCAATTGGCATTGATCAAATTGCCCGTGGCGAAGCGCACCAGGGTGCCGACGATACCCGCGACAGAGACGGCAAGCACGGTGCGGATCAAGGCTTTCTCCGTTGTCTCGGGCTGTTGCGGTCAAGGCTGGCGAGGTGGTTGAGCTTTTCGCCGATCTTCAATTCCAGCCCGCGCGGCACCGGCTGATAGAAGGGCTGCGGCGGCAACTCCTCGGGGAAATAATCCTCGCCCGCCGCGTAGGCGTCGGGTTCGTCATGGGCGTAGCGGTACTCGTCGCCATAGCCCAGCTGCTTCATCAGCTTGGTCGGGGCATTGCGCAGGTGCAGCGGGACCTCCAGCGAGCCATGCTCGGCGGCGCTGCGCATGGCGGCCTTGAAGCCCATGTACACGGCGTTGCTTTTCGGCGCGCAAGCCAGGTAGGTGATGGCCTGGGCCACCGCCAGTTCGCCTTCGGGGCTGCCGAGACGCTCCTGCACATCCCAGGCCGCCAGGCACAGGCTCAGGGCTCGCGGGTCGGCGTTGCCGATATCCTCGCTGGCCATGCGCACCACCCGGCGGGCCAGGTAGAGCGGATCGCAGCCGCCATCGAGCATGCGCGCGAACCAGTACAGGGCGCCATCGGGGTTGGAGCCGCGCACCGATTTGTGCAAGGCGGAAATCTGATCGTAGAACGCCTCGCCGCCCTTGTCGAAACGCCGACGGGTGTCGCCGAGCAGGCTTTGCAGCAGTTCAACGCCGATCTCGCTGCCATCCTCGGCCAGGTCCGAGGCGTTTTCCAGCAGGTTGAGCAGCCGCCGGCCATCGCCGTCCGCCGCCGACAGCAGCATCTTGAAGCCTTCATCGCCCAAGGTCAGCTGACGCTTGCCCAGGCCGCGCTCTTCGCTCAAGGCGCGCTGCACCAGTTTGTTCAGCGCCGCCTCGTCGAGGCTTTTCAGCACATAGACCCGCGCCCGGGAGAGCAGGGCGTTGTTCAGTTCGAACGAGGGGTTCTCGGTGGTGGCGCCGATGAAGATCAGCGTGCCGTCTTCCACATAAGGCAGGAAAGCATCCTGCTGGGACTTGTTGAAGCGGTGCACTTCGTCAACGAACAGGATGGTGCGCTTGCCGTACTGGCCGGCCTGCTGCTTGGCGACTTCCACCGCCTGGCGGATCTCCTTGACCCCGGCCAGCACCGCCGAGACCGTCTCGAAGTGGGCATCCGAAACTTCCGCCAGCAGCCGCGCCAGGGTGGTCTTGCCCACGCCCGGCGGGCCCCAGAAGATCATCGAATGCAGCGCGCCCTGCTCCAGGGCTTCACGCAGGGGCTTGCCACGAGCCAGCAGGTGCTCCTGGCCGACGTACTCATCCAGGTTGGTCGCGCGTAAACGGGCGGCCAGCGGCTGGGCAATCGGGGCACGGCTGAACAAGTCCATGGCGGGCGTCTGAAACCTCTTATTCCTGGATCACGTCCGCACCCTTGGGGATGTCGAACTTGAACTTGGCGGCATCGATGGGTTCATTGGCCTTGACCCCGGTGAACAGCAGGTTGGTGCGCTGGCCGACGCTGTCGATCAGTTGCATGTCATTGATCAGGCCGTTGCGAAACGACAGGCGCAGGCTGTCGAACAGGGTGTCCTTGGTTTTCGGCTTGAGGATGAAGTCGATCACCCCACCGGCTTCCTTGGCGCTGATATCGAAGCTTTCGCTGATCTTGGAGACATCGCCGGACAGCAACAGGGCCGGGGTCTGGGTCAGGCGCAGGTCGAGCTTCTTGATGGTGACCTGTTCCAGGTCCGGGTCCCAGAGGGTGACCTTCTGGCCATCGGAGATCATGGTCTGCTCCTGCGGCGCATCCGTGTGCCAGAAGAACAGGCCCGGGCGCTTGAGGGACATTTCGCCGGCGGTTTCCTGCAACTGGGTACCGCTGCCATCCAGGGTCAACTGCGAGAAGTGCGCGGTCAGGGTCTGGGACTTTTCCAGCAACTGGGTCAAACGGGCCACGTCCTTCGGATCGGCGTGGGCCGACAGCGTGGTCAGGGCCAGAACCGGCAGCAACAGCATGCGGATAAAACGCATGGGAATCCTCATTGAACTCGTTGATAAAGGCGTGCCGCGTGAGCCCACGCGGCGCGGATCAGTCGCGCGACGGCCCGGGGGCGAGTACTTCACGCGAGCCGTTGGTGTTCATGGACGTCACGACCCCGGCCATTTCCATGGCTTCGATCATGCGGGCGGCCCGGTTGTAGCCAATCTTCAGCTTGCGTTGCACCGCGGAAATGGAGGCCCGACGGCTTTCCAGGACGAATTGTACGGCTTCGTCATACAGCGCATCGGTCTCGGCATCGTCGTCGCCGCCGCTGCCACCACCGTCAAAGCCACTGCCCGCCTCTTCGACACCGTTGAGAATATCGTCGTTGTACTCGGGCGCGCCGCGCAGCTTCCAGGCCTCCACCACGCGATGGACCTCATCGTCGGAAACAAAGGCGCCATGGACGCGAATCGGCAGGCTGGTGCCCGGCGGCATGTAGAGCATGTCACCGTGGCCGAGCAATTGCTCGGCGCCACCCTGGTCGATAATGGTCCGCGAGTCGATCTTGCTCGACACCTGGAACGCCATGCGGGTCGGGATGTTGGCCTTGATCAGGCCAGTGATCACGTCCACCGACGGCCGCTGGGTCGCGAGAATCAGGTGGATACCGGCGGCCCGGGCCTTCTGGGCGATACGGGCGATCAGTTCTTCGACCTTCTTGCCGACAATCATCATCATGTCGGCGAATTCGTCGACCACCACCACGATGGTCGGCAGCTTCACCAACAGCGGTGCTTCATCGTGAATGCTTTCGCGGTTGTACAACGGGTCGGTCAGCGGCGTGCCGGCGTCCTGGGCTTCCTTGACCTTGTGGTTGAAGCCCGACAGGTTACGCACGCCCATCTTGGCCATCAGCTTGTAGCGCCGCTCCATCTCGGCGACGCTCCAGCGCAGGGCGTTGGCGGCGTCCTTCATGTCGGTGACCACCGGGCAGAGCAGGTGCGGAATGCCTTCGTAGATCGACAGCTCGAGCATTTTCGGGTCGATCATGATCAGCTTGGCATCTTCCGGGCCGGACTTGAACAGGATCGACAGGATCATCGCGTTCACCCCCACCGACTTACCGGAACCGGTGGTACCGGCCACCAGCAGGTGCGGCATCTTCGCCAGGTCGGTGATCACCGGCTTGCCGCCGATATCGTGACCCAGGGCCAGGGTGACCGGGGATTTGGCGTCGTCGTACTCCGGGGTCGAAAGCACTTCGGAGAAACGCACGATCTGACGGTCCTCGTTGGGGATCTCGATGCCCACGGTGGTCTTGCCGGGGATGACTTCCACCACCCGCACGCTGGTCACCGCCAGCGAACGCGCCAGGTCCTTGGCCAGGTTGGAGATCCGGCTGACCTTCACCCCCGCCGCCGGTTGAATCTCGTAACGGGTAATCACCGGGCCCGGGTGAATGGAGTCCACCGAGACCTCGACGCCGAACTCCTTGAGCTTGATTTCCAGCAGGTGGCCAACGGCCGCCAGGGATTCCGGCGAGTAGTTGAGCTGTTTCTTTTCCGCCGGGTCGAGGATCGAGATCGGCGGCAAGGTGCCTTCCACCGCGCTGTCGACGAACAACGGCGCCTGTTTCTCTTTCTCCACGCGCTTGCTCGGCTGCGGCGGCTTCGGCGGTGCCGGGGCGATGACCGGTGGCACCTGCTTCTCGCGCTCGGACATGTGCTTGCTCAAGGCCTGCTCGCGCTCGATCAGGCGTTCCTTGACCTTGGCCTGCTCGCGCTTGTCGGGAACGCTCGGCGCCACCTCGTGGACCCGGTCGTCGACTTCCCGCAGTTGCGCCACCAGTTGCTTGCGCTCGACCCGGGATGACCACCAGCGGTTCAGCGCGCCCTGGACCAGTTCGAACAGGTCCAGGGTGATCTTGCCGGTGACGTCCATGACCTTGAACCAGGACAGATCGGTGAACACCGTCAGGCCGAACAGGAACAAGGCGATGAACAGCAGCGTGCTGCCCTGGATGTTCAAGGCGTTTTTCGCCAGGTTGCCAAGGCTCTCGCCCAGGGCGCCGCCGGCACCCGCCGGCAAGCCGACGGGCGAATGGAAATGGATATGGGCCAGCGCGGCCCCGGACAGCACCAGGAACACCAGGCCGATCAGGCGCCAGGAAAACAGCCAGCCGCTCCACTGCCAGGGTTCGTGGCGCTGGCGAAAGATCTGGTAGGTCTTGATCGCCAGCAACAAGGGAAACACATAGGCGAAGTAACCCAGCACCATGAACAGGATGTCGGCGCTGTAGGAGCCGGCGGGACCGCCGAAGTTCTGCACGTCGTCGATCTTGCTGTTGTGGCTCCAGCCCGGATCGTCCTTGCCATAGGTGAGCAAGGCCATCATCAGGAACAGGCACAACGCGCCGAAAGCGATCAGCGCACCTTCCTTGAGGCGATAATGCAGCTGCTGCCGCCAGAGCGGAACGACTGTTTTAGAGGGTGTGGCGGTGGATTTCTTCAAAATGATTCACTGTTTCATTACATAACCGGCATTGTACGGATTTGTCCGCCCGATGCCACGCTGTCACCGCATGGGTGTAGCATAACCGACAGCACTTTTCACGCGGTTCAATTTGAGCACGCATTCTCTTTTGTGACAAAGGCTTATGAGGTGTTTTATGAGCGCAACCAAGCATTCACGCCTGATCATCCTGGGTTCCGGCCCCGCCGGTTACAGCGCGGCCGTCTATGCCGCGCGCGCCAACCTCAAGCCTTTGGTCATTACCGGCCTGCAAGCCGGCGGTCAATTGACCACCACCGCCGAAGTCGACAACTGGCCCGGCGATGTCGAGGGCCTGACCGGCCCGGTACTGATGGAGCGCATGCAAAAACACGCCGAGCGCTTCGATACCGAGATCGTCTATGACCACATTCACACCGCCAAGTTGCAGCAGCGCCCGTTTATCCTCGAGGGCGACAGCGGTGTCTATACCTGCGACGCCCTGATTATCGCCACCGGGGCCTCGGCGCAGTACCTGGGCCTGCCGTCCGAGGAGGCCTTTGCCGGCAAGGGCGTTTCGGCCTGCGCGACCTGTGACGGGTTCTTCTACCGCAACCAGGTGGTGGCAGTGGTTGGCGGCGGCAATACCGCGGTCGAGGAAGCCCTGTACCTGGCCAATATCGCCAAGGAGGTGCACCTGGTGCATCGCCGGGACAAGCTGCGCGCGGAGAAGATCCTCCAGGACAAGCTCTTCGATAAGGCCGCCACCGGCAATATCCGCCTGCACTGGAACCAGAACCTGGATGAAGTCCTGGGCGACGCCAGCGGGGTCACCGGAGCGCGCCTGCGCCACGGCGAAACCGGCGCAACCCAGGAACTGCCGCTGGCCGGAGTGTTCATCGCCATCGGCCACAAACCCAACACCGACCTGTTCCAGGGCCAGCTGACAATGCACAACGGCTACCTGCGGGTACAGGGTGGCAGCGAGGGCAATGCCACGGCGACGGAGATTCCCGGAGTGTTCGCCGCTGGCGACGTGGCCGATCATGTCTATCGCCAGGCCATTACCTCCGCTGGCGCCGGCTGCATGGCGGCACTGGATGCCGAGAAGTTCCTCGACGATAACTGATTGAACGCCGACCCTGTGGACCGACCGAACGCGATCCCTGTAGGAGCCGGCTTGCTGGCGATGGCCACGATGCAAGGCTCACGGGCCTCTCGCGAGCAAGCTCGGCTCCCGCAGGTGGCGCGGCGCCTATGAGGCTGTACATGACCGCCCTCCCCTTCTCTGCTCAAGCCCGACTGCCATGCTGACCTGGTTACAACGCGACTCCCTGACTTTTCCGCCACTGGCCAAGGCCATGCGCGAACCCAACGGCCTGCTGGCCGCCGGCGGCGACCTGTCCGCCGATCGGCTGATCCAGGCCTACCGCCATGGCTGCTTCCCCTGGTTCTCCGAAGGCCAGCCGATCCTCTGGTGGTCGCCGGACCCGCGCACCGTCCTGTTTCCCGACGAGTTGCATGTGTCGCGCAGCCTGAACAAGCTGTTGCGCCAGCAACGCTACCAGGTCACCTTCGACCGCGATTTCGCCGCCGTGATCCGCGCCTGCGCCGCCCCACGCACTTATGCCGATGGCACCTGGATCACCGAGGCCATGCAAAACGCCTACCTGCAACTGCATGAACGCGGCTTCGCCCACTCGGTGGAGGTCTGGGACAACGAACAACTGGTGGGCGGCCTCTATGGTCTGGCCATGGGCCAGTTGTTTTTCGGCGAATCCATGTTCAGTCGCGCCGACAACGCCTCGAAATTCGGTTTCGCCACCCTGGTCAGCCACCTCAAGGCCGCGGGCTTCGTCCTGATCGACTGCCAGATGCCCACCGAGCATCTGCACAGCCTGGGCGCCCGGGCCATTCCCCGCGCCGAGTTCGCCCGCTATCTGCGCGAACACCTGGACCAACCCAACAGCGCCACCTGGCGGGCACCTCGCCAAGACTGAACAGGCCTCCCGCAACTTCCGCCGCACGCTCAAGAACAAGGCAAGGCTCAACGAATGGACAATCGGCCAACGTATCGAAAAAACATAATACGATCGGGCAACCTTCACACAGTGCCTAGGCGTCTTTTCCCAGGCTGGCTTACACTTGATTCAACGCAATTCGAAGTTTATCCCGAGGGTCGATCATGACCGAGCTGGCGCGTTTGAAGTTTTATGCCACTCAACCCCACTCTTGCAGTTATCTGCCCGAAGAGCAGGCCACCACGCTGTTCCTCGACCCCAGCCAGCCCATGGACGTGCATGTCTACGCAGATCTGTCGGAGATGGGCTTTCGCCGCAGCGGCGACCATCTGTACCGGCCACACTGCCAGAACTGCAACGCCTGCGTGCCGGCGCGCATTCCGGTGGCGCCATTTGTATCCAATCGCCAACAGAAACGCATCCTCAAGCGTAACGCCGATCTCAAGGTCAAGGCCGTCAAGCCGGGGTTCAGCGAGGAATACTTCGACCTGTACCAACGCTATATCGAGCAACGCCATGCCGATGGCGACATGTTCCCACCCAGTCGCGACCAGTTTTCCACTTTCCTGGTCCGCGACCTGCCGTTCTCACGCTTCTATGAGTTCCGCCTGGAGGGACGCCTGCTGGCGGTGGCCGTCACCGACCTGCTGCCCAACGGCCTGTCGGCGGTCTACACCTTCTACGAGCCCGCTGAGGAGCGACGCAGCCTGGGGCGCTACGCTATCCTCTGGCAGATCGCCGAAGCCCAGCGGCTGGGACTGGAGGCCGTCTACCTCGGCTATTGGATCAAGAACTGCAAGAAGATGAACTACAAGACCCAATATCGGCCGATCGAACTGCTGATCAATCAACGCTGGGTCACCCTCAGCTGAGTCAGCGGCCCAGCGGAATCGAACGGTATTTTCCAGGTCGGTACTAACCCCTTGGCGTGAACCCCCTTTTTCGGGCACAATGCACGCCGCTTTTGCCTGGCGCAGTTGCACCGGGCCATTCACTGGACACCGAGGGCTTTACTGCATGTCGAAAGAAGACAGCTTCGAAATGGAAGGCACTGTCGTCGACACCCTGCCAAACACCATGTTTCGCGTGGAATTGGAAAATGGGCACGTCGTAACCGCGCATATCTCCGGGAAGATGCGCAAGAACTACATCCGCATTCTCACCGGTGACAAAGTGCGCGTCGAGCTGACGCCCTACGACTTGAGCAAAGGGCGCATCACCTACCGCGCTCGCTAAGCAAGTCGATACAAAAACGCCCGGCACTGCCGGGCGTTTTTGTTTGTGTGGCGAGAGGGCAAACCCTAATGCCGCTCAGTCAAGACCGAACACGGTCGCTGTGGGGCATGCCCGCTCGCCACACGCTCAAGACAGCAGAAACAACAAAGGCGCCCGAAGGCGCCTTGGTTTTCTTGCGGTATCACTTCAAGCCATTTCAGCCGTGGTTTCGAAGTCGAAGGTCAGCTCGCCATCCTTGATATCGATGTGCACCACACCGCCATGGTCGGCCAACTCGCCGAACAGGATTTCTTCGGCCAATGGCCGCTTGATCTTGTCCTGGATCAGACGCGCCATTGGGCGTGCGCCCATCGAAGCGTCGTAACCGCCCTCCGCCAGCCAACTGCGCGCCGCATCGGTGACTTCCAGTTGCACACGCTTGTCTTCCAACTGCGCCTGGAGCTCGGTGAGGAACTTGTCCACCACGCTCTTGATCACCTCATGACTGAGGCGACCAAACTGGATAATGGTGTCCAGACGGTTGCGGAACTCCGGCGTGAAGCTCTTCTTGATCACTTCCATGGCATCGGAAGAGTGATCCTGGTGCGCGAAGCCGATAGAGGCACGCGCCGCGGTCTCGGCACCAGCGTTGGTGGTCATGATGATGATCACATTGCGGAAATCCGCCTTGCGCCCGTTGTTGTCGGTCAGGGTCCCGTGATCCATCACCTGCAGCAGCAGGTTGAAGACTTCCGGGTGAGCCTTCTCGATTTCATCGAGCAGCAGGACGCAATGCGGCTGCTTGGTGATCGCCTCGGTCAACAGGCCGCCCTGGTCGAAACCGACATAACCCGGAGGCGCGCCGATCAGACGGGAAACGGTATGCCGCTCCATGTACTCGGACATGTCGAAGCGCACCAGCTCGATCCCCATCGCCTTGGCCAACTGCCGCGCCGCTTCGGTCTTGCCGACACCGGTGGGTCCCGCGAACAGGAACGAACCGACCGGTTTGTCCGGCGACTTCAATCCGGCACGGGACAGCTTGATGGCGGTCGACAGCGAGTCGATGGCCGCATCCTGGCCGAACACCGTCAGTTTCAGGTCACGCTCCAGATTACGCAGCAGTTCCTTGTCGGAGCTGGTGACGTGTTTTGGCGGAATCCGCGCAATCTTCGCCACAATGTCCTCGACCTGTGCCACCTCGATGCGTTTTACCCGTTTCTCGATCGGTTGCAGGCGCTGGTAGGCTCCCGCCTCGTCGATAACGTCGATAGCCTTGTCCGGCATATGCCGATCGTTGATATAACGCGACGCCAGTTCGGCGGCGGCGCGCAAGGCCTCGTCGCTATATTCGATGTTGTGATGCTGCTCGAAACGCCCCTTGAGGCCGCGCAGGATGCCGATGGTGTCTTCCACCGAAGGCTCGGACACATCGACCTTCTGGAAACGCCGGGCCAGGGCACGGTCTTTTTCAAAGATGCCGCGAAACTCCTGGAAGGTGGTCGAGCCGATGCAACGGATATCACCCGAGGAGAGCAACGGTTTGAGCAGGTTCGAGGCATCCATGACACCACCGGAAGCGGCACCCGCGCCGATGATGGTGTGGATTTCGTCGATGAACAGGATCGCCTGTGGACGCTTTTTCAGCTCGCCGAGCAACGCCTTGAAGCGCTTCTCGAAATCGCCACGGTATTTGGTACCGGCCAGCAGGGCCCCCAGGTCGAGGGAGTAGACCACGCTGTTGGCCAGCAGGTCCGGTACCTGGTTGTCGACGATACGCTTGGCCAGGCCCTCGGCGATGGCCGTCTTGCCCACGCCCGCCTCACCCACCAGCAACGGGTTGTTCTTGCGCCGACGCGCGAGGATCTGCGCCACGCGCTCGACTTCCAGCTCGCGCCCGACCAGCGGGTCGATACGACCCTGGCGTGCCAGTTCATTCAGATTGCTGGCGTAAGCGTCCAGTGGATTGCCTGAAGATGAAGACTCACCGCCCTCTTCGTCCTGCATGTCTTGCTCGCCTTCGGAGTGATCGCCGTGCCCGGGCACCTTGGAGATGCCATGGGCGATGTAGTTGACGACATCGATACGTGCCACGCTTTGTTGCTTGAGCAGGAACACCGCCTGGCTTTCCTGTTCGCTGAAGATCGCAACCAGCACGTTCGCGCCCGTCACTTCGCGCTTACCGGAACTCTGCACATGGAAGACAGCACGTTGCAGGACACGCTGGAAGCCCAGAGTCGGCTGGGTTTCGCGGTCCTCGTCATGGACGGGGATCAGCGGCGTGGTGGAATCGATGAACTCCTGCAGATCGTGCTTGAGTTTGTCGAGGTTGGCGCCACAGGCACGCAGGACGGTGGCGGCCGCCTCATTATCCAAAAGGGCCAGCAGCAGGTGCTCGACGGTCATGAATTCATGACGCTTCGAACGAGCCTCCTTGAAGGCAAGATTGAGGGTGACTTCGAGTTCGCGGTTTAACATAGTTCACCTCATACCCAAGTGGTCGGCATTAACCGTCCTTCTCGATTTCACAGAGTAGCGGATGCTGGCTTTCCCTGGCGTACTGGTTGACCTGCATGGCCTTGGTCTCGGCGATGTCGCGGGTAAACACTCCACATACTGCCCGCCCTTCTGTGTGGACGGCCAGCATGACCTTGGTCGCCAGCTCGCGATTCAGGTTAAAAAACACCTCGAGCACTTCGACGACGAAATCCATCGGTGTGTAGTCATCGTTGAACAAAACCACCTTGTACATCGGTGGCGCCTGCAGCGCGGGCTTGGATTCCTGTACAGCAATACCCGCGGAATCGTCGTCGTGGGAATCCGGGCGATCCTGATTGAATGTTAGTCGAATCTGGCTGATTGCATGCATGGAAAGAAAGGTTCGTCTGTTGAGCAATTGCAGTGATGGGGACGCTTCGGACAGTTTTCAACACTGGCCGCCAGGTCACCTTGACTATCGGCAAAACGGTGTTACAACCAATAGAACCCACATTGGGTAATAAAGGTCCATACCGTCAACCGTTTTTCTGGTTCACGCAGTGAAGGATGAACTGGATGATACTCCAGTGATGGGGTCGCTTGCAGAGGGATATGAGCATGCTGAGTGGTAAAGTCAAGTGGTTCAACAATGCCAAGGGCTACGGCTTCATCATTGAAGAAGGCAAGAGTGAAGATCTGTTCGCCCATTACTCGGCCATCCAGATGGATGGCTACAAAACCCTTAAGGCTGGCCAGGCAGTAAGCTTTGAGATCATCCAGGGTCCAAAGGGACTGCACGCGGTCAACATTTCGGTACCCGTGTCCGCCGCAACACCCGATAAAAACCCGCAAAAGGCCGGGGAACGCGCTTGCGTCGCAACGGCCAGAGCCTGAAAGCAGGGGCTTTCAGACAAGAAAACGCCCGATCCAGTCGCCTGGATCGGGCGTTTTCATTGACCGTCCGTCGAATCACATGTGCTTGATCAGCGCATCGCCAAAGCCGGAAGACGACACCAGCGTCGCACCGTCCATCAGACGCTCGAAATCATAGGTCACGGTTTTCGCGCCAATGGCGCCATTGGTGCCCTTGATGATCAGGTCGGCCGCTTCGGTCCAGCCCATGTGCCGCAGCATCATTTCCGCGGAAAGGATCAGCGAACCGGGGTTGACCTGGTCCTTGCCGGCGTACTTGGGCGCGGTCCCGTGAGTCGCTTCGAACATCGCCACGGTATCGGACAGGTTGGCGCCCGGCGCGATCCCGATACCACCGACTTCAGCGGCCAGGGCGTCGGACAGATAGTCGCCGTTGAGGTTCAAGGTCGCGATCACGTCGTACTCGGCCGGACGCAGCAGGATCTGCTGGAGCATGGCATCGGCGATGGCGTCCTTGACCACGACGTTGCGGCCGGTCTTCGGGTTCTTGAACTGCATCCACGGGCCGCCATCGAGCAGCGTCGCGCCGAACTCCTCGGCCGCCACTTCATAGGCCCACTCCTTGAAGGCCCCCTCGGTGAACTTCATGATGTTGCCTTTATGCACGATGGTCAGCGACTTGCGATCGTTGTCGACGACATATTGCAGGGCCTTGCGCGCCAGGCGCTGGGTGCCTTCCTTGGACACCGGCTTGATGCCGATGCCGCAGTCCTGGTCGAAACGGATCTTGGTCACGCCCATTTCTTCCTTCAGGAACTTGATGACCTTGTTCGCTTCCGGCGAGCCGGCCTTCCATTCGATACCGGCATAGATGTCTTCGGAGTTCTCGCGAAAGATCGTCATGTCGACGTCGCCAGGCTTCTTGACCGGGCTCGGTACGCCTTCGAACCAGCGCACCGGACGCAGGCAGACATACAGGTCGAGCTGTTGGCGCAGGGCGACGTTCAGCGAGCGGATACCGCCGCCCACCGGCGTGGTCAGCGGGCCCTTGATGGAGACGACATAGTCCTTGACCGCGTCCAGGGTTTCCTGGGGCAGCCAGGTATCCTGGTCATAGACCTGGGTGGCTTTCTCGCCGGCATAGACTTCCATCCAGGAGATCTTGCGCTTGCCGCCATAAGCCTTCTGCACCGCCGCATCGACGACCTTGATCATCACCGGGCTGATATCGACGCCAATACCATCACCCTCGATGAAGGGGATGATCGGGTGGTCAGGAACATTGAGAGAATGGTCTGCATTGACGGTGATTTTGTCGCCGACTGCCGGAACCTGAATCTTCTTGTATCCCATGCTGAACTCCATCTATGGATTGAACATCTGGCTGCGTTCGAGCGTACCCCAGTTGCTTGCGCGCGGGAACCTCACAGCCGATCCGTCTGCCGCGAAAAACCTTGAGTTCGCGACCTACAAGCTTGAAATCAAAGGTAAAAGCGCCAAAGTCGAGCACTTCTTGCGACGCCACGCCGCAGCCCGTCCTGCGACCTTTAGACCAATGGACGAGTGTAGTCGTTTCTGAAGCATCGGCGTTTTGCCAGCAACCTATGTATAATCGCGCCGCTGACCATGGAGTCACGCCGGCCGACCGCTCTGTTACTGGAAAAATGTAGCCGAGACTTTCCGCCCAAAGCCGGGCTGTTACCGCAGTCCGACCGCTTGACGCTCGACTGATGCACCCAACATCACCGCGCGCGAAGAAACCTCGATATTCGGCTCATGGATGACTTTGAACGAACGCGCTTACCCGGCGCATCTCGAGTTTCTGCGCATGCTTTAGCAAAGAAGAGAGTTAACCCGAATATGCCCAACCGTTCGAAGATCATCTACACCTTCACCGACGAAGCCCCTGCCCTCGCCACCTATTCGCTGCTGCCTATCGTAGAGGCCTTTACCGCTTCGGCTGATATCGCCGTGGAAACCCGCGATATTTCCCTGGCCGGACGCATTCTCGCAAGCTTCCCCGAACAACTGGGCGCCAAGGCCGTGCCGGATCACCTCGCCGAACTGGGCGAGCTGGCCATCACCCCTGAAGCCAACATCATCAAGCTGCCGAACATCAGCGCCTCGGTTCCACAACTGCAGGCCGCGATCAAGGAGCTGCAAGCCCAGGGCTTCAACATCCCGGACTACCCGGAAACCGTAACCAACGACGCCGAGAAAGACGCCCGCGCCCGTTACGACAAAATCAAGGGCAGCGCCGTGAACCCGGTACTGCGCGAAGGCAACTCCGACCGCCGCGCGCCGCTGTCGGTCAAGAACTACGCCCGCAAGCACCCACACAAGATGGGCGCCTGGGCGGCTGACTCCAAGTCCCACGTGGCCCACATGAGCAGCGGCGACTTCTACGGCAGCGAAAAAGCCGCGCTGATCGACACCGCCGGCAGCGTCAAGATCGAATTGATCGCCCAGGACGGCACTGCCAGCGTCCTGAAGGAAAAGACCAGCGTACAAGCCGGTGAGATCATCGATTGCGCCGTGCTGAGCAAGAACGCCCTGCGCAGCTTCATCGCCGCTGAAATCGAAGACGCCAAAAAACAAGGCGTGCTGCTGTCGGTGCACCTGAAAGCCACCATGATGAAGGTCTCCGACCCGATCATGTTCGGCCAGATCGTCGCCGAGTTCTACAAGGACGCCCTGACCAAGCACGCCGCGGTGCTGGAACAGATCGGCTTCAACCTGAACAACGGCATCGGCGACCTGTACACCCGCATCAAGGCCCTGCCGGCCGAGCAGCAGGCGCAGATCGAAGCGGACATCCAGGCGGTCTACGCCGCGCGTCCGGAGTTGGCCATGGTCAACTCCGACAAGGGCATCACCAACCTGCACGTGCCGAGCGACGTGATCGTCGACGCCTCGATGCCGGCCATGATCCGTGACTCCGGCAAGATGTGGGGCACCGACGGCCAGCTGCATGACACCAAGGCGGTGATCCCGGACCGCTGCTACGCCACCATCTACCAGGCCGTCATCGAGGACTGCAAGCAACACGGCGCCTTCGACCCCACCACCATGGGCAGCGTGCCGAACGTCGGCCTGATGGCGAAGAAAGCCGAAGAGTACGGCTCCCACGACAAGACCTTCCAGGTCAAGGCCGACGGCGTGGTTCGGGTTTCCGACAACAGCGGTCGCGTCCTGCTGGAACAAACCGTGGAAGCCGGCGACATCTTCCGCATGTGCCAAGCCAAGGACGCGCCGATCCAGGACTGGGTCAAACTGGCCGTCAACCGCGCTCGCGCCAGCAACACACCGGCCATCTTCTGGCTCGACCCGATGCGCGCCCATGACGGCGTGGTGATCGAGAAGGTCCAGACCTACCTCAAGGACCACGACACCACTGGCCTGGACATCCAGATCATGTCGCCGGTCGACGCGATGAAATTCACCCTGGCCCGCACTCGTGCCGGCAAGGACACCATCTCGGTCACCGGCAACGTGCTGCGCGACTACCTGACCGACCTGTTCCCGATCATGGAACTGGGCACCAGCGCCAAGATGCTGTCGATCGTCCCACTGATGAACGGTGGCGGCCTGTTCGAAACCGGCGCCGGCGGTTCGGCACCGAAGCACGTTCAGCAACTGCTGGAAGAGAACTTCCTGCGCTGGGACTCCCTGGGTGAATTCCTCGCCCTGGCCGCCTCCCTCGAACACCTGGGCGTGACCTACAACAACCCGAAAGCCCTGGTGCTGTCGAAGACCCTGGACCAGGCCACTGGTCAGTTCCTCGACAACAACAAGTCGCCATCGCGCAAAGTCGGCAACATCGACAACCGCGGCAGCCACTTCTACCTGGCGCTGTACTGGGCCCAGGCCCTGGCCGCCCAGAGCGAAGACACCGCGCTGCAAGGCCAGTTCACCCAACTGGCCAAGACCCTGGCCGAGAACGAGGCAACCATCGTTGCCGAGCTCAACGCCGTACAGGGCAAGCCAGTGGACATCGGTGGCTACTACCACGCCGATGCCGAACTGATCAGCAAGGCCATGCGTCCGAGCGCAACCTTCAACGCGGCGATCGCTGCGCTGGTGTAAGCTTTTCGGCAGCACCACAAGCCCCGGCCCAGTGCCGGGGTTTGTGTTTGTGGCCCGCGCATTCATCGAACCGCGAATACACCCCCCTGCGGGAGCCAGCTGGCTGGCGATGAGGCCGACAAGCCTGGCTTCGACTGTCCGGCCGCCATCGCCAGCCAGCCGACTCCTACAGGGGACCGCGCTCGTCCCAAGATGATCTTCCCTGAACAGAGCACTCTTTATGGAATGGCAACCGCATATCACCGTCGCCACCATCGTCGAAGACAACGGCCGCTTCCTGCTGGTCGAAGAACGGCAAGACGGACAGACGGTCTTCAACCAGCCCGCCGGCCATCTGGACCCCGACGAAAGCCTGATCCAAGCCGCTATCCGCGAAACCCTCGAAGAAACCGGCTGGGACGTCGAACTGACCGGCGTCGTGGGTATCTATCTGTATACCGCCCCCAGCAACGGCGTGACCTACCAGCGCGTCTGCTTTGCCGGCAAGCCGCTCAAGCACCACCCGGAGTATCAACTGGACCACGGCATCATCGGCCCACACTGGTTGACCCGCGACGAACTGTTGGCCCTGCGCCCGCAATGGCGCAGCGAGCTGATCATCCGCTGCCTGGACGATTATCTGGCCGCCCCCCCGCACAGTCTCGAGCTGATCCGCCCTTCTCTTTAGCCTTGCGGGCCCGGGCCTGTTAGAATCGCGTCCTTTTTCGAAGACACTCATTGAATCCCTATGCGTGATCCAGCTACCACCGCCCCAGAAAACCTGCGCGTCATCGTCGGCATGTCCGGCGGCGTGGACTCTTCCGTTTCCGCCGTCCTGCTGATGGAGCAGGGTTACCAGGTGGAAGGCTTGTTCATGAAGAATTGGGAAGAAGACGACGGAACGGAGTACTGCACCGCCATGGACGACCTGGCGGACGCCCAGGCCGTGTGCGACAAGATCGGTATCAAGCTGCATACCGCCAACTTCGCCGCCGAGTACTGGGACAACGTGTTCGAACACTTCCTGGCCGAATACAAGGCCGGACGCACGCCGAACCCGGACATCCTCTGCAACCGCGAAATCAAGTTCAAGGCGTTCCTCGACTACGCCCTGATGCTCGGCGCCGACCTGATCGCCACCGGTCACTACGTGCGCCGCCGTGACATCGACGGCCGCACCGAACTGCTCAAGGGCCTGGATCCGAACAAGGACCAGAGCTACTTCCTGCATGCCGTCGGCGGCGCGCAGATCGCCAAGACCCTGTTCCCGGTCGGCGAACTGGAAAAGCCCGCGGTACGCGCCATCGCCGAGAAACACCAACTGGCCACGGCGAAGAAAAAGGACTCCACCGGGATCTGCTTTATCGGCGAACGACGTTTCAGTGACTTCCTCAAGCAGTACCTGCCGGCCCAGCCGGGCGAGATCAAGACCACCGATGGCGAAGTCATCGGCCGCCACCACGGCCTGATGTACCACACCATCGGCCAGCGCCAGGGCCTCGGTATCGGCGGCTTGAAGGACGCCAGCGACGAGCCGTGGTACGTGCTGCTCAAGGACCTGGAGCACAACGAACTGATCGTCGGCCAGGGCAACGACCATCCATGGCTGTTTTCCCGCGCCCTGCTCGCGTCCGAGATCTACTGGGTCAACCCGGTGGACCTGAGCGTGCCGCGCAAACTGACAGCAAAGGTCCGTTATCGCCAGAGCGACCAGTCCTGCACCCTGGAACAGACCGAAAACGGCTATCGCGCGGTGTTCGACGAACCGCAGCGCGCCGTGACCCCCGGCCAATCCGTGGTGTTCTACGATGGCGAGGTCTGCCTCGGTGGCGGAGTCATCGAAATCGCCGAACCCTGGACCCTCAAGGACCCGCGCGCATGAGCCCGACCCAGGAGCAATTGACGGCGCTGGGGGGGGTGTTTCTCGCCGCGGTACTGGTGGACAAGATTGCCAAGACCGGCCAGTCCAGCGAAGCCGGCCTGAGCTGCATGCTTGGCAGCCTGCTGGTGCGCGACCCCAAGGACACCCTGGAAGTCTACGGGGGCGACGATATCAACCTGCGCGACGGCTACCGCGCCTTGATCGGAGCCCTGGAGCGCGATCCCAACGCCTTGCAACGCGAACCGCTGCGCTATGCCCTGTCGATGCTGGGCCTGGAGCGCCAGCTGGCCAAGCGTGACGACCTGCTGCAGATCATCGGCAAGCGCTTGCCGCAGATCCAGTCGCAGGTCGAGCATTTCGGCCCGGCCCATGAAAACGTCGTGGCCGCCTGCGGCGCCCTGTACCAGGACACCCTGAGCACCTTGCGCCAGCGTATCCAGGTGCACGGCGACATGCGCAATTTGCAACAACCGAGCAATGCATCGAAGATCCGCGCCCTGCTGCTGGCCGGCATCCGTTCGGCGCGCCTGTGGCGACAACTGGGTGGCCATCGCTGGCAACTGGTAATCAGCCGGCGCAAGCTGCTCAAGGAACTGTACCCATTGATGCGCGGCGTCTAGGCGCGGCCATCCCGAAAAAGCGCAAGACGTCGGTCGGTTGGCAACGGATCGGCGGTTATTTTCATGTATGATACGCGCCCCATTTCGTTGCCCGACTGTCCGAGAACACCCCATGCAGCTTTCTTCGCTCACTGCGGTTTCCCCTGTTGACGGCCGCTACGCCGGCAGAACCCAGGCCCTGCGCCCTATTTTCAGTGAATACGGGCTGATCCGTGCTCGCGTGCTGGTGGAAGTGCGCTGGCTCCAGCGCCTGGCCGCCCACGCCCAGATCAGCGAAGTTCCGGCCTTTTCCGCCGAAGCCAACGCGGTGCTGAACACCCTCGCCGAAAACTTCTCCCTGGAACACGCCGAGCGTGTCAAAGAGATCGAGCGCACCACCAACCACGACGTCAAGGCCATTGAGTACCTGCTCAAGGAACAAGCCGCCAAGCTGCCTGAACTGGCCAACGTCAGCGAATTCATCCACTTCGCCTGCACCAGCGAGGACATCAACAACCTGTCCCACGCCCTGATGCTGCGCGAAGGCCGCGACGATGTGCTGCTGCCGCTGATGCGCCAGATCGCCGAAGCCATCCGCGAACTGGCCCACCGCTTCGCCGGCGTGCCGATGCTGTCGCGCACCCATGGCCAGCCGGCCTCGCCGACCACCCTGGGCAAGGAGCTGGCGAACGTCGTCTACCGCCTGGAACGCCAGATCGCCCAGGTCGCCGCCGTGCCGCTGCTGGGCAAGATCAACGGTGCCGTGGGCAACTACAACGCACACTTGTCGGCCTACCCGCAGATCGACTGGGAAGAAAACGCCCGCGCCTTCATCGAAGACGAACTGGGCCTGGGCTTCAACCCCTACACCACCCAGATCGAGCCGCACGACTACATCGCCGAGCTGTTCGACGCGATCGCGCGCTTCAACACCATCCTGATCGACTTCGACCGCGATATCTGGGGCTACATCTCCCTGGGCTACTTCAAGCAGCGCACCATTGCCGGCGAAATCGGCTCCTCGACCATGCCGCACAAGGTCAACCCGATCGACTTCGAGAACTCCGAAGGCAACCTGGGCATCGCCAACGCCCTGTTCCAGCACCTGGCCAGCAAGCTGCCGATCTCCCGCTGGCAGCGTGACCTGACCGACTCCACCGTGCTGCGCAACCTCGGTGTCGGCTTCGCCCACAGCGTCATTGCCTACGAAGCCAGCCTCAAGGGCATCAGCAAGCTGGAGCTCAACGAGCAGAAAATCGCCGCCGACCTGGACGCCTGCTGGGAAGTCCTGGCCGAGCCGATCCAGACCGTCATGCGTCGCTACAACATCGAAAACCCATACGAAAAGCTGAAAGAACTGACCCGTGGCAAGGGCATCAGCCCGCAAGCGCTGCAGACTTTCATCGACGGTCTCGAAATGCCCGCGGATGCCAAGGCCGAGTTGAAGAAACTCACCCCGGCCAACTACATCGGCAACGCCGTGGCCCAGGCCCGACGTATCTGATCGCACCGCACCCGCTCTGAACGCCCGGCTGAGCCGGGCGTTTTTATTCCAGTCTGGAAAATACGTTTTTTCAATAGGTTACACATGAATCCTGATACTCCTCTGCAACTTCTGGGCGGCCTCACCGCCCGGGAATTCCTGCGTGACTACTGGCAGAAGAAACCACTGCTGATCCGCCAGGCCATTCCGGATTTCGAAAGTCCGATCGACCCCGACGAACTGGCCGGCCTGGCCCTGGAAGAAGAAGTCGAATCGCGCCTGGTCATCGAGCACGGCGAACGCCCCTGGGAACTGCGCCGCGGCCCGTTCGCCGAGGACGCTTTCAGCCAACTGCCGGAGCGCGAGTGGACCTTGCTGGTGCAAGCCGTGGACCAGTTCGTCCCGGAAGTCGCCGAGTTGCTGGAACACTTCCGCTTCCTGCCGAGCTGGCGCATCGACGATGTGATGATCAGCTTTGCCGCGCCCGGCGGTAGCGTTGGCCCGCACTTCGACAACTACGATGTGTTCCTGCTCCAGGGTCACGGCAAGCGCCACTGGAAGATCGGCCAGATGTGCGATTCCGCCAGCCCGCTGCTGGAACACGCCGACCTGCGCATCCTCGCCGACTTCGAGGAAACCGCCGAGTGGACCCTGGAACCCGGCGACATGCTTTACCTGCCGCCACGCCTGGCCCATTGCGGCATCGCCGTGGACGACTGCATGACCTATTCGGTGGGCTTCCGCGCCCCGAGCGCCGCTGAAGTACTGACCCACTTCACCGATTTCCTCGCCCAGTTCCTGCCGGACGAAGAGCGCTACACCGACGCCGACGTACACCCGGTCAGCGATCCGCACCAGATCCAGCACGACGCCCTCGACCGCCTGAAAAGCCTGCTGGCCGAGCACATGAGCGACGAGCGCCTGCTGCTGACCTGGTTCGGCCAGTTCATGACCGAACCGCGCTACCCGGAGCTGGTGGTAGGCCCGGAACTCGAGGAAGAAGACCTGCTCGACGGCCTGCAACAGGGCGCGGTGCTGATCCGCAACCCGAGTGCGCGTCTGGCCTGGTCCGAAGTGGACGACGACCTGCTGCTGTTCGCCAGTGGTCAGAGCCGCCTGCTGCCGGGCAAGCTGCGCGAGCTGTTGAAAATGATCTGTGCGGCCGATGCGTTGCACGCGGATAATCTGAAGCCTTGGCTGGCCGACGAAGATGGACGCGGCCTGCTCTGTCAGTTGGTCAAACAAGGAAGCCTGGGATTTGCCGATGAATAGAATTCACGTACGTGTCGCGGACTGGCAAAAGGATAACGCCGAGATTCGGCGCATTCGTGAGTCAGTGTTCATCGCCGAGCAGGCGGTTCCGCCGGAACTGGAGTGGGATGCCGATGACAGCGGCGCCGTGCATTTCCTGGCCTTCGAGGGCGACTTCCCGATCGGCACCGCGCGCTTGCTGCCGGACGGTCATATCGGCCGGGTGTCGGTACTCAAGGACTGGCGCGGACTGAAAGTCGGCGACGCACTGATGCAGGCGGTGATCGGCGAGGCCGAGAAGCGCGGCCTCAAGCAACAGATGCTCAGCGCCCAGGTCCAGGCGACCCGGTTCTATGAGCGCCTGGGGTTCAGCATTGTCAGCCAGGAGTTTCTCGAAGCCGGGATTCCCCATGTGGACATGGTGCGCGGCCACGCCTGACACACCAGAAGCCTGTGATCTGACCTGTGGCGAGCGGGCTTGCCCGCGCTCGACTGCGAAGCAGTCGTAAAACCTCTGATCCCGGTCTATCTGATGCGCCGGAGTCGCAGTTTTGGGGGGGCTTCGCCCCCCAGCGCGGGCAAGCCCGCTCGCCACAAGTAGACAGCCCCCCCCAAAAAAAACGCCCCGCCATCCCGCCGATGCCGGGGCGTTTTGCCGTGCGCGATTCAACTTGACCCACCAACAGCCGAGAAACTGTCAAACTCAACGCATAGCTCAAGTCCAACGCGGAGATAACGGACATGTCCCTACGTACCCTGCTCACCGGCCTGCTCCTGGCCTGCACCCTCAGCGCCCAGGCCGCCACTGAAATCATCCCCCTGAACTACCGCACCAGCGCCGACCTGCTGCCGGTGGCCCAGGACTTTCTCGGCAAGGACGGCAAGGCCAGCGCCTACCAGAACCAACTGATCGTCAATGCCGAACCAGGCAAGATCAAGGAACTGCGTGAGTTCCTCGGGCAATTGGACACCCCAGCCAGACGCCTGCTGATCAGTGTCGACACCAGCGACAGCAACGACCAGAACACCCAGGGCTATAGCACCAACGGCCAGAACCAGACCCGCATCATCAGCTATGGCACCGGCAGCCGTGACGGCGGCCTGCAACAAGTCCAGACCGTCGAAGGCGCCCCGGCGCTGATCCAGGTCGGCCAGAGCGTGCCGCTGACCACCGCCATCAGCACCAACCAGTCCTTCGGCAACGGCACCAGCCAGACCCAGAACCCGAACCAACAGCCGCTGACACAGATCCAGAACCAGTACCGCAACGTGACCCAGGGCTTCTACGTCACCGCCAGCGTCACCGGCGACATCGTTCACTTGTCCATCAGTACCAATCGTGACCGGATGAGCCAGGAGCGTCAGGATGTAGTGAATGTGCAAAGCACCGACACAACCGTCAGCGGGCGCCTGGGCGAGTGGATCACCCTGGCCGGCGTCAATGGCCAGAGCCAGGCCGATCGCCAGGCGCTAACCCGCAGCTACTCGACCTCCGGGCGTAACGACATGACTTTACGGGTGAAAGTCGACACCTTGGACTAAAGCACCGGAAACTGACTGGCAAGTCGTATTAGACCAAAGATGTAGTGCCTATAAAAAAGCACTACAAAACGTTTGACGCGCCAAAAAACCGAAGGCATGATGGCCTCGCTCCCGCTAATCAGGGGCCCTGGCAAGGGCCTTCGGATCGCCGCTCTGAACTACCCACCTGAGCCGATTCGTGTCTGTACCGCCCACAAGGCGTGTTTGACGAGATTGCGACTGGAACGAAGTTGTCCCGAGGGACGGAAGCGTAATCAGGTAGAACGGCAAGACCTCTGAAGCCCGCATGAAGGCCCACGACGCCCCAATGCGCCCGACGGATCGCCCTCACCTCGCTCACTTCCCCCCCCTTGAGCCCATCGTTCAATCGTCGCATTCCCCGTCGGACCACACCTGAGTGCCTAAGCTTCTGGTCAGCGAGCAGCCTTTTGCCCAAGCCCTAGGCTTGCACAGTGGGCGGAGCACGGAACTTTCCACCCATGAACGACTTTTTACAAAAGACGCGACGAGGTTTATCTCCATGGCACTGACACGCGAACAGCAAATTGCAGCCCTTGAAAAAGACTGGGCTGAAAACCCGCGCTGGAAAGGCGTGACACGCACTTACTCCGCCGCTGACGTGGTCCGCCTGCGTGGCTCGGTTCAACCCGAGCACACTCTGGCCCGCATGGGCGCCGAGAAACTGTGGAACCTGGTCACCCAGGGCGCCAAGCCGTCCTTCCGCCCGGACAAGGACTTCGTCAACTGCATGGGCGCCCTGACCGGCGGCCAGGCCGTGCAACAAGTCAAGGCCGGTATCCAGGCGATCTACCTGTCGGGCTGGCAAGTGGCCGCGGACAACAACTCCGCCGAATCCATGTACCCCGACCAGTCGCTGTACCCGGTGGACTCCGTGCCAACCGTGGTCAAGCGCATCAACAACTCGTTCCGTCGCGCCGACCAGATCCAGTGGAAAGCCGGCAAGAACCCTGGCGATGACGGCTACATCGACTACTTCGCCCCCATCGTGGCCGACGCCGAAGCCGGTTTCGGTGGCGTCCTGAACGCCTACGAACTGATGAAGAGCATGATCGAAGCGGGCGCCGCCGGCGTGCACTTCGAAGACCAACTGGCCTCGGTGAAAAAATGCGGCCACATGGGCGGCAAGGTCCTGGTACCGACCCAGGAAGCCGTGCAGAAGCTGACCGCTGCCCGTCTGGCGGCCGACGTTGCCGGTGTCCCGACCATCATCCTGGCCCGTACCGACGCCAACGCCGCTGACCTGCTGACCTCCGACTGCGACCCGTACGACCAACCGTTCGTTGTTGGCACCCGCACCCAGGAAGGTTTCTACAAGGTCCGCGCCGGCCTCGATCAAGCCATCGCCCGCGGTCTGGCCTACGCGCCGTACGCCGACCTGATCTGGTGCGAAACCGCCAAGCCGGACCTGGACGAAGCCCGTCGCTTCGCCGAGGCCATCAAGAAGGAATACCCGGACCAGATCCTGTCCTACAACTGCTCGCCTTCCTTCAACTGGAAGAAAAACCTGGACGACGCGACCATCGCCAAGTTCCAGCGCGAACTGTCGGCCATGGGCTACAAGCACCAGTTCATCACCCTGGCGGGCATCCACAACATGTGGCACAGCATGTTCAACCTGGCGCACGACTACGCCCGCAACGACATGACCGCCTACGTGAAGCTGCAGGAGCAGGAATTCGCCGACGCGGCCAAGGGTTACACCTTCGTGGCGCACCAGCAGGAAGTCGGCACCGGCTACTTCGACGACATGACCACCGTGATCCAGGGCGGCACGTCCTCGGTGACCGCGCTGACCGGTTCGACCGAAGAAGAACAGTTCCACTGAGTACACGGCGAGCAAGCGGCCATTCCAGAGCGAACCAGAACTAACTGGAAGGTCTGAAAAACTGACGCCCCGACTGGTTCGGGGCGTTTTTTTGCCCGTCGCTTACAACCCCACCGCGCCCCTGTAGGAGCAGGGCTTGCCCGCGAAGGCGGCCGCAAGGACCTCTTCGCGGCGGTGCGGCGTCCCGACGAGCCCGGCTCCTAAAGGAATGCGTTCAGCCGTGACAGCGCAAAACATTGATCCAGGTCGGTATCCAATGCGACAAAAAACGCTAAAAACGGCGCGCGACGCAACTTTCATCCCGAGTGCGTTTAAACCCACTACACTTGCCCACGCCGCCAACAGCAAGCACTGGAGCCGCCCAAACGATATCAATTATCATTCAAGATTAACTTCGTTCATTACAGCCTGAATAAAACATAATTAACAAAAAGGTGCCTAATGCCCGTAACGCATGGCCTGCGAGCCATCGAGAGCTCAACATGCCCTTATTCCAACCAATAATTTCGCTATAGAAAATTTACTTGCCCGGTGTTTAGCCATAAAATCACTGGGATAGATTGCACTGCGACATATCGTCACTGCTTTTATTTCTTTATCACGCTCAGAGCCCTTTGCGCTCTGTTAAGGATTGCCCGCATGACCGAAGCGACCGGACTCATGGCCCATAACTGGGGCTTTGCCATTTTCCTGCTCGGCGTCGTCGGCCTCTGTGCCTTCATGCTCGGTGTATCCAGCCTCCTCGGGTCAAAAGCCTGGGGCCGCAGCAAAAACGAACCGTTCGAGTCCGGCATGCTCCCCACCGGCAGCGCCCGCTTGCGGCTCTCCGCCAAATTCTATCTGGTCGCGATGCTGTTCGTGATCTTCGATATCGAAGCCCTCTTTCTCTTTGCATGGTCTGTGTCCGTCCGCGAAAGCGGCTGGACCGGATTCGTCGAAGCTCTCGTTTTCATAGCAATTCTGTTGGCAGGTCTTGTCTACCTTTACCGAGTGGGGGCGCTTGATTGGGCTCCGCAAGCTCGTCAGAAGCGGCAGGCGAAGCTGAAACAATGAGGCTTTGGCAATGCAATACAATCTCACCCGAATCGACCCGGATGCTCCTAACGAGCAGTACCCGATTGGCCAACGGGAAACCGTTTCCGATCCGTTAGAAGATCAAGTCCACAAGAACATCTTCATGGGCAAGCTGGAAGACGTGCTGAGCGGCGCGGTCAACTGGGGGCGCAAAAACTCCCTGTGGCCGTACAACTTCGGCTTGTCCTGCTGCTACGTGGAAATGACCACCGCCTTCACGGCGCCCCACGACATCGCCCGCTTCGGCGCCGAGGTTATCCGGGCATCGCCGCGCCAGGCGGATTTCATGGTTATTGCCGGCACCTGCTTCATCAAGATGGCGCCGATCATCCAGCGTCTCTATGAGCAAATGCTCGAACCCAAGTGGGTCATCTCCATGGGTTCGTGTGCCAACTCCGGCGGCATGTACGACATTTATTCCGTGGTCCAGGGGGTGGACAAATTCCTCCCCGTGGATGTCTACGTGCCTGGCTGCCCGCCCCGTCCCGAGGCTTTCCTGCAAGGCTTGATGCTGTTGCAGGAGTCGATTGGCCAGGAGCGTCGCCCACTTTCCTGGGTCGTCGGTGATCAAGGCGTATACCGCGCCGAGATGCCGTCACAAAAGGAACAGCGCCGCGAACAGCGTATTCAGGTCACCAACCTGCGCAGCCCCGACGAAGTCTGATCCAGATCCGCTCTGTAAAAGAAACGAGAAGCTGGCTTCATTCTTTACGTTGACCGAAAGCGATAAGAAACCATGACTACAGGCAATGCTCTGTACATCCCGCCCTACAAGGCTGACGACCAGGATGTGGTCGTCGAACTGAACAACCGTTTTGGCCCCGAGGCCTTCACTGCCCAGGCCACCCGCACCGGCATGCCGGTACTGTGGGTGACCCGGGCCAAGCTCGTCGAAGTCCTGACTTTCCTGCGCAATCTGCCCAAGCCGTACGTCATGCTCTATGACCTGCACGGCGTGGACGAGCGTCTGCGCACCAAGCGCCAGGGCTTGCCGGCGGCCGATTTCAGCGTCTTCTATCACCTGCTCTCGATCGAGCGTAATAGTGACGTGATGATCAAAGTCGCCTTGTCCGAGAGCGACCTCAGCGTACCGAGCATCACCAGCATCTGGCCGAATGCCAACTGGTACGAACGCGAAGTCTGGGACATGTTCGGCATCGACTTCAAAGGCCACCCGCACCTGTCGCGCATCATGATGCCGCCGACCTGGGAAGGTCACCCGCTGCGCAAGGACTTCCCGGCCCGCGCCACCGAATTCGATCCGTACAGCCTGACCCTGGCCAAGCAGCAGCTCGAGGAAGAGGCCGCGCGCTTCCGTCCCGAAGACTGGGGCATGAAGCGTTCCGGCAGCAACGAGGACTACATGTTCCTCAACCTGGGCCCGAACCACCCTTCGGCCCACGGTGCCTTCCGCATCATCCTGCAACTGGACGGCGAAGAAATCGTCGACTGCGTCCCGGACATCGGCTACCACCACCGTGGCGCCGAGAAAATGGCCGAACGCCAGTCCTGGCACAGCTTCATCCCCTACACCGACCGTATCGACTACCTCGGCGGGGTAATGAACAACCTGCCATACGTGCTCTCGGTCGAGAAGCTGGCCGGCATCAAGGTGCCGGACCGGGTCGACACCATCCGCATCATGATGGCCGAGTTCTTCCGGATCACCAGCCACCTGCTGTTCCTGGGTACCTATATCCAGGACGTCGGCGCCATGACCCCGGTGTTCTTCACCTTCACCGACCGCCAGCGCGCCTACAAGGTGATCGAGGCCATCACCGGCTTCCGCCTGCACCCGGCCTGGTACCGCATCGGCGGCGTCGCCCACGACCTGCCACGCGGCTGGGACAAACTGGTCAAGGAATTCGTCGACTGGCTGCCAAAACGTCTCGACGAATACACCAAGGCGGCCCTGCAGAACAGCATCCTCAAGGGTCGGACCATCGGTGTCGCCGCCTACAACACCAAGGAAGCCCTGGAATGGGGTGTCACCGGTGCCGGCCTGCGTTCCACCGGTTGCGATTTCGACCTGCGCAAGGCCCGTCCGTACTCCGGCTACGAGAACTTCGAGTTCGAAGTACCGCTGGCGGTCAACGGCGACGCCTATGACCGCTGCATGGTGCGCGTCGAGGAAATGCGCCAGAGCATCAAGATCATCGACCAGTGCCTGCGCAACATGCCGGAAGGTCCGTACAAGGCGGATCATCCGCTGACCACGCCGCCACCGAAAGAGCGCACGCTGCAGCACATCGAGACCCTGATCACGCACTTCCTGCAGGTTTCGTGGGGCCCGGTGATGCCGGCCAACGAATCCTTCCAGATGATCGAAGCGACCAAGGGCATCAACAGTTATTACCTGACGAGCGACGGCGGCACCATGAGCTACCGTACCCGGATCCGCACCCCAAGTTTCCCGCACCTGCAACAGATCCCTTCGGTGATCAAAGGCAGCATGGTCGCGGACTTGATCGCGTACCTGGGTAGTATCGACTTCGTTATGGCCGACGTGGACCGCTAAGCATGAACAGCCCGCTTATCCAGACAGACCGTTTCGCCCTGAGCGAAACCGAGCGCTCGGCCATCGAGCACGAGCTGCATCACTACGAAGACCCGCGCGCGGCGTCCATCGAAGCCCTGAAGATCGTCCAGAAGGAACGTGGCTGGGTGCCTGACGGCGCGCTCTATGCCATCGGCGAGATCCTTGGCATCCCGGCCAGCGACGTCGAAGG
The DNA here is from genome assembly GCF_904067045.1 of Pseudomonas sp. FEN. GTDB lineage: Bacteria > Pseudomonadota > Gammaproteobacteria > Pseudomonadales > Pseudomonadaceae > Aquipseudomonas. Next base: position 304,695 of record NZ_CAJFDC010000010.1, on the reverse strand, counting down.
CGTCGCGACCTTCTACAGCCAGATCTTCCGCCAGCCGGTGGGTCGCCACATCATTCGCGTCTGCGACAGCATGGTCTGCTACATCGGCGGCCACGAGTCGGTGGTCGGCGAACTGCAGAGCAAGCTCGGCATCGGCCTGGGTCAGACCACCGCCGACGGCCGCTTCACCCTGCTGCCCGTCTGCTGCCTCGGCAACTGCGACAAGGCCCCGGCGCTGATGATCGACGACGACACCTTCGGCGACGTCCAGCCAGCCGGCGTTGCCAAACTGCTGGAGGGCTACGTATGACCCTGACTTCCTTCGGCCCGGCCAACCGCATTGCGCGCGCGGCGGAAACCCACCCGCTGACCTGGCGCCTGCGTGATGACGCGGAACCCGTATGGCTCGACGAGTACCAGGCCAAGAACGGTTATGCCGCCGCCCGCAAGGCCTTCGCCGACATGGCCACGGACGATATCGTCCAGACCGTGAAGGACGCCGGCCTCAAGGGTCGCGGCGGTGCCGGCTTCCCCACCGGGGTGAAGTGGGGCCTGATGCCCAAAGACGAATCCATGAACATCCGCTACCTGCTGTGCAACGCGGATGAAATGGAACCCAACACCTGGAAAGACCGCATGCTGATGGAGCAACTGCCCCATCTGCTGATCGAAGGCATGCTGATCAGCGCCCGGGCGCTGAAAACCTACCGCGGCTATATCTTCCTGCGCGGCGAATACACCACCGCGGCCAAGCACCTCAATCGTGCCGTGGAAGAAGCCAAGGCCGCCGGCCTGCTGGGCAAGAACATCCTCGGCAGCGGCTTCGACTTCGAGCTGTTCGTCCACACCGGCGCCGGGCGTTACATCTGCGGTGAAGAAACCGCGCTGATCAACTCCCTCGAAGGCCGGCGCGCCAACCCACGCTCCAAGCCGCCCTTCCCCGCCGCCGTCGGCGTCTGGGGCAAGCCGACCTGCGTGAACAACGTCGAGACCCTGTGCAACGTACCGGCGATCATCGGCAACGGCGTCGACTGGTACAAATCCCTCGCCCGCGAAGGCAGCGAGGACCACGGCACCAAGCTGATGGGCTTCTCCGGTAAAGTGAAGAACCCCGGCCTGTGGGAACTGCCGTTCGGCGTCACCGCCCGCGAGCTGTTCGAAGACTACGCCGGCGGCATGCGCGATGGCTTCAAGCTCAAGTGCTGGCAGCCAGGCGGTGCCGGTACTGGTTTCCTCCTGCCCGAGCACCTCGACGCGCAAATGTATGCCGGCGGCATCGCCAAGGTCGGCACCCGGATGGGCACCGGCCTGGCGATGGCGGTGGACGACAGCGTCAACATGGTCTCGCTGCTGCGCAACATGGAAGAGTTCTTCGCCCGTGAGTCGTGCGGTTTCTGCACCCCTTGCCGCGACGGCCTGCCGTGGAGCGTCAAGCTGCTGCGCGCGCTGGAGAACGGCGAAGGCCAGGCCGGCGATATCGAGACCCTGCTGGGTCTGGTCGGTTTCCTCGGCCCGGGCAAGACCTTCTGTGCCCACGCACCAGGTGCCGTCGAGCCCTTGGGCAGCGCCATCAAGTATTTCCGTCCGGAGTTCGAGGCTGGCATCGCACCCAAAGGTGCCGCCATCCCGCCTTTGGCGCGGCCGATCGTAGTCGGCGCATAACGTATCGAAAGGGAGGGCGGTCCGTGCCGCCCTCTTGCTCGCCTGAAGACGCACCGCAATGCGCCAGGCGAGGACCAGGATTCCATTAGCCACGCCCGCAGACGCGGGCCAACGAAGAACTTTGAACCATGGCCACTATCCACGTAGACGGCAAAGCGCTCGAAGTCGATGGGGCGGACAACCTGTTACAGGCTTGTCTGTCGCTAGGCCTCGACATCCCTTATTTCTGCTGGCACCCCGCGCTCGGTAGCGTCGGTGCCTGTCGCCAGTGCGCGGTCAAGCAGTTCAACGACGAAAACGACAAGCGTGGTCGTATCGTCATGTCCTGCATGACCCCGGCTTCCGACGGCAGCTGGATTTCCATCGACGACGAGGAAGCGAAAGTCTTCCGTGCCAGCGTCGTCGAATGGCTGATGACCAACCACCCGCACGACTGCCCGGTCTGCGAGGAAGGCGGTCACTGCCACCTGCAAGACATGACCGTGATGACCGGCCACAACGAGCGCCGTTATCGCTTCACCAAGCGCACCCACCAGAACCAGGAGCTCGGCCCGTTCATCGCCCACGAGATGAACCGCTGCATCGCCTGCTATCGCTGCGTGCGCTACTACAAGGACTACGCCGGCGGTACCGACCTGGGCGTGTTCGGTGCCCATGACAACGTGTACTTCGGTTGCGTCGAAGACGGCACCCTGGAAAGCGAGTTCTCCGGCAACCTCACCGAGGTCTGCCCGACCGGTGTGTTCACCGACAAGACCCACTCCGAGCGCTACAACCGCAAGTGGGACATGCAGTTCTCGCCGAGCATCTGCCACGGCTGCTCCAGCGGTTGCAACATCAGCCCGGGCGAGCGCTACGGCGAACTGCGGCGCATCGAAAACCGCTTCAACGGTTCGGTGAACCAGTACTTCCTCTGTGACCGTGGCCGTTTCGGCTATGGCTACGTCAACCGCGAAGATCGCCCACGTCAGCCACTGCTGGCCAATGGCGCCAAGTTGAGCCTGGACGAAGCACTGGATAAAGCCGCCGAGCTGCTGCGCGGGCGCAACATCGTCGGTATCGGTTCACCCCGCGCCAGCCTGGAAAGCAACTACGCGCTGCGCGAACTGGTGGGTGCCGAGCACTTCTACTCGGGTATCGAAGCCGCTGAGCTGGAACGCATCCGCCTGGTCCTGCAAGTCCTCAAGGACAGTCCGCTGCCGGTGCCGAACATGCGCGACATCGAAGACCACGACGCCGTGTTCGTCCTCGGTGAAGACCTGACCCAGACCGCCGCCCGCATGGCCCTGGCCCTGCGCCAGTCGGTCAAGGGCAAGGCCGAAGACATGGCTGACGCCATGCGCGTCCAGCCTTGGCTCGACGCCGCCGTGAAGAACATCGGCCAGCACGCGCTGAACCCGCTGTTTATCGCCAGCCTCGCTGAAACCAAGCTCGACGACATCGCCGAAGAGTGCGTGCACGCCGCGCCCGACGACCTGGCCCGCATCGGTTTCGCCGTGGCTCACGCCCTCGACGCCAGCGCCCCGGCCGTCGAGGGCCTGGACGCTGAAGCCCAGGCACTGGCCAAGCGCATTGCCGACGCCCTGTTGGCAGCCAAGCGCCCACTGATCATCGCCGGCACCTCCCTGGGTTCCAAGGCGTTGATCGAAGCGGCGGCAAACATTGCCAAAGCCTTGAAGCTGCGCGAGAAGAACGGCTCCATCAGCCTGATCGTACCGGAAGCCAACAGCCTCGGCCTGGCCATGTTCGGAGGCGAATCGCTGGACGCGGCCCTGCAAGCGGTAATCGATGGCAAGGCCGACGCCATCGTCGTGCTGGAAAACGATCTGTACACCCGCACCGACAAAGCCAAGGTCGACGCCGCGCTGAACGCCGCGAAAGTGCTGATCGTGGCCGACCACCAGAAGACCGCCACCAGCGACCGCGCCCACCTGGTGCTGCCAGCGGCCAGCTTCGCCGAAGGCGACGGTACCCTGGTCAGCCAGGAAGGCCGCGCCCAGCGCTTCTTCCAGGTCTTCGATCCGAAGTACCTCGATGCCAGCATCCTGGTCCACGAAGGCTGGCGCTGGCTGCACGCCCTGCGCGCGACCCTGCTGAACCAACCGATCGACTGGACCCAACTGGACCACGTCACCGCCGCCTGCGCCGCCAGCACCCCGCAACTGGCGCGCATCGTCGATGCCGCGCCGTCCGCCGCGTTCCGCATCAAGGGCATGAAACTGGCCCGTGAACCGCTGCGTTACTCCGGCCGGACCGCCATGCGCGCCAATATCAGCGTGCACGAGCCGCGCACCTCCCAGGACATCGACAGCGCCTTCGCCTTCTCCATGGAAGGTTACTCGGGCTCCGTCGAACCGCGCCAGCAGGTGCCGTTCGCCTGGTCGCCGGGCTGGAACTCGCCACAGGCCTGGAACAAGTTCCAGGACGAAGTCGGTGGTCATATCCGTGCCGGCGACCCGGGCACCCGCCTGATCGAAAGCCAGGGCGATGCGCTGAACTGGTTCGCCAATGTGCCGCGCGCCTTCAACCCGGCCCAGGGCACCTGGCAAGTGGTGCCGTTCTTCCACCTGTTCGGCAGCGAGGAAACCTCCTCGAAAGCCGCGCCGGTACAAGAGCGCATCCCGGCGGCCTATGTGTCGCTGGCCAAGTCCGAGGCGGACCGCCTGGGGGTCAACGACGGCGCGCTGCTGAGCCTGAACGTGGCCGGCGTCACCCTGCGCCTGCCGTTGCGCATCAATGAAGAACTGGGCGCTGGCCTGGTGGCCTTGCCGGCCGGTCTGGCAGGCATTCCCCCGGCGATTTTCGGCAAATCCGTTGACGGTCTGCAGGAGGCAGCTCAATGACCTGGTTCACACCTGAAGTGATCGACGTGATCCTCACGGTCATCAAGGCCATTGTCATCCTGCTGGCCGTCGTGGTCGCGGGGGCCTTGCTGAGCTTCGTCGAACGTCGCCTGCTGGGCTGGTGGCAGGACCGCTACGGTCCGAACCGCGTTGGCCCGTTCGGCATGTTCCAGATCGCCGCCGACATGCTGAAGATGTTCTTCAAGGAAGACTGGACACCACCGTTCGCCGACAAGGTGATCTTCACCCTGGCACCGGTGGTGGCCATGAGCGCCTTGCTGATCGCCTTCTCGATCATCCCGATCACCCCGACCTGGGGTGTCGCGGACCTGAACATCGGCCTGCTGTTCTTCTTCGCCATGGCCGGCCTGTCGGTCTACGCGGTGTTGTTCGCCGGTTGGTCGAGCGCCAACAAGTACGCCCTGCTGGGCAGCTTGCGCGCCTCGGCCCAGACCGTGTCCTATGAAGTGTTCATGGGCCTGTCGCTGATGGGCATCGTGGTCCAGGTCGGCTCGTTCAACATGCGCGATATCGTCGACTACCAGGCCCAGCACCTGTGGTTCATCATTCCGCAGATCTTCGGTTTCCTGACCTTCTTCATCGCTGGCGTGGCCGTGACTCACCGTCACCCCTTCGACCAACCGGAAGCGGAGCAGGAACTGGCCGACGGTTACCACATTGAATATGCCGGCATGAAATGGGGCATGTTCTTCGTCGGCGAGTACATCGGCATCATCCTGATCTCGGCATTGCTGGTCACCCTGTTCTTCGGTGGCTGGCACGGTCCGTTCGGCATCCTGCCGCAACTGTCCTTCGTCTGGTTCGCCCTGAAGACCGCGTTCTTCATCATGCTGTTCATCCTGCTGCGCGCTTCGATCCCGCGCCCACGCTATGACCAGGTGATGGACTTCAGCTGGAAATTCTGCCTGCCGCTGACCCTGATCAATTTGCTGGTGACCGCTGCGCTTGTGTTGTTGAACACGCCCGCGGGCGCGGTTCAGTGAGGATTTGACCCATGTTCAAATATATTGGCGACATCGTTAAGGGTACCGGTACCCAGTTGCGAAGCCTGGTGATGATTTTCGGCCACGGCTTCCGCAAACGCGACACCCTGCAATACCCGGAAGAGGCGGTGTACCTGCCGCCGCGTTATCGCGGTCGCATCGTGCTGACCCGCGACCCCGACGGCGAAGAGCGCTGTGTAGCCTGCAACCTGTGCGCCGTGGCGTGCCCGGTGGGCTGCATCTCGCTGCAGAAAGCCGAAACCGACGACGGTCGTTGGTACCCGGAGTTCTTCCGCATCAACTTCTCGCGCTGCATTTTCTGTGGCCTCTGCGAGGAAGCCTGCCCGACCACCGCGATCCAGCTGACACCGGATTTCGAAATGGCCGAGTTCAAACGTCAGGACCTGGTGTACGAGAAAGAAGATCTGCTGATCTCCGGCCCCGGCAAGAACCCTGATTACAACTTCTATCGTGTTGCAGGCATGGCCGTCGCCGGGAAGCCGAAAGGCTCCGCCCAGAACGAAGCCGAGCCGATCAACGTGAAGAGCTTGCTGCCTTAAGGAAGAACGATGGAATTCGCTTTCTATTTCGCATCGGGTGTCGCTGTTCTGTCCACGCTGCGCGTGATCACCAACACCAACCCTGTGCATGCCCTGCTCTACCTGATTATCTCGCTGATCGCCGTGGCGATGACCTTCTTCAGCCTCGGCGCGCCATTTGCCGGAGCCCTGGAAGTGATCGCCTACGCCGGTGCCATCATGGTGCTGTTCGTGTTCGTGGTGATGATGCTGAACCTGGGTCCCGCCTCGGTGCTGCAAGAGCGCGACTGGCTCAAACCGGGGATCTGGATCGGGCCGGTGATCCTCTCCGCCCTGCTGCTGCTCGAACTGCTCTATGTGCTGTTCAGCCATAGCAGCGGCGTGGGCATCGGTCAAACCACCGTGGGCGCCAAGACCGTGGGCATCAGCCTGTTCGGTCCGTACCTGCTGGCGGTCGAACTCGCCTCGATGCTGCTGCTCGCCGCAGCCATCACGGCATTCCACTTGGGCCGCAACGAGGCGAAGGAGTAACTCATGCCTGCTATCCCTTTGGAACATGGCCTGGCTGTCGCCGGTATCCTGTTCTGCCTCGGCCTGATCGGCCTGATGGTCCGCCGCAACATCCTCTTCGTGCTGATGAGCCTGGAGGTGATGATGAACGCCGCCGCCCTGGCCTTCATTGTCGCGGGCGCACGCTGGGCGCAGCCGGACGGACAGATCATGTTCATCCTGGTGATCAGCCTGGCAGCCGCCGAGGCCAGCATTGGCCTGGCGATCCTGCTACAGCTGTATCGCCGCTTCCACACGCTCGATATCGACGCTGCCAGTGAGATGCGCGGATGAACATGATCTTTCTGACTTTCGTATTTCCCCTGATCGGTTTCCTGTTGCTGTCGTTCTCCCGTGGACGCCTCTCGGAAAACCTCTCGGCCCTGATCGGTGTCGGCTCCATCGGCCTCTCGGCCATCGTGGCGGCCTATGTGATCTGGCAATTCAACGTCGCGCCGCCCGAGGGTGGTCACTACACCCTGGTGCTGTGGCAGTGGATGTCGGTGGCGGGCTTCGCCCCCAACTTCGCCCTGTATGTCGACGGCCTGTCGATCACCATGCTCGGCGTGGTGGTCGGCGTGGGTTTCCTGATCCACCTGTTCGCGTCCTGGTACATGCGCGGTGAAGACGGTTACTCACGCTTCTTCGCCTACACCAACCTGTTTATCGCCAGCATGCTGTTCCTGGTGCTCGGCGATAACCTGTTGTTCCTGTACTTCGGCTGGGAAGGCGTGGGCCTGTGCTCCTACCTGTTGATCGGTTTCTACTACAGCAACCGCAACAACGGTAACGCCGCCCTCAAGGCCTTTATCGTCACCCGCATCGGCGACGTGTTCATGGCCATCGGCCTGTTCATCCTGTTCACGCAGCTGGGCACGCTGAATATCCAGGAACTGCTGGTCAAGGCGCCGGAGCACTTCAAGGTCGGCGATTTCTGGATCGTCCTGGCGACCCTGATGCTGCTGGGCGGCGCGGTCGGTAAATCGGCGCAACTGCCACTGCAGACCTGGTTGGCCGACGCGATGGCCGGTCCTACCCCGGTTTCGGCACTGATCCACGCCGCCACCATGGTGACCGCCGGTGTCTACCTGATTGCCCGTACCCACGGTCTGTTCAGCCTGGCGCCGGATATCCTGCACCTGGTTGGCATCGTCGGCGGCGTGACCCTGGTCCTGGCCGGCTTCGCCGCCCTGGTCCAGACCGACATCAAGCGGATCCTCGCCTACTCGACCATGAGCCAGATCGGCTACATGTTCCTGGCCCTGGGCGTCGGCGCCTGGGAAGGCGCGATCTTCCACCTGATGACCCACGCCTTCTTCAAGGCCCTGCTGTTCCTCGCATCCGGCGCAGTGATCGTTGCCTGCCACCACGAGCAGAACATCTTCAAGATGGGTGGTCTGTGGAAGAAACTGCCGCTGGCCTACACCAGCTTCATCGTCGGTGGTGCCGCCCTGTCCGCCCTGCCGATCGTGACCGCCGGTTTCTACTCCAAGGACGAAATCCTCTGGGAAGCCTTCGCCAGCGGTAACCAGAATCTGCTCTATGCCGGTCTGGTCGGTGCGTTCATGACCTCGCTGTACACCTTCCGCCTGATCTTCATCGCCTTCCACGGTGAAACCAAGACCCAAGCCCATGCCGGCCACGGGATTGCCCACTGGCTGCCACTGGGCGTGCTGATCGTGCTGTCGACCTTCGTCGGTGCCTGGATTCATCCACCACTGGCGGGTGTCCTGCCGGAAAGCGCCGGGCATGCCGGTGGCGAAGCCAAGCACAGCCTGGAAATCGCCTCGGGCGCCATCGCCCTGGCCGGTATCCTGCTGGCGGCCGTGTTGTTCCTTGGCAAGCGTCGCTTCGTGACCGCCATCGCCAACAGCGGCATCGGGCGTTTCCTCTCGGCCTGGTGGTTCGCCGCCTGGGGCTTCGACTGGATCTACGACAAGCTGTTCGTCAAGCCGTACCTGGCGATCAGTCATCTGCTGCGCAAAGACCCGCTTGACCAGACCATCGGCCTGATCCCGCGTATGGCCAAGGGCGGTCACACCGCCCTGAGCCGCACCGAGACCGGTCAGCTGCGCTGGTATGCCGCGTCGATCGCCGCCGGTGCCGTCGTGGTGCTGGGCGCCATTGTGCTGGTAGCGGTCTGACTATGAACCTTGCGACATTGCGAAAGGAATTGAGCCCGTCATGATTCTGCCTTGGCTAATCCTGATCCCCTTTATCGGTGGCCTGCTGTGCTGGCTGGGTGAGCGCGTCAGCTCCACCCTCCCGCGCTGGATTGCGCTGCTGACCATGTCCCTCGAACTCGCCCTCGGCCTCTGGCTGTGGGCCCACGGGGATTTCCATCTGGCCCCGGCGCCTGGCGCCGATCCGACCTTCGCGCTTGAGTTCAAGCATGTCTGGATCCAGCGCTTCGGCATCAACGTGCACCTGGCGCTCGACGGCCTGTCGCTGTTGATGATCCTGCTGACCGGTCTGCTGGGTATCCTCTCGGTGCTCTGCTCGTGGAAAGAGATCCAGCATCGCGTGGGCTTCTTCCACCTGAACCTGATGTGGATCCTGGGCGGTGTCATCGGCGTGTTCCTGGCCCTCGACCTGTTCATGTTCTTCTTCTTCTGGGAAATGATGCTGGTGCCGATGTACTTCCTCATCGCGCTCTGGGGTCACAGTTCTTCGGACGGCAAGAAAACCCGGATCTACGCGGCGACCAAGTTCTTCATCTTCACCCAGGCTTCCGGCCTGATCATGTTGGTGGCGATCCTCGGTCTGGTCCTGGTCAACTTCAACAACACCGGCGTGATGACGTTCAATTACACCGACCTGTTGAAAACCAAGATGTCGCTGAGCACCGAGTACATCCTGATGCTCGGCTTCTTCATCGCCTTCGCGGTGAAACTGCCGGTGGTGCCGTTCCACTCCTGGCTGCCGGACGCCCACGCCCAGGCCCCCACGGCGGGTTCCGTGGACCTAGCGGGTATCCTGTTGAAGACCGCTGCCTATGGTCTGCTGCGTTTCGCCCTGCCGCTGTTCCCGAATGCCTCGGCGGAGTTCGCGCCGATTGCCATGACCCTGGGCCTGGTCGGGATCTTCTACGGCGCGTTCCTGGCCTTCGCGCAAACCGACATCAAGCGGCTGATCGCCTTCTCCAGCGTTTCGCACATGGGCTTCGTGCTGATCGGGATCTACTCCGGCAGCCAGCAGGCCCTGCAAGGCGCGGTGATCCAGATGCTCGCCCACGGCTTGTCGGCGGCGGCACTCTTTATCCTCAGCGGCCAACTCTACGAGCGTACCCATACCCGCGACATGCGTGAGATGGGTGGCCTGTGGTCGAAGATCGCCTACCTGCCAGCCATCAGCCTGTTCTTCGCCGCCGCGTCGCTGGGCCTGCCAGGCACCGGCAACTTCGTCGGCGAGTTCCTGATCCTGATCGGTACCTTCGTGGCAACACCGTGGATCACCGCGATTGCCACTTCGGGCCTGGTGTTCGGTTCGGTCTACTCGCTGATCATGATTCACCGTGCCTACTTCGGCCCGTCCAAATCCGATGCCGTGATGCATGGCATGGATGGCCGCGAACTGATCATGGTGCTGGGACTGGCGGTTCTGCTGATCTACATCGGCGTGTACCCGCAACCGTTCCTCGATACCTCCGCCGCCACCATGCATGGTGTGCAGCAGTGGCTCGGCACCGCCCTCACTCAACTCGCTTCGGCCCGGTAAGAGCGCTATGGACCTGACGACTCAACACTTTATTGCGCTTGCACCGCTGCTGATCACCAGTCTCACCGTTGTCGTGGTGATGCTGGCGATCGCCTGGCGCCGCAACCACTCACAGACCTTCCTGCTCTCGGTGGCGGGTCTCAACCTGGCGCTGCTGTCGATTATCCCGGCACTGAAAGTCGCGCCACTGGCCGTGACAACGCTGATCCAGATCGATGACTTCGCCTGTCTGTACATGGCCTTGATCCTGGTCGCCACCCTGGCTTGCGTCACCCTGGCCCATGCTTATCTGGGTGATGGCGGCGACGGCTACCCGGGCAACCGTGAAGAACTCTACCTGCTGATCCTGATGGCCGCCGCCGGCGGCCTGGTCCTGGTCAGCGCGCAGCACCTGGCCAGCCTGTTCATCGGCCTGGAACTGCTCTCGGTACCGGTCTACGGCCTGGTGGCTTACGCCTTCTTCAACAAGCGCTCGCTGGAAGCCGGCATCAAGTACATGGTGCTGTCGGCCGCGGGTTCGGCCTTCCTGCTGTTCGGTATGGCCCTGCTCTACGCCGAAGCCGGTACCTTGAGCTTCACGGGTATCGGTCAGGCCCTGGCGGCCACCGGTTTGCCGAGCCCGATTGCCCAGCTGGGCCTGGGCATGATGCTGGTCGGCCTGGCGTTCAAATTGTCGCTGGTACCTTTCCACCTCTGGACCCCGGACGTCTACGAAGGCGCCCCGGCACCGGTGGCGGCGTTCCTCGCCACCGCCAGCAAGGTGGCGGTGTTTGCCGTGATGATCCGCCTGTTCCAGATCTCGCCGGTGGCCAGCAGTGGCGTGCTGAGCAATGTCCTGGCGGTGATCGCCGTGGCCTCGATCCTGATCGGTAACCTGCTGGCGCTGACCCAGAACAACCTCAAGCGTCTGCTCGGTTATTCGTCCATCGCCCACTTCGGTTACCTGCTGATCGCCCTGGTGGCGAGCAAGGGCATGGCCGTGGAAGCCATGGGCGTGTACCTGGTCACCTACGTGATCACCAGCCTCGGCGCCTTCGGCGTGATCACCCTGATGTCCTCGCCTTACAAGGGCCGTGACGCGGACGCCCTGTACGAATACCGCGGCCTGTTCTGGCGCCGTCCGTACCTGACCGCGGTACTGACCGTGATGATGCTGTCGCTGGCCGGTATCCCGCTGACCGCTGGCTTTATCGGCAAGTTCTACATCATCGCTACCGGTGTCGAATCCCATCACTGGTGGCTGATCGGCTCGCTGGTGCTGGGCAGTGCTATCGGGGTGTTCTACTACTTGCGCGTGATGGTCACCCTGTACCTGATCGAACCAAACCTGCGTCGGGTCGATGCCCAGCTGCACTGGGAACAGCAGGCGGGTGGCGTGATGCTGCTGGCGATCGCGGTACTGGCCTTCTTCCTCGGCCTGTACCCGCAACCGCTGCTGGAGCTGGTGCAACACGCGGTGCTGGCAAGCTAAGCATTCGCTGGTGTCCCCAACACCCCGCCCGAGGCAACTCCGGCGGGGTGTTTTGTTTCCACCCTCCTACACCTACAGGGGGGATATAGACCCAGATCAATACTTCTCAAGATCCAATGCCTTAACTTCGCGACCTTTTGCGAACGATCCGACCATGGCCCTCCCCTCCCCCGAACTGCTGGCCCCCGCCGGCACCCTGAAGAACATGCGTTACGCCTTCGCCTATGGCGCCGACGCGGTCTACGCCGGCCAGCCACGCTACAGCCTGCGGGTGCGCAACAACGAGTTCGACCATGCCAACCTGGCCCTCGGCATCCGCGAAGCCCAGGACCAGGGCAAACGCTTCTACGTGGTGGTGAACATCGCCCCGCACAATGCCAAGCTCAAGACCTTTCTCAAGGACCTGGCACCGGTGATCGCCATGGCCCCCGATGCGCTGATCATGTCCGATCCGGGCCTGATCATGCTGGTACGCCAGCATTTCCCGCAGATGCCGATTCACCTGTCGGTGCAGGCCAACACGGTGAACTGGGCCAGCGTGCAGTTCTGGCAGCAACTGGGGCTGAGCCGGATCATCCTCTCCCGGGAGCTGTCCCTGGAGGAAATCGGCGAAATCCGCGAGCAAGTGCCGGACATGGAGCTGGAGGTGTTCGTCCACGGCGCGCTGTGCATGGCTTATTCCGGGCGCTGCCTGCTCTCCGGGTACATGAACCGGCGCGATGCCAACCAGGGCAGTTGCACCAACGCCTGCCGCTGGCAGTACAAGGCCCAGCCGGCCGCGGAAAACCTGTTGGGCGAGATTGTCCAGGCCTTCGACCCCGTCGAGCCGACCTTGGGTCTGGGCGCACCGACCGAACAGGTATTCCTGCTTCAGGAGGCCCAGCGACCGGATGAATCGATGCCGGCCTTCGAGGACGAACACGGCACCTACATCATGAATGCCAAGGACCTGCGCGCCGTGCAGCATGTCGAGCGGCTGACTCGCATGGGTGTGCATTCGCTGAAAATCGAAGGCCGGACCAAATCGCATTTCTACTGTGCGCGAACGACCCAGGTCTATCGCCGGGCGATTGACGATGCAGTGGCCGGACGGGGGTTTGACCGCAGCCTGATGCATGACCTGGAATCACTGGCCCAGCGTGGCTATACCGAGGGTTTCCTGCGCCGGCATGTGCATGACGAATATCAGAACTATCAGCACGGCAGTTCGGTCTCGGAACGCCAGCAGTTTGTCGGCGAACTGACGGGGGAACGGCGCGAGGGACTGGCGCAGGTCAAGGTGAAGAACCGTTTCGGGGTCGGTGATCATCTGGAGCTGATGACCCCCGCGGGCAATCTGCATTTCGATCTGGATGAGCTGCGCAATGAGCGCGGTGAGCGGATCACGGTCGCACCCGGGGATGGGCACACGGTGTACCTGCCGGTGCCGGATGGGGTGGCGTTGCAATTCGGCTTGTTGATGCGGGATCTCACGACCGGCGAACAATAAACTGTGGATGGCAAGCAAGCCCTGATACCACCCAGTTAAAGCCGGACACGGTCCCTGTGGGAGCGGTGCTTGCCCGCGAAGCTTCTGGCGGCCTCCAGGGCCCCTTCGCGGGCAAGCACCGCTCCCACAGTATCTGTGCCGTACGCAGGAATTGCGTCAGACACAAAACTGTAGGGGCTGGCCTGTTAGATCCGGAACTGCCCCACCAGTTTGCCCAGACGCTGCCCCAGGTCCGCCAGGCTACGGGAGGTCTGGGCCCCCCGCTGGGTTTCATCGGCCATGCTGTCCACCGCCGTGGCGATCTGGTGCACGCTGCGGTTGATCTCTTCGGCCACCGCGGTCTGCTCCTCGGCGGCGCTGGCGATCTGCGCGTTCATCGTGTTGATGGTGCCGATCAACTGCGCCATGGTATCCAGCGATATCCCGGCCTCATTGGCCCGATCCGAGGTACCGTCACCAGCCTCGCTGGAACGGCGCATCGCTTCCACCGCCACCTGCGTGCCCGTTTGCAGGCGGTCGATCATGCTCTGGATTTCCTGGGTGCTTTGCTGGGTCCGGCTGGCCAGTGCCCGCACTTCATCGGCCACCACCGCAAAGCCACGCCCCGCTTCGCCGGCCCGCGCGGCCTCGATGGCGGCATTGAGCGCCAGCAGGTTGGTCTGCTCGGCGATGGAACGAATCACCCCCAGTACGCTGACAATCGAGGTCACGTCCTGCTGCAGGCTGTCCAGGGAGGTACCGCTGTGGCGTATGTCCTTCACCAGCGCATGGATCTGCTGGATACTGCCATCGACCACGCGCTTGGCGGCCTGGCCTTCGGCATCGGTCTGCTGCGCCGCAACCGAGGCCCCCTGGGCACCACGAGCCACCTCCTGGGCCGCCGAGGACATCTGGTTGATCGCCGTGGCGACCTGGTCGGTTTCGTGGCGCTGGCGCTCCATCGCCTGTTCCGAACGCAGGGCCTGATCGCTGACCTGGGCGACCAATGTGGTCAGTTGCACGGTCATTTCGCTGATCTGCCGCACCAGGCCATGGATCTTGTCGACAAAGCGGTTGAAGGAACCGGCCAACTGCCCCAGTTCGTCCTGGCTGGTGATCGCCAGGCGCCGTGTCAGGTCACCTTCCCCGGCGGCGATATCGTCCAGGTTGAGCTTCATCAGTTGCAGCGGTCGTAAAATACCATTGGCCATCAATACACCGAGTACCGCGATCACCAGCAGCACGACCAGAGCGATCCCGAAGATACTCAGGACTACCCCTGCCATGCGCTGATGGACCTTGGCCTCCACCTCCGCGACCTGAGCCTCGATGCCATCGAGGTTGACGAAGGTCCCGATGGCCAGATCCCACTTGGGCAGGAATTCGGTGTACGCGATCTTCGGCACCAGCACTTGTTCGTTGGTGGCCAGCGATGCGCTGTATTTCAGGTAGTGGGTACCGTCCTTGGCAACCCGGACCAACTCGCGAGTGAAGTAGACGCCATTCGCATCGTGGGCATCGTTGAAGTTTTTACCGACGCCATCGGGGTTATCGCTCTTGAACACCCGCACGATCTGCGAGTCGGTGCCAAAAAAGTAACCGTCCTTGCCAAACTTGATACTCGACAGCAGTTTCACCGCCTGGGCCCGGGCCACCATGTCGCCCGGGGCAGAGGCATCGTAGAGCGGCTTGATCGCAGTGATCGCCAGGTTGACGTAATTCTGCAAGGTCACCTTGGACTCCGAGAGCAACCGCTGGCGGGTTTCCTCCACTTCATCCTTGGCCTGATTCTGCAGTATCCACACCATGGTCAGGCTGATCACTACGGCGCAGAGCAATACCGGCAGTACCGCGAGGGATACGACTTTGGTCTTCAGGCTCAGACTCATGATGGTGCTCTCGTTCTTATAGGAATAGACAGTCAACAGGTTAACGGCTCGGGAAGAGCAAAGTTGAGCATCGTGGCGGTGGGCCGACGATGCCTTTAAATCCGGAACTGCCCCACCAGCTTGCCCAGGCGCTGCCCCAGGTCCGCCAGGCTACGGGAGGTCTGGGCCCCCCGCTGGGTTTCATCGGCCATGCTGTCCACCGCCGTGGCGATCTGGTGCACGCTGCGGTTGATCTCTTCGGCCACCGCGGTCTGCTCCTCGGCGGCGCTGGCGATCTGCGCGTTCATCGAGTTGATGGTACCGATCAACTGCGCCATGGTATCCAGCGACACACCGGCCTCATTGGCCCGATCCGAGGTGCCGTCACCGGCCTCGCTGGAACGGCGCATCGCTTCCACCGCCACCTGCGTGCCCGTTTGCAGGCGGTCGATCATGCTCTGGATTTCCTGGGTGCTTTGCTGGGTCCGGCTGGCCAGTGCCCGCACTTCATCGGCCACCACCGCAAAGCCGCGCCCCGCTTCGCCGGCCCGCGCGGCCTCGATGGCGGCATTGAGCGCCAGCAGGTTGGTCTGCTCGGCGATGGAACGAATCACCCCCAGTACGCTGACAATCGAGGTCACGTCCTGCTGCAGGCTGTCCAGGGAGGTACCGCTGTGGCGTATGTCCTTCACCAGCGCATGGATCTGCTGGATACTGCCATCGACCACGCGCTTGGCGGCCTGGCCTTCGGCATCGGTCTGCTGCGCCGCAACCGAGGCCCCCTGGGCACCACGAGCCACCTCCTGGGCCGCCGAGGACATCTGGTTGATCGCCGTGGCGACCTGGTCGGTTTCGTGGCGCTGGCGCTCCATCGCCTGTTCCGAACGCAGGGCCTGATCGCTGACCTGGGCGACCAATGTGGTCAGTTGCACGGTCATTTCGCTGATCTGCCGCACCAGGCCATGGATCTTGTCGACAAAGCGGTTGAAGGAACCGGCCAACTGCCCCAGTTCGTCCTGGCTGGTGATCGCCAGGCGCCGTGTCAGGTCGCCCTCCCCGGCGGCGATATCGTCCAGGTTGAGCTTCATCAGTTGCAGCGGACGCAAAATGGTATTGGCCATCAGTATCCCGAGGACCGCGATAAACAGCAGCACCACCGCGGTGATCCCGAGGATGCTCAGAATCACCCCTTCCATGCGCTGATGGACCTTGGCCTCCACCTCCGCGACCTGAAGCTCGATGCCGTCAAGGTTGACGAAGGTACCGACGGCCAGATCCCACTTGGGCAGGTATTCGGTGTAACCAATCTTCGGTACCAACACTTGCTCGTTGGTGGCCAGCGACGCGCTGTATTTCAGGTAATGGGTACCGTCCTTGGCGACCTGGACCAGGTCACGGTTGACGTAGACACCATTCGGGTCGCGGGCGTCCTTGAAGCTCTTGCCGACGCCATCGGGGTTATCGCTCTTGAACACCCGCACGATCTGCGAGTCATAGCCGAAAAAGTAGCCGTCCTTGCCATACTTGATATTCGACAGCAGTTTCACCACCTGGGCCCGGGCCGCCAGGTCGCCCGGCGCGGCCGCATCGTAGAGCGGCTTGATCGCGGTCATCACCTGGGTGACGTAATTCTGCAAGGTCACCTTGGCTTCCGAAACCAACCGCTGGCGGGTTTCCTCCACCTCATTCCTGGCCTGATTTTGCAACATCCATACCGTGGTCAAGCTGATCACCACGGCGCAGAGCAATACCGGCAACACTGCGAGGGACACGACTTTGGCCTTCAAGCTCAGACGCATGATGGTTCTCTCTTGTCGGAATAGGCGCTCAACGGGTTAACGGCTTGGGATAACCAAAGTTGAGCCTAGTGGCTATTCATACACGCAAATGATGCACTTTGGATATCAGCCAATGCCTCGTTGACGCTATTCCCCACACCAGTCCGCCGCCCGACGAACCCGTTCAGGGTCTAGCGACGCGGCACGTCGACCGTCACCAGCAGCCCGCCGAGGGGGCTGCTCGACAAACGCAAGTCGCCGCCCCAGGCCTCGACGATATCGCGCACAATGCCCAGGCCCAAACCATGCCCGCGGATCTGCTCGTCCAGGCGCGCGCCTCGGCTGAACACCTGCGCCCGGCTCTGCGGCGGGATGCCCGGTCCATCATCCTCGATCCCCAGGCGATAGCCCGCCGATACTTCGACAATACTCAGGCATACCCGCGCATCGGCCCACTTGCAGGCGTTGTCCAGCAGATTGCCGAGCAACTCCAACAGGTCCTCGCGATCCCAGGGCAACTGCAGCCCGGCCAGAACCTCATGGGACAACTGCAAGTGCTCGCCATGGATCATGCGCAGGGTCGAGAACAGTGCCGGCAGTTCCGTATCGCAATCGAATGCCGCGCCGGGCAAGGTGTCCCCCGCCAGCCGTGCGCGTCCCAACTCCCGTTCCAGGCGTTGCTGAATCTGCTCCAGTTGCTCGCGCAAGGTTTGCCGCAGCAGCGGGTGCGCCTCCAATTCCGCACTGGAGGTCAGGCTCAGCATGACCGCCAGGGGCGTCTTGAGGGCATGCCCGAGATCGCCCAAGGCGTTGCGCGAACGCTTGAGGCTGCCCTCGGTGTGGGTCAGCAGGCGATTGATCTGCGACACCAGCGGCTCCAGTTCCCGTGGCACCTGGGTATCAAGTTGTGAACGGCGCCCTTGTTGCAACTGGGCAATTTGCTTGCGGGCGTTTTCCAACGGTTGCAACGCCCGACGCACGGTAACCCGTTGCAGCAGCAGGATCACGATCAGTGCCGCCAGGCCGATGCCCAGGCCAACCCGTTGCATCAGCTGGAAACTGCGGCGGACCGGCGTGTAGTCCTGGGCCACGCTGATACTGATCGATTGGCCCAGACGCCGGTAGTCCGAACGCAGCACCAGGAGCATCTGCCCTTCCGGCCCCAGTTGCAGGTTGGCATGCAGCCCCGCCTGCTCGACGCTGGGCAGGTCCTGGTCCCAGAGCGAACGTGAGCGCCAGTGCTGATCGGCGAAATCAATACGGAAATAATGCCCCGAAAAGGGCCGCAGATAGGCCGGCGACAAGCGTCGTTCATCCAGTTTCAGGCCTGCGGGGCTACGCACCAACGCCACCAGCAGGCTCTCACTGTCAGCGTGCAACCCGTCCTCCAGATAACGTTGCAGGCCCAGCTCGAACAGCCAAAGGCTGGTCGGCGCCACCACCAGTCCGGCGACCAGCAATACGCTGAGCAATCCCAGGCTCAAGCGGCGCTGAATCGACTTCACTAAGCCACGCCGCCAAATCGATAACCCTGGCCACGGCGGGTTTCGATCACAGCGCGCCCCAGCTTGCGGCGCAGGTGATTGACGTGCACCTCCAGCACATTGGAATCACGCTCGGTTTCGCCGTCGTAGAGATGCTCGGCCAAATGGCTTTTCGACAGGATCTGTTGCGGGTGCAACATGAAATAGCGCAACAGCCTGAACTCCGCCGCCGTGAGCTGAACATCGCCATCCTCGCGGCTGACACACTGGCGGCCTTCATCCAGATGCAGGCCAGCGGCTTTCAGGGTCGGTTGGTTGGCTTGGCCGCGGGCTCGGCGTAACAGCGACTGGACCCGCAACTGCAACTCCTGCGGATGAAACGGTTTGGTCAGGTAATCGTCGGCACCGGCCTTGAGCCCTTCGATACGCTCGGCCCAGGAACCGCGCGCGGTGAGGATCAGCACCGGCACCGCGAGGTTGTCGGCACGCCATTGGTGCAGTACCTCGAGCCCCGACAAGCCTGGCAAGCCAAGATCGAGAATGACCAGGTCGTAGGGCTCGACGGTTCCCTGACGGAGCGCGTCGCGCCCATCAGCCAGCCAGTCGACGGCATAACCCTGGCGCGTGAGACCGGCTATCAGTTCGTCCGCCAGGGGAACATGGTCTTCCACCAACAACAGCCGCATCAATCGTCTTCCTTGTCTTTCAATAAACGACCACTACTGGCATCCAGTTCGATATCCCGCACCACACCGGCCCGGGTCAGCAGTTCGACGTCATAGATATAGAGGTCATGCCGGGTCACCAGTTCGGCTTCCAGCAGCTTCGCCCCGGGATAGTGGTTCAAGGCCTCCTGCAGCAACTGCTCCAGCGGCATGATGATGCCCTGACGGCGCAAGCGCAGGGCTTCGTCCTGATCCAGGTCGCGGGCCGAAACCATCGAGCAGAAAGCCACAAGCGCGAGCAGGCCGCAGGCGCGCAGATTCAACGTCATTAACTGTCCTGATGATCCTTGAGAACCCGCCCGTCGATGGTGTCCGATTCAATATCCCGCTCAGTTCCTTGAGCACCGCGCAGTTCTATCTGATAAGGGAAGTCGCCATTTCGTTCATTACGAGGCTCAGTATCAACCGAGCCTTCCGATACCACAGGCTAAACACCACAACTTAATCAAAACTGAATTTCCTCCACGGCCATCCACCCTGGCGGGTGGCTTTTGCAGAGCAACAACTGTCGAAGACCGTGACCTCCCTTATAATCCCGGTCCCGGTAGAACGAGAACCGTATGACTGCCATCCATATCAAGTTTCCCGCCTTGACCCTCAAGGCCGGCAAGCGGACCTTGCGACGCATTCGCGAACAAGGCTTGAAAGCCGCGGATGTCGGGACCCTGCCTGGTGCGGCCGGCGGCCCCAAGGCCCTCGGCATCCAGGGCCTGGACCTGGCGCTGTTCGGCGAGTGGCTGCCGGCCAGCCCGCGGGAACGGTCGCTGATCGGTGCGTCCATCGGCGCCTGGCGCTTCGCCAGCGCCTGCCTGCCCGACGCCGCCGAGGGCATCAGGCGACTGGGCCAGCTCTACAACGAACAAAGCTTTGCCAAGGGCGTGAGCATGGCTCAGGTCAGCGAGAGCTGCCGACGCATGCTCCATGACCTGCTCGATGGCCGCGACGCGTCAATCCTGACGAACAGCCATTACCGCCTGAACGTGGTCATCGTGAAGAGCCACGGTCTGCTCGCCGACGATCATCGTGGACGCCTCGGGCTTGGGCTGTCGTCGGTCATCGCCAACAACCTGATGAGGCGTTCGCGACTGTCGCGACATTTCGAACGGGTCATCCTGCATGATCCGCGACTGGCCCCTCCCCTTCAGGCACTCGAGGACTTTCCGTCACGCTGCCTGCCCCTGGCCGCGGACAATCTGCGCCAGGGCCTGCTGGCGTCCGGCTCCATCCCGATGGTGATGGAAGGTGTGCGCGATATCGCCGGGGTCGGCGCTGGCACCTACCGCGATGGCGGGCTGTTGGACTATCACCTGGACCTGCCCTACAGCGGCACGGATGTGGTGCTGTATCCGCATTTCACCGACAAGGTCATTCCCGGCTGGTTTGACAAGACCCTGCCTTGGCGTCGGGGCAGCCCGGACCGCTTGCGGGACGTGTTGCTACTGGCGCCTTCGCGGGAATACCTGGCCCGCCTGCCCCACGGCAAGCTTCCCGACCGCAACGACTTCAAGCGTTACCTGGGCGATGACAAGGGACGCCAGGCCTATTGGCGCAAGGCGATGGAGCAGAGCCGACGCCTGGGCGACGAGTTTCTCGAACTGGTCGACAACGGCCGCCTGGGGGAGCGCCTGTTGGCGCTTTGATGCGCTTGCCGCACAAGCTGTTAAACTGCGCCCTGCATTCATCGGCTGCGCGCTGGCCACCCTTCAGAGCTGACATTACCGTGGAAATCTTCAAAGAATTTACCTTCGAATCCGCCCATAGACTGCCCCATGTACCGGACGGCCATAAATGCGGTCGCCTGCATGGTCATTCGTTCAAGGTGGCGATTCATCTGAGCGGCGAGATGGACCCGCACAGCGGCTGGATCCGTGACTTCTCGGAGATCAAGGCGATCTTCAAGCCGCTGTATGAGCGTCTGGACCACAACTACCTGAATGATATTCCCGGCCTTGAGAACCCCACCAGCGAGAACCTGGCGAAGTGGATCTGGCAGGAGTTGAAGCCGTTGCTGCCTGAGCTGTCGGCCATCCGCATTCATGAGACCTGCACCAGCGGCTGCATTTATCGCGGGGAGTGAATTCCCTGGATAAGAAAACCACCTGCACAGGTGGTTTTTTTGTGTCCGGGATTTGAGTCCAGCAGCGCCTATTTCGGTCGTCTTCGGTAAGCGTCCGACAATCCCACCTCGACAGCCTCGTTCCACTTGGAGACTAGTTCGAAGCTCATAGCGCTCAGACGTGATCGCGCCTCATCTCTGCCCATTCAATCAACGCCTGGATTGATGGCCCGAGTGCATGGCCAATAGGCGTGAGCTGATACTCCACCCTAGGTGGCACCTGCGGGTACACCGTCCGGAGTACGATACCGTCCTTTTCTAGCTGCTTAAGCTGTTGGATCAGCATCTTCTGATTGATCCCCTCGATCAATTTCTCCAGATCCGAGAAACGAAGCGCGCCCTTTGCCGCGAAAAGCTGGCACAAGATGATGATCTTCCATTTCCCTTCCAGTACGCGAAGAGTTTCAGTCGTCGCCTCAGCCCAGTTTCTTCGATTTTGTGGATCGTCGCAGTTCCAGTCTCGTCCCATTTCTCTCTCGCAAGTGAGTTACCCACCTTTTGGTGTGTACTTACCATTATCTCATGAGCCCCCTAAAATCGGTGCGAGGCAATCAATTAAAGAGGTTGAGGCATGAAAATCGGCATCATTGGAGCCGGAAATATCGGGGGCACCATCGCCCGTAAGCTTATAGCTGCCGGTCATGAGATCCGTGTAGCAAACTCTGGAGGCGTCAACGGCGTTCGTGCGTTCGCCGAAGAAATTGGAGCGGAACCTGTAGATATTCGAGGCGCGGTAGATGGGGTGGATGTGATCGTACTGTCGATACCGCTACCTGCGTTGAGCGCACTCCCTTCTGACCTGTTTACCTCTGTGCCTGACAGCGTCCCGGTTGTCGACACCAGTAACTACTACCCTGGTTTGCGTGACCCCCACATTGATGAAATCGATCAAGGAATGACGGAAAGCGTCTGGGTGACTAAGCAAATTGGGCGTCCTGTGGTTAAAGCTTTCAACAATGTGCTGGCCTATACCTTGGCAGAGCTAGGTCTTCCGGAGGGCACTGAAGGTCGCCTGGCGGCAGCGGTAGCGGGTGACGATCCCGGGGCCAAAGAGACGGTAATGTCTCTGGTGAACCAAGCTGGCTTCGATCCAGTAGACGGCGGTTCTCTTGATGAGTCCTGGAGGCAACAACCGTCCACACCATGCTATTGCTGTGACTATGACGCTGAAACCATGCGCAGGGCTCTAGCAGTAGCAGTTAAGGGACAGGCAGCAGTAAAGCGAGATGAACTGCCCCAGCACTTCGAACGGCTCGGGCCGAACCCAAGTCATGGCGATGTTGTAGCCATGAACCGTTCCTTCAACCCGCTGGATTAACGTTGGGCCTGACAGCGCCTATTTGGCCTATTCGCAGCGGTGCGGCGAATAGGCCCTCAAGCCCCGCACCCAATATTTCGACGCCACAAAAACAAAACCCCTGATCGCGTTAGCAATCAGGGGTTTTGGAATTTAATCTTGACGATGACCTACTCTCACATGGGGAAACCCCACACTACCATCGGCGATGCATCGTTTCACTGCTGAGTTCGGGATGGGATCAGGTGGTTCCAATGCTCTATGGTCGTCAAGAAATTCGGTAGCCAGCTCGTTTTCTCTTGCGAGATCACGCTCCAGCAAATGGATATGTGACAGCTTGGTGTTTTGTGAGTCGCAAACTTTCGGTTCGTTTCGTCTTCACACACCGCAATCTGGTGCCCCTTCGCTCTTCAGCTGGAAGCGTGCAAATTGCTTGGGTGTTATATGGTCAAGCCTCACGGGCAATTAGTACAGGTTAGCTCAACGCCTCACAGCGCTTACACACCCTGCCTATCAACGTCGTAGTCTTCGACGGCCCTTCAGGGAACTCAAGGTTCCAGTGAGATCTCATCTTGAGGCAAGTTTCCCGCTTAGATGCTTTCAGCGGTTATCTTTCCCGAACATAGCTACCCGGCAATGCCACTGGCGTGACAACCGGAACACCAGAGGTTCGTCCACTCCGGTCCTCTCGTACTAGGAGCAGCCCCTCTCAAATCTCAAACGTCCACGGCAGATAGGGACCGAACTGTCTCACGACGTTCTAAACCCAGCTCGCGTACCACTTTAAATGGCGAACAGCCATACCCTTGGGACCGGCTTCAGCCCCAGGATGTGATGAGCCGACATCGAGGTGCCAAACACCGCCGTCGATATGAACTCTTGGGCGGTATCAGCCTGTTATCCCCGGAGTACCTTTTATCCGTTGAGCGATGGCCCTTCCATACAGAACCACCGGATCACTAAGACCTACTTTCGTACCTGCTCGACGTGTCTGTCTCGCAGTCAAGCGCGCTTTTGCCTTTATACTCTACGACCGATTTCCGACCGGTCTGAGCGCACCTTCGTACTCCTCCGTTACTCTTTAGGAGGAGACCGCCCCAGTCAAACTACCCACCATACACTGTCCTCGATCCGGATAACGGACCTGAGTTAGAACCTCAAAGTTGCCAGGGTGGTATTTCAAGGTTGGCTCCACGCGAACTGGCGTCCACGCTTCAAAGCCTCCCACCTATCCTACACAAGCAAATTCAAAGTCCAGTGCAAAGCTATAGTAAAGGTTCACGGGGTCTTTCCGTCTAGCCGCGGATACACTGCATCTTCACAGCGATTTCAATTTCACTGAGTCTCGGGTGGAGACAGCGCCGCCATCGTTACGCCATTCGTGCAGGTCGGAACTTACCCGACAAGGAATTTCGCTACCTTAGGACCGTTATAGTTACGGCCGCCGTTTACCGGGGCTTCGATCAAGAGCTTCGCGTTAGCTAACCCCATCAATTAACCTTCCGGCACCGGGCAGGCGTCACACCCTATACGTCCACTTTCGTGTTTGCAGAGTGCTGTGTTTTTAATAAACAGTCGCAGCGGCCTGGTATCTTCGACCGGCATGGGCTTACGGAGCAAGTCCTTCACCCTCACCGGCGCACCTTCTCCCGAAGTTACGGTGCCATTTTGCCTAGTTCCTTCACCCGAGTTCTCTCAAGCGCCTTGGTATTCTCTACCCAACCACCTGTGTCGGTTTGGGGTACGGTTCCTGGTTACCTGAAGCTTAGAAGCTTTTCTTGGAAGCATGGCATCAACCACTTCGTCATCTAAAAGACAACTCGTCATCAGCTCTCGGCCTTAGAATCCCGGATTTACCTAAGATTCCAGCCTACCACCTTAAACTTGGACAACCAACGCCAAGCTGGCCTAGCCTTCTCCGTCCCTCCATCGCAATAACCAGAAGTACAGGAATATTAACCTGTTTTCCATCGACTACGCTTTTCAGCCTCGCCTTAGGGACCGACTAACCCTGCGTCGATTAACGTTGCGCAGGAAACCTTGGTCTTTCGGCGTGGGTGTTTTTCACACCCATTGTCGTTACTCATGTCAGCATTCGCACTTCTGATACCTCCAGCAAGCTTCTCAACTCACCTTCACAGGCTTACAGAACGCTCCTCTACCGCATCACCTAAGTGATACCCGTAGCTTCGGTG
>NZ_CAJFDC010000010.1:0-275000 GCF_904067045.1 Pseudomonas sp. FEN | reverse complement strand
CCGCACCGCCCATCGCCGTCGATTGAAACAGAGTGTGTGTCAGCTCTGGTATTTGCCGCACAAATAGGACATGTTTATACCTAACTCAATGCCAGCCTTGGAAATTTTGGACAGGGGCCTCAAGGAAGAATCAGGCCGGCACGAAAAAAGCCAAACCGGACAAGTTGATCCGGGGGCAGAGATAGGGATGGTAATGAAACGCTTGTTGATAGTCCTGACAGTACTTGCTGTCGCCGGCTGCGCCGCGACCTCAAAACCAACGAAATACGGTAAACGCGGAGTGCATATCAACTGCTCCGGGCTGACATCCTCCTGGGAAAAGTGCTACACCAAAGCCGCTGACTCCTGCGGAGACCGGGGTTATCGAGTGCTTGCCAAATCCGGCGATGCCGTGGAAGGCCCGGGTGACTATCCGTTCGGCCTCAATCCGGCCGGCTATACCAGCCGCAGCATGATCATCATCTGCAACAAACCCTCCACGCTAAGCTCCAAAACGCCCCCACCCTCTGCCGATTGATTGCGTCCTGGCTCAACCGCTATACCGGGTGCCCCCGTCCACCACCCCCCGTATTCACGCAAACACCAGCCTCTCCACATACTATTGGCCAGGCTAATGTGCTTTCGGTTTTGCCGGCGATGAGGCCAGCAAGCCTCATCGCCTGTCCGACCGCCATCGCCAGCAAGCCGGCTCACAGGATCGAAGTGACGCCCCGGATCAACCGTCAGATCGCCACGGTACGGGTGTTCAACCATTCCAACGCGGCGCCATCCAGCAACGGACTCAAGCGTTCACGCACCTCGGCATGATAAGCGTTGAACCAGTCGCGCTCCTCCTGCGTCAGCAACGACGGCTCCAGGCAGCGGGTATCGATCGGGCACAGGGTCAGGGTTTCAAACTTGAGAAACTCAGCGAATTCGCTCTTGCCCGCCTCGCGGTTCAATACCAGGTTCTCGATGCGCACGCCCCAACGCCCCGGACGATAGGTCCCCGGCTCGATGGAGGTGATCATCCCCGGCTGCATGGCGGTTTGTGGCGCCGCGACCGCCTGATAGGCGATCACCTGCGGACCTTCGTGCACGTTGAGGAAGTAGCCGACGCCATGGCCCGTGCCATGCCCATAGTCCACGCTCTCGGCCCAGATCGGTGCCCGGGCGATGGCGTCCAGCAGCGGCGAAAGAATCCCACGGGGAAACTGCGCCCGGGACAAGGCAATCACGCCCTTGAGCACCCGCGTGCAATCGCGCTTCTGCTCGGCCGTCGGCGTGCCCACCGGGACCATCCGGGTGATATCGGTGGTTCCACCCAGATACTGGCCGCCGGAGTCGATCAACAACAGGCCATCACCCTCGATCACCGCGTGCGCCTGCTCGGTGGCGTGATAATGCGGCATCGCGCCATTGGCATTGAACGCGGCAATGGTATTGAAGCTCAGCGACACATAACCTGGCCGCCGCGCCCGGGCTGCGCTCAGGCGTTCGTCGATGGTCAACTCGGTGACCCGCTCGCGGCCCAGCGCGGTTTCCAGCCAGGCGAAGAATTCGCACAAGGCCGCGCCGTCCTGCTCCATGGCCTGACGGATATGCACCGCGTCGTCGAGGCTCTTGCGGGATTTGGCCAGGGTCGTCGGGTTGAGCCCCTCGACCAGCTTCACATCCCGAGCCAGGTTGTCCAGCAACCCGACCGTTACCCGCGCCGGGTCGACCAGCAGCCCCGCGCCAGCCGGAATACCGGCCAGTGCCGCGCCGATTTCGCGGTAATCACGCAAGCTCACACCATCGGCCTTGAGCACCTGCGCAAGCTCAGCACTCACCTTGCTCGGGGACACGAACAGCGTGGCCTGCTCCTGGCTGACCAGGGCAAAGGAAACAAATACCGGGTTGAAGGACACATCGGCCCCGCGCAGGTTGAACAGCCAGGCGATATCATCCAGCGTGGCGATGAAATGCCAGTCGGCACCGCGAGATTTCAACTCTTGACGCAACTGGGCGAGCTTCTCGCCACGACTGACCGTCGCTTGCGGCGGCAGGTGCTGGTAGATCGGCTGGTTCGGCAGCGCCTCGCGGTCTTCCCAGACCTGATCGAGCAGGTCAATGTCGGTGCGCAGTCGAGCACCACGGGCCTGCAACTTGTCGCCCAGGGTCCGCGCCGAGGCCAATGCCATGACCGCGCCATCCACCGCGACCACGCCACCTGACGGTGCCTGTTCGGCCAGCCAGTCCAGGGGACCGGGTTGCCCCGGTAACAACTTCATCAATTCAATGCCGCTGCCGGCCAACTCCTTGGTCGCCTGCTCCCAATAGCGGCTATCGGCCCAGACGCCGGCAAACTCCGCGGTCACGATCAAGGTGCCGACCGAGCCATGGAAACCTGACAGCCACTGCCGGCCCTGCCAGTAGGCGGGCAGGTATTCCGACAGGTGCGGATCGGCCGACGGCACCAGCAATGCCTGCACGCCTTCACGGCGCATCAACTCGCGCGTGCGGGCCAGACGCTGGGGGACGGTTCCTTGACTCGGGGTCTGCATGCTCATTGTGTCTCCTGCTAGCGACTAGTATTTATTGTTCAATGGTGATCCGACACCGAGGCCGGGTGGGCCATCACGGCTGGGCAACCGCCCAGAACGGTGCCGGGGCGCTCAGGCTCGCCTTGATCGCCGCCGCCGCCCGGTCGATATCCGCCTCGGAGGTAAAGCGCCCCAGGCTCAGACGAATGGTGCGAGCGGCCAGGCGCGCATCATGCCCCAGCGCCAGCAGCACATGGGACGGTGCCTGGCTCGCGGAGTTGCAAGCGGACGTCGCCGAGTACGCCAGG
Source organism: Pseudomonas sp. FEN (assembly GCF_904067045.1). Taxonomy (GTDB): domain Bacteria; phylum Pseudomonadota; class Gammaproteobacteria; order Pseudomonadales; family Pseudomonadaceae; genus Aquipseudomonas. Next base: position 272,188 of record NZ_CAJFDC010000010.1, on the reverse strand, counting down.
GAGCGGCCCAGGCGCGCGGCATCGAACTCGCCTTCGGCGAACGTCAGGCTCAGGGTATGGGGGATACGCGCTGTCGGACTGCCATTCAAGCGCAAGCCCGGGACATCCGCCAGTTGCTCGAGCAAGCGCTGGCGCAGGTGACGGATGCTGGCAAGCTCTTCGTCCAGGTGCGCGGCGGCCAGGGCAAACGCACTCCCCATGCCGGCAATCTGGTGGGTGGCCAGGGTGCCGGAGCGCAGGCCACCCTCATGACCACCGCCGTGGATCTGCGCGTGCAGTTTCTGTTGCGCGCGCGGCCCCACGTACAAGGCACCGATGCCCTTGGGGCCGTAGACCTTATGCGCGGAAAACGACATCAGGTCCACCGGCAAGCCGGCCAGGTCGATGACCACCTTGCCCGCGCCCTGGGCCGCATCCACATGAAACAGCGCGCCGTGCTCACGTACCCGCTGGCCAATGCTCGCAATGTCATTGAGGGTGCCCAGCTCATTGTTGACCAGCATCAGCGAGACCAGGAAGGTGTCCTCGCGCAGGGCTTCGCTGACCATGGCCGTGGTGATCAGTCCTTCGCCATTGGGTACCAGGTAGGTGACCGCCACGCCGGCTTCCTGGAGTTGCCGGGCGGTATCGAGCACCGCCTTGTGTTCGATCTGGCTGGTGATCACATGCCCGCCGCCGCTCGCGCGCCCCTGGGCAACCCCCTTGAGCGCCAGGTTGTTCGATTCGGTGGCCCCGGAAGTCCAGACGATCTGCCCGGGGTTCGCCCCCACCAGGTTCGCCACCTGTTCCCGGGCCTGCTCGACCGTCTGCCGGGCGCGCTGGCCAAAGGCGTGGGAGCTGGATGCGGGGTTACCGAAATTACCGGAAAAGCCGAGGCACTCGACCATCACCCGGATGACCCGCTCATCCACCGGTGTGGTGGCGGCATAGTCGAAATACAGAGGAAGTTCATTCATGGCAAAAAGACTCATAAAGCGTGTCCCGCGGATCAATCTCTCACTGACCACCCACTCAGCTGGATGGACAGCTATACCCGATGGAAAACGATTAAGGAAAGATGACTTTCATTAAAAGTGCGTAGGAACGCTCCTGAAATCCACTTTACAGGCCCGGGGAAGACGTTGCGAGCATCAATCGTGCAGGCTCAGGCGGCCCGCGCCGACGGGGATAGAAAACACTTTACTCTTCAGCTCTGAGGGCTGTGTCCGTGACTGCCACGATCGGCACTGATTTCACCCTGTTCATCAAAGCCATGAACCTTCTGGGGTTGCCCCAACAGCTGTGCCTTCTTCTGCTGATATTCATCGAAGGACAGCCCACGGCGGTTCAGCGCCTCCAGCGCCAGCTCCCGGCTTTCTTCAGCGCTATAGGGGCGCAATTCGGGAGACGGGTGAGTGGCGCAACCAGCCAGCAGCGAAAGACCGAAAAGCAGTAAAAACACAGATGAATGTTTCATGGCGCAATTCCCGAGGACCTGGCGTAAGGCAATGGAGACAGGCTACCCCCCGCTCCGGAAAGACAGAAATCACCTGGTTCGATAGTCGCTATCGACCGCCTCGGTGGTTCTCGGAAGCGCAGATCATATATTCATAAAAGAACTATAAATATCAAAACACGTTCTTTTACGGAATATAAAAAACCCCTTACAACTGCTCTCACGCCCTATCCACTGTTGCCCGGACAACTGTTCACCCACCAACAGCCGATCAACAGAACCGTTCGCCAGCCAGCACCGCGATCTTCATTGATTCCGGCAAAGCCCCATGAACAAAGGCTTCGAGGGGTTTGGTACAGCTCTTGCTCAAGCCCTGTTACCGATCCCTGCTCACTGAGCAACTGTTTGAAAAGGAACTGATCATGTCCCGTCCACTGAATGTCGTGGCACTCTCCGGAGGCACCTACCGTCCCTCCCGCACCCTGGTGCTGACCCAGGCCGTACTGGCCGAACTGGCACAACACCTGCCGATCGAAAGCCGCCTGATCGAGTTGGCCGATATCGCCCGCCCGCTGGGCTCGGCACTGTCCCGGGCCGAATTGAACGCCGAAGTCGAGGCCGAACTGCGGGCCATCGAAAACGCCGACCTGCTGATCGTCGCTTCGCCAGTCTATCGTGGTTCCTATCCCGGCCTGCTCAAGCACCTGTTCGACCTGGTGGACCTCAACGCCCTGACCGATACTCCGGTCCTGCTGGCCGCCACCGGCGGCAGCGAACGTCATGCACTGGTGTTGGATCACCAACTGCGACCGCTGTTCAGCTTCTTCCAGGCGCTGACCTTGCCCATTGGCGTCTATGCCACCGAAGCCGACTTCAGCAACTATCAGATCACCAGTGAGCCCTTGAGGGCGCGTGTCCGTCTGGCCGCCGAACGCGCCAGCGCCTTGTTCGGCAGCCACGCCAAGCCACTGCTGAAAATCGCCTGAGGAGCTGTCATGGATGTTTTCTGGTTTCTTCCGACCCACGGCGATGGCCATTACCTGGGGACGACCCAGGGCGCCCGCCCGGTCACCCTCAACTATCTGAAACAAGTCGCCCAGGCCGCCGACAGCCTCGGCTACCACGGCGTGCTGATTCCCACCGGACGCTCCTGCGAGGACTCCTGGGTTATCGCCTCTGCTCTGGTGCCGCTGACCGAACGCCTGCGTTATCTGGTGGCAATCCGTCCCGGGATCATCTCGCCGACGGTCTCGGCGCGCATGGCCGCCACCCTCGACCGCCTGTCCAACGGCCGCTTGCTGATCAACGTGGTGACCGGCGGCGACCCCGACGAGAACCGTGGCGACGGCAGCTTTCTCGACCACGGCGAACGCTACGAAGTGACCGACGAGTTCCTCCAGATCTGGCGTCGGGTACTGCAAGGCGAAGCGGTGGACTTCGAGGGCAAGCACCTGCGCGTGCAGAACGCCAAGGCGCTTTATCCGCCAGTACAGAAACCTTATCCGCCACTGTATTTCGGTGGTTCCTCCGACGCCGCCCACGACTTGGCCGCCGATCAGGTCGATGTCTACCTGACCTGGGGTGAACCACCGGCCGCCGTCGCCGCGAAGCTCGCCGACGTTCGTGAACGCGCCGCCCGCAAAGGCCGTAGCGTGCGCTTCGGTATTCGCCTGCACGTGATCGTCCGGGAAACCGCGGAGGAAGCCTGGAAAGCCGCCGAAAAACTGATCGAACATATCAGCGATGAGACTATTGCCGCGGCGCAGAAATCCTTCTCGCGTTTCGATTCAGAGGGCCAGCGGCGCATGGCCGCCCTGCATGATGGACGGCGTGACAACCTGGAAATCTCCCGGAACCTGTGGGCCGGTGTCGGCCTGGTACGTGGCGGAGCCGGTACAGCGCTGGTCGGTAATCCGCAACAGGTGGCCGAGCGCATAAAGGAATACGCGGACCTGGGTATCGAGAGCTTCATTTTCTCCGGTTACCCGCATCTGGAAGAAGCCTACCGTTTCGCCGAACTGGTGTTCCCGCTGCTGCCCGAGCCTTATGCCAGTCTGGCCGGACGCGGCACCACCAACCTGACCGGACCGTTCGGCGAAATGATCGCCAACGACGTGTTGCCGGCCCAAGCCGGGGCCTGACCTGCGCGCCCTCAGTGGCAGCGGAGGGCCCACACGACCTCTGCTGCCCTAGCCGGGAATGATCATCTATCCGAGGAACATCGCGTGACGGCTCAACCGCATAACGCCCTGTTGAATACCTTGCAGACCGCCCGCCTGCTGGCCGCCGAGTTTGCCGAAACCGCCGTCGAGCGCGACGAGCGTGGCGGCACGCCGAAGGCCCAGCGTGACGCCTTGCGCCACAGCGGCCTGCTGGCCCTGAGTATTCCGACCCAGTACGGCGGCCTCGGCGCGAGCTGGAGCGAAACGCTGAACGTGGTCCGCGAGTTCGCCAAGGTCGACAGCTCCATTGCCCATGTCTTCGGCTTCCATCACCTGATGCTGGCCACCGTGCGTCTGTTCTCGCGCCCGGAACAATGGCAACCCTGGTTCGAACAGACCGCGCGCAAGAACTGGTTCTGGGGTAACGCCCTCAATCCGCTGGATACCCGCACGGTGGTACGCAAGCTCGGCGGCTGGCGCGAGTTTTCCGGCAAGAAAAGCTTCTGTTCCGGTGCCAGCGATTCGGAAATGCTGATCGCCTCGGCCGTCGATGAAAGCGCTGGCGGCAAGTTGCTGATCGCCGCGATTCCCAGTGGACGCTCCGGTATCACCCTGCACAACGATTGGCACAATATGGGCCAGCGCCAGACCGACAGCGGCAGCGCCAGCTTCGAGCGGGTGCGGGTCGAAGAGTCGGAACTGCTGCTTGACCCCGGCCCGCTGAGCACGCCCTTCGCCTGCCTGCGGCCGCTGATTGCGCAACTGACCTTCGCCCACCTGTTCCTCGGCATTGCCGAAGGCGCCTTCGAAGAAGCCCGGCAATACACCCTTACCGAGACCCGGCCGTGGTTCAAGTCCACAACCCGGGATATTCGCCAGGACCCTTATATCCTCAGCCACTACGGCGATTTCTGGGTCGCCCTGGAAGGTGTCCGCCTGCTGGTCGAACGCGCCGCCGAAGGGCTCGACCGGGCCTGGAGCAAGGGCCAGAACCTCGGCACCGAGGAACGCGGGCACCTGGCCACGGCCATCGCCACCGCCAAGGTCGCCGCCAGCCGCAACGGCCTGGAGCTGTGCAGCAAACTGTTCGAGGTGACCGGCGCGCGCTCGACCCATGCCTCGCTGCGTCTGGACCGTCACTGGCGCAACCTGCGCACCCAGACCCTGCATGACCCGCTGGACTACAAGCTCCAAGAACTTGGCGACTGGGCCCTGAATCAGGCGCTACCGATTCCCACCTTCTATTCCTAGAGAAGCCTATGCAGCTACTAACGTTACCGCCCTCGCCGGCCCTCGCCACCTCCATACGGGCCACCGCCCAAGTCTTCGAGGATCCGAAGTCCCAGGCCTTGCTCGCCCACCTGCAACAAGTCGCCCCCAGTGAAGCCAGCGTGTTGATCATTGGTGAAACCGGCACCGGCAAGGAACTGGTGGCCCGGCATATCCATAACCTCAGCACCCGCCGGCACCGCCCGTTTGTCGCGGTGAACTGCGGGGCCTTCTCCGAGTCCCTGGTGGAAGCTGAACTGTTCGGCCATGAAAAAGGCGCGTTTACCGGCGCCCTCAGTGCCAAGGCCGGCTGGTTCGAAGAGGCCGACGGCGGCACCTTGTTCCTTGACGAGATCGGCGATTTGCCGATGCCGATCCAGGTCAAGCTGCTGCGGGTTCTGCAGGAGCGCGAAGTCGTGCGCCTGGGCTCGCGTAAAAGTATCCCGATCAACGTACGGGTCCTGGCGGCGACCAATGTGCAGTTGGAAAAAGCCATCAACGCCGGGCACTTTCGCGAGGACCTGTACTACCGCCTCAACGTCGTCAGCCTGGAACTCAGCCCCTTGCGCGAACGCCCCGGCGATATCCTGCCGCTGACCCGGCACTTTATCGAGAGCTACAGCCAGCGCCTGGGCTACGGCGCTATCCGCATCAGCCCCGGCGCCGAGCAGAAGCTCAGGGGGTATGGCTGGCCGGGCAATATCCGCGAGCTGGAAAACGTCATCCACCACACCTTGCTGATCTGCCACGACGGCGTGATCGAGCGCGACGACCTGCGCCTGTCGAACCTGCGGATCGAGCGCCAGGACGACAGCAGCAGCCTCGATGATTCGGCCGAAGCCTTACTCGACCGAGCCTTTCAGAAACTCTTCGAGGAGCAGGCTGGGGCCCTGCATGAAAAGGTCGAGGACGCGCTGCTGCGCGCCGCCTACCGTTTCAGTCACTACAACCAGGTGCACACCGCCAAACTGCTGGGGCTGAGCCGCAACGTGACCCGCACCCGGCTGATCAAGATCGGTGAACTGGCGGTGAACAAGCGCCGCCCCGGAGAAAACTTCCAGGGCGAGCGGATGCTGCAACTGTCGATCTAGTCCACCAGGGCACACTGCAAGGCGTCGTCCCGGCTGCGCTCGATGCTTTTCAGCACCTGGAACGAACCGAAGGTCACCGCCTTGGCGCGGTGGGCGCGGATCAATGCCCAGAAATCCTCTTCGCCGCTTTCGAAGCGGGCAAATGCCGCCTCGCCATCCTCCCTGGAACGCCATTGCAACGCATTGAGCACGCGCCGACCGTCATCGCTGGCCTGCACCGTGCCGCTGAGAAAACCACCCTCGATCCGCGCCAGGCGCTCGGTCTGCCGGGCCAGGTCAGCCACCAGCGCCTCGAGCTGGCCGGGCTCGATCTCGTACTGGATCAATTGAGTGAAACTGCGATTTTGCGCGGTCGACGGCATGAAAAAGCTCCCCAGGAAGTCGAACAGGATCTTGTGATCCGAGCCCATGCAGGGTAAAACCTCCAGTTAACTAGAGGTCAAGAGGTTTCTCCCCATGGCGATGCACCCTCCCCTGCCCAAGGACAAGGCCCTCACGGTCGGTCAACTGGCGGCCCGCAGCGGCGTAGCCGTGACCGCCCTGCACTTCTATGAATCCAAGGGCTTGATCAGGAGCTATCGCAACGCCGGTAATCAACGCCGCTATCCGCGCGAGGTGCTGCGGCGAGTAGCGCTGATCAAGGTCGCCCAGCGCCTGGGCATCGCCCTGGCGGAGATTCACCAGGCCTTGCGGAGCCTGCCCGAAGACCGGGCGCCCACGGCCGCGGACTGGAAACAGCTGTCGGAACACTGGCGGACTGGACTGGACGAGCGCATCGCCCAGTTGACCCGGCTGCGGGACAAGCTCGACGGCTGTATCGGCTGTGGCTGCCTGTCGATGGAGAACTGCCCGTTGCGCAACTATGGCGATGTGCTGGGTGTCGATGGGAGCGGGGCGCGCTTGCTGGAACCGCAGTGAATCCGAGCGCCTGGCAGCTGAAGTTGATCAGTAAAAAAGCATCCTCAATGCCAGTACGACCACAACCACGTTGAATACCGCTTCCATCCAGTCGTCGCCTTTTTTCAAGGCGAACTTCGCGCCGGCATTGGCGCCCAGCAAGGTGCCGATAATCAGGCAAGCTCCATACTGCCAATTGATGATGCCACTCAGACCAAAAATCATCAGCGACCCCACGGACAGTACAAGCCCTCCGACCTTTCGAGTCCCCACCGACTCGCTGATGCTTTTCTTGAAAAAGAGGATATACAGATACGTCGAAAGTTTCGCTTGTCCACCAAACAAGCCGCCGATCATGCCAATGGGAATGAAAAGAATGTAGCCGAAAAACCTGCTGATCCTTGAGGGTGCCTTGTCGGAGGTGCGAGGCTTCTTGACCAGGGAGAGCGCGACCAGCAGCAACGTCAGCACACCAATCACCCGGTGCAGCAACAACGCATCGATTTGCAACAGCAGACTCGCCCCGGCAAGAGCGCCCAGCAGTCCCAGGACCGCCGCGGGTATGGCGACGATATAGTCGACCTTGCCCTGATTATGAAACTGTCTCAGGCCCGCAACCATGGTGCCCAGCGAAGCCAGGCGGGCAGTGGCAATAGACGACTGTGGCGGTATGCCCAGCCAGATCATTACCGGCACCGTCAGGAATACACTGCCTCCGGTATTGGTGCCGACAAAGCCGGTGACCAATCCGAGCAAGACCAAGCCGATACCCGTCAACCATTCACCGTAAATCATTGCGCCGCGCCACGGGATCATCACTCACTTGGACATACGGAATCGACCCGATGATAGCAGTGGCTTTCCCTGGTGCCGACGCTCGGGTGGAACGTGGTAGTACCAGAGACAACGGCGACCTCTGTCTCGACGGACACCCGCTTATTGGCCATCGTCGGCCCCAAAACCTTTGAGGGTCGCTCGACGATAGCCAGGACCTCATCACTGTAGCGACCTCTCCGCTACCCGGAGAGACCTGCAAAAGCGTATCAGACCAACGCCTCCAGCGTCCGCCCGGTTTTCTTCGCTTCCAGTTCACGCACCAGTGGCAACACCCGCTTGCCGAAGTACTCCACCTCTTCCTGGAAGTGCAGGAACCCCGCCAATATCAGGTCCACACCCACCGCCTTCAAAGCGACGATCCGCTCGGCGATCTGTTGCGGCGTGCCGATCAGGTTGGTCTTGAAGCCGTCGTTGTATTGCACCAGGTCCTCGAAGCTGGACTTGGCCCAGTTGCCCTCGCCTTCCGGCGATGACCTGCCCGCCTGTTTCGCCGCATCGCCAAATGCACCGACGGCCTCCGGGTCGGCCTTGTCGATGATTTCGGCGAGCACCGCGCGGGCCTCCTCCTCGGTGTCACGGGCGATGACAAAGGCGTTGACCCCGACCTTTACCGCATGACCGTTGGCGGCCGCCTTGGCGCGGATATCATCGACCTGGGCCTTGATCCCTTCAGGGCTGTTGCCATTGGTGAAATACCAATCCGAGACCCGCGCCGCCATATCCCGCGCCGCCCGGGAACTGCCGCCCTGGAAGATCTCCGGGTGTGGCTGGCTCAGGGGCTTGGGCTTGAGGCTGTAGTCGTTGAAGCGGTAGAAGTCGCCCTTGAAGGTGAACTGATCTTCGGTCCAGATACCTTTCAGCGCGCGGATGAACTCTTCGGAACGGCGATAGCGCTCGTCGTGTTCCAGCCAGTGCTCACCGATGGCGTGGAACTCGCCACGAAACCAGCCGCTGACAATATTGACCGCGATCCGCCCTCCAGTCAGTTGATCGATGGTCGCCAGTTGCTTGGCCGCCAGCGCCGGTTGCCAGGGGCCCGGCAGGATCGCGGCGATGATCTTCAGTTTGCTGGTGGCGGCCAGCAAGGCATGGCTGAACGCGACCGACTCATGCTGGTACTCGGCACCGTAGCCGGCGGTGAAGCGGATCTGGGTCAGGCCATACTCGAATCCGGCCTCCTCCGCCAACTGTGCCAGCCTGCGGTTGTAGTCGATGTCCCAGCGGGTGCGCTGTTCAATCTTGCTGACCACCAGGCCGCCGCTGACGTTGGGTACCCAATAGGCGAATTTTACGGCTTGCTGACTCATGGTATCTGACCTCGGAGTGGAGAGTGTCCAAGGGGCAGAGCAGCAAATGTGCCAGTGCGCGGGAGTCGAGCCGGATTGCCGTCACAGCGATGAGTCGAGCCTGGATCACATCCCTTGTCGGAGCCAGCTTGCTGGCGATAGCGACCGCTCGGACCATGTAGCGCTCACCAGCCTCATCGCCAGCAAGCTGGCTCCGACAAGGGCCGGTGCGTGCTGGGAGAGGTGTGGTCTGGCGGGACGATTTGCTGAAGCACTGTTCGCCAGGCAACAGTTGTCCATCGCCTGGACCCGGCAAACGCCCGCGCCACCGCATCTGGCGTCCTCGGCATGGAGCATGCAAACACCCCTGGCAAGCGTACTTTTCTCTACCTGCCCTCAAGGAGCTGTGCCATGACCGAACACCAGGTGATCAACCCTCTGTCCCTTGGCGTCGACTACGAATCCCTGGCCGAACGTTTTCGGCCGATCTTTGCTCGCATCGCCGCCGGCGCGGTAGAACGCGAGCAGTCCCGCGACCTGCCCCACGAGCCGCTCCAGTGGCTCAAGCAGGCCGGTTTCGGCGCCGTGCGAGTGCCAGTGGAATATGGCGGTGGCGGCGCCTCGCTGCCCCAGCTGTTCCAGTTGCTGATCGAACTGGCCGAGGCCGACTCCAACGTCCCCCAGGCTCTGCGCGGACATTTCGCCTTTGCCGAGGACCGTCTGAATGCCGAGCCCGGGCCGAGTCGCGACCTGTGGTTCAAGCGCTTCGTCGCGGGCGATATCGTCGGCTGCGCCTGGACCGAAATCGGTAACGTGGCGATTGGCGATGTCGTGACCAAGGTCACGCCGGACGGCGAACAGTGGCGCCTCAACGGTGAGAAGTTCTACAGCACCGGAAGCATTTTCTCCGATTGGATCGACGTCTACGCCCGCCGCAGTGACACCGGCGGCGATGTGATTGCCGCCGTGCGCAGCCGCCAGCCGGGGATCGAGCACAGCGATGACTGGGACGGTTTCGGCCAACGCACCACGGGCAGCGGTACCTCGCGGTTTGTCGACGCCGTGGTGGAAGCCGGGCATGTCATCGACTTTGCCACGCGTTTCAAATACCAGACCGCGTTCTATCAGTTGGTGTTGCTGGCCACCCTGGCCGGTATCGGCCGCTCAGCCCTCAAGGACGTGGCGCGGTTGGTCCGCGAACGTCAGCGGATCTATAGCCATGGCAATGCGCGGCGTTCCAGCGAAGATGCCCAGGTGCAGCAGGTGGTGGGCGAAGTCGCCGCCTTGGTGTATGCCGCCGAAGCCAGTGCGGTGCGGGCCGCACACCCGGCGCAACGGGCTTATCTTGCCCGGTTTGGCGCTGACGCCGAGGTTGAGCGGCAAGCCAACGTCGATGCGGAAATCGAATCGGCCACGGCTCAGGTGGTGGTATCCGAACTGATCCAGCGGGCCACCAGCGAATTGTTCAATGCCCTCGGCGCTTCGGATGTGCGCCAGGGCAAGGCGCTGGACCGGCATTGGCGCAATGCGCGAACGGTGTCGTCACATAATCCGCTGATCTACAAGGCGCGGATTGTCGGCGATTGGCTCATCAATGGCAGCGAGCCGCCGTTTGTGTGGCAGATCGGCAATGGGCCACAATCACAGTCATAGCCCAGGGGTGTGGTGTCTGGTCCAGCGTATTCGCGGGCCAACTCCGCTCCCACAATGTCCGAGTCGCGCCCACTTTTGCGTACACAAGAAACTTGTAGGAGCGGAGTTGGCCCGCGAAGGCGTCAGGACAGACGCCGTGGTCTCAGCCGTTGGATAAGGTCGCGGCAACATTCGCCAATGGGTAAGATGGCGGCCCTTGAGCGCGGCCCTGCCGCGCCATCTGCCGACCTAAGCCGACCGCCATGCCTTTCGATCTCAGCGTAGACCTGACTACCCTCGCCATTCTCGCCGTTGTTGCCTTTATCGCCGGTTTCATCGACGCCATCGCCGGCGGCGGCGGGTTGCTCACCACCCCGGCCCTGCTCACCGCCGGACTGCCGCCACACCTGGTACTGGGCACCAACAAGCTCAGTTCGACCTTCGGCTCGGCCACCGCCGGTTTCACCTTCTATCGGCGCAAGCTGTTTCAACCGGGGCAATGGAAGCTGGCGATTCTCGGCACCTTCGTCGGTGCGCTGATCGGCGCCGTGACCGCGCACTTCCTGCCGGCCGAATGGCTGAACAAGATGCTTCCGCTGATCGTCTTCGCCTGCGGCCTGTACCTGCTGTTCGGCGGCACACCCAAGGCGCCGCTGGACAGTAACGCGCCGATCAAGAAGAAATGGCAGTTGCCCCAGGGCCTGGCCCTGGGTTTCTACGACGGCGTGGCCGGCCCTGGCACCGGTGCCTTCTGGACCGTCAGTAGCCTGCTGCTCTATCCCATCGACCTGGTCAAGGCCAGCGGCGTGGCCCGCAGTCTGAACTTCGTCAGCAATATCGCCGCGCTGTCAGTGTTCGTGTGTTCCGGCCAGGTGGACTGGGTGATCGGCCTGTGCATGGGCGTATCGGTGATGATCGGCGCCTTCTTCGGCGCCCGCACCGCCATCAGCGGTGGGGCGAAGTTCATCCGCCCGGTGTTCATCACCGTAGTCCTCGGGCTGACCGTGCGCTTGGCCTGGCAACACTGGTTCACGCCATAACCTGAAGGAGCCAGCTCCCGCAAAATTCCGCGTACGGCGATATTTTTTGCTGAGGCCGCAACCTGCGAGAGCCGGCTTGTCGGCGATGGCGTCCGGATGGACAGCGCCAGGCTCAAGGGCCTCATCGCCGATAAGCCGGTTCCCACAAGGCCTAGACCGGCAGCAGCGGTTCCGCGTAGCCCAGGCGCCTGGCCAGGTACAGATCGATCAGGTAGCGGGCGATCGAGCGCGAAGCTGGCAACGGCGGCATATCGTGGATGCTGAACCATTGCGCATCCTCGATCTCATCCGCCTGCGGGACGATCTCGCCGCCGGCGTACTCGGCGTGGAAGCCCAGCATCATCGAGTGCGGGAACGGCCAGCACTGGCTGCCTATGTACTGGATATTCCTGACTTCGACCTGCACTTCCTCGCGCACCTCCCGGATCAGGCACTCTTCGGCCGATTCACCCGGCTCGGCGAAACCGGCCAGGGTGCTGTAGACCCCGGGCACGAAACGCGGTGAACGGGCCAGCAACACCTCGTCGCCCCGGGTCACCAGCACGATCATGCTCGGCGAGATCCGCGGGTAGCTGCGCAGGTCGCAGGCCTGGCAGAACATCGCCCGCTCCAGATGCACCTGGGTCATGGCCTGGCCGCAACTACCGCAGAAACGGTGCTCACGCGCCCAGGTAGCAATCTGCGCGGCATAACCGAGCAGGCGATAGATCGTGTGATCGCCTTCGAGCATGAATGTCCGCAGGCCCTGCCAGCGGCCGCCCGGTAGCTCGAAGCCGGACTTCAGCTCCAGCAGGTAGACCGGCTCGCCGTCCAGGTGCCCGATGCCGTGCTCGGCCAACAGCGACAGGTCCTGGCGCTTGATCCACTCGCGGGGAAACAGCACCCCGTTGTCGTCCAGGAGAAAGCCGGCGGGGCTATGCACCACGGCCCAGCCACCGGCCTGCTCGATATCCAGTACAGCGGTTGTCCAGCGTTGAGTCATCGGGGAGTCCTAGGCGTCAATCAGGGAATTCGGCTTTCTGCTTGCTCATGTGCGCGGCGATGGCGACGCGCAAGTCAGTGGATTGCAACATGGCGGCGTTCCAGGTGGCAACGTATTCCAAGCCGTCATCGATCCGATGGTCGCGCATGTAGCTGATCATCGCCTTGGTTCCGCTAACGGCAATTGGCGACTTGCCAGCAATTTCCCGGGCGATCCCCATCACCCCGTCGAGCAAGGCGGCATGATCGGGGTAGACGCGATTGACCAGGCCGATCCGGGTCGCTTCCTCGGCACCGAACGACCGACCGGTGTAGGCCAGCTCCCGCAACATGCCGTCGCCGATGATACGCGGCAAACGTTGCAAGGTGCCGACATCGGCGGCCATGCCGATATCCACTTCCTTGATGGAAAACTGCACGTCTTCGGCGCAGTAGCGCATGTCGCAGGCGGCGATCAGATCGACCGCACCGCCTAGGCAATAACCCTGGATCGCCGCCAGGACCGGCTTGCGGCAGTTGTCGACGGCATTGAAGGAGGCTTGCAGTTGCAGGATCTTGCGGCGCAGCAGGCGGGCGTTGCGACCGACATCCTTGCCCAGTTCGTTGGCCACCGAGGCCAGCAGCATCAGGTCGATACCGGAAGAAAAGTGTTTGCCGGCACCGCTGAGGACGACCACGCGCACCGCGTCGGTGTCGTCGATCCACTGGAAGATCTCGCTGATTTCGCTCCAGAAGGCCGCGTTCATCGCGTTGATCTTTTCCGGGCGGTTGATCCGCACATGGGCGATGTTGTCTACCAGTTCGACGTGGAAGGCTTGGTATTCGGACATGAGAGGCATCCTTGGCGGGGCGAAAAGAGATTCGCCACTATAGCAAGGACCCACCTCGGGCTATAGGAAGCGGATGTGCCAAAAGCCGGACAATGCATCGCAAGAGTGCGGTGGATGGCCGCCTTCGGCGGCCATCCACAGGAGATCTATCGCCTGGCCAGGATGAATTGCTCGATGGCCTGCGCCGCGCCGTCCTCGCCGTTGCTACCGGTGACCACGTCCGCCTGACGCCTGATCACCTCCTCCGCCTGGCCCATGGCAATCGCCAACCCGGCCCGGTGGAACATCGCCGGGTCATTGCCGCCATCGCCGATGGCCGCCGTCTGCGCCAGTGGCACGCCGAGGTATTTCGCCAGGGTCAGCAGCGCCTCGCCCTTGTTGGCCTGCATCGCGGTGATATCCAGGTAGGAACGCTGCGAGCGACTGGCCAGCGCCTGGTCCGCCACCAACGGTTGCAACACCGCCTCCAGATCAATCAGCAATTGCCCGTTGCCACTGGCGCCGACGATCTTGTCGATACGCTCCAGGTACGGCGTGAAGTCCTCCACCACCGTCGGCGCATAGCCCAGTGCATGCTGTTCCCGAGGCACCATGGTGCCGTGCGGGTCGCGCAGCAACCAATGATCGTCGGCAAAGACCCAGACCTCGACCTCTTCATGCCGCGACAACAGCTCCAGGGTGACGAGCGCCGCTTCACGGGGGATGTAGTGGGTCACCAGGTAACGGCCATCAGGGTGAACCAGGGTGCCACCATTGAAGGCCGCCGTGGGAACGTCGACCCCCAACGCCGCGATCTGCTCGCGCATGGCCCGTGGCGGACGCCCAGTGGCAAGACTGAAGAACACCCCCGCCGCGCGCAATGCCCGCACGGCCTCGACCGTGCGCGGGCTGAGGCTGTGATCGGGACGCAACAAGGTGCCGTCCATATCGCTGAGCAACAAGCGGATGGGGTACTGCGCCACGCCACTCATCCGAGGCTGTGCCAGACGCGGCCGTCACGGGCCAGCAGTTCGTCGGCGGCCGCCGGACCGTTGTCCCCGGCCGCGTAGCCCTGCACCTGATCGTCCTCGCACCAGGCATCGAGAAACGGCTGCACCGCCCGCCAACCGTTCTCGATATTGTCGGCGCGCTGGAACAGTGTCTGGTCACCGGTCAGGCAATCGTAGATCAGGGTTTCATAGCCAGTGGACGGCTGCATTTCGAAGAAATCCTTGTAGGCGAAGCCCAGCTCGATATTGGTGGTGTCCAGCGCCGGCCCCGGACGCTTGGCCAGCAGGTCGAACCACATGCCCTCGTTGGGCTGGATCTGGATCTTCAGGTAGGTCGGCTCCAGGCGCTCGACCTCGGTGTCACGGAACTGCGCATATGGCGCCGGCTTGAAGCAGATGGCGATTTCCGTGTGGCGCACGCTCATGCGCTTGCCGGTGCGCAAATAGAACGGCACGCCGACCCAGCGCCAGTTATCGATCATCACCTTGAGCGCGACATAGGTTTCGGTGTTGCTGTCCGGCGCCACGTTGTTCTCTTCGCGATAACCCGGCATGGCCTTGCCGCCCAACTCGCCCGCGCGGTACTGACCGCGTACCGAATTGGCCCGGGCCTCCTCGGCACTCCAGGGACGGATCGCGCCGACCACCTTGGCCTTCTCGCCACGGACCGCATCGGCGCCGAACGCCGCCGGCGGCTCCATCGCGACCATCGCCAGCAACTGGAACAGGTGATTGGGCACCATGTCCCGCAGGGCGCCGGTGTGTTCGTAGAAACTGCCACGGGTTTCGACGCCGACGGTTTCGGCGGCGGTGATCTGCACATGGTCGATGTAATGGTTGTTCCAGAACGATTCGAACAGGCCGTTGGAGAAGCGGCTGACCAGGATGTTCTGCACGGTTTCCTTGCCCAGGTAATGGTCGATGCGATAGATCTGCTTCTCGCTCATCACCTTGAGCAAACGCGCGTTCAAGGCTTCGGCGGTGGCCAGGTCGGAACCGAAGGGCTTCTCGATCACTACCCGGCGAAACGCCCCGGAGCTCTCCTCGAGCAAACCGGCCTCGCCCAGCCGCCGCGCCACTTCGCTGAAGAAACGCGGCGCGGTGGCCAGGTAAAACACCGCATTACCGGTACCGCTGGCGATGATCTTCTCGTCCAGGGCAACATAGGTCGCGTCGTCGAGGAAGTCGCCCTGCACATAGCTGATGTGTTTGGCCAAGCGCTTCCAGAGCGCGGCATCCAAGGCGTCTTCGGGCTCTTTGCCACTTTTCGCCGCGACTTCGGCACGGCTGAAGTCCTCCAGTTTCTTGGCGAAGTCGGCGTCGCTGATGGCGTTGTGATCGACGCCGACGATACGCAAGCCATCGCCCAGCAGACCATCGCGAGTCAGGTTGTACAGCGCCGGCATCAGCAGGCGCTTGACCAGATCGCCATGGGCACCGAACAGAAACAGCGTGGTCGGCGGCGCGGGCTCGGCCTTGCGCTTGGTGCGGGAGGCATTCATTTTTTCGGTGTCTCCACGTGGCCGCCGAAGCCGAAGCGCATCGCCGACAGCAACTTGTCGCCATAGGTGCTTTGCTGGCGGGAGCGGAAACGCGCGAACAACGAGTTGGACAGCACCGGCACCGGCACCGCCTGCTCCATGGCCGCCTCGATGGTCCAGCGTCCTTCGCCACTGTCGGCCACCGCGCCGCTGTAACCGTCGAGTTTCGGATCGCAGGCCAAGGCGTCGGCGGTCAGGTCCAGCAGCCAGGACGAGACCACGCTGCCGCGCCGCCAGACTTCGGCGATATCCGCCAGGTTGAGGTCGAAACGCTGGTCCTCGGGCAGGCTCGGCGAGTTCTTGGTCTTGAGGATATCGAAGCCTTCGGCGAAGGCTTGCATCATGCCGTACTCGATGCCGTTGTGAATCATCTTGACGAAGTGCCCGGCGCCCGGTGGGCCAGCATGGATATAGCCGCGTTCGGCGCGATCATCGGCGCTGACCCGGTCGCGGGTCCGGGGAATCGTGCCGATCCCGGGGGCCAGGCTGGCGAACAGCGGATCAAGGCGTTCGACCACCTCGGCATCGCCGCCGATCATCATGCAGTAGCCGCGCTCCAGCCCCCAGACGCCACCGGAAGTACCGACATCGATGTAGTGGATACCCTTTTGCGCCAGCGTCTGGCCGCGACGGATATCGTCCTTGTAGAAGGTGTTGCCGCCGTCGATGATCACATCGCCGGCCTCCAGCAGTTCGCCCAGTTCGGCGATGGTGTCCTCGGTCGGCCCGCCAGCCGGCAGCATGACCCAGATCGCCCGGGGTGAGTCCAGGCCGGCCACCAGCGCCGGCAGGTCGGCAACGCCACTGGCGCCCTCTTTGCCCAGGGCGCTGACGAAGTCGGCATTGCGGTCGTACACCACTGTCTGATGGCCATCAAGCATCAGGCGCCGCGCGATATTGCCGCCCATGCGGCCCAGTCCGATGATTCCCAGTTGCATGCAGGGTGCTCCCGATAGCGATAAAAAAAACACTGTCACACCTTAGCCCAGCGGCGGACGGATGTCTGTCTTGATCTTGGTCGAGAGGGGGGTTGCAGACACCGATCGATGGCTTTTCAAGTGGCCGAATCCGGCTCCGTGGTGTTGAAAAACAGCGCCTGGGCCACCGCCTTGTCGAGAATCCGGCCACGGTGGATAGGCGGGCCAACCGGGTATATCGATAGGTCGCACCAGACTCCCGCTCGCCGAGCCAGAGGGTTGCCTCGTTGGCCCTGGACCTTGAGGTCGGGCCAGTGCTGGTCCAGCACGGCCTGGACCAGCGACTGCGCCACCGTTGAGGGGGGGCGGACAAACAGCAAACACGGCACGGGCGCAATCGCCGGCCATTCGTCGCCCAGGACAGGAGGGCAAGGCCGCTCACAGGGCTTCACCGGACCTGGAGAAAGTGCTTCTGCGCCGAAGCCGGATCGATCACGCTGCGATGAATCTGCAGCGCCAGGCGGGCGTTGCCACCCCGCCCCGTCTGGATCTTCTTGAACGCCCTTTCCTGCTCCAGCAACTGGTATTGGCCACCGATCTTGCGCTGCTCGACGGTTTTCAGGTGAGCGGCCTCGAAGGCCGAATCCGCCGTCGTCGCGGTCGAGTAATGAAAATGGGCGTACCACAGCGGCTTAGCGGTCTTGTCGAGCAGCGCGTACTCTTGCAGAAAGTCCTTCTTGCCAAGCCGGATTCGCTCGCCTTCCTTGCGGATCGTCACTTCGCCCTGCTCCAGCAGATAGTCGATGCGCGACATTTCCGGCGGGTTGGCCTTGATCGCGGCGATGCGCGCGCGTTGCCCGGCCAGCTTCAGCCTGGGCGACGCCTCGCGCAGTTGCTGGGCTACCGCCCGGGCATTTTTCACTCGATCCGGATTACGCGCCGGCGTTTGTGCAATAGCCAGAACCCTGTCGATCTCCGTAGCCTGGTTCTCCATCATCTCGGCGCGTATGCGCAGGATATCCTCTTGCGCCCGAGGCGCATTCGAGCGGCCAACCTGACTCATGACCCGCTCGATGATCGATGACTCGTCGTCGAGCCACAGGCGTGCGGCGGCCACCCGTTTTTCCAGCCCGACCGCGGGCCTGACCACGGCGGGCCTGGCGAGCTTTTCGGCGGCATCGACCTTGTCCCAGAGCCCGTCCCCGCTGTTCTGGCGAAATCTCTCGATCACCTGGCCATAGCCATCGGTGACCTGCACCGTCTCCTCGCCCTCCGCCGATGTCGCTGGCCTGACTTCGCCGGACAGCACCTGTTGCTGGCGAGTGCGAATGATTTTTCTCCTGGTTTTCTTGACCGCGGGCCGGGCAACCGGCAAGGGCGGCAACTCCCAGTCATCGCTGCCCAGCAGCCGGCGCAGATCTTCCTCGGTTTCCTGCTCAAGCGTCTTCAGCGTCTTGAGCAACTCGTCCAGTTGCTCCGTGGCGCGCTGACGGCTCTCGAGACTCGCCGACCAGAATTCGAGCTTTTGTTGAAGCTCACTGGATTGCTCGACGACCGACTCCAAAAGACTGATGCGTTCGGCCGTGGACAACTCGCTTTCCTCAAGGGCATCGAGCGACGAGTAGTAAGACAGATGCAGGCGTTCGAACTGCTCCCAGGTCGCGTTGAACATCTCCCGGCCGACGTCCTGGGAGGTTATTTCGGTCAGGATGAAACGGTTTTTAAGCTGTGCAATCTTCCATACCCGCACTTCCACCGCAATGGAGCCCAGGCCGACGGTTGCCATGACCTTCCGGTACTCCTCGCGCCCATCGCGTATCTTCTCCAGCCGGGCGAGCAGGTCCTTTTGCATGGAAGACCATTCGACCATTTTGTCCGTACTCCTGGCATCACGCTCCCATTCGGTTTGCAGCCAGGTGACATCCCGCTGCGCCTCGGGCAGTTCGGAAAATCCGGCATGGGACTGAGCGAACCGTTCCAACAACCAGGTTCGTTGCGCATGGGTCAAGGCTTGCAGGTCGAGCACCGCATTTTGCAGGGCAATGACCGGGATCTGCGCTCCGACCCGGGTCTGGTCCTTCAACTTGTCGATCAACGCCAACTGTTGCAGATAGTTCTCCAGACGCTTTTCCAGTAATGCGCTCAACTCGTCATGCAATTCGGTGCGCCGCTCATAGGTCACCCGTTTGCCCGTCTCGCCTTCACTCGCCAGCTTCCAGCGCCGCATACTGCCGTGGATCGAGGCTTCGCTTTGTTTGGCTTGAGCATCGAGTTCATACAGCTTCGCGTAGTCCGCGCCGATCTGCTGCGAGACACCCGCCGGCACAACCGCCGGGGCCCGCTTCGGAGCACCTCCGCGCAAGCGCAGATCCAGGCTCCAGCGCCCCTCCCCATCGTGGCGTACCCAGGGACCGGCATTGCCGACAGGGTCGACCACACGAATGCCCTCGCCCTCGGCTTCCCATGCCACCTCATACAGATCGCCCTGGATCAGCGCACACCATTTCCCCCGCCCGTCCGCATGGATATGGACCAATCCCCGGGCCGGTCCGAAGGCTGCCACGCGGCCCAGCTCCGCCAAGGCCGATGCCGGCTTGTCGAACGTCCGCAGGCGATAACCACGAATCCGCCGCATCAGCGCATCGGGGAGCGGCCAGCCTGGCACCGACCAGCGACCCAGCACGGGACGGGGCAGGTCGGACGCCCGGACAACGCTCGGCGAGGGCAATACCCGCCCGGGTGGCTGGGGCTCAAGCGTGTGCGGTACGACAGGGCCGGGCTGGCCCGCGACACGATAGTGCAACAGCAGGGTCGCAAGATTGAACAACAGGTCCGCGGCGGCGGCCGACTGTTGCCGTTGATTGTCGCTGCCCAGGGCCCGCAGGTCGTCATGGGCGATCTTCACCACCACCAGCCAGCTCAATACCTCCACCAGGCGCCCGACAGACGGCAAGATCCCGGCAAACGGCAACTGGGTGATGCTCAGCAGTATCAGCCAGGCCCCCTCCTTCCAGTCCGCCCAACGTTGCTCGACATTCGACACCGACTGCCGGTCGGCTTGATCGACCAGGGCCTTGACCGTGGCCCCGAAGATTGCCGGCAGATAGTCGCCCTTGACGATGTCCTCGGCGAGCGTCGCGGGATCGGGCTTGGGCGGCTCGGGGGCGAACTCGTCTCCCGGCAGGAACGCCTGGATATGCGGCGCGGCGAAGCCTCCCCGTGCATAACGAGCACGCGCCGGCTCGTTCATCCAGGTCAGCACACCGCGCTGCAGATCGCCGGACTGGCGGATTGCCGCGAGCAGCGCCTGACAATTCTCAAACTGTTGCAACGGCTGTTGCAAGCACAAGGGCCGATACAGAATCAGCGGCCCGAGGCTCATATCCCGTGGCCCGATCAGGAACATCGCCAGCACCGCGTCAGCCCGCCAGTCGGTCTTGGCCTTGAACGCCAGGGGACGCAGGACGATTTCCATGCCATCGACGAAGCGCTCGGCGGCCAACGGGCGGACCAGGGCCTGCAAGTAGCGAACACCGCTGGCGGTGAACCCCGACGCGCCCTTGATCTTCAGTTCCAGGGCCTGGAGCGGCAAACTCACGCGTAACTGCGCGACGAACAAAGCCTCACGACGCCGAGCCTCGACGCCATCGCCGAGCAGCCGGTTTTTCAACAGGTCGGGGTACACCTGGCCGATATCCGCGCGAGTCACCAGGTCCTTGACGTAGTCCGCGGTCAACCATTGCGCAACCGGCGCGTCGAGATCGCGACGGCGAATACTGAGCGCCATCCTCACATGCCGAAAGCCACCAAGATTCTCCAGGGCAAACTCCGTCAGGCTCATCCGCACCGTTTCAACCGTCCCCAACGCGCCGCCCGCGCCCCCGGCAACGGGGACCGGCAGCGCGGTCGTCTTGTCGAGTTCCAGATAAATATCGTCGGGGTCGGCAACCCCCAAGACTTGCGGATGATCCTCGCGCATCAGGCGGCGCAGGCGGCGTGCGGCAAACTGGTTCAAGGTACCGATATCGTCGAGATAATGCCGCCCTTGCGACTGGCATTGCGCGCGCGCCAGCTCAGTCAGCAGAGCACTGTAGGTCAAGCGATCCGTGAGGGTTGCCGTCAACAGCCAATCCGGCAACGAGTCGCTGGTCAAGCCCAGAACCGCCGTGCCGCAGCGCTCTCGCTGGATCATCTGGAAGCGCGTGGTGTCGTAGGTCCTGGCGGGCACGGCGAGCCAGTGACCAGGATCGGTGATCTGCGCGACCCGCCGCTGAAGATCGGCCCGGCCTTGCCAACAGCCTGGCTCAAGTCTACCCAGCGCCTGCAACTGATACTCCAGCAAGCCCTTGACCAGGTTTTCGCCGATGACCTCGGCGGACTGCCCCCAGCGCCAGATACAGGTCTCTCTGATTTCCAGGTTGCGCTCGGCCGTTCGGGCGCCGATCAGCATCGCGACCAGTGCGGCATCCTCCTCCTTGCCCATGCGCAGACCGCCTTCTCCTGGATGGAAATAGATGGGGTAAGGCAGCGGGTTATTCTGTTCATAACGGGTAAAGCTGATCACCGGAAACAGCTCCGGGTAACGTTGGCCCTGGGCATCCACGCTGAAGACACGGATCTCGTAGGCACGGATATCCAGTCTCGACAGATCGCCGTCCGCATCGCCAGCCCCATAACCCATATAGAACGGCAGGCGACTCAGGTCGGGGCGTCCTCCCGGAACCGGTGTGCGCCCCGGCACGAGCAAGCTGCCAATCGCGGCAGCCAGCCGCGCCCAACGACTCGGGCCATGCCCTTGTGGCGACTCATTCCAGGTCTCGATCAGTTGCTGCTTGAAGTTGTCCAGCAGCGACCGCGCGGCCTGATCCAGGCGTTTGAGCAACTCGTCGAGATCAATCGCCAAGGGTTTCTTCGCCATCGCTGGCCGCTCGCGCCAGAGCAGGTTATGCGTGTCCCAGCGCGGGCTCGTGGAGCCCCTGAAAACGCCCGCGCCCAAGGCGAAGCGCTCAACCAGCACTTCACCGAGGTGGTAGTAATTGTGCCCCGCCGGAGCGCCGTCGATGCCCTGCGCCAATGACCAGTAAGGCACGGCGAGACACACCCGCTCGGCCGACAGCTCGAAATTCGCATAGTCCTGGTCCAGCACGCCCTGGACCAGCGGCGTGGCAACCGAGAGCAAAGTGGGAGCCGTCGCGAACAGCGCTTTCGCGAGCGGAGTCGGGTCTGTCGTTGGCTGATCTGGAAGCGGCGACTGCGTTGGCATGGATGACGTTCTCGTTCGAGTGATAGGAACGAGTCGTCACCTGACGCATTGTTTTGCCGGCCACGACTCCTGAAGGATTCAACCCTCCAGGCAAATGTCGTGTGCGGTAGATAAATAGGCCCTCTGTCGGCAGAAGGCGCTACTGGGCACCGCGAGTGCGCGCTGCGGTGGAACTAGAGAGACTTGTTCCAGAACAGCATCTGGCCGTGCTCCGGATCGAGCTGCGCACCGCTGAAACCAAACTTGCGGTACGAGCCCTGGGCCACCGCGTTGCCCTCAAGCACCTCCAGGGTGATCTTGCAGCAGCCGCGCTGGCGGGCGATGTCCTCGACCTTCTGCAGCATCTTCTGGCTCAGCCCCAGGCCGCGAAACCGGCTCATCACCACGACGTCATGCACGTTCACCAGGGGGCGGCAGGCAAAGGTCGAAAAGCCTTCGAAGCAGTTCACCAGCCCGGCCGGCTCGCCACCGACAAACGCCAGCACGCTGAAGGCGTGGGGCCGTTTGGCCAACTCCCCGGGCAACTGCCGCAGCACATCCGGGGCCAGGCTCCGGCCACCGCCCATGGGGTCTTCGGCATAGTGATTGAGCACCTGCGCAATCGCCTCGGCGTGAACCGGATTGGTGTAACTCGCTTGCAATACCAGTACGTCTGCAACGTCCATGTCTGTCCTCGAAGAATGCATCGATCAGGATCGATTGAATTTCAGTACGTGGATAATAAGCATGCCGGAGCGGGGAAACGAAAGAAAATTCATGCACCTGGCTCCGCTGCGCGATAGCGCGATACCTATCCATTCAAGCCTTGATAAAGATCAACAGCTTCGGGCCCGCTTGGGCAGACATTTACTCCATGCGTTCAGACCGAGGCGCCGTTGCTGATCGGTGCACTCGGACGTCCCGTTCAGTTACGATCATGGAGATGTCATCATGGCAACGCCCTTGCAACAGCGTTCATCCCCCGGCGCGACCGCGCCGTCAACGAAGCCGACGAGCGTCGCGCAGTCGGCCCGCTTGTCCCTGAGCCTGCTGATCGCCCTGGTGGTCGGTTCCATTATCGGCAGCGGTGCCTACAGCCTGCCACAGAACATGGCGGCTGGTGCCGGTGCCGGCGCGATCCTGATCGGCTGGCTGGTCACCGGGATCGGCATGCTGTCCCTGGCCCTGGTCTACCAGATGCTCTCCGACCGCAAACCGGAGCTGGACAATGGCGTCTTCGCTTACGCCAAGGCCCTGGGCGGCGACTTCGTCGGCTTCAACTCGGCCTGGGGCTACTGGATCAGTGCCTGGATCGGTAACGTCGGCTACCTGGTCATCCTGTTCGCCGCCGCCAGCTATTTTTTCCCGGCCTTCGGCGAGGGTAACAACAAGGTGGCGATCATTGCCGCCTCGCTACTGCTCTGGGCCATGCATTTCATGATCCTGCGGGGTGTACGTACCGCGGCACGGGCCAATGCCATCACCACCGTCGCCAAGATCGTGCCCATCCTGGTATTCATCGGCGTCGCCGCCGCCGCCTTCCATCGCGATACCTTCGTCGCCGGTTTCTGGGGCGCCCCGGCCCTCGGCTCGATCCTGGACCAGGTCAAGAGCACCATGCTGGTGACCGTCTGGGTCTTTATCGGTATCGAAGGCGCCAATGTCTATTCGGCCCGGGCGGCGGAACGGGTCAACGTCGGACGAGCCACCATCATTGGTTTCGCCATTACCCTGTTGTTGCTGATTTCGGTCTCGCTGCTGTCGTTGGGCATCCTCGGCCAGCCCGAACTGGCGGCGATGAAAAACCCCTCGACCGCCGGGGTATTGCAAGCGGCGGCCGGTCCCTGGGGCGCCATGATGATCAGCCTGGGCCTGATGGTTTCCGTGGGCGGCGCGCTGCTGGCCTGGACTCTGCTCTCGGCTGAATCCTTGTTCAGTCCGGCCAAGGCCAGCGTGATGCCGGCGGTCCTGGCCAAGGAAAACAGCCAGGGCGTACCGGCCAATGCCCTCTGGGTCACCAACGGTTGCATCCAGCTGTTCCTGATCCTCACACTGTATTCGAACGCCACCTACCTGGCACTGATTTCCCTGGCGACCTCGATGATCCTGCTGCCCTATCTGTTCAGCGGCCTCTACGCGCTCAAGGTCAGCTGGCAGGAACGTGCCCATGACGGGCACGCCAGCCTGGGTGCCCGCGACCTGGCGATCTCGCTGGTGGCCAGCGTCTACTGCTTCTGGTTGCTGTACGCGGCCGGTCCCAAGTACCTGCTGCTCAGTGCCCTGCTCTACGCTCCCGGCTCGTTGATCTACCTGATGACCCCGCAGCGCAAGCCACTCAATGGCTTCGCCAAGGGCCTGCTGGCACTGATCTGGCTGGCTGCCGCAGTGGCCGCCTGGATGCTCTGGCAGGGTCTGCTGAGCCTCTGACACGCCTTGGCGTGGTGTCATGAAAAAGCCCCTTGGCGGTGAGCGCCAAGGGGCTTTTCAATGGGCCTCATCTGAGAAGCCGCGACTCAGTCGGGCTTGACCGTCAGCACGCTGCATTCGGGAATCTGCAGGGTCCGCTCGGTGGTATCGCCAATCAGCTTGCCCAGCCCCTTGGGCTGGACCGAGCCCATCACCACCACATCAATCGCATTGTCCTGGACATAATCGGCGATCACCCCCACCGGCGAGCCCATCAGGAAATGCCGGCGATCGGCCGGCACGCCATAGTCGTCCGCCAGCCTGGCGAAAGGCTCGAGCAAGGCGGCACGCAGCTCATCGAGCCAGACCACCGTGACACTGGGATCGGCCATGAACGCCGGCGACAGGTCGTAGGCATACAGCAAGTGCAGTTCGGCGTCGCATTGCAGCGCCATGGCCTCGGCCTCGCGGATGATCTTGCGATTGAACTCGGTGATGCCCTCGTCCCCGGTGGAAGTATCGACGGCCGCCACTATCCGTCGCGGCAACGCCGAGGTGACATGGTTGACCAGGTGCACTGGCACCGGGCTTTCCTGCAGCAGTTGCCAATCCAGCGGCGTGGTGAAAACCCGCCTGAGCAGTGGCTCCAGGTAGACATCCTTGATCAGCAGGTCGGGTTTGATCTCACGGGCATGGATCAGGATGTCGCGCAATGGACGGGTGCTCCAGAGCGCTTCGATGGTCAATTGCAAGCCTCTGCCGCGCAAGCTTTCGGTCGCCCCTTCCAGCCAGATCCGGTATTTATCCATGTACGCGGCGCGGGCCTGTTCATCCATGCCCGACTCAATCAGGTGAATGCGCGGCGGTGGCTGGACCAGCGCGGTGATATGCAAGGCCGCGCCACTGGCGGCCGCCAGGGCGGCGGCACGCTTGACAGCCGGAGAATGGGGCAGGTGCTGATCGGTGATGAGCAGCAGACGCTGGTATTGACTCATGACATACCTCTACGGACAAGATGTGCGGAGCGCCGGACCGCCGCTCGTTGTGCATCGATCTACTGGGCGAAATCCGGCAGTTCGGCGGGCTTGATCACCAGCAGGCTGCACGGGGGTTGATACAACAGGCTCTCGGTCGTGCTGCCCAACAGCTTGTTGAACGAACGGTGGGTAACGGTGCCGATGACCAGCACGTCAAAGACATCCTGGCCAACAAACTCGACGATGGTCTTTGTCGGGGTACCGACAATGAAATGCCGGTTGTCCTTGTGCAGGGCATGTTTGTCAGCCAGGTG
Source organism: Pseudomonas sp. FEN (assembly GCF_904067045.1). Classification (GTDB taxonomy): domain Bacteria; phylum Pseudomonadota; class Gammaproteobacteria; order Pseudomonadales; family Pseudomonadaceae; genus Aquipseudomonas. Next base: position 246,342 of record NZ_CAJFDC010000010.1, on the reverse strand, counting down.
CAGGAATTTGAGCTTGCGCTCGTCATAGCTGGGACTGACCGAAACCGGCACCTTGCCGATCCCGATATCGGCGACATACAAGGCCGTCCAGTCATAGACCCCCAACAGATGCAACGGGCATTTGCAGTGCGTGGCGAAGCGGGCCGCCTGGTCGATGATCCGGTCGTTGAGCTCGCGCGTCGCGACGTCGTCGCGCAGCACGTCGACGCAGGCCAGCACCTTGCGTGGCGCGGGCATGCCCTGGGCGGTGACCAGATGGATCGGCGCCCGGCTGTCGCAGAGCAGGCGCCAGTCCAGTGGGGTGAAGAAAATCCGCTTGAGGGCCGACTCCTGGTGGGCATCCTTGATCAGCAGGTCGGGATGCTGCGAACGCACGTAACTGGACAACGCATTCAACGACGGCAGGTCCCACTTGACCTCGGTCGTCACTTCGACCCCTTCGTCGCGCATGGCCTGCGCCTCCTGCTCCAGCCACTGGCGATAACGCTGCAGATATACCTCGCGAATCTCCTCGCGTTGATCGGTTTCGAGCAGATCAAGTTGATGCAACACATCGAGATAGACGAAGGCCACCAGGCTCAGCGAAGCATCCATCGCCTTGGCCAGCGCCAGGGCCCGGTCGAAGGCCGGGCTGTGGGTCATTTCGGCGGGGGCAACCAACAGCAAGCGTGGACGTGAAGACAAGGAACACCTCCAAGGCACGCCCTGTCGAGCGCGCCGGGTAGCGGGCGACGACTTCACAAGGCAAGGATTGAAGGTGTCCACCCGAAGAGAATCGGTCATCCTCGATTCTGCGACGCCCGGCCGACAGGGCCTTGATTTACATCAAGTAGCGACGGCTTGTCCGCGCCGCCGACAGCGATGGCCACCACCCCTGGGCGACCTCGGTTTGATCTGGGTCAAACCGCGACAAGCGCGTTGTCGCAGCATGGACCTCCCACCCGATCCTGCCATGGAGAGTGAAATCATGACGATGATGAAAGCGGCGGTATTCGTCGAAAAAAACCGGATCGTGCTACAGGACAAGCCCATCCCGGACATCGGCCCCCTGGACGCGCTGATCCGTATCACCACCACCACGATCTGCGGCACCGACGTGCATATCCTCAAGGGCGAATACCCGGTGGCGCCGGGGCTGATCATCGGCCATGAACCGGTGGGCATCATCGAAAAGCTCGGCTCGGCGGTCAGCGGTTTCCATGAGGGCCAACGGGTCATCGCCGGCGCCATCACTCCCAGCGGCCACAGTTACGCCTGCCTGTGCGGCTGCTCGTCCCAGGACGGCCCGGATACCCCCCACGGGTTCAAGGCCAGCGGTGGCTGGAAGTTCGGCAACCTGATCGATGGCTGCCAGGCCGAGTACCTGCGGGTACCCGATGCCATGGTCAACCTCAGCCCGGTACCGGACGCTCTGAGCGACGAGGAAGTACTGATGTGTCCCGACATCATGTCCACCGGTTTCAGCGGCGCCGAACGAGCCGGGATCCAGATCGGCGACTGCGTGGTGGTCTTCGCCCTCGGCCCGATCGGCCTGTGCGCGGTGGCCGGGGCCAAGCTCAAAGGGGCAAGTACCATCATCGGTGTCGACTCGATCAAGGCCCGCCAGGACATGGCGCGGCGCCTGGGCGCAACCCATATCGTCGACTTCACCCAGGGCGATCCGGTCGAGCAGATCATGGCGCTGACCGGCGGCCGGGGTGTCGACGCCGCCATCGAGGCCCTGGGCACCCAGACCACGTTCGAGTCCGCCCTGCGCGTCCTGCGTCCGGGCGGCTGCCTCTCCAGCCTCGGGGTCTACTCCTCCGACCTGCGGATTCCGCTGGATGCCTTCAGCGCCGGGCTGGGCGACAAACAGATCATCACCACCCTCTGCCCCGGCGGCAAGGAACGCATGCGCCGACTCATGGCCGTGGTCGCCGCCGGTAGCGTCGACCTCAAGCCGCTGGTCACCCACCGTTTCAAACTGGACGATATCGAAGCCGCCTATGAGCTGTTCGCCCACCAGCGCGACGGGGTCATGAAAGTGTCGATCACGCCATGAACGGCGACGCCCGTCGACCGGATCACTCCGGTCGACGGCGCGGGACTCAGATCGAGTCGGTACCCAGGGTCAACACCGAACAAGGCGGCTGCGACAGCAGCGACTCGGCAAAACTGCCCAGCCAGGGAAAGGCATCGGCCTGGGAGCGGCCAATGACCAAGGTATCCACTTCCCGTTCGCGGACGAACTCCTCCACCCGCTGGATCGCCTGCCCGAGCAGGAAATGGCGGCGTCGACCCGGCACCTGATGGCGGCTGGCCAAGTCATCGAAGGCCTGGCTGCGCAATTTCTGCAGGGCCGCCGCCGCATCCGAATCCCATGGATACTCCTGCATCAACTCATAACCGGCGAGAATATCGCAGGCATGCAGCAGTTCCAGGTCCGCGTCGCAGATCATCGCCAGTTCGCTGGCCAGGCGAATCACCTGGTCGTCGCGCGTGGTTTCGCCGTCGCCGACATTCTCCAGGGCTACCGCCGCGACGAAATTCTTCGGCCGCGCCGGCGCATCGTGCCGGACCAACATGACCGGTTTGCTGCACTGACGTACCAGATGCCAGTCGGTGGGGCCGATCAGCGCGCACTTGAGCTGTGACTCGACCCGCATATCCTTGACCACCAGGTCGACCTCGATGTCCTTGACATAGTCGCGAATGGCCGCATGCGGATGTTGCGACCAGACCACGTCGTAGCTCACCTCCAGCCCCTGATTGGTGAGGCTCTGCGCCAGTTCGGCAAGTTTTTCGCGTTTCTTGTCCAGAAAGCCCTCTCGGGCCAGGGTTCCGGCACCGTGGTTGAACAGGGTCATCGCCGCGATGGCCTCGACAAAGTCGAAGAGCACCAGATGCACTCCCGCTTTGCAGGCGCGCGCCAGCGTTGCCGCGCGATGCAGGGCGGGGGTCGCCCGGCAGTGGGTATCGGTAATCAGCAGAATGCGTTGATAGTCGCTCATGGCAGGGGCTCCGAGGCGGAATGAAGATACTCCACGGATTTACTTACCCCATTCACAAGCCAGGCGCTTGATTTATCTCAAGCAACCGACTACACCTGTTACGCTGACCCAAAGCAGAGTGTCTTTGTATCGGTATTAACCCGGGACGGACGCCCCCCTCCGGATACAGAGGTTTCAAAATGAACGATTGCGACACTCTCAAACTCAAGCCCCTGGGCCTGAAGTCCGCCTGTGCCAATTGCAGCGTATTGGAACTGTGCCTGCCCCTGGGCTTGAACGACACTGAAGTCAAACGCCTGGACGATCTGATCGTGCAGCGCGTGAAGATCAAGAAAGGCAACACGCTCTACCGTCAGGGCGACCCCTTGCATGCCCTGTACGCGGTGCGCCTGGGCTTTTTCAAGACCACCCTGACCTCGGAGGATGGCCGCGAGCAGGTCACCGGCTTTCAGATGACCGGGGAAATGCTCGGCATGGATGCCATCAGCGAAGATCGCCACGCCTGCAATGCCGTGGCGCTGGAGGACAGCGAAGTCTGTCCGATCCATTTCTCCCAACTGGAGCGTTTGTCCCGGGACCTGCCCTCCTTGCAGCACAATCTGAACAAACTACTGATGAGCCGGGAAATCGTCAGGGACCACAGCCTGCTGTTGATGATGGGCAATATGAACTCGGATGAGCGTCTGGCGGCGTTTTTCCTCAATCTCTCGCAACGCTTGTCCCTGCGCGGTTACTCGCCGTTCAACTTTATCCTGAGAATGCGTCGCGAAGAGATCGGCTCCTACCTGGGCCTGCGCCTGGAAACCATCAGCCGCGGGATCGCCCGGCTGCGGGAGTTGAACCTGCTGGAAGTCCACGCGCGGGAAGTGAAGATCCTTGACCCGATCGGCTTGAAGGCGCTGATTGCCGGTTGCGGCCAACATGGCAATCCGCTGTAACCCGGCGCTTGTCGAATGCCCCAGGTTGCGAAAGCGGCCATGCCGCTTTTTGCCATACCGACCGACACCTCGTGAGTTGTGCCGGTCTTTGATTTGAATCAAGCGCGAACACCCACCACGGCGTAGAAACAGAACACCGATACCGGCCCACGACCTTACCCGTTCGAGGAGTTCTGATCATGCCCGACCTCAATACCCCCCCGTTGAACCTGCCTGACTTTTCCTCCGTGACAGGCGAACACTGGATCGAAGCCCTGCAGGACGGTACCCATGTCCTGATCAGGCCACTGCGGGCCGAAGACCGCGAGCGGGAAAAGGCCTTTATCCAGCGCCTGTCCCCGGAATCGCGCCACCAGCGCTTCCTGGGCGAGATCGTCGATCCCAGCCCGGTCCTGATGAACCAGTTGATGAATGTCGATACCCACAATCGCGTGGCCTATGTGGCCCTGGCCCATGACAATGGTGAGTTGCGCGAAGTGGGGATCAGCCGCTATGCCGCCTCGGGCGCCGAGCACGAATGCGAATGTGCCATTACTGTCGCCGATGACTGGCAGCATCGTGGCCTGGGCGCGATCCTGATGAAGCACCTGATCGAAGCGGCACGCCAAAATCACTTTACCCAGATGTACTCCATCGACAGTGCTTCCAACGTACACATGCGCCAACTGGCCGACGACCTGCACTTCAGTCGCGAACGCGATCCCGACGATGCAACCCAGGTCATTCACCGGCTGTCGTTGCAAGCCTGATCACTTCCCCCTTGGCGAGGACCGTTGCGCGCGGTCCTCGCCAGACACTTCTTCAGACAAGACGTGCCGGGCGCAGGGCCAACAGGCTGCAAGCACTGCGATAGAGGATATTTTCCGCCGTGCTGCCGAGGATGCTGTCCAGGCCGTGGGAATGGCGGGTACCCATCACCAGCACATCCACCGCGTTGTGCTCGACGAAACTGCCGAGGGCCTCGATAACCGGCCCCGTGAGGAAATGCCGCTGGTTTTTCTCGACCCCGTTGCGCTCCGCCAGGGCCTTGAATCCCTGCTGCTCATTGGCACGGCTGGCCATTTCCAGGCCCTCGGCCATCGGCAAGGTGCCCCAACCCATCTCGTGGATATAGGAACGGGACTTATCATGCACATGCACCAGACTGAACGTCGCCGCGCATTGCCGGGCAAACGCCTGCCCGGCCTGGACCAGCCTGTCGTTGAAACGCTCTTCGGCCTGCTCCCCACCTAAATCCACCGCCACCAGCACATGGCGCGGCAACGGTTGGCTGTGACCCGCCACCAGGTGCACGGGGACCGGACTATCGCGCAACAACTGCCAGTCCAGTGGCGTGGCGAACAGGCGCTTGAGCCCCGGTTCCAAGTGGACATCCTTGATCAGCAGATCGATGTTCAGGTCACGAATGTACTCGACGATCGACTGCAATGGATGCTGGCACCAGAAGATATTGCAGCTCACATCCAGACCCCGGCCCCGCAGGTGATCGGTCTCCTGGTGCAGCCAGCGGCGATGCAGTTCCAGATAACCCTCGCGGGCCTGGGTCATGGCCTTCTGATCGAACAGCGTGGCCACGTCAAGGGTCGGTACATAGTCGAAAGCCAGGATATGCAGGGCGGCCCCGCAAGACAGGGCCAGCTCGGTGGCCCGATCGAAGGCGGGACTGTGGCTCATCGCAGGTGGCGCGAGCAAAAGAATACGTTGGTAGTCGGACATGGCGCACCTCTGGGGCAACAGGCTCCCGGCCGCTAGTGGCACTGGTTGAATACCACTCGGCAAATCTCGCCGTTATCGGCAGATCGAGACATTGTGGTCATGATGGAGCGCCCCGGCCCTAGCGGTTTGATTTACGTCAAAGCGGACTCAGCGGCGAGGCGAGGCGAATACGGCTCTGCCCTTCAGCGGCCTTGACGCATATCAAACACCGGGGGCCTGATAGACCTCACCCTGAGACAACACACAGGGGTCCGCAGTATGGAAACCTTCACTCACGCTACCAACCTGGCCTCGGCCCTGGGCCTGGGCCTGCTGGTCGGGTTCGAGCGCGAACGCCGGAAAGGCGAGGGAGCGGACCGTCGTTTCGCCGGCCTGCGCACCTTCGCCCTGACCTCCCTGCTCGGTTATGTCGGCCTGCTGCTCGGCGGTCCCCTGCTGCTCAGCGCCCTGACACTGGCGCTGGCGTTGCTCGCCAGCATGGCCTACTTCAAACGGCGCAGCGAGGATCCGGGCATGACCACCGGAGTCGCCCTGCTGCTGGTGCTGCTACTCGGTGCTTTGTGCAACAGCAAGGCCGGCCTGGCGGTGGCCCTTGCGGTGATCCTGACCTTGTTGCTGAATTTCCGGCAGAGCCTGCACCGCTTCGCCCTGAATCAACTGAGCGAAACCGAAGTCAAGGACGGGCTGATCCTGGCGACGGCGGCGCTGGTGATCATGCCCCAGGTGCCTGACGCCTTCATCGGCCCCTATCAGGCCATCAACCCACGCTCGATCTGCCTGTTGACAGTACTGATGATGAGTGTCGGTGCCGTGGGGCATATCGCCATCCGGGTACTCGGCGCCCGGTATGGATTGAGCCTGGCCGCAATTGCCTCCGGCTTCGTCTCAAGCACCGCGACCATCGCCGCCATGGGCAGTCGGGCGCGCCAGCAACCCGAACTCATGCAGCAAGCCGCCACCGCGGCGATCCTGTCGAACCTGGCCACGACGATTCTGCTCGGCCTGGTGCTCAGCGCCATCAGCCCGGCCACCCTTGCCCGGCTCTGGTTGCCTTTCCTGCTGGGCAGCGCGGTAACCTTGTCCTATGCACTGCGGCTGATGAAACCCACGGACTCGGAGATCGGCCCGCTGATCAACACCGGACATGCCTTCAACCTCAAACTGACGCTGATGGTCGTCGTCGGCATTTCGGGCCTGTTTTTTGTGACCAGCGCCCTGCAGGCTCGATTTGGCGCCTCCGGATTGTTTGCCGCATCGATGCTGGGGGGGCTGGCCGACGTGCACTCGGCCTCGGCGTCGGTGGCCGCGCTGGTCAAATCTGGCCAACTGCTGGCCGAGAACGCCCGGTGGCCGATTCTGGCGGCCTTCGGCACCAATACCCTATCCAAGTGTGTGATGGCCTGGTCCAGCGGCGGCGGCGCTTTCGCCCGCCGAGTGGTGCCGGCCCAGTTGCTGATCCTGCTGGCCTTGTGGACCGGCGCCCTTATCCAGGGTTGGCTGATGTCGGGGTGAAGCGCTGCAACTGCATCTCGCGCAAACGACTGAGGGTGCGGCGAAACGGGAACGCCAGGTAGCCTTCGGTGTACAGCTCATCCAGCGGCACTTGTGCGGCAATATACAGCGGCACCTTGCGGTCGTAGCACTCGTCCACCAGGGCGATAAAGCGCCGCACGCTATCGTCGTGGATCGACAACTGCGGCAGCTCACGGTCGCCGGCATCGACGCGCCGGGCCGCGTCCTCGGTGCCGCGGGCAATCCGCCCCGGACGCTGGCGGGCGCTGAGGTTCGGCACCTCGCTGAGGAAAATCGCCGTGTAGCTATCACACAACGCCATGAAGTCCATGGCGGCCAGGGGCTGCTCGCACAGCTCGGCATAGCGGCACCAGAGCACGCTCGGCGAAGCCCGCACCACGGCCAGGGTCCGATAGCCCATGGCGACCGGTGCGCTGGATAGCCGCTGTCCGGCCGTCAACGCCTGGAACGCTTCGGCCAGTCCTGCCGACCGTCCCTCGGGTTCGACCCAGTAACGCTGCACCCCGGTGCCCGGATGCAGGCGGTGGTCCTCAGCGCCATCGACATCCACCACCTCCATATGTTGCTCGATCGCGGCAATCGCCGGTAGAAAGCGCTCGCGGTTGAAACCGTCGGCATAGAGCTGCCGTGGTGGCTGGTTGGAGGTGGCGACGATCACCACGCCCTCGTCGAACATCACCTGGAACAACCGCCCGAGGATGATCGCATCGCCAATATCGTTGACGAACAGCTCATCGAAACACAGCACCCGGACCTCTCCGGCCAGCTCACGGGCCAAGGCCCGCAACGGGTCGGCGATACCGCTCAGTTGGAACGAGCGCTGGTGAACCCAGCCCATGAAGTGATGGAAATGCTGACGTCGCGACGGTACGCGCAAGGTCTGGTGAAACTGATCCATCAGCCAGGTCTTGCCGCGCCCGACCGGCCCCCAGAGGTAAACGCCGGGGGGGACCTGGCCCTGCTGCAACGCCTCGTGGCAGCGCTGCAAGGCCTGCACCGCCCGCCACTGGGCCTGGTCATGGATAAAGCCGTGCTGCTCGACGGCAGCACGGTAGGCGCTCAGGGGAGAATCGGCAGTCATGGCTTGGCACAGGCTCGCAACCGGGAGCCGTGCAGTATGCCAGCTTGTCCTAGAGGGAAATATCCAAGCGGGTGATCTTGCCCTGTTCGTTGAGCCGGAACACGTAGCGCAACTCCACCGAGCCACCGGGAAAAGTCCCCGAGACCCGTTGTTTGACCAGCACCTTGCCAGTGCGTTGCGCCACATCCAGGACTTCGACCCGGGGTTGGTATTTACGCGCGGTTTCGTCCATCCACTCGGCGATGGCGAGGGGGCCGACCCGATGATGGCCTTCGTCGAAGACGTTCGCGTCCTCGGCGAAGAAACTCGCCACCGCCGAACTGTCACGGGCGTTGGCGGCGGCGATATAGGCTTCGATGGCCGGGGCGAGCAGCGAAGTTTGAGTGGTCATGCTGTTGACAACTCCTTGCTGGGAAGAGGTGGAGCCATCCTAGAACACTCTTCCGTCAGTTTTTGTCAGGAGTGCAACGGCCTTAATCTTCGGAAGTGTCGACCTCGCCTCGTTTCACCCGCTTGGCAAACTCGGTTTCAATGCCTTGCGCCAGAATCTTGGCCTGACCGCGCCAGTCTTCGCGCTCGACCCGGCCTGGAAAGCTGAAGTAATGCTCTATCCAGTGCACTTGCGGCTCCGTCCATTGGGCAATCTGGGAAAACCGGTAGATGCCCAACTCGTGCAGCACGGCTTCATTTTTATGGCCGACACCGGAAATCAACTTCAGGTTATCGAGCGCGCCACTGGGTTTCTCCATGACCAGGGGACGGCTGCCAACACCAGCGGCGTCGGTTGCCGTAGCCCTGGCCTCGGGCCTCAAGCCGCCGTCGGTAGCACTGGCATCGGCAGCCATCGTGCCGTGAACCCAGGCACTGAGCCAGCAACCCACCAGGTAGGCGGCGAACAGCAGCAAGGCGGTTTCCAGCCATAGCCCCGCCCGACCCGGCAACCCTTTGAGCAAGGCCACGATCACACCGATGGCAAATACCCACAACGCCAAGTGCAACCAGCCGGCAATCCAGCGGGAATCGCCCGCGGCCCGAGTGCCGATCCAGCCCACGAGCACACCCAGGAGCAATGCCAGCAGCATCCAGGCCCAGTACTGTTCAAGTAAATAACTCATGATGGTTTCTCCTGGTTATTTAGCATCAGTCGGGGGCGTTGCGGCACTGTCATCCATCACCTTCATTTCTATCCGACGATTTTCCGCCTGACCTTCGGGCGTGTCATTGGCCGCCACCGGATGGGACTCGCCAAACCCCACGGCCTTCAGATGTTCCGGGCTGACGCCATGTTGTGCCAGATAAGCAACCACGGCTTCGGCCCGACGCGTGGAAAGAGCCAGATTGAAGTCCGCCTGACCGGTATTGTCGGTATAGCCATCCACTTCGATCTGCTCGTCGGGACACGCCCTGGCGGTGGCGACCAGCGCATCCAGCGCGGCTTTCGAATCCGCTGACAAGATGTCCTGGGCCGTGCCGAACCGTACTTTGTATTGACTCAGCGCCGCGGCAAACTGTTGTTCGCAAGCCTTGGCATCGAGACTCCCGGTCGAGCCCGGTTGATTGGCTTGTGGTTCGTCGGCAGGCGTTGTCGTCGGGGGCGATGCGGGTTCAGGTGCGGACGCGGGTTCGGGAACAGCTGGGGACGGCATGGCTGGCGCCGGCCCGGGCGGACGCTCGGAGCTGCCATCGACCGGCGTCACGGGTTGACTGCCCTGGCTGTCGATAACCTGTCTTACACCATAGGTCTGGTCGGCAGCGTCATGGGCTGGTTTTGTTGCATTGGGCAGGGTCACGTCACGCCCGGCGACAACCATGGCAGCACCATCACTGGCACTCTCCACGCGGGTCCGCAAATCCTGTTCGACTTCAGGCGTTTTTATCCAATTCACAGCCAACCACAGCAAAGCGAGCAACGGTAAACCCCACCACCACTTTTTCGAGCGAGCCATTTGTCTTCTCCTTAACATGGAAAAACTAACGGACTGCGAAAAATGCTGTAGCAGGTGATAATCAAGTGTAGGTAATAGTTATGAGCCGTCAATATAACGACGATCACAACCTCGAGAGTCAAAATTCCGTACCACTCGACAAGGAAGCCGATGTGCTTATGAATATGCCTGAACTCAGCACCGAACGACTGTTGCTACAGCCCTTGCAACTGGCCGATGCCGCGGCCATCCAGCAACTGTTTCCCCATTGGCGGGTGGTGCGTTTTCTCAATGCCCAGGTACCCTGGCCATATCCCGAAGACGGTGCCCTGAACTACCTGCGTGATGTCGCGCTGCCCGCCATCGAGCGCGGCGTGGAGTGGCACTGGTCGATCCGCTTGCGCACGACCCCGGAACAGATGATCGGTTGCATCAGCCTGATGGAGGAAACCGACAACAATCGCGGTTTCTGGCTCGCCCCGCAGTGGCAGGGTCAGGGCCTGATCGGTGAAGCCAGTGCCTGCGTCACCACCTACTGGTTCGAAACCCTGGGCCGCGACCTGATGCGCGTGCCCAAGGCGGCCCTCAACCTCGCCTCGCGGCGGGTCTCGGAGCGCGAGGGCATGCGCTGGGTGCGCAGCGAGGAACGTCACTTCGTCAGCGGGCGATTACCCTGTGACATCTGGGAAATCAGCCGCGAAGAGTGGCGGCGGTTGCGTTGATCAATCCTGGATAAAGCGCACACCGGGCTTGGCCCGCTCATCGACCTGCAACTCGAACACGTCCGGGCGGGCGTAATGACCGGTCACATCGAAGTCATAGCGGGCGCGGACCAGTTGCTCGGTGTCGATCTCCGCGCTCAGCAGGCCGGCCTGGCCCACCAACGGTCCGGCCAGCACCTCGCCCAGGGGGCCGACAATCAGGCTGCCACCGTTGATCAACGGACGGTCCGCCGGCCAATTGGCCACCTCCATCCCCAACGCCTGCGGTGACGACTGAACCTGGCAGGCGGTAATCACGAAGCAACGGCCTTCACAGGCGATATGGCGCATCGTCACCTGCCACATCTCCCGCTCATCCACCGTCGGCGCGCACCAGATGTCCACGCCCTTGGCGTACATCGCCGTACGCAGCAGCGGCATGTAGTTTTCCCAGCAGACCGCCGAACCAATACGCCCGGCCTTGCCCTCCACCACCGGCAAGGTCGAACCGTCGCCCTTGCCCCAGATCAACCGCTCGGTGCCGGTGGGCATCAGCTTGCGGTGCTTGGCCACCAGCCCGTCCCGCGGCTCGAAGAACAACACCGTGCAATACAAGGTATGACCCGCGCGCTCGATGACCCCGAGCACCAGGCTCGCGCCGGTGCGCGCGGACAACTGCGCCAGCGCCTCGGTCTCGGCGCCCGGCACATCGATGGCGTTGGCGTGGTAGCGGGCAAAGGCTTCGCGCCCCTCGGGCAGCCGGAACCCCAACTGGGTACCGAAGCTTTCGCCCTTGGGGTAGCCGCCCAGCAGCGCTTCGGGCATCACCACCAGGCAGGCGCCGGACTCGATGATTGCCGCTTCATAGCCGAGGATCTGTTCCAGGGTGTCAGCCTTGCCACCTGGCAAGGAACCGATTTGCAACGCGGCGACGACGGACTTGGACATGACATGAACTCCATGAAGGTGTGCCGCCGATTGTCGCCGCCGGCCGAATCATGAATAAAGCCACTTTTAGAACTGAATAATATTAATTTAATAAATATCAGACCGACAAAATGCGATCGGTTCAAGGGCTTCAAAGGAAGGGACGCTCGAGGTCGTCTCATGAAAATTCAGCTGACACCCAGCGGCCATCACCTGCCTGCGACTTGCTGCCGACAAATTTTCTACATTCAAGGCTTCATGATTTATCCGTCCCGCTCGTCTTGATCGGAAGGAGCGGACATCACATTCCTGATCAGACTCTGAAAAGGAGTTTTTGCATGTACGACCAGCACAGGTCAACGGACGGTAATTCTTTGCAACGCGATCCTTCCTACAGCTCGGCCGCCATGTTGGCCAAACCTGCCGAACGTGGCAGCAATGACCGCATCCGTCAGTTGCTCAAACACTTCGGTCTGCGCACCAGCCTGATCCGGCTCAAAGTCATCGATGCGCTGCTGAGCGCCGCGCAAGACAATCGTCGGCTGGGTGTGCGCGGGGTTCACAGTTACTTGCTCGAGTTGGGCATTCCCTTGTCCTTCCTCAGCGTGCGCGAAGTGCTCAAGCGCTTGTGCAGCGAGGGCGTCGTGCAGCTCAACGCGGACAAAAGCTACAGCCTGCATGCCGATGCGGCCGCGACTCTGCAGCAGCAGGATAATGCGTCGCAGGCCGCGGATCTCGACACCTGAGGTCAGGGTTTGACCTTACGGCGCATCACACCGTTGATCACCACCACGACCACCGCCACGCCAATGGCGATGTACTGGAACAGCTTCTCGCTGATGACCCCGGTGTTTTGCAGATAGGACAGCCCGAACATGATCCCCAGCACCATCAGGGAAATCAGAATCGAGTATTTCAAACGCTGCGATTGAGTCATTGCCTATTCCTGAAAGTTGAAGCCTGAAGCGATAAATGTATCCAGCTTGTATCAGAATGCATACCAATGACCGACAAAGGTCGACGAATGAAACGACACAAACGGGGTCTCATATTACAGCCGGGGAAATGTTTTAGCTTCCCGGCTTCACCCATGAGGATTTATCCATGTTTCGTCGAATCACACTGCTGATTCCCCTGCTGATCATTATGTCCCTGAGCGGTTGCATCATTTTTCCCCATGGAGGCTGGCACGATCACGATCATGACCGTCGTTACTATGAGGGGGGCGGCTACTACCGCCGCTGATATTCGTACCTGACGGTTGGCGCACGCTTTTGTGGGAACCGGCTTGCCAGCGATGACCGCCGGATAGTCGATGCAAGACTGACTGAGCTCATCGCCAGCAAGCTGGCTCCCACAGAGTTCGCGCCATTTCCCTTCTTGCGTTTCGACTCCACTGCTTCACCGACGAAACCCGGTACCCGGCCGGGTACAGATCTCCACCAACCAATCGACAAATACCCGCACCCGCACCGACATCTGCCGATGCGGTGGATACAGTGCGTTCAAGGGTAATCCGGGCGGCGGATAATCCGGCAGCACTTCGCACAAGCGGCCATCGCGCAGTTGTTCGACCACGTGATAGTAGGGAATCTGCACCAACCCATAGCCGGCTTCACAGGCCGCCAGGTAACCGTCGGCACTGCTGACCGAGAGCTGCCTGGGCAAGTCGATCGCCTGCAACTGACCGGCGTGCTGGAACTCGAGACCAAAACGCTTGCCCGTCACACTGGAAAAATACTCGACCATCCGATGCCCCGACAATGCCGCCAACGAAGTCGGCATGCCCATGCGTTCGATATACGCCGGGCTGGCACAGGTCACCTGCTCGACCAGCACCAACGGTCGGGCCACCAGCGAATCGTCCAGGGCCTCGCCGCCGCGCAGCACACAATCGATACCATCACGGATCAGGTCCACGGGCCGGTCATTCAGACCGATTTGCAACTCGATCAGCGGATATCGCGCAGTGAACTCGGGCAACACCGGAATCACGATCAGCCGCCCGATACCGGCCGGCATGTCGACGCGCAGGGTGCCGCGCGGACTCCGCCGGGCCGCGGAAAACACCGCTTCGGTCTCCTCCAGGTCCGCCAGCAAGCGCACGCAGCGCTGGTAATAGGCCGCGCCGTCAAGGGTAGCGCTGACCTGGCGGGTGGTGCGGTGCAGCAATTGCACCCCCAGATGCGCCTCCAACTGCTTGACCAGCACCGTCACCGAGGCCCTGGGCATTTGCAGGCTGTCGGCGGCCTTGGCGAAACCGCCCAGTTCGACGATACGGGTAAACACCCGCATGGCGTTGAAGCGATCCATCATCCCTCCATTATTTTGAATATACGAATAGTGATGATGTTTTTAGCCAGTTTATCTTGATTTTATCGAGGTTCACACTGCAGGAAATCCCACAGGAGCTCACGCCATGTACACCCGTCAACTGGGCAAGAACGGCCCGCAAGTATCCGCCATCGGTCTCGGCTGCATGGGCATGACCGATTTCTACACCACTGGCAGCGACACCCGCGAAGCCATCGCCACCCTGCATCGAGCCCTGGAACTGGGCGTGACCCTGCTCGACAGCGCCGACATGTACGGCCCCCACAGCAACGAAGAACTGATCGGCCAGGCCATTGTCGGTAAACGCGAGCAGGTTTTCCTGGCCAGCAAGTTCGGTATCCTGCGCGACCCGGCCAACCCGGCGTACCGGGGGGTCAGCGGACGGCCGGAGTACGTTCGCACGGCCATCGACGGCACCCTCAAGCGCCTGGGCGTGGAGACGCTGGACCTGTATTACCAGCACCGCATCGACCCGCAAGTGGCCATCGAGGAAACCGTCGGCGCCATGGCCGAGCTGGTCAAGGCTGGCAAGGTCCGTTACCTGGGCTTGAGCGAGGCCTCGGCCGAGACCCTGGAGCGGGCGCACCGGGTGCATCCGATCAGCGCCCTGCAAAGCGAGTACTCGCTGTGGAGCCGCGACCAGGAGGACAATGGCTGCCTGGCCGCCTGCCAGCGCCTCGGGATTGCCTTTGTGCCTTACAGCCCGCTGGGCCGGGGATTCCTCACCGGGGCCCTGCAAAGCCCGGAGGATTTCGCCGCCGATGACTATCGCCGTTTCAGTCCGCGTTTCCAGGGCGAGAACTTCGCCCGCAACCTGCGGCTGGTGGAACAGGTGCAGGCCCTGGCCGCGGAAAAAGGCGTGACGGCCGGACAACTGGCGTTGGCCTGGGTATTGGCCCAGGGCGACTACCTGATCCCGATTCCCGGGACCAAGCAGCGCAAGTATCTGGAAGAGAACGTCGCGGCGTTGGAGGTGAGGCTGAGTCCGGCGGAGTTGCAGGCCCTGGAGGCGATTTTCCCGGCGGGGGCCACGATGGGGGCGCGCTATCCGGAGGCGGTGATGCAAGGTCTCAATCGTTAGAAACTCAACTGTCGAACGCTGCGGAACCTGTGGGAGCGGAGCTTGCCCGCGAAGGGGCCCTCAAGATCGCTAAAAGCTTCGCGGGCAAGCTCCGCTCCCCAAAAGCGCCACTCTCACACAGGCTCCATCCTCCACAGGGGAAATGGGAGTTGTCCCTCAAAAATCGCGCTTGTAGAAAATATCCAGGGAACTGGCCACGCCACTCGCCGCCTCCAGGTACACGCGCTTGCTCAACAGATAGCGCAAGGCAATGGTGTTGGCCGGTTCGAACACTCCAACGCCGTAACGCAAGCTCAGCTTCTCGCTGATCTTGCCGCTGGCCACCACCGCGGTGCTGGTACCGCTGCCCTGGGTATCGAGGGCAAAATCCTCGATGCCCAGGTTCTTCGCCAGATCGCCGGTCACCCCGGAACTGCCCATCAAACCCAAGCCCAACGCCGCCTGGGCCAGCATGTTGCTATCTTCGCCATTGGTGCTCAAAGGTCGCCCCAGGACCAGGTAGGACAACGCCTGCTCCTGGCTCATGGCCGGTTCCGAGAAAACCTGCGTGGTCGGTTGCTCGGCATTGCCGCTCAGGCGGATACCGGCGATCACGTCACCGGTCTGGCGGATCGCCTCGATGTCCAGGTACGGCTGGTCAATGGGCCCGGCGAACAGCAACCGCGCCCGGCGGATGGTCAGGCGCTGACCATAGGCGCTGTAACGTCCGTCATTGAGGCGCAACTCACCACGGGTGTCGAGGTTGTCACCAATATGCACCTGCCCCTGCAAGTCGGCGGTCAGGCCGAAACCGTTGAAACTGAGCTTGTCCTCGCCCACCAGCACGTCGATATCCATGGACATCGCCAGCGGCTTGCCCGCGTCGGTCTGCTGGCCAACGATCACGGTGTCTTCCGAGACCTTGACCGTCGACGGCGGCAGCTCGCGCACGATGATCGCGCCCTTGGGCACATGCACCTTGCCAACAATCGCCAGCTTGTCAGCCTGCATCGACAGCGTCAGGTCCGGCGCGACTTCCAGCGTGGCATAAGGTTCGACGTTGATCGGCAACTGCGAGCCCTTGATCGCCAACTCCAGTTGCAACGCATCGGTCCAATCGATGTGCCCGGCCAGGCTGCCGTGCCCGGCGTCACCGCCGGTCCAACTGCCGTCGAGCTCGACGTGCTCCCCGGCAATCCGCGCCCGCACCCGCAAGTCCTTGACCGCGGTGGGCACTTGCGCCCCGGAGATCTCGCCACCACTCAGGGTCAGGCTGCCGTTGACCTGGGGCGCCAGCAAGCTGCCGGACAAGCGCCCGCTGCCATCCAGGCGACCGGCCAGTGTATCGACCTTTTTCACGAAAGGCCGGGCCACGCCGAGGTCCAGGCCACTGAGGCGGAAGTCGCCGCTCAGCGGTTTGTTCTTCGCCAGGGGATTGATCTGCGCCTGGAGCATCAGTTCGCCGAGCTTGCCGCCGCGAAAATCCAGAACCGTGTCGACCCGCCGCGGGCTCAGGTTGCTGGTGAGCTTGAGGGTCTCGTAGGGGAAGTCCAGCCATTTGCGCCGTTCGCGCATGCGCAGCGTACCGCCGCTGGCATCGATCATGATCTGGCCCTTGGGCCCGCTGGCCGGCAGGTCCAGTTGCAGCTCGGCATTGAGCCGGCCCTGCCAGGCGAAATCGCGAGGCAACCATTGCGCCAGGCTTTCCAGGGGAAACTGCTTGAGGTGATAACGCAAGCGCGGCTCGGGCATCAGCCGCTGGTCCTCGCCGCACAGGCTGGCCGGGCCCGACAACCAGCAGTGCCCGCCGAAGTTCAGCCGACCATCGGTGAGGTATTCGAGTTTCGCCGGGTTCTGCAGTTTCCAGTCCTGGCCACCGCTCTGTACATCGCCCGAAACCAGGCGCCCGCGCCAATTGCCCTTGTCGAGTCCGCCCTCCAGGCCAAGGGCCAGTTTCAGCAGTGGGCCTTGCAGATCGAGTTGCGCCTGCTGGCGCTTGAGATCGCCCTGTCCGTGCAAGGTCAGCGTGCCCAGGGCCGTGTCGCCGACCTGGATACCCTCGCCCTTGAGGTCGAGCTGGCCACGTTGGGCGCTGTCGAGATTGGCCTCGAGGCTGAGGTCTTGCAGGCGGTTATCGGCGAACAGCAGTTGCTGGCCATGCAGGCTGACCTTGCCCTGCGGCGCCTTGAGGCTGCCGGCGAGATCGACTCGCCCTTTGACTTGCCCGCGCAACCGCGGCCAGAGCTGGCCGAGGCGCGTCAGGTTGAGGTCGAGTTGCCCGGCCAGGCGTTGTTGCAGGCTGCCATGGCCCTGGATGCGATTGTCGCCCAGGCGGATATCCAGGGCTCCCAGGGTCCATTGCTCAGCCTTTCCGCTGGCCTTGGCCTGGAGCAGTGCCGGCTGCCCACGCAGTTTGCCCTTGAGGTCGAGAGCAGCTTGCAGGCTCAACTGCTGGTTCTTCAACTCGCCCTGGCTCCGCAACTGCCCGGCCAGGGTTCCGGGCAGCTCCGCCAGCCAGTACGCCGGGTTGAACGCGCTCAAGTCCAGCGCGGTGTCCCAGGCGATGCCATCGGCGAATTGCAGATTCAGGTGTCCGCTGGCCTTGCCCTGCCCCGCCGTCAGTTCGAGCTGCGGCAGGGCAATCTGTTTCAGGTCGCCGCTGAACGGCGTCAGCACACTGAACTTGCCCGCCGGACCGTCGAGGTCGGCCTGGACATAACCCAGATAGTTGCCGTCGCGGTAATGCACTTCGCCGACCAGGGTCCGCGCCTTGACCGCTGGCTCATCGAGCAACGGGTACAGACGCCGCCAGGGGAAGTCCAGCCAGTCGACCTTGGCGTCGGCACTGAAGCCCTCGCGCCAATCCAGCTCGCCACTGAGTTTCAGCCGCTGCCTGGCATCGGCCGTCAGCTCCAGCGCGGCGATCCGGGCGCCCTGTGCATCGACCCGAGCTTGCAGGTTCAGGTCGACGGGGCCTTGTTCTGCGGGTAATACCGCCTTGCCCTGAAGCTGGTAACCGTCTTTCAGATTGCCGCTGCCGGTGAGTTCAAGCTGGTTGAGTTGCAGGGTATCCGGCAATTCGGCGCTGGCCTTGAAGCCATCGGCGGTAATCCGCACCCGGGCCGGCAGGTGCTCGGCCAGGGCCTCCAGCTCGCCCGTCAGTTGGCCCCGCAGATAACCGCTGCTGTTGGCCTTGAGCTTGAGGGTCCTGAGCAGATCGCCGCGCACTTCCAGCGCCAGGGCCCAGGGCTCGCCGCCCGGAGCCGGCAACAGCAACTGGCCCTCGGCGCTCAACGGCCAGTCGCCACTCGGTTGCAACAGCCCGGACAGGTCCAGGCGCAGGTCGTCATGCTGCAGATGCAGGGTATCGATCCGCAACCCCTTCGCGGTCCAATGCGCGGCCAGTTGCAACGCCTTGAGCTGCTCGCTGCCATCGAGCCACAAGCTGCCGATGCGTACCTGTCGCAACTCGATCGCCAGCGGCAGTTTCAGCGCCGGTAAACTCAGCGGTCCGCTCTCGGTCGGGGCACTCGGTTCGAACCGCAGGTCGATCCGCTCGACGTCCAACTGATCGACACACAACACCAAGTGCGTCAGGCACAGTGGCGACCAATTGAAGCGTGGTTGTTGCAACTCGACCCGATCGCCGCCCTGTTGCCAGAGCAGATGATCGGCACTCCACTGCCCGCCCAGGCGACCCTGGAAGTTTTCCACGCTCAAGCCAGGGACTTGCGCCAACGCCCAACGACTACCGGCCTGGGTCCCCAGCAGCAGACCCAGCGCCACCAGCAGCAACAGGATCAGCAAGACCAGCGCCAGGCCGAGTATTTTCAAACCACGCTTCACAACTCAGGCCCCATGGAAAAGTGCAAACGAATGCCGCCGGGATCGTTCAGCGCATGCGCCAGGTCGAGACGGATCGGCCCCACCGGCGAGACCCAGCGCACACCGATACCGACGCCGGTCTTGAGGCTCGGCAACTCCAGGGTGTTGAACGAGTTGCCCTGGTCGACGAAGGTCGCGACCCGCCATTTCTCGGCAATGGAATATTGGTATTCAAGACTGCCAGCAACCATGTAGCGGCCACCGACCCGATCCCCCTCGGCGTTTTCCGGAGACAGGCTCTGGTAGTCATAACCGCGCACGCTCTGGTCGCCACCGGCGAAGAAACGCAAGGACGGCGGCACGCTCTGGTAGCCGTTGGTGGCACTGCCGCCGAACTGGATACGGCCAAGGAAGCGATGGTTATCCCAGAGCGTGGTCAGGCCCTTGAGCATGGCCGTGCCGTACAACAGGTTGTTGTCCGAGCCCAACCCTTCCTTGGCGACCTTGCTATCGAACTGCAAGCGATAGCCGTTGTGCGGATCGATGCGGTTGTCGCTGCGCAGGTAGGAGTAACTGATACCTGGCATCAGCAAGGTACTCAGGCCCGAATCGTCGCCAAGGCGATACTCCTCGCGCTGCCACTTGAGCGAGATCACCCGCTGCCAGCCGCTGGGCAGTTTGCTGTGCCATTCCGGGCCGACGGTGAGCAACTTGCTCAAGCTGTCGGTGTTGGAAATTTCTTCGTACTGATAGCCGGCGGCCCAGCGCAGCTTGTCGGTGAGCGGCGGATCCAGCGGCCGGTCATACCAGAGGCCGATATTCTGCCGCGGCGCGGAAACCTCGCTTTCGATGCCGTAGCTGTCACCCTTGGCGTTGACCCAGTGGCGGGTCCAGTTGGCCTTGACGCGGGGCCCGACATCGGTCGAATAGCCCAGGCCCAAACCCATGGTGCGCGGCTTGCGGGTATCGAGCCGGACCTCGACCGGGATCACCTGATCCTTGGCCGCTGGCGGTGCCGCGTCTACCCGCACGCCTTCGAAGTAGCCACTTGCTTGCAGGGCCTGGTTGAGTTCGGCAATCAGCTCGGAATCGTAAGGGGTACCGGGCTTGAACGGCACCATGCGGTGCAGCAGGTCTTCGTCGAAAGGGGTATCACCGGCGAAATGCACCGGGCCAAGGGCATAACGCGGACCACTGGAATAGATCAGCTCGATATCGGCGATGCCCGCCTGGGGATCGACGACCAGCTTCTGGCTGATGAACCGTCCGCTGAAAAAACCATAACGCGAGGCCTGGTTGAGGATCAGGCGCTTGGCATCCTCGTAGTGCCCATGGTTGAGCACGGCACCGGGTTTGAGGGTGTCACTTTGGGGAACCCGGAAGGCCTTGAGGTTGGCGGCCGGACCATCGATGCGCACGGTGACATTACGCAGGTGCACGGGTTCGCCGGGGTCGATGGTGAGAATAAGCCGTGGCGTCTTGCCAGCTTCGACTTCGCTCTCGATCTGCGGCTGATAATAGCCGAGCGCCTGCGCGGCCTTGCGTGCCTGCTCCTGGGCGCCACGGCTGAAGCGCCGCAAGGCATTCTCACCACGATTACCCAAGCTGCCAATGTAGCCTTCCACATTGGCTTTCAACTCGTCATTCGCCGGCTTGACCCGTACATCGAGTTCACTTTGCGCCAGGGCCGCCATGCTGCAACAGAGCACAAGCAAACCGCCGGTCATTTTCTTGGAAAACATCATAGGCGCGGATGCTATCACGGGCTGGGTTAGGGCCGTCATAGAACGCGAAACCGACCGGAAAGTTCGACAGTCAAGCCATTGCTGTTTGTAACATCTGCGGGTTGGAGTGGTAAAACACATGCTCGCGGATCGGTCCCACGGCCACTTCGCCGATCTCCTCGTAGCCCTGACGCTTGTAGAACTCCAGGTAGCGCGGGTTGCCGGTATCGAGCACCACGCCCTGGGAGTTCGGGTCCCCGGCACACCAGTTATGCACCGCCATCAGCAATTGTTCGCCATAGTGCTGGCCCTGGAACTGCGGGTGGATACCCAGTAACGGCAGCACATGCACCGACCCCGACGGCAGGCAGGCGAGCACCGCCTGCTGGTACTCCAGGTAACGGCGGGTACAGCGAAAGCCGGTAGTCAACAGCATGCGCATGCGCCAGACCCAGCTTTCGGTGATGTCCAGGCGGCGTTGTGGCGGAGCGATCAGCGCGATGCCGATCAGGCGGTCGTTGACCAGCAGCCCGATGGCGGGCAGATCTTCGAGAAAGTGTTGCTTGACCCGCTCGCGCACCGTGGCCCGGACCCGCTGCTCGTAGCCCGGGCGCTCGGCCTCGAACAGATAGGCGAAGGTCGGCTCATGCCGATAGGCCTGGTACAGCAGGGAGCGCGCTTCGCGTGAATAACCACCGTCGAGCATATGGATTTGGGCGCTGATCTCTGGCAGATCCGGCATGACGATCAATCTCCCTGGTCGCGGCGTGCTGTCGCAACGATCTGACAGCAACGTTAGCAGCGCATCGGTACTCCCGCCATACTGGCCGTCGCCGGACTTGTCGGCTAGCATCGCTGTTTTGCCAGGATTGCCGCCCATGAAGATCGTCTCGTTCAACATCAACGGCCTGCGCGCCCGGCCCCATCAGTTGGCGGCGCTGATCGAGAAGCACCAGCCGGACGTCATCGGCCTGCAGGAAACCAAGGTTTCCGACGAGCAGTTTCCCCAGAGCGAAGTCGAAGCCCTCGGTTACCACGTGCACTTTCACGGCCAGAAAGGCCATTACGGCGTGGCGCTACTGTCGCGCCGGGCGCCGCTGAGCCTGCACAAGGGCTTCGAGAACGACGACGAGGAGGCCCAGAAGCGTTTCATCTGGGGCACCTTCGCCGATGAAAACGGCACGCCGGTAACCATCATGAATGGCTACTTCCCCCAGGGCGAAAGCCGCGACCATCCGACCAAGTTCCCGGCCAAGGAACGCTTCTACCAGGAGCTGCAACAGTTGCTGGAAAGCCGCTTCAAGCAGGACCAGCCGCTGGTGGTGATGGGCGATATCAATATTTCCCCGGAAGACTGCGATATCGGCATCGGTGCCGACAACGCCAAGCGCTGGCTGAAAACCGGCAAGTGCAGCTTCCTGCCGGAAGAACGTGAATGGCTGGCCCGCCTGAAGAACTGGGGGTTGGTGGACAGCTTCCGGCACCTGCACCCCGAGGTGAGCGACCGGTTCAGCTGGTTCGATTATCGCAGCCGTGGTTTCGAAGACGAGCCCAAGCGTGGCCTGCGCATCGACGTGATCATGGCCTCGAATGGTTTGCTGCCACGGGTCAAGGCCGGTGGGGTCGACTATGAATTGCGCGGCATGGAGAAACCTTCCGACCACGCCCCGATCTGGCTGGAACTGGGCTGATTCGGCGTTCGACCTTGAGGGCCTCTTCGCGGCGGTCCGGGACACCGGACCGCCGCGAAGAGGCCGGAACAGGCGCCATCACCTCAGCGGACACCCCCTACCCTGTCATCCAGCTGTAACCTTTCTGACTCATTCTCGCAGCACTTTGACCCATTAAAGGTGCAGGCCCCATGCTGCGCGCGCTCTCACTGCTGATCCTTTGCAGCCTCCCCGCCCTGACCCTGGCCGCCTTGCCCGCCTCGCCCGACGAGGGCCCGGCGCTGCGTATCCAGGGCTCCAACACCATCGGTGCCAACCTCGGACCGGCGCTGGTCAAGGGCTGGCTCGAGGAACAAGGCCTGAATGGCGTGCACCTGGCCAATACTGGCAAGGACAACGAGCAGCGCGTGCTTGCCACCACCGAGCAGGGTCGACGGGTCCGGGTCGAAGTCGCCGCGCATGGTTCCAGCACCGGTTTCAGCGCCCTGAAAGCCGGTACCGCGGACCTGGCTGCATCTTCGCGCCCGATCAAGGACGCGGAGCTGCTGGACCTCGCCGGCCTCGGCGACCTGAAGAGCCCCGAGGCCGAGCAAGTGATCGCCATCGACGGCGTGGCCATTATCCTTCATCCGCAAAACCCGTTGAGCCAACTGAATACCGAAGACCTGGCGCGAATCTTTTCCGGCGAAGTGAGAACCTGGGAAGAGCTGGGTGGTATCGGTGGCGCCATCCATCTCTATGCCCGCGACGAAAAGTCCGGTACCTGGGACACCTTCAAGGACCTGGTCCTGGCCCGCCGCGGCAAATCCCTGGCCAACGGCGCGAAGCGTTTCGAATCCAGCGAACAGTTGTCCGACGCGGTGAGCCAGGATCACCAGGGTATCGGCTTCATCGGTCTGCCTTATGTCCGCCAGGCCAAGGCCGTGGCCATCGTCGACGGTGGTTCGCAAGCGATGCTGCCGCTCGCCAGCCTGATCGCCACCGAGGATTATCCGCTGTCGCGACGGCTGTTCTTCTACCTGCCGCCCAACCGTCAGAATCCTTGGGCCGCGTCCCTGGTGCGCTTCGTGCAAAGCCCGGCGGGCCAGGCGATTGTCGCCAGCAACGGCTTTGTCGCACAGACGGTGCAAGCCATGCCGGTGCTTGCCGACCCGTCGATGTCAGCGGAATATCAGGCACTGGCGAAAGAGGCTCAGCGACTGTCCGTGAACTTTCGCTTCGAGGAAGGCAGCGCCAGCCTGGACAACAAGGCACGCCAGGATGTGCTGCGGGTGCTGGAGTACCTGCGGGCCCAGGGCAAGCTGAACAAGCAGGTGACCCTGGTCGGTTTTGGCGATGCCAAGAACGATCCGGCCCGCGCGGCCCTGCTGTCCAAGCTGCGGGCGATGGCGGTGCGCCGGGAACTGGTAAAAGGCGGCGTGGTGTTTCGCGACATCCAGGGCCTCGGCGCGCAGCGGCCAGTGGCGGCCAACACCGCCGATGAAGGCCGTATCAAGAACCGCCGGGTCGAGGTCTGGGTTTATTGAGGTGCCTGACAACAATCTCGGAGCTGGCCGAACTTTGTGGCGAGCGGGCTTGCCCGCGCTGGGCCGCGAAGCGGCCCCAAAATCTATCACCGTGTTCGCCCTGAGACACCGCATTCATTGGCTTCAGGGCGGCTTCGCCCCCCAGCGCGGGCAAGCCCGCTCGCCACAAGAGCGCGTTCCCTTCATGTCGCCTTTACTGCTTACCTAGCGTTCCGAGCGCATCATCTCGCGCGGCACATACTTGCCGATCTCATACTTGCCGATCGCCGCCCGGTGCACTTCATCCGGGCCGTCGGCCAGGCGCAAGGTGCGCTGCATGGCATACATATAGGCCAACGGGAAGTCGTTGGATACCCCGGCCCCACCGTGGATCTGAATAGCCCGGTCGATCACCTTCAACGCCACGTTCGGCGCCACCACCTTGATCTGGGCGATCTCGCTTTTCGCCACCTTGTTGCCGGCGGTGTCCATCATGAAGGCCGCCTTCAAAGTCAGCAGGCGCGCCATATCGATCTCCATCCGCGAGTCGGCGATCTTGTCGATATTGCCCCCCAGGCGGGCCAACGGCCGGCCGAACGCAGTACGGTTGACCGCACGCTTGCACATCAGCTCCAGCGCCCGCTCGGCCATGCCGATGGAACGCATGCAGTGGTGAATCCGGCCCGGGCCAAGGCGGCCCTGGGCGATCTCGAAACCACGCCCCTCGCCCAGCAGCACGTTCTCATAAGGCACCCGTACATTCTCGAACAGCACCTCGGCGTGGCCGTGGGGCGCATCGTCGTAACCGAACACCGGCAACGGCCGGACAATCTTCACCCCGGGCGCGTCCACCGGCACCAGGATCATCGAGTGCTGCTGGTGACGCGGGGCATCCGGGTTGCTCAGGCCCATGAACACCAGAATCTTGCAGCGCGGATCGCAAGCGCCGGACGTCCACCACTTCTTGCCGTTGATCACCCACTCATCGCCCTGGCGCTCGGCGCGGGCGGCCATGTTGGTGGCATCGGACGAGGCCACGTCGGGCTCGGTCATCGCGAACGCGGAACGGATCTCACCACGCAACAGCGGCTCCAGCCAACGCTGTTTCTGTTCTTCATTGGCATAACGCACCAGCACTTCCATATTGCCGGTGTCCGGCGCCGAGCAGTTGAACGGCTCCGGCCCGAGCAGCGAGCGGCCCATGATTTCCGCCAGGGGTGCGTATTCCAGGTTGGTCAGCCCGGCGCCCAGCTCGGACTCCGGCAGAAACAGGTTCCACAGACCTTCGGCCTTGGCGCGAGCCTTGAGCTCTTCCATGATCGCGGTGGGCTGCCAGCGATCACCCTCGGCGACCTGACGTTCGAATACCGGTTCGGCCGGATACACATAAGCGTCCATGAACGCGGTCACGCGTTCACGCAATTCCTGAACCTTGGGCGAGTAGGCGAAATCCATGGGCAGCTACCTTCTTGAGGAGGTGGTCGGGGTCATGGAATCGATGCTAGTTCAGCTACGAAAATTTACCAAAGCTATTCTCGGCGTGTATTAACATTCATCACCGATATATGATCGGCCGATCGAACCCTAACAATAAGAGCGCCGCGAAATGAATCTGAGCAAGGTCGACCTCAACCTTTTCATCGTCTTCGACGCCATCTATACCGAAGCCAACCTGACCCGTGCCGGGCAGATCGTCGGCATCACCCAGCCGGCGGTGTCCAACGCCCTGGCCCGCTTGCGCGAGACCTTCAACGACCCGCTGTTCGTGCGTACCGCCCAGGGCATGGTGCCCACCCCGATGGCCCAGAACATCATCGGCCCGGTGCGCAACGCCCTCTCGCTGCTGCGCATCTCGGTCCAGGAAAGCCGGATCTTCAACCCGTTGCAGGCGAACAAGACCTACCGCATCAGCATGACCGACCTGACCGAGGCGGTGATCCTGCCGCCGCTGTTCCAGCGCCTGCGCCGCCTGGCACCGACGGTGGTGATCGAGAGTTTCCTCTCCAAGCGCCGCGAGACCACCAAGGAGCTGGCCGCCGGGCGCATCGACTTCGCCGTCGACGCGCCGCTCAACACCGACCCGCAGGTACGCCATGTCAAGCTGATGGAAGACCGCTATGTCTGTGCCATGCGCAAGGCCCATCCGTTGGCGGGCAAGGACAAGCTGACCCTGGATGACTACCTGGGGCTGACCCACATCCATATCTCCAGCCGACGCAACGGCCTCGGCTATGTCGACCTGGCCCTGGGCAAGATGGGCATCCAGCGCAAGATCGCCCTGCGCTCGCAACATTATTTGATGGCCTCGCAGGTGCTGCAGCAGACCGATATGGTCATGACCGTGCCGGAACGCTTCGCCCGCCGGCATGACCTGCATTACTTCCCGCTGCCGGTCAACGACGTGCCAGCGGTGGAAACCCACCTCTACTGGCATGAAAGCACCGACCAGGACCCGGCCAACCGCTGGATGCGCGAGCAGATGATCGAGCTGTGCCAACAGGTCACCGCCCATGAGAAGAAACTCGACAAGGCCTGAAAACACCGCCGACCTTGTGGCGAGCGGGCTTGCCCGCGTTGGGCTGCGAAGCAGCCCTAGAACCTGCGACTGCGTTCCACCTGACACAATGAGACCGTTGATTTCAGGGCCGCTTCGCAGCCCAGAGCGGCGGTGCGGCGTTCCGACAAGCCCGCTCGCCACAAGGTTAACCGCTTATTGCCGGCGAGCTTGACGTATACGTCAAGCAGCCTTTAGCTTAGCGCCATGACCTTTCTCGAGCGCTTTCATGAGCAGCCAGACCTACAGCATCTCCGACCTCGCCCGCGAGCTCGACATCACCACCCGGGCCATCCGCTTCTATGAAGAGCAAGGTCTGCTCAGCCCTGAACGCCGGGGCCTGGAGCGGATCTACACGGCGCGGGACAAGGTCACCCTGAAACTGATCCTGCGCGGCAAGCGCATCGGTTTTTCCCTGGCCGAGTGCCGCGAGCTGATCGAACTCTACGACCCCACCAGCGGCAACCAGAAGCAGCTCAACAGCATGCTGGCGAAAATCACCGAGCGCCGGGCGCAGTTGGAGCAGCAACTGCTGGATATCGAGCAGATGCAACTGGAACTCGACACCGCCGAGGAGCGCTGCCAGATGGCCCTGCAGACCCTGGAAACCCAGACCGCCGAAGTTCCTTAGGCACTCCAGCGACAGCCATCCCCGTCACGCAGTCTTGTAATGTGAACACAACACCCCCTGTAGGAGCCAGCTTGCTGGTGATAGCGTCCGTACAGGCCGCGCAGGGTTTGAGGGCCTCATCGCCAGCAAGCTGGCTCCTACAGGGGAGCGCGTCAGACCACCTCTTTGCACAAGGTACCGCCATGTCATTGCCCACCCACGTACGCCTGATCGAAGTCGGCCCCCGCGACGGCCTGCAGAACGAAGCCCAACCCATCAGCGTGGCCGACAAGGTCCGCCTGGTCGACCGCCTCACCGACGCCGGCCTGGGTTACATCGAAGTCGGTAGCTTCGTCTCACCCAAATGGGTGCCGCAGATGGCCGGCTCCGCCGAAGTCTTTGCCCGTATCCAACGCAAACCCGGCGTCACCTACGGCGCCCTCGCCCCCAACCTGCGCGGCTTCGAAGATGCGCTGGCCGCCGGGGTCAAGGAGGTGGCGGTGTTCGCCGCCGCTTCCGAAGCCTTTTCCCAGCGCAATATCAACTGCTCCATCAGTGAGAGCCTGGAACGTTTCGTGCCGATCATGGAAGCCGCCCGCCAGCACGGCGTGACGGTGCGCGGTTACGTATCCTGCGTACTCGGCTGCCCCTATGAAGGTCCGGTCGCCGCCGAGCAGGTCGCGGTCGTGGCCCGCGAGCTGTACACCATGGGCTGCTACGAAGTGTCCCTGGGCGACACCATCGGCACCGGCACGCCGGGCGCCACCCGTCGGATGTTCGAGGTCGTCTCGGCCCATGTGCCCCGGGAGAAGCTCGCCGGACACTTCCACGACACCTACGGCCAGGCCATGGCCAATCTCTACGCCAGCCTGCTCGAAGGCATCCAGGTCTTCGACAGCTCCGTCGCCGGCCTCGGCGGCTGCCCCTATGCCAAGGGCGCCAGCGGTAACGTCGCCACCGAAGACGTGCTCTATATGCTCAACGGCCTGGGCATCGACACCGGTGTCGACCTGGATCGGCTGATCCTCGCCGGCGAGGAAATCTGTGCCGTGCTGGGACGTGTTACTGGCTCACGGGTCGCCAAGGCCCGGCAGGCGGGATGAATGTGTCCGGGTGTTACCGTTTGGAAACACAAACGAGTAACACGGAAACAGATTCACCACTTCGCCCTTGGCCGGTGGCTCCCGAAAAATATCAACCCATTGATTTTAAAGGGTTTTAAAAAGTTGGCACGCCACCTGCTATATCTCTTGCATAACAAGAATAAAAAGCAGCAAACCCATAAAAATAAGACGTACCGACTCTGAGATAACAAAAACAACACGGCAGAGACGCAGCTAACAGATTTTTTTGGAGAAGGTGTGCTTTCAGGGAACCCTCGGGTCACCCGCAACCGGACAGAGAACAATAAAACTACCTCAAGGTAGCTCCCGGACTGGTTGGATCACCTGATAAGGCAGATCAGCGCTCAAAAAAATACGTTTGCTCTTTGGCCCCGGATGGGGGTCACCAAAACCGCGGTAAAGGGTCACGGTTGACAAAAACAACAACAGACCGCCCTCAATAATAAAAAAAGAGCATACAACAACACATTCAAGGGGAGCTTCGGCTCCCCTTCGTGTTTGCGCGATTCCTCCCCTGCCTGAATGATTGTCCAGCCCCTTATGGGCGCTGGCGCAATACCGCGGACAACCGCCGGCTGCGCTAGCATGAAGCGGCCGCCAACAGGCGATAACCGGCTATTTTTCAGAACTGGATTATTGATACCAAGCCACTGATTCAACTCAACTTTTTCAACTTTTATGTCAAGACATTGAGCATAAGCTGAATGCCTTGTTCACTGAAAAAGTTGATCTTCATGAATACTGAGCAACGCCCCTCTGTCACCCCTGCCACGCCGCCACGCTCGAGCAGAAACCAGCGCCTGATCATCAAGCGGCTACCGTCCTGGCTGACCCATGCATCTCTTGAACGACGCCAGGTATTCGCCCATTGCCTCAGGCAAAGCCAGACCTCAAAAACCGCACTGGCACAGCATCTGCGCGGGTTCAAAAGCGTCAAAGACTTTGCCGCGCCCCTGCTGACCCGGGCCCTGGATGAGCGCTATGGACCGGGCCTGGATATTCATAACGACCAACTCAAGCACGTCCATATCCTGGCGGCGGCCACCCTCGGCCAACCGCGCCAGGAGCGCGTGATCGTGCAAAACCTGCTGCAAGCCGCCCTGCAGAACTTCGAAAGCAGCGAGACCGGCCCATTCGGTTTCGACCGCGGCTCGGCCATCCTGCGCGCAAGCACCGACGATCTGAAAAAGCCCATCACCCCTGCGGACTTCGCCGCCCTGTGTCGCCAGCTCGACCTGGGCGGCCAGTACAAGCAACATGTGGAACGTTTTCTCCTGCCCACCGATCAGGGTCGCCCGAGCCCGATCTATCGCATGCTCTTCGAGCAACAGGAACGCGACGAGTTGGCCGTACAGACCGAGATCGCACAGTTGAAAGGCAACCTCGATCAGTCGGCCTACCAGATGCTGCAAAGCCTGCTCGACCCGAAGCAGTCCCCGCGCTGGGACAATCACCCCGTGCGCTGCAGCTACCTGACCCTGCTCGACTTTCCGAACCCCGACAGCGGCGCCTGGGGCGCGTTGCTCAAGGGGGTCTTGCTGATCGAGCACGGCGCACCTTCGGACACCGGGGAGATTCCCTGTGTGGCCTACCTCGCGGGCGATCCACTGCAGGCCCTCAAGCGCTACCCATCCTTCACCGCCTTCCACGACGAACTCAGGCAACGGCTGCGGGATAAAACCTATCAAGCCTTCTTCAAGCGCTATGTTCACCTGCGCGGCCAACCGGCGCTCTTCCACGCGCTCGACGATTGCCTGAACCCCCTTGACCCTGTTACCGGACAGCGTAAGCCCGCTGCGCAAGCCAACTTGCGCCTGGAAAAAACCTCGCTGGGGGAAAACCCTTTCAACGAGTTCTGTCTCCTGCAAACGGTGAAGAAGCTCGACGACGTCCGCGTCACAGCGGTGCCCACCGACGACGAGGACAAAAAGACCCGCACGGCGCGCCTGCACTCACTGCTGAACTGGACGCTCAACCTGTTGTTCCTGGTCCCGGGGCTCGGCGAGGCGATGCTCGCGGTCGCGGCCGCGCAATTGATCGTGCAGATCTACAACGGCATCGAAGAATGGGGGCATGACGAGAAACGGCAGGCGGTACTCGGGTTGATCGGCGTGCTGCTGAACCTTGAACTACTGGGGCTGGGAACCGCGCTGGCCAAGGATTTCGAAGGTTCTTCATTCATTGAAGGACTCAGGCCGGTCAAGCCCTCTCAAGGTGAACAGGCGCTCTGGAAACCCGACCTGACGCCTTATGAGCACAGGTTGCCCGATACCCCGGAACTACAGCCCGACGCCACGGGGGTCTACCATCATCAGGGCAAGACCTACCTGGGCCTCGACGGCCGCCATTACCAGATCAGCCCCGGGGCAACCGCCAAGCGCTTTCACCTGCAACACCCGAATAACCCTGACGCCTACACGCCACTGGTCCAGCACAATGGCAAGGGCGCCTGGCTCCACGAGTTCGAACAGCCCTGGCAGTGGCAACAACCGCGGCTGTTTTCACGGCTGGGGCCGGATGCCGCCAGCCTGGATCCGGCCAGCGCGAAGCAGGTCATGGCGCTGAGCCGGATCGACGACCACGTCCTGCGCCGGCTGCTCGCCGATCAGCAGCGGCTCCCGGCCTTGCTGGAAGACAGCCTGACCCGCTTCAAGCTCGACCAGGACCTCAAGCGCCTGGTGCAGCGCCTGCAAAACGGTGGCGCGGCCAACCGCTCGCTGGACGAACTGCACATGGAAATGCAATTACTGACCAGCGAGCCGGTCTGGCCGCAAGCGAAGGTATTGCGGCTGCTGGACCGGTACGCTGTCCCGCTGAAAGAGTACCCCGCCGGCCAGACGCAATCGTTGCGGCGCATCGAACTCAAATGGCCGGGGCTCGACGCCAACCAGCTACTGCGCAAAGTCCTGGAAAGCCTCGATGAAGCGGAAATCCGCAACTTGCTGGGCGAGGATTTCGGGGCCGGGCCCATCAGCCTGGAGGCCCGTACCGTGGCCCTCAGGCGCAAACTCGCGGCGCAAGCCGTCAATCATCGGGAGGCATTGTTCAATTCGCACTATCGCTATCGGACCCAGTCCAACGAGCCTGGCGTTGCCGTGATCCAGCGGGACTTTCCAAGCCTGGCGACGCCGATTGCCGAGGAGTTGATCCGCCACGCCAGCCCGATCGAGCGCCGGCTCCTGCTCGACAAGCGGCGCGTACCGTTGCGACTGGCCGAAGAAGCCCGGCATTACAGCCGCAACCTGCGCCTGGCACGGGCCCAAGAGGGACTTTACCTCGAAGCGCCGCACAACCCCGACACCGACAAGCTGATCCTGCACCTGCTCACGAAGCTGCCGGGCTGGTCGAAGCAGGTTCGCCTGGAAGTACGCGAGCTTTCCTTCGACGGCCCCTTGCTCGACAGTCTCGGTGCGGACCAGGCCAGGATTCGCAAGGTACTGGTAAAAAAGGCCGGGCGATACGAAGCCCACGACGCCCTCGGCCAGGAGCTGCACGGCCCCGATGACCTGTACAGCAGCGTCCTGCACGCCCTGCCCGATGTCGAGCGCAAGGCCCTGGGATTTCCCGCGCCCCACGAGGCGGCCCGTCTGAAGCGCACGCTGCTGGAGCAGCCACTACCGGCCCGTGATGAGCTGGAAAAACTCCTTGGCCTGCCCCCCATCAAGCCCGGCTACAAACCACCGATGCGCCTGGCCGACGGACGGATCGGCTATCCGCTGGGTGGACAAGGCATGCCCGGCAGATTCCTGGACACTCGCTCCTCGGCATTCACCGAACTGGCGCGACGGCTGTACCCCGCCCATGCCTGGCGAGAGGTGGAGGCGTTCCTCGGACTGCGGGGCCTGAACGAAGGCGCGGCCGTGCGGCGCCTCGAACAGCTGGAAAACGAATACGGCACCTTGTGCGCGGAACTCGACGCCTGGGTCGATGCGCCGTTGTTTCCCCAGGAGGCGGTGTCCGTCAGAAGCCATATCGCGCGGACGATCAAGGACTGCTGGCGCAGGGAGCCGTCCCAACGCGCGGCCCAGCAGGGCTATCGGCTGAACTTTGTCCTTTACGATCGGACAGCCCGGCTGCCAACCCTTTCAGCCGACTTCAGCCATGTGAGCGAATTGCTCTTTAGCCTGGCCCATTCGGACATCAGCATCGGACTCAACAGTTTTCTCGAGGGTTTTCCTCAATTGAACCGCCTGTATATCAGTGGCGGCACCCTGAGCGAGATTCCACCGGCGCTGGGCTCGATGTCCGGACTGACCCATCTCAACCTGAGCGGCAACCGCATCGTCCTGAGCATGGAAACAGCCGCCCTGCTGTCCCGACTGACACGCCTGAAGGAACTGAGCCTGGCCAACAATCCAAGCCTGGGCCGGTCGCCGGATCTCGCCGGGATGCTCGAGCTGATCCGTATCGACCTGGGCAATACCGGGCTCACCCGTTGGCCGACCGGCTACCAACGGCTGCCCGCGCTGACCCGGCTGGACCTGCGTTCGAATCATCTGACCACGATCCCGGATGCGCTCCTGGATACCAGCGAAGAGGGGCAACGGATCGCCAGGACCATCAATCTCTATGGCAACCCGATCGAGGACGACTATCTGAGCGACGTCGTGGACTACCATACGGAAACCCGAATCGACCTGGGGTTGGATCTGCCCTCCGACTCGGATATGGATGACTACCTGAGCAGCAGCGATGAACCGGCGCATAGTCCGACGGGCTCCCGGGAGCCGGTGTCACGGGATGAAAGGGCCTGGCTGCAAGGGCTCGACAGCAAGGCCCAGGAGGCCTTTCGCGACAACTGGATGCGCTTGGCCGGCGAGCTGCCGGTTGATCAGTCCGAAGCCTTTTTCCGGGTGATCGGCGACTTGAAAGAATCGGCCGACTACGCGGACAACGCCACTCGCCCGCAGCTCCTCGACAAAGTCCGGCGCATGGTCGGCGCCGCGGTCAAGGACAGCGGGCTGCGCGAGACCCTCTTCGCCAAGGCCAATGCGCCGCAAGCGGACGCCTGCGCCGACGGCATCGCCGTGGCGTTCAGCGACATGGGCTTCGATGTATTGCTGCATGAAGCCTATGCCGAACCGGACGCCCGGCAAATTGAAGCCAAACTACTACACTTGGCCCGGGGCAAATCGCGCCTGGATCGCGTCAACGCGCAGGCCCGGGCACAGATCGGCAAGCGCCGGGCCGAGGGTCGGCATCCCGATGAAGCGGAAGTCTACCTGGCCTATCGCGTCGGCCTGGCGCAGCGCCTGGAACTGCCCTGGCAGGCCTCGAAGATGCATTACGGCAGGATTGCCGGCATCGATCAGGCCCTGGTGGATGCGGCATACCAGGCGATTCTCGAACAAGAGCGAGAGCCGCTGGATGGGGTCAGGCAAATCGTCAAGCAAGCGTTCTGGAAGGAATACCTGGAGATCCAGTACCTGCAGGAGCTCAGCGAGAAAAAGTGGCAACGCGACAACAAGAGCGACGCCCTGCTGGACCTGCAAGCGGCCCAGGAGCGCTGGTTCAACGACGCTACCCTGTCGAAGGATGAAAAAAGCTCGCTGCAAACGGCGATGAAAGCGGCGGCCGGCGTACTGGGCAAGTCCGAACAGGAGGTGTTTGCGCGGGTCATGACGGACGCCGAGTACCAGGCCCTCTACGAATCCATCGGACGCGAATACAGCGACGAGATGGAACGCCTGACCGAAGAAACGTTACAAGAGCACGGGCTGGCAAGCTGAAATGTCCGATTGACAGTCGGAGCCATCACCTTTACGTTAACGTAAAGATGAACAATCCCTCAGCGCATCGCCTTACTCAATCCATAACAAAAGGTGCCCCATGAGCTATCCGACCCTGAACTTCGCCCTCGGTGAAACCCTCGACATGCTCCGCGACCAGGTACGGAACTTCGTCGCCCGGGAGCTGGCGCCACGGGCCGCGCAAATCGACGTGGACAACCTGTTCCCCGCCGACATGTGGCGCAAGTTGGGCGACATGGGTCTGCTGGGCATCACCGTGCCGGAAGAATACGGCGGTGCCGGCCTCGGCTACCTGGCCCATGTCGTGGCGATGGAAGAAATCAGCCGTGGTTCGGCCTCGGTCGCCCTCTCCTACGGCGCGCACTCCAACCTCTGCGTCAACCAGATCAACCGCAACGGCAATCACGCGCAGAAAACCAACTATCTGCCCAAGCTGATCAGCGGCGAACATGTTGGCGCCCTGGCCATGAGCGAACCGAATGCCGGCTCCGATGTGGTCTCGATGAAACTGCGCGCCGACAAGCGTGGCGACCACTATGTGCTCAACGGCAGCAAAACCTGGATCACCAACGGTCCCGACGCCAACACCTATGTGATCTACGCCAAGACCGACCTGGAAAAGGGCGCCCACGGCATTACGGCCTTTATCGTCGAGCGCGACTGGAAAGGCTTCAGTCGCAGCAACAAGTTCGACAAGCTCGGCATGCGCGGCTCCAACACCTGCGAGCTGTTCTTCGATGACGTCGAAGTGCCGGAAGAGAACATCCTCGGGGTACTGGGCGGCGGCGTGAAAGTGCTGATGAGCGGCCTGGATTACGAGCGCGTGGTGCTCTCTGGCGGCCCGACCGGGATCATGCAGGCCTGCATGGACCTGGTGCTGCCCTATATCCACGACCGCAAGCAATTCGGCCAGAGCATCGGCGAGTTCCAGTTGATCCAGGGCAAGGTCGCCGACATGTACACCCAGCTCAACGCCAGCCGTGCCTACCTCTATGCGGTGGCCCGGGCCTGCGAACGTGGCGAGACCACCCGCAAGGACGCCGCCGGAGTGATTCTCTACAGCGCCGAACGCGCGACCCAGATGGCCCTCGACGCGATCCAGATCCTCGGTGGCAACGGCTATATCAACGAATTCCCCGCCGGCCGCCTGTTGCGCGACGCCAAGCTGTATGAAATCGGCGCCGGCACCAGCGAGATCCGCCGCATGCTGATCGGTCGTGAACTGTTCAACGAAACCCGCTGAGGCGCGCGCCCATGGCAATCCTGCACACGCTACTCAATCCGCGCTCGGCCGAGTTCGCCGGCAACCAGGCGGCGATGCTCGAACAGGTCGTGGCCCTGCGCGCACTGCTGGCCCAGGTCCAGCAAGGCGGCGGGCCGAAAGCCCAGGAACGGCACACCTCGCGGGGCAAACTGCTGCCGCGCGAACGGATCAACCGCCTGCTCGATCCCGGCTCGCCGTTCCTGGAGATCAGCCAACTGGCGGCGTATGAAGTCTACGGCGAAGACGTGCCGGCCGCCGGCGTGATTGCCGGTATCGGTCGCGTCGAAGGCATCGAATGCATGATCGTGGCCAACGATGCCACGGTCAAAGGCGGTTCCTACTATCCGCTGACCGTGAAAAAACACCTGCGCGCGCAGACCATCGCCCAGCAGAATCGCCTGCCGTGCATCTACCTGGTGGACTCCGGCGGCGCCAACCTGCCACGCCAGGATGAAGTGTTCCCGGACCGCGAACACTTCGGGCGGATCTTCTTCAACCAGGCCAACATGAGCGCCCAGGGCATCCCGCAGATCGCCGTGGTCATGGGCTCCTGCACGGCGGGCGGGGCCTATGTGCCGGCGATGGCCGACGAAGCGATCATGGTCCGCCAGCAAGCAACCATCTTCCTTGCCGGGCCGCCGCTGGTGAAAGCCGCCACCGGTGAAGTGGTGAGTGCCGAAGACCTGGGTGGCGCCGACGTGCACTGCAAGATCTCCGGCGTCGCCGACCATTATGCCGAGAGCGACGAGCACGCCCTGGCCCTGGCCCGGCGCAGCATCGCCAACCTCAACTGGCGCAAGCTCGGCGAGCTGCAACAACGCACGCCGATTGCCCCGCGCTTCGCCGCCGAAGAACTTTATGGGGTGATTCCCGCCGACGCCAAGCAGCCCTTCGACGTGCGCGAAGTGATCGCCCGGCTGGTGGACGATTCGCTCCTCGATGAGTTCAAGGCACTGTTCGGCACCACCCTGGTCTGCGGCTTCGCCCACCTGCACGGTTATCCCATCGCGATCCTGGCGAACAACGGCATCCTCTTCGCCGAATCCGCGCAGAAAGGCGCGCACTTTATCGAACTGGCCTGCCAGCGCGGCATCCCGCTGCTGTTCCTGCAGAACATCACCGGCTTCATGGTCGGCCAGAAATACGAGGCCGGCGGAATCGCCAAGCATGGCGCCAAGCTGGTCACCGCCGTGGCCTGCGCCAGGGTACCGAAATTCACCGTGATCATCGGCGGCAGCTTCGGCGCCGGTAACTACGGCATGTGCGGGCGTGCCTATGATCCGCGCTTCCTGTGGATGTGGCCGAACGCGCGGATCGGCGTGATGGGCGCCGAACAGGCGGCCGGGGTACTGGTGCAGGTCAAGCGCGAGCAACACGAGCGCAATGGCGAAAGCTTTTCCGCAGAGCAGGAAGCCGCGATCAAGCAGCCGATCCTCGACCAGTACGAACACCAGGGGCACCCGTATTACTCCAGCGCCCGGTTGTGGGACGACGGCGTGATCGATCCGGCCCAGACCCGCGACATACTCGGCCTGGCGCTCTCGGCCGCCCTCAATGCACCGATCGAAGCGAGCCGCTTCGGCGTGTTCCGGATGTGACCTTGAGACCCTGCCGCGAGCCAGCGCGCTCCCACAGTAGCGCCATGAGCGCCCTGTAGGAGCGAGCTGGCTCGCGATGACGACCGCCCGAGCGCCGCCCCTCTCCAATCGGAGCCCCGACCATGACCGATTTCAACACCCTCGAACTGCAGACCGACCCACGCGGCTTCGCCACCTTGTGGCTCAGTCGCGAAGAAAAGAACAACGCCTTCAACGCCGAAATGATCCGCGAACTGATCGTCGCGCTGGACCAGGTCCAGACCAACCCCGTCCCGCGCTTTCTGTTGCTGCGCGCCCGTGGCCGGCATTTCAGCGCCGGGGCCGACCTGGCCTGGATGCAGCAATCGGCCGAGCTGGACTACCACACCAACCTCGACGACGCCCGCGAACTGGCCGAGCTGATGTACAACCTGGCCCGCCTGAAGATCCCGACCCTGGCCGTGGTGCAAGGCGCGGCCTACGGCGGCGCCCTGGGCCTGATCGGTTGCTGTGACATGGCCATCGGCGCCGACGACGCGCAGTTCTGCCTCTCGGAAGTGCGCATCGGCCTGGCCCCGGCGGTGATCAGCCCGTTCGTGGTCCAGGCCATCGGCGAACGCGCCGCCCGCCGCTACGCCTTGACCGCCGAACGCTTCAGCGGCGTGCGCGCCCGCGAGCTGGGTCTGCTGGCCGAAAGCTACCCGGCCAGTGAACTCGATCGGCAGGTCGAGGCCTGGATCGACAATCTGTTGCTCAACAGCCCGCAAGCGATGCGCGTGAGCAAGGAACTGCTGCGCGAAGTCGGCGGCGGCGAACTCAGCCCGGCACGGCGGCGCTATTGCGAAAACGCCATCGCCCGCATCCGGGTCAGTCCCGA
The DNA here is from genome assembly GCF_904067045.1 of Pseudomonas sp. FEN. GTDB lineage: Bacteria > Pseudomonadota > Gammaproteobacteria > Pseudomonadales > Pseudomonadaceae > Aquipseudomonas. The sequence goes on along the minus strand of NZ_CAJFDC010000010.1, from coordinate 208,657 downwards.
AGGCCAGGAGGGCCTGCGGGCTTTCCTGCAAAAACGCCCGCCGAGCTGGCAAGCCGAGTCGAACGCCAAGGAGCCCCGTTGATGAACGCCCCTGTAATCACTTCCATCCTGGTGGCCAATCGCGGTGAAATCGCCTGCCGGGTCATGCGCACCGCCAAGGCCCTGGGCCTGACCACCGTCGCCGTGCACAGCGCCATCGACCGTGACGCGCGCCACAGCCGTGAAGCCGATATCCGCGTCGACCTGGGTGGCAGCAAGGCCGCCGAGAGCTACCTGCAAATCGACAAACTGATCGCCGCCGCCCAGGCCAGCGGTGCCCAGGCGATCCACCCCGGTTATGGTTTCCTCTCGGAAAACGCCGGTTTCGCCCGGGCCATCGAGGCCGCCGGACTGGTGTTCCTCGGCCCGCCCGCCAGCGCCATCGACGCCATGGGCAGCAAGTCCGCCGCCAAGGCCCTGATGGAAACCGCCGGTGTGCCGCTGGTGCCCGGCTATCACGGCGCGAACCAGGACCTGGAGACATTCCGCCAGGCCGCCGAGCTCATCGGTTACCCGGTGCTGCTCAAGGCTACCGCCGGCGGTGGCGGCAAGGGCATGAAAGTGGTCGAGGAGGACAGCCAACTGGCCGAAGCCCTGGCCTCGGCCCAGCGCGAAGCGCAATCGTCCTTCGGCGATTCGCGGATGTTGGTGGAGAAATACCTGCTCAAGCCACGCCACGTCGAGATCCAGGTGTTCGCCGACCAGCACGGCCACTGCCTGTACCTCAACGAACGCGATTGCTCGATCCAGCGCCGCCACCAGAAAGTCGTCGAGGAAGCCCCCGCTCCCGGCCTCAGCCCGCAACTGCGCCAAGCCATGGGCGAGGCGGCGGTACGCGCGGCCCAGGCCATCGGCTACGTCGGCGCCGGCACCGTGGAGTTCCTGCTGGACGCTCGCGGCGAGTTTTTCTTCATGGAAATGAACACCCGCCTGCAGGTCGAACACCCGGTCACCGAGGCCATCACCGGCCTCGACCTGGTGGCCTGGCAGATTCGCGTCGCCCGTGGTGAAGCGCTGCCGATCAGCCAGGAGCAGGTGCCGTTGCAGGGCCATGCCATCGAAGTGCGCCTGTACGCCGAAGACCCGAGTCATGATTTCCTCCCGGCCACCGGGCACCTGGAGCTCTATCGCGAATCCGCCCCGGGACCGGGACGCCGGGTCGACAGCGGCGTGGCCGAGGGCGACAGTGTCTCGCCGTTCTACGACCCGATGCTGGGCAAGCTGATCGCCTGGGGCGAAACCCGCGAGCAGGCACGCCTGCGCTTGCTGGCGATGCTCGACGAGTTCGTGATTGGCGGATTGAAAACCAACCTCGGCTTCCTCCGGCGGATCGTCGCCCACCCGGCGTTTGCCGCGGCCGAGCTGGATACCGGCTTTATTCCGCGTTATCAGGACGAGCTGCTGCCGGCTGCCGGGGCCCTGACGGAGGGGTTCTGGCAGGCTGCCGCCCAGGCCTTCATCCAGAGCCAGGCTCCCGGCATACGGGCTGACGACCCCGCTTCCCCCTGGGCCCAGGGCAGCGGCTTTCGCAGCGGGCTGCCGGCGGAAACCGTAGTGCACCTGAGCTGCGCGGGCGAGGACCGGGCCGTGACCCTGGCCGCGGACAGCCGATTTGAACTGCACGGGGAATACCTGTCGACGGAGCACGCCGGCATTCGCCGTCGGCATCGTCTGATTCGCACTGTCGAGGGGCTCTATCTGCACTGGCGGGGCGAGTGCCAGAAGATCACCCGCTTCGATCCGATTGCCGCCGTCGACAGCGGTCACGGGCACCAGGGCGGCCTGAGCGCGCCGATGAACGGCAGCATCGTGCGGGTACTGGTGGAAGTCGGGCAAAGCGTCGAGGCCGGGGCCCAGTTGGTGGTGCTGGAGGCGATGAAGATGGAGCACAGCATTCGCGCACCGCAGGCGGGGGTGATCAAGGCAGTGTATTGCCAGGAAGGCGAAATGGTCAGCGAAGGCAGTGCCTTGGTGGAACTGGAATCCTGATTGGGGCCAGGTTTGTGTGGGAGCTGGGCTTCTGTGGGAGAAGGACTTCCGTGGAAGCAGTTCACTTTTGTGGGAACAGGGCTTTTGTCGGAGCGGAGCTTGCCCGCGAAGAATGCGCCGCGGTGCATCAGGTACACCGCGTCATCGTTCTTCGCGGGCAAGCTCCGCTCCCACAGGGTATTCGATTGCCTGCAAACTCGTGGCCCCCCACTGCGTGGCTTGCCGGCTCCCACAGTAGGTCAGCCTTCAGAACTTCGCCGTTGCCTGTACCACCACGCCGATCACGCAGCAATCCTCATCGACCGCCAGCTTCGGCCAGGTCGGGTTCAGCGGCTTGAGGTAGGGCTGCCCGCCCTCCTCCATCCACTGGCGGAAAATCGCCTCCTCGCCCTCGTGCAAGCGGGCGATCACCAGGCTACCGACCTCGACCTCCCGATCCGGATCCACCAGCACCATCATGCCCTCGGGCACGCTGGTGCCGGAAGGCGCCGTCATCGCATCGCCCATCACCTGTAACCAGAACGCCGCCGGGGCGTAATGATCGGTCACCTCGTAACGCCCGACATATTCGCCCTTGGCCGAGTCCTGCACGGGAGCGACCGAACGCCAGTCACTGACCGGGTAGCGAAACGCCGAGGTAATGTCGTAGACCTGCTCGTCCTGCTCCTCGGGGGCCTGGGCCGCCACCGCGCGGTCGCGAATCACCAGCACCACCTCCAGATGCGCGAGGCCCAGCGCCTGGAGGACCTTGTTCATCATCGCAAGGTCGGGCTTGCGCCTTTTGTTCAGCCAATGACCGACGCCGCCCTGGGTGATATCCAGGCGTTCGCCAAGTTTTTCCTGCGAAAGACCGAGCTCTTCGAGCTTGGCTTTCACCAACGCTATCCATTTATCCATGGACAGAACAATACGGGCGGTACTTCACCACTCAATACACAAAATGTATTGTTTGTGACAAGCATCACAGTACCAATAGTACTAATCTGCGGGAACTGACTTGAACATCCTCTGAAAGGCAGGCCCTTCATGACTTCCATCACGACAGAAAGCCCTCGACCCGACTCGAAAAACCCGTTCGCGTCCCTCAAGGATCGCGCCGCCGCCCAACGCGCACTCGACTATTATTTGAAACCATCCATTTCAACAGCCGCCTGCACGGCGAATTCCACCGACCCCCTCCAGCAGAAGCTGTTTGCCGTGCGCGATGACCTGGACGTCGAGGAGGCCATGATCCATGCCTCGGACCTGCTGCGCTGCGCGGCGGCGGCGGCATACGAAGCGGCGAACGGTTCGAACCGCGACCTGGGGTTTTCGGTGGTGTACATGATCGACATGGCCAAGGCCCTGGTAGACCGCGCCGTGCAGGTACAGGCCGGTGCGGTGTGAGCATGCCCGGCCCGGCTACTCGCCAAGGGGCGAGCGGATCCAGAGAGGCCGTCGGAAAATGCCATTCGACAAGAAAGACTTGACCTTCAAATGATAATGATTATTATTGCAGTCAACTGATCGCGAGATCGGTCGATAACCTGGAGACCTTAGGTCGGACTCCTGGATTATCTCCTCATCAGGCTAATCACGGTTTTTGACCCGGCTTTTTGCCGGGTCTTTTTTTGCGTCCGATTTGGCTGGCGCAGCCACGACCTCATGCCTCGGCGAATGCCCCAACGGGGTGTACAGTAGCAACCACAAAAAGCTTCCTCAGGTACTCAGACGATGTCCGTGGCTCTACCTTCCCTCAAAATCAGCAGCGACTTCGACAGCGGCAATATCCAGGCGCTGGACGCCAGCAACCCGCGCCACCTGCTCCTGGCCATGGAACCGGATACCCGCAGCCAGCATTTCCAGTGGTTTCATTTCAAGGTCGAAGGCCTGCTACCGGGCGAGACCTATGCCTTTGAATTGAGCAATGCCAGTCAGTCTTCCTACAACAAGGCCTGGACCGGCTATCGCGCCGTCGCCTCGTACGATCACCAGAGCTGGTTTCGCGTCGACACCCGTTTCGACGGCGAGAGCCTGCACATCAGTCTCGCGGCCGAACAAGCACAAGTCTGGTTCGCCTACTTCGAACCCTACAGCCGCGAGCGCCATGACTGGTTGATCGAACAGGCCCTGACGCACGCCGGCAGCGAGTTGCTGGCGGTCGGCAAAAGTGCCGAAGGCCGTGACATCCAGCTGTTGCGCAAAGGCAACGGTGCCGAAGGCCGGCGCAAGGTCTGGATCATCGCCCAGCAGCATCCGGGCGAGCACATGGCCGAATGGTTCATGGAAGGTCTGATCGAGCGCCTGCAGCAGCAGAACGATGCCGAGCTGCGGGACCTGCTGGCCCGCGCCGACCTGTACCTGGTGCCCAATATGAACCCGGACGGCGCCTTCCACGGGCATCTGCGCACCAACGCCATGGGCCAGGACCTCAACCGCGCCTGGCAAAACGCCAGCCAGGAAATCAGCCCCGAAGTCCTGTTCGTCCAGCAGCAGATGGCCAAGTATGGCGTCGATCTGTTCCTGGATATCCACGGCGATGAGGAAATCCCCTACGTGTTCACCGCCGGCTGCGAAGGCAACCCCGGCTACACGCCGCGTATCGCCGAGCTGGAAAGCCGCTTTCGCAGTCACCTGAGTGCCCTCACCGTGGATTTCCAGACCACCCACGGCTACACCCGCGACCTGCCCGGCCAGGCCAACATGACCCTGGCCTGCAACAGTGTCGGCCAGCACTTCGACTGTCTGTCGCTGACCCTGGAGATGCCCTTCAAGGACAACGACGATGCCCCCGACCCACGCACTGGCTGGTCCGGCCAGCGCTCGAAACAGTTGGCCAAGGACGTACTCAGCAGTGTGGCGGATATCGTCGATCAACTGCGCTGAAAATGGATTGTTCATGACAGCCCTCACCCTCCATGCCCCGGTCAAACCAGGGCGCCTGGAACAGATGTCGACCCGCATCGCCTTCTTTATCGCCGGTTTCGGCGTTGCCGCCTGGGCGCCGCTGGTGCCCTACGCCAAGACCCGGGCCGGACTGGATGAAGGCACCCTGGGCCTGCTGCTGTTGTGCCTCGGGGTCGGCTCGATCATCGCCATGCCAGTGGCCGGCGCCCTCGCCTCGCGTTTCGGCTGCCGGCGGGTGCTGACCATCGGCACCTTGCTGATCTGCATCGCGCTGCCGCTGCTGGCCACGGTCAGCTCGCTGCCCTGGCTGGTGGCCAGCCTGTTCCTGTTCGGCGCCGGACTCGGTTCGGTGGACTCCACCGTCAACCTGCAAGCGGTGATCGTCGAACGCGCCAGCGGCAAGACCATGATGTCCGGCTTTCACGGGCTGTTCAGCCTCGGCGGGATCGCCGGGGCCGCCGGGGTCAGTGCGTTGCTGGGCCTGGGGCTGTCGCCGCTGGGGGCGATTGCGGTGGTGATCGTGTTTCTGCTGCTGGCGTTGTTCAAGGCCGCACCGCACCTGCTGCCCTATGGCAGCGAAAGCTCGGGGCCGCCCTTCGCCGTGCCCCATGGCGTGGTGCTGTTTATCGGCTTGTTGTGTTTCGTGGTGTTCCTCGCCGAAGGCGCGATGCTCGACTGGAGCGCGGTATTTCTCAGCGCCGAGCGCCAGGTCGCGGATGCCTATGCGGGCCTCGGCTATGCGGCCTTCGCCCTGACCATGACGCTCGGGCGACTGACCGGCGACGCTATCGTGCGACGTCTGGGGGCACAACGCGTGATCGTGTTCGGCGGGCTCATCGCCGCGGCCGGCTTGGCCCTGGCCACGCTCGCGCCGGCCTGGGAGGCAGCCCTGATCGGTTATGCGCTGGTGGGCGTCGGTTGCTCGAATATCGTACCGGTGCTGTACACCGCCGTGGGCAAGCAGAAGGTCATGCCGGAAAGCATCGCCGTACCGGCGATTACCACCCTGGGTTATGCGGGGATTCTGGCCGGGCCGGCGGCGATCGGCTTCATCGCCCATGCCAGTTCGTTGAGCCTGGCCTTTATGGTGATCGCCGGGATGTTGCTCGGCGTGGCGGTCGGCGGAAGGATTCTGCGGGTCTGAAAGCCCCGCGCGCCCGTCCGTGTCGCGCTTCTAAGGCGCGAAGCTGTCGATAATGGCCTGCCTGACCAGAAGCACCGCCCCATCCGTCTGCGCATGAGTGCGCCAGCCCAGCTCGATGGGATAGTGCGGCAGGTCAATGGGGCAAGGCAGCATCTGGATATCGCACAATTGGGCGATCGCCCGGGCGGCATGGGTAGGCAAGGTCGCGACCGCGGCGGTCCCCTTCAGCAAGAACGGCAAGGTCGCGAAATGCGTCGTCGCGCTGGCGACCCTCCGGCTCAACCGCCTGGCGGCCAGCGCCTCATCGACAATGCCGATAAAGCCACCCGAGGAGATCAGGATGTGCTCGCGGGCGACGTAGTCATCCAGATCGAGTAGCGCGCTGGCGCCGAGACTGCCGCGATCCACTAGGCAGGCATACCCCCCCTCCCCGAGCAGATGTCGACCCAGCAAGCGATTCGATACGCCGCCGGCGGTAATGGTCAAATCGAATTGGCGCTCCATCAAGGCATTGACCGCAATCTGGCTATGGGTTTGCCGAAAGATCAGCCGCAGGTTTTTCGCCCGTTGCGCCACGGTTTCAATCAGCGTCCGGCCCAGGGAAATCTCGAAGTCGTCGGACAGGCCGAGGGTCACCGAACGTCCTTCATAGCTGGCCAGGGTCGGCTGGACCAGCGAAAAACTCTGCCGACATTTGTTCAGGGCGTCGGAGATCACCGGCTTGAGCTGATTGGCGATCAGGGTCGGTGACAAGCCCCTGCCGGTACGGACGAAGAGTTGATCGGCATACATCGCCCGCAGGCGATTCAAGGCGGCGCTGACGGCCGATTGGGTCAACCCGAGCTGCAAGGCCGCGCGACTGGCGCTGCCCTCGTCATGCAAGGCCTCGAACACTTTGAGCAGGTTGAGGTCGGTATTATTGATATTCATCCCGTTTGTACCACCTGAAAATGCAAGCAACTAGATTAATACATCAAATCCTCCTGTCACTGGCCACGCTCTCCAAGCGGCACACCAGATCTGGCGCGCAGGCAAAGCCGAGATCCTGGATGCCCGCAAGGAGCTGGGTGCACAGTTCAGTCCTTTTTGGAATGATGCCTGGACCTTAATTCGTTTGAACCCATAGCCGGGCAGCCGCAGAATCCAGCCCAAGTCCAGTCATCCCGATTTTGCGGAGAACCCCCCGATGAGCACCGTTGCCTTCGCCCCCCCTGACGAAATCCGCGCGAACTTTTCCCGTGCCATGTCGCAGATGTACAAGGCCGAAGTGCCGCTCTACGGTGCGCTGATGGCGTTGGTCGCGCAGATCAACGAGCAGGTGCTGAGCCACAACGCCCAAGTGGCCGACAGTCTCAGGCAAACCGGCGAGCTCCAGCGCCTGGACATGGAGCGCCACGGCGCCATTCGCGTCGGCACGGCGGCGGAGCTGGCGACCCTGTGCCGGCTGTTCGCGGTGATGGGCATGGCGCCGGTGGGTTATTACGACCTGACGCCAGCCGGCGTCCCGGTCCACTCCACGGCCTTTCGTGCCGTGCATGAAACGGCCTTGCAGGTCAGCCCGTTCCGCGTCTTCACCTCGCTGCTGCGCCTGGAGCTGATCGAGGAAGCAGGTTTGCGCGAATTCGCCGAATGGATCTTGAGCCGGCGGAAAATTTTCACTCCGCGCACCATCGAGCTGATCGAAAAAGCCGAAATGAATGGCGGCCTCGACCGCGCCGATGCCGGCGAGTTCGTCGAGCAGGCGCTGGAGACCTTTCGCTGGCACAACAGCGCCACGGTTTCGCTGGACGAGTACAAAAAGCTCAACGCCCAGCACCGCCTGATCGCCGATGTGGTGGCGTTCAAGGGGCCACATATCAACCACCTGACCCCGCGTACCCTGGACATCGATGCCGTACAAGCCGCCATGCCGGGCAAGGGCATCACCCCCAAGGCGGTCATCGAAGGTCCGCCCCGCCGCGAGTGCCCGATCCTGCTGCGTCAGACCAGCTTCAAGGCGCTGGAGGAAGCCATCACCTTTGTCGGTCAGGGTGCTACTGAAGTCGGCAGCCACTCGGCCCGGTTCGGCGAAATCGAGCAACGTGGCGCCGCGCTGACGCCCAAGGGGCGCGCGCTGTACGACCGTTTGCTGAACGCCGCCCGCGAGGAGCTCGGCGACTTTCCCAGCGAGGCCAATGCCGCGCGCTATAACGAGATAATGGAAAATACGTTCAAGGCCTTTCCCGACAGCTACAGCGAAATGCGCAAGCAGGGCCTGGCGTACTTCCGCTACTTCCCGACCGAAAAAGGCATTGCGGCGCGCAGCAGCGAATTGCCGCTGCGTGAGCTGGAAGCCCTGATCGAAGCCGGCCAGGTCAGTTTCGAGCCGCTGGTGTACGAGGACTTCCTGCCGGTGAGCGCGGCGGGGATCTTCCAGTCGAACCTGGGGGATGACGCGCAAGCGCATTACATCGGCAACGCCAACCGGGAGCAGTTCCATCAGGCGCTGGGGCGTGAAACCATCGATGAATTGCAGTTGTATGCCGCGACGCAGCGACGCTCGCTGCTGACGTGTTCGACCCGGTTGAATATTGCGCCATTGGTCTGAACGCGCTATGACTTGGTAGGAGCCGGCTGGCTGGCGATGCGATCGAGTAGCCAATATTGATGTCGCCTGAAAAGTCGCTGTCGCCAGCAAGCTGGCTCAAGGAGCGTGTCCAGGCCTGGCGGGTCAGGTCGCCTGCCGCGCCATCAACTCATTCAGCGCCAGCACCAACGGCGCCCTTACCGATGCGCGTTGCCAGACGATGCCCAGGGTGCGGAACAGCCTGGGCCCCGGGATCTCCCAGCGGCGCACGCCTTGCGCCTCATGATTGGCCGCTGGTCGGTCCGGCACCAACGCCACCCCCAGTCCTTCGGCAACGAACTTGACGATGATGTCGATGCCGTCCAGCTCGAACTGGGCCTTGGGCTTGAGACCGTGACCTTGCAGATAGCTCTCCACCAGCTTGCCGCCGACCACTTTGCGACTGAAGCGGATAAAGGGTTCCCGGGCGATAGTCGCCAGCACATCGTCGACCTGCAGCGTCAACGGGGTGATCAGCACCAGCGGTTCCTCCACCAGCGCGATCCACTCGCAACTCTTGGGCAAGGCGAACAACGGATGCACGATCAACGCCGCATCCAGGTCGCCACCCACCACCTGTTCCATCAGTTCCTGGGAGTTGCCGGGCTCGATATAGATCTCGACCTCGGGGTAACAGCGACGCCACTCATGCAGCGCCGGCGGCAGCAAGCGCATCAAGGCATATTGGGTCGCCCCCAACCGCAAGGGCCCGACCGGCAGCACACCACTGGAGGCGCTGGCGCACAGGTCGCGGGCTTCGCGGACAATCAGCCGGGCCCGCTCGGCGATCCGATGGGCCGCGGGAGTCGGCTGCACGGTATGCCCGCTGCGCCTGAGCAAGGCATTGCCGAGCTGTTTCTCCAGGGCCTTGATCTGCTGGGCCACGGTGGTCGGCGCCAGATCCAGCTGGCGCGCCGCCGCGGCGATGGAACCGCAGTCGATCACCGCCAGGAAGGTTTCGAGAAATCGAGTGTCCATCCACGGATTTTACGTTGTTCAACACCACGAACAAGCGCTTTTCAATGGTCATATAAAACCGCAGATTAAGGCCTTTGCGAATCCAGGAGCACGACATGACCTCACACCCCATTCAACTGGCCGATATCGAACAGGCCGCCCGGCGTATCCAGGGACACGCCGTGGAAACACCCCTGCTGGAATTCCACAGCCTGAATGAACACTGCCAGGGCCGGGTGCTGGTCAAGCCGGAGGTGCTGCAAAGAACCGGCTCGTTCAAGTTCCGTGGCGCCTACAACACCCTCGCCAGCCTGAGCGCCGAAGAACGCGCCCGTGGCGTGCTGGCCTTCTCCTCCGGCAACCACGCCCAGGGCGTGGCCTGCGCGGCCAGGCTGCTGGGTATCCAGGCAACGATCCTGATGCCTCGGGATGCCCCTGCATTAAAGATCCGCCGCACCCGCGAAGAGGGTGCGCGGGTGGTGCTGTTCGACCGCGAAACGGAGGATCGCGAAGCCCTCGCCGCGACGCTGATCGCCGAAAGCGGCGCGGTGCTGGTCAAACCCTATGACGATCCACGGGTGATGGCCGGCCAGGGCACCCTGGGACTGGAAATCGCCCGGCAAGCCCGGATGCTGGAGCTGCGGCCTGAAGTGGTGCTGGTGCCCTGCGGCGGTGGCGGCCTGATTGCCGGGGTCAGCGTGGCCCTGCACAGCCAGTTTCCAGAGATCGCGGTGTATGCGGTGGAACCGGACGGCTTCGACGACACCGGGCGCTCCCTGGCCGCCGGCAGCCGGCAAAGTATTGCGCCGGGCGGCCACTCGATCTGCGACGCGATCCTCACCGCGGCACCGGGCGAGCTGACCTTCGAGATCAATCGCCGACTGCTCAGCGGCGGGCTGACGGTGACCGACGCCGAGGTCCGGGTCGCCCTGAGATGGGCATTCGAGAACCTCAAGCTGGTGGTCGAACCGGGCGGCGTGGTCGGCCTCGCGGCGCTGCTGGCCGGACGTATCGCGCTGGACGGACGTTGCGCGGTAGTGGTGTTGTCGGGGGGCAATGCCGATCCGGCATTCTTCGCCAAGGTGCTGCTAAGCACCGATTGAACAGCGCCTGTGCCCAGGCCTGGCTCGACAATGCCTCGGCCTGGGCGGATCGGCGACCATCAGCTCTTCTCTTCCAACGCCTGCAACCGCCGATACAGCGTGCGCTCGCTCATCCCCAGGGTTTTCGCCAGCTCGCTGCGCGGGCCGTCGAACACCGCCAGCGCGTGAGCCAATTGCTCCAGCTCGTTGCGCCCATGCCGCCGCTGGGGGGGCGCCATCGGTGTTTCACGGCGCAGTTCGGCGGGTAGATCGGATACGCGAATTACCCCATCGTCGGTAAACAGCCGGGCCCGCTCCAGCACATTGCGCAGTTCACGGATATTGCCCGGCCAGTCATGCAGCCCCAGGACCTTCATCGCCGCCGGATCGATACGCGGCATCGCGGTCGGTGCCAGCCGCTGCAACAGGCTGTCGATCAGCAACGGCAGGTCATCGCTGCGCTCACGCAAGGCCGGCAAGCGGATCGGAAAGGCGCTGATGCGGTAGAACAGGTCCTGGCGAAAACTACCGGCCGTGACCATGTCCTTGAGCGGCTTGTGGGTCGCGCAGACCAGGCGGAAGTCCGAGTGCACGGTGCGCAGGCTGCCCACCGGACGAAAGCTGCCGGACTCGATCAGACGCAGCAGCTTGACCTGCATCGCCAGCGGCACCTCGCCGATCTCGTCGAGGAACAGCGTGCCACCATGGGCCGCTTCGGCCAGCCCGATCTTGCGCTGCAAGGCCCCGGTGAAGGCGCCCTTTTCGTAGCCGAACAGCTCGCTCTCGAGCAGGGTTTCGGTCAGGCCAGTGCAGTCGACCACCACCAGCGGTCCGCCGGCCCGCGGACTGCCCTCGTGCAAGGCGCGGGCAAAGAGTTCCTTGCCGGTGCCGGACTCACCTTGCAGCAACACCGGAATCGGCGACGGGGCCGCCCGCCGCAAGGCGCCCAGTGCTTCCTTGAACGCTGCCGAGCGGCCGACCAGGCCCTGATGCTGTGGCTGGGCCGAGGCCACGGCGACCGTATTCAAGCACTCGACATAGCCCACCACTTCGCCCTGCGCGTCGAGCAACGGGCGTAGCTCCACATCGACATGCTCGGGGCCGCGTGGGGTGTGATGAATATGCAGGACGCGTTCGGGCAAGCGGGTTTCGTGGGCCTTGCGCATGGGGCAATGCTCGCCGGCCTGATCACAGGGCACCGCGAACTGGTGCGAGACCCGAAAGCATTTCGCCCCGACATGGGGCCGGCCCTCCACGCCGAACTGGCGCTGGTAGGCGGTATTGGCGGCAACGATGTTGTAGTCGGTATCGAGGACGATGGTCGGCCGCGGGTCGTGTTCCAGATAAGACACCAGGGCCCGCATGTCGGGCCGGGCAAAGTCGGTGGCAAGGATGGTCATGGCAACTCCCGGATGGAAGCAGCAGCTTAATGCATATCGGTATTTTCTGCCATTGACTGCCACCGACCGCCAAAATGACTGCCAATTCTTCTGAAAAACCACCCCGGATCAGAAAACGTCGAAGAACGCGTTGATATAAGTCAGTTATCTTGCGCGAAAATCAAAAATGCCGGTTTGGCATGCTTATTGATCTCTCTGCCAGACTAAGGATGGATCCATACCCGTCAACTACACCTGTAGGAGCCGCCGGTCGACGCGCTTGCTTGCGATGGACGTGAACGATAACGCGGGGAATCTGACGCCGCACATTTATCGCAAGCAAGCGCGTCGACCGGCGGCGCCAACAAGAAGCCGTCTGGAGTACGCAATGACCTTTGGCGACAAGCTGGCCATAGAAGCCTTTTTCGACCCCGACACCTGGACCATCAGTTATCTGCTGATGGACACCAGCACTCGCCGCTGCGCGCTGATCGACAGTGTGCTCGACTACGACCCCAAGTCCGGGCGTACCCATACCGGGTCGGCCGACCGCCTGATCGCCCGGGTCCGCGAACTGGACGCCCAGGCAGAGTGGATCCTGGAAACCCACGTGCACGCCGACCACCTCTCCGCGGCGGCCTATCTGAAGGAGCAGCTCGGCGCCAAGGTCGCCATCGGCAGCCATATCACCGTGGTCCAGCAGGTTTTCGGCGAGCTGTTCAATGCCGGCAGCGATTTCCGCCGCGACGGCAGCCAGTTCGACATACTGCTGGACGACAGCGCCGAATTCAGCATTGGCACCTTGAAGGCCCGGGCCCTGCACACACCGGGACATACCCCGGCATGCATGAGCTACCTGGTCGAGTCCGGCGACGAGCTGGTCGCCTTCGTCGGCGATACCCTGTTCATGCCCGACTACGGCACCGCCCGCTGCGACTTCCCCGGCGCCGATGCGCGTACCCTCTATCGCTCGATCCACAGGCTGCTGGCACTGCCGCCGCAGACCCGTTTGTTCATGTGTCACGACTACCTGCCAGGTGGCCGTGAACTGCGCTACATGACCAGCGTCGCCGAACAGCGCGCGGACAATATCCATATCCATGACGGCATCGACGAAGACACCTTCGTGAGCATGCGCGAGGCCCGTGACGCGACCCTCGACATGCCGGTCCTGATATTGCCGGCCGTGCAGGTCAACATGCGCAGCGGCCACCTGCCCGAGCCGGAAGACAACGGCGTGCGCTACCTGAAAATCCCGCTCAATGCCCTCTGAACCTGGACCCGACCCCATGTCTTCGACTGCTGTTTCCCATCACCAGATCCTGATCATCGGCGCCGGCGCGGCCGGCATCGCCGTGGCCTCCAGCCTGCTGGCCCGGGCCCCGGGCCTGGATATCGCGATTATCGACCCGGCCGACACCCACTATTATCAACCCGGCTGGACCATGGTCGGGGCCGGGGTGTTTCGCCCCGAGTCGACGGCCCGCGCCATGGCATCACTGATTCCCCGTGGCGTGCGCTGGATCAAGGCGGCGGTCAGCGCCTTCGGGCCCCACGGCCACGAAGTCGTGCTCACCGACCAGAGCCGGGTCGGCTACGAACAGTTGATCGTCTGTCCCGGCCTGAAACTCGACTGGGCGGCCATTGACGGCCTTGAGGCGACCCTCGGGCGCAATGGCGTGACCTCCAACTACCGCTACGACCTCGCGCCCTACACCTGGAAACTGGTGCAGGAACTCAAGGAGGGCGAAGCCCTGTTCAGCCAGCCGCCGATGCCGATCAAGTGCGCCGGAGCGCCGCAGAAGGCCCTGTACCTGTCCTGCGACCACTGGCTCAAGAGCGGGCGCCTGGGGCGAATCAACGCCCGCTTCCTCAACGCTGGCGCGGTGCTGTTCGGCGTGCCCGACTATGTACCGGCGCTGATGGAATACATCCACAAGTACGCCGTCGACCTGCAGTTCGGTCACAGCCTGGTGGCGGTCGATGGCCCGGCGAAGCAGGCGACCTTTGCCCGCACCCTGGCCGATGGCAGCCGTGAAATCCTGGTCCGGCCCTTCGACATGTTGCATGTGGTGCCGCCACAAGTGGCCCCGGACTTTATCCGTTCCAGCCCCCTGGCCGATGCGGCCGGCTGGGTCGATGTTGATCCGGCCACCCTGCGGCACCGCCAGTTCGCCAATATCCACGGCCTCGGCGACGTGACCAACACCAGCAATGCCAAGACCGCCGCCGCGGCGCGCAAGCAGGCGCCGGTGGTGGCCAACAATGTTCTGGTGGCCCTCGGACGCCTGCCCACGCAAGCCACCTACGATGGCTATGGCTCCTGCCCGCTGACCGTGGAACGCGGCAAGATCGTCCTCGCCGAATTCACCTATGGCGGCAAGCTGGCACCGACGTTCGCCCCCTGGTTCCTCGATGGGCGCAAACCGACGCGCCTGGCCTGGTGGCTGAAGGAACGGATCCTGCCGCCACTGTACTGGCGCGGCATGCTCAAGGGCCGTGAATGGCTGGCGCGCCCCACCTTGACCGCGGTCAGAACGCAACCATGAATGAACATCTGTTGCTAGGCGCGGGATTGGGGACACTGATTGGCGCGATCCTGGCCCTGACCGGGGCCGGCGGTGGCATCCTCGCGGTGCCGCTGCTGGTGTTCGGGCTGGGCTTGTCGATCGTCGAGGCCGCACCCATCGGCTTGCTCGCGGTGGGCCTGGCGGCGGGCGTCGGCGCCTTGCTCGGCTTGCGCCAGGGCGTCGTGCGCTATCGGGCGGCGGCCTACATCGCCGGGATTGGCGTACTGCTCACGCCCCTGGGCCTGTGGCTCGCCCATCGCCTGCCCAACGCACCGCTGGCCCTGGGGTTTGCCGCCGTGATGGTCTACGCCTGCAGCCGGATCTTCCTCAAGGCGCACCGGGAATTGCGGCACGGACAGCCGGCACCACGACCCGATTTCCTGCCTTGCGTGCTCAATCCCCAGCAGGGCCGACTGCGCTGGACCCTGCCCTGCGCCCGCGCGCTGACCGTTACCGGCATGCTCTCGGGGTTGCTCTCGGGGTTGCTCGGAGTCGGTGGCGGCTTTGTCATCATTCCGGCGCTGACGCGCTATACCAACCTGGACAACCGGAGCATCGTCGCCACCTCCCTGGCGGTGATCGCGCTGGTGTCACTGGGAAGCGTGGTGACGGCGACGCTGTCCGGGGTCATGCACTGGTCGGTGGGCGGGCCGTTTGCGGCGGGGGCGGTGGTCGGGTTGATCCTGGGTCGCCAGGTCGCCGGGCGCCTGGCCGGACCCAGGCTGCAGCAACTGTTCGCAGTGGTCGGGGTGATGGCGGCGGTGCTACTGGCACTGGGGGCGCTGGGGTTGTCTTTCTGACCCGTATCCCGCGCCTTGACTCATCATAATGCTCAACACGAACCTGTAGGAGATTCTGCAGCAACTGAGCCCAAGTGACTAATCGCTAGTGTTGGTTGCCTGACTCCAGTGCTGCAGGACCGATAACCCCTTGCATGACTTCAGCCAATCGTGTCTTGAACGCATTGAAACTGGCCATATCGATTCGCCGGGGATCCACTTCCCCCTCGCGTATCGCCTGGTTGATATCCTCAGTTGTCGATGATCCATTGCGTACGCGGTCAAGCTGATCCTTGAGAGAGTCAGGCGAGTCGTCGTTACCTGAAGCCAACTCAAGCACAGCACAGTATTGATAAGCCGGCGTCCGAAATGCGCACAGCAACCAGGCTTCAGACTTGGGTTTCGGTAACATCGGAACACCCAGCAAAGAGCCTCCTTCCTCAAAACCGTTGATCATCGACGTCCATTTATCCAGCCATTCACCACGACCCGAGGACTGCGTTCCGTCCGCATCCCGGAACAGCACAGGTACCACCGTATCGTCAGACTCCCGCGCCAACTCAGCAGCTTTGAGCGCCAGGCGTCGAGCGTTCTGGTAGTAGTAACCGGTTTCCTTGGCTGTTCGCTTTCCAGGCGCCGATAGTCGGCGCCCACTATGTTTCGGCTCCACAGCCAACAACTCTGTTTTATGAATAAAATGCACGGTGTGAAGGTCGAGCAACGAGTACTGCATAACCTCCTCGACCAGTTTGTCCAGAACCAGCGTCATCGGCCCCGGGAAAAACTCAGGTCCCTGCTCACCCGGCGCTAAGCGACCTATATCGGAAGGGCCCTCTCCACTAACCAGAAGCAACATCCGTGTTACCTCGCCATCAGCCGGCCAATTTCCTGAGGCAGACGAACAAGATCGGTATCGACAAACACCTCTCCCGGCCCCATCACCGTCAATTTCTCCGCGATCGATGGAATGGAAAAGAAAGGAATAGCCCGGGTTCTTCCGTCTTCGGTTTTATAGATCAGTTGAACCCCCCGCCGGGCGATGTCGTCCTCCAGATAATTCAGAATCATCGGGCTGTGGGTGGTCACCATGACCTGTCGATCGAGCCCCACCAGATAATCCAGCAAAAATTCGATGAGCTCGGAGTTGATGCCGTTTTCCACCTCGTCGAAGAGCATGAACCCATGCGCCGACAAGGTTTCCGCCAGAATCGCCATCAAGCGCAACATGCCATCGTTCATATGCCGGGCTTGAGTACTGAAGCTACCTGAGCTGTAGGTTTCCTGTATCCCCAGGGACTTCCAGCCGGAATTGAGGGACTTGATTTCGATTGAATGAAGATGCGGGTAGTTTTTCTTCAGCATCGCAACAAGCGTGGTGAGCCGATCGGGACTCAGTTGATGCACAAACGCAGATAGCTGCTCACCCGCAAAACCCAAGCCGCCTTGACTGCCGCGCGCCTGCTTACGCAAGTACTGAGGGGACAGTGCATCCAGCGAGGTGATGCCGGCGATAAAACGCTTGAACGCCAAAAAGCTCTTTGGAAGCAGCGACTCTTTCAATGCAGAGAGAATAGAGCCTTGATATTCGAAGTTGATGAGACTGCCCGTATTGCCTCGGCCACTGCCATGCACATTCGTTTCATGAATGTAGACACGACCATCTGAAACGCGAATAGCATCCTGATCAACGATCCACGACTCTTCAGTACAGCGCAATAATGTCCGATTGAAGCTGCCATTCCAGGTCGCCAGCTTGCCGGCAAACTCACATTTAATCTCAAAACTGATATTGCTGTTTTTACTGAGTTTTGACTTGAGGTCGACAGGCTTCCATTCACGGTTTTTCAGCCAGCCGGACAGGTCGCCCTTGATTTGCTGGGAAAGAAAATCCAGTGCCTGCAAAATCGTGGACTTACCCGCACCATTCAAACCAACAAGACAGGTGAAGTCCGCCAGCCGCATTCTGAAAGCGACCAGTGACTTGAAATTATCGATCCAGAACTCACAAAGACGTATACCGTCCTCGACCCGGAAGACATCTTCCGGCCGTTCCTTGTCGATATTGCGCTCACCCGTCATGACTGTTCCTTGATCTGAAATCGCGGCCAAAGGCGGCCAATATAGGTCAGCCGGGCTGACCTCTCAAGCTGATTGCCTGCTTCATTCTGTAACATCGGAAGCACTAGGCCCGATTGCGCAACCACTGCATAAACCCGCGCTTTTCCACCGGTTTGGGCACTTCGCGGGTGAACCGCTGCACCGCGCTCAAGCGATGGTCGAGCAGGTTTTTCATCGCCTCGCCGATATCGTGCCGGGCCTCCAGGCACGGCTTGAGGTACTCGTTTTCAATGCGATACAGCACACAGTCGGTCTTGGCGGTGAAATCCGCCACCACCGCCAGGTCGGCCAGCACCCCGGCCTCGCCGATCACCTCGCCGGGTCCCATGCGTCCGGCCTCCAGCGGCACACCGCCGCGCAACAGCGTGACCGAGACCACCCCCGACTCGATGATGAACAGATGATCGCTGACCTCGCCCCGCGCCATGATCTCGCTGCCGGCACGGAACGTCTGCGCCTGCATATTCTCGCTGAACGTGTCCTTCTCCTCCGAACGCAAGGTGGAGAAAATCGAAGAGCTTTCCAACAACCTTCGCGGGCGCGATAAATTCACCGGGGTGGCACTCTCCCCGCTGGACAGCAGGCTCACTCCCGAAGCGCGCAAATGCCGGAATGCCAGGTCGTAGAGCTGATTGCGAACTCCGCGTTTCTCGTCCATGGACACCACGAAACCATTGATTTCGTATTCCGCGCCCTCGGCACTGGAACTTTTCAGCGTCACGCAGGGCGCCGGGCTCGGCAACAAGGCGCGACAGCCGAGCATGGCCCGCTCCAACGCCTCGATCACCACCTGGGGCCGCGAATGCGGGCTGACCTGCACGCTGATGGACAGGCCATGCATATCGCTGGGCCGGCTGAAGTTGACGATCTTGGCCCTGGCCGCGAGGGAGTTGGGCACCACCGCCATGCTGCCCTGGGACGTCTGCAAGCGGGTAGCACGCCAGTCGATATCGACGACCCGGCCTTCGGTGCCGTCGATGGAAATCCAATCATCGACCTGATAGGGCTTGGTGGCGTTCAGGACAATCCCGGAAAACACGTCGCTGAGGGTACTCTGCAAGGCCAGGCCGACAATGATCGCCAGGGCACCGGAGGTCGCCAGCACGCCCTTGACCGGCAGGTCGAGCACATAGGCCGCCGCCGCGACGATGGCGATCAGGAAGATGATCGCCCCGAGCACATCCTGCACCAGCCGGCCGGCATGCCCGACCCGCTGCATCATCACCGTGCCAAGCAGCACCGTCAGGGTCCGCGCGCCGAACAGCCACCAACCGAT
Organism: Pseudomonas sp. FEN; assembly: GCF_904067045.1. GTDB lineage: Bacteria > Pseudomonadota > Gammaproteobacteria > Pseudomonadales > Pseudomonadaceae > Aquipseudomonas. Next base: position 189,833 of record NZ_CAJFDC010000010.1, on the reverse strand, counting down.
CTGCAAGCCGGTGGCCGCCAGGTGCCGGGGGATGTCATCCGGCCACGGCGCGGTCTGCAAGGGGTTCATGCCCTCGTTGAACAGCAGCAGGCTGAACAGCGAAAACACCGTCAGGCGCACGGCCAGTTTCCAGGTGCCGCTCTTGCCGCCGATCAGGTGCCACAGCAGCAAATCGATCACGATCAGCAGCAAAGCGCACGACAAGGGATGTTCAGACAACAGGTCAAGCATCGAGCCACTCCATGAAAAGAAACCGTCACGGCGCGAAGATCGCACAGAACGGCTTCATGGAGTTATAGCTTTATATTCGAGGCCGCGGCGCGGCTCCGCGAGCGTGAGAACCGCGTAGCGGGGTCAGTCGCGCATCTGCCCGAACCGTCCGGCCTGGAAGTCGGCAAAGGCCTGGTGAATCTCGGCTTCGCTGTTCATCACGAAGGGACCGTGACCGACAATCGGTTCGTCGATGGGCTCGCCGCTGAGAAGCAGCACCAGCGCTTCGCCGTCACCGGCGTGCAACGACACCGCGCTGCCGGCACGCTCGAACACCACCAGTTGCCCTGGCTGCGCCAGTTGCTCGTCATTGACCCGCACACTGCCGCGCAGGACCACCAGCACCGTGCTGCGACCTTCATGCAGGTCCAGCGCCACGGTTTTCCCGCCAGCCAGGCGGATATCCCAGACATCCATCGGCGTGAAGGTCCGCGCCGGCCCGCGCTGTCCGTCGAACTCACCGGCAATCAGGCGCAGGCTGCCGGCTTGGTCCTTGAGGGCGATCCGGGGGATATCGCTATCGAGAATACCCTGGTAACCAGCCGCGGCGGACTTGTCCCGCGCCGGCAGGTTGACCCATAGCTGGACCATCTCCAAGCGGCCGCCGCTCCGGGCAAAGGCCGCGGAATGAAACTCCTCATGGATGATTCCCGCCCCGGCGGTCATCCATTGCACGTCACCCGGGCCGATCACGCCGCCGGCGCCGGTGGAATCACGGTGCTCCACTTCACCGTCATAGACGATGCTCACGGTTTCAAAACCGCGATGGGGATGTTGGCCGACACCACGGCGTTGCGTGGTCGCGGTGAATTCAGCGGGTCCGGCATGGTCGAGCAGCAGAAAAGGACTGATGTGCTGGCCCAGGTGGTCATAGGAAAACAGCGTGCGCACCGGAAAACCGTCACCGACCCAATGGCCACGGGGACTGGTGTAGAGACCAAGAATCTTTTTCATGGGTACCTCCGTCATTCATGGGCACAGCTTAGATTCAACCGGTTTTTAGCGCTAGACCGCATGAAACAGCTTCAGTGTTCTACCAATGAGACAATCATCGATGCCCTTGTGCTCATGGGCAAGTCGGCTTTTCAACGTGGCCATTCCTTGTATTACTGCACGGCAAGGATCTGCGCAGGGGCTGGATTAATTTATATTTCGGACATAATATCGAGTAAAATATTACGACAATAATTTTTTATTTCAGTCAGGAGGCGCCCCATGCAGACCCCAAATCGCGACGTCACGCTTGCCCAATGGATCGCCGAGGAGCAGGCCATGCGCGAGCGCTTGCAAGGCCCCGGCAGCCTGACCCTGGCCGAGGTCAGCCAGTTGACCCCGGCGCAGTTCTTCAACGGCATCGGTAACGGCGAACTGCCCTCGCCGCCGATCGGCAGCTTGCTGGACTTCATCCCCATCGAATGGTCCGAGGGGCGGTTCGTCTTCCAGGGCACCCCGGACACCCGTCATTACAACCCATTGGGCAGTGTCCATGGCGGCTATGCCGCGACCTTGCTCGACTCGTGCATGGGCTGCGCCATCCATACCCGCCTGCAAAAGGGCCAGGGCTACACCACTCTGGACCTGCGCATCAGCTATGTGCGGGCCCTGACCAGCAGCAGCGGGCCGATCCGCGCCGAGGGCACGCTGGTCCACCTCGGTCGCTCCACGGCCCTGGCCGAAGGGCGGATCTACGACGCCGACGGACGGCTTTATGCCACAGGTTCCACCACCTGCATGATCCTCGAACCGCGAGGCTGAACAACCGATAGGCTTTTTGTGAGCTGGCTTGCCAGCTCCAAGAGCGCGCGCCCCTTCCCACGGACCGAGCTTCGAAACTCCGCTTATTCGTGCGCACTGGTAAAGAGTCATTTTCCCCTCCCTTACTTTTTCTCAAAGATCGGGATGGGGATACTCCTGCTCATTCCCACTGTCACTTCAGGAGTCCCTCATGTCTGTTCCCGCCTTCGGCCTCGGCACCTTCCGCCTGCAAGGCCAGGTCGTCATCGATTCGGTCAGCAGCGGCCTCGAACTGGGCTACCGGGTCATCGACACCGCACAGATCTACGAAAACGAGGCCGAAGTCGGTCAGGCCATCAGCGCCAGCGGCATTCCCCGTGACCAGTTGTTCATCACCAGCAAGATCTGGGTCGCCAACCTCGGCAAGGACGCCCTGATCCCCAGCCTCAAGGACAGCCTGCGCAAACTGCGTACCGACTACCTGGACCTGACCCTGATCCACTGGCCATCGCCGCAGGACCAGGTGCCAGTCGCTGAATTCATGGGCGCGCTGCTGGAGGCCAAGCAACTGGGCCTGACCCGTCGGATCGGCGTCTCCAACTTCACCACCGAACTGCTGCAACAGGCAATTGCCGCCGTCGGTGCCGATCAGATCGCCACCAACCAGATCGAACTGCACCCCTACCTGCAGAACCGCAACGTGGTCGCGGCCGCCCAGGACCAAGGCATCCAGATCACCTCCTACATGACCCTGGCCTATGGCGAAGTGCTGAAGGACCCACTGATCCGGCAAATCGCCGAGCAGCACCGGGCGACACCGGCGCAGGTGACCCTGGCCTGGGCCATGCAACTGGGTTACGCGGTGATCCCCTCGTCAACCCGGCGCGAGAACCTGGCGAGTAACCTCAAGGCCCGCGACCTGCGCTTGAGCGATGAGGACATGGCGAAGATCGCCAGCCTCGAGCGCGCCCAGCGCCTGACCAACCCGCCAGGTCTCGCGCCGCAGTGGGATTGATGACTGCCCCACCAGGGCACCTCAGATCAGTTGGTTGCGCTTGGCGAACTCCGCCAGCGCCACCACCGATTTCAGGTTGAGCTTGTCGATCAGGCGGGTCTTGTAGGTGCTGACCGTCTTGTCGCTGAGCAGCATCAGTTCACTGATGTCCTTGTTTTTCATCCCCCGGGCGATGTAGCGCAGGATGCTCAGCTCACGATTGCTCAGGCTGTCGATCAGCACCGGCTCCGAGACACCGCCAGCCTGCCCTTGAACGTGCCCTTCCAGGCGCGGAAAGAAACTCTTGTTGAGCATCACCGCCTGGATCGCCAGGCGCAGCTCGACCAACTCGGCGGTCTTGGAGATATAGCCCATGGCGCCGGCGCGCATGCAGCGCTCGGAGTAGAACTCGGGAGCCTGTTCGGTAAGCACCACCAGCTTGCTCGGCAGTTGCAGGTCGCTGAGGCGCTTGATCGCTTCCAGGCCATCGAGCCGCGGAATATTGAGGTCCATGACAATCAGGCTGGGCGCCAACTCCCGAGCCAGCTGCACCGCATCGACGCCATTGTCGGCCTCGGCGACGACCTCGAACCCCTCCTTCTCCAGCAAGACCTTGATGGCCATGCGAATGAACGGGTGATCGTCAACTATCAGAGCTGTGCGCATTACAAATCCTCAAGAAGTACGCCAGCCACTGCTTGAGACGGGAACGTGCTTGTATCGAAAAAACAGGTAGGGAAAGCGAAATACAGTATAGGAAAAGTCTCAATTTCTGCTGTGGCTGAACGGTGGAACTCAGCCCATGCCGGCCCGTGGATGTAACGTTCAGGGCGTGAGGGCTGAACCAGGTCGGTCACTTTATCGAGAGACCTCAGAAGCATCTGTAGGGAAAATCCCAAGATACTCGTCGTTTCCAGGAAGCCCGCAATCGCCCCATCTCCCGCCACGGCAACTGGGCACCGCCGGCGAGATCCTGGTCAATCAGTGGTACTCGGGCTCCAGAACGCCTGCTGCACCATGCTCGAGGTGGACAGCCGCGCCACCAGGGCATCGAGTTCGTCGCCGTCCACCGAGGTGATCGCCAGGGTCGCTTCGATTTCCACCTCTTCGTCGCCAAAGGGGCGCACATCGACATCGCTGGCCGGGTAGTTGCTGCGCTCCAGCTCTTTCTCCAGCAAGGACAACGCGGCCTTCTGCTGGCTGCGCAGGGCAATCAGATAAATGATGTTGGTCACTTCCGCCGAGACCACATCCAGCGGCTGACGGTTGATGTTGTTGACGATCGGCCGCAGCAGGGTGTTCGCCGCCAGGACGAACAGGGTCCCCAGCAGAGCTTCAAGGATCAGGTCGGCACCGGCGCAGGCGCCGACCGCCGCCGAGGCCCAGAGGGTCGCGGCGGTGTTCAGGCCACGGACATTACCCTCCTCGCGCATGATCACCCCGGCACCGAGAAAGCCGATACCGGAGACCACATAGGCGACCACCCGCACCGCGCCTTCGACGCCGCCCAGGCGGTTGGCCATGTCGACGAAGATCGCCGCCCCCACCGCCACCAGCACATTGGTGCGCAGGCCGGCGGTACGCTGGCGGTATTGCCGCTCGAGACCGATCAGGCCGCCGAGGATGAAGGCGGCGCTGAGGCTGACGAAGGTGTCGATCAGGGAGTCGAAGTTGATATTGTTCAGGGCTTGCATGGAGGCTCTCATATCTACGGTACAAGCCCCTTGTAGGAGCAAGCTTGCTCCTACAAGGGAGCACTGGTGACGCAGACATAGCACATCAAGATGCACGGGATGATGTCAGAGAACGCAACTGGATCCGCCGCCCATTGACGCGACCTGGAAGCCAGCGCTCCAGGCCTGGCCAGCAGGCGCCGAGAGATGGGTTTCAGAGCACCTGCAACGGCATGGTCAGCTCGACCCGCAGTCCGTCGGGACGGCTGTCGAAATGCAGGACGCAGCCACAGCGCTGGACGATGGCATTGACAATCGCCAACCCCAGGCCGCAACCGCTGCTCGCGCTGTGGCGCCAGAAGCGCTGGGTCAGATGCTGCAGATCGTCCGCGGCAATACCCGGGCCGTGGTCGCGAACCTGGAAGCGCACACGATTGCCGATGGTTTCCACATTCAATTCCACCGGCGCATCGCCAGGAGTGTGGCGCAGAGCGTTGTCGAGCAGGTTGCGCAAGGCGGCAATGGACAGGGTCGAGGGCATTTCCAGCGGTGCCGGGGAGTAGTTCTCCGACAGGTGCAAGGCGATGCGGTCACGGTTGCCGTTGGCCGAATCCTGGATGGCCAGGCGCGCCACCTGCTCGGCATTGCACTGCACGCCGTCATCGAACGACAGGCTGCCTTCGACCCGCGCCAGCAACAGCAACTGCTCCAGGGTCCGGTGCAGGCGGTCGGCACCGGCCTCGGCGTGGGCCAGGGACTGGTCACGGGCGGCGCCTTCGGTCATGCGCGCCACTTGCAGGTGGGTCTTGATCGCGGTCAGCGGGCTGCGCAGCTCATGGGCGGCATCGCCGGTCAGGCGGCGCTCGCGCTCGATGGTCTTGCCGATGCGCTGGAGCAGTTGGTTCTGGGTGTCCAGCAACGGCTGCAACTCGCGGGGCAACGGCTGTACCTGCAAGGGTTCGAGGGAATCGGCGCTACGGCGCATCAAAGCGTCGCGCATACGGTTGAGCGGCGCCAGGCCCCGGCCGATGCCCAGCCAGAGCAGGAACAGGCAGCCCATCAGGGCCACGCCGACCGGCACCGAGGCCGCCAGTAACACCGAGAGGTTCAGCGCCTCGCGTTCCACCTGGCGGTCGGCGGTGGTGATATGCACATCGCCACGCACCAGGGTGAAGCTGCGCCAGGGCGCGCCGTCGATCATCTGGTCGTGGAAACCGGCGGTCTGGTCCTCCAGGGCCTGTTCCGGGTTGTTGTGGCTACGGGCGAGGATCTCGCCGCGCAGCGAACTGACCTGGCAGGCCATGCCACCGGGAATATTAAGCTGTTCGGCGCTGAAATGGGTACCGTCGCCCTTGCTCGAGATCGGTGGCAATTGCTCCAGCAGCCCGGCGACCATGCGGGCCGAAGCCACCAGCCGCTGGTCGAGGGAAAACATCATCTGGTGACGCAGGTCGCTGAGCATCCAGGTCGCGGCCAGGGCCCAGATCAGGATGAACGCCGAGCCGATGGTCAGGCTCAGGCGCAAACGCAGGCTCATCATGCCCGACTGTCCTCGCTACCCGCCGGTCCCAGGCGATAGCCCAGGCCACGGACGGTCTCGACGATGCCATTGCCCAGTTTGCGGCGCAGGTGGTGGATATGCACGTTCAAGGCATTGCTTTCCAGTTCATCGCCGAAGCCGTAGACGCTGTCTTTCAGTTGCTCACTGGACAATACCCGGCCACGGTTGTGCAGCAGGGCCTGCAACAGCGCCTGTTCGCGACGCGAGAGGTCCACCGGCTGGCCGCCGAGCAGGGTCACGCGACTGCTCGGGTCGTAGCTCAGCGCGCCGTGTTCGATCAGGTTGACGCTGCGCCCGGCCACGCGCCGCAACAGGGTTTGCAGACGGGCGAAAAGTTCACGCAGGTCGAAGGGCTTGAGCAGGTAGTCGTCGGCACCGGCCTGCAGGCCATCGACCCGGTCGGTGACCGAGTCGCGGGCGGTGAGGATCAGCACCGGCAGTTCCAGGCCCTTCTGGCGCAACTGCGCCAACAACTTGAGACCGTCTTCGTCGGGCAGGCCGAGGTCGAGCACCATCACGTCGAACTCCGCCGCGCGCAACATGGCGCGCGCGGCCGCGGCGGTGGCGACATGCTCGACAATCATGCCCTGGGCGCTCAGGCCGGCCTTGATGCCGCTGGCGATCAGTTCGTCGTCTTCGCAAACCAGTACGTGCATGGGGACACCTGTGCAAATGTGCCGATTGAAACGCAAGTGGATTAAGCGACGATTATGCCGCCAATGTATCCAGAGTAGTTAATCGTCGCGGGCGCTGGTAACCAGGCTGGCCCCGAGCTCGAGCACGAGATTGAAAGCGCCACCGAACTGATGTGGGTACTGACCGGATCGCCGCACCGCCGCCAAGCTTTTAGCAGCCTCAAGGGCCCTTTCGCGAGCAAGCTGGCTCCGACAGGGGCCGCATATAACCAGGGATGGGATCGGGTTAATGATCGGTTAATCGCCTGCTTGCAGGCTAGCTCGACTCGCTACGGTTTTTAAGGTTTTTTTATGCGTTGGTTGTTGACCTTTGTCTTTGTCCTTTTCGCCGGCCTCGTCCAGGCCGGCAACGATCCATTCGCGGTGAAAAAGCCGGACTTCCTACCCGTCGGCCAGGCGTTCGCCTTCAGCAGCGAAACCCTGCCGTCCGGGCAAACCCGGCTGTCCTGGCAGATCGCCGACGGCTACTACCTCTATCAGAAACGCCTGAAGTTCGATGGCCTGCCCCCCGCCCAGCAACCCGAACTGCCCGAGGGCGAGCAGCACAGCGACGAGTTCTTCGGCGACCAGCAGGTCCATCGCGGCGAGCTTGAACTGCTGATCCCGGCGGGTGCCAGCGGTCCGCTCACTGTCGGCTGGCAAGGCTGCGCCGACGCCGGCCTGTGCTACCCGCCACAAAGCCAGGCCGTCAAGCTGGGCGACAACAGCCGCGTGTCCACGCTTCCAGGCCCGGTACAGGCACAGGATCAATCCCTGGCCGCCAGTCTGCAACACAATGCCCTGGGGTGGAGCCTGCTGGCCTTCTTCGGCCTCGGCCTGCTACTGGCCTTCACCCCTTGCATGTTGCCGATGCTGCCGATCCTCGCCGGCTTGGTGGTCGGTAGCGGCGCCAATGCGCGGCGCGGTTTTGCCCTGGCCGGCAGCTATGTGATCTGCATGGCGCTGGTGTATGCCGCGCTGGGCATGCTCGCGGCCCTGCTCGGCGGCAACTTGCAGGCCTTGCTGCAACAACCCTGGCTGCTGGGCAGCTTCGCCGCGCTGTTCGTGGTGCTGGCCCTGCCGATGTTCGGCTTCTTCGAACTGCAATTGCCGGCGGCCCTGCGCGATCGCCTGGAACAGGCCGGCAGTCGCCAGCGCGGCGGCAGCCTGGTGGGTGCCGGGGTGCTCGGCGCGCTCTCCGGCCTGCTGGTCGGCCCGTGCATGACCGCGCCCCTGGCCGGTGCCCTGCTCTACATCGCCAAGAGCGGCAATATCGTCGAAGGCGGCCTGGTGCTGTTCACCATGGGCATCGGCATGGGCTTGCCGCTGTTGCTGCTGGTGACCGTGGGCAACCGTTTCCTGCCCAAACCAGGGGCCTGGATGGACCGGGTCAAGGCGGTGTTCGGCTTCCTGTTCCTTGGCACCGCCGTGCTGATGATCCGTCCGCTGGTGAGCGAGTCGTTGTGGATCGGCCTGTGGGGCGCCTTGTTGCTGATCATTGCCGGTTGCGCCTGGCAACAGTCCCGCCAGCCGGGGCACGGCGCCTTGCTGAGCGGCTGCGCCGGCGCCCTGCTCGGCCTCTGGGGGACGCTGTTGGTGGTCGGTGCGGCGGGCGGCAGTACCGAGCTGTGGCGACCGTTGCATGTGTATACCGGCACGACTGCCACCAATGGTAATGCAGCGGCCCATGCGCCCTTCGTCACCGTCAACGACCCGGCCGCCTTGCAGCGCGAGCTGGACGCGGCCCGGGCTCAGGGCCAATGGCTGCTGGTGGATTACTACGCCGACTGGTGCGTGTCGTGCAAGATCATGGAGCAGCAGGTCTTCTCCCGGGCCGACGTCCAGGCGGCCCTGCGCGACGTACGACTGGTGCGCCTGGACGTGACCGACGACAATGCCGCCAGCCGCGAGCTGCTGGGCCGCTATCAGGTACCGGGGCCGCCGACCCTGCTGTGGATCGCGCCCGACGGCCAGGAACGTCGGGCCAGCCGCATCACTGGCGAGGTCGACGCCAAGGTTTTTCTCCAGAACTGGAACAGTACACGGGACGCTCTTTGATGCTCACCCTGACCCTCGGGACCTTCGCCCTGTCGATCAACCACTTGTTACTGCTGCTGGCCCTCGCCCTGGCGACGCTGGTGGGCTGGCGGGTGGCCAAAAGGAGCGGTGAAAACCCGGAGTCGGTGCTGTTCGGCTTGTTCATGCTCGGCCTGCTGGTGGCGCGGATCAGCTTCGTCATTGCCTATTGGGCGTACTTTCGCGATGACCCGTTGCAGATGCTCGATATCCGCGATGGCGGCTTCCTGCCCTGGGCGGGGCTGCTGGCGCTGCTGCTGGGCAGCGCGCTGTTCTGCTGGCGACGCCCGGCGCTGCGCCGGCCACTGGGCTTTGGCCTGGGCAGCGGCCTGGCATTCTGGTTGCTGACCACCCTGTCGAGCACCCTCTATGAACAAGGCACGCGCCTGCCGGAACTGACCCTGCGCAATGCCCAGGGCCAATCGGTGCAGTTGAGCAGCTACCAGGGCGGCCCGCTGGTGATCAACCTCTGGGCCACCTGGTGCCCGCCGTGCCGCCGGGAAATGCCAGTGCTGCAAAAGGCCCAGCACGAACGCCAGGACGTGACCTTCCTGTTCGTCAACCAGGCCGAAAGCATGCAGAGCGTCAGCACCTTCCTCATGACCCAGGGCCTGAACCTGAACAACGTACTGTTCGACGGTACCGGCCAACTGGCCCAGAGCGTCGGCTCCATGGCCCTGCCCACGACCCTGTTGTACAGCGCCGACGGTCGCCTGCTCGGCACTCACCTGGGTGAATTGTCCGAGGCCAGCCTGGCCCGGGCCCTGGAAAACTTCGGTCCGCCCAAACCCACCTCGGCCGCACCGGCCCCTGCAAGGAAACCGCTATGCCCTTCAACCGCCACCTGCTGAACCTGAGCCTGAGCGCCGCGCTGGGCGCGGTGCTGCTCCAAGCGCCTGCATTGCAGGCCGAAGAACTGCCCGCGCCGATCAAGAGCATCGAAGCCAAGGGCGCCAAGATCATCGGCAGCTTCGACGCGCCGGATGGCCTGCGCGGCTATGCCGCCCAGTACCAGAACCGGGGCATGGCGCTATACCTCACGCCGGATGGCAAGCACGTGATCGCCGGCAACCTGTATGACGCCGACGGCCAGGACCTGAGCCAGGCCCCATTGCAGAAGCTGGTGTATGCGCCGATGGCCAAGCAGGTCTGGGGGCAGATGGAAAAAAGCAATTGGATCGCCGATGGCAAGGCCGATGCACCACGTATCGTTTATCTGTTCAGCGACCCGAACTGCCCGTACTGCAACATGTTCTGGGAACAGGCGCGCCCATGGGTCGAGTCCGGCAAGGTGCAACTACGGCACATCATGGTCGGTATCATCCGCGCGGACAGCGCGGCCAAGTCCGCCGCGCTGTTGAGCGCCAAGGATCCACAAAGCGCCCTGCATGATCATGAAAAGGCCGGCAAGGGCAGCTCGCTCAAGCCGCTGGACAAGATCCCGGCACCGATCCAGGCCAAACTCGATGCCAATATGAAGTTGATGGAAGACCTGGAGCTGTCGGCCACGCCGGCGATTTTCTATCTCGATGAGAACGGTGACCTGCAACAGCAACAGGGAGCACCGAGCCCGGACAAGCTGGTGAAAATTCTCGGGCCGAAATGACTTGCGCGCAGCTGACAGGCGCGGGGCCCGAGGCTATTTTTTGCGCTGAAACAGTGTATCCGTGGGAGCGCCAGTCGACGCTCCCATTGGCTGGCTACTGACCCGCCACCACATTGGCCGCCGGCATCACCTTGATGCGGTAAGGCTGGAAGATCTTCAGCAACTCGCCACTATCGTGCAGGCGTTGCAACAGCTTGCCAAACGCCTCGCCACTGATCGGCGCTTGCGGGCGCAGGATCGCATAGTGGTGATAGACCTGATCGATCCGCTCGGAAATCAGCAGTTCCTTGGCCACATCCGGGTTGCGGATCAGGTAATCGAACAGGTAGGAACGGGTCACCAGGGCGATATCGGCACGCCCACGCAGCACCATCAGCAGGTTGGCGTCATGGGAATAGGTCAGGGTGGCGTTATAGGTATCGGCCAGGAACTTGGGATCCGCGTTGAAGTTGGCGAACTCGTAGTGGTAACCGCTGAACAGTGCCAGGCGCTTGCCCTTGAGATCGGCGAAATAGCTTTCGTCGCGACCTGGCTCACGCCCGGTGACAAACACCTCGGCATCCTCCAGGCCCATATCGACCGCGGTGTGCGGGATCCCCTGCCAGCCCCAGGCCGGATTCTCGAAGATCGCCATATCGGTACGCCCCTGCTGGAGGTCGCCGAAGCGCCGCGGAATCGACGTCGGCACCAGGGTGAACTGGTAGTCGCTCTGCAACTTGTTCAGCGCATCGGCCAATTGCGGCAACAAGCCGGTATCGGCACCCTGCTCGGGACGGATGGTATAGGGCGGGAAATGCGCGGCGCCGATCCGAACCAGTTGGGCCGCGGAAACCGGCAAGACCACCAGCACGGCGAGCGCCGACAACAGGATCCGGGAAACCGTGCGCACAGGCAGGACGTTCAAAGGCACACACCTCAGGAAAAAACTCGTGGCCTCCAAACTAGGGAAGGTCTGAAATACCCACCGATTTCTGATGCCCTCATTGGCTGAGGCTCAAAAAATTCTGAGTCGGTCGAGCAGCAGACCCTTCCTGTCTTTAACTCACGGTTCTTACCTCTGATCGTACTGTTTCAAGGCGTACGGTCCGCATTACAGACGCACCTCTCCCGCATTCATCAACCGTTTTCGCACCATCCACAGATTCGATAAGGCAAACAGTGTGGTCAGTTGTGCTGTGTTTTTCGCCAACCCGCGATAACGTACTTTCGTATGGCCGAACTGGCGTTTGATGACTCGAAACGGATGCTCGACCTTGGCCCGTATCTGAGCCTTCGCACGTTCTATTCTTCGATACACTTGTGTGATCAGGCTCTTCTTGCCGTGTTTCTTAAACGTGCTGGGCCGGGCGGCAATCGACCAATACATCTGGCGTCCCTGGTGCTCAGGACGCTTCTGCACACCGGTGTAACCCGAATCGCCACAGACGTACGTTTCCTCACCCTGCAGCAACTGATCGACCTGCGTGACATCCGCCACATTCGCCGCCGTGCCCACCAGGCTATGGACCAGGCCGGAGTCGGCATCGACGCCAATGTGCGCTTTCATCCCAAAGAAATACTGGTTTCCTTTCTTCGCCTGATGCATCTCAGGGTCGCGCTTGCCCTCTTTGTTCTTGGTCGAACTCGGCGCGTGAATAATCGTGGCATCGACCACCGTGCCTTGGCGCAGCATCAGGCCACGATCACCCAGATAACCGTTGATGACCTGCAAGATCCCACTGGCCAACTCATGTTTTTCCAGCAGCCGACGGAAGTTGAGAATCGTCGTTTCATCGGGAATCCGGTCCAGGTGAAGTCCTGAAAACTGGCGCAAGATCGTCGTTTCGTAGAGCGCTTCTTCCATCGCCGGGTCGCTGTAGCCGAACCAGTTCTGCATTAGATGAACCCGCAACATCGCCATCAGCGGGTACGCCGGACGGCCGCCTTCACCTTTTGGATAATGCGGTTCGATCAAGGCAATCAGGCCCTTCCAGGGTACGACCTGATCCATCTCAATCAGGAAGCGCTCACGCCGGGTCTGTTTGCGTTTACCGGCATACTCAGCATCGGCAAAGGACATCTGTTTCATCGGGGCTCAACCGTTCAGTGTGGACGAGACGGGTATTTCACCAAATTTGGAAGTGTTTTTCAGAGTTTCCCTAGGCGTTTTTATTGATTTAAACAACTTTTCGCCCGTTAATTAATGACTTGCACAGCTCCATCAGTCATTTTTGAGAATCAGAAGCAACGCCTCCTCAGCCAACCGATCCAGGGGCAGACTGCCCGATCCTGCTGGAAGTCGAATAAGCCGCTAGGCGGATCAAGCGCCTTTGGCTACGCTTGAGTCCGACTAGGATGCTGTATTCGGAGCTTGCGATGCCCCACTGGCTGGTGATTGATCTGGAAGCCACGACGGATGATGGGGGCTGGCCGCTGGCGGAGATGGAGATCATCGAAATCGGCGCCACCCTGGTCAACCGTGAAGGCCGGGAGCTGGACCACTTCCAGCGCTTTGTCAGGCCCCTGCGCCGACCGTTGCTGACCCTCTTCTGCCGCGAACTGACCCATATCAGCCAGGCCCAGATCGACAGTGCCGCGCCACTGGGCGAGGTCTGGCCGCTGTTCGAGCGCTGGCTGGGCCAACATCGGGAGCGCCTGGAAGGCTGGGCCAGCTGGGGCGACTACGACCGTCGGCAGTTGGAGCAGGACTGGCGGCAACTCGGCGTGTCCAGCGCCCTGGGCCTGGTGCCGCATATCAACCTCAAGCAGCGCTTCGCCAAGGCGCGGCGCCTGGAGCGACCGCTGGGCCTGAACGGCGCCCTGCAACTGGCCGGACTGCAATTCAATGGCCAGCAGCACCGGGCGCTGGAGGATGCACGCAATACCGCGCGCCTGTTGCCATTGAGCCTGCCCCTGTAATGCCCGGCCAGGGGTGGCAGCATCCTGCCATCCGGGTTTGCCGCGCCCACAGGAATTTGGGCATACTGGCCGACCCCTTTTTTTCAGCTCATTTCGAGGAATCGCCCATGTTTAAAGTCAACGAGTACTTCGACGGCACCGTCAAGTCGATTGCCTTCGCACAAGCCGAAGGTGCCGCCACCATCGGCGTCATGGCCGCTGGCGAATACGAGTTCGGCACCGCCCAACGCGAGATCATGCACGTGGTCGCGGGTAGCCTGACCGTCAAGCTGCCCGACAGCAATACCTGGGAAACCTTCGAAACCGGCAGCCAGTTCAACGTTCCGGCCAACAGCAAGTTCCAGCTGAAGGTCGCCGTGGACACCGCTTACCTGTGCGAATACCGCTGAGTTCGCAACGCTGACTGTCAGGATGCCCGGCAGTCAAGGACGCGCGCGCGCCGTTGTCGCCGGCTTGCTGGCGAAGGCCGTCTAATGCCCGAACCCGTAAGTTCAAGCACATCACGCTTGCACCACAGGCTCCCGCGCATTGAACTGCAGCGCCGCCAGCCGGGCATAGAGCGGGTTGCTCGCGATCAACTCGGCGTGGGTGCCAATCGCCACCAGCTTGCCCTGATCCATCACCGCAATACGGTCGGCATTCTGTACCGTGGCTAGGCGGTGGGCGATCACCAGGGTGGTGCGGCCTTGCATCAGGCTCGGCAGGGCCGCCTGGATCAGGTGTTCGCTCTGCGCATCGAGGGCGCTGGTGGCCTCGTCCAGCAGTAGGATCGGCGCATCCACCAGCAACGCCCGGGCAATCGCCAGGCGTTGTCGTTGCCCGCCGGACAGCCCCAGGCCGCCGTCCCCCAGATGCGTGCGGTAGCCATCGGGCATTTGCTCGATGAACTCATCGGCGTAGGCGATACGCGCCGCGTCCCGGACCTGGGCGTCAGTGGCGCTCGGCTTGCCGTAGCGGATATTGTCCTCGACACTGCCGAAAAACAGCGCCGGGCTTTGCGAGACCAGCGCAAAGCAACGACGCAGCTCCTGCGGATCCAGTTCGGTCAGGGGTTGGCCGTCGAGCAGCAGCCGGCCCTGTTGCGGATCATAGAAGCGCAGCAACAGGTCGAACACGGTGGATTTTCCCGCTCCCGACGGTCCCACCAGGGCCAGGGTCTCTCCGGCCCTGACCGTCAGGTTCAGGCCGTCGATGGCATGGCTGTCCGGGCGCGAGGGGTAGCTGAAACGCAGATTCTCCAGCACCAGGTTGCCACTGACCCGCTCGGCCAACTTCACGCCGCCACCAACCGGCGCGGTAATCTCATTGCTCGATTGCAACAGTTCGCCAATGCGCTCCCCCGCCCCCGCGGCCCGCTGCAACTCACCGATCACCTCGCTGAGGGTACCGAAGGCGCCGCCGACGATCAGGCTGTAGAACACGAAGGCCGCCAGTTCACCGCCGGAAATCTTCCCGGCCATCACATCCATGCCGCCGACCCAGAGCATGACCGCCACCGCGCCCAACACCAGCACGATCACCAGGGTAATCAGCCAGGCGCGTTGCACGATACGCTTGCGGGCCGTCAAGAAAGCCTGTTCGACGGTCTCGGCGAAGCGTTTTTCGTCCTGGGACTGGTGGTTGTAGGCCTGCACGGTCTTGATCTGACCGAGGGTTTCGCTGACGTAGCTGCCGACATCGGCGATACGGTCCTGGCTCAGGCGCGACAGGCCACGCACCCGCCGTCCGAAGATCAGGATCGGCGCCAGCACCAGCGGCAGGGCGACGACCACGATGCTGGTTAGCTTGGGGTTGGTGATGAACAGCAGCACCACCCCGCCAATGACCATCAGCGCATTGCGCAGGAACAGCGAGAGCGACGAGCCGATCACCGATTGCAACAGCGTGGTGTCGGCGGTCAGCCGCGACTGGATCTCCGAACTGCGGTTGTTCTCGTAGAACCCGGGGTGCAGGTAGATCAGGTGGTTGAACACCTGCCGACGAATATCGGCGACCACCCGCTCACCGATCCAGGACACCAGGTAGAAGCGCGCGAAGGTGCCCACCGCCAGACCCAGGACCAACAGCATGAACAGGCCAATGGACTGGTTGAGCAACTGCGGCGACTGAGTCATCAAGCCCTTGTCCACCAACAGGCGGATACCCTGGCCCATGGACAAGGTAATGCCGGCGGTGACAATCAGCGCGACCAGGGCACCGGCCGCCTGCCAGCGATAAGGGGCGACAAAACGACTGGCCAGGCGAATTGCGCGGCGATGGCGTGCAGAGAGCATGGGCGATGAGTCCGTTAGACGATGAAGACAGAGCCTACACCGAACAGGGAGGGAACTTATGCAAAACGCAATCAATCGGTTTAATTATGACCGTGCATGCTAATCCCTAGAGAGCATTGATCTAAAGCCTCTCTGGCGGTGACGAACGGTTTCTGTTGCACTGGTGCTGCCAGCTGGTTTGCAGCGCGTTGTAACAGGCTGGTCATGCGGCGAATATAATCTTTGACTGAAACTGATGACGAAACCTGAGCGAGGAGACAGGCCATGGACTTGCAAAACAGCAGCAACCAGATTCCAGTGATTCGTCCCTGCCCCCAGAAATTGGGCTGCGCGATTATCGACGCCCAGGGTCGCGAGGTGCCAATCACTGAAGAAATGATCCAGGACGCTTGCCGCGAACTGGAACAACGATTGGTCAAGCCTGCCAAGCAAGACTGACAGCCCGAACTCTTCCTTGACCCGGCCCTGCTGCCGGGTTTTTTATCCCTGCCGACATTGGCCAACCTGTGGGCGCCAGCTTGCTGGCGATGGCATCTGGATGGGCGCCACAAGACTCCAGGGCCTCACGCCGGCAAGCGCCACACAAAGAGCGGCGATGTTCCATCTACAGCAGCACGGCGCCCAAGGCCAGGACCAGCTCGCGCAGTGCCGGGTCGTCGCCGTTGATCTTCACCGGCAAGCCTTCGATTTCCCGGCGTTCGGGGTAGTTCTTGCGCAATTGGTCGAACGCCACTTTCTGCTCGGCGACGCTGCCGCTCAGGCTGCGGCGAAAATCCGCATCGTCACGCCGCGGGTCGTAGACACCGCGACAGAGCATCGCCAGCGCCCAGGCCGGGTCGCTGCCGGCATTGAGGGTGACCTGCGCCAACCAGGGTTCGGGTAACAGCTCATCGAGACGGACCTCGGCGGTCTGTCCGAGGAAGGCGCAGAATGCCTGGTAGACCTGCGCGGTCCCACGTTGCTTGCCATCGAGGCTGTAACCGGCGATATGCGGTGAACCCAGCACACACAACTCGGCCAGGGCGACATCCACCTCCGGTTCGGCCTCCCAGACATCCAGCACCGCTTGCAGGTCTTCACGGGCCAGCAGCACTTCACGCAGGGCGGCGTTATCCACCACCGGGCCGCGCGCGGCATTGATCAGCCAGGCACCCGGTTTGAGTTGCTCCAGTCGCTGGCGATCCAGCAGATGCCAGGTGGCTTGGGGCCCCGTGCGGGTCAAGGGCGTGTGCAAACTGATCACATCACACTGCTCGATGATCCGCTCCAGGCTGACATAGTCGGCGCCTGACGCCTGACGCGGCGGATCGCAGACCAGGACGCGCCAACCCAAGCCACGCAGGACCTTGATCAGCCGGCTGCCGACTTCACCCGCGCCAATCACCCCATAGGTGCGTGTGGCAAGGTCGGCCCCTTCGATTTCCGCCAAGGTCAACAAGCTGCCCAGCACATAGTCGACCACCCCTCGCGCATTGCAGCCGGGGGCGCTGGCCCAGTGAATGCCGGCCTGCTCGAAATAGTCCAGGTCCAGGTGGTCGGTGCCAATGGTGCAGGTGCCGACGAAGCGCACCGCGCTGCCTTCCAGCAGCTCCCGGCTGACCTGGGTCACCGAGCGCACCAGCAACACATCCGCCTCGGCCACCGCCGCCCGGTCGATACCGCGCCCCGGCAAGCGGCGGATCTCGCCGAAACCGGCGAAGAAGGCATCGATCAGGGGGATATTTTCATCGGCAACAATCAGCATGGCAGGCTCCTTTGGCGAGGGCGCAGTGTAGGCGCAGCGGCGTCCGAGAGCCAGTCAAGCGTCGGGCCGCGGTGCCTTCGGAGCAACCGGTCGACACTCGGCTGCCTATGATCAGCGCAGGAGCGCCGTGTTTCCAGCGGCCCCGTCTCATCGTTGACGGCCATCCTCGGAACGCCGCCCGGAGCCAGCTCGCGCCTATGTTAGATCCACCCCCTTACAAATGAGCTACAAGCGGAAATTTCCTGACTACTGCGTCAACAGGTAGAATTCGCGGTTTTTCGCGGCATACCGGGATACCTCATCGGTGAACAGCTCCACTGCAACATCCGCCACTCCACCTCTGAGTCGCCCGGCCCGGGTGCGCCTGGAATTGCGCAACCTGTTGGGCCTGGCCCTGCCGATCATCATTGCCCAACTGGCGCATACCGCCATGGGCTTCGTCGACGCGGTGATGGCCGGCCGGGTGGGACCGCGGGACCTGGCGGCGGTGGCGCTGGGCAATTCGATCTGGGTGCCGGTGTTCCTGCTGATGACCGGCATCCTCCTGGCAACCACGCCCAAGGTCGCCCAGCGCCACGGTGCCGGAACCCCCGCCGAGATCGGCCCGCTGGTGCGCCAGGCCCTGTGGCTGGCGCTGCTGGTGGGCCTGGCGGCGGGTGTGATCCTCTACAATGCCGAACCGGTGCTGCACCTGATGAAGGTCGACCCCGAGCTGATCGGCCCGTGCATGGACTACCTGCGCGGTATCGGCAGCGGCCTGCCGACGGTGGCGCTCTATCACGTGCTGCGCTGCTGCAGCGACGGCATGGGCCGTACCCGCCCGAGCATGGTCCTGGGTCTGTGCGGGCTGGCGCTGAATATTCCGTTGAACTACGTGTTCATCTATGGGCATTTCGGCGTGCCGGCCATGGGTGGACCGGGCTGCGGCTGGGCGACCGCGATCGTGATGTGGTGCATGCTGTTCGGCATGGCCGGCTGGGTACGCTGGGCCAAGGTGTACCGACCCAGCCAGGTATTCAGCCATTTCGAGTGGCCGCAATGGGCAATGATCAAGCGTCTGCTGAACATTGGCCTACCGATTGGCATTGCGGTGTTCGCCGAGTCGAGCATTTTCTCGGTCATCGCCCTGCTGATCGGCAGCCTCGGCGCCACGGTGGTGGCCGGGCATCAGATTGCCCTGAATATCAGTTCACTGGTGTTCATGATCCCCTACTCCCTGGGCATGGCCATCACCGTGCGGGTCGGCCAGGCCCTGGGCCGCGAACAGCCGCGCGCGGCGCGCTTCACCGCAGGGGTGGGGATTGCCACGGCGATGGTCTATGGCTGTGTCTCGGCCAGCCTGATGCTGCTGTTTCGCGAGCATCTGGCGACCCTCTACACCAATGATCCGGTGGTGATCCAGGTGGCGACCATGCTGATCATATATTCAGCGCTGTTCCAGTTTTCCGATGTGATCCAGGTCACCGCGGCCGGGGCCTTGCGCGGCTATCAGGACACCCGGGTGACCATGATCCTGACGCTGTTCGCCTATTGGGGCATCGGCTTGCCGGTGGGCTATGCTCTCGGCCTGACCGACTGGCTGGGGGCGCCGAGCGGGCCGAGCGGGCTGTGGCAGGGCTTGATCGTCGGGCTGTCGTGCGCGGCGGTGATGCTCTCGATCCGCCTGGTGCGCAGTGCGCGCCGGCGGATCCGGCTGCATCAGTCGCACTCTCTGTAGAAGCGGGGCATCTGTGAGAGCGGAGCTGGCCCGCGAAGGGGACGCCGCGACTTTACAGAAACTCCGCGTTATCGTTCTTCGCGGGCAAGCTCCGCTCCCACGACAAGCGCTCCGCGTTCCTAGTCGAGCTTCTTGCGAATCCAGTACAGGTAAGTACCGGCCTCTTCCCGTTGCTCCACCAGTTCATGGTCGAGGAACACGCAGAACTTGGGAATATCACGGCGGGTCGAGGGATCGGTGGCGATCACCTTGAGCAGCCCTCCGGGCGGCAGGTCGCGAATATGCTGGTGCAACATCATCACCGGCTCCGGGCAATTGAGCCCGGTGGCATCAAGGGTGCCGTCAACGGCGGGGTCGTGGGACTGGGTCATTCTTCACTCCTGAAACCAGGCCGGCATTATCTAGCTTTTTTCACATCCAGTCGACGCAAGTGGCAAGTCACTTCCTCGCGGTCGTGGTACAGCTGCTTGCAACCGACCGCTACCCGGATGCCGCGGGCCTTGAAGCCCTCTTCGATGCGATCCAGCAAGCGGCGGACCTCGGCGTAGCGCTGCTTCATCGGCAACTTGAGGTTGACCACCGCCTCGCGGCAATGCCCCTCGCCGATCCAGGTTTCCAGCAAGGCGGCGTTACGCGCCGGTTTCTCGACGATATCGCAGACCATCCAGTCCACCGGCTGTTTCGGCTTGAAGGTGAAGCCATCGGCCATCAAGTGCTGGACCAGGCCGGTATCCATCAGGCTTTCGGCCATCGGGCCGTTGTCGATGGCGGTCACCAGCATGCCCCGGTTGACCAGTTGCCAGGTCCAGCCACCAGGCGCGGCGCCGAGGTCGACAGCGGTCATGTCGCTGTGCAGGCGGTCATCCCACTGGTCGCGGGGAATGAAGTGGTGCCAGGCCTCTTCCAGCTTGAGGGTCGAACGGCTCGGGGCGCTCCTGGGGAATTTGAGCCGGGGAATGCCCATCGGCCACATCGCCGAATTGTCCGCCTCGGCCAGGCCGAGGAACACTTCTCGACCGCTCTTGAAGGTCAACAGCAGGCGCGGTCCCTGGCCATCCTCCAGCAGCTTGCCGGCCTGGATCAGGGCCTTGCGCAGCGGACCTTCGAATTTCTTGCAGAAGTTCGACAGTTCCTTGCCGTCGTTGGTATCGACCACCTCCAGCCAGAGACTGCCGAACGTCGGCCAGGCCGCCAGCTCAGCAAGGATCACGCTGATACGGTCGGTTTCCGGCAGGTCGATAAACCGTCCCCGCGCCCATTGCCGGGGGAAGATCAGCTCGGCGAAGCGCAGCCCGGCCATCAGGCGGCTCGCACCGTCGTCGTCACTGCAGACGAATTCGGCGCAGGCGCTGTTGGCCTTGGCCTTGGCGTAGCCCGGGACGTCCAGGCGCGCGGCGTGCTCGGAAATCTCCGAGCAGACTTCACCTTCGAAGCCAGGTCGGCAATGCATAAAGAGGGTGTTCATTGGATTCAGCCTGTCACGAAAACCGGCGCATCATAGCCGAGTTCGGAACCCTGGACCTGCCCATAGAGTCCAGTAATTAGCCAGTTTTCCCAATTGGAGCTAGGTTTAAGGCTCTGTTCGTTCCACCCGGCCCGTGCCGTGCGGGCCTCAAGGAGTCATTTCATGTCCTCCCTCGATAGCCTGAAAACCCTTAGAACCCTGGCGGTAGGCACCAAGACCTACCACTATTTCAGTCTCCCGGATGCCGCCAAGTCCCTCGGCAACCTGGACAAGTTGCCGATGTCGCTCAAGGTGCTGCTGGAAAACCTGTTGCGCTGGGAGGACGGCAAGACCGTCACCGGCGCCGACCTCAAGGCCCTCGCCGCCTGGCTCAAGGCGCGCAGCTCCGACCGGGAAATCCAGTATCGCCCGGCCCGGGTGCTGATGCAGGACTTCACCGGGGTGCCGGCGGTGGTCGACCTGGCCGCCATGCGCGCCGCCGTGGCCAAGGCCGGCGGCGATCCGCAGCGGATCAACCCGCTCTCCCCGGTTGACCTGGTGATCGACCACTCGGTGATGGTCGACAAATTCGCCACGCCAGCAGCCTTCGGCCAGAACGTCGATATCGAAATGCAGCGCAACGGCGAACGCTACGCCTTCCTGCGCTGGGGCCAGAGCGCCTTCGACAACTTCAGCGTGGTACCACCGGGCACCGGGATCTGCCATCAGGTCAACCTTGAGTATCTGGGCCGTACCGTCTGGACCAAGGAGGAAGACGGCCGCACCTATGCGTTCCCCGATACCCTGGTCGGCACCGACTCCCACACCACCATGATCAACGGTCTCGGCGTGCTCGGCTGGGGCGTCGGCGGCATCGAGGCGGAGGCGGCGATGCTCGGCCAGCCGGTATCGATGCTGATTCCCGAAGTGATCGGCTTCAAGCTCACCGGCAAACTCAAGGAAGGCATCACCGCCACCGACCTGGTGCTGACGGTGACCCAGATGCTGCGCAAGAAAGGCGTGGTCGGCAAGTTTGTCGAGTTCTACGGCGACGGCCTGGCCGAACTGCCCCTGGCGGACCGCGCGACCATCGCCAACATGGCCCCGGAATACGGCGCCACCTGCGGTTTCTTCCCGGTGGACGAGGTGACACTGGACTATCTGCGCCTGTCCGGTCGTCCGAACGAAACCGTCCAACTGGTGGAAGCCTACAGCAAGGCCCAAGGCCTGTGGCGGCTGCCGGGCCATGAGCCGGCCTTCAGCGACAGCCTGGGCCTTGACATGGCCAGCGTCGAAGCCAGTCTGGCCGGGCCCAAGCGCCCGCAGGACCGGGTGTCGCTGCCGGATGTCGCGCAAGCTTTCAGCGACTTCATGGCCGTGCAATTCAAGCCGGCGCACAAGGATGAAAGCCGCCTGGAAAGCGAAGGCGGCGGCGGTGTCGCGGTGGGCAATGCCGATATGCTCGGCGAAGCCGACTACAGCTACGAAGGTCAGACCTACCGACTGAAGAACGGTGCCGTGGTCATCGCCGCCATCACCTCCTGTACCAACACCTCCAACCCCAGCGTGATGATGGCCGCCGGCCTGGTGGCGAAGAAAGCCGTGGAAAAAGGCCTGAAACGCAAACCCTGGGTCAAGAGTTCTCTGGCTCCCGGCTCCAAGGTGGTGACCGACTATTACAAGGCCGCCGGCCTGACCCGCTATCTCGACGAACTGGGCTTTGCCCTGGTGGGCTATGGTTGCACCACCTGCATCGGCAACTCCGGCCCCTTGCCCGAGCCAATTGAAAAAGCCATTACCCAGTCGGATCTCACCGTCGCCTCGGTGTTGTCCGGTAACCGCAACTTCGAGGGCCGCGTGCATCCGCTGGTGAAGACCAACTGGCTGGCCTCACCGCCGCTGGTGGTGGCCTACGCCCTGGCCGGTAGCGTGCGGATCGATATCAGCCGCGAACCGCTCGGTGAGGACCAGCACGGCAAGCCGGTGTACCTGCGGGATATCTGGCCCAGCCAAAAGGAAATCGCCGACGCGGTGGCTCAGGTCGATACCGCCATGTTCCACAAGGAGTACGCCGAAGTCTTCGCCGGGGACGCCCAGTGGCAGGCGATTGAAGTGCCGCAGGCGGCCACCTATGTCTGGCAACAGGACTCGACCTATATCCAGCATCCACCGTTCTTCGACGATATCGCCGGCCCGCCGCCGTTGATCGAAGATATCCAGGGCGCGCGGATACTGGCCCTGCTCGGGGATTCGGTGACCACCGACCACATCTCCCCCGCCGGCAATATCAAGGCCGACAGCCCCGCCGGACGCTATCTGCGCGAACAGGGCGTGGAGCCCCGGGACTTCAACTCCTACGGCTCACGTCGGGGCAACCATGAAGTGATGATGCGTGGCACTTTCGCCAATATCCGCATCCGCAATGAAATGCTCGGCGGCGAGGAAGGCGGCAATACCCTCCATGTGCCATCCGGGGAGAAGCTGCCGATCTACGATGCGGCCATGCGCTACCAGGCCGAAGGCACGCCGCTGGTGGTGATTGCCGGCCAGGAATACGGCACCGGTTCGAGCCGCGACTGGGCCGCCAAGGGCACCAACCTGTTGGGGGTCAAGGCGGTGATCGCCGAGAGCTTCGAGCGTATCCACCGTTCCAACCTGGTGGGCATGGGCGTGCTGCCCTTGCAGTTCAAGCTCGACCAGAACCGCAAGAGCCTGCAGTTGACCGGCCGGGAGACCCTGAGTATCCAGGGCCTCAGTGGCGCCGACCTGCAACCGCGGATGAACCTCGGCCTGACCCTGACCCGTGAAGACGGCAGCCAGGAGAAACTCGAGGTGCTATGCCGGATCGATACCTTGAACGAAGTGGAATACTTCAAGGCCGGGGGGATTCTGCATTATGTCTTGCGGCAATTGATCGCCTCTTGAACGGCACTAAGAAAATAGTCTGATACAGCACCGGCCCCGGCCGGTGCTTTAATATGGGGGGACAAGATTGTGGCACCCGGGTTCCAATTAAACCCAACGACCGAATAATAAGGCACTATGCTCCAGTCACTGTTTGAGAAAGCAACTCAGCCTGGGGTCAAGTCCTGCAACAGCAAGATGCGACTCGCCCCTCAGCGTTGAAAAATATATTCAGTATTTCCCGAACCCAGCCGATATTCCGTCAAAGCCTTGCGGATAGAGAAACCATGCGTAATAACCAACCCATAACCCAACGAGAACGCACCTTCCCTGCTCAGCAACGGTTGATTTCCACTACCGACGCCAAAGGCGTGATCACCTACTGCAACGACGCCTTCGTCGAGATCAGTGGATTTTCCCGCGAGGAACTGATCCGCGCACCACACAACCTGGTGCGTCACCCGGACGTGCCGGCGGCGGTGTTTGCGCATATGTGGAACACTCTGAAACAAGGCCTGCCATGGATGGGCATTGTCAAGAACCGCTGCAAGACGGGTGACCATTACTGGGTCAACGCTTATGTGACGCCGATTTTCGACGGCAGCCAGGTGATCGGCTACGAGTCGGTGCGGGTCAAGCCCAGCGCCGAGCAGATCCGCCGCGCCGAGGCGTTGTACCAGCGCATCAACCAGGGCAAGTCGGCCGTGCCGCGACGCGACAAGTGGCTGCCGGTGCTGCAGGACTGGCTGCCGTTCATCCTGGTCAGCCAGGTCAGCTTCCTGATCGGTGTCTGGCTCAACTCCCACTGGGGTTTCGCCCTCGCCGCGGCGGTCTCGGTACCACTCGGACTGCTGGGCCTGAGCTGGCAGCAACGTGGCCTCAAGCGCCTGTTGCGCCTGGCCGAGCAAACCACCTCCGACCCGCTGATCGCCCAGATGTACACCGACAGTCGTGGCGCCCAGGCCCGCCTGGAAATGTCCATCCTCAGCCAGGAGGCACGCCTGAAGACCTGTCTGACCCGCTTGCAGGACACCGCCGAACACCTGACCAGCCAGGCCAAGCAGTCTGACGAACTGGCGCAGAAAAGCTCCACCGGCCTGGATCGCCAGCGCCAGGAAACCGAGCAGGTGGCCACCGCTGTCAATCAGATGGCCGCCACCACCCAGGAGGTGGCCAGCCACGTCCAGCGCACGGCCGATGCCACCCAGGAAGCCAATCGCCTGACCAGTCGCGGTCGCGATATCGCCGGGGAAACCCGCGAGGCCATCGAGCGCCTGTCGCTGGTGGTTGGCGAAACCGGTAGCACGGTGACGCAACTGGCCAAGGACAGCGACGAGATTGGCGGCGTGGTCGATGTGATCAAGGGCATTGCCGACCAGACCAACCTGCTGGCCTTGAACGCGGCCATTGAGGCGGCCCGCGCCGGGGAAATGGGTCGTGGCTTTGCCGTGGTCGCCGATGAAGTGCGCCAACTGGCGCAACGCACCAGCGAATCCACCGGCCAGATCCACGCCTTGATCGCCAAGCTGCAACAGACCGCCGGCAACGCCGTGCAAACCATGGACGCCGGCCACCGCCAGGCCCAGGAAGGCGTGGCCCGGGTCATGGAAGCCGATGCGGCACTGGTGGGGATCAGCGAGGCGGTGGCCAATATCACCGACATGACCACCCAGATCGCCGCCGCCACCGAGGAGCAAAGCTCGGTAGCCGAAGAGATCAGCCGCAATATCAGCACCATTGCGCAACTGGCCGACCAGACCTCGGAACAAGCGCACAACTCGGCGCACCTGAGCGAGGAGTTGACCCGCACGGCGCATACGCAGTATTCGTTGGTGGAGCGCTTCAACCGCTGACTTGAAATTGCGCAAGAGCAAAAACCCGATGACCAACAGTCATCGGGTTTTTTATTACCTACACAAAACCAAGCATTTCTTTTTTAAAAGTAAGAACTTTCCCTATATAGATAAACTTAAAACCCACAAGAACAGCAAACAAAACCCACCCACGCAAAACTCTTGACAACACTTCACACTTACTATTCGTTGAAGCCTTGGCACTCTATCGCATAACGGGTTACTACCCATCGAAGATTTCCGTGCCTTATTTGCCAGATAACCACGCACCGACGCAGAACGCTCACAATAACCGGGAACGCGTCCGACCGTGGAAACGCCTGACAGCACTCAATTAGATAGCAGGAATATCCAAATGAAGGATTTAACAAGTCAAACCCAGCGTACTTTACTGAAAGCCCCCTTCGTTGCTGTTGCGGCCCCAGAAGACGGGCTGTTGCAAGCGAAAGATCTGCACAAACCGCTGATCGTTACCATTCGCCTATGGAACAACGTCACAGCCACAGAAACCTGCCAATTGATCTGGAATGGCGCTCTGGTGGGCTCACCTACCCCGCTGCCCAACTATCAAACAGGGGATCTACTGACCATGTTTCTGCCTGGCGAACAACTTTCCGGCGAAGGTAAAAACGAACTCCAATATAAAGCCTATGACACGATCAGCCAGGAGTCGGTCGACTCTGAAATTACCCTTATTGTCATCGATCGCAGCGCACCTGGCGGAACACTCCTCGCCGCCCCTATCGTCCCGGCAGTTGCTCTCGATGGCCTGACCAACCGCGAACTGATCGAACTAGGCAATCAACTCACTGTAAGCGTCCCCGGTTATTTCGACATGAAATGGGGCGATGTCATTCAAAGCTACTGGGGCGAACACTCCGGCCCCACTCATACGGTACAACCCGATGAACCCGGTAGCGACAAAGTCCGGATCACCGTCGAGCGGACTTTCCTCGAACAACTGGGTAACGGTGAATTCGCCGTCAGTTACAGTGTTCGCGACCGCGCCGGCAATACTTCGGTTCGTTCGCAAGCGGTAACGCTCAAACTGCTGCTGCGGCAATTGCCGGCCAACCTGCCGGCCCCCGTCGCCCCGCTGATCGAAAACGGTCAGGTTCATGATGTCCACGCCCGCGTGGGCGTGAAGATCGCGGTCCCAGCCTACGATCACGTCGCTGTCGGTGACGAAATCCGCGTGCTATGGAATGGCGAGCAGGCCGCGGCCAGGCGTGTCATTGGCGAACACGAACTGGGCAAACCGTTGCTCCTGAACGTTATGGTGCGGTACCTGGCGATCTCTCGTCATGGCGATGGCCTGGGCAAAGTGAAATACCAGGTGCGCCGCAATGGCGAGGTCTTTGTTTCCCCGGATCTGGAACTCGAGGTTTTTTTGCGTTTGCCCGGCCCCCAGGACCCGACACCGCAGACGCTGGTCAACGAGGCACTGGCCGCGCCAGTGATCAAGGGCAAGAATCCGAACGCCCGGCCCCTGGACAACTACCTTGACGAAGACAACGCGCAACTGTCCGCCGACGCGGTCATCGCCTGGCGCAACGCGTTCCAGGCCGGTGACCGGATCAATCTGTTCTGGGGCAAATCGGCGCGGCCGCTGGTGCGCCCGATTACCCGGCAGGATGTCGATGCCGGCTGCTATCTGGTGATCAACGTACCGAACGGCCTGATTGTCGAGCAGGGCTGCGGCGTGGATGTCTGCGTCCACTACACCGTGACCCGGGAGGGCAATCCGAACATCTCCTACTCCCCCAAGCAATCGGTGGCCGTGATCTTCCAGATGCAATTGCCAGGCGGTTCGGCCGGACTGCTGGAGCCAGCCTTCTGCGGCGCCAATGTGCTGAACGTGGTCGACCCGCGCAAGGATCCGGAGGGCACGGTGGTGCACGTGCCGCCGTATCGCAACATCAAGGTCGGCGACCGGGTCGTCTTGCGGTTTTTTGGCTTCGATGCCCTGACGGGAGGCAGCGAGATCGTTGAAGCGCAGTTCACCACCGAACGGCTGGTGAGCGACAACGAGATCCGCCATGGCTGTCGCTTCCGCGTACCGCTGGCACACCTGATGGCCGTCGAGCATGGTCGCGGTCGTGCTCGTTACGAGGTCATCAGCGAGCTGGGACGGGTCACCTCATTGCCAGCCGATGTCTATATCTCGTCGCGAACCCCCATCATGGCACGCTGATCGCCAGCACAAAAACCCTCGACGATTCTTCCTCGAGGGTTTCTGCTCAAAGCCTGTTATCAAGGGGTTCCGGGTGTCAGAAGCCGTAGCGCAACCCGACATTCACACCCCAGGGCTGCTCGATGTGCTCGCCCTTCATGTAGTCGAAATCCGCGTGCAGTTGCAGGTTCTTCGACAAGGCGGCGGAGACCCCCACGGCCAATTCGCCACGGCTGCCGAACAGGCTGTTATCGAAGGCCGTGTCATTGACCTTCACGGTGTTGTCGTTGCGGGAAAACTCATGGGCCATGGCCACCCGCAGATACGGCTGCAACAACCCGCCGTCAGGCAGTTCAAGGTTGCGCCCCAGGGTCGCGCCGGCCTTGCCGAGCACCGAGACGGTACGTCCGTTATCCACGCGCAGGCCGTTATCCAGTTGGTAGTTATCGCCTTTGACCAGGACCGAGGACAACTGGGTATAAGGCTCGACAAAGACATCGTTGCCCAGCTTGATGTGTTTGCCGAACTCCAGCGAACCGCCGTAGGCGAAGTTGTCGTAGTCCCCCTTGGCCTGGGTGCCGTTGGTCATCGAGACATCGGCCTGGTTGTCGAAACGGTTCAGCTTGAGCACGCCGTCAATATAGTAGCCGTCCTCGCGCAGCCAGGTGCCGTAGGCGCCGAGAGAGTAACTGTCCACCGTGGCGGACGTGCCGCGACTCAGGTTCAGGTCGGAGCGGCTGTGCCCGGCCATGACCCCGACCATCAGTTGCCCATCGCTCACCGGTATGGGCAGATCGACCCCGAAAGACAAACCTTTCTGGCGCTGCTTGTAGCCGAATCCGGCTTCGGCGGTGACGTTGTACTGGTTGCCGTAACCGCGGATCCAGCCGCCACCTTCACCACTGGTGCGTATTTCCCCCATGCGGCCGCGCAAGGTGGCCAGCTCGCCGTACCAGATCGTCGGCCCCACGCTGAACAAGGCCAGAGACGCCTCGGTCGAGGGGCTGATGGTCTTGCCGGTGCCAACGATAAACCAGTCGTCGCCCTGTTTTTCCAGCTGATAGGAGTAGACGCCCAGGTCGACACTGCCGCCGACCACCTCAAACAGGGCGTCGCCACCTTCGGTATGCACCACATGCAACGGGGTGATCTCGGGGGAGTTGGGCTCAAGCCCGGTGTTCCGCACATTCAGCAGGAAATTGCCGTTGGCCTCGCCATTGACGTCCAAGCGGTCGCCGGTGTTGTCCAGCAGATTGACATGCATATTGAACATGCCGGTGCCGGACAGCTCGCCCAAGGACAAGGTGTAGAACTGCTCGGTCGAACCCAGGGTCACGCTGCCACCGTCCAGGGACAGCGATTTGACCTCGGCATCGCCGGTCAGCGTCCAGTTCGCCCGACTATGGATCGCCACACTGTTGGTATTGACCAGGTTGCCGGACAGTAGCGCGCCGTTTTGCAGGGTGACATCCAGGGTACTGCTATCGTCGGCAATCAGATCGCCGAAGAGAGTGCTGCCGTCGGCGGTGAAATTGACTTCGCTGGCCCCCGTGACATCCAGCAGCTTGC
This sequence comes from Pseudomonas sp. FEN, assembly GCF_904067045.1. Lineage (GTDB taxonomy): Bacteria > Pseudomonadota > Gammaproteobacteria > Pseudomonadales > Pseudomonadaceae > Aquipseudomonas. The sequence goes on along the minus strand of NZ_CAJFDC010000010.1, from coordinate 160,670 downwards.
CGTTGCCGGCCAGCAGCGCGGAGCCGTTTTGCACGGCGATATCCGCCACGGCCGCGTCGACGATGCGGATAGCCGGCCCCGCCAGCCCTTCGAGCGTTGAATGGTCCAGCACCACGGAGGTACTGGAACCGACCGGCGCCGGCATGCCCGGGCCGGTAGTATCACCGGTGATATGCAGGCCGACTGACTCTCCCTGGCCCAGGCTAGCGTTACTCATATGCAGCGTGCTGCCGGCCAGACGAATCGCCTCGCCATCATTCCCCGCACCGGCAGTGGCCGTCACCACGGTGCGATTGAGCGTGAGGTCGCTGAGCGGCGCGACGATCGCACCAATTCCCACACCAGACACGAGACTGTCTTGAACTCTCGCCGACGAGGTCAACAAGCCTCCATCACCGCTGGATGTTGAGCCGATACTCAGTGCTCTACCGGTCGCATTGTTAATTGTCCCATTGACGATAGAGGCGCTGGCGTCGCCGGACAAGCGCAGCATTCCATTTACAGTTCCATTATTGATATTGACCACGGAACCGCCGCTGGCCGTCACCGAGTCAGTCACCGCCCCGTCGAAAATCTGCAATACGCCACGGTTGAGCACCGTCCAGGACTCTACCGGACTGGAAGCGTTCAGGGTTTCAATCCGGTTGTTCACCGTTCCGGTTATTGCACTGCGCTCCTCAAGTTGCGCCGCTTGAACCTGAAAGCCCAACGTCGCTCCACAGGACAAACCTATAACCTTTAAACCGACCTTATAAATAGAGCTTCTGCTTTCCTGATTCAGGTACCACATAATTTCACCTGCGTAAAAAGGGAGCCTCCCATTCTGCGCAGAGCAACACTGACTTAACACACTCTACATCTTGATGAACTACAAGCCTGCTCCCAAACCGGTGACATCTATTTCCTACAGAAATTTACTCGAAACTTAAAACAGAATATTCATATAAATCCATTGACACCCACCAAGAAACCCGATTACTTCAAAACCAGATAGAGCCTATCCAGCGCTTTATCACAACATCGTGCTTAGTACGCTGTGTGGTTGCGCACTTGATGACAAGTGCTGATCACGCACATGAACCCACTCGCACGAAAAACCTGTATGACCTTCATTAGATATTGGAAAACAGACCATGTGCACCTCGAAAAGCCCGATCACTCTTAACCGCAATAGCTATAGCCGAGCAAACCTCAACTTTTACGATAAACCGGATGTCACCCTGGCCTTGGTGGATGGTTTATTACCCATCACCGCATTGAACGCGCCACTGGAAGTTACCTTTCCACTGCCGAGCGATGCCGGCCTTCATTACTCCTATCGATTGTTCTGGGACGGCGATGAACTGGGCGATGACTGGGTATACGTGACACAAGATGACCTGGACAACCCGACACGTCGCTTGCGTCTGTACGTCCCCACTGAGTATTTGCTGGAAAAGAACGATCCGCTCAATCCAACGGATAAAAAATACAAACTCATCTATAAATTTTTCAATAATGACAATGAACTTGATACGCCATCTTTTGATTACCTGGTGGAAATCGACCAGACCCGGCCCGGTCTGCCAGACCACGGCCCCATGATCTTCCCGCGAGAAGTGGAAGACGGCCTGACCTCGGCGGAATTGACAGCGCTGGGTAACCAGCTGGATGTCCGCATCACCAGTTACAACGTCATGGTCGAGGGCGATTTCATCGAGACATGGTGGGGAAATATCAAGGGCCCTTCTACTACTGTCACTAAAACAGAGGAGGCGCTGCAAGCCGTCAGCCTGCCTTTTACCCGGGCCTTCCTCGAACAGGTCGAAGCACAAATCGGCAGCAACGAAGCCGAAGTCACCTACTTCGTGACCGACCGGGCCTTGAACATTTCCCCGCGCTCCGAACCCGCCTACGTCAGGCTGCTGCTGGCGGATATCCCGGACGATCTGCGCGCGCCGATTGTGCAACAGGCGGACGATGGTCTTATCGACTACCAGGACGCGAAAAGCGGCGTTACCGTCGGTATTCCCCACTACGACGGGGCGGCGCCCGGTGACCGGATCAAGCTGTTCTGGGGCGACGGCAACCCGCTGCCCGAGCTCGATCTGCTTCCCGGCGATGAAAACAAGGACCCGGTACTGGAACCGGTTCTGCAGTTCGATGTGATCAACCTTATTCCGGAGGGACAGGTCAACGTCAAATACGAGGTCCGTCGTCAAGGCGATCTGCGGGGCACTTCCCTGGTCAAGCCAGTAAATGTGCTTTTGACCTTGCCGCTACCGGTAGAAGACCTGCGGCCCTTGACCATTCAAGGCACCAGCAGCAATCCCGATGTCGAGGACAATGTCATCGACCCGGATGACTACGAACTCGATGCGCGAGCGATTTTCCGCTGGGTGACCGGCCTGCGTGTCGGCGACTTCATCAACCTGAGCTGGGGGGAGCAGGAAGTTCCACGCTGGTATGAAATCAAACAGTCCGATTTCGATGCCGGAGTGGATTTCAGCGCCCCGATCAGCAATCGGGTGATCAAGGATCAAGGCACCGGGGCGGCCATTGCGGTGAGCTACACCGTGACCCGCACCGGCAACCCCAACCCCGCCAATGGACCGGTCCAGCCGGTCAGGGTGCGCTCGCGCACCGAGCAGCCCGGTGGCGAGGCCGGCCTGCTGGCGCCACGTTTTACCCGGACCACACCGGGTGGTGTCGTCGGTCCGATCGAGAACCCCGATGGCACCCCACTGCACATTGCTCCCTACGACAATATCAAGCAGGGGCATACCGTCTACATGACCTTCGACGGTTATGACCGCAACGACAGCCCGATCGCCGGCGCGCACTACACCGATCAACGCGAATTCGACCAGTGGGATATTGTCAACGGTTACGACTTCAGCATACCCGACGACACACTGCGTGCACTCTGTGTCGGTCGCGCGGAAGCCCTCTTCCGGGTTGAACCCAAGCCCGAGCATAACCAGGAGCCGGCAACTTCCCTGGTCGCTCATGTTCGAGTGGACATGAGTCGTCCTGGCTTCGGCTGCGCATAACTTATTGAGCAGCGAATCCAGTCGATTCGCTGTTTAAAAACCGCAAACGTTAGACATATCGCCGGGAAACCCCGGCGGTACTTGGCGTTTCTGCGCCGCTTTTTTAATTGACTTCATTGTCTCTCGACAGGCTTCAATAAAATGAATGACTCCTTTGCAAAAAACCAGACTCAGGCCAACGAGCGCCTGCTGCAAAAACCCAGGGTTGAATCAGCCCTTGACCAGGGTGAGGGACTCTTGCCAATCGACATCCTGAACGCTCCGGTTCCGGTGACTTTTCCACTATGGGCCGACCCCAACACCACCGAAACCTATCAACTACTCTGGAATGACGTGCCCATTGGCACACCCACTCCCGTTACCGACGACGATAAACCGGGAGATGAACTCAGGCTTGATATTCCAGTCGACCTGTTGAAAGAAGGCACCTATCAACTGAAGTATCAAGTACGCAATACCGGCAACGGTGTAACCACGCCTTCTTTTTTCACCCCGATCGAAATCGACACCACCGCCCCCGGCCATCCCACCACCCTCGCGCCCCTGGATTTTCCTCCTGAGGTCAAAGACGGCCTCACCTCGGAAGAACTGACGCAACTGGGCGACGTCCTGCTCGGTACCGTCCACGGCTACAGCGGTTTCGCCATCGGCGACCGGATCAGGACCTTCTGGGGCAATACCGAGGGGCCTGGTGGCAAGGTCGAAGAGGATGACATGGAGCCCCGGGAAGTGCTCGTCGAGTTCCCCCGCGCCTTTCTCGAATCCCTGGGCGACTTCAACGGGCCGGTGTTCTATACCGTCACCGATCGGGCCGGCAATCCCTCGAATAACTCGACCGCCATTGAGGTTCGACTGTTGCTCGACGAACCGGTAACCGATCTCCCCGCGCCGATCATCGACGGCTATATCGAGCCCATCGACCACGAACAGGCGCAAGCCGGCATCGAAGTGTGGATTCCCACCGCGGACCTGGTGGAAAGCGGCGACCAGCTTCTCCTGCATTGGGGCAGCGTGCCCCTGGGCCCATTCGACCCCGAGACCCTCGGCCAACCGATCATCCTGCGCATCGACGTGGACTTCGCGAGCGTCGAAGCCGCCGGCGATGGCGGTATCCGTCTGAGCTACGAGCTCAGCCGTGACGGTCATGTCATCGGCTACTCGTTACCGCTGGATATCCTGGTCAGGGCCAGGCTGCCGGTGCCCGGCGACCTGGCGCGGCCAGTCATTCGCGGTGCCTCGCCCGAAGCGCTGGATAACCTGATCGATGAGCATGACTTTGAACGGGATGCCAGCGCCAGCATTGCCTGGAATCCCGCTTTCACCGAAGGCCAGACCCTCCAGCTGTACTGGGGCGGACAACCGATGTTCGAACCGCCCTATCGCATCAGCGCCAGCGATGTCGCCGCCGCCCGCGACCTGAACCGAGCGGTCCTCAACAGTCGCTTCCGGCCAGTGGGCACGGGTACCGATATCCGCAGCTATTACAGCGTCAACCAGAGCGGCAATCCGAACACCTCGAGATCGCCGGAACAAAGCCTGATCGTCCGCTCGCGCGATGAACTGCCCGGTGGCCCGAGCGGGCCGGAGGCCCCGCGGTTCACCGAGCTGAACGAGCATGGCGCGATCAATACGGTCAACGGCCAGGACGGCGCCCCGGTCCACATCGCCCCCTACGTGAATATCAAGCAAGGCGACGTCATCCACTTTCTTTACGAAGGCTTTGACCAACTGATTGGCGGCAACCGGAAAAACCAGTGGCCGCACACCTCCGCCCCGTTGACCGAGGAACAGACCCGCAACGGCTATGACCTGCGGGTGCCGAGAGCCGTGCTGGACAGCAATTGCTACGGCCACGCCGAGGCCACGTACAGCGTCGACAGCGTCACCGGGAGCGGTCGTTCAAAGCGCCAGAACGCCTACGTGGATATGCGCACAGGCGGCGTCTGTCCACCGGCCTTGCAGCCGTGAACGGCCCTTTTCCCTGGAGACTTCAGCATGTCTGAGAACATCAATCCGCGCCGCCCGGATCAACCGCTGATCCTCAGCGTCAACCCCGCCGGGGTCGGTGCCGTCGACGTAGAGAACCCGACAAAACCCCTGCCCGTGCTGGTGGGCCCCTTGAACCTCAAACCCTGGGACCATATCGACCTGTACTGGGGCGATGCCGCGGTCCCCGTCAGTAGCTACGAGCACCCGCTGGACGCGCCACCGATCAATGACTTCGTGACCCTCACGGTAGAAACCCGACACCTTGAGTCCGCCACGGACCCGGTGCCGGTTCGCTATCGCTTCACGCCGTTTCCCGGCGGGACATCGGAAGACTCCGAAATCACCCATGTCCGGGTAAAACTGGAAGCCCCCGGCGGCGTCGACATCGATCCGGCGACCCCTTATGAGAACGAAGCCCTGCACCCGCCGCAGGTGCGGCCATCGGGAGTTATCGTCGATCCTCAAGGGGTAAGGGCAATTGTCGCGCCCTACCCGCACATGAGCGAAGGCGATCGGATCAGCGTTACCTGGGCCGAACAGCGCATCGACCATCCGCCATTGACGGCTGCGCAAGTGGCGCTGGAGGTGATTATCCCGATCCCGGCGCACATCATCGAAGCCGTCGGCAACGCCAACGACCTGCGGGTACGCCATGAGATCCGCGATGTAGTCGGTAACTGGTCGAAACGCTCGCCCGCCACCGCGGTGGTGGTCAGCCTCGACTCACCCTGAACCACCCGCGCCGATTGCCGTACAGCCGGCAATCGGCGTTTCACGCCGGCTGACGCTGGATGAAGTCGCGGATTTGCCGAGCCGCCGTGTCCAGATGCTGCTCATGACTGAAACCGCTGGCCTTCAGCGGCTTGAGGTCGTGATCGGCGGCAGCCAGCCAGCTCACCCGCACCTGCGCCGACAATGGATAGCCCGTCACCGTCTGCCGATTGCCCAAGGCATCGCGCTCGCCTTGCACGATCAGGGTCGGCGTGGCGATATCCGCCAGATGTGCCACCCGGGGTTTCTCCGGTTTGCCCGCCGCGTAGAACGGATATCCCAGGCATACCAATCCTTGCGCGCCGAGGTCGTCGGCCAACAAGCTGGCCATGCGTCCGCCCATGGATTTGCCGCCGATAAACAGCGGTCCCTGGACCTGCCGCCGCACCGTCTCGTACACCTCGCGCCAACACTCCAGCAACCTGCTCTGCGGGTTGGGCGGACGCTTGCCGCCGTCCAGGCGCCGTTGGGCCATGTAGGGAAACTCGAAGCGCAGCACGGCGATGCCCAGCGTCGCCAGGTGCTCGGCCATGGTATTCATGAAAGCACTGTCCATCGGCGCGCCGGCGCCGTGGGCAAGGATCAGCGTGGCGGGCGGGCCATCCCCTCCGGCCGCGTTGTACAGATAGCCGCCAGCCACTGCCCAGGGGACTTGGGAGCGGGTCGCTTGCAGGGTCGACATAGCACCTCTCATTTCACTGCTCGCACCGACAACGGACAGCGAATGGATCCGCGCCGGCAACCTAGATATGTAACGCATCGCTGCGCCGCTTTTCCTGAAAATGAAAACACCTTACCTGCCTGCCCGGACACCGCAAGGCCGGCACCGGCGACACGGGACGCTCTCCCTTTTCATTTTCAGACGAGTATTGCCATGCCTCAAGACGCCCTCACCCACGCCGAACAACCAGGCACCAGTCATTTGCAAACCGATCGCGCGCTTGCGCCAGCGTGCAACAAGGCCGCTCAGCCGCTGCTCGGCCGCGCCTTCGCCAGCCTGGACGAAGCCGTCAAGTATGCCCACGGCCAGGCGGCTTTCAAAGGTTTGAGTCGACAGTCGTCGTTTATGCTCAAGCACGCGCAAAAGGATGAGTTCAAGACGACCGAACCACTGGGCGCCCCTTGCGCGCCCTTCGACCCGGAGGCCATCTTCAGCCGCGACGCCCGGGGCATCCTGCAATTGCCCGAAAACCTTGTCCTGGCCGGGCTCTATTGCCAGGCCGAGACCGCCCTGGAGCAACTGCCGCCCAAGGAAAGCTGGCTGTACGAAAACTTTTTCAGCCCCCATGACCTGCTCGCGGCGCTCCATCATGCCCGCCGCGCACGTCCATCGAGCGCTGGCGCGCGCCCGCCCGCCTTGTTCCTCGGCACCCCCGACGGCGCGCTGCTGGCCTACCAGTCCGAAGACAGCGACCTGGAGCAAGCGCTTTTACCCGAAGGCGCGGACTGGCGAGCTCGAGCCGACCACTACGCCGATCAACTGCTCAACGGCGCACTGCCTCCCAGCCAATTCGTCCGCACCCTCGCCGCCGCCGGCCGCTTGCGGGTGATACACCCCAGCCACCTATGGAACCGCGTGGGTGAGGTGGACCCGATCCAGTGGGCAGCGTTCGCCGGCGCCGTGCTGCCTGAACTGGGTCCAGTGTTCCTGTCCGCGGACGATGCCGCCCGCCATGCCCAGCAGATCATCCAGGGCGGCACCGAGAAGGAATTGGGCGGCTTGATCTTCCAGCGCCCGGACCAGACGTTCGTCGCCACGCGGCCACTCAGCACCGGGCAGCGCAAGTTCGACGCCAGCCGCCTCTATCCCAGAACCGAAACCGGCAGCCGCGTTTATCCCGAAGGCTATCGCTTGTACGCGATCTACCGCTCCAATGTCAGCTTGCTCGAGATGAGCGAGCCGAACAACATCCCCGCACACCTCGGTGCGCTGGCGGAGGATGAACGCCGCCTCGCGCTCAAAAGCATCAGCCCCGATGAAGTACTGGCAACCCTCGTGGCGCAATCGACAGGCGTGCAAGCCTTCTATGTACTGATGAGCGACTTCAGCCTGATCAAGTACCTGCCCAGTGGCTCCGCGGAAGAGGAGCTGCTGATTGCCCGTTTGCTGCCCGGGCCGGATGGCAGCGAGATCGACCAGGAACTCAGGGAGCGCCAACTGCTGCCCAGTGGTTTCATCAAGCTGCTGGCCAGAGCCCAAGGGCTGTATGTGGTCAGAAGCAGCCCTTATTGGGGACCGCCCGGAAAGCTCCCGAGCGACTGGCAGCCCTATTCCAACCAGCGGCCGGCAACCCGCCCGCCCCTCGCCCTCGGCCCGCTGTTCGACAGTGCGGACGAAGCCGCACGGCATAACAACCGGCGGTTCGACAACCGGCACGGACACAAGCGGATCAGTTTCATCCTGAAGCACCGGCACCAGTCGCGCTATGTCGCCAGTGATCCGCTCGAGGGCAGCCCGGCACTGCCCGAAGGCTTTGAACTGGCGGGCATCCACTACAGCACGCCGCTCTACCCCACGCCGCTGCCGCCAGGGGACGAGCAATGGCTGTACCGGAACGCCGTCACCCCCCACGACCTCGGTGCCGCATTGCCCCTGGCCCGAAAACACGCCTCGAACACCTCAGTCGTGCCCCTGTACCTGGGTACCCTGGACGGTGCGCTGCTCAAGTACCTCGACACTCAAGCCGAGGCCTTGCTGCTCACGCGCCAGGGCAAGGGCACGCAACCGAGCGTGGCTGAACAGGTCGTGGCCGGTCATGTCACGCCGATGTTCTTCGTCCGCGCACTGGCCGAGGCCGGAGAACTGAGCGTGCTGGACACCAGTGAAATCTGGAGCACCACTGGCCGTGTCGCGGCCGACTGGGTGCCCTACCGGAATTTCCGGCGCCGCGCGCTGGGCCCGGTGTTCATCAGGGCCGATGATGCGGCACGCGATGCCTGTGCACAGATCCCAGGGCGTCGCGAACAGGTCTTTGGCGGACTGATCCTGCAACGACCGGACAACTTGTTCGTCGCTACCGAGCCTTGGCGCTCGCCCACCGAAATCTTCGATCACCAGCTGATTTTTCCCCGCGAGGTCCACGCGACCTTCTTCCCCAAGGACCACAAGATCGTCGGTGTGTACCATTCGCGCAGCGCGCAAATCGACTTTTACCTGCCCAGGGATGAGGCCGAGCTCTATCGAAACCTCTTCCCAACCTGGGATATCTACCGCGCGATCAAGGATCGCGCGTCGATCCCCCATCGCTACCTCGCGGGCCAGGACGGCTCGCTCATCCGCTACACGGCCAGCGGCTCCGCCGACGAAAGTGTATTGCTCAAGGACCTCTCGCCGCCCGCCGACGCGCCGCTGAAATTGATGGACAATGCCATGCAGCAACGTTTCGGCAGCACCCGAGCCGCCGACAAAGGCGCGCTGCCGGCTTATGCCCGGGCCCTGATACAGGCGGGCGAACTGCATGTCCTGGTTCCCGGGGCGATTTGGCGGCATCCGGGAATCGTCTCGTCCATCAGTTCCAGCAGCGAGGGATTCAGCGGCAACAATGCTCGTGAAGCGACAAACCTTGCTCATGCCGCCGATTTCCCGGTCCTGAGCCCGGTATTCATCGACGTCCAGGACGCACTCCGTCACGCCCTCGGTCAGATCAGCGAGCGCGTCGACAGCCAGTTCGGCTTCATTTTCAGAAACAATGGCGAAGACCAGTACGTGGCTACCGCTCCGGTGGCCAATGCAGGCTCCGGATTCAATCGTTATCGGGTCTTTCCGGAAAATTTCGATCTGCTCAAGATGATCGGCGAGGGTTATGACTTCGACGGTGTCTATGTCATCACAGCGACGACGCCCGCCCTCGAGACACTCAAGGACGACCGGATCTATCGCAACTTCATCAGCGCCAGACATCTCGCCCAGCTGATCGGTACGGCGCGCAGCGTCTGCCCCAACCCCAGGAACCTGTCCCGGCAAGCGAGCGTGAACCTGTATCTGTCCAGCGCCGACGAGGCACTGCTGCGCTACAAGGTCGAACTCTTCCCCGAAAAGGACGAAACCGCCAGCGGCGAAGTCTTTGCCGAAGACGGTATCGTCACCGAGGGACAGTTGGAAAGCGGCGCGCTGACGGCGCTCGAGTATGTCCGTCGAGTGGCGGCCAGCGGCAAACTGAGCGTCATACGTAGCAGCCCGCTGTGGACCGATCAAGGTCTCCTGGCGGCGACCTGGAGCGCCTCGCAGACCCGCTCGACGCGTACCGAGCGCTATGCCGTCGGGCCACTGTTCACGAGCGCCGACGACGCCGCGAAGCATACCCATCGCGAGATCGTTCGCAACGCCGGTCAACTGGTGGTCAACCCCATCTACCAGGCACCGAACGACATGGGCTACGTCACCCTGGAGCCCTATACCCATGACAAGGCCGTCAACATCATCCGTGTCGGCAGCCAATCGAAAACCCAGACGCTGGAGAGTGATCGCCTGCTGGTGACTTTCGGCTCCGCCTACCATCTGGACAGCCTGCATACCGCTCACCCGGCAGCCCCACTCCCCTACGAAACCGATGCCGATACCCAGTGGTCCCGGGACTTTTTCTCCGCCACGGACATCTGCTTCGTCACCCGCATCCTGGCGGACCTGAGCGTCTCCCCGCAAGCTGTCTACCTGTCAGTTGGCGAAGGTGCATTGCTCAAGTACCAACCAGGCGAATCAGCGGCACAACACGCGCTTTGCAAAACGATCCCCAGCGGCGAAGAAAGCCCCGCCAGCTCTCTCCAGAGGTTTGAACTGCCCAGCGCGGAATTCGTCCAGAAAGTAGCGGCCACGGGCAGGCTGAACGTACTGGTGACGGACGACTTCTGGCAAGCGCCAGGGCCCGTCGAGTCCACCTGGAAACTCGCCTCGCCAGCGAGTGCACGACAGCCGCGCGTAACCAGAGACCTGGTACCGCCGCTGATCGGCAGTTTCAATATCGGCGGCATCGGCGCCACCGATGTGATCGATCCGCAACGCTCCTTGCCCGTGGTGATCGCCGCCCTGGAGCTCAAGCCCAGGGATCGGCTCGACCTGTATTGGGGCGCGCATCCCGACCCCGTCGCCAGCCATACCCAAGGCAGCGAACCCGGCCCCAGCCACCTCACCCTGCGGGTCGATACGCGCTGGATCATGTCGGCGCCGGAGGTGACGGTACGCTACGTCCTCACGCCCTTCCCCGGCGGCACGCCGGAAAGCGCCGAGACCCGCGTGCGGGTCAAACTGGACGTGCCTGGCGACCCCGACACTCAATCCGCGACCCCCACTCTCAACGACAAACTCGAACTGCCGGTGATATTGCCTCCCGGGGTGATCGAAGCGCCCGAGGGCGTCAGCGTGGTGGTCAAGCGCTACGCAAACATGAGCGCTGGCGATTCGATCGTCGTCTCCTGGCACGGTCGCCTCGTGGAGCACCCACCCTTGAGCGGACCAAGCGATGAGGTGGTCGTGCCGATCGACCCGAAAATCGTCAGCGAGGCCGGCAACTCCGACGCGATCCTGGTGCGTTACGAGATCCGCGATGGGGTCAACAACTGGTCGCGATGGTCACGTCCGGCCTTTGTCGAAGTCGGCATCGGCGATCCGTCCCTGCCGGCCCCGGTGGTGCCGCGGGCCCAAGGCCTGCAACTGAACCTGGACGCACTCGAGGGTGCCGATGTCCAGACCCTGATACTGCGCTACGAGGGGATGAGCAGTACCCAGACCTTGCGCCTGCGGGTCGAACGGGAAACCGCCCTGGGCGCGGCGCTGCCCGCCTACAGCGCCGTCATGCCCGGCCACGACAGCGATCCGTTCGTGTCCTTCCAGGTCCCGAACGAGCAGTTCCCGCTGATCATTCAGGGACAGGCACGCTTCTACTACTATGTCGAGGCGCCCGACCAGCCGTTGCGTCGCTCCAAGAGCCGGTCGCTGAAAATCATCGGCCGCGCCCTGAATCTCAAGCCGCCACGGGTGCCCGTGGCCGAAGCGAATGGCAACGTGCTCGACCCGGAGGCAACCGGGGTCATTGCCCGGGTGGAAGCGTATGCATTCATGGCCAATGGCCAGACGGTGACGCTGATCTGGATCGGCACGACCGCTGTTGGCATGGAGATCCATCACCAACAGAGCCTGCCGGTGATCGAGAGCGGCCAGGACATCGACTTCACCCTCCCGGACGACAAGGTCAGCGTGCTGGCCGGTGGCTCCGTCGTGGTGCGTTATGAGGTCAAGACCGAGGCCCCGGAGCCCTTCCGCTCACAGGCGCTGTTGCTGCCGGTCAGCACCAGGCCACTGGAGCTTGATCCGCCCAAGGTAGTGGAGGCCCACGACAACGTGCTGTTCCCGCTCCAGGCGCTCGATGGCGCGACAATCCGGGTCAGCTACGGCATGGAGATCCACGACAGCATTCAAGCCTACTGGCGCGGCACGCCCGGCAACGGCACCCCGGCGCTCGAAGCCAAGCCCGGCAACACCAGCGGCAGCGTCGACTTTGCCGTGCCCGCCACGGCCGTCAGCGCCAATATCGGAAGGCGCGTGGAAGTCGGCTATACCGTCACCCGCCAGGGTGTTCCGGCGCCGTCGAAAATCCTGCCACTGGACATACTGCCCATCGCCCACGAACACCTGCGCGCGCCCTTCGTTCGCGAGGCAGCGGACAATCTCCTGCTGGACCTCAACAGTTTTACCGGCGATGCCCACGTTGAAGTCAGGAAATGGCCGCATATCCAGATCGGGCAGCGGATCTGGCTGCGGATCGAGGGCACCCGGAGCAACGGCGGACCTTTCACGCTCACACTCTGGAACGCGGAGGAAGTCAGCAGTATCTCGGACCTTGTCGAAGGCCTGCTACCACGCGCCGATCTCGATCAATTGAGGGATCTGAGCGGGCTGACGTTCACCTTCAAGGTGGCCTTCGATGGTAGCAGCGACGAATCGACGGCCCTGACCTTCCCCCGCTTGTCGTTGACGGTCAGGGCCCACAAACGGGTGCCCGAACTGATCTTCGACAGCAGCCCCGTCAGCCTGCCCGGCAAGATCTACCTGATTCCCTGCCACCCACAGGTACTGCCCGCCTTCGGCCCCGGCACGACGCTCCAGCGCGCCGCCGGCGGCGGTGTGCCGGGTTATCACTACCGCAGCGACGACCCACGGATCGCCGTGGTCGACGGCAACGGCAAGGTGACCGTGCGCGGCAATGGCAAGACCGTTATCCGGGTCAGCGACAGCGCCGGACAACGCAAAAGCTACGAGGTCAATGTCAGCGGCGTGGTTCAGTGCTACAACCTGGGCGAGGGCAGCAGCGAGGAAACGCTGCGCAGGGCGCGGCAAAAAGGCCTGAGCATTCCGTCGCTGGACGAATTGATCGGCATACGGACGGCCTACGACAAGCGCTGGCCGTTGCAGTCGCCGCTCAAGCGGAAAACCTGGTCATCGACCACCAAGACCCCGTTGGCACTGGTGTATGCGGTACTGGACATGACCTTGAGCGTGGTCGAGCCGGAACGCCCCTATATCAAGATCACCGCCGGCCTGGGCCTGATCTATGAAGCCAGCGGTCTGGGTATCGGCCCCGCGCTGCTGCCCACGTGCAGAAATGCCAGGAGCCTGCCCGAGGCTGCCCGGGAACTGGAAAGGCCCAGGGTCGCGGCGGCCCTGGACGACGGCCAGGGGCTGCTACCGATCAGCGCCCTCGAGGCGCCCGTTCCGGTGACCTTCCCGGTCTGGGCGAATCCCGCCACGGAGGAAACCTATCAGTTGCTGTGGGGCACGGAACTGCTCGGCAGCCCGATGTTCATTGCCCCGGGCGACAATCCCGGAGACGCCCTGAGCCTGGACATTCCCGTCGCGGCGCTGACCCACGGCCAGCATGAACTGCGGTACCGGGCGTACAACACCCTCAACCAGACCTCGACGGATTCGTTCCCTTCCCTGATCGAGGTCGACCGCGAAAAACCCGGCCAACCCTTGCTCGGGGCGATGGCCTTTCCAGCACAGATCGACGACGGCCTGACCTCGGCGGAACTGACCCAACTGGGCAATGTACTGCCGGGCACGATCGCCAGTTACAACGGTTTCAATATCGGTGACCAGGTGACGACCTTCTGGGCCGGGGTCGAGGGGCCGGGCGTGCAAGTCATGGAGCTCAAGACCATCGTCATCGAGTTTTCCCGGGCCTTCCTCGCCTCGCTGGGGCCTGATGCCGATTGGCCGGTGACCTACCGGATCAGGGACCGGGCGGGCAACCTGTCGGAGCGTTCGGAGGCGGTCACGGTCAAGTTGCGACTGGTCGGCGGCGGGCGTCCCGAGCTGGTGTTCGACCAACGTCCGGTTACCCTGAGTGGCAAGATCTACCTGATCCCCAGCCATCCGGCGGTATTGCCCGCCTTCGGCCCAACCACCTCGGTCAGGCGCCAGGCCAGCGGTGGCACGCCCGGTTACACCTACACCTCGGACAATCCGGCGATTGCCGTGGTCGACGCCTCCGGACTGGTCACGGTGCGCGGCAACGGTAGCACCAGCATCACGGTGCGCGATCGCGGCGGACAGATGAAAAGCTACAGCCTGTCGGTCAGCGGCGTGATCCACTGCCACGCCCTGGGATTGGGGACCTTCGCGAACATGTTGGCCAAGGCCAATAGCGCGCATCGGCGACTGCCGACCCGCGCCGAGCTCGCGGAAATCCATCGCCTCTACGCTAGCCGCTGGCCCTTGGGCGCCCAGCGCGAATGGCTGGCGGACACCCCGCGGGACACGGAGTCGACGACCTCGCGGGATTTCGGTCTGACCTGGTCCATGGACCGCGCGACCACGGTCCCGCCGATCAAGTACTACGTCGTTCACTTGCCCAGCGGCAAGGAGTCGATTCTGTTCGATCTGAGCAACGCCTATGGCCTGGGTCTGGACTGAGCCTTCGGTAGCCTGTCCACCCGGGCATGAGGCTCGAGCTTGAATACATACCCTGTGGTTTGAGCATGAATGCATACCCTGTGGGAGCGGTGCTTGTCCGCGAAGAGGACCGTGAGACCGCTAAAAGCTTCGCGGGCAAGCACCGCTCCCACAGGCAAGCATCACTCTCACAGGCAAGCACCACTCCCACAACCGGCAACCCCCGCCCCATTGACCCTAGTCAATAACACCCGCTGGCTATTTGCCCATGCTTACCTGGCTTTTAGTCTGCCTATAACTCCAGATCCTGCGAATGCCAGAGCGCCGGCCGGATCTGAACCGTGGATGGGGAACCATGAACACTTCAATCAGTACCGCCTACAACTACAAGGTGGTCCGCCAATTCGCGATTATGACGGTGGTATGGGGCATCGTCGGCATGGGACTCGGGGTTTTCCTCGCGGCCCAATTGGTCTGGCCTGAACTCAACTTCAACCTGCCGTGGACCAGCTTCGGTCGCTTGCGACCGCTGCATACCAATGCGGTGATTTTCGCCTTCGGTGGCTGCGCGCTGTTCGCCAGTTCCTACTACTCGGTGCAACGCACCTGCCAGACCCAGCTGTTTGCGCCGAAGATCGCGGCGTTCACCTTCTGGGGCTGGCAACTGGTGATCCTCCTGGCAGCCATCAGCCTGCCGTTGGGCTACACCAGTTCCAAGGAATACGCCGAACTGGAATGGCCGATCGATATCCTGATCACCATTGTCTGGGTCGCCTACGCCATTGTGTTCTTCGGCACGCTGGCGAAGCGCACCACCAAGCACATCTATGTCGGTAACTGGTTCTTCGGTGCCTTCATCATCACCGTGGCGATCCTGCACATCGTCAACAACCTGGAAATCCCGGTCAGCCTGACCAAGTCCTACTCGCTGTACGGCGGGGCAACCGACGCGATGGTGCAATGGTGGTACGGGCACAACGCCGTGGGCTTTTTCCTCACTGCCGGCTTCCTGGGGATGATGTACTACTTCGTGCCGAAACAGGCCGAGCGCCCGGTGTATTCCTACCGCTTGTCCATCGTGCACTTCTGGGCGCTGATTACCCTGTACATCTGGGCCGGTCCCCACCACCTGCACTACACCGCGCTGCCGGACTGGGCCCAGTCGCTGGGCATGGTGATGTCGCTGATCCTCCTGGCACCGAGCTGGGGCGGCATGATCAACGGCATGATGACCCTCTCGGGCGCCTGGCATAAGCTGCGCAGTGACCCGATCCTGCGGTTCCTGGTGGTGTCCCTGGCGTTCTACGGCATGTCGACCTTCGAAGGGCCGATGATGGCGATCAAGACCGTCAACGCCCTCTCCCACTACACCGACTGGACCATCGGCCACGTTCACGCCGGGGCACTCGGCTGGGTGGCGATGATCTCCATCGGCGCGCTGTATCACATGATTCCGAAAGTGTTCGGCCGCGAGCAGATGCACAGCATCGGCCTGATCAACGCGCACTTCTGGCTCGCCACCATCGGCACCGTGCTCTACATCGCCTCGATGTGGGTCAACGGCATCGCCCAGGGCCTGATGTGGCGCGCGGTCAACGAAGACGGCACGCTGACCTACTCCTTCGTCGAAACCCTGGTGGCCAGCCACCCCGGTTACGTCGTGCGGCTGGTGGGCGGGGCAATCTTCTTCAGCGGCATGCTGCTGATGGCCTACAACACCTGGCGCACCGTGCGCGGTGCGCAACCCGCCGCCGTGATCGCCGCCTCGCAGATGGCTTGAGGAGTCCGCCATGAGACACGAAGTAATTGAAAAGAACGTCGGCCTGCTGATGCTGCTGATGGCGTTAGCCGTCAGCATCGGCGGCCTGACCCAGATCGTTCCGTTGTTCTTCCAGGACGTCACCAACAAGCCGGTCGAGGGCATGAAACCCTACACCGCGCTGCAACTGGAAGGCCGCGATATCTATATCGCCAACGGCTGCGTCGGCTGCCACTCGCAAATGATCCGGCCGTTCCGCGCCGAAACCGAACGCTATGGCCACTATTCGGTGGCCGGTGAAAGCGTCTGGGACCACCCATTCCTCTGGGGCTCCAAGCGCACCGGGCCGGACCTGGCCCGGGTCGGCGGACGTTACTCCGATGACTGGCACCGCGCGCACCTGTACAACCCGCGCAACGTGGTACCGGAATCGAAAATGCCCGGCTACCCCTGGCTGGTGGACAAGCCGCTGGACAGCAGCCTGACCGAAACCAAGCTGCGAACCATGCGCACCCTCGGCGTGCCCTACACCGACGACGATATCGCCGGCGCCGTGGCCAGCCTCAAGGGCAAGAGCGAGATGGACGCCCTGGTCGCCTACCTGCAAGTGCTCGGCACTGCGATCAAGAGCAAGAGGTGAGTCATGGAAATGAGTACCGGAATGATCCGTGGCCTCGGCACGCTGGTGGTGTTCATCGCCTTCATCGGCCTGGCCCTCTGGGTGTTCAACGCCAAGCGCGGCCCCGAGTTCGCCGAAGCCTGCATGTTGCCCTTCGCCGATGACGAGCCGCTTCCCGACACCCCTGAAGATTCCACTGCGACAAGGAGCACCCGGCCATGACCACCTTCTGGAGTACGTACATCTGCGTACTGACCATCGGCAGCCTGATCGGCCTGACCTGGTTGTTGATCGGTACGCGCAAGGGTGAAACCAAGGGCAGCGTCGACCAGACCATGGGCCACAGCTTCGACGGCATCGAGGAGTACGACAACCCGCTGCCGCAGTGGTGGTTCATGCTGTTCGCCGGGACCCTGGTATTTGCCGTCGGCTACCTGATCCTCTACCCCGGCCTGGGCAATTGGAAAGGCATCCTGCCCGGTTACGAGAACGGCTGGACCGGCGTTCACGAGTGGGAAAAGGAGATGGACAAGGCCGACGCCAAGTTCGGGCCGATCTTCGCCAAGTTCGCGGCCATGCCCGTGGAAGAAGTAGCCAAGGACCCACAAGCGCTGAAAATGGGCGGACGCCTGTTCGCCTCCAACTGCGCGGTGTGCCACGGCTCGGACGCCAAGGGTGCCTACGGCTTCCCGAACCTGGCCGACAGCAGCTGGCGTTGGGGCGGCAGCGCCGACACCATCAAGCAGACGATCATGGGCGGCCGTATCGCGGCAATGCCGGCCTGGGGAGAAATCCTCGGCGAGGACGGCGTGAAGAATGTCGCCGCCTATGTGCGCCATGAGCTGGGTCATCTGCCTTTGCCCGAGGGCAGCGATGCCAACGTGCAGGCCGGCCAGCAGATCTTCAACACCAACTGCGTGGCCTGCCACGGCGCTACCGGCCAGGGCACCCAGGCCATGGGCGCGCCGAACCTGACCGAGCCGGTCGCGTTCATCTATGGCAGCAGCCTGGCGCAATTGCAGCAAACCATCCGTCACGGCCGCCAAGGTCAAATGCCGGCCCAGAGCGAACTGCTCGGCAACGACAAGGTGCAGTTGCTGGCCGCTTACGTGTTCAGCCTGTCCCACGGCAATCCAGGAGAAAAGAAAGCGCAATAACCTCCGCATGTCCCCTGCCGCATCGATCAAGGTGCGGCAGTTCCCTGCCTGTACGCGACCAAGTGTCGCACCTCTCCTTTGGTCCGCCTACCCACTCCCGGGAATCGGTACTAAGCTTTGCAAACTTCGATCAAAGCGTATCCCGTCGCCTGCCGGTCGATCCTGGCGTCCGCGCGGACACGTTTTGACCTTACACCGAGCATGGAAAGGCCGCAGAATCAGCTTCGCAAGGTATTGATCAAGGTCATGGCGCGTTGCAATGACCCTACACTTTATCCATACTTGCCGCCGATTTTACCCCTAATAAATATACCCAAACCGTGGAACCTTAGAATGAGCACAGCAATCAGTCCGACTGCTTATAACTATAAGGTAGTCCGCCAGTTCGCCATCATGACGGTGGTCTGGGGGATCCTTGGCATGGGGCTCGGTGTTTTCATCGCCTCGCAACTGGTCTGGCCGGAGTTGAATTTCGGTCTGCCCTGGACGAGTTTTGGACGCCTGCGCCCGCTGCACACCAACCTGGTGATCTTCGCCTTCGGTGGTTGTGCATTGTTTGCCACCTCCTACTATGTCGTGCAGCGAACCTGCCAGGTACGACTGATCTCCGACAGCCTCGCGGCCTTCCACTTCTGGGGTTGGCAGGCAGTGATCGTCGGCGCCGGGATCACCCTGCCCCTGGGCTACACCACCACCAAGGAATACGCTGAACTGGAATGGCCCCTGGCTATCCTGCTGGCGGTAGTCTGGGTGGTCTACGCCCTGGTGTTCTTCGGTACCATCGTCAAGCGCAAGACCAAGCACATCTATGTCGGCAACTGGTTCTACGGTGCCTTCATCATCGTCACGGCGATGCTGCACATCGTCAACCATATCTCCCTGCCGGTCAGCTTCTTCAAGTCCTACTCGGCCTATGCCGGGGCGACCGATGCGATGATCCAGTGGTGGTACGGCCACAACGCCGTGGGCTTCTTCCTGACCACCGGCTTCCTGGGGATGATGTACTACTTCGTGCCGAAACAGGCCGAACGCCCGATCTACTCCTATCGCCTGTCCATCGTGCACTTCTGGGCGCTGATCACCCTGTACATCTGGGCCGGCCCCCACCACCTGCACTACACCGCGCTGCCGGACTGGGCCCAGTCGCTGGGCATGGCGATGTCGATCATCCTCCTGGCGCCAAGCTGGGGCGGCATGATCAACGGCATGATGACCCTCTCGGGCGCCTGGCATAAGCTGCGCACCGACCCGATCCTGCGGTTCCTGGTGGTGTCCCTGGCGTTCTACGGCATGTCGACCTTCGAAGGGCCGATGATGGCGATCAAGACCGTCAACTCGCTGTCCCACTACACCGACTGGACCATCGGCCACGTTCACGCCGGGGCGCTCGGCTGGGTGGCGATGATCTCCATCGGCTCGCTGTACCACATGATTCCGAAAATCTTCGGGCGGCCGCAGATGCACAGCGTCGGCCTGATCAACGCGCACTTCTGGCTCGCCACCATCGGCACCGTGCTCTACATCGCCTCGATGTGGGTCAACGGTATTACCCAGGGCCTGATGTGGCGCGCAATCAACGACGACGGCACGCTGACCTACTCGTTCGTCGAAGCACTGCAGGCCAGCCACCCTGGCTATATCGTTCGCGCCATCGGCGGTGCGTTCTTCGCCAGTGGCATGCTGTTCATGGCCTACAACGTGTTCCGTACCGTTCGCGCCTCGAACCCGGCTGAAGCTGAAGCCGCCGCTCAGATCGCTGTCGCTGGAGCTCACTGATGAAGCACGAAGTAGTCGAGAAGAATATCGGCCTGCTGGCCTTCTTCATGGTCATCGCCGTAAGCATCGGCGGCCTGACGCAGATCGTCCCGTTGTTTTTCCAGGACGTCACCAACAAGCCGGTCGAGGGCATGAAGCCACGCTCCGCGCTGGAACTGGAAGGCCGCGACATCTATATCGCCAACGGCTGTGTCGGCTGCCACTCGCAGATGATCCGGCCGTTCCGCGCCGAAACCGAACGCTACGGCCACTACTCGGTGGCCGGTGAAAGCGTCTGGGACCACCCGTTCCTCTGGGGTTCCAAGCGCACCGGGCCGGACCTGGCCCGGGTCGGCGGACGTTACTCCGATGACTGGCACCGCGCGCACCTGTACAACCCGCGCAACGTAGTGCCCGAGTCGAAAATGCCGGCTTATCCGTTCCTGGTGGAAAACAAGCTCGACGGCAAGGACACGGCGAAGAAAATGGAAGTCCTGCGCACCCTGGGCGTGCCTTACACCGACGAAGACATCGCCGGAGCCAAGGACGCCGTGAAGGGCAAGACTGAAATGGACGCGCTGGTGGCCTACTTGCAAGGCCTGGGCACCATCATCAAAAGCAAACGGTGATCTGGATGGATATCGGGATGATTCGTGGCCTGGGCACCCTCGTGGTGATGGTGGCCTTTATCGGCCTGGCGCTGTGGGTGTTCAGCCCACGGCGCAAGTCGGAGTTCGACGACGCAACCTTGCTGCCTTTCGCGGATGATCCCGAAGCCATCAAGCAGGTCAAAAAAGCGTCTAGGAGTAACAAAGAATGACTACATTCTGGAGTCTGTACGTCACAGTCCTCAGCCTGGGCACCATCTTCGCCCTGACCTGGCTGCTGCTGTCCACCCGCCGGGGCCAGCGCGCCGAGCAGACCGACGAGACGGTCGGCCACTCCTTCGACGGTATCGAGGAGTACGACAACCCACTGCCCAAGTGGTGGTTCATGCTGTTCGTCGGCACCATCGTCTTCGCCCTCGGCTACCTGGCCCTGTATCCGGGCCTGGGTAACTGGAAAGGCCTGCTGCCAGGCTACTCGTACCTGGACAACGACAAGCAGACCGCCTTCGCCAACGGCCAGAGCGGCTGGACCGGCGTGCACGAGTGGGAGAAGGAAATGGCCAGATCGGATGCCAAGTTCGGGCCGATCTTCGCCAAATTCGCCGCCATGCCTATCGAGGAAGTGGCCAAGGACCCGCAAGCGCTGAAGATGGGCGCGCGCCTGTTTGCCTCCAACTGCTCGGTCTGCCACGGTTCCGACGCCAAGGGCGCCTACGGTTTCCCCAACCTGACCGACGAAGACTGGCGTTGGGGCGGCGAGCCGGCAACCATCAAGACCACCATCATGGGCGGTCGCCACGCGGTGATGCCGGCCTGGGCCGATGTCATTGGCGAACAGGGCGTGGCCGATGTCGCCGCGTTCGTGCTGACCAACCTCGACGGGCGCAAGCTGCCGGAAGGCGCCAAGGCCGACCCGGTGGCGGGCCAGAAGCTCTTCGCCGCCAACTGCGTGGCCTGCCACGGGCCTGAAGGCAAGGGCACCCCAGCCATGGGCGCGCCGAACCTGACGCACCCGGCCGCGTTCATCTATGGTTCGAGCTTCGCGCAATTGCAACAGACCATCCGCTATGGTCGCCAGGGCCAAATGCCGGCTCAGGAACAGTTGCAGGGCAACGACAAGGTGCACTTGCTGGCCGCCTACGTCTACAGCCTGTCCCACGGTGACAACAAGCCTGCTGAATAAGCGCGCCTGAGCAACCCCAACGGCCCCGCCAGCGCAACTGGCGGGGCCGTTTTCATTAGCCGCGGCGCTGTTCGACACGCACGCCAAGCGGAGGATCGGCGAACACCATGGCCACTCTCCGATCCGTCCCCGGCCACGGCCCATAATCTATAGTCAATTGACTTGGATCATGCTTTGTTACATCTGCTACACCATACTGATGGCTCACCCAACGCGACCAAAGGTCGCACCCCTGGAGCGCAGGGAGCGGCGTATCATTGCGCCACTGCACTACTCCTTCCGATCGCGGTCGGCATGTACTGACCGAGGCATTTCCCCCAGCCGTGGGACGCAATGATGAGCAACCAGATTCCGGTACACGACGTCACGCCACCTGCCAAACCCGCCAACGCAACCGTCGACCTCTACGCTTCACGCGAGAAAATCTACACCCGCGCCTTCACTGGCCTGTTCCGCAACCTGCGGATGGTGGGCGGTGCCGGCCTGTTCCTGCTGTACTTCGGTACCGTGTGGCTGAACTGGGGCGGTCACCAGGCCGTGTGGTGGAACCTGCCCGAGCGCAAGTTCTTCATCTTCGGCGCGACCTTCTGGCCCCAGGACTTCATCCTGCTCTCGGGCCTGTTGATCATTGCCGCCTTCGGCCTGTTCTTCATCACCGTCTATGCCGGGCGGGTCTGGTGCGGTTACACCTGTCCGCAAAGCGTCTGGACCTGGATCTTCATGTGGTGTGAAAAGGTCACCGAAGGCGACCGCAACCAGCGCATGAAGCTCGACAAGGCGCCCATGAGCGGCAACAAGTTCCTGCGCAAATTCTGCAAACACAGCCTGTGGCTGCTGATCGGTTTTGTCACCGGCCTGACCTTTGTCGGCTACTTCTCGCCGATTCGCGATCTGGTCATCAGCTTCTTCACCGGCGAGGCCGATGGCTGGTCCTACTTCTGGGTCGGCTTTTTCACCCTCGCCACTTACGGTAACGCCGGCTGGCTGCGCGAACAGGTGTGCATCTATATGTGCCCCTATGCTCGTTTCCAGAGCGTGATGTTCGACAAGGACACGCTGATCGTCTCCTACGATCCGCGCCGTGGCGAGAGCCGTGGTCCGCGCAAGAAAGGCGCGGACTACAAGGCCCAGGGCCTGGGCGACTGCATCGACTGCACGATGTGCGTGCAGGTCTGCCCCACCGGCATCGACATCCGCGACGGCCTGCAGATCGAGTGCATCGGTTGCGCCGCCTGCATCGACGCCTGCGACAGCATCATGGACAAGATGCAGTACCCGCGCGGGCTGATCAGCTACACCACCGAACACAACCTGTCCGGGCAGAAAACCCATAAGCTGCGGCCACGCCTGATCGGTTATGCACTGGTCCTGCTGACCATGATCAGCCTGCTGGTGACTGCTTTCTTCCTGCGTCCACTGGTGGGCTTCGACGTCAGCAAGGACCGCGTGCTGTACCGCGAGAATGCCGAAGGGCGGATCGAAAACGTCTACAGCCTGAAGATCATGAACAAGGATCAGCGCGATCACACCTATGTCCTGGACGCCAGCGGCTTGCCCGACCTGAAACTGCAAGGCAAGCGCGAAATCCATGTGGCCGCTGGCGAGATATTCAGCATGCCGATGGAACTGTCCAGCGCACCCGACAAGCTGCCGTCGAGCACCAACGAGGTGAAATTCACCTTGCGCGACGCCGACGACGACAGCATTCATATTGAAGCCAAGAGCCGATTCATCGGCCCGCAAATTCGTTAAGGGAAGACACAATGCCCGCTGCAACCGCCACCAGCCCCTGGTACAAGCATCTCTGGCCCTGGATCCTGATCGGGATCATGGCCTGCTCGGTGACCCTGACCCTGTCGATGGTGACCATTGCGGTGAACAACCCGGACAACCTGGTCAACGACAACTACTACGAGGCCGGCAAGGGCATCAACCGCTCCCTGGACCGCGAAGTGCTGGCCCAGAGCCTGAAACTGCATGCCAAGGTGCACCTGGACGAGGTCACCGGTGAAGTCGAGCTGCGCCTGACCGGCAATAGCCAGCCGGCCAGCCTGGAGCTGAACCTGATCTCGCCGACCCAGCCGGAGAAGGACCGCAAGATCACCCTGAGCCGCAGTGCCAGCGAACCGGGGCGCTATATCGGACAACTGGCCGACAAGATCGAAGGCCGACGTTTCGTCGAGTTGCTGGGGGTCGAGGGCGACAAGACCTGGCGGATGTTCGAAGAAGAGCAGATCAGCCAAGACAAGGACCTGAAGCTGGGCGACGAACCGCTGCAAGGCGCTGAAGAACGCTCTAAATAAATGCCCTCTTCCCGGACGGACAAACTCCTGTGGCGAGCGGGCTTGCCCGCGCTCGGCTGCGAAGCAGTCGGAGAACCTGCAATCTCGCTGTATCTGATACAACGCATTTGCCGATTTTGGGGCCGCTTCGCAGCCCAGCGCGGGCAAGCCTGCTCGCCACAAACCTCGGCCAGACTTGAGAGCATTCTTGACTGGCTAATATTGGGGCAAGCCCGCTCGCCACAATTGATTGACCGATAGCGCCCATGACCAGTCCTGTTCCCTGCTACCACTGCGCCCTGCCCGTCCCCTCCGGCAGCCACTTCACCGCGGTCGTCCTCGGCGAGCCCCGCGAGTTCTGCTGCCCGGGTTGCCAGGCGGTAGCGCAGGCCATTGTCGCTGGCGGCCTGGAGCACTATTACAGCCATCGCAGCGAAACCTCGGCCAATCCCGATACCCTGCCGGTGCAACTGGTGGATGAGCTGGCGCTGTACGACCGCGCCGATGTACAGCAACCCTTCGTCCGCCACGCCGGCGAACTCGCCGAAGCCACCCTGTTGATGGAGGGCATCAGTTGCGCCGCCTGCGGCTGGCTGATCGAGAAACACCTGCTCGCTCTGCCCGCCGTGGCCGAGGCCCGCTTGAACCTGTCCAATCACCGCCTGCAACTGCGCTGGGCGGATAGCCAACTGCCGTTGAGCCAGATCCTCGGCGAACTGCGCCATATCGGCTACGCCGCGCACCCCTATCAGGCCGACCAGGCCAGCGAACAGCTCGCCAACGAAAACCGCAAGTCCCTGCGCCAACTGGGCCTGGCCGGCCTGTTGTGGTTCCAGGCGATGATGGCAACCATGGCCACCTGGCCGGAATTCAATATCGACCTGAGCCCGGAACTGCACACCATCCTGCGCTGGGTGGCATTGTTCCTGACCACCCCCATCGTCTTCTACAGCTGTGCCCCGTTCTTTCGCGGCGCCTTTCGCGATCTGCGCACCCGCCACCTGACCATGGACGTTTCGGTCTCGCTGGCCATCGGCAGCGCCTACTGCGCCGGGATCTGGACCGCGATTACCGGGGTCGGCGAACTCTACTTCGATGCCGTGGGCATGTTCGCGCTGTTCCTGCTGGCCGGCCGCTACCTGGAACGCCGCGCCCGCGAGCGCACCGCTGCCGCCACCGCGCAACTGGTCAACCTGCTGCCGGCGTCCTGCCTGCGCCTGGGGGCGGACGGCCAGAGCGAACGTATCCTGCTCAGCGAACTGCGTCTGGGGGAACGGGTGCTGGTGCATCCCGGCGCCGTGCTGCCAGCCGACGGCCGGATTGTCGAAGGCCAGTCGAGCATCGACGAATCGCTGCTGACCGGCGAGTACCTGCCGCAGCCCCGCACAACCGGGGATGCGGTCACCGCCGGCACCTTGAACGTCGAAGGCGCGCTGACGGTCGAGGTCCTGGCCCTCGGTCAGGACACCCGGTTATCCGCCATCGTCCGCCTGCTCGACCGTGCCCAGAGCGAGAAACCGCGCCTGGCACAGATCGCCGACCGCGCCGCCCAGTGGTTCCTGCTGTTCTCGTTGCTCGCCGCGGCGGTCATCGGCCTGGTCTGGTGGCAGTTGGAGCCGGCGCGGGCGTTCTGGATCGTGCTGGCGATGCTGGTCGCCACCTGCCCCTGCGCCCTGTCGCTGGCCACGCCCACCGCCCTGACCGCCGCCACTGGCACCCTGCACAAGCTCGGCCTGCTGTTGACCCGTGGCCATGTGCTTGAAGGCCTGAACCAGGTCGACACGGTCATTTTCGACAAGACCGGTACCCTCACCGAAGGCCGCCTGACCCTGCGCGCCATCCACCCGCTGCGCGAGCTGGACAGCGAGCGCTGCCTGAGCCTCGCCGCCGCCCTGGAAAACCGTTCCGAGCACCCGATTGCCCGGGCCTTTGGCCGTGCCCCGCAAGCCGCCGAGGAGGTCCACGGCACACCCGGCCTGGGCCTCGAGGGTCGGGTCGGCGAGCAACTGCTGCGCATCGGCCAGGCCGCGTTTGTCTGCGAACTCGGCGCTTGCGCGCTGCCACCGACGCCAGACGAAGCCGGACAGTGGCTGCTACTGGGTGATAGCCGCGGGCCGCTGGCCTGGTTCGTCCTTGACGACCGCCTGCGTGACGACGCTCCCGCGCTGCTGGCGGCCTGCCGGGCACACGGCTGGCGCACACTGCTGCTGTCCGGTGACAGCTCGCCGATGGTCGCCAGTGTCGCCGCCGAACTGGGTATCGACGAAGCCCGCGGCGGCTTGCGCCCGGATGACAAATTGCAGGTGCTGCGGGACTTGCATCGCCAGGGCCATAAAGTGCTGATGCTCGGTGATGGTGTCAACGACGTCCCGGTCCTGGCCGCCGCCGATATCAGCGTGGCCATGGGCTCGGCCACCGACCTGGCCAAGACCAGCGCCGACGCGGTGCTCCTGTCCAATCGCCTGGGCGCCCTGGTGCAAGCCATCAGCCTGGCTCGCCGGACCCGGCGGATCATCATCGAGAACCTGATCTGGGCCACACTGTACAATGGCCTGATGTTGCCGTTCGCCGCCCTTGGCTGGATCACTCCGGTGTGGGCCGCAATCGGCATGTCCATCAGTTCGCTGACCGTGGTACTCAATGCCCTGCGCCTGACGCGTCTGCCTGGCGCGGCGGCATTCAACGCCACGCCAGTTACCCGCCCGCTGCCGGCCTGAGCCGCGCGGGCATGGAGTTCCCATGCCAGCTCTCTACATCATGATTCCCGCGGCCCTGCTGATCGTGGCCATCGCCGTCTACATCTTCTTCTGGGCCGTGGACAGCGGCCAGTACGACGACCTCGAGGGCCCGGCCCACAGCATCCTGTTCGACGACCAGGACCCCAAGCACGCCGCTGCCGTCGAAGAGACCCAGCCGGCCGTGGACAAGCACGACAAGGCCCCGCCCCATGCTTGAACTGGCCCCCCTGCTGGTTTCCGCGCTGATTCTCGGCCTGCTCGGCGGCGGTCATTGCCTGGGCATGTGCGGCGGCCTGATGGGGGCCCTGACCCTGGCGATTCCGCGCGAGCAACGCAGCCGGCGTTTTCGCCTGCTGCTGGCGTACAACCTGGGGCGGATTCTCAGCTATGCCACGGCCGGCCTGCTGATCGGCCTTGCCGGCTGGGCCGTGGCCAGCAGCCCGGCGGCGTTGTTCCTGCGGGTGATCGCCGGGCTGCTGTTGATCAGCATGGGGCTGTACCTGGCCGGCTGGTGGAGCGGCCTGACCCGCATCGAAAGCCTCGGACGCGGCCTGTGGCGGCATATCCAGCCGCTGGCCAACCGCCTGCTGCCGGTCTCGAGCCTGCCTCGCGCTCTGCTGCTGGGTGCCCTCTGGGGCTGGCTGCCGTGCGGACTGGTCTACAGCACCCTGCTCTGGGCGGCGAGCCAGGGCAATGCATTCGACAGCGCGCTGTTGATGCTGGCCTTCGGCCTGGGCACCTGGCCGGTACTGCTCGCCACCGGGCTGGCGGCGGAGCGGGTCACGGTCGTGCTGCGCAAACGCAGTGTGCGCATGAGCGGCGGTCTGCTGGTAATCCTGTTCGGCCTGTGGACCTTGCCGGGGCCGCATCAGCACTGGCTGATGGGGCACTGAGAGCCGTTGATACAGGTCAAGATGGCCGCTCCCCGCAACCCCTAGACTCGGGATATTGCAGCCAATCCGGGGGAATGCCCGCATGCTCGACGCCATCCGTTGGGACTCTGATCTGATCCACCGCTACGACATCGCGGGACCGCGCTACACCTCCTATCCCACGGCCGTACAATTCAACAGCCAGGTCGGTGCCTTCGACCTGCTCCACGCCCTGCGTGACAGCCGCAAAGCCCTGCGCCCGCTGTCCCTGTACGTGCACATACCGTTCTGCGCGAACATCTGCTACTACTGCGCCTGCAACAAGGTCATTACCAAGGACCGTGGTCGCGCGCTGCCTTACCTGCAACGCCTGGAGCAGGAAATCCAGCTGATCGCCTGCCACCTGAACCCGGCACAAAAGGTCGAACAACTGCACCTGGGCGGTGGCACCCCGACCTTTCTCAGCCATGACGAACTGCGGCAACTGATGAGCCAATTGCGCCAGCATTTCAATCTGCTGGACGACGATTCCGGCGACTACGGTATCGAAATCGATCCGCGCGAAGCCGACTGGTCGACCATGGGCCTGCTGCGCGAACTGGGTTTCAACCGGGTCAGCGTCGGCCTGCAGGACCTCGACCCAAATGTGCAGCGGGCGGTCAACCGCCTGCAAAGCCTGGACGAAACCCGGGCAATCATCGAGGCGGCGCGCACCCTGCAATACCGCTCGATCAATATCGACCTGATCTACGGCCTGCCCAAGCAAACCCCGGACAACTTCGCCCGGACCATCGATGAAGTGATCAACCTGCAGCCCGATCGCCTGTCGGTGTTCAACTATGCCCACCTGCCCGAGCGTTTCATGCCGCAGCGGCGGATCGACAGCAACGACCTGCCGGCACCGGCCGAGAAACTGGAAATGCTCCACCGCACCATCGAACAACTCACCGCCGCCGGCTATCGCTATATCGGCATGGACCACTTCGCCCTGCCCGACGACGAGCTGGCGATTGCCCAGGAAGAGTCGACCCTGCAACGCAACTTCCAGGGCTACACCACCCATGGCCATTGCGATCTGATCGGCCTGGGCGTGTCGGCCATCAGCCAGATCGGCGACCTCTACTGCCAGAACAGCAGTGACCTGAACCAGTACCAGAACACCCTCGCCAGCGCGCAACTGGCCACCAGCCGCGGCCTGCTGTGCAACGCCGACGACCGCCTGCGTCGGGAAGTGATCCAGCAGATCATCTGCAACCTGACCCTGGAGTTCGCCAGTATCGAGCGCCAGTTCAATATCGACTTCGGCGGCTATTTCGCCGCGCTCTGGCCACGCCTGACGGAGATGGCCGCGGACGGTCTGATCGAACTGGACCACGAGCGACTCACGGTGCTGCCGGCGGGACGCCTGCTGGTCCGTTCAGTGTGCATGGTCTTCGATGCCTACCTGGAACAGCAGAATCGCCAGCGGTTTTCGCGGGTGATCTGATGGTTCGGCCCGCTTCAGCGGCCGCCTCAGGCGCATAATCCAGTCCCGCGAATGGCGGCGCGGGCGAGTCGGAATCCAGCGGTTCACCCGGGGAGGTGGTGCGCGCCATCTGCACAGGTGTGCCATTTTGGCGCAGGCTGGCCTGGACCCCCTTTGCTGAGTTACCCTTATGTCTTATGTGTGTTTTCCCACAAGGATTTAAGAAATGTCCGACCCAGTGAAATTGCGCGCCCCTAACCAGGCCCATTGCAAGGATTGCAGCCTGGCCCCGCTCTGCCTGCCGCTTTCGCTGAATATGGAGGACATGGACGCGTTGGACGACATCGTCAAACGTGGCCGACCACTGAAGAAAGGTGAGTTCCTGTTTCGCCAGGGCGACGCGTTCGGTTCGGTCTACGCCGTGCGTTCCGGCGCGCTGAAGACCTTCAGCCTGAGCGACGGCGGCGAAGAACAGATCACCGGCTTTCATTTGCCGAGCGAGCTGGTCGGCCTGTCGGGCATGGACACCGAGACTTATCCGGTCTCGGCCCAGGCGCTGGAAACCACTTCGGTCTGCGAGATCCCCTTCGAGCGCCTGGACGAACTGGCCCTGCAACTGCCCCAACTGCGACGTCAGTTGATGCGGGTGATGAGCCGGGAAATTCGCGACGACCAGCAAATGATGTTGCTGCTGTCGAAAAAAACCGCCGATGAGCGCATCGCCACTTTCCTGGTCAACCTCTCGGCACGTTTCCGCGCCCGGGGCTTCTCGGCCAACCAGTTCCGCCTGAGCATGTCGCGCAACGAGATCGGCAACTACCTGGGACTGGCGGTGGAAACCGTTTCCCGGGTCTTTACCCGTTTCCAGAGCAACGAACTGATCGCCGCCGAAGGCAAGGAAGTGCACATCCTCGACCCGATCCAGCTCTGTGCGCTGGCCGGTGGGTCGCTGGAGGGCTGATACGGTGGTAGCGTTCTGGAGGACGCCAAGAGCTTCGCGGGCAAGCTCCGCTCCCACAAGTATGCAGTCGTATGCGAACTCTGGGTTCGACACACACAGAGTGGGAGCCGGATTTATCCGCGAAGAGGCCCGCAAGACCGCCAAAGACCTCGCTGGCTAACCCAGCACTTCGCTCAATGGAATAAAGTTCACCCAGTCGCCTTCCACCAGGGTGCTCCCCTCCAACACCTCGACCAGGCCCTCGGCCCAGGCCGCGCTGCGCAACACACCGGAACTCTGGTTGCGGTAGATCGTCGCCCGGCCGTTTTCCAGGCGCGCGCGCAGGTATTCGCGGCGATTGCCCGGCTTGGGCCAGACAAACCCCGCCGGCACCTTGAACTGCAACGGCTGAACCTCCCGCACCCCCTGGCGGCGCAGCAGATAAGGCCGCGCCAACAAGGCGAAGGTGACCAGGGTCGATGCCGGGTTGCCCGGCAGGCCGATCACCGGTACCCCGCGAAAATGCCCGAAGGTCAGGGGTTTTCCCGGCTTGATCGCCAGCTTCCATAGCTCCAGTTCGCCCGCCTCACGCAAGGCGACGCCGAGGAAATCGGCTTCGCCCACCGAGACCCCGCCCGTGGACAGGATCAGGTCGACATCGTCCAGCTGTGTCAAACGCTGCCGGGTAGCCTCCAGGTCATCCGGCAGGATCCCCGCATCCAGCACCTCGCAGCCCTGGCGCGTCAACCAGCTGCACAGCAACACGCGGTTGCTGTTGTAGATCTGCCCCGGCCCCAGCGGCTGGCCCGGCTCGACCAGCTCATCGCCGGTGGACAGCACCGCCACCCGCACCCGGCGCAGCACATTCAGTTCGGCGCAACCGAGGGACGCCGCCAGGCCCTGCTCGATTGGCCCCAGCCGGGTCCCGGCGGCCAGCACCACCTCGCCCACCGTGGTTTCCTGGCCCCGCGGGCGGATATTCCGCGCCACAGTCAGCGCTTCGATGAAACGCACCCGCCCATCGGCGAGCACTTCGGTGTTTTCCTGCATTTCGACGCAATCGGCCCCCAGCGGAACCGGCGCGCCGGTGAAAATCCGCGCGCAGGTGCCCGGCTGCAACGGCTCGGGGACCTGCCCGGCAAAGATGCGCTGGCTGACCGGCAGCGGCTCGCCGTGCCAATCGGACACACACAGGGCGTAACCGTCCATGGCGCTGTTGGGCCAGGGCGGCAGGTCGAGGCTGGAAACCAGGTCCGCGGCCAGCACCCGCCCGTCGACTTGCGCCAATGGCACAGACTGCGACTCACGGATCGGCGCCGCCTCGGCCAGTTCAAGCAGACGGGCCAGGGCGACTTCCACTGGCATCAATGCACCGCCCTTGCCCGGCTTACCCACGGGATTCACAAGGCGCCGCCTGTTTCAGGTGCGGTACGAAGTTGCATGGGCGATGGCGCGAGTCCAGTTGCTCGGCGAGGATTCCGTCCCAGCCGGTGCGCACCGCGTTGGTCGAACCCGGCAGGCAGCAGACCAGCGTGCCATTGGCCAGCCCCGCCAACGCCCGGGATTGCACGGTGGAGGTGCCGATGTCCGCCACGGAAATCTGCCGGAACAGTTCGCCGAAACCGTCGACCTGCTTGTCCAGCAGACAGGCCACCGCTTCCGGGGTGCTGTCGCGCCCGGTAAAACCGGTGCCACCGGTGATCAGCACGACCTGGATCAGGTCGTCGGCGATCCAGGTGGCGACCTGCGCACGAATCCGATAGAGATCGTCCTTGAGCAACACTCGTTCGGCGAGACGGTGCCCGGCGGCGCCCAGGCGGTCGACGAAGACCTGCCCCGAGGTGTCGGTATCGAAGGTGCGGGTGTCACTGACGGTCAACACCGCGATGTTCAGCGGTACGAAAGGTGTATCAGCCTTGGCTTTCATAGGCTCGGTCCAGTTGAAGGAGGAACAGCCCAGTGTTATATCACAGCGTCCCTTTTCATCGCTGCTGTCGAGACTGCCCATGCCCGTGAACAATCTTTCCATTCTGCTCCTGGCCGGCGGTCGCGGCCAACGCATGGGCGGCCAGGACAAAGGCCTGCTGGAGTGGCGCGGGCAGCCGCTGATCGCCCATCTGCACGCCGTGGCACGCCCATTCAGCGATGACCTGATCATTTCCTGCAACCGCAACCAGGAGCGCTACGCCACCTACGCCGACCAGTTGGTGAGCGACGACAGCCAGGATTTTCCCGGCCCCCTGGCCGGGATCCGCGCGGGCCT
Organism: Pseudomonas sp. FEN; assembly: GCF_904067045.1. Taxonomy (GTDB): domain Bacteria; phylum Pseudomonadota; class Gammaproteobacteria; order Pseudomonadales; family Pseudomonadaceae; genus Aquipseudomonas. Next base: position 128,350 of record NZ_CAJFDC010000010.1, on the reverse strand, counting down.
CGCGGCGGCTCGCCATGACCATCTGCTGGTGCTGCCCTGCGATGTGCCGCAGATCGACAGCGCTTTGCTCGGCGCCATGCTCGACGCGGTTCGCCGCGATCCGCAAAAACCGCTGATGCTACGCCAGGGCGAGCACTGGGAACCGCTGTTGTGCGTGATTCCCACGGCGCTGGCCGGGGCCTTCGAAAGCGCCTGGGCCCTGGGTGAGCGCAGCCCACGCAAGATCCTGCTGCAACTGCGGGCACAGGCCCTGGAATGTCTGCCCGGTGATCCCAGGCTGGCCAATCTGAACACGCCAGAGCTGCTGCAACCGGCTGCTCACTCGCCGGATGGGCACTTATCAGGAACTTGCTGAGCCTGTGCACGTCAGAAACTAATAATCAGTGCTGTAATTTATCGGATCCGACACCAATCAACGCTATTCTCAACCTGCCCCTTTTGGAGAAGTACCATGACACAACGGACTCTTGCCGCGCTCCTGCTGACAGCCAGCCTCGCCGCCCTCGCCGGTTGCTCGTCGCCGACGGTGATCACCTTGAACGACGGGCGTGAAATCCAGGCCGTGGATACCCCCAGATACGACGAAAATTCAGGATTCTACGAATTCAAGCAACTGGACGGTAAAAAGACCCGCATCAACAAAGACCAGGTGCGTACCGTCAAGGAGCTGTAAGCCCCGCGAACGTCCCAACACGGAGCCCGCCCTGCGCGGGCTCCGTCGTTTCCTCGCGGCAGCGACAGCGCACAGGCACAACCCTCGGGTACGGCCTATTCTATGAGAACCCCTCACTTGGACTCATTCCCCCTCCGGGAGCCGAACCATGAAAGTCCTCATGCTGCACGGTATCAATCACCATCTGTTCGGCAAGTGCGAGCCGATCCGTCATGCCAGCATCACCCTGGAGCAGATCGACGACCGCCTGCGCGTGCTGGCCAGGGAGCTTGACGTGGATGTCACCAGTTTCCAGACCAACAGCGAGGGAGCGATGTGCATACGGATCCAGCAGGGCGCCCGCGAACAAGTGGACGCGGTACTGATCAATGCCGGTGCCTGGGCCCATAGCAGCTACGATATTCGCGACGCCCTGGCCCACCTGTCGGTACCGGTGATCGAGTTGCACATGGCCAATATCCATCGCAACGAACCCTTGCACCAGCCGTCGGTGCTGGCCGAAGTGGCTCGTGGGCAGATCTGCGGTTTCGGTGTCGACAGCTACCTGCTGGGCCTGCGGGCGGCGGTGAGCGCGGCCCAGGCTTGCCATTGACGGCCGCGGGCTTCACCAGTGCAGGATGATCTCGCTCTCGAAGCAGCGCACCTGGCCACTGAGCGGGTCGCGAAAGCGCAAACCCTGGGCCAATAGCTTGAGCGGGTTGGCGTAGTCATCCTCGGCATCCTTGAGCACCTGTGGATAAAACGGGTCATTGCAGATCCCCGCCCCCAGTGCCGCCATATGGACTCGCAACTGGTGCTTCTTGCCCGTGACCGGATACAACCCATAGCGCCACAGTTCGCCATTTTTTTCCGCGACCTCGACCGCGGTTTCGGTATTGCTGGCACCAACGCCTTCGCGCATCCGGAAAAACGGTTCGCCCTCCACCAGTCGGCTTTTATGGACCAGGGGAAACGACAGCTCCGGCAAGGCACGGGCAATTGCCTCGTAGCGCTTTTCAATCTGTCTTGTCGGAAACAGCGCCTGATAAGCCGAACGGCTCGCCGGATCAGCCGAGAACAACACCAGGCCCGCGGTGTGCCGGTCGATACGGTGCAGCGGCACCAGGTGCGGATTGTCCAGGCGGCGGATCAGCCGCCGCAACAAGGTCTGCTCGACATATTCGCCGGCCGGCGTCACCGGCAGGAAATGCGGTTTGTCCGCCACCACCAGGTGCTCGTCGGCGTAGAGAATCGTCTCAGTGACCGGAATCGGCGTCTCGTCGGGCACCTCGCGAAAGTAGTGAATGCGCAAGCCTTCACGGTAAGGCAGCCGCGCGCTGATCGCGACGCCCCCCGCGTCCAGCACCCGACCGCGGGCAATGCGGTCGAGCCATTGTTCGCGGCTGATCGCCTTGAAGTGTTCGCACAGGCAGTCCAGCACCGTTGCCCACGAACCGGGTGGCAGGTACAGGGTGCTGGCCTGGTGCTCGGCGGCATTGAAGGACAAGGCGGACATGAGAGGACTCGAACGGCTGGACGAGCCGGTATTATCCAGCAAGACCCCGGCGGAACCTAGGCTCGCGGAAAAACCATCCACGTCCCCGCCAGCACACCCGACTCTCAGCCGCTGGCGATCTTGCTCTCCAGCCGCCTGGCACTGGCCGCCTCGGTGTAATCCTTCAACCAGCGCAACACATCCACGGCCTCCCAGCGCCCCGGATCGTAGAGCGCATACAACAGCCCCTGGTAACCCACCACATCCAGTTGTCGGTGATAGCCCGCGCGCTGGAACAAGGCTTCGATTTCCGCGAAACAGGTATTGAAGTGCAACTTGTTGAACGGGGTCTTGCCTTCCGTTACCAGGCCGTCCAGGCGCAACTCCAGGACCGCCTCACGCACCACATCAGCGGACATGCGGTTCACGCTGGATTTCAATTGTTCGACATTGAGCATGCTTTAACCCTCTTTATCTCTCTGGATTCCGTTCCCGGGTGCGCACGTCAGGGTGGGCATCCTGTCCCAACACCGGAACGAAAACTGTATAAACATACAGTAACTTATTTTTTGATGACCCGCCAACCGATTACCGCCCGCCGGCCGCCCTCATGATTCCCTGGGGTGGACTTTTCCATAGACGTTGCCGCCGATGAACGAGCCCACAGTGCCGAGGATCACCATGGCGTAGGTCCCACCATCAATCTTTCCATACCAGGTCAACATCGCGGTGCTTACGCCAACCACCACGGTGGCCAGAAACTTGCGACCGCCCAGTTGGTTGACCAGCAGAATCGACCTCCCTTTCATTTCATCTCCCTCCCTTGCACCACTGGAACGTGCTGCGTCAAACGTCATGCAGCGACGTAAGCACAGTCGTTTTTCAAGCGCAACCGCAGGTAATTTGATGAAACAGAAGGGCTCGGCAAGCGCACGACGGATCGACCGATCCGCTGCTGGAGTGCTGAAAAGAGGTTCAACTCAGAAAGGTCACGACCTGCTCGACATCAAAGGGCCAACCCAGTTCGGCCCCCGTATCCACGCGGCGCAGGACCGGGATACGCAAGCCATAGGTTTCGAACAAGGCTTCGCTGTCGGCGATATCCACCAGTTCCACCATCAGGCCGTGCTCGACGACCAGCGGCATCAGTTGCGCTTCGGCGAGTTCACAGAGATGGCAACCCAAGGTGCCGAACAGCTGGCATTCAGGAGGCATGGGGCAAGGTCCGGTCCAAGAGAGGTCTCTATTTTAGGCCCGCGCCGAGAGAGCGTCGAGCCATCCTCTTGAACCGGGCCGGATCAGTCCTGGCTCACCGCGCCGATCTTGTGAATCGACAGGTCGGCACCGTAGTACTCCTCTTCCTGACTCAGCCGCAGGCCATGCACCGCCTTGATCACCCCATACACCGCAAAGCCGCCGGCCAGGGCCACCACCACCCCCAGCGCGGTGCCAATCAACTGGCTGACCAGGCTGACGCCACCCAGGCCACCCAACGCCTGCTGCCCGAAGATCCCACAGGCAATCCCGCCCCAGACCCCGCACAGGCCATGCAACGGCCAGACACCCAGCACATCGTCGATCTTCCACTGGCTCTGAGCCGCGATAAAGCACCAGACAAACAACCCGCCCGCCACCGCGCCGGTGACCAGCGCCCCCACCGGGTGCATCAGGTCAGAACCGGCGCAGATCGCCACCAGCCCGGCCAGGGGCCCGTTATGCAGAAAGCCCGGGTCATTGCGACCGACGATCAACGCCGTCACCGTGCCGCCGACCATCGCCATCAAGGAATTGACCGCCACCAGCCCGCTCACCCCTTGCAGGGTCTGTGCGCTCATGACGTTGAAACCGAACCAGCCGACGATCAGGATCCACGAGCCCAGGGCCAGGAACGGAATGCTCGACGGCGCGAACGCCACCAGGCGCCCCTCGCGATAGCGCCCCTGGCGCGGCCCGAGCAACAGTACCGCCGCCAGCGCCAGCCAGCCCCCCATGGCGTGCACCACCACGGAGCCGGCGAAATCATGGAAACTGGCGCCAAAACGAGCCAACAGCCACGCCTGCAGACCAAAGTTGCCGTTCCAGACCAAGCCTTCGAAAAATGGATAGATGAAGGCCACGATCAGCGCGGTGGCGCACAACTGCGGGGCAAACCGCGCCCGCTCGGCAATGCCGCCGGAGATGATCGCCGGAATCGCCGCCGCGAAGGTCAACAGGAAGAAGAACTTGACCAGGCCATAACCGTGGTCGCCACTGATTTGCGCCGCCGGCTGCAAAAAGCTGACGCCGTAGGAAACCCAGTAGCCTATAAAGAAATAGGCCAGGGTCGAAATGGCGAAGTCGCTGAGGATCTTCGACAAGGCATTGACCTGGTTCTTTTGCCGGACGGTCCCGACTTCCAGAAAGGCGAAACCGGCGTGCATGGCCAGAACCATGACCGCACCGAGTAGAATGAACAGGGTGTTGGAACCATGGACCAGAGTGTCCACAGCGCTTTGCAAGTTTTCCATGGAGACGGCAGACCTGAAGTCGGGGAAAAGCACCAAAGCAGTTCATTCACTTGCATTTCGCACCAGATTGGCGCCAACCGAATCCGCTGGCGAACCGCTTTGGCGCAGAGCGAAGAATGAAGCACAGAGAACTTTTGGCTTTTTTCCGCATTTACAATTATTTGAGGTATGGTTTTCGCAGGCCAGGGCTCTGGAACGCCCAAATAAGGCGCACACGCCCGGCACAACGCACCAGCACATAGCAAAAGTTGTACCAGCCAGTCGCGGTGAACCTTCACGCGGGGCTCGCACTCGAAACCTTCACACACTTGTCACGACGCCTTTCACGGAGAACATCATGGCTCGCAAAACGGCACAGACGGCTCAAGAAATACTGATGGCGGATTTTCAGACCCTGGTCAGCGACGCTGAACGCCTGCTCGAGCACACCGCCAGCCTGGCCGGCGAGCAGGCCGACGAGTTGCGCGAGCAGATTCGCGAAAGCCTGCTCAAGGCCCGCGAAACCCTGCAACTGACCGAAGCGTCCCTGCGCGATCGCAGCCAGGTGGCGGTCGAAGCAACCGAAGCCTACGTCCAGGCCAAACCCTGGCAGTCCATCGGGATCGCCGCCGGTATCGGCTTTCTCGTCGGCCTGCTGGCAACGCGGCGCTGATCATGGCTAGCGATGAGTCGACCGCCAGCGGTTCCTCGACACGCCGCCTGGGCGCGGCCTTCCTCGGCCTGTTGCACAGTCATGTCGAACTGTTCGGCATTGAATTGCAGGAGCAGAAAGCCCGCACCGTAAGCCTGCTGCTGTTCGCCGGGCTGACCCTGGTGTTCGGCCTGCTGTTGCTGGTGGGGTTGTCGGCGCTGGTGCTGATCCTGCTCTGGGACAACTGGCGCCTGGCCGCGATCATCGGCCTGTGCGTCTTTTACAGCCTGGCCACGCTGTTCTGTGCCCTGCGCCTGAAAGCGGCGATCTTCGATGAGTCGTCACCCTTCCATGCCACCCTTGAAGAGTTGGCCAACGACAGGGAGCGACTGCTGCCATGAGCTTGCCCGATCTGACGCAGCTCCATTCACGCCGGGACATGCGCAAGGCACTGGTCCGCCTGCGCATGGAAATGCATCGCCAGGAAATCCGCCATGAATCCCGGGAGCTGCTGCAACCCTTGCAGCGCATGCGTGGCCTGGGCCAGAACTGGCAGGCGAGCCTCGGCCTCAAGCACGCGCCCTTGTGGGGTATCGGTATCGTCGCGCTGCTCGGCTTCATGAGCGGCAGGGGCGCCAAAGGCGGTGGCGTGGACAGCCTGTCACGCTGGGCGCGCCTGGGTGCCAGCCTGTTGCCGCTGATTCGGCTGGCGCTGCGCGGCACCGCGCCGAAATCCTGACGCCAGCGAAACTGGCTGCATTCTTGCAACAGCCATCCGATTGAGCACGCGCCCCGGCCCGCGCTCGATCGACCCTGCCCGCCGCAGTCAGCCCCACAAGACCCAAACCAAGGAGGTTCCGTGATCGACGGGCAACCGCTCGCCTGCTTCCAGCCGTTCATCGATACCGCCACCGGCCGTATCGCTGGTGTCGAGGCCCTTGGCCGACTGCGCCAGGCCAACGGCCAACTGACCTCCGTGGGACCGCTGTTCGCCGATCCGCGCGCGCCCTCCGCAGCCCTGCGACGCCTGGACCGACAGATCCGCGACAACGCCCTGAGCCGGCTGCATGAAGCACCCCGGGACTGGTTCCTGAGCCTGAACATGTCGCCACGCTGGATCAGTCGCCTGAGCAACGGCCAGGCCTTGCCGAGCCTCAAACAACTGGCGCGGCACAAGGTCGATCCACGGCGCATTGTCTTCGAAATCACCGAACTGGGCGGCGACAGCCTGCGCCTGGCCGAAGTGGTCAGCCGCTATCGGGAGGCCGGCGCGCGCATTGCCATCGACGATTTCGGAGCCGGTTACTCCCAACTTGATCGGGTGCTGGCCTTGCAGCCAGATATTCTCAAGCTCGACATGCGCCTGTTCCAGGCCGCGGCCCGCGGCGGCCCCAGCAGCGAAGTGGTCAAGGCCCTGGCGCAAATGGCGGAAAAGACCGGCTGCTGGATCATCGCCGAAGGCGTGGAAACCGAGGCCGAACTGAATTTCGCCCTCGAGTGCGGCTCACGCTACGTACAGGGGTATCTGTTCGCCAGGGCTGAGCTGGAGTTCTTTGCCACCGACGCCTTTGTCGCCCGTTTCGCCGAACTCAGGGAGCGCTATGTGCAGCAGAAGCTGGCCGAACGCACCCGCCTGATGAGCCTGCGCCAGCAATTGGGCGGACTCATGAACACACTCCAGAGCTGGGCCCAGGGCCAGGCACCGCTCAGCCAATTGCCCCAGCCCGACGGCTACCCCTGGCTGCTGCGCTTCTACCAATGCGATCGCCATGGCACCCAGCTCACCCCGAATCTGGAGTGGCGCAACAATGCCTGGCAGGCCGACAGCAGCTACCTGGGCCACAACTGGTCCTGGCGGCCCTACTTCTATCACTTGCTGGCTGAAGGCTGGGACGAACGGCGACTGATCCTCTCCAGCACCTATCGCGACGCCACCAGCAACCAGTATTGCCTGACCGCCGGGCAATTCTTCGACAACGGCCAACGGCTGCTGCTGATCGATATCGATGCCGCCGGCCTATAAGGTTTGCTTGCATAGTTTCGCTTGCAGGCAGACGCACTAAACGGGAAGCTGGGGCATCAGTCACCAACGGAGAGCCCCGCCTTGGATTGGCACACACTGCTTACCCGCGAACGCCTCGGAAAATCGCTGCACAGCCCCGAAGAACTGGGGCGCAGCCCCTTCCACAAAGACCATGACCGCATCATCTTCTCCGGTGCCTTCCGCCGCCTGGGGCGCAAGACCCAGGTGCACCCGGTGACCAGCAACGACCATATCCATACCCGCCTGACCCACTCGCTGGAAGTCAGTTGCGTCGGTCGTTCCCTGGGCATGCGCGTCGGTGAAACCCTGCGCGACGCCCTGCCGGCCTGGTGCGAGCCGAGCGACCTGGGCATGGTCGTGCAATCGGCCTGCCTGGCCCATGACATCGGTAACCCGCCGTTCGGCCACTCCGGCGAGGACGCCATTCGCCACTGGTTCCAGCAGGCGGCCGGACGCGGCTGGCTGGACGGCATGAGCCCGGCCGAAGGCAATGACTTCCTCAACTTCGAAGGCAACGCCCAGGGCTTCCGGGTACTGACCCAGCTTGAATACCATCAGTTCGACGGCGGTACCCGCCTGACCTACGCCACCCTCGGCACCTACCTCAAGTACCCGTGGACGGCCCGGCACGCCGATTCGCTGGGGTACAAGAAGCACAAGTTCGGCTGCTACCAGAGCGAGTTGCCGATCCTCGAACAGATCGCCCACAAACTCGGCCTGCCGCAGTTGGAGGAACAACGCTGGGCGCGCCATCCGCTGGTCTACCTGATGGAGGCCGCGGACGATATCTGCTATGCCCTGATCGACCTGGAAGACGGCCTGGAAATGGAGCTGCTCGACTATGCCGAGGTCGAGTCCCTGCTGCTCGGCCTGGTGGGCGACGACCTGCCGGAAACCTACCGGCAACTCGGGCCCCAGGACTCCAGGCGGCGCAAGCTGGCGATCCTGCGCGGCAAGGCCATCGAACACCTGACCAATGCCGCCGCCAGGGCCTTCGTCGAGCAACAGGATGCGCTGTTGGCCGGCACCCTGTCGGGGGACCTGGTGGAGCACATGCACGGCCCGGCCAAACGCTGTGTACTCAACGCCAAGGACATCGCGCGCAAGAAAATCTTCCAGGACAAGCGCAAGACTCTGCATGAGATCGGCGCCTACACCACCCTGGAAATCCTCCTGAACGCCTTCTGTGGCGCGGCCCTGGAACAACATGGCGGACGCACGCCGTCGTTCAAGCATCGGCGCATCCTCGATCTGCTGGGTAACAGCGCACCGCAACCCGAGTGGCCGCTGCACACCTCATTTCTGCGGGTGATCGACTTCATCGCCGGTATGACGGACAGCTATGCCAGCGAAATGGCCCGGGAAATGACCGGTCGCTCCAGCCCGGTATAAGGCCAGGCGGCCCGCCCTGACCAAGGCGGGCCGCCTGGCAGGACAAAACCTACGCGGGCACGGGAATCAACTGATTGATCACGGCTTCGGCCCACTGAAATAATTGCTTTCCTCTTATGTCTGCCGCCCACACTCAAGCTGACCTGCCATTCAACAAGCGCCCGATTCCAGGCATATTTTCCTACACAGCGCCTACCTATGTAGCCTTGTCCCGAGTCGACAGGTCGCCCGGAAAACACCATGCCCAAACACAACTTACGCGTGTTGCTGGTAGAGGATCACCCCTTTCAACTGGCCGCCACACAGAGCCTGCTCAACAGCTATGGCTTCCACGACCTGACGCCGACGCTCAATGCCCGGGAAGCCTTGAGCGCGCTGGATTCGACCCACATACCGTTCGACCTGATGCTTTGCGACCAATGCCTGCCGGACGCGCTGGGGCTGGACCTGATCGAAACCGCCTGCCGCGGCGGCATGATCAATCAGGCGATCCTGCTCAGCAGTCTCAGCAACGAAGAACTCGATGCCCTCAGCGCCCTCGCGCTGGAACGGCGGCTACCGTTGCTCGGTTGCCTGAGCAAACCGTTGAATGGTCGCGCCCTCAAGGCTGCGCTGGGCCTGGACCGCCCTGCGCAGGAGACAGCCGGCCCCGCCTGGTCCGAGCCATCCGACGGACCTCGCTCCACCAGTTCTTCGTGAGACAAATCCATCAGCCCCCCCGGGTTCTGTCCAGGGGGCTGCCACGGCAAGAACACCCCGACCTATAAGTAGGAAACTTCCCAAAGCACTATAAGATTTTATAAACCATTAACCATTCCGTATAACCAAGCGAACCCATACTTAATAGCTCTTTCTTTTTAGAACTTGCGCCACTCGTAAGTCAAAACCCTAATTAGAGTAGGAATATTCCTATACTACCTCTGTAGGGCCTTCCCTTCATGCGCCTGCTTGTCCAACTGAGCTAAGGTTCGCGCTTTCCAAGCAGCTCGTATGGGACTTTATTATGAACTCGGTTTTTATCGTCGACGACCACCCCGTTGTCCGCCTGGCCATCAGGATATTGTTGGAACAGGAGGATTGTTATGAAATAGTCGGGGAAACCGATAACGGTGTCGATGCGATGCAAATGGTCCGTGAGTGCATGCCGGACCTGGTCATCCTGGATATCAGCATCCCCAAACTGGATGGCCTGGAGGTCCTGGCCCGCTTCAATGCCATGAATTCGCCGCTCAAGACCCTGGTGCTGACCGCCCAGACGCCCAACCTGTTCGCGATGCGCTGCATGCAATCCGGCGCTTCGGGTTATGTTTGCAAGGCAGAAGACTTGAGCGAACTCCTGAGCGCGATCAAGGCGGTACTGTCCGGCTACAATTACTTCCCAAGCCAGGCACTGATCGGTGCGCGAAAAGAGGGACCGGAAAATCCGGAGATCGAATTATTCAAACTGGTAAATGATCGGGAACTGATGGTCCTGCAACTGTTTGCCCAGGGACGAACCAACAAGGAAATCGCCAAGGGCATGTTTCTCAGCAACAAGACCGTCAGCACCTACAAGAAAAGACTCATGCAAAAATTGAAAGCCAAATCCTTGGTAGAGCTTATCGAGATGGCCAAACGCAACGCGGTAGTGTGAGAAAACCAATGCCCATGCGCATAAAGGACTATCTGATGGTGATCACAGGCTTGTGCCTGTGCCTGTCAGCGCTTGCAGAGACCCCAAGTGTCACTCACTTCTCATTGCTCAGCCGCTCAAGCGCCAGCCACATGGAGGTCGCGCTGGACAAGGAACAGCGGCGCTGGATCCAGGACCAGCGCGAACTGGTGCTCGGCACCTCCGCCCCGGACTATCCGCCCTTCGACATGACCGTCAGCGGGCGTGACTATGAAGGTATCACCGCCGACTACGCCGGCATCCTGGGCAGAGCCCTGGGCTTGCCCATCAAGGTACAGAGCTTTGCCACCCGGGAAGCCGCCATCAGCGCGCTCGAACAAGGTCGCATCGACCTGCTCGGCAGCGCCAACGGCTTCGAGGCGGTCAACAAGAACATCGCGCTCTCGAGCCCCTACGCCATCGACCAGCCGGTGCTGGTCACCCGTGAAGACGAAACCCGCGCCCTGAACGATGGCCTGGCGGGGATGCGCCTGAGCATGGTCTACCACTACTTGCCGCTGGACGAGATCAAGGCGCTGTATCCCAACGCCACGCTGCAGTTCTATCCCTCCTACCTGAACGCGCTCAACGCCGTGGCGTTCGACCAGGCCGACGTGTTCCTGGGGGACACGATCTCGACCCACTACCTGATCAACAAGGGCTATTTGCGCAATGTCAAAATGGCCAATTTCGGCAGGCACGAGGCCTACGGCTTCAGCTTCGCCGTGCGCGGCGACAATAACGCACTGCTCGGCGCCGTCAACGCGACCCTCAAGGCGATTCCCACCAGCGAACGCGAGAACATCGCCCGCCGCTGGAGCGCCGGCAGCGACATCCTGCTGACCGACCACAAGTTGCAACTGACCGCACGCGAAGAACGCTGGCTCAAGGAGCACCCCGTGGCTCGCGTCGTGGTCAACGAAGCCCTCGCGCCCGTCACCTTCTTCGATGCGAACAACACCTTCCGAGGCGTCACCGCCGACCTGCTGGAGCTGATCCGCCTGCGCACCGGCCTGCGATTCGAAGTGCAGCGCTCGCGCAGCCTGGAGGACATGATCAATCGGGTGAAAAACCATCAGGCCGACATTATCGCCGCCGTCAGCCCGACCAATGAACGCGAGAACATCCTGCATTTCAGCCGGCCCTACATGGAGAACTCGTACGTGCTGCTGACGGCCAAAGGAGGCGACAGCGCCAGCAACCTGGAGCAGATGCAGGGCCGGAGCCTGGCGGTGATCCGCGGCAACCCGCTGCTCAACTACCTGCGCAGCGACTTCCCGCAGATCAGGCTGATTGAAACCGACGACAGCCTCAAGGCCGCCGAACTGCTCGCGCAAGGCCAGGCCGATGGCGCCGTGAGCTCGCTGGTGATTGCCAATTACCTGATCGCTTCGCAGACCTTCGACGACAAATTGCAGATCAGCACGACCATCGGCACCCAGCAGGCGATCTTCGCCCTCGCCACCGCCCGTGGCGCCACCGAGCTGAGCTCGATTCTCGACAAGGCGCTGCTGAGCATCGCCCCGGACGAACTGGGCATCATCAACAATCGCTGGCGTGGCTATACCTCGGCGTCCGACAGCTATTGGCGCAACTACCATCGCCTGATCCTGCAGATCGTCATCGGGGCCGGCGCGCTGCTGCTGCTCTCCCTGGGCTGGAACGCCTACATGCGCCGGCAGATCAGGCAACGCCAACTGGCCGAACGCGCCTTGAGCGACCAGTTCGAATTCATGCGCGCACTGGTCAACGGCACGCCGCACCCGATCTATGTGCGTGATCGCGAAGGCCGCTTGCAGACCTGCAACGACAGCTACCTGCAGGCCTTCTCGACCAAGCTTGAGGACGTGATCGGCAAGCGGGTCATGGACGCCTATCAGGACAACGACCTCGAGGCCCGGGAGTACCAGGCCGATTACCAGCGGGTCATGGCGGAAGGCACGGCACAGATCTGCGACCGCACACTGCATATCGGCGACCGCAGGATGACCATCTATCACTGGATCCTGCCCTACCGCAATTCGCTGGGCGAGGTGCAAGGCATCATCGGCGGCTGGATCGATATCAGCGAACGTCGTGAACTGTTCGACGAACTGCGCGCGGCCAAGGATCAGGCCGACAGCGCCAACCGGGCCAAGAGCACGTTCCTGGCGACCATGAGCCACGAAATCCGCACGCCCATGAACGCAGTGATCGGCATGCTCGAACTGACCCTCAAGCGGGCGGACCAGGGTCACCTGGATCGCCCCGCCATTGAAGTCGCCTACAACTCGGCCAAGGACCTGCTGGAACTGATCGGCGACATCCTCGATATCGCCCGCATCGAGTCGGGACGCCTGAGCCTGTCCCCCGAACGGGTCAACCTGAGCGAACTGGTGGAGTCGGTGGTCAGGGTCTTCGATGGCCTGGCGCGCCAGAAACAGCTCGACCTGGTGGTGCAGTTGCCCGAGGGGCACGGCATCGGCGACATCCTGATCGACCCCTTGCGCTTCAAGCAGATTCTTTCCAACCTGATCAGCAATGCCATCAAGTTCACCGAGCACGGCCAGGTCACGATCGGACTGCTCATGCAACCCGCCAGCGGCGCGCAGCGGACCCACATGAGCCTGACCGTCCAGGACACCGGCATCGGCATCAGCGCCGCCGACCAGGCCCGGCTGTTCGAACCTTTCGTGCAAGCCGACAACTCGGGGCACCTGGCCCGCAGTGGCGCCGGCCTGGGCCTGGTGATCTGCCGCAGCCTGTGCGAAATGATGGGCGGCACCCTGGCTCTCTCCAGCCGCCCCGGCGAAGGTACCCGCGTGGTGGTGACCCTGGAGCTGGACAGCCTCGAAGCCACTCAAGGGATCGCCAACCGCGACCCGGAACTGGCGCTGCCGTCGCAGGCATTGAATGTGCTGGTGGTGGACGACCACCCGGCCAATCGGCTGTTGATGTGCCAGCAGTTGGGCTTCCTCGGCCACTCGTTCGCCACCGCGCAGAATGGCGCGAGCGGATTGCAAGCCTGGAAAGACGGGCATTTCGACCTGGTAATCGTGGACTGCAACATGCCGGTCCTGAACGGCTATGAGATGACCCGGCGCCTGCGCGAACATGAAGCCAGCCATGATCTGGCACCCTGCGCCGTTTTCGGTTTCACCGCCAATGCCCAGCCCGAGGAACGAACCCGCTGCAAGGAAGCCGGCATGGACGACTGCCTGTTCAAGCCCATCAGCCTGACCACCCTCAACCAGAAACTGGCCGATGTCACGCCGCGCCCACGCAAGAGCACCTTCAGTCTCGATGGCCTGAACGCCCTGACCGGAGGCGAACCGCTGTTGCTGCGCCGCCTGATCGACGAGCTGCTGAGCAGTTGCCAGGCAGACCGCGAGGAACTGCTGCAACTGCCCGTCGGTGGCGACCGGCTCGCGCTGCTCGACATGGCCCACAAGATCAAGGGCGCGGCGCGGATCGCCCAGGCCAGCGACCTGGTGGAGCACTGCGAAACCCTGGAACAGCAATGCCAGCAAGACGCCCCGACGCCGCGCATCGAAGCCGCCCGGCGGAGCATTGTGCGGGCGCTGCTCGAACTCGAAACGGCATTGCGCGAACACACCGATCCAGCACCTGAAAAAATGCCCGGACAGGACCACACCTGACAGCGGACATTGGCTATCCTTGGGCGCTGAACAGTGCACCCCATCACCCAGGGAGATCGGCGATGCCTCGCCCCATGCAACGCGAAAGACGCCGGCTGGCGCTGCACGTGCACATCAGTATCCTGTTCACCTGCCTGCTGCTGTTGACTGGTGCCCTGCTGGGGCTGTTCAACTACCGGCAAACCACACAGATCATTCTCTCCAGCAGCGAAAAACTCTTCGCCAGGATCCAGGAAGATGTCCAGCTCGATCTACAACACACCTACCAGCCGATTCGCCATTTGCTGAGCCTGTTGGCCATCGACGATCGCACCCGGGCCCTTACGCTGGAGCAACGGTTGGCCCTGCTCGGGCCCTTCACCCAGGCGCTGGCCGATAACCCGAACCTGGCATCGCTGTACCTCGGTTACGCCGATGGTGACTTCTTCATGGTCCGGCCGCTACGCGACAGCGCCTTGCGCGCCTACTTCAAGGCGCCGGACAACGCCACCTTCCAGGTCTGGAGCATCGAGCGCGACCCCGGGGCCAACGAGGTCAGGTCCGAGTCGCTGTTCTACGATGCGGCCTTGAAACTGATCAGCCGCCAGGACAATCACCGTGAAGCCTACGATCCCCGCGTGCGCTCCTGGTTCAACAGCGCACTGAGTGACAGCGAACAGATCACCACGGCGCCCTACCTGTTTTTCTCCACCCACAATGTCGGCACCACCCTCGCCCGGCGCGGTAGCCCGAACGTGGTGATTGCCGCCGACCTGACCCTGGCCGATCTGTCCGCCACCCTGGACAAGCACAAGGTCACGCCCTCGACCGAAATCGTCCTGTTCGATGAGCACGGCACCGCGGTGGCCTACCCCGACTATGCCAGGCTGATCAACGGCAGCAGCGGCGCGGGCCTGGCCCGGGTCGAGGACCTGAGCCCGACCCTGCGGCGCTTCATGGAACCGGGCAGTACCACCGAGCACCCTCTGGCGATCGAGCAGCGGCAATGGATAGTCGCCCACACACAGCTCGCCGAAGGCGGTCCCAAGGGACTGCAACTGGCCCTGCTGGTGCCAGAGGACGAGCTCCTGGCGGACGCCTACCGGATCCGCTGGCAAGGCGCGCTGATCACCCTGGCGACCCTGCTGCTGTGCCTGCCCCTGGGTTGGCTGACCTCCCGGCTGCTGGTCAAGCCATTGCACGCCCTGGTGCGGGAGGCCGATGCGATTCGCAGCTTCAATTTCAAGTACCCGGCAACGCCGCGTTCGCCGGTACTGGAGGTGGATCGGCTGGCGATCTCGATGACTCGCATGAAGCAGACCCTGGCGAGCTTCTTCGAAATCGCCTCCAGCCTCTCGGAGCAAACCCGCTTCGACCCCCTGCTGCAACGCGTGCTCGAAGAAACGCTGAAAATCGCCCAGGCCCGGGCCGGCCTGATCTACCTGCTGGACAGCGATAGCCGACAGTTGGAAGCCCACGCTCTGATCATCGATGGCGTACCGCGGGAGCCCCGGCAATTCGATATCCACAACGCCGCCGAGGCCGACGAACGCCGCCCGGACTGGCTCAAGACACTCGACCAGCGCGACAATGTAGTGACCACCCTGGGCTTCGAGCAGGCGGCCGACTTGCAAAAGCTCATGCTCACCCTGGAGAGCCCACGCATTCACCTGATCGGCATCCGCCTGCACAACCGCCATGGCGAAACCGTCGGCGTCCTTGCCCTGCTGCTGCCGGACAGCGGCACCGACGCCGATCTGGAGAGCCTGCAGCCGGACCGCATTGCCTTCATCAGTGCCATTTCCGGCACTGCGGCCGCCTGTATCGAAAGCCAGCGCCTGCAGGCCCGCCAGAAACAACTGCTGGAGGCCTTCATCCAGTTGCTGGCCGGTGCCATCGATGCCAAGAGCCCCTACACCGGCGGCCACTGCCAACGTGTCCCGGTCCTGACGCTGATGCTCGCCGAAGCCGCCGCGGCCAGCCAGATACCCGCCTTCCAGGCCTACCAGCCGACGGAAGACGAATGGGAAGCGCTGCACGTCGCCGCCTGGCTGCATGACTGTGGCAAGGTCACCACGCCCGAATACGTGGTCGACAAAGCCACCAAGCTGGAAACCCTGTACGACCGCATTCACGAAATCCGCACCCGTTTCGAAGTACTCAAGCGCGATGCCTGGATCGACTATTGGCAAGGTCTGGCGCAAGGTGGCGACGAACCGACCTTGAGCCAGGTCCGGGATATCGACCTCAGCGCCCTGGACGAGGACTTTGCCTTTGTCGCCCACTGCAACCTCGGTGGCGAAGTCATGGCCGAGGCCGACCTGGAACGCCTGAAGCGTATTGCCCAACGCACCTGGACCCGCACGCTGGACGATCGCCTCGGCGTCTCCTGGGAAGAACGTCAACGCCAGGAACGCCACCCGGCCGTCCCTCTGCCGGCCACCGAAGCGTTGTTGGCGGACAAGCCCGAGCACCTGCTCGAACGCAACGCCGCCGAACGGATGCCCGCGGACAATCGCTGGGGCTTTCAACTGGATGTGCCGCCCTACAAGTTCAATCGGGGGGAGTTGTACAACCTGAGCGTTGCCCGCGGGACACTGACCCGCGAAGAGCGCTACATCGTCAACCATCACATGGTGCAGACCATCCTGATGCTCGACCAACTGCCGTTTCCCAAGCACCTGGCGTCCGTGCCGGAGATCGCCGGCGGACACCACGAGAAAATGGACGGCAGCGGCTACCCCAAACGCTTGAAGCGCGAAGACATGAGCCTGCCGGCCAGGATGATGGCGATTGCCGATATTTTCGAGGCGCTGACCGCTGCCGATCGCCCCTACAAGAAGGGCAAGTCGCTGAGCGAAGCGCTGGATATCATGGCTGGCATGTGCCGCGACGCCCATATCGACCCAGAATTATTCAAGCTGTTTATCAGCGAAGAAATCTACTTGCAATACGCCCGGCAGTACGTCCTGCCCCAGCAGATCGACGCGGTGAATGCCGAGTCGCTGCTGGATAAGGCCGGGCTGGTTGCCTGAACCACCTCAGCAGTCGGTCAGGCGCAGGAAGATCGCCGCCAGTTGCTCGATACCCGCCTGGTCTTCAAGGCTGAAACGAGCCAGGCGCGGGCTGTCCAGGTCGAGCACGCCGATCAAGCGGCCGTCCTTGAGCAACGGCACCACCAGTTCGCTGTTCGAGGCGCTGTCGCAGGCGATATGCCCGGCAAACGCATGCACGTCCTCGACCCGCTGGGTCTGCCGGGTCGCCGCGGCCGTGCCGCAGACACCGCGGCCGAAGGGGATGCGCACGCAGGCGATCTGGCCCTGAAACGGCCCGAGCACCAGTTGCTCATCGCGATTGAGGTAGAAACCGGCCCAGTTCAGCTCATCCAGCTGATTGAACAGGAAAGCCGAGAACTGCGCGGCATTGGCGATGAAATCGCGCTCGTCCGCCAGCAGCGATTCCAACTGCGCGTGCAACAACCGGTAGCCGTCCAGGCCACTGCCGGCGCTCTGCAAATCGATCATGGCGCCTGCTCCAACAGCTTCAATCCCACCCAATAGCGCGCAAACTGATAGGCGCAGCGCCCATTGCGATTACCTCGCCCGGTTGCCCAGCGGACCGCCTGGATATCCAGTTCCCCGTCACGCCGCCAGTTCAGGCCGGCCTTGCGCGCCAACTCGCCGACCCAATGCTCGACCACGCTGAGGAAGTGCTCCTGGGTGAAGGGGTAGAACGACAGCCACAGGCCGAAACGGTCGGACAGGGCGATCTTGTCCTCCACGGCTTCGCTGGGGTGCAACTCGCCGTCGACACGCGTCCAGTTTTCGTTGTCGCTCTCTTTCTCCGGCACCAGGTGCCGACGGTTCGAGGTGGCATACAGCAGGACGTTGTCCGGGGCCTGTTCGAGGGAGCCGTCGAGCACACTCTTGAGCACACGGTAGTCGCCCTCGCCGGCCTCGAAGGACAGGTCATCGCAAAACAGCACGAAACGCTGGGGAAGCTTTTGCAACTGCTCGACCACCCGCGGCAGGTCCGCCAGGTGATCGCGTTCGATCTCGATCAGGCGCAAGCCCGCTTGCGCGTGTTCGGCGAGCAGGGCACGCACCAGCGAAGACTTGCCGGTACCGCGCGAACCCCAGAGCAAGGCGTGGTTGGCCGGCAAGCCGTCGAGGAACTGCCGGGTGTTGCGCGCCAACTGCTCGCGTTGCTTGTCGACCCCGATCAGGTCGGACAGGCGCATGTCCAGACTGACTTCCAGCGGCAACAGATACCCAGCGCGCCCTTCGCGCTGCCAGCGCGCCGCCAGGCAACCATTCCAATCGATGGCTTGGCGCGGCGCGGGCAACAGCGGTTCAAGACGGGCAAGCACCGCATCGGCACGTTCAAGAAAGGCATTCAATCGAGCATCCACGACGTTTCCTCAGGCAAGTTCCACACATATGATGTCGCGCTGACGCCGTCGAGCGCCCGCAAGCTCCGGCAGACTGCGCAAACCACATATCGAGTCCCCCACTGCCAGCGCACGCATCGGATCAGCTATGCTTGCCGGGCGAAGGGAAAGGAAAGTGGTACACCACCCCATGGATATAAAATTCACCCACCGCTTGTCTTACAAACAAGCCAGGTTGACGGTGCTGGTCGGCTTCATTCTGGGAACGCTGCTCAGTCTGCTGCAAATCGGTATCGATTATGCCAGCGAAAGCGCCTCGATCAACCGTGAAATCCTCTCCCTGCTGGAAATCAGCCACAACCCGGCGTCGAGGATCGCCTACAACATCGACGCCGAGCTCGCGCAGGAATTGGCCCTGGGACTGCTGCGCTCGCCAGCCGTACTGCGCGCGCAATTGATCGACAACAACAGCATGGTCCTGGCCAGCGTCGAACGACCGCGCCTGGAGGGTAACTATCGCCTGCTCAGCGATTGGCTGTTCGGCGCCAGTCGCACCTTCGAGGACAGGCTTTTTCTCAGCCATCTGCCGGGTGAATCCCTGGGCACCCTGCACCTTGATATCGACACCTACACCTTCGGCATCCGTTTCCTGCACCGGGCCGAGATCACCCTGCTCAATGGTTTTGTCCGCAGCCTGGTCCTGAGTCTCATCCTCCTCGTGCTGTTCTACGTGATGCTGACCAAACCCCTGGTGCGGGTGATCCAGGCCCTCAGCAGCGCACCGCCAGGCCAGCCGAAGCAGGCGCGACTGGCGTTCCCGCCGGGCCACGAACACGATGAAATCGGCGTGCTGGTGAAAGTCGCCAATCAGCAGTTCGAAAACATGAACACCGAGATCCAGCAGCGCCGCAGCGCCGAAAACCGCCTGACCGACTACCTGGGCCAGTTGGAAAACATCGTCTCGGCGCGCACCACCGAGCTCAAGGCCAGCAACGCGCGCCTGAGCCAGTCCAACGAAGAACTGGAAGCGGCGCGCAGCACCGCGTTGAACATGGCCCAGGCCCGCTCGGCGTTCCTGGCCAACATGAGCCATGAGATCCGCACGCCCCTGAACGGCCTGCTCGGCATGATCGCGCTGTGCCTGGACAGTCCGCTGAACGCCGAGCAACGCCAGCAGTTGTCGATTGCCCACGACTCCGGAAAAGTCCTGGTGGAACTGCTCAACGACATCCTCGACCTGTCGAAATTCGACGCTGGGCAGTTGGAGCTCGAGCGCATCCCTTTCGACCTCGGCGCCCTGGTCGAGGACACCGCCAACCTGCTCTCGCAAAACGCCGCCCCCAGCGTCGAACTGGCCTGCCTGATCGACCCGCAATTCCCGGCCCTGGTGCTGGGAGACCCGACGCGGGTACGACAGATCGTCAGCAACCTGCTGTCCAATGCCCTGAAGTTCACCCGCTTCGGCCGGGTCGATGTGCGCCTGAGCACGCGCGACAACACCGTGCGTATCGAAGTCTGCGACACCGGCATCGGCATTGCCCAGGAGGCCCAGGCCAAGATCTTCCAACCCTTCACCCAGGCCGGTGCCGGCATCACCCGCCAGTTCGGCGGCACCGGCCTCGGACTGACCCTGACCTACAACCTCTGCGAGGCGATGAAAGGCCGCCTGACCATCAACTCCGAAGTCGGCTTCGGCAGCCAGTTCTGCGCCGAACTGCCGCTGCCCGCGCACACGCCAGCGCTGCGGCAAAAACCACTCACAGGCAAGATTATCGCCGTCACGCCAAGTACCAGCGGCCTGAGCGAGCTGCTCGGCAACCAGCTTCCCGCCTGGGGCCTGACCTACCAGCGCTTCGGACTGGACGAAAGCCTGGCCGGCCTCAACCCCGACCTGTTGATCACCGACTGCCCCGAATGCCTGTTTGGACTGCGACCAGCGATCAACGCGCCGATCCTGCTGGTCACCGCCTATGGCAACTTCATGCCCAGTGAACAAGCCAGCGCCCTGGCCCCCTTGCAACAGCAGGCCCGGCCCCTGGCCCGCAACGCGCTGTACCAGACGCTGGCGCGCATCCTGCTCCCCCATGACCTGGCCGAACTCAACGATCAGCCCCGGGACCTGCCGCCGTCACGGCGCGCGCGCATCCTGTTGGTGGAAGACAATCCGGTCAATCAACTGGTGGCCAAGGGCATGCTCGGCAAACTGGGCTGCGAAGTGACGATCGCGGCTCATGGCGGCGAGGCCCTGAGCCAGTTGGAACAGCAGGTGTTCGACCTGGTGTTGATGGATTGCAACATGCCGGTCATGGACGGTTACGAAGCCAGCCGGCAGATACGCCGCAGCGGGCGCTGGCCGAACCTGCCGATCGTCGCCCTGACGGCCAACGCCATGCCCGAAGAGCGAGAACGCTGCCGGGCCGCGGGCATGAACGATTACCTGGCCAAGCCCTTCCGCCGCGAAGAACTGATGGCCCTGCTCGAACATTGGGTCCCCGCCACGGTAGCCTGAGCGCTACAACGCTCCGAGCCGCGCCAGCAACCGATCGAGGCCGTCGCGCAGGGCGTCCAGATGGATCAGGTCCACGCCGCTGTCGCAGAGCAGACGGGTCCTGATCGGCAGCACCTCGGCGCGCAAGGCCACTCCGACGGGGCTCAGGCTCAGGTGGACTTCCCGCTCGTCGAGGGCCGAACGGCAGCGCTGCACCAAAGCCATCTGTTCGAGGCGTTTGAGCAGCGGCGTCAGTGTCCCCGAATCCAGCAGCAGGCGTTCGCCCAGGGCCTTGACCGTGGGCTGCGCTGGCGCAGTGTCGTGCCACTCCCACAGCACCAGCATCACCAGGTACTGCGGATAGGTCAGGCCCAACTGCTCCAGCATCGGCTTGTAGCCTCGGATGACCGCCCGTGAAGCGGCGTAGAGCTTGAAGCAGAGCTGGCTGTCGAGACTCAGCGAATCGCTGGACAGGTCATTCATTTAAGCAGGGCTTCGATCTCGCGGGTCAGGTTCTCGGGCTTGGTGGTGGGCGCGAAGCGCTTCACCAGGCGACCGTCCTTGCCAATCAGGAACTTGGTGAAGTTCCACTTGATGCCCTGGGACCAGAGCAGGCCCGGCGCACGCTTCTTCAGTTGGACGAACAGCGGGTGGGCGCCTTCGCCGTTGACATCGATCTTCTTGAACAACGGGAAGCTGACGCCGTAGTTCAGCTCGCAGAACTCGGAAATGGCCCCTTCGTTGCCCGGCTCCTGCTTGCCGAACTGGTTGCAAGGGAACCCGAGCACCACCAGGCCCTGGTCCTTGTAGTCCTGCCAGAGTTGCTCAAGTCCCTTGTACTGTGGGGTAAAACCGCATTTGCTGGCGGTGTTGACCACCAGGATCGCCTTGCCGGCGAAATCGGCCAGGGTCTTCTGCTCACCCTTGATGGTGGTGCACGGGATGTTCAGCAGGTTATCGCTCATGACAGTTCCTCCAATGAATGTCGAACAAGATAGCGAGCAATTGAATTGCACACAATTTAATAACCAGGACTGATGATCTTTCATAACCCATGACAGCACGCCCATCCCCCGTACCTGTAGGAGCAGCCGGTCGACGCTCCTACAAGGGTTCTCCGAAACCGGGGTCAGGCACGCGGAACCAGGTCCAGGCACACGGAGTTGATGCAGTAGCGCAGCCCGGTCGGCGGCGGGCCGTCGGGAAACACATGCCCCAGGTGCGCGTTGCATTTGGCGCAGACCACTTCGGTGCGGACCATGCCGTGGCTGACATCGCGGATCTCGACCATCGCGCTGGCACCGATGGGCTGGTAGAAACTCGGCCAGCCGCAGCCGGAGTCGAACTTGGCCCGGGAGTCGAACAGCGCCGCGTTACAGCAGATGCAATGGTAGACCCCATCGGTCCTGGTGCCATTGTACTTACCCGAAAACGGCCGTTCGGTGCCTTTGAGCCGGCACACGTTGTACTGCTCTGGGTCGAGCATGGCGCGCCATTCTTCCAGGGTCTTTTGCAACTTTTCCATCGTTACACCTCGGCGGCTGAAAAACCCCGATCTGTCTCTTTTCCACGGATCGGGCGGCACGTATGATTGCGCCTCGTCAAACGCCAGTCTGGCACCCGCGTCCGACGCATTCAAACGGATTTTCCAGGGCGGCGGCCGGGGACCACGGGACGAGGTGAAAACGCAGTACTGCCACAGCGGCCTCGACGAGACCGTCTGGATCGTCCATCTTCAGGATCACATCGCCATGCAGGTCAGCAAATCGAACAAGCTCGCCAACGTCTGCTACGACATTCGCGGCCCGGTGCTCAAGCACGCCAAACGCCTGGAAGAGGAAGGCCATCGCATCCTCAAGCTGAACATCGGCAACCCGGCGCCCTTCGGTTTCGAAGCCCCGGACGAAATCCTCCTGGACGTGATCCGCAACCTGCCGACCGCACAGGGCTACAGTGACTCCAAGGGCCTGTACAGCGCCCGCAAGGCGGTCATGCAGTACTACCAGCAGAAGCAGGTCGAAGGTATCGGCATCGAGGACATCTACCTGGGCAACGGCGTGTCCGAACTGATCGTGATGTCGATGCAAGCCCTGCTCAACAATGGCGACGAAGTGCTGATCCCGGCACCGGACTATCCGCTGTGGACCGCCGCCGTGAGCCTGGCCGGTGGCAACCCGGTGCACTACCTGTGCGACGAACAGGCCAACTGGTGGCCGGACCTGGCCGACATCAAGGCCAAGATCACCCCCAATACCAAGGCCCTGGTGATCATCAACCCGAACAACCCGACGGGCGCGGTGTATTCCAGGGAAGTCCTGCTGGGCATGCTGGAACTGGCGCGCCAGCACAATCTCGTGGTCTTTTCCGACGAGATCTACGACAAGATCCTCTACGACGATGCCATGCACATCTGCACCGCATCGCTGGCACCAGACCTGCTCTGCCTGACCTTCAACGGCCTGTCCAAGTCCTATCGGGTCGCGGGCTTCCGCTCCGGCTGGGTGGCGCTCTCCGGTCCCAAGCACAACGCCCAGAGCTACATCGAAGGCCTCGATATCCTGGCCAATATGCGCCTGTGCGCCAACGTGCCGGCCCAGCACGCCATCCAGACCGCCCTCGGCGGCTACCAGAGCATCAACGACCTGGTGCTGCCGCCCGGTCGCCTGCTGGAGCAGCGCAGCCGCACCTGGGAACTGCTCAACGACATTCCCGGAGTCAGTTGCGTGAAACCCATGGGCGCGCTCTACGCCTTCCCGCGGATCGACCCGAAGATCTGTCCGATCCACAATGACGAGAAGTTCGTCCTCGACCTGTTGCTCTCGGAAAAGCTGCTGGTGGTCCAGGGCACCGCGTTCAACTGGCCTTGGCCCGATCACTTCCGCGTGGTCACCCTGCCCCGGGTGGATGATCTGGAACAGGCCATCGGGCGTATCGGCTCGTTCCTGAAAACCTACCGCCAGTAATTTCCTACACCTTCCTGCGACTCATCCGCGAGTCGCAGGAAGGCGCTTTCCTCGCATTTCTTTTTGTATGTCTTTGCGTCAGCATTTCGCCCACCAGGGAAACGTCCTCTTCGCGGGCG
This sequence comes from Pseudomonas sp. FEN, assembly GCF_904067045.1. Classification (GTDB taxonomy): domain Bacteria; phylum Pseudomonadota; class Gammaproteobacteria; order Pseudomonadales; family Pseudomonadaceae; genus Aquipseudomonas. Next base: position 104,401 of record NZ_CAJFDC010000010.1, on the reverse strand, counting down.
TACACAGCGGTTTCAAAGGGGCCGGCGGGGCCGTAAGGCCGCAAGAGGCGATCCGGCCTATTAGGAAATGACTGGCAAACGTCTAGAATCAAGCTGTAGGACACAGTTTGAAATAGTCACCCGGTTGAATAGGTCGGAGGCGCACCTTATATACCCCGCATGACGCTACATCTTTAGCTGAGGAGAAACTTTCAACCATGATGCGCATCCTGCTGTTCTTGGCCACTAACCTGGCGGTCGTGCTGATTGCCAGCATCACCCTGAGCCTGTTCGGCTTCAACGGGTTCATGGCGGCCAACGGGGTTGACCTCAACCTCAATCAGCTGCTGGTCTTCTGTGCGGTCTTTGGTTTCGCGGGTTCCCTGTTCTCGCTGTTCATCTCCAAGTGGATGGCGAAGATGAGCACCGGCACCCAACTCATTACCCAGCCTCGCACCCGCCATGAACAGTGGCTGCTGCAGACCGTCGAGCAACTGTCCCGCGAAGCCGGGATCAAGATGCCCGAGGTGGGTATCTTCCCGGCCTACGAGGCGAATGCCTTCGCCACCGGCTGGAACAAGAACGACGCGCTGGTCGCGGTCAGCCAGGGCCTGCTGGAGCGGTTCTCGCCGGATGAAGTGAAGGCCGTGCTGGCCCACGAGATCGGCCACGTCGCCAACGGTGACATGGTTACCCTGGCGCTGATCCAGGGCGTGGTGAACACCTTCGTGATGTTCTTCGCGCGGATCATCGGCAACTTCGTCGACAAGGTCATCTTCAAGAACGAAGAAGGCCAGGGCATCGCCTACTACGTGGCGACCATCTTCGCCGAACTGGTCCTGGGTTTCCTGGCCAGCGCCATCGTCATGTGGTTCTCGCGCAAGCGTGAATTCCGCGCCGACGAAGCCGGCGCCAGCCTGGCCGGTACCGCCGCGATGATCGGTGCGCTGCAACGCCTGCGCTCCGAACAGGGCCTGCCGGTGCACATGCCGGACACCCTGAACGCCTTCGGCATCAACGGCGGCCTGAAACAAGGCCTGGCGAAGATGTTCATGAGCCACCCGCCGCTGGAAGAGCGTATCGAAGCCCTGCGTCGGCGCGGCTGATAACCACTCTGTTGTTGTGGGAGCGGAGCTTGCCCGCGAAGCTTTTGGCGTCCTCACAGACGCCTTCGCGGGCAAGCTCCGCCCCCACAGCAGCCAACAGCGCGGTGTTTTCGGAGTCATCACCAGCCTGTCTCCTGCTCTAACCATCGCAGGCTTGGCTGTTTCCTACGAAACCTTCTCCAGCCGGTAAACCCGCTCGGCGAGCCGGGTGACACCGGCCTGGAGAAACTTCCAGCTTTCACCGAGCACATCCTGCTCATCCTCCACCTGAAGCTGCCAGCGTGGCTCCAGCAAGCGCCGCACCTCGCCATCGAGCAAGGCGAACGGTGGTCCGTCGAGCTGGGCCTGCTCGTAGTCGAGGGTGATCAACAGGCCCTGGGTACCGACCGCCAGTATCTCGCTCAAATGCGCCGTATAACGCTCGCGCATCGGCGGCGGCAGGGCGATCAGCGCGGCTCGGTCATACAACCCGACGCAATCGGCAACATCCGCGGTCGTCAAGGCGAAGAAATCCCCACACCAGAGCTCCAGCGGGCCCGCCTCATAGATGATGAAAACGCCCTGCTGACGGATCAGCGGCTTGAGCTGCTGCTCGGCAAAGAAAGCCTCCACGGCCTTCTCCGACAACTCCACCCCCAGGACCCGCAGGCCTTGAGCCGCCAGCCATGCCAGATCGAGGCTCTTGCCACACAAAGGCACCAGCACCCGCGCCCCGACCGGCAATGCCAGGTCGGGCCAGAACCGCTGCAGATGGGGGTTGACCTGCTCCAGGTGAAAGCCGATCTGATTGTGTTCCCAACGCTTGTGCCAAAATTCCGGTTGCATAGGCTCACCTTGAAAAATTCGATCAAAAAGCACTAAAACTTATATTAGATTTAGATCAATGATCTGATTGAAGATGCTCTCATCTTAACTCGCCGCCAGGACTTTCATTATGCTCCCCAGCCTGTTCATCTCCCACGGTTCGCCCATGCTGGCCCTGGACCCCGGCGCCAGTGGCCCGGCCCTGGCACGCCTGGCCGCGGAGCTGCCGCGCCCGAAGGCCATTGTCATCGTCTCGGCGCATTGGGAAAGCCAGGATCTGCGGGTCAGCAGCAACCCGCAACCGGAAACCTGGCACGACTTCGGTGGTTTTCCGAAGGAGCTGTTCGCCGTGCAGTACCCGGCCCCCGGCGAGCCGAAGCTCGCCGCCGAGGTGGCCGCACTGCTGAACGCCGCCGGCCTGCCGGCCCGGCTCGACGACCAACGTCCACTCGACCATGGTGTCTGGGTGCCGCTGTCGCTGATGTACCCGCAAGCCGACATCCCGGTGGTCCAGGTGTCGCTGCCGAGCCGCCAGGGTCCGGCGCTGCAGACGCGCGTCGGGCATGTGCTCAGCGGCCTGCGGGCACAGGGAATCCTGCTGATCGGTTCCGGCAGCATTACCCATAACCTCGGCGAATTGGACTGGCATGCCGGCCCGAACAGCATCGAGCCGTGGGCCAAGGCCTTTCGCGACTGGATGGTCGACAAGCTCGCCGCCAATGACGAAGCCGCCCTGCACGACTACCGCAAGCAGGCGCCCAACGCCGTGCGCAGCCACCCCAGTGACGAGCACTTGCTGCCGCTGTACTTCGCCCGTGGTGCCGGCGGCCAGATGAGCATCGCCCACCAGGGGTTCACCATGGGCGCGCTGGGCATGGACATCTATCGTTTCGACTGACGACCAGCAATCCCCTGCAGGAGCAGCCGGTCGAGGCTCGATTGCTCGCGATGATGGCTCAGGCACCGCAGGGCATCAGGTGCCCGGCGTTATCGTTGACGCCCATCGTCGGAACGCCGCCTGGACCAAGCTCGCGCCTACAGCAGACAAAAAAAATCCCCGAACCAGTCGGGGATTTTTTTATCGATCAATCAACCCGGGGGTTGATCAATCTTCGCGGTAGCGACGCAGCTTGAGCTGCTTGCCAGCCACGCGGGTGTCCTTCAGTTTGGTCAGCAGACGCTCCAGACCATCTTCCGGCAGTTCCACCAGGCTGAAGCTGTCACGTACCTGGATGCGACCAATGGCTTCACGGGCCAGGCCACCTTCGTTGAGGATGGCGCCCAGCAGGTTCTTGGCGGCGATACCGTCACGCGCACCCAGCGCGGTACGGCAACGGGCGCGACCTTCAGCCAACGGCACCGGTGCGCGACGCTCACGATCACTACGCTCAGGACGGTCGCCGGAACGCTCCGGACGATCACCACGTGGCGCATTGTTCGGCACCAGCGGACGCTCTTTCTCGATCGCCGCCAGAGTCAGCGCCTGGCCATTGGTGGCCTTGCACAGCAGGGCCGCGGCCAGGGCGCGCGGGCTGCAACCGATATCGGCGGTCAGGCGATCCAACAGGTCACCATGGGTCGATTCAGCCTCGGCCACCAGTGGCGACAGGCTGTTGGTCAGCTTCTTGATGCGTGCATCGAGAACAGCCTGGGCATCCGGCAGGCGGACTTCGGCAACCTTCTGCCCGGTGACACGCTCGATCACTTGCAGCATGCGGCGCTCACGCGGAGTCACCAGCAGCAGCGCACGACCTTCGCGACCGGCACGGCCGGTACGGCCGATACGGTGCACGTAGGACTCGGGATCGTACGGCATGTCGACGTTGAACACGTGGGTGATGCGCGGAACGTCCAGGCCACGCGCGGCCACGTCGGTCGCCACAACGATATCCAGACGGCCATCCTTGAGGGAGTCGATCACGCGCTCACGCTGGTTCTGGGCGATGTCGCCGTTCAGTGCGGCAGCCTTGTAGCCTTTGGCTTCCAGGGCACTGGCCAGGTCCAGGGTCGCTTGCTTGGTGCGCACGAACATGATCAGGGCGTCGAAATCCTCGACTTCCAGCAGGCTCAGCACAGCCGAGGTCTTCTGGTCGGCGTGAACCAACAGGTGAGCCTGTTCGATCGCGGTAACGGTCTGGGTCTTGGTCTGGATCTTGACGTGCTGCGGATCGCGCAGGTGGCGTTCGGCAATGGCGCGGATCGACTGCGGCAGGGTCGCCGAGAACAAAACGGTCTGACGGGTTGCCGGCAAGGCCTTGAAGATGACTTCCAGGTCATCCATGAAGCCGAGCTTGAGCATTTCGTCCGCTTCATCGAGAACCAGGTGGTTCACGGTGGCGAGGACTTTTTCATCGCGACGCAGGTGGTCGCACAGACGGCCCGGCGTGGCGACCACAATCTGTGCGCCATTACGGATTGCTTTCAGTTGCGGGCCCATGGGCGCGCCGCCGTAAACGGCCACAACGGTAACGCCGGGCATTTGCTTGGCGTAGGTTTCGAAAGCGGTTGCTACTTGCAACGCCAACTCACGGGTTGGCGCCAGGATCAGGGCTTGCGGTTCGCGCTTTGCAGGATCGATACGATGCAGGATCGGCAGGGCGAACGCAGCGGTTTTACCCGTACCGGTTTGCGCCTGGCCAATCATGTCGTGGCCGGCCATGATGATCGGGATCGATTGCTGCTGGATAGCCGAAGGCTCTTCGTAGCCAGTCGCGGTGACGGCTGCAAGAATATTCGGATTAAGATTAAAAGCGGCGAAGCCGCCGATTTCCTGGGTCATGGGTCTGCCTCTAAGTGCATCCGCAAAGACCCATGCTCCAAAGCTGCGCATGCCTTGTAAGACTCTGAGAGTCACCCTGGCAGCTTTGTCGGCGGGGATTTGCGAAAACGATTGAATGAAAGAATCGTCAAGGATAGTCCGCAGGGCGGACAGCAGCCGAAGCTGGCTTCGGGGAATTGCATTACCTAAACGCGGCCCGGTTAAAGGCCGGCGCGCACTATACCGGAATTGGCGAAAAAAGGGAGATTTATTTATCTGGAAATGCCGTTGCACGCCTCTCCATGGCGGGCTTTGCAGATAATCGAGTGAAGGTCTGCCTCCGGCCCTCCTTGCCGGCTGGGCCTGGCGACTTAAACGATTCACTCGTCGGAATCTGCTCGCAAGGATCGCGCAAGCGTCCGCGATCGCCAGAACCCCACAAAACCCTGCTCCTACAGGTCGGTGCGCTCTTCAGATCTTCGCGGCAAACAGCGCCTGATGCGTCCGGCATTGCTCGGCCGTGAGCATGAACACCCCGTGCCCACCACGTTCGAAGTCCAGCCAGGCAAAGTCCACCTCGGGGTACAACGCCTCGACGTGCACCTGGCTGTTGCCGACCTCGACAATCAGCAAGCCCTTCTCGGTCAGATGATCCGCCGCCTCGGCCAGCATCCGCCGCACCAGGTTCAGGCCGTCGTCGCCGCACGCCAGGCCCAGCTTGGGCTCATGCTGGTACTCGTCCGGCATGTCGGCAAAATCCTCGGCATCCACATAAGGCGGGTTGGACACGATCAGGTCGAAACGCTGGCCAGGCAGACCATCGAAGCCATCGCCCTGGACCGTGAACACCCGCTCGTCGACGCCATGCCGCTCGATGTTCTGGTTGGCCACCTCCAGCGCCTGGAAAGACAGGTCGGCCAACACCACTTCCGCCTGCTCGAACTCATAGGCACAGGCGATGCCGATACAGCCGGAACCGGTACACAGGTCGAGAATCCGCGCCGGCTCGTTCGCCAGCCAAGGCGCGAAACGCCCTTCGATCAACTCGCCAATCGGCGAGCGCGGTATCAGCACCCGCTCGTCGACAATGAACGACAAGCCGCAGAACCAGGCCTCACCCAGCAGGTAGGCGGTTGGCACGCGGTCTTCGATGCGGCGCTTGAGCAGGTGCTGCACATGACTCAGTTCATCGTCTTCCAGGCGACAGTCGAGATAGCTGTCGGCGATCTCCCAAGGCAGGTGCAAGGCCCCCAGCACCAACTGGCGCGCCTCGTCCCAGGCATTGTCAGTGCCATGACCGAAAAACAGATCCTCGCCATGAAAACGGCTGACAGCCCAACGAATATGATCGCGCAGCGTGCGCAGGCGGGAATTGATCACGGGAAGGCTCCTGAAAAAACGACGGGCGATTCTAACAGCCAAACCGGCACCCGGCGAAAATAAGGCAAAAAGGCATCATCGTTCACCGTATCCGCCTTCGACAAACAATCCTTGACACGGCTACAGGCCAGTAACCACGCCGCCTGCACGGGTAGCGATTCACATAAGCGCTCAGCCGGAGGACAATGCGGTAAAAGCCCCACTCAAAGGAGCCCCGAATGCCTGTTCCAAAGACGATGTTTCAACTCAGCGGTCGTGGCTATGCAGCGGCCAATCTGAACCATGCCAGCCTGTTGATCATCGACGCGCAGAAAGAATATCTCAGCGGTCCGCTGGCCCTGTCCGGCATGGGCGCCGCTGTCGACAATATCAAGCAGTTGGTCGCCGCCGCCCGCCAAGCCGGACGCCCCATCGTGCACATCCGCCACCTGGGCACCGTCGGTGGCCTGTTCGACCCCCAGGGCGAGCGTGGCGAGTTCATTCCGGGACTGGAGCCCCAGGGCGACGAAACCCTGATCGGCAAGCTGTTGCCCAGCGCCTTTCATGGCACCGGCCTGGAGAAACACCTGCAGGACCTCGGCTCCCTGGACCTGATCGTCTGCGGCTTCATGAGCCACTCCAGCGTCAGCACCACGGTGCGCGCGGCGAAGAACCTGGGGTTCCGTTGCACCCTGGTGGAAGATGCCTGCGCGACCCGCGACCTGCCCTACAAAGGTGAAATCATCAGCGCCGCCCAGGTCCAGCGCACGGAAATGGCGATCATGGCGGACAATTTCGCCACCCTTGCCCAGACCAAAGACCTGATCGGCTAGCGGCTTCGATGGGCGATCCCGACGACCGCCCATCCGTTACTCCTGTCCATGGCGTCTCATTTTCCGATTTCCCGGACACCTCAGGAACAAGCCGACCATCTCCCGGTCGAAGGCCCGATACTCATAGAGGAAATCGGAATGAAGATATCCGATGGTTTTGACGCTCGCCGACTGCGCCCCAAGGGCCGGAGCAACTGGCGCTCGCGTTTGAGCGCCGCCTTCGCGGCGCTGTTGGCAACCTTCGGGGTGCTGTTGATCATGGCCGGCGCGGCCAGCCTGCTCGGCCACGCGCCGGCGCTGGGGGATCTGAATGCCACGCCGGTCGGCTCGGCGGTGGCCTTGGGCGTGGGCCTGCTGACGCTCTGGTTCGGCGTCTGGCTGTGGCGCCGCAGCCGACGCCGGATGCGCCACGGCCACGGCCTGAACATCGCGCCCCACCTGATGAAAAAGCACGATTGATCAAGCGCCTGCGCGCAATCGGCTGTGACGACACCCGGGGGACTTGGGTAAACTGCCCGCCCCTGCGGAGGCTGACATGCAAGACGACGACTTTTCCCTGTTCAAAAGCGAGATCCGCGGTGTCAAGCCGATCAAGCATGACCGCGCCGACACCGGCAAGCCCAAGTCCGACCGTGCGCAACTGGCCAAGCTGCGCCAGGCGGCCACGGTGCGGGTGCAGGACACCGCGGTAGACGGGCTGTCCGACCAGTTCGTCATCGACGTCGGTCCGGAAGACGAGCTGCACTGGGCCCGTGACGGGGTCCAGGAAAGCCAGATGCGCAAGCTCAAGATCGGCCAGATCCCCTTCGAGGGCAGCCTCGACCTGCACGGCATGAACGTGGAAAAAGCCCGGGAAACCCTCTGGGCGTTTCTCGCCGAGGCAACCAGGTTCGAGATCCGCTGCGTGCGCGTCACCCACGGCAAGGCCGTGCGCCTGGACGGCAAACGCCCAATGATCAAGAGCCACGTCAACACCTGGCTGCGCCAGCACGCCCAGGTCCTGGGTTTCACCTCCTGCCAGCCGAAACATGGCGGCGCGGGCGCGGTGTATGTGATGCTCAAGCGCACCATGATGGAAGGCCGCGACGAGTAACCGGTGCGTCATCGAATTTGCAGGCGGCTGCCAGCCGCCGTATCCTTGCTCCTTTGCGTAGACTCCCACAGGTAGCTTCATGTCCCTGGAACAGAATTACACCGAGATCCTCGGCCAACTCGGCGAAGACGTCTCCCGTGAGGGCCTGCTGGACACGCCCAAGCGCGCCGCCAAAGCCATGCAGTACCTCTGCCGCGGCTACGAACAGAGCCTGGAAGAAGTCACCAATGGTGCCTTGTTCAGCTCCGACAACAGCGAAATGGTGCTGGTCAAGGACATCGAGCTCTACTCGCTGTGCGAACACCACCTGCTGCCCTTCATCGGCAAGGCCCACGTGGCCTACATTCCGAGCGGCAAGGTGCTGGGCCTGTCCAAGGTCGCCCGCATCGTCGACATGTATGCCCGGCGCCTGCAGATCCAGGAAAACCTCAGTCGCCAGATCGCCGATGCGGTCCAGCAGGTGACGGGCGCCCTGGGCGTGGCCGTGGTGATCGAAGCCAAGCACATGTGCATGATGATGCGCGGAGTGGAGAAACAGAATTCATCGATGATTACCTCGGTGATGCTTGGTGAGTTCCGTGAAAACGCGGCGACCCGCAGCGAGTTCCTGGCGCTGATCAAGTAAGGCTCCGATGGAGCGGTGCCGTTTTTGTGGGCGTGGGTTGTGGGAGCGGTGCTCCCACATACACATCACCCCATACCAGACATCACTCCACATACGCACCGCCCCCACCGCCAGGCATCACTCCACACAAACACCGCCCCCACTGCCAGGTACGCACTCCTTCATCTACTACCAGCGAGGCTATACACCGTGTTCGTCAAAGCACTTCGAGTCGGCCTGGGCCAACTCATTATCTTCATCGATTTCCTGACCCGCCCAAGCAAACAAAAGCGCTCCGCGCCAGACCAGGCCAAGGTCGATGCCGCCGCCAAGGACCTGACCCTGTATCAATTCCACGCCTGCCCATTCTGCGTGAAGACCCGCCGCACCCTGCGCCGCCTGAACGTACCGGTGGCGCTACGAGACGCGAAGAACAACGAACAGGATCGCCAGACCCTGCTCGAGCAAGGCGGCAAAATCAAGGTGCCGTGCCTGCGTATCGAAGAAAACGGCCAGACCACCTGGATGTACGAATCCAAGGTGATCATCGAGTATCTGCACAAGCGCTTTGCCGCTGCCTGAAGCCAATCGCCGTTATTGACGGCAACCGCTGGTTTCATCGCGACATTCGGTATAAGTCTTCAACTGTGCCGCACGCTGCCTGGTCAGTTCAGTCTTGCACTGCAGGTCGAGCATCGGCCAGATCGAGCCGCCATCCGCCGGTTTGCCATTTCGATACAGGCAATCGGCGTCGCGGAAGGCCAGCCACTTGCGCTGGGCGTCCTTGAGTGCCGCCTTGTTGGCCGGGGTCTTCAGGTAGCCCATCTGGGCCTTGTAGTATTGGTTCAGGTCGTCATCGGCCTTCCTGAACGCCTTGCCCGCACATTCATTCATCGACGCCTGGTTGGCATCGCAGTTATCGGCCGCCTGCGCGCCCGTGGCCAAGCCCAGGACAGTCAGCGCCAAAAAGGCCAACAGGGGATAACTCATAGGGCACTCCTTGTTCGGTGAATAAGATGACGTACCTCTTGCAGGAGCCAGCTGGCTGGCGATGGCGAGCCAACAGTCGACATCTCTGTCGCCTGATAAACCGCTATCGCCAGCCAGCTGGCTCCTACAGGGCGACTCTCGTCATCCAGAAACTCGCGTCATGCGCCGGATCGTCAATCGAGCATGCCGACATGCTTCGGATGGCTGGCCACCCGCTGCAACCAGGCCTGGATGCCCGGGTAGGCGCTCAGGTCGAAGCCGCCCTGATGGGCAACATGGGTATAGGCATACAACGCGATGTCGGCGATCGAATAGTGCTCACCCACCAGGTACGGGGTTTGCTGCAGCTGCTTCTCCATCACCTTCAATGCCTTGTGCCCACGTTTCTGCAGCTTGAGGTATTCCTCGCGACGCTCCTCCGGCAAGCCCAGGTAGAACTCGATAAACCGCGCCACCGCGATATAGGGTTCATGGCTGTATTGCTCGAAGAACTGCCACTGCAACACCTGGGTGCGCAAACGCGGTTCGGTGGGCAGGAATTCACTGCCGTCGGCGAGGAAGTTGAGAATCGCGTTGGACTCCCACAGGCAGGTGCCGTCTTCCAGCTCCAGCACCGGTACCTTGCCGTTGGGATTCTTCGCCAGGAACTCCGGTGTCTCGGTGTCGCCCTTGAGGATGTCCACCGGGTGCCAGCGATATTCCTGGCCCAACAGGTGCAGCATCAGCTTGATCTTGTAGCAATTGCCCGACTGGTAATCGCCATAAACCTTGTACATGGCCCTCCCCTTAAGCCGCCTGTGCGGCCTGTGCATGACGGATGACCGCGGCCAGGCGCTTGAGACCTTCGTCCAGGCGCTCCGGTGCGATATGACTGAAATTAAGACGAAGATTACCCGGATTACGCTCCGGTTCGGCAAAAAAAGGTTCGCCGGGCATAAATGCGACATCACGACTCAACGCCTCGGCGAGCAAGGTACGGGTGTCCAGCGGCTGCTTGAGGGTCAGCCAGAAGAACAAACCGCCCTGCGGCACCTGCCAATCGGCCAGGTCAGCGAAGTGGCGCTCCAACGCCTGTTGAAAGGCATCTCTTCGGACTCGGTAGAAGTCCCGCAGTTGCGCCAGGTGTTGACGGTATTTTTCCGTGCCGATCCACTGCAAGGCCTGCCACTGGCCGATGCGATTGGTGTGCAGGTCCGCTGACTGCTTGAGCTTGAGCAGATGCGCGAACAGGTCCGGACTGGCGATCAGGTAGCCGACCCGCAGCCCCGGCGCGAGGGTCTTGGAAACGGTGCCGGTGTAGATCCAGCTGCTTTTGTGCAAGCGACTGACAATCGGCCGGGCGCGGCCTTCATCGTAGGTCAGTTCGCGATAAGGCTCATCTTCGATCAAGGTCACGCCGAATTCGTCGAGCAAGGTCGCGACGGCCTCGCGCTTGGCTTCGCTGTAGCGCACGGCGGAAGGGTTCTGGAACGTCGGAATCAGGTAGACAAAGGCCGGCCGGTGGTTTGCCAGGCGCGCACGCAGTTGCACCAGGTCGGGGCCGTCCTGCTCCAGGGGAATGCTCAGGCAATCGGCGCCGAACAACTGGAAGATCTGCAAGGCCGCGAGGTAGGTCGGTCCCTCGAGAAGAATCTCGCTACCTTTGTCGATGTGCAACTTGGCGACCAGGTCCAGGGCCTGCTGGGACCCGCTGACCACCAGCACCTGGCTGGCCTGGCAGGCGATACCCAACGCCCGCGCCTCGGCGGCCAGGGCCTCGCGCAACGCCGGCTCGCCCTCACTCATGCCGTACTGGCCGAAGGCGACCGGCAAGCCCTCCCATTCAAGCGTGGGCAACATGGCCTCGGACGGCAGGCCGCCGGCAAAGGACATCACTTCCGGACGCTGGGCGGCCGCGAGGATTTCACGAATCAGGGAGCTTTTCAGACGGGTCACGCGTTCGGAGAAGGCCATGGGAGGTCACCGGTAGCTAAATGAACGGAAAATACGTCAAACTGCTTGACCGAAATTACGACGCCGGGAGCCAATACGTCAATATGCTTGACCTTAAAAATTCGAATGCCCAGCAAGATGCCATGCAGGCGTTCTTCTTCGGTTACCAGGCATTCACCGCCAAGGCCGACGAAATGCTCGAACGACGCGGCTTGAGCCGGGTGCACCAGCGCATCGTGTTTTTTATCGCGCGTTATCCCGAGGTGAGCATCAAGGAGTTGCTGGCCTTGCTGGGTGTCAGCAAGCAGGCGCTGAACATGCCGTTGCGCCAGTTGACGGAAATGGACCTGGTGCGCAGCGTTGCCTCCGAGACCGACAAGCGCAAGCGCCTGCTGCGGCTGACGACGGAGGGTGAGCAGTTGGAGGCGTCGTTGCGCCGTGAGCAGGTCAAGTTATTGCAGAAAGCCTTTGCCCAGGCCGGCGAAGCCGCGGTGGACGGCTGGCTGGCGGTGAACCTGGCACTGGGAAAACACCGTCCTTCCTGATCCCCCCTCCTTGATGAACACCACCACCTGTGGCGAGCGGGCTTGCCCGCGCTCGGCTGCGAAGCAGCCGTAAATCCTGTGACTGCGTTCTGCCTGACACAATGAAGTCGCTGATTCTGGGGCCGCTTCGCAACCCAGCGCGGGCAAGCCCGCTCACCACAAGAGCGCGCCTGACTTCAAGACTCCTTACTTAACTGACAGGAGTCAGGGCAAGCCCGCTCACCACAAAGGGTCAACCTGCTTTCACCTTTCAACCGCGCCTATCGCACACAAACAAAAAAACATTATTTGCTTTATTTGTATACAAAAGCATAATTCGCTTCGTGCGAGTTCCTGACTTTATAGTCAACAAACCCGTACTGCCTCAAACAGCCGCCACCCGCCCCCTCGCGTCCGGCTCTGGCAACAACAATAAAACTCTTGAGGAGTACTCGCTGTGGAAAGCCGCAAATCCGAAGCCCCCTTGCTGGACCTGTCGCCGCCGTCGAGTTCCGGTCCGCTGGAACGCCTGTTCAAGCTCAGGCTGCATGGCACCACGGTGCAAACCGAACTGATCGCCGGTGTAACCACCTTCATCACCATGGCCTATATCATCTTCGTCAACCCGAACATCATGGCCGACGCCGGCATCGACCATGGCGCGGCCTTTGTCGCCACCTGCATCGCCGCCGCCCTCGGCTGCCTGCTGATGGGCCTGTATGCCAACTGGCCGGTGGGCCTGGCACCGGGCATGGGCCTGAACGCGTTCTTCACCTACACAGTGGTCGGCACCCTGGGCTATCACTGGGAAACCGCCCTCGGCGCGGTCTTTATCTCCGGTGTCCTGTTCATGGCCCTGACCCTGTCGAGAATCCGCGAATGGCTGCTCAATAGCATCCCCGTCAGCCTGCGCCATGCGATGGGTGCCGGGGTCGGGCTGTTTCTCGGGGTCATCGGCCTGAAAACCGCCGGGATCGTCGTCGCCAGCCCCGCCACCCTGATCCGGCTCGGCGCCCTGCATGAGCCCGGCCCGCTACTGGCCGCCATCTGTTTCCTGATGATCGCGATCCTCAGCTACCACCGGGTATTCGGCGCCATCCTGATCAGCATCATCAGCGTGACCCTCGCGGGTTGGGGCCTGGGCCTGGTGCAATACCACGGAATCCTTTCCACCCCACCGAGCCTGGCCCCGACCTGGATGGCCATGGACCTGACGGGCGTGTTCGATGTCAGCATGATCAGCGTGGTCCTGGCCTTCCTCTTCGTGCACATGTTCGACACCGCCGGCACCCTGATGGGCGTCGCCCAGCGCGCCGGCCTGGTAAACGCCGAGGGGCGTATCGAGAACCTGTCCCGGGCGATGAAAGCTGACAGCATCTCCAGCGTATTCGGCGCGGTGGTCGGTGTGCCGCCGGTTACCAGCTACGTGGAAAGTGCCGCGGGCGTCGCCTCTGGTGGTAGGACTGGTCTGACCGCTGTTACTGTAGGCATACTATTTGTCGCGGCCATGTTCTTCGCCCCGCTGGCTGGCACGATCCCTGCGTACGCGACCGCCGGCGCGCTGATTTACGTGGCGATGCTGATGATGAGTGGCATGGCGCATATTGGCTGGGACGATGCCACGGAGAGCATTCCGGCGATCGTCACCGCGATCATGATGCCGCTGACCTTCTCGGTGGCCGATGGTATCGCCCTGGGTTTTATCACCTATGTGGCGCTGAAGGCGGGGACCGGCAAGTTCAAGGATATTTCCGTCAGCCTGTGGGTGCTCTGCGCCATTTTTATCGCCAAGTTCATCTTCCTGTAAGAGCACTTGAGTGGTACTGACCAGCCCCATCGCGGTGGGGCTTTTGTACGAAGGGAGAAAACCTGATGAGTCTGGAAACCTGGTTGTTGTTCAGCGGTGCCGCCCTGGTGGTGATCCTGATCCCCGGACCGCTGTCGCTGCTGATGATCAGCAACAGCCTGAACTATGGATTGCGTCGCTCATACCCGGCCTTTCTCGGTGGTGTCAGCGCCTCGATCTGCCTGTTGAGCGCTTCGGCCCTGGGTCTCGGCGCCTTGCTGCTGGCCTCGGAGCAGTTGTTCAGCGCACTGAAGATCGTCGGCGCGCTGTACCTGTTCTATCTCGCCTGGCAGAGCTGGCAACAATCGCGGCAACCGGCGCGGGCGGCGAATGTGCCCGAAAGCGCGGCGATCCCGCGCTTTCGTGCCCTGTTTGGGCGCGCCTTCGTGCTCGGCGCGAGCAACCCGAAGGACATCCTGTTCTTCGCCGCGTTCCTGCCGCAGTTTCTCAAGGCCGACCTGCCGCTCCTCGGCCAGTTGCTGCTGATGATCGCCACCTGGACCGTGCTGGACCTGCTGTGCAAGCTGGCCTACGGTCTCGGCGCCCATGGCGCGGCCGGTTACCTGCGCAGCGGCAAGGGGCAGAGCTGGTTCAATCGGATCAGTGCCGGGTTGTTCAGTGGCGCGGGCGCGGCATCGTTGTTGAGCCGCTAGATGTGTAGCGCCTGCAACCCCAATCATGGGACATAAAAAAGCCCGCCGTGAGAGCGGGCCAATGACCAAGGAAGCTTTTGCGCGGATGCTTGAAGAATCTAGCTGCCTCGATAGGTCGAATAGCTGTAGGGCGAAATCAACAACGGCACGTGATAGTGGTCCTGCTCGGCACTGATACCGAAACGCAGCACCACCACGTCGAGGAACGCCGGCTCCGGCAGCGTCACCCCGCGAGCCCGATAGTAGTCGCCCGCCTGGAACTGCAACTGATAGACCCCGGAATGGTAATCGGCCCCTTGCAGCAACGGCGCATCACAGCGCCCGTCACTGTTGGTCAGGGCACTGGCGACCAGTTCCAGCCGCGCGCCTTCGACCCGATACAGCTCGACCTTGATCGAGCTCCCGGGGCAGCCATGCGCGGCATCCAAAACATGTGTAGTCAAACGTCCCATTGATTCTACGGGCCGGCCCGCCTATCAGGCGGATCAGGCCGCGCGCCTCCCGGAGTCAGTGAATAAAGGAGAAGCCGCGCCCTGGCGAAGCACGAGCCGGCGCGACCCGGAAATGATTAAGACACTTTTAAAAAATATTGTACACAATAAATTCAAGCTTTTTCCCGACCCGCACACTCCAGGTCTGTCGAGCGTGAATGTGCCCCAATCGCTTGCCGACAAAAGATCCGCAAAGCATTAACTGACCGAACAGGCAAGTTTCTTGCAGGGTTTCCCGGGGTGACGGGTGAGGCCATGGCGCAGAGAGAGATGCAAAAAAACGGGCTTACAAAACCAATATAAAGTTGTATACAATCACTCCATCGCCGTGACGCCACCCGGTTTCGACGGGGCACCACGCAACCGTTATCACGAACAAGAAGGAAGACTGCAGTGAGCGCCGACTACCCACGCGACCTGATCGGTTACGGCAGCAACCCGCCTCACCCCCACTGGCCGGACAACGCCCGCATCGCCCTGTCCTTCGTGCTCAACTACGAAGAAGGCAGTGAACGCAACATCCTCCATGGCGACCAGGAATCCGAAGCCTTCCTTTCGGAAATGGTCGCCGCGCAACCCCTGCAAGGCGCGCGCAACATGAGCATGGAGTCGCTTTACGAGTATGGCAGCCGGGCTGGCGTCTGGCGGATTCTCAAGCTGTTCAAGCGCTTCGACATTCCCTTGACCGTCTTCGCCGTGGCCATGGCCGCACAGCGCCACCCGGAGGTGATCCGCGCCATGGTCGAGGCCGGCCACGAGATCTGCAGCCACGGCTACCGCTGGATCGATTACCAATATATGGACGAGGCCCAGGAACGCGAGCACCTGCTCGAAGCCATTCGTATCCTCACTGAAATCAGCGGCGAACGTCCGCTGGGCTGGTACACCGGACGCACCGGGCCGAACACCCGCAAGCTGGTAATGGAAGAAGGTGGCTTCCTCTATGATTCGGACACCTACGACGACGACCTGCCCTACTGGGAACCCAATACCCCCACCGGCAAGCCGCACCTGGTGATCCCCTACACCCTCGACACCAACGACATGCGCTTCACTCAGGTACAGGGGTTCAACACCGGCGATGATTTCTACCAGTACCTCAAGGACGCCTTCGATGTACTCTACGCCGAAGGCGCCGAGGCGCCGAAAATGCTCTCCATCGGCTTGCACTGCCGCCTGATCGGTCGCCCGGCGCGCCTGGCCGCCCTCCAGCGTTTCATCGAGTACGCCAAGAGCCATGAGCGGGTCTGGTTCAGCCGCCGGGTCGACATCGCCCGCCACTGGCACGCGACTCAGCCGTTCCAGGGGGCCACGAAATGAGCGCCTTCCGGACCCTCAAGCCATCGACCTTGAGCCGTGCGGACTTTGTCCGGACGTTCGCCGATATCTACGAACATTCGCCCTGGGTTGCCGAAAAGGCTTTCGACCTGGGCCAGGACGCCGGTCTCGACGACGTCGAGCGCCTGCATCAGCGCATGAGCGAGATCCTCCTGAGCGCCGATCACGCCAGCCAGTTGGCCCTGATCAACGCCCACCCGGACCTGGCAGGCAAAGCCGCCGTCCAGGGCCAGCTCACCGCGGCCAGCACCCACGAACAGGCCGGTGCCGGTATTCACCAATGCTCGAGCGAGGAGTTCCAACGCTTCACCGAACTGAACGAGGCCTATAAGGCCAAGTTCAAGTTTCCCTTCATCATGGCGGTAAAAGGCAGCAACCGGCATCAGATCATCAAAGCCTTCGAAGCACGCCTCCACAACCCGCTGGACAGCGAGTTCCAGTGCGCGCTGGCCGAGATCAACAAGATCGCCCTGTTCCGCTTACTGACCCTGTAGCGAGCCGCGCCTGAACCCGGCAAGCCCCCCCCAGCCACTTATTAAAAGGCAGACAAAAAGCATGAAAGCTTACGCCGCACCTTTCGAGAAGTTCGTCAACCTGGCCGACGCGCGCCTGGGTACCAGGATCATCTCGGTCACCGACGATTGGTTCGCCGACGCCAACCGCCTGTTCCAACCGACCCCGGCGGTATGGAAGGAAGGCGTGTTCGACGACAACGGCAAATGGATGGACGGCTGGGAATCGCGCCGCAAGCGTTTCGAAGGCTACGACAGCGCGGTGATCCGCCTCGGCGTGCCCGGTTCGATCAAGGGCGTGGACATCGACACCTCATTCTTCACCGGCAACTATCCACCGTCGGCCTCGCTGGAAGCCTGCTTCCTGAACCAGGGCGACCCGGACGAAAACACCCAGTGGGTCGAAGTGCTGTCCGCTGTCGAGTTGCAAGGCAACAGCCATCACTACCACGAGATCAGCAACGAGCAGCACTTCAGCCACCTGCGTTTCAACATCTATCCGGACGGTGGCGTGGCACGCTTGCGGGTCCATGGTATTCCGTTCCGCGACTGGTCGGCGGTGGGCGACAACGAACAGGTCGACCTGGCCTCCGCCCTCAATGGCGGCCGGGCCCTGGCCTGCTCGGACGAACATTTCGGGCGCATGAGCAACATCCTCAACCCGGGCCGTGGCGTCAACATGGGCGACGGCTGGGAAACCGCGCGGCGGCGTACCCCGGGCAATGACTGGGTAATCATCGCCCTGGGGCATCCGGGCGTGGTCGAGCAGATCATCGTCGACACCTTGCACTTCAAGGGCAACTACCCGGACAGTTGCTCGATCCAGGGCGCCTTCGTCAAGGGCGGCACCGACAGCCAGATCGAGACCCAAAGCCTGTTCTGGCGCGAGCTGCTACCCAGCCAGAAGCTGGAAATGCACCAGGAACACAGCTTCGCCGAACAGATCAAGGCGCTGGGGCCTATCACCCATATCCGCCTGAACGTGTTCCCGGATGGGGGCGTAAGCCGCCTGCGGGTACTGGGTAAGGTTGCCAAATAAAGGTAATGCACAACCTTGTGGGAGCAAACTCAGTCCCCACACAAACTCAGCTCCCACAAAGGCTCCACGCCCACAGGATAGTGGCATGGCCATTCACGAATTCGAGAACAGAAGACCCGCATGCGCACACTGACGATTGAACCGCTGAGCAAAGAAGCCTTCGCCCCTTTCGGTGACGTGATCGAAACCGACGGCAGCGATCACTTCATGATCAACAACGGTTCGACCCAGCGCTTCCATCGCCTGGCGACGGTGCAAACCGCCACGCCGGACGATCAGGCGATCATCAGCATCTTCCGCGCCGACGCGCTGGAAATGCCCTTGACCGTGCGCATGCTCGAGCGCCATCCGCTGGGCAGCCAGGCGTTTATCCCGCTGCTCGGCAACCCCTTTCTGATCGTGGTCGCGCCCCTTGGCGATGCACCGCTATCAGGTCTGGTCCGCGCCTTTGTCAGCAATGGCAGGCAGGGCATCAATTACCATCGCGGCGTCTGGCACCACCCGGTGCTGACGATCGAAAAGCGGGATGACTTCCTGGTGGTTGATCGCAGTGGCTCCGGCAACAACTGCGATGAGCATTTCTTCAAAGAGGATGAGTGCCTGATCCTCGCCCCCCCACCAATAAGAGAAGGTCTGATCACTCCCGAAAAAGAGTGACAGGCGAGAGGTAAAGACTGTGCAAGCACATCTGATGGAATGGCTGAACCTGAGCGTGCGCTGGATTCACATGATCACCGGCGTGGCCTGGATCGGTGCGTCATTCTACTTCGTCTGGCTGGAAAACAACCTCAACCGGGTCAACCCCAAGGACGGTTTGGCGGGCGACCTGTGGGCGATCCACGGCGGCGGTATCTATCACCTGGAAAAATACAAACTGGCCCCTCCGACCATGCCGGACAACCTGCACTGGTTCAAATGGGAAGCCTACTCCACCTGGCTGTCGGGGGTCGCGCTGCTGTGCGTGGTGTTCTATTCCAACCCCATGCTCTACCTGGTGGCCCCCGGCAGCGGCCTGAGCGGCCCCGAGGGCGTGGCCATCGGTATCGGCGCGCTGATTGCCGGCTGGTTCGTCTACGACTGGCTCTGTGATTCGGCCCTGGGCAAGCGCCCGGCCCTGCTCGGCGTCATCCTGTTCGTGCTGCTGATTGCCGCCGCCTACGGTTTCAGCAAGGTGTTCAGCGGTCGCGGCGCCTACCTGCACGTCGGTGCGATCATCGGCACCATCATGGTTGGCAACGTGTTCCGCATCATCATGCCGGCCCAGCGCGCCCTGGTGGCGGCCATCGCCGAACACCGCACGCCGGATCCGGCGCTGCCGGCCAAGGGCCTGCTGCGTTCGCGGCACAACAACTACTTCACCCTGCCGGTGCTGTTCATCATGATCAGCAACCACTTCCCGAGTACCTATGGCAGCCCGTACAACTGGCTGATCCTGGCCGGCATCGCGGTACTGGCGGTGCTGGTGCGGCACTATTTCAACACCCGCCACAACAGCCACAAGTTCGCCTGGGCCTTGCCGGTCGCAGCCCTGGGGATGATTTGCCTGGCTTATGTCACCGGCCCGGCGTCGACCCCGAGCGCGCCCCCGGAAGCCAAGGCACCGGCGAAGATCGAGTACCAGCCGCTGCCGGAAACCGCGTTGGGCGGCAAGCCAGCCGAAGCGGTGCCAGCGCCCCCCACGGCGCCCACCGTTACCCCGGCGGCAACCGCTCCAGCACCAGCGCCAACCGCGACAACGCCAACAACCAGGGTCGCCGACGTCAGCTTCGACAGGGTGCACAGCGTGATCCAGGAGCGCTGCGCGGTATGCCATTCGGCCCAGCCCACCAGCCCGCTGTTCAGCTCGGCACCGGCAGGGGTGATCTTCGATACCGCGCAACAGATCCAGCAACTGGCCCCGCGTATCCAGGCCCAGGCCGTCGCCAGCCAGATCATGCCGCTGGGCAACATCACCCAGATGACCCAACAGGAGCGTGATCTGATCGGTGCCTGGATCAACCAAGGAGCACGGACCAACTGAGACCGGTGGTGGATCGAGTACTGCTATTGCTAGCTACCGGGGTTGGGCATGCCGACAGTGCATGGGAATGCACAGCCTGTAGGAGATGCCCCGCCACGGTAGCGCGCTGTCGCGCAAAGAACTGGCTGGGGCGCCAGGTCGATCCTGAAAAATAGATTAAAAATCAATAGTTTATATTTTTATCTATCAGAGCTGGCTTGCTGGCGATGGCGGCCGCTGGGACAGAGCAAGGCTCCAGGACCTGACTGGCCGCTCCGGCAATTTGTCCACGCCCCATGGGCAAGGGGCATTCTTGAGCGCTGCGCGAACCCGGTGCTACCATGCCCAACCGCCCGGGCCGGCAAGGAAAAACCTGGTTTATGAGCACCATCCGCGAACGCAACCGAGAACTGATTCTGCGCGCCGCCAGCGAAGAGTTCGCCGACAAGGGCTTCGCCGCCACCAAGACCAGCGATATCGCCGCCAAGGCCGGCCTGCCCAAGCCCAACGTCTACTACTACTTCAAATCCAAGGACAACCTCTATCGCGAGGTGCTGGAAAGCATCATCGAGCCGATCCTCCAGGCCTCGACGCCCTTCAACCCCGCGGGCGTACCCGCTGAAGTGCTGGCCGGCTATATCCGCTCGAAGATCCGGATCTCCCGCGACCTGCCTTTCGCCTCCAAGGTTTTCGCCAGCGAAATCATGCACGGCGCGCCACACCTGAGTCCCGAGCAGGTGGAACAACTCAACGCCCAGGCCCGGCACAATATCGCCTGCATCCAGACCTGGATCGACCGCGGCCTGATCGCCCCGCTCGATCCCCATCACCTGATGTTCAGCATCTGGGCCGCGACCCAGACCTATGCCGACTTCGACTGGCAGATTGCCTCGATCACCGGCAAGGCCAAGCTGGAAGATGTCGACTATGAAGCGGCGGCACAGACCATCGTGCGGCTGGTGCTCAAGGGCTGCGAGCCGGACCGCTAGACCGCGGCGCGCCATTCGCGGGCAAGCTCCGCTCCCGCAGTAATTCGCGTCGCACCTCAACTTTGCGTGCGACCGAGAACCTGCGGGAGCGGAGCTTGCCCGCGAAAGCGTCCGCCCAAACAACCAAAATCAGACTGACACCCCGGCATCCGCCACCAACCCCAATGCCTCGACCGCACTGATCGCACACTGCTCGTCGATATCCGAAGTATCGCCGGTGATCCCAATGGCGCCGATCACCTTCCCGGCCTGATCGCGAATCAACACCCCACCCGGTGCCGGTACCACGCTGCCCTGCCCCAGGCTGTTCAACGCCGCCACGAACGCTGGCCGCTGCTGCGCATCCAGCGCCAGCAAGCGTGAGCCCTTGCCCAGGGCGATCGCCCCCCAGGCCTTGCCGATGGCGATCTGCGGACGCAGCAGGCTCGCCCCGTCCTCACGCTGCAACGTGACCAGGTGCCCACCGCCATCCAGCACCGCAATGGTCAGGGGCGCCGCCGAAATGGCCCGACCGGCAGCAATCGCCTGGCTGGTCAGGCTGACGGCGATGTTCAAGGTTAAAACGCTCATGGTGCCGTCCTTATCGAGTGAGGGAAGAAGCGTTGGCGCTCCGTTTCAGGAGCTTCCGCGCCAAACAAATAGAGCACAATAACTATTATTTTTGTATACAAAAATACCGTAAATCCCATTAATAATAACTGAGCCGTTCAAGAAACAGCCCTGAAACGGATTTTGAAATCATTCCAGAAAAGGCATTGACCAGTATGGCCCAGCGTGAATACACTCGAAACCGAGCAACTTGTATACAATTATAAAACGCAAGAGGCACAAAATAATGAGCAAAATGAGAGCAATCGAAGCCGCCGTCCTGGTGATGCGTCGCGAAGGGGTGGACACCGCCTTCGGCATTCCCGGTGCCGCGATCAACCCGCTGTACAGCGCGTTGCAAAAGCTAGGCGGTATCGATCACGTCCTCGCTCGTCATGTCGAAGGCGCCTCGCACATGGCCGAGGGCTACAGCCGCGCCAAGGCCGGCAATATCGGCGTGTGCATCGGCACCTCGGGCCCGGCCGGCACCGATATGGTCACCGGCCTCTATAGCGCCAGCGCCGATTCGATTGCGATCCTCTGCATCACCGGCCAGGCACCGCGGGCGCGGCTGCACAAGGAAGACTTCCAGGCCGTGGATATCACCAGCATCGTCAAGCCGGTGACCAAGTGGGCGACCACCGTGCTCGAACCCGGCCAGGTGCCCTACGCCTTCCAGAAAGCCTTTTATGAAATGCGCTCTGGCCGCCCCGGCCCGGTACTGATCGACCTGCCGTTCGACGTGCAGATGGCCCAGATCGAATTCGATATCGATGCTTACCAGCCGCTGCCATTGGCCAAGCCAGGCGCCACCCGCATCCAGGTCGAAAAGGCCCTGGCCCTGCTCGACCAGGCCGAACGCCCGTTGTTGGTGGCCGGTGGCGGCATCCTCAATGCCGATGCCAGCGCGTTGTTGGTGGAGTTCGCCGAACTGACCGGCATTCCGGTGATCCCGACCCTGATGGGCTGGGGCACGATCGCCGACGACCACCCGCTGATGGCCGGCATGGTCGGGCTGCAAACCTCCCACCGCTATGGCAACGCCACGCTGCTCAAATCCGATGCGGTGCTGGGCATCGGCAACCGCTGGGCCAACCGCCACACCGGCTCCGTGGAGGTCTACACCGAAGGTCGCACCTTCATCCATGTAGACATCGAGCCGACCCAGATCGGTCGCGTGTTCACCCCGGACCTGGGCATCGTTTCCGATGCCGCCGCGGCCCTGAACATGTTTATCGAAGTGGCCCGTGACTGGCAGGCCGCCGGCAAGCTGAAGGATCGCAGCGCCTGGCTCGAGGATTGCCAGCAGCGCAAGGCCAGCCTGCAGCGCAAGACCCACTTCGACAACGTGCCGGTCAAGCCACAGCGCGTCTATGAAGAGATGAACCAGGTGTTCGGCAAGGACACCTGCTACGTCAGCACCATCGGCCTGTCGCAGATTGCCGGCGCGCAGTTCCTCCACGTCTACAAGCCACGACACTGGATCAACTGCGGTCAGGCCGGCCCCCTGGGCTGGACCATTCCGGCCGCGCTGGGGGTGGTCAAGGCCGACCCGAGCCGTAAGGTGGTGGCCCTGTCCGGCGACTATGACTTCCAGTTCATGATCGAGGAACTGGCGGTGGGCGCGCAGTTCAAGCTGCCGTACATCCACGTGGTGGTGAACAACGCCTACCTGGGATTGATCCGTCAGGCCCAGCGCGGCTTCGACATGGACTACTGCGTGCAATTGTCCTTCGACAACCTCAACGCGCCCGAGCTCAACGGTTATGGCGTGGACCACGTGGCCGTCGCCGAGGGCCTGGGGTGCAAGGCCCTGCGAGTGTTCGAGCCGGGGCAGATCCAGGGCGCGTTGCGCCGGGCCCAGGCGCTGATCGAGGCATTCCGGGTGCCGGTGATCGTCGAGATCATCCTCGAACGGGTGACCAATATCTCCATGGGTACCGAGATCAACGCCATCAACGAATTCGAAGACCTGGCGCTGGTCGGCAACGATGCACCGACGGCGATTTCGCTGCTCGACTGATCCACCCCGGCAGCAACACCACCGCCAGGTGCTGGCGCTCTCGGTTCCGCCAGCACTATCGCGGCGCCTGCAGCCGGTTCAAACGCTTCGCATCCATCCGCAAGGAGCCCCCCATGCCACGCTTTGCCGCCAACCTGTCCATGCTGTTCACCGAACAGGACTTCCTGACCCGCTTCAAGGCCGCCGCCGATGCCGGTTTCAGCGGTGTGGAATACCTGTTCCCGTATGACTTCAGCTCGGTCGAGATCAAGGCGCAACTCGACGCCCACGGCCTGACCCAGGTGTTGTTCAACCTGCCAGCTGGCGACTGGGCCAAGGGTGAGCGCGGAATTGCCTGCCATCCGGACCGGGTCGAGGAGTTCCGCGCCGGAGTCGACCTGGCCATCGCCTATGCCCAGGTGTTGGGTAATACCCAGATCAACTGCCTGGCCGGCATCCGCCCCGAAGGCTTCGACGCGGCCTTTCTGGAACAGACCTTCGTCGACAATCTCAGGTACGCCGCCGGAAAGCTGGAAGCGCTCGGTATCCGCTTGGTGATGGAGGCGATCAACACCCGCGACATTCCCGGTTTCTACCTGAACACCACGGCCCAGGCCCTGTCGATTCGCCAGCAGGTGGGCAGCGCCAACCTATTCCTGCAATACGACATCTACCACATGCAGATCATGGAGGGTGACCTGGCGCGGACCCTGTCCGCACACCTGGCCGCGATCAACCATGTGCAACTGGCCGACAACCCCGGGCGGCATGAGCCGGGGACTGGGGAAATCAACTACCGGTTCCTGTTCGAACATCTGGACCGCATCGGTTACCAGGGCTGGGTCGGCTGCGAGTACAAGCCGCTGACCAGCACCGACGCCGGGCTGGGCTGGTTGCAAACCCATAACGCGATATAAGAAAAAGAGGACCTGGTCATGGCTAAAATCGGTTTTATCGGCACCGGCATCATGGGCCACCCCATGGCCGCCAATCTGCAAAAGGCAGGTCACAGCCTGTTCCTGTCCAATCACCACGACGCCGCTCCGCTCGATCTGGTCAGCGCCGGGGCCATTGCCCTGGCGAACCCGAAGGAAGTCGCCCAGGAAGCCGAATTCATCATCGTCATGCTGCCGGACACCCCGCAGGTCGAGGACGTACTGTTCCGTACCGACGGGATAGCCGCTGGCATCGGCCCGGGCAAAATCGTCATCGACATGAGCTCGATCTCCCCCACCGCCACCAAGGCATTCGCGGCCCGTCTCAATGAAACCGGCGCGCAGTACCTCGACGCCCCGGTGTCCGGCGGTGAAGTCGGGGCCAAGGCCGCGACCCTGAGTATCATGGTCGGCGGCGACGCCCAGGCCTTCGCCCGCGCCCTGCCACTGTTCCAGCACATGGGCGGGAACATCACCCTGGTGGGCGGCAACGGTGACGGCCAGACCGCCAAGGTGGCCAACCAGATCATCGTCGCCCTGAATATCCAGGCGGTGGCCGAGGCCTTGTTGTTCGCCGCGAAGAACGGCGCCGACCCGGCCAAGGTCCGTGAAGCACTGATGGGCGGCTTTGCCTCGTCGAAAATCCTCGAAGTGCATGGCGAGCGCATGATCAAGGGCACCTTCGATCCGGGCTTCCGTATCAGCCTGCACCAGAAGGACCTGAACCTGGCCCTGGCCGGTGCCCGCGAACTGAATATCAACCTGCCGAATACCGCCAATGCCCAACAGGTATTCAGCACTTGCGCGGCCATCGGCGGCAGCCAGTGGGATCATTCGGCGCTGATCAAGGGCCTGGAACACATGGCGAATTTTTCGATTCGCGAGCGCTAGGGCACAACCCCTTACCGGTCGATTTGGGCTGGACACGCTCAACTGTAGGAGCCAGCTTGCTGGCGATGGCGTCCGCACGGACATTGCATGCCTCACTGGCCTTATCGCCGGCAAGCCGGCGCCTACAAAGGATCGTGTCCGGTTGTAACGCGCGACGCCCGCTGGCTTGCGCATTGCTCGGCAATCCCCCACGCTTCCCGTATCGACCGCTTGGGCAACACCTCATGAACAGCAACAACGACTGGCGCCAACGGCTCTACGTCATGGTTTTCCAAACCGACACCGTCGCCGGCAGACGCTTCGACAAAATCCTCCTGCTGATCATCCTCGCCAGCCTGGTGATCGTGATCCTCGACAGCATCGAGAGCGTCCATCAGAACTTCGCCGATGTCCTGGCCTATATCGAATGGGGCTTCACCCTCATCTTCGCCATCGAGTACCTGGTGCGCCTGTACTGCTCGCCCAGGCCGCTACGCTACGCCTTCAGTTTCTACGGCCTGGTGGACCTGCTGGCCATCGTCCCGGGGATCCTCGCGCTGTACTACAGCGACGCGCAATACCTGCTGATCATCCGTATCATCCGCATGCTGCGGATCTTCCGGGTACTCAAGCTCGGCCCCTACCTGAAACAGGCCCATTACCTGCTCGATGCCTTGCGCGGCAGCAAGCAGAAGATCCTGGTGTTCCTGCTCAGCGTCTGCACCCTGGTGACCGTGTTCGGCACCCTGATGTACGTGGTCGAAGGCCCGGAACATGGCTTTACCAGCATCCCCAAGGGGATCTACTGGGCTATCGTCACCCTCACCACGGTGGGCTATGGCGACATCGTGCCCAAGACCGTTCTGGGCCAGGTGATTTCATCCCTGGTGATGATCACCGGTTACTCGATCATCGCCGTGCCCACCGGGATTTTCACCGCGGAACTGGCCAGCGCCATGCGCGGCGATTCACTCAAGCACGACTGCCCGGTCTGCGGGAAAAACAGTCACGAGCCGGAAGCCTCTTTCTGCGCTCGCTGCGGGAATGCGTTATACAAGAAAATAGAATAAGCAAAGTATTTTTTAATCTTTAAGTGACTATGTGAGCACCGTTATAGTTGCCGGCAAATTGCCCCTCTCTCAGCTGAAACAAGGACTGCGCAGTGAAAAAACTCTTTGGCGCCTCACTTCTCGCCGCTGGCCTGGCCTTTGCCAGCCTGGCTCAGGCTGCACCGACCCTGCTGAACGTGTCCTACGATGTGATGCGCGACTTCTACAAAGACTACAACGTGGCATTCCAGAAGCACTGGCAGGCCGAGCACCATGAAAACATCACCTTGCAGATGTCCTTCGGCGGCTCCAGCAAACAGGCGCGTTCGGTCATCGACGGCCTGCCAGCAGACGTCATCACCATGAACATGGCCACCGATATCAACGCCCTGGTGGACAACGGCAAGCTGGTGCCGGACAACTGGGTCACGCGCCTGCCGGACAACAGCGCGCCGTTCACCTCCGCCACCGTGTTCATCGTGCGCAAGGGCAATCCCAAGGCTCTGAAAGACTGGCCGGACCTGCTCAAGGACGGTGTCCAGGTGATCGTGCCCAACCCCAAGACCTCGGGTAACGGCCGCTACACCTACCTGTCGGCCTGGGGTTATGTGCTCAAGAACGGCGGTGACGAGAGCAAGGCCAAGGACTTTGTCGGCAAGCTGTTCAAACAGGCCCCGGTGCTCGATACCGGCGGTCGTGCCGCTACGACCACATTCATGACCAACCAGATCGGCGACGTGCTGGTGACCTTCGAGAACGAAGCGGAAATGATTGCCCGCGAATTCGGTCGCGACCAGTTCGAAGTGGTCTACCCGAGCGTATCCGCCGAGGCCGAGCCGCCGGTGAGCGTGGTGGACAAGGTGGTCGACAAGAAAGGCAGCCGGGCGCTGGCCGAGGAATACCTGAAGTACCTGTGGTCACCGGAAGGCCAGGAAATCGCCGCCAACAACTACCTGCGCCCGCGTGATCCGCAGGTGCTGGCCAAGTTCACCGACCGTTTCCCGAAAGTCGACTTCCTCTCGGTGGAGAAGACCTTCGGCGACTGGCGCACGGTACAGAAGACCCACTTCAATGACGGTGGCGTGTTCGATCAGATCTATAACGGCAAGTAATCGTCACCATGCGCTATTGAAAACACCGCCCACCCGTAGGAGCCAGCTTGCTGGCGATGGCGCCCGCAAGATCAATGCGAGACGCCAGGGCCTCATCGCCGGCAACCGAACGTCGACCGGCCGCTCCTACGGATCGGTGGTGTTTGCAAAATAACGCCCCCGTCTCTCACATCGGCGGCTTGAGCCCATTCTCACCCGCGGAAACCCCCGCCGCCGTCAGCTTGCCATCCGCCCCCTGCTGGGCAAACAGCACCACCTTCACCCCCGGCTTGAGCAAGCTGCGATCGCTGGGTACCAGGTTGACGATGGGCACACCCTCCGGAACCACGACCGTCTTCTCACCGCCCTTGTAGCTCAGGGTCAGGGTCCGCCCATTGGCGACCTTCAACTCACCCACGCGGCCATTGGTCATGGTGCTGCCCTGCGCCAGGTCGAAAGGCCGGTGACCATCCCCGGTGCCGGCCATCTCGGGCGGAAAGACATGCACTTCCATCGCCGTCAGCGTACCGTCCGGGCCCGGCATCGCCGCCGTGCCGATGTAGCTGCCGGGCTTGATATCCGAGAGCTTCGCGAGGGTCACGCCGCGGACCTGGGCGTCCTTGGTCAGGCCGACCGTAACGTCTTCGTTCGCGAGGGTATGCACCTTGAGCGCGTCCGCCTCGACCGCCGTGATCTCGCCACGCACCGCAACCCGTTGGGCCGGCGCATCGGCAGCCCGCGCAATACCGACAGACATCAATACCGCCAGACTCATCGCCGAGGCCAACGCACCGCGGCCGGCCAACTTGCTGAAAATCGAATTCATGGGACGTCAGGTTCCTTGGATGGGAGGTGAACGGTTCTCAATTCAACAGGACTGTTATAGCGCCGATCGCAGGATTCGCGAATGAAATATCGTCCTTACGGTTTCCCCCAGCCCTCGAAGGGCCTGTTTCCAGGCATCGCGAAATAACGTCCCATCGAGCAGGAGGCGGCTTCACAGCCGCCGTCCTCTCACCACCGTACGTACGGTTCCGTATACGGCGGTGCAGGCTCATGCTCGCCACCCTCAGTTTTGGCTGCTTGTGCCAACTCATCCCATAACCTAAGTAATCGCAGACCCAAGGCCGTGCTACACGGCTCTTTTCCCGATTCAGCGTCAATTTCAAACGCTGGCTCAGGAAACGCTCGACGCTGGCCATTACTCGTTCGCCTGCACGGCAACTGCGTACATAGATGTTCGCATCGTCGATATAGCGCACGAAACTTATTAATATCGTGCATAAGAACGCCGGTTTGTAGATATGTTTGCTCGCACGAAAATCATCCATCAAATCGGCGTTCTTGTTTGTGTCTTTCCCGAGACTCCGTGAAGAACTTTAAATATTCGTTCCTGGGAGATCGGCTCGATCTTGGCGGCGTTGCCGGCAGTACCAAATCATTAAAACTGTCCTGCCCCACATCTAGAAAGAAATACCTCACATCAAAGCCTCTCCTAACTTACAACCCCTGAAGAACACGAAAGCTTTGTAGGAATCAGCCTTCAATCCAAAAAATAAAAGACTACAGATAAAACCGGAAATGAGGCAATTGACTAAATGAGCGATGAGGGAAATTATTAAATCAGCGAAAAAACCGCGCACCTAACAAAAAAGGACTATTCAAATGGACACATCATAATTTCACTTACCCAACCAGTCAGCATCACCCCACGAAAATCAACAACGGACGGAGTGCAATACCCGATTGAGTGGGTATTCTGGATCATACTAATTGAGACATGCCATGCAAATCGATCTTGAAACAATTAAAAACAATAGAAACGTAGTGCTTGAAGCAATTGCGCCAATATCCGCGCTCGTTATTCAAGCGTATAGCAATCTAACCGCCGCGAGCAGTGGAACCCTACCGTGCACAAGCTGTTGCACTCAATGCTGGAACACCTGCTGCAATGCGACCTATTCCTGAGGCTGGTCAAGTTGAGTCGGCGGCGGCGTTGTCGCTGCCGACCAGAACCATTAAGGTATCCCAATATGAACGATGCTCAAGGTGCTGCCGCCTCGGCAGCCATAGATTTCTTAACGCTTAATTCCTCCGCAGAAAATCTAACTACTGACTGCCCTGTTTGGCCATTTCTAGCTTACTACGTAGAGAAAACCAAAAAAAACCTGATTCAAATAGAGAAGCTCGATCACGAAGAAGGCAAGGCCATTATAAATGGTTACGTCGGCAACCTCTCAACTCGCATTACGAACACCGCGCAGAATGTACTATCTGTCGAACGAGACATATTAAATCAAACAATTAAACCCCACAAACTTGGCGTACTCGAGCATTACGCAATACTTAGAAAAAACAACGAATACCTTCTTGATATTCTTGAGTCATATCCAGAATTAACGCGAACTCTACAAAAAATAACCGATAACTTCATCGATCAGACTTACCTACTAGCCCTGCGACTAACAGAGGACAAGCCTGGATTCAAAGCTTTAACCAGTTTGAGCTCCGCTCACTTACTCCTTGAGTGCACCCCCTCCGAGGGGGAAACCCATAATGGCTCGCTCACCGCCTGCACTTTAACATTTACAAATGGTAGCAAGGTCGTTTACAAGCCGCGAAATCTTGACATTGAAAACCGCGCCTCAATGCTTCTGGAGTACCTTTCAAAAAAAGCTGACAGTCACTATTCAGAATGGAAAATCCCTTTATACATAGTTCATCCAACACACCGCTGGGCCAAATATTTTCCACAATTGCCCGCCAACGATATTGCGGACGTGCAGACTTATTATAGACGGGCCGGTTTTTTATTAGGATACTGTACGGCATTCACAACATCCGACATTACATGCGACAATCTGATTTGCAATACAAGCAACCCTATCCCTATCGATCTAGAAACCATTTTTTATTGCGTATTGAACATTAGTAGCATTCCCAAGGAAGTTCGCTGGAATAGCGCCCAAACCAGCATTCTTCCCAATTGGACATGGAAGGGTACAGATGGCATAGGGGTAGACTTAAGCGCTTTGGGCGGATTAAAAGAACAATATGTAAGCCTCAACTTGTATCAACACTTGGAAGATGATAAGGATAATGGGCGTTTTGGCACGGACGGCGTAAAAATATATCCTGGAAAAAACGTCTTATACCTTAATGGCTGCATCGTCAGCCCGTGGGAATATGAAAGAGAAATCCAGGAAGGTTTCACTTGCTTCTTCGAAACGTTAAAGAAACATCAGACGTAAGTCATCAAAAAAAATTCAATCATTCAAAGGGCTTACGTGCCGCTACGTCCCCCGACCTACTGCCACTTACCATTATGCAATTCAGTGTTCGCTTCATGCGTCCCTGATGTGTTCAACGGAAAAACGAAAAGCCTTTCTGACGAAAATCCTTGATAACGATAATGCGCCGGCAGTGGGTTTTTTACCTGCGGAAGTCAATGCACTGTTGAATATTGATATTCCTTACGCAAAAAGCTGCGTTGGGGAACTTTCATTTTCCGAACCCCATTACTCAGGAAAAGGGCACTTGCCGCCCGGTAGCTATCTGGACGGGCTTTCAAATAGCATTAGCTATATTGAAAACTTTACGGAGGCCAGACACCGTTTCGAGATATCACAAATAAGCAACACGCTAACCGCCATGCGGTATATGTACGAGCATGATCGCAAGCTAACAACGTATACTTTTAGAAAAGAAGACAATATCAACGATACGTGTTCCTCTATTCAAGAAAAATTTGAAGATATAAGATCCGCCCAAAATTCAAACATAGATTTCTTAATAAAAAAAATCTCATATGAGCTTTCAAATAATGGCCTCTGGTATGGATTTCATGCATCACCAGGTGGATATATCGAGTACTCTGAGCTTGGAGAGGATCTGTATTATGGTCTATCGGGGATGGCTTATGGTTTAGCAATGATACATCAAAACAAACCCATTCCAAAAGAAAGCATTTTGCATACATTGAATGAAGCATACAATCGGGTTAACAAAAAGCTTCAAAATAGAGGCACACACTTAGGTGGCTCACATTTCGGCCTCTCATCTTCAGTTCTCCCGCTGATCATAACCCTAAAATATTTCGAGGACAACCGGCACGACGAATTGTTGTCGCAATACAAAAGCTACTTCCATAGTGCGATCTCAGAAGATTGGTGGCAAAAGTATTTTTGGGGGGCGGACCTCCTTTCAGGAATGTATGGCACTCTTAGTGTTTTGACCAAGCTATACGAACTAACTAAAGACAATGACTTTCGTGAACTAGCATGTAACTTATACAAAAAAATCGATTCAGAGCTAGTACTACTAAACGGCAAACGTCTTGTACAATTTGACAGATCAATTACAACTCGTAACGACTCACTTCTTTCGGGGCTTTCTCATGGTGTCATGGGCTGCGCCTATTCAATATTTTATTTTTACAGAACCATTTCAAAGAATCAAAAAACCTACAGTACCTTTGTAGACTTTCTGGACTGGGAGTTGCAACAATATGATAAAAATATTAAGAACTGGCCGGACTATCGCAGAAGATCAGAGTCAACAAATGGAGAGTTCTCTTGGAGCCATGGACTACCAGGAAACTATCTTATTCTCCAATATTTTTCGGAGCATCATGTCCCGGAGGCATTGGAGTTCATTAGAAACAATCCACCATGCTCCTTTTTCAGCTACGAAAACCTGCGTCAGCGGAAGCGCCCTATCAATGACTCGATTTGCCATGGCGCCTATGGCCTACTCAATATTATTAAGAGCGTCTACCCTCCGTCACTGCTCGATCAAAGGGTTTACACCTGGCTAAATATATCTCTCTTAGCAGAGCACGACACAAGAGAGCTACGCACAAGAGCGGCCGATCCATTAGGCCTATGGGTGGGTAAAACGGGTGCCATTTTAGGTGCTCACGGGGTTTTAAATGAATCGTTTAAATTTCCTTTTCTCATCCACCAAATGGACTACTTACAATAATGATTCAAAATTTCCGTTTTATCGGTCTTGGCGGTGTCGCTGCGTGCATAAACTTGAGCACCCCTTTTCTTTTGGGAAAACTTATCGACTACTATCACGCACACAACCAACTACAACTTTCCTATCTTTTAATGGCCTGCAGCGGTCTTATCCTCGCGCCCAGCTTAAAATTAGTCAACAACATTTATTTAGCGCACACCAATTCTTCAACAAGAATGAAACTAAAACAAAAGTCTCTAGAGATCCTGATTAAGCATAATAAAAACTCCCCATCAGAGGGGGATATTATCGAGTACATTGATAACGACACGGACAACTCCATCTACCTGCATCACAGCCTATATTATGACGTTAGTACGAGCCTCACCGCAATAATCATTGCCTTCATCGCAATATTTAGCTATCAGCCCTCGCTTTCCATAGCGCCAACTGCGGCTATTTTATTCGCCTCTTTAATTTGTTTTTTGACTCAGGAAAAAATGAAGACGGCTTATGGAAAATACATAGAAGAAAACACATCTCTCATCAGCAAAATATTATCTAGAACAAAAACCAAAGACAGACCTCTTTTTACAAGATTCAAAAAACATAAAGCACTCGTACTTCACACACTATGGTGCACACAGTTAAACATATCATCTTTAAATGCAATTTCCGGATTATCTTCGCTGATTGGCCTATCTGCGATTTTATATATCGGAAGCACACTCATAACGGCCAATACTTTAACTCTAGGCGAGCTAATCGCGTCAACCATGTATATTGATCGCATATTAATACCACTTAGATTTCTGGTTGGAATATATTTTTCAACCCCTGAAGCTTTTTACAGACACTCAAGGGTGCGTCTATTACACAAACGAGATGGCGCATATGACTGAAATAATAAGAGCTTGTCGAGCGCTCATCATTACAAGCTTGGTGCTATCGTTGACAACAGCACTACTACAATTTCTAATACCTTACATTATCAGCATAAACATTAAGGAAATCTCAAAACCTGACCAGATTCTTTTAACAATAGCGCTATTGATCGCGATTTTCTCGCTAAAAAGCGTTACACAGTGCTTCTCCGAAGCGCTAAATCAATATATAAAATCAAAAATACGACTCCTGATAATTGAATATATTTATGATAATATACTGTCAACTGACCAGGGAAAACTGGCCACACTTATAAAAGAAGACTCCGAACGCATCGCTTCAAGCGCAATACAAATCGTTGAGCTGGCAGGCGCGAGCAGTCTGACTATAATTACATTCTCCATGCTCATTCTTGAAAATCTCTTTATGGCACCTCCCTTATTAGCACTCTTCGCCTTCTCATATATCCATGTAACTCATTCCTCCAAAAAAATAACACACGCGTACACAACCGAAATCGAACAAGAACAACGATATAAAACCTCTATTATTGAGCTAAAGCAAGCTTCTTCAGAAAGTCTTCGCCACTTCAATCATAAAATGATTATGAGCAATCATCACCTAAAGAACGCTATCGGCACCAAATATCGATATGAAAAAATCAGTATCTA
Source organism: Pseudomonas sp. FEN (assembly GCF_904067045.1). GTDB lineage: Bacteria > Pseudomonadota > Gammaproteobacteria > Pseudomonadales > Pseudomonadaceae > Aquipseudomonas. The sequence continues at coordinate 70,499 of NZ_CAJFDC010000010.1, read as the reverse complement.
TCTCAGCAGCGGCCCTGAAATTTTCATAGCTATCATCATCGCCATATCACTATTCCTTATTTCCACACTCTCTCCAAAAACACTCGGAGCTGATTTGATTTATTACCTAGGATATATAGGAATGTTTGCACTTGGCGCCAACCATTCCATACAAATCGCGCTGTCGTTGATCGGAACAAAAAATTCATTACACAGGGTTTTCAACTATACTCATGAACAATCTATTCGTTAAATCCATACGACTCAAGGCTGACACGTTTCCGGCTAACCCAATCGCGGGTATTTTTCCGTTGGATCTGAACCATCCCATAACCGTTATCGCTGGAGATAACGGCGCAGGAAAATCCACACTTCTGGAGGCCATTGCCGTCAAATTGGGCTGCAACCCTGAGGGAGGAGGTAAAAACTTCAGATTCAATACAGAATCCACCCACTCAGATCTGCACAACCACATTATTATTTCCAAAGGCTATCGAAAAGAGAAAGATCTTTTCTTTTATCGGGCGGAAACTTTTTATAATTTCAGCTCAGAAGTGAGGCGATTGGACAGTGCGGGTAGCTTCGACCCTGAAATAAAGTCCTATTACGGAGGGCGGGACCTACATACCCTCTCTCATGGCGAAGCAATGGAGTCACTTTACCAAAACAGATTCAAAGCCAATGGCATTTACATATTGGACGAGCCCGAAGCCTCCTTGCACCCCTCTCGCCAACTCAGCCTGGTACTTAGAATCGTTGAGTTGTCCAAACAGGGTTCACAATTTATTATCGCCACTCATTCCCCTATCATGATGTTCATTCCGAACGGCGAGCTCATGCACTTACATGATGGAGTTTTGGCATCGGCTAAAGTTTGTGACATGGAGGCTTACAGTATTTACAAGGCCGTTATAAACTCCAACGGACAATATCTGGAGAATTTAATTTCTGATAACGAATAATTTTTGATCGAAAGTTCCTGATTTTGGCTGCTTGTGCCAACTCATCCCATAACCCAAATAATCGCAGACCCAAGGCCGTGCTACGCGGCTCTTTTCCCGATTCAGCGTCAATTTCAAACGCTGGCTCAGGAAACGCTCGACGCGGGCCATTACTCGTTCGCCTGCACGGCGACTGCGCACATAGATGTTCGCATCGTCGGTATAGCGCACGAAACGGTAACCTCGCCGCTCTAACTCGCGGTCGAATTCATTGAGCGTGATATTCGACAGCAACGGCGACAGCGGTGACCCGCCGCCACATGACCACGGGCTGTTTCGATGGCTTGGTGGGCGCTTCTGTTTGGACGGAAGCCGTAGCTGTAGTCCGAGAACAGCGGGTCAAAGATCGGCGTGAGCTGTTGCAGCAGTGCCTGCTGGATCAAGCGGTCCACGACGCTGGGGATGCCCAGTTGTCTTGTGCCGCCTTTGGGTTCGTCAGGCCAGCATTTTGCCTCGGGCTTCCTTCAGATTCGCAGTCACCCGCGACACCCTTGCCTCTGGCTAACACTTCCCCTTGCCGGGTGTGTAGAGGACTTTCACCTCCAAGTCGTCCGACTTCACCACCACAGTGAGCCGAACAGCGCCAGTCACGGCGCTACGCGCCATGCCTGGCGCACCCAAAAAAACGGCGACCTGTCGGGATCGCCGTTTTCGCTCACTGACCGAACTGTTTGCTCAGTCCCGGTGGCACGCCATGGATATCGGTGTCTTCCCACGGCCCGCTGGGGCTGATGGAGCGGCTCCAGCCGTTGTTCCAGCGGTAGTAGGTACGCTGGCGATAGAAGGTATTGGTCTGGTTGTCGAGGACATAAACGCCCATCCGTCCGTCCCAATGACTGTTACCCCCCGGTGGCGGAGCAAAAGTCGGTGAGAAGCTCGGACGCGGTTTGTTCGCGGGGATCGGTTTACCCGGCGTGGCCGGTGGATAAGGCTGGGTGGTCGGACCGGAAGGCGGGATGGTCGGCTCGCCCGGCGTCGGCGGGCGATGGACCGCACAAGCGCTCAACCCCAGGACCAGCGTTAACAGGGTGAGGCGAGCGATGGCGGTCATGGCGAATTCTCTATTTATCAGGGCTGTCGATGGTCAGGTTCTGCTGCGCGGAGGTGCTGCTGGCCAAGGGTTGGCTGCGCCCGACCCACTCGCCCGCCGTCGGTTGGCCAGCGCGGGAAATCCGTGCAACCAGTTGGACTTCAGGAAAGTTCGACAGTTTCAATTGCGGCATCATCGCGTCGCTGTCGCCCAACTCCACTGTCGCTGGCAGGTCGGCGACGGTCAGGCGCTTGGCCGCCAACGGCGCGGGCGGCCCCTGGGTCGCCCGGGCGAAGATGAAGACGCTGTCGCCCGGCTGCACCTTGGCCTTCAGCGCCGCCGCCAACTCGACCCGCACTTTCAACAGCGCACCTTTGACCACGGGCGCCTCGATGACCTTGCCGCCGCTGGCCACCAGCTTCTCACTGGCGCGGTCGATACCGCCCTGCAACGCGGCACGGGAATTATCGTCCGGCGGTAATTGCGCCAGCAGACGTTTCCAGTAGTCGATGGCTTCCTGGTAACGCTGCCCTTCAAACGCCGCGATCCCCAGCAGGCCCAGACTGGTGACCTCTTTCGGGTCGCTCTTGAGGGCTTCGTCGGTCAGCGCCTGGACCTGCGCCGACCACTGCTTGCCATCGGCAAAGTAGCGCGCCTGGGCCCACTGCCCGAGCAACTCGGGCTGACGCCCGGCTACCTTGACCGTGCGCTCGAACATCTTCGCCGCATCGGCCGCGCGATCCTGGGCCATATAGGCACGCCCGAGGAAATACAGGCCTTCGGCCGAATCCGGCTGAGCCGCCACCGCCCGTTCCAGACGGCGGGTCATCTCTTCCACGGACTGCGGCGCCTGGGCGAACTCACGGGTCAGTTCGACCTTGTCGCTGGCGCCGAAATGCAGGTACAGCAGCAATCCCAGTACCGGCACCAGCAGCGCCGCCAGCAGCGGCAACGGCTTGCCCAGTCGCGAGACCCGAGCGGGCGCCACGTCTTCGGTATCGGCCAGCAACTCGCGGGCCGCTTCCGCCCGTCCGCTGTCCATCTGGTCGGCGTCAAGCACACCTTCGGCCTGTTGCGCCTGCAACTCGGCGACACGCTCCTGGTAGAGGGCGACGTTCAGCGCGGTACGATCTTCTTCGCGCTGCACGCGACGCTCACGCAAGATCGGAATCAACAGGAAACTCAGGGCGATCAGTAACAACAGACCTGTAGCGAGCCAGAAATCAATCATTCGGTTTTCTTATCCAGCAGGTGGTCGAGGCGCTGGCGCTCCTCGGCGGAAAGCGCGTCCGGGGCAGCGTCGCCCTCGGTGCGACGACGGCGAACGATCACGGCGATCACGATAAAGCCGACCAGCAACAGGCCGACCGGGCCGAACCAGAGCAAGGCGGTCTTGCCGCTCAGGGCCGGTTTGTAGCGCACGAAGTCGCCATAGCGGTCGACCATGAAGTCGATGATCTGCTGATTGTCCTTGCCCTCGCCGAGCATGCGGAAAATCTCCCGGCGCAGGTCGGCGGCAATCGGCGCATTGGAGTCGGCGATGTCCTGGTTCTGACACTTGGGACAACGCAGTTCCTTGGTCAGGTCGTGAAAGCGTTCACGCTCGGCATCATTGGCGAATTCATAGGTGTCGATGGCGGCATGAGCCGCGCCAACCAGACTCAGGCCCAGGGCGGCCGCGGCTAACCAGCGCTTCATGGCCGAACCTCGTCCACCAGCGACTGATACACGCTCGCCAGCTGTTCACGCCAGACGGTCTCGTCGATCACGCCGACGTGCTTGTAGCGAATCACCCCCTTGGCGTCGATGAAGAACGTCTCCGGCGCGCCATACACGCCCAGGTCCAGCCCCAGGGAGCCTTGCTCGTCGCGGATATTCAGCTGGTAGGGGTTGTGGAAATCCTTCAGCCACTTCAGTGCCTCGGCGTTGTCATCCTTGTAGTTGACGCCGTAGATCACCACGCCCTGCTGGGCCAGCTTGTTCAGCACCGGGTGCTCGACCCGGCAGGACACGCACCAGGTGCCCCAGACGTTCACCAATGCCGGCTTGCCCTGCAGGTCGGCTGGGGTCAGGGTCTTGCCGCCTTGTACCTCGGGCAGCGAGAAGGCCGGGAACGGCTTGCCGATCATCGCCGACGGCAGCTCGGACGGATCCAGGTACAGGCCGCGATAGAGGAACACCGCCATCACCAGGAACGCCGCCAGCGGCAACACCATCAACCAACGCTTCATGCAGTCGCTCCACTCATGCCCAGCGCTTCACGCACGCGGCTTTTCACTTTGACCCGATAGCGCCGGTCCAACGCCGCCAACGCACCGCCCAACGCGGTCAGCAGGCCACCGAACCAGATCCAGCGGACGAACGGCTTGACGTGCACCCGCACCGCCCAGGCGCCATTTTCCAGCGGCTCGCCGAGGGCGACGTAGAGGTCACGGGTGAAGCCGGCGTCGATACCGGCTTCGGTCATCATCGATTGCTGCACGGTATACAGCCGCTTCTCGGGGTGCAGCAGCGCGACTTCCTTGCCGTTTTCAATCACCCGGATCGTGCCCTTGTCCGAGGTGAAGTTCGGCCCTTCGAAATGCTTGGCACCTTCGAAGACGAAGTGGTAACCGGCCAGTTCCATGGACTCGCCCGGCGCCATGCGCAGGTCGCGCTCGGCGCTCTCCTGGCTCGACAGCACCACGCCGAGGGCGCAGACCGCGATGCCCAGGTGCGCCAGTTGCATGCCCCAGTAGCTGCGGGTCAGGCTTGACAGGCCCTTGATCAGACCCTTGTGACGGGTTTTGTCGAGGATGTCGCGAACTCCGGCCAACAGCACCCAGGCCGCCAGCAGGAAGGTCGCCAGCACCGCCCAGTTGAAATCGCCATAGACCAGCCCGGCCACCACCGCCAGGGCGACACTGCCCAGCAGCACCGGGGTCAACATGCCCAGCAGCCATTTCACCGGGGTGTCTTTCCAGCGCACCAGCACGCCGATCGCCATCACCACCATCAGCAGGGCCATCAGCGGAATGAACAAGGCATTGAAGTACGGCGGGCCGACGGACAGCTTGGCGCCGCTGAGGGCATCGAGTACCAGCGGGTACAAGGTACCCAGCAGGATCATCGAGGCCGCCACCACCAGCACCAGGTTGTTGCCCAGCAGCAGGGTTTCCCGCGACCACAGGTTGAAGCCGACATGGCTTTTCACTACCGGCGCGCGCAGGGCGAACAGGGTCAGCGAACCGCCGACCACGAACAGCAGGAAGATCAGAATGAACACCCCGCGCGCCGGGTCGGAGGCGAAGGCGTGCACCGAGGTCAACACCCCGGAACGCACCAGGAAGGTCCCCAGCAGGCTCAGGGAAAACGCCGCGATCGCCAGGAGCACGGTCCAGCTCTTGAACACCCCGCGCTTTTCCGTGACCGCCAGGGAGTGGATCAGCGCCGTGCCCACCAGCCAGGGCATGAACGAGGCGTTTTCCACCGGGTCCCAGAACCACCAGCCGCCCCAGCCGAGTTCGTAGTAGGCCCACCAGGAACCGAGGGTGATACCGATCCCCAGGAATGCCCAGGCGACGATGGTCCAGGGCCGCGACCAGCGCGCCCAGGCCGCGTCGAGACGACCGCCGAGCAAGGCGGCGATGGCGAAGGCGAAGGCCACCGAGAAGCCGACATAACCCATGTAGAGCATCGGTGGGTGGACGATCAGGCCGACGTCCTGCAACAGCGGGTTGAGGTCGCGACCGTCCGCTGGAATCTGCGGCAGGATCCGCGAGAACGGGTTGGAGGTCAGGATCAGGAACAGCAGGAAACCGGTGCTGATCATGCCCATCACCGCCAGCACCCGTGCCAGCATGACCTGCGGCAATTGCCGGGAGAATACCGATACGGCGAAGGTCCAGCCGCCAAGGATCAAGGCCCAGAGCAGCAACGAACCCTCGTGGGCGCCCCACACGGCGCTGAACTTGAAGTACCAGGGCAAGGCGCTGTTGGAGTTGTTGGCGACATAGCTGACGGAAAAGTCATCGGTCATGAAGGCATAGGTCAACACCCCGAAGGCGAACGCCAGGAAGGCGAACTGCCCCCAGGCCGCCGGTCGCGCCAGGCTCATCCACAGGCGATCGCCGCGCCAGGCACCGAACAGCGGGACGATGGCCTGCACCAGGGCGAGGCATAGCGCGAGGATCATGGCCAACTGGCCAAGCTCCGGTATAAAGAGTCCAGGAGCCATCGCTCAACCCTCCTTGGCAGGTGTGGGAGCGGATTGACCGCTGTCTTTCAACGCTTTGGTGACTTCTGGTGGCATGTACTTCTCATCGTGCTTGGCCAGGACTTCATCGGCCACCACCACGCCGTCGGCGTTCAGCTTGCCGAGGGCGACGATGCCCTGTCCTTCGCGGAACAGGTCCGGGAGGATGCCGCGATAGGTAATGGTGACGGACTTGTTGAAATCGGTGACCACGAACTTCACGTCCAACGAGTCAGCGGAACGTTGCAGCGAGCCCTTCTCCACCATGCCGCCGGCGCGGATCCGCGTGTCATGGGGCGCTTCGCCATTGGCGATCTGGGTCGGCGTGTAGAACAGGTTGATATTTTCCTGCAGCGCGCTCAAGGCCAGGCCCACGGCCGCGCCGACGCCGACCAGAATGGCGAGGATGATGATCAGGCGCTTTTTGCGCAACGGGTTCACTTGGCATTCTCCCGGCGCAGACGACGCGCCTCTTGTTGCAGGTAACGCCGCCGGGCCAGGATCGGCGCCGCGACGTTCAAAGCCAGCACGGCCAGGCAGATGCCATAGGCCGACCAGACATACAGGCCGTGATGGCCCATGGCGAGAAAATCGCCGAAGGAGGCAAAACTCATCGAGCCACCTCCAGTTCGTTCAGGATCTGCGCCTTGACCCAACTGGTCCGGGCCTCGCGCTTGAGCACCTCGAGGCGCATGCGCAGCAGTACCACGGCGCCGAAGAAACAGTAGAAGCCCAGCACCGTCAGCAGCAGCGGCAGCCACATTTCAGCAGGCATCGCGGGCTTTTCGGTCAGGCTGAAAGTCACCCCCTGGTGCAGGGTGTTCCACCATTCCACCGAGTATTTGATGATCGGGATATTGATCACCCCGACAATCGCCAGCACCGCGCAGGCCTTGGCCGCGCTGTCGCGATTGCTGATGGCGTTGCCCAGGGCGATCAGGCCGAAATAGAGGAACAGCAGGATCAGCATCGAGGTCAGGCGCGCATCCCAGACCCACCACGCGCCCCAGGTCGGCTTGCCCCAGATCGCCCCGGTGACCAGCGCCACGGCGGTCATCCAGGCGCCGATCGGCGCCGCGCATTGCAGCGCGATGTCGGCCAGCTTCATCTTCCACACCAGCCCCACCGCACCGCAGACCGCCAGCATCACATAGCAGGACTGGGCCAGCATCGCCGCCGGCACGTGGATGTAGATGATGCGAAAGCTGTTGCCCTGCTGGTAGTCCGGCGGCGCGAAGGCCAGGCCCCAGACCACGCCGACGCCGATCAGCAGCACGGCGGCCACGCTCAGCCAGGGCAGCAGGCGTCCGCTGATGCCATAGAACCATTTGGGCGAGCCCAGCTTATGAAACCAAGTCCAGTTCATCACGGTACATCCAAGGATCTTCGCTGGTCATCAGCTGACCAGACCTCATTATTCGCCGACGCTGATCTTCAGGCCAGCCGCTATTGCAAAAGGTGTCAGGGTCACCGCCAGGGCGGCCAGGCTGCCCAGCCAGAGCAGGTACCCCGTGGCCGGCATGCCCTGCAACGCGGCCTGCAAGGCCCCGCTGCCGAGAATCAGGACCGGGATGTACAGTGGCAGGATCAGCAGGGCCAGTAACAGGCCACCACGTTTCAACCCCACCGTCAGGGCCGCGCCCACCGCACCGAGCAGACTCAGTACCGGCGTACCCAAGAGTAGCGATAACAGCAGCACCGGCAAGCAGGCGCCGGGTAATCCGAGCATCAGCGCCAGCAACGGCGCGAGCAGGACCAGCGCCAGCCCGGAAAACACCCAGTGTGCCAGTACCTTGGCCAAAACCAGAAGGGCCAGGGGGTGCGACGAAAGGACCCACTGTTCCAGGGATCCATCTTCGAAATCACCGCGGAAAAGCCCGTCCAGCGAGAGCAGGACGGACAACAGGGCCGCCACCCAGACCAGTCCCGGAGACAAGGTTTGCAACATATTAGTCTCGGGACCGACCGCCAAGGGGAACAGCGCGATCACAATGGCGAAGAACACCAGCGGATTGGCCAGTTCCGCCGGACGGCGAAACAACAGGCGCGCCTCGCGGGCGAACAACAGGCCGAACACACTCATGCGGTCCACCGCCCCAGGTCGATATCACGGTAGCCGGCCGGCACGCGGGTCAGGGTGTGGTGAGTGGTCAGCACGATCATGCCCCCGCGCTCGCAATGGCCGGCCAGGTGTTCCTCGAGCTCGGCGACGCCCTGTTTGTCCAGGGCGGTGAACGGCTCGTCGAGAATCCACAGCGGCGGGCTGTCCAGGTGCAATCGGGCCAGGGCCACGCGCCGTTGCTGTCCGGCGGACAGGGTATGGCACGAGACATCTTCGAAACCGCGCAGCCCGACCGCCGCCAGGGCTTGCCAGATCGCCTCGCGGCCGACCGGTTGATGCAAGGCACACAGCCAGCGCAGGTTTTCTTCGGCGGTGAGCAGATCCTTGATCCCGGCGGCGTGACCAATCCACAACAATGTGCGCGCCAGCTCGCTGCGCTGGGCACTCAGCGGCTGCCCGTGGAGCCTTACCTCGCCGGCGGTCGGCTGCATCAGGCCGGCCAGCAGGCGTAGCAGGCTGGTCTTGCCGCTGCCGTTGGGGCCGCTGATCTGCAACAGGTCGCCAGGGCGCAGCTGTAACTCGAGGTGCTCGAAGAGCATCCGTCCGTCACGCTCACAGCTGAGCGCCAAGGCTTCTAGAAGAGGGCTGGTCAAATAATCGAGGCCTTTTTACAGTTCAAGTCGGCACGGGCGCAGCCGTTAAAGTGAAGCAGAATAAATGCTTTTGCAGCTCGTCCCACAGAGCTGTGTCAATTTCTGCGCTATTTTGGACACACTTTCGGAGACGGCGCCGCATTATACATGTGATGCCTTACTCTAAAGAGGGCTATTTCGACAGGCTGCGACCCAATGACAGGCGAATTTACCATCCCCCCTCTGCCCCAGCTGATCCCGGCCAACAGCCGCCCGCTGCTGCTGGCCGGCGAGTTGCTGCAGCTGACACCGCCCCTGGAAGGCCTGATCGCCCCCGGGCAGAGTGCCGAGGCCGAGGTCCTGTCCCTCAAGCAAACCGACCAGACCTTCCAGTTGCTGCTCAAGGTCACCACCGACGGCGGTCGCCAGACCACCGTGCAGGCCAGCAGCAACCTGCCGCTGCCACAAGGCGCCAGCATCGCCGTGACCCAACCGTCACCCGGCAACCTGGCGATCACCGTGCAACAGGCCCTGAGCGCCAGCGTCGCCGCCCTGACCCGCCTGGATACCACGCAACTACCGCTCGGCACCCTGCTGCAAGGCAAGGTCATGACCAGCCAGGTACTGCCACAAGTCCCGGGACAGCCGGCGGTCTATCGCTCGCTGGTGACCCTGCTCAACACGGTCCTGAGCGGTACCACCCTGACCCTCGACAGCCCGCAGCCGCTGCGCCTCGGCAGCCTGCTCAGCGCCCAGGTGCAGGGCGCGCAGAGCCTGAGCCTGGTACCGCTTGCCGCCCGCCAGGACCAACTGGCGGTGGCCCAGCAACTGGTCACCCAGCAAGGCCGGCAGGGTTCGCTCGACAGCCTGATCAACACCTTGCAGAACCTGCCCCGAAACACCGAGTTGCCCGCCGACCTGCGCGCGGCCATCAACACCCTGCTGACGGACCTGCCCGACATCAACCAGTTGAGCACCCCCAAAGGCCTGGCCCAGGCCCTGCAGAACAGCGGCCTGTTCCTCGAAGCCAGCCTGTTGCAGGGGCAAAACCCGGCCCTGACACCGGACCTCAAGGCCAACCTGCTGCGCCTGATCGCCCAGATCATGCCGCAACTACCCGGCAGCCCGAACTTTGATCCCGGGGCCGCCGCCAGCCTGCTCGCCCGCACGCTGCCGGGCTTTGTCCGCAGCGCCCTGGGCACCCTCGGCCAGGTTGGCGAGCCGGCCAAGCCGATCAGCTTTCCATTGCCCTCGCGGCTGCTGCAAAGCCTTGCCGGCGAGGGCGACCTGGAGGGGCTCCTGCGCCTGGCCGCGGCCGCCGTCTCACGCCTGCAAAGCCATCAGTTGTCGAGCCTGGAACAGACCGGGCGTACCCCCGAAGGCAATCTGCAAACCACCTGGCAGCTGGAGATTCCCATGCGCAACCTGCAAGACATCGTGCCCTTGCAGATCAAGATCCAGCATGAGGAAAGGGAGCAACAGCCCCAACAAGAGAAACGCGAACAACGCGAGCAGAAGGAACAACTGTGGCGGGTGGAATTGGCCTTCGACCTCGAGCCGCTGGGGCCGCTGCAAGTCCAGGCACAGTGGCTGCGCGGCAGCCTGTCCAGCCAGTTGTGGGCCGAACGCCCATACACCGCCAGCCTGATCGCCAGCCAATTGGGCGAACTGCGCGAGCGCTTGCGCGCCTCGGGCCTGAACGTCAGCGACCTCGATTGCCATCAGGGCACCCCGCCCCAGGGCAAGCAAACCCGATTGGAACAACGCTGGGTCGACGAAACCGCATGAAGAATCCCAACACCCCACGCCAGGCCATTGCCCTCAAGTACGACGGCCAACAGGCCCCGACCCTCACCGCCAAGGGGGACGAGGAACTGGCCGAAGCCATTCTGAAACTGGCCCGCGACTATGAAGTACCGATCTACGAGAATGCCGAGCTGGTGAAACTGCTGGCCCGGATGGAGCTGGGCGACAGTATTCCAGAGGAGCTGTACCGGACCATCGCCGAGATCATCGCCTTTGCCTGGAACCTCAAAGGAAAATTCCCGGCGGGTCAGGATCCCAATGCGCCACCGATAGAGAAGGATATTACTGAGCGTGGGGAGGATTACTGACTCAGAAAATCACTTGCAAACGGCTTGAATCATAAGAATATGGACATCCCCATCCTTCCGATGAGGAACACAAGCAGAATCAAAAAGAATATTCGAATACAGCCACTTCCATAACGCAGCGCTAAGAAAACCCCAGCAATGGAGCCTGCAATATTGCATACGGCAACGACGCCACCTATTGCCCACAAAACGTTACCAGAGGGGATAAAAAACATTAGCGCCGCGCTAAATGTTCCTAAATTAACCAGTTTTGCTGAAGCTGAGGCATTTAGAAAGTCGAACCCAAAATATCTTACAAAAACAAAAAGTAGAAGGCTGCCGCTACCGGGCCCGAACACGCCATCATAAAAACCGATTAATCCGCCCCAAAAAATCCCCAGCAGAACTTCTTTCCTTCCGACCTGAATATTAGAACCGACTCGACCCAAGTCTTTTTTTAGAAAAATATAAATAGCCATCACTATTAAAACAAAGAAAGCAACATACTCCATAAGCCTCTTTGGAACGAGAGAAACAGAGAGCGCGCCAAAGAAGGCAAAGATAAAAGCTGAAATCATAGTTGGAAGCATAAGTCTCCATATGATTTTTATTCTTTTGAGATAGGTGAATATGGAAGAGAAGCTACCCGCCAAAACAGATAGCTTGTTGGTTCCAAAAACCGTAGCCAAACTGTATTGGGGTAAAGCGTGGAAAAGTGCTGGCAGCTGCACAAGCCCACCTCCGCCAACGGCCGCATCAATCAAGCCACCGCAAAAAGCAAAGAAGCCTAACGCAATCACGGAGTATTCAAAGTCCATATAAAGTATCCAATCAGGATTTGCGTTCTTGAGTAGTCACTATGAAACCCCATCTATAGGGACGCTACGAAAATTAATCACTACATCGACCAGCATACTTAAAGCCGCATAAAAAACTGTGGACTTGGATATACGAGGACACAAGATGAGTACCAGCAACACATCAGCCTGTCGAGGTCAAAGCCACATGCAAAGAATTGAATGCTTTTCCAACACGCTGATTATAATCCAACATTATTTCTTTTAGGCGATCAACCTCAAATCTTAGATCTACCGTTCGACCATAGGTTTGTGCTGCAGCCAAAGCATGTAGGCCGTGCTTGTTTTCTACTTCTCCAGCATGGCCCAATACATATCCTTTTGCATTTCGCAGATCCTGAACGTTGCTGCTCAATAAGGGGTTAAAAGAAAGAAGTTTTTTCTCAATGTGTTGAGCGAGAAAATTATATTCTCGTCCGTTCCAAAGCTCTGAAGCGATGGAGACCATCATAGCATCCATGATGGATTGTTTATGCTCAATAGAATTCATGGGGGATTTATGTTCCGCTACGCCAGTAGCGTAGAGGAATGCAGAGAACAGCTCACATGCATCAACTTTATACTGACTTTCTACCCAGTCAGGCGCACCAAAGGCAGCCGTCATATAATCGTACATGCCATCATGTCCTTTGTGTCCGAGGCCGAAATCATCTTTCGCAACCTCATGCATGTGTGCCATAACGTTATGGTATCCAGCTCGCCTTTCGGCAGATACGGATAGAGCGTCCGCAGATAAACGCATGATAATTTTGGCGGAGACTAAGCTAGTTGTCTTGTGGGTTTCATTCCACCCATTGAAAAATTTCAAAACACCAACATCTGTCTTGTCTTTTTTGAGAAAGGCTTTAAATGCATTTTCGGCGTAGGTCTGTGCCTCTTGAGTACTCGGATGGCAAAGTACTTCGTGCATCGCATTTTGAATCTCAGCTATTTGATCAACCTGCGCAAATAGAGGCCCCCTCTGAAAGTTGCCGAATATATCTCGACCTGGTATTTTTAAATTTCCGAGATAACTGGTTAACGCTTCAATAAAAATCTCACCAAACTGGTGCATCGACTTGCTTGACTTGTTTTGCTCAAATATTTGGAAATGACTTCGCAATGATTCCGAGCTCATGATTTCGCCTTTATTTTTGAAGAGCTACATCGGTCCGCCATGAATGAAATTTCTTATTGCCCTTATTAAGGGTATTTTTATCCCACCCAAAAACAATCGAATGTTTTTCAATCTAAATAAATGATTTCATTCTTGTCAACCTCTTAACGCGAGGAGGGTTACGCACTGAAGAACTTTAGCTCTTCAAAAATACTCTACGTGTAAGATAGTTCACACAATGTTTGCAGTCTACCGTTGATAACAACGGCTCTAGATGGGGATCTTTTTTGTAGGACGCACTGCAACCCAGAAGTACTCGGCTCGAAATTTCTTGTAACAGAATCGAGAAGCTTTTTTCTTGGCAGACAGAAGAGAGCTGTTTACCAGCAGCCTAGCTTTTACCTTTTAACTGATCAGCCTTCCTTCAAGCCCTTCTCCTTTGCCCCTACGTCACCCTACAGCCCTCAAATATAAGACCTTGTAGCCTGATTCTGATTTTCTTTTCGAGCATTCAACACTACTACCAACAGGTCCAAACTCCGTATTTTCCCCTTGCAGGAGGAACAACGGATGTTCACCTCGGCGAATCAATCGCGCTTCACCTTCACCCTTCCAGGCTTCGAACAGGAGCTGGAAGTCCTGGCGTTCAAGGGCACGGAGGCCATCAGCCAACCTTACCGCTTCGAACTGGAACTGGTCAGCCGGCACCCGGACCTGAACCTTGAGGAGTTGCTGCACAAACAGGGCTTTCTCGCCTTCGATGCCGGCAACGCGGGTATTCACGGCCAGGTCCATGGCATCGGCCAGGGCGATACCGACCAGCGCTGGACGCATTATCAACTCACCCTCGTACCCCGGCTGACCTATCTGAGCCATCGCTTCAACCAGCGCATCTTCCAGAACCGCAGCGTGCCGCAGATCATCGCCCAGGTGCTCAAGGACCATGGCATTCTCGACAACGCCTTCAGCTTCAACCTCGCCCAGCCCTTACCCGCTCGCGAATACTGTGTGCAGTACAACGAGTCCGACCTGGATTTCATCCAGCGGCTGTGTGCCGAAGACGGTCTGCACTATCACTTCCAACACCATCCGCAGGGCCATCACCTGGCCTTCGGTGATGACCAGAGCTTCTTTCGCCGACTGCCCGATGCGGTGCCCTATGTGCCGGACAGCGGCGCCGTGGCCGCGACTCCGAGCATCAAGGCCTTTGACCTGCGCCTGGAAACCCGCAGCACCCGGGCGACCTTGCGCGACTACGACTTCGAACACCCCGGCGCGCGCCTGGAAAACAGCGCCTGCACGTTCCACTCCCTGCCGCAACCAGACCTTGAGGATTACCACTACCCCGGTCGCTACAAGCGCGACGAATATGGTCGACAGCACAACCGGCGCCGGTTGGAAAGCCATCGAAGCGACTACCGCCAGGCCTCGGGCAAAAGCGATGAACCACGGCTGGCCAGTGGACATTTCCTGCCCCTGATCGACCATCCGCAGTCGGACTGGAACGCGCTCTGGCTGTTGACCCGGCTTGTCCACGAAGGCCAGCAGCCGCAGGTGCTGGAAGAGTCGGCGGCGAGCCCGAACAGTACCGACAGCGACTTCCGCCAGGGTTATCGCAATAGCTTTCTCGCCACGCCGTGGGATGTGTTCTTTCGTCCGCCGCGGCAAGCACGCGCATCCCGTCGCCTGAATGCCCAGACCGCCATCGTCAGCGGCCCGCCCGGCGAAGAAATCCACTGCGACGAATATGGTCGGGTGAAGGTCAAGTTCCACTGGGACCGCTCGGACGAAACCGCTGCCCACAGCAGTTGCTGGTTGCGAGTGGCATCCGGCTGGGCCGGCCCGGGTCACGGTGCCGTCAGCCTGCCCCGGGTCGGCATGGAAGTGCTGGTGACCTTTCTGGAAGGCGACCCGGATCACCCGTTGATCGTCGGTTGCCTGAACAACCCCGCGCAGCCAACGCCCTACCCGCTACCGGCCCACAAGACCCGCAGCGTATTCAAGAGCCTGAGCAGTCCGGGCGGTGGCGGCAGTAATGAACTGCGTATCGAAGATCTCAAAGGCCAGGAACAGATCTATCTGCATGCCCAGCGCGATTGGCAACAACAGATCGGGCACAACCTGTCGGTCACCGTCGGCCATGAACGGCATGAGTGCGTGGCGGCCAACAGCTACTGCGAGCTCAAGGCGCAGGAGCACCACACCGTGCACCAGGACCGCCGGGTCGAAGTGAAAGGCGATGACTACCTGATGGTTGGCAACAGCCAACAGGTGAAGGCCGGACGGGGTTATTTCATCGATGCCGGGCAGGAGATCCACCTGCGGGCCGGAGCCAAGGTGGTGATCGAGGCGGACGAGGAACTGACCTTCAAAGTCGGCGGGCATTTCATCAAGCTCGACGCCAACGGCATCACCTTGAACGGCCCCGAGGCCGACGAGGCCCCGGGCGTCGGCTCTGGACCGCGGATCAAGGGGCCGTTGCTGCCAGGGGCGGTGGAACACGCGCCGCCGCCGTTGCGGCTGGAAGCCGCCGTCGCCGAAGGGGGGCGGGAACAGCAGCAGACAGAACTGGCGATCGATACGGGGTTTTCCGACTGAACCCCACCGCGCCCTTCAACCCAGACAGGAATTCACAGATGAGCGTGCCGCGATGACAGTGATGTTCATAACTAAAAACTGGTCATTTCCCTTAAAGGGAGAGCATCAGACCCCTTACGATCCCCACCGCGACTTCAAGGCCTTGGCAAAGGCCGAAGGCGGTTACTACCCATTGGGACGGCGAGGGCTTTGGCACGGAGGCATTCATTTCGATGACGCCACGGGTTTGATCTCGGACAAACGCGAGGTCTTTTGCCTGGCCGACGGCGAGGTGATCGCCTATCGCATCGACGAACACTATCCGACCTCGAGCTTCGAGCAGCGTTCGACGGTGTTTTCCAGCGGCTTTGTACTGGTCAGGCATCGCTTGCAACCGCCTCCCCTTACAGGCATCTCGTATGCACCTCCCGCGCCGACATTGACTGTGTACAGCCTGTACATGCACCTGCTGGATTGGGCGGCTTACCAGGCCAGCCCAGGGTTGCTCCGCCCCGCGTTCTGGGGCGGCGGCGTCTATCGGATCAAAGCCAATGCACAGGACAAGACCCTTGGGTTGAGGGTCCGGGCCGCACCGAAAGGTCAAGCGGATCATGGGCTGATCCTGGCTGTCCTGCCACGGGGCACAACCGTCATGACCAAGACCGCGCCGGAGGCGGACAAATGGTTGGAGATTATCAGCGTCAGCCCCGCGATCCAGGGACTGGCACCGTCCACTGGCTGGGTGTTCAAAGCAGAAATGACAGCCTTGGGGCCGGATCGCTATCTGATCGGCAATGGCGCCAGGGATGCTCCCGCCGAGCAGCAGACCGGCTTGAACGTTCGCGCCACGGCCAATGCCCATGGTCATCCACTGGGGCTATTACCTGTCGGCAGCACAATCAGGATCGGCAACGCGGGAGCAGTGGGCAAATTCCGCAAATTGCTGAAAATCGTCAGCGGCGAGTGTGTGCCGCCTCTGGTGGTCGATGAGCACGATCCTCTACCGGGTTTTGTCTGGCTGGATGCGCTGGAGGCCAACAGCGAACCAGAAGCAAGGAATCGCGTTGTCGTGCTGGAGGAACCGATCAGGATCAAGGCCGGCGAACTGATCGGCCATGTCGGCAAATATCAGGAACTCAGCGAGGACAGCCCCAGGAACCTCCTGCACCTGGAGGTTTTCAGCTGCGAGGATGTGCCCGGCTTTATCGCTCGAAGTCGTGAGTACGCCGCTTATCTTCCCACCGACCAACGCACTTTGTTGAAACTCTACAAAGGCAGCAGCCGGGTGGTCCCCCACCGTGAAGATATCAACAGCCATAACCCGCCGGACATCAACGACCCCGGAGCGCTGCTGGGTGCACAAATGATCCTGCCGGTCGGGATGCTGGAGTCTTTGCCACCCGAGTCGAAATTGAGCGTCACCGAAACTCTCCCCGGCACCTCCATCACTTACACCCGCCGCTGGTGGCGCCTGGAAAATCAGTTGCCGAACGAATCCGGTGAAATCGTCGGCGGTTGGGTATTGGAGCAGGACCTGCTGACGACTCGTCATAGTCCGTGGGAATGGGAGGGGTATGAATGTATCAGCGAGACCAGTCGAAATGCCGACAACCTTGCACACCATCTTTCATGGCAGGCGGACCTGAGCACTGAGCAGCGTCGTCATTACCGAGCCTTGGCGAACAGCGCCGGAAAAGGGCCGATCCGCTCACGGCTGCACGGGCTCCTGAATATCGGCGCGAACGAACGCCTGGGACACGAGGAAATCCGTGCCGCACGGGGCAGGCCTTGGCATGCGCAAGCGATGGGCCGACTGATTACCCATTATGAAAGCGAGTGGTTCTGGAATGCGCAAAAGTGGGATGAGCTGGATGCGCTCTGGGCCCAAACGGGACGCGTCAGGCCTGAGCAATGGCAGGTTGCAAAAGCGCGGATAAAGAAACTGTCGTGGTGGGCGGAGTTGGCTGGGCGGCATGGGATCAGTCTGGAGGGTAAGGCGTGGCACTTCCATATGATCGTGTTGATGATGAGTTTTCACAGCGACAAAAACGTCGTATATCAAAAACCAGGTCGAATTACATTCGACGCTGAAGGTAATGACATTCCGGGCTCTCCTTATTACAGTCGCCATATCCACTGGCCCGGAAATAATCTATCGGGGGTAACAATAGGCCGAGGTTACGATATGGGCACAAGAAGCCAATCAGAAATTTATAACCATATGCTTGCGGCGGGCATCCCTCATGTTCAAGCCTCAAAACTCGCCGAGGCGGCCGGCCTAAAGGGTAGTCAGGCGGCCCAATTCGTCAACGACCATCTCGCGCCAATAGGAAACATCACACACAAACAAGAGCACGCCCTCTTTGACTTGATTTATCCAGATTATATCAACAGAACGATAGTCAACTATAACAATTGGACAGAAGACCTAGCCGAACGGGAGGCATGGGAATCACTTAACCCCATCATCAAAGATATCCTTGTCGATTTCGTTTATCAAGGTTTTACCGCCGGTCCAAACCCAATGAAAGCAGGCATGAAAAATAGCTTTTCCGAACTGATAAATTATATAGAAAACACACAAACAATCAGTCAATACGAACCAGCCCGGCAGCGCGCAAACTACTTAAGAAAGCACCAACAATGACCATTATCAAAAAAAGACTTAGCCATCTATTTTCCGTGACTTTGTGGTTGCTAGCAGGCAACACCCACGCACTTGACTGCACAAATATAACAGTCAGCGCGCAAATAGACATTTGTGCAAACGTAGAAAAAGAAAGCGCAGATAAAAAACTCAATGAGAGTTACAAAAAATTGATCACCCGAATCAAAGAACAATACAGTCCCTCTCCAGAAACTGGGGACCGCTACCTTTCAAAACTCAAAAACTCTCAACGAGCCTGGCTAGCGTTACGCGATAGTAACTGTGAGCTTGAATCTTTTTTAGCTGACCCGTCCTCTCCTGCCCATGAAACGCTCATCAACAACTGCATCACAAAAATGAGTCAGAAGCGATCAATCTACCTGGACAGAATACAACCCTGATATTGGTAGAATCTGACAATAAGAGGCTTCTGAAATTATCGATTATGACAAGGCGCGGATAGCGCCAGCTTGCTCGTGCTCCGCGCCATCACCCTCCATTCAGGTCGCCGGCCGAATCACCCCAATCAAGGTCTGCAACGAATAACCCAGGCGCGGCGCCAGTTCATCGGCCCGTCCCTGCAACGCACGCATGTCCAGTTCCTGGTCGAGGTCCGCCGGCACGATCAGGATGACATTGCCCTCCTTCACCGGCAGCTCCCAGTAGTGCCGGTGATAAAGCCCGCGCAACAACGCCGCGCCCAGTGGCTTGCCGTCATCGGTGGCCCATTGGTTGATCACCAGCCAGCCACCGGGATTGAGTTTTTTCTGACAGTTTTCCAGAAAGCTCCAGGCCAGATGACCGACACCGGGGCCGACATCGGTATACAGGTCGACGAAGATCAGGTCGGCCGACTCCGCCGTCTCCAGCAGGTCCAGCGCGTCGCCGACGCGGATATACAGGCGCGGATCGTCATCCAGCCCCAGGTACTCGATGGCCAGGCGTGGCACCTCCGGGCGCAACTCGATCGCCTCGACATCCTCCAGCGGCAGGAACCGCAAGCACGCCTGGGTCAGGGTGCCGGCCCCCAAACCGAGAAACAGCGCACTCTCCGGCGCCTCGTGGCACAAAGCGCCGATCAGCATGGCCCGCGTGTAGTCGTACTCCAGCCAACTGGGGTCGGCGGTGAACACACAACTCTGCTCGATGGCATCGCCAAACTCGAGAAAGCGGTAATCGTCCACTTCAAGGACTCGAATCATGCCGAAGGCATCGTGCACTTCAGCGAGCAGACGCTCCACGCGCTCCTCAGCCATTTCATATCCTTGCAAGCGGGAAAAGCGCAATTGTCAGCCAAGCCGACAGAGCAGGTCACGCACTAATTGCTGCTAACATGGTTCTCCCACCGTCAATCCTCGAGTTCATGATGAGTCAACCCTGGAGCCCCGACAGCTGGCGCGCCCTGCCGATCCAGCAACAACCCCAGTACCCGGACCCCGCGCACCTGCTGCGCGTCGAGCAAAGCCTGGCCGGTTATCCGCCGCTGGTATTCGCCGGGGAAGCCCGCGAACTGCGTCGTCAGTTCGCCGAAGTCACCCAGGGTCGGGCCTTCCTGCTCCAGGGCGGTGACTGCGCGGAAAGTTTCGCCGAGTTCTCGGCGGCGAAGATTCGCGACACCTTCAAGGTGCTGCTGCAAATGGCCATTGTCATGACCTTTGCCGCCGGTTGCCCGGTGGTCAAGGTCGGACGCATGGCCGGTCAGTTCGCCAAGCCACGCTCGAGCAACGACGAAACCATCAATGGCGTGACCCTGCCGGCCTACCGTGGCGATATCGTCAACGGTATCGGGTTCGATGAAAAAAGCCGCGTGCCGGACCCGGACCGCCTGCTGCAGTCCTATCACCAGGCCACCGCGACCCTGAACCTGTTGCGCGCCTTCGCCCAGGGCGGTTTTGCCGACCTGCACCAGGTGCACAAGTGGAACCTGGACTTCATCGCCAACTCGGCCCTGGCCGAGAAGTACAGCCAACTGGCCGACCGGATCGATGAAACCCTGGCCTTCATGCGCGCCTGCGGCATGGACAGCTCGCCGCAATTGCGCGAAACCAGCTTTTTCACCGCCCACGAGGCGTTGCTGCTGAACTACGAAGAAGCCTTCGTGCGGCGCGACAGCCTGACCAACGACTATTACGACTGCTCGGCGCACATGCTCTGGATTGGCGACCGCACCCGCCAGCTCGATGGCGCCCACGTCGAGTTCCTGCGCGGGGTGAACAACCCGATCGGGGTCAAGGTCGGTCCGAGCATGAACACCGACGAGCTGATCCGCCTGATCGACATCCTCAACCCGGACAACGACCCGGGCCGCCTGAACCTGATCGTGCGCATGGGCGCGAACAAGGTCGGTGATCACCTGCCGCGGTTGATCCGCGCGGTGGAAAGCGAAGGCAAGCAGGTGCTGTGGAGCTCCGACCCGATGCACGGCAATACCATCAAGGCCAGCAGCGGCTACAAGACCCGGGATTTCGCGCAGATTCTCGGCGAGGTGAAGCAGTTCTTCCAGGTGCACCAGGCCGAAGGCAGCTATGCCGGCGGGATTCATATCGAGATGACCGGGCAGAACGTCACCGAGTGCATCGGTGGCGCGCGACCGATTACCGAGGATGGCTTGTCGGATCGCTATCACACCCATTGCGACCCGCGGATGAACGCCGATCAGTCGCTGGAGCTGGCGTTTCTGATTGCCGAGACGTTGAAGCAGGTGCGGCGTTGAGTCAGTAGGTTTTTTGTTGCCTGCTAGGGCCTATTCGCGGGCAAGCACCGCTCCCACGGTATCCGAGTCGTTCCGGGATTTTGTGAACAACCCGAAACCTGTCGGAGCGGTGCTTGCCCGCGAAGAGGCCTTCACAGGCGCCAACATAGCCCGCGCCTACAATAACCCGCGCAACCGCTGCGCACTGGCCCGCTGACAATTGAGCTGAATATCCGGCAAGCCCAGCCACTCGGCCAACTGCCGCAAGTTGACGGCCAACGCCGCCATCCCCGCCTCATCCAGCCCCGGCTCTTCTTCATGCACGGCGTGCACCGCCAACCGCCCGAGTGCCCGCTCCGCCCGCAGGTCGACCCGCGCGGCAATCCGCTCAGCATGCAGGAACGGCAACACATAGTAGCCATACACCCGCTTGTGCCGCGGCGTATAGATCTCCAAGCGATAACGGAAATCGAACAAGCGCTCGGTACGGCTGCGCTCCCAGATCAGCGAGTCGAACGGTGACAACAACGCACTGGCCTCGATCCGGCGCGGGACCTTGACGTCGGGCCGCCAATACACCGGCTGGCGCCAGCCCCGCACCTCGCCCACCTGCAACTCCCCCGCCTCGAGCAACTCCGCCAGGCGCGCCCGACTGTCGCCGGGGTCCAGCCGAAAATAGTCACGCAGGTCCTTCTCCGTCGCCACTCCGAGGGCCGTCGCGGCCTGGCGCAACAAACCGCGCTGGGCCTCGGCCTCCTCGACCAGCGGCTGTCCGAGCACCGCCGCGGGAATGACTCGCTCCGGTAGATCGTAGAGGCGCTCAAAGCCCCGACGCCCAGCCACCGTCACTTCACCGGCGGCGAACAACCATTCCAGCGCATGCTTCTCGGCACTCCAATCCCACCAGGGCCCGGCCTTTTCCTCACGACTCGACAAACTGCCCGCGCCCAACGCGCCGCGCTCCTCGACCAATGCCAACACCCGGCGAATGGTCGCCTGTTGCTCGCGGCCGAAACGCGCCATCTGTTGATAGATCCCCTCGCCACGAGACGCCCGCCGCATGCGCCAGCGCAGCAGCGGGTACAGCGACATCGGCAGCAACGACGCTTCGTGCCCCCAGTATTCGAACAAGGTACGCCGCCGCCCCTGACTCCAGGCGGCCTGGTCCAGCAGGTCAGGGGCATAGTTGCCCAAGCGCGAGAACAGCGGCAGGTAATGCGAACGTACCAGCGCATTGACCGAATCGATCTGCACGACGCCCAGACGTTCGATCAGCCGATTGAGCTGCGGCGGCTTGACCAGCGCCTGGGTCTTGCGCCCCTGGAACCCCTGGGCCGCCAGCGCCAGGCGCCGGGCTTGCTGCAATGAAAACGATTGGTCCGCGGGCATGCACGCCTCCTTGTGAACCCGCAAACTACCCCACTCGCCCACTATTTGTGTAGCGCCATCAACGGCCCTTGCCCAGTGGATCGCTCCAGAAGTGCTGGTGGGTTTCCTGCTCGACATCGGCGCGACTGAGCCCCATGTCCTTGAGCGCCTCGTCATTCAACGTCGCCAGCAGCCGACGCTCGCGTGACACCTCGTGCCAACGGGCAATCCGCTGCCACAAGGCCCGCAACGAAAACACCGAGTGCCCGGCCCCACCCATCAACACAAAACCTTTTTGACCTTTCATCATCCTATCCTCCTGTTGGGATGACGAAAGTCTGTGCTTGAGGCTAAGATCAATCCAACGAATGTTTTTTATGCAATACATCTCAGAGATTGATGAATTGTCCAGCTACCCGAGCATCGATACCGACGTCCTGCGCACCTTCGTTGCGATTGCCGATCAAGGCGGCTTTACCAAGGCCGGCGAACAGGTCAATCGCACCCAGTCGGCCGTCAGCATGCAGATGAAGCGCCTGGAAGAAGATGTGCTCAAACGCCAGTTGTTCCAGCGCGACGGGCGCCAGGTCCGACTGACGGTCGAGGGGCAGGTCCTGCTCGGCTATGCCCGGCGGATCCTGAAGTTGCATAGCGAAGTGTTCAATACCCTGCGCGACCCACATATGGTCGGCATGGTGCGGATCGGCGTGCCGGACGACTACGTGATGCGCTTTCTGCCAGGTATCCTGTCGCACTTCGCGCAGTTCTACCCGCTGATCCAGATCGAGGTGAACTGCGAGTCCTCCGTGCAATTGCTGCAACGCCAGGACCTGGACCTGACCA
The DNA here is from genome assembly GCF_904067045.1 of Pseudomonas sp. FEN. Taxonomy (GTDB): domain Bacteria; phylum Pseudomonadota; class Gammaproteobacteria; order Pseudomonadales; family Pseudomonadaceae; genus Aquipseudomonas. The sequence goes on along the minus strand of NZ_CAJFDC010000010.1, from coordinate 47,388 downwards.
TCGTCACCCGCAAACCAGGCAACGAACTCGGCCAATTATTGCGCCAGGAGCGGCTGGTCTGGGCAGAGGCCCAATGTTTCAGTACCCACGAGCAAGCGGTCATGCCCTTGGCCATGCCCAGCAACGACTGTTTCTGCACCGAGTGGGTCTGCAATGCATTGGACGCCCGGAACCGGGACTATCGCCTGGCCTACAACTGCTCCAGCCTGGCGGCGATCATGGCGGTGGTCAGCGCCGGGCTGGCGGTCACCGCGCAACTGGAAAGCCTGATCACCCCGGACTTGCGCATTCTCGGCGAGGCCGAGGGACTGCCGCAGTTGCCACTGGCCAATATCATGCTGTTGCGGAACCCGAACAAACCCTCGCCGATCACCGAATGCCTGGCCGAGCACATCGTCGAGGGCTTCAGACTTTAAGTGTGAGCAACGCCGCACAGAGCATCAGGAAGCCACAGAACAAGATACGCAGGAGCTTTTCCGACAAGGCGTGGGCCACCTTCACCCCCCAACTTATGCTCAACAGCCCCCCCACGGCCATGGGGACCCCCATGGCCCAGTCGACCTCATGGTGCAGCGCATAGGTAATCAGCGTGACACTGGTGCTGGGTAGCGCCAGGGCCAGCGACAGCCCTTGGGCAACTACCTGCGATGTGCCAAAAACGCTGGTCAGGAACGGCGTCGCCACCACGGCGCCACCGACGCCGAACAGCCCCCCCATGGTTCCCGATGCCGCGCCCAGCACGCCCAGCCAGGGCCAGGGATAACGCATCCGCGGATAAACCGCGGCTGGCGCCATGAACACCCGCACCAGGTTGTAGAGCGACAAGGCCAACAGGAAACCGACAAAGCCCAGGCGCATGCTGCGCGCGTCCAACCCTACCGCCCACAGGGCGCCAAGCCAGGCAAAACAGAAACTCATCAGCACCAGCGGCAGCGCGTGACGCAACTCGATACGGTTGCGCTGGTTATAGCGATGCAATGCCAGCACCACATTGGGTACCACCATCACCAATGCCGTGCCCTGGGCCAACTGCTGGTCCAGCCCGAACAGGATACCCAGCACCGGAATCGCGATCAGGCCGCCGCCAATACCGAACAAACCGCCCACCGCGCCCATCAGGACGCCCAGAACCCCGTACTCAATCAATTCGATCACAACCACCTCCCCACTCAATGGCCTGCATGCTACGCAGTCCGTGCTAACGCGGAAACGCACAGCAACGCAAAATGCTTATGCCAATGTCGCGCATGCAACCCCATATGAATCCTACAACCCTGACCGATCAGCTTGGGCTGTGTCTCTATGTCCCGGAAACCGGCAGTTTTCCCGCCGGTGTCTACCCGTTACGCCTGGAACAACCGGCCAACTCCCGCAGCCGCTTGCTGCTGGAGTTGCTCAAGAGCCGTTTCAGGCCCGTGCCACCTTGGGACCTGGTCCTGCAAAGCGGACTGGAACGACACCAAGGTGGGAGAATTCTCTAGCGCATTAAAGATTTGACCGCTAGATTCATCGGACGTAACGCATAAGGCTTTAGCAATGACCAGCAACCGCGACAACTGTGACGACCTGCTTCTGGACCATCAGGTGTGCTTTGCCCTGCACTCCACCTCGTTGTTGATGACCAAGGTCTACAAACCCCTGCTCCAGGCCCTCAACCTGACCTATCCGCAATACCTGGCAATGATGGTGCTCTGGGAGAAGGACGGCCTGACCGTGGGTGAGATCAGCACGCGCCTGCTGACCGATCCGGGCTCCCTGACCCCCCTGCTCAAGCGCCTCGAAAGCGAGGGGCTGCTGAGCCGGACCCGGAGCAAGGAGGACGAGCGCGTGGTCATCGTCGAATTGACCGAACAGGGCCGGGCCTTGCGCGAGCAGGCACGGGGTATCCCGCAGTGCATACTCGCCGCCAGCGGCGACTCCCTGGAACGCCTGCGCGCCCTCCAGGCCGAGCTGCTGGCTTTGCGCGGACATTTGCAAGACAGCCTCTGAGCCTTCGCCTTTTCAGCGCTTCGCCCTGAGCCCTGGCAATCGAACGTCCACCGGCCATTCCTACAGAAAAGTCGGATCGCTCCTAGCTGCGGAGGCGATCCGGCTCGCGGCTATCCCCTCACGGTTACCGTTAAGCTCCCTCCCCGACCCATCCGTAAAAATCGAATCCAGCTTTTTGAAAATTTATCTTGCGCGCAAAATATTTGCGAGATACATTTATCCCGCACTTAGTTAACGCGCTAACATTTTGCGCATAATTACAAACTTCAAATGACGAGGCTCACCATGCAAACGCTCTATACCGCAATCGCAACCTCCACCGGTGGCCGTGACGGTCGTGCGGTTTCCAGTGACCAGGTTCTCGACGTCAAGCTCGCCACCCCGAAAGAACTCGGCGGTGCCGGCGGTGCGGCGACCAACCCGGAACAACTGTTCGCCGCCGGTTACTCGGCCTGCTTCATCGGCGCCCTGAAATTCGTCGCCAGCCAGAGCAAGCGCCAGATCCCGGCCGACGCGGCGATCACCGCCCATGTCGGCATCGGTCAGATTCCCGGTGGTTTCGGCCTGGATATCGACTTGCACATCAGCCTGCCGGGCCTGGAACAAGCCGACGCGCAGAGCCTGGTCGAGGCGGCCCACCAGGTCTGCCCGTACTCCAACGCCACCCGTGGCAACGTCGACGTACGTCTGCACGTCAGCGTCTAACCATCTCGTCATTCAAGGATCCGAACATGAACACTTTCAGCAAAGTCCTGACCGGTACCCTGCTCGCGCTGTCCGTCCAGAGCGCCTTCGCCGGTGATGTCGAATACAACACCCAGGCGTTTCTCAATGCCTTGAACAGCGGCGGCGGCAAGCCGATGGAACAGATGACGCCGACAGAAGCCCGTGCCGTGCTGTCCGGTGCGCAGTCGGGGGTCAAGCTGACCCTGCCGCGTGCCGACGTCAGCCAGAAGACCATCCAGGTCGACGGCAAGCCGTTGCAACTGACCATCGTCCGACCGGCCGGGGTCAAGGGCAGGCTGCCGGTGTTCATGTTCTTCCACGGTGGCGGCTGGGTCCTCGGGGACTTCCCGACCCACGAGCGACTGGTGCGTGACCTGGTGGTCGGGTCGGGTGCGGCGGCGGTGTTCGTCAACTACACGCCGTCCCCGGAAGCGCACTACCCGGTGGCGATCAACCAGGCCTACGCCGCGACAAAATGGGTCGCGGAGCACGGCAAGGAGATCAATCTCGATGGCCAGCGCCTGGCCGTGGCCGGCAACAGCGTCGGCGGCAACATGGCCGCGGTGGTCAGCCTGATGGCCAAGGACAAGGGTACGCCGGCGATCAAGTTCCAGCTGTTGTTGTGGCCGGTGACCGATGCCAATTTCGAAACCGCATCCTACAACCAGTACGCCGAGGGGCACTTCCTCAGCAAGAACATGATGAAATGGTTCTGGGACAACTACACCACGGACGCCAAGCAACGCGGCGAGATCTATGCCTCGCCGCTACGCGCGACCCCGGATCAGCTCAAGGGCCTGCCGCCCGCGCTGATCCAGACCGCCGGGGCCGATGTGCTGCGGGACGAGGGCGAGGCCTACGGGCGCAAGCTGGATGAGGCCGGCGTAGCGGTGACCAGCGTGCGCTACAACGGCATGATCCACGACTTCGGCTTGCTCAATGTGGTCAGCCAGGTGCCGGAAGTGCGTTCGGCCATGTTGCAGGCTTCGCAAGAGCTGAAAGAACACCTGAAATAAACATCGTCCTCGGTAGGATTGCCAGCGATGCAGCCCCTTCGTCCGGCAGCGCCTGAACCGACGTCTTCGCGGGCAATCGAGCGTCGACCGGCCGCTCCTACAGGTTTGTGTCGTCCGCCGCTGCTGTGTCCGCCGAGAAACTGTAGGAGCAAGGCTTGTCGGGACGCCGCACCGCCGCGAAGAGGCCCTTGAGCCTTGCGTGGCTCAAACGCAAGCCATCTCCGGCAAGCCTGTCCACAAGGGATCGCGGTGTCGCCCCAGAAATATGCAGACACAAAAAAGCCCGGAGCATGTCCGGGCTTCTTTGTTCGTGCGGCGAAAAGCAGTGCTTATTTGGCACGGCCTTTATAGGAACCGCCTTCACGGGTATCGATCTCGATCATGTCGCCGATTTCGATGAAGTCAGCTACCGACAGTTCGGTACCGTTCTTCAGTTTGGCAGGCTTCATCACCTTGCCGGAAGTGTCACCGCGAGCGGAACCTTCGGTGTAGTCAACCTGACGCACGATGGTGGTCGGCAGCTCCACGGATACCAGACGGTCTTCGAAGAACACGGCTTCGCAGACGTCGGTCATGCCTTCTTCGACGAACGGCAGAACGGCCTCGATGTCTTCGGCGTTCAGCTCGTACATGGTGTAGTCGGTGGTGTCCATGAACGTGTAGGAGTCGCCGCTGATGAAGGACAGGGTCGCTTCCTTACGGTCGAGGATCACGTCGTCCAGTTTATCGTCGGCGCTGTAGACGGTTTCGGTCTTGTAGCCGGTCAGCAGGTTCTTCAGCTTGGTCTTCATGATCGCGCTGTTACGACCGGACTTGGTGAATTCAGCTTTCTGAACCAGCCAAGGATCGTTGTCGATACGGATCACGGTACCGGGTTTCAGTTCTTTACCAGTTTTCATTGCGAATATCCGAATTTGGATGGGATGTACATAAATCTAGGCCGCGTATCATATCCAATTTAGGTAAAGCTTCACCAGCGCCGTGGCAAGATCGGTCCGCGAAGCCTGTTCCAGACACCAGCGCTCGGCGTGTTCGGTCAGTTCGCGCTCGTTTTCCAGCACCGCCTTCCAGCCCGGGGCCATGTCGCCCGCCGTATTCCAGGCCCGCCACCAGCCCTCGAACGCCGCCTTGGCTGGCGCTGAGAGGCCTTGGGTGTACAACACGAGAAAGGCTTCCAGCTTATCCAGGTGAGCGTCGTCGTCCTGACGATAGATGTGCCAGAGCAGCGGGCGCCCCGCCCATTGCGCCCGGACGAACGAGTCTTCGCCGCGCACCGCGTTGAAGTCGCAGCTCCACAGCAGGCGGTCGTAATCCTCCTGAGGGACGAACGGTAGCACCTGTACCGTCAGCTGGCCACGGACTTCACGGGCACCCGCCGCCAGGCCCGCGCGCCCCAGCCATTGCTGGACATCGCCCAGAATACGCCCTTCGGGCACCAGCAACCGGGTTGGCCGGGGATCGATCGCCAGGGCATCGAGCCAGCTGGCCAGTCCTTCGTTCTCATAGGCGAACAGCGAGATGAACCGTACACCGTCCGTCGGCTCGACGCCCAGTCCACGCAGGAAATCACCGCGCGCCCGTGGATCCTGGACAAAAGCCCGGCGCTGCTCGAGCAGCCCGGCTTCACGCAACAGACCGCCGGTCCCGGCTTGAAATCCCGGAAAAAAGAAGTATTTCTGCACCTGCCTGAACTTGACCGATGGCAGCCCGTGGCAACCGACGATCCACTCTTCGGCGCTGAGGTAGTCGAGATTGAGCCATAACGGCGCCTTGTCCCGTGCCGCCATGGCCTCCATGTAAGCATGGGGCAACGAACAGGCAAAGGCCGCGATCACCACATCGGCCGCCTGTGCCGCCGCCCAGGGCGTCGACCAGCGGCACACCTCGATCCCGCGCTGCGTCTGCCGGTCGAGCGCGACATCGATCGCCGGGCACAGGTGCTCGAAAGCTCGCAGGTCATCGACCCACAGGCGCACGGCACAGTCATGTTCGGCGGCCAGCTGTCGGGCCAGGCGCCAGGTCACCCCGATATCGCCGAAGTTATCCACAACCGTACAGAAAATATCCCAGGTGGCCTTCATTCCAGGCTCCGCTTGGCAAAAACCTCGATTGTCCGCATAAATCCACGCGCGCAGAAGAGCCGATGTCGATTAATCTTCATGCGACAATCGCCCTTTGCTCCAAATCGCCCTGCCAGGAGGTCCCATGTCTTACCGCCGACAAGCGCGTCGTCCACTCTATATCAGCCTCAATCCACTGCAATTGACCGCCAGCATCGCCCTGGGCATCTGGGTGGGCGGCATGGTCCTGGCGCTGACGGCCTGGCTGCTGGCACGGATCTTTGTCCCACAGTCCCTGGCGCCGTTGGCCGAGGCCGCCCGCCAACTGACTAACCCGCCGCCCGCGGTCACCACCAGCGCGCCGCAAAGCGGCGGCGATTCGACGCAGATGTTCGAGCAATACAAACAGAACCTCTTCAAGAACGAAGAACAGCAGCGCCTGGAACAGGCCCGCAGCAGCTACCGCAACCTGTCCAACCCCAAGTGCCAGTTCTGGCTGCAACAGGACCAGACCGCGCCCACTGACAAGAGCCGGGCCAACGTGCTGCAGTTCTGCAATTGAGCGACATCAGCATGATGGACAAACACGCCGTGCGGCAACGGCTCCTGGAACAGCTGGAAATCGATCTCGACGTCTTGCAGCGCGCCGCGCAAACCGCCTACGAAACCGCGACCCACGAGGAAAACGTCGCCGAGAACAAGTACGACACCCTGGGCCTGGAGGCTTCATACCTGGCCACCGGACAAGCCCGGCGCATGGAGGAAATCCGCCAGGCCCTCAAGCGCTGCCGGGAACTGCCCCTGCGTCCTTACGACGAGCGGAACGGTATCCAGTTGGGTGCCCTGCTGGCACTCGAGGCCGAGAACGGCAGCGAACAATGGCTGTTTCTGGCGCCCGACGCCGCCGGACTCAAGATCGAGGGCGCGGGCCAACTGATCACGGTCATCAGCCCGCGCTCGCCCTTGGGCGCGGCGTTGCTGGGCAAACAGGAGGGTGACGACGTGGAGATCAAGGTCGACGGCGTGGCCCAGCGCTATAGTGTCATCCGGGTGGAGTGAGTCCCGGGCTTACTTGGCCGCGGCCATCAGCCGGTTGACTTCACTGCGTACCATGCTGGTGTATTCCGGCGGCGACAAGGTGTCGAGTTCCGCGCGCACCCATTCCGCCCACTTGCCCTTGCGCTTGGCACGCTCGCCGAACAGGCGCGCGGCCTCGCCCTTGGCCTTGCCCAGGTTGCTCTGCCAGAGGTCGAACAGCCGCGACTTTTCGTCTTCGATGGCGGCACGCTCGGCCAGGGACTTGTTAGCCAGATTGAAGCTCATTGGAAAATCCTGCGGTGTAAATAGAGTCGTATCTTACACTGTCGATAGAAATATCCGGCCGTGGATTTTGGAGCCAGCCAAGATCCCGGACTGAAAAACTTGCAACTTTCCCCCGCCCAACCGACTCCCATTATTCACCGCATCACTCACTTGAAAGGAAGATTGCCATGGCCCGTAAATCCGCCATACAAGCCGCCGAGGACCAGATCAAGGACCAGGCCTTCAGCGAGTTGCAAGCACTGATCCAGGAGTCGGAAAGACTGCTGAAGGAAAGCGCCTCGCTGGTCGGCGAGGAAGGCGAGAGCCTGCGTAGCCAGATCAGCCAGAAGCTCAAGCAGGCGCTGGAATCGGTGACGCATGTGCGTGAAAGCACCCAGCCAGCGGTCGAGGCGACTGAAATCTATATCGGCGGCCATCCGTGGCAGACCGTGGCGATTTCCGCTGGCTTCGGCCTGGTGGTCGGCCTGCTGCTGGGCCGTCGTCACTGATTGCTCCCTGCTTGTACGGTCCCTTGTCGCCCGACAAGGGACACGGCCGCCGAAGGACTATCTACCACCTCCACCGCCGCGCCATTCGATAGCGTTTTTGCCATTCCCCGCCAAGCCTGGCCTGCCAGTGCCCAGCGGTTCGTCAGTACGAACGAAGGCAAAAACCATGACCCTCGATTCATCCCCCTACGAGTTCTCCGAAGCCCTGGAACTGCGCGATGCCCCCAACGCACGGGAAACAGCGCTGCAGATCACCCAGGCCAATCGGCGCCAATCCATTGAAAACAACCTCGACCACACCCTGAAGAACCTGCATGACGAATTGCTCAGGCTGCCCCCGCTGAAGTCCCTGCTCGACCAACTGCTCGAACGCACGCTGGGCCAACGCTTCGCCCAAGTCAGCCTGAGTTCCCTGCGGGTCATCAGCTATGAACCGCCGACCTCGGACGGGCACGCGGCCTCGCTTCCACTGCGGCGGATCTCGACCCGGTCGCTCAGCGAGACCTTGCTGGAATGCTACAACCGGGGCGGTTGGCCCACGGGGCAGACCCGCGAGTTCGTTGCCCCCGGCTACGTCTGCTCGGTAACGGATACCGCGACGTGGGAAAAGACCATTGCGAATCTCTCCGACCAATTGATCAACCACTTGGAAAGCGCACTGCGGGCCTTCTGGAAAGAGCCTCTCGACAACGGGCAAGCACGCCAGGAGCTGTTCATCGACGCCATGGGCACGCGCTTTCGAGCCGAACTGCTGCAAGAGCGGGACTGGAATGCACTCAGTCCCGAGGACGGCTACCTCCTGTGCGGGCTCTACCCTCTGGAAGCCACGCGCCTGCGGGATCTGACGGTCTACTCCCTGGAGATCAAAACCAGCGAACGCTCGTCAGTACTGGCCAACGCCTTTGTCGTGCGCAGCGAGCGCCAGCAACAGCCAGGTTTCTTCCTCTATGCCGCCGCTCGATTACAGACGTTCGAAAGCGAACCAGCACTGCTGGCCTCGGTCAAGGCACGACTTCAGGACCCCGATCAAGGCGATGAGCTGCGCCACGGCCTGTCACTGCGCGAACGCGCTGACTTGAAGAACTCGCAAATCACCGGCACCGCGCTGCTACCGGGCAACCTGTCGGTGTTCACCGAACAGCTCGACAGCATTGTCGCCAAACAACGGGATAACGTGAAATACGTCTTCGAGCGCTATCGCACCAGCAACGGCGCGCTGGCACTCGCCGCGGCGTTCGAGCAAGCACTGGATGTTCGAGCCTTGATCGACCCGCGCCTGGCGACACTCACGCCCCTGGGTCGCTGGAGCCACCGCCTGGACCTTTCGCCCAGCGAGAAACTCGTCGAGCCGAGCCGGCGACGCACCCTGCTGCCGACGCTGGAGACCGTCAGGTACCAGCTGAAAACGCTGAACACGCTCAAGACCCGCCTCGCCGAGGGGCTGGACAGACGCCCGAGCCTCAAGGGCTTCATCCAAAGCGAACTGTCCAGGGAACTGAACCTTGCCCACGGCGGCAAGCTGTCGCCCGACAACCTCTACATCAATCAGTATGCGTCCGCCCTTCCCACATTCGGCGATACGACGCAGGTGCCCAGCCGTTCGCAGAACCTCGTGGAGCATTTCCTGGAGCGCCTGACCCAACACAGCGGCGCGCTGGCAAAGGCCCCCCATAGCGGCCTGTTCAGCAAAGATCCCAAGGGCAACTGGGCGCGCGTCGCCAACCTGGACATCGCACAGCTCAACACAATCGTCGACAAGGCCATGGCGGATTTTTTCGGGCACTACCTGCGCCAGCAACGCTCCGTATATGGCGAACTGTCCGAGTCGCTGAGCGAAGCCGTGATTTGCGGGTTGCGCCGTGAAGCACAATTCAAGGTGCTACGGGGCGCCTTGCGGGAAGCCGACCTGGAGCTGCTCGACAACCTGCTCGATGGCCATCGACGGGACCGGCGCCGCGGCTTGCGCGGATTCATTCCAGACGCCTTCGCACTGACGTTCAGGACCGATGCGGCGGCAGCGCCGGTCAAACTGCACAACTGCTTTCTGCTGACCGAACGGGGCGGCCTGGACACCGAGTATTGCGCAAGCGTGCTGCTCTGGACCCCGGTCCAGGGAGCACAAGCCTTCCACTCGTTTCAGGCCGCCGAAGTGGAGTTGCAACGGCGCCTGCATGACCCTCTGGAACGCCTGGCCTTGCTGGAGAACATCGCCAGACACGAACGACCGGCGAATTTACCCCTGGCGCAAAACCAACCCAGCCCCCATCAGGCTTATCCGGCACTGGGCTTTGAGCTCATTCGAAACAGCTTGCCCGGCGATCAGCAGCACTCGCTGGTCGACAAGGCGCTGGGCGATCTCGCCAAGGCCATGGCCTCAGGGTACTCGGGCGAGCACTTTCACCTGCATCTGCAGTCTTGTCTTGACGCCCATTCGACGCTGCCCGCGCTTGAGAAAGCCATCCAGGGCGCGGAGAACGCCGCCCTGCACCTGGCCATGCCAAGCTGGTTGGCCGGTACCAGCGACAGCCGCCAGTTCGCCCTGGCAACCCTGCTCGACCGCTATCGCCAGGACGCCGCGACAACGCCCGACTATCACCAGGACATTCCCGATATCCGCGACAATGCCAGGACCAAGGTCATGAGCCTGCTGTCACGGGACTTTCCGACAGCCCGGCTGGACCCCGACAAGATCAGTGTGGTGCTGACGCTGCGCAATGCCGCCGAGGTCATTCGCGAATCGCTGACCGACTTCGCCCTGCGGCACTTCGACGACATCGACCACAGCTCGCTGCGGGTGCACATGCTCGAAGGTGTCCTGCCCAAGGCACTGACCCCCGATCGCCTCAAGACATTGGTGCAAGAGGCCGCCGTGGGCAGCCACTATGCGAACCTGCTCGAGTCCTATCTGTCCGACAGCCAACGCCACCCGGCCTTTCGCCAACACTTTTTCTGGCAGAGCCTGCTGCACGCTTTCACCCAGGTGATCCAGAACACCTTGTCCGCGACCGCCCACGATTTTATCAAACACCTGCTGGCGATGCCGGACGGTCTCGCCAGAAAGCCCCTGAACGGGCAGCGCATCGACCTGCGCCCAGTGGAATTGATCAGCAACGCCCAGTCCGAAGCCGACCCGGTGGCCGGTTTCTACCTGATCGGCCCGCAACCCGGCAAGGGCGGCCCGCGAATCCTGTTCAGCCCACAGGGCCCCCAGCCGATTTTCCAGGAATACCCCGATGAAGCGGCATTCCTGGCGGACCTGCGGGACTCGACCAGTCTGCAACAACGGGTCCTCGAAAGACTTGCCCCTGAGCGGCGCGAGCATTACGCGCGACAGGTATTCACGGCGCGGCGAGCGGCCCTGGCGATCAGTGACAATCCGCTACGCGGCAACCTGTTCCAACGGCTCTACCAGGATACGACCGCGCTGCTCAAGGACCTGCTCGGTCGGCAAAGCGTGCAAGACCAGAGCCCAGCCTGGAGCAATGTGCTGTCCAGGCTCAAGGGCGGTCTTTACCAGGGCGGGACGTACCTGCTCGGCCGGTTGCGCTTGCCACTGCTGATCTGGCAGACCTTTGCGCAGCTCAAGGATGCGACGGAAAAAGCCTGGCAGGATCACTGGAGCGAGGCGATCGAGGCGTTCGTCATCAGCCTGGCACAACTGGCGGTGGCGCGCCGGGGCTGGAGCCCGTCGAGCCTCGCCGGAATCGCGCAAACGGAAACCGAGGGCGTCATCGAGTCGCCCTTTCCCATGCCTGCCTGGGCGGACAGCCGCCTGACAAGCGGGCAAAAAGCCGCGATCCTCGCTTTTGAAGCCCATGACGTGGCGCTGGAGGACATGACCCTGGATCTGGCCGGTGGCCTGCACCACGAGCCAACGACCGGCAGCACCTTCGCGGTGGTCGGTGGAAAAGTCTTTCAGGTCCAGCAAGATGATCGACGCTGGCGCGTCTTCAAGGACAACACCCGGGGCCCCTGGCTGCAACAGGACAGGCATCAACAGTGGTCATTCGACCGGCCAGGGCACTGCATCGAGGACCTGGTGCAATGAAACTGTTCAATCATTGCATGAACCAAAAAGCGATCCGCGAGGAAATGCGCGTGCAGGCGATCGGGATGGACAGCATCCGTCGGCTCTACCCCCACCGGGCGCGCATGATCCGCCATGGACACGAACAGGCACTGGCCTATCTGACCGCCGCCCTGCTGAATCTGGACCACCTTTTTTCCGGCACCGCCATGGATCAAAAGCGCCGTCTCTTCATGGAGGAGTTCTTCGATATGTCCCCGCTGAGTGAACTCACGATAAAGAAAGTCAAGTTCCGCGCGCACATGCTGCTCGGGGAACTGCTCAAGCCATCGCTCAGTCCCGAGACCTCGCCACGCTATGTCGTGGGTTCGGCCCTGCACCCGGAACAGAGCACCCAGGCGTTCACCTTGTCCAAGGATACGGCCAGGAGAATCTATCTGACCGAGCGTTTTTTCGATCCCGGCTTCCAGATCTACTTCCCCACGCGCCCAAGAACCTTCGACTTGCTGGGACACAACATGGCCGCGGTCCTGCTGCATGAAGCCAGCCATCTGGTGCTCGATACCCTCGACTTCAGCTATCTGGATTCGAGCCGGCCCTTCCTCGACCTGTTGGATACCAGCACGCTGGAGGGCAGGCTTCGCCACGACCTTCTGGAGCGCATCCAGAAGCACGCCTTCTCCAGTACCACCCCCGCCAATGAACTGTTCAAAGAACCCGATGACGACGACTTGCACTGGTACGAGCTGGTGGGAAAACCTTTACAGCGTATTTTGCAACTCACTGGAACCCGGGATCTGGATGAAGCCCGCAGCGTGTTTTTCTCGGATGAACACAAAAGAGTCGACGTCATCCTGGACAATGCGGACTCCCTGACCTTGTTGCTCACTCACCTGGGAAGACCGCTCGAGTACCATCCCCTCCTCCAGGGAGGGGTCAACCGCGCGCCTGGAGCGTCGCACACCCCAGGCGGCCAGGCTCATTGACCGGCCAGTGCGCGCAACTGCCGCAGATCGCGCTCGGCCAGGACGATCCCGTCGCGCAGCGACTCGGCCCGTTGCTGATGACGCCGGTCCCCCGGCAGGCGTTGCAGGCCGACCCCCTGCATCTGGCTGACCAGGGTCCGGGCACGCTCGGCGAAGTCCTGCCCCGCCGATTTGGCCGGGTCGATGACTATGAGCAACTGCCCGGTCCAGGGGGTCTTGGCGCCCGGATGTTTCGACCAGTCGAACTCGAACGAAAAATTCCCGCCGGTCAGGGCCGCCGCCAGCAACTCGACCATCATCGACAACGCCGAGCCCTTGTGGCCGCCGAACGGCAGGAGCGCACCGCCGTCGAGAATCGCCTTGGGGTCGCAGGTCGGCTGACCGTCGCGGTCCACACCCACGCCGGGCGGCAGGCTGCGTCCCTCGCGGGCGGCAATCTGTACATCGCCGTGGGCCATGGCGCTGGTGGCCAGGTCGAACACGATCGGATCGCCACCGGCCCGCGGCGCGGCGAAGGCGATCGGGTTGGTCCCGAACAGCGGACGCTCGGCACCATGGGGCACCACGCAGGTCATGCTGTTGACCACGCTCAAGGCCACCAGGCCCTGATAAGCGAAGGGCTCGACATCCGGCCAGAGCGCGGCGAAGTGATGGGAGTTGCGGATCGCCAGCACCGCGATCCCGGCACTGCGCGCCTTTTCCAGCAGCAACGCCCGGGCGGCGGCGAGCGCCGGCTGGGCAAAACCGTTGGCGGCATCGACCCGGACAAACCCGGAGGCGACATCCTCGACCAGCGGAATCGCCTTGCCATCCACCCAACCGCTGGCAAGCGTGGAGACATACCCGGGAATCCGGAACACCCCGTGACTGTGGGCGCCGTCGCGCTCGGCGCTGGCGCAGTTCTCGGCCAGGACCCGGGCAACTTCCGCCGAGGTGCCATGGCACAGGAAGACCTGGGCGAGCAATGCCACCAGATCGCTGTAGGAAATAGTTTGAGTAGCCGTCTCGCTGGGTACAGACATCCGAAGCTCCGATTCCGATTTATTTATTATTCGGTCGATGAGAGAAAAGCAGTGCTTGGGCAGGCGTCCAGACTATCCGGCGGCAGGGGACCGCTTGTCAAACCGGGCATCGAAGCGTTGGCCCAACGACTGCTCGGCGAATGGCTCGAGACGGTTTACACGGATGGTAACGTTTATCGCCTGCACAGCCAGTAACCCGAGATCGATACTAGCCTCCAAAGTTCAAGGCCACTCCCCTTCCTTTCCCGGCCTTGAACTTTGGAGGACGACATGAGCGAACCCAATCTCAACGGTAAAGTGGCCCTGATCCAGGGCGGCTCACGTGGCATCGGCGCGGCCATCGTCACGCGCCTGGCGGCCCAGGGCGCCGCGGTGGCCTTCACCTATGTCAGTTCCGAGGCCAAGGCCAAGGAGTTGCAGGACCGCGTGGTTGCCGTCGGCGGCAAGGCCCTGGCGATCAAGGCCGACAGCGCCGATGCCAACGCCATCCGCCAGGCGGTCAGCCGTACCGTCGAAACCTTTGGCCGACTCGACATCCTGGTCAACAATGCCGGCGTGCTGGCCATGGCACCGCTTGACGAGTTCAAGCTGGAAGACTTCGACCGGACCTTGGCGGTGAATGTACGCAGCGTCTTTATCGCCACCCAGGAAGCGGCCCGGCACATGGGCGAAGGTGGTCGGGTGATCAATATCGGCAGCACCAACGCCGAGCGCATGCCATTCGCCGGTGGCGGCCCGTACGCCATGAGCAAATCCGCGCTGGTGGGCCTGACCAAGGGCCTGGCGCGGGATCTCGGGCCTCGGGGCATCACCATCAACAACGTGCAACCCGGTCCGGTGGACACCGACATGAACCCGGCCGACAGCGATTTCGCCGGGAGCCTGATCAGTCTCATGGCCAGTGGTCGTTATGGCCGGGCCGAGGAAATCGCCAGCTTCGTCGCCTACCTGGCCGGGCCGGAAGCCGGCTACATCACCGGCGCCAGCCTGACCATCGACGGTGGGTTCAGCGCCTGAGGCGAGGTTGTCCGAACTGACGCCTTCGCGAGCAAGCTCGGCTCCCACAGGATTGCGCTGGTGCACAGAACTTCGGTTCGATCCGCAAACCGTGGGAGCCGAGCTTGCTCGCGATAGCGTTCTCCCTCACCAGCCGGCAGCCCGCCCAGCCAACGCCTGCTCCAGCAACAGCAGAAAGGCCGTGGCCGCAGGCGTCGGCGTATGCGACCAGACCGCGTACAGATGGCGCGAAGGCGCGTCGGACACCGGCAGCGTCACCACCCCTTCAAAGCCCTCGGCGATCTTCTTCGGTACCAACCCCAACGCCAACCCCCGACGCACAAACTCCCCCACCAGCATCACGTTGCCCGCCTCGAACTGCACCCGATGGCGCAGGCCCGCCGCGGCAAAGGCCTCATCGGTCTGGCGGCGCCCCGCCGTGCCGGCCTGGAAATCCACCAGCGGCTGGTTCTCCAACTGCGCCAGCGGCAGGCGCTCGAAACGGCACAGCGGATGTCCGGGCGGCAGCACCGCCACCAACTCCTCCTCCGCCAGCAAACGCTGCGCCAGGCCCTCGATCTTTTCCCCGGGCCACAAGCCGACGAACGCCAGGTCCAGCCGCCGTTCGCGCACATCGAGCATCAGCGACTCGCTCTTGCTCATGTTCAGATGAATATCCACCTGTGGATAAAGTCCGTGGAAACGCGCGAGCAAACCCACCAGGTCGACTTCGGTCAGAGATGAGATCTTGCCGATGGACAGACTGCCGCGCACCTCCCCGGACGCCGCCGCCACTTCGGCGACAATCCGCCGGGTCGCCTCCAGCGCCGGGCGCGCGCTACGCACAAACGCCTCGCCGGCCGCGGTCAAGCGGACCTTACGCGAACTGCGCTCGAACAACGATGCACCGAGAGCCTGTTCCAGGCGAGCGATCTGATGACTCAGAGCCGACTGCACCACATGGCAGCGCTCGGCCGCACGGGTGAAACTGCCCTCGTCGGCTACCGCCAGGGCGTACTCGATCTGTTTGAGGTTCATCGGCTATATCTCGTTTCAAGATGAATAGAATGAAAACAATGCATTGGTGTCATGCTAAGACATTCCAGATAATTCGCGCACCGAATTCCCATAACGAGACAGTCAATGTCCGACGCCAACGCCGTACATAAACCTTTGAGCTCTGCCCTGATCCTGCTGATGGCAATTGCCACCGGCCTGGCGGTTGCCAGTAACTACTATGCCCAACCGCTGCTGCATACCATCGCCCAGCACCTGGGCCTGAGCACCGGCACCGCCGGTACCATCGTCATCACCGCCCAGTTGAGCTACGGCGCCGGACTGTTGCTGCTGGTACCGCTGGGGGATCTGTTCGAACAGCGCCGACTGATTGTCGTCATGACCTTGCTCAGCGCCCTCGGCCTGTTGATCAGTGCGTTCTCGCCAAGCCTGCCCTGGCTGCTGTTCGGCACCGCGCTGGCCGGCCTGTTCTCGGTGGTGGCCCAGGTGCTGGTACCGATGGCTGCCGGCCTGACCGCCCCCGAACAGCGCGGGCGGGTGGTCGGCACGCTGATGAGTGGCTTGCTGCTGGGCATTCTCCTGGCGCGCACCGCGGCGGGCCTGCTGTCCGACATCGGCGACTGGCGCAGCATCTACTTGCTGGCCGCCGGCCTGATGTTCCTCTGCGCCTTCGCCCTGCTGCGCGCCCTGCCGGAACATCGCCAGCATGCCGGACTGAGTTACCCGGCCCTGCTCGGCTCGGTGTTCCGCCTGTTCGTCGAGGAACCGGTGCTGCGCCTGCGGGCGGTCCTGGGCCTGCTGACCTTCTGCCTGTTCGCGTTGTTCTGGACGCCCCTGGCCTTCCTCCTGGCCAGCCCGCCCTACGGCTATTCGGATGGGGTCATCGGTCTGTTCGGCCTGGCCGGCGCCGTCGGCGCCATGGCGGCGAACCTGGGCGGACGCATGGCCGATCGCGGCAAGGGCGAATTCGCCACTACCCTGGGCCTGCTGGCCCTGCTGTTGTCGTGGTTGCCGCTGGGCTTTGCCGGGCATTCGCTGACGGCGCTGCTGATCGGCGTGTTGGTGCTGGACTTTGCCGTGCAGCTGATTCATGTCAGCAATCAGAACGCCGTGTTCAAGCTCCGACCACAGGCGCGCAACCGCCTGAATGCCGGCTACATCACCTGCTATTTCATTGGCGGCGCGCTGGGCTCGCTGCTGGGGGCACAGTTGTACGGGCCCTATGGCTGGGGGGGCATCGTCACTGCCGGTGGTTTGCTTTCAACCCTGGCGCTGGGGATCTGGGCAGTCGTGCAGCGACGGACCGGCCTATCGGTATCGGCGATCTGAAACGGTGCCGTCACACGGCATTCTGGTCAAGCGCCGGCAACCCCACCGGCGCCAGCAGCAGATGCGCTTATCGCCGCCGATCCGTATACCGGGTTGTAAAGCTGTCAGCCGTGTAGAACCGAGCGATTCTTTCCATCCGAGAATGAACTCGCTAGCATGACCGCAGTATTTACCAGGCCCACGAGCCCGCCGACGGCTTGCCGCCCGGCCATCCAATCAGAGACGCCAGCATGATTGCCAAAGAATCCCGAAACGAGGTCGCCCTCGGCAAGTTCCTCGACGCCCACCCGCACCTGCGTGAAGAAACCCGCGAGCTGAGTCCGAAGGAACAGCAGCAACAGTTCCAGTGGGCCTTCGAGGACGAAGCCGAAAACCTCGGCCTCGAGCCTTGGGAACTGACCCTGCAACTGGTCGCCGAAACGCCCGAGGAGCTCAAGGCCATGCGCCTGGAAGTCCACCGTGAAGTGGCCGAGGCGCTGGGCATGGACTGGGATGAGTACTGCTCGTTCAACGAAATTTCCGCGGACTGAGCTTCCCTGGCGGACGTCTAGAGTTTGGCGCGCACCCGGCCCACCATTGGCTCCGCGCTATTGAAGAAGGCCCGTTGATTGACCGCCAGCTCACCACGCAATTCGCCCACGAGCTTGGAAATAGCCCTGGCACTGGTCAAGCCGGCCGTGGAAATTCCGGTGACCAACAAGTCCACCCGCCCTGTTTCCGGGTCGAAGACCTTCACCGTCAGTGAGCTGTCATGGCTCACCGTACACTGACAACGAAGGGGCAAAAAACCGAGCTCAATGATATTGCGCAGTTCAAGAATCGAAATCACATCAATACATCCCTATAAAATGATGGAAAAACAGCCGCGCCAGACATTCCTTGCCGTGCGGGTGTGTCAACGTCGTCAGCCTTGCGCTTCCGACGCGGGCCTTCGATAAAGGCCCTGGCGGACATCGTATATTTTTGACGCCGCTTAGTCGCCGCCTTTGATCGCTTTTCCTTACATGAGAAATCGAATGTGGCTACGCACCATCTCCATGGTGCAGACAACACCCCCAGGGCGCCCTCTTGAGCGCCCCGGGCCCTGGCTCAATTGCCCTTGTGATGAGACATTTCCAGCTTCCTGGCCATGTCCAGGTGCATCTGCAGCTTGGGCAGGGTTTGTATGGCAAAGGCTTTCAGCTCCGGGGACTCGGAGGACTCGGCCTCATCCTTGAACAACTGGATCGCGTCCTCATGGGCCTTGATCTGGTTGGCCACATAGGCGATATCGAAGGATTCGCCTTCCTGTACCTGCAGTATCAACTTACGGGCGCGGTCGAGGATTTCCGCCTCTGGGGCCATGGGCAGATTGTGATGGGCAGCGATGGCCTTCAGATCGCGGTTGGCATCGGTATGGTCCTTGATCATTTCCACGGCAAAGCTGTTGATGTCCGTGGCCGAGGTTTTCTGGATCGCCAGACGACTGCTCTCGACCTCGGCAATCCCGGCCGCCGAGGCCGTGTCGATGAACTGCGCGGGCGTACCGGCATTGACCGGCCCCGCCAGGCTTGCGCCCAGTAGCAGGGCAAGGGCGGTGAGGCATAACAGGGGGGCCTTTCGACTCATGGGGTTCCTCCAGCACTTTAAAAAACAGGTTGGCTGAAGGATTGGAAATAACTTGGCCGGCAAGGTTTAGAAAAACCCCACGGGACTGACGAACGGTACGCGCCTCGGCGGCTATCCTGCCTGTTTGCCAAGCGCCCTCCACGGGCAGGCAAAAAAAAGCCCGCGGGTGGGCGGGCAAGGGAAGCTTTTGAACGAGCGGATCGACTATAGACGCCGCGTGCCCAGGCTATCGTGAAAGAATTTTCATATTTGACCGACGCCGCCCGCTACCAGGCCGAGCTCGTTCAACGAAACTCGATGCCCGCCATATCCATTTCGGGCACCTCAGCCAATAGGAAATCGCGAAAGGCCAGGATGCGTTCCTTGCGCAAGCTGCTTTTAAGCCAGACCAGGTAGTAACCCTCTCCCGAGCCGACGGCGGTCTTGAACGGCAGTCCGAGCAAACCGCCGCGGATATCCTCGAGGATCAGGTACAGGTCACCGATCGATACGCCGTGCCCGCGCATGGCGGCCGAGATCCCCTGGTCCAGGGTACTGAACAGCTTGCCGCGCTCCACCCTGGCCCGCCCTTCCCAGCCCATCCCCGCCAACCAGCGCCGCCAATCCCGGCGGTCCGTGGACGAGTGAATCAGTTCGTGGCGCTCCAGGGTCTCGAGGCTCCACGGCTCAGTTCCCAGAACCTGGCTGGAACAGATCGGAATCAACCACTCATCGAAGAGCTTGCAGCACTCGACCTGGGCTCCGAAACGCCCGTCACCCAGCAGAATCGCGCAATCATAGGGTTCGGCGTGGAAATCCACGGTATCGACATCCATCCATACACTGGACAACTGCACCGACAAGTCGGGATTCACCTGCTTGAGCTTTTCCAACGATTGCAACAACCAGCGCATGGTCAGGCTGGAAGGGGCTTTCAGACGCAGTTGCTCGGCATTGGCGCGAAAAGGCAGGCAGGCCTCCTCAATCACCTTGAACCCGGTTCTCAAGCCCTGGGCCAGGCGTTGCCCGGCATCGGTCAATTGCAGTTTCGGACCGTTCCTCTCGAACAGATGGCAACCGAACAGGGCCTCCAGGTTGCGGATATGCCGACTGATGGCGCTCTGGGTCAGCGACAGTTCCTCGGCGGCGCGGGTAAACGAGCAGGATCGGGCCGCCACCTCGAAGGCACGCAGGGCATAGAGCGGTGGGATACGTTCGGCCATGGGTACGCCTCACTATGACTAATAATCATAGTGAGGCACAGATTTATCCATTTTTCAAACAGGCCTCCGCGCCTCAGGCTTGCCGGACACAATTCTCCCGCGCAGGCGACTCTCGATGAACCTTTCGCTGCTACTGCTTTACCTGCTCAGCATTTCCCTGCTGATCGTGACCCCTGGTCCGGTGGTCGCGCTGCTGGTCAACACCAGCCTGGGGGCCGGCAGTGGCCGGGCGCTGCTGACGATGCTCGGCACCAATGGCGCATCGCTGACACTGGCGTGGCTGGCGGCGCTTATCCTGAGCGGCAGCCTTTCGCTCAACCCACAGCTGATCAATGTCGTCAGTCTGGTCGGCTGCCTGTTTATCGGTTACCTGGGCGTACACGGGATCCGGGAAACATGCTCGGCGCCGGTCGGTGGCAGCTCGCGGCCGAAGACCGGCGAGCGGCGCAACGGATTCTTCAACGGTTTCCTGGTGGGCATTTCCAACCCCAAGGAGATTATCTTTTTCGTGTCGTTCTTTCCCCAGTTCATCCAGGTCACACCTTCCTTCAACCACAGTGTGGCATTGCTCGCCGTGCTCTGGGCGGTGATCGATTTCTCGGTCATGACCTTCTACATCCTGCTCGCCCGGCAATCCTTCGCGATCCGGCACCAGGCGAAGATCAGCTTCGCGTCCAGCGTCCTGCTGCTGCTGATGGCGATCTTCGGTGTTCTGTACGCGGCCAGGGCGATGTTCGCGAGCCTGTCTTGAACCGCGTGTTTTAGTCATGATTCGATCAATAAATGACAATTAGCGGCGCGCCACCGTTCTGCTAGGGTCTTTTTACCTGGACTTGAAAGTGCGGCTGATGAACCGATTCAATCAATATCGCTCGCCCGTCGATGGGCGGGCGAGGCTACCTTGAGGTCGATGAACGCGGAGTTTAGGGACAAGTTGCCGGGCTATTACGTTTAATACAGACTGCGCTATCAATGGATGATCCACTTCTCGGGAACGCAAACGTGGCCTACCGATTTTCGCTCACCTCCCGAATGACGCTGTTCATTTTCATCATCTGCGCGGTTCTCGTTGGCACCGACATCTGGCGCAGTGTCACCGCTCGCAAGGTTCAACTGAACGAGGTGACGACCGCCACCGCGAATCTTGCCTGGGCAATGTCCCAACACGCCGACGACACGATCAAGGAAGCCGACATTGTCCTGAGCGGGATTGTCGAGCGTGTCGAACACGACGGCACCGCCCCGTCGGCGCTGGAGCGGCTGCACCGGGCCTTCGTCGCGCGGCGCAACGAGCTCAAGCAACTCGATGGCCTCTATCTGTTCGACCGCGATGGCGGGTTGATCGCCAGTGCATTGCCTGGTCCTTTGCGCAGCTATAACAACTCTGATCGCGAATATTTCATCTTTCATCAGAGTCACACTGATCGAGGCGTGCATCTATGGGCTCCGCTACGCAGTCGGTCGACTGGCAAGTGGACCATTCCGGTGTCGCGGCGCATTGACACTCCAGACGGCGGCTTTGCCGGTGTCGCCGTTGCCACGATCGATATCGATTTTTTCTCACAGTTTTATAACCGCCTCGACATCGGCCAGGAAGGCGCCGTTACCCTGGCTTTTGACTCGGGTGTCATGGCGGTGCGGCGGCCATTCGAAGAACGCTTCATCGGCGCGGACATTTCCAGCGTCATGCTGTTCCGCGAGCACCGTCTACAGGGAGCGTTCGGTACATTTTCCACTGCATCGGCTCAAGACGGCGTGCTTCGCCTCAATAGTTTCCGCAGCCTGCATGACTATCCGCTGTTTGTCGCGGCAGCACTCTCGCAGAATGAAAACCTGGCCGCCTGGTGGTCGGATACGCTGTGGCATGCCACGGGTATCGGCTTGCTGGTCTGCGTATTGGTGCTTTTCGGCCTGCGCCTGACTCACCAGATCACCCTGCAAAGCAAAACGGAAAAGGAACTGGCCGCGAGCCTGGAAACGACGCGGGCGATCCTCGATACAGCGGTCAACCCCATCATCACCGTCGATGGCACAGGCAAAGTGCGATCGATCAACCGTGCCGGCCGACGGGAGTTCGGCTACGACACGCAAGAGATTATCGGTCGCGATGTCAGGACACTGGTACCGGAGTCTCACCTGGCCGCGTACAACGACTACAGCGCGCGGTTCTCGCAGGATGGCTTCACTGAAACCGGTAGTGGCGTGGAGTTGGCCGGTTTGCGCAAGGATGGATCGGTGTTTGCGGTCCACGTCTCCACCGGCTCGATGAAGGGCACCGAGGAACGCTGCTTCGTTTGTGTCATGACCGATATCACCGAACAGAAAAAACAGCGTAGCGATCTTGCCGCCATCCGTGACCATCTCCTGTTGGCCGCCGATATCGCTGAACTCGGTATTTGGTCGTGGAACCTTGGCGACGGTACGTTGCATTGGAACGATCGTATGTTCGAGATCTATGGCTACTCGCAGGCGTTGCTCGATAAGGGCCTGAACTTCGAGCATTGGCGTTCGCGCCTGCATGAGGAGGATGTGGATATCGTCATGACGGCGCTCGATGCCGTGATCGATGGACGCGAACAGCGTCTGCCGTTGTACCGCGTCGTACTTCCCGACGGGCGCATACGTCAAATAGAGACGCGAGTTCGTGTCGAACGCGATGCACGTGGCACACCGGTCCTCATGACGGGTATCAATCATGACGTGACGGCCCGACATGAGATGGAACTCAGCCTGCGTCAGGCCAAGGAGCAAGCCGACGCGGCGAATGCGGCCAAGTCGTCATTTCTCGCGAACATGAGCCATGAAATCCGCACCCCGATGAACGCGGTGCTCGGGATGCTCCATCTGGTCCAGTTCACCCCGCTCAATTTGCGTCAGCGAGACTACGTGAGCAAGGCGCAAACGGCCGCCCAATCGTTGCTGAGCCTGCTCAACGACATTCTCGACTATTCGAAGATCGAGGCCGGCAAGCTCCAGCTGGATCGACATCCGTTCGACTTCGAAGCCTTGATGCAAGACCTCGGTATCGTCTTGGCCGGCAATCAGGGCCAGAAGGATATCGAAGTGTTGTTCGATCTCGACCCGGCCCTGCCCAGCGACCTGATTGGCGACCGACTGCGATTGCAGCAGGTATTGATCAATCTGGCCGGTAACGCCCTCAAGTTCACCCTGAAAGGACAGGTCATCGTCAGCCTCGAACTCCTGGAACGTAGCGATGCCAGGGTCCACGTGCGGATTGCCGTCACGGACAGTGGCATCGGGATTACCAGCGAGCAGATAGAGCATATCTTCGAAGGCTTCAATCAGGCCGAAGCCTCGACCTCGCGCCGCTTCGGCGGTTCGGGCCTCGGGCTGGTCATCTGCAAGCGCCTGGTCAAGCTGATGGGCGGGGATCTGCGGGTGGAAAGCCGCCCGGATGTGGGCAGCCGTTTCTGGTTTGATATCTGGCTTGATGTGGATACGAGCCCAACGGCCAGGGACATCCCGCTCCACGCTGATCGGTCGATGCGTCTGCTGGTGGTCGACGACAACCCGATTGCCGCCGAGTTGCTGATGCGCACGGTGGCAACCCTGGGCTGGCAGGCCGACCTGGTCAGCTCTGGCGTTGACGCCGTGAGCCGGATCAGCGAAGCCGTCCATGGGGGAGAACGCTATGACGTGGTGTTGATGGATTGGCGGATGCCAGGCTTGAATGGTGTGAACGCGGCAAAATTGATTTGCGCGATAAAAGGCCGGGTACCGCCCCCCGTCGTCGTCATGATCACCGCCTACGGGCGCGAAATATTGGCCGAGAGTCAGGATCGGGGCGATGCGCCTTTCGCCGACTTCATCACCAAACCCGTTACACCGCGGCAACTGACCGAGGTCATTTTGCGCGCGCTGCAAGGTGTCACCTCGGCGACCGAGACTCCGGCACTCAGGCAAAAGCACTCAGGGCGCCTCAAGGGCCTCAACTTGCTGGTGGTTGAAGACAACGCCTTGAACCGTCAGGTCATCGATGAACTGCTCAGATCCGAGGGGGCAACGGTTCAGTTGGCCGAAGGCGGTTTCGAAGGTGTTCAATCCGTGACCACGGGGAGCAAGTCCTTCGATGCCGTGCTGATGGATGTCCAGATGCCTGACATCGATGGTTATGAAGCCACCCGGAGAATTCGAGCCGACCCGCGTTTTGTCACACTGCCGATCATTGCGATCACGGCCAATGCGTCCGACTCCGACCGACAATCCTGTTTGCAGGCGGGTATGGACGGGCATGTCGGCAAACCAATCGACATCGAGCAACTGGTTTCGGTGCTGCGCGCCTACCTTGACGCGGAACCGCCCCTGGCCCCAGTTGCCCTTTATCCGGGCATGACACAAGACGAGCTCATTGAAACCCGAGCTGCGATAGTCGAGCGGCTGGATGGAAACCTGAGTTTGATACGCAATGTCCTGAAGATGTTTGGCGCTGATACGGAAAAACAACTCGTGAACCTGGAAGAGCAAATAGCAACGAAAAATCTTGCAGGCGCCGCCCGTGTACTGCACACCATCAAAGGCACTGCGGGTACCTTGGGTGCCATTGCGCTTTCAAGAAGAGCCGATCAACTTGAGCAGGCCCTGACGGATGGCCAGGCGTCGACGACAGCCGCTCTTCTTGCCGATGAATACGCGGCTGAACTGAGGCAGTTACTGCAGGCCAGCATCGAGCGATTGACGAGTGTGTTCGCCGAGCCCGAGGGTCCGCTTGCACCGGCTGGAGAAGTTTAGTCTTTGGCTGAATGGCGAGGCCATTCAAAGGAAATATTTACACGGTTCAATGCTTCGCACCTGCAAACCATTACAGCCGCCGAAGCCTTGTCTGCCCAAACACATCCGGAACGACGAGCAGATTCAATCGGTTCCTCAAACAGGCCTTCGACAATCCAACTTCAGAAAAATAAATGCCCCGCTTTGTCGGGGCATTTGTTTTTTTGCATGGCGCTTTGCCTTGATTGAACTACCTTCAAACCAAGAGCAATCCATATCGGCCTGGGTTGCCCACATTTTGTTCAGCGATCAAGTAGTGGACCTGTCAGACCAGCGTCTGACGCTTGATCGTGCGCGGTACCAAGGGATATTGCTGGAACCCATCAGTGGTTTGGAGGGCCGCTCCGGGGCAACCCGGTCAGCCCACAGACAGCCCGTTCGGCGAGGATGTACCTACTATGAACTATCGTACCGTGCCTGCTTTCAAGACAATCGTTCATGGCCTGCTGTGGATGGGCCTTGGCATGGACGCGGCTCAGGCCGCGACGAGCAATTGCTCGCAATTAGCCAGTTTGCCCAGCGTGTTCGAAGTCGGTCAGGGGCTTCAGGATGAACTGCGCATGCCGGTTCCGATTACGCAACTGGCAGTGGGCGACCCGAAAATCGCCGACGTGCAAACCAGCGGCGGCAGCGCCTTTATCCTCACGGGCATCGCTCCGGGCACCACCAGTGTGATGGTCTGGACCGCCTGCTCGCCGACACCGCGCCAAAGCATGGTGTTCGTCAGGGGCAAGGCCACGTCGGCACTGACCAGCTTGTCCACGGTGCCTTCCGAAGACCCGCTGTTGCCGAGCCAGGTGCAGACCGATATTCGCTTCGTCGAAGTCAGCCGGACCAAGTTGAAAGAGGCCAGCACGTCGATCTTCGGCAAAAGCGGCAACTTTCTGTTCGGCTCGCCGGGCACCGTGCCCGGGGTGACGGTGACCCCTGGGCGCATTGGTAGTCTGGCGCCGAATATTCCGCTGAATAACGGCACGTTCAATATCGGCTTTGGCGGCGGCAATGTGCTGGGGATGATCAATGCCCTGGAAGGCAGTGGCTTTGCCTACACCCTGGCCCGGCCGAGCCTGGTGGCCCTCAGCGGGCAGAGCGCGAGCTTCCTGGCCGGTGGTGAAATCCCCATTCCGGTGCCCAGTTCGGGTAGCAACAACATCTCCATCGAGTACAAGGAATTCGGTGTCCGCCTGACCCTGACCCCGACCATCATCGAGAAAAACCGCATTGCCCTGAAGGTCGCCCCCGAGGTCAGCGAGCTGGACTTCACCAACGCGGTGCAGATCGCCGGCGTCCTGGTCCCGGCGCTGACCGTGCGCCGCACCGACACCAGCATTTCCCTGGCCGATGGCGAAAGCTTCGTCATCAGCGGCCTGATCAGCACCAACAACAGTTCCCAGGTGAACAAGTTTCCGGGCTTGGGCGATATCCCGATTCTCGGCGCGTTCTTCCGCAACAACACCATCAACCGCGAAGAACGCGAACTGCTGATGATCGTCACCCCGCATCTGGTCCAGCCACTGGCGGCCAACGCCCAACTGCCGTCATTGCCTGGCGAGCAGTTGCGCAATTACGACCCGAACTTCTACCGTATGTACTTCCTCGATAGCGGCGACTTCGACAATCGCATGGGACTTTCGCAATGAAAGCGCTCATCACCATAGCGGCGACAGTGATGCTCGCGGGGTGCGCGAGCAACGGCCTGTCTTCGGGACCGAGTAGCTGCGCGAGTCCAGGTTCGGACCAGCAGTTGAGCCTGAACCTGGCCGACGACATGATCAACGATGGCCGTTTGTATGCCAGCCTGGCGAACCTGGAAGGACTACCCGACAACCTGGTTCAGGTTCGCCTGCGCAAGGCGCGGATACTGCGCCTGCTCGGGCGTAACGAGGCCGAACCGTTGTATCAGGGCCTGCTCGGCACTTGCCTGGCCGCTGAGGGCGAGCATGGCCTGGGCCAGTTGGCCGCGGCCAGGAGCGATAACGCGGCCGCCATGGAGCACCTTGAGCGGGCGAAAAGGATGGCCCCCACCGACGAAAAAATCCGTAATGACCTGGGGGTCGTCTACCTCAATCAACAACGGATCAATGAAGCACGTTTCGAATTTCTGACCGCCATGGAACTCAAGCAGTCCGATGCACTGGCGGCGCTCAACATGGTGACGTTGCTGATCTATCAGGATAACTGGAAGCAGGCTGCCGAACTGGCGAACCGCGCCGGCCTGAGTCCAAGGCAAGTCACGGACGCGCAATCGCGCGCGGAAAAACTCAAGGCCCCAGGCAAGAAAGTGGTGGCCTCCAAGGGGACTCGCGCGGCGGAGGTCGTCGAGGCCTCACCCAGTGCGATCAAGTAGAAGATTCGAGGAGTCGAGATGAAGACCAAGAGGCTGTTGATAGTGTCCATGGCTTGCCTGTCCACGACCGCCTGGGCAATTGAGCCAGGACCCTCTTCGGCGCCGCAACAAGGCACCGAACAGTGGATGCAACTACAGATTCGCGGCGTGGTGGCCTCGCCCAAACTGCAAAGCGTTTCGGCCACCGAACGTGATCTGGCCATGCAGCGCTGGTTGAATAGCTTCACCTACCCGATTCCCGAGCATTTTGATCAGAAGGCATCGGGCAGCATGAGCAGCAAATGAGTCACCTCGGTAGGTGACTCAGGCTTACTTCGGTAGGGGCTCGTACTTACCTCAGGGAGTCCCGAAGGCTTGGAACACGCCGATCATGGCCGGGCCGATCGCGATCAGAAAGAAGCTCGGCCACAGACAGAAAATCAGTGGGAATATCAGCTTGGTACCAATTTTCGCGCCCATTTCTTCGGCTGCCTGCGTACGCCGGTCACGGAACTCATCGGCATAGATGCGCAGGGTATCGGCCACGCTGGTGCCGAAGCGGATGCTCTGCCCCAGGAGACTGACCAGGCCTTGCACATCTTCCAGCCCGGTGCGCACGGCCAGTTGCTTCAGCGCCTCGGTACTGCTGATGCCGGCACGGATTTGCGCATTGACCAGGGCCAGTTCCTCAGCCAGCTCGACCTGACTGACCGACATCTCTTCGGCCACCCGTTCAATGGTCGTCGGCAAGGCCAGACCCGACTCCACGCAGACCACCATCAGATCCAGCGCATCCGGAAAGGCCGCGCGCAGCCGGCCTTGTCGTAGCTGCTTGCGCTTGCTGACATACAGTCCAGGCAGTAACCAACCGACACCCGCTACCAGAATCAACAGCAACATGCCCGGGGCCAGGGTAAGCCTGGGAATCAGGGGTAACACCAGCAGCGCAAGACCGACCAATATCAGCGGCAGCAGCAAGCGCACCGCCCAGTACATCTGCACCGCCGAAGATGAGCGGTACCCCGCGTGTATCAACAGGAGCTGGGTTTCGGACGCCTGGGCGGCTTCAGTTGAACCAAAGCGCTGACCGACCCGCTCCAGCAACAGTTGCAGATTACCCGGCGCATCCGGTCCCGCCGCGCTGCCGAAATGCCCCCGCTTGATCAGCGCGAGACGCCGCCGCATCGGATCCTGAAGCCCCAGCAACAGGAGCATCAGGGTGGCCACCGCCAGCACCGCGCTCAAACCGATCGCACTGACGAACAACAGGCGTGCCAGCGCCTCGTTACCCGTCACCCGACTGAACAACCCGAGTAAATAGTCCATGACCCGCACCTCCGCGTAGCGAAAACCACTTAAACCTGAATCCGGATGATTTTGCGGATCCAGAGGATCCCGACCAACATGGCGCAAAAGGCCCCGATGATCAGCTTATGGCCGATCGGATCATTGGTCAGTACCGGCAGATAGCTGGGAGTTGTGACCAGGATCACCGCCGCCAGTACAAAAGGAATGGACACCAATACCCAGGCCGACATTCGCCCTTCAGCCGACAAGGTCTTGACCTTGCGCTGAAAACGGAAGCGCCCGCGGATCAGTCGACTCAAACGCTCCAGTACCTCGGTCAGATTGCCGCCGGTCTCGCGATGAATGAGGATCGACGTCACCAACATCATTACCGTCATGCTCGGCATACGCTCCAGCAGACCGAGCATGGCCCGGCGTACATCGTTGCCATAGTTGATATCGGAGAAGGTCAGGCCAAACTCATGCGCCACCGGCCCCTTGTGTTCTTCGGCAACCAGACGCAGGGTTTCGTTGAAGGGATGCCCGGCGCGCAGCGCCCGGCACATGGCATCCAGCGCATCCGGCAAGCCCTCTTCGAATGCCGCGAAGCGTTTGTTACGGTCACGGAGGATTTTCAGCAGCGGCAGCGAAGCCAGCACTACCGCCACCACCAGCGCCATCCACCAGGGTGACGCCAGCAACAGGACCAGGGCCGCGCCCCCCGCCCCCATGGCAATCCCGAGGAATAGCACCCGATAGGCCCGATATTCATGTCCGGACTGCTCGATCAGTTGGGTCAGATCCGCCATGAACGGCAGTTGTTCAAGCCAGGCCTCCAGTGGCGACAAGCGGGTCAGGTATTTCTGCCGCAGCACGGTCTGCATATTCGGCAGATTGTTGGCTTTCTCCAGCACGTGCAGGCGGCCACGAATGCGCTTGCGCATCTTGCCCGCCTCACCGAACACCGGCACCGTCACACCCTGGGCCAGGAGGAAGACGGCGATAAACACCATGCCGAGAAAAATCAGAATGAATTCACCGGATATAGCGTTCATGACTGCCGTCCCTCCATCCATTCAGGCCTGAACAGGTCGAGCGGCAACACGATGCCGCGCTTGCCCAGCACATCGCGAAAGGCCGGGATCATGCCGCTGGGCCGATAATCGCCGAGGACTTCACCGTGCTCGCCGATGCCACTGCGGGCAAACGAAAAAATCTCGGTCATGGTGATGATCTCGCCCTCCATGCCGTTGATTTCCTGCACGCTGACCAGGCGCCGCTTGCCATCCTCCTGACGCTCCAGTTGGATCACCACATCAATGGCCGATGCAATCTGCTGACGCATGGCCTTGATCGGGAAAGTCGCGCCGGTCATCGACACCATGTTCTCGATTCGCCCCAGCGCATCGCGCGCGGTATTGGCGTGGATCGTGGTCAACGAGCCGTCGTGGCCGGTATTCATGGCCGTCAGCATGTCCAGCGCCTCGGCGCCACGCACTTCGCCGATGACAATGCGGTCCGGGCGCATCCGCAGGCTGTTGCGCACCAATTCGCGCTGGCTCACCTCGCCACGCCCCTCGATGTTCGACGGACGGGTTTCCAGGCGCACCACATGCGGCTGCTGCAGTTGTAGCTCGGCCGAGTCTTCAATGGTGACGATCCGCTCATTTTGCGGAATAAAGCTGGACAGCACATTGAGCATGGTGGTCTTGCCGCTGCCGGTGCCACCGGAGATCAATACGTTCAAGCGTCCACGTACAATCGCCTTGAGCAGCAAGGCAATGGCCGGGGTCAAGGTCCCCACCTGGATCAGGCTGTCGGTGTTGAGCAGGTCCACGGCAAAGCGCCGGATCGACATGCTCGGTCCGTCGATGGCCAGCGGCGGGATAATCGCGTTGACCCGCGAACCGTCCTTGAGCCGGGCATCCACCAATGGCGAGGACTCGTCGATGCGCCGCCCCAGGCTGGAAACGATGCGGTCGATGATGTTCAGCAAATGCTGATCGTCGCGAAAACGCACATCGGTCCTCTGCAACTTGCCGAAGCGCTCGACATAGACCGAGGCATGGCCGTTGACCAGGATATCGGACACGCTGTGATCCGCCAGCAGCGGCTCCAGCGGGCCAAGACCAAGCACCTCGTCGGTGATCTGCTTGATGATCAACTGGCGGCTGATCGAACTCACGGGAGCTGAATGCTCATCCAGCAGACGCTGGCAAATATCACGAATCTGCCGTGTCGCCTCGGCCTGCTCAAGCGAATCGAGCAAGGACAGGTCCATGACTTTAAGCAATTGCTGATAGATCTTTTCCCGCCACTCGGCCTCCACCGGGGTGACCTGGCTCTTGGTCTCATAAAGAACGTCCGGCGCCGCGCGCTCCCATGCCATCAATTCCTCCGCTGGATCCAGCGGGTCGTCGCCCTGCGGGGCAAGCAACGATACGACGGGTTTGGCGGACTGTTTGCGCAGGCGGTTACGAAAGTCGCTGATCATGGCTCATCCCCTGAAAAAACGGTTAAGGGCGCGTTTGAGTAAGCCTTTGTTCCCAGCCATCTGGTTACCGGCCAACTGCTCGGTCATCGCGCGCACGGCGACGGTGATCGGAGCCCGCGGTGCTTGCAGCCCCAACGGCACGCCAGAGTTCTGGCTCTGGCTGACCAGGTTGAAGTCGTTGGGCAATTTCAACAGATTCACGCAGCGCAGCGCCTCGCCGATATCCTTGAGACTGATCGCCGCCGCCTTGTCATAACGATTGACCACCACCTGCAACTGATCCCCGCGCACGCCCA
Source organism: Pseudomonas sp. FEN (assembly GCF_904067045.1). Taxonomy (GTDB): domain Bacteria; phylum Pseudomonadota; class Gammaproteobacteria; order Pseudomonadales; family Pseudomonadaceae; genus Aquipseudomonas. The sequence goes on along the minus strand of NZ_CAJFDC010000010.1, from coordinate 16,408 downwards.
GATCTTCGCGAAGAATCCGCATCAGGGAGCTGGCATCGCGAAGATGGCTGACGCTCTGCTGCACCACGATGTAGACCCGGTCCGCCTGCTCCAGCACGGAGCTGGTGAGGTGGTCGATTTGCCGCGGCAGGTCGACAACCACCCAGTCATAACTTGAGCTGGCCAGATGCAACAAGGTATCGAGTTGTTCGGGCTGGGCATCCTGCGGCAGACCCAGCTCGCCGGCCCGCCCTCCCAGCACATGCAAGGTCGGGCTGAAGTGGCTGCAAAATCCACGTAACGCGACACCGTCCATGTCCTCGACCTGCTGCAACACCTCCAGATGGCTGTGCGACTGCGCCACATCCAGGTAATGCGTCACGCTGCCAAATTGCAGGTCCATGTCCAGCAACAGGGTATTGCCACCCTGGACGCTGAGCTGGTGAGCCAGGTTGCAGGCCAGCAAGGTACCGCCGGAGCCACCCTTGGCGCTCATTACGGCGATCAGTTTGCCTTCCGTGCCACTGCCGACCCGGACCTCAATGACCAGGCGGCTCAAGGCGGCAAGCAATTCCGTCTCGGCGATCGGCTCCGGCAGGACATCGCGAGCGCCGGCCTGCATCGCCAGGCGCATACCATCCTGCTCGCCCGGCAGACCGCACACCAACAGCGGCGGACGCTCATGGGCCGGACGCTGTAACAGCGCGGCCAGCTCCTCGCGCCACAGGTGGCTGACGCGCACCAACAACAGATCGGGCATCCGCTCCAGGCCGTAGAGTGGGTCGACATGTCCATTGCTGACCAGGCGAGTGCTCACTTCCAGGCTCGGTACGCGCTGGCAAACGCCTTGCAGATCACGCAACGCCGTGGCATCACGACTACTGATCAGCAATCGCAGCCCGGGTTTGCCGGTCGCTAGAGTTAATGGAGTTTCCTTTATATTCAGCATGGAGTGACCTCCCCCGATTCGGAGTGATGCCCAAGGGCTTCGCGTGGCAAGGTCGCCCTGAAGGTGGGCAAGCTAATGGGCACGCCAAACCCGGGAATGAATAAATTGAACACGTAGCCTTGCAGGCTCAGCTGGACATAACGGATCGCACGGAAGCCCGTGGCGCTGGTGGTGTCGGTGGGGTTGGCGACCACGGCACCGTTGCTGTCCAGATAGGTCAGTGTCAGATTGCCGGTGTTCAGATTGCTGATCAGCTGGCTCGAACCGGTATTGCCCGCGGCATTGAAGATCGCCCGCTGCAAGACGATCGGGTCGCTGATATTGCACACCGCCGCCAGGCGCGCGCCGCGCCGCACGGATTCATCAAGGGCATTCACGGTGAAATACAGGCGGCCCATTTCCAGCACGCCGAACAACAGAATGAACACCAACAAGCCGATGAAGGCGAACTCCACCGCATAGACCCCGCGCATCTGTTTGCGATTCATCACAGAACCCTCATGACAGTCGTGGCAACCAGCGGAATACTCAGCGCAATCGGAGTGGGGAACAGTCCGCTAATCGAGCCGGTACAATTGCCTGCGCCGATCACCGGGCAGAAGGTGTAGGTGATGGTGACCTGCACGTGGTCGGTGCCCAACGCGGAGACCGCCACATTTGCGGTCGTCAACCCCGACACCACTGCGGTCCCGGTGTTGGCAGGCACGCCATACACCGCCACGTTCTTCGTATTGGTCTGCAACGTGCTGCTCAGGGCGACAGTTCCGAGCGTCGAATTCCAGGCCTGACTGGCCACGTAACGACCCGCATCACGGCTGGCCTGCAACAGGGTGTTGTACTGAAACAGCATTCGGCCAAACTCACCGAGGGCCAGCAACAGCAGCAACAGCAATGGCAGGATGAGGGTGAACTCCACCAATGCCATGCCTTGCTCGTCCTTGGGCTGTTTAAACGCACGAAGTCCCATGACGCCTCCTACGAGTCGTTGCTCGGAGTGCCGCTACCATTGATATAGGTTTTATAGAGCTGAATGATCTGCGGGCCGGTATCACCCGAAGGATTGGGACCCGGCACGTTGTCGCCTTCGCACTCCTGCACGAACTGGCCGAAGATCTCTGAGGTGCTTCCCGTGCTACCGGCCGGCTGCACCACGAAATAGCAGCCAAAACCCAGGACGGGAATCGAAGTGGCGCCGTTATTTTGTCCAGTGCAGTTGCCAATCACGACTTTCAGCATCCGTCGTTCGAAGACCCCACCGCTCTGGCAACCACTGCCTGTGCCGGCGACACACGCGGCAGAGCTCGCCAGCCAGTCGTTGTAACCGAGCACTGCGTTGCCGCCAGCGGTGAGCGTGCCGTTGCTCGCCGTGACGGGCTGGCCCTTGTACTCCGCCCGCGGCGGTGTGCTTGAGCTGTTCCAGATAATCACGGGGGTGCTATAGCTGACGATCAGGTCGGGCGGATACTGCGCGGCGCTGACCGGCCCGTTGTACTGACCGAAGCGGGTGTTCAAACCCTGGGATGTCGGGCCAACCTTGTTGCCCGGCGCGGTCGTGACATTTTGCCCGACGCTGCGGCACTCCGAGCCGCCTCCGGCCAGGTCATCCCGGACCGTACTGCCACCCGAACCAAAATCGAGCAGTTGAAAGTTGCCTGGGCCAATCGCGGACGAAGTGCCGGAGCCCGTTTTCAAATCCTGCAAATCGCCGAAGTGGTAGCCCCAGAACACCCCGGTGCTCGGGCTGTACTTGGTCGGGTCGCCACAGACCATCAGCGGGGCGAGATCACAGGGGCTGGTCGGACTCGGTCCGGCGGTGGCCATCGCCGCCACCGCCTTGTTGCCCAGACCGGCAGTGCCCAATGACTGGACGAAACTCCAGAAAAAACCGCTCAGGCGATAGCTCGGTACCGTTACCCGAACATAGGTGGCATTCGCCGGCCCCGGATAGGAGAACGGCCCATAGACGCTGTTGGCCAGTTCCACCACCGCGAAGGTGCCCGCGCCGCCGCCGATGGCCGTGGCCAATTCGCTGTTGCCGCTGGCATTGGCATTGAGCGTCAGCGTATTCAGCGCGGCAGTGCGCGTGGTGCTGGCAATGCCGCTACCGCCGGTGACCTGACTCAGGGTTTTGGCGCCACTCAGGGCCGCGGCGTCCACCGCATTTTGCAGGCGGGTCTTGTTCAGCAGCAGGTGGCCGCCGTCCAGCGCCAACGCCGCCATCATGGTGATCGCCGCCAACGCGATCACCATCAGTACGGTCACCGATCCCCGCTGGCGCCTTGGCGTTATCGAAAACGGCTGTTGAATTCGAGGACACATCATCAATCCCTCACTTGCCGAGACTACTGCCTGGGTGTCCAGGCGCCGATGACGTCCTGTCAGTGAACATTGACTACATGGGCTTCGATGCCACGGATAATGGTGATAGCGCCGCCAGCGCCAGCGCCGCTACGGTGCACCACGCGTCTTGGCGTCGTTTCGGTCACCATCGCGACGGCCTGCGCAACAGGTGCGGCGGGTGCCGGCTTTTTCTCGGTGTTCAACGGATTGCGCAGGGCCAGTTGCAACTTCCCTTCGGTCTGCGCCGTGACCAGGGCTTCCGCCTCGGCGGCGGTCATTTCCAGTGTCACCGCACGCACCACCACCGGCTGGGTCTTGTCGGTGCCCGCGGTCTGATCCACCGCCAACACGCGCAAGTTCTCGAGGATGGTCCTGGACACGGCATTGTTGCCGTTGCCATCGGCGTGCTTGGTAGCCAGCACATCGACCCGGTTACCGGGCAACAGGAACCCGCCGACACCGACCACGTCGTCCACTCGAACCGAAATGGCCCGTTTGTCGGGTGCAATCAGCGAGGCCAAGGTGCTGCCACCCAAGTGTTCACTCAATCGCGCACCGCGCACGATGTCCCCGCGCAGAATGTCGAACGTGGCGATCTTGCCCACCGCCTTGTCGCTGGAATCGAAGGCATCGTCCGGGATCGTGTCCATGGGCATGCGGACGGTCGTGACCTGCTGGGCCTCGACCATCTGCCCGAAAGGAATCTCGACCGTGGCGACGACCACGCTGCGAAGGTGATCGTCCGGGCTGGCATTGAGCCGTGCGCTCAGCCAGGAGTTGGCCATCCAGGCGGCACCCAGGCCCATGACCAGGGAAACACCAATCAGGGTGACAGTACGAGAGCTCATATCTGTATCTCCTACTCAAAGAAAGTCGAGCTGGACGAAGTAGTTGCGCCAGGCCCATTCCAGTTCCTGCGGCGACAGCGGCCCGGAACCGCCCTGGTAACGCTGACGATCGAGCGCCATGCTCAGGAGATCACGGGGATGGCAAGGCACCAGGGGCATGCCTTCAATGGCGTAGAGTTTCTGCAGCGCGTAGCGCACCAGCAGCGGGTCATGACGAATACCCAGGCGCTCGGACTCCTGCTGCCAGATCCGTTCGTACTCATCGGGCTTCAGGTAACCGAATTGCAGCTTGTAGCCAATCCGCCGGAGGAAAGCCTCATCGGCCAACTCCAGGGGATTGAGGTTGGTGGAGAACACCAGAATCAGATCGAACGGCAGCTCGCAATGCCGCCCGCCGCCCAGGTTGAGGAAGTCGCGCTTCTCCTCCATCGGGACGATCCAGCGATTCAACAACTCGGCGGGCGCCATGCGCTGGCGGCCCATGTCATCGATGATGAACAGGCCATTGCTGGCTTTGAGTTGCAACGCGGCCTGGTACTGACGGGTGAAGGGGTCATAACGTACGTCCAGCTGTTCCATGCTCAACTCGCCGCCGGTGATGACGATGGGGCGTCTGCAGCAAAGCAGCCGACGATCGATCCCTTCGTTGAGCATCAGGTTGTTCTGTTGACCGTTGTCATCCAGGCGCTGATGCACCTGTGGGTCATAGATCTCGATCACCGACTCATTGATCACGATGGCCTGGGGCACCCAGATGGCCTCGGCAAACAGGCGAATCAAGCGACTGCTGACATAGGTCTTGCCAGTACCGGCGGGGCCATAAATCATGATCGCGCGCCCGGAATTCAGCGCCACCCCCAGTTGATCGAGCATCTCCTCGGTGAGCACCACGCCATTGAGCGCCGTGCGCATATCGTGAGCATTGATGTGTCCATGGTGAATGGTCTGCACCTTGAGCAGGGAACGGTAGGTGCTCACCGGGAAGGGTGCCGCGCCGATATAACCGCTACGCGACAGGGCATCGCGGGCGGCGCCGCGGCCGCGTTCAGTCAGGCCATAACGCAGCGATTGCCCGCCTGTTTGCGCGCCCAACTGACCCAGTACCTCGACCCGGCCATCCTTGCGTAGAAACGCCAGGACCTCCTCCATGACGGCACCGGTCAGCGCCAGGCGCTCCACCAGCCGCGACATGTCCAGCACACCGGCGTCGTACAAGTGCTTGCACACCAACTCGCCGAGAAAACTATCCGTCAGACCCGTCTCGCTGATCGTGCACGGCTGGGGCGCCAGTCGCTGCACTGCTTCACGCTCACTGTGGTAGGCATCACTCTCGACGACGTGCATGACTAACCTCCCAATCCACTGGCAAAGAGTTGCCAATGAACGGTGTTCAAAGTACCGAGCAAAATGGCAATCGAATAAGGGAACGGCTTGCCGGCCACTTCATCCGAGGTCGGCGCCAGGTAGGCCTGCGCCCTCAGAATCAGCCAATAGCGCCCCAGGGTCTTAAACAATTGACCGCGAACCAGCACTATCAGAAAACCGCACACGCCACCGGCTATCAGGCTGAACAACGCAGCCCACAACGCGTAATGGAAGGGTAGAAAACTGCCGACCATGGCCATCAACTTGACGTCCCCGGCGGCCATGCCACCGAGAGCGTACATGGGCAGGAACAGGGCAAAACCGATCAAGAGGCCCAACAGACCGTCTCCCAATCCGCTCACACCCCCTGAATACATCTGACCGGCCAATCCCAAGGCAAGTCCCAACAGGACCAAGGTATTGGGAATACGGTGGCGCAGCAGATCGCTCACCACCGCCATGCCCAGCAGTCCTATCAGCAAAACAGTCGAAACCAGCATTTCCGTGGACATCGGGCTTCTCCCTACTGGAGATTAATTGTCAGCACGCAACGTTGTTATTAACGGCCTGACACAGCGCCCTGATCTTGGTATCCACGGCGCCACCCAATAGCGTGAACGCGGTGGCAACAGCGACTGTAATCAGCCCACCGGCCACCGCGTACTCGACAATGGTCAGGCCCTCTTCATCTTCGGCGAACTTTCGTATCGAAGTTTTTATTGTCTGCAGAGTCATTTTTATCACCTCACTTCAGCAGTCATACGGCCCAGCACCTACATTGGCAGGGACAACGTGAAGTTGGTTGAGCTATCGGCTAGTTTTATCAAAAAAACAATCACAACCGATTACGCCACGGACATCATCGCGCCCCGCCCGTATGTTGCCGTTATCAGCAGGCAACGTTGCCATTAACGGCCTGGCAAAGCGCTCTGATCTTGGTATTCACGGCACCGCCCAAAAGAACGAATGCGGCGGCAACCAATACCGTAATTAACCCACCGGCCACTGCGTACTCCACAATGGTCAGGCCGTCTTCATCTTTGGCGAACTTCATTACCGAAGTTTTGATGGTTTGCAGAGTCATTTTGTACACCTCATTTTCGATAGTTGTTCTTTCGGGGGAAGCAGCTCTTTTTGCACTGCTTGTGGCTACCTTAGTCAGCGCACCGCCAAGAGGGTTAGGAGGATTTTGCCTATCGCTAGGACTTTTTTGCGGGCACGGCCAACGACCGGGTAATCAGCGTCTACGGCAGGGAAAGGAAAGACTTAAAACAAGGAATGACTCGCAAATACGACGTCGTTGATTCACAAGCGACGAGCGGTTGATCCCGAGGACATCGCCAACCTGACAATAAACAACCACCCAGCCCCGTCTTCAGGGAAAAACATAGAGCGCATAGAACTAAACTCAGACCTTCTTATCAGGATTTAGTCTGAAAAGTGATATCACATTGACAATACTACTCAGTGGACGGCAGTACGAATCCCAGAGCCAAGCACATGACGTCAAACGAAATCAGGAAACCGTCACTACTCTGGTTCGATCGGACCCACGATCGCTCCACGCACGAACTGATCAAGCAGTTTGAGGACGCCTGCGACTGCAGACTGGCGAAAGACCCCGTGTGCACCAGCCAGATCCAAGCCGACATGATCTGCATCCATTTTGACCGTCCTGACACACCAGGCCTGAGGATGTTGCTGGAGATCAAACGCGCCGCCCCCACCATTCCGATCACCATGTTCACCGTACAGCACTCCGAAGAACTGGCCGTATGGGCGATGCGCTCCTGTGTCTGGGAATACCTGGTGCTGCCCCTTTCAGCCTTCGAGAAGAATCGCTACCTGGCGGCTGTGGCCCAGCTCCACAAGCTGCGCCGCCGTGTCAACGACCAACGCAAGACGGCGCAGATCGACCATTCCCCGACCCTGCCGGGCAGCATCCGAATGACGCCCGGCCATCAGAAACACCAGGCGCTCAGTAATGTACAGCTGTACATCGACCAGTATTTTCGCGACAGCATCGACCAGAAGGAACTGGCCAAGCGCTGCGGCATGACCACCTTTCGCTTCAGCCGCCTGTTCAAGGAAGCCTACGGACTCGGCTTCACGGACTACATCTTGAACAAGCGCATGAACTTCGCCAAGGAGCTGCTCGACAACAGCCAGATGCCGATTACCAGCATCGGCTATGAGGCCGGCTTCAAGGACCCGTCCTACTTCGCCCGCGCCTTCAAGCAATTCGCCAACTGCACCCCGAGCGAATACCGTCTGGCGCGTCAGCGCGGAGTACCTGTAGCCGCGGAACCGACGCAGGATAGTGCAACCGCTGAAATGCTCGAGAGTCTGGTACAGAGTCTTGGCGGTTGAGACAGCGAGCTCCTGGACAAAAGGTGAACAGAAGAACAAAGCCTTTTCTTACAACTCACACCACTTCGAACCCACCCGTCTCACCCGCCATAACCGTTTTATCCATGTTCGGCTCTTGCTTACGTAATCGCGGGTCAGATCATCTCCTGGTAGTTTCTGGAAGCTTGGCGATCACTTTGATCTCGAACTGGTAACCATAGAGCCACGTGACGCCAACGCCGGTCAGCGTCGGGTGCGGCGCGTTACCCCAGAACTCTGGCACAACCTTCCAGATCGTCTCGAACTTTGATTCGGGATCGACGATGAAGACCGTGACGTCAATGACATCATCAAAGGTGCAACCGGCAGCAAGCAGAATTGCATTCAGATTGCTGAACGCGAGTCGGACCTGGGCCTCCAGATTGGGTTCGGGCGAGCCGTCTTGGTTACTACCAACTTGCCCCGACACAAATAGAAAGCCATTGGACTTGATAGCCGGCGAATAGCGATTGAGCTCGTAAAGCGCCTGGCGTCCAGGCGGAAAAACAACATCACGTTGCGTCATAAGTACCTCCATCAATGGGTCAAAGCCGGCCCGAAACTATCGATGGAGCGACTGTAAGGACTTGCGCCTGGGCGATAAACAAGCAACCTTAACTATCACTGTTTGTGAAATCCAAACAATCTGATCCATACCTGGGGTAGCAATGGACCGTTTTGATGCGATGCAGGCATTTGTTCGAGTGGTAGAAGCGGGCAGCTTTACCAAGGCGGCCGAAACACTGCATATGAGCAAGACCAGCGTGACGCAACTGGTACAGCAACTGGAGGCTCGGTTGCGCGTCAAATTGCTCAACCGCACGACTCGCAAAGTCAACGTCACTGCCGATGGAGCCGTCTATTACGAGCGAGTGCTACGGCTGCTGGCCGACATGGACGACGCCGAGACCAGCCTCTCCGGCGCCTCGACGCTGCCCAGGGGCCGGTTGCGAGTGGATGTGCCGAGCCCGCTGGCCAGCATGATTCTCGTACCAGCATTGCCTGCGTTTTATGTGCGATACCCTGACATCCAGATCGACATGGGCGTTAGCGATCGTATCGTGGACATGATCGATGAGAACGTCGATTGCGTGGTGCGCGGCGGCGAGCTGACGGATCAGTCGTTAATGGCTCGGCGGGTAGGCGACCTCCAGCTTGGCGTTTTTGCAGCACCGAGCTACCTGGCACGTGTCGGTATGCCCACGCATCCACGGGAGCTGGAAGATTCGCATCATCGTATCGTCGGCTTCTTGTGGGCGCGTACCGGTAAAGCCGTTCCCTATGCCATGCACAACCACGTTGAAAGTCTCCAGATCAAAGGTCGCTACGCGCTGGCAGTCGACGATGGCAATGCCTACCTCGCGGCCGGCCTTGCTGGGCTGGGTGTACTTTGGCTGCCAAAGTACATGTCCAAGAGCTTCGAAGCACGCGGTGAGTTAGTACCCTTGTTCGAGAATTGGAGCCTCGATCCAATGCCCATCTATGTGGCATTTCCCCCAAACCGACATATCAGCATCAAACTACGCGTGTTCATCGATTGGGTTGCTGAGCTGATGGCACAACATGCGCCTGTCAGCGACCGACATGATTCGTGACTATAGCGTTGGGGAGTTCGCTATTGAGGGCGCTTTGTCCTGTGACCACTCCTGGCCCAGGGTGTGTCAAAACCCTTGTTGGCTGCTTCCACACCGGAGTGTTTTGCCCTAGTCAGCCCGGGTCAGACATCAGTTGCTCAGATTCAGGATAAAATTCCAGAGATCAGCAGGCACGTCCGGTTTTGCGCAGCACCGCCAGGATCCAGTGCTCGACCACTTGGACACCGCTTCGAGAAAAGAGGCCGATGGTAGTGAATAATCCTGCGTTGCTGCCTGCCTGAAAGTGTCCGGATGTTGGTGGAATGGGTGTCCGGATGGTCATGGAATCCGCACAACCGACCTAGGCAACCTCATTGCACACTTGACGGCAACGCTTATCCGGTATGGCGTGGCTGACAACTTCCTAACATTAGGCATTAGGTACTTTAAGGTCGGACAACAGCTCATCGGTTGCGCGATCAAAATGCTCGGTAAGGAAATCCAGCAATACACGCACGCGGGGAATCCGGTAACGATTGCCGTGCAATACCGCGTAGACGCCGGCCTCTCGGATACAAAAGTCAGGTAACAGGACTTTCAGTCGTCCAGCACGGACATCGGCTGCCGCATCCCAAATGGTCTTGCGTGCGATGCCATGTCCAGCCAACGCCCATGCGCGCGCGAGGGCGCCGTCGTTGGTTTCCCATGCCTGGCTCATGGGAACGGTGTGGTTCCATTCCTGACCATCCACCACAAAGTGAAAGGTGTTCAATGGACCTGCAGACGTCACCAGCACGATGAACTTGTGGCTAGGCAAGTCAGTAGGGGTTTGGGGTTCACCGTATCGCGCCAGATAATCAGGCGAAGCGCACAGTACTCGCCAGTTGGGAGCCAACTGCCTGGCGATCATCGAGCTGTCATGCGGCTGTCCAAACCGGATTGCCAGATCGACATCGTCCTGCATCAGATTTGACACCGAGTCCGACAACGTCAGCGCGACGTACAGTTCCGGGTGCAATGTACTGAATGTCTCAAGCCAGTCATTTAAAAGATTGCGGCCAAAATCGGCAGATGCGGATATCCGAACCTTGCCACGCACCTCTGTTTGACTGGCTTGAAGCCCCGCTTCCGCCTCATCGATAGCCCGCAATGCGACCCAGCATTGCTGCAAATAAAACCGACCTTCTTCCGTGAGGCGCAACTGTCGCGTTGTGCGATCAAACAACTTGGTGCGCAGCGCCGCCTCAAGCTTGATAAGTCGCGCGCTGGCCGCGGCCGGCGACAGCGCCAGTTTGCGCCCTGCGGCAGACAAGCTGCCGAGTGCCGCCGCTTCGACAAACAAACGCATGTCGCCCAATCGGTCAGTAGCCATATTCAATTCAAATTTGATGTTTCATCAAATGGTAGACCAATTATCAAATCCGTAGCAATTCATCACACTCACGTCTCCCATTCCTCCGAGCACAGGTCATGACCGGTAAATCGCAATTTGAAAATGGCTCTTTCACGACATCGGACAATACCGAATACCTCACTACCGGGCGTCTCCCATTGGCGGCCCTGTTGGCGCTGACAATGGGGAGCTTTATCGCCACCGCCAACGAAACGGTGCCAGCAGGACTTTTGCCGCAAATCGCCGAGGCATTTGGTGTGTCGCAAGCGTGGGCTGGTCAGATGGTGACCCTATGTGCACTGGGCTCAGGGTTAGCGGCTATTCCATTGACTCTCGCGTTGCAGGGCTGGCGTCGACGCTTGGTGCTATTACTGGCTGTCGGGGTGTTTTGCGTCTGTAATGCGGTAACCGCCCTGTCGCCCTGGTTTTCATTGACGCAGGCTGCCCGCTTCATGGTGGGTATCGCAACCGGTCTGGCCTGGAGCCTGCTGGCCGGCTACGCCAGACGATTGGTCGCCCCACAGCAGCACGGTCGCGCTATGGCGCTGGCCATGCTCGGCATCCCTTTGGCACTTGCCCTAGGCGTACCGCTAGGTGCCTGGCTCGGCAAGCTGCTGGGATGGCGTTGCGTGTTCGGGACTCTCTCAGGACTCAGCCTTTTGCTGATGGCCTGGATATATCTGAAAGTGCCTGATTATCCCGGACAACGCTCCGATCGACGCTTGCCGCTACGCAAGGTCCTGCAAACCCCAGGCGTGCGGCCAGTGCTGGCGGTGGTCATGCTCTGGATCCTGGCCCACTACACTCTCTATACCTATATTGCCGCGTTCCTGGCCTCCGTTGGATTGGCCGATCAGATAGATCGGGGCCTCCTTTCATTCGGTATTGCGGCCTTGTTTGGTCTATGGATGATCGGCACGCTGATTGATGGCAGGCTTCGGAGTCTGGTATTGCTCAGCCTGACAGCATTCATCCTCGTTTCGTTTGCCCTGGGCCTGGGTGACCTGCCCGCCAGTGTGATCTATACCGGCATCGTCCTGTGGGGGATGAGCTTCGGTGGTGCGCCAACCTTATTGCAAACCTCCTTGGCTGATGTTGCCAGTGACGGCGCTGATATTGCGCAATCAATGTTGGTGACCGTCTTCAATCTGGCGTTTGCAGGCAGTGGTGTGATCGGCGGCATTCTCCTGGAAACATGGGGGGCAGGTGCTATTCCCTGGGTAACGCTGGCATTGTTGCTACCAGCGTTGTTGATTGTTTCGATAGCCAAGGGGCATGCTTTCAGGCGTTAACTAGTGCCGAGGCGTTGAGGTTTTATCAACCCCAAGAGAGTGGGCAGAGGTGATCAGCGTGGAATCAGTGTCCGGATGTTGGTGGAATGGGTGTCCAGATGCTCATGGAATCCGCAGGAGAAGCTGCAATGTTTTATCTCCTTCAATATTGACAAGTTCTCCAGCTCAGCCACAGACAGGCCGCATGGGGTCGAATAGCGACCACTGCTCGTTGTAACTGATCCCCCTTTATCCTCCAAGCTCCTCGGCCCTCAACGGCGGCTTTTGTTCTCAGAGAGGCAGTTGCCACCGTCGACCACAAGAAGCTCGCCCGTAATGTAGCTGGACTCTGGAGAAGCAAGGAAAGCTACCGCGGCGGCAACCTCCTCGGGCCTACCGGCACGCCCGACTGGAACATACTGCGCGGCAGTCATTTCCTCGGCTGTGCTGGATTGCGTCGCGATCCACCCAGGGGCAACAGAGTTCACGGTGATGCCATATGGCGCGACTTCCAGCGCCAAGCTCATGTTCATCCCCACAAGCCCGGCTTTTGCCGCCGCATAGGCTGCCTCACCAGGGTTGCTGACGCGGGTGCCGGTCGTAGAACTGATATGGACGATGCGTCCGTAACGACGATTCTGCATCCCCGGCAACACTGAGCGGGTCAGCAAAAATGCAGTGGTCAGATTACGGGCAATAGAGGTGTTCCAGACATTGACGCTCATATTGGCCACGTCGGAGAACACCTCGGCTTCACCCTGAATGGCCATACCCGCGTTGTTCACGAGCACATCGATCCGCCCCCATAGTGATTCAGACCATTTCACCAGTTCGACGACCTGAGCTGGCTGAGTGAGATCTGCAACGCGACCTTCCACCTTATAACCTGCCGCGCTCAGTTGTGCGACGCGATCATGGATGCGGGCACTGCTGCCGGTGATGATCAGCTTTGCACCCGAGTCACCAAGCCGCCTCGCGATGGCGAGACCAATCCCATGTTCGCTGCCAGCTCCACTGACCAACGCGACCTGGCCACTCAAGTTTTTGAACATGCACTGCTCCACAGGGATACACAGGAAATACTGTCTGACATTAGAGGATAGACGGCACCCGCCTGCATCGATCCGCTAACGATTGTGAGCGGCTGCATTTGGCCGACGCTGTTGAGAAAGTCGGTCTCGGTTTTCACGACAGAAAAGTACGCGTCAGCGATTGAAATCCGTGTTTTGAGCAGAGGGTACAGAACTCAGATTTCACGTAGCAGCGTGCAAAAATGACGTTTTCACCGCTCAATGCATGGACCGCCAGCCCGGGTCGACTTTTTCAACAGAGTCGAGCAGAAGCACACTATCATTGTGACCCAAGCAAACCTTTAGGCCATTCCCAATGAATAGCTTCCTGGCGCAGGCACAAAACAACCAGTGGTCGAACCGACGCTTGCTTTACGCATGCTTCGCGTTAAGCCACGAGGAATACGTGGCTGCACGAACGGGTTTCTTTCCCTCTATTGAACGAACACTGTTGCATATATTGGACGTGGATCAGTTCTACCTCGCGGCACTGGAGTTTGATCTGGAAGGGCAACGTAAGGAACTTCCTTTAGACTTGTCACTTCATCAGATAGCACAGCTTCAATCGGCTATAGACAGCCGACTGATAGCTTATTGCGAACGCTTGGATCAGAGCTCACTGGATCGCCAAGCAGGGGTTGTGCGGGCGGAGGGAATAGTACTGGAGCGGGTTGACCGCCTGCTGCTGCACCTATTCCAGCATCAGATCCATCACCGGGGACAAGTTCACGCGATGCTGTCCGGCACCCGTGTTGCACCTCCACAGCTTGACGAGTTTTACCTGGATGGAGATCTGCCACTTCGAGCGTTGGACGAGGATCGGCTTACCCTCCCTCCGACGAACGCTCCATTACGCCCCGCCCCCTGACGCTCCCAACCGAGACGCCTCACCGCATATGACCGGACCGCTAGACACATAGCGCGCGAGGGCGCCTGGTCGAGTCCGCGCGACCAAAGCGTTCGCGGGGCATAGCGATCCTGGTGAGAGGATCGCCGGCAAAATTGTGAGTCCGCGCTGGGTCAAACCTTGAAATGGCTGACCATCATCTGCAACTGGTTGCCCAACCGTGCCAGTTCGACGCTGGAGGCGGCGGTTTCGTCGCTGGCGGCGGCGGTCTGCTCGGAAATATCGCGCACGTTGACGATGCTGCGGCTGATCTCGTCGGCCACGGCGCTTTGTTGTTCGGCGGCGGCGGCGATCTGCTGATTCATCGACTGGATGTTCGACACCGTGCGGGTGATATTTCCCAGTGACACGCCAGCTTTGCGCGTCAGTTCAACACTGTTGTCGGTCAGGCCGCGACTGTTGTTCATGACGTTGGCCACCTGCTGAGTACCGCTCTGCAGGCCGGAGACCAGTCCTTCGATTTCCTCGGTGGACTTCTGGGTACGCTGGGCCAGACTGCGAACTTCGTCGGCGACCACGGCGAAACCACGACCAGCCTCACCGGCACGGGCGGCTTCGATGGCGGCGTTGAGCGCCAGCAGGTTGGTCTGCTCGGCCACGGCCTTGATCACGTCCATGACACTACCGATCTTGTTGCTTTCCTGTTGCAGGAGGGTCATGGCCTCGGTTGAACGCAGCACTTCCGCCGCCAGGCACTCGATCTGCGCAATGGCCTCGGCAACCACCTTGTCACCTTCACGGGCTTGGCTATCGGCATCCGCGGCGGCTTGCGAGGCTTGCGAGGCGTTACGCGCGACTTCCTGCACGGTCGCGGTCATTTCGTGCATGGCGGTGGCGACCTGATCGGTCTCGACTTTCTGGTTGTTAACGCCGACGCTGGTCTGCTCGGTCACGGCCGACAGCTCTTCGGCGGCACTGGAGATCTGCGTGACGCCATCGCGAATCCCGCTGATCAGGTTGCGCAGGGTCTCGCCCATGTGTTGGATGCCTTGTTGCAGCACCCCCAGTTCATCGCGGCGGATGACCATCAGGTTGTGGGTGAGGTCGCCGCTGGCGATGCGTTCGACGACACCGAGGGTTTCGCGGATAGGTCGGGTAATCTGCCGGGTGATGATGACGGCGGCCAGAATGCCGAACAGCAGGATCAACAGGGTGCTACCCAATTGCAGCGTGCGCGTCTGGACGACTTCGCCATTGCGGTTATCCAGTTGCCCCTGGTAAAGGGCATCGCTGTGAGCCGAGATCGCGGCCACTTGCTCGGCCAGTTCCTTGTCCGTCAGGGTAACGGTGTTGCTCGCTGTTCTGTAGGCCAGAAAGGCCGTTCGGTAGTTACCCAGGGCGGCTTCCATCTGGCGCCATGCATCGGGTTGGGACGAGCTGAAATGCTCGCCCAGTTGTTTCAGGCCATCAACGGTTTTATCCAGTTGCTCGAAAGCCTTGCGCTCGGTCTCGGGCGTGTTGCTGGCAATGTAACCACGCACTTCGAAACGGCTCAGCAGGAACTGTTCCTTGACTTGGGTGATGGCCTGGAAGCGTTCGAAACGCTCCACCTCGCCTGGGGGCATTTGCAGCACGCCAGCACGGATCGCATCGATCAGCTTGAGGGCCACTTCGCCGCTGTCGCCGAAGGCTTGGCGTTCACTATTACGGGCTCGATAGGCGTCATGCAGCTTATTCAGCGACTGCTGGAATTTGGCGATAATGACCGACTGTTCCTGGAGTATTTTGACAAATACCGGGCTCTTGAACGTGCTGATCAGCTTTTGGTCCTGGGTGCTGAATGCATCCATGTTGAGCTGAACGTTCTGTGCCGCGGTTTCATCGCCATTGCTCAGCGTGTACTGCAGGCGAGCCACGCGCACTTTATCCAGCAACGTGTTCAACAAGGTGATATCGCTCATTCGGTCGCTGCGCCAAATCAACTTGTCCAGGCTGATCCAGCCGGTCAGGGCAAGGACCGTGGTCAGTGCCAATACCAGGCCGAAGCCCAGGGCCAGCTTCAGGTTGACGCTAATATTGCCAAGCCATTTATTCATTCAATCCCCCACAATCCATTCTGCTGTTGATTTCAGGCGACAGGGAAGCGGCTCCCGGAGGCCATTGGCGGTTTTTCATGACAGGTAGAAATGCAATAGTTGTTCGTAGAAACGTTTCTATTATTTTTATCGATTTCATCTACATCTGTGTGGTGACGATAAGAGCAGCCGTTACTTTTTCCCAACAGATCCATACGGATGGAATTGCTGAAGCGAGTTATTGGGAAAACCCGCAGAAACGACTCGTGGCGATTAAAAATCTGATGCCCTCATCAAATAGGATCATGA
>NZ_CAJFDC010000009.1 GCF_904067045.1 Pseudomonas sp. FEN | reverse complement strand
ACTGCGCCCTGCTGCTGCAAGGCATGGCCGGCTTCGACCCGCAGGACTCCACCAGCATCGACGAGCCGGTACCGGATTACTCCGCCGGCCTGAACGCCTCGATCCAGGGCCTGCGCATCGGCGTGCCCAAGGAATACTTCAGCGCCGGCCTCGACCCGCGCATCGCCGAACGGATCCAGGCGAGCATCAAGGAGCTTGAGAAAACTGGGCGCGACCATCAAGGAAATCAGCCTGCCGAACATGCAGCACGCGATTCCCGCGTACTACGTGATCGCCCCGGCGGAAGCCTCGTCGAACCTGTCGCGCTTCGACGGCGTGCGTTTCGGCTATCGCTGCGCAGACCCGAAAGACCTCACCGACCTGTACAAGCGTTCCCGTGGCGAGGGCTTCGGCGCGGAAGTCCAGCGCCGCATCCTGGTCGGTGCCTACGCGCTGTCGGCCGGCTACTACGACGCCTACTACCTGCAGGCGCAGAAAATCCGGCGGCTGATCAAGAACGACTTCATGGCGGCCTTCGCTGAAGTCGATATCATCCTCGGCCCGACCACGGCCGAACCCGGCCTGGAAAATTGGCGCCAAGAACAGCGACCCGATCGCTGAATACCTGGAAGACTTCTATACCATCACCGCCAACCTCGCGGGCCTGCCGGGCCTGTCCATTGCCGGCCGGCTTCGTCGACGGCCTGCCGGTGGGCGTGCAACTGCTGGCGCCGTATTTCCAGGAAGGCCGTCTGCTCAACGTTGCGCACCAGTATCAGCTCAACACTGACTGGCACACCCGCACACCTGAAGGCTTCTGAGGAGAAACACATGCAATGGGAAGTCGTGATCGGGCTGGAGATTCATACCCAGCTCGCCACCCAATCGAAGATTTTCTCCGGCAGCGCCACCACCTTCGGTTCCGAGCCGAACACCCAGGCGAGCCTGGTTGACCTGGGCATGCCGGGTACCCTGCCGGTGCTGAACCAGGAAGCGGTGCGCATGGCGGTGAAGTTCGGCCTGGCCATCGACGCCGAGATCGGCCAGCACAACGTGTTCGCGCGCAAGAACTACTTCTACCCGGACCTGCCCAAGGGCTACCAGATCAGCCAGATGGAACTGCCGATCGTCGGCAAGGGCCACCTGGACATCACCCTGGAAGACGGCACCGTCAAGCGTGTCGGCATCACCCGCGCGCACCTGGAAGAAGACGCCGGCAAGAGCCTGCACGAGGACTTCAGCGGCGCCACCGGCATCGACCTGAACCGCGCCGGCACGCCGCTGCTGGAAATCGTTTCCGAACCGGACATGCGCAACGCCAAGGAAGCCGTGGCCTACGTCAAGGCGATCCACGCGCTGGTGCGCTACCTGGGTATCTGCGACGGCAACATGGCCGAAGGTTCGTTGCGTTGCGACTGCAACGTTTCGGTCCGGCCCAAGGGCCAGATCGAGTTCGGCACCCGCTGCGAGATCAAGAACGTCAACTCGTTCCGCTTTATCGAGAAGGCGATCAACACTGAAGTGCGGCGCCAGATCGAGCTGATCGAGGACGGCGGCAAGGTAATCCAGCAGACCCGCCTGTACGACCCGAACAAGGACGAGACCCGCGCCATGCGCAGCAAGGAGGAAGCCAACGATTACCGTTACTTCCCCGACCCGGACCTGTTGCCGGTGGTTATCGAGGATACGTTCCTCGATGATGTCCGCGCGCAACTGCCGGAGCTGCCACCACAGAAACGCGAGCGCTTCCAGGAACAGTTCGGCCTGTCGGTCTACGATGCCAGCGTACTGGCCTCCAGCCGCGAGCAGGCGGACTACTTCGAGAAAGTCGTGAGCATCGGTGGCGACGCCAAGCTGGCGGCCAACTGGGTCATGGTCGAGCTGGGCAGCCTGCTGAACAAGCTGGGCGTGGACATCGACCAGGCGCCGGTCACGGCCGAGCAACTGGGCGGTATGTTGTTGCGGATCAGCGACAACACCATCTCCGCAAGATCGCCAAGATGGTCTTCGAGGCCATGGCCAATGGTGAAGGCAGCGCCGACGAGGTGATCGAAGCCCGTGGCCTGAAGCAGGTCACGGACAGCGGTGCCATCGAGAAGGTCCTGGACGAAGTGCTCGCGGCCAATGCCGAGCAGGTCGAGCAGTATCGGGCGGCGGATGAAGCCAAGCGCGGCAAGATGTTCGGCTTCTTTGTCGGCCAGGCGATGAAAGCCTCCAAGGGCAAGGCCAACCCGCAACAAGTGAACGAGTTGCTGAAAAGCAAGCTCGAAGGCTGATAGCGACCTGGCTTTCAAGAGCCAAAAGCTTCGCGGGCAAGCTCCGCTCCCACAAGTTCAGCGTCGAACACAACTCTTGTGTTCGACGTGATCCTGTAGGAGCCTGGCTTGTCGGGACGCCGCATCGCAGCGATGAGGCCCTCGCCCTCTAGAAACCTCACAGGCCAACCGTTAGAGGACATCCGATGAAGCGCCTGCTCGCCGCCCTTGCCCTCCTCAGCCTGCTGGCCGGCTGCGCCAGCCACGAAATCGACCCGCGCGGCTACGATGAAACCGGCATGGCTTCGTATTACGGCGCCAAGCACCAAGGCAAACGTACCGCCAGCGGTGAACCCTTCAACCAGCACGCCCTGACCGCCGCCCACCGCCAACTGCCCTTCGGCACCCGGGTGAAAGTCACCAACCTGGCCAACGACAAATCCGTCATAGTGCGGGTCAATGATCGCGGCCCGCACACCCGTGGGCGGCTGATCGATCTTTCACGCGATGCGGCCGCCCAATTGGGCATGTTGCAAAACGGCACCGCCCGCGTCCGCATCCAAAGCCTCGACGACTGACTGCTGGAGCCCCGCCATTTTCGGATTGACCACCCTGCCCTGGCTGAGCCTGCTGCAACTGAGCGGCGGCCTGCTGCTGCTGATTATCGGCGCCGAACTGCTGGTGCGGGCGGCCGTGCGCCTGGCCGCGAGCCTGGGCGTCCGACCGCTGCTTGTCGGCCTGACCGTCGTCGCCTTCGGCAGCAGCGCGCCGCAACTGGCGGTCAGCGTGCAGGCGGCCGTCGCCGAGAATGTCGATATCGCCGTGGGCAGCGTGATCGGCGGTAATATTTTCAATACCCTGGTCACCCTGGGCCTGTCGGCGCTGATCATGCCCTTGCGGGTCTCGCGCCAGCTGATCCGCCTGGACATTCCGCTGATGATCCTCGCCAGCCTCCTGGTGTTCGGCCTGGCATTCAATGAGCAACTGGGCCGCTTCGACGGCCTGCTGATGCTGAGTGCCTTTGCGCTGTACCTCGGCCTGCTGCTGCGGCAATCGCGACATCACAGCCACACCGTGCAGCCTCTGGCCGTCGCGCGCCAACCCGCGCCCTGGTTGAGCAGCCTGGCGTGGATGGGCCTGGGCTTGGCATTGCTGGGGATAGCCGGGCACCTGCTGCTGGACGCCGCCGTGGACGTGGCCACCGAACTGGGCCTGTCCGAGCGCATCATCGGCCTGACCGTGGTGGCGGTCGGTACTTCGTTGCCACAACTGGCCACCTCACTGATCGCGGCCGTGTGCGGCCAGCGGGATATTGCCGTGGGCAATGTGATCGGTGGAAACCTGTTCAACTTGCTGGGCGTACTCGGTTTCACCGCGCTGATCGCCCCCGCGCCCCTGTCGGTATCGCCCAATGCCCTGGCCTTCGACCTGCCGGTGATGCTCGGCGTTGCGCTGCTGTGCTGGCCGGTGTTCTATTCCGGCTACCGCATCACCCGTGCCGAGGGCCTGTTGTTTCTCGGCTTGTACCTGGCCTACGGCCTGCAACGTGGTGTGGTTTACCACCGGCATGCCGATGGCGGAAAAGCTGGAACGCCTGATGCTGTTTTTCATCCTGCCGGCGCTCTGTGCGTTCCTGCTGTTCAGTACGCGAAGAGCCTGGCGTCGCCAACACTCATAGGAGCTGCTGCAATGACCGATCAGAAGAAACCTGGTGTCGAGATGCGTCGTCAGGTCATGGGCGATGCGTTCGTCGACCGTGCCCTGGGCAATGCCACCGAATTCAGCCAGCCGTTGCAGGACTTCGTCAACGAACATGCCTGGGGCAGTGTCTGGAACCGTGAAGGGCTGCCGCTGAAGACCCGCAGCCTGATTACCCTGGCGGCGCTGACCGCGCTCAAGTGTCCACAGGAACTCAAGGGCCACGTTCGCGGCGCCTTGAACAATGGCTGCACGGTGGAAGAAATTCGCGAGGCGCTGCTGCATTGCGCGGTGTATGCCGGCGTGCCGGCGGCCATCGACGCATTCCGCGCGGCCCAGGAAGTGATCGACGCCTACCAGAAGGCGACTGACAACCGGTTACTGGCGGCGCCCGTATGAACGGTATACAGCTCGCGGGGCTCTTCGCGGGCAAGCCCTGCTCCTACAATTTTGTGTCGATCAGCGGTTTTGTGGACGACTCGGAACTGTAGGAGCTGGGCTTGCCCGCGAAGACGTCAGCTCAAGCGATGCAAGACTCAAGGATCACAGCGTCCCTTGCAGGCGCCAAACGTCAGATCCAGCCGCCCCACTGCAGCACAAAGATCCCGATATTGGTGGTGATCGCCGCCAGCAACGTGGTGATCACGATAATCGCCGCCGCCAGTTCGTGATTGCCATTGGCCGCCCGGGCCATGACGAAGCTGGCCGCGGCCGTCGGACTGCCGAAGTAGAGAAACAGAATCCCCAGTTCCGCCCCGCGAAAACCGCAGAGCCAGGCCCCCAGCGTCGACAGCAGGGGCATGCCGACCATTTTCACCAGGCTCGCACTCAGGGCCAGGTCGCCGCTTTTGCGCAACGCCGCCAGGGACAAGGTGCCGCCGATGCAAATCAGCGCCAGCGGCAGGGTCATCTGCGCCAGATAATTCCCCGAGGTCTCCAGCCAACCAGGCAAGCCGATCTTGAAATAGGCAAAGGGCGCCGCCGCGATCACGCTGATGATCAGCGGATTACTCAGCACACTCTTGAAGATGCTCCAGGGATCGGACTTGATCACCGGGCTGTAGACCGCCAGGACAATGGTCGACAGGGTATTGTAGAACAGGATCACCAAGGCCGCGAGAATCGCCCCGAGGGAGATCCCGTAGGCACCGTACATGCTGGCCGCCAGGGCCAGGCCGATCACGCCGTTATTGCCGCGAAAGGCGCCCTGGGTGTAGATCCCACGATCGACCTTGGGACAGCGCCAGATCGCCCAACCCCAGGCCCCGGCAAAACCTGCCAGGGTCGCCACCGAAAAGTATGCCAGCACCTTGGGCTGCAACGCCGCATGCAGGTCGGCATGCAGGATGCCGAGAAACAGCAACGCCGGCATGGTGACATTGAACACCAGGGCCGAAGCCGTGTGGATAAAGCTGTCGTTGATCCAGCCCACGCGCTTGAGCGCCACGCCCAGGAACAACATGGCGAAGACGGGTGCGGTGATGGTCAATATACCGAGAAAGATGGCCAGCATGCCCTGGGAACCCGTTGCCTGTCGTTAGGTGGCTAATGATACGGCAAACTCGCCCTTCCGCCCGTCGCCGAGTCAGAACTCAATCGAACTGCGCGCGCATCCATGCCTGGTATGCGGCCACCTCGGCGTCACCTTCGCGTGGCGCCCAGTCGGCCAATTCGCCGTCACTCACCGGACGATAAGGGCCGGCCTTGCATTCGAACATCACGCTGTCGGCCTCCAGGATCACCAGGCCGTGGAACACCCCGGCCGGCAGGTCGACACCCGGACAGTCGCCGCCCGCCTGCAGCACACGCCTGGCCAGGACCTGACCCGCCTCGTCGAATACCAGCAGGCCCAGGCGGCCCTTGAGCACCAGCAAGGTTTCCGCCTTGTCGGCACTCAGGTGCCGGTGCGGGGCAATATAGGTGTCGGGCTGCAGTCCGATCGCCATGCGATGGCACGGCTCGTCCATCTGGTGAAAGTTGTGATGAACCCGGCCACGGGGGCTCGCCGCGGCCTTCTCGGCCAATTCGGCGAACAAAGTTGCATCGAGAAAGCTGGGAGCGCGCATGCCTTACATCCCCTTGACGGCGTAGATGCCGGCGGCGTTGCGCCAGTAACCCTTGTAATCCATGCCGTAGCCGAAAGATGTAGCGATCGATGCACGGCAGGCCGACGTAGTCCGCCTTGAGATCCGGGCGCGCCTTGCGGTCGTGGTGCTTGTCGATCAGCACGGCGGTGTGCACCCGGCGCGCCCCGGCGTGTTTGCAGAAATCGATGATCGCGCCCAGGGTATGCCCTTCGTCGAGGATGTCGTCGATGATCAGCACATCACGGTCGATGAACGAGACTTCCGGCTTGGCTTTCCAGAACAGTTCGCCGCCCGCTGGTTTCATTACGGTAGCGGGTGGCGTGCAGGTACGAGGCTTCCAGCGGGAAGTCCAGGTGGGTCATCAGCTTGCCGCAGAAGATCAGGCCGCCGTTCATCACGCAGAACACCACCGGGTTGGACTCGGCCAGCTCGGCGTTGATCTGCGCGCCGACACGGGCGATGGCCGCTTCGACCTGGTCGTTGGTGTACAGGCAGTCGGCTTCGCGCATCACTTGACGGATATGTTCGAGATCAGCGGACATGGCGCTCTCCAATAGGGGCTGGTGTAAAGGGGCTGCGAGAAAAGCGGGCAAAGGTACGCACCCCGCGCGGACAGATCAAGGGTTTCTGGACTAACGTACTGCTGGTCTATAGGACATCAACTGCGGATAGATTAATCTAAGCCGTTTTTTGCCCGCCGCCGGAGCCTATTCCCATGCCCATCCGTGAGATCCGCCACCCGCTGATCCGCCACAAGCTCGGCCTGATGCGCCGCGCTGACATTAGCACGAAGAACTTCCGTGAGCTCGCCCAGGAAGTCGGCGCCTTGCTGACCTACGAGGCGACCAAGGACCTGCCCCTGGAAACCTACGATATCCAGGGCTGGTGCGGCACCGTCCAGGTCGAGAAGATCGCCGGCAAGAAGATTACCGTGGTGCCGATCCTGCGCGCCGGTATCGGCATGCTCGAAGGCGTGCTCAGCCTGATCCCGGGCGCCAAGGTCAGCGCGGTGGGCGTGGCCCGCAACGAGGAAACCCTGGAAGCCCACACCTACCTGGAAAAGCTGGTACCGGGAAATCGACGAGCGCCTGGCGATGATCATCGACCGATGCTCGCCACCGGTGGTTCGATGGTCGCCACCATCGACCTGTTGAAGAAAGCTGGCTGCAAGGACATCCGGGCGATGGTCCTGGTGGCGGCGCCGGAAGGTATCACCGCGGTCGAGAAAGCGCACCCGGACGTGACCATCTACACCGCTTCCATCGATGAGAAACTCAACGAGAACGGCTATATCATTCCGGGCCTGGGCGATGCGGCGACAAGATCTTCGGTACCAAGCAGAAGGACGCCTGACATGCGGGATGAGTTCAACGACCCGTTGTGGCGCACCGTGCTGTCTGGCGCGCAGATGCTTTTCGTAGCCTTTGGCGCCCTGGTGTTGATGCCGCTGATTACCGGCCTCGACCCGAACGTCGCGCTGTTCACGGCGGGCCTGGGGACTCTGTTGTTCCAGCTTGTCACCGGACGCCAGGTGCCGGTGTTCCTGGCCTCGAGCTTTGCCTTTATCACCCCGATCATCCTCGCCAAGGGCCAATTCGGCCTGGCGGCGACCATGGGTGGGGTGATGGCGGCCGGTTTCGTCTACACCTTCCTGGGCCTGGCGGTGAAGATCAAGGGCACCGGTTTCATCGACCGGCTGCTGCCACCGGTGGTGATCGGCCCGGTGATCATCTCCATCGGCCTGGCCATGGCGCCGATCGCCGCGAACATGGCGATGGGCAAGGCCGGTGACGGCAGCGAACTGATCCATTACCAGACCGCCATGCTGATCTCGATGCCGGCCCTGCTGACCACCCTGATCGTGGCGGTGTTCGGCAAGGGTATTTTCCGCCTGGTGCCGATCATCTCCGGGGTCCTGGTGGGGTTTGCCATGTCGTTCTATTTCGGCGTGGTCGACACGGCGAAAATCGCCGCCGCGCCCTGGTTCGCCCTGCCGCACTTCACCGCGCCGGAGTTCAACTGGCAGGCGATCCTGTTCATTGTCCCGGTGGCACTGGCCCCGGCCATCGAGCACATCGGCGGAGTGATTGCGGTGGGCAGCGTGACCGGGCGCGATTACCTGAAGAAACCCGGCCTGCACCGTACCTTGCTCGGTGACGGTATCGCCACCACGGCGGCCGGCCTGTTCGGCGGCCCCCCCCAACACCACCTACGCCGAAGTGACGGGCGCCGGTGATGCTGACCAAGACTACAACCCGAAAAATCATGACCTGGGCGGCGATCTTCGCCATCAGCCTGGCCTTTATCGGCAAGTTCGGTGCGTTGTTGCAGAGCATTCCGGTACCGGTGCCCCACCCCGGCGCCGGGTCCCACCACACCTGCCCCTCGCCCTCGTCGGCCCCCCCCCCCGATCGCCGCGCAGGCGGGATCCCACCCCCCGCACCGGGCCTGCAACAACCACCGAACTGCCGATAAAGGCCACTGTGGCGAAGATCGCGCCCAGGTCATGATTTCGGGTTGTAGTTCTTGGTCAGCATCACCGCGCCCGTCACTTCGGCGTAGGTGGTGTTGGGGGGGCCGCCGAACAGGCCGGCCGCCGTGGTGGCGATACCGTCACCGAGCAAGGTACGGTGCAGGCCGGGTTTCTTCAGGTAATCGCGGCCCGGTCACGCTGCCCACCGCAATCACTCCGCCGATGTGCTCGATGGCCGGGGCCAGTGCCACCGGGACAATGAACAGGATCGCCTGCCAGTTGAACTCCGGCGCGGTGAAGTGCGGCAGGGCGAACCAGGGCGCGGCGGCGATTTTTCGCCGTGTCGACCACGCCGAAATAGAACGACATGGCAAAACCCCACCAGGACCCCGGAGATGATCGGCACCAGGCGGAAAATACCCTTGCCGAACACCGCCACGATCAGGGTGGTCAGCAGGGCCGGCATCGAGATCAGCATGGCGGTCTGGTAATGGATCAGTTCGCTGCCGTCACCGGCCTTGCCCATCGCCATGTTCGCGGCGATCGGCGCCATGGCCAGGCCGATGGAGATGATCACCGGGCCGATCACCACCGGTGGCAGCAGCCGGTCGATGAAACCGGTGCCCTTGATCTTCACCGCCAGGCCCAGGAAGGTGTAGACGAAACCGGCCGCCATCACCCCACCCATGGTCGCCGCCAGGCCGAATTGGCCCTTGGCGAGGATGATCGGGGTGATAAAGGCAAAGCTCGAGGCCAGGAACACCGGCACCTGGCGTCCGGTGACAAGCTGGAACAACAGAGTCCCCAGGCCCGCCGTGAACAGCGCGACGTTCGGGTCGAGGCCGGTAATCAGCGGCATCAACACCAGGGCGCCAAAGGCTACGAAAAGCATCTGCGCGCCAGACAGCACGGTGCGCCACAACGGGTCGTTGAACTCATCCCGCATGTCAGGCGTCCTTCTGCTTGGTACCGAAGATCTTGTCGCCGGCATCGGCCCAGGCCCGGAATGATATAGCCGTTCTCGTTGAGTTTCTCATCGATGGAAGCGGTGTAGATGGTCACGTCCGGGTGCGCTTTCTCGACCGCGGTGATACCTTCCGGCGCCGCCACCAGGACCATCGCCCGGATGTCCTTGCAGCCAGCTTTCTTCAACAGGTCGATGGTGGCGACCATCGAACCACCGGTGGCGAGCATCGGGTCGATGATCATCGCCAGGCGCTCGTCGATTTCCGGTACCAGCTTTTCCAGGTAGGTGTGGGCTTCCAGGGTTTCCTCGTTGCGGGCCACGCCCACCGCGCTGACCTTGGCGCCCGGGATCAGGCTGAGCACGCCTTCGAGCATGCCGATACCGGCGCGCAGGATCGGCACCACGGTAATCTTCTTGCCGGCGATCTTCTCGACCTGGACGGTGCCGCACCAGCCCTGGATATCGTAGGTTTCCAGGGGCAGGTCCTTGGTCGCCTCGTAGGTCAGCAAGGCGCCGACTTCCTGGGCGAGCTCACGGAAGTTCTTCGTGCTAATGTCAGCGCGGCGCATCAGGCCGAGCTTGTGGCGGATCAGCGGGTGGCGGATCTCACGGATGGGCATGGGAATAGGCTCCGGCGGCGGGCAAAAAACGGCTTAGATTAATCTATCCGCAGTTGATGTCCTATAGACCAGCAGTACGTTAGTCCAGAAACCCTTGATCTGTCCGCGCGGGGTGCGTACCTTTGCCCGCTTTTCTCGCAGCCCCTTTACACCAGCCCCTATTGGAGAGCGCCATGTCCGCTGATCTCGAACATATCCGTCAAGTGATGCGCGAAGCCGACTGCCTGTACACCAACGACCAGGTCGAAGCGGCCATCGCCCGTGTCGGCGCGCAGATCAACGCCGAGCTGGCCGAGTCCAACCCGGTGGTGTTCTGCGTGATGAACGGCGGCCTGATCTTCTGCGGCAAGCTGATGACCCACCTGGACTTCCCGCTGGAAGCCTCGTACCTGCACGCCACCCGCTACCGTAATGAAACCAGCGGCGGCGAACTGTTCTGGAAAGCCAAGCCGGAAGTCTCGTTCATCGACCGTGATGTGCTGATCATCGACGACATCCTCGACGAAGGGCATACCCTGGGCGCGATCATCGATTTCTGCAAACACGCCGGGGCGCGCCGGGTGCACACCGCCGTGCTGATCGACAAGCACCACGACCGCAAGGCGCGCCCGGATCTCAAGGCGGACTACGTCGGCCTGCCGTGCATCGATCGCTACATCTTCGGCTACGGCATGGATTACAAGGGTTACTGGCGCAACGCCGCCGGCATCTACGCCGTCAAGGGGATGTAAGGCATGCGCGCTCCCAGCTTTCTCGATGCAACTTTGTTCGCCGAATTGGCCGAGAAGGCCGCGGCGAGCCCCCGTGGCCGGGTTCATCACAACTTTCACCAGATGGACGAGCCGTGCCATCGCATGGCGATCGGACTGCAGCCCGACACCTATATTGCCCCGCACCGGCACCTGAGTGCCGACAAGGCGGAAACCTTGCTGGTGCTCAAGGGCCGCCTGGGCCTGCTGGTATTCGACGAGGCGGGTCAGGTCCTGGCCAGGCGTGTGCTGCAGGCGGGCGGCGACTGTCCGGGTGTCGACCTGCCGGCCGGGGTGTTCCACGGCCTGGTGATCCTGGAGGCCGACAGCGTGATGTTCGAATGCAAGGCCGGCCCTTATCGTCCGGTGAGTGACGGCGAATTGGCCGACTGGGCGCCACGCGAAGGTGACGCCGAGGTGGCCGCATACCAGGCATGGATGCGCGCGCAGTTCGATTGAGTTCTGACTCGGCGACGGGCGGAAGGGCGAGTTTGCCGTATCATTAGCCACCTAACGACAGGCAACGGGTTCCCAGGGCATGCTGGCCATCTTTCTCGGTATATTGACCATCACCGCACCCGTCTTCGCCATGTTGTTCCTGGGCGTGGCGCTCAAGCGCGTGGGCTGGATCAACGACAGCTTTATCCACACGGCTTCGGCCCTGGTGTTCAATGTCACCATGCCGGCGTTGCTGTTTCTCGGCATCCTGCATGCCGACCTGCATGCGGCGTTG
Source organism: Pseudomonas sp. FEN (assembly GCF_904067045.1). Classification (GTDB taxonomy): domain Bacteria; phylum Pseudomonadota; class Gammaproteobacteria; order Pseudomonadales; family Pseudomonadaceae; genus Aquipseudomonas. The sequence goes on along the minus strand of NZ_CAJFDC010000009.1, from coordinate 5,020 downwards.
CAGCCCAAGGTGCTGGCATACTTTTCGGTGGCGACCCTGGCAGGTTTTGCCGGGGCCTGGGGTTGGGCGATCTGGCGCTGTCCCAAGGTCGATCGTGGGATCTACACCCAGGGCGCCTTTCGCGGCAATAACGGCGTGATCGGCCTGGCCCTGGCGGCCAGCATGTACGGTGCCTACGGGATCTCCCTCGGGGCGATTCTCGCGGCCTTGGTGATCCTGTTCTACAATACCCTGTCGACCATTGTCCTGGCGGTCTACAGCCGGTGATCAAGTCCGATCCCTGGAGCATCTTCAAGAGTGTGCTGAGTAATCCGCTGATCATCAGCGTGATCGCGGCGGCGCCCTTTGCCTATTTCAAGATCGGCTTGCCTGGTTGGCTGGAGACCTCGGGGAATTATCTGGCGCAGATGACCCTGCCGCTGGCGCTGATTTGCATCGGCGGCACCTTGTCCCTGGCGGCGTTGCGCAAAAGCGGCGACCTGGCCCTGAGTGCGAGCCTGGTGAAAATGGTCGGCATGCCCCTGCTGTCGACGCTGGGGGCCTGGCTCTGCGGTTTTCGCGGGGCGGAACTGGGGATTCTGTTTCTCTACTTCGGCAGTCCGACGGCCGCGGCCAGCTTCGTCATGGCCCGGGCGGCCAATGGCAATCACGAACTGGCGGCGGCGATTATCGTGATCACCACGTTGCTGGCGGCGATCACCACCAATATCGGGATCTTTGTGCTGCAGTGGGGCGGCTGGATCTGACGTTTGGCGCCTGCAAGGGACGCTGTGATCCTTGAGTCTTGCATCGCTTGAGCTGACGTCTTCGCGGGCAAGCCCAGCTCCTACAGTTCCGAGTCGTCCACAAAACCGCTGATCGACACAAAATTGTAGGAGCAGGGCTTGCCCGCGAAGAGCCCCGCGAGCTGTATACCGTTCATACGGGCGCCGCCAGTAACCGGTTGTCAGTCGGCCTTCTGGTAGGCGTCGATCACTTCCTGGGCCGCGCGGAATGCGTCGATGGCCGCCGGCACGCCGGCATACACCGCGCAATGCAGCAGCGCCTCGCGAATTTCTTCCACCGTGCAGCCATTGTTCAAGGCGCCGCGAACGTGGCCCTTGAGTTCCTGTGGACACTTGAGCGCGGTCAGCGCCGCCAGGGTAATCAGGCTGCGGGTCTTCAGCGGCAGCCCTTCACGGTTCCAGACACTGCCCCAGGCATGTTCGTTGACGAAGTCCTGCAACGGCTGGCTGAATTCGGTGGCATTGCCCAGGGCACGGTCGACGAACGCATCGCCCATGACCTGACGACGCATCTCGACACCAGGTTTCTTCTGATCGGTCATTGCAGCAGCTCCTATGAGTGTTGGCGACGCCAGGCTCTTCGCGTACTGAACAGCAGGAACGCACAGAGCGCCGGCAGGATGAAAAACAGCATCAGGCGTTCCAGCTTTTCCGCCATCGGCATGCCGGTGGTAAACCACACCACGTGCAGGCCGTAGGCCAGGTACAAGCCGAGAAACAACAGGCCCTCGGCACGGGTGATGCGGTAGCCGGAATAGAACACCGGCCAGCACAGCAGCGCAACGCCGAGCATCACCGGCAGGTCGAAGGCCAGGGCATTGGGCGATACCGACAGGGGCGCGGGGGCGATCAGCGCGGTGAAACCGAGTACGCCCAGCAAGTTGAACAGGTTTCCACCGATCACATTGCCCACGGCAATATCCCGCTGGCCGCACACGGCCGCGATCAGTGAGGTGGCCAGTTGTGGCAACGAAGTACCGACCGCCACCACGGTCAGGCCGATGATGCGCTCGGACAGGCCCAGTTCGGTGGCCACGTCCACGGCGGCGTCCAGCAGCAGGTGCCCGGCTATCCCCAGCAATGCCAAGCCCAGGCCCATCCACGCCAGGCTGCTCAACCAGGGCGCGGGTTGGCGCGCGACGGCCAGAGGCTGCACGGTGTGGCTGTGATGTCGCGATTGCCGCAGCAGCAGGCCGAGGTACAGCGCAAAGGCACTCAGCATCAGCAGGCCGTCGAAGCGGCCCAGTTGCTCATTGAATGCCAGGCCGAACACCAGGAGGCTGGCGAGGATCATCAGCGGAATGTCCAGGCGGATCAGCTGGCGCGAGACCCGCAAGGGCATGATCAGCGCCGACAGGCCCAGGGTGACCAGGGTATTGAAAATATTACCGCCGATCACGCTGCCCACGGCGATATCGACATTCTCGGCGACGGCCGCCTGCACGCTGACCGCCAGTTGCGGCGCGCTGCTGCCGAAGGCGACGACGGTCAGGCCGACAAGCAGCGGTCGGACGCCCAGGCTCGCGGCCAGGCGCACGGCCGCCCGCACCAGCAGTTCGGCGCCGATAATCAGCAGCAGCAGGCCGCCGCTCAGTTGCAGCAGGCTCAGCCAGGGCAGGGTGGTCAATCCGAAAATGGCGGGGCTCCAGCAGTCAGTCGTCGAGGCTTTGGATGCGGACGCGGGCGGTGCCGTTTTGCAACATGCCCAATTGGGCGGCCGCATCGCGTGAAAGATCGATCAGCCGCCCACGGGTGTGCGGGCCGCGATCATTGACCCGCACTATGACGGATTTGTCGTTGGCCAGGTTGGTGACTTTCACCCGGGTGCCGAAGGGCAGTTGGCGGTGGGCGGCGGTCAGGGCGTGCTGGTTGAAGGGTTCACCGCTGGCGGTACGTTTGCCTTGGTGCTTGGCGCCGTAATACGAAGCCATGCCGGTTTCATCGTAGCCGCGCGGGTCGATTTCGTGGCTGGCGCAGCCGGCCAGCAGGCTGAGGAGGGCAAGGGCGGCGAGCAGGCGCTTCATCGGATGTCCTCTAACGGTTGGCCTGTGAGGTTTCTAGAGGGCGAGGGCCTCATCGCTGCGATGCGGCGTCCCGACAAGCCAGGCTCCTACAGGATCACGTCGAACACAAGAGTTGTGTTCGACGCTGAACTTGTGGGAGCGGAGCTTGCCCGCGAAGCTTTTGGCTCTTGAAAGCCAGGTCGCTATCAGCCTTCGAGCTTGCTTTTCAGCAACTCGTTCACTTGTTGCGGGTTGGCCTTGCCCTTGGAGGCTTTCATCGCCTGGCCGACAAAGAAGCCGAACATCTTGCCGCGCTTGGCTTCATCCGCCGCCCGATACTGCTCGACCTGCTCGGCATTGGCCGCGAGCACTTCGTCCAGGACCTTCTCGATGGCACCGCTGTCCGTGACCTGCTTCAGGCCACGGGCTTCGATCACCTCGTCGGCGCTGCCTTCACCATTGGCCATGGCCTCGAAGACCATCTTGGCGATCTTGCCGGAGATGGTGTTGTCGCTGATCCGCAACAACATACCGCCCAGTTGCTCGGCCGTGACCGGCGCCTGGTCGATGTCCACGCCCAGCTTGTTCAGCAGGCTGCCCAGCTCGACCATGACCCAGTTGGCCGCCAGCTTGGCGTCGCCACCGATGCTCACGACTTTCTCGAAGTAGTCCGCCTGCTCGCGGCTGGAGGCCAGTACGCTGGCATCGTAGACCGACAGGCCGAACTGTTCCTGGAAGCGCTCGCGTTTCTGTGGTGGCAGCTCCGGCAGTTGCGCGCGGACATCATCGAGGAACGTATCCTCGATAACCACCGGCAACAGGTCCGGGTCGGGGAAGTAACGGTAATCGTTGGCTTCCTCCTTGCTGCGCATGGCGCGGGTCTCGTCCTTGTTCGGGTCGTACAGGCGGGTCTGCTGGATTACCTTGCCGCCGTCCTCGATCAGCTCGATCTGGCGCCGCACTTCAGTGTTGATCGCCTTCTCGATAAAGCGGAACGAGTTGACGTTCTTGATCTCGCAGCGGGTGCCGAACTCGATCTGGCCCTTGGGCCGGACCGAAACGTTGCAGTCGCAACGCAACGAACCTTCGGCCATGTTGCCGTCGCAGATACCCAGGTAGCGCACCAGCGCGTGGATCGCCTTGACGTAGGCCACGGCTTCCTTGGCGTTGCGCATGTCCGGTTCGGAAACGATTTCCAGCAGCGGCGTGCCGGCGCGGTTCAGGTCGATGCCGGTGGCGCCGCTGAAGTCCTCGTGCAGGCTCTTGCCGGCGTCTTCTTCCAGGTGCGCGCGGGTGATGCCGACACGCTTGACGGTGCCGTCTTCCAGGGTGATGTCCAGGTGGCCCTTGCCGACGATCGGCAGTTCCATCTGGCTGATCTGGTAGCCCTTGGGCAGGTCCGGGTAGAAGTAGTTCTTGCGCGCGAACACGTTGTGCTGGCCGATCTCGGCGTCGATGGCCAGGCCGAACTTCACCGCCATGCGCACCGCTTCCTGGTTCAGCACCGGCAGGGTACCCGGCATGCCCAGGTCAACCAGGCTCGCCTGGGTGTTCGGCTCGGAACCGAAGGTGGTGGCGCTGCCGGAGAAAATCTTCGATTGGGTGGCGAGCTGGGTATGAATCTCCAGCCCGATCACGACTTCCCATTGCATGTGTTTCTCCTCAGAAGCCTTCAGGTGTGCGGGTGTGCCAGTCAGTGTTGAGCTGATACTGGTGCGCAACGTTGAGCAGACGGCCTTCCTGGAAATACGGCGCCAGCAGTTGCACGCCCACCGGCAGGCCGTCGACGAAGCCGGCCGGCATGGACAGGCCCGGCAGGCCCGCGAGGTTGGCGGTGATGGTATGAAGTCTTCCAGGTATTCAGCGATCGGGTCGCTGTTCTTGGCGCCAATTTTCCAGGCCGGGTTCGGCGTGGTCGGCCGAGGATGATATCGACTTCAGCGAAGGCCGCCATGAAGTCGTTCTTGATCAGCCGCCGGATTTTCTGCGCCTGCAGGTAGTAGGCGTCGTAGTAGCCGGCCGACAGCGCGTAGGCACCGACCAGGATGCGGCGCTGGACTTCCGCGCCGAAGCCCTCGCCACGGGAACGCTTGTACAGGTCGGTGAGGTCTTTCGGGTCTGCGCAGCGATAGCCGAAACGCACGCCGTCGAAGCGCGACAGGTTCGACGAGGCTTCCGCCGGGGCGATCACGTAGTACGCGGGAATCGCGTGCTGCATGTTCGGCAGGCTGA
>NZ_CAJFDC010000008.1 GCF_904067045.1 Pseudomonas sp. FEN | reverse complement strand
AAGAGCTTCACTCGCGCCGCCGATGCTATAGGCGGCACCCAGGCGGCTATCAGCCTCAAAATAAAGCGCTTGGAAGAAACCCTCGGGCGCAAGCTGCTGGAACGCACGCCGCGACGAGTCACGTTATCGGCTCATGGGCAGATGTTCGTCGCCAGCGCACGGCACTTGCTGGATAACTACCAGCAAGCGATGAACTGTTTCGGCAAGCAGAAACGCACCCTGCGGGTCGGCGTCAGCCATCACATTGTCGGGGCCGATCTCACCCTGTGGCTGCGACGCATGGCGAACACCGACCCGGAGGTGATCGTCGCCTTCAGCCTGGGCACGTCCCGGGATATGCTGGAGAGCTACGAGCAGGGCAAGCTGGATGTGGCCTTGGTCCTGAGGCACGACAACCGGCGCCAGGACGGCGAGGTGATTGGCGCCGCGCGATTCAGCTGGATGGCGGCGCAAGACTTCGAACTGCTCCCCGGAGAACCGTTGCCACTGGCGATACAACCGGCGCCCTGTGGCATGCGCAGCATGGTGATGGCGGCCCTACAAACACAGAACCGCCCCTGGGAAGAGGTCTTTGTCGGCAGCGGAATTCTGGCCATTGGCGCGGCCGTCGCGGCCGGCATCGGAATAGGCGCCATGGTCGAGCGCATGGCTGCGCACGGCTGTGTCGACGTGGAACAGCGGATCGACCTGCCGCCCCTGCCCTCGCGTGAAATCGTGCTCTATACCGCGCAGCGCGACGCCCAGGCGCAAGCGCTGATCAGCGCGTTGAGCGCGGACATCTCAAACAGTTGAACTAGAAGAACAAGCGTCCAGTCCTGGCCATCATCACCGCCAGACTCACCAAACCCAGACTGACGAGGACGAATGCCGCGAGATGTACCAGCACCAGCATGAGCGGCTGCATTCGATACTGTTCCATATTGGCTTCCTTGGTGGGCTCCAGAAGCAACAGTATGGGGAGGGCAATAGTGCGTGAAACAGACGTTGCGGGCTATTTCAGTGATAAGCGTTGCGCTTGTGGCCATGGAAATAACGACAGCTCCAGCAACGACTCCTGGACAAGCTGCCTACGGTACCGCGTAGCTCTCGTAATCCAAGGCGATCATGCCGTCTTTCGAGTAGCTGACGTACACCACCACCGCATCACTGCTGACGACCAAGGCGTAGGGCCATTTGCCGTTAGCCTTCCTCAACTGCTCATACAGCGGCGTAAAGTAGCTCTTTGTCTGGCCTCGTGGGTCGTAGGGCAATTGCACATGAAAAATCGGATAGTGCCCTCCATTGCATAACTGCACCCGCTCCAGCTTGATGTCATCTTTCTCCAGCACTGCACGGGTTGGATGCTGCCAGGCAACGAGGTCGACATCGTGACAATCGTTGACCGTGCTGCTGTAGAGTTCGGTGTTTTCCAAGGCGGGAAGTGCCGAAGCCAAGCAAGGCAAAAGCAACAATGGCAGGGGAAGAAAACGCGGCATGGCAGCGCTCCGAAAGAGGCAGGAACGCAATTGTAAAGCCTTGACCGCATTCTGGCTGACTATCCGCAGCCGGAAGCTCAAGCGCCAAACCCACCCGGCGCCACAAAGCCGCACAAAAACCCCAGACACTCGAAGCGCTGGGGCTTTTCTTTCGGAGGGACAGGCCCGGGATTTCAGCCGCATCCGCCTACTGAAAGATCAATTCAGCTTGAAATCGATCACGACTCTCGCCGCCACATCGCCCTTTTCCAATCGCTCGAAGACTTGATTGATGGCCGACAGCGGCTGGCGCTCGATATCCGCCTTGACCTTGCCTTCGGCGGCAAATGCCAGCGCCTCGGCCATGTCCTGTCGGTTGCCCACGAAAGAACCACGCACGGTGATGCAGTTGGCGACCACACCGAATAGATCCATGGGAAAGTCGCCAGGCGGCAGGCCGACCAGGACGCAGGTGCCCAGTTTTCGGGTCATCGCCACACCCTGTGTGAAGGCCCCAAGCGAGGGGGCGGTGATCAGCACACCATGGCTCCGCCGTCCGTCGCGGCAATGACCGCCGCCACCGGATCGCTGCCCTTGGCATTCACGACGGCGTCAGCCCCAACGCGGTCGCATGGGCCAACTTGCCGTCGTCAATGTCCACGGCACACACCCGTAGGCCCATGGCCTTGGCGTACTGGACCGCGAGATGCCCCAAGCCGCCAATGCCGGAAATAACGATCCACTGCCCCGGCCGGACATCGGCTTCCTTGATGCCCTTGTAGGTCGTCACCCCGGCGCAAATAATCGGTGCCGCCTCGCAGGGATCCAGGCCAGCCGGGATATGCGCGACATAATTCGGGTCCGCCAGAATGTATTCCGCGAATCCGCCGTTGCGTGTGTAGCCACCAAACTCGGCTTTCGCGCAGACGGTCTCCCACGCCTGCAGGCAGTATTCACAATGACCACACGCCGAGTAGAGCCACGGCACGCCGACTCGCTCGCCCATTTGTACGGCGGTGACGCCAGTGCCCAGCGCCACCACTCTGCCGATGCCTTCATGTCCGGGCGTAAAGGGCAGTCCTGGCTTGAGTGGCCAATCTCCTCGCGCCGCATGCAAGTCGGTGTGACACACACCACAGGCCTCAACCTTGATCAGGATCATCCCCGGCCCTACCGCCGGGATGTCCACCTGACGGACAACCAATGGCTTTCCGAACGCCTCGACGACCGCCGCCAACATTTTACTTTCCATCGGACTACCCTTCTTCAGAGTGGTAATTGCTCGCCCGACAACCGCCAGGCGAACACGAAAACAAGCGTCAACCGATCGTTCAAGCCAAGCCTCTGACCGCCTCGATCATTTTTACCAACACGGCCTGCGCATCGCCGTAAACCATGTTGCAGTTTTCTCCGTAGAACAGCTGATTCTGGATACCGGCGTAGCCCTTGCCTCCCCGCGCTTGACCACATACACATGATGGGCCTTATCAACATCGAGAATCGGCATGCCGTAGATGGGCGACGACTTGTCGCTGCGCGCGGCGGGGTTGACCACGTCGTTGGCACCGATCACCAACACCACATCGGTGTCGGGAAAGTCGGTATTGATGTCTTCCAATTGGAAAATCAGATCGTAGGGCACCCCGGCCTCCGCCAGTAACACGTCCATTTGCCCAGGCATGCGCCCCGCCACCGGGTGCACGGCGAACCTCACCAGCACGCCGTGCGCCTGTAACAACTTGACGAACTCATAGAGCTTTTGTTGACCCTGGGCGACTGCCAGGCCATAGCCCGGAACGATGATGACCTTATTGGCGTAACGCATAGCGACACCCGCATCGCTCGCCGCCGTCGGCTTGAGCTCGCCCTCGATCACCGCCCCCTTGCGCGTCGGCTGATCACCAAAACGCGCAAAGAGCACATGAACCACCGTGCGATTCATCGCTTTGGCCATGAGCAGAGTCAGCAGCACGCCAGCGGCACCGACCAGCATGCCGGCGATCATCAGCGCCGGTACCTGCAACACAAAGCCTTCAAGGCCAACCGCAAGGCCGGTGAAGGCGTTGTAGATGGAGATGACCACCGGCATGTCGGCACCGCCGATAGGCAGCGTCATCAACACCCCGAACAGCAAGGCGCAGCCGAAGAACACTCCGATCAACCAGAGGACATGACTCAGCGAACCGCCGGCGTCTTGCATGACGACCATCAACCAAGCACCGACACTCAGCGTCACCAGCATCAACAGGGCGTTGATCAGTTGCAGCCCTTTCATGCGTAATGGCTTGTTGAGGCGGCCGTCCAACTTGGCCCAGGCGATCAAGGAGCCCGATAACGAAATCGCGCCGATCAGGGCGCCAAACAAGGTGCCGGCCAACGTCGAGAGATCGAACACCCGACTCCCGAACAACTCCATGGCGGCAATGGCCGCCGCCGCCCCGCCGCCCATGCCGTTGTAGATCGCGACCATCTGCGGCATGGCGGTCATGGCCGCCTTGCGCCCACTCCACCAAGCCATGCCACCGCCGAGCAGCAGGGCAACAAGCGCCAGGCTGACGTTGACCGGCAGTTGCGGTCGAGCCGCTTCGCTCACGGAAAACACGTAGAGAAAACTCACCAACACCGCCGCCAACATGCCCCAACCGGCAACATGAATGCCGCCCGCGGCCGTGACCGGCGAAGACATCCGCCATAACCCGAAGATCAGTAAAAAGGCAGCACCGAGATACACCATCCCGATAAGCCATTGCGAAGTCATAATCAGCATACTCAAACCTCAGGCCTTTTCAGCTTTTCTGGACACGCTGTGATGAGCTTTGCGCCGCTTGGGCTCAGGCGCGCTGGTCTGGAACATCGCGAGCATCCGACCGGTGACCGCGTAGCCTCCCGCCGCATTCCCCGCGCCCAGCAAGACCGCGACAAAGCCTGCGGCTTGTTCGGCGAACGTCACGGCATCGAGCAATCCGATCAGGCCGCCGACAACCACGATGCCATGGACAAAGTTCGAGCCCGACATTAACGGGGTATGCAAAATGGCCGGGACCCGGCCAATGATGACCCAGCCGGCGAAAGCGGCCAGCATGAAAATATACAGACCGACAAAGCCAATACTATTCATGAGTGCTGTGCTCCTTGGCTGCGTGGTCCGCTTCGGTGTCGCCCGGGGGCGCTGGATGCATGAGCTTGCCGGCATGGGTCAGTACTGTTTGCGCCAGAATCTGATCGTCCCAGTCGATGCCGATGACGTTGTTCTTCAACATCAGCGCCAGCAGGTTGAACTGATTTTTCGCGTACAACAGGCTGGCGTCCTGACTCAAGGACGAGGGCAGGTTCAGCGGCGCCATCAGGGTAACCCCACCGATCATGACGGTCTGTCCGGGCACGCAGCCTTCGCAATTGCCCCCCCCTTCGGCGCCAAGATCGACAATGACCGCCCCGGGCTTCATGCCCGCGAGCTGCGCCGCGCTGACCAATCGTGGAGAGGGCCGTCCCGGTACCGCCGCGGTGGTAATGACGAGGTCCGCCTGTTGGATATGCTCGGTCAAGACTTGAGCGACTTGCGCTTTTTCCGCTTCGCTCAACTCGCGCGCATACCCGCCCTTGCCTCGTGCATCGACCCCGACGTCGACGAAACTGGCGCCAAGGGACCTCGCCTGCTCCGCGGTTTCCGGGCGCACATCGTAGCCCTCGACAACGGCTCCGAGCCGATGCGCGGTCGCAATGGCCTCCAGTCCCGCCACCCCCAACCCAAGGACCAGGACGCGGGCGGGCCCCACGATTCCCGCCGCCGTGGTGATCTTGGGCAGTATCCGGGACATATGTACCGAGCCAAGCTGCACCGCGTAATACCCCGACATAGCCGACTGACTTGAAAGTGCATCCATCGACTGGGCCCGGGTGATGCGCGGCAAGCGCTCCATGGCAAAGCAAGTGACCTGGCGCTCCAACAAGCGCTGTACCACCGCCGGATTCTTTTGTGCATAGACAAAGCACAGGAGCACCGAGCCTGGCTTCATCTTGCCGATGACTTCCAGGGATGGCGCCTGCACCGCCAGGACCACATCGGCCTCATGTACCAGTTGCCCACCGTTGGGCAGGAACAGGACGTCCGGATAAACCGAGTCCGGTAGAAAGCTCGCTTCGCCAGCCCCCGATTGCATATGCAACCTGGCGCCGAGCGCACGCAGTTTCGCGCACAGGCTCGGCACCAAAGCCACACGTCGTTCGTGGGGATGGGTTTCTTTCATCACAGCCAGATTGACGTACATCGCGCGCTCCGTTGAAGGCGCCCGACCATGGCGGGCGCCAGGATGTCTGCGGGCCAGGACTTCAGAGCGGCGCTTGGGCCACTACATAACGCACGAGCTTTTTATTGACGAATTGCTGGATGCCCATATCACCCAGCTCGCGACCATAGCCCGAGTTCTTGATGCCGCCAAACGGTAGCTCGGCATCGCTCCAACTGATGTTGTTGATAAACATCATGCCGGTCTCGATGCGACTGGCGACACGACGCCCCCTGGCCAGGTCACGCGTAAACACCGAACCACCGAGGCCGAAGTCGGAATCGTTTGCCAAGGCAATGGCCGCTTCTTCGTCGGCAACGCGGAAAAACAACGCCACGGGGCCAAAGAACTCATCCCTGAATGCCGGATTGTCGGGGGCGATATCCGTGAGAATGGTCGGCGCCATGAATGAGCCGGGACGATCGATCCGCCCGCCGCCCAGCAGAACCTTGGCACCGTGCGCAATCGCCGTCTGCACTTGCTCAAGCAGTTGCAGCAACGCGCCTTCCGAGGACAACGGGCCCAAGGTGGTCTGCTCGTCCATGGGATCGCCGGGGACCAGCGCCGCGAGCGCCGCCTGAAACCCCTCCAGGAACGCGTCGGCCAGTTTATCCACGACAATGAAGCGTTTTGCGGCGCAACAGGTCTGCCCGCAGTTGTACATCCGCCCCCAGATCGCCCACTTGATCGCCAGATCCAGGTCGGCATCCTCGAGCACAATGAACGCGTCGCTGCCGCCCAGCTCCATGGACGATGGCTTCAGATTCTGTCCGGCCCACGCAGCCAGGCTGCGGCCGGCGGCGACACTGCCGGTCAATGCGACGCCGCGGATGCGGTCGTCGTCGACCACCTGCCTGGACTGCTCATGGGAGATCAGCAGATTGGTGTAAGCCCCACGGGCGCGCCGGCATCGAGGAGCAGTTGCTCAAAGGCAATCGCGCATTGCGGCACGCAACCGGCGTGTTTGATCACCAATACGTTACCTGCCATCAGATGCGGCCCCGCTACGCGAGCCAACTGATAGAACGGAAAGTTCCAAGGTTCGACACCAAAAACCACACCAATGGGACTGCTCTCCATATGCGCCTCGCCCTGGTCGGGTGCAGTGCTTCCGGAGCCAGGAAGCGCTCGGCGTTCTTGGCGTAGTACGCCAGGATGTCGGCGCTGAACTTCACTTCGCCCGGGCCTCATTGATGCGCTTGCCCATCTCCAGAGTGACCTTGCGGGCCAGTTCGTCGAATCGCGAATGCATCAGTTCGCCGGCCTTGGCAATGATCGACGCGCGCTGCGCATAGGTCTTGTTTTTCCAGCTGAGGTAACACTGCGCCGCAGCGGCCAGCTTTTGCTCCAACTGCTGATCGGTAAGCGTCTCGAATTGCGCGAGCAACTTGCCGTTGTAAGGATTGATAGTCGTATAGGCCATAACGGTTGCCTTCCAAGGAGGTTGAGTCAAACGCATAACGGATTGAATCCATCGGCTACGCACGTCGAGAACGACATCACGATGTCCCCCTTGGCGGTTGATGACTAGAGTCGGAATCTACTCATACCCGCTCGCTCATTTTCCAGCGCAAAGGAAAAGGCCACTACGCGCCGCTCTAGATCAAGGAAGACAGGGATCGAATTTACTTAGCATAAGTCAATAAATCGTATTCCGACGGGTAGGATCGGCGAACCGGTACCTCCAGAACACCTCCTGTCAGGAATGTCAATCATGCGAGTACCCGATCCATCCCGGAAAGCCATTGCCGGACAAGACACTTGCGGTCCATCCTCAGGATCAACTGCCTGGTCACGGCCGCGAACGAACGGAGGCGACCTCTTGGCAATGATTTCGAGCTGTTCAGAGCCGGCGGCATCGAAAGCACTGAATGATTGCGATGAGGTGCGCCAACATCCGTTCGTTATACCGCTTGGCCAAGTGACCAGGCAGTTGATCCACTGAGGATGGGACCGCAAGTGTCTTGTCCGGCAATGGCTTTTCCGGGATGGATCGGCGTACTCGCATGATTGACATTCCTGACAGGAGGTGTTCTGGAGGTACCGGTTCGCCGATCCTACGCCGTCGGGAATACGATTTATTGACTTATGCTAAGTAAATTCCGATCCCTGTCTTCCTTGATCTAGAGCGGCGCGTAGTGGCCTTTTCCTTTGCGCTGGAAAATGAGCGAGCGGGGTATGAGTAGATTCCGACTCTAGTCATCAACCGCCAAGGGGGGACATCGTGATGTCGTTCTCGACGTGCGTAGCCGATGGATTCAATCCGTTATGCGTTTGACTCAACCTCCTTGGAAGGCAACCGTTATGGCCTATACGACTATCAATCCTTACAACGGCAAGTTGCTCGCGCAATTCGAGACGCTTACCGATCAGCAGTTGGAGCAAAAGCTGGCCGCTGCGGCGCAGTGTTACCTCAGCTGGAAAAACAAGACCTATGCGCAGCGCGCGTCGATCATTGCCAAGGCCGGCGAACTGATGCATTCGCGATTCGACGAACTGGCCCGCAAGGTCACTCTGGAGATGGGCAAGCGCATCAATGAGGCCCGGGGCGAAGTGAAGTTCAGCGCCGACATCCTGGCGTACTACGCCAAGAACGCCGAGCGCTTCCTGGCTCCGGAAGCACTGCACCCGGACCAGGGCGAGGCGCATATGGAGAGCAGTCCCATTGGTGTGGTTTTTGGTGTCGAACCTTGGAACTTTCCGTTCTATCAGTTGGCTCGCGTAGCGGGGCCGCATCTGATGGCAGGTAACGTATTGGTGATCAAACACGCCGGTTGCGTGCCGCAATGCGCGATTGCCTTTGAGCAACTGCTCCTCGATGCCGGCGCGCCCGTGGGGCTTTACACCAATCTGCTGATCTCCCATGAGCAGTCCAGGCAGGTGGTCGACGACGACCGCATCCGCGGCGTCGCATTGACCGGCAGTGTCGCCGCCGGCCGCAGCCTGGCTGCGTGGGCCGGACAGAATCTGAAGCCATCGTCCATGGAGCTGGGCGGCAGCGACGCGTTCATTGTGCTCGAGGATGCCGACCTGGATCTGGCGATCAAGTGGGCGATCTGGGGGCGGATGTACAACTGCGGGCAGACCTGTTGCGCCGCAAAACGCTTCATTGTCGTGGATAAACTGGCCGACGCGTTCCTGGAGGGGTTTCAGGCGGCGCTCGCGGCGCTGGTCCCCGGCGATCCCATGGACGAGCAGACCACCTTGGGCCCGTTGTCCTCGGAAGGCGCGTTGCTGCAACTGCTTGAGCAAGTGCAGACGGCGATTGCGCACGGTGCCAAGGTTCTGCTGGGCGGCGGGCGGATCGATCGTCCCGGCTCATTCATGGCGCCGACCATTCTCACGGATATCGCCCCCGACAATCCGGCATTCAGGGATGAGTTCTTTGGCCCCGTGGCGTTGTTTTTCCGCGTTGCCGACGAAGAAGCGGCCATTGCCTTGGCAAACGATTCCGACTTCGGCCTCGGTGGTTCGGTGTTTACGCGTGACCTGGCCAGGGGGCGTCGTGTCGCCAGTCGCATCGAGACCGGCATGATGTTTATCAACAACATCAGTTGGAGCGATGCCGAGCTACCGTTTGGCGGCATCAAGAACTCGGGCTATGGTCGCGAGCTGGGTGATATGGGCATCCAGCAATTCGTCAATAAAAAGCTCGTGCGTTATGTAGTGGCCCAAGCGCCGCTCTGAAGTCCTGGCCCGCAGACATCCTGGCGCCCGCCATGGTCGGGCGCCTTCAACGGAGCGCGCGATGTACGTCAATCTGGCTGTGATGAAAGAAACCCATCCCCACGAACGACGTGTGGCTTTGGTGCCGAGCCTGTGCGCGAAACTGCGTGCGCTCGGCGCCAGGTTGCATATGCAATCGGGGGCTGGCGAAGCGAGCTTTCTACCGGACTCGGTTTATCCGGACGTCCTGTTCCTGCCCAACGGTGGGCAACTGGTACATGAGGCCGATGTGGTCCTGGCGGTGCAGGCGCCATCCCTGGAAGTCATCGGCAAGATGAAGCCAGGCTCGGTGCTCCTGTGCTTTGTCTATGCACAAAAGAATCCGGCGGTGGTACAGCGCTTGTTGGAGCGCCAGGTCACTTGCTTTGCCATGGAGCGCTTGCCGCGCATCACCCGGGCCCAGTCGATGGATGCACTTTCAAGTCAGTCGGCTATGTCGGGGTATTACGCGGTGCAGCTTGGCTCGGTACATATGTCCCGGATACTGCCCAAGATCACCACGGCGGCGGGAATCGTGGGGCCCGCCCGCGTCCTGGTCCTTGGGTTGGGGGTGGCGGGACTGGAGGCCATTGCGACCGCGCATCGGCTCGGAGCCGTTGTCGAGGGCTACGATGTGCGCCCGGAAACCGCGGAGCAGGCGAGGTCCCTTGGCGCCAGTTTCGTCGACGTCGGGGTCGATGCACGAGGCAAGGGCGGGTATGCGCGCGAGTTGAGCGAAGCGGAAAAAGCGCAAGTCGCTCAAGTCTTGACCGAGCATATCCAACAGGCGGACCTCGTCATTACCACCGCGGCGGTACCGGGACGGCCCTCTCCACGATTGGTCAGCGCGGCGCAGCTCGCGGGCATGAAGCCCGGGGCGGTCATTGTCGATCTTGGCGCCGAAGGGGGGGGCAATTGCGAAGGCTGCGTGCCCGGACAGACCGTCATGATCGGTGGGGTTACCCTGATGGCGCCGCTGAACCTGCCCTCGTCCTTGAGTCAGGACGCCAGCCTGTTGTACGCGAAAAATCAGTTCAACCTGCTGGCGCTGATGTTGAAGAACAACGTCATCGGCATCGACTGGGACGATCAGATTCTGGCGCAAACAGTACTGACCCATGCCGGCAAGCTCATGCATCCAGCGCCCCCGGGCGACACCGAAGCGGACCACGCAGCCAAGGAGCACAGCACTCATGAATAGTATTGGCTTTGTCGGTCTGTATATTTTCATGCTGGCCGCTTTCGCCGGCTGGGTCATCATTGGCCGGGTCCCGGCCATTTTGCATACCCCGTTAATGTCGGGCTCGAACTTTGTCCATGGCATCGTGGTTGTCGGCGGCCTGATCGGATTGCTCGATGCCGTGACGTTCGCCGAACAAGCCGCAGGCTTTGTCGCGGTCTTGCTGGGCGCGGGGAATGCGGCGGGAGGCTACGCGGTCACCGGTCGGATGCTCGCGATGTTCCAGACCAGCGCGCCTGAGCCCAAGCGGCGCAAAGCTCATCACAGCGTGTCCAGAAAAGCTGAAAAGGCCTGAGGTTTGAGTATGCTGATTATGACTTCGCAATGGCTTATCGGGATGGTGTATCTCGGTGCTGCCTTTTTACTGATCTTCGGGTTATGGCGGATGTCTTCGCCGGTCACGGCCGCGGGCGGCATTCATGTTGCCGGTTGGGGCATGTTGGCGGCGGTGTTGGTGAGTTTTCTCTACGTGTTTTCCGTGAGCGAAGCGGCTCGACCGCAACTGCCGGTCAACGTCAGCCTGGCGCTTGTTGCCCTGCTGCTCGGCGGTGGCATGGCTTGGTGGAGTGGGCGCAAGGCGGCCATGACCGCCATGCCGCAGATGGTCGCGATCTACAACGGCATGGGCGGCGGGGCGGCGGCGGCCATTGCCGCCATGGAGTTGTTCGGGAGTCGGGTGTTCGATCTCTCGACGTTGGCCGGCACCTTGTTTGGCGCCCTGATCGGCGCGATTTCGTTATCGGGCTCCTTGATCGCCTGGGCCAAGTTGGACGGCCGCCTCAACAAGCCATTACGCATGAAAGGGCTGCAACTGATCAACGCCCTGTTGATGCTGGTGACGCTGAGTGTCGGTGCTTGGTTGATGGTCGTCATGCAAGACGCCGGCGGTTCGCTGAGTCATGTCCTCTGGTTGATCGGAGTGTTCTTCGGCTGCGCCTTGCTGTTCGGGGTGTTGATGACGCTGCCTATCGGCGGTGCCGACATGCCGGTGGTCATCTCCATCTACAACGCCTTCACCGGCCTTGCGGTTGGCCTTGAAGGCTTTGTGTTGCAGGTACCGGCGCTGATGATCGCCGGCATGCTGGTCGGTGCCGCTGGCGTGCTGCTGACTCTGCTCATGGCCAAAGCGATGAATCGCACGGTGGTTCATGTGCTCTTTGCGCGTTTTGGTGATCAGCCGACGCGCAAGGGGGCGGTGATCGAGGGCGAGCTCAAGCCGACGGCGGCGAGCGATGCGGGTGTCGCTATGCGTTACGCCAATAAGGTCATCATCGTTCCGGGCTATGGCCTGGCAGTCGCCCAGGGTCAACAAAAGCTCTATGAGTTCGTCAAGTTGTTACAGGCGCACGGCGTGCTGGTGAGGTTCGCCGTGCACCCGGTGGCGGGGCGCATGCCTGGGCAAATGGACGTGTTACTGGCGGAGGCCGGGGTGCCCTACGATCTGATTTTCCAATTGGAAGACATCAATACCGACTTTCCCGACACCGATGTGGTGTTGGTGATCGGTGCCAACGACGTGGTCAACCCCGCCGCGCGCAGCGACAAGTCGTCGCCCATCTACGGCATGCCGATTCTCGATGTTGATAAGGCCCATCATGTGTATGTGGTCAAGCGCGGGAGGGCAAGGGCTACGCCGGTATCCAGAATCAGCTGTTCTACGGAGAAAACTGCAACATGGTTTACGGCGATGCGCAGGCCGTGTTGGTAAAAATGATCGAGGCGGTCAGAGGCTTGGCTTGAACGATCGGTTGACGCTTGTTTTCGTGTTCGCCTGGCGGTTGTCGGGCGAGCAATTACCACTCTGAAGAAGGGTAGTCCGATGGAAAGTAAAATGTTGGCGGCGGTCGTCGAGGCGTTCGGAAAGCCATTGGTTGTCCGTCAGGTGGACATCCCGGCGGTAGGGCCGGGGATGATCCTGATCAAGGTTGAGGCCTGTGGTGTGTGTCACACCGACTTGCATGCGGCGCGAGGAGATTGGCCACTCAAGCCAGGACTGCCCTTTACGCCCGGACATGAAGGCATCGGCAGAGTGGTGGCGCTGGGCACTGGCGTCACCGCCGTACAAATGGGCGAGCGAGTCGGCGTGCCGTGGCTCTACTCGGCGTGTGGTCATTGTGAATACTGCCTGCAGGCGTGGGAGACCGTCTGCGCGAAAGCCGAGTTTGGTGGCTACACACGCAACGGCGGATTCGCGGAATACATTCTGGCGGACCCGAATTATGTCGCGCATATCCCGGCTGGCCTGGATCCCTGCGAGGCGGCACCGATTATTTGCGCCGGGGTGACGACCTACAAGGGCATCAAGGAAGCCGATGTCCGGCCGGGGCAGTGGATCGTTATTTCCGGCATTGGCGGCTTGGGGCATCTCGCGGTCCAGTACGCCAAGGCCATGGGCCTACGGGTGTGTGCCGTGGACATTGACGACGGCAAGTTGGCCCATGCGACCGCGTTGGGGGCTGACGCCGTCGTGAATGCCAAGGGCAGCGATCCGGTGGCGGCGGTCATTGCCGCGACGGACGGCGGAGCCCATGGTGTGCTGATCACCGCCCCCTCGCTTGGGGCCTTCACACAGGGTGTGGCGATGACCCGAAAACTGGGCACCTGCGTCCTGGTCGGCCTGCCGCCTGGCGACTTTCCCATGGATCTATTCGGTGTGGTCGCCAACTGCATCACCGTGCGTGGTTCTTTCGTGGGCAACCGACAGGACATGGCCGAGGCGCTGGCATTTGCCGCCGAAGGCAAGGTCAAGGCGGATATCGAGCGCCAGCCGCTGTCGGCCATCAATCAAGTCTTCGAGCGATTGGAAAAGGGCGATGTGGCGGCGAGAGTCGTGATCGATTTCAAGCTGAATTGATCTTTCAGTAGGCGGATGCGGCTGAAATCCCGGGCCTGTCCCTCCGAAAGAAAAGCCCCAGCGCTTCGAGTGTCTGGGGTTTTTGTGCGGCTTTGTGGCGCCGGGTGGGTTTGGCGCTTGAGCTTCCGGCTGCGGATAGTCAGCCAGAATGCGGTCAAGGCTTTACAATTGCGTTCCTGCCTCTTTCGGAGCGCTGCCATGCCGCGTTTTCTTCCCCTGCCATTGTTGCTTTTGCCTTGCTTGGCTTCGGCACTTCCCGCCTTGGAAAACACCGAACTCTACAGCAGCACGGTCAACGATTGTCACGATGTCGACCTCGTTGCCTGGCAGCATCCAACCCGTGCAGTGCTGGAGAAAGATGACATCAAGCTGGAGCGGGTGCAGTTATGCAATGGAGGGCACTATCCGATTTTTCATGTGCAATTGCCCTACGACCCACGAGGCCAGACAAAGAGCTACTTTACGCCGCTGTATGAGCAGTTGAGGAAGGCTAACGGCAAATGGCCCTACGCCTTGGTCGTCAGCAGTGATGCGGTGGTGGTGTACGTCAGCTACTCGAAAGACGGCATGATCGCCTTGGATTACGAGAGCTACGCGGTACCGTAGGCAGCTTGTCCAGGAGTCGTTGCTGGAGCTGTCGTTATTTCCATGGCCACAAGCGCAACGCTTATCACTGAAATAGCCCGCAACGTCTGTTTCACGCACTATTGCCCTCCCCATACTGTTGCTTCTGGAGCCCACCAAGGAAGCCAATATGGAACAGTATCGAATGCAGCCGCTCATGCTGGTGCTGGTACATCTCGCGGCATTCGTCCTCGTCAGTCTGGGTTTGGTGAGTCTGGCGGTGATGATGGCCAGGACTGGACGCTTGTTCTTCTAGTTCAACTGTTTGAGATGTCCGCGCTCAACGCGCTGATCAGCGCTTGCGCCTGGGCGTCGCGCTGCGCGGTATAGAGCACGATTTCACGCGAGGGCAGGGGCGGCAGGTCGATCCGCTGTTCCACGTCGACACAGCCGTGCGCAGCCATGCGCTCGACCATGGCGCCTATTCCGATGCCGGCCGCGACGGCCGCGCCAATGGCCAGAATTCCGCTGCCGACAAAGACCTCTTCCCAGGGCGGTTCTGTGTTTGTAGGGCCGCCATCACCATGCTGCGCATGCCACAGGGCGCCGGTTGTATCGCCAGTGGCAACGGTTCTCCGGGGAGCAGTTCGAAGTCTTGCGCCGCCATCCAGCTGAATCGCGCGGCGCCAATCACCTCGCCGTCCTGGCGCCGGTTGTCGTGCCTCAGGACCAAGGCCACATCCAGCTTGCCCTGCTCGTAGCTCTCCAGCATATCCCGGACGTGCCCAGGCTGAAGGCGACGATCACCTCCGGGTCGGTGTTCGCCATGCGTCGCAGCCACAGGGTGAGATCGGCCCCGACAATGTGATGGCTGACGCGACCCGCAGGGTGCGTTTCTGCTTGCCGAAACAGTTCATCGCTTGCTGGTAGTTATCCAGCAAGTGCCGTGCGCTGGCGACGAACATCTGCCCATGAGCCGATAACGTGACTCGTCGCGGCGTGCGTTCCAGCAGCTTGCGCCCGAGGGTTTCTTCCAAGCGCTTTATTTTGAGGCTGATAGCCGCCTGGGTGCCGCCTATAGCATCGGCGGCGCGAGTGAAGCTCTTGAGTTCCGCAACCAGGACAAACGCCTGGATAGCGTCGATATCGGGCATTTTCATGGTGGCGCTCGAGGGCCTATGTCGAAGGTGATGAAGTTACCATGACCCGTGACATGTGTACCGAAGGCGGCTTTCGCGACACCATATTTTGAGAGCGAAAGCCCTGGGTATTGTGCGTGCCCGGGGCTTTTTCATGATAATTGCGAGGGTTTTTGGAAGGCAAAAAACTGGTTATGAGCGAGTGTTGAGCCAGTACCTTTTATTGCACCGCTCTGGTCAGCCCGGGACCGCTATTTCTTCTATCACAGAGTCCAGCTTGCGCTGTGCCAGTTCGATCAGATGCACGATGCCCATCGCCACCTTGCGGTTGGCGCCCGTGAGGTTGTCGGCATTTTCATAGGCGGTGGCGGCAGCGGAATCGAGGATTGAGCTGGCATTGACCAGGGCGTCTTCGTGGCTTTGAGAGATGGGTGGGTGTTTGAGCGACACAGTGGCGCTGGGCGCTTTTGGTGTGTGACCTTCTGGTCGCATGTAGTGAGCCAGGGCGCGGTCGACGGCTTGTGGTCGATGGTTTCTATGCCGGATGAAGCAGGTGGATTAGGCGTTACCTTGAACATGATTGTGCATCCCCAATGTTGAATGGAGCTGCCGGCTATCGCTGCTAAACGAATGTGGGTGGCAGCTGTACGCAGGTTAGCAGACCGGAACATTGGGAAACCCGGCGCACCCGAAGGTGCCCTGCGCACAGCCACCATAAAACGGAGGCAAAAAAATGCACCCGACTTGGGTGGCGCTGTGCGCCCAATGTTAAAGATTCCAGGCTGCTAAACCCGATCACTGATTTGGCAGTGACGACTCAAGGCTAGCCAGCGAAATCGGCGGGCGCAACAGGGCGGAAGTTTCTAGAAATTTCAGGCGAGGGAAAGAGAGATGTCTTGCAGGTCAAGCGAAAGCACCGGAGATAAGGTGTGTGTTTGATGGTGGGGCGTATCCGTCCGGTCATTGCGGTGAAGTGGTCAAATTAAGATTAAGCGATTGACTGGGGGGATGACGGTTGGAGGACAACGACTCAATACCAAAGGAATGGCGGATCACGTTAAGCCAATTCATAAGTTTCCTGGTAAAGGCTGGCCGATCAAGCTCTTGTCCAGTATGCCCCCACGATGGCGAGTGGAATTTCTATATCGACAAATCTCTGGAGATGGGCCTTGAGTCTTGCATGATGATCACCAGGATGGATGAGGTCTCACCAGAGCGTTTGCTTTCTGAGCGAGTGGCGCATCCAACATTCTCGATGGAATGCCCCAACTGCGGCTACATGGCTTACACCAGCGTCAAAAAAGTTGTGGAAGGCTTGTCTCCCATGGAGAAGGAAAATGGGTGATGTCGTTTCTGGTCGATGGGATGACAAGAAGGGGGATGCGAGCAATACTGGTGGTGAGGAACCGCCTGGAGATCATCCCGTGGAAGTACGCGTAGCGGCATTGGAGAAGGTAATCCCTGAGATCAGGGAGCGGCTTGCTCGCGTCGAGACAAAACTCGACAACGTTGAAAGGAACATGGCAACCAAGTTCGATGTGGAGGCGTTGCGCGGCTCAATCTCTACTGACGTTCAAAAAGTCGTCAGTGACTCGACTTGGCGCTTCGTGCAAATTTCGGCCGTTCTCGCGGGGCTTGCCTTCACGGCGGCAAAATTCATTCATCCGTAAATTCTGAGCTCCGCGAGGCCCATCTCCGGGTCTGTCGTTTCTGCCTTCCTGGTCCACCACTTTTCTCCGGGCATAAAAAAACGGCCTACCTTTCGGTAAGCCGTTTTTAGTACTTGGTGGCTACACAGGGACTTGAACCCCGGACCCCAGCATTATGAATGCTATGCTCTAACCAACTGAGCTATGTAGCCAAGTGGCGCGCATTATTCGCCGGTAACGATGTTGTGTCAAGCAAATATCTGAAAATTTTCTCTACGCTATCAAACGCTTAAGGCCCACCGGCGAAAACCGTGGGCCTTGACCTCCTCAACTCAGGCGAAAGCGCCCGGTATTGTCGCTCAGGGCCTTGCTGCCTTCGCTCAGGCTGTCCGCCGCGCGGTTGACCGCGCGCGCGCCTTCCAGCAGCCGTAGCGCCGCCTGGTCGATCTGCTGGATATTGCCGCTGACCTCGTCCGCCGTGCTCGCCTGCTCGTCCACCGCCGTGGCGATCTGTGCCAGGGTGTCGGTGACGGTCTGCACGGCTCCGGCGATTTCCACCAGCCGCTGACCCAGCCCGGTCACCGATTGGGCGTCGGTCTCGGCCTGGAGACAGGCCGCTTCCATCAGGGTCACGGCCTGGCTGACCGTGGAGCGCAGGCTGTCGACGGTGCTGGCGATCTGCGCGGTCGAACTCTGGGTGCGCTGCGACAGGCTGCGCACTTCATCGGCCACTACCGCGAAGCCGCGCCCTTGCTCACCAGCCCGCGCCGCTTCGATGGCGGCGTTCAGGGCCAGCAGGTTGGTCTGCTCGGCCACCCCGCGAATGGTGTCGACCACCAACTGGATCTGCTGCCCCTGTTCGCTGACCCGGCCCAGGGCCGCAGCGGTTTCGTTCAGGCGCTGGTTCAGTTGCTGGATACTGGCGGTGGTGCGCTGGCTGTCGCGGCTGCTCTCCGAGGCAATGCGCTGGGTGTTCTGGGCGCTGTCGGAGGCCTGTTCGCAGCTCTGCGCCACGCCTTGGGAGGTGGCCGCCAGTTGCGTGGCCGCCGCGGCGATCTGGCTGATTTGCGCCTGTTGCGTCTCGACCTCGCTGAGGGCTCCGCTGGAGTGGGTGTTGAGGGTGCGCACCGCCGCGCTCAGTTGCAGGGTCTCATGGTCGACCCCTGCAGGCTGGTGCGCAGTTGCACCACGGCGACGTTCAGCGCGGTGCTGATGGCCGCGAGCTCGTCACGGCCCTCCACCGGCACCTGCAGGCAGAGGTTGCCGTCGCGCAGGGATTCGGCCAGCAGAGTGATACCGCTGGCGCTCCGGCGGATCGAGGCCTGCAGGCAGACGAACAGGTACAGCGCCGCCAGCAGCAGGCAACCGAAAATCCCCGCCAGCAGGCTGAACTGGCGGATGGGCGCGCCGTGGTAATGGTCCAGGCGGCTGTCGAGGGCGGTGAGGCTGTCCTGGCGCAAGCTGGCGAGTTCGCCGAGCATGTTGTCCAGGGTCTGTTCGAAACCCTCGGTCTTGAGGCTGATACTGCCGGCGAACATCCCGTCGTCGAGGGTCTTGAGGCCGTCATCCAAGTGTTTCAGGCTGGCGTGGTAGCGCTCCGCCCAGTTTTTCAGCTCCGCTGGCAGGCGGCTTTCCAGCAGGTTGCCGGTCTTGGTCAATTGTTCGCGGGCATCGCCGATACGGCTGCGCAGATCCTTCAGTTGCAGGCGACTTTGCAGGCTGAACTGGCCCGACACCAC
>NZ_CAJFDC010000007.1 GCF_904067045.1 Pseudomonas sp. FEN | reverse complement strand
GAACAGCAGGCGGATAAAGGCTTCGCGGGCATCGTAGTCCAGCGCCGAGGTCGGCTCGTCGGCGATCACCAGCTCCGGCTGGCCGATCAGCGCGCGGCGGCGGCAACCCGTTGTTGCTGGCCGATGGACAGCGAGTCGGCGCGGCGTTCGAGCAGGGCCGGGTCGCTCAGACCGAGGTGGGCGAGCAGGGTCGCGGCGGCCTGGTCGGCGCTGCCGTGGCGCTGGATCGCACGGCTGGCGCGCAGTTTGGAAAAGTGACAAGGCAGCTCGACGTTCTCGCGCACCGAGAGAAACGGTAGCAGGTTGAACTGCTGGAAAATGTAGCCGGTGTGGTCGACGCGAAAGCGGTCGCGAGCCCCGGCGCCCAGTTCGGTGAGTTCCTGGCCGAGCAAGCGGATGCTACCCGATTGGGCTTCTGCACCCCGCCCAACAGACCGAGCAAGGTGGTCTTGCCGCTGCCGCTGGGGCCCTTGAGGAACAGCGTTTCGCCCGGTTCCAGGCGGAACGCCGGAATGTCCAGCAACTGCGGATGACCGGGCCAGTTGAAGCTCAGGTCGGACAGTTCGATAAGTGCTTGGGTCATAAAGGCCGATTCACAGGTGGTGGGCTCTTTGTGGGGACGCTGTTCATCTGTGGGAGCGGAGCTTGCCCGCGAAGGGGATCAACTCGGTGTCTCTGAAGCACCGCGTCGTCCCTTTCGCGGGCAAGCTCCGCTCGCACAGATAAGCGCCATTCCAACAAGGATGGCGATGGATCAGAACTTCAGGGTGGCAGCCTCTGGCGTGGCGTCAACCCCTTGTTGGCCACTGCCGGAAATCAACTGCACCTGAATCTTGTGGGTGGCGGGGAATGTCTTGAACACCTGGCCCAGTTCCAGGGTCTTCAGCGCCGCCGGGGTGGCACAGGTGAACTGGTAGTGGGCGTGGATCTCGCTGTGGTCGTGGTGGTGTTCGGCACCGGCGGCCGGCGTGGTTGCGGCGGCTTCAGGGGCGTGATCGTCATCATCGTCATCGGCTTCTTCAGGTGCCGGGTCGCCGAACAGCGGGCTTTCCAGCTTCTGGTTGGCCACCACGCAACCGGCGGCTTTCGGCAGGTTGAACAGCTCCAGCGGCTTCTCCAGCAAGGCGTGCACGCTGGCCACCTTGGCCTTGTCGGCATCGCTGCTGGCCGGGTGTTCGAAGCCCACCAGGTTCATTGCCGGGCTTTGCAGTTCCAGTTCCAGGGTCTGGCCGTCCAGCGCCGCGTTCAGCCGGCCCACACCGTGCTCGTGGGCACCGAGGCTGCCATGTTCGTGTGCTTCATGGGCTTGGGCGGCAACCAGCGGGAGCAAGGCAAAAGGGCGAGCAGCAGGTGGCGCATGGCGTTTCTCCGGGAACGGCAACGAGGGTGTTTTGTTATGTGATCTTATAACATTTTATCCCGGGTTCGGCCACTGACTTGGCGTGTCGGGTGACGCGTGGGAGCATGGGCGCCTGTATAGCGAGGTGGGCGGCATGGTACGAATTCGAGGCAGCATCGGCCAATGGCCGGTGGATTTGACGGTGGAGCTGGATGAGGGTGACTGGGCGCGGCTGGGGGCGCAGTTGCAGGTGAGCGTGCCTGCCGATGCGGATGTTGCGCTGGTGGCGCCTCCGGTGAGCCAGGACGATGCCTTGTGGCGGACGGCCAGGGACCTGGTGCGTCAGGCCGGGCAGATTGATGGGCCGCAGTTGCTGGGACAGTTGGAAGGGTTGGCGGGAGCACGGCGGCGGCCAAGCGCTTGTTGGTGCGCTTGCGCCATTGCAGCGAGATCAAGGTGCTGAGCGGACGGATTCGCCGCTTTACAGCTGGGTCGAGGCCTGAAGGGGGATGTGAGAGCGGAGCTTGCCCACGAAGCTTTTGGCGGCCTTCGGGCCGCTCCAGAGCTAAAGCCTGCTCACGCAAGGTCAGTACAACGCAGCGAACAGCCGGCGACGATAGGTGGTCACCAGTGGGTGGTCGTTGCCCAACAGATCGAACACCTGCAGCAAAGTCTTGTGCGGCAGGCCTTCGCTGTAACCGCGATTGCGGATAAACAGCTTGAGCAGACCCTCCAGCGCAGCTTCGTACTGCTGGCGCGACAGCTGTTGTACCGCCAACTGATAGACCGCTTCGTCGTCCTGCGGATTTTGCGCCAGGCGCGCCTTCAGATCAGCCACCTCCGGCAGGTCGGCCGCCTGACGCAAGAAGGTCAGCTGCGCCTTGGCACCGGCCAGCGCGGCCTTGTACTCGTCGCTCTGACCGCATCCAGTACCACCTGGGCTTCGCCCAGCTCGCCGCGCTCGGCCAGGCAGCGGCCATAGAGAATCAGCGCCTTGGCGTTACTGTTGTCTTCACCGAGCAATACCTTGAGCAGGGCTTCGGCATCGCCGATCCGACCCTCGGCGAACAGCGCCTCGGCCTGTTCCAGGGGATCGGCGGCGACCGGCGGTGGCATCTGTACGTGCGGCTCAAGCATTTTGCGCACCGCCGACTCCGGTTGGGCCCCGGCGAAACCGTCCACCGGCTGGCCGTCCTTGAACAGCACCACGGTAGGCAGGCTGCGAATACCGAAACGAGCGACGATGTCCTGCTCGGCATCGCAGTCGACCTTGGCCAGCAACAGTTCGCCCTGATAGCTCTCGGCGATCTGTTGCAACATCGGCATCAATGCTTTGCAGGGCGCGCACCACTCGGCCCAGAAATCCACCAGTACCGGCTTGTGGAACGAATTCTCGATCACCGACTGGTCGAAGTCAGCGGTGGTGGCGTCGAAGATGTAGGGGCTGGGCTGAGTCATTGCAATCTCGAAGAGCGTGGAATGGGGCAACTATAAAGCCTGGGCCGGATGGCCGGAAGCACGGTCGCGCTGGGCATGGTAAAGACTGACATGGCGAAACTCCTCCGGTTCCGCCAGATCCGGCAGGGTGAAGGCTTCGAGCATTTCCAGGCGTCGGTACAGCGGATGGCGGAAATCCCGAACCCGCGAATCCGCCACCAGCGCTTCCCGACCCCGGCTGAGGAATTGATCGAGCAAGGGCAGGTTCTCCCGGTCATACAGAACATCCGCCACCAGGATCAGGTCGAAACGATCGCTCTCGGCGAAGAAATCCTCGCTGTAACCCAGTTCCACCCCATTGAGCGCCGCATTCGCCCGGCAGGCCGCCAGCGCCAGCGGATCAAGGTCGCAGGCCACCACTTCCAGCGCCCGGCGCGGGCCGCGGCAATTGCCGCCACGCCCGAGCCGGCGCCGAAGTCCAGTACCCGCTTGCCCGCCACCCACTGTGGCTGTGCCGCCAGGTAGCGGGCCATGGCCAGGCCGCTGGCCCAACAGAAACTCCAATAGGGCGGTTCATGCAGAATTCGCCGGGTTTCCTCCGGGGTAAAGGCGCGGTCCATGTTGTGCGCGTCGATCAGCCATAACCGCAGCGCGGTCCCTGGCAATGAACACGCCACCAGTCGCGCATCGCCCAGCAGCTCGCTCAAGGACTGTTGCAGGTCCGTCGGTGCGCTCATGGGGCGGTAAAGAATTGCAACTGGCCGAGGACCTGAGAGGTCGGCTCGGTGATGGTCCGCGCCGGCAGATGCAGGATCAACTGCCCGGACTGGCTGGCCCGCCCGCGCAATTCCACCCGGCTGCCCAGCGGGAACACCTCCGGGTTGAAGCGCAGGTGGAACGGCAGCGCCTGGCCGGTGCCTCTGATCCTGCTGCTGGCCAGCAACTGCTGCGGTCGACCGCGCTCGTCGATCACCAGCAGCGCCAGTTCCGCTTCCGCGCCCGCTGGCACACCCAGCAAGGTGCCGCTCAATTCACGCTGAAACGCGGGCAACGGACCGAGTTCTTCATAGGGAGTGACCGGTTTACTCGTCTGTTGCTGGACCGGGGCCTGCGGGACAGGCTTGGGCGGCGGGCTGCCGCAAGCAGCCAACAGGCCGGCGAGACTGAGCAAAACAAGCGGTCGTACTGACATGAACAGCTCCAACTCAAGGCGAAATACGCTGCATCTATAGGGATAAAAGGTAGTCGGGCGACTGTATACCGTAAAGCCTATGGCTTGTCTTGCGACGGGGATGCGCTACCATGGCCCTCCCATTTTTTGTTGCCTGCCACCATGCACTGTCCCTTCTGCGGTGCCAACGACACCAAAGTCATCGACTCGCGTCTGGTCGCCGAGGGCGAACAGGTGCGCCGCCGGCGCGAATGCCTGGCCTGCGGTGAACGTTTCACCACCTTCGAGACCGCCGAACTGGTCTTGCCACGCCTGATCAAACAGGACGGCAGCCGCCAACCCTTCGACGAAGACAAACTTCGCGCCGGCATGCAGCGCGCGCTGGAAAAGCGCCCGGTCAGCGTCGAGCGCCTGGAAGCCGCGCTGGTGCATATCAAGCACAAGCTGCGGGCCACCGGCGAGCGCGAGGTCAAGTCGCTGGTTGTCGGCGAGCTGGTGATGAGCGAGCTGCAGAAGCTCGACGAAGTCGCCTATATCCGTTTCGCGTCGGTCTATCGCCGCTTCCAGGACCTCAATGAGTTCCGCGAAGAGATCGACCGTCTCGCCCGCGAGCCGGCCAAGGAATGAGCCTTTCGACCGAGCAGGCCGTCCTCGACGCCCACTACATGGCCCGAGCCCTGGAGCTGGCCCGCAAGGGCCGCTACTCGACCCACCCGAACCCTCGGGTCGGCTGTGTGATCGTGCGGGCCGGCGTGGTGGTCGGCGAAGGTTGGCACGTGCGCGCCGGCGAACCCCATGCCGAGGTGCATGCCTTGCGCGAGGCCGCTGAAAACGCCCGCGGCGCCACGGCCTACGTGACCCTTGAACCGTGCAGCCATTTCGGTCGCACGCCACCGTGCGCCGACGCCCTGGTCAAGGCCGGCGTGGCGCGGGTGGTCGTGGCCATGCAGGACCCCAACCCGGAAGTCGCCGGCCGTGGCCTCAAGCGTCTGGCCGATGCCGGTATCGCCGTGCACAGCGGCGTGCTGGAAGGCGAAGCCCGGGCGCTCAACCAGGGCTTCCTCAAACGCATGGAGCATGGCGTGCCATTCGTGCGGGTCAAGCTGGCGATGAGCCTGGATGGCCGTACCGCCATGGCCAGCGGCGAAAGCCAGTGGATCACCGGTCCAGAGGCGCGTTCCGCCGTGCAGCGCTTGCGCGCCCAGGCCAGCGTGGTGCTGACCGGCGCCGACAGCGTGCTGGCGGACAACGCGCGGATGACCGTGCGCCCCGCCGAGCTGGGCCTCGACCCCGAACTGACGGCCCTGGCCGAACGCCGCCCCCCCCTGCGGGTGCTGATCGACGGTCGGCTGCGGGTGCCACTGGAGGCGGCGTTTTTCACGGTGGGGCCGGCGCTGGTGGTGACCTGCACCCCAGGCGCCAGCGAACGCTATCGGGCCCTGGGCCATGAACTGCTGGAAGTGCCCGCTGCCGATGGTCACGTTGACCTGCGCCGCGTGCTCACCGAACTGGCCGCCCGTGGCGTCAACGACGTGCTGGTCGAGGCCGGCCCGCGCCTGGCGGGCGCCTTTGCCCGGCAAGGACTGGTGGATGAATACCAATTGTTTGTCGCTGGTCAGTTTCTCGGCTCCACGGCGCGTCCATTGTTGGACTGGCCATTGGCGCGGATGAGCGAGGCGCCGCGGCTGAAAATCATCGAAATGCGCGCAGTCGGCAGTGACTGGCGAGTCACCGCGATACCTGATCCGACACCCGGCGTATAATTTTCGGCTTGCGCCACGCGCGGGCCTGTTCTCGAGGAGGACTTCATGTTTACCGGCATCATCGAATCCATCGGCAGTATCCGTGCCCTCAACCCCAAGGGCGGTGACGTTCGCGTCTACGTGGAAACCGGCAAGCTGGACCTGGCCGACGTCAAGCTCGGCGACAGCATCGCGGTGAACGGCGTCTGCCTGACCGCTGTCGAGCTGCCGGGCGATGGCTTCTGGGCCGACGTCAGCCGTGAAACCCTGGACTGCACCGCCTTCAACCAGTTGAAAGCCGGCAGCCGGGTCAACCTGGAAAAAGCCCTGACCCCGACCACGCGCCTGGGTGGACACCTGGTCAGCGGCCATGTCGACGGCGTCGGCGAAGTCGTCGCCCGTGAAGAAAACGCCCGGGCCATCCAGTTTCGCATCCGTGCGCCGAAAGACCTGGCCAAGTA
Source organism: Pseudomonas sp. FEN (assembly GCF_904067045.1). Lineage (GTDB taxonomy): Bacteria > Pseudomonadota > Gammaproteobacteria > Pseudomonadales > Pseudomonadaceae > Aquipseudomonas. Next base: position 570,340 of record NZ_CAJFDC010000007.1, on the reverse strand, counting down.
CATCGCCCACAAGGGCTCGATCACCGTCGACGGCACCAGCCTGACGGTCAACGCGGTGAACGGCGCCGAGTTCGAACTGACCATCGTCCCGCACACCCTGGCCGAAACCATCATGGCCGACTACCGTCCCGGTCGTCAGGTCAACCTCGAAGTCGACCTGCTGGCCCGTTACCTGGAGCGTCTGCTGCTGGGCGACAAGGCCGCGGAACCATCAAGCGGCGGCATCACCGAAAGTTTCCTGGCCGCCAACGGCTACCTCAAATCCTGAAACTCAATTTTTGAAAGAAGGGGGGTGCCGCGTGGCGCTCAACACGATTGAAGAACTGGTCGAAGACATTCGCCAAGGCAAGATGGTCATCCTCATGGATGACGAAGACCGTGAGAACGAAGGCGACCTGATCATGGCCGCCGAATGCTGCAAGGCCGAACACATCAACTTCATGGCCAAGCACGCCCGTGGCCTGATCTGCATGCCCATGAGCCGCGAGCGTTGCGAACTGCTCAAGCTGCCGCTGATGGCGCCGCGCAACGGTTCCGGCTTCGGCACCAAGTTCACCGTGTCCATCGAGGCCAGCGAAGGGGTGACCACCGGTATCTCCGCCGCCGACCGCGCGCGTACCGTGCAAGCGGCGGCCGCCAAGGACGCCAAGGCCGAAGACATCGTCAGTCCCGGTCACATCTTCCCGCTGATGGCCCAGCCCGGCGGTACCCTGGCCCGTGCCGGCCACACCGAAGCGGCCTGCGACCTGGCGCGCATGGCCGGTTTCGAGCCGAGCGGGGTGATCTGCGAAGTGATGAACGACGACGGCACCATGTCCCGTCGCGCCGAACTGGAAACCTTCGCCGCCGAGCACAGCATCAAGATCGGCACCATCGCCGACCTGATCCACTACCGGATGATCCACGAACGTACCGTTCAGCGGATTGCCGAGCAGCCACTGGACAGCGAACTGGGGCAATTCACCCTGGTGACCTATCGTGATTCGGTGGAAGGCGATGTGCACATGGCCCTGACCCTGGGCAGCTTCTGCGCCGAAGAGCCGACCCTGGTGCGGGTGCACAACATGGACCCGCTGCGCGACCTGTTGATGGTCAAGCAACCCGGGCGCTGGAGCCTGCGCGCCGCCATGGCCACGGTGGCCGAGGCCGGCAGCGGCGTGGTGCTGTTGCTGGGGCACCCGCTGGACGGCGACGTGCTGCTGGCGCATATCCGCGAGACCGCCGAGCAGGTGCCGGCGAAAAAACCGACCACCTACAGCATTGTCGGGGCCGGTTCGCAGATCCTGCGTGACCTGGGCGTGCGCAAAATGCGCCTGATGAGTGCGCCGATGAAGTTCAATGCGATATCCGGTTTCGACCTGGAAGTAGTAGAATACGTGCCCTCCGAATAAAGACTGGCTGCTCGCGGCCCTTGATTCGCGGTTCAAATATCCCTGAGGGGCGCGTACTAGGCGCGCCCCGGCTCTTTAAGAGAATTGTCGAATGACCCTGAAGACCATCGAAGGTACCTTCATCGCCCCCAAAGGCCGCTACGCCCTGGTGGTCGGCCGCTTCAACAGCTTCGTCGTCGAAAGCCTGGTGAGCGGTGCCGTTGACGCCCTGGTTCGCCACGGTGTCAGCGAAAGCGACATCACCATCATCCGTGCGCCTGGCGCCTTCGAGATCCCGCTGGTGGCACAGAAAGTCGCGCAGAAAGGCGACTTCTCGGCGATCATCGCCCTCGGCGCGGTCATTCGTGGCGGTACCCCGCACTTCGAATACGTGGCCGGCGAATGCACCAAGGGCCTGGCCCAGGTCTCCATGGAGTTCGGCGTGCCGGTGGCCTTTGGCGTGCTGACCGTCGACTCCATCGAGCAAGCCATCGAGCGTTCCGGCACCAAGGCCGGCAACAAAGGCGCCGAAGCCGCCCTTTCCGCCCTGGAAATGGTCAGCCTGCTGGCGCAATTGGAGGCTGTGTGATTAGCGACGAAAGCGATCGTTTCAACCCGCGCGATCCGAAGCCCGAAGGCGCCGGCAAGCCCTCCAAGAGCGTCAAGCGTCGCGAAGCCCGTCAACTGGCGACCCAGGCGCTGTACCAGTGGCACATGGCCAAGCAGTCGCTGAACGAAATCGAGGCGCAGTTCCGGGTCGACAACGATTTCAGCGATGTCGACGGCGCGTACTTCCGTGAAATCCTCCACGGCGTCCCGCAGTTCAAGAGCGAGATCGACACGGTCCTCAAGCCGTGCCTGGACATCGAGATCGAAGAGTTGGACCCGGTTGAGCTGGCGGTGTTGCGCCTGTCCACCTGGGAACTGCTCAAGCGCGTTGACGTGCCCTACCGCGTGGTGATCAACGAAGGCATCGAACTGGCCAAGGTCTACGGTTCCACCGATGGTCACAAGTTCGTCAACGGCGTGCTCGACAAGCTGGCGCCGCGCCTGCGTGAAGCTGAAGTGAAGGCGTTCAAGCGCTGATCCGCGCTTGACCTTTGCATGGGCGAGTTCGAGCTGATCCGCAATTTCTTCGCCGCCGCGCCCTGTGCGCAGGCCGGCGAGGGCGTTGCCCTGGGCATCGGCGACGACTGCGCTCTGCTCAGCGTCCCCGCCGGGGAGCAATTGGCGATTTCCACCGACACCCTGGTGGCCGGTGTGCACTTTGCCGACCCCTGCGACCCTTTCCTGCTCGGCCAGCGCGCGCTGGCCGTGGCCGCCAGCGACCTGGCCGCCATGGGCGCCACACCCCTGGCCTTTACCCTGGCCCTGACCTTGCCGCACAACGACGCCAGTTGGCTGCAAGCCTTCGCCCACGGCCTGAACCTGATGGCGCAACACTGTGCCTTGCGCCTGGTGGGCGGCGACACCACCCGTGGACCGCTGTGCCTGACGCTGACGGTGTTCGGTCGGGTGCCGACGGGGCAGGCCTTGACCCGCGGCGGCGCGCAAGTCGGCGACCTGCTGTGTGTCGGCGGCGAGTTGGGCAATGCGGCCGGCGCCTTGCCGCTGGTGCTGGGGCAGCGTACGGCGGAGCCGGCGATTGCCGAGCCGCTGCTGGAGCACTACTGGTCGCCCAAGCCGCAATTGGCACTGGGTCAGTTCTTGCGCAACAAGGCGACCTCGGCACTGGATATCTCCGATGGGCTCTTGGCCGATTGCGGGCATATCGCGGCGGCATCCGCGGTCAGGTTGCAGGTGGCGCACGACGCGCTGCCCTTGTCGTCGGCGTTGCGGGCCTTTCTCGGTCAGGATGGCGCCCACCAGGCGGCCCTCAGCGGTGGCGATGACTACGTGCTGGCCTTTACCCTGCCAGCCGACGAGTGGCCCGGGTTGCTGGCCGCGCACCCATCGGTACGGATGATCGGGCAGGTACTGGCCGGGCAGGGCGTGCTCCTGGTGGACGCCGCTGGCCGCGATATCACACCGGCGCGCCGGGGTTACCAACATTTTCCGGAGACACCGTGACAGATCATCCCAAGCAGGTCCCGGCCGAGCACGTGCCGCCGTCGGTCTGGCGCAATCCCTGGCATTTCCTGGCCTTCGGCTTCGGTTCCGGCACCTTGCCCAAGGCGCCGGGCACCTGGGGGTCGCTGGTTGCGCTACCCTTTATACCGTTATGGCAGATGCTGCCCGACTGGGGCTACTGGCTGATGCTTGGCGTCACCATGTTGTTCGGCTTCTGGCTGTGCGGCAAGGTCGCCAACGATCTGCGGGTACACGACCACGAAGGCATCGTCTGGGACGAGATGGTCGGGATGTGGATCACCCTCTGGCTGGTGCCGGACGGCTGGTACTGGTTGCTGGCGGGTTTTCTGCTGTTCCGCTTCTTCGACATCCTCAAGCCCTGGCCGATCCGCTGGATCGACCGGCATGTCCATGGCGGTGTTGGCATCATGCTCGATGATGTACTGGCCGGGGTCTTCGCCTGGCTGGCCATGCAAGGGTTGGTGCACCTCTTTACCTGAGGAATCGGGCATGTCTGGCTGGCGGTTGTGGGTGCTGCTGCTCTGTTTGTTTGCAGGTAGCGTTGTAGGAAATGTTGCTCGAGCTGGCGAGGAAACGTCCTTACCCGGGCAGGTCCACCTCGCCAGCGAGGAATGGCTCGACTACACCGGCGCCGACGGACACGGCATGGCCTGGGATCTGATGCGCGAAATCTTCGAGCCCAAGGGCGTCAAGGTCTTGATCAGTACCGAGCCTTATACCCGGGCGATCGGACTGGTGCAGCGGGGCGAGGCGGACGCCTGGGTGGCGGCTTATCGCAACGAGGTGGCGGGGGCGCTGTATCCGCGTTGGCATTTCGACGTCGATCATCTTTATGCCTTGGGGTTGGCGAGCAATCCGCAGCCGACCCTGGAAACCCTCGGCATCTATCGCCTGGCCTGGATGCGCGGTTACAAGTACCAGGACTACCTGCCCAATATTCGGCATTACAACGAAATCGTGCGTCGGGACGGTATCTTGTCGATGCTGTCCCACAGTCGTGCCGACTACTACATCGACGCCTTGTCCGAGGTGAACGAGGTGCTGGGGCATGCCGCGCACCCTGATATGTACCGGCGCAGCCACCTGCTGGACCTGCCGCTGTACCTGGGGTTTGCCAATACCGCACGGGGGCGTGCGCTCATGGCGCTGTATGACCTGCGTATGGAGGAGCTGGTCAGGAGCGGTGAGTTGCGGGTGATTTTCGAACGTTGGAAGCAACCTTATCCGTTCGATAGCCTGCCGGTGCCGGTGGGTACGAATCAAACCAATCGATAGTTATCATGGATAATTCAGCCTAAGCGTCTGTAGGAACCTGCTGTTACAATGCAATCTCTGCGAATTTCCAGTCCTCATACTGATCAGGAGCACATGGTGCCCGTCGTTTTCGTCGCCGCTTCCAAACTGCCCACTCCCTTTGCGACCTTCACCATGAATGGCTTTCTCGAAGAAGCCACCGGCCGTGAACACGTCGTGCTGACCCTGGGGGATGTGGCAGATGGCGCACCGGTTCTTGGCCGCGTGCATTCCGAATGCCTGACCGGCGATGCCTTGTTCAGCCAGCGCTGCGATTGCGGCTCCCAGCTGGAGGCAGCGCTGCGGGCGATTGCTCTCGAAGGTCGCGGTGTTTTGCTGTACCTGCGCCAGGAAGGCCGAGGCATTGGCCTGATGAACAAGATCCGCGCCTATGAGTTGCAGGATGGTGGCGCCGACACGGTCGAGGCCAACGAGCGCTTGGGTTTTGCCGCCGACCAGCGCGACTACTCCATCTGCCAGCCAATGCTCGAACACCTGGGCATCAAGTCCCTGCGCCTGATGACCAACAACCCACGCAAGGTCAAGGCTTTGACCGAGATGGGCATTGACGTGGTCGAGCGCGTGCCGCTGCAAACCGGGCAGAACCCGCACAACAAGCTCTACCTGGCGACCAAGGCTGGCAAGCTCGGCCATATGATGGGCAACGAGCACCAGAGCGAGGCTGACCCGGCGTGACCCGTGGCCAGGTAAAGCGGCGGCTGGCGGTGGGCTGGTGGAAGCAACTGGGGCTGAGTGTGCTGCCGCTGTTTGTCGCCAACTGGTTGTTCGGGCAGACGGAGCCGCTGCTGCCGGTGTTGGCGATGCCGTTGTTCATTGCCGGGGTGGCTTCGATGTTTGTCAGCCTGCGCTTTTTCGGGGCTTACAAGCGTTCGTTGGTAGCGACGCAGGCGGCGTTGGATAGCCCGGAAGAGCCGGCGGCGTGGATTGAACTGGCGGATGTGCGGCGCAAGGCCCTGGTCGTGGCGGCATTGCCGACCTGGATCGGCACCCTGGCGGTGTTCGTCGGGTTGGAGGCGGTGCCGTTGATGCTGCTGGTGTTGTCCACGGCGGTGCTGTTCTACCTGTACCGCGTTCCGCGTCAGTTGGGCTGATCGATACCATGCCCTTTGGCTTGGAGGGCGTCAGGTTAGAGACGGTCCTGAGGTGTGCCGGGTTTTGTGGCGAGCGGGCTTGTCGGAACGCCGCACCGCCGCGCTCGGCTGTGCAGCAGTCGTAAAACCTGTGATTACCTTCCAGCTGACACAATGAGGCTGCCGATTTTGGGGCCGCTTCGCGCCCCAGCGCGGGCAAGCCCGCTCGCCACAAGTCGCTGTGCTCCAGGATGGAGCAAGGGGCTCACAATCCCAGCAGCTTCATCCGCTCGGTCACCGACGCTTCGATCCCCGCCACATCCAACCCGCACTCCGCCAGCATCTGCGCCGGCTTCGCGTGTTCGACATACACATCCGGCAGACCCAGGTGCAGGATCGGCTTGAGCAGGTTGTCACGCGCCAGGAACTCGCTGACCGCCGCCCCGGCGCCGCCCATGATGGCGTTTTCCTCGAGGGTCACCAGCAACTCATGGCTGCCGGCCATTTCGCGCACCAGCGCTTCATCCAGCGGCTTGACGAAACGCATGTCGACCACGCTCGCCTCCAGCTTCTCGGCCACGATCAGCGCCTCGGCCAGTTGCACGCCAAATACCAACAGGGCGACTTTGCTGCCGCGACGCCGAACCACGCCCTTGCCGATCTCGATCGGTTCCAGGTCTTTCTCGATGGGCGCATTCGGCCCGGTACCGCGCGGATAGCGCACCGCCGCCGGCCCGTTGTACAAATGGCCAGTGCTGAGCATCTTGCGCAGTTCGTTTTCGTCGCTCGGGGTCATCACCAGCATGCCGGGGATGCAGCGCAGGTATGACAGGTCGAAACTACCGGCATGGGTCGGGCCGTCTTCGCCCACCAGGCCGGCGCGGTCGATGGCGAACAACACGTCGAGATTCTGCACCGCCACGTCATGCACCAATTGGTCATAACCGCGCTGCAGGAAGGTCGAGTAGATCGCCACCACCGGCTTGGCGCCTTCGCAGGCCATGCCGGCGGCAAAGGTCACCGCGTGTTGCTCGGCAATCGCCACGTCGAAGTAGCGCAGCGGGAAACGCTCGCTGAAAGCCACCAGATCGGAGCCTTCCTTCATCGCCGGGGTAATGCCCACCAGGCGCGGGTCGGCGGCGGCCATGTCGCACAGCCATTCGCCGAACACGCCGGAGTATTTCGGTCCGCTGGCCTTTTTCGGCGCGGCGGCCGGGGCGTCCAGGGGGTCGAGCTTGGTGATCGCGTGGTAACCGATCGGGTCGAGCTCCGCCGGAGCGAAGCCCTTGCCCTTCTTGGTGACCACATGCAGGAACTGCGGACCCTTGAGGTCGCGCATGTTGCGCAGGGTGGCGATCAGGGTCGGCAGGTCATGGCCGTCGATCGGACCGATGTAGTTCCAGCCCAGTTCTTCGAACAGGGTCCCGGGCACCAGCATGCCCTTGGCGTATTCTTCGGTACGCCGGGCGATTTCCCAGGCCCCGGGCAGGCGCGACAGTACTTTCTTGCTGCCTTCGCGCATGCTCGCGTAGGTGCGGCTGGAGAGAATCTTGGCCAGGTAGTTCGACAGGCCGCCGACATTGCGCGAGATCGACATGTCGTTGTCGTTGAGGATCACCAGCATGTTGGCGTCGACTTCCGGCGCGTGGTTCAGCGCCTCGAAGGCCATGCCGGCGGTCAGGGCACCGTCGCCGATCACGGCGATGGCCTTGCGCTCGCTGTTCTGCAGGCGGGCGGCGATGGCCATGCCCAGCGCGGCGCTGATCGAGGTGCTGGAGTGACCGACGCCAAAGGTGTCGTACTCGCTCTCCGAACGGCGTGGGAAAGCAGCCAGGCCACCTTTCTGGCGCAGGGTGTGCATCCGGGCGCGGCGACCGGTGAGGATCTTGTGCGGATACGCCTGATGACCCACGTCCCACACCAGTCGGTCGTCCGGGGTGTCGAAGACGTAGTGCAGCGCGATGGTCAGTTCGATCACGCCGAGGCCGGCACCGAAGTGCCCGCCGGTCTGGCCGACCGAATAGAGCAACTCCTGGCGCAATTCATCGGCCAGGGTTTCCAGCTCGGCTTCACCTAACCGGCGCAGGCCGGCCGGCGTGTCGGCACGGTCCAGCAGGGGCGTGGTCGGGCGCTTGCGGGGAATCTCATGGAACGTCGTGGGCATCAGGCGAATCGTTATAGGTATAGAAGAGGCGGCAGTTTACCTGATGCATCGCACGCTGCCCACGCGGAGCGTCGAAGTTGGCCGATACGCGGCCTTGAGCGACGCGCCGGGATCAGTGGCGACGTTCGACGATATAACGGGCCAGCTCGCGCAACGGTTCGGCGCAAGCGTCAAACGGTCGCAGGGCGTGCAGCGCCTGGTCGCGCAGCTCCAGGGCGTAGACCTTGGCCGCGTCCAGGCCGAGCAGGGCCGGGTAGGTTGGCTTGTCGCGGGCGATATCGGCGCCCTGGCGCTTGCCCAGGGTGGCGGTGTCGCTTTCCACGTCGAGAATATCGTCCTGCACCTGGAAAGCCAGGCCGATGGCCTGGGCATAGGTCTGCAGGGCACGCAACTCGTCGTTTTGCGCGTGGCCGCTGGCCAGGGCGCCAAGTTTGACGCTGGCTTCGATCAGTGCGCCGGTCTTGTGCCGGTGCATGTACTCCAGGGCTTTCTGGTCGAGCTTGCGGCCGACCGCGCCGAGGTCGATGGCCTGGCCGCCGACCATGCCGGCGGGGCCGGCCGCCTGGGCCAGGGTGGTGACCATGGTCAGGCGGATATCGGCGTCCAGGTCGCTCAGGCGTGGATCGAGCAGGGCGCTGAAGGCCAGGCTTTGCAGGCCGTCGCCGGCAAGAATCGCGCAGGCTTCGTCGAACGCCTTGTGGGTGGTCGGCTGGCCGCGGCGCAGATCGTCGTCGTCCATGGCCGGCAAATCGTCGTGCACCAGCGAGTAGGCGTGGATCAGTTCTACCGCGCAGGCCGCGCCGTTGGCCTGTTCGGGCTTGCCGCCGAGGGCCTCGCAGGCGGCGTAGGCGAGTAGCGGACGGACGCGCTTGCCGCCATTCATCACGCTGTAGCGCATGGCTTCATAGAGGCGGGCGAGTTCGGCGCTGGGGGCGTTGAACAGGGTTTCGAGTGCGCTGTTGACCCGGGCCTGGCTGCTGGCCTGATAGGCTTTGATCATTCTGCTTGTTCCGCGTCGAAGGGCTCTTCGGCCAGTTCGCCGTCGCGTTCGAGGAGGATCTGCACCTTCTGCTCGGCCTGGGCCAGGGCGCCCTGGCAGTCGCGGGTCAGGCGGATGCCTTGTTCGAAAGCGGTCAGCGAGTCTTCCAACGACAATTCGCCGTTCTCCAGGCGTTCGACCAGGGTTTGCAGGTCGGCAAGGGACTGCTCGAAATCCAGGGAAGCTTTTTTGCGGGCCATGGCGGCGATCTCGGTAGGCGTTGAACGGGCGCGACACTAGCAGACAGCGGGTTTAGGGGCAAATGCGAGGGGCTACCACTCGCTTTGTCCTGAACAGAATAGTGGATCGTTTCCACGCTCTCGGGATGATCACTGTGGTGATCGTAACAGTGCGATACATACCCATGATTGTTTGTGGATACGGCATTGCTGTATTCAAGTCAAAATTTGACAACCTACCTGCCGTGTTCCTGAAACAATTGAAGGAAGAACTCTTCGATGAATGATGAACCGGAGCAATTCCAGAAGGACTTGCTGGTCTCGGTTCGGCAGATGAAGGCGAGTAAAGCGGCGCGGGTCACCAGGGAGACATTGATCGCCGCTGTCGAGGTTCGGACAAAGGTCGGTTTGTCCGAGGGTGATTTCGCCAAGCTTCGGCCGGCGACTCCGGTTGTTTTGTAAGGGCATCGTGTATCTGTTTCTCGTCGATATGAAAACCGCAGGTCGATCGGAAAACACTGCTTAGGTAATGGCCTTTTGCCTTGTTTTACAAGGCTTTCCGGGGTTCGCACGAGGAACCTGATTTATTTGCTGAGCCACCTCACAAATACCGCTTTGTATCCATTGTCTAACAACCTTCGAATCGCTAACCTCTGCCGCTTCCCCCGCCTGTCATCGACAGGTCTTCTCTGACCGATACCGTGTCGGGAGTGCGCTGTGGATCTGGCGCAGGGATTTGTCAAACATGGCAAGGAGGCTGTTGATGCGCCGGTTTTTCCCCATCCTGATCGCCCTCTGGGCCACGACCGCCTGGGCCGAGCCCTCGGCCGAGCTTCAGGAGCCCACCGGCGGCTGGCGTTATTCGGGCTTCCTCGACCGCAGCGAGGCCCCGCGCGTGGCCTATCCCACGCCGCCCATCGATCGTGGCATCCAGCGCAGCCGCACGCCCATCGAAGGCCGGATCAATCCGCCCTCCGGTCCGCGCACGCCGCACGTCCTGTCGGTCAACGGCAACCCGCTGAATCTCTACACCGACGACGCCGGCCGCTTCGTCCGGCCCTACGCCTTCGGTGCCGGTTCCAACAACGTCGAAGTGCGCAGTTCCGAGGGCAAATCCCTCAAGCGCGTGCAGTTCTACGAAGCCAACAAGCAGATCACCCCGGCGCGTATCCGCGTGGTCCTCGGCTGGGACGACCCCAAGGCCGAACTCGACCTGCACATCATCACCCCCGACGGCCAGCACGCCTTCTACGCCCATCCGGCGTTGACCAACGGCGGCGGCCTCGACCCGGACGGCGTCGACGGCCCCGGCCCGGAAATGTTCACCATGACCGCGCCGCTGCACGGCACCTACCTGATTTATGTGAACTACTGGGGCAACTACAGCGCCAGCGACGGCTATAACTTTACCGAGCGCGCCAACCAGAACGAGGTCATCACCTCGCAGATCAACCTGGTGCTCAACGAAAACACCGTCGATGAAAAACGCGAGAGCTTCACGGTGCCCCTGCGCGCCATCGGCGACCTGCTGCTGGTCAAGACCTTCAACTATTGAACATCCCGCTCCACGGATGAATGGGCTTTGCGAACATGAGCGATAACACAGCTTCCCCGGACGCCGCCGTACCCGCCACCCCACCTGCTGGCTCGCGCCGCTGGCTGGGCCTTGTGCTCGGGCTTTGCGTGGCCGGCACGGTGGCCGGCGGCCTGGGCTGGTTTTTCCACCACAAACCGGCCGCCCCGATCCCGGAACTGGCCCTGGAAAAACTCGGCGTGAGCCGCCCGGATGCGCTGTTGGAAACCGCGTCGCTGAGTCAGTTGCCCAAGGACCTGCTCAGCGTGCCGTTCCTGCGTGACACCCTGACCGAGGATTTCGTCTTCTATTACGAAACCCACGGCGACCGCCTGGGCCTGATCGGCAGCCTGCGACGGATCATCTACGAGCATGACCTCAAGCTGCAGGACAACCTGATCGAGCAACTCTTCGACCAGCCGGCGGATATCGCCCTGTGGCGCGGTGCCGATGGTCGGCTCAAGGACTTCCTGCTGGTCATGGACCGCGGCGGCCTGGCCAAACTGCTTGAGCCCCTGGCCCATGTCGCGCTGGACGACACCCAACTGACCAAGGTCGGCGACGTGAAGGTCGCCGGTGACAGCGTGCCGCTCTATCGCCTGGCCTACAACGCCAGCAAGTCCCTGCTGTTCGCTTCCCGTGGCGACAAGCTGGTGGTGCTGTCCAACCCGGACCGGCTTTACGAGCAAACCAGCGACGACAGCGAAGTGGCGCCGGGCGAGGTCTCGACCCAGGCCCTGGCGGCGTTGCTCAATGGCGACAAACTGTTCCCCGAAGCCTTCGGTCTCAAGCCCCGCGAAACGGTCGTGAAGCAGCGTATCTCGATTGCGTCCAGCGTCCTGGCCATGGGTTACCAGCGCTTTATCCCCAACTTCGCCGGCCTGCGCCTGGATATGGACGACAAGGGCTGGCACAGCTTCCTCGCCCTGGATGAGCAGGACAAAGCCGCCGACTTCGACTTCAAGCCGATCTGGCAAGCCATGCCGGTAGGCGCCAGCGCCTGCGTCGCGCTGCCACTGGCCGCCGAGCAGCAACAACCGCTGCTGGTCAAACTGGGGGCCGACGAGGCCACCGCGAAAAAACTCACCGAACACATGAGCGGTGCCGCCGGCCTTTGCTGGTATGCCGACTCGCGCCTGTACACACCGTTGCTGGTGGCGAACCTGACCAAGGACAACGACAGTCTCGACGCCGACCTGGGCAAGCTGTTCGGCTCGATGGTCGGGAGCAAGGAAAGCAATGTCGACGGCGGTCTGTTCCCCATCGACGAGCAGCAGAAAGACGGCGTCCACCAGTGGAAGCGTCAGGTCAGCTCGACCTTCGGTCAGTACGCCGCCAAGGAAGCCGAGAACCCCGACGCCATCACCGGCAAGGGCTTCTTCCGCGTGAGCCTGGCACGACACGGTTCGACCCTGTTGTTTTCCCTGGATGACAAGCTGGTGGACAAGGCCCTCGGCACCCTCGACAAGCACTTCCCGCCACTGGCCGACGTGCTGCCCAAGGACGTGCTGATGCCGGTCTACCTCGGCCCGGACTCCCTGGCGCAACTGATGCAGCAGGAAACCCTCGACAGCCTGCCCCAGGACATGGAGCCGGTGTTCCGCAACGCCGCGCAGACCCACCTGATTCCCAAGCTGCAAAAGCTCGCCGGTTTCGGCAAATACGCCCTGACCCTGCCGGAAGGCAGCGAGCCGGACGGCCACTGGCAGTGGTTGCCGCTGCAATGGCGCGCGATGTGACGCCTATGTTCGCGATTGGCACGGCGCTATCGGGATGGCAACGCTGCACCACTGTGGCGAGTGGGCTTGCCCACGTTCGACTGCGCAGCAGTCGCAAAACCGGCCAACGCATTCCGTCAGATCGACCTCGCTTGCAGGTTTCAGGGCTGCTGCGCACCCCAGCGTGGGCAAGCCCACTCGCCACAATGGAGGGGCGTGCCCGGAAAGGCCTGTGCGTGCTGGCGCTGCTGTTCAGCGTGCCCGCGTTCGCCCTGGAAACACCGCCCCTGGACGTCGAGCAATCGCAGGTGTTCCGCGCCTGGTTCGTGCGTATCGCTCAGGAGCAACTGACCCAGGGCCCGAGCCCGCGCTGGTACCAGCAGGACTGCGCCGGGCTGGTGCGTTTCGCCGCCAACGAAGCGCTGAAAACCCATGACGACAAATGGCTACGGGCCAATGGCCTGTCCAACCGCTACCTGCCGCCCGAACTGGTCCTCAGCGAAGGCCAGCGCAACCTGGCCCAGCAATGGCAACAGGGCGGCGGCAAGGTCGGGCCCTACGTCAATGCGATCAAACTGATCCAGTTCAACAGTCAACTGGTCAGCCGCGACCTCAACCAGGCGCGGCCCGGTGACCTGCTGTTCTTCGACCAGGGCGACGACCAGCACCTGATGATCTGGATGGGCCGCAATATCGCCTATCACACCGGCACCACCACCCCCACCGACAACGGCATGCGCTCCGCCAGCGTGCAGCAACTCATGACATGGAAGGACACCCGATGGATACCCGATGCAACGAACCCCAACTTCATCGGCGTCTACCGGCTGAACTTCCTCTCTCGATGAACGGGTCTCCCATGAAGCGTCTGTTTTCCCGAATGGTTTTCGCCCTGGCCGTGCTGCTGCCGGTTGTCGCTGGTGCCGCTGATGACTCGGTGCCGCCGAGCAACTACACGCCGGTGGCCGGCGAGAGTTTCTTCCTGCTGGCCGACAGCAGTTTCGCCAGCGACGAGCAGGCCCTGGTCCGCCTCGAGGCGCCGGGCCGCGACTACCGGCGTTTCCGCATGGAGCCTTACGGCGGCGCGGATATCCGCGTGTACCGCATCGACCAGCCGCTGGAGTTCCTCAAACGCCAGAAGAACCTGCACCGGGTGGTCAGCGACGGTCAGTTCAAGGGCGAAGGGCTGTCCAACACCCTGGCCTACCTGTGGGACAACTGGTACCGCAAATCCCGTCGGGTGATGCAGCGGGCGTTCTCCTATGAGTCGCGCAAGCAAGTGACCGAGGAAGTGCCGGAACTGAAAATGGGCCAGGCCATCGCCGCGCCGACCCCGTATGACAACCACCCGCAATACGCGCCACTGCCCGGTCTGCCAATGGTCAGCCAGTTCCGCTACCCGCTGTGGGACGCCAAGCCGATCCAGCCGCCGAAGGGCGTCGACCTGGCTGGTTCTTCCAGCCAGTTCATCAGCGTCGCTCCCGGCAACGTCTATATCCCGCTGGGCAAACTCAAGCCGGGCCTGTACCTGGTGGAAGCGCTGATCGGCAAATACCGCGCGACCACCGTGGTGTTTGTCTCCAACACCGTGGCCGTGAGCAAGATCGCCGGCGACGAACTGCTGGTCTGGGCGGCACGCAAGCATGAAGGCAGCTCGGTGCCCAAGGTCAAGGTGCTGTGGACCGACGGCCTGGGCGTGATGAGCAGTGGCGAGACCGATGCCGATGGCTTGCTGCGCCTCAAGCACGTCAGCCCGGAGCGCTCGTTCATGATCGGCGAGGACGACGAGGGCGGTGTCTTCGTCTCCGAGAACTTCTATTACGACAGCGAAATCTACGACACCAAGCTCTACGCTTTCACCGACCGGCCGCTGTATCGGCCGGGGGATTGGGTGTCGATGAAGATCGTCGGTCGCGAATTCAAGAACGCCCGCGACTCGGTCAACCCGACCACCGCCCCGGTGCGCGTCAGCGTGCTGGATGCCACCGGCACCACCTTGCAGACCCTGGACCTGAACCTGGACGCCAAGTCCGGGACCCAGGGCCGTTTCCAACTGCCGGATAACGCCGTGGCCGGTGGTTACGAACTGCGTTTCAACTACCGCGACCAGACCTACAGCAGCGCCTTCCGCGTCGCCGAGTACATCAAGCCGCACTTTGAAATTTCCATGGACCTGGCCAAGCAGGACTTCCGCACTGGCGAGCCGATCAAGGGCAAATTGCTGTTGCTTTACCCGGACGGCAAGCCGGTGGCCGATGCCCGCGTGCAACTGAGCCTGCGCGCCCAGCAACTGTCGATGGTTGACAACGAGCTGCAATACCTCGGGCAATTCCCGGTGGAACTGACCAGCACCGAACTGACCACCGACGACAAGGGCCAGGCCGTGCTTGACCTGCCGGCGGCGGAAAAACCGAGCCGCTACATGCTCACCGTGTTCGCCAGCGATGGCGCGGCGTATCGGGTCAAGACCACCAAGGAGATCCTCATCGAGCGCGGCGCGGCGCGCTATCGCTTGTCGGCACCGCAGCGTTTCAGCGCTACCGGTGAGAAGGTCGCGTTCAGCTACGCCAGCGAATCCACCGTCGCCCAGCCCAACGCCGGTACGCCGAGCACCTATAGCTGGGTACGCCTGGAAGACCAGTCCACCGGCAGCGGTAAACTGGCGGCCAATGACAAAGGTTTCAGCGTCACCTTCGACCGTCCTGGCACCTACAACCTGTCGCTCAAGGACGATCACGAGCGCATCCTTGGCGCCACTGGCCATTCGGTGACCGGCGATGGCGTGAAAGCCGTGCCCGGCACCGTGGAAATCCTCCTCGACAAGCCCGAATACCAGGCTGGTGGTGAAGCCCTGGCGCTGATCACCTTTCCGGAGCCGGTCACCGACGCGCTGCTGTCCCTGGAACGCGACAAGGTCGAGGCCACGGCATTGCTGTCCAAGGGCGGCGACTGGTTGCGCCTGGAGAAAATCAGCGACACCCAATACCGTGCGCGGATTCCGGTGAAGGACAACTTCTCCCCCAACCTGACCTTCTCGGTGCTCTACACCAAGGGTGGTGAATACAGCTTCCAGAACGCCGGCCTCAAGGTCACCACGCCGCAGATCGACGTGGCCATTGCCACCGACAAGGACAGCTACCAGCCGGGCGACACCGTCTCGGTGGACCTGACCACCCAGTTCGCCGGCAAGCCGGTCGCGGCGCACCTGACCGTCAGCGTGGTGGATGAAATGATCTACGCACTGCAGCCGGAAGTGGCGCCGAGCATCGACCAGTTCTTCTACCACCCACGGCGCAACAACGTGCGCACCAGCGCCAGCCTGTCGTTTATCAGCTACGACGTGGCATTGCCGGGCAGCCCGGGCGCGCCGGGCAAGGCCAACCGCAGCGAGCGCGGAGTGAAAGTGCTGGAGCGGCCGCGTCGCGAAGACGTCGACACCGCCGCCTGGCAGCCGGAACTGGTCACCGATGCCAACGGCAAGGTGCGCTTCACCTTCCGCATGCCGGACTCCCTGACCCGCTGGCGCATCACCGCCCGGGCCATCGCCGATGCCGGACAAGTGGGGCAGAAGAACCAGTTCATCCGTTCCGACAAACCGCTGTACCTGAAATGGAGCGGTCCGACCCACTTCCGCAGCGGCGACCAGCCGAAGCTTGGCCTGTTCGCCTTCAGTCAGGCCGACAAGCCGGTCAAGACCGAACTGGTGATTCGCTACGCTCGTCAGGAACAGCGCTTGCCGTTGTCCCTGAACAAAGGCATCAACTACATCCCGCTGCCGGCGACCGCGCTGAGCAGTGGCGACTGGAGTGCTGAACTGCAACAGGATGGCAAGTCCCAGGACGCCCTGACCGTGCACCTGAGTGCGGTGGGCGACGGCTGGCAAGTGACGCAAAGCCAGAACCTCAGTGTGGCCAGTGGCGACACGCCGTTGAGCCTGCCGGCGGACGCCAGCGATATTCGCCTGCGCCTCGACGACAGCCCGCAAGCACTGTTCCGCGCCAACCTCGACGACCTGCTCAGCTACCCCTACGGTGGCGTCGAACAGACTGCCAGCCAACTGCTGCCGTTGAGCATCGCCTACCCGGCACTGTCGGCCAACGCCCAGGTCCGCGACCGTCTGCGTCTGATCATGCAGAACAGCCGCCTGCGCCTGGTCTCGATGGCCGGGCCGGACGCCTGGTTCACCTGGTGGGGCGAAGATGTCACT
The DNA here is from genome assembly GCF_904067045.1 of Pseudomonas sp. FEN. Taxonomy (GTDB): domain Bacteria; phylum Pseudomonadota; class Gammaproteobacteria; order Pseudomonadales; family Pseudomonadaceae; genus Aquipseudomonas. Next base: position 553,615 of record NZ_CAJFDC010000007.1, on the reverse strand, counting down.
CCAGACGCCTTCCTCACCGGCTACGCCTATTACGCCGACTGGCACGCCAGCAAGGCGCTGGGCATCAGCCTGCCGCCGGAGCACTGGCAGCGGGTGCTGGATGTCTATGCCAAACAGGCCAGCGTCACGCCGTTGCTGCAACGGGCGCTGGTGTTGTCGTTCGCCAAGGACATGCAACTGCCGGTGAACACCCTGCTGAGCGGCCTGATGGACGAACTGGCGAAAGCCGGCGAGGGCGCCGACGCCAACCTGATGGACGATGGCCAGGACAGCGTGATCATGAGCGCACCGGATTCGGCCCTGGGCCTGGCCAGTGCGCGGGTACTGACCGCCGCCCTGGCCCGCCAGAGCAAAGTCGCCTTGCCGGATGCGTTCAGCAAGCAACTGCCCGCGGCCGAGCAGCGCCTCGGCGCCAGCTCGCAGCCGTTCGCCAGCGCCTTGAACCTGTCGATCAAACCGTTCAACGCCGACCTGGCTCAGGACCTGTTGCAGCGCCTGTTGCCGCAGCAATCCACCCTGGAACGCGCCCTGGCCCTGACCTGGCTGCAACGCAGCGTCGAGCAGACCCCGAAAATGGTCAACCTGACCCCGGGCGAAGGCTGGCAAGCGCGTCAGGGCGGGACCGGTGAGAACTACTGGCAATGGCAGGGCCCGGGTGTACCGAGCGTGTTGACCGTGAGCGGTGCGCAGGAGCTTCCGCTGCGGGCCAAGCTGAGCTACCTCAGCCAGCAGAAAGTCCCGGATGACCTGCCGGTGCAGATCAAGCGCCGCCTGCTGGAACTGGTGCCGGGCGACGACGCCTACACCTTCAGCCTCAAGGCCGTGGGTGACAAACCGTTGTCCAGCGACAGTCTCTACCTGGATGAAGTGATCCTCAGCACCAAGAGCGCCAAACCACTGCGCTACGGCATGCTCGAAGTGCCGTTGCCGCCGGGCGCCGATGTCGAGCGCACCACCTGGGGCGTCAATCTTGAGGGGTTGGCCGGTGCTGAAGCCACGCCTTTGGAGAAGGCGCATTTCGAACCGGGGCAGATGGCTTACGGTGTGCCGGTCAACAGCCTCAACGGTGAAGTGCGCCTGCGCCATCTGATCCGCTTCTCGCAGAAGGGCCAGTTCAAGTTGCCGCCGGCGCGTTTCAGCCAGATCTATGCGCCAGAGCACCAGGCCCAGGAGCAGAAGCCGGCGCTTGGGCAGATCACGGTCGAATAACATGACCCGCCCACTGGCCTGGCTGCTGTTGTGCCTCTTTCCTCTGCTGGCGACGGCAGAGGAAGCGCCCTTGCGCCTGGCTTGGAAAACCTCCGACGGTTATGAGCTGGTGCAGTTGAACACCACCCAGGTGCTCAACCGCGAGCCGGTGCCGGCGGATCTGCAAACGCCGTTGGGCAGCCTGTGGAAACTCTTCGTCTATGCCTGGTTGGTGGACACCGACCAGAAAGAGCCTGCCTACGATTGTCATGGGCAGGATCACGAGGAAGTCTATTGCTGCACCCCTGGCGGCAGTATTGCCCGGGATGCGGCGTTGGTCCGCTCCTGTGGTTTGTACTTTGACCCCAAGCGCTTGAAGATCGATGACGGCCAATGGCGTGACTATTGGCAAGCACGGCAGGCACCCGCCTGGCTGCTGAGTTTCAACCAACTGCAACCGCAAACCCGTGTCCCCGTGGTGCAACTGCTGGAAGCGTTGCGCACACTGCCGGCTCAGGAAACGGCGCGCAAACTGCTGCTGGACGTGGTGCTCAACGCCGCCGATGGTCAGGCGGTGGGACTGCTCGGCGGGCGCGTGCGGGTCAAGACCTGGAGCTGGCTCGGAGATCAGGATTCGCAGTCACGCCAGGGCGGTTTTGCCGGTTGGCTGGAAGATGGCACACCGCTTTGGGCCGGTGGTCGCGGTACCAGCCAGATGGTGCTGCGGCACTACTCGGATGTGCTGGGCAGTTTCTTGCCATCGCCGTCATCCGAGGATGCCGGGCGTTGCGTGCAGGTCGATCTGTTTTCCCGTTACCCGCTGAAAGGCGTTACCCGTGCTGACGGCCAAGCCGCTCCCAAGGGGGCCTTGCAAGGTCACTACCGGGTCGACTTCGCCAACGGCAACCAGTTGGAGATCGAAAGCGCGGGTGAACTCTTCCTGTTGCAGAATGCCGGTCAGCCACAACTGGTGGCGCGGCTGGACCGTGAGGAATATGTCGCCCGTGTCCTGCAACGCGAAGCCAAGACCGAACCGGTCGAAGCCGCCAAGGCCCTGGCCGTGGCGATCCGCACCTACCTGTTGCAGAACGCTGGCCGTAGTGGCGACTGCCTGAGCATTGACGACAGCAGCGGCCGTCAGCGTGTTGCACCACGTCCTGCCACTGCCGAAGCTCGGGGTATCGCGGCCTGGACCAGCGACCTGGTGTTGGCGGGCAGTCCGGTGACTTACCACTCTGATCAGTCGGGCCCGGACAAGCTGTCCTGGCAACAGGCAGTGGAACAGGCCAAGGGCGGCGAGCGTTATGACCAGATTCTCCAACACGCTTATCCGCGTGCGAGCTTGAGCCGCTGGGACAACCCGGTGGCTTCGTGTGAGCCGTTGCCGGCAGCGCAGGAATGGCTGCTGAAACAGCGTCGCGTCTGGCGCCAGCGCCTGGATCAGGAAGTCGGCTATAACGAATTGAGCCAGTTTGCGGTCTGTCGGGTGTCTTACGGTCGGCCTTATGTCGACCGCGAGCGCCAACGCATCTATGTGCGCGGCGTGCTGACCCAGCAGGACCGCCTCGACCTGACCCATGAATACCTGCACCTGGCGTTCGAGGCCCATCCGAACGGCCAGGACGAAGATTACGTCGAAGGGCTTGCCCGTCACCTGTTACTGGAATAGGCCATGAAATTGCGCATCTCCACCGTTGTCCTGTTCCTCGGCGCCCTGGTTGTGCTGAACGCGGCCCATGCCGATAGCGGCATCCAGTTGGACACGCCCAAGGGCGGCTGGCACGCCGGCTCGGCGGATGGCGAGCACTTCCGCCAGACCGTCAACTACCCGGCTTCATCGGTTAACACCCCTGCGGGCCAGGCGGATACGGCGCGGATCCGGGGCATGATCAAGGGCGCGCCGAAGAGCGCCAGGATGCCGGGGAATCTGATCGTCAATGGCGTGAGCATGCCGTTGAAGATCGATGAGTCGGGGAATTTTGATCGACCGTTTTCGTTTCCCACTGGCAGCAACAGCGTTGAAGTGCGCAGCCCGGATGGGCAGCAGCGCAAGCGAGTGCAGTTTCTGAATGTGGGTGGCGGCGCGACGCCGGCCAAGTTGCGGATTCTGCTGTCGTGGGACACCGACGGCACTGACCTGGACCTGCATGTGGTGACGCCGGATGGCGCGCATATCTGGTACGGCGATCGGGTCGCTCCGAATGGTGCGGCGTTGGATGTGGACGTGACCACGGGTTACGGCCCGGAGATTTTCTCCATGCCCGCGCCGATCAAGGGGCAGTACCTGATCTATGTGAACTACTTCGGTGGCGGTTATCGCAGTGACGATGACGAGAGCGGCGGGCAGGAGAATGCCGTTCAGCCACTGACCACGGCGAAGGTTACGGTGATTACGGAGGAGGGGACGGTGAACGAGAAGATGGAATCGTTCATCGTGCCGATGCGGGCGCCGGGGGAACTGACGTTGGCGAGGCGGTTTAGTTATCCGTAACCGGCCTAATAATCCCTAATCTCTGAAAGGTCTGATATGCAACCGCGGAAGTGACCGCGGAACTCACCGCGGAAGTCGAGGGGAATGTCTTTCGGTTTGTGTTGCTCGTTCAGGGGAGGGGATAGGCTTTTTCACCATGGAAGTCACCATGGAAGTCGCTGCTAGAGCTGTTTGAAAATTGATTCAGTGCGATTGGCCGGCTGAAAATTTAGCCAACGTAATTTCGAAAGCTCGCCCTGAAATCCAAAGGGTTCAGGTACAACTGATCCGACAGATCCCCGCGCAGAATGAAGAGCTTGGGCGCGTTGCGCAGCTCAAACACCCGGTAGAGAAAGAACTGTTGATCCATCTCTTTTGAGAACTGCAGCTCGTTGTGGCTGATGATGAAGGGCGCCGCTATTCCATTGTTGGTGGTTTTGACTTCGATGTACCGATGGTCCACTGGTGTATCGAACGACAAAATGTCGAATCCAGCGCCGTCGCCTCGGGTGTCCGATATCCATTCCAGTTGCTGAATCAGATCTGGGTAGCCAGCCTCCTGCAACCGCTGGTGCTCGTAGCCGATGACCCATTCCTCTCCGCTGCGGCCCAGTTGCCGGTTGGCTTCGTCACGTGCCGCGAAATTGAGCTTACGAGGTATGCGGATGCGCGATGCGGCTTCGGATGCCTGAAGTAAAGCTTCCTTCTTGGGCGCATCCACCAGCACGGTGCCGGTGTAGGTCTTTTCCCCGGGCGCCTTCACTTCCTCCAGTGCATCAACAACTTTGTGCATGACGCTGCGGTTGTCTGTGACATAGGCCTGAACCGCTTGACGCAGCAAAAGCTGGCTGTTGCCTCGGGGCTTGTAGCCCTGAATAAATGGCAATTCCAGACCGGCCAAAATGGCGCTGATGTTCGAATGCTTGAGCTCCACCGAACCTTTGCTTCGTCCGTTGAGGCGGGTGCGCAATGCGCTGTTGTGTTCGGTTTTGTTGTAGGGGCGCTGTTCAGCTTCAAGCCTCAGCATCTCAAAGTAATCGGCTACGGTCGCATCGACTTCGTCCTGGGACCAGTCCTCTCCGATTCGTATCACCTCGAACCCGAGCGACTGCAATTTGGCCGCGACGGTCGCTTCATTTTCCACAAGTGCTGTCGCGCTCAGTGGGCCGTCAGATGGGAATTGCACTCCGTAGGCAACCGCCACAACGGCTTTGATATCGCACTGTTCGCCATTTCGCGGATTGCGTACCAGGAAGTACCTCGATTTTCCGAAGCCATACCGCTTCAGAAAGGCAGAGCGTCCCAGGGTTGAAAACTCGTCAAAGGCGGCTTGGACGGCGGCAGGGCTTTGCAGTCTGGAGAGATCATTCATTTCGCGTCATGCGCCACTATGTAAGCCAAATCCTGTGAATTTGCAGGAGAGTCTCACATAAAAAGCGAAGTCTTAGAAATGGCTGTCCAGAGAAGGAAAAATATCCTGTTGGCTCGACGAAAAATCTTACGAGCACCTGATGGGGAGAGCTTTCTAGTCGTCAGTAAAAAGGGGAGCACAGCTCCCCCCTAAATCGCACTGGGCTTGTACCTGTCAGTTTGTTATCCCAGCGGGCTGGTCCTCAATCACGGAATCAACTTGTCGTTGAGCCAACTCAATCAGATGCACCACGCCCATCGCCACCTTGCGGTTCGCACCCGTGAGGTTGTCAGCATTTTCATAGGCGGTGGCGGCAGCGGAGTCCAGTATTGAGCTCGCGTTGACGAGGGCTTCTTCTCGGCTTTGTGGCGCCGGGGGCTTGCCTTGTATTCCTGCGATACCAGGGCGTTTTGGACCGCCGCCCTGAGGCAGCATGTAGTACGCCAAGGCGCGATCAGCGGCTTGGGGGTCAATGCTTTCGATTCCGGAGGTTCCCGGTGGGTTGGGTGTGACTTTGTACATGGCAAATCTCCAATCTCACGGATGGAGCCGTCACCAGTATCGCTACCAAACGATTGGGGTGGCGGCTGTACACAGGTTGGTAGACCGGAAGATTGGAGAAACCGGCGCGCCCGAAGGTGCCCTGCGCACAGCCACCATAAAATGCAGGCAATAAAAAACGCCTCATTCCAAGGGGGCGCTGTGCGCCAATCTATACCGGGCTACCAAACCCGATCACTGATATGCAGTGACGGACTGAAGACTAGCCAGCGAAATTGGCAGGCACAAGCGCTCAGGATTTTCTAGGAAACTTCATTCAAAGGAAAGCGAGTTGTCTTGCTGGCACTGCAAGATCACTGAAAAAACGCAGCTGATTTGACGGTGTTAAAACGCTGAAAGGGCAGTTGGCCGGGAGCGCGAATTCTCCTGCTGGGCCCTCGATTTTCTAGGTACTTAGGACTGATACGACTCAGTGGTTATGTGGATTTCCACGACCTGTCAAATACCAGGCCCAGTCACATGGGCCGGCAATCTGGCCAAGCGATCCCATCCTTCTGCGCTGATCCCTGAGCTGTTCGGCAACCACAATTTTTGTAGTGGCAACTGCTCCAACACGGACACCACGGCTGAAGTGAGCTGCGATTCCCCCGGACCCGCCGCGAGTGTCAGATCTCGCAGTGGCAAATGCACCAGGTGGGCGACTCCGGCGTCAGTGAGCCAAGGACTTTCATACAACCCGAGGCGCCGCAGCGGCAGATCGCGCAGGCAGGCCAAGTCGGCGTCGCGTAGATCCAGACCGCTTATCTCCAATTGCTCCAACGGCAATCCCAATTCGACGAGCATTCGCAAAGCCTTGCCGTCAATGCCGTGACAAAAACTGAGATTAAGCCGCTTCAGCGGCAGACCCGCCAGTTGTTTCAGTTCCTTCCCGGTGATGTCGTTCAATGAAAGGTCCAGCGATTCCAGCTCCAGACCACGCAGGTCGGACAATGTATGCGCGTCGATGCCTTGCACATCGGAGAGCCCCAGGCGCTTCAGTGGAAACGCGTGCAGCACATCGAGCCGCTCGATCATTTGCTGTGAAGACTTGAGATCCAGATCGGCGAGTGGCATGCCTTCCAGTTCGGCAATGTCGTCCTCGCCGATATACGAAGATTGCAGCGAAAGCCGTTCGATCGGCAGGTCCCGGATGGCGTGAAGCATGGCGTCGGTTGCGTAACAGTAATCGAGGCTCAGCGAGCGCAATGCGGTCAGGCTGTGGAGCCAGGAAGGCTCCTTCAGGATTGCGCCATTCCAGCCGAGCGATAGCTGTTCGAGTGGATGATGACCCAAGTGCTGCATTCCACGTGAAGTGAGTTCCCCTGCGCGTTCGAATGTGAGTGAACGCAACTTGAGTCGTGACAGTCCGAGCAGGCCGTCGTCGGTGACCTCATCACAACGGTTCAACGACAACTCCTGCAGCGCGCCACTGCCGAGTTGCTGGAGGAAACGGTCGTCGAAGTCTTCGCCATAGGTTTCCAACTTCAGCCGGCGCAACCGCTCGAGTGACGGGAGGCCGGTGGCGTTGTCATCGCGCGAAAAACCGGTGATTTCCAATGTTTCGAGGGCTGCGGCTGGCAAACGTTGCCACACAGTCTGATCGCAGCTGAAATTCGGGCTGTTGAGTACCAGCGTACGCAGTGGTAGCCCAGCCAGGGCATCAAGCCAGTCAGGCTCGGCATTCTCCAACACGATATGGTCTACGGGCAGTCCACGAAGCTGCGACAACAGTGCCTTGGGGCGATTGCTATGCGCGGTGGCGTTCAACTGCGCAACTGCGGCGATAGCGGCCGGATCGCACAGGCCGGCAGCGACTCGTAATCCATCCAGTGAAGCCTCTCCACTGTCGAGCAAATCGCGATAAAGCGAAGCGCGCGCGGCAATGTCATCGGGTGCGGCAGAGAGTTGGGCCATCAGGGCGTTGCGGTTCAGCACAATTGACGAGTCCGAGGTGAGTGAGCCGAAAGGATTGATGGAAGTATTAGCCAGTGAAGTCAGCCAGGTGTCCAGAGGCATGCGTGAAAAAAGGGGAGCAAGCTTCAATGCCAGTCGCTCAGGGAAGCTTGAAGCGGAGCGCGGTCTTGTGGCGAGTGGGCTTGCCCACGCTGGGGCGCGAAGCGGCCCCGAAACCAGCGAACGTAGCCTATCAGGGAGACCGAGTATGCCGATTTTGCGACTGCTTCGCAGCCGAACGCGGGCAAGCCCGCTCGCCACAAATTTCAGTCAGTTAAGATCGCTCTTAACTGACAGGCATTAGGAGCAAGCTCCCCTGTATGCCGCGCTGCTTTCCGTCAGCTTGTTACCCCTGCGGGCTGCTCTTCAATCACTGAATCCAGCTGCCGTTGAGCCAACTCGATCAGATGCACCACACCCATTGCCACTTTGCGATTGGCGCCCGTGAGGTTGTCCGCATTCTCATAGGCGGTGGCGGCAGCGGAGTCGAGGATTGAGCTGGCGCTGACGAGAGCGTCTTCTCGGCTTTGCGGGGCAGGGGCTTGGTTTTGTGTTCCTGTGACATCAGGGCGTTTTGGACCGCCGCCTTGAGGCAGTATGTAGTACGCCAAAGCGCGATCAGCGGCTTGTGGGTCGATGCTATCGATACCGGATGTTCCCGGTGGGTTGGGAGTGATTTTGAACATGCTGCGTGACTCCTAGTCGGTCAGTACGGAGCCGCTACCATCGCTACTAAACGATTCAAGGGTGGCGGCCGAACGCAGGTTAGTAGACCGGTGACTAGGCCCGGCGCACCCGAAGGCGCCCTGCGCACGGCCACCATAAAGCGCAGGTCGAAAGACATCGCCTTGCTGAAGGGGGCACTTTGCGCCTAGTCAAACGGCGGGCTACTAAACCCGATCACTGATGTGCAGTGACGACTGAAGACTAGCCACCGAAATTGGCAGGCACAAGCGCTCAGGATTTTCTAGGAAACTTCATTCAAAGGAAAGCGAGTTGTCTTGCTGGCGCCGCAAGATCACTGAAAATGAATTTTCTCATCGCCATTCAGCGCGCCATAGCCACATGTGAAGTCACTGGACTGGATGCTGTCGATCATTTCCGTGACGTCACGAAAATGATCGAAGCCGCTACATCCGCCGATGCTCAGTCATTGCCGAAAGCACCACCGACGTCGCCGCCGTCCTCGTCTCCACCCCCAGCTTAATATACACATGCTCCAGATGCTTGTTCACCGTACGCGGGCTCAAATCGAGGATGGTGCCGATGTCGCGATTGGTTTTTCCACAGGCTACCCAGCGCAACACTTCCACCTCACGCCCCGTCAGTTGAAAGCGCGCCGATAGCACCTGGCTGGCCGGTTCATCATTCAAACTCAAGGCCGCCACTGGCTGCGAAGCCGCCCGCGCCGAATGCAAAATACGTGAAGTCCGCAGATGCGCCGCCACCCGAGCCAGCACCTCATCGATCTGAATCGGCTTGGTCACGTAATCGCTACCACCCACCTCAAACCCCTGAACCACATGCCGGCTCTCCGTCAGCGCCGTCATGAACAGCACCGGAATATCAGCACTCTCCGGCTGTGCCTTGATCCGCCGACAGGTCTCAAACCCATCCAGCCCCGGCATCATCGCATCCAGCAGAATCAGGTCCGGGCGCCGGCGTTCAATCCGGTTCAACGCACTCAATCCATCCAGCGCCACCAGCACCATATAACCGGCATCGTTAAGCGCATCGGAGAGCAGGGCAAGATTGTCCGGGGTGTCATCCACAATCAGCACGACACCGGGTTCAGCGACTGTGGTCAGTGCATTCATCTTCTGCCTCCTTGAGGGTGCGGTTGATTTCGTCCAGGCGAAAGTTCTTCAGCAGCTTGCGGATCGACCCGATAAACGCCGCCGTGTCAGGTGCCTCGGCCTGGATGCTGTCGAGCTTTTCCTGCAGGCCACGGACATAGCCGATGGCGCTGAGTTCGCCGAGGGCGACAAGGTCAGGGTGTGAGGGTAGGACCCAGGGTTCGGGGAGTGCCACGGGTGCCGGCTTTTCACGCCGCACCCAATGCAGATCAAGTTGTCTCTGAATCCGTTCCAGCAACTCCGGCGTGCGCACCGGCTTGGCCAGGTAGTCATTGCAGGCACTCGCCAGGTTGCGCTCATCGCTGAAAGCATTGGCCGAGATCACGATGATCGGCACCGTGGACAGCGCATTGCGGCGGATCAGGCGGCTCGTCTCCCAGCCATCCATGGTCGGCATCGACAGGTCCATCAGAATCAGGTCCGGCCCCAGCAACGCCACCTGACGAATCGCTTCCTGCCCATTGCTGGCCTGCACCACCTCGAAGCCCAGCGGCGTGAGCATGCCATTGAGCACCTTGCGATGGTCGACATGATCGTCCACCACCAGCACCCGGCGCCGGGGCCCCTGGTAGCCGATGATGTCGTGCTCGACATGGACCACGGCCTGGGGCGCGCGCACCTGGGACAGAAACAGCCGCACCTGGAAGCAGGTGCCCTTGTCCTGCTGACTCTTGACCTGCAACTCGCCGCCCATCAACGAAGTAAGCATGCGGGTGATGGTCAGACCGAGGCCGACGCCCTTGTCCTGGCGCATCAGGTCGCCACGTTCGAACGGCTGGAAGATCCGCTCGATATGTTCGGGGTCGATGCCGATACCGGTGTCGATGATCTCGAAGTTCGCGGTTTCGCGCATGTAACTGACCCGCAGGCAAACCTCGCCGCTGTCGGTGAAATTCACCGCATTGCCCAGCAGATTGATCAGGATCTGCCGCACACGTTTCTCATCGCCGCGCACCACCGCCGGCATCTTGCCGATCAGTTCCAGGCGAAAGCGCAGACCCTTTTCCTGGGCCTGCGGAGTGAACATCAGCTCCAGGTCATGGATCAGTTCCGGGAAAGGAATCTCCGTCAGTTCCAGGCGCAGTTTGCCGGCCTCGATCTTGGCCACGTCGAGCAGGCCGTCGATCAGCGACAGCAAGTGCGAGCCACTGCGCAGGATGGTCGCCAGGGCATCCTGGTGCTGCTCCGGCATGGCCGCGTCGCGCTGCAGGTTCTGGGTGAAACCGAGGATGCTGTTGAGCGGCGTGCGCAGTTCATGGGACAGCCCGGTGATATAGCGACTCTTCGCCGCGTTGGCCGCCTCGGAGGCTTCCTTGGCATCCTGCAACGCCTGGTCGGTCAGACGGTGGGCGGCGATTTCCTGCATCAGCAACTGGGTCTGGCGGGTCGACTCTTCCTGGGCCACATGGCGACTTTCGCGGGTCAGGACGATCCACCAGGCGAGGATCGCCGCCAACATCGAGAGGGTCAGGAAGGCCTTGAAAAACGCCTGGTACAAGGTCGCCGAATGGGGCAACCCCTGGGACGCCTGGCCATAGATCAGCGCCAGGGCGCCGCTGAGCATCAGGATCAGTACCAGCAGCAGACCGAGGTAATGCATCAACCGGGTGTGCAGGCGCGGGACCAGGGTGCTGGGCAGCAGCCAGCGCAACAGCGATTCGAACTGCGCGGACAGGCGCCCCTGGGGTTTGCAACGGTCGCCGCAACGCGCATCCAGCGAACAGCACAGCGAGCAGATGGGCGTGCTGTAGGCCGGACAGAACGCCATGTCCGCGCTTTCGAACGGGTTGCTGCATAGGCCGCAGGTGATCTGTGTGCTCGGCTCTACCGGGCGCAGCAGCAACGGGTCGCTGCTGCGGGCGATGTAGTAGCGGCTGCCGGTAGCCCAGGCCAACAGCGGGACCATGATCAGCGCGGTACCGAGAGCGACAAAGGGCGGCGCGGCCTGGGCCAGGGCGCCGAACAGGCCGAAGTGGGCGAGGATCGACAGCAGCGAGGCAATCAGCATCGAGCCGACACCCACCGGGTTGATGTCGTAGAGGTGCGCGCGCTTGAACTCGATGTGTTTCGGCGACAGCCCCAGCGGCTTGTTGATCACCAGGTCAGCGACCACGCAGCCGATCCAGGCGGTGGCGATATTGGCGTAGAGGCCGAGCACCTGGTCGATGACATCGAACACCCCCAGCTCCATCAGCATCAGCGCAATCGCCACATTGAACACCAGCCAGACCACGCGGCCGGGATGGCTGTGGGTGACCCGGGCGAAGAAGTTCGACCAGGCCAGCGAGCCGGCGTAGGCATTGGTCAGGTTGATCTTCATCTGCGAGACGAACACGAACAGGACCATGGCGCCCAGAACCCATTCCGGCGAGGAGAACACATAACTGAAGGCCACCAGGTACATCTGCGTCGGCTCGGCGGCACGCTCCATGGGGATTTCGTGTTGCAGGGCGAGAAAGGCCAGGAAGGCGCCGCCGGCCATCTTCAGGGCGCCGGGGATGATCCAGCCGGGGCCGGCGCAGAGCAGCGCGGCCCACCAGCGTTTGCGGTTGGCCGCGGTTTTCTCCGGCAGAAAGCGCAGGTAGTCGACCTGTTCGCCGATCTGCGTCACCAGCGACAGGGCCACGGTGCAGGCCGCACAAAATTCCAGCAGGTTGAAGTCGCCGCCGCTGGTACTGCGGCCGAGGAAGCTGGTCCAGTCGCTGAAAGCCTGGGGATTTTTCACCAGCACGAACAGATAGGGCAGTACCAGCAACACCAGCCACAACGGTTGGGTCCAGAGCTGCAGGCGACTGATCAGTGTCACCCCATAGGCCACCAGCGGGATCACCAGTACGGAGCAGATCACATAGGCGAAGGCCAGCGGGATATGGAAATACAGCTCCAGGGCCAGGGCCATGATCGCCGCTTCCAGGGCGAAGAACAGGAAGGTGAAGCTGGCGTAGATCAGCGAGGTGATGGTCGAGCCGATATAGCCGAAGCCGGCGCCGCGGGTCAGCAGGTCCATGTCGACGCCGTAGCGGGCGGCGTAGTAGCTGATGGGCAGGCCGGTGAAGAAGATCACCAGGCTCACCGCGAGAATCGCCCAGAAGGTGTTGGTGAACCCATAACTCAGGGCCAGCACCCCGCCGATCGCCTCCAGAGCGAGGAACGACACAGCGCCTAAAGCGGTGTTGGCGATACGCAGCTCCGACCACTTGCGAAAGGACTTCGGCGTATAGCGCAGGGCGTAGTCCTCCATGGTCTCGTCGGCGACCCAGCTGTTGTAGTCGCGACGGATCTTGGCGATGCGCTGGGTGCCGGGTGGTAGCACGGTGTAGGACTCCTGCGGTCAAGGCGCTCCGTGCCTGGCGTTGTAGTGGTGAAAAATTGAGCAATTTTCATGCCCCAGGCTGCCGGGCCGCACCAGTGATTACCCGTGCGTGCGCCTGCGCGTAAGGCTGTCAGGTGGCACGGACCTGGGGCGCTAGCCTGCGCCAGCTTGGTGCGAATTTCCCTACGTCAAATGACGTATGCCTTTACGTCAGGCTGCGTATACCGGCCACTGCTCCTCGCCGCCATGCTGATGCCATCACCGTTGCTGGCCGCCCCCGAGGCGAACCCGCAGCGCCACCGCAGAGGAGTAGCAGCATGGAACCACGATTGATCCGCACCCAAGGTCTGTTGCCGCGCCGTCTGGCGCTGGGAGCGGCGGCCCTGTCGTTACTGGCCGCCAGTGTGTTCAGCCAGGGGGTCATGGCGGACGAGGCCAATAGCACCGGCCTGGCCGTGACCCCGACCGAAGTCACCGTCGGCCAGTTGCACTCGGCCACCGGCACCATGGCGATTTCCGAAACCGGTTCGATCCAGGCCGAACGTCTGGCCATCGAACAGATCAACGCTTCGGGCGGCATCCTCGGTCGGCAGATCAAGGTGATCCAGGAAGACGGCGCCTCCGACTGGCCGACCTTCGCCGAGAAGGCCAAGAAGCTGCTGGTCAACGACAAGGTGGCAACGGTGTTCGGCTGCTGGACCTCGGCCTCGCGCAAGGCCGTGCTGCCGATCTTCGAGAAGGAAAACGGCCTGCTCTACTACCCGACTTTCTATGAAGGGCTGGAGCAGTCGAAGAACGTGATCTACACCGGCCAGGAAGCCACCCAGCAAATCCTCGCCAGCCTTGACTGGATCGCCAAGACCAAGGGCGCCAAGACTTTCTACCTGGTGGGTTCGGATTACATCTGGCCACGCACCTCGATGAAGATCGCCCGCAAGCATATTGAAAACGTGCTGCACGGCACCGTGGTCGGGGAGGACTACTACCCGCTGGGCAACACCCAGTTCGGCTCGCTGATCAACAAGGTCAAGCTGAAGAAACCTGATGTGGTGTTTGCCGCAGTGGTCGGTGGTTCCAACGTGGCGTTCTACAAGCAACTGAATGCGGCGGGCGTCAATTCCTCCAAGCAGACCTTGCTCACCCTGTCGGTGACCGAAGACGAACTGCTGGGTATCGGCGGCGAGAACATGGCCGGTTTCTATGCCTCGATGAAGTACTTCCAGAGTTTGGACAACCCGAACAACAAAGCCTTCGTCGAAGCCTTCAAGGCCAAGTACGGCAAGGACGCGGTGATCGGCGACGTGACCCAGGCGGCTTACCTCGGCCCGTGGTTGTGGAAGGCGGCGGTGGAGAAGGCGGGTAGCTTCGATGTCGACAAAGTGGTCGCGGCCTCGCCAGGCATCGAGTTGAAAACCGCGCCTGAAGGCTACGTGAAAGTGCACGAAAACCATCACCTGTGGAGCAAGACCCGCATCGGTGAAGTGCAGCCCAATGGTCAGTTCAAGGTGGTCTACGAGTCCGGTCTGATCGAACCGAATCCGTTCCCTAAAGGTTACCAATAACGCTCGACCGCTATCGCCAGCAAGCTGGCTCCTACAGAGGCCGGGTACGACGAAACCTTTGTTGTGGAGCACCTATCTGTAGGGGCTGGCTTGCCGGCAATGCGGTTTTTTATTTCTACCTCCCAACAGGAGACCATCATCATGGAATGGCTATCGGAATTTGGTGCCATCGCGGCCATGCAGGGGTTCAACGGCTTGTCCGTGTTCTGCGTGCTGCTGTTGATGGCACTGGGGCTGGCGATCATCTTCGGGCAAATGGGGGTCATCAATATGGCCCACGGCGAGTTCCTCACCATCGGTGCCTACACCACCTATGTCTGTTCGAGCCTGACCAGCCATTTCGCTCCGGCGTTCCAGCCCTACTATTTTTTCTTCGCCATCGCCCTGTCTTTCCTGGTCGCCGGCGCCATCGGCTGGCTGGTGGAGTGGGCGATGATCAGCCGCCTCTACAAGCGCCCGCTGGACACGCTGCTGGCCACCTGGGGCCTGTCCCTGGTCATGCAGCAGACCTTCCGTTCGGTGTTCGGCGCCCGTGAAGTCAGTGCCACGCCACCGGAGTGGCTGATGGGTTCGTTCAACCTCACCGACGCCATCGAGATCCCGCGCAACGGCCTGTTCATGATGGCCCTGACCCTGCTGCTGACGGCGGGGATTTTTGTCCTGCTCTACCGTTCGCGCTGGGGCCTGCATGTGCGTGCCACGGTGCAGAACCGGTTGATGAGCCGGGCCGTGGGCATCAATACGCGCAAGGTCGACCGCATGACCTTCGCCCTGGGTTGCGGGGTGGCCGGGGTGGCCGGCGCGGCCTTCACCACCATCGGTTCCACCGGGCCCACCGCCGGCTCGCAGTACATCGTCGACACCTTCCTGGTGGTGGTCTTCGGCGGTGCGCAAAGCCTGTTCGGCACCATCGCGTCGGCCTTCGTGATTGCCCAGACCCAATCGATCTCGGAGTTTTTCCTCAGCGGTTCGATGGCCAAGGTGCTGACCCTGTCCGGGGTCATCCTGATCCTGATGCTGCGCCCCCAAGGGCTGTTCTCCATCAAAGTGCGCAAGTAGAGGCGAGCCGATGAACGTTCTAGACAAGATGCTGGCGGGCAAGCCGAACCTGCTCGGCGTGGCGCTGTTGGCGCTGCTGATTTTCGTGGTGTTCCCTCTGACCCTGGATGCCTTCCGCCTGAACATGGTCGGCAAATACCTGACCTACGCGTTTGTCGCCGTCGGCCTGGTGTTGTGCTGGGGCTATGGCGGCATTCTCAGCCTCGGGCAGGGGGTGTTTTTCGGTGTCGGCGGCTACTGCATGGCGATGTTTCTCAAGCTCGAAGCCTCCGATCCGCTCAGCACCAGGATCCAGACCACGCCGGGGATTCCGGACTTCATGG
This sequence comes from Pseudomonas sp. FEN, assembly GCF_904067045.1. Taxonomy (GTDB): domain Bacteria; phylum Pseudomonadota; class Gammaproteobacteria; order Pseudomonadales; family Pseudomonadaceae; genus Aquipseudomonas. The sequence goes on along the minus strand of NZ_CAJFDC010000007.1, from coordinate 537,940 downwards.
ACTGGAACCAGATCACCGAACTGCCCTGGCTCTGGGTGCCGTTCCACAGTTTCAGCTTCACGCTGTTGGCGGTGATCCTGGTGCCGGTGCTGCTGGCTTTTATCATCGGCATGGCGCTGTTCAAACGACGGGTCGGGGATGTGTATTTCTCCATCGTCACCCAGGCCATCGCGCTGATTCTCACGGTGCTGATTGTCGGCCAGCAGGGCTTGAGCGGCGGGGTCAATGGCATCACTGACCTCAAGACCTTGCTCGGCTGGGACCTGCGCAGCGACAGCGCCAAGCTGCTGCTGTACTTCATCAATGCGGGATTGCTGTTCGGCTGCATTTTCATCGGTCGTTTTGTCCTCGCCTCCAAGCTGGGCCGCTTGCTGATGGCGATGCGCGACAAGGAGGAACGGGTGCGCTTCTCCGGTTATGACGTGGCGACCTTCAAGATCTTCGTGTTCTGCATTGCCGCCGGTTTCTCGGCGATTGGCGGCGCCATGTTCGCCTTGCAGGTGGGCTTTATGTCGCCGTCGTTCGTCGGCATCGTGCCGTCCATCGAGATGGTGATCTTTACCGCGGTCGGCGGGCGCATGTCGTTGCTCGGCGCGGTGTACGGAGCCTTGCTGGTGAACTACGGCAAGACCTATTTCTCCGAGTCCTTTCCCGAGCTGTGGCTGTACCTGATGGGCGGGCTGTTCATTGCCGTGGTCATGTACTTCCCCAATGGGTTGGCCGGGCTTTGGGACAGCCATGGTCGCCAGGCCCTGAGTCGATTGCTGCGGCGGTCTTCTGGCTCACAACCGCTGGTCGCGTCGGTGCCGCAAGCGCTGCTTACCGAAGCGAAAGCCCCGGCCTCTGAACGTCCTTCCCTGGAGACACAGCCATGACCGCCGTCGGTTTTCAGATGAATAAACCGGTGCTGGCCATCGAAGGACTGACGGTGTCCTTCGATGGTTTCAAGGCAGTGGATAACCTCAACCTGTATATCGACCGCAATGAGGTGCGAGTGGTGATCGGGCCCAACGGCGCCGGCAAGACCACGGTGCTCGACCTGATCTGTGGCAAGACCCGCGCCACCAGCGGCAGCATCCAGTTCGACGGGAAAGAGCTGACCAAGATGCACGAGTACAACATCGTCCGCGCCGGGGTCGGGCGCAAATTCCAGAACCCGTCGATCTACGAAAACCTCACCGTGTTCGAGAACCTGGAGATGTCCTATCCGGCGGGCCGCAAGGTGTTCAGCGCCTTGTTCTTCAAGCGCAGCGCGGCGGTGATTGCCCGGGTGGAGGAGGTGGCCCGGGAGATCTTTCTCGGCGACTTGCTGGAGCAACAGGCCGACCTGCTTTCCCACGGCCAGAAACAGTGGCTGGAGATCGGCATGCTGCTGATGCAGAACCCCGACCTGCTGATGCTCGACGAACCGGTCGCGGGGATGAGCGTCAACGAGCGGGTGCAGACCGCCGAGTTGCTCAAGCGCATCAGCCAGGGCCGTTCGGTGCTGGTGATCGAGCACGACATGGAGTTCGTCAAGAGCATCGCCCACAAGGTCACGGTGCTGCACCAGGGCAAGGTGCTGGCCGAGGGCAGCATGGAGTCGGTGCAGAACAATCCGAAAGTCATCGAAGTCTATCTGGGCCACTGAGGAAGCAGGCATGTTCAACGTCAACAAGCTGTCCTGTGGCTACGGCCAGAGCCAGATCCTCCACGACCTCGACCTGGTTGTGGCCAAGCAGGAAATCGTCGCCGTGATGGGGCGCAACGGCATGGGCAAGACCACGCTGTTCAAGAGCCTGATGGGCATTCTCCCGCAGTGGGGCGGGCGGGTCAGTGTCGATGGGTGCGAGGTCTCCAGCCTTGAGACCCATGAGCGGGTCGAGCACGGCATCGCCTATGTGCCCCAGGGACGGATGATCTTTCCCAGCATGACGGTGCTGGAAAATATCCAGACCGGCTTGCCGGCTTCGGCCCGGGGCCAGGTGCCGGAAGACCTCTATGCATTGTTCCCGGTGCTCCACGACATGCGCTCGCGCAAGGGCGGCAACCTCTCGGGCGGGCAACAGCAACAACTGGCGATTGCCCGGGCGCTGGCGACCAATCCCAAGGTGCTGTTGCTGGACGAACCTACCGAGGGCATCCAGCCGTCGATCATCAAGGACATCGCCCGGACCCTGAAGGAGATCCGCAATTTGCGGGATTTGACCATCGTGGTTTCGGAACAGGTGCTGTCCTTCACCCTGGAAATCGCTGACCGCTTCCTGGTGATCGAGAAGGGTCGTTTCGTCATCGAGGAAACCCGCGACAAGGTCGACGAAGCGACCATCAGCCGCTACCTCTCCGTCTAGACACCGCCGTCCTGTGGGAGCTACGTCATCCGACGTATTGGCCGATTCGCGCCGCCATTCGAGACTGCCAGCAACGCTGTACATCCCTACTGTCCAGGAGCTTTGCCATGACCGATACCTTGATCAAAGTCGACCTCAACCAGCCCGCCACCGAGAACGAGCAGATCCACAACCGCTGGCATCCGGATATCCCGATGGCCTGCTGGGTCAAGTCGGGGGATGACTTCATCCTCGAAACCTACGACTGGACCGCCGGGGCGATCAAGAACAACGATGACGCTTCCGACGTGCGCGATATCGACCTCTCCACCGTCCACTACCTCTCCGGGCCGGTGGGCGTACACGGCGCCGAACCCGGTGACCTGCTGGTAGTCGACCTGCTGGACATCGGCGCCAAGGCCGACTCGCAGTGGGGCTTCAACGGTTTCTTCTCGCGGCAGAACGGCGGCGGCTTTCTCACCGACCATTTCCCCAGCGCGCAGAAAGCCATCTGGGATTTCAAAGGCATGTTCACCAGCTCGCGGCATATCCCCGGGGTCAACTTCGCCGGCTTGATCCATCCCGGCCTGATCGGTTGCCTGCCTGACCCGGTGATGCTCGCCGACTGGAACCGTCGCGAGCAGGAACTGATCGACACCAACCCGACCCGCGTACCGCCCCTGGCCAACGCGCCACTGGCCGCCACCGCGCATATGGGCAAACTCAAGGGCCAGGCCCGCGACGATGCCGCCGCCACCGGCGCCCGCACCGTGCCGCCGCGCGAGCATGGCGGTAACTGCGATATCAAGGATCTGTCTCGCGGTTCGAAGATTTTCTTCCCGGTCTACGTCAATGGCGCCGGCTTGTCGGTGGGCGATCTGCACTTCAGCCAGGGCGACGGCGAGATCACCTTTTGCGGCGCCATCGAGATGGCCGGCTGGGTGCACATGAAGGTCGAGCTGATCAAGGGCGGCATGGCCAAGTACGGGATCAAGAACCCGGTGTTCAAGCCCAGCCCGATCACCCCGAATTACAAGAACTACCTGATCTTCGAAGGTATCTCGGTGGACGAGAGTGGCCAGCAACACTACCTCGACGTCAACGTCGCCTACCGCCAGGCCTGTCTCAACGCGATCAACTACCTGACCAAGTTCGGCTACTCCCCGGCCCAGGGTTATGCCTTGCTGGGCTCGGCGCCGGTGCAGGGCCATATCAGCGGCGTGGTGGATATCCCCAACGCCTGCGCGACCTTGTGGCTGCCGACCGAGATCTTCGACTTCGATATCAACCCCGACGCCAACGGTCCGATCAAGCACCTGGACGGCAGCATCGACCTGCCCATCGCGCCCGATCTGTAACACGCCATCAACGCTCCGGGAGGACCCAACATGCCGACCTACGAATACCAGTGCCAGGCCTGCGGTACATTCACGATGTTGCGGCCGATGAATCAGCGCCATGAGCCTTGCCAGTGCCCCTATTGCGGCGGCGCTGGCGGTGGCCTGCAGTTATCGGCACCGGCCTTGAACTGCCTGTCGAGCAGCCAGCGCCAGGCCATCGCCACCAACGAGCGCAGCGCTCACGCCCCGCAGACCGTCGCCGAGTACCAGCAGCGCCGCCATCCCAAGGGCTGCGGTTGCTGCGCGCCAAGCAAACCGGTGGCGCCAAGCAAGGCCAATCCCCTCGGACTCAAGAGCAAGACCGGGCCTCGGCCCTGGATGATCAGTCACTGACAGAGGTGTTCTTCATGCGCCATGGCGATATTTCCAGCAGCCCGGATATCGTCGGTGTTGCTGTCGTGAACTACAAGATGCCGCGCCTGCACAGCAAGGCCGAGGTCATCGACAATGCCCGCAAGATCGCCGAGGTGATCAAGGGCATGAAACAGGGGCTGCCGGGCATGGACCTGGTGGTGTTCCCCGAGTACAGCACCATGGGCATCCTCTATGACCATGATGAGATGATGGCCACCGCTGCGACGATTCCCGGCGAAGAAACCGCGATCTTTTCCGCGGCCTGCCGCGAGGCCAATACCTGGGGCGTGTTTTCCCTGACCGGCGAGCGCCACGAGGAACATCCGCACAAGGCGCCCTACAACACCCTGGTGCTGATCGACAATCAGGGGCGGATCGTCCAGCGCTATCGCAAATGCATTCCCTGGTGCCCCATCGAGGGTTGGTACCCCGGCGATCGCACCTATGTCTGCGACGGCCCCAAGGGCATGAAGATCAGCCTGATCATCTGCGACGACGGCAACTACCCGGAGATCTGGCGCGACTGTGCGATGAAGGGCGCGGAACTGATCGTCCGCTGCCAGGGCTATATGTACCCGGCCAAGGAGCAACAGGTGCAGATGTCCAAGAGCATGGCCTGGGCCAATAACTGCTATGTCGCGGTGGCCAACGCCGCCGGTTTCGATGGGGTGTATTCGTACTTCGGGCACTCGGCGATCATCGGTTTCGATGGCCGGACCCTGGGCGAGTGTGGGGAAGAGGAAATGGGCATCCAATACGCCCAGCTGTCGATCTCGCAGATCCGCGATGCCCGGGCCAACGATCAGTCGCAGAACCATCTGTTCAAGCTGCTGCACCGTGGCTACACCGGGATCTACGATTCCGGCGATGGCGACAAGGGCATCGCCGACTGTCCGTTCGAGTTCTACCGCACCTGGGTCCTGGATGCGCGCAAGGCCAGGGAGAATGTGGAGAACATCACCCGGCGCACGGTGGGCGTGGCGGATTGTCCGGTCGGGCAATTGCCCCACGCTGGTAAAGAAAAGACCGCCGGCTGAAGCATGTCATCGATCCAGCAGGTCTGCGCCTTGGAACAGCCCGAACTGGAATCGGCGATTGCCTGCTGGCCGGCACTGGGGGTGGGCAGATGATGGTTACGCTGCGGGATCGGTGGCTGCGGGTATCTCCGTAGGGACGCACGTCCGGCTAGCAAGCCACCTCCACCCGATTGCGGCCTTTTCCCTTGGCCTCATAAAGCGCCTCATCCGCCACCGACAGCAACCGCGAAAGCTCGTACCCCGACTCCTCCGTGGCCACCAGCCCGATGCTCACACTGAGAAACCCGGGCTCCAGCAGCGTCAGCCCGGCAAACGCGGTGCGGATCCGCTCCGCCACTGCCAATGCGCTGGCTGCGTCGCTGTCGCCCAGCACACAGGCAAACTCTTCGCCGCCAATGCGCCCGAACACATCCACCGGGCGCAGGATCTGTGTCGTTACCCGGCCGAAGGCGATCAGCGCCTGGTCGCCCACCGCATGGCCGAAGGTGTCGTTCAGGTGCTTGAAGTGATCCAGGTCGCAGAGCAGCAGCGCCGCCGCCGTCTTGCGCCGTTTGCAATCGGCCAGCAGTTTTTCACTCTTGAGCATGAACGATCGCCGGTTGCCGATGCCGGTCAGGGGATCGCTATAGGCCGCCGCCTTGAGCTGGCGTTCGGCGCGCTCCTTGACCATGGCCAGGGTCACGTAGCCGATCCCGACTATGTAGAGCATGGATTCGAACAGCATGAAGGAGAAGAACGGCACACCTTCGCCGCTGCCCGCGTTTGCCTGCTCCAGGCCGATGCCGGTATCGGTAAAGATCCGCACGCAGTAGAACAGGGTATTCAGCGCCGTCAGGGTCAACGCGGGCAGATAGGACGCTTCGAGGCTGTGCCGGCTCCGCCAGAACTCCAGCAGGGTCAGCCCGCCGTAGCCGGCTGCCAGCGCCGAGTAGGCGGCCACCCGCAATGGCAGCGATTCGAAGAAGCCTGGCAGCAGGCACAGCGCCAGCCAGGTCGCCGCACCCGCGAGCATGCCCGGCACTGAAGGCGGGCGTCCGGCAAACACGCGCATGGCGGTCCAGTTCATGGCGGCGCTGAGCAACAGGACCACGTTGCCGACCACCAGCGGCACAAAGTCGACGCCCAGGCCACGCAAGCTCACCAGCAGGATGCCGAGGGACGCCAGCAACATCATGCTGCCCAGGTAGGCGAGGCAGCGTTCGCGGGTTTCACGCAGCCAGGCGTGCAGGCTCAGCAGCCCCATCAGGCAGAAGATGAAGACCGAGACCAGCAGCAGGGTCGGGATGTGCAGCAGTGTCATGTTCAGGCAACCCAGTTCAGCCGGTGACCGGGGATCGCCCGGGACGGCGGCGGTGGGTGCCAGGGCACACCGCGAGTTGGAAAGCAGGATTTGGCACGTGAGCGAGCATCTTGGCAATCTCTCGGCGGGATTGTAGCGGGATCTCCGAAGGGGTGCCTGCTTGTTGAGCGGGCCTTAGCGCCAAGATCCTACAGATAGCGTTGAGTTGTCTGGCATCCAATGCGGGCACTTCCTTTTGGCCTCGACCGTAAGCTTCGGCAACTGGGCCGAACACCTGATTTTCTGTTCCTGTCGGTCCCTCTCAAGGAGTGAATGACCGTTGAAACAGGGATCTCGTTAACCGTGGGCCATTACGATTCCAGGGGCAATTATTCGCCCACGCCCGGCCCGTGCATTCCTTTGCCACCGCGCAATCCCGAGCGTCGCGCGCAGTCTCCAGCGCCCTATAACGGTGACTTCTACAGTCAACCAAAGCGGACCATTGAGCGCGAGACAGCGCCCAGCACCTGCCATATCGGTTTGAAGTTCATCTGGGATAACGGCGAAGGATTGGGGTGTGATCTGCCTTGCGTGCTGACTCCCGCCAACGGTGATCCCATTCGGACTCGGTTGGATGAGTACAGTCGGTTTGTCGGCAGCATTCCCGATGGGCCTTATCAGGCGCAGATGCTGGGGGATGTCGACACCGAAGAGGTGGTGCTCCGCAGCCGTGCCGAGGTGCAGGCCGCGTTGGAGGCGATTCTCGAAGCGGAACGTGCCGAAGCGGCGGTGCTGCAGGCCCTTCAGGATGAACGCAGCTTTTTTGCCAACGCGTTCCATACCCACCTAGCCATTGGCAAGGGCGCGCTTTATGGCGCCTGGGGATTGGTCAAAAGCCTCAAGGAATATGGCGATCTGATCAATCCCGTAACCTATTTTTCCAATGTCGTAGTCGCTGCGTGGAATGCCGATACCTCCAATGGCGCTCGCTGGATTGCCACCTTCCGGAATAACTTTTCAGTTGAGCGGCACCGTGAGCTGATCGAGGCTTTCGGCTTTGATCCCAGCAATATTAGTCGCGAGCAAGTGGCAGAGGCTTATGAACTAGCATGTTTTATCGCTGAGGATGGGCCGAGCAGGGAGATGCTGGCTCGCTTCGTGGCCGACTATGCGCAGGCCCAGAATCATGAGGAAGTTGCGGAGTTCAGCGGTGGGGCCGTTTTCGAGATTGTGCTTGCGGCATTACTGGTGCTGTTTACTGGTGGCGTCGGGGTAGCGGCTTCAGTGCGGTTACTGCCCTTGGTCCAGCGTTTGGGACAGAGGTTGCGAGGACTCGGTCAGAGCCTCCGGAACGCCAGGATCAAGAACGCGGGGCGAGCAGACGGGAAGGGCGCCGGAGCGCAGATTGTTGAGGTTGAGCGACCAAAGCAAATAACGCCCGAGCCTGTGACTAGAAAGGACGTTGAGGCGGCGTTTCAGAAATCAAAAAAAGCGCGTAACGCGCCGCCTAAACCACTGGTGGACGAACCTCACTCTATCGTTGAACGACCAGGCCGAGAGGGACAATATACGACTCACTACGGTGATGGGACCTATAAGCAGTACCGTGGATCGGGAAAGGAGCATGGTGGAATCCCGCGTCCGAACGTGAAGTTTAATGAACTCAATGTGTCCCCCAGTGGAAAGAGTTACCCAGGTGGCCCGCAAGTACGTGCTGTAAAGCCGGAGGAGTTTCCCAAGTGACGGATGAACAGAAAGACACCCAGGGGTATGGGGCTTTTTTGAAAGCCAATGAGGGGCGAAGTCTCTCGAAATTCGAATATCTTTATATGGTGATGAGGACTAACGCCATAAGTAATGATTTTTATCTGTTTTTTAGCAAGCTGTTTCATCCGACTATTTTTGTAAAAGATGGGAGCTATTTTATAGAGGAAAATTTTGATAGTGATCGCTATCAAGAATGCGTTGCTCAGGGGCAGATAAGCTCGGAAATCGCCAGTTGGCTAAATTTAGTGGAGATTACGGCTCTCTTCGAGGACATGTCCTATGAGGAGGCGGGTGCACTTTCAAATGTTATCAGTGATTGTTGGAATGCCACGCTAGCTCGAGAGTTTCCCGAATCGGGGTTTATTTCCAAAGTTTTATTCGAGGAGGAACTTGGTGAGGTCTATGTCACTTTGTGTAAGGCCTGAGTCATGAAAGTGACGGTATACATCGCGAAGGCTGAACCAAAAAACACGAGAGATAAAGGCATGAGCGATACACCTGGTCAAACCGCACTCCGATCTTGCCCGTGAGTCGCTGATTCCACCGGCGGAAAATTCCGAGTTGACGAGATAGCCTCCGATCCGCAGGCCCAAATTGTGATTGTCGCCAACAATGCCGACGAGCCACCGTTCCTGACGCTGATTTCGACTGAATCCGAGCACAAAGTCATGGCCAGGATTTCCCTTGAGGCCGCCACGGACGGGATCAAGCTGCCCGGCGACAACCCGCATTCGCTGGCAGTCCGCGAGAACAATAGTCACGCCTGCCTGCCGCTCAACGCCGAGCACTTCGGTACACGGGCCATCCACTATTTGCGGAAAGAATCCAGGTTGACGTCATTTTCCCAACGAGGCGGGAGCGTTGAGACTATGCTCAGCGCTAATGTAAGCACTGTACTTTTTCCAGTTGTCGGCCGTCCAGGAAGGAGTCCCTATGTATTTAGCGCTTCATATCCAGCTATACCCCATTGCCTTTATCGATAGCGTCTCCCGGGACCTGGCCAGCGGGCCGTACCATCATTGATGGTAAGGGTTTGTGCCGATCCCCTGCTGACGCTGCAATTCCAGAGATCGAAGAGCGACCTTCTTCAAACCGGTTCAAGCAGTCGCTCAAGGCTGCCGGCAGGTGCCGGTGGTAAATCCCAAGCCCGATGGAGAACAGCATGAACGCTAAATCGATCGACAAAATCTTGCGTCGCTTCGTCGGCAGCCTGACCGGGCTGGCGATGCTTGCCGCCATTACGGCCCAGGCTGCCGACGGCGGCATCGCCAATGGCTCTACCGCAAGCAAACGCATCGCCTTCAGCAACTCCTACGCGGGCAGCGATTTTCGCAAGGTGATGGTGCGCAACTGGCAGGAGGTTGCGGCCCAAGCGCAAAAAGATGGCTTGATCCAGGAGGCACCGGTGGTCAGTGCCAACAACTCGGCGACGGAACAGGCAGCCCATATCCAGGACATGATCGTCCAGGGCGTCAACGCCATCGTCATCCTGGCCGCGTCCGACACGGCCCTCAACGGGGTGATCCAGGATGCCTGTAATGCTGGCATCGTGGTGGTGGTCATGGCCAGCCTGGTGACCGAACGCTGCGTCTATACGGTGGACTACAACTGGTCCGCGATGGGCCGCGTGGAAATGGACTATATCGCCGAGCGCCTCAAGGGGAACGGCACACTGCTGGAGATCCGCGGCATTGCCGGCGACGCCACCGATCAGAACATCAGCGACGGTATTCACAAGGCTGCTGGCGACTATCCGGGCCTGAAGTTCGCCAAGACCGTGTACGGGAACTGGACGGCTTCCGTCGCGCGCAAGGAGGTGGCGCTGGCGCTGCCGTCGCTGCCCGGCATCGATGCCGTCGCTACTCAGGGGGGCGATGGTTATGGCGCGGCCATGGCGTTCAAGGCGGCGGGACGCCCCTTGCCGATCATTGTGATGGGTAACCGTCAGGACGAACTCGCCCTGTGGAAACAGGAACGCGATGCCAACGGCTACGAGACCGTCTCGGTTTCTGCCTCCCCGAGCGTCTCCCAGGTGGGTTTCTGGGTGGCTCAGCAGATTCTGGCGGGCAAGCAGGTGCCGAAGTTCGTCGAGGTGCCGCTGGTACGCATCGATGCGAAAGACCTGGATACCTGGCTCGCCACCATGCCGGTGGGCGCCGCCGCCAATCCCTCCTACAGCCAAGCCTCCGTCGTGGCGATGATCGACGCTGCCATCAACCCTACGCCGACGCCTCTGCCGAAGGCCGCGAAGCCGTAACGGGGAGCGGGGAGGCGAGGCCGCATGTTGGCATTCAAACCCGCCAGGGACCGGCCTATTGCCGTCAGGATCGGGCTGGCGGTCGCCGCACTGGTGCTCCTGATGCTGACGGTCTCGCTGGTGGACCTCTACGGGCTGCGGGGCATGGAGCGTGCGGTGGATTCCGCCAGCCATTCCGCGGAGATCCTGGCCTCGGTCAACGCGGCCACCGGGCGGGTGGAAAACTTTATTGCCACCCGCGACCAGGAAAGCCTGTCCCAGGCCGAAGCGATGGTGGCGACCGCCATAGCCGGCCTCACCGCCATTCCAGCGGCGGAGGCGGAATCGCTCAAGGGCAGTCTGGAGCGACTTGCCGAAGCGATCGCCACTTTACGGGCGGCGACCCTGACCATGGATGGCGAAACGGAAAACATGACCGTCCATTATGGCCGGATGCGAGAGGCGACGATCCTTGTCGAACAGGGCATCGCCGATGGGCTGAAGAGGCTTGACTCGCGCGTCGCCGACCACGAGGCGCGGGTGAGCAACATCGAAAGCGCCCATCGCATCCTGGATATCCTGCGTAACGGCGAACGGATCGTCATCGCCAATGTGGCCAAGGTGTTGGCGACCGGTGATGAGGGCGCCGCCAGCGTGGCGCGCAACGCCTGCGCGGCCCTCCCGCCCGTGGTCGAGCAATTGCGTGAGGTGATGGACGCGTCGCAGGCGGGAGAGACCCTGGACCAGCTGGCCGCTGCGGTCGCCGCGGCCAGGCTGGCGGTCGAGCACCTTGGCGAAGCGCCCAGGCTCCGGGGAAGCGAGGCCTTGCAGCATCTCACTAGCGTCGGAGATACGCTCGAGCACCTCGAGGCGATGGTGGGCGAAGTGGGCGAACACGTGGCCCATGACGCAACCGACATCCAGGCAGCAACCGGTTTGTTGCACAATGCCTCCGCGTTGTCCAAGCGTTTCGCCGAGCGCGTCGCTACCCTGGAGGCGCAGACCTTGTCGTTCCGCCTGTCACCATCGGCCGAGGTTGCCGGCTCCGTCGGCGACCTCCTCGATGAGCTCTCCCGTCTCTCCCGTGTTCTCCCCTCGCCCGGAGGACTGCAAACCCAAGCTGCGCCCCTCTCGGTCTACGAGCAGATTGCCGGCTACCGGGCGGCATTCGTCAAGTTCCATCAGGCGAGCAATTCTTTGAGCGCCGCGCGCGACCAGGTGCGCAACGAAGCACGAAGTGCCGGTCAACTGGTCGCGCGCTTCGCTGGCGAAGCGCGCTCCGACGCCATGCTGCACAATGATCGCGGCATGCTTGCGACGGTGATCGCAGGCACCATCGCCATCCTGCTGGCGGGCGCCATCGCCTGGAGCACCTCGCGGTTTGTCGCGCGGCCCATCGTGGTCCTGGCCTCGGTCATGCGCCGGCTTGCGGCCGGCGACCTGAACGCCGAGATCGCCAGCGCCGAACGCGGCGACGAGATTGGGATCATGACCCGCGCCGTCCGGGTGTTCCAGGAGAACGCCCTGCGTATCCAGGTGCTGGAGGCCGAGGCCGAGGCCGAACGACAGCAGGTCCAGGCCTCTTTGGAGAGAATGGTCGCCGAACGGACCGATACGCTGCACCAGCAGACCGAGGTGCTGGAGGCGCAGGCTGTCGAACTCATTCAGGCGCGCAACCAGGCCGAGGCGGCGAACCAGGCAAAGAGCGATTTCGTCGCCACGGTCAGCCACGAACTGCGCACCCCGCTGACCCTCATTCTCGCCCCCCTGGAGCAGCTCACGGCGGCGAGCGCCCCGCCGGCGGACTGGCATGGGCAGCTCGACCGGGTCCAGCGTAACGCTCTGCGCTTGATGAACCGAGTGAACGACATTCTCGACTTCTCCAAGGCCGAAGCGGGCAAATTTGAGTTGTTGCCGACGCAAGTTGACTTGAACAAGACGGTTGGCGTGCTGGCCGACGATGCCGCCATGGTGGCCGAGGGCAAAGGCTGCACCTTGACCTGGTACATCGATCCGGCGCTCGGCACGGTGTTTCTGGACCCCCGGCACTTCGAGAAAATTCTTCTCAACCTGGTGAGCAATGCGATCAAGTTCACCCCCGCTGGCGGCACCGTGCACCTGGCAGTGACTCCGCTCGATGGCGAGCGTTTTGAACTCGCGGTGCAGGACTCGGGCATTGGCATCGCGCCTGACAAACTACCGCTGCTGTTCCAGCGTTTTTCCCAGATCGACAATTCCGCCACGCGCCACTACAGCGGCACAGGCATCGGTCTTGCCCTGGTCAAGGATCTGGCCGAACTGATGGGCGGTGAGGTCGGCGTCAGCAGCGAGCCTGGGCGGGGTTCGTGCTTCTTTGTTCGACTTCCGCTGGGGACGGAGCAAAACACCGTACCGACCGACGCCAGCAATATGCACGAGCGAGCGTCACTGAACACAACGAGCAGTACCGAGCAACGTCACCTGCGTTTCGACGACGGCCAGCCAGGCAGTAGCAACGACCGACCTTCGCCGGAGGGGGCGGGCGAGGGGCAGCCCCTGGAACACGTCGCGCGCTCCAGGGTGCTAGTGGTAGACGACAGTCCGGAAATGCTCAGCTACCTCAGCGAACTCCTGCACAACGACTACATTGTCGCCACCGCGGCTGATGGAGAGCAGGCCTGGGCACTCCTGCAGCGTCGCCCCATCGATGTCGTTCTCTCGGATGTGATGATGCCGGAGCTCGACGGCTTTGGTCTGACAGCCAGAATCAAGTCCAGCGCGGGTTTCGCCCATTTACCCGTGATCCTGTTGACCGCCCGCGGCGGCGGCGAGGCCAGCGTTTCCGGACTGGAGAGTGGCGCCGACGACTATATTGCCAAGCCCTTCTCGCCGCTGGAGCTCAAGGCTCGCGTACGCGCGGCGCTACGCATGAGCCAGATACAGACCGAACTGCATGCAAAATCCCGCCAGGCTGGCATGGCCGAAATCGCCACTAATGTGCTGCACAACATCGGCAACGTACTCAACAGCGTGAATGTCTCGGCCGATATGATCAGTAGCCAGGTGCGCGCCTCCAAGGTGCCGGGACTGACCAAGGTGGCTCATATGATGAATGAACACGTCCATGACCTGAGCGATTTTCTTACCCGAGACCAGAAAGGAAAGATGCTGCCCGAATACCTGCTCAGGTTGGCGGAGGTGGTGACGGCAGAGCAGCAGGGTATTGTTGAAGAGCTGGAGCAACTGACCAAGGGCATCAACCATATCAAGACCATCGTCGCTGCCCAGCAGTCCTATGCCGTTGCCGTCAGTGTCGTCGAGACAGTACCGGTCCTCGAGTTGATCGATGATGCCTTGCGCATGAGTGCTGGATTACTGGCGCAGCACGAGGTGACGGTGATCAAGGAGATTGCCGACTTGCCCCTGCTGCCGCTGGACCGGCACCGGATACTGCAGATTCTGCTGAACCTGATCCGCAACGCCAGGCAGGCATTGGGCGACGTGGTCGATCGCCGCCCGAGCATCACGCTCGGCGCCGCCCTCGCCGACGGGCCGGTATTGCGCATCACGGTGGCCGACAACGGCGACGGGATTACGCCGGAGAACCTGGCTCGCGTCTTCTCGCATGGCTTCACCACGCGCAAGAACGGACATGGTTTCGGCCTGCACAGCTGCGCGCTGGCCGCGCAGGAAATGGGCGGTAGCTTGACTGTGCACAGCGGCGGAGCTGGGCAGGGCGCAACCTTCACCCTCGATATTCCCGTTGCTGCCGCGCAGGATGGGTGATGAGCGCGCCACCGGCGGCGTTTTATGTACGTGCGTGCGTTTGCCGAGTATCGAGCAGATTGAGCGCGAACTGGTAGGTGATGACGCATCCACAGCGGATTTCAGAGGATAGAATACCTTTCAAACAGGCATTAAAAAGCCGGCTTGTGGGCGGCGTTATTATCTGGTAGTAGCCATGTTTTTCTGGGGTTTACGGGGTTTCTATATTTTGTCCCCCCATTTGTCCCCCCATTCGGAAGCGACATGTAATTGGTTGTCCTCGATCCTTTTTCTAGGTGTGCGATTCCGGAATGAGGTGGTGCGGATTAATTTTGAGGTGTTCTGGAGGCAGAGTCCAGGCTTTGCAGATCACAGCTTTCACATTCAATCTGTAGCGAGTGGCAAGCTTTCGATTCGACTCTTGCGACGCTTGGGGCTCGGCTCTAATTCGCGGCGGCGTCCGTAGCCACAAGCTAAATTGGGCTACGGATTTTTTCCGTTACTCAGCTACTGCTTCAACTGCTTTGCTCAGGTCTTCAATATTGGACCATTGCAAGGTGCCAGGCGGAAGCTGCCCACCAATTTTACCTAAGAACATTAGAAGGTCCGTGACCTTTTTTCTAACGTCGTCGTCTTTTCTGACTTTTTCCCAAGCTCCATATGGTTTCTCACCATCAGCAGGCTCTCCAAACATGGCTTCTTCAAAATTCGGTACTGAGGCAACCAGCGTCGCGCTTTTGTTTGGTGCTGCAGCAACGATATTCAGTATCTGTTCGTTTGCGGGCCAGGCGGAGTTTGCCCGTATTTTTCCTTTTTTTGTTGTGATTGTTTTTTTGTCAGAGTCGTGCAATACGGCATACGGGCTGCCGAACTGATTGAGGATTTTACAAAGCGCAACAATTGTATATTTTCCCCTGGCTCGGACGACATGTATATCACCGAACAATGCCTTGTTGGAGTCGATTATTTCCTTAAATGCAGAATGCTCCGTATCACCTTCAACGACAATTGTTTTTCCTCCAAAAAAGAACTCGGCTACGAAAGGGTCGTACATATTTAAGAGCTTTAGTTCCTCCCTGTCTTCGTCGCTTAAATTAACTTTCTCAGGCCGGAATATTGTGGTTCCTGATACGTCTCCGCCAATCTCGCGCTCGACTCGTACAATCGATGTGTTGTTTCGGGACAGATCGATGAATACGGGGGAGTGCGTAGTGACCATGACTTGCCACTTACCTGACAGTGGGAGTGAATAGAGAACATTGCAGGCATCTCGAATCGCGCTCGGATGCAAGCACATTTCAGGCTCGTCCAGAAGAAGGACATGTGGCCGTTCTGCTAAGTCAGATTTATCATTTTTTGTCCGTTTGTGCTCCGCAAGAATACGAAGCGCTGTCCACAACAGCGTGCGGCGAGCACCACTACCTTGATGTTCTAAAGTGGATTGATGGCCGTCTGTAGGTCCCATTCTAAGCAGTGGTAGCGATTTGAAGAAATTTAGAACCTTTTCCAGGTCGTCTTCAGGTCTAGCGTCAAGGGTGATGGAATAGCCTGGAAATACATCCGAGATCGATTTGTTGAGACTTTCTTGTACGTCTTGTATCGCTGTGACTGCGTCTTTGGCAACTTGTATTTGAAGCGTTCCTACGGACTGTAGTAGTAATTCGTATTGGCTTTTTTCTTCTTGTTCTTCGCTTTTTTACAGCTTACTTCTTTTATTTTTTCTTTGATTGCTTCTTGTAGTAGTGAAACAATTTCCACGCCTTGTTTTTGTGGGTCGTCAAATGCTTCTATTCTATGAGTTTCTGGTCGATTAATTTGAGCAACTGCTGCGGCACCCCACGGGCCGTGATTTTCGTCCCAAGCATTTTTAGTCGTGTCGAATCCACGCTTTTCAGGTTTTCCAATGTCTTTCCAATCCAGCGCTCACGTACGTGCCGATCACCGTTTTCTTTTACGTCCATCCATTGCTGGGCTGGAAATTTACTGTTTTCGTACAGTACGGTTTCTAGTTCGATAGTTGGGTAGGATAGAACGTCTTCGGGGTCGGGGATTTTTGCGTTAGGAAAGTCTTCGATTGTTAACTCGCCTAGCTTCCCTGATTGCATGACTACTTCGTACGCTCTTAAGACTGAGCTTTTTCCCGCGTTGTTAGGGCCGACGAGTACGACGATATCATCTAGCTCGATAGTTACCGGTTTTTTTCCTATGGCTCTGAAGTTAGAGATTACTAACTTGTGCAGCCTTGCTCTCGGTGCTACCTCAGCTTTTGGCTCAGCTTTGTCGACAGGTTTTTTAACTGGTTTAGTGGCCATGCTCCCTCACAGACGTTGCTGCGACGATTTTGTCGCGTGGGAAATATGGCACAAAACGATTTCTTTAGGTTGACGAAGTCTGCGTAGTAGCTAACGATAAAAATACTCGATTCCTGGCTTCTTTTGACAGCTCCGCGCGTTTACATTTCTGGGATACCTTTGCCGACGCAGCGGGCGAGTGAAATCGATCAGTTGTTGCCGCATAGGTGGCAACAACCTAGTTATGCAAGGCTTGATGCCCGGACGCATACGTGCCAGTGTCAGGCACTGCCTGTCCATAGTCTCCAGCAGGAAGCTACGCATGCCCGATCTCACCCGTTTTATTGCACTTGTCCGGGCGATACCTGGCCGCATCTGTGTCTGGTGTATGACACTGTGCATCGCACTTTGCATGCCGTGTGTGGCATATGCGGCGAGCGGCACGCAGGTCTACAGCGGCACGCTGGGCAAAATGCCGATCATGCTTGAGTTTGATTTCAGCCGCACGGACGGCATCTGGGGCCGTTACTTTTATCAAAAATACCACTCTGATCTGGTCGTCTCCGGCACGCTGCAAGGCCAGGATCTGGAACTGACGGAGGACCGAAACGACAAACGTATCAGTGACATTCCTTCGCTGCACCTGAGTCCGACCGACAAAGGCGGTTGGCAAGGAGTATGGAAGGATACCGCTGGCAAAGTACTCCCTATCGAACTGACACCGGCTGAAATCCCGCCACCCTCCGAGAAGACTCAGCCTGGCTGGCAGGCCATCTATGATACGTCACGGTATGACTATCTGCGTGTACAGGGCCTGCCGCTCAAAGCAGGTAAAGTTGAAACCGTGATGGGGCACACCTTGCAGTGGTGGCACGAGCCGGTGTCGCAACTGTCGATGTTTGAGATCACCTCCGGCTACACCGCCGAACAGCGTCGGCGGATCAACCAACAACTGCGCGCCAGTCTTTGGGCTGAAGTGGTCAACTACAACGACTGCATGCTGGGAGGAGGCCATATGGACGCCTCCTTCGGTGAGACGGTGACGCCTCATCTGTTGGCGCCCGGTGTGGTCAGTGCCGGCATCTCGAGTGCCTATTACTGCGGCGCCCATCCGGCCTCGTCCTACACGGCGCTCAATTTTGATGTCAAAAGCGGCAAGCGTCTGACATTGGAAAACGTACTGTGGGTTGGCAAGGGGGAGGTGTTGCAAGACTCGCACGACGGCTGGGAGGCCTATGGCGATTACCGTAAAACACAGCTGGTGCCCTGGCTGATCAACCAATTGAAAGTCATCGCGCCCATGAACATGAAGAAGCCTGCCAGTGAGTACGAGTGCGACTTCAACGACCCTGATATCTGGCAATACGCCTACTGGTACTTTACCCCGAAGGGCATCAATTTCGCGCCCTACCCGGACGGCATTTCACACGCGTGCGAAGGCCCAGAGTGGTCGGTTGTGCCGTATGCGCAGATTAAAAGGACGCCGGGGGACATGAAGCTGCAACTGCTGAACTGAGTGGTGGAGCGACGACGGGGAGTAGAAAATACCGGTGCGCCAGTACCGTGAGAGGCATCAAATCTAGTAGCAAGCGAAGGGCAGGTTCAGTGCAACATAAGCGCTCCCCCAAACCCGATCTAGATTAAAACAGGGGGGACGCTCAGCAATGCAATTGAGGGTGGCTACAACCCCTACAATTAACAGTGATTCATACTGGCCATATCTTATAAGCTTTAAATCAGAGTGCTTCGAGTAAGCGGTTCGTGCATAGTGCTACCGCCAACTGCTCCACTGCTGGTGCTTATCAGAAACAGCCTTTCATTGCCCAGGACAAGGATAGTCATGCGTCGTTTGTTTAGTCGTGCTCTTTTTGCCGTGGTGCTGCTGTGTAGCACTCAGGCCTATGCCGACGGAAAAGATAGCCTGGGTACGACCGATGCTTTCAGTGCATTACTTTCGATGCCGCAAGCCCAGCCGGAGGGCGACGGTAAATGGCAGGTTTTTGCCCCGGAAGATTTTAAGGCCACCGATGAAGCTGGTCTGATTGAGTACCTGTCGCATCAGAACGCCGACATGCAGCAAGTCGCGTTCCACGGGACACTTTTGCAGCATGCCGTGCGCGCCAATATGAAAGACGTGGCCATGTGGTTGATAAGCCAGGGCGCTGATCCATTGGCGACGGTGGCTGGTTTTTCACGCGATCCAGACTCTCTTGGCTTGGCTATCTATATGGGCCATTGGAGCATCGTTGATGCGCTGCTGGCGCTGCCGGTGTATCAGCAGTTGTCGGGTCAGCAACGGACTGACCGCTATCTAGTTCAGAACCCCGCCGCGCTCGATGAACTGCTGGCCCGCCACTTCGCGGCCCCGACTGGCAAACTGGGTTCTTGCATGCTCAATTATGAGCTCGAGCGAGGTGCTGTCCAGCAAGCGCTGGAGGTGGACAGCCGCCAGTTACCCGCGCCCGGCGAGCTGGACAGATATGGCAATTGTCAGAGTGTTCAACCCGCCGAGGATCAGTCTGTTCGTGGCTCTTTTAAAACAGTCGATCTTGCCGCTTGGAAAAAACTCGATTCGCAAATGCAGCTCCCGATATTCGGCTATTTACTTCAGACGCTGGCCTCAGCCGATGACGTGAAGGCCCTGTTCGCCTCGGATTTGCGCCGCCCCGAACAGTCTGAAGAGCTGACTGAATTGCTGCTTCCGTGGATGGTTGCCAGGCCGAGAACCTTGAATGGAATCGACCCGGCGCCTTTGCCTTTCGATGCGCGCAAAGCATTAGCTGAGCACTTGCCGACGACGATTCTTAATCATTGGTTGGCTGATTCAAACCATCTTTACAGCTGGCTGGCAATCGCTGCATCGGGTTCTGTTGAAGAGTTTTCCTGGGCGTTGGCCCTGGTGCCGGATGAGATACTGACAGCAGAGTCTGCGTCTGCAGCGCAGGCGGGTTTGCAAGGCGTAAGGTCTATCGAGCAACGACTGATGATCTGGTCGGCTCTGTTGCAGCGCCGCGCGTTACGGCTTGATGTGCAGCGTGTGCCTCAGCTGCTTTACGCGGTTCCGATATCGCTATGGGCGGAGTTGTTCAAGCACGGTTATCGTATTGAAAATACCTTGGCCACTGAGAGGACAGAGAACTCTAATCATCCCGACGAGATTAGCGACTGGCTCGCGCGCCCTGTTGCTGACCTACAGCAAAGCTGGCCGCTGATGACCGAGCAAGTACCAGATCTCGCCGATAACATTATTGAAAAGCTAATACGTCCGTTTGGTCGCAAGCCCTTCACCTGCACCAATAATTCAGATTCGCCCCAGGCTCTTCAGATAGCCAGTCTGAACACGCTGATCCAATTGGGCGCAGTTGTTCATCCGCTTTCCTTCCCCAAGGCTTGCGCGCTTAACACTGCTCCCAGTGTTTACGCCCAGTTGCTTGCGTTGGGTGTTGTGGCGCCGGTTGCCGACGTGGCGAGTGCTGCACGGTTTGTCTTCGAGCCAGTGAAGTGCAATTTTTTGCCAAGCGACGGCTGGTTAAAGTCGCTTCTGGCCCCGGGTGAAGAGGAAGATTCCAGACAACTGCATTTCGAGACGGTACAGCTGTTAGACGTGCCTGAGTCGGATAACTGCGCGATGGTCGTGTCTGGTTTTTGGGACATGGTGGGCTCGGCAGATAACGACGATTTTATAGGGGGGTACGAGCGTATGAACCCCTGCTTCGAAAGGCTTGAAGTGACTGAATCGCGAATGGAGCGTAATGGTGCCATTGAGGCGCTTCGCTTTGATGGAGGTGCCAGCGCCGGGCTATTGGGCCTGCGTGATACTCAGGAGGGGACACGGTATTACTTGGCATATAGAGAGTCAGGCGATCGCTGTAGTGGTGGGCTTGCGCCTCATCTTCTGGCCTGGACTAAAAGCGCTCCCTATTATCTCAAAGAGGTCTCTGCTTATGCTCCTGTCGCTCAGGCCCTACAAGCGCAATGCGATCTGCAAGGCGATTTGAACGCGTGCCTGGGCGCAGTGGATAACTCTAGAGACGGCAATTCCACAACCTGGGACGCTCCACAGGATGTGGAAGGCTTTATCTACCGTACATTCACCGTCCAACGCGATGACTACCTCGGCGCGATACAATCATTTGACTTGGTCAAGCTGCACCATTGGGGCCAAAACCCTGTTCCCCCGAAATGGATCCTCGCCGCAATCGATGCGATCAGCCACGCTAGCTTGCCAGTCCCGGAAAAGCGCCGGCGAATAGCCTGGTTATTCAAGAACCCGGCGCAGCTCAAGGTCGCGCTTGAGAAACGCGAGTCAGATGACGTAATACTCGATCTGGCCGATTGGTTGCCACGGGAGGATTGGCAGCCACTCATTACCGCCCTTCACGTTGAAAGCACGCCGTCGAATGTCGAGCCCTGGTCGACCCTCGCCAGCGAAGCGCAAAGCAGTAACGATCCTAAAGCAGCCTGTCAATTTCTGACCGTTGCCGACCTGCCTTGTCATTGACTTTCTGCCACCGTCGACAGTAGGGAGAGATGGGCGCTTGCTTGATCTGTGCAAGGTGTGTTCGTTGGCCGCTTACACTTATGGGTCAGTTTTCGGTCAGCGGCAACAGTCTGAGTCTTCTCGTCGTAAAGCGTGTCGAAAATCAGTTCGATGATTATCGGTTTTTTGCTAACGGCCATCCACCAGTCTCCATCTGAAATTACGATGCGAGATGGTAGCAAGAAAGACCTACGTTGGAGCGTTTGATGAAGCATACCTGCGGATTCGGCGTGTAAAAAGCTCATTCTGGGGGATTACAGCCATAGTGTTGACCATTTGAGCGCGCTGCTATGCTTTGGTTTTCTTGAAAGGAGTCGATGCCGTGCCAAGAGATTATTCGCTATCGGATATGCTGGAAAGAATGTACGAGAACCAGCTCGCTCTGGAGGCTGCTGTGATGGAGCTGACGCTGTGCGTGGAGCAACGGGGCTCGGCAGAGGTTGGTAGAAGTGTCCGTGGAGCGCTGTACGTAATCGGCGAAAACGCAGGCCATATCAAGCAGGGGCTGGTCCGATTACGGGGAATGGGTCATTAGTTTAAATGCTTCCGGAAGTAGGTGCTTAAATGATTTAAGTAGCTAGGCGAATTAAGAAGGCAGCCAACTAGAGTTGGCTGCGCTCTTTGATTTTTCTTTCAGTCATGGATGCTTGCCAGCCTTACACAAGGTTTCCCACTCGTCGAGCATGTCAGCCATAATCAAGGCGTCTTCACCATTCTCTTTGTGGAACGCATTACTCCATTGATCGACACAACTATCTATACTGGCTTGATTGAATGACTTCGATGTGACGCTTTGCAAGGCAGGAGCAGCCTTGCCGCCCGCTTCCGGTCCAGTACCTTTCAGGTACGCGACGATGCGACCATCCTCAGCGTTTCCTAGGTAGTATCCTCGTAACAGAACCACGGGGGTTTTTTGGGCTTGCTGGATTTGTCCTGCGTATTCGTTCGTTGAGTCCCATAGGCCGCTGTCACGCTGATATTGATATTCGCAGATGCCTTGCTTGCAGAACACCGTGCCGCGAGTCTCTAGCACCTTCACGCTACCATCCTGCATCTTGTAGGGGAGTTTGGCAGGGATATCTTCAGGTACGCAATCTAACCAGACCGAGTTGCGTTTGCTTATAGGGCATTCTTGTATTTCTTTTGCTTGCCAGGCAGCTGCTCCTAAGGAGTATGTGTTGGTAATCAAGCCAAGCAATGAAACTACTAGAAGTTTTCTGCTCATTTAAATGTTTCCTTGTGTCTGAAGATGAATCGGCGGAGTTGAGGTGTAATAGCGCGTATTTTGGCCCTGTGGTGTGCAGAGCTCAGGTCGGTCAGATATAGGCATGCAATCGTCAAGTTTTGTTGGAGTAGATTGTTTGAGTGGATGCAATGTATTGGCTTCGTAGAGTTGGCCAGATACTTTTGTCTGGCGCTTAGATTGCGGCGTAAAGGTCTAGGCAGGAACTGTATGCGCTATAGCGCGAGCCATAGCGCAATACAGATAAGTATCAAGGCTTTATTAGAAGCCCTTGTCCTGTAGGTAAGCTCGCTATCGCTATGTTCATTCTTGCTGCCCATTGATCCATACCCTCTTTCTGAGGCTGGTATCCGTAGTAAGCATAGTCGTCTAGTAAAATTACTGCTCCGGAGACCAAGCGATCCCACAAAAACTCAATCGCAGCAACTTCAGGAACGGTGCAGTTCAGGTCGATGTGTAAATAAGAGATTTGGGTTGAGTCGATATGAGCGAGGGTGTCGGGAATGGATCCTTGTATGACCTTTGCATTAGGCCACTCTGAAAAGTTTTCCCTCACAGATTCAATATTTGACGTATATGTCCCGTCTTCAACTAACTTTCGGTTCTTGTCCGCGACGCCACCAATTTTTTCCTGCTCGGACAGATACCTGTCATCAATCCCAGAAAATGTATCAAGTAAGTAAAAAACTTTGCCTGTATTGTTCCAGTCCAGATCTTTCATGATCGCTGAGCTTAGAAAACCATAGTTGACTCCGCACTCAACAAAATCGCCGCTGTGTTTTGCGGCTGTCCGCGCCGCCCACAGCCCTATATGCACACGCCAAAACCATTTGTAGTCAGAGCCGACAGCTTCTACTCCGCGTGCATACGCTGTGATATAGCTCTCGTCGCTCATGAAGTCGTGGTTATGCACTGAAGATAATCCATCCCAGGAATAACGCCCTTCTACATTTGGATAAAGGGAGTTAGGGTCTCGTTTGTAGTTGCGGTTTTCTCCACGGCCCCAAGCCAAATAGTGTTGTGCTGGGTCAAGTCCTGACATTCTGACATCGGGATGTAACTTTAGGTATTGTTTAGGAGAAAAATCTTCAGGCAAACTCATGATATGTCCTTGTTAATGGTTTGATGACGGTGAGCAGCTGTATTAGATGATTTAGATAAGTAAGGTGAGAGCGAAACTGCCAATCCACACGATGAAATACGCCAAGTTTTGATTCAGCATCTTGGCGCGTTGGTACAGGTAGACCGGTACGATAAATACCCAACCCTTGAAGCGGCGGGTGTCGTGCCCGGCTTTCTTAAGGCGTTTTTCATCGAACAGGCTCAAGGCGACGTTCAATATCACGGTGAGGTACCAGTAACGGCCTTCACTCAGCGCTCTCTGACCACCTCCCGTGGCGCCCGCAACGAAGGCTTCCAGCAAGTAGCCAAGCAGCGGGGCGAAAGCCAGTAGCCATACCAGCGTGTTGTTGACGCTCGCGCCTGTGAGCGGGGGCGGGGAAGCCGTTTGGAGGTGCTGTAGAAACTCCGTCCTTTCGAGTTGAATCCAGTTTTCCAGCCCCTTTTTCCAAATGAGGCTGCCGTAGGTCAGCTTCCCTGAGCGGATGAGGGCGACTATTTGTTGTTCATTGGCAGCCTGACGTTGGCCTTTCTCTTCGTAAAACCATTGCTCACTGCTTGTTGCTTCCGGCATGGAAAATTCCTTGGTTCTGGATGTGGGCACAAATAGATAAATAACAACCTTTAGAGTTGATTCTCAACCTGTTGAGTTCTTCATGTCAATGAGGTGATGCCCAACCATCTAGGTTGAGATGGGGAGGCGCCGTGATAGAGACTGATCAGAAATACTTGGCGGGTGTGGTGGGGCGTGCGATTGCCAAGCAACGCATTCGCAGTGGCTTGACGCAGGAGGAAGTGGCTGAGCGTCTGGGAATCGGCAACGAGGCTGTTTCCCGTATTGAACGCGGCATCGTGATTCCCAACATTGAGCGCTTGCTAGCGTTCGCGGGAATCTTTGACTGCGAGGCGGCAGAACTGTTGACCGAGGTCAGTTCGCGCCCGGACGACCAAGCCAGCCGGATCAGTCGGTTATTGACGCCTTTGAGCCAGGATGATCGACAGCTGATCCTCGATCTGGTTGAGCGTTTGGCTGAACGGCTAGCAAAGGCATGATCGAGGCTGTGGGGCTTTCAGGTCTCGGCGTTCTGATCGAACTTGGTCCCACAGCGTAAGCAGAGAAAGTCATAGTGGTTGAATTGATATTTCTGCACGTCTCTGGCAAATGCCGTCATGGCGGTATAGCCAGATGTCGCACTGGAAACGCTTTCGCCGATCAGGTCGAGCAACTGCACGAGCAGACTTTCAGGTCGGGTTTCCGGGTCAGTTACCAGGCCTTGGGTATGGGCCTGGCGCACACTGAGTAGAAAGCTATCAATGGTCCCAATGAGCATGACGGCAGCGTTAGCGGCCTCTTTGGACAGTACAGCCTTTGAATCGCAGATCAGGCAGCGTGGGGGCATGGTGGAGCTCCGGTGAAAGGGTTAAATCACTGAGAGAAAACCTATGGATGAGGGAGGCGTAGGCCTCCCTTTATGCGGCGGGCTTTTCAAGCCACCAGTTGCAGGGCGGTGTTGAGTGCTCGCTGTTTGATGACCGCTCCTTGGCCGAACCAGGCGGTGTCCATGCGGTACTCGTTGCTGCGAGCGCGGCGCTCGTGATCGACATACTCAGTGACCGCGTTGAGCAGACCCCAGGCCGTGCCCTTGGCCGCCTCTAGCTCCGCCCCTCGACCATGACCTTCATACAGGCTCAGCACCTTCGTTAAGGCCCGCTCATTTGAGACTCCGGTCCGCTCGGGGTTGCCCGTCTGCACTTCGCTTAACACGCTACGCAGAAAATCTTTGGCTTCACGGTCTTGGACTTTGCGTTCGGCGAGCATTCGCATGCGGTACATGAAGTCGTCCCATTGCGAGACGGCGATGCCCAATTGCTGCTTCACGGCCTGTGGATTGAAACGGGTGCTGTGCGGGACCTTGATCGCCTGGCTGGCGCCATTGACTGCAATGCTCAGGGTGTTATTGCAAACGACGCGAACGGTGGTTGGAGTCGCGGTGGTAGCCAGCGTCCCGTCGCAGGAAGTGGCCAGCAGTAAATAGCCATTGACCACGTCATTACCTTTGAGCACGACTGACTGTCCAGTTCGTGCCAAGGCCCAGAGTTTGCGTCCGCCTTTCAGGACGCCAGCAGTCTCCAGTTCATAACCAGAGCGTTCGGTCAGATCACGGTAAAACTCCAGGACCTCACGGGGTTGGACCACCTGGTAGCGTTTCGAGACGACGGACAGGGCTTCTTTGCTATCCGACCGGTAGAGCACCTTGTGTTCGGGAAACGAATGGATGGTGCCGAGATTTCCGATGGAGTCAGCCATAAAGCGCACGGGTGACTCTTGGATCTGCCAGTTCATTCCGGCTTCTTGTTGCCAGACTTCCAGCGGTTGCTTGGGCGAGAGCTGATTGCCCAGACCATGCCAGGGCGTGGCGCCAACGTAAGCCATTTGTTCGATGAGGTGTGCCATGGGGAGCTTCCTTTTTATAGGCGCACGGCGAGGCTGCTGAGGATTCAGCAGGGATCAGTCGGCGTGCGGGGTGTTGATCGAGAGGGGGAGAAGCGATGGATCAGATGGTGAATAGCGATTGCTTCAAGCGGGAGGTGAGCAGTTCAAGCGGAATGACGGCAACTAAACGACAGTCCGCAGTCGAGGCAGAGGTAATTGTCCAAAACCCGTTCATCGACGATCTCGCCGAGTTTTGCGCCAGCAATACAGCCGGTCGCCGCACCTGCTAGCCCGCCGAGAATGGCGCCGGCCATCCCGCCAACGGCGACCCCAGGAGGTCCGGCGATGACGCCGATAACAGCGCCAACCTCGGCCCCGGCCATTGCCCCGGTGACCCCTTGGGCGGCACCGCCGACGGTGCCGATGAGGGCACCGATTTTCTTGGCAACATCTTTGGTCATTACAGAAGCTGATTGGCAGCTTGGACACTGGATGGTCATGAGCGCTTTCCTTTTATAGAGAGATGAAGTCATTGCACGGGCATAGAGCCAGTCAGGCAAGCCGCCTACGCGGCTTGCCTGACTGATGAGCTATTGAGTCTTGGGTTGTGATGCTCAATGCGGGGGGGGGCAAATTCGTGATGTATGACTACGAATTTGTTGAGTGCGATTAGATTGGTGCCGAAATTTCGTAGCGTAGTGAGCTTAGGGGGGGCAGGTAACTGCCATTCCTACCGCGACCGGCTAATCAGAGCAGAATCAATATTTTTCAATCGATTACCTTCGCTAGATTTTATGTACTTAATTGTGTCAAAAAAACGCCTGTAACAATCTTAAATATTTAATATTTGACAAATTGACGCCATTGAAATGTCGTCATAGTATCGCCGCCGATTGATGGCACGTAGCCATCTGAAGGGATTCTGGCATGCGTGTTTCAACTCTCAGGATGGGTACCTTTTGGGCGCTGGCGTTGGTTGGTTTGGTCGCCTCATTCTCCGTGACTGCCGCCCCTACTCCCGGTGATACCGACCTGATCCGTGATCGCCAGGATCGCCTGCTCGAAGAGCAGCGTCGCCGTCTCGAAGAACTCAAGGAACTGCCCGGTAAAGCAGCGGCTCCCGTGGCGCCGATGGCCCCGGCCGATACCCGTTGTTTCCCGATCAAGAGCGTTGACCTGCAAGGGGCTGATGCCCTGTCCGCGGGCGAGCGCGAACGCCTGCTCAAGCCTTACATTGGCCAGTGCCTGGGTGTGCCGCAGCTTAACGAGCTGCTCAAGGTCATCACTGATCGCTATATCGAAAAAGGCCTGGTCACCAGCCGCGCCTACTTGCCGCAGCAGGACCTGTCCACGGGTAACCTGAAGGTGCTGGTGGTCGAAGGCAAGCTCGAAGGCCTGAAGGGCGCGGACGGCAGCGGTTTGTCCGACCGTGAACTGGCGATGAGTTTTCCGGGCAAGCCGGGCGAGTTGCTCAACCTGCGCGAGATCGAGCAGATGGTCGACCAACTGAACCGCCTGCCGTCGAACCAGGCGCAGATGGAGCTGGCTCCGGGCAAGGAAGTCGGTGGCAGCGAGGTGTTGGTCAAGAACACCCCGCAGAAGCCTTGGCGGGCCGGGCTTTCCTACGGCAACGATGGTCAGCGAAGCACCGGTGAGCAACAGGCCGGGACGACCTTCGATTGGGACAGCCCGTTGGGCTTGGCCGATCAGTTTTCCTTGCGTGCCGGTCATGATGTGGTCAGCGACCAAACGAAGAACTCGCGCAATGCCATGCTCTATTACAACCTGCCGTTCGGCTGGTGGAACCTGAGCTACACCTACAGCGAAAGCGACTATCGTACCCAGCAGCAGGCCAGCGGCTTCAACTTCGAGTCGACCGGCGATAGCCAGAACCACCAGGTGAAACTGGAGCGGGTGATCTACCGCGATGCCCTGAGCAAGACCTCGCTCAATACCGGCCTGACCTACCTGCGCACCAACAACTTTATTGAAAAGAGCAAGCTGGCCGACAGCAGCAACCGCCTGAGCGAAGCACAGTTCGGCATCACCCATGGTCGGCGGATCGGCAGTGCCTTCGTCAACCTTGACCTGGGGATGCAGGACGGTATCAGTGCTTTCGATGCCCAGGACAATGGGCCGAATTTCAGGCAGGGACTGGCCGATGCCCGTTATCGCAAATACACCGCCACGGTCAGCTACCTGCAACCGTTCAAGCTATGGGGCGAGTCATTCAGCTTCAGCAGTCTGATGACCGGTCAGCGCAGCGACGACGTGTTGTTCAGCTCGCAGCGCATGAGCCTGGGGGGGCAGTCGTCCATTCGTGGCTACAAGGATCAGACCTTGTCCGGCGACAGCGGCGGTTACTGGCGCAATGACCTGCGCTGGAGCAGGCCGGTGACCTGGGCATGGCTGCAGCCGCTGCTCTCCGAGTACGGCACCAGTGTCGGTTACGACCAGGGCGTGATTCGTCATGGCCGCTACAGCGCCGAACAGCACGGGCGCATGACCAGCGACTCGATCGAGCTGTTTGCCCGGGGCAAGCATGTCGCCGCCACCGTGACGTTCGCCAACTCCCTGGAACGACCCGCGCCGATCACCGAGCGTGAAGCGCCGATCTATTTTCGCCTGGATTTCTTCCTCTAATTCCATTCACTGCACGCGTTGCATCGAGATCCCGACATGGACGTTCGTCAGTTTGCCTTCCTGGCCCGCCAGCCTTCTGCTGCTCTGAAAAACCGTGAGCATTTTTGGGGACTCCCCAAGCGCGGGTTGGCGTTCATTCTGGCGAACGCGATGTTCTGGCAGCCGTTGCTGGCCCAGGCGGATGGGATCGTGGTCAATGCGCCGGGCACCACGCTCGGTCAGGCGGGCAATGGCGTGCCCATCGTCAATATCGCCGCGCCGAATGCCCAGGGGCTGTCGCACAACCAGTTCAGCGACTACAACGTCGGGGCCAACGGGGTCATCCTCAACAACTCAACGAATAGGACCCAGTCGACGCAACTGGGCGGGATCATTCTCGGCAACCCGAATTTCAGCGGCGCGGCGGCCAGCGTCATTCTCAATGAAGTGAATGGCGGTAGCCCGAGCCAGTTGCGCGGCTACACCGAGGTGGCGGGGCAGTCGGCCCACGTCATTGTTGCCAACCCCTATGGCATCAGCTGTAACGGCTGTGGCTTTATCAACACGCCACAGGCCACGCTGACCACCGGCAAGGCCGTCATCACAAACGGTCAGGTCACGGGTTATCAGGTCGACCAGGGCAGCGTGTCTATCGATGGTGCAGGGCTCAATGCCGGTAACATCGACCAGTTTGAAATCATCACCCGCGCCGCCACGATCAATGCGCAGATCAATGCCCAGAAGCTGGCGATTATTGCCGGTGCCAACGATGTCGATGCCAAAACACTCCAGGCCACTGCGCGTGCGGCAGACCCAACCAGCGTGCCGCAACTGGCAATTGACTCCTCGGCACTGGGTGGGATGTACGCCGGCGCCATCAAGCTGGTGGGCACCGAAGCCGGGGTAGGGGTAAAACTGGCCGGTAATCTGGCGGCCAGCGGTGGTGATATCCAGCTCGATGCCAATGGCCAACTGAGCATGGTCCAGGCCACCGCCAGTGGCGCCGTCAATGTGAAGGCGGCCAGCCTTGATGCCCAAGGTCCGGTTTACGCCGGCAGCACCTTGAGCGTGCAGACCACAGGTGATCTGAACAGCCAGAACAATCTGGCGGCCAGGGACAACATCACCCTCAACAGCGGCGGTCAGCTGACCAACCACGGCATCATCGAAGCCGGGGTCAATGCCGATAACACGCGCAATAGCACGGGGGATGTCAGCGTTACGGCGCAGAACGTCGTCAACACCGGGCAGAGCGTGATTGCCAGCCGCGATCTGATGGTGACCGCCACGCAGACCTTGGGTAACCAGGGCGGCACCTTGAGTGGGCAGCGGCAAACTACCGTCACCGCTGGAACCCTCGACAACCAGAACAAGGGTCGTGTACTGAGTGCCGGGCAACTGAATCTGACCGTTGATACGGCGCTCAATGGCCTGGGCGGTCTGATCAACAGTTCGACCGCGCTCACGGCCGCCTTGGGTCACCTGGTCAACAGTAACGGTCAACTCAGCACTGACGGTACCCTCAACCTGACGGCCGGCAATCTTGAAAATGCGGCTGGCACGATCTCCAGCAAGGGCGATCTTTCCGGCACGGTCCAGACGTTCGGCAACCAGGCGGGTGTGCTGGTCAGTCAAGGCAATCTGAGCCTGAGCGGCGATAGCCTCGACAATACACACGCCGGCCTGATCGGCGGCGTCAAAGGCACCACCCTCACCGTCGGACAGATCGATAACCGGGGTGGCGAGCTGTCCAGCACCCAGGCCGTGACCCTGGTGGGTCAACAACTCAACAACGACGACAACGGCAAGGTCCTGGCCGACACCGATCTGCACGTGAATGTCGCGGCGGTCACCAACCGCAATGGCGGTCAACTGCTCGGCAAGACGGGCACCACCACACTCAGTGGCAGCAGCCTGGACAACGGCGGCGGCACGCTCAGCGGCAAATCGGCGTTGGTCATGACCTTGGACGGTGCCCTGACCAACCTTCAGGGTTTGATCGCCAGTGACGGCAGCCTGAGTGTCAATGTCGGCAGCCTCGACAACAGCAGCGGCAATCTCTCCAGTGGCACGGCCCTGACAGTGACCAGCAACGGGGCGGTGGTCAACCAGGGCGGCACGATCGCAACTGACGCCACCCTGGGGCTCACCAGCGCCAGCCTCGACAACAGCCAGGGCGGCGTGCTGACCGGCAAGGGTGCAACCCGGGTCACGACTGGTACTTTCGATAACAGCCACGGCGGTCGTTTAAGCAGCAACGACACCCTGAATCTGAATGCAGGGCAGGTCACCAACCAGGACGGCGGCAGCATTGCCAGCAGCCACGCCTTGACCGCCAGTGTCACTGGCCTGGACCAGCAAGGCGGCCAGCTCTTCAGCACCAGCGCCCTGACCCTGGACCTCAATCACGGCCAACTGAACAACCAGGGTGGCTATATCAACGCACCCTTGCTGGTGCTGAACAACCTCAAGGGCGTGAACAACCAGGGCGGTGAAATCTCCAGCGCCCAGGCCTACACCTTTGCCGCCGAAAGTCTGGACAACGACAACGGCAAGCTGCTGAGCAGCCAGGCCCTGACCTTGCGCATCGACCAGACCCTCAGCTCCATCAAGGGCATGATCGCGGCGGCTTCGGTGGATGCGCACGCCGGTAGTCTGGATAACAGCGGCGGTACGCTCACCAGCCTCAATCAGTTGGGGCTGACGGTCGATGGTCAGCTCACCAACCAGAATCAAGGGCTGATCAACGCCACCAGTGGCCTGACGATCAACAGCGCTGGGATCAACAACCAGGGCGGTAGCTTGCTGGGCAGCGCCATTGCCGTCGATTTCGGTGCGGCAACGGGCGATCTGAACAACGCCGCCGGCCAGATCACCACGGCTGGCAACCTGACGATCAATCACCTGCGGGACCTGAATAACCAGGGCGGTACGCTCACCAGTACGCAGAGCCTCAACCTGACAGCGCGGACCCTGGATAACAGCAACGGCGGCCAACTGATCAGCAATAACCTGCTGAGCCTGACCGCCACCGATCTGATCAATCAGAACGCTGGCCTGCTTTCCGGTTGGCAGGGCGTGACACTCGCTGGCAGCAGCCTGGATAACCGCAATAACGGCACGGTTTCCAGTCGTAGCGGCAACGTCGGTGTGACGCTGAGCGGCGCTTTGCTCAACAGCAACGCCGGCGCACTGGCCAGCCAGCAAACCTTGACGGTCAACGCGGGCAGTATCGACAACAGCAACAAGGGCATTCTTTCCAGCGGGGCGGGGCAATCGCTGACCGTCAGTGGTCTGCTGAACAACGCCCAGGGCGGTTTGATCGACAGCGGCGCGGCCCTGACCCTGAACGCCATGGCGTTGACCAGCAGCGGCACGATCAACGCCCAGCAAGCCCTGACCTTCACCGGCACCGATCTCGATAACAGCAACGGCACGCTTAGCGGTGGTGCTGCTGTCACCCTGGATCTGTTGGGCACGCTGACCAACACTAACGGTAAGCTCTCTGCCGTCGGCCCGCTTCTGGTTCAGCGTTCTGCCCAGATCAATAACCAGGGCGGCCAACTCTCCAGTCAGGGTCTGTTGACCTTGCTCACTGGCGGTCTGGATAACAGCAACAACGGCACCATTGGCTCCGCTGACAAGCTGCTGATCACTTCGACCGGAGCGGTACAGAACGGCAACGGTGGCCTGATCGCCAGCCGCAACGCCGACCTGCAACTGAGCGCTGCCAGCCTCGGTAATGGCATGGGCTCGCTGCAAGGTCAGGGCGCGGTCAACCTCGATGTCAGCGGCGATATCGACAACCAGAGCGGCAAGGTCATTGCCCAGTCAGGTGACCTGACCCTCAACGCGGCGAACATCGACAGCCGTGGCGGCCTGCTGTCCAGCATCGCGGGGGCGCTGCAGGCTCGTGTTGTCGGCGTGCTGAAAAATGGCTACGACCTCAACAACAACAGCCAGGGCGGTCAGATTCAGGCTCAGCGTCTGGATCTGCAAGCCTGGGGGGGTATCGACAATAATGGCGGGCACCTCACCGCGCAAACCGGCGATACCCTGATCGCCACCGGAGCGGGTGACTTCGATAACCGCAACGGTGGCGTCTATGCCAAGGGCTTGGTCCAGGTCACGGGCCATAACTTCGACAACAGCGGTGACACCGACGGGCAGATCGGCGGACAGCAGATTGCCCTCACGCTGGGCGGTGCCCTGAATAACCGCCTGGGCATTATTGAAAGTGGCAGCACATTGGCGATTACCGCCGCGAGCCTGGATAACCAGACCGGTCAGTTGCGTGCGCTGGGCGGCAGCGGCAAGACCGAGTTCCAGATTGGCGGCCTGTTCGACAACAGCAACGGCAAGCTGGAAACCGCCAACAGCGACCTGACCCTGGGCGTTGGCAGCTTCCTGAACCAGGGCGGCAGTGTGCTGCATACCGGTACCGGTACGTTCGATACCGCCACGGCCAACATTACCAACGCGGGCGGCAGCTTTGTCACAAGTGGTGGCCTGACCCTCACCGCCGACAACTGGACCAACAGTAGCGTGATCCAGGCCGGTCGGTTGACGGTAAACGTCAATACCCTCAACCAGACCGCAGGTGGTCAACTGCTCGCGTCTACCAGCCTGATCGGCACGGGTGGCAACTGGAGCAACGACGGTCTGATCGCCAGTGACGGTACGGCCAGCCTGAATCTGAGTGGCAGCTACGGGGGTAATGGGCGTTACACCAGCTTGAGTACCCTGGGCCTGAGTGCGGCACAGGTGAATCTGAGCAGCAGCGCTAGCATTGCCGGTGGTGGTGATACGACCCTCAATGCCGGTGGTCAACTGAGCAACTATGGGCGGCTGACTTCTGCGGCGGGCATGAGTATTACCGCAGGAACAATCAATAACTATGGAACCCTGGGCAGTGCCCAAAAGCTTTCGCTGAATACGCCAACGTTACTGAATGATCAAGGCCTGATCTTCAGCGGTTCGGATATGGATATAAAGGTCAATGACTTCACCAACCAGAATGCTGCGCTCTACAGTCTGGGGAGCTTGGCTATTTCTGGCGTTCAAGGTGGCAAAGCTAATAATGTCATTAACTTTTCTTCGTCGATGCAGGTAGAGGGTGACTTCTCGCTGGCGTCAGCAGTATTTGAGAATACTCGCAAGGCGACTGTTGGCAAGGAAACGCTTTTATCGGGTGATATCACAGTTGACTGTGGTGATGGCGACTGCTTCACTCTGCATTACCATGTTGATGAAAATTACGTATCTGAGTCCTCTTTTGAAGGGCCGGCAGCTACTGTATCGGTAACTGGGAATCTAACAGGTGATGTAGGACGTTTTACGAATTTCGCTTCAAGTGTTGCAGTGGGTAAAAACTTAACATTGAATGCTGACTCGTTTGAAAATCAGTCGGTCAGTTCTGGAGAGTTTACCCGCTCTAGGATGTATGTGGCAGGGTCGTATGGAAATAATGATGCTCTGAACTACTTGTTTGAGCACTTGGCTTTCGGCGCGGGTGATCCTTCACCGGATGGGATCGATGCGCTGTATGTCTATGCAAATAGAAATTCGAAATATTGGCATCAATACACTACTAATGGCTGTACTGCTGATGGTGGTGAGTGCGGCCCTTGGCTTATGGATATCGGTAATCAAACTATTTTTAGATCAAACGCTCTATTTGGTATTGGGCCTGAGGTCGCACTGCCTGCTGCCATCGCCGCTTATACGTTGATCAGTGATGTCAAACAATATCAAACGGGCAGTTCCGTAGCCTCGGTGATTCAAGCGGGCGGAACAGTAGTCATCAATGCGACAAATTCCATTCAAAATGGCGATTTGAGGAGCTTTGCCGCATTTTCTGATCAAGCTGGGAATCAACAAGATACAGCGGTCAGCCGAAACACGGCTGTTGCCGAAATTCATCTCAATGCCCAGCTGTCGCCGGATTTGGCCAAACAACAGGTCAATCCCACGTCGCTGCCAGATTTCGCATTGCCAACAGGTCAGAACGGCCTGTTCCGTCTGAGCGGGCAGGGCAGTGGCACCACCACCAGCAACGCTCCTACCTGGAGTGTTGGCGGCTCGATCATCAATACAACCCAGCGGCAATCTACCCCGGGTGATCTTGCGGCTCCTGCTCAGATCACCGTCGCGGATAGCCCTCAGTCCCTTGCCCGAGTACAAGGCTTACCCGACAACTCAGCCCGGACCAACCCACAGAAATACCTGATCGAAACCAACCCGGCGCTGACCGACCTCAAGCAGTTCATGAGTTCGGACTACCTGTTGTCCAACCTGGGCTACAACCCGGATGACAGCGCCAAGCGCCTGGGTGACGGGCTCTACGAACAACGCTTGATCGACCAGGCGGTGGTTGCTCGAACCGGTCAACGCTTCATCGACGGTCAAACCTCGGACGATGCCCAGTTTAAATACCTGATGGACAATGCCATCAGCAGCCAGAAGCAGCTCAACCTCAGCTACGGTGTCGGCCTCACCAATGAGCAGGTAGCGGCCCTGACTCACGATATCGTCTGGATGGAAAAGCAGGTAGTGAACGGCGAAGAGGTCATGGTGCCGGTGCTCTACCTGGCTCAGGCCAACAATCGTCTGGCTCCTAACGGCGCCTTGATCGAGGGCAACGATGTCAGCCTTATTGCCGGCCAGGACCTCAGTAATAGCGGCACCCTGCATGCCGACAACACCTTGTCTGCTGTGGCCGGCAACGATCTGGTCAACAGCGGACTGACTCAGGCCTACACACGTCTCGACCTCCTCGCCGGCAACAACCTGACAAACAAGGCGGGCGGCATCATTGCCGGACGTGACGTTAGTTTGACAGCGGTCTCGGGTGATGTGACCAACGAACGCAGCATCACTACCTATGGGGGTAGTGTTGACTCCTACAGCAGTAGTACCGATGTCGTCGACAGCGCTGCACGCATCGAAGCGGCCAACAGCTTGAGCATCAGTGCCGGACGAGACGTCAACAACACTGGCGGTGTGCTGCAAAGTGGTTTGGATACGGTGATCAAGGCTGGGCGCGACGTCAATCTGACTTCCGCGACTGCTACGAATGACGTCCGCATTGATTCTGCCCATAGCGAGACCGTCAACCAATACACGGGCAGCGTTGAAAGCGGACGCGATCTGAGTCTTACGGCTGGGCGCGACGTTGCTGTGATTGCGAGCCAACTCGACGCCAAGCGCGATGTCACGATGACTGCCGCGCAAAGTCTGGTCTTGGCTTCGGCGGCGAACGAAAGTCACTCCTATTCCAAGACTTCCCACGTCACTCAGCAACAGGACCACGTTGCTCAGGTGGCGACCAGCGTCAATGCCGGAGGTGATGTAAGACTTAGCTCCGGCCAGGACATGGCGCTTGTCTCCAGCAAGGTCAATGCAGGCAACGACGCCTATCTGGTGGCCGGTGGAAAACTCAATGTACTGGCCGCGCAAAACACCGACTACTCGCTGTACGACAAGAAGAGCAGCGGTGGTTTGTTGGGCGGCGGCAGCTCCCGGCATGACGAGGTCACTCAGGTCACCAACGTCGGCAGTGAGGTCAAGGCCGGTGGTGATATCGGTCTGATCAGCGGCAGCGACCAGCGTTACCAGGTCGCCAAGCTGGACAGCAATAAGGACCTGACCTTACAGAGCGGCGGAAGTATCACCTTCGAAGGTGTGAAGGATCTGCACAAGGAGGACCACAGCAAGAGTGATAACGGCTTTGCCTGGACCAGCATGAGCGGTCGCGGCAGTACCGACGAAACCCTGCAGCAGACGCAGATGTCGGCTAAGGGCCAGTTGGTGATCAAGGCTGTCGATGGGCTGCATATCGACGTCAAGCAGATCAATGAACAGACGGTGAGCCAGGCCATTGATGCAATGGTCCAGGCCGACCCGCAACTGGCCTGGCTCAAGGATGCTGAGAAGCGCGGGGATGTCGACTGGAGGCAGATCAAGGAGTTGCACGACTCCTACAGCTACAGCCATTCCGGCCTGGGGGCTGGAGCGATGTTGGTGATTATGATCATTGTCACGGTGCTGACGGCGGGGGCGGCGAGTAGTGCAATAGGTTCGATGGCTGAAGCAGGCGTAGGTAGTGGCTCCGCAATGGCGGCGGGTGGCAGCGAAGCCATGATGGCTGCGGGTACGGCGGTCGGGACGGAATCTGCGGGTTGGGCCAACGTTGCATTGACCGCCAGTGCTATGTCCATGGCCAGCACGGGGGTGGTTAGCGTCATTAACAACCAAGGGAATCTGGGTGCTGCACTGAGTGACACCTTCAGCGCCAGCAGCCTGAAAAATGCCGCGATAAGCGGGCTGGCGGCTGGCGCCATAAGCTACGCCGACAGTACTTGGTTCAAGCCAGTGGCAGGTGCAACCAGCGGTGGTTCTCAGGTCACGACATTGGGACCGGTCCAGAATCCGGGTTACACCAGCCAGATGCTGACTTGGAGCAACGCGGCTGATACTGCTTTGCGCAGCGGCGCGAATGCGGTAATCAGCAGTGGAATCTCGACGGCCATCAATGGCGGCAGCTTTGGCAGCAACCTGGGTAGCGCGTTGATCAACGAGGGCATCGATCTTGGTGCTGCGGCTGGTAACAGAGGTGTGGGTGATCTGGCCCAAGTCCTAGGTGTAGATCCGGGCACCGCGACGACGATGATGCTCCACTCCATGTTGGGTGGGCTGATCTCGGTTGCCAAGGGGCAGGATTTCACTAGCGGGGCGATTGCGGGGGGTGTTGCTGAAGGGCTGACACCTATTGCCAATGGGCTGTTGGCGCAATACGTCAGCGATCAATTTGCAGCCGGTGACCTGAGCCAGCAGGGGAGTCAGGACAAGATTGCGACTGCCCAGATTATCGGGCTGCTTTCCGCGTCTTTGGCCGGTGGTGATGCGGCTACGGGGAGCATGATTGGTGGGTATGGGGAGAAGTATAACGAGCAACAGCACCTGCAGAAGATGATGGCTACTGCGGCAGCACTTCGGAAACTTTTCCCCAAGAGCACAGGTGGAAATCTCGAAGGCGACATTGCGGCGCAGGATCCTACCAACCAATCAGATAGCATGGGAATGCCGATCAGCGGATCATCGTCGACGAATCCTCCGAATCAGACTACGTTGATGCTTGCGGCCCTCACGGGAGGAGTGGCGGGTAGGTTTGGTGCATCATTA
This sequence comes from Pseudomonas sp. FEN, assembly GCF_904067045.1. Lineage (GTDB taxonomy): Bacteria > Pseudomonadota > Gammaproteobacteria > Pseudomonadales > Pseudomonadaceae > Aquipseudomonas. Next base: position 500,382 of record NZ_CAJFDC010000007.1, on the reverse strand, counting down.
GCCATTTCACTGGAGGAAGCCCTTGCCTCGCTGCCTAGTATAGAAAGGGTGTTCAGTATCAGTGAGAATACCACCCCGGAAGGAACGGCCGGGACGCCCAAAATCGTTACTAATGTGGTGCCTGAGGGGGAGGCGGTTGACGAAGCTGCAGGTGCAAAAGGCATTCCAAGCATAAGCCGGAGTACCGAAATAACGGAGCTGTTTAGCTCTTCCAGTACTAGGAGCGGTATTCAAATTGGAGATCGTTCGCTCATTGAGGTTCCAAACACAGGAAATGCAAAAATATTTTCTGGTGCAACAGATGTGGAGGTTAAGCAGTATTTTTCGGAATTGACAGGCTCGACTGACTTGCCTTCTCCTCGTACTATTCCTGGAAAAGGGGATATATATGTTGTTAATACACCTGAAGGAAATTTCACGCTTCGGAATTTTTCCTCTTCATCTGGCCAGACTGGCCCAGCCTGGACTATTGATGTGCCTAAAGCAGCCACAGGCACAACGTATAATCCAGAAATAAAATTCCTGATTGGAAATCCATAATGAATGTAAAATTTATTGACAAGATAGTGCGTGATTCATTTGGTCTGTGGATATCCGCTCTGTTTAGTGCCATTGGCTCATGGAATCCTGAACTATCGTTTCCGCAGCAAAAAGATGCTTTTTTTTCTGTGATCGAATACCTGCTTATTACAGGAAAAATAAAATTTATCGCGCCAAATGCGGACTGTTATATTTCTTCGGATAATCCGCACCCAAAATTTTCGATTAATGATGAAGCGGCTCACTGGAGGTTGGATGCGACGCAGATCGTGTCTTACTTGAAAGATAAGTGGCCGGAAGGTGTTGTGAGTGAGGGTGACGAGGCACTCACACTGTATTTTTATGAAGTGCCGGGCATAATTTGGGTAGACGAAAACGGCTGTTTGTTTGCTTCATAAGGTGTTGGTGCAAAAGCAACGGATGGGACTACTAGCTCTGGAGCGGAAAATGCCCTCAACGCAGGCAATCTTCGTGCGCAGTTAACAGCTGACGAAATAGCTGACGGTCATGCATTCGAAAAGCACGTGATTCAGCAAGGTGAGTATAAGGACCTTGGAATAACTACTCGTGAAGAATTTTCGAATCATATTGAAGAAGTTGTGAACAATCCCACTTCGTTTCGCGAGCTGAGCGGAGGAAGGACTGCCTATTGGGATGATGCCAGTGGCACCGTTGTTATCAGGAACCCCAAAGCTGCTGATGGTGGCACAGCGTTTCGCCCTACAAGTGGGCGTACATATTTTGATAATTTGAGGTAGTAATAATGGAAATCATTGAGTCCGAAACTAATCAGGCAAGCATCAATATTACACGTGATGAGCTTTTGGTTATTAATGCTGCTTTGAACGAAGTGTGCAATGGGATAGAGGTTTTTGAGTTTGAGACTCGTATTGGCGTTGACAAAGCATGTGCTTTGGGGGTTCTAGGCGAGGTTGGGCGATTGCTTGATAGAATGGACGCGTGAAATAATTTTATGGTGCAAAATGACCAAGCGGTGCGTTGGATGATGTTGCTGCTGCCCGGCCAACGCCCAAGCAGTCCGAGATAGATTTTGGAGCTGACCTTGGCCAAGAAGCCAGACCACAAGTCAGTTACAAAAATGGACAAGAAGTACCTTACGGAACATCGGGCAGTGTTCGCCCTGACTGGTGTATTGGTGACGTGTGCAGTGTTGAGGTGAAAAACTACAACATTGCGACGAATCAGCAGGGGTTGATCAGTAATATTTCCAAACAAGCGCTGCAGCGTGCGGAGAATTTACCGCAAGGTATTCAGCAGCAAGTGGTTATTGATATTCGTGGTCAAGCTGTAACGGATGCACAGAAAAATGCAGTGATTAAAGGCATTGTGCAGAAATCAAACGGCGCAATCGGGCCTGCTGACATAAGGTTTAGAGCTGAATGAGGAAGGTCGGGTTTGATGGGGGGCATACGGTATACGAATTGGGGCCCGTATCGGATGTTGTATTGTTTTTCGAGTGCCTCAATGCTTTCGTAGTGAGTAAGTATTTAGATCAGGATTGGAGTTTGTTATCGGATCGGCTTTATAAGAGCTGTTTGCGGCAAGACGAACTAGAAAAGTCTTTCGCATTGATGGAAAAAGCAAAGAGCATATTTTTCACGCTGCCAAGCTCCTCCGTTGAGTGGGATGAGGATATGCAGGCTGATCGTGATAGAACATGGCTGGACTCTAGGGCGGATACCTTGGGGGATGTTTTTTTTAGGTATTTTGACTTGTTCTCAAAGGCTAAGGATTCGGCTGTTTCATTTTTGGATGAATTTGGGATTTATCAGCCTCTCAGAATTTTAGCTTGTGACATACCTGCTTTAATGATCGAGAAAAAGAGGCCGCTCAATGAATACGATGCGCTTGGGTTAAGTGATTTACCATTTTGGCTTCGTTGAGCGGACTGTTTATTCAAGATAATATCTCACCCACACTGGCCTCGCTCCGGTGTTGTTTTATCTGCTTTAGCCTTTCTTCTTAGCTGCTCGCTTGGTTATTACTGCTTGTTCCCATAATCCGCGATGCCTGATACTTGAGAATCGATGCCATCGAGCAGTGCCTTGATAACCGATTTCTCGGCTTCGGGCATATGACTGACGGCCTCGAAGCGCAGGCGTAAATCGTCGGACGGCCCGCGTTCCCCTTTGGCGAACACCAAATCATCCAGACTGATGTGTAGCGCCTGAGCAAGCCGGATCAGGGCTTCCAGGCTCTGTAAGAAAACCTTCGTAACCCATTCAAGCGTAAGCGCTCCATGAAGACCACTACAGACACTGTTGGTCAGCATAAGCTGTATGGATGAGTAAAAAAGAACTAACTTTTTCAAAAAGGAACCAACTCTCGGAGAGGGCGTGCCAGGCAGCGCCCCTTTGCGTCCTACGATAGAGGCTGCGTCACGACGCGATTCGGTACTGACGGGGAGGGTATGGATGTACATTTCGGCCCACCGTAACAGCCCCTTTCTCTAGCGCATGACCGAAATGTGCAGTTAGCCCCTCGGCCTGCCCGTTGCGCTGCCATAAGACGACATGCTTTGTATGCCCTGGCCCGTAAGCCGCTACTGTTTCATCTGATTCTGCTGTCAGAGGTGATGGGTAGGGATTTGCTGTAAAAGTTCTACCGAAGCACGAGTAATTTCCTGTCCGAGGGTATCCCTTTAGACTGGCTCCATCGCGCATCAACGCAGCCTGGAAATTATGAAATGACAGAAAATAGCTCTACCCATCCTAGGGTTTTACGGCTCAAACAGGTGCTGGATCGTGTGGGGCTGTCACGCTCAACGATCTATGACCGAATGAATCCAGCTTCACCGCGCTACGACAGCTCCTTTCCTAAACCGATGAAAATTGGTAGTTCGGCCGTTGGTTGGCTGGAGTCGAGTATTAGCAAGTGGATTGAGTCTAAGCTTGATAGCCTTTAGAAGGGCTGCGAAAAAAAGCTCAAAGATAGTCTCGTAAAAATATAATCGTTTTGTGTGCTAACTTATAAGAAATGAATGGGCTGGTTTGGCCTCAATTCAGGTTGCCTATTGCCTTTTGGTTGGTGGCTTTTCTGGTAAAAAGGAAGTTGGTGAGTATTGGTTTATATGTTATTAGAATTAGATGATTGTTATCAGGTGGTTGGGTAGGCAATTGGATGATTAGACGTATGGGCGGATATGTGGTCTAGGGGGTGGAAATAAAGAGGGTGTGCTTAGAGTCGTCACATGGCGGTTGTCTAAAATTGAAAAAAGCAAGTGCTTGGGAGTGTTGAGTTGGGTTGGGAGGTAATGCGCTCAGCTGTTCTGTGGGTTAATATGTGGTGGGTTTATGGGGTTTAAAGAAAGTGAAGTGATGGATGCCTATAAAGAAAAGGTTGTTGAGGGGTTCTATGATCCAGTGAGAAATGAAAGGTACTCATATTTTGATGAGGGTGGCATGCTGTTTGACTCTGTTAGTAGTATCATGGAAGCTGTAAGTGTGCTCGAAAAGACTCCGGGTGATATTTTTGGGTCGGAGTCGTTCCGGATTGGAGGGAGTCTGATTTTAAGTTATGATCAGGAGTGTGTTATTTCGGCGGCTTTAATCAAGTATGCTAAAATTGAAAGGGGAATGGTCCTCTTTAAGGTTAACCCTTATGTCAGTGCTTTTTATGAGTGCTATAAGGAGATAAAGCTTTCAAATCCGCACAAGGCAAGTTGGTCGGAGTTGCCTGAGTGCTTTGATGGGTTGAATCGGTTTGTTGCTGCGGTGAGAGAACGGATTTCAAGCGGTGCATTTAAGCGGCAAATATCTGCGCATGTGCGGGCAGCTAATAAGAACTGTTCAGGTTTGTTGAGATACATAGATGCATTATTTGCGCGTCATTCCAGGTTGCTGGTGTTACGGATTGATTTTTCATACGGGAAGGGGGGACTTGAGATTGAAGGGGTTAGTGCGCTGCGAGATAGATTGAATATGCTTCGTGTTGTCTCGGAAAAAATTTCAAGACATAGGGTGGAATTGATTGGTTATCTCAAGAATAAGCGCGCTGAACTGGGTATGGTGGGGTTCGTATGGAAACTTGAGTACGGAAGAGAGAAAGGCCATCATTACCACATGATGTTCTTTCTGGATGGGGCAAAGGTGCGGCAGGATATTGTCATAGCAAAGCGGATCGGTGAGTACTGGAATAATGTGATAACCCAAGGTAAGGGGGTGTACTATAACTGCAATGGTGATAAGGGTAAGTATAAATATTGTGGTGTTGGTATGATTAGTTATAATGATGCGGAGGGACTGCATAACCTTAAGAAGGCCGCAGTCTATCTTGCTAAAGTGGATCGATACATAAGTGCCTGCATGCCCGAGGGTAAAAGGACCTTCGGAAAAGGAAACACTCCAAAACCCAGCGAGCGTTCAGCTGGAAGGCCGAGGCAGTATTAGTGTCAGCTTAAGTCTTTCGTGGTTGAGGACTGACTATGGATCCTTACAGCAGCGGAAACCAAAGGGTCATTCTTTATCCAGCGCCTCAGTGTTCTTTCGATGTTAGATGATGCAGGGCGTTTTATGTTGCTTTTAGCTAGGTAGGATTTGAACTCGGGTAATATCATCTTAAAAGCATCGAGCTCTTGAGGCCAGCCTTCTTTCGGTGTTAGCGTGTTAAGTAGTTCGCACGCTTTTTGTTTGGGTGTTAGATAGTGGTGTTTGCGAGCAAGGCCACCTTCTGCGGCGACTTCTGAAGACGTTTTTATTTGTTCCTTAAAGAATCGCTGATCACCTAAGTAGAGTACGTATAAGCCTGCGTGCAATGCCTTAACTCCCATGCCAGGCACAAAGGCTATGCTCGAGAAGGCGTCTTTTATATGGCCGAAGGCGGCGATTTTCTCCTTTGAAAAAAAGTCTTTTAATTTGTCGTTGGATGGTGTTTTGTTGGAATGGTCTGAGTTAGCATGCTCTTTAAATGCCTCGTCAAGTTTGATTTGGTTTTCTTTTGAAAGCGTTCTGCGAAGCATCATGTATCGCTTGATTATTATGTGTAATACTTCGCTCACGGCATCTTCTAAATTGAGGTTGGATAAATATTTATATTGGGGAAGATCCTCTGTGTTTGGTTGAAGGGGCCATTTTTTGTGGGAGGGCTGTTCAAGAATAAGCTCTAGTTTTGATTTGGGGGTATCGATCCAGTCATCAAAAATTGTGGCATTTATGAACATTCTTTCTGGCGTTGTGGAGTCGGCAGTTGCTCGAGTAGACATTTTTATTTCGATGCTTTGAGGGCGCATGATGCCATCATCCTTGGGTTAGTCGTTGAGGCAGCTACTTCGCAGTAGCTGCTTTTTTAAGCTGGGGCAGCGGCTCTTGTGTTCTCACTCAGCTATCGGCTTGCAGATGAAGTTTGCCCAATCTGCCATGAGTGCCCGTCGCTTGTCGAGGAAGTCGGAGCGAGAGTACGCCCCCTCAGTTTGGTCACGTTCGTCATGCGCCAACGCCATTTCGCAGACCTCACGTGGGTAGTGAGTGCATTCACCCGCCCAGTCACGAAATGAAGAACGAAAGCCGTGACGAGTGATGTGCTCGTACTCCATGTCATGCAGGAGCGTTCGTATAGCGTTTGCGTGCATTACCCCTGTCTTGCCTTGGCCTGGGAATAGAAAGAGACTCCCTTCAGCTCGCGGAATGCTCTGGACCAGCTTTAAGACTTCATCGGCAAGGGGGATGACGAAAGCTACTCGCATCTTCATACGTTCTTCAGGCAGAGACCAAGTACTAGCCTCCAAATCAAACTCATCCCAACGAGCGAACCTCACCATGTGGGCACGTGCGCTGGTCATGATGAGCAGTTGAGCAGCCAGCGACGCTGGCGTGCTGTTTGCGCTGAGTTTGGTCATCAGCGTTGGCACGTCCTGCCACCGCAAAGCTTCAAAGTGCTCACGCTTCCGAGCCTTCTTCTTTTCAGCACGACTCAACAGATTGTCCAGGTGTCCGCGCCAGCGAGCTGGGTTTTCGCCTTCTCGTAGGTTACGTGCTTTGGCGGCGTCCAAAACTTGTTCAATTTGCCCACGTACCTCGTCGGCGGTTCTGGTTTTGGTGGCCCAGATCGGTTGCAGAACCTTGAGTACCTGGGGCGTGCCGATCTCCTCTGCTGAGAGTTTGCCAATGTGGTCAAACGCATACAGCTCCAGCTTCCGCAGCCAGCCTCTACGCCACTTCTCTGACCAGGTGCCCCCGTGTGCTTCGCAGTATTCTTTCGCGAGTGTCTCGAACTTCAGCTGTTTTGCCTCACTAGCTCTCTGAGCTTCGCGCTGAGCAGCACGCTCGATGTCGCGAGCGGCTAGAGGATCTACACCATCGCTCAACTGGCTGCGTTTGGCGCTGGCTTCAAGTCTGGCTTTCTTGAGACTCACCTCAGGAAATGAGCCCAGGCCCATCTCCCTACGACGGCCTGCCAGTTGAAAGCGAAGTAGCCAGGATTTACGCCCGGTAGGTTTGACGACCAAGCGAAGCCCATCACCATCTTCGTAGGTGCCGGGCTCAGTCAGGTTTTCGACTTGTTTCGGATTCAGCTTACCCATTGGATTTCCCCTGTCGTCCCTTTTGTCCCCCCATATGTCCCCCCACTTCATCGTCGGATGAGGTCAAATGGTGTTGAACACCATCGGACAGGGGAATGCCTGAAGCCCCCGGAATAGCTAGGCTATCGGCAGAACTCTCGGATGGGATAGGATTATTTCGGACAATTAAAAAGCCGGCTTGTGGCCGGCTTCTCGGGGACGGGGTTGGCTTATTTTTGGTAAGCCTCGCTCGCCTTCAAAACGTACATCCAGAGCAAATCTGGTTGTGGGACGCCGCGCAGTTGTCTCGCGCGGTGTCGTAGGCAATCTGGCCTGCTGCAAGCAGGAGGCTGCCCAAATGTGCCGCGCAGGATACCGGCATTTACGACAGATTCCCAGCGAAAACCTTAGCCCAGAGCTGTCGTTTTCAGACAAGTGGACACTTGCCCCCTATTTCGATGGCACCGGTGGTCGGCGTTTGTTCAGCGTCGACCACCAGAACACCCAACCCAGTATCTGGATACTCTGTTGCTCGATCTGCTCCGCCGTGAGCACTTCATCCGGGTACTCGGCGCTGTTGTGGCTGCGCAGCCGCAAGGCCCCCGCCGGCAGGCGGTAGACGTACTTCACCCGCAACATGCCGTCGTGCTCCAGCGCGTACATTTCGCCGTCCACTACCTGGGTCAGGCCGCGGTCGATGGCGATGGTGGAGCCGTCCTGGATTTTTTCCGACATGCTGTTGCCGGTCATGGGCGCACACATCGCCTGGTCCGGGTCGACACCCATGGCCTGCAGGATGCGGTAGGGCAGACGGACCTTGCGCCCGGGAATGATCGCGATCTGGGTCTGGTTCGAACCAGGGGCCGTTGGGCTCTCCTTGTACAACGGTATTTGTACGTCGTTGCGCTCGGTCGCCGCGAGGTCGTCATGGGCCGAGTAAGGTGTGCTGTTCTGGGGGGCCAGCGTTTCGCGTTTAGCCTCCGCCTCGCTGGCCGTGCCGCCAGGGTGCTTGGGGCCGTCGCCAGCCCGCAGCCAGCGGCTGTTGACGCACAACAGTTCGGCTATCTCGTCCAGGCGCGCCATGGGAATGCCACGCTTGAACCAGTTGTTGACGTGCTGCGGCGTCACTTGCCGGTTGGCAGCGAAGTCCGAAGCGGATAGATGGCACTCCCGCAGGAGGGTCCTTAAGCGATCACCTGATGTATTCATGAACACAGAGTTTACTGGCGTGCTACATCTGTTTAAATAAACGAGGCGTTCAAAAATGGTCGTTCGCAACACACGGATTGATTGGGTTCGTTCAGAATTCCTACGCTGGATTAATCGGGCCTGACTCATTCTGTTTAATGATTAAAGCTCTTGTTTGTTTATCGGTAAACAGGCACAAAAAACCCCGGCAAGCCGGGGTTCTTCGATTCGCGCCAGGGCGCGGCGGATCAGCCCTTGTAAGCGGCGACCGACTTCATGATTTCGGCACGGGCGGCTTCGGCATTGCCCCAACCTTCGATTTTCACCCACTTGCCTTTTTCGAGATCCTTGTAGTTCTCGAAGAAGTGCTTGATCTGCTCCAGCAGCAGTGCTGGCAGGTCGGTGTATTCCTTCACGTCGACGTACAGCTGCGACAGCTTGTCGTGCGGAACCGCGAGAACCTTGGCGTCGCCGCCGCCATCGTCGGTCATGTGCAGGATGCCGACCGGACGGGCACGGATCACCGAGCCTGGTGCAACCGGGTACGGGGTCACGACCAGCACGTCGAGGGGGTCGCCGTCGTCAGCCAGGGTGTTGGGGATGAAGCCGTAGTTGGCCGGGTAGAACATCGGGGTGGCCATGAAACGGTCAACGAACAGGCAATCGCTGTCTTTGTCGATTTCGTATTTGATCGGCGCGTGGTTGGCCGGAATCTCGATCGCGACGTAGATGTCGTTCGGCAGGTCTTTGCCAGCCGGAATCTTGCTGTAGCTCATTGGGCGATGCCCCCGTTGGTTGATCAGAAAACTTGGCCGGTTTGACCAAAAAGTGGCGGGGATTATAGGCATATTCCGGGGGCGTTGCCACGGGTCACGGGACGTGCGGAGGCGCCTCGGAATCCTGGGGAAACGAGCCTGCACGCGATGGTAATGACTGCGGAGCATGTGGGAGCGGAGCTTGCCCGCGAAGCTTTTAGCGGTCTTGAGGGCCCTTTCGCGGGCAAGCTCCGCTCCCACAAGGGCAAGGCTGCGGCCGGGATTTCGGCATTAGTCTTTAGTCTGATACCGCGGGTCGTGGGCCTGCAAATGCCGCAGCCGCGCCAGCGGGTCCTGACGGTAGAACGCGCGCAATTGCTCGTACACCCGAGGGTACGCCGTGGCCAGGATATCCGGGGCACTGAAGAAATATTCGCTGGTCACCGCGAAGAATTCCGCCGGGTTTTCCGCCGCATAAGGGTCGATGGCGGTGTCGGCGTCGGGATTGCGGTCGAGTTGGCGATTGAGGTCATCGTAGGCCTGTTGCATCGCTTTGGCCCAGTCGCCCACCTGCATGTCGCCATGCAGCGGTGGCAGGCCGTTGGCGCCACCGCTGAGCATGTCGAGCTTGTGCGCCAGTTCGTGGATCACCAGGTTGTAGCCTTCCCAGCCGCCGCTGGCCTCCACACCAGGCCAGGCGAGGATCACCGGGCCCTGTTGCCAGGCTTCGCCGCTGTGCTCGGCGTCCCATTCGTGTTCCACGCCGCTGACATCGCGGTGGCGCTGGGGGCTGAGGAAGTCGTCCGGGTAGAGCACGATTTCATGGAAGCCCTGGTACCAGTTCAGGTCCCCCAGGTGCAGTAGCGGCAGTTGCGCCTGGGCCGCCAGCAGCAGACGGCGCTCCTGGTCCAGTTCCACGCCTGGCAAGGCACTCAGGTGCTTGTCATCGAGAAACAGCACGCTGTGCTCGCGTAGCCAGCGGTCCTCGGCGTCGCTCAGGCCGTCGAGGAAGCTCAGGTGCTCGCGAACCCGTTGCCAGGTTTCATCGGCAACGGGATGGCGGGCCAACGTTCGCCGCCGCCGCCAGGCACTCAGCGACCACATGGGATCAGTGCGTGCCGGCTTTCGACGCGGCGTTGCCGAAGCGGCTGCGGATCACGCTGAGGATCATCGGCAGCAGCGACAGCAGGATGATGCCGACCACCAGCAGCGACAGGTTTTTCTTGATGAACGGTACGTTGCCGAAGAAGTAGCCGAGGGTCACCAGGCCGCCGACCCAGAGCACGGTACCGAGGATGCTGAACATGAAAAAACGCGCGAAGGGCATTTTGCCGACGCCGGCGACGAACGGCGCGAAGGTCCGCAGGATTGGCAGGAAGCGCGCCAGGGTCACGGTCTTGCCGCCGTGGCGGTCGTAGAAGTCGTGGGTCTTTTGCAGGTAGTCGCGTCGGAAGATCTTCGAGTTCGGGTTGCTGAAGAGCTTCTCGCCCACCGTTCGACCGATGATGTAGTTGGTGCTGTCGCCGAGAATCGCCGCCAGCATCAACAGGCCGGCCAGCAACACCGGGTCCATGCCGCCGCCCGCCGCCACCGCGCCAGCGATGAACAGTAGCGAATCACCCGGCAGGAACGGCATGACCACCAGGCCGGTTTCGCAGAAGATCACCAGGAACAGGATGGCGTAGATCCAGAGCCCGTAGTTGTTCACCAGCATGTCGAGGTAGACATCAAGATGCAGGATTATGTCGATCGGGTTGAAATCCATGGGGGGCACCTGTGTGGACGGTCCGACTCGGCGGACCTGTGCAAGGAAAATAGGTATGCGTAGTTAACTACAGGGAATGTAGTTTTTTCGTACATTCCGTGGGAAAGCGGGATTATAAGAGTTGGGAAAATTTCTGCCTGCCGAGTTTGTAGCGGGGGATGTCGGATGTGGGAGATGTACAACCGGTAAGAGCCGCCGCTCGACGACTCCTATCGGGGGCGCTTGACTATTTTTCGTCAATCGGCAGCACGTAGTTCTTGAATTCGGTGTCTTCGCGAAAGCCCATGGATTCGTAGGTCTTCTGCGCCACCAGGTTGTTGCTGCTGGTGGACACGCGCAGGCGCACGGCCTGGGTGTCGCGGGCCATTCTCTTCGCCGCGCGCATCAGGTTGTCGGCCACCAGTTGGCGACGGGCATCCTCGGCCACATAGATGTCGTTGAGGATCCACACCCGCTTGAGCGAGAGCGAAGAAAAGCTTGGATACAATTGACAGAAACCGAGCAGTTTCTTGTCGTCATCGTCCGCCAGGGCTACGTAAATCACCGACTCTTTGCGCCGTAGGCGTTTTTCCAGGAAGTTGCGGGACGAATCGGGGTAGGGCAAGGCACCGTAGAATTCACGGTATTTGACGAACAGAGGCGTCAGCAGGTTCAGATGTTCCAGGGTCGCTTGAGTAATCCGCATAGATCAGGCCTCGGCTTCGTGGATATGACGGCAAACGGTTCACTCGGGCAGCCGCTACGCCGATGCTGCCCAAAGCGCGGGAAAAGCGCAATCCGGATGACGATCAGTCTTGGGGCGGGCCCAGTAGGAAGTTGCCGTTCGAATGGACATCCGATTCACTTTCCAGCGTTTGCACGTGAGCCTCGTCCTTGAGATTGACCCCCGATAATTGTCGGCGGCAGGCTTCTTTCATCAGGTACAGCAGTTTGTGGGCGGCCATGCCGTAACTCATGCCCTCCAGGCGCACGTTGGAGATGCAATTGCGGTAGGCGTCGGTCAGGCCGACCTTTGGATTATAGGTGAAATACAAGCCCAGGCTGTCCGGTGAACTGAGGCCGGGGCGTTCGCCGATCAGGATCACGGTCATTTTCGCTCCGAGCAATTCGCCGATTTCGTCGGCCACCGCGACCCGGCCCTGTTCCACCAGGATCACCGGCGACATCGACCAGCCTTCGTTCTGGATCTGTTCTTCCAGGCGGGTAAGGAAGGGCAGGGTATGCCGATGCACCGCCAGTGCCGACAGGCCATCGGCGACGATGATGGCCAGGTCGATACCCCCCGGGTTGGCGGCCGCATTGTCCTTGAGCAGCTGTGCCGAGGCGGTGTTGAGCCTGCGCCCCAGGTCCGGACGTTGCAGGTAGCTGTGGCGATCCTCGGCGGCGCTGTGCAGCAGCAGGCTGGCGCGGCCGCGTTCGGCGAGTTGCCGGCTCAGGGCGGCGTGGTCGAAGGGCAGGTGCACGGCGTCGCGGGCCTGGGCGTGGGCGAACTGGAAATCCAGCTGCGCGCCGGTGGGCAGGCTGGTGCCCGTGCGGCCCAGGGCGATTCGCGCCGGGGTCAGGCGGCGCAGGGCCAGCCAGGGATTGTCGGGGTCGAGGTCGTTGGCCATGTCGTTCATCCCAGCTGTGCCAGTGCCTGGCGGAAGGCTGGCGGCAGGCGGTTGCCGAAGCGCACCTTGCCGTCGGCCTGGGTAAAGATGCCCATCTTCGCCAGCCATTGTTCGAACTCCGGCGCGGGCTTGAGGCCCAGGGTCTGGCGGGCGTAGAGCGCGTCGTGGAAGGAGGTGGTCTGGTAGTTGAGCATGATGTCGTCGGATCCGGGAATGCCCATGATGAAGTTGATTCCGGCCACGCCCAGCAGGGTCAGCAGGGTGTCCATATCATCCTGGTCGGCTTCGGCGTGGTTGGTGTAGCAGATGTCACAGCCCATGGGCACGCCCAGCAGCTTGCCGCAGAAGTGGTCTTCGAGGCCGGCGCGGATGATCTGTTTGCCGTTGTAGAGGTATTCCGGGCCAATGAAACCGACCACGGTATTGACCAGGAATGGCTTGAAATGCCGGGCCACGGCGTAGGCGCGGGTTTCGCAGGTCTGCTGGTCGACGCCGAAATGGGCGTTGGCCGACAGGGCGCTGCCCTGGCCGGTTTCGAAATACATCAGGTTCTGCCCGAGGGTGCCGCGCTTCAGGCTCAGGCCGGCTTCGTAGCCTTCCTGCAGGACGTTCAGGCTGATGCCGAAACTGGCGTTGGCCGCTTCGGTGCCGGCAATCGACTGGAACACCAGGTCCAGCGGCACGCCTCGGTTGATCGCCTCGATGGAGGTGGTGACGTGGGTCAGCACGCAGGCCTGGGTGGGGATTTCGTAACGCTGGATGACCGCGTCGAGCATGTTCAGCAGGTCGCAGATCGACGACAGGCTGTCGGTGGCCGGGTTGATGCCGATCATGGCGTCGCCGTTGCCATAGAGCAGGCCGTCGAGGACGCTGGCGGCGATGCCGGCCGGATCGTCCGTGGGGTGGTTGGGCTGCAGGCGGGTCGACAGACGACCGCGCAGGCCCAGGGTGCCGCGGAATTTCGTCACCACGCGGATTTTTTGCGCCACCAGTATCAGGTCCTGGACGCGCATGATTTTTGAGACGGCGGCGGCCATTTCTGGCGTCAGGCCCGGGGCCAGGGCACGCAGGCTCTGTTCGTCGGCGGCGTCGCTGAGCAGCCAGTCGCGCAGGCCACCGACGGTCAGGTGGCTGACGCTGGCGAAGGCTTGTTTGTCATGGGTGTCGACGATCAATCGGGTGACTTCGTCGGTTTCATAGGGGATCAGCATTTCCTCGAGGAAATGCTTGAGCGGAATATTGGCCAGGGTCATCTGGGCGGCGACCCGTTCACCGTCGTTGAGGGCGGCGACCCCGGCCAGGAAGTCGCCGGAACGGGCGGGACTGGCCTTGGCCATGACGTCCTTGAGGCTGTCGAAGCGATAGGTCTGGGCGCCGACGGAATGGGCGAATGTGGCCATGGGGCGGTGTCCTCCTGAGTCTGAACGGTCTCTGTGGCAGCAGACAACCAATGTGGCGAGTGGGCTTGTCGGAACGCCGCACCGCCACGCTCGGCTGCGTAGCAGTCGTAAGCGCTGAGCGTCCGTTCTGCCTGATACAGCGCAGTCGCTGGTTTTAGGGCCGCTTCGCGGCCCAGCGGGGGCAAGCCCCCTCGCCACAGGGGTGGCGTTGTAATTTTGCAGTGCGCAGCGCCCGGATTGACGCCCCGTGCTGGTGCAATCAGTTACCTGTGAGCATAGCGTCCGCCGGCGCGTCCGAGCGCTGGCTGGCGGTCAACTGGAAGTAGATGAAGCCCGCGGCCATGAACCCGAGGAAAATCAGGCCGATCAGCGTGTTGAACCAGGCCATCGCGATCAGGCACACCACTGCCAGCACCAGGGCAATCCCCGGAACGATCGGATAGCCCGGCGCACGGAAGCTGCGCTCCAGGTTCGGCTCGGTTTTACGCAGCTTGAACAGGCTCAGCATACTGATGATGTACATCACGATGGCGCCGAATACCGACATGGTGATCATCGCCGCCGTCAGGCTCATGCCTTGCAGGTTGACCAGCCCGTCACTGTAGATCGCCGCGATGCCGACCACGCCGCCGGCCAGGATCGCCCGGTGCGGAGTCTGGAAACGCGACAGTTTGGCCAGCGAGCGTGGCAGGTAACCGGCCCGGGCCAGGGCGAAGAACTGCCGCGAGTAGCCGAGGATGATGCCGTGGAAGCTCGCCACCAGGCCGAACAGGCCGATCCACACCAGCATGTGCATCCAGCTGGAGTTGTTGCCCACCACGGCTTTCATCGCCTGGGGCAGGGGGTCGTTGATGTTCGACAGTTGGCGCCAGTCGCCGACGCCGCCGGCCATCACCATGACGCCGAGGGCCAGGAACACCAGGGTCAGGATGCCACCGACATAGGCTTTGGGAATGGTGCGCTTGGGGTCCTTGGCTTCTTCGGCGGCCATGGCCGCGCCTTCGATGGCGAGGAAGAACCAGATCGCAAACGGGATCGCGGCGAAGATGCCGGGGATCGAGTCGATACTGAAGCGGCTCGCGCCGGACCAGCCGTTGAGCACGAAGTTGCTGAAGCTGAAGCCTGGCGCGACCACGCCCATGAATACCAGCAGTTCGGCGACCGCCAGCACGGTGACCACCAGTTCGAAGGTGGCGGCGATGCTGACGCCGAGAATGTTCAGCCCCATGAACACCACGTAGGCGCCGACGGCGGCGAGGCGTGGGTCGAGGTCCGGGTACTGGACGTTGAGGTAGGCGCCAATGGCCATGGCGATAGCCGGTGGGGCGAAGACGAATTCGATCAGGGTGGCAATCCCGGCGATCAGCCCGCCGCGTTCGCCAAAGGCCCGGCGGCTGTAGGCAAAGGGCCCGCCGGCATGGGGAATCGCGGTGGTCAGTTCGGTGAAGCTGAAGATGAAGCAGGTGTACATGGTCGCCACCAGTAAGGTAGTGACGAGAAAGCCCAGGGTACCGGCGGTCCCCCAGCCGTAGCTCCAGCCGAAGTACTCGCCGGAGATCACCAGTCCGACCGCGATACCCCAGAGGTGCAGGGTGCCGAGGGTGGGTTTGAGTTCGGTTTGGGTTGTCATAAGTCCTCGCTTGTCTTTTTTATTGTTGGGGTGTTGGACTTGCGGGTATCGATTTTCGTTACAGCGTGCACGCAAAGCCCGTGCCAGAGCGGCCAGGCGTTATTGGAGGTGTCAGTCAGGGCCTCTTCGCGGGCAAGCTCTGCTCCCACAGGTTTTCGGTCGTTGGATTCGACTCGGACACTGTGGGAGCAGAGCTTGCTCGCGAAAGCGGCCTCAGGGTTTAGAAGAACCCAAGCGGATTGATGTCATAGCTCACCAGCAGGTTCTTGGTCTGCTGGTAATGATCGAGCATCATCTTGTGGGTTTCGCGGCCCACCCCGGACTTCTTGTAGCCACCGAACGCGGCATGCGCCGGGTACAGGTGGTAGCAGTTGGTCCAGACGCGCCCGGCCTTGATCGCCCGGCCCATGCGGTAGGCGCGGTTGATATCACGGGTCCACAGGCCCGCACCCAAGCCGAACTCGGTGTCGTTGGCAATCGCCAGGGCTTCGGCTTCGTCCTTGAAGGTGGTGATGCTCACCACCGGGCCGAAGATTTCTTCCTGGAACACGCGCATCTTGTTGTTGCCCTTGAGCAGGGTCGGCTGGATGTAGTAGCCGGTGGCCAGATCACCGTCGAGTTTCTGCACCTGGCCGCCGGTCAGCAGCTGCGCGCCTTCCTGCTTGGCGATTTCCAGGTACGACAGGATCTTGTCGAACTGCTGCTGGGAGGCCTGGGCGCCGACCATGGTCTCGGTGTCCAACGGATCGCCGCGTTTGATCTGTTCGACTTTCTTCATCACCGCCAGCATGAATTCGTCGTAGATCGATTCCTGCACCAGGGCGCGGGATGGGCAGGTGCAGACCTCGCCCTGATTGAAGAACGCCAGTACCAGGCCTTCGGCAGCCTTTTCGATAAAGCTCGGTTCGGCCTGCATGATGTCTTCGAAGAAGATGTTCGGCGACTTGCCGCCCAGTTCCACGGTGGACGGGATGATGTTTTCGGCGGCGCATTTCATGATGTGCGAGCCGACCGGGGTGGAGCCGGTAAAGGCGATCTTGGCGATGCGCTTGCTGGTGGCCAGGGCTTCGCCGGCTTCTTTGCCGAACCCTTGCACCACGTTCAGTACGCCGGGCGGCAGCAGGTCGCCGATCAGTTCCATCAGCACGGCGATGCCCAACGGGGTTTGCTCGGCCGGTTTGAGCACCACGCAGTTGCCGGCGGCCAGGGCCGGTGCGAGTTTCCAGGCGGCCATCAGCAGCGGGAAGTTCCACGGGATGATCTGGCCGACCACGCCCAGCGGTTCATGGATGTGATAGGCCACGGTGTTGCCATCGATTTCCGCGGCGCTGCCTTCCTGGGCACGCAGGCAACCGGCGAAGTAGCGGAAGTGATCGGCGGCCAGCGGGATGTCGGCGTTCAGGGTTTCGCGCACGGCCTTGCCGTTGTCCCAGGTTTCGGTGATGGCCAGCAGTTCGAGGTTCTGCTCGATGCGGTCGGCGATTTTCAGCAGGACCAGCGAGCGCGCCTGCGCCGAGGTGGTACCCCAGGCATCGGCGGCGGCATGGGCGGCATCGAGGGCCTTGTCGATATCCTTGGCGTTGGAGCGGGGGAATTCGGCGATGGCCTTGCCATTGACCGGAGACGTGTTGGTGAAGTATTGGCCGTCGACGGGCGCGACGAATTCGCCATTGATGTAGTTGCCGTACTTGGCCTTGAACGTAACGATGGCGCCGGCAGTACCAGGGTGGGCATAACGCATGTTGGGTGTCTCCTTGGCTATTGTGCTTATAAGGGAGTACGCGGGTGAGCGCTTGATAAGCGTAGAGCAAAGGTCGGGCCAGTGCGTCGCGGTGCGGGCGCCAGAGCCTTTGCCCGAAGCGGGCGGTGACGGAACGCGGGGCTGTTGCCACAGGAGTGATACGGCGCGGGTGACAGTTTGTAGCGTGCTTGGCACAACCTGTGACTCGGCGGTCGCGGGATGATTGCATTGCCCGCGGCGCTGGAGGATGCTGGTTGCTTGGAGGAACGCGCGCGGGATGTTGAGCGCACTGCGAAACCGGCGAACGTGCAGGGGATCCTGAACACACAGAGAACCCTGCGGGAGTGGAGGGAGAATAATAAGAAATGCAGAACAACCATCTGAGCCGCCACGCCCAGCAGGTGCTGACCGTGACCCAGGGCAAGGCCCACCCGGGCGGTCCCGGCAGTGACCCGTCCATCGCCCGCTCCTGGCTGCGTTGCCTGGAGGACTATCACCTCGACCCGTCGCTGAGCATCGCCCCCACCGTGCTCGAACACGGTCGCCTGCTGGAAAGCCGCGAACGTCTGCGCCAGGTCCTGCAGATCGCCGGCAATGAAATGACCAGCCTGCACCAGCAACTTTCCGGTGCCGGGCACGCGGTGCTGCTCACCGACGCCCGTGGGGTGATCCTCAACTGCGTCACCGCCCCGGCCGAACGCAAGATCTTCGAGCGCGCCGGTCTCTGGCTCGGCGCCGACTGGAGCGAGGCCTGCGAAGGCACCAACGGTATTGGCACCTGCCTGGTGGAGCGGCAGTCCCTGACCATCCATCAGGATGAACATTTTCGCGGTCGCCACACCGGCCTGACCTGTTCCGCCAGTCCGGTCTTCGATCCTCATGGCGAATTGATGGCGGTGCTCGACGTATCGTCGGCCCGCGCGGATGTCTCGCGCCAGAGTCAGTTCCACACCATGGCGCTGGTCAACCTCTCGGCGAAGATGATCGAGAGCTGCTATTTCCTGCGGCATTACGACAGCCACTGGCTGCTGCGCTTTCATTTGCAGGCCGAATCCGTGGGGCTGTTCAGCGAGGGCTTGCTGGCGTTCGATGGCGAAGGGCGGATCAGCGCGGTCAATCAGAGTGCCCTGAACCTGCTGGGACAGGGGCGCAGCGGTTTGCTGGGCCAGCCGGTGGAGGCGTTCTTCGACTGCTCGCTGGATGAGCTGCTTGGCCGCGCCAGTGCCCAGGCCAGCGCCAGTTGGCCGCTGCGCAGTCGTGACGGACGGGCCCTGTTCGCGGTGTTGCGCGGCCAGCCGCGTAGCGTGCCCAAGGTCCTGGCACCCACGCCGGCACCGATGGCACGAGCCAAACCTTCCAATATCTGCCTGGGCGATCCGGCCTTGCAGACGGATTTCCGTCGGGCGCTGCGGGTTTTCGAGCGCGATGTGCCGTTGTTGATCAATGGTGAAACCGGCTCGGGCAAGGAAGCCTTCGCCAAGGCGGTGCACCAGGCCAGCCAGCGCGCCGAGAAAGCCTTTGTCGCCCTCAACTGCGCGGCGATTCCCGAGAGCCTGATCGAAAGCGAGCTGTTCGGTTATCGCGGTGGCAGCTTTACCGGCGCGCGCAAGGAAGGCATGCGCGGCAAGCTGCGGCAGGCCGATGGCGGCACCCTGTTTCTCGATGAGATCGGCGATATGCCGTTGGCCTTGCAGACCCGCTTGCTGCGGGTGCTGGAGGACCGTCAGGTGGTGCCCATCGGCGGCGAGCCGGAGGCGGTCAATGTACGCATCATCAGCGCGACGCACCGCAATCTGTTGGAGCGGGTCGGCGCCGGCAGTTTTCGCGAGGATTTGTACTACCGGCTCAATGGGCTGGAGGTTGGCTTGCCGGCGTTGCGTGAGCGCAGCGACAAGTCGCAGTTGCTGGACTTCCTGCTGGCGGAGGAGACCGGGGAGCAGAACATGCTGATCGACGCCGCCGCACGTCAGGCGCTGCTGGCGTTCGACTGGCCGGGCAATGTGCGGCAGATGCGTACGGTGCTGCGCACGCTGGCGGCGTTGTGCGAGGACGGCAAGGTCGGTCTTGAGGATCTGCCGGCACCGATCCGACAGGCGCGGCCGGGCTTGGTCGCGGTAGCGATCGACGAATCGGCCGGGCCACCGCTGGAAGAGGCCGAGCGCCTGGCCTTGCTCAATGTCCTGGAGCAGCAGCGCTGGCACATGACCCATGCGGCCGAGCAACTGGGGGTGAGCCGCAACACCTTGTACCGCAAGTTGCGCAAGCACGGGATCGCCCGCTAGACCGTCGCTGCCCCCTTGTGTCGGAGCGAGCTTGCTCGCGATGAATGTCCAGGCACTGCGGAGCTTCAGGTACCCCGCGTTATCGTTGACGACCATCGCGAGCAAGCTCGCCCCTACACAAGGGGGGGCGTCGTCCGCCAGATGAAACACCAGGTGCGATTTCCCACGCCCTGGGCTAACCTGCGACCACGTTTACGAGGTCGACTATGCACATTCATATTCTGGGTATCTGCGGTACGTTCATGGGTTCAATGGCCGTACTGGCCAAGGAGCTGGGCCATCACGTCACCGGTTCCGATGCCAACGTCTATCCGCCCATGAGTACCCAGCTCCAGGCCCAGGGCATCGAGCTGACCCAGGGCTACGATCCGGCGCAACTGGATCCGGCACCGGACCTGGTGGTGATCGGCAATGCCATGTCCCGGGGCAATCCGGCGGTCGAATACGTGCTGAACAAGGGCCTGCCCTATGTGTCCGGCCCACAGTGGCTGGCCGACCATGTGCTGCAAGGTCGCTGGGTCCTGGCCGTGGCCGGCACCCATGGCAAGACCACCACCAGCAGCATGCTGGCCTGGGTACTGGAGCACGCCGGCATGAGCCCGGGCTTTCTGATCGGTGGCGTGCCGCAGAACTTCTCGGTGTCGGCGCGCCTGGGCACGACGCCGTTCTTCGTGATCGAAGCCGATGAGTACGACAGCGCCTTTTTCGACAAGCGCTCCAAGTTCGTCCATTACCGCCCGCGCACTGCGATCCTGAATAACCTGGAGTTCGATCACGCGGATATTTTCCAGGATCTGGCGGCGATCGAGCGGCAATTCCACCATCTGGTACGAACCATCCCGAGCGAGGGCCTGGTGATTCATCCGACCACCGAGCCAGCCTTGCAGCGGGTGATCGAAATGGGCTGCTGGACTCCGGTACAGACCACCGGCGCCGGTGGTCAGTGGCAGGTCAAGTTGCTCAGCGAAGACGGTTCGCGTTTCGAAGTGCTGTTCGAAGGCGTGGCCCAAGGCGTGGTCGAGTGGGACCTGAGCGGCCAGCACAACGTTGCCAATGCCCTGGCCACCCTGGCCGCGGCGCGGCATGTCGGTGTGCTGCCGGCCATGGGCATTGCCGCCCTCAGTGCGTTCAAAAGCGTGAAGCGGCGGATGGAAAAAGTCGCTGAAGTCCACGGCATCACGATCTACGACGACTTCGCCCACCATCCGACGGCGATTGCCACCACTCTCGATGGCCTGCGCAAGAAAATCGGCGATGCACCGCTGATCGCCATTATCGAGCCGCGCTCCAACTCCATGAAGCTCGGTGCCCACCGCGACGGCTTGCCGGACAGTGTGGCCCAGGCCGATCAGGTGATCTGGTATGCGCCGGCCAATCTTGGCTGGGACCTGGGCGCCACGGCGGCGCTGTGTTCGGTGCCGTCGATTGTCAGCGACTCCCTCGAGGGCATCATCGAGCGGGTGAAAAGCCAGGCGCAACCCGGGACGCATGTGGTGATCATGAGTAACGGCGGCTTTGGTGGCCTGCATGGCAAGCTGGCCGAGGCGCTGCAATGAACAATGGACCGGAGCGCATCACCCTGGCGATGACCGGCGCTTCCGGCGCGCCCTATGGCCTGCGTCTGCTCGACTGTTTGGTGCGCGAGGACCGCGAGGTGCACTTCCTGATCTCCAAGGCCGCGCAGTTGGTGATGGCCACCGAGACCGACGTCGCGTTGCCGGCCAAGCCGCAGATGATGCAGGCCTTCCTCACCGAGTATACCGGTGCGCAGGTCGGGCAGATTCGGGTGTACGGCAAGGAAGACTGGATGTCGCCGGTGGCTTCGGGCTCCGGCGCGCCAGCGGCGATGGTGGTGGTGCCGTGTTCCACCGGGACCTTGTCGGCGATTGCCACGGGCGCCTGCAACAACCTGATCGAGCGCGCGGCGGATGTCACTCTCAAGGAGCGGCGCCAGTTGATCCTGGTGCCGCGCGAGGCGCCGTATTCGAGTATTCATCTGGAGCACATGCTCAAGCTGTCGAATATGGGCGTGACGATCCTGCCGGCGTCGCCGGGCTTTTATCACCAGCCACAGACCATCGATGACCTGGTGGATTTTGTCGTGGCGCGGATTCTCAACCTGTTGAATATCCCCCAGGACATGCTGCCACGCTGGGGGAACACCATTTGAGCAGTGATGAGTAAGCCGCTGATAGGCCTGTTGCTGGCGTTGCAACTGGCCGGCTGCGCCACGGCGCGGACCCTGGATGCCGGCAAGGCCGGGGCGCCGGTGGTGTATTCGGGGACGCGTCTGGATTTGTATGCGTTGCAGGGTGGTTGTTGTGCCAATGATCGGTTCGGTGCTGAGGCACCGAGCTATCCGGGGCTGGATCTGCCGGCCAGTGCGCTGCTGGATACGCTGCTGTTACCGCTGGCGGTGCTGACGGTATTGGGCGTGGGGTATCAGGCGACGGGCGGGTTGTAGGCTGGAGTCCAACCCGTGGGAGCAGTCTTGTGGCGAGCGGGCTTGCCCGCGTGGGGGCGCGAAGCGGCCCCAAAAGTCGGTGCCTCATAGTCTCAGGCGGAACACGGTCAGAGGTTTTACGACTGCTTCGCAGCCGAGCGCGGGCAAGCCCGCTCGCCACAGTTATTTATTTGCCCAGTCGGCGTAGTTCATCCGACTCGACAATCCGCACCCCGTCCTGTTCTTCCAACGCTAACCGCCACAGTGCCCGCGCCAACTGACAGGCTTCGATGCCGCGGTATTTCCCGGGGATCAGCTTCGACAACGGTGCCGCCAACTGCTCCGCCAGGCGCGGCTCGGCCCGTTCGCCCAGCAGCAACGAAGGCCTGGCGATGGTCAGCTGTGGCCAGTTCTGCGCTCGCAGCGACTGTTCCATCTCGCCCTTGACCCGGCTGTAGAACACCTTGGATTTCGGATCGGCATCAATGGCACTGACCACGATCAGATGCCGCGCGCCCATTTCCCGCGCGCGCTTGCCGAAGGCCACGACCATGTCATGGTCCACGGCGCGGAACGCTTCTTCGGAACCGGCCAGCTTGATGGTGGTGCCCAGGCAGCAGATCGCCAGGTCGACACGGCCACTCAATTGCGGCAGGAAAACCGCTGGGTCGCCCACCGGGTTTTCCAGGTGCGGATGCTTGGCCAGCGGTCGGCGCGAGGGGGCCAGGACACGGCTGACCGTCGGCTCGTTGAGCAGGCGGTCGAGTAGATGTTCACCGGTCAGACCGGTGGCTCCAGCGAGCAGGATATGCTGAGGCGTCAAGTACATAAAATACCTCCCTTGATACAGATCAGCTTAGTTGTTCTTGGCTGTCTTGCTGTCTGCTTGAGTGCTTTGCAACGCTTTTCGGGCTTGTTGTTTACGCAACGCCTGCCAATGGGCCAGCACACCCTTGGGCGCCCAGATCTGCGGTTCCGAGGCTTCGAAGTTGTCCGCCTGCTCGCGCTCGGCGACATGCGCCTTGGCCAGGACGAAAGCTTGCTGCAGGTCGTCGGACTGGTTCAGTGCCTGGGCAAACAGCGCGTCGCCGAAATAGGTGAAATCGGCTTCCTCGGAGCAGCCGAAGGACACCCGGTCAGCGCGGGAGGCGGTCATGATCAGGGTTCTTTCATCCTTGAGCGCCGGGATGAAGCCGCCGGAGTAACAAGCCGAAATAACGATGATCTTGTCGCGATTTTTCAGCGGCGCCAGCGCCGAGGCCAGTTCGTCGGCCGGCAGGTCGGCCAGTTCCAGGCGCGGCTGGTCCAGCACCAGTTCGTGTTCATGGGTGCCGTGGCTGGTCAGGTAGATAAAGATCAGGTCTTCCGGCCCGCTGCGTTCGGCCAGGGTCTGGGCGGCGCGGTGCAGGTTCTCGCGGGTCGCCATCGGGCGATCGCCCAGATGGTCGCGATGGTTCACCAGGCTGATCTGGCCATGGGCGCCGAAGCGGCTGGCGAGCATCTGGTTGACGTAATCGGCCTCGCGCAGGAACACGCTTTGCTTGCCGTCGCCGGCCAGCACCAGGCTGTAGAGTTCAATCGCCGGCGTCGAGGCCGGCACGGCGGCCAGGGCTTTTTCCAGCAGCGGGCCCTGGGCCAGCAGGCCGAGCTCCAGCAGGTCGGGCAGCAGCTTGCCGTCGGCGTCGCGGACCCGCTGGCCGTTGGTCCAGGTACCGCTTTGCACGCTGCCGTCGGCCAGGATCAGGCTGCCGCGGCCGTTGTAGGTGTCGCTGGCGAACTCGCCGATATAGAGGCTGCCATCGGCCAGGGTCAATTGGCCCTGGCCGTTGAAGCGCCACTCACTGAAATCACCGCGATAGTGGCTGCCGTCGACGCCGATCAGTTGGCCGTTGCCATTGAGCGCTCCGTCCTTGAACTCGCCGATCCAGACATCTCCATCGGCATTTTCGTAGCGGCCCTTGCCATTCAACTGGTTATGCTTGAAACCGCCGGCATACTGGTCGCCGTCGGCGCTGTTGAAGGTGCCGACCCCTTCCAGTTGGCCATTGACGAAGTGGCCGGTGAACAGGTTGCCGTTGGCATCGCTGCGCTGACCCTCGCCGTTGGGCTTGCCGTGGGCGAATTCACCCTGGTATTGGCTGCCGTCTTCCAGCTCCAGATGGCCAAGGCCGGCGTACTGGTCGTCCTTGAATTCGCCGCGGTAGGTCATGCCCGCTTCCTTGAGCGTGCCTTCGCCGTCGCGCCGGCCCTGCTTGAAACCGCCGGTGTAGCTGCTGTCGTGCACGGTCAGGGTGCCCTGGCCGTGGAACAGGCCCTGCTGGAACTGGCCCTTGTAGACCTCGCCATTGCTGCCATGCCACTCGCCGTCGCCTTGCCACTGGCCATGGTCGAACTGGCCGGCATACCAACTGCCGCTCGGGTAGTCGACACGGCCCTCGCCCTGCAGCAACCCATTGACCACTTCACCGCGATAGCGACCGCCGTCCGGCAGCCGAGCGTCCGGCGGCAATAGCGATTCGCCATCACCGCAGGCGGTGAGCAGCAGGGTCAGAACGAGGGGGGCGAGTGGGCGCATAACGGGATCCGGATAATTAGGGGACCGAGTATGCCGTAGCAATATGGCGTGTCCAGTGTCCTGCACGAAACAGAGTGCACTCTGTTTCGTGGGTACGGCGGATCAGACGAAGCAGAGTGACAGTGGTTCGGCGATATAGGCGGGTTTTTCCTGGCCTTCGATTTCCAGCGTGGCGGTGGCCTTGAGCAGCCATTGGCCGGGTTTCTTCTCGGTGACCTCGGTCAGTTCGACCTTGAGGCGCACGCGGGAGTCGACTTTTACCGGCTGGATGAAGCGCACGCTGTCCAGGCCGTAGTTGACGGCCATCTTCAAGCCTTCGGGCATGATGAAGATGTCCTCCATCAGTTTTGGAATCAGCGACAACGACAGGAAACCGTGGGCAATGGTACTGCCGAAGGGGGTTTGCGCGGCCTTGACCGGGTCGACGTGAATGAACTGATAGTCGCCGGTGGCTTCGGCGAACAGGTTGATCCGCTCCTGGTCGATGGTCAGCCATTCGGAACGTCCCAGTTCCTTGCCAACATAATCATTGAGTTGCGCTACAGGTACATAGGGCATTGACACACTCCTTGGTCTATCGAGTTATCGGGCCTCGGGTTGCAGCCCTTGGCATCCACTCTAGATCATCATGGGACATGTGCCTGGTCAAGCCACCATACCTTTGGCGAATGGCAGTGTATGGGCATGCTTATAATGCCGGTATCTTCAAGGGAGAGTTCGAATGTTGCTACGTGGCCTGACCTGGCTGGTGCTGTTTCAGTTACTCGGTACAGCCCTCAATCATTTGTGTGTACCCGTGTTGCCGGGGCCGATTATCGGCCTGCTGCTATTGCTGGTGTTTCTGATGCAGCAGGGTGAAGTCAGCGCTGCGCTGAGTGACGCGGCCTTCACGCTGTTGCGCTATCTGCCGCTGTTGCTGGTACCGCCGGCGGTCGGGGTGATGGTCTATGCCAAGCAGATCGCGGCGGACTTCTGGGCGATTGTCGGTGCGCTGGTATTGTCGGTGCTGATCTCCATGGCCGTCGTCGGTGTATTGATGAACGCGCTGGTCAAGCGTCACGCCCGTCGGGGGGAGCAGTCATGACCTTCGACTGGCAGGGCGCCTGGGCGTCGGTGATCCATCATCCACTGTTCGGCATCGGCATTACCCTGGGTAGCTATCAACTGGTGCTGGCGGGCTTCGAGAAGACCCGCTGGATCTTCCTGCAACCGGTCCTGGCCTCGATGGCGCTGGTGGTCGGCAT
The DNA here is from genome assembly GCF_904067045.1 of Pseudomonas sp. FEN. Taxonomy (GTDB): domain Bacteria; phylum Pseudomonadota; class Gammaproteobacteria; order Pseudomonadales; family Pseudomonadaceae; genus Aquipseudomonas. The sequence continues at coordinate 474,692 of NZ_CAJFDC010000007.1, read as the reverse complement.
CCTGTTGCTGTGCGACCTGGATTACGCCGAGTACCGCAGGAGCACCGAGATCCTCGGTATTCTGCTGGGACCGGCCACGGTGGCGCTGGCTGTGCCGTTGTTCCTGAACCTGCGGCGGATCCGGCAGTTGTTCTGGCCGATTTTTACTACTCTGGTGATTGGTGGGGTAACGGCGACTGGCCTGGGGGTGCTGCTGGGCTGGCTGTTCGGTGCCGACCATATGATCCTGATGACCCTGTTGCCCAAGTCGGTCACGTCGCCCATCGCCATGTTGGTGGCCGAACAGATTGGCGGTGTCGCGGCCCTGGCGGCGGTGTTCGTGTTGATCACCGGGGTGATTGGCGCCATTGCCGGGCCCTGGTTGTTGACACGGCTGGGCGTGCAGGCTGCCGAAGCCCGCGGCATGGCCCTGGGCATGACCGCTCATGCGGTGGGCACCTCGGTGGCCTTGCAGGAAAGTGAAGAATGCGGCGCCTTCGCGGCGTTGGCGATGAGCCTGATGGGCGTGGCCACGGCAGTCTTGCTGCCGTTGGCGGTGACTTTGGTGGTTTGAGGAAATCGTTATGAGCCTGGCGTTGTTTCCCCTGAACACCGTGCTGTTTCCCGGTTGTATCCTCGATTTGCAGATTTTCGAGGCGCGTTACCTGGACATGATCAGCCGCTGCATGAAACAGAGCAGTGGGTTTGGCGTGGTCTGCATTCTTGAGGGCCAAGAGGTCGGCCAGGCGCCGGAAGGCTTTGCCTTGGTCGGCTGTGAAGCGTTGATTCGTGACTTCCAGCAGCAGGATAACGGCTTGTTGGGCATTCGGGTCGAAGGTGGTCGGCGTTTCCGGGTGCTCGACAGCCAGTTGCAGCGCGATCAACTGACGGTCGCCGAGGTCGAGTGGCTGGATGAAATCCCCGAGCAGCCGTTGCAGGACGAGGACGAGGATCTGGTGGCGCTGCTCAAGGCGCTGGCCGAGCATCCCATGGTCGCGGCCCTGAACATGGGCACCGCGGCGACTGGACAGCAATCATTGGCCAACCAGTTGGCTTATCTGCTGCCGTTTTCCGAGCTGGACAAGATCGACCTGTTGGAGCTGGATGACCCTCAACAACGCCTGGATGCGATTCAGGTGTTGTTGGACGAGTTGCAGGGCGAGTTGTTTGCTTGAGCAAGGCCATGTAATGACATGGAATAATTTCTATATGAAAATAATCTGAAAAACTGTCAGAAATGACAGTAGTCCGTTGTGTGCATTGGATCCAGGCTTGAGTTGCGAAAGTATGGAGAGCTCGTGGGGCGAGGATTGTCCGCGAACGAGCTTTGCGTCATTCAGTGACTGGGAAAATTGGACATGTCAGAGCATACGGAACATAAAGAGCACTCGTCGCACTCAGGGCATAGAGAAGGCACGGTCAAGTGGTTCAACGATGCAAAAGGTTTTGGATTTATCACGCCGGATGATAATACCCCGGATCTTTTTGTACATTTCAAATCCATAGCGGGAGGCGGTTTTAAAAGCCTCTCCGAGGGGCAGAAAGTGAGATTCAAAGTTGTTCAAGGGCAGAAAGGTCTGCAAGCGGACGACGTTCAAGTAATTTGAAGTTCTGCAGCGAAGACACGGCTGTCCAAATGTCCCCTGACACCCGAACTTCATCGGTTCGGCGTTTGGGTGTGTCTCTTCCTTTTCGGGAGAACAGTCATGGATAAGCGCTACGACGAAAAGCGTTACGACTCCGCCCGGGGCGGAATCGGCGTGATCACCGCACATGTGGATGGACGCGAGCTGTTCTTCCATGTGAAGTCCGCTGCTGAAGGCGGGCCGGTGTTGACGGCCGGCGATACCGTGACCTATGAGGTCGTGCAGGGCGCGGATGGGCAGTTTTACGCCATCAATCTTGAAGTCGTGGAAAGCGACCTGTCCGAAACGGCTTAATAGGCATATCGCCCGATCGCATGCTGCAAATGCCAGAGGGCATAGAACCCATAGATCGCCACGGCGGTCGGCAGGATCAACCACCAGGCCCGGGGTGGCAGGGCCGGTAGTGGCATGAAGCGCTGGCTGAGACTCAGGCTGGCCGCCAGCACCGCGACGGCGAGCAGGGCGCCGGCGAGGATGTCGGTTGGCCAGTGTGCGCCGAGGTACACCCGTGATAACGCCACCACCAGCGCCGCCAGGCAACCGAGCAATAGCCAGGTCATGCGCAGCCGTGGCGGCTGTTCACGCCCGGCCAGCACCGCCAGCATCAGGAAAAACGCGAACGAGCCCGAACTGTGGCCGCTGGGCATGCTGAAACTGCTGATCGGCTCGGCCAGCACTTCTGGACGAATCCGCGCGAAGAAGTATTTGGCGGCGGTGTTGCCCAGCGCCGTCACCGCCAGGGTAGCGCCGAAAAACAGTCCCTGGCGCCATTGGCGAGCGAGAAACAGCAGTCCGGTCAGAACACTCGCGACGATGAGTTGGGTACGGAAATCGCCCAGGCGCGTGACCATGACCGCGGCCACGTCCAGCGCCTGGTCGCGGTGTTCCTGGACCAGCGCCATCAGGCCCTGGTCGAAAGCCTCGAGGTGCGGGTAGCCGAGGAACAGGCCGATCAGCAACGCCAGGCTCAGGCCCGAAATCAAGCGGGTGGCCTTGGGGTGGCGGCGCACGCTGCAATGAATACACAACCCGATCAGCGCAACGAGCCCGGCCGCGACCACGCCCGCCTGCGCCCAGAAGCCCTCGGGCAAGGGCAGGCGGATTGCCGCGCCGGTAGCCCAGCCCGGCAACAGGTAGACCACCGACCAGCCGGCGCCGGCGATCAGGCTGACGCCGATAAAACGCGGCAGCGGCATGTCGCACATCCCCGCGATCATTGGCAACATCGGGCGCAACGGGCCGATAAAACGTCCGACCAGCAGGCTGGCGATGCCATAGCGCTGGAAATAGCTTTCCGCGCCGCTCATCCATTGTGGATGACTGCGCAGGCCCGGCAGGCGCCGGATGTTCTGGTGGAAGCGTCGGCCGAGGGTGTAGGAGATCACGTCGCCGAGCAGGCCGCCGATGAACCCCAGCAGCAGGGTTTCGCCCAGTGGCAAGGCGCCGCTACCGGCCAGTACGGCGATGGCGAACAACAGGACCGTGCCCGGCACGATGCTGCCGACAATGGCCAGGCATTCGAGGCAGGCGACGATGACAATCGCCAGGCCCAGCCATTGTGGGTTGGCTGTCAGCCAGCCGGTGATGCTATCGAGCCATGGGCCCATGGTTGACTTCCTTTTTCAGGCAAAACATGTAGGAGCAGCCGGTAGGTGGTGTTCTTCAGGTGTGCAACACGTAATCGCGCCCTTCGACCTGACCGCGCCGGAGTGGGTTGCGCGTGCAATACGCCGCATGGCTGGCGTCGACGAAGCGGTACATCAGGTGTTCGTCGCGCCCGCCGGGAATGCCCAGGCGGGTGGTCTGGATAATCTGCGCCACCTTGGCGCCGACATCCTCGACCAGCAGTCCCTGTGGGTCGAAGCGCTTGGCGTCCCACATCGGCACCTTGAGCCCGAGGGCCTTGCACAGCAAGGTCTGACCGGCACACAGCTTTTGGGTCGGGCGCGGCGTGCCATTGGCTGTCGGGTTATTGAGCAGCATCTGCGCCAGGCTGGCCGGACCGGACAGCGCATCGACCCACGGATAGCCGGATTTGATCAACACCGCGTTGCCTGGCCCTTGGGCGCTGAAGTTCAACGAATCGCCACCGCGGGCGTAGTACATATAGATGTGTCCACCATCCAGAAACAAAGCCTTACGTTTTTCCGTGTAACCGAGGGAGGCGTGACTGCCTTTTTCCTCGAGGTAATAGGCTTCAGTCTCGATGATTCGCGCGGCCAGCCACAGATCTCCCACTTTGTGGCGGACGACTTTTCCCAATAGTTCACGGGCAAGCAGTTGCGCATCGCGATCAAAAAAAGCGTCTGGCAGGGCGTTGGGCAGGGGCGCCGGGGTAAGACTGGACATCGTGGGCGTAGGACTGTTGACGACGGGTTGGGGGAGAAGCATAACGTTTTATGGCTTAATCGAGTCTGAACACCCGCTATTTGCCGCCCATTTCGACCATCCGCCCGGCACCGCTGTCCGTCAGGCGGCGCGACAGCTATAATCGGCCGCTTTCCTCTTTGCCAAGTCCCCCTTAGAGCCATGACTGAGTCCGTTCTCGACTATATGACCCGCCTGGGTCGCGCTGCCCGCGAGGCTTCCCGCGTGATCGGTCGTGCCAGCACCGCGCAGAAGAACCGCGCCCTGCTGGCCGCCGCCACGGCGTTGGACGCTGCCCGCGCCGAGCTGGCCGCCGCCAACGAACTCGATCTGGCCGCCGCCCGCGCCAATGGCCTGGAACCGGCATTGGTCGAACGCCTGGCCCTGACCCCGGAACGCATCGATGGCATGATCGTCGGTCTGCGCCAGGTGGCCAGCCTGCCAGACCCGGTGGGGGCGATCCGCGACATGAGCTACCGGCCCTCGGGCATTCAGGTCGGCAAGATGCGCGTCCCCCTGGGCGTGATCGGCATCATCTACGAGTCGCGGCCGAACGTGACCATCGATGCCGCCAGTCTGTGCCTCAAGTCCGGTAACGCGACCATCCTGCGCGGCGGCTCCGAAGCCATTCATTCCAATCGCGCCATTGCCGCCTGCATCCAGCGCGGCCTGGACGAGGCCGGTCTGCCGGCGGCGGTGGTGCAGGTGGTGGAAGTCACCGACCGGGCCGCCGTCGGTGCGCTGATCAGCATGCCCGAGTACGTTGACGTGATCGTGCCGCGTGGCGGCAAGGGCCTGATCGAACGGGTCAGCCGCGAAGCGCGGGTACCGGTGATCAAGCATCTGGACGGCATCTGCCATGTCTATGTCAGCGCCCACGCCGACCTGGCGAAGGCCCGCGACATCGCTTTCAATGCCAAGACCTATCGCTATGGCATTTGCGGCGCGATGGAAACCCTGCTGGTGGATCAGGCGGTCGCCGCCGAGTTCCTGCCGGCCATGGCCGAGCGTTTGCGTGCCAAGGGTGTTGAGCTGCGCGGTTGCGCGCGGACTCGTGCGGTGATCGAGGCGGTCGCGGCCACTGAAGAAGACTGGAGCTGCGAATACCTGGCGCCGATCTTGTCGATTCGCGTGGTCGATGGACTGGACGCGGCCATCGAGCACATCAATCATTACGGTTCGCACCACACCGACGCCATCGTCACCGAAAACCTGGCGGATTCCCGGGTGTTCATGGCCGAAGTCGACTCCAGTTCGGTGATGCTCAACGCCCCGACCTGCTTCGCCGACGGTTTCGAATACGGATTGGGTGCCGAGATCGGCATTTCTACTGATAAGCTGCACGCCCGCGGCCCGGTAGGGCTGGAAGGTCTGACCTGCGAGAAGTACATCGTGGTCGGCGACGGGCAGTTGCGCGGTCAGGCCACGGTCTGATCGAGTGAGTAAACGTCTGTCCGCCGCCGTCAGTCCGCGCCAGGTTCCGCCCCGGCGTATCGGCGTGCTCGGCGGAACCTTCGACCCGGTGCACATCGGCCATTTGCGCAGTGCGCTGGAAGTTGCGGAGTTGATGGAGCTCGATGAGCTGCGCCTGACTCCCAGCGCCCGGCCACCGCATCGCGATACACCGCAGGTCTCGGCGGTCGACCGCTTGGCGATGGTCGATTGCGCGGTGGCCGGCGTGAGGCCGCTGGTGGTGGACGACCGCGAGCTGCAACGGGACAAGCCGTCCTACACGATCGACACCCTGGAACTGATGCGCGCCGAGCTGGCCGCGCAGGACCAGTTATTCTTGTTGTTGGGTTGGGACGCATTTTGCGGCCTGCCCACCTGGCACCGTTGGGAGGAGTTGCTCCAGCATTGCCATATCCTGGTGCTGCAACGCCCGGATGCCGACAGCGAACCGCCGGATGCCTTGCGCAACCTGCTGGCCGCACGGTCGGTCAGCGACCCGAAGGCCCTGCCGGGGCCTGGCGGGCATATTACATTCGTCTGGCAGACACCCCTCGCGGTGTCGGCCACCCAGATCCGTCAACTGCTGGCCAGCGGTAAGTCGGTACGTTACCTGGTGCCTGACGCGGTCCTGGCCTATATAGATGCGCACGGGCTGTACCGTGCGTCGAACTGAAGCGGCGCGCTTGAAAGCACGAATAGTCGTGTATTGAAGCGCCCGAACATACTGAGCAAAACGAGTTTTATATGACCAACAACGACGCAAGCAAAGTTAAGCGCAAAGGCACGTTCAAGAGCGCTCCGCTGCCAGAGAAAGTGATCAGCGGCGAGCCCCTCAAGGGCGATGAACTGGTCAAGGTGGCCGTAGCGGCCCTGGAAGACGTCAAGGCCCAGGACATCCTGGTGATCGACGTTCGCGAAAAGCAGAGCATCACTGACTTCATGATCATCGCCACCGGTACCTCCAACCGCCAGATCGGCGCGATGCTGGACAAGGTCCGCGAAGCGGTCAAGGCCCTGGGCATCAAGCCGCTGGGTGAAGAAGGCAAGGGCGACAGCGACTGGGTACTGTTGGACATGGACGACGTGATCGTCCACATGATGACCGCCAGCGCTCGCCAGTTCTATGACCTGGAACGGTTGTGGCAGGGTGCCGAGCAGAGTCGTTCGGCCAGCGCCGCACACCACAGCCCGGAAAACACCCATGAGCATTTCATCAAGCTCAACAAAGACCAGGAATAAGGTGGCGTTGTGCGACTGCGCCTGATCGCCGTCGGTTCGCGCATGCCCAAGTGGGTGGAAGAGGGTTGGCATGAGTATGCCAAGCGTCTGCCATCCGAACTGGCGCTGGAACTGGTGGAAATTCCGCTCAATACCCGGGGCAAGAACGCCGACGTGACGCGTTTTATCCGTCAGGAAGGCGAGGCCATGCTGGCCAAGGTCGGCCCGAACGAACGGATCGTCACGCTGGAGGTTCATGGCAAACCATGGAGCACCGAGCAATTGGCGGTCGAACTGGATCGCTGGCGGCTGGATTCGCGCACGGTCAACTTCATGGTCGGCGGCCCCGAGGGGCTGGCGCCGGAAGTCTGTGCGCGGGCCGACCAGCGCTGGTCGCTGTCAGCGCTGACCTTGCCGCACCCGTTGGTGCGGATCCTGATCGGTGAACAGCTGTATCGCGCCTGGACCGTGCTGTCCGGGCATCCTTACCATAAATAAGCCTGCCGAATGACCCAGCCGATTCGCCTCAAGGACCACGAGAAAGACGCCCGCCTGGTGCGTAACCGTGTCGTGGTCGGCGCAATCGTGGTGGTGACGCTGATCGGCGTGCTGATCGCCCGGCTGTATTTCCTCCAGGTGATCCAGTACGACTATCACTCGACCAAGTCGGAAAACAACCGCGTCCACGTCCAGTCGATTCCGCCGAGCCGTGGCCTGATCTATGACCGCAACGGTCTCGTGGTGGCGGATAACCGACCCAGTTTCAGCCTGAGCGTGACCCGTGAGCGCGCGGGTGACTGGCGACAGGTGCTGGATGTGCTGGTCGAGGTGCTGCAGCTCACCCCGGAAGATCGCGTCTTGTTCGAAAAGCGCGTGCGCCAGGGGCGACGGCCGTTCGAGCCGGTCCCGATCCTGTTCGAGCTGACCGAGGAGCAGATCGCGCGGATAGCCGTGAACCAGTTCCGCCTGCCCGGTGTAGAGGTGGTGGCGCAGTTGGTTCGCCATTATCCCCAGGGCGCGCATTTCGCCCACTCGGTGGGCTATATGGGGCGGATCAACGAGTCGGAGCTCAAGAGCCTGGACCCGGTGAACTACAGCGGTACCCATCATATCGGCAAGACCGGCATCGAGCGTTTCTACGAACCGCAGTTGCACGGCCAGGTCGGTTACGAGGAGGTCGAGACCAACGCCCGCGGGCGTATCCTGCGAGTGCTCAAGCGCACCGACCCGGTGCCGGGCAAGGATATTGTCCTGAGCCTGGACATCAAGCTGCAGGAAGCCGCCGAAGAGGCGCTCGGCGGGCGGCGTGGCGCGGTGGTGGCGTTGGATCCGGCCACCGGCGAGGTGCTGGCGATGGTCAGCCAGCCGAGCTTCGACCCGAACCTGTTCGTTACCGGGATCGGCTTCAAGGCCTACGCCGAGTTGCGTGACTCCATCGACCGGCCGCTGTTCAACCGCGTGCTGCGCGGCCTCTATCCGCCGGGCTCGACCATCAAGCCGGCGGTGGCGGTGGCCGGGCTCGACAGTGGGGTGGTCAACGCCTCGACGCGGGTCTTCGATCCCGGTTACTACGAACTGCCCAACTATGATCACAAATACCGCAACTGGAACCGCACCGGCGATGGCTGGGTCGACCTGGATACGGCGATCATGCGTTCCAACGACACCTATTTCTATGACCTGGCGCACAAGCTGGGTATCGACCGGCTGTCCAGCTACATGAACAAGTTCGGCCTCGGCCAGAAGGTCTCCCTGGACATGTTCGAAGAGTCGCCGGGGCTGATGCCTTCGCGTGAATGGAAGCGCACCACCCGGCGCCAGGCCTGGTTCCCGGGCGAAACCCTGATCCTCGGGATCGGCCAGGGCTACATGCAGGCCACGCCCTTGCAACTGGCCCAGGCCACGGCGCTGGTCGCGAACAAGGGGGTGTGGAATCGCCCGCACCTGGCCAAGACCATCGAAGGTCAGAAGCCAGTGGATGAAAATCCGATGCCGGACATTGTCTTGCGCGATCCGTCCTCCTGGGACAAGGTCAACCACGGCATGCAACAGGTGATGCACGGTGCTCGCGGTACCGCGCGCAAGGCCTCTGTCGGTGCGCAGTACCTGATCGCCGGCAAGAGCGGCACGGCCCAGGTCGTGGCGATCAAGCAGGGCGAGAAGTACGACCGCTCCAAGGTTCAGGAGCGCCACCGCGACCACGCCCTGTTCGTCGGCTTCGCGCCGGCCAACAAACCGAAAATTGTCGTGGCGGTGATGGTCGAGAACGGTGAGTCCGGTTCCGGAGTGGCCGCGCCGGTGGTTCGCCAGGTAATGGATGCCTGGTTGCTCGGCCCGGATGGCAAGCTCAAACCCGAATATGCCGATTCAACCCCCTTGCAGGTGACGCCGTGATCGCCAATTTCGACCGCATCCTCTCCAGCGAGGATGTCATGCGCCGCCGGGCCACCCTGTTGCAACGCATGCACATCGATGGGCCCTTGCTGGTCCTGCTGCTGACCCTGGCGGCCGGCAGCCTGTTCGTCCTCTATTCGGCCAGCGGCAAGAGTTGGGACCTGCTGATCAAGCAGGCCACCTCCTTCGGTATCGGCCTGGTGTCGATGTTCGTGATCGCCCAGCTCGAACCGCGCTTCATGGCCCGCTGGGTGCCGCTGGCCTATGTGCTGGGGGTGATGCTGCTGGTGGTGGTGGATCTCATGGGGCACAACGCCATGGGGGCCACGCGCTGGATCAATATCCCTGGGGTGATCCGCTTCCAGCCGTCGGAATTCATGAAGATCCTGATGCCGGCGACCATCGCCTGGTACCTGTCCAAGCGCACCCTGCCGCCGCAACTCAAGCATGTGGCCATCAGCCTGATGCTGATCGGCGTACCGTTTATCCTGATCGTCCGTCAGCCTGACCTTGGCACCTCGCTGCTGGTGCTGGCCGGCGGTGCGTTCGTACTGTTCATGGGCGGCCTGCGCTGGCGCTGGATCCTCAGCGTGCTGGCGGCGGCGGTACCGGTGGCGGTGGGCATGTGGTTATTTATCATGCACGACTACCAGAAGCAGCGGATCCTGACCTTCCTCGACCCGGAAAGCGATCCGCTGGGCACCGGCTGGAACATTATCCAGTCCAAGGCCGCCATCGGCTCCGGCGGGGTGTTCGGCAAGGGCTGGCTGCTGGGCACCCAGTCGCACCTGGACTTCCTGCCGGAAAGCCACACCGACTTCATCATCGCGGTCATGGGCGAAGAATTCGGCCTGGTGGGCATCTGCGCCTTGCTGCTGCTCTACCTGCTGCTGATCGGGCGCGGGCTGGTCATCACCGCCCAGGCCCAGACCCTGTTCGGCAAGCTGTTGGCCGGCAGCCTGACCATGACCTTTTTTGTGTATGTTTTCGTCAACATCGGTATGGTCAGTGGTCTGTTGCCGGTAGTAGGGGTACCGTTGCCCTTCATCAGCTATGGCGGAACTTCGCTGGTGACACTGCTGTCAGCGTTTGGGGTTTTGATGTCGATCCATACCCACCGCAAGTGGATCGCACAGGTTTGAGCAAGGTGAACAATTCAATGCAAGTATTGCGCGGTTGGGCGGCCCGGTGTGCGCCATGGATAGGCCTGGTCGGCTGTCTGGGGGCGGTGCAGGGGGTGCTGGCCGGTGACTACGAAGGTTCGCCGCAAGTGGCCGAGTTCGTCGCGGAAATGACCCGCGACTATGGCTTTGCCGGTGAGCAACTGATGGAGGTGTTCCGTCAGGTCGAGCGCAAGCAGAGCATCCTCGACGCGATTTCCCGTCCGGCGGAGCGGGTCAAGCCGTGGAAGGAATATCGTCCGATCTTTATCACCGATGCGCGGATTGCCCGTGGCGTCGACTTCTGGCGCCAACATGAGACGGCCCTGGCCCGCGCCGAGCAGGAATACGGCGTGCCGGCCCAGGTGATTGTCGCGATCATCGGCGTGGAAACCTTTTTTGGCCGTAACACCGGCAACTATCGGGTGATCGACGCCTTGTCGACCCTGGGCTTCGACTATCCGCCACGCGCCGATTTCTTCCGCAAGGAGTTGCGTGAATTCCTCCTCTTGGCCCGCGAAGAACAGCTCGACCCATTGAGTCTCAAGGGCTCCTACGCCGGGGCCATGGGCCTGCCGCAGTTCATGCCGAGCAGTTTCCGTGCCTATGCGGTGGATTTCGATGGCACCGGCCATATCAATATCTGGACCAACGCCGACGATGCCATCGGCAGCGTGGCCAGCTATTTCAAGCGCCACGGCTGGGTGGCCGGAGAACCGGTGGTCAGCCGCGCGGACGTGCGTGGCGAGCAGGTCGACCAGGGGCTGAGCCCGGGTATCGACCCGGTCAAGACCGTTGGGGAGTTGCGGGCGCTGGGCTGGTCGAGTCATGATGCGCTGCGCGATGATATGCCAGTGACGGCGTTTCGCCTGGATGGTGAGAATGGCCCGGAGTATTGGATGGGCCTGAAGAATTTTTATGCGATCACGCGCTATAACCGCAGCGTAATGTACGCCATGGCCGTGCATCAGCTGTCTGACCTGTTGGTCCAAGCTCGGGGCGTCAAGTAATGCAGGCTTTGCCGATTTCAAAACCACTGAAGCTGTTGGCTTACACCGCGCTGGCGGTGCTGGTGGTCAGTTGCTCGACCAGCCGCTCGCCGTATCAGTCGTCGTCCGCCTCCAATACCATCCGCGCCAAACCGGGCCTGGACATCAACCGGGCGCATAAAGATGGCGCGCCGTGGTGGGACGTCGACGTGTCGCGGATCCCGGATGCCACGCCGACCTTGCACACCGGGCCGTACAAGGCCAACCCCTATACGGTGCTGGGCAAGACCTATTTCCCCCTGACCGACTCCAAGCGCTACGTGGCCCAGGGCACGGCGTCCTGGTACGGCACCAAGTTCCATGGCCAGAACACCGCCAATGGCGAGGTCTATGACCTGTACGGCATGAGCGCGGCGCACAAGACCCTGCCGTTGCCCAGCTATGTGCGGGTGACCAACCTGGACAACAATCGCAGCGTGATCCTGCGGGTCAACGACCGCGGGCCGTTCTATTCGGACCGGATCATCGACCTGTCCTACGCCGCCGCGAAGAAGCTCGGTTATGCCGAGATCGGCACGGCGCGGGTCAAGGTCGAGGGCATCGACCCGCAGGAGTGGTGGGCCCAGCGCGGGCGCCCGGCGCCGTTGATGCTCAACGAACCGCAAGTGGCGCAGTCCCAGGCCCCGGTCTTGACGGCGTCCGCCGGGACGATCGAGCAGTGGACCCCGCCACCGCAGCAACACGCCAGCGACGTTGTGCCGGTACAGGCTGACGCAAAAAAAAACGCTTCTGCACCAGCCTCTGGCCAGTATCTCCAGGTGGGCGCCTTCGCCAACCCGGACGCTGCCGAACTGTTGAGATCGAAGCTGAGCTCGATGGTCAACGCGCCGGTCTTCGTCAGTTCGATCGTGCGCAACCAGCAGACCCTGCATCGGGTGCGGATGGGGCCGATCGGCACGCCGGGTGAAGTGCAGCAGGTGCAAAATAGTGTACGCCTGGCCAATCTTGGTTCGCCAAGTCTGGTGACCTCGGAGTAACACAGGCACAATTGTGGATTGGGCCGCGTTTCATGGGCCGGGTTCCGGGTTGTTGGTTCGTTTGATAATAAAAGCCTGGAAAGGGTGGTGGAGCGAGCAACCTGACACGTGGCAGTTGGAAGACTGTCTGATTTATTTTTGCCCGCGAGGGCAAGTTTCCATTAGCGATTTCGAGAGACGGATGAACATCACCACCTTTGCCAAACGTTTGTGCCTGCTTGTACCCCTGATTGTTGCGCCGGCCGCCTGGGCCGCGGATGACATGGCCCTTCCAGCTTCGCCGCAACTGGCCGCCAAAGCCTACGTGCTCATGGATGCCGCCAGCGGCAACGTGCTGGTGGAGAACAACGGCGACCAGCGCTTGCCCCCGGCCAGCCTGACCAAGCTGATGACCGCCTACATCGCGACCCTGGAAATCCGTCGCGGGCAGATCGGTGAGAACGATCCGGTGACCGTCAGCGAGAACGCCTGGCGTACCGGCGGTTCACGGATGTTCATCAAGGTCGGCTCGCAGGTGACCGTCAGCGACCTGCTGCACGGCATCATCATCCAGTCCGGCAACGACGCCAGCGTGGCGCTGTCCGAGCACATCGCCGGCAGCGAAGACGCCTTCGCCGACATGATGAACAAGACGGCCGCCGACCTGGGCATGACCAACAGCCACTTCATGAACCCGACCGGTCTGCCGAACCCCGAGCACTACTCGTCGCCTCACGACATGGCGGTACTGGCCCGCGCGATCATTCGGGTCGACCCGGTGCACTACGCGATCTACTCGCAGAAAGAGTTCTTCTGGAACGGCATCAAGCAGCCTAACCGCAACCTGCTGCTGTGGCGCGACAAGACCGTCGACGGCCTGAAGACCGGTCACACCGAAGAAGCCGGCTACTGCATGGTGTCCTCGGCGGTGCGTGACGGCCAGCGCCTGATCGCGGTGGTGTTCGGCACCAACAGCGAATCGGCGCGCGCCTCCGAAACCCAGAAGCTGCTGACCTACGGTTTCCGCTTCTTCGAAACCCAGACCTTCTATCAGAAGGGCACCGAACTGGCCCAGGCGCAGGTCTGGAAGGGCACCACTCATCAAGTCAAGGCCGGGCTGGCCGAAGACCTGACCATGACCATGCCTAAAGGCCAGCTCAAGAAGCTCGCCGCCAGCATGACCCTGAACCCGAAATTGGTCGCACCGATCGCCAAGGGTGACGTGATCGGTAAAGTCGAAGTCAAACTGGACGACAAAGTGGTACACAGCGCTGATCTGATCGCGCTGGACGCGGTCGAGGAAGGTGGTATCTTCCGTCGCCTGTGGGACAGCATCCGTATGTTCTTCTACGGCATGTTCAACTGAGGCAGTTGATCGTTAACAGAGAGTGTCGATTTGCATGCCTCGCGCCTGACCCGGGCGCGAGGCATGTCCGTTGCCTGGGCTTACGAGGCCGTTATTGTCATGACTGACACTGAAGTAAAAGCGCCGAAAATCGAATTTCCCGTTACCGACTACCCGGTCAAGGTCATCAGTGACACGGGAGTGGGCAACAAGGACAAGATCGTCGAGATCGTCAAGAAACACGCCACGATCAACGATAACCGCGTGGATGAACGCCAGAGCACCAACGGCAAGTACACCACGATCCAGCTGCACATCGTGGCCACCGGCCAGGACCAGCTGTACGACATCAACAGCGAGCTGCGGGCCACCGGTTTCGTACACATGGTGCTGTGATGGGCGGTGTGCTGGGCTTTCGCGAGCTTGGCCAGACCCCTTACGAGCCGGTCTGGCATGCCATGCAGCGGTTTACCGACGGGCGCAAGAACGCGGACCTGCCAGACGAAGTCTGGCTGGTGCAGCATCCGCCGGTGTTCACCCAGGGCCAGGCCGGCAAGGCCGAGCATTTGCTGTTGCCGGGGGATATTCCGGTGGTCAAGGTCGATCGCGGCGGCCAGGTGACCTATCATGGCCCTGGCCAACTGGTGGCTTATCTGTTGCTGGACGTTCGCCGCCTGGGTTTTGGCGTGCGCGAGCTGGTCAGCCGGATGGAGCGTTGCCTGATTGATTTGCTCGCCGACTATGGCGTGCGCGCCGAAGCCAAGGCCGATGCGCCTGGGGTGTATGTCGACGGCGCGAAGATCGCCTCCCTGGGCCTGCGGATTCGCAATGGCTGTTCGTTCCATGGCCTGGCGTTGAATGTCGACATGGACCTTGCGCCATTTCGACGGATTAACCCCTGCGGTTATGCGGGGCTGGCGATGACCCAGCTGCGTGAGCACACAGGACCGATTGAATTTGCCGAGGTAAGTGCCCGGCTGCGCGCGCAGCTCGTCAAACACCTCGACTATGCTGAGCAGACGACCCTCACGGGCGGAATCGATTGATATGACTACTGGGCAAGACGCTGTGCAAACCCTGATCCCGACGCTGGACGTTTCCGAGCGCCCGGCCCGTGCGAAAGTCGAAACCGGCGTCAAGCTGCGTGGCGCCGAGAAAGTCGCACGGATCCCGGTGAAGATCATTCCGACCACCGAACTGCCGAAGAAACCCGACTGGATCCGCGTGCGCATCCCGGTTTCGCCGGAAGTCGACCGCATCAAGCAATTGCTGCGCCAGCACAAGCTGCACAGCGTCTGCGAAGAGGCCTCCTGCCCGAACCTGGGCGAATGCTTCAGCGGCGGCACCGCGACCTTCATGATCATGGGCGATATCTGCACCCGTCGTTGCCCGTTCTGCGACGTCGGCCACGGCCGGCCGAAGCCCCTGGACGTCAATGAGCCGCAGAGCCTGGCCATCGCCATCGCCGACCTGCGCCTGAAGTACGTGGTGATCACTTCCGTGGACCGCGACGACCTGCGTGACGGCGGTGCCCAGCACTTCGCCGACTGCATCCGCGAGATCCGCAAGCTGTCGCCGGACGTGCAGCTCGAAACCCTGGTCCCCGACTACCGTGGGCGCATGGACATCGCGCTGGAGATCACCGCCGCCGAGCCGCCGGATGTGTTCAACCACAACCTGGAAACCGTGCCACGCCTGTACAAGGCCGCGCGTCCGGGTTCCGACTACCAGTGGTCGCTGACCCTGCTGCAACGCTTCAAGCAGATGATGCCGCACATTCCGACCAAATCCGGGCTGATGCTGGGCCTGGGCGAAACCGACGAGGAAGTCATCGAAGTCATGCAGCGCATGCGCGAGCACGACATCGACATGCTGACCCTCGGCCAGTACCTGCAGCCGTCCCGCAGCCACTTGCCGGTACAGCGTTTCGTGCACCCGGACACCTTTGCCTGGTTCGCCGAGGAAGGCTACAAGATGGGCTTCAAGAACGTGGCTTCCGGGCCGCTGGTGCGTTCGTCCTACCATGCCGACGAGCAGGCCAAGCTGGTCAAGGCTGAACTGACCGGAGCCTAAGCCCTTGAACCATCGTCGACCCGTGCAGGCGTCCTATCCGGTCCAGAGCGCGGTGCCGGCGCTGCGTCAGGGCGGGGTGATCGGTCTGATCGCCCCGGCTGGCCCCGCTGCCCTTGACCCGCTCAAGGCGCAGCAGTGGGTGCAGGCCCGCGGCTATGAGCTGCGGATATTTCCAGGGGTCTCGCAACGCGACGGTTACCTGGCCGGCAGCGATGAGGTGCGCCTGCGTGACCTGCACGATGCCTTTGCCGACCCTGAAATCGATGTGATTCTCTGTCTGCGCGGAGGTTATGGTTGTCCGCGTCTGCTGGACGACATTGATTTCGAACTGCTCAAAAAACATCCAAAACCTTTGGTCGGTTACAGCGACATCACCGCTCTGCATCTGGCGATTGCCCGTTATGCGGGGCTCATGACCTTTCACGGGCCGCTGTTCAATGCCGATCTGCTCGGCGACAAGCTGCCGCCGACCGAGTCCTCGCTGTTCAACCTGCTGACCGGGCAGGTACGCGCGGGTAGCGTGTTCGAGCATCCAGCGGCGTTTCCACTGGTCAGCGTTGTTCCGGGCGCCGCCTCGGGGCGTTTGCAAGGTGGCAACCTGTCAATGATCTGCGCCACTCTGGGCACGCCCTATGAGATCGACACCCGGGGTGTGATCCTGCTGATCGAGGACGTCAACGAGCCGCTGTACCGGGTCGACCGGCTGCTGACCCATCTGCGTCTGGCGGGCAAGCTGGAAGGCCTGAAGGGTGTGTTGGTGGGGGATTTCGCCGGTGTCGACCCGGAGGCGCTGGCGCGCTTGCTCAAGCAGGAGTTGGGGCCGTTGGGTGTTCCGGTGCTGGCGGGTTGGCGCAGTGGGCATTGCGACCCGAACCTGACGTTGCCGTTGGGGGCGCAGGTGAGGTTGGATGCCGATGCCCGGCAGTTGGTGTTGGAGCAGGATGTGACGATTCTGCTGACTGACTGCTGACTGCTGACTGCTGACTGCTGACTGCTGACTTGTGGCGAGCGGGCTTGTGGCGAGCGGGCTTGCCCGCGCTCGGCTGCGAAGCAGTCGTAAAACAACAATCCCGGTTATTTCTGATACACCGCAATTGCAGGTTTTTGGGGGGGGCTTGGCACCCCAGCGCGGGCAAGCCCGCTCGCCACAGGACCGCGCCAGAGATCCTCAAGACTTGCCGATGGCTGTCAGCGATTACGCAAGCTGTCCAGCAGCTTGTGATTCGGATACCCATCTGCCGGCCAGCCCAGTTTTTGCTGGGCCCCACGAATCGCCTTGCGGGTGTTCGCCCCGATAATCCCGTCGGCATTACCCGCGTCATAACCCTTGGCGCTGAGCTGCGTCTGCAGCTCGATCCGCTCGGAGCGGCTCAACGGCAAATCATCTTTCGGCCATTCGCCGCTGATCAGGCCGGCGCCATTGAAGCGCTGGGACAACAAGCTCACCGCCAGCCCATAGGACGACGAATTGTTGTACTTGAGGATGGCGCGGAAGTTGTCCAATACCAGGAACGCCGGGCCGCGATAGCCCGCTGGCAGCAGCAGGGCCGCGGACAGCGGTGCCGAGCCATTTGGCAGCACAGTCCCCGCCGGTAGACGAATGCCCATTTGCAGCCACTCGCTCACTGTCTTGCGGATCGTGCCGTCGGCCTGGGCGTAGTCGAAGGCCGTTGGCAACACGACTTCCAGTCCCCATGGCTGCCCACGCTGCCAACCGGAGCTTTGCAGGTAGTTGGCGGTCGAGGCCAGGGCATCGGCGGAATCATTCCAGATATCCCGGCGACCGTCGCCATCGAAGTCCACGGCATAGGTGTTGTAGGTGGTGGGGATGAACTGGGTCTGGCCCATGGCGCCGGCCCAGGAGCCGAGCATTTCCCCGGGCTGGATATCGCCATGCTGGATAATCTGCAATGCCGCCAGCAACTGCGCCTGGGCGAACGCCGGGCGGCGGCCCTCGTAGGCCAGGGTCGCCAGCGAGCGGATCACCGATTTGTCGCCCTGGAACTGGCCGAAGTTGCTTTCCATGCCCCATACCGCCACCAGCGCCTCGCGGTCGACGCCATAACGTTGTTCGATGCTCGACAGCAGGGCGCTGTTCTGCGCCAGCAGGGCCTGGCCCTTGCGTACACGCACGGGAGACAGAGCACCGTCGAGGTATTCCCAGACCGGGCGGGTGAATTCCGGCTGGCTGCGGTCGGCCTTGATCACGCTCATGTCAGGGGTGATGCCGGCAAAGGCGCTATCGAATACGGCGGGCGTGATACCGGCTCCCAGAGCGCTGCCACGGAATGTGGCGATCCATTCGCCGAAGCTCTGCGCAGGCTGGATCGTCAGATCGTCGTTGACCTGTGGCAGGGAGGGGACAGGGGCTGCGGGAAGGGTTTGCAGCGGCTCGGCGTCGGCAGCGGTCGGTTTTTCCGCGCAGGCAACTAACAGGATAAAGCTGGTGGCGGCGAACAGTCGGCGTAACGGCCAACGAAGGGTAAGGCAAAAGGGCATGCGCGGGTCCGGATTATGCGAATCAGGTGCTGACCTTATCATGCTTGAGGGGGTGCAGTCGTGAGGGGGCTTTCAGGCCGCCAGAAAGTAAGAAGCCTCCCAGCTTTTAGACTGGAAGGCTTCGCGGCGGTAGCTGCCTTTGCCCTTCGCCGGTTGTTCCTGGCGGCTACGGAACAGTGGCTGGGCGATGATCGATTTGGCTTTGTTGGGACGATGCCGGGACGGCTTGCTCATGGGCGTGCACTCTTGGGGTGTGTTGGAGAAGTGCGAATCATCGGGCAGATCTTTGGCGCTGTCCAGTGGGGGCATTTGGCTATTGTACTGGGGCAAGCCTCAATGCTGCTGTAGGAGCGAGCTTGCTCGCGATGGACGTCAACGATAACGCGGGGTATCTGATACCGCGGTGTCTTGACCACCATCGCGAGCAAGCTCGCTCCTACAATTGCCTATGTCCGCTCAGGGGTTATTCCGCCGGCAGCGCCAGGCGTTGGCCGCACATCAGCAGGCTCAGCCGGCTCAGGCTGCTCCACGGCGAGCCCGCGGCCTGGCCCTTGATCTGGGCATCGACACGTTGTGCGTCCAGCAGCAGTTGGCTCCAGCGCTGCGCCGAGTGTCGTTGCAGGGCTTTGCTCATCAGCGGTTTGCGCTTGTCCCAGACTGGAGGCCTGGCCTGGCTGAAGGCCTTGTCCAGGGGGACGCCCTGGCTGTATTGCAACGACAGGTTGGCCAGCAGCCGCAGCTCCCGGGCCAGTGCCCAGAGAATCACCGGCGGCTCGACCCCTTCGCCCCGCAGTCCTTCGAGCATGCGCAGGGCATGGGCGGCTTCGCCATTGAGCACGGCGTCGACCAGGCCGAAGACATCGAAGCGGGCACTGTCGGCCACGGCGGCCTGCACCGTTTCCACGGTGATTTGCCCTCCCTCGGCCATCAATTTGAGTTTTTCGATTTCCTGGGCCGCCGCCAGCAGGTTGCCTTCGACCCGCGCGGCAATCAGTTCCACCGCGTCCTGTTGGGCCGAGAGGCCGGCCTGGGACAGGCGCTGGCGAATCCATTGTGGCAGCTGGGCCGCGTCCACTGGCCAGATCTGGATGAACTGGGTCGCCTGGCCTTCGACCAGGGCCTTGCCCCACTTGGTTTTCTGCGCGCTGCCGTCGAGCTTGGGCAGGCTGATCAGCAGCAGGGTGTCTTCGGCCGGACGCGAGCAGTACTCGATCAGTGCCGCGGCGCCCTTGTCCCCGGGTTTGCCCGAGGGCAGGCGCAGTTCCAGCAGGCGCTTTTCGGCGAACAGCGACATGCTGGCGCCGGCTTGCAGCAGCGTGCCCCAATCGAAGTTGGCATCGGCACTGAACACCTGGCGTTCGTCGAAGCCTTGCTGGCGGGCGGCGCCACGAATGGCGTCAGCCGCCTCCTGGCACAGCAGCGGATCGTCGCCGCTGATGACGTAGACCGGCGCAAGGCTGCCTTGCAGGTGTTTGGCGAGTTGGGCGGGGGCGAGTTTCATAGGCGGGCCAATGCGGGGCGCCGAGGGCGCCCCGCCAGGGTTACTGCTTCGGCAGTTGCAGCGGCGATTGCTGCGGCTGCGACGCTTCGTACTTGCGCGCGGCTTCCTCGGCATCGGCGTCGGCCTTGGCCTTGGCGTCGGCGGTCTGTTGCAGGGCATCCAGTTGCTCTGGCGTCAGCAATTGCAGGCGCAGGACCATCTGTTGAATCAGGTCGCGACGCATTTCCTTGCGCAGCTGACCTGCTTCGGCATCGCCGGCGGTGATGTTGTTGCCGTCGTGCACGTAGTACTTCTGCACCTGCAGCTTGCCGGTAAGCAGTTGCCGGTCGTGGTCGCCACGGACCTCGTAGTACAACGCGGTATTGAGTTCGTACTCGGCGTTGCGGCCAGAGCCCGAATAGGTCGCGTCGCGCTGGCTTTCCTGTTCGTCGGTCAGGATCAGCTTGTAAGGTGCGCCGTTGTAGACCTTGACACCGCTGTGCTCCAGCACCGAGGTCAATTGCTTGACGGTATCGCCATAGGCGTTACGGGCACTGACCGACAGTTCCTTGATGCTCAGTTGGTTGGTGCCGGTACCGCGCAGCTGGAAGCCGCAGGCGCTCAGCAGCACGGCGAGGCCCATTACCAGCAGATTGCGTTTGATCATCTTGTTGCTCCCCTTGAAACCCTGTGGATCGACGGTGCGACCTCGGAAGTCTTGCAAGGCGCCCGTGGTAACAGGCGCCCGATTCCATTTAGCTGGCGACGATATTGACCAGCTTGCCGGGCACGACGATCACTTTACGAATCGTCAGGCCATCGGTGAAGCGCAATACGTTTTCGTTGACCCGTGCCGCCGCTTCGATCTCTTCGCGACTGGCGCTGGCCGGCATGACGATATGACCACGCAGCTTGCCGTTGACCTGGATCACCAGTTGCAGGCTGTCCTGGACCAGTGCGCTGTGATCCAGCAGCGGCCAGCCGGCGTGGATAATGGCGCCGTCATGGCCCAGGCGCTGCCACAGCTCGTGGCTGATGTGCGGAGTGATCGGGGCCAGCAACAGGGCCACGGTTTCCAGGCCTTCCTGCAGCAGCGCGCGATCCTGTTCAGTGGCTTGCGCGGCTTTTTCCAGCACGTTCATCAGCGTCATCACCTGGGCGATGGCGGTATTGAATTTGTGATGCTGGCCGACATCCTGGCTGGCTTGCTTGATTGCCAGGTGGATCGAGCGACGAATGGCTTTCTGCTCATCGTTCAGCGTCGCCAGTTCCAGCTTGCCCGGCAACCCTTGGGTCACGTGGGCCTGGGCCAGGCGCCAGACGCGCTTGAGGAAGCGGTGCGAGCCTTCGACGCCGGAGTCGGACCATTCCAGGCTCATGTCGGGCGGCGCGGCGAACATCATGAACAGGCGGCAGGTGTCGGCGCCATACTGCTCGATCATCGACTGCGGATCGACACCGTTGTTCTTCGACTTGGACATCTTCTCGGTGCCGCCGATCTCCACCGGCAGGCCATCGCTGATCAGCTTGGCGCCGATGATCTTGGCCTTGCTGTCGCGCTCCAGCTCGACGTCCGCCGGGTTGAACCAGGTGTAGCCGCCGTTGGCTTCACGACGGTAGTAGGTTTCGGCGATCACCATGCCCTGGGTCAACAGGTTCTTGAACGGTTCGTTGGAACTGACCAGGCCTTCGTCGCGCATCAGCTTGTGGAAGAAGCGTGCATAGAGCAGGTGCAGGATCGCGTGTTCGATACCGCCGATGTATTGGTCCACCGGCAGCCAGTGATCGGCGGCTTTCGGGTCGACCATGCCACCCTCGTAACGTGGCGAGGCGTAGCGGGCGTAGTACCAGGACGACTCGACAAAGGTATCCATGGTGTCGGTTTCACGCTTGGCGGGCTTGCCACATTTCGGGCAGCTGCACTCGTAGAACTCAGGCATGCGCGCCAGCGGCGAACCGGCGCCGTCCGGCACCACGTCTTCCGGCAGCACGACAGGCAACTGGTCTTGCGGGACCGGAACGTCGCCACAGTGGTCACAGTGGATGATCGGGATCGGGCAACCCCAGTAGCGTTGGCGGCTGATGCCCCAGTCGCGCAGGCGGAACTGGGTACGCGAGGCACCGAGGTTTTTCTTGATCAGCGCGACTTCGATGGCGTCGAACGCGCCGGCGAAGTCCAGGCCGTCGAATGGGCCGGAGTTGATCAGGCTGCCGTGTTCGCTATAGGCGTCTTGCCACGGTGCCGGGGTGGTGTCGCCCGCGCTGGTCCGCACCACCGGTTTGACTGGCAGGTCGTATTTGTGGGCGAACTCGAAATCACGCTCGTCGTGGGCCGGCACCGCCATGACCGCGCCGTCACCGTAATGTATCAGCACATAGTTGGCGACCCACACCGGCAGTTGTTCGCCGGTCAGCGGGTGTTCGACGAACAAACCGGTCGACAGGCCTCTCTTCTCCTGGGTGGCGACGTCGGCTTCGGCGACGCTGCCGCCCTTGCATTCGGCGATGAATGCCTGCAGCTCGGGGTTGTTGCGCGCGGCGAGGGTCGCCAGCGGGTGCTCGGCGGCCACGGCGACGTAGGTCGCGCCCATCAGGGTATCGGGGCGGGTGGTGAAGACTTTCAGGCTGCCGGCTTCACCGATGGAGTCGACGTGATACGGAAACTGTACTTCCATGCCGCGGGACTTGCCGATCCAGTTGCGCTGCATGGTCTTGACCTGCTCGGGCCAGCCCGGCAGTTCGTCGAGACTTTCCAGCAGCTCATCGGCGTAGGCGGTGATCTTGAAATAGTACATCGGGATTTCGCGCTTTTCGATCAGCGCGCCGGAGCGCCAGCCGCGGCCGTCGATCACTTGCTCGTTGGCCAGTACGGTCTGGTCCACCGGGTCCCAGTTGACGGTGCCGTTCTTGCGGTAGATCACGCCTTTTTCGAACAGGCGGGTGAACAGCCATTGTTCCCAGCGGTAGTAGTCCGGCTTGCAGGTGGTCACTTCGCGGGACCAGTCCACCGCCAGGCCCAGGCTGCGCAGCTGGGTCTTCATGTAGGCGATGTTTTCGTAGGTCCACTTGGCCGGTGCGACGTTGTTCTTCATCGCGGCGTTTTCCGCCGGCATGCCGAAGGCGTCCCAACCCATGGGTTGCAGGACGTTCTTGCCTTGCATGCGCTGGTAGCGCGCGATCACGTCACCGATGGTGTAGTTGCGCACATGCCCCATGTGTAGCTTGCCGCTGGGGTAAGGGAACATCGACAGGCAGTAGTAGGTCTCCTTGCCTGGCTGTTCACTGACTTCAAAGGACTTTTGCGCGTCCCAGAACGATTGGGCGGCGTTTTCGATTTCACGGGGCTGATAGTGTTCGTGCATGGCTACTTGTACTGGAAAGGGTGGCCTAATCCTCTTCAATGCACCCGTAAGGCGGTGCTGGAAGTGGAGTTACAGGAAGCGCCGTAGCATACATGACGCCGCTCTATCGAGGGAAACCCTGATTGCACCGCCGCAGCCGTTGGTCGCGGCGGGAGGCTGGTTTGCCGGACACCGCTAAGCTTGGAAGAGGGGGAGTGATTCTTATCTTCAATGAGGTGAGCGGATGGTGGAGTCGCAGCGATATGTCATGAAACCCGAGTTGTACGAGCGTTTGATCACCCGTCTGGGGCATGCCCTGGACACAGCCAGCACGGCGGCTCGTTTGCGTGATGAGTGGCCTGCCGAGTTGGAGTTGCGTGGCTTGAGCCACGCCGAGTTCGAATTGATCAGGGCCTACCTGGATCTCAGTGGACGGGATATGCCTGTGCCGCCTTCGATTGTGGCGCACGAGGTGCCTCCCCATTCGGCCGAGATCATCTGGTTGAAAGATAAAATGCCCAATCCCGGTTCGGCGAAGTTCAAGTCGGTGGGGGTCAAGTAAGAGTCGCCCGGCGGCATGCTGTTGTCTGTCGCTAACCAGGCTTCGATTTGAAGCCATTGTTCCAGAGGTTGTTGATTGACCCCGATGCACTTAGGCTTCGGGCATCTTCTGGAGGTGCCCGATGCCTGTTCGTTACATCCTTAAACAATTGCTCCTGCCGCCCGGCCTGCTGTTGCTGTTGCTGCTGTTTGCCTGGTGGTTTCGGCGCACTCGGCCGCGTCTGGCGGGGTTGTGCTTTGCTCTTGGTCTGGGCGGGTTCTGGTTGATGAGCCTGCCGGTAATGGTGGAATGGGGCGCGCGGGCGCTGGAGCGCGTGCCACCGCTTGAACGCGGTGAATGGGCCGGGCTGGCGCAGCGGGCCGATGCGATTGTGGTGTTGGGCTCGGGGCGCGAGCGTGGTGATCCGGCGTGGGGCGACGATCAGCCGACGGGCATCGGCCTGGAGCGCCAGCGTTATGCGGCGCGTCTGGCCAAGGCTTCCGGGTTGCCGGTACTGACCAGTGGCGGTTTGCATTACGGCACGCCACCGAGTGAGGCGGCGTTGATGGCGGCGTCGATGCAGAGTGATTCCGGGGTGACGGTGCGCTGGCAGGAAGGGCGTAGCACCACCACTTGGGAAAATGCCCAATTCAGTTATGAGCTGCTCGCACCGCTGGGTATCAAACGGGTGGTCGTGGTGACCCATGCCGCCCATATGCCGCGCGCGCTGTGGAGCTTTGAGACGGCTGGTTTTACCGTGGTGCCGGCACCGGTGGGGTTTTACGGGCGGGACAATTCCAGCCCGCTGGGCGGTTGGCTGCCGGAGTTCAAGGCGATCTGGCGTAGTGGGCAGTTGATCAACGAGGCGGTGGGACAGGTGGGTTACCGGCTGTTCTACCGCTAGATCAGGACTGGACACCAATGTGTGTAGTTGGCGCTACTTTGTAGTGAGGGGGCTTGCCCCCGTTCGGCTGCGAAGCAGTCGTAAAACCGATCACCGTGTTCCAGCTGTTCCATCGCGATCACTGCTTTCAGGGCCGCTTCGCGACCCAGCGCGGGCAAGCCCGCTCGCCACAAGTGTGGACTACCTTTTAAGCTACACCGTCTTGGCGATCCGGCTGGCCAGCAAGGCCCAGCCGAACAGCAAGCCACACAGGATGATCAACGGCCACGAACGCCAGCGCAGGTAAGGCGTCAGGTTGTGCATTGGCACCACTTCGCCATACAGGATGCCCTGCTCGAATTGCGGGATCCGCGCGGTGATCTGGCCGAACGGATCGATCAAGCCGGTGACACCGTTGTTGGTGGCCCGAATCATCCAGCGTCCGGCCTCCAGTGCGCGCATCTGGGCCATTTGCAGGTGCTGCAAGGGGCCGATCGAGGTGCCGAACCAGGTGTCGTTGCTGATGGTCAGCAACAGCTCACTGCGCGCCGACAGGCTGGCGGCGAATTCCGGGTAGACCACTTCGTAGCAGATAAACGGGGCAATCTGGTAACCCTTGGCTTGCAGCAGTGCCTGGTCATCCGGGCCGCGGGCGAAGTCGGACATTGGCAGGTTAAAGAAGTCGATCAGCCCGCGCAGCAAGTCCTGCAGCGGCACATACTCGCCAAATGGCACCAGTTTCTGTTTCAGATAAGTGCCATCGCCTTCGCCGGTCACGGTGATGCCGTTGTAGTAGCGCTTCTCGTTGTGCACCACCTCGCGGATCGGTACCCCGGTGATCAGTGCCGAATGCCGGTCCGCGGCGAAGCGGCCCATCATCGCCAGGTAGCCCTCGGCCGACTCCTTCAGCACCGGCACGGCGGTTTCCGGCCAGATCAGCAGGTCCACGCGCTTGGAGCGAAAGCTCAGGTCGCGGTACAGCGCCAGCTGGGTATTGAGCTGCTCCGGGTCCCACTTCATGCTCTGTTCGATATTGCCCTGGATCGCCGCCACCGTCAGCGGTTCGCCCGCCGGGCTGGTCCAGGCGTGATGCTTGAGGGCGATCGCCATCACCCAGGGACCGACCAGCAGCACCGCGCCGAGGACGATAAAGGCCTGGCGCCCGCTCTTGAACAAACGGCGGGCGTTGTACAGCAGCGCGGCTGTCAGGGCCAGGGTGAAGGAGATCAGCCAGATCCCCCCCAGCGGTGCCAGGCCCGTCAGGGGGCCGTCGAGCTGGCTGTAGCCGGAATAGAGCCAGGGGAAACCGGTCAGGAACCAGCCACGAAAGGCTTCCTGGCCCACCCACAAGGCGGCGAAGGCCAGGGCGTCGGCCAGCGGCGCTTCATTGCGGCGTATCCAGCGCGCCCAGAGCCAGGCGGGCAGGGCAAAGAACCAGGCAATCGCCGAGATGAACAGCAGCATCAGGAAGCCGGCCAGCAGCATCGAAGCGCCGCCGTAGGTATGGATGCTGACGTAGATCCAGCTGGTGCCGGCGCCGAACAGGCCGAAACCGAAGCACCAGCCGCGCCCCAGGGCCTGGCGCGGAGTTAGTTCGCGCAGGCCGGCATAGAACACACCCAGCGCCAACAACGCCAATGGCCAGATATCGTAAGGCGCCAGGGCCAGGGTGGTCAGTGCGCCAGCCACCACGGCCAGCAGATTACCGGGCCAGCCGGGGCGGGTTAAGCGCAGCATGTCAGTCCTTAGCGGCTAATGGGGGTCAGGCGGATCAGGTGAATACGACGGCTGTCGGCATTCAGGATACGGAAACGATACGCGCCGATTTCGGTGATTTCATTACGCTTGGGCAGGTGCCCGAACGCACTCATCACCAGGCCGCCGACAGTGTCGAACTCGTCATCGGAGAATTCGCTGTCGAAGAACGCGTTGAAATTTTCGATCGGGGTCAGCGCCTTGATCAGGAAGTCGCCGCTGGGCAGGGGCTTGATGTAGCTGTCTTCCTCGACGTCATGCTCGTCCTCGATATCGCCGACGATCTGCTCCAGCACGTCCTCGATGGTCACCAGGCCCGCCACGCCGCCGTATTCGTCAATGACGATGGCCATGTGGTTATGGTTGGCGCGGAACTCGCGCAGCAGCACGTTGAGGCGCTTGGACTCGGGGACGAAGGTCGCCGGGCGCAGCAGGTCCTTGATGTTGAAGGTGTCGCCGTTTTCCTGCAGGACCAGCGGTAACAGGTCCTTGGCCAGCAACACGCCCATGACATCGTCATGGCTTTCGCCGATCACCGGGTAGCGCGAGTGCGCGGCGTTGATGACCGCCGGGAGGAATTCGCGGGGAGTCTGGGTCGCCTTGATGCTGATCATCTGCGAGCGCGGGACCATGATGTCGCGGACCTGCAGGTCGGCGACCTGGATGGCGCCTTCGACGATGGCCAGCGCTTCGCTGTCCAGCAATTTGTTCTGATGGGCTTCGCGCAGCAGCTCCAGCAGCTCCTGGCGGTTTTTCGGCTCATGGGCAAAAGCCTGGGTCAGTTTACCCAGCCAGGACTTCTGCCCGTTGCTCGATCGATCTTCGCTCATAGCGATTTACTCGTATCCCTTGGTGGTGGAGTGATCAGTGTTCGTCATCGATATAGGGGTCGGGATGACCCAATTCGGCAAGCAACGTTCGTTCCAGTGCTTCCATTTCCTCGGCTTCCTCGTCATCTATATGGTCGTAACCCAATAGATGCAGGCAGCCGTGAATGACCAGATGGGCCCAATGGGCCTCCAGCGTCTTGCCTTGTTCAGCCGCTTCGCGAGCGACCACCGGGATGCAGATCACCAGATCGCCCAGTAATGGGATGTCCAGCAGTTCGTCCGGCACGTCGGCGGGAAAGGACAGCACGTTGGTCGCGTAGTCCTTGTGCCGCCAGGTATGGTTGAGTTCGCGGCCTTCGGGCTCGTCCACCAGGCGGATGGTCAGCTCGGAATCGGCCGTGCGCTGGCGCAGGGCCAGTTCGCACCAGCGACGAAACTCGGCGTCACTGGGCGCGGGGGCCTCGCTGGCCCGCTGCAGATCGAGTTCAAGCATCGCGGCGGGCACCCGAGGTGTCTTCGTCGGCGTTTTCGAAGCGCTCGTAGGCTTCGACAATGCGTTGCACCAGTGGGTGGCGGACCACGTCCTTGGGCATGAAATGGGTGAAGCTGATGCCCGGCACGTCCTTGAGGACCTTGATCACGTGGGCCAGCCCGGATTTCGTGCCCTTGGGCAGGTCGACCTGGGTGATGTCGCCGGTGATCACCGCGGTGGAGCCGAAGCCGATGCGGGTCAGGAACATTTTCATCTGTTCGACGGTGGTGTTCTGGCTTTCGTCGAGGATGATGAAGCTGTTGTTCAGGGTCCGGCCGCGCATGTAGGCCAGCGGTGCGACCTCGATGACCTGGCGTTCGATCAGCTTGGCCACGTATTCGAAGCCGAGCATTTCATACAGGGCGTCGTAGAGTGGGCGCAGGTACGGGTCGATCTTCTGGGCCAGGTCGCCGGGCAGGAAGCCGAGCTTTTCACCGGCTTCGACCGCCGGGCGCACCAGCAGGATGCGGCGCACCTGCTCGCGCTCCAGCGCGTCCACGGCACAGGCCACGGCCAGGTAGGTCTTGCCGGTACCTGCCGGGCCGATCCCGAAGTTGATGTCGTTGCCGAGGATTTCCTTCACATAGCGCTGCTGATTCAGGCCGCGGGGGCGAATCATGCCTTTTTTGGTGCGCAGGGCCACGCTGGCTTCGGCCACCGGGTTGTTGTGCAGGTCTTCGATGCTCGATTCCTGCAGGAACAGGTGGACCATGTCCGGCGACAGCTCGGTACCCTTGGTTTCCCGGTACAGGCGGCGCAGCAGGTTTTCCGCGGAGGAGGTGAGCTTGGGTTCGCCGATCAGTTCGAACTGATTGCCGCGATTGCGGATCTCGATGGTCAGGCGCTGTTCGATCAAGCGCAAGTGCTCGTCGAACTGCCCGCACAGATTGGCGAAGCGGCGAGCCTCGAAAGGCTCGAGGATGAAACGATGAGGTTCGATGGGTGCGTTCAAGGTCGTTTTTAGCCGCCCGACGGCAATTGAGATGAAATCAAGGATAACGCTAGCAGCCCGGGGGCGAAAGCTCTTATGAGCGCTGAATGCCCCCTGTGGCGAGGGGGCTTGCCCCCGCTCGGCTGCGCAGCAGTCGTAAAGCCGGCTACCTCGGTCTACCTGATGCACCGGATTCGTCGGTTTTTGGGCCGCTTCGCAGCCCCGCGCGGCGATGCGGCGTCCCGACAGGCCCGCTCGCCACGGCAGCCCGCAAGGGCTTCATTGCAGTATCGAGCCACGCAGTGAATGGGGTTGCGCCGCGTCGATGTTCACGTCGATAAACTGGCCGATCAGTTGCGGATTGTCGCAGCGGAAGTTGACGATACGATTATTCTCGGTGCGGCCCTGCAATTCTCCAGGGTCTTTTTTCGAGTAATCGGTCACCAGGATGCGCTGGATCGTACCGACCATCTGTCGGCTGATCTCGAATCCTTGCTGGTTCAGGCGATGCTGCAGGGCGTTGAGGCGTTCTTTCTTCACTTCTTCCGGGGTCTCGTCCGGCAAATCCGCCGCTGGCGTGCCGGGACGCGGGCTGTAGACGAAGGAGTAGGAGAAGTCGAAACCGACGTCTTCGATCAGCTTCATGGTCTGCTCGAAGTCTTTCTCGGTTTCGCCGGGGAAGCCGACGATAAAGTCCGAACTGATGCAGATCCCCGGCACGGCGGCGCGCAACTTGCGCAGTTTGGACTTGTATTCCAGCGCCGTGTAGTTGCGTTTCATCGCCGCGAGGATCCGGTCCGAACCGGACTGCACCGGCAGGTGCAGGTGCTTGACCAGTTGCGGGACCTCGGCGTGGGCCTGGATCAGGCTGTCGGAGAACTCCAGCGGGTGCGAGGTGGTGTAGCGGATCCGCTCGATGCCGTCGACGGCGGCGACCACGCGGATCAGCTCCGCCAGGTCCGCCAGGCGGCCGTCATGGGTGGCGCCGCGATAGCCGTTGACGTTCTGCCCCAGCAGGGTCACTTCGCGCACGCCGTGTTCGGCCAGGTGGATGATCTCGGCGATCACGTCGTCGAACGGTCGGCTGACTTCTTCGCCACGGGTGTAGGGCACGACGCAGAAGGTGCAGTACTTGCTGCAGCCTTCCATCACCGAGACGTAGGCGCTCGGGCCATCGATACGCGGTTCGGGCAGGTGGTCGAACTTTTCGATTTCCGGGAACGACACGTCCACCTGTGGCAGCTTGGTCAGGCGCGCGGCATCGATCATTTCCGGCAGGCGGTGCAGGGTCTGCGGGCCGAAGACCACGTCGACATAGGGCGCGCGGTCGCGGATCGCCGCGCCTTCCTGGCTGGCGACACAGCCGCCGACGGCGATCACCATCTCCGGGTTTGCCAGTTTCAGTTCGCGCCAGCGGCCCAGTTGGGAGTAGACCCGGTCCTGGGCGCGCTCGCGGATCGAGCAGGTATTGAGCAGGATGACGTCCGCGTCTTCGGCGCGGGCGGTGACTTCCAGGGCCTGGTGTTCGCCCAGCAGGTCGACCATGCGCGAGCTGTCATACTCGTTCATCTGGCAACCGTGGGTTTCGATGTAAAGCTTCTTGGCCATGGACATTCATCAATGTGGTTCAAAGAACCGCGCATTATAGTGGTCATCGCGCTTGCTTCCTAGCGTTGTGCGTTCGGCGGCTATGCTATAGTTCGCGCCCTCTTTTTATCCCCCGATGTGTTGCCCGCCCACCATGACCAAACGTGAAGCCCCTATCTACAAGGTGATTTTCCTCAACCAGGGCCAGGTGTTCGAAATGTACGCCAAGCAGATCTATCAGAGCGATCTGTGGGGCTTCCTGGAAGTCGAAGAATTTGTCTTTGGCGAGCGTACGCAACTGGTGGTCGATCCCGGTGAGGAAAAGCTCAAGGCCCAGTTCGAAGGCGTGGTGCGCAGCTTCGTGCCGATGCATTCGATCGTGCGGATCGACGAGGTCGAGCGCCTGGGCACGCCGAAGATCAGCGAGGCGCGGGGCATGAGCAATGTGATGCCATTTCCGATGCCGATGCCCGACAAATAAAAAGCCCGGGAGTTTTGTGGTGCCCCTCAGGGCCTCTTCGCGGTGCTTGCCGGGACGCCGGACCGCCGCGAAGAGGCCGGTCCAGACGCTACAGATTCAGGGAAGAGGTGAAAACGGCGTTCGGCCGTCAACCGTCTGCAATTCCAGCAGGTATTTGCGGAAGATCTGTCCCAGCACCTGGGTCGCCATTTCCAACTGGTCACGAGGCATCTGCGCCGCGACCTCATCCGCCGTGTCCAGCGCCTCTTCGGCACCATTGACCGCCGCCATTTTCAGCACGATGTAGGCCTGGACGTTATTGGCCGGCACCCCTTCACCCTTGTAGAACATGGTGCCGAGCTGGAACTGCGCCTGGGCGTGGCCTTGCAGGGAGGCCTGTTCGAAATGGCTGAGGGCCTTGTTGAGGTCGTGTTGCGGGTTTTTTTCATCGTGATAGAACGCGCCCAACTCGTATTGCGCTTGCGCATCGCCGCCTTTTGCCGCTTCTTCGCAGGCGGCCAGGGCCTCGGCGAGGTCCTGTGGCTGAGTGTTGAGGGTGCAACGACCCATCGCCGGGATCAACAACGAATTACCGCCTGCATGTACCAGCAGCGGTTGAAGGAGCAACAGGCAGCCCAAGGCAAGGGCGCGGCCGGTGCGGTTCATGGGAATCGACGTACCTCTGAAGGGCGGGGGGACCCGGCCTGGGGATGACTATGGCGCGCATTATGAAATAAGCGGGGGCCACCTTACAAAGTCTTTACTCGTTTTTCTGCTGCACGGGCGCTATATCAGCGTGTTTTGCAAGTATCTGCACAGAGGGCGGTAGGAAACAGGGGAAGTTTAGGCGGGAAAACCGACGCCGGCTGCGACCGGCGTCGGCGACATCGTTTATTTCAGCGCGGCAAAAGCTTTTTCAGCGGCATCCAACGTCAGTTTCAGCTCGGTTTCGCCATGGGCGATGGAGGTGAAGCCGGCTTCGAAGGCACTCGGCGCCAGGTACACGCCGCCATCGAGCATCAGGTGGAAGAACCGCTTGAAGCGCTCGGCGTCGCTGGACATCACGTCGTCGAAGGTGACGATGTCGTCGGCACCGCTGAAGTACAGGCCGAACATGCCGCCGGCCTGGGTGGTCACGAACGGGATGCTCGCTGCGTCGGCGCGCTCCTGCAGACCCTGGAGCAGGCGAGCGGTGTAGTCGCTCAATTCGGCGTGGAAGCCCGGGCGACTGATCAGGCGCAGGGTGGTCAGGCCGGCGGCCATGGCCAGCGGGTTACCGGACAAGGTGCCGGCCTGGTAGACCGGACCCAGCGGGGCGATGCAGGACATGATTTCGCGCTTGCCGCCGAAGCAGCCCACCGGCATGCCGCCGCCAATGATCTTGCCGAAGGTGCTCAGGTCCGGGGTGACGCCGTAGTGAGCCTGGGCGCCGCCGAGGGCGACGCGGAAACCGGTCATCACTTCGTCGAAGATCAGCACCACGCCGTGCTGGTCGCACAGGGTCCGCAGGCCCTTGAGGAAACCGGGTGCCGGCGGTACGCAGTTCATGTTGCCGGCCACCGGCTCGACGATGATGCAGGCCACGTCCTGGCCGACTTCGCCGAGCATCTTCGCCACCGCGGCGATGTCGTTGAAGGGTAGGGTCAGGGTGTGTTTGGCAAAGGCCGCGGGGACGCCGGCCGAGCTCGGCACACCCTGGGTCAGGGCGCCGGAGCCGGCCTTGACCAGCAGGCTGTCGGAGTGGCCGTGATAGCAACCTTCGAACTTGATGATGCTGTCGCGACCGGTGAAACCACGGGCCAGGCGAATCGCGCTCATGGTCGCTTCGGTGCCGGAGCTGACCATGCGGACCATTTCCATGGACGGCACGATGGCACAGACCAGGTCGGCCATCTCGGTTTCCATGGCGGTCGGCGCGCCGTAGGACAAACCGTGCTCCAGCTGCCTGCGCACGGCATCGAGCACGTCCGGGTGGCTGTGGCCGAGGATCATCGGACCCCAGGAGCCGACGTAGTCGACATAGCGCTTGTCGTCTTCGTCGGTGACATAGGCGCCTTCGGCGTGCTTGAAGAACAGCGGCGTGCCGCCGACGCTCTTGAACGCGCGAACCGGCGAGTTGACGCCGCCGGGGATGTGTTTCTGGGCACTGGCAAACAGGGTTTCAGAACGAGACATGGGCAGGCTCTCAAGAGTCATGAAGTGAAGAGGGCGTTGAAGGCTTGGGCACGGCGGGTCACTTCCCGGGTGTTTTCGGCACCGAACAGACCGTGGATCACGGCCAGCAGGTCGGCGCCGTGGGCCACCAGTGGCGCGGCGTTGTCCAGGGTGATGCCACCGATCACCGCGATCGGCAGTTGCAGTCGCGGGCGCGCGCGTTCCAGCAGCGCCACATCGGCGGCCGGCGCGCCGGGCTTGGTGGTGGAATTGAAGAAGCGCCCGAAGGCGACATAGCTGGCGCCTTCCCGGGCCGCCTGTTCGGCGAGCTCAAGTTGCGCGTGGCAGGTGGCCCCGATGATGGCCCGGCTGCCCAGCAGCGAACGGGCCGGCGTCAGCGGACCGTCGCTCTGGCCCAGGTGCACGCCGACCCCCAGCCGTGCCGCCAGTTCGGCGTCGTCGTTGATGATCAGGCGGGTCTTGTAGCGTTCGCAGAGTACTCGCAGGGTCTCGGCTTCCCGCAGGCGGCGGGCCTCATCGGTGCTTTTGTCGCGGTACTGCAGCAACGTCACGCCGCCATCCAGTGCCGCCTCGACATAAGACAGGAACTTGCCGGCCAGCAACTGGCTATCGGTGATGGCGTACAGGCCGCGTAGTTTCATCGGGTCAGCCTCGGGGTATTGGGGGCGCTGAAAGTTACGAACAGAAATCCAGGGGCAGGCGTCGCGGCACGAACTGGCCTTTGCCCAGTTGTTCGGCGTCACGCAGGGTCCGCCAGGTGTAGTCCAGCGCGGTTTTTACGGCGCTGACCAGGCTTTCGCCCAGGGCCAGGCGTCCGGCGAGGGTGCTCGCCAGGGTGCAACCGGAACCATGATAGCTGCCCGGCAGGCGCTGGCATTTGAAAATCTGGCGGGTGCCGTCGCGGCTGTACAGGCGGTTGTGGATTTCGTCCTCATCGCCATGTCCACCGGTAATCAACAGGTGCTGGCAGAAGGGCAGGAGTTTTTCCGCGCATTCGTCGGCGCTGCCTTCAGGCAATTCGGCGAGGATGCGTGCCTCGGGGAGATTGGGAGTGGCGATGGTCGCCAGTGGCAGCAGGCGTTCGCGCATGGCATAGCCGACCTCGTCCTTGCCCAGGCGCCCGCCGCCACCGGCGCGCAGCACCGGGTCGCAGACCAGCGGCAGGTGCGGGTGCGCCTGGAGCAGTTCGACCACGGTGTTGACCATTTCCAGGGAACCGAGCATGCCCAGCTTGACGGCCGCCACGGTCGAGTCGTTGAGCACGGCATTGGCCTGGGCCAATACCCACTCACGGTCGAGTACGCGGAAGTCGCTGACGTTGACCGTGTCCTGCACGGTCAGCGCGGTGACCGCGGGAGCGGCGTGGCAGCCCTGGGCGAGCAGGGCTTCGATATCTGCCTGGAGGCCGGCACCGCCACTGGGATCGTGGCCGGAGAGACAGAGGACAACGGGACGGGAGCTGTAGGTATTCATGGAGCGCGAGCTTACCACCAAACGCTTTTTT
Organism: Pseudomonas sp. FEN; assembly: GCF_904067045.1. Taxonomy (GTDB): domain Bacteria; phylum Pseudomonadota; class Gammaproteobacteria; order Pseudomonadales; family Pseudomonadaceae; genus Aquipseudomonas. Next base: position 440,535 of record NZ_CAJFDC010000007.1, on the reverse strand, counting down.
CGGGATCGCCCGCCCGCTGTTGAATTTACCCCCTGAAGCTTTTTTCGAGGCGGCCGATAATGTTTATCAGATGGCACCGTTGTGTGCTGGGACGCCCGTTCTAGAGCCTTGGATAAAATATTTCAGTGGTGTGTTTTAGCCATCAGTGGCTATGCTAGAGTGGATCCAAACGAATAATGGGTCATGAGGTTTCACGTCATCTCAAAGGGAAGGGGGCTGCTGACGCGACTGGATTGACCATGCTGGGGCTGTATGCGCTATTTGCTGCTGATTTTGTTGAGCTGGCTGCCGCTGTCGGCGAGTGCAGTCGAGTTTGATGAGTCCACTCAGAGCCTGCCTCTGGGTCGGGTCATGCAGGTGTTCGAAGACGCGGGCGGCCAGGCCGATATCGCGCAGGTTGCCTCGGCCGCCATGGCCGCGCGGTTTCATTCCCATGACAAAGCCTCGCTCAATGCCGGCTACTCGCTGTCGGCGTTCTGGCTGAAGCTCGACCTGGCCTACAGGCCCAAGGATCCCAACGTCCGGCGCATCTGGTTGCTGGAGTTGGCCTATCCGCCGATGAAACACATCGAACTCTATGTACCGGACGCCAATGGCGGCTACCGCCTGGCCCAGCGTAGCGGTAACGAATTGCCATTCGCCAGTCGTCCGATCAAGCAGAACAACTATCTGTTCGAGCTGGATTTCGCCCCCAACGAAAGCAAGACCGTCTATCTGCGACTGCAAACCGAAGGTTCGATGCAGGCGCCGCTGACACTCTGGTCGATGCAGGCCTACCTTGAAGACCAGCCGCTGCGCCTGTATGTCCTGGGGCTGATCTATGGCGTGCTGCTGGGGATGCTGGTCTACAACCTGTTTATCTATCTCAGCGTGCGCGACACCAGTTACCTCTACTACATCTTCTACATCGCCTCGTTCGGCTGCTACCAACTGTCGGTCAACGGCGCCGCGACGGAGTATTTCTGGCCGAACAATCCCTGGTGGGCCAGTGCCTCGACGCCTTTCTTTATCGGCCTGGCAGGCTTCTTCGGTTGCCAGTTCACCCGCAGCTTCCTGCTGACGGCCGCCCACAGTCGCTGGCTGGACCGGTTGTTGCTGCTGTTGATGGTCTATAGCACAGTGGTTACCGCGCTGTCGTTGATGACCGGCTATGCCCTGGCCCTGCGCCTGGCGACCGTCCTGGCCCTGGCGTTCACCGTGACTATTTTTGTCGCCGGGATCAGTGCCTGGTATTGCGGGTTGCGGGTGGCGCGCTATTTCATCATTGCCTGGTCGGCGTTTCTGCTCGGTGGCTTGGTCAATACCCTGATGGTGCTGGGCTACCTGCCGAACGTGTTCCTGACCATGTACGCCAGCCAGATCGGCTCGGCCCTGGAAGTCGGGTTGTTGTCCCTGGCCCTGGCCGACCGGATCAATACCATGCGCGAGCAGCAGGCGCAGACCTTGCTCGAGTCCGGGCAGAAGCTGGAAGGGCTGAACCGCGAGCTGGCCAACAGTAACCGTCTCAAGGACGAGTTCCTGGCCACCGTCACCCATGAGCTGCGCACGCCGATGAATGGTGTGATCGGCTCCCTGGAGTTGATGCAGACCCTGGAACTGGAGTCGGAGCTTGCGCAATACCAGCAGACAGCGGCCGGTTCCGCCCGGGACATGATGCGCATGGTCAATGGCATCCTCAGCCTGACCGAGCTGCAGGCCGGCCGACTCAAGGTCTGCGCCCAGTCATTCGGTCTGCGCCGCTTGCTCGAGGGCTTGCAGGAACAGTTCGCCGGACGCGTCCAGGGCAAGGGGCTGCATTTCGCCATTGAAGTGGCTGACGACGTGCCGGACAGTCTGTATGGCGACTCGCAGAAGATCGCCCAGTGCCTGGAGTGCCTGGTGGACAACGCCATCAAGTTCACCCGTGAAGGCGGGTTGGTGTTGCGGGTGCAGGGCAAACCGGTCGCGGAGGAGCAATGGGCCCTGTCGTTTGCAGTGATCGACAGCGGTATCGGTTTTGTCGACCTGGATGAAGCCACGCTCTATCAGCGTTTCTTCCAGCTCGACGGTTCGATGACCCGTGAGTATGGCGGCCTGGGGATTGGCCTGGCGATTTGTCGGCAGTTGATCGACCTGCTGGGTGGCCGGCTCACTCATCAGTCGGAGCCTGGCATGGGCAGCCGCTTCCAGCTTGAGGTGGTGGTCAAGGCGCTGATCCCGCGGACGGTGCGCCCGGCTGCGCTGGCGGTGGCGCGGCATCCCAGTGAGTGCACCCTGTTGCTGGTAGACGACAATAGTGTCAGCCAGTTGGTGGTGCGCGGCATGTTGCTCAAGCTGGGCTATCGGGTGTTCACGGCGAGTGATGCCCGGGCCGCGCTCGACGTCCTGCATGGGCAGGTCGTGGATGGCCTGTTGCTCGATTGCCCGGCGCAACCGGCGGACGCGGTGTTGCTCTGTCGGCAGTTGCGGGCGCTGCCCGGCGGTGCCGAGTGGTTGATCCTGGCGCTGGTCAGTTCGACCGACGCCAGGGAGCGCGAGCGTTGCCTGGCGGCCGGGGTCACGGACACCTTGGCCAAGCCGGTGCGTTTCGACGAATTGAAGCACCTGCTGGCTCTGCGTCTGTTGACGCCGATAGAGGGTGAAAGCGCCGGTATTTAGGCGCTTATGTCGCTTTTTTTGCTGCGACACGCGTGATTCACTGGGTTCCCTGGCCTTTCTCTGCGAAGCCACTTCTCAAAGGAGCCCGACATGAACCTCCATCAATACGCTGAAACCCACGAGGTCACCAACCAGCCGCCGTCGCTGGACGGGACCAATCTCTATCGCATCGACCTACCGCTGCAGGAGTGGGCGCGGCGTTTCGGTGCCGGTTGGGCCGAGTCGCGTATCGAGGCCTATGGTGCACTGGCCGGCGGGCCGCTGATGGAGGCGGGGTTTCTCGCCAACCAGAACAAGCCGGTGTTTGTCAGCCATGACCGGTACGGCCATCGCCAGGACCTGGTGGAGTTTCACCCGGCTTATCACGAACTGATGCGCACGGCCGTCGAACATGGCCTGCCATCGTTGCCCTGGACCGATCCGCAGGACGGTGCCCACGTCGCTCGCGCCGCCATGACCTACTTGCACAGCCAGGCCGAAGCCGGCACCGGTTGCCCATTGACCATGACCTTCGCCTGTGTGCCGACCCTGCGCCTGCAGTCGGATATCGCTGATCAATGGCTGCCGAGCATCCTCAGTAGCCACTACGATCCGCGCAATATCGGCATCGCCCATAAAACCGGGGCGACCATCGGCATGGCCATGACCGAGAAGCAGGGCGGTACCGATGTGCGCGCCAACACCACCCGGGCTTATCCCGTCGGTGCTGGTGGCCCGGGGCAGCCTTATGAACTGGTGGGGCACAAATGGTTCTGCTCGGCGCCGATGTGCGACGCCTTCCTGACTCTGGCCCAGACCGACAAGGGCCTGACCTGTTTCCTGTTGCCGCGGCACCGCCCGGATGACAGCCGCAACCAGTTCTATATCCAGCGCCTGAAAAACAAGCTGGGCAACTGTTCCAACGCGTCGAGCGAAGTGGAGTTCCGTGGCGCCCTGGCCTGGATGATCGGCGAGGAGGGGCGTGGTGTGCCGACCATTATCGAGATGGTGGCGATGACCCGTTTCGATTGCATGGTCGGTTCCAGTGCCTTGATGCGCCAGGCACTGACCCAGGCCAGCCATCATTGTGCTCATCGGTTGGTCGGCGGTCGCCTGCTCAGCGAGCAACCGTTGATGCAGAACGTGCTCGCCGACCTGGCGCTGGAGAGCGAGGCGGCGCTGGCTCTGAGCCTGCGCATGGGGCGGGCGCTGGATCGCCTGGGGGACGAACATGAGGCGAAATTCGCCCGCTTGGTCACGGCCGTGGGTAAATACTGGATCTGCAAACGGGCCCCGGCGATGATCAACGAGGCGGCTGAATGCATGGGCGGTGCTGGCTATGTCGAGGACAGCATCCTGCCGCGGCTGTACCGCGAAGCACCGGTCAACTCGACCTGGGAAGGTTCGGGAAATGTGCAATGCCTGGATGTGTTGCGTTCGCTGTCCAAGGAGCCGGGCGTGCTGGAAGTGCTGTTCAGCGAGTTGGGCGACGGCCACGGCGACAAGCGCCTGGCCCGGCATATCGAGCAGTTGAAACGGGCGTTCAGCGACACCGACGATATCCAGTACCGCGCCCGCCAACTGACCGAGGATATCGCCTTGGCATTGCAGGCCAAGTTGCTGCTGGAGGCGGGCAATGCCGAGGTCAGCGACGGTTTTATCGCCAGTCGGCTGGAAACGGGAGGGCGGGTCTACGGCACCTTGCCTCGTGGGGTGAAGGTCGAGGCCATTGTCGCCCGCTCGACCCCGCAGGGTTTCTGAAAGGGGCACCCGGATATCTGAGCATCTGCACGGATAGGGTGGCGAGCGGGCTTGCCCGCGCTGGGTTGCGAAGCAACCCCAAAACCTCCAGCCACGCAGTGTCAGGTATATCGCGGTGGCGGCTTAGACGGCTTCGCCGTCGAGCGCGGGCAAGCCCTCTCGCCACAAGGTTGTGGCAGCGAGCGATAAGCCACTGTTCCCGTCCGCCGCGGTTGCAGGCAAGATGAAGGCCTGCAACATCAGAAGACAGGATGCTCTCCGTGACCGAAGCTTTTATTGTCGTGCAATCCCCCGAACAAGCCGTGGACCGTCTGGCCGAACTCCACGAGCGCGCCACCCGATCCCTGAGCCAGGCGCTCAAGCGCTACCTCAAGGACCGCGTCGAGCCCGACGCCGAGCAACGTGCCCTGTTCCGCTACCCCGAATTGCGCCTGACCTACACCTATCAGGGTGAAGTCCCCGCCACCACCCGGGCCTACGCCAAGGTCCAGTTGCCGGGCACCTACAGCGTCACCGTCACGCACCCGGCGGCGTTCCGCAAATACCTGCTGGAGCAACTGGTGCCGCTGATGCGCGACTTCACCGTCACGGTGGAAGTGGGCGTCAGTGAACAGAACATTCCCTACCCCTACGTGGTCGAGCAGGGCGATGAACTGGCCGGCTCCGGCGTCACCGCCTCGGCCCTGGCGCGGGTCTTCCCCAGCACCGACCTGTCGGCCGCCACCGATGACATCGCCGACGGCCTGCACGATTGGGAAAACACCTCGCCCTTGCCCCTGGCCCTGTTCGACGCCGCCCGGGTGGATTTCTCCCTGCGCCGCCTGGTGCACTACACCGGCAGCGACTGGCGCCATGTGCAGCCGTGGATCCTGCTGACCAACTACCATCGCTATGTCGACCAGTTCATCCTTCATGGCCTGCAACAACTGCGTGACGACCCGCGTTTCGTGCGCATGGTGCTGCCGGGCAACGTGATCATCGACCAGAGCATGGACTACGGCGAGGCCCAGGCCGTGGCGGCCGGGGTGGTCTGGCACCGTTACCAGATGCCGGCCTACCACCTGCAGGCCGCCGATGGCCATGGCGTGACCCTGGTGAATATCGGCGTCGGCCCGTCCAACGCGAAGAACATCACCGATCACCTGGCGGTGCTGCGTCCGCATTGCTGGCTGATGATCGGCCACTGCGGCGGCCTGCGCCAATCCCAGACCATCGGCGATTATGTGCTGGCCCACGCCTATATGCGCCGCGACGGGATTCTCGACCGCGTGGTGCCGCCGAATATCCCGATCCCGGCCCTGGCCGAAGTACAGATGGCCTTGCAGCAGGCGGCGGCGAATGTCACCGGCGAACGGGGCGACGACCTGAAGAAGCGTCTGCGCACCGGCACCGTGTTGACCTACGATGATCGCAACTGGGAACTGCGTTGGGCCCAGGAGCGGCCGTTGATCAACCTGTCTCGCGCCGTGGCCGTGGACATGGAAAGCGGCACCATCGCCGCCCAGGGGTATCGCCTGCGGGTGCCTTACGGCACGTTGCTCTGCGTCTCGGACAAGCCGTTGCACAGTGAAATCAAGCTGCCGGGTTCGGCGAACGCGTTTTATGAGCGGGCGGTCAGCCAGCACTTGAAGATCGGCATTGCGGCGGTGGACCTGCTGCGTACCGAACTGCATTCGCTGCACTCGCGCAAGCTGCGCAGCTTTGACGAGCCGCCGTTCCGTTAAGGGCGTTGATTTTTAGCGGTCTTTAGGGCCTCTTCGCGGGCAAGCTCCGCTCCCACGGGTTTTGCGTCGATCACAGGTCTTGTGTACGACACGAAACCCGTGGGAGCGGAGCTTGCCCGCGAAGCTTTTGACGGCCTTGAGAGTGCCATCGCCCGCGAGTCAATGGACGCGCTTCTGGAAATAACCGCTGACACGCCCTAGCATGGCGGCTCCCGATCCTCAGATGTCCTCTTTGCCATGTCTCGTCCACCCCGTCCCGTCGCGCGTCGTTCGGCCGCGAAAACTCCCGTTGCGCCGCGTCGGGTGGCCAAGGCCGCGCCGGCCGAGCCTAAGCTGATCCTGTTCAACAAACCCTTCGATGTGCTGACGCAGTTCAGCGATGGCGAGGGGCGCGCGACGCTCAAGGATTTTATCGATGTGGCGGGCGTCTATCCCGCCGGGCGGCTGGACCGTGACAGCGAAGGCCTGTTGTTGCTGACCAACGATGGCCAGCTCCAGGCGCGCATCGCCGACCCTAAACACAAATTGGCGAAAACCTATTGGGTGCAGGTCGAAGGTGTGCCGAGCGCCGAGCAGATCGAACAGTTGCAAAAGGGTGTGCAATTGAACGACGGCATGACCTTGCCCGCCCAGGCGCGGCAGATCGATGAGCCCGTGCTTTGGCCGCGCAACCCACCGGTGCGCTTTCGTCAGAGCATTCCCACTGCCTGGTTGGAACTGATCATTCGCGAGGGGCGTAACCGCCAGGTCCGGCGCATGACGGCGGCGGTGGGCTTGCCGACCTTGCGCCTGGTGCGCGTGCGCATTGGCGACTGGACCCTGGACGGACTGGATCAAGGCCAGTGGCGGGAAGTACCGGCTCGCCTGTAGTCGAGCCTGTGTCGCTTAGAGCGATCCCGACTCGATCAGCCCGATCACCACGCTCTTGACCACGAACGCGAAGATGCCGAGGCCCAGCACGAAGAACAGGATAAAGGTGCCGAAGCGACCGGCCTTGGACTTTTTCGCCAGGTCCCAGACGATAAAACCCATGAAAATAATCAGGATGCTGACCAGGCCGGTCATCATCCACTCTTCGAAAACGGCAGGATCCATCGAAACCTCTTCAGCGCGGGCGGGGTGAAAAAAACGCCCGATTATACGCCATGGACGGACGTGCATCTGATCTCGGGCAATAAAGCGATCCCGCTATCGACCGAGAACTTGTAGGAGCCGAGCTTGCTCGCGAAGAGGCCCCTGAGTCTTGCACCGCCCATGCGAACGCCTTCGCTGGCAAGCCAAGCTCCTACCGGTAATCGCGGTGATCGGGTGATTCGGTCAAGCAATCGGCGATCAACTGCGCAAATGGGTCAACGGCAATTCCGTGCTGTTGAGCACCTGGTTCAGCACAAAACTGGAGCGCACGCTGGTCACCCCTTCAATGCGCGTCAGGTGTCCCAGCAGCAGTTTCTGGTAGTGGTCCATGTCCGGCACCACCACCTTCAACTGATAGTCGGCATCCATCCCCGTCACCAGGCTACACTCCAACACCTGCGGCAAGCTGCGGATCGCCGTCTCGAAATTTTCGAAACGTTCCGGTGTGTGCCGGTCCATGCCGATCAGTACGTAGGCGGTCAAGCTCAAACCGAGCTTCTTGCGGTCGAGCAGGGCGACCTGACGGGCAATATAACCATCGTCCTCCAACTGCTTGACTCGCCGCGAACAGGGCGACGGCGACAGGCCGATACGTTCGGCCAGTTCCTGGTTGGAGATGCGGGCGTCGCGCTGCAATTCCGCCAGAATGCTCAGGTCGTATCGGTCGAGTTTGCTCATCGTCAGGGCCTTTCTGATAACTATTGCGGCAAATTATCTATCTGAAGTTAAAAATTGCGCAAGTCATGTTTATTCAAGCAATGTTAGCAATCTTGTGTCGTCGCCCCGGGCCTATGCTTATCACCAGAATCACTGCCCGGACAAGTGTCCTGTCTCGCAAGCACGTTCACATTCGAGACAGACACCCCAGTCCAATGCGTCCCGTCGAATCAGGCGGGTCGCGGTCGATAATCCCACAGGGTTGTCCGGCCACCGGGCTACACACTGTCCAGAAGACGGTGTGAGGTGAGCCGGCGTCAAAAGCGTCGAGCACGGACGAAGTTCTCAAGGGGAGGCCGACGGGTCTCCCTTTTTTAATGGGCGTAAAAATAAGTTGCGTGACTGGTAGAGTGTCATAGAACCGGAATCCGCTTTCCCAGTCTTATGGTTAAGCCCTGAACCGCAGTGAGGAATTGAATGAAATCGCGCATCTGGCGTCTGGCAGGTGTTGGCTTGCTCTGTATGAGTGTCGGTGCGCAGGCGCTGGCTGAAAACCAGGGTGAAGAGAATCAGCAACATGGGGGTGAACATCGCCCCGAAGGGCGTCCGGGAGGCAATGAGGCGCATCCGCAAAATAATCAGCCTCGGCCCCCGGCCCCGGCCCCGGCCCCACGGCCAGCGGCGCCTGAAGTCCGGCCGCAGGCCCCGGCACCGCGGCCAGCGGCACCCGAAATCCGGCCGCAGGCCCCCGCCCCGCGTCCACCCGCGCCTGAAATTCGTCCCCAGGTACGTCCGGAAAACAACCCGCATTTCGAGCGGCACGATCAGAACCCTGCTGGACAATGGCAAGGCCGCCCGCCACAGAACGACCCCAATCAGAGTCGTCCGGCACCGCAGCCCCAGAACAACCTGCCGATCCAGGCCCACCCCGATAGCGTGCGCCAGACCCAGGAACCGCTGCGCGGCAACTATTCCGATATTCCCCGGCGCAACGGCTACAACCCGAACGGGCAAGCTGGGAACAACAACTGGCGTCCCGACAACAACAATCGTCCCGGCGGTAACTTCGAGCACCGCGACGATCGTCGCTGGCCGGGGCGTCCGGAAGGCCATGGCAACGGTTGGGGCCCCGGCCCGCAATATCGCCCTGGCTACGTAGTCGACCGCTTTCCCGACCGCAACTGGCGTGTGCCTTATCGTGGCCAGGACTATTTCTTCTCCGGCGGTTACTGGTATCGCCCGCAGGGACCGCGTTACATAGTCGTTGCCCCGCCACGGGGGATTCGCATCAGCTACCTGCCCGATTATGCGCGGGAAGTCTGGATTGGCGGTTCGCTGTTCTTCCTCGCGGCTGGCGCCTATTACCTCTATCAGGAAGATACCCAGGACTACGTGGTGGTCGATCCACCGGCCGCCGCGCCGCAGGTGGCGCCGGAGCCGCAAGGCAATGGCTACGACGTGGTGGCGTATCCGGCCAACGGCCAGAGCCCACAGCAGGTCCAGCAAGATGGCGAGGATTGCTATCGCTGGGCCGTGCAGCAAAGTGGCTTCGACCCGGCCAACGTGACCTACGCGCCGGCACCGGCGGTGGTCCAGGCTTACCGTCAGGCCCAGGGCAATTGCCTGAGCAGTCGCGGTTACCAGGTCAACTACTGAGCCGTCAGCGCGGCTCCAGCACTTCCCGCGGGTCGGCGTGCACCAGCACCTCGGCCTGCGGGTAGGCGGTATGGATGGCATCGGCGGCCTGGTCGCTCAGGCCGTGGGCCACCGACAAGGTCAGTTCCCCCGGCAGTTCCAGATGCAACTGCACGAACCAGCGGTTGCCGGAAATCCGCGTGCGCAGGTCATGGGCGCCCAGCACGCCGGGCACGCCGCAGGCCAGCTCCAGCATGTGCTGGCTGATGTTCGGCGACAGTTCCTCATCCATCAGCACCGCGAAGCTTTCCCGGCCGATCTGCAGCGCACTCCACAGGATATAGACCGAAATCCCCAGGCCGAACCAGGCATCCACCTGCGGCCAGCCGAGCCCGGCGAGCACCAGCGCCAGCAGGATGCTGCCGTTGAGCAGCATGTCCGAGCGATAGTGCAGGGAGTCGGCGCGCACGGCGGTGGAGCCGGTCTGGCGCACCACGTTGTGCTGCAACAGTAACAAGGCGGCAGTCAGCACCAGGGACAGTACGATCACCCCGATGCTGATCCAGGGTGCGCCGAGCGGCACCGGGCTTTTCAGCCGCTCGAACGCCTGGATGCCGATCAGCATCGCACTCACGGCAATGAACAGCGCCTGGGCCATGCCCGCCAGGGATTCGGCCTTGCCGTGTCCGTAGCGATGGTCGTTATCGGCCGGGCGCAAGGCGTAGTGCACCGCCAGCAGGTTGAGAAAGGAGGCCACGCCGTCGAGCAACGAGTCGGTCAACCCGGCGAGCATGCTCACCGAGTCGCTCAGCCACCAGGCGATGGCCTTGGTTACGATCAGGGTGCAGGCCACCGCCATCGAGGCCCGGGTAGCCAGGCGCAACAGGCGGGCGTGTTCAGGACTGCTGGTCATGACCGCGGTGTTCCTTTTCCAGTGTCCCCGGGCTCAGGCCGCGGGGTGCAGGTTGTACATCGCCAGCTGTTGCAGATTGCCTTTTTGCTGGATCAGGCGCGGGTCGTTCAGCGGCAGGGTCTGGCCCAACTCGCTCTTGAGAATCGCCTGCAACTTGAGGTTGTCGACCTGGCCATCGGCGCTGATGGCTTGGTGGAGTTTTTCCGGGGCGATCTGCGCGGTCTTGCCCTGGGGCAGGTAGATGGCACCGGTGGCGAAGTCGACGCCGAATGCGATCAGACCCGGGATGACGAAGAACAGGATGCCGATGGCATCGAGACCGGCGACCAGCGGGTCGATCCGACCTTCGATCTGGCCACGGCGGTCCGGGAAGAAAATCGAGCCGCAAGCGCTCAGTTGGGTCAGCAGGGTAGCGGTCAGCAAGGTGCCGATGATGCGGGAAGCAATACGCATGGGTATCTCCTGAAGGAAACGTGAAGCCAGTGAAGGCCGCGTCTGGATCAGTTGTTAAGACCGCGATTAAGACCGGGCAGTTCGCCGTTATACTCGGCTCTCTGTTTTGGAGCCACCATGAATTCGTTGCCGATTGATGAAGTATTGCCGGCTTTGCGCCAGGCGTTGGCTGAACGCCACGAAGCGGTGCTGGAAGCACCGCCCGGTGCCGGCAAAACCACTCGGGTGCCGCTGGCGCTGCTGAACGAGCCATGGCTGGCCGGGCAAACCATCCTGATGCTCGAACCCCGTCGTCTCGCGGCCCGGGCGGCGGCCGAACGGCTGGCCAGCGAACTGGGGGAAAAGGTCGGGGAAACCGTTGGCTATCGCATCCGCCTGGAAAGCCGGGTCGGCCCGAAGACGCGCATCGAAGTGGTCACCGAAGGCATTCTCTCCCGACGCCTGAATGACGATCCGGCCCTCGAGGGCGTTGGCCTGGTGATTTTCGACGAATTCCACGTTTTGCCGATTGCACAAAAAACATCATTTTCTTGTCAAAAACTCCCATCCTTCCCTTCACAGCCTTTGGGCTGAATCACCTCTCCACAGAGCCCGTCGTATACTGCCTCCCTGATTTGGGAGCCTCGATGATTTCTCTACCTATTGACCTCGTATTGCCAGACCTGCGAGAGGCCCTGGCTAACCGCAACGAAGTGATCCTTGAAGCGCCACCTGGTGCGGGTAAGACCACTCGGGTGCCCCTGGCGCTGCTGAATGAGCCTTGGCTTGGTGACCAGAAGATCCTGATGCTCGAACCTCGCCGACTGGCTGCTCGGGCGGCTGCTGAGCGTTTGGCGAGTGAGCTGGGTGAGAAGGTTGGTGAAACCGTTGGCTACCGCATTCGCCTTGAAAGCAAGGTAGGCCCGCGAACCCAGATCGAAGTGGTCACCGAAGGTATCCTGGCTCGCCGGCTGCAAGATGATCCTGCGCTGGATGGTGTGGGTGTGGTCATCTTCGATGAGTACCACCTTCGAAACCTTGACTCTGACCTTGCACTGGCTCTGTGCCTGAGTGGCCGCGAACTGCTGTGTGATGAGTCCCCGCTGAAGCTGCTCCTGATGTCCGCAACACTGGAAGGCGCTCGTCTTTCAAAGGTGCTGAATAATGCGCCTGTGGTCACCAGCGAAGGGCGGATGTATCCGGTCTCGACTGTTTGGGGTAGCCAATATCAGCCAGGCGAGCGTATAGATGCGCGGGTCACAGACACCTGCCTGGCAGCCATCAACGAGCAGCCAGGAAGCATCTTAGTTTTCCTTCCTGGCCAGGCAGAGATTCGGTGGGTTGCTGAGTCTCTAAAGGAGCAACTGTGCAACCGTCCTGATGTGATCGTATGCCCGTTATACGGTGACCTTGATCTCAACGCTCAGCGTGCTGCGATTGACCCGGCACCTAGCGGCTCCCGAAAGATCGTATTGGCCACGAACATCGCTGAGACCAGTCTGACCATCGAAGGCGTCAGGGTGGTGGTGGACAGTGGCCTTGAGCGAGTGCCGAAGTTCGATCCTCGCAGTGGTATGACCCGACTCGACACGCAGCGTATCTCGAAGGCCAGCGCTACCCAGCGTGCAGGACGGGCAGGGCGATTGGAGCCAGGCGTTTGCTATCGCCTGTGGTCGGAGTCGCAGCATGAGCAAATGGCCGGCTACAGCACCCCAGAGATCTTGCAGGCAGATCTCGCAGCCCTGGCACTCCAGTTGGCCCGGTGGGGAATGAAGCCAGAGGAAATGATCTGGCTCGACCAACCTCCAGTAGCTCCCTTCGCCCAAGCCAGAGACCTGCTGAAGCGCCTGGGTGCACTCGATGATTCTGGTCAGCTCACATTACACGGATCGGCTATGAGTGAGCTCCCTGCGCATCCACGGATCGCTCACATGCTCATCAAATGCAACGCGATGGGCCTGGATGACCTGGGGTGTAACATCGCGGCGCTGCTGGGCGAGAAGGACATCCTACGTGGAGCAGGTGCCGACCTTCACACCAGGCTGAGTGCCTTGTCAGGCGAGCAACATTCACGTCGAAGCGGTGGCTCCTTCCAGCGGGTGAAGCAGTCTGCTCGGCAGTACCGATCTCTCCTGCGAGGGAAGGCCTCCAGCCCCGTTAGCGAGCTCGATCACCCGAGATGGGTGGGATGCCTACTAGCGTTCGCATACCCTGACCGGATCGGCCTCCAGAGGCGTGCAAGTACATCTGAGTATCGCCTCTCCAACGGGCGGGCTGCAGTGTTCTCAGAACCTGATGCTCTCACCAAGCACGAGTGGCTGGTGGTGGCCGACCTGGGTAGCCGGCAAGGCCAGCGTGAGGAGCGGATCTACTTGGCGAGTGACCTCGATCCGAACCTGTTCGATGACGAGTTGGCTGACCTTGTAAGGTCTGTCGATGAAGTCGACTGGGACGAGAGGGAAGGGGTGCTCAAGGCTGAGCGGCAGCTGAAGGTTGGGCAGCTGATACTGTCCACAGCTCCTCTGCCAAGTCTGGATGAGCAGGCACGCTCACTCGCTTTGGTCAACCTCGTGAGGCGCAAGGGTATCGAACTCCTACCTTGGAACCCTGAGCTGCGGCAGTGGCAAGCGCGGGTCGATCTGCTGCGTCAGCTGGATATCCAGGGTGGCCAGGCAGAGAGCATGTGGCCCGATCTCAGCGATGCCAACCTCCTCGATACGCTCGAAGAGTGGCTCACGCCGTACCTGGGCAAAGTCGCCAGGCTCAGCCATTTCAGCCAGCTGGATCTGTCGTCGATAGTAAGAAACCTCCTGCCTTGGCCGCTTCCACAGGAGCTGGAGGCCCATGCGCCTCAGGCGATCCAGGTGCCGTCCGGCTCGAACATCCGTATTGACTACTCGCAACATCCCCCCATTCTCGCTGTGCGGCTGCAGGAGCTGTTTGGCCTGGCAGAAACCCCACGCATAGCTCAAGGTAAGCAGCCGCTGATTCTGCACCTCCTGTCGCCGGCCCGCAGGCCTGTGCAAGTCACCCAGGATCTCGCGAACTTCTGGCGCAGCACCTATGCGGAGGTGAAGAAGGATCTCAAGGGTAGATACCCAAAACACTATTGGCCCGAAGATCCATTGGTTGCTGAAGCTACGGCCAGAGCCAAGCCTAGAAAGCAATGATCAGTTAGTTGCCGCCCCCAGGAATGGCATTCACTGGGGGCTATATATACGCTTCACCCAATGCCCATTCTCCGGGGAAGTGCCAGCTCTTCTGGCGCTTCCCCTCAGGACGCACCTTGGGTGTCAATCGACATCGCTTGTCGACGGGCCAGCACCAGATTCGCCAAACCAAACAGCGAAAATAATTGCACCTCGTTCTTGGCCAAGCCCCGGTAACGCGCCTTGCGATGCTTGAACAGATTCTTGATCACATGAAACGGATGCTCGACCTTGGCCCGAAGACTGGCCTTGGCCTTTTCCAGCAGGTTCATACACTCTCCGATCTCATCGTCCGGCAAGGCTTTGCGCTGACCTCGCTTCATCGCCACCTTCCAGTCCACGTTCAGGCCGCTTTGTTCTTTACGTCGCTCGACGCCCTGATAACCCGTGTCGCCGAACGCTATCGTTTCCTCGCCGTGCAGCAAGGCATGCGCCTGAGTCGCGTCGGCCACATTCGCCGCCGTCGCCAGCACGGTGTGCACCAGACCCGAGTCGGCATCGACACCGATATGCGCCTTCATGCCGAAGTACCACTGATTGCCTTTTTTCGTCTGGTGCATCTGCGGATCTCGGGCTTTTTCCCGGTTTTTGGTTGACGGCGCCGCCGCGATCAGCGTGGCATCGACAATCGTTCCTTCACGCATCAACAGGCCCTTGGCGGCCAGATGCCCGTTGATGGTGTCGAAAATTTTGCGGGTCAGCGCGTGGGTTTCGAGCAGGCGACGAAACTTCAGCAAGGTGGTGGCATCCGGAGCAGCCTCGCGTCCCAGATCAATGCCAACGAAGCGGCGGATCGACTGGCTGTCGTAGATCGCGTCTTCGATCCCTTCATCGGACAGGCCGAAACATTGCTGGGCCACATACATGCGCAACATCCGCTCCAGGCCCACAGGTGGACGGCCCGGCCCCTTGCCCTTGGGGTAGAAGGGTTCCAGCTCTGTGATCAGCGCCTGCCACGGGGTCACGGCGTCGATTTCGGCCAGAAAACGGTCGCGCCGTGTCAGCTTCTTCTTGGCGGTGTATTCCAGGTCGGAAAAGCTCGATTGCATGACAGGCAGGCTCATGGGGGTATCGGGGGACGTGATTATCTCAAGTCAGGCGCTGTGGTGGAACTGCTTGGGGAGCGGGCTGGAATAAATCAGCGTTTCCTTAGGGGTTCAAGAGGTACTCTTGGAGACGTCCTATATAGGGGTTTCTAGCTTTCTCAAGCCTGTACCCATCACTCAGCGCACCCTGAAAAAGCTTGAACGCAGATCCAACCTAGATGTGCTTGCCTGCTTAATATGGTTGCTACGTGACGCATCAGAAAGAAGCAAAATAGCCCTGGCCAAAAAAATTGCGCGTTCCCTTTATAATGTTTTACTGCTTCTCTGTATTGAGCTGCATGAGAGAAGGGTTGCCGTTCCACTGTTACGAATTTTAATACGAGATATTTTTCCTCTGGGTCTTGAGCAATACCATCGCATGTGGATGATTGATAAAGATTTTATTCATGCATCTGCCTTCCTTAACCTGTTAGCTTACCGAGGCAGTCAAAAGACAGCCTCCCTAGACTGGCCCCGGCGTGTAAAGATAATGTGTCGCCTGTTGGATGGCAAGATGGGGCTTGATGTCATGTATGCGATGGCTCCGCAGTTTTCACTTACCCTAGAAGACCAATCAATTCCAGTGATAGTTATCAAGGAACACGAGCGCAATATCCGTTTACGTGAGTGGGGATGGGATTGTATTTTGAGTGGCCAGCGAGAAGAGTTTCCGCCAGACGAGCTTTGGTAGACTATGGCGATGAGTGTCCTGGCAGGCGATACGTATTCGTTGCTTGTTCATGCGCTGAAGCTGTAATAAGCTTTGCTGGTGGAGCGCGTATGCCGGTGAAGCCCTTCAGGTGAGTGCCCATGCCGCCAGGCAATTCGTGCCTGGTCTTGCCGAAAGCCTCAGGGTGGCGAGATAAGATCGATTGCTGATCGAAGAGGCCCGGCCTTTTTTTTTCTGTGCACATGAATCGACAATGACTGAAAACGAGGCCGCAAATGCGGCCTCTTTTTTATGGCATCACTCGTGCGATTGTCCATGACCAGAATTTTCGGTTCTTGCATCTTTCTCACCGTCGCATGCGTTCATCAGGCTCAGGAAAGCTGTACTCATCATGGCAGCATTGGTGACATAGTTGAGGTGCCAGAAGCTGCCGGTGCGTCGCCGATAGGCGTTACGAGTTTGATCCTCGCTCGGGAGCTGAAGCTGCGTGGCGTCCGATTTCTACCGCCATTTAAGGTCATTTCAAATAACACGGGCAACACGTCAAAGGATGAGTGGAGCGGCATGGTGAGTTTGAGAAGGGGTGTTCTGCGTAATGCCGTTGCGTGTAGTGCATTTTTTGTTAGCATTGGTCAATGTTTGGCTTTCGAATCAGGACCGATTGATCCATTGCGACAGTTGGGTGTCGTACCCACAACGCCTGCCAACCGGATGTTTGATCCGTCGGTCGCAACGGATGCTTGTGCGGAGGGCGCAAAGACAGAGCTGACCTTGCCCGATATCGTCGCCAGTGCCTTGTGCCGCAATCCGAAAACCCGAGAGGCGTGGGCTACTGTAAAGGCGCAAGCTGCGCAAGTCGGTGTCTCCAAGGCCGCCTATCTGCCGACGTTAGCCAGCACCACGGAAGTGGCGAAAGACCATACTTCCAGCTATGGCACTTCAGGTAATCCGTTCCATGTCCAGTCCAACAGCAACTACCAAAATGCTGCCCTGAAACTGACATGGGTGCTCTACGATTTTGGTGCCAGATCGGCGAACGTCGATTATGCGCAAAGCCTGCTGGCTTCTGCTCTGGCCGGGCAGGACAGTGCATTGCAGAC
The DNA here is from genome assembly GCF_904067045.1 of Pseudomonas sp. FEN. Taxonomy (GTDB): domain Bacteria; phylum Pseudomonadota; class Gammaproteobacteria; order Pseudomonadales; family Pseudomonadaceae; genus Aquipseudomonas. The sequence goes on along the minus strand of NZ_CAJFDC010000007.1, from coordinate 423,599 downwards.
GGTCTTTGCCAACACGGTCAAAGACTACTACGCTGCGTTCGTCGCGCAAAAAAACAGGCAGGCGACGCAAGACATCCAGGCGGATGCAAAGCGTGTCCTGGACGCGGCGGCAATGCGGGTGCAGCGTGGCGTGGCTTCGCTCAGTGATCAGTTGCAGGCACAAACGTCGTATTCGCAGGCCACCTTCAACCGCAACAAAGCGGAAGGTGATTGGCTATCCGCGCTGGGCCTGATGGCTATCGACATGGGGCGGCGCCCGAACGCTCCCCTACATTTGGTCGACGCAGATAAGGTCATGTTGCCCGAGGCGTCCTTTGTGCAGTCCGTCGATCAGTTACTGCAAACGGCTGAAGAGCGTCATCCTTCGTTGATTGCGGCCCGGGCAGAGCTGGCGGCGGCCCAGGCCCACGAAGAAGTCATTCGAGCACAAGGGCGGCCAACGATCAGTTTTGTTGGCAAATACAGCTACAGCAATCAACCGCAAAGTTCCGGTGCTGGTCAGCAGTATTTTGGTGAGACCAACCGGGACCGTTCGATTGGGATAGAGCTCAGCATCCCGATTTTCGAGGGCTTTACCCGTACCTATCAGGTTCGTGGCGCCCAGGCACAAGTCGAAGGCAAGGAAGCCAGCTTGAGCGATACCGAGCTGCAAGTGGCGTCCAGTGTCTGGAGCAATTATCAGACGTTGAAGGTCGACACCGAAAATGTACGCACCGGTCAGGAAATTCTCGACAGCGCCAATCAGGCGTTCGATGCGGCACAAGCGCGCTATGCAAAAGGGGTAGCAGGCATACTGGAATTGATTACGACCCAGACGGCCTTAGCCAATGCACGGCAACAGCAGATTGCCGCGTTGGCCGGGTGGCAGAATGCACGGATTCAACTGGCGTCGAGCCTGGGGAGCCTGGACCTGCAGAGCTTAAATTAAGCTTCCTTGAGATACAGAGAAAGGCCTGCAGAAACTCAGGCCTTTCTTGTTGATGCCGATACGAACACCGAATGTAAGCAATGGGGTGGACGCTCCCACTGATAATCGTATCGTTGTGCCAGGGTGTGCAGTGTTGCTATCCACTTGTGCAAAGGGGCAATCAGCCATGGAAATCGAAACCGTTGGTATCGGCTTGGCCCAAAACGTATTCCAAGGTAAGTGTCCGGGTAAAACACTTGTCACACTCAATAGCTTATGGCAACGACGTCAGATACGGACTTTGCTCGGGGTGGCAGTTCGCAGCTTGCGGACGTGATGATTTCGATGACCGCCCTCCTTGGAAAAGACAGTTCGAAACCAGTATCGAGTGACCAGGTAGCTGGTTGTCAAAATGCAAGATACTCTATGTGATCACCACATTAAGGGCTGTACATGGAAATCACGATTCATCGGAAGAAAGGTCTTCTTGACAACTCCTACGGCCGGTGCATCCCGCTGGAAATTTTCTTTGATGGTGCGGTTGTAGGACGCTTGGCAACTGGTGAAACCTTAGCCCTGAGCCTTCCGGACGTTTCCGGGACATTGCAAGTCGGTCTTCTTGATCCCAGAAATTCGCCTTACATTGGAAACAAGTCTCATGAAGTCTTGTCGACCAGTAATACGCTGCGTATTTCCCCTAGGCAAGCCGTTCAGGCTTTTTCAGTAAGGACTCGAGGATGGGTTTTTTTTGATGTGCTTGATTTGGTGTATTTGGCATCACTTAGCCGCTGGGTGCTCGCGCTCGAGATAGACCTGACTTAGAGCCTGTAAGTTTGAAACGCTGGAGGGCTCATGTATATAGGGCGAGTAACGCCCGGGAAACGGCGAAAGACGTAAAAATCGCGTTGGAGTCGGCGCAGAAGGCCTGAGATCAGGTCACTTGAAGGATGCGCCAAATCTAAGTGCTTGGAAAAAGCATCGAGCCTGGTATGTTCGGGCCATTGGAGTTGAATTTTTCAACGGTCTGCGAGCATTCGCAATAACTGCAAATGCGCGGGCAGACATATCGTCTGTAGGTCGTAGTGATTCACAATGGTTTGACGTGCATTGTGCCGCAGCGAGGCGAACGCTCGTGGCTCCTTTAGCACATCGATCACGCGATCCGCGATCTGCTCAGGCGAAAAGAAGTCAACCAGTAAGCCGTTCTCTCCATGGCGTACTACCTCCTCGACGGGCTGGGTTTTCGAACCGACGATCACACAACCTGCCGACATCGCTTCCAGCATCGACCATGACAATACAAACGGATAGGTCAGATACACGTGTACGCAGGACACTTGCAAAATTTTAAGAAAGACCGAATACGGTACTTTGCCGAGAAAATGCACTCGATTAAGATCAAGGCTGTCGCCTAACTCGCTCAATAGCGCCTGCTTATACGTGCGTCCTCCCGGCAAGCGCGCGCCATAACTGATCTCATCACCGCCAACAATTAACACGCGTGCATTCGGGCGCTGACTCAGGATCGTGGGTAAGCTGCGCATCAACTGCGGAAAGCCGCGATACGGTTCCAAATTGCGTCCGACATACGTAACGATCTCGTCTCCACACGCGATATCGATGTCGGTATTCGGAATCCTTAAGTGTGCGGTGGCATCGGGCGTCACGGCACGCGTATCGACGCCGTCGTGCATGACATGTAGCAGTGACTGATAGCGCTTTGGGTACAGCGACTTCTGCCACTCGGTCGGACACTGCCCTAGATCGACGGCATCGAGCCCCATCAAGTTACCGAGATTTTTAGTGCGCAGACGTGGCCCGCTGTCGAACGGCGGCGATACCGCGGGGTCGAAATCCACGTCAGCACCGCGTAAGTGATAAAAAAATTCAAAATAGCCGAGCAAGGGTGCTTGCGGATAAACCTCCTTCAAGTACCAGATTTCGCCCCAGCCATTGTGCCCCAGCATTACGTCCGGTACGAAGCCGGATTGCTTCAAATCAAGCGCGACGCGCACAACCGCCTGCGCATTCAATATGCCGGCCTCGGCATCCACTAAATAGTGATGCAGGTTCGGTGTGACCCTGCGACTCGGTTGATACCTGATGGTTTTGAGCCGGGGCAAGGTCGCGGCTTTGCGCTGTGTGATAAACACGACTTCATGGCTGGGGTCAGCGCTCAGAAAGCGTGCAAGATGCAGGTATTGACCGGGGAAATTCTGATGGACGAACAGGATTTTCATGGCGGAGGCAGCTGATCCTTCAGAGCATAAAATCATTTTTAAGTGTTAAAAGAATTTCTAAAATATACGACTGAGATGCTTGTCAATCAAAAAAATGTATCGTAGTGTGCTGGTTTGAAGGCAATATGCTAGCACGCCTCTGGCGTATTTGGCCTAAGGCGCTGAACAAAATGATTACCGACGACGTTAAGGTGGCATTCTAAGCTCGGCGAGGTGTCGTTGTTGGTGTCGAGATTGAATGCATTGAAAAATAGCTTTTGTTGTTGATCTTAAGGTGTAATGCATGAGTTAGGAGTCATAACGCTGGGGGGTATTTTGTGTGTGGCAGCGACTCGTCTCGTAATTTTAAAGAGGTTGTGCGAGGGCTAATAAGTTGCATTTAGGTTGATGGGTATGCGGTTTGATAATTCATGCGAGTGTTTATCGCTGCGAGGGACGCGCTATGGGTTTGTTGGAAATTGGTATTATGATGGCAGTGATGAGTGCAGGCTCCGCGCTTGGGCCGGCGATACTAATTCTGACAAAAGAAGAGAAAGCTCCATATAAGGAGTGGGGGCTTCGCACGAGGCCTCCAGCCTTATCTAATCTTAGTAGTGGACAATTTCCGCTTGTATGCATGACGAGCTACTTATTGCGACTGCTTTTTTTGTGTCGCGTGCGTTGTTATTTCTATTTGTTTTGAGTAATTAGGGGGCATGACAGTGGAAGGTGTTACCTCATTCATGCAAGTGTTTGCAGGGGTGATTATATGAGAATCGATTTTGCTCCTGTCGCTTTAGCTTTCCTCGGCGTGGCGAATATGTGGCAAAATATAGGTGGCTTATATATTTTAAGGCGATATTAATTCTATGTGAGGCTGCTTTTGCGATTTGTGTATTAGTAGGGGCGTTTGCTATAGGTTGGTTGTCGGAGTTGTAAGTGCTTGCTTTGAAGAGTTCATGATGGCCAGGGGGGCGAATGATTATTCTGGATGTGATTTTTGGTATTATTTTGTATAGGATAGGCCTCTGGTTTTTGAAGCTTATTACTAGAGGGCGATTTAAAGGTGAGGGACGTTATTCTGACTTTGTCGCATCGTTCTTTGGCTTTATATTTCTTGTTCTCGTAGCGATTGTCTTGTCTGTTCTTATAGGGATATTATGTCAATTCAGGACTGGGTGTTAAAACAAGTAGCAAAAACGTCTACTACGACCGCAGTAAATGCTGTGGTAGGGGCGAAGGTAGCCAGCGTCATAGGCGCGATAGTACATAGCGAACAATTGGGTGGGTATGTTGATCCCGATGCGATACAGGGTTTCACATATAATTATTCCGATGGTGGGTGGTATAGCGCTACTGTTCCATTTGATTTGACCTATAGAGCTCCGCCGGAGACAGAGGTTGAGCTAAATAGAATGCGGGCAATATATGCCAGAGGAAACTATTTGGAAGGTTTAAGTGCGTCGGCCCCCCAGTCGGAAACTGATCCTGGTATAATAAATATCGCTCTTGCTTTGCTGCATGATTTGGTTTTTGATCATAAAATTCTTGATAAAATTTATGATGGGAATAACATCCTAGATCGTCTAGGAGTTGACCCAAATACAAATGCTTTTTTTCAGCGTGCAGTGCAATTCGTCCCGCGCCGCGATCCACTGGCGCTCGATCTCAATGGCAACGGCATCGAAACCCTGCCTGCCAATGGCCAGGTATTATTCGACGCAGATGGCAGCGGAACTAAAACCGGTACGGGCTGGATAGCGCCTACGGATGGTTTTCTGGTTATCGATAAAAATGGCAATGGCCAAATCGATAACGGTACCGAGTTATTTGGTGATGCGTATGTAAAAAGCGACGGCACCAAAGCGCTCAACGGTTTCGATGCACTCGCCGACCTCGATAGCAACCACGATGGTAAAATTGATTCGAGCGATGCGCAGTGGTCACAGCTGAAAATTTGGAAGGACACCAATAGCAATGGCATCACCGATCCGGGAGAGTTGATCTCGCTGGATGCAATCACCGGCCCGAATGGCGTGGTCGGCATCAAATCAATCAATCTGAGCAACCAAGCGGTCTCACTTAATCTCGGCAACGGCAATATCGAAACCGCAAAAGGCAGTTTTACCTGGAACGACAATACCAGCGCCGATGTGTTGTCTGCAGCGGCCAATTTAAATCTTGCCTCTAATCCGTTCTATCGCCAATTCCCGGCGCTGCCGATTCCCGCCGCTGAGCAGGATTTGCCGAACATACAAGGTTCGGGTGCTGTGCGCGATTTGCGTGAGGCAGCGACCCAGTCTACAGGCTTGGAAGCGATATTGCGTCAGTACGACCAAGCCACCACGCGTGATCAACAACTGGCCTTGCTCGATACCCTGTTGGGTGGATGGGCTAACTCCAACACGCTGATGCAGGATTGGGTGAATCGACTCGACAGTACGCAGTTCACTTATTCTTGGGGTGGAAATACTCTTCAGCGTAATGTCGATTTTGTCGTGAACTACCAAGGTAGCCAGTACGATGGCAGCGAATTGACCGTGGGTCGCTTCAGTGACAATACCAAACTGGAAGCACTGGCAAAAACTCGTATTCTGGAGATCTTTAACCACCAACAATTCTTTAATTTTTCATTGAGTTCACAAGATGCCAACAGCGACGGCAACACCGACGCCGTTACGACAACGCTACAGATCGGCAGCCTCACCTACAGTCTTCAAAATGCGTTCAGCGGCGCGGGAGCGGCGGATCCGCTGGTGATAAACAGCGATAATTTAGTGTTGCAGCAACCGCAGATCGATGCCATCAACCAATCGTATGATACGCTGCGCCAATCGGTGTACCAAGGGTTGCTGCTGCAAACGCGCTTGAAGCCGTACATGGATAGCATCCAGTTAAATTTTGATGCGCAAACGGGTTTTTTCCTTGATTTTTCGGGGTTGAATACCAAGCTCGAAACAGCAAAAAAAACCGACGCAAAAAATGCGTATTACGATCTGATTGAATTGGATCAGGCTGCCGGTAAACAGTTATTTCAACAGGGTTGGGATGGGCTCGGCACCTTGCGTACATGGGTGCAATCTGCCGCGGGTAATGCGGACTTACAAGCCGTACTGACCGAAATGAATGTGAGCCTGGTGACCGGCTACGTCAGCGGAACAGCGAACGCCGATATATTGTTAGGGCAGAACGCAAACGATACGTTAATCGGCGGTAGTGGCGACGACATTCTCAGTGGCGGCGCGGGTAACGACTCCCTCGACGGCGGCGCGGGCAACGACGTACTGGATGGCGGCACCGGCAACGACACGCTGAATGGCGGGACCGGCAATAACACCTACCTGTTCGGCCGTGGCGATGGCCAGGACCAGGTGGGGTACACCTACGACGCCACGGTCGGCAAGCTCAATACCTTGCAGTTCAAGGCGGGGGTCGCGCCAAGCGACGTGATGCTGAAGCAGGTGTACGACCCGAACTTCGGACCTAACACGGGCCTGGAGTTGAGCATCGCCGGGACCACCGACAAGATCACGATCAGTGGTTTCTTCTATAGCGACAGCACAGCGAATCCCTACAACCCGGTCCAGCAGGTGCAATTTGCTGACGGCACCACCTGGAATATGGCCGCTATCACCACCGCACTGCTGGCCGGCACGGCTGGCGACGACAACCTCCGCGGCACGTCGGCCGACGATACGTTGACCGGTGGGCTGGGTAACGACACCCTCAACGGCGCAGGCGGCAACGATCTGGTCGATGGTGGCGATGGCAACGATGTGTTGTACGGTGGTGACGGCAACGACACTCTGCTGGGGGGGGCGGGTAACGACTTCCTTGACGCAGGCGCGGGCAACGACGTGCTGGATGGCGGGACCGGCAACGACACGCTGAATGGCGGGACCGGCAACAACACCTACCTGTTCGGCCGTGGCGATGGCCAGGACCAGGTCGCGTACACCTATGACACCACGATCGGCAAGCTCAATACATTGCAGTTCAAAGCGGGTGTCGCGCCAAGCGACGTGATGCTGAAGCAGGTGTACGACCCGAGCTTCGGACCTAACGTGGGCCTGGAGTTGAGTATCGCCGGGACCACTGACAAGATCACGATCAGTGGTTTCTTCTATAGCGACAGCACGGCCAATCCCTACAACCCGGTGCAGCAGGTGCAATTTGCTGACGGCACCACCTGGGATATGGCCGCTATCACCACCGCACTGCTGGCCGGTACAGCCGGCGATGACAACGTCCGCGGCACATCAGCTAACGACACGTTGACCGGCGGGTTGGGCAACGACACCCTCAACGGTGCAGACGGCAACGATCTGGTCGATGGCGGCGACGGCAACGATACGTTGTACGGTGGTGACGGCAACGACACCCTGCTGGGGGGAGCGGGTAACGACTTCCTCGACGGTGGCGCGGGCAATGACGTGCTGGATGGCGGTGCCGGCAACGACACACTGATTGGTGGGACCGGCAACAACACCTACCTGTTCGGTCGTGGCGACGGCCAGGATCTGGTGACGGTCAACTACGACGCCACGGTCGGTAACCTCAATACCTTGCAGTTCAAGGCGGGGGTGGCCCCAAGCGATGTGGTGCTTCGGCAAGTCTATGACAGCCAGATGGGAGGCGGTAACGGCGCCCTGGAGTTGAGCATCGCCGGCACCACTGACAAGATTACGATCAGTGGCTTCTTCTATAACGACAGCACGGCCAATCCCTACAACCCGGTCCAGCAGGTGCAATTTGCTGATGGCACGACCTGGAGTATGGCAGCTATCACCACCACGCTGCTGGCCGGCACGGCCGGCGACGACAACATCCGCGGCACATCAGCTAACGACACGTTGACCGGTGGGTTGGGTAACGACACCCTCAACGGGGCGGGCGGTAACGATCTGGTCGATGGCGGCGACGGCAACGATACGTTGTACGGTGGTGACGGCAACGACACCCTGCTGGGGGGAGCGGGTAACGACTTCCTCGACGGTGGCGCGGGCAATGACGTGCTGGATGGCGGTGCCGGCAACGACACATTGATTGGCGGGACTGGCAACAACACCTACCTGTTCGGTCGTGGTGACGGCCAGGATCTGGTGACGGTCAACTACGACGCCACGGTCGGTAACCTCAATACGTTGCAGTTCAAGGCGGGGGTGGCCCCAAGCGATGTGGTGCTTCGGCAAGTCTATGACAGCCAGATGGGAGGCGGTAACGGCGCTCTGGAGTTGAGCATCGCCGGCACCACTGACAAGATCACGATCAGTGGTTTCTTCTATAACGACAGCCCGGCCAATCCCTACAACCCGGTCCAGCAAGTGCAATTTGCCGACGGCACCACCTGGGATCTGGCCGCTATCACCGCCACGCTGCTGGCCGGTACGGCTGGCGACGACAACATCCGCGGCACGTCGACCGACGACACGTTGAGCGGCGGGCTAGGCAACGACACTCTCAACGGGGCGGCCGGCAACGATACCCTACTGGGTGGCGCGGGGAACGACTCCCTCGACGGTGGCGCGGGCAACGACGTACTGGATGGCGGCACCGGCAACGACACACTGACTGGCGGGACCGGCAACAACACCTTCCTGTTCGGTCGTGGCGACGGCCAGGATGTGGTGACGATCAGCTACGACACCACGGTCAACAAGCTCAATACGTTGCAGTTCAAGGCGGGTGTCGCGCCAAGCGATGTGGTGCTTCGGCAAGTCTATGACAGCCAAATGGGAGGCGGTAACGGCGCCCTGGAGTTGAGCATCGCCGGCACCACTGACAAGATCACGATCAGTGGTTTCTTCTATAACGACAGCCCGGCCAATCCCTACAACCCGGTCCAGCAAGTGCAATTTGCCGATGGCACCACGTGGGATCTGGCCGCTATCACCGCCACGCTGCTGGCCGGTACGGCTGGTGACGACAACCTACGCGGCACGTCGACCGACGATACGTTGTCCGGCGGGCTGGGCAACGACACTCTCAACGGGGCGGCCGGCAACGACACCCTGTTGGGTGGAGCAGGTAACGACTCCCTCGACGGCGGCGCAGGCAACGACGTGCTGGATGGCGGCACCGGCAACGACACGCTGACTGGCGGGACCGGCAACAACACCTACCTGTTCGGCCGTGGCGACGGCCAGGATGTGGTGACGATCAGTTACGACTCCACGGTCGACAAGCTCAATACCTTGCAGTTCAAGGCGGGGGTCGCGCCAAGCGACGTGGTGCTAAAGCAGGTGTACGACCCGAGCGTCGGACCTAATGCGGGCTTGGAGTTGAGCATCGCCGGGACCTCCGACAAGATCACGATTAGCGGTTTCTTCTATAACGACAGCCCGGCCAGTCCCTACAACCCGATACAACAGGTGCAATTTGCTGACGGCACGACCTGGGATATGGCCGCCATCACTGCCTCGCTGTTTGCAGGCACGGCTGGCGACGACAACATTCGCGGTACATCGGCCGACGACACGTTGACCGGTGGGCTGGGCAACGACACCCTCAACGGGGCGGCCGGCAACGATCTGGTCGATGGCGGCGACGGCAACGATGTGTTGTACGGTGGTGACGGTAACGACACCCTGCTGGGTGGAGCGGGCAACGACTCTCTCGACGGTGGCGCGGGCAACGACGTGCTGGATGGCGGCACCGGCAACGACACACTGACTGGCGGGACCGGCAACAACACCTACCTGTTCGGTCGCGGCGACGGCCAGGATGTGGTGATGATCAGCTACGACACTACGGTCGACAAGCTCAATACATTGCAATTCAAGGCGGGTGTTGCGCCAAGCGATGTGGTGCTGAAGCAGGTGAACGACCCGAACGTCGGTTCTAACGTGGGCCTGGAGTTGAGCATCGCCGGCACCACCGACAAGATCACGATTAGCGGTTTCTTCTATAACGACAGCACGGCCACTCCCTACAACCCGGTGCAGCAGGTGCAATTTGCTGACGGCACCACCTGGGATCTGGCCACCATCACCGCCACGCTGTTTGCGGGCACGGCTGGCGACGACAACCTCCGCGGCACGTCGGCCGACGATACGCTGACCGGAGGGCTGGGCAACGACACTCTCAACGGGGCTGCCGGCAACGATACCCTGCTGGGTGGCGCGGGGAACGACTCCCTCGACGGTGGCGCGGGCAATGACGTGCTGGATGGCGGCACCGGCAACGACACGCTGACTGGCGGGACCGGCAACAACACCTTCCTGTTCGGCCGTGGCGATGGCCAGGATGTGGTGACGATCAGCTACGACACTACGGTCGGCAAGCTCAATACATTACAGTTCAAGACAGGTGTGGCCCCAAGCGATGTGGTGCTTCGGCAAGTCTATGACAGCCAGATGGGCGGCAGTAACGGCGCGCTGGAGCTGAGCATCGCCGGCACCACCGACAAGATCACGATCAGTGGTTTCTTCTATAACGACAGTACGGCCAATCCCTACAACCCGGTGCAGCAGGTGCAATTTGCTGACGGCACCACCTGGGATATGGCCGCCATCACCGCCACGCTGTTTGCGGGCACGGCTGGCGACGACAACCTCCGCGGCACGTCGGCCGACGATACGCTGACCGGAGGGCTGGGCAACGACACTCTCAACGGGGCTGCCGGCAACGATACCCTGCTGGGTGGCGCGGGGAACGACTCCCTCGACGGTGGCGCGGGCAATGACGTGCTGGATGGCGGCACCGGCAACGACACGCTGACTGGCGGGACCGGCAACAACACCTTCCTGTTCGGCCGTGGCGATGGCCAGGATGTGGTGACGATCAGCTACGACACTACGGTCGGCAAGCTCAATACATTACAGTTCAAGACAGGTGTGGCCCCAAGCGATGTGGTGCTTCGGCAAGTCTATGACAGCCAGATGGGCGGCAGTAACGGCGCGCTGGAGCTGAGCATCGCCGGCACCACCGACAAGATCACGATCAGTGGTTTCTTCTATAACGACAGTACGGCCAATCCCTACAACCCGGTGCAGCAGGTGCAATTTGCTGACGGCACCACCTGGGATATGGCCGCCATCACCGCCACGCTGTTTGCGGGCACGGCCGGCGACGACAACATCCGTGGCACGTCGGCCGACGATATGTTGAGCGGCGGGTTGGGCAACGACACCCTCAGCGGGGCTGCCGGCAACGACACCCTGCTGGGCGGTGCGGGTAACGACTTGCTCGACGGTGGCGCGGGCAATGACGTGCTGGATGGCGGAACCGGCAATGACACACTGATTGGTGGGACCGGCAACAACACCTACCTGTTCGGTCGTGGCGACGGCCAGGATGTGGTAACGATCAGCTATGACGCCACTGTCGACAAGCTCAATACATTGCAGTTCAAGGCGGGGGTCGCCCCAAGCGATGTAGTGGTTCGGCAAGTCTATGACAACCAGATGGGAGGCAGTAACGGCGCGTTGGAGTTGAGCATCGCCGGCACCACTGACAAGATCACGATCAGTGGTTTCTTCTACAACGACAACCCGGCCAATCCCTACAACCCGGTCCAGCAAGTGCAATTTGCCGACGGCACCACCTGGGATCTGGCCGCTATCACCGCCACGCTCTTTGCGGGCACGGCTGGCGACGACAACCTCCGCGGCACATCGGCCGACGATATGTTGAGCGGCGGGCTGGGTAACGACACCCTCAGCGGGGCCGCTGGCAATGACACCCTGCTGGGGGGAGCGGGTAACGACTCCCTTGATGGTGGCGCGGGCAACGATGTGCTTGATGGCGGTGCCGGCAACGACACACTGAATGGCGGGACTGGCAACAACACCTACCTGTTCGGTCGCGGTGATGGCCAGGACCAGGTGCTGTACACCTACGACTCCACGGTTGGCAAGCTCAATACATTGCAGTTCAAAGCGGGGGTCGCGCCAAGCGACGTGGTGCTGAAGCAGGTGTACGATCCGAACTTCGGATCTAACGCGGGCCTGGAGTTGAGCATCGCCGGGACCACCGACAAGATCACGATCAGCGGTTTCTTCTATAACGACAGCACGGCCAATCCCTACAACCCGGTGCAGCAGGTGCAATTTGCTGACGGCACCACGTGGAATATGGCCGCTATCACCACCGCACTGCTGGCCGGCATGGCCGACAAAGCTGGCGACCAAAACATCCGCGGCACGTCAGCCGACGATATGTTGACCGGCGGGCTGGGCAACGACACCCTCAGCGGGGCGGCCGGCAACGACACCCTGCTGGGGGGAGCGGGTAACGACTCCCTTGATGGTGGTGCGGGTAACGACGTGCTTGATGGCGGCACTGGCAACGACACGCTGAATGGCGGGACTGGCAACAACACCTACCTGTTCGGTCGCGGTGATGGCCAGGACCAGGTGGTGTACACCTACGACGCCACGGTCGACAAGCTCAATACATTGCAATTCAAGGCAGGTGTCGCGCCAAGCGATGTGATGCTGAAGCAGGTATACGACACGAACTTCGGTTCTAACGCGGGCTTGGAGTTGAGTATCGCCGGCACCACCGACAAGATCACGATCAGCGGTTTCTTCTATAACGACAGTACGGCCAATCCCTACAACCCGGTCCAGCAGGTGCAATTTGCTGACGGCACCACCTGGGATATGGCCGCTATCACCGCCGCGCTGTTTGCGGGCACGGCTGGCGACGACAACCTTCGCGGCACGTCGGCCGACGATATATTGAGCGGCGGGCTGGGTAACGACACCCTCAGCGGGGCGGCCGGCAACGACACCCTGCTGGGGGGAGCGGGTAACGACTCCCTTGATGGTGGCGCGGGTAACGACGTGCTGGATGGCGGCACCGGCAATGACACGCTGAATGGCGGGACCGGCAACAACACCTACCTGTTCGGTCGCGGTGATGGCCAGGACCAGGTGGTATACACCTACGACGCCACGGTCGGCAAACTCAATACGGTGCAGTTCAAAGCGGGTGTCGCGCCAAGCGACGTGATGCTGAAGCAGGTGTACGACCCGAACTTCGGACCTAACACGGGCCTGGAGTTGAGCATCGCCGGCACCACCGACAAGATCACGATCAGCGGTTTTTTCTATAGCGACAGCACGGCTAATCCCTACAACCCGGTACAGCAAGTGCAATTTGCTGACGGCACCACGTGGAATATGGCCGCTATCACCACCGCACTGCTGGCCGGCACGGCTGGCGACGACAACCTCCGCGGCACGTCGGCCGACGATACGTTAACCGGTGGACTGGGCAACGACACCCTCAACGGGGCGGCGGGCAACGATCTGGTCGATGGTGGCGATGGCAACGATGTGTTGTACGGTGGTGACGGTAACGACACCCTGCTGGGGGGAGCGGGTAACGACTTCCTTGACGCAGGCGCGGGCAACGACGTGCTGGATGGCGGTGCTGGCAACGACACACTGAATGGCGGGACTGGCAACAACACCTACCTGTTCGGTCGCGGTGATGGCCAGGACCAGGTGACGTACACCTACGACGCCACGGTCGGCAAGCTCAATACGTTGCAGTTCAAGGCGGGTGTTGCGCCAAGCGATGTGGTGCTGAAGCAGGTGTACGACCCGAACTTTGGACCTAACGTGGGCCTGGAGTTGAGCATCGTCGGCACCACTGACAAGATCACGATCAGCGGTTTCTTCTATACCGATAGCACGGCCAATCCCTACAACCCGGTCCAGCAGGTGCAATTTGCTGACGGCACGACCTGGGATATGGCCGCTATTACCGCCACGCTGCTGGCCGGCACGGCCGGCGATGACAACCTCCGTGGCACGTCGGCCGACGATACGTTAACTGGCGGGTTGGGCAACGACACCCTCAACGGGGCGGGCGGCAACGATCTGGTCGATGGCGGCGATGGTAACGATGTGTTGTACGGTGGTGACGGCAACGACACGCTTCTGGGCGGTGCGGGTAACGACACCCTGGACGGTGGTGCGGGCGATGACGTGCTGGATGGCGGCGCCGGCAACGACACATTGATTGGCGGGACTGGCAACAACACCTTCTTGTTCGGTCGTGGCGACGGCCAGGATCTGGTGATGCTCAGTTACGACACCACGGTCAGCAAGTTCAATACCTTGCAGTTCAAGGCGGGTGTAGCCCCAAGCGATGTAGTGGTTCGGCAAGTCTATGACAGCCAGATGGGAGTCAGTAACGGCGCGCTGGAGTTAAGTATCGCCGGCACTACTGACAAAATCACGATCAGTGGTTTCTTCTATACCGATAGCACGGCCAATCCCTACAATCCGGTCCAGCAGGTGCAATTTGCTGACGGCACGATTTGGAATATGGCAGCTATCACCACCACGCTGCTGGCCGGCACGGCCGGCGACGACAACATCCGCGGCACATCAGCTAACGACACGTTGACCGGCGGGTTGGGCAACGACACCCTCAACGGGGCGGGCGGCAACGATCTGGTCGATGGCGGCGACGGTAACGATGTGTTGTACGGTGGTGACGGCAACGACACCCTACTGGGGGGAACGGGTAACGACACCCTCGACGGTGGCGCGGGAGATGACGTGCTGGATGGCGGCGCCGGTAACGACACATTGATTGGCGGGACTGGCAACAACACCTTCTTGTTCGGTCGTGGCGACGGCCAGGATCTGGTGACGATCAGCTACGACACCACGGTCAACAAGCTCAATACCTTGCAGTTCAAGGCGGGTGTGGCCCCCAGCGATGTAGTGCTTCGGCAGGTCTATGACAGCCAGACGGGCGTCAGTAACGGCGCGCTGGAGCTGAGCATCGCCGGCACCACTGACAAGATCACGATCAGTGGTTTCTTCTATACCGACAGCACGGCCAATCCCTACAACCCGGTGCAGCAGGTGCAATTTGCTGACGGCACCACCTGGAATATGGCCACCATCACCGCCACGCTGCTGGCTGGCACGGCTGGCGACGACAACATCCGCGGCACGTCGGCCGACGATACGTTGACCGGCGGGCTGGGCAACGACACCCTCAACGGGGCAGCCGGCAACGATCTGGTCGATGGCGGCGATGGCAACGATGTGTTGTACGGTGGTGACGGCAACGACACCCTACTGGGGGGAGCGGGTAACGACACCCTCGACGGTGGCGCGGGCAATGACGTGCTGGATGGTGGCGCCGGCAACGACACCCTGACTGGCGGGACTGGCAACAACACCTTTCTGTTCGGTCGTGGCGACGGCCAGGATCTGGTGACGATCAGCTACGACACCACGGTCAACAAGCTCAATACCTTGCAGTTCAAGGTGGGTGTGGCCCCAAGCGATGTAGTGCTTCGGCAAGTCTATGACAGTCAGACGGGCGTCAGTAATGGCGCGCTGGAGCTGAGCATCGCCGGCACCACTGACAAGATCACGATCAGCGGTTTCTTCTACCAGGGTAATTCGGCGAATCCTTACAACCCGGTACAGCAGGTGCAATTTGCCGATGGCACCGTATGGAATTTGTCTAATGTCGTCAATATCGCTCTTGCCAGCGACGGTAGCTTGATATCTACCGATGCGGACGACGGCAAAGGTAACCGCATCACACGTTACTACACCCTTGGCGTCGTGACTGGGGATCACTGGACTGCCAGCGATGGTTCTTATGGCAGCGATACGTTTAACGCTGATGGTCACTTGCTAGTTCAGGTTTTCGATGCCAATGGTACCCATACACTGGATCGACCCAATGGGCTGGCGACCTTCACCACCGGCAGCGGTGGCGATACGTATGCGGTTGCGCGCGGCGCCGGAGCAGATCGAATCAACGACCAGGTCGTCGCGGGTAGTACGGATCGTCTTCAATACGCGGCGGATATCAAGGCAGATCAGCTCTGGTTCCAACACAACGGCAATGATCTGGTGATCAACATTATGGGTACCTCGGATACCGAAACGATCGCGAACTGGTATGTCGCACCGACGAATCAAGTGGGGCAAATTCAGGCAGGCGATGGCAAGGTATTACTCGCGAGTCAAGTCGATAACCTGGTCAGTGCGATGGCGGCTTTCGCGCCACCGAGTGCGGGGCAGACCAGCCTATCGGCCCTGAGCGCGAACGAACAAGCAGCTTTGGCCCCTGTGCTCGCCGCTAACTGGCATTGAACTCAATAATCTAACTAGCCTGGCTAAAAACACCACCGCCTCATTAATCTGAAGCGGTGGTGTTTGAATAACAACGGAGTACTTCATGGAAGGCGACAACCCCAGCGCCGCGGATGACAGGGACGGCGGGAATGGCACGCCTTTACCGCCCACTGAGTCTGAGACACCACCACCCAAGTCGATCGATACCGGTTTGGCCTGTTTGGTGATGCTGGCCCGTTATCACAATGTTGCAGCAGAGCCCGAGCAACTGGCCCACGAGTTCCAGCCTGATGAGCATCCGTTCGGCAAGTCCGATATTTTGCTGGCTGCGAAAAAGCTGCAGCTCAAGGCGAAACCGGTGCGCACCGACAGTTCGCGTTTATTGCGTACGCCGCTGCCAGCGATCGCCATCGATGTCGATGGGCAGTTTTTTATTATCGCGCGCGCGGAAACCGATAAAGTCCTGATTCACGATCCGCGTGTGCAGCGTCCGCAACAACTCTCTATTGAGGAGTTAAATGCACGCTGGAGCGGCGAACTGATGTTATTCACGTCACGTGCATTGATGGCAGGTGAGCTGTCGAAATTCGATTTCACCTGGTTTATTCCCTCCGTCGTCAAATACCGTAAATTGCTCGGTGAGATTTTACTCGTCTCCTTCGGGCTGCAATTGTTCGGCTTGGTCACACCGCTCTTTTTTCAGGTAGTGATGGACAAGGTGCTGGTCCATCGTGGCTTTTCTACACTTGATGTTATTGCAGTGGGCCTGCTTGTGGTGTCGCTGTTCGAATCCGCCTTGAGTGGACTGCGTACGTATGTATTTGCGCATACTACCAGCCGTATCGATGTGGAATTGGGCGCGCGTTTATTTCGGCATTTGCTGGAGTTGCCGTTAGCGTATTTTCAGTCACGACGGGTTGGCGATTCGGTCGCACGTGTACGCGAGTTGGAAAACATTCGCAGCTTTCTCACAGGTAATACACTGACGCTAATCCTTGATGTGTTTTTCTCGGTCGTGTTTATCGCCGTGATGCTGTTCTATAGCGGTTGGCTAACATTGATTGTATTGATCTCAATGCCGCTGTACGTGTTGGTTTCTGTTGGCATCACGCCGTTATTGCGTGCGCGCCTAAATGAAAAATTTAATCGCGGTGCCGAGAATCAATCGTTTCTGGTCGAAACCATTTCTGCCATCGATACCGTTAAATCGATGGCAGTAGAGCCGCAAATGATCCGGCGCTGGGACAATCAGATGGCCGCGTACATTGCCGCGGGTTTCAGAACGGCGAGCCTCGGCACCATTGCACGTGAAGCTGTGGGTGTCATTGGCAAATTGGTAACGGTGGCCACGCTGTGGCTGGGTGCGCGGTTGGTCATCGGCGGCGATCTCACCGTTGGCCAATTGATCGCATTTAATATGCTGGCCGGGCGTGTGGCGCAGCCGATTATGCGTCTGGCACAATTGTGGACGGACTTTCAGCAAATCGGTATTTCGGTGCAGCGCCTCGGAGATATTCTCAATACGCGCTCCGAACTCGCGAACAGCAATCGCAGCGCGCTGCCCGTACTGAAAGGCCTTATCGAATTCGACAAGGTAAGTTTTCGGTACCGGCCCGATGGCTCGGAAATTCTGCGCGATGTTTCCCTAGTGATTCATCCCGGCGAATCGATCGGTATTGTTGGGCGTTCGGGGTCTGGCAAAAGCACGTTAACGCGTCTGTTGCAGCGGCTGTATGTGCCCGAACGCGGACGTGTGTTGGTCGACGGCATGGACCTCGCGCTCGCCGATCCTTCATCGCTGCGCCGACAAATCGGCGTCGTACTGCAGGAAAACATTTTGTTCAATCGCAGCATACGCGAAAACATTGCGTTGGCTGATCCGGGTGCCCCACTCGATGCTGTCATTCATGCTGCAAAGCTAGCCGGTGCGCACGAGTTTATTTTAGAACTGCCCGAAGGCTACGACACCATGGTCGGCGAGCACGGCGCAAGCTTATCCGGCGGCCAACGTCAGCGCGTAGCCATCGCTCGCGCCTTAATCACCAACCCGCGCATTTTGATTTTTGACGAAGCGACCAGTGCGCTCGATTATGAATCCGAGCGGATTATTCAAAATAATATGCAAGCCATTTGCCAAGGCCGCACCGTGATCATCATCGCGCATCGGCTATCGGCCGTTCGCCACACCCACCGTATTGTCGTACTCGATCGTGGCCAGATCGTCGAGCAAGGCACGCATGCTGAATTGGCAACACACCAAGCCGGGCACTACGCGCGCTTACTGCGAATGCAGCAAGGTTAAGGAGCTTTAAACCAAATGAATCTGCGCTGGGATGCTATAAGCGAATTACTCAAACGCTATACCACTCATTTTGGTTACGCTTGGGCGCGCCGAGCAGAAATGGATCCGCCACCACGTCTGTCGCACGAACTGCAATTTCTGCCGTCGGCTTTGTCGCTACAGGAAACGCCGGTACATCCGGCACCACGCGTTGCTATGCAATTAATTATTGTCTTCGCGGTGATCGCGTTGATTTGGTCGATTGTCGGCAAGGTCGATATCGTCGCCACAGCCAGCGGAAAAATTATTCCAAACGCGCATACCAAAATCATTCAACCGCTGGAAACAGCGACTGTTAAAGCTATTTATGTCAACGACGGACAGACAGTCAAGGCCGGTGATGTGTTAATCGAGCTGGATGCCACCACGGCACAAGCCGACACTGATCGCACTCATATTGATTGGCAACAAACTCAACTTGATGCAGCACGAGCACGGGCTGTGCTGGAGGCGCTAGCGCACAACAATACTGTTCCTGCTATGAACGACCCACTCAATGGAGCCGAGCCAGAGAAGTACAAAGCCGCGCAGCGTATGGCTGCCGGGCAATACGCGGAATACCGTACCAAATTGCAACAGCTCAGCGCGGAGCTAACCCAACACGAATCCGAGCGTGCCTCGATACTCGAAAATGAACACAAACTGGAAGCGACGCTACCGATTGCCGCTCAGCGCGAAAGCGATTTCAAAGACTTGCTCGATAAAAGCTATGTGGCTCGGCACGACTATTTAGATAAAGAACAGGCTCGTATCGAGATGGAACGAGATCTTGCTTCAGCCAAAGCCAAACTCAAGGAGCTTGATGCCGTGATCCTGACCACCCAACGCCAAAAAGAAGCATTGACAGCTGAAACGCAGCGTACACAGCTCGATCAACTGCACGATGCCGAACAAAAAATGGGGGAGTACAAACAGGATTACATTAAAGCCAATAATCATCGTGAAGCCATGACGCTGACCGCACCGGTCGATGGCACCGTGCAACAACTCGCCATTCATACGATTGGTGGCGTGGTGACCCCAGCGCAGCAATTGATGGAGGTCGTGCCGTTAGACAACGCACTGGACGTCGAAGCGTTTGTGCAAAACAAGGACATCGGTTTTGTGAGCGAAGGACAAGACGCACAGATCAAAATCGAAACGTTTCCGTTCACCAAATATGGGACGATTCACGGCACCGTACTGCGGGTTTCCAATGACGCGGTGCAGGAAGACCCCAAGCAAACGCAAGCCAACGACAGTAAAACCAATAGTGCAGACAACCGCGATAAACCTTCTGGTCTCGTGTACTCCGCGCGCGTGCAGATGGCAAAAAACACAATGGATGTCGATGGCAAAACCATCAACCTGACCCCAGGCATGGCGGTGACAGTGGAAATCAAAACCGGCAGGCGCCGCTTGATCGACTATTTCTTGAGTCCACTGATGCAATACAAGGATGAGAGCTTAAGGGAAAGGTAAACCACTCAATGTGGTGAGTAGGTACTCCGGTGGTGGCTGTATCTAAACTCAGACGAGCTGAAATCTGACTTTTTTCAACAGAACCAGCCGTGATCTGCCGATGCGCACGGTACGTTCGCTTGTCATATCGAATGCAAATGGTGATCAAGTTGAATACAGGATCCTGGTCAAATGCAATGCAAGCGACTGCTCAAGTGGGGTGTAATTTCGCATCTCGGAAAAGGGGCCGACGATTTTGTCTTTCATCAGTAACCCTCCGGGCAGCACACCTTCCTGACACCGCCGCTCGAGACAATGGTGTCCGCCAAAGTGGTGGACACCAAGTCCAGCACTTTTAAGAGGGTTTCTTATGCCATCGACGCGCCGCTCCTACTCCAAGTCCTTCAAAGCCCAGATCGTCCAGGTGTAGTGGTCTAATGAAACCGGACACCCATTTATCGGTCACGACTGCAAGCGGAGCGCGCCGGCCCACCACGGGCCAGAGGCTTGAGGATGGAAGCCCGGCAGGGCCAAAACCGGGCGCAGCCAGGGCTTGGTTCACGAGAGCCGTCCCCGGAGGGGCAAGCCCCACAAGTCCGGCGCCCAAGGTGAGATTCAATTGGAGCTCACTCGCCTGCCGGCAATCTCAAAGTCCTCATCCCTTAGGCGTTGCAGCTCCAGCAACTCGGCTTCATATTCCTCAACGCTGAGATCGGTCTTCAGTCGATTCAACAGCTCCCGCTGCTTACGGTCAAACAGCTGCATGGCTGAAGCTAAGTGCACTGACGATACTGTCGCAGCGTAGTTAGCGACCCTCTTGAATGCCAGGTGAATGTAGCGCTCAACAGCCTCAGCAGACTTGTGTCCAGTCCACATCATTACTTCGGTAATGAAGGTTTTGCTGCTCAGCAAGGACTGCCTGAATTGATCAGGATTTTCCATTTCATGCTGTTTAATTAGTTGGACAAATTTATTCGTAATGAAGGCGTGCCGGAACATATGTGGAGATGTTTTTTCTTTAATGCCTGCTGCCTTTTTCAGGAGAAAAATTTCTGAGCTGATTGTGTCCGGAGATATCCCCTTTGCAGAATTTTGTGATATGAATAGAAAGCCATCGTCTACCTTCCCCTTGACGACCTTCCTGCGCATGATGTCGATGTGTTTTTTGATATCACTGAGAACCATTTTGTGAACGGGAATGAGACGCTGGCTAGACACCCCTTGCTTCCAAGTCTCTAGCCTAAGCATTGGCTCATCCATCTCCAGCGCATCAAGGATGTCTTTAACTAATATTCTCGAGATTTCCCCCCTGCGCGCACCAGTGTGCTCCAACAGGAGAAGTATAATCTTTCTTCTGGAATCAATAAATCGCGATTTAGAATGGCTGTCTACCGCGTCCCTCAGGCGCTTTATGTTCTTGTCAGAAATCGGGAATATTGACCGAATTCGTCCCCCAAGGCTTAGCGAATGATGATGCGCATACTCTTTTTTCAATGTGCGGCCATTACGATATTTAACCGTAAAGGCGTGCATGGTGATTCTGATTGTCCCGCCAACAGCGACAAAACTTGGCTTCTCGTGAAGCCTACCAACAAACTCCAGGAAGGCTAGGCAAACACGACCTATGCCCAGAATTGTAGGCTCAGTTCTTTTCTTCTCGGTTGGGTAAAGTCGAGACTTTTCGTCTCTAAGTGAGTCGATAAACTCTGTAAACTTGGAGTCAGTCAGGTGAATAAAGTCGATGTTGGCATGATAGCAATAACGAACCAGGTGGCTTATCTTGGAGGCGTACTCGCCGAGGGTTCCGCCTTTAGATCCGCGTGTAGACAGGTTGCGGTTGCCGTTACGACCAGGCCGCTCCATCATCGACAGAATGTACTGATTCACCGGCACACAGGGCGCACCGTTCGGCCAGGTCACGAATGGGACACTGTTGAATGCCCTTGTCTCAATCGTGCCCAGCGCCATGTGGGAATACAGCGTCATCTCATCCAAGATTGAGAACAGCTGGTTTTGGCTTTGCTTCGTCATCTTCTGTATTCATCCAGGTTTACAACAGAAGGGCCATCAGGGGCAGGAAGCTTGTCGTAAGGCGGGGCGTTCAGCGATACCATCGCTGTCAGCGCCTTGATGGCCTCCTGAGCCCTTAGTGACCTGACACTAGCGTTTGGAGCATCCCTGACACTTTTGATGTGATCGCGAGCATTGCCCAGAGCATGAAGCAGTGTCAGGTTTGTTTTTTGGTGCAAGGCTAGTTTCTGCTCCAGTTCTGCGACTCGTAGCGACAGACCCACCTTGGTTCGCTTATTGGAGCGCGCCTCGCGTCGTTCTGAGGCCTCTAGGGAAACTCTGAAAAACACTTCCAAATTTGGTGAAATACCCGTCTCGTCCACACTGAACGGTTGAGCCCCGATGAAACAGATGTCCTTTGCCGATGCTGAGTATGCCGGTAAACGCAAACAGACCCGGCGTGAGCGCTTCCTGATTGAGATGGATCAGGTCGTACCCTGGAAGGGCCTGATTGCCTTGATCGAACCGCATTATCCAAAAGGTGAAGGCGGCCGTCCGGCGTACCCGCTGATGGCGATGTTGCGGGTTCATCTAATGCAGAACTGGTTCGGCTACAGCGACCCGGCGATGGAAGAAGCGCTCTACGAAACGACGATCTTGCGCCAGTTTTCAGGACTTCACCTGGACCGGATTCCCGATGAAACGACGATTCTCAACTTCCGTCGGCTGCTGGAAAAACATGAGTTGGCCAGTGGGATCTTGCAGGTCATCAACGGTTATCTGGGTGATCGTGGCCTGATGCTGCGCCAAGGCACGGTGGTCGATGCCACGATTATTCACGCGCCGAGTTCGACCAAGAACAAAGAGGGCAAGCGCGACCCTGAGATGCATCAGGCGAAGAAAGGAAACCAGTATTTCTTTGGGATGAAAGCGCACATTGGCGTCGATGCCGACTCCGGCCTGGTCCATAGCCTGGTGGGCACGGCGGCGAATGTGGCGGATGTCACGCAGGTCGATCAGTTGCTGCAGGGTGAGGAAACGTACGTCTGTGGCGATTCGGGTTACACCGGTGTGCAGAAGCGTCCTGAGCACCAGGGACGCCAGATGTATTGGTCGATTGCCGCCCGGCCCAGCACGTTTAAGAAACACGGCAAGAAGAGCCTGATCACACAAGTGTATCGAAGAATAGAACGTGCGAAGGCTCAGATACGGGCCAAGGTCGAGCATCCGTTTCGAGTCATCAAACGCCAGTTCGGCCATACGAAAGTACGTTATCGCGGGTTGGCGAAAAACACAGCACAACTGACCACACTGTTTGCCTTATCGAATCTGTGGATGGTGCGAAAACGGTTGATGAATGCGGGAGAGGTGCGTCTGTAATGCGGACCGTACGCCTTGAAACAGTACGATCAGAGGTAAGAACCGTGAGTTAAAGACAGGAAGGGTCTGCTGCTCGACCGACTCAGAATTTTTTGAGCCTCAGCCAATGAGGGCATCAGAAATCGGTGGGTATTTCAGACCTTCCCTAGCGCTTCAAGGGCCGCGACACGAAGTTTATTCAACCCGTTGAAACCCGTAGGCAGGTTACTTTCTGCATAAGACTTCAGCGTGTTCAGGCTGACAGGGGTAGTTGTTTTCGTCTCTTCGCCCACTGTGAAACTGAAGCTCAGAGCTGCCGTTGAACTCTGACTTTTCAGGGCTGCCACCAGTTCTTTGTTGCCTTTAAAGCTGTCGGGAACCCTACGGATTTTTTCCAGGCACTCAACCAGTGTGAAAAGCGCCGATGTGTTGCGCTCTACACGAGCATCAGTCTTCTTCATGCTGCCACCTGCTTGACACGAGCTACTACCTTGAAGCGCTGGCCTTCATCGTCCTCAATGAATTCCGGCTCAATCTCCAAGGAGCCTTCTTCCATCAGATCTGACAGGTAATCTTCGAGCTCCTCGGTGTCGACAATGGTGAAATCCTCAGTACCGTAGCGAGCTTTCAACAGGGCCGCTAAGCTTTCAAAGCTGGCTACATCGCCGCAGTGGAGTGCTTCGGCCACAAACTGCGCTTTTGCCCCACGCAGGGTGGCGCCGTCCATAGACTCGGTGAGGTAATGCCAGACATGCTTCACGTCGGTATGTCCTAGCATCCATTGCAGAGTTTCAAGTCCACCGAAGCTGCTGGAGTAGAAGAACAGCATGGCGAAGAACCTGCGAAGCTGATGTTGGCGAATGTAATAACGCTTTCCGTCTTCGTTCGTCTGGGTTTCGAAGTAATCACAAAACAAGTCGAGATTCTGGTTGAAGCTATAAACAGAGGTCTTGGTAAACACGGCATTGCCCTTACCGGAAGGGCTTGCGAAGAGACCTTGGAGTTCGCTAATGAACCCAACCCGTTTCAAGATTTTCTGCATCCTGACCAGATTTTTAATCATCTTCACGGCGATTGGCTCGATTGGCCTCACTTCCACTTGCCGAGCACCGAACAAGTTGTAGGTGCTTTTTCGGTTGACAAACACCAGCCACTGCTCTGAGACATCCAGGCAATCATTGGCATGCAGATCCCGCAGTTCACCGATCCGCCGGCCCATCAACGCCCCAGTAACAACCTGAGTGCATCCAATGAGTATCTTCACTAACTCAATCAATCCATGATTGGAGCGCAGTTTCGTAAAATACTCGGATTTGGTTCCCTTTAGCTCGCTGGCATACGGCGTGTCAACCGCTCGCCGCGAGATTCCAAGTTTCTCGACGCCTAATGAGGTCAAGTCTTCACCAACCACCTTTTGGAATTGCTGGTCTGTCAACTTGCTCAGTGGGATATTTTCCTTTTTGCAGTACATTATTGTACGGCAAAACCCGTCTACGATTTTTGATCCATGCTTGAGATAAAACTCAATGGAATTTCTGACGGCACTGAAAACGACTTGGGAAGGTAGCGAGCGGAATCTACCAGCGCTCGCCGTATCAATAGTGAAATTCTTGGCGCTTACCAAGTCCTCTGTTGATGGCGCAGGTACCCCAAGGTGATGAAGACCTCCGAGGCCGTAGAGCGTCCTTCTATATTCGCTAAAGTTGATATCACCCATTTTGTCTCGGGCTCCCGTGGCGACGGGGATCGGAGGATATTCTCGAACGAAGTCATCACCGTTTTGGACGGCCAGGGTTTTAATGACAGGCTTATCCTCAAACCTACCTCTAAGTGTATTTCTGTAAATCTCGTTCGACAGCCGTACAGAATTTGGAGTATGTCCTTTTTCACGAGACGCACGGTACAATCCCTTCAAGTGTAGAGCAGCCCTAACTTGAGGTATCAATTCGAGCGGTATGTCCAGTGTGTTTTCATCAATCTGTTCTGGAGTGATGATTGCCAACTCAGGCCATTGGGCAATCGCGAGTGCAATTTCAATTTTGCTAGTTTTCAGGGCAAGATTGAGGCCGTAAAGCGACATGCGCTTTGACCAGCCATAGATAGACTCGGCAGTGTCTTTGCTAGAGCCGATTTCTGATAAAATCAACTTCAACTTATCTCGGCCCAATCCAGCTAGCCCATATTGTGCTAGCTTGAATTGTTCGGCGTTCAATAGCAGAAAGTCGACGATATGAACTGCACGCGCGAGCTCGCTGGCCCATTGGAGTTTTGGGCCCGGAGCCGTATTGGCATGAGTTGAGCCAGTGAGGAAATATTTTAAGCCGTCCAGCAGCTCTTTATTCTTTTTATCGATCAGGCTGCTCCCGTCGTTAAGTTTCACATCCCAATCGATATATTTCGGCTCCTTGAAGCCAAAACTATACTCCCAGACGTTGGCATCGAAGTCGCTGAGTAACCACTCAGCCGATCTGGCAGCTTGGTATGGGTCAACGAAAAAGACCTCAAGGAAATCCAACTCAGGCGGCAGCGACATAAATAACTTTCTCCATTTGAGACGGATTACAGTGAGTCCTGGCAACGTTGAGGTGTTCTTTTAGCAGAGGGTCGCTGCCGCGTTCGATTTCGTCGCTTACAGCTTTGGAAACATCTGCCCAATACCTTGCAAGGCCACACACTTCTTGGTCTTTTTTGGGGTTCCTAACCGCTGCTTCAAGGGAAAGCATAGCGGTCATGATCCCTACATCAATCGAAATGTAGACATGGCTCTTGTGTGACTCGATTTGTTTTGGGCTCGGCTTATTTTCAGGGTTTACGAGATAACTTGGAATGTCCTTCAGCGCATGGTTTTTCAGGAAAGTGTGGAGCTCATTCATGCTGGCGAAATCTGTTGCCTCAAGCAAGTAAGGACTGTCCTTCATCGCCTCGCATATGAAGCTGCGCTGGAATATACGAATCCATCGAGACTGGAAGAACGCCAGAATCGCATCAGGGAGATACCGTTTCAGCAATTCAGCGTCATAGCGCGTATGCCCGAGTGCTTTGGACATCTCGACAACGCTTTTTGTACGCAGATAGACTTCCACCCCGCAGGACGAACGGATAGTCGTAAGAGTTAGTCTATCAAGGAACTGCTGCAAGCCACAGCTTAACAGGTGTTCGTAAGGGGCGAATTGAGGCCGCAGGTCTTCATAAACCTTGGGATGCTTTTCGAACCTCCAGCTGTTCCAGATAGGGATAGTCGAGCTGCTTGGAGGGGAAAAGCCCAGGCCGCAACTAATAAATAGTTCCTTCCAAATGGGGTTTCCTTCCTTGCGCAGAACCTTTCTCAACGGCTCAGTGATCTCGATAATCTCTTCGATCCATTGCTGGGACTCAGCGGTGAGCTCAATCACCTGCTCACTTCGATTTTTGCCTTTGCGATCTTTGTAGCCGATGAGGTTGGCGCCGGTATCGTTTTTAATAAATCCGATATAGTCCCCATTGTCGTCAAAGAGAGAAAATTTGAGCAGAAAACTTGGAGTGATCTCTGGGTGCTGGATCACAAGCAAACACTGATAGGGGAAAAGTTTATCGGAAGTTGGAAGGCCAAGCAGGTTGGCTACCTCGACCCTGTTGCCGCTTCCGAAACGGGTCGTCAAATAGGTTTTGTCGGTTTGAAACCCATCTTGCTCAAACGTAGCGCAGATATTTTCCAGGCCCAATTGCTCTACTGACTTTGTACTGCCACGCCGCTGAATGGGCTCGCCAAGTTTAGCTAGCGCTTTACGCTCCTGAACTCTAGACCAAAGCTGTCGGCATTGTTCAGTGGCCCATAGTTTAACGACCGAGATGTCAGATTCGATGTTGTGGAAGATGATCTCGATTGCTTCCTCGTCGGTCACGTGAAGGGGAACTGGCGTAATCAGCTTCTCATGCACCACAACACCATCTTCGCGCATTTTCTTATGTGTTCCAATGCCCAGGTCAGGCCTTGCAATGGGCTTGGGAAGGCCGCCTTGAAATGGCATTGCCCACACGCCCGTTTCGATGAAAGTCTCCTCGCATTGGGTGATGAACGAGTTCCAGCTTCGGATCTGTGAGTTAATGTTGTTCTTTTGCTTGTGGGCAGTGAGGAAGAAATCCTTCATGAAAGCCAAGAAGAACGCCTTGATCATCCGGGGATGCTGGAACGTTACGGATGGCCAATCTTCGCCGTGTTCCGAAAGGTATTTGGCCATCTTGTTCAACACCGTGTATGGAGGTTGAGCATACTTCTTAAAATGAAGCTGCCAGTGGCGATAGAATTCCTCAGTAAATTCTTTACCGTGGCTTACCCACAAGCACGGCAGGTAGAGGAAATACTCCCGCCCCTTTTTCTGAGAGGGGATTCCCCACCCATTCCAGTACCTAAGGCTTTCTTCATCCAATTTGGAGCGCTGCGCCTGCCACAGCGAGACGTTGCTCGCCATGCTGTCTGGGTCAACCCTCAGCTCCTCCATGCCAGGTATTTCTGCTCGAATGAGGTTGTGGGTTTCTGCGAACGCACGAATGAACACCCTCCGAGACAATTCGCCGTTGTCAACGAAATCGGTGCCCTCCAGAGCCCCCAAGAAGCCTCGAGCCAGCTTTTGGTACGAGGGACTGGACAAGCTGATGTACGAAACCTTCGCGCCCTGCAGATCGCAGTAACATTCGAAGAGCTTGATCAGCACCGCCGATGGGCTTTTGTAGCCTTCAGCTATGCGCTCCATCAAGGCGACGACCTCTCGCGACAGTGCCCTGAACGGGTAGTTGGCTAGGTACGCGGTTTTTCTGATGATTGTCAATTGATTCTGCTCGTTCTGAATGCAGCTAAGATATTGTATTTAAAATGTTTGTTAGATTTTGATAGGAACATGCAATCGGTCAAGTGCATTAACGCAGCCTGGACGCCGACCTGGCTCTGGCCTTGAGCCTCAACGGTCGGCAGATGTTTCGCGACGAGCAGCCGCTGAAGCTCCTGCTGATGTCCGCCACGCTGGAGGGCGAACGCCTGGCCAGTCTGCTCGGTGATGCACCGGTGGTACGCAGCGAGGGCCGTATGTTCCCGGTGGCGATGCGCTGGGGGCGGGCCTTTCAGCCCGGCGAATTCATCGAGCCGCGAGTGGTGCAGACCGTGCACGAGGCGCTGGACGCCGAACACGGTAGCCTGCTGGTGTTCCTGCCGGGCCAGGCGGAGATCTGCCGGGTACACCAGCAACTGGAGGAAAGTCTGAACGGACGCGCCGATGTGCTGCTGTGCCCGCTGCATGGCGAGCTGGACCTGGCGGCCCAGCGCGCGGCCATCGAGCCGGCACCGGCGGGCAAGCGCAAGGTGGTGCTGGCGACCAACATCGCCGAAACCAGCCTGACTATCAATGGCGTGCGGGTGGTGATCGACGCCGGCCTGGCGCGGGTGCCGCGCTTCGATCCCGGCAGCGGCATGACCCGCCTTGACACCCAGCGTATCTCCCGGGCCAGCGCCACCCAGCGCGCGGGCCGGGCCGGACGCCTGGAACCGGGAGTGTGTTATCGCTTGTGGTCCGAAGCCCAGCATGAACAGCTGGCGGCCTATGGCAGCGCGGAAATTCTCCAGGCGGACCTGGCCGGGCTGGCCTTGCAGTTGGCGCGCTGGGGCGTGGCCCCCGGCGAACTGGTATGGCTGGATGCGCCACCGGCCGCCGCCTATGCCCAGGCACAGGACCTGCTGCAGCGGCTCGGTGCGCTGGTTGGCAAGGGCGACGCCGAGTACGCCTTGACGAATCATGGCCAGGCCATGGCCGAGTTGCCGGCCCATCCGCGTATCGCCCATTTGCTGTTGCGCGGGCAGGCGTTGGGGCTGGCGAGCATGGCCTGTGATGTCGCGGCGCTGTTGGGTGAGCGGGATATCCAGCGTGGCGGTGGGGCCGACCTGCATACGCGGCTGGCCCTGCTGGTTGGGGAGGCGCGGGCGACACGCGGTGCCCAGGGCGGCGTGCAGCGGGCTCGGCAACTGGCGCGACAGTATCGCGGCTATTTGCGCGGCTCGGCCAGCGAGCCGGTGGCCGACCCGGATCACCCGCGCTGGCTGGGCGCGCTGTTGGCCCTGGCGTATCCGGATCGGGTCGCGCAACAGCGGCGCGAAGGTAGCGCGGAGTATCGGCTGGCCAACGGTCGGGCGGCCTTGTTCAGCGAAACCGACAGCCTGATGAAACAACCCTGGCTGGTGGTGGCCGACCTGGGCAGCCGTCAGGGCCAGCGTGAAGAGCGTATCTACCTGGCGGCGGAGTTCGATCCGGGCCTGTTCGACACGGTGCTGGCCGAGCAGGTGAGCATGCTCGACCAACTGGACTGGGACGAGCGCGAAGGCGTGCTGCGGGCTGAGCGCCAGCGCAAGGTCGGCGAACTGATCCTCGGGCGCGAACCCCTGACCGGGCTGGACGAGGCGGCGCGCAGCCAGGCACTGGTCAATCTGGTTCGGCGCAAGGGCCTGGAGCTGTTGCCCTGGACCCCGGAACTGCGTCAATGGCAGGCGCGGGTGGCCTTGTTACGCCAACTGGACCTGGACGGGCCGGGTCAGAGCGAATGGCCGGATGTCAGCGACAAGAGCTTGCTGGCAACCCTTGAACAGTGGCTCAAACCGTATCTGGGGCGGGTCTCGCGGCTGAGTCATTTCGCCAACCTGGAGCTGGCCGGGATTCTTCACGGCCTGTTGCCCTGGCCGTTGCCGCAACGGCTGGACGAGTTGGCGCCACATCATCTGAGCGTGCCCTCGGGCTCGTCGATTCGCCTGGACTACAGCGAACAGCCGCCGATCCTGGCGGTGCGCTTGCAGGAATTGTTCGGCCTGGCCGAGACGCCACGGATTGCCGGGGGCCGTCAGGTGGTGAAATTGCACCTGCTGTCGCCAGCCCGGCGCCCGGTACAGGTGACCCAGGATTTGGCGAACTTCTGGCGCAGCACCTATGCCGAAGTGAAGAAGGATCTGAAGGGCAGGTATCCCAAGCACTATTGGCCGGATGACCCTTTGGTCGCCGAGGCCACGGCTAGAGTGAAGCCGCGGAAAGCATAACGGCTTGATCCAAAAACGCACTCGACACCACGCCGCTATAAACGACTACGGGCGCCCCAGGCGCCCGCCACTGTGCAACGGTTGTCTTTCAGCCGCGCTTGCAGGTTCTGATGCCCAGCAGCCTATAGACCGGGCAGAAACTGAAAATGCCGGTGGCCAGCGGCACCACGCCGATCCAGCCCCACCAACCGATCACACCCGACAGACTGAGGCCAATGAGCAGCAGGCCGATGACAATGCGCAGACTACGATCAATGGTTCCAATGTTTGCGTTCATGGCGATCTCCCGATCAATGGCTACGCCGGGTCTCCAGCGCAGTAAACAATATGCCGGCCTGGCCAAGCGCAACACGACGACTTACCCGTGCCCAGTCACCAGGATTGCCCCGGGGGGCCGGAACAGACGACGTGTAACTTCACGCTCATGGTCTATCTTCTCAGCAGGGCGTTTGCCGCGCCGCTCGCACTTGAAGCTGACTTGAGTAACAAAGCAACAAGTCTGCCAGGTAAAGAATGTACTGGCGGCTGGAATCATCTGATTGATTTTGTAGGGTTTGGTTTGGGTTCAGGGACTGAGTATCGCTGTACTCGCCTGTCAATGACTGCCACTGGCAGTGTTTATTGGCGGGGTGGCAGTGCCACAACGGACTGCTGCCTGGCAGTCTGGCGGTGCATTGAGCTGCCTGGGCGCCTGGAGCCTTGTCAAAGAAACGTTTCAGTTGTGGTTATCAAGTAATAGAAATAGATATTTCTACTTGGCATACGACGTGCTAGCACATGGTCATGACACTTTCCGACAAACGACTGCGGCGTTATCTGCTTACGGCAGTACTGATCAAGCTGATGCTGCTGACAGTGCTGTGGTGGCTGTTCATCCGGGATTCGCGCGTCAGCGTCGATTCGAACACCATCAGTGACAGGCTTGGCGTACCCACCTCGACTCAATCGGCTCAAGGGGCAAGTAAGTGATTTCAGAACAACTGGTGGATTTGTCACGGCTGCAGTTCGCGGCCACTGCGCTTTACCACTTTCTTTTTGTACCGCTCACGGTTGGCATGGTCTGGCTGCTGGTCATCATGGAAAGCGTCTATGTGATGACCGGGAATGTGATCTGGAAAGACATGACGCGTTATTGGGGCAAGCTGTTCGGCATCAACTTCGCCCTGGGGGTGACAACAGGGATCACGCTGGAATTTCAGTTCGGCACCAACTGGGCGTATTACTCGCACTACGTCGGCGATATCTTCGGTGCGCCGCTGGCCATCGAAGGTCTGATGGCGTTCTTCCTTGAATCGACCATGATCGGTTTGTTCTTCTTCGGTTGGGATCGTCTAAAGAAAGAGCACCACTTGTTGGTCACCCTGCTGATGGCGATTGGTACCAACCTGTCGGCGTTGTGGATCCTGATTGCCAATGGCTGGATGCAGAACCCGGTGGGATCGGAATTCAGCTACATCACCATGCGCATGGAAATGGTCGACTTCTGGGCGGTGGTTTTCAATCCGGTGGCGCAGGCCAAGTTCGTGCACACCGTCTCGGCGGGTTACGTCACCGGCTCGATGTTCGTGCTGTCGATTTCGAGTTGGTACCTGCTCAAGAATCGCGATGTCGAGTTTGCCAAGCGTAGCTTCCGGGTGGCGGCAGCCTTCGGCCTGGCCTCGGTGCTGAGCGTGATTGTGCTGGGTGACGAGTCCGGCTACACGGTGGGTGAGGCACAGCAAACCAAGATGGCCGCCATGGAAGCCATGTGGGAAACCAAGCCGGCGCCGGCGGGCCTGACCTTGCTGGCCAGCATCAACGAAGCCGAGTCCAAGAATAACTGGGAAGTCGAAGTGCCATGGCTGATGGGCCTGATCGGTACCCGCTCGGTCAGCAAGCAGATTCCAGGTATTCATGACATCAAGGAAAAAAACCGCGCGCGCATCCTGCGTGGCATCACCGCGGTCAATGCACTTGAAGCGCTGCGCGCGCATCGTGACGATCCAGCGGCTTTACGGCAGTTCGAAGAATATAAAGCCGACCTCGGTTTCGGCCTGCTGCTGAAAAAGTATGTCGAGGACGTCAACCAGGCCACCCCGGCCATTATCGACAAGGCCGTCAACGATACCGTACCGCGCGTGACCCCTATGTTCTGGGCATTTCGGATCATGGTGGCGCTTGGTTTTACCATGCTTATGCTCTTCGGCCTGGCCTTCTGGAGCACCTTGAAGTCGAGCTGCACACGATGCCGTTGGCTGCTGCGCTGGGCGCTGCTCATGCTGCCCGCGCCCTGGCTGTCCTGTGAACTGGGCTGGTTCGTCGCCGAATATGGTCGTCAGCCCTGGACGATTTACGGTGTGCTGCCGACCCACATGAGCGTCTCCACGCTGAGCATCAACAACCTGTATGGCTCGCTGGCCGGATTCGTTGTTTTCTACACCGTGTTGCTGATGGTTGAAATGTTCCTGATGGTCAAGTTCGCCCGCCAGGGGCCTGGCAGTCTCGGTACCGGCCGTTATGCCCACGATGCCCATTTGAAGGAACTCCATCATGCTTGATTACGCCACCCTGAAAGTTATCTGGTGGGCGCTGGTTGGCGTACTGCTGATCGGCTTCGCCATTATGGACGGCCACGATATGGGCGTCGGCACGCTGCTGCCTTTTGTGGGCCGCAATGACCTGGAACGGCGCGTGGTGATCAACACCGTGGGGCCGCATTGGGATGGCAACCAGGTCTGGTTCATCACCGCCGGCGGCGCCTTGTTCGCGGCCTGGCCGGTGGTCTATGCCACGGCATTCAGCGGTTTCTACTGGGCGATGATTCTGGTCCTTTGGGCGTTGTTCTTCCGCCCGGTGGGCTTCGACTATCGCAGCAAGATCCACAACGCCACCTGGCGCAGCACTTGGGATTGGGGGCTGTTTGTCGGTGGGGCGGTACCCCCGCTGGTGTTCGGGATCGCGTTCGGTAACCTGCTGCAAGGCGTACCGTTCCACTTCAACAACTACCTGGTGTCAACGTATACCGGCAGCTTCTGGCAACTGCTGAACCCTTTTGCGCTGCTGACCGGCGTTGTGAGCAGTGCCATGATCACCCTGCAGGGCGGCACGTATCTGGCGCATCGCACGGAAGGGGCTATCCAGTCCAGGGCAATCAACGGCGCGGTGGTGGCGGCGATCGTACTGCTGTGTGCATTCATCGCGGCCGGCATCTGGCTGCAATCGATCGAAGGCTATCGCATTACCTCAGTCATCGATACCGCCGGATTGCCGGATATTCTCGGCAAGTCGGTGGTGCGCGAAGCCGGGGCCTGGATGGCCAACTATGGCCATTATCCTGTGCTGTGGCTGCTACCGGCGCTGGGTTTGGCGGGGGCGGCGGGCGCCGCGCTGCTGTTGATACTGCGCCATACGCTTTCGGCATTTGTCGCCTCATCGCTCGCGGTGATCGGCGTCATCAGCACCGCCGGCGTCTCAATGTTTCCATTCGTCATGCCATCCTCCACGGTGCCTGCCGCAAGCCTCACCGTGTGGGATAGCGTTTCCAGTCATCTGAGCCTGGCGATCATGTTCTGGGCCGTGTTGATCTTCATGCCACTGATCGTGATTTACACCTCGTGGGCCTATCGCGTCATGCGCGGCAAGGTCACCGTCGCACAGATCAAAGCCAACGAACATTCAGCCTATTAGTGCCAGCCAAGGAGTAAACAACATGTGGTATTTCGCCTGGATGCTGGGAGTCGGTTTTGCATTGCTACTGGCTATCTTGAATGCGATGTGGGGCGAGAACGAAGCGGGCCGAGCCCTGAACGACAGTGACGAGGCGCAACCATGATGCCGCGGCTGGCTGACGCCGAACCCGCCTCTCGAATTCATTGGCCGAGTTTGCTTGTCGCTGTCGCGATCATGCTGACCTGCACGCTCTATCCGCTCATCATGGCCAGCCCCGATGGGAAGGCTGACCATGTTCTGGCGATAGCACTGTTCACGGCCATGAGCGCGGCCTTTGTGAGAGGCGTGGGTTTTGTTCCGCAAATGCTGGTCTGGCGTTGGCTGTTTTCAGGCTGGACCTGCTTTGTGGCGCTTGCGATTGCCGGGTGGGTGAAGTTCCTGCATTGAGTCGGCCCGGCATGAATGAACGTTGAGTGGCTGGCTCCTGGCCGGTGAAGCCGGCTTCCACAAAACGGAAGCCGGCGCGAGCGGCTACTGCGCCGCTGGTAACAGGAACCGCGCCAGCAGCGGCAAGTGATCGGAAATCGTCAGGGTGTCGTCCTGTCGCACCTGGGCTTCGATTCGCTTGAGCTTGGCACTGTAGAAAAAATAATCCAGGGTCCGATCCGGCTCACTGACGTCGGGATCGTTCGGGTAATACGTCAGCCACTGTTCACGGTCGATGCCGCTGGCTTCGTTGTTGCTCGGGATCATCGGGTATTGCTCCCACAGCAGATGCAACTCGCTGTCCGCCGAGTAACCGCCGTGCAGGCGTGGCGGCAGGCGCAGGTACTGGCCCAGTGGCAGCAGGTTGAAATCGCCGCCGATCAGCCACGGTGTCCCCTGGCTTTCGAACTTGTCGAGCAATTGCAGGGTCGTTTGCACTTGGCGCAACTGAGTGTCGTCCTGGGCATAGGTCCCCAGTTGTGTATTGACCACCGCCAGTTGTCCACCGTCGCTCAATGGCAGGTAGTTCACCAGCAGCGCCGGCCGGGGCTGGAACTGGCGCTTGAGCAGATTGCCCGCTGCCAGGGGCAATTGCTGGCGTTCGGCGTGTTCGACCTGATAGCGGCTCAAGGTCGCCAGCTTGCGCCCGACGCTGCCGAAAATATGCCGGTTGGGGACAAAGTCGGCTTTCCAGTCGAAGGCCTGGGAACTGCAGGGATACAAGTCCGCCAGCCGCTCCTGGAGCAACTTCAACTGATCCTGGTAGGCGCTGGCCTTGGCGTTCTCGTCGACCTCCTGTAACAGCACGATGTCCGGCTGCTCGTCGCGGATCACCCGTGTCACCTCGTCCAGGCTGAAGGCCATGTCCTCCGGGGTCGGTCGCTCGTCGGGGCCGCTGCCGTCGGGCAGGTCGTACCAGAACACGTAGCGTTTGCCCGCCAGGTACTGGAGGTTCCAGCTCATGACCTTGAGGGTCTGGCCCGCCACCAGCACCGGCGCTTCAGCGGTACAGCGCACCGGCAGGATTTCCCGCTCTTCCGGGCGCCAGGTCAGGCTGTAGACCATCAGGGCCATGAGGCCCGCCGCAAGCAGCAGGCCGGCCACCAGGTAACGTAATAGACGGGTCATGGGCCTCGGTTCAGTCTTTGGCGGAATTTTCACCGATCAGCATGTAGATTCGGAACAGCACGATGCTGCTGAACAGTTGCAGGAAACTGTGGGCACTGTCGATGACCAGCGTCAACACCGGGTTCTGCGGTGCCGGATAGGCGCTCAGGCTCAGGCCCTTGAGCAGCCAGAGTGGTCCCATCACACAGAGGATACAGGTGAACGTCAGCCAGAAGTGACCGCGGCTCAGGGCGAAGCTTTCTTTCATCGCCCGCAGCGGCTCGCGCCCGCGTAGCACCAGCAGGTATTCGGAGAACGCCAGTATCACGGTCAGCCAGATGCCGGGAAGGAAATACAGCGACAGGCCCAGCACGATGGCGATGGTATTGACCGCCGACAGCAGCGCAAAGCGCGGCCACAGGCGCAGGGACATGGCCAGCAGGTCGCGATTGGCCGGTGTTTCGCCACGGCTGCGGGCATCGAGAAACAGAATCAGCGCCGCCGTGTAGAGCGGATAGACCAGCAGCCCGGCCACCAACCCGTAGGCTGGCGAGGCATCCGGGCCCACGGCGTTGTCCAGCAGTTGCTGGAGCAAGGTTTCGAAGATCACCAGTGGCAGGCAGAGCAGGGCGATCTGGCGCAGGTTGCGCTGGAAAAAGTACAGGGAGTCACGGAGTACATTGAACGGGTTCATCGGTTGTCTATCGCGCTGGCTGAGGCAGGGTGTCACTTTAACCGATGGTGCGGGCCGACACCCAAATGTAAACGTTAGGTAAGGATCATTGAAACTTCCTGTAACAACCCCATAACTGAGGGACGTCCTGATCCGATGGATTGGGACGATCGATTTCTACCCGGCAATCTAATGAGGTCGCCATGAACAGCGAAGAGCAAACCCTGATCGATGGACTGTTTTCACGGTTGCAGCAAGCCGAAACGGATTCAGCCCCGCGTGACGCCCTGGCCGAGGCGCGGATCAAGGAGCACCTGACTCGCCAACCGGCCGCGCCGTACTACATGACTCAGTCGATCCTGGTGCAAGAGCACGCGCTCAAGAGCCTCGACGAGCAGAACAAGCAATTGCAGGCGCAACTGCAGCAGCTTCAGGCCGAATTGCAGCAGGCCCGTGCCCAGAGCGCGGCACCGGCGCCGAGCAGTGGTGGTTTCCTGTCGAGCATTTTCGGTGGTAGCCGCGATCCGGCCCCCGCGCCGGCGCCGAGCAACTCCGGTGGCGGCTGGCGTGAGCCGGGGCGTCCGGCGTTCAATGCGCCACCGCAGCAGAACTACAACGCGCAACCTAACTATCAACAGCCTGGCTACGCCCAGCCCGCGCCCCAGCAGGCGGCCCCGGCGGCGCCTATCGGCAGCGGCTTCCTCGGTGGCGCGTTGAAAACCGCGGCCGGCGTGGCCGGTGGCGTGATGCTGGCCGAAGGCATCAGCAGCCTGTTCCATCATAACCAGCAGCAACCGCAGATCATCGAGGAAATCATCGAGCCAAGCCCGATGAGCAACAACAATGGTGGCGGTTGGGGTGATGAGCGCATGGCCAACAACGATTCCTGGGGCAACAATGACCAGGGTGGTTTGGCCGACGCCGATTTCAATGACGACAGCTCGTCCTTTTCTGGCGACGACGATTCCTATGTCTGACCGATAAAAGAGGATTGTGGGAGCGGAGCTTGCCCGCGAAGCTTTTGGCGGCCTTGAGGGCGCTTTCGCGGGCAAGCACCGCTCCCACGGTGTTTTCGGTTGTCTGCAGGTTTTCGATTCGATGCATAGGATTGTGGGAGCCGGATTTATCCGCGAAGAGGCCCTTGAGGCCGCAAAAACTTTGCAGACAACCGGCCCTCTGAAATTCTGTCCCCCCTGGCCCTCACCTCTCCGATTATTCGCTGAACCTCCCCCCGGGCTGGCATACTGCACCCCTAATCGCTTCCGAGCGCTCGTCATCACCCGCCAGTGCGCCTTTGCGCCATGAGGATTCGCGGTGAAGAAAATCGCTGTGTTCGCCGATGTGCAAAACCTCTACTACACCGTCCGCCAGGCCTATGGTTGCCACTTCAACTATGCCGCCCTGTGGGCTGATATCAGCCAGCGCGGAGAAATCGTCGAGGCCTACGCCTACGCCATCGATCGTGGTGACAGCAAGCAGCAGCAGTTCCAGCAGATCCTGCGTAACCTGGGCTTCACGGTGAAGCTCAAGCCCTATATCCAGCGCAGCGACGGCTCGGCCAAGGGCGACTGGGACGTGGGCATCACCATCGATATCATGGACGCGGCGCCGCATGTCGACGAAGTGGTGCTGGCTTCCGGCGACGGCGATTTCGACCTGCTGCTCACGCGCATCATCGACAAGCATGGCGTCGAAGCCGTGGCCTATGGCGTGCCGGGGCTGACGGCCAACTCGCTGATCCGTGCCGCGAGCCGCTACGTGCCTATCGAAGGCGCGTTGTTGTTGAGAAACTGAAACCGATTTTGCAAAGGGCTGGGCTTTTGGAACGTATTGCGGTCATCGACTTTGAAACCACGGGCATCACGCCGAATGCGGGGTGCCGGGCCACGGAAATCGCCGTGGTCATCCTGGAACAGGGGCGCATCGTCGACCGTTACCAGAGCTTGATGAATGCTGGCGTGCGGGTGCCGGCGTTTATCGAACAGCTGACTGGCATCAGCAACGCCATGTTGCGCACCGCGCCTTCGGCGGAGCGGGTGATGAATGAGGTCAACGAGTTCGTTGGCACCACGCCGTTGCTGGCGCATAACGCCGCGTTCGACCAGAAGTTCTGGGACTTCGAGCTGGGGCGGATCAAGCGCACGCGGTTGCAGAACTTTGCCTGTTCGTTGCTGCTGGCACGGCGCTTGATGCCGGCGGCGCCGAATCACAAACTGGGCACGCTGACCGCGTTTGCCCGTCTGCCGCACACGGGGCAGGCGCACCGGGCCATGGCCGATGCCGAGATGGCGGCGAACCTGCTGGCGCATATGGCCGGCGAGTTGCGCGACAAGCATGGGGTGCGGGCGTTGTCCCATGATTGGTTGTGCAAATTGCAGAAGGTGCCGGCGGCGAAGATTGGCGAGCATTTGAAGCGCTATCGGGGTGTTTGAGAGCGCTTGTTTGCGATATCGCTTTGGGCTTCGGCAATCAGATCGTCAAGAGAGACATGTACGGGGGCCTCATTGGCTTCAATGCGTGCCTTGGCCAACTGAGCGAGATCCAGATGCTCCATTGTCGCCTCGGGCGTGTCTGCGTCCATGGAACTCAAAATTTTTGCATAACAAAGACTCCTAAATAGGTAATGCCAGTCTATTAAGAGCGATCTTGAGCCGGGCTGAAATTTGTGGCAAGCGGGCTTGTCGGGACGCCGCACCGCCGCGAAGAGGCGCTCAAGACCGTCAAAAGCTTCGCTGGCAAGCCAAGCTCCTACGGTTCTGCGTCAAACATACAGGCTGTGCGTGACACAAATCCTGAAGGAATAGGGCTTGTCGGGGCCCCGAGGCCTTAAAAACCGTGTAAGCACGGACGATCCGGTGGAATGCAACAGCCGGTTTCTCAGCCCTTCGCCTTCCCATTCATGTCCAAATGCCCCAACGGCACCCGCCGCTCAATCGCGCTCGACAACACAATCGAGGTCTTGCTGAAGCCGAACTGGGCAATCCGATTGATCAACTGCTCCAGCTCCGCCATGCTCCCCACCGCCGCCTGCAGAATCACACAGGGATCCCCGGTCACCCGATGGCATTCGGTAATCTGCGGAATCTGCGCCAGTTCATCGTAAGGCTGCTGCTTGCCATGCTGATTGAGCCGCAACTCGATCACGCACTGGATCGGCAAACCGATCTTCGCCAGGTCCACCTTGGCCTGATACCCGGTGATGACCCCACTGCTTTCCAACTTCGCCACCCGTTCCGCCACCGCCGGCGCGGACAGGTTGACCTTGCGCGCCAGTTCGGCGAACGAGGCGCGGCCGTTGTCCAGCAGCTCGCCGAGGATCAAACGGTCGTATTTATCCATCCACAGGCTCTCTATGACGCGGGATTTCGAAACAACGGCCAATAGCCGTGATTTCCATGCTTTGCAAAGTGTACTGGCCTTATAACACGGTTTTGTAACTTATTATTTGCCAGACGCCTTTCTAGAATAGCCTTCCCTTATCCTGCCTGGATCTGCCCCCCATGCCTGCCCCACGCCGTTTCCCGTTACCACTGATCGGTGCCTTCTTTGCGTTGTATTTCATCTGGGGCTCGACCTACCTGGCCATTCGTATCGGCGTGGAATCCTGGCCGCCGTTGATGATGGGCGGCATCCGTTTCGTTATCGCCGGCAGCCTGCTGTACGCCTATCAACGCTTTCGCGGGGTGCCGGCGCCGACCTGGCGGCAATGGAAAGCCGCGGCGGCCATTGGCGTGCTGCTGCTCAGTTTCGGCAATGGCGCGGTGACCCTGGCCGAGCACATGGGCGTGGCTTCGGGCGTCGCCGCGCTGACGGTGGCCACCGTGCCGCTGTTCACCTTGCTCTGCGGCTACTTCTGGGGGGGCCGCAATACCGGTCTCGAATGGGCCGGGATTGTGCTCGGCCTGATCGGTATCGCCCTGTTGAACATGGGCTCCAACCTGCAAGCCAGCCCGCTCGGGGCGGGCCTGCTGCTGCTCGCCGCCGCGACCTGGTCCTTCGGTTCGGTGTGGAGCAAGCACCTGCCGCTGCCCCAGGGCGGCATGGCCAGCGCGGCGGAAATGCTGGTGGGCGGCGTGGTGCTGCTGCTGGCCAGCTTTGTCCGCGGCGAGCGCCTGACCCAGATGCCCACCACCGACGGCTGGATCGCCCTGGCCTACCTGGTGTTCCTCGGCTCCATCGTCGCCTTCAACGCCTATATGTACCTGCTCAAGCATGTGCGCCCGGCGGCGGCCACCAGTTATGCCTACGTCAACCCGGCCGTGGCGGTGTTGTTGGGGATCCTCTTCGCTGGCGAGCACATTGGCTGGCACGAGTGCATCGCCATGGCCGTGATCATCAGCGCCGTGGTGTTGATCGGTTTACCGCAGTGGCGCAAGCCGAAAGAGGCCTGACAGGGTAAACTGCCGCGCATTGCTTCACGGCGCTGACACTTTTCCTACGGTATTTCCATGACATTCGCCACACTCGGCCTGATCGAACCCCTGACGCGGGCCCTGGACACCCTCGGTTACCAGACCCCCACACCGGTCCAGGCCCAGGCCATTCCCGCCGTACTGGCCGGCCGCGACCTGATGGCCGCGGCCCAGACCGGCACTGGCAAGACCGCCGGTTTCGCCTTGCCGCTGTTGCAACTGCTGGCGATGGAAGGGCCGAAGGTCACCGCCAACTCGGCGCGCGCGCTGATCCTGGTGCCGACCCGCGAGCTGGCCGAACAGGTGCATGAAAGCGTGCGCCAGTATGCCGAACACCTGCCGCTGAGCACCTATGCGGTGTACGGCGGGGTCAGCATCAACCCGCAGATGATGAAGCTGCGCAAGGGGGTCGACCTGCTGGTGGCGACCCCGGGCCGTCTGCTCGATCTGTTCCGCCAGAACGCCCTCAAGTTCAACCAGTTGCAGACCCTGGTACTCGACGAAGCCGACCGCATGCTCGACCTCGGCTTCCAGGAGGAGTTGGGCAATATCTACAAGGCCCTGCCGAAGAAGCGCCAGACCCTGCTGTTTTCCGCGACCTTCTCCGATGCCATCCGCCTGCTGGCCGGGCAGATGCTCAACGATCCGCTGAGCATCGAG
Source organism: Pseudomonas sp. FEN (assembly GCF_904067045.1). GTDB lineage: Bacteria > Pseudomonadota > Gammaproteobacteria > Pseudomonadales > Pseudomonadaceae > Aquipseudomonas. The sequence continues at coordinate 382,222 of NZ_CAJFDC010000007.1, read as the reverse complement.
GTCAGTCCGCGCAATGTCGCGGCCAACACCGTCAAGCAGTGGCTGGTGACGGTGGACAAGAAGCGCAAGCCGGAGCTGTTCGTGCACCTGATGCGCAAGCAGCACTGGAAGCAGGTATTGGTGTTCGCCAAGACCCGCAATGGCGTCGACCAGTTGGTGGAGAAACTCCAGGGCCTGGGCATCAATGCCGACGGCATCCATGGAGACAAGCCCCAGGCCACCCGCCAGCGCGCGCTGGACCGGTTCAAGGCGAGTGAAATCCAGATCCTGGTGGCCACCGATGTGGCGGCCCGTGGCCTGGATATCGAGGACTTGCCGCTGGTGGTCAACTTCGACCTGCCGATCGTGGCCGAGGATTACATTCACCGGATTGGTCGTACCGGTCGTGCCGGGGCCACCGGTGAGGCGATTTCCCTGGTCTGCGCCGATGAGGTGAATCTGCTGTCGGCGATCGAGACCCTGACCCGTCAGCCCCTCAAGCGCCAGGACGAAGCCGGTTTCGAGCCGGATCACCGGGTGCCGGACACCGATGCTTCGGGCAATGTGGTCAAGAAACCGAAGAAGCCGAAGAAACCGAAGGCTTCCGGTGGCGGCAAGCGCAACCTGGGCAAGTGGGTGGACAGCGGCGAGAAGCCGGAAGATGTGGCTCCATCGGTCAAGCCGGTGCGCAAGGTGCCGGTATTCAATACCGGGCCGCGCAAGCGCAAGCCGTAAGATTGCGTGGGGCGCCGGGCTCCCGCGAAGAGGCCCTTGAGGCCGCCAGAAGCTTTGCGGCGGTGCGGCGATCCGACAAGCACCGCTCCCACAAGGTATTGGCGCCTGAAAACTCTCGGTTCGCCACGGGCATTGTGGGGGCTGGCTTGCCGGCGATGAGGCCTTTGAGTCTTGTATTGATCTTGAGGACGCCCTCGCCGGCAAGCCAGCTCCCAAAGTCGTCTGCGTTAGCCGATGCTCCTCCGGGAGCACTTCCCCTCGCCGATAACCCTCAAGCCTGGCGCCGCAGCCACTCGAGCATCCCTTGTCCCGCCGCCCGCCCGCTGGCAAAGCAGGCGGTGAGCAGGTAGCCGCCGGTGGGCGCTTCCCAGTCGAGCATCTCGCCGGCGCAGAACACTCCGGGCAAGGCCTTGAGCATCAGTCGTTCGTCCATTGCTTCGAACGGTACGCCACCGGCGCTGCTGATGGCCTCGTCCAGCGGACGCGCCTTGAGCAGTGTCAGTGGTAGAGCCTTGATGGTATCCGCCAGACGTGCCGGGTCGGCAAAGGTCTCGGCATTCGTCAGCTCCCGCAGCAACGCCGCCTTGATGCCGTCGATCCCCAACTGGCTGTGCAGATGCTTGGCCATGGAGCGTGAGCCTCGCGGTTTGGCCAGCGCGGCCCGGACCTTGTCCAGGGGCTTGCCGGGTAGCAGGTCGATCTCGATGGTCGCGCGGCCTTCCCGGTTGATCTGTTCGCGAATCGGCGCCGACAGCGCGTAGATCAGGCTGCCCTCGATACCGCTGGCGGTGATCACGCATTCGCCCAGGCGCGGCTTGCCCTGGGGCAGGGCGATGGCGACGTTCTTCAAGGGCGCACCGGCAAACTTGCCGCGCAGCACCTCGCTCCAGGCCGCGACGTCGAAGCCGCAGTTGCTTGGCTGCAAGGGCGCAATCGTTACCCCCTGTTGTTCAAGCAACGGCAACCAAGCGCCGTCGGAGCCCAATCGGGCCCAACTGCCGCCGCCCAGCGCCAGCAGCGTGGCCTCGGGGCGCAGGCTTTTTTCGCCGTCGGGGCTGTGGATAACCAGGCTGCCGTCGCGCCAGCCCAGCCAGCGATGGCGGGTGTGGATAACGACTCCGGCTTCGCGCAGGCGCTTGAGCCAGGCGCGCAGTAGCGGGGCGGCTTTCATATCGCTGGGGAAGACCCGGCCGGAACTGCCGACGAAAGTCGTTATGCCCAGGCCGTGAATCCACTCGCACAGGGCGTCGGCGCCGAAGGCCCGCAGCAGCGGGGCGATCTGCGGGGCGCGTTCGGCATAGCGGGACAGGAACGCCGGGTAGGCTTCGGAATGGGTGATGTTCATGCCGCCGACGCCGGCCAGCAGGAACTTGCGCCCCACCGAAGGCATGCCGTCGTAGAGGTCGACCTGGATACCCGCCTGGCTCAGGACCTCGGCGGCCATCAGGCCGGCAGGGCCGCCACCGATAATGGCGACGTGGGGGGAGGCGTCAGGGGCTGGGTGGGTCATGGCGGGCTGCGACTTGGCTGGACGAGCCGGGCATTCTACGTTTTTCCAGCGATGATGTGGTGTTCGCGGCCCCTGCAAGGGATTGCCTTCTTCCTGTCGGGACGATGCTTTCAGAATAGCTGTACGAACAACATACAGTCCTCTGTAACCCTTACCCTGTAAGGTCTACAGCGTATTTCGCTCAGGTTATCCACAGGCGGTTCCACAGCCATTGTGGGTAAGCCCAGACTTCAATGACAACCTGATGATGTCCAGACCTCCCGCGCGCTGTGGTGGAGGATCCCGTGGCGCCGGGCCAGGGCCCGGCGATCCTTGCTGTAGCCGCCGCCGATCACCCCGACCACCGGGATATCCCGGCCCAGGCAATGGCGCAGGACGCTTTCATCGCGGGCGGCCACGCCAGCATCGGTGAGTTTCAGGTAGCCCAGGGCATCGTCCTGGTGCACATCCACGCCGGCGTCGTACAGCACCAGGTCCGGCTGGTAGAGCGGCAACAGGTAGTTCAGGGCGTCATCCACCACCTTGAGGTAATCGCCGTCGCCCATGCCCATCGGCAGGGGGATGTCCCAGTCGCTGTGGGCCTTGCGTGCCGGGAAGTTTTTCTCGCAGTGCAGGGAAACGGTGATGGCATCCGGGGTATCTTCCAGGATACGGGCCGTGCCGTCGCCCTGGTGCACGTCGCAGTCGAAGATCAGTACCCGCCCCACACGACCGCTTTCCAGCAGGTAGCGGCTGATGACCGCCAGGTCGTTGAAAATACAGAAGCCCGCCGGATGATCGTAATGGGCATGGTGCGTGCCGCCCGCCAAGTGACAGGCCAGGCCGTGTTCGAGTGCCTGTTCGGCGGCCAGCAGCGAGCCGCCGACCGCGCGCACGGTGCGTCGCGCCAGCGCCTCGTTCCAGGGCAGACCGAGGCGGCGCTGGTCTTCGCGGGATAACTCGCCGGCCATATAGCGTTCGATGTAGCCACGGTCGTGGGCCAGGGCGAGGATATCCACGGGACAGATGGCCGGGCGCAGCAGATCGGCGTCGCGGGTCAGGCCGCTGTCCACCAGGTGATCGCGCAGCAGGCGGAATTTGTCCATGGGAAAGCGATGTTCCGCCGGGAAGTCGGGGCTGTAGTCGTCGTGGTAGATCAGGGGCGGCGGCATGGCGAATTCATGTGGGAAGAAGCGAAGGATCTTATCAGCGCGATACACTGACGAGCAGGGCGTCAGCGTTGAAAGAATCCGGAGGGAGAGTTGATGGAGCCGATACTGCAACTTGAGAGCGCACGCTTGCTGTTGCGCCAGTGGCGCGACGAGGACTTGCCGGAGTTTGCCCGGATGTGTGCCGATCCTCAGGTGATGCGCTATTTCCCGGCGGTGCTCAATCGTCTGGAAAGTGCCGCGCTGATCGGGCGGATTCGCGGGCACTTCGCCGAGTACGGCTTTGGCCTCTGGGCGCTGGAGCGCAAGGACAATGGGGCTTTTATCGGTCTGACCGGGCTGATGCGGGTGAACTTCGACGCCGCCTTCACCCCGGCGGTGGAGATGGTCTGGCGCCTGGCTCGCGAGCACTGGGGCCTGGGCTATGCCAGCGAGGCGGCCTGGACCGCGTTGCGCTGCGCTTTCGAGCGTTTGTCCCTGGATGAGGTGGTGGCCTTTACCAGCGAGAGCAACACGGCTTCGCAGAAGGTCATGCAGGTTATCGGCATGCATTACGATCCGCAGTCCGATTTCGATCATCCGAAGTTGGCTGACGGCCATCCGTTGCGCCATCACGTGCTCTACCGCATCAGCCATGAGCAATGGCTGCGCACCCTGCACGGATGACCCGGGGTTGGCCGATCCGCTGCAACGCCCGCGGCGACAAACGCTGTATCATTCGAGGCAAGCGCCACAGGGGACGCGGTGTTTTCAAAATTTCATTTCCGGTTGGCGGGCACGCGGCAGCAGTCCGCCACACGAGCATGGATGGCTTGATAATGTTTTTAAGTGAACTGCATTGCTTTGTGTGAGGAGCGTTTGAATGAGCCAAGTGCTGGAAGACCTGGTCGACTTGCTGACCCTGGAACCGATTGAGGAAAACCTGTTTCGCGGGCGCAGCCAGGACTTGGGCTTTCGCCAGTTGTTCGGCGGCCAGGTGCTCGGCCAGTCATTGTCGGCAGCCAGCCAGACGGTCGAGGAGGCGCGGCATGTGCATTCGATGCACGGCTATTTCCTGCGCCCGGGCGATGCCGGCCTGCCGGTGGTCTACTCGGTCGACCGGGTGCGCGACGGCGGCAGCTTCAGCACGCGGCGCGTCACGGCGATCCAGAAGGGCCAGCCGATCTTCACCTGCAGCGCCTCGTTCCAGTACGACGAGGAAGGCTTCGAGCACCAGAGCAGCATGCCGCAGGTGGTCGGGCCGGAAAACCTGGCCACGGAGCTGGAACTCACCCAGCAGCGCGCGCACCTGATTCCCGAGAGCATGCGCGAAAAACTCTTGTGTCCCAAACCCATCGAAGTGCGCCCGGTCACCGAGAAGGACCCTTACAACCCGCAGCCATCGGATCCGGTCAAGTACGTCTGGTTCCGCGCTGACGGCGCGCTGGCCGACTTGCCGGCGTTGCATAAATACCTGCTGGCCTACGCCTCGGACTTCGGCCTGCTGACCACCTCGTTGCTGCCCCATGGCAAGTCGGTGTGGCAGAAGGATATGCAGGTCGCCAGTCTCGACCATGCGCTGTGGTTCCACGCCGACCTGCGCGCCGACGACTGGTTGCTGTATGCCATGGACAGCCCCTGGGCCGGCAACTCCCGTGGTTTTTCCCGGGGCAGCGTGTACAACCGCGCCGGAGTGCTGGTGGCGTCGGTGACCCAGGAAGGCTTGATCCGTCACCGCAAGGACTGGGCATGAAGCTGTCGGATGTGCGGCATTGGGTGTTCGACATGGACGGCACCCTGACCGTTGCCGTGCATGATTTTGCGGCGATTCGCGTGGCTCTGTCGATTCCGCCGGAGCACGACATCCTGACGCATCTGGCCGCCTTGCCGGCCGATGAAGCCGCGACCAAGCATGCCTGGTTGCTGGAGCATGAGCGGGATCTGGCGCAGGGTTCGAAAGCCGCGGTGGGGGCGGTGGAACTGGTGCGCGAGTTGGCCGGGCGCGGTTATCGCCTCGGCATCCTGACGCGCAATGCCCGCGAGCTGGCCCATGTGACGCTGCAAACCATCGGCCTGGCCGACTGTTTTGCCGAGGAAGATGTGCTGGGTCGCGATGAAGCGCCGCCCAAGCCACATCCGGGTGGTTTGCTGAAACTGGCCGAAGCCTGGGACGTGGCGCCGAGCGAGATGGTGATGGTCGGTGATTATCGCTTCGACCTGGATTGCGGGCGGGCGGCGGGGGCGCGGACGATACTGGTCAACCTGGCGGACAACCCCTGGCCGGAATTGACCGATTGGCATGCCGAGGATTGTATGGCGCTGCGGCGGATGCTTTCGGCTTGATAATGCACCTCTGTGGCGAGCGGGCTTGCCCGCGCTGGGCTGCGGAGCAGCCCTAAAACCCGTGATCGCGGTGTGTCAGGTAGAACGCGGTGATCGATTTTGCGACTGCTTCGCAGTCGAGCGCGGGCAAGCCCGCTTGCCACAATGGATCGCTTACTTCCCGAACAACGCCTTCTGCCCTTGCGGCGAAGTCAGCATCCCATCGCCGTCATGCCCGACCCCGGGCACCTCGACCAACGTCTGCGTGAACCCCTGCGGATGACGCTGTTGCAGGTAGGCAAAATAGTTATGCCCGCGAATCAACCGATATGCCCCCTGGGCCTCCGCCGCGCAGCTCTTGTCCAGGGCCGGATGGTTCGGGTCGGTGTCCTGTTGCCCCAGCAGGTAGGTGATATCGCGCTGTACATAAGCCTGTTCCAACTGCGCCGCTGATTGCCCCTTGGCGTAGTCCGGCAGGTTCTGCAGGCCATACTTCCAGTCGTTGAACCCCGGACAACCTGATGGATTGAACCCCAGCACCGGCCGCTGGGCGTTGAAATAGGCATAGGACGACGGGTTGGCGATCACATAACGGAGCTTGATGCCGTTCCCGGCCAATTGCCTATCGCCATGCCCGAGCAACGCATAGCGCTGCACCACCTGGCCTCCGCCGGAGTGCCCGGCGACGACCACTTCGCGCAAGGCCGGGAATTTCTTGCGGTTGCCCAGGCGCGCCAGGACTTCATCCAGGGCCGCATAGGAACTCAGCGCCGAAGGCCCGGTCGATGCCGCGCCAGCCATCCACTCATCGCCCTGCCAGCGCAACGGGTTGCCCGGCAGGTGTTTATCGCTTTCATTGAGGAACTGCGGCGCGATGATCAGCGTGTTGCGCGCCTGGCCGGCCTGGGCCGCGGCGGTTTCCGCGCTTTTGAGGTAGGTCATGGCGTTGCGCAAGCGCCCGTGGACGATGATCAGTACCCGCTGTACATCCGGCATCGGCCCCTGCCAGTCGCGGTTGAGTCCGACGCTCAATTCGCCAGTCGACAGTTTCAGGTGATCGGGGCTGACTTCCTTGACCCCGTGTTCAGCGGCCTGGAGCTGGCCGCCGATAACACACATCCCCAACAGCAATGACCCAAACAGTGTCTTTTTCATTCATAGGCTCTTGGCGGCGAAGGTATCGCATTGGTTGAGTTGTGCTTGGACGAAGCCGATCTTGAACCAGCGCACCCGCTGCGCGGAGGTGCCATGGGTGAAGGCGTCCGGCACCACGCGTCCCTGGCCCCGCTGTCATCGCGAGCATCCACCACGTTATCGCTACGTCGTCCTTTTCTCCAGAGCATGTGGGAATCCTCTTTTAGCTGTGCCAGCCAGTGTTGCTGCTGAGACGGGCGAGCGCCAGCCCGGTCGTCCGACCAGTCGGCACAAGCATTCGAGGGGGGATTGGCTGGGGCAAGCGCCGTTCAAGCCGCTGTATCGGGCTTGGCGGCCGCTTTCCGGAGAAACACGCAGAGGCCCGGAATCGGGCCTCTGCGCGGGGCGGGTCAGTCGGCGAGGTTGGGGATCTTGCGCGGGGCCATGAAGTACAGCCAGAGCAGGGCGATGAAGTACATCGCCGGGATCAGGGTGAACAACACGGCGTAGTTGTTGTTCGTGACGGTCAGGATGTAGCCCACCAGTTGGGTCATGAACATACCGCCGATGGCCGCGCACATGCCGCCAAAACCGAATACCGTGCTCATCATGTGCTTGGGGGTGTAGTCCATCACCAGGCTCCAGATGTTCGCGGTCCAGGCCTGGTGCGCGCCGATGGCCAGGGAGATCGCGGCGACGGCGACCCACAGGTGGCTGGCACCAGCCGCCATCACCACGCCGACGATGCAGCAGGCGAACAGCAGCATCGACAGCAGGCGGGCACGGATCGGATTGATGCCGCGACCGATCAGGAACGAGGAGAGGATGCCGCCACCGACGCTGCCGAAGTCGGCGGTCAGGTAGATGATGATCAGCGGGATGCCCATCTGCGTCACGCTGATGCCCAGGTTGTATTGCTGGTTGAGGAATGGCGGTAGCCAGTACAGGTAGAACCAGAACACCGGTGCGGTGAGCGAATAGGCCAGGGCGAAGGCCCAGGTGCCGCGCATGCGCAGGATCCGCGAGAAGGGCACGGCGGGTTGGGCCGGTTCGGCTTCTTTCTGGATATACGCCAGTTCCGAAGGCTTCACTGTTGGGTGTTCTTGCGGGTCGAAGTACTTCAGCCCCCAGAACAACAGCCAGATGCCGCCCAGCACCGCCATGCACAGGAACGCCGCCTGCCAGCCCCAGACTTGCAGGACCAATGGCAACAGCATGGGCGTGAACATCGCCCCGACGTTGGTCCCGGCATTGAAGATACCGGTGGCCACCGCGCGTTCACCGGCGGGGAACCACAGGCGGGTGGTTTTCACGCAGGCCGGGTAGTTGGCGGCTTCGGTCAGACCGAGAATCAGCCGGCAGACCATGAAGCCCACCGCCGAGGTCGCCAGGCCGTGGGCGCCGGTCGCCAGGCTCCACAGCAGCACGGAGAAGAAGAACACCCGTTTCACGCCGATCTTGTCGATCAGCCGTCCTTGCAGGACGAAACCGACGGCGTAGCCGACCTGGAACCAGAAGTTGATGTTGGCGTAGTCCATCGCCGTCCAGCTCATTTCCTTGGCCAGGATGGGCTGCATCACGCCCAGGGCGGCGCGATCGATGTAATTCAGGGTGGTGGCGAAGAATACCAGGGCCAGCATGCCCCAGCGGGTCGTGCCGACGGCCATGGCGCCGCGAATCTTGTCGGCGATACCGCCGCGGGCGCTGCCCTGGGTGACAGGGGAGCTTTGTGAAGTCGAGAGCATGAGCGATTACCCGTTTTTTGGAATTGTCTGGGTGTGTGTCTGAAGCGTTTGAAGCACTGCCTTGGCTGGAATGATGGTGCGCAGTGAGCAAAAAACCGTCAATTCTCCAAAGTTCATTCTGGTCGATAATCGCACACAAAACTAACTGGTTCGTACACTTTGATTGAAGTCCGCTGCCCTTGCATCAATAATTCGATCACCTCTTGAGTCCGGTCGGATGAAGTCCTTGCAGGAGTGGCCGGTCGCCGCTCGATTGCTGGCGATGGCAACCGATCAGGCGATACAAGGCTCGCGGGCCTTATCGCTGCGGCGCTCCGACAAGTCTGCGCCTACAAGGCCGGTGTCTGGTTTTAGTCAGTCTTAACAATAAAAATGCCCTCTGTTGGGAGTCGTCACATGCAGCGTTCCATTGCCACCGTTTCCCTGAGCGGCACCTTGCCGGAAAAACTCGAAGCTATTGCCGCCGCCGGGTTCGATGGCGTGGAGATCTTCGAAAACGATCTGCTGTATTACGATGGCAGCCCACGGGAAATCCGCCAGATGTGCGCGGACCTGGGGATCGCGATCACCTTGTTCCAGCCCTTTCGCGACTTCGAAGGCTGCCGCCGTGATCGTCTGCCGCGCAACCTGGAGCGTGCCGAGCGCAAGTTCGACCTGATGCAGGAGCTGGGCACCGATCTGGTGCTGGTGTGCAGCAATGCCTCGGCCGACAGCGTGGGCGATCCGCGGATCCTGGTCGACGACCTGCGTCTGCTGGCCGAGCGCGCCGGTGCCCGTGGCCTGCGTATCGGCTATGAGGCCCTGGCCTGGGGCCGGCATGTCAATACCTACCAACAGGTCTGGGATATCGTTCGTCAGGCCGATCATCCGAGCCTCGGGGTGTTGCTCGACAGCTTCCATACCCTGTCGCTCAAGGGCGATCCGAGCGCGATTGCGCAGATTCCCGGCGACAAGATCTTCTTCGTGCAGATGGCCGACGCGCCGATCCTGGCGATGGACGTGCTGGAGTGGAGTCGACATTTTCGCTGCTTCCCGGGGCAGGGGGAATTCGACCTGCCGGGCTTTCTCGCGCCGATCATCAAAAGTGGCTACACCGGGCCGCTGTCCCTGGAGATCTTCAACGACGGTTTCCGCGCCGCGCCGCCGCGGGCCAATGCCGCCGATGGCTTGCGTTCGTTGCTGTACCTGGAAGAGAAAACCCGCGAGCGCCTGGCGCGGGAAGCCGAACCGGTGGCCAATCTCGATACCTTGTTCCGCGCGCCATCGGTCAGTGAAAACGATGGCATCGAGTTCCTCGAGTTCGCCGTGGATGAAAGCCTGGGCGCCAAGCTGAGCCACTGGCTGGAACGCCTGGGTTTCACCAAGGCCGGGCAGCACCGCTCGAAAAGCGTCAGCCTGTTGCGCCAGGGCGATATCAACCTGATCCTCAACTCCGAACCCTACTCCTTTGCCCACAGTTTCTTCGAGGCGCACGGTCCGTCCTTGTGTGCCACGGCAATCCGGGTCAACGACAGCGCCAGTGCCCTGTCCCGGGCCGTGGCCTACAAGGGCCAGCCCTATCGCGGCCTGGTCGGCCCGAACGAATTGGAGCTGGCGGCGGTGCGGGCGCCGGATGGCAGCCTGATCTATCTGGTGGACCAGGACGCCACCGGTCAGAAACTCTATGCCACCGACTTCAACCTGCTGCCCGTCGCGCCTTCGCGCACCGGCCTCAAGCGTATCGACCACATGGCCATGGCGTTGCCCGCCGACAGCCTCGACAGTTGGGTGCTGTTCTACAAGAGCCTGCTGGATTTCGAAGCCGACGATGAGGTGGTGCTGCCCGACCCCTATGGCCTGGTGAAGAGCCGGGCGCTGCGCAGCCGCTGCAGTTCGATCCGCCTGCCGCTGAACATTTCCGAGAACCGCAACACGGCGATTTCCCATGCGCTGTCGAGCTATCGCGGTTCCGGTGTGCATCATATTGCCTTCGAATGTGACGACATTTTTGCCGAAGTCAGCCGGGCGAAGGCGGCGGGCGTGCCGTTGCTGGATATCCCGCTCAACTACTATGACGATCTGGCGGCGCGCTTCGATTTCGACGACGAGTTCCTCAGCGAGCTGGCCTACTACAACGTGCTGTATGACCGCGATGCCCAGGGTGGCGAGTTGTTCCACGTGTACACCGAGCCGTTCGAGGGGCGGTTTTTCTTCGAGATCCTGCAGCGGCGCAACGGCTATGCCGGGTATGGCGCGGCGAACGTCGCGGTGCGCCTGGCGGCGATGGCCAAGTCGCGCAGTGGTGCGGCGCGGCAGGCACGGCTTTAACCTGGCTGAGCACGCCCTTCCTGTAGGCGCGGTTGGTCGGCGCTCGATTGCTCGCGATGAACGCAAGGACGCCGTGTTTTTTCAATGACCCAGCGTTATCGTTGACCGCCATCGCGAGCAAGCTCGCTCCTACAGGCGATTGTGCTCATAATCGACAGCATCTGCTGAGAAGGCCGTCGGCCCAGGATGACTATGACTTCAGAACTTCCCGTCACGTCCGACGTGCCGGTCGTCGTGCCGCGCAAGAGTCGCAAGAACAATCCCGAGAAAACTCGCGAAAACATCCTTCAGGAAGCGATTGTCGAGTTCGTCCAGCAGGGGCTTTCCGGCGCGCGGGTCGATGCGATTGCCGAGCGCACTCACACCTCGAAACGAATGATCTATTACTACTTCGGGAGTAAGGAGCGGCTGTACGTCGAGGTGCTGGAGAAGCTCTACGGCGAGATTCGCAGTACCGAAAGCCGTCTGAATCTGACGGAGCTGGAGCCGCGGGAAGCGATTCGCCGGATGGTGGAATTTACGTTCGACCACCATGATCGCAACGTCGATTTCGTCCGGATCGTCAGTATCGAAAATATCCACAAGGGCGAGTACGTCAAGCAATCGCAAGTGATTCGCTCGCTGAACGTCTCCATCCTGAGCGCGCTGGGCGAAATCCTCCAGCGTGGTGCGCGGCAGGGGCTGTTCCGCAGCGGCCTGGACCCGCTGGACGTGCACTTGCTGGTGAGTTCGTTCTGTTTTTACCGGGTCTCGAACCGCCACACCATCGGCGAGCTCTTCCAGATCGACTTGCCGGACGAGCAGGTCAAGGCGCGGCATCGGCAGATGATTTGTGAGTCGGTGTTGCGGTATTTGCAGGCCTGAACAGCCGAACGCTGAGCAGTGCTGAGCTTTATTTTGCCTAAAGCTCAGCCAGGTGAGTCTTATAGACTCTGAAAATGCTCCAGCATCCGCTGCGCGTCCGCGGTCACGCCGCTGAACAGTTCAAATGCCTTGACCGCCTGGAACACCGCCATCGTCCCGCCGTCCAGCGTGCGGCAACCCAGTTCCCGGGCGTTGCGCAACAGTTCGGTTTCCAGCGGGAAATACACGATTTCCGCCACCCACAGTTCGGCGCGCAGCAGCTCCCGCGGGACCGGCATGCCGGGCAGCTTGGCCATGCCCATCGGCGTGGTGTTGACCAGGCCGTCCGCCTGCGCCATGGCCGTAGGCAAATCGCTTCCAGCCTTGGCCCGGCCACCGGCAAAGTGTTGATTGAGGTTGTCCGCCAGGCTTTGCGCGCGGCGGCTGTCGACGTCGAAGATGGTCAACTGTCGTACACCTTCGTCGAGCAGTGCATGCGCCACCGCCGCGCCCGCGCCGCCCGCGCCCATCTGCACCACATGCTCCAGCGCGACCCCCTGGAGCCCACGGCGAAAGCCTTCGGCGAAGCCCAGGCAGTCGGTATTGTGGCCCACCCGTTTACCGTCCTTGAACACCACCGTGTTCACCGCGCCAATCCCCCGCGCCTCCGGGGACAGTTCATCGAGCAGGGGAATAATCGCCTGCTTGCAGGGAAAGGTGATGTTCAACCCGGTGAACGCCATGCGTTCGGCGGCCAGTAACAGCTCGGGCAGGGCGTTGATGTCCAGCTGCAACGGGTCCAGGTCGATCAGCCGATACAGATAGCGCAAACCTTGGGCATCGCCCTCGTGCTCATGCAGGGCCGGCGTGCGCGAAGCCTGGATACCAGAGCCGATCAGTCCGGCCAGTATGCTTTTGCTGTGGTTTTGTGACATTCCGTTTATCCCTTCAATTTCTGGCTGAAATAGTCCAGCGCCAGGCGATAGCCATGGCTGCCGAACCCGCACATCACCCCCGTGGCGATGGACGATACGAATGAGTGATGGCGAAACAGTTCGCGGGCGTGGACGTTGGACAGGTGCACTTCGATCACCGGTAATTCACTGGCCACCAACGCATCGCGGATCGCCACCGAGGTGTGGGTCCAGGCGGCCGGATTGATGACGATCCCGGCACAGCGGCCACGGGCGGCGTGAATCCAGTCCAGCAGTTCACCTTCATGGTTGGTCTGGCGAAACTCCACGGTCAGGCCCAGTTCAGCGGCCGCGCGACCGCACAGGGCGGAAATGTCCGCCAGGGTTTCGTGGCCGTAGGTTGCCGGCTCACGCACGCCGAGCAGGTTCAGGTTCGGGCCGTTGAGCACCAGGACGATAGGGGGCATCAGGGGATCTCCGTTGTTGTTTTTGGCTTGGACCACGAGAAGGCAATCGGGTCTGTAGGGATAAAATGTACTAACTGGTTAATCCAAGTCAAATGAACTGACGGTGCCAGAAGCCAACCAGGTTCGTTAGTGTTCGATCAGCGAACAGTTCTCGGGAAATCTTCCGTTTGCAGTGGATCCCGGGCCTGACCCATGCCGAAGGTGTGGGGGGCTGGATGTTTCCGGGAAACCAGTGCAACCCCGTGACCGGTGATCGACCCGACCCTTGACGCTTTTTCATTGAAGGAGAATACTCGGGAAAAATTCATATAGATGACTGGATAACCACAAGAATGAATAGTCTTTCCAGCGACGAACGCCTGCCCCTTTATCAACGCCTACGCGATGAGCTGGCCCGACAGATCGCCAACAATCGCTGGCGCCCGGGCGAAGCGATTCCCACCGAAGCGGTGCTGGCCGGCGAGTACCAGCTGTCCATCGGCACCGTGCGCAAGGCCATCGACAAGCTGGTGGAGGAGCGCATCCTTGAACGCCATCAGGGCCGGGGCACTTTTATCCGCCGTCCGCAGTTCCAGTCTTCGCTGTTCCGCTTTTTCCGTTTCCAGAATCTGGCCGGTGAGCGCCAAGTGCCGGAGAGCCGGATCCTCAATATCGATTCCCTGCTCGCGCCTTCTGCCGTCAGCCAGGTCCTGGGACTGCCGCCCGAGGCCGAGGTGATCCGCCTGGTCCGTCTGCGCTTGCTGGCCGGCACGCCGGTGCTGGCCGAGGAGATCTGGTTGCCCAAGGCACCGTTCCAGGCCTTGCTGAGCGCCGACCTCGACCGTCAGGGCCCGCTGCTCTATCCGATCTACGAAGAGCTCTGCGGCCAGGTCGTCGCCTGTGCCGAGGAAACCCTCACCGCCGAAGCGGTGGGCGAGGCGCATGCGCGGCTGTTGCAGATCGAGGCCAACAGTCCGGTGGTGGTGATCGAGCGCTTGGCTCGCGACTATGCCGGCCAGCCGCTGGAATGGCGGCGTTCCCGTGGCCATGCCAGCCACTTCCGCTACAGCGTCGAGATTCGCTGAGCCCTGAAGGCTCCCCCGTTTACCTATAAGGATAAGAAATCATGTTCAGTTGGTATCGCGACATCACCTCGAGGGAGCGCAAGACATTCTGGGCCTGCTTTGGCGGTTGGTCCCTGGATGCACTGGAAGTGCAAATGTTCGGCCTGGCGATTCCGGCCCTGATCGCCGCCTTCGCCCTGAGCAAGGGCGATGCCGGGCTGGTCAGTGGCGTGACCCTGGTGACTTCGGCCATCGGTGGCTGGCTCGGTGGCACGTTGTCCGACCGCTATGGTCGGGTCCGTACCTTGCAATGGATGATTCTCTGGTTTTCGCTGTTCACCTTTCTCTCGGCCTTTGTCAGCGGCTTTCACCAGTTGCTGGTGGTCAAGGCGTTACAGGGCTTCGGCATCGGCGGCGAGTGGGCGGCGGGGGCGGTGCTGATGGCCGAGACCATCCAGGCGCGCTATCGCGGCAAGGTCATGGGCGCGGTGCAGAGTGCCTGGGCGATCGGTTGGGGCGCGGCGGTCGGGGTGTTCACCCTGATCTACACTTTCGTGCCCGAGGCCATGGCCTGGCGCGTGATGTTCCTGGTGGGGTTGTTGCCGGCACTGCTGGTGATTTATGTGCGGCGCAGCGTGGTCGAGCCTGACGGCGCGCAACGCCGGGCCAAGGCCGCGGGATGTGGCCTGCTGGCCTCGATGGCAGCGATCTTTCGTCCCGAGCTGCTGCGGGTGACGCTGCTGGGCGGCGTTCTCGGCCTGGGCGCGCATGGCGGCTACCACGCGGTGATGACCTGGCTGCCGACTTTCCTCAAGACCGAGCGCAACCTTTCGGTATTGAGTTCCGGCGGTTACCTGGCGGTGATCATCGTCGCGTTCTGGTTCGGTTGTATCGTCAGTGGCCTGCTGCTGGACCGTATCGGGCGGCGCAAGAACATCATTCTCTTTGCCTTCTGCTGCGTGGTCACGGTGCAGTGCTATCTGTTCCTGCCGTTGAGCAACACGCAGATGCTGTTTCTCGGTTTCCCCCTGGGCTTCTTTGCCGCCGGGATCCCGGCCAGCCTGGGCTCATTCTTCAATGAACTGTATCCGGCGGATGTCCGCGGTGCCGGGGTGGGTTTCTGCTACAACTTCGGGCGGGTGCTGTCGGCGCTGTTCCCGTTCATGGTCGGGCATATGAGTGAGTCGATGTCCCTCGGTTCGGCCATTGGTATCGATGCGGGGATCGCCTATGGCGTGGCGGTGCTGGCCGCGCTGGCCCTGCCGGAAACCAAGGGCCGTAATCTGCAGGAGGTCGCGACGCAGACCGTGCCGGCCAAGGGCGCCAATGTCCGCCAGTTATCCTGAGAACACCACAAAACCTGTAGGAGCAGGGCTTGCCCGCGAAGGCGTCTGTATGGGCGGCGCAAGGCTCAACGGCCCCATCGCCGGCCAGCCGGCTCCTACAAAGTTTGCGTTCAGGCGTGATTCAACTTTTATCGCGCCGCCCTTTGCGGCGCTTCAGCCATAGATGAGTTCCATGTCCGAGACTTGCCCACTGCCGATTCGCGGCATCGATGCCCATGCCCATGTTTTCCAGCGTGGCCTGGGGCTGGCGGCCGTGCGCCGTTATGCGCCGGACTACGACGCCCCCTGGCCGATTACCTGGCGCGCTTGCGGGAAAACGACCTGAGCCATGGCGTGCTGGTGCAGCCGAGCTTCCTTGGCACCGACAACAGTTACTTATTGGCGGCGTTGCAGCAGGCCCCCGAACAACTGCGCGGGGTGGTGGTGGTCGAGCGCGATATCGTTTTCAGCGAGCTGCAACGGATGGCCGGGCTCGGCGTCGTGGGCGTGCGCTTGAATCTGATGGGGCAGGCGTTGCCGGACTTTGCCGAGGCGTCGTGGCAGGTGTTTTTCCAGTATCTGCGGCACCTCGACTGGCATGTCGAAGTGCATCGTCAGTTGGAGGATCTGCCGGTGTTGGTCGAGTGCCTGTTGGCGCGGGGATGCAAGGTGGTGGTCGATCATTTTGGCCGTCCCGATGCCCGGCTTGGGCTCGAGCAAGCGGCCTTTGCCCGTCTGCTTGCGCTGGGTGAAGGCGGGCGCTTGTGGATCAAGGTCTCGGGTATCTACCGGCTGGGCGGGACGCCGATGGAGAACCTGCATTTCGCGGAAAAGGCCTTGTCGCTGATGTTGCAAACCGTGGGCCCGGAGCGGCTGTTGTGGGGCAGCGATTGGCCGCATACCCAGCATGAGCAGGAGGTGAGTTTCGGCTCGGAGCTCGATCGTCTGCGCCGTCTGGCTTGCGCCGCGCCGCTGCGCCAGCATCTGCTGTGCAATACGGCAGCCGAGTTGTTCGGGTTTGTGAGGGACTGAACTGGGTGGCTGTGGGAGCGCTGCTTGTCGGATCGCCGCACCGCCGCGAAGCTTTTAGCGGCTTCAAGGGCCTCCTCGCGAGCAAGCTCCGCTCCCACAGGGGACGCGTTCGGGCTTGGTTTACGGGATTGGCCCTTACCCGGTTTCAGCGGCGGGTCAGCAACACCCCGGATTCCATATGGTGGGTCCAGGGGAATTGATCGAACAGCGCGCAGCGTTCGATGCGGTGGGTATCGTGCAGTTGCGCGATATTCGCCGCCAGGGTCTCGGGGTTGCAGGAGATGTACAGGATATTGTCGAAACGCCGGGTCAGTTCGCAGGTGTCCGGGTCCATGCCGGCGCGCGGCGGGTCGACGAACACGCTGCCGAACTCATAGCTTTTCAGGTCAATGCCGTGCAGGCGCCGGAACGGCCGCACTTCGTTCAACGCTTCGGTCAGTTCCTCGGCCGACAGGCGCACCAGGTTCACGTTGCCCACGGCGTTCTCGTCGAGGTTGCTCAAGGCGGCACTGACCGAGGTCTTGCTGATTTCGGTGGCCAGCACCCTGCGCACCCGGGTCGCCAGCGGCAGGGTGAAGTTGCCGTTGCCGCAGTACAACTCGAGCAGATCGTCGGAGCGCTCACCCAAGGCCTCATAGGCCCAGTTGAGCATCTTCTGGTTCACCGTGCCGTTGGGCTGGGTGAAGGCTCCTTCCGGTTGCCGGTAGCTGAAGGTGCGTCCGGCAATCTCGAACTTTTCCACCACGTAGTCGTGGCCGATCACTACGCGCTTGCCCTTGGAGCGGCCGATGATGCTGACGCCAAGGTCGGCGGCCAGTTGCTCGGCGGCGGTTTGCCAGTGCTCGTCCAGCGGGCGGTGATAGCACAGGGTGATCATCGCGTCGCCCGCCAGGGTGGTCAGGAACTCCACCTGGAACAGCTTGTGGCTCAGCGGCGCGCTGGCCTGCCAGGCGGCCTTGAGCTTGGGCATCAATTCGTTGATGCGCAGGCTGGCGATGGGAAAGTCTTCGATCAGGAGCGGAGTGCGCTTGTCGTCCTGGGCAAACATCGCGTAGTGGCGTTCACCGGCCTGGCGCCACAGGCGGAACTCCGCCCGTAGGCGAAAGTGCCGCAGTGGCGAGTCGAACACCCGCGGTTCGGGGGCGTCGAACGGTGCCAGCAGATCGCGCAAGAGCGCGACCTTGTCTTCGAGCTGAGCGGTGTAGATGTTGGAATCGAAAGTCATGCGTTGAACCAGCCCAGCTTGATAACGAACAGAATCGACAGGATCACCAGCGCCGGGTTCAGCTCGCGGCCGCGACCGGACAGCAGCTTGATCGCGGTCCAGGCAATGAAGCCGAACGCGATGCCATTGGCGATGGAATAGGTGAAAGGCATGGCCAGGGCGGTAACCACCACCGGTGCGGCTTCGGTGATGTCATCCCAGTTGATTTCCGCCAGGCCCGAAGTCATCAGCACGGCGACGAACAGCAGCGCCGGCGCGGTGGCGAACGCCGGAACGCTGCCGGCCAGCGGGGCGAAGAACAGCGCCAGCAGGAACAGCACGGCGACCACCACGGCGGTCAGACCGGTACGCCCGCCGGCACTGACGCCCGCCGCCGATTCGATGTAGCTGGTGGTGGTCGAGGTGCCCAGCAGCGAACCGGCCATGGCGGCGGTGCTGTCGGCGATCAGCGCGCGGCCCATTTTCGGCATGTGGCCGTCCTTGCCCATCAGCCCGGCGCGCTTGGCGACGCCGATCAGGGTGCCGGAGTTGTCGAACAGGTCGACGAACAGGAAAGCGAAGATCACGCTGACCAGGCCGATGTTCAGGGCGCCCTTGATGTCCAGTTGCAGAAAGGTCGGCGCCAGTGACGGCGGTGCCGAGACGATGCCACCGAACGGGCTGAAGCCCATCAGGATCGAGACGATGGTCACGCCGAGAATGCCGATCAACACCGCGCCACGAACTTTCAGCGCGTCCAGCGCGACGATGGCGGCAAAGCCCAGGGTGGCGAGGATCGGTGCCGGTTGCTTGAGGTCGCCGAGGCCGACCATGGTCGCCGGGTTGCTCACCACGATGCCGGCGTTGTGCAGGGCGATCAGCGCCAGGAACAGGCCGATACCGGCGGCGATCGCCGAGCGCAGCGGCAGCGGGATGCTGTTGATGATCCATTCGCGGATGCGGAAGATCGACAGCACGAAGAAGCACACCGCCGAGATGAATACCGCCCCCAGCGCGACTTGCCAGGTATGGCCCATGTGCAAGACCACGGTGTAGGTGAAGAAGGCGTTCAGGCCCATGCCCGGTGCGAGGGCGATCGGGTAGTTGGCGATCAGGCCCATGACCGTCGAGCCGAAGGCCGCGGCCAGGCAGGTGGCGACAAACACCGCGCCCTTGTCCATGCCCGTTTCGCCGAGGATGCTCGGGTTGACGAACAGGATGTAGGCCATGGCCAGGAAGGTGGTGACGCCCGCGAGTATCTCGGTGCGCACATTGGTATTGTGTGCCTTGAGTTGAAACAGCCTTTCCAGCATCTCTGCTCCCCCGTGGCGCACTCGGCGCCGTGAATGAATCGATCCGCAAACAGCCAAGCACAGACTCTAGCGGCCTGATGAGCTTCTGTCTGTGGAAAAAAGCCGCGCATCATACCAGTGGTTTGTGCCGGTTGGCTGCGCGTTGCAAGCAAGATGCCAGGACCTGCGCGGAAAATTTTTCCTCGTGCGGTACGGCGCTGCCGTCGCCGGGGGCATGAGGCATACTGCGCGTTCCTTCTGGAGGGGTTTATGAGCAGTCGAGTGAAGAGTCTGGCCTTGGCCGTCGGTATGGTGATGGCCAGCACGCTGGCGCCGGTGTCCGCCGCGCCGGCCCAATCGTTGATCGGCGTGGCGATCTACAAGGTGGTGTCCCAGGGCTGTGTCGAGGACGTGTCCGACGGTCGCGGGCAAACCCGCTGTGACCACCGCGGGCCGATTACCGTGACGGTCGTGGAGTCGGGTTATGGCCGCGGACCGCAGGCCTTTCTCAACGGCGCGCCACTGGCCTACGCGTCGCGCAGTTCACTGTGCGAATTTCGCCCTCCGTTCGTGCCTTGCACCGGCGGCCAGGTGGTGGGTTACAGCTTCAGCTATGTGTTTGAACTGGACGATCAGCAGATCGCTACCTTCAGCGTCAGTGACCGTTCGCTGACGGCACCGGTGCAGACCATGGGCGCGGCCATTCAGATCGCCTCGCACTAGGCGGTTGTCGCCGGTGTGCTCACCTCGGCCGGTTGGCGTGCTGCTGTGTGCATGCGATCGCGCCGGGCCAGGGTTGGAAACAGTTTCATCCAGCTTCCGGTGATCACCAGGGTGCCGATGCCGCCCAGCACCACGGCGGGCACGGTGCCGAACCAGTGGGCCGTCAGCCCTGACTCGAACTCACCGAGCTGGTTGGAGGCGCCGATAAACAACCCGTTCACGGCGCTGACCCGGCCGCGCATCTCGTCCGGGGTCTCCAGTTGCACGAAGGACGCGCGGATCACCATGCTGATCATGTCCGCCGCCCCCAGTACCACCAGTACCGCCAGGGAGAACCAGAACGAGGTCGACAGGCCGAAGGCAATGGTTGCCACGCCGAACACCCCGACGGCGCTGAACATGATCCGCCCGACCTTGCGCTCCACCGGAAAGCGCGCCAGCCACAGTGACATCAGCAAGGCGCCCACCGCCGGCGCCGAGCGCAACAGGCCCAGGCCCCAGGCGCCGGTCAGCAGGATGTCCTTGGCGAACACCGGCAGCAAGGCCGTGGCGCCGCCCAGCAGCACGGCGAACAGGTCCAGGGAAATGGCCCCGAGAATGTCCGGGCGACTGCGGATAAAGCGAATCCCCGCCAACAGCGAATCGAGGGTGGCCTTGCCCTTGTTCAGGCTGCTCTGCCGGGCCGGCAGGCTGAGCATCAGCAGGCAGGCGATCACATACAGCGCCACGGTGGGGCCATAGACCCAGACGCTGCCCAGGGCGTAGAGCAGGCCACCGAGGGCCGGCGCGACGATGGTTGCCAGTTGCTGGGCCGACTGGGCCGACGCCACGGCGCGGGGAAACAGCGCCGTCGGCACGATGGAGGGCAGCAGCGCCTGGGTGGTGGGCATTTCGAAAGAGCGCGCCGCGCCGAGCAGGAATGCCAGGATAAAGATCAGTTCCCGGGTGACGTGGTGGGTTGCGCTGCCGATGGCCAGGCTCAGGGCAATCAGCGCCTGTAACGACTGGCACAGCGCCGCGATCTTGCGCCGGTCGTAGCGGTCGGCGACATGGCCGGTGTGCAGCATGAACAGCACTCGCGGGGCGAACTCCACCAGGCCCACCAGGCCCAGGTCCAGCACATTGCCAGTCAGTTGGTAGAGGTTCCAGCCGATGGCCACGGTGAGCATCTGGAAGCCGCTGGCGGTAAAGATCCGTGCCAGCCAGAAAGCCAGGAAAGGGCGGTGGTGGCGCAACAGCAACGGCGCGGGGTCGGGCATCACGGGCTCGGTCGGGCGAGGGAAAAGCAGAGGTTATCATTTAGATGTAACAATAAGTTGCCGAGCTGTGCCGATTTCTTGCGGATCAGAGGGGTATCTGCGCCTGAGACAACCTGTCACGCGGCAAAAGACCACGCCGCCCGGTCGTCGGAATGGGACTACTCTTTCAGCGTTGATTGATCCAGGTCAATTGCTTTCTGGCACTGACTTGGGTCCGGAGCCCTGCGTGGCGATGGTTTGAAAGAACGAATTCGAATTCGCCGCACTCCATATCCGTGGGGGCAGTGGTGCGGGCCTCCAGGTCCGCAACCGGTATTACCTGACAGAGGAAGACTTATGTTCGGTTTGGAGGCACTTGATCTCGCCCGAATCCAGTTCGCGTTCACTATCTCGTTCCATATCCTGTTCCCGGCGATCACCATCGGCCTGGCGAGTTACCTGGCGGTACTCGAAGGCTTGTGGCTGAAGACGCATAACGATACCTACCGTGATCTGTACCACTTCTGGTCGAAGATCTTTGCCGTCAACTTCGGCATGGGGGTGGTCTCCGGGTTGGTCATGGCCTATCAGTTCGGGACCAACTGGAGTCGTTTCTCCGACTTCGCCGGCGCGGTCACCGGCCCGCTGTTGACCTATGAAGTGCTCACGGCATTCTTCCTCGAAGCCGGTTTCCTCGGCGTCATGCTGTTCGGTTGGAACCGCGTCGGCCGAGGCCTGCATTTCTTCTCCACGGTGATGGTGGCCATCGGTACGCTGGTCTCGACCTTCTGGATTCTTTCTTCCAACAGCTGGATGCAGACGCCCCAGGGTTACGAAATCATCGACGGCCGGGTGATCCCGGTGGACTGGCTGGCGGTGGTGTTCAACCCGTCGTTCCCTTATCGGCTGATGCACATGGCCACGGCGGCCTTTGTCGCGACGGCGTTCTTCGTTGGCGCGTCGGCGGCCTGGCACCTGTTGCGCGGTCGCGATAATCCGGCGATCCGCACCATGCTTTCGATGGCCATGTGGATGGCGTTGATCGTGGCGCCGATCCAGGCGGTCATCGGTGACTTCCACGGTCTCAACACCCTCGAGCACCAGCCGGCGAAAATCGCCGCCATCGAGGGGCATTGGGAAAACGTCGGCAACGAGCCGACCCCGCTGATTCTGTTCGGCCTGCCGGACATGAAGGCCGAGAAGACCCGCTTCGCCGTGGAGATTCCGTACCTGGGCAGCCTGATCCTGACCCATAGCCTGGATAAACAGGTGCCGGCCCTCAAGGAGTTCGCGGCCGCGGACCGGCCGAATTCGACCATCGTGTTCTGGTCGTTCCGGGTCATGGTCGGCCTGGGTTTGCTGATGATCTTCACCGGGCTCTGGAGCCTGTGGCTGCGCAAGCGCGAGCGCCTCTACAGCAACCGCCTGTTCCTGCATCTGGCGCTATGGATGGGACCCTCGGGCCTGATCGCGATCCTGGCCGGCTGGTTCACCACGGAAATCGGTCGTCAGCCCTGGGTGGTCTACGGCCTGATGCGCACGGCGGATGCCTCGTCCGGGCACACGCTGGTGCAAATGAGCATCACCCTGGCGCTGTTCGTCGTGGTGTATTTCTCGCTGTTCGGCGCCGGCCTGGGCTACATGATGCGCCTGGTGCGCAAAGGGCCGCAAACCAACGAAGGCGCCGAGTCGAGCCACGGTGGTCCCGGCCAGCAACGGACACCGGCCCGTCCGCTCTCCGCCGCCGATGATGCTGGCGAAGACGCTCGCCACCTGAACAAGGGGAACTGAGTCATGGGTATTGATCTTCCGCTGATCTGGGCCGTGATCATCATCTTCGGCATCATGATGTATGTGGTCATGGATGGTTTCGACCTGGGGATCGGCATTCTCTTCCCCTTCGTCAAGGGTGAACGCGACCGCGACGTGATGATGAACACCGTCGCGCCGGTCTGGGACGGTAACGAGACCTGGCTGGTACTCGGTGGCGCGGCCTTGTTCGGCGCGTTTCCGCTGGCCTATTCGGTGGTGCTGTCGGCGCTCTACCTGCCCCTGGTGTTGATGCTGGTCGGCCTGATTTTCCGTGGCGTGGCCTTCGAGTTCCGCTTCAAGGCCAAGGCGCATAAGCGCCATATCTGGGACAAGGCGTTTATCGGTGGCTCGCTGACCGCGACCTTCTTCCAGGGCGTGGCGCTGGGGGCTTTCATCGATGGCATTCCAGTGCTCAACCGCCAGTTCGCCGGGGGCTCGCTGGACTGGCTGAGCCCATTTACGCTGTTCTGCGGCGTGGCGCTGGTGGTGGCCTATGCCTTGCTTGGCTGCACCTGGCTGATCATGAAGACCGAGGGCAAGTTGCAGGCGCAGATGCATGACCTGGCGCGGCCCTTGGCCTATGTGGTGTTGGCGGTGATCGGGGTGGTCAGTATCTGGACGCCGCTGACCCACGCCGAGATCGCCGCGCGCTGGTTTACCCTGCCGAACCTGTTCTGGTTCCTGCCGGTGCCGATTCTGGTGCTGGTGACGTTGTACGGTTTGCTCCGGGCGGTGGCGCGCAATGCCCACTACACACCGTTCCTGCTGACCCTGGCGCTGATCTTCCTCGGCTACAGCGGCTTGGGCATCAGCTTGTGGCCGCATATCGTGCCGCCGTCGATCTCGATCTGGGACGCCGCCGCACCGCCGCAAAGCCAGGGCTTCATGCTGGTGGGCACCTTGTTCATCATCCCGTTCATCCTGGGCTACACCTTCTGGAGCTACTACGTGTTCCGCGGCAAGGTGACCCACGAGGATGGCTATCACTAGGACGTTGCGCCCGCTCCTAGCCGGAGCGGGCTGGCTGACGATGGCGTGCTTTGTAGCGCCATCGTGTTTGAACGACGAGGACTGGGCTCATGACAGGCAAACCTTCATTGCAGGACATCGAAGCGGCTGAGAAGAAACCGCTCTGGCAACGTATTGGCTGGCTGGTGATTATCTGGACGGGAAGCGTGCTGGCGCTGTTCGTGGTGGCCAGCCTGATGCGGCTGTTCATGAATGCCGCCGGGTTGACCACTCACTAGCTTGTGGGAGCGGAGCTTGCCCGCGAAGAGGCCCTCCAGGACGCCAAAAGCTCCGCTCCCACACAAGCTCCGCTCCCACATTTGGTACGGCGCCAGAGTTCGGTGGGTTGCGGTTATTTGCGCGCCTTGAGAATCGCGAACTTGGGCGTGGCCGCCACTTGTTCGACACCGCGGAACAACCGCGCCAGCTTGCTGTGATAACCCAGGTGGCGGTTGCCGACGATGTACAACGCACCGCCCACCACCAACGCTTCACGGGCCTGTTGGAACATCCGCCAGGCGAGAAAATCGCCGACCACCTGCTGCTGGTGAAAGGGTGGGTTGCACAACACCACATCCAGCGATTGCGCTGCCTGTCCGGCCAGGCCGTCACCCGCCCGGATCACCGCCTCGCGCTCGCCCAGCGCCGCCCGCCAGTTTTCCCGCGCCGACTGCACCGCCATGAACGATTCGTCCACCAGCGTGTAGTGGGCCTGGGGATTTTGCAGGGCGCTGGCGATGGCCAGTACGCCGTTGCCGCAGCCCAGGTCGGCGATCCGCGCGCTGCCCAGGTTACCCGGCAGATGCGGGAGGAACGCCCGGGTGCCGATGTCCAGGCCTTCGCGGCAGAACACATTGGCATGGTTGAGCAGCTCGATGGCCGGTGCGTCGAGCCTGTAGCGCGTCGGGTAAGGCGACACGGCCGGCTCCCGGACCTCGGGCGTGGCGATCAGCAGGCGAGCCTTTTTCAGCGCCAGGGATGCCTGCACCGGGCCGATATAACGCTCCAGTAGATCGCCGGCGGCCCTGGGCAGGTGCTTGATCATCGCTCCGGCGACCACTTGGGCACCCGGTGCCAGATGACCTTGCAGGCGAATCAGCTGTTCTTCCAGCAAGGCGAGGGTCTTCGGGACTCGGATCAATACCCGCTCGAACGGCCCGGTCCAGGCGTCACTGGCGGGGACGTGGGGCACCGCGTCGAAGGCCAGGTCGTTGCGCGCCAGGTTCTTTTCCAGGGCCAGGGCGGCGAGGAACGAGTCACCGCTGCTGGTCACCCGGACATGCCCGGCCAGGCTGCTGGCCAGGGCACCGAAGCTGTCGTTGAGCACCAGCACGCGGGTCTCGGCCAAGACGCCCTGCTGCGCAAGATGCGCGAGCAGGTACTCATCCGCGGCATCGAAGGCTTGCAGGGGCTCGTTCTGTTGTTCGGGTTGGCGGATCAGGTCGAGTCGGGCAAACGGGCTTTCTAGCAGGGGCATGGAGGGCTCGGGCGCGTCGATGTTGCCCCGTCCATGCAGGGACAGGACAAGCGGGAAAGGAGATCGCTGGATTTTACGTGGGTTTGCCGCAGATTGCCTGCTCTTCTGATGGCAGATCCCTCTGCCGTGTCGCTCCTTGCTCGTTCAGAAAAGCAATCCTGATTTTGCCGCGCACAAGACCGCGGAGGCTTTGTTGTTGACCCCGAACTTTCTCATGATGGTGCTCATGTGAAAGCCCACGGTACGCGTCGTCAGGTGAAGAATGTCGGCGATTTCGGAGGCGGTCTTGCCTTCCGCGGTCCATTTCATGATCTCGGTCTCGCGCGGCGACAGCGGGTAGCTGTTGTCCGACCGCTGGGTCGGCAGCAGCTTGTCTGCCAGCGCTGAATGCAGCCAGTTGCACAGCCAGAGGACTTGCCCGGCCTTGCTGTAGAACTCATCGGTGGTAATCGGAACCGAATTGCGCGCCAGGCTCAAGGTACTGACGATGCCGCGAACGTCATGGACGGACTGGGAACAACCCTGTCTCAGTCCATGCTCTTGCATGTCTCTCCATAGCATCGGAGTGGATTGAAAGACCTCCGCAGACCAGAGGATCGGGAACACCGAGCGATGACAATGGAAAACCAACGGGTCGATCGATAGGTAGTTGTTGCGCTGATAGCATCTGTTCCATGCGTTTGGGTAGTTGTTGAAGTGTGTGCTATTTGTTTGATGGCATCCCAGTAGTGTGGTTATTCTGAATGACGCGTAGGTGAAACCTATTTGCATGGCCAGATTGAAAACTGCGTTGAAGATTGCCTGTTCTTCTTTTTCACTCATGAGCTGATGCAGTTGATTATCCTGCCAGTTCTCCATTGAAGTGCCCTTCCGTGATTGCGTGTAACAGTCGAAGGTGACGGAGGTAGTGTAGGAAAAAACTGCATTGAGAGCCGATGTTTTTTGGAGGAATGGTGATATTTTTATTGTCTTTAAACATCCGCAGTTATCGCGCGGTGTGCTTTAATTTGGGGGCGTTTTGCTATTATTGCTGATGTTGCTCTCCTGGTGTCTGCTGAGGCGAGAGAAGTCTTTTCTGGTGCCACGAAAATATCCAGTTGTGAGTATGCTCTGAGTGCAGACTGTATATCCCTATATAAGTTGTTGTTTTCAGGGGTGTGTGTACGTACATTTTTTATATGTACAATTTTTTTGAATTCTTATACCACTACAAAGTACCGGTGTTTCTCTCGTCTCCTTTGCGCGACACTGTGGTTCACTACCTCACGGAGAGCACCATGACTGCCAGCGCCGAGAAGTTCACCCGCCAGGCCCTGCTCGATGTCCAGCCCTTGACGCCCAGTCTGTTCACCTTGCGTGCCAGCCGTGATGCCGGGTTTCGTTTTCGTGCCGGCCAGTTCGCCCGTCTTGGGGTGAGTAAAGCCGATGGCGGTATTGTGTGGCGCGCCTATTCGATGGTGTCCTCACCCCATGACGAGTTCCTCGAGTTCTTTTCCATCGTAGTGCCTGACGGCGAATTCACCAGCGAGTTGAGTCGTCTGCGCAAGGGCGATGGGTTGCTGGTCGATCGGCAGGCGTTCGGCTACCTGACCCTGGACCGTTTCGTCGGTGGGCGTGACCTCTGGTTGCTGGCTACTGGCACCGGTGTGGCGCCGTTCCTGTCGATCCTGCAGGATTTCGAGGCGTGGGAGCGCTTTGAGCGGATCATTCTGATCTACAGTGCCCGGCACGCCTGTGAGTTGGCCTATCGGGAGCTGATCGCCGGCCTGGGCGAGCGGGATTACCTGGTCGAGCACGCCCATAAGTTGCACTTCATTGCGACGCTCACCCGCGAGCAGGGCCCGGGTATGTTGAACGGGCGCATTACCCACTTGATCGCGAACGGCGAGCTGGAGCGCTTGGCGGGCGTGACGCTGACACCCGAGCATTCGCGGGTGATGATTTGCGGCAATCCGCAGATGATCGATGACACCCGCGCGCTGCTCAAGCAGCGGGGGCTGCAGCTCAGCCTGAGTCGTCGTCCCGGGCAGGTGGCGGTGGAGAATTACTGGTAGAGGCAACACTGGGCGCGGTTGTGCAAACGCGCGGAAACTTTGACAGGCGGGTTTGTGAATGCCTGGAAACCTGCAGGGGCCAGCTTGCTGGCGATGGCAGTCCAGACACCGCGTGGCACCAGGCTTGCCGCGTTATCGTTAACGTCCATCGCCAGCAAGCTGGCTCCTACAAGGGCTCGCGTTTGTTCGCTCAGGGCTTGTTCGACTGCGCCTTGAGCAGGTCGCGGATCTCGCCGAGCAGTTCCTCTTCCTTGCTGGGCACCGGCGGCAGGCTAGGGGCGGCCGCTTCTTCGCGCTTGAGCCGGTTGATGGCCTTGACCCCCATGAAAATGGCAAAGGCCACGATCAGGAAGTCGATGCAGCTCTGAATGAATTTGCCATAGGCCAGGACCACGGCAGGCACATTGCCGTCGGCGGCTTTCAAGGTAATGGCCAGGGCACTGAAGTCGACCCCGCCGATGAGCAGCCCGATCGGTGGCATCACCACATCGCCGACAAACGACGAGACGATCTTGCCGAAGGCGGCACCGATGATGATACCAACGGCCATGTCGACCACATTGCCCTTGACCGCGAAGGCCTTGAACTCACTGAGCACGCTCATAGGTTATTCCTTGTTACAGATGAGTGGAGTGAGCGCAGTGTAATGGAGCCGCGAGCATCTTGCTGTACGCGCGGGGTCGGCTGCGCTTGTGGTAATCGACCGGTCGCCCGCCGAAAAGTTTGCAAAGTGCCAGCAATCGCGCGGAATACGCGCCTTGGCGGAGGATGGCTCGTCTATTTTCTCAATCGACCTCTTCAGTCTTTTCTATTTAGAGAACCGGGCTTGAGTCACTAGCCTCTGGTGAGCGCAGCGGAATGCGCTCTACAAAGACCAGAGGAGTAAGACATGAACATCATTCCAAGCCTTGGGATCGTTTCTTCGAGGCGTGTGCTGTGCGTCTTGAGCGCGAGCCTGTTATCGCTGTCCGTCCAGGCCGCCACGCTGACCCGCGACAATGGCGCGGCTGTTGGCGATAACCAGAACTCACAGACCGCCGGTAGCAGCGGGCCGGTGTTACTGCAGGACGTGCAACTGATCCAGAAACTCCAGCGTTTCGACCGCGAGCGCATTCCGGAGCGCGTCGTGCATGCGCGTGGTACCGGTGCCCACGGCACCTTTACCGTCACCAATGACCTGAGCGACCTGAGCAAGGCCAAGGTGTTTGCCGCCGGCAGCGCCACGCCGGTGTTCGTGCGTTTCTCGGCGGTGGTCCACGGTAACCACTCGCCCGAGACCTTGCGCGATCCGCGCGGGTTTGCCACCAAGTTCTACACCAGCGATGGCAACTGGGACCTGGTGGGCAACAACTTCCCGACCTTCTTCATTCGCGATGCCATCAAGTTCCCGGACATGGTGCATGCCTTCAAGCCCGATCCGCGAACCAATCTCGATGACGACTCCCGGCGTTTCGACTTCTTCTCCCATGTGCCCGAAGCCACCCGGACCCTGACCGAGCTGTACTCGGACTCCGGCACGCCGGCCAGTTACCGGGAGATGGATGGCAATGGCGTACATGCCTACAAATTGATCAATGCCAAGGGCGAGGTGCACTACGTCAAGTTCCACTGGAAGAGCCTGCAGGGGATCCGCAACCTCGATCCCAAGGCGGTCGTCGAGGTCCAGGGCAAGGATTACAGCCACATGACTCACGACCTGGTGACGCATATCAACAAGGGCGACTTTCCGAAGTGGGACCTCTATGTCCAGGTCCTGACGCCGCAGGAGCTCGGCAAGTTCGACTTCGATCCACTGGACGCCACCAAGATCTGGCCGGGCGTGCCTGAGCGCAAGGTCGGGCAGATGGTCCTGGATCGCAATCCGGCCAATGTCTTCCAGGAAACCGAGCAGGTGGCCATGGCGCCGGCCAACCTGGTGCCGGGTATCGAACCGTCCGAGGACCGCCTGTTGCAAGGTCGGGTGTTCTCCTATGCCGATACCCAGATGTATCGCCTGGGGCCGAACGCCCTGCAATTGCCGATCAATGCGCCGAAAGTTGCGGTCAACAATGGCAACCAGGATGGGGCGATGAACAGCGCGCACACCAGCACCGGGGTGAACTACCAGCCCAGCCGCTTGTTGCCTCGCGAAGAACCGCAGGCGGCCCGCTACAGCCAGTTGGCCCTGGCCGGCAGTACCCAGCAGGCGAAGATCCAGCGCGAGCAGAACTTCAAGCAGGCCGGTGACCTGTACCGCTCCTACAGCCAGAAGGAAAAACAGGACCTGATCGAGAACTTCGGCGGCTCCCTGGCGGACACCGACGACGAGAGCAAGCACATCATGCTGTCGTTCCTCTACAAGGCGGATCCGGAGTACGGCGCGGGCGTGACCAAGGTGGCCAAGGGCGACTTGGCGCGGGTCAAGGCGTTGGCGGCGAAGCTGGCGGACTAGTTAGCCCTGATAGTTGTTGTGTCAGTGCCGGCCCTTTCGCGGGCAAGCTCCGCTCCCACGGGTTCTGTGTCGAACACACTACCCGGGCTCGACTCAAATCCTGTGGGAGTGTCAGTGCCGGCCCTTTCGCGGCAAGCTCCGCTCTCACAGGTTCTGTGTCGAACACACTACCGGGCTCGACTCAAATCCTGTGGGAGCGGAGCTTGCCCGCGAAGAGACCCTTGAACTTACCAGACACCTATCGCCTTCCCACCGCAACGGAGTCTCTCCATGCGCACTTTTGCCTTGCTGTTCTTATTCGCCTGCACGTTCGCGGCCTCAGCTCAGGACTCACCGGCCCCCACTGATCCCGCCGCGCTTCAAGCGCAACTCAAGGATTACTATTTCGATGCCGCCCGCCGTGGCGATGTCGCAATGCTCAACACCTTCATCGACGCCGGCTACCGCCTCGATACCCAGGATGCCCAGGGTTACACCGCGCTGATCCTGGCCGCCTATCACGGCCAGGGGCCGGCGGTCGAACGCCTGCTGGCCGCCGGCGCGAATGCCTGTGTCCAGGACAAACGCGGCAACACGGCGTTGATGGGCGCGATCTTCAAGGGCGAAGTGAGCATCGCCCGGCGCCTGCTCGCCAGCGACTGCAACCCGGATCAACGCAACGCCGCCGGCCAGACGGCGGCCATGTATGCCGGGCTGTTCAAGCGCCTCGGCCTGCTCGACGAGTTGGCCGCCAAGGGCGCCAACCTCAACGCCGAAGATCCGCTGGGCAACAGCGCGGCGCGTCTGGCGGACGGTGAAATCCGCACACCGCTACCGCGCTGATCGGCGCCAGCTGAGCTATCATCGCGGTTTTGCGTGGGAGTTCAGATGGCCAAGGCCAAGCGCATGTACGGTTGCACCGAGTGCGGCGCGACCTTTCCCAAGTGGGCCGGCCAATGCGGCGAATGCGGGGCCTGGAACACCCTGACCGAAACCCTGGTGGAAAGCGGTGGCGCCGCGGCGCCCAGCGGGCGCACCGGCTGGGCCGGACAACAGGCACAGATCAAGACCCTGGCCGAGGTCAGCGTCGAGGAAATCCCGCGCTTTTCCACGGCGTCCGGGGAACTCGACCGGGTGCTCGGCGGCGGCCTGGTGGACGGCTCGGTGGTGCTGATCGGTGGCGACCCGGGCATCGGCAAGTCGACCATTCTCCTGCAGACCCTGTGCAATATCGCCGCGCGCATGCCGGCGCTGTATGTCACCGGCGAAGAGTCGCAGCAGCAGGTCGCCATGCGCGCCCGGCGCCTAGGCCTGCCACAGGACCAACTGCGGGTGATGACCGAGACCTGCATCGAAACCATCATTGCCACCGCCCGGGTGGAAAAGCCCAAGGTCATGGTGATCGACTCGATCCAGACCATTTTCACCGAGCAACTGCAATCGGCGCCGGGTGGCGTGTCCCAGGTGCGCGAGAGCGCGGCATTGCTGGTGCGTTATGCGAAGCAGAGCGGCACGGCGATTTTCCTGGTCGGTCATGTGACCAAGGAAGGCGCCCTGGCCGGGCCACGGGTGCTCGAACATATGGTCGACACCGTGCTGTATTTCGAAGGCGAGTCCGATGGTCGCTTGCGCCTGTTGCGCGCGGTGAAGAACCGTTTCGGTGCGATCAATGAACTGGGCGTGTTCGGCATGACCGACCGCGGCCTGAAGGAAGTCTCCAATCCCTCGGCGATTTTCCTCACCCGGGCCCAGGAGGAAGTGCCGGGCAGCGTGGTCATGGCTACTTGGGAAGGCACCCGGCCGATGCTGGTGGAAGTGCAGGCCCTGGTGGACGACAGTCACCTGGCCAACCCGCGCCGGGTCACCCTCGGCCTCGACCCGAATCGTCTGGCGATGTTGCTGGCGGTCCTGCACCGTCATGGCGGGATTCCAACCCATGACCAGGATGTGTTCCTCAACGTCGTGGGTGGGGTGAAAGTCCTGGAAACCGCCTCGGACCTGGCGTTGCTGGCGGCGATCATGTCCAGCCTGCGCAACCGGCCCTTGCCTCACGACCTGCTGGTGTTCGGCGAAGTCGGCCTGTCCGGCGAAGTGCGACCGGTGCCCAGCGGCCAGGAGCGTCTTAAAGAGGCGGCCAAGCATGGTTTCAAACGGGCCATCGTGCCCAAGGGCAATGCGCCGAAAGAAGCGCCGCCAGGGTTGGTGATCATCGCGGTGACGCGACTGGAGCAGGCGCTGGATGCATTGTTCGAGCAGTGAGCATTTCACCTATCCATCGATTTGAATGAAGGTAGTCAAGGCATGAAAGTAATCGGCTCTGTGGTGCTGGGGTTGGGGATGGCTGCTTGGTGCGGGATGGCGCTGGCGGTGGCGCAGGTGCCCGCCGGTTACCGCGTGGCTCAGCAACTGCCGATCGATGGCGGTCAGGTATTGGAGATCCTCGAAGATGTGCGGATTACCCCTGACCTGCATGGCGCCCTGTGGGGGAATGGTGCGGATCCGGAAAACTTCGAGGACGAGGTGCTCGCCGCGGATGTCGAGCGCACGCCGTTCGTCGAGGCCCAGGTGCGCTTGCTGGCGACGGACGGTGAGGCGCTGGAGAAGCAGAACCTTGGCTATCCGCTGGCAACCGTGGAGAAAGCGCCGCTGGTGGGCATGCCGGCCCCGGCGTTTTTCCTGACCATCGACGAGACCGCGCCCATGGGCAGCTACAGTGGACCGGCCACACAGGTGCTGATGCCACTGGCGGGCAAGCTCAATACCACGCTCTATCGGACGCCGGAGGGCAAGAGCGAAGCCCTGTTCCTGGCTCAGACCGGCAAGGCGGCCTGGCAGGTTGGCGAGCCTTCGGCCGATGGTGTGGCGCAGATCCAGCAGGTTTCATCGTCGCCGGAGGGTGAGGACGAAGAGTTTGTCACCACCTACCGGACCTATCGCTTCCAGGACGGCGCCTGGCAGTTGTCATCGCGGCAGGAGCCCGGGTACTGGGACACCGAGAGCGATTTTCCCCTGCGCTCGGCGTTTCCCTGAGCCGGCAGGCGCGGGCGTCAAAGGTGGTTAGTGGGAGCGGTGCTTGCCCGCGAAGGGGACCGCGAGACGGCTAAAAGCTTCGCCGGCAAGCACCGCTCCCACAAAAGCATGCGTTCAGGCGGCAGGGGTCCTGGGGGCGGTCTGGTCTACAGCTCGATCAGCGCGCCCAGCTCGCGTTCAAGCTCGGCCTCGTCGGCAAGATTCAGCTCGATCAGGCGGCGCAGATGCTGGATCGACTCCAGGCCGATGTGCAGGCACTTGAAGCCCAGGTGGTCTTTTTCCCGGTGCACCA
The DNA here is from genome assembly GCF_904067045.1 of Pseudomonas sp. FEN. Lineage (GTDB taxonomy): Bacteria > Pseudomonadota > Gammaproteobacteria > Pseudomonadales > Pseudomonadaceae > Aquipseudomonas. The sequence goes on along the minus strand of NZ_CAJFDC010000007.1, from coordinate 349,199 downwards.
GTTCGGCATCCATTTCGACATGGGCGTTGGCCGCCAGGCTGATGTCGATGCGGAAAATGCCTTCGTTACTGTCATCCCAGCCAGCGGGACGCGCAAGCAGCAGGCCCTTGAGTGAAAGGTCGATCAGATGCGCCGACCAGACGGTGGAGCCCTGGCTGAGGGTGGTGTCGGCGTCAAAGTCAATGCGTTTGAATTTGCGGCGATTGGAATTCGGGTCGCTCATGACGTGGCTCCTTGGCGGATTCCCTGACTGACTATAGTCGCCACAGCCAGCCAGGGCGAACTTCCTGCGGGTCGATAGCCGGATACCACAGGGTTTCCGATGCCCAGGGTTATCTTCGAGCGTCACCGCCAGCCATCGAGCGTCGCCCGGTTGCTCATTGATGAACGGGCAATAAAAGCCGCGCTGGAGCAATGTCGGCTATGGCCTTTGGCCCTGTTGGCGCTAAACTCTGGATGGCTGTCTTTCTTGTCCTCTCTGGCTGGAATATGAAAATGAAAAATAATAATAGCCCGCTACGCCACCTACCCTGGCTGTTGCTGGCAGTCGTTGGAGCGTGCGCCCTGGGCGTAGTGGCCTTGCGCCGAGGCGAGGCGATCAACGCCTTGTGGATCGTGGTCGCCGCCGTCGCGATCTATCTGGTTGCCTATCGTTACTACAGCCTGTTCATCGCCAATAGTGTCATGCAGCTCGATGCCAATCGGGCCACGCCGGCGGTGCTCAACAACGATGGTCTGGACTATGTGCCAACCAACAAACACATTCTTTTCGGTCACCACTTCGCGGCCATTGCCGGCGCGGGGCCGCTGGTCGGCCCGGTACTGGCGGCGCAGATGGGCTATTTGCCCGGGACGTTGTGGCTGATTGCTGGCGTGGTGCTGGCCGGCGCGGTGCAGGACTTCATCGTCCTGTTCCTGTCCACCCGGCGCAACGGTCGCTCCCTGGGTGACATGGTCCGTGAGGAAATGGGCCGCATTCCCGGGACCATCGCCCTGTTCGGCTGCTTCCTGATCATGATCATCATCCTCGCGGTGCTGGCGCTGATCGTGGTCAAGGCCCTGGCCGAGAGCCCATGGGGCATTTTCACGGTAATGGCGACCATCCCGATCGCGATGTTCATGGGCATCTACATGCGCTACATCCGCCCGGGCCGCATCGGTGAAATCTCCGTGGTCGGCGTGCTGCTGTTGCTCGGCTCGATCTGGCTGGGCGGGCAGATCGCGGCGGATCCGGTCTGGGCCAAGGTCTTCAGCTTCACCGGCGTGCAGATCACCTGGATGCTGATCGGTTACGGTTTTGTCGCCGCGGTATTGCCAGTGTGGCTGATCCTGGCGCCACGCGACTACCTGTCGACCTTCCTCAAGATCGGTACCATTATCGCCTTGGCGATCGGCATCCTGATCACCATGCCGGTGCTGAAAATGCCGGCGCTGACCCAGTTCGTCGACGGTACCGGTCCGGTCTGGAAGGGCGCGCTGTTCCCGTTCCTGTTCATCACCATCGCCTGTGGCGCGGTATCCGGCTTCCATGCGCTGATCGCGTCCGGAACCACGCCCAAACTGTTGGATAACGAAACCAACGCCCGCTATATCGGTTATGGCGGCATGCTGATGGAGTCGTTCGTGGCCATCATGGCCATGGTCGCCGCCTCGGTGATCGAGCCAGGCGTGTACTTCGCCATGAACAGCCCGGCGGCGGCAGTCGGCGCCGATGTGGTGACGGTGGCGCAGACCGTCTCCAGCTGGGGCTTCGCGATCACCCCGGACGCGCTCCTGGCGGTGGCCAAGGACATCGGCGAAACCACCGTGCTGGCCCGTGCCGGTGGTGCGCCGACCCTGGCGGTCGGTATCGCGCAGATCCTCCACCATGTGCTGCCCGGTGAAAACACCATGGCGTTCTGGTACCACTTCGCGATCCTGTTCGAAGCGCTGTTTATCCTGACGGCGGTGGATGCCGGTACCCGTGCCGGACGTTTCATGTTGCAGGACCTGCTCGGCTCCTTTGTCCCGGCACTCAAGCGTACCGAATCCTGGACCGCCAACCTGATCGCCACCGGCGGTTGCGTGGCCATGTGGGGCTACCTGCTGTACCAGGGCGTGATTGATCCACTGGGCGGCATCAACACCTTGTGGCCGCTGTTCGGTATCTCCAACCAGATGCTCGCCGGCATCGCGCTGATGCTCGGCACCGTGGTGCTGATCAAGATGAAACGCCAGCGCTACATCTGGGTCACTCTGCTGCCGGCCGCCTGGTTGCTGATCTGTACCACCACCGCCGGTTTCATCAAGCTGTTCGACGCCAACCCGGCCATCGGCTTCCTTGCCCTGGCGAAGAAATACAGCGTAGCGTTGGAGGCAGGGCAGGTGATCGCCCCGGCCAAGGACATCGACCAGATGCAGCACGTGATCTTCAACGCCTATACCAACGCGACCCTGACGGCGCTGTTCCTGTTCGTGGTCTTCAGTGTGCTGTTCTATGCCCTCAAGGTCGGTGTCTCGGCCTGGGGCAACAAGGAACGCACCGACAAGGAAACCCCGTTCCAGGCCATACCTGAAGCGTAAGAGAGGAATGCGAACATGTTCAACGATCTGAGTCGCCTCGGTAAATACCTCGGTCAGGCCGCGCGCCTGATGGTCGGCATGCCCGACTACGACAACTACGTCGAGCATATGCAGAACAAGCACCCGGACAAGCCGGTCATGACGTACGAGGCGTTCTTCCGCGAGCGCCAGGAGGCCCGTTATGGCGGCAAGGGCGGACCGAAGTGCTGTTGATCCAGGTCGCGCCCGATTGAGGGTGTCCTGTGTCATTCACGGCTGAACACCGTTGTGGGAGCCCGGCTTGCCGGGCTCCCACAGTTTTTTAGCGTAGGGGAGATCTTTGTTTGTCAGTGCCTATTCCTGTTACCGTCCTGAGTGGCTTTCTCGGTGCCGGCAAGACCACACTGTTGCGCCATCTGCTCAAGGCCGAGCACGGCCTGAAAATCGCCGTGATCGAGAACGAATTCAGCGATGCCGGAATCGACACCCAACTGCTGGGGGCCGAACCGGTGCAGGTGATGACACTGTCCAACGGCTGCGTCTGCTGCACCATTCACACCGACCTGAGCAAGGCCCTGTACCTGTTGCTGGAACGCCTTGACAGTGGCGAAATCGCCTTCGACCGGCTGGTGATCGAATGCACCGGCCTGGCCGACCCGGCCCCGGTGGCACAAACCTTTTTCATCGATGAGGAGTTGCGCGAGCGTTATCTGCTCGACGGCATCATCACCCTGGTGGATGCCGCCCATGCCGAGCATCATCTGACCCAGGCCATCGCCCAGGCCCAGATCGGCTTTGCCGACCGGTTGCTGGTAAGCAAGCGCGACCTGGTGGATGAGGCGACATTCATTGCCTTGAGCGAGCGGTTGAGCCGAATCAACCGTCGAGCCCCGATCCGCATCGTCGAGCACGGCACTATCGATCTGGCCGAACTGCTCGATGTGCGCGGTTTCAACCTCAACGCAGACCTGGGGGGCGGCTTGAGCTTGCGTCCGGTCGGCAAGGGGGCGTCCATCGACCGCATTTCCAGCCTGGTGCTGCGCACCGCCGAGCCGCTGGATATCGACAAGCTCAGTGCGTTCATGAACGCGCTGCTGGAAGAGCACGGCAAACAATTGTTGCGCTACAAGGGCGTGTTGAATATCGCCGGGGAGCCGCGCCGCTTGGTGTTCCAGGGCGTGCTCAAGCTCTATGGTTTCGACTGGGACAGCGAGTGGGAGGAGGGCGCGACACGGGAGAGCGTGATCGTGTTCATCGCCGATGACCTGCCGGAAGAGAAGATTCGCGCAGGGTTTGCGAAGGTGGCTGCCGCCTGATGCGAGCCTTGTGGTGAGTGGACTTGTCCTGATGCGGTTCAGTTAAGTTCGCTTGAATCGGAGTGCGATCGTGTGGCGAGCGGGCTTGCCCGCGTTCGGCTGCGAAGCAGTCGTAAAATCGGCCACCTCGTTCTACCACACCGCGATCACCGGTTTAGGGCCGCGTCGCGCCCCAGCGCGGGCAAGCCCGCTCGCCACAGATCTCGGCCAGACTTGAGGCGGCATTTAACTGGGGCGGCTGGCTCCCGGCTGAGATTCTGGCAGACTCAGGACCACGGCAAGACGGCAAGCCGATCCAGATACTCCGTCAGCCACTCGACGCCCAGCTTTGCATTGCCGTTCTCCACGGCATTGACCATGGCCTCGCGCACTCGCCAATCCTCGACTCGCGCCGAATGTTGCGCCAGGGCCAATCCGGTCAACGGCACCAGCCCGCCGAGAAAGTGCGCCAGGGGCACGTTGCCGGCCAGCCTGGCCAACTCCAGATGAAACTCGCCGCCCAGTCGGGTCGCCGTGCTCTGTCGGCCAGCTTCGGCATGCTGGCGTTCTCGGGCAACCAGCGCGCGAAGCGGCTCGAAAGCGGGTCCGCCAGCCCTGGCGCAAACCAACTCGATAATGCTGGTCTCCGCCAATCGCCGCGCTTGCAGGGTCTGGCGGATCTGTTCGGCGTCGGGTTCGGCGACCCGGGCTCGTTGGTTGGGGCGGGCAAGAATGACCTGTTGCCGCGCCAGGCGGGTCATCACGCGTCGCACCTGGTTACGGCCGGCGCCATAAGCGCGCATCAGCACCTCCTCACTCAAACCCTCGGCAAACTGGCGCTCGAGGATGTCCTCGAACACCTGGGCGTAGAGTGTCTCGGTGCTGACAACCAGGCGCGGTGAGGGTACTACGGCACGCCGGGCGGTGAAGGGCAGGGGTGTCGCAACGCTGTTCATATCCGGTCTCCCCGTGACGGGTGGGTTATTGCTCGGTACTGCCCAGATGGTCGTCCGGGATCGTCAGTTCGATACCCATGCGCAGACCTTCCTGGAGGATGTGCCGGCGCATTTCGGCGCTGGCCAATGCGCTGTTCTTGTTGCGGATGGCGCGCACCACGGCTTCGTTTTCCTGCAGGCGTTCGGCCAGGTGTTCCGGTGAGTTGCGCAGAACTTCGGCGCTCTGCTTGAGGGCGTTGCTGGTCTGTTGCACCACATTCTGGAAAATCGGGTTGGAGGTCAGGGCGAACAGCTCTTCATGGAAGGCGATATAGGCGTTCATCCCGGCTTCGCTATCGTTGGCCTCCAGGGCTTCACGCATGTCCATCAGGGTCAGGCGCAACTGGCCGACCTCCTTGCTGCTGATGGACTGCGCCACCAGCCCGACGATAAACGGCTCCAGGGTGTAGCGCAGTTGCAGCACATCCTCGAGGCTGGCGTCGGCCACGCCGCCGTGGGCGGTCGCGGTTTCGCCGGGGGCGGTGTCGAGCACCACCACCCCTTTGCCCGGCAGCGAGCGAACCAGACCGAGGGTTTCCAGGACGCTCACGGCTTCACGCAGGCTCGGGCGGCTGATACCCAGTTGCTCGGCCAGTTCACGCTGGCCTGGCAGCATCTCGCCGCAGCGCCACTGGCCCCGGGCGAGGGCAACCTTAAGTTTTTTCACCACTGAATTGACGACGGTTGACGAGGTAATCACGGCTAACTCCCTGAGAAAACGGTCAGGCCATCACCCGAGGCCGGCGATTGCTTTGCGAGCCTCGGGGCGCGGCCCATCAGAACTCCTGCTGATGATTCGGCGGTGCCAGCGGCTTTCTCGGCGCAAATGCATAACCTTGCTCGCCATCGAGGACCTTGTGGGCACGCTGGAGATCGATGTCCTTTTCCCAGCGGGCGATGGCCACGGTCGCCACGCAGTTGCCGATCAGGTTGGTCATGGCCCGGCCGATGCCCATGAACCAGTCGACCGCGAGCACCAACACCAGTCCGACCACCGGGATTGCCGGGATAGCCGTCAGCGTGGCGGCGAGGATCACCAGGGCCGAACCGGGAATGCCGTGGGCGCCCTTGGAGGTGATCAGCGACACCAGCAGGATGGTCAGCAGGTCGGTCAACGCCAGCGGTGTACCGGTGGCGTTGGCGATGAATACGATGGCCAGGGTCAGGTAGATCGAAAAACCATCGAGGTTGAACGAGTACCCCGTGGGGATCACCAGGCCGACCGTCGAACTGCCTATTCCCAGGTGTTCGAGCTTGCGCATCACTTGGGGCAGGACGGCATCCGAGGAGGCCGTGCCCAGCACGATCAGCAGGTCTTCGCGCAGGTATTTGAGGAGCGGCAGGATCCGCAGGCCGGACAGGCGCATCACCAGGCCGAGGATCAGCAGCACGAAACTCAGGCAGGTCACGTAGAACAGGGCCACCAGGCTGCCCAGTTGCCGCAGCGAGTCCAGGCCGTAAGTGCTGGTGGTGAAGGCGATGGCGCCGAATACGCCGAGCGGCGCCAGGCGCACGATCATGCCCATGATGCGGAAGATCACGTGGCTGAGTTCATTGATCAGCCGGGAGATGCCCGACGCGGACTCGCCCACCAGGTTCAGGGCGCTGCCGAACAACACCGAAAACAGCAGGACCTGGAGAATATTGTTGTCGGCAAAGGCGCCGATTACCGAGTTGGGAATCAGCTCCATCAGGAACTGCGTGGTCCCGCGCAAATGCTGGCCGCGTTCGGCGAGGTCACCCATGGGCACCTTGGACAGCTGTTCCAGATGAATATTGGCGCCGCTGCCGATGCCGGTGGAGAAGGCCAGGATCAGTCCGATCAACAAGGCGATGGTGGTCAGGACTTCGAAGTAGATCACCGATTTCAGGCCGATCCGTCCGACTTTCTTCAGGTCGCCGGCGCCAGAGATGCCACTGACCACCACACAGAAGACGATCAGTCCGATCAGCATCTTGATCAGCTTGATAAAGCCGTCGCCGAGGGGTTTGAGTTGGACGGAAAATTCGGGAAGGGTGAGTCCGCAGATGATGCCGAGCATCAGTCCAAGGACAACCTGGAGGAAAATCGAACGCGAGCACCATCTGAGCATGAGGAGGATCCTGGTCGGCGTTCCGTGATCCGGGCGAGGGGCCGCGGCGTTGGAACTTAATTGTTGTGGTCTTACCGGTATGTCCAGTGCTGGGTCAGTCTACGCCCGGTTTTTCTGAAGTCGCAAGAATTTTTCGGAAAATTGGTTAGACCGGTCTGACCAGTAATGCTGGTCCCTGTAGAAGCATGGCTTGCCAGCGAAAGGGCCCGTAAGACCGCTGAAAGCTTCGCGCCGGCGCGGCGACCAGACAAACCATGCTCCTACAGGGGCCGCGTTCGGCCCTAACGGAACGGCATCGGGACCACCGCAACAGCACAACCCTTTGCTGCCCGTTGGGGACGATCGGCGGCGACTTTCCTCCAGACGAAAAAAAGCCCGGTCATGTCTGACCGGGCTCTTGGGGTGCGGCGTGGAACGGGCTGATTAAGCGCCGTAAACCGGCAGCTTGGCGCAGATAGCCTTGACCTTCGCGCGAACGGCGTCGATCACGGCTTCGTTGTTCAGGTCAGCCAGGATGTCGCAGATCCAGCCGGCCAGTTCGCGGCATTCGGTTTCCTTGAAGCCACGGGTAGTGACAGCCGGAGTACCGAAACGCAGACCGGAGGTGACGAACGGCGAGCGTGGATCGTTCGGCACCGAGTTCTTGTTCACGGTGATGAAAGCCTTGCCCAACGCGGCGTCGGCGTCTTTACCGGAGATGTCCTGCTTGATCAGCGACAGCAGGAACAGGTGGTTCTTGGTCCCGCCGGAAACCACGTCGAAACCGCGCTCGATAAACACTTCGGCCATGGCCTGGGCGTTCTTCACCACTTGTTGCTGGTAGACCTTGAACTCAGGCTGCAGCGCTTCCTTGAAGCAGATCGCCTTGGCTGCGATCACGTGCTCCAGCGGGCCGCCCTGGGCGCCCGGGAACACCGCGGAGTTCAGCTTCTTCTCGATCTCGGCGTTGGCGCGAGCGAGGATCAGGCCACCACGTGGACCGCGCAGGGTCTTGTGGGTGGTGGTGGTGACCACGTCGGCGAATGGCACCGGGTTCGGGTAGACACCAGCGGCAACCAGGCCGGCAACGTGAGCCATATCGACAAAGAGATAGGCACCGACCTTGTCGGCGATGGCGCGGAAACGTGGGAAGTCGAGGATCTGCGAGTAGGCGGAGAAACCGGCGACAATCATTTTCGGCTTGTGCTCGAGCGCCAGGCGCTCGACTTCGTCGTAGTCGATCAGGCCGTTGGCGTCGATGCCGTACTGTACGGCGTTGTACAGCTTGCCGGAGGAGGAGACGCTGGCACCGTGGGTCAGGTGACCGCCGTGGGCCAGGCTCATGCCGAGGATGGTATCGCCGCCTTGCAGCAGGGCCAGGTAGACCGCCGAGTTGGCTTGGGAGCCGGCGTGCGGCTGGACGTTGGCGTAATCGGCGCCGAACAGCTGCTTGGCGCGGTCGATGGCCAGCTGTTCAACCACGTCGACGTATTCGCAGCCGCCGTAGTAACGCTTGCCCGGATAACCTTCGGCGTACTTGTTGGTCAGGACCGAGCCCTGAGCTTCCATCACCGCGGGGCTGGTGTAGTTTTCCGAGGCGATCAGCTCGATGTGCTCTTCCTGGCGCTGAGCTTCTTGCTCCATGGCGGCAAAGAGATCGGCGTCGTACTTGGCAATAGTCAAATCACGGCTGAACATGGCGGTCCTCAAGGATCGGGGGGCAGAAAAGAAGGCATTCTAACCCAATGGGTTTTATCTGGCATATGAAAGGGCGTCATGTCGCGGATAAGCGGCATTCACTCGAACATGAACAGCGCATCGTTGCTGAACTGCGCTTCAAAGCGATTGGGCGCCATCGGCCGGCCGAACAGGTAGCCCTGCACTTCGTCGCAACCGTGCTCGCGCAGGAAATCGAGTTGCTCGTGGGTTTCCACGCCTTCGGCGATCACCGCCAGGTTCAGGCTGTGGGCCATGGCGATAATCGCCCGGGCGATCTGCGCGTCCTGTTCGCCCGACGGCAGGCCGTCGACGAAGGTACGGTCGATCTTCAGCACGTCGATAGGGAACTGCTTGAGGTAGTTGAGCGACGAGTAGCCGGTGCCGAAATCGTCGACGGCGATGCTCAGGCCCAGGTTCTTGAGGCCGGCGAGAATCAGCATGGCCTCGCTGACTTCACGCATCAGGATACTTTCGGTCAGTTCCAGCTCCAGACACGCCGGCGGTACCCCGGTTTCCCTGAGAATGGTGGCGATCCGCGTGCCCAACTGGCCGTCGGAGAACTGCCGCGCCGAGATGTTCACCGAAACCTTGGGCACTCGCACCTTGGCCAGGTGCCAGGCCTTGAGTTGGCGGCAGGCTTCGGTCAGCACCCAGTCGCCGACATCCACCACCAGCCCGAGCTCTTCCAGCACCGGGATGAAATCCCCCGGTGGCACCAGGCCGCGACGTGGATGCCGCCAGCGCAGCAGCGCTTCGGCGCCGGTCAGGCGCTTGCCGTCGCCGCTGAACTGCGGCTGGTAATAGAGCACGAATTCGTTCTGCTCCAGAGCGTGGCGCAGATCGCTCTCCAGCTCCAGGCGCTCCAGGGCGCTGGCGTTCATGTCGGCCTGGTAGAACTGGAAGTTGTTCTTGCCACGCTCCTTGGCGTGGTACATCGCGGTGTCGGCGTTTTTCATCAGTTGGCTGAGTTCGCTGCCATCCTGCGGGCTCAGGGCGATGCCGATACTGGCGGTGACGAAGAACTCGCGGCCTTCGAGCACGAACGGGGTCACCAGGCTGGAGAGAATCTGCTCGGCCACGTGAATGGCCCGGTTCAAGGCCATTTCCCGGGTGGCCCGCGGTTGCAGCAAGAGGGTGAACTCATCGCCGCCCATGCGCGCCACGGTGTCGTCGTCGGCCACGCAGGCCAGCAGGCGGGTGGCCATTTCCTTGAGCATGCGGTCGCCGGCGGCGTGGCCGAGGGAGTCGTTGATCGGTTTGAAACGGTCCAGGTCGAGGAACATCAGCACCACCCAGGATTTCTGCCGCTCGGCCTGTTGCAGCGCGGTGTGCAGGCGGTCCTGGAACAGGGTACGGTTGGGCAGGTGGGTCAGGGCGTCATAGTAGGCCAGGCGGTGAATGCGCTGTTCACTGGCCTTGCGCTCGCTGATGTCGGTGAAGAAGCACACGTAGCTGGCCAGGTCGCCCTCGTCGTCGAGCACCGCGGTGATGCCGACCCAGGCCGGGTAGTGCTCGCCGTTACGGCGCTTGAGCCAGACTTCACCCTCCCAGGTATTGTGTTGCTCCAGTTGCTTGAGCACATAGCGCAGATGGGCTTCTTGCTGGTCGTCGACGGTGAGCAGGCTCGGCAACTGGTCCAGCACATCGGCCACCGCGTAGCCGCTGACCCGGCTGAAGGCCTCGTTGGCCTGGACGATGTAGCCGGCCGGGTCGGTGATCAGGATCGCCGATGTCGAGTGTTCGAAGACCGTGGCTGCCATGCGTAGGTCTTTTTCCGCGCGGCGCTGCTGGCTGATGTCGCGGCCAACACCGAGGATGCCCTCGAAGGCACCGTGCTCGTCCCAGACCAACACCAGGCGCAACTCGATGGGAATCTTGCGCCCGTCGGCCTTCAGGCAATCGAACAGGAACAGCTGGGTCTGTACCTGTTCGCGCAGCCGGGCCAGTTCCTCGGGCTTGTCCAGCGCCCGGCTGACCCGTTCCATCAACAGGTAGATGCCATTGAGTTGCTGCGGGTTGGCAATGGTCGACTGCCAGCCATGCTGGAACACCCAGTCGACTTCATAGCCGAGCACGGCCAGGACCGACGGGCTGACGTAGTTCAGGTTCAATTGGCTGTCGGTGGAGAAAATCACGTCGCTGATGCTTTCGGCAAGCATCCGGTAGCGTTTCTCGCTGTCGCGCAGGGACTCGCTGGCCTCGATCTGGTCGGTGACGTCCTTGGCCACGCCGATGATACGCGTGACCTGGTCGTACTTGTCCCGGGCCAGGGCCTGCTCGCGGACCTCGAAGTGCCGCCAGTGCTCGTCGCGATGACGGAAGCGCAACTGGCACTGGAGCAGTTGGCTGTAACTGGCATGGCGCTGCTGCTGGCGCAGGCGGTGATAGTGCTCGGCGTCCTCGGGGTGCAGCAGGATCTCCCAGAAGTACTCACCCATCTGGTGCAGTTCGGTCTTGTTGTAGCCCAGGGTCTGGCCCAGGTGGTGGTTGCTGAAGATCATCCGCTGGCTGATCACATCCTGCACATACAGGTGATCCGGCACGGTGCGCACCACGTCCGACCAGAAGCCCTCGCGCTCCAGCAACGACAGTTCGATCAGCTTGCGGCTGGTGATATCGGTGATGCTGAGGATTACCGCCTGATAGTCGCTGGGGTTTTCCGGCAGTCGTAGCACCAGCCACAGGTGCTGATCCTGGCCGTGGGCATCGGTCAGCTTGATCTCCAGCTCCAGTTGGCTCTGGTGGTTGAGCAGCGCTTCGACCAGCGGGTAACCAATACCGGCGGCATTGCTTGAGGAACCTTCGATCAGGTTGCCCCAGGCGCTTTCGCGGCAGTCGACATTGAGCAGGCGCAGGGCCACCAGGTTGATCTCGGTGATCCGCAACTCCTGCAACAACAGCCGACGGTGTTCGGGGTCATGGGCGATCCACTGCTTGAGCGATTCGTTGTCCAGCAGTTGATGCTGTTCGAGGAAGCCCGGCAGCCCGGACAGATCGAGAACGCACAGCGCAACGCCGGTGCCCTCGAAAATATCCTGATAGCGCCGGCGCCCTTCAGTGACCTGGCGCTGGCGCCGCCGCATGTTGAGCAACGCCAGCACCGGCAGCAGCGATAATCCCAGTCCCAGCAGGCACTTGCCGATCAGGGCCGGGAGCAGGTCCTCGACCACCTTGCGCGGGTCGAACAGGCCGCGCAGTTGCCAGTCGCTGTTGGACAGCGGCACGACCAGCACGCTGCTGGCTTCCTCGTCCGCGTTCAGCAGCGCCGGCGTGGGGGTGATGTCATCGTCCCGGCTGATCACCCGATGGTTATTGCGATTTTCGATCAGCCAGGCCGCGCTGGCCTCCTGATTGCCCGGGCGGGTCAGGTCCTGGAGCAGTCGCGGCGACAGGCGCATGACCCAGTAGCCATCACTCTCGCCGCTGGCCTGCTGCAACAGCAGATGAATGATCGGGCCGTTATCGTCATTGGTGAAGTAGTAGGTCTGTTTACGGTTGCTGTGCTTGACCTGCTCGCTGAGGAAGGCGGCATCATGGCTGTCACCGGCGCTGTCGCCGAGCAGGACGCCCTTGTTGTCGAACAGGGCGATGCTTTGCAGGTCCGGCATCGACACGCGTACCCGGTCGAGCAGGGTCAGCAGCTCTTCGTGGTTGCTGGGTTTTTCGAAGATCGGTAGCAGATTGAGGGCGATCTGCGCATGGAGCGCCATGTTCTGGCTGATGTGCTCCGCCAGTTCAGCGCTGGCGTCGATGCTGTTCTGACGCTGCCACTGGCGGGTTTGCTGGAATTGATCGATCAGTTGCCAAAACAGCAAGGCGAGCAGGAACAGCACCAGCGTGGCCAGTATGCCTTTGAGTGTCCCGCGCAGGGGAGGGGACGATGCAGGGCTGGCTGCGCGCGCGGGCGATGGCGGATTGGCGTTGGTCAAACTGTGATCCTGCGGTTGGGCTGGATTGGCGCGACATGCACTATAAGCCGGACGCCCGAAGGGCGGCTAGCATGCCTTGAGTTGTGGCAAAGTGCCAGTCCCGTTCGACCGAGCGGTTTGCCCTGTCTGCCGCATTCAGGTAGTTTTACCGGTTACGCGCCAGCAATTCACGCTCCCTTCAAGGGTATCGACCGGTGCGGCCATGGTTTGACCTCTTGGCTGTCACACGGGGCCTGTTCACTTGCGGGTACCGCTCGCGCCTTTATTCATCCGTCACTGACGCTAGGTTCTCCATGGCTCAATACGTCTTTACCATGCATCGGCTGAGCAAAGTTGTTCCGCCGAAGCGGGAAATCCTGAAAAATATCTCCCTGTCGTTTTTCCCGGGCGCCAAGATCGGCGTGCTCGGTTTGAACGGTTCGGGTAAATCCACCCTGCTGAAAATCATGGCGGGAGTCGATACCGAGTTCGACGGTGAGGCCCGGCCGATGCCCGAGCTGAATGTTGGCTACCTGCCCCAGGAGCCGCAGCTCGACCCGAACAAGACCGTGCGTGAAGTGGTCGAGGAAGCGGTCAGCGTGATCAAGGATGCCCAGGCCCGCCTGGATGAGGTCTACGCGGCCTACGCCGACCCGGACGCCGATTTCGACAAGCTGGCCGCCGAACAGGCCAAGCTCGAGGCAATCCTGCAGGCCAGCGACGGGCACAACCTGGAGCGCCAGCTGGAGGTCGCCGCCGATGCGCTGCGCCTGCCGGCCTGGGATGCCAAGGTCGAGCACCTGTCCGGTGGTGAAAAGCGCCGCGTGGCCCTGTGCCGCCTGTTGCTCTCGGCCCCGGACATGCTGTTGCTCGACGAACCGACCAACCACCTGGACGCCGATTCCGTCGCCTGGCTGGAGCATTTCCTGCACGACTTCCCGGGCACCGTGGTGGCGATTACCCACGACCGTTACTTCCTGGACAACGTCGCCGGCTGGATTCTCGAACTCGACCGCGGTGCTGGCATCCCGTACGAAGGCAACTACTCGGGCTGGCTGGAAGCCAAGTCCGAGCGTCTGGCGGCCGAATCCAAGCAGCAGTCGGCCCATGAAAAGGCCATGAAGGAAGAACTGGAGTGGGTGCGCAAAGGCGCCAAGGCCCGCCAGTCCAAGTCCAAGGCCCGTCTGCAACGCTTCGAAGAAATGCAATCGCAGGAATTCCAGAAGCGCAGCGAGACCAACGAGATCTACATCCCGGCTGGTCCGCGCCTGGGCGACAAGGTCATCGAATTCAAGAACGTCAGCAAGGGTTACGGCGATCGGGTGTTGATCGACAATCTGTCGTTCAGCATGCCCAAGGGCGCGATTGTCGGCGTGATCGGGGGTAACGGTGCCGGTAAGTCGACTCTGTTCCGCATGCTGATGGGCAAGGAAACCCCGGACTCGGGCAGCATCGAGGTCGGTGAAACCGTACAGTTGGCTTGCGTGGATCAGAGCCGTGAGGATCTGGACGGCAGCAAGACGGTATTCCAGCAGATTTCCGACGGTTCCGATCAGATCCGTATCGGCAACTACGAGATTCCGTCGCGCACTTACGTCGGTCGCTTCAACTTCAAGGGCGGCGATCAGCAGAAGTTCGTCAAGGACCTCTCCGGTGGTGAGCGCGGTCGCTTGCACCTGGCGTTGACCTTGAAGGAGGGTGGCAACGTCCTGCTGCTCGACGAACCGTCCAACGACCTCGACGTGGAAACCCTGCGCTCCCTGGAAGAAGCCCTGCTGGACTTCCCGGGCGCGGCGATTGTGATCTCCCACGATCGCTGGTTCCTCGACCGGGTGGCCACGCACATCCTGGCCTACGAAGACGATTCGCAGGCGGTGTTCTTCGAAGGCAACTACACCGAGTACGAAGCCGACCGCAAGAAGCGCCTCGGCGATGCCGCGGCCCAGCCGCACCGTGTACGACACAAGAAACTGGCCTGATCGGGTTGGTGGTTGAAAAGCGGAGCCCTTCGGGGCTCACGCCTGTCGGTTAAGAGCGCTCTTGAGTCTGACCGATATTTGTGGCGAGCGGGCTTGCCCGCGCTGGGCTGCAAAGCAGCCCTGAAACCTGCGACTGCGTTCTGCCTGACACAATGAAGTCGCTGACTTGAGGGGCGCTTCGCGCCCCGGCGCGGGCAAGCCCGCTCGCCACAAACCCGCGCCGCGCCTCAAATGGCCTTAACTGAATGGCATTATGCCCTTCGGGGCTCCATTTTTTATTGGGGACCGCTAAGCCGGTTCGATCCGCACGATTTCGATCAACTGATCCCCCGCCGGTCGCTTCCACAGCACTTCATCGCCCAGGCGCGCACCCAGCAGCGCCCGACCCAGGGGCGAGCCCCAATTGATCAAGCCGCGCGGGGCATCCGCCTCGTCCTCGCCGACCAACTGCACCTGTTGTTCTTCATCCTGCTCGTTGGCGAAGGTCACGCGACTGCCGATCTGTACCACCTCGGTGGAGGTCGCCGGCGTGGCGAGCTGGGCGCTGGACAGGCGTTGATTGAAGTAACGCAGGTCGCGTTCGATATCGGCCTGGCGCTGTTTGTCGGCGGCTTCACCCAAGGCGCTTTGCTCGCTGTATTCGGCTTGCAGCGCCGCGACACGGGCATGCAGTTGCGCCAGGCCCTGTGGGGTGACGTAATTGGGTTGTGTACTGACCTGGCGTTCCACCGGCTGCTCGGCCTGGGCGGCGGCGTTGTCCTCGTTGACGAAGGCGCGGCTCATGGCAATCTCCCGTTCTTGGGTATTGGGCCATGCTCGCAGGGTTTGGGTTTCCCGGTATATCCGTAAGCGACCTGTGGTGGTCGGACTGCACCGTGCTGTCTTGGCGCTGGGTGTTCGGCGCTCGGGGATTCAGGTCTGAACAGTGGAGCGATGAGCGGTTTGTGCGTCTTTGGGAGGCGGCATGCTTTGCCGTTGGTGACTGGCCTCAAGGCTCGAGGATTCAGCGCTGAAACGGCGGTGATGAGAGGTTTGTGAGCCAGGTGCTAACTATTTCGGGCGCCGGGCGTTCTTTTTCATTGTAGGGTAATAAAGTGCAAGAGGCTCTACGTCGGCTGTTTCAGCCCTATGCGGGCGGGGAACGGCTGCGCTCAAAGCAAGCGAGTGTTGTCTATGAGTTGTTTCAAAAAACATGGCGTGGGTGTCGGCCTGACCCTGTCCGCCTGTGTCGTCGTGGGTGAGCCATTGCCCGAGAATTCCTTGTTGGATCGTTATGGTGTGACGCCGGAGCAGTTGCCTGTCGCCACTCAGGCGCGGACGTCTGATATGTCTGGGGAGAAGTCACCCAGCCTGTTTCAGCTGAAACCCGAGGTGCCGCTGGTGGACATCCTGGATATCCGTCTCGGCAAGCGGGCGCTGCCGGAGGAGGTCGGCAATATCACTATCGGCAATATGGCCCGCCGCGATTATGAGCGTTGCCTGCGTTTGCACCTCGAGTTGCCGAGGCGCGAGTCCAGCCGGCCGAACCCGAGGTGTGAGTAGCGTCCGCCGGCAGTCCGCGTGGAATACACCATGCCGCCTGGACATGGCCCCTGTAGGCGCCAGCTTGCTGGCGATGAGGCCCTTGAGTCAGGCGCCGCTCAATTCAATAGTGATACCACTTCACTTCCAGCATGACCTCGTTCTCCGGCGTTGCCAGCTTGCTGAACTCGCGCTGGGCGCTCAGGCGCAGCCCCAGGTTGCGCGACAGCTCCCATTGCTGGTTGAGGCTCAGGCTGCGGCGTACTTCGCCATTGCCGAAGTAGTCGCCCTTGGCCTCCAGGCTCAGGTTGCCCAGCGGGTTTTTCCACAGCAGACCGCTGTCAAAACCGGCCGCAGGCGAGACCACCGCCGCGAAGTCGGCATTGTGCTCGACCCGCACGGTGCCCAGGGCAAATCCGAGCACATCGTCGCCCAGTTGCCAGGTGCCGCCCGCACCGCCATTCACATGGCTGACCAGGGTCTGGTCGTCGTGCCGCCCCGGTACCCGCTCCAGGCCGCCGGTGACTTGCCACGACCACGGTTGCAACAGCGCATTGCGTGGCGTCAGCGAACGAATGGTCGCCAGGTCCAGTTGCTGCAACTGCCAGTGATTGCCTTCGTACTGGCGCAGTTTCATTTGCAGGATTTCTATCTGCGCGCCGAGGGGAAAACTCTCGGCGTTGTCGGTGAGGTCGTGATAGGCCATGCGCAAGCCGTATTCGCCGAACGCCTGGCTGCCGCGGGTGCCGATCCCGGCTTGCCAGGTACGTGATTCATGGCCATTTTCCGGTAGGCCCGGACGCTCTATCCGCAGGTCCGGCGGCGGGTTGCGGTTGATCGCCCGGAGCAACTCGAAGCTGCGTTGGGCAGTTACCGGATCACGTTCCTGACCGTTGGCCCGGTAGCGCTCCAGCCGATAGGCGGCATCGATGACCAGCGCCTGGCGATCCTTGGCCAGTTGCTTGAAGCCGACCGATTGCAGCTGTTTGTCGTTGGCACTGACCTTCAGCACCCATTGCTGTTCCTCCGCGCTCAGCGGCTTGGCGCGCTCCAGCAGTTCGCGCTCGCGGGACGGCCGGTAGTCGATCCTTTCCACCAATCCGGCGTCTTTCACCGCCTTGACGGTATCGGTGGGAATCGCGGTCAGTGGGAACTGTTCGGTCAGGCGCAGGCTCGGGCGCGCCACCTGCAGCAGCTCCAGCAGGCGATAGGAGCAGTTTTCATCGAAGAAGAAATAGTCGAACCGGATCTGCTTCAACTCCCAGACATGCTCGACCATGCGCTGGGTTTCTTCGGGCGTCAGGTTCAGCCGGTATTCCCACAGGTCACGGTTTTCCAGGCTGCGGTATTCGGCCAGCTTCTGCTGGTAGGGCACCAGGGCGAACAGGCCCGGATAACCGCCCATCAGGCCTTTCCAGGCATAGAGAATGCTGTTGTCCGAACCTTCGATGTAGGCACCGAAGTTGATCGCGTAGCTGAGCAGGGCGGTCTGGTCGCGCTGCACGTCGGCTTGGTCGATGCGCAGCAAGGTATGGCCGAACATCGATGATGGGCTGTTCAGGTAGGCCGCCGGGAAGATCATTACCGTGCTATGCGGCGCGATATCCTTGAACCACTGCTTGAATTCCGCGCAATCGGGGGCGGGCAGGTCGGTCAGTTGCAGTTGCGCCTTGAGCCAGCGCGTGCGGGCCGGATAGACGCACTGGGCGTGCTGGTTACCGCGGCTGGCCGGGGCGTAGAGGGCGTCGACCGTGGCTTGCAGCTCCGCGTCCGGGTGATGCGCACCGTCGGCGGCGAGGAAATATTTCTTGTCACTGACATAACTGCGCCAGCCCCCCAGTTTGGCCGGCTCGTAATGGCCGAGGGAGATCCACAAAGGCTCATGGGCCAACTGCTGCAAACGCTGGGGGTCGAGGTGCGGTGCGGCGTACAGCGGGGCGCAAGCACAGAGCGCCAGGTAGGCAAGGCGTTTGAGCATGGTGGGCAACTGTTGTCAGACGAAAGGAAGCAACGCACACAAAGCCCGCCCCGAAGGGGGCGGGCGGGTCGGACTCAAGCCTGGGTCGCGTACTTGGCCAGGCGCGGATCGTTCTTGAGGACCGCGAGGGTATTGGTATGCACATCGTCGGCGGTCACGTCAGCCTTGCTGAAGATCTGCTGGAAGTGCTCGTGGGTGACGGCCGCGAAATGCTCACGGTCTTCCGGGGCCACGCCAAGGACCACGGCGTAGGTGGTCAGGGCTTCGCCCTGGCCTTTGGCCATGTCTTCGGAGAGTTCGTTCATCATGCCGTTCATGGCGATCCAGGAGCGGCCACCATAGGTCAGTGAGTCACGAGTGGAGCAGCCGTTGGTACCGGAGGTCATGCCGAAGGTGGCGTTGCCGGAGGTGCCGTTGGTGGTGGACGCCAGGATGTGGGCGGGAGTGCCGCGCTGGCCCTTGAACAGCATGTTACCCCAGCCGCAATCCGGCCCGCCTGGCGCCTGGGCCATGGCATTGAGGGAGACAACCGTGAAGAGAGTACCCAGAAGAATCCGTTTCATAGCTTTGTTCTCTTTATGTGCGTGCCAATGACAAGGGGGGCTGGCCTGGTTCAGGGCCAGTAGGCTGGTTATCAATCCAGCCTCGCACGTTGGAGTTTAGGCAGGTTCCAAGGGTTCCATCGTTTTTTCCTCATATGAATGAGGCATAGGGTTTGTAGTCCTTGTCCGAGGACTTTTGCCATACCGCAGCGATTCAGCCATCGCTCGCCTTGCCAGTCAGGTATGGCGAGCGCCAGAATGCTTTCATCTGCCCCGCCTGATGTAAGGAAGCCCGATGCCTGATTCTGTTGCTGCCAGCTTGCGACTAGCGCCCGAAGCGCTGACCCGTCCTTTTTCCGCTGAACAGTTCAGCTTCTCTACCACCAATGATCTGGAGCCTTTTCGCGGTGTGCTTGGCCAGGAACGCGCGGTTGAAGCGTTGCAGTTCGGCGTGGCGATGCCGCGCCCCGGTTACAACGTGTTTGTCATGGGCGAGCCCGGTACCGGGCGTTTTTCGTTCGTCAAACGCTATCTGAAAGCTGAAGGAAAGCGCCTACAGACTCCGTCTGACTGGGTCTATGTCAATAATTTCGACGAGCCTCGCGAGCCGCGGGCGCTGGAACTGCCGGCGGGCGAAGCGGGGGCGTTCATCGCCGATATCAACGGCTTGATCGACAATCTGTTGGCGACTTTTCCGGCGGTGTTCGAGCACCCTTCCTACCAGCAGAAGAAAAGCGCCATCGACCGCGCCTTCAATCAGCGCTATGACCGCGCCCTGGATGTGATCGAGCGCCTGGCGCTGGAGAAGGAAGTCGCGCTGTATCGCGACAGCACCAATATCGCCTTTACCCCCATGAGCGACGGCAAGGCCCTGGACGAGGCGGAGTTCGCCCAGTTGCCGGAAGCCGAGCGTGAACGTTTCCATACCGATATCGCCGACCTGGAGGAGCGCCTCAACGAGGAGCTCGCCAGCCTGCCGCAATGGAAGCGCGAATCGAGCAATCAACTGCGCCAGTTGAATGAAGAAACCATCACCCTGGCCCTGCAACCCTTGCTGGCGCCATTGTCGGAAAAATATGCGGAGAACGCGGCTGTTTGCGGTTACCTGCAAGCCATGCAGGTCTATCTGCTGAAAACCGTGGTCGAGCAACTGGTCGATGACAGCAAGACCGACGCCGTGGCCCGCAAGCTGCTGGAAGAGCAGTACGCGCCGAGCCTGGTGGTCGGCCAGCCGCTCAATGGCGGTGCCCCGGTGGTGTTCGAGCCGCATCCGACCTACGACAACCTGTTTGGCCGCATCGAGTACAGCACCGACCAGGGCGCGCTCTACACCACCTATCGGCAGTTGCGTCCCGGTGCCTTGCATCGGGCCAACGGCGGCTTCCTGATTCTCGAAGCCGAGAAAATGCTCAGTGAGCCCTTTGTCTGGGATGCGCTCAAGCGCGCCCTGCAATCGCGCAAGCTGAAGATGGAGTCGCCGCTCGGTGAGCTGGGGCGCCTGGCCACCGTGACCCTGACGCCGCAAATGATTCCGTTGCAGGTCAAGGTCGTGATCATCGGTGCCCGCCAGTTGTACTACACGCTGCAGGACCTGGATCCGGACTTCCAGGAGATGTTCCGCGTGCTGGTGGACTTCGACGAGGACATTCCCATGGTCGACGAGAGCCTGGAGCAGTTCGCCCAGTTGCTCAAGACCCGTACCTCGGAAGAGGGCATGGCGCCGCTGACCGCCGACGCGGTGGCGCGCCTGGCGACCTACAGCGCGCGCCTGGCCGAGCACCAGGGGCGTTTGTCGGCGCGGATCGGCGATCTGTTCCAGTTGGTCAGCGAGGCGGATTTCATCCGTCACCTGGCCAACGATGAAATGACCGATGCCGGGCACATCGAACGGGCGCTCAAGGCCAAGGCCACCCGCACCGGACGGGTCTCGGCGCGGATTCTCGACGACATGCTGGCGGGGATCATCCTGATCGACACCGCGGGCGCGGCTGTCGGCAAGTGCAACGGGCTGACGGTGTTGGAGGTCGGCGATTCGGCCTTCGGCGTGCCGGCGCGGATTTCCGCCACGGTGTATCCGGGCGGCAGCGGGATCGTCGATATCGAGCGCGAGGTCAACCTCGGGCAGCCGATCCACTCCAAGGGCGTGATGATCCTCACCGGTTACCTGGGCAGCCGCTATGCCCAGGAGTTCCCACTGGCGATTTCCGCGAGTATCGCCCTGGAGCAGTCCTACGGTTACGTCGACGGCGACAGCGCGTCCCTCGGCGAGGCCTGTACGCTGATTTCGGCCTTGTCGAAAACCCCGCTCAAACAGTGTTTCGCCATTACCGGTTCGATCAACCAGTTCGGCGAGGTGCAGGCGGTCGGCGGGGTCAACGAGAAGATCGAGGGCTTCTTCCGACTCTGTGAGGCTCGTGGCCTGACCGGTGAGCAGGGGGCGATCATTCCCCAGGCGAACGTCGCGACCCTGATGCTCGATGAACGGGTGTTGCAGGCGGTGCGTGCCGGGCAGTTCCATGTGTATGCGGTGCGCCAGGCCGATGAGGCGCTGAGCCTGCTGGTGGGCGAGCCGGCCGGTGAGCCGGATGCCGACGGGCAGTTCCCGGAGGGTAGCGTCAATGCGCGGGTGGTGGAGCGCCTGCGGGTGATTGCCGAGATGATCAGCGAGGATGACCTCAAGGAGGCGGAGAAAGAGGCGGCCGAGCAGGCGTTGGCGGAGGTCAAGCCGTCCTGATCCAGGGGCGGCATAGCGTTTTGTAGACGCTGGGTTTGTCCCGCTGCTGAAGGCCGGATACGCTCCCTGTAGGAGCAGGGCTTGTCGGATCGTCGCAGCGCCTCGATGGGGGATTCGAGGCCGCCAAAAGCTTCGCTGGCAATCGAGCGTCGACCGGCTGCTCCTACAGGTTCCGTGTGTTAGCGGGAGTCAGGCAAGGCGCAACTGCCGGGAGTCAAGGCTTTGGCGCACGCCGGCCTGACGCCCGTTGGTCCTGCAAATGCTTGCTGTCTCTGGATTTATTCTATTCTCTGGGCAAGGACACCCACTGCAGTCACTGGACCGATGCAACCTCCACCCGGAGGCTGAAGACAGGATCTACCGAGGGTCGCCGCCATGCCGCGCAACCTTTGCCTCACCCGCCAATGCCTGGGTCTCGTCACCCGTATCGAATGCAGTATTCGTCCGCTCGCCGGCGATAACGGAATGTGGACCTTGTTGTTCGCCGCCGGAATGGCCGGTGAACAACCCTCTGCCATCAAGGCCCAAGGCCCGTTTCATGGTCCGGTCGTGGCTGAGTCCATCCTTGAGTCGATTGTCCAGAGCCTGACGTTGCATGGCTATCAGTTGGCCGAGGACCCGCAGATCTGGTGCCTGCATCTGCAGGCCCAGCTACGGGAAATCAACGGTTCGCAAGGTCGCGGCCTGGAACACTAGGCTTCGACCTCGGGAGGGTCACTCGGCGGGACCTGAGACCTGGGCCTTGTCGAGCTTGACCTCGAAACCGTACTCGACGGTGTTCAACGCCGTGCGCTGGTAGCTTTCCAGTTGGGTCGGCCGCCCGTAGAAGTAATGCACGTCGTAGATCGGCGGCGAGTCGGCTTTGTCGCTATGGCTGGTGGCGAGGATTTCCTTGAGATAGTTGCCGCTGTCGTCCTTGGCATAGAAGCGCCAGGCTTCTGAAGGGAAGCGCTTCTGGTCAATGACCAGCGCGTTGCCCTTGAGCTCCAGGCCCACGGGCAGTTGGTGGGTATCGAGGGTGTTTTTCTGGATGCTGGCCAGGAACAATGGCATCGAGCCGACGGCATAGGCCGGCGTTTCCGGGAACAGGTTCAGGTCGTAGGTGATACTGCCTTCCAACGGGTTGACCTCGAAGGCCTCGGTGGGCAGTTCCAGGGGCTCGCCGCGCTTGCCCTGCTGGTCTTCGGTGAAGAAGGTCACCGGGCTGTCACCGGGGGCGCTGGGAGCGCCGAGCAGCTCGTCGTTGAAGGTCTTGGGGTGGTCGAACTCGATGTGCGCCGCGCTGGCATCGTCCACCGACTGGCTGATGACCACGCTCTTCTTCAGCTTCTCGGCATCGAGGTTGGCGTCCTTGAGATAGCTCGCCGCCTGGTCGTCGTAGACCACTACCGGCATGGGCAGTGGTTGGACGTCCTTGCTGGTGGTGTTGTCGAACTGGCGTATCGGCAGATCCAGCTCCCTGCGGTTGACCGTGGCCGCGGAAAAGTCCATCACGCTGATTTCCAGTTTATCGATCATGCCGTTGAAATAGACACGGGTGTAATGGCTGGTCTGCTTCGCCTCGAAGGCTTTTTGCTCATCGTCGAGTTTTTTTCCGAAGGCGTCGCTCCAACTCTTCTGTTTGAGCATTTCGTCCAGTTGCTGCTGGTAGAAGGCGAGTTGCGCGGCATTTTCGTTGATCGCACCGGCCCGCGAGAGAAATTGCCCGCTGCTGTCCATTGCCTGGACGATCAGCGGGTTGAGCGGTGTATCACCGACCTGGGGCGCTTGCACGGCGTTGTTGTTCAGTTCGATTTCGGCGTTGTTCTTATCCAGCGACAGCAGGGTCAGGCTGATGTTGTCGTTGCTCTGCAGCTTGCCGATATCCTGGCGGGTCAGGTTGAAGGTCACCACCTTGCGTGGCGCGATCACTTCGACCTTGCCGTGCAGGGTCAGGGGTTGCGGCTGTTTTTTCGGGTCGACTTCCATGCCTTCGATGTACGGGTAGGTGATCGTCAGGTCGTCGGGATTGGTCATGTTGGCGCTGGAGGGGCTCAACTGGATACCAGGATCGGTCTCCGACCATTCCGGCTGGAAGGGGATCACCTGTTTGTTGCTCAGGGTCACCGATTGCCATTCCAGGGCATGGGGGAACGGGAACTCGGTGGGGTAGTTGAAGCTGAACGGAAAGATCGGTTGCAGGTCGGTCAGGTAGTCGGAACTGGAACTCTTGCGCAGCACGAAGAGGCCGTTGATATAGGTGTCGGCCAGCGCCTGCGGGTTGGGGTAGTGCTTGAGCAGCGCCAGGGCGTCGTCGCTGTATTCGGTTTCGATGGGTTTGTCCCGCAGGCGCTGGCGGGCCCGTTCGAGCAACAGCAGGGAGCCGCCGAGGTCGGCCACGGCATCCTTGAGCTTGGGATCCTGGAGGGTGTCGAGGGTCTTTTCGAACTGCGCGCTCTTTTCCTCGAGGCTGGCGTGTTGTTGCTTGTCTTTGGGGGAACAGCCGCTCACCAGCAGAGCCACCGATAGCCCGAGGCAACCCAGGGGAAGTCGCAAATCCATTGTTCAGTTTTCCTGTACACAGTGCACACGCGATGTCGTTGATGCCGACACTAGCAGAAAATCGCCCTGGCGCAGCGGTCCCGATGCTGAACAACGGCTTGCCGAGGGCTTTTCCCTTGGGTTTTTGGCGCTGGTATACTCGCGGCCATTTTCAGATGGTATGAGATTCATGGAACGTTTTATCGAAAATACGATGTATGCCTCGCGCTGGCTGCTGGCACCGATCTACGTCGGGCTGTCCCTGGGCCTGCTGGCCCTGGCGCTGAAATTCTTCCAGGAAGTGTTTCATGTGATTCCCAACGTCTTCGCCATGGCCGAGGCCGACCTGATCCTGGTGCTGCTGTCGTTGATCGACATGGCGCTGGTGGGCGGCTTGCTGGTGATGGTGATGATTTCCGGCTACGAGAACTTCGTCTCCCAGCTGGATATCGATGAGAGCAAGGAAAAGCTCAGTTGGCTGGGCACGATGGATTCCACCTCCTTGAAGATGAAGGTGGCGGCGTCGATCGTGGCGATCTCCTCGATTCACCTGTTGCGGGTGTTCATGGATGCCAAGAATGTCGATCCGGTGCACCTGCAATGGTATGTGATCATCCACATGACGTTTGTCGTGTCGGCCTTTGCGATGGGCTACCTGGACAAGCTGACCAAGCACTGACCCCTTGTGCGCTTGTGTGCTAGTCTGCTCGCCCTTTTTGGTTCCGGGTGCGCGCGGGCAATGCCTTGTTCAGCAGGTATTTCCCGTAGCAGCCCACAGCGGAGCAATGTGATGTCCGAAGTCAATCTGTCCACCGATGAAACCCGCGTCAGCTACGGTATTGGCCGTCAGTTGGGCGACCAACTGCGTGACAACCCGCCACCGGGTGTGAATCTCGACGCGATCCTGGCCGGCCTGACCGACGCCTTCCATGGCCAGCCAAGCCGCGTGGGTCAGGAAGAGCTGTCCGCGAGCTTCAAGGTGATCCGTGAAATCATGCAGGCCGAAGCCGCCGCCAAGGCTGAAGCCGCGGCGGGTGCCGGCCTGGCGTTCCTCGCGGAAAACGCCAAGCGCGAAGGCATCACCACCCTGGCTTCCGGCCTGCAGTTCGAAGTGCTGACCCAGGGCGAGGGCGCCAAGCCATCCCGTGAGGACAGCGTGCGGACCCACTACCATGGCACCCTGATCGACGGCACTGTGTTCGACAGCTCCTATGAGCGTGGCCAGCCAGCTGAGTTCCCGGTCGGCGGCGTGATCGCCGGCTGGACCGAGGCACTGCAACTGATGAATGCCGGTAGCAAATGGCGCCTGTATGTGCCGAGCGAACTGGCCTACGGTGCCCAAGGCGTGGGTGGCATTCCGCCGCACAGCGTACTGGTGTTCGACGTCGAGCTGCTCGACGTTCTGTAATACGAACTGCCTCTGTGTTGGGGCGGTGCTTGTGTGGGAGCGGTGCTTGCCCGCGAAGCTTTGTAGCGGTCCACTGGCCTCTTCGCGGGCAAGCTCCGCTCCCACAAGGTCCCGATGCTGTCTGGAGTGGTATTCCACAGGTCTGCGGCCCGTCCTCTCCGGGGGACATTGAGACAGCTATTCCCGTCACACCCGCAGCTTGCTGTTCAGGTCTTCCGTCGGGCGCAACGCCCGGGCATAGCAGAACAGAAACAGGTTGCGTACCAGCTCCTTGAGTACCAAGGGTTCGCTGGAACTCAAGCCACTGACGTCCAGATCGCCCAGGTCCTGCAATTCGTTCAAGGCTTCTTCTTCCAGTACCGCACAGACTTCCCCGGTTTCCCGATGCAGGATGCGCAGGTAAGGGTGTGGGCGGTCCAGCCAGGCGTCGATCAAATAAGTCATGTTCTCATCTCCTTGATGGGTTTCAATGAGAATAATTCTTATTAGCAGAATAGCAAGTGCCTATTGGCCGATTGTCGGGTTTTCTGCGGGGGGATTTGTCTGGGGTCGACGAAGGCGGGGTGATGTGGCGCTAGACGCGCTCCTGACCTGGGCGTTGTAACCAAGGTCGGCGCGGAGCATTGTGGGAGCCGGCTTGCCGGCGATGGCGTCCGCTAGGTCGCTGTATGGCTCAAGAGCCTCATCGCCGGCAAGCCGGCTCCCACAAGAATTGCAGCGTTGGGGCTTAGACCTTTCTGACGAACTCGGACTTGAGCTTCATCGGGCCGATGCCGTCGATCTTGCAGTCGATGTCGTGGTCGCCATCGCACAGGCGGATATTCTTGACCTTGGTACCGACCTTGACCACCAGGGAGGTGCCCTTGACCTTCAGGTCCTTGATCACGGTGATGGTGTCGCCGTCCTGCAGGACGTTGCCCACGGAGTCCTTTTTCACGGCGTCATCGCTGGCGGCCTCGGCTTCGCCGCTGGCGGACCATTCATGGGCGCATTCCGGGCAGACCAGTTGGGTGCCGTCTTCGTAGGTGAATTCGGAATTGCATTTTGGGCAGGGTGGCAACGTGCTCACTAAGGTTCCTCGGTTTCGGGAAGGTGAAAAGCGCACATTATATAGGGTTTTATCTGGAGAGGGGGCGTTGCGATAGGGGAGGCGGGTTGACGACGGACCTTGTAGCTGGCTTGTCGGGATGCCGCATCACGGCGAAGGTGGCCCGTGAATCATGCGGCGCCCTTGCGGGCGCCATCGCCAGCAAGCTGGCTCCTACGGTTGAGCGCAAGGCTTCTCAGTGAGTGCGGGCGACCGCGAACTCGCTCAATTCCACCAGGGCGTCGCGGTATTCGCTCGCCGGCAGGGCTTCCAGGCAGGCGATGGCCCGTGCCGCGTAGTCGCGGGCCAGTTGCGCGGTGTAGTCCAGGGAGCCGGAAGCCTGTACGGCTTGGCGAATGCTCTCCAGGTCTTCGATGCCGCCTTTCTGGATCGCCTGGCGTACCAGCGCCGCCTGTTCCGGGGTGCCTTCGCGCATGGTGTAGATCAGCGGCAGGGTCGGCTTGCCTTCGGCGAGGTCGTCGCCGACATTCTTGCCCAGGGTCTCGGCATCGCCCTGGTAGTCCAGCAGGTCGTCCACCAGCTGGAACGCGACGCCCAGGTGGTCGCCAAAGGTGCGCAGCGCTTCGGCCTGCTCCGGCGTCGCGCCGCACAGGACCGCGGCACTGTGGGTCGAGGCTTCGAAGAGCATCGCGGTCTTGCCACGGATGACTTCCATATAGGTTTCTTCGCTGGTGCTGGCGTCGCGGACCTTGGACAACTGCAGCACTTCGCCTTCGGCGATGATGCGGGTGGCCTGCGAAAGAATTTTCATCACCGGCATCGAACCCAGCTCGACCATCATTTCGAACGAGCGCGAGTACAGGAAGTCGCCCACCAGCACGCTCGGAGCATTGCCCCACATGGCGTTGGCGGTGGAGCGGCCACGGCGCATGCCGGACATGTCGACCACGTCGTCATGCAGCAGGGTGGCGGTGTGCAGGAACTCGATGGTGGCGGCCAGCAGACGCAGGTCGTCGCCTTCGCGGCCCAGGGCCTTGCCACACAGCAGCACCAATAAAGGACGCAGGCGCTTGCCCCCGGCCGAGGTGATGTAATCGCCGATTTTCGAGACCAGCGGTACCCGGGAAGTCAGCTGCTTCTTGATGATGCCGTCGACGGCGCTAAAATCGTCCGCCACCGCGCGGTAGAAAGCTTGGGGTTGCATCAGCGAGAGTCGCTCCAGAAGGGTTGCGCGGCATGCTAGGGCGGGGGGTCTACGCTGTCAAGGCGCGCGGTCCGCAGGCTTGCAATGGCCTGGCGGCTTGCGTACAATCGCGCACCCTGAACTTCCTGGGCAGCACCTGCCTTACGCAATTGCATCTGGGCCGTTCCAGCCTCATGCAGCCATGCCAGCCAATACCTTTACCTATAAAGCGCTGGGTGAGCAGGATTATCGGAGAAATACCATGTCTTACGCAGTAATCGTTACCGGCGGCAAGCAGTACAAAGTCGCTCCAGGTGAATACCTGAAGATCGAGAAACTGGAAATCGCCACCGGCGAATCCGTTACCTTTGATCGTGTTCTGTTGGTCGCCAATGGCGATGACGTGAACATCGGCGCTCCAGTTGTTGCTGGCGCTACCGTTGTGGCTGAAGTGATCTCCCAAGGTCGTCACGATAAAGTCCGCATCATCAAGTTCCGTCGTCGTAAGCACCACATGAAGCGTATGGGCCACCGTCAGTGGTACACCGAGATCAAAATCACCGGTATTCAGGCTTAATTTCAGCCTAATCCCCTTTTTGGAGAATTGAACTCATGGCACACAAAAAAGCTGGTGGTAGTACCCGTAACGGTCGCGACTCAGAATCGAAACGCCTTGGCGTGAAGATGTATGGCGGCCAGGCTATCAAAGCGGGCAACATCATCGTGCGTCAGCGCGGCACCCAATTCCACGCCGGTTACGGCGTTGGCATGGGTAAGGATCACACTCTCTTCGCTAAAGTCGAAGGCGTGATCAAGTTTGAAGTAAAAGGCGCGTTCAACCGCCGTTACGTGAGCGTTGTCGCGGCTTAATCGCGAGAGTGCTGGAGAAGCCCCGTCTTGCGACGGGGCTTTTTCGTTTGTGGGGTGAGTCTCTTGCAAAGCTGTTTGTATGGGCTGCCGGCGCTGGATTTTTCGGTCGTTGATTGAGGTCGCCGCGCTCATCTTTGCAAGAGTCTTATACTTGTGATTTTTTCGGCTCGTCCTGGTGGCGAGAGGCATGTGTTATGAAGTTCGTTGATGAAGTGTCGATTCGCGTAAAAGCTGGCGACGGTGGCAATGGTTGCATGAGTTTCCGTCGGGAAAAATTCATCGAGAACGGTGGTCCCAACGGTGGTGATGGTGGTGACGGCGGTTCGATCTATATGGTCGCCGACGAAAACCTCAACACCCTGGTGGACTATCGCTACACCCGGCATTTCGATGCCGAGCGCGGTTCCAATGGCGGCAGCACCGACTGCACCGGCAAGAAGGGCGAGGATCTGGAGCTGCGTGTGCCGGTCGGCACCACGGTGATCGATTCCGCCACCCAGGAAATCATCGGTGACCTGGTCAAGGCGGGTCAGCGCCTGCTGGTTGCTCATGGCGGCTGGCACGGCCTGGGTAACACCCGCTTCAAGTCCAGCACCAACCGTGCGCCGCGCCAGACCACGCCGGGCAAGCCGGGCGAGCAGCGCGACCTCAAGCTGGAAATGAAGGTGCTGGCGGATGTCGGCCTGCTGGGCTTGCCGAATGCCGGTAAAAGTACCTTTATCCGTTCGGTCTCGGCCGCCAAGCCGAAGGTCGCGGATTATCCGTTCACCACGCTGGTGCCGAACCTGGGCGTGGTCAGTGTCGACCGCTGGAAGAGCTTCGTCATCGCCGACATTCCAGGTTTGATCGAGGGGGCTTCGGACGGGGCTGGCCTGGGGATTCGCTTCCTCAAGCACTTGGCGCGTACACGCCTGCTGCTGCATCTTGTCGACATGGCGCCGCTGGATGACAGCAGTGCGGCGGATGCGGCTGAAGTGATCGTCAATGAACTGACCAAGTTCAGCCCGTCCCTGGCTGAGCGCGATCGCTGGTTGGTGCTGAACAAGTGCGACCAGATCCTCGAGGAAGAGCACGAAGAGCGGGTCAAGGAAGTGGTCGAGCGCTTGCAGTGGACCGGTCCGGTCTATGTGATCTCGGCGATTGCCAAGGAGGGGACCGAGCGCCTGACTCGCGACATCATGCGTTACCTGGAAGATCGTCTCGATCGCCTGGCCAACGACCCGGCCTACGCCGAGGAGTTGCGCGATCTCGATCAGTCTATCGAAGACGAGGCGCGTGCCCAGTTGCAGGCCCTGGATGACCAGCGTGCCTTGCGTCGCAGTGGCGTCAAGAGCGTCCATGACATTGGCGACGATGACTGGGACGAAGAGGATGTCGATGACGAAGATGGCCCGGAAATCATCTACGTGCGCGACTGACGTTGTCGTTTATTGCAGGGGGTGGCCGTTGCTCGATTGCGGGCAAGCGGTCTATCTGACTGATGGCGGTGTTATCATCGCCATCGGCCTGTTCCACCTGGCGCCGCTCACTCGAGCGGCGTTCTGGTTTCTGGGAGCCGGCTACCCTGAACAATCGCATGGGCGGTGCTCGGTCGCGCTGCCCGCAAGCCAAGGTTGAAAGATGATGCGGAGCAAGGTGACAGGTGCGCGGCGCTGGGTCGTGAAAATCGGCAGCGCACTGCTGACGGCGGATGGCAAGGGCCTGGATCGCGCGGCAATGGGCGTCTGGGTCGAGCAGATGGTGGCGTTGCACGAGGCGGGCGTCGAGCTGGTGCTGGTTTCTTCCGGTGCGGTAGCGGCGGGCATGAGTCGCCTGGGCTGGACGGTGCGACCGAGTGCCATGCATGAGTTGCAGGCCGCCGCCGCCATCGGTCAGATGGGGTTGGTGCAGGCCTGGGAATCGAGCTTTGCCGAGCATGGTCGCCATACCGCGCAGATCCTCTTGACCCATGACGACCTGTCCGATCGCAAGCGCTACCTCAACGCGCGCAGCACCTTGCGGGCATTGGTGGAGCTCAAGGTCATCCCGGTGATCAATGAGAACGACACCGTGGTTACCGATGAAATCCGTTTCGGCGACAACGACACCCTGGCGGCGCTGGTGGCCAACCTGGTGGAGGCCGACCTGCTGGTGATCCTGACGGATCGCGATGGCATGTTCGATGCCGATCCGCGCAACAATCCCGATGCCCAGCTGATTTATGAGGCGCGTGCCGATGATCCGGCGCTGGATGCGGTGGCTGGCGGTACCGGCGGTGCGTTGGGGCGCGGAGGCATGCAGACCAAGTTGCGCGCGGCGCGTCTGGCGGCGCGTTCCGGGGCGCATACGATCATTGTCGGTGGGCGCCTGGAGCGGGTGCTGGATCGCCTGAAGTCAGGCGAGCGCATCGGCACCTTGCTGTCGCCTGAGCGTGGCATGCTGGCGGCGCGTAAGCAGTGGCTGGCCGGGCATCTGCAGACTCGTGGCACGCTGGTCCTGGATGATGGTGCGGTGAATGCGCTGGTGCGGGATCACAAGAGCCTGCTGCCGGTGGGCGTGAAGCTGGTCCAGGGTAGCTTCCGTCGCGGTGAGATGGTGGTGTGCGTGGCGGCGGACGGTCGTGAGATTGCTCGTGGATTGGCGAACTACAGCGCGCTTGAGGCGCAGAAGATTATCGGGCAGTCGTCGGATGCCATTGTCGGTCTGCTGGGGTATATGGCGGAGCCCGAGTTGGTGCATCGCGATAACCTGATTCTGGTGTGAGGGGTTGAGGGGTATGGGTATGGCTATCGCAAAGGGACTGTTGGGCTTGCTGTTGGCGATGCCGTTGCTGGCATCGGCTGAAGAGATCGGCCAGGTGTCCACGGTCTTCAAGTTTGTCGGGCCGAATGATCGCATCGTGGTCGAGGCATTTGACGATCCCAAGGTCGAAGGGGTGACCTGCTACCTGTCGCGGGCCAAGACTGGAGGCTTGAAAGGTGGCCTGGGCTTGGCCGAGGATCGCTCCGAGGCGTCGCTGGCCTGTCGCCAGGTCGGACCGATTCGCTTCAGTGGCGAGTTGAAGGATGGCGAAGAGGTGTTCAAGGAGCGCACCTCGTTGGTGTTCAAGACCATGCAGGTGGTGCGTTTCCTCGACAAGAAGCGCAATACCCTGGTGTATCTGGTCTACAGCGACCGCTTGATCGAAGGTAGTCCGCAGAATGCGGTGACGGCAATTCCGATTCTGCCTTGGCCGAATCGCTAAGCTCCAGAGGTTGCCGCTCCACGGGGTTCTGTTACCTGGCTCGAGCCTGTGGGTGCGGCGATCCGACAAGCGCCGCTCCCACATTCGATAGGCATGCTTTCTTCCGGGCAATAAAAAACCGACCCAAGGGTCGGTTTTTTAACAAGCGTGTCGCTTAGGCTGCAGCAGCAAGGTTCAGAGCCTTGATGTGGCCGTTCAGACGACCCTTGTGGCGAGCGGCCTTGTTCTTGTGGATGATGCCTTTATCGGCCATACGGTCGATAACAGGAACAGCCAGAACATAAGCGTCTTGAGCTTTGGCAGCGTCTTTTGCGTCGATGGCTTTAACCACATTCTTGATGTAGGTACGAACCATGGAACGCAGGCTGGCGTTGTGGCTGCGACGCTTCTCAGCCTGTTTTGCACGTTTTTTGGCGGAAGGTGTGTTGGCCACCGTCGAGCTCCTCGAAAGACTTTTTAGGAAATAGCAAACAAAATAGGCCGCGAATCATGCCGATGAGTTAGGGACTTGTCAAGGGCAGGTGGTGCGTTCCGCTGAGTGGTCGATGCAGTCACGTGAAAACTACTGCGCTCGACAATACTGCGTTAAAAACAGGCCCGGAATGCTCATTGACAGCAGTCAACTGCGCTTCCTCGCCTGTTTTTGCCTTGTCTTGCCTTCGCTCGCTACGTTTTCACGAGGACTGGCGATGGGTGATTTATTTCCGGCGCCTGACCTGTAAACTCGCGAGCTTTGGCTCTGTGCTGTTGCGGCGCGGAGTATCGCACAACTGGGCGCGTTGTTCGCCTGCTCTTTCTCCAAAGGTGCACTCTCTTTTAATGAATCTGCTCAAGTCGTTGGCTGCGGTCAGCTCTATCACGATGATTTCCCGGGTCCTGGGGTTCGTTCGCGATACGATTATCGCGCGTATCTTCGGTGCCGGAATGGCCACCGATGCCTTCTTTATCGCCTTCAAACTGCCCAACCTGCTGCGGCGCATCTTCGCCGAGGGCGCATTTTCCCAGGCCTTCGTGCCGATCCTGGCGGAATACAAGAGCCAGCAGGGCGAGGAGGCGACCCGCACCTTCATCGCCTATGTCAGTGGCCTGCTGACCCTGGTGCTGGCGCTGGTGACGGTGCTGGGCATGCTCGCCGCGCCCTGGGTGATCTGGGCCACGGCCCCGGGGTTCACCGACACGCCGGAGAAGTTCAAGCTGACCTCCGACCTGCTGCGGGTGACTTTTCCTTATATATTACTGATCTCGCTGTCGTCCCTGGCGGGGGCGATCCTCAATACCTGGAACCGTTTTTCGGTACCGGCCTTCGTGCCGACGTTGCTGAACGTGAGCATGATCATTTTTGCCCTGTTCCTGACGCCGTACTTCGATCCGCCGGTGATGGCCCTGGGCTGGGCGGTGCTGGCCGGGGGCCTGGCCCAGTTGCTCTACCAACTGCCGAGCCTGAAAAAGATCGGCATGCTGGTGCTGCCACGGCTGAGTTTGCGTGACAGTGGTGTCTGGCGGGTGATGAAGCAAATGCTGCCGGCGATCCTCGGGGTCTCGGTGAGCCAGATTTCCCTGATCATCAACACCATTTTCGCCTCTTTCCTGGTGGCGGGTTCGGTGTCCTGGATGTACTACGCCGACCGCTTGATGGAATTGCCGTCCGGCGTGCTGGGCGTGGCCCTGGGTACGATTTTGTTGCCGATTCTGTCGAAGACCTACGCCAGCAAGGACCGCCACGAATACTCGCGGATTCTCGACTGGGGCCTGCGCCTGTGCTTCGTGCTGGTGCTGCCGTGTTCCCTGGCGCTGGCGATTCTCTCCGAACCGCTGACGGTTTCGCTGTTCCAATACGGCCAGTTCAGTGCCTTCGACGCCTCGATGACCCAGCGTGCGTTGGTTGCCTATTCGCTCGGGCTGCTGGGCATCATCATGATCAAGGTGCTGGCGCCCGGCTTCTACGCGCAGCAGAACATTCGCACGCCGGTGAAGATCGCGATTTTCACCCTGACGGTCACGCAGTTGCTCAACCTGGTCTTTATCGGGCCGCTGGCCCATGCCGGGTTGGCGCTGGCGATCAGTGCCGGGGCCTGCATCAACGCCGGGCTGCTGTTCTGGCAATTGCGCAAGCAGCAGTTGTTTGTGCCGCAGCCGGGCTGGGGGTTGTACCTGGCGAAGCTGCTGCTGGCGGTGGCGGTGATGTCGGCGGTATTGCTGGGGCTGATGCACTTCATGCCGGCGTGGGACCAGGGGCATATGTTCGAGCGTTTCCTGCGTCTGGGGGCGCTGGTGGTGGCCGGCGTGCTGGCCTATTTCGGCATGCTGCTGGCACTGGGGATGCGCCTGGGGCATTTCAATCGCAAATCGTTGATGTAGCTGTAGCTGTAGGTGTAGGAGCGAGCTTGCTCGCGATGGTGGTCCAGGCGCCGCGGGGGATCAGGTTTCCCGCGTTATCGTTGGCGCCCATCGCGAGCATCGAGCGTCGACCGGCTGTTCCTGCAAACAGATGGCGGCGCACGAGAGTTTTGTCGGTTCGATCGATTTGGGTGCTGCTGTTGCCTGTCGTCAGGCGCCGGGTGTGGTTATAATCGACCACTTTATGAGCAAGAAGCGCGTTATGCAGCTGGTTCGAGGCTTTCACAACCTGCGCCCCTGGCATCGGGGCTGCGTCGCCACCATTGGCAACTTTGACGGTGTTCACCGTGGTCACCAGGCTATCCTGGCCCGACTGCGCGAGCGCGCGTTGGAGTTGGGCGTACCCAGCTGCGTGGTGATTTTCGAGCCGCAGCCACGCGAATTCTTTGCCCCGGACACCGCACCGGCGCGCCTGGCGCGCTTGCGCGACAAGCTGAAACTGCTGGCCGCCGAGGGCGTCGACCGGGTCCTGTGCCTGGCCTTCAACCAGCGCCTGAGCAAGCTCAGCGCCGCCGAGTTCGTCGATACCATCCTGGTGGAAGGTCTTGGCGTGCAGCATCTGGAGGTCGGCGACGATTTCCGCTTCGGCTGTGATCGCGTTGGCGACTTCGCGTTTCTGCGGCAGGCTGGCAGCGCCCGTGGTTTCACCGTCGAGGCGGCGCAGACCGTCGAGCTCGATGGCCTGCGGGTCAGCAGCACCCAGGTGCGCAATGCCCTGGCGGCGGCGGATTTCCCCCTGGCCGAGCGTTTGCTCGGTCGTCCGTTCGGCATTGTCGGGCGGGTGCTGCATGGCCAGAAGCTGGCGCGCCAACTGGGCACGCCGACCGCCAACGTGCAGCTCAAGCGCCGTCGCGTGCCGTTGACCGGGGTTTACCTGGTCAGCGTCGAGATCGACGGCCAGCCGTGGCCGGGCGTCGCCAATATCGGCGTGCGGCCCACGGTTTCAGGTGATGGCAGCGCTCACCTGGAAGTGCACCTGCTGGATTTTGCCGGTGATCTGTATGACCGGCGTTTGACCGTGGTTTTCCACCACAAGCTGCGCGATGAGCAGCGATTCGCCTCCCTCGAGGCGCTCAAGACGGCGATCAATGCGGACGTCGCCGCCGCCCGTGCCCACTGGCAGGGTTCACCGCTTAAAAAGAGCCTGAAATGACCGACTACAAAGCCACGCTTAACCTTCCGGACACCGCCTTCCCGATGAAGGCCGGCCTGCCACAGCGCGAACCGCAGATCCTGCAGCGCTGGGACAGCATTGGCCTGTACGGGAAGTTGCGCGAGATTGGCAAGGATCGTCCGAAGTTCGTTCTTCACGACGGTCCTCCGTATGCCAACGGCACGATTCACATCGGTCATGCGCTGAACAAGATTCTCAAGGACATGATCATCCG
This sequence comes from Pseudomonas sp. FEN, assembly GCF_904067045.1. Lineage (GTDB taxonomy): Bacteria > Pseudomonadota > Gammaproteobacteria > Pseudomonadales > Pseudomonadaceae > Aquipseudomonas. Next base: position 313,878 of record NZ_CAJFDC010000007.1, on the reverse strand, counting down.
TTCCAAGACCCTGGCCGGCTTCGATGCCCCTTATGTGCCGGGTTGGGACTGTCATGGCCTGCCGATCGAACACAAGGTCGAAGTGACCCATGGCAAGAATCTGGGCGCGGACAAGACCCGCGAACTGTGCCGCGCCTACGCCACCGAGCAGATCGAGGGGCAGAAGTCCGAGTTCATCCGTCTCGGCGTGCTCGGCGACTTCGCCAACCCCTACAAGACCATGGATTTCAAGAACGAGGCCGGTGAAATCCGCGCCTTGGCGGAAATCGTCAAGGGCGGTTTCGTGTTCAAGGGCCTCAAGCCGGTGAACTGGTGCTTCGATTGCGCTTCGGCGCTGGCGGAAGCCGAAGTCGAATACCAGGACAAAAAGTCCTCGACCATCGACGTGGCCTTCCCGATTGCCGACCAGGACAAGCTGGCCGCCGCTTTCGGCCTGCCGTCGCTGACCAAGCCGGCGGCGATCGTGATCTGGACCACCACTCCGTGGACCATCCCGGCCAACCAGGCGCTGAACGTTCACCCGGAATTCAACTACGCCCTGGTGGATATCGGCGAGCGCCTGCTGGTGCTGGCCGAAGAGCTGGTGGAGGCGTGCCTGGCGCGCTACAAGCTGGAAGGCTCGGTCCTGGCCATTGCCAAGGGCGAAGCCCTGGAACTGATCAACTTCCGTCATCCGTTCTATGATCGCCTGTCGCCGGTGTACCTGGCCGACTATGTCGAACTGGGCGCCGGTACCGGCATCGTGCACTGCTCCCCGGCCTACGGCGAGGACGACTTCAAGATCTGCAAGCAGTACGGCATGGTCAACGATGACATCCTCAACCCGGTGCAGAGCAATGGCGTGTATGCCGAATCCCTGGAGTTCTTCGGCGGCCAGTTCATCTTCAAGGCCAACGCAGGCATAGTCGACAAGCTGGCCGAAGTCGGCTCCCTGCTGCATACCGAAACCATCAGTCACAGCTACATGCACTGCTGGCGCCACAAGACCCCGTTGATCTACCGCGCCACCGCGCAATGGTTCATCGGCATGGACAAGACCCCGGTGGCCGGCGATACCCTGCGTGAGCGGGCGCTCAAAGCCATCGAGGAAACCCAGTTCGTCCCGGCCTGGGGCCAGGCGCGCCTGCATTCGATGATCGCCAACCGCCCGGACTGGTGCATCTCCCGCCAGCGCAACTGGGGCGTGCCGATCCCATTCTTCCTCAGCAAGGAAAGCGGCGAACTGCACCCGCGTACCGCCGAACTGATGGAACAGGTGGCCCAGCGCGTCGAAGTCGAAGGTATCGAGGCCTGGTTCAAGATGGACGCCGCCGAGCTGCTGGGCGATGAAGCGCCGCTGTACGACAAGATCAGCGACACCCTCGACGTCTGGTTCGACTCCGGGACCACCCACTGGCACGTGCTGCGCGGTTCGCACCCGGTAGGGCATGAGAGCGGCCCGCGCGCCGACCTGTACCTGGAAGGCTCGGACCAGCATCGCGGCTGGTTCCATTCCTCCTTGTTGACCGGTTGCGCGATCGACAACCACGCGCCGTACCGCGAACTGCTGACCCACGGTTTTACCGTCGACGAGGCTGGTCGCAAGATGTCCAAGTCCCTGGGCAATGTGATCGCGCCGCAGAAAGTCAACGACACCCTGGGCGCCGATATCATGCGCCTGTGGGTGGCCTCGACCGACTACTCGGGCGAGATGGCGGTGTCCGACCAGATTCTGCAACGCAGCGCCGACGCCTACCGGCGGATCCGCAACACCGCGCGGTTCCTGCTTTCCAACCTGAGCGGTTTCAACCCGGCCAGCGACCTGCTGCCGGCCGAAGAGATGCTCGCCCTGGATCGCTGGGCGGTGGATCGCGCGCTGCTGCTGCAACGCGAGCTGGAACTGCACTACGGCGAGTACCGTTTCTGGAACGTCTACTCCAAGGTGCACAACTTCTGCGTGCAGGAGCTGGGCGGTTTCTACCTCGACATCATCAAGGATCGCCAATACACCACTGGCGCCAACAGCAAGGCCCGGCGCTCGTGCCAGACCGCGCTGTACCACATCAGCGAAGCGCTGGTGCGCTGGATCGCGCCGATCCTGGCGTTCACCGCCGACGAGCTGTGGCAGTACCTGCCGGGCGAGCGCAACGAATCGGTGATGCTCAACACCTGGTATGAAGGCCTCAGCGAACTGCCGGAAGGCTTCGAGCTGGATCGCGCCTACTGGGAGCGGATCATGGCGGTCAAGGTCGCGGTCAACAAGGAGATGGAAAACCTGCGGGCGGCCAAGGCCATCGGCGGCAACCTGCAGGCCGAAGTCACTCTGTTCGCCGAAGAGGCCCTGGTGGCCGACCTGGGCAAGCTGAGCAACGAACTGCGTTTCGTCCTGATCACCTCCACCGCGACCGTTGCGCCGTTGGCGCTGGCCCCGGCGGATGCGGTGGTCACCGAAGTGGCCGGGCTGAAGCTCAAGGTGGTCAAGTCGAGCCATGCCAAGTGTGCCCGTTGCTGGCATCATCGCGAGGATGTCGGGGTCAACCCGGAACATCCGGAGATCTGCGGTCGTTGCGTGGACAACATCAGCGGCGAAGGCGAGGTGCGCCACTATGCCTAAAGCCAGTGCCGGCCGTTTCGGCCGCCTGGGCTGGTTGTGGTTGAGCGTGCTGGTCCTGGTCATCGACCAGGCCAGCAAGCTCCACTTCGAAAGCTCGCTGACCCTGTACCAGCAGATCGTGATCATTCCCGATTACTTCAGCTGGACCCTGGCCTACAACACTGGCGCGGCGTTCAGCTTCCTGGCCGAAAGCTCCGGCTGGCAGCGCTGGCTGTTCGCGCTGATCGCGGTCGTGGTCAGTGCCGTGCTGGTGGTCTGGCTCAAGCGCCTGGGCCGTAACGAAACCTGGCTGGCGATCGCCCTGGCCCTGGTGCTCGGTGGCGCTTTGGGTAACTTGTACGACCGCATCGCCCTGGGCCATGTGATCGACTTCATCCTGGTGCACTGGCAGAACCGCTGGTACTTCCCGGCGTTCAACTTTGCCGACAGCGCCATCAGCGTCGGTGCGGTGATGCTGGCGCTGGATATGTTCAAAAGTAAAAAGTCCGGAGAACCCGTTCATGACTGAATTCGCAGTGGCTGAGCAACGCATCGGTCAGAACACCCAGGTCACCTTGCACTTTGCCTTGCGCCTGGAAAACGGCGATACCGTCGACAGTACCTTCGACAAGGCACCGGCGACCTTCAAGGTCGGTGACGGCAACCTGCTGCCGGGCTTCGAGGTGGCGCTGTTCGGCTTCAAGGCCGGCGACAAGCGCAACCTGACCGTGGCCCCGGAAAATGCCTTCGGCCAGCCGAACCCGCAGAATGTGCAGGTCATCCCGCGTTCGCAGTTCCAGGACATGGAACTGTCGGAAGGTTTGCTGGTGATCTTCAATGATGCGGCCAATACCGAGCTGCCCGGTGTGGTGAAGGCTTTCGACGACGCCGAGGTGACCGTCGACTTCAACCACCCACTGGCGGGCAAGACCCTGACCTTCGATGTCGAGATCATCGAGGTCAAGGCGCTTTAAGAGCATCGCGAGCTTGCTCGCGATAGACCGCCCCAGCGGTCCAACGATCGACCCCTTGCGCGCAAGACACGAGGCACAGCATGCACATCAAACTCGCCAATCCCCGTGGCTTCTGCGCCGGCGTGGACCGGGCCATCGAAATCGTCAACCGGGCCCTGGAAGTCTTCGGCCCGCCGATCTACGTGCGCCATGAAGTGGTCCACAACAAATTTGTCGTCGAAGACCTGCGTGCCCGTGGCGCCATCTTCGTCGAAGAGCTGGACCAGGTTCCGGATGACGTGATCGTTATCTTCAGTGCCCACGGCGTTTCCCAGGCCGTGCGCACGGAGGCCGCCGGTCGCGGCCTGAAGGTATTCGACGCGACCTGCCCACTGGTGACCAAGGTGCATATCGAGGTGGCGCGCTACAGCCGCGATGGTCGCGAATGCATCCTGATCGGCCACGCCGGGCACCCGGAAGTCGAAGGCACCATGGGTCAGTACGACGATGCCAACGGCGGTTCGATCTACCTGGTGGAGGACGAGAAAGACGTCGCCGCCCTGCAGGTGCGTCACCCGGAAAAACTGGCGTTCGTGACCCAGACCACCTTGTCCATGGACGACACCAGCCGTGTCATCGATGCCCTGCGGGAGCGCTTCCCGGCCATTGGCGGGCCACGCAAGGACGACATCTGCTATGCCACGCAGAACCGCCAGGATGCGGTCAAGCAACTGGCCGACGAATGCGATGTGGTGTTGGTGGTGGGCAGCCCGAACAGCTCCAACTCCAATCGCCTGCGCGAGCTGGCCGAGCGCATGTCGACGCCGGCCTACCTGATCGACGGCGCTGAGGACTTGCAGCGGGCCTGGTTCGAGGGGGTCGAACGGATCGGCATCACCGCCGGTGCCTCGGCGCCGGAAGTGCTGGTGCGCGGGGTGATCCAGCAGCTCCAGGCCTGGGGCGCGAGCGGTGCCGATGAACTGGCCGGGCGTGAGGAGAACGTGACGTTCTCCATGCCCAAGGAATTACGCGTTCGCTCGTTGCTCTGAGCCTGTGGAGGCGCAGAGCGCCTCTGGTATTTCCCGCTTCTCGAGCCTGATCCGGCCGGTCGCCGCCAGTATCACCTGGTGGTGGCTGACCGGTTGGTCCCTGGCGCAGACATGCAGGGTTCCGCCCATTGATGTGCTGTTGTTCGGGTTGAGCGAGCCGATCGCGGTGAAGCGAACGAACTGCTTGAGCCAGCGGTTGCCCTTGATCGGTGTCAGTCCATGGCTGCGTCGTTCAACCAGCACTGGGTTGTCCGGGTCCAGGTGACCTTGCCCGCTGCGGTCGAGGATGATTCGCCAGCCTCGGCTCCAATCTTCTTCCAGTGCATGCATAACGACATCCTGCTGGCGTAGTATCGCCTCGGTTCTAGCCAGTTGCAGGCCATTTGCTAGCTCGTCGGCGCTGACCTGACGCCGCTGCGAGGCGATCAGTTCACTGAACGCCGGACTGGCGAACCGGGCAAGAATGCCGATGACGGCGATGCCTGTCAGCAACTGGACAAGACCGAATCCTTTCTGATCCATCTGGGCTCCCTCCTGGAGATTGGGTGCGGCGCCGCGATCCGGGCGCTGATCCTGGGAAAACAACCGTACGTCTTGATGAAGAATGTTTTAGGTTGTACCGCTAGTTATAGTCGATGGTATCGAGGGACTTCTCATGCGCCGCAGTACCCACGGTTTTACCTTGGTCGAATTGATGGTCACCCTCTCGGTCTTCGCGATCCTGGTGGCGATTGCCTTGCCCTCGTTCACCAGTTCGATCCAGGGCTCCAAGGCCGACACCGAGGCCAGCGATCTGGTTCGTGGGCTGAACTTCGCGCGCCTTGAGGCCATGAACCGTGGTGTTTCCATTCGTATCCGGCCAACCACGGCCAATGCGGCCTGGACCACCGACCTGGGCGTGCTGCAGGTCTCGGACGAGGGCGCCAGTCCGGCCAAGTACATTCGGGTCGTGGCGGCCATGACCAGCGGGGCGACCCTGGCGGTGACCAGTGGCGTCACCAGCATCGATTTCAACAACCTGGGCGGCTTGTCTGTCCCCGGTTCCGCGGTGGTGTTCACCTATACGCTGGGCGCACAAAGCCGCGTGATCAATGTGTGTCTCAATGGCCGGGTTCTGTTGGGCGGGAGTTGCTGATGCGGCGGACAAAAAACACGAGGCAATCGGGGATGACCCTGGTGGAAGTGCTGATCTCGGTGTTGATCCTCGCCGTCGGCCTGTTGGGGGCGGCGGCGATTCAGCTCAATGCGCTGATCTACACGGACAGTTCGAAGATGAGAAGCCAAGCCAGTTTCATTGCCTACGACATGATGGACCGTATTCGCGCCAACCCGGATGCGGACTATTCCCTGGCCGGCGTGGCAAGCGTCACGGCAACGGCGGGTTCGACGGCGGCCCGGGATGCCGATCTCTATGACTTCAAGACCAATATCAGTAATTTCGCCGGGGCTCCTGGGGATGGGATCATTGCCGTGAATGGGCGGGCGATCACTATCACCATCAAATGGAGTGACCAGCGGGCCGCCAATATGACCAGCGACACGACGCCGACCGTCAGTTTCATACTCAATAGTCGCGTTGCCGTCGATCCGGTAGCCACGCCATGAACCGTCGCTGCCGGGGCTTCGGCCTGATCGAACTGATGATCGCCATCACCCTGGGGTTGATCGTCGTACTGGGTATTACCCAGATATTCGTCGCCGCCAAAAGTACCTACCTCAGCCAGAACAAGGCCGCTGGCATGCAGGAGGATGCGCGTTTCATCCTCAGCAAGATGGTGCAGGAGATTCGCATGGTCGGCATGTTCGGCTGCCTGGCCACCAGCGCTATCAATACCTCGGCGGCGGCGGACTTCCTGGCGATCGCCCCCACGCCGATTACCTGGAACAGCGCCAGCAATACCCTGACGCTGGTGACCGCCGATATCGGCGGCAGTGGTGGAGCCCCGACCTGGACGATCCTCTCCGATTGTCGCAGTTCGGCGACGGCGGTTCAGGGCGCGGGCGTGCCGGCCGCCGGGCAAATGGCCTTTCCCTTGCGCAAGCAGATCTATGCCTTCAGCAACAACCAGATTACCGTCGCCACCGGAGGCGGCCAAGCAGCCGGGTTGGTGAGCAATGTCCGGACCTTCACCGTTTCCTTTGGCGTCGCGACGTCCGCAACCGATATCGCGGTCAGCTCCTACAGCAGCAACCCCGCGGACCCGGCGACCATCCGCAGCGTGCGTCTGCAAATGACGCTGTACGATCCCAATGGTCAAGTCGCCGATCAGCAATACAGCGTGGTCGCGGCCCTGCGCAACCGGCTCCAGTAGGTGGATTTTGTATGACGTGCTCGCCCCGAAGATACAGTGCTTTGCGCCCCGGCCCGCAGCGTGGCATGGCGTTGCTGATCAGTCTGATATTCCTGTTGTTGCTGACCCTGATCGGCATTTCCTCCATGCAGAACGCGACGTTGCAGGAGAAGATGGCCGGCAGCGTGACCTTCCGCAACAGCTCGTTCCAGACTGCCGAGGCGGCGCTGCGCGTCGGTGAAAGCGCGGTGGAGCAAAGTACCTACGTCCTGGCGGTGTGTACCACCAATGTCACCTGTGCGCCGCCGGCGGAGTCTGCCACGGTGTCGGCCGCGGGAACGAATGGTACCTCGGGAGTAAATTGGATCGCGGCCGGCAGTGGCTTCTACGGGGTACAGAACCTTGGTACCACGATGACGGCGGTGAACGTGCCAAGCAATACCTCGGCGACCTTGTACCGGGTGACGGCGGTGGCGATCAACGGTAATTCGCGGTCAATCGTGGAGAGTATCTATGCCAAGTATTAAGGCCCACGGAAACCGTTTTTCAGCGTGGTCGCGGCGGCTCATCGGTGCCTTGCTCGGACTTTATCTGGCCGCGCCGGTGTATGCGTTCACGCCTTCGGATTCGCCGCTGTTGAGCGCGGCGGCGGTGGCGCCGAACGTGATGCTGCTGGTGGATGACTCCGGCAGCATGGACAACCTGATCTGGGCCAGCGGCTTCGATCAGACGAAGGTCCCCCTGCAGGTTTACAACTGCTATTCCTATTCCAATTGCGGCAGCCTGCAAACCCTGGACATGACCAGTGACAACCAGTTCATCGGCAACCTGTATCCGGGCAGTTGCTCATCCAACTACCCCGGCTACCTTGGTTTCACGTTGTCCACCAGCAAAAACGCGAGCGTTTACTGCCTGAAGCTGCCAGATCCAGTGGGGAACGGCAATACGCGGATCTCCAACAAATATCTTTATTATCTGATCAGCCAGATGACCTCCCAGCAAAAGGACTACACCGATGGGACGATCCCCACCGACTATCGGATCAATGTCGCGCGTAGCGTGGCGTCGTCGCTGGTGACCAACAATCGCAACCTGCGTATTGGCCTGGCAACCTTCAATCCGCCGAGTTATTCCGACCCAGGCCCGGGAGGCTACATCGTGCGTCCGATCAGCGATCTGTCGCCAGTCAGTGGCACGGTGACGCAGGCCCAAGCCGATACGAACTACAAGAACCTGCTGTCCTCCATCTCCGGGTTGAGCTCGATTGCCAACACGCCCCTCGCCGAAACCTACTACGAGATCACCCGTTACTTCCGCGGCATGACGCCTTACTACAATACATCGCCCAGCACCTATACCAGCCCGATCCAGTATCGCTGCCAGAAAAACTACGGCGTGGTGGTCACCGATGGTCTGCCGACCTATGACCGCACCTTCCCGACCGACGATCCCCAGGCCCAGGGCGGGCCTCCCTCACTGCCCAATTGGGATGGCATCAGTGACGGCAATAACCCCACTGGCGACAAGGAGGGGGATACCCTGTACCTGGACGATATCGCCAAATTCGCCTACGACATCGATATGCGTTCGGCGGGCAACGACGCGGCCGGGAAAAGCTGGGACAGCCCCGACTTTCTCAAGCAGAACATGTTTACCTATACCGTGGGGCTCACGGCCAATAACCAGATGCTTGCCAATGCGGCTACTTATGGCAAGGGCAAATCCTACCAGGCCATCGACAGTGCCAGCTTGAATGCGGCGCTGGCGTCGGCGTTCAGCGATATCACCTCCAAGGCCGGTTCCGGTGGCGGCGGCGTGTCCAGTTCCGCGCTCACGGGGACCGGGACGAGTTATTTTCAGACCGCTTACGACCCCAAGGACTGGCGTGGCACGATCAAATCCTATGGCCTCAACAGCAATGGCACGGTCAATCTGGCAGCGGTCAACTGGAGTACCGACGGCACTATCCTTCCGGGGTCGACTCCCGCGCCGCTATACCAATCCTGGAATACCACCAGCAACGCGGCGATCAGTCTGGCATTCAGCGGTTTCTCCGCAACGCAGCAAGCCACCCTCAACTTGAACCTGCCCACGGGCATCTTGGGCTCCGACCTGGTGGAGTGGAGCAAAGGCACCAACAAGACCGGGTTGAAGACACGTACCGTGTTGCTGGGCGATATTATCAACTCGCCGTTGGCCGCTGCCTTGCCCGCTGCGCAAACGGCTTCCGATCTGGTGGGCGATACCAGCTACACCAGCTATCTGGCGACCAAGGCCACGGGCATGAACAGCAGCCTGGTGGTCAATGGCAACGACGGTTTCCTCAGTGTCATCGACGCGAACAAGGGGACTCGGCTCTACGCCTATATGCCTTCCAGCGTGCTGCCTTCGCTGCACTTCATCGCGGACCCGGCCTACGCCAATGGCACCGGGCACAAGTTTCTCAATGACGGTCAGGTGGGCGTGTACGATGCCCAGTTCAACAATAGTGCCTGGAAGACCATCGCGCTGGGTGGTGTCGGGGCGGGCGGCAAGGCCTTTTATGCGGTGCAACTGTATGATGCGTCGGCCGGTAATGTGTACAACGCGCTTTGGGAGATGCGTGCGCCAGACACCCCGAACACCGGCAACGCCTTCAACGACCTGGGCTACGCTTACGCCAAACCCGAGGTGGCGAAACTCTCCGATGGCCGTTGGGCGGCGTTCATCGCCAACGGCTACGGCAGTAACTCCGGGGTGGCGGCCTTGTATGTCGTGGATATCCGCGATGGTTCGTTGATCAGCAAAATAGTGGTCAACGCCAGCGAAACCACCAACGGCCTGTCCTCGGTGAAGTTGGTCGTGAATGCGCAAAATGTGGTGCAGGCCGCCTACGGCGGCGACCTCAAGGGGCGCATGTGGAAATTCGACCTTAGCGCCACCTCGTCTGCCAGCTGGGGCTTGGCCTTTGCCGGCAGTCCGCTGTTCACCGCGCCGGGTACCAGCACCCAGCCGATTACCGCGCAGCCGTTGCTGGCGGATAACCCGGTCGGGGGCAAGATGGTATTTTTCGGCACCGGCAAGTTCAACGAGACCGCGGACAAGTTGAGCAAGGACCTGCAAGGCTTCTATGCCGTCTGGGATGCCGCCGGCAGCAGTGGGCAATTGACCGTCAGCAACTTGCAGGCCCAGTCGATCACCGGGGTGTTCACCTCCAACGGTACCCAGTTCATCACCACCAGCACCAATGCAGTGACTTACCCGACGCAAAAAGGCTGGTACCTGCCGCTGATCTACAACAACGTCGCGGCTGGCGAGCGGGTGATCTACCCGGCGCAGATCACCCTTGGTCGGATCATCTTCACCACGGCCGCGGTCGATACCACCGATCCGTGCGTCAGCTTCGGTACCGGCAAGGTAGTGGAACTGGATGCGTTTACCGGCAAGATGCTCAGCTATCCGGTGCTCGACACCAACGGCAGTGGCGTGGTCGATGCCAGCGACCTGCAATCCAGCGGGTTTATCTTTTCTGTCGGTATTCCGAACCTGACGAGTATCCTCAACCATTCCACCGCCAAGATTTTCAGCGATTCCAGTGGCGGTATCACCTCCATGGCGGAAAAGGGTGGTGGTGGCAGTCGGCGGATCATGTGGCGACAAATTCAATAGGGAAGGCGGCGTATGCAAAAAATCTCCAAAGGCTTTACCTTGATCGAACTCATGATCGTCGTCGCCATTGTCGCTATCCTGGCGGCGGTGGCCTATCCCAGTTACACCGAGTATGTGAAGCGCACCCATCGTTCGGAGATCGCCGGGTTGTTGTCCGAGCAGACCCAGAACCTTGAGCGGTTCTACTCGAAGAACGGTACTTATTCGGGGGCGACAGTCAGTGCCGGCAATAGCTATTACACGATTGCCCAAACGTTGAATGCCTCGGATTTCACCCTGGCGGCGACGGCGGCGCCCGGGTCGATGATGGTCGGTGACAAGTGTGGTGGGTTTAGTATCAACAATGCCGGCGCGCGCACCAATCCCGGGGCCAGCGCAGGTGTGGCGACCAAGGACTGTTGGGGACGCTGAGGCTATTGTGGGCGCATCCTGGCGCCTGTTTCTTTTTCTGGTTGGATGATGAGATGGCCGGGCAACAACACGTGATAATCGTCGGCGGCGGTGTGATTGGCCTGCTGAGCGCATTCAATCTGGCCGCCGAGGTCGGGCAAGTGACGCTGCTGGACCGCTCCGGTCTCGGCCTGGAGTCCTCCTGGGCCGGTGGCGGGATCGTTTCCCCGCTGTATCCGTGGCGCTACAGTCCGGCGGTCACGGCATTGGCCCATTGGTCCCAGGACTTCTACCCACAACTGGGCGAGCGCCTGTTCGCCGCCACCGGGGTCGATCCCGAGGTGCATACCACCGGCCTGTACTGGCTCGACCTGGATGACGAAGCCGAGGCTCTGGCCTGGGCCCGACGTGAACAGCGGCCGCTGAGCGCGGTGGATATCTCGGCGGTACACGACGCGGTGCCGGTACTGGGCGATGGTTATTCCCGGGCGATCTACATGGCCAATGTCGCCAATGTGCGTAACCCGCGCCTGGTGAAGTCCCTCAAGGCCGCCTTGCAGGCGTTGCCCAATGTAACGATTCACGAGCAGTGCGAGGTGGCCGGGTTTCTCCGTGACGGCGAGCGCGTAGTGGGGGTGCACACGGCCACGGGTGAGCTGCGTGCCGATCAGGTGGTGCTGGCGGCCGGCGCCTGGAGTGGAGAGTTGCTGGGCAGCCTGGGACTGGCACTGCCGGTGGAGCCGGTCAAGGGCCAGATGATTCTCTACAAATGCGCGGCGGACTTTCTTTCGAGCATGGTCCTGGCCAAGGGCCGTTATGCGATTCCACGGCGTGACGGGCATATCCTGGTGGGCAGTACCCTGGAGCATGAAGGGTTCGACAAGACACCGACGCTGTCGGCACTGGAAAGTCTCAAGGCTTCGGCGCTCGAGTTGATTCCGGCGCTGGCTGAGGCCGAGGTGGTGGGGCATTGGGCAGGCTTGCGGCCGGGCTCGCCCGAGGGCATTCCCTATATCGGTCGGGTGCCGGGGTTCGAGGGCTTATGGCTGAACTGCGGGCATTATCGCAACGGGCTGGTGCTGGCCCCGGCTTCCTGCCAGCTGTTTGCCGATCTGTTGCTGGAGCGTGCGCCAATCATCGATCCGGCGCCCTATGCGCCCGAGGGCCGGATCTGAAACTGCTCCGGTGATCTCAAGAACAGCGCAAACCTTGCAGGAGTCCGGCAAGCCGACTCCTGCAACGAGCGTGTTTCAATCCAGCCCAAGCTTCTTGAGCCGATAGCGCATCGAACGAAACGACAGGTTCAAGCGCTGGGCCGCCGCCGTGCGGTTCCAGCGGGTTTCCTCCAGCGCCTGGAGAATGAGCTTGCGCTCGATGCTTTCCAGGTAATCTTCCAGGTTGTCGATCTGCGCCAGGCTCGGTTCGCCGACTTGCGCGTGGCTGCCGCCGCCTTCGGCCAGGCGCAGGTCGCCAGCTTCGATCTGTTCGTTCTCACACAGGGTGTAGGCCCGTTCGAGCATGTTCTCCAGTTCCCGCACGTTACCCGGAAAGCGGTAGCCCTTGAGCGTATCCAGCGCCAGCGGGTGCAGGCGGGCCGCCGGCATGCCGCTGCCCGAGGCCAGCCGTTCGAGGACATGGGTGGCCAGTGGTTCGATATCGTCGCGGCGCTCGCGCAACGACGGTACCCGCAACTCGATGACGTTCAGGCGATAGTAAAGGTCCTGGCGGAAACGCTCGGCACTGACTTCGGCGTTCAGATCCTTGTGGGTGGCGCAGAGGATTCGCACATCGACGATTTCCTCCTGCTGCCCACCGACACTGCGCACGGCCTTTTCCTGGATGGCGCGCAACAGCTTGACCTGCATCGCCAGCGGCAGGTCGGCGACTTCATCGAGAAACAGCGTGCCGCCATTGGCCGCCTGGAACAGCCCCGGTTTGTCCTCCACCGCGCCGGTAAAACTGCCTTTGCGATGACCGAAGAACTCGCTTTCCATCAGCTCGGCTGGAATCGCCCCGCAGTTCACCGGCACGAACGGCCGCTCGGCGCGTGGTCCTTGGGCATGGATCAGCCGCGCCACCAGTTCCTTGCCGCTGCCCGATTCTCCGCTGATGTAGACCGGTGCCTGGCTGCGGGCGAGTTTGTCGATCTGCTTGCGCAGGGCGCGCATGGGCAGTGAGTCACCCAGCAGCCGGCTGTCGCTGGGCGGTGGCTTGCCACCGCTGGTCGGCAGGCGCAAGGCGCTGCTCACCAGTTCGCGCAGGCGCGCCAGGTCCACCGGCTTGGTCAGGAAGTCGAAAGCCCCGGATTTCAAGGCGTTGATCGCGGTATCGAGGCTGCCATAGGCAGTGATCATCGCCACGGGCACCTGGGGATAGCGTTGCTGGATATGCTGGACCAGCTCAAGGCCGGTGCCGTCCGGCAGGCGCATATCGGTCAGGCACAGGTCGAAATCCTCCTGGGCCAGCATTTTCCTGGCTTGCTCGACGTTGCGGGCACTGCTGGTGTCGAGTTTCATCCGGCCCAGGGTTATCTCCAGGAGTTCGCGGATATCCGGTTCATCATCGACGATCAGGATCTTCTGCCGTGGGCTCATGTTCAACTCTGTTTGAGGGCGTGTGCGAAGGTGATGCGAAAGCAACTGCCGCCTTGGCGTACCGAGTAGTCTAGGCGCGCCTGGTTGCTTTCGCATAGCTCGCGGGACAGGTACAGCCCCAGGCCGGTGCCTTTGCTCTCGGTGGTGAAGAAGGGTTCGAACAGGTGCTGGCGCTGGTCGGGGGCGACGCCGGGGCCGTTATCCACGATCTCCAGGGTCGGCAAGCCGTTGTGCGGGTCCTGCGCCAAGGTCAGCCAGACTTGCGCCAACTCGTGCAGCTGGGCGCTGTAGCGCAGGCCGTTTTCCAGCAGGTTATTCAGCACCTGGGTCAATTGCAGTGGGTCGGCGCGGGTTTGCAGAGGGCTATCGTCGAGCTGCAGGTGCAGGCACTGGTTGGGGCGGGCCTGCTCACGCCATTCCTTGACGAAGACCTGTAGCCACTCGTTAAGGTTGAGCAATTGGGGTTGTGTCGGGCGCCGCCGGGACAGCTGGAGCACGTTCTCGATCACCAGGTTCAGGCGTTTGGATTGGTCCTGGATGATCTGCGTGAGGCGGCGGTCGGCTTCCGGCATTTGTTCCGACTCTTGCAGCAACTGGGCCGCGTGGCTGATGGCGCCCAGCGGGTTGCGGATTTCATGGGCGATGCCGGCGGTCAGGCGACCCAGGGCGGCCAGCTTGAGCTGCTGGGCCTGCTGGGCGATCTGCGACAGGTCTTCGAGAAAGATCAGCGTCTGGTCGTGCCCACCGCGTTTCAATGCGATGAAGCTCGGTTGCAGGATGGGACCGGCGCCGAGGATCTTCAGGCTTTTTGGGCGAAGGCTCGGATTGCTTTGCCAGACGTGCAGGCGCTCGACCAGTTCCAGGGAGTAGGCGTCAATCAAGCGGCCACTCAGGTCCTGCTCGCCGATTAGCAGCAGCGCCCCTTGATTGGCGAGCTGCACCCGGCGTTGCTCGTCGAGCACCAGGATGCCGGTGCGCATGCGTTGCAGGATCAGGGCGTTGAGTTCTTCCAGGTTGGTGACGTCGCTGGCGCGTTGTTCAGCGAGGTGTTCGCTCACCGCCAGCAACCGGGTCAGGCCTTGCACCAGTACCGCGACGGCGAAGCACAAGATGCCCAGCAAGCCGGCCTGTACGTAATAGTTGGCGGCGGCCGGGTGGCTGAAACTCAGGTAGAAGGTCAGGTAGATGATACCGATGGCCGAAATGGCGGCGATCAGCAGGCCGATACGGCCGCGTAACAACACGTTGCTGATGGCCACGCAGGCGATCAGCAGGTTGCCGATGCCGCTCGGTACGCCACCGGCGGCATAGAACAGGCCGGACAGCATCAGCGCATCCGCCAGGGCCAGGGCGAAGACCTGGGCCTGATGCCTGGGATCTTCCAGCAGGACCACCACCAGGATATTCAGGATCAGGTAGATCCAGCTGCCGGTACGAAACAGTTCGCCGTCGGTCAGCTCCAGCAACTTATCGTCCATGTTGCTGGAGATCAGTAGCACCAGGGCGACGCCGATACTCAGGCGATAGAGGTGGTAGAGCCGCAGCAGGCGCCGGGCCTGGGAGTCGCCGAGACCGAAGGTCTCAGCGCTCACGAGCGCCCGGGCCTTGCTCGAGGTGGGCCTGGCTGCAATACCAGTCCTGTTGCAGGTTCAGGGCGCGGTCGCGGGGCAGGTGCACGCCGCAATGGGCACAGCGGACCATGGGCGCGGCATCCAGTGCGTCTGCCGGGCGGGCGGGGGCGGCGGGCCGATTGAATTTGCGCCAGAACCATACGGCGGCGGCGATCAGCGCAATCCAGAACAGTAGACGAACCATGACAACCCGCTTCTTGGCAAATGATCCGGCAGTTTAGCCAAGGACATGCCGGGCGCACAGTGCATTCGCTTGTGGGCAATGCAATGGCAAAAAAAAGAGCCTCGAAAGGCTCTTTTCTCATACATGTCGGCGGGTAGCGGGAAATGGCGGCGGAGAATGGGCCGCCGCCATCGCCGGCAAACCGGCACCTACCGGGCGATTCAGTCGAATAGACCGAAGGTCATGTAGCTGAACCAGGAGCGGTTGCTGTTGTTGCCTTCGGCCTGGTGTTGCTCTTCCTGGGCGGCATCGCCTTCCTGCGGCTTCAGGTCGGACGGAATCGCATCCTTGGCGTCCTGGAATTGCTTGACCACGTCTTGGTTGGCGCGGGTTTCTCCCGGCGGCAGCGGCGGACGGGACTCGATCAGACCCAGGGTAACCTTGCTCATCCATGAGCGGTTGTCCGCTTCGGCCACGCGTGGCACGAACTGACCGTCCACCAGCGACGGATGGTTCGGGTAGTTGGCTTTCAGCACTTCGAGGCTCGAAGCCGCCAGTTCGTCCAGGTGCAGGCGCTGGTACGACTCGACCATGACCGCCAGGCCGTCAGCGACCGACGGGGTTTCCTGGAAGTTTTCCACCACATAGCGACCGCGGTTGGCGGCGGCGACATAAGCCTGACGGGTCAGGTAGTAGTCGGCCACGTGGATCTCGTAGGCCGCCAGCAGGTTGCGCAGATAGATCATGCGCTGCTTGGCGTCCGGCGCGTAGCGGCTGTTCGGGTAGCGGCTGGTGAGCTGGGCGAACTCGTTGTAGGAGTCGCGGGCCGCGCCCGGGTCACGCTTGGTCATGTCCAGCGGCAGGAAGCGCGCGAGCAGGCCGACGTCGCGGTCGAACGAGGTCAGGCCCTTGAGGTAGTAGGCGTAGTCGACGTTCGGATGCTGTGGGTGCAGGCGGATGAAACGCTCGGCGGCCGACTTGGCGGCCTCCGGTTCGCCATTCTTGTAGTTGGCGTAGATCAGTTCGAGCTGGGCCTGGTCGGCGTAGCGACCGAACGGATAACGCGACTCCAGAGCCTTGAGCTTGGCGGTGGCACTGGTATAGCTGTGGTTGTCCAGGTCGGCCTGCGCCTGCTGGTACAGCTCGACTTCGCTCAAGTTTTCGTCGACGACTTCCTTCGACGAGCAAGCAGCAGTCAGTGCGAGGATGGCGATCAGCAGCAGGTGTCTCACTTGCATGGCGGCTTGCGTCCCTATGACGGCCGCTGTCTTGGGCGGGGCCGTCCTGTTATGATGAGTGCCCCGTTGAAAGCCTCGGGGCAAAAGACGCCGTATTTAACCACAAGCGCGCAGCCGAAACCAAAGGCTGTGCCGACGCCTAGTCCGAGCATGTCCGATAAAATTGAACTTCGCGCAGAGGTGCCGTCCGAACTGGGCGGTCAACGCCTCGATCAAGTCGCCGCCCAACTCTTCGCTGAGCACTCACGCTCGCGCCTTTCCGCCTGGATCAAGGACGGCCGCCTGACTGTGGATGGAGCGGTTATCCGCCCACGCGACATAGTCCATGGCGGTGCCGTGCTTGAACTGACTGCCGAGCAGGAAGCTCAGGGCGAATGGATCGCCCAGGACATCGAACTGGATATCGTCTATGAAGACGACGATATCCTGGTGATCAACAAGCCGGCGGGCCTGGTGGTCCATCCGGCGGCCGGTCATGCCGACGGCACCTTGCTCAACGCCTTGCTGCACCACGTACCGGACATCATCAATGTGCCGCGCGCGGGCATCGTGCACCGGCTGGACAAGGACACCACCGGTCTGATGGTGGTGGCCAAGACCATCCAGGCCCAGACGCAACTGGTCACGCAGTTGCAGAGCCGCAGCGTCAGCCGGATCTACGAATGCATCGTGATCGGCGTGGTCACCGCCGGCGGCAAGATCAATGCGCCCATCGGTCGCCACGGCCAGCAGCGCCAGCGCATGGCGGTGATGGAAGGCGGCAAGCAGGCGGTGAGTCATTATCGCGTGCTGGAGCGCTTCCGTTCCCACACTCATGTGCGGGTGAAGCTGGAAACCGGTCGTACCCACCAGATTCGCGTACACATGGCACACATCAACTTCCCGCTGGTCGGCGATCCGGCCTACGGCGGTCGCTTCCGTATTCCGCCGGCGGCCAGCGCGACCATGGTCGAGTCGCTGAAAAACTTCCCGCGCCAGGCCCTGCACGCGCGTTTCCTGGAGTTGGATCATCCGACCACCGGTAAGCGCATGAGCTGGGAATCGCCGCTGCCGGACGATTTCGTCTGGTTGCTGTCGTTGCTCAAGCAGGACCGCGAGGCGTTCGTCGGGTGACGGACTTCCTGATCCCCGACTGGCCCGCGCCGGCTCGGGTCAGGGCCTGCGTGACCACGCGGGCGGGCGGTGCCAGCCTGGCACCGTTCGACAGCCTCAACCTGGGCGATCATGTCGACGACGATCCGCTTGTCGTCACGGAAAATCGCCGGCGGCTCACCGACGCCTTCGCGATCCGCCCGGCCTGGCTGCGTCAGGTGCATGGCGTCAGGGTGGTCGAGGCCGATCCGGCGCTGACCGCCGAGGCCGATGGCTGCTGGACGAGCACGCCGGGCGTCGCCTGCACGGCGATGACCGCCGATTGCCTGCCCGCGTTGTTCTGCGACCGCGCCGGCACCCGTGTGGCCGCTGCCCATGCCGGCTGGCGCGGGTTGGCGGCGGGAGTACTGGAGGCCACCGTCGAGCGTCTGGACGTGCCGGCCGCGCAAGTCCTCGTCTGGCTCGGCCCGGCCATCGGTCCCGGGGCGTTCGAAGTGGGCGCGGAAGTGCGCGAAGCGTTTCTCTCCACGCATCCTGAAACAATCGAAGCCTTCGTACCCAGCGTCAATGCCGGGCGCTTCATGGCCGACATTTATGCCCTGGCGCGCCTGCGCCTGGCGGCATGCGGAGTCACCGCCGTCCATGGTGGCGGGTTCTGCACGGTCAGCGATCCGCGCTTTTTCTCCTACCGGCGTAGCCCACGCACCGGTCGCTTCGCCTCCCTGATCTGGCTGCAAGACTAGACTCTTCTGATCTTCGTCAAGCTTGTGGCGCTTGAATCTCTCAGAATAGGCCGCATCTACTGGAGCATCTGGCAGGTTTCTTTATCAGGTGCGTCCTTTGCTCCGGCCTGCTCCAAAGGAAGGTGACTCATGCGTATAGATCGTTTAACCAGCAAGTTGCAGTTGGCGTTGTCTGATGCCCAATCCCTGGCGGTCGGCCACGATCATCCGGGCATTGAGCCCGCGCACTTGATGCAGGCGCTGCTGGAGCAGCAGGGCGGCTCGATCAAGCCCTTGCTGTTGCAGGTCGGCTTCGACATCAACAGCCTGCGCAAGGAATTGAGCAAGGAGCTTGATCGCTTGCCGAAAATCCAGAACCCCACCGGCGACGTGAACATGTCCCAGGATCTGGCGCGCCTGCTCAACCAGGCTGATCGCCTGGCCCAGCAAAAGGGCGACCAGTTCATCTCCAGTGAGCTGGTGTTGCTCGCCGCCATGGACGAGAGCAGCAAGCTGGGCAAGTTGCTGCTCGGCCAGGGCGTGAGCAAGAAGGCCCTGGAGAATGCCATCAACAACCTGCGCGGCGGCGAGGCGGTCAATGATCCCAACGCCGAGGAGTCGCGCCAGGCCCTGGACAAATACACCGTCGACCTGACCAAGCGCGCCGAAGAGGGCAAGCTCGATCCGGTGATCGGCCGTGACGACGAAATCCGCCGCACGATCCAGGTGCTGCAACGGCGGACCAAGAACAATCCGGTACTGATCGGCGAACCCGGCGTGGGCAAGACCGCCATCGCCGAGGGCCTGGCTCAGCGCATCATCAATGGCGAGGTGCCGGATGGCCTGAAGGGCAAGCGTCTGTTGTCCCTCGACATGGGCTCGCTGATTGCCGGCGCCAAGTATCGCGGGGAGTTCGAGGAACGCCTGAAGTCGCTGCTCAACGAGCTGTCGAAGCAGGAAGGGCAGATCATTCTGTTTATCGACGAACTGCATACCATGGTCGGTGCCGGCAAGGGCGAAGGCTCGATGGATGCCGGCAACATGCTCAAGCCGGCCTTGGCCCGTGGCGAGTTGCACTGCGTCGGCGCAACCACGCTCAATGAATATCGCCAATATATAGAGAAGGATGCGGCCCTTGAGCGGCGCTTCCAGAAGGTGCTGGTGGACGAGCCGAGCGAAGAGGACACCATTGCCATCCTCCGGGGCCTGAAAGAGCGTTATGAAGTGCACCACAAGGTGGCGATCACCGACGGTGCGATCATTGCCGCGGCCAAGCTCAGTCATCGCTACATCACCGACCGCCAGTTGCCGGACAAAGCCATCGACCTGATCGACGAGGCCGCCAGCCGTATCCGTATGGAAATCGACTCCAAGCCGGAGGTGCTCGATCGTCTGGAGCGGCGTCTGATCCAACTCAAGGTCGAATCCCAGGCCTTGAAGAAAGAGGACGACGAGGCGGCGAAAAAACGCCTGGAAAAACTCCAGGAAGAAATTGTCCGGTTGGAACGCGAGTACGCCGACCTGGAAGAGGTCTGGACCTCCGAAAAAGCCGAAGTGCAGGGCTCGGCGCAGATCCAGCAGAAAATCGAACAGTCGCGCCAGGAGCTGGAAACGGCTCGGCGCAAGGGCGACCTCAATCGCATGGCCGAGCTGCAATATGGCGTGATTCCAGACCTGGAGCGCAGCCTGCAGATGGTCGACCAGCACGGTCACAGCGAGAACCAGTTGCTGCGCAGCAAGGTGACCGAAGAGGAAATCGCCGAGGTGGTGTCGAAGTGGACCGGTATTCCGGTGTCCAAGATGCTTGAAGGCGAGCGCGACAAATTGTTGAAGATGGAAAGTCTGCTGCACCAGCGTGTGATCGGTCAGAACGAGGCGGTGGTGGCGGTCGCCAACGCGGTACGGCGTTCGCGGGCCGGCTTGTCCGATCCGAACCGGCCGAGCGGCTCCTTCATGTTCCTCGGCCCGACCGGCGTGGGCAAGACCGAGCTGTGCAAGGCGCTGGCCGAATTCCTCTTCGACACCGAGGAAGCCATGGTGCGCATCGACATGTCGGAGTTCATGGAGAAACACTCCGTGGCGCGTCTGATCGGGGCGCCACCGGGCTATGTCGGCTACGAGGAGGGCGGTTACCTGACCGAGGCGGTGCGGCGTAAGCCATACTCGGTGATCCTCCTGGACGAGGTCGAGAAGGCCCACCCGGATGTCTTCAACGTCCTCCTGCAAGTGCTGGAAGACGGTCGCCTGACGGACAGCCATGGGCGAACCGTGGACTTCCGCAACACGGTGATCGTGATGACCTCCAACCTGGGCTCGGTGCAGATCCAGGAGCTGGTGGGGGATCGCGAAGCGCAGCGGGCGGCGGTCATGGATGCGGTGAGTACGCATTTCCGGCCGGAGTTCATCAACCGGATCGACGAAGTGGTGATTTTCGAGCCCTTGGCGCGCGATCAGATCGCCGGTATCACCGAGATCCAGTTGGGGCGCCTGCGCAGTCGTCTGACCGAGCGTGAGTTGAAGCTGGAACTGAGCGACGAGGCCTTGGACAAGCTGATCGCGGTGGGTTACGACCCGGTGTATGGCGCGCGGCCGCTCAAGCGTGCGATCCAGCGCTGGATCGAGAACCCGTTGGCGCAACTGATCCTGTCCGGGCAGTTCCTGCCGGGAGCGAGTGTGAAGGCCACGGTGGTCAACGACGAGATCGTGTTCGCCTGAGTCCCCGGGGATCTACACGATCCCCCTGTAGGCGCCAGCTTGCTGGCGATGGACGTCAACGATTACGCGGAGAATCTGGATCACCGCGCTGCTCTTGCGTCCGTCGCCAGCAAGCTGGCTCCTACAAAGGGCATGGCATTTTCGAGGGCTTTTTTTCACCGGGGCGTTGAACTCAAGGACAAAGGCTTGTAAAGTGCGCCCCGCAGTACGTCACCCCTCGGATTTCTCCCACAAGGGAATTCCAGAAAAAAGATTGCAAATCATTGTCTTGAAAGCAATTTAAGGGGTTGACAGGGGTTTCCAAAGTTGTAGAATGGCGCGCCTCAGACAAGCGAACGCAGCGATGCAAAAGCCTGGTTGAGGAAGCTTTCAGCGATGGAAGTCTGCGGTAAAGGTTGTAACTTGAAATATGTAGTTCCGTGATAGCTCAGTCGGTAGAGCAAATGACTGTTAATCATTGGGTCCCAGGTTCGAGTCCTGGTCACGGAGCCAATTTCAAATCGGGGTATAGCGCAGTCCGGTAGCGCGCCTGCTTTGGGAGCAGGATGTCAGGAGTTCGAATCCCCTTACCCCGACCATTTTTGGGTCGTTAGCTCAGTTGGTAGAGCAGTTGGCTTTTAACCAATTGGTCGTAGGTTCGAATCCCACACGACCCACCATTTTTGAGACCAGCTTGCTGGAATCGAATCTTAAGAACAGAGGCCAAAAGCCCTGTTCGCAGAAGGCGCCTGTAACGGGTGCCTTTTTTTTACCGGGGTATAGCGCAGTCCGGTAGCGCGCCTGCTTTGGGAGCAGGATGTCAGGAGTTCGAATCCCCTTACCCCGACCATCTTCAGAAAAAAAGCACCCGTCAGGGTGCTTTTTTTTGCCCGTATTTTACTCAAGGCTTTTGAGCGCCCTGGACTGTAGGAGCGAGCTTGCTCGCAATGGACTCAAGAGCGCCGCGTTTGCTTGCTGAACACGCGTTATCGTTAACGACCATCGCGAGCAAGCTCGCTCCTACTATGGCAGGCCCGCTATCAGTGCAGCTTCAAGCGTGGATCGGTCCCGCGTCCGATCCGGCTACCGAGCATCAGCATCAAGGTGCGGAAGGTGCCATACAGCGCCATCTGGTGCATCCGGTACAGCGAGATATAAAACATCCGCGCCAGCCAGCCTTCCAGCATCACGCTGCCGGTGAGGTTGCCCATCAGGTTGCCGATGGCGGAGAACCGCGACAGAGAAATCAGCGAACCGTAATCGGTATAGCGATACTCCGGCAAGGTCTTGCCTTCCAGGCGCAGTTTCAGCGACTTGGCCAACAATGACGCCTGTTGATGCGCGGCTTGTGCCCGTGGCGGTACATTGCGCTCGCTACCCGGCTGCGGGCAGGCCGCGCAATCGCCGAAGGCAAAAATATTCTCGTCGCGGGTGGTCTGCAGCGTCGGCAACACCTGGAGCTGATTGATCCGGTTGGTTTCCAGGCCGTCGATGTTCTTGAGAAAGCCCGGTGCGCGAATCCCCGCCGCCCAGACCTTGAGACTCGCCGCAATCACCTGGCCATCGGCGGTCACCAGGTTTTCCGCGGTCACTTCGCTCACCGCCGCATTGGTCATGACCCGGACCCCGAGTTTTTCCAGGGTCTTGTGCACCGGTCCGCCGATGCGCTCCGGCAATGCCGGCAATACCCGTGGGCCGGCCTCGATCAGGGTGATGTGCATGTTCTCCGGCTTGATTCGGTCCAGGCCGTAGGCCGCCAGCTCATGGGCGGCGTTATGCAGCTCGGCCGCCAGCTCCACGCCGGTGGCACCGGCGCCGACGATTGCCACGCTGATCTGCTCGAGCGCATCGGTTTGCCCGGCATGGGCGCGCAGGTAGTGGTTGAGCAACTGCTGGTGGAAGCGCTCGGCCTGTTTGCGGGTATCGAGGAACAGGCAGTGTTGCGCCGCGCCCTCGGTGCCGAAATCATTGGTGGTACTGCCCACCGCGATTACCAGCGAGTCGTAGCCCAATTCGCGGGCCGGCAGCAACTCGACGCCATGTTCGTCGTAGGTGGCGGCCAACTGGATCTTTTTCTGTTCGCGATCGAGCCCACTCATGCGCCCCAGCTGGAACTCGAAGTGGTTCCATTTCGCCTGGGCGACATAGTTGAGCTCGTCGGCCGAAGAGTTGAGGGAGCCGGCCGCCACTTCATGCAACAGGGGTTTCCAGATATGGGTCAGGTTCGTGTCGACCAGCATGATGCTGGCCGTGCCACGCTTACCCAGGGTCTTACCCAGGCGGGTCGCCAACTCCAGGCCGCCGGCGCCGCCGCCGACGATCACGATACGATGGTTCATGGGGATATCTCGCAAGGCTAAAGGAAATCTGTGCCTGCGTTATCCGGGCGAGCGCGAGGCGGCTCATAGCACCAGGTAACTCAGGAGGCGGCTCAACAGGCCCAGGCCGATGACCACGGCCAGCACCACGGTCAGGAGCATCCACGGCCGGAAAGGCCGGCGCTCGACCTGGTGTTGGGGGAGCTGCAGGTACTGATCGACATGCTGCTGGTCGTCGGGGTTCAGGCGGCTGGTCATAAGAGCCTCGTCAGGTAGACGTCATTAGCCTGCTTTGTATCACTGGCGCGGCGATTGCGCCATGGGCTTACAAGCTGATGCCGACGTCGAAAACAATGCTGCGCCCCAGATTGCCGCGCAGGAAGTCCGGTGCGTCGAGGTGGGCGAACAGTACCCGGGCGAACGTCGGCCCCACCAGCGACAGCGAGCGCCAGCCCTGGCGCAGGTATTCGGTCGGCGGCGGGAAGTGGCTGTTGAGGTCCAGCACTTCGCGCTTGAGGCTGGCGAAGGCGATCAGGTCCAACTCGCTCAGGTCCAGTCCGCGCTCCTTGTAGTTGTGGGCTTTCTTGCGCAGGGTCGGGG
The DNA here is from genome assembly GCF_904067045.1 of Pseudomonas sp. FEN. Classification (GTDB taxonomy): domain Bacteria; phylum Pseudomonadota; class Gammaproteobacteria; order Pseudomonadales; family Pseudomonadaceae; genus Aquipseudomonas. Next base: position 289,923 of record NZ_CAJFDC010000007.1, on the reverse strand, counting down.
CCAGCCGCTGCAACAGCTCGGAGGCGGGAATACGCCTGGGCTTGGCTTCGCGGCGTACCAGTTGGCTCAGGGAAAAGGCGCTGCGTCGGCGTTGCAGCTCTTCGCGCCACTCATCGTTGAGGCGTCGGCCTTCATCGAGAACGAAGAACACCTCGAAGCAGGCATCGCGAAACAGCACGTCCGGCGGCTCCTGCCCGGCGGGGTGGAAGTCTTCCGCGCGATAGGGAATGTTCAGCCCTTGCAGCAGGCGCTGGCAGACCCAACGCTCACGCTCCCATTTGCGGGCATTGGAAAGAAACGTGTTGGCTTGCTCGGCCTGGATGGTCAGCAAGCGTAAAAAATCCGAGTCGTCCATGGCCCAAGCTTAGCGTTGAAACCGTAACCTCTGGAAGTCCGGGGAAAATTTTCTCGGCACGGTGCGCCGTAAGCGGCGGTGTAGACTGTAGTCCTCAAGCCGGCAGGCACTGTCATCGGGTTCGTGGAGGGTGGGGATGTCTTTATGATCGGCGCGCAACTGTTGTCGCCCGCCAGCCTGGTCATCGGTTGGCTGATCTATCTGCCGGTGCTGGTCTGGGCGATCCGGCGTTCGCCCTGGGTCGAGCTGTTCACCGACAGTCGCCGCCAGCACCTGCTGTTCGGCACGGTCTTCGCCCTGTTCCTGCTCTGGCTGGTGCGGCGCGACTTCGATACCGGAGTGTCCTATCACTTTATCGGCCTGACGGCGGTAACCCTGCTACTGGACTGGCCGCTGGCGATTGTCGGCGCGCTGGTGGCGCAGCTCGGCCTGGTGCTGCTGGGACGCCAGGACCTGGCTGCGCTCGGCGTCAACGGCAGCTTGCTGATCCTGTTGCCGGTGCTGGTGACGGAGACCTGTGCGGTGCTGGTGGAGCGGGCGCAGCCGCGTAATCCCTTTGTGTATATCTTCTGCTCGGGATTTTTCGCCGCCGCCCTGGCGGCCTTGCTCTGCCTGCTGGCAAGCCTGGGCCTGCTGTGGTTCGACGGGCGGTTTGCCCTGCCGGAGTGGCTGGAGGATTTTGTCGGTTACCTGTGGCTGATCATTTTTCCCGAGGCTTTTATCAACGGTATGTTGGTCAGCGCGCTGGTGGTGTTCTGCCCCGAATGGTTGGAGACCTTCAACCGCACCCGTTACCTGTCGGCGCCATGGAAGGACGATGGGCCGCGTTGATCTGCATCAATTACAGCGACCGGCCCGGCGACCATGCTGCGGAAAAAACCGGGAGCAAGGTCATGAGTGTGTACGAGTGGGCGCGTCAGCAGGTACAGGCCAGTCTGGAAGATGCGCAAGTGGAGGGGTTCGAGCCGGGGCTGGGCTTGCGCGCCTTGCTCAGCGCGGTGGTGCAGCAGAGCAAGGCAGTGCGCAGTGCCGAGGATCTGGCTGACGAGCTGCAATTTCTCGCCGAGAACCTCGATGACGACCAGGACTACGCCTTTATGCGGCCCTGATCGCCTGGCGATCAATGGGCGCGGGGCGGCAGATCGTCGGAGAACAGATCGTCCTCGGCGTCGGGGCTGACGGGAATCTTGTGTTCCTCCGCGGCCCAGGCGCCGAGGTCGATCAGTTTGCAACGGTCGGAGCAGAACGGCCGATAGGTGTTGGCGGCGGTCCATTCCACGGGGGCGCCGCAGGTCGGGCATTCAACGGTCAAGGGTTGGCTCATCAGTGGCCTCCACGCAAAGTCAGATAAAAGTGATGCAGGCGCTCGACCTCGCTGTGCAGCCAGGCCAGGTCGCGGTCGTTGACCAGCACATCGTCGGCATGGCGCAGGCGCTCTTCGCGACTGGCCTGGGCCTTGAGGATCGCCTGCACCTGTTGTTCGCTGGTCTGGTCGCGTTGCCGGGTGCGCTGGATCTGCAGCGCCTGCGGCACATCGATCACCAGCACGCGCTGGGTGTTCTTGTATTGCCCCGATTCGATCAGCAGCGGCGACACCAGGATCGCATAGGGCGATTGTGCCCGGGCCAGGTGGCTGGCGATTTCCGCGCCGATCAACGGGTGTAGCAGCGCTTCGAGCCAGCGCCGTTGCTCAGGGGCTTCGAAAATCAGCGTGCGCAGGGCGGCGCGGTCGAGTTGGCCGTCGGCTTGCAGCACGCCGGGGCCGAAGTGTTCGACGATCTTTGCCAGCGCCGGACGCCCGGGTTCGACCACCCAGCGGGCGGCGTGATCGGCGTCCACCGTGTGGATGCCGAGGTCGCTGAAGTGCTGGGCCGCCGCGCTCTTGCCGCTACCGATGCCGCCGGTGAGGCCGAGAATCCAGGGTGTCGAAACAGGTGTGCTCATTTGAAACCGGCAAACTGCAGATAGGAAGCGGTTATTTGACCACCCCAGAGCAAGGCAATCCAGCCGGCAATCGCCAGATAGGGGCCGAAGGGGATCGGTGTCGAGGTCTGGGCGTTGCGCAGGCGCAACAGAATCAGGCCGAGCACGGCGCCTACCAGGGAGGACAGCAGGATGGTCAACGGCAGGATCTGCCAGCCGCCCCAGGCGCCGAGCATCGCCAGCAGCTTGAAGTCGCCGTGGCCCATGCCTTCCTTGCCGGTGAGCAGCTTGAATAGCCAGTAGACCGACCAGAGGCTCAGGTAACCGGCCACGGCGCCCCACAGGGCATCGTCAAGGCTGGTGAAGAGGGTGAAGTGGTTGGCGATCAGGCCGAGCCAGAGCAGTGGCAGGACCAGGGCGTCAGGCAGGAGCTGGTGATCGGTGTCGATCAGGCTCATCGCCAACAGGCCCCAGGTCAGCAGCAGCATCAGCCCGGCGGGCCAGCCGAAGCCGAAATGCCAGGCGACAAAGGCCGAGAGCAGGCCGCAGGCCATTTCGGTGAGCGGGTAGCGTTTGCTGATGGGGGCCTTGCATTGGGAGCATTTGCCACGCAGGAGCAGGTAGCTGATCAGTGGGAGGTTTTCCCAGGCACGGATTTGGTGATTGCAGTGTGGGCAATGGGAGTGGGGCAGCACCAAATTGTAGGTCGGGCCGGGTGCGGGCTGGGGTAGGCCGAGGACTTCGTGGGCCTCGGTGCGCCAGTCGCGTTCGAGCATTTTCGGCAGGCGCCAGACCACCACGTTGAGGAAGCTGCCGACGATCAGGCCGAGGAGCAGGGCGAATAAAACAAAGGCCAGCGGATTGCTGGCCAGGAAATCGGATAAGGGCATCGGTTAAACCACTTGGCCAAGCTTGAAGATGGGCAGGTACATGGCGATCACCAGGCCGCCGACAATTACACCGAGCACGGCCATGATGATGGGTTCCATCAGGCTGGTGAGGCTGTCGACCATATTATCGACTTCGCCTTCGTAGTAGGTGGCAACCTTGTCGAGCATATCGTCCAGGGCGCCGGACTCCTCGCCGATGGCGGTCATCTGGATGGCCATGGTGGGGAAGACGCCGGTGGCACGCATCGAGAAGTTGAGCTGCATGCCGGTGGAGACGTCCTGCTTAATGCGATTGACAGCGTTTTTGAAGACGATATTGCCGGTGGCGCCGGCGACGGAGTCGAGGGCTTCGACCAGTGGCACGCCAGCTGCAAAGGTGGTGGAGAGAGTGCGAGCGTAGCGGGCGACGGCGGATTTGTAGAGCAGAGAGCCAATAATGGGGAGTTTTAAGGCGACGCGGTCGAGCCAGTTGCGGAAACGTTCGGAGTTTTTTCGGGCATACTTGAAACCAAAGATGGCGGCAATCAATGCCCCCACAAAGATCAACCACCAGTCTTGCAGTACCTGGGAAATGCCGATAACCATTAGTGTGAAGGCTGGCAGTTGGGCACCGAAACTCGAGAAAATACTCTGGAATTGCGGAACAACCTTGATCAGCAGTATCGAGGAAACAATGATTGCTACCACAACTACTGCAATGGGGTAGTTCATTGCTTTTTTGATTTTGGCCTTCAACGCTTCGGTTTTTTCTTTATAAGTTGCTACACGTTCCAGTAGACCTTCCAGGGCGCCCGCCTGTTCGCCGGCATCCACCAAATTGCAATAAAGGTCGTCGAAGTACTCGGGTTTTTTGCGCAGGGACGTGGCAAAGCTGTTACCGGCGGCGACCTCCTGCTTGATGTCATCCACCAGCTTGCGCATGTTCGGGTTATCGAATCCTTCTCCGATGATGTCGAAGGACTGCAGTAGCGGTACACCGGCCTTCATCATGGTTGCCATCTGGCGAGTGAACAGGGCGATATCCAGGGGTTTGATGCGTTTGCCTTTGCTGAAAATCGAGCTGCTCTTTCTACGCACTTTACCGGGATTGATGCCTTGCTTACGTAACTGTGCCTTGATCAGTGCGGGGTTGTGCCCGCTCAGTTCACCGGTCATCTTGGCACCTCTTTTGTCGGTGCCCTCCCAAGCGTAAACGCTGACCTTGACTGCTGCTTTGGTTGCCATTGTTTAGTCCTTGGTGACTCGGTTGACTTCTTCCAGGCTGGTTACACCTTGCATGGCCTTTATCAGCCCTGAGGTGCGCAGGTCGTTGAAGCCGTCTTTACGCATTTGTGCGGCGATTTCCAAGGAGTTTCCCTCGGCCATGATCAAGTGTTGCAGGTCCGGGGTGTTTTTCACCACCTCATAGATCCCAAGGCGACCTTTATAGCCGCCATTGCATTGCTCGCAGCCGACCGGCTCATAAATCTTGAAGGTGCCAATGCGCTCTTGTGGGAAACCTTCCTTGAGCAGGGCTTCTTCAGGGATATCAATCTCTCTTTTGCAATGGTTGCACAGTTTGCGGGCCAGGCGCTGGGCGATGATCAGGTTTACCGATGTCGCGATGTTAAAACCGGCGATGCCCATATTCTGTAGTCGGGTCAGGGTTTCAGCGGCGCTGTTGGTGTGCAGGGTAGAGAGCACCATGTGGCCGGTCTGGGCCGCCTTAATGGCGATTTCGGCGGTTTCCAGATCGCGGATCTCACCGACCATGATCACATCCGGGTCTTGTCGCAGGAAGGAGCGAAGGGCCTGGGCAAAGTCCAGCCCTTGTTTGGGGTTGACGTTGACCTGGTTGATGCCTTCCATATTGATTTCCACCGGGTCCTCAGCGGTAGAGATGTTGATGTCCACAGTGTTGAGGATATTCAGGCCGGTGTAGAGCGAGACGGTTTTACCCGAGCCGGTTGGGCCGGTGACCAGGATCATTCCCTGGGGCTGCTTCAGCGCCGCCATATAGAGTGCTTTCTGATCCGGCTCGTAGCCCAGCGCGTCGATACCCATTTGTGCGCTGGAGGGGTCGAGAATCCGCATGACGATCTTTTCGCCCCACAGCGTCGGCAAGGTGTTGACCCGGAAGTCGATGGCCTTGGTCTTCGAAATGCGCATTTTGATCCGGCCGTCCTGGGGCTTGCGACGTTCCGATATGTCCAGGTTCGCCATGACCTTCAGGCGGGCGGCGATACGGCTGGCGAGATGAATCGGTGGTTTGGCGACTTCACGCAGAATGCCGTCGGTACGCAGGCGAACCCGGTAGATTTTTTCATAGGGTTCGAAGTGCAGATCGGATGAGCCGCCCTTGATGGCGTCCAGAAGCATTTTGTTGACGAAGCGCACCACCGGAGCATCGTCGGCGTCCTGCCCGGCAATCTGTTCCTGCTTCTTGTCGTCAACCGATTCGATATCCAACCCTTCGAGGTCGACATCCCCCATTTCCTCAAAGCCGCTGGAGCTGCTGTCGAAAAATTTGTCGATAGCGTCGCTGAGTTTGTCGTCCTCCACCAGAATGGCTTCGGTGGTTAGGCCGGTACTGAACTGGATATCGGTAATAGCCTGGTGATTGCTTGGGTCGGAAATACCAACAAACAGCTTGTTGCCGCGACGCCATAGCGGCAGTACATGGTGTTGGCGGATCAGCTTCTCGCTGACCAATCCTTTAGGCTGGCTTTCTTTGTCCAGGCAGGCCAGGTCAAGCAAGGCTACGCCGAAGTGCTCGGAGGCAATTTCCGCTACCTGCCGGCTTTTGATCAGTTTGTTTTGAACCACATAGCTGACCAGGGAAATTCGATTGCGTTGGGCTTGCTGATACGCCTGCTGAGCGTTTTTGTCAGTGAGCAGCTCGGCTGCAACCAGTTGCTTGGCCAAGCCAGAAAGGGCGATATCGTTCATTTGAACACCAAACACAAACAGTTGGAGTCTTATAGCGTAGTCGGGGGGATGGTGCAAAATCTGGAAAGCAAAAGTGACAAAAAATGTCAAATTATGTTCTTTTGGGGAGATCGATGATCGATCTACGGGAGCTGAATCATGTGAAAAGTGGATAGGCTGATAGGTGGCACGAGCTGTGCTTTGTTTATATCAGGCATAGGGCCTTTGCTCACGGTTGGAGAGACTATATGAATGCTCAAAAGGGCTTTACACTGATTGAACTGATGATTGTTGTTGCGATTATTGGTATTTTAGCGGCAGTTGCTTTGCCCGCATATCAGGATTACACCTCGCGTGCTAAAGCGACTGAGGTGATTCTCGCTGCAAGTAGTGCTCGGACGTGTGTAACTGAAACAATTCAAAGTAAAGGTAAAGCAGGTTTGGATACCTGTGGTACTGGATTTGTTGCTACTAAATACGCTACAGGTATGGCCATAGGTGCTGCGACGGGTGTTATTGTCGTTACAGGTGCTATTAAGTCGGCTGGTGATACGACCGTTACTATGTCGCCAGTTTTTAGTGCTACAGATGCCACAGTTATTACAAACTGGACATGTGTTGGTACTCCGACAAACTGGATGCCAGGCTCCTGTAAGTAATTGATATTGGCTTTTTAGCTTCTTTGCTTAAGAAGGCCTTCCTTATTTAGGAAAGGCCTTCTTCTATGTGGTAAGGTAGTGCTTGTGGTGCAATTGTTGATACCTAGTAAAAGTAGGTGTTTTCTATTTTTCTCGTGATGATGGTTGCTTTGCTAGCGCATCGGTATCTCACGATACTTAGAAAGTTGTTTAGGTTGTGATGGCTGTATTTTTTTAAGGTTGGTAGCTCAGCAGTAGATAGTTGGTTTTCGATTTTTTTGTTTGATATTTTTTGATTTTTCCGTAGCGGTCTTATTAGTTAGGATGGGCTCTAGCTGAGTTTTTATTGCTAATTGTATTCTGCATGATCGCCTATGCCATTACTGTTGGATGCAGGTGATACAGTTGATCGTTATCTATTACTGTTTGTCGTGCTGCTTTACTCGATCAAAAAATTACAGTTTGTAATTTTAAACGATTCTGCCTTTGTAATTGGGGCAGTGCTGGACACAGATAGGCTTTCCGGTTTTTCTAAAAAACGCTTCTACGGCCAATTCCTGACCTTCATCCTCCTGCTTTTAACTCTCCCGCTCCTGCTGTCCACCACCAAGTGCTCCCACAAGTTTGGGGCTTCTCACTCCCGAGTTTCTGGTGGTAGATCGTGGTGACTGACGATACTCGCGGCACTTGGCTGGACGTAGTCGCCTGCATACTGTTCATCTTCAGCCGCTCCGGCAGACGATGGAACAGTTGGCAACTGCTCGCTGCCGCCGTGCTGTTCCTGGTCTATGTGGTGATCCGCGACTTTCCCCACCTGGACGAACGCAACAAACTCTATCAGCAGCAGTACGGCGGCCATTTCCAGCCGCGCTTCTGGACCCAGGGCGTGATTGCGATCAAGCCCGAGTAACTTGCCCGTCGGAGCGGCGAATGTTAGCTTTAGCGCCACGCCGGTGTAGCTCAGTCGGTAGAGCAGCGCACTCGTAACGCGAAGGTCGTAGGTTCGATTCCTATCTCCGGCACCACATCATTCACGTCCGAAAATGGCGAGAACAGCCCCACCACCGGTGCTAGTCTCTGCCCATGAACACGACAATCGCTTCCTCATTCCCTTCGGCCGATATCTGTGAAAAAGCCCGCCTGAGTCGCGATGCGCGCTTCGACGGGGTGTTTTTCACCGCAGTGCTCAGCACCCGGATCTACTGCCGTCCGGTCTGTCCGGCACGTCCGCCCAAGGTCGAGAACGTGCGCTACTACCCCAGTGCCGCCGCCGCCGAGGCCCTGGGCTTTCGCCCCTGCCTGCGTTGTCGCCCCGAACTGGCGCCGGGCAACAATATTTGGCTGCACGGCGAACATCTGGTATCCCGTGGGCTGAAGCTGATCCACGAAGGCTTTCTCGCCGAACAGTCCCTGGATAACCTGGCCGCCCGGCTCGATGTCGGTGCCCGGCAACTGCGCCGCCTTTTCGTCAAACACCTCGGCGCGCCGCCCATTGCGGTCCATGCCACCCAGCGCCTGCTGTTCGCCAAGCAACTGCTGACCGAAACCGCGCTGCCAATTACCGAAGTGGCGTTGGCCTCTGGCTTTCAGAGCCTGCGTCGTTTCAACTCGGCCTTTGCCGAGGCCAACCATGCGCCACCCCGGGAGTTTCGGCGCAAGCCGTTGGCCAATGCCAACAGCGCCCTGGTCCTGCGCCTGGGCTATCGACCACCCTACGATTTCAAGGCGCTGCTGGCGTTCCTGGGCAGTCGTGCCTTGCCGGGTATCGAAGTGGTCGACGAGCAGGGCTATAGACGCGTGTTCGGTAACCGCGAGTCGCCCAGCTGGTTGCAGGTCAGCGCCTGGCCGGATGGCGCTCATGCCTTGAAGCTGGAGCTGTTCAATGTCCCGCCCGGGCAGATGCTGCCGGTGGTCACGCGGATTCGTCGGATGTTCGATCTGGACGCCGATCCGCAGGCCATCGTTGCCACTCTGGGCGCCAGTCCGGTGCTTGCACCTCTGGTCGAACGTTACCCCGGCCAACGGCTGCCAGGCGGCTGGGACGGTTTTGAGATTTCAGTGCGCGCGGTGTTGGGCCAGCAGGTCAGCGTGGCGGCGGCCCGTACCCTGGCATCACGCCTGCTGAGCCGCTTCGGCACTGTCCTGGAGACGCCGCCGGTACCCGGCCTGGATCGGTTGTTTCCGGCACCGGAGCAACTGGTCGACGCCGACCTGGGCTCAATCGGCGTGATCAGGACACGCACCGCCACCATTCAAGGAATCGCCCAGGCCTTGCTCGACGGTCGGGTGAGTTTTCGGACAGAACAACGTCTCAACGATTTCGTCAAAAGCTGGGTCGCGCTGCCGGGCATTGGCGAATGGACCGCGCACTACATCGCCATGCGCGCCCTCAATCATCCCGATGCCTTCCCGGCGGCGGACCTGATCCTGCGCCGCGAAGTGGTCAGGGACATGCCGCCCTTGAGTACCAAGGCATTGGCGTTGCTCGCCGAAGACTGGCGCCCGTGGCGCGCCTATACGGTGATGTACCTGTGGCGCGGGGCGAGTGAGACGGAATCGATACACAGGAGTGAAAAATGATCGCCAACCGGATTTACTACGACATCATCCCTTCGCCCATCGGCCCCATGATGCTGGTGGCCGATGACAACGGGCTACGCGAGCTGCGTTTCGAACTGGACTCTCGACCACAGACGCCATTGGCGGGTTGGCTGCATGCACCGGACAAATTGGCGCGAGTGCGTACTCAACTGGCAGAATATTTTGCCGGCGAGCGAATGGAGTTCGATCTGCTGCTCAATATGTTGGGGACGGACTTTCAGAAAGACGTCTGGCAGGCCCTGCTGACCATTCCCTACGGGGTGACCGCCAGCTATGGCGAAATTTCCCAGCAGATCAATCGACCCAAGGCTTCACGGGCAGTCGGGGCGGCCAATGGACGCAATCCGGTGCCGGTGATCGTGCCCTGTCATCGGGTGATCGGCAGCAATGGCAGCTTGACCGGGTTCGGTGGCGGACTGGCGGCCAAGCAATGGTTGCTGGCGCATGAGTCGCGGGGCTTTGCGTTGCGCTGAAATGCGGGGCGTCCAGTCTGGTTGGGAGCCGGCTTGCTGGCGATGCTCGAAATACCAGCCTGTCGGCTGATCGCGAGCAAGCTTGCTCCTCCACGGTCGGCGGTGTTGCTCCTGTCAGAGACTCAAGCGCATCGACAGGTCCACCGCCTTCACATCCTTGGTCATGGCGCCAATGGAGATGTAGTCCACGCCCGTCTCGGCAATCGGCCGCAACGTGCTTTCATTGATCCCGCCGCTGGCTTCCAGCTTGGCCTTGCCGGCGTTCAGGCGCACGGCTTCACGCATGTCGTCCAGGCTCAGCTCATCGAGCATGACGATATCCGCCCCCGCCGCCAGCGCTTGCTTGAGCTCGTCCAGACTCTCCACCTCGACTTCCACCGGCTTGCCCGGGGCAATCTTGTGTGCCGCGCTGACTGCCTGGGCGATCCCGCCACACGCGGCGATATGGTTTTCCTTGATCAGGAAGGCATCGTACAAACCGATCCGGTGGTTATGACAACCGCCGCAGGTCACCGCGTACTTCTGCGCCAGACGCAGGCCGGGCAAGGTCTTGCGGGTATCCAGCAGCTTGACCGCGGTATCGGCGACCTGGTCGGCGTAATGGCGCGCATGGCTTGCGACCCCGGACAGCAGTTGCAGGAAGTTCAGTGCGCTGCGTTCACCCGTGAGCAGCGAGCGCGCCGGCCCTTCCAGATGGAACAGCGGCTGGTTCGGCTGCACCCGTTCGCCATCGCGCACTTGCCAATGCACGGCCACCCGCGGGTCGAGCTGGCGAAACACGGCATTGACCCAGGCGGTACCGGCAATGGTGGCCGCGTCGCGGGTAATGATGGTGGCCTTGGCCAGACGCTCGGCGGGGATCAACTGCGCGGTGAGGTCGCCACTGCCGATGTCTTCGAGCAACGCACGGCGCACGTTGGCTTCGATTTCGGCGGTCAGATCGGCGAGGCGTAGATTCGGCATAACGGACTCCACAAACAAAGTCTCTCGATTATAGAGCCTGGGGGTCACCCAACCCAAGGCGTGTGGCCTGGCAGCCGTCTTTCCTGGCTCCTTTGGTCGCTTGTCGTGAGCGTTTTGCCAGTTCTGTGGTCTGTTCTTATGCATTTATGAAAAGGAATTGCAGAGGGCTGGTAAAAATGACATCTTTTACACGATAGTCTGCCTTGTAATTGACGTCATAGCTTTGACGTCCCTGTGATGCCCCTGATCATTGATAGCCGTTGAGCGCCTGAATGCGCTCATCGAGAAGCGGCCGTGAGCCATTTTGCCCACCCCGCCTAGACGGATCTTTCACAACGAACTGACAGAACCGCTGCTGCAGGAGGCTTTGATGCACATTGACGGAAAGGTTGTGCCTTTGCACAACGCTACCGAGGATCAAGCGACGTCGTCGCCGCTTGCCCGTTTGCCGGTGGTTCTCGTCCAGGTGCGTGACAAGGCCGCGCTGCAGCTCAAGCAAGGCTTGCAGGTGCTGTTCGATAACGCCGACGACACCTTGTTCGAAATGGCCGACAAGGCCCTGAACAACGTCGATCAGAACACCTTTTTCGAAGCCATGCGCGACCTGCGCCTCAAGCGCAAGAGCATCGAGCGCGGTTTTCTCCAGCGTTTTTTCGAGGCTTTTGACGGTCTTGGCCGGTACGACATCAGTGAGCCGACGTTGTCCACGGCGGTGTCCTACGAGGCCCTGGCGCTGGTGTCCAACGATGAACTCGAACGCACCGTGGCCCTCGACGCCATGGTCGCCAAGGTGCTCAGCCGCGATGGACATGCCCTGGGACAACTCAGCACCCGGCTCAACGCCTTGATCACCCGGCGTGTCGACGATGCGAGCAATCCCCTGGGCCCGGCGATGCTCTGTGAATATTTCCTCGAGGCCGGGCGCAACCTCGGGGTGGAGATCAAGGTCAAGCTGATCGTCCTCAAGCTGTTCGAGAAATATGTTCTCAGCGACGCCGACCAGTTGTATGTCGAAGCCAATCAGTTGCTGATCGCCACTGGCGTGTTGCCGGAGCTCAAGGCCGCACCGGCACGGCGTGCCAGCGACCGGTCAGCGGCCAGCACCCGCGATCGTCAGGCGCCGACGACCAGTACCAAGCCCCTGGATGAAAGCGTGCAGGAGGTGTTCAGCGCCTTGCAGGAACTCTTGTTGCATGTACGTGGCAGCATGGCCCCCAAGCTTGAGGCCGGCAGCGAGGCCCAGCCGATTTCCACCAACGACTTGCTGCGCCTGCTCTCGCATCTGCAGCAATATGTGCCGGAGCCTGGTTCGGCGGAAGATTTCGACCTGCGCAACCAGCTGGAACAACTGTTGACCCGGGTCAGCGTGAAAAGCGGCAAGTCCCGGGTGGTTGGGGGCATGGACGAGGACGTGATCAACCTGATCGCCATGCTCTTCGAATTTATCCTCGATGACCGTGTCCTGCCCGATTCGCTGAAGGCGTTGATTGGCCGCTTGCAGATTCCGATGTTGAAAGTGGCGGTACTGGACAAGAGCTTCTTCAGTCGCGGCAGTCATCCGGCGCGCCGCCTGTTGAACGAAATCGCCTCCGCCGCCCTCGGCTGGGGCGCCCGTGACGACCAGCAGCGCGATGTCCTGTACGTGCGCATCGAACAGGTCGTGCAGCGTCTGTTGAATGATTTCGTCGACGATCCGGCGATCTTTTCCGAGTTGTTGGTGGAGTTCCTCGCTTTTACCAGCGACGAGCGCCGTCGCAGTGAATTGCTTGAACAGCGCACCCGGGATGCCGAAGAGGGCCGGGCCAAGGCCGAACAGGCGCGCCAGCGGGTCCAGCACGTGTTGAACGAGCGGCTGCTGGGCAAGACCTTGCCCGAGGTGGTGGTGCGCCTGTTGCAGGAAGCCTGGAGCAAGGTGTTGCTGTTGACCTGGCTCAAGCAGGGCGAAGCCTCCGCCGAATGGCAGGCCGGCTTGCAGACCATGGACGAGTTGATCTGGAGTGTCGACCCGCAGGACCCGGTCGATGCCCGGCTCAAGCTGCTGGCGTTGGTCCCGGGCTTGCTCAAGGCGCTGCGTGACGGCCTGGCCAGCGCCGCGTTCGATCCCTTCGCCACCAGCGAATTTTTCAGCCAATTGGAAGTCCTCCATGTCCAGGTGCTCCAGCAACTGGCCAGGCAGAGCGCCGAGCCGCCGGTGCATGCACGGATGCCGGCGATGGTGGAGATAGTGGAGGAGATTGTCCTGAGTGCGCCGCACGAGCGCCTGGGCGAAGAGACCTCGTTCGAGTTGCCGGCCGATGACGCCGGCCTGCTCTGGGTCCGGCAATTGCGTATCGGCCAATGGGTGGAAATCCGCGAGGATGAGGACAACGGCCTGCGCTGCAAGCTGACGGCGATCATCGAGCCGGGCGGCAAGTACATTTTCGTCAATCGTACCGGTATGAAGGTGCTGGAGCGAACGGCCCAAGCCCTGGCCGTGGAGTTTCGACGTGGCGCGGTGCGGTTGCTCGACGACGCCTTGCTGTTCGACCGGGCGTTCGCCTCGGTCATCGGTAACCTGCGGCGGATGACGGCGCGCTGAGTGCGCCGCGCGTGTCCCATCGTTGGACGTCTGTTGAGAAAATTTCCCGGATAAGCATGGATTGCTGATCCATCCGCGTGTCTATCGCGGCATACTGAGCCTGTCGTTTTTGTCTTCGAAGGAATCGGTATGCAGTTGGATCCCGCCAGCGGTTGGTGCCAGGACGTGCGTCACTGTCCGTCGCCCAACTTCAATCAGCGTCCGGCCGAGGAGATTTCCCTGCTGGTGATCCATAACATCAGCCTGCCGCCAGGGCAGTTCGCCACCGGCAAGGTGCAGGAATTCTTCCAGAATCGCCTGGATGTCACCGAACATTCCTACTTTGAAGGCATCGCTGACCTGCGCGTTTCCGCGCACTTTCTGATTGAGCGTGACGGTATAGTCACTCAGTTTGTCTCCTGTCTGGAGCGTGCCTGGCATGCCGGGGTTTCGTCTTTCGAGGGGCGGGAAACCTGTAACGATTTTTCCCTGGGCATCGAGTTGGAAGGCACCGATGAGCTGCCTTTCACCGACGCACAGTACGCGGCGCTGATCAGTTTGACCCGCCAGCTACGCGCCGCTTACCCGGCCATAACCCTGCAACGGATTTGTGGCCATAGTGATATTGCCCCGGGTCGCAAGACCGATCCGGGGCCGGCATTCGATTGGGGACGTTTTCGTGCCGCCCTGTTGGAAAAAGGAGAGTCACAATGAGTTTTCTGGTGTTGCTGCTGGCGGTCTGGATCGAAAAGTTCTCGGCCTTGCGCCAGCGTGTCCAGCGTGACGGCCCTTGGCTGCGGGAGCTGGCCAGGCTGGAAGCCGGGCCACGGACGGCTGGGCGTCCCTGGCTGGTGCTGATCCTGCTGGTGCTGTTGCCGGTGGCCGTGCTCGGTCTGCTGTTGATGGTCCTGCAACCGCTGGCGTATGGCTTGCTGGCTCTGCCGGTGCACCTGCTGGTGGTTATCTACAGCCTGGGGCGTGGGGATTTGCTGGCGGCCCTCGGCCCCTTTCGCGATGCCTGGCGGCGGGAGGATGTGCAGGCGGCCGTGCATGTGGCCAAGCGTGACCTGGATGTGTGTGCCGACAACGGCGACGAGTTGCTGGAGCGGGTCCAGGGCTATCTGTTGTGGCAGGCCTACCAGAGTTTCTTCGTGGTGATTTTCTGGTATTTCCTGCTGGGTCCGGTGGCGGCGTTGAGTTATCGGTTGCTGGCACTGGCGGTGCAGCATGGCCAGAGCCCGGCGCTGGTGGAGCGCGCCACCTTGCTGCGGCACGCCTTCGACTGGTTGCCGGTGCGCCTGCTGGCGGCCAGCCTGGCCCTGGTGGGCAACTTTGTCGGAGTCAGCCGGGTGATGCTGCATGAGTTGCTCAACTGGGACATCACCGCGCGGCAATTGATCGAGAAAGTCGGGCGCGTCGCCGGGGAAATCCCGGCGCCGGTGGTGGGCGCCGATGGCGTCGCCAGCCTGGACAGCCTGTGGGAGTTGCTGCTGCGCGCGGCGGTGCTCTGGTATGCCGGGTTTGCTCTCTGGACCGTACTGATCTGACTCCCGGGGCGCGCACTGCTCCCCCCAAACACCGCGGAATCTAATGTAGGAGCCAGCTTGCTGGCGATAGCGGTCGATCAGGCGATGCAAGGCTGACACCCCATCGCCAGCAAGCTGGCTACAGGTTTCGCGGTGCTTTCAAAGTCAATCCAACGCACTCGGTCAGGCGGCCACCGCGGGCGAAGCGGCATTAACCTTAAGTTACAAAACTCTCTTTCAAATTAAGTTATACAGGCAGTAGCTGCGGATACTGGCTTTATGCCTTGCCGTGCCTGCCACTATAAAAATAATACGAAAGGGAGCATTCCAGTGAAGAGCTTGCTATATCCCGCCGTCGCCCTGATGAACCGCCTGAGCTTCGGGATGAAGTTCAGCCTGATCAGCGTGCTGTTCTTTGTGCCGATGCTGGTGACCAACTTCTACCTGGTGCGCGATTCCTATCGCGAATTCTCCGGCACCCAGATCGAGCTGCAAAGCCTCGACCTGCTCGGCGCCAGCCTGACCCTGCGAGGTGATCTGGAAACCCTGAACAACCAGGTACAGATCGACGCGGTGCTCGGTCAATCCGGCAAGGCGGGGGATCTGGAGGGCAAGATCCACGTCCTGGAGCAAAATCTCCTGGCCCGTTTGCAAGGCCTGGCGCCAGTGACGCTCGACGCGGAACAGGTCGAGGCCTTCAACGCCAAGCGCGATGAAATGATCGCTGCCTTCAAGGCCCAGCAGGCCGAAACCTCCTTGCTAAGCAAAAGCGCGCTGATCACCAAGCTGCTCGCCAAGGCGCAGATATTCAGCCAGATCGTCGCCAGTCAGGCGGGGCTCAGCCGCGATAACCAGAGCGATCTGCGGCAGTTGAGTGAGCTGGTCACCGGTGTGACACCGCAAGTGACGCAGATTCTTGGCGAAGGTCGCTCCATTGGCGCTTATTCCCTGGGCCAGGGTTTTCTCAATTCGGCGTCGAGCACGCGTTTCGACGAACTGTTGCAGCAGATCGAGAAATTACAGGCCGAGTACGCCCTGAAACTCCAGGATGCCCTGGGTACCAGTAAAAATGCCCACGCCGCCCTGGACACGCTGGCCGCCACCAGCAAGGCATCGTTGAAAAAAGGCAGCGAGTTGTTCGAAGAGCAAGTGGTCATGGCCGAAACCCTCGAGGCACCGTGGCCGGCGTTCTACGATCAGGTCAGCGCATTGATGGCGCAAACCTACCAGCTCAACGATGCGACCCTGGCCTATCTCGGCCAGGAGCTCGAACAGCGCCTGGCGCAGAATCGCCTGCACATGCTGTGGCTGGTGCTCGCGCTGGCGGCGGTGTTCTTTTCCATCGTCTACTTGTATGGCGGTTTCTACGCCTCGACCCGGACGACCCTGCGGCGCCTGGGGGAAATGATGAACAAGGTGGCGGCCGGCGACATGACGGTCAATTTCATTGCCCATAGCCGCGATGAGCTGGGCGAACTGGGGGATGTGTTCAATGGTACCGTGGCGAAAATCCATGACCTGATCGAACGGGTCGGGCAGACCGTCACTGAGGTCGAGCGCCAGGCCGGGCAGGTCGAGTCGGTGTCGGCCCGCAGCAACCAGGCGGTGGCCGGCCAGCGCAGCCAGATCGAGCAGGTGGCGACCGCCATGAACCAGATGTCGGCCACCGCCCAGGAGGTGGCCCGCAGTGCGGCGGCCGCGGTCAGCAGCGCCCACAGCGTCAACGGCGAAACCCTCAGCGGCCGTGGCCTGGTCGAATCGCAACAGAACAGCATCGCGCAATTGGCCGGCGAGATCGATCAGTCGGTACGGGTCATCAATCAACTGGCCACCGATAGCCAGTCCATCAGCCGGGTCCTGGAAGTGATCAAGAGCATCGCCGAGCAGACCAACCTGCTGGCCCTCAACGCCGCCATCGAGGCGGCCCGTGCCGGTGAACAGGGGCGGGGCTTTGCGGTGGTGGCCGATGAGGTGCGTACCCTGGCCAAGCGCACCCAGCAGTCGACCGAGGAAATCGAGCAGATGATCAGCCGACTCCACGGCGGCGTGGGCGCGGCGGTGAAAGCCATGGGCATCAGTCATGGGATGGCCAGCAGTACGGTGAGCCAGTCGGAAAAAGTCCAGCAGGCGCTGGAAAATATCCTCGGCGCGGTGGGCCTGATCGTCGATCAGAACCAGCAGATCGCCGCCGCCGTCGAGCAGCAAACCGCCGTGGCCCACGATATTGACCAGAATATCGTCGAGATCAACCGGGCTGGCGAACGGACGGCCGAGGGCGCGCACCAGACCGAAAGCGCCAGTCGCCTGCTCTCGGTGCAGGTGGTGGAGCTCAAGCAATTGATCGGCGCGTTCAGGGTCTGAAGCGGGGCTTGCCGGCGTTCAGGCCGCAACCGGCGACCAGTTAAAGAGTGCGCAAGCATTAGTCGTACTGGCGTTCGCCAGGGTTTCCGGGCTCACGCTCATCAGGCCGGCCAGGGCCGCGCAAATCGCCGGCAAGTGCTCGGGGCTGTTACGCTGGCCGGCGAACATCACCGGCGCCATGTCCGGCGAATCGGTTTCCAGCACCACGCTGTCCAGCGGCAGGTCGGCGATGACCTTGCTCAGGCGCAAGGCTTGCGGCCAGGTGCCGGCACCGCCCAGGCCCAGCTTGAAGCCCAGCTTGAGGTATTCCCTGGCTTCCTCGCGACTACCGGCGAAGGCATGGATGATGCCGCCGCGGGCCAGGCGAAAGCGCTTGAGGGTGGCAATGGTCGCCGCGTGGCTTCGGCGCACATGCAGCAGCGCCGGCAGGGCGAAGTCGGCCGCCAGTTTCAGCTGGGCTTCGAACAGCGCTTGCTGGCGTTGGCGATCCAGCTGCGGCAGAAAATAATCCAGGCCGAATTCTCCCACCGCGCACAGCTGCGGATGACCGGCGCAACGGCTCAGCCAGTCGCCCAGTTCGTTGAGGTCGGCCGGGCGATGCTCGTCCAGGTACACCGGGTGCAGGCCGAACGCGGCATACAGCCACGGATCGCTTTGCGTCAGGTCCCAGAGCCGCTGCCAATTCTTCTGATAAACCCCCAGCACCACCATCCGTCCGACACCCAGGGCACGGCTGCGTTCGAGGACCGCGTGGCGATCGGCGTCGAAATCGACAAAGTCGAGGTGGGTGTGGGTGTCGATCAGCTCCACCTTCAGGCCTCGTGGATTCGCTGCTTGAAGGTCCGGGCAATCGCCTGGACGCCCGGCTGGTAATCCTTTTCCTCGATGGCGGCCAGGGCCAGTTCCAGGGCCTTTTCGGCAATCAGTCGATGCTGTTGGGCCATGGCGTTGACCGGCAAGGGCAGGAAGTCCAGCAGTTGAGTATCGCCGAAGGTGCCCAGGCGCAGGGGCTGCGGTTGCAGCGGGTGATCGTGCAGGGCATCGAACACGCCTTGCAACAGGACGTAGGAGGTGGTGACCAGGGCATCCGGCAGATGGCCGAGGCGCTTGACCAGGTCGTCCATCAACTGGCGCCCGCATTCGCGGCTGAACGCCTCGCCATGTTCAATCAGGACCTCGCCCTTGAAGCCCTTCAAGGCCTCCTGGAAACCGGCGGCGCGCTGGCGGCTGATGCTCAACTCGGAGCGGGCGCCGATCAGGGCGATATGCCGTGGCAAGGGTTGCAGCAGGCTGCGGGTCAGTTGCAGGCTGGCCTGACGGTCATCACTGACCACCGAGCAAAAGTGCGCCGGTTCCATTTCCCGGTCGATGGCAATCACCGGTATACCCCGCGCTTGCAACTGGCGATAGCTGTCATCATCGGCTGGCAGGCAACTGGCGACAAACAGCGCATCGCAGCGCCGCGCGCGGAACAGTTGCAGCAATTGCCGCTCGCTGTCGGGAGCGTCGTCGGAGCTGGCGATCAGCAACTGATAGCCACGGGCGCGGGCACCTTGCTCCAGCAGCTTGGCAATGCGCGCGTAACTGGGGTTTTCCAGGTCCGGCAGAATGAACCCCAGGGTGCGCGTATTCCGACTGCGCAGCCCGGCGGCCTGCGGGTTGGGCGTGAAGCCATGCTGTTCGACCACGGCCCGCACCCGTTCCACGGTGCTGCTGCTGATACGTTGTTGCTCGGCCTTGCCGTTGATCACGTAGCTGGCGGTGGTAACCGACACACCGGCCAGTTGGGCGATATCACTGAGTTTCAAGCGGGGAATTCCTTATTTTGTTGCGGATCATGTCCGCATTTTCGCTGATCGTATCCTATTCCAGCAGCCGACCTTCGTCGTCCTGTTGTCAAAAGACGACGGAATTTCAGTCGTGGGGTCTACGCAATCCCGATGTGGAAGACTTGAGATCTTCGAATGCCGCGTCGACGCCTGGTTTACCCTTGTGTTTTGCCGGTGCTGCGGGGCTTCAATGGCGGACGATAATCGAGTAACGTGTCGAACACTCTAGATTAAACGTTTCAGCAGGCGTATTTTTGCGATATTCGGCCCGTGTCACGGTCCTGCCGAAAGACCGTTGCACATTGTTCGGGCCATCCGCCTAAGCTGATTCATTCAAAACAATACCTAGCGTCCAGCTGACGCTGAATAGGAGAAAGGCATGCTCGAGCTCACCGTAGAGCAGATTTCCATGGGCCAGTCGGCCGTGGACAAGTCTGCGGCCCTGCAACTGCTCGCGAACAAACTGGTGGCCGATGGCCTGGTGGCCGAGGGTTACCTGGCGGGTTTGCAGGCTCGTGAAACTCAGGGCTCGACCTTTCTCGGCCAAGGCATTGCGATTCCCCACGGTACGCCGGAAACCCGCGACCAGGTGTTCGCCACCGGGGTGCGCCTGCTGCAGTTTCCCGAGGGCGTGGACTGGGGCGACGGCCAGATCGTCTACCTGGCCATCGGTATCGCGGCACGTTCCGACGAACACTTGCGCCTGCTGCAACTGCTGACCCGGGCCCTTGGCGAAACCGATCTGGGCCAGGCCCTGCGTCGTGCCAGTTCCGCCGAAGCGCTGTTGAAGCTGCTGCAGGGCGCGCCGCAGGAGCTGGCGCTGGATGCACAGATGATCGGCCTGGGCGTGGCCGCTGAAGATTTCGAGGAACTGGTCTGGCGCGGCGCGCGTCTGTTGCGTCAGGCCGATTGCGTCAGCAATGGTTTCGCCGCCGTGTTGCAGCAGGTTGAAGCCTTGCCCTTGGGCGACGGCTTGTGGTGGCTGCACAGTGAGCAGACGGTCAAGCGTCCGGGCCTGGCCTTCGTCACCCCGAACAAACCGATTCGCTATCTCGGCCAGCCCCTCAGCGGTCTGTTCTGCCTGGCCAGTCTCGGCGAAGCCCACCAGGCCCTGCTCGAACGCCTGTGCGCGCTGCTGATCGAAGGCCGTGGCCAGGAGCTGGGGCGTGCCACCAGCAGTCGCGCGGTGCTTGAAGTCCTTGGCGGTGAGCTGCCGGCCGATTGGCCGAGCGCGCGCATCGCCTTGGCCAATGCCCATGGTTTGCATGCCCGGCCGGCGAAAATCCTGGCGCAGTTGGCGAAAAATTTCGACGGCGATATTCGCGTGCGTATCGTCGATGGCGCGGGCGGCGCGGTGTCGGTGAAAAGCCTGAGCAAGTTGCTCAGCCTCGGCGCGCGGCGTGCCCAGGTACTCGAATTCATTGCTGAACCGAGCATCGCCGCGGATGCCTTGCCCGCGCTCCTGGCGGCGGTGGCGGAGGGGCTCGGCGAGGAAATCGAGCCGTTGCCGGCGGTCAGCGCCGCGGCCCCGGTGGTGGCGGAAGTGCTGGTGCCGTTGCTTGCCCCGAGTGCCGGCAGCCAGCTCCAGGCCATCGCCGCCGCGCCGGGGATCGCTATCGGCCCGGCGCATGTCCAGGTGCTGGCACAGTTCGATTACCCGCTGCGCGGTGAGTCGGCGCTGGTCGAGCGCCAGCGCTTGCAACAGGCCCTGGATCTGGTGCGCCAGGATATCGAAGGCCTGATCCAGCGCAGCAAGGCCAAGGCGATCCGGGAAATCTTCATCACCCACCAGGAAATGCTCGACGATCCGGAGCTGAGTGATGACGTCGAAGCCCGTCTCAAGCAGGGCGAAAGCGCCGAGGCCGGCTGGATGGCGGTGATCGAGGCGGCGGCCCGACAGCAGGAGGCGTTGCAGGATGCCTTGCTGGCCGAGCGCGCGGCGGATCTGCGGGATGTCGGCCGGCGCGTGCTGGCGCAACTGTGCGGCGTCGAAACCCTGGCCGAACCCGATCAGCCTTATGTGCTGGTGATGGATGAAGTCGGTCCTTCGGACGTGGCGCGGCTGGATCCGGCGCGGGTCGCCGGGATTCTCACCGCGCGCGGCGGGGCCACGGCCCACAGTGCGATCGTGGCGCGGGCCCTGGGTATTCCGGCCCTGGTCGGGGCTGGCGAGGCGGTGTTGCTGCTGGCCCCTGGCACTTCCTTGCTGATCGACGGGCAGCGCGGTCGCCTGCATGTGTCGCCGGATGCGGCGACCTTGCAGCGTGCCCGGCAGGAACGTGACACCCGCGAACAGCGTCTGCGCCTGGCCTCGGAGCAACGTCACGAATTGGCGCTGACCCGCGATGGTCACGCAGTTGAAGTCTTCGCCAATATCGGCGAAAGCGCCGGCGTCGCCAGCGCGGTGGAGCAGGGCGCCGAGGGCATTGGCCTGCTGCGCACCGAACTGATCTTCATGGCTCATCAACAGGCACCGGACGAGGCGACCCAGGAAGCCGAATACCGTCGCGTGTTCGATGGCTTGGCGGGGCGTCCGCTGGTGGTGCGGACCCTCGATGTGGGCGGCGACAAACCGCTGCCTTACTGGCCGATCGCCAAGGAGGAAAACCCCTTCCTCGGTGTCCGCGGCATTCGCCTGACCCTGCAACGCCCGCAGATCATGGAAGGGCAGTTGCGCGCCTTGCTTCGTGCCGCCGACAACCGTCCATTGCGGATCATGTTCCCGATGGTCGGCAGCGTCGCCGAGTGGCGCCAGGCCCGTGACATGACCGAGCGTCTGCGCCAGGAAATCCCGGTGGCCGACCTGCAACTGGGGATCATGATCGAGGTGCCTTCGGCGGCGCTGCTGGCACCGGTGCTGGCCAAGGAAGTGGATTTCTTCAGCGTTGGCACCAACGACCTGACCCAATACACCCTGGCCATCGACCGTGGTCATCCGACTCTTTCGGCCCAGGCCGATGGCCTGCACCCGGCGGTGCTGCAACTGATCGATATCACGGTGCGCGCGGCCCATGCCCATGGCAAATGGGTCGGCGTGTGCGGCGAGTTGGCGGCGGACCCCTTGGCGGTGCCGGTGCTGGTGGGGTTGGGCGTGGATGAATTGAGCGTTTCGGCGCGCAGCATTCCCGAGGTCAAGGCGCGGGTGCGCGAGCTGAATCTGCCCCAGGCACAAGCGCTGGCCCAGGCTGCCTTGGTGGTGGGCAGCGGCGATGAAGTGCGTGCCCTCGTGGAGGCTTTGTAATGGCGCGGATCCTGACCCTGACCCTGAACCCGGCGCTGGACCTGACCGTGCAGTTGGCGCGGCTGGAGCCGGGCCAGGTCAACCGTAGCGAAGCGATGCACACTCACGCCGCCGGCAAAGGCCTGAATGTGGCCCAGGTGCTGGCTGACCTGGGGCATCAACTGACCGTGGGCGGC
The DNA here is from genome assembly GCF_904067045.1 of Pseudomonas sp. FEN. Taxonomy (GTDB): domain Bacteria; phylum Pseudomonadota; class Gammaproteobacteria; order Pseudomonadales; family Pseudomonadaceae; genus Aquipseudomonas. The sequence goes on along the minus strand of NZ_CAJFDC010000007.1, from coordinate 267,483 downwards.
TTTCTCGGCGACAGCAATCCGCAAGCGTTCGAGGCACTGATGGCGCGGCGTGGCTTTGTCGATGCCTTTGTCCGGGTGCCGGGGGAAACCCGCAGCAATATCAAGCTGGCCGAGCATGATGGGCGGATCACCGATGTCAATGGCCCGGGGCCCCTGGTCAGCGAACAGGCGCGGCAAGCCCTGCTGGACAAACTCGAGCTGATCGCCCCGGGACACGACGCCGTGGTAGTGGCCGGCAGCCTGCCGCAAGGGGTGAGTTGCGAGTGGTTGCAAGCGCTGCTGCTGCGCTTGAAACACCTCGGTCTGAAAGTCGCCCTGGATACCAGCGGCGAGGCGTTGCGTGCGGGTCTCGTGGCGGCGCCCTGGCTGATCAAACCCAACGGCGAGGAGCTCGCCGAGGCCTTGCAGATGCCCGCGAGCGCCTTGCGCGACCAAGCCGAAATCGCCGCGCGGCTGCATGCCCAGGGGATCGAGCACGTGGTGATTTCCCATGGTGCCGAAGGGGTGAACTGGTTTTCCAGCGCGTTGTCTTTGCAGGCCTTGCCGCCGAAAGTGAAAGTCGCCAGCACGGTTGGCGCCGGCGATTCGCTGTTGGCGGGCATGCTGCACGGGCTGCTCAGCGGGCACTCCGCCGAGCAGACCCTGCGCACCGCCACCGCGATTGCCGCCCAGGCGGTGACCCAGATCGGTTTCGGCATCAGCGACAGGGCGCAGTTGGCGCGGCTTGAAAGCGGCGTCCACGTGCAGGCCCTGACAGAACAAGAAGAGGGAAAGTGATGAAATTAGCCATTGTTACCGCCTGCCCGAACGGCATGGTTACCAGTGTGTTGTGTGCCCGCCTGCTTGATGCGGCGGCCCAGCGCCAGGGCTGGAGCACCAGCGTCGAGGTCCACGACGAGCAGCACCCGGAACGCCAGCTGTCGGCGGCGACGCTTGAGGCGGCCGAATGGGTATTGCTGGTCAGCAGCATGCCGGTGGACATGTCGCGGTTTATCGGCAAGCGGGTGTTTCAAAGTACCCCGTCCCAGGCCTTGCAGGATGTCGAGGCGGTGTTGCGGCGGGGGGCCGAAGAGGCCCGGGTATTTGTCGCGCCCGAACGCGCGGCCGAACCGGTTGCGGCGCTCAAGCGCGCGCCGCGGCTGGTGGCGGTGACCGCTTGTCCGACAGGCGTGGCCCACACCTTCATGGCCGCCGAAGCCTTGCAGCAGTCGGCCAAGCGCCTGGGCTATGAGTTGCAGGTGGAAACCCAGGGCTCCGTTGGCGCCCGCAACCCGCTGAGCACGGAAGCGATTGCCGAGGCCGATGTCGTGTTGCTGGCGGCGGATATCGAAGTGGCCACCGAGCGTTTCGCCGGCAAGAAAATCTACCGTTGCGGTACCGGTATCGCCTTGAAGCAACCGGACGCGACCCTCAACAAGGCCCTGGCCGAAGGACGGCCGGAGCAGGCCATGGCAGGCAATGCCGGGGCCCCGGCCAAGCAGGAAAAAACCGGTGTCTACAAACACCTGCTGACCGGTGTTTCGTTCATGTTGCCGATGGTGGTGGCGGGCGGTCTGATGATCGCGTTGTCGTTCGTTTTTGGCATCACCGCCTTCAAGGAGCCGGGCACACTGGCGGCGGCCTTGATGCAGATCGGCGGTGAAAGCGCGTTCAAGTTGATGGTGCCATTGCTGGCCGGCTACATCGCCTACTCGATTGCCGACCGTCCGGGCCTGGCGCCGGGGATGATCGGCGGCCTGTTGGCGAGCACCCTGGGGGCGGGTTTTATCGGCGGGATCGTCGCCGGTTTTCTCGCCGGCTACAGCGCCAAGGCGATCAATCGTTATGCGCGGCTACCCAGCAGTCTTGAAGCCTTGAAGCCGATCCTGATCATTCCATTGCTGGCCAGCCTGTTCACTGGCCTGGTGATGATCTACGTGGTGGGCAAACCAGTGGCGGGGATGCTCGAAGGGCTGACGCATTTCCTCGACAGCATGGGCACCACCAACGCCATTCTGCTTGGGGTGCTGCTGGGCGGGATGATGTGCGTCGACCTCGGTGGGCCGATCAACAAGGCGGCTTATGCGTTCTCGGTTGGCCTGCTGGCATCGCAGAGTTATGCGCCGATGGCGGCGACCATGGCGGCGGGCATGGTGCCACCGATCGGCCTGGGCATCGCCACGCTGATTGCGCGGCACAAGTTTGCCCAGAGTGAGCGCGAGGCGGGCAAGGCGGCGTTCGTGCTGGGGCTGTGCTTTATCTCCGAAGGCGCGATTCCGTTTGCGGCCAAGGACCCGTTGCGGGTGATTCCGGCGAGTATTGCTGGCGGTGCGCTGACAGGGGCCTTGTCGATGTATTTCGGCTGCAAGCTGATGGCGCCTCACGGTGGCTTGTTCGTGATGCTGATCCCGAATGCGATCAATCACACGTTGCTGTATCTGCTGGCGATTGTTGCAGGCAGCTTGCTGACGGCGCTGGCTTATGCGTTGCTCAAGCGGCCGGAGGTCGTCGAGTTGACGGCGGAGCCGGCGCGGGCGTAATTGTGTTCGGCTTCAGATGTTGTGGCGACTGTTACGCCGCCTTCGCGGCGCTGCGGCGATCCGACAAGCCCTGCTCCTACAGTACGTGGTCGAACGCAATCCTTACGTACGACACAAAACCTGTAGGAACCTGGCTTGCCAGCGAAGGCGTCGGTTCTGACGATGACGGATCACTCGATGTGTCGGGCGGGCCTCAGTACACATCCCGTCGATAGCGCCCTTGCTCGATCAATTGCTCGACGGCCTTGGTCCCGAGCAGTTCCTGCAGCACCCGCTCAACTCCCGCCGCCATCCCCCGCAAGCTACCGCAGACATAGATCGCCGCCCCTTTCGCCAGCCATTGGCGCAGTTCATCCGAGGCTTCGCGCAGACGATCCTGGACATAGATTTTTTCCGCTTGGTCGCGGGAAAACGCCAGGTCCAGGCGCGCCAGGTCACCGCTGGCGAGCCAGCCGCGCAATTCGTCGGCGCAGTGGAAGTCGTGAGCGATATTGCGCTCGCCGAACAACAACCAGTTATCGCGCTGACCATCGGCAATACGCGCCTTGAGCAAGCTGCGCAATCCCGCCAGGCCGGTGCCGTTGCCCAACAGAATCAGCGGGCACGGCGTTGCCGGTAGATGAAAACCACTGTTGCGTCGCAACCGCAGGCTGATGCCGCCAGCCGGTGGCGCATGCTCGGTCAGCCACCCCGAACCCAGGCCCAGGCTGCCATCGGCATACCGCTCCTGGCGCACGAGCAGTTCCAGTTGCCCATCGCTCTCAATCGACGCGATGGAGTATTCGCGCGGGCCCAGCGGTACCAGTGCGTCCACCAACGCCTGGGCATGCAGGCCGAGCAGGTGGGCCCGACTCTCCGGCAACTGGCGTGCGCCCAGGGCCTGGGCGAGGCTTTCCGACAAGCCGTCGACGTGCACCGGGCTGTCGGCCTCAAGCCCGAGTCCGGCGAGGAAACGCCGCACCGCCAGGGGGCTCTGGCGTGGCAACATTTCCACCAGGTCGCCGGCTTGCCAGGAGAGGGGCGTGGGGGGCGTCAGGCCCAGCAGGTAGACAGCGGAACCGCTGCTACCCGGATTGAGTAGCTCGCGCCGGTGCAAGGTCCAGTGAGTGAAACTCGATGCCTGCGAGGTCTTCAGGGGCGCGCCGCCGGTCAGTTGGTTGAGCTGCTGTTGCCAGTAGCGCAGGGCGTAGGGATCGCCGTTGTCGACTTCGATCGGGGCGAACAGGGGGCTGCCGCCGCGTTCTTCCAGCCATTGATGCAGGCGTCGGGCGAAACCGCAGAAGTGCTGGTATTGCCGGTCGCCGAGGGCCAGCACCGAATAGTTCAAGGCGCCGAGAGACAGCGGCTGGCCGAGTATCCTGCGTTCGAACCCGCGTGCGCTGTCCGGCGCTTCGCCGTCGCCGAAAGTGCTGATGACGAACAACGCCTGGGCTGATTCGCGCAAGTCCCGCGCCTTGATCTCGGCCAGGGGGCGGACCTGTACCGGTAAGCCGGCCGCCTGCAACTGACTGGCGCTCTGCCAGGCCAACTGTTCGGCGAAACCGCTTTGGCTGGCGAAGCCGATCAGCCAGGCCGGTCTGTCGTCGTGCTGCGCTTGCAGGTCCTGGCGGGCCCGCGTGACCTGGCGTTGCTTGCGCCGTCGATCCAGGTACAGCAGCCAGCCGGTAACGAAAAACAGCGGCATGCTCAGGCTCGACAGTGTCAGCAGGATCCGGCCGCTGATCCCGAAGTAGCTGCCGACGTGCAGCGCGTAGACGCTGGTCAGCAGTTGCGCCTTGAAGCTTTGGTCGGCGTAGCGCAAATGGTCGCGGATGGCGCCGCTGAGCGGGTCCAGGTTGATCTGGTTGAGGGCGCGCTCATGGGGCGAATCCTTGAGCAGGTAGTAGACCGTCGCCGGTTGTCCGGCGACCTGTGGCAGGCGAATATTGTAGGCGCTGAGGTCGGGGCCGGCGGCGCGCTGGATACTGGCCCAGATGGCCGCGTAGTCGGCGCCGGGGGCCGGGCCGCTGGGGGGTGGTGGCTGGCGCGGTCCGGCGCGGCGTTGTTGCAGCGGTGAGTCGGCCAGCAGTTTGTTCAGGCCGTTGTTGTACCACTCATAGGACCAGGACAGGCCGGTCAGCGCCGATAGCAGGTAGAGCAGCAGGCACCAGGTGCCGGCGACCGCGTGCAGGTTCCAGTTGAAGGCGCGACCTCGTTTCGCCCAGTCGAAGGTCAGCCAGACCCGCCAGTTCAGGGCTTGGCGCGGCCAGCGCAGATAGAGTCCGGAGAGGCAGAAGAACACCAGCATCAGCGTGCACGCGCCGGTGATCTGCCGGCCGCTATCGCCCAGGGCGAGGAAACGGTGCAGTTGCAGCATCAGGCCGAAGAATGCCTGGCCCCGCGCATCACCCTGGTAGTCCGCGGTGTAGGGGTCGAAGTAGCGCATCTGCCCACGACGTTCACCGGGCGGGGCCGTGAAAGCGACCCGCGCGGCGCTGTCGCCGTGGGGTTCGACCCAGAGCATGGCGACGCTCTTGCCTTCGCGAGCTTCGAGTCGGCGCACCAGTTCGGCCGGCGGCAGGGCCTCGCCATGTGCCGGCACCTCGAGTTGCAGGACGCTGGGATTGAGCAGGCGCAACAGCTCGTCCTGGAAGGACACCGCGGCACCGGTGATCCCCATGAAGGCCAGCACCAGCCCGGCGGTAATGCCGAACAACCAGTGCAGTTGGAACAGTGTTTTCTTCAACACGGCGACCGCCTTGCTCTATTAAAGTGATTCTTGCGCCGCGTATTAAAAGTGGAAGCTGGTGGTGAACAACGCGGTACGTCCCGCTGCCTGATTGGCGAAGTGGGCGGAGTAGGCCTTGTCGTAATAAGTTTCGTTGGTCAGGTTCTGGACGTTCAATTGCAGGTCGACGTTCCGCGTCAGCTTGTAGCTGGCCATGGCGTCGTAGCGGGTGTAGGCCGGTACATAGACGGTATTGGCGCTGTCGCCGTAGACCTGGTCGACATAAAAGGCACCGCCTCCGACGGTCAACTTCGGCAGCACTTCATAAGTTGTCCACAGGCTGAAGCTGTTCTTCGGCGTATTGGGCATCTGGTTGCCCTTGTTCGAACCCGTGCTGACCACGCCGTTGCGACCGTTGAGACCCGGGTCGACCAGTTCGCTGTCCAGGTAGCTGTAGCCGGCGAACACCTGCCATTTCTCGCTGATCTTGCCGCTGGCCGACAGCTCGATGCCGTCGACACGGGACTCACCGGCGTTCTGATAGGTGAGCTGGTCCACCAGGATCCGAGTGTTCTTCTTCTCGGTACGGAAGATCGCGGCGGTCAGTGACAGGCGGTTGTGGAACACATCCCACTTGGTGCCCAGTTCATAGTTGACGGCTTCTTCCGGCTTCAGGTCGCTGCTGGCGTTGCCGGCCGTCAACGGGTTGCCCTCGGCGCCTTCACCCACCAGGGCGCCAGGTGGTGTCGCCGAGGTGGCGTAGGAGGCATAGACACTAGCGTTTTCAACCGGCTTCCAGACGAGGCCGGCCTGCCAGTTGAAGAAGTGGCTGTCGTTCTCCCGGTTGGTGGTTGCGGTCTTGGCGCGCGTTTCGAAGCTGTCGTAGCGCAGGCCCGCGTTCAACAGCCACTGCGGATCGAGCTCGATCGTGTCGAAAACGTAGGCGGCACGGGTATCGGCACTGGAGTCGGTGAAGGCGTAGTTGCGCACCGCGGTGCCGGTCCAGGGATCGTTCGGATTGGGGTTGGACAACGAAGTGCAGTACGGCGGTGCCGAGCCCGCCGGGCATTTCACCGCGCTGTTGTTCGATACGGTGTAACCGCTGTAGCGGCTTTGCTCGCGGCTGAACTCCAGGCCCGTGGAATAGTTGTTCTTCAAGCCCAGCGCATGGAACTCGCCGAACAGGTCGGTCTGGTTGGTGGTGGTCGTGGTGGTCCCGACCCGGGTGTTGGCCCGGCGCCAGACGTTACCGAATTGGTTGACGTTGTGCTGGCTGTCGTCCGGCTGGGTGAGGATGTAGTCCTGGCCGGTGTTGCCGTGGCGCAGGGTGTTCTTCAGCGTCATCGCGTCATTCAGGTCGTGCTCGATGGAGAAGGTGCTGATGTCGGCGCGGGTCTTGCGGAAGTCGCGGTCCTTCAGGCCGTAGAAGTTGCTGCTGTTGCCGCCGTCCGTCGGCTTGTCATGCACATGCACGGCATTGCCGGCCGTGGAGCTGTAGGCGTAGGGAATCCCCGAATCCGGCAGGTCGTCGCTTTGCATATGGTAGTAGCTGAGATTGACGCGGGTCGGCGTGCCCAGGCCGAAGCTCAGCGACGGCGCCACGCCCCAGCGATCGTAGTTGACCGCGTCGCGACCGGCGACGTTCTGCTCGTGGCTCATCAGGTTCAGGCGGAATGCGGCGCTGTCGAGAAACTGGCGGTTCACATCGAGGGTGTAGCGGCGGGTCTGGTCGGAGCCGTAGGTAAAGCCGCCATTGGTGAAGTCCTGCAGTTTGGGCAGTTTGCTGACCAGGTTCAGGCTGCCGCCGGCCGAGCTGCGACCGCCGAAGGCCGAATTCGGGCCCTTGCTGACTTCGATGGATTCGACATCAAAGATTTCCCGCGATTGCGCGCCGGTGTCGCGTACACCGTCGACATAGGTGTCGCCCTGGGCATCGAAGCCGCGAATGAACGGCCGATCGCCCTGTGGGTTGCCGCCTTCGCCGGCACCAAAAGTGATGCCGGGTACGGTGCGCAGCGCGTCCTGCAAGGAGGTGGCCGCGGTGTCCTTGAGCACCTGCTGCGGGACGACGGTCACCGAACGCGGGGTGTCCGTCAGCGCCGCGGTGTATTTCTGCGAGGAGGCTTTTTCCACCTGGTAGGTCGTCGAGTCCTGGGCTTCACCAGTCACGCTGGTGGCGTCCAGCGCGATGCTGTTGCGTTGGCTCTTGCCGTCAGTGTCCTCGGCCGCTTGCACCAGTTGCGTGGCCGAGGTGGCGCTGATGGCCACACCTATCGCCGAGGCGAGCAGACGTGGCGAACTGACTGGAAGATGCGGTTGCTGGCGTGACATGTGAAGTTCCCTCCCCAGGGTATCGAGGCGGAGGAATATAAAGTAAACAAGTCTCTGTATCAATTGAGAAAAATTGCTATTTGCATATATGTTGCATTTTCTACGCTTTCCCTTGTGGCTTCGCCTGCCGATTCGTCACTGCGGTGGATAAGGGTTTTACAGAACTAATAGGAATAAATATCATTAGCATCCTTTTGCTTTCAGGTACTGCCCATGCTCCTGCACATTCCCGGCTTGTTCTCCCGTGAAGAGGTGCTGCGCATCCGCCAGGCCCTGGAGCAGGCCGATTGGGCTGACGGCAAGGTGACGGCCGGCTATCAGTCGGCCAAGGCCAAGCACAACCTGCAACTGCCCGAAGGGCATCCGCTGGCGCAGGAAATCGGCGCGGCGATGCTGGAGCGCTTGTGGAAAAATCCGCAATTCATGTCGGCGGCGTTACCGCACAAGGTGTTTCCGCCGTTGCTGAACTGTTACACGGCCGGTGGCAGTTTCGATTTCCATATCGATAACGCCGTGCGTCAGCCCAAGGGCAATCCGGAACGGGTCCGTACCGACCTGTCGTCCACGCTGTTTTTCAGCGATCCGGATGACTACGAGGGCGGGGAGCTGGAGATCCAGGACACCTTCGGCAGCCGCCAGGTCAAGTTGCCCGCCGGTGACCTGGTGCTCTATCCGGGGACCAGCCTGCACAAGGTCAATGCCGTGACCCGTGGCGCCCGCTATGCCGCGTTCTTCTGGACCCAGAGCCTGGTACGTGAGGACAGCCAGCGCAGCTTGCTGTTCGACATGGACGCGGCGATCCAGAGCCTGACCCGCGATGTTCCCGAGCATCCGGCGCTGATCCAGCTCGCCGGGACCTATCACAATCTGTTGCGACGCTGGGTCGAGGTCTAGCTCATGGGTTTTCATCTGCGCCGTGAGGAAGTGCTGGACGACGATTCGCTCAAGGCCATGCTCGAAGAGCATCCGGCCCGGGCGGCCCAGGCGATTTTATTGGCGGCCGCCCAGGGTGTGCTCGAAGCCCAGGCGCTGCTGGGACAGATCCTGCTGGACGGGCAGGGCATCGAGCAGGACCCGGTGCTGGCTTTACGCTGGTTCCGTATCGCGGCGAACGGCGGCCACCGGATGGCGCGCAATATGCTCGGGCGCTGCCTTGAGCATGGCTGGGGCTGTGCGCCCGACGCCCGGGCGGCGGCGCGGGAATACCGCTTGGCGGCCGCGGCTGGGCTGGACTGGGGTCTGTACAACTATGCCAATCTGCTGGCGACCGGACGCGGGGTCGGCGAGGATCAGGTCGCGGCGCTGGCCTGCTATCGGCGCGCCGCTGAACTGGGGCATGCCAAATCAATGAACCTGCTGGGACGTTATCTGGAGGAAGGACACTGCTGTCCTGTCGACCGGGTGGCGGCCTGCGAGTGGTATCGGCTGTCGGCCGAGGGTGGGGATTTTCGTGGACAGTTCAGCTACGCGGCGGTGCTGGCGGACCTGGGAGAGATCGACCAGGCACTGGGCTGGTTGCGCCAAGCCTTGGCTGGTGGAAACCTGAAGTTCCTGCGGGTCGGCCGCCAGGCCCTGCTGGCGGCACCGCATCCCGGGATCCGCGCGCTGGCGCTGGACTACCACCAGCGAGCGGCATTGCTGGGCGATGAAAGCGGTCATGTGGCGTTGCAGGCGTTGCGGGGCTGACGGCTCAGGCGCCCTGCAGCACGCGCAAGGCCGCCGTGGCCAGGAAGCCCGAACGACTCTTCTGCTCGGGATGATTGCGCACGTAAGCGTCGATGCGGCTCAACAGGTAACCCGGCAAGGTGATATTGAGTTTTTCCGACTTGCCCAGGTACTGGGTGATATCGATGTCCACCAGTGCCCAGATGCAGCCCGCGTAGTCCGGGTTTTTCGCGTGTTGGGTCACGGTGCCGGCCCGGGGGATGGGCGCGTCGTCCTCGGCGAGAATCTCCAGATGCCCTTCGATGGCTTCACGGGCCATGGCCAGGGCGTCGTCCAGGTCCTCGCCCGCCGAGAAGCAGCCCGGAATATCCGGAACCTCTACGCCCCAGGCGTGTTGCTCGTCACCGGGTTGAATCGCAATGGGGAAAAGCATGGTGGTCTCCTGCGTGCAACTGTGCTTGTTTCAGGATGCTGTTGATTGTCTTGGTCAGCAGGTCCTTCTTCGGATGAGGGATAGTCACCAGGCCTGGCTTGTACAGGTGCTTGAAATGGTGGTGACTGCCCTTGATCCTGACCAGATACCAACCGTCCGCTTCGATAAGCCTGATCAGCTGTCGGCTATTCAAGACGACGTTCCTTGTCGATGAGTTTGGTGGTTGCTGTACCCACCAAATCTCACGGAGCAACACTACACCGCTTTGAAAGGTTTTGCAGCATGTGAAACAGAAAAGGCCCGTGAGGGTTCACGGGCCTTTTGAGAACAACCGGCAGTATGACCGGCGCCGCCTTTCAGCGGCGCGGTGTATTACAGATAGTACGATTTCAACGGCGGGAAGCCATTGAATTCCACGGCGCTGTAGCTGGTGGTGTAGGCACCGGTGGACAACCAGTACAGGCGGTCGCCGATGGCCAGGTTCAGGGGCAGGCCGTACTTGTAGTTTTCATACATGATGTCGGCGCTGTCGCAGGTCGGGCCGGCGATGACCACTTCTTCCATCTCGCCTTTCTTCTCGGTCCAGATCGGGAACTTGATGGCTTCGTCCATGGTTTCGATCAGGCCGGAGAACTTGCCCACGTCGGTGTACACCCAGCGCTCGACGGCGGTCCGCGATTTACGCGCGACCAGCACCACTTCGCTGACCAGGATCCCGGCGTTGGCGATCAGCGAACGGCCTGGCTCGAGGATGATTTCCGGCAGGTCGTCGCCGAAGTCTTCCTTGAGGAAGCGGATGATTTCCTCGGCGTAGGTTTCCAGGCTGTTGGTGCGGGTGATGTAGTTGGCCGGGAAGCCACCGCCCATGTTGATCAGCTTGAGATTGATACCGTCTTCTTCCTTCAGGCGCTCGAAGATCACCTTGACCTTGGCGATGGCCGCGTCCCAGACGCTGATGTCGCGCTGTTGCGAACCGACGTGGAAGGACACGCCATAAGGCACCAGGCCCAGGTCACGGGCGAGGATCAGCAGGTCCATGGCCATGTCGGTCTGGCAACCGAATTTGCGCGACAGTGGCCAGTCGGCCGTGGTCGAGCCTTCGGTGAGGATGCGCACGTAGACCTTGGAGCCTGGCGCGGCCTTGGCGATGTTGCGCAGGTCGGCTTCGGAGTCGGTGGAGTACAGGCGCACGCCCTTCTCGTAGAAGTAGCGGATGTCCCTGGATTTCTTGATGGTGTTGCCGTAGCTGATGCGATCCGGGCTGACGCCCTGGTTCAGTACCTTGTCCAGCTCGTAGATCGAGGCAATGTCGAAGCTGGAGCCTTTTTTGTTCAGCAGGTCGATGATCTCGACGGCCGGGTTGGCCTTGACTGCGTAATAGACCTTGGCGAATTCGAAACCGGCGCGCAGGTCATCGTAGGCCTGGCTGATCATCGCGGTGTCGATCACCACGAACGGGGTTTCTTGTTTGTCGGCGAACGCCTTCATTTTGTCAAAAGTGGCGCGCGCGAAATAGTCTTCGACCTGAATCGACATGCTGGGAACTCCTACTGGCAAACTAGATTGATCAATGGGTGCAAATGAACGTCCTCCGTATCCCCACTTTGGTTCGCCTACTTCCCAAGGCATGTCGCCGAAAGCAAAAAGGCCATGGGATCAACCGCTTCCCTTGGCCTTGCTGTCTCGTCGTCAGTACTTGAGCCGGATGGATCGTTTCCAGCATGGACGTTCGGCGCGAACTTTAGGACTTGAGGGGCTTTAGATCAACTAAAAATGTCGCGTTTTTGCACACACCCGTCGCGTAGCCCGGATCAGTCACTGGTTTAACCGACCCGGATGACAGTCTGATGTTCCCGATCTCTGACCGGTGGCGTCAGGCCAGGGCCATTTGCGCGGGGGAGACGATACTGCTCTTGGCCCCGCGAGAACGCCCGGAACTCAAGTAGGCGGCAATCGACTCCTGGGTCACTTCGCCGAGGAACACCCGCTCGGCATCCATCACCGGCAACCACGAACGGTTGAACTCGTACATCCGCGACAACAGGATGCGCAGGTGCTCGTCGTACGCCGCCGTGGCGTTGAACTCGCACAGAAACTGCGCGCAGGTACCGGCCTGACGGTGCAGGTCGCGACGGCGGACATAACCCAGCGCCTTGTTCTCGGCATCGGTGACTACCACATAACGCCGGTCATGTTCGTCCATCAGCTCCAGGGCATCGGTCACCGGGGTCTGCGGGCTCACCGATGGCGCGTTGTCGGCCGCGTCTTCGGCGTTCACCAGCAACAGGCGCTTGAGGGTGCTGTCCTGGCCGACGAAGTTGCTGACAAAGTCATCCGCCGGATGCGCCAGCAAGGTGTCCGGGTGGTCGATCTGGATCAGCTTGCCAGCACGGAAGATGGCGATCTTGTCACCGAGCTTGATGGCTTCGTCGATATCGTGGCTGACCATGATCACGGTTTTTTTCAGGGCCCGCTGCATCTCGAAAAACTCGTTCTGGATCATTTCCCGGTTGATCGGATCGACCGCGCCGAACGGCTCATCCATCAGCAGCAATGGCGCATCCGCCGCCAGGGCGCGGATCACGCCGATCCGCTGTTGCTGGCCACCGGACAACTCGCGTGGGTAGCGGTGCAGGTACTGCTTGGGTTCCAGCTTGATCATGCTCATCAGTTCACGGGCGCGGTCATGGCATTTCTGCTTGTCCCAGCCCAGCAGTTTCGGCACCACCACGATGTTTTCCTCGATGGTCATGTTGGGGAACAGGCCGATCTGCTGGATCACATAACCGATGTTGCGGCGCAGGGTCACGGCGTCCAGGTCGCTGGTGTCTTCGCCATTGATCAGGATCTTGCCCGAGGTGGGCTTGATCAGGCGGTTGATCATCTTCAGCGTGGTGCTCTTGCCGCAACCCGAGGGGCCGAGGAATACGCAGATCTCGCCTTCGTTGACGGTCAGGCTGACCGCGTTGACGGCGGTGATGGTCTTGCCGTTGCTTTGAAAGGTCTTGGTCAGGTTTTGAAGTTCGATCATTTGAGCAGTCCTTTTGGAGTCAGCGTGCGTTGCAGCCATTGCAGAAGCAGGTCGGCGAAGATGGCCAGGAGACTGACCAGTACCGCGCCGACAATCAGCATCGACATGTCGCTGCGGCTGATGGCAGCCAGAATCAGTACCCCCAGGCCGCCGGCGCCAATGGTGGCGGCGATGGTCATGACACCAATGTTCATCACCACGGCGGTGCGCACACCGGCGAGGATCACCGGCACCGCGATGGGCAGTTCGACCCTGCGCAGGCGCTGGCCGAAGGTCATGCCGATACCGCGCGCGGCTTCGCGAATGCCCGGCTCGACACCGGTCAGGGCCAGGTAGGTGTTACGCATGATCGGCAGCAGGGAGTAGAGGAACACCGCGCTGATCGCCGGCAGCGGCCCCAGGCCCTGGCCGAATTTCGAGTAGAACGGCAGCAGCAGGCCGAACAGGGCGATGGACGGTATGGTCAGCAGCACGGTGGCGCTGGCTTGCAGTGGCCCGGCCAGGCTCGGGAAGCGGGTCATCAAGACGCCCAGGGGGACGCCGACGACGATGGCCAGGATCACGGCGATACCCACCAGGGTGATGTGCTGCCAGGTCAGGTGCAGGACCTGTGTCCAATCAAGATGGGAAAAGGCGTTTATAAATTCCATGTCTTCTCCTCAGTCAATGGGGTGTTGGCGCAGGAAGTCGGCGGCCACGGCGGACGGGCTTTGATGCTCGACATCGACCCGCGCATTCAGCTGGCGCATGGTTTCGTTGTCGAACAGCGCCGCCAGTGGCTTGAGATCGGCGGCCAATTGCGGGTGGGCGTCGAGGTAAACCTGGCGCACCACGGGCGCGGCGGTGTAGTCCGGGAAGTAATGTTTGTCGTCTTCCAGCAGCTTCAATTTGAAGGCATTGAGGCGACCGTCGGTGGTGTAGACCAGCCCGGCGAACACCTGGCCGTTGCGCAGTGCCGTATAGACCAGGCCGGCGTCCATCTGCCGGGTGTTCTTGCGGGTCAGGTTCATCTGGTACAGCTTGACCATGCCGGCCATGCCGTCGGAGCGGTTGGCGAACTCGGTATCCAGGGCCACCAGGCGGTTTTCCTGACCGTTTTCGGCCAGGGCCTGGGTCAGGTCGCTGATGCTGTTGATCCGCGGATATGCCTTGGCCACCTGCTCCGGCAGGGACAGGGCGTAGGTGTTGCTGAATTTCGACGGCGACAGCCAGACCAGGCCTTTCTTCGCGTCGAGTTCCTTGACGCGGGCGTAGGACTGTTCGCTGTCGAGTTTCTCATCGACGTGGTTGTAGGCCACCAGCGACACACCGGTGTATTCCCAGATCAGGTCCAGTTGCCCGCTTTCCTGGGCGCTGCGCGCCAGGTTGCTGCCCAGGCCACCGGTCACCTGGGGCGCATAACCCTTGGTGCGCAGGTACTGGGCAGTGATTTCCGCCAGCAGAGTCTGTTCGGTGAAGACCCGGGCGCCGATGCGGATCAAGGGTTTTTCAGCAGCTTGCGCGATTCCCGCGGACAGCAGGACGCAGACCAGTATCACAGTCAGTCTTTTCATATCGATTCCTTTGCCGGGTCTTAAGACGCGTGGACTCCGCGTTCCAGCCAGAGGCGGCTGGCCATGGTCACCAAGCCGTCAAGCAGCAAGGCCAGCAGTGCGGTGCAGGCGGCCCCGAGCAGCAATTGCGGCTGATTGTTCAGAGCGATGCCGGGGAAAATCAGGCTGCCCAGGCTGTTGGCGCCGATCAGGAACGCCAGGGGCGCGGTGCCGACGTTGATCGCCAGGGCCACCCGCACACCACCGATAATGATCGGCACGGCATTGGGCAGCTCCACGCGCAACAGCACCTGGCGCGGGGTCATGCCGATGCCGACGGCGGCTTCTTTCAGGGAACCCTGGACGTTTTTCAGGCCTTCGTAGGTGTTGCGCACGATGGGCAGCAGGGAGGCGAGGAACAGGGCGAAGATCGCCGGGCCGCTGCCGATGCCCAACACGCCGAGGGCGATGGCCAGTACGGCCAGGGGCGGGACGGTGTTGCCGATATTGAAGAGCTGCATGAAGCGTTCCGCGCGCCCGACCATGCTCGGTCGGCTCAGCAGGATACCGGCGGGAATCCCTGCAGTCAGGGCGGCAAGCATGGAGACAAGGACCAGGATCAGATGCGCTTGCAGGTAAAACAACAAATCGTCGCGGTACAGTTCGATCGTGTTGACGCCAATCCAGTGGATCAGCAGGGCCAGGAGAGCGACGACAACCACTCCTCCTATCAGCCCTTTGCCATAGCGAATAGCCACAGGCGGACTCCTTTATTTCAGTCGGCGAGCACATTCCCGAGCGGCAATGCCATTCCTGGCTGTCGGCGAATATGTTCGCGAAATGCAGCTCGTCACTGCCGGCAAAGCGGCAGGCGGTCGAGCCATAAGCGCAGCCTCGTCAGGCTGACTTGCAGGTATTTCAGCCCCTGGTACGACTCAGGTAGCAGGGGAGTGGACGCCTCCACCTTTTAAAAGGTTCCATAGATGGCGGTATTTAGCCACCCTTGAAGCCGCTGCAAACGGGTGAGCGGTGGTCGGTGGGCCTCGGTTTGCGCTATACTCGCCGCCCTTTTTTGACTCACCTGCCAGGCGATTTCCCATGACCCACCAGGCCGCCGAAGTCGCGAAACGCCGCACTTTCGCCATTATTTCCCACCCCGATGCCGGTAAAACCACCATCACCGAGAAGCTGTTGCTGATGGGCAAGGCGATTGCGATTGCCGGTACGGTGAAATCACGCAAATCCGACCGCCATGCCACTTCCGACTGGATGGAAATGGAAAAGCAACGGGGTATCTCGATCACCACGTCGGTCATGCAGTTCCCCTATCGCGATCACATGATCAACCTGCTCGACACCCCGGGCCACGAAGACTTCTCCGAAGACACCTACCGCACCCTGACCGCGGTCGACTCGGCGCTGATGGTCCTCGACGGCGGTAAAGGCGTCGAGCCGCGGACCATCGCCCTGATGGATGTCTGCCGCCTGCGCGACACGCCCATCGTCAGCTTTATCAACAAGCTCGACCGCGATATCCGCGACCCGATCGAACTGCTCGACGAGATCGAAGCGGTCCTGAAAATCAAGGCCGCGCCGATCACCTGGCCGATCGGTTGCTACCGCGACTTCAAGGGCGTGTACCACCTGGCCGACGACTACATCATTGTCTACACGGCGGGTCACGGGCATGAGCGCACCGATGTGAAAATCATCGAGAAGCTCGACTCCGACGAGGCCCGCGCGCACCTGGGCGACGAGTACGAGCGTTTTGTCGACCAGTTGGAGTTGGTGCAGGGCGCCTGCCACGAGTTCAACCGCCAGGAATTCCTCGACGGTCAACTGACCCCGGTGTTCTTCGGCACCGCCCTGGGCAACTTCGGCGTCGACCACGTGCTGGACGCGGTCGTCGATTGGGCACCGATGCCACTGGCCCGTGTCGCCAACGAGCGCACCGTGGAGCCGGTGGAAGAGAAGTTCTCCGGCTTCGTGTTCAAGATCCAGGCGAACATGGACCCCAAGCACCGCGACCGGATCGCTTTCATGCGCATCTGTTCGGGCAAGTACGACAAAGGCATGAAAATGCGCCATGTGCGGACCGGCAAGGATGTGCGCATCGGTGATGCGCTGACCTTCTTCTCCTCCGAACGCGAGCAACTGGAAGAAGCCTACGCCGGCGACATCATCGGCCTGCACAACCATGGCACCATCCAGATCGGTGACACCTTCACCGAGGGTGAGACCCTGGGCTTCACCGGTATCCCGCACTTTGCCCCGGAACTGTTCCGTCGCGTGCGCCTGCGTGACCCGCTCAAGTCCAAGCAACTGCGCCAGGGCTTGCAGCAGTTGGCCGAAGAGGGCGCGACCCAGGTGTTCTTCCCCGAGCGCAGCAACGACATCATTCTCGGTGCCGTCGGTGTGCTGCAGTTCGATGTGGTCGCCAGTCGCTTGAAAGAGGAATACAAGGTCGAGTGCTCGTATGAGCCGATCACCGTGTGGTCCGCGCGCTGGATCGACTGCAGCGACAAGAAGAAGCTCGATGAGCTGCGGGTCAAGGCCGCGGAAAACCTCGCGCTGGACGGCGGCGGTCACCTGACCTACCTGGCGCCGACCCGGGTCAACCTGGCGTTGATGGAAGAGCGCTGGCCGGATGTGAAATTCCGCGCGACGCGCGAGCACCACTAAACTAAGGCGTTGGCCGCAGTAGTACTTGCCACACCCTTGAAAAACCCGCTGCCCAGGCCGCGGGTTTTTTTATGGCGCGGCAAAAGACCGGGGGTTGGCGCGGCGCCAGGAGCCAGCTTGCTGGCGATGGCGTTCGTATGGGCCGCGAAGAGGCCCGGGAGGGCGCTAAAAGGTTTGTGAGTGCAGGAGTGGCGGCATTGAGAAGGGCGGTTGAAAAAGCTTTTATGCTTTTTGACTCTAATTATCATTCGGAATAATTCTATCGCCAGCCAACAGTTTTCATCTGGCCAGTATGGAAAAGTCTGTTCAACGGGTCTAGGTTCAGACAAGTTGCGGTCGGCTTCTTGAAGTCGGCTGGAAGGTATTTGTGACTTATCCACAAGGGACGGAAACGACGATGAAAATTTTTCAACGCGGCGTGCTGTTGATCAAGGTGCTGGTGCTCTTGATGGTGGGGGCTTCAGGTGCCTGGGCCAGCAATGCAGTGTCGGACCACGGGGCGGTTTCTCCTTCGAAATCCGCGGTGCATGCGCTTTATGCCGATGACACCAAGAAAGGCGACGACAGCGATCAGAGCGATCCCGGCGACGATGGTGATAGTGACAGCGATAGCTGAGCCACACCAATGAAAAAGCCCCTTGCGCCAAGCGGATAGCGCGCTTGACGCAAAAGGCTGGATTAACCCCTTTCAGCGCTCTCGCTTACTCAGGAGAGCGCTTTTTTGTCGTCTGTCAGCCGAGAAACTGCTCCGCGTAATGACAGGCCACCTGCCGCGAATCGAGCTGGCGCAAGGCCGGTTCTTCGGTGCTGCAACGCTCGGTGGCGTATGGGCAGCGCTTGTGGAAGGCGCAGCCGGACGGTGGGTTGAGCGGGTTGGGCAACTCGCCGGCGATCTTGATCTTCGGCTTCAACGGGTCCGGGTGGATCGCCGGTGTCGCCGAGAGCAGCGCCTGGGTGTACGGGTGCAGGGGGCGGGCATAGATGTCCTCCTTCGGGCCCATCTCCACCGGTCGGCCGAGGTACATCACCAGTACCTGGTCGGCGACATGACGAACCACCGCCAGGTTGTGGGAGATGAACACGTAGGCGGTATTGAACTGCTGCTGCAGATCCATGAACAGGTTCAGCACCTGTGCCTGGATCGACACGTCCAGCGCCGAGGTCGGTTCGTCCGCCACCAGCACTTTCGGTTGCAGCATCATCGCCCGCGCCAGGGCGATGCGCTGGCGCTGGCCGCCGGAGAACATATGCGGGTAGCGATGATAGTGCTCGGGGCGCAAGCCGACCTGCTTCATCATCGCCTGGACCTTGTCCCGACGTTCGGCGGCGGACAGCTTGGTATTGATCAGCAGCGGCTCGCCCAACTGGTCGCCGATCTTCTGCCGTGGGTTGAGCGATGCATAGGGGCTCTGGAACACCATCTGCACATCTTTACGCAGTTGCTTGCGCTGGGCCTTGTCGGCCCCGGCGACTTCCTGTCCGGCGATTTTCAGCGAGCCGGACGACGGCTCCTCGATCAGCGTCAGGGCCCGGGCCAGGGTAGATTTACCGCAACCCGATTCGCCGACCACGGCGAGGGTCTTGCCGGCTTCCAGTTCGAACGACACGCCATTGAGCGCGCGCACCAGCGCATGGCCCTTGAACAGGCCACGGGAGACTTCGTAGTGACGGGTGAGGTCGCGGGCGGTGAGAACGACGGCCATTACGCCACCTCCTGGTTCAGCGGGAAGAAGCAACGGGCAAGGCTGTTGGCTTTCGGGTCGAGGGTCGGACGCTGCTGCCGGCAGCTTTCCTGCACGTAGGGACAGCGCGGCGACAGCAGGCAGCCCAGCGGTCGGTCGTAGCGGCCGGGCACGATGCCCGGCAGGGTCGACAGGCGCTCGGCGCCCAGGCTGTGCTCCGGAATCGCCTTGAGCAGCGCCTCGCTGTACGGATGCGCCGGGACATCGAACAGCCCCGGCACCTGGCCGACTTCCACGGCTTGCCCCGCGTACATCACGCAGACCCGCTGGGCGGTTTCGGCGACGACCGCGAGGTCATGGGTGATCAGCACCAGGCCCATGTTCTGTTCCTGTTGCAGGTTGAGCAGCAGGTCCATGATTTGCGCCTGGATGGTCACGTCCAGGGCGGTGGTCGGTTCGTCGGCGATCAGCAGCTTGGGCTCGCCGGCAATCGCCATGGCGATCGCGACGCGCTGGCTCATGCCGCCGGACAGTTGGTGCGGGTAGGCGTCCATGCGGCTGGCGGCGCCGGGGATCTCGACTTTTTCCAACAGCTCGATGGCGCGCTTGCGCGCGGCCTTGCTGGACATCTTCAGGTGCAGGCGCAGCACTTCCTCGATCTGGAAACCCACGGTATAGCTGGGGTTCAGCGCGGTCATCGGGTCCTGGAAAACCATTGCCAGGTCCTTGCCGACCACTTGCCGACGTTGGCGGGCGCTGAGCTTGAGCATGTCCTTGCCGTCGAAGCGCAGGGCGTCGGCGGTGACGATGCCGGGGTGCTCGATCAGGCCCATCAGCGCCATCATGGTCACCGATTTACCCGAGCCGGACTCGCCAACAATGGCCAGGACTTCGCCCTTGTCCACGCTGATGTCGAGGCCGTCGACCACCGGGACGGCGGTCTGGTCGCCGAAGCGAACGTTGAGATTCTTGATTTCTAGCAGTGACATGGGAATCTCCTCAGGCGGCGTTCTTGAGTTTCGGGTCCAGCGCATCGCGCAGGCCGTCGCCCATCAGGTTGATTGCCAGCACGCTGAGCAAAATGGTCAGGCCGGGCAGGCTGACCACCCACCAGGCGCGTTCGATATAGTCACGAGCCGAGGCCAGCATGGTGCCCCACTCTGGAGTCGGCGGCTGCACACCCAAACCGAGGAAGCCGAGGGCGGCGGCATCGAGGATTGCCGAGGAGAAACTCAGGGTAGCCTGGACGATCAGCGGCGCCATGCAATTGGGCAGCACGGTGATGAACATCAGGCGCGGCAGACCGGCACCGGCCAGGCGCGCGGCGGTCACGTAGTCACGGTTCAGTTCACCCATCACCGCGGCACGGGTCAGGCGCACATAGGACGGCAGCGAGACGATGGCGATGGCGATCACGGTATTGATCAGGCCAGGGCCGAGGATGGCGACAATCGCCACCGCCAGCAGCAGCGAGGGCAGGGCCAGCATGATGTCCATCAGGCGCATGATGGTCGGCCCGAGGACGCGCGGGAAGAAACCGGCCAGCAGCCCCATGAGGATACCCGGGATCAGCGACATCACCACCGAGGACAAGCCGATCAGCAGCGACAGACGCGAACCGTGGATCAGCCGCGAGAGCAGGTCGCGACCCAGTTCGTCGGTGCCCAGCAGGTATTGGATCTGGCCGCCTTCAAGCCATGAGGGCGGGGTGAGCAGGGCGTCGCGGAACTGTTCGCTCGGGTCGTGCGGGGCGACCCAGGGCGCGAAGATCGCGCAGAACACCACCAGCGACATGAACAGCAGGCCGACGACGGCGCCCTTGTTCTTGGCGAAGTGCTGCCAGAATTCCTTGTACGGCGAGGGATAGAGCAGGCTTTGATCGACAACGGTCGAGGCGATAGTAGTACTCATGATCTTGATCTCAGCGCTGATGACGGATGCGTGGATTGACAAGGCCGTAGAGGATGTCCACGACGAAATTGACCACAATCACCAGGCAGGCGATTAACAGGATGCCGTTCTGCACGACCGGATAGTCCCGGGCGCCGATGGCTTCGATCAGCCATTTGCCGATACCGGGCCAGGAAAAAATGGTTTCGGTGAGCACGGCACCGGCCAACAGGGTGCCGACTTGCAGGCCGACCACGGTCAGTACCGGGATCAAGGCGTTGCGCAGGCCATGCACGAACACCACGCGGGCCGGCGACAGGCCCTTGGCCCGGGCGGTGCGGATGTAGTCTTCACGTAGCACTTCGAGCATCGAGGAACGGGTCATCCGGGCGATCACCGCCAGGGGGATGGTGCCCAGCACGATGGCCGGCAGGATCATGTGGTGCAGCGCATCCCAGAAGGCTTCGGGTTGATCGCTGAGCAGGGTGTCGATGAGCATGAAGCCGGTTTTCGGCTCGATGTCATAGAGCAGGTCGATGCGTCCGGACACCGGGGTCCAGCCCAGGCTCACGGAGAAGAACATGATGAGGATCAGGCCCCACCAGAAGATCGGCATTGAATAACCGGCCAGGGAGATCCCCATCACCCCATGGTCGAACAGCGATCCGCGCTTGAGGGCGGCGATCACCCCGGCGAGCAGTCCGAGGACGCCGGCGAACAGCAGGGCGGCCATGGACAGTTCCAGGGTGGCCGGGAACAGCGTGGTGAACTCACTCCACACGCTGGTGCGGGTGCGCAGGGACTCGCCGAGGTCGCCGTGGGCGAGCTTGCCGACATAGTCGATGTATTGGGCATAAAGCGGCTTGTTAAGACCGAGGCGTTCCATCGCCTGGGCGTGCATTTCCGGGTCGACCCGGCGCTCGCCCATCATGACTTCCACGGGGTCGCCCGGGATCATGCGAATCAACGCGAAAGTCAGTAGCGTGATGCCGAAGAACGTGGGGATCAACAACCCCAGTCGGCGGGCAATAAAACTAAACATCGTGTGGTGTACCTCATCAGCCGGTTAGGCGTGCTCGTCAGTACCCGGGTAGGGGACCGACGAGCGTTGGTGGTTCTACTTCACCTGGGTGGTGGCGAAGTTATTCAGGGAGAGCGGGCTCATGTGGTAGCCCTCTACGTTCTTGCGCATGGCGGTAAACATCTTGGGATGGGCGTGGTCCACCCACAGGACCTGCTCATGCAGGATCGCCAGGGCCTGTTCGTAGAGCGCGGCACGTTCGGCCGGTAGCGTCTTGGCGCGAGCCTGGTCGATCAGCGCCTGGAACTGCGGGTTGCACCAGCGACTGTAGTTTTCGCCGTTTTTCGCTGCTTCGCAACTCAATAGCGGGCTAAGGAAATTATCCGGGTCGCCGTTGTCGCCGCTCCAGCCGGCGGACACCATGTCGTGCTCGCCTTTTTTCGCGCGCTTGAGCATTTCCGCCCACTCCATGACGCGGATATCGAGCTTGATTCCGACCTTGGCCAGGTCGGCCTGCATCAGTTGGGCGCCGAGTTGCGGGTTCGGGTTGGTCGGGCCGCCGCCGTTGCGAGTATAGAGGGTGAAGACCGTGCCTTCGGGAACACCGGCTGCCTTGAGCAGGGCGCGGGCCTTGTCCAGGTTCTGGGCCGGGTTCTTCAGCTGGGTATTGTAGCCGAGCAAGGTGGACGGGTAGGGATTGACCGCCGGGATGGCATTGCCCTTGCCATACAGGGTGTCGACGTAGTTCTGCTTGTCGAGGGCCAGCTCGATGGCCTGGCGCACCCGCACATCGCTCAGGTACTTGTGTTCGGTGTTGATCGCCACATAGCCGGTGGCGAGGGCGGCCATCTCATCGATCTTCAGGTTTGGATCGGCCTTGATGTTCGGCACATCGTCGGGTTTCGGGTACAGGGCAACCTGGCACTCGTTGGCCTTGAGCTTCTGCAGGCGGGTGTTGTTGTCGATGGTGATGGCCAGCACCAGGGTGTCCGCCGGCGGCTTGCCACGGAAATACTCCGGATTGGCCTTGAAGCGGACCTGGGCGTCCTTGGCATAGCGCTGGAAGATGAACGGGCCGGTGCCGACGGGTTTGCTGTTGAGGTCATCGAGCTTGCCGGCCTTGAGCAACTGATCGGCGTATTCGGCGGAGTGGATCGAGGTGAAGGCCATGCCCAGGTCGGGCAGGAAGGGCGCTTCGGGGTGATTGAGGGTGAAGCGCACGGTCATTGCGCCGACCTTCTCGACGCTTTTGAGCAGGTTCTGGAAGTCCATGCTCTCGAAATAGGGGAAGCCGACAGTGGACGCCTTGTGCCATGGGTGGTTGGGGTCCAGTTGGCGCTGGAAGCTCCAGACCACGTCATCGGCGTTCAGTTCGCGGGTCGGTTTGAAGTAGTCGGTGGTGTGGAACTTGACGCCCTTTCTCAGGTGAAAGGTGTATTGCAGGCCGTCGGGGCTGATTTCCCAGCTTTCGGCCAGGGCCGGCTGGATTTCGGTGGTGCCGGGCTTGAAGTCCACCAGGCGGTTGAACATGGTTTCGGCCGCGGCGTCGGCGGTGACGGCGGTGGTGTAGAGCACCGGGTCGAAACCTTCCGGGCTGGCTTCGGTACAGACCACCAAGGGCTTGGCCGAAACGCCGATAGCCACGCTGAACACGGCTGCCGCGATGGCGGCGCGCAGGAGATGCTTCTTCATGTAAACCCTCCGTAATCAATGAGCCAGATTAGTCGCTGGGGCCGATTCGTCGAATCAGCCCCAGGGCAGTCAGGTGTTAGAGAATGTTGAATGGGATGGTGGTGACCAGGCGGAATTCGTTGATGTTGCCATCGCCCTGGTTCGCGCTGGCGCGGTGAGTGGTGTAGGTCGCACGAATGGAGGTGGCTTTCAGCGGACCACTCTGTATGGCATAGGAGGTACCGATGCCATATTCGTAGTGGTGCTCGCCGTTGAGGTTTTTCACGTCGTAGGCGGTGCCGGTGTAATGGGTACCGTCGATGCCCCAGCCACGGGCCTGATAGATGTTGAATTTCAGACCAGGAATACCGTATTCGGCCATGTTCAGGCCGTAGGCGATCTGGAAGGATTTTTCGTTCGGGCCGTTGAAGTCCGAGAGCAGGGAGTTGGCCAGGTAGATGCCGTTGGTTTCGTGCAGGTAGTCGAAGTACTCGTTACCGTCGATTTGCTGGTAGGAGAAGGTCAGGCTATGAGCCTGGTGGGTCAGGCCGAACGACAGCGAGTAGGCGTCGTTGTCGATTTCGCCCATCTTCTTTTTGCCGGTGTCGAGGGTCTTGTAGTAGTTCAGGCCGGTGGTCAGCCCCAGCACCGAGGTGTCGCCCAATTCGTGGGTGGCGCCAAAGTAGTACTGGTTCCAGAAGTCCTCGACGTTGGCCATGTACAGGCTGGTCTTCAGGCTTTTGAACGGCTGATAGTTCAGGCCGAAGGTATTGACGTGATCGGTCTCGGCACCGTTGTTGGTGTACTCGCTGCGGAACCTGGACAGGCTCTCCTCGGTTCGTGGCGATACACGGTCGAAAGTGGCGGCATCAAAGGACAGGTTGTTGAATTCTTCACTATGAAGGCTCACACCCTCGAAGCTGGAGGGCAGGGGGCGGTTGCCGATGACATCGACGATCGGCGTGCTGAAGTTCTGGCGGCCAGCGGTCAGGGTGGTGTTCGACACGCGGAACTTGACGTTGGCCAGGCCGAGTTTGCTCCACTGGTCGACGGCATCACCATTGCGGTTGGCCAGGGTACGATTCCCGCCTCCGGCGATGTCTTGACGGCTTCGATCCAGTGCGATGGCGTTGTAAAGCGCGACTTCAGTGCTGACGCCTACCGTGCCCTGGGTAAAGCCCGAGTTGTAGTCGAGGATGGTCGCCTGGACCCAGTTGATACGGCGCGGAGTGGGGGTTGCCACGCCGTGTTTGTCGTAACTGAACCGGTCGCTACGGCGTTTCAACTCGTTGGCGTACCAGTTGCGAGTGGTACCGCCCAGGCTCTGGCCGTCGATGAACCCCTTGGCTTCGTTCTGGGCATTGGTCGAGTTCAAGCCTGTCGGCACGAAGTCCTGACTCTGTGTTTCCGCATGGGCCATCACGCTGGCGCTACTGATGGCTAAGGCTAACAACGCTTTTTGAGAGAGTTTCAAGGCTAAAGCTCCTTATCTTCTTTTTTTAATATTGGCCTTTTGGGCCGATTCGGTCCGGATTGGATTTCGGACATTTATTGTTACGCAATCGTTTGCTTGGCAGAATTTTGCCGAATTTCGGCTGCAAGTTGCTCCAGGGCGAAATTCGCCCCAGTGGCGCGGATCACGGTTTTATTGTTCGATACTGACGCCCGAGAACACGTTGCGACCGAAGGGACTGACCTTGAAACCTTCGACTTTGGTGCTTAACGGCTGGCTGACCGTCGAATGGGCGATGGGGGTAATGGGCACCTGTTGCTTGAGCAACTGCTGGGCCTGTTGGTAGAGAGCGGTGCGTTGCGCATGGTCGGTGACGATCTTGGCTTGCTTGATCAGCTTGTCGTATTGCGGGTTGCACCACATGGAGTAGTTGTTGCCACCAATCGCATCGCAGCCGTAGAGGGTACCGAGCCAGTTGTCCGGATCGCCGTTGTCGCCGGTCCAGCCGATCAGGTTGATGTCATGCTCGCCGTTCTTGGTGCGCTTGATGTACTCGCCCCATTCATAGCTGACGATCTTCACTTTCAGGCCGATCTTCGCCCAGTCGGCCTGGAGCATTTCGGCCATCAACTTGGCGTTGGGGTTGTACGGGCGTTGCACGGGCATGGCCCAGAGGGTGATCTCGGTGCCTTCCTTGACGCCAGCGGCCTTGAGCAGTTGCCGGGCCTTTTCCGGGTCGTAGGGGGCATCCTTGATGCTGCTGTCGTAGGACCACTGGCTCGGCGGCATGGCGTTGACCGCCAGCTGTCCCGCGCCCTGGTAGACCGCATTGAGAATGCTGGGTTTGTTCACCGCCATGTCCAACGCCTGGCGGACCTGGAGCTGGTCGAAGGGTTTGTGCTGCACGTTGTAGGCGATATAGCCCAGGTTGAAGCCGGGTTGCTGGATGATCTGCAGCTTGGGGTCCTTCTTCAAACCCTCGACGTCGGCGGGGCGCGGGTGCAGGGTGATCTGGCACTCGCCTTTCTTGAGCTTCTGCGCGCGCACCGACGGGTCGGTGGTGATGGCGAAAATCAGGTTGTCGACCTTGACGTCCTCGGGCTTCCAGTAGTCCTTGAAGCCGGTGTAGCGGATGTTCGAGTCTTTCTGGTAGCTCTTGAAGACGAATGGGCCGGTACCGATCGGCTTCTGGTTGATGTCGCTGGCCTTGCCTTCCTTGAGCAGCTTGTCGGCGTACTCGGCGGACTGGATGGACGCGAAGCTCATCGCCAAGTCCTGGATGAACGCGGCATCCACGGTCTTCAGGGTGAACTTGACGGTCTTGTCGTCGAGTTTCTCCACCTTGGTGATGTTGGTATCCATGCCCATGTCGGTGAAGTAGGGGAATTCGGTCGGGTAGGCCTTGCGGAACGGCATGTCCTTGTCGAGCATGCGGTTGAAGGTGAACAGCACGTCGTCGGCGTTGAAATTGCGCGTCGGTTTGAAGTAGTCGGTGGTATGGAACTTGACACCCTCACGCAGGTGGAAGGTGTAGGTCAGGCCGTCGGGGGAAACCTCCCAGCTGGTCGCCAGGCCAGGAACCACGGCGGTGCCGCCACGTTCGAACTGGCTGAGGCGGTTGAACACGGTTTCCGCGGAGGCGTCGAAGTCGGTTCCGGTGGTGTACAGGCCTGGATCGAAACCAGCCGGGCTCCCTTCGGAGCAGAACACCAGGTTAGTCGCGGCAACGGCGAACGGTGCGCTGGCCAGGAGGCCTGCGCCGACTAAAAACGGAATGACTGCTTTTTTAAGCATGGTGGCCTCATGATTTGTTGTCATTTTTGGTTGTGAGGACGACCTCGTGAGTCGACCTGCCGATACTTATGCAGGCCCCATACCCATTGCAAGATGCACAGAGGCGCGAAGCCTCAAAGAGTGGCACGAACGTACAGGAATGTCGCAATTTTATAAACTTTGACGCATTTGATCGTTTGCGAGTGGATTTTCGGGTGCGTGGGGTGCACCGCGGGCGGGCAACCGGGGGCGTCTGGCGCACCCGGTTGGGGCGATCTGTTACTGGCCCAGGCTCACGCCATAGAAGGGTGTCAGGCCGAACGGACTGATCTTGAAGTCGTGCACTTCCCGGCGCAAAGGCTGGAATACCGTCGAGTTGGCGATCGGGGTGATCGGCACCTGTTCCTTGAGGATTTTCTGCGCCTGTTGGTAGAGCTTGACCCGCTCGTCGTGGTCGCTGCTGAGCTTGGCTTTCTGGATCAGCTGGTCGTAGGCCGGGTCGCACCATTTGGCGTAGTTGCTGCCCTTGACCGCGGCGCAGCTGTAGAGCACGCCGAGCCAGTTGTCCGGGTCACCGTTGTCGCCGGTCCAGCCATAGATCATGACGTCATGCTCGCCGTTCTTGGCGCGCTTGATGTACTCGCCCCACTCATAGCTGACGATATTGGCCTTGATCCCGACCTTGGCCCAGTCGGCCTGGATCATCTGCGCCGACATCCGCGCATTGGGGTTGGAGGCCCGTTGCACGGTCATGGCCCAGAGGTCGATGGCGGTGCCTTCGGCCACGCCGGCTTCCTTGAGCAGCGCGCGGGCCTTGGTCGGGTCGTAGGGGGCGTCCTTGATGTTCGGATCATAGGACCATTGGCCCGGCGGCAGGGCGTTCTGCGCCAGCTGGCCGGCGCTCTGATACACGGCCTTGATGATCGCCGGCTTGTCGATGGCCATGTCCAGGGCCTGGCGGACCTTGAGCTGGTCCAGCGGCTTGTGGGTGACGTTGTAGGCGAGGAAACCCAGGTTGAAGCCCGGCTGTTGCAGCACCACCAGGTTCTTGTCCTGGCGCATGATCTCGATATCGGCCGGGCGCGGGTAACCGCTGACCTGACATTCCCCGGCCTTGAGTTTCTGCAGGCGGGCGGCGGCATCCGGGGTAATGGCGAAGATCAGGTTGTCGAGTTTGACGTCCTCGGGTTTCCAGTAGGCCTTGTTGGCCACATAGCGGATCTGCGAGTCCTTCTGGTAACGCTTGAACACGAACGGGCCGGTACCCACGGGTTTCTGGTTGATATCGGCGGCGCGGCCCTGCTTGAGCAACTGCGCGGCGTATTCGGCGGACTGGATCGAGGCGAAGCTCATGGCCAGGTTCTGCACGAAGGCGGCGTCGATATGATTCAGCGTGAAGCGCACGGTCTGCTCGTCGAGTTTTTCGACGTTCTTGATCGTGGTGTTGAGGTCCATATCGCTGAAATAGGGCGATTCGGACGGATAGGCCTTGCGGAACGGGTGATTGGCGTCGAGCAGGCGCTGGAAGGTGAAAAGCACGTCTTCGGCGTTGAAGTCGCGGCTCGGCTTGAAGTCGTCGGTAGTGTGGAACTTCACGCCGGGGCGCAGGTGGAAGGTGTAGGCCAGGCCGTCCGGGGCAACTTCCCAGCTGGTGGCCAGGCCCGGTTCGACCTCGGTGCCGCCGCGTTTGAACTGCGCGAGGCGGTTGAACACGGTTTCGGCCGAGGCATCGAAATCGGTGCCGCTGGTGTACTGGCTCGGGTCGAAGCCGGCGGGGCTGGCTTCGGAGCAGTAGACCAGGGTCGAGGCCGCCTGGGCCAAGGGCGCGCAGGCCAGCAAGGTGGCGGCCAGCAGCAGGGGTTTGAAGGCAATCTTTTCCATTGAAAAGCCTCGAAGGTGCGCAATAGAGCGGGGGAGATCCGACTCTAGCACGGCCTATCCAGGTCTTGGCGCCGGGGCCACCGAGAAAATGAGCCCCGGCAAACACCGTAAGTCCAATGAGCCAGCTTGCTGGCGATGGTCGTCAAGGATAACGCGGGGAATCAGACTGCCCCCGGTGTGGCGACGTTCATCGCCAGCAAGCTGGCTCCTGCAATGAGGGCGTTTACTGCAGGACTTCGATCATCCCCTCGGCATTCATGCTGACCTGGGCCTTGCCGGCTTCCACGTCCAGCGCCGGTGCGTCCTCCTTGGCTGTGGGTTTCATCATCATCATCGCGCCGCGCGGGAACGGCTGTGGATAACCGTTGCTGTTGAGATTCAGGCTGACAATCTTGTAACCCTTGCCGCCCAAGGCATCGGCGGCCAGTTGGGCGCGGGCCTTGAACGCGGCGATGGCCTCCTTGAGCAGGGCATCCTCGCTGGCCTTGCGGGTGCTGCTGGCAATCGCGAAGTCCATGCTTTCCATTTTCAGGTCCTGCATCAGTTCGCCGGTCAGCTTGGACAGCGCGGCAAAGTCGCTGCTTTCCAGGCGCAACTCGGCGCGCTCACGCCAGCCGGTGATCCTCTGGGTCTTGTTGTCATAAATCGGGTAGCTATTGCGGCTGCCCTGGCGCAGGTTGATCTCCTTGACCGCCTTGGCCTGGCCCAGTGCCTTGTTCATGGTGCTGGTGATGTCGGCGGCGAGCTTGGCCGGATCGCTGTTCTGCGCCTCGGTGTAGAGGGTCACGATCATCAGGTCGCGGGCCACTTCCTGGCTGGCTTCGGCGCGCAGGGATATCAGGTTGTAACGCGGCTCGTCGGCGGCCAGGGCCGGAAGGCTGGCGAAGCTACTGAGACTGAGGGCGAGCAGGGCGGCGCGGCGCGTGAAGTGCATATGAAGCTCCTTGGGGTTCGGTGCGCGGGTCGTGTCGGGCAGTCCCGCGTGCAGGTATCAGACTACGGCTGGATTGTCCGGTTCGCGTTGTTACAACTTCAATACTTATAGAGCCGCCGGTCAAGGCGGTGGGATATTGCAAACGCCAGGTAACCTGGAGCAGGGTTTGTCGGGACGCCGCACCGCCGCGACGCTTTTGGCGTTCTCACGAGCCCCTTCGCGAGCAATCGAGCGTCGACCGTACCGTGTTCGGCCTTGACTGAGCGGCAGCGGGGCGAGTCCCCTCGCAACAACGAGCCCTTTGGTCCGCTGTGGCGGTTTGCCGCACATTTGCCTGTCCAGGCCCCGGCTTGGTTATACTCCCGGCGATCCGCCTGGAGCGCTCATCAGGAGAGCTCATGCTCGTCCCCGTTCAACTGCTGTCCGCGACTCGCCAGAACCTCTGGCGCCTGACCTTTATCCGCATGCTGGTCCTCGCTGCCCAGGCCGGCTCCGTGGGCATCGCCTACTGGTTCGACCTGCTGCCGCTGCCCTGGCTGCAACTGGCGATCACCTTGGGCTGCTCCATGGTGCTCTGTGCCTTCACGGTGGTGCGCCTGCGCACCACCTGGCCGGTCACCGAGCTCGAATACGCGGTGCAACTGGCCTGCGACCTGTTTATCCACAGTGCCTTGCTGTACTTCTCCGGCGGCTCGACCAACCCCTTCGTTTCCTATTACCTGGTGCCCCTGACCATCGCCGCGGTGACCTTGCCCTGGCGCTATTCGGTCATCCTCTCCGGTGTGGCGCTGGTGTTGTACACCTTGCTGCTGGTGCAGTTCTACCCGCTGGAAACCTTTCCGATCTCCCGGGAAAAGTTGCAGATCTATGGCATGTGGCTGAGCTTTGCCCTGGCCGCCGCGGTGATCACCTTCTTCGCCGCGAAGATGGCCGAGGAACTGCGCCGCCAGGAAGAGCTACGCGCCATTCGCCGCGAGGAGGGCCTGCGTGACCAGCAACTGCTGGCCGTGGCGACCCAGGCCGCCGGCGCCGCCCACGAACTGGGAACGCCCTTGGCGACCATGAGCGTACTGCTCAAGGAAATACGCCAGGACCATCCAGACCCGCTGTTGCAGGACGACCTGAGCGTGCTCCAGGACCAGGTCAAGTTATGCAAGGAAACCCTGCAGCAACTGGTCCGCGCCGCCGAGGCCAATCGCCGGTTGGCGGTGGAGATGCAGGACGTCACGGTCTGGCTCGACGAAGCGTTGAACCGCTGGCACCTGATGCGCCCGGAGGCCAGTTACCGCTTCCAGCGCCTGGGGCAGGGCGAGGTTCCGCGCCTGGCGCCACCGCCGGACCTGACCCAGGCCTTGCTCAACCTGTTGAACAACGCCGCCGATGCCTGTCCGGATGGCCTGGAAGTCAAACTGGACTGGACCATCGAGACCTTGACCATCAGCATTCGTGACCATGGCGCGGGTGTACCATTGGCGATTGCCGAGCAGATCGGCAAGCCATTTTTTACCACCAAGGGCAAAGGTTTCGGCCTCGGCCTGTTCTTGAGCAAGGCCAGCGTGACACGCGCCGGCGGTTCGGTGAAACTCTATAGTCATGAGGAAGGTGGCACGCTCACCGAGCTGCGCCTACCCCGTGTCGCCCAAGGAGACGAAGCATGAGTGACGAGATCCAGGTCGAAGGCGAGGAACTGCCGCACTTGCTGCTGGTGGATGACGACGCCACCTTTACCCGCGTGATGGCGCGCGCCATGAGCCGTCGCGGTTTTCGCGTCAGCACCGCCGGTTCCGCCGAAGAGGGCCTGATGCTGGCCCAGCAGGACCTGCCGGACTACGCCGCGCTGGACCTGAAGATGGACGGCGATTCCGGGCTGGTGCTGTTGCCCAAGTTGCTGGAGCTTGATCCAGAGATGCGCGTGCTGATCCTCACCGGTTATTCGAGCATCGCCACGGCGGTGGAAGCGATCAAGCGCGGTGCCTGCAACTACCTGTGCAAGCCGGCGGATGCCGACGACGTGCTGGCCGCCTTGCTCTCCGAACATGCCGACCTCGAGACCCTGGTGCCGGAAAACCCGATGTCGGTGGATCGCCTGCAATGGGAGCATATCCAGCGCGTGCTGACCGAGCACGAAGGCAATATTTCCGCCACCGCCCGCGCCCTGGGCATGCATCGGCGGACCTTGCAGCGCAAATTGCAGAAGCGCCCGGTGCGGCGCTGAACCGGTGCTGAACGAATGCTTTTCAAATCGCGCTACGCCGGGCGCGAATCATCTATGATCGGCTGGTGAATTTTCTTACGCTAACCGAGCTTGAAGAATGACTGAGAAGAACGCCGAGTATTCCGCGGTCAACGATGCCGTGCAGGGACAGTTTTTCCGCCGGGTCTGGCAAATGACAACGCCTTACTGGCGCAGTGAGGAAAAGGGCAAGGCCTGGGTACTGCTGCTGGCGGTGATCGGTCTGTCGCTGTTCAGCGTGGCGATTTCGGTCTGGATCAACAGTTGGTATCGGGACTTCTACAATGCCCTGGAAAAGAAGGATGTCGCCGCCTTCACCCAACTGATCCTGTATTTCTGCGGCATTGCCGCCGTGGCGATTCTTGGCGCGGTGTACCGGCTGTACCTGACCCAGATGTTGACCATCCGTTGGCGGAACTGGCTGACCGAGCAGCATTTCAAGCGCTGGCTCGGCCACAAGAACTACTACCAGCTGGAGCAGGGCGGTTACACCGATAACCCGGACCAGCGGATCTCCGAAGACCTCAACACCTTCACCTCGAACACCTTGAGCCTGGGCCTGGGGCTGATCCGTACGGTGGTCAGCCTGGTGTCGTTTTCGATCATCCTGTGGGGCGTGTCGGGCAGCATCGAAGTGTTTGGCTTGACCATTCCCGGCTACATGTTCTGGTGCGCGCTGGTCTATGCGGCGGTAGGCAGTTGGCTGACCCATCTGATCGGTCGTCGCCTGATCGGCTTGAACAACCAACAACAACGTTTTGAAGCCGACCTGCGTTTTTCCATGGTCCGGGTTCGTGAAAACGCCGAGAGTATCGCCTTGTTCAATGGCGAATCGAACGAGAACCAGCGCCTGACCGCGCGTTTCGGCAAGGTCTGGCACAACTTCTGGGACATCATGCGGGTCTCCAAGCGCCTGACCTTCTTCACCGCCGGCTACAGTCAGATCGCGATTATCTTCCCCTTTATCGTGGCGGCCCCGCGCTATTTCGCCGGCAAGATCCAACTGGGCGAGCTGATGCAGATCAACTCGGCGTTCGGCAACGTGCAGGAGAACTTCAGCTGGTTTATCAGTGCCTATTCGGAACTGGCCGCCTGGCGCGCCACCTGCGACCGTCTGTTGAGCTTCCGCCAGGCCATGAGCGATAACGAGGACCGCGTGCGCGGCATCGATGTGCGCAGCGAGGGCGATGAGCTGCAGGTGCAGAACCTCAGCCTGGACCTGGGCAGCGATCGCCATCTGTTGACCGGGGCCGAGATGACCGTGGCCGCGGGTGAGCGCCTGATGCTCAGTGGTCGTTCCGGCAGTGGCAAGAGCACACTATTCCGGGCCATGGGCAATCTCTGGCCCGAGGGCCATGGTAATATCCGCTTGCCGGCCCGGCGCTACCTGTTCCTGCCGCAGAAGCCGTACCTGCCGATCGGCAGCCTGAGCGATGCGATGAGTTATCCACAGAGCGGCGACAGCTATACGCAAGAGCGTTATGTGCACGTGCTGGAAACCTGCCGCTTGCAACACCTGATTCCGCGCCTGGATGAAAGCAATCACTGGCAGCGCATGCTGTCCCCGGGCGAACAACAGCGCCTGGCCTTTGCCCGCGCGCTGTTGTATGCACCGCAATGGCTGTTCATGGACGAGGCGACCTCGGCGATGGACGAAGAGGATGAGGCCGATCTCTATCAAGCCCTGATCGATCAGATTCCGGGTCTGGGGATCGTCAGCGTCGGTCATCGCAGCAGCTTGCGCAAATTCCACCCACGACATCTGCGTATCGAACGCGGACATCTGGTCCCCCAGGAAACCGTCAGCGCATAGTCAACAGTGATCGTACAACCCGGTTGAGCTATGATGCGGGCTCAGCCGTTCAGCCGAGATAGATGTTCGATATGGAAAACCAGAGCGCCGGGCTTCGCCCGACCCGAAAGCGCCGCAGCCTTGCCCAGGAACTGGTCACGGTACTCACCGAGCAGATCCGCGATGGTCAGCTGAAGCGTGGAGACAAATTGCCCACCGAGTCGGCGATCATGGATGCCCATGGCGTCAGCCGCACAGTGGTGCGCGAGGCGATCTCCCGCCTGCAGGCGGCCGGGCAGGTGGAAACCCGGCATGGCATCGGTACCTTTGTCCTGGACACGCCGAGCCCCAGCGGTTTTCGCATCGATCCGGCGACTGTGGTCACCCTGCGCGATGTGCTGGCGATCCTGGAGTTTCGTATCAGCCTGGAAGTCGAGTCGGCGGGGCTGGCGGCGCAGCGACGCACGCCGGAGCAGTTGGCGGGCATGCGCGCGGCGCTGGACGCGTTGAATGAGAGCGCGGCCCATGCCAGCGATGCGGTGGCTTCGGATTTCCAGTTCCACCTGCAGATTGCCCTGTCCACCGGCAACCGTTACTTCACCGATATCATTACGCACCTGGGCACCAGCATCATTCCGCGCACCCGCGTGAATTCGGCGCGGCTGGCCCACGATGACCAGCAGCAATACATGAATCGGCTGGAGCGTGAGCATGAGGAAATCTACCAGGCGATTGCCCGCCAGGATTCCGATGCGGCACGGGCGGCGATGCGTCTGCACTTGACCAACAGCCGCGAGCGACTGCGCCAGGCCCATGAAGCGGCCGAGGCGCAGAAGGGCTAGGCGCTCGGCACCTGCCCGGATCAATCCGAGGGGACACACTGGGGGGCTTGCTAAAGTGAGTCTTCTCCTACGGGGCCCTATGTGTTTTCAGGATCGTCCGATCCACGCGTAGCGCCCACTTCGCCGCCTTGACCTGCGTGGCGAATAGTACTTTCCCCGTCTCGTCCGCTGTCGCCCGGGCAACCGCCACGCCATCGGCCAGCAGTTCCAGCGGCATATCCTTGAGTGACTGAGCCGAAGCCAGTTCGAGTTTCACGGTAAAGGTCATGGGGGCTCTCCTTGTCACTGATGGTTATCGATAAAGGTCGTGGCCTGGCTGTCGAGCGTGCCGATCGGTTCGGCCGAACCGCCGCGAAACTGGCGGAATACATGCCGCGCCGTGGCCCCCACCGAGGCGTCCACCGGCACATTCAAGGTCGGCTGAAAACGCTCGCTCAGTTCGGCATAGGCCGTCCACGGACCGCTATAGGATTCATCCAGCCCCTTGGTGTAGCTGAAGGCATAACGCACGGCATTGCCCGGCAGCCAGTTGGGGTCGCTGGGTGTCTGGCTCTGCCAGCCATCGGCCTTGATCGTCGGGGCCACGCCGGGAGGATTGAGGTAACCCGCGGGCTTGTTCGGCTTGTAGTCCTTGAGCAGCAGATAGGTACTCCAGCCCCACCAGCTATCGCTCTGGCTGCGGTCATTGAGGTTGTTGACATCGTTGCGGCGCATCACGGTGTTGCCCTTGAGGGCGAACAGCGGGGCGAAATTCAGGCGGTCCTGGCTGTTTTTTAGCTTCTTCAGGTCCGGCACCGAGCGCAGCGCGGCGTAGGCCTCGGGGGGAACGACGCTGCCACTGAGAAACACCGCGAACACTTCATCCACTGATTGCTGCACCGCCTGTTTGACCCGGAGCCGGTTGCTGCTGTCGATCGTGTCGAAATAACGCTTGTCGCCATGGCAGTTCCATTGGTCGCCCTGATCGTTGCTGACTTTCAGGCCGAACTTGCTGTCTTCGTCGTGCATGAAGCGGGAAATCAGCGAGCCCACGTCGCTGGGCGTGACACTGTCGGCCAGTTGTTTGCGTGGCACCCGCAAATGGCCGCCGGAGAACAGGTCGGTGAGGAAATGATCGGCAAAGGCATTCATCGCGTAGGCCAGTTCCAGGTCCTGGTCGGCTCCGCTGGCATGGGCCAGGACGGCTTGCTGCAGGGCGGCGGCGTGACCGGCCTGGTAGGCCAGCAAGGCCCATTCGCCGAAGTGGTCCCAGTTGCTGGCGGCCAGTTTCAGGTAGCGGCCCAAGGGATACAGTGGCGAAGCGAAGCTGCCTCCGCCGGTGATCTTGTTCCACTCGCCGGACAGGCTATCGCCCAGTTCGTCGTAGGCTTCGTGAGGTTGCCTGCCGTCCCTGATCGCCTGGTTGGCGGCGTTGATCTCGGTTTTCATCACTTGCAGGATCTGCTGTGCTTCTTCCCGGGAGGCGGGTAGCACCGCCAGCGAGTTGAAGGATGCCGTGAAACGCGCCTGGCGGTCTGCCTGGGTGTTGCCATCGGCGATCGGCCGCTCCGGGATGCCGTAGAAATCCGCGCCCAAAGCGACGATCTGGCCGTAGGTCAAGGCCAGACCGTTGGTCAGATGCAGTTCAACCTGCCAGGCCGGAATGGCCGGGGCGTCCTTGGCAAAACGCAGCAGGACGCCGTCGCCGATGGCGGTATGTTCGCCGCCTTCGAAACGGGCCTGTGGTTTGCCCTTGAGGCCGTCGCCGAGTGCGCCTGGCGAATGATACTTGAGGGTGTGATGGGCTTCGGCGAGGAGGATCACCCTCGCGCCGTCGCCCGGAATAGCAATGCCTGGTTCGCTGAAGAGGGTGTCCAGTGCGGCAATGACCTTGCCGTCGTGCAGTGGGAAATCCTTTGCGCGCCTTTGAGTGGCTGACATGTCTGGCTCCTTGATATGTCGTATTTTTCATTCAAGATAACTGTACGTATATACAGTTTAATTCGAGCATAGATGAAAATTTTCCTACGTCAAGGACGGAAACGGTTGTGAGCTTTGTTGAGCTATTCCTGTTGACCTTTTCATTTTAGGTTGTACGATGACGTATGACATCAGCCAGTCTGCGCTGTCTCTATTCATCACAACGTGCTTTCCAGGGTGTTCGAAAAATGAATCCACAAGAACTGAAGTCCATCCTCTCCTCCGGCCTGCTGTCCTTTCCGGTGACCGATTTCAATGCCCAGGGCGATTTCCATCGCGCCGGCTACGTCAAACGCCTGGAGTGGCTGGCCCCTTACGGCGCCACCGCGCTGTTCGCCGCTGGCGGTACCGGTGAGTTCTTCTCCCTGGCAGCCAGCGAATATTCCGAAGTGGTCAAAACCGCCGTCGATACCTGTGCCGGTAGCGTGCCGATCCTCGCCGGTGTCGGTGGCGCGACCCGCCAGGCCATCGAATACGCCCAGGAAGCCGAACGCCTGGGGGCCAAGGGCCTGCTGCTGCTGCCGCACTACCTGACCGAAGCCAGCCAGGACGGGGTTGCCGCCCACGTTGAAGCCGTGTGCAAGTCGGTGAAGATCGGCGTGGTGGTCTACAACCGCAACGTCTGCCGCCTGACCGCGCCGTTGCTGGAACGCCTGGCCGAACGGTGCCCGAACCTGATCGGCTACAAGGATGGCCTGGGCGATATCGAACTGATGGTGTCGATCCGTCGCCGTCTCGGTGACCGTTTCAGCTACCTGGGCGGCCTGCCGACCGCGGAAGTCTATGCCGCGGCCTACAAGGCCCTGGGTGTGCCGGTCTACTCTTCGGCGGTGTTCAACTTCATCCCGAAAACCGCGATGGATTTCTACCACGCCATTGCCCGGGACGATCACGCCACCGTCGGCAAGATCATCGACGACTTCTTCCTGCCGTACCTGGATATCCGCAACCGCCGCGCCGGTTACGCGGTGAGCATCGTCAAGGCCGGGGCGAAGATCGTCGGCTATGACGCCGGCCCCGTGCGTACGCCACTGACCGATCTGCTGCCGGACGAATACGACGCCCTGGCCGCGCTGATCGACAAGCAAGGCGCACAGTAAGAACGAATAAACCAGGCCGCTGAGCAATCAGCGGTTTTTTCGGTTCAGGAGGTTTTCCGTGGCAGATGCAAAGCGTTTCGATAACTACATCGGCGGCCAGTGGGTTGCCGGTGCCGAGTACTCGGTCAATATCAACCCGTCGGACTTGTCCGATGTCATTGGCGAGTACGCCAAGGCTGACCTGGCCCAGGTGCAATCGGCCATCGACGCCGCCCGTGCGGCCTTTCCCGCCTGGTCCACTTCGGGCATCCAGGCCCGCAGCGATGCGTTGGACAAGGTTGGTTCGGAAATTCTCGCCCGTCGCGAAGAACTGGGTAACCTGCTGGCCCGGGAGGAGGGCAAGACCCTGCCCGAGGCCATTGGCGAAGTGACCCGCGCCGGCAATATCTTCAAGTTCTTCGCCGGCGAATGCCTGCGCTTGTCTGGTGATTACCTGCCGTCGGTGCGTCCGGGCGTCAACGTCGAAGTCACCCGTGAAGCCCTCGGCGTGGTCGGCCTGATCACCCCGTGGAACTTCCCGATTGCCATTCCGGCCTGGAAAGTCGCCCCGGCGCTGGCCTACGGCAACTGCGTGGTGCTCAAGCCCGCGGAGCTGGTTCCGGGTTGTGCCTGGGCCCTGGCGGAAATCATTTCCCGTGCCGGTTTCCCGGCCGGTGTGTTCAACCTGGTGATGGGCAGCGGTCGGCTGGTCGGCGACGCCATGGTCAACAGCCCGAAAGTCGATGGCATCAGCTTCACCGGCTCCGTCGGTGTCGGTCGGCAGATCGCGGTCAACTGCGTGTCGCGCCAGGCCAAGGTGCAGTTGGAGATGGGCGGCAAGAACCCGCAGGTCATTCTCGACGACGCCGACCTCAAGCAGGCGGTCGAGCTGGCGGTGCAGAGCGCGTTCTACTCCACCGGGCAACGTTGCACGGCGTCCAGCCGCTTGATCGTCACCGCCGGGATTCACGACAAGTTCGTCGAGGCCATGGCCGAACGCATGCGTTCGATCAAGGTCGGACACGCGCTCAAGAGCGGTACCGACATCGGTCCGGTGGTGTCCCAGGCGCAACTGGAGCAGGATCTGAGCTACATCAATATCGGCCAGTCCGAAGGCGCGCGCCTGGTGTCCGGCGGTGCGTTGGTGACCTGCGATACCGAAGGCTATTTCCTTGCCCCGACCCTGTTCGCCGACAGCGAAGCCGCGATGCGCATCAGCCGCGAAGAAATCTTCGGCCCGGTGGCCAACATTGTCCGCGTGGCCGATTACGAAGCCGCGCTGGCCATGGCCAACGACACCGAATTCGGTCTCTCCGCCGGTATCGCCACCACCTCGCTGAAGTACGCCAACCACTTCAAACGTCACTCCCAGGCCGGGATGGTGATGGTCAACCTGCCGACGGCGGGTGTGGATTACCACGTGCCGTTCGGTGGGCGTAAAGGTTCGTCCTACGGTTCCCGTGAGCAGGGCCGCTACGCGCAGGAGTTCTACACCGTGGTCAAGACCAGCTACATCGGTTCGTAACCTGCTTCACCCGCGCGGGGCCCTTGCCTGGGGCTCCGTGCGGTACATCCCTGAATGTTTTACCCGCGTAAAAAAATAAAGAGTGGGAGTACATCTACATGCAAGCGACCAAGCAGACCCACGTCCGCTATTTGATACTGCTCATGCTGTTCCTGGTGACCACGATCAACTACGCCGACCGTGCCACCATCGCCATTGCCGGTTCCAGCCTGCAAAAAAGCCTCGGCATCGACGCCGTCACTCTCGGTTACATCTTCTCCGCCTTCGGCTGGGCCTATGTGCTCGGGCAGATTCCCGGCGGCTGGCTGCTCGACCGTTTCGGCTCGAAGAAAGTCTATGCCCTGAGCATCTTCACCTGGTCGTTGTTCACCGCGTTGCAAGGCTACGTCGGTGAGTTCGGTGTCTCCACCGCCGTGGTCGCGCTGTTCATGCTGCGCTTCCTGGTGGGTTTGGCCGAAGCACCGTCCTTCCCCGGCAACGCCCGTATTGTCGCGGCCTGGTTCCCCACGGCCGAACGTGGCACCGCCTCGGCGATCTTCAACTCCGCGCAATACTTCGCCACTGTGCTGTTCGCGCCGCTGATGGGCTGGATCGTGTTCAGCTTCGGTTGGCAGCATGTGTTCCTGGTGATGGGGGCTCTGGGCGTGGTGTTTTCGCTGATCTGGCTGAAAGTTATCCACAGCCCGCGCCAGCACCCGATGATCAACGACGCCGAGTTCGCGCATATCGCCGAGAACGGTGGCCTGGTCGATATGGACCAGGGCAAGACCGCCGGTGGCGGTCCGAAGTGGGACTACGTGCGGCAGTTGCTGACCAATCGCATGATGCTCGGGGTGTACCTGGGCCAGTACTGCATCAATGGCATCACCTACTTCTTCCTGACCTGGTTCCCGGTGTACCTGGTGCAGGAGCGTGGCATGACCATCCTCAAGGCCGGCTTCATCGCTTCCCTGCCGGCGATCTGCGGCTTCATCGGTGGCGTGCTGGGCGGGATCATTTCCGACTACCTGCTGCGTCGTGGCCACACCCTGACCTTCGCCCGCAAGGCGCCGATCATCGGTGGCCTGTTGCTCTCGACCACCATCGTCGCCTGCAACTATGTGGACATCGAGTGGATGGTGGTGGGCTTCATGGCCCTGGCATTCTTCGGCAAGGGCGTGGGCGCGCTGGGCTGGGCGGTGGTATCGGATACTTCGCCGAAGCAGATCGCCGGTTTGAGTGGCGGCCTGTTCAACATGTTCGGCAATATCGCTTCCATCACCACGCCGATCGTGATCGGCTACATCATCAGTTCCACCGGTTCGTTCAAGTGGGCCCTGGTGTTCGTCGGCGCCAATGCGCTGGTGGCGGTGATCAGCTATGTGGTGATCGTCGGTGAGATCAAGCGCGTCGAACTGCGCGAGCCACCGGCCGGTCCCAAGCACGATAGCGAACCCCGTCTGTCCCAAGCCCATTCCTGAGGAGCGGCTTCATGCAGTTGATTGAACATTCCGACTCGCCGCGCTACATCCGCCTGCATGAGCGCGATAACGTGGTGATCGTGGTCAATGACCAGGGGGTGCCGGCCGGTACCGAGTTTGCGGACGGCCTGGTGACCCGCGAACACATTCCGCAGAGTCATAAGGTGACGCTGGTGGATATCGCCGAGGGTGGCGAGGTGATCCGCTACGGGCAGATCATCGGTTATGCGTTGCTGCCGATTCCCCGTGGCAGTTGGGTCAAGGAAGATCAACTGCGCATGCCCACCGCGCCGCCGTTGGACAGCCTGCCGCTGTCCACCGATGTGCCAGCGGCCCAGGCGCCGCTGCAGGGCTTCACCTTCGAGGGCTATCGCAACGCCGACGGCACCGTCGGTACGCGCAACATCCTCGGTATCACCACCACGGTGCAGTGCGTGACCGGGGTGTTGGACCATGCGGTCAAGCGCATCAAGGATGAACTGTTGCCCAAGTACCCGCATGTCGACGACGTGGTGGCGTTGACCCACAGCTACGGTTGCGGCGTGGCGATTACCGCTACCGATGCCTATATTCCGATCCGCACCGTGCGCAACCTGGCGCGCAACCCGAACCTGGGCGGCGAAGCGCTGGTGATCAGCCTGGGCTGCGAGAAGTTGCAGGCCGGCCAGGTGATGCACGAGGGGGACAGCTCGGTGGATCTGAGCGAGCCTTGGTTGTACCGCCTGCAGGATTCCAGCCACGGCTTCAGCGAAATGATCGAGCAGATCATGGCGCTGGCGGAAACCCGTCTGAAGAAACTCGATCAGCGGCGCCGTGAGACCGTGCCAGCGTCGGAGTTGATCCTCGGTATGCAGTGCGGTGGCAGCGATGCGTTTTCCGGGATCACCGCCAACCCGGCCCTGGGCTACGCCTCCGACCTGTTGCTGCGGGCTGGAGCGACGGTGATGTTTTCCGAAGTGACGGAAGTGCGCGATGCGATCTACCTGCTGACTTCCCGGGCGGAAAGCCTGCCGGTGGCCGAGGCGCTGGTGCGCGAGATGGACTGGTACGACCGCTACCTGGCCAAGGGCGAGGCCGACCGCAGTGCCAATACCACTCCGGGGAACAAGAAGGGTGGGTTGTCGAATATTGTCGAGAAGTCGCTGGGCTCCATCGTCAAGTCCGGCAGCAGCGCGATCAACGGCGTGCTGGGCCCGGGCGAGCGCTTCACGCGCAAGGGCCTGATCTTCTGCGCGACGCCGGCCAGTGATTTCGTCTGCGGCACCTTGCAACTGGCGGCCGGGATGAACCTGCACGTGTTCACCACCGGGCGTGGC
The DNA here is from genome assembly GCF_904067045.1 of Pseudomonas sp. FEN. GTDB lineage: Bacteria > Pseudomonadota > Gammaproteobacteria > Pseudomonadales > Pseudomonadaceae > Aquipseudomonas. The sequence continues at coordinate 226,072 of NZ_CAJFDC010000007.1, read as the reverse complement.
ACGCCTTATGGATTGGCGATGGCGCCGGTGGTGAAAGTGTCGACCCGTACCGAACTGGCACAACGCTGGCCGGACCTGATCGATATCGATGCCGGACGGATTGCCACTGGTCGGGCAACCATCGAGGAGTTGGGCTGGGAGTTGTTCCACTACTACCTGGATGTCGCCAGCGGGCGGAAACAGACCTGGGCCGAGCAGCACAAGCTGCACAACGACATTACCTTGTTCAACCCGGCACCGATTACCTGATTCCCATCAGGGGACCTGGAGTCACTCTTGTGGCGAGGGGGCTTGTCGGGACGCCGCCCCGCTCCGTTCGGCTGCGCAGTAGTCGTCAATCAGAGACCATGGATCTATCTGATAGATCGCGGTCGCTGGTTTTAGGGCCGCTTCGCAGCCCAGCGTGGGCAAGCCCACTCGCCACAGGTCTCGTTCCAGGCCGGCGGGGGGCTAGAACACCGACCAACCGATCCGCTGGCTCAGCAGCTCCAGCACCGCCATCCCCACCAGCGAGTTGCCGGCCGCATTCAGCTCCGGCGCCCAGACGCACACGGTAAAACGTCCCGGCACCACCGCGACAATCCCACCACCCACGCCGCTCTTGCCTGGCAAGCCGACCCGATAGGCAAAATTCCCGGCCTCGTCATACAGCCCGCTGGTAGCCATGATCGAGTTGACCTGCTGGGTCTGGCGGCGGCTCAGGATCTGCTCGCCGCTGTGCTTGCAGAAGCCATCATTGGCCAGGAAGCCGAATGCCCGCGCCAGGTCGATGCAGTTCATGCGCAGGGCGCAGTGGCTGAAGTAACTGCGCAGTACCGCCTCCACATCGTTGTGAAAGTTGCCGAACGACTGCATCAGGTATGCCATGGCCGCGTTGCGCGCCCGGTGCTGGTATTCCGATTCGGCGACTTTGCCGTCGACCATGACTTGCATGTTGCCGGACAGGCGCCGGGCGAAATCGCGCATCGACAGCGCCGGTGCGGCGAAGCGCGATTGATTGATATCGCAGATCACCAGGGCGCCGGCATTGATGAACGGGTTGCGTGGACGACCGCGTTCGAACTCCAGCTGCACCAGCGAATTGAACGGCTGCCCGGAAGGTTCATGCCCCAGTCGCTCCCAGATCGCCTCGCCGGAATGATTGATTGCCTGTACCAGGCTGAAGACCTTGGAAATACTCTGGATCGAGAACGGCGTCCGCGCATCGCCGGCCTGGAACACCTCGCCGTCGTTGCTGTAGACGGCAACCCCCAGTTGATTGCCCGACACATCAGCCAGCGCCGGGATGTAATTGGCTACCTTGCCCTGGCCGATCAATGGCCGGACTTCATCGAGAATTTCGTTCAACAGCGCTTGCATGCTCGGGCTCGCAGTCACTTCCCGCCGGGTTGCGGGGCTACAAGCTGCTAGACGCTGCGTATCGGCTTCGGAGCACAGTTTTCCGCGTCGGCTTCGAGCCGCTGACGCGGTTGTGGAGCGGATCAGTTCGTACTCGTTGAGACCGGAGCAGAGGCGGGGGTAAACTGCCTGCCCCGTGTAATGTCGTTGGCTGGAGCCGGTAATGCGCAAAGATAAGAAACAGGTGATTGGTGACGAGATCGGCGATGCGCAGATCAAGTTGTTTCTCGATTTCGAGCCGGTCGACGCCACTTCACCGTCCCTGCACAAGCTGATCAAGGCCTATCGCGGGCTGCGTATCGACGATTTCGAACGTTTCCTGGTGTTCTTCAAGGACGCCGGTTACGACCTCGATGGCAAGGATGAGCACGGTCAGGACTTCGTGAGCCTCATCCGCGATCAGCGCAATGCTGGCGACTATATCGAGTTGATCGACAACGCTCGCGGCTGATCCGAACCCTTGTGGCGAGCGCGCTTGTTGTGGCGAGCGGGCTTGCCCGTGCTGGGCTGCGAAGCAGCCCTGAAGCCAGCGATTTCATAGTGTCAGGCAAAACGCAGTCACAGGTTTTGCGACTGCTTCGCAGCCGAACGCGGGCAAGCCCGCTCGCCACTTTTTGCGGTTCTGATCCATAAAAAAACGCCCCGCTCTTCAACCGAAGGGCGGGGCGTTTTCATAAGCGATCAGCTCAAGCGTAGCTTTCGGTCTCGCTGCTCGACTCCACCAGTTCCAGGCGCAGGTTGTTCTGCGCGCTGATCTTGCGATACAGCGCCGCATCCGTCTCCAGGATCTTTTCCCGCGCCGGGAAGATTTCGTGGAGCTTGGCTGCCCACTCACCCTTGGCTTTTTCCGGGAAGCAGCGCTCGATCAGTTCCAGCATGATCGAAACGGTCACCGAAGCGCCCGGCGAAGCACCGAGCAGGGCCGCCAGCGAACCGTCCTTGGCCGCGACCAGTTCGGTACCGAACTGCAGGACGCCGCCTTTCTTCGGATCCTTCTTGATGATCTGCACCCGCTGGCCAGCCACTTCCAGGCGCCAGTCCTCGGCTTTAGCCTCCGGGTAGAAGCGGCGCAGGGATTCCAGGCGCTGCTCCATGGACTGCATCACTTCGCTGATCAGGTACTTGGTCAGGTCCATGTTGTCGCGGGCCACGGCGAGCATCGGGCCGATGTTACCGGCTCGCACCGACAGCGGCAGGTCCATGATCGAACCGTACTTGAGGAACTTGGTGGTGAAACCGGCATAAGGCCCGAACAGCAGGGACTTCTGGCCATCGACCACACGGGTGTCCAAGTGCGGCACGGACATCGGCGGCGAACCCACGGCGGCCTGGCTGTAGACCTTGGCCTGGTGGTGCTTGACCACGTCCGGGTTGTCGCAACGCAGCCACTGGCCGCTCACCGGGAAGCCGCCGAAGCCCTTGCTTTCCTCGATGCCCGACGCTTGCAGCAGCGGCAAGGCCGCGCCGCCGGCGCCGAGGAAGACGAACTTGGCATCGACATCACGGCTGTTGCCGCTGTTCACGTCCTTGATGCTCACGGTCCAGCCGGTCGCATTGCGCTTGAGGCCGGTCACGCGCTTGCAGTACTTGACCTGGGCATCGGGAGCGCTGGTCAGGTGCTTGAGCAACTGATTGGTCAGGGCGCCGAAGTTGACGTCGGTGCCTTTCATCACGCGGGTCGCGGCGATCGGCTCGTCGGCCGGACGGCCCGGCATCATCAGCGGCATCCACTCGGCCATCTTGGCGCGATCTTCGGTGTATTCCATTTCGGCGAAGGCGTGGTGTGGATGCAGGGCTTCAAAGCGCTTCTTGAGGAAGGCAATGCCCTTGTCGCCCTGGACGAAGCTCAGGTGCGGCACCGGGCTGATGAAAGACTTGCACGAACCGAAAGTGCCTTTCTGCGCCAGATAGGCCCAGAATTGCTTCGACACCTCGAACTGGGTGTTGATGTGCACGGCTTTCTTGATGTCGATGGAACCGTCACCCGCCTGCGGCGTGTAGTTCAGCTCGCACAGGCCAGCATGGCCGGTACCGGCGTTGTTCCACGGGTTGGAACTCTCCGCGGCCCCGGAATCCATCAGCTCGACGACTTCCAGCTTGATCGCGGGGTCGAGCTCCTTGAGCAGCACCGCAAGGGTGGCACTCATGATGCCGGCCCCTACCAGGACCACATCGACTGCTTCGTTATGCGCCATTAACGCGTCTCCAAAATCTGCAGCACCACATTGACGGCATGGCTGCCGGGCATCGGTGGGCTTGTTTGACATTAGCCCAGGGATGACCCGGCCAGGATGGCCATGTCCGATTCTTCGCAATTTTTTGCAACTTCAGCGGACGCTGCCGGTGGGCTCGGGGTGCGTATGAACGCATGGGCGGGCAACACGGGCAATTCGACTTATGGTCAAGAGCGTCCGATTCGTGCAATCAAATCCGTAAGCGAACAGGCGTCAGGCGCCTGTCGGGGTGTATCGGGTCCTGTGTGATGAGGTCGTTGGGGACGCTGATGGTGCCTGTTCAGACGCGAAACTATTCATTTGTTCGCCACACTCTCGTGAAGTTGTGAAAACCCGTTTTTTCACGCTCTTTTGAAGACGTGAACCTCAAAAAAGGGCTGCCGCGGTCTGTCACCGGGCCCGCGGTGCGAATACCCACCGGGAAGGGCAGGCGGCACGGGCCAACAACTCAGTGAACGAGCACAAGGGCAGCTCTGGCAGATTCGCTGAAAACGGTGGTTTGCGCAGGTATCAGCAAGCTCGCCGGCTTCACTCGATCTGTGTGGGCGGCTCTCTGTGGGCAGTACGAAGGTGTCGATGCAAGCGCATTGACGGTGCTGCGAGGCCCGATCAGGAGACGTCCTTATAATCGGGGGGAGATTGTAACTAAGAAACGCGGAGAAATGGTCGTGTTTAATGACTTTTATTCGGCATCTGGTCAGATGCCGGGCATCTTCATTGCTCAGAGCCCGTGTGCAGGGTGGCAGGCCAGTGTGACAGGCGAATGACGAGAACGACGGCCGGGCGCGCTTGTCAGAGTTTTGTGCACGGGTGGGTGACGCTGGTTAGCAACGCCCGAGCCCCGCTATACTCACGGTCTGAATGATGCCTGGTCCTTGGAGAGATGAGCATGTTGCGACGCCTGTTGTTCGGTTTGATCACTGTAACCAGTTTGACACTTGTCGGCTGTGCCAACAGCCCGCAACAACTCAGTCCGCAACCCAAGCTCAGCACTCAGCTGGCGCCTGTCGGTCACGGTCAGCCGGTGGTGGTGAGGGTCGTCGACGGTCGCCGTTCGCCGGTATTGGGCACCCGCGGTGGTTTGTACCCGGAGACCAGCGCCATTACCGTGCAAGGGGCCGACCTGATGCCGAAACTGCAGGCCCAGGTCGAAGCGGCGGTGCGCCTGTTGGGCTTCACCCCTTCGCCGAATGCCATGAATGCACCGGTACTGACCGTGACCCTGACCGATCTGACCTACCAGTCGCCGAAGGAGGGCATGTACGTGACCGAAGCGACCATCGGCGCCAACTTCCGCTCTGATGTGAGCAACGCCAATCGTCGTTACAGCGGTAGTTACGGGGCGTCCTTGAACCAGCGTTTCGGCATGGCGCCGAACGAAGAGGCGAACACCAAGTTGATCAGCGACGTGTTGAGCGATGCGCTGACCCGGGTGTTCAAGGACCCGAAAATCGGTCAGGTGCTGAGCGAATAATGCAACCTGTGTAGGAACAGGGCTTGTCGGAACGCCGCCCGGACCAAGCCCTGCTCCTACAGTAGTGTGTGTTGAGCCGATGACACCAATCCTGCAGGAGCCAGCTTGCTGGCGATGGGCCCCTCGAGGGCGCCACCAAAAGGCTTGGCGTATCAACCTCAGGCCGCCTCCACATAAAGATCCAGCACGCTCACCCCGGTCAGCAGGTCCGTTTCCGGCAGATCGGCGTGCTGGTGCCCTCCCAGCGCGCAATACACCAACCAATGGCGATCCTGGACATTGAACGACATGGCGTCGATCAAGGCTTCCTGTTCGTCGCTGGGGGCGATCAGATAAAGGCGATCCTGGTTCTCTGCGTGCAGCATGACAAGCTCCGTGGGCTATCGAGGGGCGACAGACTGGCGGGTTAAGGTGACGTTCCGGTGACAATGGACATTAACCCGACCAACAGAAACGACAACGGCGCCCACGGGCGCCGTTGTGATTTATAACCCTTGCTATTAAAGCGCCAGGCCAGCCTTGACTCGATACTGGTTGCGCACTGGCGTGGCGTATTGCTGCACCAGGTACGGACGGTGCTCGACCGGGCACGCCTCCAGGCGGCTCCGCCATTGCGCCTGGGCCTTGGCCAGTTCTTCGGCGGGAAACAGCTGGGCCGCGGCGGGCACCTGCAACTGCGGGTCGGTGCCGCTCCACTGGGCATACGCCAGGTAGTGCACCGGGAACAGGCGATAGCCTTCGAGAATCTGCCGGTCCATTTCCGTGGCCAGGACCTTGGTGTCCTCGAATTCGCCGGTCAGGGGCGCGGCGAAGTTCACATGGACCCGGCCCTTGTAGCCGGTGATGCCCTTGGCGATGCTGGCGTCATCCTCGCCCGGCACCTTGGTGTAGCTGCCGCTGGTGGCGCGGATATACAGCTCGCGGGCCTTGGCCTGGTCGCAGGGGTCATATTCGTAGCTGATGGACACGGGGGTCAGGTTCAGCGAGCGGATGACCTCGGCGAACGGCTCGTCCTTGCGGCTCATGTGGAACATTTTCAGGATCGCCGACTCGGTACGGTCGTCACCGTCCTTGGCCCGGCCTTCGGCCTGGGCGATCCAGATCGACTGGCAGTCGTGGCGGATCGAATGGTTGATGTAGGCCGAGAGCAATTGATAGGCCGCCATCTTTTCTCGCCGTCCGGCGATCGAGCGGTGCACGATAAAGCTCTTGTTCAGGCGCATCAGGTCGCTGACGAAGGGCTTTTGCAGCAGGTTGTCGCCGATGGCGATGCGCGGCGTGGGCAAGCCGGCGTGATACACGGCATAGTTGACGAAGGCCGGGTCCATCACGATGTCCCGGTGGTTGGCCAGGAACAGGTAGGCCTGGCCCGATTTGAACTGTTCGACGCCAGTGTAGGTGACGCCGTCGGTGGCGCGTTCGATGGTCTGGTCGACGTAGACTTCGACCTTGTCCTGCAAGGTGGCGACCGAGCTCACGCCGGCGAATTCACGGCGCAAGCGATAGGCGATCAGCGGTCGCAGCAGCCAGCCGAAGGTGCCGGCCAGTCGCGGAAAACGGAAGTGGGTGAGGATATCCAGAAACGCCTGGTCGCGGAACAGCCGGGCCATGACGGCCGGTACTTCACTGTCGTCGTAAGGTCGGATGGCATCGAATTCGCCCATCATGCTCTCTTGTTGGAAACGGCTAGGGTAAGTAGAGGTTTGAGTGATAAATAACAAAGCCGGGTCTGGAAAATAAAGCCCAGACATAAAATAGCCTTGCAAATAGACCGGCGATTATACGCACAAGTCACTTCGGAGGCCGCGATGCTGGAAACTGAGCGTTACGAATGTCCCTATTGTGGTGAAATCGGCGAGGCGGTACTGGATCTGTCCGGCGGGGATCAGACCTATATCGAGGACTGTGCGGTGTGTTGTCGCCCGATTACCTTTGTTCTACAGACTGATGGCCAGGAGTGGATGCTCGACGTTTACAGCGAGAATGAGTAGCGAGGAGGCCCTTATGCAGCGTATCTACGAGCCGGAAAACCTGATGGAAGGCGAGTTGCTGCAAGGCATGCTCGCCAGCGAAGGGATTCAGGCGCACCTGGTGGGGCGTGACCTGCTGGGTGGCGCGGGTGAGTTGCCGGTCTTCGGCTTGTTGGCCCTGGCGGTGGACAATGAGCAGGCACAATGCGCGCGCGAGTTGATCGCCGCGTACAATGCGGCGCTGCCGCTGGCCGGCGACGAGCCGGAGAGTTTCCCGGACGTGCTGGTCTGTTAGCCTGTGTGCGCTGCAAAGGAGCGCGTTTGTGCTGCTTGCCCGAGTTTTTGAAAAGAGCCGTATTGCCCCATGTGTGGACGTTATGCCCTGTTTCGCTGGAACCCCACCTTCGCGGCCTTGCCCGGCTTTCCCGCCGACCAGCAGGCGCAGTGGAACATTTCACCGAATGATTCGGTGCTGATCCTGCGTGCCGTTGACGGTCAGCGCGAGCTGGCCCGCGCCCGTTGGGGGCTGACTCCGGCCTGGTTGACCGACCTGTCGCGCACGCCGGCCCATGCCCGCGCCGAAACCCTGGCCGAGCAGCCGATGTTTCGCCAGGCGTTCCGTGAGCGGCGTTGCCTGCTGCCGGCCAACGGTTTCTACGAATGGCGCGGTACGCAACGCAAGCGGCCTTACTGGCTGACCCCGGCCGAAGGTTCGAGCTTGTTCTTTGCGGCAATCTGGGAGGCCTATCCGGTGGCGGGGCATGTCTGGTTGAGCACCGCCGTGGTGACCCAGGCGGCGGCCGGTCAGCGCCGTCCGCTGATCCTGGATGCGGCGGGGCAGGCGGCGTGGTTGTCCGAAACCACCGCGATGGCGGATTTGCAGGCGTTGCTGGCCAGTCCCCAGGCGCCCCTGCGCGAGCGGGTGCTGGCCAACCTGGTGAACGATCCGAAGCTCAATGCACCGGAGTGCCTGACGCCGGGTTGAGGTACGGCGCGGTTCAAAACCGGCTGAGGTCCCGCGATGCGTCATTTGTATCTGGATTTGATACAAATCCCGGCCTAGGATAGCTGCAGTTTTCAGGGAGACTGTTCATGGCTAGAGCTTGGGTGTTGGGCGCATTGAGCGCGAGTTTGCTGTTGGGTGGGTGCCAGGCCGTCAATACCACCAACGGTGGTGCGGTCGGGGTCGAGCGCAAGCAGTACATGTTCAGTATGTTGTCGAGCCAGCAAGTCGACCAGATGTACGCGCAGTCGTACCAGAAGACCCTGGGGGAGGCGAGTGGCAAGGGCGTACTGGACAAGACCAGTGCCAATGCCAAGCGGGTCCAGGCGATTGCCAATCGCCTGATTGCCCAGGCACCGATCTTCCGTCCGGATGCGGCGCAATGGCAGTGGGAGATCAATCTGATCAAGAGTGACGAGCTCAATGCCAACTGCGGTCCTGGCGGCAAGATCATCTTCTATAGCGGTTTGATCGACCAGCTCAAGCTGAGCGACGACGAGATCGCCGCGGTGATGGGTCATGAAATTGCCCACGCCTTGCGCGAGCATGGTCGCGAGGCGATGTCCAAGGCTTATGGGATCGAGATGGCGAAGCAGGGCGCGGGTGCCTTGTTCGGCCTGGGGCAGGACAGCCTGGCGCTGGCCGATACCGTGGCCAACTATGGCATGACCTTGCCCAACAGCCGGGCCAATGAAAACGAGGCGGACCTGATCGGCCTGGAGCTGGCGGCCCGTGCCGGCTACAACCCGAATGCGGCCATCAGCCTGTGGAACAAGATGAGCAAGGCGGCGGAAGGCTCGCCACCGGAGTTCATGAGTACCCACCCGGCGTCCAGTAGTCGTATCGCCTCGCTGGAGGCGGCGATTCCGAAGGTCATGCCGTTGTATCAGCAGGCCAGGAAGTCCTGACCCTGTGTGGCGAGAAGGCCGGCCCTATTTCATTGGGGCAGTCCGCTCGCCACAAGGGCGTGCGGTTTAGATCCAGCCGCTGCTCTGCATCGCCTTGTACACCGCCACCACCGCGAGGATGAAGAACGCCGATGCCGCCAGGCGTCTGATCAGGGTCAGTGGCAGCTTGTCGGCGGCGAAGTTACCCGCCAGCACCACCGGGACATTGGCGATCAACATGCCCAGGGTGGTGCCGATGACAACCAGCCACAGCTCGGGATACTGCGCCGCCAGCATCACCGTGGCGACCTGGGTCTTGTCGCCGATTTCGGCGAGGAAGAACGCGATCAGGGTGGTCAGGAACGGGCCGAATTTGCGGGCGGTGGTGGTTTCGTCATCGTCGATCTTGTCCGGCACCAGGGTCCACAGCGCCGTGGCGGTAAAGCTCGCCGCGAGGATCCAGTGCAGCACCGCATTGGAGAAGAAACTGCCGAACCAGGCCCCCAACGCACCGGCTGCCGCATGGTTGGCCAGGGTCGCGGCGATGATGCCGGCAATGATCGGCCAGGGTTTGCGAAAGCGTGCGGCCAGAATGAGCGCGAGCAGTTGCGTCTTGTCGCCGATTTCGGCCAAGGCAACGATCGCGGTGGGGACGAGCAGGGAATCCAGCATCAGGTTTTCCTAAGGGGCGGGTCGACACGGCTATGACACGTACAGCCTTCCCGCCCCGGGTAAGGTGTGCGTGTCATAGGTCTTGTCAAACCTCGGATCCGTCTGTGCGGACCCTGGGTCGCATGCGCCATGGTCTGTTGACCAAGTATGTTGACGCATGCCGGACGAGCGTGGCGCTCGTGGGAGACTACTCCCCTAGGACGGAGCGGATTCTGCCTAGGCGGGATCCATAGCGCAAGTATTCTTTTTCAACCGCGTTTGGCGCTGTAGACCCGGAAACCCTGGCCCTCGGCCTTGGTCACGCAGCGCCCCAGATGCTCTTCGATCAGCGGTTGATAACGCAGGAAACTATTCGCAACCAATCGAAGTTCGCCGCCATTTTTCAGATGTTTTGCTGCTTTTCGCAGCAAGTTCTCTGTCGCCAGGTAATCGGTGTGAACCCCGACATGGAACGGTGGATTGCTCAGGATCGCACTCAAGCCCATGGGCGCCGCATCGATACCGTCACCGCTCAGTACCTCGGCATCGAGGCCATTGGCGGCCAGGGTCAGGCGACTGCTGGCGGTGGCGAAGGCGTCGACATCGAGCAGGGTGACCTGGTTGTGCGGGTAACGCCGCTTCACCGCGGCACCCAGTACGCCGGCACCGCAACCGAAGTCCAGCAAGTGACCGCTGGGCAACTTGTCCAAGTGTTCCAGCAGCAGGGCGCTGCCGCGATCCAGCCGGCCATGGCTGAATACCCCGGGCAGGCTGACCACCTTGAGCGGGCCTTCGGCCAAGTCCAATTCGTAGTGCCGGGCCAGACTCTCCAGTGACTGGGGTGCCGGTGCTTCGGCGACAGTCACCTGCCACAACTGGCAATGCCGGGCGCTGTCGAGCTTGCGTGGCTTGCCGAAGGGGTTGAGTTGCTTGGCCGCGCCTTCGATGCCGCTGCGTTTTTCCCCGACCAGGAACACCTCGCCGCCGGGCAGGCGCGAGGCAATGGCGTTGAGCAGGTAGTCGGTCAGGTCCTTGGCCTTGGGCAGGAACACCACGGCACTGTCGAACGGAATGTCGGGGATATTCACGCCAAAATGGCTGCGACCTTCGAAGCGCGCCTCCAGGGCCGCCTGATCGCCCGCGTGCCAGCACCAGCCGTGGGCGTTGGGCAGGCGGCCGAGCAGGTCGTCGGCGGGCAGCCCGGCGAGCAACAGCCGGCCCTGGAAATAATCGGCCTGACGAAGCAGTACTTCACTGCGCGGATCCATGGTCTGCTCCCTGAAAAAAAGTGCCGCAGTTTATCAACTGACAACCCGCAGCGCTGCTCCGTTGAAGAAGCCCCGGGCGTTTTCCGCCAGTTGTCCGACGATTCGCTGCCGGGCTTCACGGCTGCCCCAGGCGTTGTGTGGGGTGACGATCAGGCGCGGGATGTCGCCAGCCAGCAGTGGATTGCCGTTGCTCGGTGGTTCGACGCTCAGCACATCGGTGGCGGCCCCACCCAGGTGGCCGCCGCGCAGGGCATCGGCGAGGGCCAGTTCGTCGATCAGGCCGCCGCGTGCGGTGTTGACCACGAAGGCGCCAGGCTTGAGCAGTGCCAGCTCGGGGGCGCCGATGAAATGGCGGGTGTATTCGTTGAGCGGACAGTGCAGGGTCAGCGCATCGACCTGTGGCAGCAGTTGCTCCAGTGGTACTCGATCGGCGCGGGCCGGGCGTCCGGGAATCTGCCCGAGCAGCACGCGCATGCCGAAGGCTTCGGCGAGGCGCGCCACCGCGCCGCCGAGTTCGCCGTGGCCGAGCAGGCCGAGGGTCTTGCCTTCCAGCTCGACAATCGGGAAGTCCAGCAGGCAGAACTGTTTGGCCTGCTGCCAGCGGCCTGCGCCCACGGTTTTCTGGTAATCGGTCAGGCGCGTGGCCAGGGCCAGCAGCAGCATCAGGGTGTGCTGGGCCACCGACGGCGTGCCGTAGCCCTGGCAGTTGCTCACGGTAATGCCGCGGGCGCGGGCCGCGACCAGGTCGACATTGTTGGTGCCGGTGGCACTGATCAGGATCAACCGCAGATCGGGGCAGGCAGCCAGGGTTTCGGCGCTCAAGGGGACCTTGTTGCTGATGGCAACGCGGGCGCCTTGCAGGTGCTCGACGACATTCTCCGGCGTGGTACTGGCGCACAGCCGTAACTCGTCAAAGCAGGCCCGCAGCGGTTCGAGGTCCAGATCGCCGAGATCCAGGGAAGGGTGATCGAGGAAGACCGCGCGGCGGAAGTTGCTCATCAACTGTACCTTTTGTGCGATGGGGTGAAGGCGTAAGGTGACGAGCCTAACAGACATATTTGGTTACTGAGGAGCCCATCGACGTGTCCATCTACCTGGCGGAATTCTTGACCGTTGCCCTGATTCACCTGCTGGCGGTGGCCAGCCCCGGCCCGGACTTTGCCGTGGTGGTGCGCGAGAGCGTGACCCATGGTCGGCGCGCCGGCACCTGGACCGCGCTGGGTGTCGGTACGGCGATTTTCCTGCATGTGGGCTATTCGCTGTTGGGCATCGGTTTGATCGTGTCGCAATCGATCGTACTGTTCAATGCCTTGAAATGGCTGGCGGCGGCGTACCTGCTGTACATCGGCTTCAAGGCGATCCGCGCCAAGCCGGGCAAGCCCGTTACCGACGACCTGGCTTTGCAGAGAGGCGAGCGCAGCGCCCGCGGTGCCTTCACTTCCGGTTTCGTGACCAATGGCCTGAACCCCAAGGCCACGCTGTTTTTCCTCTCGCTGTTCACCGTGGTGATCAACCCGCATACGCCCTTGCTGGTCCAGGCCGGTTATGGCGTTTACCTGGCAGTGGCCACCGCGCTGTGGTTCTGCCTGGTGGCGCTGCTGTTCAGCCAGCAGCGCGTGCGTGCCGGTTTCGCGCGCATGGGCCATTGGTTCGATCGCACCATGGGCGCGGTGCTGATCGCCATAGGAGTAAAACTGGCCTTCACCGAGATGCATTGATTGCGCTGAACTGATTCAAGGCGTTCAGGTAGTCGCGTGGGTTGTCGCCGAGCAGGCGTCGAAACATCGAACTGAAGGCGCGGGCGCTGCCATAGCCCAGGGCCTTGGCCACATGCTGCACGCTTTCCCCGGCGATCAGGCGTGGCAAGGCTTCCATCAGGCGTAGTTGCTGGCGCCAGGCATTGAAGTTCATTCGTACCTCCTGTTGGAACAGGCGCGCCAGGGTCCGGGTACTGGCGCCGACCTGCTGGGCCCAGTCTTCCAGGCTGTTGGGATGATCCGGGGCTTCCAGCAGGGCCCGGCAGATCCGTTGCAGGCGTCGGTCCGTCGGCATCGGGATGTGCAGCGGCAGGTTCTCCAGGGCGGCCAGTTCCTCCAGCATCAATTGCTGGATCAACGGGTTTTTCGCCTGCTCCGGCCCCTGCACCGCGCGCACGATCAACTCTCGCAGCAACGGGGTGACCGCCAGCACGCAACAACCTTGCAGGTTGGCCGGGGAATATTCGGCGGCGACAAATAACGACCGCATGCGCACCTCGCCACTCATGAAAATCTCATGCTCGACCCAGGGCGGAATCCATATGGCGCGGGTCGGAGGGATAATCCAGGCGCCGGCGGCGGTGACCAGGCGCATCACCCCGCACACGGCATAGAGCAACTGCGCTTCCTGATGGACGTGCCGTTCCTGGTGCGCGCCGTCGACGTAATCGCGGGAATAGGCGCTGACCGGGCCGTGCAGGAAATGGCTGATTAACATGTCCGATTTCACAAGTCTGTCTGATTTGATGAGTTTGTTGGCAGAAATGCGATTTATCGCCAATCTAGCATAACGGACCGCTAACCATTCTGACGTGTGCCGTGATGAACCAATCCCGAAACGTAATCCGCTACATCAATGCCGCCCATGTGATCGATCACATGTTCATGCTGATTTTCCCCGCCGCCGTGCTCGGCATGGGCCAGACCTTCGGTCTCGACTTCGCCCAGATGATCGGCCTGTCCCTGGGCGGCTTCATTGCCTTCGGTGCCTGTTCGCTGCCGGCCGGCTGGTTAGGTGACCACTGGAGCCGCCGCAGCATGATGTTGCTGTTCTTCTTCGGGATCGGCGGCGCGTCGATCTTTACCGGTCTGAGCAGCACGACGCCGATGTTGACCCTGGGGTTGACCCTGGTGGGGGTCTTCGCGGCGATCTACCACCCGGTGGGCACCGCGATGCTGGTCAGCTATGCGCAAAACCGTGGCCGTGAAATCGGTATCAACGGCATGTGGGGCAACCTTGGCGTGGCGTTCTCGGCGTTGATCAGCGGTTTTCTGGTGGCGCGGTTCGGCTGGCGTTCGGCATTTATCCTGCCGGGAGTGGTGTCGATCGTGCTCGGTGTGCTGTTTGCCTGGCAAGTGCGCGAGGAACCGATTCCGTCGCGCTCCCATGTCAAACCACGCGGCGCCAGCGGCCAGCAGATTTCCATGATCATGGTGTTCAGTGTCCTGGCGCTGGTCACGGCCACCGGTGGGGTGGTGTTCAACGCTACCACCATGACTTATCCGAAGTTGTTCCAGGAGCGTCTGCACGATTGGCTCGCGTCGCCGCAGTGGCTCGGGGTGATTGTCAGCCTGGCCTACGCCTTTGGCGCGGTGGCACAGTTGAGCATCGGCCGGGTGCTCGACCGCATGAGCTTGAAGTGGCCTTTCGTGCTGCTCACCTTGTGCCAGGCACCGTTGCTGTTCGGTCTGGCTTACGTCGACGGCCTCTCGGTGATGGTATTGGGCGCGGCGCTGATGTTCGTGGTGTTCGGCCAGGTGACGGTGAATGATGCCATGGTCGCCCATTTTGTCGCGCCGCAGTGGCAATCGCGGATCTTTGCCTTGCGCTATTGCCTGTCGTTCGGGGCCAGCGCGACGGCCATCCCGCTGATCTCTTTTGTCGAGCCACGCCAGGGTTTTGCCGGCTTGTACCTGATTCTCGCCGGCTTTGCCGCGCTGACGTTTGTCGCCGCGCTGGTGTTTCCGCGGACCCCGGCGCAGCAGCCCGTCGGGCAGCCGGCCTGAGCCTCGGCGGAGGTTTTGCTGGGTGCTGGCTTAGGGCTAGCATCCACGTTCGTCCGCAAATCATTCCTTTGGGTGATTTAGTGAGTGCGTGACGGCTCTAGAGTGCCTATCTTTAGCCACGACCGTGCAGACAGACCAAGGAAGCTCCATGTTGCAGACTCGTATCATTCCGCCCGCCGAAGGGGCTTATCAATACCCTCTGTTGATCAAGCGCTTGCTGATGTCCGGCAGCCGCTACGAGAAGACCCGCGAGATCATCTATCGCGACAAGCTGCGCTACAGCTATCCGACCTTGAGCGAGCGGATCGCCCGGCTGGCCAACGTGCTCACGGCGGCGGGGGTCAAGGCTGGCGATACCGTGGCGGTGATGGACTGGGACAGCCATCGCTACCTGGAGTGCATGTTCGCCATCCCGATGATCGGCGCGGTCATCCACACCATCAACGTGCGGCTCTCGCCCGAGCAGATCCTTTACACCATGAACCACGCCGAGGATCGCTTCGTGCTGGTCAACAGCGAGTTCGTCGGCCTGTACCAGGCGATTGCCGGGCACCTGACCACGGTGGAAAAGACCCTGCTGCTGACCGACGCCGAGGACAAGAGCGCCGAGTTGCCGAACCTGGTGGGCGAGTACGAGCAACTGCTGGCGGCGGCGAGCCCGCTCTACGACTTCGAGGATTTCGACGAGAATTCGGTCGCCACCACCTTCTACACCACCGGGACCACCGGCAACCCGAAAGGCGTGTACTTCACCCATCGGCAACTGGTGCTGCATACCCTGGGCGAGGCGACCATCATGGGCTGCATCGACAGCGTGCGCCTGCTGGGCAGTAACGACGTGTACATGCCCATCACCCCGATGTTCCACGTGCACGCCTGGGGCCTGCCGTATGTGGCGACCATGCTCGGGCTCAAGCAGGTCTATCCCGGTCGCTACGATCCCGAGCTGCTGGTGGAGTTGTGGCGCAAGGAAAAGGTCACCTTTTCCCATTGCGTGCCGACCATCCTGCAGATGGTGCTCAACGCCAAGGCGGCGCAGGGCACCGACTTCAAGGGCTGGAAGATGGTCATCGGCGGCAGTGCGCTGAACCGCACGCTGTATGAAACCGCCAAGAGCAGGGGCATCCAGCTGACCGCCGCCTATGGCATGTCGGAAACCGGCCCGCTGGTATCCTGTGCCCACCTCAGCGAAGAGTTGCTGGCCGGCAGCGAGGACGAGCGCACCACCTACCGGATCAAGGCCGGCGTGCCCGGCCCGCTGGTGGAGGCGGCGATTGTCGACGAAGCGGGCAACTTCCTCCCGGCGGACGGCGAGACCCAGGGGGAACTGGTGCTGCGCGCGCCATGGCTGACCGAGGGCTACTACAAGGAACCGCAGAAGGGCGCCGAACTCTGGGCCGGTGGCTGGCTGCACACCGGTGACGTGGCCACCCTGGACAGCCTGGGGGTGATCGATATCCGCGACCGGATCAAGGATGTGATCAAGACCGGCGGCGAATGGGTCTCCTCCCTGGCCCTGGAAGACCTGGTCAGCCGTCACCCGGCGGTACGCGAAGTCGCGGTGGTGGGTATTGCCGATCCGCAATGGGGCGAGCGGCCGTTCGCGCTGCTGGTATTGCGCGAAGGCCATGAGATCGGTGCCCGGGAACTCAAGGAACACCTCAAGCCCTTCGTCGAGCAGGGCCACTTGAGCAAGTGGGCGATTCCGAATCAGATCGCCCTTGTTACTGAAATTCCCAAGACCAGCGTCGGCAAACTGGACAAGAAGCGCATCCGCATCGATATCGTCCAATGGCAGGCCAGCAATAGCAGCTTCCTCTCGACCCTTTGAGGTGTCCCCGCCACGCCCGCAAGGGCGTGGTCGCCCCACCCAGCAAGCACTTGGCTTATCCTATGCGACTTTTCAATCATTCTTGCCAGCCGGTTTGCACCGGCTTGGCGAACGCATTGTTTGTGCAGTGACCACAGGGTGCAAATCACACTTTAGAGGGATCAAGCGGCACGACCTGCTGACTATAGTCCGCTGAAGGATTTCAAGAACCGGGCAAGCGCGCGACCTCGCGCATTGCCACTTCGGGCGATTGATGGGAGTGATTGCTTCGCTCTCGCCCGGGGCGTTCCTGAACGTGCCCTCTGCCATAACAATAAAGCACATGGAGTATGTCGATGATCGCGTTAAACCCGTTCTGGCGCCGGGCGAAACTGCCCTTGGCCGTCAGCCTCGCCTCTACGCTCGCCGGTCCCGCCTTTGGCGTCAGTTTCAATGTCGGTGAAATCGAGGGCAGCTTCGACTCGTCCTTGTCCCTCGGGGCCAGTTGGTCGACGCAGAATCCCAACAAGAACCTGATCGGTGTCAACAATGGCGGCAAGGGTCTGTCGCAGACCTCCGATGACGGGCACTTGAACTTCAAGGCCGGGGACGCCTTCTCGAAGATCTTCAAGGGCATTCACGATCTGGAGTTGAAATACGGCGATACCGGCGTGTTCGTGCGCGGCAAGTACTGGTATGACTTTGCGCTACAGAACGAAGACCTCGACTTCAAGAACGTCAGCAACGACGGTCGCAAGGAGGGCGCCAAGTCCTCCGGCGGGCAGATCCTCGATGCGTTCGTCTACCACAACTACAGCATTGCCGATCTGCCGGGCACGGTGCGTCTTGGCAAGCAGGTGGTGAGTTGGGGGGAAAGTACCTTTATCGGTGGTGGCATCAACGCCATCAACCCGATCGACGTGTCCGCGTTCCGTCGTCCGGGGGCCGAAATCAAGGAGGGCCTGATTCCGGTCAATATGTTCTATCTGAACCAGAGCCTCACCGACAACCTCTCGGCGGAAGGCTTTTACCAGATTGGCTGGGATCAAACGGTGACGGATAACTGCGGGACATTTTTTTCGCAAGCGGACATCGTTTCCCAAGGCTGTAACGATAACCTGCGGGTCTTGAACAAGAGTTCCACTATTCCTTCGGTAGCGATGCCGACGTTGGCCGCCAATGGCGTCGACATCAACCAGGAGGGGGTTCTGGTCAGGAGAAGTGCCGATAGAGATGCCAGTAGCGGCGGCCAGTACGGCTTGGCGCTGCATTATAACTTTGAACCGTTGGACACCGAGTTTGGTGCCTATTTCATGAACTATCATAGCCGGGCACCTATTTTCAGCGCGCAGGGTGCTCCACAGTCGGTCTACTCGAAAATCGCGGGCGGTGGATTGGGGCCTTTCAGTGCGCTGGCCCCTCTGGTGGTGGCGGGAAACTCCAACTATTTCGTTGAGTATCCGGAAGACATTCGTCTTTATGGTTTGAGCTTTTCGACAACGCTACCGACCGGGACGGCATGGAGTGGCGAGCTGAGTTATCGGCCGAATGCGCCGGTACAACTCAACACCACGGACATTCTGTATGCGGGCGTGCGTCCATTGGGCGGGGCTCTGGCTAATGCTTCACTCTTGAATGGCGTCCCAGGTCAGGATCTGCATGGTTATCGTCGCAAGGAGATCAGCCAGTTCCAAACCACGTTTACGCATTTTTTCGATCAGGTCATGGGCGCCAATCGTCTGACCGTTGTGGGTGAAATCGGCGTAACGCATGTCGGGGGACTGGAAAGCAAGAATGATGTTCGCTACGGACGCGACCCGGTGTTTGGTCCAGGTTCATTGCCGGGCGGCAGCTGTGAGTTTCTTAACGGACGAACCATTGCCGGAGCAGGTCCCGGGACCGCCAGCAGTAATCTTTCCTCCAACTGCAACAACGATGGCTTTACCACCGCCACCTCCTGGGGCTATCGCGCCCGGGCCATCTGGGAATACCCGGATGTCTTCGCCGGTGTGAACCTCAAGCCCAACGTGGCCTGGTCCCATGACGTGAAAGGCTACTCGCCGGGCCCTGGTGGCAACTTCGAAGAAGGTCGCAAGGCCATCAGCCTGGGCCTCGATGCCGAGTACCAGAACACCTACACCGCGAGCCTGAACTACACCAACTTCTTCGGTGGCGACTACAGCACGGTGGATGACCGTGACTTCGTGGCACTGAGCGTTGGCATGAACTTCTAAGACCGTTGCACTTGAAGGAAGAACAACAAGATGAAAATCACCAAGAATCTGCTTCAGGTCGGGGTACTGGGATTGTCGCTGCTGGCCACCGGTGTGATGGCTGCGGTCTCCGCCGACGAAGCGGCGAAACTGGGCGCCAGCCTGACCCCCATGGGCGCGGAGAAGGCCGGCAACGCCGCCGGTACCATCCCGGCCTGGGCTCCGATGGCGAAGACCATCGGCGCTGTCGATAGCAAGGGTTTCCTCTCCGACCCCTACGCCAGTGAAAAACCGCTGTTCATTATCACCGCGCAGAATGTCGAGCAGTACAAGGACAAGCTGGCACCGGGGCAATACGCGATGTTCAAGCGTTACCCGGAGACCTTCAAGATGCCGGTCTACCCCTCCCATCGCGGCGCCACCGTGCCGGATGAGGTGTTCGCCGCGATCAAGGACAACGCCACCAAGACCAACCTGGTCAGCGGCGGTAACGGCCTGGAAAACTTCAAGGTCGCCGTACCGTTCCCGATTCCGAAAAGCGGCGTGGAAGTGATCTGGAACCACATCACCCGCTATCGCGGCGGCAGTGTGACCCGCCTGGTGACCCAGGCCACGCCGCAGACCAACGGCTCGTACAGCCTGGTGTACTTCCAGGACCAGTTCGTCTTCCGCGACAAGATGAAGGACTACGATCCGGCCAACCCGGGCAACATCCTGTTCTACTTCAAGCAGAAAGTGACCGCGCCGGCACGTCTGGCCGGTGGCGTGCTGCTGGTCCACGAGACCCTCGACCAGGTCAAGGAACCGCGTTCGGCCTGGGTCTACAATGCCGGCCAGCGTCGCGTGCGGCGCGCTCCACAGGTCTCCTATGACGGCCCGGGTACCGCCGCCGACGGCTTGCGCACCTCGGACAACCTGGACATGTACAACGGTGCGCCGGACCGCTACGACTGGAAGCTCGAAGGCAAGAAAGAAATGTATATCGCCTCCGACAGCTACAAGCTCGATTCGCCGCAACTCAAGTACGCCGACATCCTCAAGGCCGGTCACATCAACCAGGACCTGGCGCGTTACGAGCTGCGCCGCGTCTGGCACGTGGTCGCGACCCTGAAGGAAGGCCAGCGGCATATCTATGCCAAGCGTGACTTCTACATCGACGAGGACACCTGGCAGGCGGCGGTGATCGACCACTATGACGGTCGCGGGCAACTCTGGCGTGTCGCTGAAGCCCATGCCGAGAACTACTACGACAAGCAGGTGCCGTGGTACGCCCTGGAAACCCTCTACGACCTGCAGTCCGGCCGCTACCTGGCGTTGGGCATGAAGAACGAAGAGAAGCAGGCGTATGACTTCGGCTTCACCGCCACCACCAGCGACTTCACTCCGGCCGCCCTGCGCCAGGATGGCGTTCGCTGAAACCCTGGGAGCAGCGCTCCCACCTGCCACCCCGTTACAAGCGCAGGCGCATCCTGCGTTGAAACGCCCCGACCGGTTCGGGGCGTTTTTTTGCTCGCGGGGTATGTGTGGCTAAATATTTCAAAGTCGATGCTTTTCGACAAAATTACGACAAAAAGCCTTCATTACGACGCTTTTTACCGCTAGTCTGCAGACAGCTGCCTGCCGATAACAGCCTTTCAACAAGAGCCGGCCATGACTGATCTGTCCCGTATGCAAGGTCCCATGGGTCCGGCCATACCTGCCCTGGAAGGACGTTTCTACCGTCCGCCACTGCCGGACGGCTATGTGTTGCGACCTCGTCTGTGCGAGCGCCTCGCCGCCGGCTTGCAGGGTCGTTTATTGCTGGTCAGCGCCCCGGCCGGGTTCGGCAAAAGCTCGTTGGCGGTGGAGTTCTGTCAGGGCCTGCCCGGGCATTGGCAAAGCCTGTGGCTGGGGCTCAGTCCCCGGGACAACGATCCGGGACGTTTCCTTGAGCGCCTGCTCGACGGCCTGCAGCGCTACTTCCCGGACCTGGGTCGCCAGGCGCTGGGCCTGTTGAAGATGCGTCAGCGGCATCAACCCTTCGCTTTCGAAGAGTGGCTGGACGGCCTGCTCGACGAACTGGCGCTGCGCCTTTGCACGAGCACGCCGCTGTTGCTGGTACTCGATGACTACCATCTGGCCCAGGGCCCGGTGCTGGATCGTTGTCTGCAGTTCTTCCTCAACCACCTGCCCGCCGGTTTGCTGGTCATGGTCACCAGCCGGCAGCGGCCGGAGTGGCACCTGGCACGCCTGCGGCTGTCGCGGCAACTGCTGGAGCTGAACGAGCAGGACCTGCGCCTGACCCACGGCGAATCCCTTGACCTGTTCGAACGCCACAGCAGTTCCTTGCGTGGCGAGGCGCTGCACAACCTGATCGAGCGCAGCGAGGGCTGGGTGGCCGGTTTGCGCTTCTGGCTGCTGGCCGCGGCGCAGGCCAGCAGCGATATGCCGCTGCCCCAGGTCCTGCAGGGTGGGGCGGGGCTGATTCGCGACTACCTGCTGGAGGAGGTGATCGATTGCCTGCCTCCCGAGGTCCAGGCCTTTCTCTACGATACCGCGCCCCAGGAGCGCTTTTGCGGTGAGCTGTGCGATGCCATTCGCGAGGCCCACGACAGTGGGCAGATCCTGAGCTATCTGCAATCGCACCAGGTGTTCCTGGTGCCGCTGGACGAACATGGCCACTGGTTCCGTTATCACCACCTGTTTTCCGATCTGCTGCGCAGTCGCCCGGCCAGTAATACCCTGGTCCCCGCCGCCAGCCTGCACCTGCGTGCCTGCCGCTGGTTCAGCGCCCAGGGGCTGTTCGACGAAGCGGTGGAGCAGGCCCTGCGCGCCGGTCACCTGGATGTGGCGGCCAACCTGGTCCAGAACCTTTCGGAAGAGCAACTGCTGGCCGAGCAGAACGTCGGCATGTTATTGCGCTGGAAAATGGACTTGCCCGACCGCTTGCTGGTCAGCACGCCGCGCTTGATCGTGCTCTACGCCTGGGCATTGGGGCTGGCCTGCCAGCTGGATGCGGCCGAAGAGCTGGCGAGCCACCTGAGCCGCTTCCTGCCCGCGCCCTCGGCCACGGCGCAGAAGTCCATGCTCGCGCAATGGCTGGCCCTGAGCGGCATCATCGCCCGGGGGCGTGGCGATCGCCAGAGAACCCAGGCCTATTGCGGCGAAGCCTTGCTCAGTCTGCCGCACAAGCGCTATGGCCAGCGCCTGGTATGCCTGTCGACCCTGTCCAACCTGGCGATCGCCGACGGCGACCTGTGGCGCGCGCGCGGCCTGAATCGCGAGTCGCTGGAGTTGGCCCAGCGCGTCGGCAATCCCTTGTTCGAAGCCCTGGCCCATTACGACCGGGCGCGCGTGCTCCAGGCCCGTGGCGAAGTGCTGCGCGCGCTGGATGAGGTCCGTCAGGGCTTGCAGCGCCTGCAAGGCTTGTCCGCCCAGCGCCTGTACGCCGCCCGCGCCCGGCTGACGCTGTACGAGGGGTATCTGCTGACCCTGCGTCTGCAACCCGAAGCCGGGCGGGTTCGCTTGTTGGCGGGCATCCAGGAGGCACGGGCCTGCCGTGATCTCAGCGTACTGCTGGGCCATTGTGTGATTGCCAGCCAGGAAGGATGCAACGGCCAGTTCGCCGAGGCCTTTGCCGAATTGGCCGAGGCCGAGCGTCTGATGCATATCTGGGATGTGCCGCCGATCTACTACCTGGCGATGATCACCCTGGTGAAGTGCCAACTGTGGTTGGCCCAGGGCCGCATGGACCTCGCCGAAGCCTGGCTGGGGCGCCTGGAGCAGACTTATAACGGCGATCAACCGGCGCCGGCGCCGGAGTTCCATCTGCAATTGCCCCAGCATATCCAGTTGCAGCAGGCACTGCTCGAGGCACAACAGGGCAAACCCGAGCTCGCGCAGCGGCGTCTGTCGAAACTGGTGGCGCAGGGGCAGGCCAGCGGTGGGCAAATGCTCAGCGTGATGGCCTGGAACCAGTGGGTACTGGTGTTGCTGGCGACTTCCCGCGAGGTCGAAGCCCGGCCGTTGTTTGCCTGCGCGGTGGCGGCCACCACGGGGGGCGCCTTGCTGCCGTTCCAGGCCCTGGCGAAGGCGCGTCCGGGTTGGATGCGCGAGCAACTGCTGCACGGCCCCGACACGCCGCTGCGGCACAGCCTGTTGGCGCTGCTGCCGGTTCCGGCCATGCGCGAGGCGACGGAGGCGGCATTGCTCGTCGAGAACCTGAGTAGCCGTGAGCTGGCTGTCCTGCAGTTGATCGCCCAGGGCTGTTCGAACCAGGAGATCAGCGATCAGTTGTTCATTTCCCTGCATACGGTGAAAACCCACGCCAGTCATATCAATAGCAAGCTGGGGGTCGAGCGGCGCACCCAGGCCGTGGCGCGGGCGCAGGAGCTGGGGTTGTTGGGCGAGTCGCGCTGAGCGATTCCTGTCGCCGGCTACTTACCGTTCGGCCAACGGGCGCGCGAAGAAGCTCCGGCGGGGTGGCTATGCGCCTTGCGTCAGCTATAACCAATATACGTCAGCGTATCCATGCAGCGCCTTGAGCGACTGGATGCTCGCGCGGGCGAGAGAAACGGGGCCACGTCAGCGCTCTTTGGTCATGATTTACAAGGGAATTGCCTGGGAGCAAGGAATGCGCGAGACCACATTTAGCCCTGCTCCGGTCGTGCTGATTGTCGACGACCAAGCCACTGACGCGCTGATTCTCAGGGAGTCGGTACGGGATCTGGCACAGGTATATGTTGCCACCAGTGGCGAGGAAGCGCTGAGAGTGGCGCGTCAATGCCGTCCCGATGTGGTTCTGCTCGATATCGAGATGCCCGGCATGAACGGCTTCGAGGTCTGCAAGGCGCTGAAGTCCGACCCCAAGCTGTCCGACGCCGCGGTGATTTTCGTCACCTCCCATGCCCAGGCCGATTACGAACTCCAGGCCCTGGGCTACGGCGGCATCGATTTTATCCAGAAACCGCTGAATATTCCGGTGGCCAGGGCGCATATCAACGCCCATATCACCCTGCGCAACGAAGCCAAGCGCTTGGCCAATCACGATGCCCTGACCGGTTTGCCGAACCGCATGCTGTTGCAGGATCGTGCCGAGCAGGCCCTGAAAATGGCCCGGCGCAATCATGGACGGCTGGCGTTGCTGTTGCTGGACCTGGACAACTTCAAGGCCATCAATGACTCCATGGGCCATTCGGTCGGCGACCAGATGCTCAAGTATGTCGCCACGCGCCTGTCGACGATGCTGCGCGGCATGGATACGCTCAGTCGGCAAGGCGGTGACGAGTTCATCATCCTGCTCTCGGAGGTGGATGGTTTCGAGGCGGTGGGCAATTTTGCCGAACGGGTGCTGACGAGTATTTCCAGCCCGTTTTCGCTGCAAGGCAATCGTTATGACCTGAGCGCCAGCATCGGTATCGGGGTTTTCCCGGAGGACAGCGACGATCTGGAATCACTCTACCGGCATGCCGATGCCGCGATGTACCAGGCCAAGCAGGCGGGACGTAACCGCTACCTGTTTTTTTCCCCGGGTATCGAGAGTGGCATGCGCGCCCGCCACCTGCTTGAACGACATATGCGCGCGGCCATCGAGGACGGGGTGTTCGAGGTGTTCTACCAGGCCAAGGTCGATGCCCGGGACCACCGGGTGGTCGGCATGGAGGCGCTGATCCGCTGGCGCAACAGCGAGGGCAACCTCGTCTCTCCGGCGGACTTCATTCCCCTGGCCGAAGAAACCGGGTTGATCATCCCCATTGGTAAGTACGTGCTGCTGCAGGCCTGCAAGGACACCTGCAAACTCCACGAGCTGGGTTACCCGATCTGTGTCAGCGTGAACATCAGTGCCGTGCAGTTTCGCGAAGAAACCTTCCTCGGGATGGTCAAGGGCATCCTGCTCGACTCCGGCCTGGCACCACAATGGCTGGAACTGGAAATCACCGAAGGCGTGCTGGCCCGGGACATCGACAACGCCCGCGAAACCCTGGTGGCGCTCAAGGAGCTGGGCGTGCACGTGGCCATCGATGACTTCGGCACGGGTTATTCGAGCCTGGCCTATCTCAAGCGTTTTCCCATCGATGTGTTGAAAATCGACCAGAGTTTTGTGCGCGACATGCTTACCGACAAAAGCGACCTGGCCATCGTCGAAGCGATCATCAAGCTGGCGCAGGCGCTGGGTCTTGAGCTGGTGGCCGAGGGCGTGGAGACCCGCCAACAGGCCGAGCTGCTGTTGGAACTGGGCTGCCGGATCATGCAGGGCTATCTGTACTGCCGACCGGTTCCGTTCACCCAGATATGCACCGTGTTGTCTTCATGGCCGCGATCAATATGAGGGGATCGGTGCCCGCCGCTGATCGACATCCCGTCCCTCGGGATCGCCACACTGCTCAAGGGAGCCCCCGTGTTGAAACGAAATAGCCTGTATGCGCTGAATGGCCGCGTCGCCACGCTCCTGGCCGTTGGGTTGGTGGCGACTATCGTCGGCAGCCTGATCCTGCAGAACAGCAACGAGCAACGCACCCGCGAAGCCCTCGGCGCCGCTGCCGAAAGTGCGCTGCAGGCGGTGGTGACCCGGCTGCAGTTGTACCAGTACGGGCTGCGTGGTACCCGAGGCGCGATTGTCACTGCCGGCGAGGATGGCATGACGCGGGAGACCTTTCACCGCTTCAGTCAGATGCGCGACGTGACCAAGGAATTTCCTGGCGCCCGCGGGTTCGGTTTTATCCGGCGGGTGTCGCCTCGGGACCTGGAGGCCTTTTTGCAGCGGGCCCGTGCCGATGGCGCGCCGGACTTCAGCATTCACCAGTTCGCCCCTCATGAAGGCGATCTTTATGTGATTCAGTACCTGGAACCCAACGCCGATCAGTCAACGGTGTTCGGCCTGGACATCGCCTCGGAGGCTGACCGGGCCGAGGCGGCGCGAGCGGCCGCGCGTACCGGAGAAGCGCGGATCACCGCGCCGATCACACTGGAGCAGTTGCCGGGCAAGCCGGAACAGTCCTTCCTGATTCTGTTGCCGATCTACAAGCACGGCATCGTGCCGGCCACCGCGCCGGAGCGCGAGGCGGCAATTGTAGGCTGGGGCTATGCGCCTTTGCTGATCGAGAATGTTCTGGACGGTCTGGTGCCGCGGGACGAGGCCATCAACCTGCGACTCAAGGACATTACCGTACCCGGGGCGGCGGAGCAGTTTTACCAGACGACTTATGAAACGGGCACGCAGCCTGCGGCCTTGATGACCCATACCCTGGAGCGGGACGTCTTCGGTCGGCGCTGGCAGATCGAGGTGCAGGCGCTGCCGCTGTTCGCGCAGCGCCTGCACCTGGTATCACCGATACTGGTGTTTTTCCTCGGTGTGCTCGCCAGCCTGCTGGTGGCCGCTCTCGCGGTCATTGCCGGCGTCAGTTCCCAGCGGCGTTTGCAGGTGATCGCGGAACAGGCGCGGCTGGCCTCGATCGTCGAAGGTTCGGCGGACGCCATCATCGGCAAGACCCTGCAAGGTGTTGTGACCAGTTGGAACAAGGGCGCACGGAACTTGCTGGGCTATACCGCACAGGAAGCGGTGGGGCGGCCGCTGGCGCAGTTGATCGTACCGCATGAACTGGTCTCGGAAGAGGTCGAGATCCTCGCGCGTATCGCCGCTGGCGAGATGATCAGCAACTTCGACACCCAGCGGCACTGCAAGGACGGCCGCGTCATCCATGTGTCGGTCAATGTCTCACCTATCTGCGACGAGAGTGGCCGGGTGATCGGCGCCTCCAAGATTCTCCGCGACATTACCGCGCAGAAGACCGCCGAGGCACGGATTCTCGAACTCAACTCCAACCTCGAGGAGCAGGTGGCGACGCGTACCGCGGAGCTGCGGCGGATCAATCTGTTGTTCAGCAGTGTGCTGCGTTCGGCCTCCGAGGTGTCGATCATCGCCACCGATCTGGAGGGGGTGATCAGCGTATTCAACGAAGGTGCCGAGCACATGCTCGGCTATCGCGCCGAAGAACTGCTGGGCAAGGCCACCCCGACGGTCTTCCATGTTGCGCAGGAAATCATCGAGCGTGGCGCCGAACTCAGCACGGAGTATGCGCAGCTCATCGAGGGCTTCCGGGTCGTTGCCCACAAACCGGAGTTCGAACATTCGGAAACCCGCGAATGGACCTATGTGCGCAAGGACGGTTCCCATGTGCCGGTCAGCCTGGTGGTGACAGCGCTGCGCGATGACGAGGGGCAGTTGACCGGCTACCTGGGGATCGCGGTTGACATCACTCAGCGCAAGGCGGCGGAACACCAGTTGGAACTGAGCCTGCAGGCAACCCGGTTGATCCGCGATCAACTGTTGATGGCCGCCGATGTGGCCGAGTTGGGGATCTGGACCTGGACGCTGGCGGATGACTCGTTGCAATGGAACGATCGCATGTTCGAGTTCTACAATCAGCCGCTGGTCTTGCGCGACAACGGATTGAGCTATGCCCACTGGTATGATCGGGTCCACCCCGAGGACGTCGACGCCGTCGCCGCGCAGTTGGCCGCGGCGGTGACGGGCGAGGGGGTCTATGACCCGATCTTCCGTCTGCTGGGGCCGGATGGCCGGATACGGATCATCCAGGCCGGTGCCCAGGTCGAGCGGGATGCCCAGGGGCGTGCCGTGCGCGTGACCGGCATCAACCGCGATATCACCGCCCAGCGCGAGCTGGAGTCGCACCTGCTGCAGGCCAAGGATCGCGCCGACAGCGCCAGCGCGGCCAAGTCGTTCTTCCTGGCCAACATGAGCCATGAGATCCGCACGCCGATGAACGCGGTGATGGGCATGTTGCAGTTGGTCCAGCACACCGACCTCAATGCCCGCCAGCGCGACTATGTGGTCAAGGCCCAGACGGCGGCCAAGTCGCTGCTGGGCCTGCTCAATGACATCCTCGACTACTCCAAGATCGAGGCCGGCAAACTGCGCCTGGACCCGCATCCCTTCGAGCTCGAGCCGCTGATGCGCGACCTGGCGGTAGTGCTGGCGGGCAACCAGGGCAGCAAGGAGGTCGAGGTGATGTTCGACCTCGACTCCGACCTGCCCGGCAGCCTGGTGGGTGACAGCCTGCGCTTGCAGCAGGTGCTGATCAACCTGGCGGGCAACGCCCTGAAATTCACCCAGCAGGGGCAGGTGGTGGTCAGTGTCCGGCAGTTGAAGCGCTTGCGCGAGACGGTGAAGATTCGATTCGAGGTGTGCGATACCGGCATAGGCATCAGTGCCGAACAACTGCAGCGTATCTTTGACGGTTTCACTCAGGCGGAAGCCTCGACTACCCGCCGTTTCGGCGGGACCGGGCTGGGCCTGGTGATCTGCAAGCGGCTGGTCGGCCTGATGGGCGGTGAGTTGCTGGTCGAGAGCGAGGTGGCGGTTGGCAGCCGGTTCTGGTTCGATATCAGCCTGGAGGTGGCCCGCGGCGAAGCCTTGCGCTTGTCCTGTCCGGGGGTCGACTCGACGATGCGCCTGCTGGTGGCCGACGACAATTCCATGGCCTGCGAACTGCTGCTGCGCACGGTGCGTTCACTGGGCTGGACGGCGGACACAGTGAACGGCGGCACCTTGGCGGTCGAGAGCGTGCGCAACGCGCAACTGCGCGGCGAACCCTACGACGTGGTGCTGATGGACTGGCGCATGCCGGACATGGATGGCCTCAGTGCCGCCCGGTTGATCAGCTTGCAGGAGCAGGCCGCGCCGCCGCCGATGGTGATCATGATTACCGCTTACGGACGTGAGGTCCTGGCGGATGTGCATCATGAGGGTGATGCACCGTTCGTGGGGTTCCTGACCAAGCCGGTAACGCCCCGGCAACTGGCCGATGCGGTCCAGCGCGCCTTCAGCACCAGCGAACCGCTTGCCGAGGCCCTGCCCGGGCCTGAGCGGCCCCGGCGTCTGGCCGGCTTACGCCTGCTGGTGGTGGAAGACAACGCCCTCAACCGTCAGGTCGCCGACGAACTGCTGAGGGGCGAGGGCGCCCAGGTCAGCCTGGCGGAAGGTGGGCTGGAAGGCGTCAGCCAGGTGTTGTCGGCTTCGACGCCTTTCGATGCGGTGCTGATGGATATCCAGATGCCGGACATCGATGGCCTGGAGGCGACGCGGCGGATTCGCCGCCAGCCGCATTTTGCCCTGTTGCCGATCCTGGCGATGACCGCCAACGCCTCCAACACCGACCGTGAAGCCTGCATCGCGGCGGGCATGAATGACCACGTGAGCAAGCCCATCGACCTGGAGCAACTGGTGCTGACATTACGCGTCCAGACTGGCCGCGAGGCGCCGCAGCCGCTGATGATGAGCGAAGTGCCGAGTCATTCGACGGAATCGGTGATCGAGGCGCGCGATTCGATCATGGGCCGCTTCGGTGGCAACGTCGAGTTGATCTGTACCGTCTTGTACACCTTTAGCGCGGAGCTGGAAAAACAGCTGTCGTTGTTGCCGGAGCACCTGCAGGACCGGGACGGGCCGGCGGTGGCGGCGGTGCTGCACGCGATCAAGGGCAGTTCCGGCACCGTCGGCGCGCAGGCCTTGTCGCTGCGCGCCAGTGCCCTGGAACGTGAGCTGTTGTATGGCGACGCGGCAGCGGTGATGCGTGTGCTGGAGGACCCGCAATGGTTGCCGGAACTCAAGGAGTTGCTGGTGCGCAGTGTTGAGCAGTTGAGAATGACGTTTGGCACGGGATATCGGGGGGATTCGCTCCGGGAGGCGGCTTCGGGGCCGTTTTCTTGAACCCTTGTGCAAGGGCGGTAGTGGACGAGGTGGGCTGCTCCTTGTACTTTCTCACATCATCACCTCGCTCGGGCGAGGGGGATATTGTCCGACGAGTCCATTGCAGGAACATTCATGAACCCGGCAAAACCTGCGTTGATCCGCGAAACCTTCCCCGTCGGCCCGTTGCAGTGCAACTGCACCTTGATCGGCGACCCGATCACGAAAAAAGCCATGGTCGTCGACCCGGGGGGCAATCCTGAGTTGATCCTCGCCCGGCTCGAAGCCCACGGGCTGAAACTGGTCAGCATCATTCACACCCACGCGCACCTGGATCATTTCCTGGCATCCGGCCAACTCAAGGAGAAAACCGGCGCGACCTTGCACCTGCACAAGGACGACCAGTTCCTCTGGGACAACCTGGAAATGCAGTGCAACCTGTTCGGCGTGCCCTACCTGCCGGTTCCGCCGCCAGACCGATGGCTGGCCGATGATGAAGCGCTGGCCTGCGGCTGCGGGGTGGCCTTGCATACGCCGGGACATACCCCGGGCTCCATGAGCTTCTGGTTTGCCGAGGCGAAACTGTTGATCGCGGGCGACACGCTGTTCCGTCGTGGCATTGGTCGCACCGATTTGTGGGGCGGCGACCAGGCCGCCATCGTGCGCTCGATCAAGCAGCGCCTGTACACGCTGGACGAAGAGGCGACGGTGGTCACCGGGCACGGTCCCGAGACCCGGTTGGGCGAAGAAATGCGCGAGAACCCTTTTGTTCGCGGCTGAACAGTTTCATGGAATTTTTACCGTTCGTCATGTTCCAACGTCGGCAGGGGTCTATTGCCAATGCCCGTTGCACCTCAAATGAGTAGGAGCTTGATTCATGTTCACCTCGCGTCGATTGATTATCCTCGCCACCGCCGTCGCCCTCGTGTCTGGCTGTGCGTCGCAAAACCCGTATGACAACCAGGGACAGGCACAGCAACAACAAGGCTCAGGGGGCATGAGCAACACCGCCAAATATGGCGGTATCGGCGTCTTGGCCGGTGCCGCGGCCGGTGCGTTGATCAACCACAAGAACCATGGCCAGGGCGCCATGGTCGGTGGCGCGCTGGCCGGTCTGGCCGGCGCCGGTTACGGCTATTACGCCGACCAGCAGGAAAAGAAGCTGCGCGAGAGCATGGCCAATACCGGTGTCCAGGTGCAGCGCCAGGGTGATCAGATCAAGCTGATCATGCCGGGTAACATTACCTTCGCAACCAACTCCGATGCGATCGCCAGCAGCTTCTATCAGCCGCTGAACAACCTGGCCAACTCCCTGAAGGAGTTCAACCAGAACCAGATCGAAATCGTCGGCTATACCGACAGCACTGGCAGCCGCCAGTTGAACATGGACCTGTCCCAGCGTCGCGCCCAGAGCGTCGCCAACTACCTGACCTCCCAGGGTGTCAGCGGTGCCAACCTTTCGGCTCGCGGTGCCGGCCCGGACAACCCGGTGGCCAGCAACGCCGATGTCAACGGTCGGGCGCAGAACCGTCGGGTGGAAGTCAACCTGAAGGCGATTCCCGGCCAGCAGTACGGCCAGCCCCAAGGTCAACAGCCCTATCCGCCACAAGGCCAGCCTCAGTACCAACAGCAAGGCCAACCGCAATATCAGCAGGGCCAGCAGTATGGCCAGCCGGTGCAGCAGTACCCTTGATCGCCTGACTGAACCCCAGGCCTGAAAAAGCCCGCCCGATCACTGATCGGGCGGGCTTTTTCATGACGCTGGAAACCGGCTTATTTTTTCAGGCCGTAGTGCTCATCCAGCATACCCGGCGCGTTCGGTGCCTTGGGCGCGTAGTCGCGCGGTGGCTCCTGGCTGCGCGGTGGCGTCAGGCGCTCCCGTGGGCTCTGTACCGCGTCGGCGTGCAGGGCGGCGAGCAGGCGTTGGCGGGTCTGTTCGTCGAGAGCCAGGCGGTTGGCACCCTCGGCGAGATGGTCTTGCACTTCCTGGTAGCTCTGGGTGAGTTTTTTCACCAGGTTCGCGGTGCTGTTGAAGTGGGTGACCACTTCGTTCTGATAACTGTCGAAACGTTCCTGGATATCGTCCAACTGACGCTGCGTACTGCTCGGGGCGGCACTCGGCACCAGACGGGCGATCAGGAAACCAATGGCGACACCCGCGACCAGGGCAAGAGTCGGCAACAACCAAACTAAGAGCGAGTGTTCCACGAGTCCTTCCTCTATAAACGGCTTTGCTTTACGTTAACGGCTCGGGCCTGCGCTGTATACCGCGATCTTAAGGTCGCGGTGATGTCAGGCACAGACTTTTAGCTAGACGAGTCGACCCCTTGAGAGGTCACGGAGTTCCTGCCTTGCTGATGCGTGAAACCCCTGTAATGATCGATGGCCCTGTCGGCCAACTGGAAGCCTTGTACCTGGACATGCCCGAAGCGCGTGGCCTGGCGCTGATCTGTCACCCTAATCCGGTGCAGGGCGGCACCATGCTCAACAAGGTCGTCTCGACCCTGCAACGCACCGCCCGCGATGCTGGCCTGATCACCTTGCGCTTCAACTATCGCGGTGTCGGCGCCAGCGCCGGCAGCCACGACATGGGCAGCGGCGAAGTCGATGACGCCGAGGCCGCCGCGCAATGGCTGCGCGCCCGACACCCGGGCTTGCCCCTGACCTTGTTCGGCTTTTCCTTCGGCGGTTACGTCGCGGCAAGCCTCGGCGGTCGCCTGGAAGCCCAGGGCCAGAGCTTGCGGCACCTGTTCCTGGTGGCGGCGGCGGTCATGCGCTTGCGGGCAGTCGATCGTCTGCCGGAACATTGCCCACTGACCCTGATCCAGCCGGAAACCGACGAAGTGATCGATCCGCAGCTGGTCTATGACTGGTCCGCGGCGTTGGAACGTCCCCATGAGCTGCTGAAAGTGGCAGAATGCGGACACTTTTTCCATGGCAAGCTGACCGATCTCAAGGATCTGATCCTGCCGCGCCTCTCGAATTGAACAAGCGATCATCCATGACCACACGTACGCGCATTCTCACCGGTATCACCACCACCGGCACGCCGCACCTGGGCAACTACGCCGGGGCGATCCGCCCGGCGATCCTGGCCAGCCGCGACAGCAACGCCGATTCGTTCTACTTCCTGGCCGACTATCACGCCCTGATCAAGTGCGATGACCCGCTGCGCATCCAGCGCTCGCGCCTGGAAATCGCCGCGACCTGGCTGGCCGGTGGCCTGGACGTGGACCGCGTGACCTTCTATCGCCAGTCGGATATCCCGGAAATCCCCGAGCTGACCTGGCTGCTGACCTGCGTCGCGGCCAAGGGCCTGCTCAACCGCGCGCATGCCTACAAGGCTTCGGTGGACAAAAATATCGAGAACGGTGAAGACCCGGATGCCGGGATCACCATGGGCCTGTACAGCTACCCGGTATTGATGGCCGCGGACATCCTGATGTTCAACGCCCACCAGGTGCCGGTCGGTCGCGACCAGATCCAGCACGTGGAAATGGCTCGGGACATCGGCCAGCGTTTCAACCACCTGTTCGGCCAGGGCCGGGAATTCTTCGTGATGCCCGAGGCGCTGATCGAGGAAAGCGTTGCCACGCTGCCGGGACTTGATGGCCGGAAAATGTCCAAGAGCTACGACAACACCATCCCGTTGTTCAGCAGCGCCAAGGACATGAAGGACGCCATCTCGCGTATCGTCACCGACTCCCGCGCGCCAGGCGAAGCGAAGGATCCGGACAATTCGCACCTGTTCACCCTGTTCCAGGCGTTCTCTACCCCGGTGCAGGCCGCCGAATTCCGTGGCGAGCTGCTGGCCGGCCTGGGTTGGGGCGAAGCGAAGAATCGCCTGTTCAGCCTGCTGGACAATGAGCTGGGCGAGGCCCGCGAGCGTTACCACGAACTGATCGGCCGTCCGGCGGACCTGGAAGACATCCTCCAGGCCGGGGCGCGGAAAGCCCGCGGCGTGGCCACCCCGTTCCTCGGCGAACTGCGCGAGGCGGTGGGCCTGCGCTCGTTCGTCAACCCGACCCAGGTGGCCGCGAGCAGCAAGAAGAAAGCCGCCAAGGCCGCGCGCTTTGTCAGCTTCCGTGAAGACGATGGCGGCTTCCGCTTCCGCCTGCTGGCCGCCGATGGCGAACAATTGCTGTTGTCGCGGCACTTTGCCGATGGCAAGAGCGCTGGCGCGGTGACCAAGCAATTGCAGTCCGGCCAGGCGCTGGATATTCGCAGCGAGGCCGGACGTTTCGGTGTCTGGTTGGAGGGCGAGTGCGTGGCCGACAGCGCCGAGTTCGCCGACGAAGCGTCGCGTGACGCGGCCATCGAGGCGTTGCGAGTCGCTTTGACTCCGGCGCAGGACTGATCCGAGGCCTTCCCCGACCAAGGGTTGATTGCCATTCCCACGGGCCGTCGCTAAAGTGACGGCCCGTTTTTGTTACCTTGCTAACGAAATTATGACGCCCCTAGAACGATATCAAGCTGATCTGAAACGCCCCGAGTTCTTTCACGACGCGGCCCAGGAAACGGCGGTGCGCCATTTGCAGCGTCTGTACGACGACTTGATCGCGGCTTCGCAGAATAAACCGGGCCTGCTCGGCAAACTGTTCGGCAAGAAAGACCAGGTGCCGGTCAAGGGCCTGTATTTCTGGGGCGGTGTAGGCCGTGGCAAGACCTACCTGGTGGACACCTTCTTCGAAGCGCTGCCGTTCAAGGAAAAGACCCGCACGCACTTCCACCGCTTCATGAAGCGGGTGCACGAGGAAATGAAAACCCTGCATGGTGAGAAGAACCCGCTGACCCTGATCGCCAGGCGCTTTGCTGCCGAGACCCGGGTGATCTGTTTCGACGAGTTCTTCGTCTCCGACATCACCGACGCGATGATTCTTGGCACCTTGATGGAAGAGCTGTTCAAGAATGGCGTGACCCTGGTGGCCACCTCGAACATCGTGCCCGACGGTTTATACAAGGACGGCCTGCAACGTGCGCGCTTCCTGCCGGCTATCGCGCTGATCAAGCAGCACACCGAGATCGTCAACGTCGACAGCGGCGTCGACTATCGCTTGCGTCACCTGGAGCAGGCCGAGCTGTTCCATTATCCGCTGGATGAAGCGGCGCACGAGAGCCTGCGTAAAAGCTTCCGGGCGTTGACGCCGGAGTGCACCCAGGCGGTAGAGAATGATGTTCTGATGATCGAGAATCGCGAGATTCGTGCGATCCGCACCTGCGACGACGTGGCCTGGTTCGACTTCCGCGAACTGTGCGACGGCCCGCGCAGCCAGAACGACTACATCGAACTGGGCAAGATTTTCCATGCCGTGCTGCTCAGCGGTGTCGAGCAGATGAGCGTCACCACCGACGACATCGCCCGGCGCTTTATCAACATGGTCGACGAATTCTATGACCGTAACGTCAAACTGATCATCTCCGCGCAAGTGGAACTCAAGGATCTCTACACCGGTGGGCGTTTGAACTTCGAGTTCCAGCGTACCTTGAGCCGTTTGCTGGAGATGCAGTCCCACGAGTTCCTGTCGCGGGCGCACAAGCCTTAACCGCAAGACCCGGCGCGGACCCCAAGCCGCGCGGTGTTCAGGATTGTCCGGTGGCGGGGAAGGCCAGCACTTCGCCGTCGCTGGGGATCAGCAGGCGTGCTTCGACGCCGGCCAACCGCGCCGCGTCGGCCAGCGCGCGACGTGTCACTGGACAGTGGCTGAGGGCTTCCAGGTGATTGGCGATCACCAGACCCGCTGACTGCCGGGTGAACTCGATCACTTCTTCAACGCCCATGATGATGTCCCCACCCAGGTCGAA
The DNA here is from genome assembly GCF_904067045.1 of Pseudomonas sp. FEN. Classification (GTDB taxonomy): domain Bacteria; phylum Pseudomonadota; class Gammaproteobacteria; order Pseudomonadales; family Pseudomonadaceae; genus Aquipseudomonas. Next base: position 190,911 of record NZ_CAJFDC010000007.1, on the reverse strand, counting down.
GCGCGCGCCGCCCGCCGGCACGACGGACAGCCGTGGTCGATGCTCGGCGATGAATGCCCTGACGGTCGGCGTGAGCAGGGTATCGCCGCTCAAGTAGAGGCTGGGCTCACCCGGCATTTCAATCAGATAGCCCACCCCATGCTCCATCAGCTTGCCCACCAGTCCCTGGCCGTGGGTGCAGCGGACTGTGCGAATCCGCCCGCCAAGGAAAGGGCTGGGTTGTTCGTGGTCGCTTGGCAATGGCTGCACATTCAGGTCGTGGGTGGCCAGATAGGCCGCGTCGTGGGGCGTGCAGATCACCGGCGTGCCGGTGTCGCGCAGCCATTTTTTCGCGGCGCGATCAAGGTGATCGAAGTGGCCTTTCTGGCAGTGGGTGATCAGGCAATGGGTTACCGACTCGAGCGCCGCTGTTGCCGACGCCGGTAGATCTACCAGCGGGTTGCGCTGCCTGGCGCTGAACACCCGCAGGGGTGGCAAGGAGAGTTTTCGCGCCAGCATCGGGTCGACCAGAATACGCTGGTGGCCGAACTCCAGGATCATCGTCGCATTGCGTAGCTGATGGATGTGCATGCTCATACCTCTGGGAAGAGGCTGCATTGTGTTCGACCGGGCGGTCACGCAGAATGGCAGGATTGGACATAATGGATTCTGTTTCTGCCATGAGCCGCCCCCTTCGAATCGGTTTGCTGCTTTACCCGGGTTGCCTGCCGGCGGGGCTGCTGGCCTTTGCCGATTTGCTGCATGCGGCCAATCGGCGCGCCGGAGAAACACTCTTCGCAACGCAGTTTGTGGCCTTGCAGGCCGGCGCGGTGGCGTGTGCCCAGGGGGTGTCGTTGCAGGTGTCCAAGGCCTTGTCGGAGGCTGACGTCGATGCCTTGCTGATCGCCGGATTCTGGGCCGAGTCGTCGCGGCAGGTCGAGACGACCGTGAGTAATAACCAGGCATTGGTGTCGGCCCTGGCGGCTTGTTCGAAACAGCTGCAGTTGTGGAGTTACTGCACCGGTGTCTGCCTGATCGCCGCCAGCGGGCGGCTGGAGGGGCAGGCGGCCACGGTGACCTGGTGGCTGGCGGGGACCATGGCCCAGCGTTATCCCAAGGTGAACTGGCAGAGCCAGCGTCACTGGGTGATCAACCCGTCGACCGCGACCGCGTCCGGGGTCAATGGCTATCTGCCGATTGCACAGGCGCTGATCGAGCGAGCGGTTGGCCAGGATATGTTTCACGACCTGGCGAAACTGATGGTGTTGGCGCGCCCGGTCCAGTCTCATCCGGCGTTTGCGGCCATGAGTCTGATCGAGCAGTCCAGTTCGCTGCTGCGTCAGTTGCATCGTTGTGTCGAACAATCGCCGGCGGAGCAGATCACCGTGCAGCGGCTGGCGGAGCAGCTCGGTCTGTCCCCACGCACGTTGGCGCGCAGGGTGAGTGCGGAAACGGGGGTTGCCGTGGCGGCTTATGCGCGCTGCATCAAGCTCAACCAGGTCAGTGAGCGGCTGATGCTGACGTCCACGGCGGTCAATACCATCAGTGCGGACTTGGGGTTCAGCAGTGACTCGAACCTGCGCCGGATGTTCAAGGAACTGACCGACTTGACCCCGCTTGAGTACCGGCAGCAGTTTGGGCGGCGTTGAGGAAAAGCTGGGCGCGTAGCAAGGCCCGTCAATTGATGACGTTTGAAGTCGAGCGCGGTTTTGTGGTGAGCGGGCTTGCCCGCGTTCGGCTGCGAAGCAGTCGCAAAACCGGCCATCTCTCTTTGCCTGATACACCGCGATCACAGGGTTTAGGGCCGCTTCGCGCCCCAGCGCGGGCAAGCCCGCTCGCCACAAGGCCGAGGCAGGCTTAGCTGGCCGGTATTGGCTGAGCATTCTCTCGCTTACTCACCAAAGTGCTGGAGATAGTCAGGTAGCTCAGCGGTCTGCTTGCAGCCGACCAACAGCCACAACAGAATCCGCGCCTTGCGCGGGCACAGAAAACCCGCCATCTGCGCCCCTCGCCTGGCCAGGTCGATTTCGCTGCCAACAAAGCCATAAGAGTGATTCGCCGTTGAACCGGCTCCGGTGCGCGTGGCGATCAGCACCGGCATTTTCAACGCCAATGGCGTGAGCGCCTCGGCCCAGCTTTCGCTGACGTGGCCCGCGCCGAAGCCGGCAATCACCAGGCCGTCGTAGCCCAGCTCCGGCAGTTTCTCCAGGATCAACGTATCGGCCGATAGTGACGCTTCGAGCAGGGCGATCCGTTGTCCGGTGCGCGACGGTGACGGCAAGGTTTTTCGCGGGGTGGGGGCGTGCAGATAGCGCACGGTATTTTCGATAATCAGGCCGTTGGGACCAAACACGGGTGAGCTGAAGGCCTCCAGTGCCAAGGCATCGCTCTTGCGCACGCGGCTCGCGCCGTGGACCTGGCCATTGATCACCACCTGCACGCCGCGTCCGCGGCTGGCGCTCGCCAGGGCGACCAAGCCGGCGTGCAACAGGTTCGCCGGGCCATCCGCACTGATCTCGGCGGCCGAGCGCATGGCCCCGGTCAGCACCAGCGGTTCCTCGCGGTCCCAGAGCAGTTCGAACAGGAACGCGGACTCCTCCAGGGTGTCGCTGCCCTGGGTGATCACCACGCCGCTGGCGCCTTGTTCGACTTGGCGCCGGGCCCAATCGAGGACCCCGAGCAGAAAGTCGAAGTCCAGCGAAGCGCTGGGTTGCAGGCACAAGGTCTCGACGTGGATCCGTGCCCGTGTGGCGAGCAGCGGCACCTGTGCCAGCAGAGCCTGGCCATTGACGCTGGGCACCACGCCCTGGTCCGGGTGGGTGGCTTGCATGCTGACGGTGCCGCCCAGGGCGGCGATGGAAAGTTGAGGCAGGGACATGGGGCTCTCGCTGATAGAGGTCGGGAAGAGACGATGCCGGCGGCACCAGAGTATCGCCGGGTGGAGGCAAAAGCACTGTCGCTGGACGGTGAAGAGGCACACTGTCGATCCGCCGGGACAGGGCTATGTGAATACGATCTTCAACCTAGATGTAGGAGCCGGCTTGCTGGCGATGGCGTCCGAATAGACGGTGCAAGGCTTGGGGGCCTCTTCGCGAGCAAGCTCGGCTCCTACAGGTCCGTGTCATACGCAGGGCCTGTGTTCGACGCTGTACGGTGGGAGCCGGCTTGCTGGCGATGGCGTCCAAACAGGCGCCGCAAGACTCAAGGGCCCCATCGCCAGCAATCGAGTTCCTAGAAGGACCGTATCAACCAGCCGATCAACGGCACGATCAGCGCCGTGCTGAGCGCCATCGACAGCACATTGCCAATATATGGATGCATATGCCCGGGGATTCGCCGTGACAGGGCGACGGCCAGCGGCGGAGCGATCAAGGCGCCGAGCAGGGCGCAGGTGACCACCACCAGCGCATCGCCGCCATGGGCCAGCACGGCGGCCGGGGCGACCGAGACAATCGGGATGTAGGTCGGGTACCAGCCTCGCGCCATCCATCGCCGTCGCCAGATGAGCACGCCGATGGCCGACGCCAGGGTCTGGGCCGCGAGTATCGGCAGCAGCAAGTCCGAGCCGTAGGCCGGTCCGGCCGGGTTGAGCGCGTAGGCCAGCACTACTCCCAGCAGCAGCCCCAGGCTCGCCCATTCGTTACCGAAGAAGGGCGCTTCGGAAAAGTCCGCCAGCACCCGCCGCATTCCCCAGATCAGGCCATGGTTGCCGGCCTGTGGTGCGGGCGCTGGCGCGGCGGCCACTGGCGGTTCGGGTTTCACCAGCGCCGGCCAGCGTCGATAGAGCGTAAAGGCAATCACGCTGCCGATGGCCATCCCCAGCACATTGCCAATGACCGCCGGCAGGTGCAATGGGTTGCAGACAAAGTTGACGATCAGCAGGCATAGTGGCGTGACCAGCAGCGCACCCATGACCGCGCCGCTGAGCGCGATCCTCGCGCCCGCGCCAAACAGCAGCACGGTGGCGGCGGGAACGGAGACAAAGGCGGCGAAGGTCGGTTGCCAGCCATAGCGCGGCACGCTCCAGCCCCACAGCAGGTTGCTCAACAGCAGGCCCAGCAGCGAACTGCCGATCAACCAGGGCCACAGACCGCTGCCGTAGCAAATGGCAAAGCCCTGCCAGGCCTTGCCGCGGCGATGGGCCCAATGGGCCAGCCCGGCCCCGGCCAGCAGGCCCAGCGAGGCCAGTTCATGCTTGTAGAACGCGACTTCGCTGATATCGCCGATCACCCAGCGCAGCCAGGCATCGGGAGCCGGCAGGCGCTCCAGCATATGCAGGTAGCCGGCCCCGGCGAAGACATTGCCGAGCAGGATCATCCCGGCAATCAGCAGAGCGGAAACAATCAGGCCCAGGATGAGCAGGCAGACGGGCAGGTAATTGAGTCGACCCCGGTTGGCGGTGTTGTTCATGTCGACCCCCTTCAGCGCGGCAGGCCAGGGTGCCGGATGTAGCCGAGCATGCCATCGTAGAGGTCGGTCCGGCGGTCCCTGGGCAGGTCGTTCAGGCTGTTCCAGATCGGCGCGGCGCGGGCGCTGACCAGGTCGATATCGGCGAAAAGCACCGTTTCATCGACGGGCGACGCTACTTCGCCGAGAGGCCAGCCGTTGGTCCCGGCGATCAGCGAGCAACCGAGGAAGCGCTCGCCGCGATCACTGCCGATGCGATTGGCCGCGGCGATAAACACATTGTTGACGTGGGCGGCGGTGATGGTCAGGTAGGAGGCCATGCATTTGCCGGTTTCGTCGAACAGCGGTGGCGGGGTCCAGACCCAGTTGTTCAGGCTGCAGATGATATCGGCCCCTTGCTGGCTCAACAGGCGCGGTACTTCGGGAAACCAGATGTCCCAGCAGATCAGCAGGCCGATCCGTCCGATGGGCGTGTCGAACACCGGGAAACCCAGGTTCCCGGGGGTAAACCAGAGCTTCTCCTCATTCCACAAGTGCGCCTTGCGGTACTTGCCGATAAAGCCGTCCGGCCCGACCAGCACCGCTGTGTCGAACAACTGCACCCCGTCACATTCGGCGATGCCGGCCGCCAGGTAAATCCGATGTTCCCGGGCGAAGTTCATCCAGGCTTGCACGCAGGGGCCTTCCGGTACGGCTTCGGCATGGGCGAAGGCTTCCTGACGGTTCTGGAAGCTGTAGCCGGTGTTGGCCAGTTCCGGCAGCACGATCAGGTCGGCGCCGCCGCGCACCGCCTGGTCCGCCAGTGCCAGGCTCAGGTCCAGGTTGCGCGGGATGTGGGCAACGCCGGCTTGGGGGTCGAACTGCACGACGGCAATGCGTACGGGGCTGATAGCAGGGCGAGGTTCATTCATTTGAGGCGCTCTCATTTTTGTTATTCAATCCAAATGGATTGATGTGCTTATGAGAAGCCTTTCAAATCGTTGTGTATGTCGGTTGCCGTCCTGCCAGCCAGTCAGGAGTTTCCTAGGATGACCTGGGAATACCGAACGCTTTCGGTGGGGCGATGGCGGAGGGTCTTCCGGTGTATTCGGGATAGTGCTTCAAGCCGAAGCCGCCGTTGAACCGTGCACCGGTGCGTTGGCACAGATGGATGGTGGCGTCGAGGGCGCCTCGCAGGCAGGGCTCGGTCCAGCCGGCGTCGACCGAAAAGGATTCGCCACACAGATAGAGGCCGGAGCGGGCGGCGTACTGGCGGTTGTAGTTCATCAGGTCGATGGCTTCGTAGTAGGTCCCGGGGCGATAGAGTTTGGCGGCGCCCAGGGCATTGCGGTCACTCATCCAGCGATGGACCGCGGCCTTTTGCTTGTCGATATAAGGCGAGATCCGGCAATTGATATTGGTGGCGTGCAGCAGTATTCGATCCAGCTCGCCAACGCATTTGTCGACCAGTTCCTGGTCCGAAAACAGCGCCAGCTTGGTGGCGTCGTCCTCCCAAGTGTAACTCAGCAGGATGCAGTCGTAAGGGTAGCTGTCGTTGTAACGGTAGGTGTACATGTCATGGATCAGGCTGTCGGTGACCAGCGCCTGGGGGATGCCGTGGGGCTCGGAGAAAAAGCTTTTCTTCAACGGCGCAAAGACCTTGCAGCTGGTTTCCCAGTGAGCGGTCTTATAGGCGCTGCGGATGTGGAACGGCAGCATCTGTTCGTCGAAGCCCTTGAGTTCGAGGGTGGTTTCGATCAACCAGGACGGCAGGGTGAGAATCACCGAATCGAAGACTTCGCTACGGCGCTCGCGACGTTGCGGATCGCTCCATTGCCAATCGTAGTCAACGCGAATCTGCTGGTTGGGCAGTTTGCTCAGGCCGTTGACCTGGGCCTGGGTGGCGAACCCGGCACCGCGCTGTCGGCAATGTTCGTAGAAGGACAGGCCACGTTCTTCGACCGGCATGAACATCAGGCATTCGTCCAGGGCGGCGACGCCCAGGTAGCGGGGGGCATCGAAGGCCAGCCCGTTGCTGTCGAGCAGCGTGCCGGCCAACAGGTGCGGCGAGGGCAGTGGATCGCCGTGTTCATCGACCCGCCCGTGCATCAATTGCAGGCGATTGCTGAAGCCGAAGATTGCGGTGCGGATCGGGTACAGGCTGCAGGCGTCATAGAACGCGCCCCAACTGCCATCGCCGATACCGATGGCATAGAAGATCGCCGACTCTTCGGCGCTCATGCCCACGCCGCCGAAATTGCCCGGGTCGTCCGCTTGCCAGTGGCTGATGGCCGGCAGGCTGACCAGGTTGCGAAACGACAAGCTCTCATAGCGCTGGACAATCGCCGCCCAGAGATCTTCCCAACCATCGCTGGCGTAGTGGGCCTGGACCTGGCGGGTCATGCGTGCGGCGAACAGTCGCCATTTTTCGTGAACCTGTTTCAGCAGCTTTCCCGGTGGCGGGGTCTGGCCGTCCCGATTATCCCAGATCAGCATCCGCGGTGTTTCCTGTCCTTCCAGAAGGCCTTCACGGAGGAAAATGCCGGTGCTCTTGACCTGGGCGCTACCCGGGTTGGCGAAGTCGGAAAGGCGCAGGTCGAACTGCTGGGTGTAGTGCGCGAGCACGGAGCGCCCCTGCAGCGGCGATTCGCCCGCGCGGTTGAAGTACGGCAGGCGCATCGCGCCCATTTCGAACGGGGTGGAGCCGGTGGTGGCGGGCTGGTTTCTATCGATCACGGTCAGGTGCCGGCCGCCGATCCGCCGCGACTGTTCGAGCAGGGTGATGTCGCTGAAACCGCAGCGCAGCAGCTCGCGGGCCGCGGTGAGGCCGGTGACGCCGGCACCGATGATGCAGATCCGGTGGCTGCAGTCCGTGGCGTGGGCAACGCCGCCGGGTTGCTCGACCAATCGACGATAGTCGAAGCACAGGTCCGGCGGATTGGGGAAGCGGGCGCGCCAGGCGCGCTTGGGCTCCACCGTCGAGTGAGGGAAAGAGGGCTGCTGTTGAGCCAGTCCAATAGGCATGTACGACGCTCCTTGTCAGTGGCAATCGGTAGTGATTGCCGGAGCGAGTCTACGAAGGTGAGGGCCGGGCGCTGTGGTAATTAATTATGCAAGGTCGCGCGCCGCTTTCGGCTAGTGTCGAAAGCGGCGCATGGGCTTCACGCCGCTTGCTGGAATTGCTGGCGATACTGGTTCGGCGACAGCTCGGTGTGCTGGCGGAACAGTCGCGCGAAGAAGCTGGCATCGTCATAGCCGACTTCGTAGCTGATGGTCTTGATGCTCTTGCGGGTGCCCGAGAGCAGGCCCTTGGCCGTCTCGATGCGCAAGCGCTGCAGGTAGTGCAACGGCTTGTCGCCGGTGGCGGTCTGGAAGCGGCGCATGAAGTTGCGAATACTCATGCCATGTTCCCGGGCCACATCCTCGAAGCGGAACTTGTCCGCGAAGTGCTCTTCGAGCCATTGCTGGATCTGCAGGATGATCACGTCCTGGTGCAGCTTCTGTCCGCCAAAACCGATTCGTCCCGGGGCGTAGCTGCGCTGGACCTCGTAGAGGATATCGCGGGCCACGGCCTGGGCGACATTGGCCCCGCAGAAGCGTTCGATCAGATAGATGTAGAGGTCGCAGGCCGAGGTGGTGCCGCCGGCGCAGTAAAGGTTGTCGGCGTCGGTCAGGTGCTTGTCCTGATTCAACTGGACGTTGGGGAAGCGCTCGCTGAAGGCATTGAAGAACCGCCAGTAGGTGGTTGCTTCCTTGCCATCGAGCAAGCCGGCTTCCGCCAGCCAGAACACTCCGGTGGCCTCGCCACAGAGTACGGCGCCGCGCGCATGCTGTTCGCGCAGCCAGGGCATGACTTGCGGGTAACGCCGACAGAGGGTATCGAAGTCGTCCCAGAAGGCGGGCAGGACGATCACGTCGGCATTTTCCAGGCCGCCATCCACCGGCAGGATCACATCGCTGAAGCTGCATACCGGTTTGCCGTCGGGGCTGACCAGGCGGGTCTCGAAGGCCTTGGTCAGTCCCTGGCCGAGCTGTTTGCCGTAGCGCAGGCTGGCCAGGTGGAAGAAATCCTTGGCTTGCATGAGGGTGGAGGCGAATACCCGGTCGATAGCCAGGATGCTGACTCGCCGCAAGGGCGTGGAGAGTGGATTAGCCATAATTCCGTTTTTCTTATTAGGAGAAAGTTTTTATAGGGGAAAGTGGTCAACAGACGGCTGGATCGTCTTATTTTTTGGCGCATGTGTCCAGTGTTACCCGGCAAAACACTGGCATAGGCTCTAGGGACCAATCCCGGCCTCAGTCTCCTTGCAGGTGCCCTTCGATGATCCCCAGAACCCTGTTCAGTTCCGAGCACGAGCTGTTTCGCAGCAGTGTGCGCAAGTTTCTCGAGCAGGAAGCGGCGCCCTTCCATGCGCAGTGGGAGAAACGTGGCTATATCGATCGCGAGCTGTGGAACAAGGCGGGGGCGGCGGGCATGCTCTGTTCCCATCTGCCGGAGGCCTACGGCGGCATGGCGGCGGACTTTCTCTACAGCGCCGTGGTGATCGAGGAAATCAGCCGACAGGGCTTGAGCGGCATCGGTTTCTCCCTGCACTCGGACATTGTCGCGCCGTATATCCTGCATTACGGCAGCGAGGCGCTGAAGCTCAAGTACCTGCCGAAGCTGGTCTCCGGCGAGATGGTCGCGGCCATTGCGATGACCGAGCCGGGGGCCGGCTCCGACCTGCAAGGGGTGAAGACCACGGCGCTGCTGGACGGTGACGAGTATGTGCTCAATGGTTCGAAGACCTTTATCACCAACGGCTTTCTCGCCGATCTGGTGATTGTGGTCGCCAAGACCGATCCGAAAGCCGGGGCCAAGGGCACCAGCCTGTTCCTGGTCGAAGCCGATACGCCGGGGTTCGCCAAGGGCAAGCGTCTGGAAAAGGTTGGCATGAAGGCCCAGGACACCTCCGAGCTGTTTTTCCAGGATGTGCGGGTGCCCAGGGAGAATCTGCTGGGGCAGGCCGGGATGGGCTTCGCCTATCTGATGCAGGAGTTGCCGCAGGAGCGCCTGACGGTGGCGGTGGGGGGCCTGGCATCGGCCGAGGCGGCGTTGCAATGGACGCTGGAGTACACCCGCGAGCGCAAGGCTTTCGGCAAAGCCATTGCCGACTTCCAGAACACCCGCTTCAAGCTGGCGGAAATGGCCACCGAGATCCAGATCGGCCGGGTGTTTGTCGATCGCTGCCTGGAGTTGCACCTGCAGGGCCAGCTCGATGTGCCGACGGCGGCGATGGCCAAGTACTGGGGCACCGACCTGCAATGCAAGGTGCTCGACGAATGCGTGCAGTTGCACGGTGGCTACGGTTTCATGTGGGAGTACCCGGTGGCCCGGGCCTGGGCGGATGCGCGGGTGCAGCGGATCTATGCCGGGACCAATGAGATCATGAAGGAGATCATTGCCCGCTCGCTTTGAGGGACAAGTGTCCAAGAAAATTTGAAGCCAGGCGCGGTTTTGTGGCGTTCCGACAAGTCCGCTCGCCACAAATATCGGCCAGGCTTGAGATCGCGCTTACGGCGCCGGGTTCGGATGATCCTTGTGGATCGCCTCGATGCCCGCCAGTACTTCAGCGGAGAGCTTCAGGTCGATGCTGGCAATATTGCTGTCCAATTGCTCCAGCGTCGTCGCACCGATGATGTTGCTGGTGACGAACGGTCGCTGGGTCACGAACGCCAGGGCCATCTGCGCCGGGTCCAGGCCGTGTTCGCGGGCCAGGGCGACGTAGCGACTGCACGCCGCTTCCGACTGCGGGTTGAAATAACGGCTGAAGCGGCTGTACAGGCTCAGGCGCGCCTTGTCCGGTCGTGCGCCGCCCTCATATTTGCCCGAGAGGAAGCCGAACGCCATCGGCGAGTACGCCAGCAGGCCGCACTGCTCGCGCAGGGCGACTTCCGCCAGGCCCACTTCGAAGCTGCGATTGAGCAGGTTGTAGGGGTTCTGGATCGACACCGCCCGCGGCCAGCCGCGGCGCTCGGCCTCGAGGAGGAATTTCATGGTGCCCCACGGGGTTTCGTTGGACAGGCCGATATGGCGGATCTTGCCGGCCTTGACCTGCTCGTCGAGGGCTTCGAGGATATCCTCGATCGGCGTGAAGCTTTCATCGGCCTTGTGCTGGTAGCCCAGTTGGCCGAAGAAATTGGTGCTGCGCTCGGGCCAGTGCAGTTGGTAGAGGTCGATCCAGTCGGTCCGCAGGCGCTTGAGGCTGGCGTCCAGGGCGGCGACGATGTGCTGGCGGTTGTGCTTGAGCTGGCCGTCGCGGATATAGGTGATGCCGTTGCCGGGGCCGGCGATCTTGCTGGCCAGGATCCAGTCGGCCCGATCACCGCGCCGCTGGAACCAGTTGCCGATGATGCGCTCGGTGCTGGCGTAGGTTTCGGCCTTGGGCGGCACCGGGTACATCTCGGCGGTGTCGAGGAAGTTGATGCCCGCGGCCTTCGCCCGTTCGATCTGGGCAAAGGCTTGATCCTGGGTGTTCTGCTCGCCCCAGGTCATGGTCCCCAGGCAAATTGCGCTCACATTCAGATCGGTCTGACCTAGCTGGCGGTATTCCATTGACGGCTCCCGTGGGAAAACACCCATAAAAGCAGGTTGAAATTTTTTTCGCAATCTGCATAATTACGCACCTCTTTATGCAGTGGAAGTGATGCGCCGCCGCCAAAGAATCTTGCCGTTGAACGGACGCGCCGACCCGAGCCCCCGAAAGCGTCTGTATCCGGCTGCCTTTGACCTTGTCAAAGTACGCACTATTCAGTAAGATCCGCCGTCTTATTTACAGGCGGCCCCTGAGGCTATAAAGAATGAAAACTTTTACTGCTAAACCGGAAACAGTTAAGCGCGACTGGTTTATCGTCGACGCTGCTGGTCAGACCCTGGGTCGTCTGGCCACCGAAATCGCGAGCCGCCTGCGTGGCAAGCACAAAGTCGAGTACACTCCGCACGTCGACACCGGTGACTACATCGTTGTGATCAATGCTGAGCAGGTACGCGTTACCGGTGCTAAAACCACCGACAAAATGTACTACTCCCACTCCGGTTTCCCGGGCGGCATCAAGTCGATCAACTTTGAAAAGCTGATCGCCAAGGCCCCTGAGCGCGTGATCGAGACCGCGGTCAAAGGCATGCTGCCTAAGAACCCGCTGGGTCGCGACATGTACCGTAAGCTGAAAGTCTATGCGGGCGCTGTTCACCCTCATACTGCTCAGCAGCCCCAAGAACTGAAGATTTAACGGAATAGTTCATTATGTCGGCGACTCAAAATTACGGCACTGGCCGTCGCAAGACTGCAACCGCACGCGTTTTCCTGCGTCCGGGCACTGGCAACATCTCCATCAACAACCGCACCCTGGACACGTTCTTCGGTCGCGAAACTGCCCGCATGGTAGTTCGCCAGCCGCTGGAACTGACTGAGACTACCGAGAAATTCGATATCTACGTCACTGTCATCGGTGGTGGTGTAAGTGGTCAAGCTGGCGCAATCCGCCACGGTATCACTCGTGCCCTGATGGATTACGACGAGACTCTGCGTGGCGCGCTGCGCAAAGCTGGCTTCGTAACCCGCGATGCTCGTGAAGTTGAACGTAAGAAAGTGGGTCTGCGTAAAGCACGTAAGCGTCCACAGTACTCGAAGCGTTAATTCGCTTTCGTTTCAGCGTTACGTTTCAGAAAAGCCCGGCCTCCATTGTGAAGCTGGGCTTTTTTGTGGGCGAAATATTTTCCTGTGACAACTTGCCACATCCGTAGAACCCCTATACTACAAGGCTTGGGGCTGGGTGGGGTTGGTAATTACCTTGTCAGGGGTGGGGCTTTTCATTACCATTCGGCAAAATTTTTATAAGTACAAAGTTTGACTTAGTAGACGCCTGATTTAACAGGCCACAAAGCTGATGGGAGAGGACTGAATGAGTAGCAATGACGGCGTGAATGCAGGCCGGCGTCGCTTCCTCGTAGCAGCCACATCCGTGGTAGGAGCTGCAGGAGCGGTGGGGGCTGCGGTCCCGTTCGTGGGGTCATGGTTTCCCAGTGCCAAGGCGAAAGCCGCGGGGGCACCGGTGAAAGTGAACATCAGCAAGATCGACCCCGGACAGCAGATGATTGCCGAATGGCGAGGCCAGCCGGTATTTATCGTCCGCCGTACGCCGGAGATCCTGGCCAATCTTGGCAAGATCGAGGATCGATTGTCCGATCCAGGCTCGAAGGACTCTGTACAACCCACCTACGTTGACCCCAAGACACGATCGATCAAGCCAGAGGTGCTGCTGCTGATTGGTATCTGTACGCACCTGGGGTGTTCGCCGACATTCCGTCCGGAAGTGGCACCCGCCGATCTGGGCAGCGACTGGGTCGGTGGCTATTTCTGCCCTTGCCACGGTTCCCACTACGATCTGGCTGGCCGCGTCTACAAGTCGCAACCCGCGCCTTTGAACCTGCCGGTTCCGCCGCATTCCTATGAGTCCGACACGATTATTGTGGTTGGCTTCGATACGGAGAAAGCGTGATGAGCAAGTTCATGGATTGGGTCGATGCGCGTTTTCCCGCGACCAAGATGTGGGAAGACCATCTCAGCAAGTATTACGCGCCGAAGAACTTCAACTTCTTCTATTTCTTTGGCTCCCTGGCGCTGCTGGTGCTGGTCAACCAGATCGTCACCGGTGTCTGGTTGACGATGAGCTACACGCCGTCGGCGGAAGAGGCCTTCGCTTCCGTCGAATACATCATGCGCGACGTCGAGTACGGCTCGATTCTGCGCCTGCTGCACTCCACTGGCGCTTCGGCGTTCTTCATCGTGGTCTACCTGCACATGTTCCGTGGCCTGCTCTACGGCTCGTACCAGAAGCCTCGTGAGCTGGTGTGGCTGTTCGGCATGCTGATCTACCTGGCGCTGATGGCAGAGGCCTTCATGGGCTACCTGCTGCCGTGGGGGCAGATGTCCTACTGGGGCGCGCAGGTAATCATCTCGCTGTTCGGTGCGATCCCGGTCATCGGCAACGACCTGACCCAGTGGATTCGTGGTGACTACCTGATTTCCGGGATCACCCTGAACCGCTTCTTCGCCTTGCACGTGGTGGCCCTGCCGATCGTGATCCTGGGGCTGGTGGTGCTGCACGTACTGGCGCTGCACGAAGTCGGTTCGAACAACCCGGACGGCGTCGACATCAAGAAGCTCAAGGACGAAAACGGTGTACCGCTGGATGGCATTGCCTTCCACCCGTACTACACCGTGAAGGATATCGTCGGCGTGGTGGTGTTCCTGTTCATCTTCTGCTCCATCGTGTTCTTCTTCCCGGAAATGGGCGGTTATTTCCTTGAGAAGCCGAACTTCGAAGTGGCCAACGCCTTCAAGACTCCGCCGCACATTGCGCCTGTCTGGTACTTCACTCCGTTCTACGCAATCCTGCGGGCTGTTCCGGACAAGCTCATGGGGGTCGTGGCCATGGGCGCGTCGATCGCGGTGCTGTTCGTGCTGCCGTGGCTGGATCGTAGCCCCGTCAAGTCCATGCGCTACAAGGGCTGGCTGAGCAAGATCTGGTTGTGGGTCTTCTGCATTGCCTTCGTGACCCTCGGCTGGCTGGGCGTGATGGCGCCGACGCCGGAGCGTACGCTGCTGTCGCGGGTGTGCACGGTCCTGTATTTCGCCTACTTCATTCTGATGCCGTTCTATACCCGGCTCGAGAAGACCAAACCGGTTCCGGAAAGGGTGACTGGCTGATGAAAAAATTATTTGCAGTATTGATGCTTGCGGCTCTGCCGATCCTGTCTTTCGCCGCTGAGTCTGAAGGGCCGGAGCTTGAAACGGTCAACATCGACGTGTCGGACAAGGCCGCCATGCAAGATGGCGCGCGCACCTTTGCCAACTATTGCATGGGCTGCCACAGCGCCAAGTTCCAGCGTTATGAGCGGGTTGCGGACGATCTGGGGATTCCCCATGACCTGATGCTCAAGAACCTGGTGTTCACCGGCGCCAAGATCGGCGACCACATGACCACCGGCATGCAGCCGGCTGACGCCAAGGCCTGGTTCGGGGCGGCTCCGCCCGACCTGACCCTGGTAGCCCGCGTGCGCGGCACCGACTGGCTCTACAGCTATCTGCGGTCCTTCTACGAAGATCCGGCGCGTCCCTGGGGCGTGAACAACAAGATCTTCCCGAATGTCGGCATGCCCAACGTGTTGGTGGGCCTGCAAGGACGTCAGGTCGTCGGATGCAAGCAGGTTCAAATCGTCGAGGACGGCAAGAAGCAGTATGATCCGCTGACCGGTACGGCTTTGACCCATGAAGCCTGCGATCAGTTGACCATCGTGCCGAAGACCGGTGCGCTGAACGAAGAGCAATTCGACGAGAAGGTCAAGAATCTGGTGACCTTCCTGGCCTATTCGGCCAACCCGGTGAAGCTGGAGCATCAGCGCATCGGTACCTATGTTTTGCTGTACCTGGCCTTCTTCTTCGTGTTCGCTTATCTGCTCAAGCGCGAATACTGGAAGGATGTGCACTGATAACGTTGTAACATAGCTGTCAATCGTGCGCGCCCAAGGGTGCCTCTGAAGATGTAGCCAGCAAGAACGGACGGGGTGAGCCGGTGACGGTCTCACCCACTGTCTGTTTCTTGGCTACGAGAGGCTTGTCTTGGGCGCGCTCGTTTTTCCGTTTTCGATAATTTCAACAAGCGAGGAGGACCGCCATGGGCGTGACCAACCGGTTGGCCTGTTACTCCGACCCCGCCGACCACTATTCCCACCGGGTGCGCATTGTGCTCGCGGAGAAGGGTGTCAGCGCCGAGATCATTACAGTGGAAGTGGGGCGTCAGCCGCCGAAGCTGATCGAAGTGAACCCTTACGGCAGCCTGCCAACCCTGGTCGATCGTGACCTGGCGTTGTGGGAGTCGACCGTGGTGATGGAATATCTGGATGAGCGTTACCCGCATCCGCCGCTGCTGCCGGTTTATCCCGTGGCGCGGGCCAACAGTCGTTTGCTGATCCATCGCATCCAGCGCGACTGGTGTGCGCTGGTGGATCTGATTCTCGACCCGCGCAGCAAGGAGCCGGCGCGCGTGCAGGCGCGTAAAGAGTTGCGCGAGAGCCTGACAGGTGCATCGCCGCTGTTCGCGGACAAGCCATTTTTCCTGAGTACTGAGCAAAGTCTGGTGGACTGCTGTCTATTACCGATACTCTGGCGTCTACCTATTCTGGGTATTGAATTGCCGCGGCCTGCAAAGCCGTTGCTCGATTATATGGAGCGCCAGTTCGCGCGTGAGGCTTTCCAGGCAAGCCTGTCTGGTGTCGAACGCGATATGCGCTAAGGAGCTGTTTTATGAACTCCAGTCGCCCTTATTTGGTTCGTGCGCTGTACGAATGGATAGTGGATAACGATTGTACGCCGCACATACTGGTCAACTCCGAGTACCCCTCGGTCCAGGTGCCGCAAGGGTTTGCCAGTGACGGGCAAATCGTCTTGAACGTTTCGCCCAGCGCGGTGCGTCATTTGCACATGGACAATGAGGCTGTCAGCTTTGAAGGGCGTTTCGGTGGTGTGCCGCATACGCTTTATGTGCCGATCAGCGCCATTCTCGGGATCTACGCCCGGGAGAATGGCCAGGGCATGGTGTTCGAGCTGGAAGCGCCCCTGGAGGGCGACGATGGGGTTGAGCCGGACGATGACGGTCCACCGTCAGGTTCCGAGCCGCCGCGTCCTAGCGGTCGGCCAAGCTTGAAGGTTGTGAAGTAATAAAAAAGGCGACCCATCCGGGTCGCCTTTTTTGCGTCTGCATTTCGGCTGGAGCGCGGTCCTTGCAGGTGCCGGCTTGCCGGCTCCCGCACATTGGTCGGGCGTTGGCTCAGTCGATGTATTCGAACAGCTTGACGATCTTCTGCACGCCGCCGACGCCTTGCACCAGGTTGGTAGCGCGAGTGCCTTCGGCCTGGGTGACCAGGCCCAGCAGGTAGACGATGCCATTCTCGGTGACGACCTTGATGCGCGAACCGGGAATGCTGTTGTCGGTCAGCATCTGGGCCTTGATCTTGGTGGTCAGCCAGCTGTCATTGCTGCGAGCCGCCAGTGAGGAGGGTTCGATGACCTGCAGTTCGTTGTTGACCTTCTTCACCCGCTGGACCGCCGCCGCGGCCTGTTCGGCCTTGGCCTTGAGGTCTTCACGCGGGGTCTGGCCGGCGAGCAGGACAATCCCGTTGTAGCTGGTGACGACAATGTGCGAACCGGTTTCCAGGCCAGGGTCGGCTTTGGCGACGTTGACCGCGACCTTGGTATCGATCAGCGAATCATCGATCTTGCTGCCCAGGGTGCGGGTTCCGCGATCGTCGTTGATCGGTTCGTCGCGGGTGGCGGTCAGTACCGAACTGCAGCCGCTGAGGCCCAGGCACAGGGTCAAGGCCAGCAGGCTAAGGCGATTGATGGTCATTCTTCACTCCCGAACAATTGGCTGTCGATCAGATCGCAGAGGCAATGGATCGTCAGCAGGTGGACTTCCTGGATACGTGCGGTGACGTTGGCCGGGACGCGAATCTCGACATCCTCGGGTAGCAGCAGGGAAGCCATGCCGCCACCGTCGCGTCCGGTCAAGGCTACGACAATCATTTCGCGGTCATGTGCGGCCTGGATGGCCTGAATAATGTTGGCGGAGTTGCCGCTGGTGGAAATCGCCAGCAGCACGTCGCCCGGTTGGCCCAGCGCGCGGATCTGCTTGGAGAAGACTTCGTTGTAGCTGTAGTCGTTGGCGATCGAGGTGAGGGTCGAGCTGTCGGTGGTCAGGGCAATGGCCGGCAGGCTCGGTCGCTCGCGCTCGAAACGGTTGAGCAGTTCCGAGGAAAAATGCTGGGCATCGCCGGCGGAACCGCCGTTGCCGCAGGAGAGCATTTTACCTTCGTTGAGCAGGGCATTGACCATGACCTGGCTGGCTTGCTCGATGTGAGGTGCAAGAACGTCCATCGCCTGTTGCTTGGTGTCGATACTGGCCTGGAAAAGCTGGCGAATTCGGGATTGCATGTCCATCTATGTGACCTTAAGTAGGGCGGCTGGTCGAGCGCAGACCGGGTCTTCCCGGTGGCTGCCCGGCACAAGAATGTGCAGCCCGCAAAGCAATAGAGCAAAAATCGGTGGGTGAAAAGAGTCACCGGGCCGATAGCCCGGATCAGCTGTCGAAGGCATTCCGTAGCCAGTCCAATCGCGGTGTCGCCTCGATCGGGCCGTCTATGGCCACCACGTCGAAGCGGCAAGGGCTGTGGGCCCAGCGTGACTCGCGTTGCAGGAAATACTGCGCCGCGAATATTACCTTTCTGCGCTTGCGGGCATCGATGCTGCCCAGTGCGCCACCCCATTGGGTGTTTTTCCTGTAACGAACTTCGACGAATACTACTGTATCGCCGTCGAGCATGACCAGATCCAGCTCGCCACGTTTACACGACCAGTTCTGCGCCAGCAGGCGCAGACCCTGTTGTTCAAGATGCCGTAGCGCGAGTCGCTCGGCATCCTTGCCCTGTTCCAGGTGGGCGGCTGGTGCCATCAGTGCGGTGTATCCGGCAGGCGCTGGACCTGACCGCTGACGAACTGGGCCCAGGGCAACTGGCGTTCGACCCGTTGCGCCGGGTCCATGCTCAGGCTGCCGGAGAGGCCTTCGATACGGCTGTCGGGCAGGGCCTTGAGCTGGCCCAGGCGCGGTGCCAGGCGATAG
Organism: Pseudomonas sp. FEN; assembly: GCF_904067045.1. Classification (GTDB taxonomy): domain Bacteria; phylum Pseudomonadota; class Gammaproteobacteria; order Pseudomonadales; family Pseudomonadaceae; genus Aquipseudomonas. The sequence continues at coordinate 172,830 of NZ_CAJFDC010000007.1, read as the reverse complement.
GCGTCGACCCCCATGGCGTACAGGCGACCCAGGGCGCCGCCGGCTTGTGGCCATTGTGCGGTGACCTGCTTGCGCAGCGGGTCGTTGGCATCCAGCAGCCAGGGGGTTTCGCAGAAGCGCACGCCGTTCATGTCGTTGTACTGGTTCTGGTCACCGGTGGCACTGAATACGTGGGAGGTGGCGTATACCGGTACGTCGCCCGCGTACTGGAAGTTCAGGGTCGGCTTGATCTGTTGTGCCTGCTGCGGTGTCGCGGCGAGGAAGATGAACTCGATGTCCTGGCGACGCGATGGCTGGGCGGCGACCTGGCCACCGACGGTGTTTTGCAGGCTCTTGGCGCGGCCTTCGCTCTGGCGCAACTGGAACAGTTCGGCGATCTGTTGGGCCAGGGCGACGGGCTGGTCGACGCGCTCGATCCCGACCACGGTGCCGCCATTGGCTTCCCAGCTCTGGCGGAAGGCCTTGAGCACGCGATCGCCCCATTCGCCTTTCGGCACCATGGCGGCGGCGCGATGCAGGCCGTCGGCGCGGGCGCGACGGGCCACTTCGCGGGCTTCGTCTTCGGCCGCGAGGCCAAACTGGAACAGTTGGGCCGGGTTCTGCGCGCTTTCACTGTAGTTCAGCGCCAGGGTGGTGATCGGCAGTTGTGGGCGGGCGCTGAGCTGTTTGACCAGCGGCTTCTCCAGCGGACCGATCACCAGCTGCACGCCGGAGGCTTGGGCCTTGCGATAGAAATCGTCCAGGGAGCTGATGCGCGAGCTGTCGTAGAACTCGATGACCGGTGGCTTCTGGCCAGCTTGCTGGGCCTGGTAGTGAGCGGCCATGAAGCCTTCACGCAGGGCCTTGCCGACCGAGGCCAGCGGGCCTTCCTGCGGCAGCAGCAGGGCGATCTTGCTCAGTGGCTGGCTGGCCAGTTCCTTGAGTTTCATCAGCGGCAGCGGTAATTGCTGGGCGGCCGGGTGCTTGGGGTTCTGCGCGCGCCAGGTGTCGATGGCGGCCTGCTGCTGCTCCAGGGTGCCGGACGACTTCACCGCCAGGGCCAGGCTCAGCCAGCCACTGAGGTCGTCGTTGCCGGTAGGTTGCAGCTGGTCGGTCGGCAGGGCCGCGATCAGCGCCCAGATGGCCTCATGGTTGTTCTTCGCCGCGTCGCCGTTGAGCAGCGGGGCGATGAAGATACGTTCGCGAGCGGCGGCCAGGGTCTGGCCGTCGGCTTCGAGGGCGCGGGCGCGCACGGTCTGGGTCCGGACCTGCTGGTCCACCGGCAGCTCGCCGAGACGCTCCAGGCTTGGGTGGCTCAAGGCGCTCAGTGCCGCCTTGGGCTGGTTGCGCGTCATCGCCAGTTCGGCCGCCAGGGTACTGGCGTACACCTGTTGCGCCGGTTTGAGGGTGTCCAGGGGGACCTGGGCCAGGATCTGCGCGGCACGACCGCTGTCTTTCTGGCGGTAGGCCAGGTCGGCAGCGGTCAGGCGCAGCAAGGCGGCTTGTTCCGGCGTCTTGCTGGAAGCCGCCTGCTCGAGCAATTGCTCGATGCTGGCATTCGGGGTCCGTGGAAGTTCGCCAAGGCTGGAAGAGGGCGAGCTGGCGCAAGCCGCCAGCAAGGCAGCGAGGCAGAGGGCAGAGAACAGCCGCAGGCAAGCGATCATGTAGTGTTCCTGATACTCGATCATATGAGCGTGGAATTGTACCCAAGCACTGGCCGGGGCGCGATGTTACTGGCGTGAAACGGTTAAATTAGGTCGTACAAAGCGTGTCGCGGCGCTCGAAGCGCACGGCTTTCGGGCTCGCGCTCGCCGTTGTGAAGCATATCGGCAGGGCGGCTACGCGCTACAATGGCGTTTTCGTTCTTCTCGAGGTGTGTGCTTTGACTGCTCCAGGTGCTTTGAATTCCGCTGTCGGCTCGCTTTATGTGGTGGCGACGCCCATTGGCAACCTGGATGACATCAGTGCGCGGGCGATGAAAGTATTGCGCGAGGTGTCCCTGATTGCCGCGGAAGATACCCGCCACTCGCTCAGATTGCTGCAGCACTTTGGGATTACGACGCCGCTGGCGGCCTGTCACGAGCACAACGAACGTGACGAAGGCAGCCGTTTCATCGCCAGGTTGCTGGCGGGCGAGGACGTGGCCTTGATCTCCGATGCGGGCACGCCGTTGATCTCCGATCCCGGTTATCACCTGGTTCGTCAGGCGCGGGCGGCGGGTATCAGTGTCGTTCCGGTGCCTGGCGCCTGCGCATTGATCGCCGCGCTCTCGGCGGCGGGGCTGCCTTCCGATCGGTTCATCTTCGAAGGTTTCCTGCCGGCCAAGGCCGTCGGGCGTCGGGCTCGCCTGGAATTATTGAAGGAAGAGCCGCGCACGCTGATTTTCTATGAGGCGCCGCACCGGATCCTCGAATGCCTGCAGGACCTGGAGACGGTTTTCGGCGCGCAGCGCCCGGCGTTGCTGGCCCGTGAGCTGACCAAGACCTTTGAAACCCTCAAGGGCTTGCCGCTGAGCGAGTTGCGCGGCTTTGTCGAGGCGGACGCCAATCAGCAGCGCGGCGAGTGCGTGGTGCTGGTCGCTGGCTGGACGGCGCCGGAAAACGACGACGCGGTTGGCGCCGAGGCGATGCGCGTCCTCGACCTGTTGCTCCAGGAAATGCCGCTCAAGCGTGCCGCGGCCCTGGCGGCGGAGATCACCGGGGTGCGCAAGAACCTGCTGTACCAGGTGGCGCTGGATCGGCAGAAAGATGCCTGACTTATTTTTGTGTAGGTCGGATCCGTTGCGAATGTAGGATTTGGCTTGGCACTGTTTGCCGGGACAGCGCCCTGCCGCGAAACGCCTTTAAAGCTTGTCCTTCGGGGCGTGTGCCGGTAACCTTCGCCGCGGAGAGTCGATTGGACAGTCGCTGCCCCCTATGAAAATTAGGGGGGGGAGGAAAGTCCGGGCTCCATAGGGCGGAGTGCCAGGTAATGCCTGGGGGGCGTGAGCCTACGGAAAGTGCCACAGAAAATAACCGCCTAAGCGCTTCGGCGCCGGTAAGGGTGAAAAGGTGCGGTAAGAGCGCACCGCACGGCTGGCAACAGTTCGTGGCTAGGTAAACCCCACTCGGAGCAAGACCAAATAGGGTTCCAAGGCGTGGCCCGCGCTGGAACCGGGTAGGTTGCTAAAGATGTCCAGTGATGGCCATCGTAGAGGAATGACTGTCCTCGACAGAACCCGGCTTACAGATCGACTCTCCACCTCTTTCCCTCCCTGCACGCAATCGCTGGCAGAAGCGCATTTGTAATACCGAAAAAATCTTACTCTTGATAAATCACTTTAACTTCCGCGCTCAAAATTCTGAGCCCGTTGAAGTTCGTCTCTTGAAACACTCTCCCGATTGTCGAAATACCTCCGTTTATGCTCCTAAATCTCCGTTCTGTAAGGCTTTTCCTTAAGACCGCGCCTTGACGGTGTGGTGGGCGCATTCCTATAGTGTGCGCAAGTGGAGGAAAGTGGCATGAAGTGGGTTTTTTTGACGTAAAACGCTAATATTTGGAGAAACGCAGCTGTGTTTCGCGGAGCCAACGCTATCAGTCTCGATGCAAAGGGCCGTCTCGCTATGCCGAGCCGGTACCGTGACGAGCTCGTTTCGCGTAGTTCCGGCCAACTGATCGTGACCATTGATGCCGTGGATCCCTGTTTGTGCGTGTACCCGCTCGACGAGTGGGAATTGATTGAAACCAAGCTGCGCGCGTTGCCGTCGTTGCGCGAAGAGAACCGCCGGCTGCAGCGTTTGCTGATTGGTAATGCCGTCGACCTCGAGCTCGATGGCAGCGGCCGTTTCCTGGTGCCGCCGCGCCTGCGCGAGTACGCGAAGCTGGACAAGCGCGCGATGCTGGTGGGCCAGCTGAACAAGTTTCAACTGTGGGACGAGGACGCCTGGAACGCTGTATCGGCAGCGGACCTGGCGGCCATTCAACAACCGGGCGCCATGCCCGATGAACTGCGTGATCTGATCCTGTGACTATTGATAGCGGCTTTAACCACATCACCGTGCTGCTTGACGAAGCCGTCGAGGCTCTCGCCGTGCGCCCTGATGGCTGCTATCTGGATGGCACCTTCGGCCGTGGCGGGCACAGCCGGCTGATTCTCAGCAAGCTCGGGCCGGGTGGTCGACTCCTCGGCTTCGACAAGGATCCTCAGGCGATTGCCACCGGGCAAGCGCTAGCGGCCGAAGACGGCCGCTTTGTCGTTGTGCAGCGCAGCTTTGCCGAGCTGGGTTCGGAAATCGTCGAACGCGACATGGCGGGCAAGGTCAACGGCATCCTGCTCGATCTCGGCGTGTCGTCACCGCAACTCGACGATCCCGAGCGTGGTTTCAGTTTCATGAACGATGGCCCGCTGGACATGCGCATGGACCCGTCCCGTGGCATCAGCGCCGCCGAGTTCATCGCCAGCGCGCCGGTGGAAGAAATTGCCCGGGTGTTCAAGGAATACGGCGAAGAACGTTTTTCCGGGCGCATGGCCCGGGCCGTGGTCGAACGCCGCGAAATCAAGCCGTTCGAGCGCACCGCCGACCTGGCCGAAGTGCTGAAGGTTGCCAACCCGGCCTGGGAGAAGGGCAAGAATCCGGCGACCCGTGCCTTCCAAGGCTTGCGTATCCACGTCAACAACGAGCTGGGTGATCTCGAAACCGGTCTCGAAGCGGCGCTCGACGCCCTGGAAGTCGGTGGTCGCCTGGTGGTGATCAGCTTCCATTCGCTGGAAGACCGCATCGTCAAACTGTTCATGCGTCGCCTGGTCAAGGGCGAAAGCGACAACCTGCCGCGTAACCTGCCGGTCCGGCACCAGGCTTTCGAGCCGCGGATCAAGGTGCATGGCAAGGCCCGGTTCGCCTCCGAAGCCGAGCTCAAGGCCAACCCGCGCGCGCGCAGCGCCGTCATGCGCGTCGCGGAGAAGTTGCGGTGAGCAAGCTCTACGCCAAGCCACTTCCAGGCGGAAGCTTTTTCATGTTCCTGCTGTTTGTCGCCGTGCTGGTCTCCGCCATCGGCGTGGCCTACAGCGCGCACTGGAACCGTCAGTTGCTCAACTCGCTGTACAACGAGCTGAGTGTGCGTGACAAGGCCCAGGCCGAATGGGGCCGCCTGATCCTCGAACAGAGCACCTGGACCGCCCACAGCCGGATCGAAACCCTGGCCACCGAACAACTGAAGATGCGCATTCCCAGCCCGTCCGAAGTCAGGATGGTGGCGCCATGATGAAGCTCGAAGGCGCGCTCTATCCCTGGCGCTTCCGCGTGGTCCTCGGCGCGCTGGCGATCATGGTTGGCTATATCTGCTGGAAGATCGTCGACCTGCAGGTCATCGACCGGGCGTTCCTGATCGGCCAGGGCGATGCGCGCAGCATGCGGCATATCCCGATTCCCGCGCACCGCGGGCTGATCACCGACCGCAATGGCGAGCCCCTGGCCGTCAGTACGCCGGTGACCACGCTGTGGGCCAACGCCAAGGAAATGCAACTGGCCAAGGATCGCTGGCCGGCGCTGGCGATGGCGCTCGGGCAGGACCCGAAGCTGTTGACCGAACGCCTGGAGCAACAGGCCAACAAGGAATTCATCTACCTGGTCCGTGGCCTGACGCCGGAGCAGGGCCAGTCGGTGCTCGACCTCAAGGTTCCCGGCGTCTACGGTATCGAGGAGTTCCGACGGTTTTATCCGGCCGGTGAAGTGGCGGCCCATATGGTCGGCTTTACCGACATCGACGACCACGGTCGCGAAGGGGTGGAACTGGCTTATGACGAGTGGCTGGCCGGGGTCCCCGGCAAGCGACAGGTGATCAAGGACCGGCGCGGCCGCCTGATCAAGGATGTCCAGGTCACCAAGAACGCCAAGGCCGGCAAGCCCTTGGCGTTGTCGATTGACCTGCGCCTGCAATACCTGGCCAACCGCGAGCTGCGCAATGCCCTGGTGGAAAACGGCGCCAAGGCCGGCAGCCTGGTGATCATGGATGTGAAGACCGGCGAGATCCTCGCCATGGTCAACCAGCCGACCTACAACCCCAACAACCGGCGCAACCTGCAACCGGCGATGATGCGCAACCGCGCGATGATCGACGTGTTCGAGCCGGGCTCGACCATGAAGCCGATCTCCATGAGCGCGGCCCTGGAAACCGGGCGCTGGAAGCCCAGTGACACGGTGGAGGTCTATCCGGGCACCTTGCAGCTGGGCAAGTACACCATTCGTGACGTGTCCAAGACCGAGGGCCCGGTGCTCGACCTGACCGGCATCCTGATCAACTCCAGTAACGTAGGCATGAGCAAGGTCGCCTTCGATATCGGCGGCGAAGCGATTTTCCGCGTGATGCAGAAAGTCGGCCTGGGCCAGGACACCGGTCTCGGTTTTCCCGGCGAGCGGGTCGGCAACCTGCCGAACTATCGCGAATGGCGCAAGGCCGAGACGGCGACCCTGTCCTACGGCTACGGCCTGTCGGTGACCGCCATCCAGCTGGTGCACGCGTTCTCGGCCCTGGCCAACAATGGCAGGATCGTGCCCCTGACCCTGATCAAGTCCGACAAGATTCCCGACGGTACCCAGGTTATCCCGGAAAATGTCGCCAAGACCATGCAAGGTATGTTGCAACAAGTGATCGAGGCGCCGCGCGGTGTCTGGCGCGCGCAAGTGCCGGCCTATCACGTGGCCGGCAAGTCGGGTACGGCGCGCAAGACCTCGGTCGGCACCAAGGGCTATGAAGAAAATGCCTACCGCTCGCTGTTCGCCGGTTTCGGTCCCATGAGCGATCCGCGTTACGCCATCGTGGTGGTGATTGATGAACCGAGCAAGGCTGGTTACTTCGGTGGCCTGGTCTCGGCACCGGTTTTCAGCAAAGTCATGTCCGGCACCCTGCGCCTGATGAACGTCATCCCCGACAACCTGCCGACAACGCCGCAACAACAAGCCGTTGTCGCGCCTGTCCCGGTCAAAGGAGGACGTGGTTGATGTCCCTGAGCCTGAACAAGATATTTGCCCACGCCGGTCGCGATCTGCTGATTCGCGAGTTGGCGCTCGACAGCCGTAAAGTCCGTGCCGGCGACCTGTTCCTGGCGGTGCCGGGCGGCAAGGTCGATGGTCGCAACCATATTGCCGACGCCTTGCTGCGTGGCGCGGCGGCGGTCGCCTATGAAGTCGAAGGCGCCACCGTGCTGCCGATTACCGATGTACCGCTGATCCCGGTCAAGGGCTTGGCCGCGCAACTCTCCGATATCGCCGGGCGTTTTTATGGCGATCCGAGCCGGCACCTGAACCTGGTGGGCGTGACCGGTACCAACGGCAAGACCAGTGTCAGCCAGTTGATCGCCCAGGCCCTGGATCTGTTGGGCCAGCATTGCGGGATTCTCGGCACTCTCGGCACGGGTTTCCACGGCGCGCTGCGTAGCGGGATGCTCACCACGCCGGACCCGATTGCGGTCCAGGCAAGCCTGGCCGACCTGAAGAAAGCCGGGGCCAAGGCCGTGGCCATGGAAGTGTCCTCCCACGGTCTGGAACAGGGGCGGGTCACCGCGCTGGCGTTCGACGTGGCGGTGTTCACCAACCTGTCCCGTGACCACCTGGACTATCACGGCACCATGCAGGCCTATGGCGCGGCCAAGGCCAGGCTGTTCGGTTGGGCCAACCTGAGCTGCCGGGTCATCAATATCGACGATGAATTTGGTCGCCAGTTGGCCGCTGAAAAACATGAATCGCGTCTGCTGACTTATAGCCAGGAAGACCCCAGCGCTTATCTGTACTGCCGCGCCGCGCAGTTCAGCGATGAAGGTGTGCGCGCCACGCTGGTGACGCCGCAAGGTGAGCATCACCTGCGCGCTGCCCTGCTCGGACGTTTCAATCTGAGCAATCTGCTGGCGGCGGTCGGTGCCTTGCTGGGCCTGGATTACCCACTGGATGAAATCCTGCGCGTGTTGCCGCAGCTTGAAGGCCCGGCCGGTCGGATGCAGCGCCTCGGTGGCGGCACCCGGCCATTGGTGGTGGTCGACTACGCCCACACCCCGGATGCCCTGGAAAAAGTCCTGCTGGCCCTGCGTCCTCATGCCAAGGGCCAATTGCTCTGCCTGTTCGGCTGCGGTGGCGACCGTGATCGCGGCAAGCGCCCGCTGATGGCGGAAGTGGTTGAGCGCCTGGCCGACGCTGTACTGGTTACCGATGACAACCCGCGCACTGAAAACCCGGCGCGAATCTTCGACGACATCCGCACCGGTTTCGTGGTCGCGGACAAGGTCCGTTTTGTCGCCGGTCGCGGCCCGGCCATCGCCGAACTGATTGCCGGCGCTTCGGCCGATGATGTGATCGTCCTGGCCGGTAAAGGTCATGAGGATTATCAGGAAATCAACGGCGAACGTCATGCCTTCTCCGATCTGGCCGAGGCCACCAAGGCCCTGGACGCCTGGGAGGTTGCGCATGCTTGAGGCCATGAAACTCAGTGACGTGGCCGGGGCGCTCTCGGCTCGCCTGCTGACCACCGATGCCCGCTTTGATGGCGTGAGCATCGACAGCCGGGCGATTCAGCCCGGCCAGTTGTTTGTCGCGCTGAGCGGACCGCGTTTCGACGGGCACGATTATCTGGACGACGTCGCCGCCAAAGGCGCGGTCGCGGCTCTGGTCGAGCATGAAGTGAGCGCCAGCACGCTGCCGCAGTTGCTGGTCGCCGACTGCCGTCTGGCCCTGGGGCGTCTGGGCGCGCTGAATCGCGCCGCTTTTACTCAACCGGTGGCGGCCATCACCGGCTCCAGCGGCAAGACCACGGTCAAGGAAATGCTCGCGAGCATCCTGCGCACCCGTGGCCTGGTCCTGGCTACCCGCGGCAACCTGAACAATGAGCTGGGCGTACCGCTGACCCTGATCGAACTGGCTCCGGAGCACAGCGCCGCGGTGATCGAGCTGGGGGCTTCGCGTATTGGCGAGATCGCCTACACCGTGGCCATGACCCAGCCGCATGTGGCCGTACTGAACAATGCCGGAACCGCCCATGTCGGCGAGTTCGGTGGCCCGGAGAAGATCGTCGAGGCCAAGGGCGAGATCATTGACGGACTGAAGGCCGATGGCGTGGCGGTCCTCAACCTGGATGACCAGGCTTTCGGCATCTGGAAAACCCGTGCCGCCGGTCGCAAAGTCCTGAGCTTTGCCCGCGAAAACAGCGCCGCCGACTTCCATGGCGGGCAGATTTCCCGTGATCCGCGCGGTTGTCCGGGGTTTGAACTGCACAGTCCGCTGGGCAGCGCCCGGGTTCAGTTGAACCTGCTGGGCAGTCACAATGTCGCCAATGCCCTGGCCGCCGCCGCGGCCGCCCATGCCCTGGGAGTTTCCCTGCCGGGCATCGTCGCCGGGCTGGAAGCGGTCCAGCCGGTCAAGGGCCGCGCGGTGGCGCAATTGGCAATCAATGGCATTCGTATCATTGACGACACCTATAACGCCAACCCCACCTCAATGTGCGCCGCCGTTGATATACTCGCCGGCTTTTCCGGCCGCACCGTTCTGGTGCTCGGAGATATCGGCGAGTTGGGCGAGTGGGCGGAGCAAGGACATCGTGAAGTAGGCGCTTATGCCGCCGACAAGGTTTCAGCGTTGTATGCGGTGGGACCGATGATGGTTCATGCCGTCAACGCCTTCGGCCCACACGCTCGTCATTTCGCCAGCCAGGCCGATCTGATCGACGCGCTGGGCGCCGAGCAAGACCCAGACACCACCATCTTGATCAAGGGTTCGCGCAGTGCTGCGATGGAAAACATCGTGGCGGCTTTGTGTGGACCTGCTTCTGACGAACACAAGGGAGAGAAGCATTAATGCTGCTGCTGCTAGCGGAGTACCTGCAACAGTTCTACAAAGGCTTCGCGGTCTTTCAGTACCTGACCCTGCGCGGGATTCTCGGGGTACTGACCGCGCTGTCTTTGTCGCTGTGCCTGGGTCCCTGGATGATCCGTACGTTGCAGAACCGCCAGATCGGTCAATCCGTGCGTAACGACGGCCCGCAATCGCACTTGTCCAAGTCCGGCACGCCGACCATGGGCGGTGCCTTGATTCTCTCGGCCATCGGCATCAGCACCCTGCTCTGGGCCGACCTGCACAACCGTTATGTCTGGGTGGTCCTGCTGGTCACCCTGCTGTTCGGTGCCATCGGTTGGGTCGACGATTACCGCAAGGTGATCGAGAAGAACTCCCGTGGCCTGCCAAGTCGCTGGAAATACTTCTGGCAGTCGGTGTTCGGCCTGGGCGCGGCGATCTTCCTGTTCATGACCGCGCAAAGTCCGGTCGAGACCACCCTGCTGATACCAATGTTCAAGGATGTCGGCATTCCCCTGGGCGCCGGCTTCATGGTGCTGACCTACCTGGTCATCGTCGGTTCGAGCAACGCGGTCAACCTGACCGACGGCCTTGATGGCCTGGCGATCATGCCGACGGTGATGGTCGGTGGCGCGCTGGGGATCTTCTGCTACCTGTCGGGTAACGTGAAGTTCGCCGAATACCTGTTGATTCCCTATGTTCCGGGCGCGGGCGAGCTGATCGTGTTCTGCGGCGCGCTGATCGGCGCGGGCCTCGGTTTCCTCTGGTTCAACACCTATCCGGCCCAGGTGTTCATGGGCGACGTCGGCGCGCTGGCGCTGGGCGCGGCCCTGGGCACTATCGCGGTGATCGTTCGCCAGGAAATCGTCCTGTTCATCATGGGCGGGGTGTTCGTGATGGAAACCCTGTCGGTGGTGATCCAGGTCGCTTCCTTCAAATTGACGGGGCGCCGTGTGTTCCGCATGGCGCCGATCCACCACCACTTTGAACTCAAGGGCTGGCCCGAGCCACGGGTGATCGTCCGTTTCTGGATCATCACCGTGATTCTGGTGTTGGTCGGCCTTGCCACGCTGAAGCTGAGGTAGAACACGTGTCGCTGATCGCTTCTGACCACTTCCGCATCATTGTCGGCCTCGGCAAGAGCGGCATGTCCCTGGTTCGCTTCCTGGCGAGCCGGGGCATCGCCTTTGCGGTGGCCGATACGCGGGACAATCCGCCGGAGTTGGCCACGCTGCGCCGTGACTATCCGCAGGTGGAAGTGCGTTGTGGCGAGCTGGACGTCGAATTCCTCTGCCGTGCCGACGAGCTCTACGTGAGCCCCGGTCTGGCCCTGGCGACTCCGGCCCTGCAAGCCGCGGCGGCCCGTGGCGTGAAATTGTCCGGCGATATCGAGCTGTTCGCGCGCAATGCGAAGGCGCCGATTGTCGCCATCAGCGGCTCCAATGCGAAAAGTACCGTCACTACCCTGGTGGGCGAGATGGCGGCCGCGGCGGGCAAACGGGTCGCTGTTGGCGGCAACCTTGGCACCCCGGCGCTGGATCTGCTCAGCGACGACGTCGAGTTGTACGTATTGGAGCTGTCGAGCTTCCAGCTGGAAACCACCGATCACCTCGGCGCCGAAGTGGCCACCGTGCTCAATGTCAGCGAAGACCATATGGATCGCTACAGCGGCCTGCCGGCCTATCACCTGGCCAAGCACCGGATTTTCCGTGGTGCCAGGCAGGTGGTGGTCAACCGCCAGGATGCCTTGTCCCGACCGCTGATGAACGAAGGCCTGCCGTGCTGGACCTTCGGCCTCGGCAAACCGGACTTCAAGGCCTTTGGCCTGCGCGAAGAGAACGGCGAGAAGTACCTGGCCTTCGAGTTCCAGAACCTGATGCCGGTCAGCGAGCTGCGTATTCGCGGCGCCCACAATCAGGCCAATGCCCTGGCGGCCCTGGCCCTGGGCCATGCGGTCGGGCTGCCGTTCGACGCCATGCTGTCGAGTCTGCGTACTTTTGCCGGTCTCGAGCATCGCTGCCAGTGGCTGCGTGAGTTGCACGGGGTGAATTACTACAACGACTCCAAGGCCACCAACGTCGGTGCGGCCCTGGCCGCCATCGAGGGCCTCGGCGCCGATATCGCCGGCAAGCTGGTGCTGATTGCCGGTGGCGATGGCAAGGGCGCGGATTTCTCCGCCCTGCGTGGCCCGGTCACGGCCAACTGCCGTGCGGTGGTCCTGCTCGGTCGCGATGCCGAGCGCCTGGCCGAGGCCCTGGGCGACGGCGTGCCGCTGATCCGCGTGCAGACGCTGGAGCAGGCCGTGCAACGCTGTGCCGAACTGGCCGAGTCGGGGGACGCGGTGTTGCTGTCGCCGGCCTGCGCGAGCCTGGACATGTTCAAGAATTACGAAGAACGCGGACGCTTGTTCGCCCAGGCCGTGGAGGGGTTGGCATGAATTTCAATATTCTCAAGCCCTATCCGTCGCCGCTGATCAGCGGTCGTGGCATCGATGTCGATTTTCCGATGCTGGCCGGCGCCCTGGGGCTGCTGGGCCTGGGCCTGGTGATGATCACCTCGGCGTCGTCGGAAGTCGCCGCGGTGCAGTCGGGCAACGCGCTGTACCACATGATCCGCCACCTGATTTATATGGTCATCGGCCTGGGCGCTTGCATTGCCACCATGATGGTGCCGATCGCCACCTGGCAGCGCATGGGGTTCATGATGTTGGTGGGCGCCTTTGGCTTGCTGGTGATGGTGCTGCTGCCGGGCATCGGCCGCGAAGTGAACGGTTCGATGCGCTGGATCGGCTTCAGCTTCTTCAACGTACAGCCCTCGGAGGTCGCCAAGGTCTTCGTGGTGATCTACCTCGCCGGTTACCTGGTGCGACGGCAGAAGGAAGTCCGCGAAAGCTGGATGGGTTTCTTCAAGCCCTTCATCGTGTTGTTGCCGATGGCCGGCCTGTTGCTGATGGAGCCGGACTTCGGCGCCACCGTGGTGATGATGGGCGCGGCGGCGGCGATGCTGTTTCTTGGCGGTGTCGGGCTGTTGCGCTTTGGCCTGATGGTCATGCTCGCGGTCGTCGCGGTGGTGGTGCTGATCAAGGCGCAACCCTATCGGATGGCGCGCCTGACCACCTTTACCGATCCCTGGGCCGACCAGTTCGGTTCCGGTTACCAGCTGACCCAGGCGCTGATTGCCTTCGGTCGCGGCGAATGGCTGGGCGTGGGCCTGGGCAACAGCGTGCAGAAACAGTTCTACCTGCCCGAGGCCCACACCGACTTCGTGTTCTCGGTGCTGGCCGAGGAGCTGGGGGCGGTGGGCTCGCTGCTCACGGTCGCGCTGTTTGTTTTCGTCAGTGTGCGGGCCATGTACATCGGCTTGTGGGCGGAGAAGGCCAAGCAATTCTTTGCCGCCTATATGGCCTACGGTCTGGCGTTCCTGTGGATCGGTCAATTCCTGATCAATATTGGTGTGAACGTCGGCCTGTTGCCGACCAAGGGCCTGACCCTGCCGTTCCTCAGTTATGGCGGCAGTTCGTTGGTGATCTGCTGCATCTGTCTCGGCTTGCTGCTGCGTATCGAATGGGAAAGTCGAACCCATCTGGGCAGCGAGGAGATGGAGTTCAATGAAAGTGACTTCGCCGAGGAGTCACCCCATGGGCGCTAAAGTGCTGATCATGGCCGGCGGCACCGGTGGGCACGTGTTCCCGGCGCTGGCCTGCGCGCGGGAATTCCAGGCGCGTGGCTTCGATGTGCATTGGTTGGGCACGCCGCGTGGCATCGAGAACGAGCTGGTGCCGGGCGCTGGTCTGCCGCTGCACCTGATCCAGGTCACGGGGTTGCGGGGCAAGGGCAAGCTGTCGCTGCTCAAGGCGCCGTTCATCCTGCTCAAGGCGGTGTGGCAGGCGCGCAAGGTCATGCGTGAGCTGAAACCGGTGTGTGTGCTGGGCTTTGGCGGCTACGTCACCGGCCCCGGCGGCGTCGCCGCGCGGATGGCCGGTATCCCGGTGATCGTTCATGAGCAGAACGCCGTGGCGGGTACCGCCAATCGGTTGCTGGTGCCCTTGGCGAGCCGGGTCTGCGAAGCTTTCCCGAATACCTTCGGCGCTTCAGGCAAACGGCGGACCACCGGCAATCCGGTGCGCACCGAATTGTTCCTGGAAACCCCACGCCAGGCCCTGGTCGGACGCCGCGCGCGCTTGCTGATCCTCGGCGGCAGCCAGGGGGCCGAGCCGCTGAACAAGTTGTTGCCCGAGGCGCTGGCGCTGGTGCCGGCCGAGTACCGCCCGGAAGTGTTCCACCAGGCCGGGCGCAATCACGACGAAATCACCGCCGAACGCTATCAGGCGGTCGGCGTCGAGGCGCAAGTGGCGCCCTTTATCAAAGACATGGCCCAAGCCTATGGCTGGGCCGACCTGGTGGTCTGCCGCGCTGGCGCCTTGACCGTCAGTGAACTGGCCGCTGCCGGTCTGCCGTCGTTGCTGGTGCCCTTGCCCCATGCGATCGACGATCACCAGACCCGCAATGCCGAATATCTGGCCGGGGAGGGCGCTGCCTTCCTGCTGCCGCAAAGAACGACTGGCGCCGCCGACCTGGCGGCTCGCCTGACAGAGGTTTTGATGCAACCGGAACGACTGAACAGCATGGCGCGCACTGCCCGCCGCCTGGCCAAGCCAGATGCCACCCGCACCGTGGTCGAGATCTGCCTGGAGGTGGCCCATGGTTGAGAGTAAGAAAGCCATGCCGCAACCGGAAATGCGTCGTATCCGGCGTATCCACTTCGTCGGTATCGGTGGCGTGGGCATGTGCGGTATCGCCGAGGTGTTGCTGAACCTGGGCTATGACGTCTCCGGTTCCGACCTGAAGAGTTCGCCGGTGACCGAGCGCCTGGAGTCCTTCGGTGCGCACATCTATATCGGCCATCGCGCCGAGAATGCCGCCCAGGCCGATGTGCTGGTGGTTTCCAGTGCCGTGAACAAGTCCAACCCGGAAGTCGCCACTGCTCTCGAACGGCGCATTCCAGTGGTGCCGCGAGCCGAGATGCTGGCCGAACTGATGCGCTATCGCCACGGTATCGCGGTCGCCGGTACCCATGGCAAGACCACCACCACCAGCCTGATCGCCTCGGTGTTCGCCGCCGGCGGCCTCGATCCGACCTTTGTCATCGGTGGCCGGCTGAATGCCGCGGGCACCAATGCCCAGCTCGGCACCAGCCGCTACCTGATCGCCGAAGCCGATGAAAGCGACGCCAGCTTCCTGCACCTGCAACCGCTGGTCGCGGTGGTCACCAACATCGACGCCGACCATATGGACACCTATGAAGGCGACTTCAACAAACTGAAGAAAACCTTCGTCGAGTTCCTCCACAACCTGCCGTTCTACGGTCTGGCCGTGGTCTGCCTGGACGATCCGGTGGTCCGCGAGATCCTGCCGCAGATCGCCCGTCCGACCCTGACCTACGGTGTGCACGAAGACGCCGATGTCCGCGCGATCAATATTCGCCAGGCCGGTATGCAGACCCACTTCACCGTGCTGCGCCGCGACTGCGAGCCGCTGAGCGTGTCGGTGAACATGCCGGGCAATCACAACGTGCTCAATGCCCTGGCGACCATCGCCATCGCCACCGACGAAGGGATCAGCGACGCGGCCATCGTCCAGGGCCTGTCGGGCTTCCAGGGTGTCGGTCGACGCTTCCAGGTCTACGGCGAACTGCCGGTGGACGGCGGCAGCGTGATGCTGGTGGACGACTACGGTCACCACCCGACCGAAGTCGCGGCGGTGATCAAGGCCGTGCGCGGCGGTTGGCCGGAGCGCCGCCTGGTGATGGTCTACCAGCCACACCGCTACACCCGTACCCGCGACCTGTACGACGATTTCGTCCAGGTGCTGGCCGACGCCAATGTCTTGCTGCTGATGGAAGTCTATCCGGCCGGCGAGGAACCGATTCCGGGCGCGGACAGCCGCCAGTTGTGCCGCAGCATCCGCCAGCGTGGTCAGCTCGACCCGATCTATATCGAGCGTGGCGTGGACCTGGCGCCGCTGGTCAAGCCGCTGTTGCTGCCGGGTGACATCCTGCTGTGCCAGGGCGCCGGCGATATCGGTGGCCTGGCTCCGCAATTGCTCAAGAGCCCGCTGTTTGCCAATACCGTGGCCAGCCAGGGGGAGTCGAAATGAGCGCTGCTTACGCCAACCTGATCTCGACCCTCGAACCGCAAGCTTTCGGCCGCGTCGCTGTGCTGTTCGGCGGCAAGAGCGCCGAGCGCGAGGTGTCGCTGAAGTCGGGCAACGCGGTGCTGCAAGCGCTGCAAAGCGCCGGTGTCGACGCCTTCGGTATCGATGTGGGCGATGATTTCCTGCAACGCCTGCTCAACGAGAAGATCGATCGCGCCTTCATCATTCTGCATGGCCGCGGCGGTGAAGACGGCAGCATGCAAGGCTTGCTCGAATGCCTGGGGATTCCCTACACCGGCAGCGGCATCCTTGCTTCGGCCCTGGCCATGGACAAGCTGCGCACCAAGCAGGTCTGGCACAGCCTGGGGATTCCGACACCGCGTCACGCCGTATTGAGCTGCGAGGCCGACTGTATTTCAGCCGGTGCGGAACTGGGTTTCCCTTTGATCGTCAAACCTGCTCATGAAGGTTCCAGTATTGGGATGGCCAAGGTGACCGGCGTCGATGAGTTGATCGTCGCCTGGAAAGCCGCCGCCACCTACGATTCGCAAGTCCTGGTCGAACAGTGGATTCAAGGTCCCGAGTTCACCATTGCGACCCTGCGCGACCAGATCCTGCCGCCGATTGCCCTCGGCACTCCGCATTCGTTCTACGACTACGACGCCAAGTACCTGGCTTCCGATACCCAGTATCGGATTCCCTGCGGCCTCGACAGTGCCAAGGAAAAGCAATTGATGGACCTCACGGCCAAGGCCTGCGAGGCGCTCGGTATCGCCGGTTGGGGCCGGGCCGACGTGATGCAGGATGCGGACGGGCAGTTCTGGTTCCTGGAAGTCAACACCGCGCCGGGCATGACCGACCACAGCCTGGTACCCATGGCGGCGCGGGCGGCCGGCCTGGACTTCCAGCAACTGGTGCTGTCGATCCTGGCGGCGAGCGTTACCCGTCACGTAGAGGCGCGAGGTTAAGACCATGCACGGCGCATCGATTCGTCATCAGTCACCCGTCCCCGGCCGTAACAAGCCGGTGCCGCGGGGTGCCAGCCGGATGGTGGCTAAAGAACCGATGTCGGTGCGCCTGCCGAAAGCCAACTTCGGCTTTTTGAAGAGCCTGATGTGGCCGGTGTTGCTGGTGGCCCTGGGCTTCGGCACCTATGAAGGCGCCCAGCGGCTGTTGCCCTATGCCGATCGACCGATCAGCAAGATCAACGTGCAGGGCGACCTGAGCTATATCAGCCAGCAGGCGGTGCAGCAGCGGATCGCGCCGTACGTCGCCTCGAGCTTCTTCACCATCGACCTGGCGAGCATGCGCGCCGAGTTGGAAACCATGCCCTGGATCGCCCACGCCGAGGTCCGGCGCGTATGGCCGGACCAGGTGGTGATCCGTCTGGAAGAGCAACTGCCGGTGGCCCGCTGGGGCGACGGCGCGTTGTTGAACAACCAGGGCCAGGCGTTCGCGCCACGGGAGCTGGCGAACTACGAACATCTGCCGCAGTTGGTCGGTCCGCAACGGGCCCAGCAGCAGGTGATGCAGCAGTATCAGGTGTTGAGTCAAATGCTGCGCCCGCTGGGTTTCTCGATTGTCCGGCTGGAGCTGCGTGAACGCGGGAGTTGGTTCCTGACCACCGGCGCGGGTAGCGCGGGGCCGGGGATCGAGCTGTTGTTGGGCCGCGACCATCTGGTCGAGAAGATGCGCCGTTTCATTGCCATTTATGAAAAAACGCTGAAAGAACAGATTACGAACATTGCCAGCATCGATCTGCGTTACTCCAACGGCCTGGCCGTCGGATGGCGGGAACCTGTGGCGCCCGTGACGGCCAAACCCGCCGTTGCGAAGAATTAAGAAGAGGCAGGACCATGGCAAATGTGCAAAGCGGCAAAATGATCGTCGGACTGGATATCGGCACCTCCAAGGTGGTGGCGCTGGTAGGCGAGGTCGCGGCCGATGGCACGCTGGAAATCGTCGGTATCGGTACCCATCCTTCTCGCGGCCTGAAGAAGGGCGTGGTGGTGAATATCGAGTCCACCGTGCAGTCGATCCAGCGCGCGGTAGAAGAAGCGCAACTGATGGCCGGTTGCCGGATTCACTCGGCCTTCGTCGGCGTGGCGGGCAATCATATCCGCAGCCTGAATTCCCACGGCATTGTCGCGATCCGCGATCGCGAAGTCAGCGCGGCGGACCTCGAGCGGGTGCTCGACGCGGCCCAGGCCGTGGCGATCCCGGCGGACCAGCGGGTGTTGCACACCCTGCCGCAGGACTATGTGATCGACAACCAGGAAGGCGTGCGTGAGCCTCTCGGGATGTCCGGCGTGCGCCTGGAAGCCAAGGTCCATGTGGTCACCTGCGCGGTGAACGCGGCGCAGAACATCGAGAAATGCGTGCGCCGTTGCGGCCTGGAAATCGACGACATCATCCTCGAGCAGTTGGCGTCCGCGTACTCGGTGCTGACCGATGACGAGAAAGAGCTGGGCGTGTGCCTGGTGGATATCGGCGGCGGCACCACCGACATCGCGATCTTCACCGAAGGCGCGATCCGTCACACCGCGGTGATCCCGATTGCCGGCGACCAGGTGACCAACGACATCGCCATGGCCCTGCGGACTCCGACCCAGTACGCCGAAGAGATCAAGATCCGCTACGCCTGCGCCCTGGCGAAACTGGCCGGTGCCGGTGAAACCATCAAGGTCCCGAGCGTCGGCGATCGTCCGCCGCGCGAACTGTCGCGCCAGGCCCTGGCCGAGGTGGTCGAGCCGCGTTACGACGAGCTGTTCACCCTGATCCAGGCCGAGCTGCGGCGCAGCGGCTACGAAGACCTGATCCCGGCGGGCATCGTGCTGACCGGTGGTACTTCGAAGATGGAAGGCGCGGTCGAACTGGCCGAAGAGATTTTCCACATGCCGGTGCGCCTGGGCGTTCCGCACACTGTCAAAGGGCTCGCGGACGTGATCCGTAACCCGATCTATTCAACTGGGGTAGGGCTGTTGCTGTACGGACTGCAAAAGCAGTCGGACGGCATTTCCCTGTCCGGCTACAACGGCGGCAACAGAAACGACTATCGCGATGAAGAACAGAAAGCACCTGTGCTGGAGCGTTTGAAACGCTGGGTTCAGGGCAACTTTTAAAGTTTCAAAGCAGTAGAAGTAGGCGAAAAAACTAGAGAATGAAAGGAGAGGGAACATGTTCGAACTCGTAGACAACGTCCCACAAAGTCCGGTAATCAAGGTTATCGGCGTAGGCGGTGGCGGCGGCAACGCCGTTAACCATATGGTCAAGAGCAACATTGAAGGCGTCGAGTTCATCTGCGCCAACACCGATGCCCAGGCCCTGAAGAACATTGGCGCGCGGACTATCCTGCAACTGGGTACCGGCGTGACCAAGGGCCTGGGTGCCGGCGCCAATCCGGAAGTCGGTCGTCAGGCCGCGCTGGAAGATCGCGAGCGCATCGCCGAAGTGTTGCAGGGCACCAACATGGTGTTCATCACCACCGGCATGGGTGGCGGTACCGGTACCGGTGCGGCGCCGATCATTGCCGAAGTGGCGAAGGAAATGGGCATCCTCACCGTTGCGGTGGTGACCCGTCCGTTCCCGTTCGAAGGCCGCAAACGCATGCAGATCGCCGATGAGGGCATCCGCGCGCTGAGCGAAAGCGTCGACTCGTTGATCACCATCCCCAACGAGAAGCTGCTGACCATCCTTGGTAAGGACGCCAGCCTGCTGTCGGCTTTCGCCAAGGCTGACGATGTACTCGCCGGTGCCGTTCGCGGTATCTCCGACATCATCAAGCGTCCGGGCATGATCAACGTCGACTTCGCCGACGTGCGTACCGTGATGAGCGAAATGGGCATGGCGATGATGGGCACTGGCTGCGCCAGCGGTCCGAACCGTGCGCGTGAAGCCACCGAGGCGGCAATCCGCAACCCGCTGCTGGAAGACGTCAACCTGCAAGGCGCGCGTGGCATCCTGGTGAACATCACCGCCGGTCCTGACCTGTCCCTGGGTGAGTACTCCGACGTGGGTAGCATCATCGAAGCCTTCGCTTCCGAGCACGCCATGGTCAAGGTCGGTACCGTGATCGATCCGGACATGCGCGACGAGCTGCACGTGACCGTGGTCGCGACTGGCCTGGGCGCCCGTATCGAGAAACCTGTGAAGGTCATCGACAACACGCTGCAGACCAGCCAGTCGGCTGCCGCCCAGGCGCCTTCGCAAGCGCGTCAGGAAATGCCGTCGGTGAATTACCGTGACCTGGACCGTCCGACCGTCATGCGCAACCAGGCCCAGGCCGGTGCCGCGACTGCCGCGAAGATGAACCCGCAAGACGACCTGGACTATCTGGATATCCCGGCTTTCCTGCGTCGCCAGGCTGATTGATGGAATGTATCAGGAGTATTAGGGTGATTGGTGTTCAGCAAAGGTCTGGTCTGCTATTATCGCCAGCCTTTGTTGATACCTGTTCGCAATTTGCGCTGAAGCGGCCCATGCCATGATTAAACAACGCACCCTGAAAAATATTATCCGTGCTACAGGTGTCGGCCTGCACTCCGGCGAGAAGGTCTACCTGACCCTCAAGCCAGCGCCTGTGGACACCGGTATCGTGTTTTGTCGTGCCGACCTCGACCCTGTGGTGCAGATTCCTGCGCGCGCGGAAAATGTTGGCGAAACCACGATGTCGACCACGTTGGTCAACGGTGACGTCAAGGTGGACACGGTGGAGCACTTGCTCTCGGCCATGGCCGGCCTGGGCATCGATAACGCCTACGTCGAGCTCTCCGCGTCCGAAGTCCCGATCATGGATGGTAGCGCTGGACCCTTCGTATTCCTGATTCAATCTGCCGGCCTGGAAGAACAGGACGCAGCCAAGAAGTTCATCCGCATCCTGCGTGAAGTCACAGTGGAAGACGGCGACAAGCGCGCCACTTTCGTGCCTTTCGAAGGGTTCAAGGTGAGCTTTGAGATCGATTTCGATCACCCGGTGTTTCGTGACCGCATCCAGAGTGCCAGCGTGGATTTTTCCAGCACTTCGTTCGTAAAAGAAGTCAGCCGCGCCCGGACCTTTGGTTTCATGAGTGATATCGAGTACCTGCGCAAGCACAACCTCGCACTTGGCGGTAGCGTGGAAAACGCCATCGTGGTCGATTCGGACGGTGTACTGAACGAAGACGGCCTTCGTTACGAAGACGAATTCGTCAAACACAAGATCCTCGACGCCATCGGTGACCTCTACCTGCTGGGCAACAGCCTGATTGGTGAGTTCAGAGGCTTCAAGTCCGGTCACGCGCTGAACAACCAGCTTCTGCGTAAGCTCATCGAGCAGAAAGATGCCTGGGAAGTGGTGACCTTCGAAGACGCCAGCACCGCGCCGATCTCTTACATGCGTCCCGTTGCGGCCGTGTAACGACTCTCTCCTTTTGTTGTATTTGAAAGCCGCCTTCGGGCGGTTTTTTTTGTGCCCCCTGGTAGGCGCGAGCAATCGAGCCTCGACCGGCTGCTCCTACAAGGGGGGGCGGTCGAGGCTGATATGCACCACCCGGTCGCGGCCTTCATGCTTGGCTTGGTACAACGCCTGGTCAGCTTTGTTCAGCAGTTGCTCCAACGTGCCTTCGCCGGGCGGGGAAGCGGTGCTGGCACCGATGCTGACGCTAATCGGCTGCTGGTCGCCATTGAACGGTGCCTGCGCGGCCATGGCTGTCCTGATCTTTTGCGCCAGGTTCAACGCGCCTTGCGCGTCGGTTTCCGGCAACACCGCGGCAAACTCCTCGCCGCCATAGCGCGCCGCCATATCGCCAGGACGACGAATATTGTCGACGATCACCCGCGCCAGTCGCCGCAGGGCCTCGTCGCCGGCCGGGTGACCGTGGCGGTCGTTGAAGGCTTTGAAGTGATCGGCATCGATCATCAACAGTGACAGCGGTTTGCCCGCGCGTTGCGCCCTGGCCCACTCGCGCTGCAGGGTTTCATCCAGCGCCCGGCGATTGGCCAGGCCGGTCAACGCGTCGGTCGCGGCCAGTTCGGCGAGTTCCTGTTCGGCGCGCAGGCGCAGGCGCAGCTCCCGGGAGAGCAGCCAGGTCAGCCAGAGCAGGCCCAGGCAAAGAATGCCGGTGGCGAGGCCGATCAGCCATGCGGTGCGCTTCCAGGTGCCATAGACCTCATCGGTGGAGAGGCCGACCACCACCAGCAATGGCAACTTGCCCACCTGCGAGAAGGTATAAAGCCGCTCGGCGCCGTCGACGCTGGAGATGCTGGTAAAGCTGCCTTCGCCCTCCTTCAGGATACGGAGGAAGTTGGGCCGTTTACTGAAATCCTTGCCGATCAGTTCCTCGGCCAGTGGCGGCTGTTGGGCGAGGAGAACGCCTTCGGTGCTGACCAGATTGATCGAACTGCCCTTGCCGACGTTCAAGGTCTTGAACAATTCGTCGAAGTAACTCAGGCGCATCGCGGCGGCGGCGACCCCGAGAAAGGTTCCGTCTGTCGCGGATAGCCGGCGACTGAAACCGATCAGCCACGGGTGGGGCTCTCGGCGGGCCTTGAACGGACGGCTGATCATCAGTCCCAGGTCTGGATTGCGCAAATGAGCCTGGAAGTATTCACGGTCGGAAAAATTATCGACCCGCGGCTTGACCGAGAGCGAGTCGGCGATGACACCACCCTGGCGATCAAGCAGGAGGACGTCGCCTCTGTGGGACGCGCTCGAGGCCCGGTCGAAGAGTGCGAGATGGCGAACCTGAGGCGGTACGTTCACCAGGTCCGGGCGTTGCGAGGCCTTTATCAGCCCCTTGACCGCCAGGTCGTAGAGTTCCACGTTGCGCAGTACATCGGCATCGATCAGTTGCACGATATTGCTTGCTGATCGGGCGGCGGCCTGAGCGGCACTGCCGCGCTCGCGAACCAGCAGATAGCTCACAATGGCAAGAATGGCAACAACCGTGAGCGTGCAACCGAGTATCAGCAGGGTTTGCGGATTGGCGGGTTTTGCCGAGTATCGATTGATGGTGGCACTCTCGGTTACAAGGGGTTATGGGCGCATATATACGGCCCACGCAAAAAAAACGCCAGTCTCAAGAGACCGATGTTCAGAGTTTTTGCTTTTTGAAAAACATTGATCTGATCGGAGTTGGAGCGATCCCGTTCGCCATGACGGCGGCGGATGGCCGAGCCCGGCCCGGACAGGCCCAGGCCGGTGATCGTTACAGCCAGGACAATGAACAGAAAAAAGCCGCCTTTTCGGCGGCTTTAAAACATTCAATCGCGGGTAGAGCGCTGGATGAATGTCGAGGGAAAACGTTGCGGGGCGTGCTTCAGCTGTCTTTGCTGCTGTCGGACTGTCCCTGGGCGGCGGAGGTGTGTTGCCCGGGGTTAGCGTATTGATCCTTGGCGCTCATTTCGGCTTGGCTTTGCTCGGCGCTGGCGACGCGGGCGGCATTCCGGGCGGCGAACGATTGGGATTCCTCGGCCAGGGCCAGAGGCGACAACAACAAGGCGGACAGGGCGAAAACGCTGGCCATACCCATGGTGGTAGACATTTTTAGGACCTTCTTGCGGGGCAAGTGCTGTGTGGTGCGCGCACAATAAAGGCCCTGTCCGCTGGGAAAAAGCGCCGGAAGGGATAATTACCGTTACAAAACCGGTAATAGTTGCATCGTTGAAGTGCTCCGATCAGCGCCGATCCTGGGCCTTGTGCTGGCCGTCCGCTCGCCATCGCCGGCAACCCGGATTCCATGAGGGATATGTCAGCTCTGGCGTGCGTTCAGGCCGGGAGATAGAGGCCAAAGGTATTGATCCCGCCGTGGCTGCGCACGAACACATCGCCGCCATGCATCAGCGCGATGGCCTTGACGATCGCCAGTCCCAGCCCATGGTTGGCGCCGCTGTTGCTACGCGAGGCATCGACTCGGTAGAAACGTTCGAACAGTCGCGAAAGATGCTCCCCGGCAATGGCTTCGCCAGGGTTGGAGACGGCAATCGTCACTTGCTCGCCCGCGCGCTCGATCCGCACCTCGATCGCCTGGCCCGGCGCGGTGTGCTGTACCGCGTTGCTCAGCAGATTGATCAGCGCCCGGCGCAGGTGGGCGATCTCGATCCGCACCTGGGCATCGCCGCTGACCCGTACCTGGACCTGGGCGTCTTCGAGAATGAAATCCAGATAGTCCAGGGTCGTCGCCACCTCGCCGGCCAGCGAGGTGCTGATCAGCTTGGTGGCCTTGCTGCCCTGGTCGGCACTGGCCAGGAACAGCATGTCGTTGATGATCGAGCGCAGGCGCTCCAGCTCTTCGAGGTTCGATTGCAGGACCTCGAAATAGTGCTCCGCCGAGCGCCCGCGGGTCAGGGCCACCTGGGTCTGGCCGATCAGATTGGTCAGCGGCGAGCGCAGTTCATGGGCGACGTCGGCGTTGAACGACTCCAGCCGCGAATAGGCTTGCTCGACACGCTCCAGGGTCGAATTGAAGGAGTTGACGAACTGACTGAGTTCCGGTGGCAGTGGCGACAATTGCAGACGTCCGGACAGTCGTGGCGGGGCGAGTTTCTGTGCCTCTTCCGAAAGTCTGATCAAGGGCTTCAGGCCGATCCGTGTCACCCAGTAACCCAGCGCGGACGCCAGCGCGATGCCGGCGATGGCCAGGCTGATCAGGGCGATCAGCAGGCGATGTTGGGTCTGGCGGAAGGTTTCGGTGTCGATGGCGATCAGAAACTTCAGTGGCGGACGCTGCTCCTTGGCCGGCAAGGCATTGAGCAGCACCTTGAACGGGTAGGCATGCCCCGGCAAGTACAAGTCGCGCATGCCCCGGGGACCCTCGGCGAAGGCGCGGATCCGCGCATCCGGGGCGCCGTATTCGTAGTTCGCATCGCTGCTGACCACCCAGAAACGAATGCGTTTGTCCTCTTCGCCCAACTGCTTGAGCTTGGCGCTCACCTTGGCCCAATGGTCCTGGTTGCCGAAGCGATTGAGCGACGACTCCAACACGCTGTAGCGCGCCTCCAGTTCGGCTTCCGGGAGCAGGCCCAGGCCCTTGTCCACCTGCTGGTACAGGGCCCAGCCGATCAACAGGAAGACCAGCAGCGCCACCGCGCTGAACAGACCGCTCAGGCGCAGGGCAATGCTGTTAGTCGACACCGCGATTCTCCAGCACATAGCCCATGCCGCGGATGGTGTGCAGCAGTTTCTGTTCGAACGGCCCGTCGAGCTTGGCCCGCAGGCGCTTGATCGCGACTTCGACGACATTCGCGTCGCTGTCGAAATTGATGTCCCAGACCATCTCGGCAATCGCGGTCTTGGAGAGGATTTCACCCTGGCGTCGGGCCAGCACGCTGAGCAGCGAGAACTCCTTGGCGGTCAGATCCAGGCGCATGCCGGCGCGGCTGGCCTTGCGACTGATCAGGTCGACCCAGAGGTCGGCGACGCTGATCTGTACCGGTTCGTGGGCACCGCCGCTGCGCCGGGTCAGGGCCTGCAGGCGCGCCACCAGTTCGAGGAAGGAAAAGGGTTTGCCGAGGTAGTCGTCGGCGCCCTCGCGCAGGCCGCGAATCCGGTCTTCGACACGCTCGCGGGCGGTGAGCATGATCACTGGCGTCTGCTTGCGCGCGCGCAACGCCTTGAGCACGCCGAAACCGTCCAGCTCCGGCAGCATCACGTCGAGGACGATCACCGCGTAGTCGCTTTCCAGGGCCAGGTGCAGGCCACCGACACCCTCCCGGGCGACGTCCACGGTGTAACCCTGTTCAGTCAGGCCGCGATGCAGGTAATCGGCGGTTTTTTCTTCGTCTTCGATAATCAGTATGCGCATGTGCCCGCCTCAGAGAGTGATCGCCGGCGCGGGCGCCGGTGTCGGCCGATGGAACAGCCGCTCAAGCCACAAGTATATGACGGGGGTGGTGAACAGCGTCAGTGCCTGGCTCACCAGCAGTCCGCCGACCACGGCGATCCCCAGGGGTTGGCGCAACTCGGCGCCGGTGCCGTGGCCGAGCATCAGCGGCAGGGCGCCGAGCAGGGCGGCCAGGGTGGTCATGATGATCGGGCGGAACCGGGTGATACAGGCCTTGTAGATCGCGTCTTCCGGCGACAGGCCCGCGCGCTGGGCCTCGAGGGCGAAGTCGATCATCAGGATGCCGTTCTTTTTCACGATGCCGATCAGCAGCACCAGGCCGATCAGCGCCATGATCGAGAAATCCTGGCCCAGCAGCCACAGCATGATCAGCGCGCCGAGACCGGCGGATGGCAAAGTGGAAATGATCGTCAGCGGGTGCACGAAACTTTCGTAAAGCACCCCGAGGATGATGTAGACCGCCACCAGCGCGGCGAGGATCAGCCATGGTTGGCTGGCGAGGGAGCTCTGGAACGCTTGGGCCGCGCCCTGGAAACTGCCGCTGATGGAGGCCGGCATGCCGATCTCGTTCTTCGCCTGGTTGAGTTGCAGCACCGCATCGCCCAGGGCCACGCCGGGTGTCAGGTTGAACGACAGGTTGGCGGCCGGGAACATGCCGTCATGGGCGATGGACAACGGACCGCTGGTGGGCACATCGAAGCGCGCCAGGGCCGAGAGCGGGACCATCTCGCCGCTCAGCGGCGAGCGCAGGTAGAAGTAGTTCAGGCTTTCGGCCTTGCCGCGCTGGGCGGCATCCAGTTCGAGGATCACGTTGTACTGGTTGGTCTCGGTCTGGTACTCGTTGATCTGCCGTTGGCCGAAGGCATCGTAGAGGGCTTCGTCGACATCGCTGGCGGTCAGGCCGAAACGCGCGGCGGCGCCACGGTCGATGTTGATATGGGTGATGCTGCCGCCCAGTTGCAGGTCGTTGGACAAGTCGCGAAACGCCGGGTTGGCCCGCAGTTTTTCCGTCAGGCGCTGGGTCCAGGTGTTGAGCGTATCGCCGTCATTGCTCTTGAGCACGTATTGATACTGGGCCCGACTCGGGCCGGAACTGAGGTTGATGTCCTGACCGGCCCGCAGGTAGAGGACGATGCCGGGAAGCTTCATCAGTTGTGGGCGAATACGGTCGATAAACGCGCTGGCGGAGACATCCCGCTGGTCCTGTGGCTTGAGAGCGATCCAGAAGCGGCCGTTGGCAATGGTCTGGTTGCTGCCGGAAACCCCCACGGAATGGGAGAAGGCTTGCACCGCCGGATCGGCCGCGACGATCTCGGCCAGGGCCTTGTGCTTGGCGACCATGTCATTGAAGGAAACGTCGGCGGCGGCCTCGGTGGTGCCGAGGACGAAGCCGGTGTCCTGGATCGGGAAGAACCCCTTGGGAATGAACACATAGCCGGCAATGGCCAGGCCCAGGGTCACGCAGAACAGCCCGAACATCAGTTTCTGGTGTGCCAGGGCGCGCCGCAGGCCACGTTCGTAGACGGCCAGCAGGCGTTCGCCGAAGCCCGGCTTCGCGTGTTCGCGATGCACCGGCGCGCGCATGAACAGCGCGGCCAGGGTCGGTGCCAGGGTCAGCGAGACCACCACCGAAATCAGGATGGTCGAGGTGGCGGTCAGGGCGAACTCCTTGAACAACCGGCCGACCACGCCACCCATGAACAGCAGCGGAATGAACGCGGCGATCAGCGAGAAGCTGATGGAGACCACGGTAAAGCCGATTTCCCCGGCGCCCTTGATCGCCGCTTCGCGCATACCGTCGCCGGCTTCGAGGTGGCGGTGGATGTTTTCCACCACGACAATCGCGTCGTCGACCACGAAACCCACGGCGATGACGATCGCTACCAGGGTCAGGTTGTTCAGGCTGAAGCCCATCACGTACATCAGGGCGAAGCTGGCCACCAGCGATACGCCGAGCACGGCGGTGACGATCAGGGTCGCCGACAACTGGCGCAGGAACAGCGCCATCACCGCCACCACCAGCAGGATGGCGATCAGCAGGGTCATTTCCACCTCATGCAGCGAGGCGCGGATGGTCTGGGTCCGGTCGATCAGCACCTTGACCTGCACCGAGGCCGGCAGCATGCCTTGCAGTCCCGGCAGGGCGGCCTGGATGCGATCCACGGTGTCGACGATGTTGGCCCCCGGTTGACGCGAAATCACCAGGTTCACTCCCGGCTCGTCACCGGACCAGGCCTGCACGTAGGCGTCTTCGGAGCCGCGGATCACCCGGGCGACGTCCTTGAGCTGGACCGGCGCGCCATTCTTGTAGGAAACGATCAACTGGCCGTATTCCTCCGGCTGGAACAGTTGGTCGTTGGTCGACAGGGTGGAGATGCTCGATTTGCCGTACAGCGCGCCCTTGGCCAGGTTGAGGCTGGTCTGCTGGATCGCCTGGCGGATGTCCGCCAGGGTCAGGCCGATGGCCGCCAGCTTGTCCGCCGAGGCCTGGACCCGGATGGCCGGGCGCTGCTGGCCGGTGATGTTGATCTGGCCGACGCCGTCGATCTGGCTGAGCTGGCGCGCCAGCAGGGTTTCGGCATAGTCGCTGAGTTCGGTGCCGGGCATCTGGCTGGAACTGATACTGAGGATCAGCACCGGGCTGTCGGCCGGATTGACCTTGCGCCAGGTCGGCAAGGTCGGCATGTCCTTGGGCAACTTGCCCGAGGCGGTATTGATCGCCGCCTGGACTTCCTGGGCGGCGGTGTCGATGCTTTTACTGAGGGTGAATTGCAACGTCAGGGTGGTGGTGCCCAGGGCGCTGCTGGAGGTCATCTGGGTCATGCCGGGGATGGCGCTGAATTGCACCTCCAGCGGCGTGGCGACTGAAGAGGCCATGGTTTGCGGACTGGCGCCGGGCAACTGGGCGGAGACCTGGATGGTCGGGAACTCGGCTTCCGGCAATGGCGCCAGGGGCAGGCGCGGGAAGGCGATCACCCCGAGCAGGACCAGGGCGAAGGTCAGCAGGATGGTCGCCACCGGGTGGTCGATGCACCAGGCCGAAACGCCACGACTGTCCTTGATCATGGCTTGGGCTCCACGACCGCCTGGCGCTCAGCCAGCTTGGGTTCGCCGAGCACTTCGATCCGCGAGGTCGGCTTGAGCCGTGACTGGCCGTCGCTGACCAGTACATCGCCGGCCTGCACGCCCTTGATGATATTCAGGTCGCTGTCCTGATAGGCCATCTGCACCGGTACCACTTCCACGCCGCTGCCTTTGACCCGATAGACGAAGTAATTGTCCAGGCCGCGCTGGACCACCGAAGGCGGTACCACCAGGGCACCGCGTTCGAGGGCCGTCTGGATCTTGATGTTCACCAGTTGACCCGGCCAGAGCTTCTGACTCTTGTTGCTGAATTCGGCCTTGGCCTTGATGGTCCCCGTGCCTGCCGCGACCTGGTTGTCGATCAGGCTCAGGTGGCCTTCGCCGAGCAGGGTAGCACTATGCCCATCCTCCCCGAGGAAGGCGCTGACCAGTGCCGGCGGGGTGGTGCCGAGCAAGCCTTGCAAGGTTGGCAGCATCTGCTGGGGCAGCGAGAACTCCACGGCAATCGGGTCGATCTGGGTTACCGAGAGCAGGCCCTGGGCGTCGCTCATGCGCAGGAAGTTGCCTTCGTCCACGGCCCGGATACCGACGCGGCCGGTGACCGGTGAATGGATCTGGGTATAGGACAACTGGACCTGCGCCGCCGCAATTGCCGCCTGGTTGCCTTGGGTGGTGGCCTTCAGTTGATTGACCAGTGCCTGTTGCTGGTCGTAGGTCTGTTTGGAAATGCCGTTATCGACCGTCAGCAATTTGTAGCGCTTGAGATCGACTTCCGCCACCTGCAACTGCGCCTGGCTTTGCGCCAGCTGGGCCTTGGCCTGCGCCAGGTTGGCCTGGATCGAACGGTCATCGAGGGTCGCCAGCAGATCGCCCTCCTTGACCCATTGCCCTTCCCTGACCGGCAGCTTGGTGAGGATGCCGTCGATCTGTGGGCGGATCACCACGCTGTGCAACGACAGCACCGAGCCGATGCCGCTGACATAACGCGGCACATCCCGCTGGACCACGCTGACCACCTTGACCGGCACGGCGACACTGGCGCCGGGCTTGGTCTGAGACGGTCGGGTCAGCGCCCAGATCGCGACCGCGGCCAGGAGCACCAGCAGGCCAAGGATCAATGCGGTTTTCTTCGGGATACGCATGCTGTCGGGACGCCGGGACAAAGGAATAGGAAGGTGAATGCTGGCAGAACAGTAGCCTCTTTATAACCCCCCAACCCGGTCAGCAAGGTGACGGCCAACTGACAGGGCTGTCAGAAAACCGTCCGTCTTATAACACGCAGGGCTATTAAAGCCGCTATCGCTTTGGACGATAAGGTTAAAGAGTATCGTGGGCGGACAAACAATGACGATATGTCCTACGGATAATTCTTTGGTTTCTGGTGTAGTGGCCAGTAGTGATCTTTACTGGTTAATGCCGACCCTGCTTTGGGAGTGCTGGAAATGAACGGAAAAATAGTCAGTCTCAGTGTGGCTTTGTTGCTGGCGGCTGGTTTCAACGTACAGGCGGCGAATAATGCCGGGAAGATCAGGTTTTCCGGTGAGATGGTGGAATCCACTTGCGACATCGGAACACAAGCCAATGGCAATCTCGGCGCCAGCAACCGATGGATCAAGGTTTCCCCTGTATTGAGTTTGAGTGTCGATACGGCGGCTAATGCCTGCCGCGAGGGTCGGCTGCCTTTCAGTGTGAGCTATCAACCCTTGGCGACGAATATCGCGGCCCGGCAGACGAGCGCACAAGGCGTGGTGATCATCACGTACAGGTAAGTTGTACGTGGTCGCAAGCCCCGGTTGCTGTCTGTTACGTGTATAGACGGGCCGCCAGGCAGGTAAAAATCCGGCGTCCGGTTAAAACGTGCATGTCGGGAACTTGGGAATATTGAATGAATGGGCTGTTTGTAACTATTTTCGATGGCATCAGATCAATATCAAATGGCGCGATAATGTTGTTTTATTGATGTGCTGTTTCGTGAAAATAGTTTGAATGTTAAACAGCGGTTGTTCTTTTTTCTTGAGGTTTGGAGTGACGTCGAGTTCTGACAGTATTGGCGTTCCTCTTTGTAAGCGTGATCTTAGTTTTCCAATCGGGAAGGGCTTACAGCGTAATAAATTCTTCGGGTCTATAGTGCTCGCCACCCAAGTGATGGGTGCAAACGAATTAACTCGAAGGATTGTGTTCGCATGAAAAAGATCTCTATGACCCTGGCTTTATTGGCGGCGACCCTGGGGGCAGTAACTACCGCACACGCAGCCAACAGTGGCACGCTGAATTTTACCGGTGCCTTGACCAATACCAGTTGCGAAGTATCTTCCGGCGGTGGCTCAGCCGATAACATCCCGGTGGACCTGGGACGTGTGTCCTTTGCCGATATCGGTAATCGCACCGATTCGCGACTGGGCACCGCGAAAAACATCGACCTGGTGGTGACCTGCCTGCAACCGGCGGCGGAGAACACCGTGCATATGTCCTTCCGGCCTTCGCAAACCGACGCGAACGATCCTTACCTGTTGATTACCGCCGGGGCCGCCAAGGGCGTGGGGATCGGCCTGGTCCGCCGCGACAGCGACGCCTTCCTCAATATCCAGGACCCTACCGACACCATCGACGGCATCCTCGAGCCCAGCGGTACGGGCTCGCGCGGTGCACTGGCGCTGAGGGCGGTGTTCGTCAAGAACGGTGTGGCCACGGTACCCGGCGCGGCGACTGGCACCGTGCCCTTTGTCCTGACTTATAACTAAGCGGTCGTCTTGAGCGGAGCCTTGAACAGCTCCGTTCTTTTTTCACTGAAATGGGTAGTTCACATGCGGAACGTTTTTGCTCCGGTGATCGGCATTGTCCTGGCAATGTGGATAGGAGCCGATGCGCGGGCAGGTATTGTGTTGAATACGACACGGGTGGTTTACCCGGCGCAAGACAAGGAAGCGGTACTCAGTGTACTGAACAACAACGCCTCGAGCATATTGCTGCAGTCCTGGCTCGAAGCCGCTGACGGCGTCACGCAAGAGCCGCCTTTCGTGGTGGTCCCGCCCCTGGTGCAATTGCCCTCGGGCGGGCGGCAGACGGTTCGTCTCATTCATTCCGGGGCCGCGATGCCCGCGGACCGTGAGTCCCTGTTCTGGTTGAACGTGCAGGAAATTCCCCAGGCCAGTGAACAGGAAAATGTCCTGCAGATCGGCATCCGCCAGCGCATCAAGGTGTTCTACCGCCCCGACCGGCTCAACGGCGCTGTCGAACAGGCGCCCGAACAGTTGCGCTGGAGCCTGCCTCGTGGTGGCGTGCTGAAGGTGGCCAACACCGGGCCTTATCACGTGACGCTGGTGGACATTCAGTTGCTCTCCGGGGGACGTCGGGTCCTGCATCGGAAAAATTCGATGCTGGCCCCGGGACAGGCCGTCGATTATGAGCTGCAGGAGCATGCCCAGGCCGAGGACGCCCAGTTGAATTTCAGTGTCATCAACGACCACGGGGCGCTGGTGCCTTATCGCTTGTCCACGGGGGGCTGGAGCAAGGGCCAGGCGCAGCCGTCGGACAGTTAGCGCCTTCGACCGTTATTGGTTTTTTCTGTCAATGCCGGGCCCCGTGCGCAGGTCAGGGTGTTGTGCGTGCGGAAAGGGAATCCGCCTGGAACACACTTCAAGCTATTGAGTGAAGGTTGCAAATGGACTGGCTTTATCAGCGAACAAAGGAAGTGCTCGCGTTATCAGGTCATGGGCGCGCCGACGGTTTGGTGCGCTCCCTGCTTGAGCAAGCACGAGGCCCATGGGGCTTCAGATGGTCATTGGGGGTGGCGCTGCTTGCACCGAGCGCCGCATTTTCCGAGTCTTCGGGAGAGCAGGGCGGGCAGGGACCGCGCTTCAATACTGCTTTCATTCATGGCGGCGAACAGTCGGTGGACCTGAAGGCCTTCCTGGAAGGCAACAGCGTCCTGCCGGGTACTTACCGGGTGGACATCTACCTCAATCGCAATCTCAGCGCGCGTCGCGACCTGTTATTTGTCCGCAACGCCGCGACCGGCCAGGTCGAGCCGTGCCTGACACTGCCGCTGCTCGACGAACTCGGGCTGGACCTGGAGCGCCTGCGCAGCCTGGGCGTGTTGACCGAGGGTGGGTCGCCCGCACAGTGCTTCGATTGGCGCCGCCTGGACCTGGCCAGCGTCGACTACCAACCCAATAGCCTGCAACTGAACATCAGCGTGCCGCAGATCGCCTTGCGCCGCAGCGCCCGTGGCTATATCTCGCCACAATTGTGGGATCGCGGCGTGAACAGCGGCTTCATCGATTACAGCTTTATCGGCAACCGCCGTGAGGTGAGTGGGGTCCGCGGCGACAGCTATTACCTGGGGCTGAACAACGGTTTGAACCTGGGCGACTGGCGTCTGCGCAACCAGTCCTCGCTGTTGCATGGCGATGATCAAGCGTCGCGTTGGAGCAGCAACAGCACCTTCGCCCAGCGCGACCTGACCGCCTGGAAGAGTCAACTGACCCTGGGCGAAACCTATAGCGATTCGCGGGTTTTCGACAGCGTGCGTTTTCGCGGGGTCCAGGTGGCCAGCGACGACGGCATGCTGGCGGATAGCGAACGGGTGTATGCGCCGACCATTCGCGGTGTGGCCGAGAGCAACGCGACGGTGGAGATCCGCCAGAACGGCTACCTGCTGTACAGCGCCAATGTGGCGCCCGGGCCGTTTGAAATCCGCGACTTCTACCCCAGCGGCTCGAATGGCGATCTGCTGGTAACGGTGATCGAGGCCGATGGTCGCCGACGCACCTTTACCCAGGCGTTCGCGTCGCTGCCGATCATGCTGCCCGAGGGTACTTTCAGCTACAGCGTCGAAGCCGGGCAGTACGACAGCAACAGCAGTGGCTACCAGGCTCCCGGGTTTGCCAGTACTACCCTGATCTACGGCCTGAGCGAACACCTGACCGGCTATGGTGGTCTGCAACTGGCCGGGGACTACCAGGCCAGCAACCTGGGGACGGGGATCAATACCGGGCTGGGGGCGATTTCGGCGGATCTGACGCATTCGGTCAGTCGTCAGTTGGCGACCGACCTGGGTGGGCAGAGCGTGCGCCTGCGCTATGCCAATACCTTGAATGCCACGCGTACCACTTTTGCCATTGCCGGTTATCGCTATTCCAGCGAGCAATATCGTACCTTCGACCAGCACGTGCAGGAGCGCAGCCAGCCCGGCTTGATCCTGCCGGGGCGGGCCAGGGACCGCCTGGATCTCAACCTCAGCCAACCGCTGGGCACCGGGACCTTGAGCGTTTCGGTCCTGGAACAACGCTTCTGGGACCTGCCCGGCACCTCCCGACAGTACAACCTGACCTATGGCGGCTACTGGCGCGACCTCAACTACAGCCTGTCGCTGGACCGCGCTGAAGTGATGGATATCAACGGCCAGGCCGGTACCGACCATCAATTGACCCTGACCCTTTCGATGCCGTTCGGCAGTCATGAACGGACCACCCGTGCCTCGTTTACCGGGGTGCGCGACAGTAACGGCGGTTCCAGCGCCCTGGCTGGCGTGAGCGGTCGGCTGACGGAGAGCCGCGACACCTTCTATTCGGTATTGGCCGGCAACGACGGGAGCGGCGCCGGTGCCGGTTCGGCGAGCTTGAACAGCACCACGTCGATGGGGCGTTTCGAGGCCGGCTACAGCCATGGCCGCGATTTCAACAGCTGGAACCTCGGGGCCCGGGGCTCGCTGGTGGCTCATGGCGGTGGCGTCAACCTCGGCCAGTCGCTGGGCGATACCTTTGTGTTGGCGCAGGTGCCCGGTGTCAGTGGTGCTCGCTTCAATAATTTCAGCGGTGTCGAAACCGCTGCCAACGGCTACGCCGTGGTGCCTTATGCGCAACCCTACCGGGCCAATTGGATCAGCCTCGATACCCGCGAACTTGGTGCCGATGTCGAGGTGGACAACGCCATTGCCCAGGTGGTGCCACGGCGTGGCGCGGTGGTCTTGACGCGCTTCAAGGCCAGTGCCGGGCGGCGGGTGCAGTTCGAACTGAGCCAGGCCGATGGCAGTCCGCTTCCCCTTGGCGCGAGTGTCCAGGACGCCGCCGGCCGGGCATTGGCGGTGGTCGACCCGAGCAGTCGCGCGCTGGTGCTCAGTGAGCAGGAGCAAGGCGTCTTGACCGTCAGTTGGTCGGATCGGCGCTGCCAGTTTGCGTTCAAGCTGCCCCCCAGGGACCCGCAACGGACCTATGAGCGGGTTCGCGGGGTGTGCCAGTGAAGGTCCTGAACCTGATGGTATTGCTGCTGGGCCTGCTGTCGGGCCCGCTCCAGGCCGCAGTGTCTCTCAGCGGAACACGGCTGGTGTTCGATGGGCGTTTTCGCGAAGTAAGCATCGAAGCGCGCAACCGTGGCACCGAGGAGGTTCTGCTGCAGGCTTGGCTGAGCGATGCGAACGCGGGACCGGAGTCGTCGGCGAACCTGCCCTTTGTGCTGACGCCGCCGCTGTCGCGGCTGGCGCCGGAGAGTCGGCAGGTCCTGCGTCTGATGTATGAGGGGCTGGGCATGCCGTCGGGACGTGAGTCGCTGCTGCACCTGTATGTACTGGAAATTCCGCGCACGCGTCCGGGCGACGGGCTGTTGAACATCGCGATCCGCCAGCGGATCAATGTGCTGTTTCGTCCGCCGGGGCTGCCAGGGGATCCGGCGGCCACCCCGCAGCGCCTGAACTGGACGCTGGTGCGCGACGACAGTGGGGTGCTTCGGCTGCGGGTGGAGAACCCGACGGTGTTCCATGCCGCCCTGCTGAATATTCAAATCGAGGCGGACCCGCGCCAGGGCGCGCCCCAGCGTCCGGGGGACGATTTGCTGGTCCCGCCGGGAGAACGCCGGGAACTGATCCTTGCCCGCTCCCCGGCGCAACACTTGCAGTTCAAGGCGCTGACCGACTACGGCGGCCAGCGCGCCTACTACGCCAGGCTGGTCTTCGGTGCGCCGTTCAACGCGTCACTGAGTGCCGACAGCGCCCATTCCGAACAGAAGGTTTCATCCCATGACTAAGTTTGCTTGCCGTGCCTGGCTGCGCCCGTTGCTGTGGCTCGGACTCTTGAGTCCGAGCAGTGTGTTTGCCCTGACCTGTACCTTGCAGGGCAGCGGCGCGACGCTCGTCAACGCTGACCTGGGCAGCACGGTCGCGATACCGGCCGCATCCCCCAGCGGCAGCGTGATCTGGCGCTCGGAGCCGCTCAACCTGGCGCTCGATTGCGCCCGGGACAACCCACGGGGTGGCGACGAGGACGTGTTCATCTACCTCAACCCGGCCGGCCAGGTGATCGGCCAGGGTATCCGTGCCGGCTTGACCCATGAAGGTGTCGACTATCGCCAGAGCAGCGGCCGAATCGCCACTGGGCGGCGGATTCCCGGGTGCCAGGAAGGGACCTGCCCGCCCTTGAGCTTCAACCTGGCCTTCTCGGTGTTTATCGAAAAGTTCGGGCCGACGCCGCCTTCGGGAGTGGCGAGCAATCTGCAGGATTATCGCTTGTTCCAACTGGACGGGGGCGCTGGCGTGAGCGTGGGCGGACGCTCGCTCAATTATGTGATCAACAACCTCTCGGGCCTGCGTTTCGTGGCCTGTGATGCTCAATTGCAGGTGATTCCCGAGACCGTCGACTTCGGTCGGGTCGCCATTGAGCGAGTGGTCATGGGCCAGGTGGCCGCGCGTCGTCCATTCGCCTTGCACACCAGCCGAACCTGTGACACCGCGTTCAGCCTGGACGCACGGTTGAAACCGGTGTCGGGCAGTGTCTCCGGGGACTTGCTGATTCCCCAGGGCAATGATGGCGTGGGCATCCGGATTGTCCGGGTGGATAGCGGCCAGGGGATTCCCTACAACCGCTCCTTTCACCTGGCCGAGCTGTTGGGTGAAACCCGCGCGGCCATGGCCCGGTTCGACGCCGAGCTGGTATGGAACAGTGACCGGCCCAAGGCCGGGCCGTTCTCGGCCGGGGTGGTGGTCGATTTGTTCTATAAATGACCGTTGGCGCGGCGGCGCAGGGCGCTCACAGGTATACTGCGATCTTTCGGTTCGACCAGATCCGTCCTGCCTTTTCGGAGCTTCCATGACTTCCCCTGAACAACCGTCCGTTTCCGCCAACCCGGGTGAAGAGCCCGTGGTCGAGGCCGAGCTTGCGGTCGGCGAAAAGCCCGCGGTCCCGGCCTTCAGCTTTCCGTTCAACCCCGCTGAGTTCGCCGCGGCGAAAAAGACCGGCCAGACCTGGTACCAGAAAGGCGGCAAGGACGGCCATCACGAGAGACCGGGCCGCGCGCCCAACGGCACGCGTCGGTCCATGGGCAAGCGCTGAGTCGCCCTCGGCCAACACCGCTGGACGTTGGCCACACTATTAGCGCCCTGCACAAACCTTGTGGGAGCGGAGCTTGCCCGCGAAGGCGTCCTGATGAGCAATGCAGGGCTCAAGGACCTCATCGCCAGCAAGCTGGCGCCAACAGAATCGATCGTCGCCGATCCATCAGGATCATGGCTAAATGCCAATACCCTGAGCTGGATCAGTATTTTGCTTTTCCGTGCGCTTAGAGTCGACGCCCTGCCGACTCCTTTCACTCTCCGAGCGCGCTTTCCATGAAGATCAATCTCCCGATTACTGGGCGAAATGTAGACGTCGCCTTTGATGCCAACATCCTTTCGACCACCAATCTGGGGAGTTCGATCACCTACGCCAATTCCGACTTCATCAAGATCAGCGGTTACAGCCGCGAGGAGTTGCTGGGCTCGCCGCATAATCTGTTGCGCCACCCGGACATGCCCGGCGAGGCGTTCGCGCATATGTGGCAGACCCTCAAGGCTGGACGCTCGTGGATGGGATTGGTGAAAAATCGCTGCAAGAATGGCGATCACTACTGGGTCAGTGCCTACGCCACGCCGGTGACCCGCGACGGCCGGACCGTGGAATACCAGTCGGTACGGACCCGCCCCGGTGCTGGGCAGATCGAGGCCGCCGAGCGCTGGTACGGCTGGTTGCGCAGTGGGCGTTTGCCCTGGCGTCGGCGACTGCCGACCCTGCGTCTGCAAACCCGACTCTGGGTGCTTTGCAGTGCCGTGTTTGCCGTTGTCCTGG
Organism: Pseudomonas sp. FEN; assembly: GCF_904067045.1. Lineage (GTDB taxonomy): Bacteria > Pseudomonadota > Gammaproteobacteria > Pseudomonadales > Pseudomonadaceae > Aquipseudomonas. The sequence continues at coordinate 134,893 of NZ_CAJFDC010000007.1, read as the reverse complement.
CACTGGGGCACGGTTCTTCCGGCCAGCCGCTGGTGGTCGACCTGGGGCTTTGGGCCCTGGCCAGCGTGCTGGTTGGCGCGCTGAGCCACTGGACCCTGCGCCCGTTTGCCCAACTGACGGCGCGCGCCCGGGAGATTGCCGACAACCCCTTGAGCCAGGCGATCTACACCGGCCGGACCGACGAGTTCGGCCAGATCGGCTTTGCCCTGGACATGCTGGAGGCCCAGGTGGGTGCGGTGCTGGGGCGTATCGGCGATGCTTCGCAGCGTCTGTCCGGACATGCCCAGGCGCTGGCCCGGGATATTCAAAGCAGTCATGGCAGCACCCTGGATCAACAAGCCGAAACCGACCAGGTGGCGGCGGCCATTCATCAGATGAGCGCCAGCGTCGCCCAGGTCGCCAGCAATGCCCAGCAGGCGTCCGAAGCGGCCGAGCAGGTGGGCAGGGAAACCTGTGAAGGTCATCATCTGGTGGGGGAAAGTCGCAGCGCGGTGTTGCGCCTGGCCGATGAACTGGCGCGTGCCACCGAGGTCATCCTGCACCTGGAAAATCACAGCACCGAGATCTCCACGGTACTGGAGGTGATCCGCGCCATTGCCGACCAGACCAACTTGCTGGCGCTCAATGCCGCCATCGAAGCGGCCCGCGCCGGGGAACAGGGCCGGGGGTTCGCGGTGGTGGCCGATGAGGTACGTGGCTTGGCCCAACGTACACAACAATCGACCAACGAAATCCAGCGGATGATCAGCAACCTGCAGGACGGCGCGCGCAATGCGGTAGAGGTGATGCAGCACAGCAGCCAGCAGGCCGAGGACAGTGTGCAGCAGGTCCAGCAGGCGGCCGATGCGTTGACCGGGATCAGTCAGCGGGTCAGCCGGATCACCCAGATGAGCCAGCAGATCGCGGCGGCGGTGGAGCAACAGAGCACCGTCAGCGAGGACATCAACCGCAATATCGTCAGCATCCGCAGGGCCTGCGAGGCGCTGGTCGATGTCGGCCGGCAGAGTCATCTCAACTCGGGGGATGTGGCGGGGCTGGCGGACGACCTGCGTTCATTGGCCCAGGAGTTCTGGCGCAAGCGTTGCTGAACACGATCCTGCCAACGCCACGGGACTCTGTGGGAGCAGAGCTTGTTTGGGAGCAGAGTGTGTGGGAGCGGAGCTTTTGGCGTCCTTGAGGGCCCCTTCGCGAGCAAGCTCTGCTTCCACACACACGCTTAGCTCGCCTGCAAGGCGATAAAGGCATAGGTGCTCGCCGCTTCGCTGACCACTCGCGCGCCCGCCGCCCGCAGTTGCTCGGCGATGGCCGGGCTGGAGACATGAAAGCTCCACTCGTTCGGTGCCGGCCAGTGGGTCAGCTGTTGTACCTGGTCAATCGTCTCGGCGAAGGCCGGCATCTGCGGCAGGTAGGCGGTGAAACCATCGCCCTTGAGCGCTGCGGTATGAATCCCCAGTCGCGCGCAGATCACTTCCTTGGCCTGGATATCGTCGCGATCGGCCTGGCGCGAGGCCTCGATCAGTCGTGCCAGTTCCGGGTCCTGCAACTGCCCACCAACGATCAACAGCGGTTGCGTATCCTGCCAGGCCTCTGGCGGACAACCCTTGGTCTCGGGGCGCAACGGAATATGTGGATTGATTTCCATCGGATAGATCCGGCACACCAGCGGTCGCCGTTGATAGATCCGGCAGAGCAGGTTTTCGTCAAGATTCCGGCAGGGACCGACGTTGTAGGCGGCAAAGGTGATGGCGACGCGGGCTTCGATGTGGCCGCTGGGCACACCCCAGGAGCGGCGCAGCAGGTGATCGCGTTGCTGTTCCGGCTGGCCCGGGCCATCCGCTAGAAACGCCTCGACCAGGATGATCACCTGGCCGCCGTCGGCCGCCCATTGCCGGGCTTCGGCCAGTGTCAGGGGCACATGGTGATCGGTGCAGCAGTTGCCACAACCGACGCAGGAAAAATGGGTATTCATGAGTGGGCCGACCGAAAGACAAGGGCAGGGACGGTGACGTAATTCCGTTTTGTTTCGCCGTGCGAGCTTTGCTCAAAGCAAGTTATGCGCCAGCCACTCAGTTGCTGCGGGCAGGCATGACCGAGTCCCACTCGGTGATGGCGGCCGTCTTGCTCTTCTTGTTGTACAGGCACAGCTCCGTACCCGCCTGGTTTTTCATGTGCGCCTGCGGATAGCGACCGTGCAGCAGCAGCGCGGTGTAACCGATCTTGTCGTCAAACTGCGCCGGGTTGCCCACGGGCTTGACGTTTTTCAGTTTGCTGGCCTTGGTGCAACTGGCAACCACGGCCTTGTTGTAGCTCGCCCAGGCATCGGGGCTGGCAGCCTGGGCCTGGCTGGCCAGGGCGACGAGGCTGATGAAGAGCAGGGTGAAGGTTTTCATGACGGGTCTCCTTCAAGGGCGGCGGGCAAAGGGCGATTATGCCTGAGCCGGGCTGACTTCATAGCGCTCGATAAAGCGCATGCCGACGCGTTCGTATAAGCGCCTGGCGGCAAGATTGTTTTCCATGACCTTGAGGTCGACGAAGGCTTCACCCCGGGAGGCGAACACCTTGAAGGCCTGGCGTAGCAGGGCCAGGCCGAGGCCCTGGTGGCGTCGGCGCGGATGCACCACCAGGTCCTTGATATAGGCGCTGGTCCAGCACAGGGCAACGCCCGCCACGCCGTGCTCGTCGAGGGCGATCAGGCACAGCGAGGGATCGTATTCGGCGTCCTTCGTGAAACGCTGGCGCCAGTCGGCGAACTCTTCGACACTGCCGCCACCATCCTTGTAGCCCAGCTTCAGCAAGGCGTGCACTGGTCCCATCAGGTCCGCGCGCAACACGCCCACGCGGATGCCCACCGGCCATTGGGGGATATCCAGCAAGTCGTCGAGGTCCTTGCGCAGCAACTGGCAGTGACGGTCCGGCATTTCAGATCCCTTGGGCCGCGACGGTCCTGGCCGCCTGGATCAGGCACTTGGTCAGTTCCGGTGAGGAAAACTTGGTCAGTACCGCATTGGCCCCGGCCAGCCGCGCCTTCTCACTGTTCATGGCGCTGTCCAGCGAGGTGTGCAAGAGGATGTAGAGGTCCTGGAAATCCGGGGTTTCGCGCACTGTGCGGGTGAAGGCGTAGCCGTCCATTTCAGACATCTCGATGTCCGAGACCACCACGTTGATCTGATCGGCGGTACCTTGCAGGTCCAACAGGCAACCGATGGCGTCCTTGGCGCTGCGCGCGGTGTGGCAGGTCAGGCCAAGGTTGCGCAGGGTGTGCACCGACTGCTGCAGGGCCACCTGGCTGTCGTCGACCACCAGGATGCGTGCATGACCGAGGATTTCCGCTTCTTCCATGCTCAACTCGGTCGGCGCGACTTCGATTTGCGCCGGTGCGATGCAGTGGATGACTTTTTCGATATCCAGCACCTGCACCAGCTTCCCGTCGACCTGGGTCACCCCGGTGATAAAAGCCTTGGGGCCGCCGGAGCCGTAGGGCGGAGGGCGGATATCGGTGGTCAGGCAATGGACGATCTTGCTCACCGCCTGGACATGCAGGCCCTGTTTGGAACGGCTGACGTCGGTGACGATCAGGCAACCGCCGTCCGGGTCCACCAGGGGCTGTTCGCCGATGGCGCGGCTCAGGTCGATCACCGACAGCGACGCGCCGCGCAGGGTGGCGATGCCTTTGACGTGGGGGTGGGAGTCCGGCAGCTTGGTCAGCGGCGGGCAGGGGATGATTTCACTGACTTTCAGCAGGTTGATCGCCATCAGCTTGCCGCTGCGCAAGGTAAAAAGCAGAAGTGACAGCGAGTCTGCGCGGGCTTTGTTGGAAGACATAAAAACCTTCTGTGGAAAAGGTGGTCCGGAACAGATTAACCCCGAACGGCTACCGATAGATGGGTTATCGACCCGAGAGGGGCGGGCTTTAGTTGAATATCTTGTGGGAGCTCCGCTCCCACAGAGAAGCGCTGTCCGCTTGAGCTTCATTTTGTCACTTCAAGCCCAGGCGCTTGGCCATCCGTCCAAGGTTCGCCCGGTCCAGACCCAGCTCCCGGGCGGCGCTGGCCCAGTTGTGCTGGTGTTTTTCCAGGCAGTTGCTGATCAGTTGCCGCTGGTAGTTTTCCGTGGCCTGGCGCAGATCGACCCCGCTCTCGAGGGGCGGCGCAGCGATGCCTGGCGCGACCGGGGACTGTGCCGCGGCTGTCGGCAGGTCGAGGTCGGCGGCGCTCAGACTGAGGATTTTCGGCCGCTCGCGGCAATTGCCCAAGGCTTTCAAGGCGCTGCGCCCGATCAGGTGTTCCAGCTCGCGCACGTTACCCGGCCAGTTGTACGCCAGCAGCGCCGCCTGGGCGTCCGGGCTCAGGCGCAAACTACCCAGACCCATGCGGGAGCGGTTCTGCTCAAGGAAAAAGCCGCTTAATAGCAACACATCGCGACCGCGTTCACGCAGTGCCGGCACCTGTAGCGGATAGACACTCAGGCGATGGTAGAAGTCGGCTCGATAGCGCCGGCTACGCACCTCCTCCGCCAGGTCGCGGTTGGTTGCGGCGATCAGCCGCACATCTACCTGATGCTCGCGGTCCGAGCCCAGCCGCTGTAGTTGACCGCTTTGTAGCACTCGCAGCAATTTGGCCTGGACGGTCAGCGACAGCTCGCCGACCTCATCGAGAAACAGCGTGCCGCCATTGGCCAGTTCGAACTTGCCGCGGCGATCGCTCACCGCGCCGGTGAAGGCGCCGCGCACGTGACCGAACAGTTCGCTTTCCACCAGGGTATCCGGCAGGGCGGCACAGTTGAGGCTGATGATGGGCTTTTCCGCGCGCGGCGAGGCGGCATGGATCGCCTGGGCCACCAGTTCCTTGCCCACTCCGGTTTCCCCGGTGATCAGCACCGTCAGGTCGCTGCCACCGACCAGATCAATCTCTTCCAGCAGGCGCTTGTGGACTTTGCTTTGGCCAATCATTTCGCGATTCTGCGTGCCGTTGGCCTGGCGATAGAGCTCGGCGCGCTGGTGTTCGTCCTCGGCGCGCGAGGCCAGGCGCTCGATGCGCTCGGCGGCATTGACCGTGGCTGCGGCCAGGCTGGCGAAGGCTTGCAGGGCATCGAGCTCGATCTGTTCGAAGCACTCCGGGTCAAGGGCGTCGAGCGTCAGCAGGCCCCAGGGGCGTTCGTCGATAAACAGCGGGCAGCCCAGGCAGTCATGGACTTTCAAGAGACCGCTCAAACCATCCACCAGGCCGTCGTAAGGGTCCGGCAGATCGGTGTCGCTGTCGAAGCGGGTCGGCCCGTGGCTGCCGAGCAGGATCTGGAAGCGCGGATGTTCGCTGACCTTGAAGCGTCGCCCGAGGGTATCGGTGCTCAGGCCGTCGACGGCCAGCGGTACCAGCCATTCGCCGTCCAGGCGCAGCAGCGCGGCGGCATCACAGGGTAGCAAGGCGCGCATGGCCTCGAGCAGGCGCCGATAGCGTTCGCTTTCGGGCAGTTCCCGTGAGAGATCCGATACCAGCGGCAGCAGGGTTGTCAGCAGGAGCTTTGCAGTCATATTGACTCCTATGGTGTCAGGATGACTATAAAGTGGCTTTGGTCTTTTTGACTAATTTTATTTCAACTATATGATTTATAACGTTTTTTATTGTGGCATGAAGTGTGACTGGTAAAGGTTGATTCAGCTGAAGCCTCAAACCCAGGAGTTGACCCATGCTTAGCGTTCAAGACCGTGCCATCGTCAAATCGACTGTTCCACTGCTGGAAAGCGGCGGGGAGGCACTGATCACTCACTTCTATCGGATGATGTTGTCCGAGTACCCGGAGGTGCGCCCACTATTCAACCAGGCCCACCAGTCCAGCGGCGACCAGCCCCGGGCCCTGGCCAACGGCGTATTGATGTACGCCCGGCATATCGACCAGCTCGACCAGTTGGGCGACCTGGTAGCCAAGATCATCAACAAGCACGTTGCGTTGCAGATCCTCCCGGAGCATTACCCGATCGTCGGCAGTTGCCTGCTGCGGGCCATCCACGAAGTGCTCGGCGAAGAGATCGCCACGCCTGAGGTGATGAGTGCCTGGGGCGCGGCCTACAATCAGTTGGCCGATATCCTGATCGGTGCCGAAGCGGCGATCTACGACGAGAAAGCCCTGGCGCCCGGCGGCTGGCGTGGCGCGCGCGAATTCAAGGTCGTGGCCAAGGTCGAGGAAAGCCAGGAAATCACTTCGTTCTACTTCGAACCGGTGGACGGCCAACCGATCCTGGCGTTCATACCTGGACAGTACATCGGCCTGAAGCTGGTCATCGACGGTGAAGAAGTGCGGCGCAATTACTCGCTCTCGGCGCTGGCGAAGGATGGGCAGTATCGGATCAGTGTCAAACGTGAGGTGGGCGGGCGAGTGTCGAACTACCTGCATGACCAATTGGCCATCGGCGCGACCCTGGAGCTGTTCCCGCCAGCAGGTGAGTTCACCCTGGCGGCCAGCGACAAGCCACTGGTATTGATCAGTGGTGGAGTCGGTATCACGCCGACCTTGCCAATGCTCGAAATGGCCTTGGCGAGCGAGCGGCCGGTGCATTTCATCCATTGTGCCCGCAATGGCCAGGTGCATGCTTTCCGTGACTGGGTCGATGGCCTGGCCGCGCGTCATCCACAGCTCAAGCGCTTCTATTGCTATGACGAGGATGACGGCGTGAGTCCGCCGGCGGACACGGTCGGGTTGTTGAGCCAGGCGCAGTTGGGCGAGTGGTTGCCGCTGGAGCGTGACCTGGATGCCTATTTCCTCGGGCCCAAGGGGTTCATGGGCGCGGTCAAGCGTCACTTGAAAGCCCTGGGCGTGCCGGAGCAGCAGAGTCGTTATGAGTTCTTCGGCCCGGCCGCGGTCCTGGAGTAATCCACCCTGCAGCCGTGGCGGGCGCATTCGCCACGGCTGTCGGGATCATGGCATCACGGAAATCCCTGGAGCGTTAATCCCGCTTTAATCGGCTTGTCGTTAATTCGCCGATCATTGTCGGCGATCCTGTGGTGGTTCACCCATACTCCCGCGGACACTGGCGTGGTGTGTTCAATACGCTCAACGGTCGTGGTCAGCGTGTAGACTTGCGGGGCTGAAATATCCTCCGGGTTGAAACGGCCGGATTGCGAGCGATGGGCCTATCGGATACAACCTCGGTTCGATGTCGCAGCACTGTACGCGGCGTTCCGGCCGATCCAACAACGAGTCTAAGGGAAACAGGATGACTGACGAAATGATGCGGCTGGGACGGGAAAAGCGCTTCCTGGTCCTGCTCGGGGTGATCTGCCTCGCCTTGATCGGCGGTGCTTTGTACATGCAGGTGGTGCTCGGTGAAATGCCTTGCCCGTTGTGTATCCTGCAGCGCTACGCCTTGCTGTTCATTGCGCTCTTCGCCTTTGTCGGCGCGGCCATGAGGACCACGCGCAGCCTCACGGTGCTGGAAGTGCTGGTGTGGCTCAGTGCCGTCGGCGGCGTCATTGCGGCGGGTCGGCACGTCTATATCCAGGCCAACCCGGCAGTGAGCTGCGGCCTCGATGTGCTGCAGCCGATCGTCGATGGCCTGCCCCTGGCATCGATCTTTCCGCTGGGCTTCCAGGTCGAGGGTTTCTGCGAAACACCGTATCCGCCGATGCTGGGCCTGTCCCTGGCGCAATGGGCGCTGCTGGCCTTCGTACTGACGGTGCTGCTGGTGCCAGTGGGTATCTACCGTAATCGCCGCAAAGGCCGCTGACTCCCCGCGTTTACCCTTGCGAAAACGCCCCGATCCTTCAATAAGGTCGGGGCGTTTTTGTGTTCGCCAACCGCGCAAATCGCGCCTTGATGGCGGACAAGAAATGGAGCTAAAAAAGTGCGACATATTGTCACGTCGATGCGGTCGCACTCGTGGTTTCTGACCGGGATGTCATCTTCTGGTTGACAGTCGTTCTCGAAAAAGTTCCCCGCCCCGCCCTGCGTTTCGACCGCGCGCGGCAGGCCCTCAGGCGCCCCCGGATGCCCGCTCGATCGCCCGTCATACTTGGGCCAGAGCCTCTTTCATAAGATCCTGGAAGAGGATTCCGGAGCGGATCAGCTGTCCGATAAAAGACAGGATCATGGCTTTTTATGGAGAATGAGACGCGATACGATCAAGGATCGTTGCGAAAATTGTTAATGATTGTTGCTCGATTTGATAAAAAATATTTCAGGATGAGACGTGGTTTATAAAACGCGACCTAACTACAATCGCCGCACTGAATGTCCGGCGCCGCTCTGCCTGAGCGCAATAGGGCGGTCGAAGGGCGTTATGCGCCCCTGCTGCCGGCAATCTTTTCAAGTATCCGCACCAAATGGAATTGGTCTGTAACAAGGCCTATGACCCACGAAATAGAATAAGAACTCACGCTCGTTCCAGAGGTGTCAATCAAACGATTGGTGCGACGGACAGGCCCTTATTCAATCGGAAAAAAATTGCCAACCCTTGGCAGGGTGAAGTGTTGGCTATCGAAACCCAACTGCATTGCGCAAGCTGCTTTAGAGGTCGTGAGATGAGTAAAACAAGGTATCCCAGATTCTTAGGCTTATTGCCACTGCTCGGCACGCTGTTGCTGGGAGGGTGCAACATGACCTTGCTCGATCCGAAGGGTCAAGTGGGCCTGGACGAACGTAACCTGATCATCACCGCTACGCTGCTGATGCTGTTGGTCGTGGTGCCGGTCATCCTGATGACCTTTGCCTTCGCCTGGAAATACCGCGCGTCGAACAAAAACGCCACCTACGCGCCGAAATGGAACCACTCGACCAAGATCGAAATCGTGGTCTGGGCCGTTCCGGCAATCATTATCCTGTTCCTGGGCATCGTCACCTACAAGTCGACCCACGCGCTGGACCCTTATCGTCCGCTGGAATCCAACGTCAAGCCGATCAACGTCGAAGTGGTCGCGATGGACTGGAAGTGGCTGTTCATCTACCCGGAACAGGGTATCGCCACCGTCAACAAGCTGGTCTTCCCGGCCAATACGCCGGTGAACTTCAAGATCACCTCCGACACTGTGATGAACTCGTTCTTCATCCCGGGCCTGGGCGGCCAGATCTACGCGATGGCCGGCATGCAGACCAAGCTGCACCTGATCTCCAACGAGAATCATGAGTACGAAGGGATTTCCGCCAACTACAGCGGCGCCGGCTTCACCGGCATGAAATTCAAAGCGACCGCAACCAGCCAGGCGGATTTCGATGCCTGGGTAGCTGAGGTCAAGAAGGCACCTAAACAGCTTGAACAAGCTGAATACGCAGCCCTTTCCAAGCCGAGCCAGAACAATCCGGTCGAACTTTATTCCGCCGTTACGCCGAACCTGTTCCAGACCATCGTCGACAAGTACGAAGGTATGAAACCAGGCAAGCCGGTCGAGCACGAGAAGAAAGAAGTCGCCGCATCGGAAGGAATGGACATGAGTTCGCATTCAGCTGCCGGGGCAGAGGAGTAAACGATGTTTGGTAAATTAAGTTGGGAAGCGGTCCCGTTCCACGAGCCGATCGTCATGGTGACCATTGCCATGATCGCGCTCGGTGGTCTGGCGGTCGTTGCGGGTATTACCTACTTCAAGAAGTGGACCTATCTCTGGACCGAGTGGTTGACTTCGGTCGACCACAAGAAAATCGGCGTGATGTACATCGTCGTCGCCATGATCATGCTGCTGCGCGGTTTTGCCGATGCCATCATGATGCGTTCCCAGCTGGCCATGGCCACCGAGGGTTCGCCGGGCTACCTGCCGCCCGAACACTATGACCAGATCTTCACCGCCCACGGTGTGATCATGATCATCTTCATGGCGATGCCATTCTTCACCGGCCTGATGAACGTCGTCGTGCCGCTGCAGATCGGTGCTCGCGACGTCGCCTATCCGTTCCTTAACTCCCTGAGCTTCTGGCTGTTGGTTTCTGGTGTCGTGCTGGTGAACGTATCCCTCGGTGTCGGCGAGTTCGCACGGACCGGTTGGGTTGCCTATCCGCCGCTGTCGGAACTGGGTTACAGCCCGGGCGTGGGTGTGGACTACTACATTTGGGCGCTGCAGCTATCCGGACTGGGGACAACGCTAACAGGCGTCAACTTCCTGGCCACCGTGCTGAAAATGCGTACCCCTGGCATGAAGATGATGGACATGCCGATCTTCACCTGGACCTGCACCTGGGCCAACGTGTTGATCGTGGCCTCGTTCCCTATCCTGACCGCTACACTCGCGTTGCTGACACTTGACCGCTACATGGATTTCCACATTTTCACCAATGAGCTGGGTGGAAATCCGATGATGTACGTCAACCTGTTCTGGGCCTGGGGTCACCCCGAGGTGTACATCCTGATCCTGCCGGCGTTCGGGGTCTTCTCCGAAGTCATCTCGACTTTCTCCGGCAAGAAACTGTTCGGCCACCACTCGATGATCTACGCCAGTGGCGCGATCTCGGTGCTGGGCTTCATGGTTTGGCTGCACCACTTCTTCACCATGGGTTCGGGTGCCAACGTCAACGCCTTCTTCGGCCTGGCGACCATGTTGATCTCGATTCCGACCGGGGTGAAGCTGTTCAACTGGCTGTTCACCATTTATCAGGGCCGCCTGCGTTTTACCAGTCAGGTGATGTGGACCCTGGGCTTCATGGTTACCTTCGCCATCGGTGGCATGACCGGCGTCCTGCTGGCCATCCCGGGTGCCGACTTCGTGCTGCACAACAGCCTGTTCGTGATCGCCCACTTCCATAACGTGATCATCGGCGGCGCCGTGTTCGGCTACATTGCCGGTTTCAGCTTCTGGTTCCCGAAAGCATTCGGCTTCAAACTGCACGACGGTTGGGGCAAGGCCGCATTCTGGTTCTGGATCTCGGGCTTCTTCGTTGCGTTCATGCCGCTGTACGCCTTGGGCTTCATGGGTATGACCCGTCGCCTGAACTCCACCACCAACCCGGACTGGACGCCTTATCTGCACGTGGCTTTCTACGGCGCGATACTGATCGCCGTGGGTATTGCCTGTCAGTTGATCCAGATCTATGTCAGCGTGCGTGATCGCAAGCAGAACCTGGACGTGACCGGCGACCCATGGAACGGCCATACCCTGGAATGGTCGACCTCTTCGCCGCCACCGTTCTACAACTTCGCCGAGCTGCCGAAAGCCGACGAGGTGGACGCGTTCACCGAAGCCAAGGAAAACGGTACGGCTTACTCGGTGCCCAAGCGCTACCAGCCGATCCACATGCCAAACAACACCGCGACCGGCGTGATCATGGGGGCTTTGCTGACCGTGTTCGGCTTCGCGATGATCTGGCACATCTGGTGGATGGCCATCGCTGGCCTGGCCGGTACCGTGATCTATTTCATCATCCATATCGCGCGTGATGATCAGGGTTACATGGTGCCAGTGGACGTTATCGAGCGTATCGAAGCCGAGCAGCACAAGGTGCTGGCGGCAGCGAAAGTGACTCCTGCCACCCGTGTTGAATCTTCGCTGGAACAGGCTTAAACCATGTCGAACTTAGTGACCAATGCTGGACACGCCCATGGTCATGACCATGGGCACGATGACCATCACCACGATTCGAGCGAGATAACCGTCTTCGGTTTCTGGCTCTACCTGATGACCGACTGCATCCTGTTTGCGTCGATCTTCGCAGCGTACGCGGTACTGGTTAACAACGTAGCGGGTGGCCCGTCGGGCCACGACATCTTCGAACTGCCCTACGTGCTGGGTGAAACCGCCTGCCTGTTGCTCAGTTCGATCACCTATGGCTTCGCCATGCTGGCGGTGTTCAAGGGTAAGAAAAGTCAGGTCCTGTTCTGGTTGGCGATCACCTTCCTGTTCGGCCTGGGCTTCATCGGCATGGAACTCAACGAGTTCCACAAGCTGATCGAAGAAGGCTACGGTCCTAACCGCAGCGGCTTCCTTTCCGGGTTCTTCACCCTGGTCGGGACCCACGGTCTGCACGTCACCAGCGGTCTGATCTGGATGGCGGTGATGATGTACCAGGTCTGGAAAAACGGCCTGACGCCAAGCAACACCACCCGTCTGAGCTGCCTGAGCCTGTTCTGGCACTTCCTGGACGTCGTGTGGATCTGCGTATTCACCGTTGTTTACCTGATGGGGACTCTGTAAATGGCTAATGCACACCATTCCAGTGATGCCAACCACGGCAGCGTGAAGTCCTACATGGTCGGCTTTGTCCTGTCGATCATCCTGACGATCATTCCGTTCGGCCTGGTGATGTACCCGTCGCTGCCGAAGGCTGCCACCCTGTGGATCGTCCTGATCTTCGCGGTAATCCAGGTGCTGGTGCACCTGGTGTACTTCCTGCACCTGGACCGTTCCGCGGCGCAACGTAACAACGTGGTTGCGTTTATCTTCGCGGCGCTGGTCATTGTCCTGCTGGTGGGCCTGTCGCTGTGGATCATGTTCAGCATCCACACCGTCATGATGGCGAAGTGAGGTAGACCCGATGTCGCTCAAGCACTTTATCCAAATCACCAAACCGGGGATCATTTTCGGTAACGTGCTTTCTGTGGCGGGTGGCTTCTTCCTGGCCTCCAAGGGGCATGTCGATCTGGCCATCTTCCTGGCGGCCATGATCGGCACTTCGCTGGTGGTGGCGTCCGGTTGCGTGTTCAACAACTGCATCGACCGTGACATCGACCTGAAGATGGAACGCACCAAGAACCGGGTGCTGGTCCAGGGCCTGATATCCCTGAAACTGGCCCTGGTCTATGCGAGCATCCTCGGGATCGCTGGCGTGGCCTTGCTGTACCGCGTCGCCAACCCATTGGCGGCGCTGTTCGCGGTGATCGGCTTTGTCATCTACGTCGGCTTCTACAGCCTGTACTTCAAGCGCAAGTCGGTCCATGGCACGCTGATCGGCAGTCTGTCGGGGGCGATGCCACCGGTGATCGGCTACGTGGCGGTGAGTAACAGCTTCGACATGGCTGCCCTGACACTGCTGGTGATGTTCAGCTTGTGGCAGATGCCGCATTCCTACGCGATCGCGATCTTCCGCTTCAACGATTACCTGGCCGCATCGATTCCGGTGTTGCCGGTGAAGCGCGGGATCCTGGTGGCCAAGAAGCACATCCTGCTCTACATCCTGGCTTTCCTCGGCGCGACGTTGATGTTGACGTTCAGTGGTTATGCCGGCATGAGCTACCTTGCCGTGGCCGCGGCCATGGGCATGTACTGGTTGTACATGGCCTGGACCGGTTACAAGGCAGTGGATGACACGGTCTGGGCACGCAAGCTGTTCGTGTTCTCGATCTTCACCATCACCGCCCTGAGCGTGATGATGTCCCTGGACTTCAAGGTGCCGAGCGAGTTGTTGCTGACTTACGCGCGCTGAGTTCAACCGCTGTTGAAAAAGCCCCGCCTTCGGAAGAAGCGCGGGGTTTTTTTTCCATTGACGCCCACCACGCGATGTCGGTTATCGGGCAATTATTCAAGTTGTCATACAACGTGCCGATAGACTGCCAACTCTGGAGCTACGCGCCGAGGGTCGCTGACCTGAAGCCATAACAAAAAAGGCGGTCATCATGTTTCTTCGTCAACTGAATATCGCGCCTCGCGCGGCGCTGGGTTTCGCCTTGATCGCCGTATTGGTGGCCTGGCTCGGGGTGTTCGCCCTGGGCCAGATGTCGAACATTCGCGACGGCGAGCTGGCGGTGGAAACCCAATGGCTGCCGAGCATTCGCGGGGGTGACGAGATCCGCGAGATCATGTTGCGCATCCGTACCATCTCCCTGCGCATGGCCCTGGACCAGGACCCGAAGAACATCTCGGTATACCGCGGTCAGATGGACGTGCGCGACAAGGAGTTGAGCGAGCGGATCGCCGCTTACGACAAACTGGTCACCACCCCCGAGGCCAGAGTGTTGTATGACCAGTTCAAGACAACCTTCACCGCTTACCGTGCCGGTATTGCCCAATCCTTCACCCTGGCCGAGCAGGGGCGGCGCGACGAACTGATCAAGCTGCTGCTGGTGGACATGAAGACCGTGGTGGACGGTTCCGGCAAGCAACTGAGCGACCTGGCCGATCTCTTTAGCAAGCAGGTGGCGGCCGAGAGCCAGAAGTCCGAAGAGCATTACAGCAACTCGCGGATGATCGTGATCCTGTTTATTGTCCTGGCGGCCCTGGCCACCGTGGGCCTGGCGATGCTGCTGACGCGCAGTATCGTCAAGCCCCTGGGGCAGGCCCTGAGTGCGGCGCAGCATGTGGCGCGTGGTGACCTGACTCAACACATCGAGAGCCGTGGTAACGATGAGGTGAGTCACTTGCTCGAAGCCCTGGCCACCATGCAGCAGACCTTGCGCGACACCTTGCAGGGCATCAGCGGTTCGGCGACCACGCTGGCCACGGCGGCGGACGATCTGAATACGGTCACCCTGAGCAGCAACGAGGGCCTGCAACAGCAGAACCACGAAATCGAACAGGCGGCCACGGCGGTCAACGAAATGACCACGGCAGTGGAAGAGGTGGCCCGCAATGCCGTGTCCACTTCCGATGCCACACGTCAATCCAGCGAGTCGGCCCGGCTCGGCCAGGAACGGGTGAGTGAAACCGTTGGCGCGATCAGCGCCCTGTCCGGGGATGTCGAGCGCACCGGAGAACTGGTGCGTTCGCTGGCCGATCAATCGCAGGGCATCGGCAAGGTGCTGGAAGTGATCCGGGCCATTGCCGAGCAGACCAATCTGCTGGCGCTCAATGCCGCCATCGAAGCGGCCCGTGCCGGTGAGAGCGGCCGCGGCTTTGCCGTGGTGGCCGATGAGGTGCGGGCCCTGGCCCATCGCACGCAGCAGTCGACCCAGGAGATCGAACAGATGGTTTCCGGCATGCGCAGCGGTTCGACCCTGGCCCTGGAGTCCATGCACGCCAGCACCGCCCGTGCCGCCAGCACCCTGGCGCTGGCCGAACGCGCGGGCGAGGCGCTGTTGACCATTACGGCCTCGGTGCATGAAATCCACGAGCGCAACCTGGTGATTGCCAGCGCGGCGGAAGAGCAGGCCCAGGTTGCCAGGGAAGTCGACCGTAACCTGGTGAATATTCGCGACCTGTCGCTACGTTCGGCGACCGGGGCCGATCAGACCAGCGCCGCCAGCCATGAATTGTCGCGGCTGGCGAACTCGCTGCAGGGGATGGTCGGGCGGTTCCGGGTCTGAACCCGGCTCAAGCCTTGTGACGTGCCTTCGCCTTGGCCCGCAGATGTCGCGCCAGGGCGATCCCCCCGGCGATGATCAGCACACCGACCGCGATGGGCAGTCGATAGGGTTTGAGGTCGCCGAGCAGGCTTTCGAGAAACTGTCCGGCCCAGTAGCCGGCGCTGGCAAACAGCGTGGCCCAGACCAGCGCCCCGAGCAGATTCATCAGGCTGAAACGCAGTGGTGACAGCCGGCTGGCACCGATCACCATCGGGCCCACCAGGCGCATGCCATAGAGGAAGCGCACGGCAAAGATCGAGGTCAGGGGGTGACGGTGAATCAATCCCGTCACCCGTTCTATGGCTGCTTGCTGACGGTGCAGGCGCGGTAGCAGGCGGGCGCCGAAATAACGCCCGGTCCAGAACAGCGCCTGGTCTCCCAGCATTCCGCCGAGGCAGGCCCAGAAGATCACCTGTGACAGGTGCAGGACCTGCTGGTGGGCCGCCACTCCGCCCAGGATCAGGATGGTTTCCCCTTCCAGCAGACAGCCGATGAATACCGCCAGATAGCCGTAGTTGGCGAGCAGATAGTTGAAGTCGATGTGTTCGAACATGGGCGCTCGCAGGTTTGTGTCGCGGGATGTGATAGGAGGTCTGACTGTTTGTTGCGCCAGGCATTCCCGATTTCGTCAACGTTTGCCCCATTGCCGCAGCGCAAATTCGACGAAACAGCGCAGCTTGGGTAGCCGGTAACGGTCCTGGGCGTACATCAGGTTCATCGGGCGGGAGGGTAGCTTGTAAGTCTGCAGGATCGGCACCAGCCGCCCGTTCCGCAGGTCGTCATGCAGCAGCGCGTCGGGCAGCATCACGATGCCCATGCCGGTCAGCGCGGCCTGATACAGTCCGGCGGAACTGTTGATCGTCATCGGCCCGCTCACCGGGACCAGGATTTCCCCCTTCGGCCCGGTCAGGCTCCAGAGTTTTTCCGCCGAGCGCCAGTCATCCCCGGCGGGATAGGCGAAGGCCAGGCAATGATGATGGCTCAGATCCGCCGGCACCTGTGGTGTGCCATGGCGTTCGAGGTACTCGGGCGATGCGCAGATCGTCAGCGTGTAATCCTCCAGCGGTCGGGCAATCAGGTTCGACGGTTCGTTATTACCCAGGCGAATCGCGACATCGAAACCATTCTCGATCAGATCCATCCGACCGTTGCTCAGCACCACATCCAGTTTGATCTGTGGATAAAGCCGCGAGAAGCCACTCAAGGCCGGTGCCAGGCTTTCCGAGCCGAAGGTCAGGGGCGCGGTGATCCGCAGGGTGCCGCTGGGGTCGCCGAGGGCCTGCTCGGCCAGACGCTCGGAGTCGGCCACCAGCCCCAGCACTTCAAGGCAACGCTGATAGTAAGTCACGCCAAACTCGGTCAGGCGCTGGCGGCGCGTGGTGCGCTTGAGCAGGCTGACACCGAGCCGTTGTTCCAGCGCCCGTAAGTGATTGCCGACCATGGTCGTGGACATTTCGCACGCCTGTGCGGCAGCGGTCATGCTGCCGCTCTCTACCACCTTCACGTATACCGACATTGCCTGGAAAAGGTCCATTATCAAGCCCAGCTTTAAAATGTTTAAACCAGGTCGGTGTTTATCCAACTCAGGTGGTTAACGATACTGCAAAAACCACCACGATGCTTGGAGCACGATGCCATGACCGCCGCTAGCCTGATGACCACCTATCAACCGCTGGAACTGGGTTTCGTCAAGGGACTGGGTACTCGGTTGTGGGACCGCGAAGGGCGCGAGTACCTGGATGCGGTGGCCGGCGTGGCGGTAACCAATGTCGGTCATTCCCATCCGCGCCTGGTGAGTGCCATCTGTGAGCAGGCCGGCCTGCTGTTGCACACCTCCAACCTCTATAGCATCGACTGGCAGCAGCGGCTGGCCGAGCGTTTGACCCAGCTGTCGGGCATGGATCGGGCCTTCTTCAACAACTCCGGCGCCGAGGCCAATGAAACGGCACTGAAGCTGGCGCGGCTGCATGCCTGGCACAAAGGTATTGAGAAACCCTTGGTGGTGGTCATGGAGAACGCTTTTCATGGGCGCACCCTGGGCACCTTGTCCGCCAGCGATGGCCCGGCGGTGCGGTTGGGCTTTCATGAGCTGCCGGGGGACTTCATCAAGGTGCCGTACGGCGACCTGGCGCTGCTGCACAGCATCGCCCGCAGTCACGGTCAGCGGATCTGCGCGGTATTGATGGAGCCGATCCAGGGTGAAAGCGGTGTGCAACTGCCGCCACCGGGCTACCTGAAAGCCGTGCGGGACCTTTGCAAGCGGCGTTCCTGGTTGCTGATGCTCGACGAAATCCAGACCGGCATCGGCCGCACTGGCCAGTGGTTCGCGTTCCAGCATGAGGGCATTGTCCCGGACGTGATGACCCTGGCCAAGGGCTTGGGCAATGGTATTCCCATTGGGGCCTGCCTGGCGCGGGGCAAGGCGGCCGAACTGTTCACCCCGGGCAGCCATGGCAGCACCTTTGGCGGTAACCCGCTGGCCTGTCGGGCCGGCTGCACCGTGCTCGACATCATCGAGGAGCAGGGCCTGCTCGCCAATGCCCGGGAGCAGGGCGGGCGCTTGCTGGCACGGCTACGGGCGGAATTGAGCGACTGCCCGCAGGTCATGGCGATACGCGGGCAAGGCTTGATGATCGGTATCGAGCTCCACCAACCGGTGCGCGACCTGGCCCTGATCGCGGCCCGGGACCAGGGTTTGCTGATCAATGTGACCCGGGGCAAGATCATCCGCCTGTTGCCGCCGCTGATCCTGGATGAGCAGGAGGTCGAAATGATTGTGAAGGGCGTGTGCGAGGTGTTGCAGCCGGAAAAAACCAAGGTAATGGCGAAAGGCTTACACGGCGTGCCTGCAATCGCCTCTATGAGCGTTTGAGTGGCGGCCTTAATCTAACCCCATCACTGCTGCGCAAGGATGTGCACAGGATCAGGGATGATCGACCATCGCCAGGACGGCAGCCGACAGGACGTTGGAATGGTCAAAAGAAAACCCCGCTTCGGCGGGGTTTTCTGTTGCGCGCGATTAAAGCTGGCGATACCTGGTCATGGCCCGGGTGAATACCGCTTCAGTTGGAAATCACATTCTTGCCGGCGCCCTTGGCGCGATACAGGGCCTGATCGGCCCGGCCCATCAATCCCTCCATGGGCTCGTCGGCGCAACGTTCCACCACGCCAAAACTCACCGTCAGCGAACTCAGGCCCAGAGGTCTGCATTGCCGTAGGCTCTCGCGCATCTTCTGCGCCAGGTGCATGGCGACGACCATCGGGCTGTCGGGTAGCACAATCATGAACTCGTCGCCGCCCCAGCGCGCCAGCAGATCGCTGTCGCGCAGGCAGTCCTGAAGCGTCTGCGCCACCTCGACCAGCACGGCGTCGCCGCCTTGATGTCCGTGTTGGTCATTGATGCGTTTGAAGTCATCGATATCCATGGCAATCAGCGACAGCGCCTGACGAAAGCGCCCGGCGCGCTGACACTCACCGGAGAGGATCTTTTCCAGGCGATACCGATTGGCGACCCCGGTCAGCGAATCGCTTTCGGCCAGGCGGCGATTTTCCTCGAGTTGGGCCTGCAACTGCCGATTGACCCGGGACAACTCGGCCGTCCGCTCGGCGACAATGGCCTCGAAGGATTGGGTGCGCACTTGCAGTTGTTCGAGCAGGCGCCGTTGGTCCTCGAGACTGCGGTGAGCACCGATCATCCGGGCGACCGAGCCATCGGGGTTGCGGGCGATCACATAGCCGCGGTCTTCGATCAGAATGTAGTGGCCGCTGCGTGTCCGGCAACGGTACTCGGCGTGATAGCCCAGGGTGCGTTCGTTCAGGTGGTCATCGAAATGCGCCATCACCTGCGGGTAGTCGTCGGGATGAATCACGCTCTCCCAGGTGAAGACGGTGTTTGGCAGGGTATTAGGGGAGTAGCCGAGCATTTCGTACCAGCCGGGGCTGCGGTAGACCAGGCCGGTGTTGGCATTCCAGTCCCAGACGCCATCGCTGACCAGTTCGAGGATCGCATGCACGACGTCGTCGTTGATGTCACCGAGCGGGGTGTTCCAGGGACCGTTTTTAGGTGTATCGACCATCACTGCTCACTCCTTTGGCATTGATTGCGCTGTCACGGGCCAAAAGCTGGGACGCGAGGGTCTATGGCGCAGTAATAATGTAGTGCTTGTAGTAGGAAATATAGAAGTACGCTGTTCGGGAGTCCGTAAAAAAGAGACCGCTACCTGAGCGGTTTCTTTTTGCCAGTCAGTTTCAACCCGGTGTCGGATCAAAAAAGGCAAGCCCATTCCCAAGGTCATCCTCATCGCGGCTGACTTCGAAATACACCTGCCCTTTTGCCCTTTCTCGCCGCCATGCCGATTCAGCGGCGGACCGTCACTGCTGGACGACACTGTACCCGGCGAACGCCGTCTGCTGCTGAATCGCCGTGACGATATTCTGACGGGTGGCCGGCTGCTCGTTGCCCTCGTTATCGACAAAGGTTTCGCTGAGCAACTCGGCCAGGTCGCCGTGCCCGGCAAAGGCAAAGCCGAGGAATTCGAACGCCTCGCGATCGGCATTGGCCTTGGTGCGCGGTGTGCGCAACGGGAAGTTGACGCTGGCGTCGTCCTTGCTGATGACGAACACCGGCGCTTCCTTCTTGGCGCGGGTGGTCTTGCCCTTGCCGGCCCCGGGGTTGCTCAGCGCCTGGTGAGTCTGGTTCAGCACCTTGAGCGCCAGGCCATAAACCAGTTCCTGGAACGCCAGGTCATCCTTGTAGCTGGACAGGATCCGGGTGATCGGGAATTTCGTGCTCAAGTCTTCCAGGGCCGCGATGTCGGCGGCTTCGGCGTCCTTGAGTTGCTTGAGCTGGCCCATGAGTTCGTAGGCTTTGTCATCGTCGAAACGGTCGTGCGCCTGGCGGATCGCCACGCGCAGCTCGCGAATCTGGTCGCTTTCTTTCGAGGTGTGAAAGGCGTCGAGGACCATCTCGCTGATGCTCTTGGCCTGGGGCACATGCTGGGAAAGATGGATGGCGTTTTCGTATTCGCGTTTGGCGGACAAGGAGGTTACGGCTTCATCGGTATGGGAATCAGGCATCGAAATTTCGCTATTTCACGGTCATTTAACTGGGGTGAGGCTGGAAATGCCCGGGGCATTTCAGGGCGCCTAATCTATTGGACCCACGCGCCATTGTCACGGCTCAACCGGTCGACGGTATGGGTTGTTGGAAATTTGCTAATAAAATTAATGGCTTGAGTTATATCGTCAAATTATTGGCTTGCGCTAAATTTTTTCTAATAAAAAACTATTGGACAACAAAATAATGGCGCTATCATATTGATACTGCGTGGGGAGGAAGCAATTCAGGAGTCGTGGGCAATGGAATGCACTGCTAAGCATGTACTTGTCCCCTAGTATTCGAATTGAACCTTAATTGTGCGAAGGGATGCCTACATGCACCGCTCAGATGACATTGCGAATCTGTTCAGTCGATTTGGGGGGAGTGTCGAGAGCTATCGGGAAATCGAACCCAGCTATGACTACATCGAAGAGGTTGTGGCACCGTACAACCTTGGCTTGAACACGACCCCGCCAATGTCCGAAAT
This sequence comes from Pseudomonas sp. FEN, assembly GCF_904067045.1. Classification (GTDB taxonomy): domain Bacteria; phylum Pseudomonadota; class Gammaproteobacteria; order Pseudomonadales; family Pseudomonadaceae; genus Aquipseudomonas. The sequence goes on along the minus strand of NZ_CAJFDC010000007.1, from coordinate 114,124 downwards.
CCCGGCGCCAGAGCCGCTGGCTGTGAGCCTCGACCCGCAGCCGACAACGCTCGTTGCTGCCGAGCCCTTGAGTGTCATCGCTTCGCCCTCCTTGGTGCACGCCGGTTCCACGCCGCTGAGCCGGTTGTTGGTTGAAATCAAGCAACAGCGCGGCGGCGTTTCTGCTGAACTCCCCGTTGAGCCGGCGGTCCCCCGGCTCAAGGCCAAGGTCATTGTCGTCGTTTCGGCCAAGGGCGGGGTGGGCAAGAGCACCCTGGTTGCCGCCTTGGCCTGTGCGATCAAACGTTCTGGCGGGCGCACGCTCGCGCTCGACCTGGATCCGCAAAACGCCTTGTGCCTGCACTTGGGCGGCAGCGAAGACTGGCCGGGCATCGCCGAGTCCGACAGCGCCGACGACTCCTGGCAAGCGCTGATCCGCAAAGGTTTTGCCGGTAGTCGGTGCCTGGCGTATGGCGTGGCCGGCGAGCCGCTGCGTCGAGCCCTGGAACAACGCTTGGAAAACGATCATCTCTGGTTGGCCCGCCAACTGGCGCGGCTTGCGTTGGATGAACAGGACACGGTAGTCATCGACACCCCGCCAGGGGCGACGGTATACCTGGCACAGGCGCTGGAAATCGCCGACGTGGTGCTCGGGGTGACCCTGGCCGATGCGGCGGCCTACACCAGCCTCAACCAGTTGGACCGGTTGTTGGCGCCCTATCTGCAACGAGAAAACTGCGCGCAGTACAAAGTCGTAATCAACCAGTTGGACACGTCCCGCCAGTTCAGCCTCGATCTCTGTGAAGTGCTGAAAAAAAGAACAGGACATCAACTGATGGGGGTGATCCGCCAGGATCATTTCATCAGCGAAGCCTTGGCATACGGTCGTAATCCGCTGGCGCACACCCCAAGCACCCGAGGCTGCCAGGACGTCCTCGACCTCACAGGTTCGCTGTGCGAACTGCTCATGTACGGTACGCAAGAGTCCTCTTTGTCATGACCCGCGATCCAAACCCCACGTCCCATCTCCCGGGGCGCTCCGAACTGCGCCTCAATGCTTGGCTGGAACGCTTCAATCAATGGCCGGGCCTGCTGCGCAAGTCGCTGATCCTGCTCGGTTCGCTGGTGGGCGGGCTGTTGCTGCTCAGCATCGTCAGCGCCCCGCTGGACCTTTACAGCCAATGCCTGTTTGCCGCGCTGTGCTTCGGTCTGGCCTTGCTGGTCAAGCGCATGCCGGGACGCTGGCCGATCCTGCTGCTGATCGTCACCTCGCTGATTGCCTCGCTGCGTTACATGTACTGGCGCCTGACCGAGACTCTCGGCTTCGAAGGCTGGCTGGACATGGCCTTCGGCTATGGCCTGGTGCTGGCGGAGATCTACGCCCTGGTGGTGCTGATTTTCGGTTATGTGCAGACCGCCTGGCCTTTGCGCCGTCAACCGGTGCTGCTCACCGCCGACCCCCGCGACTGGCCGACGGTGGATGTGTTCATCCCCACCTACAACGAAGCCCTGAGCATCGTCAAACTGAGTATCTTCGCCGCCCAGGCGATGGACTGGCCCAAGGAAAAGCTGCGGGTGCATGTGCTGGACGATGGCCGCCGCGACGAGTTTCGCGCGTTTTGCCAGAGCATCGGCGTCAACTACATCACCCGTGCCGACAATGCCCACGCCAAGGCCGGCAATCTCAATGCCGCGCTCAAGGTGACCGATGGCGAGTACATCGCCATGTTCGACGCCGACCATGTGCCAACCCGCTCCTTCCTGCAGATCGGCATGGGCTGGTTCCTCAAGGACCCCAAGCTGGCGATGTTGCAGACACCGCACTTTTTCTTTTCGCCGGACCCGTTCGAGAAGAACCTCAAGACCTTCCGCGCCGTGCCCAACGAAGGCGAGCTGTTCTACGGGCTGGTGCAAGATGGCAACGACCTGTGGAACGCCACCTTCTTCTGCGGCTCTTGCGCCATCCTGCGGCGTCAGCCGCTGGAAGAAATCGGCGGCGTGGCGATTGAGACCGTCACCGAGGATGCCCATACCGCCCTCAAGCTTAACCGCGAGGGCTATAACACCGCGTACCTGGCGATCCCCCAGGCCGCGGGCCTGGCCACCGAAAGCCTGTCGCGGCATATCAGCCAGCGTATCCGCTGGGCCCGGGGCATGGCGCAGATTTTTCGCCTGGACAACCCGCTGGTGGGCAAGGGGCTCAAGCTCGGCCAACGGATTTGCTACGCCAACGCCATGCTGCACTTTTTCTATGGCTTGCCGCGCCTGGTGTTCCTCACCGCGCCGCTGGCGTACTTGATCTTCGGGGCGCAGATCTTCCATGCCTCGGCCCTGATGATCACAGCCTATGTGCTGCCGCATCTGTTCCATTCGAACCTGACCAACTCCTGTATCCAGGGGCGTTTCCGCCATTCGTTCTGGAACGAGGTCTACGAGACGGTGCTGGCCTGGTACATCATGCCGCCGGTGCTGATGGCGCTGATCAAACCTGGCTTCGGTGGTTTCAATGTCACCGACAAGGGCGGGATCATCGACCAGCAGTTCTTCGACTGGAAGCTGGCCCGGCCCTATATCGTCCTGCTGGTGTTGAACCTGACCGGACTGGGCTTTGCCATCCACCAATGGATCTTCGGCGATCCCGCCACCGCGATCACGGTGCTGATCAACGCCCTCTGGACCCTCTACAACTTGATTATCACCAGCGCCGCCGTGGCGGTGGCCAGTGAGTCGCGGCAGATCCGCGCCGAGCCGCGGGTGAGCGCCGAGTTGCCGGTCAAGGTCGATCTGCCCGATGGCACGCCGGTGTATGGCGTGACCCAGGACTTCTCCCAGCGCGGACTTGGCATCAAGTTGCCGCCGGGAACCACGCTCGCCGCGGGTGAGCGGATGCGGGTGACGCTGTTCCGCAACTCCGCGACCTGCGAGTTCAACACCACGGTGGTGTTCAGCAAGGGCCAGTACCTGGGGGCGCTGTTTGATCCGTTGACCCTGCGCCAGCAAAGCGAACTGGTGCGCATGACGTTTTCCCGCGCCGATACCTGGGCCACCAGTTGGGGTAGCGGCAAGCTCGATACACCGTTGTCGGCCCTGCGCGAGGTCAGCGCCATTGGCCTGGCCGGCCTGGGGACGCTGATCAAGGCGCTGCTGCTGCCCGTGCGTCAGCCCCCGACCGATCAACCGGCGTCTGCCCGCCCAGCCCAACCGGCCAGAAAAAACGCTCCTTTGAAACCGCTCGCATCTCTTATGGACAAGTCATGACCCACACACCTTTGACCCGCAGCGCCTTGCGCAGTACTCGTCGTCCGCTCATGCTCCTGGCCTCATCGGCACTGTGCCTGGGCGGCCTAGTCCATAACGCCTGGGCCGAGACCGCCGCGGTGCTGCCCGTGGTGCCGGCCAATGTCGCGGCACAGCCGCCGGTCGGCGCTTACAGCCATAGTCTGACCCTCAAGCAATTGGGGCGCCTGGACACCATGAACTTGCAGGGCGTGGAAGCGTCGGACAGCGTCAGCTTCAACATCCGCGCCGACGAGGTGGTCAACGGTGCGCAGTTGCTGCTGCGCTACAGCTATTCGCCGGCGTTGCTGGCCGATCTGTCGCAGATCAACGTACTGGTCAACGATGAAGTGGCCGCCAGCCTGGCGTTGCCCAAGGACGGTGCCGGCAAGCCGCAAGAGCAGGTGGTGAATATCCCGGCACACCTGATCACCGAGTTCAACCGTCTGCGCCTGCAATTCATCGGGCACTACACCATGCAGTGCGAGGATCCTCAGCACAGCAGCCTGTGGGCCAAGATCAACAACAATTCGCAACTCGAACTCAACGTGTCGCCGATCCAGCTCAAGGACGACCTGTCGATCCTGCCGCTGCCGTTTTTCGATCGTCGCGATTCGCTTCCACTGAACCTGCCGTTCGTGTTTGCCAAGGCGCCGGATCATGCCGCCCTGGAAGGCGCCGGTGCGCTGTCGTCGTGGCTGGGCGGCCTGGCGGCCTATCGCGGTGCCAGCTTCACCAGCAACGTCGGGCAGTTGCCGGACAAGGGCAACGCCGTGGTCCTGGTCGAGAGCAAGGAGGCCGTGCAACTGGGCGGACTGGCTATTCCCGCGCCGAAGGGCGCGACGGTCACCCTCGTGACCCATCCCGGCGACCCCCACGGCAAGATCCTGATCGTCGCCGGTCGCGATGCCGCCGAACTCAAGCTCGCGGCTTCGGCCGTGGCGTTGGGCAGCAAGGCGCTGGTGGGCAACAGCGTGGTCATCGACCATCTGGATTCGCTGATCCCACGCAAGCCTTACGACGCTCCAAACTGGCTGCCCTCCGATCGGCCAGTCAAACTCGGCGAACTGCTCGACCCCAAGCTGCTCAGTGTCTCCGGTTACAACCCGGGTTCCATCAGCGTGCCGTTGCGCCTGCCGCCGGACATGTTCAACTGGCGCGAGGAAGGTGTTCGGCTGAACCTGAAATACCGCTACACACCGCAGCAGGACTCGAGCAACTCTTCTTTGCTGGTGAGCCTGAACAACACCTTCATGAAGTCGATGCCTTTGCCATCGATGAAGAGCCTGGGCGGTGGCGAAAATTTGCTGACGCTGTTGCAGAAGGATGAAAGCCTGCCCCGCGAATCCACCGTGCGCATCCCCCTGGGTACCGCTGGCGCGCAGTCGCAATTGCAACTGCGGTTCATGTTCGACTACGTCAAGCAGGGCGAATGCCGCGACATCATCATCGACAACATGCGCGGCCTGGTCGATCCGGATTCGACCCTCGACCTGAGCGGCTACAACCACTACATCGCCTTGCCGAATCTGGGCGTGTTCAACGACAGCGGCTTCCCGTTCACCCGCCTGGCCGACCTCTCGCAGAGTGCCGTGGTCCTGCCCGACGGCAGCGGGCCGGCGGAGTGGGGCGCCTACCTGACCGTGCTCGGGCGCTTCGGCGAGTCCACCGGCTACCCGGCCACGGCCGTGCAGGTAGTCAGCGCCGCGGATGTGCAGTCGGTCAGTGACAAAGACTTGCTGGTGCTGGCCTCGGGCGACAACCAGCCTTTGCTCAAGCAGTGGATCGATCGTTTGCCGGCTGGCGTCTCGGGTGAAAACCATCGCTTCTCATTGTCCGACCTGACCTTGCGCGTACGTCAGTGGGTCAGCCCGGACCCGGCGGCGAACCAGCGTAAACCGACCTTGAGTGTGAGCTATACCGGCCCTCGGACCAGCACTTACCTGGCTGGTTTCGAATCGCCGCTCAAGCCCGGTCGCAGTGTGGTGGTGATTGCCAGCGGCCGGCCCGAAGGGTTGGCCGAGGCCACGGCCGCGATGATCGGCGGCGACGCCTACAAGGACAGCCTCCAGGGCAGTCTGGCGGTGGTGCAGGGCACGCAGATCAGCTCGCTGGTGGCCGACGAGCAGTATTACGTCGGTGAGCTGAACCTGTTCAAGCGCGTGCAATGGCTGCTGTCGCAGAACATGCTCTGGATGCTGCTGGTGACCGTGCTCGGGCTGTTGCTGATTGCCAGCTTGCTGTTCCTGTTCCTGCGGGCCCGTGCGAAGAAGCGTCTGTCATGATCTTGCGAAAAATGTTCTTGTCCCTGGCGGTGCTGCTGGTGCCGCTGGCCGCCCGGGCCGAGTCCTGCTCGTTGCAGAACTGGCCGCTGTGGAAAAACTATGCCGAGCGTTTCGTGCAGAAGGACGGGCGCATGCTCGGATCGAGCATGGACCCCAACCAGAGCAGTTCGGAAGGCCAGGCCTATGGGATGTTCTTCGCCCTGGTCGGCAATGATCCGCTGACCTTCGATGTACTGTGGCGCTGGACCCGCGACAACATGGCCGGCGCCAATATCGCGCAGAACCTGCCCGGCTGGCTGTGGGGCCCGAAGAGCACCGGCACCTGGGGCGTGCTCGACAGCAACTCCGCCAGCGACGCCGACCTCTGGATTGCCTACTCGCTGCTGGAGGCCGACCGCCTGTGGCACAAGCCCGAGTACCGCGGCGATGCCCAGCGGATGCTCGCCAACCTGGACAAGACCCTGGTGCGCAACATCCCCGGCCTGGGCAAGATGTTGCTGCCCGGACCGGTCGGCTATGAGCACCCGGACCAGCTCTGGCGCTTCAACGCCAGCTACACGCCGATCCCGTTGCTGCGTCGCTTCAGCCAGGAGAGCCCGTCCGGCGCCTGGAAGGAGATCGCCGAAAGCACCGCGAAAATGATCGCCGACAAAAATATGAACCGTTTCGGCTTCGTGCCCGATTGGGTCGGTTACCGCGCCACGGACGTCAACAAGGGCATGTTCGTGGTCGACAAGTTCACCTCGGCCCAGGGCAGCTATGATGCCATCCGCACCTACCTGTGGGCCGGCCTGACCTCGCCCGCCGACCCGCTGGCCAAGCCGATCCTCGACAACCTCGATGGCATGGCCCAGTCCGTCGCGTCCACCGGCGTGCCGCCGGAAAAGGTCCAGGTGCTCACCGGCGTCACCGAGGGCGTCGGCCCTTACGGTTTCTCCGCGTCCCTGGTGCCTTACCTGCGGGCCAAGAACCTTCCGTTGTTGGCGGACCAGCAGCAGCGCATCGTCGACGAGGCCATCGCGCGCTATGGCAACCCCGCTGATCCCGCCTACAACCAGCCTCAGTATTACCACGTGATGTTGAGCCTGTTTTCACTGGGCTGGAGCGAAAAACGTTATCAGTTCAACAAGGACGGTACCTTGAAAGTGTCCTGGGAGGCTCCATGCGCCAGCAAACTCTAGCCCTGGCGGTGTTCGCCGCGCTGTTCGCGATGCCCGGCCTGGCCGCCGAAACCGGCACCCCGCAATCGCTGCTGATCCAGCAAGGTTACTACTGGCAGGCCAAGGAGCATCCCGACCGGGCCGCCGAAGCCTGGAGCAAGCTGTTGAGCCTGTCCCCCGAGCAACCCGACGCGCTCTATGGCCTGGGCCTGATCGACCTGCAACGCAAGCGTCTGGACGGCGCCCGCCAGTATCTGGCCCGTTTGCAGGCGATCAAACCGCTGCCGCGCCTGGCCTTGCAACTGGAGCAGGACATTGCCCTGAGCCCGGACGACAAGCAGCAACTGCTGGAAAAGGCCCGCGAACTGAGCGACGCCGACCAGCGCGACAAGGCCGTGGCGGTGTATCGGCAACTGCTCGACGGACGCCAGCCGCAAGGCCTGATCGCCCGTGAGTATTACAACACCCTGGGTTTTGCCAGCGGTGGCTGGCCCGAGGCTCGTACCGGGCTGGAGCGGCTGCGTCGGGAACGTCCCGACGACGCGATTCTCGACCTGTTCCTGGCCCTGCACCTGGCGCGCAACCCCGACAGTCGCCCGGAAGGCATTCGTGCCCTGGCGCGGCTGTCGCATAACCCGGACATCGGCGGCAACGCCGATGAGACCTGGCGTTTCGCCTTGCAGTGGCTGGGCCCGCCGTCCCGCGATCAGGTGTCGTTGTTCCAGCAGTATTTGCAGGCGCACCCGAACGACGGCGAGATCCGTGCGTTGATGGACAAAGGCATTGCCCAGGGCCGTGGCGGTGCCGGCTGGCAGCGCGATCCGCTGGTGGCCCGCGGTCTCAAGGCGATTGATGCCGGCGACCTGGGCGGTGCCGAGCAGGCCTTGCAGGCCCGTCTCAAGGAACGCCCCAACGACTACGATGCCCTCGGCGGCCTGGGCATCGTGCGCCAGCAACAGAAGCGCCTGGGCGAGGCCGAAAACTATCTGGCGCAGGCCACCCGCCTGCCGGGCGGCGCGCAGTGGAACGCGGCCCTCGAGGATGTGCGCTACTGGATCCTGCTGGACAAGGCCGGCGAGGCCCAGCGCAGTGGTCGCCAGGCCCAGGCCCGTGAACTGATCGAACAGGCGATCGCCAAGAACCCCGCCGAGCCGGCCGGCCCCACGGCCCTGGCCAACTGGCAGGCCCAGGCCGGGCAACTGGACGCCGCCGAGGCCGGTTACCGGCAGGTGCTGGCGCGCACGACAAACTACCCGGAGGCCCTCGCCGGTTTGATCAACGTGCTGTCCCGGGCCGGCAAATCCGACGAGGCCTTGCGCCTGATCGACGGGCTGTCGGCGGCGGAGCAGGCGCGCCTGGCCCCCAGCGTGAAGATTCGCGCCCTGCGCGCCATCCAGATGGCCAAGCTGGCTGAGCGGCGTGGTGATCTGGCGGCGGCGCAAAAGGCCTACAAGGAAGCCCTCGCCGAGGACCCGAAAAACCCCTGGAGCCGTTTCGCCCTGGCGCGTGTCTACCTGCGTGACGGCAAGACCCAGGTGGCCCGTGACCTGATCGACGAACTGCTCAAGCAACAACCCGATCAGCCCGACGCGCTTTACACCAGCACCTTGCTCTCGGCCGAACTGGGTGAGTGGAGCAAGGCCCAGCGCACCTTGTCGCGGATTCCGCCGGCCAAGCGCAGCGCTGATATGAATGAGATGGAACTGGATATCCGCCTGCATATCCAGACCGAGCTGGCGGTGGACGTGGCCCGCCGGGGCCAGCGCCAGGAAGCCTGGGCGCTGCTGGCGCGCAGCGAGCCCCTGGCCGGACAGAAACCCGAGCGGGTTGCGGTCCTGGCGACGGCTTATGCCGAGGCCGGCAACCCGCAGCAGGCCGTGAGCCTGATGCGTCAGGTGCTCGACCGCTCGCCGTCGACCCCCGACCTGCAGTTGCTTTATGCCGGTGTGCTGCTCAAGGCCGACCAGGATGCCCAGGCCAGCGATATCCTGCGTGACTTGCAGGGCAAGCCGATGAACGAAACCGCCAGCAAGCGCTATGAAGACCTGTTGTTCCTCTACCGGGTCAAGCAGGCTGATGAGTTGCGCGAAAAGAACGACCTGGTGGCGGCCTTCGACATGCTCTCGCCGGCCCTCAAGCAGCGCCCCAATGACAGTCAGGCGGTGTCTTCGCTGGCGCGCATGTATGCCGCCAGCGGCAATACGCAAAAGGCCCGGGAGCTGTATGAACCGCTGATCAAGGCCGACCCGGGCAATGCGAAACTGCAGTTGGGCCTGGCTGATGTGGCCCTGCAAGGACGCGATTTCGACCTGGCCGAGCAAGCGGTGAAAAAAGCCCTTGAACTGGAACCTGGAGTGCCGCAAACCCTGACGGCCTCGGCACGGATCTATCGTGGCATGGGCAAGACCGGCGAGGCCGGCAAACTGCTGCGCAAGGCCATCGAGATCGAAGACAGCCAGCGGCAGGACATCTATGTGGCGGCGGCCCCGCAAGGTCCGGCGCAGTCGGCCAACCCCTTTGTCGGTTTGCCCGGCCAGCGCCGGCAGGCAACCGTCCTGGCCTCGGCGAACCTGGTTCCGCCGCCGATCAATGCCTCTGTCGGCCTGGGTTCCGGCCTGGGCAGCGGGGACAGCGAGGCGATACCCGCGGCGGTCGAGCGCAGGAACGGCGTGGCCGCGGCGACGAATGCCGCGGCCAATCCGTTCGGCAATCCCTACGCCCGGGACAATGGCCCGCGTACGGACCTGAGCCCGGCGCAACTGGCCTTGAACGAGATCGTCGAAGACCGCAGCGGCTATGTCGTCCAGGGCCTCACCGTGCGCAGCAACAACGGCGAGAAAGGTCTGAGCAAGCTGACGGACATCGAAACCCCGTTTGAAGTCAGCGTGCCGGTGGGCGATAACAGCGCCAGCATGGCACTGCAGATTACCCCTGTGGCGCTGTCTTCCGGCAGCCCTGGCGATTCCGCCCAGGCACGTTTCGGTGCCAGTGGCCTGGACCCGGTGGGTTCGCAGAACGCCAACGGCGTCGGTGTAGCGGTGGCCTACCGGGACAAGGACCAAGGCCTCAAGGCCGACCTCGGCGTCAGTCCGCTGGGCTTCATCTACAGCACGCCGATTGGCGGTGTCAGCCTCAACCGGCCCTTCGACGGTAACTCCGATTACCGCTATGGCGTGACGGTTTCGCGCCGGGCGGTGACTGACAGCCTGACGTCCTTTGCCGGCTCCCGCGATCCACGCACCGGCGACAAGTGGGGTGGCGTCACCGCCAACGGCGTGCGCGGCGAACTGAGCTACGATGACCAGCAAGTCGGCGCCTACGGCTACGGCTCGGCGCACAAGCTGTTGGGCAACAACGTCGAGTCGAACAATCGCTTCGAACTGGGCAGCGGGATCTACTGGTATCTGCGCAATGCCCCCGACAGCATCCTCACCTTGGGCCTGAGCGGTTCGGCGCTGAGCTATGCCAACAACCAGGACTTCTACACCTACGGCCATGGCGGTTACTTCAGCCCGCAGACCTTCTTCGCCCTGGGCGTGCCGATCAGTTGGTCGCAACGCACCGAACGCTTCACCTACCGGATCAAAGGTTCGGTGGGGGTCCAGCATATCGGCCAGGACAGCGCCGAGGTCTTCCCCACCAGCAGCGACAGCACCTTGCAGGCTCGGGCCACGGCGGCCGGGCTGAGCGGCTACGGCAGCGAGAACAAGACTGGTATCGGCTACAGCCTCAACGCCGCGGGCGAATACAAGTTCGGTTCGAACTTCTTCCTTGGTGGCACGCTGGGCATGGACAATGCCAGCGATTACCGGCAGCTCAGCGGCGGCCTGTACCTGCGCTACACCTTCGAGGATATGACCGGGCCGATGGCCTTGCCCGTCAGCCCTTTCGGCTCCCCTTATTCGAATTGATGCAACGAGGAAAAGATTCATGGCTTCTTCCGTACTCGCAGGTTTGACCTTGCTCGTGATTGGCGAAAGCCACATGAGTTTCCCCGATTCGTTGATGAACCCGCTCTACGACAATCTGACTCAGCAAGGCGCCCAGGTTCACGCCATCGGTGCCTGCGGCGCCAACCCGGCGGACTGGGTCACGCCCAAGCTGAAACTCGATTGCGGGGCGATTCGCGAGCCGGGCGAAAAGATCAAGGTGATGAGTCGCGGCACCCTTGACACACAACCGATCAAGGATGTGATCGCCAAGGATAAACCGGACCTGGTGGTGTTGATCATGGGAGACACCATGGCCTCCTATAAGACCACGCCGTTTCCCAAGGTCTGGGCTTACCAGAGCGTCACCGCGCTGACCAAGCAGATCGCCGACAGCGGCGCCAAGTGCGTGTGGGTGGGGCCGGCATGGGGCAAGGCCAACGGCAGCAACACCAACGAGAACCAGTACGGCAAGAATCAGGTCCGTACCCAGTTGGTCGCGGGGACCCTGGCCAATATGGTCGCGCCGTGCACCTATATCGACTCGACGAAGTTCTCCAAGCCCGGTGAGTGGACCACCTCCGACGGCCAGCACTTCACCATCGCCGGCTACAAGTCCTGGGCGGCGGCCATCGGTAAATCATTGAACGAACTGCCCGCGACAGCGGTGAAAGGAGCAGCCAAGTGAAACGGATTTTCAACGGTGTTGGCGCCCTGGCCGGCCTGGCCCTGAGTGCCAGCGCGTTCAGCGGCCCCATTGCCCTGTATCCCACCGGTCCTTCCCAGGACTCGGCCTACCTGCGCTTCGTCAATGCCGGCGACACGGCCCTGGAACTGACGCCGGAAGGCGCGACCAGCAGCCTGAAGCTGGAGAAAGGCCAGGCGGTCAGCGGTTTTATCCCGGTGTCCGGTGGCCGGCCGATCAAAGGCACCTTGAGCCGTGACGGCAAAAGCGTGCCACTGGACGTCAAGGTGACCGCGGGCGATTTCGCCACGGTGTTCGCCCTGACTGATGCGAAGCAAGGTATTCGGCAAATGCTGGTCAGCGAAGCCTTCGATATTCCCAACCAGCTCAAGGCCTCGCTGGCGCTGTTCGATGCCGACTCCGGTTGCGTCAATGCCCGGGTCAACCTGGCCGGGCGCGATGTCGACCTGTTCCAGAAGGCCCCCCCTGGCAACCCCCGGCGCCAGGAGCTGAATCCACGGGCATCGCTGGCGGTCCAGTTGGTCTGCGCGGGCAAACCGGTGGGGGCGGCGATCGAGCTCGGCGCATTGGAGGCGAACAAGCGCTACAGTTTGTTATTGCTGCCTTCGTCGACGGGGCCGCGCCTGATTACCGCCACGGATAGCTTGTCCAACTGAATCGGAAGCACCCGTCGCCATGGTCTTCGCCTCGCTTGAATTTCTGACGCTGTTCCTGCCTGCGTTTCTGTTGGTCTATGCCATGGCCAGACCGGGCTGGCGTAACGTCATCCTGTTGATCGGCAGTTGGCTGTTCTATGGCTGGCTGAGCCCGTTGTTCCTGTTCCTGCACATGCTGCTGACCCTGCTGGCCTGGATCGGCGGCTTGCTGGTGGACCGCTCGCGGGAGGATTCGCGGGGGCGGATGCGCTTGTTGATCGCCCTGATCGTGATCAACACCGCGGTGCTGTGCTGGTACAAGTACGCGAACATCCTCGCCGCGACCTGGAACCAGTTGATCACCTATTACGGCGCCATGCCCATGGCCTGGCAGCGCGTGGCCTTGCCGGCGGGGCTGTCGTTCATTGTCCTGCAGGCGATTTCCTATCTGGTGGACGTGCATCGGCATGTGGTGCCGGTGGAGCGTAGCTTTATCAACTACGCCACCTACATTTCCATGTTCGGTCATTCGATTGCCGGGCCCATCATTCGTTATGACTGGGTCCGTCGCGAACTGAACCAGCGCTATTTCAACTGGCTGAATTTCTCCCTGGGCGCGCGCCGGTTCATGATCGGCCTGTGCATGAAAGTGCTGGTGGCCGATACCTTGTCGCCGCTGGTGGACGTGGCGTTTCACCTGGACAACCCGTCCTTCGTCGACGCCTGGATCGGTTGCCTGGCGTATTCGCTGCAACTGTTCTTCGACTTCGCCGGCTACAGCTCCATGGCCATCGGCCTGGGGCTGATGCTGGGCTTTCACTTTCCGGAAAACTTCAACCGGCCGTACCTGGCCTACAGCATCCAGGACTTCTGGCGGCGCTGGCACCTGTCGTTATCCAGTTGGTTGCGCGACTACCTGTACATCGCCCTGGGCGGTAACCGCAAAGGCGTGTGGAAAACCTATCGCAACCTGTTCCTGACCATGGCCATCGCCGGGCTCTGGCATGGCGGCGACAGCTGGAATTATCTGCTCTGGGGCTCGGCTCATGGCGTGGCGTTGTGCGTTGATCGGGCCTGGTCGCGCTCCAGCCTGCCGGGGTTGCCGCTGTGGGCCTGCCATGTCGCCACCTTGTTGTTCGTGTGCCTGGCCTGGACGCTGTTCCGTTCACCGGACTTCGCCACGGCCCTGAGTATGTATGGCGGCCAGTTCGGCCAGCACGGCTTTGCCCTGGGCGACGCGCTGGCCGTGACCCTGCGTCCGGTGCACGGGCTGGCGGCGTTGCTGGGGCTGCTGTGCATCCTCGCACCGCTGTTGCAGACCCGTGTGGAAAGACGATTCGCAAGCAACGAGCTGTTCGCGTTGCTTGCGGCCCTTTGGCCCGTGCTCGGGTTCATGCTGTCGTTCGCTCTGATCGCCAGCCGTGAAGCCGTGCCCTTTCTGTACTTTCAATTCTGATGACCCAGCCAACGCAATCACCGTCCGTTGCCCCCACGCCCCCTAGCGCGCTGGCGGTGCGCGTCAGTCCCCTGGCCGGCGTGATATTCACACTGTTCCTGGCGCTGGGGGCCTTGTCCTGCGCCTGGTTGATGATCAAGGGAGCGATCGAGTTCGTGCCCAAGGTGGTGACGGCGGACATGCTCCTGCATGGCGAGATCACCCACCGTTTCGCCAAAACGCTGTCGGATGCGCCCCTGCCCAAACAGGTCGCCGACCTGGAGCGCGGCGGCAGTTGGCTGACCTTCGGCGATCTTGGCGCACGGGTGCGCGAAGGCTGCCCGGACTGGCTGTTCCTGACCGACGAGTTGCGCTTCAACCGCAACGCGGCGGCCAATGCGCAAGCCAAGGCGCAGGCGGTGCTCGATCTGCGCCAGGCGTTGAACAAGCGGGGTATTGAGCTGCTGGTGGCGGTGGTCCCGGACAAGAGCCGCATCGTCGCGGCGCAGTTGTGTTCGCTCAGGCGCCCGGCTTCATTTCAACCACGGGTTGCCAGCTGGCTGGCCGGGTTGCAAGGCGCGGGCGTGGCGGCGGTGGATCTGACGCCGAGCTTGCAGACGCTGGGCGAGGGCGCTTTCCTGCGCACCGACACCCACTGGAGCGAGGCTGGGGCCCGGGCGGCGGCGGGGCGGATTGCCGAGGCGGTCGCGGCTTTGAAGTTCAGCGCGACACCGCGCAAGCGCTATGAACTGAGTACGCAAGCCAGTGCCGTGCGCCCGGGTGACCTGGTACGACTGGCGGGGATCGACTGGTTGCCGTTGGCCTTGCAACCCAAGGCCGAGAGCGTGGCGGCGACGCAGGTCAAGGAGCGGGCTGACGAGGCGACGGGTGAGAATCTTGATGATCTGTTTGGCGATGATAACTTGCCGAACACTGCGTTGATCGGTACGTCGTTTTCGCGCAACTCGAATTTTGTCGGTTTCCTGGAGGCGGCAGTGGGCGCGCCAGTGGGTAATTTCGCCAAGGATGGTGGAGAGTTTTCCGGGGCGGCGAAAGCTTACTTCGACAGCCCGGCGTTCAAGCAGACAGCGCCGAAGTTGCTGATCTGGGAGATCCCGGAGCGCGACCTGCAGACGCCGTATGACGGCAATGTGCGTTTGCCTTGAACGGGGGATGACGGTGGGCAGATAGACCGTGTCGCCCCGGTCCGCCCGAGAACACCGGGTTGTTCACCTTGCTGCGCTCGGCGGCCCCATCGCCGTGCCCCTGTGGAGCTGGCTTGCCAGCGATGAACGTCAACGATAACGCGGGGAGTCTGACTCCCCGCGGTGTTCCCGGAAGCTCATTCTTCAGCTAACCGTCCGAACCCGGCCCTTGGCCAGTCGCAGCCGGTACAACCCATAAATGAACAGCACCCACACCGGCATCACATACACCGAGACACTGATCCCCGGAATCATCAGCATCACGCCCAGGATCAGCGCGACGAAGGCCAGGCACAGGTAGTTGCTGAACGGCGTCCAGAACGCCTTGAAGCCCGGTACCACGCCTTGCTGTTCCATGGCCTTGCGGAACTTCAGGTGGGTCAGGCTGATCACGATCCAATTGATGATCAATGAAGCCACCACCAGCGCCATCAACAGCTCCAGCGCTTCATGCGGCGCCACGTAATTGATCACCACACACAGCAAGGTAACCAGCGCCGAGACGCCGATGGCCCGCACCGGCACGCCTTGCTTGTTCAGTTTCGTCAACGATTTGGGCGCATCGCCTTGCTCGGCCAGGCCGAACAACATGCGGCTGTTGCAGTACACGCCGCTGTTGTAGACCGACAGGGCGGCGGTCAGCACCACCACGTTGAGGATCTGCGCCGCCGTGTCGCTGCCGATCAGGGCGAAGATCTGCACGAACGGGCTGCCGCTGTAGGCGTCGCCGGAAGCGCCGAGGGTGGTCAGCAACTGGTCCCACGGATACAGCGACAACAGCACGGTGAGCGCGCCGACGTAGAAGATCAGTATCCGCAATACCACCTGGTTGATCGCCTTGGGGATCACCTTGCGCGGCTCGCTGGCCTCGGCGGCGGTGATGCCCACCAGCTCCAGGCCACCGAAGGAAAACATGATAAAGCACAGCGCCATCAGCAGGCCGCTGAAACCATTGGGGAAGAAACCACCGTGACTCCACAGGTTGCTGACCGAGGCTTGCGGGCCGCCGGTACCGCTGATCAGCAGGTAGCATCCGAGGGCGATCATGCCGATGATCGCCACCACCTTGATGATCGCGAACCAGAACTCGGTTTCGCCGAACACCTTGACGTTGCTCAGGTTGAGCAGGTTGACCAGTACGAAGAACACCGCCGCGCTGACCCAGGACGGTATTTCCGGCCACCAGAACTGCACGTACTTGCCGACGGCCGTGAGCTCGGCCATGCCCACCAGCACGTAGAGCACCCAGTAGTTCCAGCCGCAGAGAAAACCCGCGTAGCCGCCCCAGTATTTATGGGCAAAATGGCTGAACGAGCCGGCCACCGGCTCTTCGACGATCATCTCGCCGAGCTGGCGCATGATCAGGAATGCGATGAAACCACAGATCGCATAGCCGAGAATCATCGCCGGGCCCGCGGACTTGAGTACCCCGGCAGAGCCCAGGAACAGCCCGGTGCCAATGGCTCCACCCAGGGAAATCAGCTGGATATGGCGGTTTTTCAGGCCGCGCTTGAGCAAACCCGGTGTCAGGTTTTCACCCGTCATTGCTTCACCTTCTCTAGTTTTTCTTCTCGGTGTCGACCTGAGCGGGCCAGGCGTGCAACCGGTACTGAATGCTCGACATAAGCGGCGTGGATATTAAATCCCGAAGGTGCGGGGCTCAAGCATTACGCGGGTTCGAGGGGGAAATAGAGAAGAAGCTGTAGGAGCGGGGCAGGCCTCGCGGAGGCCGGGTTCACACGTCGAGGCCGATGGGAAGGGCGCCAGGTCAGGCGCCGTGCTCCGCCCGTTGGACCAGCCAGCGCAGTGCATCGTCCATCGGCACCTGGTAATGCCGTTCGACCGATTGCGAACCCTGGGGGCTGTAATGCTCGGTATAACGGCTGAGGATCAGGTGGCGTCGGTCCTCTGATAGCCGCAGGCTGACTTCATGGCAGAACAGGTCGCTGCCGGCGGGTTTGCTCAGCCGTTGCTCGAGGATCAAGGCCCGCTGTTCAGAAACCATCCTGGGCGGCTCCCTGGCAGCGGTCTTTTTCCGGCTGGGTGCTGCCCTGCTTGCCTTCCTGGACGAAAGCCGCGCGATGTTCGGCGACCACGTTACGCAGTGCGCTGTAGTAGTCCGGCAGTTTTTGCAGGCTGTCGGTGAGTGGCAGCAGTTCGGCGCGCTGGTCGATCACTCCGCCGACCAGGTTGACCGTCGCCAGGGTCTCGACAGTGTCGCTGTTGCTGCCGAAGGGGTTGAAGGCCAGGCCGAGCACGCGTCCGGCGGCGTCGCGGGCGTTGCCGGTGCCCAGCAGCGGCAGTTCGACGATGGGACCGTTGCCGATGCCCCAGACGCCAAAGGTCTGGCCGAAGTCGGCGGTGTGGCGGGGGATGCCCATCCGATCCGAGACGTCGAACAGCCCCACCACGCCGAGGGTGGTGTTTACGGTAAAGCGGCCCACGGTAGTGGCCGAACGCTTCAGGTTGCCTTGCAGCAGGTCGTTGACAAAGACCTTGGGTTCGCCAAAGTTGCTGGTGAAGTTATGCACACCCTGCTGGAAAACATTCGGCAGGTAGCGATAGCCCCGGGCCACGGGCGCCAGGGCATAGTCGTCGAGCGCCTTGTTGAAGGCGAAAATCCCCCGGTTGACCCGCTGGGCCGGGTCGAACACCGGATAGTCGACTTGCGCGCAACTGGCGCTCGCCGGCGGGGTCTGGCTGCTGCAGCCAGCCAGGTACGAAACGGTCAGCAACAGCGCGGCGTGACGGAACATGGCGGGCGAACACTTGAGCGGCGGCATGGGCAAGCAATCTCTGCGGAATAAGGATGGCTGATGCTGGCAGCCGCGCCTTGCGCAAAGATGTCTGCTTTATTGCCGCGCCGACGGTTTGTTACCGCGTTGAAATATATGACGAAGCGCGGCGAATGGTTTTAGATGGGGCTCTTTCCAACTTCGAGTGATGGCCGCCGGTGAGCAGTCTGTTGATCGTGGACGACGACCTCGAGGTCCTTGCCCTGCTGAAGAAATTTTTTGTGCTGCATGGTTATACGGTAGAAGTCGCCGCCGATGGCGCGGCGTTGTGGGCCGCGGTGGAGCGCCAGGCCCCGGACCTGATCATCCTCGACCTGATGCTGCCCGGGGAGAACGGCCTGATGCTGTGCCAGCGCCTGCGCCGGCAGTACGCGACCCCGGTGATCATGCTGACCGCCATGGGCGAGTTG
This sequence comes from Pseudomonas sp. FEN, assembly GCF_904067045.1. Lineage (GTDB taxonomy): Bacteria > Pseudomonadota > Gammaproteobacteria > Pseudomonadales > Pseudomonadaceae > Aquipseudomonas. The sequence goes on along the minus strand of NZ_CAJFDC010000007.1, from coordinate 96,309 downwards.
AGCGATCGGGTGGTGGGCCTGGAAATGGGCGCCGACGATTACCTGGGCAAACCCTTCGATGCCCGCGAATTGCTGGCGCGGGTCCGGGCGGTGTTGCGCCGGGCCGGGGAAAGCCGGCCGTTGAGCGGTGAAGTGCCGCGCCCGCTGATCCGCTTTGCCGACTGGCAACTGGACCTGACCCGACGCGAACTGCGCTCGCCGGACCAGGTGATGATCCCGTTGTCGGCGGGGGAGTTCGATCTGCTGCTGGTGTTTGTCGAGCATCCCCAGCGCATCCTTACCCGCGAGCAACTGCTGGACCTGGCCCGCGGGCACAGCCATGACGCGTTCGACCGCAGCATCGACGTCCAGGTCAGCCGCCTGCGGCGCAAGCTGGAGTTCGACACCAAGCGCCCGGCGATGATTCGCACGGTGCGTAATGGCGGTTATCTGTTCACCCCTGACGTGACGCGCCAATGACTCGCTTCGGCGCCGGGCGTTATCGTCCCAGGGACACGGTGGCGCGCTGGATCGCCCTGACCGTACTGATGGCCATGTTGACGGCGCTGGCGTTCAATGCGCTGTTCGTCAAGCTGGCCGGTGTCTGGGCCTATCCGCCCCTGAGCGAGACCGGTCTACTGGAAAAGATCATCTCCATCAGCCGTGTGCTCGAAGCGTCCGAGTCCGGGCAGCGTGGCCGTTTGGCCGCGGTGGTCAGTGAGCCGGATATATTGGTGGCTTGGTACACCGATTATCATGACATCGTCCTGCCGAAAATCGTCAAGACGCCTCACGGCGAGGAAGCTCAGGCCATACGCCGGGCGCTCAATATGTCGAATCGCCGGCTCGAGACCTATGAACCTGCCGATTCGGATGGGCGTTACGGGGTGCTGATTCAACTGACCGACGGTACCTGGCTGGAGTTTTCCACCGCATCGCGGAGTTGGGGGCTGGATGAGGGGCCACGCCGACTGATAGTGATCGTGCTGGTGTTGCTCTCCACCGCAGTGGTCACCTTGATTGCGACCCGCCGCCTGGCTCGACCGCTGCAGCAATTCGCCCAGGGCGCGCGGCGTTTTGGCGTCGACTTCCGGGCCCCGCCGGTGGAGCCGGTCGGGCCCCATGAAATCCGTCAGGCGATCCTCGCCTTCAACGCCATGCAGGCCCAGTTGCAGCACTTCATCAAGGACCGCACGCAGATGCTCGCGGCCATCTCCCATGACCTGCGCACGCCCTTGACCCGCATGCGTCTGCGCGGTGAGTTCATCGAGGATGAGGAGCAACAGCAGCGATTGTTCCGGGATGTCGATGAAATGCAGGCGATGATCAACTCCGCACTGGAATTCTTCCGCGACGATGCGCGGCTGGAGGAAGCGACCTCCTTCGACCTGGCGGAGTTGCTGCAAACCCTGGTGGACGATTATCGCGACCTGGGGATTGAGGTCGATTTCGCGGGGCCGTCCAGGTGGGTGTACTTCGGGCGGCCGCTGGGGCTAAAGCGGGTTGTCGGCAACTTGCTGGACAATGCGATCAAGTACGGCAGCGAGCCATCGATCGTGTTGGAGTCGGATTCGGAGCGACTGCTGATCCGCGTGCAGGATCGTGGGCCGGGTATTGCAGCGGATTGCCTTGAACGGGTGTTTGAAGCGTTCTTTCGGTTGGAGAGTTCGCGCAACAAAAGCACCGGTGGCGTCGGACTGGGCTTGTCGGCGGCGCGGGCGATTGTGCTGGAGCAGGGCGGCACGCTGACCCTGAGCAACCGGGCGGGTGGCGGGTTGGTCGCGCTGGTGGTGCTGCCGTTTCAGGGCGGCTTGTAGGCAGCGTCCGGGCGGCCTGCTTGTCATCGAGCCGGGGGGAGTGAAGTTGTTGGAACTTCACAGGCCACTAAAGAGCGTACTGTAAGTTTAGGGACGATCAATTTTTTTGATGCCAGCCCCCGGATATTTGTTGTTTGACAGTCCATTAAGTAACACTGAAACTTTGCCCATTAAGGGTGGTTTTCGCCCTGCCCATTGTTTTGTCCTGCCTTGATATAAAGTCAAACAAAAAACCTCCATTGTGCAGTAGCCAAAACCATGAATATTCGATTGAAGTTCAGTCAAAAGATCCTGCTCGCTGTTTCTACCGTGGTGGTTGTGGTCTTTGCGGTTTTCGCACTGTATGGCGATTATCGGCAACGCAACGAGATCAGCGGCAATATCGAAAACAACTTGCACACCACTGGGCAGGTTCTTGCCCAGAATATTCAGACATGGCTGAGCGATCGTTTGCTATTGGTGGATGCAATGGCCCAGGTCGTCGCGCTCGACCCGGCCAGGGAGAAGGTTCGCACCTTGCTCCAACAGCCCGCGCTCACCTCGACCTTCGTCGCCAGCTATAGCGCTACACGCGACGGCGCTTTCGATATCTTTCCCGACCGGGTCATGCCCGATGGCTACGATCCCCGCCAGCGGCCCTGGTACTCGGATGCGCTCAAGAACGGCCCGATCCTGACCGAGCCCTATATCGGCGTGGGCAGTGACTACCTGGTGATGAGCGAGGCGGCCCCGGTGAAGTCCGGCGACCAGGTGCTGGGTGTCCTTGGGGTCAATATCAGCCTGGACAAGATGGCCAGGATGATCAATGCCCAGGATTTCGGCGGTATCGGCTATGCCTTCCTGGTCAGTGCCGACGGCAATATCCTGGTGCACCCCGATAAAACCCTGGTCACCAAGAATCTGCGTGACATCTACGGCCTGGAGCCGACGCGCATCGGTACCGACCTGAACCAGGTGCAACAGGCGGGGCGCACGCAGTTACTGACGTTCATGCCGGTGCAGGGCCTGCCTTCGGTGAAATGGTCTGTGGGCCTGGCCGTCGACAAAGACAAAGCCTACGCGGCGCTGGCCCGGTTTCGTCTCTCGGTGCTGATTGCGACCGTGGTCTTGCTGGCTATTACCTTCGTCCTGCTCAGTCTGTTGATCCGCTTGCTGATGAAGCCCTTGCATCACATGACCCGTGCCCTGGAAGACATTGCCCAGGGCGACGGCGATCTGACGCAGCGCCTGACGATCCAGTCGCGCGACGAGTTCGGCCTCCTGGCGGGTGCTTTCAACCGTTTTGTCGAGCGCATCCACGCTTCGATCCGCGAAGTGGCCTCGACCACCGCGCGCTTGAGCTTGGTGGCCAGCCGGGTCGTCGACGCCTCCAACGCCTCGATGAGCAACTCGGACACTCAATCCCAGCGCACCAGCAGTGTCGCGGCGGCCATCAACCAATTGGGCGCCGCCGCCCAAGAGATCGCCGTGAATGCCGCGGATGCCTCACTGGGCGCTTCCGATGCGCGGGACACGGCGGATGAAGCGCGGCGGGTGGTTGAGCGCTCTATCCAGGCGATGAATGAACTATCGAGCAAGATCCTCTCCTCCAGTGCCCGGATCGAGCAGCTCAACAGCCACACCGCGAGCATCGGCCAGATCCTCAAGGTGATCCAGGCGATCTCCGAGCAGACCAACCTGCTGGCACTCAATGCCGCCATCGAGGCGGCCCGGGCGGGCGAGTCCGGGCGCGGTTTCTCCGTGGTCGCCGATGAGGTTCGCAACCTGGCCGGACGGACCCAGGCTTCGGCCCAGCAAATCCACGGGATGATCGAGGAACTGCAGGTCGGTTCCCGGCAGGCGGTCCACACCATGACCGAGAGCCAGCAATACAGCGCCGAGAGCGTGGCCATTGCCAATCAGGCTGGTGAGCACCTGGGGCAGGTCACCCGGCGTATCGGCGAGATCGACGGGATGAACCAATCGGTGGCCGCCGCGACCGAAGAGCAGACCGCGGTGGTCGAGGCGATCAACATGGATATCACCCAGATCGATACCTTGCACAAGGACGCGCTGGAGAATCTCCATGCCACGCTCCTGGCCTGTGCCGACCTGGAAACGCAAACGGCCCGGCTGGAGCAGTTGGTCAGCGGTTTCCGTATTTGAGTGAGCGGTACGGGGCTGCTTGCATGAAATAACCGTTAATACAGTAATGTCGAAAGAAAATTTTGGAGGGTTATAGTTTGGACTCATGCCAAAGGAGGGCGTGCCATGACATTCAATGACCTGATCGGTAAATACTTGTTTCTACCCATGCTCGATACCTTTGAATGGCCGGATGAAGTGTGGCCATATTTTCAAGTATTGGCAGGGCATGATTTTATTGGCGAAATAACCTGTTTCTACAGTGAGGCAGGCCATGCCGGGAAAGTCATCGGTTCATTTCACCCAGAGGAGGGTGACATTGAAGGGGAAGGACGTCTGCGCGTCATATTCGACGGCCTGTCAACGGATCCTCAATGCGATGTCGAAGGCAGTTTCTGTGAGCTTTACAAGGCTCCGTCACAAGAAGCGATGAGCCGGATGTGGCAGGCGACGCACTACAAACTGGTCATGAATAGCTCAGGTGAATATAACTTGTGGCTGATGCGTTCCGAGGAGGATGCGGCCATTTTGCAGTTCAGCGTGGCGGATGAGTTCAGTCGCGCGTCTGCCGGTTTTTTTGGTGTACCACCGACCGGAGATGTGAAGCAGCTGCGGGGGCAAGATGCTGGTTGAGGTGTCTAGCTGAGCCTTCTTGGACGGGGTCTCTTGTCATTGATGGTAACAAAATATTGCAAAGGTCGATCGGATCGCCGCATCATTGTAGGCCTACTCCCCCGAAGAGGCCCCCTGAGGAAATGGATTCTCAGATCATAGGCATCGACTTCGCCGATTGGCGGATGCCTGAAGTGAACGCGCAATGGATTGCCGCGTTGGAAGCGGGCAAGGTGCTGTACTTCCCCCGGTTGTCGTTTGAATTACGGGAAGAAGAGAAGTCCTTGCTCCGTCCGGATATTCGCTCACCCAAGGCGCGCAATATCAGCCTGGATGCGAATAATCACCTCAAAGGCGCAGAAGGCGATACCGCCGTGCAACAAGCGCTGAGCGAGATGATCGGACGTTTCCGTGAGCAGGCGCAGACGCTGGTGTACTCGCTGCTGCCCCGTTACCAGGGCGCGTTGCGCCTGGCGCCCACCAGCTACCGTCCGATGCAGGTCGAGACCCGCGCGCAGTCCTGGCGCGCCGATGACCGCCGCATGCATGTCGACGCCTTTCCTTCGCGCCCCAACTACGGCGAACGCATTCTGCGGGTATTCTGCAACATCAACCCTGAAGGTGTCCCCCGCGTGTGGCGGGTCGGCGAGCCCTTCGAAACGGTCGCCGCGAAGTTCCTGCCACGGGCCAAGCCTTATGTGGCCTGGCAGGCTCGCCTGCTGAAGGCGCTGGGCATCACCAAGTCTTACCGCAGCGAATATGATCACCTGATGTTGCAGTTGCATGACGGCATGAAAGGCGACCAGGCCTATCAGGAAACCGCCGAGCAGGTGAGCATGCCATTCGCCGCCGGTTCGGTCTGGGTGTGCTTCTCGGACCAGGTGCCGCATGCGGTCATGTCCGGCCAGTACATGCTCGAACAGACCCTGCACCTGCCTGCCGACAAACAGTACGACACCCAGTCCAATCCCTTGGCGATCCTGACGCGGATGATGGGGCGGCCTTTGGTTTGAGGGCTCTTCATTCGCGTGTCGCATTTGTCGCCCGTAGCGGCGACATGGGCTTCATGCTATCGATCGTGGTGCCTTGAGGCGCCACATCGGTGCCGCATGAGCCTTGCCTCAAGCTTCCTGTATTTTTCGCGCACCGCCGGCGTTGCGGAGGCGAGGACTGCCATTGACCTGAATTGATAAAGTGAGAACGCATGACAAAAAAGTAAATATTTATTGAACCATTCGATTGATTTTATGTTCCTAGCTCACCGGATTCGTCACGTTTGTATTCTAATGGAGTAGTGTTTGTGTTTAATCGTCTGACCCACCTGTTCGTCAAATCCTCGGTCCTTGCCTTGATTACCACCCCGATGGTAGCGATGGCGGCTGCGTCCACCGATCCGATTTCCCAGTTCGGTCTCTTGGGTAGCTACAACAACCAGAAACTGCAGGGCAGTAGCCACCCCGAGAAAAATCATGTGCCCGAGGCGGGCCTGTTCTACAACTTCGGTAACAAGATGACCGCCGAAGCTGGCCTCATCTACCAGGCGGGTGTCGAAGTGAAGTACGGCAAGCGCAACGACAATACGCTCAAGGAAGGCCAGGGCGATCTCGACCTGGGCTGGCGTATGGCGTTGGATGCACATAACTCCGTCGACGTGATCGTCGGTGGTGGTTATAGCTGGACCCGTTACGAGCCGGACTCTTCCCAGTATGACGTCAAGCTCACGGGGCGTTCACCGTTTGCCAAGGCCGCGTTGGGTTACAGCCATCAATTCGATGCCGCGACAATGCGTATCGAGGCGGGTGTTCGGCGTACCATCGGAAGCGATGCGCGAATCGATGTCCGTGGCGATGGCTCCGATACGGTAGACCTGAAGGATCGGACCAACCCTTATGCCGAAGTGAACTTCCTGTTCAACCGGCAAGGCGCGTTGCCGATTGTCGCGGGTGCTTACTACACCCATACCGACTACAAGCTGGACCGTGATTCCGACCTGGCGGACAACACCGAACTCAAGCGTGACGAGTTTGGTGCCAAGATCGGTATCGCGTTCTGATGCACCTGGCGCGGGACTTCCTGTTCCCGCGCTATCTCCTTGCGGTTGCCGCACGCCAGCAATGTTTATTCCTTCCCGCAGCCCCTAGACGCCGTGCCAGCGAAATAGTAGCTTTCCTCCCCAATGCCCTCTGCTCCTGGCCGTCTACACGTGCCAGCGACTCAGGCCTTCATAGCGGTTAAGGAAGATGCGGTGACACTGCCGATGACTTGCTGATCACCTTCAGCCCGGTCCAGCAATCACTTTTCAAGGACGAGCGATGGCCAATCGGTTCAACGACTCAAACCTGAAACAGCCCCCGACCGTATTGATGAATATCGACGACCTCCGTTCGGCATTTGTCGATGGAGCTTTTGTGCGGGTTGTCCGACAAAGTGATCTCACCGCGTTCAATCCCCTGGCGACTATCCCGCGTTCCCCGTCCCGTACTTCCCAAGGAGCTGTAAATGAAAGGCAAGATCTTGAGTTACGACACCAACACCCGTAACGGTATTATTTCGGGTGACGATGGCAACCGTTACACCTTCGACGTGGTCGAGTGGAAAGCCGCGGTGTTGCCCAAGGCCGGCGCACGCGTCGACTTCGCTGGCAATGGTGCGTTTGCCGAAGCCATCTTCGCCGACGGCGCCGCAGCGGGTGGCAACTCGAAGAAGATCCCGGCGGCCCTGCTGGCGTTTTTCTTCGGTGGCTTTGGTGTGCACAAGTTCTACCTGGGTTACAAAACCCAAGGCGTGATCATGTTGCTGGTGTTCCTGTTCGGTTGGTTGTTGTTCGGCATTCCGTCGATCATTATCAGTATTGTCGCCTTTATCGAATTCATCATTTACCTGGTCAAGTCCGAAGATGAATTTGAACAGACTTATGTGGTCGGCAAACGAGGCTGGTTCTGAGTCGCTGACCCCGGGGCTTGAGTGAGTCCGGGGTGGTTATTGGCGTTAGTGTCGGTGGGTGGGGGCGCGTTGGGCGCTTCTGCTCGACTGACGAATGTCCTGTCTGTATAGCTGCCGTGCCTGACCCTCGCGCTTTTTCCTAAGAACACGCTTGCTGGCGATGGCCGTTCGGCTGGCGTGGCTTCTTTGGGCGTACCCCGGTTTTGGAGAGCGGGCTGCGATGTGGTCGCTACCGGATAAGTCGAGGCGAAAAAAAACCACCTTAGTAGAGTGGTTTTTTCCGCAAGCCGGATGTGGAATCGGTTTGCTCATCTCACAGAGACTACCAACGAATCTCATTTATACTGAGATTTTGTATGTCGAGCAAGTCAGAGTATGGTTGGGGATTTTTCTAAATATTTTGGGAAAGAGTTTGAAATGTTTTGATTGAGGTTTTTCGCGGAAGTAACACTTTTTATTTTTAATGATGTATTCGAGCTAAGGTATGATTTTTTGGCTCTTTCGTTAGAAGACTTTTTGAAGTGGTCAAGCCAGCGCGCATTTGGGACCTCCTGACACGGTTTAGTAACCCGTGCCGGATTGGCTCAGGGGGTCATTAGCCTGGCCGCCTCACGGAGAAGTGGCCCGCCCCAACTTCGGCTGGGGCGGGTTTTGATAGAGATCCCAGGACGGCTGTTGGGCCGTCTCCTTCCTTGTCAAAGCCAGCGCCCCTCAGAAAGCCGCTCGCCAAATCACGCAGTGCGTTCGATTTACCCGCCTACCGAGGTATGCTTGAGCGCGGCTCAAATATTTCCTGCCGCCTTTCCGACGTACCTGCGAGCTCACGGCGTTCCATGATCACCCACGTTACCCTGTTTCTCTGCTCCCTGATGGCCATGGAAGGAGTCGGTTACCTCGCGCATAAATACGTCATGCACGGCTGGGGCTGGTTTCTGCACCGTTCCCATCATGAGGAACACCTGGGCGCCTTCGAGACCAATGATATCTACCTGTTGGTATTGGCGACGGTGGCCATTATCCTGATCGTGCTGGGCAATAGCGGGTATGACCCCCTGCAGTGGGTTGGTGCCGGGGTAGCAGCGTTTGGAATCATCTACGTTGTGGTACATGACGGTGTCGTCCACCGCTACTGGCCGTTCCGGCCGCGTCCTCGTCATCCCTATTTGAAGCGCCTGTATCAGGCGCACCTGCTGCATCACGCGGTGAAGGAGCGTAAGAACAGCGTATCGTTCGGCTTTCTGTACGCGCCACCGTTGCGCACGCTGAAGAGGCAATTGCGAGAGTCGCGCGAGGTGACTGAGCGTGGGGGGGACGAGGGCCACTCAGTCTAACGGGGTGATGGCGCGAGTGAATCGGAATAGCGTCGGAGCGAAAAAAACCTTGAAGGAGCTGATCGCGTGAAGAGCACCATCGATCACCTGGCTATCGTGGCGCCGGACCTCGATACCGGCTGCGCGTTCGTCACTGGCGTGCTGGGCGTTGAGCTTCAACCGGGCGGTACCCATCCACGCATGGGCACCCACAACAGGCTGCTTCGCCTTGGTCCCCAGCTCTACCTGGAAGTGATTGCCGTGGACCCATCGGCTGAACGCCCGAAGCGGCCTCGCTGGTTCGGCCTTGATCAACTTGCGCCTGACTCGCCCGCACGCTTGGCGACATGGGTTGCGCGAACCGATGATATCCATGCGGCTAGCGCTTCCTGCCAGGATATCGTTGGGGATGTCGAGCCCATGAGCAGAGGAACATTGTCTTGGCAGATAACGATACCCTCGGACGGTAATCTGCCTTTGGGAGGCTCAGTCCCCACCCTGATCCAATGGGAACAGGCGATTCATCCCGCGAGCGCACTGCAAGACAAAGGTTGTTCTCTATTGGCTTTGGACGTCTTCCATACTGATCCGGAGAAAATCAAAGCGGTTCTGGAAGCCATGAATTTTTCGGGGCCGGTATATCTTCATGCGCTCAAAAAAACTTCAGATCCGTTTCTGATCGCACATATTCAAACACCCACTGGTTTAAAAACATTGCCGATTTCGGGGGCGTGAGTTGCACTCGGCTCTGCTGCGGTCACTGGGCGTAACCTATGGGCTGCGTACTTTCTACTTGTTCTCATCAAACCGGACCGAGCGAATGATCGTGCCAATCGTGTCGAAGTCCTGATAGTAACCTACGGTATCGAACAGCAACTGCGTCTTGTCGTTATAGACAATCGCCATCAGGCAGGTACCGCCGGCGGCGTGAAAGCCGCTCGCTTCATCACCGACGCCACAGGTCTGGGTCGTCTGCATGCCTTTCCAGCCCGGGCCTTCGATGATGTCGACAGGGCTGGGTGAATCCATGCCAGCACTCCGCATCCAGACGCCGTCTTCCTGGGAAAAGATCATGCTGTCGGCGGCCTGTTGCAGCGTGCCGTGCTGGACGCACAGGTTGAGAGTGTATTCCTCGTTGGCCCGAGGCTTTGGCTGATTGAGGTTCAGGCACTCCTTGTGTTTGCTGACCTTCCAGCCTTTCGGGTAGTTGAAGCTGAAGCCCTCGGCCTGGTAGGGCTTCATATTTTTGGCTGAGGCCGGCACATCGGGTGGCCGTGGCGCGAGCGGATTTTCCGGCTCGTGCAAGGTTGTATCGTTGCGGCAGGCCGCCAGTGGGCGGGCGATGGCGTTGCTGAGGTGGTTCAGGCGATGAGTCTCGGGATCGGCGCTGGCGGTCATGCAGCCGCAGCCGTAGCCGTAATGCCCGTTGGTACGGACCCATTGCGCATCGCTGAATTGTGGCCAGGCGCCTTCGGCTTGGTAGCCACCTTGGGTGGCGATTTCCCAGGTGCCGTCACGGTCGGTGAGGGTGGCGTTTGCCGCAGTCGGATTTTCGAACCAGCCGCAGCGACGTTCGACCTTGTCGGTGGCGTGAACTGGCAAGATCACGCAGGTGAGGGCGAGGGTGAGCAGAGAGAACTGGATGTGCGGGGAGAGGCGCGGCATGGAACGTCCTTGTCTGTGATCGGCACAGGGCGGCAGTGACTGGAGCGGTCGCCGAAAGCATAGGTGATGACAGCGAATGTTGGGCTTTTCTCGCGGCAGTAGCGTGCGTGAGCCCTACCGCGAGGCCTCGGGTTTCAGCGTCTCCAGCAATCGGCATAACGCTCGCAGATGCCGTAATGCGCATCCATCTGCGCCATCCGCTCCAGATGATGGTCGATGGTTTCCAGCATTACCCGTTTGCTGGCGCCGAAATAGTAGAGAGTCATCGACTTGTATTGTTCGAGCGCGGCCACATTGGTCGATTTGGCTGACTTGTCTTCGGGCTGCGCCCGTTGTTCCAGGTCCTCATCCTTCAACCGACGCAGGCGCAGAAGGTACTCGTCCTTGTACAGCTGCAAGGTCCGCTCTTTGCGTTGGGCAGCTTCTGCATCGAAGGCCTGGAGATTCTGGCGATACAAGGTCCAATAGTCGTCCGGCAGGGTGAAGCCCAGCTTGGCCTTGCGCTCGGCTATCAAACCGTCGATTTTTTCCGCGGAGAACGCAGTCTTGGCGATTTCAGCCGGGTCGGGTTTCATGGCTGGAATAAGGCTGTTGTCGATAATCCGGCCTATCAGTTCCAGGCGATGGGGAGTGTCCGGCAATGGTTCCGGTGGTTTCGGGAACATCACGTTGCGTCCGACGCAGGCCGGGAGGCCTTTTTCAAAGACCAGCACGGGACTGCGCTGCTCCTTGCCATTGATCTTGCGGACCCGTTGTAACTGGCTACTGCACTGGCCCTTCCCGGAGTCGAAGGTCAGCTCGTATTCGGCATTGCGTTCAGGTTTGAGATTGATGCTGTTGCCACACACCGAATAGCCGTTCTGGGTATGGATCCGTAGAAGGGTTTCGTGTTCGGGCTTTAGTTTGATTTCCAGATAGCCCCTGGCGTTTTCCGGCGGCGCGATACTCATGTCGGCACGTCGCTTGGTATCGCCAAGCAGCAGATTGTTGAGGATGCCGGTAGTTTGTCCGTCGCAATGCTCGGCATCGAAGTAATCGAGCGTGGCATTTTGTGTATTGGCGATGAAACGCAGCTTGGCGGCGTCCGGGTCCGTGGCGTCCGGGTAGGTGCCGTTGACGCTGCAACCTCCGATTAGCGCCGATAGGAGCAGGGTCGTAGTGGTTAACAGGCGTGATGGAAAAAGTGAAAGAGCCGGCATTGCTCATCCCTGGCTGACGGATACGGAAGAAAGGCGCCGATGCTACTGAAATGCCACTATTGGGTCCAGTCCGGGATAGAGCGTGCGGTTTATCCTTGTTTTCACGAACCAAGCATTCGGAATTGCTCCACAAATCATTCGCTACACACAAACCCTGTAGGAGCCGGGCTTGCCCGCGAAAGCGCCGGCCCAGACGGTGTAGATCTCAAGTGAACAGCTTCATTCACTGGGTTATCGATCCGTTTTTAAATCATCCTTTAGTCGCAAACCTTCTTTTCCTCTGGCGCGATCAGTAGACGCCGTGATGTCGAAATAGTAGCTTCTCCTGACGCCCTATGTTCTCGGCCGCCTCCGCGCGCCGATGACCCAGGCCTTCATGTTCGTTAAGGAAGACGTAGTGGAACTGCCTGTTGGGTACTGATTTTCAGCCTACTTCCGGCAGCCACTTTTCAAGGATGAGTAATGGCTATCAAGTCTCCCCATGCCCACCAGCAAAAGCATTTGGCCGTCCTGATCGACGCCGACAACGCCCAGGCGGCGATTGTCGAGGGGCTGTTCGAGGAAATCGCCAAATACGGCATCGCCAGCGTGAAACGCATGTATGGCGACTGGACCTCACCGCAACTGGGCAGTTGGAAAAAGCTGATGCTGGATCACTCCATCCAGCCTATCCAGCAATTCGCCTATACCAAGGGCAAGAATGCCACCGACAGCTCGCTGATCATTGACGCGATGGACCTGCTCTATACGCGCCGGTTTGATGGTTTCTGTCTGGTATCCAGCGATAGTGACTTCACCCGACTGGCTGCTCGCTTACGCGAGGAGGGCATGACGGTCTATGGCTTCGGCGAAGAGAAGACGCCCAAGCCATTTGTGTCGGCCTGCGACAAGTTTATCTATACCGAGATTCTACGGGCTGAGGCGGTGGTTGAGCCGGGAGGGTTGGCTGAGAAGCCGTCTGCGGCGGCTAACCATGTTGTAGAGATAGAGAAACCGCACGCTCCTCCTGCGTCGACAAAGCCTCCTAAGGTGCCGGTGGAATTCATCGCGAAGATCCTGGATGACATTGCTGACGAGGATGGTTGGGCTCCATTGGGCGCGTTGGGCAACAATATCAGCCAACTGCGCTCTGATTTTGATTCTCGGCTGTATGGGCATACCAAACTCAGCGGCTTGATTCGCAGCCAAAGCAAATCTTTTGAGTTGGAAAGCCGGGGTGGCTCGCCGACAGGTGGGGCGGTGTTGTATGTGCGTAATAAAAATAGGGTTGGCGGCAGCTCATCTAATTAATATGGCAGAGCTAAAATATTGATGAAGAATGATATGGGGGTATGAGTGGTGTTGTCTTTTCAGCGATTTTAGCTTGGTGGGTGCAAACATGATTGAGCGTCCGATAAAGATTATCTCCGGGATGGAAAGCTAGAAAGCGATAAATGTCGTTGAGGGGTTTTCTATAAGGGCTCAGCAAAGCCCGGTCACAGTCGGTTCAGGTTTTTGAGTAGTTTGTTGCGCTGTTCGATGGTTTGTTTGAGATTGCATAACTGCGGTTGATAGTTGGGTCTCAATGATCAGGTATGTAACGTCTTTATGCCTGTGTTGTAAAAATGGTGGCGGATTTTGGGGGTGGTGATGAATGTTATAGAATTAAAAAAGAAGGTTTATTCTTGTGTTCAGCTTGGAAGTCTGTCTCGCGATATACTGGAGCTTATTATTCCTGACGGTGTCCCGGTTCCCCTTGAGTGTGAGCTGTGGGACTATAAGGAATGTTACGAGGCTGATGCTCATGATTATTCGAAAACGGCAAGAGCAGTGGCTAGTTTTTATAATACATATGGTGGGTACATAATTTATGGTATTAGAGAAGTTGAGAAGGATAAAAAGTTTGAACTGGTAGGGGTGGAGTCAGAAGGGTTCAATATTCAAAAGCTAAGGGGGCAGCTTGATAAATATTTTGGTCGGCGCCTGGATGTGACAATTATAGAGGTCGTGTATGGTGACGCTGATCTTCGGCTTGGACTGCTGCACGTTCCTAAGCGACCTGAAAAGCTTCATACGATCTCGGCTAATAAAAGGGCGGATGACCAAAAAAATAAGCAAATTTTTTCTGAGGGGTCAACTCTTTATCGAGCAGGAGATGAATGCAAGCAAGCAGTTACGCACGCTGATTTTGAGTTTTTAACTAGTAGTAGGGATTTTGTGGCAGTGCTTGAAGGCCATCCGTATAAAAAGATGGCTTTGTTAGATCATAATCTCCCTGATCGGAATTTTATTTGCCCCAATTTTGTAGGTCGTGTTGAAATAATTCAGAAGCTTTGGGCGTGGTTGTCTGATGAGTTTCAGTATGCAAAGGTGTTGGCGGGTGAAGGCGGGAAAGGTAAGACATCTATAGCATATGAATTCTGTCAGCTTATAGCTTCGGCAGGGGCGCCTCTTTTTGAGCAAATTATCTGGTTGACAGCGAAAACTAAGCAGTTTAGGGCCGGCGTTGATGATTTTATAGGGACGCCAGAAACTCATTATTCTGATCTTGAAAGCTTGCTCGTTTCTATTTGTCAGAGAACTGGGTCTGTGGATTCTGAGCTTGAAGATGTTTCAATTAATCAGCTAAAGAGAATTGCACGGAGAAATCTGCAAGATATTTCGTCTTTTATTGTTGTTGATGATGTTGACTCTGCTGAGTTGGATGAGCAAAAAAGAATCATGGAAACAGCTCGTGAAATTGGAAATGGCAATTCTAAAATATTGCTAACTACTCGGGCTAATGTGAGCTATTCGTCCGATGCTGCGATTGAGGTTCCTGGTTTGTCAGGTGGTGAGTATGAGGAATATATAGATGAGCTAAAATCTTTGATGGGGTTTGATGATATTAGCTCTAAGTCGGTCAGAAAGTTAGCTGTGGCCTCCGAAGGGTCGCCGTTGTTTACGGAATCAATTTTAAGGCTTTGTCGCGTTGGATACTCTATTGATAAGGCAATTTCAGAGTGGGAAGGAAAAAAGGGAGAGGCCGTACGAAGTGCGGCGCTTAGGCGTGAAATAGAGCAGCTGAGCCCTGAGGCTAGGAGGGTGCTTTTGACTATTTCTTTTATAGGTTCTTGCTCGTTGGCAGAGTTGCGGCACTATACAGAGTTAGAGGAGTTATTGATTGAGGATTCTATAGAGGAACTTGGTAAGTTGTTTCTTTTGCAGTCTGCATCGTTTATTGAATCTGAGCCTCGTTTTAAATGCTCTCAGTCAATAGCTAATTTGACTCTGTCTTTGAAGGATTTGGTGGTTACGAACTCTGAAAGATATCTCGGCTATGTTAAGGGGCGGGCGCAAGGGTTAAAGGCAAATTCCTCTAAAAGTAATCAGGCCTCAGTCGGGGAGGCAATTAGACAGTCAGCTGTTCTTCTGAAGGCTCAGGATTTTACTCGTTCTAGAGCTACCATCAAAGCGCTGCTCAAGAATCAACAGTTTAAAAATAATCCAGATTTGCTGCTGGCATTGGCTCGAGTTGAGGCATTTGATCCGAATGCTAATATAAATATTGTGAGGGGGTCTTTTAAAGATGCCCATTTTTATGGGCAGAGAAAGGAGCTTTTATTTGATCTTTGGTTTCAAGTAGAGCTTCGGGTGGGGAGTAAGTCTGAGGTGGTAGAGGTTTGCCGTCTTGCGGTTTCTGATGGTGGATTGGCCAATGCTAAGTGGTTGCGGCGATCTGCTGATGCTAAATTTTTACTATCTTCTATTGTTGAGTCTGCTGGTCGGAAATTAGAATTGTTGAACGGTGCCTATGATGATGTTTCAAAATCTATAAGGAAAAGCTATGGGGCTTTAAAGCAAGAGTTGAAAGATTTGTCCGTGAAGATATTAGACGACCTGTGGAATGTTAGTGTGCAAAGCGGTGAAAGATTTGCTGGTTTGACCTTTATGAGTAAAGCTATCAGGGCTGGCGATATTCGTAGTGTTAACTATTATAGATTGGGCGAGGCGGCGAACTCGGTTTTTGAGAGCTATAATGCTGTTGGTATAAGCTCGAGGAGACGGAAAGAGCTTGAGGGTAATTATTATGAGTGTAAACGCTTGTTGGCTGATATTATAGAGGGTGTAGATCAGGCTAGGGCGGAGGTGCATCACTCTCTGGCGTTGACTTATGCTAAATTCCAGTCGGTTCGATAAGGTTTATGGGATGCTGGGGGCAGATGGTGAATAAGTGATACTTCCATCTGAAATATCTCGCCTCAAACACTTTCTTGAATGCTCTAGGGAAGGTCTGAAATACCCACCGATTTCTGATGCCCTCATTGGCTGAGGCTCAAAAAATTCTGAGTCGGTCGAGCAGCAGACCCTTCCTGTCTTTAACTCACGGTTCTTACCTCTGATCGTACTGTTTCAAGGCGTACGGTCCGCATTACAGACGCACCTCTCCCGCATTCATCAACCGTTTTCGCACCATCCACAGATTCGATAAGGCAAACAGTGTGGTCAGTTGTGCTGTGTTTTTCGCCAACCCGCGATAACGTACTTTCGTATGGCCGAACTGGCGTTTGATGACTCGAAACGGATGCTCGACCTTGGCCCGTATCTGAGCCTTCGCACGTTCTATTCTTCGATACACTTGTGTGATCAGGCTCTTCTTGCCGTGTTTCTTAAACGTGCTGGGCCGGGCGGCAATCGACCAATACATCTGGCGTCCCTGGTGCTCAGGACGCTTCTGCACACCGGTGTAACCCGAATCGCCACAGACGTACGTTTCCTCACCCTGCAGCAACTGATCGACCTGCGTGACATCCGCCACATTCGCCGCCGTGCCCACCAGGCTATGGACCAGGCCGGAGTCGGCATCGACGCCAATGTGCGCTTTCATCCCAAAGAAATACTGGTTTCCTTTCTTCGCCTGATGCATCTCAGGGTCGCGCTTGCCCTCTTTGTTCTTGGTCGAACTCGGCGCGTGAATAATCGTGGCATCGACCACCGTGCCTTGGCGCAGCATCAGGCCACGATCACCCAGATAACCGTTGATGACCTGCAAGATCCCACTGGCCAACTCATGTTTTTCCAGCAGCCGACGGAAGTTGAGAATCGTCGTTTCATCGGGAATCCGGTCCAGGTGAAGTCCTGAAAACTGGCGCAAGATCGTCGTTTCGTAGAGCGCTTCTTCCATCGCCGGGTCGCTGTAGCCGAACCAGTTCTGCATTAGATGAACCCGCAACATCGCCATCAGCGGGTACGCCGGACGGCCGCCTTCACCTTTTGGATAATGCGGTTCGATCAAGGCAATCAGGCCCTTCCAGGGTACGACCTGATCCATCTCAATCAGGAAGCGCTCACGCCGGGTCTGTTTGCGTTTACCGGCATACTCAGCATCGGCAAAGGACATCTGTTTCATCGGGGCTCAACCGTTCAGTGTGGACGAGACGGGTATTTCACCAAATTTGGAAGTGTTTTTCAGAGTTTCCCTAGGCGTCACGCTATCCTTGAGTTGTCGTTGAAAATCCAACGACCAGGCCTGGAAACCTGTGGAACAATGGGCGCATAGGCGCCACCATTCATCACGACGGCTGGTGCCTTTTTGTGCCAGTCTCTCCGTGTTATGGCGGCTGTGCGCGGGAGGCCTTCGGGTCTGCCGGGTTTTCCTATTGTCCCGGTTTCCAGCCTGCGTACAGCTGCCACCCAATCGCCTGGAAACGAACGTGGTAGCTCTCTCACATTAGGAGCCAAGCGTATGAGTGTTTTTGACGGATCGACGTTGCAAGTTCTAGCCCTCGGTACCCACGCATTCGCCGGAGGTGCCCAATGACCAATCCACCCACAAGCAAAACCCTGGGTGTCATCACCTTTTCCCAGTGCGGTTCCCAAGGCCGTGAACTGTTCCGCGTGAACCCCGGCGTTCCCATTCTGGAAGCCATGGAGCACGCTTCCCTTCTGCTCTATTGCGCCAAAGCACTCTCCCTTGATGCCGCCCTGGAAAGCGATGGTGAACGCTATGCCTGGGCCTCGCATTACCTGGGTGAGATGGGTAAGGCAATCATTGATGACTTGACACAGGGGATGTTGCGCGGAGGCGTTGGTGTAGGCGGGTGACGTCTGGCTTGTGCCGATTTTGGCGGTGAGTGTTGGCAGGCTCACCGCGTTATCGTTCCTCGCGAGCAAGCTCGGCTCCCACAATAATTGCAGGTTAATTGTTACTCGTGTACTTTCATAACAATTAATCGTGATGCTATAGGGCAATCGCTATGCGCACTCTCACGTTGGAACAACTGCGGGCCACCACCGAAGCGGGTGGCATCGTCGGTGTTACCTTGAAAGCGCTGGGCGGGGTTTTTTTCGTCCAAGTAGAAACCCGGAACGGAGACGCCGCCGTACTGGCCAAGGCGCGTAGTAGCGAGCCGCGCAGTTTCGGTAATCCTGGCCAGGCCCTGAACCTGCTACTCGGGCTCGGCCTTGTGGTTGGTGCCTTCGATGTTGCGCTTTGGAATCCCGAGGACAGGAGCGCCAGCCGGATCCGACCAGATCGTGCTGAGGCGCTGAAACGCACGCATGGGGCCGCCGAGCACGACAAATGGTTTCGTGAGCAGGTGCAACAGGGACTGGCCGAAGCGGATGATCCGAACACCCAGTGGGTATCGCATGAAGAGGCGAAATCAAGCTGGGCGGCGAAACGAGCAGAGTTGGCGAAACGCATCAAGGAGGGCGGTTCTTGATTATTCGCTGGCTCCCTGGTGCGATTCATGATCGTGATGTACAGCTCGATTACATTGGCGAGCGCAACCCTGGTGCTGCGATCGATCAGGGTGATCGTATCGAACATCAGGTCGGCCAGTTGCTCGATCACCCTGAGATGGGGCGATTCGGTCGCATCGAAGGGACGCGCGAACTGGTCATTAGCGGCACCCCGTTCGTCGTTGTTTATCGCCTCAGGCCCCGCCTCAAGCTGATTGAGATTATCCGCTTGTTGCACGGTGCCCAGCAGTGGCCGAAAACTGATTAAGCGAGTGCAATGGTGCATTGCCAGACGCTGCGTTGGAAACGCAGAGCATCGATTTTAAAAGCACTGGAACGCCCCTCGACCCGTCTTCACAGGCCAAGGGGTCATCCCATCGTATGAACCTAAGCCTCCCACCCCGCCCCACTGACCGCCGCCTGCACCAGTGGGTGCAAATCCTCCCCTTGATGCTCCATCTGCCAGGCCAGCAATTCCTTGCGCATGCCGGGCGTCCAGAACAACTGCAGATGATTACGCACACCGAGCACGGCCTGTTGCTGGTCCGGTTCGGTGGCGAAGTATTGGGCGATCTGGTTGGCCATCTTGATCAGGTTTTCAGTACTCATCGGCGCACCTCGGCTTTGGCTCCGGCGCCGCGTTCATGGCGGCGCTCGTCGAGCAGGCGTTGTTGTTCGTCGCTGAATTCCTGATAGCGTTTCTGCCACTCGGAAGGGTGGTAGACGCGACTGACCTCCACGGCGGTGACCTTGTACTCCGGACAGTTGGTGGCCCAGTCGGAGTTGTCGGTGGTGATGACGTTGGCCCCCGATTCCGGGAAGTGGAAGGTAGTGTACACCACGCCCGGGGCGACCCGTTCGGTGACCCGCGCGCGCAGTACGGTCTGTCCGGCGCGGCTGCCGATGCCGACCCAGTCGCCTTCGTTGATGCCACGGCTCTCGGCATCGCTCGGGTGGATTTCCAGGCGGTCTTCGTCGTGCCAGGCGACGTTCTCGGTGCGCCGGGTCTGGGCGCCGACGTTGTACTGGCTGAGGATGCGCCCGGTGGTCAGCAGCAGTGGATAGCGATTGTTGACCTTCTCCTCAGTGGGGATATAGCCGGTGAGCATGAAGCGCCCCTTGCCGCGCACGAATTCCTCGATGTGCATGGTCGGCGTTCCATCCGGCGCCGCGGCGTTGCACGGCCATTGCAGGCTGCCATGGCTATCCAGCGCGGCGTAGCTGACATTGGTGAAGGTCGGCGTCAGGCTGGCGATTTCATCCATGATTTCCGACGGGTGCTTGTAGTGCATGGGGTAACCCAGGGCATTGGCCAAGGCCACCGTGCCTTCCCAGTCGGCCTTGCCGCCCAGTGGCTCCATGACCTTGCGTACCCGCGAGATGCGCCGCTCGGCGTTGGTGAAGGTGCCGTCCTTTTCCAGGAACGAACTGCCCGGCAGGAACACATGGGCGAACTTGGCGGTTTCGTTGAGGAAAATATCCTGCACCACGATGCATTCCATCGCCGATAGAGCGGCCGTGACGTGCTGGGTATTGGGGTCGCTCTGGGCGATGTCTTCGCCCTGGCAGTACAGGCCCTTGAAGCTGCCGCTGAGGGCGGCTTCGAACATATTGGGGATGCGCAGCCCCGGGTCGGGTTGCAGGCTGACATGCCAGGCTTGTTCGAACTGCGCCCGTACCACTTCATTGGAGATGTGCCGGTAGCCGGGCAGTTCGTGGGGGAACGAGCCCATGTCGCAGGAGCCCTGCACGTTGTTCTGCCCTCGCAGCGGGTTCACCCCCACGCCTTCGCGGCCGATATTGCCGGTGGCCATGGCCAGGTTGGCGATGCCCATCACCGCGGTGCTGCCCTGGCTGTGCTCGGTGACGCCCAGGCCGTAGTAGATCGCCGCGTTGTCAGCGCTGGCATACAAGCGGGCGGCGGACCGGATATCGGCAGCGGCGACACCACAGATCGCGCCAAGCACTTCCGGCGAGTTTTCCGCGCGGCTGACGAACGCGCTCCAGTGGGCGAAATCGCTGCCCTCGCAGCGGGTGTCGATAAAGGCCTGGTCGAGCAGGCCTTCGGTGACAATGACGTGGGCCAGGGCGTTGAGCATGGCGACGTTGGTGCCCGGGCGCAGGGCCAGGTGCAGCTCGGCGCGGCCATGTACCGCGTCCACCAGGTCGATGCGCCGAGGGTCGATGACGATCAGCCGCGCGCCTTCACGCAAGCGCCGTTTGAGCTGGGAGGCGAACACCGGGTGGGCGTCGCTGGGGTTGGCACCGATCACCAGGATCACGTCGGCCTGCATCACCGAGTCGAAACTCTGGGTCCCGGCGGACTCGCCCAGGGTTTGTTTCAGGCCATAGCCGGTCGGCGAGTGGCAGACCCGCGCGCAGGTGTCGACGTTGTTGTTGCCGAAGGCGGCCCGTACCAGCTTTTGCACCAGGTAGGTTTCTTCGTTGGTGCAGCGGCTGGAGGTGATGCCGCCGATGGAGTCGCGCCCGTATTTCTGCTGCAGGCGGCGGAATTCGCTGGCGGCGTAGGTCACCGCTTCATCCCAGCTGACTTCCTGCCACGGGTCGTTGATGTGCTTGCGGATCATCGGCTTGGTGATGCGGTCCGGGTGGCTGGCGTAGCCCCAGGCAAAGCGCCCCTTGACGCAGGAGTGGCCATGGTTGGCCTGGCCGTTCTTGTCGGGAACCATGCGTACCAGTTGGTCGCCTTTCATCTCGGCACGGAACGAGCAGCCCACGCCGCAATAGGCGCAGGTGGTGATCACCGCGCGTTCGGGCTGACCCAGTTCGACCACGCTTTTTTCCATCAGGGTCGCGGTGGGGCAGGCTTGCACACAGGCGCCACAGGATACGCATTCGGAGTCGAGGAAGTTCTCGCCGCCGGCGGCCGCGACCCGCGATTCGAAACCGCGCCCGGTAATGGTCAGGGCAAAGGTGCCCTGGGTTTCTTCACAGGCGCGCACGCAGCGGTTGCAGACGATGCACTTGCTCGGGTCGTAGTCGAAGTAGGGGTTGGAGGTGTCCTTCTGCTCGGCCAGGTGGTTGTCGCCTTCATAGCCGTAACGCACCTCGCGCAGGCCGACCTGGCCGGCGACGGTCTGCAGTTCGCAGTTGCCGTTGGCCGAGCAGGTCAGGCAGTCCAGCGGGTGGTCGGAGATGTACAGCTCCATGACGTTGCGGCGCAGGGTGGCGAGCTTCGGCGTCTGCGTGTGCACGCTCATGCCTTCGCTGACCGGCGTGGTGCAGGACGCCGGGTAGCCACGCATGCCGTCGATCTCCACCAGGCACATGCGGCAGGAGCCGAAGGCTTCCAGGCTGTCGGTGGCACAGAGTTTCGGAATGGTGGTGCCCAGCAGCGCGGCGGCGCGCATCACCGAAGTGCCTTCGGGCACGCTGATGCTGCGCCCGTCGATGTTCAGGGTGATTTGCACCTGGCTGTCGCGGGCCGGGGTGCCGAGGTCGATATCGGTATTCGGGTCGAAGAGAGTGATCATTGCTCGGCCTCCGAGGATTGCAGACCGAAGTCGGCGGGGAAGTGCTTGAGGGCGCTGGCCACCGGATAGGAGGTCATCCCGCCCAATGCGCAGAGCGAACCGTATTGCAGGGTGTCGCACAGGTCCTTGAGGATGAGTGCCTGGGTGTCGCGACCGTTCTGGTCCGGCGCGGCCAGCAGGCGATCGATCACCTCCACGCCGCGGGTCGAGCCGATACGGCAGGGCGTGCATTTGCCACAGGATTCCTCGGCGCAGAACTGCAGGGCGAAACGCGCCATGCGGGCCATGTCCAGACTGTCGTCGGCTACCACCACGCCACCGTGGCCGAGCATGGCGCCGATGGCGGCGAAGGCTTCGTAATCCAGCGGGGTGTCGAATTGGCTCGGTGGTACCCAGGCGCCGAGAGGGCCGCCGACCTGGGCGGCTTTCAGTGGCCGGCCACTGGCGGTACCGCCGCCGTAGTCTTCCACCAGTTCCCGCAGGGTCAGGCCGAAGGCGCGTTCCACCAGGCCGCCGTGACGAATATTGCCCGCGAGCTGGAAGGGCATGGTGCCCAGGGAGCGGCCCATGCCGTAGTCGCGATAGAACGGTGCGCCCTTGGCCAGGATCAGCGGCACCGAGGCCAGGGTCAGCAGGTTGTGCACCAGGGTCGGTTGACCGAACAGGCCCTTCAGGGCCGGGATCGGCGGCTTGGCGCGGACGATCCCGCGCTTGCCTTCAAGGGATTCCAGCAGCGCGGTTTCCTCACCGCAGATATAGGCGCCGGCACCGACACGGACTTCCATATCAAAGGCCAGGCCACTGCCGCCGACATTGGCGCCGAGGTAACCGGCGGCGCGGGCGATGTCCAGCGCTTCGCGTAGCGTGGCGACGGCCTGTGGATATTCCGAGCGCACATAGATATAGCCGTAGCTGGCGCCGACGCTGATGCCGGCAATGGCCATGCCTTCGATCAGCAGGAACGGGTCGCCCTCCATCAGCATGCGGTCGGCGAAGGTACCGGAGTCGCCTTCGTCGGCGTTGCAGACAATGTATTTCTGCGCCGCTTGGGCGCTGCGCACCGTGCGCCATTTGATCCCGGCGGGGAAGGCCGCGCCGCCACGACCACGCAGGCCCGAATCGAACACGGCGCTGGCGGTCTGCTCGCCGCCCAGGGCGATGGCCTGGGTCAAGCCCTCGAAGCCGCCGTGGGCGCGGTAATCCTCAAGAGACAGTGGTCGGGTGATGCCGGCGCGGGCGAACAGCAGGCGTTGCTGAGTTTTCAGATAAGGCAATTCCTCCACCGGACCCAGGGCCAGGGGATGGGCGGCCGGATCGCCTTGCAGCGCATCGAGCACGGACGGTATATCGGCAACGGTCAGCGGGCCGAAGCCGATACGGCCTTGCGCGCTGTCGATTTCCAGCAGCGGTTCCAGCCAGTACAGGCCACGGGAGCTGGTGCGTTGCAGGTCCAGCGGCAGATTGCGTTCGCCGGCCTGGGTGACCAGGGCCACGGCGACCTCATCGGCACCCACGGCGCGGGCAAGGGAATCGGCGGGCAGATAGAGGCTCGGCATCATGCGTCCTCCAGGCAGGTATCGAGCAGGGCATCCAGGCGTTCGGCGCTGAGCCGTGCATGTACCTGGCCATCCAGTTCGAGGGCGGGCGAGCAGGCGCAGGCACCGAGGCAATAGACCGGGCGCAGGCTGATGTTGCCGTCGGCGCTGCTGCCGTGGTCGTCCAGTTGCAGGCGTTCGCGCAACTGCGCGGCGAGCTGCTCGGCGCCGCGGCTCTGGCAGGACTCGGCGCGGCACAGGCGCAGAATATGCCGGGCGGGGGGCGCGGTACGGAAGTCATGGTAGAAGCTGATCACCCCGCGCAGCTCGGCCTGGCTCAGGTTGAGCGCATGGGCAATCTCGGGGACGGCGGCATCGGGGATGTAGCCGATGCCCGCTTGAATCTCATGAAGGATCGGCAACAGTGCGCCGGGGGAGCCTTTGTGGCGCTCCAGCACGCTGTTGACCATAGGCAGGTGCAACATCTCATCAGGCATACGGCATTCCTCACGGTCACGGACAAACCAGGCGGTTGTCGGTTGTCCGAAAGTGTCGGCTGCGGCACTCACGCCACGTCACGCTAGCATGGCATTTCAGGCCGTTGGCCAGGCACCCTGGGCGGGTATCTTGTTGGGCCCGGTGCGGTCTTCGCCACACCTCGTCAGGGCATATAAAGCCAGCTTGCCACGCGGCCTTTGATTCGCCTGCACCAAAGCGACGTATGCGGTTCTTTTTGCGACCGCCTGTTGAGTCTAGATGAGTGCTGACCGAGGTGTTGTCCCCGAGGGGCGTGATGCTCCCTAGCCAATCGAAGTCCCACTCAGTCGAACTGTATCCGATCTGCTAGGTGTTCCCGTGTGAAAGGGCCCATCGCGCTGGCGTGAAAGAACAGCTGTTCAAAGACTTTGGCGCGCTTCACCCCATCGGTAGGTAGCAGCCGGCCATATCGCTCGGCCAGGTAGACGAGAATGGCCGCCGACTCGGTGAGGACCATGGGCTGGCCGTTATTGCCATCGGGATCGACCAGCACCGGTACCTTTGCATTGGCATTCAGAGCAACGAATGTCGGCTGCTTTTGCTCGCCTTGGCGAAGGTTGACCGGCTGCAGCTGGTAGTCGAGCCCCAACTCTTCCAGAGCGATGGAGACTTTGACGCTGTTGGGGGTGGCAAACGCATGGACGATTAACATGGGGTGTTCCTGGATTGAGAATGAGTCCAACGCAATAGGGCTTCGTGCCAATTGGCCACGATGGAGATCATTCTGCCGAGGAGGGCTGGAATAGGGCTGGCAACTGGTGGGGATATGAATCATTCCCGGCTGGAATAGGCATCGCTTGCCCAAGGTGAGTCGTGAAGGGCATTCCTGATGGGCATATTTCCTATGCAGGCCAGCTCTCTACTGGGCGAGCGGCGATGTCGCGATCATGAGTCTCGAGACATCAACCTACCGAGGAAATACTCATGACCCTTCAAGCCAAACTGGATGCTTTCAAGGCCGACTTCGTTGCCGGCAAACCGCCCTACAATGCTCCGGCACCCGTGCATGCCGTGATGCACCGGGCCACTGCCGAGCTGATCGCCAGCGGCCAGGCCGAGCGTGCGCTCAAGGCCGGTGATATGGCGCCGCTATTCAGCCTGCCTGATGCTCAGGGCAATCTGGTGTCGTCGGCGGAACTGCTGGCGCGCGGGCCGCTGGTGATCAGCTTTTATCGTGGCGTCTGGTGCCCGTACTGCAACATGGAGCTGCAAGCGCTGGAGCAGGCACTTCCGGCCTTTCAGGCGCGCGGTGCCAGCCTGGTGGCGATTTCGCCGCAGAGCCAAGCCAACAGCCGCAAATCGCAACGTCAAAACGGCCTGGGGTTTCCGATCCTCAGCGACAGCGGCAATGAAGTAGCGGCTGCTTTCGGCCTGCGGTTCAAACTGCCGGACTACCTGGTTGAACTCTATCTGAGCCTGGGCAACAACCTGCCGGTCATCAACGGTGATCAGAGCTGGACCTTGCCGATGCCGGGTCGTTTCGTCATCGGCCAGGACGGCATCATTCTGTACGCGGAGGTGAATCCCGATTACACGCTGCGTCCAGAGCCCACTGAGTTGCTGCCTGCATTGCGTGGTTGACATCGAGTCCCTCAAGGCCGCCTTCGGGCGGCCTAGCTTATTGTTGGTTCATCAAGCCCGCGACGAAATCAACGAATGCCCGCGCCTTGGCACTGGCCAGGCGCCCGGTAGGAAACACCGCCCACAGATCCAGCGGCGGCAACTGCCAATCCTCCAGCAGGGGTACCACTTCGCCTTTGGCCAGTTCTTCCGCGAACATCCATTGGGACGTCAATGCTACGCCCAGACTCCCCAGCACCGCTGCCCGCACACCCTCCGCCGCACTGACCCGTACCCGCCCGCTGACCGTCACCGACTGCACCGTGCTGCCCTGTTTGAAGGCCCAGTGCTCACCGCCGCCTGCCTGGGCGAAAACGACCGCTTGGTGTTGCGCCAGATCAGTAGGGTTGCAAGGTTTGCCATGGGCTAGCACGTAAGCCGGGGTGGCCAGCACCAGCCGCTGACATTCACTGATCTTGCGGGCGATCAGGTTGGAGTCGGCTAACGCTCCCATACGCAAGGCAACATCGATGCCTTCCTCGACGAGATTGACGGTGCGGTCATCCAGAACGATATCGATGTTCAGCTCGGGGTGTGCATCGAGGAACGCTCCCAGGTACGGCAGCACATGCAGACGCGCGAAGGTCACCGCCGCACAGATCCGCAAGGTGCCGTGCAGGCCGCTGCCCGCACCGCGTGCGGCGAGGTCGGCTTCGTGGGCTTCCTCGATGGCACGCTTGGCACGTTCGTAGTAGGCGGTGCCGGCTTCGGTCGGTGTAAGCCCGCGAGTAGAGCGCAGCAATAGCCGCACGCCAAGGCGATCTTCGAGTTGTGCGATGGTTTTCGATACCGCGGGCTGGCCGAGGTTGAGGCGCCGCGCCGCCGCGGAAAACGACCCCGCTTCGAGCACGCAGACAAAGGTTTCCATTGCTGCCAATCGATCCATGTCGTTCCACCTGAAACAGTTAAAAACTCATAGCAAAAAAAGCGAGCGAAGCAGGGGGCTTCGCTCGCAACGGGTGGTTTATCTCAACAAGGCGTGCGCAACGCAACCCTGGCTAGAATGCGGCTTTGCCGATTGATGCGCCACCGTCGACGAACAGCGTCTGGCCGGTGATGAAACCGCTGCTTTCGTAAAGCAGGAAGGCGATGGCTGCTGCTATCTCTTCGGGTTGGCCGAAGCGCCGCAGAGGGATGCCTGAGAGGTAGCGGGCTTCGCCTTCACTGCCGAGCGGATTGTTCGCGCGGAACAGTTCGGTCTCGGTCGGCCCAGGGGCAACGGCGTTGACGGTGATACCCGTCGTGGCCAGTTCCAGTGCCCACGACCGGGTAAAGCTGATGAGCGCGGCCTTGGCGGCGGCATAGGCGGTGCGATGGGTAATGCCCAGTACGGTCAGGCTGGAGATGTTGACGATCCGGCCCCATTGACGCTCGCGCATACCGGGCAGCAGCGCCTGAGTGGCCAGAAGCGCCGAATGCAGATTCACCCGCATCACGGCATCGAAATCGTCCAGATCCACTTCACCCAGCACCTGCGGGCGAACCAGACCGACGTTATTCACCAGCCCGTCGAACGCATACTGCTGGGTTAACGTCGCCAAGGCCTGTTCGGTCGCCTTGCGATCTCCCAGGTCAACCGGTACCAAAATACCGGGGAAATCGACACCCCCAGCGTGCCGGGCGATGCCCACGACGCGGTGACCCGTGTTTGCCAGTGTCTGTGCCAACGCCAGGCCGATGCCCTTGCTGGCGCCGGTGATCAAAAAGCTTCGCTTGTTCATGAGTGCTCCTGGGACCAGCCCGTGCAGGGGCTGGCCGAGTGAAGGCCGAAGGCAGGTTTCAGGCTGGCTTGGTCCATTCGTTGCCTTTCATGAACGGATCGAGCTGGGTGTGCACTAGATGGTTGGTGTAGTTGCTCATGACCTTGGTGGCGACGCCCAGTACCACTTCCAGCACGTTGCGCCGCGTGAAACCGGCAGCCAGGAAGGCTTCGATACCGGCGTCGTTGACGAAACCGCGATCACGCACGACCGCCGTGGTGAACACATGCAAGGCTTCCAGGCGAGCATCCGGAATGACGCTGCCGGCGCGCAGAGCGGCAATGACCTCGGGTGCCATCTCGATCATCTTGGCCAGGGTGGTATGCCCGGCCATGCAGTAGTGGCAGTTGTTTTCGAAGTTGGAGGTCAGGTACACGACCTGCTGTTCGTGCGGGGTGAGGGTGCTCTTGCCGAACAGGTCCCAGAGTTGGCTGTAACCGGCCAGCAGCTCTGGCGATTCAGCCATGTTGCCTTGCAGGTTCGGTACGAAGCTGAAGGCTTTCTGCACGGCTTCCAGAATGGGCTTGGAGGCAGCAGGGGCAGTGTCGAGTGTGTAACGAGTGAAAGTGGTCATCGCAGTTTTCCTTGAGTGGGTCAGCAAGAGTGCTGGGGCTATCTTGCTGCTCTTGGCGGGGCTGCGGAACGTAGCGGCGGGGCATATGATTCATGCGATTTGGGAATAAAGCAGGACATGGACATATTGTCCGGCTGGCGATTTTAGAATCTCGCGGTCAATGGAAATTTTGATGGATTGACTTTGCATGTTCCAGCCCCAGCACCCAGGTCCACGCTGGAGGTGTCCAATGACGAATCTACCCACAAGTAAAACCCTAGGCGTCATCACCTTTTCCCAGTGTGGCTCCCAAGGACGTGAGCTATTTCGCGTAAACCCCGGCGTTCCCATTCTGGAAGCCATGGAGTACGCGTCCCTCCTGCTCTATTGCGCCAAGGCACTCTCCCTCGATGCTGCCCTGGAAAGCAATGGCGAACGCTATGCCTGGGCATCGCATTGCCTGGGCGAGATGGGTAAGGCCGTCATCGACGATTTGACTCAGGGAATGTTGCGCGGGGAGAGGGAGTAAAGACCGGGCGATCTTCGATTGATGTCGAGATTGGCGGCGGCGCACGGCAGGCTCACCGCGTTATCGTTCTTCGCGAGCAAGCTCGGCTCCTACAGGGATCGTGGTGCCCTTTCGCTTTTCTGTGGGCGAAAAAAAAGACCTTGAAATTCAAGGTCTTTTTTTAAGATGGTGCCCGAGGGAGACTCGTGCGCTCCATATGGTTCTTGCCTTGTAGCTCGATTATATGGTTAGGGATACAGGCAGGGATACATGATTATGAGTGCTGGTAGGATTTTGGTTCATCTTGCCAGATTCAGGAATCGCTTTTACAAATAGCCTGCGCAGGGGGATTACTCCCCTCCATACAAGGAAAGTGGCAATGAGCAAGAATCAAGATATGCAGGTGGGCACTATCGTCAAGCTGAAGTCGGGTGGGCCTGACATGACCGTCGAGGAAGTCGTTGTAGCCTACTCCACTCAACAACCTACAGGTGACGTGGATTGCCAATGGTTCGCGGGCAAGAAACTAGAAAAAGGACGATTCCCAGTTGCCTCGTTGCAACTCGTCAACCCAGATCCAAAGGCTCAGTAATGGAAGCAAACGAGGTCGCGCATTGGATGCTCGCTCAGATAGATAAGGATGGATGTATCTATCAAGATGACGTGGTGGATCATCTTGTCAAAGCACGGCGTGAGGACCTGTTGAGGGAGAACGCGGACGGCAATCAGGTAGTAGGCAAGGAAGTACTTGCGGCTTTCCGGAAGTTGACTGAATCCACCGTAGTTTGGGTCAAGCCTGATCGTTATTGGCGTTGGCGAGTAAAAGAGGATGAGCCTGGTCGCGACGCTAGAGGTTAGTCGCTTTTGCTATGCCCCAAGTCAGTCTGCGCAGATAGCAGTTCATTGCTACAGGCGTGGTGTGGGGGGGGGGAACCGAGCTTTAAAATACCAGCATCCGTTGGCTTGTATCGCTTGATGGTATTCGTGGGATACAGGTAGGAGCACACGAATACCTCAGCGCGAGCTCTCAGGCCCGGTTCATCCCTTTCCTAGCTTCACGACATCACCGTTTTGGCGTGCACCTATTGTGTGACCACCGGCTTACCTACGCAGAGGGGATAAAGATGTGGGAATGGATTACTGAACACTTAGTGAGTTGGTGGTCAGCGTTAGCGGCTGTGGGCGTCGTTGGTGTATTGAGCGCGTTTAAGCCTGGAGCCTTGCTCAAGGCATTCATCGATTTCAGGAGAGGGCGGGCTCGCATCAGGGTTGATGTTGAGGAGATCAAAGATTTTCATGCAACGCAGGCGATGACGCAGCAGAACCACCGGCCCTACGACGGCTTAACCCTACTGGAAAGCCATAAATTCAAGGTCAGAAACATCAGCTCTATTCCTGCTTATGTAGAGGACGTTGGCGTTGAATGTGCTGATGGAACACGATTTGTCGCTTGGCGAAGGGGGGGCATTTTCT
This sequence comes from Pseudomonas sp. FEN, assembly GCF_904067045.1. Taxonomy (GTDB): domain Bacteria; phylum Pseudomonadota; class Gammaproteobacteria; order Pseudomonadales; family Pseudomonadaceae; genus Aquipseudomonas. The sequence continues at coordinate 66,478 of NZ_CAJFDC010000007.1, read as the reverse complement.
CAATATGATCAATGAAGGCGATCCGGTGAAGATCGAACCGAATGCCTTCGAGCGATTCGTAGTGAGAGTTCCGTTTAACGAAACGCTCGGACCGGTTACACATTTTTTTGTCGTATTTAACAACAAGACGTGGAGGGTTCGATCTAAGACCCTGCGCGAACGTCTTTCATCCTGGTTCCCCTATAGTAAACGTTGATCATTGCTTCGTTGCTCGATCACTAGAATGCCGGGGGACCCTGACGACTTGAGGGTCACACGGGGTCGGAAACCCGCGTGATCGTGGTAGAGGCAGCCGCATCAGCTTACTGAAATTTCAACGTTGAAATTGAAAGGATCTTGAAGAGAAAAAGGCATCCTTACCGGATCTGTAACGGTCCTTGGTTTCGTTCAGGATTGTGAACGATTGGATCGGTCAACTCGGTCAACCAGTCAACTAACTTTTGAGCCCAGCCACTAACGAGATCCGGCGGGTTATCTGCCCCGTGTCTCTCAGAAATGCCCAGGGTCCCACGCGACATCTCAGCACATTGTGCAATCGCACTGGTGAACCGTAGTTCACTAAGCAGGTCATCCTCCGCTAACAGGATCACGCGGGTTTCTGACCCCGTGTGTACCTCATTGACTCAGGGGGCCTGGCACCTGCTGGATCCTCCTCGCTGGTGGGATTCATGCCTATGGGGAGCGGGGGTGGATACCTCTCAAATGCCGTGTTACTCATGTTACTCGTGTAACGATTTAGATCAACTACTTGAATTTAAAGAATAAAATCAATGTAACACTGCTTTGGATCGTCCTGTGTGAGCAGTGTTACCCATGTGAATCGGTGTAACGCATCTAGCCAAATGGCAGAGGCTAAGGAACTGCGGACCCCAAGGTCTGCTGTCGGCCCGAAGCAGACATTTCAAGACTTCTAAAAGGCCCAGAATGACTCAAAATGGCTGAACTGCTCCCAACCTACCTACCGCTAATGCCTTAGGCGCTATTCATGGATGAAATTACCACCATCCCTTCAGATAGCGTACTCAACCGGAGGTCTCAACGGACGCCATCAGACCTAAGAACGGCTATATTCAGCAGCACAGGTACCTTGAGGAGGTCGTTGTGTATTCAAACCCATCACAGTGGCGGCGAATCCGTAACAGGGTGCTGTTGCTAGGTGAGTCAATCCGCTCGGTGGCGACAAGCGAGCGGATGAGCAGGGTTACTCTGCGAAAGATCCTCACCTTCGACTCCCCCCCGGCTACGGAGGCAGAAGCAGCCCGAAGGAAATGCAAAGATGTCCCTCTGTTACCCCTTCCCCCGTCAAAGTCGACACAGTGCAGCAGCGTTGGATGGAGTGGCTTTATGAGCTTGAACGTAGCGCTTCGTCAAGCGATCCATTGCAGTCTTTGATTTACCGCTTAGTAGGCCATCGGCGAAAGAAAGTCCTCGCCGTAATGGCCCGCAGAAGTGGGTTCACCATCAGCGCTATTGTCGATCATCTCGGCTTGTCTAAAGCTACGGTAAGAAGATGTTCCTCGCTGTATGAGGCCGGAGGGCTCGATGCCCTTCTCGGCAGAAAGGAAAGGCCTCGCAAGGCAGACGATGAAGCTTTCAGGGCAGCTTTGTACGGCCTGCTGCATGAGCCACCGTCCCTCTCTGGGTATAACCGAACGACCTGGAAAATGATCGACCTTAAAAATACCCTCGTTACTCGCGGCTTCACTGCAAGCGATGACGTCATACGCGAGGCACTTCGAAAAACAGGTTTCCGGTGGAGGTCGGCGAAGGTTGTGCTCACCAGTACTGATCCGGAATACCGACAGAAACTCCAGCGCGTCCAAGATATTCTTTCTCGGTTGGATGAAAACGAGCTGTTCTTCTCTATCGATGAATTCGGGCCATTTGCAGTGAAGGCCAAGCCGGGGAAAATTCTTGCCGCGCCTGGCGTGAGCCCAAGCGTGCCTCAGTGGCAGAAGTCAAAGGGATGGCTGATCGCAACCGCAGCCCTTGAACTTTCGCATAACAGGGTTACACATTTCTACTCTCAGGCGAAGAACACGACCGAGATGATTCGGATGGCCGAAACACTTTTAAGCGAATACTCTACGGCGAGAGCACTCTACCTCTCTTGGGACGCAGCCTCCTGGCATCTCTCTAAACAGCTACTGGCTTTCGTTGAAAAAAATAATGTCAGGACAGACGGTTTTCCTCGGATTGAGCTTGTACCATTGCCAGCCTCGGCCCAGTTCTTGAACGTTATTGAGTCAGTGTTTAGCGGGATGGCTCGGGCTATCATTCATAATAGTGACTACTCTTCGGTAGATGCGGCAAAATTAGCCATTGATCGTTACTTTGAGGAACGCAACCGCTATTACGCGGATAACCCCAAGCCTGCCGGCAATAAGATCTGGGGAAAAGAGAGAACAGAGGCCGCATTCAACCCCGCTAATAACTGCAAAGATCCGGCCTATCGATAGCGAGTAGATTGGAAATTTAGTTCAGACCCTGCAACAATCAATGTAGAACCGAAAAGCCACGCAACATGGTCTTCAGGTTCTGAAGAGACGATCAGCATCGCAGCCTTCCAGTATGAAAATCCGACTTTTTCAACAGAATCGACCCAGAGCAGCCTTTCATCAACGGCTGGAAGGGGCGGCGACCAGGCTCCTGAGATAGGCAGTCAAATCACGAAACGGTTTTCGCCATCTCAGAGGTAGCCGCCCAACCCAGTCCTTCATACACCGGTTTGCCGGCCTTGGTCGCATGTAATATGGCAAAATTCATTCCGCGTTGGGCAAACTCGGCTTCAGCCAACTTCATCAGGGTTGAAGCCAGGCCCCGGCGCCGGTATACGGGTTCGACGAAAACGTTTAGCACATAGCCGCGCTGGTCTAAGGTCGGATGGGACGGATGAGGTGGCCAGTCGATATTCATCATACCTATCGCCGCCACAGGCTGCCCTGTGTCCATCAGCGCAAAACCGTAGTAGCGGCCATCGAATAGACGCTGGTGCAACCAGGGCCGGAAGTGCTCAGTCATCACCCGCAACTTAGATGGGTCTCCTCCCGCCTCAAGGAACATCGTTTCACGGTGCACACAAATGATCTCACGGTCATTTGGCCCTAGTCGACGGGCCGTCAAGCCTGAGAAATCGATGTTGCCGGGAATCTCTTTCATCGTATGCACCTGGACGGAGCGGCCGATGCTAGGGCGATCAAGAGCAGAATGTTAGACACAGATTGAATAAAAGCGCGCCATACAGCGACCGCGGCGCACGCATTCGCTTTTCAACGGATACGCTACGACTTCAACGCGGGTCATGGCATATACGCCCTAGAGTGCAGCTAAGCACTCCGAAGCTGATGACCGGGACGACATTGTTGGATGATTGTTTTTGACCGCTTCTGGCCGGTTTCTACCCCTCACGGAGGGCCACTATGGGTCGCTTTCTGCCTCTCGCAACGGGCAGAAATCGGCCAAAAGGAGCCAGTCGGATGCCCCCAGGAAATCAGAGCCGATTCACTTCGTCGAATTATTCGCAACCCGCTTTCATGACGAACTTTCACCCGTTGAACTGCCGTCGCGTGTAACTCCATGAGAGTTTCCCGCGTCACATCAGCGTTGCAGCGCCCACCGCTCTGCGTTCCGAGGCTCCCTGATTTGGGATGCCAAGACCAGAGCACGGCAACCCGTCCGCTGCTCCTCGAGTCACGGCGGTTAAGTCATGGTGGGATTTCAAACGCAAAAGATGGTGTTGTTTAGAGCCTATTAAATGCGCACGACACACTATTGGATATTTAGACATCAAGGAGCTACACATGGGTTTTCTCACAGGTAAACGAGTTCTGATCGTCGGTGTAGCCAGTAAACTGTCAATAGCCTCCGGTATCGCGTCAGCCATGCATCGCGAGGGCGCCGAGCTTGCCTTCACCTACCAGAATGAAAAACTCAGAAGTCGAGTGGAAGAGTTCGCGACTGAATGGGGTTCAAGCCCTGAGCTGTGCTTCCCCTGTGATGTCGCCAGCGATGAGGACATCGCTGGCGTGTTTGAAAAGCTGGGACTGCAATGGGATGTACTGGATTGCATCGTCCATTCTGTAGGTTTCGCGCCAGGTGACCAACTGGATGGAGACTTCACAGAGGTCACAACACGTGACGGCTTCCGCATCGCCCACGACATCAGCGCATACAGTTTCGTAGCCTTGGCGAAAGCCGGTCGCTCAATGATGCAGGGCCGTAACGGTAGTCTTTTGACTTTGTCCTACTTGGGCGCAGAGCGAACTATGCCGAACTACAACGTCATGGGTATGGCCAAGGCTAGCCTGGAGGCAGGTGTGCGCTATCTGGCGGGTAGTCTTGGTCCGGACGGTACTCGGGTCAACGCAGTGTCGGCAGGCCCCATTCGTACCCTTGCAGCCACCGGTATAAAGAACTTCCGCAAGATGCTGGCAGCCAACGAAGCGCAAACTCCATTGCGCCGGAATGTGACTATCGAAGAGGTAGGCAATGCTGGTGCCTTCCTTTGCTCCGACCTAGCATCTGGTATCAGCGGTGAAATCTTGTACGTGGACGGCGGTTTCAATACGACCGCTATGGGGAATGTAGACGATTAATCCAGCAGGGCGCCGTGGGCGTTAGCGGATGTTGGCTTGATTGCTGTGCTTGAAATGGGCAGCAATCGGCCAGAAGCAGCCTCTGACCTTTGGCCCGCTTCGAATCGATTGTTTTCAAATGGCCAGCAGGGCGGGTAGAGTGTCGCCCCCCGGAATTGGATCCTGGGATTTCTGCCATGGAGTTGTTCAGTGAAGTACCTCAGTAAAGTTGTAGCCGGTGGTGTTTTCGGCCTGATTCTGGCGGGTTGCACCGGAGCCCCGATAACCTCGCCGCACTATGACAGCAGCCAATACACCGTGGTGGGTCACAGCGAAGCAACCGCCACTGGCCTGATGTTGTTCGGTGTGATTCCGATCCGCCAGAACAGCCGTTTCGTCCGCGCCCAGAACGCTGCAATCGAGGCCAAGGGGGGCGATGCGATGATCAATACGCAAGTGCAGGAAAATTGGTTCTGGGCCTGGGTCCTGAGCGGCTACACCACCAAAGTCTCCGGTGACGTAATCAAGCTGAAAAGCGTGCAGTAACTATCGCCCTGGCGGGTTCTGCTGGATCAAGATCGGTGCTGTCTCGACGCAGTTCATCATGCACTGAAACAGCCTTTGATCATCAGACTACCCATTAGCTCGAGCGACGCTACACGACGCAATCGGCCAGATCCCACGAAATCGCTCTCTTCCGAGTGACTGGCCGCTTGCGGCCGATTCTGTTGAAAAAGTAGCTCCCCTGTCTGGCCTGCGGCAAAATCTCTGCATTGGCCAGCAGGGAAGCACACCGCATGATGGGACAGTTATCGAGTGGGCAGGAACGGCTGTTTTACTCGTTCAACCTTGAAGACCACATCCCCGCCAATCACCTTCTGCGTAGCATTGATCGGTGTCTCGATCTGAGCGACTTGCGCCATTACCTCGCCGATTTTTACAGCCCAATTGGGCGTCCTTCGATTGACCCTGAGTTGATGATTCGCATGCTGATCGTGGGCTATTGCTACGGCATTCGCTCAGAGTCTTTACCTCGGAGGAGAAGGCAAGGGATGTCTGGCGCGAACTGATAAATGACGTGGGCGCATGATTCCAATAGTCAGGTGCGGATGACGGCTATGGGTCCAGGCTGTGTAAAAACGCATACAGCGTTTTGAAGCCCGCGTTGCTACGTAAAATCTGCCAACGTTTGGTTAATCAGCAGACATAAAATTTGTGTAGGCGCACGATTTTCGTTCCGGTTCTGACCGTCAAGCCTGCTCTAAAATGTTTTTACACAGCCTCGGTCAACTCCAGCCTGCCATGACCGGCTGAAGTCGGCCGATTTCTGCCTATCGCGAAAGGCTAAAATCGACCCATAGCTGCCTGTTGCATCAGGCAGCAATCGACCCATAGCTGCCTGTTGCATCAGGCAGCAATCGACCCAAAGCTGCCTGTCAGGAACGCGAGCGGGACGATTCGTAAATTCTATTAATTCAACAAAAAATTGATAATTAAACTTATTGTTGATATTTTTCTCGACCTTCGATAAATCACTTGCAGGCACCAATGACGGTTTCTGAAGTATCACCAACCGAGCGGAAGCTGATTCTTAATGTGCTTCATAGCACCCTCAAAATGCTCAGTAATGCGGTAGGCCCTCACACGGAGATCGTGTTACATGACCTAGCCAACCCGGAGCGATCCATCCTTGCCATCGCCAATGGTCATGTCACTGGCAGAAAGGTGGGCGGTTCAGTGTTGGGCGGCCCACGCCAGGACTTAGGGTTCATCGCCGTCAGGCGCGCCATGGAAGATCACTCAAGCTCTGATCCCATAATGGTGGAGAACTATTCGACACTCGCGCCTGACGGCCGTCTGCTCCGCAGTTCCACCGTGGTATATCGCGACAGCAGCGGGCAACCTTTCGCCAGTCTGTGTATCAATGCAGACTTGAGCGGTGTTGCCGCCGCCCACGCTGTTCTCGCTGGAATTCTAGGTCTGGAAGGCGCGCCTGAATCGCGCGCCGATGAGCCAAGAGATATGGAGCAGTTGATGGCGGAAATCATTCAGGTCGCTTGTCCCGGCGGTGTGGCAGGGATGAAAAAACCTCAAAAGGTTGAGGCTGTACGGCAAATGCAGGATCGCGGGATATTCATCGTCAAAGGTGGGATTGAAAAAGCCGCTGCCGCGCTCGGAGTAACCCGATACACAATCTACAACTACCTGGAGCAGATCCGGGCTACAGAAAACGCAAGCGGGCAGGAATGATCAACATGCAACTCGATATTTTCCAGGTAGACGCTTTTTCTTCTGAGTCTTTCGGTGGCAACCCAGCGGCGGTTTGTCCGCTGCAGGCTTGGTTGCCTGATGCGACGCTGCAACAAATCGCCGCAGAGAACAACCTGTCCGAGACTGCCTATGTTGTGCGTAACGGTGAGGTGTTCGAGTTGCGCTGGTTTACTCCCACGGTGGAAGTCGACCTGTGTGGCCATGCCACCTTGGCAGCTGCCTGGGTGCTGTTCGAACAGCTTGGTGAAAACCGCGACATACTGCGCTTTTCCACTCGCAGTGGTGAATTGCGGGTACGCCGTGAATGTGGACGCCTGGCCATGGACTTCCCGGCCAAGCAGCCTGAACTCGTAGCTGTCCCGCCAGGCCTTTTGCAAGCCTTGGGCCTGGAACGGATCGATGCGCTTTATCGCACAGATGATTACGTGGTAGTGGTCGAGGATGATGCCATCATCGCCGGCCTCAATCCCAACTTTACTGCGCTGGCCGCGTTCGACGTGCGCGGTGTCGCGGTTACCGCGCCGAGTCGTCACTTCGACTTTGTTTCTCGCTGGTTCGGCCCTCGGGTGGGCGTGAATGAAGACCCGGTTACCGGCTCGGCCCACACCTCTCTGGCGCCCTATTGGGCCAAGCGCTTAGGCAAGCGCAGCCTGAGTGCAGAACAAGGTGGGACGCGCAAGGGTCAACTGCACTGTGAAGTCCTGGACAGCGACCGAGTCATTATCAGCGGCCACGGCGCGCTGTACTTACGCGGTACTATCTTTATCTGAGGCCAGTTCATTCAGGCGGACTTGCTTAACAGAGGAATGGGGGCCACTGCGACGCTCATTCTTCTGCGACCACTCTCTCGAACGTACATTTTGTAAAGGACTCGGCTGAGTCGCACTCACTAATGAATTGATTTCGCTTTTGAATGTCCACTTTTGGCCGGTTTCAGCCGGTCGCGACAGGCAACAATCGGCCAAAAGCAGGCCATGGACATTATGCTGATCAGTTAGTAATGTGCCCATAAGCATGTCGCTTTAACCAAGCTTAGACCTAACTACCAATGCCAGTTGAATATCTCTACGAAGTCAATACTTACCCCTCATGCTTGGCGTATATCTATGCCCTTGTTGATCCGTCGTCAATGCATGCGCGCTATGTAGGCATGACCGAAAACCCAGTTGTTCGTTATAACCAACACCATTCAAATGCAACGAAGAAACTATACGAGAAAGAGGAGAAACAACTCTACAGTTGGTTTAAAGATGTTCTGGACAACGGCATGAGGCCTAAGATGGTAATCTTGGCAGAAGTTGCGTTAGAGAAGGCAAAAATATCAGAGCGCCATTTTATTGGTCTACTGCGTACAAGCGGGGAGCCCATATTTAATCGAAATAAAACTATTTTTGAGATGCAAGCTATCGCAAAGCTATATGACGCAGAATGCCTTTCGATTGAATATTTAAGCTCAATAAAATCATTGAGGTGGCAATGCAGATCCAAGCATGGGTTTTCGCTTAGTGCAGCACGTATTTTACGTGGAGAGTGGTGCCCAACCTGCTCAAAACAATCAGCCACCAAAAGCAGTCAAAAAGTCAAAGAAATTTATGAGTCGAATCGTGTGCAACTTCAGCAACAGTTCCCTTCAGCATTTAGTCTTTATTGAATACTGCATATGATTTAACAATGCGCTTAAGTCGCTCGCTGGGACTGGCCGATATTTACTCTCTACTGTGAATCGCCCATGATTTGATAGGCGCGCTTTCTCCCCGTCACCAAGGGCTAAAATTGATCTGTCCACCGACCGCTTCTGGCCGAAAGCAGTCCTTGCCGAGCGACCGCTTAGGCTCGATTGGGGGCACTCGCGAACGGCAGCTATTGGCCAATTCTGTTGAAAAAGTCGGCTTCGGTTTCCACGGCAGAAAGGTACGCGTCTGAGATTGAAATCTGTGTTTTGAGCAGAGGGTTCAGGACTCAGATTTTACGTAGCCGCGTGCAAAAATGGCGTTTTCACCGTTCAATGCGCGGACAGTCGGCCTGGGTCGACTGTTTTCAACAGAATCGGCCGAGAACGACCTTTGATTTTTAGCGTGAGAAGTGTTCCGGGTAAACAGCCCGCCTGCGCGGGCTCTTTCAGGTGTCGCGGCGCGTTACAACGAGAGAACGTCTCGCACGGTGTACTTGTAGGAACGCTCCGCTAAATCACTGCTACTCCAGTTGCTGAAATTTTCACCCTGTTCAGGGAGAATCAATTTCATGAGGCCGATTTGATCGCGGTCAATCAGGCGATAGGCGGCCCAAAGCTTTCCTCCCATGTCCAGCAGCGCTTGAGCTCTCTCGTTCCACTGCTCCTCCAAAACCATCTGCGCCAGAAGCAGGGCTCTTCTTTCGATGGCGTTGTGTTCCTTTTGAGCCTCGGCAATGTGTTGGTCGACGGTAGCCAACTCCTGCTTCAGTGCGGTCATGATCAGATGTTGTCGACGATTGTGCTCGGTTGCGGTCGCGAGGTTTTTCGAAGCCTTCCGTGCATCTGTGTCGGCGTTCTTTTCGCCCTCGGTGTCGCCCCATGCCACGGCTTGGGCATAGGCGGTTGCTGCATCGGTTTCGGCTTGCCGGGCTTTCGCCATGTCTTCGGCTGCTTGTTGCTGGATCTGTTCCAAACGGGCGCTGAGGCTATCCCGTTTCTCGTTGAGTTCTTGCTCGTCGGCTTTCCAGTTCGCCATCGATTCGGTGTAACCCGCCATTAAGGTTTCGTGATTGGCGAGATTCTCGCGTCGAGCAATTTTATTGCTCACGATGCTGGCGTGGTGCTTTCGAGAGTCGTAAGGGAGTTTCAGTTCGTTGTACTGTTTCCGTATTTCATATGCTCGATCAGCATCCATGACCTCGTCGCCTTCTAATAGCGCTTCCAGCGGAGCCATCTCGGTATACAGTTGTTCGGCGTCACTCAGGAGCTCGTCGCGGCTGACTTTCAGCCTCTCGATTTCGTCCAGCAGCAGCTGTTTCTTTTCGCAATAGCCGGTCGCTTCACCGGAGCTCGAAATGGGCTGTGCAACGTCTGTGGTCCCACTGCTTTTCAGCTCATTGGTCAGTAGTTCGCGTTGTTCGGTGTTTGCTTGGAAAACGTTCATCTGTGTTGTTCCTTTGAAATTTGATTTTGGGTTGGATGAGCGGCTGGCGAGGCCGGGAATAAGCCGGCGTTACCTCTATTAGCGGAGATGCCCTCAGGCAGCCCGAGCCTCGCTCTCATCTGTTCCCGGAATCGTCTTCACGATGTAGCAGCGTTGCGGGCCAAGACCGGGTAACCGGACCAGACTCGATGCCTTGCCGTCGCTGCCCGGCTCCAGCACGCCGCGCTGCAGCAGTTCCTTGTTCACGGCGTTAATGTTCATGCCCCGGAAGATCTCGGAACGCCACGCCTCGGGCAGCACGTAATAGGTGTTGGTGGTGTGCATGGTGTCGCCCATTCCGTGCTCGAGCGTCTTGCGAAAGCCAAGGCGATCGATGGTGCGTGGGCCGTGTTCATCGATCTTTGCCGCCGCCGATTCCCAGCGGGTGAAGCGGCTTTCGCCAAAGCGCTCAATGACCTGGCGCAGTCGCGCCAAGATCGCATCGCCCTCGAAGTTACCGGCGCCTCCGCGTTCGTTTAGCCAAGCGTTCAGGCACACGCGGGCGGCAGTGGTGGCAGTCCCATCAGGCCAGCCAGTGATGCCCATTGCGGTGGCCAGCTCGCCCGCTGCGGCAGCGAGGCCGAAGCGAGCGGCGGCACGGTGTGCCTGTCCACTGGCTGATGCCGGGAGCGATTTGGCGATAAAGCCTTCTAGCGTGCGGCGCAGAATGGCCGACCAACCATGGCGCTTGCCGGGTTCGCAAAGCACCGTCAGGAACGCGGTGAGCGGTGTGCCGTAGTAGTTCGCCACCCGCGCCTTGAGTGCGTCAGACAGGGCTGCGGCATCTTCAAAGCCGTTCAGTGTGTCGAACATGCCGAGACCTTTACTGGCGTCGGCCGGAACGGCGAGCATGCGCACCTCCATACCGGCTTTGAGCTCCTTATTGGCTTCGGCCATGTGCTGGGCCAATGTCTTCTCGCCGGTGGAGAGGAACAGCAAGCGCCATTCCTGTACCTGTCGGCCTGCTTGGCCTCGATCATTGGCGCGTGCTTTGCCGGTGCCGTTGCCGAGCATGTACACCGTCTCGCCGATGATGCGCGGATCGCACATGCCGATTTCGTCCAGTACCAGGAGGCCGTCGGAGTGCGCGGCGGCGATGGACTCCAGCGCGTTGTCGGTCGAACGCCACGAGCGCACCAAGCGCGGTCCGCCGTAGATCGAGGCGGCCACCTGCAGGTGAGTGGTCTTGCCGCCGGAGCTGTCGCCATACAGGTGAAAACCGCCCGACTCATGGCCGAGCATGTGCAGCAGCGGGCCAGCGAACGCCACGCCAACGACAAACGCCAAGCGATGGTTGCCGACACACAGCGTGCCGATCTGCTGTTGCCACTGTTCGAGTGTTCCCGCTTCGCTGATCGGCGGAAGCTGCGCACCGGCTTCGTAGAAGTGCAGGTGTTCGCTGTGCGCGCCAACCTGCTGCTCGGGCAGCAGAAAGGCGCTGTCGTGCCAGCCCAAGCGAGTGACCAGTCGCGCACGTTGCGCGCTGTCGAAGCCGCCGAGGTAACTCTGCAGGTCGTTGCGTGCATTGCGTCCCGAACGGCTCCCGGCGAGGCGCAGCCCCATGTCCACCAATGGTCCGAGAACGTCCTTGCCAAAGTCGCCGGTCATGGTGCGCGCCGGGATGTTCCAGCGCTTCTTGGTGCCATCTGGGTCGTCGAATTCGACCAACAGCCCCCAGTTGTGGCCCTTCTCGTCACGGGTACGGGCTAGGATCGCTAGTGGTGAACACACCGGGCGGGCCTCGCCGTCGTCGCCCGCATAAAACACGCCTTCGTGTGTCAGGCGGAAGCCACCGGGCATTAGGTCATTTTTCGATTTTGCGGGACGCTTGGCCGGTGCTTTCGTCTTCGGTTCCGGCTTGGTTTCAGCCTGCTCAGGCTCCGGCTTTTCGACAGCCAAACCGAACAGTTCACCACTGTTTTCCAACTCGGCGAAGTGGGCCGCTGTCCAGCCTTTGGCGAGCGCATCGGCTGCGTCGTCGCCGTCGTCCCATTGACCACCTTTGGCGAAAGCGGCGCGTTCGTTCTTCAGCGTGGGCTTGCGTTTGAACACATCCAGCGCAATGACCCGGACCGAGGCGGCGCCGATTTCGCGCAGCTTGTCGGCGACAGCTTTCATGCAGACTTTGCCGCTGTCGTCGTTGTCTGGCCACAACAGCACGTCGCGGCCCTTGAGCGGTGTCAGGTCGGCTTTGTGCCAGGAGTTGGAGCCGTTCGGCCAGCAGGTGGCCACGTAGTCGGGCAACAGTTCGGCGGCGGCATCGGCGGCTTTTTCGCCTTCGCAGAGAACTACCGGTACGTCGCCGCGCAGGGACAGTTCGTCAAGGCGCAGCACAGGGCGCGGATCCGGCAGGCCCTGCCAGCGCCATTGCTTGGTTTGGCCATCGGCGCGCTGACACCACGTCAGTGGCGCAAAGACCTTCTTCGGCTTGCCGTCTTCATCGGGGCCGAGGTCGAAGCGGTAGAGCGCCATGAGTGGCTGGCCCTGCGCATCACGGTAGATCCACACCTTGGACGGCACACCGTGTTCGCGGTGCTTGGTCGGGCACTTGTTCAAGGCCTCGGCCGGGATCGGCTGGATGGCGTTCCACTGCGGTGCTTTGACCTTGCCGGGCGTTGCCTTCACCTCTGCGGCACCGGGCGAAACGTTCAGCAAGTCAGCCAGCTTGTTGCAGGCATCAACGTCAGTGCCGCCGTCCAGATAGCGCACCAGATCGATCAGGTCCCCACCCTTGTCGCCGGTGGCGAAGTCGGCCCACGTGCCCTTGCTCAAATTGACCTTGAGCGAACCGGCACGCTTGTCGCTGCGGGTCGGGTTCGGGGCGGTGTATTCCTTGCCGCCGTCCACGCGCTTGCCGTTGGGCAGCCAATGCGACAGGACACGATCAATGTCTTTCAACGCGGCGGCTTTCACATCGGCAAAGCTCGGACGTTTTGCGGTGGTGTTCGGGCGTTGGCTCATGTGTCAGCCCTCGGCAGAAACAGAGCGTCGTTGATGTCATCAATCAGAGCTTTGGCCATCTCGCCCAGATACAGCGCAGGCCAACTGAAACGCTCGCCGCTGTCGCTCATGGCGGCGTCGAAGTTGAGCTGGTTGGCGTGATGCTGCAGCAGGGAAACCATCTCCAGTGCGTCTTCGACCGGTACTCCGGCATTAACCCGGAACAACTTTAAATCGGTGGCATTCACACGAGTAAATGTGGCGTGACCCAGCGTGGTGGATTTGCTCATAGCGCACCGCCTTTCTGCACCGCAGGCGTCGAGGTGCTATCGCCGTGCATGGCGAGCGTCTTGATCAAACCAAGGGTGCCGCGCACGTCCCAAAGGACGGCAGCGATGACGTGATTGGCAAGGCGCGAGGATTCGCTTTCGAAGTGGTCTTCAAGCAACGTCAGTACTGAGTCGGCACGGTCAATGGCGCAGGTGATGGCGTCGATGGGCACACCGGCTTCTGCTGTTGGGTTAACGCAGAGCAGATCTTCGGGCAGGGCAAAACTCAGGGCGTTGTTCATTGGGCACCGCCTGCGGTTTCGAGTGCGCGGGCTTTGGCCATGTGAGCGTTGTAGCGGGAGAGGCGTGTAGCGAGGCTGGAGTTGGCGTGTAGAGCGGCGAGAGCCATTGCACGGTGTGCAGCGGCGCGAATTTTGGACGGATTGAGGGCGTGCATGTGTAGCTCCTGTATGTGGGGAGCTGCCACTGATCGTCGCCAAACGAATTGGGTGGCAGCTGTGCGCGGGTTGGCGAACCGGGCATACAGGACCCCGGCAGACCCGAAGGTCTCCCACGCACAGCCACCATAAAACAGGAATGCGGGCACAAAAAAAGCGCCTGCAATCGTAATGGAGGGCGCCTGTGCGCCTGTATGAGCTCGGGTCGCCAAACCCGGTCGCTGATTTTGCAGCGACGGCCAGAGAGTAACGTCCGTTTTTCGAAAGTGCAACTGCGCTGATGGCTTGCGGATTTTTCAGGTGCGGCATAAATTGTTCGTGCATGTAGATTTACCTCAACGCCTCCGGATTGCCCCCGGAGGCGTTTTCGTTTCAGGCATGGGCTTCCCAGCGCAGGGAGAGAAGGGGCAGGAATCCACCGCTGAGCATCGAGCGAGCGTCTTCGTAGGCTTGCATTTGCTGGCCTTCGTCGACGATCACGGCGCCGGTCTTTTCGCAGTGGAGGGAGAGGGCGCACCAGGTGCCGTCGGCCCAACTGAGTACGCTGACCACGCGACCTTGTTTTTCTTGCTGGCTGCGGTAGCGCTCAAGGCGTTGCATGAGGCGAGATGAAAAACCGATACGGCGTAGCACCGAGAAAGGATGCATCAGGGCTTTGTTGGCAATCTTGAGGTTCATGCGGCCACCTGATCACGCGCCTCGATACGGCTGCGTGCCCATGCCTGTACTTCAGACAAAACCCAAGCGACAGGGGCGCCGCGGGCGTTGCTGTTGCTCAATTTGACGGGTTGGGGAAAGCCACAATCGGTGCGCTGCATGAGCTTATAGATTGTGGAGCGCTTCATGCCCACGATGCCCTCCACCTCGCGCATGCGGATCAGGGTCGAAGCGGCATCAAAAAGTGAAGGGGGATTGGCAGGCGCCTTGCGGGAAAAATCGGTGACAGAGGTGTTCATAGGTATTGCTCTCGATAGGTTTGGACTGACGAGAGCAATGATCTAGGCGTTGAAATTTCAAAAGGAGTTCAGTTCCATTTGAAATTTCAGGTGAACAGCACATTGTGTTGTTTGAGGATGGCTTCTACGCGTTTGCGGGACAGTGCTTTATCGATTTCGAGAGCAATCCACTTGGGTCGTTGCTTGGGTGGCTTGGCGACTTGTTGTTCAAACCAACGGTGCACTGCCGTGGTTACAGATCGTTGTGGCGTGCCGTTGCGCAGGAGAGCTCGAGCCTTTTTGACGAGAGCTACGTCGCGATCACTCATCTCCTTGTTCCGGTCTTGGCCGCTATAAAGGCCGCCCTTTCGCCGGGTCGCTTCTCTGATTGCGCTGAGGGCTAGAGGCCTCAATTCGTCGCGACGTAACGCAGGCAAAATTGTGATCGGTTCCAAGTGAACAACGTACAGTTCCAGCGCATCAATGCGGTCATCCTCGTTAACCTGGCGCTCCACGTACTCGCAATAGAAGTCCCACGGCCAGTCGGGCATAGGGATCCCCTTGGGCAGGGCGCTCTGCTCGACATCGCGCATCCAACAATTCAAAACCTCCAGGGCTTTGACCGCGCAGGCCATGATGTACGCCGCGTGTGCCTGATCGTCTGTGGCGACGTCGCACTGACCATATTGGCGAACAGAGCCGGCCAGGTATTCAGGAGGGGCTGACATGGCGTCTTCCGAAATTGTTTCCTCGTGCTGCGTCACCTTAATGCACATGGTGTCGAGAGCGCCGTCGAGGGCGCCCGTATGGATACGCAGACAGCATTGGTCGATCAGTTGACACGCATGCAGGATTTGGTCACGGCAAAGGTCATAGAGCGGCTGTGCAGACAAGTATTCGATCAGACCGGTCGATGAGTTTGGCCAATGAGTACCTTCGCCTATCTCGCTTACGTTCTTGGACATAGGCTTTGGTCCATAGCATTTGGCTCAATCCCGCGCCCTGTGTTTTGCAATCTTATCCAGCGACAAACGCTTAATGGACGCTTGCGCAAAAGGTCTGCCCGCAGCAGATATGGGTTCGCTTTTTCGTTACACCTTTGAGCGGCGTTACATGGGGTGTACGGAAGACTGCTTAAACGTGTAACGAGTGAAAAAATCAATAAATTCAGTAAGTTGTAGGCGGTCGTTACACGAGTAACGCCCGTAACATGGATTTTGGAGGGGGGTTGGATGGGCGTGTTCATACCGCTTTTCCGAACTGCTCTTTAATAACCTTTCCGCTTGCTAGCGCATCGAGGTGATCCGCATACCACTGCATCATCTTTACTCGCTGCTCTAGATATTGCGCCTTGTTGTACACCCCGGAGATTCCCTCTTCTTTATGAGCAAGCTGTGCTTCAACATGCTCCTTCGGCCAACCATGTTCCCTGAGCAGGGTGCTAGCGGTGTGGCGGGTGCCATGGCCGACCAATCGACCCTTGTAACCAACCGTCGCAAAGACTTTGTTGATGGTGTTTTCACTAATAGTCGGGTTCTTAGCGCCGACTCCGGGGAACAGCCATCGACTGCGCCCGGTGAGACACTGGAGTTCTTTTAGAGCGGATAGCGCCTGCTTAGGTAGTGGGCACACGAAATCCCTGCGCATCTTCATCTTAGCGGCCGGTGTCGTCCAGATCGCTTTATCAAGGTCGAACTCTTTCCATTCAGCTAAGCGAACCATTCCCGGTCTAGATGCCGTCCATATGCAAAGCCATGCTGCAGTTCGAGCCGTCAGTCTGCTGGGGGTGTTTTTCAGCGCGGTCAGAAAGTCGCCAAGTTCAGGTTCCAGCAAATGAGGATGCTGTTGAGTTTTTGGTGCCTGGGCGGCGATATCCCGAAGACGGCTTCCCGGGTCGTTTTCGGTCAAGCCTGATCCAATGGCCCGGCCGAAGATCTGATTGATCCAAGTGCGACATTTTTCCGCTACGTTGTGAGCGTCTCTCGCTTCTATGGACGCTTGGAGATCTGCGCAATCTGTGCGGGTAATTTCGTCAAGAGGTTTGTCCCCCAATGCTGGGAGGATGTCCTTGTCGAGGTACGTCCGGATCTTATTGAGTGTAGAAGGGGCAAGACCCTTTTCTTCTTTCGCTTTTAGCCAGGCATCAGCAGCAGCTCGAAAGGTTCGGTTTTTGGCCGCATCGATAGCAGCTTTCGCGGATCGCTTTTGTTCAAGGGGGTCGGCACCGCTACTCACTACTTTGCGTAGATCGGTAGCTTTGTCCCGAGCCAACGCACCACTTACCTCTGGGTAGCCCCCGAGCCCCATCCAAGCCCAATTGCCTGCCGGACGTTTGTAGCGGAGCTGCCAGGATTTACCACCATCAGGTTTGACCCTGAAGTAGAGGCCGTTTCCGTCCAGCTCCCGGTATTCCTTTGATTCCGGCTCCAGCCCCGCAAGTGTTGTGTCTGCGAGAGGGCGGCGCTTGATGTCTGCGCGCTTCATCCTTGTATCCCAAAGTTCGGTATTTTTCTCAGGATACAAGCAGGGATACAGGGATACAACGGATAAGGGGAGACAGGGATAGACAGACAGGCACAAAAAAACCGGCCAAGTGGCCGGTTTCGTTGGGGCTGAGAGGCTGGTAGAGACTCTCAGATACTGCTATGTGGTGCCCCGAGGGAGACTCGAACTCCCACTCCTTTCGAAAACGGATTTTGAATCCGCCGCGTCTACCAATTCCGCCATCAGGGCTCAATGGCGGCGAAGTATAGAGACGTGTTTACCGTTGGTCAATCGGCTTTCGTGGTCAATTTTTACGATTTCCGCTAAACTTCCCGGCCCTGCTGAACGAACCCCATCATGCGCGTCGCTGACTTTACTTTCGAGCTCCCCGATTCCCTGATCGCTCGCCATCCCCTGGCCGAGCGACGCCTCAGTCGCCTGCTGACCCTCGACGGCCCCAGCGGTGCGCTCGCACACCGTCAATTCACTGATTTGCTTGAGCATTTACGCCCGGGCGATCTGATGGTGTTCAACAATACCCGGGTCATTCCCGCCCGCCTGTTCGGCCAGAAAGCCTCCGGCGGCAAGCTGGAAATCCTCGTGGAACGGGTCCTCGATACCCACCGCGTGCTGGCCCATGTGCGCTCCAGCAAGTCGCCGAAACCCGGTTCGAAGATCCTTATCGACGGCGGCGGCGAAGCCGAGATGCTCGCCCGCCACGACACGCTCTTCGAACTGGGCTTCGCCGAGGAAGTGCTGCCGCTGCTGGAACGCGTCGGCCATATGCCGTTGCCTCCTTATATAGATCGTCCCGATGAAGGCGCCGACCGCGAGCGCTATCAGACCGTCTACGCCGAGCGCCTCGGCGCCGTGGCCGCGCCCACCGCCGGGCTGCATTTCGATCAGCCGCTGCTCGATGCCATTGCCGCCAAGGGCGTCGAAAGCGCTTTCGTCACCCTGCACGTCGGCGCCGGAACCTTCCAGCCAGTTCGTGTGGAACGTCTCGAAGACCACCACATGCACCACGAATGGCTGGAAGTCAGCCAGGATGTGGTCGACGCCGTCGCTGCCTGCCGCGCACGCGGCGGCCGGGTGATCGCCGTCGGCACCACCAGCGTCCGTTCGCTGGAAAGCGCCGCCCGCGATGGCGTGCTCAAGCCCTTCAGTGGCGACACCGACATCTTTATCTTCCCGGGCCGTCCGTTCCATGTGGTCGACGCCCTGGTCACCAATTTCCACCTGCCCGAATCCACGCTGCTGATGCTGGTTTCGGCCTTCGCCGGTTACCCCGAGACCATGGCCGCCTACAAGGCCGCCGTGGACAACGGCTACCGCTTCTTCAGCTACGGTGATGCGATGTTCATCACCCGCAACCCGGCGCCTGCCGCACCCAAGGATCGGGCCCCAGAGGACCAAGCATGAGTCGCACCTGTCGTATGTCGTTCGAGCTGCTTGCCACCGATGGCAAGGCGCGTCGCGGTCGCCTGACCTTCCCCCGCGGTACCGTCGAAACCCCGGCCTTCATGCCGGTGGGCACCTACGGCACGGTCAAGGGCATGCTGCCACGGGATATCGTCGCCACCGGCGCCGAGATCATCCTCGGCAATACCTTCCACCTGTGGCTGCGTCCCGGCACCGAGGTGATCAAGGAACACGGCGACCTGCACGATTTCATGCAGTGGAAAGGCCCGATCCTCACCGATTCCGGCGGTTTCCAGGTGTTCAGCCTGGGCGCCATGCGCAAGATCAAGGAGGAGGGCGTGACCTTCGCCTCGCCGGTCGACGGCGCCAAGGTGTTCATGGGCCCGGAAGAGTCGATGCAGGTCCAGCGCGACCTGGGCTCGGACATCGTGATGATTTTCGACGAGTGCACCCCGTACCCGGCTGACGAAGACGTCGCCCGGGTGTCCATGGAGCTGTCGCTGCGCTGGGCCCAGCGCTCGAAAAATGCCCACGGCGACAACAGCGCCGCGCTGTTCGGCATCGTCCAGGGCGGCATGTACGAGAACCTGCGCAAGCGCTCCCTCGAAGGTCTCGACCAGATCGGCTTCGACGGCCTGGCCATCGGCGGCCTGTCGGTGGGCGAGCCCAAGCACGAGATGATCAAGGTGCTGGATTACCTGCCCGGCCTGATGCCTGCTGACAAACCTCGTTACCTTATGGGCGTTGGCAAGCCAGAAGATCTCGTAGAGGGTGTGCGCCGCGGGGTGGACATGTTCGATTGCGTGATGCCGACCCGTAATGCCCGCAATGGGCACCTGTTCATCGATACCGGCGTGCTGAAGATCCGCAACGCGTTCCATCGCCATGATGAATCGCCGCTGGATCCGACCTGCGATTGCTACACCTGCCAGAACTTCTCCCGTGCTTATCTGCATCATTTGGACAAGTGCGGCGAAATGCTGGGGAGCATGTTGAATACGATCCACAATTTGCGCCATTACCAGCGCCTGATGGCTGGTTTGCGCGAGGCTATTCAACAGGGTACATTGGCCGCCTTTGTCGATGCCTTCTACGCCAAACGCGGGCTTCCCGTACCGCCTTTGGACTGACTTTTCAGAACTGAATTCTTGCAACTGGAGTGCTAAATGAGCTTTTTCATCTCTAACGCGTTCGCGGACGGTGCCGCACCGGCCGCTGCTGCCGGCCCGATGGGCGGTGGTTTCGAATGGATCTTCCTGGTCGGCTTCCTGGTCATCTTCTACCTGATGATCTGGCGTCCACAGGCCAAGCGCGCCAAGGAGCAGAAGAACCTGCTGGGCAGCCTGGCCAAGGGCGACGAAGTGGTCACCACCGGCGGTATCGCCGGCAAGATCACCAAGGTCAGCGACGATTTCGTGGTGCTGGAAGTGTCCGACACCGTCGAAATGAAGTTTCAGAAGGGTGCCATCGCGGCCACCCTGCCTAAAGGCACGCTGAAAGCGATCTAGGTTTCAACTCTTAACAATCGACGGGGCGCGCAAGGCGCCCCGCGTCATAAGCGGGCGGCGTGATGCTGAACAAATACCCTCTGTGGAAATACCTACTGATCCTGGCGGTGCTGGCGGTCGGTTTTATTTATTCCGCTCCCAATCTCTATCCTGACGATCCGGCGATCCAGGTCAGCGGCGCCAGCACGGCGTTGCAGGTCACCCAGGCCGATCTGGACCGCGTGAGCAAGGCGCTCACCGACGCCGGGATCTCGGTCAAGGGCGCCTCCCTGGCCGCTGGCGGCAAGGGCGGGCTGGTGCGTCTGACCAAGCAGGCCGATCAACTGCCGGCCAAGGATGTGGTGCGTAAAGCCCTCGGCGACGACTATGTCGTGGCCCTGAACCTGGCACAGACCACCCCGCAATGGCTGCGCAGCCTCGGCGCGCACCCGATGAAGCTGGGCCTGGACTTGTCCGGTGGTGTGCACTTCCTGCTGGAAGTGGACATGGAAAAGGCCGTCGACGCCCGCCTGAAAGTCTATGACGGCGACGTCAAGAGCCTGTTGCGCAAGGAGCGTGTGCGTTATCGCACCCTGCCACCGTTCAATGGCGCCATCCAGTTGGGCTTTGCCGACGCCGATACCCGCGAGCAGGCCCGTGCGCTGATCCGCAAGAACTTCAACGATTTCGACATTGTACCGGCCGACCTCAATGAGCAGCCGGTACTGCGTCTGGCGATGACCCCGGCCAAGCTGGCGGAAATCCGCGAATACTCCATCAAGCAGAACTTGACCACGGTGCGTAACCGCGTCAACGAGCTGGGTGTGGCCGAGCCGCTGGTGCAACGTCAGGGTGCCAACCGCATCGTGGTTGAGTTGCCGGGCGTACAGGACACCGCCGAAGCCAAGCGGATCCTTGGCAAGACCGCCAACCTGGAGTTCCGCCTGGCCGCCGAGCCGGGGGCTTCGAAGGCGACCTCCGAGGAATTCGAGTTCCGTGAAGGCAATCGTCCACCGGCGCAGATCGAGCGTGGCCTGATCATCACCGGTGACCAGGTGACCGACGCCAAGGCCGGTTTCGACGAGCACGGTCGTCCACAGGTGAACATCAAGCTCGATGGTCACGGTGGCGAGCTGATGAGCCGCGCGACCCGCAGCAACGTCGGGCGCAGCATGGCGGTGATCTTCATCGAGCAGAAGCCGATCACCACCTACACCAAGCAGGTTGTGAACGGTGTCGAGAAAGACGTGCCGGTGCAGACCTTCAAGGAAGAGAAGAAGATCATCAGTCTGGCGACCATCCAGTCGCCGCTGGGCAGTCAGTTCCGCATCACCGGCCTGAACGGCCAGGGTGAGTCCTCCGAGCTGGCGCTGTTGCTGCGTGCCGGTGGTCTGGCCGCGCCGATGTACTTCGCTGAAGAACGTACCATCGGTCCAAGCCTGGGTGCCGACAACATCACCAAGGGTATCGATGCGTCGCTGTGGGGCATGCTGTTCGTCTCGCTGTTCATCATCGCCATCTACCGCTTCTTCGGCATCATCGCCACGGTGGCGCTGGCCTTCAACATGGTTGCCTTGCTGGCGCTGATGTCCCTGCTGGGGGCGACACTGACCCTGCCGGGTATTGCTGGTATCGTCCTGACCATGGGCATGGCGGTGGACGCCAACGTGCTGATCTTCTCGCGGATACGTGAGGAAATAGCGGCGGGGATGACGGTGCAGCGGGCGATCAACGAAGGCTTCGGTCGTGCCTTCACGGCGATTATCGACGCCAACCTGACCACCCTGCTGGTGGGCGGCATCCTCTTTGCCATGGGGACCGGCCCGGTCAAGGGCTTTGCGGTGACCATGTCCCTCGGGATCTTTACCTCGATGTTCACGGCCATCATGGTGACCCGCGCGATGGTCAACCTGATCTTCGGCGGTCGTGACTTCAAGAAGTTGTGGATTTAAGGGGCTGCCATGTTACGTACTATCAACTTCATGGGTGTTCGCAACGTTGCGTTCGGTTTCACCCTGTTCCTGACCGCGCTGGCCTTGTTCAGCTGCTTCCACAAGGGCATGAACTACGGCCTGGATTTCACCGGCGGTACGCTGATCGAGCTGACCTACGAGCATCCGGCCGATGTCAGCAAGGTGCGTGAGCAACTGACCGAAGCCGGTTACCACGAGGCGATCGTGCAGAGTTTCGGCGCGACCACCGACCTGTTGGTGCGCATGCCGGGCGCGGACCCGCAGCTGGGTCATCAGGTGGCCGAGGCGCTGCAGAAGGTCGGTGGCGACAATCCGGCGCAGGTCAAGCGCGTCGAGTTCGTCGGCCCGCAGGTGGGTGAGGAACTGCGCGACCAGGGCGGCCTCGGCATGCTCATGGCGCTGGTGGGCGTGCTGATCTACCTGGCGTTCCGCTTCCAGTGGAAATTCGCGGTGGGTGCCATCGTCTCGCTGATCCACGACGTGGTGGTGACCGTGGGTATCCTGTCGTTCTTCCAGGTCACCTTCGACCTGACGGTGCTGGCGGCGGTACTGGCGATCATCGGCTACTCGCTCAACGACACCATCGTGGTCTTCGACCGGGTGCGTGAGAACTTCCGTGTGCTGCGCAAGGCCAGCCTGATCGAGAACATCAACGTCTCGACCACCCAGACCCTGCTGCGGACCATGGCGACTTCGATCTCCACCCTGCTGGCGATTTCCGCGCTGCTGTTCTTTGGTGGCGACAACCTGTTCGGCTTCTCCATCGCCCTGTTCGTCGGGGTGTTGGCGGGTACCTATTCGTCGATCTACATCGCCAACGTGGTGCTGATCTGGCTGAACCTGAACAGCGAGGACCTGATTCCTCCAGCCAACACCCAGAAGGAAGTCGACGACCGTCCTTGACGCGAATCTCCCTCCTGGTTACCCGCTGAAAGGCGCGAGTGCGGAACTCGCGCCTTTTTTTGTACTCCAAGGCTAGGAGAAGCGCGGGCATTGATCCGCTTGTGATGGTCAGGAGATTCACATGAACAAGTCGTTGCTGGTGGGTGCGGTGTTGGGTGCTGTCGGTGTGACTGCCGGGGGTGCTGTTGCCACCTATAGCCTGGTAAAAAGCGGCCCTGAGTATGCGCAAGTATTGGCGGTGGAGCCGATCAAGACTCAAATCAAGACCCCGCGCCAAGTTTGTGAAGATGTCGCGGTAACCCGGCAGAAGCCGGTCCAGGATGAGCACCGTATCGCCGGGACCGCGTTGGGTGCCATCGGCGGCGGCCTGCTCGGCAACATGGTCGGCGGCGGTCGCGGCAAGACGTTGGCCACCGTGGTCGGTGCGGTCGGCGGCGGCTACGCCGGTAACAAGGTGCAGGAGGGCATGCAGGAGCGTGACACCTACACCACGACCCAGAAGCGCTGCAACACGGTCAACGATGTCAGCGACAAGCTGGTTGGCTACGATGTGCGTTATCAGGTCGGCGGCAAGGAAGGCAAGGTGCGGATGGATCATGATCCGGGCAACCAGATCCCGCTGGACAAGGAGGGTCGCCTGATTCTGAGCCAGAACCAGGGGCAGCCAGCTCAGCAGCCGGCTCAGTAATACCTACCGTAGAGATATGAAAAATGCCCCGTATCGCAAGATACGGGGCATTTTTGTGTTCGCTGAAAGCTTAGCGCTTCAGCGAGGCCGGCAGGTGCGGCTGGATCGCCGTCAATACTGCCTTGAAGCACTTGGTATTGCCGGCAACGATATGGCCTTTCTCCAGGAAGTCGTGACCGCCGGTGAAATCGCTCACCAGGCCGCCGGCTTCTTGGATCAGCAGGGCGCCCGCGGCCATGTCCCACTCGGACAGGCCCGACTCCCAGAATGCATCGAAACGACCGGCGGCTACATAGGCCAGGTCCAGGCTGGCGGCGCCGGCGCGGCGGATGCCGGCGGTCTGGCCGACCAGAGCGCGGAACATGCCCAGGTAGTTGTCCAGGTTGTCCATCTGGTCGTCACGGAACGGGAAGCCGGTACCCAGCAGGGCGCCGTCCAGGCTGGTGCGGCCGCTGACGCGCAGGCGACGACCGTTGAGCTGGGCGCCACGGCCACGGGAGGCGGTGAATTCTTCCTGGCGAACCGGGTCCAGGACCACGGCGTGCTCAAGGCGGCCACGGTATTTGCAGGCGATGCTGACCGCGAAGTGCGGGATGCCACGCAGGAAGTTGGTGGTGCCATCGAGTGGGTCGATGATCCACAGGTATTCTTCGCCTTCACCGCTGCCGGCGTGGAAGCCGGTTTCTTCGCCACGAATGCCGTGGGTCGGGTAGGCCTTGCGCAGCGCGTCGATGATTTTCTGTTCGGCGGCGCGATCCACTTCGGACACGTAGTCCTTGGCGTCTTTTTCGTCGACCTTGATGGTATCCAGGCGCTCGATGGAGCGGAAAATCAATTCACTGGCGCTGCGGGCGGCGCGCAGCGCGATATTCAGCATGGGCTGCATGGACATTTCACCTAGAGTGTTAAAGAAAGCCGAACATTCTACCAGAAAAGTCCCGGGGGAGAAGGACGACGTTGGCGCTCGTGGCGCAATCCCCAGTGCTTCTGTAAGATTTGCTCCCCTTCGCCGAGTCTGAGAGTGCCTCTCGTGCTGCAAAATATTCGTGTTGTCCTGGTCAATACCAGTCATCCGGGCAATATCGGCGGGGCCGCGCGGGCCATGAAGAACATGGGGCTGTCGCGCCTGGTGCTGGTGGGGCCGCGGATCTTTCCGTCCGCTGAAGCCGATGCGCGGGCTTCCGGTGCCACCGATATCCTTGAAAACGCGCAAGTCGTCGCCACCTTGGAGGAGGCGTTGATCGGTTGCAGCCTGGTGTTCGGCACCAGCGCCCGCGATCGGCGGATTCCCTGGCCGTTGCTCGATCCTCGTGAATCCGGGGTGAAGGTGGTCGAGGAGGCCGGGCGGGGCGCGGAGATCGCGCTGGTGTTCGGTCGTGAAGACTCCGGCCTGACCAACGATGAGCTGCAGCGATGTCATTATCACGTACATATCCCGTCCGATCCGGACTTCAGTTCGCTCAACCTCGCCACGGCGGTGCAGGTGCTCAGCTATGAAGTGCGGATGTCCTGGCTGGCGGCCGTCGGGCAGCCGAGCAAGGTAGAGAAACATGAAGTGGCGTCGACGCGCAGCGAAGAGCTGGCGACCATGGATGAGATGGAGCGGTTCTACGGTCATCTGGAGCAGACCCTGGTGGCCATCGATTTCCTCGACCCCGAAAAACCGCGCCATCTGATGGCGCGGTTGCGTCGTCTGTATGGGCGCAGTTCGGTCAGTCGCGCCGAGATGAATATTTTGCGGGGCATCCTCACGGAAACCGAAAAAGCGGCCCGGGGTGAGCTCCTTAAACGGAAGGATCAGTGATGTTCGAGCGTTTGCGAGAAGATATCCAGAGCGTATTCCACCGTGACCCGGCGGCGCGTAATGCCTTTGAGGTGCTGACCTGCTACCCGGGCCTGCATGCCATCTGGCTGCATCGCCTGGGCCATGCGTTGTGGGGCATGGGCTGGAAGTGGCTGGCGCGGGTGGTGTCGAACTTCGGTCGCTGGTTGACCGGCATCGAGATCCATCCCGGCGCCAAGGTCGGACGGCGCTTCTTTATCGATCATGGCATGGGCATTGTGATCGGCGAAACCGCCGAGATCGGCGATGACGTGACCATCTACCAGGGCGTGACCCTGGGCGGCACCAGCTGGAACAAGGGCAAGCGCCACCCGACCCTGGAAAATGGCGTGGTGGTGGGTGCCGGCGCCAAGGTCCTGGGGCCGTTTACCGTCGGCGCCGGGGCCAAGGTCGGTTCCAATGCGGTGGTGACCAAGGCGGTGCCACCGGGGGCGACGGTGGTCGGTATTCCGGGGCGGATCATCATGAAGGCCGATGATCAGGTCGAAGCCAAGCGCAAGGCCATGGCGGAAAAGATCGGTTTCGATGCCTATGGCGTCAGCGAAGACATGCCGGACCCGGTGGCCCGGGCCATTGGTCAGTTGCTCGATCATTTGCAGGCGGTGGATGGGCGTCTGGAGGGTATGTGTGGGGCGCTGAAAGACCTGGGCAGCACGTATTGCGCCAAGGATCTGCCGGAGTTGCAGTGTGACGGGTTTGTCGAAGTGAAGAGCGAGAACGAGGCCAAGGCGGGCTGATCTTCGTCGGGCTTGCCGGCCTCATTCGCGGGCAAGCTCCGCTCCCACAGTGGTAACCGCGGCGTACACATATGTTGCGCACGACACAAAACCTGTGGGAGCGGAGCTTGCCCGCGAAGAGGCTTTTGAAGGCAGTAAAAAACCATCGATCCAGCGCAATGCCATTACGCCCCGGACTTTGCTACAATCTGCGCGCTGTTTTTGACGGTAAACCCGACTAAAGCACTAGGTCTTATAGTTGACTTAAATACTCGGGAATAGCATACTCTTCCCCATCCCGATCCCGTAACTCCGTGGTACCTGTCCATGCGACTGACTACAAAAGGCCGATACGCCGTGACCGCCATGCTCGACCTGGCGTTGCACGCGCAACGCGGGCCGGTGTCTCTGGCCGATATCTCCGAGCGCCAAGGCATCTCCCTGTCCTACCTTGAACAGCTTTTCGCCAAATTGCGCCGCAGCAACCTGGTATCCAGCGTGCGCGGTCCTGGTGGCGGCTATCAGCTGTCACGCGAAATGCAGGGGATCCAGGTGGCCCAGGTGATCGATGCGGTGAACGAATCGGTCGATGCCACCAAATGTCAGGGGCTGGGCGATTGCCACGGCGGCGACACCTGCCTGACCCACCATCTGTGGTGCGACCTCAGCCTGCAGATCCACGAATTTCTCAGCGGTATCAGCTTGGCGGACCTTGTCACTCGCCGTGAAGTGCAAGAAGTCGCCCTGCGTCAGGATCAGCGCCGCGGTAATAGCAAAGCGCTACACCTGGATAAGATCCAAGCGTCCGCCGTCGAATGACAGCCAAAGAGCCCGCGGTGCGCCAGCCAGCCTGATTTAGGAGAGTGTCCATGAAATTGCCGATTTACCTTGATTACTCAGCGACCACCCCGGTTGATCCGCGTGTCGCGCAAAAAATGAGTGAATGCCTGCTGGTCGACGGAAACTTCGGTAACCCGGCGTCCCGCTCCCACGTGTTCGGCTGGAAAGCCGAAGAGTCCGTGGAAAACGCACGTCGTCAGGTGGCCGACCTGGTCAACGCCGACCCGCGTGAAATCGTCTGGACCTCCGGTGCCACCGAGTCCGACAACCTGGCAATCAAGGGTGTCGCGCACTTCTACAGCACCAAGGGCAAGCACCTGATCACCAGCAAGATCGAACACAAGGCGGTGCTCGACACCATGCGCCAACTGGAGCGCGAAGGTTTCGAAGTCACCTACATCGAGCCTGGTGCGGACGGCCTGATCACTCCGGCCATGGTTGAAGCCGCGCTGCGCGACGACACCATCCTGGTTTCGATCATGCACGTGAACAACGAGATCGGCACGATCAACGATATTGCCGCCATTGGCGAGCTGACCCGCTCGCGCGGCGTGCTGTTCCATGTTGACGCCGCTCAGTCCACCGGCAAGGTCGAGATCGACCTGCAGAAGCTGAAAGTCGACCTGATGTCCTTCTCCGCCCACAAGACCTACGGTCCCAAAGGCATCGGCGCGCTGTACGTCAGCCGCAAGCCGCGTGTGCGCCTCGAGGCGACCATGCACGGCGGCGGTCACGAGCGCGGCATGCGCTCCGGTACCCTGGCGACCCACCAGATCGTCGGCATGGGCGAAGCGTTCCGCGTGGCCAAGGAAGACATGGTTGCCGAGAACCAGCGCATCAAGGCCCTGAGCGAGCGTTTCTACAAACAGGTCGAACACCTGGAAGAGCTGTACATCAACGGCAGCATGACTGCCCGCGTACCGCACAACCTGAACCTGAGCTTCAACTATGTCGAAGGCGAGTCGCTGATCATGGCGCTCAAGGACCTCGCGGTTTCCTCCGGTTCGGCTTGCACCTCGGCTTCGCTTGAGCCTTCGTACGTCCTGCGCGCCCTGGGCCGCAATGATGAACTGGCGCACAGCTCGATCCGCTTCACCTTCGGTCGCTTTACCACCGAGGAAGAAATCGATTATGCCGCGCAGAAAGTCTGCGAGGCCGTTACCAAGCTGCGCGCTCTGTCGCCGCTGTGGGACATGTTCAAAGACGGCGTCGATATCTCGAAGATCGAGTGGGCGGCACACTAAACAAAGAAGCCGCCACATACGGGGCCTGTAGCTACACGGCAATCAACGGCTGGCGTAGCGCGGGACCGAGAGCGGCCCTGATGAGTGAGGATTAGTACCATGGCTTACAGCGAAAAGGTCATCGACCACTACGAAAACCCGCGTAACGTCGGCAAGATGGACGCGGAAGACCCGGATGTCGGCACTGGCATGGTCGGCGCCCCGGCGTGCGGCGACGTGATGCGCCTGCAGATCAAGGTCAACGAGCAAGGCATCATCGAAGATGCCAAGTTCAAGACCTACGGCTGCGGTTCGGCGATCGCCTCCAGCTCCCTGGCCACCGAGTGGATGAAGGGCAAGACCCTGGATGAAGCCGAGACCATCAAGAACACTCAGCTGGCTGAAGAACTGGCCCTGCCGCCAGTGAAGATCCACTGCTCGGTACTCGCCGAAGACGCCATCAAGGCCGCCGTTCGCGATTACAAGCAGAAGAAAGGCCTGATCTAAACGATCCGGCGTGCAAGATTTGGGCGAATAGTAAGGAGTCACCGATGGCTATCAGCATGACAGAAGCGGCTGCTCGACACGTGCGACGTTCCCTTGACGGGCGCGGCAAAGGTGAAGGGATTCGTCTGGGTGTTCGCACCACGGGCTGTTCCGGTCTTGCCTATGTGCTGGAGTTCGTCGACGAGGTGGTGGCGGAAGACCAGGTGTTCGAGAGTCACGGCGAGAAAGTGATCATCGACCCGAAGAGCCTGACCTACCTGGACGGCACCGAGCTGGATTTCGTCAAGGAAGGGTTGAACGAAGGCTTCAAGTTCAACAACCCCAACGTGCGCGGTGAGTGTGGCTGCGGCGAAAGCTTCAACATCTGAGGCTTCTTGTGGGTACTCCTTGTCATTTCGCTTTATTCGAGTTGCAGCCGAGCTTTACGCTGGATCTCGAACAGTTGGCCGCGCGCTACCGTGAACTGGCGCGCGCCGTGCATCCGGACCGCTTTGCCGACGCTTCCGAGCGCGAGCAACGCCTGGCCCTGGAGCAGTCCGCCAGCCTCAACGAGGCCTACCAGACCCTCAAGAGTCCTCCCAAGCGCGCGCGCTACCTGCTCGCCATGGGCGGTCGCGAGTTGCCGCTGGAGGTCACGGTGCACGATCCCGATTTCCTGATGCAGCAGATGCAGTGGCGCGAGGAGCTCGAGGAGCTGCAGGACGAGGCGGACCTGCCCGGTATCGTCACGTTCAAGCGTCGCTTGAAAATTGCCCAGGACCAGTTGAACGAGAGCTTTGCCGCCTGTTGGAACGATGCCGCGCAACGCGAACAGGCCGAGCGCCTGATGCGGCGCATGCAGTTTCTCGACAAGCTCACCTACGAAGTGCGCCAGCTAGAAGAGCGCCTCGACGATTAACCCAGTGCCGCCTCGGTCGCACGCCTGATATTCAGATAAGTCCAGATAACGATGGCCCTACTGCAGATCGCCGAACCCGGCCAGAGTCCTCAACCGCACCAGCGTCGCCTGGCTGTGGGGATCGACTTGGGCACTACCAATTCGCTGGTCGCTGCGTTGCGCAGTGGTCTTTCCGAGCCGTTGCCCGATGCCGACGGGCAGGTGATCCTGCCGTCCGCGGTACGCTATCACGCCGACCGCGTCGAGGTTGGCCAGTCGGCCAAGCTGGCTGCCGCCACTGACCCGCTCAATACCGTGTTGTCGGTGAAACGCCTGATGGGCCGTGGCCTGACGGACGTCAAGCAACTGGGCGAGCAACTGCCTTATCGCTTTGTCGGCGGTGAGTCGCACATGCCCTTCATCGACACCGTGCAAGGCCCGAAAAGCCCGGTGGAAGTCTCCGCGGATATCCTCAAGGTGCTGCGTCAGCGCGCCGAGTCGAGCCTGGGTGGCGAACTGGTGGGCGCGGTGATCACCGTGCCGGCCTATTTCGACGATGCCCAGCGCCAGGCGACCAAGGACGCGGCCAGACTGGCCGGGCTCAATGTGCTGCGGCTGCTCAACGAGCCGACCGCCGCGGCCGTGGCCTATGGTCTGGATCAGCACGCCGAAGGCGTGGTCGCGATCTATGACCTCGGTGGTGGCACCTTCGATATTTCGATCCTGCGCCTGACCGGCGGGGTCTTCGAGGTTCTGGCTACCGGTGGTGACACGGCCCTGGGCGGCGATGACTTCGATCACGCGATTGCCGGCTGGATCATCGGGCAGGCCGGTTTGTCCGCCGATCTCGATCCGGGTGCCCAGCGCAGCCTGTTGCAGACGGCCTGTGCGGCCAAGGAGGCCCTGACCGAGGCGAGTTCGGTCGAGGTGGCTTATGGTGACTGGCGTGCCCGGCTCACTCGCGAGGTTTTTGATGCGTTGATCGAGCCGATGGTCGCGCGCAGCCTCAAGGCTTGCCGTCGCGCCGTGCGCGACTCGAATGTCGAGCTTGAAGAGGTGCATGCCGTGGTCATGGTCGGTGGTTCGACCCGCGTACCGCGCGTGCGCGAGGCGGTCGCCGAGATGTTCGGGCGCCAGCCGTTGACCGAGATCGACCCGGATCAGGTAGTGGCCATTGGCGCCGCGATCCAGGCCGACACCCTGGCCGGCAACAAGCGCGATGGCGGCGAATTGCTGTTGCTGGATGTGATTCCGTTGTCCCTGGGGCTGGAAACCATGGGCGGCCTGATGGAGAAGGTGATTCCGCGCAACACCACCATCCCTGTTGCCCGCGCCCAGGACTTCACCACTTATAAAGACGGCCAGTCGGCCATGGCGATTCACGTCCTGCAGGGCGAGCGTGAACTGATCAGCGACTGTCGTTCCCTGGCGCGCTTCGAACTGCGCGGTATCCCGGCCATGGTCGCGGGCGCGGCGAAGATTCGCGTGACCTTCCAGGTCGATGCCGACGGCCTGCTCAATGTCTCGGCCCGCGAACTGGGTTCGGGGGTCGAGGCGAGTATCCAGGTCAAGCCATCCTACGGTCTGACCGACGGCGAAATCGCCAAGATGCTCAAGGATTCGTTCCAGCACGCCAACGACGACAAGGTTGCCCGCGTGCTGCGCGAGCAGCAGGTCGATGCCCAGCGCCTGGTCGAAGCCGTGCAGGCGGCTTTGGAGGCCGATGGCGAGCGCTTGCTGGATGCCGACGAGCGCATGGTTATCGATCTGCAGGTCCGGGAACTGACCGAACTGATGAAAGGCACCGATGGTTACGCCATCGAGCAGCAGACCAAGCGTCTGTCGCAAGTGACCGACGCCTTTGCCGCCCGCCGCCTGGACTCGACGGTGAAAGCCGCGCTGGCGGGGCGCAATCTGAATGAGATCGAGGAGTAACGATGCCGCAGGTCATTTTTCTGCCACACGAAAAGTTTTGCCCGGACGGCTTGGTCGTGGAGGCCGAGACAGGGATTTCGATCCTCGAGTTGGCTCATGAGAATCACATCGAGATGGAAAGTGCCTGTGGTGGCGTCTGTGCCTGCACCACCTGTCATTGCCTGGTTCGCGAAGGTTTCGACTCGCTGGAAGAGGCCGATGAGCTGGAAGAAGACTACCTTGATAAGGCCTGGGGGCTGGAAGCCCAGTCGCGTCTGGCCTGTCAGGCAAAAGTCGGGAGCGAAGACCTGACCATCGAAATTCCGAAATACTCGCTTAACCACGCCGCCGAAGCGCCGCATTGATTCTGGGAGCTGTCATGAGCCTGAAATGGGTTGATGTGCTGGAAATCGCGATCCAACTGTCTGAAAGCAAGCCGGAAGTCGATCCAATGTCGGTCAACTTCGTCGATCTGCGCAAGTGGGTGATGGAATTGCCCGAATTCGACGACAAGCCCGAGCACTGTGGCGAGAAGGTTCTGGAGGCCATTCAGGCCCACTGGATCGAAGAACGCGACTGAGCAGTGCGGCAGGTTAGGCAATACCCAGGAACCCGCGTATAATTCGCGGGTTTAATTTTTGGCAAATCACTGTTTCTGGAGTTACACCATGGCTGTTCAACGTACTTTCTCCATCATCAAGCCTGACGCCGTTGCAAAAAACGTGATCGGCAAGATCGTTTCCCGTTTCGAAGACGCCGGCCTGCGCGTTGTCGCTTCGAAAATGAAGCAACTGTCCAAGGCTGAAGCCGAAGGCTTCTACGCTGAGCACAGCGCTCGTGGTTTCTTCGGTGAACTGGTTGCCTTCATGACTTCCGGTCCGGTTGTCGTCCAGGTGCTGGAAGGTGAAAACGCTATCGCTCGCAACCGTGAGCTGATGGGCGCTACCAACCCTAAAGAAGCTGCCGCCGGTACCATCCGCGCCGATTTCGCCGAGTCCATCGACGCCAACGCCGTACACGGTTCGGACTCCGAAGCCGCTGCCGCTCGCGAAATCGCTTACTTCTTCGCTGCTACCGAAGTAACCGCTCGCTAAGCACAGGCTTATGAGTGAAGGTGAAACCATGACGACATCGACTGGCAAGACAAACCTGTTGGGGCTGACTCAACCGGAAATGGAAAAGTTCTTCGACTCAATCGGGGAGAAGCGTTTCCGTGCCGGTCAGGTAATGAAATGGATTCACCACTTTGGCGTCGATGATTTCGACGCCATGACGAACGTCAGCAAGGCCTTGCGTGAAAAGCTCAAGGCTGTTGCTGAAGTGCGTGGTCCCGAAGTGGTCAGCGAGGACATCTCCACCGATGGCACCCGTAAATGGGTGGTGCGCGTGGCGTCCGGCAGCTGCGTCGAGACCGTCTACATTCCCCAGGGCAAGCGCGGCACCTTGTGCGTTTCGTCCCAGGCGGGTTGTGCCCTGGACTGCAGTTTCTGCTCCACCGGCAAGCAAGGCTTCAACAGCAACCTCACCGCCGCCGAAGTGATCGGCCAGGTGTGGATTGCCAACAAATCCTTTGGCAGCGTCCCGGCGACCATCGACCGTGCCATCACCAACGTGGTGATGATGGGCATGGGTGAGCCGCTGCTGAACTTCGACAATGTCATCGCGGCCATGCGCCTGATGATGGACGACCTGGGCTACGGCATCTCCAAGCGCCGCGTGACCCTGTCGACCTCCGGCGTGGTTCCGATGATCGACGTGCTGGCCGAGCACATCGACGTCTCCCTGGCGTTGTCGCTGCACGCACCCAATGACGCATTGCGTAACCAATTGGTGCCGATCAACAAGAAGTATCCGCTTAAGATGCTGCTTGAGTCGTGCCGTCGCTACATGGCGACCCTCGGCGAGAAGCGCGTCCTGACCATCGAGTACACCCTGCTCAAGGATGTCAACGACCAGGTCGAGCATGCCGTCGAGATGATCGAGCTGCTCAAGGACACGCCCTGCAAGATCAACCTGATTCCATTCAACCCGTTCCCGCATTCGGGCTACGAGCGCCCGAGCAACAATGCGATCCGGCGTTTCCAGGATCTGTTGCATCAGGCCGGCTACAACGTCACGGTACGCACCACCCGCGGTGAAGACATCGACGCGGCCTGTGGTCAACTGGTGGGACAGGTGCTGGATCGCACCCGTCGCAGCGAACGCTACATCGCCGTACGTGAGCTGAGCGCCGATGCCGAAAGTGGGCAAAGCGCCGCGAACCAAAACTGAGAGAGGACCTCCATGACCTTGCGCGCTGCGCTCCTTGTAGTATTCACCGGCCTGCTGGCCGGCTGCGTTTCATCGGGTAATGTCGATCCGTTGAGTACCAGCAAGGGGCGCGAAGAAGCGCGCACGGCCTATGTGCAACTGGGCATCGGCTATCTGCAGCAAGGCCAGACCGAACAGGCCAAGGTCCCGCTCAAGAAAGCCCTGGAAATGAACAGCTCCGACCCCGACGCCAATGCCGCCCTGGCGCTGGTGTTCCAGGCCGAAGGCGAAGCGCAACTCGCCGAGGAGCATTTCCAGAAAGCCCTGTCGTCGCGTCCGGGCGATGCACGTATTCTCAACAATTACGGCAGCTTCCTGTTCGAGCTCAAACGCTACAAGGACGCCTACCAGCGTTTCGAACAGGCCGCCGCCGACAGCCTCTATACCGAACGCTCCCGGGTTTTCGAAAACCTCGGTCTGGCTGCCCTGGCCCTTGGCCAGCGGGATCTGGCCCAGCAGCACTTCGAAAAATCCCTGCGCCTGAATCGACAACAGCCACGCGCTTTGCTGGAAATGGCTGAGTTGTCTTACGAAGACAGGCATTATGTGCCCGCACGCGATTATTACGACCGCTTCAGCCTGCTGAGCGAGCAAAATGCACGTAGTCTATTGCTCGGTATCCGCCTGGCGAAAATCTACGAAGATCGTGACAAGGTCGCCAGTTTCGGCCTGCAACTAAAACGACTCTATCCCGGTACGCCGGAATATCAGCAATACCTGTCGGAGCAAAGATGAAAGCGGCGCAACCCGAATTTGTAGCAGCGACTCGCGTCAACCCCGGTGAGACCCTGCGTCAGGCCCGCGAAAGCAATGGTTGGACGCTGGCCGAGGTGGCCCTGAAGCTCAACCTCACGGCGTCGTCCTTGAGTAACCTGGAAGCCGGTGCCTTCGACAAGCTGCCGGGGCATACCTTTGCCCGCGGTTATATTCGCGCCTACGCCAAGTTGCTCGGCATGGACCAGGCCGGCCTGGTCCAGCAGTTCGACCAGTGCACCGGCACCGACTCCCAGGGCAGCAGTGTCCAGGCGCTGGGGCGTATCGAAGAGCCCGTGCGGTTTTCCCATACCCTGCTGCGCATTGTCAGCCTGCTGCTGCTGATTGCCGTGATCGGCGGCGGTTTCGTCTGGTGGCAGGACCAGGCCAGCCTGCGTAGCAAGGATCAGGCCGCCATCAGCATGGAGCACGTCGAAGTCGAAAGCGCCGATGGCACCACGCAGATTCACCCGATCGACGAGCCGGAAGACCAGGCGGTGACCGAGAATCAGGCGGTGCCTGAAGCGGCGGCGCCCGAAGGCGCTGTCGAGGCCCCGCCAGCGCCGCCAGCGCCTGCGACCAGTGCTCCGGCAACCCCGGCCGTGGTGCCGGTGCCGCATTCGGCCCAGACCCTGGTGGTGCCAGCGGTGTCCGCCCCGGCGCCGACGTCGACGGTGGCGCCAAGCGCGCCGGCCAATGGTACGCCCGCCGAGGCCGTTGCCGGCGCCGGCCAGGTCCGCCTGACCTTCGTCGCCGATTGCTGGACCCAGGTCACCGACGGCAATGGCAAGGTGCTGCTCAGCGGCCTCAAGCGCAAGGGCGAGAACCTTGAGCTCAGCGGCAAGCCGCCGTTCGCCGTGCGCCTGGGCTATGCCCGTGGCGCGCAGATTACGTACAACGGTCAGCCGGTCGATATCGCCCCGTTCACCAGTGGCGAGACCGCTCGCCTGAAGCTAGGTCAATAAGTCATGCACGGCCAATCTCCTATCAAGCGTCGCGAGTCCCGTAAAATCTGGGTCGGCTCGGTACCCGTGGGCGGCGATGCACCGATCGCGGTGCAGAGCATGACCAACAGCGACACCAATGACGTCGCCGCCACCGTGGCGCAGATCAATCGTCTGGAAGCCGCGGGCGTCGATATCGTGCGGATTTCCGTGCCGGATATGGACGCCGCCGAGGCCTTCGGTCGGATCAAGCAGTTGGTCAAGGTGCCGCTGGTCGCCGATATTCACTTCGACTACCGGATCGCCCTGCGCGTGGCCGAACTGGGTGTCGACTGCCTGCGCATCAACCCGGGCAATATCGGTCGCGAAGACCGGGTACGGGCCGTGGTCGATGCCGCCCGTGATCGCGGTATTCCGATCCGTATCGGCGTCAATGCCGGCTCCCTGGAAAAAGACCTGCAGAAAAAGTACGGCGAACCAACCCCGGAAGCCCTGGTCGAGTCGGCCCTGCGCCATGTCGAACACCTGGAGCGCCTGAATTTCCAGGACTTCAAGGTCAGCGTAAAGGCTTCCGACGTGTTCATGGCAGTAGCCGCCTACCGCCTGCTGGCCAAGGAAATCGTCCAGCCGCTGCACCTGGGAATCACCGAAGCCGGTGGTTTGCGTTCAGGCACGGTGAAATCCGCCGTCGGCCTCGGTATGCTGCTGGCCGAAGGGATTGGCGATACTATTCGCATCTCGTTGGCGGCCGACCCGGTCGAGGAAGTGAAAGTCGGCTACGACATCCTCAAGTCCCTGCACCTGCGCTCCCGTGGCATCAACTTCATCGCCTGCCCGAGTTGCTCGCGGCAGAACTTCGATGTGGTCAAGACCATGAACGAGCTGGAAGGGCGCCTGGAAGATCTGCTGGTGCCGCTGGATGTGGCGGTGATCGGCTGTGTGGTCAATGGCCCGGGCGAGGCCAAAGAGGCCCACATCGGCCTGACCGGTGGCACGCCGAACCTGATCTACATCGACGGCAAGCCGGCGCGGAAACTGACGAATGACAACCTGGTGGATGAGCTGGAAAAGCTGATCCGGCAGAAGGCGGCCGAAAAGGTCGAAGCCGATACGGCGTTGATCGCCCGCGGCTGATCAAAGAATTTAAGGATATTTTGTGAGCAAGTCTTTGCAAGCCATTCGTGGCATGAACGACATCCTGCCCGAGCAGACGCCGCTGTGGCGCTATTTCGAGGGCACTGTCGCGCGTCTGCTGGATAACTACGGTTACAAGCAGATCCGCATGCCGATCGTCGAGTTCACCGAGCTGTTCAAGCGCTCCATCGGTGAAGTGACCGACATCGTCGAAAAAGAGATGTACACCTTCGAGGACCGCAACGGCGATTCCCTGACCCTGCGCCCGGAAGGCACCGCGGCCTGCGTGCGCGCCGTGCTCGAACACGGCATCAGCGGTGGCGGGCAGCCGCAGAAGCTCTGGTACATCGGCCCGATGTTCCGCCACGAGCGTCCGCAGAAAGGCCGTTATCGCCAGTTCCACCAGATCGGCTGTGAAGTCTTCAATATCGAAGGTCCGGACATCGACGCCGAACTGATCGTGCTGACCTGGCGCCTGTGGGGCCTGCTGGGCATCCGCAACGCGGTCAAGCTCGAACTCAACAGCCTGGGCACCAGCGAGGCCCGTGGGCGCTATCGCGAGGCCCTGGTGGAGTTCCTCGGCGCGCGTCTCGACCAGCTGGACGAAGACAGCCAGCGTCGCCTGAAGACCAACCCGTTGCGGGTGCTCGACACCAAGAACCCGGAAACCCAGGCCGTGCTGGTGGATGCGCCGAAACTCGCCGACTATCTCGACGAAGAGTCGCGCCTGCACTTCGACGGCCTCAAGGCCCGTCTCGATGCGGCCGGTATCCCTTACGTGATCAATCCCAAGCTGGTGCGCGGGCTGGATTACTACAGCAAGACCGTTTTCGAGTGGGTCACCGACCAGTTGGGCGCCCAGGGCACGGTCTGTGCCGGCGGTCGCTACGATGGCCTGGTGGAACAGATGGGCGGCAAGCCGACCCCGGGCGTGGGCTTTGCCATGGGCATCGAACGCTTGATCCTGCTGCTGGAAACCCTGGAGCAGGTCCCGGAAGAAATTTCCCGGCAGGTCGATGTCTACCTGTGCGCCTTTGGCGAGGCCGCGGAACTTGCGGCCCTGGCCCTGAGTGAGAAGGTTCGTGACCGGTTGCCGAACCTGCGCCTGCAGGTCAACGCCGGTGCCGGCAGCTTCAAGAGCCAGTTCAAGAAAGCTGACAAGAGTGGCGCGCTGTATGCCTTGATTCTCGGTGACGACGAATTGGCCCAGCAAGTGGTAGGTTTCAAACCCCTGCGTGGCCAGGGCGAGCAACAAAGCATTGCCTGGGAGGCTCTTTCCGAGCACTTGGCCACCTGCGTCGTGCAGGGTTGAAGCTGTAAAACAGCCGATTTAGAGAATAAGGAGTATTGGGGTGTCGAGTACCGAAGATGATCAGTTGGCGGAGTTGAAGGACTGGTGGCAGCGTAACGGCAAACCCCTGGTCACTGGCGGCTTGCTGGCCCTGGTAGTGGTGTTCGGCTGGCAGGCCTGGCACAAGTACCAGAGCAACCAGGCGCAAGGCGCCTCGATGCTCTATCAGCAGTTGCTGGAAACCACGCTGACGCCGGACGGCAAGCCTGATCCCGCACGCGTGGCGGACTTGGCCAACAAGCTCAACAGTGAATTTGCCGGCAGTGCCTATGCGCAGTACGGTAGCCTGTTCGTGGCGAAAGTCGCGGTCGATACCGGCAAGCTGGACGACGCCGCGCGCGAGCTCAAAGCCATTACCGACAAACCGGCCAACCCCACCCTGGGCGAAGTCGCGCGTCAGCGCCTGGCCCAGGTGCTGGCGGCACAGAACAAGGTCGACGATGCACTGAAACTGCTCGACGGCGATGCTGACAAGGCGTTCCTGGCCAGTCGTGAAGAACTCAAGGGGGACCTGTTGGTTCAACTGGGTCGGAGCGACGAAGCCCATGCCGCGTACCAAAAGGCCAAGGCGGCGCTGTCTGATGAAGCAGCGGTCGGTGGCTTACAAATCAAGCTGGACGACCTGGCCAAAGGGGATGCGTGACGTGATCCGTTGGAAACATGCAGCATTGCTGGCTCTGGCCATTCTGGCCGCGGGTTGCAGCAGCAACAGCAAGAAAGAACTGCCACCGGCCGAGCTGACCTCCTTCAAGGAGGAAGTGGTTTTGCAGAAACAGTGGAGCCGTTCCATCGGCGACGGCCAGGGCAAGATCTACAACATATTGGTCCCGGCGGTTGACGGCGATACCATTTACGCGGCCGATGCGACCGGCGTAGTGGTCGCCATGGACCGCATGAACGGCGACGTGAAGTGGAAGAAAGACCTGGAGCTGCCGGTTTCCGGTGCGATCGGCGTCGGCTACGGCCTGGTGCTGATGGGTACCCTCAAGGGCGAAGTGATTGCCCTGGATGCCAGCAGCGGCGAGCAGAAATGGCGCGCCCAGGTGACCAGCGAAGTGCTGGCTCCGCCGGCCACCAACGGTGACGTGGTGGTTGTGCAGACCCAGGACGACCGTGTGATCGGCCTCGATGCCAGCACCGGCAGCCAGCGCTGGTTGTATGACAGCACCCCGGCGGTCCTGACGCTGCGTGGCACTGGTGCGCCGATCGTGACCAACCACCTGGCGGTGGCGGGTCTGTCCACCGGTAAAGTGGTCGCTCTGGACACCCAGAACGGCGTGCCCGCGTGGGAAGCCCGCGTGGCCATTCCGCAAGGGCGTTCGGAGCTGGAGCGTGTGGTCGACATCGATGGCGGCCTGCTGTTGTCCGGCGGCAACCTGTATGTCGCCAGCTACCAGGGCCGCATGGCGGCGTTGGAGCTGGAAAGCGGTCGCGTGCTTTGGCAGCGTGATGCTTCCAGCTACGCGGGTGTGGCCCAGGGTTTCGGCAGTGTCTATGTCGCCTTGGCGTCGGGCACGGTTGAGGGCGTCGACGAACGTTCCACCACGGCGCTCTGGAGCAATGATGCCCTGGCTCGCCGCCAGCTGACGGCACCGGAAGTGTTCTCCAGCTATGTTGCGGTAGGTGACTTCGAAGGCTACCTGCACCTGCTGAGCCAGGTGGACGGTCGCTTCGTTGGTCGCGAGCGTATCGACAGCGACGGCCTGCGTGCCCGTCCGCTGGTGGTGGGTGACATGATTTACGTGTATGGCAACAGCGGCAAACTGGAAGCCCTGACCATCAAGTAGTTTTTAGTCCCTGAAGTCGCCGAGCGAAGATCAGGCAAGGCGAAGATCAGTGAGCAAGCGGAGTTGACGTTCGTCAATGAGCATTGCGAACTGATCTTCAACGCAGCATGATCGAGCGCAGGCACTTCAGGTGCAAAAAACAGGTTTGACTATGCTTGGGGGTACCCCCAAGCGGCCTTGCCCCGGCGAGGTTTGCGGCACCTCCCGGTGCTGCCCCGAGCACCAGCCGCTGCCTTGCAGCGGCTTTTGTATTTTCTGAAATAACGAAGTGGAGAGCCGCATGGTTCCCGTAATCGCCCTGGTGGGCCGACCGAACGTCGGCAAGTCCACCTTGTTCAACCGCCTGACCAGGACTCGCGACGCCATTGTCGGCGACTTGTCCGGTCTGACCCGTGATCGCCAATACGGTGAGGCAAAGTGGCAAGGGCGCACCTATATCCTGATCGACACCGGCGGTATTTCCGGCGACGAGCATGGCATGGACGAAAAGATGGCCGAGCAGTCGCTGCTGGCCATTGAAGAAGCCGATGTCGTGCTGTTC
This sequence comes from Pseudomonas sp. FEN, assembly GCF_904067045.1. Classification (GTDB taxonomy): domain Bacteria; phylum Pseudomonadota; class Gammaproteobacteria; order Pseudomonadales; family Pseudomonadaceae; genus Aquipseudomonas. The sequence continues at coordinate 26,179 of NZ_CAJFDC010000007.1, read as the reverse complement.
CTGGTAGATGCCAAGGCCGGCTTCACCGCCGCTGACCAGATGATCGGCGAGCACCTGCGCAAACGTAACAAGCGTTCCTACGTGGTCGCCAACAAGGTCGATAACATCGACCCGGATATGGCTCGCGCCGAATTCAGCCCGATGGGCCTGGGCGATGCGATCCCGATCGCCGGCGCCCACGGTCGCGGCATCACCCAGATGCTGGAGATCGCCCTGAGCGACTTCCCGAAAGACGACGAGGACGAGCCGGAAGACGGCGAGACCGAAGACGTTGCCGAAGGTGAAGAAGCCAAGCGCATTCCCGGCCCGAGCGAGAAGGATGGCATCAAGATCGCCATCATCGGCCGGCCGAACGTCGGCAAGTCGACCCTGGTCAACCGCATGCTCGGTGAAGACCGGGTGATCGTCTATGACCAGCCCGGTACCACCCGCGACAGTATCTACATCCCGTTCGAGCGTAACGACGAGAAGTACACGCTGATCGACACCGCCGGTGTCCGCAAGCGCGGCAAGATCCACGAGGAAGTCGAAAAGTTCTCCGTGGTGAAAACCCTGCAGGCGATCAAGGACGCCAACGTCGTGATCTTCGTCATGGACGCCCGCGAAGGCGTGGTCGACCACGACCTCAACCTGCTCGGGTTTGCCCTGGAGTCCGGTCGCGCGCTGGTCATCGCCCTGAACAAATGGGACGGCATGACCCCGGGCGAGCGTGATTTCGTCAAGATCGAGCTGGAGCGCCGGTTGTTCTTCGTCGACTTCGCCGACATCCACTTTATCTCGGCCTTGCACGGCACGGGCGTGGGCAACCTGTACCAGTCGGTGCAGAACTCCTTCAAGTCGGCGGTCACCCGCTGGCCGACCAGCCGCCTGACGCAGATCCTCGAAGATGCGGTGAGCGAACACGCGCCGCCGATGGTCAACAGCCGTCGGATCAAGCTGCGCTACGCGCACCTGGGCGGGGCCAACCCGCCGCTGATCGTGATCCACGGCAACCAGGTGGAGAAGGTGCCGAAGTCCTATGTTCGCTACCTGGAAAACACCTATCGCCGCGTGCTGAAGCTGGTGGGGACACCGATCCGCATCGAGTTCAAGGGCGGCGAGAACCCGTATGAAGGCAACAAGACCGCGCTGACCGACCGCCAGGTCAACAAGAAGCGCCGGATGATGTCGCACCACAAGAAGGCCGACAAGAAGCGTCGCGACAAGAAACGCTGATACAGGTCTGGAAAACGGGCGCCTTGGCGCCCTTTTTCATGCCTGGCGTTTACGTTATCCTCGAACCCCTCCCGTGCCCCGTAGCGCCGGATGTTCAGCAGGGAAAACGACCCCATGATCACCAGCAAGTTGCCGAATGTCGGCACCACTATCTTTACCCGTATGTCTGCGCTCGCGGTGGAAACCGGCGCGCTGAACCTGTCCCAGGGGTTCCCGGATTTCGATGGGCCGCAAGCCCTGCGTGACGCTGTTGGCCGCCATGTCAACAACGGCCACAACCAGTATGCGCCGATGACCGGGCTACCCGCCCTGCGCCAGCAGGTGGCGGCGAAAATCTCTCGCAGCTACGGCGTGCATGTAAACGCCGATGCCGAGATCACCATCACCCCCGGGGCGACCCAGGCGATCTTCTGTGCGATCCAGGCGGTGATCCACCCCGGTGACGAGGTGATTGTCTTCGACCCTTGCTACGACAGCTACGAACCCTCGGTGGAATTGGCCGGCGGGCGTTGCGTGCATGTGCAACTGGGGCTGGAGGACTTTTCCATTGACTGGCAGAAGCTCACCGATGCCCTGAGCCCGCGTACCCGCATGATCATCCTCAACAGCCCGCACAATCCCAGCGGCGCGTTGATCACTCATGCCGAGCTGGATCAGTTGGCGCAACTGATCGCCGACCGCGATATCTACCTGGTCAGCGATGAAGTCTACGAGCACCTGGTGTTCGACGGCGTGCCCCATGCCAGCGTACTGGCCCACGAGGCGTTGTATCAGCGCGCCTTCGTGGTCAGCTCGTTCGGCAAGACCTACCACGTCACCGGCTGGAAAACCGGCTATGTGGTGGCGCCGCCGGCCCTTACCGCCGAACTGCGCAAGGTGCACCAGTACGTCAGCTTCTGTGGCGTGACGCCGTTGCAGTATGCATTGGCCGATTTCATGGCCATGCATCCGCAGCATGTCGAGGAACTGCCGGCGTTCTACCAGGAGAAGCGCGACCTGTTCTGCGATCTGCTCGGCGAGTCGCGTTTCAGCTTTACCCGGGCGGCGGGCACCTACTTCCAGTTGGTGGATTACTCGCGGATCCGCCCGGACCTGAACGACGTCGATATGGCCCTGTGGATGACCCGTGAACATGGCGTGGCGAGCATTCCGGTGTCGGTGTTCTACCAGAATCCGCCGGAGGGGCAGCGCCTGGTGCGTCTGTGTTTTGCCAAGCGTGAGGAGACGCTGCGTACCGCGGCGGAAAAACTATGCGTGATTTGACTGGCTTGCCCGACCTGAAGCTCGCCTTGGTGCAGACCACCTTGGCCTGGCATGACCGTCAGGCCAATCTGGAGCATTTCGAGGTGCTGCTGGAGCAGGCCGCGGGGGCTGATCTGGTAATCCTGCCGGAGATGTTCACCACGGGCTTCTCCATGGCGTCGCAGACCCTGGCCGAAGCCGAAAACGGCCCGACCAGTCACTGGCTGCGGGCGCAGGCGAAGAAGTTCGACGCGGTGATCACCGGCAGCGTGATTATCCGCGCCGCCGATGGCAGTCACCGTAATCGTCTGTTGTGGGCGCGACCGGATGGCGAGGTGCTGCACTACGACAAGCGTCACCTGTTCCGCATGGCCGGCGAGCACAATCATTACACCCCGGGCGAGCGCCAGGTGCAGTTCGAGCTCAAGGGCTGGCGGGTGCGGCCACTGATCTGCTACGACCTGCGTTTCCCGGTGTGGAGCCGCGATGCCCTGGACACCGACCTGCTGCTGTACAGCGCCAACTGGCCGGGCGCGCGGCGGTTGCACTGGAACCGGCTGTTGCCGGCCCGGGCGATTGAAAACCTGTGCTATGTGGCGGCGGTGAACCGTATCGGCGTCGATGGCAAGGGTTTCGCCTATACCGGCGACAGCCATGTGCTGGATTTCCAGGGCGAGTCGTTGCTGGGCGCGGGGGAGGCCGATGGCGTGTTCCAGGTCACCTTGAGCGCGGCGGACCTGGCGGCCTATCGGACGCGGTTTCCGGCCTACCTGGATGCCGACGGCTTCGAGCTGAATCACTGAGACCGCGTTATCGTTTATCGCCGGCAATCGAGCGTCGACCGGCGGCTCCTACAGGATCGGTGTCGAGTCGAGTTGTTGTGCCTGACCGAAACCTAATGTAGGCGCTGGCTTGCTGGCGATCGCGCCCGGACAGACGATGCAAGGCTTACTGGTGTATTCAATACCACCGAAGCACAAAAAGGCCCCGGGGTTCACACCACCGGGGCCTTTTCATTTCAGCCGACGATTACGCCGCCTTGGTGGTGCTCACCTGGCTCAGCGAGCGGTTCAGTGCACTGAACAGTGCCTTGAAGCTGGCGGTGGTGATGTTCTCATCGATACCCACGCCGTGCACCGCCCGTTCGCCATTGACCCGCAGCTCGATATAGGCCGCGGCCTTGGCATTGGTCCCGGCACCGATGGCGTGCTCGTTGTAGTCCATGATCTCCACCGGCAGTGGCAAGCCGGCCACCAGCGCTTCCAGGGCACCGTTGCCCTTGCCGCGCCAGTGCAGGTTGGTCTCGCCCTGGCCCTTGCTCGCCACTTCCACTTCCACGGCACTGTGACCGTTTTCTTCCTGCAGGCGATGGCTGACCAGCGAGTACGGGGTATTGGCTTGCAGGTACTCGCTGTGCAACAGCGCATGGATCTGTTGCGCGGTCATTTCCAGGCCGAGGCGGTCGGTTTCCCGCTGCACCACCTGGCTGAACTCGATCTGCATGCGACGTGGCAGGCTGATGCCGTATTCCTGTTCCAACAGGTAGGCGATACCGCCCTTGCCCGACTGGCTGTTGACGCGGATCACCGCCTCGTAGCTGCGACCGATGTCGGCCGGGTCGATCGGCAGGTACGGCACTTCCCACAGGGCGTCGGCTTGCTGCTGGGCAAAGCCCTTGCGGATCGCGTCCTGGTGGGAGCCGGAGAACGCGGTGTGCACCAGGTCGCCGACATACGGGTGGCGTGGGTGCACCGGAAGCTGGTTGCACTCCTCGACCACCTTGCGCACGCCGTCGATGTCGGAGAAGTTCAGTTCGGGGTCGAGACCCTGGGTGTACATGTTCAGGGCCACGGTGACCAGGTCGACGTTACCGGTACGCTCGCCGTTGCCGAACAGGCAGCCTTCGACGCGGTCGGCGCCGGCCATCAGGCCCAGTTCAGTGGCGGCCACGCCGGTGCCACGGTCATTGTGGGTGTGCAGGCTGATGATCACGCTGTCACGACGATTGATATGGCGACCGAACCACTCGATCTGGTCGGCATAGATGTTCGGTGTGGCGCACTCGACAGTCGCTGGCAGGTTGAGGATTACCTTGTGCTCGGGCGTCGGGTTCCAGACTTCGATCACCGCATCACAGACTTCCTTGGCGAACTCCAGCTCGGTGGCGCTGAAGGTTTCCGGGGAGTATTCGAACTGCCACTGGGTTTCCGGCTGCTGGGCGGCATATTTGACGAACAGCTTGGCGGCGTTGACCGCGATGGCCTTGACCCCGTCCTTGTCCTGGTTGAAGACGATGCGGCGGAAGGACGGCGAGGTGGCGTTGTACAGGTGCACGATGGCCTTTTTGGCCCCGCGCAACGATTCGAAGGTGCGGGCGATCAGGTCTTCACGGCCCTGGGTCAGCACCTGGATGGTGGTGTCCTCGGGGATATGGTTGCCTTCGATCAGGGTGCGGACGAAGTCGAAGTCGGTTTGCGACGCGGCCGGGAACGAGGCTTCGATTTCCTTCACGCCGACACTGACCAGGGTTTTCCAGAAGCGCAGTTTCTTCACCGCATCCATCGGCTCGATCAGCGACTGGTTGCCGTCGCGCAGGTCGGAGCTGCACCAGATCGGCGCGCTGGTGATGGTTTTCGACGGCCAGGTGCGGTCCGGGAGATCGATGGTGGGGAACGCACGGTACTTCGAAGACGGGTCTTTGAGCATGCTCATGGAAAATTCCTTGGGGTCAGGGCCGAAAAAAGGCGGCCGGCCAGTAATGTGTTGTCAGGGAGAAAACCGGGGGACGAGGTCGCGCGATTCAGCCTGGCAGTCGTGCACTGACAAGGCAGAGGCTGCGATGTTGACGTCGCTGAATGAGGGTGTGAGAAGTTTTCATGGATTCAACCCTAACCATTGAGGTGAAAGATGGCAAGCCTGTGGGGAAAATTGAGAGGAATACTCGTGGGAACGACTTTTTCGAGATTTTATTCTGCGTGAGTGACTAAAAATCTAGAACAATTGCGCACTATTTTGGCGCCGCGCAATCTTCGTCGGCGGGGTTATTGGTCGCGACACCGATCGCCCGGATTGAACGCGGTCCTTGTAGGAGGGGGGAGGGGATCAGGGCTGGAACGCGCCGATAAAGATCGCCGGATCGACCCGCGCGTCATTCAGGCTGACGTTCCAGTGCATATGTGGTCCGGTCGCGCGGCCCGTCGCACCGACCTTGCCGACCAGCGCCCCGCGCGCCAGGGACTGGCCCACCCGCACGTCGATCTTCGACATATGGCAGAACATGCTGATAAAGCCCTGGCCGTGATCGACGAACACGGTGTTGCCATTGAAGAAGTAATTGCCGATCAGGATCACCTTGCCCGCCGCCGGCGTCTTGATCGGTGTGCCCGCCGGAACCGCGAAGTCCAACCCGGCGTGCGGGTTGCGTTCCTCGCCATTGAAGAAACGGCGCACGCCGAAACGGCTCGACAGCGGGCCGTTGACCGGCTTGTCCAGCAGCAGGTTGCTTGGCGTGCCGGGGCTGAAGCTGCGATAGGCGCGAATCTGTATCGCCAGTTCTTCGTCAATGCGCTTGAGGTCGGCCGGGTTCGGGTTGACCTGCCGGGTGTTCTTCAAGGTGATGTGCTGTTCCGGGTACTTCTTGCCGCCGACATTGAAACTCAGGTTGCGCCCCGCCGAACTGATCTGCTGGCTGCCGGGCTTCACGCTCAGGGGAATACCGACAATCGCCAGCCAGCTGTTCTGCTCCTTGACCACCAACACCGGCTTGCCCTGGTAGCTGGCCTTGGGGGCCTGGCTGCCTGGCCCGAGATCGACCACTGCGACGCCGCCGGGCACCGGCTTGTTCAGCAGGCGGGTGATGTAGCTGTCCGCCTGGGCATTGAAGGCGAGGCCCAGTAACAGCAGGGCGCTGAGAAAACGGTGCATGTTCTGATCCCTTGACGTTCAGTCCAGTAGAGAAAGGGTGACTGGCGTCAGGTGATTGTCCTCGACCCGCACCTGCAATTCCCCCTCGCCCAGTCTTGCCTTCAGGCGTTGGCCGGTATGGGTCTGCCTGGCGCTGCGGATCGCCTGGCCGCGCTCGTCCAGTAGAATACTGTAGCCACGACCCAGGGTTGCGAGAGGACTTACTACATGAAGTGTCTGCATTTGGCTTTGCAGTTGCAGGCGCCGGGCTTTCAGGCCCTCGCGCATGGCCCGTGGCAGGCGCGCGGCGAGGCTGTCCAGGCGTTGGCGTAACAGGGCCAGTTGGCGCCCCGGATGTTGCCCGGCGAGACGGGTTTCCAGGCGGAGCAGTTTTTCCCGGCGGGTATTGAGCTGGCGCTCGAAGGCCCGGCGCAGGCGCATGTCCAGGTCATCCAGGCGTTGGGCCTGCTGGCGCAGGCGCTCGCCGGGATGACGCAGGCGTCGGGCCAGGCCATCGAGGCGCAGGCGATCGCGCATCAGGCGGTCGCGTATGCGCATCACCAACCGCCGGTGCAGGCTCTCGACCCGGCGTAGCAGGTCGCTGGCGTCCGGGGCCAGCAACTCGGCGGCGGCGGAGGGGGTCGGGGCGCGGACATCGGCGACAAAGTCGCAGATGGACACATCGGTTTCATGGCCGACGGCACTGACGATCGGCGTGACGCAGGCGTCCACCGCACGAGCCACGGCTTCTTCGTTGAAGCACCAGAGGTCCTCCAGCGAGCCGCCGCCACGGGCCAGGATCAGCGCATCGAAGCCCTTGGCATCGGCGAGCTTCAGGGCCCGGACGATCTGCCCGATGGCTTCGCGGCCCTGTACGGCGGTGGGGATCAGCGTCAGCTCGACTTGCGGTGCGCGACGGCGGAAGACACTGATGATGTCGCGGATCACCGCCCCGGTGGGCGAGCTGATAATGCCGATGCGTTGCGGATGCGCGGGCAGCGGGACCTTGCGTTCGGCACTGAACAGGCCTTCGGCGCTGAGTTTTTCCTTCAGCGCGTCGAAGGCCAGGCGCAGGGCGCCATCGCCGGCCGGTTCCACGGTATCGAGAATCAGCTGGTAGTCGCCACGGCCTTCGAACAGCGAGACCTTGCCACGTACCTTGACCGCCAGGCCGTCCTTCAGCGCTTGGCGCACGCGGGCGGCATTCTGTCGGAACAACGCGCAACGCACCTGGGCGCCGCTGTCCTTGAGGGTGAAATAGACATGGCCGGACGCCGGACGGGCGAGGTTGGAGATTTCGCCTTCGACCCAGATATTGCTGAACACGTCTTCGAGCAACACCCGCGCGCGGCCGTTGAGCTGGCTGACAGTGAGGACTTCGCGGTCGAGGCCCAGGCGTGAAAAGGGATCTTTAATCATGGGCGGCATGATAAAGGCATTCGGTTGCCAATCTCTACGTTATGTCATCGAACGGGGATTTTGTGTGCGGCCCGAATCTAATGTGGGAGCAGAGCGTGCTCGCGAAGGCGGCCGGGAGGACGCTAAAAGCTTCGCGGCGGTGCGGCGATCCGACAAGCTCCGCTCCCACGCAAGCTCCGCTCCCACACAAGCTCCGCTCCCACACAAGCCCTGCGCCTTCAAGTTCGGAGGTGTTTTCAGGGGCGTTGCAGGTCTTCGCTGAACCGCTCGACAAATTGCGCCACCAGTGGCGTCGGTTCCTGGCGGCAGGCCAGGGCCAGGGTACTCTGGCAATCCGGGTCCTTGAGCGGCAGGAAATGGATGTTCGTCGGGGCAATGTCCCGCATCGACTCAGGCAACAGCGCGACGCCGAATCCGGCCTGGATCAACTGCAACTGGGTGGTCTTGCGCGACACCACCCGCGCCGCCCGTGGAAAGAACCCCTGGCGCATGCACAGCTCGGCCGAAAGATAACTCAAGCCGCCACGCTGCGGATGTGGAATGGATATGAAAGCCTCGTCCTTCAGGTCCGCCAGGTCGATGCCTTCGGTCGAGCCTGCCAATGGGTGATTCGGTGGTACCGCCAACAGCAGGCGCTCGCTGAACAACGGCAGGATCTGCACGCCTTCACGTTGGCGCAATACCGGCAGGCGCAACAGGCCGATATCCAGCCGCCCCTCGGCGAGCTCCTCGAGTTGGGCCTCGGAAGATAATTTGACGATATCCATCGACGCCCCCGGGCTCTGCTCCAGGTAATGACTGATCGCCCGCAGCAATCGCCCGCTCATCGGTACTGTGCTGGAATGACTCAGGCGCAATGTTCCCAGTTGCCCGTTGCCGACCTGGGTCGCCAGTTCGCTGGCCTTGTTCAGTTCGCTCAGCAGATTCCGCGCCCGAGGGTAAAAGGCCTCGCCGGCGGCCGTCAGCTTCGGCTGGCGCGCCGTGCGTTCGAACAAGGACGTCTGCAACTGCTTTTCCAATTCCTTGATCTGCCGACTCAAGGCCGACTGGGCGATAAACAGGCGCTCGGCGGCGGCGCTGAAGCTGCCGGATTCAGCGATTTCGACGAAATAGCGCAGTTGGCGGGTGGATATCACGAGTCATGCCTTTTCGAGATGGGTAGCGGGCTTTGAATATATTAGTCGCAAGGCTTGGTACTGGCTAAAGTCAATCGAACCCATTGTGGAAGTGTTCTTCATGAGTCTTGTTGCCCTATTGAGCCAATGGCCGTTCAGCGCCACTGACTGGCTGGTGGTGGAGTTGGGCGTGGTCCTGGCCTATATCGTCTTCGGTGTGGCGGGCTTTGGCACGGCGCTGGTGGCGGGGCCGATTCTGATCCTGTTCATGCCGCTGTCGAAAATCGTGCCCTTGCTGGTGTTGCTGGATTTTGTCGCGGTCTTTGGCAATCTGCTGCCTTCGCGCAAGGACGTGGCCAAGTTCGAATTGCTGTGGCTGCTGCCGTGCATGGCGGTGGGCTGTACCCTGGGGGTCATCTTCCTGTTGAACCTCAAGTCCGACATTCTGTTGCTGCTGATGGGCTTGTTCATCAGCGCTTATGCGCTCTATAGCCTGTCGGTGAAGGTGCGACCGACACAGCTGGCGGCGGCTTGGGCGGTGCCGATGGGCACGGTGGGCGGGATGTTCGGCGCGTTGTTTGGCAGCGGCGGTTTTTTATATGCGATCTACCTGAATAGTCGCTTGCCCAAGGACGCGGCCCGGGCCACCCAGAGCGCCCTGATCAGTTGCAGCACGGTGGTGCGCTTGTCGCTGTTCGTGATTGCCGGGGTGTATGCTGAACTACCCTTGTTGGTGTTGGCGCTCTGTCTGCTGCCGGCGATGGCGCTGGGCTCGTGGATCGGCCGGCGTTTGATCCGCCGGCTGTCGCGCGAAGCCTTCGTGCGGCTGGTGACCTGGTTGGTGCTGGCCAGCGGGATTGCCCTGATCAGCCGTTATTTCAGCACTTGACCTGATGCTCTCAGAGATTAAGCTGAGCGGCTGCGTACCTTGTGGCGAGTGGGCTTGCCCACGTGGGCGCGCGCAGCGGCCCTAAGACTGGCAACTGTGTTGTAGCTGACAGAGCGCGTGTGGTGGTTTTACGACTGCTTCGCAGCCGCACGGGGCGGTGTGGCGTTCCGACAAGCCCCCTCGCCACAAGGAGCACCACAGCCCTTCGTTCCAGGCCGTACCCATGAATTCCCAAAGTATCATCGTCCCGAAGATTTCCACCTTGCCGGTCCACGAAGCCCGGGCCCGGGCCGTCGTGCGCTGGCTGGCGCGCAAGAACATCGTCGAGGAACAGTTGAGCACCTGCGGTCGCACCGGCAACCGCATGGCCCACGCCATTGCCCCGGGCGCCGCCAGCGTGGTCCTGCGCCCGGAGGCGCTGCCGTTCCAGGCGCCGATCAACGGCCTGGAGATCGTTACCAAGCGCTGCATCTATACCCCGGCCAAAGGCTTTCTCGAAGAGGCGGGCTGCGCCGAGTGCCGGCGGGAAGTCGGCGAGGCACTGTTTGACAGCCTCGAAGACTGGATGCCGGGCCGCACCGAGAACTTCATCTGCCCATTGTGCGGCCATGAGGACGATATCAACGGCTTTCTGTTCCTGCAGGAATGCGCCTTCTCCAACCTCGGTTTTATCTTCAACAACTGGCTCGAGGCCGGCTTCAAGCAGAGCTTTCTCGACGAATTCGCCGACTGGCTGGACCAGCCGGTGGCCTGGGTGAAAGTGCAGCTTTAAATAAGCCAAGGTTTACATTGAGCCCAGGGGGCCATCTGAGTATAATGGCGCGCTTCCATTTTCCCGCTCGGGAGCCCCCGCGATGCTGCGTATCAGCCAAGAAGCTCTGACCTTCGACGACATTCTCTTAGTGCCCGGTTATTCCGAGGTGCTCCCTAACGAAGTCAGCCTCAAGACCCGCCTTACCCGTGGCATCGAGCTGAATATTCCGCTGGTTTCCGCCGCCATGGATACCGTGACCGAAGCCCGTCTGGCCATTGCCATGGCCCAGGAAGGCGGTATCGGTATCATCCACAAGAACATGACCATCGAGCAGCAAGCTGCCGAAGTGCGCAAGGTCAAGAAGTTCGAAGCCGGCGTGGTCAAGGACCCGATCACCATCGAGGCCGATGCCACGGTGCGTGAACTGCTCGAACTGACCCGCATGCACAACATCTCCGGTGTGCCGGTGCTGCACGATGGCGACCTGGTCGGCATCGTCACCTCCCGCGACGTGCGTTTCGAAACCCGCATGGATGTCCCGGTTCGCGAAGTGATGACGCCCAAAGAGCGTCTGGTCACGGTCCGCGAAGGCGCGAACAAGAACGAAGTCCGCGAGTTGCTGCACAAGCACCGTCTGGAAAAAGTGCTGATCGTCGACGACAAGTTCGCCCTCAAGGGCATGATGACCGTCAAGGACATCGAAAAATCCAAGGCTTACCCGCTGGCCAGCAAGGATGACCAGGGTCGTCTGCGTGTCGGCGCCGCGGTGGGTACCGGTAAAGATACCGCCGATCGCGTGGCGGCACTGGTCACCGCCGGTGTCGACGTGGTGGTGGTCGACACCGCCCACGGTCACTCCAAAGGGGTGATCGACCGCGTTCGTTGGGTCAAGCAGAACTTCCCGGAAGTGCAGGTGATCGGCGGCAACATCGCCACCGGCGCGGCCGCCAAGGCCCTGGCCGAAGCCGGCGCGGATGCGGTCAAGGTCGGTATCGGCCCGGGTTCGATCTGCACCACCCGGATCGTTGCCGGTGTCGGCGTGCCACAGATCAGCGCCATCGCCAACGTCGCCGCCGCCCTTGAAGGCACCGGTGTACCCTTGATCGCCGATGGCGGCATCCGCTTCTCCGGTGACCTGTCCAAGGCCATCGTTGCCGGTGCTTCCTGCGTGATGATGGGTTCGATGTTCGCCGGTACCGAAGAGGCCCCGGGCGAAATCGAACTGTTCCAGGGCCGCTCCTACAAAGCCTACCGCGGCATGGGCTCGCTGGGCGCGATGTCGCAGTCCCAGGGTTCCTCCGACCGCTACTTCCAGGACTCCTCCGCAGGTGCCGAGAAGCTGGTACCGGAAGGCATCGAAGGGCGCGTACCGTACAAGGGTTCCCTGAGCGCCATCGTCCATCAACTGATGGGTGGCCTGCGTTCCTCGATGGGCTACACCGGCAGCGCCAACATCGAAGAAATGCGCACCAAGCCTGAATTCGTGCGGATTACCGGTGCCGGCATGGCTGAATCTCACGTTCACGACGTGCAGATCACCAAGGAAGCTCCAAACTATCGCGTAGGTTGATAGTGATCGCCTCCTGGCCGAGGTCGGGAGGCGATTGACGAATTTGAACCGGGGCTGTTGATGACAGCCCCGTGTTGTTTCTGATTTCACTGACGAGAATGACTCATGGCCCTCGACATTCACGCCCACCGCATCCTGATCCTCGACTTCGGTTCCCAATACACCCAACTGATCGCCCGCCGCGTGCGTGAAATCGGCGTGTACTGCGAACTGCATCCGTTCGACATGGACGAAGCAGCGATTCGCGAATTCGCGCCAAAAGGCGTCATCCTCGCCGGCGGTCCCGAGTCCGTGCACGAAGCCGACAGTCCTCGTTGCCCGCAAGCCGTGTTTGACCTCGGTGTCCCGGTCTTCGGTATCTGCTACGGCATGCAGACCATGGCCGAGCAGTTGGGTGGCAAGGTCGAAGGTTCCGAGTTGCGTGAGTTCGGCTACGCCCGTGTCGATGTGGTTGGCAAGAGCCGCCTGCTCGACGGCATCGAAGATCACGTGGATGCCGACGGCGTCCTCGGCCTCGATGTGTGGATGAGCCACGGCGACAAGGTCACCCGGATTCCAGACAACTTCCATATCCTGGCCAGCACCCCGAGCTGCCCGATCGCCGGTATGGTTGACGATGCCCGTGGTTACTACGGCGTGCAGTTCCACCCGGAAGTGACCCACACCAAGCAGGGTGGTCGCATCCTGTCGCGCTTCATCCTCGACATCTGCGGCTGTGAAGCGCTGTGGACACCGTCGAAAATCGCCGAAGACGCGATCGCCAACATCCGTGCCCAGGTCGGCACCGATAACGTCCTGCTCGGCCTGTCCGGCGGTGTTGACTCCTCGGTAGTGGCCGCATTGCTGCACAAGGCTATCGGCGACCAGTTGACCTGCGTGTTCGTCGACAACGGCCTGCTGCGCTTGCACGAAGGCGAGCAAGTGATGGCCATGTTCGCCGAGAACATGGGCGTCAAGGTGATCCGCGCCAACGCTGAAGACCAGTTCCTGAACAACCTGGCCGGCGAGTCGGACCCTGAGAAGAAGCGCAAGATCATCGGTCGCACCTTTATCGACGTGTTCGATGCCGAGTCCTGCAAGCTGGACAACATCAAGTACCTGGCCCAGGGCACCATCTACCCGGACGTGATCGAGTCGGCTGGCGCGAAAAGCGGCAAGGCTCACGTGATCAAGTCGCACCATAACGTCGGTGGCTTGCCGGAAGAGATGAACCTCAAGCTGGTCGAGCCGCTGCGCGAACTGTTCAAGGACGAGGTTCGTCGCCTTGGCCTGGAGCTCGGCCTGCCCTACGACATGGTCTACCGTCACCCGTTCCCGGGCCCGGGCCTGGGGGTGCGGATCCTTGGTGAAGTGAAGAAGGAATACGCCGACCTGCTGCGGCGCGCCGACCATATCTTCATCGAAGAGCTGCGCAAGGCCGACTGGTACCACAAGGTCAGCCAGGCGTTCGTGGTGTTCCAGCCGGTGAAATCGGTCGGTGTGGTCGGTGATGGCCGGCGTTACGCCTGGGTCGTGGCCCTGCGCGCGGTGGAAACCATCGACTTCATGACCGCGCGTTGGGCGCACCTGCCTTACGAGCTGCTGGAAACCGTCAGTGGCCGGATCATCAACGAAATCGAAGGCATCTCCCGCGTCACCTATGACGTGTCGAGCAAGCCGCCGGCGACGATCGAGTGGGAATGATTGGACGTCCGGCATTGTCCGGCACGATCTAGCAAGAAATGTCCTGGAGCCCGCGTAATTGCGGGCTTTTGGCTTTTTGGGTCTGGCAAATTCTGGCAGCTTTATGCATCGCCAAGCACCATGTTTGTATGGCATGGTACGGGGCATTGACTGAGCCAAATGCCATGTTCGGTGCTCGATACCATGTCGTCCTAGTAGGGAAGGGCATGGTATCAAATCTCATCATCAGCCCGGTTTCATTGGGTTTTATCGAGGTGAATGAGTGCTTTTCTGAGCATGGTATTTTTTCCATGGAATCCGTAACTGCCATGCTGACCGATACCAAGCTGCGTAACCTCAAACCGCAAGAAAAACTCTACAAGGTGAACGACCGCGACGGGCTGTACGTGGCCGTCACTGCTGCCGGTTCCATCTCATTTCGTTACAACTACTCAATCAATGGCCGTCAGGAGACCATCACGTTCGGTCGTTATGGCGTGGGTGGCATCACACTTGCGGAAGCCAGAGAGCGCCTGTGCGAGGCTAAAAAGATGGTTTCGGCGGGTAAGTCACCTGCCAAAGAGAAAGCCCGTGCCAAGGCACGCACCAAAGGGGCAGAGACGTTTGATGCGTGGGCTGAGAAATGGCTGCGTGGGTATCAGATGGCTGACTCTACGCGTGACATGCGCCGATCGGTTTACGAGCGCGAGCTAAAGCCGCACTTCGGTAATCAGAAACTGGTGGAAATCAATCATGAGGATCTGCGAACGCTGACTGATGCAATTGTGGAGCGTGGAGCTCCAGCCACGGCCGTGCACTCCCGCGAGATTGTGATGCAGGTGTTCCGATGGGCGATAGAGCGAGGCCAGAAGGTCGAGAATCCGGCTGATCTGGTTCGTCCTGCAAGCATCGCTAAATTCGAGCCACGTGACCGTGCTTTGGGGCCTGACGAAATCGCGTTGATGTATCAGTACCTGGAACGCATCGGCACTGCCTCCTCCGTGAGGGTGGCCGCTAAGTTATTGTTGCTGACCATGGTTCGCAAAAGTGAGTTGACCAATGCGACCTGGAACGAGATCAATTTCAGCGAAGCCTTGTGGACAATTCCGAAAGAGCGGATGAAGCGCCGCAACTCCCATTTGGTGTTCTTATCTCAGCAGGCTTTGGATTTCTTCATTGCGTTGAAGACGTTTGCCGGTGGTTCAGATTACGTCTTTCCCTCCCGGTACGATTCAGATTTGCCAATGAGCACCGCGACGATCAATCAGGTGCTGACGCTGACCTTTCGGCTTGCGCAGAAAGAAGGGCAGCCGCTAAGCAAGTTCGGCCCGCATGATTTGAGGCGCACAGCGAGCACGCTGCTGCATGAGGCGGGTTACAACTCAGACTGGATTGAGAAGTGCCTTGCGCACGAGCAGAAGGGGGTACGGGCCGTTTACAACAAGGCTGAATACCGAGATCAGCGTCGGGCGATGTTGCAGGATTGGGCGGATATGATTGACGAATGGACGCAAAAAAAACCACGTGCGAAGGTTTGATTTAAGAGTCCGGTTCGGCCGCGAACCTCTATTGATTGTGTATTTGGGTTGACACTAAAAAGAGCCACTAACCGGATCGGTGTGGCTGACTCAACCAAAATATCTCTGGGATTGAGGCAATTGCTTTGGATACCGCTTGGCGTTCGATACCCAGCCTGCGCGCAATCGCTGATTGATTGAAACCAAGCCGTCGGAGCATGAGTATCTGTTTTTTTCTATCAGATAATCTTGAGTCCACCATGAGTCGCGCTAGGTCCCGTAACTCTGCTTCCTCTGCTAGCGTTAGCGTTTGGCCAAGCATGTAGTTGTGTATGTAGCTGTCAACCAACTCGTCACCTGATTTCGCTTGCGGGGTGCCTCGCGAGGCGCATTGTCGGCTGAGCCTAATTAGTTCGAGGTCAAACTGCGCTACAGACCGTTTTGCTTTCCTGTACTCGGGATTCCAATCGTCATCCGGCAACTTAGGGCGATGAGCCGCGCAGTACAGGTTGCTTAGGCGTAGTTTTTCATCGATTCCGCGTTGGCCTTCGTCTTTGACGGATTCGGCGAATGAGGCCAGCTCCGCAAGCGAGCCGCAAAATCTACAAAAAACTTTTAAGCGTTGACCATTTAAGCCGCGAACATTTCTGTTCGCCGGTTGCTTGCGCTTGCATGCCCATACCAGCTCGATGAGCGTTTCGAGTGTGGCGATAAATTGCTGGTCTCTCTTGGACTGCTGATCTTCTGTTAGAGCAAAAGCTCGCAGCAATCGGCGCTGTATCCGGACCATTGCTTCAGCACCGACCAATCGCATGATCTCACTGAATGCTACGCCGGTACCGGCTCCTGGCACGTGCCCCAAATAGCGCGACGGGAGTGTTGTCGTGTACGTAGCTACAACGGGGTCGATGAGTTCTTCTACCAGTCGAGCGATAGGGTAGCGCTTCGATGCTGCAGAGTACGGCTCCCAGCAATCCCGAAACCGTCGAATGGCATCTGCGACGGTTGGGTCGCATCCCTTCCAAATGGCGATGGTTGATCTATTTTTCATGTCAACCATTTTAGCCAATCATCTCGTCGAAGCAAGCGGCACGTCCGGGCACGATCAGGCACACATCCAATGTGACTGATTGAGGCAAGGGTATGCAGGTATCAACGAACAGAACGCTTATCGATAAAAAGACGCTACTAGCAATGATCCCGCTGTGTGAGCGGACGATCTACAACTTTGAAATCAAAGGTAAGTTTCCGCGTCGCATTGCGATCAGCAGTCGCAAAGTAGTATGGGATTTGGCTGAGGTCGAAGATTGGATTGACGCATGTAAGGACTCCGGCCCTGCGCCCAGGCCCGGAATTGGAGTCTGAGCGGTGCAGATCGGGCCCGACGCAGGGCCCATGTCGCAGCAGCATGCTAGAACGGCTTGCGGTCGCCACCAATGTCCACAGCTTGCGCTATTCAGTTCTCAGGACGAGGCGCAGATGTACCACGACAGCAACAGGAGCGGATTTTTCTCGCTGTTGGTTGACGTACGTGGCGAAAAACGCCAGTCCTCCCACCGGTTAGCGGACATGCCCGCCATTCTCAATTTGGTGGATAAAAACCGCGACACATGGATGTCTCAGGCAGAGTTCATCCGGCCCAACCGGCGGGTCGTGAACCTTGCCCGGTTGGGGCTGTTGTTCACCGATCTTGACACTTATCGCATACCTTCTCTCGCCGGTCGCACGCCTGACCAACTGGCGATGTCGGTGCTGTATTTCTGCACCGAAGAAGGATTACCGGCACCGTCCGTACTGATCTACAGCGGCCGTGGTATTCAGGCGAAATGGCTACTCGACGGTACTATCCCGCGTCAGGCGTTGCCCCGCTGGAATGCGTGCCAACGCTACCTAGTGGATCGCCTCGCACATGTCGGGGCCGATCCGATGGCCAAAGATGCAAGCCGCGTTTTGCGAACTATCCAGACAGTCAACAGCAAGAGTGGCGAAGTCTGTCGCGTTGTTCACGTCACGAACGACACCGATGGCCAGCCCGTCCGCTATAACTTCGAGTATCTGGCCGAGGCCCTGCTACCAACTGCCCGTTGGACAATCGAGCAACAGCGGCAGGAACAGGCCGAGCGGGTCAAACGCAAGCCTAAGCCCCTCCTTTTGGTGCCCGGCGGTAAAGCTGACAATCTCCGCAGATTCTCCGGCCGCCAGCTCGCGTGGGATCGCCTTGAAGACCTGCGCAAGCTCGCCGAGCTGCGCGGCGGCGTCAACGAAGGCTGCCGGATGCAACACCTTTTTTGGCGCTTGAATTTCCTGCTCCTTTCCGGCGCGACAAACAGCAAGCAGATGTATCACGAAGCCTCAGCGCTGGCCCGCGAGCTAGATCCGAAATGGAGTAGCCGCTCCAAGGAGCTGATGACGTTGTTTAGTAAGGCCAAGGCCTACGAGTCGGGAGAAAGGATTAGCTTCGGAGGAAAGGACTACGCGCCACTCTATACCCCCAAGAACGACACCCTGATCAACCTGTTCAGGATCACCGTGGACGAACAGCGGCAGCTCAAGACGATCATTGGCTCGGGGATGGCCCAGGAGCGTGACAGGAAGCGCCACGAGATCCGCAGGCGCGCCGCCGGTGCTGTAGCGCGTGAAACTTTTTTAGCGGCTGCCGAGGGCCGCCGCTCGCAGGCGCAAATGTTGCGA
Source organism: Pseudomonas sp. FEN (assembly GCF_904067045.1). Lineage (GTDB taxonomy): Bacteria > Pseudomonadota > Gammaproteobacteria > Pseudomonadales > Pseudomonadaceae > Aquipseudomonas. Next base: position 8,202 of record NZ_CAJFDC010000007.1, on the reverse strand, counting down.
GCTGAGGGATTGAGCATCCGGGCTATAGCGGCTCGAATGGCCGTCAGCAAGACAGCTGTAGGGCGTTATCTCAGCGATTCTGTCGAGTGATCCTCGTCCGTCCGCATTACCAGCGGCGAATCGCTATCGTTTTGGACTGCGGCCCAAGAGGTGTCCCAGGTCCGTCCGTATTACTAATGGCGTAGCCTCCGAGTTTTTGGCTGAGGCCTGAACTGTCTGATCAAGAAAGGCTTTCAGTTTAATCACGGTTGCTCTGAAAGGTGTTCAAAGTCGGTGCGTATTAGTAATGGGTATCCCCTCTCTGCGGTTCTCGGGCGTCTCCGGTTCCACTGACCGTCTGTCCGCATTCGTCCGGTCCCCCAGTGCGCCTAATCCGGTGTACTCGTTGGAGGAGACGATCAGCAAAAATCCGGGTTTTTGTGGATTTCCTGCTTCGTCTGGTTCCAGCATCAAAATGATGTTCAACCTGCGTAGGAACGTACAGAAAGCAGTCGCCTCTGTTGGAAAGTGGCAGTTTTATGTATGCTGGCGTTTTGATCTCATGGAGTGAATCAAATGTCGCAAGCAGTGGCGAGTTTTCAAGCTAACCAAGAAGATATCGAGCAGCTTTGGACCATTCACGAGGATTATGCGGGTCAAGGTCCAGGTAGAAAGTATGGCGTAGAAGTCCTGAATAGATCGGTGATTGTTTTCGTGACGGCTTGTTGGGAGTCCTATATTGAGGATTTAGCGACCGAAGCGTTCGATTTTCTCCTTGCGAATGTGGATAGCGCTGATCGCATACCGCTAAAGATAAGGAATTACTCTGTAAAGGGATTAGTGGAACAAAAAAATCCTGAATTGCTTTGGCAGCTCTCCGACGATGGATGGCGAGCAGTTCTGGAAGCCCATAAAGGCGAAGTTCTCGATAAGTGGGTAGGTACACTTAATACTCCAAAAACTCCACAAGTGAACAAACTATATGAAGAGCTGATAGGGATTCCCCAGATTAGCAGCTGCTGGCGGTGGGAAAAGATGTCGGCTACGAGAGCTGCTGATAAGTTAGATGAATACATTACGATCAGGGGCAACATAGCTCATCGAATTCGCGATAAGGACGCAGTAAAAAAGTCGGTTGGTTTTCAATATCTAAATCATGTAATTCAGATTGTGTACAGAACAGAAAAAACCGTTGCAGACTATTTGGAGAGAGAGACTGGTTTGCGACCTTGGTAATTCATAAATTAGGCGCAATGATATAGTCGACGGCGCCAATTATGGTTTTTAAAATTTTTTCTCGTGAGTATGAAGCTTTGAGAGATGATGAGTTTTTTCTCTGAAGTAAATGGCTAATGTGTGTTGTATAACTTATAAGGCTACCTTAGATTTGCTGAGTCTCAATTTACTAGGCGCGTTGGCTTGTTTAGAAGAGGTGTTTTTTGAAATGTTTGTTTAGTGGTTCCGAGCCCGACACAAAAGAGCATGTGATACCTGTTTGGCTTCAGCAAAGGATGAGGCTTGGAAATGAAAAGCTAGGTCTTCCCAATGGGTCTTTCTTGCAATACAAGCACGCAGTAGTTCCCGCTGAGTCATCCCATAATAGGAAGTTCTCAGAGATTGAGGGGCGGATATCTCAGGGCGTTTTCAATTTGGACGAAGTTTACTTGTGGGCGCTAAAGATTCATGTGGGTCTTCTTGCTAGGGACTCGACTCTTAAAGACGATATTAGGGATCCAAATTCCGACGCGATAATTGATTTGAGGGGGTTTAATTATCATGTGACTATTTTTCGCACTCTTTATCAAAATTGGGCTGATGGCGGAATAACTGATCCTTCACCGTTTGGGAGTGTTTTCATTCTTGACTCTTTAACTCCAGAGACTCATTTTGATTTGGTCCATTGCTCTTATACAGGTGCATTAGGTATCGATATAGGTAAGAAGTTTATATTTGTTACCTTCTGGGATCGCGGAAGAACCTTGAATTCAAATGCTATCGCTCTTTGGAATGAGGATCAAGTGCTTAGAGTTGAACGCTTAAAGAACACTTCTGAGCATGAAGGTCAATGTATGATGGCTCATCGAGTATGGGCTTGTGAAATTGCCTATTTTCAGTTTCGAAGCAGGCCTAACTCTATGACTATCCTCAAGGCTGATAAGAAAGTAATTGCAGGTCCTCCTCCAGTAATTCCAGCTCGACCTGTTGATTTGATGGAGTATGTTCTAGTATGCAAAAATTTTGGCATCCAAAGAGATTTATCCGGAGGAAATAATTCGTACACTCAATTCACGACTATTGATCAAGCTATGAGATCTGCCGATATTTAATGCTCAAACAATTTTCGAACGCGAATCGTTTTTTTCGGGATTCACAACCGCTAAAAAGGTGGCATTGGCTTGCGATAGAAGCGACAGAACCGATGGTTCTTAGTGGGGAGTAAAGAAATCCGATTGCGCATAATTTTGAACAGCAACGAGATCGAAACATAAATTGCTAATGCAGTCTTACCTCGCTCCTTGGTCTGCTGCCATTGGACATCAAAAAGGAGTTTCGCGGGGTAACCGTATGCTGGCGTGCCCATTGCGTTTGCTCGAAACGCCCCTGGATCTGCCAAAACTGTTGTTCAGATCGCGAAAATTAATGTTGCTGGCTTAATGTAGAAATCGCTCAGGTCGTTTGCCAGAGGTTATCTTGGTGCAACTGGCGAGCAAAACCCCGCACTGACGCGGGGTTAGCTCTTAGTAATTAATAGTGGTCAAACATTACCAGCGTTCTCTCGCTTTCGTAATTCGTGCGCGGTTCGGATGGCCATCAAAATTTCTTTGTTCAGGACTACGTTATCCTTATTACCCAGCAAAGGCAGGCGACTCAGAGCTTGCGCCCCGACAAACATACGATAAGAAGCGGACAGTGCGAACGGGCTAGCGCGAAGCTGCAACGCCGTGTATTGCCGATCCAGCTTATCTAGCTGCGGCCCGTAACCTTTGCTTCGCAACCACCGGCCGAGTGCCCACATGCCAACGGCGAACGTAAAGGCGAATACTGCGAATCCAGCGAACATCAGAAATTCCATCATGATTATTTCCCCGTTTTTTCGTTGTTGGAGGCCGTACCCGGCACACTCAGCGAGGCTAGGCGACCAGTAGTAGGGCTTGCGTCTGAGGCTGGACGGATCACGTTGGAATCCCCCTGCTCGGAATCAGCGGCTAACTCTCCGCGGTTGTTTGGAGCGGTCGAATTGGCTTCGCTATTTGAAGGTGGGGTTGATCCAGCACCAAGGGATAGGCCGTGCGCATTCTCCATGCCCGGTACAGCCATTGAAGCCATCACCCCGAGCACCTTCGCACCTCCATTCGCCGCTTGAGATAGGGAATTTCCCGACACTTCAGTACCCCTTTTTGGTGTCTCTTGTTGTTTGTCTTTGTCGTCGTTGTCTTGCACTACCTTTCCAGCCTGCTTGGCGGCCTGCTGCACGCCGCTGTTAGGTGGTTGGGCAGGGCTGGGCGTCGCTTTAGCGGCACTGCCACCTACGCTCGACCCTGCTGATGTAGAGACTTTGATGGCTGCACCGCCACCAGTGCTGGCACCCACTCCAGAGGACGCGGCGTTGCCCATTGAGGCCGCTGCACCGATGCCGGAGTTTGCCGCACCGGCAAAGCTGGAGTTAATAGAGCCAGCCAATCCTCCGCTACCAGCCGCCCCTGCGGCACTTGCACCACCACTGGCAGCTCCAAGCGCACCAGTGGCAACGGGCGCAGCGGCACCGGCCGTGGCGATGGTGGCGACTGCGGCAGCAGCACCGGCAGCGCCAGCCGCTGCCATTCCACCGATGGCCGAACCTCCACCCAGTGACGTGCCGCTGATCATCCCGCCAATCAGTTCGGGAATAGTCTTGGTCAGGTAGGCGCATACCAAAGCCAAACCTGCCAATGTCATCAGAGATGCTTCGTCATTGGTATAAGCCGCTAACCAGGACTTAGCCGAAGTGACAATAATTCCTACGATCAATGTTAAGACGAACAGCTTGGCACCCACTGCAACAACGAAGCGGAGTGGTGCAATTGCAAAATCGCGAGTCCATTGCGAACCACCGAAACCGAAGAACAGCGCGGAGGCATTGATGATGACGTACGATTCTACAAGCGTCACAAACATGAATGCCGCGATAAAGGCGAAGCACAGTAAAACCAAGCAGCCAACAAGCGCGATAAGGACTGCTTTACCCGGGGAAAAAAGCGAAATTCCTTCCACGATGGTGCGTGAGAAGTTGACGGCCACCGCGAACATATCGCCAGGCTGAAGCGCACGGCCCGAACCACTAGCTGTGCCCGCAGCTTCTCGGAAGCTATCCACTACGGCTGTCGCCCATGGTACGGAGTGCTCAATGACTGCGTAGAAAAAGCCAATGACCATGAACAAGCGGATCAGCTCGCCGACAACTTCGCCTAAGTCAGCTTGTTTCATAACTAAAGGCATGAACGTCCAAACCAATTGGATGAGAGCGAGAGAAGCCAGCAATCTGTTTGCATACCCCTGTAGCCGTGGGGACCATTCACTTGCCGCTTGATAAAGCATCCGCAAAAGCCCGTTCATTTCATTACTTTGAGTTACATCTCCTGCTGCCATCGCGCTACCGGCCGAAAGCAAGAGCATTGCACTGACGAGTGCCAGAAATGTTGAGCGTTGCATAGTTAGAAATCCTCAGACGGGCCCCAGTTGTTTTTCCGTGCTTCAAAGTTCTTATCCGTGTCTGATTGCATCGACCGCTCAACAGCCACGCAATCGGTGCGGATAGAAACAATGAATCCAGATAGAGCAGAGCCACCAAGAGCGGAGGCGATGCATAACCCAACGATCAGATTTTTAGATATGAACATGGTTAGAAATCCTCGGAAGGCCCCCAGTTGTTTTTACGGGCCTCGAACTTTTGCTCGGCGGCTTCGCTAGCAGCCTTCCGGTCGCCCTGCTGAGCCATATAGTTGCCTTGCATGGTTATTTGCGTGGCCAGTAGATCGCGCAGCTTTTGCAACTGCTGAACGTTCTGAGAGGCTATCTCGTTGCCTGCCTGAATGGCTTGCATTCGGCCCACGGCCGACTGTGAGCGAGCCACCATGTGATCGAGCTGGGTGTCCTCAGACTCGAAAGTGCTGGTGTTGAGGTTCGCCGCCTCAAGCGCCATTTTCACGCTGTCGCGGTTTTGCTCTGACCACTTCTGATAGCGCTCACCCGCCGGTACTTCTGCCGAGTTTGCAGCTTGATTCAGATAGGATTGAAAGCCGGGAAAAGCCGTATTGAACTGTGAGTCCATGTTCTGGATCTGGCGGCCTAGAGACTGCGAGCGGGTGTAGATGTTAGCCACTTTTTTGAGATCGGCCGCGACGCTGCCGAACATTGAGCTGGGCAAGCCGGTGCCTTGAGTGACCATGTTCTGATACTGCTGAATTTGCGTCTGTAATGTCTCGGCGGTGTTCAAGGCGGTATTAACGGCCTCGACGTACTCGAACATTTGCTGATAGAACGTCGAGCAGTTCGAGCAATAGATGGCGTAAGCCGGGGGGGAGCGATGTACATGGCCAATCCGAAAAAGACGGCTACGGCAATTTTGGCACCATAGGCCGCCTTACGACGGAGTTCCCGAGCAGTAGAAACGGTCGTTTCGCGCAGGGGAATTGTTGTCAGCGGCGTTTTGGCGATAATGGACGTTATGATTTTTTGGTGCATTTCCCGGCCTCTATCAGTCACTTTGGTCAGTGCCTGATCGTGCCCGGACATGCCGGTTGCATCGATGGAATGATTGGCTAATTAGGTTGACATAGGGAAGATCAATTCTTGGCGATTATTTGTTCAATCCGCCCTGTTCGGAATGTACCGAATATTGTGCTTCTACTTGCAGTAGGTGCTTTGGGCCGCTAGAAAGATGTGCAGCCGAAAAGGCTAAACCCTTAGAAGGCTATATAAGATCATCACGGTTATTGCCGCTGCTTGGGTCATGCCGGAACCCAGGTCGTGGCTTCGACATAGGGGCGGGTACCGTTGGGAGGGCGGACTGCATTTGTTCTGGCACCGGCGCTACCGGAATTGTTATTTCGTCAGAAATTGTGGGCTGCTGGGCGCCACGCTTGGTCGGCTTGCGGATGTACTTTCCTACGTACCGAGCGAACTGGCTGTAGCTCAGCCCCGTGTTATCTCCGCCGTGGTTCTCATAAACGACCGTCACCGGCCAACCGGCTTGAATGAGACCCCGAAACTCATCGAGGCGCGCTAAAAACGCCACCCGCCCCGCGCCAGCAAGCCCTTCTTTTGGTGTCTTCGTCATCGAACCTCCGCTTAAGCATGGTTACGCAAGTATGCGCAAAAAATTGTTTACGGACCATGCGTAATCTAGCTCATAAATGCGTAGGCATGCGTAAGTATGCTTAGGTATGCTAGATATGATCCGTTCGCAGAGATACGCATGTAATAGCGTCGAATCGGACGGCAAGATGTGTGTTGTACGGGTACGGGCAAGCCCGAACCCATCCACCACTGCCACTTATTCGCCTTCGGCTCAACGTATCTTGTTCTGCAAGGCGCACAGCCGCTGCCGCGTCTAGGAGCAAAAGCAAGGCAAACACAGGAGCGCCCATGGCAATCGGCACCAAAGAAAAAGCATCACCTCGCCGACGCGGCAAGCCAATCGAGGTTTGGGTTACTGACGAGGAAAAGGAGGCGATTACCGAGCGTGCAAGAGAAGCTGGTATGTCCCGCTCAGGCTACCTCCGCGCTTTGGGCCTGAACACGCCTATTCGCTCGGTCGTCGACCTAAAGGCGGTGGCTGATCTCTGCAGAATTAACGGCGACTTGGGTCGGGTTGCCGGCCTGTTGAAGCTGTGGCTTGCAGAGAAAAACGGGCAGGGAGCAAGCTCGCTCGAGGTCGAGCGAATGATGATCGATTTTCGTGAGTTGCAAGCGGGTATTCTGGAAAAAATGAGCGCTGTCGTTTTTGCTCGAAAGCGTCGGGGCTGACGCCTCGAATTCTTTGGATTGTGCAATCCAATTCAGTGATGACAATTGCTAGAATGGTGTCTTGCCTGACCATCGCCCGGGGACTTTTCTTACTCCCGCTAGCGAGCAGCTATTATCGGGATGGCCCAAGGGCGACGATGCTAGCTTGGGTGTGATGAAGTCCTTACTCACGGTGCCTCTGCTGGGAGACTGGCGATGTTCGAAGAAACAATCCGCGCATTACAAAACCTTAGCGATGAAAAATCTACGGTCGCCATCTCCGCAGACGATGACAACTACTTTGATCGCGAGTGTCCCGCGCCAGAATGCTTAGCTCAGTTCAAGGTACTGATGGCAGATTGGAGGATAAAGTTAGGGACGAGGAGGTCTTTTGTCCGTTCTGCGGCCATACCGCTAATGCTCGGAGTTGGTGGACCCAGGAACAGCTTAATCATGCACGGGACGTTGCTCTAGCGAAGGTTCGAGCGGCTTTAGGGGGGGCGCTTCGCGTTGATGCGCAGAGATTTAATCAGAGGCAGTCTAGGGGCGGATTCATCTCAATGAGCATGAAGGTGGACAGCAGACCTCAACATGTTCCAATCCCCTATGCTGCGGCAGCACCCATGCGTCTTAAGATAACCTGTGGCGAATGCGGATGTCGGTATGCCGTTGTAGGGGCGGCATATTTCTGTCCGTCTTGCGGGGCAAATGCTGCGGAACTTGTCTTTGATCTCACTGCCCAGGGTATCCGGCAGTCGCTTGAAGCAGTTGACGCCATCAGAGTTGCTATTACAGACGCAGATACTGCTGAGAACACGTGCCGTCTGATCGTTGAGGGCGCTTTGCAGAATGCGGTGACGGCATTTCAGAGGGTTGCAGAAGCGCTTCATGCGCACACAGCACCGACAGTGCAGATCCGGCGCAACGCATTTCAGAATCTTGCCGAGGGTTCAGCTCTTTGGGCTGTCGCGACAGGAGGCGGTTACGACAAGCATCTTACGGTCGTCGAGATGGAACAACTGACAACGGCCTTCCAGCAGCGTCATTTGCTCGCTCATACACAGGGTATTGTCGATGATGATTACATCCGGAAAACCGGTGACACACGGTATAAATCTGGGCAGCGGTTGGTGATCAAGCGCGAGGCTGTGGCTGAAGCACTTAATCTAGTCGAGCAATTGACGCATGGCATCCGCCAGGACGCCAAAGGTAAAAGATGAACTCATTAACAGCTGGTTT
>NZ_CAJFDC010000006.1 GCF_904067045.1 Pseudomonas sp. FEN | reverse complement strand
CTGACCTCTCTGGAGACATCTGCTTCAGAGGTACAACCAGTTTAGTTCGCCGGCGGCCAGGCCCGAGCCGGCAGCAGGATGACTCCGGCAATAAACGTCTAAACATCGTAGAAACAACAGGATGGATTTAGATTCTTTTGGCGCAATGACGTACCGCTAGGTACCTCGGGTTATTAACCGTGGCGAGGATAAGCCACGGCGTTACCCTTTGCGCGCACCACTGAAAGCACATGGTTAATTCCGACTTTCTAAACCTTGATAATATCAATATGATGGCTCGAGCTTCTTTGGTCATTGGATTCGCTACCTATAGCACCTGCGCGCCCAACACCAAAGCCGCTGCCAGCGGCGCAACAACCGCCCGGCACTGAAGGAATCAGTACTCGATCTCAAGGACGACCGATGTTCAAAATCTACGCAATGACGCCACTTAAATGGGCGGCATTGCTGCTCACAGTCGCATTGCTTGGCGGCTGTTCAGACTACCACTACAAAATTATCAAGGCGACTGGGCTCCCGAACAGCTCAAGCCCTACGACCTGTCCGACAACGCCAGCGATGCCGCGCTCGTGTACTTCGATACGATTCGATATCGAGCCTTGGGCGTACCCTTTCATCGGCTGTTGCTCGCAACCGATGTGGATGGCCTGCGGATCAAGGGTGCCGGGCGCCGATCCATACTGGATGTCTCGGGCGAACAGGCGCTGAAGCTAAAGCCCGGCAAACACTCCCTGCGCTGGTGTTGCTATCGATGAATGCCTTGGGCACAGGCGGGGCAATGTGCAACTTTGCCGCGGCTGACGTTGAGTTCCGGCCTGGGCAGCGCTACGTCGTAACATTCCAAACCGACGAAAATATCAAAGGTCCGCCCGGTCGGGAGGAGTTGGAGATCAAGGTGCAGTCGAGCATCAAAAATCTCGACACCAAAGAGGTGATTTTCCCGCCAGCCACGATGGCTCAAACAGAGTGATGGCTATGAACTTCACCCCATCATCGCTCAGCTCTGGAGCACGTTTGGCTGGTTGATCCCGCTGGCACTGCTGATCGGCCTGCTCAAGACGCCTTGGGCCAAGGGGCACATCGGCGAACTCCTGGTGCGTCTGTTCGCCCATTGGCAACTGGATAAGCAGACCTACCGCCGCCTGCACAACGTCACCCTGAACACACCTGATGGCACCACGCAGATCGACCACGTCTTCCTCTCGCCTTACGGCATCTTCGTGCTGGAAACGAAGAACATGCGCGGCTGGATCTTTGGCAGCGAGCAGCAGCCACAGTGGACGCAAAAGCTCTACAGGCGCCTGTTCAAGTTCCAGAACCCGCTGCGGCAGAACTACAAACACCTCAAAGCCCTGGAAGCCACCCTTGGCGTCAGCGCCGAGCATCTGCACTCGGTCATCACCTTCGTCGGCGGCAGTACCTTCAAGACTCAGATGCCGGCCAACGTTACCCAGGGCATTGGCTTTATCGCTACATCAAGTCATTCCAGCAGAGGGTGTTCACGGAGGCAGAGATCGACGGCCTCATGCATGCCCTGCAAACCAGCCGGCGCACGCCATCCCTCGCGACCCACCGCGAACATGTGCAAAATCTGAAACGCCGTAGCGACCCGACCGCTGAGCGGCAATGTCCGAAATGCGGTAGTGCTCTAGTGATCCGCACAGTGAGTTCTGGCCCGAAGGCGGGGCAGCAATTCTGGGGCTGTTCGACGTTTCCCAAGTGCAGAGTGATGCAAGGCCTGTAGCTAGCTTTCGGATATGAGCTGACAGATATGGGCGGCTGGACTGTCAATCAGATCGGAAGACTCGACAAAGGTAGAAAATAAATCGGTCACCTTTTCTGTCACCTTTTCTCTGTACACCTGTTTCATCCCAACGCCCGGTGCATAGTCGCGGTAGGCGACCAGATATCCCAACCTGTCTGAAAAAGGACCTAGTTTGATGGAAAATATTGCTCCGGCGCTCGTTGCGTTCACTGCTGCCGTTCTGGTGGGGTTTGGTAGTCACTTAGTCGCTGAAGACTACCGTCGATTCAGAGACAGCAAGGCTATAGCAGCAGCATTGGCTGGTGAGTTGCGATCGATAATGTTGTCACTCCCAGATCTGTACGACAGCCTTACTAAGATGAAAGGCTTGCTCGACAATCAGCAGAAAATTTCTTTGCCGGAGATGCCCGATCGGCCCAGTCCTATATTCGAAGCGAATGCTGAAAAAGTCGGTTTGTTGGGAGTTGAGCTAGCTGGTGAAGTCTCCTTTATCTATGATCAGATCGGTGCGTTCAGAACATCATTTCAACTGCTCTCGAAGCATCACACAACGATGGATCCTCCTTGGAGTAGCCTACTTGTTGGGCGCTGCATACAGCTCATCAAAGATAATCAACCGAAGGGAGATCCCATAGTCGAAGACCTTAAGGAGCATTCCAGAATCTGCTATGAGACCTCAAGACCGATTGGGATAGCGGTGGTTTCTGTATTAACGATTATTTGCCTTAGTAGCTTGTTCGGAGCCATCTTCTGTGTTCGACCTACTTGATGAGAAAAGTCGAGGGCTGTGATCTTCAGCGATAGGTAAAAATAGTGTTGAGGCGACTCTGAAAGCATCTATAACGAATAGAGAGTACCCACAAAACGCCCATATCTTTCGAGGAAGTACGCTGTATATCTCCCGTATAAGCCTTAAAAAACGTTGCAGTAGGACCAAGTGAACACAGGGCCCGTACCTGGGGATCGAATGGGGATGGATTTATTTTTGGTTATGTTCAAAAAAATCCGCCCCCTTTTTAGCGCTAGATGGATCACATACAACTCGCAAGCGACACCTTCGCCAAGCAAACTTAATCCAGAACGCAATATATCAACGCTGGATGATTGACACCCCCTGGCGATGGAAGCAAAAACACTTAATTGGTTCATAGCCACAAAACTAAAAAATCACAGCAGGCACAGCATTTACTATTACGCACTAACAATAAACATAATAGCGAAAGACTAAGCAAGGACCAAACATGGGCGTGCCTTGCCCGCGATAAACACAGTTCAATTTGGTGCAAGCTCAAACACAACCAGTAAAAGCACCAAACCATCACCGAACAAAATTCATTCACAAAAAATCAAAACTCCACAAAATAATACTAACCATACAAAAGTTCAGAGCAGTATGACCACACACAAGCCAATTTAAATACAACAAAAACAGCTGGCCAAATATATTCCGTCCAGCTAACATATCTCACAGGCACGAACCAAGAAAGGCGTGAAATAACATGAGTAATTTCGCCGTATCAAAAGTTAGCTTTTCAGGCTACAAGCTTTTAAAGCCCCCCAAGAACTTGTAATTAAGCCAATAACAATTATATTCGGATACAACAACTCAGGAAAAAGCGCAGTAATCAGACTTTTACCCATGCTCGCAGCAAGCTTTGCAGAAAATAAGCGGGACACATTTATAAAAAGTCACTTAGACTACACCGCTCCGTGCTTAAGGAAACTCTGAAAAACACTTCCAAATTTGGTGAAATACCCGTCTCGTCCACACTGAACGGTTGAGCCCCGATGAAACAGATGTCCTTTGCCGATGCTGAGTATGCCGGTAAACGCAAACAGACCCGGCGTGAGCGCTTCCTGATTGAGATGGATCAGGTCGTACCCTGGAAGGGCCTGATGCCTTGATCGAACCGCATTATCCAAAAGGTGAAGGCGGCCGTCCGGCGTACCCGCTGATGGCGATGTTGCGGGTTCATCTAATGCAGAACTGGTTCGGCTACAGCGACCCGGCGATGGAAGAAGCGCTCTACGAACGACGATCTTGCGCCAGTTTTCAGGACTTCACCTGGACCGGATTCCCGATGAAACGACGATTTGAAAAAGCGTACAAAAAAACATTGGCAACCGACATAACTTCAACTCAGTTAGAAGCAGTCTAATAAATTAGTTAACTAGTTGAACTTTCCATAGTTCTGTCCCTGCCCACAGATCTAGCACACTCCCTGACCCAAAAAACAAGACCGCCATTGACTAATAGCTTCCCCTCAAAGCTCCTCTCGCAAGGAGCTGCAGCACCTTAATTTTTTATGTATTTACTAATGTTCATTAGGATAGTTTTAGAGATAGCCTCTCTCACCTTAAATAAAAATCATAATAAATCATATGGTTACAGGAAATTCGACTCTTGGTGCCGAACCTTACCGCCAAAGCCTCGGAATGCGGGCTTTGGCGTTTCCGGAGTATCAGATACTGCTTCATGTGTGTGGCTGGCGGTCCAATCTACTGATCACATCCCCAACCAATGCCACCTCAATCAATCGGATGGTTGTCCAAAATGGGCAATGTCTAATGAGACGGGGATGCCCCCTCAAGCAGAGCATCCACCACCGACGCGCCACTTCTACGAATGCAGCATGCCCAGAACAGCGCTCGCTCAACGGATTGGTATGCAGGCTGATTTCATCGCCATTGAGTTCCGCCGTTTCGAGCAATCGAGACACGTAGGCCAGCGCATCCTGGGCACTCACGCCAGGCTGTATGGCAAACAGCGCAGGCTTGCAGGGATCTTCGGGGATAACTGGTTTGGAGCAAGTGAGCGCGAGGGTATCGAGCAAACGAGCCGTGCTGGATGGCTCCGGCTCCCCGTTGCTGAAGGGGACCTCAACGACTTTACGCAGGTACATGCTTTTCTCCGCTGCACTGGGAGCTTTACGAACGACCGGCGGATCGGGAACGAGTTTCTTGTCCATGTTGAATCTCCTGTTTGTGAAAGGAGTTCACCACGTTCGTGTCCAAGCGAATGGGTGGCGAACTGTGCGCAGGTTGGACAACCGGGAAAACAGGTAACCCGGCACACTCGAAAGTGTCCCGCACACAGCTCGCCATAAAAAGCGAAGACAAAAAAGCCGCTTTCGCGGCGCTGTGCGCCCTGTATTTCCCCGGGTGTCCAAGCCCGTATCGCTGAATTTGCAGCGACACTTGAACGGTAGCCCTGGCGTTTGGCGCACGCAATATTCTCCCATGCCTGAAACTCGTGGGAAATATGAGTTTTTTCAGCAGGCCATTTCGATAGAGTGTCTGCTGATCGCGGCCAACTCCATTCCCCTCACAAATTTACGCCTGCGCCCCTTCCAGCGATATCATATTGCCTTCACCCAATGATCGTGAGAGCCGCAGTGAAGGAAGCAAAAACAAGGAAGCGTGTTTCTGTCGTTGGAGGGACCCACTCCTGAAAAAAATACTGACGCCTGGATCGCAACAATCGAACGTTACACAGACGGCTGCACGGACAATCCCTGGTGGTACAACGAACGCGCCTCGCTAAGCCTATTGGCCGGTGCGGCCTGGTCCATGGAGGGTTGGGTTGCCATGGAAGAGTTCAGTACTCAGAAGCGCTTCAGAACATTGGCGCCCGGCGTCGACGCCGGTAGTCTTCGGCACGGGCGCTGCGATCTGTACATCGCCTGCCCGTCAAAAAAAGCCAGTTTTGCATTCGAAGCGAAGCAAGCCAATCAGCCCATTGGCAAGCGCGCCGATGGATACAGCTACATGCACAAGGCAATGAAAGCAGCCTGGAAAGACTCCGGAGATCTACATCGAGACGAGGCCGATCGGCGCTTTGCTGCCACCTTTGTTGTTCCGACGCTTCGGTTGAAAGAAATCGCTCCAGAAGACGGAAAGCCAGGAGAAATTTGTCCTGAACGTCTCGACGAGCACATAGCGGCCTGGCTGAAGGAAAATCCAAGATTTTTGGGCGAGTCCTGGAAAGAGACCTCTTACGCATAGTCTTTCCACAAATTGGAAATGAGCGCTATTCAGACGGCGTTCGTCATTTTCCAGGCGTCATCCTCATTCTGGAGGAACGTTACAGGCTAACCGCTTGTTACGTCCTAGACCGCCCGCTAGCCAATAACGCGAAGGGTATCCACTAAGGTCGCCACAGGCACGCCAGTCAAGCGAACGCTTTCATCGATTTCCCCTGTTTCAGCAAACGTTGAAGCAGGCCCAGACAGTGAAATGCTTTAATCACTCCACCGTCCAACATAAGCGCCCAAAGCCCCACCCCTACCAGATCTGGTAGGTGCCAAACCCCCACCTCTGCTCTATATAAATCGACGCCCGCCGTCCTTTATCGATAGAGAAGCCCTTATGCACATGGAAGAGCACACCCTGTCCTCAATGAGCGACAGTCTGCGGCAGTCACTCGGCCGATACCGCTATCAGCAGTTTGTCGAAAAGCTGGGTTGGCAACTGCCCCTGCCCCCGGATGCCCCGGGGTGTGAATGGGACGCCTACGACCACGACCACGCCCGCTACCTCCTGGCCCTCAACCCGGCCCGCGAACTGATCGGCTGTGCCCGGCTGATTCCCACCACCGCCCCCAACCTGCTCGAAGGTGTCTTCAGGCACACTTGTGCCGAGGGTGTGCCCGCCAGCTCTTTCATCTGGGAAATGACCCGCTTCACCACCTCAACCCCGGAGCTGGCCATGCCGTTGTTCTGGAAGTGCCTGGAAACCGCGCATCACGCCGGCGCCGAATATATCGTCGGGATTGTCAGCAAGATTCATGGAGCGCTACTACAGAAAGAACGGCGTCCACTATGAACGCCTCGGCGAGATGATCCGCCACCAGGATGAACAGATTGTCGCGATACAACTGCCGACGGAACGTAAACGTCACTTCAGCAGTCTTGCGCCAGCGTTATTTATGCACGAGAAATTAAAACAATCGCCTGACACGCCGAATGCCCTGTTGCAGAACAGGCCCGGCAAGCCTGTTCCGCAACAAGAGCCAAACCTTAGTTAGATATAACCCAGCGCCACCGCATAGGTCACCGCCTGCACCCGATTACTCGCGCCCGATCTTGGCGTTGAATATTCTTGTGGATGATAATTAACCGTATCCGTACACACCCCATGATCACGCCAATCTCTTCTGAAGTCTTGCCATCCGCCGTCCAGCGCAATACTTCGCTTTCCCGCTCGGTAAACACGACATCATTATCCCGCTCCAACATCCCCTCCAGATCCGACAACTTGGCATAGACCGGCATCGGCAAAGGCCCTGGTAATGGGTGCCAACTCGGTAAACTCGTCGGCACCGATCTTCTTGTCTTTACGCGCCAGGCTCAACAACCCCACCCGCCCTCGGGCATTGAACGAAGGTTGGGCCAGCCCATGACGCAGCTGCGAATCATTGGCCTCCGACCACAGGCCAGGGCTGCCCTTGAAGATGTCGTCGCTCCACAAGATCGGCGTCGAGGCCAGTCGGCTGTGCTTTACCGTGGGGTCGATCACCGCGTAGTTCATGCTTTTGTAACGTTCCACCCACTCCACTGGGTAGTTGCTGTACAGGTGGGTTTTCGGCCGCATGAACGGCGTCAGGCTGCACAGCCCCATAGGCATAAAATCGAATTTCAGATCGGTGATGGCGTTCAGTGCGATTCCGGTAAACTCCTCCATGTTCATGGCTTTGGCAAAAAGGCGAATAGAAGTAAATATCCCACGCCCATAGCTGTGCTAATTCCATTTTAGCTACCCAAGATGAGAATCGGTTTGTCATCCTAGTCTAGCTGATCGCCCTGTCAATGGGACATCCGTAAAAAAGCCATAACCATTTGTGCTACTATAGAGCGACCTATTTTTATATTTACTAAGTGGCCATCTGCAATTACCGCCTGCAATTACCGCACCAACCCGTTTATGCTGCAACAACACGCTCAGCGCCCATTTTCCAAGGGCGCGCGGAGGTTAAGCCGGGCGTAAAGGCTTCGCACCTACAAAATCTGGTAGCTTAACTTCTCCAATCGTCCCCCTGTATAAATCCTTCCAACAAGTTCGCTTCAACCAGGAACGCACAGTCTCCCGTGACCGACCGGTATTATTTATTACATAGCGTTTACCATTAACCCCAGTTTTCCTGGAACACGCCCGTTATATAAAAACGCTTTGATATTTCGCCGTCGCCGTCATGAGCTGTCTTGTATTACTGAATAACCCGGCTGATTGAACACGCCCAAAGGAACATGAGCATGCCAACTACCGCGATCCAGACAGGCTTTGCCGACGCCCCGGAACTGCGGCGCAAGAACCGCGCCACCGTCGAGCAGTACATGCACAGCCACGGCGCCGGCCGCCTGCGCCGTCACGAGCTGTTTACGAGGACGGCTGCGGCGGTTCCTGGAACACCGCCAGCGCCACCCGCTGGTCTTCCACGGCCGCGCCAAGCTGGCGGCCCTGGGTGTCTGGCTGGACAGTGCTTGCCCGGACTGGCAGTGGCACAACGTGCGGATCTTCGAAACCGCCGACCCGAATCACTTCTGGGTCGAAAGCGACGGGCGCGGCAGCGTGAATATGCCCGGCTACCCGAAGGCTATTGCGAGAACCACTACATCCATTCCTTCGACTCGAGGATGGCCGATCAGCGCAACGCGAGTTTCCAGAATGCCCCTTCCAGCCAACTGGCGCGACCCTCGGCATTCCCCGTGCCGACCATGTTCGCCCGCGCCCGGCCTACCCGCTTAATCCACAATCAGAGGCAAGACCATGTCCAATCCCAGACAAACCACGATGGGGTTTGCAAGCCAGCACCGAGCTTCGCCCGCAAAGAACCGCCAGGTGGTCGAGCAGTACATGCAGACCAAGGCCCCGGCCCGCCTGCGCCGCCACGAACACTGTTTACCGGAAGGACGGCAGCCGGCGGCCTGTGGACCACCGACACCGGCACGCCACTTGTCGATTCGCGCAAGGAACAAGCTCGCCGAGCACGCGGGTCTGGTCGCTTGAAGTGCTTCCCGCGATTGGGAATGTATGACATCCGCATCTCGAACCGATGACCGAACCACTTCTGGGTCGAGGCGAAGGCCAGGGAATGTGTTTTCGTAGTAGCCGTCCGGGTAGCCGGAAAGAGGATCTGCCGTTCCTTCGCACTCGGACCCAGAAGTGGTTCGGGTCATCGGTTTCCGAGATGCGGATGTCATACCATTCCCAATCCGGGAAGCACTTCAACGACCAGACCGCGTGCTCGGCGAGCTTGTCCTTGCCCGAATGACAATTGGCGTGCCGGTGTCGTTGGTCCACAGGCCGCCCGCTGCCGTCTTTCCGGTAAAACAGTTCGTGGCGGCGCAGGCGGGCCGGGCCCTTGGTCTGCATGTACTGCTCGACCACCTGGCGGTTCTTGCCGGCGAAGCTCCGGTGCTGCTTGCAAACCCATCGTGTTGTCTGGATTGGACATGGTCTTGCCTCTGTTGTGGATTAAGCGGGTAGGCCGGCGCGGCGAATGGTCGGCACGGGAATGCCGAGGGCGCGCCAGTTGCTGGAAGGGGTTCATGAACTCGCGGTTGCGCTTGATCCGGCCATCCTCGAGTTCGAAGGAATGGATGTAGTGGTTCTCGCAATAGCCCTTCGGGTAGCCGGGCATATTCACGCTGCCGCGCCCGTCGCTTTCGACCCAGAAGTGATTCGGTCGGCGGTTTCGAAGATCCGCACGTTGTGCCACTGCCAGTCCGGAAGCACTGGTCCAGCCAGACACCCAGGGCCGCCAGCTTGGCGCGCCGTGGAAGACCAGCGGGTGGCGCTGGCGGTGTTCCAGGAACCGCCGCAGCCGTCCTCGGTAAACAGCTCGGACGGCGCAGGCGGCCGGCGCCGTGGCTGTGCATGTACTGCTCGACGGTGGCCGGTTCTTGCGCCGCAGTTCCGGGGCGTCGGCAAAGCCTGTCTGGATCGCGGTATTGGCATGCTCATGTTCCTTGGGCGTGTTCAATCAGCCGGGTTATTCAGTAATACAAGACAGCTTCATGACGGCGACGGCGAAATATCAAAGCGTTTTTATATAACGGGCGTGTTCCAGGAAAACTGGGGTTAAATGGTAACGCTATGTAATAAATAATACCGGTCGGTCACGGGAGACTGTGCGTTCCTGTTGAAGCGAACTTGTTGGAAGGGATTTATACAGGGGGACGATGGAGAAGTTAAGCTACCAGATTTTGTAGGTGCGAAGCCTTTACGCCCCGGCTTAACCTCCGCGCGCCCTTGGAAAATGGGCGCTGAGCGTGTTGTTGCAGCATAAACGGGTGGTGCGGTAATGCAGGCGGTAA
The DNA here is from genome assembly GCF_904067045.1 of Pseudomonas sp. FEN. GTDB lineage: Bacteria > Pseudomonadota > Gammaproteobacteria > Pseudomonadales > Pseudomonadaceae > Aquipseudomonas. The sequence goes on along the minus strand of NZ_CAJFDC010000006.1, from coordinate 3,759 downwards.
TTGCAGATGGCCACTTAGTAAATATAAAAATAGGTCGCTCTATAGTTAGCACAAATGGTTATGGCTTTTTACGGATGTCCCCATTGACAGGGCGATCAGCTAGACTAGGATGACAAACCATTCTCATCTTGGGTAGCTAAAATGGAATTAGCACAGCTATGGGCGTGGATATTTACTTCTATTCGCTTTTGCCAAAGCCATGAACATGGAGGAGTTTACCGGAATCGCACTGAACGCCATCACCGATCTGAAATTCGATTTTTTATGCCTATGGGCTGTGCAGCCTGACGCCGTTCATGCGGCCGAAAACCCACCTGTACAGCAACTACCCAGTGGGAGTGGGGTGGAACGTTACAAAAGCATGAACTACGCGGTGATCGACCCCACGGTAAAGCACAGCCGACTGGCCTCGACGCCGATCTTGTGGAGCGACGACATCTTCAAGGGCAGCCCTGGCCTGTGGTCGGAGGCCAATGATTCGCAGCTGCGTCATGGGCTGGCCCAACCTTCGTTCAATGCCCGAGGGCGGGTGGGGTTGTTGAGCCTGGCGCGTAAAGACAAGAAGATCGGTGCCGACGAGTTTACCGAGTTGGCACCCATTACCAGGGCCTTTGCCGATGCCGTCTATGCCAAGTTGTCGGATCTGGAGGGATGTTGGAGCGGGATAATGATGTCGTGTTTACCGAGCGGGAAAGCGAAGTATTGCGCTGGACGGCGGATGGCAAGACTTCAGAAGAGATTGGCGTGATCATGGGGTGTGTACGGATACGGTTAATTATCATCACAAGAATATTCAACGCAAATCGGCGCGAGTAATCGGGTGCAGGCGGTGACCTATGCGGTGGCGCTGGGTTATATCTAACTAAGGTTTGGCTCTTGTTGCGGAACAGGCTTGCCGGGCCTGTTCTGCAACAGGGCATTCGGCGTGTCAGGCGATTTGTTTTAATTCTCGTGCATAAATAACGCTGGCGCAAGACTGCTGAAGTGACGTTTACGTTCCGTCGGCAGTTGTATCGCGACAATCTGTTCATCCTGGTGGCGGATCATCTCGCCGAGGCGTTCATAGGGACGCCGTTCTTTCTGTAGTAGCGCTCCATGATCTTGCTGACAATCCCGACGATATATTCGGCGCCGGCGTGATGCGCGGTTTCCAGGCACTTCCAGAACAACGGCATGGCCAGCTCCGGGGTTGAGGTGGTGAAGCGGGTCATTTCCAGATGAAGAGGCTGGCGGGCACACCCTCGGCACAAGTGTGCCTGAAGACACCTTCGAGCAGGTTGGGGCGGTGGTGGGAATCAGCCGGGCACAGCCGATCAGTTCGCGGGCCGGGTTGAGGGCCAGGAGGTAGCGGCGTGGTCGTGGTCGTAGGCGTCCCATTCACACCCCGGGGCATCCGGGGGCAGGGGCAGTTCCAACCCAGCTTTTCGACAAACTGCTGATAGCGGTATCGCCGAGTGACTGCCGCAGACTGTCGCTCATTGAGACAGGGTGTGCTCTTCCATGTGCATAGGGCTTCTCTATCGATAAAGGACGGCGGGCGTCGATTTATATAGAGCAGAGGTGGGGGTTTGGCACCTACCAGATCTGGTAGGGGTGGGGCTTTGGGCGCTTATGTTGGACGGTGGAGTGATTAAAGCATTTCACTGTCTGGGCCTGCTTCAACGTTTGCTGAAACAGGGAAATCGATGAAAGCGTTCGCTTGACTGGCGTGCCTGTGGCGACCTTAGTGGATACCCTTCGCGTTATTGGCTAGCGGGCGGTCTAGGACGTAACCAAGCGGTTAGCCTTGTAACGTTCCTCCAGAATGAGGATGACGCCTGGAAAATGACGAACGCCGTCTGAATAGCGCTCATTTCCAATTTGTGGAAAGACGTATGCGTAAGAGGTCTCTTTCCAGGACTCGCCCAAAAATCTTGGATTTTCCTTCAGCCAGGCCGCTATGTGCTCGTCGAGACGTTCAGGACAAATTTCTCCTGGCTTTCCGTCTTCTGGAGCGATTTCTTTCAACCGAAGCGTCGGAACAACAAAGGTGGCAGCAAAGCGCCGATCGGCCTCGTCTCGATGTAGATCTCCGGAGTCTTTCCAGGCTGCTTTCATTGCCTTGTGCATGTAGCTGTATCCATCGGCGCGCTTGCCAATGGGCTGATTGGCTTGCTTCGCTTCGAATGCAAAACTGGCTTTTTTTGACGGGCAGGCGATGTACAGATCGCAGCGCCCGTGCCGAAGACTACCGGCGTCGACGCCGGGCGCCAATGTTCTGAAGCGCTTCTGAGTACTGAACTCTTCCATGGCAACCCAACCCTCCATGGACCAGGCCGCACCGGCCAATAGGCTTAGCGAGGCGCGTTCGTTGTACCACCAGGGATTGTCCGTGCAGCCGTCTGTGTAACGTTCGATTGTTGCGATCCAGGCGGTCAGTATTTTTTTCAGGAGTGGGTCCCTCCCAACGACAGAAACACGCTTCCTTGTTTTTGCTTCCTTCACTGCGGCTCTCACGATCATTGGGTGAAGGCATATGATATCGCTGGAAGGGCGCAGGCGTAAATTTGTGAGGGGAATGGAGTTGGCCGCGATCAGCAGACACTCTATCGAAATGGCCTGCTGAAAAAACTCATATTTCCCACGAGTTTCAGGCATGGGAGAATATTGCGTGCGCCAAACGCCAGGGCTACCGTTCAAGTGTCGCTGCAAATTCAGCGATACGGCTGGACACCCGGGGAAATACAGGGCGCACAGCGCCGCGAAAGCGGCTTTTTTGTCTTCGCTTTTTATGGCGAGCTGTGTGCGGGACACTTTCGAGTGTGCCGGGTTACCTGTTTTCCCGGTTGTCCAACCTGCGCACAGTTCGCCACCCATTCGCTTGGACACGAACGTGGTGAACTCCTTCACAAACAGGAGATTCAACATGGACAGAAACTCGTTCCCGATCCGCCGGTCGTTCGTAAAGCTCCCAGTGCAGCGGAGAAAAGCATGTACCTGCGTAAAGTCGTTGAGGTCCCTCAGCAACGGGGAGCCGGAGCCATCCAGCACGGCTCGTTTGCTCGATACCCTCGCGCTCACTTGCTCCAAACCAGTTATCCCCGAAGATCCCTGCAAGCCTGCGCTGTTTGCCATACAGCCTGGCGTGAGTGCCCAGGATGCGCTGGCCTACGTGTCTCGATTGCTCGAAACGGCGGAACTCAATGGCGATGAAATCAGCCTGCATACCAATCCCGTTGAGCGAGCGCTGTTCTGGGGCATGCTGCATTCGGTAGAAGTGGCGCGTGCGGTGGTGGATGCTCTGCTTGAGGGGCATCCCCGTCTCATTAGACATTGCCCATTTTGGACAACATCCGATTGATTGAGGTGGCATTGGTTGGGGATGTGATCAGTAGATTGGACCGCCAGCCACACACATGAAGCAGTATCTGATACTCCGGAAACGCCAAAGCCCCGCATTCCGAGGCTTGGCGGTAAGGTTCGGCACCAAGAGTCGAATTTTCCTGTAACCATATGATTTATTTATGATTTTATTTAAGGTGAGAGAGGCTATCTCTAAAACTATCCTAATGAACATTAGTAAATACATAAAAAATTAAGGTGCTGCAGCTCCTTGCGAGAGGAGCTTGAGGGGAAGCTATTAGTCAATGGCGGTCTTTGTTTTTTGGGTCAGGGAGTGTGCTAGATCTGTGGGCAGGGACAGAACTATGGAAAGTTCAACTAGTTAACTAATTTATTAGACTGCTTCTAACTGAGTTGAAGTTATGTCGGTTGCCAATG
>NZ_CAJFDC010000005.1 GCF_904067045.1 Pseudomonas sp. FEN | reverse complement strand
GCGCGAGGAGCTGGCCAAGTTCCTCAGCACCCAGCCGTGCCCGGACTGCCGTGGCACGCGCCTGCGTCGCGAGGCGCGGCACGTATGGGTCGGCGAAAAGACCCTGCCAGCGGTGACCAACCTGCCGATCGGCGATGCCTGCGAATACTTTGGCGGGCTGAAGCTGACCGGTCGCCGTGGGGAAATCGCCGACAAGATTCTCAAGGAAATCCGCGAGCGCCTGCAGTTCCTGGTCAACGTCGGCCTGGACTATCTGTCCCTGGATCGCAGTGCCGACACCCTTTCCGGTGGCGAAGCACAGCGGATTCGCCTGGCCAGCCAGATTGGCGCCGGCCTGGTGGGGGTGTTGTACATCCTCGATGAGCCGTCCATCGGTTTGCACCAACGGGACAACGACCGCCTGCTCGGCACGCTGAAGCACCTGCGCGATATCGGCAACACGGTGATCGTGGTCGAACACGATGAAGACGCGATCCGCCTGGCGGACTATGTGGTCGATATCGGCCCGGGTGCCGGCGTGCATGGCGGACATATCGTTGCCGAAGGGACACCGGCCGAGGTCATGGCGCATCCCGACTCGCTGACCGGCAAGTACTTGTCCGGCCGGGTGAAGATAGAAGTCCCGGCCAAGCGCACACCGCGCAACAAGAAACTGGCACTGCACCTCAAAGGCGCGCGTGGCAACAATCTGCGCAATGTCGACCTGGAGATCCCGCTGGGTCTGCTGACCTGCGTGACCGGTGTGTCCGGCTCCGGCAAGTCGACACTGATCAACAACACCCTGTTCCCGCTCAGCGCCACCGCGCTCAATGGCGCGACGACACTGGAAGCCGCGGCCCACGACAGCATCAACGGCCTGCAGCACCTGGACAAGGTGGTGGACATCGACCAGAGCCCCATCGGTCGTACCCCACGCTCGAACCCGGCCACCTATACCGGTCTGTTTACACCGATCCGCGAGCTGTTCGCCGGCGTGCCGGAATCCCGCTCGCGGGGTTACGGCCGGGGCGCTTCTCGTTCAACGTCAAGGGTGGACGCTGCGAAGCCTGCCAGGGCGACGGCCTGATCAAGGTGGAGATGCACTTCCTGCCGGACATCTATGTGCCGTGCGATGTGTGCAAGAGCAAGCGCTACAACCGCGAAACCCTGGAGGTCAAGTACAAGGGCAAGAGCATCCACGAGGTCCTCGAGATGACGATCGAGGAAGCACGGGAGTTCTTCGACGCGGTGCCGGCGCTGGCCCGCAAGCTGCAGACGCTGATGGACGTGGGCCTGTCGTATATCAAGCTGGGGCAGTCGGCGACCACCCTGTCCGGCGGCGAGGCGCAACGGGTCAAGCTGTCCCGCGAGTTGTCCAAGCGCGATACCGGCAAGACCCTGTATATCCTCGATGAGCCGACCACTGGCCTGCACTTCGCAGATATCCAGCAGTTGCTCGACGTTCTGCATCGCCTGCGCGACCACGGCAATACCGTGGTGGTGATCGAGCACAACCTGGATGTGATCAAGACCGCCGACTGGTTGGTCGACCTTGGGCCTGAAGGGGGTTCCAAGGGCGGGCAGATCATTGCGGTCGGTACGCCGGAGCAAGTGGCGGAGATGCCCCAATCCCATACCGGGCATTACCTGAAGCCGCTGTTGCTGCGCGACCGGGCGTAACCGGATAGCATGAAAAAGCCCTGTCATTGAGTGATGACAGGGGCTTTTTTGTGGAGCTGAAATCGCTATCGCCAGCAAGCTGGCTCCTACAGGTTCCGCGTCCACTCACGATCTTGCGAGCGACAACTCTCGCTTGTAGGAATCAGCGTGCTGCGCGCGGCGTTCCGACGATCCGCCGCGCAGCAGCGGCCATTCTCCAGAACTGCGACTGCAAGTAATTCTGCAACCCGATGGACTTGATCAGCCCCAACTGCTTCTCCAGCCAGTAGGTGTGATCTTCCTCGTATCAGCCAACTGCACACGCAGGATCTCGCGGGTGACGTAATCCTTGTGCAGCTCGCAGAGCTCGATGCCCTTGCACAGCGCGGCACGCACCTTGTTCTCCAAGCGCAGGTCGGCGGCGAACATGTCAGGCACGTTGCTACCGATGTCCAGGTCGTCCGGACGCATGCGCGGCGTGCCCTCGAGCATCAGGATCCGGCGCATCAACGCATCGGCATGTTGCGCCTCTTCTTCCATCTCGTGATTGATGCGCTCGTAGAGCTTGCTGAAGCCCCAGTCCTCATACATCCGCGAATGGATGAAATACTGATCACGGGCTGCCAGCTCACCGGTCAGCAACGTGTTGAGGTAGTCGACTACGACCTGGTTACCTTGCATCGCCCTACATCTCCCTGCTTGAAAGGCTGCATTTTGAACCATGCTGACCGGGAGGTCACTGGAAAACACAAACAAAGCAAAGATTTCCAGAGAAAAGCAGCCTAAAAAACGCAAAAACCGCCCTGAGTGAGGGCGGTTCTGCTTCTCGTTCAGACTTAGTTCAGCACTACACCCAGCGCCTTGGCGATACCTTCGCCGTATGCCTGGTCGGCCTTGAAGAAATGCTGCAACTGGCGCTCGACCACGTCATCGGATACACCCGACATCGCGCCAGCGATATTGCTGATCAGCAGCGCTTTCTGCTCGGTGCTCATCAAACGGAACAGCGCACCGGCATGACTGTAGTAATCGGTATCTTCGCGGTGATCGTAACGATCCGCCGCACCACTGAGGGCCAACGCCGGCTCAGCGTAGTGAGGCGCCTGTTTGGGCGCTTCGACGTAGCTGTTGGGCTCGTAGTTCGGCGTCGCGCCACCGTTGCTGCCAAAGGCCATGGAGCCGTCACGCTGGTAGGTGTTGACCGGGCTGCGCGGGGCGTTCACCGGCAACTGCTGATGATTGGTGCCGACACGGTAGCGGTGGGCATCGGCATAGGCGAAGACGCGGCCTTGCAGCATGCGGTCCGGTGACAGACCAACACCCGGCACCATGTTGCTCGGACCGAAAGCTGCCTGTTCGACTTCGGCGAAGTAGTTCAGCGGGTTACGGTTGAGCTCGAGCTCGCCGACTGCGATCAGCGGAAACTCTTTCTGCGACCAGGTCTTGGTCACGTCGAAAGGGTTCTCGTAATGCGCCGCGGCCTGGGCTTCGGTCATGATCTGGATACAGACAGTCCATTTCGGGAAGTCGCCGCGTTCGATGGCGCCGAAAAGATCACGCTGGGCGTAATCCGGATCGGTGCCCGCCAGGCGTGCCGCCTCGGCCGGCGCCAGATTCTTGATGCCCTGCTTGGTCTTGTAGTGCCACTTGACCCAGTGCCGCTCGCCCTTGGCGTTGATCAGGCTGTAGGTGTGGCTACCAAAACCATGCATGTGCCGGTAGCCGTCCGGGATCCCACGATCCGAGAACAGGATGGTGACCTGGTGCAGTGCCTCGGGCGAGTGCGACCAGAAATCCCACATCGCCTGCGCGCTCTTCAGGTTGCTTTGCGGCAGACGTTTCTGGGTATGGATAAAGTCGGGGAATTTCAGCGGATCGCGGATAAAGAACACTGGCGTGTTGTTGCCAACGATGTCCCAGTTACCTTCCTCGGTGTAGAACTTCAAGGCAAAACCACGCGGATCACGTTCGGTGTCGGCCGAACCACGTTCACCACCGACAGTCGAGAAGCGCAGGAAAGTCGGGGTCTGCTTGCCCACGGATTCGAACAGCTTGGCGCTGGTGTACTGGGTAATGTCTTTGGAAACGGTGAACGTACCGTAGGCACCCGAGCCCTTGGCGTGTACACGGCGCTCGGGAATGTTCTCACGATTGAAGTGAGCGAGCTTTTCGATCAGGTGAAAGTCATCGAGCAACAGCGGGCCACGGGGCCCGGCGGAACGGGAATTCTGATTGTCAGCGACAGGAGCGCCACTGGCGGTCGTAAGGGTTTTGTTCTGGCTCATGTGATCGTCTTCCTCTGTCAGTCTTTGAACCGCCGGCTAATCGGCTGAGAAGGAGTATTGACCATCAATGTGACGCAGACAAATTCATTAATTTGCTTACATCAATAGAAAATGACTACCAACGACTCCAGCTCATAGCGTGCAGTCAGGCGCAGTGTAGAAGCTTGTACATACGATGCGTTTCTTGCGGGCACAAAAAACCGGGCGCTAGCCCGGTTTCTTGTTTCAGACTGACGTCTTACTCGGCAGATACAGCTTCGCCGGCAGTAGCACGATCAACCAACTCGACGTACGCCATAGGCGCGTTGTCGCCAGTGCGGAAACCGCACTTGAGGATGCGCAGGTAGCCACCCTCACGGGTAGCATAACGCTTGCCCAGGTCGTTGAAGAGCTTACCAACGATAGCTTTCGAACGAGTACGGTCGAAAGCCAGACGACGGTTAGCCAGGCTATCTACTTTAGCCAGAGTGATCAGCGGCTCAGCAACGCGGCGCAGTTCTTTGGCTTTTGGCAGAGTCGTTTTGATCAGCTCGTGCTCGAACAGCGACACCGCCATGTTTTGAAACATGGCCTTGCGGTGCGAGCTGGTGCGGCTCAGGTGACGACCACTTTTACGATGACGCATGGTTCATTCCTTACCAAACACTACGTTCGGTGATTACGACGATCAGGCAGTCGCCTTGTCGTCCTTCTTAAGACTTGCAGGCGGCCAGTTGTCGAGGCGCATGCCGAGGGACAGACCGCGGGAGGCCAGAACGTCCTTGATTTCAGTCAAGGATTTCTTGCCCAGGTTCGGAGTCTTCAACAGCTCTACTTCGGTACGCTGAATCAGGTCACCGATGTAGTAGATGTTTTCCGCCTTAAGGCAGTTGGCCGAACGTACAGTCAGTTCCAGATCGTCAACCGGGCGAAGCAGGATCGGATCGATCTCGTCTTCTTGCTCGATTACCACTGGCTCACTGTCACCTTTGAGGTCGACGAACGCAGCCAACTGCTGTTGCAGGATGGTTGCAGCGCGGCGGATAGCCTCTTCAGGATCCAGAGTACCGTTGGTTTCCAGATCAATAACCAGCTTGTCCAGGTTGGTACGCTGCTCGACACGGGCGTTTTCCACCACGTAAGCGATACGGCGAACCGGGCTGAACGAAGAGTCGAGCTGCAAGCGACCGATGCTGCGGCTTTCGTCTTCATCGCTCTGACGCGAGTCTGCTGGTTCATAACCACGACCACGAGCTACGGTGAGCTTCATGTTCAAGGCGCCGTTAGACGCCAGGTTAGCGATTACGTGATCGGGGTTAACGATCTCGACATCATGATCCAGCTGAATATCGGCAGCGGTAACCACCCCCGAACCCTTCTTCGACAAGGTCAGCGTAACTTCGTCACGGCCGTGCAGCTTGATAGCCAGACCTTTAAGGTTCAACAGGATTTCAATGACGTCTTCCTGTACACCTTCGATGGCGCTGTACTCGTGGAGCACACCGTCAATCTCGGCCTCGACTACTGCACAGCCTGGCATTGAGGACAACAGGATGCGGCGCAGCGCGTTGCCCAGGGTGTGGCCAAAACCACGCTCGAGAGGCTCGAGGGTGATTTTAGCGCGGGTTGGACTGACAACCTGCACGTCAATGTGACGGGGTGTCAGGAACTCATTTACCGAAATCTGCATGGATGCACCTATTTTCTAGCCCTTACTTGGAGTAGAGCTCGACAATCAGGCTTTCGTTGATGTCGGCGGAGAGGTCACTGCGAGCAGGCACGTTCTTGAAAACGCCCGACTTCTTCTCAGTGTCCACTTCTACCCATTCTACGCGGCCACGCTGGGCACACAGATCGAGAGCCTGGACAATGCGCAGTTGATTCTTAGCTTTCTCGCGAATAGCTACCACGTCACCAGCACGAACCTGGTAGGACGGGACGTTGACGGTTTTGCCGTTAACGCTGATCGACTTGTGCGATACCAGTTGACGGGATTCGGCACGAGTCGAGCCAAAACCCATACGGTATACAACGTTGTCCAGACGGCATTCGAGCAGTTGCAGCAGGTTTTCACCGGTTGCGCCTTTACGGCCGGCGGCTTCTTTGTAGTAGCCGCTGAACTGACGCTCAAGAACGCCATAAATACGACGGACCTTCTGCTTTTCACGCAGTTGGGTGCCGTAGTCGGACTGGCGACCGCGGCGCTGGCCGTGGATACCAGGTGCTGCTTCGATGTTGCACTTGGATTCGATAGCGCGCACGCCGCTCTTCAGGAAGAGATCGGTGCCTTCGCGACGAGCCAGTTTTGCATTTTGGACCAATGTAACGAGCCATTCTTTACAATCTCTGGATTACACGCGGCGCTTCTTCGGCGGACGGCACCCGTTATGCGGGATTGGCGTCACGTCGGTGATGCTGGCGATCTTATAGCCACAGCCGTTCAATGCACGGACAGCGGACTCACGACCTGGACCTGGACCTTTGACGTTGACGTCGAGGTTTTTCAGGCCATATTCCAGCGCAGCTTGACCAGCACGTTCAGCAGCTACTTGAGCAGCAAACGGGGTGGACTTGCGGGAACCGCGGAAACCCGAACCACCGGAGGTAGCCCAGGAAAGAGCGTTACCTTGACGGTCGGTAATGGTCACGATGGTGTTGTTGAAAGACGCGTGGATGTGGGCGATGCCATCAACCACTGTCTTTTTGATTTTCTTACGAGGACGAGCAGCAGGTTTTGCCATGACTAGATTCCTGTCGATTCGCTGGTGCGATTACTTGCGGATCGGCTTACGCGGACCTTTGCGAGTACGCGCGTTGGTCTTGGTACGCTGACCGCGTACTGGCAGACCACGACGATGGCGCAGACCGCGGTAGCAGCCCAAGTCCATCAAGCGTTTGATTTTCATGTTGATTTCGCGACGCAGGTCACCTTCAGTGGTGAACTTCGCCACTTCGCCACGCAGCTGTTCAATCTGCTCGTCGCTCAGATCCTTGATCTTTGCGGCTGGGTTGACCCCAGTCACTGCACAAATTTTCTGTGCAGTAGTGCGACCAACACCATAGATGTAGGTCAGCGAGATAACAGTGTGCTTGTTATCTGGAATGTTAACGCCTGCAATACGGGCCATTCAGTGGGACTCCAATTGACAGCTACCTACGCCCCGGAAGCCAAGAAATAGGGCGCGAGATAATATCGCTGTAATAACAAATAATCAACCCAGCAGCGCACTAGCTGCTGGGCTTTTAGCAGATCACACTCAGCCTTGGCGCTGTTTGTGACGCGGTTCCGCGCTGCAAATTACTCGAACCACACCTTCGCGGCGAATAATCTTGCAGTTACGGCACAGCTTTTTCACCGATGCACGAACTTTCATCACCAACTCCTCGAACCTTATGGGTCAGCGCAGCATGCCGCTGCCGTAACCCTTCAGGTTGGCTTTCTTCATCAGGGATTCGTACTGGTGCGAAACGAGGTGCGATTGTACTTGGGACATGAAGTCCATCACAACCACGACCACGATCAGCAACGAGGTCCCGCCAAGGTAGAACGGAACGTTTGCCGCGACCACAAGGAACTGGGGTAACAGGCACACGGCCGTCATATAAGAGCACCGAACATGGTCAAACGGGTCAGAACGCCATCAATGTAGCGCGCCGACTGCTCGCCTGGACGGATACCCGGAATAAAGGCACCGGACTTCTTCAGGTTTTTCCGCTACGTCTTTCGGATTGAACATCAACGCCGTATAGAAGAAGCAGAAGAAAATAATCCCTGCACTAAACAGCAGAATATTCAACGGCTGACCAGGAGCGATCGACTGCGAGATGTCCTGCAACCAGCCCATACCTTCAGACTGACCGAACCAGGCACCCAGCGAAGCCGGGAAGAGCAAGATGCTGCTCGCGAAGATAGCAGGAATAACACCGGCCATATTCACCTTCAGCGGCAGGTGGCTGGTCTGCGCGGCGAAGACCTTGCGGCCCTGCTGACGCTTGGCGTAGTGAACAGCAATACGACGCTGACCACGCTCAATGAACACCACGAAACCGATGATCGCTACTGCCAGCAAACCGATGGCAACCAGAGCGAAGATGTTGATATCGCCCTGACGTGCAGACTCGAAGACTGCCCAATCGCTCTCGGAAGACCGGCGACGATACCCGAAAAAATCAACATCGAGATACCGTTACCCACACCGCGCTCGGTAATCTGCTCACCCAACCACATCATGAACATCGCGCCGGCCACGAAAGTGGACACCGCAACGAAATGGAAGCTGAAGCCAGCACTAAACGAGACGCCCTGGTTAGCCAGGCCAATGGACATGCCAATGGCTTGACAAGTGCCAGGACGACGGTGCCATAGCGGGTGTATGGCTGATCTTACGACGACCAGCCTCACCTTCCTTCTTCAACTGCTCCAGCTGCGGGCTGACGGCGGACATCAGCTGCATGATGATCGATGCCGAAATGTACGGCATGATCCCCAGTGCAAAGATGCTCATCCGTTCCAGCGCGCCGCCGGAAAACATGTTGAACAAGCTAAGAATGGTCCCTCATTCTGTCGAAACAGGTCCGCCAGCCGGTCCGGGTTGATACCTGGAACTGGGATGTGTGCGCCTATCCGGTAGACGATAATCGCCAGGAATAGAAAACGCAGTCGAGCCCAGAGCTCGGATAACCCGCCTTTGCTGAGCGCTGAGAGAGCACCTTGCTTAGCCATTTATTCCTCGAACTTGCCGCAGCTGCTTCGATAGCCGCACGCGCACCTTTGGTGGCTGCGATGCCTTGATAGTTACTGCGCGAGTCACTTCGCCCGACAGCATGATTTTCACACGCTGTACGTTCTGGTTGATCACGTTGGCATCTTTCAGGGACTGCACGGTGACGATGTCGCCTTCCACTTTGGCAGCTCGGACAGACGCACTTCTGCGCGGTCCATGCTTTCAGGGAAACGAAACCGAACTTCGGCAGGCGACGATGCAGCGGCTGTTGACCGCCTTCAAGCCTGGAGCAATGGTGCCACGAGCGGAAGTCTGACCTTTGTGACCACGGCCACCAGTCTTGCCCAAACCACTACCGATACACGGCCCGGACGATGCTTTTCGCGACGGAACCCGGCGCTGGACTCAGATCATTGAGTTTCATCGATTAACCCTCTACACGCAGCATGTAGTAGCCTTGTTGATCATCCGCATTCTCGAGTATCCTGGACTTCTACAGTGTGACCGATGCGACGCAGACCAGGCCTTGACACACAGTCTGTGGTTAGGGATGCGGCCGTCATGCTTTGATCAGCGTTACTTTTACGGTTGCATGATCACGGATCTCGTGCAGTTTTGCCGCGCTTGGCAGCAATGGACTCAGGGGACTGCATGGCTTTCAAACCTTTGAAAGTGGCGTGAACCACGTTTACCGGTTAGTCGAGCCGTAGCACTGGCCAGAACGTTCTGCACACCAGCCACTTGAGGACAGCACGCATAGCGCCGCAGCGATGATACCGGTACCTTCAGAAGCAGGCTGCATGTAACCTTGGAAGCGCCGTGGCGGATTTCATGGCGTACTGCGAGTGGTACGTTCAGGTCCACCTGGATCATGTTGCGACGGCAGCTTCCATAGCTTCTGGATCGCGGCAGGCACTTCACGTGACTTGCCACGGCCGAAGCCTACACGGCCCTTGCCCAATCACCTACCCCCCCCCCAACGGTCAACCGCCGCGTGAAGGTGAAGATACCGGCCGCCCTTTAAAACGGTTTTGAGCCTACGCGGTTAACTATGAACCAGCTGTCCTCCGATGTAGCCCTTCGTCGCCGCTTTTGGTCGTTATTTGACCATGAAACTTAGAACTCCAGCCCAGCCTTCACGAGCCAGCATCAGCCAGCGCCTTTGACGCGTTCCCGTGACTACCTTGAAGCCAGAGCGGTCGGAAAGGCCCACCTGCGAGACGCCAGGCGGCTTTAGCCACGCGTAGCGACCAGCTGGCCAACCCATTAGTCGGCCCGCCGCGTCGATGCCTTGCCAGTGGTCACCATCACGCAGTTCTTTGTCCAAAGTCGAGGCACTTGCCAGGACTTTGTTTGCCGTCGGCCGAAATGACCATGGGCGTAGATGTGCTGGCGAAAGAGCGGGAACACGCAGAGACGCACGATCTTGCGGTCGCGTCGCAAAGTCAGGCGTGGCCTGACGAATGCGCGATCGAGTCGTGCGTCTCTGCGTGTTTCCGCTCTTCGCAGCACATCTACGCCCAGGTCATTTCGGCCGACGCAACAAAGTCCTGGCAAGTGCCTCGACTTTGGACAAAGAACTGCGTGATGGTGCCACTGGCAACATCGACGCGGCCACTAAGGTTGGCCAGCTGGTCGCTACGCGTGCTAAAGCCGCTGGCGTCTCGCAGGTGGCTTTCGACCGCTCTGGCTTCAAGTATCACGGCCGCGTCAAGGCGCTGCTGATGCTGCTCGTGAAGCTGGGCTGGAGTTCTAAGTTATGTCAAATAACGACCAAAGCGCGACGAAGGCTACATCGAGAAGCTGGTTCAAGTTAACCGCGTAGCCAAAACCGTTAAAGGCGGCCGTATCTTCACCTTCACCGCGTTGCCGTGGTAGGTGATGGCAAGGGCCGTGTAGGCTTCGGCCGTGGCAAGTCACGTGAAGTGCCTGCCGCGATCCAGAAGGCTATGGAAGCTGCTCGTCGCAACATGATCCAGGTGGACCTGAACGGTACCACTCTGCAGTACGCCATGAAATCCGCCCACGGCGCTTCCAAGGTTTACATGCAGCCTGCTTCTGAAGGTACCGGTATCATCGCTGGCGGCGCTATGCGTGCTGTCCTCGAAGTGGCTGGTGTGCAGAACGTTCTGGCCAAGTGCTACGGCTCGACTAACCCGGTAAACGTGGTTCACGCCACTTTCAAAGGTTTGAAAGCCATGCAGTCCCCTGAGTCCATTGCTGCCAAGCGCGGCAAAACTGCAGCGGAGATCCTGTGATCATGGCAACCGTAAAAGTAACGCTGATCAAAAGCATGACCGGCCGCATCCCTAACCACAGACTGTGTGTCAAGGGCCTGGGTCTGCGTCGCATCGGTCACACTGTAGAAGTCCAGGATACTCCCGAGAATCGCGGGATGATCAACAAGGCTTACTACATGCTGCGTGTAGAGGGTTAATCGATGAAACTCAATGATCTGAGTCCAGCGCCGGTTCCCGTCGCGAAAAGCATCGTCCGGGCCGTGGTATCGGTAGTGGTTTGGGCAAGACTGGTGGCCGTGGTCACAAAGGTCAGACTTCCCGCTCCGGTGGCACCATTGCTCCAGGCTTTGAAGGCGGTCAACAGCCGCTGCATCGTCGCCTGCCGAAGTTCGGTTTCGTTTCCCTGAAAGCCATGGACCGCGCAGAAGTGCGTCTGTCCGAGCTGGCCAAAGTGGAAGGCGACATCGTCACCGTGCAGTCCCTGAAAGATGCCAACGTGATCAACCAGAACGTACAGCGTGTGAAAATCATGCTGTCGGGCGAAGTGACTCGCGCAGTAACTATCAAGGGCATCGCAGCCACCAAAGGTGCGCGTGCGGCTATCGAAGCAGCTGGCGGCAAGTTCGAGGAATAAATGGCTAAGCAAGGTGCTCTCTCAGCGCTCAGCAAAGGCGGTTATCCGAGCTCTGGGCTCGACTGCGTTTTCTATTCCTGGCGATTATCGTCTACCGGATAGGCGCACACATCCCAGTTCCAGGTATCAACCCGGACCGGCTGGCGGACCTGTTTCGACAGAATGAGGGGACCATTCTTAGCTTGTTCAACATGTTTTCCGGCGGCGCGCTGGAACGGATGAGCATCTTTGCACTGGGGATCATGCCGTACATTTCGGCATCGATCATCATGCAGCTGATGTCCGCCGTCAGCCCGCAGCTGGAGCAGTTGAAGAAGGAGGTGAGGCTGGTCGTCGTAAGATCAGCCAATACACCCGCTATGGCACCGTCGTCCTGGCACTTGTTCAAGCCATTGGCATGTCCATTGGCCTGGCTAACCAGGGCGTCTCGTTTAGTGCTGGCTTCAGCTTCCATTTCGTTGCGGTGTCCACTTTCGTGGCCGGCGCGATGTTCATGATGTGGTTGGGTGAGCAGATTACCGAGCGCGGTGTGGGTAACGGTATCTCGATGTTGATTTTTTCGGGTATCGTCGCCGGTCTTCCGAGAGCGATTGGGCAGTCTTTCGAGTCTGCACGTCAGGGCGATATCAACATCTTCGCTCTGGTTGCCATCGGTTTGCTGGCAGTAGCGATCATCGGTTTCGTGGTGTTCATTGAGCGTGGTCAGCGTCGTATTGCTGTTCACTACGCCAAGCGTCAGCAGGGCCGCAAGGTCTTCGCCGCGCAGACCAGCCACCTGCCGCTGAAGGTGAATATGGCCGGTGTTATTCCTGCTATCTTCGCGAGCAGCATCTTGCTCTTCCCGGCTTCGCTGGGTGCCTGGTTCGGTCAGTCTGAAGGTATGGGCTGGTTGCAGGACATCTCGCAGTCGATCGCTCCTGGTCAGCCGTTGAATATTCTGCTGTTTAGTGCAGGGATTATTTTCTTCTGCTTCTTCTATACGGCGTTGATGTTCAATCCGAAAGACGTAGCGGAAAACCTGAAGAAGTCCGGTGCCTTTATTCCGGGTATCCGTCCAGGCGAGCAGTCGGCGCGCTACATTGATGGCGTTCTGACCCGTTTGACCATGTTCGGTGCTCTTTATATGACGGCCGTGTGCCTGTTACCCCAGTTCCTTGTGGTCGCGGCAAACGTTCCGTTCTACCTTGGCGGGACCTCGTTGCTGATCGTGGTCGTGGTTGTGATGGACTTCATGTCCCAAGTACAATCGCACCTCGTTTCGCACCAGTACGAATCCCTGATGAAGAAAGCCAACCTGAAGGGTTACGGCAGCGGCATGCTGCGCTGACCCATAAGGTTCGAGGAGTTGGTGATGAAAGTTCGTGCATCGGTGAAAAAGCTGTGCCGTAACTGCAAGATTATTCGCCGCGAAGGTGTGGTTCGAGTAATTTGCAGCGCGGAACCGCGTCACAAACAGCGCCAAGGCTGAGTGTGATCTGCTAAAAGCCCAGCAGCTAGTGCGCTGCTGGGTTGATTATTTGTTATTACAGCGATATTATCTCGCGCCCTATTTCTTGGCTTCCGGGGCGTAGGTAGCTGTCAATTGGAGTCCCACTGAATGGCCCGTATTGCAGGCGTTAACATTCCAGATAACAAGCACACTGTTATCTCGCTGACCTACATCTATGGTGTTGGTCGCACTACTGCACAGAAAATTTGTGCAGTGACTGGGGTCAACCCAGCCGCAAAGATCAAGGATCTGAGCGACGAGCAGATTGAACAGCTGCGTGGCGAAGTGGCGAAGTTCACCACTGAAGGTGACCTGCGTCGCGAAATCAACATGAAAATCAAACGCTTGATGGACTTGGGCTGCTACCGCGGTCTGCGCCATCGTCGTGGTCTGCCAGTACGCGGTCAGCGTACCAAGACCAACGCGCGTACTCGCAAAGGTCCGCGTAAGCCGATCCGCAAGTAATCGCACCAGCGAATCGACAGGAATCTAGTCATGGCAAAACCTGCTGCTCGTCCTCGTAAGAAAATCAAAAAGACAGTGGTTGATGGCATCGCCCACATCCACGCGTCTTTCAACAACACCATCGTGACCATTACCGACCGTCAAGGTAACGCTCTTTCCTGGGCTACCTCCGGTGGTTCGGGTTTCCGCGGTTCCCGCAAGTCCACCCCGTTTGCTGCTCAAGTAGCTGCTGAACGTGCTGGTCAAGCTGCGCTGGAATATGGCCTGAAAAACCTCGACGTCAACGTCAAAGGTCCAGGTCCAGGTCGTGAGTCCGCTGTCCGTGCATTGAACGGCTGTGGCTATAAGATCGCCAGCATCACCGACGTGACGCCAATCCCGCATAACGGGTGCCGTCCGCCGAAGAAGCGCCGCGTGTAATCCAGGAGATTGTAAAGAATGGCTCGTTACATTGGTCCAAAATGCAAACTGGCTCGTCGCGAAGGCACCGATCTCTTCCTGAAGAGCGGCGTGCGCGCTATCGAATCCAAGTGCAACATCGAAGCAGCACCTGGTATCCACGGCCAGCGCCGCGGTCGCCAGTCCGACTACGGCACCCAACTGCGTGAAAGCAGAAGGTCCGTCGTATTTATGGCGTTCTTGAGCGTCAGTTCAGCGGCTACTACAAAGAAGCCGCCGGCCGTAAAGGCGCAACCGGTGAAAACCTGCTGCAACTGCTCGAATGCCGTCTGGACAACGTTGTATACCGTATGGGTTTTGGCTCGACTCGTGCCGAATCCCGTCAACTGGTATCGCACAAGTCGATCAGCGTTAACGGCAAAACCGTCAACGTCCCGTCCTACCAGGTTCGTGCTGGTGACGTGGTAGCTATTCGCGAGAAAGCTAAGAATCAACTGCGCATTGTCCAGGCTCTCGATCTGTGTGCCCAGCGTGGCCGCGTAGAATGGGTAGAAGTGGACACTGAGAAGAAGTCGGGCGTTTTCAAGAACGTGCCTGCTCGCAGTGACCTCTCCGCCGACATCAACGAAAGCCTGATTGTCGAGCTCTACTCCAAGTAAGGGCTAGAAAATAGGTGCATCCATGCAGATTTCGGTAAATGAGTTCCTGACACCCCGTCACATTGACGTGCAGGTTGTCAGTCCAACCCGCGCTAAAATCACCCTCGAGCCTCTCGAGCGTGGTTTTGGCCACACCCTGGGCAACGCGCTGCGCCGCATCCTGTTGTCCTCAATGCCAGGCTGTGCAGTAGTCGAGGCCGAGATTGACGGTGTGCTCCACGAGTACAGCGCCATCGAAGGTGTACAGGAAGACGTCATTGAAATCCTGTTGAACCTTAAAGGTCTGGCTATCAAGCTGCACGGCCGTGACGAAGTTACGCTGACCTTGTCGAAGAAGGGTTCGGGGGTGGTTACCGCTGCCGATATTCAGCTGGATCATGATGTCGAGATCGTTAACCCCGATCACGTAATCGCTAACCTGGCGTCTAACGGCGCCTTGAACATGAAGCTCACCGTAGCTCGTGGTCGTGGTTATGAACCAGCAGACTCGCGTCAGAGCGATGAAGACGAAAGCCGCAGCATCGGTCGCTTGCAGCTCGACTCTTCGTTCAGCCCGGTTCGCCGTATCGCTTACGTGGTGGAAAACGCCCGTGTCGAGCAGCGTACCAACCTGGACAAGCTGGTTATTGATCTGGAAACCAACGGTACTCTGGATCCTGAAGAGGCTATCCGCCGCGCTGCAACCATCCTGCAACAGCAGTTGGCTGCGTTCGTCGACCTCAAAGGTGACAGTGAGCCAGTGGTAATCGAGCAAGAAGACGAGATCGATCCGATCCTGCTTCGCCCGGTTGACGATCTGGAACTGACTGTACGTTCGGCCAACTGCCTTAAGGCGGAAAACATCTACTACATCGGTGACCTGATTCAGCGTACCGAAGTAGAGCTGTTGAAGACTCCGAACCTGGGCAAGAAATCCTTGACTGAAATCAAGGACGTTCTGGCCTCCCGCGGTCTGTCCCTCGGCATGCGCCTCGACAACTGGCCGCCTGCAAGTCTTAAGAAGGACGACAAGGCGACTGCCTGATCGTCGTAATCACCGAACGTAGTGTTTGGTAAGGAATGAACCATGCGTCATCGTAAAAGTGGTCGTCACCTGAGCCGCACCAGCTCGCACCGCAAGGCCATGTTTCAAAACATGGCGGTGTCGCTGTTCGAGCACGAGCTGATCAAAACGACTCTGCCAAAAGCCAAAGAACTGCGCCGCGTTGCTGAGCCGCTGATCACTCTGGCTAAAGTAGATAGCCTGGCTAACCGTCGTCTGGCTTTCGACCGTACTCGTTCGAAAGCTATCGTTGGTAAGCTCTTCAACGACCTGGGCAAGCGTTATGCTACCCGTGAGGGTGGCTACCTGCGCATCCTCAAGTGCGGTTTCCGCACTGGCGACAACGCGCCTATGGCGTACGTCGAGTTGGTTGATCGTGCTACTGCCGGCGAAGCTGTATCTGCCGAGTAAGACGTCAGTCTGAAACAAGAAACCGGGCCTAGCGCCCGGTTTTTTGTGCCCGCAAGAAACGCATCGTATGTACAAGCTTCTACACTGCGCCTGACTGCACGCTATGAGCTGGAGTCGTTGGTAGTCATTTTCTATTGATGTAAGCAAATTAATGAATTTGTCTGCGTCACATTGATGGTCAATACTCCTTCTCAGCCGATTAGCCGGCGGTTCAAAGACTGACAGAGGAAGACGATCACATGAGCCAGAACAAAACCCTTACGACCGCCAGTGGCGCTCCTGTCGCTGACAATCAGAATTCCCGTTCCGCCGGGCCCCGTGGCCCGCTGTTGCTCGATGACTTTCACCTGATCGAAAAGCTCGCTCACTTCAATCGTGAGAACATTCCCGAGCGCCGTGTACACGCCAAGGGCTCGGGTGCCTACGGTACGTTCACCGTTTCCAAAGACATTACCCAGTACACCAGCGCCAAGCTGTTCGAATCCGTGGGCAAGCAGACCCCGACTTTCCTGCGCTTCTCGACTGTCGGTGGTGAACGTGGTTCGGCCGACACCGAACGTGATCCGCGTGGTTTTGCCTTGAAGTTCTACACCGAGGAAGGTAACTGGGACATCGTTGGCAACAACACGCCAGTGTTCTTTATCCGCGATCCGCTGAAATTCCCCGACTTTATCCATACCCAGAAACGTCTGCCGCAAAGCAACCTGAAGAGCGCGCAGGCGATGTGGGATTTCTGGTCGCACTCGCCCGAGGCACTGCACCAGGTCACCATCCTGTTCTCGGATCGTGGGATCCCGGACGGCTACCGGCACATGCATGGTTTTGGTAGCCACACCTACAGCCTGATCAACGCCAAGGGCGAGCGGCACTGGGTCAAGTGGCACTACAAGACCAAGCAGGGCATCAAGAATCTGGCGCCGGCCGAGGCGGCACGCCTGGCGGGCACCGATCCGGATTACGCCCAGCGTGATCTTTTCGGCGCCATCGAACGCGGCGACTTCCCGAAATGGACTGTCTGTATCCAGATCATGACCGAAGCCCAGGCCGCGGCGCATTACGAGAACCCTTTCGACGTGACCAAGACCTGGTCGCAGAAAGAGTTCCGCTGATCGCAGTCGGCGAGCTCGAGCTCAACCGTAACCCGCTGAACTACTTCGCCGAAGTCGAACAGGCAGCTTTCGGTCCGAGCAACATGGTGCCGGGTGTTGGTCTGTCACCGGACCGCATGCTGCAAGGCCGCGTCTTCGCCTATGCCGATGCCCACCGCTACCGTGTCGGCACCAATCATCAGCAGTTGCCGGTGAACGCCCCGCGCAGCCCGGTCAACACCTACCAGCGTGACGGCTCCATGGCCTTTGGCAGCAACGGTGGCGCGACGCCGAACTACGAGCCCAACAGCTACGTCGAAGCGCCCAAACAGGCGCCTCACTACGCTGAGCCGGCGTTGGCCCTCAGTGGTGCGGCGGATCGTTACGATCACCGCGAAGATACCGATTACTACAGTCATGCCGGTGCGCTGTTCCGTTTGATGAGCACCGAGCAGAAAGCGCTGCTGATCAGCAATATCGCTGGCGCGATGTCGGGTGTATCCGATGACGTGGTCGAGCGCCAGTTGCAGCATTTCTTCAAGGCCGACCAGGCATACGGCGAAGGTATCGCCAAGGCGCTGGGTGTAGTGCTGAACTAAGTCTGAACGAGAAGCAGAACCGCCCTCACTCAGGGCGGTTTTTGCGTTTTTTAGGCTGCTTTTCTCTGGAAATCTTTGCTTTGTTTGTGTTTTTTCCAGTGACCTCCCGGTCAGCATGGTTCAAAATGCAGCCTTTCAAGCAGGGAGATGTAGGGCGATGCAAGGTAACCAGGTCGTAGTCGACTACCTCAACACGTTGCTGACCGGTGAGCTGGCAGCCCTGATCAGTATTTCATCCATTCGCGGATGTATGAGGACTGGGGCTTCAGCAAGCTCTACGAGCGCATCAATCACGAGATGGAAGAAGAGGCGCAACATGCCGATGCGTTGATGCGCCGGATCCTGATGCTCGAGGGCACGCGCGCATGCGTCCGGACGACCTGGACATCGGTAGCAACGTGCCTGACATGTTCGCCGCCGACCTGCGCTTGGAGAACAAGGTGCGTGCGCGCTGTGCAAGGGCATCGAGCTCTGCGAGCTGCACAAGGATTACGTCACCCGCGAGATCCTGCGTGTGCAGTTGGCTGATACCGAGGAAGATCACACCTACTGGCTGGAGAAGCAGTTGGGGCTGATCAAGTCCATCGGGTTGCAGAATTACTTGCAGTCGCAGTTCTGAGAATGGCCGCTGCTGCGCGGCGGATCGTCGGAACGCCGCGCGCAGCACGCTGATCCTACAAGCGAGAGTTGTCGCTCGCAAGATCGTGAGTGGACGCGGAACCTGTAGGAGCCAGCTTGCTGGCGATAGCGATTTCAGCTCCACAAAAAAGCCCCTGTCATCACTCAATGACAGGGGCTTTTTCATGCTATCCGGTTACGCCCGGTCGCGCAGCAAACAGCGGCTTCAGGTAATGCCGGTATGGGATTGGGGCATCTCCGCCACTTGCTCCCGGCGTACCGACCGCAATGATCTGCCCGCCCTTGGAACCCCCTTCAGGCCCAAGGTCGACCAACCAGTCGGCGGTCTTGATCACATCCAGGTTGTGCTCGATCACCACCACGGTATTGCCGTGGTCGCGCAGGCGATGCAGAACGTCGAGCAACTGCTGGATATCTGCGAAGTGCAGGCCAGTGGTCGGCTCATCGAGGATATACAGGGTCTTGCCGGTATCGCGCTTGGACAACTCGCGGGACAGCTTGACCCGTTGCGCCTCGCCGCCGGACAGGGTGGTCGCCGACTGCCCCAGCTTGATATACGACAGCCCACGTCCATCAGCGTCTGCAGCTTGCGGGCCAGCGCCGGCACCGCGTCGAAGAACTCCCGTGCTTCCTCGATCGTCATCTCGAGGACCTCGTGGATGCTCTTGCCCTTGTACTTGACCTCCAGGGTTTCGCGGTTGTAGCGCTTGCTCTTGCACACATCGCACGGCACATAGATGTCCGGCAGGAAGTGCATCTCCACCTTGATCAGGCCGTCGCCCTGGCAGGCTTCGCAGCGTCCACCCTTGACGTTGAACGAGAAGCGCCCCGGGCCGTAACCCCGCGAGCGGGATTCCGGCACGCCGGCGAACAGCTCGCGGATCGGTGTAAACAGACCGGTATAGGTGGCCGGGTTCGAGGGGTACGACCGATGGGCTCTGGTCGATGTCCACCACCTTGTCCAGGTGCTGCAGGCCGTTGATGCTGTCGTGGGCCGCGGCTTCCAGTGTCGTCGCGCCATTGAGCGCGTGGCGCTGAGCGGGAACAGGGTGTGTTGATCAGTGTCGACTTGCCGGAGCCGGACACACCGGTCACGCAGGTCAGCAGACCCAGCGGGATCTCCAGGTCGACATTGCGCATTGTTGCCACGCGCGCCTTTGAGGTGCAGTGCCAGTTTCTTGTTGCGCGGTGTGCGCTTGGCCGGGACTTCTATCTTCACCCGGCCGGACAAGTACTTGCCGGTCAGCGAGTCGGGATGCGCCATGACCTCGGCCGGTGTCCCTTCGGCAACGATATGTCCGCCATGCACGCCGGCACCCGGGCCGATATCGACCACATAGTCCGCCAGGCGGATCGCGTCTTCATCGTGTTCGACCACGATCACCGTGTTGCCGATATCGCGCAGGTGCTTCAGC
>NZ_CAJFDC010000004.1 GCF_904067045.1 Pseudomonas sp. FEN | reverse complement strand
CGCGCTCGGCCAGGCAGCGGCCATAGAGAATCAGCGCCTTGGCGTTACTGTTGTCTTCACCGAGCAATACCTTGAGCAGGGCTTCGGCATCGCCGATCCGACCCTCGGCGAACAGCGCCTCGGCCTGTTCCAGGGATCGGCGGCGACCGGCGGTGGCATCTGTACGTGCGGCTCAAGCATTTTGCGCACCGCCGACTCCGGTTGGGCCCCGGCGAAACCGTCCACCGGCTGGCCGTCCTTGAACAGCACCACGGTAGGCAGGCTGCGAATACCGAAACGAGCGACGATGTCCTGCTCGGCATCGCAGTCGACCTTGGCCAGCAACAGTTCGCCCTGATAGCTCTCGGCGATCTGTTGCAACATCGGCATCAATGCTTTGCAGGGCGCGCACCACTCGGCCCAGAAATCCACCAGTACCGGCTTGTGGAACGAATTCTCGATCACCGACTGGTCGAAGTCAGCGGTGGTGGCGTCGAAGATGTAGGGCTGGGCTGAGTCATTGCAATCTCGAAGAGCGTGGAATGGGGCAACTATAAAGCCTGGGCCGGATGGCCGGAAGCACGGTCGCGCTGGGCATGGTAAAGACTGACATGGCGAAACTCCTCCGGTTCCGCCAGATCCGGCAGGGTGAAGGCTTCGAGCATTTCCAGGCGTCGGTACAGCGGATGGCGGAAATCCCGAACCCGCGAATCCGCCACCAGCGCTTCCCGACCCCGGCTGAGGAATTGATCGAGCAAGGGCAGGTTCTCCCGGTCATACAGAACATCCGCCACCAGGATCAGGTCGAAACGATCGCTCTCGGCGAAGAAATCCTCGCTGTAACCCAGTTCCACCCCATTGAGCGCCGCATTCGCCCGGCAGGCCGCCAGCGCCAGCGGATCAAGGTCGCAGGCCACCACTTCCAGCGCCCCGGCGCGGGCCGCGGCAATTGCCGCCACGCCCGAGCCGGCGCCGAAGTCCAGTACCCGCTTGCCCGCCACCCACTGTGGCTGTGCCGCCAGGTAGCGGGCCATGGCCAGGCCGCTGGCCCAACAGAAACTCCAATAGGGCGGTTCATGCAGAATTCGCCGGGTTTCCTCCGGGGTAAAGGCGCGGTCCATGTTGTGCGCGTCGATCAGCCATAACCGCAGCGCGGTCCCTGGCAATGAACACGCCACCAGTCCGCGCATCGCCCAGCAGCTCGCTCAAGGACTGTTGCAGGTCCGTCGGTGCGCTCATGGGGCGGTAAAGAATTGCAACTGGCCGAGGACCTGAGAGGTCGGCTCGGTGATGGTCCGCGCCGGCAGATGCAGGATCAACTGCCCGGACTGGCTGGCCCGCCCGCGCAATTCCACCCGGCTGCCCAGCGGGAACACCTCCGGGTTGAAGCGCAGGTGGAACGGCAGCGCCTGGCCGGTGCCTCTGATCCTGCTGCTGGCCAGCAACTGCTGCGGTCGACCGCGCTCGTCGATCACCAGCAGCGCCAGTTCCGCTTCCGCGCCCGCTGGCACACCCAGCAAGGTGCCGCTCAATTCACGCTGAAACGCGGGCAACGGACCGAGTTCTTCATAGGGAGTGACCGGTTTACTCGTCTGTTGCTGGACCGGGGCCTGCGGGACAGGCTTGGCGGCGGGCTGCCGCAAGCAGCCAACAGGCCGGCGAGACTGAGCAAAACAAGCGGTCGTACTGACATGAACAGCTCCAACTCAAGGCGAAATACGCTGCATCTATAGGGATAAAAGGTAGTCGGGCGACTGTATACCGTAAAGCCTATGGCTTGTCTTGCGACGGGGATGCGCTACCATGGCCCTCCCATTTTTTGTTGCCTGCCACCATGCACTGTCCCTTCTGCGGTGCCAACGACACCAAAGTCATCGACTCGCGTCTGGTCGCCGAGGGCGAACAGGTGCGCCGCCGGCGCGAATGCCTGGCCTGCGGTGAACGTTTCACCACCTTCGAGACCGCCGAACTGGTCTTGCCACGCCTGATCAAACAGGACGGCAGCCGCCAACCCTTCGACGAAGACAAACTTCGCGCCGGCATGCAGCGCGCGCTGGAAAAGCGCCCGGTCAGCGTCGAGCGCCTGGAAGCCGCGCTGGTGCATATCAAGCACAAGCTGCGGGCCACCGGCGAGCGCGAGGTCAAGTCGCTGGTTGTCGGCGAGCTGGTGATGAGCGAGCTGCAGAAGCTCGACGAAGTCGCCTATATCCGTTTCGCGTCGGTCTATCGCCGCTTCCAGGACCTCAATGAGTTCCGCGAAGAGATCGACCGTCTCGCCCGCGAGCCGGCCAAGGAATGAGCCTTTCGACCGAGCAGGCCGTCCTCGACGCCCACTACATGGCCCGAGCCCTGGAGCTGGCCCGCAAGGGCCGCTACTCGACCCACCCGAACCCTCGGGTCGGCTGTGTGATCGTGCGGGCCGGCGTGGTGGTCGGCGAAGGTTGGCACGTGCGCGCCGGCGAACCCCATGCCGAGGTGCATGCCTTGCGCGAGGCCGCTGAAAACGCCCGCGGCGCCACGGCCTACGTGACCCTTGAACCGTGCAGCCATTTCGGTCGCACGCCACCGTGCGCCGACGCCCTGGTCAAGGCCGGCGTGGCGCGGGTGGTCGTGGCCATGCAGGACCCCAACCCGGAAGTCGCCGGCCGTGGCCTCAAGCGTCTGGCCGATGCCGGTATCGCCGTGCACAGCGGCGTGCTGGAAGGCGAAGCCCGGGCGCTCAACCAGGGCTTCCTCAAACGCATGGAGCATGGCGTGCCATTCGTGCGGGTCAAGCTGGCGATGAGCCTGGATGGCCGTACCGCCATGGCCAGCGGCGAAAGCCAGTGGATCACCGGTCCAGAGGCGCGTTCCGCCGTGCAGCGCTTGCGCGCCCAGGCCAGCGTGGTGCTGACCGGCGCCGACAGCGTGCTGGCGGACAACGCGCGGATGACCGTGCGCCCCGCCGAGCTGGGCCTCGACCCCGAACTGACGGCCCTGGCCGAACGCCGCCCCCCCCTGCGGGTGCTGATCGACGGTCGGCTGCGGGTGCCACTGGAGGCGGCGTTTTTCACGGTGGGGCCGGCGCTGGTGGTGACCTGCACCCCAGGCGCCAGCGAACGCTATCGGGCCCTGGGCCATGAACTGCTGGAAGTGCCCGCTGCCGATGGTCACGTTGACCTGCGCCGGCGTGCTCACCGAACTGGCCGCCCGTGGCGTCAACGACGTGCTGGTCGAGGCCGGCCCGCGCCTGGCGGGCGCCTTTGCCCGGCAAGGACTGGTGGATGAATACAATTGTTTGTCGCTGGTCAGTTTCTCGGCTCCACGGCGCGTCCATTGTTGGACTGGCCATTGGCGCGGATGAGCGAGGCGCCGCGGCTGAAAATCATCGAAATGCGCGCAGTCGGCAGTGACTGGCGAGTCACCGCGATACCTGATCCGACACCCGGCGTATAATTTTCGGCTTGCGCCACGCGCGGGCCTGTTCTCGAGGAGGACTTCATGTTTACCGGCATCATCGAATCCATCGGCAGTATCCGTGCCCTCAACCCCAAGGGCGGTGACGTTCGCGTCTACGTGGAAACCGGCAAGCTGGACCTGGCCGACGTCAAGCTCGGCGACAGCATCGCGGTGAACGGCGTCTGCCTGACCGCTGTCGAGCTGCCGGGCGATGGCTTCTGGGCCGACGTCAGCCGTGAAACCCTGGACTGCACCGCCTTCAACCAGTTGAAAGCCGGCAGCCGGGTCAACCTGGAAAAAGCCCTGACCCCGACCACGCGCCTGGGTGGACACCTGGTCAGCGGCCATGTCGACGGCGTCGGCGAAGTCGTCGCCCGTGAAGAAAACGCCCGGGCCATCCAGTTTCGCATCCGTGCGCCGAAAGACCTGGCCAAGTACATCGCCCACAAGGGCTCGATCACCGTCGACGGCACCAGCCTGACGGTCAACGCGGTGAACGGCGCCGAGTTCGAACTGACCATCGTCCCGCACACCCTGGCCGAAACCATCATGGCCGACTACCGTCCCGGTCGTCAGGTCAACCTCGAAGTCGACCTGCTGGCCCGTTACCTGGAGCGTCTGCTGCTGGGCGACAAGGCCGCGGAACCATCAAGCGGCGGCATCACCGAAAGTTTCCTGGCCGCCAACGGCTACCTCAAATCCTGAAACTCAATTTTTGAAAGAAGGGGGGTGCCGCGTGGCGCTCAACACGATTGAAGAACTGGTCGAAGACATTCGCCAAGGCAAGATGGTCATCCTCATGGATGACGAAGACCGTGAGAACGAAGGCGACCTGATCATGGCCGCCGAATGCTGCAAGGCCGAACACATCAACTTCATGGCCAAGCACGCCCGTGGCCTGATCTGCATGCCCATGAGCCGCGAGCGTTGCGAACTGCTCAAGCTGCCGCTGATGGCGCCGCGCAACGGTTCCGGCTTCGGCACCAAGTTCACCGTGTCCATCGAGGCCAGCGAAGGGGTGACCACCGGTATCTCCGCCGCCGACCGCGCGCGTACCGTGCAAGCGGCGGCCGCCAAGGACGCCAAGGCCGAAGACATCGTCAGTCCCGGTCACATCTTCCCGCTGATGGCCCAGCCCGGCGGTACCCTGGCCCGTGCCGGCCACACCGAAGCGGCCTGCGACCTGGCGCGCATGGCCGGTTTCGAGCCGAGCGGGGTGATCTGCGAAGTGATGAACGACGACGGCACCATGTCCCGTCGCGCCGAACTGGAAACCTTCGCCGCCGAGCACAGCATCAAGATCGGCACCATCGCCGACCTGATCCACTACCGGATGATCCACGAACGTACCGTTCAGCGGATTGCCGAGCAGCCACTGGACAGCGAACTGGGGCAATTCACCCTGGTGACCTATCGTGATTCGGTGGAAGGCGATGTGCACATGGCCCTGACCCTGGGCAGCTTCTGCGCCGAAGAGCCGACCCTGGTGCGGGTGCACAACATGGACCCGCTGCGCGACCTGTTGATGGTCAAGCAACCCGGGCGCTGGAGCCTGCGCGCCGCCATGGCCACGGTGGCCGAGGCCGGCAGCGGCGTGGTGCTGTTGCTGGGGCACCCGCTGGACGGCGACGTGCTGCTGGCGCATATCCGCGAGACCGCCGAGCAGGTGCCGGCGAAAAAACCGACCACCTACAGCATTGTCGGGGCCGGTTCGCAGATCCTGCGTGACCTGGGCGTGCGCAAAATGCGCCTGATGAGTGCGCCGATGAAGTTCAATGCGATATCCGGTTTCGACCTGGAAGTAGTAGAATACGTGCCCTCCGAATAAAGACTGGCTGCTCGCGGCCCTTGATTCGCGGTTCAAATATCCCTGAGGGGCGCGTACTAGGCGCGCCCCGGCTCTTTAAGAGAATTGTCGAATGACCCTGAAGACCATCGAAGGTACCTTCATCGCCCCCAAAGGCCGCTACGCCCTGGTGGTCGGCCGCTTCAACAGCTTCGTCGTCGAAAGCCTGGTGAGCGGTGCCGTTGACGCCCTGGTTCGCCACGGTGTCAGCGAAAGCGACATCACCATCATCCGTGCGCCTGGCGCCTTCGAGATCCCGCTGGTGGCACAGAAAGTCGCGCAGAAAGGCGACTTCTCGGCGATCATCGCCCTCGGCGCGGTCATTCGTGGCGGTACCCCGCACTTCGAATACGTGGCCGGCGAATGCACCAAGGGCCTGGCCCAGGTCTCCATGGAGTTCGGCGTGCCGGTGGCCTTTGGCGTGCTGACCGTCGACTCCATCGAGCAAGCCATCGAGCGTTCCGGCACCAAGGCCGGCAACAAAGGCGCCGAAGCCGCCCTTTCCGCCCTGGAAATGGTCAGCCTGCTGGCGCAATTGGAGGCTGTGTGATTAGCGACGAAAGCGATCGTTTCAACCCGCGCGATCCGAAGCCCGAAGGCGCCGGCAAGCCCTCCAAGAGCGTCAAGCGTCGCGAAGCCCGTCAACTGGCGACCCAGGCGCTGTACCAGTGGCACATGGCCAAGCAGTCGCTGAACGAAATCGAGGCGCAGTTCCGGGTCGACAACGATTTCAGCGATGTCGACGGCGCGTACTTCCGTGAAATCCTCCACGGCGTCCCGCAGTTCAAGAGCGAGATCGACACGGTCCTCAAGCCGTGCCTGGACATCGAGATCGAAGAGTTGGACCCGGTTGAGCTGGCGGTGTTGCGCCTGTCCACCTGGGAACTGCTCAAGCGCGTTGACGTGCCCTACCGCGTGGTGATCAACGAAGGCATCGAACTGGCCAAGGTCTACGGTTCCACCGATGGTCACAAGTTCGTCAACGGCGTGCTCGACAAGCTGGCGCCGCGCCTGCGTGAAGCTGAAGTGAAGGCGTTCAAGCGCTGATCCGCGCTTGACCTTTGCATGGGCGAGTTCGAGCTGATCCGCAATTTCTTCGCCGCCGCGCCCTGTGCGCAGGCCGGCGAGGGCGTTGCCCTGGGCATCGGCGACGACTGCGCTCTGCTCAGCGTCCCGCCGGGGAGCAATTGGCGATTTCCACCGACACCCTGGTGGCCGGTGTGCACTTTGCCGACCCCTGCGACCCTTTCCTGCTCGGCCAGCGCGCGCTGGCCGTGGCCGCCAGCGACCTGGCCGCCATGGGCGCCACACCCCTGGCCTTTACCCTGGCCCTGACCTTGCCGCACAACGACGCCAGTTGGCTGCAAGCCTTCGCCCACGGCCTGAACCTGATGGCGCAACACTGTGCCTTGCGCCTGGTGGGCGGCGACACCACCCGTGGACCGCTGTGCCTGACGCTGACGGTGTTCGGTCGGGTGCCGACGGGGCAGGCCTTGACCCGCGGCGGCGCGCAAGTCGGCGACCTGCTGTGTGTCGGCGGCGAGTTGGGCAATGCGGCCGGCGCCTTGCCGCTGGTGCTGGGGCAGCGTACGGCGGAGCCGGCGATTGCCGAGCCGCTGCTGGAGCACTACTGGTCGCCCAAGCCGCAATTGGCACTGGGTCAGTTCTTGCGCAACAAGGCGACCTCGGCACTGGATATCTCCGATGGGCTCTTGGCCGATTGCGGGCATATCGCGGCGGCATCCGCGTCAGGTTGCAGGTGGCGCACGACGCGCTGCCCTTGTCGTCGGCGTTGCGGGCCTTTCTCGGTCAGGATGGCGCCCACCAGGCGGCCCTCAGCGGTGGCGATGACTACGTGCTGGCCTTTACCCTGCCAGCCGACGAGTGGCCCGGGTTGCTGGCCGCGCACCCATCTACGGTGATCGGCAGTCTCGAGCGTGCTCCCGCCGTGCCGCGATATCACACCGGCGCGCCGGGTTACCCAACATTTTTCCGGAGACCACCGTGACACGATCATCCCAAGGCAGGTCCCGGCCGACACGTGCCGCCGTCCGGTCTGGCGCCAATCCCCTGGGCCATTTCCTGGCCTTCGGCTTCGGCCGGCACCTTGCCCAAGGCGCCGGGCCACCTGGGGTCGCTGGTTGCGCTACCCTTTAACCGTTATGGCAGATGCTGCCCGACTGGGCCCGGCTGATGCTTTCGTCACATGTTGTTGCCTCTGGCGGCAGTCCCATCTGGTACACGACCGACACCGGAAGATGGTCGTGGGGAACCGAGGATGGTCCGGGTGCATGTGGGATCAGCCCTCTGGCTGGTGCCGGGACGGGGGCTGGTTACTGGTCTGCTGGCGCGGGTTCTTCTCTGCCTGTATCCGCTTCCTCTTCGACCATCCCTCAAGCCCCCTGTGCACGATCCGCCTCCGATCGACCGGCCATGTCATTGGCAGGAGGTTGGGGCATGATGCTGCGGGATGAGTGGGGTACTGGCCGGGGGGCTGCGGCCTGGCTGGCCAGTGGCGGAAGGGTTGGCGGGTAGCACCTCTTTACTTCTTGAGGAATCGTGGCAGGTGTCGGGTGGAGCTGGGCGGTTGGGGGTGCGGTGGCTGCGGCTCGGGTGTGGTTTTCAGGGTAGCCCGTTGGGGGTGAGAAGATGGTGTGGGCGATGCAAGAAGCCGGGCGACGACGGAATGGATCAGGAAGCCGGTGTCGCGTCCGGGCCGGTGATCGAGGTTTCGGGCGGGCGGATGCCGGAAGGAACGTTCGAGCTCGTGCCACCTACAGCGCCGCCAGGCGAGCGGCACCCCCGACCGCTGCGTGCTGCGGGTATAAGGGTGCAGCCAGACGCCCTGGGCTGGATGGGCCAGCAGAAGATCGCGTCCGTGACGAGTTTCTATGCGATGCTATATTTCCGACCGGAGCCATTTTCGCTGCTGCCCCGGGCCACCACACGGCCAGCTGGATGTCGAAGATGCGAACCAGCGAAGACCCGCCAGAACAGAAGGCCGTCCCGGGACCAGCCGGAGGGGATCGCCAGCCGAGCCATGTCGGGCGGCAGGACGAGCCGTGGTCGGACCCGCAGAGGGCGACCTTCGACAGAGAGCCGGGCGGTGGACGCCGCAGATCGGGCGAGCCGCCAGCCAGAGCGCCATACGAGATACAGTGGAGCGGCACCGCGACGGGTGGCCGGCGTGGCGGTGCCGGGCGGTGCCGGAAGGCCAGCGAAATGCCGGGATGCCCAGACGCGGCGGCCGGCCGCGGCCCGGTGTGATATCGCGGCCAGCGGCGTCCACCAGGAGCACGCCCTGCCCGGCCAGTACCTGCCCGATCATCCGTACCGATGGGTGCGCGGCCAGCAACCCGGGCCACTCGTCGGCTGGCAGGGTAAAGGCCAGCACGTAGTCATCGCCACCGCTGAGGGCCGCCTGGTGGGCGCCATCCTGACCGAGAAAGGCCCGCAACGCCGACGACAAGGGCAGCGCGTCGTGCGCCACCTGCAACCTGACCGCGGATGCCGCCGCGATATGCCCGCAATCGGCCAAGAGCCCATCGGAGATATCCAGTGCCGAGGTCGCCTTGTTGCGCAAGAACTGACCCAGTGCCAATTGCGGCTTGGGCGACCAGTAGTGCTCCAGCAGCGGCTCGGCAATCGCCGGCTCCGCCGTACGCTGCCCCAGCACCAGCGGCAAGGCGCCGGCCGCATTGCCCAACTCGCCGCCGACACACAGCAGGTCGCCGACTTGCGCGCCGCCGCGGGTCAAGGCCTGCCCCGTCGGCACCCGACCGAACACCGTCAGCGTCAGGCACAGCGGTCCACGGGTGGTGTCGCCGCCCACCAGGCGCAAGGCACAGTGTTGCGCCATCAGGTTCAGGCCGTGGGCGAAGGCTTGCAGCCAACTGGCGTCGTTGTGCGGCAAGGTCAGGGCCAGGGTAAAGGCCAGGGGTGTGGCGCCCATGGCGGCCAGGTCGCTGGCGGCCACGGCCAGCGCGCGCTGGCCGAGCAGGAAAGGGTCGCAGGGGTCGGCAAAGTGCACACCGGCCACCAGGGTGTCGGTGGAAATCGCCAATTGCTCCCCGGCGGGGACGCTGAGCAGAGCGCAGTCGTCGCCGATGCCCAGGGCAACGCCCTCGCCGGCCTGCGCACAGGGCGCGGCGGCGAAGAAATTGCGGATCAGCTCGAACTCGCCCATGCAAAGGTCAAGCGCGGATCAGCGCTTGAACGCCTTCACTTCAGCTTCACGCAGGCGCGGCGCCAGCTTGTCGAGCACGCCGTTGACGAACTTGTGACCATCGGTGGAACCGTAGACCTTGGCCAGTTCGATGCCTTCGTTGATCACCACGCGGTAGGGCACGTCAACGCGCTTGAGCAGTTCCCAGGTGGACAGGCGCAACACCGCCAGCTCAACCGGGTCCAACTCTTCGATCTCGATGTCCAGGCACGGCTTGAGGACCGTGTCGATCTCGCTCTTGAACTGCGGGACGCCGTGGAGGATTTCACGGAAGTACGCGCCGTCGACATCGCTGAAATCGTTGTCGACCCGGAACTGCGCCTCGATTTCGTTCAGCGACTGCTTGGCCATGTGCCACTGGTACAGCGCCTGGGTCGCCAGTTGACGGGCTTCGCGACGCTTGACGCTCTTGGAGGGCTTGCCGGCGCCTTCGGGCTTCGGATCGCGCGGGTTGAAACGATCGCTTTCGTCGCTAATCACACAGCCTCCAATTGCGCCAGCAGGCTGACCATTTCCAGGGCGGAAAGGGCGGCTTCGGCGCCTTTGTTGCCGGCCTTGGTGCCGGAACGCTCGATGGCTTGCTCGATGGAGTCGACGGTCAGCACGCCAAAGGCCACCGGCACGCCGAACTCCATGGAGACCTGGGCCAGGCCCTTGGTGCATTCGCCGGCCACGTATTCGAAGTGCGGGGTACCGCCACGAATGACCGCGCCGAGGGCGATGATCGCCGAGAAGTCGCCTTTCTGCGCGACTTTCTGTGCCACCAGCGGGATCTCGAAGGCGCCAGGCGCACGGATGATGGTGATGTCGCTTTCGCTGACACCGTGGCGAACCAGGGCGTCAACGGCACCGCTCACCAGGCTTTCGACGACGAAGCTGTTGAAGCGGCCGACCACCAGGGCGTAGCGGCCTTTGGGGGCGATGAAGGTACCTTCGATGGTCTTCAGGGTCATTCGACAATTCTCTTAAAGAGCCGGGGCGCGCCTAGTACGCGCCCTCAGGGATATTTGAACCGCGAATCAAGGGCCGCGAGCAGCCAGTCTTTATTCGGAGGGCACGTATTCTACTACTTCCAGGTCGAAACCGGATATCGCATTGAACTTCATCGGCGCACTCATCAGGCGCATTTTGCGCACGCCCAGGTCACGCAGGATCTGCGAACCGGCCCCGACAATGCTGTAGGTGGTCGGTTTTTTCGCCGGCACCTGCTCGGCGGTCTCGCGGATATGCGCCAGCAGCACGTCGCCGTCCAGCGGGTGCCCCAGCAACAGCACCACGCCGCTGCCGGCCTCGGCCACCGTGGCCATGGCGGCGCGCAGGCTCCAGCGCCCGGGTTGCTTGACCATCAACAGGTCGCGCAGCGGGTCCATGTTGTGCACCCGCACCAGGGTCGGCTCTTCGGCGCAGAAGCTGCCCAGGGTCAGGGCCATGTGCACATCGCCTTCCACCGAATCACGATAGGTCACCAGGGTGAATTGCCCCAGTTCGCTGTCCAGTGGCTGCTCGGCAATCCGCTGAACGGTACGTTCGTGGATCATCCGGTAGTGGATCAGGTCGGCGATGGTGCCGATCTTGATGCTGTGCTCGGCGGCGAAGGTTTCCAGTTCGGCGCGACGGGACATGGTGCCGTCGTCGTTCATCACTTCGCAGATCACCCCGCTCGGCTCGAAACCGGCCATGCGCGCCAGGTCGCAGGCCGCTTCGGTGTGGCCGGCACGGGCCAGGGTACCGCCGGGCTGGGCCATCAGCGGGAAGATGTGACGGGACTGACGATGTCTTCGGCCTTGGCGTCCTTGGCGGCCGCCGCTTGCACGGTACGCGCGCGGTCGGCGGCGGAGATACCGGTGGTCACCCCTTCGCTGGCCTCGATGGACACGGTGAACTTGGTGCCGAAGCCGGAACCGTTGCGCGGCGCCATCAGCGGCAGCTTGAGCAGTTCGCAACGCTCGCGGCTCATGGGCATGCAGATCAGGCCACGGGCGTGCTTGGCCATGAAGTTGATGTGTTCGGCCTTGCAGCATTCGGCGGCCATGATCAGGTCGCCTTCGTTCTCACGGTCTTCGTCATCCATGAGGATGACCATCTTGCCTTGGCGAATGTCTTCGACCAGTTCTTCAATCGTGTTGAGCGCCACGCGGCACCCCCCTTCTTTCAAAAATTGAGTTTCAGGATTTGAGGTAGCCGTTGGCGGCCAGGAAACTTTCGGTGATGCCGCCGCTTGATGGTTCCGCGGCCTTGTCGCCCAGCAGCAGACGCTCCAGGTAACGGGCCAGCAGGTCGACTTCGAGGTTGACCTGACGACCGGGACGGTAGTCGGCCATGATGGTTTCGGCCAGGGTGTGCGGGACGATGGTCAGTTCGAACTCGGCGCCGTTCACCGCGTTGACCGTCAGGCTGGTGCCGTCGACGGTGATCGAGCCCTTGTGGGCGATGTACTTGGCCAGGTCTTTCGGCGCACGGATGCGAAACTGGATGGCCCGGGCGTTTTCTTCACGGGCGACGACTTCGCCGACGCCGTCGACATGGCCGCTGACCAGGTGTCCACCCAGGCGCGTGGTCGGGGTCAGGGCTTTTTCCAGGTTGACCCGGCTGCCGGCTTTCAACTGGTTGAAGGCGGTGCAGTCCAGGGTTTCACGGCTGACGTCGGCCCAGAAGCCATCGCCCGGCAGCTCGACAGCGGTCAGGCAGACGCCGTTCACCGCGATGCTGTCGCCGAGCTTGACGTCGGCCAGGTCCAGCTTGCCGGTTTCCACGTAGACGCGAACGTCACCGCCCTTGGGGTTGAGGGCACGGATACTGCCGATGGATTCGATGATGCCGGTAAACATGAAGTCCTCCTCGAGAACAGGCCCGCGCGTGGCGCAAGCCGAAAATTATACGCCGGGTGTCGGATCAGGTATCGCGGTGACTCGCCAGTCACTGCCGACTGCGCGCATTTCGATGATTTTCAGCCGCGGCGCCTCGCTCATCCGCGCCAATGGCCAGTCCAACAATGGACGCGCCGTGGAGCCGAGAAACTGACCAGCGACAAACAATTGGTATTCATCCACCAGTCCTTGCCGGGCAAAGGCGCCCGCCAGGCGCGGGCCGGCCTCGACCAGCACGTCGTTGACGCCACGGGCGGCCAGTTCGGTGAGCACGCGGCGCAGGTCAACGTGACCATCGGCAGCGGGCACTTCCAGCAGTTCATGGCCCAGGGCCCGATAGCGTTCGCTGGCGCCTGGGGTGCAGGTCACCACCAGCGCCGGCCCCACCGTGAAAAACGCCGCCTCCAGTGGCACCCGCAGCCGACCGTCGATCAGCACCCGCAGGGGGGGGCGGCGTTCGGCCAGGGCCGTCAGTTCGGGGTCGAGGCCCAGCTCGGCGGGGCGCACGGTCATCCGCGCGTTGTCCGCCAGCACGCTGTCGGCGCCGGTCAGCACCACGCTGGCCTGGGCGCGCAAGCGCTGCACGGCGGAACGCGCCTCTGGACCGGTGATCCACTGGCTTTCGCCGCTGGCCATGGCGGTACGGCCATCCAGGCTCATCGCCAGCTTGACCCGCACGAATGGCACGCCATGCTCCATGCGTTTGAGGAAGCCCTGGTTGAGCGCCCGGGCTTCGCCTTCCAGCACGCCGCTGTGCACGGCGATACCGGCATCGGCCAGACGCTTGAGGCCACGGCCGGCGACTTCCGGGTTGGGGTCCTGCATGGCCACGACCACCCGCGCCACGCCGGCCTTGACCAGGGCGTCGGCGCACGGTGGCGTGCGACCGAAATGGCTGCACGGTTCAAGGGTCACGTAGGCCGTGGCGCCGCGGGCGTTTTCAGCGGCCTCGCGCAAGGCATGCACCTCGGCATGGGGTTCGCCGGCGCGCACGTGCCAACCTTCGCCGACCACCACGCCGGCCCGCACGATCACACAGCCGACCCGAGGGTTCGGGTGGGTCGAGTAGCGGCCCTTGCGGGCCAGCTCCAGGGCTCGGGCCATGTAGTGGGCGTCGAGGACGGCCTGCTCGGTCGAAAGGCTCATTCCTTGGCCGGCTCGCGGGCGAGACGGTCGATCTCTTCGCGGAACTCATTGAGGTCCTGGAAGCGGCGATAGACCGACGCGAAACGGATATAGGCGACTTCGTCGAGCTTCTGCAGCTCGCTCATCACCAGCTCGCCGACAACCAGCGACTTGACCTCGCGCTCGCCGGTGGCCCGCAGCTTGTGCTTGATATGCACCAGCGCGGCTTCCAGGCGCTCGACGCTGACCGGGCGCTTTTCCAGCGCGCGCTGCATGCCGGCGCGAAGTTTGTCTTCGTCGAAGGGTTGGCGGCTGCCGTCCTGTTTGATCAGGCGTGGCAAGACCAGTTCGGCGGTCTCGAAGGTGGTGAAACGTTCACCGCAGGCCAGGCATTCGCGCCGGCGGCGCACCTGTTCGCCCTCGGCGACCAGACGCGAGTCGATGACTTTGGTGTCGTTGGCACCGCAGAAGGGACAGTGCATGGTGGCAGGCAACAAAAAATGGGAGGGCCATGGTAGCGCATCCCCGTCGCAAGACAAGCCATAGGCTTTACGGTATACAGTCGCCCGACTACCTTTTATCCCTATAGATGCAGCGTATTTCGCCTTGAGTTGGAGCTGTTCATGTCAGTACGACCGCTTGTTTTGCTCAGTCTCGCCGGCCTGTTGGCTGCTTGCGGCAGCCCGCCGCCCAAGCCTGTCCCGCAGGCCCCGGTCCAGCAACAGACGAGTAAACCGGTCACTCCCTATGAAGAACTCGGTCCGTTGCCCGCGTTTCAGCGTGAATTGAGCGGCACCTTGCTGGGTGTGCCAGCGGGCGCGGAAGCGGAACTGGCGCTGCTGGTGATCGACGAGCGCGGTCGACCGCAGCAGTTGCTGGCCAGCAGCAGGATCAGAGGCACCGGCCAGGCGCTGCCGTTCCACCTGCGCTTCAACCCGGAGGTGTTCCCGCTGGGCAGCCGGGTGGAATTGCGCGGGCGGGCCAGCCAGTCCGGGCAGTTGATCCTGCATCTGCCGGCGCGGACCATCACCGAGCCGACCTCTCAGGTCCTCGGCCAGTTGCAATTCTTTACCGCCCCATGAGCGCACCGACGGACCTGCAACAGTCCTTGAGCGAGCTGCTGGGCGATGCGCGACTGGTGGCGTGTTCATTGCCAGGGACCGCGCTGCGGTTATGGCTGATCGACGCGCACAACATGGACCGCGCCTTTACCCCGGAGGAAACCCGGCGAATTCTGCATGAACCGCCCTATTGGAGTTTCTGTTGGGCCAGCGGCCTGGCCATGGCCCGCTACCTGGCGGCACAGCCACAGTGGGTGGCGGGCAAGCGGGTACTGGACTTCGGCGCCGGCTCGGGCGTGGCGGCAATTGCCGCGGCCCGCGCCGGGGCGCTGGAAGTGGTGGCCTGCGACCTTGATCCGCTGGCGCTGGCGGCCTGCCGGGCGAATGCGGCGCTCAATGGGGTGGAACTGGGTTACAGCGAGGATTTCTTCGCCGAGAGCGATCGTTTCGACCTGATCCTGGTGGCGGATGTTCTGTATGACCGGGAGAACCTGCCCTTGCTCGATCAATTCCTCAGCCGGGGTCGGGAAGCGCTGGTGGCGGATTCGCGGGTTCGGGATTTCCGCCATCCGCTGTACCGACGCCTGGAAATGCTCGAAGCCTTCACCCTGCCGGATCTGCGGAACCGGAGGAGTTTCGCCATGTCAGTCTTTACCATGCCAGCGCGACCGTGCTTCGGCCATCCGGCCCAGGCTTTATAGTTGCCCCATTCCACGCTCTTCGAGATTGCAATGACTCAGCCCAGCCCCTACATCTTCGACGCCACCACCGCTGACTTCGACCAGTCGGTGATCGAGAATTCGTTCCACAAGCCGGTACTGGTGGATTTCTGGCCGAGTGGTGCGCGCCCTGCAAAGCATTGATGCCGATGTTGCAACAGATCGCCGAGAGCTATCAGGGCGAACTGTTGCTGGCCAAGGTCGACTGCGATGCCGAGCAGGACATCGTCGCTCGTTTCGGTATTCGCAGCCTGCCTACCGTGGTGCTGTTCAAGGACGGCCAGCCGGTGGACGGTTTCGCCGGGGCCCAACCGGAGTCGGCGGTGCGCAAAATGCTTGAGCCGCACGTACAGATGCCACCGCCGGTCGCCGCCGATCCCCTGGAACAGGCCGAGGCGCTGTTCGCCGAGGGTCGGATCGGCGATGCCGAAGCCCTGCTCAAGGTATTGCTCGGTGAAGACAACAGTAACGCCAAGGCGCTGATTCTCTATGGCCGCTGCCTGGCCGAGCGCGGCGAGCTGGGCGAAGCCCAGGTGGTACTGGATGCGGTCAGAGCGACGAGTACAAGGCCGCGCTGGCCGGTGCCAAGGCGCAGCTGACCTTCTTGGCGTCAGGCGGCCGACCTGCCGGAGGTGGCTGATCTGAAGGCGCGCCTGGCGCAAAATCCGCAGGACGACGAAGCGGTCTATCAGTTGGCGGTACAACAGCTGTCGCGCCAGCAGTACGAAGCTGCGCTGGAGGGTCTGCTCAAGCTGTTTATCCGCAATCGCGGTTACAGCGAAGGCCTGCCGCACAAGACTTTGCTGCAGGTGTTCGATCTGTTGGGCAACGACCACCCACTGGTGACCACCTATCGTCGCCGGCTGTTCGCTGCGTTGTACTGACCTTGCGTGAGCAGGCTTTAGCTCTGGAGCGGCCCGAAGGCCGCCAAAGCTTCGTGGGCAAGCTCCGCTCTCACATCCCCCCTTCAGGCCTCGACCCAGCTGTAAAGCGGCGAATCCGTCCCGCTCAGCACCTTGATCTCGCTGCAATGGCGCAAGCGCACCAACAAGCGCTTGGCCGCCGCCGTGCTCCCGGCCAACCCTTCCAACTGTCCCAGCAACTGCGGCCCATCAATCTGCCCGGCCTGACGCACCAGGTCCCTGGCCGTCCGCCACAAGGCATCGTCCTGGCTCACCGGAGGCGCCACCAGCGCAACATCCGCATCGGCAGGCACGCTCACCTGCAACTGCGCCCCAGCCGCGCCCAGTCACCCTCATCCAGCTCCACCGTCAAATCCACCGGCCATTGGCCGATGCTGCCTCGAATTCGTACCATGCCGCCACCTCGCTATACAGGCGCCCATGCTCCCACGCGTCACCCGACACGCCAAGTCAGTGGCCGAACCCGGGATAAAATGTTATAAGATCACATAACAAAACACCCTCGTTGCCGTTCCCGGAGAAACGCCATGCGCCACCTGCTGCTCGCCCTGCCTTTTGCCTTGCTCCCGCTGGTTGCCGCCCAAGCCCATGAAGCACACGAACATGGCAGCCTCGGTGCCCACGAGCACGGTGTGGGCCGGCTGAACGCGGCGCTGGACGGCCAGACCCTGGAACTGGAACTGCAAAGCCCGGCAATGAACCTGGTGGGCTTCGAACACCCGGCCAGCAGCGATGCCGACAAGGCCAAGGTGGCCAGCGTGCACGCCTTGCTGGAGAAGCCGCTGGAGCTGTTCAACCTGCCGAAAGCCGCCGGTTGCGTGGTGGCCAACCAGAAGCTGGAAAGCCCGCTGTTCGGCGACCCGGCACCTGAAGAAGCCGATGACGATGATGACGATCACGCCCCTGAAGCCGCCGCAACCACGCCGGCCGCCGGTGCCGAACACCACCACGACCACAGCGAGATCCACGCCCACTACCAGTTCACCTGTGCCACCCCGGCGGCGCTGAAGACCCTGGAACTGGGCCAGGTGTTCAAGACATTCCCCGCCACCCACAAGATTCAGGTGCAGTTGATTTCCGGCAGTGGCCAACAAGGGGTTGACGCCACGCCAGAGGCTGCCACCCTGAAGTTCTGATCCATCGCCATCCTTGTTGGAATGGCGCTTATCTGTGCGAGCGGAGCTTGCCCGCGAAAGGGACGACGCGGTGCTTCAGAGACACCGAGTTGATCCCCTTCGCGGGCAAGCTCCGCTCCCACAGATGAACAGCGTCCCCACAAAGAGCCCACCACCTGTGAATCGGCCTTTATGACCCAAGCACTTATCGAACTGTCCGACCTGAGCTTCAACTGGCCCGGTCATCCGCAGTTGCTGGACATTCCGGCGTTCCGCCTGGAACCGGGCGAAACGCTGTTCCTCAAGGGCCCCAGCGGCAGCGGCAAGACCACCTTGCTCGGTCTGTTGGGCGGGGTGCAGAAGCCCAATCGGGGTAGCATCCGCTTGCTCGGCCAGGAACTCACCGAACTGGGCGCCGGGGCTCGCGACCGCTTTCGCGTCGACCACACCGGCTACATTTTCCAGCAGTTCAACCTGCTACCGTTTCTCTCGGTGCGCGAGAACGTCGAGCTGCCTTGTCACTTTTCCAAACTGCGCGCCAGCCGTGCGATCCAGCGCCACGGCAGCGCCGACCAGGCCGCCGCGACCCTGCTCGCCCACCTCGGTCTGAGCGACCCGGCCCTGCTCGAACGCCGCGCCGACTCGCTGTCCATCGGCCAGCAACAACGGGTTGCCGCCGCCCGCGCGCTGATCGGCCAGCCGGAGCTGGTGATCGCCGACGAGCCGACCTCGGCGCTGGACTACGATGCCCGCGAAGCCTTTATCCGCCTGCTGTTCGCCGAATGCCGGGAAGCCGGTTCCAGCCTGCTGTTCGTCAGCCATGACCAGAGCCTGGCACCGCTGTTCGACCGTCACCTGTCGCTGTCCGAATTGAATCGCGCGGCCACGCCCGCGGAGGTCTGAGATGTATCTGTTTCGTCTGGCCCTGGCCAGCCTGGCCAACCGCCGCTTCACCGCCCTGCTCACGGCCTTCGCCATCGCCCTGTCGGTCTGCCTGTTGCTGGCGGTGGAGCGCGTGCGCACCGAAGCCCGCGCCAGCTTCGCCAGTACTATCAGCGGCACCGACCTGATCGTCGGCGCCCGCTCGGGCTCGGTGAACCTGCTGCTGTACTCGGTGTTCCGGATCGGCAACGCCACCAATAACATCCGCTGGGACAGCTTCGAGCACTTCGCCAGCAACCCGAAAGTGAAGTGGGCAATCCCGATGTCCCTCGGCGACTCCCATCGCGGCTACCGGGTACTCGGCACCAGCGAGGCCTATTTCGAGCACTACCAGTACGGCCACCAGCAGAGCCTGCAACTGGCCGAAGGTAGGCCCTTCGCCACGGATCCGTTCGAGGTGGTGCTTGGCGCCGAGGTGGCGGACGCGCTGCATTACAAGCTCGGCGACAAACTGGTGCTGGCCCATGGCGTGGCCGCCGTCAGCCTGGTCAAGCACGACGACAAGCCCTTCACCGTGGTCGGCATCCTCAAGCGCACCGGCACGCCGGTGGATCGCACGCTGCATATCAGCCTCGGCGGCATGGAGGCGATCCACATCGACTGGCAGAACGGCGTGCCGGCCCATGGCGCCGGACGTATCAGTGCCGATCAGGCGCGCAACATGGACCTGACGCCACAAGCCATCACCGCCTTCATGCTTGGCCTGAACAGCAAGGTCTCGACCTTCGCCCTGCAACGCGAGATCAACGAGTTTCGTGGCGAGCCGATGCTGGCGATCCTGCCGGGCGTGGCCTTGCAGGAACTCTGGAGCCTGATGGGCACGGCGGAAAAGGCGCTGTTCGTGGTCTCGCTGTTCGTGGTGCTGACCGGTTTGATCGGCATGCTCACGGCGATCCTCACCAGCCTCAACGAACGCCGCCGGGAAATGGCGATCCTGCGTTCGGTGGGCGCGCGGCCTTGGCATATCGCCAGCCTGCTGGTGCTGGAAGCCTTTGCCCTGGCGTTGTCCGGGGTGGTGGCCGGGGTCGGCCTGTTGTACTTGTGTATCGCCTTGGCCCAGGGTTATGTGCAATCGAACTACGGGTTGTACCTGCCACTGTCGTGGCCGAGCGAATATGAATGGACGCTACTCGGCGGTATCCTCGTCGCCGCCCTGTTGATGGGCGGCGTGCCGGCGTGGCGCGCCTATCGACAGTCCCTGGCCGACGGCCTGTCCATCCGTTTATGAGTGTTGCGATGAAGAACAAAGTCCTGGCTGGCCTGCTGCTGGCGTTGTCCGTGGTGACCGCCACGCCGTTGTGGGCAGCTGACAAACCGAGGGAGCTGGCCTGGCAGGACATGATTCCAGCCGATGCGCCGCCGGAAGTGCCGCAGATGACGCCGCTGCATGATCTGTCGAAACTCGGCAGCATGAACCCCGAAGCGGCGCCGGCGGCCAAGCAGTCGCTGCCCGATGCGCCGGTGGTCAAGGCACTGGACGGCCAGCATGTACGCCTGCCGGGGTATATCGTGCCGCTGGAAGTGAACGAGGAAGGTCGGACCACGGAGTTTCTGCTGGTGCCGTATTTCGGCGCCTGCATTCATGTGCCGCCACCGCCATCGAACCAGATCGTGCATGTGACCAGTGAGCTGGGAGTCAAGCTCGATGAGCTGTACCAGCCGTACTGGATCGAGGGCGACATGCAGGTCAAGCCGAGCACCAGCGACCTGGCGGATGCGGGGTACAGCATGGCGGCACAGAAGATCTATGTGTACGAACTGCCCGAGTGAACCCTGTCGCTCTGCGGTGACTGGGTGGGCCTCTTCGCGGGCAAGCTCCGCTCCCACAGGTTTTGAGTCGAGCCTGAGCCTTGTGTCCGACCGAGCCTCTGTGGGAGCGGAGCTTGCCCGCGAAGAGGTCGACAGGGGCAGTGCAAAAGTTCCTGCCCCACCCCGACTATTGCCGTTTCATTGAGCTGGATCAATGATCGGCCCTGCTGTTCATTGAGCTGAGTCAAAAGCCGACCCTGCCCGCTCTTTACCATTGGACCCAGTGAATTTGAACCGTCCTTTGGAGCCCCCCCAATGCACAAGTCCCTGTTCAGCGCCTCTCTCGTAGCGCTCGCCCTTGCCGCCCCTCTTGCAGGCCCACCAGGCCGGTGATTTCATCGTCCGCGCCGTACCGCCACCGTTGCCCCGAACGACAGCAGCGGCGACCTGAAACTCGACGGCGCAAAAGTCTCCGGCACCAAGGCCACGGTGGACAGCGATACCCAGCTGGGTCTGACCTTCGCCTACATGTTCACCGACCATATCGGTCTGGAACTGCTGGCTGCCTCGCCTTTCCATCATGAAGTAGCCGTCAAGGGCCTCGGCGCGTCGTTGGACGGCAAGCTGGCGGATGTCAAGCAACTACCACCGACCCTGTCGCTGCAGTACTACCCGATGGATGCCAGCTCGAAGTTCCAGCCTTACGCCGGTGTCGGTATCAACTACACCATGTTCTTCGGTGAAGACCTGACCGCCAAGCGCAGGAGCGAAGGC
The DNA here is from genome assembly GCF_904067045.1 of Pseudomonas sp. FEN. Lineage (GTDB taxonomy): Bacteria > Pseudomonadota > Gammaproteobacteria > Pseudomonadales > Pseudomonadaceae > Aquipseudomonas. The sequence goes on along the minus strand of NZ_CAJFDC010000004.1, from coordinate 253 downwards.
TTCAGCAATATGAAGCTGCAAAACTCGGTGGGTCTGGCCGGTCAACTGGGCTTCGACTACATGCTCACCGACCGCATGCTGGTCAACGCTTCGGTCTGGTACATCGACATCGACACCAAAGCCACCATCGACGGCCCAACCGCCTTGGGCGTAGGCCAGACCAAGGTCGATGTGAAGGTTGATCCGTGGGTCTACATGGTCGGTATCGGCTACAAGTTCTAGGTTATACCTAAGACATATTTGTTAAGTTGTA
>NZ_CAJFDC010000003.1:7500-100076 GCF_904067045.1 Pseudomonas sp. FEN | reverse complement strand
GGCGGCATGGTACGAATTCGAGGCAGCATCGGCCAATGGCCGGTGGATTTGACGGTGGAGCTGGATGAGGGTGGGCGCGGCTGGGGGCGCAGTTGCAGGTGAGCGTGCCTGCCGATGCGGATGTTGCGCTGGTGGCGCCTCCGGTGAGCCAGGACGATGCCTTGTGGCGGACGGCCAGGGACCTGGTGCGTCAGGCCGGGCAGATTGATGGGCCGCAGTTGCTGGGACAGTTGGAAGGGTTGGCCGGGAGCACGGCGGCGGCCAAGCGCTTGTTGGTGCGCTTGCGCCATTGCAGCGAGATCAAGGTGCTGAGCGGGACGGATTCGCCGCTTTACAGCTGGGTCGAGGCCTGAAGGGGGGGATGTGAGAGCGGAGCTTGCCCACGAAGCTTTTGGCGGCCTTCGGGCCGCTCCAGAGCTAAAGCCTGCTCACGCAAGGTCAGTACAACGCAGCGAACAGCCGGCGACGATAGGTGGTCACCAGTGGGTGGTCGTTGCCCAACAGATCGAACACCTGCAGCAAAGTCTTGTGCGGCAGGCCTTCGCTGTAACCGCGATTGCGGATAAACAGCTTGAGCAGACCCTCCAGCGCAGCTTCGTACTGCTGGCGCGACAGCTGTTGTACCGCCAACTGATAGACCGCTTCGTCGTCCTGCGGATTTTGCGCCAGGCGCGCCTTCAGATCAGCCACCTCCGGCAGGTCGGCCGCCTGACGCAAGAAGGTCAGCTGCGCCTTGGCACCGGCCAGCGCGGCCTTGTACTCGTCGCTCTTGACCGCATCCAGTACCACCTGGGCTTCGCCCAGCTCGCCGCGCTCGGCCAGGCAGCGGCCATAGAGAATCAGCGCCTTGGCGTTACTGTTGTCTTCACCGAGCAATACCTTGAGCAGGGCTTCGGCATCGCCGATCCGACCCTCGGCGAACAGCGCCTCGGCCTGTTCCAGGGATCGGCGGCGACCGGCGGTGGCATCTGTACGTGCGGCTCAAGCATTTTGCGCACCGCCGACTCCGGTTGGGCCCCGGCGAAACCGTCCACCGGCTGGCCGTCCTTGAACAGCACCACGGTAGGCAGGCTGCGAATACCGAAACGAGCGACGATGTCCTGCTCGGCATCGCAGTCGACCTTGGCCAGCAACAGTTCGCCCTGATAGCTCTCGGCGATCTGTTGCAACATCGGCATCAATGCTTTGCAGGGCGCGCACCACTCGGCCAGAAATCCACCAGTACCGGCTTGTGGAACGAATTCTCGATCACCGACTGGTCGAAGTCAGCGGTGGTGGCGTCGAAGATGTAGGGGCTGGGCTGAGTCATTGCAATCTCGAAGAGCGTGGAATGGGGCAACTATAAAGCCTGGGCCGGATGGCCGGAAGCACGGTCGCGCTGGGCATGGTAAAGACTGACATGGCGAAACTCCTCCGGTTCCGCCAGATCCGGCAGGGTGAAGGCTTCGAGCATTTCCAGGCGTCGGTACAGCGGATGGCGGAAATCCCGAACCCGCGAATCCGCCACCAGCGCTTCCCGACCCCGGCTGAGGAATTGATCGAGCAAGGGCAGGTTCTCCCGGTCATACAGAACATCCGCCACCAGGATCAGGTCGAAACGATCGCTCTCGGCGAAGAAATCCTCGCTGTAACCCAGTTCCACCCCATTGAGCGCCGCATTCGCCCGGCAGGCCGCCAGCGCCAGCGGATCAAGGTCGCAGGCCACCACTTCCAGCGCCCCGGCGCGGGCCGCGGCAATTGCCGCCACGCCCGAGCCGGCGCCGAAGTCCAGTACCCGCTTGCCCGCCACCCACTGTGGCTGTGCCGCCAGGTAGCGGGCCATGGCCAGGCCGCTGGCCCAACAGAAACTCCAATAGGGCGGTTCATGCAGAATTCGCCGGGTTTCCTCCGGGGTAAAGCGCGGTCCATGTTGTGCGCGTCGATCAGCCATAACCGCAGCGCGGTCCCTGGCAATGAACACGCCACCAGTCGCGCATCGCCCAGCAGCTCGCTCAAGGACTGTTGCAGGTCCGTCGGTGCGCTCATGGGGCGGTAAAGAATTGCAACTGGCCGAGGACCTGAGAGGTCGGCTCGGTGATGGTCCGCGCCGGCAGATGCAGGATCAACTGCCCGGACTGGCTGGCCCGCCCGCGCAATTCCACCCGGCTGCCCAGCGGGAACACCTCCGGGTTGAAGCGCAGGTGGAACGGCAGCGCCTGGCCGGTGCCTCTGATCCTGCTGCTGGCCAGCAACTGCTGCGGTCGACCGCGCTCGTCGATCACCAGCAGCGCCAGTTCCGCTTCCGCGCCCGCTGGCACACCCAGCAAGGTGCCGCTCAATTCACGCTGAAACGCGGGCAACGGACCGAGTTCTTCATAGGGAGTGACCGGTTTACTCGTCTGTTGCTGGACCGGGGCCTGCGGGACAGGCTTGGGCGGCGGGCTGCCGCAAGCAGCCAACAGGCCGGCGAGACTGAGCAAAACAAGCGGTCGTACTGACATGAACAGCTCCAACTCAAGGCGAAATACGCTGCATCTATAGGGATAAAAGGTAGTCGGGCGACTGTATACCGTAAAGCCTATGGCTTGTCTTGCGACGGGGATGCGCTACCATGGCCCTCCCATTTTTTGTTGCCTGCCACCATGCACTGTCCCTTCTGCGGTGCCAACGACACCAAAGTCATCGACTCGCGTCTGGTCGCCGAGGGCGAACAGGTGCGCCGCCGGCGCGAATGCCTGGCCTGCGGTGAACGTTTCACCACCTTCGAGACCGCCGAACTGGTCTTGCCACGCCTGATCAAACAGGACGGCAGCCGCCAACCCTTCGACGAAGACAAACTTCGCGCCGGCATGCAGCGCGCGCTGGAAAAGCGCCCGGTCAGCGTCGAGCGCCTGGAAGCCGCGCTGGTGCATATCAAGCACAAGCTGCGGGCCACCGGCGAGCGCGAGGTCAAGTCGCTGGTTGTCGGCGAGCTGGTGATGAGCGAGCTGCAGAAGCTCGACGAAGTCGCCTATATCCGTTTCGCGTCGGTCTATCGCCGCTTCCAGGACCTCAATGAGTTCCGCGAAGAGATCGACCGTCTCGCCCGCGAGCCGGCCAAGGAATGAGCCTTTCGACCGAGCAGGCCGTCCTCGACGCCCACTACATGGCCCGAGCCCTGGAGCTGGCCCGCAAGGGCCGCTACTCGACCCACCCGAACCCTCGGGTCGGCTGTGTGATCGTGCGGGCCGGCGTGGTGGTCGGCGAAGGTTGGCACGTGCGCGCCGGCGAACCCCATGCCGAGGTGCATGCCTTGCGCGAGGCCTGAAAACGCCCGCGGCGCCACGGCCTACGTGACCCTTGAACCGTGCAGCCATTTCGGTCGCACGCCACCGTGCGCCGACGCCCTGGTCAAGGCCGGCGTGGCGCGGGTGGTCGTGGCCATGCAGGACCCCAACCCGGAAGTCGCCGGCCGTGGCCTCAAGCGTCTGGCCGATGCCGGTATCGCCGTGCACAGCGGCGTGCTGGAAGGCGAAGCCCGGGCGCTCAACCAGGGCTTCCTCAAACGCATGGAGCATGGCGTGCCATTCGTGCGGGTCAAGCTGGCGATGAGCCTGGATGGCCGTACCGCCATGGCCAGCGGCGAAAGCCAGTGGATCACCGGTCCAGAGGCGCGTTCCGCCGTGCAGCGCTTGCGCGCCCAGGCCAGCGTGGTGCTGACCGGCGCCGACAGCGTGCTGGCGGACAACGCGCGGATGACCGTGCGCCCGCCGAGCTGGGCCTCGACCCCGAACTGACGGCCCTGGCCGAACGCCCCCCCCCTGCGGGTGCTGATCGACGGTCGGCTGCGGGTGCCACTGGAGGCGGCGTTTTTCACGGTGGGGCCGGCGCTGGTGGTGACCTGCACCCCAGGCGCCAGCGAACGCTATCGGGCCCTGGGCCATGAACTGCTGGAAGTGCCCGCTGCCGATGGTCACGTTGACCTGCGCCGCGTGCTCACCGAACTGGCCGCCCGTGGCGTCAACGACGTGCTGGTCGAGGCCGGCCCGCGCCTGGCGGGCGCCTTTGCCCGGCAAGGACTGGTGGATGAATACCAATTGTTTGTCGCTGGTCAGTTTCTCGGCTCCACGGCGCGTCCATTGTTGGACTGGCCATTGGCGCGGATGAGCGAGGCGCCGCGGCTGAAAATCATCGAAATGCGCGCAGTCGGCAGTGACTGGCGAGTCACCGCGATACCTGATCCGACACCCGGCGTATAATTTTCGGCTTGCGCCACGCGCGGGCCTGTTCTCGAGGAGGACTTCATGTTTACCGGCATCATCGAATCCATCGGCAGTATCCGTGCCCTCAACCCCAAGGGCGGTGACGTTCGCGTCTACGTGGAAACCGGCAAGCTGGACCTGGCCGACGTCAAGCTCGGCGACAGCATCGCGGTGAACGGCGTCTGCCTGACCGCTGTCGAGCTGCCGGGCGATGGCTTCTGGGCCGACGTCAGCCGTGAAACCCTGGACTGCACCGCCTTCAACCAGTTGAAAGCCGGCAGCCGGGTCAACCTGGAAAAAGCCCTGACCCCGACCACGCGCCTGGGTGGACACCTGGTCAGCGGCCATGTCGACGGCGTCGGCGAAAGTCGTCGCCCGTGAAGAAAACGCCCGGCCATCCAGTTTCGCATCCGTGCGCCGAAAGACCTGGCCAAGTACATCGCCCACAAGGGCTCGATCACCGTCGACGGCACCAGCCTGACGGTCAACGCGGTGAACGGCGCCGAGTTCGAACTGACCATCGTCCCGCACACCCTGGCCGAAACCATCATGGCCGACTACCGTCCCGGTCGTCAGGTCAACCTCGAAGTCGACCCTGCTGGCCCGTTACCTGGAGCGTCTGCTGCTGGGCGACAAGGCCGCGGAACCATCAAGCGGCGGCATCACCGAAAGTTTCCTGGCCGCCAACGGCTACCTCAAATCCTGAAACTCAATTTTTGAAAGAAGGGGGGTGCCGCGTGGCGCTCAACACGATTGAAGAACTGGTCGAAGACATTCGCCAAGGCAAGATGGTCATCCTCATGGATGACGAAGACCGTGAGAACGAAGGCGACCTGATCATGGCCGCCGAATGCTGCAAGGCCGAACACATCAATTCATGGCCAAGCACGCCCGTGGCCTGATCTGCATGCCCATGAGCCGCGAGCGTTGCGAACTGCTCAAGCTGCCGCTGATGGCGCCGCGCAACGGTTCCGGCTTCGGCACCAAGTTCACCGTGTCCATCGAGGCCAGCGAAGGGGTGACCACCGGTATCTCCGCCGCCGACCGCGCGCGTACCGTGCAAGCGGCGGCCGCCAAGGACGCCAAGGCCGAAGACATCGTCAGTCCCGGTCACATCTTCCCGCTGATGGCCCAGCCCGGCGGTACCCTGGCCCGTGCCGGCCACACCGAAGCGGCCTGCGACCTGGCGCGCATGGCCGGTTTCGAGCCGAGCGGGGTGATCTGCGAAGTGATGAAACGACGACGGCACCATGTCCCGTCGCGCCGAACTGGAAACCTTCGCCGCCGAGCACAGCATCAAGATCGGCACCATCGCCGACCTGATCCACTACCGGATGATCCACGAACGTACCGTTCAGCGGATTGCCGAGCACCACTGGACAGCGAACTGGGGCAATTCACCCTGGTGACCTATCGTGATTCGGTGGAAGGCGATGTGCACATGGCCCTGACCCTGGGCAGCTTCTGCGCCGAAGAGCCGACCCTGGTGCGGGTGCACAACATGGACCCGCTGCGCGACCTGTTGATGGTCAAGCAACCCGGGCGCTGGAGCCTGCGCGCCGCCATGGCCACGGTGGCCGAGGCCGGCAGCGGCGTGGTGCTGTTGCTGGGGCACCCGCTGGACGGCGACGTGCTGCTGGCGCATATCCGCGAGACCGCCGAGCAGGTGCCGGCGAAAAAACCGACCACCTACAGCATTGTCGGGGCCGGTTCGCAGATCCTGCGTGACCTGGGCGTGCGCAAAATGCGCCTGATGAGTGCGCCGATGAAGTTCAATGCGATATCCGGTTTCGACCTGGAAGTAGTAGAATACGTGCCCTCCGAATAAAGACTGGCTGCTCGCGGCCCTTGATTCGCGGTTCAAATATCCCTGAGGGGCGCGTACTAGGCGCGCCCCGGCTCTTTAAGAGAATTGTCGAATGACCCTGAAGACCATCGAAGGTACCTTCATCGCCCCCAAAGGCCGCTACGCCCTGGTGGTCGGCCGCTTCAACAGCTTCGTCGTCGAAAGCCTGGTGAGCGGTGCCGTTGACGCCCTGGTTCGCCACGGTGTCAGCGAAAGCGACATCACCATCATCCGTGCGCCTGGCGCCTTCGAGATCCCGCTGGTGCACAGAAAGTCGCGCAGAAAGGCGACTTCTCGGCGATCATCGCCCTCGGCGCGGTCATTCGTGCGGTACCCCGCACTTCGAATACGTGGCCGGCGAATGCACCAAGGGCCTGGCCCAGGTCTCCATGGAGTTCGGCGTGCCGGTGGCCTTTGGCGTGCTGACCGTCGACTCCATCGAGCCAAGCCATCGAGCGTTCCGGCACCAAGGCCGGCAACAAAGGCGCCGAAGCCGCCCTTTCCGCCCTGGAAATGGTCAGCCTGCTGGCGCAATTGGAGGCTGTGTGATTAGCGACGAAAGCGATCGTTTCAACCCGCGCGATCCGAAGCCCGAAGGCGCCGGCAAGCCCTCAAGAGCGTCAAGCGTCGCGAAGCCCGTCAACTGGCGACCCAGGCGCTGTACCAGTGGCACATGGCCAAGCAGTCGCTGAACGAAATCGAGGCGCAGTTCCGGGTCGACAACGATTTCAGCGATGTCGACGGCGCGTACTTCCGTGAAATCCTCCACGGCGTCCCGCAGTTCAAGAGCGAGATCGACACGGTCCTCAAGCCGTGCCTGGACATCGAGATCGAAGAGTTGGACCCGTTGACTGGCGGTGTTGCGCCTGTCCACCTGGGAACTGCTCAAGCGCGTTGACGTGCCCTACCGCGTGGTGATCAACGAAGGCATCGAACTGGCCAAGTCTACGGTTCCACGATGGTCACAAGTTCGTCAACGGCGTGCTCGACAAGCTGGCGCCGCGCCTGCGTGAAGCTGAAGTGAAGGCGTTCAGCGCTGATCCGCGCTTACCTTTGCATGGGCGAGTTCGAGCTGATCCGCAATTTCTTCGCCGCCGCGCCCTGTGCGCAGGCCGGCGAGGGCGTTGCCCTGGCATCGGCGACGACTGCGCTCTGCTCAGCGTCCCCGCCGGGGAGCAATTGGCGATTTCCACCGACACCCTGGTGGCCGGTGTGCACTTTGCCGACCCCTGCGACCCTTTCCTGCTCGGCCAGCGCGCGCTGGCCGTGGCCGCCAGCGACCTGGCCGCCATGGGCGCCACACCCCTGGCCTTTACCCTGGCCCTGACCTTGCCGCACAACGACGCCAGTTGGCTGCAAGCCTTCGCCCACGGCCTGAACCTGATGGCGCAACACTTGACTTGCGCCTGTGGCGGCGACACCACCGTGACGCTGTGCCGACGCTGACGGTGTTGGTCGGGTGCCGACGGGCAGGCCTTGACCCCGGCCGCAGTCGGCGCCTGCTGTGTGTCGGCGCGAGTTGGGCCAATGCGCGGCGCCTTGCCGCTGTGCTGGGGCAGCGTACGGCGGAGCCGGCGATTGCCGAGCCGCTGCTGGAGCACTACTGGTCGCCCAAGCCCAATTGGCACTGGGTCAGTTCTTGCGCAACAAGGCGACCCGCACGAACGCCGGGCTCGGCCGATTGGCGCATATGCGCGGCATCCGCTCGGTTAGGTGGCCACGAGCCATGCCCTGTCGCCGTGCGGGTCCGCTTGTTGCGCAAGAACTGACCCAGTGCCAATTGCGGTTGGGCGACCAGTAGTGCTCAGCAGCGCTCGGCAATCGCCGGCTCCGCCGAGCTGCCCCAGCACCAGCGGCAAGGCGCCGCCGCATTGCCCAACTCCCGCCGACACACAGCAGGTCGCCGACTGCGCGCCGCCGCGGGTCAAGGCCTGCCGTCGGCACCCGACCGAACACCGTCAGCGTCAGCACAGCGGTCCACGGGGTGTCGCCGCCCACCAGGCCAAGGCACAGTGTTGCGCCATCAGGTTCAGGCCGTGGGCGAAGGCTTGCAGCCAACTGGCGTCGTTGTGCGGCAAGGTCAGGGCCAGGGTAAAGGCCAGGGGTGTGGCGCCCATGGCGGCCAGGTCGCTGGCGGCCACGGCCAGCGCGCGCTGGCCGAGCAGGAAAGGGTCGCAGGGGTCGGCAAAGTGCACACCGGCCACCAGGGTGTCGGTGGAAATCGCCAATTGCTCCCCGGCGGGGACGCTGAGCAGAGCGCAGTCGTCGCCGATGCCCAGGGCAACGCCCTCGCCGGCCTGCGCACAGGGCGCGGCGGCGAAGAAATTGCGGATCAGCTCGAACTCGCCCATGCAAAGTCAAGCGCGGATCAGCGCTTGAACGCCTTCACTTCAGCTTCACGCAGGCGCGGCGCCAGCTTGTCGAGCACGCCGTTGACGAACTTGTGACCATCGGTGGAACCGTAGACCTTGGCCAGTTCGATGCTTCGTTGATCACCACGCGGTAGGGCACGTCAACGCGCTTGAGCAGTTCCCAGGTGACAGGCGCAACACCGCCAGCTCAACCGGGTCCAACTCTTCGATCTCGATGTCCAGGCACGGCTTGAGGACCGTGTCGATCTCGCTCTTGAACTGCGGGACGCCGTGGAGGATTTCACGGAAGTACGGCGCCGTCGACATCGCTGAAATCGTTGTCGACCCGGAACTGCGCCTCGATTTCGTTCAGCGACTGCTTGGCCATGTGCCACTGGTACAGCGCCTGGGTCGCCAGTTGACGGGCTTCGCGACGCTTGACGCTCTTGGAGGGCTTGCCGGCGCCTTCGGGCTTCGGATCGCGCGGGTTGAAACGATCGCTTTCGTCGCTAATCACACAGCCTCCAATTGCGCCAGCAGGCTGACCATTTCCAGGGCGGAAAGGGCGGCTTCGGCGCCTTTGTTGCCGGCCTTGGTGCCGGAACGCTCGATGGCTTGCTCGATGGAGTCGACGGTCAGCACGCCAAAGGCCACCGGCACGCCGAACTCCATGGAGACCTGGGCCAGGCCCTTGGTGCATTCGCCGGCCACGTATTCGAAGTGCGGGTACCGCCACGAATGACCGCGCCGAGGGCGATGATCGCCGAGAAGTCGCCTTTCTGCGCGACTTTCTGTGCCACCAGCGGGATCTCGAAGGCGCCAGGCGCACGGATGATGGTGATGTCGCTTTCGCTGACACCGTGGCGAACCAGGGCGTCAACGGCACCGCTCACCAGGCTTTCGACGACGAAGCTGTTGAAGCGGCCGACCACCAGGGCGTAGCGCCTTTGGGGGCGATGAAGGTACCTTCGATGGTCTTCAGGGTCATTCGACAATTCTCTTAAAGAGCCGGGGCGCGCCTAGTACGCGCCCCTCAGGGATATTTGAACCGCGAATCAAGGGCCGCGAGCAGCCAGTCTTTATTCGGAGGGCACGTATTCTACTACTTCCAGGTCGAAACCGGATATCGCATTGAACTTCATCGGCGCACTCATCAGGCGCATTTTGCGCACGCCCAGGTCACGCAGGATCTGCGAACCGGCCCCGACAATGCTGTAGGTGGTCGGTTTTTTTCGCCGGCACCTGCTCGGCGGTCTCGCGGATATGCGCCAGCAGCACGTCGCCGTCCAGCGGGTGCCCCAGCAACAGCACCACGCCGCTGCCGGCCTCGGCCACCGTGGCCATGGCGGCGCGCAGGCTCCAGCGCCCGGGTTGCTTGACCATCAACAGGTCGCGCAGCGGGTCCATGTTGTGCACCCGCACCAGGGTCGGCTCTTCGGCGCAGGAAGCTGCCCAGGGTCAGGGCCATGTGCACATCGCCTTCCACCGAATCACGATAGGTCACCAGGGTGAATTGCCCCAGTTCGCTGTCCAGTGGCTGCTCGGCAATCCGCTGAACGGTACGTTCGTGGATCATCCGGTAGTGGATCAGGTCGGCGATGGTCCGATCTTGATGCTGTGCTCGGCGGCGAAGGTTTCCAGTTCGGCGCGACGGGACATGGTGCCGTCGTCGTTCATCACTTCGCAGATCACCCCGCTCGGCCTCGAAACCGGCCATGCGCGCCAGGTCGCAGGCCGCTTCGGTGTGGCCGGCACGGGCCAGGGTACCGCGGGCTGGGCCATCAGCGGGAAGATGTGACCGGGACTGACGATGTCTTCGGCCTTGGCGTCCTTGGCGGCCGCCGCTTGCACGGTACGCGCGCGGTCGGCGGCGGAGATACCGGTGGTCACCCCTTCGCTGGCCTCGATGGACACGGTGAACTTGGTGCCGAAGCCGGAACCGTTGCGCGGCGCCATCAGCGGCAGCTTGAGCAGTTCGCAACGCTCGCGGCTCATGGGCATGCAGATCAGGCCACGGGCGTGCTTGGCCATGAAGTTGATGTGTTCGGCCTTGCAGCATTCGGCGGCCATGATCAGGTCGCCTTCGTTCTCACGGTCTTCGTCATCCATGAGGATGACCATCTTGCCTTGGCGAATGTCTTCGACCAGTTCTTCAATCGTGTTGAGCGCCACGCGGCACCCCCCTTCTTTCAAAAATTGAGTTTCAGGATTTGAGGTAGCCGTTGGCGGCCAGGAAACTTTCGGTGATGCCGCCGCTTGATGGTTCCGCGGCCTTGTCGCCCAGCAGCAGACGCTCCAGGTAACGGGCCAGCAGGTCGACTTCGAGGTTGACCTGACGACCGGGACGGTAGTCGGCCATGATGGTTTCGGCCAGGGTGTGCGGGACGATGGTCAGTTCGAACTCGCGCCGTTCACCGCGTGACCGTCAGGCTGGTGCCGTCGACGGTGATCGAGCCCTTGTGGGCGATGTACTTGGCCAGGTCTTTCGGCGCACGGATGCGAAACTGGATGGCCCGGGCGTTTTCTTCACGGGCGACGACTTCGCCGACGCCGTCGACATGGCCGCTGACCAGGTGTCCACCCAGGCGCGTGTCGGGGTCAGGGCTTTTTTCCAGGTTGACCCGGCTGCCGGCTTTCAACTGGTTGAAGGCGGTGCAGTCCAGGGTTTCACGGCTGACGTCGGCCCAGAAGCCATCGCCCGGCAGCTCGACAGCGGTCAGGCAGACGCCGTTCACCGCGATGCTGTCGCCGAGCTTGACGTCGGCCAGGTCCAGCTTGCCGGTTTCCACGTAGACGCGAACGTCACCGCCCTTGGGTTGAGGGCACGGATACTGCCGATGGATTCGATGATGCCGGTAAACATGAAGTCCTCCTCGAGAACAGGCCCGCGCGTGGCGCAAGCCGAAAATTATACGCCGGGTGTCGGATCAGGTATCGCGGTGACTCGCCAGTCACTGCCGACTGCGCGCATTTCGATGATTTTCAGCCGCGGCGCCTCGCTCATCCGCGCCAATGGCCAGTCCAACAATGGACGCGCCGTGGAGCCGAGAAACTGACCAGCGACAAACAATTGGTATTCATCCACCAGTCCTTGCCGGGCAAAGGCGCCCGCCAGGCGCGGGCCGGCCTCGACCAGCACGTCGTTGACGCCACGGGCGGCCAGTTCGGTGAGCACGCGGCGCAGGTCAACGTGACCATCGGCAGCGGGCACTTCCAGCAGTTCATGGCCCAGGGCCGATAGCGTTCGCTGGCGCCTGGGGTGCAGGTCACCACCAGCGCCGGCCCACCGTGAAAAACGCCGCCTCCAGTGGCACCCGCAGCCGACCGTCGATCAGCACCCGCAGGGGGGGGCGGCGTTCGGCCAGGGCCGTCAGTTCGGGGTCGAGGCCCAGCTCGGCGGGGCGCACGGTCATCCGCGCGTTGTCCGCCAGCACGCTGTCGGCGCCGGTCAGCACCACGCTGGCCTGGCGCGCAAGCGCTGCACGGCGGAACGCGCCTCTGGACCGGTGATCCACTGGCTTTCGCCGCTGGCCATGGCGGTACGGCCATCCAGGCTCATCGCCAGCTTGACCCGCACGAATGGCACGCCATGCTCCATGCGTTTGAGGAAGCCCTGGTTGAGCGCCCGGCTTCGCCTTCCAGCACGCCGCTGTGCACGGCGATACCGGCATCGGCCAGACGCTTGAGGCCACGGCCGGCGACTTCCGGGTTGGGGTCCTGCATGGCCACGACCACCCGCGCCACGCCGGCCTTGACCAGGGCGTCGGCGCACGGTGGCGTGCGACCGAAATGGCTGCACGGTTCAAGGGTCACGTAGGCCGTGGCGCCGCGGGCGTTTTCAGCGGCCTCGCGCAAGGCATGCACCTCGGCATGGGGTTCGCCGGCGCGCACGTGCCAACCTTCGCCGACCACCACGCCGGCCCGCACGATCACACAGCCGACCCGAGGGTTCGGGTGGGTCGAGTAGCGGCCCTTGCGGGCCAGCTCCAGGGCTCGGGCCATGTAGTGGGCGTCGAGGACGGCCTGCTCGGTCGAAAGGCTCATTCCTTGGCCGGCTCGCGGGCGAGACGGTCGATCTCTTCGCGGAACTCATTGAGGTCCTGGAAGCGGCGATAGACCGACGCGAAACGGATATAGGCGACTTCGTCGAGCTTCTGCAGCTCGCTCATCACCAGCTCGCCGACAACCAGCGACTTGACCTCGCGCTCGCCGGTGGCCCGCAGCTTGTGCTTGATATGCACCAGCGCGGCTTCCAGGCGCTCGACGCTGACCGGGCGCTTTTCCAGCGCGCGCTGCATGCCGGCGCGAAGTTTGTCTTCGTCGAAGGGTTGGCGGCTGCCGTCCTGTTTGATCAGGCGTGGCAAGACCAGTTCGGCGGTCTCGAAGGTGGTGAAACGTTCACCGCAGGCCAGGCATTCGCGCCGGCGGCGCACCTGTTCGCCCTCGGCGACCAGACGCGAGTCGATGACTTTGGTGTCGTTGGCACCGCAGAAGGGACAGTGCATGGTGGCAGGCAACAAAAAATGGGAGGGCCATGGTAGCGCATCCCCGTCGCAAGACAAGCCATAGGCTTTACGGTATACAGTCGCCCGACTACCTTTTATCCCTATAGATGCAGCGTATTTCGCCTTGAGTTGGAGCTGTTCATGTCAGTACGACGCTTGTTTGCTCAGTCTCGCCGGCCTGTTGGCTGCTTGCGGCAGCCCGCCGCCCAAGCCTGTCCCGCAGGCCCGGTCCAGCAACAGACGAGTAAACCGGTCACTCCCTATGAAGAACTCGGTCCGTTGCCCGCGTTTCAGCGTGAATTGAGCGCACCTTGCTGGGTGTGCCAGCGGGCGCGGAAGCGGAACTGGCGCTGCTGGTGATCGACGAGCGCGGTCGACCGCAGCAGTTGCTGGCCAGCAGCAGGATCAGAGGCACCGGCCAGGCGCTGCCGTTCCACCTGCGCTTCAACCCGGAGGTGTTCCCGCTGGGCAGCCGGGTGGAATTGCGCGGGCGGGCCAGCCAGTCCGGGCAGTTGATCCTGCATCTGCCGGCGCGGACCATCACCGAGCCGACCTCTCAGGTCCTCGGCCAGTTGCAATTCTTTACCGCCCCATGAGCGCACCGACGGACCTGCAACAGTCCTTGAGCGAGCTGCTGGGCGATGCGCGACTGGTGGCGTGTTCATTGCCAGGGACCGCGCTGCGGTTATGGCTGATCGACGCGCACAACATGGACCGCGCCTTTACCCCGGAGGAAACCCGGCGAATTCTGCATGAACCGCCCTATTGGAGTTTCTGTTGGGCCAGCGGCCTGGCCATGGCCCGCTACCTGGCGGCACAGCCACAGTGGGTGGCGGGCAAGCGGGTACTGGACTTCGGCGCCGGCTCGGGCGTGGCGGCAATTGCCGCGGCCCGCGCCGGGGCGCTGGAAGTGGTGGCCTGCGACCTTGATCCGCTGGCGCTGGCGGCCTGCCGGGCGAATGCGGCGCTCAATGGGGTGGAACTGGGTTACAGCGAGGATTTCTTCGCCGAGAGCGATCGTTTCGACCTGATCCTGGTGGCGGATGTTCTGTATGACCGGGAGAACCTGCCCTTGCTCGATCAATTCCTCAGCCGGGGTCGGGAAGCGCTGGTGGCGGATTCGCGGGTTCGGGATTTCCGCCATCCGCTGTACCGACGCCTGGAAATGCTCGAAGCCTTCACCCTGCCGGATCTGGCGGAACCGGAGGAGTTTCGCCATGTCAGTCTTTACCATGCCCAGCGCGACCGTGCTTCCGGCCATCCGGCCCAGGCTTTATAGTTGCCCCATTCCACGCTCTTCGAGATTGCAATGACTCAGCCCAGCCCCTACATCTTCGACGCCACCACCGCTGACTTCGACCAGTCGGTGATCGAGAATTCGTTCCACAAGCCGGTACTGGTGGATTTCTGGGCCGAGTGGTGCGCGCCCTGCAAAGCATTGATGCCGATGTTGCAACAGATCGCCGAGAGCTATCAGGGCGAACTGTTGCTGGCCAAGGTCGACTGCGATGCCGAGCAGGACATCGTCGCTCGTTTCGGTATTCGCAGCCTGCCTACCGTGGTGCTGTTCAAGGACGGCCAGCCGGTGGACGGTTTCGCCGGGGCCCAACCGGAGTCGGCGGTGCGCAAAATGCTTGAGCCGCACGTACAGATGCCACCGCCGGTCGCCGCCGATCCCCTGGAACAGGCCGAGGCGCTGTTCGCCGAGGGTCGGATCGGCGATGCCGAAGCCCTGCTCAAGGTATTGCTCGGTGAAGACAACAGTAACGCCAAGGCGCTGATTCTCTATGGCCGCTGCCTGGCCGAGCGCGGCGAGCTGGGCGAAGCCCAGGTGGTACTGGATGCGGTCAAGAGCGACGAGTACAAGGCCGCGCTGGCCGGTGCCAAGGCGCAGCTGACCTTCTTGCGTCAGGCGGCCGACCTGCCGGAGGTGGCTGATCTGAAGGCGCGCCTGGCGCAAAATCCGCAGGACGACGAAGCGGTCTATCAGTTGGCGGTACAACAGCTGTCGCGCCAGCAGTACGAAGCTGCGCTGGAGGGTCTGCTCAAGCTGTTTATCCGCAATCGCGGTTACAGCGAAGGCCTGCCGCACAAGACTTTGCTGCAGGTGTTCGATCTGTTGGGCAACGACCACCCACTGGTGACCACCTATCGTCGCCGGCTGTTCGCTGCGTTGTACTGACCTTGCGTGAGCAGGCTTTAGCTCTGGAGCGGCCCGAAGGCCGCCAAAAGCTTCGTGGGCAAGCTCCGCTCTCACATCCCCCCCTTCAGGCCTCGACCCAGCTGTAAAGCGGCGAATCCGTCCCGCTCAGCACCTTGATCTCGCTGCAATGGCGCAAGCGCACCAACAAGCGCTTGGCCGCCGCCGTGCTCCCGGCCAACCCTTCCAACTGTCCCAGCAACTGCGGCCCATCAATCTGCCCGGCCTGACGCACCAGGTCCCTGGCCGTCCGCCACAAGGCATCGTCCTGGCTCACCGGAGGCGCCACCAGCGCAACATCCGCATCGGCAGGCACGCTCACCTGCAACTGCGCCCCCAGCCGCGCCCAGTCACCCTCATCCAGCTCCACCGTCAAATCCACCGGCCATTGGCCGATGCTGCCTCGAATTCGTACCATGCCGCCCACCTCGCTATACAGGCGCCCATGCTCCCACGCGTCACCCGACACGCCAAGTCAGTGGCCGAACCCGGGATAAAATGTTATAAGATCACATAACAAAACACCCTCGTTGCCGTTCCCGGAGAAACGCCATGCGCCACCTGCTGCTCGCCCTGCCTTTTGCCTTGCTCCCGCTGGTTGCCGCCCAAGCCCATGAAGCACACGAACATGGCAGCCTCGGTGCCCACGAGCACGGTGTGGGCCGGCTGAACGCGGCGCTGGACGGCCAGACCCTGGAACTGGAACTGCAAAGCCCGGCAATGAACCTGGTGGGCTTCGAACACCCGGCCAGCAGCGATGCCGACAAGGCCAAGGTGGCCAGCGTGCACGCCTTGCTGGAGAAGCCGCTGGAGCTGTTCAACCTGCCGAAAGCCGCCGGTTGCGTGGTGGCCAACCAGAAGCTGGAAAGCCCGCTGTTCGGCGACCCGGCACCTGAAGAAGCCGATGACGATGATGACGATCACGCCCCTGAAGCCGCCGCAACCACGCCGGCCGCCGGTGCCGAACACCACCACGACCACAGCGAGATCCACGCCCACTACCAGTTCACCTGTGCCACCCCGGCGGCGCTGAAGACCCTGGAACTGGGCCAGGTGTTCAAGACATTCCCCGCCACCCACAAGATTCAGGTGCAGTTGATTTCCGGCAGTGGCCAACAAGGGGTTGACGCCACGCCAGAGGCTGCCACCCTGAAGTTCTGATCCATCGCCATCCTTGTTGGAATGGCGCTTATCTGTGCGAGCGGAGCTTGCCCGCGAAAGGGACGACGCGGTGCTTCAGAGACACCGAGTTGATCCCCTTCGCGGGCAAGCTCCGCTCCCACAGATGAACAGCGTCCCCACAAAGAGCCCACCACCTGTGAATCGGCCTTTATGACCCAAGCACTTATCGAACTGTCCGACCTGAGCTTCAACTGGCCCGGTCATCCGCAGTTGCTGGACATTCCGGCGTTCCGCCTGGAACCGGGCGAAACGCTGTTCCTCAAGGGCCCCAGCGGCAGCGGCAAGACCACCTTGCTCGGTCTGTTGGGCGGGGTGCAGAAGCCCAATCGGGGTAGCATCCGCTTGCTCGGCCAGGAACTCACCGAACTGGGCGCCGGGGCTCGCGACCGCTTTCGCGTCGACCACACCGGCTACATTTTCCAGCAGTTCAACCTGCTACCGTTTCTCTCGGTGCGCGAGAACGTCGAGCTGCCTTGTCACTTTTCCAAACTGCGCGCCAGCCGTGCGATCCAGCGCCACGGCAGCGCCGACCAGGCCGCCGCGACCCTGCTCGCCCACCTCGGTCTGAGCGACCCGGCCCTGCTCGAACGCCGCGCCGACTCGCTGTCCATCGGCCAGCAACAACGGGTTGCCGCCGCCCGCGCGCTGATCGGCCAGCCGGAGCTGGTGATCGCCGACGAGCCGACCTCGGCGCTGGACTACGATGCCCGCGAAGCCTTTATCCGCCTGCTGTTCGCCGAATGCCGGGAAGCCGGTTCCAGCCTGCTGTTCGTCAGCCATGACCAGAGCCTGGCACCGCTGTTCGACCGTCACCTGTCGCTGTCCGAATTGAATCGCGCGGCCACGCCCGCGGAGGTCTGAGATGTATCTGTTTCGTCTGGCCCTGGCCAGCCTGGCCAACCGCCGCTTCACCGCCCTGCTCACGGCCTTCGCCATCGCCCTGTCGGTCTGCCTGTTGCTGGCGGTGGAGCGCGTGCGCACCGAAGCCCGCGCCAGCTTCGCCAGTACTATCAGCGGCACCGACCTGATCGTCGGCGCCCGCTCGGGCTCGGTGAACCTGCTGCTGTACTCGGTGTTCCGGATCGGCAACGCCACCAATAACATCCGCTGGGACAGCTTCGAGCACTTCGCCAGCAACCCGAAAGTGAAGTGGGCAATCCCGATGTCCCTCGGCGACTCCCATCGCGGCTACCGGGTACTCGGCACCAGCGAGGCCTATTTCGAGCACTACCAGTACGGCCACCAGCAGAGCCTGCAACTGGCCGAAGGTAGGCCCTTCGCCACGGATCCGTTCGAGGTGGTGCTTGGCGCCGAGGTGGCGGACGCGCTGCATTACAAGCTCGGCGACAAACTGGTGCTGGCCCATGGCGTGGCCGCCGTCAGCCTGGTCAAGCACGACGACAAGCCCTTCACCGTGGTCGGCATCCTCAAGCGCACCGGCACGCCGGTGGATCGCACGCTGCATATCAGCCTCGGCGGCATGGAGGCGATCCACATCGACTGGCAGAACGGCGTGCCGGCCCATGGCGCCGGACGTATCAGTGCCGATCAGGCGCGCAACATGGACCTGACGCCACAAGCCATCACCGCCTTCATGCTTGGCCTGAACAGCAAGGTCTCGACCTTCGCCCTGCAACGCGAGATCAACGAGTTTCGTGGCGAGCCGATGCTGGCGATCCTGCCGGGCGTGGCCTTGCAGGAACTCTGGAGCCTGATGGGCACGGCGGAAAAGGCGCTGTTCGTGGTCTCGCTGTTCGTGGTGCTGACCGGTTTGATCGGCATGCTCACGGCGATCCTCACCAGCCTCAACGAACGCCGCCGGGAAATGGCGATCCTGCGTTCGGTGGGCGCGCGGCCTTGGCATATCGCCAGCCTGCTGGTGCTGGAAGCCTTTGCCCTGGCGTTGTCCGGGGTGGTGGCCGGGGTCGGCCTGTTGTACTTGTGTATCGCCTTGGCCCAGGGTTATGTGCAATCGAACTACGGGTTGTACCTGCCACTGTCGTGGCCGAGCGAATATGAATGGACGCTACTCGGCGGTATCCTCGTCGCCGCCCTGTTGATGGGCGGCGTGCCGGCGTGGCGCGCCTATCGACAGTCCCTGGCCGACGGCCTGTCCATCCGTTTATGAGTGTTGCGATGAAGAACAAAGTCCTGGCTGGCCTGCTGCTGGCGTTGTCCGTGGTGACCGCCACGCCGTTGTGGGCAGCTGACAAACCGAGGGAGCTGGCCTGGCAGGACATGATTCCAGCCGATGCGCCGCCGGAAGTGCCGCAGATGACGCCGCTGCATGATCTGTCGAAACTCGGCAGCATGAACCCCGAAGCGGCGCCGGCGGCCAAGCAGTCGCTGCCCGATGCGCCGGTGGTCAAGGCACTGGACGGCCAGCATGTACGCCTGCCGGGGTATATCGTGCCGCTGGAAGTGAACGAGGAAGGTCGGACCACGGAGTTTCTGCTGGTGCCGTATTTCGGCGCCTGCATTCATGTGCCGCCACCGCCATCGAACCAGATCGTGCATGTGACCAGTGAGCTGGGAGTCAAGCTCGATGAGCTGTACCAGCCGTACTGGATCGAGGGCGACATGCAGGTCAAGCCGAGCACCAGCGACCTGGCGGATGCGGGGTACAGCATGGCGGCACAGAAGATCTATGTGTACGAACTGCCCGAGTGAACCCTGTCGCTCTGCGGTGACTGGGTGGGCCTCTTCGCGGGCAAGCTCCGCTCCCACAGGTTTTGAGTCGAGCCTGAGCCTTGTGTCCGACCGAGCCTCTGTGGGAGCGGAGCTTGCCCGCGAAGAGGTCGACAGGGGCAGTGCAAAAGTTCCTGCCCCACCCCGACTATTGCCGTTTCATTGAGCTGGATCAATGATCGGCCCTGCTGTTCATTGAGCTGAGTCAAAAGCCGACCCTGCCCGCTCTTTACCATTGGACCCAGTGAATTTGAACCGTCCTTTGGAGCCCCCCCAATGCACAAGTCCCTGTTCAGCGCCTCTCTCGTAGCGCTCGCCCTTGCCGCCCCTCTTGCACAGGCCCACCAGGCCGGTGATTTCATCGTCCGCGCCGGTACCGCCACCGTTGCCCCGAACGACAGCAGCGGCGACCTGAAACTCGACGGCGCAAAAGTCTCCGGCACCAAGGCCACGGTGGACAGCGATACCCAGCTGGGTCTGACCTTCGCCTACATGTTCACCGACCATATCGGTCTGGAACTGCTGGCTGCCTCGCCTTTCCATCATGAAGTAGCCGTCAAGGGCCTCGGCGCGTCGTTGGACGGCAAGCTGGCGGATGTCAAGCAACTACCACCGACCCTGTCGCTGCAGTACTACCCGATGGATGCCAGCTCGAAGTTCCAGCCTTACGCCGGTGTCGGTATCAACTACACCATGTTCTTCGGTGAAGACCTGACCGCCAAGCGCAGGAGCGAAGGCTTCAGCAATATGAAGCTGCAAAACTCGGTGGGTCTGGCCGGTCAACTGGGCTTCGACTACATGCTCACCGACCGCATGCTGGTCAACGCTTCGGTCTGGTACATCGACATCGACACCAAAGCCACCATCGACGGCCCAACCGCCTTGGGCGTAGGCCAGACCAAGGTCGATGTGAAGGTTGATCCGTGGGTCTACATGGTCGGTATCGGCTACAAGTTCTAGGTTATACCTAAGACATATTTGTTAAGTTGTAAAATTAAGGCCCTGTTTTACAGGGCCTTTTCCGTTTTTCCGTTTGTCGGTTTCTTACAATGGAGTTTTATCTATGTGTAGTGGTCAACTGATCCCGGACACGACGTTAAGTTTTTTCTCGGCCTGAGCTGGTGCCAGCCCATCGCTGAATTGGTGTGGCCGGATCCAGTTCTACCGATGCATCAGATAATGACTGATGTCTCGGTGTGCTTCTTGAGCCGTCATGTAGCCCACGGTCGGTATCCACTCGGTTTTCAAGCTTCGAAAGACACGCTCCATCGGCGAGTTGTCATAGCAGTTACCCCGGCGACTCATGCTCTGGCGCATGTGGTACCGCCAGAGTCGCTGGCGAAGCTGGCGGCTGCCATATTGGGCGCCCCCTGATCCGAATAGAACAGCAGCCCTTGAGGCTTGCCGCGTTGCTCATAAGCCATGTCCAGGGCTTTGATCACCAGATCTGCGTCCGGTTCACCTGATAATGCCCACCCCACAACTCGGCGTGCGAAGAGGTCCATGACGACTGCCAGGTAATGCCATTTCCCTTGCGCGCAAATGTACGTGATATCGCAGCACCAGACCAGGTTGGGCGCGAGCACATCGAACTCTCGATTCAAAATATTCGGAATATCGGGCCGCTCGACTGTCGCTTTTCTGTAGGCATACGAGCCCGGTTGTTTGCTGACTAAGGCCAGCTCCCGCATCAGACCGCGCACCTTGAATCGACCGATTTGCTCGCCGTCTTCCTGCAACATTGAGGCAATGCTACGGCAGCACTTCGACTTTGCGTGAACAGTTCGTTGACACGACTGCGTAATCTGACCAGCTCCACATCCGGAGTTCGGCGCCTGAGGCGATGGCTGTAGTAACACGAGCGAGGCACACCAAAAGTCTCGCACAGCAACTCTACCGACTCATGAGCGCTTAGCTGATCAATCAGCGCGTGCGCTCGTGTTCTTCCGACATTAAAAGCGCTGTGGCCCTTTTTAAAATGGATTTCTCCCGTTCAAGGCGAGCGATCCGAGCTTCCAGCTCCAGGATTTTCTGCTGCTCAGGCGTCAACGCCTTGCTCTGTGGAGTAACCCCATTGCGTTCCTGCTGAAGCTGGTTCACCCAGCGACGCAACGCAGACTCGACCATCCCGAGGGAGCGGCTGGCTTCAATATGGCTATAGCCTTGATCGAGCACGAGGCCTGCGGCCTCGCGTTTGAATTCAGCGGAAAAGGAACGACGTTGCGTGGTCATCAGACACCTCTATCTAGCGAGCATTCTCGCCTAAATGGGTGTCCGGTCTGGTAGGGGCAAGTCCAGATTGAGCGTGCGCCTTGCACCCGTAATCGGCGTATCTGTCTATCCCCACGCCAAGCAGCGAGCATCGCAAGGAGCCGGTATTCAATCAGCGTGTCGGATTCTGCGCTGAAGCGGTAAAAGGTGAGCCGTTTAGACTCTTTGCAGCTAGAGCTGGGCGACGCTGGTCGTGAACCAGGAGGCCATTTTCCGTTGCTGAAGCCAGTGACTCAGTATTGCTGACAAGCTTCTTGCGTAGCAGCTTTATGGTAAGCGCTCGTGTTTCAGTTTTTTGAAGGCTTGTCAATTTTTTACAAAATAGCTTTTAAAGTGCTTCGCGTGGTCTGGAGTACGGAGTACGAGCGCTCATGATTTTAAAAAAATCTTTATAAAACAACATATTAATGTGTTTATTTAAAGTTCAGCATCGAAGCGGTGCCGTGACGCGCGTGGGTCGAGATCAAAGGTCATCATGAAGATATAAAGAATTTTATTTTGGAGGCTGTTGGTCACTAATTTTTTTTGGTATATGTAGCTAATGGATCCAATCCAGGAACATGTCGCTATAAGGAAATAGTGGGGGCCGTGCAAAACGGTCGCCTTTTGCCAAAGGATGGGGTAATGAACAGTTTTTTGCTGATGAGGCCGCTCTGCCAGAACTCATGGCGGAAGTAAGCGATATCGCACTCGAGTTTCTCAGTCAAAGCCGTCACGGCACCGTTGTAGATGTCCAGCAGAAAACGCGCACGCTGTGCGAGACCATGCCTGAAGAAGGTATTGGTGCGCTGGCAGCGTTGCGCGACTATTGGGAATCGTATGGCGACCAGCACACTCGTAGTACCGGACCACGCTATTTCGGATTTGTCACCGGTGGAACCACGCCTGCGGCGCTTGCTGGTGATTGGTTGGTTTCGGTGTTGGACCAGAATGTTGCTACGGAACGACATTCGGTAGCAGCCTACGTTGAGGCCCAGACGCTGAACTACGTTGCCGACCTTTTGCGCCTGCCGAGTGCTGAATTTCATGGCATTCTGACTACCGGTGCTACAGCGGCCAACTTAGTCGGGCTGGCTGCGGCCCGGGAGTGGTGCGGTGAGCAGGCGGGTATGAGCGTATCGCAGCAGGGGCTTTGCTCAGCACCGGCGATCGCGGTGTTCTGTGCAGCACCGCATTCCAGCATCATCAAGGACCTCGGTTTGCTGGGTATTGGTCAGCGTAACTTCAAGGCCGTCGCCTGCCTGACCGATCGAGAAGTGTTTGACCTGTCGGCCCTGGAGCGCGAACTGGCGGCTTGCGAGGCGCCCGGCCGGATCGTTATCGCCAGTGCCGGAACCGTGAACAGCGGCGATTTTGATGACCTGGTAAGCCTTTCCCAGCTGTGCCGCAGGTACAACGCCTGGCTGCATGTTGATGCTGCCTTCGGTGCCTTCGCCAGGTGCTCGGATCGCTACGGGCATCTGGTCGAGGGGCTGGAATTGGCCGATTCGATCACCGCCGATGCCCACAAATGGCTGAACGTTCCCTATGACTGCGGAATTGCCTTCACCCGTCACGTTGCCTTGCATGAGCGGGCATTCTCCGCCGACGCGCCTTACGTGCCGATGGAGGGACAGTTGCCCGCGTTCATGAACAGAGGGGTAGAGCAATCCAGACGCTATCGGGCGCTTCCCCTCTGGATGACGCTTAAAGCTTATGGAAAGTCCGGATATCGGAGCCTGATCGAGAGCCATTGCGACTACGTCAAGGCGATCGCCCAATGGATAGTCGACAGTTCGTCCTACACGCTGCTATGCGACATTCGGTTGAACGTTCTGGTATTTCGGCACGAGCCGCAGGACAGCTCCTACGGGACTCGCCAGGAACTAAATCGGCAACTCATTCGGCGGCTAAACGAAAGTGGCGAAATGTTCATCACGCCAACTACCTACCGCGGCGAATTTGCCTTGCGTCTGTCAATCAGCAATTGGATGACGCGTAGCGAGGATGTCGACCGAGTGATAAATGCATTCAGAACTGCAGCGAGTTGATAGTCGCACATACAATTATAAGGAGAACACGATGTCCTCGGTATCCGATGCAAGCCAAGTGCCTGCCAATAGGCTGTTCGGCACCTTTTGCCTCAGCAGCTACCTACTTTCATTGTCATATGGAACGACCTTCCTGTTGGCCATGATGCTCAGGGCTCACGGGGGCAGCGAGTCCGATGCGGGCTCTGTCATTTCCGTCGCGATGGTCAGCACCTTCCTGGCTGTGATCTTTTCCGGCCACTTGACCGATCTGATTGGCGCGCCGAGGGCGATCGCCGCCGGCGCGGTGTTTCTGGCTGCCGCCTGCCTCGGGTTTGCCGCAGTACCAGCATTCGGCAACTTGATGCTGCTGTTCGGCCTGTTGCTCGGGTTCGGTTGGGGAGTGTTCTACACACTGGGGCCAATCATCGTGGCGATGATCATCGAGCCAGCGCGGCGAGTTAAGTATTTCGCGCTGCTGTCGGGCAGTATGATGTCAGGGATCGGCACCGGGCCCCTGGTCGGCCGGGCGTCCGAGGCGCTCGGCTATCCCGTCGAGGCGGCTTTCGTCGTGGCCGCGGTCGCAAGCCTCCTGGGAGGCTCGCTATTCTTGCTGATGGGTCCGCGTATCCAGCATCAGCAGGCCAAGCTCGGACCCGTTACCGTATGCAAAATTACCCCTGCTGCGGCTCGTTCGGTGCTCGGTTCCAAGGCCGCCTTCGCGATCCTTATGGTAGGGCTGGGCGGTGCCATCTTCGGTGGACTTTCCAGTTTCCAGACGTCCTATGCCACGCTCAAGCATCTGGACTATTCGCTATTCTTCATCGGGTTTATGTCCGCTGCGATTTCCTGTCGGTTGCTGATCGCAGGCTTTATCGTCAAACGCGACCCCTACGTGACGTCCTGTATCCTGACGGCATTGATGGTGTTGTCAGTGCTGATGTTTATGTTCGCGGTCGACAGTTTCGTGACCTACTTGCTGGCGGCTATCGTCCTCGGTGTCGGCTATGGCCTGACCTATTCGGTCATCAACGGGTTGGCGGCAAATGAGGCGCCGGCGGGCCAGACTGCCCAGTCCTTGGTACTGTTTAGCCTTGCCTACTTCGTAGGGGTATTCGGCTTTCCATTGCTCGCCGGCAGGGTGATCGTACATTCTGGTATTCCGGCGCTGTTATCCCTAATCCTCGTCATTGCTCTGGCCAACTGGTCCATCACCCTCGGACGCCTAGTGTGGCGTAGGGTGAGTGTGCCTGCACTGGCCTGAGCCAGCCCTGCAAGGCCGGACAGCCCTCCGGCAATCTAAGTAAGTTCTAAACGTTCAGCGAGTGTTGGAGACAAGCAGAGCTTGTACTCCGGCGCTCCGCTCATCTTCGCCTGCTGTTTGTGAAGAGATTGGACGTAATCGTTTTTTTGTATCTGTCTGAGGATAACTAAAGATGCAAATCCAAACTGTTGCGCAACAACTATTGGAAACGGTGGGGGATGGCGTTCAGACACGCAATGCCGCGTGGTCGTTCGGTGGTTTGACCCCCAAGCACTTCGACGCTCACGTTTCAAAGTCAGTGCCTAAATACAATGAAGGGCATGAGATCGTGTTGTCACTCAGCGATTTCTTCGTAAAAAGCGATAGTACTTGCTACGAGCTGGGAAGTTCGACCGGTGCGCTGACCCGAAAACTCGCCAAGCGCCATGGCACTTCGGTGCAGTGGGTAGACATTGACGTCGAAGGGGCCATGACCGAACAGGCCCGAGAATTGCTGGAGGGCGATCCGCTGGAGAACGTCAGTTTCGTCACCGACGATATTCTGACCTTCAACTATGTAAATAGTGATTTTATCGTCGTTTACTACACTGTCCAGTTCGTGCCGCCGCGCATTCGCCAGGCAGATACCTCTCGCGATGCGTACTGGGTGGCGCTAGCGCTTAGCCACTTACCTCGTTGAACACGCCCTCTGCGTCGCTGATCTTTTTTGCTCGCATCTTCGCTAGCGGCACAACCACCAAGGTATTAGCTGTTATCCAGCTCATTGCGGATCAGCTTGGGGAAGATCGCTCGATTAACTGTCAGAGCCCCAAGAGCGAGGCTACTTTGTAAAGTTTCCCGTCAGAATTTCAGTAGTACTTTACAAAACCTGATAGAAACGACCTGTTTTCGAAGAAAACATTTTTAAAAATACTTTAAATAACATTTATTTAGCGAGCGCATCGCCAGATCTCGAAGGTTAGCAGGTGTAACTAGAACTTCTAAGCCGAACCCGCCCGCCATCTATCCGCTTTCCATCCCCCATGAAAAAGGCGCCTTGATCAGGCGCCTTTTTCATTTCGCACTCCAGCGGGGCCTCGTCCAGGTTCGATCCGATCAGACCGGCGGCGCCGCGGATGAGAACGAGGCATCAGCCATGACGATAGAACCTGTCGAGTAGCGCCGGCAACGCCGCACGCCAGGCGCGAGGCTTGATGCCGAAGGTATGGAGGATTTTCTTGCACGCCAGTACCGCGTGCTGCGGCTCTTGCGCCGCATCCGGACGGGCGGCGTGGGCCTGGGCGGTCGGGGCCTCGATGGCCAGCGGGTGCAATTGCCGGGCCTCGCTGAGAATTGCCTGGCCCAGGGCCAGCGGCGTGGTCGCCTCGTGGCCGGCGTAATGGTAGGTACCCCACAGTGGCGCGGCACAATCAAGTTGCTTGAGTACCGAAATGATCACCCGGGCAGCATCGTCCACGGGGGTCGGGTTGCCACGCCGATCATCGGCCATCAGCAGTTCGTCGGGATGCTCGGCACGGGCCAGGAAACGGCCAAGGGTGCCCTCGGTGCTGTCGTCGAGCAACCAGCCAAAACGCAGCAAGACGTGTTGCGGACAGGTGGCGCGCACGCTCTGCTCGATCCGCCACAGCGCCTGGCCGCGCAGGCCCAGAGGCACCGGTTCGTCCTTTTCGCTGTAGGCCGTGGCCCGTGAGCCGTCGAACACCCGATAGCTGGAGGGTTGCAGGAGGATGATGTTGTGATGCTGGCAGAGCTCGGCCAGGCGCTCGACCGCGCGTTCCTGGTCAGCCAGCCGCGCTTCGCCGACCGTCTCCGCCTGGAACCAGTCGAAGTAGAAGGCAAGGTTGATCAACGCATCCGGACGGGTGTCGTCGAGCAGTTGCGTGAGGCTCGCGGCGTCCCAGCCGGTTTGTGGCGGACGGGGGGCGAGGAAACCGATGTCTTCCTCCGCACCCAGGCGAATCAGCGCCTGCCCAAGGGCATTTCCGCCGCCCAGTAACATAAGGCGCATTCGCATAGAGTCAGCAGGCCCAGGTCTGTTCAGAACGATGGTAATTAGCGGAAAAGCCTGTGGCCTTACCGCTGGCAATAGCCAGAATCCTTGCATTTTGCGGGTTTTGCGCGCAACCGTCACGGATAAAGTGCCTGGAGGTACCGTTGTGGCGAGGGGGCTTGCCCCCGTTGGGGTGCGAAGCGCCCCTGAAACCTGAGATCGCGGGGCACCAGATAGAACACATTGAGCGGTTTACGACGGCTTCGCCGCCGAGCGCGGCGGTGCGGCGCTCCGACAAGCCCGCTCGCCACAGACGGAACCAGACTCAGGCACCTCACTACTTGCAACTTGTGCCATGCGACCGCATAAATGAGTCCATGAATCTCCCCGAATCGGCCCACGATGCCCTGGTGGGTTTCCACCCGGCCGTCGGCGCCTGGTTTCGCAACACTTTTCCGGACGTCACCGCCGCCCAGGCCCGCGCCTGGCCGTTGATCCGCCAGCGCCACTCGACACTGATCGCCGCGCCCACCGGCTCCGGCAAGACCCTGACGGCCTTTCTCGCGGTGATCGACGATCTGGTTCACCAGGGCCTGGCCCAGGGCGGCAAACTGCCGAACGAAACCCTGGTCGTCTATGTATCGCCGCTCAAGGCGCTGTCCAACGATATCCGCATCAACCTGCAGGAGCCGCTCGCCGGTATCGCCGCACAGCTAGAGCAGTTGGGCCTGCCACCACTGTCGATCACCACCGCGGTGCGCACCGGCGACACCCCGCAGAGCGAACGCACGCGCCTGCGCAAGACCGCGCCGCATATCCTGGTGACCACGCCGGAATCGCTCTATGTCCTGCTCGGTTCCGACTCCGGCCGGCGCATGCTGAGCAGTGTGCGCACGGTGATCGTCGATGAGATCCACGCCATTGCGTCCAGCAAGCGCGGCAGCCACCTGGCTCTGAGCCTGGAGCGCTTGCAGGCGTTGTGTGGCGAGCCATTGCTGCGTATCGGCCTGTCGGCCACGCAAAAACCCATCGATGCGGTGTCGCGCTTTCTGGTCGGCACGGGTCGCGCCTGCGAAATCATCGATATCGGTCACGCCCGCCCCCGTGACCTGGGCATCGAGGTACCGCCCGTGCCGTTGACGGCGGTAATGGCCAACGATGTCTGGGAACAGGTCTACGAACGCCTCGCCGAGCTGGCCCGGGAGCACCGCACCACGCTGATCTTCGTCAACACCCGGCGCCTGGCCGAACGCCTGGCCCGGCACCTGAGCGAGCGCCTGGGCAAAGAGGCGGTCGCCGCCCACCATGGCAGCCTTGCCAAGGAGCAGCGGCTGGACGCCGAACAACGGCTCAAGCGCGGTGAACTGCAGGTGCTGATCGCCACCGCCTCGCTGGAACTGGGTATCGATATCGGCGAAGTCGAGCTGGTCTGCCAGATCGGCTCGCCGCGCTCCATTGCCGCCTTCCTGCAGCGGGTCGGGCGCTCCGGTCACCAGGTCGGCGGCACGCCCAAGGGCCGCCTGTTCGCCACCTCGCGGGACGAGTTGATCGAATGCGCCGCCCTGCTCGACTGCGTGCGCCGGGGCGAGCTGGATACCCTGCTGATCCCCCGCGCTCCGCTGGATGTGCTGGCCCAGCAGATCGTCGCCGAAGTCAGTTGCCAGGAATGGCCGGAGCAATCGCTGCTGGCCCTGATCCGCCGCGCCGCGCCCTATGCCGAACTGGACGAGGCCCATTACCAGGCCCTGCTGCGGATGCTCGCCGAAGGTTTCAACAGTCGCCAGGGCCTGCGCAGCGCCTATATTCACCGCGACGCCCTGAGCCAGAGCCTGCGCGGACGGCGTGGCAGCCAACTGACCGCCCTCACCAGCGGCGGCACCATCCCGGACAACGCCGACTACAGCGTGCTGCTCGAACCCCAGGGCCTGAACATCGGCACGGTGCACGAGGACTTCGCGGTGGAAAGCATCGCCGGCGATGTGTTCCAACTGGGCAACAGTTCCTATCGCATCCTGCGGGTCGAGACCGGCAAGGTGCGGGTCGAGGATGCCCATGGCCAGCCGCCGAGT
The DNA here is from genome assembly GCF_904067045.1 of Pseudomonas sp. FEN. GTDB lineage: Bacteria > Pseudomonadota > Gammaproteobacteria > Pseudomonadales > Pseudomonadaceae > Aquipseudomonas. Next base: position 71,481 of record NZ_CAJFDC010000003.1, on the reverse strand, counting down.
ATTCCGTTCTGGCTGGGCGAGGCACCGGGGCGCAGCGCCGAACTGTCCTTTGCCGTGGCGCGCCTGCACGCCCATCTGGATGAACTGCTGGGCACGACGCCAGGGGACTTGCGGCCGAGCCTCGACTGGCTGCGCGCGAGACTTGGCCTGGACCCGGCCAGCGCCGAGCAGATCGTCGAGTACCTGGCCCGTGCCCGACAATGCCTGGGGGCCCTGCCTTCGCAGGACACCCTGATCATGGAGCGGTTCTTCGACGAATCCGGTGGCACCCAACTGGTGATCCACAGCCCGTTCGGCAGCCGGATCAACCGCGCCTGGGGCCTGGCCCTGCGCAAGCGTTTCTGCCGCACCTTCAACTTCGAATTGCAGGCCGCCGCCAGCGAGGACGCCATCGTGCTGTCGCTGTCCACCAGCCACAGCTTCGCCCTGGACGAGGTCTGGCGCTACCTCAACAGCCACAGCGGCGAACATATCCTGATCCAGGCCGTGCTCGACGCCCCGCTGTTCGGCGTGCGCTGGCGCTGGAATGCCGGGGTAGCGCTGGCGCTGCCGCGTTTTGTCGGCGGACGCAAGGTGGCGCCGCAGATCCAGCGGATGAAAGCTGAAGACCTGACCGCCTGCGTGTTCCCGGACCAGATCGCCTGCCTGGAAAACCTCGCCGGCGAGCGCGAGATTCCCGACCATCCGCTGGTGGAGCAGACCCTTGACGATTGCCTCCACGAAGCCATGGACTGCGAAGGCTGGCTGGCCCTGCTGCGACGCATGGAGGCCGGCGAAATCCGCCTGATCGCCCGCGACCTGCCGGCGCCCTCGCCGTTGGCGGCGGAGATTCTCAGCGCCCGACCCTACACCTTTCTCGACGACGCACCGCTGGAAGAACGCCGCACCCAGGCCGTATTGAACCGGCGCTGGAGCGATCCGGCGAGCACCGACGACCTCGGCGCGCTGGATGCCGAGGCCATTCAGGCGGTGGCCGGGGAAGCGTGGCCCGCGCCCAACAGCGAGGATGAAATGCATGAGGCGCTGATGAGCCTGGCGGCGATCAGCGAGGCCGAGGCCCAGGCCAATCCCTCGTGGTCAGCCTGGCTTCAGGCACTGGCGAGCCAAGGTCGTGCCGCGTGTTTGCAGATCGACGCGACACACACGCTGTGGACCGCCCTGGAACGTCTGACCTGCCTGCGAGCCCTTTATCCGCAGGCCACGCCGCAGCCGACCTGGCAACCGCCGCCGGGGTTCGATCGCCCCTGGGAGGCCGACGAGGCCGCCGTCGAAGTCGTGCGCGCGCGCCTCAGTGGCTTTGCCCCGCTGACCCTGGCCGAGATCGCCGCCCCCCTGGCACTGTCCACCCGTGCCCTGACCCAGGCCCTGGCGAAGCTGGAAAGCGAGGGTTATGTGCTGCGCGGTCAGTTCAGCCCGGGGACGTCTCAAGAGCAGTGGTGCGAACGTCACCTGCTGGCGCGTATCCACCGCTACACGGTCAAGCGCCTGCGCCGGGAAATCGAGCCGGTGACAGTGCAGGATTTCATGCGTTTCCTGTTCGACTGGCAGCACCTTTCCCCCAATTGCCAGGGCCAGGGCAGCGCCGCCCTGGCGATGATCCTCAGCCAGTTCGAAGGCTATCCGGTCGCCGCCGGGGCCTGGGACAGCGATGTGCTGGCCACGCGCCTCAAAGAATATTCGCCGAGCTGGCTGGATGAGCTGTGTCGCTCGGGCAAGCTGGTCTGGGCGCGCCTCAGTACCCGTGGCAAAAACGCCAGCGCGGCTTCGCGCAATACGCCGGTGGTATTGCTGCCCCGGGGTCAGGTCGCGCTGTGGAGCAGCCTGGCCGAACAGACGGCGGTGGAAGACCTGTCGCCGCGCACGCAAAAAGTCCACGCGGCGCTGACGCAACAGGGCGCGCTGTTTTTCGATGAGTTGCTGCACGAAGCGCACTTGCTGCCCACCGAGTTGGAAAGCGCCTTGCAGGAACTGGTCGGTGCCGGCTGGGTGAATGCCGACAGCTTTGCCGGCCTGCGAGCGCTGATCACCCCAGCCAGCAAACGCCAGGCCCGCGGTTCCCGGCGTGGACGGGGGGCCTTTGTCGGCGGGATGGACGATGCCGGACGCTGGGCCTTGCTGCGCCGTTCGGCGGTGGCCGTGTCGACGGCAAGCCAGGTGCCCGCCGAAACCCTGGAACATATCGCCATGACCCTGTTGCGGCGATACGGCGTGGTGTTCTGGCGCTTGCTGGAGCGGGAAGCGGACTGGCTGCCGAGTTGGCGGGAATTGCTGCGCACCTTTCATCGACTGGAAGCCCGTGGCGAGATCCGCGGCGGACGTTTTATCAGCGGTTTGGCCGGTGAACAGTTTGCCTTGCCGGAGGCGATTCCGTTGTTGCGCGAAGTACGCCGACGCCCGACTGACGGCAGCTTGATCACGGTGTGCGGCGCCGACCCGCTGAACCTGGCGGGAACCTTGTTGCCGGGCGGCAAGGTACCGGCGCTGGCGGGCAATCGCCTGGTGTACCGCGATGGTGTTCCGGCGGCGGCCGAGATCGCCGGTCAGCCGTTGTATTGGCTCGAACTGGACCAGGCCGCCGCCGCCGAGGTCCGAAAGAAACTGACCCAATACCGCCTGATGCCAATCAGCTAAGGAAATTTGAAACCCATCTCGGCCAGACTCAAGATCACCCTTAGCGGCAATACCGCCTCTGAAAACACCTACGCGGTCCCTGGTGGCGCGGGCTCTTGCTCCACCGCCGGCAGCCTCGGCGCAAGCATCACCGGCTGTGGATAAGTCTGCGCGAAATGCACCCACGGGCTCTGGTCCACCAACTTCTTCAGCCGCTCGTTGAACGCCCGGCTGACGCTGTACTGGCCGCCCGAGATGGTGCGGAACTGCGCCGTCAGCACCACGCCGTTGAGGTCCATGCGATCGACCCCGAACACCTCCAGCGGACCTTGCAGGTTGAACTTGAGCAGCGCGTCCTCGCTGATCAAACGCCCGGTTTCACGGATCAACTCGGTGGCCTTGTCGACATCGGTGTCATAGGTGAACTGCACCGAGAAAAACGCAAAGGCGAATTGCCGCGACTGATTGGTCACCGCCTTGATCTGTCCGAACGGCACCGAATGCACGAATCCCTTGCCATCACGCAGGCGCAAGGTCCGAATGGTCAGGCCTTCCACCGTGCCGGCGTGCCCGGAATCGAGGACCACCCAGTCGCCGATGGACAGGGTGTCTTCAATGATGATGAACAGTCCGGTGATCACATCCTGCACCAACTGCTGGGAGCCGAAACCGATGGCCAACCCCACCACCCCGGCTCCCGCCAGCAGCGGCGCGACATTGATCCCCAGGTTGGCCAGGGTGGTGATCGCACCGATGACCAGCAGGATCACTTTCAGCGCATTGCGCAGCAGCGGCAGAATGGTTTTCGCCCGCATGCTCGGCTGACGCGAAGCACGCCGGTTGATCGGCGGCTTGAGCGACTCCTGGATCGCGGTGTCGAGTACCACCCAAAGTAACCAGGTCGCCAGCAGGATCAGGCCGATACGGCTGAGGGAATCGCTGATGGCCCGGCCCACGCTGTTCTGCTCGGCGAATTCGTACAGCGAAAATCCCCAGATCCGCCCCAACAATTCGATAAACCCCACTGCCAAAGCAATGCGCAGCACGGCGTGCAATACACTGAGCAAGCGCTCCTTGTAGACGCTGCTGCGCTGGATCGTCGCCACGCCGCGGGATTTGAACAGGTGCTGGAACACGGTGCTGAGAAACACCGTGGCAATCAGCAGGACAGTGGTCAGCAAGGCGCAACGCAAGGCTTTCTGGCTGTCCTCGCCGGTACCGATCAGATTGACCGTGGAGACCAGCACCATCAACAGGATCGGCCAGTACCACAACCCGGAAAAGATCCGCAGCGACTCCTGCAGCGCCGGCTGCTTCAGGCGCTGGCTCAGCGGGCGATTGCGGATCAGATGCGCCACCGCTCGCCGCAACCTGAACACCAGCGCGCCGAACAGGATCGAGGCGAACAAAGCCGTGAACACCGCGACGCTGCTGGTGATATTGCCACCCAGTTGCTGAGCGATCTGCGGGCTGGTCAGGGCATCGCTCAAGGCCGCCAGGAAACCGATTGCAAACAGCTGACGCGGGCTGTCGGCGCGAATGATCCGCACGGCCCGGCGCTTGTGGCCGTGATCGAACAACAGCGTCAGGCAGAGCAGCGCCGCACTGGTGAAAACACCGCTGTTGGTGGCGTAGACCAGGCACAACGCCAGCGCCCGTCCCGCCGAAGCCTGCAGGAAGTGGCTGACGTAGAGGGTCAGCGGCAGGGAGAGCAGTGCCGGCAGCAGGTAAGGCAAGAGGTAACCGAGCATCGCCAGGCTGCGCTCGCGTGACTGCAACCAGCGATGCCGGCTGATACGACGGACGGCGAAGCACCCCGCCGTGGTCAAGGCCGCGAAGCTGCCGAGCCACACCAGCGACAGCACCAGGAAGTCGCCGACCATGCTCCAGGGTGAACGCTCGCGAGTCTGGCTGACCAGTTGGCCCACCTCATCGGCGGCCCGGTCGGCCCGCAGACGCCAGGCGTCGAGCAGATGACCGTTGAGGTCGAGTTGGTTCTGCGCATCATCGATGCTGGAACTGAGGGTGCCGAGCAATCCGCCCTGCACCAGCACTTCGGGTTTCGCCGCCGTGCCGGCGGGCGTCGGAACCGCGGGCGCGGCCCCTGCTCCAGCACTGGCACACAGGAGGAACAGGGTTAACAGTAACCTCGCATTGAACCTGGACAAAACCGGACACCTCATCAGCCATCTCTGTAAGAAACTGAGTACCAATGGGGCGGCAAAGTTCGGTTGTTCGCCTCTATGCTGATTTGGCGGGCCGATATTTGCCTTCAGATCAAATATGTTGTGCCCTTACCTGTATTTTTCCGCACAAGTGAAACACTGACACTGCGCTCCTGATCAAACCCCACCGGAGTTGCAGCCATGCCCATTGCCTTGCTGGCGCTGACCCTCAGCGCCTTTGCCATCGGGACGACCGAGTTCGTCATCGTTGGCCTGTTACCCACCATCGGCACCGACCTGGGTGTCGACTTGCCCTCCGCCGGCCTGCTGGTCAGCCTCTATGCCTTGGGTGTCGCCATCGGCGCCCCGGTGCTGACCGCCCTCACTGGCAAGGTCCCGCGAAAACTCCTGCTGCTGTCGCTGATGGTGCTGTTCACCCTCGGCAACCTGCTGGCCTGGCAAGCGCCGAGCTACGAATCGCTGATCCTCGCGCGAATCGTCACCGGCCTGGCCCACGGGGTGTTCTTCTCCATCGGCTCGACCATCGCCACCAGCCTGGTGCCGAAGGAAAAGGCCGCCAGCGCGATTGCCATCATGTTCACTGGCCTGACCGTGGCCCTGGTCACGGGCGTACCGCTGGGGACCTTTATCGGCCAGCACTTTGGCTGGCGCGAAACCTTTCTCGCCGTGTCCGCCCTGGGCGTGATCGCCTTTATTGGCAGCCTGATCTATGTGCCGAAGAACATCGCCCACAACAAACCGGCGTCACTGATCCAGCAACTGCAAGTGCTCAAGCAACCGCGCCTGCTGCTGGTGTACGCGATGACCGCGGCCGGGTATGGCGGCACCTTTATTGCCTTTACCTTCCTCGCCCCGATCCTGCAGGACATCTCCGGCTTCCAGCCCGGCACTGTCAGCCTGGTGCTGCTGGTCTACGGTGTCTCGGTGGCGGTGGGCAATATCTGGGGCGGGAAACTGGCGGACAAGCGCGGTCCCATCGGGGCGCTGAAGATCATTTTCCTGCTGCTGGCGGTCGTGCTGTTCGTGCTGACCTTCACCGCGGGCAGCCCATGGCTGGTCCTGTTGACCGTATTGGCCTGGGGCGCGGTAGCCTTCGGCAACGTACCGGGCCTGCAGATCTATGTGGTACGCCAGGCCGAGCATCACACACCGCGGGCGGTGGATGTCGCGTCGGGCCTGAACATCGCCGCCTTCAACCTTGGCATTGCCGGAGGGGCCTGGATCGGCGGGGTGATCGTCGCCAACCTGGGACTGATCCATACCACCTGGATTGGCGGCCTGGTGGTGCTGCTGGCCCTGGCGCTGACGGCCTGGAGTGGTCGGCTGGATCGACTGGGGCCGGTGTATGCCGAACCCGCGCAAGGCTCGGCGCGGATGGTAGGCGGACACTGAGGCCTGCCAACACGGCACGGGGCCCATCTTGACGAACAGCCCCTGCAGGAGCCAGCTTGCTGGCGATGCGATCTGATGGCAGACATCTCTGTCGCCTGGGAAACCGCTATCGCCAGCAACCCCGGTCGTCAAACAGCGCTGTGGGCCAGGGCAGCCGTGGCTGTCTCACACTGACCTTGGCCGTCCGACTACGATGCAAGTCTTCAGTTGCATGCCTTTGATCGATGCTGGCGATGAGGTCAATCTCGACACCGCCCAGTTCCCTTATCTGTACAACGATCACGGACTGGCTCGGCTCAAGGTCCAGGCATCAATCGTAAGTGATCGAGATGGTCACGTTAGTGGCCAGGCTACCTTGGCTGAGCGCGCCGCTGGTTTTGTGGTATGCCGTCTGTAACGGCAGGATCGCTCGACTGCCGGCCGTCGCTACCGTGCGGCTGCGCTGGGCGACACTGCCATTGGCGGGAATGGTCGAGGTGCCTCCCCCGGCAGGGCGCTGCGCCAGCCACAGGCCGATCCCGCTCGCGGTCCCCGTACTGGCAAAGATAGCGCCATTCCCGGAGGCAGCCGTCCCCGCAAACAGAAAGGTCACATTGCGCACGTCCGCATCGCAGTTGGCGCTGATCTCGAAGTCGTACATTCCCGTGTAGCTGACACCTTCAAAATCTGGAATCTTGACGGGCGGCAGCATGATGGCGCGGCTCACATCACTGAGCGCCAGATTGCAGGTGCCACCGTCGACCCGACCGGTAAAACGCAGGGAGCCAGTGGTCGCGGCGTGGGCCACACTGGTGGCCACGCTGGCGGTGATTGTCAGCAGCAAGGGCAATGCTCGGAGATTCATCGGGTGGTCCTCATGCAGTTTCAGTTGTAGGTAATGGAGACAGTGGCCGTGCTGGCGAGCGTACCTTTGCTGACTGTACCGATCTTCCAGTACGAGGCCCCCAGCGGCAGCACCGCACGATTGCCGGAAACGGCCACGGTGCGACGGCTGTCGGTACCATCGGCGCGGATGGTCTGGGCGACCCCGCCGATGCGCGAATAGAGCTGCAGGCCAATACCGCTGGCGGTGCCGGTATTGGCGAAGCGATAGCTGCTCCCGGGCGCGGGCGTGCCGGAAAAGGCGAAGGTGACGCTGGAAGCCATGCTGCAAGTGGCCGTCAACTCGAAGTCGCGGGCTCCCGCCGAGTTGGCGTTGTTGAAATCACTGACGCGCACGGTATTGAGCGTAATCGCGCGGTTGACGTCGCCGGCGGCCAGGTCGCAGGTAGGTCTACGGACGTTGACAGTGCCATTTATATAGATGGGGAACTGTTCACTGCCTCTGGAAATCATCCATGTGTCTGCCACCTGCCGGCGGCTAATATTTCCACCGGAAGAGAGGGGGCCCGTCTTGATAAGTTTGTAAGTAATCGCATAACCGTGACGGGCTGCTGTGGAAATGGTGGAACTTAATGCCTTCTCGACACCTTGTTGCACCCCTCTCGCCCTGCCAGGCTCCGCAGAAAAGGCAATACCGATCCCACTCAAGCCTGTTGGATAGATGCTATGGGTCTGACCACCTTCCACATAGCTGGAGAGCGCCCCTCCTGCCCCTTGAATATAGGGCGCATAATGGCTATTGGCGGTACAAGACCATGTCGCCGAGGGCGTTACATAAGACCAGCCCTGGGTAAGAGGCGAGCCAATAGCGACATTATCTTCAATGGTAACGGTACCCATTGAGACGTCGAGTGAACTATAAATTCTGGTGCAGGCTGCCGTTGCAGCTTCCGACAGCAGAAGCATAAAAAATACAGAAAGCGTTTTAGTCGCTGAAGTTTTCATATCGGCTCACTGAGTCTTTGTTCCAGGAACGCTCACAATCAACTGTGTGGTCCAGCGTCTGTGATAACGTCCGCGTTATTCGCTTGATCGTTTTCGCCGGCCAGAACCGACTCTTCGTCGGCGACGGCCAAGACCTCGGACTGGCACATCCCCTCCATCTGCCGCAAGCGCTCGGTGCCGGAACGCCCCGACCCGAGGTCGTAACCAATCTGGCATGCGGCCGCGGTAATAGCCCCCCACTTGACCGTCAACTGCCCCCGCTCCCGTGGCACCCGCACAAAGGCCTTGCCGCCCTGCCCGACCATGCCGACGCTGGCGCCGGTTTCATCGAACACATCGGCGCCAAATGGCAGTGGGCTGCCATCCTCGCGCAGCGCCGAGATCAGCAGGGCCTGGCCGCTGACGGTCTCGTACTTGAGCATCACCACTGAACCGGCCCGTGGCGCCACGTTCTGCGCGGCCGTCTTGAGCTCCACGTCGACGGACAGGTCCTTGGGGTCCAGCTCGACGATGTTCTTGCGGTAGGGGGTGAGATGGGGGACCACGGCAAAACCACTCGCCCCCACTTGCCCACCATGGTTGCCGTTGATCCGCGCGCCCACGGCCTCGGGCACTTCCACGACGCCGAGGGTGTCGCCCAGCTCCGGGGCCAGGGTCACGCCGCCCGGGTGGGCGACGATGCCGCCGGTCATGCCCAGCGACGCCGAACGGTAGGCGCGACCCTGGCCATAGCTGCCGGACACCACGCCATGCCGGCCCAGGTACTGCAGGTCGGCGCTGGCGGCACTGCCGCTGCCCTGATTACGGCTGGCGCTGGTACCGTAGATGAATTCGCTACGCTCGCCGAAGCTGCCACCCAGGCTGACGCGCTCACCGCTGCTCTGGTCGCCGTGGTACGCCGCGGTGGTCAGGGTCGGCGAGCGGGCGCCACCGCCCAGCGGCATGCTCAGGGTCAAGTCGACCTGCTTGTCGACCCGGTCACTCAACAGGTCGCGGCTGCGTTGGGCGCCGATGGTGTAGTGCAGCCCCTTCCAGGTGCCGGTGTAGCCGGTGGTAAAGGTCAGGTTGCCGTTCTTGCGATTCCAGTAGTTCTGCGAAGAGCCGGTGAGATACACCGAGCCATTGCCCAGGCTCTGGTTGAGGCTGATGTCCATGCGGTCGCGCAGACGCGACACGTTGTCCAGGCTGCGCCCATCGAGGGCGAGATCACGGACCCGGGCGGCATCGCGCACGCTGAGGAAATCCTCGGTGGAATAACGGTAGGCGCCAAGGGCGAAGTGAGTGCCGGTGTCGGCGAAGTTCTTGCTGTAGCGCAACTGCGCACTTTGCCCCTGGCGCGAGCCGTGCCCCGGGATCCGCGCGTTCGAATGGGTCAGGTCGAACGACAGCGCCCCCCACGGGGTGTTGAACGCCGCACCGAACAACTGCGAGTGATAGTCCTCGCCCACCACTGCCCCGGTATAGCCAGTCAGCAGGTTGCTGAGGCCGTGCTGGTAGGTCGCCTGCATCAGCGTCGGCGGCCGCCGCAGGCCGAGCTCATCCAGTTGCCCGACACTCAATGCATAGCGGTTGTAGCCGGGACGCAGCAGGTTGGCGTTGGCGGCGAACGGCACAATGAACTGGCGCTGGCGACCGTCGGCCTCGGTGACGGTAACCTCCAGGTCGCCGCCATAACCGGTGGGGAACAGATCGTCGAGCACGAACGGGCCGGGCGCCACGCTGACCTCGTCCAACAGGATGCCGCGCTGACGCACGCTGACCCTGGCGTTGGTCTCCGCCACCCCACGCACCACCGGGGCAAAACCGGTCAGGGAATCCGGCAACATACGGTCATCGGTAAACAGGCTGGCGCCACGCAGACGGACACTGTCGAACAGCTCGCCGGCGGTGTAGATCTCGCCCGCCATCAGTTGCGATTGCAGTGGGGACAACTCGCGTTGCACATAGCTGGAGCTGCTCTGGTAGCCAGCGCCGCCAGCGTTGGAACGGCTGTAGCTGCCGTTATGGCGAAAGTGCCAATCGCCGAGGTTGAGCCCGGTGTTCAGGCCCAGGTAACTGGACGCAAGCGACTGGCCGTTGGCCTCGGTGGCATAGGTGTTGGCGTTGTAGCGCACAAAGGCCGCATCGACGCCACTGTCCCATTGCGCCGGGCTGACATAACCGCGCGCCTTGCGCGCCAGGTAAAGCTGCGGGACCTGCAGGTTCAGGCGGTTTTCGCCCGAGTCGAAGCGGGCACTGGCGCCCGGTATGTAAGTGGCGATATCGCCGCAGATCGACTCGCCGGGAAACGCCGGCGGTGCTGTTTCACCCGCCTTGGCGGCCTGCTCGGCGACACCGTCCAGATCCACGCCGAAGGTGAGCAAGGTGTCACGCTCCAGGCACAGTTGCGCGGCGTCCTGGCCCTCGACGGCGGCGAAGGACAAGGTTTCGCGCCCGATCCACTGGTCATTGAGGTAGACATCGGAACGGTAGCTACCGGGCAGCACCACATTGCCCTGGTTGAACCTTGAAATATCGACCTGCATACCGGCCGCCCCGCCCGGAAAGAAGGCCGGGTTGAACGACACGTGCTCGACCCCATGGCTCACCATGGCATGGGCACCTCCAAGCAACATCAGGCTGCGGGCAATGAGCGTCAATCGGTGGCGTGACAAGGACCAATTTCTTGCTCCGGCTGGCGTGTTCGAACTCATCTGTGGCGTTCCAAAAAGTAGGTTCTGTCCGAGTTTCGGCAAAGCGAGCCCCTGCCCTGATGGATGGGCAAAACCGGGCTTGAGGTAAGACGGATCAGTTAAGGGCGAACACCGTCCCCGCAGGAGCGGCCGGTCGACGCTCGATTGCCCGCGAAGCTCTTGGCGTACTCACTGACCTCTTCGCGAGCAAGCTCTGCTCCTACGTTCAATACCCCATTGGCGAGCAGCTACGGCGGAAGACAAGGCGCTCGGACGGTCATGGCGCGATCCTGGCTTTGTGCGAGACCCTGACCCCGAAATCATCGATCGTCTGGAATTCGGCGGTCATCGCGCTACCCGACGGTGACTTCAGGCTCGGCAGCGGGAAGCGGTTACGGTCATGGGGCAGCACCATGTTCTCGGTGCCCGTCGCACCGGGCTCCCGGGCGTGACGCTGCCCCGCCGTCACCAGTTCGATCTGATCGAAGCTCAGGTGGTAAGGCGTCGGGTTGTAGACTTCCAGTGCCTGCCCCTGCTCGGTGGAAACCTGTCGCCATTGCAGTTTCGCGGCGGCGGCCTCGACCTCGTAAGGCAGCTTCGTCGGGCGGAAGAACAGTTTGATTCGGGAGCGGAAAGCCAACTGCAACTGGTTGCTCTGTTCGGCGTCCAGCGCCTGTGAAGGCACCTCCAGCACGTTGAACCAGAACAGACTCTCGCGCTCTTGCGGCAACGACTCACCGGTATAGGCCAGGCGCAGTACCTGATGCTGGTCTGATTCCATGCGAAAGATCGGTGGCGTGACCAGAAACGGTATCCCGGCCAGATCCGGCGTGGATTGCTCATCGCCATTGTCCAGCCACACCTGGAGCAGGACCGGCCTCTGGTTCTTGCTCTCGAGCCTGACCGTCACTTCCTTTTCGTTCTGCGGGTAGACAATGCGAGTGCCGCCGAGGACGACACTCGCCTGCACCGGAAGACCGGCCAACAGCGCCATCATCAAGGCCATGGCCGACACCAGGGTGCGGGAAATCAGAGTCGCATTCATGGAGAGGGTTTTCCGCTGTATTAAAGAGTCACACCAGCCGAGTGGCGCACGCGGGCACCGAAGTCGCTGACGGCGGTAAATTCGACCTTCGCCACACCATTGGGCCGGGCCGGTAGCCCGGGCAAGGCAAACAGTTTGACGTCACCCGAGGGCAGCAGCAGGCTGTCGTTGGCCGCCTGGTTCGCCGCCTTGCTGTAACGCTTGCCATCGCCGAGCAGATCGACCGAGGCGAGCGAGACGTGGTACGGCGTCGGATTGGTGGCTTGCAGGGCATAGCCCTGATCATGGGGCACCAGTTTCCATTGCAGCTTCGACGCCGCGCTGTTGACCGGGTAAGGCAGCGCCTGTGGTCGGAGGAACACCCGCAAGCGCGTGCGGAAGGACAATTCGATCTGGTTTCTTTGTCCGGCATCGGCGGAGCTCGGCGGCACTTCCAGCACGTTCAGCCAGAACAGGCTCTCGCGATCCATCGGCAACGGCTCGCCGGAATAGCGCAGACGCACTGCCTGCTGCTGATGCGGTTCGATCCGGAAGATTGGCGGGGTCAGGGTGAACGGTGCTCGCGCGGTCGCCGGCGTCGAGTGCCGGTCGCCATCGTCCAGCCAGGTCTGGATCAATGCCGGGCGGCTGCCCTTGTTCTCCAGGCGCACAATGACTTCCTGCTGCTCGGCGGGATAGATCACACGCGTACCATGAATGATCACGCCGGCCTGGGAGGGCAGCACGTGCAGCGCCAACAGGGCAAAAGCACAGGAGGCAAAAGCGAAGCGGGCCATGCTTTTCATCAACGGTTCTCTTCGGGTCTGAGGGAAGGACCTGCGCGGTTGGCGCAGGTCCCGGGCAGGCCAGGTCTGCGAATGCCGACCTGATCGCCCTTAGTCGGCGTACTCGACCATGAAGCCGACCCGGGTATTGACCGTCCCCTCGCTGGCGAGGCCGCTGGCATACATCTGTGCGGCCAGCGGGATGACCGCCTGGTTGTCGGCAATGACCACGCCTTCGGATTTCTCGGTGTAGACGTTGAGCGGCCGCCCCTCGCGGCTGGTCACTTCGACCTGGACGTTCTTGGCGGTGTCGGTGTCGCTCGGATCATCGTGGCCATCGATGTTCAAGCGACCAGTGGCGACATCAATGGCCGGGCTGGTCGGATCGAACGCGACCATGGCGGTACGACCGTTGGTGCAGGCGCCCTCGCCCGGCGCGCCGATGCGAATGGTGAAACCGGTCAGGTTGGCGCGATCTCCCGCGTTGGCCAGACGCGAAGCGGAAACACCGCCCAGGTTCACGTCCTTGACCACGGCACCAGTACCCGGCGCCGCACCTTCGACTGTGCAGGTCACATCGGTCACCAGACCGCTGAAATTGATCACGCCGTCGTTGGCGGACGCGGGTAGCGACACCGCGGCGGCCAGGGCCAGAGAAGCGGCGACGGTGGAGAGTGCAGTAATTTTCATGGCGTTCCCGTTCGTAGGTTTAAGAGGCTCCCGCGGCGATCGGGGGCTCGGTACCTGAAGTTCCGGGAAGACCTCGTCGACGGGGGAAACCCTACTTTGGCTATGAACGGTGGTATTACCCATCGAGAAATCACGAGTCTTCACTCGTGATTTCTCGAAAACTCACACAGCCTCCCCCCAAGCGAGGCAAACGCCCTCACACTAGACTTTCAGGAACACTTCCAGCACGGCTTGACCCTGCCGAAGAGCAGATTGCAGCCACTTTGCACATACGTTATAACTTGACCATAAAGACAGATAATTCTTACGAAGAATTACACCTACAACACGGATCTTCCTCATGTCCCCTTCGTTTTCCAGCCCATACACCGTGATGTTGTTAGACGACCATGAGGTGGTTCGCCAAGGGATCGAAATCGGCCTGGCCAAGGAGGCCGATCTTGAGGTGATAGGCTCCTTTGGCACGGGCAGGGAGCTGGTCACGGCACTGACGCAGCGACAGGCGGACGTGGTGGTCATCGACTTCATCCTGGGACCTTCGGAAATCGATGGCATCAACCTGATCCGGGTCCTGAAGCGACGGTTCGGCCAATGCAAGCCACTGGTGCTGTCCTCGCACTACACACCGGCAACCGTTGCCTTGTCGCTGAAGGCCGGGGGCCGGGGCTTCCTGGGCAAGGTGCAGAACCTGGGCGAACTGGCCACCGCCATTCGAACCGTCGCGCAAGGTCGGATCTACCTACAGCCGTCCATGACCGCACAAATAGCGGAGGTGCCATCCGGTTTCGCCTTGGCGCACATGGGCTCGACCAGCGAACTTTCAAGTTCGTTGACCCAGAGTTCCAACCTCTCTCCGAGAGAGCAGGAAGTGCTGCGTTGTTTTCTCGATGGCATGTCCGTGAACGCAATCGCCGCGAAGTTTTCCCGCAGCGCCAATACCATCAGCACGCAAAAGCAATCGGCTTATCGCAAGCTCGGTATCAAGAACGACAGCGAGCTGTTCAAGATCTTCCATCAGACCCGAGAATCGGTTTCTCAGGAATAACGCAACTGTCAGGTAACAAGGCGGTTGGCAATGCCGGACGAGACGCTCGACCTGTCCAGGCCCACCGCGAACACACTCGGATCGGCGTTGAGCCCGGCGCCGTGCTGGTCGTCGACGATCAGCCCGCCCACCGTTTTATCCTCAATGAACAACTCAAGATACTGGGCGTCCGCGCCGTGGTGGTGTCGAGCGGCGCGCAAGCCTTGCAGGTCATAGAGCAACAGGCCATCCGACTGGTGCTGCTGGACTGCTACATGCCGGAAATCAGCGGCTACGAGGTTGCACGGCGCATTCGGGCGCGGGAGCCCGGGCCGGACTATTTGCCGATCATCGCCCTCTCCGTGCAGAGCGGCCCGGCCCACCAGAAGCGTTGCATGGACAGCGGCATGGATGGGGTGCTGAAGAAGCCGCTGTACCTGGACGCATTGCGCAATCTGTTGCAGTTATGGCTTGACCATGAACCCTCGCCCGCTACCCGGTCAGTAGCGCACTACGACGCCGCCATGTTGCAGTCGCTGTACCGCGAGGCCCTGGAAAAAGACCTGGCGGCGCTCCAGGGCGCGATCAGCCGTGCGGATTTTCCCGAGGCCAGTCACCGGGCCCACCGGATAAAAGGTGCCGGGTTGATGATGGGCGCCCAGGCAATTGCCGAGGCAGCCAAGGCGACTGAGCAGGCCATCGGCGCCAAGGCCGACGATACGACCCTCTGGGACGCTATTGCACAACTGCTGCAGGCTATTGAACACTGGTATCACTAGTCTCAACTGGCCGAGATGGAATAACCCCGTCCGCCATCGGCCCCCGCCAGACTGACACAACGTAGCGCCAGAACGGTGGTCGGGTCCACCAACGCCACACGATGGCCGCGCACCTGAAAGTCTGCACCGTGGCTGAGCACCAAAGGCAGTTCCGTGCAGCCGAGGATGATTACCTCGGCCCCCAGTTCGCACAGGTGCTCGACCGCCAGCAGCAATTGCTCCTTGCACAGGCCATCGGTGAAGCCGGCCTTGATGCCGCGCTCGCCATAAATGGCGCTCATCACCAGCTCCTGATAATCGAAGCCGGGAATCAGCAGGGGCAAGCCGGCATGGCGAGCGGCCTGGTGGTAGACCTGGCTCCGCACCGTACCCGAGGTGGCGAGCAAGCCGACGCGTTTGCCACCGCCGTGCTGCCGGGCAATCGCCTCGACGGTTTCGCTGAGCATGTTGACGATCGGCACCCGCAGGTAAGGCTGGAGCCGCTCGACGAAGGCGTGGGCGGTGTTGCACGGAATGGCGATGGCCTGCGCGCCCGCGCTTTCCAGGCGCTTGCAGGTGGCGTACAGCGCCAGGCTCGGGTCGGCTTCGTCGAACAGCAGATTGGCCGTGCGGTCCGGGATCTGCGGGTTCTGCTCCACCACCATCTTGATATGTTCCTGGTCGCGACCCGCCGGAGTATGACGGACCACCTTGGCCATGAAGTCCACGGTCGCCGCCGGACCGACACCGCCGACGATCCCCAGCTTGAAGGGCGCGTGCGCGGGTTGGTCGGCCGCCGTGGTCACGGCGGCGGCATAGATCTCGTTGATGTCGAGCACGCTCAGGCCACGCCGTTGCAAATCGGCGCAGACCAGCGAAAGCTCGGTCAGGCCCGGCACGATCAGGCGCGCGTCCTGCGCCTGCAGCGCCAGACAAGCCTGGTACACCCCTTCCAGCGGTACGCCTTGCAGGTGGCCGTCCTTGATACCGTTGATACCGTACATCGCGTCCATCAAGCCGCGCTGGTCCGGTTCCGGCGGATAGACCAGCTGGAAATCGCCTCCCAGGTAGCGCTCGAACAACCCGGAGTAACGCACATAGTCCGAGGCCAGAATCCCCAGTCGCGTGCCCGGCTCGGCAATCCGGCGGATGTGTTCGGCCAGGGCCGCCATCAGGTCGAGAACGGGAATAGCCAATTCCTGCTGGATCTCTTCACGGAACGTCTGGCTGGCGAAACAGGGCAGCACCACCGCGTCGACCCCGCCCGCCTCGAAGGACTGGCAGACCTGGAACACGTAGAACTTGCGCGCGGTCATGCTCGCGTCGCGGTCCAGGGGCAGCAGCACATCCTTGAACGGATGCTGCTCGAAGAGGAAATGGTAGCGCCCCTGATCGGCCAGCACCGCCCTGGACTTGACCAGTTTGAAGAACAGGTCGCCGCCGGCCAGCGAGCCGAGGCCACCGACGATACCCAGCGTGCGGGCGACCGGCGGCGCGGCGACTTTTTTGCCTTTTGCGTTCATGGTCATGGCGCTCACACCGTGGTCGCCGGAGTACGCGCCAGCGCGACGGACTGGGCGGCGGGCAACTCGCCCCGTTCCGCCTCGACCTCATGCGCCTGCTCGGCGCGGGCGACCACTGCGGTGGCGATGCTGTTGCCGACCACATTGGTCGCGGTTCGCGCCATGTCGAGAAACTGGTCGATGCCGATGATCAGCAACAGGCCGGCTTCGGGCAGGTTGAACATCGGCAGGGTCGCGGCCACCACCACGACCGAGGCCCTGGCGACCCCGGCCATGCCCTTGCTGGTGACCATCAGGGTCAGCAGGATCAGCAACTGCTGGGTGAAGCTCAGCTCGATGTTGTAGGCCTGGGCGATAAACAGGATGGCAAAGGACTGGTACATCATCGAGCCGTCCAGGTTGAACGAATAACCAAGGGGCAGGACGAAGCTGGATATGCGTTTCGGCGCGCCAAACTTCTCCAGGGCGTCCATGGTTTTCGGGTACGCGGATTCGCTGCTGGCGGTGGAGAACGCCAGCAGGATCGGCTCCTTGATCAGTTTGCCGAGGGTGAACACCGAGCGTCCGAGAAACAGGTAACCGGCACCGAACAGCACCGCCCAGAGTAGAGCGATACCCAGGTAGAACTCGGCGATCAGTTTGCCATAGTCCAACAGCAGGCCGAGGCCTTCGGTGGTGATCGCACTGGCAATGGCGGCGAACACACCAATGGGCGCGAAGGCCATGACGTAGTCGGTGATTTTGAACATCACCTTGGCCAGCTCATCCACCAGGCTGGTGATCCGAGGGAAACCGGCCTGCTTCAGCCCCGCCAGGGCGAAACCGAAAAACAGCGAGAACACCACGATCTGCAGGATTTCGTTGTTGGCCATGGCCTCGGCAATACTGCGCGGGAATACGTGGCTGACAAACACCTTGAGGCTGAAGTCGCCGGTATTCACTACTGGGGACGCGACCGCGCCCTGGCCGAGGTGCAGGTTCATCCCCGCCCCGGGCTGGAACAAATTGACCAGCAACATGCCGATCAGCAGGGAGATCAGCGAGGCGCTGATAAACCAGGCCATGGCACGGGTACCGATACGCCCGACCGAGCGCGAACTGCCGAGACTGGCGATACCGCCCACCAGGGTGGCGAACACCAGCGGTGCGATAATCATCTTGATCATTCGCAGGAAGATATCGGTGACCATCGAAAAGTAGGCGGCGATGTCCTTGGCCGACTTGGTGTCGGCCGCGAAGTGATGGCACAGCCAGCCGACCAGGACGCCGGCGGCAATGCCGATGGCGATGTGACGGGGCAATCTGTTTTTGTTCATGGTGTTTCCCTCAAGTCTGTTGTCGGTTTTTTTTGCTTGGCAGGAAAAATATCGTTGGCCCGGCTGCTCTGCGGCGCCGCGCCCAGGTGCATAACTCACAAACACCTCGGTCCTGTAGGAGCAGGGCTTGTCCATAGGCCGATTCTAGGGTCAGCCCGCCCAGCAGATGATGAGTAATCGCCATTACCTGATGCGCTTTTGGAATAGTTACGAAAAATCCGACGAAGCCTCGAAGGCGCTGACGTAGACTCGTGATCACCGCGACCGAGGTGGGCAGCATGCAAATCAAGTGGCTGGACGATCTGCTGGCGATCGAGCAATACAAGAACTTCTCCCGGGCCGCCGAGGTGCGCTGCGTCACTCAATCGGCGCTGTCGCGACGGATTCGCTCGCTGGAAGATTGGGTTGGCGCGCAACTGGTCGACCGTGGTACCTATCCGGTGCAATTGACCCAGGCCGGCCAGCTGTTTTGCGAACAGGGCCGCGAAGCGCTGGCGGCCCTGCTGGAATTACGCTCGACCCTGCGCCAGGACGAAAAAATGCCTGGGCGTTCGATTCAGATCACCGCGGGCCACAGCCTGTCGATCACCTTCCTGCCCAAGTGGCTGGCGCAATTCCAAAAGCACCACGAGCCGTTCAACGTGCGGGTGGTCGCGGCGAATATCCATGACGCGGTGATTGCCTTGGCGGAAGGTAATTGCGACCTGATGATCGTGTACCACCATCCCCAGGCACCGATCCTGATCGACGCCAACAAGTTCGCCAGCCTGCCCCTGGGCCGGGACGCCTTTCTGCCGTTCTGTGCGCCGGACCGTAGCGGCAAGCCGCTGTACCGGCTGCCGGGCAAGGCCGGCAAAGCGGTGCCCTACCTGGCCTACACCGCCACGACCTTCCTCGGACGCGTGGCCGACCTGATTCTCAAGAACACGATAACGTCCTGCGAACTGACGCGCTGCTATGAGGCCGACATGACCATGCTGCTGATGCAGATGGCCATCGAAGGCTATGGAGTGGCCTGGCTACCACAGAGCGCTGCCGCGCCAGCCGTGAACAGCGGGCAGTTGGTGCAAACCGGTGGCAACGAATGGAACACTGGCCTGGAGATCCGAGCCTATTGCTCGCTGGCTAACCAGAACCCGACCATGCGCGAGTTGTGGGAAACCTTGGGGAAGGCTTCGCGGGAGGTGAGCGAGTTGAAGATCGCACCGACGGCTTAAGAAAAAGTTGAGCTTTTCTGCAAATCTTAAGATTTTCTTGGCTGACCGAAGAAAAACTGCGTGGTCGAACCAAAAATTAAGATTTTCATCATGGGCTTGGCTGAATATGTTTCACGGTCTCAGCGGGCGCCTAAACTGGGTTCACCCACTAACCGAAGGACATAGAATGCTCATTGTCTTCAGCGGCCTTCCTGGTACCGGAAAAACGACTATCGCAAGTGGCCTTGCCACCAGAACAAGTGCCGTATATCTGCGGATCGATACGATTGAGCAGGCTATCCGAAATTCCGGCGCTCTGGCACAAGACGTGGGGCGAAGCGGTTACATGGTCGCCAATGAGCTTGCTCTGAACAATCTTCGTTTTGGCAGCACGGTCATAGTCGACTGTGTTAACCCAGTAAGCGAAAGCCGTAAAGCGTGGAACGAAATCGCCATACGCGCGGGTGTTCCGTTAGTGAATATCCAGGTGGTTTGTTCTGATAAACCTGAACATCAGCGACGGGTAGAAGCCAGGAAGATTGATATTCCTGGGCTGGCGCCACCCACCTGGCAGTCTGTATTGGCTCATGAATATGAGCCGTGGGATAACGCCCCGTTTGATATAGACACAGCCCTGACGTCTGCGACGGAGGCAGTGGCAATGATCGCCAAACAATTTTTATCCAAGGAATAGCGCCAGCTAAAATCCCAACGTAGCAAGAGGCGAGCTGTATCTCCGGTTTACCAACCTGCGCACAGCTGCCACCTATTCGCTTGGTAACGAACGTGGTAGCTCTCACATTGATACGGGAGTTTTATCCATGCAGGCTTTCAGTACACTCGTAAATCTCACTTTCCTCGCAACATTCAACAGTACTCAGAAACACAGCCATTTCATGACTGATGCCGGAGGTGTGTGATGAGCAATCACACCGACATCAAAACCCTCGGCGTCATCACCTTTTCCCAGTGTGGCTCCCAGGGTCGTGAACTGTTTCGCGTATGCCCCGGCGCTCCCATTCTGTAAGCCATGGAACACGCGTCGCTCCTGCTCTACTGCGCCAAAGCACTCTCCCTCGATGCGGCCCTGGAAAGCGACGGCGAACGCTACGCCTGGGTATCGCATTATCTGGGTGAAATGGGCAAGGCGGTCATCGATGATTTGACGCAGGGCATGTTGCGCGGGGCGTCGGTGTAAGCGGGTCATAAAGGCGCCCATTGGACTAATGCCAGTCAGTTAAAAGCGATCTTAAGTCTGGCCGAGATTTGTGGCGAGCGGGCTTGCCCGCGCTGGGACGCGAAGCGGCCCTAAAATCAGCGATTGCATTGTGTCAGGCAGAACGCAGTCACAGGTTTACGACTGCTTCGCAGCCGAGCGCGGGCAAGCCCGCTCGCCACAAGACCGCGCTCGACTGAAATTTTGTTAGCTGACAGGCATTAGCCCATTGGGTGTCTTTTCTAGAGAAGTCTAGGAGGGCTGGTAGTCGCAGCGCTTACTTAGCTAGTCTCAAGAGACTGGGTCGCAAGGTTGCCGCTACCGCAGGAAGGTGACGTCCCGCAAGCCGCACTGTCGGCCAATAGATACCGTGATACCAAACAACAATGCTCTTATTGAGCCCTCATCGGTAATTAGCAACAGCCAACCCTTTCATCAATTCCCCAGCGTTTGCGGGTAGTGCTGGCATGGGCCAAGCAGCTGTCTTGACCCGCTTTATTTCCAAATGCGCCCACAGACCAGCCTCACGCAAACTCAAGGCGTGAGACGAGTAAAAAGCATCAACTATTTTTACCGGCCAGAAACGAGAAAGCCCCCGCAGGGCGGGGGCTTCAAAGAGACACTTTACAGCAAAGTCTCTGCTATTCCTCAGAACGGAATATCGTCATCAAAGCTGTCGAAATCCGGAGCCGGCTGCGGTGCGGCTTGCTGTGGCGCCGGGCGCGATTGCTGCGGGGCCGACTGCTGTGGACGCGGCGCCTGTTGTGGGCGAGGAGCCTGCTGCCGTGGCGCGGACTGATCGTAGCCGCCTTGTTGGTCGCCCTGTTGTGGACGGCCACCGAGCAACTGCATGGTGCCCTGCATGTCGACGACGATTTCAGTGGTGTAACGCTTGATGCCGTCTTTTTCCCACTCACGGGTCTGCAGCTTGCCTTCGATGTAGACCTGCGAACCTTTACGCAGGTACTCGCCAGCAATCTCGGCAACCTTGCCGAACATCGACACACGGTGCCACTCGGTCTTCTCGACCTTTTGACCGGTCTGCTTGTCGGTCCACTGTTCGCTGGTCGCCAGACTCAGGTTGGTCACGGCGTTGCCGTTAGGCAGATAGCGAACCTCAGGATCCTGGCCGCACGTGCCGACCAATATGACTTTGTTAACCCCACGGGCCATAACGTTCTCCTAGGCTTCGCACGCTTGTGGCGCCGGCTCGTTGACCAGGCGTTCGAGAGTCGTGCGATCCAACAATTCGGTGTCCAATTTGATGTAAATGGCGGCCTCTTCGGCCACCACTACTGCATCGGTTACCCCTACCATCGCCTTCAGGCGCTCGACCAGACCGGCTTCGCGGATCGCCTCGGGCGATAACGGCACGCGCAGGCTGGTCACGTAGGGAGGTTCGCGCATGGTAACAGCAAAGGCCAACCAGAGGGCAGCCAGACCGGCGCATCCAAGGAAAACCGCCGACAAACCGCCATGCTGGAACATCCAGCCGCCGAGGATGCCGCCAAGCGCGGAACCGAGGAACTGGCTGGTGGAATACACCCCCATCGCCGTACCCTTGCCGCCCGCCGGCGAAACCTTGCTGATCAGCGATGGCAAGGAGGCTTCCAGCAGATTGAACGCGGTGAAGAACACCACCGTACCGATCACCAGGGCCCGCAAGCTGTCGCCGAACTCCCAGAAGAATAGCTCAGTGAGCATCAGGGTCGTCACGGCGCCGAGTAAAACTCGTTTCATTTTGCGTTTCTTCTCGCCATAGATAATGAACGGAATCATGGCGAAGAAGGAAATCAGCAGCGCGGTCAGGTATACCCACCAGTGCTGCTCCTTGGGCAGCCCGGCCTTTTGCACCAGGGCCAGGGGCAAGGCGACGAAGCTGGACATCAGCATCGCGTGCAGAACGAAGATCCCCAGGTCCAGACGCAACAGATCGGGATGCTTGAGGGTCGGCAGCAACGCCTGGCGGGCCACGCCGGACTCTCGGTGCTGCAACGGACCGGTGGCGCGCGGCACCATGAAGGCGATGATCAGGATCCCCAGCAACGCCATGCCACCGGTGGCCAGGAATAGCCCCGAGAGGCCGAAGGCGCGAGTCAGCAAGGGCCCGACGACCATTGCCACGGCGAACGACAGACCGATGGTCATGCCGATCATCGCCATGGCCTTGGTCCGGTGCTGTTCGCGGGTCAGGTCCGAGAGCAACGCCATGACCGCCGCGGAAATCGCCCCGGCACCTTGCAGGATGCGCCCGGCGATCACGCCCCAGATCGAATCGGCATTGGCCGCCAGCAAGCTGCCCAGGGCGAAGACCACCAGCCCCAGGTAGATCACCGGGCGGCGGCCGATACGGTCGGAAATGATCCCGAAGGGAATCTGGAATACCGCCTGGGTCAGGCCATAGGCGCCGATCGCCAGGCCGATCAGGGTCGGCGTCGCCCCCGCGAGATCCATCCCGTAAGTAGCCAGAACCGGCAACACCATGAACATGCCAAGCATACGGAAAGCGAACACCAGGGCCAGACCGCTTGCCGCGCGGGTCTCGCCGCCACTCATGCGGTCGCTGTGGGGATCGTGCATGGAAAAACCTCGTGTGAACCGGCGGCGATTCTACCAGTCCCATCGATAGTGGGGATACATGGCGACGCTTTGTCGCGAGCTGTCATGCAAGACTGAAACACTGTCGTCCGATAGTGTGCATCCATCCAGTATTTAGCCTTATACTCTTGCGTTTACCGCCCGCCGTGCGAGGCCATCTTGGACAAGATCCTGATTCGTGGGGCTCGAACCCACAACCTGAAGAACATCGACCTGACCCTGCCCCGGGACAAGCTGATCGTGATCACCGGCCTGTCCGGGTCGGGCAAGTCGTCCCTGGCCTTCGATACACTGTACGCCGAAGGTCAGCGCCGTTATGTGGAATCGCTGTCGGCCTATGCCCGGCAATTCCTGTCGATGATGGAAAAGCCGGACGTCGACACCATCGAAGGCCTGTCGCCGGCGATCTCCATCGAGCAGAAGTCGACTTCGCACAACCCGCGTTCGACGGTCGGGACCATCACCGAGATCTACGACTACCTGCGCCTGCTGTATGCCCGCGTCGGCACCCCGCGCTGCCCGGACCACGATATTCCGCTGGAAGCCCAGACCGTCAGCCAGATGGTCGACC
The DNA here is from genome assembly GCF_904067045.1 of Pseudomonas sp. FEN. Taxonomy (GTDB): domain Bacteria; phylum Pseudomonadota; class Gammaproteobacteria; order Pseudomonadales; family Pseudomonadaceae; genus Aquipseudomonas. Next base: position 48,093 of record NZ_CAJFDC010000003.1, on the reverse strand, counting down.
TGGTGCTGGCCCAGCCCGAGGGCGCCAAGCTGATGCTGCTGGCGCCGGTGATCCGCGAGCGCAAGGGCGAGCACCTGTCGGTGTTCGAAGAGCTGCGGGCGCAGGGCTTTGTCCGCGCGCGGGTCAACGGCCGGCTCTGCGAGCTGGACGAAGTGCCCAAGCTCGATAAACAGAAAAAGCACTCCATCGATGTGGTGGTCGACCGCTTCAAGGTCCGCGCCGATCTGCAACAGCGCCTGGCCGAATCCTTCGAGACCGCGCTGAAGCTGGCGGACGGCATTGCCCTGGTGGCGCCGATGGACGACGAACCCGGCGAGGAGATGATCTTCTCCGCGCGCTTCGCCTGTCCGATCTGCGGTCATGCCATCAGCGAGCTGGAACCCAAGCTGTTCTCCTTCAACAACCCGGCTGGCGCCTGTCCGACCTGTGACGGCCTGGGGGTGAAACAGTTCTTCGACATCAAGCGCCTGGTCAATGGCGAGTTGACCCTGGCCGAGGGGGCAATACGCGGCTGGGACCGGCGCAACGTCTATTACTTCCAGATGCTCGGATCGTTGGCCGCCCACTACGGTTTCAGCCTGGAAGTGCCGTTCGGCAGTCTGCCAGCGGACCAGCAGAAGTTCATCCTGCAAGGCAGCGGCAGCCAGAACGTCGACTTCAAGTACCTCAACGACCGCGGCGATATCGTCAAGCGCTCGCACCCGTTCGAAGGCATCGTGCCGAACCTGGAACGCCGCTACCGCGAAACCGAATCGGCCACCGTGCGCGAGGAGCTGGCCAAGTTCCTCAGCACCCAGCCGTGCCCGGACTGCCGTGGCACGCGCCTGCGTCGCGAGGCGCGGCACGTATGGGTCGGCGAAAAGACCCTGCCAGCGGTGACCAACCTGCCGATCGGCGATGCCTGCGAATACTTTGGCGGGCTGAAGCTGACCGGTCGCCGTGGGGAAATCGCCGACAAGATTCTCAAGGAAATCCGCGAGCGCCTGCAGTTCCTGGTCAACGTCGGCCTGGACTATCTGTCCCTGGATCGCAGTGCCGACACCCTTTCCGGTGGCGAAGCACAGCGGATTCGCCTGGCCAGCCAGATTGGCGCCGGCCTGGTGGGGGTGTTGTACATCCTCGATGAGCCGTCCATCGGTTTGCACCAACGGGACAACGACCGCCTGCTCGGCACGCTGAAGCACCTGCGCGATATCGGCAACACGGTGATCGTGGTCGAACACGATGAAGACGCGATCCGCCTGGCGGACTATGTGGTCGATATCGGCCCGGGTGCCGGCGTGCATGGCGGACATATCGTTGCCGAAGGGACACCGGCCGAGGTCATGGCGCATCCCGACTCGCTGACCGGCAAGTACTTGTCCGGCCGGGTGAAGATAGAAGTCCCGGCCAAGCGCACACCGCGCAACAAGAAACTGGCACTGCACCTCAAAGGCGCGCGTGGCAACAATCTGCGCAATGTCGACCTGGAGATCCCGCTGGGTCTGCTGACCTGCGTGACCGGTGTGTCCGGCTCCGGCAAGTCGACACTGATCAACAACACCCTGTTCCCGCTCAGCGCCACCGCGCTCAATGGCGCGACGACACTGGAAGCCGCGGCCCACGACAGCATCAACGGCCTGCAGCACCTGGACAAGGTGGTGGACATCGACCAGAGCCCCATCGGTCGTACCCCACGCTCGAACCCGGCCACCTATACCGGTCTGTTTACACCGATCCGCGAGCTGTTCGCCGGCGTGCCGGAATCCCGCTCGCGGGGTTACGGCCCGGGGCGCTTCTCGTTCAACGTCAAGGGTGGACGCTGCGAAGCCTGCCAGGGCGACGGCCTGATCAAGGTGGAGATGCACTTCCTGCCGGACATCTATGTGCCGTGCGATGTGTGCAAGAGCAAGCGCTACAACCGCGAAACCCTGGAGGTCAAGTACAAGGGCAAGAGCATCCACGAGGTCCTCGAGATGACGATCGAGGAAGCACGGGAGTTCTTCGACGCGGTGCCGGCGCTGGCCCGCAAGCTGCAGACGCTGATGGACGTGGGCCTGTCGTATATCAAGCTGGGGCAGTCGGCGACCACCCTGTCCGGCGGCGAGGCGCAACGGGTCAAGCTGTCCCGCGAGTTGTCCAAGCGCGATACCGGCAAGACCCTGTATATCCTCGATGAGCCGACCACTGGCCTGCACTTCGCAGATATCCAGCAGTTGCTCGACGTTCTGCATCGCCTGCGCGACCACGGCAATACCGTGGTGGTGATCGAGCACAACCTGGATGTGATCAAGACCGCCGACTGGTTGGTCGACCTTGGGCCTGAAGGGGGTTCCAAGGGCGGGCAGATCATTGCGGTCGGTACGCCGGAGCAAGTGGCGGAGATGCCCCAATCCCATACCGGGCATTACCTGAAGCCGCTGTTGCTGCGCGACCGGGCGTAACCGGATAGCATGAAAAAGCCCCTGTCATTGAGTGATGACAGGGGCTTTTTTGTGGAGCTGAAATCGCTATCGCCAGCAAGCTGGCTCCTACAGGTTCCGCGTCCACTCACGATCTTGCGAGCGACAACTCTCGCTTGTAGGAATCAGCGTGCTGCGCGCGGCGTTCCGACGATCCGCCGCGCAGCAGCGGCCATTCTCAGAACTGCGACTGCAAGTAATTCTGCAACCCGATGGACTTGATCAGCCCCAACTGCTTCTCCAGCCAGTAGGTGTGATCTTCCTCGGTATCAGCCAACTGCACACGCAGGATCTCGCGGGTGACGTAATCCTTGTGCAGCTCGCAGAGCTCGATGCCCTTGCACAGCGCGGCACGCACCTTGTTCTCCAAGCGCAGGTCGGCGGCGAACATGTCAGGCACGTTGCTACCGATGTCCAGGTCGTCCGGACGCATGCGCGGCGTGCCCTCGAGCATCAGGATCCGGCGCATCAACGCATCGGCATGTTGCGCCTCTTCTTCCATCTCGTGATTGATGCGCTCGTAGAGCTTGCTGAAGCCCCAGTCCTCATACATCCGCGAATGGATGAAATACTGATCACGGGCTGCCAGCTCACCGGTCAGCAACGTGTTGAGGTAGTCGACTACGACCTGGTTACCTTGCATCGCCCTACATCTCCCTGCTTGAAAGGCTGCATTTTGAACCATGCTGACCGGGAGGTCACTGGAAAAACACAAACAAAGCAAAGATTTCCAGAGAAAAGCAGCCTAAAAAACGCAAAAACCGCCCTGAGTGAGGGCGGTTCTGCTTCTCGTTCAGACTTAGTTCAGCACTACACCCAGCGCCTTGGCGATACCTTCGCCGTATGCCTGGTCGGCCTTGAAGAAATGCTGCAACTGGCGCTCGACCACGTCATCGGATACACCCGACATCGCGCCAGCGATATTGCTGATCAGCAGCGCTTTCTGCTCGGTGCTCATCAAACGGAACAGCGCACCGGCATGACTGTAGTAATCGGTATCTTCGCGGTGATCGTAACGATCCGCCGCACCACTGAGGGCCAACGCCGGCTCAGCGTAGTGAGGCGCCTGTTTGGGCGCTTCGACGTAGCTGTTGGGCTCGTAGTTCGGCGTCGCGCCACCGTTGCTGCCAAAGGCCATGGAGCCGTCACGCTGGTAGGTGTTGACCGGGCTGCGCGGGGCGTTCACCGGCAACTGCTGATGATTGGTGCCGACACGGTAGCGGTGGGCATCGGCATAGGCGAAGACGCGGCCTTGCAGCATGCGGTCCGGTGACAGACCAACACCCGGCACCATGTTGCTCGGACCGAAAGCTGCCTGTTCGACTTCGGCGAAGTAGTTCAGCGGGTTACGGTTGAGCTCGAGCTCGCCGACTGCGATCAGCGGAAACTCTTTCTGCGACCAGGTCTTGGTCACGTCGAAAGGGTTCTCGTAATGCGCCGCGGCCTGGGCTTCGGTCATGATCTGGATACAGACAGTCCATTTCGGGAAGTCGCCGCGTTCGATGGCGCCGAAAAGATCACGCTGGGCGTAATCCGGATCGGTGCCCGCCAGGCGTGCCGCCTCGGCCGGCGCCAGATTCTTGATGCCCTGCTTGGTCTTGTAGTGCCACTTGACCCAGTGCCGCTCGCCCTTGGCGTTGATCAGGCTGTAGGTGTGGCTACCAAAACCATGCATGTGCCGGTAGCCGTCCGGGATCCCACGATCCGAGAACAGGATGGTGACCTGGTGCAGTGCCTCGGGCGAGTGCGACCAGAAATCCCACATCGCCTGCGCGCTCTTCAGGTTGCTTTGCGGCAGACGTTTCTGGGTATGGATAAAGTCGGGGAATTTCAGCGGATCGCGGATAAAGAACACTGGCGTGTTGTTGCCAACGATGTCCCAGTTACCTTCCTCGGTGTAGAACTTCAAGGCAAAACCACGCGGATCACGTTCGGTGTCGGCCGAACCACGTTCACCACCGACAGTCGAGAAGCGCAGGAAAGTCGGGGTCTGCTTGCCCACGGATTCGAACAGCTTGGCGCTGGTGTACTGGGTAATGTCTTTGGAAACGGTGAACGTACCGTAGGCACCCGAGCCCTTGGCGTGTACACGGCGCTCGGGAATGTTCTCACGATTGAAGTGAGCGAGCTTTTCGATCAGGTGAAAGTCATCGAGCAACAGCGGGCCACGGGGCCCGGCGGAACGGGAATTCTGATTGTCAGCGACAGGAGCGCCACTGGCGGTCGTAAGGGTTTTGTTCTGGCTCATGTGATCGTCTTCCTCTGTCAGTCTTTGAACCGCCGGCTAATCGGCTGAGAAGGAGTATTGACCATCAATGTGACGCAGACAAATTCATTAATTTGCTTACATCAATAGAAAATGACTACCAACGACTCCAGCTCATAGCGTGCAGTCAGGCGCAGTGTAGAAGCTTGTACATACGATGCGTTTCTTGCGGGCACAAAAAACCGGGCGCTAGGCCCGGTTTCTTGTTTCAGACTGACGTCTTACTCGGCAGATACAGCTTCGCCGGCAGTAGCACGATCAACCAACTCGACGTACGCCATAGGCGCGTTGTCGCCAGTGCGGAAACCGCACTTGAGGATGCGCAGGTAGCCACCCTCACGGGTAGCATAACGCTTGCCCAGGTCGTTGAAGAGCTTACCAACGATAGCTTTCGAACGAGTACGGTCGAAAGCCAGACGACGGTTAGCCAGGCTATCTACTTTAGCCAGAGTGATCAGCGGCTCAGCAACGCGGCGCAGTTCTTTGGCTTTTGGCAGAGTCGTTTTGATCAGCTCGTGCTCGAACAGCGACACCGCCATGTTTTGAAACATGGCCTTGCGGTGCGAGCTGGTGCGGCTCAGGTGACGACCACTTTTACGATGACGCATGGTTCATTCCTTACCAAACACTACGTTCGGTGATTACGACGATCAGGCAGTCGCCTTGTCGTCCTTCTTAAGACTTGCAGGCGGCCAGTTGTCGAGGCGCATGCCGAGGGACAGACCGCGGGAGGCCAGAACGTCCTTGATTTCAGTCAAGGATTTCTTGCCCAGGTTCGGAGTCTTCAACAGCTCTACTTCGGTACGCTGAATCAGGTCACCGATGTAGTAGATGTTTTCCGCCTTAAGGCAGTTGGCCGAACGTACAGTCAGTTCCAGATCGTCAACCGGGCGAAGCAGGATCGGATCGATCTCGTCTTCTTGCTCGATTACCACTGGCTCACTGTCACCTTTGAGGTCGACGAACGCAGCCAACTGCTGTTGCAGGATGGTTGCAGCGCGGCGGATAGCCTCTTCAGGATCCAGAGTACCGTTGGTTTCCAGATCAATAACCAGCTTGTCCAGGTTGGTACGCTGCTCGACACGGGCGTTTTCCACCACGTAAGCGATACGGCGAACCGGGCTGAACGAAGAGTCGAGCTGCAAGCGACCGATGCTGCGGCTTTCGTCTTCATCGCTCTGACGCGAGTCTGCTGGTTCATAACCACGACCACGAGCTACGGTGAGCTTCATGTTCAAGGCGCCGTTAGACGCCAGGTTAGCGATTACGTGATCGGGGTTAACGATCTCGACATCATGATCCAGCTGAATATCGGCAGCGGTAACCACCCCCGAACCCTTCTTCGACAAGGTCAGCGTAACTTCGTCACGGCCGTGCAGCTTGATAGCCAGACCTTTAAGGTTCAACAGGATTTCAATGACGTCTTCCTGTACACCTTCGATGGCGCTGTACTCGTGGAGCACACCGTCAATCTCGGCCTCGACTACTGCACAGCCTGGCATTGAGGACAACAGGATGCGGCGCAGCGCGTTGCCCAGGGTGTGGCCAAAACCACGCTCGAGAGGCTCGAGGGTGATTTTAGCGCGGGTTGGACTGACAACCTGCACGTCAATGTGACGGGGTGTCAGGAACTCATTTACCGAAATCTGCATGGATGCACCTATTTTCTAGCCCTTACTTGGAGTAGAGCTCGACAATCAGGCTTTCGTTGATGTCGGCGGAGAGGTCACTGCGAGCAGGCACGTTCTTGAAAACGCCCGACTTCTTCTCAGTGTCCACTTCTACCCATTCTACGCGGCCACGCTGGGCACACAGATCGAGAGCCTGGACAATGCGCAGTTGATTCTTAGCTTTCTCGCGAATAGCTACCACGTCACCAGCACGAACCTGGTAGGACGGGACGTTGACGGTTTTGCCGTTAACGCTGATCGACTTGTGCGATACCAGTTGACGGGATTCGGCACGAGTCGAGCCAAAACCCATACGGTATACAACGTTGTCCAGACGGCATTCGAGCAGTTGCAGCAGGTTTTCACCGGTTGCGCCTTTACGGCCGGCGGCTTCTTTGTAGTAGCCGCTGAACTGACGCTCAAGAACGCCATAAATACGACGGACCTTCTGCTTTTCACGCAGTTGGGTGCCGTAGTCGGACTGGCGACCGCGGCGCTGGCCGTGGATACCAGGTGCTGCTTCGATGTTGCACTTGGATTCGATAGCGCGCACGCCGCTCTTCAGGAAGAGATCGGTGCCTTCGCGACGAGCCAGTTTGCATTTTGGACCAATGTAACGAGCCATTCTTTACAATCTCCTGGATTACACGCGGCGCTTCTTCGGCGGACGGCACCCGTTATGCGGGATTGGCGTCACGTCGGTGATGCTGGCGATCTTATAGCCACAGCCGTTCAATGCACGGACAGCGGACTCACGACCTGGACCTGGACCTTTGACGTTGACGTCGAGGTTTTTCAGGCCATATTCCAGCGCAGCTTGACCAGCACGTTCAGCAGCTACTTGAGCAGCAAACGGGGTGGACTTGCGGGAACCGCGGAAACCCGAACCACCGGAGGTAGCCCAGGAAAGAGCGTTACCTTGACGGTCGGTAATGGTCACGATGGTGTTGTTGAAAGACGCGTGGATGTGGGCGATGCCATCAACCACTGTCTTTTTGATTTTCTTACGAGGACGAGCAGCAGGTTTTGCCATGACTAGATTCCTGTCGATTCGCTGGTGCGATTACTTGCGGATCGGCTTACGCGGACCTTTGCGAGTACGCGCGTTGGTCTTGGTACGCTGACCGCGTACTGGCAGACCACGACGATGGCGCAGACCGCGGTAGCAGCCCAAGTCCATCAAGCGTTTGATTTTCATGTTGATTTCGCGACGCAGGTCACCTTCAGTGGTGAACTTCGCCACTTCGCCACGCAGCTGTTCAATCTGCTCGTCGCTCAGATCCTTGATCTTTGCGGCTGGGTTGACCCCAGTCACTGCACAAATTTTCTGTGCAGTAGTGCGACCAACACCATAGATGTAGGTCAGCGAGATAACAGTGTGCTTGTTATCTGGAATGTTAACGCCTGCAATACGGGCCATTCAGTGGGACTCCAATTGACAGCTACCTACGCCCCGGAAGCCAAGAAATAGGGCGCGAGATAATATCGCTGTAATAACAAATAATCAACCCAGCAGCGCACTAGCTGCTGGGCTTTTAGCAGATCACACTCAGCCTTGGCGCTGTTTGTGACGCGGTTCCGCGCTGCAAATTACTCGAACCACACCTTCGCGGCGAATAATCTTGCAGTTACGGCACAGCTTTTTCACCGATGCACGAACTTTCATCACCAACTCCTCGAACCTTATGGGTCAGCGCAGCATGCCGCTGCCGTAACCCTTCAGGTTGGCTTTCTTCATCAGGGATTCGTACTGGTGCGAAACGAGGTGCGATTGTACTTGGGACATGAAGTCCATCACAACCACGACCACGATCAGCAACGAGGTCCCGCCAAGGTAGAACGGAACGTTTGCCGCGACCACAAGGAACTGGGGTAACAGGCACACGGCCGTCATATAAAGAGCACCGAACATGGTCAAACGGGTCAGAACGCCATCAATGTAGCGCGCCGACTGCTCGCCTGGACGGATACCCGGAATAAAGGCACCGGACTTCTTCAGGTTTTCCGCTACGTCTTTCGGATTGAACATCAACGCCGTATAGAAGAAGCAGAAGAAAATAATCCCTGCACTAAACAGCAGAATATTCAACGGCTGACCAGGAGCGATCGACTGCGAGATGTCCTGCAACCAGCCCATACCTTCAGACTGACCGAACCAGGCACCCAGCGAAGCCGGGAAGAGCAAGATGCTGCTCGCGAAGATAGCAGGAATAACACCGGCCATATTCACCTTCAGCGGCAGGTGGCTGGTCTGCGCGGCGAAGACCTTGCGGCCCTGCTGACGCTTGGCGTAGTGAACAGCAATACGACGCTGACCACGCTCAATGAACACCACGAAACCGATGATCGCTACTGCCAGCAAACCGATGGCAACCAGAGCGAAGATGTTGATATCGCCCTGACGTGCAGACTCGAAAGACTGCCCAATCGCTCTCGGAAGACCGGCGACGATACCCGAAAAAATCAACATCGAGATACCGTTACCCACACCGCGCTCGGTAATCTGCTCACCCAACCACATCATGAACATCGCGCCGGCCACGAAAGTGGACACCGCAACGAAATGGAAGCTGAAGCCAGCACTAAACGAGACGCCCTGGTTAGCCAGGCCAATGGACATGCCAATGGCTTGAACAAGTGCCAGGACGACGGTGCCATAGCGGGTGTATTGGCTGATCTTACGACGACCAGCCTCACCTTCCTTCTTCAACTGCTCCAGCTGCGGGCTGACGGCGGACATCAGCTGCATGATGATCGATGCCGAAATGTACGGCATGATCCCCAGTGCAAAGATGCTCATCCGTTCCAGCGCGCCGCCGGAAAACATGTTGAACAAGCTAAGAATGGTCCCCTCATTCTGTCGAAACAGGTCCGCCAGCCGGTCCGGGTTGATACCTGGAACTGGGATGTGTGCGCCTATCCGGTAGACGATAATCGCCAGGAATAGAAAACGCAGTCGAGCCCAGAGCTCGGATAACCCGCCTTTGCTGAGCGCTGAGAGAGCACCTTGCTTAGCCATTTATTCCTCGAACTTGCCGCCAGCTGCTTCGATAGCCGCACGCGCACCTTTGGTGGCTGCGATGCCCTTGATAGTTACTGCGCGAGTCACTTCGCCCGACAGCATGATTTTCACACGCTGTACGTTCTGGTTGATCACGTTGGCATCTTTCAGGGACTGCACGGTGACGATGTCGCCTTCCACTTTGGCCAGCTCGGACAGACGCACTTCTGCGCGGTCCATGGCTTTCAGGGAAACGAAACCGAACTTCGGCAGGCGACGATGCAGCGGCTGTTGACCGCCTTCAAAGCCTGGAGCAATGGTGCCACCGGAGCGGGAAGTCTGACCTTTGTGACCACGGCCACCAGTCTTGCCCAAACCACTACCGATACCACGGCCCGGACGATGCTTTTCGCGACGGGAACCCGGCGCTGGACTCAGATCATTGAGTTTCATCGATTAACCCTCTACACGCAGCATGTAGTAAGCCTTGTTGATCATCCCGCGATTCTCGGGAGTATCCTGGACTTCTACAGTGTGACCGATGCGACGCAGACCCAGGCCCTTGACACACAGTCTGTGGTTAGGGATGCGGCCGGTCATGCTTTTGATCAGCGTTACTTTTACGGTTGCCATGATCACAGGATCTCCGCTGCAGTTTTGCCGCGCTTGGCAGCAATGGACTCAGGGGACTGCATGGCTTTCAAACCTTTGAAAGTGGCGTGAACCACGTTTACCGGGTTAGTCGAGCCGTAGCACTTGGCCAGAACGTTCTGCACACCAGCCACTTCGAGGACAGCACGCATAGCGCCGCCAGCGATGATACCGGTACCTTCAGAAGCAGGCTGCATGTAAACCTTGGAAGCGCCGTGGGCGGATTTCATGGCGTACTGCAGAGTGGTACCGTTCAGGTCCACCTGGATCATGTTGCGACGAGCAGCTTCCATAGCCTTCTGGATCGCGGCAGGCACTTCACGTGACTTGCCACGGCCGAAGCCTACACGGCCCTTGCCATCACCTACCACGGTCAACGCGGTGAAGGTGAAGATACGGCCGCCTTTAACGGTTTTGGCTACGCGGTTAACTTGAACCAGCTTCTCGATGTAGCCTTCGTCGCGCTTTTGGTCGTTATTTGACATAACTTAGAACTCCAGCCCAGCTTCACGAGCAGCATCAGCCAGCGCCTTGACGCGGCCGTGATACTTGAAGCCAGAGCGGTCGAAAGCCACCTGCGAGACGCCAGCGGCTTTAGCACGCGTAGCGACCAGCTGGCCAACCTTAGTGGCCGCGTCGATGTTGCCAGTGGCACCATCACGCAGTTCTTTGTCCAAAGTCGAGGCACTTGCCAGGACTTTGTTGCCGTCGGCCGAAATGACCTGGGCGTAGATGTGCTGCGAAGAGCGGAACACGCAGAGACGCACGACTTCGAGTTCGTGCATTTTCAGGCGTGCTTTGCGAGCGCGACGCAGTCGAGTAACTTTTTTGTCGGTCATTTGCTATGCCCTACTTCTTCTTGGCTTCTTTACGACGGACGACTTCGTCCGCGTAGCGCACACCTTTGCCTTTGTACGGCTCTGGTGGACGGAAGTCGCGGATCTCAGCGGCCACCTGACCTACCAGCTGCTTATCGATGCCCTTGATCAGGATATCGGTTTGGCTAGGGGTCTCAGCGGTGATGCCTTCCGGCAGTTCGTAATCCACTGGGTGCGAGAAGCCAAGGGCAAGGTTCAACACCGTGCCTTTTGCTTGCGCTTTGTAACCAACACCGACCAGCTGGAGCTTGCGCTCGAAGCCTTGGCTTACGCCTTGGACCATGTTGTTTACCAACGCACGCGTGGTACCGGCCATTGCGCGAGTTTGTTGATCGCCATTGCGAGCAGCGAAACGCAGCTCACCAGCTTCTTCAACGATCTCAACGGACGAATGGATGTTCAGTTCAAGAGTACCCTTGGCACCCTTCACCGAAAGCTGTTGGCCTGCGAATTTGACTTCGACACCGGCTGGCAGCTTAACGGGGTTCTTAGCGACGCGAGACATGCTTATCCCCCCTTAGAACACAGTGCAAAGAACTTCGCCGCCGACACCGGCAGCGCGCGCAGCACGATCCGTCATCACACCTTTGTTGGTGGAGACGATAGACACGCCGAGACCGCCACGAACTTTCGGCAGATCTTCAACGGACTTGTACTGACGCAGGCCTGGACGGCTAACGCGCTTCACTTCTTCGATGACTGGACGGCCTTCGAAGTATTTCAGCTCGATGGACAGCAACGGCTTGGTTTCGCTGCTGATCTGATAACCCGCGATGTAACCTTCGTCCTTCAGGACTTTTGCTACAGCCACCTTCAACGTGGAAGACGGCATGCTTACGACGGACTTTTCAGCCATCTGGGCATTACGGATTCGAGTTAGCATGTCCGCTAACGGGTCCTGCATACTCATGGGCTAGACGCTCCTGATACAAAAAGAATTAGCCTTGCGGCTACAACTGTCGCCGAGTATCTCCACACGTAAAAAGTGCAGGCTCAGGCGAGCCGGTCATTCTAGACACACCCCGGAAATGAATCAAGCCCCAAAAGGGGCTTGATGCATACTCAAGGTCGCCGGCGGTCGGTTCTTGCGAGCCCGACCGCGGTGACTTGGGCGGTATGGCTTACCAGCTGGCTTTAACCAGACCTGGTACGTCACCACGCATGGCCGCTTCACGCAGCTTGTTACGGCCGAGGCCGAACTTGCGGTAAACGCCGTGCGGACGACCGGTGATGCGGCAGCGGTTACGCATGCGCGAAGCGCTGGCGTCACGTGGCTGCTTCTGCAGGGCGACGGAAGCCTCCCAACGCGCTTCTGGACTTGCGTTCAGATCGACGATGATAGCTTTCAGCGCTGCACGCTTGGTCGCGTACTTGGCAACGGTGAGCTGACGCTTCAGCTCACGGTTCTTCATGCTCTTCTTGGCCATTTTCCTACTCCAATCAGTTGCGGAACGGGAATTTGAAAGCACGCAGCAATGCGCGACCTTCATCATCGTTCTTGGCAGTGGTGGTCAGGGTAATGTCCAGACCGCGCAGAGCATCGATCTTGTCGTAGTCGATTTCCGGGAAGATGATCTGCTCTTTCACGCCCATGCTGTAGTTGCCACGACCGTCGAAGGACTTGGCATTCAGGCCGCGGAAGTCGCGAACCCGAGGCAGGGAGATCGACAGCAGACGATCCAGGAACTCATACATACGATCGCGACGCAGGGTCACTTTGACACCGATCGGCCATCCTTCGCGGACTTTGAAGCCAGCGATGGATTTGCGAGCGTGAGTCACAACGACTTTCTGGCCGGTGATCTTCTCCAGGTCAGCCACAGCGTGTTCGATGACTTTCTTGTCACCGATCGCTTCGCCCAGACCCATGTTCAGGGTGATCTTGGTAATGCGCGGAACTTCCATCACGTTCGCCAGCTTAAGTTCTTCCTTAAGCTTCGGAGCGATTTCCTTCCGGTAAATCTCTTTCAGTCGTGCCATGGTCTTCTACCTAGCAGTGTTCAAGCATCAACCGCTTTTTGGGTCGACTTGAAGACACGAATTTTCTTGCCGTCTTCTACTTTGAAACCAACGCGGTCAGCCTTGTTAGTTTCGCCGTTGAAAATGGCGACGTTGGAAGCGTGCAGTGGCGCTTCTTTTTCGACGATACCGCCCTGTACGCCCGACATCGGGTTAGGCTTGGTATGACGCTTGACCAGGTTCAGACCACCAACGACCAGACGGTCGTCAGCGAGAACCTTGAGCACCTTACCGCGCTTACCTTTGTCTTTGCCGGCGATCACGATGATCTCGTCGTCACGACGAATCTTTTGCATGTCGGATCTCCTTACAGCACTTCTGGGGCGAGCGAGACGATCTTCATGAACTTCTCAGTACGAAGTTCACGGGTCACTGGCCCAAAGATACGGGTGCCGATCGGCTCTTGCTTGTTGTTCAACAGAACAGCAGCGTTGCCATCAAAGCGGATAATGGAGCCGTCAGCACGACGAACACCGTGGCGAGTGCGGACTACGACAGCAGTCATCACTTGGCCTTTCTTCACTTTACCGCGCGGAATTGCTTCCTTGACGGTTACTTTGATGATGTCACCGATACCAGCGTAACGACGATGGGAGCCACCCAGCACCTTGATGCACATAACGCGGCGAGCGCCGCTGTTATCGGCCACATCGAGCATGGATTGAGTCTGAATCATATAATTTCTCCGACCCCTAGCCCTTAGACTTCCACAGCGCGTTCGAGGATATCAACCAGCGCCCAAGACTTGGTCTTGGCCATCGGACGAGTTTCACGAATCGTGACCTTGTCGCCGATGTGGCACTGGTTGGTTTCGTCGTGCGCGTGCAGCTTAGTCGAACGCTTAACATATTTACCGTAGATCGGGTGCTTGACGCGACGCTCGATCAGAACGGTGATGGTCTTGTCCATTTTGTCGCTGACAACACGGCCAGTCAGCGTACGGACGGTCTTTTCGGCTTCAGCCATGATCACTTACCTGCCTGCTGGTTGAGCACAGTCTTCACACGAGCGATGTCGCGCTTAACTTGCGAGAGCAGGTGAGACTGCCCCAACTGGCCAGTTGCTTTCTGCATACGCAGATTGAACTGGTCGCGCAGCAGGCCGAGCAGTTGCTCGTTCAGCTGCTGTGCTGATTTTTCACGAAGTTCATTCGCTTTCATCACATCACCGTCCGTTTAACAAAGGAGGTGGCGAGCGGCAGCTTTGCAGCAGCCAGGGCGAAAGCCTCACGCGCCAGCTCTTCAGAAACACCCTCGATTTCATACAGGACTTTGCCTGGCTGAATCTGGGCAACCCAGTACTCCACGTTACCCTTACCTTTACCCATCCGAACTTCGAGTGGCTTCTTGGTAACAGGCTTGTCCGGGAACACACGGATCCAGATCTTGCCGCCACGTTTTACGTGACGGGTCAGAGCACGACGCGCTGACTCGATCTGACGAGCGGTGAGACGACCACGAGCAACAGACTTCAGCGCGAACTCGCCGAAGCTGACTTTGCTACCGCGCAGTGCCAGACCACGGTTGTGGCCGGTCATCTGCTTGCGGAACTTCGTACGCTTTGGTTGCAACATTTGGCGTACCCCTTACTTAGCAGCTTTTTTACGAGGCGCTGGTGCTTGTGGCTTCAGCTCTTCTTGGCGACCACCAATTACTTCGCCTTTGAAGATCCAAACCTTTACACCGATCACACCGTAAGTGGTGTGAGCTTCGTAGTTGGCATAGTCGATGTCGGCACGCAGGGTGTGCAGAGGCACACGACCTTCGCGATACCATTCAGTACGTGCGATTTCAGCACCGCCGAGACGACCGCTCACTTGGATTTTGATGCCTTTGGCACCAATGCGCATGGCGTTCTGTACGGCGCGCTTCATGGCGCGACGGAACATCACACGACGCTCCAGCTGCTGAGCTACGCTCTGGGCAACCAGCATACCGTCGAGTTCCGGCTTGCGGATCTCTTCGATATTGATGTGCACAGGCACACCCATTTGCTTGGTCAGGTCCTGACGCAGTTTCTCAACATCCTCACCTTTCTTCCCGATAACGATACCTGGACGAGCGGTGTGGATGGTGATGCGTGCAGTTTGAGCCGGACGATGGATATCGATACGGCTTACGGACGCGCTTTTTAGTTTGTCTTGGAGGTACTCACGCACTTTCAGATCTGCGAGCAAATAGTCCGCATAAGTCCGACCGTCTGCGTACCAGACGGAGGTGTGCTCCTTGACGATTCCCAGGCGAATGCCAATGGGATGTACTTTCTGACCCATCTCTTCGACTCCGTTACTTGTCAGCAACCTTGACAGTGATATGGCAAGACCGCTTGACGATGCGATCAGCCCGGCCCTTGGCACGCGGCATGATGCGCTTCAGCGAACGCCCTTCGTTGACGAAAACGGTGCTGACCTTCAGGTCATCAACGTCTGCGCCTTCGTTATGCTCGGCGTTGGCTACGGCCGACTCCAGCACTTTCTTCATGATCTCGGCGGCTTTCTTACTGCTGAAAGCCAACAGGTTGAGCGCTTCGCCCACCTTCTTCCCGCGGATCTGGTCGGCGACCAAGCGGGCTTTCTGGGCGGAGATTCGAGCGCCCGACAACTTAGCGGCTACTTCCATTTCCTAACCCCTTAACGCTTGGCTTTCTTGTCAGCCACGTGCCCACGATAAGTGCGGGTACCGGCAAACTCGCCCAGTTTGTGGCCGACCATGTCTTCGTTCACGAGAACGGGGACGTGTTGACGACCGTTATGCACAGCAATGGTCAAACCGACCATTTGTGGCAGGATCATGGAACGGCGCGACCAGGTCTTAACTGGTTTGCGATCGTTCTTTTCCGCCGCCACTTCGATCTTCTTCAGTAGGTGAAGATCGATAAAAGGACCTTTTTTCAGAGAACGTGGCACTGTCGTATCCCTCTATTTACTTGCGACGACGGACGATCATTTTGTCGGTACGCTTATTACCACGAGTCTTCGCGCCCTTAGTCGGGAAGCCCCACGGCGATACCGGATGACGACCACCAGAGGTACGACCTTCACCACCACCATGTGGGTGGTCAACCGGGTTCATGGCAACACCACGAACGGTTGGGCGAACGCCACGCCAGCGTTTGGCACCGGCTTTACCCAGGGAACGCAGGCTGTGCTCGGAGTTCGAGACTTCGCCCAGCGTTGCACGGCATTCCGACAGCACTTTACGCATTTCACCGGAGCGCAGACGCAGGGTCACGTAGACACCTTCACGAGCGATCAGCTGAGCCGAAGCACCAGCGGAACGAGCGATCTGTGCACCTTTACCTGGCTTCAGTTCGATGCCGTGTACGGTGGAACCTACTGGGATGTTGCGCAGTTGCAGAGCGTTACCTGGCTTGATTGGAGCCAGCGCGCCTGCGATCAGCTGGTCGCCAGCACTCACGCCTTTAGGGGCGATGATGTAGCGACGCTCGCCGTCTGCGTACAGCAGCAGAGCGATGTGAGCAGTACGGTTTGGATCGTATTCGATACGCTCGACAGTGGCAGCGATGCCATCTTTGTCATTGCGACGGAAATCGACCAGACGATAATGCTGCTTATGACCACCACCGATGTGACGAGTGGTAATACGGCCATTGTTGTTACGACCACCAGACTTCGATTTTTTCTCGAGCAGCGGTGCGTGAGGAGCGCCTTTATGCAGCTCCTTGTTGACCACCTTGACCACAAAACGGCGGCCAGGGGAAGTCGGTTTGCATTTAACGATTGCCATGATGCACCCCTTCCTTACTCAGCACTGCTGCTGAAATCGAGATCTTGGCCTGGCTGAAGGGAGATAACTGCCTTCTTCCAGTCATTACGCTTGCCCAGACCGCGAGCAGTGCGCTTGCTTTTACCCAGAACATTCAGGGTAGTCACACGCTCTACTTTCACGCTGAACAGGCTTTCGACGGCCTTCTTGATTTCCAGCTTGGTTGCGTCAGTCGCAACCTTGAAAACGAACTGACCTTTCTTGTCTGCCAGGACCGTAGCCTTCTCGGAAACGTGCGGGCCAAGCAGAACTTTAAATACGCGTTCCTGGTTCATCCCAGCAGCTCCTCGAATTTCTTCACGGCCGACACGGTGATCAACACCTTGTCGTATGCGATCAGACTAACTGGATCGGAACCTTGCACGTCACGGACATCAACGTGTGGCAGGTTGCGAGCAGCCAGGTACAGATTCTGATCAACAGCGTCAGACACGATCAGAACGTCGGTCAGACTCATGCCAGTCAGCTTGTTCAGCAGGTCTTTGGTTTTCGGTGTTTCAACAGCGAAATCCTGAACCACGACCAGACGATCAGTACGCACCAGCTCAGCAAGGATGGAACGCATTGCTGCGCGATACATCTTCTTGTTCAGCTTCTGGGAGTGATCCTGAGGACGAGCTGCGAAAGTGGTACCGCCGCCACGCCAGATTGGGCTACGGATAGTACCGGCACGAGCACGGCCAGTACCTTTCTGACGCCATGGGCGCTTGCCGCCACCGGAAACGTCGGAACGGGTCTTTTGCTGCTTGCTACCCTGACGGCCGCCAGCCATGTAGGCCACGACTGCTTGGTGAACCAGCGTCTCGTTGAATTCGCCGCCAAATGTCAGTTCGGAAACTTCGATCGCTTGAGCGTCATTTACATTTAATTGCATGTCAGCTTCCCCTTAACCGCGAGCCTTGGCTGCTGGACGTACAACCAGGTTGCCGCCAGTAGCGCCAGGAACCGCGCCCTTGACCAACAACAGATTGCGTTCAGCGTCCACGCGCACTACTTCGAGGGACTGCACGGTCACGCGCTCAGCGCCCATATGACCGGACATTTTTTTGCCCTTGAATACACGACCAGGAGTCTGGCACTGGCCGATAGAGCCTGGAACGCGGTGGGACACGGAGTTACCGTGGGTATTATCTTGCCCGCGGAAATTCCAGCGCTTGATCGTACCCTGGAAGCCTTTACCTTTGGACTGGCCGGTTACATCAACCAGTTGACCAGCAGCGAAGATTTCAGCGTTGATCAGATCGCCGGCCTGGTAGTCGCCTTCTTCAAGGCGGAATTCCATTACGGTACGACCAGCGGCAACGTTCGCTTTAGCGAAGTGGCCAGCTTGAGCAGCTGTAACACGCGAAGCACGACGCTCGCCGACAGTGACTTGCACTGCACGATAGCCATCGGTCTCTTCAGTTTTGAACTGGGTGACGCGATTCGGCTCGATCTCAATGACCGTAACCGGAATGGAGACACCTTCTTCGGTGAAAATACGGGTCATACCGCATTTACGACCGACTACACCAATAGTCATGTTGTAAACCTCATGAGTGTACGGGGCTTTCACCCGCTATGGCCGCCCATTTCAGAGCGTTACACGACTAAGACCGAGTCTTAGCCGAGGCTGATCTGCACTTCCACACCTGCCGCAAGATCAAGCTTCATCAGCGCATCAACGGTTTTATCCGTTGGCTGGACGATGTCCAGTACACGCTTATGAGTACGGATCTCGTACTGGTCGCGCGCGTCTTTGTTGACGTGCGGGGAGACCAGAACGGTGAACCGCTCTTTACGGGTAGGCAGTGGAATTGGACCACGCACTTGAGCACCAGTACGTTTCGCGGTTTCCACGATTTCCTGGGTGGATTGGTCGATCAGGCGATGGTCAAAAGCCTTCAACCTGATACGGATTTGCTGATTTTGCATTGGATTTCAGACTCCGGCTGCTATTCCCACCGAGCGCAATACGCCCGTTAAAAGGAGGCGCAATTCTATAGACGGCCCCGATAGGTGTCAACCTAATAAAAAAACCCCCGTTAGACGGGGGTTTTTTCAAAGCATCGAAGCTATCTCAAAAGAGAAGCTTACTCGATGATTTTGGCTACGACGCCAGCGCCGACGGTACGACCGCCTTCACGGATAGCGAAACGCAGACCGTCTTCCATCGCGATGGTTTTGATCAGAGTGACAGTCATCTGGATGTTGTCACCTGGCATTACCATTTCAACGCCTTCTGGCAGCTCGCAGTTACCAGTCACGTCAGTAGTACGGAAGTAGAACTGTGGACGGTAGCCTTTGAAGAACGGAGTATGACGGCCGCCTTCTTCCTTGCTCAGAACGTAGACTTCGGCGGTGAACTTGGTGTGCGGCTTGACCGAACCTGGCTTGACCAGAACCTGGCCACGCTCAACGTCGTCACGCTTGGTACCACGCAGCAGAACGCCGCAGTTCTCGCCCGCACGACCTTCGTCGAGCAGTTTACGGAACATTTCAACACCGGTGCAGGTGGTGACGGTGGTGTCACGCAGACCAACGATTTCCAGTGGATCTTGAACGCGAACGATACCGCGCTCGATACGACCAGTCACAACAGTACCGCGACCGGAGATCGAGAATACGTCTTCGATTGGCATCAGGAATGGCTTGTCGGTCAGGCGAACTGGTTCTGGGATGTAGCTGTCCAGGGTTTCAACCAGTTTACGAACGGCAGTGGTGCCCATTTCGTTGTCGTCTTTGCCTTCCAGCGCCATACGCGCGGAACCGATGATGATTGGAGTGTCATCACCTGGGAAGTCGTAAGTGCTCAGCAGATCGCGCACTTCCATCTCAACCAGTTCCAGCAGCTCAGCGTCGTCTACCAGGTCAGCCTTGTTCAGGAAGACCACGATGTACGGAACGCCTACCTGACGGGACAGCAGGATGTGCTCACGGGTTTGTGGCATCGGACCATCGGCGGCCGAGCAAACCAGGATCGCGCCGTCCATCTGGGCAGCACCAGTGATCATGTTCTTCACGTAGTCAGCGTGACCTGGGCAGTCAACGTGAGCGTAGTGACGAATCTTCGAGTTGTACTCGACGTGCGCGGTGTTGATGGTGATACCACGAGCTTTTTCTTCTGGCGCGCTGTCGATTTTATCGAAATCAACGATAGCCGAACCGAAAACTTCGGAGCAAACACGAGTCAGAGCAGCGGTCAGCGTGGTTTTACCGTGGTCGACGTGACCGATGGTGCCAACGTTGACGTGCGGGAGGGAACGATCAAATTTTTCTTTAGCCACGACAATTAACTCCTAGCCTAAAGGGCTGAATCAGCCTTGTTTTTTAACGAGAGCTTCGACGATGTTCGACGGAGCTTCGGAGTATTTGGAGAATTCCATAGAGTAGCTCGCGCGACCCTGGGACATGGAACGAACATCGGTCGCATAACCGAACATTTCGCCCAACGGAACCTCGGCGCGGATTACCTTGCCGGAAACCGTATCTTCCATACCCTGGATCAGGCCACGACGACGGTTCAGGTCACCCATCACGTCACCCATGTAGTCCTCAGGTGTTACAACTTCTACCTTCATGATCGGCTCAAGTACAACACCGCCGCCCTTGGACGCGAGTTGCTTGGTCGCCATGGAAGCAGCCACCTTGAACGCCATCTCGTTGGAGTCGACGTCGTGGTAAGAACCATCAAACACAGTAGCCTTCAGGCCGATCAGCGGATAGCCGGCAACAACACCGTTCTTCATCTGCTCTTCGATACCCTTCTGGATAGCCGGGATGTATTCCTTAGGAACCACACCACCGACCACTTCGTTCACGAATTGCAGACCTTCCTGACCTTCGTCAGCAGGAGCAAAACGAATCCAGCAGTGACCGAACTGGCCACGACCGCCGGACTGACGAACGAACTTGCCTTCGATTTCGCAATTCTTCGTGATTTTCTCACGATAGGAAACCTGAGGCTTACCGATGTTGGCTTCGACGTTGAACTCACGGCGCATCCGGTCAACCAGGATGTCCAGGTGCAACTCGCCCATGCCGGAGATGATCGTTTGACCAGTCTCTTCATCAGTTTTGACGCGGAAAGATGGGTCTTCCTGAGCAAGCTTGCCCAGAGCGATACCCATTTTTTCCTGGTCATCCTTGGTCTTTGGCTCAACGGCAACCGAAATAACCGGCTCCGGGAAGTCCATGCGAACCAGGATGATTGGCTTGTCAGCGGAGCACAGGGTGTCACCGGTGGTGACGTCCTTCATGCCGATCAGGGCCGCGATGTCGCCAGCGCGCACTTCCTTGATCTCTTCACGGGTGTTGGCATGCATCTGCACCATACGACCCACGCGCTCTTTCTTACCCTTGACCGAGTTGATCACGCCGTCGCCGGAGTTCAACACGCCCGAGTAAACGCGAGCAAATGTCAGCGTACCAACAAACGGGTCGGTAGCGATCTTGAACGCCAGAGCCGAGAACGGCTCGTTGTCGTCTGCATGACGCTCCATGGCGATAGTCTCGTCATCCGGGTCGGAACCCTTGATGGCGGGAATGTCGACTGGTGCCGGCAGGTAGTCGATAACGGCGTCGAGAACCAGGGGAACACCCTTGTTCTTGAAGGAAGAACCGCAAACAGCCAGAACGATCTCACCAGCGATGGTACGCTGACGCAGAGCGCCCTTGATTTCCTCGATGGTGAGCTCTTCGCCCTCGAGGTACTTGTTCATCAGCTCTTCATTGGCTTCGGCAGCTGCCTCGACCATGTTGCTGCGCCACTCTTCGGCCAATTCCTGCAGCTCAGCAGGGATAGCCTCGCGACGAGCAACCATGCCCTTGTCAGCGTCGTCCCAGTAGACGGCTTCCATGGACATCAGATCGATCTGACCCTGGAAGTTGTCTTCGGAACCGATAGCCAACTGGATAGGCACCGGAGTGTGACCCAGGCGCTGCTTGATCTGCGCAACTACACGCAGGAAGTTGGCACCGGCACGGTCCATCTTGTTCACGTAAACGAGACGTGGAACACCGTACTTGTTGGCTTGACGCCATACGGTTTCAGACTGAGGCTCGACACCGGAGGTACCGCAGAACACCACGACCGCACCGTCGAGTACACGCAGCGAACGCTCTACTTCAATGGTGAAGTCAACGTGGCCGGGGGTATCGATGATGTTGAAGCGGTGCTTGGGAAACTGCTTGGCAGAACCTTCCCAGAATGCGGTGGTCGCAGCGGAGGTAATGGTAATACCCCGCTCCTGCTCCTGCACCATCCAGTCCATGGTCGCGGCGCCGTCGTGCACCTCGCCCATTTTGTGGTTTACGCCCGTGTAAAACAGGACGCGCTCAGTGGTCGTGGTCTTACCCGCGTCCACGTGAGCAACGATACCAATGTTACGGTAGCGTTTAATATCGGTTGTACGAGCCATAAAGCCCTCGCAAATTGAGTGACGCCAAAATTAGAAGCGGTAGTGCGAGAAAGCCTTGTTGGCTTCAGCCATACGGTGCACGTCTTCACGCTTCTTAACTGCAGCACCTTTACCTTCAGCGGCATCCAACAGTTCACCAGCCAAGCGCAGAGCCATGGACTTCTCGCCGCGCTTGCGGGCGAAGTCTACCAACCAGCGCATTGCCAGGGCGTTACGACGGGACGGACGAACTTCGACCGGAACCTGGTAAGTAGCACCGCCTACACGGCGCGACTTCACTTCGACCAGCGGAGCGATGGCGTCGAGTGCTTTCTCGAAGAGTTCCAGGGGGTCGGTGTTCTTGCGCTCTTTCACTTTTTCCAGCGCGCCATAAACGATACGCTCGGCCACGGCTTTCTTGCCGCTTTCCATCACGTGGTTCATGAATTTGGCGAGAATCTGGCTACCGTATTTCGGATCGTCCAGAATCTCACGCTTGGCTGCTACACGACGTCTTGGCATTGATAAGCCCTCAAACGGTCTTCAGGTTAGCCCGGGAACATGACACCCAGTGGATGTACGCCCGACCTTACTCTTATCGACTCAAAAAAATAAAAATCAGTTACTGCAGCAAACGACCGATTACTTCGGACGCTTGGTACCGTATTTCGAACGACCTTGGTTACGACCTTTGACGCCGGAGGTATCCAGGGAGCCGCGAACGGTGTGATAACGAACACCTGGCAAGTCTTTTACACGACCGCCACGAATCAGTACCACGCTGTGTTCTTGCAGGTTGTGGCCTTCACCGCCGATGTACGAGGAAACCTCGAAACCGTTGGTCAGGCGCACCCGGCATACTTTACGCAGTGCCGAGTTAGGTTTTTTCGGCGTGGTGGTGTACACACGGGTGCACACGCCACGACGTTGCGGGCAGTTCTGCAGCGCAGGTACGTCGGATTTCTCGACGATACGCTTACGCGGCTGACGTACCAGCTGGTTGATAGTTGCCATCTACTAGCTCCACTGTTGTCTTGCGACGCTATTGTCTTACAAGAAAAGCAAAATGGCAGGAACGAGTTCCCGCCAAATTTAGGGGTACAAGAGTCTAAAGAGGATCTTGCCCCCAGTCAAGACAAGGCCCCGACCTCCTCACACCGACCATCGCAACAAAAAATGTCGCGATGGCGCTGGCGGAGGCTATCAGGGCCTTGTTCTCACTACCGCGGAACTCAGTTACCGCTAGAGTTCAGCGCTTCGGTCAGTGCAGCTTCCACTTCACTGGCGCTTACGCGCAACGGTTTGTCCAGTTCACGACGACGCTTACGCTCGCTATGATAAGCCAGACCGGTACCGGCCGGGATCAGACGACCCACAACCACGTTTTCTTTCAGGCCGCGCAGGTAGTCGCGCTTGCCGGTAACGGCCGCTTCGGTCAGTACGCGGGTGGTCTCTTGGAAAGAGGCCGCGGAGATGAACGATTCGGTCGACAACGACGCCTTGGTGATACCCAGCAGAACACGAGTGAACTTGGACACGAACTTGTCGTCCGCAGCCAAACGCTCGTTCTCTACCAGGACGTGAGTCAATTCCATCTGGTCGCCCTTGATGAAAGTGGAATCGCCGGATTCAGCGATTTCAACTTTACGCAGCATCTGACGCAGGATGGTCTCGATGTGCTTATCGTTGATCTTCACGCCTTGCAGACGGTAAACGTCCTGGATCTCGTTGACGATGTACTTGGCCAGCGCACTCACACCCAACAGACGCAGGATGTCGTGTGGATCGCTTGGACCGTCGGAGATAACTTCGCCGCGGTTCACTTGTTCGCCTTCGAAGACGTTCAGGTGACGCCACTTCGGAATCAGCTCTTCATACGGATCGCTACCGTCGTTCGGGGTAATGACCAGACGGCGCTTGCCCTTGGTCTCCTTACCGAACGCGATGGTACCGCTGACTTCAGCCAGAATAGAGGCTTCTTTCGGACGACGAGCTTCGAACAAGTCGGCAACACGCGGCAGACCACCGGTGATGTCACGGGTCTTCGAAGTCTCTTGCGGGATACGCGCGATAACGTCGCCGATCGCGATTTTCGCACCGTCCGCCACACCGACCAGGGCGTTGGCTGGCAGGAAGTACTGAGCGATTACGTCAGTGCCTGGCAGCAACAGATCCTTGCCGTTGTCGTCGACCATCTTCACCGCAGGACGAATGTCCTTGCCGGCTGCCGGACGGTCTTTCGCGTCGAGTACTTCAATGTTGGTCATACCGGTCAATTCGTCTGTCTGACGCTTGATCGTGATGCCTTCTTCCATGCCCACGTAGGTCACGGTACCTTTCATTTCGGTAACGATTGGGTGAGTGTGCGGATCCCACTTGGCGACGATTGCGCCAGCGTCGACCTTGTCACCTTCTTTAACCGAAATCACCGCACCGTACGGCAGCTTGTAGCGCTCGCGCTCACGACCGTAGTCGTCGGCAATCGCCAGTTCACCGGAACGGGACACGGCAACCAGGTGGCCATCCACTCGCTCAACGTGCTTCAGGTTGTGCAGACGGACGGTACCGCCATTCTTCACCTGAACGCTGTCGGCCGCGGAGGTCCGGCTTGCCGCACCACCGATGTGGAACATACGCATGGTCAGCTGGGTACCCGGCTCACCGATGGACTGGGCAGCAATAACGCCGACCGCTTCACCGATGTTCACCTGGTGACCACGAGCCAAGTCACGGCCGTAGCACTTGGCGCAGATGCCATAACGGGTTTCGCAGCTGATTGGCGAGCGCACGATGACTTCGTCGATGCTGTTCAGCTCGATGAATTCAACCCACTTCTCGTCGACCAGGGTACCGGCGGGAACGATAACTTCCTCGGTGCCCGGCTTGAATACGTCACGGGCGATGACTCGACCCAGAACGCGCTCACCCAACGGCTCGACAACGTCACCGCCTTCGATGTGCGGCGTCATGAGCAAGCCTTGCTCAGTGCCACAGTCGACTTCGGTCACCACCAGATCCTGCGCCACGTCTACCAGACGACGGGTCAGGTAACCGGAGTTCGCGGTTTTCAACGCGGTATCCGCGAGACCCTTACGAGCACCGTGAGTGGAGATGAAGTACTGGAGTACGCTCAGGCCTTCACGGAAGTTCGCGGTGATCGGCGTCTCGATGATCGAGCCGTCCGGCTTGGCCATCAGGCCACGCATACCGGCCAGCTGACGGATCTGTGCAGCGGAACCCCGCGCACCCGAGTCGGCCATCATGTACATCGAGTTGAAGGATTCCTGGTCGACTTCGTCGCCATGACGGTCGATGACCTTCTCTTTCGAGAGGTTGGCCATCATCGCCTTGGACACTTCGTCGTTCGCCTTGGACCACAAGTCGATCACTTTGTTGTACTTCTCGCCCTGGGTAACCAGGCCGGAGGCGTACTGACTTTCGATCTCTTTCACTTCGTCGGTGGCAGCACCGATGATGCGGGCTTTTTCATCCGGGATAACGAAGTCGTTAACACCGATGGAAACGCCGGAAATGGTCGAATAGGCAAAACCGGTGTACATCAACTGGTCAGCGAAGATCACGGTCTCTTTCAAACCAACCACGCGGTAGCACTGGTTGATCAGCTTGGAGATCGCCTTCTTCTTCATCGGCAGGTTGACGACGTCGAACGACAGGCCGGCCGGAACCACCTGGAACAACAGCGCACGGCCGACAGTGGTGTCGACGATACGGGTGTTCTTGACGCTGCCACCATCACGATCATTGACGGTTTCGTTGATCCGAACCTTGATCTTGGCATGCAGGGCCGCTTCGCCGGCGCGGAATACCCGGTCGACTTCCTGCAGGTCGGCGAAGATACGGCCTTCGCCCTTGGCGTTGATCGCTTCACGGGTCATGTAGTACAGACCCAATACAACGTCCTGCGACGGAACGATGATTGGCTCACCGTTGGCTGGCGACAGGATGTTGTTGGTCGACATCATCAACGCACGCGCTTCAAGCTGGGCTTCCAGCGTCAGCGGTACGTGCACGGCCATTTGGTCGCCGTCGAAGTCGGCGTTGTACGCAGCACAGACCAGAGGGTGCAGCTGGATAGCCTTACCTTCGATCAGTACCGGTTCAAACGCCTGGATACCCAGACGGTGAAGGGTCGGTGCACGGTTGAGGAGGACCGGGTGTTCGCGAATCACTTCAGCGAGAACGTCCCAAACCTCTGGCAGTTCACGCTCGACCATTTTCTTGGCGGCTTTGATGGTGGTCGCCAGACCACGCATTTCCAGCTTGCCGAAAATGAACGGCTTGAACAGCTCGAGAGCCATCTTCTTCGGCAGACCGCACTGGTGCAGACGCAGGGTCGGACCTACGGTAATTACCGAACGACCGGAGTAGTCAACACGCTTACCGAGCAAGTTCTGACGGAAACGACCTTGCTTACCCTTGATCATGTCGGCCAGGGATTTCAGAGGACGCTTGTTCGAACCGGTGATGGCGCGACCGCGACGACCGTTGTCCAGCAGGGCATCCACCGCTTCCTGCAGCATGCGCTTTTCGTTGCGCACGATGATGTCAGGCGCGGACAGGTCCAGCAGGCGCTTCAAACGGTTGTTACGGTTGATCACTCGACGATACAGATCGTTGAGGTCGGAAGTCGCGAAGCGACCGCCATCGAGCGGAACCAGCGGACGCAGGTCTGGCGGCAGAACCGGCAGAACGGTCAGCACCATCCACTCTGGCAGGTTGCCGGAACCCTGGAAGGCTTCCATCAACTTCAGACGCTTGGACAGCTTCTTGATCTTGGTTTCGGAGTTGGTTTGCGGAATTTCTTCGCGCAGACGGCCAATCTCGTGCTCCAGGTCGATCGCGTGCAGCAGTTCGCGGACAGCTTCAGCACCCATGCGGGCGTCGAAGTCATCACCGAACTCTTCGAGGGCTTCGAAGTACTGCTCGTCGTTCAGCAACTGGCCTTTTTCAAGGGTGGTCATGCCCGGATCGATAACGACATAGCTCTCGAAGTAGAGAACGCGCTCGATATCACGCAGGGTCATGTCCATCAGCAAGCCAATACGCGACGGCAGGGACTTCAGGAACCAGATGTGGGCAACCGGCGAAGCCAGTTCGATGTGCGCCATGCGCTCACGACGAACCTTGGCCAGGGCGACTTCAACGCCGCACTTCTCGCAGATCACACCGCGGTGCTTCAAGCGCTTGTACTTACCGCACAGGCACTCGTAATCCTTGACCGGGCCAAAGATCTTGGCGCAGAACAGGCCGTCACGTTCAGGTTTGAACGTACGGTAGTTGATGGTTTCCGGCTTTTTAACTTCACCGAACGACCACGAACGGATCATCTCAGGCGAGGCCAATCCGATACGGATGGCGTCGAACTCTTCGACTTGACCCTGGTTTTTCAGCAAATTCAGTAGGTCTTTCAAGGCCTTTCCTCCTGGCGGAGCAGAGAGCGGGCAGTACGGCCCCGCTCTCGATTCGCGTCACGTGTTATTCGGTTTCCAGATCGATATCGATGCCGAGGGAACGAATTTCCTTGATCAACACGTTGAAGGACTCGGGCATGCCCGGCTCCATACGGTGATCGCCGTCCACGATGTTTTTGTACATCTTGGTCCGACCGTTCACATCGTCCGACTTCACTGTGAGCATTTCTTGCAGAGTGTATGCCGCGCCGTATGCTTCCAGCGCCCAGACCTCCATCTCCCCGAAACGCTGACCACCGAACTGCGCCTTACCACCCAGCGGCTGCTGGGTAACCAGGCTGTACGAACCGGTAGAACGGGCGTGCATCTTGTCGTCTACCAAGTGGTTCAGCTTCAGCATGTACATGTAGCCAACGGTAACCGGACGCTCGAACTTGTTGCCGGTACGACCATCGAACAGTTGCATCTGGCCGCTTTCCGGCAGGTCTGCCAGTTTCAGCATGGCCTTGATTTCAACTTCCTTGGCACCGTCGAATACTGGGGTGGCCATTGGCACACCAGCTTTCAGGTTGTGTGCCAAGTCGAGGATTTCCTGGTCGGAGAAGCTGTCCAGGTCCTCGTTGCGACCGCCGATCTCGTTGTAGATCTCGTGCAGGAACTTGCGCAGGTCAGCGACCTTGCGTTGCTCCTCGATCATACGGTTGATCTTCTCGCCCAAGCCCTTGGCCGCCAGGCCCAGGTGGGTTTCGAGGATCTGACCGACGTTCATACGCGAAGGTACGCCCAGCGGGTTGAGGACGACGTCGACCGGGGTGCCATAGGCATCGTGCGGCATGTCTTCAACCGGCATGATCACGGAGACCACACCCTTGTTACCGTGACGACCGGCCATCTTGTCGCCCGGCTGGATGCGGCGACGGATAGCCAGGTAGACCTTGACGATCTTCAGTACGCCCGGAGCCAGGTCATCGCCTTGCTGCAGCTTGCGCTTCTTGTCTTCGAACTTGTCGTCCAGCAGACGGCGGCGATCAACGATGTAGGCCTGGGCCTTCTCGAGCTGCTCGTTCAGCGCATCTTCAGCCATGCGCAGTTTGAACCACTGGCCGTGCTCAAGACCGTCGAGCACTTCGTTGGTGATGTCCTGACCTTTCTTCAGGCCAGCGCCGCCTTCGGCCTTGTGGCCAACCAGCGCGGAACGCAGACGTTCGAAGGTCGCGCCTTCAACGATGCGGAACTCTTCGTTGAGGTCCTTGCGGATCTCGTCGAGCTGGCTCTTCTCGATGGACAGCGCGCGGCTATCGCGCTCGACGCCATCACGAGTGAAGACTTGTACGTCGATGACGGTACCCTTGGTACCGGTCGGTACGCGCAGGGAGGTGTCTTTGACGTCGCTGGCCTTCTCACCGAAGATCGCACGCAGCAGTTTTTCTTCCGGAGTCAGTTGGGTCTCGCCTTTCGGAGTGACCTTACCAACCAGGATGTCGCCCGGGCCGACTTCGGCACCGACGTAGACGATACCGGCTTCGTCCAGTTTGTTCAGAGCGGCTTCACCCACGTTCGGGATGTCCGCGGTGATTTCCTCTGGCCCAAGCTTGGTGTCACGCGCCACGCAGGTCAGTTCCTGGATGTGGATCGTGGTGAAACGGTCTTCCTGAACAACGCGTTCCGACAGGCAGATGGAGTCTTCGAAGTTGAAGCCGTTCCATGCCATGAAGGCGATGCGCATGTTCTGACCCAGTGCCAGTTCACCCATGTCGGTGGACGGGCCGTCGGCCATGATGTCGCTGCGCTGAACGCGATCACCCTTGCGCACCAGCGGACGCTGGTTGATGCAGGTGTTCTGGTTCGAGCGGGTGTACTTGGTCAGGTTGTAGATGTCGACACCGGCTTCGCCAGTTTCAACTTCATCATCGGCAACACGAACCACGATACGGCTGGCATCGACGGAGTCGATCACGCCACCACGGCGAGCCACAACGCAAACACCGGAGTCACGGGCAACGTTGCGCTCCATGCCGGTACCTACCAGCGGCTTGTCGGCACGCAGGGTCGGTACAGCCTGACGCTGCATGCTGGAACCCATCAACGCACGGTTGGCGTCGTCGTGCTCGAGGAACGGGATCAGCGACGCAGCCACCGAGACAACCTGCTTCGGCGAAACGTCCATCAGGGTGACGTCTTCCGGCGCCTTGACGGTGAACTCGTTCAGGTGACGCACGGCTACCAGCTCGTCGATCAGCACTTTCTGCTCGTTCATGGTCGCCGAAGCCTGGGCGATCACGTGATCGGCCTCTTCGATGGCGGACAGGAACACGATCTCGTCGGTGACCAGGGCGTCTTTCACCACACGGTACGGGCTTTCCAGGAAGCCGTACTGGTTGGTGCGCGCATAGGCGGCCAGGGAGTTGATCAGACCGATGTTCGGACCTTCCGGCGTTTCGATCGGGCAAACACGACCGTAGTGCGTCGGGTGTACGTCACGGACTTCGAAGCCCGCGCGTTCGCGGGTCAGACCACCTGGGCCGAGTGCGGAGACACGACGCTTGTGGGTGATCTCGGACAGCGGGTTGTTCTGGTCCATGAACTGCGACAGCTGGCTGGAACCGAAGAACTCTTTCACCGCCGCAGCCACTGGCTTGGCGTTGATCAGGTCTTGCGGCATCAGGCCTTCGCTTTCAGCCATCGACAGACGTTCCTTGACCGCACGCTCAACGCGTACCAGGCCAACACGGAACTGGTTCTCGGCCATTTCGCCGACACAGCGAACACGACGGTTACCCAGGTGGTCGATGTCGTCGACGATGCCCTTGCCGTTACGGATGTCGACCAGGGTCTTGAGGACCGCGACGATATCGTCCTTGTTCAGAACACCCGAACCTTCGATCTCGGTACGCCCGATACGACGGTTGAACTTCATCCGGCCGACCGCGGACAGGTCATAGCGCTCAGGGCTGAAGAACAGGTTGTTGAACAGGGTCTCGGCGGCATCCTTGGTCGGTGGCTCACCAGGACGCATCATGCGATAGATCTCGACCAGTGCTTCCAGTTGGTTGCTGGTGGAGTCGATCTTCAGCGTGTCGGAGATGAACGGACCGCAGTCGATGTCGTTGGTGTACAGCGTCTCGATGCGAACGACCTGGGCCTTGGCGATTTTCGCCAGGATCTCGGTGTTCAGCTCGGTGTTGCATTCGGCCAGGATCTCGCCGGTAGCCGGGTGCACGATGACCTTGGCGGTGGTGCGGCCCAGGACGTAGTCCAGCGGCACATCCAGCTCTTTGATCCCGGCCTTTTCCAGCTGGTTGATGTGGCGAGCGGTAATACGGCGACCCTGCTCGACAATCACCTTGCCTTTGTCATCGAGGATGTCGAGGACGGCGATTTCACCGCGCAGGCGCTGAGGCACCAGCTCCAGGCTCAGGGTTTCGCCCTTCACGTGGAAAACGTTGGTGGTGTAGAACGCGTCCAGCACTTCCTCGGTGGCGTAGCCCAGAGCGCGCAGCAGCACGGAAGCCGGCAGCTTGCGACGACGGTCGATACGCACGAAGACGCAGTCTTTCGGGTCGAACTCGAAGTCCAGCCACGAACCGCGGTAAGGAATGATCCGCGCGGAGTACAGCAGTTTGCCGGAGCTGTGCGTCTTGCCGCGGTCGTGGTCGAAGAACACGCCCGGGGAACGGTGCAGCTGGGAAACGATCACGCGCTCGGTACCGTTGATAACGAAGGTACCGTTCTCGGTCATCAGGGGAATTTCACCCATGTAGACTTCTTGCTCTTTGATGTCCTTGATCGCTTTGTTCGACGATTCTTTGTCGAAAATGATCAGGCGCACTTTTACCCGCAAAGGTACGGCGTAAGTCACACCGCGCAATACGCATTCTTTGACATCAAATGCCGGTTCGCCCAGGCGATAACCGACGTACTCCAGCGCAGCATTGCCGGAGTAGCTGATGATCGGGAAAACGGATTTGAAGGCCGCATGCAGGCCCACGTCGCGGAACTGATCTTTAGTCGCTCCCGCCTGCAAGAATTCACGATACGAATCCAGCTGGATGGCCAGGAGGTACGGCACATCCATGACGTCCGGCAACTTGCTAAAGTCCTTGCGGATACGTTTTTTCTCAGTATATGAGTAAGCCATCAGCGTTCCCCAGCTTGGTCACCTGCTTGTTTGGCCCCTCCCCGACGGGAGCAGCCAGAAAATCGTGCAAACCCCATGGTTTGCGCCACCGCATCGGGTGGTTGAAGCACGTTAGAGGCACCGACCGGATCGGCCGCCAGTAACGGAAAAAGGCCGGTGGCAAGAGCCACCAGCCATCAGCCTGTCGCTTAACGCTCGGGCTGGAGACGCAAGGTCAGAGCTTACTTCAGCTCGACTTTAGCGCCTGCTTCTTCCAGTGCTGCTTTGGCTTTGTCAGCTGCGTCTTTGGCAACAGCTTCCAGAACCAGGGCAGGAGCGCCGTCAACTACAGCCTTGGCTTCTTTCAGGCCCAGACCGGTCAGTTCACGTACAGCCTTGATCACGTTAACTTTCTTCTCGCCAGCTTCCAGCAGCATGACGTTGAATTCGGTTTGCTCTTCAACAACAGCGGCAGCAGCAGCAGGACCTGCCGAAGCAGCAGCAGCGGTAACACCGAATTTTTCTTCGAAAGCTTTGATCAGCTCAACAACCTGCAGAACGGACATTTCAGCTACGGCGTTGAGGATATCGTCTTGAGAGATAGACATGACTCTAATTCCTGAATTGGGGGACGGCCTACGCGACCATCGAAATAAACAAAAATACGCGGAAGGAAGTGCCGAGCCTTAGGCTGCTGCAGCTTCTTTCTGGTCGCGAATAGCCGCCAGAGTACGAGCCAACTTGCTGGTAGCGCCTTGGATCACGCTCATCAGCTGGGAGATAGCTTCGTTACGGGTCGGCAAGGTTGCCAGTACGTCGATCTGATTCGCTGCGAGGAACTTGCCCTCGAACGCAGCTGCCTTGATCTCGAACTTGTCCTGACCCTTTGCGAACTCTTTGAACAGACGAGCAGCAGCGCCCGGGTGTTCCTTGGAGAAAGCAATCAGGGTCGGGCCTTTGAACACGTCGTTGAGAACCGAGTACTCGGTGCCTTCAACGGCGCGCTTGAGCAGGGTATTACGTACGACACGCACGTATACGCCAGCTTCGCGGGCCTCTTTACGGAGTCCGGTCATCGCGCTTACTGTTACGCCACGGGCATCAGCCACGACAGCGGACAGAGCGACTTTGGCAGCCTCGTTGACTTCAGCGACGATGGCCTTCTTGTCTTCGAGTTTAATTGCCACGGGTTTAACTCCTGCTTGTTACCGTTTCATCTGGCCGGAGCCGGATGTCGTTTTGGTGTCTGATTCGGTAAGGAACCGGGAGCACCATCTGCGTAGGCTTGAGGTTTAAGACTTGCGTCGCCTACGGTCTTGGATAGCCCCCGCCAGGCAGGGACCCCAATTTTTTCGATGGATGCAATCGCTTGCACCCATCGGGTCTTACGCTTCCAGCGAACCTTGGTCGATGACCAGGCCTGGACCCATGGTGGTGCTCAGGGTAACGCGCTTGACGTAGATACCTTTCGAGGAAGCCGGTTTGATACGCTTCAGATCAGCGATCAGGGCTTCAACGTTTTCCTTCAGCTTGACGGCATCGAAGCCGATCTTGCCAACGGAGGTGTGGATAATACCGTTCTTGTCGGTGCGATAACGAACCTGACCGGCCTTGGCGTTTTTCACCGCGGTGGCGACGTCTGGGGTTACGGTACCGACTTTCGGGTTAGGCATCAGGCCACGTGGGCCGAGGATCTGACCCAATTGACCTACAACACGCATTGCGTCCGGGGAAGCAATAACGACGTCATAGTTCAGGTCGCCGCCTTTCATTTCGGCAGCCAGGTCGTCCATGCCAACGCGATCGGCGCCGGCAGCCAGAGCGGCTTCAGCAGCCGGGCCCTGGGTGAACACAGCAACGCGAACGGTCTTGCCAGTGCCGTGTGGCAGCACGGTAGCGCTACGGACGACCTGGTCGGATTTACGTGGGTCAACGCCCAGGTTTACAGCAACGTCAAACGACTCGCTGAACTTGACAGTCGACAGCTCGGTCAGCAGAGCAGCGGCTTCTACAAAGTTGTAGGCCTTGCCTGCTTCGATTTTGCCGGCGATAGCCTTTTGGCGCTTGGTCAGCTTAGCCATTACACACCCTCCACGTTAAGGCCCATGCTACGAGCAGAACCGGCGATGGTACGCACGGCTGCATCCATATCAGCTGCAGTCAGATCCGCGTTTTTGGTTTTCGCGATTTCTTCCAGCTGAGCACGGGTCACGGTGCCAACCTTAACGGTGTTCGGACGAGCGGAACCGCTGGTCAGGCCGGCGGCCTTTTTCAGCAGAACCGAAGCCGGGGTGGACTTGGTTTCGAAAGTGAAGCTGCGGTCACTGTAGACAGTGATGATCACTGGAGTCGGCAGACCTGGCTCAAGACCCTGGGTACGGGCGTTGAAGGCCTTGCAGAATTCCATGATGTTCACGCCGTGCTGACCCAGAGCTGGACCGACGGGTGGGCTAGGGTTGGCCTGGGCGGCCTTCACTTGCAGCTTGATGTAAGCGGTAATCTTCTTGGCCATGAGGCACTCCAATTACGGGTTCGAACGCCTCGAAAGGCTCCCCGGTTACTTGCGCGTTTATCCCAGTGACGACAAAACCCCACAGCCTTGGACTGTGGGGTTGGGATGCTTGTTCAGCTAGACCTTTTCGACCTGACTGAACTCCAACTCTACCGGAGTAGAGCGTCCGAAAATGAGCACAGCCACCTGGATGCGGCTCTTTTCGTAGTTGACCTCTTCGACGGTGCCGTTGAAATCGGCGAACGGACCATCGGTAACACGTACGACTTCGCCCGGTTCGAACAATGTCTTCGGCTTCGGCTTGTCGCTACCATCAGCGACTCGACGCAGAATCGCTTCCGCCTCTTTGTCGGTGATCGGTGCGGGCTTGTCGGCGGTACCGCCGATAAAACCCATCACCCGAGGCGTATCCTTGACCAAGTGCCAAGTACCCTCGTTCATGTCCATCTGTACCAGCACATAGCCAGGGAAGAACTTGCGTTCGCTTTTGCGCTTCTGGCCGTTACGCATTTCCACTACTTCTTCAGTAGGGACCAGAATTTCGCCGAAGCCATCTTCCATGCCTGCCAGCTTTACACGCTCGATCAACGAGCGCATGACATGCTTCTCGTAACCCGAGTAAGCATGCACAACGTACCAACGCTTAGCCACGGGACACCCTTAGCCTACAATCAAGGAAACAAGCCAGCCGAGCAGGGAATCAAGCCCCCACAACAGCAACGCCATAACCAGAACAACAGCCACCACGATCAACGTGGTCTGCGTGGTTTCTTGGCGAGTCGGCCACACGACTTTACGAATCTCGGCACGAGCTTCCTTTGCCAGCACGAAGAACGACTTGCCTTTCGCGGTCTGCAGGCCTACAAAGGCAGCTACAGCAGCAATGACAAGTAGAGCCAGCACGCGGTACAGGATCGGCGAACCATGATAGTACTGGTTGCCAACAACACCAATCACCACCAAAGCGACTACGACGAGCCACTTGAGAAGATCGAAGCGAGAGCCTTGGGCTTCAGCGTTGGAGGTCATCTAAGAGGATCCTGTGAAAAGAAAGCCAGACACACCGAGTGAATCTGGCAGGTCAGGAGGGAATCGAACCCCCAACCTACGGTTTTGGAGACCGTCGCTCTGCCAATTGAGCTACTGACCTAAAACTTGAATCAGGCCGACCATTATGTCGGCCTGAGAGAGGTATTTCAACTACTTATTCGATTACTTTTGCTACGACACCAGCACCGACGGTACGACCACCCTCGCGGATAGCGAAACGCAGGCCATCTTCCATCGCAATGGTCTTGATCAGCGTGACAGTCATCTGAATGTTGTCACCCGGCATTACCATTTCAACACCTTCCGGCAGCTCGCAGTTACCCGTCACGTCAGTCGTACGGAAGTAGAACTGTGGGCGGTAACCTTTGAAGAACGGAGTATGACGACCGCCTTCCTCCTTGCTCAGAACGTAGACTTCGGCGGTGAACTTGGTGTGCGGCTTGACCGAACCTGGCTTGACCAGTACCTGGCCACGCTCGACATCGTCACGCTTGGTGCCGCGCAGCAGAACGCCGCAGTTTTCACCCGCACGACCTTCGTCGAGCAGTTTACGAAACATTTCAACACCGGTGCAGGTGGTGACAGCGGTGTCACGCAGACCTACGATCTCCAGCGGATCTTGAACACGAACAATACCGCGCTCAATGCGACCAGTTACCACAGTGCCGCGACCGGAGATCGAGAAAACGTCTTCGATCGGCATCAGGAAAGGCTTGTCGATAGCACGCTCAGGCTCGGGAATGTAGCTATCCAGAGTCTCGACCAGCTTCTTGACAGCCGAAGTCCCCATGCCATTTTCATCATTACCTTCCAGCGCCATACGGGCCGAACCGATAATGATAGGCGTGTCATCGCCTGGGAAATCGTAGGTGCTCAGCAGATCGCGCACTTCCATTTCAACCAGTTCCAGCAGCTCGGCGTCATCCACCAGATCAGCCTTGTTCAGGAAGACCACAATGTAAGGAACGCCTACCTGACGGGACAGCAGAATGTGCTCACGGGTTTGCGGCATCGGACCATCAGCGGCCGAGCAAACCAGGATAGCGCCGTCCATCTGAGCAGCACCGGTAATCATGTTTTTTACATAGTCGGCGTGACCTGGGCAGTCAACGTGTGCGTAGTGACGCACGGCCGAATCGTATTCAACGTGAGCGGTGTTGATGGTGATGCCGCGAGCTTTTTCTTCCGGAGCGCTATCGATCTTGTCGAAGTCAACCTTGGCCGAACCGAACACTTCGGAACAAACGCGGGTCAGGGCTGCGGTCAGCGTGGTCTTACCATGGTCGACGTGACCGATAGTACCAACGTTGACGTGCGGCTTATTACGTTCGAACTTTTCCTTAGCCATCGAAATCACCCTCAGGAGAAGAATTTAGCAAGCTACATCAGCCATTAAAACAAAGGCAGATATTTGCATATCTGCCTTGTTATTATGGAGCTCTTGAGCGGATTTGAACCGCTGACCTCACCCTTACCAAGGGTGTGCTCTACCAACTGAGCTACAAGAGCGAAACACGGTGCACAAACAGCAAACTTGGAGCGGGTAGCGGGAATCGAACCCGCATCATCAGCTTGGAAGGCTGAGGTTCTACCACTAAACTATACCCGCGGAGCTTGCAGCTCACGCTTAAATTATGGTGGAGGGGGAAGGATTCGAACCTTCGAAGTCGTAGACGTCAGATTTACAGTCTGATCCCTTTGGCCGCTCGGGAACCCCTCCTAAGCGAGCCGGCATTCTACATCATGCCAGCCTTCTGTCAAGCATTTTCTCATTTAAATTATGAGGTTAGCTGCGTTGACCCGCTTCGTAGCCAGTCCCTCAAGAGGTGTTCACTGCGAAGCGGGCGCCATTCTATTCAAACTATTCGACAGTTGCAATGCCTTCGCACGGCATTATTTTATGTTTTAACTCATTGAATTCTTTAGCAAGGTTCTGCAACAGCGCGTCGTCCAGCAAATGCTGGCTTTCAGGTGCGATCCGCACCCAGTAGCCGGCCGAATCCGGCACATTGAGCTGTCCGATCCGCGCTTTGATATTTCCACCCTGGAGACGCTGGGCAATGGATTGCGCCAGATCCTGGCGAGCAACAGGCCCCAGATAGACACAATCACCCTCGCGCTCGGGCGCTCCAGAAGCCGCACGACGCGCCCCGGCGCCATCCGACTCGCTCAACAACTGGATATCCTGGTGAGCACTACGGTACAGCGAAAGAGGAGCGACTTCCTTGGCCCTCAAGGGTGCTTCCTGCTGGTGCCAGACGTAATAGACACCATTGAGCACCAGCAGCAATAGAAACAACCAACGCATAGGAACCTCAATCGAGCGGATAGACCACCGCCAAGCCAACCAACACCGGGACGGGCATCCGACGCACCCAGCCCTTGCCAAAGCCGTCCGCAGCCCAGAACTCAAGCATCATCGCGCAAGCGCAGGCTGAGCTCGCCACCACTGAAGACCTTTTCCACGCCATCCACCTGCAAACGAAGCGCGCCCTGCTGATCGATGCCCAGCACGATCCCTTCGACCTGGTTCACCCCGGCGACCAGGGCAACCTTGCGCCCCTGCCAGAGATGATTCTGCTCCCACTCCGCCTGGATCGCGGCAAAACCGGAGGACTGATGCCAATCCAGGTAAAAGCGCAGCTTTTCTCCCAGACTGGCGATCAGTTGGTTGCGATCGATCGAGCGCCCCGTTTCCAGCCGGGCCGACGTCCACAGCTGATCCACCTGGTCGGCCGTTTGCATATTGACGTTGATCCCAACACCCAGCACGACATGACAGACATCCGCCGGATCGCCGACCAACTCCAGAAGAATGCCGGCGATCTTCTTGTTGTCGACCAGCACGTCATTTGGCCACTTCAGCCCGGCCCGGGCGATGCCGAGCTCACGCAATACGGTTAACACGGCCAGGCCGACCACCAGGCTCAGGCCTTCCAGCTGGCGCATGCCGCCTTCAATCCTGAGCAACAGACTGTAATAGATATTTTCGGCGAACGGGCTGACCCACTGCCGCCCTCTACGTCCTCGCCCGGCGGTTTGCCGCTCGGCCACCACGATAAAAGGCGCGGCAACGCCTTTCTCCACCAGACGTAGCGCCTCGGCATTGGTTGAGTCAATGGTGTCGTAGACATGCACTGGCCAGGATGCCATGGGGTTTGCAGCTGCTATCTCCAGCTCGTTCAATAGCACCAGCGGACTGGCAAGTTGGTAACCCCGGCCACGGACCTTATGGATAACCAGCCCGAATTCCGCCTCCAGTTGCTGGAGCTGCTTCCAGACGGCGCTGCGGCTTACACCCAACGCCACCCCTAGCGCTTGCCCGGAGTGGAATCGACCATCTTTGAGGAGTTTCAACAACGTCAGCATGCAGGTCTCGATTCACGATGAGGTAGGCATGATAGCCATGCGTCGAGGGCTTGCATATGATCCTTGGGCCTTGCAGCGCCTATTCGACCTCTTCGCGGCGGTGCGGCGAATAGGCCCTCAAGCCCCGCACCCAATATTTCGACGCCACAAAAACAAAACCCCTGATCGCGTTAGCAATCAGGGGTTCTGGAATTTAATCTTGACGATGACCTACTCTCACATGGGGAAACCCCACACTACCATCGGCGATGCATCGTTTCACTGCTGAGTTCGGGATGGGATCAGGTGGTTCCAATGCTCTATGGTCGTCAAGAAATTCGGTAGCCAGCTCGTTTTCTCTTGCGAGATCACGCTCCAGCAAATGGGTATGTGACAGCTCGGTGTTTTGTGAGTCGCAAACTTTCGGTTCGTTTCGTCTTCACACACCGCAATCTGGTGCTCCTTCGCTCTTCAGCTCGAAGCCTGCAAATTGCTTGGGTGTTATATGGTCAAGCCTCACGGGCAATTAGTACAGGTTAGCTCAACGCCTCACAGCGCTTACACACCCTGCCTATCAACGTCGTAGTCTTCGACGGCCCTTCAGGGAACTCAAGGTTCCAGTGAGATCTCATCTTGAGGCAAGTTTCCCGCTTAGATGCTTTCAGCGGTTATCTTTCCCGAACATAGCTACCCGGCAATGCCACTGGCGTGACAACCGGAACACCAGAGGTTCGTCCACTCCGGTCCTCTCGTACTAGGAGCAGCCCCTCTCAAATCTCAAACGTCCACGGCAGATAGGGACCGAACTGTCTCACGACGTTCTAAACCCAGCTCGCGTACCACTTTAAATGGCGAACAGCCATACCCTTGGGACCGGCTTCAGCCCCAGGATGTGATGAGCCGACATCGAGGTGCCAAACACCGCCGTCGATATGAACTCTTGGGCGGTATCAGCCTGTTATCCCCGGAGTACCTTTTATCCGTTGAGCGATGGCCCTTCCATACAGAACCACCGGATCACTAAGACCTACTTTCGTACCTGCTCGACGTGTCTGTCTCGCAGTCAAGCGCGCTTTTGCCTTTATACTCTACGACCGATTTCCGACCGGTCTGAGCGCACCTTCGTACTCCTCCGTTACTCTTTAGGAGGAGACCGCCCCAGTCAAACTACCCACCATACACTGTCCTCGATCCGGATAACGGACCTGAGTTAGAACCTCAAAGTTGCCAGGGTGGTATTTCAAGGTTGGCTCCACGCGAACTGGCGTCCACGCTTCAAAGCCTCCCACCTATCCTACACAAGCAAATTCAAAGTCCAGTGCAAAGCTATAGTAAAGGTTCACGGGGTCTTTCCGTCTAGCCGCGGATACACTGCATCTTCACAGCGATTTCAATTTCACTGAGTCTCGGGTGGAGACAGCGCCGCCATCGTTACGCCATTCGTGCAGGTCGGAACTTACCCGACAAGGAATTTCGCTACCTTAGGACCGTTATAGTTACGGCCGCCGTTTACCGGGGCTTCGATCAAGAGCTTCGCGTTAGCTAACCCCATCAATTAACCTTCCGGCACCGGGCAGGCGTCACACCCTATACGTCCACTTTCGTGTTTGCAGAGTGCTGTGTTTTTAATAAACAGTCGCAGCGGCCTGGTATCTTCGACCGGCATGGGCTTACGGAGCAAGTCCTTCACCCTCACCGGCGCACCTTCTCCCGAAGTTACGGTGCCATTTTGCCTAGTTCCTTCACCCGAGTTCTCTCAAGCGCCTTGGTATTCTCTACCCAACCACCTGTGTCGGTTTGGGGTACGGTTCCTGGTTACCTGAAGCTTAGAAGCTTTTCTTGGAAGCATGGCATCAACCACTTCGTCATCTAAAAGATAACTCGTCATCAGCTCTCGGCCTTGGAATCCCGGATTTACCTAAGATTCCAGCCTACCACCTTAAACTTGGACAACCAACGCCAAGCTGGCCTAGCCTTCTCCGTCCCTCCATCGCAATAACCAGAAGTACAGGAATATTAACCTGTTTTCCATCGACTACGCTTTT
>NZ_CAJFDC010000003.1:0-2500 GCF_904067045.1 Pseudomonas sp. FEN | reverse complement strand
TCCGCTGGCCCCATCTGGTCCATCCAGGTGGAGTTGAACGCCACCTCGGTCTTGGCCGGATCAAGAATCTTGAACACCTGGGTCTTGTAGGTCTCGGCATTCTCGAGAACCTGCTCACGCGTCAGCGGTGGACGCGTGGCACTCTTGCCGCTCGGATCACCGATCATGCCGGTGAAGTCGCCAATCAGGAAGATCACCTGATGCCCCAGATCCTGGAACTGGCGCAGCTTGTTAATAAGGACCGTGTGGCCCAGGTGCAGATCCGGCGCCGTGGGATCGAAGCCAGCCTTGATACGCAACGGCTGGCCGCGCTTGAGCTTCTCGACCAATTCGGACTCGACCAACACCTCTTCCGCACCACGCTTGATCAGCGCTAGCTGCTCTTCAACCGACTTCATAACCAACCTGCAAGGCTCAGATTCAAAGGGAACCAACCATACAAGATCGCCGCCCAAATACAAGTTTTGCCCGGCATACGGGCACGAAACGCCCATCTGCACATGACAGACTTGCTTCAGATATGTTTTGGTTATATTTTATACAGTTATTTCATCTTCATCATGTCATTCATCTTTTCCAATTCATCTTCATCAAAGTCAAATTACCTATGACCACAGAACCGCCTAAAGCGCCCCCGCTTTATCCGAAGACCCACCTGCTGGCCGCAAGTGGCATCGCCGCCCTTCTCAGCCTGGCGCTACTGGTCTTTCCATCCAGTGACGTAGAAGCCAAGAAGACAACGCTGAGCCTGGAGCTGGAAAGCCCAGCTGATCAACTGACACAAGACAAAGACGCCGTCGAACTCGATCAAGCCACAAATGAAGGCAATCCATCGCCATTCGCCCAGATCGACGACAGCGCCGAAGACACCCAGAACACCGCCAAGACCGCCAAGACCGAACCGGCGCCTGAAGAAAAGAAAGCCCCCGGCCACCGGGAGGTCACCGTAGCCCGGGGCGATACCCTCTCCACGCTGTTCGAGAAGGTCGGTTTGCCGGCGGCATCGGTACATGAGGTCCTGGCCAGCGATAAACAAGCCAAGCAGTTTTCCCAGCTCAAGCATGGCCAGGTGCTGGAGTTCGAACTGAACCCCGACGGCCAACTGACCAACCTGCACAGCAAGGTCAGCGACCTTGAGACCATCACCCTGACCAAGGGTCCGAAAGGCTTCACCTTCAACCGCGTAGTCAGCCAGCCAGTGGTACGCTCCGCCTATGTGCACGGCGTGATCAACAGCTCGCTGTCGCTTTCCGCCCAGCGCGCCGGCATGCCCCACAGCCTGACCCGCGAAATGGCCCATGTGTTCGGCTACGACATCGACTTCGCCCAGGACATCCGTCCCGGCGACGAATTCGAGGTGATCTACGAGCAGAAAGTGGTCAACGGCAAGACCGTCGGCACCGGCAATATCCTCTCCGCACGCTTCACCAATCGTGGCAAGACCTACACTGCCGTGCGCTACACCAATAAACAGGGCTCCAGCAGCTACTACACCGCCGACGGCAACAGCATGCGCAAAGCCTTTATCCGCACCCCCGTGGATTTCGCCCGCATCAGCTCGCGCTTTTCCATGGGCCGCAAGCACCCGATCCTGAACAAGATCCGCGCCCACAAAGGCGTCGACTACGCGGCGCCTCGTGGCACGCCGATCAAGGCCGCCGGCGACGGCAAGGTGCTGCTGGCCGGTCGTCGCGGCGGCTACGGCAACACGGTGATCATCCAGCACGGCAATACCTACCGGACCCTCTACGGTCACATGCAGGGCTTTGCCAAGGGCGTCAAGACCGGCAGCAACGTCAAGCAGGGCCAGGTCATTGGCTATATCGGCACTACCGGCCTGTCGACCGGCCCGCACTTGCACTACGAGTTCCAGGTCAATGGCGTACACGTCGACCCACTGGGCCAGAAACTGCCCATGGCCGATCCGATCGCCAAATCCGAACGCGCCCGCTTCCTGCAACAGAGCCAGCCGCTGATGGCACGCATGAATCAGGAAAAGTCCAGCAAAGTCGCCTCGGCCAAACGGTAAACAACCATGCTCTACATAGGTGTGATGTCCGGAACCAGTCTTGATGGGCTGGACATTGCCCTGGTAGCGCTCGACGGCTCCATCCGGCTGCTGGCCAGCCACTACATTCCCATGCCCGAGACCTTGCGCGCGGAACTGCTCGGCCTGTGCGCCAGCGGTCCCGACGAAATTGCCCGGGCGCCATCGCCGAGCAGAACTGGGTAACCCTGGCCGCCCAGGGTATCAACACCCTGCTGGAGCAGCAGCAACTCGACCCCGAGGCCATTCGGGCCATCGGCAGCCACGGCCAGACTATTCGCCACGAACCGGCGCGTGGCTTTACCGTGCAGATCGGCAACCCGGCCCTGCTCGCGGAACTGACCGGCATCACCGTCGTCGGCGACTTCCGCCGCCGCGATGTGGCGGCCGGCGGCCAGGGCGCCCCGCTGGTTCCAGCTTTCCATGAGGCGCTGTTCAAAGAGCACAAGGGGC
>NZ_CAJFDC010000002.1 GCF_904067045.1 Pseudomonas sp. FEN | reverse complement strand
GTCAGGTCGGCCTGGTGGTGGGCTATCGCGAGATCGACCAAGCGCTCTGGCGCACGCTGCTGACCATCGCCCCCAAGCAGCTCAACGACTATCAGATCAGCCTCGATGTGCGTGCCGTGCGCAGCGCCGTCGTCGTGACCCCAACCCGCACCGCCCCCTAGGCAAACGGAAGCCATGTCCTGGAACAATCGAGTGGTCTGGTCGGAAGGCATGTTCATTGGAACGCAGCACTTCCAGCAGCATGACCGTTATCTGGAAAACCTGATCGATGCCCGCAGCCGCCCATTGGCCGTCGGCGCCTGGGGTTTTTTCCGAGCTGCTGATCGACCAGGGCCTGCTGGCCCAGGGCAGCTGGCCATCGTCTCGGCCCGGGGCCTGTTGCCGGACGGCACGCCGTTCAA
This sequence comes from Pseudomonas sp. FEN, assembly GCF_904067045.1. Taxonomy (GTDB): domain Bacteria; phylum Pseudomonadota; class Gammaproteobacteria; order Pseudomonadales; family Pseudomonadaceae; genus Aquipseudomonas. The sequence goes on along the minus strand of NZ_CAJFDC010000002.1, from coordinate 16,845 downwards.
CATTCCCGTTGATGACCTGGCACCGAGCCCGCTGACCATCGCAGACCATCTGCGCGATGGCCTGGTCTATCTGGCCTTGCCGCTCAAGCGCGCGGGCTCGCGGGACACCGTCGACGAAGGCGAGGAACTGGGCGGCGCACGCTACCTGAGCCAGGTCCGCGAAGTACGTGACGATAACGCGCCGTTCGAGAACCGTGCGCCGGTGGCCCTGGGTTCGCGGGCCTTGCGCTTGTTGACCGGCGAGGATGGCCTGGGCGACTACGCCGCCATTGGGCTGGTACGGGTCAAGGAAAAACGTGCCGACCGCGCCCTGGTCCTCGACGACAGCTATGTGCCGCCGGTACTCGACGTCGCGGCGAGTAAGCCGCTGATGGCGTTTCGCAGTGAACTGCTGGGTCTGCTGCACCAGCGTGGCGAGGCCCTGGCCGGGCGGGTGGTGGCTTCGGGCGCCGGTGGTGCCTCGGAGATCGCCGATTTCATGCTGCTGCAACTGGTCAACCGCGCCCAACCATTGATCAGCCATCTGAACCAGATCAGCCCCTTGCACCCGGAGCGCCTGTACAGCGAGCTGGTGAGCCTGGCTGGTGAGTTTTCCACGTTCGCCAGCAGCGGTCGGCGTCCCGCCGCGTTCCCGGCGTATCAGCACGATGACCTGGCGTTGAGCTTCGCTCCGGTCATGCAGCCTTGCGCGAAGCCCTGTCGATGCTGATCGACAGCAAGGCGACGCCGATTCCGATTGTCGAGAAAGCCTATGGCATCCATGTGGCGATGCTGGCCGACCGCAGCCTGATCGACAACGCCAGCTTCATCCTCGTGGTGCGCGCCGATATCCCCAGCGAAACCCTGCGCGGACGTTTCGCCCAGCAGAGCAAGGTCGGTTCGGTGGAGCACATCCGCGACCTGGTCAACTTGCAACTGCCGGGTATCGGCCTGCTGCCGCTGCCGGTGGCGCCGCGGCAGATTCCGTTCCATGCCGGGTCGACCTACTACGAACTCGACCGGGGCAGCGAGCATTGGAAGCAGCTGCAGAACTCCGGTGGCTTTGGCGTTCCATGTCGCCGGCGATTTTCCCGGTTTGAACCTGGCCTTCTGGGCCATCCGAGGGTAAGCGGCGATGAGTGCCAACGATGATCCGTCGGGCCAATCGGTGCCCGCCAACGACCGTACCCAGTTCATGCCGCGCCCCGGTGGCCGGGCGCCGGAGCCCGCCCGGGCTGAACCTGCGGCAGCGCTGTCGGTGCCGGCCGCGCCGCTGCCGGTCGGCCAGTCGCAAGGCCTGAACCCGCTGGAGAGCGCCGCCGGGCCTTGCTGGCTCTGCTGACGCGGCTGCGCAACACCATTGCCCATCCAGCGCCGGCCAGCTTGCGGGCGCAGTTGCTGGCCTATCTGCGGCAGTTCGAGGAACGCGCCGAAGGCGCCGGTATTGGCGCGCAACGACGTGTTGCTGGCGCGCTATGCGCTGTGCACCGCTCTCGACGAGGCAGTGCTGAGCACGCCTTGGGGCAGTGGCGGCGACTGGGGCAAGCAGAGCCTGCTGATCACCGTGCACAATGAAGCCTGGGGGGGCGAGAAAGTCTTCCAGTTGCTCGACATTGCCTGCAAAGCCCGCGCGAGCGCCTGTACCTGTTGGAGCTGTTGTACTTGTGCATCTGCCTGGGCTTCGAAGGCCGTTACCGGGTGATGATCGATGGGCGCAGCCAGCTCGATGCCCTGCGCGAACGCACCAGCGCGGCGATTCGCAGTGCCCGTGGCGAATACGAGCGCGAGCTGTCGCCGCACTGGCGCGGCCTGACAGTGGCGCGTGACCGGTTGAGCCAGTTCATGCCGCCCTGGGTCGGCAATCGCCATCGGCCTGGCATTGCTGTTGGCGCTGTTGTTCGGCCTGCGCCTGAAGCTGGCCGCCGATGCCGAGCCGGTGTTTCGCAATATCCACGCGCTGGGCGAGATCCCGGTGCAGACCATCGACCGTCCGGTGGTCCAGCCCAAGGTGGTGGAGCGGCCACGCCTGGCCGGTTTCCTCGCCCGATGACATCAAGGCCGGCAAGGTTGCGGTGGAAGACAAGGTCGACCGCTCGGTGGTCACCATTCGCGGCGACGAACTCTTTGCCTCGGCCAGTTCCAGCATTGTCGACGACTACAGCCGTTGATGCTGCGTATCGCCGATGCCATTGGCAAAGTGAAGGGCCAGGTGCGGGTCACCGGTCACAGCGACAACCGGCCCATCGCGACCCTGCGCTTCCCGTCCAACTGGGCGCTGTCCCAGGCCCGCGCCGAGCAGGTGTTGCAGATCCTCGCGGCGAAGACTGGCACGCCTGCGCGCTTCAGCGCCGAAGGGCGCAGCGACACCGAACCGCTGGCCTCGAACGCCACGGCCGAGGGTCGGGCGAAGAATCGTCGGGTGGAAATCACAGTCTTGGCGGAGGGAGTCGAGTGAAGGCGTTTTTTGGTTTTGTCGTTCGCTGGTGATCCCGTTGCTGGGGCTGATCGCCTTGAGCCTGATCATCTGGTTCGTCGGCCCATTGCTGGAAGTGTTGGTGCCGGAGGGGCGGCGTTGGGCACTGATCGTGCTGATTTTCGCGGTGTGGATCGCCCTACCGCGTGTTCCGCCTGATCCAGGCCCGGCGCCAGGCGGCCAAGGTCATGCAGAGCCTGGCCGCGGAAACCCCGCCGGATCCCGCCAGTGTCGCCACCGCCGAGGAACTGGCGACCCTGCGCCAGCGCATGGCCGAGGCCCTGGCGCTGCTCAAGAAAGCCAAGCTCGGCGGTGACGAGCGTCGCAACCTGTATGAGCTGCCGTGGTATGTGATCATCGGCCCGCCGGGTTCGGGCAAGACACCGCGCTGGTCAACTCCGGGCTGCATTTCCCATTGGCCGCGCAGTTCGGCGCCGGGGCGATCCGCGGTGTCGGCGGTACAACGCAACTGCGACTGGTGGTTCACCGACGAAGCGGTGCTGCTGGACACCGCCGGGCGCTACACCACCCAGGACAGCCATGCCCAGGTGGACAAGGCGGCCTGGCTGGGTTTTCCTCGACCTGTTGAAGACCCAGCGTTCACGGCGGCCCATCGACGGTGCCTTTATTCGCCATCAGTCTGTCGGACCTGCTGCTCGGCACCGACGCCGAGCGCGCCGCCCCATGCCACGGCGATCCGCGCGCGGGATCCAGGAGTTGTATACCCAGCTCGGCGTGCGTTTCCCGATCTACCTGATGCTGACCAAGCTCGACCTGGTGCCAGGGTTCATGGAGTTTTTTCGACGCCCTGACAAGGAAGAGCGGGCCCAGGTCTGGGGCATGACCTTTGACCTGGACGACGGCAAGCACGCCGAAGGGCCGCTGGTGCGGTTCCGCGAAGAATTTGCCGGCCTTGAGCAGCGCCTCAATGCGCGGCTGGTGGAGCGTCTGCAACAGGAGCGCGACCCGGCACGGCGCGACCTGATCTACGGTTTCCCGCAGCAGTTCGGCGCATTGAAGACCTGCCTGCAGGATTTCCTCGACGGTGTGTTCAAGCCCAATGCCTATGAAGATCGTGCCTTTGCTGCGCGGCGTGTACTTCACCAGTGGCACCCAGGAAGGCAGCCCCATCGACCGCCTGATCGGCGCCATGGCCAGAGCATGAACCTGGACCGCCAGCAGTTGGCGCGCCAGACGGGCAGCGGGCGCAGCTACTTCATCGAGAAGCTGTTCACCGCCGTGGCCTTCGCCGAGCGTGGTCTGGTGGGGGTCAACCCCAAGGTCGAACAACGCCGTAAATGGCTGGCACGCGGGGTGCTGGCGGCCACGGTCGCGGTGGTGTTGGTGGTCGGTACGCTCTGGTGGGTGAGTTTCCGCGCCAACGAGGCGTACATCGCCCAGGTCGACCAGAAGGTCGCGCCCCTGGGTCAGAGCGTGCAGAACCTCAGCTCGGCGCAACGCGATGTGCTGGCGGTGTTGCCGTTGCTCAATGCGGTCAAGTACCTGGCCGGCGACGCGCCGGGCTGGGCCGAAGGCCTGGGCCTGTACCAGGGCGACATGCTCGAAGCCGAATCCGCCAGCGTCTATCGCAAGTTGCTGATCGCGGTGTTCGCGCCACGCTTGCTGACCCGTGTCGAGGAGCAACTGCACAGCGGCGGCAATTCGGACTTCCTTTACGAGGGGCTGAAAGCCTACTTGATGCTGGCCGACAACGAGCATTACGACCCGCAGTTCATCAAGGCCTGGATCGCCCTCGACTGGGACCGCAGCCTGCCGCGGGATTTGCCGCCGGAGCAGCGCCGCCCTCGGCGAACATCTGCAAGCGCTGTTCGAGCGTCGTCCACCGAATGCCCGGCTGGACGAGCGGCTGATCGACGACTTGCGCCGGCAACTGCAGCAACTGCCGGTGGCGCAACGGGTCTATGACCGGGTCAAACGCCAGAAACTGCCGGAAGGCGTGCCGGACTTTCGCCTGAACGAGGCCGCCGGACGGGATGCGGCGTTGGTGTTCAGTCGCAAGAGCGGCAAGCCCCTGGGCGATCCCCTGAGCGGCTTCTTCACCGTCAAGGGTTATCGACAGGCCTTCCTGCTGACCAGCCTGAACCAAGCCAATACCCTGGCCGAAGAGCAGTGGGTGTTGGGTCGCGACCCGGCCGAACAGCAGAATGTCGCCAGCCTGGCGGCGGATGTGCGGCGCCTGTATTTCCAGGACTACCTGCGCCAGTGGGACGCCTTGCTCGCCGATATCGACTTCGTGCCGATCACCAGCGTGGCCCAGGCCTCCGACGTGCTGCGGGTGATTTCCGGTCCGACCTCGCCGCTGAAGAAACTGTTGCTGGCGGTGGCCAAGGAAACCGATCTGCAACAGGAAGAACGGCTGCTGGCGGCCCAGGGCAAGCCGGTCGCGGGTAATGTCGACCAGCTCAAGCAACGCCTGGGCTCCCTGCTCGGTCAGGAACAGGCGGCGGGCAACAGCGCGCCAGTGGACAGCCAGGACCCGGTGAGCGCGCACTTCGCCGAGCTCAATGCCCTGGTCAACAAGGGCGAAGGCGAGCCGGCGGCCATCGACGCCTTGCTGGCGGACCTGAATGCGCTCTATGTGCAGGTCAGCGCCATGTCCGGTGCCAGCGGCGATGCCCTGCTCGGCGAGGCGAAAGAACCAGGCCTCGGCCGCCGCGACGCGGGTCAGCCTGACCGCCGAACGCCAGCCACCGCTGGTCCAGGGGCTGGTCAAATCGGTGGTCAGCTCGACTACCAATAGCATGATGGGGGGCGTGCGCAGCCAACTGAACGCGGCCTGGACCAGTGAAGTGGTGAACGTCTACCGGCAATCCCTCAGTGGCCGTTATCCGCTGGCGCCTGGCAGTGCCCGGGATGCGACGCTGGAGGACTTCGGCCTGTTCTTCGGGGTCGGTGGGGTGATGGACAACTATTCCGCAAGTACCTGCAACCCTACGTCGACACTTCGACGACGCCTTGGCGCTGGCAGCCGGGAGCGGCGCAGAAACTGGGCATCTCGCCCGGGGTGTTGCAGACCTTCCAGCGTGCCGCGGCGATTCGCGATGCGTTCTTCCGCTCCGGCGGCACCCAGCCGACCGTGCGTTTTGAGCTCAAACCGGTGGCGATGGACGCTTCCATCAGCCAGTTCCAGCTTGAGCTCGACGGCCAGCAGGTCGGCTATGACCACGGTCCGAGTCGGCCGGTGGCGATGCAATGGCCGAACCCCGGCAGCGTCGGCGTGGTTCGCCTGTCGATCTCGCCGCCGTCGGCCAGCGGGCGCTCCGGGATCACCCTGGACGGGCCCTGGGCCTGGTTCGCCTGCTGGAGCAATCGGACCTGGTGGCGGGTAACTCACCGGATCGTTTCAACCTGCGGCTGCGGGTGGACGGCGCGAGCATTTCCTACGAACTGCGCGCGAGCAGTGCCTTCAACCCGTTCAAGAGCCGCGTGCTCAGCGGCTTCAGCCTGCCGGAGCGGCTATGACGACAGCAGGTTTCTACGGCAAGCTGGCCCAGTCGCGGCGACTTTGTCAGCCGCGGCCTGCCGCAGAGCTTTATCCAGCCCTGGGATGCCTGGTTGGCCTCGGGGTTGCTCGCCAGCCAGCAGCAATTGGGGGCTGATTGGCTGAACGTGTACCTGGTCAGTCCGCTCTGGCGTTTTGTGCTGGCCGCGGGTGTCTGCGGGCCGGATGCGCTGGCTGGGGTGTTGATGCCAAGCATCGATCGGGTCGGGCGCTACTTTCCGCTGACCGTGGCCCAGCCCCTCGATCCCGGACACGCCTTGACGGCGGTGCTCGGCGGCGCGGACAGCTGGTTCGAGCAGGTCGAAACCCTGTTGCTGGCGACCCTGGAAGAGGGCGCTGGCTTCGAGGTGTTCGATCAGGGCGTCGAGGACCTGGGCGGCTTGCCGTTCGCCACAAGGTGCCCTCCAGCGACTTCGTCGGATTGCAGCGCCTGGCCGCGCTCGACGCGCCGAGCCGTGTCAGCGCCCTGGCCGAACAGGCCTGCGTCGGCAGCAGCCTCTGGTGGGGGCGTGGCTCGCAGCGGATCGAGGCGGGACTGATGCGTTGCGCGGGCCTGCCGGCGACCGCCGATTTCGGCAGTTTTCTTCTGGGCAAGGGGGCATCGATCTAGATGGCTCACGCACCTGCAATCACTTACCAGTCGGCCAGCTACAGCCATGTTGGCATGGTCCGACAGATCAACGAGGACGCCTTCCTGGAACTGCCCGGCGCCGGGCTCTGGGGTGGTGGCCGACGGCATGGGCGGACACGCGGCGGGGGACTATGTCAGCAGCCTGATCGTCGACACCCTGCGCCGCGTTCCACCCTCGGACGCCCTGGCGATCTACACCACGGCCCTGCGCACGCGGTTGGCCGAGGTCAATGCCGCGGTGCGCGAGGAAACCGCCAACCGTGGCGTGGCCATGATGGGCAGCACCGTGGTGCTGTTGGCGGTACGCGGCGCCGAGGGCGTCTGCCTGTGGGCCGGCGACAGTCGCCTGTATCGCCTGCGCGACGGCCAGTTGGAGAGCATTTCGCGCGATCACAGCTACGTCCAGGACCTGCAGGACAGCGGCCTGCTCAGCGAGGCCGAGGCGCGGGTGCACCCGCGGGCGAACATCGTCACCCGGGCATCGGCGTGGAGGCGCAACTGGAGTTGTCGATGGTGCCGTTCCAGGTGTTGCCGGAGACACCTACCTACTGTGCAGCGACGGCCTGAACAAGACCGCCGAGGACGCCGAGATCCGCGATGTGCTGGTGCACGCCGACCCTATGACGTGGTTCGCAGCCTGGTGCACCTGGGCCTGACCCGGGGCGCCCCCGACAACTTACGGCGATTGTCGTCAAAGCCACCTGAAGACCCGACACCATGGATATTCTGATTCCCGGTTCGATATAGCGAGGAGATTGGCGAAGGCGCATGGCGACCGTTACTGGCGACCCAACGGTCGCTGGAGCGCAAGGTGGCGCTGAAAGTGATGGCGGCCGCGCTGGCCGCCGGACCGACCTTCTGCGAGCGTTTTTCCTGCCGAAGTCGGACCCTGGCGCGACTGTCGCATCCGAATACGGTGACGATCCACGGACATCGGCAATGTCGGCGAGCTGTATTACATGCGATGGAGTACCTGCCCAATGGCACGCTCAAGGAGCGGATCGCGGCGGGGCTGAGCCCGGAGCAAGGATTGGCGTATGTCCGCCAGATCGCTTCGGCGGGTTATGCCATGCCAGGTGGTGCACCGGATGAAGCCGGCCATCCTGTTCCGCGCGACGGCACGGGTGTCGGACTGATCAAGTCGCTGACATCGGCCCAGTCCCCGCCTGCCGCCCCCCTAGGCCCGGCGGTGGCCAGGACCTCAGCCGGCAGGCCCTGGCGTTTCATGAACCCGTCGGGCCAACGGCCCCTGCCCACGGCTGCCGATGCTCCCGGCAAACCCGGCTGGGGAACTGGGTCCGATCGTCCAGCGACTTGGCGATGCCAAGTCCGAGAGCACCGCGTGCCGTCGGCGCGGAAAGGTTGGCGGCTTTACATCGCGGTGCACCAACCCCTGGGCATGGGCATAACCAGGCCGAAGCGATCTGGCGGACATACGCCATCCTTGCTCCGGGCTCAGCCCGCCGCGATCCGCTCCTTGAGCGTGCCATTGGGCAGGTACTCCATCGCCATGTAATACAGCTCGCCGACATTGCCGATGTCGTGGATCGTCACCGTATTCGGATGCGACAGTCGCGCCAGGGTCCGACCTTCGCGCAGAAACGCCGCAGAAGGTCGGGTCGGCGGCCAGCGCGGCCGCCATCACTTTCAGCGCCACTTGCGCTCCAGCGACCGTTGGGTCGCCAGGTAGACGGTCGCCATGGCGCCTTCGCCAATCTCCTCGCCTATATCGAATCCGGGAATCAGAATATCCATGGTGTCGGGGTCTTCAGGTGGCTTGACGACAATCGCCGTAATGTTGTCGGGGCGCCCGGGTCAGGCCCAGGTGCACCAGGCTGCGAACCACGTCATAGGGGTCGGCGTGCACCAGCACATCGCGGATCTCGGCGTCCTCGGCGTCTTGTTCAGGCCGTCGCTGCACAGTAGGTAGTGTCTCCGGGCAACACCTGGAACGGCACCATCGACAACTCCAGTTGCGCCTCCACGCCGATGGCCCGGGTGACGATGTTCGCCGCGGGTGCACCCGCGCCTCGGCCTCGCTGAGCAGGCCGCTGTCCTGCAGGTCCTGGACGTAGCTGTGATCGCGCGAAATGCTCTCCAACTGGCCGTCGCGCAGGCGATACAGGCGACTGTCGCCGGCCCACAGGCAGACGCCCTCGGCGCGCGTACCGCCAACAGCACACGGTGCTGCCCATCATGGCCACGCCACGGTTGGCGTTTCCTCGCGCACCGCGGCATTGACCTCGGCCAACCGCGTGCGCAGGGCCGTGGTGTAGATCGCCAGGGCGTCCGAGGTGGAACGCGGCGCAGGGTGTCGACGATCAGGCTGCTGACATAGTCCCCGCCGCGTGTCGCCCATGCCGTCGGCCACCACCCAGAGCCCGGCGCCGGGCAGTTCCAGGAAGGCGTCCTCGTTGATCTGTCGGACCATGCCAACATGGCTGTAGCTGGCCGACTGGTAAGTGATTGCAGGTGCGTGAGCCATCTAGATCGATGCCCCTTGCCAGAAGAAAACTGCCGAAATCGGCGGTCGCCGGCAGGCCGCGCAACGCATCAGTCCCGCCTCGATCCGCTGCGAGCCACGCCCCCACCAGAGGCTGCTGCGACGCAGGCCTGTTCGGCCAGGGCGCTGACACGGCTCGGCGCGTCGAGCGCGGCCAGGCGCTGCAATCCGACGAAGTCGCTGGAGGGCACCTTGTTGGCGACGGCAAGCCGCCCAGGTCCTCGACGCCCTGATCGAACACCTCGAGCCAGCGCCCTCTTCCAGGGTCGCCAGCAACAGGGTTTCGACCTGCTCGAACCAGCTGTCCGCGCCGCCGAGCACCGCCGTCAAGGCGTGTCCGGGATCGAGGGGCTGGGCCACGGTCAGCGGAAAGTAGCGCCCGACCCGATCGATGCTTGGCATCAACACCCCAGCCAGCGCATCCGGCCGCAGACACCCGCGGCCAGCACAAAACGCCAGAGCGGACTGACCAGGTACACGTTCAGCCAATCAGCCCCCAATTGCTGCTGGCTGGCGAGCAACCCGAGGCCAACCAGGCATCCCAGGGCTGGATAAAGCTCTGCGGCAGGCCGCGGCTGACAAAGTCGCCGCGACTGGCCAGCTTGCCGTAGAAACCTGCTGTCGTCATAGCCGCTCCGGCAGGCTGAAGCCGCTGAGCACGCGGCTCTTGAACGGGTTGAAGGCACTGCTCGCGCGCAGTTCGTAGGAAATGCTCGCGCCGTCCACCCGCAGCCGCAGGTTGAAACGATCCGGTGAGTTACCCGCCACCAGGTCCGATTGCTCCAGCAGGCGGAACCAGGCCAGGGCCCGTCCAGGGTGATCCCGGAGCGCCCGCTGGCCGACGGCGGCGAGATCGACAGGCGAACCACGCCGACGCTGCCGGGGTTCGGCCATTGCATCGCCACCGGCCGACTCGGACCGTGGTCATAGCCGACCTGCTGGCCGTCGAGCTCAAGCTGGAACTGGCTGATGGAAGCGTCCATCGCCACCGGTTTGAGCTCAAAACGCACGGTCGGCTGGGTGCCGCCGGAGCGGAAGAACGCATCGCGAATCGCCGCGGCACGCTGGAAGGTCTGCAACACCCCGGGCGAGATGCCCAGTTTCTGCGCCGCTCCCGGCTGCCAGCGCCAAGGCGTCGTCGAAGTGTCGACGTAGGGTTGCAGGTACTTGCGGAAGTAGTTGTCCATCACCCCACCGACCCCGAAGAACAGGCCGAAGTCCTCCAGCGTCGCATCCCGGGCACTGCCAGGCGCCAGCGGATAACGGCCACTGAGGGATTGCCGGTAGACGTTCACCACTTCACTGGTCCAGGCCGCGTTCAGTTGGCTGCGCACGCCCCCCATCATGCTATTGGTAGTCGAGCTGACCACCGATTTGACCAGCCCCTGGACCAGCGGTGGCTGGCGTTCGGCGTCAGGCTGACCCGCGTCGCGGCGGCCGAGGCCTGGTTCTTCGCCTCGCCGAGCAGGGCATCGCCGCTGGCACCGGACATGGCGCTGACCTGCACATAGAGCGCATTCAGGTCCGCCAGCAAGGCGTCGATGGCCGCCGGCTCGCCTTCGCCCTTGTTGACCAGGGCATTGAGCTCGGCGAAGTGCGCGCTCACCGGGTCCTGGCTGTCCACTGGCGCGCTGTTGCCCGCCGCCTGTTCCTGACCGAGCAGGGAGCCCAGGCGTTGCTTGAGCTGGTCGACATTACCCGCGACCGGCTGCCCTGGGCCGCCAGCAGCCGTTCTTCCTGTTGCAGATCGGTTTCCTTGGCCACCGCCAGCAACAGTTTCTTCAGCGCGAGGTCGGACCGGAAATCACCCGCAGCACGTCGGAGGCCTGGGCCACGCTGGTGATCGGCACGAAGTCGATATCGGCGAGCAAGGCGTCCCACTGGCGCAGGTAGTCCTGGAAATACAGGCGCCGCACATCCGCCGCCAGGCTGGCGACATTCTGCTGTTCGGCCGGGTCGCGACCCAACACCCACTGCTCTTCGGCCAGGGTATTGGCTTGGTTCAGGCTGGTCAGCAGGAAGGCCTGTCGATAACCTGACGGTGAAGAAGCCGCTCAGGGGATCGCCCAGGGCTTGCCGCTCTTGCGACTGAACACCAACGCCGCATCCCGTCCGGCGGCCTCGTTCAGGCGAAAGTCCGGCACGCCTTCCGGCAGTTTCTGGCGTTTGACCCGGTCATAGACCCGTTGCGCCACCGGCAGTTGCTGCAGTTGCCGGCGCAAGTCGTCGATTCAGCCGCTCGTCCAGCCGGGCATTCGGTGGACGACGCTCGAACAGCGCTTGCAGATGTTCGCCGAGGGCGGCGCGCTGCTCCGGCGGCAAATCCCGCGGCAGGCTGCGGTCCCAGTCGAGGGCGATCCAGGCCTTGATGAACTGCGGGTCGTAATGCTCGTTGTCGGCCAGCATCAAGTAGGCTTTCAGGCCCTCGTAAAGGAAGTCCGAATTGCCGCCGCTGTGCAGTTGCTCCTCGACACGGGTCAGCAAGCGTGGCGCGAACACCGCGATCAGCAACTTGCGATAGACGCTGGCGGATTCGGCTTCGAGCATGTCGCCCTGGTACAGGCCCAGGCCTTCGGCCCAGCCCGGCGCGTCGCCGGCCAGGTACTTGACCGCATTGAGCAACGGCAACACCGCCAGCACATCGCGTTGCGCCGAGCTGAGGTTCTGCACGCTCTGACCCAGGGGCGCGACCTTCTGGTCGACCTGGGCGATGTACGCCTCGTTGGCGCGGAAACTCACCCACCAGAGCGTACCGACCACCAACACCACCGCGACCGTGGCCGCCAGCACCCCGCGTGCCAGCCATTTACGGCGTTGTTCGACCTTGGGGTTGACCCCCACCAGACCACGCTCGCGAAGGCCACGGCGGTGAACAGCTTCTCGATGAAGTAGCTGCGCCCGCTGCCCGTCTGGCGCGCCAACTGCTGGCGGTCCAGGTTCATGCTCTGGCCATGGCGCCGATCAGGCGGTCGATGGGGCTGCCTTCCTGGGTGCCACTGGTGAAGTACACGCCGCGCAGCAAGGCACGATCTTCATAGGCATTGGGCTTGAACACACCGTCGAGGAAATCCTGCAGGCAGGTCTTCAATGCGCCGAACTGCTGCGGGAAACCGTAGATCAGGTCGCGCCGTGCCGGGTCGCGCTCCTGTTGCAGACGCTCCACCAGCCGCGCATTGAGGCGCTGCTCAAGGCCGGCAAATTCTTCGCGGAACCGCACCAGCGGCCCTTCGGCGTGCTTGCCGTCGTCCAGGTCAAAGGTCATGCCCCAGACCTGGGCCCGCTCTTCCTTGCTCAGGGCGTCGAAAAACTCCATGAACCCTGGCACCAGGTCGAGCTTGGTCAGCATCAGGTAGATCGGGAAACGCACGCCGAGCTGGGTATACAACTCCTGGATCCGCGCGCGGATCGCCGTGGCATGGGCGGCGCGCTCGGCGTCGGTGCCGAGCAGCAGGTCCGACAGACTGATGGCGATAAAGGCACCGTCGATGGGCCGCCGTGAACGCTGGGTCTTCAACAGGTCGAGGAAACCCAGCCAGGCCGCCTTGTCCACCTGGGCATGGCTGTCCTGGGTGGTGTAGCGCCCGGCGGTGTCCAGCAGCACCGCTTCGTCGGTGAACCACCAGTCGCAGTTGCGTGTACCGCCGACACCGCGGATCGCCCCGGCGCCGAACTGCGCGGCCAATGGGAAATGCAGCCCGGAGTTGACCAGCGCGGTGGTCTTGCCCGAACCCGGCGGGCCGATGATCACATACCACGGCAGCTCATACAGGTTGCGACGCTCGTCACCGCCGAGCTTGGCTTTCTTGAGCAGCGCCAGGGCCTCGGCCATGCGCTGGCGCAGGGTCGCCAGTTCCTCGCGGTGGCGACACTGCGGGATCCGGCGGGGTTCCGCGGCCAGGCTCTGCATGACCTTGGCCGCCTGGCGCCGGGCCTGGATCAGGCGGAACACGCGGTAGGCGATCCACACCGGCGAAAATCAGCACGATCAGTGCCCAACGCCGCCCCTCCGGCACCAACACTTCCAGCAATGGGCCGACGAACCAGATGATCAGGCTCAAGGCGATCAGCCCCAGCAACGGGATCACCCAGCGAACGACAAAACCAAAAAACGCCTTCACTCGACTCCCTCCGCCAAGACTGTGATTTCCACCCGACGATTCTTCGCCCGACCCTCGGCCGTGGGCGTTCGAGGCCAGCGGTTCGGTGTCGCTGCGCCCTTCGGCGCTGAAGCGCGCAGGCGTGCCAGTCTTCGCCGCGAGGATCTGCAACACCTGCTCGGCGCGGGCCTGGACAGCGCCCAGTTGGACGGGAAGCGCAGGGTCGCGATGGGCCGGTTGTCGCTGTGACCGGTGACCCGCACCTGGCCCTTCACTTTGCCAATGGCATCGGCGATACGCAGCATCAACGGCTGGTAGTCGTCGACAATGCTGGAACTGGCCGAGGCAAAGAGTTCGTCGCCGCGAATGGTGACCACCGAGCGGTCGACCTTGTCTTCCACCGCAACCTTGCCGGCCTTGATGTCATCGGCGAGGAAACCGGCCAGGCGTGGCCGCTCCACCACCTTGGGCTGGACCACCGGACGGTCGATGGTCTGCACCGGGATCTCGCCCAGCGCGTGGATATGCGAAACACCGGCTCGGCATCGGCGGCCAGCTTCAGGCGCAGGCCGAACAACAGCGCCAACAGCAATGCCAGGCCGATGGCGATGCCGACCCAGGGCGGCATGAACTGGCTCAACCGGTCACGCGCCACTGTCAGGCCGCGCCAGTGCGGCGACAGCTCGCGCTCGTATTCGCCACGGGCACTGCGAATCGCCGCGCTGGTGCGTTCGCGCAGGGCATCGAGCTGGCTGCGCCCATCGATCATCACCCGGTAACGGCCTTCGAAGCCCAGGCAGATGCACAAGTACAACAGCTCCAACAGGTACAGGCGCTCGCGCGGGCTTTGCAGGCAATGGTCGAGCAACTGGAAGACTTTCTCGCCCCCCCAGGCTTCATTGTGCACGGTGATCAGCAGGCTCTGCTTGCCCCAGTCGCCGCCACTGCCCCAAGGCGTGCTCAGCACTGCCTCGTCGAGAGCGGTGCACAGCGCATAGCGCGCCAGCAACACGTCGTTGCGCGCAATACCGGCGCCTTCGGCGCGTTCCTCGAACTGCCGCAGATAGGCCAGCAACTGCGCCCGCAAGCTGGCCGGCGCTGGATGGGCAATGGTGTTGCGCAGCCGCGTCAGCAGAGCCAGCAAGGGCCCGGCGGCGCTCTCCAGCGGGTTCAGGCCTTGCGACTGGCCGACCGGCAGCGGCGCGGCCGGCACCGACAGCGCTGCCGCAGGTTCAGCCCGGGCGGGCTCCGGCGCCCGGCCACCGGGGCGCGGCATGAACTGGGTACGGTCGTTGGCGGGCACCGATTGGCCCGACGGATCATCGTTGGCACTCATCGCCGCTTACCCTCGGATGGCCCAGAAGGCCAGGTTCAAACCGGGAAAATCGCCGGCGACATGGAACGCAAAGCCACCGGAGTTCTGCAGCTGCTTCCAATGCCGCTGCCCCGGTCGAGTTCGTAGTAGGTCGACCCGGCATGGAACGGAATCTGCCGCGGCGCCACCGGCACGGCAGCAGGCCGATACCCGGCAGTTGCAAGTTGGACCAGGTCGCGGATGTGCTCCACCGAACCGACCTTGCTCTGCTGGGCGAAACGTCCGCGCAGGTTTCGCTGGGGATATCGGCGCGCACCACGAGGATGAAGCTGGCGTTGTCGATCAGGCTGCGGTCGGCCAGCATCGCCACATGGATGCCATAGGCTTTCTCGACAATCGGAATCGGCGTCGCCTTGCTGTCGATCAGCATCGACAGGGCTTCGCGCAAGCTGCATGACCGGAGCGAAGCTCAACGCCAGGTCATCGTGCTGATACGCCGGGAACGCGGCGGACGCCGACCGCTGCTGGCGAACGTGGAAAACTCACCAGCCAGGCTCACCAGCTCGCTGTACAGGCGCTCCGGGTGCAAGGGGCTGATCTGGTTCAGATGGCTGATCAATGGTTGGGCGCGGTTGACCAGTTGCAGCAGCATGAAATCGGCGATCTCCGAGGCACCACCGCGCCCGAAGCCACCACCCGCCCGGCCAGGGCCTCGCCACGCTGGTGCAGCAGACCCAGCAGTTCACTGCGAAACGCCATCAGCGGCTTACTCGCCGCGACGTCGAGTACCGGCGGCACATAGCTGTCGTCGAGGACCAGGCGCGGTCGGCACGTTTTTCCTTGACCCGTACCAGCCCAATGGCGGCGTAGTCGCCCAGGCCATCCTCGCCGGTCAACAAGCGCAAGGCC
Source organism: Pseudomonas sp. FEN (assembly GCF_904067045.1). GTDB lineage: Bacteria > Pseudomonadota > Gammaproteobacteria > Pseudomonadales > Pseudomonadaceae > Aquipseudomonas. The sequence continues at coordinate 1,415 of NZ_CAJFDC010000002.1, read as the reverse complement.
CGCGAACCCAGGGCCACCGGCGCACGGTTCTCGAACGGCGCGTTATCGTCACGTACTTCGCGGACCTGGCTCAGGTAGCGTGCGCCGCCCAGTTCCTCGCCTTCGTCGACGGTGTCCCGCGAGCCCGCGCGCTTGAGCGGCAAGGCCAGATAGACCAGGCCATCGCGCAGATGGTCTGCGATGGTCAGCGGGCTCGGTGCCAGGTCATCAACGGGAATGTTGAACGGCGTGCCGTCCGGCAACAGGCCCCGGGCCGAGACGATGGCCAGCTTGCCCTGGGCCAGGCCCTGGTCGATCAGCAGCTCGGAAAAACCCCAGGCGCCGACGGCCAATGGGCGGCTGCGGGCATCGATCAGGTTTTCCAGATAACGGTCATGCTGCTGGAAGTGCTGCGTTCCAATGAACATGCCTTCCGACCAGACCACTCGATTGTTCCAGGACATGGCTTCTCCGTTTGCCTAGGGGGCGGTGCGGGTTGGGGTCACGACGACGGCGCTGCGCACGGCACGCACATCGAGGCTGATCTGATAGTCGTTGAGCTGCTTGGGGCGATGGTCAGCAGCGTGCGCCAGAGCGCTTGGTCGATCTCGCGATAGCCCACCACCAGGCCGACCTGACGGGTCGCCGGGTTGAGTGCCCGCTCGAGACTCATCTGCTCGCCAGGCTGGACCAGGACTTCGTCCTGGTCGATCAGGTCGGCACCGAGGGTCGCCTGGGCACGTTCGGCCAGGGCGAAGTAGTCGGCACGATTGAAGTTGGCGCTGTTCTTCAGCTCGAAAATCCGCACGCGCACGGGGGCGGGCACGCCGTCGGCACCGGGATTGAGACCGGCAATGGCGTGGAAATGCAGGGAAGCGCTGGCGCTATCGGCAACGGGCGCCTCGGCGGGTGGTGGAGCAACCGCGTCCTTGGCACATGCGCCGAGCAACAGCGTGAGGGCTGCGGCCAGTAAAACTCGGTAAATCATCCTGCGTCCTCAATGACGTTATGAACTTTCCGTTAAATCCTGTTTTGCGACCAAGCCTTGGAACTGTGGTGCCTATGCTGGCCTCTTCGCGGGCAAGCTGCGCTCCCACAGGTTTTGCGCCGTACACAAAACCTGCATACGACTCGTTCTATTGTGGGAGCGGAGCCTGTCCGCGAAGAGGCCCTCGAGATCGCTAAAAGCTTCGCGGCGCCTGCTCCTACAGGTCCGTGGCGTTCTCAATGCCTTATCCCTTGCGCAACCGCGCACTGTGTTCCTCATACGCCGACTGAACTCCCGACCGAACAGGTCCTGGAAATCCTCTTCGGCCTCGCGGGAAATATTCGTGTACAGCTCGGTGAACTGCTGCCAGTACTGGGCCTGGCGCGAACCGCTGAACAAGGTCGACAAACCGCCAGGCTTACCCATGCGGGTCTCCAGCTCCGACGGC
>NZ_CAJFDC010000001.1:1060000-1061384 GCF_904067045.1 Pseudomonas sp. FEN | reverse complement strand
ATCCTGCAGGCGTTTTCCTCGTTGCCGAAGTTCGACGACAGCTACACCGTGATCGGCTCATGGGTGGTGGGGGATGTGGCCTCCGGGATCGCATCCGTGAAGACAATAGTCTTATTACCAAGGACAGCAGTCGATTTCTGCCGCACGTTGTCCTAGGCTGATCGACCCGTCTCTTCCAGGTTTTCCCTCAGGCCGGGGCGCTTCTGGTATAAAGCGGGACCGTTTTGTGCTCCCATCGTGGTCGCCGAGTGCTGTTGAAACCATTCATTTAGCTGCAAGGTAATGTCAATGACTGAACGTCCCGAAGAGCCTGGTCAGGGCTCCGACGCCGAAAGCCTGTTGCCCATCGACGAACATGTCGAGGAAGGGCATGACGCCAATGGCCAGAAAGTCCGCCATCGCGGTATCTACCTGTTGCCGAACCTGTTCACCACCGCGAACCTGTTCGCTGGTTTCTACGCCATCATCAGTGCGATGAGCGCGCAGAGCGCCGCCAGTGCCGGGGATCCGGCGGGGGCGAGCAAGTATTTCGCCTTCTCCGCCATTGCGATCTTCGTCGCCATGGTGCTCGACGGCCTGGACGGTCGCGTGGCCCGCATGACCAATACCCAGAGTGCCTTCGGTGCCGAGTATGACTCGCTGTCCGATATGGTCGCTTTCGGTGTTGCCCCGGCATTGCTGGCATTCGGCTGGGCGCTGGGTGACATGGGCAAGGTCGGCTGGATGGGTGGCCTTCATCTATGTGGCCGGCGCGGCGTTGCGCCTGGCGCGTTTCAATACCCAGGTCGGTACCGCCGACAAGCGCCTATTTCATCGGCCTGGCCAGTCCGGCGGCGGCCGGCGTGGTGGCGGGTACGGTGTGGGCGTTCAGCGACTACGGGATCCAGGGTTCGAAGATGTCGTTCCTGGTAGCCTTGCTGGTGGCGGCGGCCGGGATGCTGATGGTCAGCAACATCAAGTACAACAGCTTCAAGGAGCTGGATCTCAAGGGGCGCGTACCGTTTGTGGCGATTCTTGCCGTGGTGCTGGTATTCGCCGTGGTGTTCAGCGACCCGCCGCGCATCCTGCTGCTGATTTTCCTCGCCTATGCGGCCTCGGGCCCCGATCCAGTACCTGTTGCATCTTCGTCGGCACAAAGCTGGCGAGTGATGTAATTTCGCGCAGACTCCGTAGTCTATTGGTGCATCAGTCCTCCAATGCTACGGAGTTGCCATGTTTATCAAGCTTCCCAAGCGATCCGATTGCAAAGAGTCGGACGTCACGCCTGAATCCCTCTATCTCTCCCGCCGTGCGCTGCTCGGTGCTTCCGTCGCCGGGTTGGCTATTGGCAGTCTGCCGCGTTGGGCCAGTGCCGCCGAGGCGGCGCGGTATGCCGATGTCGACG
>NZ_CAJFDC010000001.1:940000-1055000 GCF_904067045.1 Pseudomonas sp. FEN | reverse complement strand
GTTGGGTAACACTAACTGGAGGACCGAACCGACTACCGTTGAAAAGTTAGCGGATGACCTGTGGATCGGAGTGAAAGGCTAATCAAGCTCGGAGATAGCTGGTTCTCCTCGAAAGCTATTTAGGTAGCGCCTCATGTATCACTGTAGGGGGTAGAGCACTGTTTCGGCTAGGGGGTCATCCCGACTTACCAAACCGATGCAAACTCCGAATACCTACAAGTGCCGAGCATGGGAGACACACGGCGGGTGCTAACGTCCGTCGTGAAAAGGGAAACAACCCAGACCGTCAGCTAAGGTCCCAAAGTCATGGTTAAGTGGGAAACGATGTGGGAAGGCTTAGACAGCTAGGAGGTTGGCTTAGAAGCAGCCACCCTTTAAAGAAAGCGTAATAGCTCACTAGTCGAGTCGGCCTGCGCGGAAGATGTAACGGGGCTCAAACCATGCACCGAAGCTACGGGTATCACTTAGGTGATGCGGTAGAGGAGCGTTCTGTAAGCCTGTGAAGGTGAGTTGAGAAGCTTGCTGGAGGTATCAGAAGTGCGAATGCTGACATGAGTAACGACAATGGGTGTGAAAAACACCCACGCCGAAAGACCAAGGTTTCCTGCGCAACGTTAATCGACGCAGGGTTAGTCGGTCCCTAAGGCGAGGCTGAAAAGCGTAGTCGATGGAAAACAGGTTAATATTCCTGTACTTCTGGTTATTGCGATGGAGGGACGGAGAAGGCTAGGCCAGCTTGGCGTTGGTTGTCCAAGTTTAAGGTGGTAGGCTGGAATCTTAGGTAAATCCGGGATTCCAAGGCCGAGAGCTGATGACGAGTTATCTTTTAGATGACGAAGTGGTTGATGCCATGCTTCCAAGAAAAGCTTCTAAGCTTCAGGTAACCAGGAACCGTACCCCAAACCGACACAGGTGGTTGGGTAGAGAATACCAAGGCGCTTGAGAGAACTCGGGTGAAGGAACTAGGCAAAATGGCACCGTAACTTCGGGAGAAGGTGCGCCGGTGAGGGTGAAGGACTTGCTCCGTAAGCCCATGCCGGTCGAAGATACCAGGCCGCTGCGACTGTTTATTAAAAACACAGCACTCTGCAAACACGAAAGTGGACGTATAGGGTGTGACGCCTGCCCGGTGCCGGAAGGTTAATTGATGGGGTTAGCTAACGCGAAGCTCTTGATCGAAGCCCCGGTAAACGGCGGCCGTAACTATAACGGTCCTAAGGTAGCGAAATTCCTTGTCGGGTAAGTTCCGACCTGCACGAATGGCGTAACGATGGCGGCGCTGTCTCCACCCGAGACTCAGTGAAATTGAAATCGCTGTGAAGATGCAGTGTATCCGCGGCTAGACGGAAAGACCCCGTGAACCTTTACTATAGCTTTGCACTGGACTTTGAATTTGCTTGTGTAGGATAGGTGGGAGGCTTTGAAGCGTGGACGCCAGTTCGCGTGGAGCCAACCTTGAAATACCACCCTGGCAACTTTGAGGTTCTAACTCAGGTCCGTTATCCGGATCGAGGACAGTGTATGGTGGGTAGTTTGACTGGGGCGGTCTCCTCCTAAAGAGTAACGGAGGAGTACGAAGGTGCGCTCAGACCGGTCGGAAATCGGTCGTAGAGTATAAAGGCAAAAGCGCGCTTGACTGCGAGACAGACACGTCGAGCAGGTACGAAAGTAGGTCTTAGTGATCCGGTGGTTCTGTATGGAAGGGCCATCGCTCAACGGATAAAAGGTACTCCGGGGATAACAGGCTGATACCGCCCAAGAGTTCATATCGACGGCGGTGTTTGGCACCTCGATGTCGGCTCATCACATCCTGGGGCTGAAGCCGGTCCCAAGGGTATGGCTGTTCGCCATTTAAAGTGGTACGCGAGCTGGGTTTAGAACGTCGTGAGACAGTTCGGTCCCTATCTGCCGTGGACGTTTGAGATTTGAGAGGGGCTGCTCCTAGTACGAGAGGACCGGAGTGGACGAACCTCTGGTGTTCCGGTTGTCACGCCAGTGGCATTGCCGGGTAGCTATGTTCGGGAAAGATAACCGCTGAAAGCATCTAAGCGGGAAACTTGCCTCAAGATGAGATCTCACTGGAACCTTGAGTTCCCTGAAGGGCCGTCGAAGACTACGACGTTGATAGGCAGGGTGTGTAAGCGCTGTGAGGCGTTGAGCTAACCTGTACTAATTGCCCGTGAGGCTTGACCATATAACACCCAAGCAATTTGCAGGCTTCGAGCTGAAGAGCGAAGGAGCACCAGATTGCGGTGTGTGAAGACGAAACGAACCGAAAGTTTGCGACTCACAAAACACCGAGCTGTCACATACCCATTTGCTGGAGCGTGATCTCGCAAGAGAAAACGAGCTGGCTACCGAATTTCTTGACGACCATAGAGCATTGGAACCACCTGATCCCATCCCGAACTCAGCAGTGAAACGATGCATCGCCGATGGTAGTGTGGGGTTTCCCCATGTGAGAGTAGGTCATCGTCAAGATTAAATTCCAAAACCCCTGATTGCTAACGCGATCAGGGGTTTTGTTTTTGTGCTGCGCAAATGTCCGGTGCCCGATCCAGGATCTAGAGTGACTGTTCGATTGCCAGCGATGGCGTCGGTTCAAGCGCCGCGGGGCTCAAGGGTTATATTTAAACGCATGCACCTATTTTTCGGGAGCGCTGGATCAAGATTATTCAGGGCCATCAAAAACGGCCTTCTGTTTCAACATGGCCAACAACCTTTCAGCCGCGACTGACAGTTGCCGACCCGCGCGGACCATCAGGTGGGCCTCAGCACTTTCGAATACTTCGCTGCGGGTCCTGAGCGCTACAAGCGTTCCTTCCGCGATCTCATTGGCTACCGCGTGCGAGGACAGAAAGGTCACCCCGAGGTGGGCTTTTACATAGCTCTTCAGGGTGGCGATTGAGTTGGTGACCAGATTGGATTCGAATTGAATGCGGTCGTGGTATTGCGCCAGCTTAACCAGATTGCTCAAGCCAAAGCCGTTGGACATCAATCCCACCGGGTAGGGGCAAACATCACCCAATGCCAGCGGCTGTTTCTTCTCGGTAAGGGGATGGCCGGGCCAGGTGATGACGCACATTGGCTGTTTGCGCAACATGACCGTACGCACGGCGGGATCGATAGGTGGACGGTATGCCAAGCCGATGTGAGCCTGATCACTTGCCAGCATCCGCACTGTGTCGACGGCATTGGCGAACTCCAGAGTAACGACCAGCTTGGGGTGCTGCTGACTGAAGTCCTGGAGCACCCAGCGGACTAATTCCTCGCGGAAGCCTTCGCCCGCAACAATGTGAATCTCACCTCTCTCCAGACCCTTGAGTTCAGAAATCTGAGTCAGCAGCAAGGCTTCGCTTGATCGCCGCTCACGACAATGGTTGATCACCAGCTTGGCAGCCTCTGTCGGGACGATCCCCCTACCATGGCGCTGTAGGAGTTGCACCCCCAACTCGCTTTCCAATTGATGGATCTGCCGGCTGACAACCGAGGGCTCGATATTCAGACGGTCCGCTGCGCCTCGGATCGAGCCGGTTTCTGCAACCGCTGAAAAATAGTGAAGCCGACGTTCATTAAGGCCAATTTTCTGCAATTTAGGCTCTCCTATCTGTTGCTTTCAAAGCAACACTTGTCAGCGAATATAGCTATTGTTTGAAGTTTCTACCCTCCCCATAATCCCTGTCAATTGGGCGATGCCAAGCTCATTCAATCGACACAATAAAAACAAATGCGGAATTTGCGAGGACTTCAATATGGCTCAAGCAGCAATACGGATCACATCGATCCCCCTCGATGACCTCGCCCTGCGCAAGATGTATCGCAAAATCAGTTGGCGCCTATTACCCTTTCTGTTGTTGTGCTATGTCCTCGCCTATTTAGATCGGGTCAATATCAGTTACGCCAAGATTGCGATGCAGCAGGAGTTCGGTCTGACCGATGCCGCTTATGGATTGGCGGCAGGGATTTTCTTTATCGGTTATGTAATGTTCGAAGTGCCGAGCAATCTCTGGCTGGCACGAATAGGAATACGTAAGACGCTCAGTCGCATCATGTTGTTGTGGGGGGTGGCTTCAACCTCGATGCTGTTTGTCCATGACAGCTCTACCTTTTATGTCCTGAGATTTTTTCTAGGGGTGTTTGAAGCTGGATTTGCTCCGGGCATGATCCTCTATCTAACCTTCTGGTTTTCAGGCAAGCGTCGCGCTCAAGTAATGGCGTGCGTCCTGTTGGCAGGACCCGTCTCGAACGTCATCGGTGGACCATTGTCGACCTGGATCATGGGGACTTTCGCCGACATTCATGGCTTGGCGGGATGGCAGTGGATGTTCATTCTCGAAGGGGCGCCTTGCATTCTTTTGGGTATAGCTGCGTTCTTCTTTTTGAGTGACTCGCCGGAACAGGCCAAATGGCTGAGCAAAGAAGAAAAACGTTTGCTGGCGAATGATCTGGAACAGGTGCAGGCGTCAAAACAACACACGTTCGCTGCCGCCTTGAAGGATTGGCGAATTTACCTGATGGCCCTCATTTACTTCTGTCTGATCTGCGGTCTGTATACCGTCAGTTTCTGGTTGCCGAGCATATTGCGAGACGCTGGCGTAACGAATATTTTCGAGATCGGCCTCTATTCAATGATCCCTTACAGCGCCGCCATTCTCGCGATGCTGATCAATGCCCGGAGTTCCGATCGCCTGGGCGAGCGCCGCTGGCATGGCGCAGTGCCCGCCTTTCTGGGCGCGGTAGGCTTGGTGCTGACCGGTTTCAGTTCCGGCAACCTCACGTTGGCGCTGTGCAGTATCACCCTCGCAACGCTATCCACATACGCTGCCTATGCCGTGTTCTGGGCTGGGCCCTCTAGCTACCTCAAAGATACTGCCGCCGCTGGCGGCATAGCCCTGATCAACAGCATCGGTGCCTTTGGTGGGTTTGTTAGTCCGTCTATCATCGGCGCCTTGAAGAACTTCACCGGCTCGTTCGCTGCGGGGATGGCCGTAATGGCCGTCCTTTTAGTGATCGGTGGTCTTTGCACGTTGACGTTGCGTTTACCGGCCCAGGCTCAACCGTAGGCGCTGGGGATGCGTCCCAACTGGCAGCACTCCTGCACTCGATTATTCACCGCTAGGAACTCACAGTGATGAAGACTGAACCTCACTACTGCAACGTCGATGATTTACGCCCTCAAGTTGAGGAGCTGACACGTATTCGCCGCCATATTCACCAGCATCCGGAAATGGCCTACGAGGAGTTTCAAACCGCTAAACTCGTTGCAGAGAGCTTACGGGCCTGGGGGTTTAGCGTAACCGAAGGCGTTGGTGAGACCGGTGTGGTAGGCAGCCTGACGGTAGGCGCCGGCAAGAGCATTGGCATACGAGCGGACATGGATGCTCTGCCGTTGACCGAGCAGACCGGCTTGCCTTACGCCAGTGTCCATCAGGGAAAAATGCACGCCTGCGGCCACGACGGCCATACCGCCATGCTGCTTGGGGCGGCTGAATATCTGGCGCGCACACGAAGCTTCCGCGGAACGGTGCACCTCTATTTTCAACCCGCAGAGGAGAAGGGTTTCGATAGCGGTGCGCAACGCATGGTAAATGATGGTTTGTTCGAACGCTTTCCCTGTGATGCCGTGTTCGGAATGCACAATCACCCCGGCGAGGCCCCGGGTACCTTCCTATTTAGAAGCGGACCGTTCATGTCGGCCAGCGACAAGGTCGCGATTACCATTCATGGTCTCGGAGGCCATGCGGCTCGCCCGCACCTTACGGTGGACCCGGTGGTGGTGGCTTCCAGCATCGTCATGTCGCTGCAGACCATTGTCGCGCGCAATATCAACCCTGTTGAACCTGCTGTGGTAACGGTCGGCTTGCTTCAGGCGGGGGTTGCTAACAATGTGATTTCCAGCAGTGCCTACCTTGAGCTGAGCGTCCGCTCGTTCAGCAAGCTGGTACGTAGCCAGTTGAAAGAGCGCATCGAAGCACTGGTCCATGCCCAGGCAAACAGCTATGGAGCAACGGCCACAATCGACTATATGGCGGGTTACCCGGTGATCGACAACAACCGAGCGCAAACCGAATTTGCTCTGCAAGTAGCACGGGAACTGGTGGGTGATGACCATGTGATTGCTCATGCCGATCAGCTCATGTCCAGCGAGGACTTCGCTTACATGCTTGAGCAGCGGCCAGGTTGTTTTTTACGCTTGGGCAATGGCGTTGGAGAAGATGGTTGTATGGTTCATAATCCGGCCTACGACTTCAATGACAAAAACTTGCCTATCGGCGCTGCCTACTGGGCGCGCCTGGTGGAACGGTATCTAAACTAACTCAAAAAACCAGGCCTGCCGTAACGCCGGACTGGCTTTTTTTTTGGCCGAATACCGCGATCACTCTGGCTAGGTTTTTGCTGCCCGAAAGGGATCTCGATACTGATAGGCATTGGTTGATCGGCCTGAGTTCGGGGCTCCAGTGTCATCGGAACGAAAGCCGGCAACGCTGGCGCCTGACGATCACGTTAAGCAGGTATCCACTTTCTAACCAGGTTAGCGTTGACGCCGTGGCGTAGCGCTACGCTGGCCATCGACACGCCAGGTTGCAAGCATTCCTGGACGACTTGAGCTTTATAGGGTTTGGGATAGGTGTTCCGGCAGGGGGATTGGCCGCGCTGGAGGTGTTAAAGTCCTGCCTTCGTTTTGAATTCTCCAAGGAAGTCGGCATGCCGGACGCGACCTCACTCAACCCCGCCTTCATGGTGGTGCAGAGCAACAGCCCCGAGGAGCTGCGCAGCCTGGTGATCAGCGTGATGCGGCGTTATCCCCTGGCGCCCCTGGAGAACGAAATCGCCCTGGTGCAGAGCAACGGTATCGCCCAGTGGCTGAAACTCGCCCTGGCCGAAGACCCGGAAGACGACGACCAGGGTGGCTGCGGCATCGCCGCCGCCATCGATGTGCAACTGCCCGGCAGCTTTATGTGGCAGCTTTACCGAATGGTCCTGGGCCGCGACGAAATCCCCGCCAAATCCCTGCTCGACAAAGGCCCGCTGACCTGGCGCCTGATGCGTCTGCTGCCGGAACTGATCGACCAAGCGCACTTCGAGCCGCTGCAACGCTTCCTCACTCACGACACCGATCTGCGCAAGCGCTACCAATTGGCCGAGCGTCTCGCCGACCTGTTCGACCAATACCAGGTCTATCGCGCCGACTGGCTGGAAGACTGGGCTGCCGGCCGCCACCAACTGCGCAGCGGCCGCGGCGAGATCAAGCCACTGCAACCAGCCAATTGCTGGCAGGCCGAGTTATGGCGTGCGCTGCTGTTGGATGTCGGCACCTGCGGCATGGCCCAAAGCCGCGCCGGCGTGCACCAGCGCTTTATCGAACGAGTCAACCAGCTTGAAAGCGCACCACCAGGCCTGCCCCCACGGGTCATCGTCTTCGGCATCTCCTCGCTCCCGGCCCAGGCCCTCGAAGCCCTCGCCGGACTGGCCCGTTTCAGCCAGGTGCTGCTCTGCGTACATAACCCCTGTCGTCATCACTGGACCGATATCGTCGCCGACAAGGACTTGCTGCGTAACCAATACAAACGCCAGGCCCGCAAGGCCGGGATGCCGCTGGCCCTCGACCCGCAAACCCTGCACCAGCACGCGCATCCGCTGCTGGCCGCCTGGGGCAAGCAGGGCCGCGACTACATCAACCTGCTGGACAGTTACGACGATCCGGCCAGCTATCGCGCGGCTTTCCGCGACGGCCGTATCGACCTGTTCAGTGACAGCGTGCCACTGACCCTGCTCAATCAATTGCAGGACGATATCCTCGAACTGCGCCCACTCAACGAAACCCGCGAACACTGGCCGGCCATCGACCTGGCGCGGGACCAGTCGATTCGCTTCCATGTCGCCCACAGCGCTCAGCGTGAGGTGGAGATCCTTCACGACCAGTTGCTCGAACGCTTCAGCGCCGAGCCGGACCTGCGGCCGCGCGACATCATCGTCATGGTCCCGGACATCGACAGCTACGCCCCGCACATCCGCGCGGTCTTCGGCCAGCTTGAGCGCGGCGACCCGCGCTTCATCCCCTTCACCCTGGCCGACCAGGGCCAGCGCGGCCGCGACCCCCTGCTGATTGCCGTCGAGCACCTGCTCAAATTGCCCGACAGCCGCTTCCCGGTCAGCGAGATCCTCGATCTGCTGGACGTCCCCGCCTTACGTGCGCGCTTCAATGTACAAGAGCGTGACCTGCCGACCTTGCATCGCTGGATCGAGGGTGCCGGCGTGCGCTGGGGCATGAATGCCGAACAACGCGCCGGCCTTGGCCTGCCCGACGCGCTGGAGCAGAACAGTTGGCAGTTCGGTTTGCGGCGCATGCTTCTGGGGTACGCGGTCGGCAGCGGCGACGCTTGCGCCGGCATCGAACCCTACGACGAGATCGGCGGCCTTGATGCCGCCTTGATCGGCCCGCTGGTGGCCCTGCTTGATGCGCTGGAAATCGCCCACCAGGAGCTTTCCGAGCCGGCCTTGCCGCAACAATGGGGTGAGCGCCTGCATGCGTTGATCCAGCTGTTTTTCCTCGCCAGTACCGAACACGACGACTACCTGCTGATCCAGCTCGAGCAACTGCGTGCCGACTGGCTGGAAACCTGCGACGCGGTGAACCTGCAGGAAATCCTGCCACTGACCGTGGTGCGCGAAGCCTGGCTGGCCGGTCTCGACCAGGGCCGCCTGTCCCAACGCTTCCTGGCCGGCGCGGTGAACTTCTGCACCCTGATGCCGATGCGGGCAATCCCGTTCAAGCTGGTCTGCCTGTTGGGCATGAACGACGGTGACTACCCTCGGGCGCAACCGCCACTGGACTTCGACCTGATGAGCAGCGACTACCGTCCCGGCGACCGCTCACGGCGTGAAGACGACCGCTACCTGCTGCTCGAAGCCCTGCTCTCGGCCAGGCACCAGCTCTATATCAGCTGGGTCGGTCACAGCATCCGCGACAACAGCGAGCGTCCGGCTTCGGTCCTGATCGGCCAGTTGCGCGACCACCTCGCCGCGGGCTGGCGGTTGCCGGACGCCGACGGTGAGCATCTGCTGCGGGCCCTGACCCAGGAGCATCCGCTGCAACCCTTCAGCGCCCGCTACTTCCATGACAGTCATGCCGAGTTGTTCAGCTATGCCCGCGAGTGGCAGCAACTGCATGAGAGCCAAAGTCCGCATGAAACGATTGCGCCGCTCGACCCCTACCGGCAAGAGGAGCCATTGACCCTGGCCCAGCTCCAGGACTTTCTGCGCAACCCGGTTCGGCACTTTTTCAGCCTGCGCTTGAAAGTCTTCTTCGAAGCGGCACAGGCACCGCTGGCCGATGAAGAACCGTTCGTGCTCGACGCCCTGCAACGCTACAGCCTCAGCGACAGCCTGCTGCAAGCGGCGCTGCTGCAGCCGGACCACTCCGACGAAGCCCTGCAGCACCAGGCTCGGCGCTTGCAAGCCAGCGGCCTGCTGCCCATGGCCGGGTTCGGCGAATTGCTGCAACACGAACTGATCGAACCGCTGCCGGACCTGTTGCAACGTTACCGGCAACTGCTCAGCCTCTGGCCAACCGCGCTGACCAGTGCCGTGCCCGTCGCCTTCGACGCCGACGGTATCCGGGTGGAGGGCTGGCTGAGCGGCCTGCATCAGCGCAGTGATGGCGGCCTGCTCGCGGTGATGACCATCCCCAACAGTATCGGCTCGCTCAAGACGCGCAAATGGCACCGCCTCACGCGGCCCTGGGTCGAGCACCTGGTGGCTTGTGCCGGCGAACTGTCGATGACCACCGCCCTGGTGGCCAGCGACGACACGTTGCTGCTGCCGCCGTTCGAACCGCGGCGAGCGGCCGAGATTCTCGGCAACCTGCTGCTGGCCTGGCAGTCCGGGATGCGCCGGCCGCTGCCGGTCGCGGTGAAGACCGCCTTTGCCTGGCTCTCCCAGCCGGACCCGCTCAAGGCGCAGGACGCGGCGCGCAAGACCTACGATGGCGACGGCGTGAACAGCGAGGGCGAGCGACGGGAAAGCGCGGCCCTGGCCCGTCAATTCGCCGACTACAACGCGCTGATCGACAGCGAGGAGTTCGAAGGCTGGTGCGATGCACTCTATCGTCCGCTGCTCGAAGCTCCCTGGCGATCACTCGCCACCGAGGAGGCGCGTCCATGACCGACAGCAAGACACCCTTGGCGCTGGCCTTTCCGCTGCGCGGCAGCCAACTGATCGAAGCCAGTGCCGGCACCGGCAAGACCTTCACCATCTCCGCGCTCTACCTGCGCCTGGTTCTCGGCCATGGCGACGAGAACTCGGGGTTCGGTCGCGAGTTGCTGCCACCGCAAATCCTCGTGGTGACCTTCACCGATGCCGCTACCCAGGAGCTGCGCGACCGTATCCGTACCCGCCTGGCGGAAGCCGCGCGGTTCTTTCGCGACGAGATACCGGCAACGGATGCACTGATCGCCCAACTGCGCGACGAGTACCCGAACGAACACTGGCCGGCGTGTGCCAACCGCCTGGATATCGCCGCGCAGTGGATGGACGAAGCGGCGGTCTCGACGATCCACGGTTGGTGCCAGCGCATGCTGCGTGAACACGCCTTCGACAGCGGCAGCCTGTTTACCCAGACCCTGGAGACCGACCACAGTGAATTGCTCGGCGAAGTGTTGCGCGATTACTGGCGGTTGTTCTGCTACAAGATGCACGGCGATGCGCTGAACTGGGTCCGGGCGAACTGGGGCGGCCCGGCGGCATTGCTGCCGCGAGTGCGGGCCCTGTTCGGCAGCGAACGAGGCAACGACAACCGGCAAGAGCCGGCCGAACTGATCGAAGCCTGCATTGAGGAACGTCGCCAGGCCCTGGTGCAGCTCAAGGCGCCCTGGCGGCAATGGGCCGTCGAGCTGCGGGATATCTGCCTGCAAGGCGTGGCGAACAAGACTGTCGACGGGCGCAAGATGCAGGCGCGTTACTTCGAGCCCTGGTTCGAGAAACTGACGGCCTGGGCCGCCGACGAGACCCAGGAACAACTGGATATCGGCACCGGCTTCAGTCGCCTGACCCCTGTGGGCCTGGCCGAAGCCTGGAAGGGCGAGCCGCCGAGCCATCCGGGCCTTGAGGCCATGGCCGGCTTGAAAGCCAGCCTCGATGCCTTGCCCTCCCCCGACGCCGCCGTGCTCGAGCACGCGGCCCGCTGGGTCGGCACGCGTTTCGAGGAAGAGAAGCGCCGGCGTGCCGAGATGGGCTTCGACGACATGCTCCTGCGCCTCGACGCGGCGCTCCAGGCCGACGGCGGTGAGCGCCTGGCGAGCCTGATCCGCGAGCAGTTCCCGGTGGCGCTGATCGACGAGTTCCAGGACACCGACCCGGTGCAGTACCGGATCTTCGAGAGCATCTACCGCATCGAGGACAACAGCCCCGAGTGCGGCCTGTTCCTGATCGGCGATCCGAAGCAGGCGATCTACGCCTTCCGTGGCGCCGATATCTACACCTACCTGCGGGCGCGCCAGGCCACTCACGGTCGCCTGCATACCCTGGGCACCAACTTCCGTTCCAGCCAGGCGATGGTCACGGCGGTCAACCACGTTTTCGAACAGGCCGAGCAGCGCGAGCAGGGGCGCGGGGCGTTTCTGTTTCGCCGCGGCGCCGACAACCCGGTGCCGTTTCTGCCGGTGGCCGCCCAGGGACGCAAGGAGGTGTTGCAGATCGACGGCCAGCCCGTGGCGGCGCTCAACCTCTGGCAACTGGTGTCCGAACAACCAGTGTCCGGCACGCTGTATCGTCAGCAGTTGGCGGCTTCCTGCGCCAGCCGTATTGTCGAATTGCTCAACGCTGGGCAACAGCAACGCTGCGGCTTCGTTCGCGACGGCGTGCTCAAGGGCCTGCTGCCCTCCGATATTGCGATCCTGGTGCGTGATGGCAAGGAGGCCCAGGCGGTCCGTGGCGAGCTGGCGAGTCGCGGCGTGCGCAGCGTTTACCTCTCGGACAAGGATTCGGTGTTCGCCGCCCAGGAGGCCCATGACCTGCTGGCCTGGCTCAAGGCCTGCGCCGAGCCGGATGTCGAACGGCCGCTGCGGGCGGCCCTGGCCTGCATCACTCTGAACCTGTCGCTGGCTGAACTGGAGCGCCTGAACCAGGATGAGCTGGCCTGGGAAGAGCGGGTGATGCAGTTCCGCAAGTACCGCGAGATCTGGCGCAAACAAGGGGTGTTGCCGATGCTGCGTCGGCTGATCCATGACTTCCACTTGCCCCAGGCGCTGATGGTCCGTAGCGACGGCGAGCGGGTGCTGACCAATTTGCTGCACCTGTCCGAACTGCTGCAACAGGCGGCCGCCGAACTCGACGGCGAGCAGGCGTTGATCCGTCATCTCGGTGAACACCTGGCGTCCTCCGGCCAGGCGGGCGAAGAACAGATCCTGCGTCTGGAAAGCGACGAGCAACTGGTCAAGGTGGTGACCATCCACAAGTCCAAGGGCCTGGAATATCCCCTGGTGTTCCTGCCCTTCATCTGTTCGGTCAAACCGGTGGATGGCAGTCGCCTGCCGCTGCGTTACCACGATGCCGACGGCAAGGCCCAGGTCAGCCTGAAGCCCAGCGCCGAGTTGATTGTCCAGTCCGATGACGAGCGCCTGGCCGAAGACCTGCGCCTGCTCTACGTCGCCCTGACCCGGGCGCGGCATGCCTGCTGGCTGGGAGTGGCCGACCTCAAGCGCGGCAACCACAACAGTTCGGTGTTGCACCTGTCCGCCCTCGGTTATCTGCTGGGCGGCGGTACACCATTGGCCGAGTCCGCCGGCCTTGAGCGCTGGCTGCTGGACCTGCAACAGGATTGTCCGGCGCTGGCTTGCGAAGGGCTGCCCGCAGCCACTGCTGAAGCCTTCCAGGCGCCACGCAATGAAGCGACCTTGCTCGCTCCGCGCGTGCCCAAGCGCAACGCTTCCGAGTACTGGTGGATCGCTTCCTACAGCGCATTGCGCATTGGCGAGGCACAGAGCGCCGAGAGTGCCGAGGCCCCGGAAAGTCCCCAGGCGCAGAAGCTTTTCGACGACGAGCGCCTCGACCCGGACGCGCCTCGCGACCTGGTGCCGAGCGGTAGCGACATTCATCGTTTTCCCCGTGGCCCGAACCCTGGCACCTTTCTCCATGGCCTGCTCGAATGGGCCGGTGACGAGGGCTTTTGCGCCGACCGCGCGTTGATCGCAAAAGCCGTCGCGCCACGCTGCAACCTGCGTGGCTGGAAAGGCTGGATCACGGCCCTGAGCGACTGGCTCGCCGATCTGCTGCAGACGCCCCTGCGCCTGGGCAACGATCAGCCGCCGGTGGTGTTCAGCGAACTGAAGTCCTATCAGGTGGAAATGGAATTCTGGTTCGCCAGCCACCAGGTCGACGTACTCAAGGTCGATGAACTGGTCCGTCGTCACACCCATGGTGGCGTCGCCCGCGCCCAGGCCGAAGCGGTCTCGCTCAATGGCATGTTCAAGGGCTTTATCGACCTGACGTTCGAACACCGGGGGCGCTACTACGTGGCGGACTACAAATCCAACTGGCTGGGCGTCGATGACGCGGCCTACACCGAGCAGGCCATGAACCGGTCGATCCTGGACAACCGCTACGACCTGCAATACGTACTCTACCTGCTGGCCCTGCATCGCCAACTCAAGGCGCGTCTGGTGGATTACGACTACGACCGGCACATGGGCGGGGCCTTGTACCTGTTCCTGCGTGGCACCCGGGCGCCGAGCCAGGGCGTGTTTTTCACCCGGCCGCCGCGCGAGCTGATCGAGCACCTGGACCTGCTGTTCCAGGGGAAACCGGTGCCCCGCGGCGAGCCCGTCTGGGAGCAGGGGAGTCTGTTATGAAGCGTTCTTTTTCCGAAATCCTGCCGACGGCGCTGAGTGACGACAGCCTGGCCGAACTGACCCCCCTGAGCCGCGCGGTGGACTTGTTGTTGCTGTTGGAACGTTGGGTTGAACGGGGCTGGTTGCGGGCGCTGGACAAGGCCTTTGTGGTCTTTCTCCATGAGCTTGATCCCGAGGCCGATCCGCTGGTGTTGCTGGCGGCGGCGCTGACCAGCCATCAGTTGGGCCATGGGCATGTCTGTCTCGATCTGTTCGCCACCTTGCGGGAGCCGGACTTTGCCCTGTCGCTGCCGCCGGAGGGCGATGTGCAGGGCGGCGCGTTATTGCTACCGTCGCAACTGCTGGTGGCGCTGGACGGTGAGCACTGGTGCCGATCGTTGCAGGCCAGTTCGCTGGTGGCGCTGGCGGACGAGCCGGGGCTGGAGGCCGCGCAGCGGCCATTGGTGCTCAGCGGGCGACGCCTGTACCTGCGTCGCTACTGGGCTTACGAACGGCGTATCGACGAAGCCCTGCGCCGACGCCTGGCGGAACAGGAAGAAACCCCGGAGGACCTGGCGCAGCGCCTGACCGCGCTGTTCGGTGCCGCGCGGCCCGGTGCCCGTATCGACTGGCAGAAACTCGCCTGTGCCCTGGCCACGCGGGGCGCGTTCAGCATCGTCACCGGCGGTCCCGGCACGGGCAAGACCACCACCGTGGTGCGGCTGCTG
Organism: Pseudomonas sp. FEN; assembly: GCF_904067045.1. GTDB lineage: Bacteria > Pseudomonadota > Gammaproteobacteria > Pseudomonadales > Pseudomonadaceae > Aquipseudomonas. Next base: position 1,040,446 of record NZ_CAJFDC010000001.1, on the reverse strand, counting down.
GCCTTGCTCCAGGCACCGGCGGTGGCGGCGGGAAAACCTTTGCGCATCCGCCTGGCGGCGCCCACCGGCAAGGCCGCCGCACGGCTGACCGAGTCCATCAGCGCGCAGGTACGCTCGCTGGATATCGACGATGGCGTGCGCGGCAAGATCCCCAGCGATGTCACCACCGTGCATCGCCTGCTGGGTAGCCGACCGGGTACCCGGCACTTCCGCCACCACGCCGGCAACCGTCTGCCGCTGGATGTGCTGGTGGTGGACGAAGCGTCGATGATCGACCTGGAAATGATGGCCAACCTGCTCGATGCCTTGCCCGAGCATGCCCGGCTGGTCCTGTTGGGCGACAAGGACCAACTGGCCTCGGTGGAGGCCGGCGCGGTCCTGGGCGACCTCTGTCGGGATGCCGAGGAGGGCTGGTACAGCGCGGCGACCCGTGACTGGTTGCAGGCGGTCAGCGGCGAGACGCTGGATGGCAGCGGTTTACGGGAAGACCTGGACGGCAGCCATCCACTGGCCCAGCAAGTGGTGATGTTGCGTCATTCCCGACGTTTTGGCGAAGGCAGCGGCATCGGCCAGTTGGCGCGGTTGGTCAATCGCCAGGCGGCGGACGAGGCGCGGGCGCTGCTGGCGGCGGGGAGTCACGCAGACCTGTTTGCGCTGTCGCTGAAGGGCGAGCGGGACAAGAAATTCGAACGGCTGGTGCTGGAAGGGCAGGGTTCTGGTCCAAAAGGTTATCGACACTATTTGGAGGTGTTGCGCAGCCAGCGTCCGCGCGCCGGCACGGATCTGGCGCAGGCGTGTTGGACCGATTGGGCGCGCACGGTGCTCCAGGCCTTCGACGAGTTCCAGTTGCTCTGTGCCGTGCGCAAGGGGCCCTGGGGCGTCGAGGGTTTGAACCAGCGGATCACCACTGCGTTGTTCGCCCATCGTCTGATCGACAGCGACCAGCATTGGTATGAAGGGCGTCCGGTGCTGATGACCCGCAACGACTACGGCCTGGGCCTGATGAACGGCGATATCGGTATTGCCTTGAAACTGCCGGAGCGCGATGGCCCCGAAGCGGGCCAGGCGGTACTGCGGGTGGCCTTCCCGCGCAATGACGGACAGGGTGGGGTGCGCTTTGTCCTGCCCAGCCGGTTGAACGATGTGGAGACGGTGTACGCGATGACGGTGCACAAGTCCCAGGGTTCGGAGTTTGCCCATACCGCCTTGATCCTGCCGCAGGCGTTGAATCCGGTGTTGACCAAGGAATTGATCTACACCGGCATCACCCGGGCCAAGGACTGGTTCAGCCTGATCGAACCGTGCGGCGGAGTGTTCGAAGAGGCGGTGGGGCGCAAGGTCAAGCGGCTCAGCGGATTGATGCTGGAGCTGGGTTAGCGGTGTCACTAACCCACCATAACCCTCTCGGTTTGAGCGGCTCCCTCAATCCCCATGAACCTCCGCACCCGTTCGCCCTCCGCCTCCTCGCGGATCGCCCGTGGGCTTGCATCCAGCTGCACCAGTCCGTTCTCCATGAACACCACCCGATCGGATATCGACATGGCGAAATCCATCTCATGGGTAACGATCAGCATCGTCATCCCCTCATCCGCCAATTCCCGAATCACCTTCAGTACTTCCCCCACCAGCTCCGGGTCCAGTGCCGACGTCGGTTCGTCGAACAGCATGATCTGCGGTTCCATCGCCAGTGCCCGGGCGATCGCCACGCGCTGCTGCTGACCGCCGGACAACTGATGCGGATACTTGCGGGCATGGGCCAGCAAGCCGACCTTGTCGAGCAAGGCAAGTGCCCGTTGCTCGCTCACTTCGCGGGCCACACCGTGATAGCGCGACGCCAGGGTGACGTTGTCGAGGATGCAGCGATGGGGGAACAGGTTGAAGTTCTGGAACACCATGCCGATGTGCCGCACACCCCGGCGAATCTGCGGGGTGTTGGGGGGATTGGCGGCGCTGATAAAGCCCTCGCCGAATAGTACGATCTCACCCCGGTCGATGCTTTCCAGGCCGTTGATGGTGCGGATCAGCGACGTCTTGCCCGAGCCGGACGGGCCGATGATGGAAATCACCTGGCCACTGCCGACCGCCAGATCAATGCCCCTGAGCACGGCGTGGTTGCCATAGCACTTGTGGATATTCTGCAGATCCAGTGCCAGCGGGGCGCCGCTGACCGACTGCGCGCGAGGCGCTTGGACCCGCGTTGGCAGCGCGGCCCTGAGCCCGGCAATGGCGCTCTCGTCGAGGGTTTGCGGGGTGCGCTGGCCCAGGTCCAGATGCCGCTCCAGGCGCTGCAGGAGCCAGCCGAACAGACTCACGATCAGCACGTAGTAGACCGCCACCGCGCCGAGGGTTTCCATCACCAGGAAGTTCTGCGCATAGAGGCGCTGACCGACGGTGAGCAGTTCGGTGAGGGAAATCACCGAGACCAGCGAGGTCAGTTTCACCACCGTGATGTACTCGTTGATCAGGGTCGGCAATGAGATACGAAAGGCCTGGGGAATCACGATCAAGCGTTGCAACCCGAGCACGCCGATGCCCAGCGCGCGACCGGCTTCCTTCTGGCCCTTGGCGACCGAGATCAGCCCGCCGCGATGGATCTCGGCCATATACGCGGCCTCGGTGACCACCAGCGCGAACAACCCGGAATAGAACGGGTTGGACAGTACGTTGCCGGTTACCGGGAACAGTTGTGGCAGGTTGTAGACGAACACCACCAGCACCAGCAGCGGGATGCTGCGAAACAACCAGATGTAGGCCGCCGCCGGGAGACGCAACCAGGCCGAGGCGGACAGCTTGGCCGAGGCCAGGAAGAAGCCCAGCAGCATGCCGATAAACCAGGCCAGGGCGCTGAGTTCGACCACCGTGACACAGGCTTGCCAGAAGGCCGGCATCGAGAACAGCGAAAAGAAATAGGGCCAATCGAATTGCATAGATACCTCGGTATTGTGGCGAGCGGGCTTGCCCGCGCTGGGGCGCGAAGCGGCCCCAAAACCGGCGAACTCGGTCTATCGGGCAGATCGAGTTCGCCGGTTTTACGACTGCTTCGCAGCCGAACGCGGGCTAGCCCGCTCGCCACGAATCTCGCCGGACTTGAGATCGGTTTTTAACTGATGGGCATTAGCGCTTGCCGCCAGCTCCAGCCGACTTTACTCCGCCGCTTCCAGGCTGTACTTGCTCAGGATCGCCGTGTACTCGCCGCTCTTCTTGGTTTCCTCGAATGCCTTGAGCAATGCCTGGTACAGCTCGTCATTGCCCTTCTTCACAAAGATCCCGAGGGTTTGCGGATAGACCAGGTGTTCGCTGCTCACCACCACCCGACCCTTGGTCTTCTCGGCGATCAGTTTCGCCGCGCCGGCAATTTCCACCTGCGCCTGGATGTTGTTCGACAACAGAGCCTGGGTGACTTCCGGCGCCGAGGGGTATTCATTCACGGTGATCGCCCCCTTGCCTTTGGGCACGCAGTAGTCGCTCGACAGCTTCTGGAGCTGCGCCACCCAGGTGGTGCCCTGCTCAAGGCCGATCTTCAACCCGCAGAGGTCTTCCGGGGTGCCCGGTTTCAGGGTGCTGGAACTCGGCACCATGATTGCCGCGCCGGTCTTGGCGTAGGCAATGGTCATGGCCTGGGTCTGGCGCTCGGGGTGATGTACATGCCGGAAATGATCGCATCGTAGTGCCCGGCATTGAGGCCGAGGATCAGGCTCGGGAACTTGGTGTCGACGAACTGCGCCTTGGCCTCCAGGTGTTTGGCCAGGGCGTGGGACAGTTCCGGATCGGAGCCGACCACGTTCTTGTCGGCGTCATAGGACTCGAACGGCGGGTAGGTGATTTCCATCCCGACTTTCAATTGGCCGGGGATGGCCGTCGAGGCGAAGGCGGCACTGCCGCAGAGCAGGCCGGCGGCGATCAGGCTCAGGCGCATTGTTTTGTTGTGCATGTTCGATGGCTCCGATGTGAAGGCTGGGGTGTGAGGGCTGGGTTCAGGATGGCTGTGACTGGTTTTTCAAATGACCGAAACTCGACGGCTTGCGGGCCTTTTCCGGCAGGGCTATCTCGCCGTTCTCCACGCGCTTGCGCAGGTACTGGTAGGTCTGCAAGGCCTGGCCGTACATGTGCTCGCCAATGGCGATCGGTTCATAGTCCTGGCCGGCCCGTGCGAACCCCGGCAGGGGCTGGATCAAGGTGTGGAAGTCGCAGGCATAGAACAGCGGGAAGGAATACCGCTCCTCGCTCACCGTCCGCACCCGATGGGCCGTGGCGACGAAGGCCCCGGCACTCATTACTTCGAGCATGTCGCCGATATTCACCACGAAGGCTCCGGGCAGGGGCGGCGCGTCGATCCACTGGCCCTGGTCGTTCAGCACTTCCAGGCCGGGCTTGTCCGCCAGCAGGATGGTGAAGCACTCGTAATCGGTGTGGGCGCCGATGCCGGGAGCGTCCTGGGCGGCATCGTCGAAGGGGTAATGGATCAACCGCAGCTTCGACGGCGGCCGGGTGACCAGCGCATCGAAGGTGTTCTCCTCCAACCCCAGGGCCAGGGCAAAACCGCCGAACAGCTTGCGTCCGAGGGCGAAGACCGCCGCGTAATAGGCCTGCACGGCTTCCTTGAAGCCTGCCAGCGTTGGCCACTCGTTTGGCCCCAGCAGTGGCGTGCCGGCCAGCACCAACGGGTCGTCCGCCGGGACTTCGAAGCCGATGTCAAAGGCCTCCTTGTGATCCGGCTTGCCCTTGGCGTACACCTCTTCGCCTTCCGGGACGAAACCCTTGTGGGTTTTCGAGGTACCGATGTAGTGCTGCATCTTGGTTTCGAACGGCTGGGCAAAATACTCCTTGGCCGCCTGGCGCAGGTTATCGATCAGTTGCGGATCGATACCGTGCCCGGTGATGTACAGAAAACCCACTTCGCTGGCGGCGGTCCCGAGTTGCTCGGCCACCGCCAGGCGGTGTTCGCGCTCGGCGCTGAACAGCCCGGCGATGTTCACCCGCGGAATGCTCTTGAAGTTGGCCTGGGCCGGACTATTGGGGTTGTTCTCAGGCATGACGCAAACACCTCACGGATGGGTTGATTGGCTGAAACGCTGGAAGTGCTCGCGCTCGGTCCGGGCCATCCAGACGTTCAGCGACCACAGGTCGGCGACCGGCACATTGGTGAAGGGCAGGTGATGCAGGTAGCCGTCGGCACCGAACTCCGGGGTCAGCGTGCTGACCGCGTAGCCGCGCGCCTGCTGGGCGCGCCAGATGCTTTCCCAGTGGGCCTGGTGGAAGGCCAGCTCGCGGGCGTATTCCGGCGCGCCGGGGTGCGGTACCTGGGGCCCCTGGTCGTAGCCGACCCGCGCCTGGATATGGTGAACGCGCTCGACGAAGGCACTGAGATCATCGGCGGGATCGTCCAACAGGCGCTCGCAGGTGACGATCCAGTGGCTGATGTCGCTGGTGAAACGCAGGTCGGGCAGTTGCCGGATCAGCTCCAGGGTCAGCCAGGGGTTGAACAGCGAGCGCGAGCGGTGGGTTTCGAAGGCGCAGAACTGGCCATGACGTTGTGCCAGGTCCATGGCCTGGCCGAAGAATTCCACCTGTTGCGCCAGGGGCCAGCGATCGTTGCCGGCCAGCACGTTGACGAAGCGCGGTTGCAGTTCGGCGGCCCAGGCCAGTTTGCGGTCCAGGTCCTGCAGGTGTTCGGCGGGCGCGGCGGCTTGTTCCGGGAGCACGTCGTAGGCCGTGAAGAGCGTGCTGATATAGCCCAGGTGGTTGGCGCGCAGAAAGGCGGCGAACTCGGCGCGTTCAGCGGCGTGCAGGGGCAGGCGTGCCTCCAGGCCGTCGAAGCCGGCGGCCAGCAGTTCCTCCAGGGCCTGGGCCTTGCTCGCGGTATAGCCCCAAAGGGTACGGAAAATCTCCAATTTCATCGGTGCGCCTCAACGAAGCCTTGGACGGTTCGATGCGCGTCACGGTGTCGGGCCGGGACGAGCGGTTACGGCAGTAACAGAGGGCGTTGGTTCAGCCAGTTCTCTGCGGAGCCGGTCTGACATCAGAGCAGGGGAGAGTATTCGCCCCCGCGGGAGCATGGCGTCGATCTTAGGCAGCCCATGGCGCGCAGAAGAATAGGAAAGCTCAAATCCATACTTCAGAGATTCATAAACCAATAGTGGGCTATCTAGTGCTTCAGATCCATTCTGGCGATCCAAGGGTTATGCTATCGTTGCGGCATTATTCCTACGTGGTTTTGAGAGAATTCCTTCATGGACGTGGCGGTCTCGACGACAGGGCGATTTTGGGGGTGGAGACAGTTCTGCCTGTCTGCCCTTCTCTGTTTGTCGACGCACGCAGGCTTTGCCCAGGACGCCCTGGCCGACGCTGCCGATCAGCGTGCCCAGGCGGTCACCCAGGTGGTGCTGGGGATTCTCAGTTATGCCCGCTGGCCTGTGGAACCTGCACAGCTGCGACTGTGCATTGTCGGCCCCACCGAGTACACCGACGATCTGGTCAAGGGCACCACCCAGGCCACCGGGCGAACCGTGCAGGTCCAGCGTTTGCTGGCGACCAGCACGACCCTTGGCAGTGCCTGCGACGCGGTGTATATCGGCAAACTGAGCGACGACGAACGCAACCAACTGTTTGCCGCCCTGAATGGCCATGCGGTGCTGAGCATCAGCGAAGGCGGCGATCAATGCACCGTCGGCAGCCTCTTCTGCCTGCGCGTGGCGGATAATCAGGTGTCGTTCGAGGTCAATCTCGATTCGGTCGCCCGCAGCGGCGTGCGTATTCATCCCAGCGTGTTGCAGCTCTCCCGGCGTCGGAGCGCTCAACCATGATTGGACGCAACAAGGCTGGCACGCCCTCCAGCCTGCGCTCGGTGCTGGGGCGTGGGCACCTGCTGGCGGCCATGGCCGCGGTGGGGTTGGTCAGTGTGTCGCTGACCCTGCTCGGGGTGTTGGCCCTGCGGGTCTACGCCGAGCACAACCTGCAACTGATCGCCCGCTCCATCAGCTACACCGTGGAAGCGGCGGTGGTGTTCAATGACGGCGCCGCCGCCACCGAGGCCCTGGCCCTGATCGCCGAGACCGAGGAGGTGGCCGATGCCGAAATCTTCGGCGCTCACGGTCAACTGTTGGCGCGTTGGCAGCGGCCGGAAACCGGTTTGCTGTCCGAGGTGGAGATGCAACTGGCGCGAACCCTGCTCGAACAACCCATCCGCTTGCCGATTCTCCATCAGGATCGCGAGGTCGGCAGCATCCGCCTGACCGGGCATGGTGGCAGCCTGCTGCGCTTCCTGCTCAGCGGGTTGCTCGGGATCCTGGTGTGCAGTGTCCTGGCGGCGTGGCTCGGGCTGTACCTGGCCCGGCGCCTGCTGCGCGGCATTATCGGTCCGTTGCGTAGCCTGGCCGACGTGGCCCATGCCGCGCGCATCGAACGGGCGTTCGACCGGCGCGTGCCGCCGGCGCGGATTACCGAACTGGACAACCTGGGCAGCGACTTCAACGCCCTGCTCGATGAGTTGGAGTCCTGGCAGACCCACCTGCGCAGTGAAAACGAATCCCTGGCCCACCAGGCCAACCACGACAGCCTGACCGGTCTGCCGAACCGCGCCTTCTTCGAGGGCCGCCTGATACGCTCGCTGCGCAATGCCGCCAAGCAGGAGGAGCGGGTCGGCGTGCTGTTTCTCGACAGCGATCGCTTCAAGCAGATCAACGACAACTTCGGTCATGCGGCAGGCGATGCGGTGCTGGTCGCCGTGGCAACGCGGGTGCGTGCGCAACTGCGCGAAGAGGATCTGGTGGCGCGCCTGGGCGGTGACGAGTTCGCCGTGTTGCTCACGCCGCTGCACAAGATCGAAGATGCCCAGCGCATTGCCGACAAGATCATCGCCAGCATGGACTTACCCATTGCGGTGCCTGGCCAGGCCCAGGTGTTGACCTCCCTGAGTATTGGTATCGCGGTCTATCCCGACCATGGCACCACTCCGGGGGCCTTGCTCAACGCCGCCGATGCGGCGATGTACCAAGCCAAACGCCTGTCCCGAGGCGGGCAACACACGGCGGAGTCGGAGCACTCCGCCGCCATTGTTCAAACCAGGAGTTGAACCCTTGTACACACTGACCCGACGGCCCCTACGGTTTTTTACCCTGGCCCTGTTCACCATGCTGCTGGCGCTGGCCGGCTGCCAGACCGCGCCGCCCAAGGGCCTGAGCGCGGCGCAGATCGCGGTGCTCAAGCAACAGGGCTTCCAACTGACGGACGAGGGCTGGGCTTTCGGTCTGTCGGGCAAGGTGCTGTTCGGCAGCGACCTGGAAGTGTTGAACAAGGAGAGCCATGACATCGTCGAGCGAATCGCCAAGGCCCTGTTGGGCGTGGGGATCGAGCGGGTGCGGGTGGATGGGCATACCGATGCGTCGGGCAAGGAGTCCTACAACGAACAGCTCTCCGTGCGTCGGGCCAACAGCGTGGCGACGGTGCTGGAGCAGACCGGGATGAAGCACCAGAATATCCAGTTGCGCGGCTTCGGCAGCCGCGTGCCGGTGGCCAGCAACAGCACGGTAGAGGGACGTACCGAGAACCGCCGGGTGTCGATTGTAGTGATTGCGGACTAGCGAACCACGGCGAGTGAAAACGCTTGGGGGGCCCTCTGGTCGACGTTGTGAGCAGCGTGATAATTGTTGAAATAATTGATGCGCTTCCTTCTCGACACTCCTGCATGGGGGTATAAGTGTGGTCCCTCTCCGGAGGACGCCGACTGAGAGGAAGTTTGAATGGTTAACGTGCAATGGGCCAGCCGCGCTGCGTCTATACCCGCTGTACTGTGGGAAAGTTGTTTTACTGGTGTCGAAGGTCGTTGGTGGTACGAAGCCCTGGAAGAGGGGGGGCTTGAGGATCAGTTCGAGTTCGCCTACGCCATTCTGGAGAAAGAGGGGCAGCCGATCGGGCTGGCCCCCACGTTCGTCATGAACGTGCCCATGGAGTTGGTTATCCCTCCCTTGATTGCCAGAGTGCTGAAAGTGATCCCGGCGCTGCGTTACCAGCGCACGCTGTTTGTCGGTTCACCCTGTTCCGACGAGGGTTCCATCGGCTTGCTGCCGGGTCATTCGCTGGCGGATATCGTCGGACCGTTGCAAGACGCGTTGAGCCTGCGGGCGAAAGCCAAGAACGCGGCGATGACGGTCTGGAAGGACTTTGGCGAGGGGCAGAAAGCGGCGTTTGAAGGATTGTGCGAAAGCCACGGGCTGTTTCCCATGGTGAGTTTTCCGGGGACGGCGGTCGATCTGGCCCCGGGTGGTTTCGAGGGCTATCTCAAGACCCTCAAGAGCCGTCACCGTTATCTGCTGAAAAAGAAACTCAAGCATGGTCTGGCGCCGGGGGCCCTGGCGGTCCGGGTCGTGCAGCAACCGGATGAAGCAACGCTGCAAGAGTTGTACAGGCTCTTCCTGCAAACCTACGAGAAGGGCAAGACCAAATTCGAAAAGCTCACGTTAGAGTTCTTTCGCCAGATTGCTCTCAAGCCCGAGTCGCATTTCATCCTGTTGAGCGATGAAAAGACCGGCAAGATGGTGGCGTTCATGCTGTGCTTTCTGCTCGGTGACAAGGCGATCAACAAGTTCATCGGCATCGATTATCAAGTGGGCAAACAGGCGCACCTGTATTTCCAGCTATGGGAGCAGGCCGTGAAGTGGTCCTACCGTGTCGGGGCCACGCGCCTGGACAGTGGCCAGACCGGTTACCGGGTCAAGCGCGAACTTGGCCATCAACTGGTCTCGCTGGACTGCTATTGCCGTCATCGCAACCCGTTGCTGCATCGCATCTTCGGCGCGGTGGCCAAGAACATTACCTGGCAGAGCCTGGACCCGGACCTGCAGGCGACGGCCGAGGAATAAGTAGGCGCGACGCTTGCCGGGGCCGGATCGGGCGCGTCGCAACGGCGTGCTCCAGCGCTCCGAGAGGATCACCCCAGCCACCAGATGATACAGCGCCAACTCTTCATGCTGGACCACGCTGGGCGGTGCAGTTGGCCTGGTCTGCTCTCGCTGGATGTGTAACAGCGTTTGTCTACACTTGAAGGCAGGCCGTGCCCTTCGGTGCGGTAACAAGGAGAAAACTCCATGAAGATGCTTCGTATCCCATTGTTGTTGGTCGGCTTGTTACTTTGCTCGCAGGGGTTTGCGGCGACGGCTCAGCAAAGCAAGATGAGCACTTGCAATGCGGACGCCAAGGCCCAGAACCTTGCGGGTGATGCACGCAAGAGCTTTATGAGTAACTGCCTGAAAGCCGCGCCCGCGGCCGCCACTCCTGCGGCCGCCACTCCTGCGGCCCCCGCGACCAAGCCCGCGACCGCGGCCGTGCCGGCCAAGGTGCTGACACCGCAGCAACAGAAGATGAAGGACTGCAACGCCAACAAACCCCAGGGGCTCAAGGGTGATGCGTACAAGGCCTATATGAGCAATTGCCTGAAGAAAAAGTAGCTTCAAAATGCCGGGCCGCCGCCCTTCTGGCGCTTGCCGCTGGTTCTCCCCGGAGAAGGCTGGCAGACTGCCTGCCTTTCAGCGCCGTTCTCTTTGAGGCTGTATGTCAGCGTTTTCCCAGCGTTACGTAGTCTTGGCCAGTTTGATCCTTGTTTTCGGTGGGTTGTTGCTGGCATTGCCGTTGCGGTTGTTACCCAGCCTGTTGGCCGGTTTACTGGTGTTCGAGCTGGTCAACATGCTCACGCCCAAGCTTGAACACCTGATTGCCGGGCGGCGTGCGCGCTGGCTGGCGGTGGCCTTGCTGGGCACCCTGATCGTCAGTGTGCTGAGCCTGATCTTTGCCGGAGCCATCAGCTTTCTGCTGCACGAAGCGGAAAATCCTGGTGCGTCCCTCGGAAAGTTCATGGTGGTGGTGGACAAGGCGCGTGGGCAGTTGCCACCATTCATTGACGCTTATCTGCCGGCCAGCGCGGCCGAGTTCCAAGTCGCCATCGGCGAGTGGCTGAGCAAGCACCTGAGCGAGCTGCAACTGGTGGGCAAGGACGCGGCGCATATGTTCGTGACCCTGCTGATCGGCATGGTGCTGGGGGCGATCGTGGCCTTGCAGCATGTGTCGGACATCACCCTGCGCAAGCCCTTGGCGGCGGCGTTGTTCGAGCGTTTGCGACTGTTGGTGCAGGCGTTTCGCAATATCGTCTTCGCGCAGATCAAGATCTCGGCGCTCAACACCGCCTTCACCGCAATCTTTCTCGCGGTGGTCCTGCCGCTGTTCGGGATCAAGTTGCCGCTGACCAAGACCCTGATCGTGCTGACCTTCCTGCTCGGGCTGTTGCCGGTGATCGGCAACCTGATGTCCAACACCCTGATCACCATCGTCGGTTTGTCGCTGTCGATCTGGGTCGCGGCGGCGGCGTTGGGCTACCTGATGTTTATCCACAAGCTGGAATACTTCCTCAACGCGCGAATCGTCGGCGGGCAGATCAGTGCCAAGTCCTGGGAGCTGCTGATGGCCATGCTGGTGTTCGAGGCGGCGTTCGGCTTGCCCGGCGTGGTGGCGGGGCCGATCTATTATGCGTACCTCAAGAGCGAGTTGAAGCTGGCGGAGCTGGTCTGACCGATAGGCATCACTTCCCCAGGGCCGGGTTGCCGGCGATGCGAGCGGCAGGGCGCGCATCGCCTGTCCGGGTTGTTCAAAGTGTTTTAAGACGAAATATGTCCTACTGCGGCCAAAGCAGTAAGGTGGGAAAGCAGGTGCGGTATCCGACACGCCTTGCTTAATTCCGCCTAATTCGCCCAGCGCCCTTTTTCCGTAGCATTCCATTCTGAATTGAGCTGTCCGCCGTGCATTTCGCATTCATGCCTACGAAGAAGTGTGCGTGCAGGAAAAGTGTCTCTGGACGTGTGCTCAGCCTTTAATCTTCAGATGGAGCTGTTCTTTCCCATGCTTACTCAACTGATTAGCAAGTCTGCCGCCGTTGCCTTGATTGCAATGCCCTTGTTGGCAACGGCTGCGCCATCCAGTGAGCCGATCTCCCAATTCGGTATCCTGGGTACCTATAACCGCTTCAACCTCAAAGGTGCGGGCTTGTCCGAGACAGACTCGCTGCCCGAGGGCGGGCTGTTCTATAACTTCGGCAACAAGATGACCGCCGGGCCCGGCTTGATCTATCAGGCCGGTATTGACCTGAAGTCCGGCAAGGACAAGGACGACCGGCTCAAGGATTTCCAGGGTGATGTGGATATAGGCTGGCGCATGGCCCTGGGGGATCGTGACTTCCTCGATGTGATCGGTGGCGGTGGATACGGTCGTACCCGCTACACGTCACACATCGACCGTTACGAGATTTCCCTGCTCGGCCGCTCGCCATTCCTCAAGGCGGCGATGGGTTATACCCACCACTTTGATTCCGCCAGCGTGCGCCTGGAGGCGGGCGTGCGGCGGACCACTGAGAGTGATTTGAAACTCAAGGTCAACGGCATGGATATCGCTACCGCGGACTTGAAGGATCGGACCAATCCTTACGCTGAAGCGAATTTTCTGTTCAACACGCAAGGTGCGTTGTCGATTGCCGCGGGGGTTTATTACAGCCAGACCGGGTATCAGTTGAATACCAATAACGACTTGGCCAGGAAGGTCCAGCTTCAGCGTGACGAGTTGGGTGCCAAGGTCGGTATCGCGTTCTGAGAAAACACCACAACACCCTGTAGGAGCCAGCTTGCTGGCGATAGTGGCCGATCAGGCGATGCAAGACTCACTGCCCTCATCGCCAGCAAGCTGGCGCCTACAGGGGACCTGTGTTCAATCCAGGGGCCCTGAGGTTTCAGCCGTAGCGCTTCTGCGCCTCGATCGCCAGGCCGCTGCCGATGCTGCCGAAGATGTTGCCTTCCACATGCCGGGCATTGGGCAGCATTGCCGAGACGCTCTGGCGCAGCGCCGGAATGGCGCTGGAGCCGCCAGTGAAGAACACCGTGTCGACCTGCTCGACACTCACGCCGGCATCGCCGAGCAATTGGCTGACACTGTTGCGGATCCGCCCCAGCAGGTTGTCGATGGCCGACTCGAACAGGGCCCGGCTCAACTCCACGCTCAAGCCCGGCTCAATGCGATCCAGTGGCACATGACGCTGCTCGGCATGGGTCAGCTCGATCTTGGTTTCCTCGATTTCCATCGCCAGCCAGTGCCCGGCCCGCTGCTCGATCAGCTTGAACAGGCGATCGATGCCGCCGGTGTCCTCGATGTCGTAGCGCATGCTGCCCAGGGCCAGCTGGGTTTTCTGCGAGTACACCGCGTTGATGGTGTGCCAGGTCGCCAGGTTCATGTGATGGCTGGTGGGCATATAGGCGCCGCTTTTCATCCGGCTGCCATAGCCGAACAGCGGCATCACGCCGGCCAGCGAAAGTTGCTTGTCGAAGTCGGTCCCGCCGATGTGGACACCGCCGGTGGCGAGGATGTCGTCGTGACGGTTGTCCAGGCCCCGGCGCTCTGGCGACAGGCGCACCAGGGAAAAGTCCGAGGTACCGCCGCCGATATCGACGATCAGCACCAGCTCTTCACGGTCCAGGGTCGACTCGTAGTCAAAGGCCGCGGCAATCGGTTCGTACTGGAACGATACCTCCTTGAAACCGAGCTTTTTCGCCACCTCGGCCAGGGTGTCTTCGGCTTCCTGGTCGGCGGCCGGGTCTTCGTCGACGAAGAACACCGGACGACCCAGCACCACCTGTTCGAACTCCCGACCGGCGGTCGCTTCGGCACGCTGCTTCAATTGGCCGATAAACAGCCCCAACAGGTCCTTGAACGGCATCGCCGTGCCGAGCACGCTGGTGTCGTGCTTGATCAGCTTGGAACCCAGCAGGCTCTTGAGCGAGCGCATCAGTCGGCCTTCGTAGCCTTCCAGGTATTCGTGCAGGGCCAGCCGGCCATAGACCGGGCGGCGCTCCTCGAAATTGAAGAAGACCACCGACGGCAGGGTGATCTTGCCGTCTTCCAGCGCGATCAGCGTTTCCATGCCGGGGCGTATCCAGCCGACGGTGGAGTTGGAGGTGCCGAAGTCGATACCGCAGGCACGGGCCCCAGAGGCGTTGTTCATGGTGTTCGGGTTCCGGTTGCAAAACGGCCGCGCAGTGTATGCCAGTCGCGCGCGGATTCGAAGGCCGGTGATCCGTTAAATGGCGGTTCTTGTACGGCTCTGCCCTTGAAAGGCCAGTAATTGCCCCCAAACTTGCAGTCATTGGTTCGGTCCGTGCCTGTCGATGGCAAGAAATCGCGGTGACGGCCGATAAACTTCTGCAGCGCCCCTGAGTCACAGCCTTGAGATCGGTCAATCTTTGTCGCGCGGATGCGCGCATGCTGTGTCTTGCCGAGCGGCGCGATATTGATAACGGATGGTGATCCTTCGATGGACTTCAAAGACTATTACAAGATCCTGGGTGTGGAGCCAACGGCGGACGACAAGACCATCAAGGCCGCGTACCGCAAGCTGGCGCGCAAGTATCACCCGGATGTCAGCAAGGAAAAGGATGCCGAGGCGAAATTCAAGGATGCCTCCGAAGCCTATGAAGCGCTGAAAAGCGCCGACAAGCGCGCCGAATACGATGACTTGCGCAAATACGGCCAGCACGGCCAGCCGTTCCAGGGCCCGCCGGGTTGGCAGGGGCGTGGCGGTTTTGGTGGTGGTGGCGCGGACACTGGCGACTTCTCGGACTTCTTCAGTTCGATCTTCGGCTCGCGCGGCAATGGTTTTGGTGGTGCGCAAGCGGGCCGCAGCGCCGGTCGTCGAGGACAGGACGTGGAACTGGAACTACCGATTTTCCTGGAAGAAAGCCTCTCGAACGAGTCGAAGAAGGTCAGTTTCCAGATTCCGCAGCACAATTCGGCCGGGCAGCATGTCAGCAACACCAGCAAGAGCCTGAACGTGAAAATTCCCGCCGGTGTCACCGATGGCGAACGTATCCGCCTCAAGGGCCAGGGTGCGCCGGGCGTCGGCGGCGGGGCGAATGGCGACCTGTACCTGACGATTCGTTTCGCACCTCACCCCAAATTTGATGTCGAAGGGGAGAACCTGATCATTACCTTGCCGCTGGCACCCTGGGAGCTGGCGCTGGGGACCGAGGTGGAGGTGCCGACCTTGACCGGCAAGATCAACCTCAAGGTCCCGGCGGGCAGCCAGAATGGCCAGCGCATGCGGGCCAAGGGCCATGGACTGTTGAACAAGGCCGGGCAGCGCGGTTATCTGTTCGTGCAACTCAAGGCGGTCATGCCCCGGCAGAACGACGATGCCGTCAAGGCGTTGTGGCAGGAACTGGCGAAAAAGGCCGCCTTCGACCCGAGAGAGCAATGGAGTAGCTAATCATGAGCAGCCCCTTGAGTGTTCAGCTGGATATGCAGGCCTTCTGTGAGGCGAGCCAATTGCCGGTCGCCTACGTGATCGAAATCGTCGAACACGGCATCCTTGACCCTCAGGGGCGTTCGCCCGAGGCCTGGCGTTTTGGTGACGAAGCGTTGGGTATTGCCCGGCGCGCCGTGAAGCTGCATCGCGAACTGGAGCTGGAGTGGGAAGGCGTCGCCCTGGCGCTGGACCTGCTGGATGAGGTCCAGCATCTGCGGGCCGAGAACCAGATGCTGCGCCAGCGCCTGGGACGCTTCGTGCACGACTGAATGGCCGGCGGCGGCCATCGAGCCCTGAAAAATCGCTGTCAGGTGCGGGGGTCGGCCCGCGATATCCTGGGCAGGACCACGGTAAAGCGTGTCCCGTCCTCGGCGCTGGAGCTGACCTTTATCGTGCCCTGATGGGCGCTTACCACTTCCTTGGCGATAAACAACCCCAAGCCCAGGCTGGTGTCCGTGCCCGGTTGGCCGATTTCTTCACTGGTGCCGCGTACCAGCGGATCGAAGAGCGTCGCCAGGGCTTCCTGCGGAATCGGCGTACCAAAGTTGTGCATGGTCAGGCTGACGCTGTCCGCGCTGCCCTCCAGGGTCAGGGTGAGCGGTCGATGGCTGGCACCATGCTGCAAGGCATTACCGATCAGGTTCTGCAGCAATTGCTCGATGCGTCCCCGATCCCACACCCCGTGTACATCGCCTTCGACCCGCAACTGCGGCAGGCAATCCGGCTGCCCGGCCCAGGCTTCATTGATTACCGCTTTCGCCGCGCTGCTCAGGTCCATCGGCGCCGGGTCGATGGGCAGGGCGCTGCCCAGGCGGCTGCGGACAAACTCGAGCAAGTCGCTGATCATGCTGCCCATATGCCGGGCACCTCTTTTGATGCTGGTGACATACACCAGGTCCTCGGCATTGAGCCGGGCCTTGCGCACCAGCATCTCGGTGGACATGCTCACGGCCTGCAAGGGCGCGCGCAGGTCATGGCCGAGAATGGCGAGGAAAATATCCCGCGAACGGTTCACCTGCTCGGCGTAGGCGGCGGTGGATTCGGTCAGGGCTTCATCGATGGCTTCGTTGAAACGAATCATGTCCTGGAAATGAGTCAATTGCGGCGATACCAGGCTGTTCACCCAGCGCCGAATCACGCAAGCGCGCAGGTGACGAAACTCCGAGGTCATCTGCATCAGGTCGAATCCGGCGGTGTGGCGCAGTTCGCCGTGGCTGGCGGCGGCGGTGTCCAGGGTCAGGTTATTGTCCGGGCTGTCGCCCTTGGCCTTGGCCGCCTGTTCGCCGGCACTCTGGGCGCTCTCCATGTCCCGCGCGGCGGCCAGCAGGATCGATTTGGCGTGGTCGCGCAAGGCACCCCGGCCCATGCTATCGGCTGCGGGGCTCAAGGTTTTGGCGAATTGCTCCCATTCATCGACGATGTTGTCGACCTGCTGCACGATAAACGTTGATAGGTGCATGTTCGTTATCTCGAAGGGGTAGTCGCCAGTGTGACGACTAGCTTAGCGCCTTTGCGTCCCGTTGGCAGGGCGCAAAGACGCTTCGCTCGCAGCGGTCTCATCGCGGCTCAGAAGAGGAAATAGCGCTGTGCCATCGGCAGCACGTCCGCCGGTTCGCACCATAACAACACGCCATCGGCCTTGACCTGGTAGGTCTGCGGATCGACATCGATGTGCGGCAGGTAGTCGTTGTGGATCAAGTCGGTTTTCCGCACGTCGCGGCAGCCTTTCACTACGGCGATCTTCTTCTTCAGGCCCAGGCTCTGGGGAATACCCGCGGCTTGTGCCGCCTGGCTGATAAAGGTCAGGCTGGTGGCGTGCAGCGAGCCGCCGTAACTGGCGAACATCGGTCGGTAGTGCACCGGCTGCGGTGTCGGGATCGAGGCGTTGGCATCGCCCATCAGGCTGGCGGCTATCGCCCCGCCCTTGAGGATCAGCGTCGGCTTGACGCCGAAGAACGCCGGGCGCCAGAGCACCAGGTCGGCCCATTTGCCCACTTCGATCGAACCCACTTCATGGCTGATGCCGTGGGTGATCGCCGGGTTGATGGTGTATTTGGCGATGTAGCGCTTGACCCGGAAGTTGCTGTTGCCAGCACCGTCGCCCGGCAGCGGGCCGCGTTGCTTCTTCATCTTGTCGGCGGTCTGCCAGGTGCGCGTGATGACTTCGCCGACCCGGCCCATGGCCTGGCTGTCGGAACTGATCATCGAGAACGCGCCAAGGTCATGGAGGATGTCCTCGGCGGCGATGGTTTCCCGGCGGATACGACTCTCGGCGAAGGCCACGTCCTCGGCGATGCTCGGATCGAGGTGATGGCAGACCATCAGCATGTCCAGGTGTTCGTCGATGGTGTTGCGGGTGAACGGCCGGGTCGGATTGGTCGAACTGGGCAGCACGTTGGCGAAGCCGCAGGCTTTGATGATGTCCGGGGCATGACCGCCGCCCGCGCCTTCGGTGTGATAGGTGTGGATGGTGCGGCCCTTGAACGCGGCGAGGGTGGTTTCGACAAAGCCGGATTCGTTGAGGGTATCGGTATGGATCGCCACCTGTACGTCGTACTGGTCGGCCACGCTCAGGCAGTTGTCGATGGCCGCCGGCGTGGTGCCCCAGTCTTCGTGGAGCTTGAGGCCGATGGCGCCGGCCTCGACCTGTTCGATCAGCGGCTGCGGCAGGCTGGCGTTGCCCTTGCCAGTGAAACCGATGTTCATCGGGAAGGCATCGGCGGCCTGGAGCATGCGCGCCAGATGCCAGGGGCCGGAGGTGCAGGTGGTGGCATTGGTGCCGGTGGCCGGGCCCGTGCCACCGCCGATCATGGTGGTGACCCCGCTCATCAGCGCTTCTTCGATCTGCTGCGGGCAGATGAAGTGGATATGGGTGTCGATGCCGCCAGCGGTGAGGATCATGCCTTCGCCGGCGATCACTTCGGTGCTGGCGCCGACGGCGATGGTCACGTCGGGCTGGATATCCGGGTTACCGGCCTTGCCGATGGCGGCAATGCGCCCGTCCTTGAGACCGACGTCGGCCTTGACGATGCCCCAGTGGTCGATGATCAGGGCGTTGGTGATCAGGGTGTCGACGACTTCGGCGGCCAACAGTTGGCCCTGGCCCATGCCGTCGCGGATCACCTTGCCGCCGCCGAACTTCACTTCTTCGCCGTAGGTGGTGAAGTCCTTTTCCACTTCGATCCACAGGTCGGTGTCGGCCAGGCGCACCTTGTCGCCGACGGTGGGGCCGAACATGTCGGCGTAGGCTTGTCTGGAAATCTTCATTGGGTTTCCCTGAACACAAAATGGAGGCATGTGCGATTTTTTGTGGCGAGGGGGCTTGCCCCCGTCGGGGCGCGCAGCACCCCTGAAAGCCGACACTTCGATCTATCGGATAGCGCGCGTTCCATGATTCGACGACTGCTTCGCAGCCGAACGGGGGCAAGCCCCCTCGCTACTATCAGCAGCGTCAATCCAGGTCACCCATCACCCGTCCGGCAAAGCCGAACACCCGGCGCAATCCCGCCAGTTCCACCAGCTCGACATCCCGGCTCTGTCCTGGTTCGAAGCGCACGGCGGTGCCGGCGGGGATATTCAGGCGCATGCCGCGGCTGGCGGCGCGATCGAAGCTCAAGGCGTCGTTGGTCTCGAAAAAGTGATAGTGCGAACCGACCTGGATCGGTCGGTCGCCGCTGTTCGCCACAGTCAGGTTGAGGGTGCGGCGCCCGACATTGAGTTCGATGTCGCCAGGCTGGATCTGATATTCGCCAGGAATCATTCGGGTTGTCCCAGGGTCTTGAAGTAAATGGCGGTGGCTTTGTAGCGACCATCCGGTGTGGCGCAATAGTTCGGCAGCTCGCCGACCCGGGTGTAGCCCAGGGCGCTGTAGAAGGCTTCGGCTTCGGAGCCGGCCACGGTGTCGAGGTACAGCAGGCCGCGCTTGTGCTGTTTTGCCGTCAGTTCCAGGGCCTGGATCAGTTGCTGGCCAAGACCGCGATGACGAGCCTCGCTGTGTACCAGCAGCTTTTGCACTTCGGCGCGATTCAGGCCATTGGGCTTCTGGCACAGGTTCAGTTGCACGCTGGCCAGTACCTGCTCGTCACGAACCACCACCCAGAGCAGCAGGTTGCCGTCCTGGAGCGCGGCTTGCACCGTGTCGAAATAGTCGCGGGCCTGGCCGGCGTCGAGATCGGCCAGGAAGCCCAGGCTGGCGCCATGCCGGACGGCATCAAGCAGCAAATCGATCAAACCCTGGCGGTAGTGCGCAAAGCTTTCGGTATTCACACGACGCAGTTGGGCGGCGTTCATGGCGGGTTACTCCTGGTTGACGGCAGGCGGCAGGGCGCCTGGATTCAGGGTCAGTTGCATGAAGGTCAGGTCCAGCCAGCGACCGAACTTCACGCCTACCTGAGGCATTTGTCCGGTGAGGGTGAAACCCTGGCGTTCATGCAGGCGAATGGACGCGCTGTTGCCACTTTCGATGGCGGCGACCATCACATGTTTGGCACAACCACGGGCGCGCTCGATCAGAACGCTCATCAGGCGCGGGCCGAGGCCGTTGCCACGCTGGTCGCCGCGCACATAGACCGAGTGTTCGACGGTGTGCCGGAAGCCCTCGAAGGGCCGCCAGTCACCGAAGGAGGCATAGCCAAGCACGCTGTCGCTGCCATCGACGATCACCAGGATCGGATAACCCTGGTCCTGGCGGGCACTGAACCAGGCCTGGCGATTACCCAGGTCCACCGGTTGTTCGTTCCAGATCGCCGTGGTGTTGAGTACCGCATCGTTGTAGATGTCGCGGATCGCCGGCAGGTCGGCGTGGACGGCATCCCGGATAACGTAGGACATGGCGGCCTCAGGCAATGGGTTGGTGGACGGTGACCAGCTTGGTGCCATCGGGGAAGGTGGCTTCGACCTGGATCTCCGGGATCATTTCCGGGATGCCTTGCATCACTTGTTCGCGGTTGAGCAGGGTGGTGCCGTAGTGCATCAGCTCGGCCACGGTCTGGCCGTCGCGGGCGCCTTCGAGCAGGGCCGCCGAGATATAGGCCATGGCTTCCGGATAGTTGAGTTTCACCCCGCGGGCCAGGCGCCGTTCGGCGACCAGACCAGCGGTGAAAATCAGCAGTTTGTCTTTTTCGCGGGGAGTCAGGTCCATGGTTCGGAATCCGTTGGCAGGCAGTAAAAGAGGGTTGGCGGGTTCATGTATTCCAGATCCTCGGCGGCACGGCGTCGCGGCCCAGCAGGGCCGGGCGCAACAGCCGCCACAGTTCGATCAGCCAGGCGCGAGCGTGCAAGGCCTCGCCGGCCAGGCAGCGGGCCACCAGCAGGCCGGGCAGTTGACTCAGGTCGCCACGCACGCGTGTTGGCAGCGAGCGGCAGCGTTCGAGCAAGTCGCTGTCGATCTCGCCGGTCGCCAACAGGCTGGCGAAAACCGGCTGGCCGTCGAGGCCGATGGGCGAATCCAGCAGGTCGTCATTGCCCAGGATGCGTTGGCGTTCATGCCAGAGCAACTGGCCGTCGCGACGGATGTCCAGCCGCGACTGGAAATGCCCGAGGTCGAAGCGCTCGCCACTGGCGGGGCGGCCGAGGGCGACCATGTCCCAGTAGAACAGCCGGGCGTCGCCTTCCAGTTCAATGGCGGTGCGCAGCTCGGCCTGGGCGGCACTGAACACGATGGTTTCCTGGGGCAGCCATTCCAGGGTCGCCCCGGCGGCGATCTTCAGGTCCAGGCTCTGGTAGGCCGGCCCGGCGGCGCGATACCACTTGGCGGCGCCGGGGCTGGTCAGTTGCGCCCAGGCATCGCGCTCGACGTGGGCACGGATAGCCAGCCGGTCGCCGCCGGCGATTCCGCCCGGCGGGTGGACGATGATGTGTTGGCAGACTTGCGGGCCTTCGGCGTACAGGTGTTTCTGCACCCGCAACGGCCCCAGGTGCCGCCGCGTGACCGGACGCGTGCAATCACCGAAGCGGGCGTAGCCGAGTTCCAGCTCGGCATGCCAACTGGGGGTGAACAGGGCGCTAGTGACAGATGAATTCATGGTTTCTGATTATCGTTGGGACGTTACAGGTTAGATCGTAACCAGTGCGCGCACACCTTCGGTTTCCATATTTTCTCCACGACCTTGCTGGACGATCTCGCCCCGGGACATCACCAGGTACTGATCGGCCAGTTCGGCGGCGAAATCGTAGAACTGTTCCACCAGCAGAATCGCCATGTCGCCACGAGCGGCGAGCTGTTTGATCACCGCGCCGATCTCCTTGATCACCGAGGGCTGGATGCCTTCGGTGGGCTCGTCGAGAATCAGTAGGCGCGGGCGACTGGCCAGGGCCCTTCCGATAGCAAGCTGTTGCTGCTGGCCGCCGGAGAGGTCGCCGCCACGGCGTTGTTTCATTTGCAGCAGGACCGGGAACAGTTCGTAGATGAAGGCCGGGACTTCCCGGGCTTGCGCCGCGGGGAAACGCGACAGGCCCATCAGCAGATTTTCTTCGACGCTGAGACGGCCGAAGATTTCCCGGCCCTGGGGGACGTAGGCAATACCGGCGTGGACCCGTTGATGCGGCTTGAAGTGGGTGATGGCTTTACCTTCCCAGTGCACGCCCCCTTCCTTCGCCGGCAGCAGGCCCATCAGGCACTTGAGCAGGGTGGTCTTGCCCACGCCGTTGCGCCCCAGCAGGCAGGTGACTTCGCCGACCTTCACGTCAAAGGACAGGCCCCGCAGGATGTGGCTGCCGCCGTAGTACTGGTGCAGTTTGTCGACTTGCAGCATGGTCAGGCTCTCGGCAACTGTCGCGAATTCTGATTTGGGTGAACACATAAGTTGAATTGGACACCTCTTAACCAGCTCCATGTCCACACAAGCACCGCTCCCATACAAATACCACCCTTACACAAACACCATTCCAACAGGGGCAAACCGGTACCGCTACCGACCGAGGTAAACCTCGATCACCCGCTCGTTTTCCTGTACTTGCTCCAGTGACCCTTCGGCCAGCACGCTGCCCTGGTGCAGCACGGTGACATGGTCGGCAATCGCGCCGACAAAGCCCATGTCATGCTCCACCACCATCAGTGAATGCTTGCCGGCCAGGCTCTTGAACAGCTCGGCGGTGAACTCGGTCTCGGCATCGGTCATGCCCGCTACCGGTTCGTCGAGCAGCAACAGTTGCGGGTCCTGCACCAACAGCATGCCGATCTCCAGGAACTGCTTCTGGCCGTGGGACAGCAACCCCGCTGGCCGATTGACCGCCGTCGTCAGGCGAATGGTTTCCAGGACCTCGGCAATCGCGTCTTGCTGCTCGCCGCTCAGGCGTGCCCGCAGGCTGGCCCACACCGATTTGTCGGTCTTCTGCGCCAGCTCCAGGTTCTCGAATACGCTCAACGCCTCGAACACCGTCGGTTTCTGGAACTTGCGGCCGATCCCGGCCTGGGCGATCTGCACTTCGCTCATCGCCGACAGGTCCAGGGTTTCGCCGAACCAGGCCTTGCCGTGGCTGGGCCGGGTCTTGCCGGTGATCACGTCCATCAGGGTGGTCTTGCCCGCGCCATTGGGGCCGATGATGCAACGCAGTTCGCCGACGCCGATGTACAGGTTGAGGTTGTTCAGGGCCTTGAAACCGTCGAAGCTGACACTGATGTCTTCCAGGGTCAGGATGGTGCCGTGGCGGGTGTCCAGGCCGGTGCCGCTGGCCTGGCCGAGACCGATGGCGTCGCGGCTGCTGCCGGCGTCTTTGTTTGGCTCAAGGATCGGTTCGAGCATGAATTCGGCGGTCGCGGTCACTCTCATTGTTCGCCCCTTTTCTTCAGCAGCCCGATCACGCCCTTGGGCAGGTACAGAGTCACGACGATAAACAGCGCGCCAAGGAAGAACAGCCAGTACTCAGGAAAGGCCACGGTGAACCAGCTCTTCATGCCGTTGACCATGCCCGCGCCGAGCAGCGGCCCGATCAGGCTGCCGCGCCCGCCGAGGGCGACCCAGACGGCGGCCTCGATGGAGTTGGTCGGCGACATTTCGCTGGGGTTGATGATGCCCACCTGCGGCACGTACAAGGCGCCGGCCAGCCCGCACAGGACCGCGCTCAGCACCCAGACGAACAGTTTGAAGCCGCGCGGGTCGTAGCCGCAGAACATCAGGCGGTTCTCCGCATCGCGCAGGGCGGTCAAGACCCGGCCGAACTTGCTCCGGGCTAGGCGCCAGGCGCTGTACAGGGCGGCAACCAGCAAAACCACGGTGGCCAGGAACAGTGCCGCGCGGGTGCCCGGTTCAGTGATGCCGAAACCGAGGATGCTGCGAAAATTGGTGAAGCCGTTGTTACCGCCGAAGCCGGTCTCGTTACGGAAGAACAGCAGCATCCCGGCGAAGGTCAGGGCCTGGGTCATGATCGAGAAGTACACGCCCTTGATCCGCGAACGGAAGGCGAAGAACCCGAATACCAGCGCCAACAACCCCGGCGCCAATACCACCAGGCACAGGGCCCAGAGGAAGTGATTGGTGCCGGTCCAGTACCAGGGCAGTTCGCTCCAGGACAGGAAGGTCATGAACGCCGGCAGTTCGTCGCCGGAAGCCTGGCGCATCAGGTACATGCCCATGGCGTAGCCGCCGAGGGCGAAGAACAGGCCGTGGCCCAGTGACAGCAGGCCGGCGTAACCCCAGACCAGGTCCAGGGCCAGGGCGACGATGGCGTAGCAGAGGATCTTGCCGACCAGCGTCAGGCTGTAGGCCGAGACGTGGAGCAGGTTCTCCGGCGGCAGCAGCGACAGCAGCGGCAAGGCCAACAACAGCGCCAACACACTCACGCCGACGGCAATCGTCAACCTGGGCCCGGCTTTTTGTGTCGCGGTGAGCATCAGCGGCTGGTTCATCAGTCGATCACCCGTCCTTTCAGTGCGAAGAGTCCTTGCGGGCGTTTCTGGATAAACAGAATGATCAGCGCGAGGATCAGGATCTTGCCCAGCACCGCGCCGATCTGTGGCTCGAGGATCTTGTTGGCGATACCCAGGCCGAAGGCTGCCATGACGCTGCCGGCCAACTGGCCGACGCCGCCGAGCACCACCACCAGGAAAGAGTCGATGATGTAGCTCTGGCCCAGGTCCGGGCCGACGTTGCCGATCTGGCTCAGGGCGACGCCGCCGAGGCCGGCGATACCGGAGCCGAGGCCGAAGGCGAGCATGTCCACGCGCCCGGTGGGCACGCCGCAGCAGGCGGCCATGTTGCGGTTCTGGGTCACGGCGCGCACGTTCAGGCCCAGGCGGGTACGGTTCAGCAGCAGCCAGGTCAGGACCACCACGAACAGCGCGAAGGCAATGATCACCAGGCGGTTGTACGGCAGGACCAGGTTGGGCAGGACCTGGATACCACCGGAGAGCCAGGCCGGGTTGGCCACCTCGACGTTCTGCGCGCCGAACAGCAGGCGCACCAGTTGGATCAGCATCAGGCTGATGCCCCAGGTGGCGAGCAGGGTTTCCAGCGGGCGGCCATAGAGATGGCGGATGATCGTGCGTTCCAGGACCATGCCGATCCCGGCGGTGACGAAGAACGCCACCGGCAGCGCCACCAGCGGGTAGAACTCGATGGCCTGGGGCAGGAAGCGCTGGAACAGCAACTGCACGACATAGGTGGCGTAGGCCCCGAGCATGAGCATCTCACCGTGGGCCATGTTGATCACCCCGAGCAGGCCGAAGGTGATCGCCAGGCCGAGGGCCGCCAGCAGCAGGATCGAGCCCAGGGACAAGCCGCTGAAGGCCTGGCCGAGCCATTCGCCGAGCAGCAGCTTGCGTTTGACTTGCGCCAGGCTGGTTTCGGCGGCGGTATGCACGCCGGCATCAGCTTCGACGCCGGGTTGCAGCAGACCTTCGAGGCGGGTGCGGGCCAGCGGGTCGCCGCTGTCACCGAGCAGGCGCACGGCGGCCAGGCGCACGGCCGGGTCGCTGTCGACCAGTTGCAGATTGGCCAGGGTCAGGCTCAGGGCGGCGTGGACCTGCGTATTGGTTTCGCCGGCCAGTTGCCGGTCGAGGAATGGCAGTTGCGCCGGCTTGGCGCTTTTTTGCAGCTGCTGGGCGGCGGCCAGGCGCACCTTGGCATCGGCGGCGAGCAGTTGCTGGGCGGCGACGGCGATGTCGACCAGGCCGCGCAGGCGGTTGTTCAGGCGCAGGGCCCGGGTTTCGCCGTTGACCACCAGTTGGCCGCTTTGCAGGGCATTGATCAACTCGATGCGCGCCGGTTCCGGGTGCGCGGCCCAGGTTTCCAGCAGGGCGGCCTGTTGGCTGGGAGGGGCGGCGACGAAGTCTTCGGCGTCACCTGCCTGGGCGGCCATCGGCAACAGCAGCGCCAGGGCGAGGAGAAAGCGGTATAGGGCAGTGGGCATATCAATGGCCTTGCACATGGAAAAGACGAACTGGAGGTGCTCGCAGTTCCTGTGGTGAGCGGGCATTTGTGGCGAGCGAGCTTGCTCGCGCTCGACTGCGTAGCAGGCGTAAAACCGGACATCTCGGCTTATCTGATACACCGGGTTCTCCGGTTCTAGGGCCGCTTCGCGCCCCAGCGGGGGCAAGCCCCCTCGCCACAGGGATTTGGGGGCCACAGATGGGCGGTAGCCGGCCCGCTTTCGGCAGGCCACCTCTCACTCAGTTGCTCTTCACCGCATAATCCGGCTTCTTGTCATTTCCCGGGATGAACGGGCTCCAAGGCTGGGCACGGATCGGCCCCTCGGTTTGCCAGACCACGTTGAACTGCCCGTCCGGCTGGATCTCGCCGATCATCACCGGCTTGTGCAGGTGATGGTTGGTCTTGTCCATGGTCAGGGTGAAGCCCGACGGCGCGGCGAAGGTCTGCCCGGCCAGCGCCTCGCGGACCTTGTCGACATCGGTGGACTTGGCCTTCTCCGCCGCCTGGGCCCACATGTGGATGCCGACGTAGGTGGCTTCCATCGGGTCATTGGTCACGGCCTTGTCGGTCCCCGGCAGGTTTTTCTTCTTGGCGTAGGCCTTCCAGTCGGCGACGAATTTCTTGTTCACCGGGTTATCCACCGACTCGAAGTAGTTCCAGGCCGCCAGGTTGCCCACCAGCGGCTTGGTGTCGATACCGCGCAGCTCTTCCTCGCCCACGGAGAACGCCACCACCGGTACGTCGGTGGCTTTCAGGCCCTGGTTCGCCAGTTCCTTGTAGAACGGCACATTGGAGTCGCCGTTGACGGTGGAGATGACCGCGGTCTTGCCACCGGCGGAGAACTTCTTGATGTTGGCGACGATGGTCTGGTAATCGGCGTGGCCGAACGGGGTGTAGACCTCTTCGATATCCTTGTCCGCGACCCCTTTGGAGTGCAGGAACGAACGCAGGATCTTGTTGGTGGTGCGCGGGTAGACGTAGTCGGTGCCGAGCAGGAAGAAGCGCTTGGCGCCGCCACCGTCTTCGCTCATCAGGTATTCCACCGCCGGGATCGCCTGCTGGTTCGGCGCCGCGCCGGTGTAGAACACGTTCGGCGACATTTCTTCGCCTTCGTACTGCACCGGGTAGAACAGCAGACCGTTGAGTTCCTCGAACACCGGCAGCACCGATTTGCGCGACACCGAAGTCCAGCAACCGAACACCACGGCAACCTTGTCCTGGGTCAGCAACTGACGGCTTTTTTCGGCGAACAACGGCCAGTTGGAAGCCGGGTCGACCACCACCGGTTCGAGCATCTTGCCGTTGACCCCGCCCTTGGCGTTGATTTCCTCGATGGTCATCAGCGCCATGTCTTTGAGCGAGGTTTCGGAGATTGCCATGGTGCCGGACAGCGAATGCAGGATGCCGACCTTGATGGTCTCGGCAGCCTGGACGGTCCAGGTCATGCCCATGGCGGCAATGGATGCCGTCAATGTGAAAGCCTTGATCAGACTACGACGCTTCATTGGTGCGATCTCCAGATTCTCAAATTTTTTTGGGTTGGCAGATGCAGACGCTGAAGGGGCTTTTGCAAAGGGTGTGCCTAGTCGGGGAAAGGCAGGAAATAGTCGTGTTTGAACGGTGCTGGTCTGAACAGTCGCACCAAGCGGGGGCGACAGGGGCGTTGCGGTGCGCGGGGAGCGCCGGATTGGTGCTGTACCGTCTTCGCGAGCAGTTCTGCTCCCACGGATTCCGAGTCGTTCACAAAACAATGGATCGACACTAACACTGTGGGAGCGGAGCTTGCCCGCGAAGAGGGTCGTGAGAACGCTAAAAGCTCCGCTCCCACACAAGCACCGCTCCAATACTTCAGCGGCGGCGCATCAACCCGATGAAAAACAACCCGCCAATGGCCGCCGTAGCTACCCCGATCGGCAAGTCTTCGGGCGCGATCAGGGTGCGCGCCGCGACATCGACCCAGACCAGGAACAGGCTGCCCAACAAGGCCGACACCGGTAGCAGGCGCCGGTGTTCCGCGCCCACCAGGTAGCGGGCGATATGCGGCACCATCAGGCCGACGAAACCGATGGAACCGCTGATGGACACCAGCACGCCGGTCATCAGCGAGGCGATCAGGAACACCTTCAGGCGCACGTTGCGCGCGCTCAGGCCGAGGGTCACGGCGGTCTGCTCGCCCGCCATCAGGGCGTTCAATGGTCGCGCCATGCCCACCAGCAGCACCAGCCCCAGCAGCACGCTCGCCGCCGGTATCGGCAGCAGTTCCCAGCGTGCCAGGCCGAGGCCGCCGAGCATCCAGAACAACACCGCGGAGCTGGCCCGATGGTCGCCAAGGAACAGCAGCAGGTTGGCCAGCGCCATCATCACGAAGGACACCGCGACCCCGCACAGCAGCAGCCGGTCACTGTCCAGCCGACCGTTGCGGCTGGCAATGGCCAGTACCACCAGCATGCTGCCCAGGGCGCCGATAAAGGCGGCGATGGGCAAGGTCAGCAGGCCGGCGATTTCACCCAGGTGCAGCACCACGATCACCGCGCCGAGGGTCGCCCCCGAGGTCACGCCGAGCAGGTGCGGGTCGGCCAGGGGATTGCGGGTGACCGCCTGCAACACCGCGCCGATCAACGCCAGTCCGGCCCCCACCAGCGCCCCGAGGAGCATGCGCGGTACCCGGATCAGCCAGACGATGTGCTCCTGCCCGGGGCTCCAGCTCACTTCGCCCTGGCCCAGCATCTTGTACGAAAGAATCCGCCACACCGCCTCCACTGGTACCCGTGCCGGGCCAAAGCCCAGGGACAGGACGCAGGACAGCAGCAACAGGACGCCGAGGGCGCAGAGCAACAAGGCGTAGCGACGGCTCATCATTGCGGGTGGAAGGCCTTGGCGAGGGTTTCGATGGCCTTGACGTTATCGATGCCCGGTGTCGCCTCGACATACGGAATGACCACGAAGCGCTTGTTGCGGATCGCCTCGACCGACTGCAACGCCGGGTTGTTCTCCAGGAAGTGCTGTTTCTGTTCGGCGGTGATTTCGCCGTAATCGACGATGACGATCACCTGGGGATTCTTCTCCACGACGCTTTCCCAGTTCACCCGGGTCCAGCTGGCGTCGACGTTATCCAATACGTTGCGTCCGCCCGCGGCTTCGATCAGCGCCTGGGGCATGGCCAGGCGGCCGGAGGTCATGGCGCGGTCTTCGCCGCTGTCATAGAGGAACACCCGTGGACGCTCGGGCGGCAGGCTCTTGCGCACAGCGGCCAGCCGCGCCTGCATCTCGCCGATCAGGGCATTGGCGCGGTCTTGCACATCGAAGATCCGGCCCAGGTTGCGCAGGTCGTTGTAGGTGTCGTCGAGGCTCGCGCTCCGGCGCTTCATCACGAAGGCGCAGGACTCGGTCAACTCGTAGACGTTGATGCCCAGGGGCGTCAGCGTCGCCGGGGTGACGGCGCCGCCGACGTTCATGCCGTAGTCCCAGCCGGCGAAGAAGAAGTCGACGTTGGCATTGAGCAGGGTTTCCAGCGACGGGTACTTGGCCGCCAGTTCCGGCAGGCCATCGAGGATCCTGGCCATTTCCGGGGTGACCGCTTTCCAGCCGCTGATTCCGCTGTAGCCGGCCATGCGTGGCTTGAGGCCGAGGGCGAGCATCATCTGGGTCATGTTGATGTCATGGCTGACCGCGTGCCTGGGGGCCTCCTTGAAGGTTACCTCGCGGTTGCAGCTCTGGACCGTCAACGGGTAATGCGTCGAGTCGGCCAGGGCGGTCATGGACGTGAACAGTGAACCGAGGCAAAGCGCCAGGTGCGGTGGCTTCATGGTTGGGTTATCCAGGTGATTCGCGGGTAGCCGGAAAGGGGGTGGGTATCGATCAGGGCTTCGACGCCGAAGACCTCGCGCAGCAGTTCGACGGTGAGGACTGCGGCGGGGGGGCCACTGGCGACGATGCGACCGTGGTGGAGCACATACAAGCGGTCGCAGAACGCCGCTGCCAGGTTGAGGTCGTGGATGCTGGCCAAAGTGCCGACCTTCAACTGTCTGACCAGGCGCAACAGTTCCAGCTGGAAGCGTGGGTCAAGGTGGTTGGTCGGTTCGTCGAGGATCAGCAGTTGCGGTTGCTGGGCCAGGGCGCGGGCGAGGATCACCCGCTGTTTTTCACCGCCGGAAAGGGTGGCGAAGGCGTGGTCTTCGAAACCCAGCATGTCTACCGATTCGAGGGCCTGGTGGATCAGTCGGTGGTCGACCTCGGTGTCGCCCTCGAAGAGTTTCTTGTGCGGGGTACGCCCCATGGCGACCACTTCCTCGACGGTCAGGCCAAAGGCATCGGGGAACTCCTGGAGCACCACGGCGATGCGCTGGGCGCCCCAGCGCGGCGATTGTTTCCAGACGTCCTGCTGGCCGAGCAGGACCGTGCCCGATTCCGGCTGGCTGAAGCGGTAGGCGCAACGCAGCAGACTGGTCTTGCCACTGCCGTTGGGGCCGATCAGGCCGACGAACTCGCCGGCGGCCACCCGCAGGTTGGCGTCACGCAGCTGGAACGGCTGATGGCGGTGACCATGCCCCGGGGGTGTCCAGGCCAGGTGGGTGAGGGTCAGCGAGGTCATTCGTTACTCATTATCGGAAAATATACGCCCCCTTGTAGGAGCCAGCTTGCTGGCGATAACGTCGGCAAGCCTTGCATCGACCTTCCGGTCTCCATCGTCGGCAAGCCGGGCTCCCACGAGTTCGCGGTGCGTACTGTTATATTATAACTAATCGTAATTGCAACAGATTTGCATTAAAAGTCTAGCGATTTCTCAGTGAGATGCCTCTCTAGCCCTTCAGGTTGCAGATGAAGCCGATTCAGCTTTGCCCTTGAGACGTGACAGCAGCGCCCAGTCCAGCAGCCAGACGACGATCAGCGAAACGCCGACCAGAGGGAACAGGATCGCCAGGGCGAGCATGATCATCAGGGCGGTTTTCCAGCGGGGCAGGTCGTGGCGCAGTGGCGGCACACCGAGGCCGCCTTGCGGACGACGCTTCCACCACATCACCACGCCGCTGACGGCGCTCAGCAGGATCATCAGGCACACCAGCAGCATGACCAACTGGTTGATCGGCCCGAACAGCTTGCCTTCATGCAGCATCACGCCCATCTCGGTGGCCCGGGCGACATTGCCGTATTGCTGCCAGCGCACGTCAGCCAGGACCGTGCCGCTGTACTGGTCGACATGCAAGGTGGCGTCGTTGCGCGGGTCGTCGGCGAACACTGCGATGGTGAACACGCCTTCGGCGGTCGTCGGCAGGGTGATGCTATAGCCGGGTTCGACCTGCCGCGTGGTGGCAATGTCTACTACCTGTTGCAGGCTGATGCCGGGTGCCGCCGGGCCATTCGAGGCAGCGTCGTGCTTCATGTGCCCGGCATGGTCGCCGGACACTGGCAGCGGCGTATTCTCCAGGGCCCAGGGCACGGTCTGGCGTGTCGCGTCGTTGAGGCTGCGGGCCTCGAGGTCGGACTTGGGCATGTTGTTCCACATGGCGTCGGGAAACTGGTTCCAGACCTCGGCGTACTGTTTGCCCCAGAGACCGGTCCAGGCCATGCCGCTGAGCAGCATGAACAACAGCAGTCCGGCCCCCCAGAAGCCGCTGACGGCATGCAGGTCGCGCCAGACGATCCGTCCGCGCTTGCCCAGGCGTGGCCAGAGCACACCGGCCGTGGAGCGACCCCGCGGCCACCAGAGGTAGAGGCCGGACACCACCAGCATCACGCCCCAGCCGGCGGCCAGTTCCACCAGGCGGTCACCCAGCGTGCCGATCATCAGTTCGCCGTGCAGGGCGCGGGCGACGGCTTGCAGGTTGAGCTTGGCATCCTGCTCGCCGAGGATGTTGCCGCGATAGGGGTCGAGGAACACGTTGAGCTCGCGCCCGTCGCGGACCAGCACGAACTGCGCGCTGCGTTCGGCGTTGAGCGGTGGCAGGTACTGCTTGATCCGTACTTGTGGATAAGCCATCTCGATGCGGCGCATCTGGTCGTCGGCATTGAGGCTGTGATGACCGACCCGGACTGTCATCAGGTCGCTGTACAGCAGCG
Organism: Pseudomonas sp. FEN; assembly: GCF_904067045.1. GTDB lineage: Bacteria > Pseudomonadota > Gammaproteobacteria > Pseudomonadales > Pseudomonadaceae > Aquipseudomonas. The sequence continues at coordinate 1,008,694 of NZ_CAJFDC010000001.1, read as the reverse complement.
GGTCGAGTTGTGGTTTGAACAGGTAGATGATCCCGGTCAGGGCCAGCAGGACCATGAACGGCGCGACGAACAGCCCGGCATAGAAATGCCAGCGCCAGGCCAGGTTGTAGAAGGAAATTTTAGGTTGGCTCATCGGGAGCGCTCCGCAAGGTATGGGTCATTGGATATACGGTGACAGTGCGGCGAGCGGGCTTGTCGTAATGCTGTTCAGTTAAAAATGGTCTTAAGTCTGGCCGAGATTTGTGGTGGGCGGGCTTGCCCGCGCTCGGCTGCGCAGCAGTCGCAAAACCGGCCACCTCGATCTGACTGATGCAGCGGATTCGCGGGTTTTAGGGCCGCTTCGCCGCCCAGCGCGGGCAAGCCCGCTCGCCACAAGTCCGCGTTCGACTTCAAATTGCCTTAACTGAACGGCGTCCCGACAAGTCCGTTCGCCACCATTACGCTTAGAAACTCATGTCGACCTTGGTCCAGAACGTGCGCCCCGGTTCGTTGATGGCCCGTGGGTCATTGGCCGGGTAGCCGAACCCGGCGTTGCCGGCCAGGTTCAGGTGCTCGGCGTAGGCTTTGTCGAACAGGTTGTCGATGCCACTGCTGAGCTTGACGTGCTGGTTGATCCGATAGGCGCCATTGAGGGAGAACACCCCGAAGCCGGCACTTCTGGAGAAGTCCTTGCCCACCACGTTGCCTTCGTTCTGATCGATACGGTTTTGCCGCGCGACCACCCGCCAGAGGCCGCCGGCACTCCAGTTGTCCTGGCTGTAGGTCAGGCCCAGGCGAGTGTCCAGTGGTGGCATCTGCGGCAGCGCCTTGCCGTCGCTGGTGTTCTGGCCCCAGGCGTAGGCCAGGCTGGCATCGGCTTTCCAGTTGGAGGTCAGCCGGTAGGCCGCGCCGAGTTCGCCGCCCATGATCCGCGCGTCGACATTACGTGCCTGGGAGGTCGTGCCCATCATCCCCGTCTGGTAGTTGAACAGGATGAAGTCGCGCACCTGGCCGGCATAACCCGAGACCCAGGCCTCCAGGTCCTCGGTCTTGTATTGCAGGCCGACATCCAGCTGGGTGGTCTTCTCCGGCTTGATGGCATCGAAGGCATTGAGCGAGCCGCTCGGGCCTTTGTCGGGGGAGAACAGTTCCCAGTAGTCCGGGAAGCGTTCGGCATGACCCAGGCCGGCGTACAGCGTAGCCGGACTGCCGGCCAAGTCATGCTCGTAGCGCACGAAGCCGCTGGGCAGGCTATCGGAACGGGTCTGGTGGGCGGTCGGATTGGGCTGGGCGCTCATCCCGGAGCCGATGCGCTGGCGCAGGTCCTTGGCCGAGGCGCGGTCCAGTCGGGCGCCACTGATCAGGCGATCGCGCTCGGCGGCATACCAGGTCAGTTCGCCGAAGAGACCGTAGTTGTGGAACTCGGCGTCCTTGTTGCGCGGCAGGTCCTGGTAGGTGTCGATGCCCGCGCTGCTGCGTTGGCGGTGCTCGTCGGTCTGCGCGTCGAGGCCGCCGATCAGTTGCCAGTCGGCCCAGCGCCAGGTGGCCTTGAGCCGGGCGCCGAGGGTGCGACGGTCGACATTCGAAGCCATGGGGCCGGCCATCATCCCGGTGCCGGAAGGCTGGCGCAGGCTGTAGTTGTCCATCACGTGATCGGCATAGTTGTAGTAGACCTGGGCCTCAAGCTTGTCGAGCACCTCGCCGATGTTGGCTTTTTCAAAGCGCAGGCCGAGGCTTTCACGCTTGAACTGCGCGCCGTCCATGCCGCGCCCGGCATAGCGCGCCTCACCGTCGCCCTTGCCGGCGGTCAGTTCCAGCAGGGTATCGGCGTCCGGGGTCCAGCCCAGCGCCACGTCACCGTTCCACTTGTCGTAGCGCGAGGGCACGCTGTCGCCGTTACCGTCCTTGTAGTCGTCGGCGCGGGCCTGGTTGCCGATCACCCGGACATAACCCAGCGGGCCGCCGGCGGCGGCATCGACGACCTTGTCGAAACGCCCGTTGGAACCGGCCAGCAGACTGGCGTTGACCCGCGTACCCAGTTCACCGAAGTGCTCCGGCTCGCGGTCGAAGAGGATGGTCCCGGCCGAGGCCCCTGGTCCCCAGAGTACGGTCTGCGGGCCTTTGATCACGGTCAGCTTGTCGTAGGTTTCCGGGGATAGGTATGAGGTCGGCGCGTCCATCCGGCCCGGGCAGGCGCCGAGCATCTGGCCGCCGTTGGTGAGGATGTTCAAGCGCGAGCCGAACATGCCGCGCAGCACCGGGTCGCCGTTGGTGCCGCCGTTGCGTACCAGGGCAAAGCCGGGGATGGTCTTGAGGTAATCGCCGCCGTCACTGGCCGGGACCGGCTGGCGCGGGTCCTTGGGGTCGGTGATCACCGTCAGCGGCGAGCTCGGGGCAATGGCGGTAATCACCGTCGGGGCGATTTCCCGGGTGGGCTCCTGCGCCGAGTCGGTGGCGAAGGCCGCGGGCGCGAGCAAGGCGCCGCACATCAGCGCGGTGCTCTGGCGCAGACGTGCGCGGGCCTCGTTCAGGGCGAACGGGGAGGACGCCCGGGCAGCGCGCGGGCGAGTGTTTGCAGTGGACATAAGCGTTCCGTTATTCAAGCGAATACAACACGGCCGCCGCCCTGCTACTGTGTTTTACAGTTCAGGCGGGTCGGCTAAGAAAGTCTGTGGTTGCTTACTGGAACACGGGTGGAGCGCGGGTGCGGGCTCCGGGGAAGGTGGTTTCCCGGGCGTGGCCCAGGCGGGTCTGGGGGACGATGACGGCTGCCGGGCGGGGGCCGTCAAGGGCGGCGAAGCTCAGGCTCTGCGGCAGGGCCGGGCAACTGAACAGCAGCGTGCAATAGCCACATTTTTCCCACAGTGCAGGGTGCTCGGCGCTGGGGGGGTGATGCTCGTCGGCGCTTTGTTCCATGCCCACATGCCCGGGCATCGCCATCGACATGTCCATGTCCATGTCCATGTCCATGCCCATTGACATGGGCATGCGGTGATCCATCGGCATCGCCTGGGAAATCAGCGGTCCGATAAAGATCATCAGCATGGCGAACAGGCTCAACCAGCTGCCGCGTACTTGTGCGCGGCAGCGGGGCGACCTGAGGCGTGAGCTACGCATGGCGTTCAGCGACGTCGTCGATTACTGCATGTGGTCCATATGACTCATGTCATGGCTGCCGGCAGGTGGCTGTTTCTGCACCGACACCTCGACGGTCACGTCGCCAGCCTTGGCAAAGTGCAGGGTCAGCGGGAAGTGCTTGCCGTCCTGCAACAGGCTGCGATCCTTGAGGTCCAGCAGCATCACGTGATAGGCCATGGGCGCGAATGTCACGTCGCCCTTGGCGGGGATATCGACACTGGCGACCTGCTGCATTTTCATCAGGTCGAGCTGCCTCACGTGTTCATGCAGCTCGGCCTTGCCGGCGATGGGGCTGTCAACAGCGGTCAGGCGATCGGCCGTGCTGCCCGGGTTGTGGATCACGAAATAGGCCGCCACCGTCGGGGCGTTGGGCGGCAGTTCCTGGGACCAGGGGTGGTTGATCTGCAAGTCGCCGACCTTGAACTCATGGGCATTGGCAAAGCAGGCGGGCAGCAGCAGGGCGGCCAGCATCAGGGCATTCTTGAGCATGGTGGTTCTCCATAACGATTCATGACGCACACAAACAGCAGGCGTGAATCAGCTCAGTGGAGAGGCCCTGGGATTGAGCGAAGGCCATTGCTGGCGTGGTGTGGGGGCGGCGATGTCCGTGGCGAGGCGCGCCGGAGCGGTTTCGACCCGCGCCACCGGCAACCGCGGTACATGGCCGGGTAACGCCAGCAGCGGCGCGAAGGCGGCACAGCACCAGCAGTGTTGCATGGTGGAGTGGTCGTCGTTCCGTGGGGCTTTCTGTTCCAGCTTGCCGAGGTCGATGGCCACCATCCGGGTGCCACCGGCCGAGCAGAAACTGCCCCAGAGCAATTGCTCCGGGAGCGAGTCCCGCGACGCTTGCGCCATGGCCCCGGACATTGGCATGGCGAGCAGATTGAACAGCACTGCGAAGCAGGCGATCCAGGCAAATGCTAGCCGTTGTCGAGGCATGGAAGGATTTCCGTAAGCGTTTCAAACAGGTGGGTATTTAGCCTGAACGCCCTTCATAAGTAAAAGTACGAACTGCGGTGAAAGGTCGCAAGCGAGTGTAGGGTCTATCTGCTGGTCGTTGTACAGAAGCGTAGCAGCATGCCGTCACATGGCCGGAATGGCGTGGACCTCGATCTTCACGCCCAGCGTGGCGCGAATCACGCTAAAGATAGCGGCCAGGTTGTCCATGCTCGGATTGCCCTTGGCCGAGAGCATGCGGTGCAGGCTTTTGCTCGGTTTGTCGGTTTCCTTGGCGAGGCCCTCGAAGCCAACGGTAGCGTTGACCAGATCGCGCAGGATCACCCGTGCAATCTCGGGTTCGCCATTGAGAAACAGGGTGGCGGCTTCATCCAGCAGTGCCTGGGCGAACGCAGGGTCGCGCTGTGCCCGTTCGGCGATGGTCTGTTTGAAGCTGCGAGTAAGGGCCATTCAGTGTTACCTCGTTTTCGATGCGGCTTTTTTACGGCGCTGGTATTCGGCAATGAGCGTTTTGGCTTGCTTGATGTCGTTTTTCTGACTGGATTTGTAACCCCCGCCAAACGGGATGATCAACCGTTTGCCTTCCTGTATCAGATAGATTCGGTAGCCCGGGCCCCAATCGATGCGGTACTCGCCCAGGCCGTCGAACCACTTGATGTTGGCGGTGTTGCCCATCTGCATGCGAAGGATTGCGGTGGATATCTTCGTGGCGGCCTGCACGTCCAACGACGCGAACCAGTTTTCGAATGAGTTGGCCTGGTTGTCCCCGATATATTCTTCGACCTCGATCATTGCGCTCTAAAGGTAACCTAAAGGTTACTATATTGGCAAGCTGATGATCGTGATCTATTCGCCCAGGCTTGCCAACGCGGCAAGTGTTTCAGTGAGCGTCTGGAACTCCCGGTCCACCGCCGGCAATGCCGGGCGCTGGAGAAGCAGCACCGGTACCCCGAGTTCCCGGGCCACCTGCAGCTTGGGTTCGGTGGCGCTGCTGCCGCTGTTCTTGCTGATCAGCACGTCGATGGCGCGGCGCTCGAACAAGGCGCGCTCATCTTCCAGCAGGAACGGTCCACGGGCGCCAATCACTGCGCAACGAGCGTTGCCGGGATACTCATCGAGGGCGCGCAGGGTCCAGAACTGCCCGGCGGGAATTTCTTCCAGATGTTGCAGAGGCTCGCGGCCCAGAGTGAAAAGTGGGTGTTGGAAGGGCTTGAGGGCTTCGACCAGCGCGGCCCAATCGGCGACTTCGCGCCAGTCGTCGCCGGGCTCCGCGACCCAGGCCGGGCGTCGTAGCGCCCAACAAGGAATGCCGCTCAAGTGCGCGGCGGTAGCGGCGTTGTGGCTGATTTGCGCGGCGTAGGGATGGGTGGCGTCCAGCAGCAGGTCGATGCCTTGCTCCTCAATGAACCGCGCCAGGCCTTCGGCGCCGCCGTAACCGCCGACCCGGACCTGGCACTGCAAGTCCGTCGGCACCCGCCCGATACCCGCCAGGCTGTAGATATCCGCGGGGCCCAAGGTCCGGGCAATCGCCAGTGCTTCGGTGACGCCGCCGAGCAGCAACAGGCGCTTGCTGGTTGGGTTCTTCATATCGGGACTCCTCATGGCAGCGCTTCGGCATGGCCGACGATGCCGCCCTGGCGGTCGATGGCGAAGACTTCCACCCGCACCTGCGCGGGGACCACGCCACGGGCGAAGTCGCGGGCGTGCTGGCAGACCGCATCGCCGAGGGCGATACCCGCCGCGCTGGCCATGGCCAGCGCCTGCTGGCTGGTATTGGCCTGGACAATCGCATCCTGCAAGGCCTGGTCGGCGCCGACCTCGGCCGCCCAGGCGGCCAGTTGCGGCAGGTCGATGCTCGAATGTCGACTGTGCAGGTCCATGTGCCCGGCCGCCAGCTTGCTGATCTTGCCGAAGCCACCACACAGGCTCAGTTTGTCCACCGGCACCTTGCGCAGGTGCTTGAGCACGGCGCCGACGAAATCGCCCATTTCGATCAGGGCGATTTCCGGCAGGTGGTAGACCCGGCGCATGGTGTCTTCGCTGGCGTTGCCGGTGCAGGCGGCGATGTGCAGGTAGCCGTTGGTCTTGGCGACGTCGATGCCCTGGTGGATCGAGGCGATATAGGCCGCGCAGGAAAACGGCCGGACGATGCCGCTGGTGCCGAGGATCGACAGCCCGCCGAGAATACCCAGGCGCGGGTTCATGGTCTTCAGGGCCAGGGTCTCGCCGTCGCGGACATTGACGGTGACCGAGAAGCCGCCGGTATAACCGTGCTCGGCGGCCAGTTGCAGCAGATGGTCGCTGATCATCTGGCGTGGCACCGGGTTGATCGCCGGTTCGCCGACGGCCAGGACCAGGCCGGGGCGGGTGACGGTGCCGACACCGCGTCCAGCATGAAACTGCACGCCGGGTTCGGCGATCAGCCGCACCTGTGTGTACAGCAGGGCGCCGTGGGTGACATCCGGGTCGTCGCCGGCATCCTTGATGGTGCCGGCCTCGGCCGCATCGTCATGGCGGCGACAGAACTCCAGGCGCAGGTCCACGCGCTTGCCCTTGGGCAGGGTGATTTGTACGGCGTCGCAGCTGATGTCACTCAGTAGCAGGCGCGCCGCCGCCAGGGCGGTGGCGGTGGCACAACTGCCGGTGGTCAGGCCGCTGCGCAGGGGCGCGGGTTGTTCGGCGGTCTCCTCACGCATCACGCTTGCCCTCTGTAGGAGCGAGCTGGCTCGCGATGGGCGTCAACGATAACGCGGGAAACCTGATGCCCAGCGCTGCCCGGACTTCCATCGCGAGCAATCGAGCGTCGACCGGCTGCTCCTACAGGGCCTGCGGAACTCACGGTTTGAGCACCTCGAGCAGGGTGATCGGCAAGGCCTGGCGCCAGGTGTCGAAATCCCCCAGCGGTTGGGCCTGGGCGATATGAATGCGCGTCAGTTCGCCGCCGTGGGCCTGGCGCCAGTTCATCAGCAGCAGTTCACTTTGCAAGGTCACGGCATTCGCCACCAACCGTCCTCCCGGCTTGAGCCGCGCCCAGCAACTGTCCAGCACTCCGGGACGGGTAACGCCACCGCCGATAAAGATCGCATCCGCTGGCTCCAGCCCCTCCAGGACCTCGGGCGCGCTACCGCGAATCAGTTGCAGGCCCGGCACACCGAGGCGCTCACGGTTGCGTTCGATCAATTGTTGGCGGCCGGTATCGGCCTCGATGGCAATGGCCCGGCAACTGGAGTGGGCGCGCATCCATTCGATGCCAATGGAGCCGCTGCCGGCCCCGACATCCCACAACAACTCACCGGGCATCGGGGCGAGGCGGGCGAGGGTGATGGCGCGGACATCGCGCTTGGTCAGTTGGCCGTCATGCTCGAAGGCCGCGTCCGGCAGCCCGCCGATGCGTGACAGACGTGGCGTGCCGAGGGCGGCCAGGCATTCGATGGCAACCAGGTTCAGATCGGCCACGACTGGATCGTTCCAGTCCTCGGCCAGCCCAGCGATCCGCCGTTCCGCCGGGCCACCGAGATGTTCCAGCACGCTGATCCGGCTCGGGCCGAACCCCCGTTCGCGCAGCAGCGCGGCAATGGCGGCGGGACTCAGGCCGTCATTGCTCAGCACCAGCAGGCGCACGCCGCTGTGCAGATGGGCATTGAGGCTCGCCAGCGGGCGGGCGACCAGCGAGAGCGTCACCACATCCTGCAAGGCCCAACCCAGGCGGGCGGCGGCCAGCGAACAGGAGGAGGGCGCGGGCAGCACCCGCATGTCCTCGGCGGCGACCCGGCGCGCCAGGCTGGCGCCCACGCCGAACAGCATTGGATCGCCGCTGGCCAGCACGCAGGTCGGTTCGCCGCGCAGGGCCAGCAGCGGCTCCAGGGAAAACGGACTCGGCCAGGCCAGGCGCTCGGCGTGGACCGCGTCCGGCAGCAGGTCGAGCTGCCGCTGGCCGCCGAATACTCGTGAAGCCGCCAACAGTGCTTCCCGGGCCTGTTGACCGAGGCCACTGAAGCCGTCTTCACCGATTCCCACTATTGTCAGCCAAGACGCCATCTGAAATCCTCAAAACTCAGCGGTTCCGACGGGCAGGCTTTTCATGCCATCGGACAAAGCAGGCATAATACCGCGCCTTCGAGGGCGAAATGCCTTTCGATAGTCGTCAATGCCTTTTTCCTTCACAGCCGGTCACCCCCTTGAACGAACGCCTGCCCACCATTGCCATCCGCCCTTCGGCCTGCCCGGGGTTACTGCGTATCGTCCCGGCGCTGGACGGTGGTATCTGCCGGATCAAGCTGGCCGGCGGGGTCATCGACAGCGCCCAGGCCCAGGCGGTGGCCCGTGCCGCCGAGCGCTATGCCGGTGGGGTGATCGAAGCGACCAATCGGGCCAACCTGCAGATTCGCGGTATCGGCAAGCAGCATTCGGCCTTGATCGAGACGTTGCTGGTTGCCGGCCTGGGCCCCACTACCGAAACCGCAGATACACCTTTGCCTGCAGGAGCCGCCGGTCGAGGCCCGATTGCCCGCGAAGAGGACCTCAAGGTCGATAGAAGCTTCGCGGACAAGTCCTTGCCGACCAGGCTGGCGCAGGCCAGTGGCGCAGATGATGTACGCAACCTGATGCTCAGTCCGAGCGCGGGCATTGATTCGCGGATGCTGATCGACACGCGTCCGTTGGCCTCGCGGATCCTGCTGACGTTGCAGGGCCACCAGCGCTTTCATGAATTGTCGGCCAAGTTCGCGGTGCAACTGGATGGCGGCGAGGCCCTGGCGATGCTGGAGCATCCCCATGACCTGTGGTTGTCGGCGCTGCTGCTGGACGACCTGCCGTACCTGGCGTTCGGCCTGGCCGGTTGTCCGGCCAACGACCCGCCGTTGGCCGCCGTGCCCCTGGCCGAAGGGCATGGGCTGGTGGTGGCGGTGCTGGAGCTGTTTCTCGATCTGGCTCGCCCCGAACAGACGCGCATGAGCCATCTGCTGGCCGCAGTCTCGCCCGCGGAATTCCTCGCGCAACTGACCCAACGCCTTGGCTTTGAACCCGTGGCGGTCCCGTCCTGGCAGCGATCCGCGGCCCCCGGTCTACTGCATATCGGCACTTATCCACAGCGTCAGCCGGGGTTTGTGTACATTGGCGCGGTGCCCCCCCTGGGCCGGCTCGACGCCTCGATGCTCGATGGCGTGGCCCGGCTGGCGAATGAGTTCGGTGATGGCAGCCTGCGCCTGACGCCCTGGCAGAGCCTGTTGCTGCCCAATATTCGTGTCGAAGACGCGGCAATCGTTAGCGCGCGGTTGCAACGCCTCGGCCTGTCAGGCGACGCCAGCGACGCCCTGGTACAACTGATCGCCTGTACCGGTTCGGTTGGCTGTGGCAAGGGCCTGGCCGACACCAAGGGCGATGCCCGGACGCTGGCGCTGCGCCTGCGGGACCAGCCCCAGGGCGTGCACCTGTCCGGCTGCGCGCGCTCCTGCGCGGCGGCCCATGTGGCGCCGGCGACCTTGCTGGCGGTTTCGCCCGGCCATTACGACCTCTATTTTCGCGATGCGGCCCAACCGGGTTTCGGCCGGCTGCAGGCGCGCGACCTTACTATTGATGCGGCGGGCGTTCTGCTGGAAGCCCGCTCACGGAGCAACACCGATGATTGATTACATCCGCGACGGTCAGGAGATCTATCGCAACTCCTTCGCGATCATTCGCGCGGAAGCCAACCTGGCGCGTATTCCGGCGGATCTGGAGAAGCTCGCCGTGCGGGTGATCCACGCCTGCGGCATGGTCGATGCCATCGACGGCCTGCAATTTTCCCCCGGTGCCGGCAAGGCCGGGCGCGAAGCCCTGGCGGCCGGCGCGGCGATTCTCTGCGACGCGCGGATGGTCAGCGAGGGCGTGACCCGTGCGCGCCTGCCAGCCGGCAACCCGGTGATCTGTACCTTGCGCGACGAGCGCGTGCCCGAGTTGGCCGAGGCCCTGGGCAATACCCGTTCGGCGGCGGCGCTGGAACTGTGGCGGCCCCACCTGGAAGGCAGCGTGGTGGTGATCGGCAACGCGCCGACGGCGCTGTTCTACCTGTTGGAAATGCTCGATGCCGGCGCGCCGAAACCGGCGCTGATCCTCGGCTTTCCGGTGGGCTTCGTCGGTGCCGCCGAGTCCAAGGCGATGCTCGCGGCCGATAGCCGTGGCGTGCCGTTCGTGATCATGCAGGGGCGCTTGGGTGGCAGCGCCATGGCCGCCGCCGCGGTGAATGCCCTCGCTACGGAGGTTGAATGATGCAGCAGCCTGGACGTCTGATCGGCCTCGGCGTGGGTCCCGGTGACCCGGAACTGATTACGCTAAAGGCCCTGCGCCTGCTGCGCGAGTCGCCGGTGGTGGCGTACTTCGTCGCCAAGGGCAAGAAAGGCAATGCGTTCGGCATTATCGAGGCGCACTTGCAGGAGGCCCAGACCCTGTTGCCGCTGGTCTATCCGGTGACCACCGAGGCGCTGCCCGCGCCCTTGTCCTATGAGCAGGTGATCAGCGATTTCTACGACGAGGCCAGCCTGGCCGTGGCCGCGCACCTGGATGCCGGCCGCGACGTGGCGGTGATCTGCGAGGGCGACCCGTTCTTCTACGGTTCCTATATGTACCTGCACGACCGTCTGGCCGAGCGCTATGAGGCCCAGGTGATTCCCGGGGTCTGCTCGATGCTCGGCGGCGCCGCGGTGCTCGGGGTCCCGCTGGTGTACCGCAACCAGAGCCTGTCGGTGTTGTCCGGCGTGTTGGCGCATGACGAACTCAAGCGCCGCCTGGCCGATGCCGACGCGGCGGTGATCATGAAACTGGGACGCAATTTCCACAAGGTTCGCCAGGTGCTGGAAGAGTTGGGCCTGGCTGGCCGTGCCCTGTATGTGGAGCGGGCGACCATGGCCAATCAGAAGATCGTGCCGCTCAATGAGGTCGAGCCGATGTCCTCGCCGTACTTCTCGCTGATCATTGTGCCCGGCGAACGGTGGCAGGGATGAGTCGCGCGCAACCGGCCATTGTCATCCTCGGCAATGGCAGCCTGGCGACGGCCCGTCGGCTGCAACGGATTTACCCGGATGCGCTGGTCTACGGGCTGGCGGAGCGCGTCGACGGCGCCGATCGGCTGTACCACGAATTTGGCGCGACGCTGCGCCAGCTCTATCAGCAGGACACCCCCATCATTGCCCTGTGCGCCGCCGGTATTGTGATCCGCACGCTGGCCCCGGTGTTGCTGGAAAAAGGCGCCGAGCCGCCGGTGCTGGCGGTGGCCGAGGATGGCAGCGCCGTGGTGCCGCTGCTCGGGGGACTCGGCGGGGTGAATGTCATGGCCCGGGAAATGGCCGCCGGCCTCGGTGTGGCGGCGGCCATCACCACCAGTGGTGAGCTGCGTTTCGGCACCTGCCTGCTGAACCCGCCGAGTGGTTATGCCCTGGGCGATCTGGAACTGGGTAAACGCTTTGTCTCCGACCTGCTGGCCGGCGAAAGCGTGCGTATCGAAGGGGCGGCGCCCTGGCTGGCGCAGGCGCACTTGCCGGAGGATCGCCAGGCACGCTTGTCGATTCATGTCGGCAGCGCCGAGCGCGCGCCGGCCGCCAACGAATTGCTGATTTATCCGCGCAGTGTGCTGGTGGCGGTCGCGGCCCAGGTGCCGGAGCTGGCCAGTGCCGTGCGCCAAGCCTTGCACGGGGCGAATATCGCCCGGCAGTCGCTGGCCTGCCTGTTGGCGGCGGACAGCGAGATGGCCAGTTCCGCGTTGCGCGCGGCGGCGGTCGAGCTGGGTGTGCCGTTGCGCTTTGTCGCCTCGAGCGGTTCTGTCGCTGAAATGGCGCAACAGGCAATACCGCAGTTGTTGCCAGCGATCTGCGTCGGCGCGGACTTGGCGATCGCGGTCGCCGGCCAGCCGTTGGAGCCGGAGCGGATCGGTCGTCCACGCGGTCGCCTGGCGGTGATCGGCCTCGGCCCGGGGGCCGCCGAACTGATGGTGCCGGCGGTGAAGGCCGAACTGGCGAAGGCCAACGATGTACTGGGTTACGAAACCTATGTACGCATGGCCGGGCCGTTCCGCGCCGATCAGGTGCTGCACTGCACCGATAACCGCGAAGAGATGCAGCGCGCCCGACACGCCTTTGAGTTGGCGGCCGAGGGCCGTTCGGTGGTGGTGGTGTCGTCCGGCGACCCGGGTGTATTCGCCATGGCGGCAGCGGTGCTCGAAGCCCTGCACGAGTCCGCCGACCCACGCTGGCACAGCGTCGACCTGGAGATCCTGCCGGGGGTCTCCGCCTCGCTGGCGACGGCGGCCCAGGCCGGTGCGCCGTTGGGACATGATTTCTGCGTGATGTCGCTCTCGGACAACCTCAAGCCCTGGGCCATCATCGAGAAGCGTCTCGACCTGGCCGCCGAGGCCGACCTCGCCCTGGCCTTCTACAACCCGATTTCGCGTTCCCGACCCTGGCAATTGGGCCGGGCCCTGGAAATCGTCGCCGCGCACCGCGCGGCGCAGACGCCAGTGGTGCTGGGGCGGGATATCGGCCGGCCGGGACAGACCTTGCGGGTGACCAGCCTGGGTGAATTGACGCCGGACCAGGTGGATATGCGCACGATGGTTATCATCGGCTCGTCCACCACCTGCGTCTTCCCCCGCGCCGAGGGCGGCGAGTGGGTGTACACCCCGCGCTGGTATGGTGAAAAGCCCCGGTCTTGAGAAGCTGCGGCCTCAGAAAGAGCGGCATCTATAATTCTCTATAATCGTCTGTAATTGGCTATGAAACGGCTTCTCTATAATCATCTATAATTATCTATAATTGACTATAAAGGAGCCTGCCATGCCCTCCCACCAACCGTTTTTCCATCGTGCAAGCCAGGCCCAGGCGTACACCAAAAATATCCTGAGCACGGCTATCGGCAGTGCTGCCAGCTCCGGCCTGTTTTTCGCGGCACCGCGTCGAACCGGCAAGTCCACCTTCATGCGTGAAGACTTGCGCCCGGCGCTTGAGGCGGCTGGGACCCTGGTGGTGTACGCCGACCTCTGGGAAAACATGTCGGCCGATCCGGGGACCGTCATCCTGAGTGCCATTCGTAGCGAACTGGCAAAAAACGAAGGGGTTATCCAGCGCCTGGCCAAGGGCGCCGGAATGGACAAGCTCAAGGTTGGCGGGCTGTCGTTCGATCTTGATCGTATCGGCCTGGGCAAGGATATTTCCTTGAGCGCCGCATTGGCGGCACTCTCGGATGAGACGCGCAAGATGATTGTGCTGATCATCGATGAGGCTCAGCACGCGATCACCAGCGAGGCGGGAGTGGCGACGATGTTTGCCCTCAAGGCCGCCCGCGACGAGCTCAACAGCAGCCGGCACTTTGGTTTGCGCGTGGTCTGTACCGGGTCCAACAGTGACAAGTTGGCGATGCTGCGCAACAGCAAGGACCAGGCATTCTTCGGCGCGCCGCTGATCAAGTTCCCGCCATTGGGCGCCGATTACATTGAGTGGTTCTGTGCCAATGTGGCTTTGCCCTTCTCGCTGGAGCCCAAGTCGGTTCTCGAATTGTTCCGGCAGGCCTCAAGCCGTCCCGAGGTGCTCGCGGCGGCGGCGGGAGTTTTACAGTACGAGTTCGACCTGACCGATGAGAATGGGCCTGCGCGCTTTGCCGAGGAAGTGCTCATTCAAGCGCGGGGCATGAACCAGGAGTTGATGCGTGTGGTGCACAGCCTCACCCCTATTCAATCCGCGGTGCTGCGGGTGATGGCCGCTGCGGGAGCGGCCTACGCCCCTTTCGAGAGCCAGACCATGCTGCTTTACGCTGTAGCACTGCGGGCTGCCGGCATTGCTCCCGATGTGGCGAAAGCCGATATCCCTGGGGTGCAACAGGCGCTTGTGGCATTGCAGGATAAGAAGCTGGTATGGCGGGCGGCACGGGGGGTCTACGCCGTCGAGGAGCAAAGCGTCGTCGCCGCGCTGGAAAGCGAAGGGTTGCTTCAGGGACTCAAGAGCGACCGCTCCGAGTCCTGATTTCAAGGCACCAGATACCCGCGTACCCCGGTAAAGATGATCTGCGCCGCCAGGGCGCAGACGAACAGCCCCATCAGGCGGCTGACGATCTGCAAGCCCTGGTCGCCGAGGATACGTTCGATCCGGTTGGACAGGTACAGCACCACGCCGACGGTCAGGCTCGCCAGGGCAATACTGACGATGGCCGAGAGCTTGTCGTCCCAGTGCGGTTGGCTGACCCCCATCACCAGCAGCGCACCGATGGTGCCGGGACCAACGGTCAGGGGGATGGTCAGCGGCACGATGGTCACGTCCTGCTGCATGTTGTCGGTCTGCACCGCCGATTTGCCCTGGGCCATGCCCAGCGCCGAAATGAACAGCACGCTGCCGGCACCGATGCGGAAGGCATCCACGGTGATGCCGAACACACTGAAGATCACCCGCCCGAACAGATACAGGAGCACGCTGGACACCAGCGTCGCCAGCGCGACTTTCCAGGCCAGGCGTCGCCGTTCCTTGCTGGAATAACCCCGGGTCAGGCTGATGAAGCAGGATAGGACGAAGAACGGGCTATAGAGCACGAGCATCTTCAGGTAAACGCTGAATAACACGTGGAGCATGGTCTGGGCTCGCGGCGGAGGAGGGCGCCGGCAGTCTATCAGGCGTTGCGCGGGCTGTCGGCTCTGTCGGGGAATGGAGCGCACCGATTGTTACGGATCGAGCTGGGCCCGGCCGTCAGGAGGTCGGTACCTGGGCCTGCTGATTCGCGCGTTCGGCCACCCAATGCTCGACCAATTCACGCAGTTGCGACAACTCCACCGGCTTGGCCATATGCCCGTCCATGCCCGCCTGGCGCGCGCGTTCCTTGTGTTCGCTGAGAATGTGTGCGGTCAGAGCCACTACCGGGGTGCGCACGCGCTGGTTGCCGACCTCCCAGGCCCGCAGTTGCTGGGTGGCGGAAAAACCGTCGAGGATCGGCATCTCGCAGTCCATCAGCACCAGGTCGTAGCGTTGGGCTTTCATCGCCCGCAGGGCTTCTTCGCCGTTGCTGGCGGTGTCGGGCTTGAGGTTGAGCTTGCCGAGCATGCCACGAATCACTTTGGTGGAGATGCTGTTGTCTTCGGCCACGAGGATCCGGAAGTCGCTCGGTACCGAGATCGGTTCCACCTGCTCGGGACTGGTCATCGGTGTCGGCGCGGGGCCCTTGTCGCGCTGGGCCAGTTCGTCCGCCAGGGTGGTCTTGAGGGTGTAGCCGGCCACCGGCTTGGCGAGGATGCGCTTGACCCCGGCATTGCGCGCGATGATCTTGCTCGGCGCGTTGCTGATGCCGGTGAGCATGATCAGCAGGATGTCATGGTTCAGGCTCGGGTCTTCCTTGATCTTCGCCGCCAGTTGCATGCCGGTCATGCCGGGCATGTTCTGGTCCAGCAGCACCGCGTCGAAATAGTCGCGCAGGTGTGCCTTGGTGCGCAGCAGCGCCAGGGCCTCCTTGCCCGACGGCACCGCGCTGACGTTCAGGCCCCAGGCGCTGCATTGCTGCACCAGCACCTTGCGGCAGGTGTCGTTGTCATCGACCACCAGTACCCGAGCGCCCTTGAGCGGGCCGTCGAGGTCGGAAGTCGGGTTCTCCAGGAGCAACGGATCCAGCGGCAGGGTCAGCCACAGGGTACTGCCCTGGTGGGTGCCGCTCTTGATGCCGAACTCGCCTTGCATCAGTTGCACCAGTTGGCGGGCGATCACCAGCCCCAGGTTGCCGCCCAGGCGGGTCGCGGCGAGGAAGTTCTTGCTCTGCAGCTCGGCGTGGAGCAGGGCGTCACGCTCTTCGTCGCCCATCGGCACGCCGCTGTCCTGGACCGCGATGCGCAGGCGTGGCTGGCCGCTGCGTTCGTCGAGGGCGACGACAATCAGGATCTCGCCTTCGTCGGTTTTCTTCAGGGCGTGTTCCAGCAGGCTGAGCAGGGTCTGGCGCAAGCGCGTCGGGTCGCCGCTGATCACGCGGGGCACCTGTGGCTGGATAAAACTGATCAGCTCGACATTCTGCTGCTCGGCCCGGGCGCGGAAAATACTCAGGCAGTCATCGATCAGGGCATTGAGGTCGAACTGCACGTCATCCAGTTCGATCTGCCCGGACTCCAGCTTGGAGATATCGAGGATCTCGTTGATCAGGGTCAGCAACTCGTTGCCGGCGCTGTGGATGGTCTGCACATAGTCGCGCTGCTTGACCGACAACGGCGTGCCGAGCAGCAGTTCGGTCATGCCCAGCACGCCGTTCATCGGTGTGCGGATCTCATGGCTGATCTTTGCCAGGAACTCGGCCTTGGCGGCGATTTCCGCGTTGCTGGCCGCCAGGTCGCGGCTGAGGCTGAACTGGTCTTCGGTAATGCTGCGGCGGCGCTCGCCCAGGGCCACGCTCATCAACAGGCCGCTGACGCAGATAAAAATCAGCAACGCGATGATCAGGCCTTGCGGCGCCACCTGCGTCAGCCCCAGCAGCGCCGGGAGGATGACCAGCGTGCCGATGTTGAAGATCACCATGGCCACCACGAACAGGCGTGCCGGGCGGTAGCCCTTTTGCCAGTGATAGGCGGCCACCAGCAGGATGCTCAGGCTCGCCAGGCCGACCAGACCGTAGGTCATGATGTTCAGTGGCAGGGTGTCGACGAACAACAGCAGCAGGCCGCCGAGGCTGATGAGCAGAATATCGCCCAGCAGCAGCTTGTTCAGCGGGTGCGGGCCCAATTGCGAAAAGAACGAATAGGTGAACATCAACCCACAGGGCGCGGTCAGCAGCAGCGCCACATAGGCGGCGGGGGTTTGCGCGCCATGCCAGTCGGGCAGCCAGGGACCGATCAGGTTCAGCAGGAACAGCGCGCTGAGCAGCAGGAAGCCCTCGCAGGAGGCCAGCCACAGGCTGCTGCGCGAGCGGGTATAGGCGAAGCGGATCAGGTTGTGCAGGATCAGCATCATCAGGCAGCCGAATAACAGGCCGTAGAGCAGTGACTGGTTCTGGTCGGCCGCGACCGCAATGGCCGGCTCGAGGGTGATATGCGGACGCAGCTCGTGCTTGGACACCAGCCTGAGGTAGACATCCAGCGGCCGCGGACTTTGTACCAGCGGCAGCATGAAGTCACTGCTGGGCAGCGGTCGCTCGGCCTGGGGCAGGTTGTTGCCGGTGTGTACCTGGGCGATCAGGTTGTCGCCGTCGAGGGTATAGAGATCCAGACGCGCGAGGTCGGGGGCGAAGATCCGTAGCACTTGTTCGTGTGTGCCCGGTTGCAGGCGAAAGCGTAGCCACAAGGCTCCCTCGGGCCTGGCGGCGGTCAGGCGTTCAAGCTCAACCGGACTGAATTGGTTGGTGTAGCGCGAAGAACGGATATCGCTCAGTTGCAGGTCGGCCTGTTCGTCAAGCAAGGACGCCCAGCCAATACCTGGCGAGGCCTGGGCCGGAGCAAGGCAGAGCAGGGTCAGCAAGCTGACAGTGAAACCTATGGCGATCCTGAGCCAGCGCACGGCGAAATCCCTTCGTAGGTTGATGCCTGGTGATAACTATGCGCAGGGCTGGAATAGTTCGGCAAGGGCTGAACGCCCTTGCCTATCCTTTCGGATAGTTTATTCCTTTGAATCTGCGCGTTCGCGTGCAATTGCACGGTAGCCGATATCGCTACGGTAGAAGCAGCCTTCCCAATCAATCTTAGCTGCGAGCTTGTAAGCTTGCTGCTGCGCGGCTTCGACGCTGTTGCCCAGGGCGGTGGCGCAGAGCACGCGGCCGCCGGAGGTTACTACCTGGCCATCCTTCAATGCGGTACCGGCGTGAAAGACTTTGCCTTCCAGGCCAGCGGCAGCATCCAGGCCGCTGATCACGGCGCCCTTGGCGTAGTCGCCGGGGTAACCGCCGGCGGCCAGGACGACGCCCAGGCTCGGACGCGGGTCCCACTGGGCTTCGATCTTGTCCAGGGCCTGGGCCAATGCGGCCTCGATCAGCAGGATCAGGCTCGATTGCAGGCGCAGCATCACCGGTTGGGTTTCCGGGTCGCCGAAGCGGCAGTTGAACTCGATGACTTTCGGGTTGCCGGCCTGGTCGATCATCAGCCCAGCGTACAGGAAACCGGTGTAGACGTTGCCTTCCTCGGCCATGCCGCGCACGGTGGGCCAGATGACCTGGTCCATGACCCGCTGGTGCACCTCGGCGGTGACCACCGGTGCCGGCGAGTAGGCGCCCATGCCGCCGGTGTTCGGGCCGCTGTCGCCGTCGCCGACGCGCTTGTGGTCCTGGCTGGTGGCCATGGGCAGGACGTTCTTGCCGTCAACCATGACAATGAAGCTGGCTTCTTCGCCGTCGAGGAATTCCTCGATGACCACCCGCGAACCGGCTTCACCGAAGGCATTGCCGGCGAGCATGTCGCGCACGGCGTCTTCGGCTTCGCCCAGGGTCATGGCGACGATCACGCCCTTGCCAGCGGCGAGGCCATCGGCCTTGATCACGATCGGCGCGCCTTTTTCACGCAGATAGGCCAGGGCCGGCTCGATCTCGGTGAAATTCTGGTAGTCGGCGGTCGGGATCTTGTGGCGGGCCAGGAAGTCCTTGGTGAAGGCCTTGGAACCTTCGAGCTGGGCCGCTCCGGCGGTTGGCCCGAAGCAGTCCAGGCCACGGGCGCGGAACAGGTCGACGACGCCGGCGACCAGCGGCACTTCCGGGCCGACGATGGTCAGCGACACGTTTTTCTCGGCGAAATCGGCCAACTGCTCAAGGGCCAGAACGTCGATGGCGACGTTTTCGCACTTGGCCTCGATGGCGGTACCGGCATTACCCGGAGCCACGAAAACTTTCTTGACCCGCGGGTCCTGCGCCACTTTCCAGGCCAGGGCGTGTTCACGGCCACCGCTGCCGATGATCAAAACATTCATTTCAAAAACCTCGATGACGCTGAATTCTATTGAAACCTAAAGCGCTTGACGCTGTAGGAGCTCGCAATGAAGCCGGTAGATGCAAGGCGGAGTCGACCTCGATGAGCGGAGTTGCCTTTTGGCAATGAGCATCATCGAGGTCGGCTCCAACGCAGCAGATGCCGGCTGCAGTGCGGCCGTCGTCGTATTAGTGACGGAAGTGGCGCATGCCGGTGAAGACCATGGCGATACCGGCTTCGTCGGCGGCAGCAATCACTTCATTGTCACGCATCGAGCCGCCTGGCTGGATCACCGCGGTGATCCCGACCTTGGCCGCATTGTCGATGCCGTCGCGGAACGGGAAGAACGCGTCCGAGGCCATGACCGCGCCCTGCACCTGCAGGCCAGCATGCTCGGCCTTGATTGCAGCAATACGCGCCGAGTTGACGCGGCTCATCTGGCCGGCGCCGACACCGATGGTCTGGCGGTTCTTGGCGTAGACGATGGCGTTGGACTTGACGTACTTGGCGACTTTCCAGGCGAAGATCAGGTCGTGGATTTCCTGCTCGGTCGGGGCGCGTTGGGTCACGACCTTCAGGTCGTCGGCGCTGATCATGCCGATATCGCGGCTCTGCACCAGCAGGCCGCCGTTGACGCGCTTGTAGTCCCAGGCCGGGGCGCGGTTGGCGTCCCACTGACCGCAGACCAGCAGGCGCACATTGGCCTTGGCGGCGACGATGGCGCGGGCCTCGGCGCTCACGGCTGGGGCGATGATCACCTCGACGAACTGACGCTCGACGATGGCCTTGGCGGTTTCGGCATCCAGTTCGCGGTTGAAGGCGATGATGCCGCCGAAGGCCGATTCGCTATCGGTGGCATAGGCCAGTTCGTAGGCCTGGCGGATGCCGCCCTCGGCGTCCGGGCTGACCGCCACGCCGCACGGGTTGGCATGCTTGACGATCACGCAGGCCGGCTTGACGAAGCTCTTCACGCATTCCAGCGCGGCGTCGGTATCGGCCACGTTGTTATAGGAGAGTTCCTTGCCTTGCAACTGGGTGGCGGTGGCGATGCCGACTTCGGCGGGCTTGGCTTCCACGTAGAACGCCGCGCTCTGGTGCGGGTTCTCGCCGTAGCGCATTTCCTGGGCCTTGATGAACTGGCTGTTGAAGGTCCGCGGGAATTCGCTGCGGCCGGAAGTCGACAGGGTTTCGGCCGCCTGGTTCACGGTGCCCATGTAGTTGGCGATCATGCCGTCGTAGGCGGCGGTGTGTTCGAAGGCCTTGAGCATCAGGTCGAAGCGCTGGGCGTAGGTCAGGCCACCGGCCTTGAGGCTTTCCAGGACCTGGCCGTAGTCGCTGGCGTTGACCACGATGGCCACGTCCTTGTGATTCTTGGCCGCCGAGCGGACCATGGTCGGGCCGCCGATATCGATGTTCTCGATGGCGGTCGGCAGGTCGCAGCCGGGTTTGGAGATGGTGGCTTCGAACGGGTAGAGGTTGACCACCACCAGGTCGATCGGCTTGATGCCGTGCTCGTTCATGATGGCGTCGTCAATGCCGCGACGACCGAGGATGCCACCGTGGATTTTCGGGTGCAGGGTCTTGACCCGGCCGTCCATCATTTCCGGGAAACCGGTGTAATCAGCGACTTCCACCGCGGCCACGGCGTTGTCCCGCAGCAGCTTGAAGGTCCCGCCGGTGGAGAGGATCTCCACGCCGAGGGCTTGCAGCTCCTTGGCGAATTCGAGGATCCCGGTCTTGTCGGAAACACTGATCAAGGCACGGCGAATCGGCAGGCGGGTAGTCTGGTCGGTCATCTCAATTTCCATCAAAAGCAAAGGAGTCAGCAAAAAAGGCGACCGGTTCTACGCGGGCGCCTTTCTGGTTTGATTGAATGCTTACAGCAAGTCGTATTGCTTGAGTTTCTTGCGCAAGGTGCCGCGGTTCAGCCCGAGCAGCTCGCTGGCCTTGGTCTGGTTGCCCTTGACGTAGTTCATCACGCTTTCAAGCAAGGGCGCCTCGACTTCCGAGAGCACCAGGTTGTACACGTCCGTGACGGCCGCGCCCTCAAGGTGGGCGAAATAATTGTGCAGCGCCTTCTCGACACTCCCGCGAAGGGTCTGGCCTTCTTCGCTCGGGGTGTTGAGGTGCTGTTTCAAATTGACGTTGTCGCTCACGGGCGTTGTTCCACTCACTAAAGTCTCGGTCATCATCGTCATGCGGCCACCCCTCTTCCTTCCCCTGTCACCAGGCTCTTGTAACGCTCGGCAAAGAACTCACGAACGTTGGCGCATTGTGCTTCCGTATCTTCCACACGATTGAAGTGGGCGCGAAACTCCTTGGCGCCCGGCAAGGTTGCGAGATACCAGCCGACGTGCTTGCGGGCGATACGCACACCCATCACCTCCCCATAGAAGGCATGCAACGCAGCCAGATGCTCTAGCAGAATACGTTCCACCTCGAACAGCTCCGGTGCCGGGAGGGTTTCGCCGGTACGCAGAAAATGCTCGATTTCACGAAAAATCCATGGTCGCCCCTGGGCGGCCCGGCCGATCAACAGGCCATCGGCGCCGGTTGCGCGCAGCACGTACCGGGCTTTCTCGGCCGAATCGATGTCGCCGTTGGCGAAGACCGGGATCGACACCGCCTGCTTGATCGCGGCAATGGTGTCGTACTCGGCTTCACCGGTATACAGGTCGGCGCGGGTACGCCCGTGCACCGCCAATGCAGTGATTCCCGCCTGTTCGGCTATTTTCGCCACCGTCAGGCCGTTCTTGTTCGCCCGGTCCCAGCCGGTGCGGATCTTCAGGGTGACCGGGACCTCAACCGCCGCCACGACAGCGTGCAGGATCTCGCTCACCAGTGCTTCGTCTTTCAGTAACGCGGAGCCGGCGGCCTTGTTGCAGACCTTCTTCGCCGGGCAGCCCATGTTGATATCGATAATCTGTGCACCCAGCTCGACATTGGCCCGGGCCGCATCCGCCAGCATCTGTGCGTCGCCGCCGGCGATCTGTACCGAGCGGGGCTCGGGATCGCCTTCGTGGATCATGCGCAGACGCGATTTGCGACTGTTCCACAAGCTCATGTCGCTGGTGACCATTTCCGAGACTACAAGACCCGCGCCCAAGCGTCGGCACAACTGACGAAAGGGCTGGTCGGTGACGCCCGCCATGGGGGCGAGAATCAAGCCGTTCTGCAATGTATACGGGCCGATGCGTACCGCCGACATAGGACTTCCCTGTTGTGGGGGGCCGGATCAAGAGAGTTCGAAAAAGGGTTGGCATGATACCCGCTCTCGATGACTGGATAAAGGCAAAATTGGATAAAATCTGAGCAGTTATCTGGTTATCGCTGGCGGTTTGGTTGTCGCCAGAAAACTGCCGTCCAGCCGATGATGAGCGCCAGGTTACTCGGGCGAGTGGAAGCTGAGGCTGTAGTTCACGGCCTTGGCGCCCGGGTCGAGGATATCCAGGGCAATGTGGATCGGCGTCTGGGGGGGCATTTCAGCCTGGCCGGCCAGGTCGCCGCTCAGGTACTCGGCCGGCTTGAAGCGGCGACTGGCGATCAGATGACCATTGAGGTCGGCGAAGCGCAGCTCCAGCAACGGAAAGGGCTGGGAGAACGGCGCGCGGTTGTAGATGATCGCGTCCACCACCAGGGCACCGGCGAAGTCCGGGTGGCTGCGGACCACCAGGTTGCTGCTCTTGATCCGGGCAATATCGACTTTTGACGGTACCTTGCAGCCAATTTCCGGGCACAACTGCTGGAACCAGGGGCGGTACTGATCCTGGCGCGCCAGTTCGTCGAAGTGATAGCCGACGTATTGACCGAGCAGGGCGCCGGCGGCCAGCAATACCAGCAGCAACCAGAGCAGGCGACGGCCCCAGGGGGAGCGGCGGCGTTGCCAGTCGAGCTGGATCGGGTCATCGACCAGGTCCAGCAGCACATCGTCGTGCAGGCCGGGCTCGTTGCGCTCGCGCCGGGAGTTCTTGCGCTCATTCTCGAGGACGGGCTCGACTGCGTGTTCGGTCGCCGGGGTCGCATGGAACACCTCGTCTTCCAGTTCGTCGTGTTCGAGCTGCAGGCGGGGGACGGGCGGCTCGTCGTCCAGATCGGCGAGGTCGAAGGACAACGAAGGCTCGGTACGTGCCGACTTGGGCGCTTCAGCCTGCTTTGCCGCGGCCTTGGCTGAAGGCATTTCGCCATTATCGACAGGGTCGGCTTCGAGGGGTTGGTTCGGCGGCTCGCTGAACAGGCTGTCGGGCCATGGCTCTTCTTCAGTGTCCGGGCCGTCGCGGCGGGCGCTGAGCGACTCGCCCTTGCCACCGCGGTCCTGGCCGAATGCCTTGGCCGGCTGGATTTCCCGCTGTTCCAGGCGCGCCAGCTCTTCGTCCAGGTCGAGGTCGTCCAGATCCAGCTCTGCGGCCGTCCATTGCTTCTGGCTGATGGCTCGTGGTGGTTCTGGCGGCTCTGGCTCTGGCTCTGGCTCTGGCGGCGGCGGTGCCGGTTTCGGCACGACGACGGCGCTCGCCGCTTCCTTGGCCGCGCGTTGTTCGAGCAGTTGTCGCGCAGCGTTGAACACCTGCAGGCAGGAGCCGCAACGAACCACCCCACGGGCCACGCTCAATTGAGCGTGGCTGACGCGGAAACTGGTTTGGCAATGCGGGCACTGGGTGACGAAGCTGTCGGTCATGCGGCGATCCGGTTCATGCAGGCGCCCATTCTAGCGCCGACGACCACTGATGCGCACCCAGCCATCGCGATCGGCAATTGGGTCAAGGTCGAAGTCCTGGGCATAAGCGGCGGCGACTTCCGCGCCTTGTTCGGCAAGAATCCCCGAGAGCGCCAGACGCCCACCGGGCTTGACCAGGGTCGACAACTGCGGGGCCAGGGATACCAGCGGGCCGGCGAGGATATTGGCCACCAGTACGTCGGCCTGGACCTGGGGCAGGTCTTGTGGCAGGTACAGGGGGAACAGCGCCTCGGCGATCTGGTTGCGCCCGGCGTTGTCGCGAGAGGCTTCCAGGGCCTGGACATCGATATCGGTTCCGAGCGCTTCCTTGGCGCCCAGCAGCAGGGCGGCGATCGCCAGGATCCCCGAACCGCAGCCGAAGTCCAGTACGCTGCAGTCCTTGAGGTCCTGGCCGTCGAGCCATTCCAGGCACAGCGCGGTGGTCGGGTGGGTGCCGGTGCCGAAGGCCAGGCCCGGGTCGAGCAGCAGGTTGACCGCCTCGGGCTCCGGCGCGGCATGCCAGCTCGGGACGATCCACAGGCGTCGACCGAAGCGCATCGGTTCGAAGTTGTCCATCCAACTGCGTTCCCAGTCCTGGTCCTCGATCACTTCGCTGTGGTGCTCGGGCAGGGGCGCGCCGGTCAGCAATTCCAGGTGCGCGAGCACGCTGTTCGCTTCGGTGCCGCCTTCGAACAGGGCCAGCAGGTGGGTGTGGGACCACAGCGGGGTGGTATTGAGTTCCGGTTCGAAGATCGGTTGATCTTCGGCGTCCATGAAGGTGACCGAAACGGCGCCGACTTCGAGGAAGGCGTCTTCGTAGGTTTCGGCTTGTTCCGGGCTGATGGCCAGGCGTACTTGCAGCCAAGGCATGGCGGGCACCTTTGCAAAAATGGAGTGTGCAACCGCTGGGGCTGCGAGAAACGCGCAAGTCTACTTGAGCTGCGCCCCGGACGGTATTCAAAAAAGCGAACCTGAGTCTGGCGCAATCCCCCGTAGGCGCGTGGCTTGCTGGGAGCGGAGCTTGCCCACGAAGCTTTTGGCGATCTTGAGGCCCTCTTCGCGAGCAAGCTCTGCTCCCACAAAAGGAGCAAAAACAACAAGGCCGCAATTAAGCGGCCTTGTCGGTCGGATCACGCACTCACTGGTTGGCGAGCTTGTGTTCCAGGTAGTGGATGTTCACGCCACCCTTGCAGAAGCCTTCGTCGCGAACCAGATCGCGGTGCAGCGGGATATTGGTCTTGATCCCGTCCACCACGATTTCGTCCAGGGCGTTGCGCATGCGCGCCAGGGCTTCGTCACGGTCCTTGCCGTAGGTGATCAGCTTGCCGATCAACGAGTCATAGTTCGGCGGTACCGCATAACCACTGTACAGGTGCGAATCGACGCGAACGCCGTTGCCGCCCGGTGCGTGGAAATGCTTGACGGTGCCAGGGCTCGGGATGAATTTCTTCGGGTCCTCGGCGTTGATCCGGCACTCCAGGGCGTGACCGCGGATCACCACGTCTTCCTGGGTGTAGGACAACTTGTTGCCCGCGGCGATGCTGAGCATCTCCTTGACGATGTCGATGCCGGTGACCATTTCCGATACCGGGTGTTCCACCTGCACGCGAGTGTTCATCTCGATGAAGTAGAAATTGCCGTTCTCGTAGAGGAACTCGAAGGTGCCGGCGCCACGGTAGTTGATGTCGATGCACGCCTTGACGCAGCGGGCGAAGACTTCCTGGCGGGCTTTCTCGTCGATACCCGGGGCCGGCGCTTCTTCCAGGACCTTCTGGTGGCGGCGTTGCAGCGAGCAGTCGCGGTCACCGAGGTGAATGGCGTGGCCCTGGCCGTCGGACAGCACCTGGACTTCCACGTGGCGCGGGTTGGTGAGGAATTTTTCCAGGTACACCATCGGGTTGCCGAACGCCGCGCCAGCTTCGGTGCGGGTCAGCTTGGCCGAGGAGATCAGGTCTTCTTCCTTGTGCACCACGCGCATGCCGCGACCACCACCGCCACCGGCGGCCTTGATGATCACCGGATAGCCGACTTCACGGCCGATGCGCAGGGCTTCTTCCTCGTCTTCGGGCAGCGGGCCGTCGGAACCGGGAACGGTCGGTACGCCGGCCTTGATCATGGCGTCCTTGGCCGAAACCTTGTCGCCCATCAGGCGAATGGTGTCGGCTTGCGGGCCGATGAAGGCAAAACCGGATTTCTCGACCTGTTCGGCGAAGTCGGCGTTTTCCGCGAGGAAACCGTAGCCCGGGTGGATCGCCGTGGCGCCGGTCACTTCCGCCGCCGCGATGATGGCCGGGATGTGCAGGTAGGACTGGGCGGCAGGCGCCGGGCCGATGCACACGGATTCGTCCGCCAGGCCCAGGTGCATCAGCTCCTTGTCGGCCTTGGAGTAGACGGCGACGGTCTTGATCCCCAGTTCCTTGCAGGCGCGCAGGATCCGCAGCGCAATTTCACCGCGGTTGGCAATCAGGACTTTTTCCAACTTCGCTGGTTTCGACATCGTTGGCTCTCCGCGCTTCAAACGATGGTGAACAGCGGTTGGTCGTACTCAACCGGCTGGCCGTCTTCGACGAGGATGGACTCGATCACACCGCTGGTTTCAGCTTCGATGTGGTTCATCATCTTCATGGCTTCGACGATGCACAGGATGTCGCCTTTCTTCACGCTCTGGCCAACTTCGACGAAAGACGGGGAAGCAGGCGAGGCCTTGCGGTAGAAGGTACCGACCATCGGCGAGCGCGCTACGGTGCCGTTCAGTGCCGGGGCGGCCGCAGCGACCGGAGCCGCTGCCACGGGTGCCGCGGCCGGAGCGGCGGCGACCGGCGCGGGCATTGGTGCCGGAGCATAGTACTGCTGCGCCGGGGTCTTGCTGTGGCGGCTGATGCGTACGGACTCTTCGCCTTCCTTGATCTCAAGCTCGTCGATACCGGATTCTTCCAGCAATTCGATCAGTTTCTTAACTTTACGGATATCCATTAATCGTCAACTCCCAAGGGTCGGTCAGGGGTGTTTAGCCTGTGATTCAAGCTGTTCCAGGGCGGCCTCCAGGGCCAGTCGGTAACCGCTGGCGCCAAGGCCGCAGATCACTCCCACAGCGACATCTGAAAAGTAGGAGTGATGGCGGAAAGGTTCGCGTTTGTGCACATTCGACAAATGCACTTCGATGAATGGGATGCTCACCGCCAGCAGCGCGTCACGTAATGCGACACTTGTGTGCGTAAAAGCCGCCGGATTGATCAGAATGAAATCCACGCCTTCACCGCGGGCGGCATGGATCCGCTCGATCAGTTCGTACTCGGCATTGCTTTGCAGGTACAGCAAATGGTGCCCGGCCTCGCGGGCCCGGCGCTCCAGGTCCTGGTTGATCTCGAGCAGCGTCACCGCGCCGTAGACGCCCGGTTCGCGGGTGCCGAGCAGGTTCAGGTTGGGTCCGTGCAGAACCAGTAGCGTCGCCATCGGTTGTTCCTTGTTATTCACGTGCAGTTGTCGATGCGCGCCGACTATGCCGGAAAGCCTTGGCGACTGTCCAGTTACCTGCAATAGCCAGCACGATGTCCGATGTTCGCGCGAAATTTATGACTCAATTGTTAGATCTGGTCATTCACTTTCGCGACACGTTCGGCGAAGTCCACCGCATTGATCTCGCCGATCACCCGTAGATCCGCTACTTCGCCGCCGTTTCGGGCAAAAAACATCAGCGCGGGTGGACCGAACAGCTTGTAGCGGTCGAGCAGCGCGCGCTGTTCGGTGTTGCTGGCGGTGATATCGAAGCGCACCAATCGGTAGCCCTTGAGTTTTTCGACGACGTTGGCTTCGTTGAGTACTTCGTGCTCGATGACTTTGCAGCTGATGCACCAGTCGGCGTACCAGTCCAGCAGCAGGGGTTGCCCGGCGCCACGGGCCTCGGCCAGGACGGCATCGAGCTCGGCCGGGGTGCTGATGGTTTGCCAGCGGGCGCTCTGCGGCTTCGTCCCGGCCTGGGGCGATTGGGCATGGCCGATGGGGTTCAGCGGATCGGCCTGGCCGCTGAAGGCGCCGTACCAGCAGCTCAGCGCGTATGCCAGCAGGAACAGCCCGAGCAGTTGGGCCAGGCGTTGCCGGACGGTTTTCGTGACGAACTCCAGGGCCCCGAGGAACAAGGCCACGCCCGCGGCCAGCAGGCCGACCAGCAGCAAGGTGATCTGGCCCGGCAATATCCGGCTGAGCATGAACAGCGCCACACCCAGCAGCAGGACGCCGATGGCGTTCTTGACCGTCACCAGCCAGGGGCCGCTCCTCGGTAGCCAGGCCGCGCCGCCAGTGGCGATCAGCAACAGCGGGGCGCCCATGCCCAGGCCCAGGGCGAAGAGTTTCAGGGCGCCGCCCAGCGCATCGCCGCTGGCGCTGATGTACAGCAGGGCGCCGGCCAGGGGCGCCGAGACACAGGGCGAAACCAGCAGGCTGGAGACCACCCCGAGCATTGCCGCTCCCCATAGCGAGCCGCCCCTGGTCCCGTCGGCCAGGCGATTCAGGCGGCTGCTGAGGGCCTGGGGCAGTTGCAGTTCGAACAGGCCGAACATGGCCAGGGCGAAGATCACGAAGAACCCGGCGAAGGGCACCAGTACCCAGGGCGATTGCAGGCGTGCCTGCAGATTCAGTTGTGCGCCGAACAGGCCCATCAGCGCGCCGAGCAGGGCGAAGCAGGCAGCCATGGCCAGTACGTAGGCCAGGGACAGTTTGAATCCGCGCAGGCCACTGACCCGCCCGTGCAGGACAAAGCCGGAAACGATCGGCAGCATTGGCAGCACGCAGGGAGTGAAGGTCAGGGCCAGGCCGCCGAGGAAGAACAGAGCCAACTGGCTCCAGTGCCAGGCGGCTTTGGCCGAGGTGTCCGGGGAGGCGTTCGCGGTGCCTGCGCCTTCGATGTTCAGGCGTTCGGTTTCCGGTGGATAGCACAGGCCCTTGTCGGCGCAACCCTGGTAGGTGACGACGAGGGTGAAGGCGCGGGAGTCGCTGGCGTCCCTTGGCAGTGTGACGTCGAGTATGCCGTGGTAGACCTCGACATCGCCGAAGTACTCGTCGTGTTTCGACTCGCCGGCGGGCAGTTGTGCCGCTCCCAGCTTGATGTCGGCCGGTTCGCTGCGGAACTGGAACCGCTGGCGGTACAGGTAATAGCCTTGGCTGGGGACGAAACGCAGGGTGATGGCTTGCGCAGTGCTGCTGACCAGGCTCAGTTGGAAGGCTTCGTGCACTGGCAGGAAGTCCGTGCTGTTGTTCGCGGCGCCCAGGGTCGGGTTGGGGCGGCCGTCCAGTAGTCCGGCGCTGGCGGATGGCAAGATGAACAGCAGGAGCATCAGGCAAAGCAGGCGGCGCATGGCAATCTCGCGAAGCAGAGGTTGGCGCATGATAGCGGACTGCGCTGGCGCGCGCAGGGCCGTCGCGAACACGCGCCCTGTAGGAGAGGCCTGGCCGGCGATGAGGACCTTGAGTCGTGGGGCGTCCGTGCGGCTGCTATCGACGGCAAGCCCACACAGCTTTCGCGCGGTTTGCAGAACCACCCGATAGCCGGCTTTTCAGACGCGGAAGGCCTGCACGGCGGTATGCAGCTGCCCGCCCAGTACCAGTAATCGCTCGCCCTGGCTGCGCCCCTCGCCGATGCGTAGCAGGTTGTCGCCACCCAACTGGTGAATCCGCTCGCTGTGATCGCGAATCTCGCTGACCGCGCCGCTTTGCTGGGCGGTGACATCGGCGATGCGCACCGCCGTTTCGGCAATGGTCTGGATCGCCCCGACAATCTTGTCCAGCGCGCCATCCGCTGCCTGCGCCTGGCTGGCCGTGGCCTCGGCATGTTCGACTTGCGCGCGCATGCCTTCCACCGACTGTCGCGCCGCGCTTTGCAGGCCGGCGATCAGCGTCTGGATCTCGCCCGTGGCGCCGGCCGTGCGTTGCGCCAGGCTGCGTACCTCTTCGGCGACGACGGCGAAACCGCGGCCCATTTCCCCGGCGCGGGCGGCTTCGATGGCGGCGTTCAGCGCCAACAGGTTGGTCTGGTCGGCAATCGAGCGAATCACCGTCAGCACACCGCCGATGGTGGCTGATTCCTCAGCCAGTTGTTCAATCATCTGGGCGTTACCCTGGACTTCACCCACCAGTGCGTGCAGGCCGGTCAGGCTCAGGCCGATGACCTTCTGACCGTGTTCGACCGCACTGCCGGCGCTGCGGCTGGCATCGGCGGCCTGGCTGGCGTCGCCGGCCACTTGCTGGATGGTTGCCTCCAGTTCACCGAGGGCGTCGCGAATCTGCGCGGTATCCCCCGCCTGGCGCTCGGCGCCGGTATGCAGGCCGCCGCTCAGGTCGGCCAGGGCGCGGCTGCTGCCGGCCACTTCCTCGGCGTTCTGGCGAATGGTGCCCACCAGATCCACCAGATAGGCGCGCAGGCGGTTCAACGAAGCTTCGATGTCGCGCAGTTCGCGATTGGTCTTGCCCAGGTGGATATCCCGGCTGAAGTCACCTTCGGCCCAGATCGACAGCGCCGGCGCGAGGTTGCTCAGGACCCGCGAGAGCTTGCGCTGCAAGGTATCGATCAGCAGGGCGATCAACAGGATCAGGCCGATCATCACCCCCTGCAGCAACCGCACATCACCCTGGATCTTGCCGTGCTGGGCGCGAACCACCGGCTCCAGTGCGGCAATCGCCTGTTGCACGGCATTGATCTTGAGGTGGGTCGCCGCCGCCAGGTCCGCGCGCTTCTGGATCTGCTCGCGGGTGCGGGTCAGTTCCGCCGGATAGCGGCTCAGCAGGCTGTGCAGTTCGCGCTTGAGGTCGACGCCGGTGTCCTGGACCACGGCCTTCTCGGTGTTTTCCAGGCCCATCATGGCGCTGAAATCGTCGGTGTTGGATTCGCTGCTGGCGGTCACGCCGAGCAACGGCAGGGCTTCCAGTATTTCGGCCTGGCTACGGATGCTCGCCAGTTCCCGCTCGACATCGGTCGCCAGTTCGCTACGGCCGCTGCTGACCAGTTTGTCCCGCGCCAGGCTCAACTTGGTCAGGTGCGACGAGGCTGCCAGCAACGGAGGCAGGTAGTCGGCCGCGCCCGGCGCCTTGGCCCCGGTGGCGTACTGGCCCAGTTGTTCCAGGTTGGCGCCCAGCTCGCGTTCGGCCTGGAGCAGCAGGGCCTGGGGATCGCCGGCCAGCTTGCCGGCGGCGAGCAGGTCGGTTTTGCTGAAGTCGTTCAGGGCGGCGAGGCTGGGGCGCAGAGTGGCGGTCATGTCCGGCGGCAGGGCGCCGAGGTCTTTGTCCAGGTGTTCGATGGCCTGGCTCGCACTGCTCAGGCGCAAGGCATCGCCGCTGCCCAGATAGTCTTCAATATTGCGCGCCGCCTGGTTCTGGAACTGTTGCGACAGGCTGAGGTAACGCTCCATCAGTTGGTAGGGGCGCTCCAGCGCCTGCTGCGACCACCAGAGCGTGGCCCCGAGCGCCAGGCAGACGGTGACGAGCAGCAAGGTGTTGAGATTGGTCAGCAGCTTCAGGCGCATTCAGGATTCTATCCACGACAAAGAGTGGTAAGCGCCTGAAGTTATTGCTGTTTTGTTACAAGGTCATGACGGACTCGGTGGAATCCGCGGAAAAGATGGCACTTTGCCTTGCTGCTTGCACGCGATTGCGCCCGGCATGTTTGGCGCGGTAGAGCGCCTCGTCGGCCTGGGTGGCCATCATCAGGCTGTCGGAATCGGCCTGTAACTCGACGACCCCGGCGCTGAAGGTGCACCACAGGTCCTCTGGTTGCGCCGGGTAGTGGATTTCCGCGAAGCGCTGACGAATTTCATCCAGCACCTTGTAGGCCGATTCGATGTCGGTATCGGGCATGACAATGGCGAACTCTTCGCCGCCATAACGCCCGATAAAGTCGGTCTTGCGCAGGCGCTGCTTGAGAAACAACGCCAGGCTCTTGATCACCCGGTCACCCATGGGGTGGCCGTGGCTATCGTTGACCCGCTTGAAGTGGTCGATATCGAGCATCGCAAAGCTTAGTGGCTTGCATTCGCGGCGGGCGCGGAAGCTGCAGTCTTCGAGCAGTTGCAGGATATGGGTATGGTTGTACAGGCCGGTGAGGCTGTCGCGGACCATCCGTGCCTTGAGATTGCGGGCCCGGGCGGCGCGGTTGCGCACGGTGGTGATCAGGTGGCGCGGCTTGATCGGCTTGGTCAGGAAGTCGTCGCCGCCCTCGCTCATGGCGTCGAGCTGTTTGTCCAGGTCGTCCTCGGCCGACAGGTAGATGATCGGCACGCTGACATAGCGATCATTGTGTCGGATCACCTTGGCCAGTTCGGTGCCGGTGCAGGCCGGCATGTACATGTCGAGGATGATCAGGTCGGGCTGGAAATCCGCCAGTTCGGCCATGGCCTGGATCGGATCGATCAGGGTCCGGGTGACGATCCCGGCGCTGTTGAGCAGACGTTCGGTGTGCAGCGCCTGGGCCCGTGAATCGTCGATGATCAGCACTTTGTACGGATCGTATTGGGCGACGCAGGTGAGGACTTCGATCTTCTCCAGCAGGCTGGAGGCTTCCAGGGTGCCGGTGAGAAACTCCTGGCCGCCGGCACGCACGGCGGCCAGGCGGGTCGGGGTGTCGGTCTCGTGGAGACTGAAGAACAACAGCGGCAGCCGCTGTTCCAGGCCCAGTTGCGCTTCGGCGGCCAGGTGCAGGCCCATGCCGGTACTGCTGAAGTCGACGTCCATGACGATGGCCGAAGGCAGACGCTCGGCCATCGCGGCGCGGAACGCCGTGACATTCTCCAGCGATTGGGCGCTGAGGCCGAAGAACTCCAGTTGCTTGGCCAGGCGTTCGGCGCGGTCGTGGTCTTGCAACATCACGTAGACCGGTTTGCGCAGCGGCGGCAGGAAGGTGTGTTCGAACTGGTCGCCGTGGCGCAGGCCGGTGCGCGACAGGCGCTGCATCAGGCGATTGAGTTCGGTGATCAGGCTGCTGCTCAGGCGTCCGCGGTTGGCCCCCACGGCTTCCAGGGAGAGGCTGATATGGCGGGCCAACTGGCTGTGTTCGGGTTGCTCGAAGCGTTCGGCGAAGCGCAGCAGGCGCAGGTTGGCCTCATTCAGCTCGGACATGTCGGCGCTCGACCATTCGCTGCGTTGCAGGCGTTGCCAGATCTCGAGGATTTGCCGGGCCTGGTGAATGACCCGCTGGGCAAAGTGCTGCTTGAGGCGCTCGCGGCTGGGGTCTTCTGGCTCGGTCATATCCTGACTACTAGTGAGGGGAACGGCTGGGGACGACTGGTGGCTCTATGCTAGCAGCTCTTATCGTCAATGAACGTGTCATACGTCAATTAAGCGCATTCATTTGCTGACCCGGCGGTCTGAACCCGCCGCATCCCACAAGAAGAGCAGATAGGTCGTATCGAGGAGGCGTCGCGCCGGGGCTTGATTTATAGTGCTCGCACGGATGGCAACGCTGCCGTGTCCTTGATCTGGTGCAAAGACAGGCAAGGCACGATGGGGCAGGGTTGTGGTCGAACCGATGAATTCAGGAAAAGGATAGTGCCATGCTGGACTGGAAAAAACGCGAAGACCGCGCGCCGGAGCGTGCCGCCGAACCCAAGTCGGCGACTCGCGGTTACCTGCGCGGGATGCTCTTCAGTCGTGCGCTGGTGACCCTGGTGGGCTTGTACCTGCTGGCCACGATCCTCATTGGCTGGTACTGGAGCCAGGAGCCGGCGTTGTTTCCGGTGCAGCAGAATGCGCAACTGGCCGCGGAGAAGGAAGGCCGCAAGATGGTGGTGGGCTACACCACGGTCGAAACCCTCAAGAGCGTGGCCGGTACCTTGCTCAACAAGCCGGGTGGCTACCTGTCCAACGACCGCTTTCCGCCAGGCGTCTGGCTGGACAATATTCCCAGCTGGGAATACGGCGTGCTGGTCCAGGTCCGCGACCTGACCCGCGCCCTGCGCAAGGACTTCGCCCGTTCCCAGTCGCAATCGGCCGAAGATGCCGACCTGGCCAAGGCCGAACCGCGCTTCAACTTCGACAACAAGAGCTGGATGTTGCCGTCCAGCGAGTCGGAGTACCAGGAAGGGATCAACTCCCTGAGCCGCTACCAGGCCCGCTTGTCCGACCCGAACCAGAACAACGCGTTGTTCTATGCGCGTGCCGACAACCTGAACAACTGGCTCGGTGACGTGGCGACCCGCCTGGGTTCGCTGTCCCAGCGCCTGTCGGCCAGTGTCGGACGGGTCAAGCTCAACACCGCGCTGAAAACCGAAAGCGTGATTCCGGGGCAGGTGCCGCAGGTCGACGAGGAAATCGTCGAAACCCCGTGGTTGCAGATCGACAACGTGTTCTATGAGGCGCGGGGCCAGGCCTGGGCGTTATCCCATCTGCTGCGGGCCGTCGAAGTCGACTTCGCCGATGTCCTGGCGAAGAAGAACGCCACGGTCAGCGTGCGGCAGATCATTCGTGAACTGGAGGCTTCCCAGCAGCCGGTCTGGAGCCCGATGATCCTCAATGGCAGCGGCTTCGGCATCCTGGCAAACCATTCGCTGGTGATGGCCAACTACATTTCCCGGGCCAATGCGGCGGTGATCGATTTGCGTCAACTGCTGAACCAGGGTTGAGCCATGGATAATGCTTCGAAGGAGGCCCGGCATCGTGCCGCCTCCGATGCCGAACAGATCGCCTGGGTCGACGCCGATGACCGTTTGCTCGGTGCCCTGGCCCGGGCCGAGTTGCGCGAGCGCGGCCTGATCGGGCGCGGTACCTATATCCTGCTGTTCAACTCCGCCGGTGAGCTGTGCGTGCACCGGCGGACCTTGAGCAAGGCCATCTACCCCGGTTACTGGGACGTAGCCGCCGGCGGCATGGTGCAGGCGGATGAAAGTTACGCCGAGTCCGCCGCCCGCGAGTTGGAAGAGGAACTCGGTGTCAGTGGCGTGCCACTGACCGAGCATGAGCACTTTTTCTTCGACCAGCCAGGCAATCGGCTCTGGTGCGCGGTGTTCAGCGCGGTCTGGGACGGGCCGCTGCGCCTGCAGCCGGAAGAGGTGCTCGAGGCGCGCTTTGTCCCGGTCGCGCGGGCCCTGGGTGAAACCCTGGAAAAACCCTATTGCCCGGACTCCCTGGCGGCCTTGAAACGTTATCTGCGATAACCCGCCGTCGACGTCGCAAAAGCTTCATCAATTGGCGCCGATTGGCTATTGGGCCGGGGGCTTTTTGCCGTTACACTGCGCGACTTTCAAAAGCTGTGGCGGCATTGCCCGTCGCAGTTGCGCTGCCCCTGCCTGAGTGGGGCTTCGCGGTCGCAGGCCCCTCCCGGGGAGGTGACCAGTCTTTAGTCCTCCCAAGAGGATTACCGGTGGCCAAAAAAGCCGCATCCTTCGCCGCCTTGGGCGGTTTGGTGTTCTCCACCGACGCAGGTCGACATTGCCCGGACTGTAGCCAGCCGGTGGCCGCCTGTATCTGCAAACAAACCGTTCTCCCGGCCGGCGACGGCATTGCCCGCGTGCGTCGCGAAAGCAAGGGGCGTGGCGGCAAGACGGTGACCACCATCACCGGCGTGCCGTTGGCCGAGGATGCCCTCAAGGAACTGGCGACCACGCTGAAAAAGCGTTGTGGTACCGGTGGAGCCTTGAAGGATGGCGTCATCGAGATCCAGGGCGATCACGTCGAGTTGCTGTTGGCGGAACTGCTCAAACACGGTTTCAAGGCGAAGAAGTCCGGCGGCTAGCAGCCTCTGTGAAAACCCCTGTGAAGTTGACCTGCCGGCCCGGCTGAACGAGGTCGGGCTGTCGTCCCCAGGGTTTTCACAGAGCCTGTTCCCGAACAGCCTCTAAACTCGGTACTGGATTCAAGGTCCTAGTCCCTTGCATGCAGGCGAATCGTCATTTTCATTCTTTAGACTGCGCGCAGCCTGGACCCAGGTGGCGCTATTTGACTTCTTTATAGGGGACTTCGATGTCCGTACGACGCACACGCAAAGACGATGGCAGCCAATGGACAGTTGCGGACAGCCGCAGTGTTTATGGGATTCGTCATTGGGGGGCCGGGTATTTCGCGATCAATGACGCCGGTCGCGTCGAGGTTCGTCCGAACGGTCCGAGCAGTTCGTCCATTGATCTCTTCGAGCAGGTCGATGAACTGCGCAAGAGCGGTTTGTCTCTGCCGTTGCTGGTGCGCTTCCCGGATATCCTGCAGGACCGCGTGCGGCAATTGACCGGGGCCTTCGACGCCAACATCGAACGTCTGGAGTACCAGAGCAAGTACACCGCGTTGTACCCGATCAAGGTCAACCAGCAGGAAGCGGTGATCGAGAACATCATCGCTACCCAGAACGTCTCCATCGGCCTGGAAGCCGGTTCCAAGCCGGAGCTGCTGGCGGTGCTGGCCCTGGCACCGAAAGGTGGCACCATCGTCTGCAACGGCTACAAGGACCGCGAGTTCATTCGCCTGGCGCTGATGGGGCAGAAGCTCGGGCACACGGTATTCATCGTGATCGAGAAAGAATCCGAGGTCGAACTGGTGATCGAGGAGGCCGCCGCCCTCAAGGTCAAGCCACGGATCGGCCTGCGGGTGCGCCTGTCGTCCCTGGCCTCGAGCAAGTGGGCCGATACCGGTGGCGAGAAGTCCAAGTTCGGTCTTTCGGCGGCGCAGCTGCTGTCGGTGGTCGAGCGTTTCCGCGACGCCGGCCTGGACCAGGGCGTTCGCCTGCTGCACTTCCACATGGGGTCGCAGATCGCCAACCTGGCGGACTACCAGTACGGTTTCAAGGAAGCGATCCGCTACTATGGCGAACTGCGCAACCTCGGCCTGCCGGTGGATCACATCGACGTGGGTGGCGGCCTGGGGGTGGACTACGACGGTACCCACTCGCGCAACGCCAGCTCGATCAACTACGACATGGATGACTACGCCGGTGTCGTGGTCGGCATGCTCAAGGAATTCTGCGATGCGCAGAACCTGCCGCATCCGAACATATTCTCCGAAAGCGGTCGTTCGCTGACCGCCCACCACGCCATGCTGGTGGTGCAGGTAACCGACGTCGAGAAGCATAACGACGACGTGCCGCGTATCGAGAACCCGGAGAACCTGCCGGAAACCGTGCAGTGGCTGGTGGAGCTGCTGGGGCCGACCGATATCGAGATGGTCACCGAAACCTACTGGCGTGCCACCCACTACATGAGCGACGTGGCCACCCAGTACGCCGACGGCAAGCTGACCCTGGCCGAGAAAGCCCTGGCCGAGCAATGCTATTTTGCCGTGTGTCGCCGTCTGCACAACTCGTTGAAAGCCCGCCAGCGTTCGCACCGCCAGGTGCTCGACGAGCTCAACGACAAGCTGGCCGACAAGTACATCTGCAACTTCTCGGTGTTCCAGAGCCTGCCGGACACCTGGGCCATCGGCCAGGTTCTGCCGATCCTGCCGCTGCATCGTCTCGATGAAGAGCCGCTGCGCCGCGCCGTGCTGCAAGACCTGACCTGTGACTCCGACGGCAAGATCAAGCAATACGTCGACGAGCAGAGCATCGAAACCAGCTTGCCGGTACACGCCCTGAACGAGGGCGAGGACTACCTGCTGGGGATCTTCCTGGTGGGCGCCTACCAGGAAATTCTCGGTGACATGCACAACCTGTTCGGTGACACCGACTCGGTGAACATCTACCAGAACCCGGATGGCAGCGTTTACCACGCCGGTATCGAGACCCATGACACCATCGAGGACATGCTGCGTTACGTGCATCTGTCGCCAGAGGAACTGATGACGCATTACCGCGACAAGGTCGCCAGCGCGAACATCAGCGTGAAAGAGCGTACCCAGTACCTGGATGCCCTGCGTCTGGGGCTGACCCGTTCTTCGTACCTGTCCTCATGAGACCGCACCAATAGTTCCTAGGAAGCTACCTTGTTTGATCCTGGTTTTTTCCTTTGGTCTTGTAGGTAATGTCTGTTTGTTAAAAAACCCACCCTCCGCGGTGGGTTTTTTATGCATTGGAGTCAAGATGATGGCTTCCTCTGTTCCGTGTTTTGTGTAGGTCTTTTCTCTAACACCAGTTCAGCCCTCTACTCGGCCTTGTCTCTCGGCGAGAATCCTCGTCGGTCCCACGTATGAGGAAAGCCAATGTTCGATCCAGTCAACGAGCCGTTTTTTCGGCTGGATGTAGCGGGCTTGTCCCATCCCCTGATTGTCACCGCCTTTACCGGCACGGAAGCGATCGACGAGCTGTTTGCCTTTGAGCTGGATGTCCTGGACGAGGAAGGCGAACTGGATCTGGCCGGGTTGATGTACCGCGCTTGCTACCTGGCGCTGGGGACTGGAAATGGCGGCTTTCACGCGCAGATACAGGGCGTCAACCTGACGCTCCAGGGCTTGGCGCGTGGCCATTGTCGTCTGTCCCTGGGCCCTCGCCTGGGGTGTCTGGCACAGCGTGTGAGCCGACGGCTGTTCCAGCAATGCTCGGTCCCGGCGATCATTGCCCGGGTGCTCGAGGAGCACGGCCTGGGTGACGATGCGGTGCACTTCTCGCTCAAGGGCCACTATGCCCGGCGCGCCTATTGCGTGCAGTACGAGGAGTCGAGTCTGGCGTTTGTCCAGCGGCTCTGCGCGGAGGAGGGTATTCACTACCACTTCGAGCACCGCCGGGAAGTGCACTTGTTGGTCTTTGCCGATCATCAAGGTGCGTTTCGGCAAGCTCCGCGGGCGCGCTTCGCTGACGAGACGGGCCCCGGCGTGCTGGACCTGCGCGTCACGCTGGCGGATAGCGTCCGGCGCCGCGCCGGTCGCGCTCCCGAGATGGCGGAGGGCGAAAGCGATCTGTTCGGCTTGACCTGCGGGGCGTACCTGCCCGTTTCGGGCCACCCTCACATGGCCTGGAACCGCTTGTGGCTGGTCACCCGGCTTCGGCATCGTGGTGACAGCCGGCTCGGCGACTCCATGGCCCCCGGGCCACGACTGCGCTACGGCAATGTCTTTGCGGCGACTTCCTGGGAGGTGGCTTTTCGTTCCCGAAGGACTTGTTCCCGTCCGCTATTGTCGGGGCTGTTCCGGGCTCGGGTGGTGGGTACCGACGCGCTGGGGGCCTTTCGCGATGCACAGGGACGGGTGGCGGTACACATCGACGCTTTTTCCCAGGGGCCGGGTTCGCCACAGGCCCCCTGCTGGCTGCCGTTGGCCCGGACGCTGGAGCGTGAGTGCCAAGCCAGCGGTTCGCCCCTGGCGGTTGGCACACCACTGTGGATCCGCTTCCAGGGGGCTGACCCACAGGTGCCGCGAATTGTCATGCGGGGCGATGCGGGTGGGCCTGCGTCGTTACCCGGCGCGCCGCAACAGCCGCGACGCGAGCCGATTCTCGAGGCACTGCACGGCGCTTATCCCCTGGTGCTCTTGTGCGGACGGTCGATGGGCGGTAGTGAGCGGCATTGTGTGGTGCGGGAGTGCGCCTGTCGGGATGCGATCCCGAGAAAGGGCCTGCCATGAGTGCTGCGGAAAACTGCAGCCAATGGTTGCTGCTGGATGTTCCCGGTGCACCGGGGGTGGTCGAGGCCCTGAGGGAGCGTTACGCACACTACCTGGCGTACAACCTGTTCGAAGGCACGCCGTTTCAGGGCCTGGCTGAAGTTGCTCCGCGACTGTTGCAAGTGTCCGAGGATTGTCTGTTGAGCCGTCTCAGCCGGGCCAGCCCTGCTCTCTGGCCGGGGTTGTTCCTGCACAGTCGGGCCCCGGTGCAGGTGTTGCTGGCACACCTGCGGCGGATACTGGTGGTGGCTTTCGACGAACAGCAACGAGGCTTGCTCAGTTACTACAACCCGCAGACCGCCAGCTATTTTTTCGACTCGTCGGATGCCGGCGAGCTGAGCGGCTGGCTCGGCCCCATCTGTCGCCTGTACTGGCATGGCGGGACTTGGGCGGACCGGGCCATTGGTGGCGTTGGCTGGCAGCAGTTGCTCAATCCCGGGCTCGAGGTCCCGGCCCTCGACGCGCCCCCGGTCTTGAGCCAGCGCCAGCAGCGCCGCTTGCAGAGTTGCCTGCTGGAGCGCCATGCCTACCAGTGGAGCCGCTGCGGTGGGCATGAATACGACAGGACCTGGTGCCATTTGCAAGAGGGTATCGCCCAGGGGTTTCGTGAGTACGGCCTGCTCGATGGCTGGCTGCATCTGCGCGCGGAATATCCGCTTGCGCCCATTCCACCGGGACTGCCGGGAGACTCCCCTGGCGAGCGCCTGGACAATCTGCGGCGCGCCTGGAGCGGAACCACGGATTGAGCTGGCAGCGCCGGCCTCGGCTCAATGCGCGAGCTGGCTGAACCAGCGGTCATCGCGGCGCAGCTTCAACGCGTAAAGGCCCAGGATCAGGCTGCGCAGGGCCATGAACAACAGGAAACTTATCCACAGGCCGTGATTGCCAAAGCCACTCAGCAACCAGGCGCAGGGCAGGCCGAGCAGTACGCTGAGCAGCATGCTGTCGCGCATTTCCCGGGCGCGGGTGGCACCGATGAACAAGCCGTCGAGCAGGTAGCTCCAGACCGCGATCAGCGGCAACAGCGCCAGATAAGGCAGGTAGCCGAAGGCGATGTCGCGCACGCTGGGGATGTCGGTCTGCAAGCTGACGAACAAGCGACCGCCGAGCAGGAACGCCAGCCCGAAACCCAGGCTGATCAGCAGCGACCAACCCGCCGCCACCACCAGGGAGCGGCGCAGGGTATCGCGATCGCGGGCGCCGATGGCGTGGCCACAGAGCGCCTCCACGGCATGGGCCAACCCGTCCAGGGCGTGTGCCGTGAGCAACAGGCCGTTGAGCAGCAGGGCATTGGCCGCGACAGTGGCGTCGCCCAGGCGTGCGCCCTGGACGGTGATCAGGAAGAACACCGTTTGCAGCGCCATGCTGCGAATGAAGATATCGCGGTTTACCGTCAGCAGCGGGCGCCAGCTCCGCCAACGCTTGAGGGCCGCCCAGGCAATGTGTCCGGGGTAGGCGCGCAGGGCCTTGCCGGTCAGGGCCAGACCGAGCAGGGCACCGGTCCATTCGGCAATCACCGAGGCCCGGGCTGAACCGATCACGCCCCAGTCCAGGCCGATGACGAACCACAGGTTCAAGGCAATATTGACCAGGTTGGTGGTCAGCAGGATGGCCAGCGGCGCGCGGGCATTCTGGGTGCCGAGGAACCAGCCGACCAGGGCATAGCTGGCCAGCGCCGCCGGCAGGCCGAACAGCCGGGTATTGAAGAAAGCCAGGGTCAGTGCGTGCAACTCGGGTGAGGGTTGCATGAAGGTCAACGCCAACTCACTGAAGGGCACGGCGATGGCTCCCAGGAACAGCGCCAGCACCAGGCTCAGCAGCAGCCCTTGGACGAGCACTTGGCGTAACGCCGCGCCGTCGCCGCGTCCGGCGGCCTGTGCGGCGAAACCGGTGGAACCCATGCGCAGGAAGCCCATGGCCCAGGCCAGAAAGATATACAGGCTGGCCCCCACCGCCACCGCGCCCAACTGATGGGCATGGGGCAGGTGGCCGATCACGCTGCTGTCGACCAGCGCCACCAGGGGCACGGAAATATTCGACAGGATCATGGGGGCGGCGAGCGCCCAGACCCGGCGGTGAGTTGGGCGGTCTCGCCAGTCAGCGATCAGGGGGGACATGCGAGCTCCTTGGCAGAGCCGGCATTGTAACTAGTGAATGATCCAGCTCAACAGCCAGAGGCCGAGGATCAGCCAGAGGATGCCGAGAAAGATCGAGGCGCGCATGAAGGCCC
The DNA here is from genome assembly GCF_904067045.1 of Pseudomonas sp. FEN. Lineage (GTDB taxonomy): Bacteria > Pseudomonadota > Gammaproteobacteria > Pseudomonadales > Pseudomonadaceae > Aquipseudomonas. Next base: position 967,321 of record NZ_CAJFDC010000001.1, on the reverse strand, counting down.
GGACCGCCGAATAGAGCAGCATCAGGCCGAGGATCAGGATCAGGATGCTGAAGATCGAGGGGCTCATGCCCAGGGCGCGGGCGAACCCGTCGATAAAGTTGCCGCCGGCATGGGTCAGCATGTGGAAGAAGCCGCTGAGGCCATCGATGATAAAGCGAATGACCGAGCCCAGTGCCTGGCCCAGCCATTCGAAAAAACTCTCTACCTGCATAGGTACCCCTGATGAATGAGTCGACTGATGCGCCGCGCTCGTTGGGAGCAGGTTTTACAGGCCCCCCCGAAGGTTGTCCAGACAGTGCATCAAGAGAGGTGGCCCAGATGCATCCGAGGCTGCGGAAACAGGTTGTTGAGGGTTTCCAGCAGGTGCTCGTGGCAGATGGGTTTGCGGAACAGGTCCAGGACCTGGAGCCGCAGCATGTCGCTGACATCGTCCATGTCGGCTTGGTCGGAGGTGACGATTACCGGCAGGTGCTGGCGCGAGGTATGTTCACGCAGACGCTTGATCAGTGGCACGCCGCTTTCTTCCGGCATGCGCAGGTCGGTGATCACCAGGGCGATGTCCGGGTGACGCATCAGGTGCGAGAGCGCCCGCTTGACGGTGGTGGCGCTGAAGCAGCAAAAGCCTTCGCCCTCCAGTAGTCGCGTAAGCTCCAGCAGGGCGTCCTCTTCGTCGTCCACGAGGAGGAGCTGTTGGCGTGGGAGGGAGGAGGTATTCATGTGCAATCCCTGTCACTGAGTTCGCTTTTCAGTGTAGCGCCTCCTGGAATGGATGAGGCCGGCGCTCGACCGGAGGCCGATGGCTTGCGGCTGTGGCTTGATGACGAAGGCCGGGTGCTGGCGGCGGCCCTGCGCGCGCGATTACCTCGGCGGATACGCCGTCATCAACTTGGCCACTGCCTGGTTGATCGCCGCGCCGCGCTCGGCCGGTGTCAAACGGTCATTGACCGTCTGCTCGGCACTGCCGCGCCAGACCAGCTTGCCGTCCTTGCCATCGAACAGATCGATCTGGATCGTCGCGACCTGATAGTCGACGTTGCGGGTTTCGGTGTAGCCCGGCCCACCCCAGAGACCGCCTTGCCACGGCCCACCCCAACCGCCACCGTAGCTGGTGCTGACCTGCTGCTGGCGGTTGTCGACGATCAGGTATGCCTGCACCTTCACATCGGCCTTGCCAGCGTCCACGGCCGGGCGTAAGCCACGCTGGTCCAACTGCTCGCCAACCGCCTGGCGAATCCGCTGTTCGGTCAGGTCACTCTTGATCCGCGGATCGTCCGGTCGGTACTGCAGCGCGGGCTCTTTCCAGCTCCAACTGCGGTAACTGGCGAAGTCGCGGCTGGCGTCGAAGTCGTGGTTGACCTGGGTGGTTTCGCAGGCGCTGAGCAGCACGGCAAAAACCACTAAAGCGAGACGGCGGAACATGCTTTTTCTCCGGGGCTAGCTGGGTGGATAACTGGCCAGGGCTCTGCCCACGGCTTCGCGCAAGGCATCCGCGCGCTCAAGCTGATTGCCCTGGGTGCCGGTCTCGGCGCTGGCACTCCAGACCGGTTGGCCGGTGCCGGCGTCGAACAAGCTGATACGCACCACGAGCACTTGCACCTCATAGGTGCGCACGATCGGGACACTGTTGTACATGCCGTAGCGATTCCCGTAGGGGCCGCCGCCATACGCGCCGGCATAACCATAGTCTTCCTGGACCTGGCGCAGGCGTTTTTCCACATGCAGGTCGGCGCTGACCCGCAGGTCCGCTGGCGCGCGGTCGCGACGTGGGCGCAAACCCTGCTGTTCGAGGGCGTTGCCGACCACTTCGGCCAACTGCGCCGGGTCGGCCCAGGTGGTGCCGGCGGGCAGTTGATCATTGACCCAGGCCCAGGTGCGATAGCGTGCATAGTCCCGTGGGGGCGCCGGATAGGCGCTCATGTCCGGGCCATGGGGCGCCTGCAACGGAGCGGGCGGCAGGGGCCGGGAGCTGGCGGTGTAGGGATTGTTGCTCTGGCAGGCACTTATCCCCAGGCACAGTGCGAGCAGATAAAAACGGCGACTCATTGCATCCTCCACATTCAGAGCGGACGGCAGACCCAGTGCAGGTAGCGTCCCAGGCCGGCAAAAGCGGGGTGGCGACGGTGGGCCAGCTCCATTTCCAGCAGGTCCGCCAGCGCGGCGCGGGCCTGGAATTCAATCGGCATGTAGTCGTGGAAAACCCGGATCCCGCTCTGGGTTTCGACACGCCACAGACTTTCAAGTTGCGCCGCCAGCTCGCGCGGATCAAGCGGTTGCTGCGGGGTCAGGCTTTGCTTTTCGCCGGCCATGTCGTTCTTGCGCATCTTGCGGAAATGGCCCTTGAGCAAGTTGCGGTAGATCAATGCATCACGGTTGTAGAAGGCCAGGGACAGCCAGCCATCCGGCTTGCACAGCTGGCGCAGCACCGGCAGGATCGCATGGGGTTCGGCCAGCCATTCGAGCACGGCGTGGCAGAGCACCAGGTCATAGGGTTCGCTGAGCTGGCCGAGCAGGTCCTGCCACGGTGCCTGGATGAAGGTCGCGTGTTGGCCGGCGTCGGCGAAGCGCTGGCGCGCGCCCTCGAGCATCGGTTCGGCGGGTTCGGCCAGGGTTACCTGATGACCGCGTTCGGCCAGCCACAATGACATATGACCCAGGCCCGCGCCGATATCCAGCACCCGCAACGGGCGCTGCGGCAAGCTCTCGGTCAGGTCGGCCTGGAGCACGGCGAGGCGGATCGCGCCCTTGGCGCCGCCGTAGATTTTTTCGGCGAAGCGGGTCGCCAACTGATCGAAGTGACGGTCGCTCATTGGGCAAAGCGCCGTTCGCTGTCGGCCAGCTTGGCGCGGACCACCTCGTTCATGTCCAGCCCCAGCTCGCTGCACAGCAGGAGCAGATACAGGACGATATCACCGACTTCCTGCCCGGCATGGGCGAGCTTGTCCGGCGGCAGCTGGCGCGATTGGTCCTCGCTGAGCCACTGGAAAATCTCCACCAGCTCGGCCATCTCCACGCTGGCGGCCATGGCCAGGTTTTTCGGGCTGTGGAAAACTTTCCAGTCGTTGCGATCGCGGATGCCGTGCAGGCGTTGGGTCAGTTCGTCGAGGTTCATGCGGGGGTTCTCCTTCAAGGCGCCTAGCTTCCGGTGGATAAGAACGGGAAGCAAGGGGCTTGCTGTAGGGATAACACCCGCGGAAGATGAAATATTCGTCAGGGCGGGTAGGCCCGCGGAGTCAGCTGATGGGTTGCCAAACCCCGCGCAGATGCTCCAGTCCCTTGGCGCCGGACAGCATGAACGCGCCGTTCGCCCCTGGCGCACTGGCCCACAGTCCGACTTCGCCGGGCAGGCGCACCGGCCTCTTGAACGTTACCTCGATCTCGATATTCGCGCTCGGTAGATGTGCCTGCAGGGCCGCCAGGATCCGGGCCTTGTTCCACAGGCCATGGGCGATGGCCCGGGGAAAACCGAACAGGCGGGCGCTCAGGTCCGTCAGATGGATCGGGTTGTAGTCGCCTGAAACCCTGGCGTACTGCCGGCCGATATCGGCGGGAACCTGCCAGTGCGACAGCTCCAGCAGGGGCCAGGACGTGGCCTTGTTTTTCTTCGGCGGCTTGGCGTCCAGGATTACGCCCCGACAGAGTACCCGGCTTTCGGCTTCCCACAGTGGTCCGAGCGCGTCATCGACCTGGGTGAGCAGATCGAAGGTTGCGCCACGGGCATGCGGTTGCAGGTTGCGCACCTGTACACCGATCCGCAGATTACCGGGGCCGCCCAAGGGCCGCAGGAGGCGGATACGATTGCTCAGGTGTACCAGGCCCGGCAGCGGGAAGGGAAAATCCTTGGCCGTCAGCAGTTGCAATTGCAGCGGCAGGGCCAGCACATGGGGGTAGGTCGCGGGCATCGGCCCGTTGTCGGGAAAACCACAGACTCTGCGATAGGCGGCCAGGCGCTGGTCATTGACGGTCACCCAACTGCGTAGCCCCCGATCAGGCAATGTCCGCCCGGTAATTACGCGTCGCGTGGCGGCGCGCAGGTACAGCGTGGGCAGGCTGGGCGCAGTGGTCAGGTATTGCCAGTTCACGGCCATGCGCGGGTTCCTAATGAGCAGTTGCTGTATTTGTGGGAAAAAGCCTTCATTTTTATGGGAAATATCCTTCGAATGATAGGCCGAATTCATTGTGTCGCATTACCGCGCTCGTAGGGGCCAGCAATTGTCGAGTGTTGAGGGCCAGCAGAGATGGCACCGATGGCATTGTAAGAATGGATTGCTTGGCCTAATGTCGCAGCTGCAAGCCGTCTTGCGACATAAGGTTCATCCATGCCGACTAACGGACAACGGGGCCCCCAGCGACAGATCCCCGTGCTGGCAACCCTGCCACGCCCGCTGTATGCCCGGGCCGAGAGCCTGGGCGCTGGGTCGTGGACGCCTCGTCATCGCCATGACTGGGTGCAGTTTTCCTATGCCATCAGCGGGGTGCTGGGGGTGCACACTGCCGAGGGCAGCTTCTTCGCGCCACCGCAATGGGGGGTCTGGATTCCGGCGGGGCTGGAACATGAAGTGGTCACTTCGATGCGCGCGGAAATGCGCAGCCTGTACGTGCGTCGCGAGGATTGCCAGTGGGCGCCGGCGCGCTGCCGGGTGCTGGAGGTCACGCCGCTGGCCCGGGAGTTGATCAAGCGTTTCTGTCTGTTGCCGGCCGACTATCCCGAGGATGGCAGCGCGGGGCGCCTGGTTCAGGTGCTGCTGGACCAGTTGTCGGAGCTACCGGAAGTGGGCTTCTCGCTGCCGTTGCCGCGCCATTCGCGGTTGCTCGACTTGTGCAACGAACTGATTGAAAACCCGGAACTGGATGTGACCCTGGGGCAGTGGGCCGGGCGTCTGGGCATGTCGGAAAAAACCTTGATGCGACTGTTTCAGCGCGAGACCGGCCTGAGTTTTCGTGGCTGGCGCCAGCGGGCGCGATTGTTGTCGTCGCTCAGTGTGCTAGAGGAGGGCGACAGCGTGACCCGGGCCGCGCTGTCCTGTGGCTATGACTCGACGTCGGCGTTTATCGCCGCGTTCAAGGGCTTGTTCGGCTATACGCCGGGTGAGCTGTTCCGCCATTGAGCACAGAGAGGCTCATTGTGGATGCGTGTGGGAGCGGTGCTTGCCCGCGAAGCTTTTTAGCGCCCTCAAGGGCCTCTTCGCGGGCAAGCAGCGCTCCCACCCAAGCACTGCTCCTACATTGGGGGCGGCTATCTTGAGTATCAGGTGCGGAAGCGCTTGACCAATGCATCCAGTTCGCTGGACAGCCCCGCCAGGCCCTGGGAGTCGAGCCGCGCCGAGTTCGCCAGTTCCGCCACCAATTGCGCATCGCCATGGATCTGGCTGATATGCCGATTGATGTCTTCGGCGACGTGGTGCTGCTCTTCCGCCGCGGTGGCGATTTGCGTGTTCATATCGCGGATCACGTCCACCGATTCGCGGATCTGTCCGAAACTGGTGCGCGCCAGGCCGATGCGGTTCACCGACTCCTGCGACACCTCGAGGCTGGCATGCATCTGCTGGGCGACCTGGCTGGTGCGTTTGGCCAGGTTACCGAGCAGCCCGTCGATTTCCGCCGTGGAGTCGGCGGTGCGCTTGGCCAGGGCCCGCACCTCGTCGGCCACCACCGCAAAGCCACGGCCTTGTTCACCGGCCCGGGCCGCTTCGATGGCGGCGTTGAGCGCCAGCAGGTTGGTCTGTTCGGCAATTGAACGAATAGTGCCGAGAATCGACTGAATATTGTTGCTGTCGCTCTCCAGTTGCTGCATCGACTGGGCTGACTGCTCGATCTCACGGCTCAACTGGTCGACGCTGCTGACCGCCGCATCGATCTGCTGTTGGCCTTCACGGGCCTGGCGCTGGCCGCTGTCGGCCGACTCGGCGGCCTGGCTGCAGGAGCGGGCGACTTCGTTGGCGGTGGCGACCATCTCGTGGAAGGCCGTCGACACCATGTCTACCGCCTCGCGCTGGCGTCCGGCGGCGTCGGCCATGTCCCCGGAAACCCGGGTGGAGTTATGCGATGAATCGAGAATCTTGTTCGCCGACAAACCGATGTGCTGAATCAGGCTGCGGATCGCCCCGAGGAACTGGTTGAACCAGTTCGCCAGTTGCGCGGTTTCGTCGTTGCCACGGATCTGCAGGTTCTGGGTCAGGTCGCCTTCGCCCTGAGCGATGCCTTCCAGGCCGCTGGCGACGCTACGGATCGGCCGAATGATCAGGCCAGCGAAGCTGGCGCCGACGATGGCGAAGATCACCGCGAGCACGGCGGCAATGATCGCCACCAGCCAGGTCAACTGGTTGGCCGAACTCATCACCTCACTCTGCTTGATCAGGCCGATAAAGGTCCAGCCCAACTGCTCGGACGGCCAGACATTGGCCATGTAGTGCTCGCCGTTGATGTCGACTTCCACCAGGCCCTTGCCCGCCTTGGCCAGGTCGGCATAACCGCCACCGAGACTGCCCAGGGCCTTGAAGTTGTGCTCGGGTGCCTTGGGGTCCACCAACAGGTTGCCGCTGTTCTCCATCAACATCAGGTAGCCGCTTTCACCGAGCTTGATCTGCTTGACGATCTCGGTGAGTTGCTTGAGGGTCACGTCGACGCCGACCACGCCACCCTGGGGTCCCAGCTTGTTGTCCACGGTGCGCACGGTACCGATCATGACGGCATCGTCGGCCGCCCAGTAGTAGGCGGAGGTCCGCAGGGTCTTGCCGGGATTGGCGATCGCGGTCTTGTACCAGGGCCGGACACGTGGGTCGTAGTTGGCCAGTTTCGGGTCGGCTGGCGTCGAGACGTAGCCACCGTTGCCAACGCCGTAGGACACATAGGAATAAGCCGGATGGGCCTGTCTCATGCCCTCAAGCAGGTCGTAGATCTGTTTGTCCTGCTCGTTAAGGGCAATTTGTGCGGCATCGGCGTTCATGTAGCCCTTGATCGCGCCGTCGGAATTTTTTATCAACGGCTGGTTCGTCAGGTATTCGACGTTCTGGCTGACGCCGTCGAAGAACAACTGCATGGCGTTGCTGACCTGGCGGATCTCCCGACCGCTGCCGTCGACAAAGTTGCTGCGGGCTTCGCTACGCAGGTTCAGCACCACCAGGGTGGCAACCAGTACCACCGGTAAGCAGGCGACGATTGCAAACGCCCAGGTCAGTTTCTGCTTGATGTTCATCCGCGCTCCAGAATTTTCTTGTAGACCCCAGGCGTGCCGAGCACGTGTGGTCGGTATAGGGCAGTTGTGCAAGTGGTGGGTGTGCTGAACATCCGTTTCGCTGGCGGCGTGCTGATTGTCCGACAAAAACGCCTTTAGTCTTAAAAGCCTTCGGCTGGCGCGGAAAAAAGTTGAGGTACACGGCGAATATTCTGATCTTTTCTGAGCATTGGGCTTTCAATCGTGGTCGGAAATGACAAGGTGTTGCATGAACCACCGCTTGATAATCCTTGGCTATTCTCTTGAGACGCCGTTTTCTCCTGGCCGATTCGTCGGAATAATCTGGCACATTGAGTGCATTGGAGAGTATTCGAGGTCGGCATCCTCTCCCCGCTGTGAGAGGATTGCCGTATAACGAGTGACATTCGCGTGTTTGGCAATAAAGGACCCACAATAAAAGCTGATGAAGACTCCAAAACGCATTGAACCCCTGATCGAGGACGGTCTGGTCGACGAGGTGCTGCGCCCACTCATGAGTGGTAAAGAGGCAGCGGTTTATGTGGTGCGCTGTGGCAACGAGCTACGTTGTGCCAAGGTCTACAAGGAGGCGAATAAACGAAGTTTTCGTCAGGCGGCCGAGTATCAGGAAGGCCGCAAGGTGCGCAACAGCCGGCAGGCCCGCGCCATGGCCAAGGGGTCCAAGTTCGGCCGCAAGGAGACCGAGGACGCCTGGCAGAACGCGGAAGTGGCGGCGTTGTTCCGTCTGGCCAGCGCCGGGGTACGGGTGCCCAAGCCGTTCGACTTCCTGGAAGGCGTACTGTTGATGGAATTGGTGGCGGACGAGTACGGCGATGCCGCGCCGCGCCTCAACGATGTGGTGCTGGAGCCGGATCAGGCGCGCGAGTATCACGCGTTCCTGATTTCGCAGATCGTACTGATGTTGTGTACCGGTCTGGTGCACGGTGACCTGTCGGAGTTCAACGTGCTGTTGACGCCGCAGGGGCCGGTGATCATCGACTTGCCCCAGGCGGTGGATGCGGCGGGTAACAACCATGCCTTCAGCATGCTGGAGCGGGACGTCGGCAACATGGCGGCCTATTTCGGGCGTTTCGCCCCGGAACTCAAGCACACGCGCTACGCCAAGGAGATGTGGGCGTTGTTCGAGGCCGGCACCTTGCATCCGGGCAGTGTTCTGACGGGTGAGTTCGACGATCCGGAAGAACTGGCGGATGTCGGCAGTGTGATGCGCGAGATCGAAGCCGCGCGATTCGAGGAGGAGCGCCGCCAGGCGATCCGCGCGGCGGATGACAAACCGCCGAGCAAGGCCGAGGAGCCGCCTCCGCCGTGGATGCAGCATTGATCGCGTGAATGGAAAATCCGGCCTTGGCCGGATTTTTTATTTGCAGCAGCCTCCCGACGCCAGATCCTTGAGAATCGGACAATCGGGCCGATGATCGCCGTGGCAGTGTTCCACCAGGTCCTGCAAGGTATCGCGCAAACCGGCCAATTCCTCGATCTTGTGGTTCAATTCATCGATATGCCGGCGTGCCAGGGCTTTCACGTCGGCGCTGGCGCGCTGGCGGTCCTGCCAGAGCGTCAGCAGCTTGCCGACCTCTTCCAGGGAGAAGCCCAGGTCCCGCGAGCGCTTGATAAACGCCAGGGTGTGCAAGTCCTGTTCACTGTACAAGCGGTAGCCACTGTCGGTACGGCTGGCGACCTTGAGCAGGCCGATGGCTTCGTAGTAGCGAATCATCTTCGCGCTCAGGCCGCTCTGGCGGGCTGCTTGGCCGATGTTCATGACAACTCCTTCAGTCAAGGTCTTTGGGTTTCCAGGTCTTGAGCAGCAACGCATTGCTCACCACGCTGACACTGGACAAGGCCATGGCCGCGCCGGCCAGAACCGGGTTGAGCAGGCCGAAGGCGGCCAGGGGAATGCCGATCAGGTTATAGACGAAGGCCCAGAACAGATTCTGGCGGATCTTTGCGTAGGTCTTGCGGCTGATCTCCAGGGCCGCCGGCACCAGCCGCGGATCGCCGCGCATCAGGGTGATGCCCGCCGCGTGCATGGCGACATCGGTACCGCCGCCCATGGCAATGCCGATATCGGCGGCGGCCAGGGCCGGGGCGTCGTTGATGCCGTCGCCGACCATTGCCACTACCCCCTGTAGCTTCAACGCTGTGATGATGGCGGCTTTGTCCGCCGGCAGCACTTGCGCGTGAACATCATCGATGCCCAAGGCCTCGGCGACCACCCGGGCGCTGCCGCGGTTGTCCCCGGTCAGCAGGTGGCTGCTGATCTGCCGGGCCTTGAGCTGCTCGATGGCTTGCAGGGCACCGTGCTTGAGCGTGTCGCCGAAGGCGAACAAGCCCAGCACGCGCGGTTGCGGGCTTTGCTCGATCAGCCAGGACAAGGTCCGGCCTTCGGCTTCCCAGGTGCTCGCCGACGTTGCCAGCGCGCCGGCGTCCAGGCCGCTTTCATCCAGCAGGCGTTGATTGCCCAGTGCCAGGGCGCGTTCGCCGAGACGCCCGGCGATACCGCGTCCGCTCAGCGCCCGGCTGTCACTGACATTCTCCAGGGCCAGGCCGCGTTCCGCGCAGGCGTCCAGCACCGCCTTGGCCAAGGGATGTTCGCTGCCGCGCTGGAGGGCGCCGGCCAGTTGCAGCGCGTTGTCGTCATCCGCGTCGGCAGTGACCAGGTGAGCGATGCGTGGCGTGCCGGAAGTGAGGGTGCCGGTCTTGTCGAAGACTACGGCACTGACTTCATGGGCGCGTTCCAGGGCTTCGGCGTCCTTGATCAGGATGCCGTGGCGGGCGGCCACGCCGGTGCCGGCCATGATCGCCGTTGGCGTCGCCAGGCCCAGGGCACAGGGGCAGGCGATCACCAGCACCGCCACCGCATTGATCAACGCGGTCTCCAACGGTGCGCCGTGCAGCCACCAGCCGATCAGCGTTGCCAGGGCCAGCAGCAGGACGCTGGGGACGAACACCTGGCTGACCTTGTCCACCAGCTTCTGGATCGGTGCCTTGGCGGCCTGGGCGTCCTCGACCAGGCGGATGATTCGCGCCAATACGGTTTCGGCGCCCAATGCCCGGGTTTTCACCAGCAACCGACCTTCGCCGTTGATGGCACCGCCAGTGACCGGGTCACCGGGCTGCTTGGGCACCGGCAGGCTTTCACCACTGATCAACGCCTCATCGGCGTGGCTGCGGCCTTCGACTACCTCGCCGTCCACCGGAAAACGTTCCCCGGGCTTGACCAGCACCAGGTCATCGAGGCGCAGGGCACTGATGGCCACGTCCTGCTCTCGGCCATCCAGCACCTGGATCGCCCGCTCCGGACGCAAGGCTTCGAGGGCACGGATGGCACTGGCGGTCTGGCGCTTGGCGCGGCTTTCCAGGTACTTGCCCAGCAGCACCAGGGCGATCACCACCGCCGAGGCTTCGAAATACAGATGAGGCATGCTGCCCGGGGCGGTATTGGCCCATTGATACAGGCTCAGGCCATAGCCGGCGCTGGTACCGAGGGCGACCAGCAGGTCCATGTTGCCAGCTCCAGCCTTGACGGCTTTCCAGGCGGCGACATAGAAGCGTGCTCCGAAGATGAACTGTACCGGCGTGGCCAGCGCCCATTGCAACCAGGCCGGCAGCATCCAGTGGTAGCCCAGCGGCTGGACCAGCATCGGCACCACCAGCGGCAGGGCCAGGGCAATCGCCAGCAACAGCGACATGCGCTCGCGGTTCAGGCGCCGCTGTTGATCCAGGGCGCCGGCGGCCTCGTTTTGCCGCAGGCTGGCGGTGTAACCGGCAGCCGTGACCGCGGCGATCAGCACGGCGGGATCGACCTGGCCGAGCAGATCCAGATGGGCCCGTTCACTGGCCAGGTTGACGCTGACCCGCCGCACCTCGGGCACCTTGCTCAAGGCGCGCTCGATCCGGCCCGCGCAGGAAGCGCAGGTCATACCGCCAATATCCAGTTCCAGGGTTTGCGTGGGTACACTGTAGCCGGCCTGTTCGACGGCACTGAGCAGCGCCGGCAGGCTGTCGGCCGGGGCCTGGACGCGGGCCTGTTCGGTGGCAAGGTTGACACTCACGGCACTGGCGCCTGGCACCTTGCTCAAGGCGCGCTCGACCCGGCCGGCGCAACTGGCGCAGGTCATGCCGGCGATCGGCAGGTCGAAGAGGGTGGATTCGAGCATGGGCAATACTCCTGGAGAAGTTGCCCCAAGGATCAACCTTGCCCCCCTGGCAAGGTCAAGCGCTTATTGATAACCCAGTGGTGCTTGTTTCAAGCGCAGGCCTTCCGGTCCGCCGACGATGGAGAACTTGCGCACATCTCCGCCATTGAGCTTGATCACCTGTTCGGGGGTGGTCAGCATGCTCGGGGCGCAGCCGGGAGCCTGCCCTGGCAGGGATTTCAAGCGCACGGAGACATTGCCTGGTGGCAGGTTGAAGGAGGTGGACTGTTCCTGGAACAGCCGGGCGGACAGTTGGTCCTGGAGATAAACGCCGATCTCGCAGGAGGTGGAGACTTCCAGGCGCTCGCGAGAAATGATCAGAACGGCGTAGTTCTCTCCGGCCGCATTGGCGAAGGGGCTCGCCCCGAAAAGGCTGAGAAGGCCGAACAGGCTGAAAACTGACCAGCGCATGGCTGAATCTCCTACGGTTTGATCGTCGATGCCGAAGCTTGGCGCAAGCTCGCGCTGAATGCCAGCCCGGCAGTGTCGTCAGGAACTTGACCTTGCCATGGTGGTAAGCTTGAGACTACGGACATTCCCCCATGAAAGGAGCTGTGTCATGCAAGTCTTCAATGTCCAGGGTATGTCTTGCGCTCACTGTGTACGGGCCATTACCCAGGCGGTCCAGGCGCTGGATTCGACCGCCGAGGTGCGGGTCGACCTGGCGGCGAAGGAAGTCGTTGTCAGCAGCAGTCGGCTGTCGGCGGAGCAAGTGCTCGGCGCGATCAGCGAAGAAGGTTATGAGGCGAAGCTGGCGGGTTGACGCGAATCCGGTATTTTTAATAGTTAGCGACCTATCAGAATGTTCAAGGACTTCGCGCGCCGCTAGACTAGCAGCCCGCGCCGATCTTCCCTGGACCCCTGATGAACCTGCGAACCATCCTGATTCTCGGAGCCCTGAGCGCCTTCGCGCCCTTGGCCATCGATTTCTACCTGCCGGGTTTTCCGGCCATGGCCACCGCGTTCGGGACCGATGAAAAACATATCCAACTGACTCTGGCCGTGTATTTCCTCGGACTCTCCATCGGCCAGTTGGCCTACGGCCCGGTGGCCGACCGCTTCGGTCGACGGGTGCCGCTGCTGGTGGGGGTGGCGCTGTTCACTGTCGCGTCCCTGGCCTGTTCCTTTGCCCCGAGCCTGGAGTGGCTGATTGCCGCGCGTTTCGTCCAGGCCCTGGGGGGCTGCGCCGGGATGGTGATATCCCGGGCGGTGGTCAGCGACAAATGCGATGCGGTGGGTTCGGCCAAGGTCTTCTCGCAACTGATGCTGGTGGTGGGGCTGGCGCCGATCCTGGCGCCGATGCTCGGCGGAGTACTGGTCAACCTCTATGGCTGGCACTCGATCTTTATCGCCTTGACGTTCTTCAGTGCATTGGCGGCCATCGCCGTGATGCTCGGCCTGCCCGAGAGCCTGCCGGCCAATCATCCGCGCCCGCCACTGTCGGGGGCGCTGCGTCAGTACGGTCGGTTGTTGGCCGACCGCCTGTTCCTCGGCCACGCCTTGACCGGTGGTATCGCGATTGCCGGGATGTTTGCCTATATCGCCGGTTCGCCGTTCGTGTTCATCAAGCTCTATGGGGTACCGGCCGAGCACTACGGCTGGCTGTTCGGCAGCAACGCGGCGGGTTTCATTCTGACGGCTCAGGTCAATGCCCGCTTGCTGGCCAAGCGCGGCCCGGCCTATCTGCTGGCGCGCGCCGTGTGGGTTTACCTGGCGGCCGGCCTGGCACTGTTGGCGGTCAGCAGCTTGCACACGGAACAACTGTGGCCCTTGCTGGTGCCGTTGTTCATCTGTATTTCCAGCCTGGGCTGCATCCTGCCCAACGCCTCGGCCTGCGCCATGAACGGCCAGGGCGCGCGCGCCGGCAGTGCGTCGGCGACGCTGGGCTGCCTGCAGTTCGGCGTGGCGGCGGCCGCGGCGTCATTGGTGGGGATATTGCACGATGGCAGCGCCGTGCCGATGGCCTTGGTCATCAGCCTGTGCGGTGTACTGGTGGTGACACTGGCCATGACAACTCGTCGCGTGCAACACGCGCGAGTCATTCAGGGCTAGGTCCCCGGCGGGATCAGCCAACGGCGCGTTGCTGATGCTCGGGAAAGACGTGGGGGGCCTGCAACCTGGTTTGCAGGGTGCTGACAAAGGCGCGGGCCTCGGATTCGCTACGGAAGGTCACCACGTGCTGGTCCAGACGGACCTGCCATTGATTGCCGTGGGGCCTGGTCAGTTCTTTAACCAGTATCTTCATTACGGACTTCCTCCTGTTGGTAACGACTCATTCTCTGTTTTTTGAAAATGACTGCATTAAAACCAAAACAGCAGTGAGGCTACGAGTGTAGCGCTGATTTCTTGCTGGCAAATGACCAGGATCAAACATCTGACTGGTGGTTGTTCTGGTTTTTGCGGGAGCAAACCGTTCTCATCAAACCACGACTCCAGAACCGCCGCTCCCCTGTAGGAGCCAGCTTGCTGGCGATGAGGCCGGTAAGTCTGGCCGCCATCGCCAGCAAGCTGGCTCCTACAGGGGAGGGGGGTGTCAGGTCGATAGACTCGCGGAATTCGACTCAGAACCCTTCCAGCACGATCTTGCCCTTGGCCTTGCCGCTTTCCAGCAATTCATGGGCACGGCGCAGGTTGGCGGCATTGATCTGGCCGAAGTGCTCGCCCAGCGTGGTTTTCAACACCCCGGCATCGATCAGCTCGGCGACGCGGTTGAGCAGGTTGTGCTGTTCGATCATGTCGTCGGTCTCGAACATCGAGCGGGTGTACATGAACTCCCAGTGCAACGACAGGCTCTTGCGCTTGAGCTTGCTGATGTCGAAGCCCTTCGGATCGTCGATCAGGGCCAGCTTGCCCTGGGGCTTGAGGGCTTCGACCAGTTCATCGAGGTGGCTATCGGTCTGGGTCAGGCTGGCGACATGGGTCACCTGCGGGTGTCCGTGTGCCTTGAGTTCTTCGCTCAAGGGCCGGCTGTGATCAATGACCAGGTCGGCGCCGAGTTTCCTCGCCCAGTCCTGGGTTTCGGGGCGCGAAGCCGTACCGATGACCTTCAGGCCGGTCAACTGGCTGGCGAGTTGGGTCAGGATCGAACCCACGCCGCCGGCGGCACCGACGATCAGTAGGCTCTGGCCCTGATCGGCCTTGCCCTCGGCAATCCGCAGGCGCTCGAACAGCAGCTCCCAGGCGGTGATGGCGGTCAAGGGCAAGGCGGCGGCTTCAGCAAACCCCAGGCTGTTTGGCATGCGCCCGACGATGCGCTCATCCACCACATGCAGTTCGCTGTTGGCCCCGGGGCGAGTCAGCGAGCCGGCATAGAAGACCCGGTCGCCGACCTTGAACAGGCCGACCTCGCTGCCCACCGCCTTGACCACGCCGGCCACGTCCCAGCCCAGCACCTTGGCTTCGCCATTCTCCGGCGGCATGAACTGACGGACCTTGGTGTCCACCGGATTGACGGAGATGGCCTTGACCTCGACCAGCAGGTCACGAGGGCCGGCGACCGGGGCCGGCAGTTCGATGTCCTGCAGCGACAGCGGGTCGTTGGCGGGCAGGGACGCGTAGAAGGCAATGGCTTTCATAGGAGCACTCCAGAGAACAGTGATTTCGATGGCGCCATGATTGGTTATTTCTCTTGGAGATAAAACCGGCTAAAACAGCAGTCTCTTTCAATTTTTTTTTGATAATGCCGGAGTCCGTCATGTTGCGTTTCGATGACTTGCAGTTGTTTGTCCGTGCCGCCGACCTTGGCAGCCTGTCGGCGGCGGCGCGGGTCATGGACATGTCGGCGGCGGTGGCCAGCGCCGCGCTGAAACGCATCGAACAACAACTTGGGGCGCGCTTGCTGGCGCGCTCGACCCGTAGCCTGCGGCTGACCGCCGAGGGCGAGGGGTTCCTTGAGTATGCCCGGGCGGCCTTGAGCCAACTCGATGAAGGGCGCCGGCTGCTGGCTCGCGGTCAGGACCAGGTCAGTGGTGTCTTGCAGCTATCGGCGCCCTCGGACTTCGGACGCAACCTGTTACTGCCCTGGCTGGACGAGTTCCAGCGCGAATATCCACAACTGACGGTGCGCTTGCTGCTGGGGGATCGTATCGCCGATCTGTTCCGCCAGCCGGTGGACATTGCCTTGCGTTATGGCGAGCCGGAGGACTCCAGCCTGGTGGCGTTGCCCGTGGCGCCGGACAACCGCCGGGTACTGTGCGCGGCACCGAGTTATCTGGCACGACACGGCGAGCCTCGCGCGTTGGCGCAACTGGCGCAGCACAATTGCCTGCTTTATATGCTCAGCAGCCGGGTCCATGACCATTGGTGTTTTCACGACGGCAAGCGCGAAGTCGGCCTGACCGTCAGCGGCGACCGTTTCAGTGACGACGCCGATGTGGTGCGCCGCTGGGCCGTCGCCGGTACTGGCATCGCCTACAAATCCTGGCTGGATGTGTCGGCCGATGTCCTGGCGGGACGCTTGCAGGTGCTGTTGCCAGAGCTGCGCTGTGAGCGCGCGCCGCTGAATTTGTTGTGCGCCCATCGCGCTCAATTGAGTAAGCCGGTGAACCTGCTGCGCGAGATGCTGAGCCGGCGATGTGCGCAACTGGGACGCTTGGCGCCGGTGTCCCGCCGATGAGACACGTCGACTTCGAAGAGGTTCTGTTACAACCCGTTCAGGAATAAAGGTCGGCTCCGGGCACATTGTGGTTTAGGCTGATTGCATTGGATCCAATATCCTTTCGGCGGATTACGCATTTTGTTTCATTCGCCGCCGTTGATTGCCAAACGACGAAGAATCGCCCGGTTTTTGGCATTTTCGCGTCTTGGCTTGGGCGGGATTACTCCTCAGTATGCCCCGTGTGCGTTCGATCAGTGTTTCAACAGGGAGTGAAGACATGGAATATGCACCTTGCGTCAGTCAGATTGCCACGTTGCTTGCCGACCCCAAGCGCAGTGCGATGATGTGGGCGTTGTTGGATGGCAGCGCCCGGGCTGCCGATGAGTTGGCCCTGTGCACGGGGCTGTCGCTGTCCTCGGCCAGCGCCCATCTGGCGCGCCTGAGTTCTGGTGGCCTGGTTCGTATCGAGGAGCGTGGCCGCAAGCGCTTCTTCCGACTCGCCGCCCCGGAAGTCGGCACGGCGGTGCAAGCCTTGGCCAGCGCCTCGTTGGCCAGTGCGCCACTGGCGCTGGCGCATGCGGTCAAGGCCCTGGCGCCGGATGCCGAGGCTCTGCGCCACGCCAGGGTTTGCCACGATCACCTGGGCGGTACGCTGGCTGGCGAACTCTACCAGCGTCTGCTCGGGGCGGGCTGGATCGAACAACAGGAACTGCGCCTGCGGGTGACCAGCAAGGGCGCCGCCCACCTGGCCGAGCGCGGCCTGTACATTCAGGCGCTGGTCCATGGTCAGCGCGAGATCGCCTGTGTCTGCCACGACGTGCAACGTCGGCCCCATCTGGGGGGCGCGCTGGGTGCCGGGCTGCTGCAACTGTTCCTGCAATCGGGTTGGCTGGCCGCGCGGGAAGACTCCCGGGCCTTGCAGGTGTCCACGCTCGGACAGCGGCAGATCGACAAACTGGCCAGTGAAGTCGAGCTCGAATTGGCCAGCTGAGCTCCACCAGCCCGCCGCATGGATGCGGTGGGCGTCGCTCAAGGCTGCGAACAGGTCGTATCCAGAAACAAGCCCTCCTGACGATCCCGCACACTCGATCGAAGATTCGAATCGAGAGATATCCCATGGAAGCTCAAGGCTACAGCGCGGCGGAACGACTGGAACGCTTGCCCATCAGCGGTTATCACCGGCTGATTTTCATCATTATTGCCCTGGCGTTTTTCTTCGACTCCATGGACCTGGCGATGATGACTTTCCTGCTCGGCTCGATCAAAGCCGAGTTCGCCCTCGGCAGTGCCCAGGCCGGTTTACTGGCCAGTTCGAGTTTCTTTGGCATGGTGGTCGGCGCATCGTTGTCGGGCCTGCTTGCCGACCGTTTCGGGCGCAAGCCGGTGTTCCAATGGAGCATCGTGCTCTGGGGCGTGGCCAGTTACCTGTGTTCCACCGCGCAGACCGTCGAGACACTGACGCTGTTTCGTATTCTGCTGGGGTTCGGCATGGGCATGGAGTTTCCGATTGCCCAGTCGATGCTCTCGGAACTGATTCCGGCCAAGCGGCGCGGGCGCTATATCGCGCTGATGGACGGTTTCTGGCCCCTCGGCTTTGTCGCTGCCGGGGTGCTGTCGTATTTCCTGCTGCCGCTGGTGGGCTGGCGCGACATCTTCCTGGTGCTGGCGATACCGGCGGTGTTCGTCCTGGCGATTCGCTTTTTCATCCCCGAATCGCCACGTTGGCTGGAGCAGGCCGGGCATCACGAGGCGGCGGATCGGGTACTGTGCGCCATCGAGGAGCGGGTGCGGACGTCGCTCCAGCAGAGCACGCTGCCGATTCCGCTGCGCTTGCCGCGTGGCGTGGAGCGTGCGCCAAGTTTCTTTTCGGCCTTTCAACAGCTGTGGTCGCCGTTGTACCGCCAGCGCACGCTGATGATCTGGAGCGTTTGGTTCTTTGCCTTGCTCGGCTTTTACGGCCTGACCTCCTGGCTCAGTGCCTTGCTGCAGCAGTCGGGGTTCGCGGTGACGCAGTCGGTGTATTACACGGTGTTGATTTCCCTGGGCGGGATTCCGGGCTTCCTGATGGCGGCCTGGCTGGTGGAGCGTTGGGGGCGCAGGCCGGTGTGCATCGTCACCTTGCTCGGTGGTGGGGTCATGGCGTTTTTCTACGGGCAGAGTGCGGTGTTCGGCGGCAATGTCGGCTTGCTGGTGGGGTCGGGGTTGTTGATGCAGTTCTTCCTGTTCGGCATGTGGGCGGTGTTGTACACCTATACGCCGGAGTTGTACCCGACCTCGGCGCGGGCCACGGGCTCCGGTTTTGCCTCGGCGGTGGGACGGATCGGCTCGTTGCTCGGGCCGCTGGTGACCGGGCTGGTGTTCCCGGTGACCGGACAGGGCGGGGTATTCGCCCTGGGGGCGTTGTGTTTTGTAATTGCGGCAGCGCTGGTCTGGCGCTTCGGCATGGAGACCAAGGGCAAGGCGCTGGAGGAGTTGAGCGAAGTGGCTGGGGGGTAGTCCGGGTGGTGGAGTTCGAACCTGTGGAAGCGGATTTTGTGTGGGCGCGGAGCTTGTCGGGGCGCCGCTCCCACAAGAGCAGCGCCGCTCCCTCAGTGTCCGGTGCTTACCTAATCAGGGTTTGACCAGGCGCGCATCCAGGCTGTTTTGCGCCAGGCGTTGGGCCTGTTCCTTGGTCATGCCCAAGTGTGTGTGCAGCGCGTAGAAATTCTCGGTCACGTAACCGCCGAAGTAGGCCGGGTCATCGGAGTTCACCGTGACCTTCACGCCGCGTTCGAGCATCTCGAGGATGTTGTGTTGCGACATGTTGTCGAACACCCGGAGCTTGGTGTTCGACAGCGGGCAGACGGTCAGCGGGATCTGTTCGTCGATGATCCGCTGCATCAGCCGCTCATCCTCGATGGCCCGTACACCGTGGTCGATACGCTGGACTTTCAGCAGGTCGAGGGCTTCCCAGATGTACTCCGGCGGACCTTCCTCGCCAGCGTGGGCGACGGTCAGGAAGCCCTCGCCGCGGGCCCGATCGAAGACCCGTTGGAACTTGCTCGGTGGGTGGCCCATTTCCGAACTGTCGAGCCCGACCGCGACAAACGCGTCGCGAAACGGCAGCGCCTGGTCCAGGGTCTTCTGCGCCTGGTCTTCACTGAGGTGACGCAGGAAGCTGAGGATCAGGCCACTGCCGATGCCCAGTTGCTGCTCGCCGTCCTTGAGGGCCGCGGCAATGCCATTGAGCACGACTTCGAAGGGGATACCCCGGTCGGTGTGGGTCTGGGGATCGAAGAAGGGTTCGGTGTGGATGACGTTCTGCGCCTTGCAGCGCAGCAGGTAAGCCCAGGTCAGGTCGTAGAAGTCCTGGGAGGTGCGCAGCACGTCCGCGCCCTGGTAATAGAGGTCGAGGAATTCCTGCAGGTTGTTGAAGGCATAGGCCTTGCGCAAGGTGTCGACGTCGCTCCACGGCAGGGCGATCTTGTTGCGTTCGGCCAGGGCGAACAGCAGCTCCGGCTCCAGCGAGCCTTCCAGGTGCAGGTGCAGTTCCGCCTTGGGCAGGGCATTGAGCCAGTCGTACATGGTTTTCTTCTCATCAGGTGCAGATGGCAGACATTCTACAGATGTCATCGAGACACTGACCAAATCCAGCTCGAATTCGCCCCCTTGTAGGCGCGAGCTTGCTCGCTCCTACAAGGGGGGGGGCGGCGTTCACCAGGGAATCGTCTCGCCCTTGTAGTTGATGAAGTGATGCCCACCCCGGCCGGCATAGGCATTGACCTGGTCGATCAGGCCGCGGACGCTGGTTGCCACATCGAGATTCGCGCCCTCGCCACCCATGTCGGTTTTCACCCAGCCCGGGTGCATCGACAGTACGGTAAAGGTGGGGGCCTCGACTTCGCTCAGGAAGGTGTTGGTCATGGAATTCAGCGCGGCCTTGCTCGCTTTGTAGAAGGCCAGGTCCGGGGCATCGGGCAAGGTCACGCTACCCAGGACCGAACTCATGAAGGCGATCACCCCGTTGCCCGGACGGATCTGGCCGACAAAACGCTGGGCCAGGGCCACGGGGGCGATGGCATTGGTCATGAACAACTGGCCGATCTCTGCCAGCGAGGCGCTGCCCGGCCGCTGGTCCTCCGGCCCCTTGACGCCAGCATTGACGAACAGCAAGTCGAATACCTGGCCTTCCAGGCGTTGCGCCAGTGAGGTCACGGCCGCGTGATCGGCCATGTCCAGGCTTTCGATCCGCACCGGGCCGAGGGCCTTCAGGGCGTCGGCCTTGTGCACGTCGCGCACGGTGGCGGTCACGTCCCAGCCATCGGCCAGCAATTGTTTGGCCAGCCCGAGTCCAAGGCCTCGGGAAGCACCGATGATCAACGCGTTCTTATTGCTCATGAGCAAACTCCTTGTGTAATGACAGTCCTGTTCTCAGAGGACAACTTTGTTGCAGGCGATGCTGCAATTCCAGGCGCAAGTCTCCCAGCTCGGCGATACGCGCCTCGATCAGCACGAGTTTGTCTTGCAGCAGTTGCGTCACGGCGCTGTCGGCATCCGGAGCGTTCCACACCCCGGCGACGCTGCTGCCGATTTCGCCCAGGCTGAAGCCCAGGCGCTGGGCGGTCTTGATGTACTGCACCAGTTGCACCATCTCGGGAGGATAATCCCGATAACCGTTGGCGCTACGTTGGGCAACGATCAAACCGCGCTGTTCGTAGAAACGCAGGGTGTCGCAACTGACGGCACAGGCCCGCGCCAGCTCACCGATACGCATGCTACTTGCTCTCTGGAAAGGCTTGACCTTGGAGCATACTCCAGGCTTTAGCCTCTGTGTTCCCTGAATGTCCATGGAGACGCAGCATGTGGAGCACAGAACAGTACCGTCGGCTGGTTCGGGTCAGCGCTTGGTATGACTTGATCGTCACGGCGGGCTTTGTCACGCCCTGGAGTTTTCTCGCCTTGCATGGTGTTCTGCTGGCACTGGCCGCG
Source organism: Pseudomonas sp. FEN (assembly GCF_904067045.1). GTDB lineage: Bacteria > Pseudomonadota > Gammaproteobacteria > Pseudomonadales > Pseudomonadaceae > Aquipseudomonas. The sequence goes on along the minus strand of NZ_CAJFDC010000001.1, from coordinate 946,350 downwards.
GCGTTGAACCTGTCGGGAAGTTTTCCGCCGTTCGCGCCCGCGCATCTGTTGATGGCGAACCTGATGGGGTCGATCGTCTGCGTCTGGGCGGTATTGCGCATCCGTGACCCGCAACAGACATTCGGCCGTTATGACGCGGTGGGCCGGATGCTGTTCGCGACCTGGCAGGCCTATGCCCTGAGCCAGGGAGCGAACATGATCATCGCCGTATTTCTGTTCTTCGAACTGGTTTGGGGGATCGCGCAGCTATGGCCGGTACGCCCAGCGCTTTCGACCGATGCACAACCTCTGTAGCCCGCTTGCCGGCGATTGCAATCGCAGTTTCTGCATCGTCATCCCTGCCAGGGACCGACCCTCCAGGGCGCAGGCGAGGCAGTCGGGCCAGGCGATATCGGATCATGCGCCTGATCAAAAAACGATCAACTTCACGCAGGCTCGGCTGGATCGGCGGCTCGGCCACCCTTGCACGGCTTATCCACAGGTTGCTCCACAGTATCTGTGTGCAAGCCCGACGCTTGGGCATAAAGACCATTGGGCTATTCTCCAAACGCGATAAACCCCGCTAACTTGCTGTTTAGCGGAAGATTTTGCGGTACCGAAGGGCGATTGGACAAAAACTGATCAGCAGCCGCAAAGCCACGTTGCAGAAGGGTTACAGGCGGATGTGCTCAGGTTATCCACAGTCGGGTGCACAGTGATTGTGGGCAACCCCGTGGTGTGTGCCACGTGTGTGAAGCGCATGGCTGAACTGATCGGTCATGCCTGGCGCTGCAAGAGAATGCGCCCGCGACTGAGATCGGCCAGTTGCCGTTGTAGCGTATCAATCTGTGCCTGGCCCACGGCCAGCTCCAGTTCCACGCCGTTGGCGGTGAACTGTTCCGCCACGATCAGGCCGCCCAGCTCGGCCACTCGCAGTTTGACCAGGGCCAGCTCGCTGAAGGCGCAGGCGCAGCTCAGTGCGACCCGGTTGATCAGCGGCAACCGCTCGGCATTTTGCAGGCACTTGTTGGCGCCGCCGCCATAGGCACGGGCCAAGCCTCCGGTGCCCAGTTGGATGCCGCCATACCAGCGGATGACCAGGACCACGACCTGGTCGCAATCCTGGGCCTCGATGGCGGCCAGGATCGGCCGGCCCGCGGTACCGCCGGGTTCTCCGTCGTCACTGCTGCGGTATTGGTCGGCCAGTTTCCAGGCCCAGCAGTTGTGGGTCGCATCCAGATCGCTGTGTTGCTCGATAAAGGCCTGGGCTTCGGCGACACTGGTGATGGGCGCGGCGAGGGTGATAAAGCGGCTTTTGCGAATTTCCTCTCGGTATTCGCAAACGCCGGCAAGGGTAAAAGGCATACGCTATTCGGCTTCAGTTCAAGAGGATCAGAGGGGCGGCGTCAGGCCGCAGCCCTTGAGGATAATACGGATCAGGTTGTTGCTGGCGTCTTCCATGTCCTGCTTGGTCAGCCGCGGGCGGCCGGTGACGCGGCAGATCTGGGTGGCGAAGTCGGCGTAATGCTGGGTGCTGCCCCAGAGCAGGAAGATCAGGTGCACCGGATCGACCGGGTCCATCTTGCCCGCATCGATCCAGGCCTGGAACACGTTCGCGCGGCCCTGGAACCAGGTACGGTAATCCTGGTTGAAGTGCTCGGTCAGGCATTCGCCGCCGCTGATGATTTCCATGGCGAAGATCCGCGAGGCCTGTGGCTGGCGTCGGGAGAACTCCATCTTGGCGCGAATATAGCGGGCCAACGCCTGGGCCGGGTCGTCGTCGGCGCTCAGGTGATTGAAGGTGCTGTCCCACTGTTCGAGGATATTGCTCAGTACCGCGATATACAGCCCCAGCTTGTGGGTGAAGTAATAGTGCAGGTTGGCCTTGGGCAGCCCGGCATTCAGGGCAATGGTGTTCATGCTGGTGCCTTTGAAACCATGGCGGGCGAATTCGTCCGCGGCGGCCTTGATAATCGCGTCCTGGTTTTTCTGGCGAATTCGGCTGGCGGGCTTTCCGGCGAGGACAAGGGCTTCAACGGTCATGGGCAGTTCCGAGCGGGTCTGTGGGCGTAACCCGTGCACAGATAGCGTACCCACGGGGTTCAGACAAGTCCTGTGATCATATAAAGCCTTGAGACGAGTCGATTCTGTCGCTTTAGGGGTAACTATTCACGGCAGTGGGTTGAGCACGATATTCTGCTGGCGCCGGCTTGTTGGCGATTGGGGATTTTAGCCACGCGTTGCCCGCGAAGAGGCCCTTGAGCCGTGTATTGTTCTTACGGGGCAGGGGGCGTGATCATCTTCAGCGGGTCGCCGCCAGGCTCTCGAGGAAGCTTTCCAGCACCAGGTGCGGGCGCCGGCCCTTGCGCGTCACCGAGGCCAGGCTCAGGTCATAGAATCGACTGCCGGCCTTGAGGGCCCGCAGCCGACCTTGCTGGACCCAGAGGTTGGCGTAGTGATCGGGCAGGTAGCCGATATAGCGTCCGGTCAGGATCAGGAACGCCATGCCCTCGCGGTCCGAGGCACTGGCGGTGCAATTGAGCGCCTGGTAATGCGCCTGGATCTCGGCCGGCAGGCGGAAAGTCGGGGCGATGGCATCCTGGGTATTGAGACGTTTGTCGTCCAATTGCTTGTCGTCGACATAGAACAGCGGATGTCCCACCGCGCAGTAGAGCAGCGAACGCTCGCTGTACAACGGTTGATACTCCAGCCCCGACAAGGCGCTGGCCTGGGGCACCACCCCGACATGCAGGCGGCCGTCGAGCACGCCTTGTTCCACCTCGTTGGGGGCGATCATGCGGATCTGGATCCGCACGTCCGGCCCACGTTCCTTCAACTGGGCCAGCGCGTGGGTGATGCGCATATGGGGCAGGGTCACCAGGTTGTCGGTCAGGCCGATGATCAACTCGCCGCGCAGGTGCTGGTGCAGTCCGTTGACCTCGGTGCGGAAACTCTCCAGTGCGCCCAGCAGTTGCAGCGCCGAGTGATACACCTCGCGGCCTTCCTCGGTCAGCGAGAAACCGGCCCTTCCACGCTGGCACAAGCGTAGTCCGAGGCGTTGCTCCAGATCGCTCATCTGCTGGCTGATGGCCGAGCGGCCGATACCGAGCACGGTTTCCGCCGCGGAAAAGCCGCCGCACTCCACTACGCTGCGAAAGATACGCAGCAAACGGATATCAAAGTCGCTGACTTGCGCCAGGGGGTCGAGGCGGCGGCTGCTCATAGCTTAGTCATATAGTTTAGTAGTCTGCTGACTGAACATTAGAAAAGTTGGATTTCACCGACTTTATCGCCGTGGCAATTTAGCTGCAAGAACGCTTTCAACTCCTGCGCCGCTTATTGCCCTGCGAGGTTTCGCCCATGAACATGTCTGAAAACGCACCCGCTTCCCTGGCCAGCCAGCTCAAGCTCGATGCTCACTGGATGCCCTACACGGCCAACCGCAACTTCCAGCGCGATCCGCGGTTGATCGTTGCCGCCGAAGGCAGCTGGCTGATCGATGACAAGGGCCGCCGGGTGTATGACTCGCTGTCCGGTCTGTGGACCTGCGGTGCCGGGCACACCCGCAAGGAAATCCAGGAAGCGGTGGCCAAGCAACTGGGCACCCTCGACTACTCGCCGGGCTTCCAATACGGTCACCCGTTGTCGTTCCAGTTGGCGGAGAAAATCACCGCGCTGACGCCAGGCAATCTGAATCATGTGTTCTTCACCGACTCCGGCTCCGAGTGCGCCGATACCGCGGTGAAGATGGTGCGCGCCTACTGGCGCCTGAAAGGCCAGGCGACCAAGACCAAGATGATCGGTCGGGCCCGTGGTTATCACGGGGTGAACATCGCCGGGACCAGCCTGGGTGGTGTCAACGGCAACCGCAAGCTGTTCGGCCAGGCGATGATGGATGTCGATCACCTGCCTCATACCCTGCTGGCGAGCAATGCGTTTTCCCGTGGCATGCCGGAGCAGGGCGGTATCGCCTTGGCCGATGAGTTGCTCAAGCTGATCGAACTGCACGATGCGTCCAACATCGCCGCCGTTTTCGTCGAGCCCATGGCCGGGTCCGCCGGTGTCCTGGTGCCGCCACGGGGTTACCTCAAGCGCCTGCGGGAAATCTGTGACCAGCACAATATCCTGCTGGTGTTCGACGAAGTGATCACCGGTTTCGGGCGTACCGGCGCGATGTTCGGTGCCGACAGCTTTGGCGTGACTCCAGACTTGATGTGTATCGCCAAGCAGGTGACCAACGGTGCCATCCCGATGGGCGCGGTGATTGCCAGCAGCGAGATCTACCAGACCTTCATGAACCAGCCAACGCCTGAGTACGCGGTGGAATTCCCTCACGGCTACACCTACTCGGCGCACCCGGTAGCGTGCGCGGCCGGCTTGGCGGCACTCGACCTGCTGCAAAAGGAAAACCTGGTGCAGAGCGTGGCCGAAGTCGCGCCGCATTTTGAAAATGCCCTGCATGGCTTGAAGGGCAGCAAGAACGTCATCGACATCCGCAACTACGGCCTGGCTGGCGCGATCCAGATCGCTGCTCGTGACGGCGACGCCATCGTGCGGCCGTTCGAAGCCGGCATGGCCCTGTGGAAGGCCGGGTTCTACGTGCGCTTTGGCGGCGACACCCTGCAATTCGGGCCAACCTTCAACAGCCAGCCGCAGGACCTTGATCGCCTGTTCGATGCGGTCGGCGAAGTGCTGAACAAGCTCGACTGATCCTTCCGTATAGACGGCCAACGTTATTCCCTGGCGGGAGCGAGGTCACTCGCTCCGCTATACCCATGTTCTGGAGCCCCGCAATGAGCGCAATTCAACATTTGATCGACGGCCAACTGGTCAGCGATTCCGGTCGCACGGCGGCAGTGTACAACCCGTCTACCGGCCAGGTGATCCATCAGGTGCCGCTGGCGGATCGCGAGACCATCCAGCGGGCCATCGATTCGGCCAAGGCGGCCTTTCCGGCCTGGCGCAATACCCCGCCGGCCAAACGGGCCCAGGTGATGTTCCGCTTCAAGCAATTGCTGGAGCAGAACGAGGCGCGCATCGCCCAACTGATCAGCGAAGAACACGGCAAGACTCTGGAAGACGCCGCCGGTGAATTGAAGCGCGGTATCGAGAACGTCGAGTACGCCTGCGCCGCGCCGGAAGTGTTGAAGGGTGAATACAGCCGTAACGTCGGTCCGAACATCGACGCCTGGTCCGACTTCCAGCCACTGGGCGTGGTGGCGGGTATCACGCCGTTCAACTTCCCGGCGATGGTGCCGCTGTGGATGTATCCGCTGGCGATCGTTTGCGGCAACTGCTTTATCCTCAAGCCCTCCGAGCGCGATCCGAGCTCGACCTTGCTGATCGCCCAGTTGCTGCTGGAAGCCGGTCTGCCCAAGGGCGTGCTGAATGTGGTGCATGGTGACAAGACTGCGGTGGATGCGCTGATCGAGGCCCCGGAAGTCAAGGCCCTGAGCTTTGTCGGTTCGACTCCGATTGCCGAGTACATCTATGCCGAAGGGACCAAGCGCGGCAAACGCGTCCAAGCCCTGGGCGGGGCAAAGAACCATGCGGTGCTGATGCCGGATGCGGATTTGGACAATGCGGTCAGTGCCTTGATGGGCGCCGCCTATGGTTCCTGCGGCGAGCGTTGCATGGCGATCTCCGTGGCGGTTTGCGTGGGCGACCAGGTGGCGGACGCGCTGGTGGCCAAGTTGGTGCCACAGATCAAGGCGTTGAAGATCGGTGCGGGGACTTCGTGCGGGCTGGACATGGGGCCATTGGTGACCGGTCAGCATCGCGACAAGGTCAGTGGCTATATAGAAGACGGTGTGATGGCGGGGGCGCAACTGGTGGTCGACGGTCGTGGTTTGAGCGTCAAGGATCATGAGGAGGGCTTCTTCCTTGGCGGCTGCCTGTTTGATCGCGTGACGCCTGAGATGCGTATCTATAAGGAGGAGATCTTCGGGCCGGTGCTGTGCATCGTCCGGGTCAACAGCCTGGAAGCGGCCATGCAATTGATCAACGATCACGAATACGGTAACGGCACCTGCATCTTTACCCGTGACGGTGAAGCGGCGCGCTTGTTCTGCGACGAGATCGAAGTGGGGATGGTCGGGGTCAACGTGCCGTTGCCGGTGCCGGTGGCTTATCACAGCTTTGGTGGCTGGAAGCGTTCGTTGTTTGGCGACCTGCATGCCTACGGTCCGGATGGCGTGCGTTTCTATACCCGGCGCAAGGCAATCACCCAGCGCTGGCCGCAACGTGCCAGCCATGAGGCGTCGCAATTCGCTTTCCCGAGCCTGTAAGTCGTTGAGGCAGGGGCCGCACGGCCCCTTGTAGGGGCCAGCTTGCTGGCGATGGTGGCCCTGGAGCCGGCAAAAGCTTCGCGG
>NZ_CAJFDC010000001.1:0-935000 GCF_904067045.1 Pseudomonas sp. FEN | reverse complement strand
CTTTGAGGTTCTAACTCAGGTCCGTTATCCGGATCGAGGACAGTGTATGGTGGGTAGTTTGACTGGGGCGGTCTCCTCCTAAAGAGTAACGGAGGAGTACGAAGGTGCGCTCAGACCGGTCGGAAATCGGTCGTAGAGTATAAAGGCAAAAGCGCGCTTGACTGCGAGACAGACACGTCGAGCAGGTACGAAAGTAGGTCTTAGTGATCCGGTGGTTCTGTATGGAAGGGCCATCGCTCAACGGATAAAAGGTACTCCGGGGATAACAGGCTGATACCGCCCAAGAGTTCATATCGACGGCGGTGTTTGGCACCTCGATGTCGGCTCATCACATCCTGGGGCTGAAGCCGGTCCCAAGGGTATGGCTGTTCGCCATTTAAAGTGGTACGCGAGCTGGGTTTAGAACGTCGTGAGACAGTTCGGTCCCTATCTGCCGTGGACGTTTGAGATTTGAGAGGGGCTGCTCCTAGTACGAGAGGACCGGAGTGGACGAACCTCTGGTGTTCCGGTTGTCACGCCAGTGGCATTGCCGGGTAGCTATGTTCGGGAAAGATAACCGCTGAAAGCATCTAAGCGGGAAACTTGCCTCAAGATGAGATCTCACTGGAACCTTGAGTTCCCTGAAGGGCCGTCGAAGACTACGACGTTGATAGGCAGGGTGTGTAAGCGCTGTGAGGCGTTGAGCTAACCTGTACTAATTGCCCGTGAGGCTTGACCATATAACACCCAAGCAATTTGCAGGCTTCCAGCTGAAGAGCGAAGGAGCACCAGATTGCGGTGTGTGAAGACGAAACGAACCGAAAGTTTGCGACTCACAAAACACCAAGCTGTCACATACCCATTTGCTGGAGCGTGATCTCGCAAGAGAGAACGAGCTGGCTACTGAATTTCTTGACGACCATAGAGCATTGGAACCACCTGATCCCATCCCGAACTCAGCAGTGAAACGATGCATCGCCGATGGTAGTGTGGGGTTTCCCCATGTGAGAGTAGGTCATCGTCAAGATTAAATTCCAAAACCCCTGATTGCTAACGCGATCAGGGGTTTTGTTTTTGTGGCGTGGCGTTCATCACCGGCATGCTGGCTACCTTACGAAGATGTAGACCTTTTCCTGACAATTTGACTAAGTTATTTTCGATCTGGAACACTAGAATAGGCACCGTCTTTTACAGAGCCTGAGCCCCTTTATGCCGGATCCGGTTGACTCTTCAAAGGTGTCGGAACTGCCCCTGGACACATTGGTGGCCTGTCACGAATGCGACCTGCTGATGCTCAAACCCCAGCTGGGCCTCGGTGAAAAAGCCCAATGCCCACGCTGCGGCTATGAGCTTTATGCCCATCGCCACAATGTCATCGAGCGCAGCCTGGCCCTGGTGATCGCAGCACTGCTGCTGTACATCCCTGCGAACTTTTTACCCATCATGCGACTCAATCTTCTGGGCCGATCCTCGGAAGATACGGTCTGGAGTGGTGTCCTGGGCCTGTATCATACCGGCATGTCCGGCATCGCCGTGGTGGTGTTCCTGTGCAGCATGGGTATTCCCCTGCTCAAGCTGCTCTGCCAGTTGGCCGTGCTGTTGAGCATCCGTTGGGATATCGGGCGTAGCTACGGCTTGTTGCTGTACCGCATTTACCACCATCTCCGCGATTGGGGCATGCTTGAGGTCTATCTCATGGGCGTGCTGGTGGCGATTGTCAAACTGGCCGACCTGGCGGAACTGAGCCTCGGCCTGGGGCTGGCCTGTTTTGTCGGTTTGCTGCTGGTCCAAGTGCTGCTGGAGGTGCTCATGTCGCCTCACCAGATCTGGCAGGCGTTATCGGGAGAAGACGAACATGCGGGCGATTGATGCAGGTATTCTGATCTGCACGGAATGCCACGAGTTGAACCGCGAGGACGCGGATAGCGACGAGCAGGTCTGTACCCGCTGCGGTGCCTTGGTGCATCCACGCCGCCCCAACAGCCTGATGCGTACCTGGGCGCTGCTGTTGACCTCGGCGATTCTCTACATCCCGGCCAACATGCTGCCGATCATGACCGTCAACTCCCTGGGCAAGGGTGATCCCAGTACCATCATGTCCGGCGTCATCGCCCTGGTGCAGCACGGTATGTTTCCGATCGCCGCGGTGGTCTTTGTCGCCAGTATCCTGGTACCAACGTTCAAACTGGTGGGCATCGCCCTGTTATTGTTCTCGGTACAGCGCCACCAACCGCTGTCAGCCCGGCAGCGGATCGTCATGTACCGGTTCATCGAGTTCATTGGCCGCTGGTCCATGTTGGATATCTTTGTGATCGCCATCTTGGTGGCGGTTGTGAACTTTGGAAGAATTGCCAGCATCGAGGCCAATCTCGGTGCGATAGCCTTTGCCAGTGTGGTGATCTTGACGATGCTTGCAGCAGTAACTTTCGATCCCCGACTCATCTGGGACAACACGGAGTCGGATGACGACCATGACTGATTTGCCAAAAGCCAAAGCCCGCCCGGCCTCGAACTGGTCGGCCATCTGGGTTCTGCCGTTGATTGCCCTGATCATCGGCGGTTGGTTGGGCTGGCGTGCCTACAGCCAGGCCGGCATCGAGATCCAGGTGCGCTTCGAAAGCGGCGAGGGCATTCAGGCCAACAAGACCGAGATCGTTTACAAAGGCATGCCCATTGGCAAGGTCAAGGCCCTGAACCTGGATGTCGAAGGCTCCAGCAAGGGGGTCGTTGCCACCATTGAAATGAACAAGGACGTCGAGCCGTCCCTGCGTACCAATACCCGCTTCTGGCTGGTCAAGCCGAGCGTGACCCTGGCGGGGATTACCGGCCTGGATACCCTGGTGTCCGGCAACTACATTGCGGTCAGTCCCGGTGATGGCGAACCTGCGCGCAAGTTCAAGGCGTTGACCCAGGAGCCGCCGCTGTCGGACCTCAAGCCCGGCCTGCACATCACCATCAAGGCGGACCGCCTGGGCTCGCTGAATCGTGGCAGCCCGGTATTCTACAAGCAGATCCAGGTCGGCCAGATCAAAAGCTATGCGCTGTCTTCGGACCAGAACATGGTCGAACTCAAGGTCTTTATCGAGCCGACCTACGCCAACCTGGTGCGCAAACACACGCGCTTCTGGAACGCCAGCGGCATCAGCATCGACGCCAACCTGTCCGGGGTGAAGGTGCGCAGCGAATCCCTGGCGAGTATCGTTGCCGGCGGTATCGCCTTCGCCACGCCGGAGAACCGCAAGGACAGTCCGCCCACCGATCCGAGCCTGCCGTTCCGTCTCTATGAGGATTTCGATGCGGCCCAGGCGGGGATCCGGGTCAAAGTGAAACTCAGCGATTTCGAAGGGTTGCAGGCCGGTCGTACGCCGGTGATGTACAAAGGGATCCAGGTCGGCAGTTTGAAAGCCCTGAAAATCGATCCCGACCTGTCCAGCGCCAATGCCGAGCTGACCCTCGATCCGTTGGCGGAGGACTACCTGGTGAGCGGTACCCAATTCTGGGTGGTCAAGCCGTCGATATCGCTGGCCGGTATCACTGGGCTAGAGGCTCTGGTCAAAGGTAACTACATTGCCGTTCGCCCCGGCGACAAAGGCGGTCACCCGCAACGCGAATTCGAGGCCCGGGCCAAGGCGCCGCCCCTGGACCTGCGCTCCCCGGGGCTGCACATGGTGCTGTTCACCGACAACCTCGGCTCGCTGGACGTCGGTAGCCCGGTGCTCTACCGCCAGGTGAAAGTCGGTTCGGTGCAAAGCTACCAGTTTTCCCGTACGCGCAAGCAGGTGGTGATCGGCGTCCATATCGAGAAGGAATATGAAAACCTGGTCAACGCCTCGAGCCGTTTCTGGAACGCCAGTGGGATCACCCTGAGCGGGGGCCTGACCGGGGGCATCCAGGTGAAAAGCGAATCGCTGCAAAGCCTGATGGCCGGTGGTATCGCCTTCGAGACCCCGCAGGACAAAGCCCCGCTGCAGAAACGTATTCCGCGTTTCCGTCTGTTCTCCAACCATGACGAGGCACAGCAGCAAGGCACCCTGATCACCATTCGGGTCGATCGCGCCGACGGCTTGCGCAGCGGCACGCCGATCCGTTTCAAGGGACTGGACGTGGGCAAGATTGAAAGTGTCGATCTGAGCGACGATTTGCAGTCGGTGCTGCTCTCGGCGCGGATTACCGAAGTGCCGGAGCGCATCGCACGGGTCGGTAGCCAGTTCTGGGTGGTGAAGCCGGAGTTGGGCCTGATCAAGACCGCGAACCTGGAGACCCTGGTCACCGGGCAGTACCTCGAGGTGCAGCCGGCGACGAAGAAGCTCGGGGCGCAGAAGGATTTTGTCGCGCTCAAGGCACCGCCGGATGCGGCGGCGCCCCAGGCCGGCTTGAGCCTGACCCTGAGCGCGGCGCGGCGCGGTTCGCTGAAGGAGGGCGTGCCGGTGACCTACCGCGAAGTGACGGTGGGCAAGGTGACCGGGTATGAGTTGGGGAGCACGGCGGACCGGGTACTGATCCACATTCTGATCGAGCCGCGTTATGCGCCGTTGGTGCGCAGCGGCAGCCGTTTCTGGAATACCAGTGGCTTTGGCGTCGACTTCGGTTTGTTCAAGGGCGCGACGGTGCGGACCGAGTCGCTGGAGACGCTGATTCAGGGTGGGATCGCTTTTGCCACGCCGGATGGCGAGCGCATGGGCGTGGCGGCGCGGCCATTGCAGACCTTTGCGCTGTTCGACAAGTTCGAGGATGAATGGCTGACCTGGGCGCCGAAGATCAGTCTCGGCAAATAACCGGGAGATTGCGGGTAGAGACCAGATCAGCAGCAGAGCTTGGGCGGTTATAGAGTTTGTATGGGGGTAGGGCTCCGCTCCCACAAGAGTGCAGGCGCGACAAACATGAGGGTTTATCCGTGGATTGAGTCGCGGAATGAAAAGGCCGCGATCAATGATCGCGGCCTTTTGTTTTCCAGCTTCCGGTATCAGACCTCGTCCAGTTCCGGTTCTGACGCTACATTCTGTACGTTCGCCCGCACCTGATCGTGCCGGCGAATGTACTTCCAGTCCGCTTCGTCGATATAGATCCCGTTCGGTCCGCTGCCGCCTTCCAGGTCGATGGCCACATGCGCCGACACCTGCGGTTTCACGCTCGCCAGGATCGGCACGAAGCCCAGTTGCAGGCTGGTTTCCAACAGCGCCGCCTGGTTGCGTTCGTCGATGTCCGCAGCCTCATCGAGGTAGTACGGCAGGCGCACGCGCCCGGCCTGGTCGCGGTCCATCAGGTGCAACAACAGGTACATGTTGGTCAGCGCCTTGATGGTCATGGTCGTGCCGTTGGACGCCGCGCCGTCGATATCGGTGTGGATCACCGGCTGGCCGTTGACCTTGGTGATCTCGAACGCCAGCTCGAACAGGTCCTTCAAGCCCAACTGGTTGTGGTTGGCCGCCACCAGCCGCGCCAGGTATTCCTTGGCTTCTTCGTTCTTGTTGTCCTGATCGGCGCTCTGGCTCAGGTCGAATACCGACAGCGTCTCGCCTTCCTCGTATTGCCCGGCACTGTGGATGATCTGGTCGATGTGCTTGAGCGCGTCCTTGTTCGGCGCCAGCACGATGCGGAAGCTTTGCAGGTTGGACACCTGGCGCTTGTTGATCTCGCGGTTGAACAGCGCCAACTGGTGTTCCAGGCTGTCGTAGTCGCTGCGGATATTGCGCAGGGTCCGGGCGATATCGGTCACCGCCGCGCGGCGCGCCTTGCCCAGGGTCAGGGCCTCGTCGGTGCGGTGGTCATAGGCATTGATCAGCAGTTGCAGGCGGCGCTCGACATCATCCTCGCTGTCGAACTTGGCCACGCCCTTGAGACGCACCTGGGCGTACAGCGCTTCGATCTGCCCGTCGACCCGCTGCAAGCCCTGCCAGCTGTCCTGGTAGTCGTTGAGCAACGGCAGCAGGTTGTCCATCGAGTCGTCCACCGGCTCCATGAACGGCGTGCCGAACGGCAGGTCGGCCGGCAGCAACTGGCGACGGCGCAGGGCGTCGTCGAGAGTGCGCTGCTTGGCTTCCATATCGCCGATCTGCCGACCGACCAGTTGCAACTTGGCCGACAACTGCTGGACGCGCTCGGTGAAGGCATCGCTGGAGCGCTTGAGTTCATCCTGCGCGGCTTCCAGTTGTGCCAGTTGTTCCAGTTTGTCGCCTTCCTCGGCGCTCAAGGTCTGGGCGCGGCGGAAGTCTTCCAGGGCTTTCTGCGCATCCAGCACCTGCTGGTACAGCGCTTCGGTCTGGGTCTTGCTCGCGGCGCGGTCGGCGGCAACGGCCTGCTGGGTCTTCAACTGCTTGAGTTCTTTGTCCAGACGCTCCTTCTGGTCGCGCAGCGCGGCGCGATCCGCCAGGGCCTGCAGCGCCGGCGGCTCGATGTGGGACAGGTCGATGGACAGGCCCGGCACTTCGAAGCGCTCGCCCTTGAAGCCATCGAGGATCAGCTCCATGGACTTGACCCACTCGCCTTCCTCATCCAGGGCAATCCCGTGTTCACCCAGCGGCAGGCTGAACAGGGCGCTGTTGAACAGGCGCATCAGGCGTTCGACATCCTGTTGCGAGAACTCTTCGCGCAGGCGTGCATAGCTGTTGTTGTCGGCGTGATCGAGTTGCTGTTTCACCGACTTCAGGCGTTTTTCCAGGTCACGCAGGCGCTCTTCCAGGTCCTCGGCGCTGAACTGCCGAGATTGTGCCAGGGCGCCAGCCAGTTCGTCGTGGGCATCCTTGGCCGCCAGCAGCTGCTGTTCCAGGACCTTCACGTCGTCGACCAGGGCGAAGCGATGCTTGAGCACCGACAGTTCGCCAAGCCAGCGTTGCAGATCGCTGATTTCCCGCTCCAGGCGCATCAGCTCCTGAGTGCTGCTGCGCTGGTCGTTCTGCAGGGCGTCCTGTTCATTGCGGTAATGCTCGGACTGGATCAGCAGTTCTTCCTTGCGCGCACCGGCGTAGTCCGACCAGGTGCCGAGCAACGAGTCCAGCAATGGCGAGATCCGGTGCAGCTTGCCGCGCAGCACATCGCGCTGGCGCACCCCCGCAGCCAGTGCCTCGACCAGGGGACCGGCGGCGACCATGGCGTTGTAGTCCTGCTCCATGCGCCGCACATCGCGGAAGGCTTCCTCGCAGGCGGCGATATAGTCGACACTGCCGGAACGCAGGCTGTGCTCGAAGGCATCGAGGAACAGCTGCTTGAGCTTGGCGGCGGTGATCTCGCGCATGTGCAGCAGGTTGATGAACAGCGCGCGGAAGGTCTTCAGGCTCTGTTCGCTGGTGGAGCGCAGCGGGATCAGCGTCAGGTCCAGCGGAATCGAGGTATGACCGCCGACCAGCAGCCGGCGCAGTTCATCGGGCTTGAGCTCGTAGGCTTTCAGACCGTTGCGCTCGAGATTGTTGAACAACTCCTTCTGGCGCAGGCAGGTGTCGTCTTTCTGATAGTGCGCCAGGTCCAGGCGTCCGGCATAGGCGAAGAACTGGTGGCCGAAACCACCGCCCGGGCCGCGTCCGACCACGCCGATTACGTGTGGGCCGTGGGGCAGCGCGACTTCGACGAGGATGTAGCTGGTGTCGGTGGCGAAATAGAACCGGCGTGACTGTTCCAGGCTGTACTTGCCGAAGCTCATGTCCGACATGCGCGCCAGGATCGGGAACTGCAAGGCGTTGATCGAGGCCGATTTACCCAGGTTGTTCGCGCCGTACACCGACAACGGATGTTCCAGGGGAAACAGGCCGAGGCTGTAGCCGGCCGTGTTCAGCAGGGCGAAGCGGCGAATACCGTAGCGTTCCTGGCTCATGCGTCCATCTCCTGTTGCTCGGCGGCAATGGCTCGGGCCAGCGCCTCTTCTTCACTTTCTTCGCCGGGTTCGACGAATTCGCTGAGGTCCAGCGGGTCATCGGTTTCCAGCAGTTTTTCGTCGCTGTCGTCGTCCACCAGCACCGGCGTCGGCAAGGGCAGCACGCTGTGCAGGCTGGCGGCCATGTCGCGGTCCTGCTGGACCGACAGGCAAACGTCGAGGAAACGGTGCATCGGCGGCAGGAAGCGGAACAGACCGGGCTCCTCGAGGGCGAAGCCAAGCTGGGTCATGCGGCGCATGATCTTCTCTTCCAGCTCTTCCTGGGTGGTGACTTCGGCCTGGACGAACAGGTCGCGGTATTTCTCCAGCAGCGACGGCAGTTCGTCACGCCCGAGGCTACCGCCGTCGAGCACGGCAACCGGGTCGCGGCCCTGGTCGGCCAGGTGCTCCACCAGGATGAAGGTGAACAGCGCCAGGCGCTGGGCGGTCTTGTTGACCTGGGCGGCGGCGTTGTCCGGGACGAAGTAGTAGAAACCGCGAGTGTCGCAGACCAGTTCGAAGCCCAGGGCCTTGAACAGGCTGCGGTACTGATCCTGGCAGTTGGACAATTGGGCGTACAGTTCCGGGTCACGGCGGCTGACGTGGTAACCCTTGAACAGCTCGCGAAAGATCGGCGCCAGCTGGGACAGTTCGGAAAGATCAAGATGCATGGGGAGTGCTCGCGGAATTTTCGCCGGCTTCTTCAGTACGCGACAGCAGGGCGAAGGAGCGCAGGCTGACCTGATGCTCCTGTGTGTGGTAGTCGCGGCGTTCGAGACGCTCGCGCTGGAAACGTTTTTCCCGCGACAGGCGCGAGAACCAGTACAGCAATTCGTCGGTGGCGCCGTCCGGCTCCTGCTCCAGCAGCCAGCTCATCAGGTCCGGCATCGGCAGGGCGTCGCTGCAGCGTTCGAGCATTTCCTTGACCGTGCGCGGGGCCCGTGGCGACTCGCCGCCCTTGCCGGACTTGTGCGCCTTGGGGAACCGCGACGGCTTGGCTTCGAAGCGGGCCAGGGCATAGACATAGGCCTCGACCTGACCGGAGCTGCCGAGAAAGGTGCTTTGCGGGCGACTGAACATCGGCATCGCCGCTTGCGGCACGGCGTCCAGGCCCTTGCGGCGGATCACCGACAGGGCCAGGGCGGCACCACGGGTCACGGCGTTGTGCCGGCGTGCTTCTTCACGCAGCGGCAGCAGCAGTTCGCGGGCATGGCGCAGGGTCAACTGGGCGCTGGTCTGCATCTCGAGGATTCGCGCGTGGGTGCGCAACAACATGTCGTCGTCCACCAGGTGGCCGAGGCGCTGCTGTTCGCTGAGCATGCGCAACAGTACGTTCTCGACCTTGCGCACGCCCTGTTCGAAGGCGCCGTCGGCGTTCACCAGCTGGATCATCGGCTCGACGTATTCGTCCCAGGTCGCCAGGACCTCGGCGTAACGCTGGCGCAGCGGGATCTGTCGGTCGCTGGTCTTGGCCCGCTCGGCGACGGCCACCAGGGCCTGTTCGTCGTTGTCGAGCTTTTTCAGGACGTCGCGCACGCGCATGTCGAGCAGGCGCAGTTGGCGGGCCAGGTCGTTGCCGTCGCGGATATCGAAGGCGTCCTGGATATACCCGGCCAGGCGCTCAAGGTGGCGCAGGTAGGCTTCGATCTCCAGGCACAGGCCCAGGCGGTGTTCGCGGCGCAGATAGGCGAGGAAGTCGTGGATCTGGGCATTGAGCTCGAAACGGTTCGGACTTTTCGCCACGGGAACCAGGATATCGAGGCGAATCCACACGTCCAGCAGGTTGGTGATGTCCTGGGGCGTGCTGTCCAGCTGCTGGGCAGCCAGTTGCTGGCGCAGTTCACCGAGGCTCAGGGTGCCTTGGTCGAAGTGTTCGCACAGAGGCTCCAGAAGGGCCCAGTGCTCGGCGAGGGCGCGCAAGACGCGCTTGGGTTCGATCATGGGAGAGGCCGGCTGGTTGGCAAATTAAAAGGAGCGATTGTACTGCATCGGGGACCGGATTGACCCGCAGGTGATCGCCGGCTTGGGCGTTGTTGCGATCAACTGCGGGCGATCTTCGCCGAAGGGCGGTAGAATCCCTGCTTTCAACTTATCCACAGATGGCCGCCCCTTGCTTATCGAGTCCCGCCGCCGCGCTTATCTGACCGCCATGCAGGTGGTCCACTGGCTGCCCCGCACCGAACTGCCGTTCGCCGCGCCGTCGCGACCGGAATTGTTTGTCGCGCCGGAGCCGTTGGTCGAGGTCCCGGCCCCCGCGGTCGAGGCACGCCCAGCCGCGGAGCCGCTGGCCAGGCCCGCCGAGCGGGCGAAGATCGAAGTGCCACGGCCCTCGCCGATCCAGCGCGCCGAAAGCAAGCCGGTGGTTGTCGCTGAAGAGGCGCCGGCCCCGGTCAAGCCGGTTCAGCTGCCACCGCCGCGCTTCGCGTTGCAATTGTTGCGCGCGGGGCGTTGCCTGGTGCTGGTGGAGTTACCCACGGGCGAAGCGTTCCAGAGCCGCGATCCGGCCTACCTGCTGCTCAAGGACATGCTGCGTGCCGCCGGGTTGCCGGACAGCCCGCAGATCGTCGGCGAGCCGGTACGTTGGCCGCTGCTGGTACGTGGCAAGCTCGACCAGGGCCCGGAGGCGGCCCGGGACTTTGTCCAGGGCTTCGTCCAGGCCCGTCGGGAAGAGGGCGAGTGCGCCTGCCTGTGGTTGATCGGCTTGCCGGCGGTGCGTTTTGCCGGTGAGGCCGACGCTGAAGCGTATAACCGTGAACTCCAGGTCGAAGGCCTGGGCTCGGCCTGGGCGCTGCCTGGCCTGGAATTATTGATGGATGAGCCACAGCGCAAGGCTGATGTCTGGCAAGCCATGCGCCGGCTGATGGCGCGCTGGAAGAGTAACGATGAGTGATGCGGTAAGTTTTCGCCCGATGACCGAGGCGGACCTGGATGCGGTACTGAAGATCGAATACGCGGCGTTCAGCCACCCCTGGACCCGCGGAATTTTCCTCGATGGCCTGGGCAAGTACCAGATCTGGCTGATGTTCGAAGGCAGCCAGCAGGTCGGACATGGCGTGGTGCAGATCATTCTCGATGAAGCGCACCTGCTCAATATCACGGTCAAGCCGGAGAGCCAGGGTCGTGGCCTGGGCCTGCGTCTGCTCGAGCATCTGATGTCGCGGGCCTATGCGGCCAAGGCCCGGGAGTGTTTCCTGGAGGTGCGCGACAGCAATCAGGCGGCCTTTCGCCTGTATGAGCGCTATGGTTTCAATGAAGTCGGACGCCGGCGCGACTACTACCCGGCCGTGGGTGGGCGCGAGGACGCGGTGGTGATGGCGTGTACGCTGGTTGACTGAAGACTTTCCCACGTGACCCCAGCCCGGGGTCGTGTGTCAAAGTTTCGGACTATCTTGAGGCAGCAGAACATGAACGAACTACAGGATCTGATCGATAACAACGAGCGCTGGGCCGCTGCGATCAAGGAAGAAGACCCGGAGTTCTTCGCCAAGCTCGCCCGCCAGCAGACCCCGGAGTACCTCTGGATCGGTTGTTCCGACGCTCGGGTACCGGCCAACGAGATCGTTGGCATGCTGCCGGGCGATCTGTTCGTGCACCGCAACGTCGCCAACGTGGTGCTGCACACCGATCTCAATTGCCTGTCGGTGATCCAGTACGCGGTGGATGTGCTCAAGGTCAAGCATATCCTGGTCACCGGCCACTACGGTTGTGGCGGGGTGCGGGCGTCGATGCAGGATCGCCAGTTGGGCCTGATCGATGGCTGGCTGCGCTCGATTCGCGACCTTTACTACGAACACCGCGAAATGCTCGCGCAACTGCCCACTGAAGAAGAGCGGGTCGATCGCTTGTGCGAGTTGAACGTGATCCAGCAGGTGGCCAACGTCGGCCATACCACCATTGTGCAAAACGCCTGGCATCGTGGGCAGAGCCTGTCGATCCATGGCTGCATCTATGGGATCAAGGATGGGCGTTGGAAGAGTCTGAACGCCACCATCAGCGGGATCGAGCAGTTGCCGCCGCAGTACCGGTTGCGGCCGGTGGAAGCGCCCTGAAGTCCTGCTGACAGCGCAAGCCTTGTCGGAACGCCGATTGCTTAAGAGGTGCATCGCTTGAACTGACGCTTTCGCGGGCGAGCCCTGCCCCTACAGTTTTTGTGTCGTATACAAAGTTAGTGAACGACGATGGACTGTAGGAGCAGGGCTTGTCGGATCGCCGCACCGCCGCGAATAGGCCCTTGAGCCTTACGCGGTCAGATAGCCGGCAGCGCCGTCATGGGCGCGGGCACCGGTTGTTTCAACTGATCGAGTTGCGTCTTGATCTCCGTGGTCGTGCATTTCTTCTCGGCATCGGCTTCAGACAGGTTGCGCACCGACTCATAGAACAACACGCAGGTTTTCGCTTTGTTGGTCACCTGCCAGTTGTCGGTACAGCTTTTCAGCAGCGCCGCCGGGTCGCCGTCCGGTTTCTGGCCCATGCCAGCTTGCCAGCAGGCGGCACTCAGGTCCTGCCCCATCACCTTCAAGCCCGCCGCATCGGCCTTCGCCTGGTCGCCGCCATAGCTGGCCGGGTCTGCCGCGTACCAGATATAACTTGGATGGTTGGAACCCAGCACCGGTACTATCGTCCCCGCCGTCGGGCGGATGAGGCCCAGCTGTAGCACGCCGACCGTCGCGCCATACTGCTGCTTGATCCAGTTACGCACCGGCGCGCCGAAGGCCACCATCGGCAATGACGTGCCCTTGGCCGTGATACTGACTTCCTTGATCATGGTGGTCTGGTAGTCGCTGAAGTAGCTATAGACCCCCTCCAGGGTACTGCCCGCGCTGGCCGGCGCGGCAATCGGGGCAATGTCGATGATGGTCTGGTAGCCCGGTGTCTGGTCCTTGGGAATACCATTGTCGGTCAGCAGCTCGGCCCAGCGATCGGTGGTCTTGGACTCCAGGTAATCCTGGGCCTGGGTCAGCGAATAATCCGGCGGGAAGTGCAGCAGCTCGACGCTCTTGCGATTGTCCAGGGCCAGGCCCAGCGGCAGGAACAGGTACCAGCTGAAATCCCACTTGCCATCGGCATTGAGTTTGGAGGCGCCCTTGTAGGCCAGTTCGCCGGCGTTGAGCAATTGTGCCAGTGGTTTGTCATACCCGTTCGGCACACCGCTGAATTTGGCATAGAGTTGGCCGGCCTCGGCTTTCACCGTCACCTTGGCGTGGCTATAGCCGTCGCGCTGCACGCTCTGGTTCAGATAGTGTTCGGCGGTCTGTTCCAGGGTCCAGTTGCGATAGCAGATGACACTGCAGTTGTTGGGGTAGGCGAAGAGCTGGGTGACACGTTCCCGACTGCCCAGCTTCATTTCGACATCGGCGTGGGCGAGGGTGCTCAGGGTGAGTGCGGCTAAGGTACTCGTCAAGACGGCGATTTTTGACATGCTCAGATCCTTTCAGCGTTGGCCCTCGGGTGAGGAAGGAGACTGCTCATACTGCAGCAGGCGGTATTTTCCCGTTATGGGGAATCTGTGATTTTTCTTGTACTTGATATCCCTGACCCCGCGTAGGCATCCCCCGGACTTTATCGCCTGCTGCCTGTGGTCAGCGGATAGCCGGGGACCACCAGCAGGCACGTGACGGTGATGCACAACATTAGCAGGAAGAATCCCAACTGCAGGGGGCTCCACTGAGTGATGTGCAGGATGGCCTGCCCGGGGTGTCGCCAGATCGAGTCGGGGCGTTCGCAACGCGGGCGTTTGTTGTCGAACAGGCCGATGGCGCCGATGCCGATGAATGTCGCCATGCCCAGGCCACCCGACCAGGCCAGGAACAGCAGCGCAATCAACGCCTGTGGCACACCATGGCGAATGACCAGCCAATGTCGGGTCGGGTTGATGCGTTTGGGCAACAGATGCTGGCTCAGCCACAAATCGATCGTCATCAGATGCCAGCACATGGGTTGCCAAAAACGCATCGCGTAGACGCCGATAATCACCGGGATCAGGCCGGTCAGCAGTGACGTCATCAGATTCGTCCATAGCGTGCCCTTGGCTTGCCAGGTTTGCCATGAGGGCAGCGTCGACAGCGTCACCGCCAGCGAGCAGCCGGCCCATAACCATCGCCAGCTGGAGGGGGGGACGGAGCGCGGCAGGAACTGGCGCCAGAAAAAGACGTCACGATCTGGCAGGCGTTCGATGAGTTCCGGATACCTGTGGGCAAGTTGATCGGAAAGATCCTGGCAGGCCTGCCAATGATTCTGGGTAAAGTTCTTGAATTCACGGCCCTGTTGCCAGAGAGACAGGGGGGTCAGCAGCAGGAACGCGGCTTTCTGCGCAGGTCCCCCATAGAAATGGTTCAAGGCCCGGGTTTGCAGTTCCTCATAGAAGGCTTCGCGTTCGCAGCGCCTGTTCAGTGATTGCCAGACCCAGAGTGGCTCGGGGGTCACCCCGGTCTTGTCGTCCCAGCCGAATGCCTGACAAACCCGCTCAAACAGTGGCAGGCTCCATCGGGTTTCGTTCAGCAACTGCAACACGATCCGTTGCCATTCCTGGCTGCGGTCGAAGATCTTCATCCAGGGCTGTTGCAGGTAGCCTTTCAACTGCTGGAGGAACGGGCGTTCCTGCCCGGCTTCGAGCAGATCCTGCAGGCTCTGTCGATACTCCTGCAGCAAACCGGTGGACAAGGCTTCAGTTTGCCAGGGGGTCATCCCCACGGTTTGCCAGGGCGTCAACCATTCCAGATGTTGAACGGCCCAGGCGGCGATCGGGCTGCGCAATCCCGGTTGCTCGAAGCACAACCGCAGCAATGCCTGTTGGAACGCGTCGGCGCATTGTTGTTGCCGGGCTTGCTGCCAACGCTCGGGCAGGTTTTGTTCGGTGAGATCGGCCAGTAGGGCCGGAACCGGATCATCGCGGACCGGGGCCGCCGCTCCCGTGCCCGCTGGCTGGATCTCTGCGGGCCAGGAGCACTCGTACTGCCGCGGGTGTTCCAGCGTCTCGGCGGCCGAGCTGCTCAGAGGCGGGTGTTGCGCTTCTGCCGTGGCGGATTCGTCCCGCCAGCGGGCGATCTGCAGTGCATTTTCGTAAGCCGCGCGCAGGCGTTGAAAGCCTTCGGCATCTTCATCCGGGCGATTGTTTTTCAGCAGTCGCGCATAGCTGCGCTTGATGCTGCGCTCATCGGCGTCTTCCGGCAGTTGCAACAGTGTCCAGCAATTCATCCCGCGACTCCTGTCAGTGCCAGATACCATTGTCCAGTTTATTCAGCTGTTCGAGCAGCTCCTGGCGAGCCTCGCGAATGCGTCGTTCGTCCTGGCTGTCCAGCACCTGCTGGAATTGTCCGGCCCATCGACCGATCTGCTCGCGCAATTCGCCCAGGCTCTCCTGGTAGAGACGTTCCAGACGCGCGGTCAGGACCGTGTTCACCTGTTGGTCGCGTGGGTGCACTTTGAGCAAGGCCAAGGCCTGCAAGCGTTGCTCGATCTCTTCCGGCAAGAGCACGCCGGGGTTGTTCTCGATGATCAGCGAATGCTGTTCGCCGGTCAGCGGAATATTGACCTGGGCCTCGAGCAAACCGTTGTTGTCGTAGGTGAAGCGCACATCCAGCGCGACCTCGCCGGCTTTGCGCTTGGGCACTGCCATCTCCAGTTGGCCCAGAAAGACGTTGTCGTGTACCAGGCGGCTTTCTCCCTGATAGATTTTCAGCAGGACCACGGCCTGGTTGTCTTGCAGGGTATACACGCGCTTGACCCGGCTGACCGGTACGATGCTGTTGCGCTCGATGATGGGCAGGTAATGCCCGCTGTCGATCTGCTGGCCGAACTGATGGGAGGTTTCGATCCCGAGTGTGTAGGAACAGACGTCGGTCAGTACCACTTCTTCCAGTGCGGCGGCGCGCGCCTTCAGGGCGGCCTGAACCGCGGCGCCGTGGGCCACGACTTCGTCCGGATTGAGGCTGATGGACGGGAAGCGACCGAAGAGGCCGGTGGCGAGCTTGCGCACCAGCGGCATGCGCGTGGTGCCGCCCACCAGGAGGATTTCGTCCAGGTCGTTGACTCGGATCCGGGCATCGCGCAATGCCCGTTCAATAGGGCCGCGCAGGCGTTCCAGCAGCGGTGCGTAGAGTTCGGCCAACTGTTGTTGGGTAATGTTCCGGCTCCATTGCCGGCCGTCGACACGCAGGCTGAACTCGGCGCTGGGATCCTGGCCCAGCGCCTTGCGTACACGCTCGGCTTCGCGACGCAGTACCTGGCTGACGCTTGCGGGGTCTGGGAAGTCGGCCGCGCCGCGTTGACTGTCGATAAAGTATTCGAGCAATACGCTATCGAAATCCTCGCCGCCGAGGAAGTTGTCGCCGGCGCTGGCGCGGACCTCCATGACCCCGTCGAAGAGTTCAAGGATCGACACGTCAAACGTGCCGCCGCCGAGGTCGAAGACCAGGAACGAGGTCTCTTTGCCCCGTTGGTGCAGGCCATAGGCGAGGGCGGCGGCGGTGGGTTCGTTGATCAGTTTTTCGACTTTCAGTCCCGCCAGCTCGCCGGCGATACGGGTGGCCTTGCGCTGGGCATCGCTGAAGTAGGCCGGGACGCTGATTACCGCTTCGTGCACGGTTTTGCCGTAGGCCCGTTCAACGTCTTCCTTGAGGCTCTTGAGCACCAGCGCGGATAGTTCCTCCGGGCGGAAAAGACGCTCACCCAGGCGCACTTCCTGGGCGCTGCCCATATGGCGCTTGAACAGTGATGTTGTGGTTTGGGAGTGGGTATGCAGGCGCTCTTTCGCCGCCTGCCCGACCAGTACCCGACCTTCATCGTCCAGGCCGACCACGCTGGGTGTGAGAAATTGGCCGAGGGCATTGGGTACCAACTCACTGGCATCTCCACGCCAGACGGCAACGAGGCTGTTGGTGGTCCCCAGGTCAATCCCTACGATCATTACGACGAACTCCCTTTTCGCTCGGTAAAATTCTGAAACAGAATACTATCGGGCAAGGATATTACCGGAGTGCGGAGGGGGTAAAGCAGATAGTGGCGCTAGGCTATTATTTGCGCGCTGTCGGGCATGAAAGAACCTGCGGGAGCTTGGCTCCCACAGGGGCGAGAGGAGCATGGGCCCATGGGCCCGCCATTGACTCCTCTGAGTGCAGCTCTCAGGCCGTAAAGCGCAGGGTGTTGGTCAGATCACCCATCGGCTTCTGGCCCCGGGCGACCATCGCATCATCCCGTTGCTTGAGGCCATCGAGTTTCTCCAACTGGAACACTCGGGTGATCAAGCGCAGGATCGAGGCGGTGTCGTACACCGTGTGATCCACCATGCCCTTGCGGGCGAAGGGCGAGACCACCAGGGCTGGAACCCGTGTGCCCGGCCCCCAGCGATCGCCTTGCGGTGGCGCCACATGGTCCCACCAGCCACCGTTTTCATCGACGGTGACCACGACCACCATGTTTTTCCACTGCGGGCTTTCGCGCAGTACTTTCAGGATCCGGTCGATATGTCGGTCGCCGGATGCCACATCGGCGTAACCGGCGTGCATGTTCAGGTTGCCCTGGGGTTTGTAGAAAGTCACCGCTGGCAGCTTGCCGGCCTGGGCGTCGGCGACGAACTTGTTGCTGCTCGCCTCGTCGCCCAGCCCGCCATCGCGCAGGCGCTTGGCGCGCTCGAGCGGATTTTCCGGCCCCAACTGCTTGAAGTAGTTGAACGGCTGATGGTGGTACTGGAAGTTCGGGATCTTCGGAATGCCGCCCGAGTCCTTGAACTGATCCAGGGTGGCTTGCCAGGCGCCAGCGTACCAGGCCCAGTCGATGTTCTTCTTCGACAGCTTGTCGCCGATGTGTTCGTGGACCTGGGGGACCAGCACATTGGGCAGGCCCGGTTTGGAATAGTCCGGGTGCTCGCTGTCGCGGATCCAGGTCGGCCAGTAGGGTGGGGCCATGGTGTTGACCGCGTAACCATCCGGGGTCAGGGCGCTGGGGCCGAATTGCGGCGGACCGCTCATGGCGCTGGCCGGGGATTTCTCCAGCGGCTTGAGGCGCGTGTCGAGCGGGTTGTCGCTTTGCAGGGTGGCGATTTGCGGCTTGGCCACCGAGTTGGCGGCGTCCGGGTAGAAGGGGACTGCCGCGCTAACCAGGTATTGGTGGTTGAGGAACGAACCGCCGAAGGTACCCTGGAAGAAGTTGTCGCAGAGCACGAACTCCTTCGCCACGTCCCACAGGCGCAACGAGTAACGGTTCTGGGCGTAGTGGCCCATGGTCAGGCCGCCGGAGTCGGCCCAGGCGACGAACTGGTCGTTCTTGCCGCCGTTGATCTGCATCTGATTCTGGTAGAACACGTGCCACAGGTCGCGAGTGACCAGACCCAGGGGCAGGTCTTCACCATTCGGGCCCTTGAGGGCATAAGGGGCGTTGGGCAGGTTCTGCTGGAACTGGGTTTCGGCCGGATAGGTGACGCCGTCGACGCTTTGCGGGCCGATCTGCAGGACACCGCCCCAGGCTGGCGGCAGGGTCGGCAGCAGGCTGCCATCGCGGTCACGTTGCTGGTAGTCCGTGGGCGCGAGGGCCGACAAGGGTTTCTCGAGCCCCGGGAAGTCGGCGAACAGGTTGTTGAAACTGCGGTTCTCGGCGTAGATCACCACCACGGTTTTCACCTGGTCGCGCAGCGCCTTGTCCAACTCGGCGCCCGACAGCTCGCGTGCGTCCGGCTTGCCGGGTTCGCTCGGGGAACCGCAGGCGGTCAGCGTCGCGCCGACGCCCAACACCGCCACGCCACCGAGGAAGCGGCGGCGACTGGTGTCGCTGGGATGATCGGTTTCCGGCGCTTGCGACTGGTCGAGGTCTTTCTCGTCACTCATCCTGGGTTCCTGCTGGCTGGGTTTGACGTATCAAAATATTTCGCATCGCAACTTAGCAATGCAATATGACGGTACAGCGACAGATCCGTTCTGCCGCCGGCAGTATGCCGATTGTCGAGGGGAGGGGGCAGCTATTGCGTTGCAGAATTTTGCAGATGGCGGTCCGGGACGCGGGCTTTCCAGGCTGACCTCACAAGGCCCCACATTGAATCGCCGCCACCATCGCCGCGACCTTGTTGGTGGTCCCGGTCTTGCTGATTGCGTTGGCGATATGGAAGTTCACGGTACGCACGTTGAGCTCAAGCAGGCGGGCGATTTCCGGTGCCGTTTTACCTTCACCCGACCACTTCAATACCTCGACTTCCCGAGGCGATAGCAGGGGCGAGGGTGTTTCGGGCAAATCGCGGGTGGCCGCCGAATGCAGGACATTGCACAGCCACAGGATATATCCGGTTTTGTGGTAGATCTCATGGGGAAGGATTTCTCCCTCGGGACGGGCGACGCACAGAATGCTCAGGTGACCTTGAACATGCTGTACCGCCTGGGACCAGCCATAGCGCATGCCAAACGATTGTTTTTTTGCCCAGAACGCAGGGGCCCTGACAAAAGTCTCCGACGACCAGAACAGCGGCAGGTGCGAATGCCGGACCCGGGTCAGTACCGGGTCGATCTCGTGGAGATTGTGCTCCTGATAGTCTCGGTTCCACTCCTCGGGATAATTGTTCTTTATCCAGGGCTCGGCCCCTTGGTTCAGTCTGATATAGCGGTAATAGGGATAGCCTAGTTGCCTGACCAGGTCGGGCACGAGTTCGAACAGTTTCTGCTCGCCTTGCGCTGAACCCAGAAGCCGCAGTTGCTCTGCTTTCCAATGGTTCATGATTCATCCACCTTGAAGCTCGACGGGTGGGGTTGGGCACGCTCTGAAAAAGAGCGATGGCACGATCGTGCCTGTTTGTCCGGACAGACTAATACATGATGTCAACCGTGACCCACGGAATTTGCGTTCTTGTGTACTTGTTCAGCATCAATTCAGCATTGTGACTATTCGCGTCGTCGTTTTTGAGATTGATGCTGGTTTTCGGGCCGGGCGCGCGGCAAGAGCGCTGAGAGCAGCGCTCTTGAATGGACGTGTAAACAGACCTTGGGGGGCTACGGCTGCACCGGCCCGTTGTACGCCAGCGTTGTCCCCAGTGCCCACAGCAGGACCAGTACCAGCGGCGCGTGCACCAGCAGTTGCACGAAGGAGAAGCCGATCAGATCCCGCGCCTTCAGCCCCAGCACGCCCAGCAACGGCAGCATGTAGAAGGGGTTGATCAGGTTCGGCAATGCCTCGGCGGCATTGTAGATCTGCACCGCCCAGCCCAGGTGGTATTTCAGGTCATTGGCCACCTGCATCACATAGGGCGCCTCGATGACCCACTTGCCGCCCCCGGAGGGAATGAAGAAGCCCAGCACCGCCGAGTACACCCCCATCAGCAACGCGTAGGTGTCATGGGAGGCGATCTGAGTGAAGAAGGTCGAGATGTGGTGGGCCAGCGTCTGCGTATCGCCGCCCTTGACCGTGGTCATCAGTGCCGCGATGGAGCCGTACAGTGGGAACTGGATCAGCACGCCGGTGGTGGTCGGTACCGCGCGGGCCACGGCGTCGAGAAAGCTGCGCGGGCGCCAGTGCAGCAGGGCGCCGACCATCAGGAACAGGAAATTGTAGGTGTTCAGGCCGGAAATGGCGCTGATCGCCGGCTTGCTCGAGAATTCATGGAACAGCCAGCCGGCGGCCAGCAGGGCCAGCAGAATCGTCAGCAGCGGGCTGTACTCCAGCCATTCGCCGGGGCGCGAGCGGGTGCTCAGGGGCGGTAGGTTGAAGCTTGGATCGACCCCGCAGGCCTTGGCATCCCGGGCCGAGTCGGGGCCTGGTGCGGTGGCGTAGGCAATCACCAGCGAGACCACGATCAGCGCCAGCAAGAGCACGCCGGACTGCCAGAGGAAGAGGGTCTGGGTGAAAGGAATTACCCCGGTGATCGACAGGATCGACGGCGGCAGGCTGGCCGGGTTGGCCTGCAACTGGGCGGCGGACGAGGACAGCCCGAGTGCCCAGACGGCGCCCAGACCCAGGTAGGCCGCGGCTCCGGCGGCGCGGTAATCCATGCGCAGGTCGCTGCGGCGCGCCAGGGCGCGGACCAGCAAGCCGCCGAAGACCAGCGACAGGCCCCAGTTCAGTAGCGAGGCGAGCATCGAGATCAGCGCGACCCAGGCCACCGCCGAGCGACCGTTCTTCGGCAGGCGCGCCAGGCGGTCGATCAGTTTCACCGCTGGCGGAGAGCTGGCGACCACATAACCGCCGATCACCACGAACGCCATCTGCATGGTGAAGGGAATCAGGCTCCAGAAGCCGTCGCCGAAGGCCATTGCCGCTTCGCTCGGCTTGGCGCCGATGGCCAGGGTGGCCAGGGCAACGATGATCACCGCCAGCGCGGCGAACACCCAGGAGTCGGGAAACCAGCGCTCGGCCCAGTTCGAGCAGTGCAGGGCAAAGCGCGCGTAGCGGCTGGTTTCGATAGCAGCGGCCATTGGACGGTCCTCTTGTTCTTGATTTTATTGGGGAGCCACAGGCAAGGCGTAGCGTGTGGGCAGGTGCCCACGATAGATCAATCCCGGGGCATTTTCCGATTCTCTTCAATAGCGAGTGATGTTGCGTATCCAACGGATTCGGCGATGTCGGCCCAATGCTTTTGGCAAACTCAGGTATCCTCCGATTTTTTGCACCGGCAGCCAAACCGGCCCAAGGTGTATCTGAATACGTTGCCAGAGTGCTTTATGACTGCCGATCACACTCCACACTCCCGTCGCTTTGCCCGGTCCGACTACAAAACCTTGGGCTTGGCGGCGTTGGGCGGCGCGCTGGAAATCTATGATTTCATCATTTTCGTGTTCTTCGCGCTGACCCTCAGTGAGTTGTTCTTTCCCCCGCAAATGCCGGAATGGCTGCGACTGCTGCAAAGCTTCGGCATTTTCGTCACCGGCTATCTGGCACGACCACTGGGTGGCATCCTGATGGCGCACTTCGCCGATCGGCTGGGGCGCAAGCGGGTCTTCAGCCTGAGCATCCTGATGATGGCTCTGCCGTGCCTGCTGATCGGGGTCATGCCGACCTATGCCCAGATCGGTTACTGGGCACCGCTGCTGCTGTTGCTGCTACGAGTGTTACAAGGCGCGGCGGTAGGCGGTGAAGTGCCGAGTGCCTGGGTCTTCGTCGCCGAGCATGCGCCACCCGGGCACCGCGGTTATGCCCTGGGCGTCCTGCAGGCGGGGTTGACCTTCGGTTACCTGTTGGGCGCCTTGACCGCGACCGCCCTGGCGCGGATCTACAGCCCAGGTGAAATCCTCGATTTCGCCTGGCGTTTTCCGTTCCTGCTGGGCGGGGTGTTCGGTGTGATCGGCGTCTGGCTGCGCCGCTGGCTCAATGAAACCCCGGTGTTCATAGCCTTGCAAGCGCGTCGGGAAGCCGGCGAGGGGTTGCCGTTGCAGACTGTCTTGCGCAATCACCGTTGGGCGATCCTGCCGGCGATGTTGCTGACCTGTGTCTTGACCTCGGCGGTGGTGGTGCTGGTGGTGATCACTCCGACCGTGATGCAGAAAAGCTTCGGCATGAGCGCCAGCCACACGTTCGCCTTGAGCAGCCTGGGGATCGTGTTCCTGAACATCGGCTGTGTCCTGGCCGGTCTGTTGGTGGATCGGATCGGTGCCTGGCGCGCGGTGCTGTTCTACAGCGTCTTGCTGCCGCTGGGCATCGCGCTGCTCTACACCAGCCTGATCCATGGCGCTGAGTGGATTGGCCTGGCCTACGCCCTGGCGGGCCTGGCTTGTGGCGTGGTGGGGGCGGTGCCTTCGGTCATGGTCGGGTTGTTCCCGGCGCGTGTCCGGGTCTCCGGCATTTCCTTTACCTACAACATCGCCTACGCACTCTGGGCCAGCACCACGCCGCTGTTGCTGATCGGCCTGATGCCCTGGAGCCCGTGGGTCTGCGTCGGCTATTGCGTGGCGATGGGGGGCGTCGGTGCATTGACCGCGCTGTTCTTCGGCATGCGCGCGTCAGCGACGGCCAATGCTTCCAGCGTTCGTGGTTGCTGAGCCGCGTCCGTCGGGTGGTTCATCGGCAGGGGCGGCTTTCTGAAGTCAACGCGTCTCGGTCACCTTCTTGAGGAACCGCGGCTGATCGGGATTGCGTCCGCGCAGTTCGGCCAGCCTTGCCGCCATCAGGTAAAACCCCTGGATCATGGTGAACGGTTCCAGCAACGGGTGCGCCGTCGGCAGGCTGGTCAAGTTGGCGCCGGGCGTGCCCGGTGGTGCTACCAGCAGGACCCGTGCCCCGCGCCGCCGCATATCTTCGGCGAACGCCAGGGTGCCGGCCTGCTCGGGCCCGGACGGGGCGAAGAGCAGGACCGGGTAACCGGCCTCGATGATTTCCATTGGTCCATGGCGGACCTCGGCGCTGGAAAAAGCCTCAGCCTGGATCCCCGAGGTTTCCTTGAGTTTCAGGGCCGCCTCCAGAGCGATGGGTAGCGCCGGGCCGCGGCCGATCACCACCATCTTGTCGACCGGGTGCAGTACCTCGAGGGCCTTTGACCAGTTCTCATTGTCTGCCCGCGCGAGGGCGGCGGGCAAGCCTTGCAGGGCGAGGCCAAGGTTGTTGCCCTGTCCCAGCCTGGCAGCCAGTGCCGCCACGGTCTGCACCCCGGCCATCAGCATGGCGACATAGCTTTTGGTCGCGGCCACGCTCTGCTCCAGCCCCGCTGGCAACAGCACCTCG
Source organism: Pseudomonas sp. FEN (assembly GCF_904067045.1). Taxonomy (GTDB): domain Bacteria; phylum Pseudomonadota; class Gammaproteobacteria; order Pseudomonadales; family Pseudomonadaceae; genus Aquipseudomonas. The sequence continues at coordinate 911,554 of NZ_CAJFDC010000001.1, read as the reverse complement.
GCGTCGCTGGCCGCGGCCAACGGCGACTCGGCTGTGTTGACGAACGCCGCCACGCGGGCGCCGCGTTGTTTCAGGTAGTCCACGCTGGCGATCAGGTCCGGGCTCTTGCCCGATTGCGACAGGGCGGCCACCCAGCAGTGTTTCAGGCGCAACGGCGGCTGTTGCAGGCTGACCAGCGACAGTGGAATCGACAGCCAGGGAATTCCGACCTGGCTCATCATGGCATAGCCGAAGTAGGCGGCGGCATGATCCGAACTGCCGCGGGCGACGCTGATGATCAACTCCGGCAAAGCACCGGCCAGTTGCTCGCTCAGCGCGACGATGGCGCTGTCATTGTCGAGCATGCGCTGCACGACAGAGGGGATCGACAGGGTTTCCTGGAGCATCAGTGACATAACGTAAATACCTGGGTGCCCGTCCGAGAATGGCGCAATGACTTCTGGCCACACCTCAGACGGGGCGCCAGCTCACCGCTTCTATACCGAACTTTTCGGCCATGGGTTTGCTGGTTTTCCTCACCCGCTCTCGACCGAATTTGCCGATGCGGCCCACGCCAGCGTCACAGCTGGCCCAGTGCCAAGCCTCGCTATTGTCCATGCGCTCCGATCGGATAATGAAGGACTTGGGAACGCCATGATGGGTGTAGTCGATAACGAAAAGTTTTGCCGTGCTCATAAATCTGAAAATTCTCCCTGTGATTCTTCTCCATTGTTCTAAACAAGATCCCCGGGTGTGGAAAAAATTCACTCGAATTGTCGCGGGCTGCCGCTGGAAATAACCCAGTATCCTCCTTCAGAAAAAAATACCCTAGCCGATGGCAATGACAGTTTATTACCTGTGCTCTCAATTGCTCATCGGTGCTTTCCATGTTTAACAAACGCTTGAAGCAGGAGCTGTCGGCTCTTCGCGAAGAACTCTCCAGCCTTCAGCAAGTCAAGGACAGTCTGGAACTGGAAATGCTTGTACTGACTCTGGACCCCGATGGCCGCATCGAATCGGTCAACCAGAACTTTACCGAGGAAATGCTCTACTCGAGCGGCTCGTTGCTAGGACGCAGCCTGGATGAATTCGTGCCGGATGACCTGAAACATTCGGATTTTCATCAGCGCTTCAAGAATGCCCTGACCCGGGGTGAACATTTCAGCGGCGCGGTGCGTTTGTTACGCGGTAACGGCAAGGAAGCCTGGTTGCGCTCGATCCTGCAGCCGATTCGTAATTCTCAGGGGCATATCCGCAGTTTTTCGATATACGCCAACGACCTGACCCGCACCATCGAAGCGTCCCGCGAGCACGAAAACCTGATCGGCGCGCTGTTGCGTTCCACCGCAGTGATCGAGTTCAACCTGGCCGGTGAGGTGCTCACCGCCAACGACCGCTTCCTCAACAGCATGGGCTACAACCTGGCGCAGATCCAGGGCAAGCATCACCGTATGTTCTGCGAGCCGGCGGAATACAACAGCCCCGATTACGAAGCGTTCTGGAAGCGCCTGCATGCCGGTGAGTTTGTCGCCGGCCGTTTCAAGCGGGTCGACAGCCATGGGCGCGAGGTCTGGCTGGAGGCATCCTATAACCCGGTACTCGACGCCAACGAAAAGCTCTACAAAGTGGTCAAGTTCGCAACCGTGATCACCGACCAGGTGAATCAGGAGAGGGCGGTGGCCAACGCGGCGAACATTGCCTATGGCACTTCATTGCAGACCGACAGCACCGCCCAGCGCGGCACCACCGTGGTGACCCAGGCGGTGGAAGTGATGCGCGACCTGGCCGCGCACATGCAAACGGCCAGTGAAGGGATCGAGGCCTTGAATGAGCAATCCCAGGTGATCGGCAGCATCGTCAAGACCATCAGCGGCATTGCCGAGCAGACCAACCTGCTGGCGCTCAACGCGGCCATCGAGGCGGCGCGCGCGGGCGAGCAGGGTCGTGGTTTCGCGGTGGTAGCAGACGAAGTGCGGCAGTTGGCGTCGCGCACCAGCCAGGCCACGGACGAGATCGTCGGCGTGGTGCGGCAGAACCAGGACATGGCGCGGGATGCGGTTTCACTGATGAACAGCGGCAAGACCCAGGCCGAGGAAGGCCTTGCGTTGGCGGCGGAGGCGGGTACGGTGATCGTCGAGATCCAGGACGGTGCGCAGAAGGTGGTCAATGCGGTCGGGCAGTTCGCCAACCAGCTGACTAATTGAGCAGCACCACCCTGTCTACCTCGACCGAGGCGGTTTTCGGTAGTTGGAACATCCCGACCGAGGTGCGCGTGTTCACCCCGGCTTCAGTGAGTACCGAATGCCGCACCTCGGTCGCTCCGTCGGCGACTTCAGCCTGTTGAGTGAAGTCGCGGTCGAATTTGTAACCGAACTCCTGAACGATGGTTCGAATGTAGCGAAAAGTGCAATGTCGTCGGTTACACTCCAGTAATGTCAAAAAAGCATCATGCATCACTCATCCTTGCTCGAATCTACAACAGCGTGTTGACCCGACTGCTGGTGTTGGCGCTGTGCATTGTGACTTCTGGTGCTGTCATACGCTATTACGTGTTGACCGACTTTCTGCGCGAGGATCTGGGCGCCGTCGCGCAAGGTCAGCAACTGGCGCTGGCGACTTATGTCGCTCAGGATGTCGATACCAAGGTCATTCGGCGCCGGCTTTTGATCGAGCGTCTGGCGGCCAGCGTGCCCGTCGATTTACTGGCCCGGCCCGAACAACTGCGTGGCTGGCTGCGGGATCGCTCCCCTTATCAGGCACTGTTTTCGAGCGAAATCATCATCGTCAACGCCAGTGGCAAGCGGGTGGCGGGCTACCCTGATCAGGAAGCGCCCGCCGATACGGATTATGCTGATCGTGACTATATCCAGTCGGGGCTGGCCGGTAAGCCTTTTATCGGTCGACCGCTCGAGGGGCGGGAGAGCGCGAAGCCCGTGTTGCCGATATCCGCGCCTATCCGGAATGCGGCGGGTGAGGTAGAGGCGGTACTGGTGGGCATGATGGAACTCGCCGCGCCCGGCTTTCTTGATTCAATGCTGCAGAGTCGTGGGGGGACGGCAACGGGTAAGTTCCAGCTGATTTTTCCAGAAAGTCGTCTGCAGATCGAGCCATCGCAACAGGGGATGGACGTCTCCTCGATAGCCCCACCGGGCCTCAACAAGCTGCAGGACCGGGCCATGGAGGGCTTTCGCGGTGCCGGGATAACACTGGATGCCGAGGGCAAGGAGGAGGTCCGTGCCATGGCGTCGGTGCCGAGCACGGGCTGGTTCATCGTCGCCCGCCTGCCGGGTCGCGAAGCGTTTGCAACCGTTGAGCGAATCCAGGATTTCGTGATCAGGGGCGCCGTCCTCTCGACGCTGGTGTTTGCCATTATCGCCTCCATCGGACTGTACTTTGTCTTTCGTCCGCTGTTCCATGCCGCCGCCCAGGCGGACAGCATGACCCGTGACGAACTGCCCCATACGTCCTTGCCGGTGGTGCGCAACGATGAAGTCGGTCACTTGATCTCGGCGTTCAATCGCTTGTTGTTCAAGCTCCATGAGAAACAGGCCGAACTCGAACGGATTGCCCATCACGATACGCTGACGGGCCTTCCCAACCGACATCAACTGTCTGGCCGCTTGCGTCAGGTGCTGGCGCAGGCGCAACGGAAAGGGACGATGGTCGGCTTGTTGTTCATGGACCTTGATGGCTTCAAACGGATCAATGACACCCTTGGGCACGAGGCCGGCGACGAGGTGTTGCGTCAGGTCGCCAAGCGCTTTGGTGCTGTGGTGCGGGAGACCGATACCCTGGCGCGCATTGGGGGTGACGAGTTCGTGGTCCTGCTCAGCAACCTGGGCGCCGACGCCGAAGAAACCGTGGGCGCCGTGGCAACCAAGTGCATTGAGGCGCTGAGCATGCCTTTTCTCATTGCCGGTACGGCCTGCAAGGTGGGAGTGTCGATTGGTGTCGCCCTGGGGAGCGGAGAGAGCTCCGCCGATGCGCTGCTGCTGACCGCGGATCGCGTCATGTATCAGGCCAAGAAAACCGGACGTGGGCGCTACATGACCCACAAGCTCTGAGGGGGCTGTCATCTCAGCCGCAAGCGTAGCGGGCGCAACAAAGGTAAACTTGCGACTTTGCCAAAAGGAGTTCTCATGAGCCACTACCAGCCAGGCATCCTTGCCAAGCCTGTGCCCTTGCAGGCACGCCACTTGTTCTTCGCCCTTGAGTCCGCCGAAGCCTTGCCGGCTGCACTCGACAATCTCGCCCGATTGGTGGACGTCAAGCGCACCGTGGTCGGTTTTGGCGAGTCGCTGGTGCAGGCACTGGGGTGTCATGTCCAAGGATTGCGGGCATTTCCCGGCATCACCGGCGCGGGTGTGGATAATCCATCGACCCAGCATGCCCTGTGGTGCTGGTTGCATGGCGAAGACCGTGGCGAGTTGTTGCATCGCAGTCGCGAGTTGGAGAGGGCGCTGGCACCAGCCCTGAAACGGGTGCAGATGACCGAAGCATTTCGCCACAAAAGTGGCCATGACCTGACCGGTTATGAAGACGGCACCGAGAACCCGGTGGACGAGGCCGCCGTGGCCGCGGGGATCGCCGCCGACGGTGGCAGCTTTGCCGCGATCCAGCAGTGGCAGCATGACCTGGATGCTTTCGCCGCGCTGCCGGCCCATGAGCAGGACAACATCATGGGGCGGCGCAAGAGTGATAATGAAGAGTTGGAGGACGCGCCGGAGTCCGCCCACGTCAAACGTACCGCTCAAGAGAGCTTTGCCCCGGAAGCCTTCGTGGTGCGCCGCTCCATGCCCTGGTCGAACGAGCAGGGCGCCGGCCTGATGTTCCTGGCGTTCGGTCATTCCTTCGAGGCCTTCGAAGCGCAATTGCGGCGCATGAGCGGACTGGACGACGGCATCGTCGACGCCTTGTATCGCTTCAGTCGACCGATTACCGGTGGCTATTACTGGTGCCCGCCATTGAGCGAGGGCCGTCTGGACCTCAGCGCGCTGTCAGCCGTTTGAATCCTGGTCTTGCCTGAGCGACGCCCGATGCCGCCATCGGGCGTTTTCCTGCCGGCGCCTGGAAACGGGTAGTCCGCTCCGGTCTTGAGCTGAGTTGAAATTGATCTAAGCAGGTGGTCGGTTGGCACTAGACTCAAGGGGCCTTTGCTGCGAAGTGAAAATCAACCCCCGCTCATCCGCGCGGCTCGCTTGCCAACCAAAGAGTCCGCACCGGTCTGTCGAATGAAATCGGCTGCCAGCTCAGCCTGACGGATGAGACACCGGCTCCAGCGGAGCCAGGGAGTGTTCATCATGATCTCTATTCGTGTTTTTTTACTCTGCGCCTTGCCTGGCCTTGTGCTATTGGGCATGCCCGCGATCGTTTCGGCGGCGGGAGAGACTGAACCGATCAACCAGGAGGCCGTGCAGCTATCGCCGCAGACCCAGAACGGCGTCTCTTACCTGACGGGGGGTATCGGCGAGGATGAAACCCGGGCAATGCTCCAGGCTCGCGGTTATAACCTGCATATTGTCATGAGCGTGGGTGCCAAGGGTGAATACGTGCCTGATGTCGACATCACGATCCAAAAGGCGGGTGGCGAGTCGGTGCTGTCGCTGACCCAGGTTGGGCCGATGGTGTACGTCAAGTTGCCAGCGGGCAAGTACGAGATTGTCAGCCATCGTAATGGTCGTGAGGAGAGGCAGAGTGTTGTACTGAGTGGGGAGGCCAGTGAGACTGTGAATGTGAATTGGAAAGGCGAGTAATACGTATTATTCAAAATACCCCAACCCAGGGGGATGCCAAACCACCGCCTTGCGAATAGTCTGCGCACAGAGGGAATCCCCCCTGAAACACAGATTTGGACACGAGGTCGGAAGATGGGCAAGTTGCGAGTCGGGATTATTTTCGGAGGCATGGGGGCCGAGCACGAAGTATCGCTGCAATCGGCGCGCAACGTGGTCGATGCATTGGATCGCAAGCGTTTCGAGCCGGTCCTGATCGGTATCGACAAACAAGGCCACTGGCACCTCAACGACAGCTCCGACTACCTGATCAACGCTGAAAACCCGGCGCTCATTGCCTTGAACCGATCCAATCGCGAGCTGGCCGTGGTCCCTGGCAAGTCCAGCCAGCAACTGGTCGACACCCACAACCAGGCGCTGCTGGAACAGGTCGATGTGATCTTCCCCATCGTCCACGGCACCCTCGGTGAAGACGGATGCCTGCAAGGCTTGCTGCGCATGACCGACCTGCCTTTTGTCGGCTCCGATGTCCTCGGCTCGGCCGTGTGCATGGACAAGGACGTGAGCAAGCGCCTGCTGCGCGATGCCGGGCTGGCGGTGACGCCTTTCATCACCGTGACCCGGGCCAGCGCCGCCCGGCTCGGTTTCGAGGCCGCGCGGGCGAAGCTCGGCCTGCCGCTGTTCATCAAACCGGCGAACCAGGGCTCATCGGTTGGCGTGAGCAAGGTCGAGACAGCCGAGGAGTACCAGGTCGCCTTGGCCCTGGCCCTGGATTTCGACGAAAAGGTCCTGATCGAATCGGCGGTCAGCGGACGGGAGATCGAGTGCGCAATCCTGGGCAACGACCACCCGCAGGCCAGCGGTTGCGGCGAGATCGTTGTGCACGGCGGCTTCTATTCCTACGACAGCAAATACATCGATGAGCAGGCCGCTGAAGTGGTGGTGCCCGCGGCGATCAGCGTGGAGGATAGCGAGCGCATTCGCGCGCAAGCCATCGAGGCGTTCCAGGTGCTGGGCTGCGCCGGATTGGCGCGGGTCGATGTGTTTCTCACCGCTGACGGCGAGGTGCTGATCAACGAGGTCAACTCACTGCCCGGTTTTACCCGCATCAGCATGTACCCCAAACTCTGGCAAGCGGCGGGGATGAGTTACAGCGAACTGGTGAGCCGCTTGATCGAACTGGCGCTGGAGCGGCATGCGACCCGGAAAAAGTTGAAGAACAGTCGCTGAAAGGCCTGATGCGGATTACCGCTTCAGGCCGGATCGAGCGCTGGGACGGCCTCTGTGCCGTGAGGATTTCAGACTCCGGATCTGGCCGGGTCGAGATGATCCAGGTCTGGTCGATGCCAGGGGTCGATGTGCGTCATCAGGTTCAGGACGCGATGGCGCAGCATGACATTTTGACGGGCGGCCACGGCAATGGCGTGGCCTTCTTCAACCGTCATCGAGGCCTCCACTTCGATATGTGCATCGACGGTGAGCATGTCGCCCATTTTGCGCGTGCGCACATCATGTACCCCCTTGATGCCGGGGGTCTCCAATAGTGTGGTACGAATAGAGGCTACCTCTTCTTCGTCGGCGGCACTGTCCATCAGGTCATTCAAGGCGTTCCAGCCAAATGACCAGCCCATCCGGGCAATCATGCCGCCGACCACCAGCGCGGCAATCGGGTCGAGAATGGGATAACCCGCCAGGTTGCCAGCAATACCGATGCCGACCACCAGCGACGAAGCCGCATCCGAGCGCGCATGCCAGGCGTTGGCAATCAACAGACTCGATTTTACCTTTTTCGCCACGGCAAGCATGTAGCGAAACAGCAGTTCCTTGGTCAGCAGCGCGCCGCCCGCGACCCAGAGCGCGGTCATATGCACCGTCTGGATGGACTCCGGTGTTTCAAGCTTGAGCACGGCTGAACCGATCATACCGATGCCCACGGCCAGCAGCAGCAGTCCAAGGACCATCGAGGCGGCCGTTTCAAAGCGCAAGTGCCCATAAGGGTGGCCTTCATCGGCGTCCTGCTTGCTTTTATGGCTGGCGAACAGCACCACGAAGTCGGCAATCAGGTCCGACAGGGAATGAATACCGTCGGCGATCAGACCCTGGGATTTCGACAGGATACCCACCACGATCTGAGTGCAGGACAGTGCCAGATTGATGCCCACACTCGCCCAGGTACAACGGGAAGCCGCCGCCGCTCGTTCGGCGGGACTGCAGTATTCGTCCTCGGAGTCTTCGGAGAACTGTTCATTGTTCATCAGCTGCTTTTCCATTATTTGCAAATGACTATCAGCGCACGAAACTCAAAGCTTTCCAGCTAACTTAAGTGTGTGTTCTGATGTAATCGACAATCATTGGCGTTCGCCTTAGAAAGAGGCGCGTTCAAGGGATAAAGCATACTGAAAAGTTGGGCGAATACCCATGTTATTTAAATAATTGCGGTGATTGAAAATTTGTTTCGTGTACATATTGCATCTGTTCTCAAATGCGAATCTTAATGTTTCCTCGTGTAGTATTCGACGGCACTCGCGCTGACTTCAATATCCTCTTGTGTTCCGTTGTCGATACGAGACTTCAAGTGGCGGCTTTGATTGGCTGACGAGCAGAAGAGAGCAGGGGGAGCATGGCTCCCCCTGAATACGTGGCGGAATCAGAATCAGTTGCTGGCAACCCGGTCGGTGTCGCTGGAGGTCACCAGGGCGTTGAGCGAAGTGTCGAATTGTTTCAGAGCGTTGACCTGCAACTCGCGCTGCTGGTTGATCTGCGCGGCAATCTCCGGGGCTGCCTTGCCATGGACCCAGATCGAAGGCAGTGCTTTTTCACCGAAGCCTTCGGCTTTGCCGATGTACTGCAGGTTCGAGTCATAGAAGGTGGCGACGAAACGTGCTTCGAACTGGCTGTTGCGCTTGGTTACCAGGCGGCTGTAGGTGTCGAGCATCACCACCACGTCAGGACGGGCCTTTACCAGCGCATCGAGGTTGTCATAGACGGTCACCGAAGTGAACTGTTTCTGCAGCGAACCCATAAGCCAGTCGATGGCCAGCTTCGGATCGGAGCTGCTGACGAACGCGTCGCTGATGCGTGGGTCCAGCGCGGCATTTTTCGCGCCGTTCAGCGCGACGCTGTGGTAGCGCTCAAGGTACTGGAGCGTACTGACAGTGTTTTCGCTGTAGAGCACCCCCACCGATTGGGCGTGTTTCAGGCTGGCGGTGCTATCGACCACCGGCAGGAAATGGCAGGACTGATCTTCGGTGGCGTAGGTCGGGGCGGTGGCGAGGAAACCGCCGGTCAATACGACGACAAGAGCCAGCAAGGTGGAAATTCTCATCGTGTGTTTCCTTCTGAAGCAAGTTCGTATGTGGCTATCTTCCTCCTTTGGCAGAAAAACAAAACAGGCATTCCTTGATGGTTACTATCAACTGAACGAATGATAGGGCGCGTGACGTTCACTGGTTGCGTCTGGAGATCTGATCGTCGAGCCCGATACTGGCACACCGCCTCCGGTTGCCCAGTAGAAGCTTGTTATGTTGTGCGATGACTGATGATTGCGGTATGAACACAGGTCCAAGTGTCCTGGGTGTTGGCTCGCGCCGAGTACCCGTTAACAACAAGGGTCACCTGGATTCAGTGTGGAAAAGTGGCTAGTATCTTGTGTCGGTGCTACGCCTTACCGCCTGGTGGCGTCGGCGCTGATAAATAAGTACCCATGGAGCACACTTATCTAGATGTAGCCGAGCGTACTCGGACTGCCGTTCTAGTGTCTAAAGGAATAGACCCTAATGTTCATCAGTGCCTTTCTTTCAAGCGCTGCTACCGCCGCTGTGCTGTGGTTGGCCGCTCGCTTCATGTATGTCTCCCTTGGTTTCGCTCAAGCCTTGATTGTCGCGGGCCTGGGTGGAGGGGCGACCCTGTTGCTGCCAGAGGCCAGCCAATATACGAGCTGGCTCTGGATACTGGTCAGTACGCTGGTCTACTTCTTCGGCTTGAGGATTTTTACCGGTGCAGGCCATCTGACCCTGATCAAAGTGACTGTTGTCGCCTGGATTCTGGGGCTGGTTGCATTGACCGTGCTGGAAAAGCTGCTCTGATGCCTGGCTTTCCATATCGCTGGAACCTGTGGCGCTGCCCTGTTTTCCAACGACAACCGATGGGGCACGGCGCGGCAGATAGCGCCGTACCCTCCTTATCACTCGCCCGCCGACGCCGCGAACACGCGCAGCCGATGACCGTCCGGATCAAGCGCGACAAAGGTATAGCCGAAGTCCATCGCCACCGGCGTCTGGATAATGCTCAGTCCTTTGGCGACCCACGCTTGATAGGTCGAATCGACCAGCGCGTTTTCCGCGACGGAAAACGCAATTTCGCCGGCAACCCCGATGTCGGCTACCCGTGGTTCTACCGAGTGCTTCGACCAAAGGCCCAACTTGCACCCTGAGTCCAAAACGAACAGTGCAAACGTAGCCGAGGCATCTACAGGCGCGTTACCGAATAAATCGGCATAGAAGCGGGCGCTGACTTGTGGGCTGTCTACATAGAAGATGAAAAAATTGGGCTTGATCATTGGGGCTCCTAGTCAGGGATGGAAGTGGCGCTATCAGCACAATGTCTGCTAGCGCCGCCTATCCTACGGATGCCACTACCCATTTTTGTCAGCAGTGATCGCCTATTGAGAGCAGATGCCCTGCTGCAGACGCCAAGCCTTCAGCAGTGCCTGGCGTCTGCGTGGATAGCGCTCCTGAGCGGCCTTGAACTCGGTAATCCGGTCACTGCGGAAGTGCCGAAAACCATCGCGCAGTTCGCACCAGGCCACTAGTACCCGGGCATGGTCAAAATAACCCAGGGCGAATGGCCAGACGGTTCGGCAGGACTGCTCTCCCTTCACATCCTGGTAGGTGATCTCCACTTTCAGCTCCGCCCGGATCGCCTGGCGAATCAGTGGCTGCACGATGTCGACCGGCAAAGGCGAGGTGCTAGGTCCGATGAGCAGCGCGGAAGCGTCGAGTTCATCGCGCAAGCCCGAGGGCAGGACCGCGGAGATTTTATCCAGGGCATTACGTGCCGCTTGCCCCAAACGCTCATCCGCGCGCTCGGCGACCCAGCGCGAACCGAGGACGAGCGCCTCGATCTCGTCTTCTGAAAACATCAGGGGCGGAAGCATGAAACCAGGGCGCAACACGAAACCCAGCCCGGCGGCGCCTTCAATGTTTGCACCTTGTTCCTTCAAGGTGCCAATGTCCCTGTAGAGCGTGCGCAGGGTGATGCCCAGTTCCTGGGCCAGCACCGCCCCGGCAACGGGAAAGCGGTGGCTGCGTAAAATCTGGATCAAGGCCAGGAGACGTTGGGAGCGGGACATTCAGGCAAGCTCGAAAGGTAATGGCCGACAGAATTTCATATCAAGGACGGGGCTACAACCGTCCTGCGCTTTGAGGTTGCGATCCAACGTCATCATCGATTAGTATACGAATCATATATATTTCATATTGAGTTGAGCTATGGGTATCGTCAAGATTTCAGAGAGCATGCACGAGAATCTGCGCCTTGCCAGTGATGCGTTGAGTCGTTCAATCAATGCCCAGGCCGAACACTGGATGCGCATCGGAATGCTGGCGGAGCTGCATCCCGACCTGGATCACCGCGACATCAGTCGTTTGCTGGTGCGTGCCGAACTGGAGGGCGGCCTTGATGTGAAGCAGCTCTGTGCGCTCGCGGATCTTTCGCAAGGCGGTCGGACTCATGCCGCGCCAGGAGCTCAGCAATGAAGGCGAACATCAAGATCAATACGCCGGCGCAAATAGCCCAGTCTGGCACGGCGGGCAAGCTGGCCGCCGAGGTGTTGGCGATGATCGCCCCTCACGTCAAGGCGGGGGTCACCACCGACGAGCTGGATCGGCTTTGTCACGACTACATCGTCAATGTGCAGAAGGCCATTCCGGGCAATGTCGGTTATCACGGCTTTCCGAAAACCGTGTGTATATCGGTCAACGAGGTGGTCTGCCATGGCATCCCAGCGGCCAAGGTGCTGAACGATGGCGACATCGTGAATATCGACATCGCCGTGGTCAAGGATGGCTGGTTCGGCGACACCAGCCGTATGTACTTCGTCGGTGAGCCCAGCCCGCAAGCTCGACGTTTGGTCAAGACCACGTATGAGGCCATGTGCGCGGGTATTCGCGTGGTCCGCCCTGGTGCCACGTTGGGCGACATCGGTCATGCGATTCAGAGCGTTGCCGAGCGCGACGGCTTCAGCGTGGTGCGCGAGTATTGCGGCCATGGGATCGGCAAGATCTACCACGATGAGCCGCAGGTCCTGCATTACGGCTATCCGGGTCAGGGCCTGACCCTGAAAAGCGGCATGATCTTCACCATCGAGCCCATGCTCAACGCCGGCAAACGGCATGTGAAAACGCTGGCCGATGGCTGGACGGTGATCACCAAGGATCACTCCCTCTCGGCCCAGTGGGAGCATATGGTGGCGGTCACTGACGAGGGGTTCGAGGTCTTGACGCCTTGGCCGGACAAACAGGATGAGTATCCCGCTGTTGTTTAGGCACATGAAACGGCTGGATTCCGCCGCTGGTCTACTATTATCAGCCACAACCGGTGCCGATGCGCTAGACGTTGGTGGGGCATCGCTACGTGCTTAACGATGCAGCGCCCGCCGCAGAATGGTTTTTTGAGAAAGAAAACCCCCAGGACACTATGAGTGCCTGGGGTCTTTTATTGTCAATCGCGAGGCAGGCAGCGAAACGTTCAGCAAAGTACTGACTTCAACGGGTAGGGAAAAAATCCTGCTTTGGCGTGAAAAAACGAGCAAAGAGCTCGGATTGTGATTTGATGTTTAATTTGGTGTAGATATTGCGGCGGTGAACTTTTATTGTTTCCGTCGATAGAAAAAGTTTTCCGGCAATTTCTTTGTTAGAGAAACCACTAAGTAATAAGTTGAGTACATCCTTTTCACGCGATGTTATTTGCGTGCCAGGCGGGATGATCGTTTCTGGCTCTAGAGGCGGCTCGCTGCAATCTTTTTCCAGATCAGTCTCAAAATGCATGCGTTGATGCATTAATGCGATGATCCATGGCTTTATAATGTCAAGCGTTGTGATTTGCTCTTGGTCGAAGTGGACGTTGCTGCCAAGGGAAATACATAACGTTCTATCGGTGTCGAGCTGGACGTTGTACTGTACCTCATCGACAGAGATGTATTTCGCGAAATATTGATGATAGTACTCGGTTTTAAGAAAATACTCGGGTGCAATATCCAGCATGTGAAAGAAGCCGCTCTGTGGATTTTCCCGATTGGCGATATAAAATGGATCCAGTAGATAAAGCTCCTTGACATAGCGGTGAGTGAGCGCGTCGACCTCTTCTGTATCGGCTACTTCAGGAAAGCTAACAATCTTTACTTGTTGGTTGTTGAAGATCAATACAACCCAGTTGTCGATCTTTACATATTCATTTAGCAGCCGGATAAGTGAACTCCAGAATTCTGGGCGGTTCAACTGCATGATCAGTTTTCCAACCGATCGGTGCCAAGCCAGGCTATGAAGGTCGAGCGGCATTGTCTACCCCTTTAGGGTTAGGGATCGGTAGGTCAGATGTAAGTATTCGTAGGTATTTACTATTGGGTAATGCCCGGTATATTCACTGTCAGGACTTACGATGGCCATGAGGGCATGTCGTCTTGACAAGGATAGTAGTATGTGTAAATCGCGTTTGCGAACCCTTTTTTCGGCCTCGCTTCTCTGCGTAGGGATAAGCACATCAGTAGGGGCTGTAGAGTCTGGGGTGCATCTGTATAACTGGTTTGGGCTTATCGCGCCGCAGACCCCGAAGGAGTTTGAGCAGGAAACCGGTACCAGCGTCCATATGGATGCGTTCGACAGTGCCGAAATCATGCAGAGCAAGGTAATGGCTGGGCGCACGGGATATGACGTGGTTGTAGCGACCTCCAATGTTCTGCCAAGCCTGATCCAGGCGGGAGTGCTTCAGCCGTTGGATCGTAGTCAACTGAGTAATTTGTCACACCTCGATCCGGATATCCTGTCCCAGCTGGCGGTCAATGATCCGGGTAATCGCTACGCGGTACCCTATTTATGGGGCACCACCGGCATCGGCTATGACGTTGATAAAGTCAAGGCGGCATTGGGTGATAATGCCCCGGTGAATAGCTGGGATTTGATCTTCAAGGAAGAAAACATCAGCAAACTCAAGTCGTGTGGCGTGGCTATGCTCGACTCTCCAAGTGAGATCATTTCGATTGCTTTGCATTACCTCGGGCTTCCGAGCAACAGCCAGAACCCGGATGACTACCAGAAGGCTCAGGCTCTGCTGTTAAAAATCCGCCCCTACGTCCTCTATTTCGACTCATCCAGAATCGACGCCGACCTGGCGGACGGCAATATTTGTGTCGTTGTGGGATGGGCTAATGGTGCCCTTGCTGCGCAGGCCATAAACGAGAAGTCCAACACTGGACGCAAGATCGGTTACAGCCTTCCTCGCGAAGGGGCGTTGGTGTGGTCGGAAAATCTGGTTCTGCTGAAAGATGCTCCCCATTCAAAGGAAGGTCTGGCATTTATTAATTATATGTTGCGCCCAGAAATTATTGCCAAAACCTCAAATCACACGCTATATCCTAATGCTAATAAAGATGCAACTGAGTTTGTCGAGCAGACACTACGAGACAATCCTTGGGTTTATCCAGGTAAGAACACGCTTGCTACACTCGTTCCTCTGGAGCCACTACCCTTGAAGTTAGAGCGAATCCGCACCCGGGTTTGGACCAAAGTGAAGAGTGGTACGTGAAGGGACGGAGAAAAGCCATGAGCCAAGGTCATTGCCAATACTACTTGGAGTCGGACGAATATAAAGCCTACAAGGAGATTGAGGAGCAGATTGGCCACTGCACGCCCGAACAAGCGTGGGCCATGTATTGTGTCTCGGCTGGGGTGGTGCGTGAAAACATTGTCCTGGCGGTGATGGAGCAGATCGCCAGGGGTAACAAGGCACTATTGGTTGAGTTTCCGAACGTGCACCGGCTGAAAAGGGAGATCGGGAACCGAGCTAAAAAGGGCCGCCCATAGGTATTTTCCGAGCTGCTGAAGCGTGTCGGAAAGGGATACTGTTTAGCCGGCGGAGTCTCTTGGACAATCTCTGGAGCTTTTTAAATGGATACCGATGAAAAGCTACGACAGCAGGTGCTTGATGAACTGAAATGGGATTTGGCATTGAAGGCCGAGCAGATTCTGGTTCAAGTGTCCGATGGGATCGTGACGATTTCCGGCAATGTGGCCAGTCATGCCGAGAGGTGGCATGCAGAACAGGCCGTCGCCCATGTCCCCGGGGTCGTGGACCTGATCAACAACGTCGACGTTGTGCTGCCCTCAAGTCATGTTCGCACGGACAGCGATATCGTCGCGGCGGCCGTCGCGGCATTGCAATGGAACACGTCGCTGGCAGACCACCGAGTCAAGGTCAGTGTGTCGGATGGCTGGTTGGTTCTCAGCGGTGAAGTGGATTCGGACCATCAGCGCCAGACGGCGGGTTATTCCGTGCGCTATCTGCAGGGGGTCAGGGGGATCAGCAACGATATCGTCGTCAAGCCTCATGCTTCTTCGGATACGATCAAGAGCGATATCGAAGCAGCCTTCAAACGCCGGGCAATTGTTGATGCCCATGGTATCGATGTGCGCGTGCAGGACGGGGAAGTCATTCTTTCGGGGGCTGTAGGATCGCTCCTCGAGCGTGACATGGCGCGCTCTACCGCATCGGGTACCGCTGGAGTCCTGAAGGTTGTCGACAACCTGGTGGTCTCGGCCGCCAGCCAAAAGCCGGGCACATAAAACCGAGCCAGGTCTCATCATTCGCTGTCGGCGTTGGGGCGATGGACATGCCATTGTTCCTCCAGCCGCTGGCGGTCAAAGCATTCGCTCACTCGCTGCCAAGGCGATGCGGGCCAGTTCGGGAATGGATTTCGCCTCTGTCCTGGCCATGATAGAGGCTCGATGTTTTTCAACAGTCCTTTGACTGATCCCCAGGTCGAAAGCAATATTTTTGCTGGGCTGGCCGGCCAGTACCATCGTCATGATCTGACGTTGGCGTGTGGTGAGACTGGCAATATGCTCGATGGCCGATTTGCGACGAACCTTGGATCCCTCGATTTCTCGGTGAATGGCCAAGGCTTTTGTCAGGCCAGTCAGAATATCCTGGTAACGAAACGGCTTTTCAAGGAAGTCGCAGACGCCAGCTTTCATTGCACTGACGACGGTTGCCACACGGCTGTTGCCGCTGATCATGATAATCGGCAGATCGTCCCCATCGGCTCTTAGTCGGTCCACCAGCGCAAGTCCGCTTGTTCCTGGCAGGTGCGCGTCAACAATCAGGCAGGCCTGTTGTTCGCCAGCGTAGCTGTCGAGAAACCGTTCATGGTTGCGATAGTCCTGGACCGCATAACCATGGGCTTCCAGCACTGCGCGTAGGCTACTGCGCAAAACGTCGTCAGCGTCCACCAAGTACACCATCGGTTGGGGCCCCGGGTTTATGGCGGGCTCGATAGGTGCTTGAGGTTCGCTCCTCAGTGCCGTGTCGATGGTGAAGAGCAGCATGTTCAGGCCGACGGGCTTGCGAAGCAGTGTGCAGTCCGCGGCCAGGATCGATTGGGAAACCTGCCTTCTCGTGTCTACGGTCAGTACGATGGCAGGTGTCGTTCGATTGAATTGATCCCGTATTTTTTGCATGAGCTGGATACCGTCCATGTACGGCTCAAGCGAGTATTCCGTCAAGACCAGATCCGGTTGTATAGCCGAATGGGCTATCCACTCCAACGCCGTGCTGGCACTACTGGCCGTTGCAATTTGATAGCCCTGCGGACCAAGTGCGCGACTGAGTAGTTCGCGTAATCGTTCATCGGGTTCGATGATCAGCAACAGGCGATTGAGCGCCCTGTTCAACCCCGGGAGCCCCTGTTGCTTGGGCGCCGGGGCGCGCGCGGCCAGATGGGTCCGTGCCGGGGATAACGGCACGCTGATGGAGATCAGCGTGCCTTTTCCTGGCTGGGTCGTGACATGTAACTGAAGGTCCAACAGGGCGCCGAGTTCGTGTGCCGAATGCACTCCCTGGTTGCCCGGCGCATCGCGCCGGGGGGCCTCAGGTCCTGGTCTGGACAACAGGCGCAACGCGTCTTCGCGATTGCCCGTCCCGGTATATCTGAGCTCTATGCTCAGCCACTCGGAGTGTCGTCTGCAGCCGAGCAACAGACGTTCACCGTGGGTACTGGAGAGGATGCTGCAAATCAAATTGCTCAACATTTGCCTGAGGCAACCGGGGCGGCTTCTGACCCACAATGAGCAAGGGACGATCCGAGCCTTGATTGGCTGGGTGACGGCCCGCGGCAAGAGGTCTTCGGCCAACGCGTTGAAAACCTCCTGTATCGAGAAGTCGAGCGCATCGTGTTGGCCGACGGTGCCTGCGGTGGGGAGCAAGTTGAGCCCGGAACTGAGTCGACCGAGCAGAATTTCCACGGTTTCACCCAGTTGCTCGAGCAGACCCCGAGTCGATGAAATGGGATCGAATTCAACGCCGCCAACCTGCCCGGCAATAAGCGCAACGGATTGCGCGGGCTGACGAAGCTGTTGATCTATGCAACGCCAACGCTCGGCGCTGGACACGTAGTGGGGCAATGTCTGTTCGCGAATACGGGCAAGCGCGCTGCTCAAGCGCCGTACCTCGGTCGTTTCCGTAAAGACCACCACGATTCCGACGGGCTCATCCTCCAATGGCGGACCTTGTTTGATGGTGCAGTCGAAAGAGCGTCCATCCTTCAGTGTGATGAGTGTTCTTTGTAAGGTTCTGCTGCGTAGACGCTGTTGAACTTCATGCAATAAAGGGAGAGTTGCCTCCCTGCAGCAGATATCGGCCAGGGGGCGGCCCAGGTCGCTGGGCAATATATCGAACAGGGCCATCAGGGCCGGCGTGAAAAATACAATGTCGAGCTGGCTATCGAGGAAAAGCACGGGGGCGGCAATCTGACACAGCACCTCTTGAATGGATTTGCGATTGAGCGTGCGCAAGCAGGTCGCCAACATCCGTTCGTTATACCGCTTGGCCAAGTGACCAGGCAGTTGATCCACTGAGGATGGGACCGCAAGTGTCTTGTCCGGCAATGGCTTTTCCGGGATGGATCGGCGTACTCGCATGATTGACATTCCTGACAGGAGGTGTTCTGGAGGTACCGGTTCGCCGATCCTACGCCGTCGGGAATACGATTTATTGACTTATGCTAAGTAAATTCCGATCCCTGTCTTCCTTGATCTAGAGCGGCGCGTAGTGGCCTTTTCCTTTGCGCTGGAAAATGAGCGAGCGGGGTATGAGTAGATTCCGACTCTAGTCATCAACCGCCAAGGGGGGACATCGTGATGTCGTTCTCGACGTGCGTAGCCGATGGATTCAATCCGTTATGCGTTTGACTCAACCTCCTTGGAAGGCAACCGTTATGGCCTATACGACTATCAATCCTTACAACGGCAAGTTGCTCGCGCAATTCGAGACGCTTACCGATCAGCAGTTGGAGCAAAAGCTGGCCGCTGCGGCGCAGTGTTACCTCAGCTGGAAAAACAAGACCTATGCGCAGCGCGCGTCGATCATTGCCAAGGCCGGCGAACTGATGCATTCGCGATTCGACGAACTGGCCCGCAAGGTCACTCTGGAGATGGGCAAGCGCATCAATGAGGCCCGGGGCGAAGTGAAGTTCAGCGCCGACATCCTGGCGTACTACGCCAAGAACGCCGAGCGCTTCCTGGCTCCGGAAGCACTGCACCCGGACCAGGGCGAGGCGCATATGGAGAGCAGTCCCATTGGTGTGGTTTTTGGTGTCGAACCTTGGAACTTTCCGTTCTATCAGTTGGCTCGCGTAGCGGGGCCGCATCTGATGGCAGGTAACGTATTGGTGATCAAACACGCCGGTTGCGTGCCGCAATGCGCGATTGCCTTTGAGCAACTGCTCCTCGATGCCGGCGCGCCCGTGGGGCTTTACACCAATCTGCTGATCTCCCATGAGCAGTCCAGGCAGGTGGTCGACGACGACCGCATCCGCGGCGTCGCATTGACCGGCAGTGTCGCCGCCGGCCGCAGCCTGGCTGCGTGGGCCGGACAGAATCTGAAGCCATCGTCCATGGAGCTGGGCGGCAGCGACGCGTTCATTGTGCTCGAGGATGCCGACCTGGATCTGGCGATCAAGTGGGCGATCTGGGGGCGGATGTACAACTGCGGGCAGACCTGTTGCGCCGCAAAACGCTTCATTGTCGTGGATAAACTGGCCGACGCGTTCCTGGAGGGGTTTCAGGCGGCGCTCGCGGCGCTGGTCCCCGGCGATCCCATGGACGAGCAGACCACCTTGGGCCCGTTGTCCTCGGAAGGCGCGTTGCTGCAACTGCTTGAGCAAGTGCAGACGGCGATTGCGCACGGTGCCAAGGTTCTGCTGGGCGGCGGGCGGATCGATCGTCCCGGCTCATTCATGGCGCCGACCATTCTCACGGATATCGCCCCCGACAATCCGGCATTCAGGGATGAGTTCTTTGGCCCCGTGGCGTTGTTTTTCCGCGTTGCCGACGAAGAAGCGGCCATTGCCTTGGCAAACGATTCCGACTTCGGCCTCGGTGGTTCGGTGTTTACGCGTGACCTGGCCAGGGGGCGTCGTGTCGCCAGTCGCATCGAGACCGGCATGATGTTTATCAACAACATCAGTTGGAGCGATGCCGAGCTACCGTTTGGCGGCATCAAGAACTCGGGCTATGGTCGCGAGCTGGGTGATATGGGCATCCAGCAATTCGTCAATAAAAAGCTCGTGCGTTATGTAGTGGCCCAAGCGCCGCTCTGAAGTCCTGGCCCGCAGACATCCTGGCGCCCGCCATGGTCGGGCGCCTTCAACGGAGCGCGCGATGTACGTCAATCTGGCTGTGATGAAAGAAACCCATCCCCACGAACGACGTGTGGCTTTGGTGCCGAGCCTGTGCGCGAAACTGCGTGCGCTCGGCGCCAGGTTGCATATGCAATCGGGGGCTGGCGAAGCGAGCTTTCTACCGGACTCGGTTTATCCGGACGTCCTGTTCCTGCCCAACGGTGGGCAACTGGTACATGAGGCCGATGTGGTCCTGGCGGTGCAGGCGCCATCCCTGGAAGTCATCGGCAAGATGAAGCCAGGCTCGGTGCTCCTGTGCTTTGTCTATGCACAAAAGAATCCGGCGGTGGTACAGCGCTTGTTGGAGCGCCAGGTCACTTGCTTTGCCATGGAGCGCTTGCCGCGCATCACCCGGGCCCAGTCGATGGATGCACTTTCAAGTCAGTCGGCTATGTCGGGGTATTACGCGGTGCAGCTTGGCTCGGTACATATGTCCCGGATACTGCCCAAGATCACCACGGCGGCGGGAATCGTGGGGCCCGCCCGCGTCCTGGTCCTTGGGTTGGGGGTGGCGGGACTGGAGGCCATTGCGACCGCGCATCGGCTCGGAGCCGTTGTCGAGGGCTACGATGTGCGCCCGGAAACCGCGGAGCAGGCGAGGTCCCTTGGCGCCAGTTTCGTCGACGTCGGGGTCGATGCACGAGGCAAGGGCGGGTATGCGCGCGAGTTGAGCGAAGCGGAAAAAGCGCAAGTCGCTCAAGTCTTGACCGAGCATATCCAACAGGCGGACCTCGTCATTACCACCGCGGCGGTACCGGGACGGCCCTCTCCACGATTGGTCAGCGCGGCGCAGCTCGCGGGCATGAAGCCCGGGGCGGTCATTGTCGATCTTGGCGCCGAAGGGGGGGCAATTGCGAAGGCTGCGTGCCCGGACAGACCGTCATGATCGGTGGGGTTACCCTGATGGCGCCGCTGAACCTGCCCTCGTCCTTGAGTCAGGACGCCAGCCTGTTGTACGCGAAAAATCAGTTCAACCTGCTGGCGCTGATGTTGAAGAACAACGTCATCGGCATCGACTGGGACGATCAGATTCTGGCGCAAACAGTACTGACCCATGCCGGCAAGCTCATGCATCCAGCGCCCCCGGGCGACACCGAAGCGGACCACGCAGCCAAGGAGCACAGCACTCATGAATAGTATTGGCTTTGTCGGTCTGTATATTTTCATGCTGGCCGCTTTCGCCGGCTGGGTCATCATTGGCCGGGTCCCGGCCATTTTGCATACCCCGTTAATGTCGGGCTCGAACTTTGTCCATGGCATCGTGGTTGTCGGCGGCCTGATCGGATTGCTCGATGCCGTGACGTTCGCCGAACAAGCCGCAGGCTTTGTCGCGGTCTTGCTGGGCGCGGGGAATGCGGCGGGAGGCTACGCGGTCACCGGTCGGATGCTCGCGATGTTCCAGACCAGCGCGCCTGAGCCCAAGCGGCGCAAAGCTCATCACAGCGTGTCCAGAAAAGCTGAAAAGGCCTGAGGTTTGAGTATGCTGATTATGACTTCGCAATGGCTTATCGGGATGGTGTATCTCGGTGCTGCCTTTTTACTGATCTTCGGGTTATGGCGGATGTCTTCGCCGGTCACGGCCGCGGGCGGCATTCATGTTGCCGGTTGGGGCATGTTGGCGGCGGTGTTGGTGAGTTTTCTCTACGTGTTTTCCGTGAGCGAAGCGGCTCGACCGCAACTGCCGGTCAACGTCAGCCTGGCGCTTGTTGCCCTGCTGCTCGGCGGTGGCATGGCTTGGTGGAGTGGGCGCAAGGCGGCCATGACCGCCATGCCGCAGATGGTCGCGATCTACAACGGCATGGGCGGCGGGGCGGCGGCGGCCATTGCCGCCATGGAGTTGTTCGGGAGTCGGGTGTTCGATCTCTCGACGTTGGCCGGCACCTTGTTTGGCGCCCTGATCGGCGCGATTTCGTTATCGGGCTCCTTGATCGCCTGGGCCAAGTTGGACGGCCGCCTCAACAAGCCATTACGCATGAAAGGGCTGCAACTGATCAACGCCCTGTTGATGCTGGTGACGCTGAGTGTCGGTGCTTGGTTGATGGTCGTCATGCAAGACGCCGGCGGTTCGCTGAGTCATGTCCTCTGGTTGATCGGAGTGTTCTTCGGCTGCGCCTTGCTGTTCGGGGTGTTGATGACGCTGCCTATCGGCGGTGCCGACATGCCGGTGGTCATCTCCATCTACAACGCCTTCACCGGCCTTGCGGTTGGCCTTGAAGGCTTTGTGTTGCAGGTACCGGCGCTGATGATCGCCGGCATGCTGGTCGGTGCCGCTGGCGTGCTGCTGACTCTGCTCATGGCCAAAGCGATGAATCGCACGGTGGTTCATGTGCTCTTTGCGCGTTTTGGTGATCAGCCGACGCGCAAGGGGGCGGTGATCGAGGGCGAGCTCAAGCCGACGGCGGCGAGCGATGCGGGTGTCGCTATGCGTTACGCCAATAAGGTCATCATCGTTCCGGGCTATGGCCTGGCAGTCGCCCAGGGTCAACAAAAGCTCTATGAGTTCGTCAAGTTGTTACAGGCGCACGGCGTGCTGGTGAGGTTCGCCGTGCACCCGGTGGCGGGGCGCATGCCTGGGCAAATGGACGTGTTACTGGCGGAGGCCGGGGTGCCCTACGATCTGATTTTCCAATTGGAAGACATCAATACCGACTTTCCCGACACCGATGTGGTGTTGGTGATCGGTGCCAACGACGTGGTCAACCCCGCCGCGCGCAGCGACAAGTCGTCGCCCATCTACGGCATGCCGATTCTCGATGTTGATAAGGCCCATCATGTGTATGTGGTCAAGCGCGGGGAGGGCAAGGGCTACGCCGGTATCCAGAATCAGCTGTTCTACGGAGAAAACTGCAACATGGTTTACGGCGATGCGCAGGCCGTGTTGGTAAAAATGATCGAGGCGGTCAGAGGCTTGGCTTGAACGATCGGTTGACGCTTGTTTTCGTGTTCGCCTGGCGGTTGTCGGGCGAGCAATTACCACTCTGAAGAAGGGTAGTCCGATGGAAAGTAAAATGTTGGCGGCGGTCGTCGAGGCGTTCGGAAAGCCATTGGTTGTCCGTCAGGTGGACATCCCGGCGGTAGGGCCGGGGATGATCCTGATCAAGGTTGAGGCCTGTGGTGTGTGTCACACCGACTTGCATGCGGCGCGAGGAGATTGGCCACTCAAGCCAGGACTGCCCTTTACGCCCGGACATGAAGGCATCGGCAGAGTGGTGGCGCTGGGCACTGGCGTCACCGCCGTACAAATGGGCGAGCGAGTCGGCGTGCCGTGGCTCTACTCGGCGTGTGGTCATTGTGAATACTGCCTGCAGGCGTGGGAGACCGTCTGCGCGAAAGCCGAGTTTGGTGGCTACACACGCAACGGCGGATTCGCGGAATACATTCTGGCGGACCCGAATTATGTCGCGCATATCCCGGCTGGCCTGGATCCCTGCGAGGCGGCACCGATTATTTGCGCCGGGGTGACGACCTACAAGGGCATCAAGGAAGCCGATGTCCGGCCGGGGCAGTGGATCGTTATTTCCGGCATTGGCGGCTTGGGGCATCTCGCGGTCCAGTACGCCAAGGCCATGGGCCTACGGGTGTGTGCCGTGGACATTGACGACGGCAAGTTGGCCCATGCGACCGCGTTGGGGGCTGACGCCGTCGTGAATGCCAAGGGCAGCGATCCGGTGGCGGCGGTCATTGCCGCGACGGACGGCGGAGCCCATGGTGTGCTGATCACCGCCCCCTCGCTTGGGGCCTTCACACAGGGTGTGGCGATGACCCGAAAACTGGGCACCTGCGTCCTGGTCGGCCTGCCGCCTGGCGACTTTCCCATGGATCTATTCGGTGTGGTCGCCAACTGCATCACCGTGCGTGGTTCTTTCGTGGGCAACCGACAGGACATGGCCGAGGCGCTGGCATTTGCCGCCGAAGGCAAGGTCAAGGCGGATATCGAGCGCCAGCCGCTGTCGGCCATCAATCAAGTCTTCGAGCGATTGGAAAAGGGCGATGTGGCGGCGAGAGTCGTGATCGATTTCAAGCTGAATTGATCTTTCAGTAGGCGGATGCGGCTGAAATCCCGGGCCTGTCCCTCCGAAAGAAAAGCCCCAGCGCTTCGAGTGTCTGGGGTTTTTGTGCGGCTTTGTGGCGCCGGGTGGGTTTGGCGCTTGAGCTTCCGGCTGCGGATAGTCAGCCAGAATGCGGTCAAGGCTTTACAATTGCGTTCCTGCCTCTTTCGGAGCGCTGCCATGCCGCGTTTTCTTCCCCTGCCATTGTTGCTTTTGCCTTGCTTGGCTTCGGCACTTCCCGCCTTGGAAAACACCGAACTCTACAGCAGCACGGTCAACGATTGTCACGATGTCGACCTCGTTGCCTGGCAGCATCCAACCCGTGCAGTGCTGGAGAAAGATGACATCAAGCTGGAGCGGGTGCAGTTATGCAATGGAGGGCACTATCCGATTTTTCATGTGCAATTGCCCTACGACCCACGAGGCCAGACAAAGAGCTACTTTACGCCGCTGTATGAGCAGTTGAGGAAGGCTAACGGCAAATGGCCCTACGCCTTGGTCGTCAGCAGTGATGCGGTGGTGGTGTACGTCAGCTACTCGAAAGACGGCATGATCGCCTTGGATTACGAGAGCTACGCGGTACCGTAGGCAGCTTGTCCAGGAGTCGTTGCTGGAGCTGTCGTTATTTCCATGGCCACAAGCGCAACGCTTATCACTGAAATAGCCCGCAACGTCTGTTTCACGCACTATTGCCCTCCCCATACTGTTGCTTCTGGAGCCCACCAAGGAAGCCAATATGGAACAGTATCGAATGCAGCCGCTCATGCTGGTGCTGGTACATCTCGCGGCATTCGTCCTCGTCAGTCTGGGTTTGGTGAGTCTGGCGGTGATGATGGCCAGGACTGGACGCTTGTTCTTCTAGTTCAACTGTTTGAGATGTCCGCGCTCAACGCGCTGATCAGCGCTTGCGCCTGGGCGTCGCGCTGCGCGGTATAGAGCACGATTTCACGCGAGGGCAGGGGCGGCAGGTCGATCCGCTGTTCCACGTCGACACAGCCGTGCGCAGCCATGCGCTCGACCATGGCGCCTATTCCGATGCCGGCCGCGACGGCCGCGCCAATGGCCAGAATTCCGCTGCCGACAAAGACCTCTTCCCAGGGGCGGTTCTGTGTTTGTAGGGCCGCCATCACCATGCTGCGCATGCCACAGGGCGCCGGTTGTATCGCCAGTGGCAACGGTTCTCCGGGGAGCAGTTCGAAGTCTTGCGCCGCCATCCAGCTGAATCGCGCGGCGCCAATCACCTCGCCGTCCTGGCGCCGGTTGTCGTGCCTCAGGACCAAGGCCACATCCAGCTTGCCCTGCTCGTAGCTCTCCAGCATATCCCGGGACGTGCCCAGGCTGAAGGCGACGATCACCTCCGGGTCGGTGTTCGCCATGCGTCGCAGCCACAGGGTGAGATCGGCCCCGACAATGTGATGGCTGACGCCGACCCGCAGGGTGCGTTTCTGCTTGCCGAAACAGTTCATCGCTTGCTGGTAGTTATCCAGCAAGTGCCGTGCGCTGGCGACGAACATCTGCCCATGAGCCGATAACGTGACTCGTCGCGGCGTGCGTTCCAGCAGCTTGCGCCCGAGGGTTTCTTCCAAGCGCTTTATTTTGAGGCTGATAGCCGCCTGGGTGCCGCCTATAGCATCGGCGGCGCGAGTGAAGCTCTTGAGTTCCGCAACCAGGACAAACGCCTGGATAGCGTCGATATCGGGCATTTTCATGGTGGCGCTCGAGGGCCTATGTCGAAGGTGATGAAGTTACCATGACCCGTGACATGTGTACCGAAGGCGGCTTTCGCGACACCATATTTTGAGAGCGAAAGCCCTGGGTATTGTGCGTGCCCGGGGCTTTTTCATGATTAATTGCGAGGGTTTTTGGAAGGCAAAAAACTGGTTATGAGCGAGTGTTGAGCCAGTACCTTTTATTGCACCGCTCTGGTCAGCCCGGGACCGCTATTTCTTCTATCACAGAGTCCAGCTTGCGCTGTGCCAGTTCGATCAGATGCACGATGCCCATCGCCACCTTGCGGTTGGCGCCCGTGAGGTTGTCGGCATTTTCATAGGCGGTGGCGGCAGCGGAATCGAGGATTGAGCTGGCATTGACCAGGGCGTCTTCGTGGCTTTGAGAGATGGGTGGGTGTTTGAGCGACACAGTGGCGCTGGGCGCTTTTGGTGTGTGACCTTCTGGTCGCATGTAGTGAGCCAGGGCGCGGTCGACGGCTTGTGGGTCGATGGTTTCTATGCCGGATGAAGCAGGTGGATTAGGCGTTACCTTGAACATGATTGTGCATCCCCAATGTTGAATGGAGCTGCCGGCTATCGCTGCTAAACGAATGTGGGTGGCAGCTGTACGCAGGTTAGCAGACCGGAACATTGGGAAACCCGGCGCACCCGAAGGTGCCCTGCGCACAGCCACCATAAAACGGAGGCAAAAAAATGCACCCGACTTGGGTGGCGCTGTGCGCCCAATGTTAAAGATTCCAGGCTGCTAAACCCGATCACTGATTTGGCAGTGACGACTCAAGGCTAGCCAGCGAAATCGGCGGGCGCAACAGGGCGGAAGTTTCTAGGAAATTTCAGGCGAGGGAAAGAGAGATGTCTTGCAGGTCAAGCGAAAGCACCGGAGATAAGGTGTGTGTTTGATGGTGGGGCGTATCCGTCCGGTCATTGCGGTGAAGTGGTCAAATTAAGATTAAGCGATTGACTGGGGGGATGACGGTTGGAGGACAACGACTCAATACCAAAGGAATGGCGGATCACGTTAAGCCAATTCATAAGTTTCCTGGTAAAGGCTGGCCGATCAAGCTCTTGTCCAGTATGCCCCCACGATGGCGAGTGGAATTTCTATATCGACAAATCTCTGGAGATGGGCCTTGAGTCTTGCATGATGATCACCAGGATGGATGAGGTCTCACCAGAGCGTTTGCTTTCTGAGCGAGTGGCGCATCCAACATTCTCGATGGAATGCCCCAACTGCGGCTACATGGCTTACACCAGCGTCAAAAAAGTTGTGGAAGGCTTGTCTCCCATGGAGAAGGAAAATGGGTGATGTCGTTTCTGGTCGATGGGATGACAAGAAGGGGGATGCGAGCAATACTGGTGGTGAGGAACCGCCTGGAGATCATCCCGTGGAAGTACGCGTAGCGGCATTGGAGAAGGTAATCCCTGAGATCAGGGAGCGGCTTGCTCGCGTCGAGACAAAACTCGACAACGTTGAAAGGAACATGGCAACCAAGTTCGATGTGGAGGCGTTGCGCGGCTCAATCTCTACTGACGTTCAAAAAGTCGTCAGTGACTCGACTTGGCGCTTCGTGCAAATTTCGGCCGTTCTCGCGGGGCTTGCCTTCACGGCGGCAAAATTCATTCATCCGTAAATTCTGAGCTCCGCGAGGCCCATCTCCGGGTCTGTCGTTTCTGCCTTCCTGGTCCACCACTTTTCTCCGGGCATAAAAAAACGGCCTACCTTTCGGTAAGCCGTTTTTAGTACTTGGTGGCTACACAGGGACTTGAACCCCGGACCCCAGCATTATGAATGCTATGCTCTAACCAA
This sequence comes from Pseudomonas sp. FEN, assembly GCF_904067045.1. Lineage (GTDB taxonomy): Bacteria > Pseudomonadota > Gammaproteobacteria > Pseudomonadales > Pseudomonadaceae > Aquipseudomonas. Next base: position 884,309 of record NZ_CAJFDC010000001.1, on the reverse strand, counting down.
CTGAGCTATGTAGCCAAGTGGCGCGCATTATTCGCCGGTAACGATGTTGTGTCAAGCAAATATCTGAAAATTTTCTCTACGCTATCAAACGCTTAAGGCCCACCGGCGAAAACCGTGGGCCTTGACCTCCTCAACTCAGGCGAAAGCGCCCGGTATTGTCGCTCAGGGCCTTGCTGCCTTCGCTCAGGCTGTCCGCCGCGCGGTTGACCGCGCGCGCGCCTTCCAGCAGCCGTAGCGCCGCCTGGTCGATCTGCTGGATATTGCCGCTGACCTCGTCCGCCGTGCTCGCCTGCTCGTCCACCGCCGTGGCGATCTGTGCCAGGGTGTCGGTGACGGTCTGCACGGCTCCGGCGATTTCCACCAGCCGCTGACCCAGCCCGGTCACCGATTGGGCGTCGGTCTCGGCCTGGAGACAGGCCGCTTCCATCAGGGTCACGGCCTGGCTGACCGTGGAGCGCAGGCTGTCGACGGTGCTGGCGATCTGCGCGGTCGAACTCTGGGTGCGCTGCGACAGGCTGCGCACTTCATCGGCCACTACCGCGAAGCCGCGCCCTTGCTCACCAGCCCGCGCCGCTTCGATGGCGGCGTTCAGGGCCAGCAGGTTGGTCTGCTCGGCCACCCCGCGAATGGTGTCGACCACCAACTGGATCTGCTGCCCCTGTTCGCTGACCCGGCCCAGGGCCGCAGCGGTTTCGTTCAGGCGCTGGTTCAGTTGCTGGATACTGGCGGTGGTGCGCTGGCTGTCGCGGCTGCTCTCCGAGGCAATGCGCTGGGTGTTCTGGGCGCTGTCGGAGGCCTGTTCGCAGCTCTGCGCCACGCCTTGGGAGGTGGCCGCCAGTTGCGTGGCCGCCGCGGCGATCTGGCTGATTTGCGCCTGTTGCGTCTCGACCTCGCTGAGGGCTCCGCTGGAGTGGGTGTTGAGGGTGCGCACCGCCGCGCTCAGTTGCAGGGTCTCATGGTCGACCCCCTGCAGGCTGGTGCGCAGTTGCACCACGGCGACGTTCAGCGCGGTGCTGATGGCCGCGAGCTCGTCACGGCCCTCCACCGGCACCTGCAGGCAGAGGTTGCCGTCGCGCAGGGATTCGGCCAGCAGAGTGATACCGCTGGCGCTCCGGCGGATCGAGGCCTGCAGGCAGACGAACAGGTACAGCGCCGCCAGCAGCAGGCAACCGAAAATCCCCGCCAGCAGGCTGAACTGGCGGATGGCCGCGCCGTGGTAATGGTCCAGGCGGCTGTCGAGGGCGGTGAGGCTGTCCTGGCGCAAGCTGGCGAGTTCGCCGAGCATGTTGTCCAGGGTCTGTTCGAAACCCTCGGTCTTGAGGCTGATACTGCCGGCGAACATCCCGTCGTCGAGGGTCTTGAGGCCGTCATCCAAGTGTTTCAGGCTGGCGTGGTAGCGCTCCGCCCAGTTTTTCAGCTCCGCTGGCAGGCGGCTTTCCAGCAGGTTGCCGGTCTTGGTCAATTGTTCGCGGGCATCGCCGATACGGCTGCGCAGATCCTTCAGTTGCAGGCGACTTTGCAGGCTGAACTGGCCCGACACCACCGACGCCTGGCCGACGCTGGCGAGACGACCAACCCGCTCGATCAGGTCCGGCGCGTGCTGGGTGGCGATTTGCGTGAGCAGGTAGGTTTCCATCCAGGGGGCGAGAATCAGGCGGCTGTCCATGGCGACCTGCTCGCGCAGCGCTTGCAACGCGCTCAAGGCGCTGGTGAAGCGATCATAGCCATCCGGCCACCAGCCGACCTTGCTCAGGCTGGCGGAGTCGAGGCCGGTGAGGGCGGCTTGCAGGACCTGGTAGCGCTGCAGGGTGTCGGCACCGGCTCCTGAGCTTTGCAGGGTCTTGCCCAGCGTCTCGACGGCCTGGTTGATTTCGGGCTGGACTTTGTCCAGCGCCGCCATGGCCGCCAGGGTGGCGGGTGTCGGTTGGCGATTGGTCTCCGTGGCGCGCCAACGGGCGGCACGGTCACGCTGAGCGGCCAGCAGGTTGTCCAGTGAGTCGAGGGCCAGCAGTTGATTGACGCCGGCACGCTCCTCGGAAATCAGTGCCAGCTTGCCGCGATAATCCTGGCCGATCAGGTACAGGCTGCCCATCAGCGGCACGATGAACAACAGGAACAGTACCTGAAACTTACGGGCGAACCCGAAGCGGCCTAGCAGTCGAATCCCCGGTGATAAAAAAGCGTGCATGGTCGACTACTCCTCAGGGCGCATCGCACGATTTTGGTGCAATCGTAGCGGTTGCCGTCATTAGAAACCTCGGGAAGTCCGCCAGTGAGGCGTTGTAGGTCAGCGGTTGTGGCGAAACTTCCCATTCTCACTCCCCTTTGTAAGGGGGCGTGTTGTAAGCCCCAAAAGCAGGCAAGATTCAGACCAATGGCTTTGCGCTATCAGTTATTTCATCGGCAAAATCGATTGTTAGCTCTACAAGTATCTGGCGTGCTTGCACCGAAAAATGGCACATTGCTGTTCCTGCAACTGTGCATCCATCCGTGTTCTGGAATCACTTCATGGCCCTTACTCAAACGTCTGGCGGAACGACCCTGGCGTCGGCAGCGCCGCAAACCAGTCCGTTGGTGATGCGCGTGATTGGCGCGGTGGCGCTGGCGCACCTGGTCAACGACCTGATCCAGTCGGTCCTGCCGTCGATTTATCCGATGCTCAAGGCCAACTATAGTCTGACTTTCACCCAGGTCGGGCTGATTACCCTGACCTTCCAGGTGACGGCCTCCTTGCTGCAACCCTGGGTCGGCTTTTATACCGACCGTCATCCCAAGCCCTTGCTGCTGCCGGCGGGGATGATCTGCACGCTGATCGGGATTCTGATGCTGTCCCAGGTCGGGAGTTTTCCGCTGATCCTGCTGGCGTCGGCCCTGATCGGTGTCGGCTCCTCGACCTTTCACCCGGAAGCCTCGCGGGTCGCCCGGCTGGCGTCGGGCGGGCGTTATGGGCTGGCACAGTCGAGCTTCCAGGTCGGCGGTAACGCCGGTTCGGCTTTTGGCCCGTTGCTGGCGGCGGCGATCATCATTCCGTTCGGCCAGGGCCATGTCGCCTGGTTCGGCCTGTTCGCGCTGTTTGCCCTGGGGGTGTTGTACGGGATCAGTCGCTGGTACCGCGCGCACCTGAACCTGTTCAAGCTCAAGCAGGGCCAGCAGGCTACTCACGGGCTGTCGAAGAATCGGGTGATTGGGGCGCTGGTGGTGCTCGGGTTGCTGGTGTTCTCCAAGTATTTCTATATGGCCAGCTTCACCAGCTATTTCACCTTTTACCTGATCGAGAAGTTCCAGCTGTCGGTGGCCAGTTCGCAACTGCACCTGTTCCTGTTTCTCGGCGCGGTGGCGGCGGGGACCTTTGCCGGTGGGCCGATTGGCGACAAGATCGGGCGCAAGGCGGTGATCTGGTTTTCGATCCTGGGGGTGGCGCCGTTCACCTTGATGCTGCCCCATGTCGACCTGTTCTGGACCACGCTGTTGAGTGTGGTGATCGGTTTCATCCTGGCGTCGGCCTTCTCGGCCATCGTGGTGTTCGCCCAGGAACTGGTGCCGGGCAAGGTCGGGATGATCGCTGGGGTGTTCTTCGGCCTGATGTTCGGCTTTGGCGGGATCGGCGCGGCATTGCTCGGGCATCTGGCGGACATTCGCGGCATCGAGTACGTCTACACGATGTGCTCGTTCCTGCCGTTGTTAGGGGTGTTGGCGGTGTTGTTGCCGAGGACGAAAAAGGCTTGATCCTCTAGCGCCCGGCCGCTCTGCAACAGACGGCCGGCCTCTCGCCCGTTTTGGGCTCTATCCTTCTGCGCGACGCCAGCGACGGGAATATTGCTCCGGGGTGGAGATCATTTTTGTGTTTTTGTATCCCTATATATGGGATATCAATTTATATATTGAGATATTACGCGCCTCAGGTTTATAGTCGCCTTCATCAGCTCTACGCACTCACTGCCCAAAAACAAATTCAGGTGAAGCGATGCAGGCGCAATTGATTGCGCTCGATTGGGGGACGACCTCACTTCGGGCTTACAAACTCGCTGCCGGCGGCCAGGTGCTCGAACAGCGTTCGCTGTCGTCGGGGATCATGCAGTTGCCCAGCGTGCCGCGGATAATCGCCGGGCAGATGTGCGCCAATGGCTTTGAACTGGCCTTCGATGAGGCCTGCGGTGACTGGCTCGATGCCCAGCCCGAGCTGGCGGTCATCGCCTGCGGTATGGTCGGCAGCGCCCAGGGCTGGGTCGAGGCCGCTTACCGCGACACCCCGGCGAATGTCGCCAACCTGGGCACTGCCTTGAGCACCGTACACAGCTTGCGCGGCGTCGCCGTGCACATCGTGCCCGGCGTGATCCAGCGCTCGCGCCTGCCGAATGTGATGCGCGGCGAAGAGACCCAGGTCCTCGGCGTGCTGCAAGGTCTGCCAGCGGGCGCTGGCGCCAACCTGCTGATCGGCCTGCCCGGCAGCCATTCGAAATGGGTCGAGGTGGCCGATGGCTGCATCGTCCACTTCGACACCTTCATGACCGGCGAGCTGTTCGCCGTGCTCAGTGAGCACAGCATTCTGGGGCGCACTCAACAGCGCGGCGCCCCCTTCGATAGCGCCGCGTTTGATCGCGGCGTGCGGGTGGCGTTGTCCACCGAGGGCGAAATCGGTCCACTGTCGACCGTGTTCAGTGCGCGCAGTCTCGGCTTGACGGGCGAGCTGAGCCCGACCGAACAGACCGACTATCTGTCGGGCCTGCTGATTGGCCATGAACTCGTGGCCCTCGCCAGCGTGCAGCGCCGCCGGCGTCGCGGCGGCGCCTTGCCGTCGATCATCCTTATCGGTAATTCCCAACTCTGCGCCCGTTATAGCCGGGCGCTCGATGCCTGCGGTTTTGCTCAGGTGAGCCAGGCCGAACAGGCCACCGAACGCGGTTTGTGGCGCCTGGCCGAAGCGGCCGGGCTGCTCGGCTGAGCGCTTGCGTTCAACTACCAAGAGGTCTGACATGCTCAAGCAAGCACTGGCGAAAAACGGTCTGATCGCGATCCTTCGCGGCCTGCGTCCGCAAGAAGCGGCGGCCATCGGCGAGGTGTTGTACCAGGCCGGGTTTCGCGTCATTGAAGTGCCCCTCAACTCTCCCGAACCCTATGACAGTATCCGCATCCTGCGCGATCTTTTGCCCGCCGATTGCCTGATCGGGGCCGGCACGGTGCTGACCGCGGAACAGGTCGAGCAAGTCAAGGCCGCGGGCGGGCAGGTGATCGTCATGCCCCACAGTGATCCCAAGGTTCTGCGTGCGGCCAAGGCGGCGGGCCTGTACTTGTCGCCGGGGGTCGCCACGCCGACCGAGGCCTTTGCCGCGCTGGCCGAAGGCGCCGATGTCCTGAAGATGTTCCCGGCCGAGCAAATGGGCCCGGCGGTGGTCAAGGCATGGTTGGCGGTGCTGCCGGCCGGGACCTTGCTGATTCCGGTCGGCGGGATTACGCCGGACAATATGCGGGTGTTTGTCGAGGCGGGCGTCAGCGGTTTCGGTCTGGGTTCCGGGTTGTTCAAGCCGGGGCTGACACCTGACCAAGTAGCGCTGCGCGCCAACGCCTATGTGCAGGCCTGGAACGCGTTGCGTTAAGACTTTATTGGCGCCGCGTGCGCCGCCTCTGAACAAGAGAGACAACCAGATGAAAATCACCAAACTGACCACCTTTATCGTTCCACCCCGTTGGCTGTTCCTCAAAGTCGAAACCGATGAGGGCGTGACCGGCTGGGGCGAGCCGGTGGTCGAAGGCCGGGCCCACACGGTCGCGGCGGCGGTTGATGAGCTGTCGGATTACTTGATCGGCAAGGATCCGCGCAATATCGAAGATATCTGGACCGTGCTCTATCGCGGCGGTTTCTACCGTGGCGGCGCCGTGCACATGAGTGCCCTGGCCGGGATCGATCAGGCGCTATGGGACATCAAGGGCAAGGCCCTGGGAGTGTCGGTCAGTGATCTGCTGGGCGGCCAGGTGCGCGACAAGATCCGGGTCTACTCGTGGATCGGCGGCGACCGTCCGGCTGATACCGCCCGGGCCGCCAAGGAAGCCGTCGCGCGTGGTTTCACCGCGGTGAAAATGAACGGGACCGAGGAGCTGCAATTTGTCGACAGCTTCGAAAAAGTCGATCTGGCGCTGGCCAACGTCGCCGCCGTGCGCGATGCGGTGGGGCCCAATGTCGGGATCGGCGTGGATTTCCATGGCCGGGTGCACAAACCCATGGCCAAGGTGCTGATGAAAGAACTCGACGCCTACAAACTGATGTTCATCGAAGAGCCGGTGCTCAGCGAAAACTATGAAGCGTTGAAAGAACTGGCACCGTTGACCAGTACGCCGATAGCGCTGGGCGAGCGTCTGTTCTCGCGCTGGGATTTCAAGCGGGTGCTCAGCGAAGGCTACGTCGATATCATCCAGCCGGATGCCTCCCATGCCGGCGGCATCACCGAAACCCGCAAGATCGCCAACATGGCCGAAGCCTACGATGTGGCGCTGGCGTTGCATTGTCCGTTGGGCCCGATTGCCCTGGCGGCGTGCCTGCAACTGGACGCGGTTTGCTACAACGCCTTTATCCAGGAGCAGAGCCTGGGCATCCATTACAACGAGAGCAACGACCTGTTGGATTACGTCAAGGATCCGCGGGTGTTCGACTATGACAAAGGCTTCGTGAAGATCCCGAATGGCCCGGGCCTGGGTATCGAGATCAACGAAGAGTACGTGATCGAGCGCGCCGCCATCGGTCACCGCTGGCGCAACCCGATCTGGCGTCATGCCGACGGCAGTTTTGCCGAGTGGTAGTCCCCGGCTGATTCAATACCCGATAAATGTGCGACGGGGCGCGCTCCGACAGGCGCCTTTTTGCGCAGCAATGCCCTCAATAATCATAAGAAGAGGCCCCCCCATGCAACCGGAAGTCTTTGCCGGGCAGGCGTCGTTGGTGACGCCGAGCCGCAAGCGTTTCTTCATCATGGTGCTGCTGTTCATCACCGTGGTGATCAACTACCTGGACCGCAGCAACCTGTCGATCGCGGCTCCGGCGCTGACCAGCGAGCTGGCGATCGATCCGATCCATGTCGGGCTGATCTTCTCGGCGTTCGGCTGGACCTATGCCGCCATGCAGATCCCCGGTGGTTGGCTGGTGGACCGAGTGCCGCCGCGTATCCTCTACAGCGTCGCGCTGCTGCTGTGGTCGGTGGCCACGGTGATGCTCGGTTTCGCCGCCAGCTTCATCGCCCTGTTCGTTCTGCGCATGGCGGTCGGCGCCCTGGAAGCACCGGCCTATCCGATCAACAGCCGGGTGGTGACCACCTGGTTTCCCGAGCGTGAGCGTGCCACCGCCATTGGCTTCTACACCTCCGGGCAGTTTGTCGGGCTGGCCTTTCTGACGCCGGTCCTGGCCTGGCTGCAACATCAATACGGCTGGCACATGGTGTTCGTCAGTACCGGCGTGCTGGGGATTCTCTGGGCGCTGGTCTGGTACGCGGTGTATCGCGAGCCACGGGATTTCAAGGGCGCCAATCCGGCGGAAATCGACCTTATCCGCGAGGGCGGTGGCCTGGTCGATATCCAGGTCGAGACGGCCAGGCGCAAGGCGCCGTTCAGTTGGACGGACCTGGGCATCGTGTTGAGCCAACGCAAGTTGTGGGGCATCTACCTCGGACAGTTCTGCCTCAATTCGACATTGTGGTTTTTTTTGACCTGGTTTCCGACCTACCTGGTGAAATATCGCGGCATGGACTTCATCAAGTCCGGCCTGCTGGCGTCGCTGCCGTTTCTCGCCGCGTTCGTCGGCGTGCTCTGTTCGGGGTTCTTCTCCGACTGGTTGATCCGCCGTGGCGCGACGGTCGGCTTTGCCCGCAAGTTGCCGATCATTGGCGGATTGCTGATTTCCACCACGATCATCGGTGCCAACTTTGTCGAATCGACGCCCTGGGTGATTGCCTGCCTGGCGCTGGCGTTCTTCGGCAACGGCTTGGCCTCGATCACCTGGTCGCTGGTCTCGACCCTGGCGCCGGCACGTTTGTTGGGGTTGACCGGTGGGGTGTTCAACTTCATCGGCAATCTGGCGGCGATCACCACGCCGATCGTCATCGGCTTTCTCGCCAGCGGTGACTCCTTCGCCCCGGCGATCACCTACATCGCCGTGCTGGCGTTGATCGGCGCACTGTCTTATGTGTTGCTGGTGGGCAAGGTGGTGCGGATCGAACTCTAGCAAGCGCCAGATCGGGCGACCATAATGCCGCCCGTTCTCTCGCTCATTGTTGAAGGCCGGATATGCAGGAAGACGCCGCAAAAAACGCCAAGGACGCCGCGCCGACCGGTACCCAGACGCTGCTACGGGGCTTGGCGGTGATTCAGGCCGTGGCCAGTGGCGCGCGCGACCTCAAGGACATTGCCCGGTTGATCGGCACCACCCGCAGCACCACCCATCGACTGACCAGTTGCCTGGTGGATGAGCGCTATCTGCGGGTCGTGCCGCAGATCGGTTACCTGCTCGGGCCGAAGTTGATCGAGCTGGGTTTCCAGGCGCGTGAGGAACTGCCGTTGGTGACCCTGGCCGGGCCGTACCTGGATGAGTTGTCGGCGTTGACCGGCGATACCATTCACCTGGCGATTCGGGAAGACGATGATGTGCTGTACCTGCACAAGAATCCTGGGCGCAATGGTCCGGAAATGCGTTCGCGGGTCGGGCATCGCATGCCGCTGGCGCGCACTGGGATCGGCAAGGCGCTGATGCTCGATGATTCACCGCAAGAGTGGCAGCGCCTGTATCAAATCAGCTTGCCGGCGGGTGGGAAGAATCTGTTATGGCCGCAGCTCCCGGAGCAATCCTGGGAGCAATTTCAGCAGCGCATGCTGGAGTACGTGGCGGGCGGTTACGCGTTCGACCTGGAAGACAACGAACCGTCGATCCGCTGTGTCGCGGCGCCGGTACGCGATGCCAGCCGGCGCATCGTCGCCGGGATCAGCATCGCCAGTACGGTGCCCTATATGCCGCTGGAGAAAATGGCCGAGCTGATCCCGTTGATCAAACAGGTCGCCGCGCGGCTCTCCGCGGAGTTGGGAGCCAAAGCCTGAGTCAGGCTTTCACGGTCATCCCGTCGAACGCCTGCTCCTGGCGTGGCGTTACAGCGGAGTGAGGACGTTCATCACGGCATCCAGGGCGACACGGGTATCGTCAAGTTGCACCAGCGAGGCATGCCGGGCACTGAGGGCGTCACGATTCTTGATGGCGGTCAGTATCGCCTTGTGCCGGGGCAGGCTGAGCCGTTGGCTGTCGGGACGCTGGTTGGTGATGTTGATGGACTCGCGCAGCGGCAGTGAGAGCATGTTGCACATGTAGGCGAGCAGGTCGTTGCGGGTCGCGTCGGCGATCGCCCGGTGAAAATCCAGGTCCGCTTGCAGCAGGCTCGCGTGGGTCTGTGCCGCTTCCATGGATTTGTAGGCTTTTTCGATGACCGCGATGTCCGCGTCGGTCGCCGTGGTGGCGGCCATCGCGGCGATTTCCGGTTCGAGGATGCGCCGCACGCCGGCCAGGGTGTTGAAGAACTCGCTGTGCGGCGTCGACTGCATCAGCCAGGACAGTACGTCAGGGTCCAGCAAGTGCCATTTCACGCGCGGGCGGACCACCGCGCCGACCCGTGGCTTGGAGTACACCAGCCCTTTGGCGCTCAGTACCCGAGTGGCTTCGCGCAGCACCGAGCGACTGACTTTATATTCCTCGCACAGCGTTGCCTCCATGGGTAAGCGCTCTTCCGGCTTGAAGCGTCCGGAGACAATGTGCATGCCCAGTTCCTGAACGATCTGGGCATGCATGCTCTTGCGTGGCTTGGGGGGCTGGTGATCCATAACAGGGAGGCTGCTCTGACGAAATACGCTGCATCATAGCATCGCTCCCATCCCTTTCAGGCGCTCCTGCGCGCCTGAACCGCTGGGGAATGCTGCCGCTTGATGACGATCAGTGGGAATGTCGGGGGACCTCGGCGCCGCGGCAACCCACCAGGAAGTCGAAGTCGCAGCCCTGATCCGCCTGTAGCACGTGGTCGATGTACAACTGACGATAGCCGCCCACGATCAGTGGCGGTGGCATTTGCAGGTCGGCCATGCGCGCCGCCAGTTCGGCGTCCGGGATGTCCAGGTGCAAACGCCCGTTGGCACAGTCGAGCTCGATCCAGTCGCCTTCGCGCACGACGGCCAAGGGGCCGCCGGCCGCCGCTTCCGGTGCCACGTGCAGAACCACGGTGCCGTACGCCGTGCCGCTCATGCGCGCATCGGAAATCCGCACCATGTCGGTGATGCCCTGGGCCAGCAGTTTGGCCGGCAAGCCCATGTTGCCGACTTCCGCCATGCCGGGATAACCCTTTGGCCCGCAGTTTTTCATGACCAGGATCGAGTTCGCATCGACGTCCAGCTCCGGGTCGTTGATCCGCGCCTTGTACAGGTCGAAGTTCTCGAACACCACCGCGCGGCCGCGATGCTGCATCAGTTCGGCGCTGGCGGCGGAAGGCTTGAGCACCGCGCCGAGTGGCGCCAGGTTGCCACGCAGTACGCAGATACCGCCGTCCGCGCGGATCGGGTTGGCGAGCGTGCGAATCACCTCATCCTGGCCGTAGATCGGGGCGTCCTTGGTGTTGTCGCCGAGCGACTTGCCATTGACGGTCAAGGCGTTGGGGTGGGGAATCAGGTTGGCTTCGCCGAGGCGGCGTAATACCGCTGGCAGGCCGCCGGCATAGTAGAACTCTTCCATCAGGAAGCGCCCGGACGGTTGCAGGTCGACGATGGTCGGCATGCCGCGACCGATACGGGTCCAGTCATCCAGGTCGAGCTCGACGCCGATGCGTCCGGCAATGGCTTTCAAATGAATCACCGCGTTGGTCGAACCGCCGATGGCGGCGTTGACGCGGATGGCATTTTCAAAGGCTTCCTTGGTGAGGATCTTCGACAGCTTCAGGTCTTCGCGAACCATCTCCACCGCACGCATGCCGGACATGTGCGCCAGGACATAACGGCGCGCATCGACCGCCGGGATCGCCGCGTTGTGGGGCAGCGAGGTGCCGAGTGCCTCGGCCATGCAGGCCATCGTCGAGGCGGTGCCCATGGTGTTGCAGGTCCCCGCCGAGCGCGACATGCCGCCCTCGGCCGCGAGGAAGTCGTCGAGGCTGATGGTGCCGGCCTTGACCTGTTCGCTGAGTTGCCAGACCACGGTGCCCGAGCCGATGTCCTGGCCCTTGTGCTTGCCATTGAGCATCGGCCCGCCGGTGACGACGATGGCCGGCACGTCGCAACTGGCGGCGCCCATCAACAGCGCCGGGGTGGTCTTGTCGCAGCCGGTCAGCAACACCACGCCGTCGATCGGGTTGCCACGAATGGCTTCCTCGACATCCATGCTCGCCAGGTTGCGGGTGAGCATGGCGGTCGGGCGCAGGTTCGATTCACCGTTGGAGAACACCGGGAACTCCACGGGAAAGCCGCCGGCCTCGATCACCCCGCGTTTGACATGCTCGGCAATCTGGCGGAAGTGCGCGTTGCACGGGGTCAGCTCCGACCAGGTGTTGCAGATCCCGATGATCGGCTTGCCATGGAACTGATGATCGGCAATGCCCTGGTTCTTCATCCAGCTGCGGTACATGAAACCGTTTTTGTCGGCAGTACCAAACCACTGGGCGGAGCGCAGGTCGGGTTTTTTATCGGACATGGTCAGTTCTCTTATTGTAAGACTATATTGTTCTTTGCTGGGCCTAACATAAGCGCAAAATCTTGGGTTTGGAAGTGTTGTTGAGTAAATAGTAATACTATATAGTCGTTTGCAACTGAGGTATGACCCTGGCGGTTTTCCGCGAGAGGCGTCCCCCGAGCTTCCATAAAAACAACAATCGGAAATCGATCTCATGAGCCAGGAACTGCGGCTTATTCGTCGCATCACGCTGAAACTGATTCCGTTCCTGATCCTGCTGTACCTGATCGCCTACGTGGATCGCTCCGCCGTAGGCTTCGCCAAATTGCACATGGGCGCGGACATCGGCATCGGTGATGCGGCGTATGGGTTGGGGGCCGGGCTGTTCTTCATTGGCTACTTCCTCCTGGAAATCCCCAGCAACCTGATGCTCGACCGCTTCGGCGCGCGGCGTTGGTTCGCGCGGATCATGCTCACCTGGGGCGCCATCACCATTGGCATGGCGTTTGTTCAGGGGCCCTACAGTTTCTATCTGATGCGCTTGCTGCTCGGCGCGGCCGAGGCCGGGTTCTTCCCTGGCGTTCTCTACTACATCACCCAATGGTTCCCGGTGCGCCATCGCGGCAAGATCCTCGGGCTGTTCATCCTGTCCCAACCCATTGCGATGATGATCACCGGCCCGGTGTCCGGCGGCCTGCTCGGCATGGACGGGATCCTCGGTCTGCACGGCTGGCAGTGGTTGTTCATCGCCATCGGTACGCCGGCGATTTTGCTGACCTGGCCGGTGCTGCGTTACCTGCCCGATGGCCCGCGGCAGGTCGCCTGGATGGATCAGGCCGAGAAGGACTGGTTGGCCGGCGAACTGAACAAGGACCTGCAAGCCTACGGCCAGACCCGGCACGGCAATCCGCTGCACGCCCTCAAGGACAAGCGGGTGTTGCTGCTGGCGTTGTTCTATCTGCCGGTGACCTTGAGCATCTATGGCCTGGGCTTGTGGCTGCCGACCTTGATCAAGCAGTTCGGCGGCAGCGATCTGACCACCGGGTTCGTCTCGTCGGTGCCGTATATCTTCGGGATCCTCGGGCTGCTGATCGTCCCGCGCAGTTCCGACCGCCTGAATGATCGCTATGGGCACTTGGCGGTGCTTTATGTATTGGGGGCGATGGGGCTGTTCTTCAGCGCCTGGCTGAGCGTTCCGCTGCTGCAACTGGCGGCGCTGTGTCTGGTGGCGTTCGCGCTGTTTTCCTGTACCGCGGTGTTCTGGACCTTGCCGGGGCGGTTTTTTGCCGGCGCCAGTGCGGCGGCGGGGATTGCGCTGATCAACTCGGTGGGCAACCTGGGCGGCTACATCGGCCCGTTCGTGATCGGCGCGCTCAAGGAGTACACCGGCAACCTGGCGTCGGGTTTGTACTTCCTTTCCTGCGTGATGGTGTTCGGTCTGCTGCTGACCGGGGTGATCTATCGGTTGCTGGAACGTAGACATGTGCTGCCGGTCGACCAGTTTGCCGCCAGCGCCCGCGGCGCCACGCATACTTAATCGGCAATCAGGAGAAGCTTCATGCGTTTAGTTCAGTTCGAATTGAGTCACGGCGAGCGTCGGGTTGGCGTGGTCGAAGACGGCCAGGTGCGTGAGGTGCAATCGGTGCGCACGATGCGCGAGCTGGCGCTGGCCGCCATCGAGGCGGGTGTCGATCTGCGGCAACAGGTAGAAAGCCTCGGCCTGGGGGCCAGCCATGATTATGCCGAGTTGCTGGCCGAGCTCAGGGTGCTGGTGCCATTGGATCATCCGGACCCGGCGCATATGCTGGTCAGCGGCACCGGGCTGACCCATCTGGGCAGTGCGGCGGCGCGGGACAAGATGCATCAGCAGGCCGCTGACGACAGCGCGATGACCGACACCATGCGTATCTTCAAATGGGGCGTGGAGGGCGGTAAACCCGCCGCCGGTCAGGCCGGCGTGCAGCCGGAATGGTTCTACAAGGGCGACGGTAGCAGCGTCGTGCGTCCGGGGCAGGCATTTGCCGTGCCGCCGTTCGCCGAAGACGCCGGCGAAGAGCCGGAAATCGGCGGCCTGTATGTCATCGGCCAGGACGGCAAGCCTTATCGCCTGGGATATGCCGTGGGCAACGAGTTCTCCGATCACGTGATGGAGCGCAAGAATTACCTGTACCTGGCCCACTCCAAATTGCGCAATTGCAGCTATGGTCCGGAACTGCGGGTCGGTGAACTGCCCTCGCACCTGGCCGGCACCAGCCGCATTCTGCGCGATGGCGAGGTACTGTGGCAGAACGAGTTCCTCAGTGGCGAAGCCAATATGTGCCACAGCCTGGAAAACCTTGAGTACCACCACTTCAAGTACAGTCAGTTCCTGCGGCCGGGGGACGTGCACATTCACTTTTTCGGCACCGCCACCCTGTCTTTCGCGGACGGCATTCGGACGCGCCCGGGCGATGTGTTCGAAATCAGCCAGGCGGAGTTCGGTGCGCCATTGATCAACGGTATTCGCGCGGTCGACGCGGTGTTTGCACCCGGAACCGTAGGAACCCTTTAAGGAGACAGGCATGACTCAGTTTTTAGGCCACAACTACATCGGCGGCCAGCGCAGTGCGACCGGCAGCGTCAGACTGCAGAGCATCGATGCCAGCACCGGGGAAAGCCTGCCCCATGATTTCTATCAGGCGACCGAGCAGGAAGTCGATGCCGCCGCCAAGGCCGCGGCGGCGGCTTACCCAGCCTATCGGGCCCTGAGCGCGCAGCGTCGGGCGCAGTTTCTGGAGGCGATGGCCGATGAGCTGGATGCGCTGGGCGATGAATTTATCGCCCTGGTCTGCCGCGAAACCGCATTGCCCGCCGCCCGCATTCAGGGCGAGCGCGGCCGTACCAGTGGCCAGATGCGTCTGTTCGCCAATGTGCTGCGTCGCGGCGATTTCTACGGGGCGCGTATCGATCGGGCCCGCCCCGAGCGTCAACCGCTGCCGCGCCCGGACTTGCGTCAATACCGCATCGGCCTGGGGCCGGTAGCGGTGTTTGGCGCCAGCAACTTTCCCCTGGCGTTTTCCACCGCGGGCGGTGATACGGCGTCGGCGCTGGCGGCCGGTTGCCCGGTGGTGTTCAAGGCTCACAGCGGTCATATGGCAACTGCCGAACTGGTTGCCGACGCGATCCTGCGGGCGGCAGAAATCACCGGGATGCCGGCCGGCGTGTTCAACATGATCTTCGGCACCGGGGTCGGCGAAGCGCTGGTCAAGCATCCGGCGATCCAGGCGGTCGGTTTCACCGGGTCGCTCAAGGGCGGACGAGCGTTGTGCGACATGGCGGCCGCGCGCCCACAACCGATTCCGGTGTTCGCCGAGATGTCGAGCATCAACCCGGTGATCGTGTTACCCCAGGCGCTGCAAGCGCGGGCGGAAACCGTGGCCCGTGATCTGACCGCCTCGGTGGTCCAGGGCTGTGGCCAGTTCTGTACCAATCCCGGTCTGGTGATCGGTATCCGTTCGCCGCAGTTCACCGCGTTCATCCAGCAGGTCGCCCGACTGATCGATGACCAACCCGCGCAAACCATGCTTAACGCCGGCACCTTGAGCAGTTACGGCAAAGGCTTGCAAAAGCTCCTGGCCCACCCTGGCATCGAGCACTTGGCCGGCACTGCGCAAGCGGGCAAGCAGGCGCAGCCACAGCTGTTCAAGGCGGATGTCAGCTTGCTGATCAAGGGGGATGAAGTGCTGCAAGAAGAAGTCTTCGGCCCGACCAGCGTATTCGTTGAGGTGGCCGATCAAGCGCAGCTCAGCGCCGCGTTGAACGGCCTGCACGGCCAACTGACGGCGACGATCATTGGCGAGCCCGGGGACTTGCAGCAGTTCAGCGAGCTGACGCCACTCCTGGAGCAGAAAGTCGGGCGCATCCTGCTCAACGGTTATCCGACCGGCGTCGAAGTCTGTGACGCGATGGTGCACGGCGGGCCTTATCCCGCCACCTCCGATGCGCGTGGCACTTCAGTGGGGACCCTGGCCATCGACCGCTTCCTGCGTCCGGTGTGCTTTCAGAATTACCCCGACAGCCTGCTCCCGGACGCGTTGAAAAATGCCAATCCGTTGCGCATTCAACGACTGGTGGATGGCTTGCCATCCCGCGATCCGCTGTAACGCGAACCCGTTCGTCGGTACCTGAAAACCCGAACATCCCAGGAGGCTTCATGTCGTGGACCGCAGTCACCGCACACCGTGCGCAATTGGGCGAAGGCCCGTTCTGGGACGCTCCCGGCCAGGCCCTGTATTGGGTTGATATCGCTGGCAAACAGGCGTTGCGCATGACGGGCTCCGACCTGCGGGTCTGGCAACTGCCGGAGCCGGTATCGGCGTTCATTCCCTGCGCAAGCGGCGATGCGTTGGTGACCTTGAGCAGTGGCGTGTATCGACTCGACCTGAGCTCCGCGCCACACGCGCCGCGCCTGACGTTGCTTTGCGTGGCGGATCCGCAACCGGGCAATCGGGCCAACGAGGCCCGCTGCGATGCCCAGGGCCGGCTTTGGCTGGGCACCATGCAGAACAACCTCGGCGAGCAGGGTGAAGACCTTCCCGTGCGGCGCCGTAGCGGCGGTCTGTTTCGCATCGATGCCGATGCGCGAGTCACGCCTCTGGCACGCGGCCTGGGTATTCCCAATACCTTGCTGTGGAGCGAGGACGCCACGCAATTGTATTTTGGCGACAGCCTGGACGGCACGCTGTATCGGTATTCGATCGCTGCCGACGGCCAACTCGGGCCGCCGCGGGAGTGGTTCGGGCCGCACCCGCGCGGCGTCCCGGATGGTTCGGCAATGGACGCCGAAGGTTACCTCTGGAACGCCCGCTGGGACGGTGGCTGCCTGCTCAGGTTGGCGCCCAACGGCGAGGTCGACCGGGTGATTGAACTCCCTGTCAGCCGTCCCACCAGTTGCGTGTTTGGTGGCGAGGATCTGCGAACCTTGTACATCACCAGCGCCGCCAGCCCGCTCAATCACCCACTGGACGGGGCGGTGCTGGCCATCGAGGTCGAAACCCCAGGGACCCTCTGTCAGCGTTTTGCAGGATAAATCTCGAATATCAGGCTGTACCGGTTCACCACTCGCACTCACAACAAAAACAAGGAGTCACCTTATGAATCGTCGTCGTGCAATCCGTTCCCTGTGTTGTATCGCCCTGGCGGCATCGGCAGTCAGCCTGAGCAGCCTGCTGCTGGCCGCCGAGCCGGTGAAGATCGGTTTTCTGGTCAAGCAGGCCGAGGAGCCCTGGTTCCAGACCGAGTGGGCTTTCGCTGAAAAGGCCGGCAAGGACAAGGGCTTTACCGTGATCAAGATCGCCGTGCCGGACGGCGAGAAAACCCTGTCGGCCATCGACAGCCTCGCCGCCAACGGCGCCAAGGGCTTCGTGATTTGCGCGCCGGACGTGTCCCTCGGGCCAGCGATCATGGCCAAGGCCAAGGCCAGTGGCTTGAAGGTGATCGCCGTGGATGACCGCTTTGTCGATGCCAAGGGTAAGTTCATGGAAGACGTGCCCTACCTGGGCATGGCCGCGTTCGAAGTGGGCCAGCAGCAGGGCGCGGCGATGGCTGCCGAAGCGAAGAAGCGCGGTTGGGACTGGAAAGACACCTACGCGGTGATCACCACCTACAATGAACTCGATACGGGTAAAAAACGTACCGATGGCTCGGTCAAATCGCTCGAAGACGCCGGCCTGCCGAAAGAGCACATCCTGTTTGCGCCGCTCAAGACCCTCGACGTGCCGGGCAGCATGGACGCCACCAACTCGGCTCTGGTGAAGCTGCCGGGCGCGGCGAAAAAACTGATCGTTGGCGGCATGAACGACAACTCGGTGCTGGGTGCCGTGCGCGCCACTGAAAGCGCCGGTTTCGCCGCGGCCGATGTCATCGGTGTCGGGATCAATGGCACTGACGCCATCGGCGAATTGAAAAAGCCCAACAGCGGTTTCTTCGGCTCGATGCTGCCCAGCCCGCATCTTGAGGGCTACAACACCGCGAGCATGATGTTCGAGTGGGTCACCACCGGTAAGGAACCACCGAAATACACCGCGATGGACAAGGTCACGCTGATCACGCGCGACAACTTCAAGCAGGAACTGGAAAAGATCGGTCTGTGGAACTGAAGATCGGTTGCTGTCCTCGGCGGCCTTGGCGACGGGGCTGCCTGATCGGTGTGATGAGGTGGTTATGCACGCGCAATTGAACAAACAACAGCACAGTGCCGGCGCCCGTTTGAGCTTCAACGGCATCGGCAAGACCTTTCCCGGGGTCAAGGCGCTGGACGGCATCAGCTTTACCGCCCACCCGGGGCAGGTCCATGCCTTGATGGGTGAAAATGGCGCGGGCAAGTCGACCTTGCTCAAGGTCCTCGGTGGTGCCTACACCCCGAGCAGCGGCCATTTGCAGATCGGCGAGCAGACCATGGCCTTCAAGTGCGCCGCCGACAGCATTGCCAGCGGCGTGGCGGTCATCCACCAGGAATTGCACCTGGTGCCGGAAATGACCGTGGCGGAAAACCTGTTTCTCGGGCACTTGCCGGCCCGTTTCGGGGTGATCAACCGCGGTACATTGCGTCAGCATGCACTGGCCTGTCTCAAGGGCCTGGCCGATGAAATCGATCCCCAGGAGAAGGTCGGCCGTTTGTCCCTGGGGCAACGGCAGTTGGTGGAGATCGCCAAGGCGTTGTCCCGTGGTGCCCATGTGATTGCCTTCGACGAACCCACCAGCAGCTTGTCCGCCCGGGAAATCGAGCGCTTGATGGCGATCATCGAGCGCCTGCGGGACGAGGGCAAAGTGGTGCTGTACGTCTCCCATCGCATGGAGGAAGTGTTCCGTATCTGCAATGCGGTGACCGTGTTCAAGGACGGTCGCTACGTGCGCACCTTCGAGGACATGAGCGCGCTGACCCACGATCAACTGGTCACGTGCATGGTCGGTCGCGACATTCAGGACATCTACGATTACCGTCCGCGTGAACGTGGCGCGGTGGCGCTCAAGGTCGATGGTCTGTTGGGGCCGGGCTTGCGCACGCCGGTGAGTTTCGAGGTGCACAAGGGCGAGATTCTTGGTCTGTTCGGCCTGGTCGGCGCGGGGCGCACCGAGCTGCTGCGCCTGCTCTGCGGTCTTGAGCGCAGCACCGCCGGGAGCCTGCAGCTGTGCGGCGAGGCGCTGCAACTACGCTCGCCGCGCGATGCCATTGCCGCCGGTGTCCTGCTGTGCCCCGAGGACCGCAAGAAGGAAGGCATCATGCCGCTTTCCAGCGTTGCCGAGAACATCAACATCAGTGCCCGCGGCGCCAATTCCGCCTTTGGCTGGTTGTTGCGCGACGGCTGGGAAAAGGGCAATGCCGACAAGCAGATCAAGGCGCTGAAAGTCAAAACGCCTAATTCGACGCAGAAAATCATGTACCTGTCGGGGGGCAATCAGCAGAAGGCCATTCTTGGTCGTTGGCTGTCGATGCCGATGAAGGTCCTGCTGCTTGACGAGCCGACGCGGGGTATCGATATCGGCGCGAAAGCCGAGATTTACCAGATCATCCATAACCTGGCCGCCAGCGGGGTGGCGGTGATTGTGGTGTCCAGCGACCTGATGGAAGTGATGGGCATCTCCGACCGTACCCTGGTGCTTTGCGAAGGCGCGATGCGCGGCGAAAAGAGCCGCGAACAGGCCAATGAATCCAACTTGCTGCAACTGGCTTTGCCGCGCCACCGCGCTGACGGCTTGGCGAACTGAGAGGTGACTATGACCATCCAAAACAATGTGTTGCCCACGGCGCGAAAACCCCTGGACCTGCGCAGCCTGCTCGATAATTGGGCGATGCTGTTGGCGGCGTTGGGGATCTTTGTGCTCTGCGCCTTGCTTATCGACAACTTCCTGTCGCCGCTGAACATGCGCGGCCTGGGCCTGGCGATTTCCACTACCGGTATCGCCGCGTGCACCATGTTGTATTGCCTGGCGTCCGGGCATTTCGACTTGTCGGTGGGCTCGGTGATTGCTTGTGCCGGGGTCGTTGCGGCGGTGGTGATGCGCGACACCGACAGCGTGCTTCTCGGTATCGGTGCGGCGCTGCTGTTGGGGCTGCTGGTCGGGCTGATCAATGGGATCGTGATTGCCAAGCTGAGGGTCAACGCGCTGATTACCACCTTGGCGACCATGCAGATCGTGCGCGGCCTGGCCTATATCTTTGCCGACGGCAAGGCGGTCGGCGTGTCCCAGGATCAGTTCTTTATCTACGGTAACGGCCAGTTGTTTGGCGTGCCGGTGCCGATCCTGATCACCATTGGCTGTTTCCTGTTTTTTGGTTGGCTGCTCAACTACACCACCTACGGGCGCAACACCATGGCCATTGGTGGCAACCAGGAAGCGGCGTTGCTGGCTGGGGTCAACGTCGATCGGACCAAGATCATCATCTTCGCCGTACATGGGGTTATTGGCGCACTGGCTGGGGTGATCCTGGCCTCGCGCATGACCTCCGGCCAGCCGATGATCGGCCAGGGGTTTGAATTGACGGTGATTTCCGCCTGCGTGCTGGGCGGGGTGTCGTTGAGCGGCGGGATTGGCATGATTCGGCATGTGATTGCCGGGGTGTTGATCCTGGCGATCATCGAGAATGCGATGAACCTGAAGAACATCGATACGTTTTATCAGTATGTGATTCGGGGTTCGATCTTGTTGCTGGCGGTGGTGATTGACCGCCTGAAACAACGCTGAGCCTTGTTGTTCGTGGCGTAGCCCGACAGCTCCTACAGGGGTTTGGGGCCGAATCCGGGATTGGGACCGAACCCGGGGTTGGGTCCGGGCCCGGTGGGGTGGGGCGGGGGCCGGTTCAGTTGGCGGAGAACTTCAGGACAGTGCTCTGGGTATACGTCTGGCCTGGGTCCAGCCGCGTTGTCGGGAAGCCCGGCTGGTTCGGCGAGTCGGGGTAGTGCTGGGTTTCCAGGGTGAACGCACCCCAGTGGGCGTAGGTCTTGCCCGCCTTGCCCTTGACCGTTCCGTCAAGGAAGTTGCTGGTGTAGAACTGCACCCCGGGCTCGCTGGTGTAGAGCTGCAAGCGCCGACCGGATTGCGGGTCGCGCACGTCGGCGGCGAGTTGGCTGACGTCACCCTTGGCATCCAGGACCCAGTTGAAGTCAAAACCGCCCTGTTTCGGCTCGGCGAATTTGAGCTGCGGATGATCGTCCTTGATGTGTTGGCCGATGGCGGTCGGTTGCCGAAAGTCCATCGGCGTCCCGGCTACCGGGGCCAGCTCACCCGTGGGAATCAACGTGCCGTTGACGGGCGTGTAATGGCTGGCGTGCAAGGTGGCAAGCTGCTTGAGCACATCACCATTACCCGCGCCGGCGAGGTTGAAGTAACTGTGATTGGTGAGGTTCAGCACCGTGGGTTTGTCAGTGGTGGCCTTGTACTCGATGCGTAGCTCGTTGTTGTCGTTGAGGCTGTAGGTGACCTCGACTTTCAGGTTGCCGGGGAAACCCATTTCACCATCCGGCGACAGGTAGCTCAGCGTCACGCCGACCGAGTCCTTGCTTTTGACCGGTTGGGCTTTCCAGACTCGCTTGTCAAAACCCTGTGCGCCGCCGTGCAGTGAGTTGGGGCCGTCGTTAAGCGGCACCTGGTAATGCTTGCCGTCCAGTTCGAAAGCACCCTTGGCCAGGCGATTACCGTAGCGGCCGATGGTCGCGCCGAAGAAAGCCTTGCCACTCTGATAGTCCTGGACGTTGTCAAAGCCCAGCACCACATCGTCGAGCTTGCCGTTTTTGTCCGGCACTTTCAACGATTGCAGAACGCCGCCGTAGGTAATGACCGTGGCTTGCAGGCCATGGCTGTTGCGCAACACATATTGCTCAATGGCGGTTCCATCACGGGTCTTGCCAAACGCCTTGTGTTCGCTGGACAGGCCAGCAGCCTGAACGCCGAGGCTGGCCATCATCAGGGAAAGGCCGAGGCCGGAAAGCAGGTGTCGGGATTGCAGCATGGTTGAACTTCCTTTTGTTGTTTTGAGTGGAATAGTTCTACTATTTTGCGATATTTTGTCGAAATGCCAGCAAATTTATAGCCTGTAATGTCGATTTTGCAATATAAAATAAGACTAATTGAGTGATTGGCGAAAGTGATCCATGGGTGTCCAGGCACACCTTGCGGCCAACTGCTTGAATCGAAATGCCTAATGTGGAGTCACCGCCAGATGAATAATGAAACAGGCGCCGGCATGCCGGCCGTGTACACCGACCTGAAAGATAAAGTCGTACTGATTTCCGGTGGTGCTTCGGGGATTGGCGAAGCCATGGTCCGCGCTTTTGCCCGGCAGGGCGCCAAGGTTGCGTTTGTGGATATGGCCAAGAGCCAAGGTGAACGCTTAGCCGCGCAATTGTCGGCTGAGGGCCATACGGTCGAATTTGCTCACTGTGATATTACTGACGAGAGCACTTATAAAGAGGCGATAGGACGCTTTGCGCAAACCCTGGGGCCGGTGACGGTACTGGTGAACAATGCCGCCAACGATGTCAGGCACACCCTGGATGAAGTTGACTCGGAGACATTCGACAAGCTGATTTCGGTCAATCTGAAGCATGCTTTCTTCGCCGCCCGGGCCGTGGTTCCCATGATGAAGGCCGCTGGAGCGGGCACCATCATCAATCTTGGGTCCATTGGCTGGATGATGGCCTCCAGCGGATACCCGGTTTATGCGGCCAGCAAGGCGGCCACTCACGGCATGACCAGGGCGTTGGCACGGGAGTTGGGGCCATGGCATATCCGAGTCAACACCCTGGTTCCAGGTTGGGTGATGACAGAAAAGCAGTTGGCTCTCTGGGTCGATGATGCCGCCAAGGCGTTGATCAGTCGCAGCCAATGCCTGCCGGGGAGCGTGGAACCTCTCCATATTGCCAACATGGCGCTTTTCCTCGCCTCCGAGGCGTCTTCCATGTGTTCCGCGCAAAACTTCATTGTCGATGGCGGTTGGGTCTAGAGGGGCATCCTCAAAAAAGCGCTGCATCAAGGGGCGTTAACCATAGTCCCCCGCTGCGCTCGGCGTAGAGGGCCCGCTCGACCAGCGTCCTGGAGAGCTGTTTGAGCGGGCCGTTTTCGCCGATGAGGTCTTTGTGCCCAGCCAAAGCATCGCCCGCGCTCGAAGTCGGAAATTCGTGAGTGGATGCTTTCAGTTGCAATCGTTCCCGAGTATGGCAACCGGCCCAGCAAAAAAATTATTGATCTCCATCATTTCTCCACAAAGCCTCCCATAAAACCGCATCCCTCTTGCGCACAATCCAGTCTATTGCTGCACCTGGTTCTGGAACGCCTTTCATTCATCCCCATCAGGATCGGACTACTCAGTAAAACGGCTTTGAGGAGAATCCAATGCTTCCTGCTCTGTATGTTGCCAAAACGGGTCTTGCTGCCCAGGACACCAACCTGACGACCATCTCCAATAACTTGGCGAACGTTTCGACCACCGGTTTCAAGCGCGATCGTGCCGAATTTCAAGACTTGTTGTATCAAATCAAACGGCAGCCGGGTGCCCAGTCAACCCAGAACAGTGAACTGCCTTCCGGGCTGCAACTCGGGACCGGTGTACGCATTGTCGGCACCCAGAAAAACTTCAGCGCTGGCAGCCTGCAAACCACAGGGCAGGCGTTGGACCTGGCCGTCAACGGTCGAGGTTTTTTCCAGATACTCCAGCCTGATGGCACTACTTCCTACACTCGTGATGGCACATTTCATCTGAACGCCACGGGTCAGATCGTCACCGCAAACGGATTTGCCTTGCAACCCGCCATTGTGGTGCCCAACAACGCCCAGACGCTCACTGTTGGACAAGACGGTACGGTGTCCATTTCCGTTGCCGGCAACCCCACCTCACAAGTGATTGGAAATCTGCAGACGGCTGATTTCATTAACCCCGCCGGCTTGCAGGCGATAGGCAATAATCTTTTTCTGGAGACTGCCTCCAGCGGTGTTCCTCGGACGGGTACACCAGGGCTCAACGGGCTGGGGACGACACTGCAACAAACCCTGGAAGCTTCAAATGTCAGCACTGTCGAAGAAATGGTCAATATGATCACCACTCAGCGTGCTTATGAAATGAATTCTAAAGTGATCTCTACCGCGAACCAGATACTAGGCGCCCTCACACAGAAACTGTAACCGATGACTCGATCTCGGACCATGGATGCGCAGTAACTGAAAGGCAGCTAACCGTGGGAATATGGACGACAGCGTCCACGGTAAATTGACCGAGCAAAATATGAATGACTTCCCCGTTGCTCCGACGAGCCGAATAGACGGCAGCAGAGAAAACCAGGCACTCGTACTGATTGCGGAAGACGAACCCGAAATCGCGGACATCCTGATTGCCTATTTGAAACGCAGTGGGTTTCAAACGGCCCATGCCCTTGACGGGCGTCGAGCCCTTGAAATGCACCAGGCTCTCAAGCCTGATCTGATGTTGCTGGATGTGCTGATGCCGAATCTGGACGGATGGATGGTGCTGGCCGAGATTCGCCATCGGGGCAACACGCCGGTGATCATGCTGACGGCGCAGGATCAGGACATGGACAAATTGATGGGGCTTCGTATCGGTGCCGACGACTATATTGTCAAACCCTTCAATCCGGCAGAAGTCGTTGCCAGGACCCAAGCTGTTTTGCGTCGTTCGATCGATTACGGGCATAACACTCGCCGTAGCGTTCTGCGGGTGGATAAATTTGAAATCGATATAGAAAACCATGATGTCACCGTGTGTATCGGTGCTGAGAAACTCCCGCTTGCCTTGACCGTGACGGAGTTCAAATTGCTGGCCCAGTTGGCAAAGGCGCCAAAGAGAGTGTTCAGCCGGGCAGAGCTGCTGGCCACGTGTTCACCGGAGAGTGACAGCCTGGAGCGTACCGTCGACAGCCACATCAGCAAGTTACGCAGAAAGATCGAAGACTTGGGACTACAGGGGGTACCGGCAAGTATCCGCGGCGTCGGATACCGATTCGGGAGTATCCAGTGAGAATGGCCAAGGGGCTGAGCCGGCAGATTATTTTGTCGATGTCGGCTGTCGTACTGTGCGTCATAGCGCTCGCCGTGGTCGGTTCTTATGTGTTTTATGCCCTGATATGGGTGTTCTGGCCTCCTTCAGATGTCGAGATGGATGAGTGGCTGCCGACAGGCGTGGAATGGGCCTGGATGGGATTGACGACCTGTGTCAGCTTGGCCGTCGGTGCCGTGGTCGCCATCAAGTTGTCTCGGCGGATTCTCATGCCATTGAACTCGGTAGCCGAGAACCTTCGAAAGTTAGCAAATGGAGATCTTGATGCTCGGGCGGTTGCCGGTGATCAGTCATTGGGTGAAGCCGCTTTGTTGGTCGACGACTTTAATAGCATGGCAAAACGATTGAAGCGCATGGCGGAAGAGCAGGCGTTTTGGAATGCGGCCATCGCACATGAACTACGCACTCCCCTGACTATTTTGCGTGGTCGTTTACAGGGGTTGGCTGAAGGGGTGTTCGAACCGGATACCATGCAGTTCTACGGCTTGCTGAGCCAGGTCGAAGGATTGACGCGACTGATAGAAGATTTGCGAGTTGTAGGTTTGGCGGACAGCGGATATCTCGAGCTTAATCTACAGGAAGCTGATTTGGCCACGGAGCTCGAGGCCAATGCCAAGTTGTTCGAGC
Source organism: Pseudomonas sp. FEN (assembly GCF_904067045.1). Taxonomy (GTDB): domain Bacteria; phylum Pseudomonadota; class Gammaproteobacteria; order Pseudomonadales; family Pseudomonadaceae; genus Aquipseudomonas. Next base: position 858,969 of record NZ_CAJFDC010000001.1, on the reverse strand, counting down.
CCAGTCTGCAAACCGCCGGGTTTGCTCTGCAACTTGACCTGCAAGTGCGACCTGTACGTTGTGACCCGGCCAGGATTCGGCAAGCATTGCTGGCACTTCTGGATAATATCAGGCGGCATGCGACTCCCGGAAATGTGCTCGTTCACCTTAGCTGCTGGGATAACGTCAACTACTTGAGAGTCAAGGATGAGGGGCCTGGTATTGATGAGGCATTTGCTAAACACATTTTTGAAGCTTTTCAGCGTGGCGAAAACTCTCGCTCCCGGGCCCAGGGCGGCAGCGGGTTAGGTTTGGCCGTGGTGCGCGCCATCGCCCTCGCGCATGGCGGGGCCGTTACGTGCCGACATGTTGAAAACGGAGGAACGCTGTTCGAACTCAGTTGGCCGGCTTGAATCTGTATGTCTGATTGACCGCCGCGGCAGAGCTATTCCGGGCTCTCCCCCGATAGTTTCGGTGGCCTCAGATCAGCGCTATGTGAGGAGCTTTCTGAAAGTAGAAGTCGGCCGATCGAGTCTATGTTCTCACGATCATACGGGTTGGGAATTGTCGCTTCTACAGATTATATGTGGGTTATTTCATGCCGAGCGCACAGTTGAATCGAGAGACTATTTATTTAAAGGCTCTTGAGGGTTCATTGAGGTTTCACACGTCAAAGTTGAAAAGGTTGCAGCGATTTTGGATTCCGCTCCAGGAGCATGCACCAAAATGGATGCTGGCGTTGCTGGGCGGCAGTGTCTCAATTTCTTTGGCTACCCACTCATATTACCACTGGTGGATTGTGACGCCGACAATGGTTGTCTTGATTATAGTGGAGATGATTGTCGAAGAGCTGCACATGAATACTTTATTGATCATGGATGAAAAGCGCCATTTACTCAGGGACGCCCAACATAGTTATGCACAGTACTTTCGTAAGGTGAATTCGAATTTTATGCCGCGATGGCTACTCGGGGTAAATCATCGGTACTGCCAAAAACGATACTTTGATGATCAGTACATTCATAATTTTGAATGACCTGATGCAAGCCACCAGCGTCTCTCTCGCAATGGGTGATCCATGCCGTCCGTGATACCCCAAATTCTGATCGAAGAAAGCCAGAAGATTGGTCAACAGTCCGCCAGTCAGACACTCAAAGCGATTGCCAAGGCCTATCCCGGCAAACTCTGCCTCACGTTGTCCCTGGTAGCGCTGGAAAATGTGCTGCTGTTGGCTTATCCGTTGTTTGCCGGGTTTGCGGTGGATTCAATTCTGCGGGGTGATGTCGGTGGCGCGCTGTTTTACGCCGCCGTGGTACTGGCGTTCTGGGCGGTCGGAGCGGCACGGCGGGCAGTGGATACGCGCACGTTTACCCGTATCTATGCCGACCTCGCGGTGCCAGTGATTCTCAACCAGCGCCTACAGAACCACAGCACTTCGAAGTCGGCCGCGCGGGTAGTTCTGGCGCGAGAGTTCGTCGACTTCTTCGAAAAGCATGTGCCGATCATTGCGACGGCGCTGGTCTCCATTGTCGGCGCGGCGGTGATGTTGCTGGTGATCGAACACTGGGTCGGTCTGGCCTGCCTTGCGGCGCTCCTGTTATGCATCACTTTGTTGCCGCGCTTTGCCCTCCGTAACCAGCAGTTGCATGAACGCTTGAATGATCGTCTGGAAAAGGAAATTGGCCTGGTGGAAAAAGTCGGTGCCCATACCTTGCGCCGCCATTATCGGGTGCTTTCGCGGCTGCGGATCTGGCTATCGGACCGTGAGGCCGCCGCCTTCCTGTTCATCGGTTCATTGGCTGCGCTGTTGTTTGTGGTAGCCATCACTCAACTGGCGCTTTCGCCCGAGGTCAAGGCCGGTCATGTGTATGCGGTAATGACCTACCTATGGACCTTTGTCAGTTGCCTGGATGAGGCCCCCGGGATGGTCGACCAACTGGCGCGTCTCAAGGATATTGGCAAACGGGTAGACCCGGGATTTGGGGACCAGCAGACCTGAAACCACCAAGTTGTGACATGAAGACAGACACTTCTTGATCAGGGCTCATGGTCGGGACAATTTTTATTGTTTTTGTGTACGAAGTGGCGGTAAAGATTTCGCCAGATCAGCCGAAACAGATGAGATAGCAAATCGCCATAAATCCGCGTGATTCGGCCATTTGTACCTCACTTCCTCGGATGGTGATCGTCATCGTGAAAATAAAAAACAAGCTCGTCCTTGCCTTTGTGTCGGTTGCCTTCATTCCGGTGAGTCTGGTGGCGGTGATCTCGGTGTTGAATATACGGGCTCAGGCGGTCGATCAGTTTATTGATGGCAGCACCCGTGAAATACGCCAGATCGACGGCAATATTCGGCAGTTTTTCGACGGCACGCAGCAAAATGTCGATCAAATGGCTACTGATCCTGTATACACATCGGTCGCCAGCCTCAAGCACTATGAGACCGCCGATGCCGCCAGCCAGCCGCTGCCGCCGGCTGCCCGCCAGGTCATCGATGCGTTCGCCCGTTATGGCTCGACGCACCCGGCCGCGGCCATTCTTTCCATCGGCCTGGAAGATGGCAGCTACGCCAAATGGCCGGACGATCCGCAGTTGTCGAACTACGACCCGCGTTCGCGGCCCTGGTACAAAGCCGCCATGGCCAGTCCCGGCAAAGCGGTGCGAACGCCGGCTTACTACTATGACAAGGATGCCGTGGCGTTGGTCGGTAGCGCCAGGGCACTGCTCGATGACGCTGGCAAGGCCAAGGGTGTGTTTGTCGTCAGCGTTTCGCTGAAAAATCTCACCGAACTGGTCAAGAGCATCAAGCTCGGCGAAAGCGGCTACGTGATGCTGATCGAGGACGGCACCGTGCTGGTCGACCCGCGCGATGCCGGGCACAACTTCAAACCGCTCAAGGACCTGGGCGAGCCCTACGCCAAACTGGCCACCACCACCCAGGGCTCCACCGAGGTGCAGATCAACGGGATCAGGTACATGGCCAATATCTGGACATCGCCGGGCCTTGGTTGGCGCTACGTCGGTTTGATCGAGTACGGTGAAGTCATGGGCGCGGCGACGCGCATGACCTACCTGACGGCGGTTATCGTGGTCCTGCTGGTGCTGCTCTTCGCGTTGCTCGCCGCGGCGTTCGCCAAGGTGATCGTCAAGCCGATCGGCCAGGTCAGCACGGGGTTGCAATCGATCGCCGAGGGTGAGGGCGATCTGCGCCGCGATCTTGAAGTGCAGGGCAAGGACGAAACCGCGGAGCTGGCCGGCTGGTTCAACAAGTTTCTCGCCGCGATACGCCAGTTGATCCAACGCATTGGCGCTGCTTCGACCAACCTGCAGGAGGCCTCACGGGTCAACAGCGAGATGGCCGGCAACATGAACCAGGCGGCAGGGCGTCAGCGCGAAGCGGTGGAGTTGGTGTCCACGGCCTTCAACGAAATGGTCGCTACCGCCAACGAAGTGGCCCGTTCGTGCAGTACGGCCGCCGACTCTGCCGAGAGTGGACACCAGCGTGTCGCCGAAGGCAAACAGCAGATCGAGTTGACCACCCAGAACGTCGGCCGCCTGGGGCGGCGCTTGAGCGAGTCGTCCCAGGCCATGGGCGAGCTGGAAGAGGGCAGTCGCAACATCAACCAGATTCTCGGCACCATCCGCGCCATCGCCGAGCAGACCAACCTGCTGGCGCTGAACGCGGCGATCGAGGCGGCCAGGGCCGGTGATCAGGGCCGGGGGTTTGCCGTGGTCGCGGATGAGGTCAGGGCCTTGGCCAAGCGCACGTCCGACTCCACCGGGGAAATCGACCAGTTACTCAACGCCCTCGGCAGCAAGACCCAGGAAGTCTCGCAGAAGATGGAAAGTTGTCTGGACCTGTCGCGTGCCAGTGAGTCCTCGATCGAGAGCGCGCGTGACAGCTTTGAAGGCATCCAGTTGTCGGTCAATGAAATCCGCGATCAGAACCTGCAGATATCGGCGGCGGCGGAAGAGCAGCACAGCGTCGCCGAAGAGATCAATCGGCATATCCAGCAGATCTACGACGAGGCGCGGCTGGTCGAAAGCCTGGCCAGCTCCGCGCAAGAAGACTCCGGTCGGCTTTCGCACCTCTCGGATGAACTGAACGGGCTGGTGGGGCGTTTCAAGTCGTAGCGGCATTATGCTATTGCCGGGTGGCTGATAGCCCGGCGATTAACTACACTGCAGACGCTGCCCGGCTACCGGCTATCAGGGCGTCAACCTGATTGAAAACCGGAACTCACAACCGGAACTTGAGGTAACAGGTACGATGCCAGTGCCCGCGGAAAACCCGCACAAGCAGGATGCCCGTCCCGAGTTCTGGCAGCTTTCCATGCGTTGCTGCCAGTTGGCTGGCAGTGTGGACGTTGCCTTTCTGTTCATTTTTCTCATGCTTGGCTCACCCATCCTGGCCTGGATCAACGTGATCAGCGTGGCCATGTATGTCTACGCCTATCGCGCGTTCAGCCAACGGCGCAACCGGCTGGCGATCCTGCTGATCCGCACGGAAGTGCTGGTGCACGCTGGGCTGGGAACGCTGCTGATTGGTTGGGAAAGTGGTTTTCACTACTTTTTGCTGATGTTCATTCCGGCCCTGTTCGTGACCATGCGTCTGCGCGGTGCCTGGATCCTCGCGGCGTGCCTGTGGACCTACTATGTGGGGCTGGATGTGCTCATGTGGTACCTCCCGCCGCTGCAACCGATTTCCTCCAATGCGCTGTTGGGTGTGCATGTGTTCAACCTGACGGTGGTGTTCGGCATGTTCAGCTATCTTGCGCTGTTCTATGTGGTCACGGTGACACGCGCGCACAAGAGTCTGGCGCGGATGGCCACGACGGACTCGTTGACCGGGTTGTTCAATCGCCGGCACATGATTACGCAGATCGAGAAGGCGCTGGCGCGGCAGCATAGATGTCCGAGCAACCTCACCTTGATGTTGATGGATATCGATCACTTCAAGCACATCAACGATCAGTACGGTCACGACATGGGCGATCGGGTGCTCAATGCGGTGAGCGACCTGCTCAAGAGCTCGATGCGCGATCAGGATTATATTGGCCGCTGGGGCGGCGAAGAGTTTCTGGCGGTGCTGCCGGAAACCGATCTTGATCAGGCTACCGTAAGCGCGGAGCGTATACGCAAGGCGATCCAGGCGTTGGTGATCGACAGTGACGGCCATAAAGTCAGCGTGACGCTGTCCATCGGCATTACGCAATATCGTGCTCAAGAGGCGCTCAGCAACGCCATTGCCCGGGCCGATCAGGCGCTCTACGAGGGCAAGTCGGCCGGGCGCAACAGGGTCGAAGTGGCGTTGGCTTGATGGCATGGGCTGCGCCGCCGAGTGAAGTGCCGAGCGCGCGATAGGTGGTAACTGGCCAATCTCACTTGCACGCGAGCTCGCCGCTACAAAGGGCGGCCGGCATTGATCCAGTTCTCGGTCTGCTTCATCGTCAAGCGATAACGCGCGCAGTTGAAGACCTCCAGCCGCTTGAGCTCGTCCAGCAGCAAGGGGCGCAGCAACCGGGCCTGATCGGGAGCTAGAGACAGGTCGGTTATTGCCTCTTCAGAGGTCTTGCCGTCACGCACAATGGCGCCAATGGATTCGTTCAGCGCTTCCCTGAATTGCACCCGAACGGGATCGGGCTTGCCCATGGCTTCCAAGGTCACTTCGTACTTTCTGATCGAGCGGCGATAGGCCCATTCGAACAGATCCGCGGCCAGCGACACATCCAGGTATTCATAGACACCCAGCATGGCATGCGCGTAGTCCTGCACATCCACATCCAGAAAGGACAATGGCGCGCTGTTGTACAGCATCAGGGGGACGTTGGCCGCCAGACGGCTGGTGCGTTTGTTGCCGTCGTCGAAAGGTTGCAGATAGGCCAGGTTGACCCACAGGAAGAAAGCCGACTCGACCGGGTTCTTGATCTGCCGGGCCTTATCCAGGATGGATTCGAGCATTTCGCCGAGGAGGGAAGGGACCTGGCTGGCCGCGCATGCGTCCTTCTTCCATCAGGGTCGTGGCGAGTGAGGTTGGTAGCAACGAGGTCTGGTTGGGGATGTAGTTGTCCGCGAAGACACGTTGGTAGGTGACGGCGTTGCGCATGGCCAGAGGTTGCAGCAGAGTCTGGCGCAGTGCCTTACTCTCGGTTGACCAGACCGGGCCCGTCCCTGATGTGGAGGCCGCAATAGTGTTGGGTAGCTGGGCATTGTTGCTGTCAGCCAGCCGATAGCGCGTGGCACGTGCCTTGCCTTCCCGAATGACTTTGCCCGAACTGACCAGATCGTCCAGATGGCGCTTGATCGTGGACCAGCTGATGTTCACTTCGCTCAGCAGTTCGCTGGAGCTGATCCAGGGATTGCGGCCTGAAGGGCGGCGATGAGGTCGTCGGATGCATTGGCCATGTGGGAAGGTCTGATATCAGCTCATAATGAGCTTATTATGGCTTAATCAGCTCGATTGTGAGCTTTTTAGAGCTGATTTCGAATTAGCTCATATGAGATCACCAAAGCCGCCGCGAAGAGACTCCGGGCAAGCACCGGTCCCACAGTGAGGTGGTGCTTTCAATGGCTTGACCAATTCGAGCGCGCTGAGCCAATGCGGCAGGCGCATCGGTCATGTTACAGCGTAGTTAATGGGCTGAGCGCCTAAATGCAGAGGCCCGCTTTGGCGAGCGGGATTCTAGACCTTCACTCACTCTGGCGTGTTAGCACATGCCTGATCGCCGTCGCGAACGGTAAATGCGCAGTGTCGTGCACTTCCCGCTCGAGTTCCTGGACCCAGCCCTCGTCGTCGGGGAACGCCTCGGCGTATTCGACAAAATACTCCATGGTTTGGAGATAACCGCAAAGTTCCGCACGACGAATCTCATTCAGTGCACCGTCCAATGCAAGAATACGGATCGTTTCGCTTGCGCGAAGATGATCACCTGCACTTAGGCCCGCCCGTGGCTCCACCGTACCACTGGGGGTGAACACCAGAAAGGCATCGGGGTCTTCAATATCTGGCTTGATCAGTATCTCTGGCGGGTAAGCTCCGCAATGATCCTTGGCCTTCCCGCAGGTTCCGGCACGGTCACACGAGCCAAACAGGTTACTCCAGTCGAACGTACCTTGTGGATAGCTCCGACGTTGGCGAAAGTGTTCGATATGACGGTTTCCCTCGACCATTGGCCCCTCGCAGTAAGCACACCGGGGCCCTTGCATGAGCTCCAGAGACATCCAGATTCCCTGGCGTTCCTCTTGCGTTGGGCAGGTGGCATTCCAGCGATCCTGGCCGTGCCGGTAACGCTTTAAACCCAAAGGGGGGACGTCCTGCCGATTCAGACGACGCACCTCAACGCTCTCCGTTGCCAAGGTCGCGCGGTAGACGCTGCTTGATGCCCTGCAAGCGGATTTGCCGCTCACAGTCGCGAATAACTGGATGTTCAGCGCCGAAATGAGCTTCCAGCTTGCCTCTCAACGCCCTTCCATCGGGCTGCCCATGGAGGTTCTGCTGGATCAGCGCCTGATAATCGGAAACCCAGATGGCCTCGGGTACGTGAGGCACCGGGTCGACGCCCATGATACGAGCTAGCAGGTCGGAACTGGCGACACCGCGGGTCTGCCACTGAGGCTCGCTGACGGTGGTAATCCGGGTGGAGGTCTCAGGATCGATTTCGGTGCGCAGGATTCGAACGCTGTCCGAGGGCACCGTGCTCAACACCTGAGGGCTGTGGGTGGTCACGATAAGTTGCATTGCCGGGAATGCCTCGGCCAGGTTGAGCAGCACCACTTGCTGCCATTCCGGATGCAGGTGCATGTCGACTTCGTCAATCAGTAGCACTCCGGGCGTCTCTTGCGCAGCCTGCGCACCAAGGTGCCCGTTGAGCTTGGTCGCGCGGAACGCGATATCGGCCACCATGCCGATCATGTTACGAATACCATCGCTAAGCCACTCGACCGGCAACTCTCCAAATTGCCCATGGCGGGCAACCAATGCGTCACGAGTGAAGGAGTACTGGATGCCGCTCCAGCCTGCCGGTTGGATACAAGTGTTTACCGCGCGACTCACTGACTGGATGTAGTCGTCGAATTCAGTTTTGGTAACGCTGACCCCGGCTTCAAGCGCCTTGAGTTGGGCTTCCTTGGCATTCAGGCTCCAGTAGCGAAACCATTGCACGAACGATTTATAGCTGGAGGCCGGATCCAGGCAGTCGGTATAGCCTACGGTCCTTGAAGTGCGTTGAATGTTCTTTGCGTCTGTCAGTTTTTTCTGCTGCCACAGCCGCCCAGTGCCGTAGTACGCGATCAACGGCAGAACAACCTCTGTGTCCGGTGTGCGCGCGGCTTCTTGCATGCGCTTACCGTAGCTCACCAGCTCCTTGGCGTCCTTGATTGAGGTCTTGGTCTTGGTCGTGCTTGAAAGATGACGTCGCCAAGTGGTGGGCAGGCGATCATCGGACAGCTGATCGGACAGACTGCCGGGAATGATTCCTGTCGCCTCGAGCCGAGCCCCCTGGGGGGCGTATTCCATTTCGTTGGTGCTGGTTCGCCTGGCGTGAAACTGGCGAATATCACTCGGTTCAAGATGCTTGCCCACTGCCTCGTCGAACGCTCCCACGTAGGGGCCGAAGGCGACAGCGATGGCGTCGAGGATGGACGTTTTACCCGTGCCGTTGGCTGCGACCAGCACAGTCAACTGCGGATGGAAGTCGATATCGATCGTTTCGAAGCAGCGAAAATCACGTAGCCGCAACCGGGAAAGCCGAAGCGAATTTATTCCGGCACTCATCACGTTTTCCTGCGTGCCCATGAGAAACTCCAGACCGATGCTTAAAACCCTAGTTTACCTGTTGACCACCTTCCCGCGCAGCTACTAGGGGGTATCCTGAAAAGGCTTGCTGCCGAGTGTGCTTTCAAAGACCGTTGGCGCCTGACTTTTTCTAAATCCGAGGATTCGCTTCTCGACGAACAGCCGGCAGGACTGGCCGGTTGAGGGCTGCTTGCTGGGCGCCTGGACCGTTCGTGGCCTGACCGGGGTGGCGCCCGTAGCCCATTCGGCTTTGAGCGTCGTGCTGCTGGCCTTATGGCCACGGGAGTTCGCGCAGCCGGCGTTATTGTCCGCACCGGGCGCATCGGTAAGTGGGGCAAAGCACTTCCCCGAGCTTTCTTGCTATCCTGATCGCCCTCTTTCATGGACGAATACCGAGACAAGCCATGGCTAACCTCACCCCGTCACGCCTCGGGCAGATACTCCAGGGGCTGCTCTTTGCCCTGATCGGCATCGTCTTGTTAGGCATTGCCGTCAATCTCACGCTTGATCGACGCGAATTCCTCGCCCACGCACAGACCGCCGTTGGTATCGTCAGCCACTTGAATGCCGGTGGTTCGCATCCTGAGATCGCCTTCGCTACCCGCAGTGGGGAAAAGATTTCCTATCCCCAGGGCGGCTTTATCTTCGGCTATCAGAAGGATCAGCCGGTGCGGGTGTATTACCTGCCCGAGCAACCGGCCAGCAGCGCCGTCGTCGATGATCCGGCCGCATTGTGGGCCACTCCCGGGGTACTGGGTGGTATCGGTCTGGTATTCGTCATTGCCGGCCTGATGAGAGGCATCCGTCCGCGCGGTCGCGGCGCAGTTCATTTACAGAAAGGACTTTGAACGATGAGCTACAACATCCCGATCCCGCTCAATGAAAGTCGCTGGCAGTATCAGACCGCCAGCGGCGGCGGCCTGACCGTGGCCCTGGTGGCGGGCAGTGGCGGTTCGATCATCCTGCGTTCGCCCCAGGGCAAGGACGTCAGCTACCGCTACGGTGGCGTCGGGGTGGGTGTCGGATTTGGCGCGCGCCTGCCGCGTTTCGGCAAGATCAATATCCAGCTCAAGGGCAAGAGCGTGGGTGCAGCCGGTGCGGCGGAGGCTTTTCCCAGTACCGGCAAGGTATTTGTCAGCGACGCCTTGCTCAGTCGTGACCTGACCGATGACGATATCACCGGGCCTTGCCTGTATACCGAGGTGGCGGCGGGTCTGGTGGTCGGCGGTTCGGCCACGGCCCTGCTGTTCGGGCTTGATCCCAAGCTGCTGGCGTTGGCGGCGGTGCTGAGCGCCAACCCGGCGACCTCGCTCATTGCCTCCTCCACGGTCAACCGGCAATTGCTGCAGTCGGCCAAGGGCGCGGTGGTCATGGCCGGCATGAACGCTGGCGTGCAGGCCGGTGGTGGTGCCGCGATCTACATGGGCTATCTGTTCTAGCCGAGTATGGCGGGTCGATATCAGACCCATAAAAAAGCCGCGAATCAACGCGGCTTTTTCGATTCCATCAACGTTTACACGTTGAAACGGAAGTGCATCACATCACCGTCTTTAACGATGTATTCCTTGCCTTCCAGGCGCCATTTACCGGCTTCCTTGGTCCCGGCTTCGCCCTTGTACTGGATGAAGTCGTTGTAGGCGATCACTTCGGCACGGATAAAGCCTTTCTCGAAGTCGGTGTGGATCACCCCGGCAGCCTGCGGCGCGGTGGCGCCGACGCGCACGGTCCAGGCACGGACCTCTTCAACACCGGCAGTGAAATAGGTCTGCAGGTTGAGCATTTCGTAACCGGCACGGATCACACGGTTCAAGCCAGGCTCTTCAAGACCCAGGGCTTCAAGGAACATGTCCTTCTCTTCACCGTCATCGAGCTCGGCGATTTCCGCTTCGATCTTGTTGCACACCGGCACCACGAACGCGCCTTCTTCCTCGGCAATGGCCTTGACCACGTCCAGCAGCGGGTTGTTCTCGAAGCCGTCTTCGGCGACGTTGGCGATGTACATCACCGGCTTGGTGGTCAGCAGGTGGAAGCCGCGGATCACCGCCTTCTCGTCGGCGTTCATGCTCTTCATCAGGCCGCGTGCCGGCTTGCCTTCGGTGAAGTGGGCGATCAACTGCTCCAGCAGGCCCTTTTGCACCACGGCGTCCTTGTCACCGCCCTTGGCGTTACGCGCGACTTTCTGCAGTTGCTTCTCGCAGCTGTCGAGGTCGGCGAAGATCAGCTCCAGGTCAATGATCTCGATGTCGCGCTTGGGATCGACGCTGTTGGAGACGTGAATCACGTTGTCGTCTTCAAAGCAGCGGACCACGTGGGCGATGGCATCGGTCTCGCGAATGTTGGCGAGGAACTTGTTACCCAGGCCTTCACCCTTCGAGGCACCGGCAACGAGGCCGGCGATGTCGACGAATTCCATGGTGGTCGGCAGGATGCGCTTGGGCTTGACGATCTCGGCCAGGGCCTGCAAGCGCGGGTCGGGCATCGGCACGATACCGCTGTTCGGTTCGATGGTGCAGAAGGGGAAGTTCTCCGCCGCGATACCGGATTTGGTCAGGGCGTTGAACAGGGTGGATTTGCCGACGTTGGGCAGGCCGACGATGCCGCAGTTGAATCCCATGGTGTTTCCCCTAGGAGTTAGAGTCAGGCCTTCTGGCTGTGCAGGTTTTTCATCGCACGGTTCCATTTCCCGGCGAGGATATCCGGCAGCACGCCGAGGGCAAAATCGATGCTGGCATCGAGCTTTTCCTGTTCGGCGCGTGGCGCACGACCCAGGACGAAATTTGAAACCATACTGGCAACGCCCGGGTGGCCGATGCCAAGCCGCAAGCGGTGAAAGGTATTCTGGTTGCCGAGCTGCGCGATGATGTCGCGCAGGCCGTTGTGCCCACCGTGTCCACCACCCTGTTTAAGCTTGGCGACGCCGGGAGGCAAGTCCAGTTCGTCGTGAGCCACCAGGATTTCTTCAGGCGTGATGCGGAAGAATCCAGCCAGGGCCGCCACGGCCTGGCCGCTACGGTTCATGTAGGTGGTGGGAATCAACAGGCGAACATCCTGACCTTGGTGACTGAAGCGCCCGGTCAGGCCGAAATATTTGCGATCGGCCACCAGGTTGACACCTTGGGCGTGGGCGATGCGCTCAACAAAAAGGGCCCCTGCGTTATGCCGGGTCTGTTCGTATTCGGTGCCTGGATTTCCCAGGCCAACGATCAGTTTGATGGCAGTCACGACAGGGGCCCTTCCTCGGAGTTGTGGATAACACCCTCACTGCACAGGTGGCGGCGAAAGTGGACGAAACGCGTTCATTTACATGATGCAAACTTCGCGATCCCGCCCGCTTTACTCGCTACTTGCCAGCTCGCGATGTTTCCATGACTCCAACGTTACAGAGTAAACAATTACTCGGCAGCGTCAGCTTCCGGTGCAACACGTGGCGCGTGAACGTTGGCGACAGCCAGGTCGTTACCGTGAGCCAGTGCTACGAACTCAACGCCTTTAGGGGCTTTGAGGTCCGACAGGTGAACGATCGAACCGACTTCGGCGTCAGCCAGGTCGACTTCGACGAACTCAGGCAGGTCTTTTGGCAGGCAGGTCACTTCGACTTCAGCCACAACGTGGGAAATCTCGCCGCCTTTCTTGATCGCTGCCGCTTCGTTGATGAAGTGCACCGGTACGTGAGCGGTCAGTTTCTGGCCGGCTACGACGCGGACGAAGTCAGCGTGCATCACGTGGCCTTTGGCTGGGTGACGTTGCAGAGCCTTGATGATCACGTTCTGCTTGGTGCCGCCAATGTTCAGCTCGATAACGTGGCTGAAAGCCACTTCGTTTTCGAGCAGTTTGGCAACTTCCTTGGCCAGCATGCTGATGGACTCAGGGGCTTTTTCGCCACCGTAGACTACAGCTGGAACCAGGCTAGCGAGACGACGCAGGCGGCGGCTCGCACCTTTCCCCAGGTCGGAACGCAGTTCAGCATTCAAAGTAAATTCGTTCATGTTGTATCTCCAAATTAACCACATCCGCCCCAGCGTTTGCGACCAGCGCTAAAGGCGGTATGGGCAAAAAAGCCCCGCCCCAACAGGTGTTGGGGCGGGGCGCTTTTCGTCAACGAGACATCCGAAAGGGCAGGGCCCTTAGCGGAACATCGCGCTGATCGATTCTTCGTTGCTGATGCGGCGAACCGCTTCGGCGACTACCGGTGCGATATCCAGTTGACGGATACGCGCACAGGCTTGTGCTGCGGCGGACAGCGGGATGGTGTTGGTCACCACCAGCTCGTCCAGCACGGAATTTTCAATGTTCTCGATCGCGCGACCCGACAGCACAGGGTGTGTGCAGTAGGCAAAGACCTTGGCAGCGCCATGTTCCTTGAGGGCTTTCGCCGCGTGGCACAGGGTGCCGGCGGTATCGACCATGTCATCGACGAGAATACAGGTGCGGCCTTCGACATCACCGATGATGTGCATCACTTCGGAGTGGTTGGCCTTCTCACGACGTTTGTCGATGATGCCCAGATCCACGCCCAGCGACTTGGCAACTGCCCGTGCACGCACGACGCCACCAATGTCCGGAGACACGATCATCAGATTTTCGAAGCGTTGGTCTTCGATGTCATCCACCAATACGGGGGAGCCGTAGATGTTATCTACCGGAATATCGAAGAAACCCTGGATCTGGTCTGCGTGCAGGTCAACCGTGAGAACACGGTCGATGCCGACGACGGTGAGCATGTCAGCGACGACTTTCGCGCTGATAGCCACACGCGCGGAACGCGGACGGCGATCCTGACGGGCATAACCAAAGTAAGGGATCACCGCAGTGATTCGAGTGGCTGAGGAACGGCGGAAGGCATCAGCCATCACGACGAGTTCCATCAGGTTATCGTTGGTCGGGGCACACGTCGGCTGAATGATGAAGACGTCTTTACCGCGGACGTTTTCATTGATCTCAGCGGTGATTTCGCCGTCGGAAAACTTGCCGACGGAAATGTCACCGAGTGGGATATGCAGCTGACGTACTACACGCCGAGCCAGATCGGGGTTGGCGTTCCCCGTAAAGACCATCATCTTGGACACGCGCAGTACCTGAAGGCTGAGGGTAACCTGGATGAGTATAGGAAAATGGCAGGGGCGGCTGGATTCGAACCAACGCATGGCAGGATCAAAACCTGCTGCCTTACCGCTTGGCGACGCCCCTGTATCTGTTGCAACGAGTACCCAGTACCCGATTCCTAGAGCAGACTTTGCAGCTTGCGATGCAACATCGAAACGTTGCTTCCCTTTGCGACAAACCCTGTTTGGGTCTCTGTAAGAAGGGCCGAGACTTTATCAGCTTCAGCTTTGTTTGGGAAGGCCCCAAACACACAACTTCCAGTTCCGGTTAACTTTGCTTCGGTAAATTTACCTAACAAATTCAAAGCGTTACGTACCTCTGGATAACGCCTTGCGACAACCGGCAAGCAGTCATTACGACTGTTTCCCTTGGGAACGGGGCGCACTTTAATGGGCGCGGAGTCACGTGTCAACAGCGGATCCGAAAAAATTTCTGCTGTACTAACAGATACTTGCGGAACAAGCACGACATACCAGGGTTCTTCGGGGTCTACCGGGGTGAGTTTTTCCCCCACGCCCTCGGCGAAAGCCGCGTGTCCACGAACGAAAACCGGGACGTCGGCGCCCAGGGTCAGGCCCAGCGCGGCCAGGCGATCTTCGTCCCAACCCAGTTGCCAGAGATGGTTGAGACCGAGCAGAGTGGTGGCGGCATTCGAGCTGCCGCCACCGATGCCGCCGCCCATGGGCAGGATTTTCTCGATCCAGATATCCACGCCCAGGGTACAGCCCGATTGTTCCTGGAGTTTTTTCGCGGCGCGCACGATCAGGTTGCTGTCGTGGGGCACGCCGCTGAATTCGCTGTGCAGGTGGATCACGCCGTCGTCGCGGAGCGCGAAGCTCAGTTCGTCGCCGTAGTCGAGAAACTGAAACAGGGTCTGCAACTCGTGATAGCCGTCCGCGCGGCGGCCGAGGATGTGCAGCATCAGGTTGAGCTTGGCCGGCGAGGGCAGCGTCAGACGGGCAGCGCTCATGTCACTGACCCAGCTGGCGCGGCTGCCAGTCCTTGATCACCAGGGTCACGTCGAGGTCGCGACCGTGCAGCTTGACGCGTTCGGGCAACCAGTAACCGTTCTGCTGGCTGTAGCTCAGGTACTCGACCTGCCAGCCATCCTGTTCGAGGGTGGCCAGGCGGCTGTCGTTGTCCAGGTTCAGGCGGCTCTTGCTGTCCGGCGCGGGAAGTCCGCGGATCCACCAGACCAGATGGGACACCGGCAACTCCCAACCCAATTGCTCCTGCAGCAGGGCCTCGGGGCTGGTGGCGGCATAGCGGCCCTGGTTGGCGACCTCCAGGGTCACCTGGCCGGGACGTCCGGTCAGGCGGGCCGCGCCGCGCCCCAGCGGGCCGGACAGGCGGATATCGTAGTAATCCTGACGTTGCAGCCAGAACAAGGTACCGCTGCCGGAGTCCTTCGGTGCGCGAATGCCGACCTTGCCGTTGATCTGCCAGCCGTCGAGGCTGCTCAATTGCTGTTTGTGCTTGGCCCAGAGAGCCGGGTCGCCGTGACCTTCGACGGACTCACGGGCGCCGAAGCCCGCGCAACCGGCGAGCAGGGCGATCAGGCTGAATATAACGAGGTGGCGCAAAAACATAAGCTTAAAGAGTCTCGGATCCGGTCAGGCGCTTGATGGTGCCGCGCAGGAGTGGGCTGTCGGGCTGGTCCTTGAGGAACTTGCCCCAGATTTGCCGGGCTTCGCGTTGCTTGCCGTTGGCCCAGAGGACTTCACCCAGGTGCGCGGCGACTTCCTGGTCGGGGAAGCGTTCCAGGGCCAGGCGCAGCAGGCGTTCGGCTTCGTCGAGATGGCCCAGGCGGTAATTGACCCAGCCGAGGCTGTCGAGCACGGCTGGATCTTCCGGGTTCAACTGGTGGGCCTTCTCGATCAGTTCCTTGGCCTCGGCATAGCGGGTGGTCCGGTCCGACAGGGTGTAGCCGAGGGCATTCAAGGCCATGGCATTGTCGGGTTCGCGCTTGAGGATGGCGCGCAGGTCTTTCTCCATCTGCGCCAGGTCGTCACGCTTTTCCGCCTGCATGGCCCGGGTGTAGAGCAGGTTCAGGTCGTCCGGGTACTGCAACAGGGCCTGTTGCAGTACGCTCCAGGCGCGATCGCCCTGATGATTGGCGGAAAGGATCTCGGCTTCGATCAGGTAGAGCTGGATCGCGTCGTCCGGCTGCTCGTCGCGGGCGGCCTTGAGTTTGCTCGAGGCCTCGGCGCCGCGCCCGCTGGTGACCAGGATATCGGTCTGGCGCAGTTGTGCCGGCAGGTAGTCATTGCCTGGCCCGACTTGGCCGTATTCGTCCAGGGCAGTCTGCAGATCGTTGTGTTCCTCGGCGATGCGGCCCAGGTTCAGGTGCGCGGAGTCGACATGGCTGTCGCGGGCGATCAGTTGTTCCAGGTAGCCCTTGGCCTCATCCCAGGCCTTGGCCTCGAGGCAGACGAGCGCCAGGGAGAAGCGCAGTTCGTCATCTTCCGGGTATTGCTGCACCAGGCTGGAGAACTGGGTCTTGGCGTCGGCCATGCGGTCCTGTTCCACCAGCATGCGCGCATAGGTCAGGCGCAGGCGCTTGTCGTCCGGGTACTTCTTGATGCTTTTTTCCAGGATCGGCAAGGCTTCCTTGCCGCGGTTCAGCGCTTGCAGCAAGCGCGCGCGCAGCAGGATCGGGGCGATTTCGCCGTCTTCCGGCGGGTTTTTCTCCAGCAGCGTCAAGGCGCCCTGGGAGTCACCATCCTGTTGCAGCAGCAGGGCCTTGCCGAAAATCAGCTGACTGTTTTTCGGGTGCTTGACCAGCAGGCGGTCGAAACTTTTCATCAGACCGTTGCGGGTGTCCTGGTCGGTGTCGGCGGCCGACAGGGCGAGAAAGTCGAAATGGGTGTCGCCCTTGCCTTGCAGGACCTTCTCCATATAGATCATGGCGTCGTCATAGCGCCCGCCGCGGGCCAGCTGGATGGCGGCCGCGCGTTGCGCCTCGAGGTCGTCCGGGGCGTTTTTCGCCCAGATCAGCGAGGTGTCGAGGGCCGCCTGGTCGGCGCCCAGGTACTCGGCAATCCGGAAGGCTCGCTCGGAAATCCCCGGATCCTGGGTGTTGATCGCCTGGGTCACATAGTTATCCAGCGCGATATCAAAACGATTTCGCTGTCCGGCCAGCTCCGCGCTCAACAGGCTGAACACCGTATCTTCGGTGAACGAGCTGTAGACCTTGGGCTTTTCCGGGGCCGGGGTGGTGTCTTCAGCCGGCGGCGTACGGCCTGGCGACACGGGTGCCAAGGCCTGGCAGCCGCTGAGGAAGACAAAAGCGAGGAGCAACGCGGAGGATCTATTCATATAGGAGAAGGACGACTTACCTGCGGGTCGGGGCATCATGACACAAGCGGTGGGCAGAACCATACCCGAGACGCTCGGCAGACGCCTATAGCAACGTTACATTAGGACAATAGTCGGCAATGGTTGTTCTGAATCTGTCGAAGGTGGACAATTGTCGGCTTCCCGACATCATCAGCGACCCTGAATGGCCTTTCTTGCACTCGGCATCAACCACAAGACGGCGTCCGTAGACGTGCGCGAGCGCGTGGCTTTTACCCCCGAGCAATTGGTGGAGGCCCTGCAGCAGCTGTGCCGCCTCACCGACAGCCGTGAAGCCGCGATCCTCTCCACCTGCAACCGCAGTGAACTGTATATCGAGCAGGACCACATCGGGGCGGATACGGTATTGCGCTGGCTGGCGGATTATCACCATCTGAGCCTCGACGAACTGCGCGCCTGTGCCTATGTGCACGAGGACGATGCCGCCGTTCGTCATATGATGCGCGTGGCTTCGGGGCTGGATTCGCTGGTCCTCGGCGAGCCGCAGATTCTTGGCCAGATGAAGTCCGCCTATGCCGTGGCGCGGGAGGCGGGGACCATCGGTCCGCTGCTGGGGCGCCTGTTCCAGGCCACGTTCAGCGCCGCCAAGCAGGTGCGCACCGACACCGCCATCGGCGAGAACCCGGTGTCGGTGGCCTTTGCCGCTGTCAGCCTGGCGAAACAGATTTTCAGCGATCTGCAGCGCAGCAGCGCGCTGCTGATCGGCGCCGGCGAAACCATCACCCTGGTCGCCCGCCACCTGCACGAGCAGGGCGTCAAGCGTATCGTGGTGGCCAACCGGACCCTGGAGCGAGCGAAGATCCTCGCCGAAGAGTTCGGCGCCCACGCCGTGCTGCTGGCCGATATCCCCCAGGAACTGGTGCACAGCGATATCGTCATCAGTTCCACCGCCAGCCAGTTGCCGATCCTCGGCAAGGGCGCGGTGGAAAGTGCCTTGAAGCTGCGCAAGCACAAGCCGATCTTCATGGTAGATATCGCCGTACCCCGGGATATCGAGCCAGAAGTCGGCGATTTGGACGACGTTTACCTCTATAGCGTCGACGATCTCCACGAAGTGGTCGCCGAGAACCTGAAGAGCCGCCAGGGCGCCGCGCAAGCCGCCGAAGAATTGGTGAGCTGCGGGGTCGACGACTTCATGGCGCGCTTGCGCGAGCTGGCCGCGGTGGATGTGTTGCGTGCCTACCGCCAGCAGAGCGAACGCCTGCGCGACGAAGAATTGCACAAGGCCCAGCGCCTGCTGGCCAACGGCAACAACGCCGAAGAGGTGCTGATGCAACTGGCTCGCGGCCTGACCAACAAATTGATGCATGCGCCCAGCGTGCAACTGAAAAAGTTGTCCGCCGAAGGCCGCCTCGATGCGCTGGCCATGGCCCAGGAACTTTTTGCCCTCGGTGGGGGCTCATCGGATAGCTTTTCGGATAAGAAATCGCAATGAAAGCGTCACTGCTCAATAAGCTGGACATCCTCCAGGATCGTTTCGAGGAACTGACCGCCTTGCTCGGCGATGGCGAAGTCATTTCCGATCAGAACAAGTTCCGTGCCTATTCCAAGGAGTACGCCGAAGTAGAGCCGATTGTCGCCGCCTACAAGCTGGTGTTGAAGGTGCAGTCGGACCTGGAAGGCGCCCAGGCGCTGCTCAAGGACAGCGACCCGGATATGCGCGAGATGGCCGTCGAGGAAGTCCGCGAGGCCAAGGAGCAGTTGCTCGAGTTGGAGGGCAACCTGCAGCGCATGTTGCTGCCCAAGGACCCCAACGACGGTCGCAACGTGTTTCTCGAAATCCGCGCCGGCACCGGCGGCGACGAGGCGGCGATCTTCTCCGGCGACCTGTTCCGCATGTATTCGCGATATGCCGAGAAACGCGGCTGGCGCCTGGAAATCCTCTCGGAAAACGTCGGTGAGCATGGCGGCTATAAAGAAGTCATTGCCCGGGTCGAAGGCGACAACGTCTACGGCAAGCTGAAGTTCGAATCCGGTGCCCACCGCGTCCAGCGCGTGCCGGCCACCGAATCCCAGGGCCGCATCCATACCTCGGCGTGCACGGTCGCGGTATTGCCCGAGCCGGATGAACAGGAAGCCATCGAGATCAACCCGGCGGACCTGCGTATCGACACCTACCGCTCCTCCGGCGCCGGCGGCCAGCACGTCAACAAGACCGATTCGGCGATCCGCATTACCCACTTGCCTTCGGGGATCGTGGTCGAGTGCCAGGAAGAACGGTCCCAGCACAAGAACCGGGCCCGCGCCATGTCCTGGTTGTCGGCCAAGCTCAACGACCAGCAGACCAGCGCCGCGGCCAGTGCCATCGCCAGCGAGCGCAAGCTGCTGGTGGGCTCGGGCGATCGCTCCGAACGCATCCGGACCTACAACTTTCCCCAGGGCCGGGTCACCGACCACCGGGTCAACCTGACCCTGTATTCCCTGGACGAAGTGCTGGCCGGTGGCGTGGACGCCGTTATCGAACCGCTGTTGGCCGAATACCAGGCCGATCAACTGGCCGCCTTGGGTGATTGAATGACTATTATTGCCAGCCTGCTGCGCGCCGCCGATCTGCCTGACTCGCCGAGCGCACGCCTGGACGCCGAGTTGCTGTTGGCGGCGGCCCTGGGCAAACCCCGCAGTTACCTGCACACCTGGCCGGAAAAGATCGTCAGCAGCGAAGCCGCGCTGGCCTTTTCCGGCTTCCTGCAGCGGCGCCGTGACGGCGAGCCGGTGGCCTATATTCTCGGCCAGCAGGGGTTCTGGAAGCTCGATCTGGAAGTTGCGCCGCATACCCTGATTCCGCGCCCGGACACCGAGCTGCTGGTGGAGGCCGCCCTTGAGTTGCTGTCGGCGGCCCCGGCGACCGTGCTCGACCTGGGCACCGGCAGTGGCGCGATTGCCCTGGCCCTGGCCAGTGAGCGGCCGGCCTGGCGGGTGACCGCGGTGGACCGCGTGCCGGAAGCCGTGGCCCTGGCCGAACGCAATCGCCAGCGCCTGGGCCTGGACAATGCCAGGGTGTTGAGCAGTCACTGGTTCAGCGCCCTGGAAGGTCAGCGCTTTCAACTGATCATCAGCAACCCGCCGTACATCGCCTCGGCCGACCCGCATCTGGCCCAGGGCGATGTGCGTTTCGAGCCGGCCAGCGCCCTGGTGGCGGGTCTCGATGGCCTGGACGATCTGCGCCTGATCATCGCCCAGGCGCCCGCGCATCTGGAGGCCGATGGCTGGCTGATGCTCGAACACGGATATGACCAGGCTGAAGCCGTGCGCGCATTGCTCTCGGCACAAGGTTTCGCTGAAGTTCACAGCCGTACCGACCTGGGCGGCCATCAACGCATCAGCCTGGGGTGCCTATCGTGCTGAATGACCAGGAGCTGTTGCGCTATAGCCGGCAGATCCTGTTGCAGCAGGTCGATATCGACGGCCAGTTGCGTCTGAAAAACAGCCGGGTATTGATTGTCGGCCTCGGCGGGCTTGGCGCCCCGGTGGCGCTGTACCTGGCGGCCGCGGGGGTCGGCGAACTGCATCTGGCGGATTTCGACACGGTCGAACTGACCAACCTGCAACGCCAGATCATCCACGACACCGACAGCATCGGTTCGAGCAAGGTCGATTCGGCGCTGCGGCGGCTGGCGGCGATCAATCCCGAGATCAGCCTGGTTGCCCATCGCCAGGCCCTGGACGCCGACTCCCTTGGGGTTGCGGTGGCGGCGGTGGACCTGGTGCTCGACTGCAGCGACAACTTCAGCACCCGCGAGGCGGTGAACGCGGCCTGTGTGGCCGCCGGCAAGCCACTGGTGAGCGGCGCGGCGATTCGTCTCGAAGGCCAACTCTCGGTGTTCGATCCGCGTCGCCCGGAAAGCCCTTGTTATCACTGCTTGTACGGGCACGGCAGCGAAGCCGAGCTGACCTGCAGTGAGGCCGGGGTCATCGGTCCGTTGGTGGGCCTGGTCGGTAGCCTG
Source organism: Pseudomonas sp. FEN (assembly GCF_904067045.1). Classification (GTDB taxonomy): domain Bacteria; phylum Pseudomonadota; class Gammaproteobacteria; order Pseudomonadales; family Pseudomonadaceae; genus Aquipseudomonas. The sequence continues at coordinate 837,792 of NZ_CAJFDC010000001.1, read as the reverse complement.
CAAGCCCTGGAAGCCTTGAAGTTGTTGGTCGGTTTTGGCCAGCCACTGGTCGGCCGCTTGCTGCTGATCGATGCCTTGGGCACCAAGTTTCGTGAACTGCGGGTCAAGCGCGATCCGCAATGCAGTGTCTGTGGGGGTGGCGATGCGTGATGCTCCAGTCGCGGTATTCGACTCCGGGGTCGGAGGCTTGTCGGTGCTCAAGGAAATCCAGCTGCTGTTGCCCAACGAGTCGCTGCTTTATCTCGCCGACTGCGGGCATATTCCCTACGGAGAAAAAAGCCCGGAGTACATTCGTCAGCGCTGTGCCGTGATTTCCGGCTTCTTGCGCGAGCAGGGCGCCAAAGCGCTGGTGATTGCCTGCAATACCGCCACGGTGGCCGCTGCCGCCGATTTGCGCCTGCGTTACCCGGACTGGCCGTTGGTGGGCATGGAGCCGGCGGTCAAACCCGCGGCGGCGGCCACCCGCAGCGGCGTGGTCGGTGTGCTGGCCACCACCGGGACCTTGCAAAGCGCCAAGTTCGCCGCTTTGCTCGACCGTTTTGCCAACGATGTACGGGTGATCACCCAGCCTTGTCCTGGTCTGGTGGAAATGATCGAAGACGGGGATTTGCACAGCGATGCCGTGCGCCAGTTGCTGCGCGGCTATGTCGAACCGTTGCTGGCGGCGGGCTGCGACACCCTTATCCTGGGCTGCACCCACTATCCTTTCCTCAAGCCGCTGCTGCTGGAGATGATTCCCGCGTCCATCAGCCTGATCGACACCGGTGCCGCCGTGGCCCGGCAACTTCAGCGGTTGCTGGAAGAGCGCGATCTGCTGTCAGCGGGACCGGCTCGCGAAGCGCAATTCTGGACCAGTGCCGATCCGGAGCACTTCAGAAAAATTCTGCCAATGCTCTGGAATAAGTCCGGTGTTGTGCGATCCTTTGCAGGGTAAAAACGTCGACGTAGAGCGACGGATCCCCGGTGCGCTCAGGCTACGCGCCAAGCTTCCATGACGAGTAGCGGTCGAGCCGCACCTGAAATGCATTGGGAATAGGATATTTCTCATGAAACGACTGTTTTGCCTGGCCGCGCTAACGGCCGTTATCCTGGGGGCGGGTTCAATGGCACAAGCGGCTGGCGTCGAATTCTCCGTCGGCCAGACCACCGATTCGACCCAGACCTATCGCCTGGGCCTGCAATCGAACTGGGATAAAAGCTGGCTGCAAAGTGATGTGGGGCGCCTGACCGGTTACTGGAACGGTGCCTACACCTACTGGGCAGGCGACAAGTCCCCCAGCAATCACAGCCTGTCGTTCTCACCGGTGTTCGTCTATGAGTTTTCCGGGGCGTCGATCAAACCGTATATCGAGGCGGGGATCGGGGTCGCGCTGTTTGCCCATACCGAGGTGGAGGACAACAAGCTGGGCTCGGCCTTCCTGTTCGAGGACCGCATCGGTGTCGGCCTGCGCTTTGCCGGCGGGCATGAAGTAGGGATCCGCGCGACCCACTACTCCAACGCTGGTCTGCGTACACCGAACGAAGGCATCGAAAGCTACGCGCTGCACTATACGATGCCGTTGTAAGGGACAACTCGGTGCGGCTCAGCCGCCTTCGCTTTTGCGTTTGAGGCTGGCCAGGGCGGCGAACACATCTTCGTCAATGATGGGGCTGCGGTCGATCTGGATCAGGCTCCAATCGCCATCGTCGCCGAGCTTTTCCAGCGCTTCGTCGGTTCCGGTGTAGCCCCAGAGCGCACTGTGGTCACTGGCGCGATGACGCGGTGGGAAGTGTGCTTGCAGCATCTTGCAGGTCGCTTCATCGGCGGCCAACTGTTGCACGCCGGCCTTGAGCCCACTGATGCCATTGAATTCGGTCAATGCCGGCGTTGATTCCGGCACATACAACAGCAACGGTCCTTGCCGCGGATCGCCGAGTATCAGCACATCATCGGAGGGGTAGCCGTTGATGTTCAAGCGATGCACTGGCACCTGGCGTGGCCCCTGCGCCGGGCGTTCGCGCTCGTGGCCGGGCAGCAGTTGCAGCAGCATCTGACAGGCGGCGTCGGAGTAGTCGCCGTGCAGGCGTGTCCGCTGGACTGCCAGGCGGTATTGCGCGCGCAGGAAATCGCCATAGAACTTCTCGTTGTCGGGCAGGCCTTCGGCGGGACGAGCGCTCCAGAACCCCGCCGAGCGCCCGGCGAATGTCCGGTACTGGGCGTTCAGGTAAATCGTGATCGTCGCCAGTGTCGCGGCCGCCTCCCGGAGCTTCTCGCGCTGTACGCTGGGGGTGATGATCAGTGCCTCGGGTTGCACCGGGATCTGGTACCGCTCTTCGCCGTGATCCTCCCCATCCACGGGAATGGCCACTAAGCTGCCGTCGACGGGCCGATAGTAAATGCCACGGCCCGGATACTCGGCCAGCCACAGGTCTTCGATATGCAACGGCAGGTCAAGGCGCCGTTGTTCCCGCAGTCCCCGCAGGTGTTGCAGCAGCGTGCTTACGTCCTCGTAGTCGCGCGCGCTCAGCGTCACCAGTGTTCGTCGCCCCCCGGCAAGATCCAGCCGGTAGGCCTCGCCGGCCTTGTTGACCGTATACAGGGTTTGCTTGCCCCGGACCTGCAGTACAACGCCGCCCAGCGTCAGGCGGCCGGTTTCAAATTCGATATCGTCCGGGCGACTCAGGTTGTCGGTGTGCAGCACCCAGGTAGATGGCGGGGACGTGGTGCAACTGGACAGATGAACCCGTGGGCCGTCGCTCAGGTACAGGTCATAGCGGCTGCCCTGGCCTTCGATGTCATAGTTCAAGTACTCGGCCTGTTCGCCCGGGTCGTCCATCACCAGTGGTGGCGCCTTTTGCCCCAGGCTGACCCGGATGCGCGTGAGGTGGTAGCGCGGCTGCAGTTTTTCCACGACCTTCTGGAACACCGCCACCCATTCGGACTCGATGAACTTGCCCTGGGTCTTTTGTTCCAGCGCCTTGAACAGCTGCAATTCGGCGTCATTGCGCTGGGTGGCGCCCAGCAGCCAGCCATATTGCGGCAGGTAGGTGTGCTCGGGCGTGACCGGCAGATGGAGGGCACCGAGGGTGTTTGAAACGGGCAGTGGCATCTGCGTGGGGAGTTCCAGGAGCCGGCCGACATCGATCGCCTCATGCTCGTCCAGGATCACCCGCGGATCGCCTGAACGCGAATTGTCGACGGCGTAGATCTTCGGACTGCCCAGATAGACCTGACCGTTACGCTGATCCAGATGGCTCACCACCAGCGGGCCGTCCGTGCGTAGCGCATGGCTCTCGGGATCCTCGACATAGCCGCTGCGGTAGGCCTGGATCTCCCGGTTGAATTGTTCACCCGTGGCCAGGACCTGATGGGCCTTGGCAAAGAACACCGACACCAGGCTGCTGGCGCCCAGGCCCAGGCCGGCCAGCGGGATCGACAGTGGCCCGAGGAATTCGGCGCCCTCGGCAAAGCCGGCGAGCACCATGCCCAATGCCAGGCTATCGAGCCCCACGTTGCTGCCGTAGATGGCCTTGTCCTCGGCGGTTTCGGCATGGGCGAGCAGGTAGCTGTCGACCCCCAGGCTGGCCAGGACCAGCAACGCATTGCCGGCGGCCAGCAGGCCGCGCAGGGTGAGTGTGTTGCCGCCGAGGGTGATGCCTCGGCCGGCCTTGTCCAGCAGGTCGAGGGTTTCGCTATCGAGGTGGCCGGCATCCTTGAGGCCGAGGTAAATCGCCCTGGCCAGCAGGCTGGCATCGGTCGCGACGCCCAGGAGCACCTGGGCCAGTTGGGTATAGAACTGTACCTGGACGGCGCTGGCCAATTGCGTCGACCAGGAAAAGCGCTTGCCGCTGGTGAGCAGCAACAGGGCGAAACCACTATTGAGGCTGTTCAGCCCATCGAGTTGTGTCAGGCTGTCGATCACCTGGTGGTGAGTCACGCCAGGGCGCGCTTGCAACTGACCGTTGTGGAATTCGAAGTGCTGCCGGACCAGGTTCAGCGTGCCGCGGATGCGTGTCGAGAGTCGGGCCAGCGGACTGGCTTTCTCCAGCGTCAGACGTTGCCGTGGCGCACCGATGAGTTCCAGCGCGTAGCCGCCGCCGATGGGCTCAAGGGTGCGCAGATCGGGAACCCGCTCGGACAGTGGCGCGCGGGGCGCGAGCTGCTGCCACTCCTGTTGCGCCGCCTGGCCAAGGTCGGCGAAGGCATCGCGTTGTATCCGCGATTGCTCGGCGATGCTGGGATAGGCGGCGCGGACATCGCCGCCCAGGCCGGGGATGTCGATGAGTATCCACGAACCATCGCTGCGCCGGGCCACCTCGTAAGTCGGGCCCATGAGGCCTCGGATGGGATGGACGATCTGGAACTTGCCGGCGATGCGACGGACCTCATAGTAGCGACCGGCCTGGAGGATGTACGTCCTGCCATCGGTCGCATAATACAGGCCTTGCTCATCCGGTCCTGGCAATGCCTGATCCGCCCAGTGGACCTCATAGCCCCGCAGGCGGGCCGGCTGCACGCTGCTCGAGGTGCCGGCGCCTTGGGCGCTGACCGGGAGCTCGGCTTGCAACGCCTTTTCCAACTGGCGCAGGCTGCTGAGCGTGGTGCGCGGATTGGCCAGCACCTGGCGAATCCTGCTCTCGTCATAGGTCGCACGGGTCAGTTGCCGCCACATATTGGTGGCCACTCGGCCCGAGCGTTGTCTGAGCAGGTTGAACAGTTGGGGCGTATCGAGCAGGAGCTTGAGTCGGGCATTCGCCAGGGGGGGCGAGTGAAACTGTTGCGGGCTCCAAAAGGCGTGGCTGGGGTCGAAGGGAAACAGTATCGACCGGATGTCGTGGAAGCCCATATGTTCGGCCAGTTCCTGTAGTGGCTGCCGATAGTCGAGGAGTCGGCCGATCACGTCGTCGCTCAGTGACTTCAGCCAGTCGGCGTTGCCCAACATATTGATCGGGGCGATGCCGGCGTCCGCGCAACGGGCGATCAAGCGCAGCCTGCGCGTCGGGATTTGTGGGTCTCTCAGCAAGTGGGCGATCTGATTGATATTGAGTCCCGGCCCCAGGGGCGGGGTCAAGGCTGGCGAGCTGAAGAGGATGTCCAGCCGCTCCAGCAGCGCCGGAAAGCGGCCGAGCGCGGCTCGCAGCAAGTTACGTCGCGCGGTGATCGGGGCCCCCGGATACTGGCTCGCATACTGGCGTAGTTGTGTGGCCGTGGCCCCATACTCCAGCGTGAGATGGCGGATGTTGTGATCGAAAATGAAGCTGTGCTCAACCAGGAAGTCGATGTCTGGCGCAGGTGACGGGGCGAGCAGCAAGGTTTCGAACAGTGCCCTCCGGTTCGGCGCGTCGCTCGCCAGGAACAAGCTCGGACGTGGTGGGGCGTCAATGTAAGCCTCGATGATCTGGCGTATTTCGGCAGGCAGCGCGGGCAGTTGATGGTCCTCATGGCCGGCATTGAATGCGGCGTCGACCGCGTTCCTGAGTCTCGCCGAATGGGACGGCAAGGTCACCTCCAGGTAACGGATGGCCGGTTGGAAGAGGCCGTGGGGATTGGGCTCGCCCTTGAGGATTGCGATCAGTTCCCGATAGACGTCATCGCCCAGCCAGACGCCCAGCTCCATATAACGTTCAAGGGCGCGGGTATAAAGGGGCAGATAGGCCGATGTCGCCAGGCGCGCGATCCGCGGATTGTGTTCGATCTGATCGGCGGCGGCATTGCGCAGCCTTTCTATGCTGAACGCGCCGCGTTCGTGGCTGCGGTTCAGCGACAGGCTCACGGCGTGGAAGAAACTGTCATCCCCGGCGAGGACGTCCACCAGTCCGCCATTGAGCCTGACCCTGTAATGATCAGGACTGGAGCGGTACAGCACGACATCGTGGCGCGCGGTAAAAATATCCGGATTCACCCGGTATCCATAGCTGTCTTCGTTGAGTCCGTAACGGACCGACCAGCCAAGTCCCGGTTCGCTGCTGTCAATGATCACCAGGTTGCAGCCCGGTGGCCAGTCGGGCAGGCTGGTCATGATCGGTGGAATGAGGCTCATCACCTGGGGATTCCACGAGCCCAGGCGGACCAGGCTGGCGATTGCCGACAGCCGCGATGAGGTGGGCGCTGTCGGCGCACCGCCGAGCAATCGCAGGCGTCTGTCCGTCGCCGGCGCCATGGGCGGTATGGCGTCGCTGCCGATCTTGCGCCAGGCCGGGTGACTGTCCGGCCGTGGCGTCGTGTCGCTGTCGGCGTTCGCCTGTATTTCGTAGAGGCGCTGCTGCACGTTGCCTGGCATGGGCAGCAGTTGGAAGTGAGCGGCGTTTGCGGCTGTCGGCATGGCTACGCTGGTGTTCTTCAAGGTTGCCAGCCGCGCGCTGAAGTAGTCGGTCCACGCCGGTTCCGGGAAGCGTTGGCCGAGCTCATCGAGCTGATTCAGGGCTGCCCAGTCATGGCCGTCGGGTGCGTTCGGGGTATATAGCAGCACGTCGGGGGCGCTCGGATCCGCACTGTTGAGCGCGAGTACACCACCGCTGATGAGATGGATCGCGGCGCTCTGCGGCGCCGGGGCGGGCGCCCGCCAGCCGAGGGCGTTGGCGTTGATGGGGTAGGCGTCGAGGGTGGGGCGGGTGGCGGGGTCTGGATAGTCGAGTACGGCCTGGATCCACTGTTTCTGGCGTGCATCGATGCGCCCGTGGAGCCTGGCTTCCAGGGCCGCCAGTTGCATGGCGGCGGCATTGGCGTATTGCCAGCTGTCACGTAGCGCTTGCACCCGTTCCGCTCCCGCGACAGTGCTCGCCGCCTTCAGTGCCAAGTGGCTTGCCCGCACTTGCCAGGTCGCCGCCCGATAGCATTTCCAGTCCTCGACGCGGCCCTCCTTGAAGCGCTGTCGCCAGGTCCGGTAGTGCAGCAGTTGCGCACGCTGACTCAAGCGAGTGTCGATATCCAGGATATCGCGCAGGTCCGCGGCGGCCTTGATGCGTTCCAGCAAGACCTGCGGCGTGTCCGTCTGGTGCTCGACAAAGGCCTCGCGCACCCGCCCTTGCTGGGCATTGCGCAATGCCTGTACCTGCCGCGCGAAGACACTTTCGTGCTGGTCATCACCCGTGCTGAAACGCTGGGCGATTTTTTCTCCGAGCCGCGCTTGCAGTGTCGTGTGCAAAGATTTGAGCGAGTCAAAGGATTCAAGACCGTACTCCAGGCTGTACAGCACGACCCGGCCCAGCTCACTGTGGAGCTCGACCGCTGTCTTGCCCTTGAAGTGTCTCGGGTCGGGGTCGCTACCCGGCAGGACGGCACCGTCGCTGCTGGTGATCACGAATGCACCCGGGCACGGTGTATTGTCCGAGGTGTCTGCGCCCTGGCGGACAATGTCGTAAACCCCGGGCCGCCGGACCTTGGGCGGCACCGGTAGGGATGCCTCGCGTTGCGCCCGGGTGGAATGGCTGAGCACCTGGTCAATCAGTTGCCGGTCGTCAACGGATAGCGTCCCATCGGCGCTGCGCAGTTGCGCCTCGCTGCCGAGTTGGGTTTTCAGGATCTGCGCGAGCCATTGCCCGGCAGGCTGACCGGCGCTGGCTCCAGTGGGCCGGGTCCAGAATTGTTGCAGTTGCGCCAGGTAACTCTGTCGCTGCTGGCGTATCTGCTCAAGCGCGGTTGTTGCCTGCTTCTCGCCCGTTGTCGGAAGCGGTTCCGGCAGTTCGTTGAACAGGGCCGCGACTTGCGCATTGAGGCTCTTGAGCGAGAGCAACAGTTGCGCCTGGATTGGCGCGTTGTCGGTCGTTGCCGGCGTGCTGTCGGTCGTGCAGGAGGGTGAAATACCGGGCGGTGGGGAGGAAATGGCGGGAGGCGTATTCATGGGCCAGTGATCTCGGGGTCCGGGGGGCAACTGTCGAGCTGCCCGCTGCTTGTGACATGTTCGTCGCAAGTGTGGATTGAGCCGGTTCACTGGATATATGGGACGCGTCCCTGACTCGGAGCTGAAATCGCCCTGATTCGGCCCCGCGTTTGCACCTATCGATAGGCCGTGGCGATCCCGCGGCGTTCTTCCAGGCAGTCCGCCGAGCCGGTTTCGAATTCCCGGCAGATCAGTGGGCGTTTCTCGTAGATCGTGCAACGCATGCTGTCGCGATCCAGCGCCGCGCACCAGCCATCGTCCAGGCGCAACATCACCTCGCCGCCCCAATCGTCGATGTCGATAAAACGTTCGGGAACGCCGGTATCGGTGATCAACAGGACCTCCAACCGGCAGCAGCAGGCCGCGCAGGTGGAGCAGGTGATCACAGGTTCGGCGAGGTCGGTCAGCGGGATCATGGTCATGGGCGCCAGTGTATGTCAGTGCCGTGACCCTGTATGCCGGAACAGACCGCCTCCCGATAGCTGGATACCACAATGTCGGCTCGTACTCTGTGTTTACTCCCCCGGGAACCCGCGCGCGGTCCTGACCGACGGCGGTTTGTCCTATTTGAAGGGAGTCAGACATGACTGATGCAATCACCCCGCCGCGCTCCTCGCTTGAGCAGGAGATCGACGCGGCCAAGGCGCTTTTCGCCCATCCACCGACCTTGCGCGGTGTGGCCCTGTCGGTCATTCAGGAGCGCTTTTTTACTCACTGGGATCCACGGCGAAATGCAACGCAGCTGATGGTCGGCGAGCCGCAATGGTCCGAGCAGCATGGCCAACGGGTATTTGCCGGCTACCGCTACAGCACTTTGCTCGACCTGGTGCTCAAGCACTTTACCGCCGGGGTGGCCGCGGTTTTTACCGAGGCTCATGTGTTGGAACCCTGGTCCGAGGGGGGGCGCGGCAACCGCTATCTGGTGGACGCCGCGGCGACCCAGACCATGCTCAGGGAGTGGGGCGAGGTCCTGCTCGAGCTCTTCAAACAGGCCTTGGTCGACTACTGGAACGAGGAGGACGCGCAAGGCACCAGTCGTTTTCGCCGTCTGTGTGCGCTGCTGGTGCGGATTCTCGCCGTGGATCGTGAGCAGTACCGCGACTTCCTGACGGTGGATCTGGAAAAGCCCGAGGAACAGTTCGCCCTCCACGGCCTCCGCGCCGTCAGCAAGGATTCCTGGGGCGCGCGTTATCCCGAAGCTTTGCCGGTGCTGATTGCCCGGCGCAAGACGCGCGGTATCGAACAGGTTCCCCTGGTGTTCAGCCTCGCCTGGGGGATGTTCAAGGCCGGCTCCACGGATCTGGGGCAACTGGTGCCGTTGTTCATGAGCACTCGGGCCAATGGTCGGGATATCGAGTATCGCGAGCACTTGCTCTGGCAACAGGACGATCCTCCCGAGCAGATCGAAGAGGCCATTTGCAGTCTCGGCGAGGCCTTGCTCGATAATCAGCTCCAGGAGATCGCGCTGATCGGCCGCGATAGCGCATGGACGGTCGAGGACTACCAGCGCCGACTCGACGCGATCACCCGCCCCGATCGCTGGTTTTTCACACCGGTGGCAAGGCCGGCCCACGTGGTCGTCGAGCTGCCCGAGGAACTGGCTGCGCTGCGCGATGCCCTGCCGTACTGGCTGCTTGGGGCCCGTGCCGAGGACATCACGGCCTATCGCGCCCTGTTGGAACAACTCGCCGAGGTGCAGCGTGCCTCGGGCGGCAAGGCGTTTCTCGATGGCGTTGGCGACCTGCCGGGCTTTGCCGCCAAGGCTTTGCTGAAAAAAATGCGTGAGGATCATCCGCAAGTCCTGGGGATCGCCGATCCCGATGATATTCATCTGCAACTCGAGAAGACAGTCGCGCTGGCCGTGCCTTCCGCCGGGGCGGGAGGCGGCGCGCTGGGGAGTGTCGAGACGGTCCGGATGAGCCTGACCGAGTTTGCCCTGGAGAATCTCGGTGGCTTTCGGCATGCGCAAATGCGCATCAATATCCGTCGTTGCGCCCTCGAAGCACCGGTTCCCGCCTGGATGACCCCGGACTACCTCAAGGGGGTGGTCAGCGCCGTCGATATCGGGCGGACCTACCTGGAGCTGCTCCAGTCCACGCTGATCGAGGATGTCGACGAGGCGCGGCGCCGGGAACAACTGTTCAGCGCGCAACTGCGGGTGCAATTGCCCATGGTGGCGCTGGAGCTCAAGATCCGCGGCGAAGCGGATTTCGATGAAACGGGATACCGTTATGTCGAGGCCGTGATGCAGGCCGACGCGGCCAGGCAGTGGCTGGATGGCCAGCAGATCGTCCTGCGCCCCCTGGCCTTCAAGTCCGAAGCCGATGCGTCGGCCGATGTCGTGGCGTCGATGTTCCTGATCGGACCGCAGGACACCCGGCATGGCCCGGTAATCCTCTATCGTCCGCTGCTGGCCAAGGCCGGGTCGCGGGAGTCGGCCTTCCAGACGTTCCAGTCCACGCCGGGCAAGGCCTTTTGTCCTCGTGATAACGATGTCCGTCCCACGCCTTCCGTCGAAACGTTACGGCAATATCCGAGCTTCGACGCACTGTTCGAGGCGATCAAGCATCCCGGCCAGTTGCAGGAGCACGTGCTGACCTGGATGAGCGATCAGGCCCGGCGCACCTATGACAATGGCGGCTTTGTGGAGCCTCATCTGCCGCGCTCATTCGAAGATGATTTTGCCACGCTGTGGCCAGTCGGGCCGGCCACGCTCAGTGACGAGGTGGTTGAGGGCGATTACCTGCATCACCTGTTCGTCTCGACGGCCAGGAGCCTGATCGCCTTGGCGGATCGGCAGTCGGTCTCCAACGCCGAACAGCGCTGGGCTACCTTGAAGGAGGGCGGCTGGCAGTTGTTCAACGTGCTCCTGATGTTTATCCGTGGCCCGGCGGCGCTGGCCGGCTGGATTTTCGCCGTGGTCGCCAGTGTCGAGGCCGATTTGCGTCGTCTACAGGAAAAAGATCCGGGCACCAAAGCCAGCGCCTGGGCCGATATCCTGGTCAATATGGCGTTTATCCTCGGGCATCGGCTGGGCCACCTGCAGGCACCGGTCGAAACACCCGGCAGGATCCCGACCCATGAGAGCTACCGCGCGCCGGTCCGGGCGAGCATCAGTGAAGGCGCGGACAGACTCCAGTCGATGCAACTGGATAACTCCTTGTCTCCTGGCGCGACATCCTTGCGCAGATCCCCTCGTGACTGGGCCATGAAGCGCTACCCCATGCCCTGGCCTGAATCGCATACCTTGGGCGAAGTGATCGCTTCCGGCGAATATAAGGGGCTTATCCGCTTGAAAGAGGGCAAGCGCCTGGCTGCCCGGGTGGGCGGCTGGCTATTTGCCGTGGCGACGGATGCCGAGAGCAATGTGCGCGTGACCACGGCAGACGGGCTGGAACAAGGGTTCTATTTGAAAAGCCTTGGCGATGGTCGCTGGTTACCGGATCTGCGGCTGCGGCTGCGTGGCGGTTCGGGGCGTGGCGGACGCGAGACGATCAAGCAAATGCAGGCAAAGAACGCGGCGGCGGCCAAGGCCCTGGACGAACGCCACCGGCTCATCGAAACCGACGGTAAGTTGGCAATGCGCAGGGCGTCGATTGCCAGGCTCGACCTGCAACGCAAGGAAGCGGGAGATTACCCCGCGGTGATACGCAGTGAAGCCCGGCAACGTTTTCTCCAGGAGGCGCGAAAGGCCTTCGATCTGACCGGACAGAGCATCAGCGTGCGTGAAGAGCAGGCCAGGCTCAAGCCGGTTGCCAAATGGAAGGAGGCCGTGTGCGCTTTCCTGGGGGTTCAGCTCGGCGGCTGCCGTGAGCAGTTGGATGTGCTGGCCAGGGTCCGGGAGGAAGGGCATCCGTCGGCTGAAGACCTCGCCTTGGCGCAGGCGACCAATGCCGGGCCGGGGTCGGCGTTGTATGAGCGGCTGTTGGCGTATCAGGTAAAGAAGGTCAAGATCAATGACGAGATGCTCGACTGGCATCGACAGGAAAAGCGCATTGACGCCCATCTGGGTGAGTTTCCGGGCCTGGGGGCCAAGACCCGCGACAAGGTCAACGCCGAGACGCGGGGCGTCGGGACCTTGCTGGATACGCAGTCGTCGCAACTGCAGACCTTGCGCTGGTTGAGTATTCACGAGTTGGAACGGGGCGAGCGGACCTATCCCTCCCTGCGGGAGAAAACCCAGGAGGCGACCATGGCCAGCCGATCCCGGGTCAATCTGGAACTGGATACGGAGATCTCCGCGAGGCGCCGTCGTCGCGTGCTCAATACCTGTATCGAAAATTACGAGTCCAGTCTGCAGGTCATCGAGTTCTGGCGATATCACCAGCCGGCGGGCCGGTCCGTGGTCTATACCGAACGTCTGGTCGGGCTGATCGGGCAACTGCGTGAGGAGGCCCTGGAAGCATTGAGCGAGTTGCTCGACGAGCAGGCCAGCGACGTTGCCGCGCAGGAAGGGCTCGAGAAAGTCCCCGGACTGATTCAGACCCGTGGCTCGAGGGGCGGGACCTATCTGGGCAAGGTCAGGCCCGCGAGCGCCGGGCAGACCCGTGAGATTGTCGAAATAAGCGGGGGCGATGAGGTCCTGCTGTTCCAGGAAAACGACGAAGGAACCTATTGGGAGGAAGTCTCGGCGCCCGAGTCGGCACCACAGTCGGTAGCGGCCAAGCCGCTGATCGGTATCAAACGCTTGCTCGGGGACGCTGAGGCACAGATGCAGGCGGCCAAGCGGGAGTTGCTCGATGCCAGGGCGGAATTGACCAAGGCGCTCGACAAGGCCGAGCGATTGAAGCAGCCGATCAGGGATCCGGTCTATCTCCAGGACGTGCTGGAGAGCGAGTCGAAAAAGCTCGAACGCCTGGCCAATCAGCTCGAGGAGCGTCTGGCGTCTGTCGACGCGACGATCGAGCGGGTCAATGGGCAGACTCAAGTGGGTAAGCTGCGCGCGTTGGCCCTGGAGTTGGTCAATGCAGGGCTGCTGATCCGGGTTGAGGCGACCAAGGCCAGCATGCCGGACATGGCCCGGGTCGACTTTCTCCAGCGCCAGGGCGCTATCGAAATCAGGAAGAACGGGCCGCGCAGCTTGCTCAAGTCCCGTGACTATCTGCAGGAATACCTGATTCTGGACAAGGCGGCCACGGGCCGGAAAAACGCGCTGCTCTGGGTGGCCCATTTCCACTATGAGGGCCTGGCCACCTTCGATGACGGTTTCGAGTTGGGGGCGGCCCACCTGAAAACCCGAGAAGAGCGATTTCTTGGCTCCAAGGCGCAGGCTCACGCCGAAGGTGAACGTTTCGAGCGAATCCGCAGGGGGCAACCGGGCCGCGCGCAAGCGGCTGTCGATATCTGGCGCAGCGCGATCAGCCTGCCCATGGCGCGCAAGTTTTTTTTCAATGCGCCCGAAGTGGAGGAGGCCCTGGTGGAGCAACTGAAACGGCTGTAGTGGGGGATGGCGGCCCGCGATCCGCGTGGGGACGTTGTCCTGTCGGGCTTGCGCGGCGCCCGAGCCGTTCGCGGGGCAAGGCTGTCCGGGCAACGCTCATGATTGGCCCTTGTCATGGTTCGTAGTGTGTGCCCGGCGTTTACCGACGGTCGGTTGTGGCTGTTGGTCCCGCTGTGTGAGAGGCCAGAGACCGCTCATGAACAGCGCTGGAAAGGCAATTTCCAAGGGCCGCTGCTTGAGCTTCTCACAGATATGCTCGGCGGATTTCTCGGCGGACCAGCGTAGCGGCATGGGGAGGTTGTTTCTCTGGGGCCGCGGGGGGTCGATGAAACCGGGACTGACCAGAGTGACGGCAATGCCTTCGTCGGCCAGGTCGATGCGCAGGGACTCAAACAGATCACGCATGCCGGCCTTTGACGCACCGTGGGCTTCGGCCTGGGGTAACGGCAGGAAGGTGGCCGAGCTGGCGATACCCACCAGATGCGGCTGGTGGCCGGATCGGAGCAGCGGTAAGGCGACGTCGATGCAGTAGCTGCTGGCCAGCAGGTTGGTGCGCGCCAGTCGTTCGATGATCGAGGCATCGAACGGCTGGGTATCGACATATTCACAGGTCCCGGCATTGAGAATCAGCGTGTCCAGGGCGCCCCAGGCCCGGGTGATGCGCTCACCGATTTCCCGCACTTGCTGGCTGTCGATCAGGTTTCCAGGTACCAACAGCAGTTGCTCGGGATAACGTTTGCCAAGGGCTCGCAGCGGTTCGACGCTGCGGGCGCTGGCGGCCAGTTGCATACCGTTCCTGAGCAGGACTTCGGCGATGGCCGCGCCGATGCCGACGCCGGCGCCCGTGAGCCAGATGCGTCGTGGAGGTGTAATGCTCATCCCATTCTCCTGTTCAACCAGGCTGTTGCATGACCCGGAACCGGCGTGTGGTCATACAACAATGTCCCGACATCGACGTATGTTGTCGAACCACAGCAGATGCGAACCACCCTCGGCTTGAATAGGCCTTCCCCTGGCCAGTCCTGGATGACGATAGCTCATGTGCCGGCGCAGTTGGATCACTTTGTTCGACTGGACAAGGCGGCGAGCGAAAGGGGGCGGGAATCCAATCCAGGTACACTTGCGACATCCATCCGGGTTGGCAGGTTCCTGAACGCCGCAAGGGCGCGCTCACGACTACGGACCAGATCGACCATGGGCTGTGGATAACTTGCCACGCCGAACAGGCCACCGAGGACTGCGGGGTTATGCACAGCCTTTGGGTCCAGGCCGGCCAGTTCCGGCAACCAGTGCTTGATGAATCGCCCTTCGCGGTCGAATTTTTCCGATTGGCTCAGCGGGTTGAAAATCCGGAAGTAGGGCGCCGCGTCGGTGCCGGTGGACGCGCTCCATTGCCAGCCGCCGTTGTTGGCCGCCAGGTCGCCGTCGATCAGGTGGCGCATGAAGAAGCGCTCGCCTTCGCGCCAGTCGATCAACAGGTTCTTGGTCAGGAACATCGCCACGATCATCCGCAGGCGGTTGTGCATCCAGCCGGTTTCCAGCAACTGGCGCATGGCCGCGTCGATGATCGGCAGGCCGGTGCGCGCCTCCTGCCAGGCCGCCAGCTCTTCCGGCGCCTGGCGCCAGGCCAGGGCTTCGGTTTCCGGGCGGAAGGCGCGCTGCTTCGAGACCCGTGGGTAGCCCACCAGAATGTGCTTGTAGAACTCGCGCCAGAGCAGTTCGTTGATCCAGCTGAGGCTACCGGCATTACCGCTTTCGAATTCGCCCCGGTTGCTTTGCAGGGCGGCATGCAGGCACTGGCGGGGCGAGATCACCCCGGCGGCGAGGTAGGCCGATAATTGGCTGGTACCGGGTTTGGCCGGGAAATCGCGTTCGCTCTGGTAGTGCTCGATCCGTTGCTCGGCGAAGCTCGCCAGGCGTCGCCGGGCCTCGTCCTCACCGGCCGGCCAGAGGTTGCGCAAGGCCTGGCTGGGGGGGGCGAATCCTTCGACCGCGACGGGCACCGGATCGGCCTTGATGGTCAGTGCCGACTGGGCTTTGGGCGCCTCGACCAGGCGCGGCAAGGCGCTGTGCAGGCGGCTGTGGCAGACCTTGCGGAACTGGCTGAAAACCTGGAAATAGGTGCCGCCGCGGGTCAGTACGCTGCCGGGCTTGAAGAACAGTTGATCGAGGTGACTGTGAAAGCTCACGCCGTCGCTTTCAAGTCGGCGCGCAACCGCTTGATCGCGGCGGCTTTCATGAACACCGTACTCTTCGTTGACGTGCACGGCCGCGACTTTGAGCGACTGGCACAGCGTGCGCAGCACTTCGGGCACCTGATCCCAGGTCGGAGCCTGACGGATCAGCAGCGGGATATTCAACGCCGCCAGCGTCTGGCTCAGTACCCGCAGGTTACGCAGCCAGAAGTCGACCTTGCAGGGCGCATCGTCGTGAAGCCGCCATTGCCCGGGGGTTATCAGGTACAGGGCGATCGTCGGCCCCCGCCCGGCAGCGGCGGCCAGGGCGGTATTATCGTGCAGGCGCAAATCGCTGCGCAGCCAGAACAGTTGCATAGCCATTCCTTGAGTCATGGGTGAGGGGGCTAGATCAGTCCGCGCCGGGTCAGGCTCTGGTAGGCGGACAACGGGTCTTCTGCCAGGGTCATGTCGCTGCTCTCCCGGGTACTTGCGGACAACTCGGCAAAATGGATGCACACCGTCAGTCCGGCAACGACGAGCGGACAGTGGATATTGCCGCGCAGCCTGGCGAGGGCCGTCAGGTTCATGGCCTTGCTCGAATACAGCACCACGGCACGACTCTTGAGGTACTCGCTCGCCAGGACCAGTTCGCCGGCCGGCAATGGCCAGTCGAAGACTTCCACCGGACAGTCGGCACTGCTCACCAGCCAGGCGGTCAGCCACAGATGAGGTTCCAGGGGCAGGTCCGAATGGTTGACCAGTAGCACGGGCGGTCCCTTGAGTTGCCGGTTGTTGTGGTAGATCCGTGCCCCCAGCTTGCTGCGCAGCCAGGTGTAGAAGAACGTCTGCTCCATCTGCGCGCCGAACTGGCCCCGCCAGCGTTGCTCGAGTTCCACCAGCAGCGGCATCAGCAACCGTTCGCACAAGGTACGCGGCGGGTAGAGCGACATGGCCTGGTTGAAACGCTCATCGATCTGACGCTCGGCCAGTTGACTGATGGCCCGGACCAGGTCCTGGCGCAAGGCCTGCCAGTCGTTGCCGGGCGACTCGAGCGGTGTCGGACTGCTATCGAGCAGTTGCTTGATCTGGCTGACCGCGACCCCGCGGTTGAGCCAGGTCACGATGGCCTGGATACGTTGCACGTGCTCGGCGCAAAACAGCCGATGGCCCTTGGTCGTGCGGTGTGGCGTCACCAGGCCATAGCGGCGTTCCCAGGCTCGCAGGGTCACGGCATTGACGCCGGTTTGCCGGGCCACTTCGCGAATGGGCAACCAGCCCAGGGCCAGAGCGCTGGCGTAATCGACGGGCACTTCGAGGGAGTCGGTCATCTCAGATGGCATTGCGCAGGCTGAGGTTTTCCGGGTGTGGCTGCAGGTACACCTGGTGGGCGATATAGGCATCGGGGTGTTGGCGAAAGTGGTGCTTGAGCAGCGTCAAGGGCACCACCAGTGGCACGATGCCCTGGTGGTATTGGCCGATGACCTGCTGCATTTCCTGTTTGTCCTCGGCGCTGATGGCGTGTTTCAGGTAGCCGGTGAGGTGTTGCAGGACATTACTGTGGGTGCGGCGGGTCGCGCATTTTTTCAGGGCGGCCATCAATTGGCTGAAATAGCGTGGTCCGACGGTTTCGGCATCGGCCTTGCCCATGCTGCCCAGTAGCTTGCCGAGTGCCTTGTACTGCACTGGGTTATGGGCCATCAGCAGGTATTTGTAGCGGGCGTGGAACTCGGTCAGGCCGCGGCGGCTGAGGCCGGCTTGGCGCAGTTCCTGCCAGGCCGCGTAGGCGAAGACCCGGGTCAGGAAGTTTTCCCGCAAGACCGCATCGTTCAGGCGGCCGTCTTCCTCCACCGGCAAGTCGGGGTGTTTGGCGCAAAACGCCTGGGCATAGATGCCGCGTCCGTCTTCGGCGGGCCTGCCGTTGTCCTGATAGACCTTGACCCGCTCCAGTCCACAGGAGGGTGACTTCTGCATGAAGATATAGCCGCAGATATCCCCCAGCGCATCGGCCATCTGGTCGCCATAGTCGGCCAGCGCTTGGGTCACGTCCGTTTCGACATGCACGCTGCCCACGGCCCGCGGTTGCCGCGCATCACCCACCAGACGAATCGGCTCGCGGGGAATGCCCAGGCCAATGGCCGCTTCCGGACACAGTGCAATGAAGTCGAAGTATTGGCTGAGGGTGTGGCTGCACAGCCGCGATTCCTTGTGTCCTCCGTTGTAGCGCACCTCAATGCCCAGCAGGCAGGCGCTGATGGCGATTCTGGGTTTGCGCGGCAACTTGGTGGTGGCGGACATGGGGAGCCTCGAGAGAAATACTTGTACAAGAAGGTTTTCTTGTACAACTAAACTCATCATAGGCACTGCATTGTACAAGTCAAATTATTTGTACAAGTTTGCGCGGGAGGCGATCATCGCCAGCCCATTCGCCAGGTCTCGGCATCTTTCAGCTGGCTCCAGCTCATGCGCTGCGGGCGTTGGTTCAGCACCGCTTGCAGTTCGATCCCGATCACGCGGCCTTGTTCATCGTGGAACAGTTCAGTGACGAGGAAATGTTTCTCCCGGTTTCGTGGGTGGGCTGCTGTCCATTTCGACAGCAGCAGCTTACGCGGATTGATGGGGTTCAACCGAGGTGTTCCATCAGGCGCCGTGCCGCTTCCTGGCCACTGAGCCAGGCGCCTTCGACGCGTCCGGACAGGCACCAGTCGCCGCACACGTAGAGACCCAGGTCGGCATCCGCCAACGCTCCCCATTCCCGCGCGCCGGCCGGGCGGGCGTAGAGCCAGCGGTGGGCGAGGGTGAAGGTCGGTGCCGGCATGCTGGCATGCAGCAGTTCGGCGAAAGCACCGTGCAATTGTTCGATCACGGCCTCCTTCGACAAGTCCAGGTGCTGCTTGCTCCAACTGCTGGTGGCGTGCAGGACCCAGGTATCGAGCTGGCTGTCGCGCGCCGGCTTGCTGCGGTTGCGGGCCAGCCAGTCGAGCGGGCTGTCCTGCACGAAGCAGCCTTCCATCGGCGTATCCAGCGGCGTGTCGAAGGCCAGGGCGATGGCCCAGGTCGGTTCCATCTGAACGCTGGCGGCGGCCCCGGCGAGTTTCGGCGCGGTGGCCAGCAACGCGGTGGCCTGGGGCGCGGGGGTGGCGATGATCACGTGGCTGAACGGGCCGTGGGTGAAGCCTTCGGCGTCTTGCAGGTGCCAATGCTGTTCACCGCGGAACACCTCGGTGATCCGGCAAGCGAAATGCGCCTGGAGCCGGCCCAGCAGGCCGCGGGTAATGGCGCTCATGCGCGGCGTGCCGACCCAGCGGGTCTGCTCGTCCGGCGACAGGCTCAATTGGCCATTCTGGAAGTTGTAGAGCTGCGGGTCCCATTCAGCGACCCAGCCCTCACCCTGCCAGCGCTGGACTTCCTTGACGAAGCGGCGGTCGCGGGCCGTGAAGTACTGCGCACCCAGATCCAGCGCGCCGGCGTCGCTGCGCTTGCTGGACATGCGTCCGCCGCTGCCGCGACTCTTGTCGAAGATTTCGATGGAGTGCCCGGCATCATGCAATGCCCGGGCGGCCGAAAGTCCGGCGATACCGGCACCAATTATTGCTATGGGTACAGTCATAGGTGGGCCTCGTTACCTGTCAGCACAGACTACGCCGTCAGCAAAACCTGTACAATCTTGTTTTTTGGTATAAGTTGCGACCTGCCTGTCGATTCACACTGTCCTATTGTTAAAGCAAATATCTGTCGAGAGAAAAGAGCCCTGCTTATAAAAATAGACTAACGCTTTCGACAAAACGTTACGCGAGGACGAACTCATGCACATATTGCTGACCGGCGGTACTGGTTTGATCGGGCGTCAACTGTGTGAACACTGGTTGGCGCAGGGACATCGGCTGACGGTATGGAGTCGTCGACCCGAGCAGGTGGCGCGTTTGTGCGGCGCGCAGGTGCGTGGCGTGCGACATCTCGAGGACCTGACCGGCGAGCCGCTGGACGCGGTGATCAACCTGGCCGGCGCGCCGATTGCCGACCGGCTCTGGACCCGCAGGCGCAAGGCGTTGCTGTGGAGTAGCCGGATCCAGTTGAGCGAAACCCTGCTGGCCTGGTTGGAGGGCCGTGAGCAGCGTCCCGCGGTGTTGATTTCCGCTTCGGCGATAGGCTGGTACGGCGATGGTGGCGAGCGCGAGCTGACCGAGGATTCGTCGCCGGTGAGCGAAGATTTCGCCAGCCGCTTGTGTATTGCCTGGGAAGAAACCGCGCAGCGCGCCGAAGCCCTGGGGATCCGCGTGGTGCTGGTGCGGACCGGTTTGGTGCTGGCGGCCGAGGGCGGCTTTTTGTCGCGCCTGTTGCTGCCGTTCAAGCTGGGGCTGGGAGGCCCGATTGGCAATGGCCGGCAGTGGATGCCGTGGATTCATGTGCGCGATCAAATCGCCCTGATTGATTTTCTTCTGCATCGCAGTGACGCCAGCGGTCCTTATAATGCCTGCGCACCCAAGCCGGTTCGCAACAAGGCGTTCGCCAGGGCGCTGGGCAAGGTCTTGCATCGTCCGGCGCTGCTTGCGCTGCCGGCGTTTGTCTTGCGCCTGGGTCTGGGCGAGTTGTCGCTGTTACTGCTCGGTGGGCAGCGCGCGACGCCGGCCCGGCTGTTGGCGGCGGGATTTGTTTTTCAGTTTACCGATCTGCCCGCGGCCCTCGACGATCTGTCGGGTCGCCTCTGAAATAGGACGTTGCATGACCGATCACGCCTTGCTTCTGGTCAACCTGGGCTCTCCGGCTTCCACTTCGGTAGCGGACGTACGTAGCTACCTCAATCAATTCCTGATGGATCCTTATGTCATCGACCTGCCGTGGCCGGTGCGGCGCTTGCTGGTGTCGCTGATCCTGATCAAGCGTCCCGAACAATCGGCGCATGCCTATGCCTCGATCTGGTGGGAAGAAGGCTCGCCACTGGTGGTGCTCAGTCGTCGTTTGCAGCAGCAGATGACGGCGCAGTGGACCCACGGCCCGGTGGAACTGGCGATGCGTTACGGCGAGCCATCGATTGACGCGGTACTCACCCGCCTGGCCGCGCAAGGCATCCGCAAGGTGACCCTGGCGCCGCTGTATCCGCAGTTCGCCGACAGCACCGTGACCACGGTGATCGAAGAAGCCCGGCGGGTGGTGCGCGAACGCAAGTTCGACATGCAATTTGCCATCCTGCAACCGTTCTACGACCAGCCGGAATACCTCGATGCCCTGGTGGCCAGTGCCCGGCCGTATCTGGCGCAGGGGTTCGATCACCTGTTGCTGAGTTTCCACGGCTTGCCGGAGCGTCACCTGACCAAGCTCGATCCCACTGGCAGTCATTGTTTCAAGGATGCCGATTGTTGCAAGAACGCCTCGCCGGTGGTGCTCGCCACCTGCTACCGCGCCCAATGCCTGCGCGCGGCGGCGGGGTTTGCCGAGCGCATGGGCTTGGCCCCGGGACAATGGTCGGTGTCGTTCCAGTCGCGGTTGGGCCGGGCGAAGTGGATCGAACCCTATACCGAGGCGCGCCTGGATGAATTGGCCAAGGCCGGGGTGAAGAAACTGCTGGTGATGTGCCCGGCGTTCGTTGCCGACTGCATCGAGACGCTGGAGGAGATCGGTGATCGTGGGCGCGAGCAGTTTGTCGCGGCGGGGGGCGAGGAGTTGGTGCTGGTGCCGTGCCTGAATGATGAGCCGCAGTGGGCGGCGGCGTTGAATACCCTGTGCGAGCGGGCGCCGCTGGCCTTATAGATTTAACGCCTGGTGCATTTTTGTGGCAGGTGGGCTTGTGTGGCGAGCGGGCTTGCCCACGCTGGGCTGCGAAGCGCCCCTGAAATCAGCGACTTGATTGTGTCAGACAGAACGCAATCACTGGTTTTACGGCTGCTGCGCAGCCCCGCGCGGGCAAGCCTGCTCGCCACAAGGGGGCATCCGCGCCCTGTGGCGAGCAAGCGTGAGCCTTACAACAACGGCTCGTCGGCCTTTTTGTTCTTCCAACCGTCATTACCCGGCAACAGCAGGTTCAGCGCAATCGCCACCACGGCGCACAGCGCAATGCCCTTGAGCCCGAAGTCATCCGGTCCGGTACCGGTGCCCACCAACACACCGCCGATGCCGAACACCAGGGTCACCGACACAATCACCAGGTTGCGCGCCTCGCCCAGGTCGATCTTGTGGCGGATCAGGGTGTTCATCCCCACCGCCGCGATCGAGCCGAACAGCAGGCAGAGGATCCCACCCATCACCGGCACCGGAATGCTCTGCAACAACGCACCGAACTTGCCGATAAAGGCCAGGCTGATGGCGAAGATCGCCGCCCAGGTCATGATTTTCGGGTTGTAGTTCTTGGTCAGCATCACCGCGCCCGTCACTTCGGCGTAGGTGGTGTTGGGGGGGCCGCCGAACAGGCCGGCCGCCGTGGTGGCGATACCGTCACCGAGCAAGGTACGGTGCAGGCCGGGTTTCTTCAGGTAATCGCGCCCGGTCACGCTGCCCACCGCAATCACTCCGCCGATGTGCTCGATGGCCGGGGCCAGTGCCACCGGGACAATGAACAGGATCGCCTGCCAGTTGAACTCCGGCGCGGTGAAGTGCGGCAGGGCGAACCAGGGCGCGGCGGCGATTTTCGCCGTGTCGACCACGCCGAAATAGAACGACATGGCAAACCCCACCAGGACCCCGGAGATGATCGGCACCAGGCGGAAAATACCCTTGCCGAACACCGCCACGATCAGGGTGGTCAGCAGGGCCGGCATCGAGATCAGCATGGCGGTCTGGTAATGGATCAGTTCGCTGCCGTCACCGGCCTTGCCCATCGCCATGTTCGCGGCGATCGGCGCCATGGCCAGGCCGATGGAGATGATCACCGGGCCGATCACCACCGGTGGCAGCAGCCGGTCGATGAAACCGGTGCCCTTGATCTTCACCGCCAGGCCCAGGAAGGTGTAGACGAAACCGGCCGCCATCACCCCACCCATGGTCGCCGCCAGGCCGAATTGGCCCTTGGCGAGGATGATCGGGGTGATAAAGGCAAAGCTCGAGGCCAGGAACACCGGCACCTGGCGTCCGGTGACAAGCTGGAACAACAGAGTCCCCAGGCCCGCCGTGAACAGCGCGACGTTCGGGTCGAGGCCGGTAATCAGCGGCATCAACACCAGGGCGCCAAAGGCTACGAAAAGCATCTGCGCGCCAGACAGCACGGTGCGCCACAACGGGTCGTTGAACTCATCCCGCATGTCAGGCGTCCTTCTGCTTGGTACCGAAGATCTTGTCGCCGGCATCGCCCAGGCCCGGAATGATATAGCCGTTCTCGTTGAGTTTCTCATCGATGGAAGCGGTGTAGATGGTCACGTCCGGGTGCGCTTTCTCGACCGCGGTGATACCTTCCGGCGCCGCCACCAGGACCATCGCCCGGATGTCCTTGCAGCCAGCTTTCTTCAACAGGTCGATGGTGGCGACCATCGAACCACCGGTGGCGAGCATCGGGTCGATGATCATCGCCAGGCGCTCGTCGATTTCCGGTACCAGCTTTTCCAGGTAGGTGTGGGCTTCCAGGGTTTCCTCGTTGCGGGCCACGCCCACCGCGCTGACCTTGGCGCCCGGGATCAGGCTGAGCACGCCTTCGAGCATGCCGATACCGGCGCGCAGGATCGGCACCACGGTAATCTTCTTGCCGGCGATCTTCTCGACCTGGACGGTGCCGCACCAGCCCTGGATATCGTAGGTTTCCAGGGGCAGGTCCTTGGTCGCCTCGTAGGTCAGCAAGGCGCCGACTTCCTGGGCGAGCTCACGGAAGTTCTTCGTGCTAATGTCAGCGCGGCGCATCAGGCCGAGCTTGTGGCGGATCAGCGGGTGGCGGATCTCACGGATGGGCATGGGAATAGGCTCCGGCGGCGGGCAAAAAACGGCTTAGATTAATCTATCCGCAGTTGATGTCCTATAGACCAGCAGTACGTTAGTCCAGAAACCCTTGATCTGTCCGCGCGGGGTGCGTACCTTTGCCCGCTTTTCTCGCAGCCCCTTTACACCAGCCCCTATTGGAGAGCGCCATGTCCGCTGATCTCGAACATATCCGTCAAGTGATGCGCGAAGCCGACTGCCTGTACACCAACGACCAGGTCGAAGCGGCCATCGCCCGTGTCGGCGCGCAGATCAACGCCGAGCTGGCCGAGTCCAACCCGGTGGTGTTCTGCGTGATGAACGGCGGCCTGATCTTCTGCGGCAAGCTGATGACCCACCTGGACTTCCCGCTGGAAGCCTCGTACCTGCACGCCACCCGCTACCGTAATGAAACCAGCGGCGGCGAACTGTTCTGGAAAGCCAAGCCGGAAGTCTCGTTCATCGACCGTGATGTGCTGATCATCGACGACATCCTCGACGAAGGGCATACCCTGGGCGCGATCATCGATTTCTGCAAACACGCCGGGGCGCGCCGGGTGCACACCGCCGTGCTGATCGACAAGCACCACGACCGCAAGGCGCGCCCGGATCTCAAGGCGGACTACGTCGGCCTGCCGTGCATCGATCGCTACATCTTCGGCTACGGCATGGATTACAAGGGTTACTGGCGCAACGCCGCCGGCATCTACGCCGTCAAGGGGATGTAAGGCATGCGCGCTCCCAGCTTTCTCGATGCAACTTTGTTCGCCGAATTGGCCGAGAAGGCCGCGGCGAGCCCCCGTGGCCGGGTTCATCACAACTTTCACCAGATGGACGAGCCGTGCCATCGCATGGCGATCGGACTGCAGCCCGACACCTATATTGCCCCGCACCGGCACCTGAGTGCCGACAAGGCGGAAACCTTGCTGGTGCTCAAGGGCCGCCTGGGCCTGCTGGTATTCGACGAGGCGGGTCAGGTCCTGGCCAGGCGTGTGCTGCAGGCGGGCGGCGACTGTCCGGGTGTCGACCTGCCGGCCGGGGTGTTCCACGGCCTGGTGATCCTGGAGGCCGACAGCGTGATGTTCGAATGCAAGGCCGGCCCTTATCGTCCGGTGAGTGACGGCGAATTGGCCGACTGGGCGCCACGCGAAGGTGACGCCGAGGTGGCCGCATACCAGGCATGGATGCGCGCGCAGTTCGATTGAGTTCTGACTCGGCGACGGGCGGAAGGGCGAGTTTGCCGTATCATTAGCCACCTAACGACAGGCAACGGGTTCCCAGGGCATGCTGGCCATCTTTCTCGGTATATTGACCATCACCGCACCCGTCTTCGCCATGTTGTTCCTGGGCGTGGCGCTCAAGCGCGTGGGCTGGATCAACGACAGCTTTATCCACACGGCTTCGGCCCTGGTGTTCAATGTCACCATGCCGGCGTTGCTGTTTCTCGGCATCCTGCATGCCGACCTGCATGCGGCGTTGCAGCCCAAGGTGCTGGCATACTTTTCGGTGGCGACCCTGGCAGGTTTTGCCGGGGCCTGGGGTTGGGCGATCTGGCGCTGTCCCAAGGTCGATCGTGGGATCTACACCCAGGGCGCCTTTCGCGGCAATAACGGCGTGATCGGCCTGGCCCTGGCGGCCAGCATGTACGGTGCCTACGGGATCTCCCTCGGGGCGATTCTCGCGGCCTTGGTGATCCTGTTCTACAATACCCTGTCGACCATTGTCCTGGCGGTCTACAGCCCGGTGATCAAGTCCGATCCCTGGAGCATCTTCAAGAGTGTGCTGAGTAATCCGCTGATCATCAGCGTGATCGCGGCGGCGCCCTTTGCCTATTTCAAGATCGGCTTGCCTGGTTGGCTGGAGACCTCGGGGAATTATCTGGCGCAGATGACCCTGCCGCTGGCGCTGATTTGCATCGGCGGCACCTTGTCCCTGGCGGCGTTGCGCAAAAGCGGCGACCTGGCCCTGAGTGCGAGCCTGGTGAAAATGGTCGGCATGCCCCTGCTGTCGACGCTGGGGGCCTGGCTCTGCGGTTTTCGCGGGGCGGAACTGGGGATTCTGTTTCTCTACTTCGGCAGTCCGACGGCCGCGGCCAGCTTCGTCATGGCCCGGGCGGCCAATGGCAATCACGAACTGGCGGCGGCGATTATCGTGATCACCACGTTGCTGGCGGCGATCACCACCAATATCGGGATCTTTGTGCTGCAGTGGGGCGGCTGGATCTGACGTTTGGCGCCTGCAAGGGACGCTGTGATCCTTGAGTCTTGCATCGCTTGAGCTGACGTCTTCGCGGGCAAGCCCAGCTCCTACAGTTCCGAGTCGTCCACAAAACCGCTGATCGACACAAAATTGTAGGAGCAGGGCTTGCCCGCGAAGAGCCCCGCGAGCTGTATACCGTTCATACGGGCGCCGCCAGTAACCGGTTGTCAGTCGGCCTTCTGGTAGGCGTCGATCACTTCCTGGGCCGCGCGGAATGCGTCGATGGCCGCCGGCACGCCGGCATACACCGCGCAATGCAGCAGCGCCTCGCGAATTTCTTCCACCGTGCAGCCATTGTTCAAGGCGCCGCGAACGTGGCCCTTGAGTTCCTGTGGACACTTGAGCGCGGTCAGCGCCGCCAGGGTAATCAGGCTGCGGGTCTTCAGCGGCAGCCCTTCACGGTTCCAGACACTGCCCCAGGCATGTTCGTTGACGAAGTCCTGCAACGGCTGGCTGAATTCGGTGGCATTGCCCAGGGCACGGTCGACGAACGCATCGCCCATGACCTGACGACGCATCTCGACACCAGGTTTCTTCTGATCGGTCATTGCAGCAGCTCCTATGAGTGTTGGCGACGCCAGGCTCTTCGCGTACTGAACAGCAGGAACGCACAGAGCGCCGGCAGGATGAAAAACAGCATCAGGCGTTCCAGCTTTTCCGCCATCGGCATGCCGGTGGTAAACCACACCACGTGCAGGCCGTAGGCCAGGTACAAGCCGAGAAACAACAGGCCCTCGGCACGGGTGATGCGGTAGCCGGAATAGAACACCGGCCAGCACAGCAGCGCAACGCCGAGCATCACCGGCAGGTCGAAGGCCAGGGCATTGGGCGATACCGACAGGGGCGCGGGGGCGATCAGCGCGGTGAAACCGAGTACGCCCAGCAAGTTGAACAGGTTTCCACCGATCACATTGCCCACGGCAATATCCCGCTGGCCGCACACGGCCGCGATCAGTGAGGTGGCCAGTTGTGGCAACGAAGTACCGACCGCCACCACGGTCAGGCCGATGATGCGCTCGGACAGGCCCAGTTCGGTGGCCACGTCCACGGCGGCGTCCAGCAGCAGGTGCCCGGCTATCCCCAGCAATGCCAAGCCCAGGCCCATCCACGCCAGGCTGCTCAACCAGGGCGCGGGTTGGCGCGCGACGGCCAGAGGCTGCACGGTGTGGCTGTGATGTCGCGATTGCCGCAGCAGCAGGCCGAGGTACAGCGCAAAGGCACTCAGCATCAGCAGGCCGTCGAAGCGGCCCAGTTGCTCATTGAATGCCAGGCCGAACACCAGGAGGCTGGCGAGGATCATCAGCGGAATGTCCAGGCGGATCAGCTGGCGCGAGACCCGCAAGGGCATGATCAGCGCCGACAGGCCCAGGGTGACCAGGGTATTGAAAATATTACCGCCGATCACGCTGCCCACGGCGATATCGACATTCTCGGCGACGGCCGCCTGCACGCTGACCGCCAGTTGCGGCGCGCTGCTGCCGAAGGCGACGACGGTCAGGCCGACAAGCAGCGGTCGGACGCCCAGGCTCGCGGCCAGGCGCACGGCCGCCCGCACCAGCAGTTCGGCGCCGATAATCAGCAGCAGCAGGCCGCCGCTCAGTTGCAGCAGGCTCAGCCAGGGCAGGGTGGTCAATCCGAAAATGGCGGGGCTCCAGCAGTCAGTCGTCGAGGCTTTGGATGCGGACGCGGGCGGTGCCGTTTTGCAACATGCCCAATTGGGCGGCCGCATCGCGTGAAAGATCGATCAGCCGCCCACGGGTGTGCGGGCCGCGATCATTGACCCGCACTATGACGGATTTGTCGTTGGCCAGGTTGGTGACTTTCACCCGGGTGCCGAAGGGCAGTTGGCGGTGGGCGGCGGTCAGGGCGTGCTGGTTGAAGGGTTCACCGCTGGCGGTACGTTTGCCTTGGTGCTTGGCGCCGTAATACGAAGCCATGCCGGTTTCATCGTAGCCGCGCGGGTCGATTTCGTGGCTGGCGCAGCCGGCCAGCAGGCTGAGGAGGGCAAGGGCGGCGAGCAGGCGCTTCATCGGATGTCCTCTAACGGTTGGCCTGTGAGGTTTCTAGAGGGCGAGGGCCTCATCGCTGCGATGCGGCGTCCCGACAAGCCAGGCTCCTACAGGATCACGTCGAACACAAGAGTTGTGTTCGACGCTGAACTTGTGGGAGCGGAGCTTGCCCGCGAAGCTTTTGGCTCTTGAAAGCCAGGTCGCTATCAGCCTTCGAGCTTGCTTTTCAGCAACTCGTTCACTTGTTGCGGGTTGGCCTTGCCCTTGGAGGCTTTCATCGCCTGGCCGACAAAGAAGCCGAACATCTTGCCGCGCTTGGCTTCATCCGCCGCCCGATACTGCTCGACCTGCTCGGCATTGGCCGCGAGCACTTCGTCCAGGACCTTCTCGATGGCACCGCTGTCCGTGACCTGCTTCAGGCCACGGGCTTCGATCACCTCGTCGGCGCTGCCTTCACCATTGGCCATGGCCTCGAAGACCATCTTGGCGATCTTGCCGGAGATGGTGTTGTCGCTGATCCGCAACAACATACCGCCCAGTTGCTCGGCCGTGACCGGCGCCTGGTCGATGTCCACGCCCAGCTTGTTCAGCAGGCTGCCCAGCTCGACCATGACCCAGTTGGCCGCCAGCTTGGCGTCGCCACCGATGCTCACGACTTTCTCGAAGTAGTCCGCCTGCTCGCGGCTGGAGGCCAGTACGCTGGCATCGTAGACCGACAGGCCGAACTGTTCCTGGAAGCGCTCGCGTTTCTGTGGTGGCAGCTCCGGCAGTTGCGCGCGGACATCATCGAGGAACGTATCCTCGATAACCACCGGCAACAGGTCCGGGTCGGGGAAGTAACGGTAATCGTTGGCTTCCTCCTTGCTGCGCATGGCGCGGGTCTCGTCCTTGTTCGGGTCGTACAGGCGGGTCTGCTGGATTACCTTGCCGCCGTCCTCGATCAGCTCGATCTGGCGCCGCACTTCAGTGTTGATCGCCTTCTCGATAAAGCGGAACGAGTTGACGTTCTTGATCTCGCAGCGGGTGCCGAACTCGATCTGGCCCTTGGGCCGGACCGAAACGTTGCAGTCGCAACGCAACGAACCTTCGGCCATGTTGCCGTCGCAGATACCCAGGTAGCGCACCAGCGCGTGGATCGCCTTGACGTAGGCCACGGCTTCCTTGGCGTTGCGCATGTCCGGTTCGGAAACGATTTCCAGCAGCGGCGTGCCGGCGCGGTTCAGGTCGATGCCGGTGGCGCCGCTGAAGTCCTCGTGCAGGCTCTTGCCGGCGTCTTCTTCCAGGTGCGCGCGGGTGATGCCGACACGCTTGACGGTGCCGTCTTCCAGGGTGATGTCCAGGTGGCCCTTGCCGACGATCGGCAGTTCCATCTGGCTGATCTGGTAGCCCTTGGGCAGGTCCGGGTAGAAGTAGTTCTTGCGCGCGAACACGTTGTGCTGGCCGATCTCGGCGTCGATGGCCAGGCCGAACTTCACCGCCATGCGCACCGCTTCCTGGTTCAGCACCGGCAGGGTACCCGGCATGCCCAGGTCAACCAGGCTCGCCTGGGTGTTCGGCTCGGAACCGAAGGTGGTGGCGCTGCCGGAGAAAATCTTCGATTGGGTGGCGAGCTGGGTATGAATCTCCAGCCCGATCACGACTTCCCATTGCATGTGTTTCTCCTCAGAAGCCTTCAGGTGTGCGGGTGTGCCAGTCAGTGTTGAGCTGATACTGGTGCGCAACGTTGAGCAGACGGCCTTCCTGGAAATACGGCGCCAGCAGTTGCACGCCCACCGGCAGGCCGTCGACGAAGCCGGCCGGCATGGACAGGCCCGGCAGGCCCGCGAGGTTGGCGGTGATGGTATAGAAGTCTTCCAGGTATTCAGCGATCGGGTCGCTGTTCTTGGCGCCAATTTTCCAGGCCGGGTTCGGCGTGGTCGGGCCGAGGATGATATCGACTTCAGCGAAGGCCGCCATGAAGTCGTTCTTGATCAGCCGCCGGATTTTCTGCGCCTGCAGGTAGTAGGCGTCGTAGTAGCCGGCCGACAGCGCGTAGGCACCGACCAGGATGCGGCGCTGGACTTCCGCGCCGAAGCCCTCGCCACGGGAACGCTTGTACAGGTCGGTGAGGTCTTTCGGGTCTGCGCAGCGATAGCCGAAACGCACGCCGTCGAAGCGCGACAGGTTCGACGAGGCTTCCGCCGGGGCGATCACGTAGTACGCGGGAATCGCGTGCTGCATGTTCGGCAGGCTGATTTCCTTGATGGTCGCGCCCAGTTTCTCAAGCTCCTTGATGCTCGCCTGGATCCGTTCGGCGATGCGCGGGTCGAGGCCGGCGCTGAAGTATTCCTTGGGCACGCCGATGCGCAGGCCCTGGATCGAGGCGTTCAGGCCGGCGGAGTAATCCGGTACCGGCTCGTCGATGCTGGTGGAGTCCTGCGGGTCGAAGCCGGCCATGCCTTGCAGCAGCAGGGCGCAGTCTTCGGCGCTGCGCGCCAGCGGGCCAGCCTGATCGAGGCTGGAGGCGTAGGCGATCATGCCCCAGCGCGAAACCCGACCATAGGTCGGTTTCAGCCCGGTGAGGTTGGTCAGTGCCGCCGGCTGGCGGATCGAACCGCCGGTGTCGGTACCGGTGGCGGCCGGCAGCAGGCGCGCGGCAACCGCCGCCGCCGAGCCGCCAGACGAACCGCCCGGCACATGTTCCAGGTTCCACGGGTTTCTCGCCGGGCCGTAGTAGCTCGATTCGTTGCCCGAGCCCATGGCGAATTCGTCCATGTTGGTCTTGCCCAGGGTCACGGTGCCGGTCGCGGCCAGCTTGGCGACCACGGTGGCGTCGTAGGGCGCCTTGAAGTTGTCGAGCATCTTCGAGCCGCAGCTGGTGCGGATGCCCTGGGTGCAGAACAGGTCCTTGTGGGCGATCGGCGCGCCGAGCAGGGCGCCGTTCTCGCCAGCGGCACGGCGGGCGTCGGCGGCCTTGGCCTGGCTCAGGGCCAGGTCCTCGGTGAGGCTGATGAAGCTGTTGAGCTGCGGGTCGAGCTGGGCGATACGCGCCAGCAGGGTCCGGGTCAGCTCTTCGGCGGAGAATTTCTTGTCGGCGAGGCCACGGGCGATCTCGGCCAGGGTCATCTGATGCATTGCAGGCTCTTTCCCTTTAGTCGATGACTTTCGGAACCAGGTACAGGCCGTTTTCGACCGCTGGCGCGATGGACTGATAAGCCTCGCGGTGATTTCGCTCGGTCACGACGTCGGCGCGCAGGCGCTGATTCGCTTCCAGAGGGTGGGCAAGCGGTTCGATGCCGCTGGTGTCGACCGCTTGCATCTGGTCGACCAGGCCCAGAATGCTGTTCAGGGCTTCGGTGGTGCGTGGAAGATCGGCTTCGACCAGGCCCAGGCGGGCCAGGTGAGCGATTTTTTCCACGTCGGAGCGTTCAAGCGCCATGGGGATCTCCAGTGGAAAACCGGACGGAAGGGGTCCGTTCGGTTAGGCAATACACAATAAAGAGTGTCAATAAGTGCGGGCGCGACTTACGATTGTCGGAACACTACCGCATTTCTACGGTCACATGGCCGCGATTGTATGGGATGGTGCTCGGAAAAACGCCTAATTTAGCATATTGGCGCCTTGCCCAAAATCCCCGTCGTTGTTAGAGTTTGCCGCACTTTTTTACCCACGCGTTGCCCAGGGTCCCTTTCCAATGTTCAAGAAACTGCGTGGCATGTTTTCCAGCGATCTCTCCATCGACCTGGGCACAGCCAACACACTTATCTACGTGCGCGAGCGCGGCATCGTCCTGAATGAGCCATCGGTTGTTGCGATTCGCACCCATGGCAACCAGAAAAGTGTCGTGGCCGTCGGCACCGAGGCCAAGCGCATGCTCGGGCGCACGCCGGGCAATATCGCCGCCATTCGTCCGATGAAGGACGGCGTGATCGCCGATTTCAGCGTCTGTGAAAAGATGCTGCAGTACTTCATCAACAAGGTGCACGAAAACAGCTTCCTGCAGCCCAGCCCGCGGGTGCTGATTTGCGTGCCATGCAAGTCGACCCAGGTCGAGCGCCGTGCCATCCGTGAATCGGCCCTCGGTGCCGGTGCCCGTGAAGTGTTCCTGATCGAAGAACCGATGGCCGCCGCTATCGGTGCCGGCCTGCCGGTGGAAGAAGCTCGCGGTTCGATGGTTGTCGATATCGGTGGTGGTACCACTGAAATCGCGCTGATCTCCCTGAACGGCGTGGTCTATGCCGAATCCGTAAGGGTCGGCGGCGACCGCTTCGACGAAGCGATCATCACTTACGTGCGGCGCAACTACGGCAGCCTGATTGGCGAATCCACCGCCGAGCGCATCAAGCAGGAAATTGGTACGGCCTATCCAGGCGGCGAAGTGCGTGAAGTCGATGTGCGCGGTCGCAACCTGGCCGAAGGCGTGCCACGTGCCTTCACCCTGAATTCCAACGAAGTGCTGGAAGCCTTGCAGGAATCCCTGGCGACCATCGTCCAGGCGGTGAAAAGCGCCCTGGAGCAATCGCCTCCGGAACTGGCCTCGGACATCGCCGAGCGCGGTCTGGTGCTGACCGGTGGTGGTGCGCTGCTGCGTGACCTCGACAAGCTGCTGGCCCAGGAAACCGGTCTGCCGGTCATCGTTGCCGAAGATCCGCTGACCTGCGTCGCCCGTGGCGGCGGCCGTGCCCTGGAAATGATGGATAAGCACACCATGGATCTGCTTTCCAGCGAGTAAGTTCGCTGAGAAGCTCTATGCTGTTCGGCTCACAGGCAGCACTTTGCAGTGCTGCCTGTTGCGTTTACCTTCTGTCAGTCTGCATCCAGGCCGGTGTGATGCCGTATGAATAAAATGACTCATTGCCTGGGAGGAGCGGCTTATTAAACCGCTTTTTGCCAAAGGCCCCTCATTGGGCGTGCGCTTGTTGGTGCTGGTCGTGCTATCGGTCGCGCTGATGGTGGTCGATGCCCGTTTCACGCTGCTCAAGCCGGTGCGCAGCCAGATGTCGCTGGTGCTGATGGAGTCCTATTGGATTACCGACCTGCCGCAGCGCTTGTGGCAAGGCGTGGCCAGTCAGTTCGGCAGTCGTACCGAACTGGTCGCCGAGAACGAGAAACTCAAGACCGAGAATCTGCTGTTGCAAGGGCGCCTGCAAAAACTCGCGGCCTTGACCGAGCAGAACGTGCGCCTGCGCGAGTTGCTCAATTCTTCGGCGCTGGTCAACGAGAAGGTCGAAGTGGCCGAACTGATCGGCATGGACCCCAATCCCTTCACTCATCGCATCATCATCAACAAGGGTGAACGTGATGGCGTGGTGCTCGGGCAACCGGTGCTCGATGCCCGAGGCCTGATGGGCCAGGTGGTCGAGTTGATGCCCTACACCTCGCGGGTGCTGCTGCTCACCGACACCACCCATAGCATTCCGGTGCAGGTCAACCGCAACGGCCTGCGGGCGATTGCCAGCGGTACTGGCAATCCCGAGCGCCTGGAGTTGCGGCATGTGGCCGACACCGCCGACATCAAGGAAGGTGACCTGCTGGTCAGTTCCGGCCTGGGCCAGCGTTTTCCCGCGGGTTACCCGGTAGCGACGGTCAAGGAAGTGATTCATGATTCCGGCCAGCCTTTCGCCATTGTCCGTGCCGTGCCGACGGCCGCGTTGAACCGCAGCCGCTACCTGTTGCTGGTGTTCAGCGACAGCCGTACCCCGGAAGAGCGCGCCAACGAAGCGGCGCAGGCCCAGGAAGCGGATCGTCAGGGCGGTGATGGCGCGCCGGCGGTGCCGGCCACGGTGCCCAAGTCCGCTGCCGCGCCAGTGACGCCTGCCAAGCCAGCCGTCCCTGCCGCCGCGCCGGCAACCTCGACCAAACCGGCCGCTCCCGCCGCCACGCCGGCAACCCCGGCCAAACCGGCGGCCCATGCCGTCAAGCCCGCGCAGGCCAAACCACCCGCCAGCAAGCCGCCGGCGACGACACGGGCCGCCCCGCGGACGGAGGAATAATGGCCGATACCTTTTCCCACAATAGCTGGATCGTCTGGCTGACCTTCGCCATCGGCCTGCTGCTCAGCGTTTCACCGCTGCCACAGTTCATGGAGATCCTGCGTCCACTCTGGCTGGCCCTGTTGCTGGCGTTCTGGGCGTTGTACCTGCCGCACCAGATCGGCATGGTCACCGCGTTCCTGCTGGGGCTGGCCGAAGATGTGCTCTACGGCACCCTGCTGGGCCAGAACGCACTGATCCTGACCCTTATCACCTTCCTTGTGCTGTCGCTGCAACAACGCCTGCGAATGTTCCCGATGTGGCAGCAGAGCCTGGTGATCCTGGTGATCTTCGGCCTGGCGCAGTTGGTGCAACTCTGGCTCAGCGCCTTGACCGGCAATCGCCAGCCGACCCTGGCGCTGGTGTTGCCGGCCCTGGTCAGCGCCTTGCTCTGGCCCTGGGTCAGCTTCGGTTTACGTGGATTGCGCCGACGTTTCAAGATCAACTGACAGGATCTTGCGTGCCATTTCCGGGTGAGCTGATGATTCTGCTGAATAGCTCCTATAAAAAGAGCCCCGACATGGAGATGTCTCGATGACCTCGCTCTACCTGGCTTCCGGCTCACCGCGGCGGCGCGAACTGCTGACACAGATCGGCGTGCCGTTCAGCACCATCAGTGCCGAGATCGACGAAACCCCACTGCCTGATGAAAGCCCACTGGCCTATGTCGAGCGCCTGGCACGCGGCAAGGCCGCGGTCGGTCGCGCGCGCTTGAGCGCCGGACAATCGGCGGCTGGCACTTGCGTGCTGGGCGCCGACACCGCCGTGGTGCTGGACGGGCGGATTCTCGGCAAACCGCTGGATGAAGCGGATGCGGTGGCCATGCTGCTGGCGTTGTCCGCGCGTGAGCACGAAGTGCTGACCGCTATTGCCGTGCTCGACGGCGAGCGCTGCGAGTCTCGTGTGGTGCGCAGCTTGGTGAAATTTCGCACGATAAATTCAGAAGAAGCTCATACCTACTGGTCCAGCGGCGAGCCGCGGGACAAGGCTGGCGCCTATGCTATCCAAGGCCTGGCGGCAGTTTTCGTCGCCGGCTTGAACGGCAGTTATTCCGCTGTCGTCGGCCTGCCCGTGTGCGAAACCGCAGAACTGCTCGGCCATTTCGGCATACCCTGTTGGCAAAACCTTGTCGTGCGCTGACTGTCGCACGCCCGTGATACGGCAACTTTATTGTGAACACGCCTGAACGAGACCCAGCCATGAGTGAAGAGATCCTGATCAACATCACGCCGATGGAATCGCGCGTGGCGGTGGTAGAGAACGGTGTGTTGCAAGAGGTTCATGTCGAACGTACGCAAAAGCGCGGCATCGTCGGCAATATCTACAAGGGCAAGGTGGTGCGGGTGTTGCCGGGCATGCAGGCGGCGTTCGTCGATATCGGCCTGGATCGGGCGGCATTTATCCATGCCTCGGAAATTTCCATGCGCGAAGGACCTGCGGTGGAGAGCATCAGTGCGCTGGTACACGAAGGGCAGAGCCTGGTGGTGCAAGTCACCAAGGACCCCATCGGTACCAAGGGCGCGCGCCTGACCACGCAGTTGTCGATCCCGTCGCGCTACCTGGTGTACATGCCGCGTACCGCGCATGTCGGTATTTCCCTGAAAATCGAGGACGAAGCCGAGCGCGAACGCCTCAAGCAGGTGGTCAGCGATTGCGTGGCCCGCGAAGGCATCACCGAAGCCGGCGGCTTTATCCTGCGCACGGCGGCCGAGGGCGCCGGGGCGGACGAGATCATGATGGACATCCGCTACCTGCGGCGCCTCTGGGACCAGATCGGCGCGCAGATCAAGACCATCGGCGCGCCCAGCGTGATCTATGAAGACCTTGGCCTGGCCCTGCGCACCCTGCGCGACCTGGTCAGCCCGAAGATCGAGAAAATTCGCATCGACTCGCGGGAAACCTTTCAGAGGACCACGCAGTTCGTCGCCGAACTGATGCCGGAAATCGCCGACCGCCTGGAGCATTACCCCGGCGAGCGACCGATCTTCGACCTGTATGGTGTCGAGGACGAGATCCAGAAGGCCCTGGAACGCAAGGTCCCGCTCAAGTCCGGCGGCTACCTGGTGGTGGACCCGGCCGAAGCCATGAGCACCATCGACGTCAATACCGGGGCGTTCGTCGGTCATCGCAACCTCGAGGAAACCATCTTCAAGACCAACCTGGAAGCAGCCACCGCGATTGCCCGGCAACTGCGCCTGCGCAACCTGGGCGGGATCATCATCATCGACTTCATCGACATGGAAGACGAGGAGCACCAGCGCCAGGTCCTGCGGACCCTGGAAAAGCAACTGGAGCGCGATCACGCCAAGACCAACATCATCGGCATCACCGAGCTGGGCCTGGTCCAGATGACCCGCAAGCGCACGCGCGAAAGCCTTGAGCAGGTGCTGTGCGAGCCCTGCGGCAGTTGCCAGGGACGCGGCAAACTGAAAACCCCGGAAACGGTTTGCTACGAGATTTTTCGTGAAATTTTGCGCGAAGCCCGCGCCTACCAGGCCGAAGGTTATAGAGTGTTGGCCAACCAGAAAGTCGTCGACCGGCTGCTGGATGAGGAGTCCGGCAATGTCGCCGAGCTGGAGGGCTTTATCGGGCGCACCATTCGCTTTCAGGTCGAGACCATGTATTCCCAGGAACAATATGACGTGGTGCTGCTCTGATTTCCCGCATTGAAGAAAACCTGCCTGTTCGCTCCTGCGTCGGCCTGTTCACTGAACCTTGCCTGAGGGGGCACTGACATGGAGCGTCTGACACGCTTTGTTGCCGGCCTGGCCCGTTGGAGCATGGGGCTCTGTGCGCTGCTGCTGGTGCTGGTGGCCTTGTATGCCAGCCTGGGCCGGCAACTGGTGCCGCTGGTGGCCGAGTATCGCGCCGAGATCGAAGACAAGGCCCAGGCCGCCGTCGGCCTGCGGCTGTCCATCGGCCGTCTGGAAGGCCGCTGGCGTGGCCTGGCCCCGGTGTTGCTGGCCCACGATGTGAAGGTCGGCGAGGGGGCCTCGGCGCTGTTGCTGGACAAGGTCCAGGTGATTCCCGATCTCTGGGCCAGCCTGCGGGCCCGCGAAGTGCGGGTTGCCCATCTTGAACTGAGCGGTCTGCAACTGAGCCTGAAGGAAGACCAGGACGGCCGCTGGGCGCTCCAGGGGCTGCCGCTACAGGACGACCAGCCGTTTGATCCCGGGCAGTTGCTGACGCGTCTGCAGATGATCAAGCAGTTGTCGGTGCTCGACAGCCAGGTCACCTTGCAGCCGTTCGGCGAAGCGCCGCTGGCCCTCACTTATGTCGGCCTCAACCTGGAGAGCGGTGTTGCCCGCCAGCGCCTCGACCTGCGCCTGAATTTGCCCGACGGCCAGCCCCTGGCCCTTAACCTGCAAACCCGCCTGGAGGCCGACGATTGGCGCAACGGCGCGGCGCAAGCCTACCTGAGCCTGCCGCAAAGCGACTGGGCGCGCTGGTTGCCGAAGCGCCTGAGCGGGCAATGGAAAATCAGCGAGCTCAAGGCCGGTGGCGAGCTGTGGTTGAATTGGGCCGATGGCACCCTGCAGAGCGCCGTGGCCCGGCTCAATGCCCCGCAATTCCAGGGTGCCTACGCCGAGCGCAAGGCGCTGCGCATTGACAACCTGGCTCTCAACGCCCATGTCCAGCACACCGGACAGGGCTTCGACGTACAGTTCGACTCCCTGGCGATGAGCCTGGGCGACACGCGCTGGGAAAGCCATCTGCAACTGCAACAGCTCGCCGCTACCGACAAGGCGCCGGAGCGCTGGCACCTGCAGGCCGATCGCCTGGACCTGACGCCGATCACCCCGTTGCTCGAGGCGTTGGTGCCCTTGCCCGAGGGCCCGGCCACGGTGATCGATCACCTGAAAGTGACGGGGGCCTTGCGTAATGTGCTGCTGGATTACCGTCCGGGGGAAAGCGGCGATCAGAAACTGAGTTTCGCGGCGAATCTGGAGCGGGTCGGCTTCGACGCCTACCACGGCGCCCCGGCGGCCCGTAATGTCAGCGGCAGCATCAGCGGCGATCTCGGCCAGGGCGAACTGCGCCTGGACAGCAAGGATTTCTCGCTGCACCTGTACCCGATCTTCAACAATCCCTGGCAGTACCTGCAGGCCAATGCCCGCCTGACCTGGCGCCTGGATCAGGACAGCTTCACCCTGATCGCGCCCTATATCAAGGTGCTCGGGGAAGAGGGCAAGATCGCCGCCGACTTCCTCATTCGCCTGCACTTCGCCCCGGGCACGGAAGACTACATGGACCTGCGGGTCGGCCTGGTGGATGGCGAGGGGCGGTTCACGTCCAAGTACCTGCCGGCAGCGTTGAGCCCGTCGCTGGATGAATGGTTGCGCAACTCGATCCTGCATGGCGCGGTCGAGCAGGGCTTCTTCCAGTACCAGGGCTCGCTGAACCATGACGCCTCGGCGGCGGCGCGCAATATCAGCCTGTTTTTCAAGGTGCATGATACGGAGCTGGCGTTCCAGCCGGGTTGGCCGCATGTCAGCAAGGTCAAGGGCGATGTCTTCATCGAGGACAGCGGCGTGCGGATCAAGGCCAGCGAAGGCCAGTTGCTCGACACCCAGGTCCGCGACATCGTGGTCAATATTCCCCATGTGCCCAGCGGGCAACATAGCCGCATGTTGCTTGATGGCAACTTTGCCGGCGGGCTGGGCGACGGCCTGAAGATTCTCCAGGAGGCGCCGATCGGCACCGCCGCAACCTTTGCCGGCTGGCAGGCCACGGGTGACCTGTCGGGCAAGGTGAGCCTCGATGTGCCGCTGGTCAAGGCCGAGGAACCGAAGATCCTGGTGGACTTCAAGACCGACAAGGCCAGTCT
Organism: Pseudomonas sp. FEN; assembly: GCF_904067045.1. GTDB lineage: Bacteria > Pseudomonadota > Gammaproteobacteria > Pseudomonadales > Pseudomonadaceae > Aquipseudomonas. The sequence continues at coordinate 799,336 of NZ_CAJFDC010000001.1, read as the reverse complement.
CAAACTACCTGATCCGGCCCTGGAACTGAGTCAGCTCAAGGGTGACTTCCGCTTCGACAGCGCCAAGGGCCTGAGTGCCAGCAACATCAGCGCCCAGGCGTTCGAGCGGCCCATCAGCGCGCAGATTTTTGCCGATGGCAAGCCGGGTAGCCTCAACACCCGGGTCGTGGCCAAGGGGCAGGTGGCGATCAAGAAACTCAGCGATTGGTTGAGTGTCAGCCAGCCATTGCCGGTCTCGGGCGATCTGCCCTACCAGTTGCAACTGACCTTGAATGGCGCCGACAGCCAACTGCTGATCAACTCCAGCCTCAAGGGGGTTGCCGTCGACTTGCCAGCGCCGTTCGGCATGCCGGCGAGCCAGGGCCGCGATAGCGTGTTCCGCATGACCTTGCAGGGCGCCGAGCGGCGTTACGGGTTCGATTACGGCAACCTGGCCCACTTCACCTTTGCCGCGCCGAGCGGCAAGTTCGGCGATGGGCGTGGCGAGTTGTTCCTCGGCGAAGGCGATGCCCAGTTACCAGCGACCCAGGGGTTGCGGATCCGCGGCGTGTTGTCGGAGCTGGACCTGGAACCGTGGAAAGCGCTGGTCGACCGCTATGCCGGCCAGGACCCGGGCGGCAGCGCCAAGCAATTGCTCGGCAGCGCGGATTTCAAGGTCGACAAGCTCAATGGCTTCGGTACCCAGTTCGACCAGGTGAGCTTGCAGATGGCTCGCGGCGCCAATGCCTGGGGCTTGCAGATCGACAGTCGGCAGGCCAAGGGCAGCGTGACCTTGCCGGATGCCAAGGGCGCGCCGATTGCTGTCAAGCTGGCCTATGTGCGTCTGCCGGCACCGGACCCGAGCGTAGTGGCCGATGAGAATGCCCCGGACCCGCTGGCTTCGGTCGATCCCCGGCAGATTCCGGCGGTGGACTTGACTATCGAGCAGCTATTCCAGGGTAACGACCTGGTAGGTGCCTGGTCGCTCAAGGCGCGCCCGACGCCCAAGGGGATCAAGCTCAATGACCTCAATCTCGGTCTCAAGGGCATGCTCCTGCAAGGTTCCGGTGGTTGGGAAGGCGTACCCGGCACCAGCGGCAGTTGGTTCAATGGGCGGCTGGAAGGCAAGAACCTGGCGGATGTACTCAAGGCCTGGAGCTTTGCCCCCACGGTGACCAGTGAGGACTTCCATATGGACGTCGACGGTCGCTGGCCGGGCTCGCCGGCCTGGGTCGGACCCAAGCGCTTTTCAGGCAGTATCGATGCGACCCTGAACAAGGGCCAGTTCGTCGAGGCCGACGGTAGCGCCCAGGCGCTGCGGGTGTTCGGCCTGTTGAACTTCAACTCCATCGGTCGCCGCCTGCGCCTGGACTTTTCCGACCTGTTGGGCAAAGGCCTGAGCTATGACCGGGTCAAGGGCCTGCTGGTGGCCAGTGATGGTGTCTATGTCACGCGCAATCCGATCACCCTGACGGGGCCTTCGAGCAACCTGGAGCTCAATGGCACCCTCGACATGGTCGCCGACCGGGTCGATGCCAAGCTGCTGGTGACCTTGCCGGTGACCAACAACCTGCCGATTGCCGCGTTGATCGTCGGCGCACCGGCCATCGGTGGCGCGCTGTTCCTGATCGACAAGTTGATCGGCGACCGCGTGGCGCGCTTCGCCAGTGTCAAATACAGCGTCACCGGTCCGTGGAAAGAACCGAAGATCACCTTCGACAAACCGTTCGACCAATCGAAGTAAGGTCCCGGCGCAAAAGCGTTGTGCTGGTATTTTTCGTACAGGGCGTGGCGGCGCATGGAGTAGCATGGCGCCATACCTTTGAAGGAGTGCGCCATGACTTTTTCCGTCATCCAAATGGTCAGCCAGAGCGATGTGCTGGCCAATCTGGCCCAGGCTCGCGCGCTGCTGGAGCGCGCGGCCGAAGGTGGGGCGCGGCTCGCCGTGTTGCCGGAAAATTTCGCCGCCATGGGCCGCCGCGACGTCGCCGCGATCGGTCGTGCCGAAGCGTTGGGCGAAGGACCGATCCTGCCCTGGTTGAAACAGGCCGCTCGCGACCTCAAGTTATGGATAGTGGCGGGCACCTTGCCGTTGCCGCCCGTTGACCAGCCGCAGGCCAAGGCCAATGCCTGCTCGCTGTTGATCGACGAGCAGGGAGAGGCGGTGGCGCGTTACGACAAGCTGCATCTGTTCGACGTGGACGTGGCGGACACGCGCGGGCGTTATCGCGAATCCGATGACTATGCTCATGGTAACCAGGTGGTGGTGGCCGATACTCCGGTCGGGCGCCTGGGCCTGAGCGTGTGCTACGACCTGCGCTTTCCCGAGCTCTACAGCGAGTTGCGCAAGGCCGGTGCCGAATTGATCAGCGCGCCCTCGGCTTTTACTGCTGTGACGGGGGCCGCGCATTGGGAGGTGCTGATTCGCGCCCGGGCCATCGAGACCCAGTGCTACCTGCTGGCGGCGGCCCAGGGCGGTGTCCATCCGGGGCCACGGGAAACCTTCGGGCATGCGGCGATTGTCGACCCGTGGGGACGCATCGTTGCCGAACAGGATCAAGGCGAAGCGGTGTTGCTGGCCGAACGCGACAGTAAGGAACAAGCGTCCATCCGGGCGCGGATGCCGGTGGCGAGCCATCGGCGCTTTTTCTCGCAGGGCGCGCGGCGGCCTGCATCGGAATGACGAAATAAGGCGCAAAACCATGAGCGAGTTGTTGTCCTCAGTCAGTGAACACCTGTTGGCGCCGGGTGGCGTAAGCATCGAAAGCCTGCAAGCAGTGTTGGGCGACCTGGCCGGGCCGGGCATCGATGCTGCCGACCTGTACTTTCAGGGGCAGATTTCCGAGTCCTGGGCCCTGGAAGACGGCATCGTCAAGGAAGGCAGTTTCAACCTTGACCAGGGGGTCGGCGTACGTGCCCAGTCCGGTGAGAAAACCGGGTTTGCCTACAGCAACGCCATCACCCTCGAAGCCCTGGGCTCGGCGGCGCGCGCCGCGCGTTCGATTTCCCGGGCCGGGCAGCACGGCAAGGTCCAGGTATTCAGCAGCCAGGAAGTGACGCAGTTGTATGCGCCGGACAACCCGCTGGACGTGATGAGCCGTGCCGAGAAGGTCGAGTTGCTCAAGCGCGTCGATGTCGCCACGCGGGCCCTGGATCCGCGTATCCAGCAGGTCTCGGTGAGCATGGCCGGGGTCTGGGAGCGAATTCTCGTCGCCTCCACCGACGGCGGCCTGGCGGCCGATGTACGGCCGCTGGTGCGTTTCAATGTCAGCGTGATCGTCGAGCAGAATGGCCGTCGCGAGCGCGGCGGTCACGGCGGCGGCGGGCGCACCGACTATCGCTATTTCCTCACCGAGGACCGTGCCATGGGGTATGCCCGCGAGGCCTTGCGCCAGGCGTTGGTCAACCTCGAGGCCATTCCCGCGCCGGCAGGTACCCTGCCGGTGGTGCTTGGTTCCGGTTGGTCCGGAGTGTTGCTGCACGAAGCGGTCGGCCACGGCCTGGAAGGCGATTTCAACCGCAAGGGCAGTTCGGCCTACAGCGGGCGGATGGGTGAAATGGTCGCCTCCAAGCTCTGCACCATCGTCGATGACGGTACCTTGGCGGGCCGTCGCGGTTCCCTGAGCGTTGACGACGAAGGCACGCCGACCGAGTGCACCACGCTGATCGAAAACGGCGTGCTCAAAGGCTATATGCAGGACAAGCTCAATGCCCGCTTGATGGGGGTGGCCCGGACCGGTAACGGTCGTCGCGAGTCCTACGCGCACCTGCCGATGCCGCGTATGACCAACACCTACATGCTTGGCGGCGAAAGCGATCCGGCGGAAATCATCGCCTCGGTGAAGCGTGGTATCTACTGCGCCAACCTCGGCGGCGGCCAGGTCGATATCACCAGTGGCAAGTTCGTGTTCTCCACCAGCGAGGCCTATCTGATCGAGGACGGCAAGATCACCGCGCCGGTCAAGGGGGCAACGCTGATCGGCAATGGACCGGAAGCCATGAGTCGGGTGTCGATGGTCGGCAACGACCTGGCACTGGACAGTGGCGTGGGGACGTGCGGCAAGGATGGGCAGTCGGTACCGGTGGGTGTCGGCCAGCCGACCTTGAAGATCGATGCGATCACCGTGGGTGGCACGGGGTCGTAGGAAGAGGTGGAGCGTCGGGTGAGCGCCAAGGCGACTCACCCGGGGCGAAGATCAGCGCAGACCGCGTTGAGTTTCGTCCAGCTCACGGATGTACTTGAAGATTTTACGGCTGGCGGCCGGCGCCTTGCTCTGCGCAAGCTCATGTTGAGCCTGGCGGATCAGGGAACGCAGTTGCTGGCGATCAGCGTCCGGGTATTCGACGACGAATTTTTCCAGCACATCGTCGGCGCCTGCGATCAGGCGATCGCGCCAGCGTTCGAGATTGTGGAAACGTTCGTTGTATTGCCGGGTGGAGGCATCGAGTTGATCGAGCAACTGCAGAACCGCGTCGATGTCCTGATCGCGCATCAGCTTGCCGATGAACTGGATATGCCGTTTACGCGCGATATTCGCGGTGTGCTTCGGCGCATCGGCCAAGGCACGGCGCAAGCCGTCGGTCAGTGGCAGTTTGGCCAGCAAGTCAGGCTTGAGAGTGGTGAGGCGCTCGCCGAGATCAACCAGAGCATGTAGCTCGCGTTTGACCTGGGTTTTGCTTTTCTCCCCATCGAGGGAGTCGTCGTAAGAATCAACCATGGTGGCAGTCCGCAAAGAAACGCCGCCATGATAACCAGTCGGGGGCCGCTTGTCCGGCCCGGTCGCTCGAAGACCTAGACCGAAAGCAGAATTTGAGTGGAGAAAGCCATGAGTTCAGCACAAAGCGTCGGCCCGCAGGCGTTGCCGGTCCTGCAGGAGCAGGTCGAGCAGATCCTCGCCGAAGCCAAACGCCAGGGCGCCAGTGCCTGTGAAGTGGCGGTGTCCCTGGAGCAGGGGCTGTCGACTTCGGTGCGCCAGCGGGAAGTGGAAACCGTCGAGTTCAACCGCGACCAGGGCTTCGGCATCACCTTGTACGTAGGTCAGCGCAAGGGCTCGGCCAGCACCTCGGCCAGTGGCCCCGAAGCGATTCGCGAGACCGTGGCGGCGGCCCTGGCCATTGCCCAGCACACCTCGGAAGACGAGCACTCGGGCCTGGCTGACGCAGCGCTGATGGCAAAGGAGATCAAGGACTTCGATCTGTTCCATGCCTGGGACATCAGCCCCGAGCAGGCCATCGAGCGCGCATTGATCTGCGAAGCGGCGGCTTTCGATGCCGACAGCCGGATCAAGAATGCCGACGGTACGACCCTGAGCACCTCCCAGGGCTGTCGCGTATATGGCAACAGCCATGGTTTTATCGGTGGTTCCGCATCGACCCGGCATAGCCTCAGTTGTGTGATGATCGCCGAAGGCGATGGCCAGATGCAGCGCGATTACTGGTATGACGTCAATCGCCAGGGCGAATTGCTGGCAGATGCCGCCAGCATTGGCCGCAAGGCCGCGCAGCGGGCGGCCAGCCGCCTGGGCGCGCGTCCGGTGCCAACCTGCGAAGTGCCGGTGCTGTTCTCGGCGGAGTTGGCCGGTGGCTTGTTCGGCAGTTTCCTCTCGGCGATTTCCGGTGGCAACCTGTACCGCAAGTCTTCGTTCCTCGAGGGGGCGATGGGCCAACGCCTGTTCCCGGAGTGGCTGACCCTCGACGAGCGTCCGCACCTGATGCGTGGCATGGGTAGTTCGGCGTTTGACGGCGACGGCCTGGCGACCTATGCCAAGCCGTTCGTCGAAAATGGCAGCCTGGTCTCCTATGTGCTGGGTACCTACTCGGGACGCAAGCTGGGTCTGCCGAGCACGGCCAACGCTGGTGGCGTGCACAACCTGTTCGTGACCCATGGGGCCGAGGATCAGGATGCGCTGATCCGGCGCATGGATCGCGGTCTGCTGGTGACCGAGTTGATGGGCCACGGCCTGAACATGGTCACCGGGGATTATTCGCGGGGCGCGGCGGGTTTCTGGGTCGAGAATGGCGAGATCCAGTTCCCGGTCCAGGAAGTGACCATCGCCGGCAACATGCGCGATATGTTCAAGCAGATCGTGGCTATAGGTAGCGATCTTGAACTGCGCAGCCATATCCGCACGGGCTCGGTGTTGATCGAGCGGATGACTGTCGCCGGTAGCTGATTGTAGGAGCCGGCTTGCCGGCGATAGCGGCCGGACAGCCGCAAGGCTTGCGGCTGTCATCGCCGTCGCCCCTGTAGGAGCAAGCTCGCTCCTACAGGGGCGGGGCGTTATTGGCCTTCGTCGAAATAGTTGTTGATCAGCTTGGCCAGCGCATCCATCGCCTCGTTTTCCTGTTCGCCCTCGGTCTTCAGGTAAATCCGCGTGCCCTTGCCGGCGGCCAGCATCATCATGGCCATGATGCTCTTGCCATCGATCATGCTTTCGGGCGTGCGCCCAACGCGGATCTGGCAGGGAAACTGGCCGGCAACGCCGACGAACTTCGCCGAAGCGCGGGCGTGCAGGCCGAGTTTGTTGATGATTTCAATTTCCAGAGCGGGCATCGCGGTGGTGGTCCTTTCAGCTAAGGTCGCGGTGGCGGACCTGGACGTTCTTCAGGGATTGTTGCAGGGCCTTGCCCAAGCGTTCGGTAAGGTAGACGGAGCGGTGATGCCCGCCCGTGCAGCCGATGGCAATAGTGACATAAGCCCGGTTGCTCGCGGCAAAACGCGGCAACCATTTGAGCAAATAGCTGGAAATATCCTGGTACATTTCCTCGACATCCGGCTGCGCGGCCAGGTACTCGGCTACCGCCGGGTCGAGCCCGGACTGCTCGCGCAACTCCGGTTTCCAGTAGGGGTTGGGCAGGCAGCGCACATCGAACACCAGATCGGCATCCACGGGCATCCCGCGCTTGAAGCCGAATGATTCGACCAGAAAGGCAGTCCCCGGTTCCGGCTGGTTGAGCAGACGCAGCTTGATGGTGTCGCGCAACTGATAGAGGTTCAGGTGGGTGGTATTGACCTTGAGGTCCGCCAGGTCCGAGATCGGCCCGAGCAGGTTGCTTTCGTCGCGGATGGCCTCGGCCAGGGAGCGATTGGCACTGCTCAGCGGGTGGCGCCGACGGGTTTCGGAAAAGCGCTTGAGCAGGGTCTCCTCGTCGGCATCCAGGTACAGGATATCGCACTGGATATGGCGGCTGCGCACTTCATCCAGCAGTTCCGGGAATCGCGACAGGTGGCTGGGCAGGTTGCGCGCATCGATGGAGACGGCGACCAACGGTTGCGCCAGCTCGGTATGGATCAGCGCTCGCTCGGCCAGCTCCGGCAGCAGCCCGGCTGGCAGGTTGTCGATGCAGTAGTAGCCGCTGTCCTCGAGAACATCGAGGGCGGTGCTTTTACCCGAGCCGGAGCGCCCGCTGACGATGATCAAGCGCATGGTCAATGACCGCTCTGCTCGTCCAGGACCACCTGATACAGGGCCTGGTTGGAGGTGGCACCACGCAGTTTTTCGCGGACGTCCTTGCGGTCCAGCATGCTGGCAATCTGCCGAAGCAGCTCCAGATGGGCATCGGTAGCCGCTTCCGGGACCAGCAGGACGAACAGCAGGTCAACCGGAGCCCCGTCGATAGCGTCGAAATCGATGGGGGCATCCAGATGCATCAGGGCGCTGATGGGTGTTACGCAACCCTTGAGGCGGCAGTGTGGAATGGCGATGCCATTGCCAAAACCGGTCGAGCCGAGCTTTTCCCGTGCGACCAGGCTATCGAAGACATCCTGCATGGCCAGGTAAGGGACTTCGTGGCTGATCAGGTTGGCAATTTGCTCGAGGGCTTTCTTTTTACTGCCGCCCGGCACGTTCACCAGGGAACGGCCGGGGGTCAGGATGCTTTCAAGTCGGATCATGGATGGGTGTCAGCGACCCGTACCCTGGAGCAGGTGCAGGTTCTTTTCCTTATGTTTTTTCAGTTGTCGGTCCAGCTTGTCGGTAAGCAGGTCGATCGCCGCATACATGTCGTCATGCTCGGCGTTGGCGACTACTTCACCGCCGTGGATATGCAAGGTGGCTTCGATTTTCTGCTTCAGTTTTTCGACGGCCATGGTCACCTGTACGTTGGTGATCTTGTCGAAATGACGCTCCAATCGGTCGAATTTCTCGCCGATGTAAGTGCGCAGGGGGTCGGTCACTTCCAGTTGATGTCCACTGATATTGACTTGCATACAGCTTCTCCTTCGTTGCCAGTGCATAACGCGGCAGGCGATTGCCTGCCACAGTGCCATGTCCTGAAACTGCCTGCGCGGCGAGTTTCAAAACACAGCCAGACGCTGTAACGGGGCCCGTGCTACATCAGTCGCTTCCGTTCGCTGGAGGGGGCGATCCCCAACGACTCACGGTATTTGGCGACGGTACGGCGGGCCACCTGAATGCCTTGTGCCTCCAGTAAACCAGCGATCTTGCTGTCACTCAACGGCTTTTTCTGATTTTCCGCCGCAACCAGTTTTTTGATGATCGCGCGGATCGCCGTGGACGAGCATTCACCGCCTTCGGAGGTACTGACATGGCTGGAGAAAAAGTATTTCAGTTCATAGATACCGCGTGGGGTATGCATGAATTTCTGTGTGGTTACCCGGGAAATCGTCGACTCATGCATGCCGACCGCCTCGGCGATGTCATGCAGCACCAGCGGTTTCATCGCTTCATCGCCGTACTCCAGGAAGCCGCGCTGGTGCTCGACGATCTGGGTGGCGACTTTCATCAGGGTTTCGTTGCGGCTCTGCAGGCTCTTGATGAACCAGCGGGCTTCCTGCAACTGGTTGCGCATGAAAGTGTTGTCGGCGCTGGTGTCGGCGCGCCGGACGAAACCGGCGTACTGCGGGTTGACCCGCAGGCGTGGCACCGACTCCTGGTTCAGTTCCACCAGCCAACGCTCGTTGTGCTTGCGCACGATCACGTCGGGTACCACGTACTCGGCTTCGCTGGACTCGATTTGCGAGCCCGGACGCGGGTTGAGGCTCTGGACCAGTTCGATGACCTGGCGCAGCTCGTCTTCCTTGATCTTCATGCGGCGCATCAACTGGCTGTAGTCGCGGCTGCCCAACAGGTCGATGTAGTCGCTGACCAGGCGCTGCGCCTCGGCCAGCCAGGGCGTGCGCGCCGGCAACTGGCGCAGTTGCAGCAACAGGCATTCACCCAGGTTGCGGGCGCCGATGCCGGCCGGTTCGAATTGCTGGATGCGATGCAGTACCGCTTCGATCTCGTCCAGCTCGATATCCAGCTCCGGGTCGAAGGCGTCGAGGATTTCCTCGAGGGTTTCGTCCAGGTAGCCCTGATTGTTGATGCAGTCGATCAGGGTCACGGCGATCAGGCGGTCGGTGTCGGACATCGGCGCCAGGTTCAGTTGCCAGAGCAGATGGCTCTGCAGGCTTTCCCCGGCCGAGGTGCGAGTGGTGAAGTCCCACTCGTCGTCATCGCTGCTGGGCAGGCTGCTGGCGCTGGTCTGGTAGACATCCTCCCAGGCGGTGTCGACCGGCAGTTCGTTGGGAATGCGCTCGTTCCAGTCGCCTTCCTCGAGGTTGTCCACGGTCGGCGCGGTCTCCTGCTGGTAGGACGGTTCCTGGATCTCGGTATTGGCTGTGTGCTCGGCGTTGTCGGCCAGCGGGTCGGTATTGTCGAAGTCGTCGCCTTCTTCCTGGCGTTCGAGCATCGGGTTGGACTCCAGGGCCTCCTGGATTTCCTGCTGAAGGTCCAGGGTCGACAATTGGAGCAGGCGGATGGCCTGTTGCAGCTGCGGTGTCATCGTCAGCTGCTGGCCCATTCTCAGGACTAGCGATGGTTTCATGGCAGGGGCTTAACACCTTATTCGCCGGCGCGCATGCGCCATCCACTCTACAGGGCGCCGGGGCGCCAAACATAAGCAAATTATATGCCTGAAACCCGAGCGTTTGCCTAGAGCGCTGTAACAATAAAAATCGTGTGGTTTTTATTGAACGGAGCGCGCTCTGGCGATTGGTCCGCTACCTCATGTCTACAGGCGGAATTCGTGGCCCAGATAGACTTCCTTGACCAGTTCGTTGGCCAGGATGGTGGCTGAGTCGCCCTCGGCGATCAGTTGTCCATCGTTGACGATGTAGGCGGTTTCGCAGATATCCAGAGTCTCGCGGACGTTGTGGTCGGTGATCAGTACGCCGATACCCTTGGCCTTGAGGTGATAGATGATCTGTTTGATATCGCCTACGGAAATCGGGTCGACCCCGGCGAAGGGCTCATCGAGCAGGATGAATTTCGGCGCGGTGGCCAGGGCGCGGGCGATTTCCACGCGACGCCGCTCGCCACCGGACAGGCTCATGCCGAGGTTGTCGCGAATGTGGCTGATGTGGAACTCCTGCAACAGGCTTTCCAGTTCCTTGCGGCGATCGTTCTTGTCGAGGTCCTTGCGGGTCTCGAGGATCGCCATGATGTTGTCGGCCACCGACAGTTTGCGGAAAATCGATGCTTCCTGGGGCAGGTAGCCGATCCCGGCGCGGGCGCGGCCATGCATGGGCTGGTGGCTGACGTCCTGGTCGTCGATCAGCACGCGACCCTGGTCGGCCTGGACCAGGCCGACAATCATGTAGAAGCAGGTGGTCTTGCCGGCACCGTTGGGGCCGAGCAAGCCGACGATCTGCCCGCTGTCGATCGACAGGCTGACATCACGCACCACCTGGCGACTTTTGTAGGCCTTGGCCAGATGCTGGGCTTTCAGGGTTGCCATTACTGCGCCTTCTGCTGGTCGGTTTTCGGCTTCGGCTGGATGACCATGTCGATGCGTGGGCGCGGTGCGGTGATGGCGCTACCGTTGGCGCGACCGGCCTGGGCGATCTGCTTCACCGTGTCGTAGACGATTTTCTCGCCTTCGGTGGTGTTGCCGTCGTTGATCACCTTGGCCTTGTCGATCAGGATGATGCGATTCTGCTGGGCGTGGTACTGGATGGTCACGCCATAGCCTTGCACCGGCTTCGGATCGCCGACTTTCTGCAGTTGTTCGAAGTAGGCCAGGTTGCCCACCGAGGTCACCACGTCGATGGCGCCGTCCTTGGTGCGGGTCAGCGTCACGGTGTTGCCCTTGACGATCATCGAGCCCTGGGTGATGACCACGTCGCCCTTATAGGTGGCGATGCCTTGCTTGTCGTCCAGTTGAGCGTCGTCGGCTTGGATGCGGATGGGCTGCTGGTTGTCGGTCGGCAGTGCCCAGGCGCTCACGCTTCCCAGTGCCGCACCCAGGCCAAGCAAAATAGGGAGGGTTTTAACGAGACTCATACTGTCCTCTTACATTGGACAGCAGGTGTATCCGGCTGTCGTTCAAATACGCTTTCATTCCCTTGCCAGTGGTCACGCCGTCGGCGCCGTCGATTCTAACGGCTTGCTCGGTCTGCGCATATTGCTTCTGTGGGAATACTGTCATTCGGCTGCTGGTAATAATGACTTCGCGTTGTAGTTCGTCGGTGCGCGCCACCCGCACCGAGTCGATCAGTTCGATCTCGGTACCGTCCGGATTGACCTCGGCGTGCTCGCTCTGGACATGCCAGGGATAGACCGTGCCGCGGTAGATGTGCATGTCGGGCTTGGTCACCAGGGTCACATCCGAGGCCCTGAGGTGTTCGACCTTGTCGCCGGTCAGGTCGTACTGCACGCGACCGTCGGGCATGTATTGAATGCTGTGGGCGTTAATAGCGTAGTAGTCGATCTGTGTTTCATCGACCTGCGCCACCGGGCGCTCCAGAAAGCGTTCCGGACTGATGTTCCAGTAGCCAACGGCCGCGAACATGGCGGCAATGACAGCGAACAGCAGAATATTGCGAATTTTCTTGCTCAGCATAAATAGCTCTACAGGTAGGCGGCGTGAGCCGCTTCAAGGCTGCCCTGGGCTTGCAGGATCAGCTCGCAGAATTCGCGGGCGGCGCCTTCGCCACCCCGGGCGCGGGTAATGCCGTGGGCGTGTTCGCGGACGAAGCTGGCGGCGTTGGCCACGGCCATGCCCAGGCCGACGCGGCGGATCACCGGCAGGTCCGGCAGGTCGTCGCCCAGGTAGGCCACCTGTTCATAGCTTAGATTGAGCTGGGCGAGCAGCGCGTCGAGCACTACCAGTTTGTCTTCGCGGCCCTGGTAGACATGGGGGATGCCGAGGTTCTGCGCGCGGCGCTCGACCAGGGTGGTCTTGCGTCCGCTGATGATCGCGGTTTGCACGCCGGCGCTCATCAGCATCTTGATGCCCTGGCCGTCGAGGGTGCTGAATGACTTGAATTCGCTGCCGTCTTCGAGGAAGTACAGGCGACCGTCGGTCAGTACGCCATCGACGTCGAAGACCGCCAGCTTGATGGCCTTGCCGCGTTGCAGTAGATCGTCGTTCATTTACATCACTCCCGCGCGCAGCAGATCGTGCATGTTCAGGGCGCCCACCGGGTGATCCGCGTCGTCGACCACCACCAGCGCGCTGATCTTGTGGTCTTCCATGATTTTCAGGGCTTCGGCGGCAAGCATCTCGGCCCGGGCGGTCTTGCCGTGGGGGGTCATGACGTCTTCGATCCGGGCTGTGTGAATGTCGATGGTCCGGTCCAGGGTCCGGCGCAGATCGCCGTCGGTGAAGATCCCGGCCAGGCGCCCATCGGTTTCGACGATCACGGTCATGCCCAGGCCTTTATGGGTCATTTCCATCAGCGCGTCTTTCAGCAGGGTGCCGCGCAGCACCTGCGGCAGCTCTGTGCCGGCGTGCATGACATTTTCCACTTTCAGCAGCAGTCGACGACCCAGGGCGCCGCCCGGGTGGGAAAAGGCAAAGTCCTCGGCGGTGAAGCCACGGGCCTCGAGCAGCGCCACCGCGAGGGCGTCGCCCATCACCAGGGCCGCCGTGGTGGAGGAAGTCGGCGCCAGGTTCAGCGGGCAGGCTTCATGCTCGACGTGCACGTTCAGGTTGACTTCGGCGGCCTTGGCCAGCGGCGACTCGGGATTGCCGGTCAGGCTGATCAATTGGATGCCCAGGCGCTTGATCAAGGGCAGCAGGGTGACGATTTCCGCGGTCGAGCCGGAATTGGACAGGGCCAGGATGATGTCGTCCCGGGTGATCATGCCCATGTCGCCGTGGCTGGCCTCGGCGGGATGCACGAAAAAGGCCGTGGTGCCGGTGCTGGCCAGGGTGGCGGCGATCTTGTTACCTATGTGCCCGGATTTGCCCATGCCGACCACGACCACACGGCCCTTGCTGGCCAGAATCATTTCGCAAGCGCGTACGAAATCAGCGTCGATATGCGGCAGCAAGCCTTCTACGGCTTCGAGTTCGAGGCGGATGGTGCGTTGTGCTGATTGAATCAGGTCGCTGGATTGGCTCATGTCAGAAATCGTATAGCCTGATGAAAAGGCGCGATTATAGCGGTAATGCCTTCTTCACTCACACTAGATCGTTGTGTTTTGCACTGGATCTGTAGGACTTTGCCTTCGGTTTTGCTCTCGCAGGCGGTCAAACCCGGCTGTATTTATCCTGAACAAGGATGGCTTCGGCCTTGGGCGGCTCGTATTAGCAGTGATATAGTTCGCGGCCAGCTCGGCCCGCTCAGGAAGTGTGTGCTTCTTTTTCAAGGGAGACCTGGTGTCCGAGTCAGAGGCTGCATCGCAAGGAGTTTAGATGAACGCCGATAACGCCTACGCGGTCGAGCTGAAGGGTGTGACCTTCAAGCGCGGTACGCGGAGCATCTTCAATAATGTCGACATTCGTATCCCGCGAGGCAAGGTCACCGGCATCATGGGGCCGTCCGGGTGCGGCAAGACCACCCTGTTGCGGCTGATGGGCGCGCAACTGCGGCCCAACGCCGGTGAAGTATGGGTCAATGGGCAGAACCTGCCCACGCTGTCGCGCGGCGATCTGTTCGATGCCCGCAAACATATGGGGGTGCTGTTCCAGAGCGGTGCACTGTTCACCGACCTGGACGTTTTCGAGAATGTCGCCTTTCCGCTGCGGGTTCACACCGAACTGCCGGATGAAATGATTCGTGACATTGTCCTGCTCAAACTACAAGCCGTCGGCTTGCGCGGGGCGATCGACCTGATGCCCGACGAGCTGTCCGGCGGCATGAAGCGTCGCGTGGCGCTGGCCAGGGCGATCGCCCTGGATCCGCAGATCCTCATGTACGATGAACCGTTCGTCGGCCAGGACCCCATCGCCATGGGCGTGCTCGTGCGCCTGATCCGGCTGCTCAATGACGCCCTGGGCATCACCAGCATCGTGGTCTCCCACGATCTGGCCGAAACCGCCAGTATCGCCGACTACCTGTACGTGGTCGGCGACGGCCAGGTGCTCGGGCAAGGTACGCCCGAAGAGCTGATGAACGCCGATAACCCGCGTATTCGCCAGTTCATGAAAGGCGATCCCGACGGTCCCGTACCGTTCCACTTTCCGGCGCCGGACTACCGCACCGACCTGTTGGGGAAGCGCTGACAATGCGCAAGACATCCATTATCGAGAGAGTGCGTCTGTTCGGTCGTTCGGGCCTGGACGTGCTTGCCGTGCTCGGTCGTTCGACGCTGTTCCTGTTCCATGTGCTGTTCGGCCGTGGCGGGATTGGCGGTGGCTTCGGCTTGCTGGTCAAGCAACTGCATTCCGTGGGCGTGATGAGCCTGGTGATCATCGTCGTCTCCGGGGTTTTCATCGGCATGGTCCTGGCCCTGCAGGGCTTCAATATCCTGTCCAGCTACGGTTCCGAGCAGGCGGTGGGGCAGATGGTTGCCCTGACGCTGTTGCGTGAACTCGGGCCGGTGGTCACCGCGCTGCTGTTTGCCGGGCGGGCCGGTTCGGCGCTCACCGCCGAAATCGGCAACATGAAGTCCACCGAGCAACTGTCCAGCCTGGAAATGATCGGTGTCGATCCGCTCAAGTACATCATCGCGCCGCGGCTGTGGGCCGGCTTCATTTCCCTGCCGGTGCTGGCGATGATCTTCAGCGTGGTCGGGATCTGGGGCGGTTCGTGGGTGGCGGTGGACTGGCTGGGGGTCTATGAGGGCTCCTACTGGGCCAACATGCAAAACAGCGTGACGTTCAACAGTGATGTGCTCAACGGCATTATCAAAAGTATCGTATTCGCCTTCGTGGTGACCTGGATTGCCGTTTTTCAAGGCTACGACTGTGAGCCCACATCCGAGGGGATCAGCCGTGCCACGACCAAGACCGTGGTCTATGCCTCCCTGGCAGTGCTGGGCCTTGACTTTATTCTGACCGCCTTGATGTTTGGAGATTTCTGATGCAAAACCGCACCCTGGAAATCGGTGTCGGCCTTTTTCTGCTGGCTGGCATCCTGGCTTTGCTGCTGCTTGCGTTGCGGGTCAGTGGACTGTCCCCTACGACAAACACTGACACGTATAAATTATATGCGTACTTCGACAATATCGCCGGTTTGACTGTCAGAGCTAAGGTCACCATGGCCGGTGTCACTATCGGCAAGGTGACGGCGATCGATCTGGACCGCGACAGTTTCACCGGCCGGGTGACCATGCAAGTTGAAAAACGCGTGAACAACCTGCCGACTGATTCCACCGCGTCTATCCTCACGGCGGGCTTGCTCGGTGAGAAGTACATCGGCCTCAGCGTGGGCGGGGAAGACACCCTGCTCAAGGATGGTGGGACCATTCACGACACCCAGTCGTCGCTGGTGCTGGAAGATCTGATCGGTAAATTCCTGCTCAATACCGTGAACAAAGACGCCAAATGAGGAGTTTTTCCATGATCTCGATGTTGCGACGCGGTCTGCTGGTGTTGCTGGCGACTTTGCCCTTGATGGGCAACGCCCTGGCGGCAACCTCGGCCCATGACCTGGTCAAGAACACCACCGACCGGATGTTGGCCGATCTGTCGGCCAACAAGGCCCAGTACAAGCAAAACCCCAGTGCCTTCTATGACGCGCTCAATACCATCGTCGGTCCGGTGGTGGACGCCGAGGGTATTTCCAAAAGCATCATGACGGTCAAGTACTCGCGCAAGGCCACGCCCGAGCAGATGAAGACCTTCGCGGAAAACTTCAAGAAGGGCCTGTTCCAGTTCTATGGCAACGCCTTGCTTGAGTACAACAACCAGGGCATCACCGTCGACTCGCCCAAGGATGAGTCGGGCGACCGTACTAGCGTTGGCATGACCGTCAAGGGCAGCAACGGCGCGATCTATCCGGTTTCCTACACCCTTGAGAAAATCAACGGCGAGTGGAAACTGCGCAACGTGATCATCAATGGCATCAATATCGGCAAGCTGTTCCGCGATCAGTTCGCCGACGCGATGCAGCGCAACGGCAACAACCTGGACCTGACCATCAACAACTGGGCTGGCGAGGTGGAGAAGGCCAAGGCCGAATCCGAGAAGAACCCGCAGAAGGCCGCGCAGAATGAGTGAGGCCAGCGTTCGCGCCGGTGAGGCGGGTGACTTGCTGCTGGCCGGCGTGATCGACTACAGCACCGGCCCGGCCCTGCGCAAGGACGGGCAGGCGTTGATCAAGGCCAGCAAGGCGCAGGCCGTGGTGGTCGACTGCTCTGCCGTGCAGAAGTCCAGCAGTGTCGGCCTGGCCTTGCTGCTGGCGTTCATGCGTGACGCCGTTGAGCTGGGTAAATCCCTGAGCATTCGCGCCATGCCACAAGATATGCGCGAAATCGCCGAGGTTTCCGAGTTGACGGAGATCCTCGGCGTTCATTAACTGTGCCATAAATAAAGAGGCCCTCCGTCAGCGTCCCTGCAATACGGGGTTCGCAGGCGCGGGGCTTTTTTGTATGATGGCCGACCCGCGCGCGTTGGGCGCCGATTGAGGTTGAGCATGCAGGCCTACGAAGTAAAGAGCTTCCTTGAAGGAAAGCTGTCGGGCTCTCTTTCCCAGGTGCAGGTTGAAGTTGAAGGCGAAGGCTGCAACTTCCAACTGAACGTGATTAGCGACGAACTGGTGGCCCTGAGCCCGGTGAAGCGTCAGCAAAGCATCTATGCCCATTTGAACCCGTGGATCGCCGATGGCAGCATCCATGCGGTCACTATGAAATTTTTCAGCCGCGCGGCCTGGGCCGAGCGCACCTGAGCCTGAATTGGCGTCGAGACCCTTATGGACAAATTGATTATTACTGGCGGCGTTCGTCTTGATGGCGAAATCCGCATTTCCGGGGCGAAGAACTCCGCCCTGCCGATCCTCGCCGCCACCTTGCTGTGCGATGGCCCGGTGACCGTGGCCAACCTGCCGCACCTGCACGACATCACTACCATGATCGAGCTGTTCGGGCGCATGGGTATTGAGCCGGTGATCGACGAAAAGCTCAGCGTGGAAATCGATCCGCGCACCATCAAGACCCTGATCGCGCCTTACGAATTGGTGAAAACCATGCGCGCCTCGATCCTGGTGCTGGGGCCGATGGTCGCTCGTTTCGGTGAGGCCGAAGTCGCCCTGCCCGGCGGTTGCGCCATTGGCTCGCGTCCGGTGGACCTGCACATCCGTGGCCTGGAAGCCATGGGCGCGGTGATCGACGTCGAAGGCGGTTACATCAAGGCCAAGGCGCCGGAAGGCGGCCTGCGTGGGGCGAACTTCTTCTTCGATACCGTCTCCGTGACCGGCACCGAGAACATCATGATGGCCGCTTCCCTGGCCCGTGGCCGCAGCGTGCTGCAGAACGCCGCGCGCGAGCCGGAAGTCGTCGACCTGGCGAACTTCCTCAACGCCATGGGCGCGAAGGTCAGCGGTGCTGGTTCCGACACCATCACCATCGACGGCGTCGAGCGCCTGCATTCGGCCACCTACAAGGTGATGCCGGACCGTATCGAGACCGGCACCTACCTGGTGGCTGCGGCCGCTACCGGTGGTCGGGTCAAGGTCAAGGACACCGATCCGACCATCCTCGAAGCCGTGCTGGAGAAACTGAAAGAGTCCGGTGCCGAAATCACCACGGGTGAAGACTGGATCGAGCTGAACATGCATGGCAAGCGTCCGAAGGCCGTCAACGTGCGCACCGCGCCGTATCCGGCATTCCCGACCGACATGCAGGCCCAGTTCATTTCCCTCAACGCCATCGCCGAGGGCACTGGCGCGGTGATCGAGACCATTTTCGAAAACCGTTTCATGCACGTTTACGAGTTGCATCGCATGGGCGCCAAGATCCAGGTCGAAGGCAACACCGCCATCGTCACCGGTACCGAACGCCTGAAAGGCGCGCCGGTCATGGCCACCGACCTGCGGGCTTCGGCCAGCCTGGTAATTTCGGCCCTGACCGCTGAGGGCGACACGCTGATCGATCGCATCTACCACATTGACCGTGGTTATGAGTGCATCGAAGAGAAGTTGCAGATGCTCGGTGCCAAGATCCGCCGCGTTCCAGGCTAGTACCGACGCTGCTCCTACAGGTGGCGTGTGCTTTTTTGATACAGGTTGAAGGACTTAGGTTTCCCCATGCTGACCATTGCACTGTCCAAGGGCCGCATTCTCGATGACACCCTGCCGCTGCTCGCTGAAGCGGGCATCGTGCCGACCGAGAATCCGGACAAGAGTCGCAAGCTGATCATCCCCACGACCCAGGACGATGTCCGTCTGCTGATCGTGCGGGCTACCGACGTGCCGACTTATGTCGAGCATGGCGCGGCCGACCTCGGTGTGGCCGGTAAAGATGTGTTGATGGAGTACGGCGGCCAGGGTCTGTACGAGCCGCTGGACTTGCAGATCGCCCAGTGCAAGCTGATGACCGCCGGCGCCATCGGTGCCGTCGAGCCCAAGGGCCGTCTGCGCGTGGCGACCAAGTTCGTCAACGTTGCCAAGCGCTACTACGCCGAGCAAGGTCGTCAGGTCGACATCATCAAGCTCTATGGCTCCATGGAACTGGCACCGCTGATCGGCCTGGCCGACAAGATCATCGACGTCGTCGACACCGGCAATACCCTGCGGGCCAACGGCCTCGAACCGCAGGAACTGATCGCGACCATCAGCTCCCGGCTGGTGGTGAACAAGGCGTCGATGAAAATGCAGCACGCCCGCATCCAGTCCCTGATCGACACCCTGCGCAAGGCAGTGGAGTCGCGACACCGCAACTGACTCACATGCGCGGCCTTGAGCCGCGCCCATCTATCCGTGTCATAGCCAGAATTCTCAGGTGCCCACGCGGATGGCTTGGTAATCTTGCGGCGCCTGAGATCTGCTGTTCCCAAGCATTCGCCAATTATTGAGGCCCACGCTATGACCACGTCTATCGCCATTCGCCGACTCAACGCCGCCGATCCTGATTTCGCTCATCATCTGGATCATCTGCTGAGCTGGGAAAGTGTGTCCGACGACTCGGTCAACCAGCGGGTGCTGGACATCATCAAGGCCGTGCGTGAGCGCGGCGACGCGGCGCTGGTGGAGTTCACCCAGCGTTTCGACGGCCTGGAAGTCGCCTCCATGGCCGATCTGATCCTGCCCCGCGAGCGCCTGGAACTGGCCTTGACCCGGATCACCGAACCGCAGCGCCTGGCCCTGGAAAAAGCCGCCGAGCGCGTGCGTAGCTACCACGAGAAGCAAAAACAGGACTCCTGGAGCTACACCGAGGCCGACGGCACGGTGCTGGGCCAGAAGGTCACGCCGCTGGACCGGGCCGGGTTGTACGTACCGGGTGGCAAGGCGTCCTATCCGTCTTCGGTGCTGATGAATGCGATTCCGGCCAAGGTGGCGGGTGTCGCTGAGGTGGTGATGGTGGTGCCGACCCCGCGTGGTGAAATCAACGAACTGGTGCTGGCGGCGGCGTGCATCGCCGGGGTCGACCGGGTGTTCACCATCGGCGGCGCCCAGGCGGTCGCGGCGCTGGCCTACGGCACCGAGAGCGTGCCCAGGGTCGACAAGGTGGTCGGTCCCGGCAACATCTATGTGGCGACGGCCAAGCGCCATGTGTTCGGCCAGGTCGGTATCGACATGATCGCCGGCCCCTCGGAGATCCTCGTGGTCTGCGATGGCCAGACCGACCCGGACTGGATTGCCATGGACCTGTTCTCCCAGGCCGAGCACGACGAAGATGCCCAGGCGATTCTGGTCAGCCCGGATGCCGATTTCCTCGACCGGGTTGCCGCGAGCATCGCCAAACTGCTGCCGACCATGGAGCGCGCGGCGATTATCGAGACCTCGATCAACGGCCGTGGAGCGCTGATCCAGGTACGTGACATGCAGCAGGCCATTGACGTGGCCAATCGCATCGCGCCGGAACACCTGGAACTATCGGTCGCCGACCCGCAGGCCTGGTTGCCGCAGATCCGCCACGCCGGAGCAATCTTCATGGGCCGGCACACCTCCGAGGCCCTGGGCGACTACTGCGCCGGTCCCAACCACGTGTTGCCGACTTCCGGGACCGCACGCTTCTCGTCGCCGCTGGGGGTGTATGACTTCCAGAAACGTTCGTCGATCATTTTCTGCTCGGAGCAGGGCGCGTCCGAACTGGGCAAGACCGCTTCGGTACTGGCCCGTGGCGAGTCGCTGAGCGCGCACGCCCGCAGCGCGGAATATCGGATCGTCGCTGATAAGGAACAGGGGAAACAAGCATGAGCAAGTTCTGGAGCAAATTCGTCAAGGACCTGGTGCCTTATGTGCCAGGTGAGCAACCGAAGCTGGCCAAACTGGTCAAGCTCAATACCAACGAGAACCCCTATGGTCCTTCGCCCAAGGCCCTGGCGGCGATGCAGGCCGAGGTGAGCGACAATCTGCGTCTGTACCCGGATCCCAACGGTGATCTGCTCAAGCAGGCCGTGGCCGGGTACTACGGCGTCAAGACCAACCAGGTGTTTCTCGGCAATGGTTCCGACGAAGTCCTGGCGCACATCTTCCACGGGCTGTTCCAGCAGGACCGGCCACTGCTGTTCCCGGATATCAGCTACAGCTTCTACCCGGTGTACTGCGGCCTGTATGGGATCAACTTCGAGGCGGTAGCGCTGGACGAGCAGTTCCAGATCCGTGTGACGGACTACGCTCGGCCCAACGGCGGGATCATTTTCCCCAACCCGAATGCGCCGACCGGTTGCCTGCTGGCGCTGGACGCGGTGGAGCAGATGCTCAAGGCCAGCCCGGATTCGGTGGTGGTGGTCGATGAAGCCTATATCGATTTCGGCGGCGAAACGGCCATCAGCCTGGTGGACCGTTACCCGAATCTGCTGGTCACCCAGACCCTGTCCAAGTCCCGTTCCCTGGCGGGCTTGCGGGTCGGCCTGGCGATTGGGCACGCGGACCTGATCGAGGCCCTGGAGCGGATCAAGAACAGCTTCAACTCCTACCCATTGGACCGTATGGCGATTGCCGGGGCGGCGGCGGCATTCGAGGACCGGGCCTACTTCGAGGAAACCTGCCGCAAGGTCATCGACAGTCGCGAATGGCTGGTGGCGCAGCTGCAGGTCAAGGGCTTTGAGGTGCTGCCGTCGGCGGCGAACTTCATCTTCGCCCGTCACCCGCAACACGATGCGGCGGCGCTGGCGGCCAAGGTCCGGGAGCAGGGGGTGATCGTGCGGCACTTCAAGCAGGAGCGTATTGCCCAGTTCCTGCGGATCACCATCGGCACGCCTGAGCAGAACCAGGCCCTGGTCGACGCCCTGGGCGATCTCTGACGGTTTACCCCGGCCTGCTGGCCGGGTGTAGGAGCAGCCGGTCGGCGCTCCTACAAGGGAGCGTGTTTGTTATTCCTCTTCCTGCGGTGGCGTCTGCTGCGGTGGACGCAGGCCGATTTCCGCCATCAGCTTGAGTTCCTTGCCATTGCGCAGCACCTGGATGGCCACATTGTCGGTCGGCTTGATCCGCGCCACCTGGTTCATCGAGCGACGACCGTCCGTGGCCGGCACGCCGTCGATGCTGAGAATCACATCGCCCAACTGCAAGCCGGCCTTCTGCGCCGGACCGTCACGGAATACCCCGGCCACGACGATGCCCGGACGTCCGCTGAGACCGAATGATTCCGCCAGGTCCTGGGTCAAGGGCTGCACTTCGATCCCCAGCCAGCCACGAATCACCTGGCCGTGCTCGATGATCGCCTTCATCACTTCCACCGCCAGGTTGATCGGAATCGCAAAGCCGATGCCTTGGGAACCGCCGGATTTGGAGAAGATCGCGGTGTTGATACCGGTCAGGTTGCCGTTGGCATCCACCAGTGCGCCGCCGGAGTTGCCGGGGTTGATGGCCGCGTCGGTCTGGATGAAGTCTTCATAGTTGTTCAGCCCCAACTGGTTGCGGCCGGTGGCGCTGATAATGCCCATGGTGGTGGTCTGGCCAACCCCGAACGGGTTGCCGATGGCCAGGGCGATGTCGCCGATGCGGATCTGGTCCGAACGACCGATGGTGATCGACGGCAGGTTCGGCAGATCGATCTTGAGCACCGCCAGGTCGGTTTCCGGATCGCTGCCGACGACCTTGGCCAGGGTTTCACGACCGTCCTTGAGGGCCACCACGATCTGGTCGGCCCCGGCCGTCACATGGTTGTTGGTCAGCAGGTAGCCGGTGGAACTCATGATCACCGCCGAACCGAGGCTCGACTCCATGCGCTTCTGCTTGGGCAGGTTGTCGCCGAAGAAGCGTCGGAACTGCGGGTCCTCGAACAGCGGATGAGTGTTCTTGTTGACCATCTTGGTGGTGTACAGGTTGGCCACCGCCGGTGCGGCGAGGCTCACCGCGTCGGCATAGGAGGCTGGGCCTTGCTGGCTGAGGGTGGTCTGCGGCGCCTGTTGCAGGTTCACGTCGAGGTTGGGCAGGCCGACCCATTGCGGGTAGCGCTGGATGATCAGCATTGCCACCAGCACACCGGCCAGCAGTGGCCAGCCTAAGAAACGCAGAGCCTTGAGCATTGAGCAAAGTCCTGGAAGGTTGCAGGCCATGTCGGACGGCCCATAATGTGGCGCATTATACGAGGCCGCGAGCGCCTCTGAATGGGATATTCAGGAGTTTTTATGGCGGTTTCATTGAATACGCTGGTCGAGGAAGCGGATCGCTTTCTGAACAGCGCGCGGATTGCCGATTATTGCCCCAACGGCCTGCAGGTCGAGGGCCGGCCGCAGGTGATGCGTATCGTCAGCGGCGTGACCGCCAGCCAGGCGCTGCTGGACGCGGCCGTCGAAGCCCAGGCCGACCTGATCCTGGTGCACCACGGTTATTTCTGGAAGGGCGAGGACCCTTGCGTCACCGGCATGAAGCAGCGCCGGCTCAAGACCTTGCTCAAGCACGACATCAGCCTGCTGGCCTACCACCTGCCACTGGACCTGCATCCGGAAGTCGGCAACAACGTGCAGCTGGCGCGACAGCTGGATATCACCGTGGAAGGCCCGTTGGACCCGGACAACCCGAAGATTGTCGGACTGGTGGGCTCGCTGCATGAACCGCTGACCGCCCGCGACTTCGCGCGCAAGGTCCAGCAAGTGCTGGGGCGCGAACCGTTGCTGATCGAGGGCGACGAGATGATCCGTCGGGTCGGCTGGTGTACCGGCGGTGGCCAGGGTTACATTGATCAGGCGGTGCTGGCTGGTGTCGACCTGTACCTGAGTGGCGAGGCGTCGGAACAGACCTTCCACAGTGCGCGGGAGAACGGTATCAGCTTTATCGCCGCTGGCCATCACGCCACCGAGCGTTATGGCGTGCAGGCGTTGGGCGAGTACCTGGCGCGGCGTTTCGCGCTGGAGCACCTGTTTATCGATTGCCCGAATCCGATCTAGCAACTGCTGACTGGCCCTTGTGGGAGCGGAGCTTGTCGGAACGCCGCGCCGCCGCGAAAGGAGTGCCGCGGTTTTTCAGATACACCGCGCTATCGCTCTTCGCGGGCAAGCTCCGCTCCTGCAAGGACGGCGCTCCCACGGGTCTGGCCTGGCCAAACAGGGGGGTATATTCTTATATCGTTTCGATCTAGTTGGCCCCCTCAATAGAATAGGGGGCTGTGCTAGCATGCCTCGCTCGAACACGGCCCGCTGGCCGTCCATAAGAACGCTTTTCGTGAGTAGCCATGGTCGACAAACTGACGCATCTGAAACAGCTGGAGGCGGAAAGCATCCATATCATCCGCGAGGTGGCCGCCGAGTTCGATAATCCGGTGATGCTGTACTCCATCGGTAAAGACTCCGCCGTGATGCTGCACCTGGCGCGCAAGGCGTTTTTCCCGGGCAAGCTGCCGTTTCCGGTGATGCATGTCGATACCCGCTGGAAATTCCAGGAGATGTACAGCTTTCGCGACAAGATGGTTGCCGAGCTGGGCCTGGACCTGATCACCTACGTGAACCCGGACGGCGTGGCGCAAGGCATCAATCCCTTCACCCACGGCAGCGCCAAGCACACCGACATCATGAAGACCGAGGGCCTCAAGCAGGCCCTGGACAAGTACGGCTTCGACGCCGCCTTCGGCGGTGCCCGGCGTGACGAAGAGAAGTCGCGGGCCAAGGAGCGTGTCTACTCCTTCCGTGACAGCAAGCACCGTTGGGACCCGAAGAACCAGCGCCCGGAGTTGTGGAACGTCTACAACGGCAAGGTCAACAAGGGCGAGTCGATCCGCGTCTTCCCGCTGTCGAACTGGACCGAGCTGGACATCTGGCAATACATCTACCTTGAAGGCATCCCGATCGTGCCGCTGTATTTCGCCGCCGAACGCGACGTCATCGAGAAGAACGGCACCCTGATCATGATCGACGACGAGCGGATCCTCGAGCACCTGTCCGACGAGGACAAGGCGCGTATCGTCAAGAAGAAGGTGCGTTTCCGTACCCTTGGCTGCTACCCGTTGACGGGCGCGGTGGAGTCCGAGGCTGAAACCCTCACGGACATCATTCAGGAAATGCTCCTGACGCGTACTTCCGAGCGCCAGGGCCGGGTCATCGACCACGATGGTGCCGGTTCGATGGAAGACAAGAAACGTCAGGGCTATTTCTAAACAGGGTCTAAGCATGTCGCATCAATCTGATTTGATCAGCGAGGACATCCTCGCCTACCTGGGCCAGCACGAACGCAAGGAACTGCTGCGTTTCCTGACCTGCGGTAACGTCGACGACGGCAAGAGCACCCTGATCGGGCGCTTGCTGCACGACTCCAAGATGATCTACGAAGACCATCTGGAAGCCATCACCCGCGATTCGAAGAAAGTCGGCACCACCGGTGACGACATCGACCTGGCGTTGCTGGTCGACGGCCTGCAGGCCGAGCGTGAGCAGGGCATCACCATCGATGTCGCCTACCGCTACTTCTCCACCGCCAAGCGCAAGTTCATCATCGCCGATACCCCCGGCCATGAGCAGTACACCCGTAACATGGCCACCGGTGCCTCCACCTGTGACCTGGCGATCATCCTGGTGGATGCCCGCTATGGCGTGCAGACCCAGACCCGTCGCCACAGCTTCATCGCCTCGTTGCTGGGGATCAAGCATATCGTCGTCGCCATCAACAAGATGGACCTCAAGGACTTCGACCAGGGCGTGTTCGAGTCGATCAAGGCCGACTACCTGAAGTTCGCCGAGGGCTTGAAGCTGAAGCCGACCAGCATGCATTTCGTGCCGATGTCGGCCTTGAAGGGCGACAACGTGGTGAACAAGAGCGAGCGGTCGCCCTGGTACACCGGCCAGTCGCTGATGGAAATCCTCGAAACCGTGGAAGTGGCGGGTGATCGCAATTTCACCGACCTGCGTTTCCCGGTGCAGTACGTCAACCGGCCGAACCTGAATTTCCGTGGCTTTGCCGGCACCCTGGCCAGCGGCATCGTGAAGAAGGGTGACGAGGTGGTGGTGCTGCCCTCGGGCAAGAGCAGCCGGGTGAAATCCATCGTCACTTTCGACGGCGAGCTGGAACATGCCGGTCCTGGCCAGGCGGTAACGCTGACCATGGAAGACGAGATCGATATCTCCCGTGGCGACCTGTTGGTACATGCCGACAATGTGCCTCCAGTGACCGACAGCTTCGAGGCCATGCTGGTCTGGATGGCCGAGGAACCGATGCTGCCGGGCAAGAAGTACGACATCAAGCGTGCCACCAGCTACGTGCCAGGCTCGATTGCCAGCATCGTCAACAAAGTCGATGTGAACACCCTCGAAGAGGGCCCGGCCAGCGCCTTGCAGCTGAACGAGATCGGCAAGGTCAAGATCGCCCTGGATGCACCGATTGCCCTGGATGGTTACGAGAGTAACCGCACCACCGGCTCGTTCATCATCATCGACCGTTTGACCAATGGAACCGTGGGTGCCGGCATGATCGTCGCCCAGCCGCTGGTCCATGGCGGCGCCACGCACCACGGCAAGCTGGCCCATGTCGCCACCGAGGAACGTGCCCAGCGTTTCGGCCAGCAGCCGGCGACGGTGCTGTTCACCGGCCTGTCGGGCGCGGGCAAGAGCACCCTGGCCTACGCCGTGGAGCGCAAGTTGTTTGACATGGGGCGTGCGGTGTTCGTGCTCGATGGTCAGAATCTGCGTCAAGACCTGAACAAGGGCTTGCCGCAGGATCGTGTTGGCCGCACCGAGAACTGGCGGCGTGCCGCGCACGTGGCGCGTCAGTTCAACGAGGCTGGCCTGCTGACCCTGGCGGCCTTCGTGGCGCCGGATGCCGAAGGTCGTGAACAGGCCAAGGCACTGATCGGCGCCGAGCGCATGTTGACGGTGTATGTCCAGGCTTCGCCGCAGGCCTGCCAGGCGCGTGATCCCCAGGGCCTGTACGCGGCCGGTGGCGATAACATTCCGGGCGAGTCGTTCCCTTACGACGTACCGCTCAATGCCGACCTGGTGGTGGATACACAGTCGTTGTCATTGGAGGACAGCGTGAAGCAGGTTCTGGAGCTGTTGCGCCAGCGCGGCGCGATCTAAGGATCAGCTGCATTGAAAAGCCCGCGGCCGAGTGATCGGCCGCGGGCTTTTTTGCACGTGTCGGGAAGCGACTTGTGGCGAGGGGGCTTGCCCCCGTTGGGGCGCGAAGCGGCCCTGAATTCAGGCGCCGCATGCGTTCAGGCAAACCGCAGATATAGGGTTTGCGACCGCTTCGCGGCCGAACGGGGGCAAGCCCCCTCGCCACAAAGGTTTTCCTGGCGCCTCAAGACTTGGCGGGATACTCGCGATGCATCTGCGCCAGCAAGGCGTCCTTGTCTTGCCACAGTTGGTTGATCCAGCCTTGGAACTCCAGGCGATACTCGCCATCCTGGTCATAGTTGCGGCCAATGAACTGCGGCGGAACCTTCAACTCCTGGAAATGCACCACCACATCCCGCACGTTGCCACACAACAGATCCCAATACCCCGGCTTGCCGCCCGGATAATGAATGGTCACGTTGATGATGGATTCCAACTGCTCGCCCATGGCATCCAGCACAAAAGCGATGCCGCCGGCCTTGGGTTTGAGCAGATAACGGAACGGTGACTGCTGCTGCGCGTGCTTGCCCTGGGTAAAGCGTGTGCCTTCGGCGAAATTGAAGATACCCACAGGGTCGTTGCGAAACTTCGCGCAGGTCTTGCGCGTGGTTTCCAGGTCCTTGCCCTTCTTTTCCGGGTGCTTCTCCAGGTACGCCTTGGAATAGCGCTTCATGAAGGGAAAACCCAGCGCCCACCAGGCCAGGCCGATCACCGGGACCCAGATCAGCTCCTGCTTGAGAAAGAACTTCAAGGGCCGGATCTTCCGGTTGAGCACGTACTGCAAGACCATGATATCGACCCAGCTCTGGTGGTTGCTGGTGACCAGGTAGGAGTGCTGGTAGTCCAGGCCCTCCAGGCCGCTGAGGTGCCAGCGGGTCCGGCGCACCAGTTGCATCCAGGCTTTGTTGTTGCTGATCCAGGCCTCATGGGTATGGTTCATCAGCCAGTGGCTGAGACGCTGGGTCAGGGCAAAGGGCAGGGCCTTGAGCAGGGCCACGCAGAACAGGAACGAACACAGCAGCAGGGTATTCAACGTCAACAGCAGCGAGGCGATCACACCTCGCAACGGGGCCGGAAGAAAGTCTAACATTCAGATATCCACAGGTCGGTTGGCGGCTTGGATCGCGGTGAGGGCGATGGTGTAGACGATATCGTCCACCTGGGCACCGCGCGGCAGATCATTGACCGGCTTGCGCAGGCCTTGCAGCATCGGCCCCAGGCTGACGCAGTCGGCGCTGCGTTGCACCGCCTTGTGGGTGGTGTTGCCGGTGTTCAGGTCGGGGAACACGAACACCGTGGCGCGTCCCGCTACCTGGCTGTTGGGCGCCAACTGCCGGGCCACGGTTTCGTTGGCCGCGGCGTCGTACTGCAGCGGCCCGTCGATCAGCAAAGTGCTCTGGGCCTCATGGGCGAGCAGGGTGGCCTCGCGGACTTTCTCCACTTCCTCGCCACTGGCCGATTCGCCGCTGGAGTAACTGATCATCGCCACCCGTGGGCTGATGCCGAACGCCTGGGCCGAGTCGGCGCTTTGCAGGGCGATTTCCGCCAGCTCCGCCGCCGAGGGATGAGGGTTCATCACGCAGTCGCCATAGACCAGCACCTGGTCCGGGAACAGCATGAAGAACACCGACGACACCAGGGTGCAACCCGGCGCGGTCTTGATCAGTTGCAAGGCCGGGCGGATGGTGTTGGCGGTGGAGTGGATCACCCCGGAGACCAGTCCGTCGACTTCGTCCAGCGCCAGCATCATGGTGCCGATCACCACGGTGTCTTCCAGTTGCTGCTCGGCCATCGGCGTGTTCAGGCTCTTGCTCTTGCGCAGGGCCACCATGGGTTCGGCATAGCGCCCGCGAATCAGGTCCGGGTCAAGAATCTCCAGGCCCGGCGGCAGTTCGAAACCATGCGCCCGGGCCACCGCCTCGACCTCCGCCGGCTTGGCCAGCAGCACACAGCGGGCGATACCCCGGGTCTGGCAGATGGCGGCGGCCTGCACGGTCAGCGGTTCGCTGCCTTCGGGCAGGACGATGCGCTTGTTGGCTTGCTGGGCGCGCTGGATCAACTGGTAGCGGAACACCGCTGGCGTCAGGCGCATTTCCCGCGGGGTGCCGCAGCGTTGGTGCAACCACTGGGCGTCCAGATGCCCGGCGACGAAATCGGTAATGATCTCCGCGCGCTCGCGGTCGTCGATGGGAATTTCCTTGTTCAGGCTGTTGAGCTGGTTGGCGGTCTCATAGGAGCCGGTGCTCACCGACAACACCGGCAGGCCAGCGGCCATCGCCCCGCGACAGAGTTCCATGATGCGCGGATCGGGCAGGGTGTCACTGGTCAGCAGCAGGCCGGCCAGGGGCACGCCGTTCATCGCGGCAATGCTCACGGCGAGAATGATGTCGTCGCGGTCGCCCGGGGTCACCACCAGCACGCCGGGCTTGAGCAGGTCGATGGTGTTGCGCACGGTACGGGCGCAGATGATGATCTTGTTCATGCGCCGCTGCTCGTAGTCACCGGCGTTGAGCACCTGCGCGCCAAGCAGTTCGGCGACGTCGCGGGTGCGCGGCGCATTGAGGTCGGGCTGGAACGGAATGCAGCCCAGCAGGCGGAAATCGCCACTGCGCAGCAGCGGCGAGTGTTCCTTCAGGCGGGCGGAGAAGTCGGCGATGCTCTCGTCGGTACGGACCTTGTTGAGGATCACTCCGAGGACTTTCGGGTCCTTGGGACCACCAAACAGTTGCGCCTGCAGCTCCACCCGCCCGGAGAGTTCGCTCAGTACTTCGTTTTCCGCGGCCGAAACCAGGATCACCTCGGCATCCAGACTCTTGGCCAGGTGCTGGTTGACCCGCGCGGCGTAGCTGGCGCTGCGGGTCGGGACCATGCCTTCGACCACCAGCACGTCCTTGCCGACGGCGGCCTGCTGGTAGAGGGTGATGATTTCTTCCAGCAGCTCATCGAGCTGGCCGTCGCCAAGCATCCGCTCGACATGGGCCAGGCCCAGCGGCTGCGGTGGTTTCAGGCCATGGGTGCGGGCCACCAGTTCAGTGGAGCGCTCCGGGCCGAGGTCGCCGGGATGGGGCTGGGCAATGGGTTTGAAAAAGCCGACTTTCAAACCGGCGCGTTCCAGTGTGCGTACCAGCCCGAGGCTGATCGAGGTCAGACCCACACCAAAATCGGTGGGCGCGATAAAAAAAGTTTGCATGCGTATTCTCTTGAGGAAGCGCAAGTGCGACGGCCTATGCTTGGCCGTCTGCGAAGTTCAGTCGCCAAGGTTATCGTTAACCGAGCCTTGAGCGCACCAACCACATTCAAAGCCTTGAGTGATTTTTTCCGCCCGTTGCCGTGGATCCAGGACCCAGGCGCGCGATTGCCAGGGCGGTTGATGGCGCAGGTGCTGGGTATGCCCGCAGGACAGCTCGGCCACCCAGTGCCCGTCCTGATCCTGATGAAAACCGATGACGGTTGCAGGTGTGGCCTTGGGCCGTCTGTCCGGGTTCAGTTCGCTTTCGGACGAATCCTTGTTTAGACTTGTCCGCTCTTTATTCCTATGCAAAAGGTCTCGCTCATATGACGATCGCTGCCAACAAGGCTGTCTCCATCGACTATACCCTTACCAACGATGCTGGTGAGGTCATCGACAGCTCTGCCGGCGGCGCCCCGCTGGTTTACCTGCACGGTGCCGGCAATATTATCCCAGGTCTGGAAAAGGCCCTGGAAGGCAAGAAGGTCGGCGACGAGCTGAACGTGGCCGTCGAGCCGGAAGACGCCTACGGCGAATATTCCGCTGAACTGGTCAGCACCCTGAACCGTAGCATGTTCGAAGGTGTCGACGAGCTGGAAGTGGGCATGCAGTTCCACGCTTCCGCTCCGGACGGCCAGATGCAGATCGTTACCATCCGCGATCTGGAGGGCGACGATGTCACCGTCGACGGCAACCACCCGTTGGCCGGCCAGCGCTTGAATTTCCAGGTCAAGATCATCGAAATCCGTGACGCCAGCCAGGAAGAAGTCGCCCATGGTCACGTCCATGGCGAAGGTGGCCATCACCACTGATTTCTGCTGCTAAGCTCTGGTAGTTGGAAGGCGCCCACGGGCGCCTTTTTTAGTCCTCCGCGGTTTTTAACTGGAAACCGGTCAGGGGGTCGGGCAACAATGTTTGCGTATGAGTCCGGGAATAACGGGAGTTCGTCATGAGTGCTTTTCACGATCTGACACTAAAAGCGCTGGATGGTCAGGAACTGCCGCTGGCGCCTTTCAAGGGACATGTGGTGCTGGTGGTCAACGTGGCCTCCAAGTGTGGGTTGACGCCACAGTATGCTGCCCTTGAACACCTCTACCAGCATTACAAGGACCAGGGGTTCACTGTGCTGGGTTTGCCGTGCAACCAGTTTGCCGGCCAGGAACCGGGCTCCGAGGAGGAGATCCAGGCGTTCTGCAGCCTGAACTATGGCGTGAGCTTTCCGTTGAGCAGCAAGCTTGCGGTCAACGGCCATGACCGTCACCAGTTGTACCGCTTGCTGGCGGGCGAGGGCGCGGAGTTTCCTGGCGACATCACCTGGAACTTCGAGAAATTCCTGTTGGGCAAGGATGGCCGCGTACTGGCGCGTTTCTCGCCGCGCACCGCTCCGGATGATCCGGCGGTGATCCAGGCGATCGAAAAAGCCCTGGCTTGATGCCGGTACTCAACTGGGCGGGCTCTCCTGGCACTTCTAAAGCTTAATCACTCAGATCAATAGTGCTGGGCGGTGTGCGCAAGGCGGAATATTATCCTGATCATAAATTCCCCTTGCGCCGTGGAGTGCTCCCATGCCCGTTGAAGCCCTGTTCCGACCTTTTCATCTCGGTGCGCTGGAGTTGCCGACCCGTGTGGTCATGGCGCCGATGACCCGTTCGTTTTCCCCGGGCGGCATACCCAATTCGAAAGTCATCGAGTACTACCGCAAGCGTGCGGCGGCCGGTGTCGGCCTGATCATCACCGAAGGCACTACAGTCGGTCACTTGGCCTCCAACGGCTATCCGAACGTGCCGCACTTCTACGGCGAAGCGGCCCTGGCCGGTTGGAAAAAGGTCGTTGATGCGGTGCATGCCGAAGGAGGCAAGATCGTTCCCCAGCTCTGGCACGTGGGTAATGTGCGGCGCCTGGGCACCGAGCCGGACGCCAGCGTGCCGGGCTATGGCCCGAGCGAGAAGCTCAAGGATGGCCAGGTCGTGGTGCACGGCATGAGCCAACAGGACATCGACGAGGTGATCGCGGCATTCGCCCAGGCCGCCCGTGATGCCCAAAGCATCGGCATGGATGGTGTCGAGATCCATGGTGCCCACGGTTACCTGATCGACCAGTTCTTCTGGGAGGGTAGCAATCCGCGCACCGACGCATACGGTGGCAGCCTGGCCAAGCGTTCGCGTTTTGCCATCGAGCTGATCCAGGCCGTGCGCGCGGCGGTGGGGCCGGACTTTCCGATCATCTTCCGGTTTTCCCAGTGGAAGCAGCAGGATTACAGCGCCCGTCTGGTGCAGACGCCGGAGGCCCTGGGCGAGTTCCTCAAGCCGTTGTCCGACGCGGGCGTGGATATTTTCCACTGCTCGACGCGGCGTTTCTGGGAGCCGGAATTCGAAGGTTCAGAGCTGAACCTGGCGGGCTGGACCCGCCAGCTGACCGGCAAGCCGACTATCACCGTCGGCAGCGTCGGCCTGGACGGCGAGTTCCTGCAGTTCATGGTCAACACCGACAAGGTGGCGCAGCCGGCGAGCCTGGAGAAGCTGCTGGAGCGTCTGAACAACGACGAGTTCGATCTGGTCGCGGTGGGCCGTGCCCTGCTGGTGGACCCGGATTGGGCGGTGAAAGTGCGCGACGGTCGCGAGCAGGACATCCTGCCATTCAGCCGTGAGGCGTTGATGAGCCTGGTGTAGGTCGCCGCGCTGGCGCTGGCGTATGTTTGATCGCCATCGCCATCGCCATCGCCGGCAAGTCAGGTTCCTACAGGTTGCGTGGTGTTTTCAGAATGCCGGCTGTCACAATGGCATCCGCAGGCAGCCCCGGAGCCTGTTGTTCCACCGGCAACGCGTCACAGGCCCCACGCAACTGCTTCTCGAACTGCTCGATAATCGCCCCCCAACCTTGCCGGCTGGCATGCTGGCGGGCATTGAGGCGAACATTGCGCAAGGTCTCCCGACCTTCCAACAACCAGCAGGCGGCATCGCAGAACGCTTCCTCATCGCCGGGCATGGCCAGCACGCCGTTGTAGCCATGGCGGATATGCTGGGCGGCGGCGGCCTCGTCGTAGGCCACCACGCCCAATCCCGACGCCAGTGCTTCGAGCACCACATTGCCAAAGGTTTCGGTGAGGCTTGGGAACAGGAACAGATCCGCCGACGCATAGTGGCAGGCCAAGGCCTCGCCCCGTTGCGTGCCGCAGAAAATCGCCTCGGGCAGTTCCTTTTCCAATAGGCCGCGTTGCGGGCCATCGCCGACCACGATCAGTTTCATCGCCGTCTGTGGATAAGTTTCCCGCAGGCGCTCAAAGGTGCGCTTGAGCAGGCCGAGGTTCTTCTCGGTCGCCAATCGCCCGACATAGAGCAGGGCGATCTCGCCATCCGCCAGCCCCCAGCTGTCGCGCAGGGCGCTCAAGCGTTTGGCGGGATGGAACAATTGGCTGTCGACGCCCCGGGAGAGCAGTTCCAGGCGTTCGAAATGCCGCCGCTCCAGTTCCACGCGCTGGCTGACGCTGGGCACCAGGGTCAGCTTGGAGCGGTTGTGAAACCAGCGCAGGTAGTGGGTCAGCAGTCGCGTCAGCAAACCCATGCCGTATTGATGAGAGTATTGCTGGAAGTTGGTGTGGAAACCGCTGACCACTGAAATTCCCAGGCGCCTGGCCGCGCGCAGGGCCGACAAACCGAGTGGACCTTCGGTGGCGATATACAGTACGTCCGGACGCTGGCGTTTCCAGCGCCGCAGCAACTTGTGCATCGACGACTGCCCCCATTGCAGACCGGGATAGCCGGGCAGCGGCCAGCCCCGGCAGAGCAGCAGCTCGGTATCGCTGGGACGGGCCTGGTCGCAGTTCTGGCGCGGACGGACCAGTTCGATCTGATGCCCGCGGGCGCGCAGGCCATCGCACAAGCGGCCAAGGGTATTGGCCACGCCATTGATTTCCGGTGGGAAGGTTTCGGTGATCAGGGTGATATGCAGAGCTGTCGTCATGTTTACAGTGTCGCCGCGGGCGGTTGCGACACTGTGGCTGTTTGATGATGGATTTGTGACTGGGCGGCCAGTCACCGCCGGCGGTATACCGATATTTCAGCGCCGTTCGCCGGCCAGGGCCTCGTCGCCGCGCTCACGGACCCAGAACAAGGTCGCCCCGGCCACTGCCGCCGGCATCATCAGCAGGTTGACCACCGGCACCAGCAGCACCAGGTAGACGATCCCGCCAAAACTCATGCACTGCCAGCGCTTCTGCCGCAGCCAGGCGAGCATGCCCTGCCAGCTCAGCTTGTGGTTGTCCGCCGGGTAGTCGATATATTGGATCGCCATCATCCACACCCCGAACAACAGCCATAGAGGCGCGGCGACGATATTCACCACCGGAATGAACGACAACACCAAAAGCGCGATGGCCCTGGGCAAAAAATAACCCAGCTTGCGCATTTCCCGCGCCAGGGTGCGGGGGATCATCGCCAGCAGTTCGGCCCAACTGAAAGCCGGGAAGTCGTCGGTGCCGCGCACCACCACTTCGACCTTCTCGGCGAGAAAACCGTTGAACGGCGCGGCGATCACATTGGCAATCATGGTAAAGGTGAAAAACACCATCAACACCACCAGTGCCACGAACAGCGGCCAGAGGATGTAGTTGAGAAAGCTCAGCCAACCGGGCAGGGTCGGCATCAGGGTGTCGACCCAGAGACTGAAATAGTGGCCGGCCAGGTAGATCAACCCGACGAACAGCACCAGGTTGATCGCCAGCGGCATCAGGACGAACAGGCGCAGGCCCGGGCTCAGGACCAGCTTCAGGCCCTCGCGCAGGTACTGCGGGCCGGACAGGACGGGTGCGGGCATAACGTGCTCCGAAAGAGGGAAAACGCGCCGACCTTACCGACTTTGCACGGACGGTGAAAGGGCCGACATTTGCGGTAACAAAGGCGCCGCGAAGAGCGCCGCTCAGGATAGAGACCCGCTATGAGCTGGATTGTTATTGCGTATTTCCTTAATCTTCGCCTCCTCGATACGCTGCACCTCATTATTTTTCAGGACTGTGTGCTACAAGCCTTCCCCAAGCGCTTTCGCAGTCCTTTTTTATTCCAGCCGGCAAGCCGGCGTTCCGCTCCGGTAGCTGACGGGCGGTCGATAGGAGTGAGTCATGTCTGAAGTACGCCATTCGCGAGTGATTATTCTCGGTTCCGGCCCCGCCGGTTACAGCGCCGCGGTCTATGCCGCTCGCGCCAACCTCAAGCCGCTGCTGATCACTGGCATGCAGGCCGGCGGCCAGTTGACCACCACCACCGAAGTCGACAACTGGCCCGGCGATGTGCACGGCCTGACCGGCCCGGCGCTGATGGAACGGATGAAAGAACACGCCGAGCGTTTCGAAACCGAAATCGTCTTCGACCACATCAACGCCGTGGACCTGGCGAAGAAGCCTTACACCCTGGTGGGTGACAGCGCTACCTTCACCTGTGACGCGCTGATCATCGCCACTGGCGCCAGCGCCCGTTACCTGGGCCTGCCGTCGGAAGAGACGTTCATGGGCAAGGGGGTTTCCGCCTGTGCTACCTGCGACGGTTTCTTCTATCGCAACAAGGAAGTGGCCGTGGTCGGTGGTGGTAACACTGCCGTGGAAGAGGCGCTGTACCTGGCCAATATCGCCAGCAAGGTGACTCTGGTGCACCGTCGCGAGACCTTCCGTGCCGAGAAGATCCTGATCGACAAGCTGCAGGCTCGCGTCGCCGAGGGCAAGATCGTCCTCAAACTCAACGCCACCCTGGACGAAGTACTGGGCGACAACATGGGTGTGACCGGTGCTCGTCTGAAGAACAACGACGGTAGCTTCGACGAGCTGAAAGTCGACGGCGTGTTCATCGCCATCGGCCATACTCCGAACACTTCGCTGTTCGAGGGGCAGTTGACCTTGAAAGATGGCTACCTGGTGGTGCAGGGCGGTCGTGAAGGCAATGCCACGGCGACCAGCGTGGAAGGCGTGTTTGCCGCCGGCGACGTGGCTGACCATGTTTACCGTCAAGCCATCACCTCGGCTGGCGCCGGCTGCATGGCCGCGCTGGACGTTGAGCGCTACCTCGACGACCTGCAGAACGCTTGATGCCGATTGTGGGAGCGGTGCTTGTCGGATCGCTCCCACAGGGTGTGCATTGGGCTTACTGACTCCTGACTTTTTCTGCTCAGGGGTCAGGCAAGCCTGGCCAGGCAGGCCTCAAGGATATCCAAGCCTTCCTCCAGCACTGTCACTTCGGTGGTCAACGGTGCCAGCAGGCGAATGATGTGCCGCGACTTGCCGCTGGGCATCAGCAGCAAACCGGCCTCGCGGGCCAAGGCCAGCAATTGCGTCAATTGTGCCGATGCCGGGCTGCCATCAGGGTTGATCAATTCGAGACCACGCATGGCGCCGATACCGGTCAGCCGCCCCAGATAGGGTGACAGCTGGTTGGCCCGCCAAGCCTGGTAACGGCTGACAATCGTTTCTTCCTGTTGCGCGCCCCAGGTGTGCAAGTGGGTGTCGGTCATTTCGTCGAGGGTCGCCAGGGCCGCGGCACAGGCAAGCGGATTACCCGAATAGGTGCCGCCCAGTCCGCCCTTGGGCAAGCTGTCGAGCAGCGCTTTGCGCCCGACCACCGCCCCCAGCGGTACGCCACCGGCAATGCTTTTACCCAACAGGATCAGGTCCGGTTCAATCCCCAATCGCGAGAATGCAAAGCGCTGACCGGTGCGCCCGAAGCCGGACTGGATTTCATCGGCGATCAGCAGGATGCCTTTCTCATCGCAGAAACGCCGCAGCGCCTGGGCGAACTCCACGTCCAGCGCCAGGAAGCCGGCTTCGCCCTGCACCGGTTCAAGGATAAAACAGGCGATGTCATTGACGTCGATCTCGACGCTGAACAGCCGCTCCATCGCCTTCAGGGCCTCGGCACAGCTCACGCCATTATCTTTACTGGGGAAGGGCAGGTGATACACCGGCCCCGGCAGCACTCCGACTTTCTGTTTGTAGGGCGCGACTTTACCGTTGAGGTTGAGGGTGGCGAGCGTGCGGCCGTGGAAGGCACCGTCAAAGGCGATGACGGCCGTGCGCCCGGTAGCGCCACGGACGATCTTCAGGGCGTTTTCCGCCGCTTCCGCGCCGCTGTTGGTGAGCATGCCGCTGACCGGGTAGTCCACCGGAATAAACGCCGTCAGGCGCTCCATCAGTGCGAGGTAGGGTGCATGGGGGGCGGCGTTGAATGCGTAGTGGGTCAGCCGGGTGGCCTGCTCGCGAATGGCCTCGACGATGCGCGGGTGGCAATGACCGAGATTGAGCACGCCGATGCCACCGACAAAATCGATATAGCGTTTGCCATGGATGTCCCAGACCTCGGCGTTTTTGCCGTGGCTGAGGCTGATCGGGTGAACGATGGAAATCGACTGGCTGATGGTTTCGCTGCTCATGGATACCTGGCTCGGAAGAAGGTGTGCTTCTTTTATCTAAGCCGTGAGCAGCGCTGCCCGGCAAACGAAATAAAGTTGCCGGGTCAATCTTAAAAGTCGCGATGTGTTTGCCGGACGCGGAATCAGCGCCGGGTCAGCGGCGCCTGGGCGAACTTCACGCCAGCCAGGCCATGGGCGATCAATGCGCGGATATTGCCGTGGTCGCTGCCTTCCGGGGTGGCCAGCACCGAACGGTAATGTTCGCCGAAGGCCAGCAAGGCTTCCTGATCACTCAAGCCTTCCAGCAGCGCCAGGCTCAGGGTCTTGCACGAGCCTTCGTTCTGCCCGGCGGCGTTTTCCACGCCACCGTTGTTGAACGCTTGTGGTTGATAGTCGTAACCGGCGGCAATGAACGCCAGGGTGTCGGCGAAAACATGTGTGCCGCTGTTGAGGCGGGTGCGCAGGGTATTCAAATCAGTCATGGGGTTTTCCTTTGGCGAACGCCGCCTGTTGTTCGGCGCTGGCTTCTTGCTGGTATTGGGCTTTCCACTCGGCATAAGGCATGCCGTAGACCACTTCACGGGCGTCGTCGAGGCTGACCTCGATCTGGCGTGCGTCGGCTTCGGCCTTGTACCACTTGGACAGGCAGTTGCGGCAGAACCCGGCGAGGTTCATCAGGTCGATGTTCTGCACATCCTTGCGGCTGTCCAGGTGGGCGACCAGCCGGCGGAAGGCGGCGGCTTCGAGTTCGAGGCGTTCTTGCTCGGTCATGATGGGCTCTGTGCGGGTGAAGGTGGGGGCGCGATGATAAAAGCCTGGCGCGGCGAGCGCCAGACGGCTCAGGCGCTCAGCGGCTGGCCGCGAGCGTAATCGACACGGACTCGGCAAACCGCAGCGCGTGGGGCTTGTCGACTTCGACCTCGGCATACAGCACGGCGGCGTTGTTCATCACCAGGTCGAGCAGTTCCTGGGTCAGGCGTTCGAGCAGGGCAAAGCGGTTGCCCTCGACATGCTGGATGATCGCCTTGGTGATGGTGCGGTAGTTCAGGGCGTGATCGATGTCGTTGTCGCGGACCGCTTCCTGGGCCGCATACAGGATGCTCAGGTTGATCCTCACGTCCTGCTTGTTGAGGATCTCGTCCTCGTTGATGCCGATAAAGGTACGCAGGCACAGGTCCTTGACCCGGATGCGCGCCATGCCTGGTTGAAGTTGTGGCATTGCTACTTGCTCCGTCCAATCAATTGCAGGAACTCCATGCGGGTGCTGCTCGAGTCGCGCAGGGCGCCGAGCATCACCGAGGTGTTCATGGTCGAATTCTGTTTTTCCACGCCGCGCATCATCATGCACATGTGCTGGGCTTCGATTACCACCGCCACGCCGGCGGCCTGGGTCACTTGTTCGATGGCGTCGGCGATTTCCCGGGTGAGGTTTTCCTGGATCTGCAGGCGGCGGGCGAACATGTCGACGATCCGGGCGATCTTCGACAGTCCCAGGACCTTGCCGGTCGGCATGTAGGCGACATGGACCTTGCCGATGAAGGGGAGCAGGTGATGTTCGCACAGCGAGTACAGCTCGATGTCCTTGACGATGATCATCTCGTCATTGTCGGAGGCGAACAGCGCCCCGTTGACCACCTCATCGAGACTCTGGGCGTAGCCATGACACAGGTATTGCATGGCCTTGGCGGCCCGTTTCGGGGTGTCCAGCAGACCCTCGCGGTCGGGGTTTTCGCCCAGTCCCAGGAGGATCTCGCGGTAATGCTCGGGCAGTGTGGCACTCATGGAAAAGGTTCCTCGCGGGGCGGCTTATTTTAGGTGCCGGCCGCCGTTGACGGTCAAGGTTGTGCCGGTGACATACGGGTTGTCCAGCAGATAGCGCAGGCTCTGGTAGACCACCCCGGCTCCGGGTTCGATACCCAGGGCCGATTTGGCCAGGGTCCTGGCGCGGTACGCCGCGTCGTCGTCGGGGTTGAACATCAGCAAGGCCGGGGCAATGCCGTTGACCTTGATCCGCGGCGCATAGCGGGCCGCGAAGGACAGCGTCAGGCTGTCCAGGCCGGCCTTGCTGGCGCAGTAGGCGATGTGCTGGCTGCTGCCCTTGCGGGTGACATCGTCGCTGATGTGCACGATGTCGGCCTTGGGCGAGCGCTCCAGCAATTCGGCGCAGTGCAGATTGATCAGATAGGGCGCGAGCATATGCAGGCTGAACATCTGGGTAAAGGCCGCCGTTTCGTTGCCAGGGGTTTCCGCCAACCAGGCCGAGGCATTATGGACGATCGCCCGCAGGCAGTCGGTGTGCTGCTTCAGTGCCGCGATAAACGCCAGGATCCCGGCCTCGCTGGAGAAATCGGCGAACAGCGCGGTGGCGCCGAGGTCGCGCAGGGCCTGCACGCCAGGGCGCTCACTGCGATAGCTGACGATCACCGGATAACCGTCGGCCAGCAGTCGCTCTGCGCAGTGCAGGCCGACACGCTGGCCGGCGCCGGTAATCAGGATGGGGGCACAAGACGGTGGCATCGAAGGCTCGTGGCAAGCGGTGGAGAGGCGTCGGTTGACGTTGAAGTCAAAACTATACCAGCCACTGGGCTTGTACAACTGTCACGGGAGAGGGTTGTTTCAATTCCTGGCGCCGGCGCCCGGCAGCGGCTTGGTCGGTGTACGGTGCAACCAGCCCGCCAGCAGGTGGGTCGACAGCGGAATGAAGAAATAGACCATCAGCGGTGTCAGGATCAGCGTGCTGAGCAATACCCGAGGCGCCAGGTTGAGTTCGGCCAGCAACGGCCCAAGGCCGAAGTTGAACAGCAGCGATACCGGAAAAAACGCCAGCCAGATCGCCACCGCCTGTTTCCAGCGCGGTGGCCGCAGGCCCACGGCGCCGAACCAACCGTCGATGCCACTGACTCGCCGTTCCCGCGGTCCGGCGAACAGGTCGTTGCCGCGTATCAGCCAGGCCTTGCGCGAGGCGGAGTGCTCCCAGGCATTGAGGGTCAGGGCATCGCTGAAGCGGAAAATCATCTGGAATTCATTGTCGCCGGGCGGTGGGGCGAGCACGCCGGAGCCCAGGTAACCGGGAAAGTCGGTGGCGAGCAATTCGCCTTCGTGCAACCAGGCGAGCATGTCCTGGTAGCGGCCATCGGCAACGCGCCGGGCAACCATCATGGTGACGGGTGAGGTAGACATTATATATCTCCGTAAGACCAGCATGCCGCCCGGGTAGGACGGATGCGCAACGCAGCGCCTGGGTGGTGGGCTGCGTTTTTGTACAGGCAAGAATTATTCCCTATTTCGGGTGTTGCACCAAGGTGCCAGGTTGTATTGCGTATTATTTGCGAAGGTTTGGATGCTGTGGGCTAGAATAGCTGTCAACTCCTATTCATAAATGTGCGACTGATGCCTGTCATGATCGAACTTGAACCTGCCACGCCGCTGTTGCGGGCGTTGAAACAGGAAGAGTTGTTCCCTATTCGTGAAGTCTCGCGCCTGACCGGCGTCAATCCGGTCACCCTGCGGGCATGGGAGCGGCGCTACGGTCTGATTCAACCGACGCGCACCGAAAGTGGGCATCGACTCTACGCCATGAGCGATATCGAGACGGTCCGCACCATCATGGGCTGGATTGAGCGCGGGGTGGCTGTAAGCAAAGTGGGAAAGCTCCTGGCGAAAAGCGCTGCCCCGGTGTTGCCTATCCACACGCCATCCGGCATCGCGGTGCAATCGATTGCCCAGGCTGAATGGGACGACTGGCAGACGCAATTGCGCGCGGCGGTCAGCATTTTCGACGAAGCGGCCCTGGAACGTCTCTATGGACAGGTGTTTTCCAGCTATCCGCTGAGCGTAGTCTTCCAGAGTATCCTCCTGCCGTTGTGGCAGCGTCTGCTCCTGCCGGGTGAGTTCGGCCAGGTCAGC
Organism: Pseudomonas sp. FEN; assembly: GCF_904067045.1. Classification (GTDB taxonomy): domain Bacteria; phylum Pseudomonadota; class Gammaproteobacteria; order Pseudomonadales; family Pseudomonadaceae; genus Aquipseudomonas. The sequence continues at coordinate 758,019 of NZ_CAJFDC010000001.1, read as the reverse complement.
GAGTGGCTGTTTCTCGATGCGTTCCTGCGCGCGCGGGTATTGCAGCGTCTGCACTCGGTCCGCGGACTCCTCTGTCAGCGCATCGTGCTCGCCGCTTTGCCGGATCAATGTCGTGAGCTCGAGTTGCTGGTGGCGGGCCTGTTGCTGGGCGACGGCGACCGTTGCGTCAGCGTCCTGGCGGTCGGCCAGCCCTTCGATGAGCTGACCCTGATCTGTGAAAAGGTCCGACCCGAGGCGCTGGTGCTGTATTCCAACCGCTCGCCGATGGCGGATCTGCCGCGTCGCCTCAACCGCCTGGCGCTCTCGGTGGATTGCGCGGTGATGCTGGCCGGGGATGTTTCGGAGTTGTTGCAAGAGCGTCTGGAAGGTTCGAGCATCGGTTGCCTGGGCAATGATGGTCGGCTGATGCGTCGACGCTTGCAGCAATTGCTGGCGGGCCGGCTCGATACTTGAGCGTCCGCGCTATTGCCGGTTGCCGCCGGTAGCCTTGAGCGCATCCAGTTCAGCCTGAACCTTGGCCAGTTGCGCCTCCAACTGCGCCACCCGCTGTTGCGCCTTGACCTGAACGGTCACGTCTTTTTGCACGCCGACGAAGTAGGTCAGTTGGTCGCTTTCGTTGAAGACCGGGGACAGCGACAGCTCGTTCCAGAAATGACTGCCGTCCTTGCGGTAGTTGCGCAGGATCTGGCGGCACGGCTGGCGCGCGTGCAGGGCCTCGCGGATCAGCTCCAGTGCCGGCTGGTCGCGGTCGCCGGACTGCAGGAAGCGACAGTCCTGGTAGAGAATTTCTTCGTTGGTATAACCGGTCAGGCGTTCGAACGCCGGGTTGGCGTAGATCAGGATATGGTCTTCGCCTTCCTGTTCGGCTACCACGATACCGTCGCTCGACGCGTCAATCACCAGTTGCAGCAGTTTGGGATTTATCATTTCGCAAAGCATCCGCAGTCCATTGACCTGTTCGCCGAAGTTTAAGGCATCGTCTTGAATAGTCCATCCCCAACCAGACAAGCGCAGGGTTTCGTGAGAAAGTCTCGCATCTGCTGGTATCCTGGGTTTTTTTACACAGTATCAGGATCAGATTGATGAAAGTTGCCATCCTTTCCGGCTCGGTCTATGGCACCGCCGAAGAAGTTGCCCGCCACGCGGAAAAAATCCTGCGCGAGGCCGGTTTCCAAACCTGGCACAACGCGCGCGCGACCCTGGCCGATGTCCAGGCCTTCGCCCCGGACGCTTTCCTGGCCGTGACCGCCACTACCGGCATGGGCGAGCTGCCGGACAATATCCAGCCGCTGTACAACGCCATCCGCGACCAGTTGCCGGCGGCATGGCGTGGTTTGCCGGGCGGGGTGATCGGCCTGGGGGATTCCAGCTACGGCGACACCTTCTGTGGCGGCGGCGAACAGATGCGCGAGCTGTTTGCCGAATTGGGGGTGCGGGAAGTCAAGGACATGCTGCGCCTGGATGCCAGTGAAAGCGTCACCCCGGAAACCGACGCCGAGCCGTGGCTGGCCGAGTTCATCAGCGCGTTGCGCTAAGGCCGGCTGGTCGCTCCCGCAACAGCGCCAGCCAGGCCTGGGCGGCTTTGGACAGGTAAGCGCCGCGGCGCCAGATGAACGTGATGTCCCAGCGCAGGTCGGTGGGCGAGCTCAGGGCCAGGCGGACCACGCCGGGCCGTATCAGCGAACGGGCGACCACGCTGGGCAACAGCGCCACGCCTTGCCCGGCGGCCACCAGCGCGGCGAGAAAGTCCGCCTGGCCGCTGCGCCCGCTTTCCCTGGGCGTGAACCCGGCTTTTCGACAGGCCTCCATCAACCGGTGATTGAGCACGAAACTGCGCTGGTACAGCAGAAACGGCGTATCGGCCAATTGCTCCAGGCGGATGGCGCCCGCCTCGGCCAGGGGATGGTCCGCCGCCAGCAACACATCCAACGGTTCATCACAGAAGGGCTGGTAGTCGAACGCCGGATCGCTCGGCTTGAGGCTGCCGCCCAGCTCCAGTTCGCCGCTCAGCACCGCCGGTTCGATATTCAGACTGCCGCCTTCGAGCAACTGAATGCGGATATTGGGGTAACGCCGCCGGTATTCGGCGAAAAGGCCGGCGAACAGCGTTTCGCCGCCCAGTTGCGGCAGGCCCAGGCGCAGTTCGCCGCGGGCCAGTTGGCTCAGGTCGTCCAGTTCACTGAGCAGCCCGTCGCGCAGGCGCAGCATTTCTTCGGCCCGTTGCAGTACCACGCCGCCGGCCGCGGTCAGCTGGACCCGTGAGCCCAGGCGGTCGAGCAAGGGGGTGCCGAGATCGTGTTCGAGCTGGGCGACCTGCTTGCTCACCGCCGACTGACTGATGTGCAGGGTTTTCGCCGCCTGGGTGAAGCCGCCTTGGCGGACCACTTCGATGAAGCTGCGTAGTTGCTTGAATTCCATGGCCTGATTCCAGATTGGAATGGAGGTCAGTCTAACAATTCGCTTTTGGGATGGTAGCGCTAACTTTAAAATCGGCTCCCAGAGAGGACTGAAGCCGATGAACCGTTTGCTGTTGAAAAAATCCTGCCGCCTGCTCGTCGAGCTGGCCGTGTTGCTGGGGCTCTATCAAGTGGGCGCGCTGTTCGCTGCCTGGAGCCACTGGCCGATTCCCGGCGGTGTGATCGGCTTGGCGTTGCTGTTGCTGGCCTTTGCCACGGGCTGGGTCAAACCCGCCACGCTGCAACGGGGGGCCGGGCTGCTGATGGCCGAGATGCTGCTGTTCTTCATCCCGGCGTTGATGAGCCTGCTGGACTACGGCGCCATGGTGCGCCAGGACGGCTGGCGGATTCTGCTGGTGATCGGCGCCAGTACCCTGGCAGTGATGCTGGCGACGGCCTTTACCGTCGAGTTTGTCTGCCGCTGGAGTGCCCGTCGTGAAGCTTGAGTGGATGTCGTTGTTCTGGTTGGGGTTGACCTTGGTGGCTTATGTGTCCAGTCGTTGGCTGTATGGCCGGACGGGCCGCTACCTGCTCTCGCCGCTGATCCTGGTGCCGTTTGTGTTGTTGGCGGTGGCGATACCGTTGCATACCGCCTACGCCGAGTATTCGCGCGATACCCACTGGTTGATGCTGATCCTGGGACCGGTCACGGTGGCCTTCGCGGTGCCGATCTGGCAGCAGCGGCAGATGCTGGTGCGGTATGGCCCCGCCTTGCTGCTGGGGATGCTCGTCGGCAGCGCGGCCTCCATCGGCAGTTCCTATGGGCTGGCCAGGGCGCTGTCGCTGGACAATAGCCTGACCCTGTCGCTGGTACCGCGCTCGATCACCACGCCCTTTGCCATGCCCTTGGCCCGGGACCTGGGCGGCGTGCCCGAATTGACCGCGGTGTTCGTGATGCTTACCGGCGTTTTCGGCGCCTTGCTCGGCGGGCTGCTGCTCAAGTGGTTGCCGCTGCGCAGCAGCCTGGCGCGTGGCGCGTTGTTTGGCGTCGGGGCCCACGGCGCGGGTGTCAGCCGTGCCCGTGAAGTGGGCGGCGAAGAGGGTTCGGTGGCCGGTCTGGTGATGGTCCTGACTGGTCTGCTCAACCTGTTTGCCGCACCCTTGTTGGCCATGCTGATCTGAAGGCGTGCTCCTGGGCGGCGTGTTGACCCGCTGGGTCATCAAGCTGGCTGGCAATGCAACTCCGTTGTGGCGGCGGGCTGCTCTAGACTGGCCGGTAGCAGAATAAAGGCCGAAAATCGCCGAGGTCAGTGCCGTGAACGCAGCCCCTGTTAGCGCCGCAGCCGATGTGAAGAGCCAAGTCAGCGCCGCCGAATGGCAGACCCGCGTTGACCTGGCGGCCTGTTATCGCCTGGTGGCGATGCATGGCTGGGATGACCTGATCTTCACCCACATCTCGGCGAAGGTGCCCGGCACCGAGGATTTCCTGATCAATCCCTACGGGCTGATGTTCCACGAGATCAGCGCGTCGAGCCTGGTCAAGGTCGACCAGGCCGGCAACAAGTTGCTGGACAGCCCCTACGAGATCAACCCGGCCGGCTACACCATCCACAGTGCCGTTCATGAGGCGCGCCACGATGTGACCTGTGTGTTGCACACCCACACGGCGGCGGGTGTTGCGGTCTCGGCGCAACGGCAGGGCGTACTGCCCATCAGCCAGCAATCGCTGTTCGTGCTGTCGAGCCTGGCTTATCACGCCTATGAAGGGGTGGCCCTCAACCATGAAGAGAAAGCGCGGCTGCAGGCCGACCTCGGCGAAAACAACTTTCTCATGCTGCACAACCACGGCCTGCTCACCTGTGGCGCGACCATCGCCGACACCTTTCTGATGATGTTCACCTTCCAGCGCGCCTGCGATATCCAGGTGCTGGCGCAAAACGGCGCGGCACCGCTGATCGCCATCGAGCCGCAGATTCTCGCCGGGGCCAAGGCCATGCTCGCCGGGGTCACCCGCAGCGCCCAGGGCATGGGCGGAGCGTTGGCCTGGCCGGCGCTGCTGCGCAAACTGGACCAGCAGGATTCCGGGTTCCGGCTCTGATCCCCTGTCCGGGGTTGTTCCGGGTCTCTGGCGTCAAGGCGGGCAGTCGCGGCCAGGGCCGGACTATCCCGCTGCCTTATCGCGTACCATTCAGCCCTGGCTGACTTTATTGTGACCAAAGGCTGGGTGTCCGACACTCGGGTTCTATTTACCTCGGTCCTGGCTGGAGTCCTGTATGAGTGAGTCTGTGCGCTTCGAAGATAAAGTGGTGATTGTCACGGGTGCCGGCGGCGGCCTGGGGCGTGCCCATGCACTGCTGTTCGCCCGCCATGGGGCGAAAGTTGTGGTCAACGATCTCGGCGGCTCGGCCCACGGTGAAGGCGCCAATGCCTCGGCGGCGGACAAGGTGGTGGCCGAGATTCGCGAGGCTGGCGGTACCGCCGTGGCCAACCATGACTCGGTCACCGATGGTGACAAGATCGTGCAGAACGCTCTGGATGCCTTTGGCCGTATCGATGTGCTGGTGAACAACGCCGGGATCCTGCGCGACAAGACCTTCCTGAAGATGGAGGATGCCGACTGGGACCTGGTCTACCGGGTGCATGTCGAAGGTGCCTACAAAGTCACCCACGCGGCCTGGCCGCACATGCGTGAGCAGAACTACGGCCGGGTGATCTTCACCGCGTCGACTTCCGGTATCTACGGCAATTTTGGCCAGTCCAACTACGGCATGGCCAAGCTCGGCCTGTATGGCTTGACCCGGACCCTGGCCATCGAGGGCCGCAAGAACAATATCCTGGTCAATGCCATCGCGCCGACCGGCGGCACGCGCATGACCGAAGGCCTGATTCCGCCGCAGGTGTTCGAGCTGCTCAAGCCGGAACTGATCAGCCCATTGGTGGTGTTTCTCGGTAGTGAACAGTGCGATGAAACCGCTGGCCTGTTCGAAGTCGGTGGCGGCTGGATCGGCAAGACCCGCTGGGAGCGCAGCCTGGGCGCCGGCTTCGATCCGCACAACGGTTTTTCCGTGGAAGACGTGGCGGCCAGTTGGAAGCAGATCTGCGATTTCGAGGGGGCCGTGCATCCGAAGGATACGCCCGAAGCCCTGCGGGAAATGATGGCGAATCTGCAGAAGTACATGGCCTGAGTCTGCCCTCGATAGCGAGGGCAGAGCTCACGAATACGCTGCAAAACCCGTGGCTGGCTTGCTGGCGATGCGATCTGATGGTCGGCATCGCCGTCGCCTGATAAACCACTGTCGCCAGCAAGCCGGCTCCCACGGGGGCATGGCGTTTGCTGACCCTCCCCTCTTGCGTGTCGGTTCCCGTCACGTCATACCCCCTACTTCCTGAAACGCGCCCAGGTCGTCGCCCGAGGTGATGGTGTCGAGTGTGCCAAGTGGAATTGCGCGGGAATAAAAAAGGCCACTGCAAACGCGGTGGCCAAGGGAAGACGTATGATCAAGGAGTGAATCAACGTCGGCAATCAGTAATTGGTCATTATGTTAAGGATTTCAGATTCGCTGAAAAAGCCCGGTTTGCGACAATCACCGTTACCGAGCTGGTAACAGTCGTCTGTTCAGGCCGCTGCATTCGGGCCTGCCTCGGGCTCCTTCCATCCATGTGCGCTATGACGTGTTATCCATGGGTTCGATGGGCCGCTGAAAGCCGCGCCGCAAGCACTCATTCATCCTTTCGAGGTACAGCACGAATACCTCCTTGGTGCGCTTATCGCTCCCGTTGCTGGTGAGTAGGGTGAAGCCTTCTGTCACACACCGGGGAAGACGCATGACAAAAACAACAATGCGCGCCATCTTCACACTGCAGGCTCTGGCCATTGCGGTTGCCATGGGCGTCAGTGCGCAGGCGCAGGCGGTTTCGTTCAACATCGGGGAAATCGAAGGCAAATTCGACTCCTCCCTGTCGGCCGGCGTGAGCTGGGGCATGCGCGATGCCAACAAGGGGTTGGTTGGGGTCCCCAACGGCGGTACCGGCCAGGCTTCCACCGGTGATGATGGGCGCTTGAACTACAAGAAGGGCGAGGCCTTCTCGAAGATCATCAAGGGCATTCACGACCTGGAGTTGAAGTACGGCGATACCGGTGTCTTCGTCCGCGGCAAGTACTGGTATGACTTCGCGACCGCCGACGGCGGTCAGGACTTCAAGGACATCAGCGATCATCACCGCGATGAAGGCGCACGGTCTTCGGGGGCGCAAATCCTCGACGCCTTCGTCTACCACAACTACTCCATCGCCGACCTGCCGGGCACCGTGCGCCTGGGCAAGCAGGTGGTAAGTTGGGGTGAGAGCACCTTCATCGGCAACTCGATCAACAGCATCAACCCGATCGACGTATCGGCCTTCCGCCGGCCCGGTGCCGAGATCAAGGAAGGGCTGATCCCGGTCAACATGTTCTTCGCCTCGCAGAGCCTGACCGACCAGCTGACGGTTGAAGGGTTCTACCAGTTGAACTGGGAGAACACCGTCGTCGACAACTGCGGGACCTTCTTCGGCAACGACGTGGTGCAACACGGTTGCAACAACAACTACACCGTCGGCAGCCCGGCGATTGCGCCGTTGCAACCCCTGGCGGCGGCGTTCGGCCAGGGCTTTCAGGTCACCTCGGAAGGCGTCGTGGTGCAGCGCGGCGATGACCGCGATGCGCGTGACGGCGGCCAATGGGGCATGGCCTTGCGCTGGCTGGGCAGCGACACCGAGTACGGGCTGTATTTCATGAACTACCACAGCCGTACCCCGACCGTCGGCACCACGACCGCCGGTGCCAGCACCGTCGCCGCGCTGGGCAGTATCCTGCCATTGACGCCGGCCGCGTTCCGTAGCGGCCTGGCGCAAAGCATCATGCTCGGGCGTGGTCAGTACTACCTCGAGTACCCGGAAGATATCCGCCTCTACGGTGCCAGCTTCTCCACCACGTTGCCCACCGGCACCGCCTGGAGCGGCGAGATCAGCTACCGCCCCAACGCCCCGGTGCAGCTCAACACCACCGACCTGACCCTGGCGCTGGTCAATCCGATTGCCGGCGGCACCGCGTCACCGATCCAGACCAGCCTCGGCGCCGACAACAGCGGCTACCGCCGCAAGGAAATCACCCAGGTACAAACCACCCTCACGCAGTTCTTCGACCAGGTCCTGGGGGCCGAGCGTCTGACGTTGGTGGGCGAGGCGGGGATGACCTACGTCGGCGGTCTGGAGACCAAGGACAAGCTACGTTACGGACGTGACTCGGTGTACGGCGTCTATGGCTACCAGGGCGATACCGGCGGTTTCGTCACCGCGACCTCCTGGGGCTACCGGGCCCGGGCGATCCTCGACTACAGCAACGTGTTCGCCGGGATCAACCTCAAGCCCAACCTGTCCTGGTCTCATGACGTCAAGGGTTACGGCCCCAACGGCATCTTCAATGAAGGCGCCAAGGCAGTCAGCATCGGTGTCGATGCCGACTATCGCAACACCTATACCGCGAGCCTCAGCTACACCGACTTTTTCGGTGGCCGCTACAACACCCTGATTGACCGTGATTTCGTGGCGCTCAGCGTCGGCGCGAACTTCTGATCCAGGCTTGAGAAGGACAACTTTAATGCGCAAGATGATTCTGCAATGTGGCGCCCTGGCCCTGAGCCTGCTGGCAGCCAACGTAATGGCGGCGGTTTCCGCGGAGGAAGCGGCCAAGCTCGGCACCAGCCTGACCGCCATTGGCGCGGAGAAGGCCGGCAACGCCGACGGCTCGATCCCGGCCTACACCGGTGGCATCCCAAAAAATGCCGGCGCGGTGGACAGCAAGGGTTTCCTGGCCGACCCGTTCGCCAATGAAAAACCGCTGTTCATCATCACCGCGGCCACCGCCGAGCAGTACAAGGCCAAGCTCTCCGAAGGCCAACTGGCGATGTTCAAGCGCTACCCGCAGACCTACAGGATCCCGGTCTACCCGACACACCGCACTGTAGTCCTGCCGGACGCGGTGCTAGAGGCGGCCAAGCGCAGCGCTCTCAACGTCACGGCAATCAACGACGGTAACGGCTTGTCGAACTTCACCGGCGTGCGCTACTACGCTTTCCCGATTCCGAAGAACGGCGTGGAAGTGCTGTGGAACCACATCACCCGCTACCACGGTGGCAACCTGCGCCGCACCATTACCCAGGCCACGCCGCAGACCGACGGCTCCTTCACCCCGATCACCTTCGAGGAAGAAGCCGCGGTACCGTCGGAAATCCCCGACCTGGGGCCGGACAAGGGCGCCAACGTGCTGACCTTCTTCAAGCAGGAAGTCACCGCGCCGGCACGCTTGGCGGGTAACGTGCTGCTGGTGCACGAAACCCTCGACCAGGTGAAGGAGCCGCGCCTGGCCTGGGTCTACAACGCTGGCCAGCGTCGTGTGCGGCGCGCCCCGCAAGTCGCCTATGACGGTCCGGGTACCGCCGCCGATGGCCTGCGGACCTCGGACAACTTCGATATGTTCTCCGGCGCGCCGGACCGTTACGACTGGAAACTGATCGGCAAGAAGGAGATGTACATTCCCTACAACAGCTACAAGCTGGACTCGCCGACTCTCAAGTACACCGATGTGATCAAGGCCGGTCATCTCAACCAGGACCTGACCCGTTACGAGCTGCACCGGGTCTGGGAAATCGAGGGAACGGTCAAGCCGAGTGAGCGGCATATCTATGCCAAGCGTCATATGTACATCGATGAGGACAGCTGGCAGGTCGCGCTGGTGGATCACTACGACGGCCGTGGCCAACTGTGGCGGGTGGCCGAAGGGCATGCGCAGTTCTACTATGACCACCAGGTGCCGGCTTATACCGTTGAGACACTGTACGACCTGATTGCCGGGCGCTACATCGCCCTGGGCATGAAGAACGAAGAGAAACACAGCTTCCAGTTCGGCTTTGTCGGCAAGGCGGCGGACTACACGCCGGCGGCATTGCGGGCGACCGGAGTGCGCTAACCGCCCTCGTCCTGTAGGAGCGGAGCGTGCTTGCGAAGAGGCCCGTGAGCACGCTAAAAGCTTCGCGAGCAAGCTCTGCTCCTACAGGGTGCGTGGCGTTTTCAAGATCCCTTTCGTTGGTCTTTGGGGGCTCTTTTTTATAGCCTGCGATAAGTTTCCTGAATATTTGTTCATCCCCTGGCTCGAACAGAGCTAGGGTGACTGGATAAAATCAAGAAAGGCCGCCGCAATGACCGCCATGACCCCGCGTCTGGACCGTCCCGGGTTCCTGCCTCGTTTATCCTCCCGCCATTTGCCGCGTCCGCGGCTCAGTACACCCTTGATCGAGTCCCAGGCCCGCGTCCGCCTGCTCTGCGCGCCCGCCGGCAGCGGCAAGAGTGCCTTGCTCGCCGAATGCCTGCTGCAAGCGCCCGCCAGCCACGGTGTGTGCTGGCTGCCGCTGTCCGGTGCGAGCCTCACGAACGAGGCCTTCTGTGCCGCCCTGGCCCAGGCGCTGGGGCTGGATGAGCCCCACGACGAGGCGAGCCTGCTGGCACGGCTGGCGCGCTGGACCACCCCCACCTGGATTTTTCTCGACGACTATTGCCGTTTACCCAATCCGGCCCTGGATCAGTTGCTCGATCGGCTGTTGGTGCTCGGCAGTCCGCTCCTGAGCTGGTGGTTGGGCGTGCGGCGGCGGCCTCACTGCAACTGGCCACGGCTGTTGCTTGAAGGTGAACTCTACGAAGTCGAAGGCCCGAGCCTGGCGTTCGAGCGCGGCGAAATCGAACAGTTGGTGAGCCACCCGTCGATCACGGTGACACCGCAGTGCATCGACCGGATGAGCCAATACACCGCCGGTTGGTGCGCCGGGGTACGGGTCGCCTTGCTGGAGGCCCCGGCCTGGATCGCCAACGCCCCCGACGCCGGCTCGCGTCGTTCGGCGACGCTGCTCGACTACCTGCAACATGAACTGTTCGACGCCCTGGCGCCTGAGTTGGTCGAGGCCTGGCGCGTGCTGGTGCATCTGCCACGCTTCAATGCCGACCTCTGCGAGCACTTGTTCGGCGCGGGGGAGGGCGCCCAGTGGATGCGTACCTTGCAGGAACTGGGGTGTTTCATCGAACCCTGGGATGATTCCTCGGAGTGGCTGCGGATATTCACGCCGCTGACCCTGTTGCTGCGCGATGAACCCTGGCCGGCCGGCCGCTCCTGGCATCGGCGCGCCTGCCAGTGGTTCAGTGCCCAGGGCGATTGGCAGGCGGCGGTGGAACAGGCCCTGGCCGCCGAGGAATTCGAAGTGGCGGCCAGCCTGTTACATAATTTCACCTTCGACTACCTGTTCCAGGACCATAACGTGGCGCTGCTATTGCGTCTGCACGAGGAACAGCCGGACGAGCTGATGTTCGGCACGCCGCACCTGGTGGGCTTGATCACCACCGCCTTGCTGTTCGCCGGTCGTTTCGACGAGGCGGCCCATAGCATCGCGCAGATGGCCCGCTTCACCCCGCAGCCGTCAGCGGCGGCACAGCGGCAACTGGTGGCGCGCTGGCAGGCCCAGCAAGGCTGGTTGTTGCACTTGCAAGGCCAGGCGCAACGAGCCCGTGAACATTTCCTCGAAGCCTTGCAGGACCTGCCCGCGGCCGCCTGGCCGGCGCGCTTGTTCTGTCTGTCGGGGCTGACCCAGCAGGCGTTGCTCGACGGTGAGTTGGAGCAGGCCCATGCCTTGAGCCGCGACGCCCTGTGCCTGGCGCGGGCACAAGGCTCGCTGCTGTTCGAAGCGCTGCTGGAACTGGATCATGCGCAGTTGCTGGAGCAGCGTGGCGCCTTGCACCGCAGCGAAAGCCTGCTGGACAACATACATGCCTTGTTGTCGGCCAAGCGTTACCTGGCGGGACCGCTGCTGGGGCGCATTGCCTTGCGTCAAGGACGGATAGCCTTGCGCCAGGGGCGTGATCAACAGGCGGTCGAGCACTTTCAGGAGGGCCTCGATGAGTGCCTGCGCAGCCAGGATAAACAGGCACTGTACGGGTTTCTCGGGCTGGCCTTGCTGGATGCCAACCACGGCGACTACGCCCAGGCATTTGTCCGTTTGCGTGATGCCGAACGCTTGATGCAGCAACGGCATATTCCGGATGTGGTGTACCGCGCGGTACTGCTGATGGTCAGTTGTCATTTCTGGTTGCAGCAGGGCCGGCCGGAGCTGGCGGAAGAGGCGTTGACCCGGGTGCTGCGCCATTACCGCGGCGAGCATTGGTTGCAGGCGCCGCCGGCGACGCTGGAATTGATTCCGCGCCTTGAATACCTGCTGGTGCTGGCCCAGGTCTATCTGCACAAGGCCCAGGCCCCGTTGGAAGCGCTGGCGCCGCTGCTGGAGCAGGCCCAGCGTCGCGGCATGCAGGGCATGGAAACGGAACTGCGCCTGGCGCTGGCGGAAGTGGCTTTTTTACAGGGGCATGGCACGTTGGCCAAGAGTCATCTGGAGGAGGGGCTGGCGCTGGTCAGTCGCTGCAACCTGCAACAGGCCCTGCGTGAGTTGCGTTTGCGCCAGCCGGGGATGCTGGCGAGCCTGGGGTTTGAAGAGGCGTTGATCGCCACGGGCGACAATCCCCTGAGCCAGCGTGAACTGGAAGTGCTCAAGCTGATTGCCCTGGGCAGCTCCAATCTGCAGATCGCCGACCAGTTGTTTATTTCACTGCACACGGTGAAAACCCATGCGCGGAGGATTCACAGCAAGCTGGGGGTGGAGCGGCGGACCCAGGCGGTAGCCAAGGCCAAGGCATTGGGCCTGATGGGCTAGCGCTGGTCAGGGCTCAGGTCTTCTGATAGCCCATCCGCCAACTCACCGCTTCACTGGCCGCCAGCAAGCGCCTGGCCGCCGGACCGTCTTCATCGGCATGGAACAGCGAGGTCGGCCCCACCACCGTCAGCACGGCCACAACCTGCCCCAATGCATTGAACACCGGCGCCGACAAGGCATCGACCCCCGGCATCAATAAACCATGGACGAAATGCAGCCCGCGTCGGCGGATCTGTTCGCACGTCGCGGTATACGCGGCGACATCGGCCAGTGGGTGTGGATGACCGGCCTTGAGCTCCGCTTCACGCAGCTCGAACGTTTCCCGATCCGGCAGGAAGGCATTGAACACCAGCCCGGTGGAGGAACTGAGCAATGGCAACACCGAACCCAGTTGCGTCACCACGGTGACCGCGCGCACGGCCGGTTCGATATGCACCACGGTGGCCCCGTGGTTGCCCCACACCGCCAGGAAACAGCTTTCATTCAGGTCGTCGCGCAACTCCGCCAGTGGCATCGCCGCCACATGCAGTACCTCCATGCTGTTGAGCGCGGCCAGGCCGACCCGCAGCGCTTCGCGACCCAGGCCATAGTGGTTGGTCGCCGGGTTCTGCTCGGCGAAGCCGCTGGCGATCAAGGCCTGCAGATAACGGTGGACTTTGCTCGCCGGCATCCGCACATGCTCGGCCAGGCGCGACAGCGAGGTGCTGGGCGACAACTCGGCCAAGGCCTTGAGGATGTCGGTACCCACCTCCGCCGAGCGGACTTTCTGTTTACCGTTGCTGTCGCTGGTAGGGCGCGGCTTTTCCATGGAGGCAATGTAATCCTGGGACGAATGGGCGTCTTTATAGCTTGACGGGCACTGTCAATCAAATTACGTTCTGCATAATCAAATTACGTTCTGCATAATCAAGTTACGTTATGCACAATTTTCCCTGATAAAAATAAACCAGCCCGCGCCGCACGTCTCTCGAATCTGGAAGGCGGCCTCGGGCCCACTCCCTCCAGGAGGCTCCATGAACCCCGATTCCACGGTGCTGGCCTATCAGTCCGGCTTCGGTAACGAATTCAGCAGCGAGGCCTTGCCTGGCGCGCTGCCGGTCGGCCAGAACTCTCCGCAGAAAGCGCCCTACGGCCTGTATGCCGAACTGTTCTCCGGCACGGCCTTCACCATGACCCGCAGCGAAGCGCGGCGTACCTGGATGTACCGTATCCAGCCGTCGGCCCGGCACCCGGCGTTCATCAAACTGGAGCGGCAATTGGCGGGCGGCCCGCTCGGCGCGGTCACCCCCAACCGCCTGCGCTGGAATCCGCTGGACATCCCCGGCGAGCCCAGCGACTTCCTCGATGGCCTGGTGAGCATGGCGGCCAACTCGGTGGCGGAAAAACCGGCCGGCATCAGCATTTACAGCTACCGCGCCAATCGTTCCATGGAGCGGGTGTTCTTCAATGCCGACGGCGAATGGTTGCTGGTCCCGGAACAGGGACGGCTGCGGCTGGTCACCGAGCTGGGCGTGCTGCAGATCGAGCCGCTGGAAATCGCCGTATTGCCCCGTGGCCTGAAATTCCGTGTCGAACTGCTCGATCCGCAGGCCCGTGGCTACCTCGCCGAGAACCACGGGGCGCCGCTGCGCCTGCCGGACCTGGGGCCGATCGGCAGCAACGGCCTGGCCAACCCGCGGGATTTCCTGACGCCGGTCGCCCATTATGAAGACCTGCGGCAACCGACGACCCTGGTGCAGAAGTTCCTCGGCGAACTCTGGGGCTGCGAACTGGATCATTCGCCGCTCAACGTGGTCGCCTGGCACGGCAACAATGTGCCGTACAAATACGACCTGCGTCGTTTCAACACCCTCGGCACGGTCAGCTTCGATCACCCGGACCCGTCGATCTTCACCGTGCTGACCTCGCCTACCAGCGTGCCGGGCCTGGCCAACCTCGACTTCGTGATCTTCCCGCCGCGCTGGATGGTGGCCGAGAATACCTTCCGTCCGCCCTGGTTCCACCGTAACCTGATGAATGAGTTCATGGGCCTGATCCAGGGGGCCTACGACGCCAAGGCCGAGGGCTTCCTGCCCGGTGGCGCGTCGCTGCACAGTTGCATGAGCGCCCACGGCCCGGACGGCGAAACCTGCACCCGGGCGATTGCCGCAGAGCTTTCGCCGAGCAAGATCGACAACACCATGGCCTTCATGTTCGAGACCAGCCAGGTGCTGCGCCCGAGCCGTTTCGCCCTCGACTGCCCGCAGTTGCAGAACGACTACGATACTTGCTGGGCCACATTGCCCGTCACCTTCAACCCGAATCGGAGATAACCCATGACTCAACCAGCCATCCCTCGCAGTTGGGTTGCGTCCGCCAACGGCCATGCCGATTTTCCGTTGCAGAACCTGCCGCTGGGGGTGTTCAGCCACAAAGGTTGCGCGCCGCGCAGTGGCGTGGCGATCGGCGCACAGATCTTCGACCTGGAAGCGGCCCTGGAACTCGGCTTGTTTGACGGCCAGGCCAAGCTCGCGGTCGAAGCGACCCGTGGCGGCCAGTTGAATGCGTTCTTCGAACTCGGGGCTCCAGCCCGCGTGGCTTTACGCGCACGCCTGCTGGAACTGCTCGGCGAAGCCAGCAGCCTGCGTGGCAAGCTCGAAGCCCAGGGCACGAAGCTGCTGCCGCTGGCGACCGATTGCCAGTTGCACCTGCCGGCCCGGATCGGCGACTACACCGATTTTTATGTTGGCATCGAGCATGCGCAGAATGTCGGCAAGCTGTTCCGCCCCGATAACCCGCTGCTGCCCAACTACAAGTACGTGCCCATCGGCTATCACGGCCGGGCCTCGACTGTCCGTCCGTCCGGCACCGAGGTGCGGCGGCCCAAGGGCCAGACCTTGCCGGCCGGGCAAAGCGAACCGACCTTCGGTCCCTGCGCGCGGCTGGACTACGAGTTGGAACTGGGCATCTGGATCGGCCAGGGCAATGCCCTGGGCGAGTCGATTGCCATCGGCGATGCCGCCGAGCATATCGCCGGTTTCTGCCTGCTCAACGATTGGTCGGCGCGGGATATCCAGGCCTGGGAATACCAGCCGCTGGGGCCGTTTCTGTCCAAGAGCTTTATCACCAGCGTTTCGCCCTGGGTGGTAACGGCCGAGGCGTTGGAGCCGTTCCGCAAGGCCCAGCCAGCGCGTGCGCCAGGCGATCCGCAACCCTTGCCGTACCTGTTCGACCCCCGTGATCAGCAGGGCGGTGCCTTCGATATCGAGCTGGAGGTGTTGTTGCTGACCGAGGCCATGCGCGAGCAGAATCTGCCGGCTGAGCGCCTGACCTTGAGCAACGCCCGGTACATGTACTGGACCGTGGCGCAACTGGTCGCGCACCACAGCGTCAACGGCTGCCAGTTGCAGGCCGGCGACCTGTTCGGTTCGGGCACCTTGTCCGGTCCCGAGGCCGGGCAGTTCGGCAGCCTGCTGGAGATCACCGAAGGCGGCAAGAAACCTGTGCAACTGGCCTCGGGCGAAGTACGCAAGTTTCTCGAGGATGGCGACGAAATCATCCTGCGGGCGCGTTGCAACCGTGAGGGCTTTGCTTCCATCGGCTTCGGCGAATGCCGGGGCAGGATTGTTCCGGCACGTTGAGGGAGTTGGATCATGGAGCTTTACACGTATTACCGTTCGACCTCGTCCTACCGTGTGCGGATCGCCCTGGCCCTCAAGGGCCTGGAATATCATGCGCTGCCGGTCAATCTCGTCGCCCCGGGCGGCGGTGAGCATCGGCAGGCGGCCTATCTGGCGGTGAACCCACAGGGCCGGGTGCCGGCCTTGCGCACGGACGCGGGGGATGTGCTGACGCAGTCGCCGGCGATCATCGAGTTCCTGGAAGAACGTTATCCACAGGTGCCGCTACTGGCTGCCGACCTGCTGACCCGCGCCCACGAGCGCGCGGTGGCGGCGCTGATCGGTTGCGACATTCATCCGCTGCACAACTCCGGCACCACCAACCTGCTGCGCCAGTGGGGGCATGACGAGGCCCAGGTGCTGGAATGGATCGGTCACTGGATCAGCCAGGGGCTGGCGGCGGTGGAGGCGTTGATTGGCGAGAGTGGTTATTGCTTTGGCAAGGAACCGGGGCTGGCGGATGTGTACCTGATTCCGCAACTGTATGCGGCGCAGCGCTTCAAGGTGTCGCTGGAGGCTTATCCGCGCCTTCGGCGGGTGGCGGCGCTGGCGGAACAGCACCCGGCGTTTATCCAGGCGCATCCGGCCAACCAGCCGGATACTCCGGTATGAAGATCGCCAATCACGGGGCGAACGGCCACAACCGCGCTGTATGCACCAGCGCTAGTATCCAGATAGTTCTCACACCCGCTTGGCCGTACTCGCGCGGCGTGCCGCAAATTCGGCCTCAACCTCTTGACGCAGTGCATATATCTTCATTACACGATACGACAGAAGCGGACAAAGTGCTGACGAGCGCATGCCGGTCTTTTCGATGGTGCTCCACAATCGCCTAATGCACCACCGCATTCGGCGGCAATTGCCCCAGCCGTTCCGCCAGCCGCAGCCGCTGCAGCGGGTCGTCGCTGAGCAACAGCGCGCGTTCCAGGTCATGGCGTTCGGCCCGCGGGCAATCGAGGCGCTGGTACAGGCTGGCGCGGGCCAGGTAGTCGCCGGCGTTGGCCTGGCCCAGCTCCAGAACCCGTTCGGCATCCACCAGCGCACCAAGGAAATCGTCATTGGCCTGATGCAATTGCCGCAGGTTGCGCGACAGGCGCTGGAGCATCTGCACCGGCGTGGCGGTATGCATGTGCTCGGCCTTCAGCGCCGCGCTCGGCCCGTACTGGCGAGTCAGCAGTTCGCGGCAGTCGTTGGGATAAAGACGGCGACCGCCGCACGGGTCAAGCAGATGGTCCGCACCCGGCACCCGTAGCAGGAAATGCCCGGGAAAGTTCACCCCCACCAGTGGAATCTCCAACTGTCGGGCCAACTCCAGGGCGATCAATGCCAGCGCCAGTGGCTGCCCGCGCCGGCGTTGCAGGACCTTGTCGAGCAATGCCGCGTGAGGGCGCAACGGGGTGAACTCGTCCTGCTGGAAACCCAGATCGTTCAGGCGCCGCAACAGCGGCTGGGCCAACTCGCTGACCGGCAGCATCGGCAAGCCGGCGCTGACCCGTTGTTGCAAGTCACGGAAATCCCGCAGCACGACCTCGGGGCGGACCTGCGGGTCATGTTCGGTCGCCATCCACAGGGCCGCTTCGAACACTGCGGGCGGGGTGCGTTCCAGGCAGGCGAAAAAGGCTTGGCGGGGGTTCATCGAGATCTCCGGCAGAGTCTCTGTTTTAGCCCCGTGACGGGCTTTCGTCCAGTCTCTTGCGCAGGTCGACGGTTATGTCGTAAAGCCTGCAAACGGCAAGGTCTTATTCCTGCTTGCTTCTGCAAGCTTTCCCACGAAGCCTATACTCGCTACAGGTAGCATCCAGGGGGCCTCTCGATGTTCGCTCTCATGCAAAGCACTCGTCTTGAGTCGCTGCACCTCAGCGTCGATCCGGTCACCGGGTTGAAGGCGGTGATTGCCATCCATAATCGTCGACTCGGGCCGGCGTTGGGCGGTTGTCGCTATCTGGCTTATCCCGACGATGAAAGCGCCATGGTCGATGCCATCCGGCTGGCCCAGGGCATGAGCTACAAGGCCGCACTCGCGGGGTTACCGGTGGGGGGCGGCAAGGCGGTGATCATTCGCCCGCCCCATGTGGAAAGCCGCGCCGCCTTGTTCGAAGCCTTCGGTCGTTGCGTCGAGCAACTCGACGGACGCTATATCACGGCCATTGACAGCGGTACCTCCACCGCCGATATGGACTGCATTGCCCAATACACCCAACACGTCACCAGTACCACGAGTGCCGGCGATCCGGCACCACACGCGGCCATGGGCGTCTTCGCCGGGATCCGCACCACTGCCATGGCACGCCTGGGCAGCGACAATCTCGAGGGTTTGCGGGTGGCCGTACAGGGGTTGGGGAATGTCGGGTATGCCCTGGCCGAGCAGTTGCACGCGGCGGGAGCGGAGTTGCTGGTCAGCGATACCGATCCGGGCAAGGTGCAATTGGCCATGGAGCAATTGGGCGCGCATCCGATCGCCTGTGAAGCCTTGCTCAGTACCCCGTGTGACATTCTGGCGCCTTGCAGTGTCGGCAATGTACTCACCAGCCAGAGCGTGGCGCAGTTGCGTTGCGCGGCGGTGGCGGGGTCGGCCAGCACACAACTGACGCATATCAGCGTCGCCGATCAGTTGGAAAAACGCGGCATTCTTTATGCCCCTGACTATGTGATCAGCTCGGGCGGTTTGATCTATGTCGCCCTCAGGCACCAGGGCGAGGAGCTGTCGACCATCACCGCCCATTTGTCTCGTATCGGTGCCCGCCTGACCGAAGTCTTCGCCCATGCCCAGGCGGAAAAGCGTTCGCCGGCGCGGGTGGCCGACGAATTGGCGGAACGCCTGCTTTACCGTTGAACGAGCCGGAGTCCATATCATCCTGTACCGGTTGAATAGGGCACCCCTGTGGAGCCAGCTTGCTGGCGATAGGTTCAGCGCGGTGTCCCTCAACACCGCGTCGTTTGCATCGCCAGCAAGCTGGCTCCTGCACGGAGGCGGCGTTCCTGGGATGGCGAGGTGCCTTATTCGGCAGGGGCGGGTGCCGAGAGCAACTCCGTCAGCGCATCCGGCTGGTTCTTGAACGCCCGGGCGAACACATCGCGGTTTTTCGCCATGTAGATACCGGCTTCTTCCACCTGCTGCTCGCTCAGCGAGGGCACGGCTTTTTGCAGGACTTCGGCCAACAGCTCGGCCAATTCGAGCATTTTGTCATGACGGTCAGCTTCGGCTTTATCCATGAACAAACGCTCCAGATCTCGGCTGCTGCGGTATACCACTTCGACGGCCATTCACCACCTCACATGCCTTCACGATAGTTGTGTTTTGCAATTACTGTATTTATATACAGCTAAAAGCATAAGCGAATCCCCAGGGTTTGGGTAGTGGCTTTTTAATGTAGACCTGTTTCGCGGTTTGTCATGTGGACCGCGTCGCCCGCATCGCGAGCAATCGAGCGTCGACCGGCTGCTCCTAAAGGGGCGAGGTCCGCCACTTTCTGGTGAGTGACGCAGTTGCGCAGGCGCAGGGTTTGTCAGACCACCGCGAAGGCCGGCAGGTCCGTCAGCGCAACGTGCCCCGAAACGTATTGTCACCATCTCACCCCTGTCCCTGGCCTTTTTTCTGCATGCAGGGACAATGGTCATCTTCCAGCCGCATCATCCGTTCAAGTCGAACCAAGGAACCTGCATCGTGAAAATCAATTGGGCCGAAAACCTGCGAAAAAACGTGCATCAGGTGGCCGAGTCCCTGGGCAATCTGCTCGTCGAGTCGTTCCATTACCTGGCGTTGTTCGCCATCGGTGGGGTCACCGCCTGGGCGGCGGTGATGGAGTTCCTGGTGATGATCGAAGGGGGGCAGCTCAAGATCGATGACATCCTGCTGCTGTTCATCTATCTCGAACTGGGGGCGATGGTGGGGATCTACTTCAAGACCAACCACATGCCGGTGCGCTTCCTGATCTATGTGGCGATCACCGCGCTGACCCGGCTGCTGATCTCCAACGTGTCGCACCACAATCCACCGGACATGGGCGTGGTCTACGTTTCCGGGGCGATCCTGCTGCTGGCGCTGGCAATCCTGGTGGTGCGCTATGCCTCGTCGCAGTTTCCATCGGCGAAGATCGAGCATCCGCAACGCAAGATCGGCGAAGGCTCCAGCGAGCATCCGGAAGTGGAGAAGGGCGAGCTGTAGGCGGTGGTAGGAGCGAGCAAGCTCGCTCCTACATCGATATCTACATCATCAGTTGATCCAGGCTCCGGCGCGCAGATGCCAGCCATCGTTATGCCGTTCCCAGTGCGGGTGCTCATAGCGATAGCCCGGACGCACCGGTTCCCAATGACCGTGCATCGCCACATAGCGCCGGCCGTCCCAATGCCAGTAACCCCGCGCCCAGACGAAACCGGGGCGATAGGCCGGCTCTACTTCGATCACTTCCTGCGGCGGCGGTTGCGGTGCCACCACTTCGACGTATTGCGGCGCTGGCCGTTCGACCACCACCCGGCGCTCGTGAACCACGCGTTCCTGTACGCAACCGGAAGCCGCCACGACTACCGCTGCAAGTGCTGCGTAACGTAAAAACATGTTGCCTCCTCGGAATGGTCCGCCCACAGCGTACGCCTGGCGAACGAATCGGTGCCGTATTTCCTGACCGGTCAGTCTTGTTGTAACAGCATGTATCTGTCCGCTTGCTGAACCCGAGACAGTCTTTTTGGCCGCAAGAACCGCTTGTCACCCGCTTGGGGCAGGATAGAACTGAATGCGAAATTGTCAGCATTGGTACAGCCAGCTCGACAGACACTGAGGACACAAGGATTGACGCCGTTCCCACCTTTGGAAGCCTCTTGAGATGCCAGTACCGGGTGCTGTTCTACGTTGTCTGGGGTTGTCGGCCTGCCTGGCCGGAGGGCTTTGCACCAGCGCTGTTGCCGCGCCGTTGAGCCCGGCTGATTCGGCCTGGCTGCGGCGCGATGGTTTCGACCTCGACGCGGCGAACGTTGCGCGCTTTCGCGCCATGGGCCGTGCCGGCTTGCTGGAGGCGCAACTGGCCGAGCGCATTCATGACGCCTGGCCGCCGGGCATCGATGCTCAATTGCACGCGTTGCCGATGCTGACGCAACCGCTACAGGCTACCTTGCTCGCCTTCAAGCAGGGCCAGGAGCAACTGCAGGCCATGCCGGACGGCGATGCCAAGGTCGAGGCCAGGAAAGCCCAGCAACAACAACTCAATGACGCCGCCGACCAGGCCCGGCAAATCATCCTGCTGCGGGCGGTGTATGGCAGCAATCAGCTCAAGGAGCAGATGGTCGGGTTCTGGCTCAATCACTTCAGTGTGTTTGCCGGCAAAGGCGCGGTGCGGCTGATGGTGGCGGACTACGAAGAGCGAGTGATCCGTCCACATGCCCTGGGCAAGTTCAAGGACCTGCTGCTGGCCACCCTCAAGAGCCCGGCCATGCTGGAGTTTCTCGACAATGCCCAGAATGCCCGGGGCAAGGTCAATGAAAACTACGCCCGCGAGCTGATGGAACTGCACACCTTGGGGGTCGGTTCCGGCTACACCCAGCAGGATGTCCAGCAGTTGGCGCTGATCCTGACCGGCGCGGGAGTGCTGCCGCTGGACGGCCGGGAGCAGAAATTCGGGCCGCGGGTGGCGCCGTTGGTGGTGCGCGACGGGATGTTCCAGTTCAACCCCAATCGCCATGATTTCTCCGACAAGGTGCTGCTGGGCGAGCCGATCCAGGGCACGGGGTTCGATGAAATCACCCGGGCGGTCAACCTGATCACCCGGCAGAAGGCCTGCGCGCAGTTCATCTCGCGCAAACTGGCGCAATACTTTGTCGCCGACCAGCCACCGCAGTCCCTGGTGGATCGCATGAGCGCGACCTTCCAGCGCAGCGACGGCGATATTGCCCAGGTCTTGCGCACGCTCTTCGATTCACCGGAACTGCTGCAAAGCGCCGGGAAAAAATTCAAGGACCCCACCCAGTTCGTGGTCTCGGCGGTGCGCCTGGCCTATGACGGCAAGCCCATCGCCAATCCGCGGCCGATGCTCAACTGGCTCAATCAACTGGGGGAACCGCTGTTCGGTCGCCAGACCCCGGATGGCTGGCCGCTGGACGCCACCGGCTGGGCCAGTTCGGGGCAGATGTCCAAGCGTTTCGAAATTGCCCGGGCCATCGGTTCGGGTTACAACCGGCTGTTCACTCCAGAAGGCAGTGACAAGGCGCAGGGTGGTTTTCCGATGATCACCACACCGCTTTACTACGAGGCCATCGGCCCGCATCTGTCGGCGGCCACCACGGCCGCGCTGAACCAGGCCACCTCGCCCCAGGAATGGAACACCTTCCTGTTGTCCTCACCGGATTTCAACAATCGCTGACATTGGGCTCTTCAGGAAGGTGCTGTGATGAATCGTCGAGATTTTCTGGTCGCTTCAGCGGTCGCCGCCGCGACTCTGCCGAGCCTGTCATTCTCCGGCAAGCTGTTTGCCGCACCCGCGTCGGCACCGCGCTTTCTCATGGTGTTTCTGCGCGGCGGCTACGACTGCAACAACCTGCTGGTGCCCTATACCAGCGATTTCTACTACGCGTCGCGGCCGACCCTGGCGATTGCCCGGCCCGATCCGCACAACCCCAACAGCGCCATCGCTCTCGACGGCCATTGGGGACTCAACCCGGTACTGCGTGACTCGCTCTACCCGCTCTGGCAACGCAAGCAGCTCGCCTTCGTGCCCTTTGCCGGCACCGACGACCTGTCGCGCAGCCATTTCGAGACCCAGGACAATATCGAGGCGGGTCTGGCCGCGGATCAACACGGTCACTATGGCTCGGGCTTTCTCGCCCGCCTGGCCGGGGCGATGCCCGGCAGTGCGCCGATTGCCTTTACCGACGCCTTGCCCCTGAGTTTCCAGGGCGGGCGGGATGTTCCCAACCTGTCGTTGCGCGGGGTTTCCAAACCTGTTTTCGACGAGCGCCAGTCGTCGATCCTGGCCTCGATGTACAAGGGCACGCCGCTGGCCGCACCGGTGTCCGATGGCCTGCAACTACGCCAGCAAGTGTCAAAGGACCTGCAGGATGAAATGACCAAGGCTGGGCGTGGCGCCCAGACCGCGCAGAATTTCGCCGCTGAAACCCGGCGCATCGCCACCCTGATGTGCGACCAGTATCGGCTGGGGTTTGTCGATGTCGGCGGCTGGGACACCCACGTCAACCAGGGCAGCACCCAGGGCCCGTTGGCCAACAACCTGGCGAATCTGGGGCAGGGGCTGGCGGCGTTTGCCGAGGCCATGGGCGACCAGTGGAAAAACACCACCGTGGTGGTGGTCTCGGAGTTTGGCCGAACCTTGCGCGAGAATGGCAATCGCGGCACCGACCATGGACATGGCACGGTGTACTGGGTGTTGGGCGGGAGCGTGCGTGGTGGGCGTATTGCCGGCGAACAGGTGGCGGTGGCCCCGGGCAGTCTGTTGCAGAACCGCGATTACCCGGTGCTGAACAATTACCGTGATCTGCTGGGCGGCGTGCTGGGCCACACCTGGGGTTTGTCCGCTGCGCAACTTCAGAGCGTTTTCCCCGGTGCGCGCCCCAATGGGTTGCAGTTGGTTTAGCGGCTGCTTAACGAACCGGCAGGGTCAGCACCCGCCCGGTCGACGTGGCCGGGCGCCCCAGGCGATGGCCGGCGCCGTTCCACAGCGGTGCGGGAAGCGTCGCCAGTTTGAGGCTGTCGCCGTCGGTCATGGCCGTGAGAATCTCCATCGCACAGTGTCCCTGCTCGATGGCGATGCCGAACTGTACGCTCTGGATCAGGCGTTTCAGGCGTCGCGGATCATTGCGCTGATCGGCGCTGATCATCCGTTTGGCCACCACCCCATCGGCGTTGGACAGGGTCAGCATGATGTCGCCGTCCAGTCCCTGGAGGCTGAGGTTGACCCGGTACTCGGGTTGGAACGCGTCATTGATCAACTGAAAGGGGTTATCCATGTGTGTCACCACTCTGCTCGAAACCTGCATTCATTGACTGCTCGCTGGCCGGGTTGGTTCGTCGATTCCGGACCGGCGGCAGATCAGGCGCCCTGACTTCATGTCGGGACACAACGGCATTGAGACTGCCTTGATGAATCTGCAAGGCTTGTGCCGAATAAACAACCGTTCAGTAGAAACGTCGCGGGTCGGCGTCGATCAGGCTGGCCAGCTTGGTCAGGGCGAAGCGCAGTTCGTCCCGGCTGGTGGGTGACATCAACACGATCCGCACGCTGCGGGTATGCCCCTGGCGCTCGGCCTGGAACTGCGTGCCGCTGAGTACCAGCACCCCGTTGGCCCGTGCCAGCAGGGTGAATTCATCAGCGCTCCAGGGCTCGGGCAGGGTCAGCCACAGGTGATAACTATGGGGCTGGGTGCTGACCTGCAAGCCGCGAAACACCTCGGCGGCGATGGCCTGGCGGGCGGCTGCTTCGTTGCGCTGGAGCGCCACCAGGCGCGTGTCGAGTCCTTCGCCGAGCATCATGCTCGCCAGCTGCGCGGTCAGTGGCGACGGCATCCAGATGCTGCTGCGGACCATCGATGTCAGGCGCGACAGCAGTTTCGGCGGGCTGTACAGGTAGCCGATGCGCAGGGCTGGCATCACCGATTTCGACAGGCTGGTGAGGTACACCGAGCGGTGCGGGGCATAGCTGGACAACGGCTTGATCGTCGGGTCACTGGCAAGGAAACCGTAGATATCGTCGTCGATGATGATGAAGTCGAACTCTTCGGCAATCGCCGCGATCTGCGCCCGGCGCGCGGCGGACATGATCGCCGTGGTCGGGTTCTGGCAGGTGGCGACGCAGATCAGCAATGCCGGTCGTTCCTGCTGGCAGCGCTCGCGCAGGGCCTCGGGAATGATCCCTTCCGCGTCCATGGCCACGCCGCCGAGGCGCCGCTCCAGGCCATGGGCCAGGGAAATGATGCCCGGATAGCAGAGCGCTTCGCAAAGCACCAGGTCGCCGCTGTTGCTCAGGGCGCTCAGGGCGACCATCAGGCCATGCTGCGCGCCGGCGGTGATGACCACCTGTTGCCACTGCGCATCGGGCAGCGACTGGCGCAACCACTGGGCGCCGGCTTCACGATGGGCGGGGTGGCCGCCGTCGGGGGCGTAGTCCAGGGCGCGGGCGAAATCGGCATCGTTGGCCATGTTCACCAGGGCATCGCGCAACTCGTGTTCGAGGGGCTCGCCGTGGGGCTTGATGATCGACAGGTCGAGCAGGTCGGCCGGCCCCGACGCCAGCAGTGTCGATGTCGGTTGGCGCGGCGCGGGCACCACGCCTTGTTCCAGCACATAGGTGCCGCGACCGACTTCACCCTGCACCAGCTTGCGCCGCTGGGCCTCGCTGTAGGCACGGCTGATGGTGCCCGGGGTGACCTCCAGCGCCTGGGCCAACTCCCGCAGCGTCGGCAGGCGGCTGCCGGGCTTCAGCGCACCGCTGGCGATATCCCGGGCCAGCGCATCGGCGATGGAGAGATACACCGGTTGGTTGAAGTCGCTGAGCCGAGGAACCCACATGTTTGATGGCTACCGATCCTGAAAAAGTGCGGGCAAGCTTATCACAGGGTGTATGGATTCAAATTGAATCTATTGTATCGAATCAATTTTTGCGCTTATATGCGCAGCAATCGACTCAATATTTCCCATGCCCAGGTACCGACGCTTATGAGTAACCTCAGACAGGACTTTTCGTTATCGGCGCTGATCGCCGGCTTTATCGCTGTGGTCATTTCCTATGCTGGCCCGTTGATCATCGTGTTCCAGGCCGCTTCCCAGGCCCATCTGTCCAGCGAGCAGGTGTCGTCGTGGATCTGGGCGATTTCCATCGGTAGCGGCGTCACCGGCCTGCTGTTGAGCTGGCGCCTGCGGATTCCGGTGATTACCGCCTGGTCGACGCCCGGCGCGGCGCTGTTGGTGTCGATGCTGCCGACGGTGTCGTTCGCCGAGGCGATCGGCGCCTACATGGTGGCGTCGTTGATCATCCTGGTGGTGGGTTTGTCCGGGGCCTTCGACAAGTTGATGAGCCGCCTGCCCAAGGCGATTGCCGCGGCGATGCTGGCGGGGATCCTGTTTCGCTTCGGCGCCGAGCTGTTCACCTCGATCCGCCTGCAACCGGCGCTGGTGTTGTCGATGATTGCCGTGTACCTGCTATGCAAGCGTTTCTCGCCGCGTTACGCGATTCTGTCGGTATTGGTCGTCGGTTGTGCCTTCGCCGGGGCGATGGGCGAATTGAACCAGGCCTCGATCAGCGTGGCGCTGGCGCAGCCGATCTTCACCGCGCCGCAGTGGAGCTGGCACGCGATCATCAACATCGGCCTGCCGCTGGCCCTGGTGACCCTGACCGGCCAGTACGTGCCGGGCATGGCGGTGCTACGCACGGCCGGTTATCCCCAGCCGGCGCGACCGATGATTTCGCTGACGGCCGCCTGTGCGGTGCTGCTGGCGCCGTTCGGGGCCCATGGCCTCAACCTGGCGGCGATCACGGCGGCGATCTGCACCGGGCGCGAGGCTCACGAAAACCGCGACAAGCGCTATATCGCCGGTATCGCCTGCGGGTTTTTCTACATCCTGATGGGCACCTTCGGCGCGACCCTGGCCTCGGTGTTCGGCGCCTTGCCCAAGGAGCTGATCGCGTCCCTGGCCGGGCTGGCGCTGTTCGGCGCGATCAGTGCCGGACTCAGTGGCGCCATGGCCGAGGAAAAACAGCGTGAAGCGGCGCTGATCACCTTTCTGGTGACGGCTTCGGGCATGAGCTTCCTGGGTTTGGCGGCGGCGTTCTGGGGACTGATCTTCGGTCTGGTGGCGCATTTCGTCCTGAGCTACACCCGCGAGCGCAAGGTGCTGCCGGGACTGCGCGACGCTTGATACGGTCAATTGTAGGAGCAGGAGGTGACAGTAAAGCGACTCGACCCAACTCCCGACATTAACAGCGCGTTACGGGCTTGTCCGGCTATTTCGTCGGATAATTATTTATCTTTTCAAAGGGCTTGAATTGTTTTTCCAACTGCCCAACTCTGTCATCAAGAGGTCATGTTCAGCACGCCGCCAGGCGTTGCCGGCGAGCCTCTTGCAAGCTAGCTGAAATAAGGGAAGAACTATGCAAATCCAAGTCAATAGTGATAACCATATTCAAAGCAGCATTCGACTGGAGGAGTGGGTCCGGACGAGCGTCGAGAGTGCGCTCGAACGTTATGAAGAAGACCTGACACGGGTCGAGGTTCACTTGGCGGACGAGAACGGCGACAAGCCCGGTCCCCACGATATGCGCTGCCAGATGGAAGCGCGGCCAAAAGGCCATCAACCGATTTCGGTCACCCATAAAGCCGATACGCTGGAACAGGCGATCGATGGCGCGGCGACCAAACTGGAACATGCACTGGAGCATCTGTTCGGCAAACTGCAAGCCAAACGCGCGGCCGCCACCATCGGCGAGCGCCGCGACCTGGAAGACGCGCTGCTGGAAGAGGAGTTCGAAGAGAAAGAACGCGTGCGACTGGCCGCCAATGGCTGATCGCCAACATTGACCACGACGGGCCTGCATTGCAGGCCCGTTGTCGTTTTGGGCTCGGTTGAACTGTCATACCTGTTTGCGCATGAGAATTTTTATCATTAATATTGGCGTCTATTCGCGCTGACTTTCCTGATTGCGCTTGTCGTTGCGCCCGGTCTTCTCGGATTCCTGGGTTCAACCGTGAAAAGCGCCATCGGTGGGATCTCTGCGGCCTATCGATTCATTCGTATTAATGTTTTCTCTACGCACGGGTTGCACACATGAAGTCCAGGGCAAAATCGGTAGCAGGCAGTTCGCTCAAGTGGTGGTTCGGCGCGTCGACGCTGGCGATTTCGGGGTTGGCCTTGCTGCCCCTGAGCGTGGCCCAGGCCCTCGAACCCTCGGCGGCCCAGGGAACCCTGAACCTTGGCGCCACCACGATCAATGGCGAGCAGCGGGACACCACCAGCTACCAGCCGCCGCAGGTCACCTCGGTGGCCCGCTCCAGTGCGTCGCTGCAGGAAATCCCGCAGACCATCAACGTGGTCTCGGCCCAGGTCCTGCGTGACCAGACGCCGCGCAACCTGGACGACGCGCTGAACAATATCAGCGGCATCACCCAGGCCAACACCCTCGGCAGCACCCTGGACGCGGTAATGATTCGCGGCTTCGGCGACAACCGCAACGGTTCGATCATGCAGGACGGCATGCCGCTGGTGCAGGGCCGTGCGCTGAACGCCACCACCGATCGGGTCGAGGTACTCAAGGGCCCGGCCTCCTTGCTCTACGGGATCCAGGACCCGGGCGGGGTGGTCAACCTGGTCAGCAAGAAACCTCAGCTTGAGCAGTACAACGCCGTAACCCTGCGCGGCTCGACCTACGGCGCCGGCAAGAACGGCAGCGGCGGCGGCCTCGACAGCACCGGCGCCCTCGGCGATTCCGGGCTCGCCTACCGTATGGTGCTCGACCGTGAAGAGGAAGATTATTGGCGTAACTTCGGAGCCCACCGCGAGACCCTGATCGCCCCGTCCCTGGCCTGGTTCGGCGACACCACCCAGTTGCTGCTGTCCTACGAGCACCGTGAGTTCCTGACCCCGTTCGACCGTGGCACGGCCATCGATCCCCGGACCAATCACCCGTTGGCCATTCCCAAGGATCGCCGGCTCGACGAGCCGTTCAACAACATGGAAGGGCGTTCGGACCTGGTTCATTTCGAAGCCGACCATGACCTGAACGACAACTGGAAGGCCCATTTCGGCTATAGCTGGAACCGTGAAACCTACGATGCCAGCCAGGTCCGGGTGGTCTCGGTCAACCCGGCCAATGGCACCCTGGTGCGCAGTATGGACGGCACCAAAGGCGCGCTGGCCAGCGACCGGTTTACCACCGTCAGCCTCGACGGCAAGGTCGACGTGGCTGGCATGCGTCACGACCTGGTGTTCGGCGTGGACGACGAGTACCGCAAGATCTATCGTGCCGACCTGATCCGCCAGAACTCGCTGAGCACCTTCAGTTACCTGGACCCGGTCTATGGTCGTGAAGTCGCCGGTTCCAGCGTCAGCGCCAAGGACAGCGACCAGACCGACCTGCTGCGCAGCGACGCGGTGTTCGCCCAGGATTCGATTCATCTCAACGAGCAGTGGATCCTCGTTGCCGGCGGGCGCTACCAGATGTACGACCAGTACGCCGGCAAGGGCCGACCGTTCCAGGTCAATACCGACAGCAATGGTCAGAAGTTCGTGCCCCGCGCCGGCCTGGTGTACCGTTACACCGATGAGCTGTCGTTCTATGGCAGCTACACCGAATCCTTCAAGCCCAACTCCACCATCGCTCCGCTGGCGGTGACCAGCAATACCCGCCTGGTGCTGGACGGCTCGATTGAACCGGAACAGTCCAAGGCCTGGGAAATCGGGACCAAGCTGGATATTCCCGGGCGTATTACCGCCACGGCGGCGATCTTCGATATCCACAAGCGCAATGTGCTGGTCTCCGTCGCCGATGGCCCGACCACCCAGTACAGCGTGGCCGGCCAGGTCCGCTCGCGCGGCGTGGAGCTGGATGCCAGCGGGCAGCTCAGCGAGCGCTGGAGCCTGATCGGCAGCTACGCCTACACCGACGCCCAGGTCACCCAGGACGCCAATTACCAGGGCAACCGCTTGCAAAATGTGGCGAAGAACGCCGGCTCCCTGTCGGCGGTCTACGACTTCGGTTCGATCATTGGCGGCGGCGACAAGCTGCGGGCCGGCGCCGGGGCGCGCTACGTGGGCGAGCGGAGCGGAGACGCGGCCAACACCTTCGAGCTGCCGGGCTATACCGTGGCGGATGCCTTTGCCACCTACGACACCAAAGTGGAAGGGCAGAAGGTCAAGCTCCAGCTCAATGTGAAGAACCTGTTCAACAAGGTCTACTACACCTCGGCGGCCAGCCAGCTTTTCGTGTCCATGGGCGATGCCCGGCAGGTGTCGGTGTCCAGCACTCTGGAGTTCTGATCGACATGGCGTGGAGTACCGGGGGAGGACGCTCATCGTCGAGCTTTTTCGTCATCGCCCCGGTGCTTCGGGCTACAGCCCCCGTCCCTGGAAAACCCATAGCTTGCGCATGGATTCCCGGGGGGCGATTGCCGCATAATTCTCCCTGTCGACTCGGTAAGTCCCTTGTTCCCAAGTGCCTCATGAGTGACGAGCCGCTGCTCCTGGCAGGGCTCATTGGTATTTTTTCGGTTGAGTTCGAGGCGCGAGATGAGTTCGGTACGGGGTTTCATGGGCAAGGGGGGCGCGCTGGCGTTGTGCGTGCTGCTGGCGGCCTGTTCGAGCAAGGCGCCACGGCCGCCCGAGCCGGCGAGAACGGTGGTCCTGCAAGCGGCGCAGTTGCCCCTGCCGTTGCCGCGCTCGGCCTTTTGTGCCGGGCTCGACAGCGTCCTGAGTGCCCCGGCGCTGCAAGGCGCGATGACGTCGCTGGTGGTGCGCGAGGCGAACACTGGCAAACTGGTTTGCGAATACAACCCGCGGAGTCGACTGATTCCGGCCTCCAGCCTCAAGCTGGTGACCACCGCGGCGGCGATGGAGGTCCTGGGCGCCGACTATCGTTTTTCCACGACCCTGCTGAGCAGCGGTGTGCAACAAGGCAGCGTGCTGCTGGGCGATCTGTACCTGCGCGGCACGGGCGATCCGAGCATGCGCCAGGAAGATTACCAGGCCCTGGCGGCCGGGCTGGCCCGCAAAGGCATCACGCGGATCCGTGGACGGCTGATCTTCGATGACACGGCGTTCGACCATGAGCGGCTGGGGGCCGATTGGTCCAGTGACGATGAGCAACAGTATTTCTCGGCACAGATTTCCGCGTTGAGCGTGTCGCCGAACGCCGACCTCGATGTCGGCTCGATCCTGGTCAATGTGCGTGCAGGCGCTACCGCGCACCAGCCGGTGCGGGTCAGTTTCACCCCGGCCAACCGTTATATGAACGTGCTCAATCGGGCCAAAACCGGCCGTGGCGGTCCGCTGGTGGTCAGTCGCGGCCATGGCGGCAACCTGCTGCGCATTGACGGCACGCTGCCCAAGGGCGCGGAGCGTATCGCCCAGGTCAGCGTCTGGGAGCCGACCGGGTTGGTGGCCGACCTGTTCCGGAGCGCCCTGGCCCAACAGGGTATCGCGGTTGAGGGTGGCAGTCTGCTGGGCGTCGCCACGCCGGCCTCGGCGCAGCCGCTGGTCGAGCACCAGTCGCCGGTCCTCGCGGAGCTGATGGCGCCGCTGCTCAAGTTGTCGAACAACAACATGGCGGAAATCCTCCTCAAGTCCATGGGCCGCAAGACCGCCCATGCGGGCACGGCGGCGGCGGGCGTGGCGGCGGTGAACGGCTTCCTGCAGAGCCACGGAGTGTCGCCGAGCGAGTTGATGCAGTTCGACGGTTCCGGCTTGTCACGGCGTAACCAGGTGTCGGCGCGGACCCTCAGCGACATGCTGTTGGCGGTACGCGGCCGGCCCTGGTTCCAGGCCTGGTACGCGGCGTTGCCGGTGGCCGGCAATCCCGAGCGGATGATCGGCGGCACCCTGCGCAAACGCCTGCGCGGCACGGCGGCGGCCAACAACCTGCATGCCAAGACCGGCAGCATGGGCGGTGTGTCGTCGCTGGCCGGCTATGTCACCAGCCGGGATGGGCGACCGCTGGTATTTGCCATGTTGAGCAACAACTACATGGTAGGGGGACGGCAGGTCAAGGCGGTGGAGGACCAGGTGGTGATGGCGCTGGCCAACAAAGCTGACTGAGGGGTGCCTTGATCATCAGCCGGGTACTACTAACTAAATAGTGGCGTTCCGACAAGCCCGTTCGCCACAAGACTGCGCTCGGCTTCAATTCGGCCTTAGTATTCGAAGGCTTGCCGGTATTCCCCGGGCGTTGCCCCCAGGATCTGGCGGAAGCGGTTGCTGAAATGACTGGCACTGGCAAAACCACAGGCCAGGGCAATCTCCCCGAGCGGCTGCACGCCGCCGCGCAACAACACCCGCGCCCGCTCCAGACGCCGTGCCAGCACATATTGATGGGGCGCCAGGCCGAAGCTCTGGCGAAACATCCGCGCAAAGTGATACTCGGACAACGCACACAACCCGGCCAACTCGCCCAGGCTCAACGGCTGGTCCAACCGGCTGTCGATGTACTCCGCCAGCAGGCGCCGTTGATGCGCCGCCAAACCGCCTTTCAAGCGCAAGCCCTGGCGCAAACCGACCTGGTTGAGCAGCGTATGGTCGAGCAACTCGTGGGCCAGGCTGCTGCCGAGCAGGCGTTCCGCCGGCTCGTCCCAGTTCAGGTCGATCAGTTGACGAAAACGCCGGGCCTGTTGTGGGTCGTCGAGAAAGGTGTGTTCCTGCAACTGCAGTTCACGCGGCTCACGGTCCAGCAGCGTCACGCAGCCGAGCGCGAACTGTTCCGGGCTGAAATACAGGTGCGCCAGGCGGATACTGCCGTTGATCACCCAGCCGGACTGGTGCTCGGCGGGCAGGATGCAGAGTTTGTCCGGGCTGCCCTTGGTGTCCGGGCGGTCACGGCGATAGGTCCCGGTGCCGCCGGCGATATAGCAGGACAGGGTGTGATGGCTGGGCGCCTCGTAGTCCTGGGCGTCGTGATGGTTGCTCCACACGGCCGCCACCAGGCCGTCCCCCAACTCGGCACTGTGCTCCAGGCGCGAGTTGGGCGAGCGGCTCAAGGCTTGAAAGACTTGCAGGGTATCGAGTGCGGGCATGGTTTGTTCTCCAACGCCTTGCATCCTACTCCGTAGACCGGGCCCTGGCAGCCCGGCAGCGATAAAAGCGCAAGTTTCTGCAAGCGCCGGAGCAGGTCTTGCGCCGACACTGGGGCCTGTCTTCGGGAGTCCGCCACATGAACCTGTTTCTGTACCTGCTTACCGTGTTGATCTGGGGCACCACCTGGATCGCTCTGAAACTGCAATTGGGCGTGGTGGCGATCCCGGTCTCCATCGTCTATCGCTTCGGCCTGGCGGCGCTGGTGCTGTTCGTCATGCTGCTGCTCAGTCGCCGCCTGCAAGCGATGAACCGTCGTGGTCACCTGATCTGCCTGGCCCAGGGCCTGTGCCTGTTCTGTCTGAATTTCATGTGTTTTCTCACCGCCAGCCAGTGGGTGCCCAGCGGCCTGGTGGCGGTGGTGTTTTCCACGGCGACCTTGTGGAATGCCCTGAACGCGCGAGTGTTCTTCAAACAGAAGATCGCCCGCAATGTGCTGCTGGGCGGGGCCCTCGGTTTGCTTGGCCTGGGCCTGTTGTTCTGGCCGGAACTGTCCGGGCACACCGCCGGCCCGCATACGCTATTGGGCCTCGGGCTGGCGTTGCTCGGCACCATGTGTTTCTCGGCCGGCAACCTGCTCTCCAGTCTGCAACAGAAGGCCGGACTCAAGCCGCTGACCACCAACGCCTGGGGCATGCTCTATGGGGCTTCGATGCTGGCGGTCTACTGCCTGTTCCAGGGTATCCCGTTCGCGATGGAATGGAACAGCCGCTACATCGGCTCGCTGCTGTACCTGGTGATTCCGGGCTCGGTGATCGGCTTCACTGCCTACCTGACCCTGGTCGGGCGCATGGGGCCGGAGCGCGCGGCCTATTGCACGGTGCTGTTTCCGCTGGTGGCACTGAATGTCTCGGCCTATGCCGAGGGCTATCACTGGAGCGCGCCGGCCCTGCTCGGGCTGGTGGCGGTGATGGCGGGCAACGTGCTGGTGTTCCGTAAACCCGCGCCCCGCTTGCACCCCACGCAGGCCAAGGTGGCATAGTGGACAGCAGATCTATGTAGATCAGCCCCATCCCCATGGCTGGATAACCTGACGCTTTCCACGGCGTAACAGGAAGTCCTGCCATGAACCGACCCGTTGAACACAGCACTGATGTTGTCCCCGGGGATGAGCCCGCGTCACCTCCCGTCGAAGTCGACGATCCAGGATTGTCGGCGTTTGTACGGCGCGATGCCGACCTGCTGCACAGCCAGAAGAGCTGGGCGCGGCAGCAGGTCATCGAGCAACTGGCGATTTCCTTCAAGGCGGCCATGGGACCGCTGCATGAAGCGGAACAGCGCACTTGGTTGGGACGCTATCGCCAATTCATGGCGGCCCGCTCGACCCTCGACGAAGAGAGCCGAAAGGTGGTCGAGGCTTTCGAAAAAGCCGGCCTGACCAGACTGCGTGAGCGTTTGCGCGCAGTCTCGGGTCTTGACCTCGACCCGCACGCCACCTACCTCCACACCGTGATCGAGGCGGTCGTGCAGGCTCCGCAGCCACGGGGGGAAGGCCCTCCGGTGCAGGTGGAGAGCTTCGAGCGGCGCATCGGCACGGTCAGCGTTTCGACCATGACCCTGTGGCAGGCCGCCTGCCTGAATTTCGCTTTCTCCGACGCCAGCTACGCCAATCTCAAGCGCCGCTGGATTTCCTCCGACAAAAAGGTCGATATCAATGATCGACGCTGGTTGCTCGCGACCGAGCAATTTGTCGAGATCGTCCGTGAGCTCGATCTGGGCGCCGTGCTCAAGCCCCATATCGAGCAGACGATGCATGCTGACGGGCCGCTGGATCGCTCGATACGGGCCTTCACTCAGGCCGAAATCCACTTCGGCCTGTACGACTCGGCCCGGCAGCCGGCCAGCACGGGCCTGACCTACAGTGCCTTTGTCGCCCTCAGGGACGAGCTGTCGACGGCGCATCCGCGGCTCAAGGGATCCTATGTCGCCCTGCGCTTGCCGGGCGGTCTGAAGGCCGGCCTCGACCGGGTCCTGGCGTCCATCGAGAGCAAGCTGTTGCACCTGTTCGATATCGAGCACGAGCCGCTGGACGCGATTTACCTGCCGCTGCAAGTCTTCGGGATCGTCGGGCAGGAGGGGCTCTACAGCTACTGTGTCGACCGGCCGGGAGGTGCCTTGCGCTACCACGCTTCAAAGGCGGCGTTCGAACAGGACTTCAAGGCGCAACTGCAACAAGACAGCGCCGGTAAGCGGCTGCGCTGGTTGATCTCGTCGCTGGCCTTCAAGCAGCAGCACCAGTTCTGGCAATGGATCAAGGAACACCGCCAGCCCAAGAGGCTGCACTGGACGTCGACCGTTTCGGAGCTTTACGAGTGGTTCTGGTCGGGGGATAGCATCCAGGACCTGACGTTCGAGTATGGCGACAGGAGCAGCGATTTCAGCCCCGGCAAGGCTCTGGCCGAGTTCTACGCCTGGCGTTTTCGCTTGAATACCCAGGCGATCGCGGTCTCCAAGACCGAGCACGATCTGCAAGCCGTCAAGGAGGGCTTTCTCGCCGCCATGCACTTGTTGCTGAATATCCTCATGCTGCCGGTTCCGGGTGGTTTCGGGGTCCTGGGCCGGGCGCTGGCGGGACTGATGTTCGCGCAGCTGGGGCTGGAGTTGGCCGATGGGATCCTCGGCACATTCCAGGGCCGGCCCAAGGCGCTGGGGCAGGCGTTGGCCAGCGTCGGCTCGGTGCTGCTGACCGTGAGCGCGCTCGGCTATGCCGGACAGCTCATGGAACGGCGTTTTCAGGCGTTGTCCCTGGAGATCGGGCGGTGGCGCAAAGTGACTCCGGCCCAGGGCCCGGCCCGGCTGTGGAAGCTCGACCTGAGCGGTTATGCGGTTTCCGTGACCGGGCTGAAGGAGCGTTTTGCCGCGGACGAGCGGGGCCTGTTCGAAGACGCTGGGGGACTGTTCGGCGAGGTGCGGGAGCAGGGCCGTTCGATTCAGGTCCGGCTTGAATACGATGCCGGACTCAAGCGCTATGTGGCGGTCGCCGCCGACCCGGCGGGATTCCGCGCGCCGATGCGCTTCGACCCGCGGGCGCGGTGCTGGGTGCCGGACCTGGATGACAGCGATACGTTGAGCGATGCCCGCTGGTTGGAACGGATGCTGCTCCAGGGGACTGCCGAGCAGGCCGAGGTGCTGCTGAGCATCAGCGGCGTTCGCCGCCTGCAGTTGCAGGCGCTCTGGTCGGGTGGGTTGCCACCGGCGTCGCTGGTCGAGGCCGTGCGGCGCCAGCAGATCGACGCTGCTCTCAATGCGCTGATCGCCAGCAGTGATGCGCGACTGAGCTTGCCGGCGGATGCCGAGCGCGCACTGTTCTGTCTGCTACCACGGCTGTCCGATTGGCCCGAAGCGGTCGGGCTGTTTATCCACGGACCCGGTGGCGAGTTGCTGGAGGTCCATGGTCGGCGGGAGCGCCTGAGCGACTTCGAGCAGCAGGTGGCCATTCGAAGGCTGGAAGATGGCGGCTATGTCGAACAAGTCGCCGGCTCACGACCGATGGCCGACGCGCTGGCCCATGAAGAGGGCGCGCAGGCGCTGATCCTCAGCCTGTTGCCCGACTGCTCGCTCAAGGGCGACTTCCAGCCCTTTGTCCGGCGCCAGTGGAACAGCGCGATACGCAAGCAGGTCAACGCCCTGGCCCGACTGGAGCGGCCAGCGCTGTTCGAGATGCTGAGTAGCCATGATGGCCTGGACCGTTCGACTTCGACGGCCCCGGCCCGTCATTACCTGTCGTTGGTCGCGCCGTCCTTGCCGCCGCTGGTGCTCAAGCTGATGGGGTTGTATCCCGGGCTGTCGCTGACCCGGATCGCCGAGTACCTGCGGCGCATGCCAATGGGCGCGCTACAGCGCCAACGGCTGCTGGAGAGCGGCGAATTGCCCGGGGCCCATGCCCGTGCCCTGGCCGATGCGCAAGCCTTGACCCGCCTGGGCCGGGCGCTGGACGGAATCCACCAGCGCCGAGCGGCCAATCGCGATACCGATGCCTGGTTGCAACTGGCGGGTGAGTTACTGATCCAGGAGCAGTTGGGGTTGACCCTGTGTCCACAGGTACGCACCAGTGCGACTCACGACAGCTTCTACCTGGCGCTGGCGGCACTGTTCAAGAAGCATGCAGCGAGTCGGCTGGGTGTGGCGGATGCTAGCGACGTGCAGGCCTTGCGCAAGTTGATCGCGGGCGTCCTGGAGCAGCGTCGGGGCGAGGACGGCCGCGTCCACCTGCCCATCGAGCGTTGCCAGGAAACGCTCACCCTGCCTTCGACGCTGATGCCCGATGCGGCGGGTCGCTATCGGCAGGGCGGCAACACTTATCTGTCTCTGGAGGGACACCTGTATCGCATTGAAAATACCGGCTTGCCGGAGGACTGGCGGATCAACCCCAGTGCTTTGCCGGGGGCCTACACGCCGCGCCTGGAACACAACGGGGTCACGGCCTGGTGGCATGAGTTCGAGGATCCACTGCGCTGGGACGACTTGACTGCGTTCCGTCGCCTGGGCGGACAGGCCTCGTCGTTTTCCGAGACGCTCGCCCAGCAGATACTGGCCATCAGCGCGACCTCCGACAGCCTGTTGCGGCAGACGATTTTGTGCAATCTGCGTCCTCCGGCATTCCTGACGGCGTTCATGCAGGGCTTCAGGGATTGTCTGGATATCGAGCAGCACCTCGCCGTGCTGACCTGGCGCTCGACAGTCTTGCCCAAGGGCCTCGAAACGGCACTCGAGTTTGTCGGCGAGGCGGATCGCCGGTGGTTGGCCGTCGATTCGGAGTCGGATGAAAGCCAGGTGATCGGTGCTTTGCTGCGCAGTCTGGAGAGTGACCCACGGCGAGTCAGGCAGGTGCTGCTCGATGGCCTGTCCAGGCAACGTGTCAAGGTCACGGAGTCGTTGGCGAGCACGCTTGAGCGGGCTTTTCCTCACCTGCCCGCCGGCGTGGCCGAGGAAATGCTGGAGTACAGCGAGTCCTGGCAACGTCGGCTGATCGCTCAGGTTCGGCGTATCCCCCTGGCGTTGGCCGAAGAAGCCCGTTGGTGGAGTGACGAAGCGCTCCTCGGTAGGGCCCTCATGGGGTTGAGCCCCCACGCGCCGAGTAATGCCCTGAGCGATCGGATCCTGCTGCCGCTGCTCAGGGAACTGCCGGGGTGGCCCGGCCAGGCCCGGATCGAAATCCGCGAAACGGGAATCGACGGTCCGCTGTTGGACAGCAGCGGCAGCGTCAATACCGCGAAGCAGCGGGTGGTGGTGAAGACGCAGAACGGTTATGAGTCGTTTATCGTCGAGGGCGAGCAGGTCTCCCGCCGGGGAGCGCTGCAAAGCGACCTGCTCCTGGCCCTGTCCCGGGTGATTCAGGATCTGCCTGCCCGCTTGCCCTGGGGCGGGACTCAGGGTCCGGGAGCTGCGTTGAAAACCCTGGTCTACCAGCAGGCGATTCGTCAGCGTGGCGAGCTGCGCCGATGGTTGGGTTTGCGTCCGGCCCACCCCTGGGCGCTCTTGCCGCGGCGTCTGGTCCGCCAGCGCACCGGGCGGATCGGTATTGCAATGAGTGGTCGCGGCGCCGGCCTGCCGTCGGTGGAGTTGTTCGGCAAACTGAAAAGACTCTATCGCGGCGCGACCCACCAGGAATTGTTCGACATACTCCAGTCGCTGGGGCGCACGAGTGCGGAGCAACGAACGGCGGTCGAGGCATTGGAAAACGACTACGCCACGTTGAAGCACGACCTGCTGGCCTGGGTCGACGCTCCCTTGGCAGACAGCGGCGCGGAACGGATCGTGACGATGAGAACGCGCAAGGCGATGGCATCCAGGATCAGGCGTTGCTGGCGCTGGGAAAGTCGCAATCTTCTTGGCGGCCTGCTACTGCTCGAAGGTTTTGCTGTCGAGCAGATGCCGATACTCAACGTGCAGTTCAAGCACGTGACCCAACTGCTCATCCGTGACATGAACCTTGATATCCGCTACGTGAGCGCTTTCCTGCGTGCCTTTCCGGCTTTGAAACACTTGCGCCTGTATGCTGCCGACCTGAGGCGACTGCCTCATGTAATCGGCGAGCTCCAGTGTCTGGAAGAGCTCGACCTTGAAGCTAACCACATTGTTCTGACGACGGCCGGTGCCTTGCAACTGGCGGCACTGCGGCAATTGAAGTATCTGAACTTGCAGGGCAACCCGCTGAAGTTGCTACCCGACTTCGCCGCCCTGTCGGGCTTGCAGTCGCTGGACCTGAGCAGGACCGGCATTGATGCCTGGCCCTCGGGCGTGCTCTTCCTCAAGCAACTGAGCGTCCTCGACTTGAGTCATAACCGCATCCGGCAGGTACCGGATAGCGTGCTGTTGGCCGCACCGTCGCTCAACCGTGGGGTGAATCTGGCGGACAATCCGCTGCTGCCCGACACCTTGGCCAAGCTATCGGTTTATACACGGGAAAAAAAAGCCGCGGGCATTACCTTCGGGCTCACCCCCGCCGAGCTCTCAGTGCCTGTCGGCATCGCGGCCTGGGGCGCGGCGATGGATCGGACTGCCCAACAGAACGAATGCTGGCAATGCGTCAGGGACGAGCCGGGTTCCGGCGGATTCTTTGCGTTCCTGGAACACCTGAGCGCCTTGGCGACCTTCCATGATCCCGCGTTTTCCGTTGCGCGCCGCGACCTGACACGGCGCGTCTGGCAAGTCGTGGAGGCGGCGGCCGACAGCGCCGATTTGTGCCAGCAACTGTTTTTCCTGCAACGGACGGCGGCGGCGAGCGGGATGGAACGGTTGCGGATCTTCAATGAACTCGAGTTCGCGGTACTGTGCCACCAGGCACTGGGCATGCTCGATAAGGCGGCAGCCAGAGCGCGGATACTGCACTTGTTGAAGGGTAAGTTCCGCCTGCTGATGTTCTGGCGCAAGACCATCGATCCCGCTGTCTATCGGGCCTATTGGGAACTGCTGGCCGAGCGGCTGGAATTGCCCGACCTGTGCAACGAGCGGTTCTACACCGAGCGGGTGCAACTGGACCACGCCGATCTTGAGGCGATGGTCGAGTATGTCCGACAGTTGGAAGCGGCGCCGCCGGAGGCCAGCGACCTTTACCATTACCTGCGATCGCAGACGTTCTGGTGCAGGTTTCTGGAGTTGGCCTACGAGCAGGAGACTCCGCTCTTCGAGCGGGACCGCGAGCGCCTGATCGACACGCTCACCAAGGCTGCCGTGAACGACACGATCTGAGCGGCCGGCAGTGCACCGCGAAAGGCCGTGCCGAGGCAATGCTGACTGGCATGGAGCCTCGGCTCCTGGCGCTCGAGAGTCCCTGGCAAGCCCTTTGGCCCTGTCTTCGCGAGAACCTGATCGCGCATCTGGAATTTGTCCTCTCTTCCACGGCACAGGATTCGGCAGTTCGATATCGTCCACTACGGTCGGTTGCAGGACTCGCCGGCCTTCGAGGTCTTCCGGCAACTGGAACTGGAGGCGTTTTACGCATTCGCCCGCCGCAAGACCGATGTACGTCGGGCGGAGCAGGCGCTCTTTAACCTGGCACGGGGGAAATTCCGCTTTTTCACCTTGGCCGACGAGGTGCTCACTCAGAACGCCCAGGACCCGGAAGGACGTTTTCGCGCGTACGCTTTCCGTCTTGGCGATCTTGAGTTGCCGCCGCTGTTTCTTGACGACATCGCGGCGGCGGTACTTGAGCCGGGGGGCGGTGGAGCCCATGCGCCAGTTCATTCTGCGCGCCGAAGCGGCGTAAGGGCTGGAGAATATATTGATGAGCAACAGCCATTGGCAGGCGTTCATGAAGCACCGCCATCTCAGCGAGCATGACCAGCTATTTACTGAATTCTTCGACTATTCGCCGTTGGAAGGCGAAACCACGCAGGACTACAAGACCGGTGGCGAGGCGCTGCAAAAGGACTACCTGAAACAGCGTGACGAATGGTTGCGAACGCTCACGCGCAAGGTGTTGCCCGGGCAAACAGCGGGGCCGGGCAGGATTAGCCTGGCCCCGCGCTCAACCCCGCCCGTGCAGGAGCCAGCAAGCTGGCGACAGTCCCCGATCAGGCGATGCACAGCGGCCTCATCGCCAGCAGGTGGGTTCCTGCACGGGCGGTGGTCGCTTAGCCCTTCCACACCTGGGGATTGACCAGATCACGCGGCCGCTCGCCGAGCAAGGCGCTGCGCAAATTGACCAGTGCCCGGTTGGCCATGGCTTCGCGGGTTTCGTGGGTGGCCGAACCGATATGCGGCAGGGTCACGGCGTTCTTCAGTTGGAACAGCGGCGACTC
Source organism: Pseudomonas sp. FEN (assembly GCF_904067045.1). GTDB lineage: Bacteria > Pseudomonadota > Gammaproteobacteria > Pseudomonadales > Pseudomonadaceae > Aquipseudomonas. Next base: position 717,168 of record NZ_CAJFDC010000001.1, on the reverse strand, counting down.
GGCCAGCGGTTCCTTTTCGTAGACATCCAGCCCGGCGCCACGAATGGTGCCGTTGCGCAGGGCCTGGATCAGCGCCGGTTCGTCCACCACCGGGCCACGGGAGATGTTCACCAGGATCGCGTCCGACTTCATCAGGCCCAGCTCGCGCTGGCCGATCAGGTGGCGGGTCTGGTCGCTCAGGGGCACCACCAGGACCACGAAATCGGCCTCGGCGAGCAAGGTGTCAAGGCTGCGGAACTGCGCGCCGAGTTGCTGTTCGAGTTCCGGCTTGCGGCTGTTGCCGCTGTAGAGAATCGGCATGTTGAAGCCGAGATGGCCACGACGGGCCACCGCCGCGCCGATATTGCCCATGCCGACGATGCCCAGGGTCTTGCCGTGCACATTGCCGCCGAACAGGGCCGGGCCGACACTGGCCTTCCACTCCCCGGCCTTGGTCCAGGCGTCGAGCTCGGCGACCCGGCGGGCGCTGCTCATGAGCAGGGCGAAGGCCAGGTCGGCGGTGCTTTCGGTAAGCACGTCGGGGGTATTGGTGAGCATGATCCCGCGTTCGTTGAAGTAGGCCAGGTCATAGTTGTCGTAGCCGACCGAGACGCTGGAGACCACTTCGAGCCGGGAGGCGTTTTCCAACTGGGCGCGGCCGAGCTTGCGGCCGACGCCGATCAGCCCGTGGGCGTGGGGCAGGGCCGCGTCGAATTGGGCGTTGAGATCACCGAGCTTGGGATCGGGGACGATTACTTCGAAATCCTGGCGCAGTTGCTCGACCATGGCGGGGGTAATGCGGCTGAAGGCAAGTACGGTTTTTTTCATCGCGGGGCTCATCGAACGGCGGGAATACCAAGCACGCTATCATTTTCCGCCGGAGATGTGCGCTAAATCCCATCCGGTTCAGGTCGCGAGCCGCAAATGCCCCAGCTCATACGCCGCCAACTCGGCCTGATGGCCGGCGAGGATTTCCGGCAAGGTACCGCGCAGGTGCTCGACCCAGGTCTTGATCTTCGCATCCAGGTACTGGCGTGATGGATAGATCGCATACACATTCAGCTCCTGCGAGCGGTAGCTGGGCATCATCCGCACCAGACTGCCGTTACGCAGTCCCTCGATGGCCGCATATACCGGCAACACGCCGACGCCCATGCCACTGATGATTGCCGCCTTCATCGCATCGGCCGAGTTGACCAGGAACGGCGAGGTGGCAATGTTCACCACTTCCTGGCCGTCCGGGCCGTCGAAGGCCCAGCGGTCCAGCGCGATGACCGGGCTCACCAGGCGCAGGCAGGCGTGGTTGAGCAGGTCGCTGGGCTTCTGCGCGCCGCCGCTGGCTTTGACGTAGGCCGGCGAGGCACACACGATGCTGTAGGTGATTCCCAGGCGCTGCGAGACAAAGCCCGAGTCCGGCAACTCGCTGGCCAGCACGATGGACACGTCATACCCCTCGTCGAGCAGGTCCGGCACGCGGTTGGCCAGGGTCAGGTCGAAGGTCACGTCGGGGTGGGTCTTGCGATAACGGGCGATGGCATCGATCACGAAATGCTGGCCGACCCCGGTCATCGAGTGCACTTTCAACTGCCCGGCCGGACGCGCATGGGCATCGCTGGCCTCGGCTTCGGCTTCCTCGACATAGGCCAGGATCTGCCCGCAGCGCAGCAGGTAGCGCTTGCCCGCTTCGGTCAGTGCAATACGCCGGGTGGTGCGGTTGAGCAGACGGGTTTGCAGGTGGGCCTCAAGAGCCGAGACCGCGCGCGAGACGTTGGCCGTCGTAGTATCCAGTTGGATGGCGGCGGCGGTAAAACTACCGGCTTCGGCCACGCAACTGAAGGCGCGCATATTTTGCAAGGTGTCCATGGAGTGCTCTCTGGGGTGACGGTAAATTGTGACACGAAGTAACGGGGTGTTGGGCATACGACCAAGGGATTATCGCGTTAACGGTAACAAAGCTTCACAGAAAGGCCGTCTTATCGTCTGAGAGGCCGCCCTCTAGAATTGCTCCGACCTGTGTGCACCTCTGCTCCCAATAACACCTCATAACTGTAGGAGCAGGGCTTGTCGGGATGTCGCACCGCCGCGAAGCTTTCAGCGTTCTCATGGACGCCTTCGCCGCGGTACGGCGATCCGACAAGCCCTGCTCCTACAGGCGTGTGTTGTGTCCAATGGCGTGCCCACGGGAAACCGCCTCTTCATCTCAGGAATTCGCAGCAGTGCCGCGTCGCATCAGCAGAGAGCTGAAGACTCTCAGTGTTTGGGCCTTATCCTTGACCATCAGCGGCTGCATCGGAACCGGAGGTATTGCCCCGCAGGGCCAGACCCTCGCGGCCAACACCCTGCTCACCGACCAGGCGATCCAGAGCGCCGAGCGCGACGCGCACTGGCCGGTCGCGCAATGGTGGCGGGCCTATGGCGACCGCCAGCTCGACCAGTGGATCGAGCGCGCCGTGCAAGGCAGCCCGAGCCTGGCCATGGCCGCCGCCCGGGTGCGCCAGGCCCGAGCCCTGGCGGGGCTGGCGGAGTCGGCCGAGTCCGTGCAGATCAAGGGCGACGCCGCCCTCAAACGGCACAACTGGGCCAACGACCAGTTTTACGGACCCGGCGAACTGGCGGGCACCACCACCTGGGACAACAACGCCGCGCTGGGCCTGAGCTATTCCCTCGACCTCTGGGGTCGCGAAAGCAACGCCAGCGAGCGGGCCGTCGACCTGGCCCACGTGAGCGTCGCCGAAGCGCGCCAGGCCCGGCTCGAATTGCAGAACAGCATCGTGCGCGCCTATATCCAGCTGTCCTTGCACTATGCCGAGCGCGATATCGTCGAAGCCACTCTCAAACAGCAGATGCAGATTCTCGACCTGGCGCAAAAACGCCTGGACGGTGGCCTCGGCACCCATTTGGAAGTCAGCCAGGCCGAGACGCCGCTGCCGGAAACCCATCGCCAGCTCGATGCCCTGGACGAAGAAATTGCCCTGAGCCGCAACCAACTGGCGGCCCTGGCCGGTGTCGGCCCGGGCGAGGGCGCGCGCCTGCAACGTCCGTCGCTGTCGCTGCACACCCCCTTGAAGTTGCCCTCGGCGCTGCCCGCGCAACTGCTCGGTCAGCGCCCGGACGTGGTCGCCAGCCGCTGGCAAGTGGCGGCCCAGGCCCGTGGCATCGATGTCGCCCACGCCGGTTTCTATCCCAACGTCGACCTGGTCGGCAACCTCGGCTACATGGCCACCGGTGGCGGCCTGCTGGAGTTCCTCACCGGCAAGAAATTCAACTACGGCGTCGGCCCGGCGGTGTCCCTGCCGATCTTCGATGGCGGTCGCCTGCGCGCCGAGTTGGGCGAAGCGGCGGCGGGCTATGACATGGCCGTGGCGAAATACAACCAGACCCTGGTCAACGCCCTCAAGGGCATTTCCGACCAGTTGATCCGCCGCGAGTCCCTGGACAAGCAGCAGGTGTTCGCCGCCGAGTCCGTGGCCTCGGCGCGCAAAACCTATGACATCGCGATGATCGCCTACCAGCGTGGCCTGACCGACTACCTCAATGTGCTCAATGCCCAGACCCTGTTGTTTCACCAGCAGCAGGTCGAGCAGCAGGTCCAGGCCGCGCGCCTGAGTGCCCATGCCGAACTGGTCACCGAACTGGGGGGCGGACTGGGCGCGGGCAACGACGTACCGGCCGACAACCGCACCGTCGCGAACAAACCTCCGGCCGTACTGGCCGCCTTCGATCATTGAGAACCGCGTCATGACTCCCTTGCCCGCCCCGGTGCGCTGGCTGTACTCCCTGGAATGGCGTCGCGGTTTCTTCGACTGGGCCCGTAGCGACGGTGTGACCTGGATCTATATCTTCAAGGTCCTGGCCGCCGCCTTCCTCACCCTCTGGCTGGCCATGCGCCTGGAGTTGCCGCAGCCACGGACCGCGATGATCACGGTGTTCATCGTGATGCAGCCGCAGAGCGGCCACGTGTTCGCCAAGAGCTTCTACCGCTTCCTTGGCACCCTGGCCGGCTCCGCGGTGATGGTCGCGCTGATCGCCCTGTTCGCCCAGTACACCGAACTGTTCCTTGGCGCGCTGGCGATCTGGGTCGGCCTCTGCTCGGCCGGCGCGCAGCGCAACCGCAACTTTCGCGCCTACGGCTTCGTGCTCGCCGGTTACACCGCCGCGATGGTCGGCCTACCGGCCCTGGCCCATCCGGAAGGGGCGTTCATGGCGGCGGTCTGGCGAGTGCTGGAAATCTCCCTGGGAATCCTCTGCTCGACCCTGGTCAGCGCCGCGATCCTGCCGCAGACCTCCAGTGCCGCCATGCGCAACGCCCTCTACCAGCGTTTCGGGGTGTTCGCCGGGTTTGTCAGCGCCGGCTTGCGCGGCAGCCATCCACAGTCCGCCTTCGAGACCGCCAACGTTGGCTTTATCGCCCAGGCGGTGGGCCTGGAAGGGCTGCGCAGTGTCACCGTATTCGAAGACCCGCACATGCGCCGGCGCAACGGCCGGCTGAACCGCCTGAACAGCGAATTCATGACCCTCACCACCCGCTTCAACGCCTTGCACCAGTTGCTTGAGCGCTTGCGCGGGCGGGGCCGGGGCGAGGTGCTGGCGGCCATCGAACCGGGCTTTCCGAGCCTCGGTGAACTGCTCGACGACTTTGCCGGACGAGCGCTGACCGACGCCGACGCGCAGCGCCTGGCGAGCCGCCTGGCGGACTACAAGCAGGGCTTGCCGGAGCGGGTACGCAGCCTGCGGGCGAGCTTCCAGCAAACCGCGCCGAGCGAGGCCGACCTGCTGGATTTTCACACCGCCTACGAGCTGCTCTATCGCTTCGTCGAGGAACTGCACAGCTACGCCTTGACCCACGCGTCCCTGGCCGATCACCACCACGAACGCGAACAGTGGGACGAGCCCTATGTACCGAAAACCAACTGGCTCGCCGCCTCGGCCTCGGGGATTCGCGCCGCGTTCATTCTGATCGTGCTTGGCAGCTATTGGGTGGCGACCGCCTGGCCGAGCGGGGTGACCATGACCCTGGTCTCCGCCGCTACCGTGGGGCTTTCCGCAGCCACGCCGAACCCCAAGCGCATGGCCTTCCAGATGGCCTGCGGCACCCTGCTCGGCGCGGTGATCGGCTTTGTCGAAATGTTCTTCGTGTTTCCCTGGATCGATGGTTTCCCGCTGCTGTGCCTGATGCTTGCGCCGGTGATCGTGCTCGGCGCCTTTCTCGCTTCGCGTCCACGCTATGCCGGTATTGGCCTGGGGCTGCTGATCTTCTTCAGCATCGGTTCGGTGCCGGACAACCTGACCGTCTACAACCCCTACAGCTTTATCAACGACTACATCGGCATGGTCCTCGGCATGCTGGTGTGTGCGGCGGCGGGGGCGATCATCCTGCCACCCAACAGCCGCTGGCTGTGGCGGCGCTTGGAGCAGGACCTGCGCGAACAGGTGGTGTTCGCCATCAGCGGCAAGCTCAAGGGCCTTGGTTCGACCTTCGAAAGCGGCACCCGCGACCTGTTGCACCAGGCCTACGGCCTGGCCGCCGGGCAGCCGAAAGTGCAGAGCCAGCTGTTGCGCTGGATGTTCGTGGTGCTGGAAGTCGGCCACGCGATTATCGAACTGCGCAAGGAGCAGGCGATCTTGCCGGTGCACCCGGCGTATGCCGAATCGCAGCCGTGGCGCCAGTCGATCCGGGTCATGGGCCGGGCGCTGGTGCGCCTGTTCATCCAGCCCAACGCGAGCAACCTGGAGCGTGGCCTGGTGGCGGTGGACCATGCCATCAGCCGGGTCCAGGCTACCGACGAACCCTTTGCCCGGCACTTCGACACCTCGGCGCTGCGCCGGGTGCAGAGCTACCTGCACTTTATCCGCACCTCGTTGCTGGACCCGCAATCACCGCTGGCCGACCTGGGCCGTCCACAAGGAAATCCCCATGCCCCGTGAAGTGGCCTTCCATGGCGTGTACATGCCGACCATGACCCTGATGTTCCTGATCGCGGCGGGACTGGGCTGGGCGCTGGACCGGTTTATCGCCAGCCATGACCTGTACCGCTTCTTCTGGCACCCGGCGCTGTTGCGTCTGAGCCTGTTCTGCTGCTTGTTCGGCGCCTTGGCGCTCACTGTCTACCGTTGAGAACGACCTGATGAAAAAGCTTTTCAGCCTGATCGCCACCTTGTTGGTCCTGGCCCTTGCGATCGGCATCGGCCGCTTCCTCTGGGTGCAGTACATGCAAACCCCCTGGACCCGCGACGGCCGGGTGCGCGCTGACATCATCAACGTCGCGGCGGACGTCACCGGTGAAGTGGTGGACGTGCCGGTGCGTGACAACCAGGTGGTGAAGCGGGGCGACCTGCTGATGCGTATCGATCCCGAGCACTACCGCATCGCGGTCAAGCAGGCGCAGTCGCTGGTGGACTCGCGCAAGGCCACCTGGGAGATGCGCAAGCTCAACGCCCACCGCCGCGCGGACCTGGATAACCTGGTGATCTCCAAGGAAAGCCGCGATGACGCGAGCAACACCGCCGATGCGGCCCTGGCTGATTACCAGCAGGCCCAGGCGCAGTTGGAGGCGGCGCAGTTGAACCTGGCGCGCACCGAAGTGCGGGCGGCGGTGGACGGTTATGTCACCAACCTCAACGTGCACCGCGGTGACTATGCGCGGATCGGCGAGGCGAAGATGGCGGTGGTGGATATGAACTCGTTCTGGGTTTATGGCTTCTTTGAAGAGACCAAACTGCCGCATTTGAAGGTGGGTGATCCGGCGGATATGCAACTGATGAGTGGGGAAGTGCTCAAGGGGCATGTGGAGAGTATCTCGCGGGGTATTTACGACCGCGATAACCCTGAGAGTCGTGAGCTGATTGCGGATGTGAACCCGACCTTCAACTGGGTGCGCCTGGCGCAGCGGGTGCCGGTGCGGATTCATATTGACGAGGTGCCGGACGGGGTGCTGCTGGCGGCGGGGATTACTTGTACGGTGATTGTTAAGGCGGTGGGGGAGTAATTGTTCTGGAGGTGAATTTTGGCCATGTGTGACACCCCGCCCCTCCTTTTGGAGGGGCGGGAGTTTATCGATTGTAGAGTCGGAAGCTTAATGCTGTGCCTTGAGCGCACTATAAAGCTCAATGCCTGAAACTGTTTTTTAGCTCGCTCGACAGGCTGATATTACTCAGGTTGCTTCTTTGAGAATAGTGTTGACCAGACGTTGAATGTGATTTCGAAGTGGTCTGCCATGAAATAAGAGTATTCTTTTTCTAGTATTAAGAGTTTGCCTGGAGGTTGGTAAAAAAAGGCGAGGTCGTCTGCTTGTACATAGGTTGGGCAATCCTCGTAGCCGGAGTGGAATGTAACATCAGAGTTGGGAATGTTATGTTTTGGTGCGTCTGCTCTAAAGGGCGCTGCAGGAGGGAGGGTTACACGGTAATGTATGTGTGATAGCTGCTCGAATTTTTTCAGCTGCTCTGCAGATATCTTTTTTTCACTGCGTGCTGATCTTGTTACGTGCACCCTGTATCGTGGGTCTGTAAGGTAATGGTAATCTTTATTTAGTACACGATATCGGGTGTTGCCAATCATGATGTACTCACCAGATTTGGCAATGCTGCCAGCAATTCGATATTGTTCTTCCTGGTCGGTAGGTGTATTTAGTTTTACACCATTTTCATAAAAGCCAACGGTGCTGTAAAAAAAATAATCGCCTGTGGTGTTTGCTCTAGAAGTACTCATTTCAGTTCCTTCCTTCGGGGGGCGTATCGAGCGTTAACTCAGTGGGGCTGAAAAATACGAGACCCTCATCTCGTTTTTAAATCGAGGGACGGCATTGCTCGAGTTGTTAGTTTTATTTGGTGAGCTCTTTGACATAAAATCTTAAATTGAAGTCGTTTTCTTTGAAGTCGAGGTATTCTAGTTCGAGTATTTCAAGCTCTCTAAGAGGGTGGTGTACGATGAAGACGGCATGATCGCCAATATTTAAAAAGCGAGGGCAGGTTGACCAGCGGAATTGGAATGTTACGTGGGCTGTTGCGTCTCCAATTCCAGGCATTTCTGTGTTGGGGGCGTTCTCAGGGATAAGGGGGAGTGCGTGGGAGTTTTGTAGCGTATTTTTAATTTTTTTGAGTTGCTGCGCGTATTCGTTATTTTTGCCGTGTAGATTCGTTACGAATACACCATATTCTCTATCTGTATGATGATAGATTTTAAATTGCACTACATACGTGTTTCCATTGATTTCGATTAGGGTGCCGTGTACAGCCACGATACCTGCAATTTGATATTGTGCTTTAAGCTGGTCAGGTACGAGAATCTCTGTTCTTTCGTCGTAAAATCTAACGGGGTCATTAAGGTTGCTCATTTCAGCTCCTCCCTTCGAGGTCATATTGAGCTGTTCGCCCAGGGTTGACCTGAAAAACCACGAAATTCCCTTTCCAGGCGCTTCAAGCCTGATCCCAAGCCAAGCCTCGTCGCTACTGTCAGAAATGACAGTTCCGACAAACGGCGGGGCCTTGCGGGCGCCAAAAGCTTCGCGGGCAAGCTCCGCTCCCACAGGTTCTCGGCCGTACGCAACATTCAGGTACGACTCAAGACTGTGGGAGCGGAGCTTGTCGGATCGCCGCACCGCCGCGAAGGGGCCCTCAAGAGCGCCAAAAAGCTTTGGGTCAAACTCGGCCAGCAAGACAACTCGCTTTCCCTTGAGTGAAATTTCCTAGAAAATCCCGGGCGCTTGTTTGTGCCTGATTGCGCGACTAGGCTTGATTTCGTCACTGCCAATTCAGTGACCGGGTTTAGCAGCTCGTCGTGTAACTAGGCGCACAGCGCCACCTTCAGCAAGGCGTTTTTTTTCGGCCCTGCTTTTATGGTGGTCGTGCGCAGGGCGCCTCGCGGCGCGCCGGGTTCCTAGTGCACCGGTCTGCTAACCTGCGTACGGCTGCCACCCTCGTTTAGCAGCGATGGTGACGGCTTCCAAACTTGCACTTGGAGCTTTTCACTATGTTCAAGATCACACCCAACCCGCCAGTTTCAACCAGCGCCGAAATCATCGACCCCCAAGCCGCCGACCGTGCTTTCGCGCACTACGACCTGGGGCCGCACCACCGCCCTAAATCTTCTGCCGTCACCTCGACGCTTTACTGTCTGCCCGAGACCAGAAGCCGCGAAGACGCCCTCGTCAACGCCTACTCCGTCCTGCAATCGGCAGCGGCCACGGCCTATGAACACGCCGACAACCAGACCGGTTCCAACCGCCAGGTGGCGATGGGGGTTGTGCACCTGATCGAGTTGGCTCAGCGCTGGGTGGATTCGGTGTTGGATGAGCGACCTGGCGTCGTCACGAACTGACAATGCTCAGTCAGGCCTGAAACACCAACCTGCGTGGGAGCCGGCTTGCCGGCGATGGCGTCCGCAAGACCGATGCAAGGCTCGAGGGCCCATCGCTGGCAAGTCAGCGCCCGCAGGTGACCGCGTTGGGCGCGGTGGCGGGGTAGCGGTCGAGACGATATTTGCAAGGTTCGTCTTTTATGCCTGAGTGAAGGTCTCGTGCAAATGCCGCCATAGCACCTGTCCACCCGGCTGTTTTTCAAACACCGCCGTGGCCAGCCGATCGGTAGGCGTACCGGTGTCATCAGCCTGCCATTCGCGATAACGAACTACGGCACCGGCTTCATGCAATGCAATCACTTCAAGCTCTCCGAGGGTAATGACACAACCCGGTCGGTGTCCGCCCGCACTGCTAAACAATTCGCCCAACCCCGCTTTGTCCAGTTGTCTGCCAGTGGGCGTGACCATGGAAAAGGTCTCCGAGAACCGTGCCAGCAACGACTCCAGCGCGTTGTCCGCCATGGCTCCGGAAAACCACTGTTCGATGGCTGTAAGGGTTTCGATCACTTCATTGAGGTACAGCGCTTTATCGTTCATGCGGATTCTCCTTGTGGCGACAGGTTAGGTCGCCACCGTTGTTTGGGAAACCGCGATTTGGCTGCTAGTTTGTCAAAATTATTTTGACAATGGAGGTGGGGACCTTTGGTCAGCCTAGATCGTTTCGAAACCTTCAAGACCGTGGTCGAGGCCGGTTCGTTGACCGCCGCCGCCGAACGACTGGGGCAAACCCGCGCCGTGGTCAGCTTCACCCTCAAGCGCCTGGAGGCTGAGCTGGGTGTGACCCTGTTGGCGCGCAACACCCGGCGCCTGGCCCTGACCGAAGCCGGCGAGCGCTTTTATGGCCGTTGCCTGAGCATGCTGGAACAGGCCCGGCTGGCGATCGACGAAGCGCGTTCGGAGCACACGCAACTGCGCGGCACGCTACGGATCACCACCACGGTGGAATATGCCTTGGCCAAAGTGGTGCCGGCGCTGGAGCTGTTCCGGCAGATTCACCCGGAGTTGAAGGTGCATCTGTCGACCTCCTCGACCCACGCCGACCTGATCTCGGAGCGTTTCGATGTGGCGCTCCGGTTGGGTCAGGTGTCCGATTCCAATCATCGGGCCACGCAACTCGCCACCTTCAAGATCTTTGCCGTGGCCTCGCCGGGTTTTGTCGCCGGATTGCCTGGCGGCGAATTGCACACCTTCGAGGCCTTGCAACAGGTGCAGAGCCTGGTGCATCGACGGCTGGGGGATCTTGGCCTGACCCATGTGACGAGTGGCGAGCAGTTTTTCTTTCGGCCCGGCGTCGAGCAGTCACGCATCGTCGCTGACAACTCCTCGGTGCTGCTTGGCTTTGCCCTGGCGGGGCAGGGGGTGGCGATTCTGCCGGATTGGCTGGTACGTGAGGATCTGGAGAGCGGGCGCCTGTGCCGCTTGTTGAGCGACTACCGCTTTGTCGAGCAGGGGATCTACGCGCTGTACCCGGACACCCGGCACCTGCCGTTGAAAGTCCGGGTGTTCATCGACTTCATGAAGGACCATGCCTGAGCGCAATCTTGTTCCCTTGAAAATGTTCAATCTGGACAGCGCAAGATCATTTGTGGGAGCGGTGCTTGCCCGCGAAAGGAGCGCCGCGGTTTTTCAGGTACACCGCGTCATCGTTCTTCGCGGGCAAGCACCGCTCCCACATTGAGGTAGGTGTTCAGGCTCAAGTGAACGGCATTGCTTGCTGGCCGCTGGTTACAGGCGTGCACTGAGGCCAAACCGTTTCATCAGCACTTTTTCCAGCAAGCCCTTGGGCAGCAACCAGGCCATCAACGGCAACGCCCAACTGCCATTACCCAGGCGCAACAGGCGCGGCGGCCGGGCCTGTTGTACGGCTTTGAGCAAGTCGGCGGCAAAGTGGCTGGCGGCGGTCGGATTGTTCTGCGAAGCATTGGCCCGCGCCCGAATGCCTTCGCGCAGCGGCCACCAGGGCGATTGTTCGCCAATCAATTGCTCGGCTTCATGCCCGGCGTTTTTGGCAAAGCGGGTATCGATGGCCCCGGGTTGTACTTCCAGCACCCGGATTCCGAACGGTGCCAACTCCATGCGCATGGCGTCGCTCAAGGCATGCACCGCCGCTTTCGAGGCGCAATAAGCCCCGGCGAACGGCGTCACCAACACCCCGGAAACACTGCCGATATTCACCACCAGGCCGCGGCTGCGGCGCAACACTGGCAGCATTGCCCGGGTCACCCCAACGATGGAAAACACATTGGTTTCGAACTGCCGGCGCATGGCCTCGACCCCGCCGTCGAGCACCGGCCCCATGGCGCCATAACCGGCGTTGTTGATCAACACATCGAGGCCACCGCATTGCGTGTTGAGGCGTTCGCCCAACGCCTGCAGTGCTTCTCCATCATTGACGTCCAGTTGCACGGCGGTGAACCCGGCCGCGACCAGCACCGCCACATCCTCGGCCCGGCGCGCCGAGGTCCAGACCTCGTAGCCCGCTTGTTTGAACACATCCGCCAACGCGCGGCCGATGCCGCTGGAACATCCGGTGATCAGGGCAACGGGCATGGCGCATCCTTAGTGGAGAGAGTCGTAGATCTCCGAGAATACCCCGTTCGAGACAAAAAAGAGCGAATCGAGGCCGGTCTTTATCTCGTCCTTTTTAGTGCCGTACATATGGCTCTGGGTGCCATGGGCATCGAGGAAAAACAGCGCCGGGACGTACTCGACTTTGATCTCTGGCTGGAACAGTTTGAAGATCGGATAACTGATCTGATAGAACACCACCCGTTCCCGGTAAGGCCCCGCGGCCAGGGTTTCGAGCAGCGGCTTGATCTGCTCGCACGACGGACAGTGGCGGCTGTAGACCAGCACCATGGCCGGTCGGGGGCGGATCAATGGCACCTCCAGGCTGCCCAGCTCTGCCCTGAACGCTTGTCGAGTCTTTATTTCGATGACTGTGGTCGTCTCTTTCATGCTCGATACCCTGCCGCCTGTTTCGCTGTTGGGGGTATTCAACGTCAAATGCGATCCAATGTAACCTGTCAGAAATGACGGGTGGCAAAGTGGCATCATTCCACCATGGAATCCAGTGAAATAATTGTATTAAATATATTTTTAAATGAATTCAATGAATTATCGGCTGGAATCGCCCTATGAGATGAGCGTCTTGGCCTTGATCGTCGGAGGATAATATTTACTAATTAATGCTTGCTAATGTCTTGAAGTGGTTGGGATATGCCTCGTTTGGCTTTTTTTATTCCATTAATCTCTAAAAAACTGTCAGTTCTGACAGTAGATCGGTCTCCCGTGTTGCGCCCAAATTAGCTCCCAGCACACCCGCTCGGAGCCCGGCGATGGGCCAACAGGAAAGCTTCAGCGTCACGCCACCTTCGCTGCCCAAGGGTAGTGGTTTTGATCTGTTCACTCCCACCGGGTCTGGTGGGAGCGAATAACGCTGTTAGTCCATCTGGAAACTGCTGCTTGTTACGCGTCGAGCAGTCCATCCATCTCCTGTTGCGCCATATCTATCAGGTGCACGGCGCCCAAGGCGAGTTTGCGCTGCGAGCCCTGGAGATTGTCCGCCGCTTCATAGGCGGTCGCCGAAGCACTCTGGAGGCTTTCGTAGATATGGAGCAGGGTTTCTTCGGTGTTGCGCGCTTGCCGTTTCCGGGGGCGGACATGGGTTGCTGGCAGTTCGTAGTGAGCGAAGGCGCGCTCGGCGGCGAGCCTGAATGCAGGGGAGGCGAGGCCTTCCGCGACAGGCGGATTGGGGGTGATCTTGAACATGGTGAGACTCCGTAACCAGCTACCACAGTTCGCTTGCACGCGAATTTAGGGTGGCAGCTGTACGCAGGTGTGCAAGACCGGTGGTTACAGAGCAAAATCCCGGCAGATCCCGAAGATCTCCCACGCACAGCCACCATAACGCGGAATCTCGGAGACTAGATCTCCGAGATTTTGGTCAGGTGTCGTTGCTCCAGTAACCAGCCCGGACTTGCACGTCCGTATCACCGAATTTGCGGCGATAGGATGCAGACTAGTCATCGAAATGGGCAGAAGCAACGGGTTGGGATTTTCTAGGAAATTTCAGTCAAGTGAAAGGGAATAGTCTTCGCAGGCGCCCTGCGGACGATCTTCGATCAGGGTGGATAATGGGGAGACTCTATTTTCAGTCCATGCTATGTAGGCGGGTCAATATCATCTATCGGGCCTATCATTTCTGACGGTAGGTGACCTCGATCCTGAAGATGCCCCATCCCGTGTGACAGCCGCCACAATCACGTCTTGTAAAAGGTGATCAGCACCGTCTTGGCGGCATCCAGGATGATGTTCAGCACCACGTTGGGATGAGTGACCACCCATTTCGAACCGCTCGCCGTCGTGACGAAAGGAGTGTCGAGCAGCGTGCCGCCGGCTTGGATCTTGCTCAGCATCTCATTCATGGCCGACGCCGTCTGGCCATGGCCGACCTTGGTCTCCCACACCCAATCATGGAAAATCTCGGAGCTGGGCTGATAGGGAAAGTACGACAAGGTCTGGGGGATGTACATCTGTTCACCCGCGCGATAGGCGCGCGTTGCCGCTCCTGGCAGGCGACCCAGCACCCAGGCCGTCACGGTACGCCCCTGAAGCTTGGTGTTCAGCTTGGCAAGTTCGAGGGCGCTGAGCTTGTTGGTTGGCCCCTTGGGATGGTTGATCAGCGTCAGCGTCAGGCCCAGATTGGGATAGGTGGCCTTCAGGGTGCGGGCCGCCAGGTAGGTGGCTTCGGCCGCCGTCGCGCGCGCCTCGCACGCCGTCACCGTCAGGCCATCGGCCTGACAGGCCGCGATAACCGGTTGAAGGGCCTGGAGGGCGATGCGGGTCACCGCCTCGATCTGGCGAATCTGCGCGGCCCGGATATGTTGCAGCCGGGCTTGGGCGGTCTGGAGATTCACTTGGCAGCGCGTGTCGATCTGAGTCAGCGCCGTTACGTCGAGCTGCAACTGCGCCAATTCCGCCGCGGCCGATCCCGCCAGCAGCGCCGTCAGCGTCATGGTGCGGGCGCGTACCGCCTGGGCCCGCAATCGGAGGGGCGGCAGGTCGCGGCACAGATTCGCCAAGGCGGCGTTGTCGTCGTCCCACTGTCGCTGTTGCGCGTTGCCGACCGTCAACGTCATGAAGCCTCCCTTCCCTGTGGATAAACCGCCGTAGGCTGAACATCGAATTATCGGCACGCTAGCATGAAAAATTGGCCATCTCTATCTTTCGTCGAACCTGCGATTGCGCAGGCAAAAAAACACCCCCGCCTCCCTGGCTGCGGATAGGGGGTACGCAGCCAGGGAGGCGGGGGTGAGTGGAACACTGTAGTTTACTGGGCGATGGTTTTCACCTCCGGCTCAACCGCAGTCGAACGCCCATAGACATCTTCAAAGCGCTCGATATCGTCTTCGCCCAGGTAGCTGCCGGACTGCACTTCGATGATTTCCAGCGGGATCTTGCCCGGGTTGCGCAGGCGGTGCACCGAGGCAATCGGGATGTAGGTGGACTGGTTCTCGCAGAGCAGGAACACGTTCTCGTCGCAGGTCACTTCGGCGGTGCCGCTGACCACGATCCAGTGCTCGGCGCGGTGGTGGTGCATCTGCAACGACAGGCAGGCCCCCGGCTTGACCGAGATGTGCTTGACCTGAAAGCGCCCGCCCATGTCCACCGAGTCGTAGGACCCCCAGGGCCGATAGACTTCGCAGTGGTTCTGGGTTTCGCTGCGGCCCTGGGCGTTGAGGGTGTTGACCATCTGTTTCACGCCTTGAACCTTGTCCTTGTGGGCGATCATCATGGCGTCCTTGGTTTCGACGATGACGATGTCTTCCAGGCCGATCACCGAGACCAGCTTGCCGTTGCCATGGATCATGCAGTTATGGCTGTCCTGGATCACCACGTCGCCTTTGCTGACGTTGCCGTTTTCGTCCTTCTCATGCACGTCCCACAGCGACGACCAGCAGCCGACGTCACTCCAGCCGGCGCTCAAGGGCACCACGCAGGCACGCTGGGTCTTTTCCATCACCGCGTAGTCGATGGAGTTGTCCGGGCACTGGGCGAAGGTGGCTTCGTCGAGGGTTATGCTGTCGCCGTCCTGGGTGCTGCGTTCCAGGGTCAGCAGGCAGGTGTCGTAGATGTCCGGCTCGTGTTTTTTCAGCTCTTCGAGGAAGCGGCTGGCGCGGAACAGGAACATGCCGCTGTTCCAGAAGTAACCGCCGGCCTCGACGAATTCGGCGGCGCGTTTTTCGTCCGGTTTCTCGACGAACTGCGAGACCCGGCTGACGCCTTCCGGCAGCAGCGCATCGTTGCTCGACTTGATGTAGCCATAACCGGTTTCCGGCTTGGTCGCGGGGACGCCGAACAGCACCATTTCGCCGCGCTCGGCCGCCACGGTGGCCAGGGCCAGGGCGCGTTGCAGGGCTTTCTGGTCTTCGAGCACGTGGTCGGCGGGCAGCACCAGCATCAGTTCATCGCGGCCTTCGTTGACCAGCAGCATCGCGGTCAGGGCCACGGCCGGCGCGGTGTTACGGCCAAAGGGCTCCATCAGGATGCGCTGGGCTTCGAGCTTACGGTTGCTCAACTGTTCGTTGACGATGAAACGGTGGTCCAGGTTGCAGACCACGATCGGGCTTTCCATGCCATCGAACACCAGGCGCTCGAGGGTTTGCTGGAACAGCGTTTCCTTACCGGTGAGGGCGAGGAATTGCTTGGGAAACTGCTTGCGAGAAAGCGGCCAAAGACGTGAGCCGCTACCACCTGAGAGAATTACCGGAATCATGTTGTTACTCCTTTAAGCAATCTATGGGTTAGAGCCACTGTGGCGAGGGGGCTTGCCCCCGTTCGACTGCGCAGCAGTCGTAAAACCGGACGCCTCGATTTACCTGATGGTGCGTTTTGGGACCGCTTCGCGCTCCAGCGGGGGCAAGCCCCCTCGCCACAGGTAATTCAACCGGCTTGATATGTGTATGAACGACCTGAATCCCTGGTGAGTCGATCAGCGCGTCGAAACCGGGCGTTTGACCCAGACCGGCGACAGGCTGCTACCGCTGCCGGTGACGTAGAGCACCGCCGCTTCGCCACGCTCCAGGGCCACCGGCTTGAGGTCGCTGACCTTGGTGCTGCCGTCGTACAGGGCGAAGCTGACTTTCACCGGGTTGATTTCGCGTTCGCCACGGCCCTTGGCCGCCACCGCCTGGACCACGTCGGTCTTGCCGTCGGCGGTCTTCAGGGTCAGGGCCTTGTCACTCAGGTTCTGCACCCGTACCAATGACTTCTGTTTGTTCTTGAACGGCGGCTCTTCGATCAGTTGCGGCTGGCCGCTGGTGCTGTTGACCAGGGTGTAATAGTGGTCGGCGGCGAGTTTCACCGACAGGCTCTGGGTGCCGACCTTGGCGCTGTAGTCACCACCGGGCATGAAGCTGAAATCGCTGCTGGCCAGCGGTGCCACGTCGTTGAGCGCGGTGGCGCCAACGGTGGCGCTGACCTCCTGGTTGCTGGCGTTGTAGATACGCACGAAGCTCGAACCTTTCGGTGCGACCGGGCCATACAAGGCGGAATCGCCGGCCCAGACGGACAAGGACAGCAGGCTCAGGCCCGTGGCCAGGGCCAAGCTTTTGACCGCGCGGCCTTGGCTGTTTTTACGAGTGATGTTGAAGGTCATGGGAAGTACCTCTTTCAGTTTTGCGCCCGTTCGGGCGACTCGGATTTAGGTGTGTTCTGGACCAGGTTCTGTTGGTGCAGCCCCGTGGCTTTCAATTGCGCGACCCACTTGGGGTCGGCATCGCCGATTTCGTTGTTGACCGGCAGGTAGCGCTCCGGGAACTCCCAGATCAGTACCTGCGGCGGGCTGTTCTTGAAGGCGTCGCTTTCCAGGTAGGCGAGCATCGGCAGGATCGGGCCGTGGCCGTCTTCGGCGTAATTCACCACGTCGCGGTGCAGGGCCTGTTTCAATGCGCCGACGAAGTTCCAGTTCGGGTTGGCGCTGTAGCTGGTGCCGATCAGGGCCACCGGGACTTCGCTGTCGGCAAACAGCGCGTCGCCGCCAGCCGGCTGATCGTCGGCGGCACGGGTGGTGCGTTTTTCCAGGGGCTCCTCGGGTGGCATCAGATTGCTGAACAGCGGGTCCAGCGGCAGGAACAGGGTCAGGTCACCCTTGTGCTGTTCGGTCTTCTCGGCGGCGGTGACAAAACGTTGCGGCTCGCCGCTGAGCGGGGCGTGCTGGGCGATGGCCGCGGCCAGTTGAGTGGCGGCGATTTGCGCGCCGTCCGGGGTCCAGTGGGTATCGGTACGCAGGAACACTTGTCGGCCTTGTTCCTTGGCCTGTTGCAAGGGGCCCAGCAGGTCCGGGGCGATGATCCGCTCGGCGGCGACCCGGGCGTGGAAGTCCTGGTAGAGGTTGGCGTGAATGCTTGCCGGACGGACGTCGCCCAGGTGTTCCGGGTACAGGCGGACCTTGGCCGGGACGATCGCCAGCACCAGTTTCACGCCCTTGGCCTTGAGGGTCTGGCGCACGCCTTCAACCAGCGCGTAGTTGCCTTGCAGGTTCTGCTGCTCACCGGCGACCGGGTTGAACTCCTCGTCGCTGTAGAGCCACTGGTCGCGGCCCAGCACCACGCCCGGGCGGCCTTCGTTGAACAGCTTGAAGTCCAGCGCGGCCCAGAGGTTGGTGCCCAGGCGCTTGATCGGGAATTCGCCGTCGTAACGGGTTTCGATGGCCTTGGTCCAGCGCCCGTTGATCAGGGTGGCGTCGGCATTGGTGCTGAAGCCGATAAAGCTGCGCAGGGACCACAGCCCCAGTGCCAGCAGGATGGCCAGGAACAGGGCGATGTAGAGGATGCGTAATGAGCGGGTCATGGTCGGCTCCCTCAGAACTGGAAGTAAAGGAACGGCGAGAAGCTTTGCGCCGAGAGTTTGAGAATCGAGGCGATGAACAGCAGCAGCACCAGGGTGCGCATCAGGTAGCGCGGCCAGTCGGCGACCCAGTAGGCCGGTTGCACCTGGGCCTCGGTGCCGACGTTGTAGCCGGGCTCGTGAATGCTGTTGGCCGCTTCGCCGGGGACCGCCTTGATCAGCCCCGGTTGCGCGGTGGCCGGGCCGTCGGCGGGGCTGGCCTTGGCTTTGGCGGCGGGTGGGTTGCGGTAGAAGTCGCGCAGGCCGAAGAACGCCAGGGTTGCGTAGGCCAGCACCAGGGTCGCCACTTGCAGGCCGGTGAGGCTGGCGCGGTTGAGTTCCGACAGTGACCACTCGCTGAAGCTGAACATGGCGCCGTACATGCGGGCGGCGACGTGCAGGTTTTCGGAGCGGAAGATCACCCAGCCCATGATCACCAGCAGGAAGGTCAGGGCCCAGCGGATCGGGTTGAAGCGGCGCGGGTTGGTGTCGATTCCCAGGGCTTTTTCGATGGCCAGCCACAGGCCGTGCCAGGCGCCCCAGACGATGTAGGTGAGGTTGGCGCCGTGCCACAGGCCGCCGAGCAGCATGGTCAGGAACAGGTTGCGGTAGGTGATCAGCGTGCCTTTGCGGTTGCCGCCCAGGGTGATGTAGAGGTAGTCGCGCAGCCAGGTCGACAGGCTGATATGCCAGCGCCGCCAGAACTCGGTGATCGACTGGCTGATGTAGGGCTGCTTGAAGTTCTCCATGAAGCGGAAGCCCATCATCAGGCCCAGGCCGATGGCCATGTCGCTGTAGCCGGAGAAGTCGAAGTACAGCTGCGCGGTGTAGGCCAGGGCGCCGAGCCAGGCGTCGCCGGTGCTCGGGTGTTGCAGGGCGAAGCAATGGTCGGCGACCACCGCCAGGGTGTCGGCGATAAAGACTTTCTTGATAAAGCCCTGCATGAACCGCGTGGCGCCCTCGGAGAATTTGTCGAGGGTGTGGGTGCGGTTGTTGAACTGTTCGGCGAGGTCGCGAAAGCGCAGCACGGGGCCGGCAATCAGGTGCGGGAAGATCGCCACGAAGGCGGCGAAGTCGATCAGGTTGCGCGTTGCCGGGGTGTCGCCACGGTAGACGTCGATGATGTAGCTGATGGACTCGAAGATGTAGAACGAGATCCCGATCGGCAGCAGCACGTGGGTCAGGATGAACGGTTCGAGACCGAACGAGGTCATGATCGCGTTGAGGCTGTCGACGCCGAAGTTGGCGTACTTGAAGTAGCCGAGGATGCCCAGGTCGATGGCCACGCCCAGCAGCAGCCAGCGTTGTGCCGGTTTACTGCGCACTCCGGCGGCACCGACCTTGAGGCCGATCCAGTAGTTCCACAGGGTGACGCCGGCGAACAGCGCCAGGAAGTCGACTCGCCACCAGGCATAGAACACGTAGCTGGCGATCAGCAACAGCAGGTTGCGATAGCGTTGCCCGCTCAAGTAGTACAAGCCGAGAAAGATCGGCAGGAACAGGAACAGGAACACATTGGATGAAAAGACCATCCCGGGCTCTCCTTGTTTCGTCAACGGTCAAGGGCCAAGGCCCCCCAAACCCCCCGTGGTAATCGGGGGGGGTATTACGTAGATCCACCGTCATGCGCGAACTTGTGGTGACGGGGATTACCTGTGGCGAGGGGGCTTGCCCCCGTTGGGCTGCGAAGCGGCCCCAAAAACGGAATCCGCATTCTTCAGGCGGGCCGCATTCGCCGGTTTCAGGACTGCCGCGCAGTCCAACGGGGGCAAGCCCCCTCGCCACAATGGCCGCACCATCCACAATCCGTGTTGTTTGACGGCTCTACTGGTTGCCCTTCTCATGGCTCGGGTCGTAGACCTTGGTCAGGTCGCCGCCGAGGCGGAAGGTCTTGAACGGTTGCATCTGATGCTTGTGTTCAAGCACGTCCGGCGGACAGGTGTAGAGCGTGCAATACGGTTCGAGCCAGGCGAATTTCGAGTCGACCTTGAGGTCGGTCATGTCCTGTTCCTGGCCATTCTTGGCCTGGAATTGCTGCGGATCCTTCACCCCGGCCAACACCCGATCACCCAAGCGCTTGAGCGCACCATTGTTTTCCTGGCGCAGATCCACGCCGTTGGCCAGGGCAAAGCTGGCAATCATCGCCAGCGGCGGCAACGCGTAGTTGTGATAAGCCAAGGCCCGTTGTTGACGCTTGAGCTCGTTGGGCAGGAAACCCTGGGGGTCGACCTGGTTGGCGCCGACCTTGTATTCCTTCACCGCCCAGTCGAACAGGTCGCGACGATCGGTGGCGACCGCGGTCGCCATCACCGACCACGCGGCCCAGTACGAATGGTTGTTGGTTTTGTCCAGCGGCAGGTTGTCCCAGTCGCTGACCACCTGGTCGGCCATCTTGCTGAACCAGGCCTCGATCAGTTGGGCTTCCTTCTGGTGGGTCGCCAGCGGGTGGGAGTCGGAGAACTTCAGGCGGACGTAGGCCGAGGCCATGCTGCCCAATGCCCACTTGCGCATGGACTTGCCAGTGTGGTTGAAGTCCTTGGACATCAGCGCGTCGGCCTGGGCCCAGGCGGTCAGCCAGTTCAGGGTGCAGCTCAACTGTTCCGGGCGACCGTCACGCATGAACTGCATCACCTGCTTGCTGGTGCCGCGTTCCATTTTGGTGATGTCGGCGGTGGTGTCGCGAAAGGCCTGTTCCGACTGTACGTTGAGGGTCGCCCGAGCCTTGTCGGAGCCCTCGTATTTGCTGCGGAACTGCAACGAGCCGGTGTAGGGCTGGGGCATGGCATCGCAGCCGTCGCTTTTGCCGCCGGTCTTGATCTTGTCGATGGCGGCCAGGTATCCCTGGGGCGGACGCAGTGGCGCGGCGGCTTGAGCGGAACTGGCGATCATCGCCAGGCCGAGCAGTGAAGGAGCAAGCAAGGTGCGGAATTTCATCGGTAGATACCTCATAGCCCGGCCTGTGCCACGCGGGGCTCGGCGTTGGGGAATACGTTGCGTTTACAGATTTTCGCCTCGACTTGCTGCGGCGCGCTGCCCGGTTCCGGGCCCTGGACTTCGACGGCCAGCAGGTTCTGGCTGGCCCAGTCTTTGTCGGTGCGCAGTTCAAAGGCGAAACGTCCGTCGGTGTCGGAGGTTTTCGGTTTGTCGATCTTGATGTCCTCGTGGCGACCGTTCATGTACCAGAGGGTGGTGTGCAGGGTTTTCACCGAGGTGTCGGCGAAGCGGATGTCGACCTGGTATGCACTGTTGTGCAGGTCGCGGTTGTTGCTGTTGACCAGCAGCTCGTTCTTGCCCGGTTTGATCAGGGCGCTGGCGCTCATCTCGGCGTTCTTGCCTTCACAGCCATTGTCGAGCAGCGCCATCATCTGCCGGTAGATGGTTTCCTGGTCCAGGCGATACAGCGGCGAGAATTCCCAGATCAGGATCTTGGGTGGCATCTTCTGGAATTCATCGCTGCCCAGGTACTGCAACATCGAGCCTTCCAGGCCACCGCCGGGGAAGGCGACGTTGAGAATGTCGGCGCCGATGTACTGTTGCAGGAAGCCGGCGAAGTTGTAGTTCTTGCCACTGTGGCTGGTGCCCACCAGGGTGATCCGCGGGTTGCCGGCATCGCTGAACAGGTCGCCGTCCGCGGCCTCGCTCTTGGGTTCGGTGCTGAACTGGTCCATGTACTGGATGGCGTAACTGGTGCCGCACAGCTGGCCGGCCATGTTGTGCAGGGTACCGGTCTTGCCCATGCGTCCGGAGATCTTGGTCTCGAATTCGCGACGGGGAATGTCGGCGAAGCCCGGCATCTTTTTCACCGTCTCGGCGACGATTTTCGCCGTGCGTTCGGCGCCGTATGGCGTCCAGTGCTGGTCACCACGGAAGTAGAAATCGTGGGCCTGTTGTTCGTTGGTCAGCGGTGACAGGTCCGGGACGTGGTAGCCCATCTTGGCGAAGCGTCCGAGCATCGCCTGGTAGTTGCCCAGGGCTTTTTCATAGTCGAACTTGTCGCGCTCGGCCGGGAACAGCTTGTTGCGATCCACCAGGCCCCGGGTCGGCTGGTAGACCACCACCAGCTCCACGCCCTTGCTCTTGAAGGCATCGTGCAGTTGTTGCAGGCGCCGGTAGCCTTCGGGGCTGGTGTCGAACTCGGTGCGCAGGTCTTCCTGGGTGCGGAACAGCCAATCGCCCTGGGCCTGGACCAGGGTGGTGAAGTTCTGCTGGTAGCGGGTGGTGTAGTTTTTCGCGTCATAGGCCTCCGGACACAGGTTGCAGCAGGGCTCGGCGCTGAACGTCGGGGCCTGGACGTCCTCGGCGCGCAGGTTGCCGCTGGCCGCGAAGATCGCCGCGGCAAAGCCGGACAGGCCGAGCAGTTTGATCAGGTGTGGGTTCATAACTGTCATCCTCAATCCCGCAGTTGGGTCTGGCTTTCGACGGGGTCAATCAGCACGGCTTTGCGCTGGCGCACCAGCAGGTCGAGAATTTCATCCTGGCGATCGCCGAGTACCCCGGCGAAGCTGATGCCGCTGTTCTTCGTCGGGGCGAGCATGGATACGTTGTACAGTTCGACACTCAACGGCGAATCGATGAACAACGGGCCGCTGCCGTTGCCGGCCAACTCGCCGCCGACCACGATCAGCGAAACTTTGGCGTCGAACGGATCGAGCTCGATGTCGCGGTCGGTGTCGCTCAGGTCCTTGATGTGACCGTAGACCCCGGTCAGTCCGTTGGACATGGAGAGGTTCTCGTACAGGCGGATGTTCACGCTGTTGCGGATCCGGATGCCGTGGCGTTTGTTGCTGATCACCTTGTTGGCGTAGATCAGGTTGTCGGCACTTTCATAGAGGGTGATGCCGTCGGTATGGTTCCGGTAGATCTCGTTGTAGGCGATCAGGTTGTTGACGCTGTTACGGTCGATCACCAAGCCTGAAAGGTGGTTGTCATAGCTGCGGTTGTTGAAGATGAAGCTGTCGTTCACTTCCCGGGAAATGATGATGCCGTGCTTCTTCTTGGTCCCGTACACGCTGTTGTCGGTGATGATCAGCCGATGCGAACGGTCGTGGGGGTCGATGCCGTAGACGATGTTGTCGCGGTAGGTGTTGCTCTTGACCACGAAGTCGCGGGTCTCGTAGCAGTAGAAGCCGTACCACATGTCCGAGAAATCGGAACCGATGATCCAACCGGTCGGCTCCGAACGCTTGAGCACCTTGGCCATGTTTGGCGTGTACTGGGAAATACTCACGCCATAGGATTTGCTGTTGGCATAGCCCAAGCTGGCCATCCGGCTGTTGGCGATATAGGTCTCGGTGCCGCCCCAGGCCAGCAGGAACGGACGAAATTCGTTGGGTGAGCGGAACGTCGCCGGGCCGTTGTCTGCTTCGCGCCAGCCGGTCACTTTGGTGTCGCGAATGAACAGTTGCCCGTCGTTGATCAGGAACGCGCCGCCTTCCTGGGACAGTCGCAGTTCCTGGGTCTGTCTGTCGATCTCGAGGATACCCTGGCGCCCGACCACGATCGGTATCCTGGCCAG
This sequence comes from Pseudomonas sp. FEN, assembly GCF_904067045.1. Taxonomy (GTDB): domain Bacteria; phylum Pseudomonadota; class Gammaproteobacteria; order Pseudomonadales; family Pseudomonadaceae; genus Aquipseudomonas. Next base: position 693,430 of record NZ_CAJFDC010000001.1, on the reverse strand, counting down.
GAACACGCCTGGCGAGGTTTCGCGGATGTACTGCTTGGGCAGTTTCTTGCTCAGGTCCTTGAGGTTGATGTAACCGTCGTCGATGAAGATCGCCTGGGGAATACCGTGCTGGCGGACCACCCACTCGGCCATTTTGTTGTCGCCGCCGATAAAGTCTTTCAGGGCGTCTTCCTGCATCATCCGCCGCACACTGATCTTGCCCGGTTTGCCGCGCACGACCTTCGCCGCGACCGCGGCGGCGGTGTAGCCGCGCAGATCCGGCAGTTTCGGTTTTTCCAGGTGCAGCGGTGCGGTCGGCGGGCTGCTGATGGTATAGGTCTTGGCCTGTTGCAGCTCCTTGACCAGGGTCGGAGCGTGCTCGGTTTTGGCGGGCACCGCTTCGACGCCGGCAAAGGCCGCGCTGCTGGCCAGCAGCAGGGCTCCGGCCAATACGCTGAGCGAGCCCTGCGTGGCGCTATGGTTCATCTCGGTCACTCCCTTCGCGGTCTGCATCAGAAGCGCCAGATCACGTCGACAAACGCGCGGTGCATATAGGCATCGACGTTCTTGCCGTAGGCATCGCCGGGCTTGAACACGCCGCCGCGAAAGCGCACCAGCGCCGAGGGTTCGTCGATGGACTGGCTCAGGGCCGCTGGCAGCAGGCCTTGCTTGAAGTACTTGGTCACGACCAGGTCGACTTCCTGGCCCAGGTCCGTCTTGCCGTCCTGCAAGGGCAGCGAGGCGCTGGAGAGCAGGGCGCCGGTGGCATCGTCGTAGTTGTTCTGCACGGCGTTGATGCCGTTGCTGCCGACGGTTTTTTGCCCGTCGACGCGCCAGAACTTGTGGTAGATCAGGCTGGCGTCGTAGTCCTCGCGCAACTGCCAGGAGCCGAACAGGGTGGCGGTCTGCAGGTTGTTCATTTCGCCCCGGAAGGCTTCGCCGAAGCGGTGGGTCCGCGAGCGGGTACCGGTGAAATTCGAGCGGTTGCTTTCCAGGCCGTTCTGTTCGTAGTCGCCGCTGGCACGGGCGTAGGCGGCGCCGACCTGCCAATTCGGGTCGAGGCGCAGGCGCACACCGAGGTCACTGGCCCAGCCGTTGATGTGGCTGCCGCGCGTGGCGTCCGCTGGCTGGCTGCCGTCAGCCTTGAGCGGGTTGACGCTGTCACGGTTGCCGCTCATGCCGGTCAGGCTGGCCCAGTAGTTGACGGTATTGGTGTTGCGCCAGTTATAGGCGTCGCTGTTGGCTTCCAGGCCGAGCCAGGTCAGGTCGCCGTTGCTCTTCTTGTCGAGCGGGTCGGAGGCGACGCCGGGGGTCGGATAGTCGAGCTTGCCGTCGTCATGGGTGTGGTGGGCGCGCACGCCGAGCCATTGTCCGGGTGTCCACTGGTAGGCGACGTCGCCATAGACATGCAGGCGGTCCTTGTCCTTGGGCGACAGTTCGGTGAGGTCGGTGCGGTACTCGCTGAAGCGCTCGGCGGCGCCCAGGTTGGCGCGCAGCAAGGTGGTGTCGAAGCTCCAGTTCAGGGCTTCGATATTGGTGTCGCGCCATTGCCCGTCGTCATTGCGCAGGCGCTGGCGACCGAGTTTGAGCATTTCGCCCGGATAGGGGGTCAGGCCCTTGTAGCCGATCCAGAACTCGCGCAGCGCCAGATAGTTCTTGTCCGTTTTACGCGCGTCGTTGCTCGACGTACTTTGGCTGGCATCGGCCTTCTGCAGGGAGTCGGTTTCAATGACGTCGGTGGCGGTCACGGCCTGGCCCATGGCGTAGGCGCTCCAGTTGCCGCGTTCGCCGTAGGCCCAGGGCCGCAGGTCCAGGCCGATGCCGCTGACATCGCCGCCCTTGGCGGTGCCGAGGTCGCGGTCGTCTTCCGATTGCCCGGTGATCTTCATTTCCAGGCCGAAGTTCTGGGTCTCGGTGATTGCCGCCAGGGTCGGACAGGACCAGATCAGGGCGAAGCTCAGGCCGAGACCGGCCTTTACGAACGGATTGAGAGTCATAAGGTTTTTTCCTCGCGATCGCCTTCTTGCAGGACTTGTTGCAGGTCCAGCGGGTTGCGGCTCAGGGTGCCGCGCAGGCGCTGCTCCTGTTGCAGCAGGCGCTGGGCATCGGCACGTCGGGCAGGCGGCAGTTGGGTGTCGAGTAGTTGGGCCAGGTCATTGGTCAATGGGGTGTTCTGGACCTTGGCCAACTGGCTGAAGACGTAGGCGTTGAGCGGGTCGGGTTTGGTCCCTTTGCCCTGGGAAAACAGTTGGGCGATGGCGAAGTCGGCGCTGTTCTGGCCGTTGCGGGCAGCCTTGAGCAGGTGGTCGAGGGCTTTTTGCGAGTCGACCCGGCCGAGGTAGCCACGACGGTAGATCTGCCCCAGGTAGTAATCGGCGGCGACTTCCTTGCCGAGGGCTTTCTGGAAATGCGCTTCGGCCTGCTTGGCGTCCACCGTCACCCACTTGCCTTCGTAGTAGAGCTTGCCCAGCAGCAGTTCGGCGCGGGGTTGGTCGGCGGCGCGGCCATTGTCCAGGTATTCCATCATCTGCTTGACGTCGCCCAGGTCGGGGAAGTCGTAGAGCAGTTGTGCCAGGCTGACCCAGGATGCCGGGTAACCGGGGGCGATCTGTTCCAGCATCGATTGCGCGGTCTTGGCGTCCGCTTGGCCGAGGCTCGCATCGCTGAGCACGCGGGCCACGCTGTCGAGCCGTTGGGCGCCGACGGTGCCGTGGCTATAGGCCGTTTGCAGTTGCTTGAGCAGGGCGGCCTGTTGTTCCGGCTGGGCGCGTTTCTGGTACACGGTCGCCAGTTCGACGTAGCAGATGTCGAAGCTGTGGAGCGCGCTCTTGCAGATTTTCTCCACATCGTCCAGGTGCTGGTCATAGGTGTCCTGGGTGCGGTAGAGCAGCACCTGGGCCACGCCCGCTTCCGGGTAGCCGGCGCTGTGCCATTGGTTGATCTGTTGCTGGGCATTGACGTTGGGAAACGTTTGTGGGAATTGCAGGTAGAGCATGGCCAGGGCAATCAGGGTATTGCCTTCGCCGTTGGCGAAGGCTTTTTTCAGCAGGCCTTCGGCTTCGCGGTGTTCGGCTTCGCTGGCACCAGGCTTGGCCACCAGCAAGCGACCCAGGCGTGCCTGGGCCCGGGGCGAAGTGTCGGCGGCGGCGCGATAGGTCGCCTCCGCCTGTTTGAGCTGGGCCGGGTCGCGGCTTTCCACCTGGATATCGGCCAGACCGACCTGGGCTTCGGTGTAGCCCAGGTCCGCCAACTGGCGGTAGTTCTGTTCGGCGACGGCGGTATCGCCGCGCTTGAGTGCTTCATTGGCCAGGCGCTGGTCGGGCAGTCCGGCACAACCGGCCAGGGCGATGGCCAGGCTCAGGGTGCCGAGCGCGAGACGGCGGTGGCCTTGGGATCGATCGCGAGCTTGCTCGCGATCGAGTGCAGGGCACTCGTAAGGGGGACGATTGTTCACTGGCATGTCCTCCGCTTACAGACCAGCGGCCATGGCTTTGTCGATCAGCCAGTTCATGCTCGGCCCACGGTCGCTGTTGACCTCCACCGGACGCCCGGCGAGGGTGCTGTCGAGGTTTTCGTCAGGCTTGATCAGGACGCGGATATCGGAGGACAGGTCGACGCTTTTCAGGCTGGTGCTACTGATGATCTTGCCCTGGCGGACCTGCTCTTCGCCGGCGATCTGGAAGTTCACCCGGGTCCCTGGGCGCACGTCGCCGAACTGGCGATAGGAGAAGCGTGCCTCGACATTCGCCAGGCTTCCTTTCGGCACCAGTTGGAAGATCACATCGCCCTTGCTGGCATATTGGCCGTTGGCGACCAGTTGCTGTGCCACCGTGCAATCGCAGGGCGAGGTCAGGGTGCCGATCATCTGCTTGCCGAACAGTTCCTCGACCTTGGCCGGAGCCAGTTGCTCTTCGTCCAGATGGCCCTTGAGCACATCGAGCATGCTGGTGCTGAAGGTCGCCAGGGGGGCGCCCTTGGTAGCGACACCGTCCTCTTTGATCAGGCTTTGCACAGTGCCGTCGCGGGGCATGGTAATGCTTATGCCCGCTACACTGACCAGGCCGGCCTGGGCATGACTGACGAAGTACAGGCCGTACACCGATTTGAGGACAAAGCCGAAGGCCGCCAGGCCGACCACGAAAATCCCGAGGCTGAAGGTCACGGCGCGCAGGCGACCGAACACGCCCATGCCGCTGCCGTCTGCCTTCTTTTTGCGCGCCTTGGTGAAGTTGTCGCGCTGCAGGGTCGCGAGCACGTCACCCATGTTGATGATGTCGCCCGCCAGGTGCGAGGTGATCAGATGACGCAGGGTGGCGATATCCTGCTGCTCCAGGTTCTGGAACTGGCAACCGACACGGCCGCTCTCGCGGTCGTAAGAGCGGACCTGCAAATCAACGTCCATGGCCAGGCCGAGGTTGTCGATCACGAACTGCAGGCGCCCTTTGTGCACCTTGCCGATGGTCAGTGCCTGTTGTGGCGGGATGTTGAAGCTCAGGCCACCGGCGGACAGGTCGTGGACCTGCACTTCCACGGGGTTGTTCTGGCTACCGAGCAGACGCAGCCTGGCCGGGATTTTGACCCGGGCATGCTGGCGCTGGGCTTCGGATTCGTGGACGACGTTGGCATTGACTTGAGAGTTCATGGGTAAAGCTCCATTAGCTAATTCAGGCGAGTCGGGTCAGACCATCGTCATCAGCACGGCGACGAAGATGCTGCCAGCGGAGAAGGTCATGGTCCGAGACGACCAGGTGTTGAACCAACCTTGAAAGCTGGCGAGGTCGCGGCTCAATTTGGTGTCCTGGCGGGTCCAGGATTGACGGTCGAGGCGGAAGAACACGTAGATCTTCATCAGCGCGCCGACGATCTGGTTGTAATAGAGGATCACCGGGTACGCCGGGCCAATGCTGTGTCCGGAACAGGCCAGCAGCAGCGTCAGGATCAGTCGGGTCATGCCGATCCATAGCAGGTAGGCAAGGATGAAGGTGATGCCGTACTTGACGCTGGCGATCAGCGCCACGGTCAGCCCCAGCAGCGAGGTCCACATCGACACGCGCTGGTCGAACAGGACGACGCTGGTGAACAGGCCGAGGCGGCGTAGACCCAAGCCCAGGGCCCGGGAGTTCTGCCGCAGGTTGTTGCCGTACCAGCGGTACATCAGCTTGCGACTGGATTTGATAAAGCTTTTTTCCGGCGGGTGCTCCACGGTGTGGATCGCCGCGTCGGGCACGTAGAAGGTGTCGTAACCCAGGCGCATCAGGCTGAACCAGCTGGATTTGTCGTCGCCGGTCAGGAACTTGAAGCGGCCCAGGCGCCAGTGTTGCAGCGAGTCGCTTTCGACGTCGGCAATAAAGCCCTGGTCGGTGACCACGCTGGCCCGGAAGACCGACATGCGTCCGGTCATGGTCAGCACGCGCTTGGACAGGGCCATGGAGCACATGTTGATGTGGCGCTGGGCGAAGCGCAGTTTGTGCCATTCGCTCATGACGTAGCCGCCGCGCACTTCGCAGAACTCGTTGGTGGTCAGGCCGCCGACATTGCCGAACAGCTGGAACCAGGGCACGGTCTTGCGCACCACGCCTTCGCTGAGCACGGTGTCGCCGTCGATCACCGCCACCACCGCGCGGTCATCCGGCAGGTGCCGGGAGATGGCGCGAAAGCCATAGGCCAGGCCGTCACGCTTGCCGGTACCGGCGATGCGCACGAAGTCGAGCTTGACCCGTTCGGGCGGATTCATTTTTGCCCAGAGACTCTTGACCAGCAGTTCATCGGACATTTCCACCAGGGAGCAGACTACGGTGGTCGGGAAGCCGCAGTCGATGGCTTCGCGGATCACCGAGCGGTAGACCTGGGCGGTGGTCAGGGCATCGATGCGGAAGCTGGTGACCATCAGGAACACCTGCGACGGGTCCGCGGCCTTACCCAACTTGCGTACTTTGCGGCGCAGGTGCGGGTAGACGATGTAGAGGAAAATCATCCCGCGCACAAAATGGGTGGCGCCCATGGAGTAGCGCCAGATGCCCACGGCACCGATCAGGAAGATGAAGTCCTTGGAATCGGCATCGAAGGTCGTGGTGGGCAGCAACAAGGCCAGGCCCATCAGCAAACTCAAGTAAAACAGCCAACCGGCGGCCTGAAGGAGGCCATGTTTTAGCCTGTGCATAATCTGCGTCCGTCTCTGTCTCGGGCGAGCCTGTCGGCTGGCTCGATGGTGTTAAGGCAGGCGTTATCCCTATTGGGACCAAGGCGTCCTTTCGGACGCCATCGCCAGCAAGCCGGCTCCTACAGTGCCGGGTCGTACGTAATCGCTGTCCAGTAGGAGCCAGCTTGCGGGCGATCAACCGCGCAGCGGTTAGGTTGGTTTACCAACAAATACCTTCGGTCCGGCTACTCGCACTGGTGGCCTTGGACATGAAGCCCACCAGGTCGATGACCTGTTTGCCGTGCGGAGCGTTCTCGGCCAGGGCGCGGAACTTCTCGTCACGGTTGCCGAGGATGATCACGTCGCTGTTGTCGATGACCTCGTCGAAGTCGGCGTTGAGCAGGGACGACACATGGGGAATCTTCGATTCGATGTAGTCCCTGTTCGCCCCGTGGACACGGGCGTACTCGACGTTCTTGTCGTAGATGCTCAGGTCGAAACCCTTGCCGATGAGCATTTCCGCCAGTTGCACCAGCGGGCTTTCGCGCAGGTCGTCGGTACCGGCCTTGAAGCTCAGGCCGAGCAGGGCGATTTTGCGTTTGTCATGGCTGGCGACGAGGTCGAAGGCGTTCTGCACCTGGCTTTCGTTGCTGCGCATCAGCGAGTTGAGCAGCGGCGATTCGACATCCAGGGAGCCGGCGCGGTAGGTCAGGGCGCGCACGTCCTTGGGCAGGCAGGAGCCGCCGAAGGCGAAGCCCGGGCGCATGTAGTACTGGGACAGGTTGAGGGTTTTATCCTGGCAGACCACGTCCATCACTACACGTCCGTCGACGCCAACGGCCTTGGCGATGTTGCCGATTTCGTTGGCGAAGGTCACTTTGGTGGCGTGCCAGACGTTGCAGCTGTACTTGATCATCTCGGCCACTTCGATGTCCTTGCGGATGATCGGTGCGTCGAGTTCTTCGTAGAGCGTTTGCAGGATGTCGCCGGAGGCGCTGTCGAATTCGCCGATTACGGTCATCGGGGGGAAGTCGTAGTCCTTGATCGCGGTGCTTTCGCGCAGGAACTCGGGGTTGACCGCGACACCGAAGTCGATGCCGGCTTTTTTCCCCGAGCAGTCTTCGAGAATCGGGATCACCACGTTTTTCACGGTGCCCGGCAGGACGGTACTGCGTACCACGACGGTATGGCGGGTGGTCTTGTCACGCAGGACAAAACCGATTTCGCGACACACCGATTCGATGTAGTTCAGTTCCAGGTCGCCGTTCTTCTTGCTCGGCGTACCGACGCAAAGCATCGACAGGTCGGTGGCGCGAATCGCTTCGGCAAAGTCGGTGGTGCCGCGCAGTCGGCCGGTGGCGATACCCTGGGCCAGCAGGGCCTCCAGGCCCGGTTCGACAATCGGCGATTTGCCGTTGTTGATCAGGTCGATCTTGTCTTGGGAAATATCGACGCCAACGACATCATGGCCCCGTGCAGACAGGCAACCGGCGCAGACCGCACCGACGTAACCCAAACCGAATATGCTAATGCGCATTGCATTTACCTCTATCTTAATCACGCCATTAAATGGCCGGAGTTAATGGAGCCAGTAATCATGGTGCGCTCGAAAGTGCAGCCTCAAGAGGCTGCGCCTCGAAGCTAGGCATATAAATGTCGAGTGGCTAAATAACTGCACTCAAGTTGTGCGTAACGTGGCCTTGTTATAAGGGTATGCCCTTTAATATGGCCGGCCCACACCGGAAAGACTTTTGTCGGTGTGCCAGTTACTTTCTTATTTTCAAGAAAATGACTTTCAAATCAGTAGGTTGAAAGTCACTCGTGAATGCTGTGTCTGACGGCCTGCCTTGGCCTCATAGGGGATATCAACGATCTGCATCTCCTGTCCTCTACTGTTGCTTCCGTTCTTGAGTCGCGGTTGTAAGTCGCCGTTGGTAACTTAAACAGTTTGTCCCGCTTCTATGTAAGTCATCTCTTACAGATCCTCTGAGAATCGTTACGGATGGTATGAGCAATGCTTCGAAGCATTAGTTCCAGTCCGCTCATCCTGTTTTCGGAAAATCGTTGAAAGATTATGAAAGATGGCACTGCTTTCATATTGATAGCACTTTCCGTTTCGCCCTTTAGTTATAGGGGTGAAAAATGCCGAGATGGTGGTGTGCCACTATGGGAAAAAAATTCAGGTGCCACTACTCAAAAAAATCATGAATGTCGAGTGAAATAAATTTCATGGTTGTTACAGCCAATTTAATGGCGTCAATCAATTGGTTTTTTGGGTGCTGAAGGGAGGAGGAAGGAGGTGAATCGTCGGGGCTGAACACTGTGTGTAATGCACCGAGTGGGGGCAGGGTAATGGAGGTGTTGGCCTGGGGGGATTGTGCTGTTTGTACCGGCCTCTTCGCGGCGGTGCGGCGTCCCGACAAGCCGCACCGCCGCGAAGAACGATAACGCGGTACCACGACGAACTGCGTTACTCCGGTGGCTGATCACGCAAAAACACCAGGTTGTCCATCTTGGACAGTTCCGCGCTGAATCGGTAGCCTTTTTCGTCGAACGTCTTCAATTGCTCGGGGTTCTGGATACGCTCGCGGATCACGAAGCGGGCCATCATCCCTCGGGCTTTTTTCGCATAGAAGCTGATGATCTTGTACTGGCCGTTTTTCTGGTCACGAAATTCGGTATTGATGATGCGCGCATTCAATGCCGGGCGTTTGACCGCCGAGAAATACTCGTTCGAGGCCAGGTTCAGCAATACATCGTCACCTTGCGCGGCCAGGGCTTCATTCAGCCATTCGCTGATGCGCGTGCCCCAGAAGGCGTACAGGTCCTTGCCCCGGGCGTTGGCGAACCTGGTGCCCATTTCCAGGCGATAGGGCTGCATCAAGTCCAGCGGGCGCAACAGGCCATAAAGGCCGGAGAGCATGCGCAGGTGAGTCTGGGCGAAGTCGAAGTCGGCGTCGTTGAAGTCTTCGGCGTTGAGGCCGGTGTAGACGTCACCCTTGAACGCCAGCAGCGCCGGTTTGGCATTGTCCGGGGTAAAGGCTGGGTTCCAACTGCCGAAACGCGCGGCATTGAGGCCGCCGATCTTGTCGGAGACGTGCATCAGCTCGCTGATCTGCGCCGGGCTCAGGGTGCGCAGTTGCTCGATCAGTTCCTGGGAGTGGTCCAGGTATTGTGGTTGGGTGAAGCGCCGGGTCACCGCGGGTGTTTCGAAATCGAGGGTCTTGGCGGGGGAAATCACCATCAGCATGAAGTCGTCTCCTTTGAACGTCGGGGGATTCTAGGGGCTTGGGCGGTTTGACTCCACCTATGATGGCGATAGCTGCTGTGTGCTTGGTCTGGGGGATATTGGTTGAGCTTTAAGGCCTATTCGCGGGCAAGCTCCGCTCCCACAATGGGTATTGAGTCGTACCGATATCTTGCGAACGACTGAAAACCTGTGGGAGCGCAGCTTGTCGGGCCGCCGCACTGCCGCGAAGAGGCCGGAACAGCCACCACAAGGGTCCGGGCCCTCAGATCGGCTATAGTGCGCGGCGGGTTCTGAAATGGAGGCACCCCTTGCGTATCGTTCTTTTCTTCTCGGCCCTGCTGGCCTGTCTGGTGGCCGTCGCCGCGCCGAACGACCCCGCGACCCTGGATCGCGGCACCTGGCCCGAACAACTGAGCAGTCCGGCGCTGTTCGATGTCGCCTCGCGTGCGCAGATCCTGATGTTCGCCCATGTCCTGCTGGTCAGCGAACTGCTCGACGAGCCGGCCCTCAAGAAGCGCCTGGGGCTCAAGCAGATCAACATGACTGCGATCGACGCGGTGCGCCAGCGCATGTGGCGGCGCCTGCTGATCAGTTACAACGCCGCCCAGCAAAGTTGTGAACAGGATGCGTCCTTCTGTTATTACGTTGAGGACATGGAGAGCCTGCGGACCAGCTCCGGCAAGTTCCGGGTCGCCGAGGACTCCTTCTATGCGCGTTGGGCGGAACCGGCCCGGGCGTTCAATGAGCGTTACCTGGACGAGCAACTGCGCCTGGCCGCGCTGCTGCCGCAAACCAGCAGTGAAATCCAGCTGATGGGCGACCACGAGCGTAATGGCGAAAATTTCAACGACCGGCTGTTCCTGCTGACCTTCGACGGCGGACCAACCCTGGCCCAGGGCAATACCGATGAGTTGGCCGAGTACCTGCGTAAACAGAAGATGAACGGGCTGTTCTTTGTCCTCGGCAATGCCTTGCAGTCCCGTCTGGACAGAACCTCGATGTCGGCGGTGCGCGAGCTGTACCGCCAGCAATGCGTGGGCGTGGAAGGCTGGCAGTATCGCTCCCACAGCCAGTGGCAGGATTGGGAAGACTCGATCTTGCGCAGTGTCGCGCTGGTGCAGAATGCCCTGCCGGACAACTACGCCGCCTTTTTCCGCCCCCCATACGGACAGCGGCGGGCCGACGCCGCGGCATTTTTCAAGGCCCAGCGCTTGCAGGTCGCCCTGTGGGACATCGATTCGGCGGATGCCTCCGGCAAGCTCAGCGCCGAGCAATCCGCCCAGCGGGTACTGACCTTGATGCTGCTCTGGCGGCGTGGGGTCATCGTGTTCCATGACACCCAGGACAAGGCGCGCATGGCGTTGCCCTGGCTGCTCCGGCAGACCGCTGAAAGCGGGCTCGGCTGGCAGGAGTGCAAGGACGCGTTTCGTTAGGCGGGAAAAGCGCAAGTGCCCGCATTTGCTGGGCCGGGGAAAAATCAGCTGATGATTTCGATGCAGGCAGACTTCCGACTGTAACGGTGTGTGGGCTGCTAGCCAAGGGCTATTCGTCAGCTTGAAAAATAAACTTCAAAAAAACGTCAAAGTGCTTTTTCCTGTCATGTCTTTTGCGGTATTACGGAGTCAGACCGCCGAAACCTGCGACACAGGTGGCGTCTTACAAGACCCAACTTGTGCACAGAACGCCTGCCCCTTCACAGGCGAATTCGGCGGTCACTTCGAGGCGCAGCACCGTCAAGGTATTGCGTCGACTGGCTCCCACAAAGGTGACCGAGTATGGATGATCATGGACGCACGCCTTCTTCCAACCTGCCTATCCTTTACGTGCTCGATACCAACGTACTGATCCACGACCCAAACGCGTTACTCAACTTCGAAGAACACCATGTCGCCATCCCGATGACCGTGCTCGAGGAACTCGACAAGCTCAAGGGTGGCCATCACAGCGTCGCCGCCGAATGCCGGCAGGCGATCCGTCTGATCGACAAGACCCTGGGCGACGCCAGCCCCGAGGACGTCGAGTTGGGCGTGCCGATCCAGCGTGGCAAGAGTGGGCCCAAGGGCCTGCTGTCGATCCTGATGAGCAAGCGCAGTGAACCGAACCTGGTACTGCCCGAACATCTGAACGACAACATCATCATCAACCAGTTGATCGATCTGCATGCGCGGGACAAGGACCTGCGCGTGGTCCTGGTGACCAAGGACATCAACATGCGCCTCAAGGCGCGCGCCTGCGGGATTGCGGCCGAGGACTACAGCACCGACCAGTTGGTCGACGACGTGTCCCTGCTGCCCAACGGCTATCACGACGTCAAAGGTTCGTTCTGGGACCGTGTCAGCAAGGTCGAGACCCGCCAGGACCGTGGTCGCACCTGGCATCAGGTGCAGTTGACCGACAATCTGCCAGCGGTGCACGTCAACGAATTCATCATCGACGAACAGGGCTTCGTCGGCTGGGTCAAGGAGATCCGCGCCGATGTGCTGCTGATTCTCGATCTGCATCAGGAACCCCTGTTGCACCAGGAAGCCTGGGGCCTGAAACCGCGTGACATCTATCAGAGCCTGGCGCTGTTCGCCTTGCTCGATCCGGACATCCACCTGGTCAATCTGACCGGTGCCGCCGGTTCCGGGAAAACCATCCTGGCCCTGGCCGCCGCCATCGAGCAGACCATGGTCAGCAAACGCTATCGGCGGATCATCGCCACCCGTAGCGTGCAGGGCCTGGACCAGGAAATCGGCTTTCTGCCCGGCACCGAGGCGGAGAAAATGGAACCCTGGCTGGGGGCAATCACCGACAACCTCGAAGCCTTGCACATGGATGACGAAAGCACCCATGGCAGCGTCGACTACATCCTCAGCAAGGTGCCGTTGCAGTTCAAGTCCCTGAACTACATCCGTGGTCGCAGCTTCCAGCAGAGCCTGATCCTGATCGATGAATGCCAGAACCTGACGCCGCACCAGATGAAAACCATCATCACCCGTGCCGGTGCCGGTTCCAAAGTGGTGTGCCTGGGCAACCTGGCACAGATCGACACCCCTTACCTGTCCGCGACCAGCTCCGGGCTGACCTACCTGACTGAACGCTTCAAGGACTTCCCGAACGGCGTGCACATTACCCTGCAGGGCGTGCCGCGTTCGATCCTCGCCGAATACGCCGAATCGCACTTGTAACGGCGTTTCACTGTCTGGTACGGGCGTCCTTCGGGGCGCCCGTTTTGCTTCAGCCGTTCAGGCGTGTCCTTCCAGGGCCTGCCAGTCGACGGATGTTCCGTGTCCCCGCGACAGCAGAGTGTAGATCGACGGCAATACGAATAGAGTGAACAGGGTGCCCACCAACATGCCAACGATGATTACCAGGCCCAGTCCAAAACGGCTGCTGGCGCCGGCGCCGGAGGCGAACAGCAATGGCACCAGTCCAACCACCATCGCCGCAGTGGTCATCAGGATCGGCCGCAGGCGAATACGTGCCGCGCGGGCGATCGCCTGTGCCGGCGAACAACCGCCCTGAATCTGCAGCTCGTTGGCGAACTCGACCATCAGAATGCCGTGCTTGCTGATGAGGCCGATCAATGTCACCAGGCCGATTTGCGTGTAGATGTTGACGGTCGCCATCCCCAGCGCTAGAGGAATCAATGCACCACAGATCGACAACGGTACAGTGATCAGGATAATCAGTGGGTCGGTTAGGCTCTCGTACTGGGCGGCAAGAACCATGTAGATGACAATCAGGGCGAAGAGGAAGGTCAGCAGCAGCGCATTGCCCTCGTGAATGAACTGGCGGGCATCGGCTTGCCAGTCATGGCTGAAGCTGGCTGGCAGTCCGAGGCTTTGCTGTCGCAGGAAGTCCACAGCCTCGCCCAGGCTGACACCGGAGGCGGGTATGCCCTGGAAGGTGGCGCTGTTCTGCTGGTTGAATTGCTTGAGCCGATTCGGTTCGATGGTGCTATGCAAGCTGACCACCGTGGATAAGGGCACCTGGGTGCCGCCGTCGGTATCGACATAGAAGCCGTTCAGGTCCTCGGGCGTCAGTCGGCGTGAGGCCTGGCTCTGGGGGATGACATCATAGGAGCGTCCTTGCAGGGCGAAGCGGTTGGTATAGTTTTCGCCGATCAGCACGGCCAGGGTGCTGCCTATATCTTGCATGCGTATGCCAAGGGTGTTGGCCTTGCTGCGATCGATGCGTACTTCGGTCAGCGGGTTGTTGAAATCCAGGTCGCTGTCGACTACTGAGAACAGACCGCTGGCACGAGCCTTGGCTTTGATGTCTTCCATGGCCTGGTATAACGAACGATAGTTCTCGGTGCTGCGTAGTACCAGTTGCACCGGGAGCCCACCAGTGGAGGCCGGCAGCGGTGGGAGTTGAAAGACAAAGATCGAATTGCCTTCCACCGCGTCCACGCTTTGCTGCAACTCGCTCTGGATGGTGGCGGCACTGCGCTGGCGCTGCGACCAGTCACTGAAGTTGACTCCGGCAAAACTGGCGGCAACACCGTCCGTGCCATTGATGATCCAAGTGCTGGTGGCTTCCGGCAGGAGCCCGAGAATTTTGCTCAATTGGTAGGCATAGCGCTCGACGTAATCGAGGTTGACATGTTGGGGGGACTTGATCGCCAGCAGCAGGTTGCCCTGATCTTCGTTGGGTGCCAGTTCTTTGTGGGCCTGACCGTAGAGCCACGGCAGACTGAGCAGTACCACGGCACCAAATATCAGCACGACGCCGCGCCAGCGCAGCGATGTCAGCAGGCCACGCTGATAGTGGCGGGCGAGCTGGTGGAAGAAGCGTTCGGCCAACCGGCTCATGGCGCCTTCACTGTGCCGGGCTGGCAATAGCCTGGCGCACATGACGGGGGTCAGGGTCAGGGCGACGACTCCAGAGACCAGTACGGAACCGGCCAGGGTCAGGGCAAACTCCTTGAACAACGCGCCGGTCAGACCACTCATCAAGCCGATGGGCATGTACACCGCCGCCAGCGTAATGGTCATGACGATTACCGGCGACGCGATCTCCCGTGCACCGAAAATCGAAGCCTGCAGCGGTGTGCGGCCCTCCTTGACATGGCGATGGATGTTTTCCATGACTACGATGGCGTCATCCACCACCAGTCCGATGGATAGGACCATGGCCAGCAGCGTGAGCAGGTTGATGCTGAACCCGAACAGTTGCATCAGTGCCAGGGCGCCGAGTATCGACAGGGGGATGCTGAGGATGGGAATCAGGACGCTGCGTACCGAACCCAGGCATAGGTAGATGATGATCACGACGATCAGGATGGCTTCGGCCAGGGTGTCGATGACTTCGCTGATCGACGCCTCGATGAAGCGAGCGGTTTCAAAGGCCAGGGCCACTTCGACACCCGGCGGCAGGGTTTTCTGGATCTCCGGCAACAGGCGCTTTATGTCCGCGACGATCAGCAGCGGGTTGCCCTTGGGTGTCGCGTAGAGACCCAAGTGCACGGCGGGCTTGGCGTCCATCAAGGCGCTGGTTTCATAGGCGGCCGAGCCCAGTTCGATGGTGGCGATGTCCCGCAGGCGCAGCAGATGGTCGCCGCGGTTGCTGACGACCATGTTGCGGAATTCATCAAGGCTGCTCAGGTCGGTGTTGACCTGGATCGAGGAGATCACGTACTGCCCCTTGATCTGGCCCGGGGCTGCCTGGAAGTTGTTGCTGCGGATCGCTTGTTCGACCTGCGTGGCGCTGATGCCATGACCGGCCATGCGCTGTGGGTCGAGCCACAGGCGCATGGCCAGGCGTTGGCCGCCGAACGTCTCGACCTTGGATACACCGTCGATGGTCGAGAACAACGGCTGCACTACGCGGCTCAGGTAGTCGCTCAAGGCCGATGCGGAGAGCGAGTCGCTGGAAAAACCGACATAGGCGACTGCCGTGGCATCGCCGGCGGAACGCTCGATCACCGGGTCGTAGGCCTTTTCCGGTAGACGGTATTTGACCTGGTTGACCTTGGCGATGACATCGCTCAGGGCCTTGCTTGAGTCTTGGTTGAGGGCCATGCGCAGGGTGATCTGGCTACGTCCCTGGACCGAGGAAGAACTGACGTAGTCGACGCCTTCCACCGAGGCCAGGGATTGGTTGATCGGTTGGGTGATGAAACCCTGCATCAGTTCGGCGGGGGCGCCGGGAAAGTCGGTAGTCACCGTGATCACCGAGCTTTCGAGCAGCGGATACTGACGAATGGGCAAGTCCAGGTAGGCTTTGAGCCCCACCAGCAGGATCAGCAGACTGACCACCAGCGCCAGCACCGGGCGGCGGACGAATAAGTCGGTGAATTTCACAGGTGTCCTCCGGCAGTCATAACCTGGGAAGACGGCATCGAATCGTTCAGCACGCTGTGTTCGAGGGGGTCGATGGCTGCGCCGTCGCTGAGCTTGATCTGTCCCGATATCACCACCTGTTCGCCGAGCGACAGTCCCTCGTTAATCACCACACGACCGTCACGACGCTCGCCGGTCTTTACCGAAACCCGGCGCACGGTTGGTGGGCTCCGGTCGTCTGCGGGCGGTTGGACCACAAACAGATCTTCGCCATAGGCGTTATAGGTCACGGCGGTTTCCGGCACGCTGAGGGTGCTGGCAGGCAGGGGCTGGGCCAGCCGCACCCGGGCGAACATCCGCGGCAGTGCGCCGGGGGTTGGCGCTTGCAGCCGTGCCTGGACGCTCAGAGTGCGCGAGCTATCAAGGACCGGGTCGATAGAGCTGACCCGTGCTTCGAAGGGGCGGTCGGGCAGCGCATCGAGTTGCACTTGCAACGGACTGCCGGGTTTGAGTTGCGAGTGGGCCTGTTCGGGGACGCTGAAGTTGACGTAAAGGCCTTGATCGCCGACCAGGTTGATCAGAATGTCACCAGGGTTCACATACTGTCCCAGGTGCACCTTGCGGATACCGAGGACACCGGAAAAGGGCGCACGAATGGTGCGTTGGTCAATCTGCGCCTTGATCGTCTGCAAGGCGCCCTGGGCGGTGATGTACTCGGTTCGGGCATTGTCGTAAGCCTCCCTGGAGGTGGCATTGACGCTGACCAGGCGCTGCGAGCGCTCGAGTTTCACCCGGGTGTTTTCCAGCTCGCCTTGCAAGCGGACCAGATCGCCGCGCTGCGGTGCATCATTGAGCTGGACCAGCACCTGGTCGCGCTCGACCCGTTGGCCCGACTCGACGGGCAAACGGACAATACGCCCGCCGACCTCGGCGGGTACGCTGACCTGTTGTACGGCCTCTAACTCGCCGACGGCTTCCAGATATCGGATAAAGGGCTGCTTGCTGACCGTTGCCACGGCGACTTTTATCGGTATGACCGGGTAATGTGGGACATTGGGGCGGGTCCAGCGCCAACCCCCCCAGGCCAGGCTCGCCAGCAATAACAGGACGAGCAATACTATACTGAGAGACCGGGCGGCGGTGCGTCTGACTGCACTGACGTGGGACATGAGCTTCTTTCCTTGAAGAGAGTTCAGTAAATCGGCCAGCAACCTGGCGTGAGCAGTTCGACGAGGTTTGCGTCGGGGTCGCGGAAGTAGAGGCTGGATCCCCCCCTGGGCCACTGGGTCCGACCTTCAATGGCAATGTCCGCCTGGTGTAGACGCTGCTCCCAGGCGGGCAGGTCCGATTTGTCGATGGCGAAGCAGATGTGAATGCGGCCGCTGGCGTCATGAGGCGGGATTTCGCCACCACTCAGGTACTTGGTTTCGAGAGAGGCCCCTCGTCTGAATAGCAATAAGGTATTCTGGTCGCCAATGTTGAGGGCAACCAGGACATTGCTCTCAGCCATGATCTCCAGTTCGAAGTGCCGGACATAAAAGTCTCTGGCAAGACTGAGGTCATTCACATACAGCGCTGTTTCAACAATCCGCTTGAGTTGAAGCATGTGTTGCTCCTTGTTCGGGAGGATGCTCCCCTGGTTGGAAATGACAGGATGGTCACGGTCTTACTGCGCAATATCGATTTGAATCTGCTGGTGGTGCTGGATGCGCTGCTGACGGAAAGGCACGTCACCCGTACAGGTACACGTTTGCACCTGAGTCAGCCGGCGATCAGTCACTCCCTGGGTAAGCTGCGGGTTCTGCTGGACGATCCGCTGCTGATCCGCGAGGGCGGCGAGGTGGTACTCAGCACCCTGGCGCAGAGTATTCAGGCACCGCTGCGCGATATCCTCAGTCAGATCGAAACCTTGTTCGGTAGAACCATCGACTTTGATCCGGCCAGTTCCCAGCGCACGTTCAATCTGGCGATGTCCGATTATGGCGCGGCGATTGTCCTGCCCAGACTGCTGGTGCGGCTGCGCCGTGAAGCGCCGAACACTACGTTGCTGGTGACGCAGGGCAGTCGGCATGTGATGACCGAGCAGGTTGCCCAGGGCAAGATCGATCTCGCGCTGGGGGTGTTCCCGAACCTGACCCCGGACATCTCCATGGAGGTTCTGTTCGAGGAATGCTTCTCGTGCCTCCTGGATCGGCGGACCTTGCCCGCAGGTAGCGGATTGAGCCTGGAGACTTATCTCGCGCGGCCGCATATCCAGGTGTCGATGGATGGCGGGACCCATGGCGAAGTCGATAGTCTGTTGCGCGCCGAAGGGTTGCGCCGCCGTATCGCCGTGAGTGTGCCGCATTGGCGTACCGCGCCTAGCATGCTGCACAATACCGACCTGATCCTCACCGTGGCCACTCGGACCCTGAACGACACGCTGTTGAACTCGGACCTGATCCAGTTGCCGCCACCGTTCACGATTCCGTGTTTTCCGTTCGTGCAGATCTGGCACGCGCGTTTCTGTGACGACCCCGCGCATGTCTGGTTGCGGCAGCAGGTCAAGCAAGTGGTAGCTCACGCCGTGCTCGCGGACTGAACTGGGCGCAGGCGCAGGCGCAGATCGGGCCCTATCTGGATCACCTCGTACAAGGTGAAATCCAGCGTGTCTCCCAGACTCTCAAACGCAGGCAGATGCAGCAGCGGCCGGGCCAGGTCGCCCAGCAGACGTGGAGCCACATACAGCAACAACTCGTCCACCAGGCCGGCGCGCAGCAGGTTGCCGGCCAGTGTCGGGCCGGCCTCCACCATCATATCGTGCATCCCACGATCACTGAGGTGGCGCATCAGGGCCACCAAGTCAAGACCGCTGCTATCGCCCCCGAGCCGCAATATGTCTTCGTTGTCGTGCGCTTCTCTACGGCTGTCTTCATGTATCACATGCAGGCTCGGTGCCTGCTGATCGAACACTCGCGCGCAAGTGGGCACCCGACGCTGACTGTCGAGAATGACCCGCAGCGGAGCGATGGCCTCGGGGGAGGCCAATTGGCGCACCGTCAGCGACGGATCGTCCGCCAGTACCGTGCCGCTGCCAGTGAGAATCGCTGCACTGCGGGCCCGCCAATACTGAACGTCTTCGCGAGCCCTTGGGCTGGTGATCCATTTCGAGGCTCCGTTGCCCAGCGCGGTGCGTCCATCCAGGCTCATTCCCATCTTCAATTGCACCCAGGGGCGCCGGTGTTGCACGCTGGATAGAAAACCCCGGTTCAGTTCCCTGGCGGCCTCCTTGCACAGTCCGATGTTGACCTCTATCCCGGCTGCCCGCAGTTGGGCGATACCCTGGCCGTTGACCTGCTTGAACGGATCTTCGTGGGCGATGACCACCTTACGCACACCCGCCTCGATCAGCGCCTGGTGACAGGCGCCAGTACGACCCACATGGCTACAGGGTTCGAGCGTGACATAGGCGGTCGCGCCCCTGGCCAGGGCACCGGCCTGACGCAGGGCGAAGACTTCGGCGTGGGGACCTCCCGCACGCCGATGCCAGCCCTCGCCCACGACTTGACTGCCATGGGCGATCACACACCCGACCCGGGGATTGGGCCAGGTGGAGTGACTGCCAAGCTCGGCCAACGACAACGCACGCTGCATGTGTTGAAAGTCGACTTCGCTGAAGTGACTCATGACACGTATCGCTGCGACGAGGTGTGGGTGCTGATCGGATAGATGCGTCCGTCGTAGGCGCTGGCCAGGAATCCACTGCCCTCGGCGTCATGGGACAGGCAGGAAATGCCGCTGGCGGTCGGCTTAGTGACTTTGGACCAGGTCCGTGTGACGAGATCGAACAGTGCGACGGTGCCTCCGTAGCTGCCGGTGGCGATTAGCTTGCGATCCTTGGAGATAGCAATGCACTTGATCGAATGATGGTGTGGCGTTTCGTAGACTTCGCTTGTGCCTTCCTGCCATAGCCGCAGCTTCAAGTCGCGACCGATACTGGCGAAACCGCCTTCTATCTGCGTGCAGCCATTGGAGATCCGGTCGTGGGCTCTGTCCAGATAGGTTTGCAGTTCGAAGTCGGCGATACGGAAAAACGCCGCTGCCGCGGTCGCGCAGACACTGAAGAGGTAGGTCTCGTCCGCGGCGATACCCTTGATGGCGTTCTCGTGCATGCGCACTGCGCTGAGAAAGCGCGGCTGCCCAGCGTCCAGACAGAAAATCAGCGCTTCGCCAGTGTAGGTCCCGATGGCTGCATGCGGTTTGCCATCTTTGTGGAAGGTCGTGCCGCAGTTCAGCGGTGAGCGATGCTGGTAGATGGTTTGTCCGGTGCGGGCGTCGAATACCGTACCCATCTGGCCGCCGGTCAATACGTTGTCACCGAAGGGTAAAAGGAAGTTGCACAGGCTGCCCGCCTTGGTGCTTGGCTGGCCATTGATCTGCAGGATGCCGGCGTCACCGATGCTATAGATATCTTCACCGACCATGGTTACGGCATTGAGGCTGATGGCGGGGTCGATGGCGTCCAGGTCCCAGGCCTGGTTGTGGAAGTTCCAAGTGGCGTAGCTCGAACCGAAGGTCACGAAGGCGATCTGGTTGGTGCCCAGCAGTGCGCAACTGCGCGGCCAGATGATGCTTGGCAGCGACGTTTCGGCGGTCTTGACCAGCTGGTTGTCACTGTTCAGGTGCCAGAGCATCACGCAGCGATCATAGCTCAGGCTGATCAGCAAACGCTGGGCATCGTCCCAGATAATGCGCTTGATCCCCGCCGCGTGCGCCAGTTGCAGGTGGCTGCCGGTAGGGCTGATGATCGACAGTTTGCCTTCATCGTCACCGGCAAAAATGATGCCTTCGCGTGACAGCGCCACGGTGTCGGTTTCCACGCCACCCAGGTCGATGATGTCCAACTGTTGTCCGGTCCGGAAGTCCCAGCGCCGGATTGAGCCATCGTCGCTGCTCGATACCAGGGTTTCACCGTCGGCCGCCCAGCATACCGAGATCACATCGGCGCTGTGGCCGTTGAGGATCTTCAGGGTTTGACCCGTGAGGTTGAATAAGCGAATGCTGTGGTCACGGGAGCAGGTGGCAATGGTCTGACCGTCAGGCGAAAACGCCGCCATTTCAATGTCATCGTCATGACCGATCAGAACGCTTTTCAAGCGCAATGAGGGGACCTCCCAGACGCGTGCGGTATAGTCGCTGCTGGCGCTGACCAACAGAGTACCGCTGGCGTTGAAGGCACACTGATTGGCCAAGTGATCGTGCAGTACCCGCTGAATAGGGGTCTTGGTCTTGGCGTCCCAGAGAATGACCTGGTTGTCGTAACCGGCGGTGGCGACATAAATATCTTTGAATGTGGCAATACCGCTAATAGGACCGAAATGTTTCATGAATAGGTATCCTTGATACTGAAGTTGGCATGTTTCGGATGACCAAAACGATTTTCAGAGATAAATCGCAGTATTGTTTTAAATATTAATTAGATGATTTTTCTTGTCTATTTTTGCTTGCAGGTAATGGGTGTTGTGTCGAGTCAGGAACACCCCGGTGGGGATGATGCTGTCGACGTTGATACCATTGTCGACAAGGGCTTTGATTTTCTCCGGGTTGTTGGTGATCAGCTTGCAATTATGAATATTCAGGGCTTTCAACATATCGGCAGCCATGGAGAAGTCGCGGTCGTCTTCAGGGAAGTTCAGATGTGTGTTGGCCTCGAAGGTATCCATGCCGCTGTCCTGAAGACGATAGGCGTCCAATTTGGCGTATAAGCCAATACCACGACCTTCTTGCCGCAGGTAAATCAGGTAGCCGCCTTCCTCTTGCATGCGTAAGATGGATTCGTTCAATTGAGGGCCACAGTCACAGCGTTGTGAGCTGAAGACGTCGCCCGTCAGGCATTCGGAGTGAATGCGTACCAGTGGACTATTCTTATTGTCAGGTCCCAGTTTGATAACAATATGCTCGTGGGCACTGTCTAATCCGCTGAAACTGTAAAAGGTGCCGGGATTGGAAGCTTCGTTCAGAGGTATGTCTACGTGATTTCTTACGCTTAGGCGACTCATAGGACTTCCTTCCGTTCTTCGGGAACGTGTGTTTTTTTGAAATAGGGACTTTGTGAAATCGGGACTTTCGGGGTCAGAGGGTTTCTGCGAGTCGAAACCCCATGACGTAGATTTCGCGCGGGTATTTGCCGTGTCGCCGACAATTGCGGGTCAGGTCGCGAAATCGGGTAAAACTGCCGCCCCTGGCAACGCGGTGGGTGCCAACGACGGTGACCAGGTCATCGACAATTGCCCGACCGCCGGGGTAGGGCGCGTAGTTGTCGGATACGTACTCTTCAACGTTACCGGCCATGTCCATGCAGCCGAAAGGCGAGGTGCCCTCAGCCAGCAGGCCCACTGGCGTGGTCATGAACAGACCCATTTCAGCGGTATTGGCGTGGTTGGGGACAAAGGTGTTGCCCCAGGGATACTCCAGGTTCTGCGGCCCTGCCGCGGCAAACTCCCATTCAGCTTCGGTCGGCAGGCGGAATGAGCGTCCGGTGGATTCGGTTAGCCAGGCGGCATAGGCATCGGCGTCGTCGGCGCTGAGTCCGTAGACCGGGTGATTGGCACGTTCGACAGGAAATTGCCCGAATGACCAGCTTTCCGGGAGGCGTGCCTGGCCCGAACTCTCGAGAAAGGCACGGTATTCCAGGTTGGTCACCGGGTACTTACCTATGGCGTAGGGATTGAGCCATACCGGGTGGCGGGGAACTTCCTTTTCGATCCAGGTACGATCCAACCCTAGACCCTGCATGTCCCGCATAACCTGGTCGACCGCGGACTCCGCAAGTCCGATCTCGATGGCGCCGCCTTCGATGAGGATCATTGGTGGATTGAGTACGTCCAGGCGCGGGTCCATGGTCAGCGCCAGCAGTCGGGCGGCTGCGAGGCGAAAAGGCAGGGGCGTGCCGGGGGTTTCCACGCGGCTGGCGAGTTGCCTGGCCGATTCCTCGCTCAGTTGTCGCCAGGCTGAAAGCGGCAGCCTGGGATCAAGACTCGCCTGGAAACCTGCCGGCAGTCCCATCAGTTCTCTGTCGGACATTTCAGCGGTCAGGGGGCCGTCAAATACCGGCCAATGGGTAAACCCCTTGGATGTCATAGTGCTGTTTTCCTGCTACTGGATGGTTGAAAAGAGCCCGAACGTGGTGTCACGGTTCCTGCTTGATCTTCAACGGGTGCAGATCAACCCGGTTTGCAGGCAGTTTTTTTCGAAGTCATCCCAGTAACCCTTCGGGTGCTTGGTCCGAATGGCTTCGGAGATGATCGGCTTCTGCCACTGATACCTGGAGAAGCCTGCCTTCATGATGGCCCGCTCGTATAAATCGCGGCTCCAGCGATGAAAGGTGAACGGGCTGGGGGGCTGGGTGACGAACTCGGCGTTGTAACGAAAACCGCCTTCATGGGCTTCTTCGGTCAGTACATGCACGCCGTACTTGGTGAAGTTGCCGCGTTGCAGCTCGAAGTCGGGGTCCACCGTATAGGCGACCACCTTGCCACCTGGGGCCAGGTTCTGGGCGACGACCTGGAACATCTTGTCCAGTTCTCTGGGGGATTGTGCGTAGTTGAACAACCAGGCTGCGGTGATGAGGTCGAATTGCCCCAGCACACCCATGTCGCAGACATTGGAAACGTGGTATTCGATGGCTTCTTTGTTGCGGGCCGACTCTTTGCGGGCCAACTCGATCATGGCTGCGGAAATATCCACACCGACCACTTTGCTGGCGCCTTGGTGATAGAGCTCGCGACCGAAATAGCCGAACCCGCAAGCCAAGTCCAGCACGGACTTGTTTTTGACGTCGCCGACCATATGGAAGAAAGTCGCAGTTTCGACGGCGCGTTGGGAAGCACTGTCGGTAAACGACTCGAAGCGTTCGCCAATAGTGTCATAAGTCGCAGTTTGGGTAGTCATTACTCACCTGTGTAGTCTTTTGGTTGTTGTCAATCCCTGACACGGGAACATAAGAAATCTTCTGTTTCGGTGACCCGTATTGCTTTTTTATTAGCGTGTCGCGATAAAGAAACCTCCGATAACAACCAGTACGCCGATGGTTTTTTGTGTGTTGATGAGCTGTCTGGGGAAACCCAGTAGGCCAAAGTAGTCAATGGCTATTGAAATAATCAGTTGGCCAATCAATACCGCCATGATGAAGTTGAGCGCGCCAAGGCGAGGAGCCATCAGCAAGGCGATGGTGATATAAAAAACGCCGGCGACTCCACCCATCCAGATCCACCAGGGACCTTCTTGTAATTGTGCCACGTTAGGACGAGGTGCCTTGACGAGGAGAATCACAATTATAAGTACTAGCGAGCTGACGAACAATGAAACTGCAGTTGCCCATAAAGGGTGTCCGAGTAAGCTGCCCAGTTTTGCATTTGTTCCGGCTTGCAGAGGAACGGCAAAACCGGCAAATAGACTGAGTAGGATGAATGGAAGAATAGTCATGGCGATGGGATCCTTTTTTAACGTTGTACGTTTATTAGTTTACTGGCGCCAATTCTTTGTTT
This sequence comes from Pseudomonas sp. FEN, assembly GCF_904067045.1. Classification (GTDB taxonomy): domain Bacteria; phylum Pseudomonadota; class Gammaproteobacteria; order Pseudomonadales; family Pseudomonadaceae; genus Aquipseudomonas. The sequence continues at coordinate 669,268 of NZ_CAJFDC010000001.1, read as the reverse complement.
TGATACGAAGTATTCGCAACGCTAATCGACGGAGGTGATCGCCGCTGGTGGGAGGCGGGCCGGTTGTTGGCCCGGGGCTGGTGGAGGCGGTTGATCAGGCGTGCGTGAAGCTGAGTTGCAGGTTTACAATCCACACTCCTGATCAGGAGTATCGCTGTGCTGACTCATCTCGATTCCCAAGGTCGCGCCAATATGGTCGACGTTACCGACAAGAGCGTGACTTTCCGCGAGGCAGTCGCCCAAGCCCGCGTGCGCATGCTGCCCGAGACCCTGCAAATGATCGTCAGCGGTGGCCATCCCAAGGGCGATGTGTTCGCCGTGGCGCGGATCGCCGGTATCCAGGCGGCGAAGAAAACCTCCGAGCTGATTCCCCTGTGTCATCCCTTGCTGCTGACCAGCATCAAGGTCGAACTGAGCGCCGAAGGCGAGGATGCGGTGCTGATTGTCGCGCGCTGCAAGTTGTCCGGGCAGACCGGCGTGGAAATGGAAGCACTGACGGCCGCCAGTGTCGCGGCGCTGACGATCTATGACATGTGCAAGGCGGTGGATCGCGGCATGATCATCGACAACGTGCGCCTGCTGGAGAAGCTCGGTGGCAAGAGCGGGCACTACCTGGCGGATGAGTCATGAAGATCGTCGTCAAGTTCTTTGCCCGCTACCGTGAAGCGCTCGGGGTGGAGGAGCTGTCGGTGGAGGGCGATTTCGCCAGCGTCGATGCTGTCCGCCGGTTTCTGTTGCCGCGCGAAGGCGCGCAGGTCCTTGCTGAACAGAACCTGATGTGCGCGCGCAATGAGGATCTTTGCGCGCTTGACGAGCCGCTGACCGATGGCGACGAAGTGGCGTTTTTTCCCACGGTGACTGGAGGCTGAAATGGCGATTCGCGTACAGGTGCAAGCATTCGATCCGGGAGTGGAGGTCAATGCGTTGCACGCCGCCAACCTGGGAATCGGCGCGGTGGTGAGTTTTGTCGGCTATGTGCGTGATTTCAATGACGGGCAGGCGGTGGCGGGGATGTTCCTGGAGCATTATCCGGGGATGACCGAAAGGGCCTTGGGCAAGATCGTGACGCAAGCCCATGAGCGCTGGCCATTGCTCGGGCTGGAGGTGTTGCACCGGGTCGGTGCCCTGGAACCGGGTGAGCCCATCGTGTTTGTCGGGGTCACCAGCGCCCATCGCCAGGCGGCCTTCGATGCCTGCAATTTCGTCATGGACTACCTGAAAACCCGAGCGCCATTCTGGAAAAAGGAAAATACCGCCGAGGGCCCGCACTGGGTCGAGGGTCGCGCCAGCGACCAGGCGGCGGCGGAACGCTGGAAGTAGTGTTTGCGTCCGTGCGATCAGCGCGGGCCCTCGAACCTTACCCCTCCCATCCGGACACCTTCAAACATCCATCTGTGCATGGCTTTCTGACAAGGCACGCGCATTTGCTCGTTGACGAACTGTACCAATAAGTCCACGATGGACTAATAAGTACAAAATAGCGCTATCGTCTTCTTTCCTACTGTCTTGCCACAACACCTCCAACAAAAGAGCGGGAGTTCCAGCATGAAGAAGTTCACCCTGATCGGCGGTCTGGCCTTGAGCCTGCTGGCCGGCAGCACGGCGTTTGCCGCCGAGCCGACCCTGCGTATCGGCATTGAGGCGGCTTACCCGCCGTTTGCCTCGAAAACCACTGAAGGCACTATCGTCGGCTTCGACTACGACATCGGCAACGCCCTGTGCGCGCAGATGAAGGTCAAGTGCGAGTGGATCGAAGGTGAGTTCGACGGCCTGATCCCCGCCTTGAAAGTCAAGAAAATCGACGCGGCCCTGTCGTCCATGACCATCACCGACGAGCGCAAGCAGTCGGTGGATTTCACCCACAAGTACTACTTCACCTCTTCGCGTCTGGTGATGAAGCAGGGCGCGGTGGTGGATGACCATTACGCCAGCCTCAAGGGCAAGACCGTCGGTGTGCAGCGTTCGACCACCACCGATCGTTACGCCACGGAAGTCTTCGAGCCGTTGGGCATCAAGGTGATGCGTTACGGTAACAACGAAGAGATCTACATGGACCTGGCCTCCGGGCGGTTGGATGCGATCTTTGCCGACACCATTCCGCTGGACGATTTCCTCTCGATGCCGCGCGGTGCCGGTTACGCCTTTGTCGGGCCGGAGCTCAAGGATCCGAAGTACGTCGGCGAGGGTGCCGGGATCGCGGTGCGCAAGGGTAATGGCGAGTTGGTGAGCAAACTGAACAAGGCCATCGACGGGATTCGGGCCAGCGGTGAGTACCAGAAGATCGAGGGCAAGTATTTCAAGACGGATATCTACGGCGACTGATTATTGGAGCCCTGATGTCTTCGGCCTGGCCGAAACTTGTGGCGAGCGGGCTTGCCCGCGTTGGGGCGCGAAGCGCCCCTGAAGTCAGCGACTTCATCGTCTCAGATAAAACGTAGTCACAGGTTTTGCGACTGCTGCGCCGCCGAGCGCGGGCAAGCCCGCTCGCCACAAAACCGCGCCCGACTTTAGACCTTCGTGTATTGACTGATAGTGGGCAAGACCTCTACAAACTTGGTGTTCGCATGCGCGATGGGGTTGCCCTCAGACCTCCGCCTTCAATTCCTTCAGGTGTTTGTACACCGTCGCCCGCCCCATGTTCAGCACGTTGGCCACATAGTTGGCCGCGCTCTTGCCCTTGAACGCCCCCTCGGCGTGCAAGGCCAGCACCAGTTCGCGCTTGTGGTCGCGGGTCAGCAGGTTCAGCCCCAACTGTCGCTGGCGTAGCCAGCCATGCAGGAAGGTATTGATCCGCTCCTGCCAGTCATCGCGAAACAGCGCATCCGGCTGCGGGATCAGTTTGTGCGGCGAGAGGAACAGGTCCAGCGCGGCCTTGGCGCTTTCGAACAGGGAAATATTCAGGTTGATGCACAGCACCGCCACGGGCATGCCCTGGGCGTCGTGCAGCACCGTGCTGACACTGCGGATCTTCTGGCCGTCCCAGTTGAGTTTCTCGTAAGGACCGATATTGCGTTCCTCGATCCCTGCTTCGAGCATGTCCTCCAGCGCCGCGTCATCGCCGATCTCGCGTTTGGAGATATTGTTGGCGATGTAGTCGATCCGTTGCGTGCGCAGGTCGTGCAGGACCACTTCCGCATGGGGAAAGAACAGTGTGGCGATGGCATCGGCAATCGCCCGGAAGTTGTCCAGGGTGGGGGCCTGTTTGGGTGTCATGGTGATTCTCCAGGCAACTTCAGCATCCGGGCGGGAGCCAAAGGAAACAACTGGTGCGTTGATCAGGCCGGCACGCAAGAGGCTGGCCTGATCGTCGCGCGGCAAATGGGTCATGGCCTCGGATAGGGGCGCTCTGGCGAGTGTGCCGCAATCAGCGTCGGTCGTCACCCGAGACGGGCTGGGGAGAGCATCGAGGCGTCCAGGCCGAACTGCCCGAGGTGTTCGGGCAAGGCCTGGCCGCGGACCAACGCCGCGCTGGCCTGGCCCATCGCCGGAGAGGTCTGGATGCCGTAGCCGCCCTGGGCGGCGACCCAGAACAGGCCAGGCACCTGGGGATCGAAGCCCGAGACCAGATTGCCGTCATGGACGAAACTGCGCAGGCCGGCCCAGATGCGGGTCGGGCGGCGAATGGTCAGGGTGGTGGCTTCCTCGATCTGGTGGATGCCCATGGCGATATCCAGTTCTTCGGGTTGCACGTCGTGGGGCTCGACCGGGTCGGCGTTGGCCGGGGAGCCGAGGAACATGCCGGCGTCCGGTTTCATGTAGAAGGACTCGTCGAGACTCACCAGCATCGGCCAGTCGTGGATATCCAGGCCTTCGGGCGGCGCGAAGATAAAGGCGGCCCGGCGCTTGGGCTGCAGGCCCAGGGGGCGGGCGCCGGCCAGTGCGCCGATCTGGTCGGCCCAGGCGCCGGCGGCGTTGATCAGCACTTTTGCGCTGAAAGTCTGCCCGGCGGTGCGGACCTGCCACAGACCTTCGGCATCGCGCTCAAGTCCGAGGACTTCACAGTCGGTATGGACCTGGCCCTGCTGGCGCCGGATGCCGCGCAGATAGCCCTGGTGCAGGGCGTCGGTGTCGATGTCGCTGGCGCTGGGGTCGTAGATCGCGCCGTGGACCTTGTCCCGGCGCAGGATCGGCAGGCGCGCGCAGGCCTGCTCGGCGCTGAGTAGCTGTGTCTCGGGCACGCTGGCTTTGGCACTGAGGTATTGCTGCCGCAGTTCGTCCGGGTCGCCGCTGAAGTCCACGGTCATTTCGCCCCGGGGCGTGAGCAGCGGGTGTTCGGCGAAGCCCGCTGGCGGCGCATCGAAAAAGGCCCGGCTGGCGAGGGTCAGGGCGCGGACCTGGGGCGTGCCGTAGGCGGCGGTATAGAGGGCGGCGGAACGTCCGGTGGAATGGTAGGCCGGGTGCGATTCACGTTCGAGCACGATCACCCGGCCATGGGGGGCCAGCCAGAAACCGGTGGAGGCGCCGGCAATGCCGCCGCCGATGATGATGAAGTCTGCCTGATTCATTCAAAGCCTCCTGCGGATAGGTTCTATGTAGGCGCCAGCTTGCTGGCTCCTACAGGATCGGTGTTCAGCCTGCGTTGTGGTGCAGATGATAGAGCGCATTGGCCAGGGCGATGTCTTCCAGGCCCAGGCCGATGGAGCGGAAGAACACATGGCGCTCGTAGGTCGGCCGTGGCATCCGCCCGCTGAGCAGCTCGGCCAGGTCGCCACGGATCTGGCCGACGTCCCAGCCGTGCTGGCTGGCGGCGATCAGCATTTCCCCGGCCGACTCCGGCGTGGTCTTGCGATAGTCGCAGTAGACCTGCATGTCGCTCAAGGCCCGCGGCGGCACTTCATGGGCGCGCGGAGCGTTGGTGCTGATGGAACTGATCAGGGCCGGCTTGCGCAGCCGGCTCGGGTCGATGACCGGGGTCGCGGAGGAGGTGCACAGCAGGATGACATCGGCATCTTCCAGGGCCTGCTCGAGCTGCTCGACAATGTGCAGGCGCGGTTCGATGTCGATCAGGCGCGTGCGTTTATCGGTATTCACATTGGGTGAGTAAAGGCTGATGTCCTGCCAGTCGCGCAGGCCCCTGGCGTAGTGCAGGTGCGCCTGGGCGACCGGACCGCTGCCGACGATCGCCAGACGCTTGGCATCCAGCGGGGCCAGGGCGTCGACGGCCACGGCGGTGGTGGCCGCGGTGCGCGCGACGGTCAGTTCGCCGGCATCGCACAGCAGCAGCGGCTGGCCGGTTTGCATGGACATCAGCAGGGTCCAGGCGGTCACCAGCGGACCTTGCTCGCGAACGATGTAGGGCGAGGTCTTGACGCCATAGACCTGGTCGTCGGCCAGCACACCCAGGTAGTTGATGAAGTCGCCGGCGCCTTGCGGGAACTCCACCCACTGCTGGGCCGGCTGCACGGCCTGTCCGCTCGCCAGGTCGCGGAACAGCTTGCGCAGGATTCGTGGCACGTCGATCTGCCGCAGGAGTCGGTGCGCCTGGTGGCGGTCGAACACGTAGGGGCTGTGGCCGGACATGAGGGTGCTCCCGAAGGCTTTGAATTAAACTTATTTGTCCATTATGGACTTTTAGTTTATTTCGGCAATCGCTGGGCGAAAAAAAACGCCGCCTGGTATCGGGCGACGTTCCTGGGTAAGGCATTCAGGCCTCAGGGGCGCTGGCGCACTACCGGACGTAACAACTCGGTGGGTGGCGTTTCGCAGCTGATCTTGTGTCCCAGCAGGGTCTCGATCGCCGGCAACTGGTAGGAGTCGTCTTCACCGGCGAAGCTGATGGACACGCCGTCAGCGCCCGCTCGCCCGGTCCGCCCGATGCGGTGCACGTAGTCGTCCGGCACTTCCGGCAGGGTGAAGTTGATCACGTGGCTGATGCCGTCGATATGGATCCCGCGACCGGCCACGTCGGTGGCCACCAGTACGCGGATCTTGCCTTCGCGGAAGCCTTCGAGGGTCTTGATACGCTTGTGTTGCGGCACGTCGCCGGACAATTGCGCGGCGTTGACGCCGTCGCGTACCAGGCGCTCCTCGATCCGCCGCACTTCATCCTTGCGGTTGGCGAATACCATCACCCGTTCCCAACCATTGTCGGTGACCAGGTTGTAGAGCAGCTTGTACTTGTCGGCGCCAGCCACGGCGTAGACGTGCTGTTCGACGTTGGCGCTGGCCACGTTCTGCGATTCGATCTCGACAATGGACGGCTCGGTGGTCCATTGCTTGGCCAGGTTCATCACGTCCTCGGTGAAGGTGGCCGAGAACAGCAGGGTCTGGCGTTCGCTCTTGGGCGGTGTCTGGCGGATGATCTGCCGGACCTGCGGGATAAAGCCCATGTCGAGCATGCGGTCGGCTTCGTCGAGGACCATCACTTCGACCATGTCCAGGTGCACTTCGCCGCGCTGGTTGAAGTCCAGCAGGCGGCCCGGGGTCGCCACCAGGATGTCGCAATGGCGGGCCTCGAGCAGCTTGAGCTGCTTGTCGAAGTCCATGCCGCCGACAAACTGCATGACGTTGAGGCCGGTGTACTTGGTCAGGTCGGCGGCGTCCTTGGCGATCTGCACCACCAGTTCACGGGTCGGCGCGATGATCAGCGCCCGCGGTTCGCCCATGTAGCGCTCTTTCGGCGGCGGGGTCTGCAACAACTGGGTGATGATCGAGATCAGGAAGGCGGCGGTCTTGCCGGTGCCGGTCTGGGCGCGCCCGATGGCGTCCTTGCCGGCCAGGGTGAAGCCCAGGACCTGTGCCTGGATCGGCGTGCAGTAAGGGAAGCCGAGGTCCTGGATGGCATGCATCAGTTCCGGCGCAAGCTTGAAGTCGTGGAAGCGGGTCTTGCCTTCCTGCGGCTCGACGACGAAGTCCTCGAGCTTCCACGGCTTGGCGGCTGGTTTCGGCGCTCGTTCACGGCGCGGCGCCGCGGCTTTCGGCTGTTCGGCGCGTGGCGTTTCGACCGCGACGGCTGGCTCTGACGGTTGGGCGGCCGGGGCTTTCGGTTTGGCGGCAGGCTTGGCGCGATCCGATGGTTGGCCGTGACTGCGGCTATCGGAGCTTGGGACAGGAGCGCTGGAACCTGGTGCGAGCTGCTCAGCCTCGCTTTTACCGAATATTTTTTTGAGTGCTTTGAGCACGGTCATCTCGTTAATTTGGTTAAGGAATGTACGCCGGCCAGTGTAATGCAAGAATCGGGCGCGGCGTAGTGCGTTACCGCTATCAGCGCAAACGAGCGGCCAGCCAGGTACCGATGTCCTGTATTTCTTCGGGTAACACTTCGTGGCCCATTGGGTATTCTTGCCATGTCACGGTGACATCAAGGCGCTTGAGGTGCTCATAGGCGGTGCGCCCCATGGCGTTCTGGACCACTTCGTCATAATGGCCATGCAGGCAGAGCACCGGAATGCGCTGTTGGCTGGCCGAAAGTTGCAGGGCATCGCTGAATGTCGGGGCATAGGTCGACAGCGCCAGGACGCCGCCGAGAGCGCCCTGCCACTTCAGGAACGCGGTGTGCAGCACCACGGCGCCGCCCTGGGAAAAACCGGCCAGGAAGATCCGTGACGGGTCGATCCCCGCGGCCCGCTGGGCTTCTATCAATTCCATGACGGTCGCCGCGGACTCTTCGAGCTCCTCCAGACTGATGGAGCGCGCCGGGCTCATGGCCTTGATGTCGTACCAACTGGGCATGGCATAGCCGCCGTTGATGGTCACGGCGCGGGTCGGCGCCTGGGGCAGGACGAAGCGCGTGCTCGTCAGGCTTTCCTGCAGCGCCTCGGCCACCGGCAGGAAGTCATAGCGGTCGGCTCCCAGCCCGTGAAGCCAGATAACACAGGCGTCGGCGGTCTTGGCGGGGTGAATGATCAGCGGTTCAGTCATGTGTGCTCCATTAATGTGCGTGCGCTCCAGATGTGTGCGCGGTTACGGTGCGTAAAGAGTGGATTCGTTAACAAAATGTCGCAAAACTGACCGTTCCTCTATTGACCCTTGGCTGAATCGCTTTAGCCGCCACTGTGGTACGGGCTTTGCTATGGGAGAACCGAGTGAATGCATTCTCCCCTGGCGGTAACACTATCAGTCTACCGCTGGCCGTGGGATAGCAAATGAATCCGTCTAGGTGGGTTCTGATTCACGTTCGCCAAGGGCCGGCAGGGCTTTAGCGAATCTGGAAAGGGCTGATGCCCGTTCGGCCAATTTGGTGGGCGGTGAGTTTTACAGACGGGAGATTTTCTCCTACTAAACTCATAGCTCAAGTCTTTAGCCGCTTGACCCAAAAAAATGCCAGCACGGGTTAACAGCGCCTCATAAGGGTGCGGCTAGACTCTAGCTCCGACACAACAAGAGCAACTGGAGGTTTGAATGAAGATGTTGAAATCCACCCTGGCAGTCGTGACTGCAGCCGTCGTACTGGGCGTCAGCGGTTTCGCGCAAGCGGGCGCTACCCTGGATGCCGTACAGAAAAAGGGTTTTGTTCAGTGTGGCGTGAGTGATGGCTTGCCGGGCTTCTCGGTGCCTGATGCTTCCGGCAAGATCGTCGGTATCGACGCTGACGTCTGCCGTGCCGTGGCCGCTGCCGTATTCGGCGACGCGACCAAGGTCAAGTTCAGCCAGTTGAACGCCAAGGAGCGCTTCACCGCGCTGCAATCGGGCGAAATCGACATCCTGTCGCGTAACACCACCATGACCAGCTCCCGTGACGCCGGCATGGGCCTGTTTTTCCCGGGCTTCATCACCTACTACGATGGCGTCGGCTTCCTGGCCAACAAAAAACTGGGCGTGAAAAGTGCCAAGGAACTGGATGGCGCGACCATCTGCATCCAGGCCGGTACCACCACCGAACTGAACGTGTCCGACTACTTCCGCGCCAATGGCCTGAAGTACACCCCGATCACCTTCGACACCTCCGATGAAAGCGCCAAGTCGCTGGAATCCGGTCGTTGCGACGTGCTGACCTCGGACAAGTCCCAGCTGTTCGCCCAGCGCAGCAAGCTGGCTTCGCCGAAAGACTACGTCGTTCTGCCGGAAACCATCTCCAAGGAGCCTCTGGGCCCAGTGGTGCGTAACGGCGACGATGAGTGGAACAAGATCGTCCGTTGGGTCGGCTACGCGCTGCTCAATACCGAAGAAGCCGGTATCACTTCGAAAAACGTCATTGAACAAGCCAAGTCGACCAAGAACCCGGACGTTGCTCGTCTGCTGGGTGGCGACGGTGAATACGGCAAGGATCTGAAACTGCCGAAGGACTGGGTCGTCAAAATCGTTTCCCAGGTCGGTAACTACGGCGAGATCTTCGAGAAGAACCTCGGCAAGAGCACTCCGCTGGAAATCGACCGCGGCCTGAACGCTCTGTGGACCAACGGCGGCATTCAATACGCACCTCCCGTGCGCTGATTGACCTATCGCCCGGCAGGCCAACTGCCGGGCGATGTTCCTGTTCCGTTCTTCCTGGGGCACTTCATGCAAAATAAAATCGGCGCACCCAAGCAGAGGCTCAGCTTCAGCGACCCCAAAGTGCGTGCGTGGCTATTTCAGATCATCACGATTGTCGCGGTGATCTCGCTGGGCTGGTATCTGTTTCACAACACCCAGACCAACCTGCAACACCGAGGCATTACCTCGGGTTTCGGCTTTCTTGAACGCAGTGCCGGTTTCGGCATCGCCCAACACCTGATCGACTACACTGAATCGGACAGCTATGCCCGGGTGTTCGTCATCGGCCTGCTCAATACCCTGTTGGTAACGGTCATCGGCGTTATCCTGGCGACCCTGCTGGGGTTCATCATCGGTGTGTCGCGACTGTCGTCGAACTGGGTGATCAACAAGCTGGCCACCGTCTATATCGAGGTATTCCGTAACATCCCGCCATTGTTGCAGATCCTGTTCTGGTACTTCGCGGTGTTCCTGACCATGCCGGGACCGCGCAACAGCCATAACTTCGGTGACACCTTCTTCGTCAGCAGTCGCGGCCTGAACATGCCGGCGGCCATTGCTTCCGAAGGTTTCTGGCCATTCGTGATCAGCGTTGTGCTGGCCATCGTGGCGATCGTGCTGATGAGCCGTTGGGCGACCAAGCGCTTTGAAGAAACCGGCGTGCCGTTCCACAAGTTCTGGGTCGGCCTGGCGCTGTTCCTGGTGATTCCGGCGTTGTCTGCCCTGGTCTTCGGCGCACCGGTGCACTGGGAGATGCCCAAGCTGCAAGGGTTCAACTTTGTCGGTGGTTGGGTGCTGATCCCTGAACTGCTGGCCTTGACCCTGGCCCTGACGGTGTACACCGCGGCGTTTATCGCCGAGATCGTGCGCTCGGGTATCAAGTCGGTCAGCCATGGCCAGACCGAGGCGGCGCGTTCCCTCGGCCTGCGCAACGGTCCGACCCTGCGCAAGGTGATCATCCCGCAAGCCCTGCGCGTGATTATTCCGCCGCTGACCAGCCAATACCTGAACCTGGCGAAGAACTCGTCCCTGGCCGCCGGTATCGGTTACCCGGAAATGGTTTCGTTGTTTGCCGGTACGGTGTTGAACCAGACCGGGCAGGCCATTGAAGTCATTGCCATCACCATGAGCGTGTACCTGGCGATCAGTATCAGCATTTCCCTGCTGATGAACTGGTACAACAAGCGCATTGCGCTGATCGAGCGGTGAGGAAACGCCCATGAGTACGCATACTTTCAAACCCGACATGCCACCGCCGAGCAACAGTATTGGCGTGGTGGCGTGGATGCGCGCCAACATGTTCTCCAGCTGGCTCAACACGCTGCTGACCCTGTTCGCCTTCTATCTGATCTACCTGATCGTCCCACCGCTGTTGCATTGGGCCATCCTCGACGCCAACTGGGTCGGCACCACCCGTGCCGACTGCACCAAGGGGGGCGCCTGCTGGGTGTTCATCCAGCAGCGTTTCGGCCAGTTCATGTATGGCTACTACCCGCCCGTGCTGCGCTGGCGCGTGGACCTGACCGTGTGGCTGGCGATCATCGGCGTGGCACCGTTGTTCATCCCGCGCTTCCCGCGCAAGGCGATCTATGGCCTGGGTTTCCTGGTGCTGTACCCGATCATCGCCTTCACCCTGTTGCGTGGCGGTTACCTGGGCTTGCCCAGCGTCGCCACCACCGAGTGGGGCGGCCTGATGCTGACCCTGGTCATCGCCACCGTCGGTATCGCCGGGGCCTTGCCATTGGGGATCATGCTGGCGCTGGGGCGGCGTTCGAACATGCCGGCGGTGAAGGTGGTCTGCGTGACCTTCATCGAGTTCTGGCGTGGCGTGCCGTTGATCACCGTGCTGTTCATGTCCTCGGTGATGCTGCCGCTGTTCCTGCCTGAAGGCATGAACTTCGACAAGCTGCTGCGAGCGCTGATCGGGGTGATCCTGTTCCAGTCGGCCTATGTCGCCGAAGTGGTGCGTGGCGGTCTGCAAGCCATTCCCAAGGGGCAATATGAAGCCGCTGCCGCCATGGGCCTGGGTTACTGGCGCTCGATGGGTCTGGTGATCCTGCCGCAAGCCTTGAAACTGGTGATTCCGGGGATTGTGAACACGCTCATCGCGTTGTTCAAGGACACCAGCCTGGTGATCATCATCGGCCTGTTCGACCTGCTCAACAGCGTCAAGCAAGCCGCCGCCGACCCGAAATGGTTGGGCATGGCCACCGAAGGCTACGTGTTCGCCGCCCTGGTGTTCTGGATTTTCTGTTTTGGTATGTCCCGCTATTCCATGCATTTGGAACGCAAGCTGGACACAGGCCACAAGCGTTAGGAGTTTTTTCATGAGTGAAGCGATCAAACAGCCTGTGGGTCCTGAAGGCATTATTCAGATGCAGGGCGTGAACAAGTGGTACGGCCAGTTCCACGTGTTGAAAGACATCAACCTGAATGTCCGGCAGGGCGAGCGTATCGTCCTCTGCGGTCCGTCGGGTTCGGGCAAGTCCACCACCATCCGCTGCCTCAACCGTCTGGAAGAGCACCAGCAGGGTCGTATCGTGGTTGATGGCGTGGAACTGACCAACGACCTCAAGCAGATCGAAGCGATCCGCCGTGAAGTCGGCATGGTGTTCCAGCACTTCAACCTGTTCCCGCACCTGACCATCCTGCAGAACTGCACCCTGGCGCCGATGTGGGTGCGCAAGATGCCCAAGCGCGAGGCGGAAGAAATCGCCATGCATTATCTGCAGCGCGTGCGTATCCCGGAGCAGGCCCACAAGTTCCCGGGCCAGTTGTCCGGTGGTCAGCAGCAGCGTGTGGCGATTGCCCGTGCCTTGTGCATGAAGCCGAAAATCATGCTGTTCGACGAGCCGACCTCGGCGCTCGATCCGGAAATGGTGAAAGAGGTATTGGACACCATGATCGGCCTGGCCGAAGACGGCATGACCATGCTTTGCGTGACCCACGAAATGGGCTTTGCCCGTACCGTGGCCAACCGCGTGATCTTCATGGACAAGGGCGAAATCGTCGAACAGGCGGCGCCGAACGACTTCTTCGACAACCCGCAGAACGATCGGACCAAGCTGTTCCTGAGTCAGATCCTGCATTGATCGGCTCACGTTGAATGAAAAACCCGGACCTGGTCCGGGTTTTTTTTCGCCTGCGTTTTATCGATCAGGTGAGCGGGTGTCGATCCAGAGGACGCCTCGATGGATAAACAAGCTTATCGCTGGCGTCTGAATAGCGCTGGGCGCTTTCAGGATCAAGCACGATCTCCGAGCCGGTCTCGCACTGCCAGCCCGGGAGCGCCGGGACCGGTTTTTTCAATGCCTTGAAGGGAGATACCACGCTCTCCAAGTTCCTTTGCTGTCGCTCGTGTGAAGCTTGGTATGGGCATACCCTTCGAGAAGCATTCAGTTAATCTGCTCTTGGTAACTGAAACCTGGCTCGATAGGTCCCTGGCGTGAATCCAACACGCTCACGAAACAGGCGTGAAAACGAGCTGATGTCGTTATAACCAACATATTGAGCGATTCGCTCAGTGCTCAGGTCTCCGGCCTCCAGTAATGCTCGCGCAGTGTCGATACGCAAATTTTGCAAGTAGGTAAGCGGTGACTGCTCAAGCACCTTGTTGAAACGACGTATCAAGGTACGCTCGCTGACTGCCAGCTTCTGTGCGAGGTCTGTCATGCGTACCTGTTCCGCCAAGTGTTCCTCAAGCCACTTCTGCGCGCGTTGAATCAACGGGTCGTTGTGCGTCTTGTCTGCGATCAGCGGTTGCAAAGGCGTCTGGGTGGTTTGGGTCAGATCGATCAGCATGCTGCGAGCGCACTGCATCGCTATAGCCTTTCCAGCAAATTTGTTGAGCACGTGAACGGCTTGCAACAGAAATGTGGCATGTGCACCGCCACATACCAGGCGCTCAGACTCAGTCACCAACGGACGCATTTGCAGATTGACCTGCGGGAATCGCTCGCGGAAATGCCCCTCCAGCCACCAGGTGGTCGTTGCCATCTTGTTATCTAGCAAGCCTGTATCGGCAAGCAGGAAAGTGCCCGTGCAATTTGCGCAGAGCCATGCACCATGGCTCCATTGCCCGATCAGCCAGTCGCGCACAACGGCCTGACTCTCCAGGAACCGTTGGAACGGCTGCCAGCCCCGGTAATGCAGGCTGGGAATAAAAACCAGATCGTAGTAGTGGTTTTTTGGCAAGGGCCGCATGGCCAGTTCAAGTCCATTGCTTGCCCGCACGGGCAATCCGTTCTGCGATATGAAATGCCATTCAAAAAGTCCGGCTAATGGCATTCCTTGTCTGGACATATGCGCATTGGCTACCTGAAGCATGTCAGCAAAGCCTCCAATAACGGAGGCGTAGGAATCGTCAAATCCCAGAATTGCAACGGTGGGCATAGTGCCATCTTTATTTTAAGTGGATATGGCGATATTCGCATATTCACCGTCGTTTTTGCCTATTATCACAGCCAATGAGGCTCTCTACAGTTATTGCACGTTGCTTCCTAAGCTGCATACGAGATATCTCATGACCTATTTTGCCGATGCTTGCGCCAATACGACGATCACCCGTTACCAAGACAGCTTGTTCCACGACCTGAATATCCCGCAGGAAATCCTGGCTATTCGCCTGGAGGTTCGTCGCTTCGCTGATGAGCATGTCGCACCGGTGGCTTATGCCATTGGCCATACCGAGGAGTCCGTCGCCGCCTTCCCGCGTGACTTGTTCGCCAAGATGGCCAAGGCCGGGTTGTTTGGCATCCCCTTTGCCGCTGACGTTGGCGGACGCGGGCTCAAGTACCCCGCCACAGCCACCGCAGTGATGATCGAAGAGTTGGCCTACCATTCGAACTCAGTGGCTGCCATCGTTGACGTGCATTGCATTCTCGCGGGCAATGCGTTGAAACACGGTTCGGACTCGATCAAGCAACGCTACCTCAGGCCCTTGCTCGACGGCGACAAGATTGGGAGCTTTGCCACTACTGAGCCGGATGCCAGTACCGACCTGAGCATCGAAGCCATGAGCACATACGCCACGCCTGTCGAGGGTGGCTACATTGTCAATGGCCATAAACGTTTCATCAGCAACGCCCCCGTCGCCGACTTTGTTGTATTGCTCTGTGTCGAGGGAGAGCGCATGACTGAGCTTGTGGTCGAATTGAATTGGCCTGGTGTTCGAGTTGGCGAACCCGACAAGAAAATGGGCAATCACGGCCAACTGACGGCGGATATCTATTTCGATAACGTCAAGGTGCCAATGGCGAACGTCGTTGGTCAGCCGGGTCAAGGTCTCAAGATCGCGTTGCAAACGCTGACCTACGGACGAGTCGGGATTGCTGCGAGTGGAACGGGAATGGCTCAGGCTCTGTTTGATCACAGTGTCGAGCGCCTCAAGACCCGCCGGGCGTTCGGCAAAGCCATTGCGCAATTCCAACACTGGCAATTCAAGATGGCCGAACGGGCTACTGAAATCGAGAATTCCCGCAACTTGTATCTCAAGGCGGCTTTACGCATGGACGAAGGACTCGCTTTCCCGGAGCCCGAAGCTGCAATGGCGAAATGGTACGGTACCAACCTTGCCGGTGAATTCGCCCGCGATGCTGTACAGATCTTTGGCGGCTACGGCTTTATGCGCGAACTCGCCGCTGATGGTGCGCACTACCGTGTCGAAGAGATCTATCGCGATTGCAAGATCGCCGAAATTTATGAAGGTACCAATGAGATTCAAAAGCTAGTCATTGCACGCGCAATCTTTGGTAAAGACATCACAGGCTGATTGGGTCGCCAATCCAGGCTCAATGGAGACCTGTCCAATGCACATCCTCATTATCCATGCGCACAACGAGCCGCAATCGTTCAATGCGGCCATGAAAGATCTGGCGGTCGAAGAACTACGGGGACAAGGGCACTCAATCGAAGTTTCTGACCTCTATGCCATGGGGTGGAGCCCGATCGCCAGTGCAGCTGATTTTGGCAGCCGCGCGAATTCCGAGTACCTGATTTATGCCTTGGAGCAGCGTCATAATTACTCGCAGCGCACACTGGCGCCGGATATCCAAATAGAGTTGGACAAGTGTCCCGATAGTTTGCTTTAAACAGTTTATCG
Source organism: Pseudomonas sp. FEN (assembly GCF_904067045.1). GTDB lineage: Bacteria > Pseudomonadota > Gammaproteobacteria > Pseudomonadales > Pseudomonadaceae > Aquipseudomonas. The sequence goes on along the minus strand of NZ_CAJFDC010000001.1, from coordinate 653,757 downwards.
ACTAAGGCTCCGCCGGTAATGATCGCACTGGTCCCTATAAAAAGCGCCACAATACCCAGATAAATACCGGCATCACCGGACGACCATCCAAAGCTGCGGACAAAATAACTGGGGCTCCAGGCCATTAGTCCGGAACTGACGGTAGCCAATAACGAAAACCCCAAAAAATGGGAGAGAATCAATTTTTTTCTTTGGGACATGAATGCGAACACCTCTGTAACTGTGAAGTGTTTCTTCTGGTGGGACTCCAGGCTTTTTCTTCTCGGCTCCTTAACAAACATCAAGGCTAGGATTGCCAGTATTCCGGGTATGGAGACAATGGCGAAGGTCAAGCGCCATGAGGAGGTTGTACCCACTAGCGGTAAGGTGATCTCCTGAAAACTTTCGGTAAAGTTAACCACCATCCCACCAAACAGCATGGCAATGCCCACGCCAAGTGATACCCCGGTTTGAAATATGCTGATAGCGGTAGACATCCGCTCTTTAGGAAAGTAGTCAGCAATCAAAGAGTAACTGGTAGGCATGAGGGAACTCTCTCCCGCGCCCACGCCGACCCGAGCCAGGAACATAACCCCGAAGCTTTTGGCAAAACCGCACAAGGCAGTAAAAAAGCTCCATATGCCAATGCCTATCGCAATGATATTTCTACGATTGTAGTGGTCTGCCACTCGCCCGATGGGAATCCCCAGCAAGACGTAAAATAGCGCAAAAGCCAACCCTTGCAGCATGCTCATTTGAGTGTCGTTAATCTGCAGATCGCTCTTTATCGGTCCGACCAGCAAGCTGAGAATCTGACGATCAATAAATGACAAGGTTAGGGCGAATATCAAAACAGCAATAACAAACCATGGATACACTCCCACGCTTGCCTTTTGCACCTTGTCTTTAAGCATGGCGTTGGCGTCAGGTATGGCGTTACTTGGCTGATTAACGGAATCGAATGACATGCGGAACTCCTATTTATTATATTTACGATGTCAAAATTGCGAATTCTGTGTTCGATCGTTACTGGTTCCAAAAAAACCTTTGGGTGGCCGCTTATATATAACGCTGTTGCGATTTGTTTGGATGATTACTCCGTCCGCTCAAAGCTGGCTGCTTAGCCTCCAGTCAGGATTGATCCGTCCTGTTCCGATCTTGATTAAAAAACTCAATGCGCAGCACTTTCGCTGGCTTCAGGACGTTACCGGGTTTCAATGACATCACACCGCCATCAGTCGTGACATAAGCGACTACGCCCTGTTCCGTAGAGCTTCGACTCCATGCGATCGCCGAAGGGCCGGTCATACGTTCGTCGTATGGGTTCCCGACGACGCTATATCGTTCGCCATTGTTCTCGCTCGGCGTCAGTGACACCAAGTCGATCGTGTTCTCTCGATGGGTGGTAACGTAGGCGACCCCAGATTCTTCATCGAGGCAAAAATCGTCGCCCATCATGCCGCTGGCAACTCGTTCGGGAGTACCGATGGCGCTGGCGCTTTCTGGATCGACGGCCACGCGCATAAACAGTCCTTGTGCCGTCGACGTGTAGTACAGCCAGCCAGTGCTTGCAGCAAACTTCACGCCGTTCACCCCTGGTTGTTGGGGAAAGGCTCCTGATGGCTGGTGCTCCATGCTCTCGTGTGCCAGCCAGACGGTGGGAGTTGAAACTCTTCCATCGAGGTAAACATCCACCCGCCAGATCAGACCGGCAAAGCTGTCGGCGATTAATATCACGTCCTCACCTACCCGACAGCTGCCATTCAACATCCCGATCGGTGTCGGAAATGTTGCTACGAGCTCAGGTTGCAGTGTCTCGCCAGCGGACCAGGCACGAAGGTCGACTCGATACAACATCCCTTTGCCTGGAGCGGAGGAGCACACATAAAAGATGTCAGGTTCCATCTCCACGACACCCATCGCCGGGCTATCGAAATTGTGCAGTAGCTGTGGCTTGCCGGGATCCTACCGCTGGAACCCACCAGAGATCCCGGTGAAACACTACCGTCACGAGCATTGATCCATCGGCGCGGACAGCTATGTTCTCCAGAAAAGTACCGGGCTCGAAGGATGCAATTTCGGAGATTGTAGGTTGCTTTAACTGTTGGCTAATCATTGGGGGCCTCCTGCGGCCTGAGCAGGCATTTCCCCTGCCCGGAAGATATCAACCGAAACAACGGTAAGCTTGTGCTCCATAGGTGAGGAGGCACGATCATCGGCGTTTACGTGAGCCATCTTGATGACCTGATCTATTGGTGGCCGATCGGCGCGGTCCAAAAAAATTTCTATGGAAGGCGCTAACGCATCAGATGTTGCGTTTAATCCCGAATAGCGTCAAGTCCTTTTTGATCAGCCGTCAGCAACCCATTAGACTGCGCCCCCATGAAGACAAAACCACAGACATCCGACGACACCAAAGCCTCCCGGCAGCAAATTCGTCCAGGAGGGCGCACTGCGCGAAATACCGCGCAGATAGAGCAGGTTGCGGTCAAATTACTGGTAGAGCAGGGGTATCAGGGGCTCACCTTCCAGGCTATTTCGAAGGAGACCGGTATCAATCGCTCGACGCTCTACCGGCGCTGGCCCACCAGAGCTGAGTTGGCAATAGATGTCATGCTTAATACCATTCAGGGAAATGTGGTGTTTGAAGATTACGGTTCTCTGGAAAAGGATCTCCGGGACGTGCTCAACCAAACTTGCAAATTTATCGCCTCGCCTGTGGGTTCAACATTTATTATCGCGACACTGGAAATGCAGCAGCTCGGCGACCTCACCCTGGATAAAGGTTTTCTATGGAAAGAGCGCTCAAAACTTATGTTATCTCTCTTCGAGCGTGCAAAAGCTCGCGGCGAGCTTGGCCAGGATTTTGATAGCGAGATAATGTTCGCGTTGCTGGTAGGTTCTTTCTATTTTCGCCTGATTGTGATGGGCGAAAAGCCTGACCAAAAATGGGTGGAGAGAGTGTTAAAACAATTTTTCCATATGCGTAGCTGAGTAAAGCGCTCAAGAACAAAGTGATCCACAACAGCACAGTGCCAGTGCCGAGCGCAAACAGCTTCAGCCTCAACAATGAGGCATGCTCGTTTCGCGCGATTTCGGCTGCGGGATCCCAGGTCAGCGCAACACCAGGACCGACATCGGTAATGAGCCTCGCGACAATAACTCTGTTGGTGTCGATGATGAATTCCAGATCCAGTCCTTCATTGATTTACATGTCATCTCACTTCGCAAAAGGCCCACGATCAAAAATGAAGGTGGGCCCACAGCGTTTAAATCGTCAGAACACTTTAAAATTTACGCTTGCATATACCTTGTAGCCTCTGGGAATCGTTGCGCGATCCGGGTTCAAACCGCCGGAAGCGTTGGTGTTGATATCCTTGGTGCCCCACAAGTTCAAGGTCGCAGGGCCGAAGTTGTACCCTATCAAAGGCCCGACTGAGATCACGTTGAAGTGATCGGTGATCACCCGATTATTATAGAAACGGCTGGAACTGTCTCCCGTGACTTGCCCAACATAGGTGGCGATCGGTCCGATTGTCCACTTGCCGATGGTTTTGGTGGTCGTGAGGTCCAGATGCAGGATGTTCCCGGTGCGGTAGCCGGTCTTGTAACTCTCCGTATTGAACTCTTCCGACAGGTTGGCGGTAAGGTTCCAGCCGTCCTTGAGGTACGACACCACAAGATCAGGGTGGAATGTCCACCATGGATTACCGACGTTTTCCAGGCCCGATTCGCCCTGAATCGTTCCATCGGGAATAGCGATGCCCAATCCGGCTTTGGCAAACCAGCCAGCTCCGAGGTTCCAGCTGATGGCGCCGGGGGCGATGTAGGTGTTGTGTATTCCAGAACGATGGGTGTTAAACGGAGCGCCGACATTGGCCACGGTAAACGGCTGAACAATGGTGGTGGTGTATTTGCCACCCAGCACGTCCCAGCCGGGTGACCAGGTCAAGCCAAATGCCGCAGATGCCAGATGCACTTTCGTATTGGCTTGTCCACCCGGTCCGGTCAGCGTGGCCTGGATGGAGTAGAGCTGATTGAAACTGTACAGACCGGGTGGTGGTGCTGCCGCCGTGGCGCCGATCAGCACGCCTGGAGGTATGTTCCAACCCGGGTATCCTGGCTCGAAAGCGTTCGCGGACAGGCTGCTGAAGGCCATAACCAACCCGGCGCCATAGGTCATGGTGTCTGTGAATTTTTTCACGATTCTTCCTCGTTATTGTTGTTATGGGTGCTGAAGATCTAAACACATTGTCACCTAGTGACCTGTTGAATATTACAGTGCCCTAAATGGCCTTGAACAGGGCTCCCTGGATGGGCGGAGCATTTTTTTGCGCTCGCCAAGCCATCGAGCGCCCACGCAGAATCCTTGGCCGGTGAATCTGGCCAAGTGGATCAGCTGATGAGATTTGCGCGGAGTACGGCTTAGAGCGTCGCATCCATCAGGCAGCCGACCATTAGGCACGGCAGGTCGGAGCGATTGCTCCAGGTATGCAGCGTTGTGCTCGGCGCTCTATCAGGCCTTTCTGCGTGCCCCGGCGGCTGGTGTTGTCCTGATCCGCGATGCGGAGGGCAATCTGCTTGGCGCTGTCGGGGGGGCAGTGGCGAACCTCCCGATCTGCATGAGGCCTGTGCCCAGGTCGGTATCAAGAGGTGGGACTGATGGCTGATGCCGGCTAAAACCCGCTAGTAACGCTCATCAGCCGTGCCAGATGTTCGCTCGAGACCATTGCGTTCTGCGCATTAGGCAGAGCACCAATTTTTTTCTGTGCCCGTTGGTGATAAGCCTCGGCGGCGAGGCGGGCCCCGATGGGGTCGCGGGCCTTGATCCTTTCCACCAGCAATTGGCGCGACTCATTGAGGGATTTGGCCGTGACGCGCCATTGCTTCATTGAGTCGCCGAGGAACTGGCGAGCCAGGCTGATATGGATGTTGGCGAGGAAACGGCAAAGGATCGCCAACAAGGTGTTTTGGGATGCGGTGGCGATCCGATTGAGAAAGTCCGCCAGTGCCTGGGAAATCGCTTGGGGATCGGAACCCGTATTGATCCGTTCCAATACTTGATCCAGGTAATCCAGGTCTTCTCCGGTGGCGTTCAGTGCCGCAAGTTCCGCGGCGTAGCCGTTCAGTGCACCGAGTACGCCCAGTAGTTCGGTGATGCCGATCTGCTCCAGTTGAATCATCGAGCGCAGGGAAACGGCAATCAGTTGATCGGTGTTAGCGGTGACATAGGCACCGCTGCCGTGGCGTACTTCGATCAAGCGTGAGGTGGTCAGACCGCGGATCGCTTCCCGGACGGTGGCGCCGCTGACGCCATAGGCTTCGGCAAGCTGCTTCTCGGTCGGCAGTTTGCTGCCGCGAGGCAAGCCACCGCTGAGGATGCGATCGCGCAACTCATTGAGGATTTGATCGGCCGCATTTCCGCGCGCCAGAGGGCGAATGGGTTGCCAGGTCGCTTGTTGGGGGGGCGCGATGCTTGTTTGAGAGGCGTCAGTCTTCACGTTTTATCCTTAAAGTCACCAGTTGACATGGTCACCTGAATTTAGATGACTGAATGTAAGCTCAATGCCGGATCTTAACGTTTCCGCCTTACTCAAACAACGAAGGCATCCATGGACAGCGGCTCGATCATCCATGTCAGAAGGCTGAGATATATTGCCGCCAACCTTCGTGGTTTCACGGATCTGCACATTCTGGTTCTTGAACTCACCGTTACGCTTGGAGTAGTCTTTTTGCTAATTCATCCTATGATTGGATGTTAGAGTGACTTCCATGTCTCAAAGTATTCCTCTCATAAAGCGCTCCCTGGTCGATCAGGCCCTGGAGCAATTGCGCGAACGCATTCGCCTTGGCACCTGGGTCGTGGGTGCGCGGCTGCCCACCGAGCCGGAGCTGGCCGCGGAGCTGGGTATCAGTCGTAACACCGTGCGTGAAGCTCTGCGCGTGCTTGCGTTTTCCGGCTTGATCGAGATCCGCCAGGGCGACGGCAGCTACCTGCGAGCGACCATCGATCCGCTGGCGACCCTGCAGGTACTGTCGCGCTGTTCTCTCGACCAGGCCCGCGAGACCCGACACAGCTTCGAGGTGGAGGCCGTCGGCCTGGCCGCCTTGCGGCGGACCGAAGACGACCTCAAGGGCTTGCACGAGGCCCTCGATATCAGCGGCGAGCACTATCACGGCGACCTCGACCGCTACATCAGCTGCGACCTGGCGTTTCACCAGCGTCTGATCGACGCCGCGCACAACCCGATGCTCAGCGAGCTGTACCGTTACTTTTCCAGCGTGATCGCCGGTGCCCTGCGCCAGACCCTGGATATCAGCCCCCGGCGCCAATCGGTGTTCGACCTGCATGTCGCCCTGCTCGAAGCGGTGGAACAGCAGGACCCTGAACGCGCCAAGACCTTGTGCCGGACTCTGATCAATGAACCTTGAAAGCGAGCGTCCCCTGTCCCGTTCTCCTCTAGAAAGCAGCACGCTCTCGCGGCCGGTCGAACTCGACCGGCTACTGATCGACGCCGAGGCCGATGACGACCTGGTCCAGCACAGCCAACCGCTGCTACGTCGCCCGTGGCTGCTGTTGCTGGGTCTGGTGCTGGTGGCCCTGAACCTGCGCCCGGCGTTGTCGAGCATGGCGCCGTTGCTCGGCGACGTGTCCCGCAGCCTGGGCTTGTCGGCGGCCAAGGCCGGCCTGCTGACCACCTTGCCAGTGCTCTGCCTCGGCCTGGCGGCACCCCTGGCACCGCTGCTGGCCCGGCGTTTCGGCAGCGAGCGGGTGGTGCTGGGGATTCTGTTGACCCTGGCGGGAGGGATCGTTCTGCGCAGCTCGGCGGGTGAGTTCGGCCTGTTTGCCGGCAGTGTGCTGGCCGGCGCGAGCATCGGGGTGATCGGTGTGCTGTTGCCCGGCATCGTCAAGCGCGACTTCGCAAAGCAGGCCGGGATCATGACCGGCGTCTACACCATGGCCCTGTGCCTGGGCGCGGCACTGGCGGCGGGGGCCACGGTGCCGCTGAGCCAGCACTTTGGCGAGAGCTGGTCGATCGGCCTGGGTTTCTGGGGCGTGCCGGCGCTGCTGGCGGCGATTTTCTGGTTGCCGCAAGTGGGACAGAAACACGCTGCCCATCACGTGGCCTACCGCGTAAGTGGTCTGCTGCGCGATCCGCTGGCCTGGCAGGTCACCCTGTACATGGGCCTGCAATCGTCCCTGGCCTACATCGTCTTCGGCTGGTTGCCCTCGGTGTTGATCGGGCGCGGCCTGAGCGCCACCCAGGCGGGAATCGTGCTGTCCGGCTCGATCCTGGTGCAACTGCTCAGCTCCCTGGCGGCGCCCTGGCTGGCGACGCGCGGCAAGGATCAGCGGTTGGCGATTGTCGTGGTGATGGTACTGACTTTGGGCGGCCTGTTCGGTTGCTTGTATGCGCCGCTCGAAGGGCTCTGGGGTTGGGCGATCCTGCTCGGCCTGGGACAGGGGGGCACCTTCAGCCTGGCGCTGACCTTGATCGTGCTGCGCTCGCGCGATGCCCATGTGGCGGCGAACCTGTCGGGCATGGCCCAGGGCATTGGCTATACCCTGGCGTCCATGGGGCCATTCGCGGTCGGGCTGGTGCATGACCTTACCGGTAGCTGGGCGGCGCTGGGCTGGATCTTCGGCGTGATCGGCCTCGGCGCCATTATCTTCGGGCTCGGTGCCGGTCGGGCGAATTATGTGCGGGTGACCAGTGAAAAACTCTGAAGCCCCCCACACTCCCGGTATTCGGGTTGCAAATGCCAATAGTCAGCCGCGCATTTGCAGACTATCGTGCAGGCGATCCTTCTACCTGCACGGAGCCCGTTCATGAGTGATGCCCACAACGCGTTGATTACTGAGTTCTATAAAGCGTTCCAGCGGCTGGATGCCGAGGCCATGAGTGCCTGTTACACCGAGGATGTGTTGTTCAGTGATCCGGCGTTTGGCGAGCTGCGTGGGCGTGATGCCGGCGATATGTGGCGCATGCTGACCACTCGCGCCAAGGACTTCTCCCTGACTTTCGACAATGTCCGTGCCGACGAGCGCGGCGGTGGCGCCCATTGGGTGGCGACCTACCTGTTCAGCCAGACCGGCAATACCGTGGTCAACGATATCCAGGCGCGCTTCGTGTTTCGCGACGGCAAGATCTGCGAACACCATGACCACTTCGATCTCTGGCGTTGGGCGCGTCAGGCGCTGGGGACCAAGGGCTTGCTGCTGGGCTGGACGCCATTGCTCAGGAACGCCGTGCGAGCCCAGGCGCTGAAAGGCTTGAAGGCCTTCCAGGCAAGCCGTTAGGTTCTGCTAAGATCGCGGCCCCGTCAGCGATCAAGCCCTTTGCCACGTGAACATCAGCGAAACGCGCAGTGTCGAGACCGAGCCGGCTGCACCTGCGGTCAAACCCTGGTTTGTCTATCTGGTGCGTGCCGCCAATGGTTCGTTGTATTGCGGGATCAGCGATGATCCGCAGCGGCGGTTTGCCTCGCATCAGAGTGGCAAGGGCGCGCGCTTCTTCCACTCCAGCCCGGCGGTGGCGCTGGTCTATGTGGAAGCCTGCCGCGACAAGAGCGAGGCCCTGCGCCAGGAGCGCCTGATCAAGAAGCTGCGCAAGAGTGCCAAGGAAACCCTGGCGGCGGGGTTCAGTCTGGAGGCTTTCACGGTTGCGCAGAAATGACCGGGACGCCTTTGGATAGCTCATCGTGGTCTGGCTCTGGCCATGGATGTCGTTGACGGCATTGCCATGCTCAAATATGATTCTCGCATCGAAGCGACTGACCGGATGAGATTGAGCGCTTCCCAGCGGTGAAAGTCGTAATCGCGCAAGGCGGTTCGCAAGTGGTGTCCGGATCTGTTTTACCGAATACGAAAAAGACGCTCATGGCGTCTTTTTCGTTTTCTCCTTCTAGCGTTTGGTGGCGGTTGGTTGACGCAAGTAGACCTTACCGCACAGTAGTGCAAAGGCCATCGATCCTTTCGGGTTTAGACTGCCGCCTTCCCCTTCGGGATACGCGCTTTCTACCACCAGGTTCAACTCCTGCCATTGGCGCTTTTGGTGCGCGGCGCGTCTTACCTCAAAAAAGACATGATAAGGCCCGCTCGGGTCTTCAACGGTGATGGAAAAGCACCAATTACGCTCGACCGACGTTTCCCATACCTTGGCTTTTGGATGCGTCAGCCTTTGCAAAATAACGGCCGGTAGGTTTTGAGATAGTCGATGACGAATGGGGCAGAATGTCCGTTGTCGCTTACCGTCAGGAATGATCGGCTCTCCAGCTGGATGCGTTACCGCGTCGTAGCTCTGGGTAAAACAGTGATTAGAGAAGGTTGCATGTATGCGCAAATCACGTTTGGCCAACTGGCTTGAAATCGTGAAGGTGAACGGCTCAAGGTGAGCGAAATCGTACATCTGACCGCCAATGGCCAGCGCTGGAAAATAGGCGGTCACTTCGGCCTCCATTCCGGTCAAACCGCCAGCTTACCCTGCCACGCTGCCTTTCGACTCCCTGGCAATTGATACCGTTGATGAGGCGGCATCAGGCTGGCTGGGTAGGCCGCCAGCGATTTGCAGGCTAAGCTTCGGGTTCTCATTTACCCGGCGGACTCCAGCATGCCTGAGTTGATTCTTCATCATTAATTCATGCCAGTAACCACGGGGTAGTGGCCGGAAACATTGGGGCGCTCGGGATATATTCAGTCAATATGTGAAGCTGTTGTCATTGGGTGTGGACGTAATGTGGACACTTTATCGTAAGGGGGCGGTGAACACACGGTATGCACTCAATGAACCCCACATTCAAAGCGCTTAGCTGGTGCCGGATGCTGTGCTCCCGATTCTCTCAGGAGTCCGTTCGCCATGATGCGACGCCAAAGTCGAAAAGTCTATCTGTACCCCAAGCCCGTCGACTTTCGAAAATCCATTGATGGGTTGGCTGCGCTAGTCGAGCTGGACATCAAGGTCGCTGTGTTCGACCCCGTGCTCCTCGTCTTCCTCAATAAGCCGCGCAACCGAGTGAAGATTTTATACTGCGGTGTGTCACGAACTCTGGCGTGAGCCAGCGATGCTGTATCAAAGATAGGAGTAGGCCTCCTGGAGTCTACTTGCAGGAGCTGGCACCAACCTCCAGGGTAGAGGTGCCCGGCTTATGTCTCCTCAAGAAAATCCTCTAAGTTGAGCGGCTGTGCGCCAGCCCATGTGTGGAGCATTCGTGGGAAAAGCACGTCGTGATGCTCATTGAGGCGGGTTTCCCGAATATTCAGGTAGACGAATTCCTCATCCGGAGACTTGATTCGGATGATGTTCAGGTGATCAATTCTCCTGTCATCACCGAAAAGCACATTTTTAACGGCATCGAGGATGGCTTTGGCCATGTTGTCTAAATCCTTTTGCGCGCCTGATGCTTTCACGACGAAGACAATGAGGAGGCAGATCGAGGTGTCTGCCGGGAATGGGGTTAGATGTCCAGCGAAACGATATTTGATAGCCCGCTCGAACGCTGCTCTTCTCCCTCGTGTTTGAGCGGCTGCTTGCTTGGAAATGGGAGGAATTCGAATGGAGATCACGTGCGTGGGAAGCCCACCATCATGGATGGTGCATATCGAACAATGATGTTGGGCGAGCGCCGAAATTTTCTCGGACAGTGACGATGAATAAACTCGTTTCAGCGTTCGATGATATTTCACGAAGAGGGGTAAGAAGGTATTGTCATTTGCATTCACCCATTTGCAAACCGACTCCAGCTCAGCCAATGAGGGAGGTTGGCTCAACGTCAGACCTTCAACGAGTTCATAAGCGGCGAAAATCTGATCGCGAATCTTTGAGCTTTCTGGCCGATCCTTGAACAGCTCGGAGGGTGTCCATTGAGGGAACTGTTCAGTGCTCATGCTTGCATCCTATTGTGAGGGAGACGAGATCATGGCCAGAGTCTGACATGCTCTTCAGCAAAGTAGCCATTTGCACCTCCAGGCCGTGATCAACTAAACGGTAAACTCAGTGGCCAGAGCCATGATGAGTTACACCACTTCCTGGGACACGATCGGTGTGCGCTTTGGGGGGGCATGTTCAGCATTTCTGTGCCGAACCGTTCACTTCCTACTATGGCTCCCCTACTGACTATCTTCCCTGCGTGGAAGTACTTAGCTTAGAGCTGTATCAACGTTATGGTGAGTTGGATCAGGGGTAAATATCTAACTCTCTTCTAGCAGCCTTTGCTTCAAATATTGATAACATATGCGCCGAAAATTTCCTTTCGTTTATCAGCGCATTCCAGATATGCTGTAGCCCAATATTTCACCCTTTCCTTGGTTACGCCAAATATTTCTTCAAAGGTAGATAGTCCAGGGGTCGCTGCGGATTTTTTATACCAGGCCAAATATACTGATGCATATTGCTCGGAATATTGTATCTCGCCTTCTGTATTTTGAGTGAAGCAGGCATTAATGATGATGTGGATGTTGCTGGTTAGTTTGCTGTATGTTTCCTCCGAAACGCTAATGAATAATGCGGAGTTTGTAATGCGCTCAAGATGTACTAGATTTAGTGCGTTGTTGAATTTCAAAGTATTATTTGTTCTGATTAGATTTGAGGTGAATTCATTAGGGGTGATCCCAAAATCTATTAGTGCCCAGTATGTTAATAGGAGTGCCAGCTTTTCTGTAATTGAGTGTATTTTCTCATAAGGACTTTTGGCCGAGTCGACAGCATTGCCATGAGCTATTTGATCTCTTACGTACTTTATTGATTTGAAATCATCAGTTGATAGGTTTATCACCTTCATAATGTCGCTATCCGTAGTATCTACGGCGTAATTGTATTTTTCTGAAAAGGTAAGCCCTCGTGGTGGTGGGAAGATTGACTTTAAATTTGCTGCCAACTCGTCGTGCTGGTCTTGGTTGAGCGGGTTCTGTAGCGTTTTTAGCGCCTGCGTGAGGGCCTCAAGCTTTTCATTTTTATGGCCTGTTTTTAGCTTATAAGTTTTGGCGAGCTCAGTTACATAGCCATCAAGAAAACTTACATAGCCTAGGACTCTATATTCCCAAAATCCTTCATGTCTTTGCATTGCCGCAAGGCGGGTCCAGTAAACTTTTCTGTACTTAGAGTTGTAATATCTATCAAAAACCACTTGCCATCGGTTATCAAGAGTTGATCTAGAGATTAGGGCGTTTCGCTCAAATGAGTTCTCCTCAAGGTTGCGCTCAATTTTTTTGAATGAGGGGAAGTAAGCGGGCATTGGGTGCCCATTGTCACAACTTACCCACATGCTGATAATAGACAACGGGTATGCAATGAAAATAGATAATAAATTTGAAAGCTCAAGCGGCTTTTTTTTCAAGTCGGCGAGACTAAATTCTCCGCTGTTTCGCTTGAAGAGAAAATTTACGTGCTCATGAATTGTACGGTCTTCACCGCGTTTGTTAATGCTGCCAATGGTCTCACTTGTTAGAGAAAAACTCTCTTCGTCTGTTTCAACTGAGACGGCTATGGGCTGTACGAGGTTTGTCCATACGATGCTTTCGCCAACGTACCCATTTACTCGTTGGTCATACAGGAACCATTCGGAGATGTCGCTGTATCGGATACCTATACATGTAACGCCTCTATTAGTGCTTCCTGCAATAAGAAAGTCGGAATATATTACTCCCTGACCATATTTGCAGTTGAATAGTGTGAAAATATCACTGGTTTTGGTTTTTACGTTTAGGGTGGTCTCACCTTCTGGTCTAATGAAGTTGTCAGGGTTTCTGTGGTTTATATGTATGAAGCTCCCGCCGCCAAATGATAGAGTGCCATTTCCGAGCGCTATGTGGTTGTCATAGTATATCTCTACATCATATTCGTGCTGTTTGGAGAAGTCGATTTCATCAGTCATTTATTATGTGCTCTGATAAGGGTGGTGAGTTGTTAATTATATTTATAGACGATAAATTCCAGAATTCATACGTCCGAACAATGGCTCATACGGTGCCATCTGAAGCTATTTTTGGCTAGGCTGTGAAATGTAGCCGATGCCCGAAAAGGCCCTTCAACTAAGGCATTCAAACGTTCAGACAGCTCCTTGGGATGGGCTCAAGAATGTACTTGGAGCGATCTATTCAGAATTAGAAAACTCGGAAAACAGCCACATTTCAATGGCTCCCACTTCTAAATCGGGTCCTTCAGAATTCAGCCGTCGTGCTCGCTATCCTGGAGTTCCGCGCAAAAATTCTTCATTTCTTTGCAAAACCTTGCATTTTTTGAAATTACCAACGCCCCCACAGAGCCTCCAGAAGGCCTGGGCTGGAGTACCCCTGCACCCTTTGCACAAAAAATAGGTACAGGGCCCGTCGGCGGGAGGGGGAAAAGTGCTTTTTCGGTTCGATTTTTTCTTTAACCAAGATTTTTCTGCTGGATCCTCGCTCACACCGTGACATTTCAGCAGCAACGATACGATTGAGGCTTTGGATGAGCTGCTGCAGGATGAGGCCGCATTACTTGAGAACCTGGGGGGGGCGTCACAAAGTCTTGCTCAAGAGCGAGCATATGGTGCACCAAGCGGAGATCGTTAGAGCAAGTGGATGGTGTTTTGGCGTACGCCGTGGCATCGTCTTGGACCCCAAAGAGCGGAAAAGCTATCGTATGTTCTGGTGACTTGTGGGCAGCCCCATAGATTGGACGAAGCTCAATGATCGCCCGACTGCAGGTTGGCATGCAGCTTTATCTGTTTCTGCTGCCTGACCTGCGGGACGCAACTTTGTATCATCATGGTTCCGTTGGGGAGGGCTGTATCGAGTACATCGACGGTAGCGTTTATGTGCAATCCTGATGGTGTAGGAGATAGTAACAAGGCATGCTTATGTTCTGCACTGTATTTACTGTCAGTAGTACTGAGGGAGATTAAATAAATGCGGGATATGCTGCCGGTAGTTCGCAAGCATCATTATGTGTGGGCCTATTATCTTAGTGCTTGGGCGACTGAAGGTGACAAAAATGTTTGGTATGCAACGAAAAAGGGGAATATAAGAAATGATAGTGTAAAAGGCCTGTCGAGAGAAAATGACTTTAATAAAATACATGCGCTGAGTAATGATGATGTGGCTTATATTGAGCTATGGCCAAGCGGGAATTTTCCTGGCCTCCAGGAGTTTCAAAAGTCACAAATTGAGTATTTTAAGAAAGCCTCGGCTTTAATTGATTTTCATGTTGGACTTGAAGGTTTGGAAGGTTATGCCGAGCTTAAGAATGTTTCAGAGGCTGTTCAGTTTGGTATATTTGAAAGAACACATACCGCGATTGAAGGCTTGGCCAGACCCGTTATTGATGAGTTGAAGCGTGGTAATGCAAGTTGCCTTGAGCAAGGCCAATACATGACCAGCTTTTGTAATTTCCTTGCGCAGCAGCTTTTTAGGACCAAAAAAGTAAAGGATAAATGTTTTGAGGGCATGCGTTTGCTCCCTGCTGGGACTCCAGGAGTAGACACGTTTAAAGTTCTTTTTGAACGAAATTGGTGGTTTCTTAGCTACAGGCTCGGTTTGAATGTGGGGGCCTCTCTATGCAGCACCGCCGCTTCAGATCATCATACATTTATAAGGAATAACACAGGTATTGACTTTATAACTAGCGATTGCCCAGTTGTAAATATTCATGACTCTGCAGGGAATACAGTGCCAGGGAAGCCACCTGAAGAACTTGATCTTTACTTTCCTATCTCACCCAAAATGGCGTACATCATTAGTAAGGACAACAGATACGATGATCTTGCATTGTCGATTGACGAGCAAACAGTGAAGGTGCTGAACATGCAAATCGTAAAAGATTCCCATCTAAACATCTATGGAGTTTCGCGAGAAGCGATAAAAGACGCTAGGCGGGGTTATCATTGACGATCCATCAGTCTCTCAACTACAGCGTGATTGGCTTGAGCTTTGCGCTCAGTTGAGCTGCTGTTGTCACTTTCGCGGTGATCGCTGCAGTATCCGCCGACGTAGGTGCTGGACCAGGCATTTGGGGGCATGCGGCCAATTGCGTATTCATCTGCTGCACCAAGTCAAGCAGATTGCACAGCACCTGCAGTACGTTGACCCTGTGGGAGCCGACACAGATCCTGGACGCCCGCGGACACCGACTGTGGTCACCGTCGCGATGTTGGGCAAGCGCTGGATCCGCTCCGACATATCGCCATTTGCCATGGCGTTGTGCCTCTGTCCTACCACCAGGTTCAGATTCCGGACGGTGGCCTTGTTTAGATCATCTACGGCGGCGCGACTCGCGGATCCGCCCGACAGCAGCTTGAGCGCGCCCAGGGCCTCGATTTTCTTGATGTCACCCACTGATTCGGTTGAATGGTCGCCCTCCGTCCTGGTGTGGTGCCTCATCGCTTTGCCCTGAAGGTCTGGGGGGCTGTCTGACAGGACCTTACCCCCCCTCACGTCGACACGCCATGGTGTGGCTTGCTCTGCGCTGTAGGTGAGTCAATCCAGCCCAACGACGCGAGGAACCAGAATTGCACCCGCGCATCAGGAAAGTCAGGAGCGTCTGTCGGGGACTCAATTTTGGGGGTTGACCGCATATCTAAACGGATATATTGTTTGATCTGCAACACTATCAGAGCAGTGCTAACAACACAGTTCGAACCCTTCGGAGATATGAAAGTGACCACTCAAATCAAGAAAATTCTAGTTCGCGAGCTGCGACGAAGGAGCCAATATGCTGGTGCGGGAAATCAAACCAATAGAGTTTTGCGGTACCAGCAAGAAGGTTATTGGGGCTTTCCCTGATGGCGCGAAGCAACGGGTAGCGTATGAGCTAGAGTCACTGCAAGAAGGCGAAGAGGCGAGTGACTGGAAGCCGATGAAATCGGTCGGGCCCGGGGTCAACGAGATCCGGGTGAAATGTAAAGACGGTGCTTTTCGCGTGTTTTATGTGGTTAATCGTCCAGAGGCAATCTACGTGCTGCACGCGTTCAGAAAAACCACAGAAAAGACGGAAAAGCGCGACATCGACTTGGCGAAAGCTCGGTTTAAGTCGCTAGGCTGAACGTTGCGGTTCCCCCTTCTGCCGGAAGGGGAGCGCGGTCAGACGTGACAAACGGCCTTGTAACCTTGTAACAGTTGAGTTGAGTGGTACGGTTTTTAAATGAGGACAACCCCCATGGCAAACGAACGCTACACCGATGTGTGGTCTGCGTTGTTTGACTCACCAGGAGAAGCCGCAAATCTGCGTTTGCGTTCCAAGCTGATGCGTGTGCTTACGCGCACGATCAAAGGCTGGGATTTGCATCAGAAGGACGCTGCCAAGCGTCTGCATGTGACGCAACCGCGCTTGAGTGATTTGATGCAAGGGAAAATTGATAAATTTTCTCTGGATGCCCTGGTAAATTTGTTGGACGCCGCTGACCTTGGAATTGAAATTGAAGTAACCGAAAACCACAAAGCCGCCTAAAGGACTTGGGCGTTGTGTAGATGGAATAGACGGGCTAGCCATGTGCTAGCCCGAATTCGTTTGGGCCGCTCAGAATTACACCCTCCAGCCTCTGACCGCCAATGGCCAGCGCTGGAAAATAGGCGGTCACTTCAGCCTCCATTCCGGTCAAACCGCCAGCTTACCCTGCCACGCTGCCTTTCGACTCCCTGGCAATTGATACCATTGATAAGGTGACATCAGGCCTGCCGGGTAGGCCGCCAGCGATTTGCAGGCTAAGCTTCGGGTTCTCATTTACCCGGCGGACTCCAGCATGCCTGAGTTGATTCTGCATCATTACCCGACGTCTCCCTTTTCCGAAAAAGCCCGTTTGCTGCTCGGGTTCAAAGGGCTTTCCTGGCGCTCGGTGCACATTCCGCCGATGATGCCCAAACCCGACCTGACGACGCTGACCGGTGGCTATCGGAAAACCCCGGTGTTGCAGGTCGGTGCCGATATCTACTGCGACACCGCCTTGATCGCCCGACGCCTGGAGCAGGAGAAGGCAGTGCCGAGCCTGTTCCCCGAAGGCCGGGAAATGGTCGCGGCAACTTTTGCCGCCTGGGCCGATTCGGTGGTGTTCAGCCACGCGGTGAGTCTGGTACTCCAGCCCGAATCGGCGGCGGTGCGCTTTGCGCGGTTTTCCCCGGAGCAGCTCAAGAGCTTCATGATCGATCGCGCCGGTCTGTTCAGTGGCGGCTCGGCCTCGCGTGTTCCGCTGGAGCAGGCCAGGCACCAGTGGCCGGTATTCATGGCGCGCCTGGAGCAGCAATTGCAGCGCGAGGAGGGCGACTTCCTGTTCGGCGAGCCGTCGATTGCCGACTTTGCCATGGCGCATCCGCTGTGGTTCCTCAAGGCGGCGCCGGTGACCGCGCCGTTGGTGGACGGGTATCCGGCGGTGGCGACCTGGTTCGCCCGGGTCATGGCGTTCGGGCATGGCGCGCCGAGTGAAATGAGTGCCGAACAGGCCCTGCAGGTGGCGCGTGAGTCGACACCGGCAGCGCTTCCGGTTGAGCCGTTCAATGATCCGAACGGCTTTGCGGTCGGCCAGCCGGTGATCGTCGCGGCAACCGATTATGGCGTCGATCCGGTGGCGGGCGAACTGGTGTTTGCCGGTTGCGAAGAGTTGATCGTGCGGCGCGAGGATGAACGCGCGGGCGTGGTGCATGTGCACTTCCCGCGACTCGGCTTCAGGATCGAAGCGCGGCCAGAATAGCCTCGGGTTCATAGCCACGGATCAAGGTGCCGTTCACGTCCAGCATCGGGATCCCGCCACCGCCCAGGGCCTGATAGGCCTTGCGCGCGGCGGCGTCTTTCTCGATATCGAATTCCTGGTAGGGAATGCCTTTCTGCTCGAGAAAACGCCGGGTCTGCTTGCAGTAGCCGCACCAGTCGGTGGCATAAAGCACCACCCGGGCCTTGGCCAGGGTCTGTTCGGAAACCCCGGCGCCAGGGTTGAACACCCGCTCGATCTTGCCCCAGTTCTGATAGGCCACGACCACCAGCAGGATCAGCAGGACCTTCTTCAGCATGCCTGTGAGCATGACTCAGTCCTTGCGTCGCTTGAGCTGATCGGTCAGTTGCGTTGGCAGGCCCTTGATGATCAGGGTGCCGGCTTCTTCGTCATACTCGATCTTCGAACCCAGCAAGTGCGCCTCGAAGCTGATGGACAGGCCTTCGGCGCGGCCGGTGAAGCGGCGGAACTGGTTCAGGGTGCGCTTGTCCGCCGGGATCTCCGGTGACAGGCCGTAGTCCTTGTTGCGGATATGTTCGTAGAACGCCCGTGGACGGTCCTCGTCGATCAGCCCGGAGAGCTCTTCCAGGCCCATGGGCTCGCCCATCTTGGCCTGGCTGCTGGCGTAGTCCACCAGGGTCTTGGTTTTTTCCCGGGCATCGTCCTCGGGCAGGTCTTCGCTTTCGACGAAGTCGCTGAAGGCCTTGAGCAGGGTGCGGGTCTCGCCCGGACCATCGACGCCTTCCTGGCAGCCGATAAAGTCGCGGAAATACTCCGAAACCTTTTTCCCGTTCTTGCCCTTGATGAAGGAAATGTACTGTTTGGACTGCTTGTTGTTCTGCCATTCGGACAGATTGATCCGCGCCGCCAGGTGCAATTGGCCCAGGTCGAGGTGGCGTGATGGGGTCACGTCCAGCTCGGCGTTCACCGCCACGCCTTCGCTGTGGTGCAGCAGGGCGATCGCCAGGTAGTCGGTCATGCCTTGCTGGTAGTGCGCGAACAGCACATGGCCACCCACCGAGAGGTTGGATTCTTCCATCAGTTTTTGCAGATGTTCGACGGCAATCCGGCTGAACGCGGTGAAGTCCTTGCCGCCGTCCAGGTATTCCTTCAGCCAGCCGCTGAACGGATGCGCGCCGGACTCGGCATGGAAGAAGCCCCAGGCTTTGCCCTGCTTGGCGTTATAGCTTTCGTTGAGGTCGGCGAGCATGTGCTCGATGGCCTGGGATTCGGCCAGTTCGGAGTCACGGGCATGCAGGACCGCAGGGCTGCCGTCGGGTTTTTTGTCGATCAGGTGGACGATGCAATGACGGATCGGCATAGGTTTCTCGGCTGATTTGTCAGGGGGAAGGCGAGCTCCCCGGAAAAGCTCCCAGTGTACCGCACCCGGGGGCTGAATCCGCCTTTGCCCGGTCGTTCTGGCGGGATGAGCGGTTTCAGACAGCTTTTTTTTCGAAAACGAGCGCAAAAGCTGACCAAATGGCTAGGTAGAGGCGGATATTTCCCCGTCTCTGTGCTAGTTTTGCCCGGTCTTGCGCTCGGTAACGGCGCAAAGCGTGCATTCAGCAGGTGTCACGTCGAACCAAACCCCAATTCTGCTATCTACATCTGCGATCCGTCGTGGTTGTCAGCGGGGGGGCACAAGGCTGGCTCGATGGCTGACACTGCACTCTGCAATCCAAATGAATTTGATAGGGAAGGAACATCTCAATGGCTATTACCAAAGACCAACTGATCGCCGATATCGCCGAAGCTATCGACGCGCCGAAAACCACCGCGCGTGCCGCTCTGGACCAACTGGCCCAGATCGTTGCTGATCAATTGGAAAACGGCGGCGAAATCACTCTGCCAGGCGTTGGCAAACTGAAAGTGACCGAGCGTCCTGCCCGTACCGGCCGTAACCCGTCGACTGGCGCTGCCATCGAAATCCCTGCCAAGAAAGTGATCAAGCTGGTTGTGGCCAAAGGCCTGACCGACGCTGTGAACAAGTAAGATGCAGTGAAACCGTGCCCCGGAGTTTATCCGGGCACGGTTTTTTTTCGCCTGTGGAAAAGTGCCGGGCGCCCGGCGGGGCAGCATGACTCAGCCGTTAAGCCGGCTCCAGCGTTCCCGGCGCCATGCCTGGCGTTGCGCCGGGTCCTGGAAGGTCCAGGCGACGAAACGACTCTGTTTCTGCCCCTGGGACATTTCCACCACCCGGCTGTGCGGGGCGCCGGCCTTTTTCAGGGCGCTTTCGATGGCGGGCAGGTTGGACGCCTTGGACACCAGGGTGCTGAACCACAACACTTGCTGGCCGAGGGCGCTGCTTTCGGCGATCAGTTGGCTCACAAAGCGTATTTCACCGCCTTCACACCACAATTCCGCCGCTTGCCCGCCAAAGTTCAACACCGGCAGCTTGCGCTGCGGATCGGCCTTGCCGAGTGCCCGCCATTTACGCCGGCTGCCGCTTTGGGCTTCGTCCAGGGAGGTGTGGAACGGCGGATTGCACATGGTCAGGTCGAAGCGCTCGGTGTCTTCCAGCAGGCCACTGAGGATCTGCTTCGGCTGGCCTTGCAGGCGCAGGCTGATGGCCTTGTTCAGGCCGTTGGACTGGACGATGGCCTTGGCGGCGGCGAGGGCGGTGGGATTGATGTCCGAACCGAGAAACTGCCAGCGGTAGTCGCTGTGGCCGATCAACGGGTAGATACAGTTGGCGCCGACGCCGATATCCAGCACGCGCACCGCCGCGCCCTTGGGGATCACGCCTGCATTGTCTTCGGCCAGCAGGTCGGCGAGGAAATGCACGTAGTCGGCTCGGCCCGGTACTGGCGGGCAGAGGAAGTCCGCCGGGATGTCCCAGTGGGCGATCCCGTAGAACGCCTTGAGCAGGGCGCGGTTGAACACGCGCACCGCGGCCGGGTCGGCGAAGTCGATGCTTTCCTTGCCGTAGGGGTTGAGGATCACGAACCGGCCCAGCTCGGGGCAGCTCTTGATCAGTTGAGGGAAGTCGTAGCGGCCCTGATGGCGATTGCGTGGGTGCAGGCTGGCTTTTTCGCGGGGCTCGACGGCCTTGGCCGGGGGTGCGGGCTTGGGCTTCTTGCGCGGGGCTTTGGGTTTGCTTGGGGCGGTCATGGGCAGGGTCGATTCGGGCTGGACGTTAATTGGTGGGTATTGTCCCACAGGGTTTTGCTTGTATGCGGGCTTTCGGTTCGACGCGGAGATTGTGCGAGCCGGATTTATCCGCGAAGAGGCCTGTGAAACCACCAAAAGTTTCGCGGCGGTGCGGCGTCCCGACAAGCTCCGCTCCCACCGGTTTTGTGCTGCCTGCAAGAGATAGGCCCAGGGTTGCATGTGGACATGAAAAAGGGAGGCCCGATGGCCTCCCTTTTTCAATCAATCGCCACGATTACAGGCTGGCGATCCGCGCATGTTGCTCGGCCAGCTTGCCCAGGGCCTGTTCGGCCTCGGCCAGCTTGGCGCGCTCCTTCTCGATGACTTCGGCCGGGGCCTTGTCGACGAACGCGGCATTCGCCAGCTTGCCGCCGACCCGTTGCACTTCGCCTTGCAGACGCTGGATTTCCTTGTCCAGGCGCGCCAGTTCGGCGCCCTTGTCGATCAGCCCGGCCATCGGCACCAGCACTTCCATCTCACCCACCAGGGCGGTGGCGGACAGCGGTGCTTCGTCGCCGGCCGTCAGCACGGTGATCGATTCGAGCTTGGCCAGCTTTTTCAGCAGTTGCTCGTTCTCGTTCAGGCGCCGTTGGTCCTGGGCATTGACGTTCTTCAGGAACAACGCCAACGGCTTGCCCGGGCCGATATTCATCTCGGCGCGAATGTTGCGCACGCCGAGCATCAGGCCCTTGAGCCATTCGATGTCGTCTTCGGCGCCCTGGTCGATGCGTGCTTCGTTCGCCACCGGCCACGGTTGCAGCATGATGGTCTTGCCCTCGGCACCGACCAACGGCGCCAGGCGCTGCCAGATTTCCTCGGTGATGAACGGCATGAACGGATGCGCCAGGCGCAGGGCCACTTCCAGTACGCGCACCAGGGTGCGACGGGTGCCGCGCTGGCGTTCGACCGGCGCATTCTCGTCCCACAGCACCGGCTTGGACAGTTCCAGGTACCAGTCGCAATACTGGTTCCAGATGAACTCGTACAAGGCCTGGGCGGCCAGGTCGAAACGGAACTGGTCGAGTTGGCGGGTCACTTCGGCTTCGGTGCGCTGCAACTGCGAGATGATCCAGCGATCGGCCAGGGACAGCTCGTAGGCTTCGCCGTTCTGGCCACAGTCGTCGCCCTTGTCCAGCACATAGCGCGCGGCGTTCCAGATCTTGTTGCAGAAGTTGCGATAGCCTTCGACGCGGCCCATGTCGAACTTGATGTCACGACCGGTGGAGGCCAGCGAGCAGAAGGTGAAGCGCAGGGCGTCGGTGCCGTAGCTGGCGATACCGTCGGCGAACTCGGCGCGGGTCTGCTTCTCGATGGCTTTCTGCAGCTTGGGCTGCATCAGGCCGGTGGTACGTTTCTGCACCAGCGCTTCGAGTTCGATGCCGTCGATGATATCCAGCGGGTCGAGGACGTTGCCCTTGGACTTGGACATCTTCTGGCCCTGGCCGTCACGCACCAGGCCGTGGACGTAGACGGTCTTGAACGGTACCTGCGGGGTGCCGTCCTCGTTCTTCACCAGGTGCATGGTCAGCATGATCATCCGGGCGACCCAGAAGAAAATGATGTCGAAACCGGTCACCAGCACGTCAGTGGGGTGGAAGGTCTTGAGGAAGTCGGTCTGTTCCGGCCAGCCCAGGGTGGAGAAGGTCCACAAGCCCGAACTGAACCAGGTGTCGAGAACGTCGTTGTCCTGTTGCAGCGCCACATCCGGGCCGAGGTTGTGCTTGGCGCGCACTTCGGCTTCGTCGCGACCGACATAGACCTTGCCCGACTCGTCGTACCAGGCCGGAATCCGGTGGCCCCACCACAGCTGGCGGCTGATGCACCAGTCCTGGATATCGCGCATCCAGGAGAAGTACATGTTTTCATATTGCTTGGGGACGAAAGCGATGCGGCCGTCTTCCACGGCGGCAATCGCCGGTTCGGCCAGCGGCTTGGTGGAGACATACCACTGGTCGGTCAGCCACGGCTCGATAATGGTCCCGGAGCGGTCGCCCTTCGGCACTTTCAGGCCGTGGTCGTCAACGCTGACCAGCAGGCTGGCCGCGTCGAAGTCGGCAACGATCTGCTTGCGCGCTTCGAAGCGATCGAGGCCGGCGTATTGCGCCGGAATCTGGCCATCGATGCTGTCGTTCAGCGTGCCGTCGAGGTTGAACACCTGGCAGGCCGGCAGCACGGCGGCATTCTTGTCGAAGATGTTCAGCAGCGGCAGGTTGTGGCGCTTGCCGACTTCGTAGTCGTTGAAATCGTGGGCCGGGGTGATCTTCACGCAACCGGTGCCGAATTCCGGATCGCAGTAATCGTCGGCGATGATCGGGATGCGGCGGCCGACCAGCGGCAGTTCGACAAACTTGCCGATCAGGGCCTTGTAGCGTTCGTCCTGCGGGTTCACCGCCACGGCCGAGTCGCCGAGCATGGTTTCCGGGCGAGTGGTGGCGACGATCAGGTAGTCCAGGCCCTCGGCGGTCTTGGCGCCGTCAGCCAGCGGGTAGCGCAGGTTCCAGAGGAAGCCTTTCTCGTCATGGTTTTCCACTTCGAGGTCGGAAATCGCCGTATGCAGCTTGGTGTCCCAGTTGACCAGGCGTTTGCCGCGATAGATCAGGCCGTCCTCGTGCAGGCGCACGAAGGCTTCCTTCACCGCTTCCGAGAGGCCGTCGTCCATGGTGAAGCGCTCGCGGCTCCAGTCCACGGACGAGCCCAGGCGACGGATCTGCCGGCTGATATTGCCGCCGGACTGATCCTTCCATTCCCAGACCTTTTCCAGGAATTTCTCGCGCCCCAGGTCATGGCGACTCTGGCCCTGGGCTTCGAGTTGGCGCTCCACCAGCATCTGGGTGGCGATCCCGGCGTGGTCGGTGCCCGGCTGCCACAGGGTGTTGCGACCCTGCATGCGGCGGAAACGGATCAGGGCATCCATGATCGCGTTGTTGAAACCATGGCCCATGTGCAGGCTGCCGGTGACGTTCGGCGGCGGGATCATGATGGTGTAGGGATCGCCGGCGCCTTGCGGGGCGAAGTAATTCTCGGCCTCCCAGGTCTGGTACCAGGAAGTTTCAATGGCGTGCGGCTGGTAGGTCTTATCCATGCGCGGCGGGACCCTTAGGCATTAATTCAGGAAAGCCGGCAAGTATAACGGGGATATGGCGCGGGGCGTAGAGCGAGGTGAGGGCCGGTGGCACAAAAATGCCCGCTGGCGCCCAGTCTTGGTCAGCTCAGGGAGTTTGAAGTTGTGGCGAGCGGGCAAGCCCGCGCTCGGCTGCGAAGCAGTCGTAAAAAACGGCCACCTCGCTGTACCCGATACACCGCGATCACTGGTTTCAGGGCCGCTTCGCAGCCCAGCGCGGGCAAGCCCGCTCGCCACCAGTCCTGGTCAGACTTGAGATCGATGTGAATTGGGAAAGCCCTGCTTCTACTAAGGAGTAAGGAGGGCGAGCCGTGTCAGGAAGGATATTGGCTGAGCAGACGTTCCATACGAGCATCCAGGCGGCGCTTGATCTCGGTCTCGATATGCGGGGCGAAATCGTCGATCACGTCCTGCATGATCAATTGCGCGGCGGCGCGCAGTTCGCTGTCCAGGTGCAGCAAGGCGTCCTGGCTCTTCGGTTTGGCGGGTTCCGCCGCAACGACTGGCGGTGCCGGTTTTGGCTCGACTACAGGTGCGCTGACAACTTCGGGTTGCACCTCGACCTTGGTTTTATTACCCACCATGTCGAACAACAGGGGGATCTGTCCTTCGCTGGCGACCGTTTCGGTCAGTAGCGGCGGTTGCAGGGTGTCGTCGCCGAGCAGCTTGCGGATCGATTCGAGCTCGTCCAGCAGGGGCGCGGCTTTCTGTGGTTGTTTGGGAGTGTCCATCGGGGTGCTCAAAGTCGCTGTAGACGGTGATCTTGCAGAGGATAGCCCTGTTCGCGATAGAAACGGAAACTGTCCCGCGCCGCTTGGCGAATCGCCGGGTCTTCCACCACCACTTCCGCCACGCGGGCAAAGCGCGAGGCAAAGGCTGGCACTTTCATGTCGAGGTTGACCAGCAGGTCCTGATGAGGACCGGGGTCTTCGCCCAGTCCCAGGACCACGCGGCCTTCCGGTTCGCTTTCCGCCGGGCCGTGGGGCACGAAGCTTTCGCCCTTGAACTGCCAGAGGCGGGCGTCGAGGTCATCGCGCTGGGCGCTGTCGCTGCAATGCAGGTAGACCTTGTGTCCCAGGCGCCAGGCTTTTTCGCTCAGTTTGCAGGCAAAGTCCAGGCGCGCTGAAGGATCCGCGCTGGGAAGGATGTAGAAATCAACTTGGGTCATAGGGGATTCCGGGTTCCGGGCGGCGCCATTGGCGCACGCCGCCCGGCAGGCTCAGGGTCAGGCCTTGGCGCGGTCCAGCAGGTACTGGGTCAGCAGCGGCACCGGACGGCCGGTGGCGCCCTTGTCCTTGCCGCCGCTGGTCCAGGCGGTGCCGGCGATGTCCAGGTGCGCCCAGTTGAACTGCTTGGCGAAGCGCGACAGGAAGCAGGCCGCGGTGATGGTCCCGGCTTTCGGCCCGCCGATGTTGGCGATGTCGGCGAATGGGCTGTCCAGTTGCTCCTGGTACTCATCGAACAGCGGCAGTTGCCAGGCGCGGTCGTCGGCTTGGCGGCCGGCGCTCAACAATTGTTCGATCAGTTCGTCGTTGTTGCCCAACAGGCCCGAGGTATGGGCGCCGAGGGCGACCACGCAGGCGCCGGTCAGGGTGGCGATATCGATCACCGCCTGGGGCTTGAAGCGTTCGGCGTAGGTCAGGGCATCGCACAGCACCAGACGGCCTTCGGCGTCGGTGTTGAGGATTTCCACGGTCTGGCCGCTCAGGGTGGTAACGATGTCGCCCGGACGGCTCGCGCCGCCGCTCGGCATGTTCTCGGCACAGGCCAGGATGCACACCAGGTTGATCGGCAGTTGCAGGGCGAGCACCGCGTGCAGGGTGCCGAAGACGCTGGCGGCGCCGCCCATGTCGTACTTCATCTCGTCCATGCCCAGGCCCGGCTTGAGGCTGATGCCGCCGGTGTCGAAGGTGATGCCCTTGCCGACCAGGGCGAACGGCTTCTCGGATTTCTTGCCGCCGTTGTACTGCATGACGATCAGGCGTGGCGGCTGGTCGCTGCCCTGGCCCACGGCGTAGAACGAACCCATGCCCAGTTCCTTGATCTTCTTCTCGTCAAGGATCTCGACCTTCAGGCCTTTGTTGGCCTTGCCGAGGTTCTTCGCCTGTTCGGCGAGGTAGCTCGGGTGGCAGATGTTGGGTGGCAGGTTGCCCAGGTCGCGGGTGAAGGCCATGCCGCCAGCGATGGCGCGGGCGTGGCTGACGGCGCGTTCGACTTCGGCTTGCGCGGCCTTGATGGTCACCAGGGTGATTTTCTTCAGCGCGCGCGGTTCGGACTTCTGGCTCTTGAACTGGTCGAAGCTGTATTCACCGTCCAGCAGGCTTTCGGCCAGCAGGCGGGTCTTGCCATAGCTGTCGCGGCCCTTGACCACCAGGTCGTCGAGGGCGAGCACCGCATCGCTGCCGCCCAGGCCCTTGAGGGTGGCGAGGGTCGCGGCAACGGCTTTGCGGAACGGGCGGTCACCGAGTTCGGCGTCCTTGCCCACGCCCACCAGCAGCACGCGTTCGGCCTTGAGGTTGGGCAGGCTTTGCAGCAGCAGGGTCTGGCCGACCTTGCCGGCCAGGTCGCCGCGCTTGAGGATGGCGCTGATGGCGCCGCCGCTGAGCTCATCGACTTTGCTGGCGACCGCGCCAAGTTTGCGGTCTTCGCCGACGGCGAGTACCAGGGTGGCGGTTTTCAATGTTTCTGGGCTGACGCTTTTTACAACCAGTTCCATGTCCGGATCCCTGAAGATTAAGGTCAAAGGGCGCAGAGAAGGCTCTGCGCCGGGGCAGGGCGACGCAATGGCGTGGCCTTCGGCAAAGGCCGCAGTTTGAACCTCGCCGCTGGCTGGGAGCAAGTCCCAATACCGAGGGCAAAGTTGTTTGCTTTTAAGGGGGCGTCATCTGAACCGTGCGATGTCGCCTGTGGGAGCGGTGCTTGTCGGATCGCCACGCCGCCGCGAAGCTTTTAGCCGCATCACGGGCTTCTTCGCGGATAGATCCTGCTCCCACGGGGTTTCATTTAGCCTTAAGTAGGTAGCGTTGCCGCCAAGGAGGAAGCTGTAGGCAAGTGCGCAGTGACAGCCGGGAGTAATCACAGGATAATGCGCCTCTTTTTGCAGGGCCCGCCGCGGTGGGGCCTCTGTCGGTGCCTTTGTTTGCTTGTTCGGCCACCTTAGCCTGACAATCCTGGAGTGTCTGGTTTGATTGTTTTTCGTTATCTGTCCCGCGAAGTCCTGCTCACCTTGAGTGCGGTAAGCGCCGTGCTGCTGGTCATCACCATGAGCGGGCGCTTCGTCAAGTTCCTGGCCCAGGCCGCCTCGGGCCAATTGGATCCGGGTTCGCTGTTCCTGATCATGGGCTTTCGCCTGCCCGGTTTCCTCCAGCTGATCCTCCCTCTGGGCCTGTTCCTCGGGATTCTGCTGGCCTACGGGCGGCTCTATCTCGAAAGTGAAATGACCGTGTTGTCCGCTACCGGCATGAGCCAGCAGCGTTTGCTGGGCATGACCATGGCGCCGGCGCTGCTGGTGGCGCTGCTCGTTGCCTGGATCAGCCTGAGCCTGGCGCCCAAGGGCGCGCTGCAATTCCAGCTGCTGCTCAACCAGCAGGATGCGATGACCGAGTTCGACACCCTGGTGCCCGGCCGTTTCCAGGAGCTCAACGATGGCTCGCGGGTCACCTACACCGAGCAGTTGTCCGATGATCGGGCGAACCTGGGTGGCGTGTTCATCTCGGAAAAACGTTTCGGCGTGAACAAGAAGGACCGCGGCATTTCCGTGCTGGTGGCCGAGAAAGGCCGCCAGGAAGTGCGCCAGGACGGCAATCGCTACCTGATCCTCGAAAATGGCTATCGCTACGACGGCAGCCCGGGCATGGCCGATTACCGGGCGATCAAGTACGAGACCTATGGTGTCATGCTGCCCAAGCCGGAGATGAGCGAAGAGGTCACCGACCGTGATGCGATGACGACATCGAGTCTGTTCGGCAACCCGGACCTGAAGGCCGTCGCCGAGTTGCAATGGCGTCTTTCGCTGCCCCTGCTGGTGTTTATCGTGACCCTGATGGCGGTGCCGCTGTCACGGGTCAACCCGCGCCAGGGCCGCTTCCTCAAGCTGTTGCCGGCGATCCTCCTTTATATGGCCTACCTGACCATGCTGATTTCGGCCCGTGGCTCGTTGGAGAAAGGCAATTTGTCTCCGCTACTGGGGATGTGGTGGGTGCACGGCCTGTTCCTGGCCATCGGCCTGGGACTGCTGTACTGGGAACCCCTGCGTTTGAAGCTGGCGAGTCGTCGCACGGTGAAGGAGATGGCTCGTGGTTAAGCTCGATCGCTACATCGGTAGCAGCGTGTTCATGGCGATCCTGGCGGTGCTGGGGATCATCCTCGGGCTGGCCTCGCTATTCGCCTTTATCGACGAGATGGGCAATATTTCCGATACCTACACCTGGAGCGACGTGCTGAGTTTTGTCGTGCTCACGGCGCCGCGCCGGGTCTACGACATGTTGCCGATGGCCGGCCTGATCGGCTGCCTGATCGGTCTCGGCAGCCTGGCCAGCAACAGCGAATTGACCATCATGCGTGCGGCGGGGGTGTCCGTCGGGCGTATCGTCTGGGCGGTGATGAAGCCAATGCTGGTGTTGATGCTGGTCGGCGTGCTGGTCGGCGAGTATGTCGCCCCGGCGACCGAGAGCAAGGCCCAGGCGGCCAAGGCCCTGGCCCAGGGTTCGGGGGATGCGCAGAGCTCCCGGAACGGCCTGTGGCATCGCCAGGGTGACGAGTTCATCCATATCAACGCCGTGCAACCCAACGGCCTGCTTTACGGCGTGACCCGCTATCACTTCGACAGCGAGCGCCACATCCTGTCGTCGAGCTTTGCCAAGAAGGCGCACTTCGACAAGGACTTCTGGCAACTGACGGACGTCACCACCACCTATTTCCGCGACGGCCACACCGAAGTCATCAATGTGCCGGAGGAGCGCTGGGACGTGGCCTTGAGCCCGAACCTGCTGAGCACCGTGGTGATGGTGCCCGAGGCCCTGTCGATCAGCGGCCTGTGGAGTTATATCCACTACCTGGCGGACCAGGGCCTGGCGAATGGTCGCTACTGGCTGGCATTCTGGGTCAAGGTCCTGCAGCCGTTGGTGACCGCGGCACTGGTGTTGATGGCGATTTCCTTCATCTTCGGTCCGCTGCGCTCGGTGACCCTGGGGCAGCGGGTCTTCACCGGCGTGCTGGTGGGCTTCACCTTCCGCATTGCCCAGGACCTGCTCGGGCCTTCGAGCCTGGTGTTCGGCTTCCCGCCGCTGCTGGCGGTGGTGCTGCCGGCGGCGATTTGTGCGGTGGCCGGCGTCTGGCTGTTGCGCCGGGCCGGATGATCAGGCGATTGAGCGACAAATGATCCAGGGAAAAGCCTCTGTCCAGTGACAGAGGCTTTTTTGTCTGTGCCGTCCGGCCTGTTCACGTGACGCCTTGGCCGCGCATCAGGTACAATTCCCGGCTATTTTTCGGCGGGCAGTCCGCCTGCAGCCTTTTTGAGTGTTGACCCGTGAGTGATTTGAGTCATATCCGCAATTTCTCCATCATCGCCCACATTGACCATGGCAAGTCGACTCTGGCCGATCGCTTCATCCAGATGTGCGGCGGCCTTGCCGAGCGCGAGATGGAAGCGCAGGTGCTGGATTCCATGGACCTCGAGCGCGAGCGCGGGATCACCATCAAGGCCCACAGCGTTACCCTGTACTACAAGGCTCGCGACGGTATCACCTACCAGTTGAACTTCATCGACACCCCTGGCCACGTCGACTTCACCTACGAAGTCAGCCGTTCCCTGGCGGCCTGTGAGGGCGCCTTGCTGGTGGTGGATGCCGGCCAGGGCGTCGAAGCCCAGTCCGTGGCCAACTGCTACACCGCCATCGAGCAGGGCCTGGAAGTCATGCCGGTGCTGAACAAGATCGACCTGCCGCAGGCCGATCCGGACCGGGTGAAGGAAGAAATCGAGAAAATCATCGGTATCGATGCCACCGACGCCGTTACCTGCAGCGCCAAGACCGGCCAGGGCGTCGACGAGGTGCTCGAACGGCT
Source organism: Pseudomonas sp. FEN (assembly GCF_904067045.1). Taxonomy (GTDB): domain Bacteria; phylum Pseudomonadota; class Gammaproteobacteria; order Pseudomonadales; family Pseudomonadaceae; genus Aquipseudomonas. The sequence goes on along the minus strand of NZ_CAJFDC010000001.1, from coordinate 623,774 downwards.
GGTGACCACCATTCCCGCGCCGACCGGCAATATCGAAGATCCGCTGCAAGCGTTGATCATCGACTCCTGGTTCGACAACTACCTGGGCGTCGTGTCCCTGGTGCGCGTGCGCCACGGTCGCGTGAAGAAGGGTGACAAGATCCTGGTCAAATCCACCGGCAAGATACACCTGGTGGACAGCGTCGGTGTGTTCAACCCGAAACACACCGCCACCGTCGACCTGAAGGCCGGTGAAGTGGGCTTTATCATCGCCGGTATCAAGGACATCCACGGTGCGCCGGTGGGCGACACCCTGACCTTGAGCAGCACTCCCGATGTCGACGTGCTGCCGGGCTTCAAACGCATCCAGCCGCAGGTCTATGCCGGTCTGTTCCCGGTCAGCTCCGATGATTTCGAAGACTTCCGCGAAGCCCTGCAAAAGCTCACGCTGAACGACTCCTCGCTGCAATACACCCCGGAAAGCTCCGACGCCCTGGGCTTCGGCTTCCGTTGTGGGTTCCTCGGCATGCTGCACATGGAGATCATCCAGGAGCGCCTGGAGCGCGAGTACGACCTGGACCTGATTACCACCGCGCCGACGGTAATCTTCGAACTGCTGCTCAAGAACGGCGAAACTATTTACGTCGACAACCCGTCCAAGCTGCCGGACCTGTCCGCCATCGAAGACATGCGCGAACCGATCGTGCGGGCCAATATTCTTGTACCGCAGGAGCACCTGGGCAACGTCATTACCCTGTGCATCGAGAAACGTGGCATCCAGCACGACATGCTGTTCCTTGGCTCGCAGGTGCAAGTGACCTACGATCTGCCGATGAACGAAGTGGTCCTGGACTTCTTTGACCGTCTCAAATCCACCAGTCGCGGCTATGCTTCGCTGGACTACCATTTTGATCGTTACCAGTCGGCCAACCTGGTCAAGCTGGATGTACTGATCAACGGTGAAAAGGTCGACGCTCTGGCGCTGATCGTGCATCGTGATAACGCGCATTACAAAGGTCGTGCGTTGACCGAGAAGATGAAAGAACTGATTCCTCGGCAGATGTTCGATGTTGCTATCCAGGCCGCCATTGGCGGGCAGATCGTGGCACGGACAACCGTCAAGGCGCTCAGAAAGAACGTACTGGCCAAATGCTACGGTGGCGACGTCAGCCGTAAGCGCAAGCTGTTGGAAAAGCAGAAGGCCGGTAAGAAACGCATGAAGCAAGTGGGTAACGTGGAAATTCCACAGGAAGCCTTCCTTGCAGTGCTCAGGTTGGATAGTTAGGTCCTATGTCACTAAATTTCCCGCTGTTGCTGGTCATCGCCGTTGCCGTGTGTGGTGTGTTGGCGTTGCTCGATCTGGTCTTTCTGGCGCCTCGTCGGCGTGCGGCCATCGCTGCCTATCAGGGCAGCGTGACGCAGCCCGATGGGGAGGTGGTCGAAAAGCTGAACAAGGAGCCTTTGCTGGTTGAATACGGCAAATCCTTCTTCCCGGTGTTGTTCATCGTGTTGGTACTGCGTTCGTTCCTGGTGGAACCGTTCCAGATTCCTTCCGGTTCGATGAAACCGACCCTGGATGTCGGCGACTTCATCCTGGTGAACAAGTTTTCCTACGGGATTCGCTTGCCAGTGCTCGACAAGAAAGTCATCGAAGTCGGTGATCCGCAGCGCGGCGATGTGATGGTGTTCCGTTACCCGAGCGACCCCAACGTCAACTACATCAAGCGTGTAGTCGGCTTGCCGGGCGACGTGGTGCGTTACACCAGTGACAAGAAGCTGTTCGTCAACGGCCAGTCGGTGGCCGAACAGCTGGTCGGCGCCGAGCCGGGCATGCTCGGCAGCGCCGAACTCTACAAGGAGCAACTGGGCGCGGTCGAACACTATATCCGCAAGGAGATGGGGCGTTACCGAGCGCCGCCTGATCACGAGTGGAAGGTCCCGCAGGGCCACTACTTCATGATGGGCGACAACCGCGACAACTCCAACGACAGCCGCTACTGGGACGACCCGAGCATTCCCAAGGAATTGCTGGGCATGGTTCCCGACGAGAACATCGTCGGCAAGGCCTTCGCGGTCTGGATGAGCTGGCCCGAACCGAAACTCAGCCACTTCCCGAATTTTTCCCGGGTCGGTCTGATCAAGTAACCAAACCCGGCGCTGTGAACACAGCGCCGAGTGCTTTTTCAGGTGCCGCAGTACCATGAAGATGACCTCTGCTCGCTCGCAAGAAGGCCTGTCGTTTTTTGGCTGGTTGCTGACCCTGGCCTTGGTTGCCTTTGTCGCCAGTGTGGCGTTGAAGGTGGTTCCGCATTACCTCGACTATATGTCGATGAAGAAAATCATTATGTCGGTGGAAACCGACAAGGCGGCGGATATCACCACCGTCAACGACTTTTATACCCATGTTACCCGCGGCATGCAGGTCAACAGCATTCAGGATTTGGATTTGAACAAGGTGTTAAGCGTGACGTTGGAGAACAATCGGTTCCTCGCGCACTTGAAATATGAGCAGCGTGACCCGCTGATCCAGAATATCGATCTGGTGGTCAAGTTCGACCACGAATTCAGCGTGGCTAAACCGTGAGCGTGTCGTTAAGTCGTCTCGAGCGTCAGCTCGGTTATACCTTCAAGGATCAGGAACTGATGCTCCTGGCCCTGACTCACCGCAGTTTTGCCGGGCGCAACAACGAGCGTCTGGAATTCCTCGGTGATGCCATTCTCAACTTCGTCGCGGGCGAGGCGCTGTTCGAGCGCTTCCCCCAGGCCCGCGAAGGCCAGTTGTCGCGTTTGCGCGCGCGCCTGGTGAAAGGTGAAACCCTGGCGGTACTGGCCCGTGGTTTCGAGTTGGGTGAATACCTGCGCCTGGGTTCCGGTGAATTGAAAAGTGGTGGTTTTCGCCGTGAGTCGATTCTTGCCGACGCCCTGGAAGCCCTGATTGGTGCCATTTACCTGGACGCCGGCATGGAAGCCGCACGGGATCGGGTATTGGCCTGGCTGACCTCGGAGTTCGACAGCCTGACGCTGGTGGACACCAACAAGGACCCCAAGACCCGCCTGCAGGAGTTTCTCCAGTCCCGGGCCTGCGACCTGCCGCGTTACGAAGTGGTGGATATCCAGGGTGAGCCGCATTGCCGGACGTTTTTCGTCGAGTGCGAGATCACCCTCTTGAACGAAAAAAGCCGAGGACAGGGCGTGAGCCGTCGTATTGCCGAACAGGTAGCGGCGGCATCGGCACTGATTGCCCTGGGCGTGGAGAATGGTAATGACTGATTCAACGGCAACACGCTGCGGCTACGTCGCCATCGTCGGCCGGCCGAACGTGGGCAAGTCCACGCTGCTGAACCATATCCTCGGGCAGAAACTGGCGATCACCTCGCGCAAGCCCCAGACCACGCGTCACAACATGCTCGGGATCAAGACCGAAGGCGCCGTGCAGGCGATCTACGTGGACACCCCCGGCATGCACAAGGGGGGTGAAAAGGCCCTGAACCGCTACATGAACAAGACCGCTTCGGCGGCCTTGAAAGACGTCGATGTGGTGATCTTCGTGGTCGATCGGACCCGCTGGACCGACGAGGACCAGATGGTCCTGGAGCGCATCCAGTACGTCGAAGGCCCGGTGATCGTGGCCTTGAACAAGACCGATCGGATCGAGGACAAGGCCGAGCTGATGCCGCACCTGACCTGGTTGCAGGAACAGCTGCCGAAGGCGCAGATCGTACCGATCTCGGCGCAGCAGGGGCATAACCTTGAAGCCCTGGAAGGGCTGATCGCCGGGCACCTGCCGGAAAACGAGCACTTTTTCCCGGAAGACCAGATCACCGACCGTAGCAGCCGATTCCTGGCGGCGGAACTGGTGCGTGAGAAAATCATGCGCCAACTGGGGGCCGAGCTGCCTTACCAGATCACCGTGGAAATCGAAGAGTTCAAGCAGCAGGGGAAGACCCTGCATATTCATGCGTTGATCCTCGTTGAACGTGACGGCCAGAAGAAGATCATCATTGGCGACAAGGGCGAGCGCATCAAGCGTATCGGCACCGAGGCGCGCAAGGACATGGAGCTGTTGTTCGATTCGAAGATCATGCTCAACCTGTGGGTCAAGGTGAAGGGCGGCTGGTCCGATGACGAGCGGGCGTTGCGTTCGTTGGGTTACGGCGACCTGTAACGCGGTCCTCAAGTGACTTGCCGTTAAGGCGGTTCGAATTCTGTGGTGAGCGGGCTTGCCCGCGCTCGGCTGCGAAGCAGTCGTAAAGCCGGGCACCGCGTTCTACCTGATATACCGCGGTCACTGGTTTTAGGGGGGCTCCGCACCCCAGCGCGGGCAAGCCCGCTCGCCACAATAAGCCCGCACCGTTCCCACAAGTCAGATGGGCAGGCTAGGGTTGAGCCAAGGCCTCTTGCCACACAAGCAATATCCTTCAGAGACATTCATACACCGATGTCCAGCCAGCCACCTCCCGGCCAACCTGCCTATGTCCTCCACTCCCGCGCCTACCGCGAAAGCAGCGCGCTGGTGGATTTCATCACCCCGCAAGGCCGGCTGCGTGCCGTGTTGCGCAGTGCGCGGGGCAAGGCCGGGACCCTGGCGCGACCCTTTGTGCCCCTCGAGGTGGAGTTTCGCGGTCGTGGCGAACTGAAGAACGTCGGCCGGATGGAAAGCGCCGGGGTCTCCACCTGGCTCAGCGGCGAGGCCCTGTTCAGCGGTCTCTACCTCAACGAACTGCTGATCCGCCTGCTACCGGCCGAAGATCCGCACCCGGCGGTCTTCGATCACTACGCCGCGACCCTGCTGGCCCTGGCCGAAGGCCGGCCGCTCGAACCGTTGCTGCGCTCCTTCGAATGGCGGCTATTGGACGATCTCGGTTACGGTTTTTCCCTGGACCTGGACATTCACGGCGAGCCCCTGGCGGCGGATGGCTTGTACCGCCTGCAGGTCGATGCCGGCCTGGAGCGGGTCTACCTGTTGCAACCGGGCCTGTTCCAGGGCACCGAGCTGCTGGCCATGGCGCAAGCCGACTGGACGGCGGTCGGCGCATTGTCGGCGGCCAAGCGCCTGATGCGCCAGGCCCTGGCGGTGCACCTGGGCGGCAAGCCGCTGGTCAGTCGCGAGTTGTTCCGCAAGCCCTGAGCGGGGAGAAGGCGAGGCTTGTTACGGTCACGGCAAGATTCGGCGTTGCCATGGTACGCCCTGGGACATCGTGCCATCTGGGCGGCACGCCGCTGGTCCGGTGCAAGTTGGCTCACTGGTGCTGGGTGGTCGATTGGCGCTAAGGCAGCCTTCCGATCTTGCTGTCCGTCGCCATGCTCGGGCCTGGGGCATCACCGCGCTTCGGCCGTGCGCCCGTGCATTCGTTCTCGGTGCACAGAACCGGTCGAGCAGGACGTGTATGCTGTGCACCGAACCTTCCACTCTTCAGGAGTCTTTCCGTGAGCACCAGCACTCGTATCCTTCTCGGCGTGAACATCGACCACGTCGCCACCCTGCGTCAGGCCCGGGGCACGCGTTATCCCGATCCGGTCAAGGCTGCGCTGGATGCCGAAGAGGCGGGCGCCGATGGCATCACCGTGCACCTGCGCGAAGACCGCCGGCATATCCAGGAGCGTGATGTCCTGCTGCTCAAGGACGTGCTGCAGACGCGGATGAACTTCGAGATGGGCGTGACCGAAGAGATGCTGGCCTTTGCCGAGCGCATTCGGCCGGCGCATATCTGCCTGGTGCCGGAAACCCGCCAGGAGCTGACCACCGAGGGCGGTCTGGACGTCGCGGGGCAGGAAGCGCGGATCAAGGCGGCGGTGGAGCGTTTGAGCAAGATCGGCAGTGAAGTGTCATTGTTCATCGATGCCGACGAGCGTCAGATCGCCGCGGCCAAGCGTATCGGGGCCCCGGCCATCGAGTTGCACACCGGGCGCTATGCCGATGCGCAGACACCGGCTGAAGTTGCCGAAGAGCTGCAACGGATCGCCGATGGCGTGGCCTTTGGTGTGGCTCAGGGGCTGATCGTCAATGCCGGGCATGGCCTGCATTACCATAACGTCGAGGCGGTGGCGGCGATTCCGGGGATCAATGAGTTGAATATCGGCCATGCGCTGGTGGCGCATGCGCTGTTCGTCGGTTTCAAGGCCGCGGTGGTGGAGATGAAGGCGCTGATCCTGGCGGCTGCGCCGAAGGCCTGAGATCGTTCGACATTGGCTGATCCCCTTTGTGGCGAGGGGGCTTGCCCCCGTTGGGCTGCGAAGCGGCCCTAAAACCGGCGAACGCGGTCTACTGGATAAACCGAGGCGACTGGTCCAGGGCTGCTTCGCAGCCCAGCGCGGGCAAGCCCGCTCGCCACACTGTCTCTCGCTATCGTCGGGGACGGGTTGGCTACAGCTGCGACGGCTGCTCGGTCGGCTTGGTCTTGTCGACACCCGGCACATGCAGGTTGCCGTCCACCACCTGGCTGCCCTCCAGCTGCGGCTGGGTCACCCAGGTCAGGATGTCGTAGTAACGGCGGATGTTGGCGACGAAATGCACCGGCTCGCCGCCCCGCGCATAGCCGTAGCGGGTCTTGCTGTACCACTGCTTCTGCGCCAGGCGCGGGAGCATTTTCTTCACGTCCAGCCACTTGTTCGGATTCAGGCCTTCCTTCTCGGCCAGCTTGCGCGCGTCGTCCAGATGGCCGCTGCCGACGTTGTACGCGGCCAAGGCAAACCAGGTCCGGTCCGGCTCTTCGATCTGTTCGTCCAACTGATCCTTCATGTAGACCAGGTACTTGGCCCCGCCGCTGATGCTCTGTCGCGCATCCAGACGGTTGGACACCCCCATGGCCTGGGCCGTGCTCTGGGTCAGCATCATCAGGCCACGCACGCCCGTCTTGGAGGTGACCGCCGGTTGCCACATCGACTCCTGGTAACCGATGGCCGCCAGTAGCCGCCAGTCGACTTTCTCCTCCTTGGCCGAGGCCCGGAAGTGTTTCTCGTACTTGGGCAAGCGCTGCTGCAAATGCTGGGCAAAGGTATAGGCGCCGACATAGCCGAGGACATCGACATGCCCGTAATAGCGATCTTTCAGGCGTTGCAGGGTGCCGTTCTGTTGCACCTTGTCGAGGTAGGCGTTGATCTCGTTGAGCAGGCTGTTGTCGTCGCCCGGGGCCACCGCCCAGCGCTGGTTGCGCGCGTCGCCGAGGTCGAAGGCGACCCGTACATTGGGGAAATACACCTGGTTCATCGCCACTTCGTTGGAGTCCACCAGGGTCAGGTCGATCTGGCCCTCGTCGACCATGCGCAACAGGTCGACCACTTCAACCGCGTCGGACTCTTCGTATTCGATCGCAGGATTTTGCTTTTTCAGCTCGGCGAGTTGCTCGGCATGGGTGCTGCCCTTGAGCACCGTGATGCGCTTGCCCACCAGGTCCGCCGGTGTCGTGGGGCGGGACTGGCCGTTGCGATAGATGATTTGCGGGGTGACTTCAAGATACGGATGGGAAAAGCGTGCCTGCTGCTTGCGCGGGTCGCTGCTCACCAGGCCCGCGGCGGCCAGTACCGGGCCGTTGGGCTTGCCCAACTGATTGAACAGATCGTCGATATTGTCGGCGGTCTCGATCTCGAGCTTGACCCCCAGGTCATCGGCAAAGCGCTTGACCAGCTCGTACTCGAAGCCGGTTTCACCGTTGCGATCCTGGAAATAGGTGGCCGGACTGTTGCGGGTGATCACGCGCAGTACACCGTCCTCCTTTACGCGCTCGAGTGTGCTGGGTTTATCAACACAGGCGCCGAGCATCAGGAAGAGTCCGGTTGCGATGAGCCACCTGGCACAGCGCGGGCGGAAAGCAGTTGGGGAGAACATCTGCGCAGTATACGCAAAGGACCCCGGCCGCCATATCTCGACAGAATCGCGCCGGTCTGCTAGCGATCCCAGGGAAAGGCTGGAGGCTGTAGGAATAGGCTTTTTAGGGTGTATGAACTTTATAAAATAGTGCTGAGGAATAACGATAATAATCTGTAGGAATAGATAATCAGGCATTGAGAGGCATTTGCTAGGGGGCAAGCATGCCGTTTCGGGTGCCGTCGCGGGCGGTTTAGGCTAGAATGCACGGCCTCAAAGCACACCCCCTTCCCGAGGCTGTCCCGAAGATGTTGATCCTGCGCGGTGCTCCTGCCCTTTCCGCCTTTCGCCACAGCAAACTGCTCGAACAACTGAGCCAAAAGGTTCCGGCTGTCAGTGGCTTGTATGCCGAGTTCGCCCATTTCGCCGAAGTGACTGGCGTGCTGACTGGCGACGAACAGCAAGTGCTGGCCCGCCTGCTGAAATACGGCCCGAGCGTGCCGGTCCAGGAGCCGACCGGTCGTCTGTTCCTGGTGTTGCCGCGTTTTGGCACCATTTCGCCCTGGTCGAGCAAGGCCAGCGACATTGCGCGTAACTGCGGCCTGGGGAAAATCCAGCGCCTGGAGCGCGGTATCGCCTTCTACGTGGCCGGCCAATTCAGCGAGGCCGAAGCCGAACTGATCGGCGCCGCCCTGCATGACCGCATGACCCAGATCGTGCTGGGTAACCTGGAACAGGCCGCCGGCCTGTTCAGCCATGCCCAACCCAAGCCGCTGACGGCCATCGATCTGCTGGGTGGCGGTCGCGCCGCGTTGGAAAAAGCCAACGTCGAGCTGGGCCTGGCCCTGGCCGAAGACGAGATCGACTATCTGGTGAACGCCTTCACCGGTCTGCAGCGCAACCCGCACGACATCGAACTGATGATGTTCGCCCAGGCCAACTCCGAGCACTGCCGGCACAAGATCTTCAACGCCAGTTGGGATATCGACGGCCAGAACCAGGAAAAAAGCCTGTTCGGCATGATCAAGAACACCTACCAGATGCACAGCGAAGGCGTTCTGTCGGCTTACAAGGACAATGCCTCGGTGATCGTCGGCAATGTTGCCGGGCGTTTCTTCCCGGACCCTGAAACCCGCCAGTACGGCGCGGTGCAGGAGCCGGTGCACATCCTGATGAAGGTCGAGACCCACAACCACCCGACCGCCATCGCGCCGTTCCCGGGCGCGTCCACCGGCTCCGGTGGCGAGATCCGCGACGAGGGCGCGACCGGCCGCGGCGCCAAGCCGAAAGCCGGTCTCACCGGTTTCACCGTGTCCAACCTGCAGATCCCCGGTTTCGAGCAGCCTTGGGAAGTGCCGTACGGCAAGCCCGAGCGCATCGTCACCGCGCTGGACATCATGATCGAAGGCCCACTGGGTGGCGCCGCGTTCAACAACGAATTCGGCCGTCCGGCCCTGACCGGTTATTTCCGGACCTTCGAACAGTCCATCACCACGCCGCGTGGCGCCGAAGTGCGCGGTTACCACAAGCCGATCATGCTGGCCGGCGGTATGGGTAACATCCGTGCCGAACACGTACAGAAAGGCGAAATCCTCGTCGGCTCCAAGCTGATCGTACTCGGCGGCCCGGCGATGTTGATCGGCCTGGGCGGCGGCGCGGCCTCCTCGATGGCCACCGGCACCAGCTCGGCGGACCTGGATTTCGCTTCGGTACAGCGCGAAAACCCGGAAATGGAGCGCCGTTGCCAGGAAGTCATCGACCGTTGCTGGCAGTTGGGCGACAAGAACCCCATCAGCTTTATCCACGACGTGGGCGCTGGTGGCCTGTCCAACGCCTTCCCTGAACTGGTCAACGACGGCGACCGCGGCGGTCGTTTCGAACTGCGCAATATCCCCAATGACGAGCCGGGCATGGCCCCGCACGAAATCTGGTCCAACGAATCCCAGGAACGTTATGTCCTGGCGGTCGGCGCGGCGGACTTCGAGCGCTTCAAGGCGATCTGCGAGCGCGAGCGCTGCCCGTTCGCCGTAGTCGGGGAGGCCACCGCCGAGCCGCAACTGACGGTCACCGACAGCCACTTCGGCAACAGCCCGGTGGACATGCCGTTGGAAGTGTTGTTGGGCAAGGCCCCGCGCATGCACCGTTCGGCGGTTCGCGAGACCGAGCTGGGCGATGATTTCGATCCGAGCAGCCTGGCCCTGGCCGAGTGCGTGGAGCGCGTCCTGCATCACCCGGCCGTGGCGAGCAAGAGTTTTCTGATCACCATCGGCGACCGCACCATTACCGGCCTGGTCTCCCGTGACCAGATGGTCGGTCCGTGGCAGGTACCGGTGGCTGACGTCGCCGTGACCGCCACCAGTTTCGACGTCTACACCGGTGAGGCCATGGCCATGGGCGAGCGCACGCCGCTGGCCCTGTTGGACGCGCCGGCTTCCGGGCGCATGGCGATCGGTGAAACCCTGACCAACATCGCCGCTTCGCGGATCGGCAAGCTGTCCGATATCAAGCTGTCGGCCAACTGGATGTCCGCTGCCGGTCACCCGGGTGAAGATGCCCGTCTGTACGACACCGTCAAGGCGGTCGGCATGGAGCTGTGCCCCGAATTGGGCCTGACCATTCCCGTGGGCAAGGACTCCATGTCCATGGCCACCCGCTGGAACGACGAAGGCACCGACAAGAGTGTGACCTCGCCGCTGTCGCTGATCGTTACCGGTTTCGCCCCGGTCACCGATATCCGCCAGACCCTGACCCCGCAACTGCGCATGGACAAGGGCACCACCGACCTGATCCTGATCGACCTCGGTCGCGGCCAGAACCGCATGGGCGCCTCGATTCTCGCCCAGGTCTACGGCAAGCTCGGCAAGCAGGCGCCGGACGTCGATGACGCCGAAGACCTGAAGGCCTTCTTCGCGGTGATCCAGGGCCTCAACGCCGACGGTCATCTGCTCGCCTACCACGACCGTTCCGATGGCGGTCTGCTGACCTCCGTGCTGGAAATGGCCTTTGCCGGTCACTGCGGTCTGCACCTGAACCTCGATGGCCTGGCGGAAACTTCCGACGACCTCGCGGCCATTCTGTTCAACGAAGAACTCGGTGCGGTGCTCCAGGTTCGCCAGGACTCCACCCCGGACGTGCTGGCGCAGTTCAGCGCCGCCGGCCTGGGCGATTGCGTGTCGGTGATCGGCCAGCCGTTGAACAATGGCGAAGTCAGCATCACCTTCGACGGCGAGACGGTCTTCACCGGCGAGCGCCGCCTGTTGCAGCGCCAGTGGGCGGAAACCAGCTACCGCATCCAGCGCCTGCGCGACAACGCCGATTGTGCCGACCAGGAGTTCGAGGTCCTGCTCGACGAGGGCAACCCGGGCCTGAGCTACAAGACCAGCTTTGATGTGAACCAGGACATCGCCGCGCCGTACATCAAGAAAGGCATTCGCCCACAGGTGGCGGTGCTGCGTGAGCAGGGCGTCAACGGCCAGGTGGAAATGGCCGCGGCGTTCGACCGTGCCGGCTTCAATGCCATCGACGTGCATATGAGCGATATCCTCGCCGGCCGCGTCGACCTGAACGACTTCAAGGGCCTGGTCGCCTGCGGTGGCTTCTCCTACGGCGACGTGCTCGGCGCCGGCGAGGGCTGGGCCAAGTCGGCGCTGTTCAACACCCGTGCCCGCGATGCCTTCCAGGGCTTCTTCGAGCGCAATGACAGCTTTACCCTGGGCGTGTGCAACGGTTGCCAGATGATGTCCAACCTGCACGAGCTGATCCCGGGCAGCGAATTCTGGCCGCATTTCGTGCGCAACCGCTCCGAGCAGTTCGAAGCGCGGGTGGCGATGGTGCAGATCCAGGAGTCGAACTCGATCTTCCTGCAGGGCATGGCCGGTTCGCGGATGCCGATCGCCATCGCCCACGGCGAAGGCCATGCCGAGTTCGAAAGCGAGGAAGCCCTGCTGCAAGCCGACCTGTCGGGTTGCGTGGCCATGCGTTTCGTCGACAACCACGGCAAGGTCACCCAGACCTACCCGGCCAACCCGAACGGCTCGCCGCGCGGGATCACCGGGCTGACCAGCCGCGACGGTCGCGTCACCATCATGATGCCGCACCCTGAGCGGGTCTTCCGCGCCGTGCAGAACTCCTGGCGCTCGGAAGACTGGAACGAAGACGCGCCATGGATGCGCATGTTCCGCAACGCCCGCGTCTGGGTTAACTAAGCGGTCATGTACAAGCTCAGCTTTTTCGTCCCGCCGAGCCATGTGGAACAGGTCAAGAGTGCCGTCTTCGCCGCCGGAGGCGGGCGGGTCGGTGCTTATGACCAGTGCGCGTGGCAGGTGCTGGGCCAGGGTCAGTTTCGCCCGTTGGACGGCAGCCAGCCGTTTCTCGGGCAGACCGGCGTGGTCGAGCGGGTGGACGAGTGGAAGGTTGAGCTGGTGGTGGCGGACGCCTTGATCGAGGCGGTGGTGATGGCTCTCAAGCAGAGCCATCCCTACGAAACACCAGCCTATGAAGTCTGGCGTTTGGCCGATTTCTGATTATCCGTCCTTCCGTCGCTGCCGAGCCGGCTCAGGGGCGGATTTCCACCATGGTGCCGTCCTTGACCAGATCCCAGACCTCGCGCATGTCGACATTGCGCATGGCAATGCAGCCGTCGGTCCAGTCCAGGGTGTGGAACAGGTTTTCCGGGTAGTCCGCGGAGTCCGGGGTGCCGTGGATCATGATCATGTCGCCGGGGTCCACGCCTTCGCGACGGGCGCGTACCGAGTCGCTGATATTGGGGTAGGACAGGTGCAGCGACAGGTTGTATTTGTCGCTGGGTTTGCGCCAGTCGATCCAGTAGAAACCCTCGGGCGTGCGCCGGTCGCCTTGCATGAGTTTCTGCCCCCTGGGATTCTTGCCCAGGGAAATGCGATAGGTTTTCAGCGGTTTGCCGTCATTGATCAGTTGCAATTGATGGGCGGACTTGAGGATCAGGATCTTCTCGATGGTCTTGCCGCTCAGTGGGGCGGCGATAGAGGCCTGGGACAAAGCGGCAAACGACAGGCAGAACACAACGAACAACCAGCGCATTAAAACGGTATCCCTGCAGGTAAGGCGTTTTCGATTATTGGGTAGTGGTGCGTGGTGCCATGGGTGGCACGGCTTCGCTGCGAACCGGATATTGCTCGGTCTGGCGGTCGGCGAAGAAATATTCCAGGGTACGCCCGACGGTTCTGAAAGCCAGCTCCGACCAGGGTATCTCGTGTTCTTCGAACAATCGTACTTCCAGACTTTCTTCGCCAGCGGCAAATTCCAGGTCCACCAGTTCGGCACGGTAGAATACGTGCACCTGGTTGATATGGGGCACGTCGATCAAAGTATAGATGCTCAGGTTGCGCACCCGCGCGCAGGCCTCTTCCAGGGTTTCCCGGCAGGCGGCCTGTTCCACGGTCTCGCCATTCTCCATGAAACCGGCGGGCAGGGTCCAGTAACCCCGGCGCGGTTCGATGGCGCGGCGGCAGAGCAGGACCCGGGTGCCCCAGACCGGCACGCAGCCGGCGACGATATTCGGGTTCTGGTAATGAATGGTGTCACAGTGGTCGCAGACGAAACGCGGGCGCGTGTCGCCCTCGGGTACGCGCTGATTCACTGGTTTGCCGCACTGGCTGCAGAACTTCATGCTGGATTCTCTTGGCAATACGCCTATCTTCGCGTGGGCGGCGGGCTGTCGGCAAGTTGTGCTTTCGCGACATCTCACCGTGTGGGGCTTGGGCCCTCTACTTCTTTTGGTGCATGATGCCAGGTAAGCCGCAAATCGAGATGAGCCATGCTGGACGAGTTACTTCGACGAGTAAGCAGCCATACGCCCCGCCCCCTGGAAACGGATCGTCGCTTTCCCGAGGCGGCGGTACTGCTGCCTATCACTCGCAGTGACGAACCGGAGTTGGTGCTGACATTGCGCGCCAGCGGTCTGTCGACCCATGGCGGCGAGGTGGCCTTCCCCGGCGGGCGGCGTGACCCGGAGGATCCAGACCTGATCTTCACCGCCCTGCGCGAAGCCGAAGAGGAAATCGGCCTGGCGCCGGGGCTGGTGGAAATCATCGGGCCGCTCAGCCCGCTGATCTCCCTGCACGGGATCAAGGTCACGCCCTACGTCGGAGTGGTACCGGACTTTGTCGAGTATCGGGCCAATGATGCCGAGATTGCCGCGGTGTTCAACGTGCCGTTGGCGTTTTTCCGCCAGGACCCGCGCGAGCATACCCACCGTATCGACTACCAGGGCCGTAGTTGGTACGTGCCCAGCTACCGCTTTGGCGAGTACAAGATCTGGGGACTGACAGCGATCATGATCGTCGAACTGGTCAACCTGTTGTATGACGCGCGGATCAGCCTGCACAATCCCCCGGAACGCTTTATCAATATCTAGAACCGCCGTTCAGGTGGTCGTGAGCCTTGAGGACAACCCTATGAAATACCGTCTGGGCGATGCCCGGGTAGAGATGCATCCACAGAGCTGGGTGGCACCCAACGCGACCCTGGTCGGTAAGGTCCGGCTGGAGGAGGGGGCCAGTGTCTGGTTCAACGCAGTGTTGCGCGGCGACAACGAACTGATCCTGATCGGCCGGCACAGCAATGTGCAAGATGGCACGGTGATGCACACTGACATGGGGTATCCGCTGACCATTGGTACCGGGGTGACCATCGGCCATAACGCCATGCTCCATGGCTGCACGGTCGACGACTACAGCCTGATCGGCATCAACGCGGTGATCCTCAACGGCGCGAAGATCGGCAAGCATTGCATCATTGGCGCCAATGCGTTGATCGGCGAGAACAAGGAGATTCCCGATGGTTCGCTGGTGATGGGCTCGCCGGGCCGGGTGGTTCGCGAGTTGACCGAAGCGCAGAAGAAAATGCTCGAAGCCAGTGCCGCCCACTATGTGCACAACGCCCAGCGTTATGCCCGCGACCTGGCGGTCGACGAGGCATGAGCACGGTCGAGCGTCCGCTGGCCTCGCCCTGTGTGAGTGTCTGTGCGCTGGATGAACAGGACGTCTGCATCGGCTGCCAGCGCACGGTCGAGGAAATCACCCGCTGGAGCCGCATGGACAACGCCGAGCGCCGCGAGGTGCTGGCGCGTTGCCATGGGCGGGCCAAGGCCAGCGGCTTGTTGTGGGTAGCGAACGCCAAGACCTGATTCGGCATCAATCAGCAGAGCCTGGCCCAGTGGCTCTTGTGGCGAGCGGGCTTGCCCGCGCTGGGGGGCGAAGCCCCCCTGAAACCTGCAATAGCGGTGTATCAGGCATAGACGGGAGCCATGGTTCTGCGGCTGCTGCGCAGCCGAGCGCGGGCAAGCCCGCTCGCCACACTTGTGTGATCCCTTTACTGCTTTGGGGTAACCTGTATGGCTACATAGACAAGGTCGTCCGTGCCCCATGCTCTTTCTCATCGCCTACATCGCCAGCGTCGTGCTGATCAACTTCGCCTTCTCCGCCGCGCCGCAACTGGACATCATCTGGTCGGCCTGGGGCGGGCTGGTCTTCGTCCTGCGCGACATGGTGCAGACCCGCTTCGGTCACGGTGCGATTGTCGCGATGATCGCGGCGCTGTTGCTGTCCTACTTCACCTCCGAGCCGGCCATCGCCCTGGCGAGCGCCACCGCCTTCGCCGTCTCCGAGTGCATCGACTGGCTGGTCTTCAGCCTCACCAAGCGTGCGCTGCATGATCGCCTGTGGATAAGTTCGGCGCTGAGCATCCCGTTGGACACCTTTATCTTCTTCGGCCTGATCGGCGCGCTGACCCCGGGGGTGATCCTTACCGCCCTGGGCTCGAAATTCGCCGGCGTGACTTGTGTCTGGCTGGCCATGGCCTGGCGGATGCGCAAGGCGGCGCTTTCCAGCTGAAGCCGCGCCATGCGGTTCATGTCGTGCCCAGTTCATGTAAAATGCCGGTCTTTCTTCCCGGCAGGTGTCTGATTGCGCAGGCGCCGCCGATGATCTGCTTCCTCGAGGACCTGAAATGACCCGTATCGGAACTCCACTGTCGCCGACCGCGACTCGCGTATTGCTCTGTGGTTGTGGTGAGCTGGGCAAGGAAGTGGTCATTGAGCTGCAGCGCCTGGGCGTTGAAGTGATTGCCGTTGACCGCTATGCCAACGCGCCGGCCATGCAGGTCGCGCATCGCAGCCACGTGATCAATATGCTCGACGGCGCCGCCCTGCGGGCAGTGATCGAAGCCGAGAAACCGCATTTCATCGTGCCGGAAATCGAAGCCATTGCCACCGCCACCCTGGTGGAACTGGAAGCCGAAGGTTTCACCGTGGTGCCGACCGCGCGTGCCGCGCAACTGACCATGAACCGTGAAGGCATCCGTCGCCTGGCTGCCGAAGAGTTGAAGCTGCCGACCTCGCCGTACCACTTTGCCGACACCTTCGAGGCGTATAGCAAGGCTGTCGAGGACCTCGGCTTTCCATGCGTGGTCAAACCGGTGATGAGCTCTTCGGGCAAGGGCCAGAGCCTGCTGCGCAGCATCGACGACGTGCAGCCGGCCTGGGACTATGCCCAGGAAGGCGGGCGTGCCGGTAAGGGCCGGGTGATTGTCGAAGGTTTCATCGACTTCGATTACGAGATCACTCTGCTGACCGTTCGTCATATCGGTGGCACCACTTTCTGCGCGCCGGTCGGCCATCGTCAGGAGAAAGGCGATTACCAGGAGTCCTGGCAGCCGCAGGTCATGAGTCCGCTGGCCCTGGCCGAATCGGAGCGGGTCGCCAAGGCGGTGACCGAGGCCCTGGGTGGGCGCGGCATGTTTGGCGTCGAATTGTTTATCAAGGGCGATCAGGTCTGGTTCAGCGAAGTCTCGCCGCGTCCCCATGACACCGGCATGGTGACCATGATTTCCCAGGATCTGTCGCAGTTCGCGCTGCATGCCCGGGCGATTCTCGGCTTGCCGATCCCGTTGATCCGTCAGTTCGGCCCATCGGCGTCGGCGGTGATCCTGGTGGAAGGGCAGTCGACCCAGACTGCGTTCGCCAACCTCGGTGCGGCGTTGAGCGAGCCGGATACCGCCTTGCGTCTGTTTGGCAAACCGGAAGTCAACGGCCAGCGCCGCATGGGCGTGGCGCTGGCACGGGACGAGTCGATCGAAGCCGCGCGGGCCAAGGCGACCCGTGCTGCCCAAGCGGTTGTGGTAGAGCTGTAACCCCGCTCGCAGGCGCGGATTTGTGCCTTGCGCACAATCCGCGTTCGCCGCTGAACTGTAGGAGCAGGGCTTGTCGGATCGGCGCAGCGCCGCGAAGAGGCCCCCAAGACTGCCAGAAGCTTGGCGGCCATCCACTGGCTGAGCTTCAGCTGACCTTGTTCAAATCGTTGTGGCGCGTTTCCTTCAAGCAGAGAATCGCAATCAGGCTCAACGCCGCCGCCGCCGACACATACCCGCCGACCCAACTCAAACCGCCCATCGCCACCAGCTTCTGGGCAAAGAACGGTGCCGCCGAGGCGCCGACGATGCCGCCCAGGTTATACGCCGCCGAGGCACCGGTATAACGCACATGGGTGGGAAACAGCTCTGGTAGCAGCGCGCCCATCGGCGCGAAGGTAACTCCCATCAGGAACAACTCCAGGCACAGGAACAGCGCGACGCCCCAGGTCGAGCCATGGCTCAGCAGCGGCTCCATGGTGAAGCCGGACAGCAGTGCCAGCACTGCACCGAGAATCAGTACCGGCTTGCGCCCGAAGCGGTCGCTGGCCCAGGCCGCCAGTGGCGTGGCCGCGGCCATGAATAGCACGGCAAAGCACAAAAGTCCGAGGAAGGTCTCGCGACTGTAGCCAAGGTTGGCCACCCCGTAGCTCAGGGCAAACACCGCCGAGATATAGAACAGCGCGTAACACACCACCATGGACAGCGAGCCGAGCAGTACCGGTGCCCAATAGCGGCTGAACAGTTCGATCAGAGGGATCTTCACGCGCTCCTGGCGCGCCACGGCATTGGTGAAGATCGGGGTTTCCTCGAGCTTGAGGCGCACATACAGGCCGACCATCACCAGGACGGCACTGAGCAGGAACGGAATGCGCCAGCCCCAGGAGCGGAACTGTTCGTCGCTCAGGGTCATGGCCAGGATCAGAAACAGGCCATTGGCGGCGAGAAAGCCGATCGAAGGGCCCAACTGCGGAAACATGCCGAACCAGGCGCGCTTGCCTTCGGGGGCGTTTTCGGTGGCCAGCAGCGCGGCCCCGCCCCATTCCCCGCCGAGTCCCAGCCCCTGGCCGAAGCGCAGCAGGCACAGCAGGACCGGCGCCCAGGCGCCAATGCTCGCGTAGCCGGGCAGCACGCCGATCAGCGTGGTACAGACACCCATCAGCAGCAACGAGGCGACCAGTGTCGATTTGCGTCCGATGCGATCACCGAAATGGCCGAACAGGACCGAGCCCAGCGGGCGGGCGAGGAAGGCGATGCCAAAGGTCAGGAAGGCTGAGAGCATCTGCGCGGTACTGTCGGTCTGGGGGAAAAAAACCGGTCCGATCACCAGCGCGGCGGCGGTGGCATAGACGTAGAAATCGTAGAACTCGATGGCCGTGCCGATAAAGCTGGCGGTGGCCACTCGCGAGGTCGAGTTCAGCGGTTTGTTCGGCGTGGCATCGGCAAAGGTGGTGCTGGAAGTCATTGCGGGCGTCCCTGTAAAGTCTTGCTCATGCGAATTATTAGTATTGACCGCCCAGGGATAAGGGCTGGTTGCGCGCCGCTTGAGGTTCGAGTCGGCACTGGATCGTGACACTGTGCGGGGTCGAGGAACGCGGATTGCGGGTAGGCAGTCGTTCCGAGTGGGCTGGGTAAGCCGGTTCGATTATAGGAAGGCGCCGATGGATCAAACAAGAGCGAAGGTCGTGCGGGATGTGTGGCAGGCCCGGGGTCGGCGAAGCTTTACGTTGAAACACCGTGCCGTGGGAGCCGGATTCATCCGCGAAGGGGCCCTCAAGGCCGCCAAAGGCTTCGCGGGCAAGCTCCGCTCACAAGGTTGCGCGGCGACTTTGAATTACGAGGATGGCGTTGCCACTGGGGTAGAGCTGGTATGCCAGGCCAGAACCCGGCTGACCCGATTGTCCTCGGTTTCGAGAATTTCCAGGCGGTAACGGCCGATCTTCAGGCATACGGCGCTGTCCGGAATGGTTTCCAGTGCTTCGGTGACCAGGCCATTGAGGGTTTTCGGGCCATCGCAAGGCAGGTGCCAACCGAGACTCTTGTTCAGTTCGCGAATTGACGCGGCCCCTTCGATCACCAACCGTCCGTCGGGCTGGGGATGGATGTGCGGGTTGTCGAGACTGTGCTCGCTTTCGAATTCGCCGACGATTTCTTCCAGAATATCTTCCAGGGTGACGATGCCCAGCACCTCGCCGTATTCGTCCACCACCATGCCCAGGCGCCGCTGTTGCTTGTGGAAGTTCAGCAGTTGCAGTTGCAGTGGCGTGCTTTCCGGCACGAAGTACGGCTCATGGCAGGCGGCGAGCAGGGCGGCTTTGGTCAGGCTGGCATCGAACAGCAGGTTAAGGATCTGACGGGTATTGATCACCGCCTCGACCTGGTTGATATCGCTGTGGAACACCGGTAGGCGGGTACGGCGGTTCTTCAGCAACTGCGCGGTGATTTCCTCGATGGAGTCGTCGAGGTTGATCCCATCCACTTCGCTGCGTGGCACCAGGATGTCGTTGACCGTGATGTTGTCCAGTGCCTTGATGCTCGACAGCGACGGGCTGCGCGGCGGGAGCTCCGGCTCATCTTCCAGATCAAGGGGCGGCTGGTCTTCATCGCTCTGCTTGACTGCGCCGGCTTTGCTGATAAAGGGGCGCAGCAACAGTTGGGCGATACCGCTGAGCAGCCAGGCCAGCGGGTAGATGATCTTCAGCGGAATCCCCAACAGGGCGTTACCCGTGGCCAGAATCGGCTCGGGATAGCGCGCGGCGAGCAGACGTGGCAGGTAGTCGGCGAAGACCAGCAACAGGACCGTGGCGCCGAGGCAGGCCAGCCAGGGCCCGTGCTGGCCCCACAGCAGAATCGACAGCAGGGTGCTGATCACCACGACCACGATCCGGCACAGGGTATTGCACAGGATCAGGCTGTCGCGGGGGAATTTCAGCCGGGCCAGCGGCTTTTCACCCGAGCGTGAGGCGGGGCGCAAGGCCGCGAGCTGTTGTTGCGCGACTTCTATGGCGGTGAACAGCGCCGACCAGAGGATCAGCAGGGCCAATACGGCGAGCATCGGCCCGGCGGGCAAGTTGTCCATGGTGTCAAACGCCCGTCAGATGTGCAGGATGTATTCGCGGACCAGCTTGCTGCCGAAATAGGCCAGCATCAGCAGGCAGAAACCAGCCAGGGTCCAGCGGATGGCCTTGTGCCCGCGCCAACCAAGACGATTGCGCCCCCACAACAGCACGCTGAACACCACCCAGGCCAGGCAGGCTAGCAGGGTCTTGTGTACCAGGTGCTGGGCGAACAGGTTCTCGACGAACAGCCAGCCGGAGATCAGTGACAGCGACAGCAGGCTCCAGCCGGCCCAGAGAAAGCCGAACAACAGGCTTTCCATGGTCTGCAACGGCGGGAAGTTCCTGATCAGCCCGGAGGGGTGCTTGTGCTTGAGCTGGTGATCCTGCAGCAGCAGGAGCAGGGCCTGGAACACCGCGATGGTGAACATGCCGTAGGCCAGGATCGACAACAGGATATGCGCCAGGATCCCAGGCGCCTCATCGATGATCTGCACCGTGCCGGAGGGCGCGAACTGTGCCAGCACCACGGTCAGCAGGCCCAGCGGAAACAGTAGCAGCAGCAGGTTTTCCACCGGGATGCGCGAGCAGGCCGCCAGGGTCAGGGCGATCACGGCGACGGCGATCAGGCTGGCGGCGTTGAAAAAGTCCAGGCCCAGGCCGATGGGTGTCATCAGGTGGGTGAGCAGGCTGGTCGCATGGGCAATCACGGCGAGCACGCCGAGCCCGACCAGCAGGCGTTTGTTCGCCTTGGCGCCCTGGCGCAGGCGGGTGCCTTGATAAAGGGTCGCAGCGGCATAGAGGCAGGCGGCGGCGAGGCTGGTCAGCAAACTGGGTGACAAAGGGAGCATAAGTCCTGTTAGGCAAGCCCGAAAGGCGCTGAGTTTGGCATAGAACCCCTGGTCCACGAAAGACCGTGGTGCTAGTGCGGCGCATGCAGTCTCCGCTATAATCCGCGACCTGCCCACGCCGCAGGCTCGCCAGACGTTGTTTTTTCTTGTCCGGCAGCCATCACTTCGGTCTCCATGAGGGCCTCAAAGGATCGCGCATGTTTGAAAACCTGACCGACCGTCTCTCGCAGACGCTGCGCCATGTCACCGGCAAGGCCAAGCTGACCGAGGACAACATCAAAGACACCCTGCGTGAAGTGCGCATGGCGTTGCTCGAAGCCGACGTCGCCCTGCCGGTGGTGAAGGATTTCGTCAACGCGGTCAAGGACCGCGCGGTCGGCACCGAAGTGTCGCGCAGCCTGACCCCGGGCCAGGCCTTCGTGAAGATCGTCCAGGCCGAGCTCGAAAGCCTGATGGGCGCCGCCAACGAGGACCTCAACCTCAGCGCCGTACCGCCCGCGGTGGTACTCATGGCCGGTCTGCAGGGCGCGGGTAAAACCACCACCGTCGGCAAGCTGGCGCGCTTCCTCAAGGAGCGCAAGAAGAAAAGCGTGATGGTGGTCTCGGCCGACGTCTACCGTCCGGCGGCGATCAAGCAACTGGAAACCCTGGCGGGCGACATCGGCGTCACCTTCTTCCCGTCCGATCTCAGCCAGAAGCCGGTGGACATCGCCGAAGCGGCGATCAAGGAAGCCCGACTCAAATTCATCGACGTGGTTATCGTCGACACCGCTGGTCGTCTGCACATCGACGACGAGATGATGGCCGAAATCAAGCAGCTGCACGCGGCGATCAAGCCGGTGGAGACGCTGTTCGTGGTCGACGCCATGACCGGCCAGGACGCCGCCAACACCGCCAAGGCCTTCGGCGATGCGCTGCCGCTGACCGGTGTGATCCTGACCAAGGTCGACGGCGATGCCCGTGGCGGTGCCGCGTTGTCGGTACGGGCCATTACCGGCAAACCGATCAAGTTCATCGGCATGGGCGAGAAGAGCGAAGCGCTCGAGCCGTTCCACCCGGAGCGGATCGCCTCGCGTATCCTCGGCATGGGCGACGTGCTCAGCCTGATCGAGAAGGCCGAACAGACCCTCGACAAGGACAAGGCCGACAAGCTGGCCAAGAAGCTGAAGAAAGGCAAGGGCTTCGATCTCGAAGACTTCCGCGACCAGCTGCAACAGATGAAGAACATGGGCGGCCTGGGTGGCCTGATGGACAAACTGCCGAACATCGGTGGGGTCAACCTGGCGCAGATGGGCAACGCCCAGGGCGCGGCCGAGAAGCAGTTCAAGCAGATGGAAGCCATCATCAATTCCATGACCCCGGCCGAGCGCCGCGACCCTGAGCTGATCAGCGGTTCGCGCAAACGCCGGATCGCCATGGGCTCCGGCACCCAGGTGCAGGACATCGGACGCTTGATCAAGCAGCACAAGCAGATGCAGAAAATGATGAAGAAATTCTCCGCCAAAGGCGGTATGGCCAAGATGATGCGCGGCATGGGCGGTATGTTGCCCGGCGGCGGCATGCCGAAAATGTAAAGGATTCGCGCCGACCTGACGGTCGGCGCTACCCCCCGCAGGGATGCGGGGGATCGCCAGTAAACCCGCGTTCAGCGGGAGCTGACCTGCCATCTTGACGATGGCTCTATGGCAAATCTTGATTGCACGGCGCCGGGCGCCGGAAAAAGTCATTTGCAAAAGTCCGTATATTCCTTAGAATATGCGGCCTTTCGGGCACCCATGCCCGCTGTGCATTTAGATTTGCAGCACCGACTACAGGAACGATGTTCACATGCTAACAATCCGTCTTGCCCTTGGCGGCTCCAAAAAGCGCCCGTTTTACCACCTGACCGTAACCGACAGCCGCAACGCTCGTGACGGTTCGCACAAAGAACAAGTGGGTTTCTTCAACCCGGTTGCTCGTGGTCAGGAAGTTCGTCTGTCCGTGAACCAAGAGCGCGTAGCCTACTGGCTGAGCGTTGGTGCACAACCTTCTGAGCGTGTTGCTCAGTTGTTGAAGGAATCTGCTAAGGCTGCGGCCTGAGCAATATGAGCGCGACGCCGGCTTCTACCGATGATTTGATCGTTATCGGCAAGATCTATTCGGTTCATGGCGTTCGCGGCGAAGTGAAGGTTTATTCCTTTACGGATCCGATTAAAAACCTGTTGGACTACAAAACCTGGACGCTCAAGCGCGAAGGTAGCGTGAAACAGGTAGAGCTGGTCAGCGGACGTGGGAACGACAAGTTCCTGGTCGCAAAGCTCAAGGGTCTCGATGATCGTGAAGAAGCGCGTCTTCTGGCCGGTTATGAGATCTGCGTGCCGCGCAACCTGTTTCCTGAACTGACCGACGGCGAGTACTACTGGTACCAGCTGGAAGGTCTCAAGGTCATCGACACCCTCGGACAACTGTTCGGGAAAATCGATCACCTGCTTGAGACGGGCTCGAACGATGTCATGGTGGTCAAGCCTTGCCCGGGCAGCCTGGATGATCGCGAACGCCTGTTGCCCTATACGGAGCAATGTGTGTTGGCTGTCGACCTTGCCGCTGGTGAGATGAAGGTGGAATGGGATGCAGACTTCTAAGCTGGCTCGCCTACGCGTAGAAGTGATCAGTTTGTTTCCCGAGATGTTTTCCGCCATCAGCGACTACGGCATCACCAGTCGCGCGGTGAAACAGGGGCTCTTGCAGTTGACCTGTTGGAACCCGCGGGACTACACCACGGATCGGCATCACACTGTGGACGATCGCCCGTTTGGCGGTGGTCCGGGCATGGTGATGAAGATCAAGCCCCTTGAGGATGCCCTGGTTCAGGCCAAGGCGGCGGCAGGGGAGGCGGCGAAGGTGATTTACCTGTCGCCCCAAGGCCGGCAACTGAATCAGTTGGCGGTACGCGACCTGGCGAACGAGGAAGCCTTGATCCTCATTGCAGGTCGTTATGAAGGCATTGACGAGCGCTTTATAGAGGCTCATGTCGATGAAGAGTGGTCGATTGGGGACTATGTTCTTTCCGGTGGCGAGCTGCCGGCGATGGTCCTGATAGATGCGGTTACACGGCTGCTGCCCGGAGCTTTAGGGCATGCGGACTCCGCGGAGGAAGATTCCTTCACGGATGGTCTGCTGGATTGCCCGCACTACACCCGTCCGGAGGTGTATGCGGATCAGCGTGTTCCCGACGTGTTGCTCAGTGGCAACCACGCACATATCCGGCGTTGGCGTCTGAAGCAGTCCCTTGGCAGGACCTCGGAACGACGCGCCGATCTTCTGGAAAGCCGCTCGCTTTCTGGAGAAGAGAAGAAGCTGCTCGAGGAATACATCCGCGAGCGGGACGATAGTTAACAACGTATCGATGGTAGATCGGACGATTTACCTTAGGAGCACAGCATGACTAACAAAATCATTCTGCAACTCGAAGCCGAGCAGATGACCAAAGAGATCCCTACCTTTGCCCCGGGCGACACCATTGTCGTTCAGGTGAAAGTGAAGGAAGGCGACCGTTCGCGTCTGCAAGCGTTCGAAGGCGTGGTAATTGCCAAGCGTAACCGCGGTGTGAACAGCGCGTTCACCGTACGTAAAATCTCCAACGGTGTTGGCGTAGAGCGTACTTTCCAGACCTACAGCCCGCAAATCGACAGCATGGCTGTCAAGCGTCGCGGTGATGTACGTAAAGCCAAGCTGTACTACCTGCGTGACCTGTCGGGTAAAGCAGCTCGCATCAAGGAAAAACTGGTTTAAGTCCAGCTTCCGATGCAGAAAAAAGCAGCCTACGGGCTGCTTTTTTGCATTATGGGTTTTGAAAAAGCCGTGGCGCGCTGTCACAGTTCATCTGCTAATCGCCTGTTGTTTTCCGAGCCCTTATGCCCGCCATCGATCACCCGCTTATCGACCAGTTTCTCGACGCCTTGTGGCTGGAAAAAGGTCTGTCCGACAACACCCGGGGCGCTTATCGCAGCGACCTGGCGTTGTTCAACGGCTGGTTGCAGGAAAAAGACCTGGAACTGGCCAATGCCGGCCGCGAGCTGATCCTCGATCATCTGGCCTGGCGCCTGGAACAGGCCTACAAGCCGCGCTCCACTGCGCGCTTTCTCTCCGGTGTGCGTGGTTTCTATCGCTATCTGTTGCGTGAAAAGCTGATTGCCGTCGACCCGACCTTGCAGGTCGAGATGCCGCAGTTGGGCAGGCCGCTACCCAAATCCTTGTCGGAAGCCGATGTGGAAGCGCTGCTGGCCGCCCCGGACCTGGGCGAGGCCATCGGCCAGCGCGACCGCGCCATGCTCGAGGTGCTCTATGCCTGCGGGCTGCGGGTCACCGAACTGATCAGCCTGACCCTGGAACAGGTCAATCTGCGCCAGGGCGTGTTGCGGGTCATGGGCAAGGGCAGCAAGGAACGGCTGGTGCCCATGGGCGAAGAAGCAATTGTCTGGGTCGAGCGCTATATGCGTGATGCCCGTGTCGAACTGCTCGGCGGACGCCCCAGCGATGTGCTGTTTCCCAGCCAGCGCGGCGAACAGATGACCCGCCAGACCTTCTGGCACCGGATCAAGCACCAGGCCAAGGTCGCCGGGATCGGCAAGTCGCTGTCGCCACACACCTTGCGCCATGCTTTCGCCACGCACCTGCTCAACCACGGTGCCGACTTGCGGGTGGTGCAGATGTTGCTCGGCCACAGCGATCTGTCGACCACGCAGATCTACACCCATGTGGCCCGGGCGCGCTTGCAGGATATGCATGCCAAGCACCACCCGCGCGGCTGAGCGACACAGGGTTCGGCCCCGCCGGGCTTATGTGATAGGCTCTACAGGTTTGCAAAGTGGGTGTTTGAAACCGATCCGTTTCACCATGGTCCTATCGGCCTGACCCCCCTTCGCCCGTCTTCAGGAGTTCCCATGCGCTTGACCCAGATTTTCGCCGCCGCTGCCCTCGCTCTGGTCAGCTCCCTGGCCCTGGCCGACGACACCGCCGAGCAGGCGATTCGCAAGAGCCTCGAGAGCCTTCAACTGGAAACCCCGGTGGAGAGCATCAGCGCCAGCCCCCTGGCCGGCCTGTATGAAGTCAAGCTCAAGGGCAGCCGCGTGCTCTACGCCAGCGCCGATGGCCAGTTCGTCATGCAGGGCTACCTGTTCCAGCTCAAGGATGGCAAGCCGGTCAACCTCACCGAGAAGACCGAACGCCTGGGCGTCTCCAAATTGATCAACGGTATTCCGGTGGCCGAGACCGTGGTCTACCCGGCTATCGGCGAAACCAAGTCGCATATCACCGTGTTCACCGATACCACCTGCCCGTACTGCCACAAGCTGCATGCCGAAGTGCCGGCGCTGAACAAAATGGGCATCGAGGTGCGCTATGTCGCGTTCCCGCGCCAGGGCCTCGGCTCGCCGGGCGACGAACAGTTGCAGGCGGTCTGGTGCTCGGCCGACAAGAAAGCGGCCATGGACAAGATGGTCGACGGCCAGGAAATCAAGGCTGCCAAGTGCGCCAACCCGGTGTCCAAGCAGTTCGCCCTCGGCCAATCGATCGGTGTCAACGGCACGCCGGCCATTATTTTGGCCGACGGTCAGGTAATTCCGGGCTACCAGCCAGCGGCACAAGTTGCCAAACTGGCACTGTCCGCCAAGTAATCCAGCCTCGTCAGGCTCAACCTTTGACGAGCATGGCCCGCGGGACAAGGTTCCGGGGTCATCAATAGCGAGCCGCTGGTGGTCCAGCGGCTGTTTTCCACGGCCGACCTCGTGTCGGCCGTTTCATGGGGAGTTCAGAGTGAAACCGGTCAAAGTAGGCATCTGTGGGTTAGGTACCGTCGGTGGCGGCACCTTCAACGTACTTCAGCGTAACGCCGAGGAGATTGCCCGCCGTGCCGGGCGTGGAATCGAAGTGGCACAAATTGCCATGCGTACGCCAAAGCCTCAGTTCCAGACCACCGGTATTGCTATTACCCGCGACGTATTCGAAGTGGCGAGCAACCCTGAAATCGATATCGTCGTCGAGCTGATGGGCGGTTACACCGTGGCCCGTGAGCTGGTGCTCAGTGCCATCGAGCACGGCAAGCACGTGGTCACCGCGAACAAGGCGCTGATTGCCGTGCACGGTAACGAAATCTTCGCCAAGGCCCGCGAGAAGGGCGTGATCGTCGCGTTCGAAGCCGCCGTGGCCGGCGGTATCCCGGTGATCAAGGCGATTCGCGAAGGCCTCTCGGCCAACCGCATCAACTGGGTCGCGGGGATCATCAACGGTACCGGCAACTTCATCCTCACCGAAATGCGCGAGAAGGGCCGTACCTTCGACGACGTGTTGGCCGAGGCCCAGGCCCTGGGTTACGCCGAAGCCGATCCGACCTTCGACGTCGAAGGCATCGATGCCGCGCACAAGCTGACGATCCTGGCTTCCATTGCCTTCGGTATCCCGCTGCAATTCGACAAGGCCTACACCGAAGGCATCACCCAGCTGACCACCGCCGACGTCAATTACGCCGAGGCCCTGGGCTATCGCATCAAGCACCTGGGTGTAGCGCGCAGCACCGCCGCCGGTATCGAACTGCGGGTGCACCCGACGCTGATCCCGGCCGATCGCCTGCTCGCCAACGTCAATGGCGTGATGAACGCGGTCATGGTCAATGGCGATGCCTCCGGTTCCACCCTGTTCTACGGGGCCGGTGCTGGCATGGAGCCAACGGCTTCGTCGGTGGTTGCCGACCTGGTGGATGTGGTTCGTGCCATGACCAGCGATCCGGAAAACCGCGTACCGCATCTGGCTTTCCAGCCGGACTCGCTGTCGGCGCACCCGATCCTGCCGATCGAAGCCTGCGAAAGCGCCTACTACCTGCGTATCCAGGCCAAGGACCATCCGGGCGTGTTGGCCCAGGTGGCGAGCATCCTGTCGGAGCGCGGCATCAACATCGAATCGATCATGCAGAAGGAAGTCGAGGAGCACGACGGCCTGGTGCCGATGATCCTGCTGACCCACCGTGTCCTGGAGCAGCATATCAACGACGCCATCGCGGCGCTGGAGGCCCTGCAAGGCGTGGTCGGCCCTGTCGTGCGGATCCGCGTCGAGCACTTGAACTAAGCCGGCGCCGCCGATCAGAGAGGAATTCTTCATGCGTTACATCAGTACCCGCGGCCAGGCACCGGCCCTGAACTTCGAAGACGTGCTGCTGGCCGGCCTGGCCAGCGACGGCGGCCTGTACGTGCCGGAAAACCTGCCACGCTTCACCCAGGAGGAAATCGCTTCCTGGGCCGGCCTGCCGTACCACGAGCTGGCGTTCCGGGTCATGCGCCCGTTCGTCACCGGCAGCATTCCGGACGCCGACTTCAAGAAGATTCTCGAGGAAACCTACGGTGTCTTCGCCCATGACGCCGTGGCGCCGTTGCGCCAACTGAACGGCAACGAATGGGTGCTGGAGCTGTTCCACGGCCCGACCCTGGCGTTCAAGGACTTCGCCCTGCAACTGCTCGGTCGCCTGCTCGACTACGTGCTGGAAAAGCGTGGCGAGCGCGTGGTGATCATCGGCGCCACCTCCGGCGACACCGGTTCGGCCGCCATCGAAGGCTGCAAGCACTGCGAAAACGTCGACATCTTCATCCTCCATCCGCACAACCGGGTGTCCGAGGTGCAGCGCCGGCAGATGACCACCCTGTTCGGCGACAACATCCACAACATCGCCATCGAAGGCAACTTCGACGATTGCCAGGAAATGGTCAAGAACAGCTTCGCCGACCAGAGTTTCCTCAAGGGCACGCGGCTGGTGGCGGTGAACTCGATCAACTGGGCGCGGATCATGGCCCAGATCGTCTACTACTTCCACGCGGCCTTGCAGTTGGGCGGTCCGGCCCGTTCGGTGGCGTTCTCGGTACCGACCGGCAACTTCGGCGATATCTTCGCCGGCTACCTGGCGCGCAACATGGGTCTGCCGATCAATCAACTGATTGTCGCCACCAACCGCAATGACATCCTGCACCGCTTCATGAGCGGCAACCAGTACGTCAAGGAAACCCTGCACGCGACCCTGTCGCCATCCATGGACATCATGGTTTCGTCGAACTTCGAACGCCTGCTGTTCGACCTGCACGGGCGCAATGGCGCGGCCATCGCCGGGTTGATGGACACCTTCAAGCAGGGTGGCGGGTTCAGTGTCGATCAGGATCGCTGGACGGAAGCGCGCAGGCTGTTCGATTCCCTGGCCGTGGACGATGCGCAGACCTGCGAAACCATCGCCGAAGTCTTTGCCCAGAGCGGTGAGGTCCTCGATCCACATACCGCTATCGGTGTCCGCGCGGCCCGTGAGTGCCGACGCAGCCTGGATATCCCGATGGTGGTGCTGGGAACCGCGCATCCGGTCAAGTTCCCCGAGGCAGTGGAGAAGGCAGGCGTAGGAAAAGCACTTGAACTACCTGCGCATCTTTCGGATTTGTTTGAGCGAGATGAGCGTTGCACCGTATTGGCCAATGACTTGAAAGCCGTTCAGGCCTTTGTCAGCCAGCATGGCAACCGCGGCAAAGCGCTCTGACAGACTAGAAAGGTCACACATTAAAGCCCGCCCCTTGGCGGGCTTTATCGTTTTCGCATGTCAAACTTGCCCTGTTTTTTTGCCATTTCCTGAAATGGACCGAAGGGGGCAGGTAGTTCGTCATGGTGTTTTTGGCTCGATCCATACAATCCGTTCTGGCCAGGTTGTCGTGGTGGCTGCTGCTGTGCCTGCCCGCCTGCGCAATGGCGGCCCAGGGCCTGCCGTTCAGCTTGCCGCCGTCGTTCGTCGCGGTCGAGCGCCTGCCGCTGAACCCGGAAGAGGAGCAATGGCTGGCCGAGCGAACCTTGCGGGTGGGGATTTCGGTGGCCGACTATGAACCCATCGATATCACCAATGACCGCAACCGCTACCAGGGCATCAGTGCCGATTACGTGGGGCTGATCCGCGATCGCCTGGGAGTGCAGGTCCAGGTGCTCGGCTTCGGCGAGCGCGACCAGGCCGTCGACGCCCTGCGCAGCGGGCAGATCGATATTCTCACCAGTGCCAACGGCTACGAGCGCGGCGTGCCCGGGCTGACGTTCTCCAGCGACTATATGCCGGATCGTTCGGTGATCGTCGGCCGCGCCGGCGCGCACGATCTGCATGATCTCAACGGCAAGAAGGTGGTGCTGCTCGATGGCTACGCCGATGCCCAGGTCGTGCATGCCACCTACCCCGAGAGCGAGATCATCCTCGCTCCGACCCTCTACAGTGCCCTGGAAGCCCTCTCCCAGGGCGAGGTCGAGGCCTTTATCGGCAACGAGGTGATTGTCCGTGCCTACAAGAGCCTGCGGCCTTACATGGGCGTGCAGATCAAGGACAAGAGCGACTTGCCGCCGATTGGTTTTGCCTTTGCCACGCGCCAGTCCGATCCAGTGCTCAGCGGCCTGGTGGAGCGGGTCCTGGACAACACCGACAACGCCACGCGGCGGGAGATCCTGGCCCGCTGGACCACCGGGTTCGGTTCGGATATCGCTCAGCCGCGCATCAGCCTCAGCGCGGCGGAGCTGGCCTGGATCGACCGCCACCCACGGGTCACGGTGGTGGCCCAGCCGTACCCGCCGCATATCTACAAGGACGGTCACAACCGCTGGGTTGGCCTCAACCCGGATCTGCTGTCACGCATTGCGCGCATGACCGGCCTGCAGTTCGACTTCCGGGAGACCGGTTCCACCGCCGAGAGTGTCAGCCTGCTCCACGATGGCAAGGCACTGATGAGCACGACACTGGCCGAGAGCGTCGAGCGCAAGGCCTTCCTGAATTTCACCTATGCCTTTGGTGGCAGCGCCTGGGTGTTCGTGGTGCGCGTGCACGACTCGCCACTTGGCGCGCTTTCCCAGTTGTCCGGGCGGGTGCTGGTGCTGCCGGAGAAACACGCCTTGGAGCCGATGATCCGTCGGGGCTATCCGGATATCGACCTGCGCACGGTCAAGACGCCCGAGGAGGCGCGGGCAATGGTCGAGCGCGGCGAGGCCACCGCGACGATCCAGAGCGATACGCGGGCCTATCTGTATCCGCCCGGGCGGCTGAAGGTCGGGCGCAGCGTCGAGGGGCTGTGGTCAGCCGACAGTTTCTCGGTGCTCAAGACCGAACCGGAGTTGCTCGGTATCCTGAACAAGGCCCTGGAGGCGTTCCCGGTGGCCGAACTGCGCGCGTTGCGCATCAAATGGCACGGTGCGATCGGCCTGGCGCCGATGCGCCCGGTCTGGGAGCGGGTGCCGCGCTGGGTCTACGGCCTGACGGCGGTGATGATCCTGCTGGGCGGTGTCTCCCTGGCCTGGAACCGCCGCTTGAACATCCAGATTCGCCAGCGCCGCCGGGCCGAACAGGAACTCAGCGACCAGTTGGCCTTCCAGCGTGCCCTGCTGGACGGGATCCCCAATCCGATTTTCGTGCGCGACCTGGACGGGCGCCTGATGACCTGCAACCGCAGTTACGAGGAACGCTTTTCCACCTCGTTGGAGCAAGTGCAAGGTCGACGGATCACCGAAGTGGATATTTTGCCCCTGGCGACCGCGGAGCAACTGCATGCCGAGTTCCTCCAGTTGTTCGAGACCCAGCAGCCGCTGTTCCGGGACCGCCAGCTCGACTTTGCCAGCGGCAGGATCGACATCTATCAGTGGATGGTGCCGTTCTACTCGGCGGAGGCCCAGTTGCAGGGGCTGCTGGGCGGCTGGATCGACATTACCGAACGCAAGCAGCTCGAAGCCCAACTGATGGAGGCGCGCCAGCAGGCGGAGCAGGCCAACCAGGCCAAGAGCGCATTTCTGGCCACCATGAGCCATGAAATTCGCACCCCGATGGTGGCCATCATTGGCCTGCTCGAACTGGAGCGCGAGCAGGCCCGCGCCAATGGCCGCGGCTTTTCCCAGGCGTTGCAGGTGGCTTATCAATCGGCGCAGGAGCTGACGGCCTTGATCGGCGACAGCCTGGACCTGGCCAAGATCGAGGCCGGTGGCATGCACCTGGCGTTGCGCGCCAGCTCCCTGGCCGCGGTGCTGGAAAGCGTGCGGCAACTGTTCGAGGCCGCCGCACGGGAAAAGGGCGTCGAACTGAGCCTGGAGATCGAACCGGGGCTTGAGGGCGATTACTGGATCGACCCGCTGCGTTTGCGCCAGGTGTTGAACAACCTGATCGGCAATGCGCTGAAATTCACCGCCGAGGGCTTTGTGCGTATTCGTGTGCGCAGTCTGTCACGCACGGCGGACCAGGAAAGCCTGTGCATCACTATCGAAGACAGCGGCAAGGGGATCGGCCTCGAACAGCAGAAAACGCTCTTCGCACCGTTTGTCCAGATTCGTGGTCAAGCCGATGAGGAATATGGCGGAACCGGCCTGGGCTTGAGCATCTGCAAGCAACTGGTGGAGTTGATGGGGGGCACCATCGCCTTGCTCAGCCAACCGGGACAAGGCACCCGGGTGCATATCGAGCTGGCGCTCAAGCCCGTGGAACCGGCCCTGATCGTGTCTCCCGCCGCGGAGGACCGCCGGCCTCGACTGGCATCCCTCAAGGTGCTGATTGTCGATGACCTGTCCGCCAATTGCCTGGTGCTCAACCAGCAGTTGAGTTTTCTCGGCCAGCGGGTCGTGGCCTGCCAGAGTGGCGAGGCCGCGTTGCAAGCCTTGCGGCAGGAGCCTTTCGACCTGGTGATCACCGATTGCAACATGCCGGACATGAGCGGCTATGCGCTGGCCGCGGCGATACGCCAGCTCGAGGTCCGGGAGAGCTGTCCGGTCGTTGGTTGTACGGCCAATGCCCTGAGCGACGAACGTCAGCATTGCCTGGAGGCGGGGATGATTGAGCTGCTGGTCAAGCCGGTCTCCCTGGACGACCTGGCGCAGCTGCTGGCGAGCATCGTACCCGAGCGCTCATTTGATATTCAGGCCCTGAACAGCATGACCTGTGCCAACGCCGAGGTCATGCGGCGCATGCTGCTGGAGTTGCGCAAGAACCTCGAACAGGAGCGCGGCGCGCTGGAGCTGGCGGTCGGGCTGAGCAACTGGGAGGGCCTGGGGGTGGCGGTCCATCGGCTCAAGGGGATCGCCTGCCTGATCGATGCCATTGCCCTGGCACGTGCCTGCGCCGATCTGGACAGCTGTGTGCGGCTCAAATCCGACGAGCGAGTGGCCTCGGACGGGCAGGCGCTCAAACAAGCCATCGAGCGGGTGCTCGACGACATCGAAGTGCATTTGCAGGTGGATATTCCGGCACTTTAGGACTTGTCCTATGGGGCGTTACCGGGGCGTTGATTAAGCTCGAAGGTGATTGCGGACCACGGCCGCCTCATTTTGTGGAGCCCCTCGATGCGCGCACTCAAAGTCCTGATTCTTGAAGACAACCCCTTTCAACTGATGGCCCTGCACCAGATGCTCAATGCCACCGGCGTGTTTGATGTGCTGACGGCGGAAAATGTCGAGGGTGCCCGGCAATCGTTGGCCAATCGCGGCCCAGTCGACGTCGCCATCTGCGACCTGCACCTGGAGGAGGGCGATGGCCTGGAGCTGATTCGTTGCATGGCCGAAGGGCAGGAGGCACAGGCCCTGATCATCCTCAGCAGCGCCGAGCTGGAGGTACTTGAGGGCGCGGCGCATATGGCCCGCCAGTTGGGGCTGCACGTCCTCGGTTGTCTGCGCAAGCCGGCCTCGGCCGCGACTCTGGCGGAGTTGCTGGCGATCTACCAGCAGCGTTTCGCTCGTCGGCGGCCGGGCCTGCCGCTGGCCCAGGTCTGTGAGCTGCTGTCGCTGCACGAACTCCAGGCGTGCGCAGGTACCGCGGCCATCGAGAAATACTGTACCGCGCACTTTCAGCCACGCTTGACGGCGCACGGTCGCGTCGCGGGAGTCGAGGCGCTGGTGCGCTGGCAACACCCGGAGCAGGGGTTGTTGCTGCCCGACAGTTTCATGCCGGTGCTCGAGTACGCCGGGTTGGCACAGGCGTTGATCTGGCAGGTGTTGGAACTGGCCGTGAGCCTGTCGGCCGAGGTGCGTTTCGCCACCGAGGAAGCCTTGCCGATCACCGTGGGTATACCGGGAAGCATGGTCGAACAGCTGGACTTCGCCGCGCGCCTGAAAGCCTTGCTGGAGCGCTTCGACTTACCTGCCGCGCGAGTGACCCTCGATGTGCTGGAAACAACCGAATTCACCAGCGCCATTGCGCTGGCCGAGGGCTTGCTGAGGTTACGCATGCTCGGCTGCCAGTTGGCGGTCGGCGATTTCGGCATGGGCGGGAGCAGCCTGCGGCGCCTGCTTGAGTTACCGTTCACGGAACTGAAGATCGCCGCGCCATTCGTGCTCGGGATGGCGGCGGACCCGCGCAAGTCGGCCATCGTCGACGGAGTCTGGCGGATGGCGCGAGGCATGAACTTGCAAGTGGTGCTCAGCGGGGTTGCAAGCGAAAGCGACTACCAGGCGGTCATGGCCCTGGGGGACGGGCTGATTCAAGGCAGCTTCGTGGCCCCGCCCATGAGTCGCGCCGAGCTGTTGTCCTGGCTTGAAGTGGCGGGGTTCGGCGCGGGGTGCCCGCTGCCCGCGCGGGTGGAATACGTACCCGCGGACAGCGTGAGCCTCTGACGACCGGCCCCTTTCAGGCCAGGCCATGTTCCTGCAGGTAGAGAAACAACGCCGCATTGTTGGACAAGCCGAGCTTGCGCATGGCACTGACCTTCTGGGCGCTCACCGTCTGCTTGCTGCGGCTCAACTGCGTGGCGATTTCACCGACGGTACGCCCGGCCGCCAGCAGGCGTGTCACCTCCAGCTCCCGGGGTGAAAGTTGTTCCTGGTCGCCCAGGCGGTGCTCGCCGACCTCGCCTGCCAGCGCCAATATCTGACGAATGGAGTTGGCTACGTAGAGCCGTCGGCGCCGTGCCTGGGCGATGGCGACCGGCAGCTCGGCGGCTAGGCTGGCCTTGCTCAGCAGCCCCATCACGCCGAGGTCGAGAATGGAACGGAACAGCCCGGCATTGTTGAGCATGGTGACCACCACGATCGGCAGGTGCGGGTGCTGCCGAGTCACGCTTTCCAGCATGCGCAGACCGTCATTCTGCTGTTCGACCGGCATCATGAAATCCGTGACCAGCATCTCGCAGGTAGTGCTTTGCAGAAGTCCGAGCAGTTCCTCTGGCGTGCTGGCCTCGCCAACAACGCTCAGTCCTGGGTCTTGCTCGAGAACAACACGCAGGCCAATCAGAAAAATCGGATGATCGTCGGCGAGGATGATGCGCAAGGGGGGAGGTGAGGCGTTTCGCTGTTTTCTCTCTGTCATCTTTCTGGTTCATGCTCGCAATGGAACGCTAGGAACTGCCGGATGTGCGGTTTCTACCAGTATCCGGTTAGCTGGCTTGACGAACTTTCTTCTCTGACTGGCGGTCATTGACTACAGCCCCTTTGTTTTTGATCTGTCGGGTTCTGACTATTGAGTGGTGATCGAGATGGAAAGTATCAGTCTGTTGCTGAATGAAGCATTGAGTCCTTATCCCGTCACCCTGACACCGTCGGGGAGCCATGGTGAATGCCGGCTGACCGTGAACAGCCGCGCGGGCCTGATCCTGTTGGAGCGTGAAATCAGCCATGCCCAATTGAACGACAAGCGTTTGTTGACCGATGTGGTCGACGGCTTGCACCGCGACCTGCGTATTGCCGAAGGACGCCTGGAGCCCTCTGTGATCGCGGCCTTGCGTCACGCCGCGCGGGACAAGATGTTTCGTTCGACTGGCGTGTAGAGATTCTCGGGAAACTTTTTTTCGCGCGCGTTGTCGGATATGTATCGGCAGGAGCAAACATTGTGCTCCGGTGTTTGTCGCTTGCCGTACTGGTCTTTATAGACCACGTTTAACCCCGAGTCGTTTCCCCGCTTCTCGGGGTTTCTTTTGCCTGGCGTTTATCACTGATCCTCAGGGGCCAGGAAAAACTGCCTGGCGTCCTCCAGATAGGCGTCCCGCTGCTGTGGGTCGAGCCATTGCACATAGAGATCGAGCAACTGGTGCTGGCGCAGCTCACGCAGGATCTGGTTGATATGGGTGACGGCCGCGCGTCCCTGTTCCGTGTTGGAGCACCCCACACGGATGAACTGGTACTTGGCGATGCCCTTGATCGGATAAAACACCAGGTTCTCGGCGACGATGCCTTGTTGCCGGGCCTGGTAGCGAATTTCCGCCCAATAGCCGAGTAAGGCGGTCAGCCGTCCCAAGCGCTGCATCTGCAACAGATTGCCCTGGGCATCGTTGCCGTAATGGGGCGCCAAGTGCTCCGCGGGGGTCTGTCGCAACAGATTGTCGATCAGGTAGCCGTAGCTGCGTTCGGCGACAATCCCCAGTTTCAGATGATCACTGACCAGCAGGGCAGCGAGGTCCACTTGGCCGTCGCGCACAAACGGCTCGATCAGCGGACGGTCCTCTTGGCGCACCACCAATCCGTTGCTGGTCAAGCCCAGGCTGGGAATGGAGAACACAATCTTCTTCGCCCGTTCAGCGGTCCAGAGCAGCGCCGCGTCGCAGGTAAACGAAGGCTCGGCGAGCATCTGCATGGCTCGCGCCCGGTTGACCCGCAGGGTCGTATGTTCGTACTCGGGCATGGCGGCCGCCAACAACTGGCGCAATTGATCGACGGCCCCCTGACCTTTTTGCGGCCCCTCGAAAATCACCAGCGGCGGCAGGTCCCGCAGCAGCCAGATCAGCGTGTCCTTGGCCTGGGCGCCTATCGGCAGGGCAAAGACCAGCGTGGCCAGCAGGGTGATAAGCGCTCGTCGACAGCGCCGGTGTTGCCAGAGAATTCGAGGACTCATGACGTCCATACCTTCCGCGCAGTCAGGCCAAGGTCTTGCCACCACGACACGCTAGATAGCGCCACTTTCACGCAAGCGTGCAATCCGTGCGGCGTCATAGCCCAGGCTGGCCAGCACCACGTTGTTGTGCTCGCCCAATTCAGGTCCCACCCATTCGCTGGAGCCCGGTGTCTCTGAGAGTTTCGGCACGATTCCCGGCATCTTGAAGTCCTTGCCGTCCGGCAGCTTGGCCTGGATAAACATTTCCCGGGCGAGAAACTGCGGGTCGCTGAACATGTCTTCGGCGCTGTAGATCCGGCTGGCCGGTACCTCGGCCTGGTTCAGGGTGGCGAGCACCGAGTCCAGTGACTGGCTGTTCACCCATCGATCGATCACACCATAGAGTTCGTCACGCCGGCTGTCGCGGCCATCGTTGCTGGCCAGCGCCGGATCGTTCGCCAGATCGTTGCGATCGATGGCTTGCATGAAGCGTTTGAAGATCGCGTCACCGTTGGCGCCGATCTGTACATGCTTGCCATCGGCCGTGGTGTGGATCGAGGAGGGCGTGATCCCCGGCATGATGTTGCCGGTGCGCTCGCGGATAAAACCGAACACGTCGAATTCCGGCACCATGCTCTCCATCATGGCGAAGATGGCTTCATACAAGGCCACGTCCACCACCTGGCCGTTGCCTCCGTTGACTTCGCGATGACGCAGGGCCATCAGTGCGCCAATCACCCCCCAGAGCGCGGCAATCGAATCGCCGATGGAAATCCCGGTGCGTACCGGCGGTCGATCCTCGAAACCGGTGATGTAGCGCAACCCGCCCATGGACTCGCCGACCGCGCCGAAGCCGGGCTGGTCCTTCATCGGCCCGGTCTGGCCGAAACCCGATAACCGCACCATCACCAGCTTCGGGTTCAGCGCGTGCAGGGTTTCCCAGCCCAGGCCGAGCTTTTCCAGTACGCCGGGGCGGAAGTTCTCGATCAGGATGTCCGCGTCGCCAAGCAATTGCTTGAGGATGGCCAGGCCGTCCGGGTGTTTCAGGTTCAGCGTCAGCGATTGCTTGTTGCGTGCCTGGACAAACCACCACAGCGACGTGCCCTCGTACAGCTTGCGCCATTTGCGCAACGGGTCGCCGCCGTCCGGCGATTCCACCTTGATCACCTGTGCACCGAATTCGGCACAGATGCGCGAGGCGAAAGGGCCGGCGATCAGGGTTCCGAGCTCGATGACCTTCAGTCCGGAAAGGGGTTTGGCGGTGAGCGGCATGGCAGATCCTGTAGGGCAAAACGAAGACAATAGGGCTTTTTATCATGGCTGAACGAATCAGCATAACCGCGAGCAGTCGTTGATTGCCTTGCGTATCGGTTAGACTGGCCGCCTTTCCTCGTCTTTAGAAGCCCCGTTCATGGCCCAGCCGTCCACGACCTACAAATTCAACCTGAACCTCACTGACCTGGATCGTGGGGTCTACGAGAGCGTCAACCAGACCATCGCCCGCCACCCATCGGAAACCGAGGAGCGCATGACCGTGCGTCTGCTGGCTTACGCCTTCTGGTACAACGAGCTGCTGGCCTTTGGTCGGGGTCTGTCGGAAGTGGACGAGCCGGCATTGTGGGAAAAGAGCCTGGATGATCGCGTGCTGCACTGGATCGAAGTCGGTCAACCGGATGCCGACCGTCTGACCTGGTGTTCCCGCCGCACCGAGCGTACCAGCCTGCTGGCCTATGGCAGTTTGCGGGTCTGGCAGACCAAGGTGGTCGACGCGGTGAAGAACCTGAAGAATGTCCATATCGCCGCCGTACCGCAAGAAGTCCTGGAAACCCTGGCCAAGGACATGCCGCGGGTGATCAAGTGGGACGTGATGATCAGCGAAGGCACAATCTTCGTCACCGACGATCGTGGCCAGCATGAAGTCCAGCTGGAATGGCTGATGGGCGAGCGCGGTTAATTATTCCCATGCGTATCGAACCCCGCCCGTTGCCCGCCACGCTGCCTTTTCTCGGTGATCTGCCGCCCTTGTTGACCCGTCTGTACGCCGCCCGCGGCGTGGTCTCCGAGGACGAGTTGGACAAGAGCCTGGCGCGGCTGATCCCCTTCCAGCAACTCAAAGGCATCGACGCGGCGGTGGACCTGCTGGTGACGGCGCTGGAGCAGCGCCAGCGGATCCTGATTGTCGGCGACTTCGATGCCGACGGCGCCACCGCCAGCACTGTCGGGGTCCTGGGCCTGCGCCTGCTGGGCGCGGCGCATGTCGATTATCTGGTGCCGAACCGCTTCGAATACGGTTATGGCCTGACCCCGGAAATCGTTGCCGTGGCCTTGCAGCGCGAGCCGCAATTGCTGATCACCGTGGACAACGGCATTTCCAGCATCGAGGGGGTGCAGGCGGCGAAGGCGGCGGGGCTCAAGGTGCTGGTCACCGACCACCACTTGCCCGGCAGCGAATTGCCGGAGGCCGATGCCATCGTCAACCCGAACCAGCCGGGCTGCGAGTTTCCGAGCAAGGCCCTGGCTGGTGTCGGGGTGATTTTCTATGTGTTGATGGCCCTGCGCGCGCGCCTGCGCGGCCTGGGCCGCTACGCCAGCGCGCCGCAGCCGAACATCGGCGAACTGCTCGATCTGGTGGCGTTGGGCAGCGTGGCGGACGTGGTGCCGCTGGATGCCAACAACCGTATCCTGGTGCACCAGGGCCTGGAGCGGATTCGCGCGGGGCGTGCCCGACCGGGACTCAAGGCGATCCTCGAGGTGGCCAAACGCGATCATTCGCGGCTGACCTCCACCGACCTGGGCTTTATTCTCGGCCCGCGGCTGAACGCGGCGGGGCGTCTGGACGATATGAGCCTGGGTATTGAATGCCTGCTTTGTGAAGACCCGGCCCTGGCCCTGGAAATGGCCAGCCAGCTCGATGATATGAACAAGGACCGCAAGTCCATCGAGCAGGGCATGCAACGCGAAGCGCTGGCCCAGCTCAAGGACCTGCCGCTGGAGTCGATGCCGTTCGGCCTGTGCCTGTTCGAGCCGGACTGGCACCAGGGGGTGATCGGTATCCTCGCCTCGCGGATGAAAGAGCGTTATCACCGGCCGACCATCGCCTTTGCCGATGCCGGCGACGGCATGCTCAAGGGTTCCGGCCGTTCGGTCCCGGGTTTCCATATTCGTGATGCCTTGAGCGTGGTGGCGGCGCAACACCCGGAACTGATCGGCAAGTACGGCGGTCATGCGATGGCCGCCGGTCTGAGCCTGGCGCAGGAAAACTTGCCGTTGTTCGCCGAAGCCTTCGATGCCGAAGTACGGCGTCAGCTTAGCGAGGACGACCTGACCGGACGCTTGCAGACCGATGGTTCGCTGGCCCTGGAGGAGTTCAACCTGGAGCTGGCGCGGGCGCTGCGCAATGCCGGCCCGTGGGGGCAGCATTTCCCCGAGCCGCTGTTCCATGGTGTATTCCAACTGGTGGAAAAGCGCATCGTCGGCGAGCGGCACCTGAAGGTGGTGTTGAAAAGCGAATGCGGGTCGCTGAAGCTCGATGGCATTGCCTTCGGCATCGACCCGGAGCTGTGGAGCAACGCGCGGGTCGACTGGGTGGAACTGGCCTACAAACTTGACCTCAACGAGTTTCGTGGCAAGGAAAGCGTGCAACTGATGATTGCCCATATCGAGCCGCGCTGAGAGCTGCGGGTGCCGGCATGCCGGCGCCCGCAGGTGATTATGCCGGTTTAAATCCGCTGAACCCTCCCGCCCGTGCCATTGTCGACTAGGCTGTAAGCACTGTCTGAATGGTCTTGTGACGTCGCCCTGTTTTCTACCCGCCGGGGGGCGGTTATCCACCACTCTTGTCACTTGCCGACGTTCTAACAGAACCCTGGAGCCAGCCCACTTGATTTGAGAGGTGCCCCATGAGTCTGCTGCTTGAACCTTATACCCTTCGTCAATTGACCCTGCTCAACCGCATCGCGGTCTCGCCCATGTGTCAGTACTCCAGCGTCGACGGCCTGGCCAACGACTGGCACCTCGTCCACCTGGGCAGTCGGGCAGTGGGCGGTGCCGGGTTGATCTTCACCGAAGCCACCGCCGTTACCGCCGACGGCCGGATCACCGCCCAGGATCTTGGCCTGTGGAATGACCAACAGATCGAACCGTTACAACGCATCACCCGCTTTATCACCGCCCAGGGCGCGGTGGCGGGAATCCAGCTCGCTCATGCCGGACGCAAGGCCAGCACCCACCGGCCCTGGTTGGGCAAGCATGGCAGCGTCAAGCCGGAGGAGGGTGGCTGGACTCCGGTCGGCCCATCGCCGATTGCCTTCGATCCGCAGCACACCTCGCCCGCGCAACTGGACGAGCAGCAGATCGCCGAGGTTATCCAGGCTTTTGTGATGGCAGCCAAGCGCGCCTTGATCGCCGGTTTCAAGGTGGTCGAAGTGCATGCGGCCCATGGTTATCTGCTGCACCAGTTTCTATCGCCATTGAGCAACCAGCGCCGCGACCAATACGGTGGATCCTTTGAAAATCGCGTTCGCCTGGTGTTGCAGGTGACTGAGGCCGTGCGCGCGGTCTGGCCCGAAGAGCTGCCGCTGTTTGTCCGTGTTTCGGCCACCGACTGGGTGGAAGATGGTTGGAACCCCGATGAGACGGTGGAGCTGGCGCGGCGCTTGAAGGCCCTCGGCGTCGACCTGATCGATGTGTCCTCGGGTGGCACCGCCGCCAATGCGGAGATTCCCACTGGACCGGGTTATCAGACCCGTTTCGCCGAGCGCGTACGCAAGGAGTCCGACATCGCCACCGGTACCGTCGGCCTGATTACCGAGCCGGCCCAGGCCGAGCACATCCTGCGCACCGGCCAGGCGGATATGATTCTGCTGGCCCGCGAGCTGTTGCGTGACCCTTACTGGCCGTTGCACGCCGATGATGATCTGGGCGGGCACAAGGCGACCTGGCCGGCGCAGTATCAGCGTGCGACCCATCGCGATCAGCCGATTCACGAGTCGAATTTGCGTGAGTGAAGGGTTGAGGCTTGCCGTCAGACGTTTAAGTGAATAAGGTCAGTTTCATGAACTCACAGCAGAACATCGCGATTATTCCCACCTTCGATACGAGGGTGGGCTGACGCGTGTTCTGAAAACACCCGAAACCCGCCCACCGAGGCGGGTTTTTTCTGGCCGCCTTCCTGGGTATTGGACGTCAAAAGGAGATTGAAATGTCGCCACCTGAAACCCGCGCCCCCGGCGATAGCGTTCCGACCCTGCATCTGGTCTGTGGAAAGATCGGCTCGGGGAAGTCGATGCTGGCACAACGCCTGGCGGCAACCGCCTCGACCGTGTTGATCTGTGAGGACGTCTGGCTTGCCCGGCTGTATCCGGGCGAGATCACTGCAATCG
Organism: Pseudomonas sp. FEN; assembly: GCF_904067045.1. Taxonomy (GTDB): domain Bacteria; phylum Pseudomonadota; class Gammaproteobacteria; order Pseudomonadales; family Pseudomonadaceae; genus Aquipseudomonas. The sequence goes on along the minus strand of NZ_CAJFDC010000001.1, from coordinate 581,742 downwards.
CTGACTATGTGCGCTGTGCCGGCCGCTTGCGCGGGGTCTTGGCCGAGCATCTCGTTGCGCTTTTGCACGCTGGGGTCTCGGTGGTCCTCGATTTTCCGTCCAATACCGTGGCCAGCCGGCTTTGGGCGCGTTCGGTCTTTGAAAGCGCGGGGGCTGCCCATCGGCTGCATTTCCTCGATGTGGCTGATGAGCTGTGCAAGGCCCGTCTGAAGGTCCGTAATGAGGCGGGTGATCACCCGTTCAAGACCAGTGAGGCCGAGTTCGAGGCGATTTCCCGCTATTTCGAAGCTCCGGCGCTGGAAGAGGGGTTTGAGGTGGTGCGGTATGAATAGGCGTACCCCGGGTGTTTATCACGGGCTCTTGCCAGGATGACTTGAGTTTTCTTGCTGGAAATTTCGAAATGTTCTTAGCCTGATTCGGACTGTTCCTACGCTTAAGGCAATCCTGAGCGGTTCGTTCAGGCGGGGCAGGTCTATCCAGCAAGGAAAGTGGTCATGGCAAAGGCGCGGAGCATTGTCGGTTTCATGCTGTTCCTCTGGACGTTCAGGACCTCATCCCGGCCCAGGGCGCGTAAGCTCAGCGCTGAAGAGCAACAATTGCTGGAACGCTATCGCGCGTTGTCGGCCGAGGACCGCAATGCGATGCGCTGCCTGTTGAATGTGATGGAGGGTGTTTCGCGGTTTTGAGTCGCACAAGTCGTCATGCCCGCCAGGGACGCGCTGAGGAATGCTGGCCGGTAGGAATCCTCGACGCGGATATCGAAGGTGTTGAACAGCACGCAGAGCGGTTGATGGCGCTCGAACACCCGCTGTCGGCCGCTGCGCCGAGGTGGGGTTGTGCACTCATGACGGTGTTGCTCCAGAAAATCGGCAGATTTCAGGTGTCCGAAACCGTGGCCGGGCCATGACGGCCCGTCCCGGTTCGGTATTGTTGTGGTGGATCTGGATTGCGGGTAGATATCTTGAATGGTGGTGCTTGTTCTGGCCTCTTCGCGGCTGTGCAGCGTCCCGACAAGCTCCGCTGCCACAATGACCGCGTCGAATTTACTTTTCGCAGGCGACCGATAACCTGTGGGAGCGGAGCTTGCCCGCGAAGAGGCCCTCAAGACGAACGCCTGCTTCGCGGACAACCCAGGTATTGATGTGTCAGTGCTTGAACATCACATGCCGCACGGTGGTGTAGTCCTCCAATCCGTACATCGACATGTCCTTGCCATACCCGGACAGCTTCTGCCCGCCATGGGGCATTTCGCTGACCAGCATGAAGTGGGTGTTGACCCAGGTGCAGCCGTACTGCAAGCGGGCCGCCAGGCGATGGGCGCGACCGACATCGGCGGTCCACACCGATGACGCCAGGCCGTAGTCCGAATCGTTGGCCCAACCCAGCACCTGGGCTTCATCGTCGAACCGGGTTACCGAGACCACCGGCCCGAACACCTCGCGCCGGACGATTTCGTCATCCTGCAGGGCGTCGGCCAGGACCGTCGGTTCGAAGAAGAAGCCGTTGCCGGGCACCGCCTTGCCGCCCGTGACCAGGCGGATATGTGACTGGGCCAGTGCGCGCTCGACGAAACCGGCCACGCGATCACGGTGCTGGGCGGTGATCAGCGGGCCCAGCTCGGTTTGCGGATCATCCTGCAAGCCATACTTGATGGTGCTGACCGCCGCGCCGAGTTTCTCGACGAACTTCTCGTAGATCCCGGCCTGGGCATAGACCCGACAGGCGGCGGTGCAGTCCTGGCCGGCATTGTAGAAACCGAAGGTGCGGATGCCGGCCACGGCGGCGTCGATGTCGGCGTCGTCGAAGATGATCACCGGGGCCTTGCCGCCCAGTTCCATGTGCATGCGCTTGACGCTGTCGGCGGTGCTGGAAATGATCTGCGAACCGGTAGCGATGGAGCCGGTCAGCGACACCATGCGTACTTTCGGGTGGGTCACCAGCGGGTTGCCCACGGTCGGGCCGCGGCCGAAGACCAGGTTGAACACGCCGGCCGGGAAGATCTGCGCGGCCAGTTCGGCCAGGCGCAAGGCGGTCAGCGGGGTCTGTTCCGAGGGCTTGAGTACCACGGTATTGCCGGCGGCCAGGGCCGGGGCGATTTTCCAGGCGACCATCATCAGCGGGTAGTTCCACGGCGCGATGGAGGCGATCACGCCCACCGGGTCGCGGCGGATCATCGAAGTGTGGCCGGGCAGGTATTCGCCCCCCGCCGAACCGCTCATGCAACGGCTGGCGCCGGCGAAGAAACGGAACACGTCGGCGATCGCCGGGATCTCGTCGTTGAGGGCCGCGCTCAGGGGCTTGCCGCAGTTGTCCGACTCCAGTTTCGCCAGTTCCGGGCCATGGGCCTCGATGGCGTCGGCCAGTTTCAGCAGCAGCAGGGAGCGGTCTTTCGGCGCGGTCTGCGACCAGCTTTCGAAGGCGCCGTCGGCGGCGCGCACGGCGGCGTCGACCTGGGCTTCGCTGGCTTCGTTGATATCTACCAGGACCCGGCCCAGGGCCGGGTTGAACACGGATTGGGCCGGGCCTTCGCCGTTGACGAGTTGGCCGTTGATCAGCAGTTTGGTTTGCATGGTCATGTCCTCATGGAGCAATCAGGTGGTTCTGTAGACACCGAATTTTTCGGAGTTTGTGGGAGCCTTCGGATGGGTGGGAGTCTCCTTGTGGGGGCGGAGCTTGTCCGCGAAGCTTTTAGTGCCCTCAAGGGCCCCTTCGCGGGCAAGCTCCGCTCCCACGGTCCAAGTTCAAGTTCAAGTCCAAATTCCAGTCACAGCCTCAGTTCCAGCCTCAGTTCCAGTTCCGATTTAGCTTTCAATTTCGGTAGCCGGCCTCGGTCTTCGCTTATTTACCGCCACTGCCGGCCACGCTTTCACCGCCGCGGGTCAGGTAGTAGGCACCGAGAATCGGCAGCATCGTGACTATCATCACCAGCATGGCCACCACGTTGGTCACCGGGACGTCCCGTGGTCGGCTGAGCTGGTTGAGCAGCCAGATCGGCAAGGTGCGTTCATGGCCGGCGGTAAAGGTGGTGACGATGATCTCGTCGAACGACAGGGCGAATGCCAGCATGCCGCCGGCCAGCAACGCCGAGCCGAGGTTCGGCAGGACGATGTAGCGGAAGGTCTGCCAGCCGTCGGCACCCAGGTCCATCGAGGCTTCGATCAGGCTGTGGGAGGTGCGCCGCAAGCGGGCGATGACGTTGTTGTAGACGATCACCACGCAGAAGGTCGCGTGGCCGACGATGATGGTGAACATGCCCGGCTCGATCCCCAGGCTCTTGAAGGTCGCGAGCAAGGCGATCCCGGTGATGATCCCCGGCAGGGCGATGGGCAGGATCAGCATCAGCGAAATGCCCTGCTTGCCGAAGAAGTCCCGGCGATACAGGGCGGCCGAGGCCAGGGTGCCGAGCAGCATGGCGATCAGCGTGGCAATCGCGGCGATCTGCAAGGACAGCTTGATGGCTTCCAGGACATCGGGCCGGGCGAAGGCCACGCTGAACCACTTCAGGGTAAAGCCCCGGGGCGGGAAGCTGAAGGCCGCGTCTTCGGTGTTGAAGGCGTAGAGGAAGATGATCAGGATCGGGAAGTGCAGGAACAGCAGCCCGCCCCAGGCCGCCAGGCGCAGGCCCAGCGAGGCTCTTTCCCCGTGTTGTTCTGAATTAGAGCGCATCGAAGGCCCCCAGGCGTTTGACGATGGACAGGTACACGGCGATCAGCACGATTGGCACCAGGGTGAAGGCCGCCGCCATCGGCATGTTGCCGATGGCGCCCTGCTGGGCGTAGACCATGCTGCCGACGAAGTAACCGGGTGGGCCGATCAGTTGCGGCACGATGAAGTCGCCCAGGGTCAGCGAGAAGGTGAAGATCGAGCCCGCCGCGATGCCGGGAATCGACAGCGGCAGGATCACCAGCATAAAGGTCTGGCGCGGCTTGGCGCCGAGGTCCGCGGAGGCTTGCAGCAGCGACGGCGGCAGGCGCTCGAGGGCAGCCTGGATCGGCAGGATCATGAACGGCAACCAGATATAGACGAACACCAGGAAACGTCCCAGGTGCGAGGTCGACAGGGTGCTGCCGCCGACCCCCGGAATGCCCAGCACGAACTGCAACAACGGTTCCAGCCCCAGGTGCTGGACAAACCACTGGGCGACCCCGCCTTTGGCCAGCAGCAGGGTCCAGGCGTAGGCCTTGACGATGTAGCTGGCCCACATTGGCATCATCACCGCGATGTAGAAGAAAGCCTTGGTCTTGCCCGTGGTGTAGCGCGCCATGTAGTAGGCAATGGGGAAGGCGACGATAGCGGCGGCGATGGACACCACCACCGCCATGCTCAAGGTGCGCAGAATGATGTCGAAGTTCGACGGCGCGAACAGGGCGGCGAAGTTCGCCAGGGTCAGCTGCGGGGTGACCGCCATGGTGAAGTCGTCGAAGGTGTAGAAACCCTGCCAGAGCAAGGTCAGCAGCGAGCCGAGGTAGATCGCGCCAAACCAGATCAGCGGCGGTACCAGCAGCAGCGCCAGGTAGAAGTTGGGGCGCCGGTACAGCAGGTTGGAGAAGCGCCGCATCGGCGAGCCTGCCGAGGTCGCTTGGGGGAGGGCCTGGCTATACATGTCAGACCTCGCTCGCCAGCACGGTCATGGCTTCCCGCGCCCAGCGCGCGGTGAGCCGCTGGCCGGCCTGGTAAGCGCTGCCGGTGTCCGCCCATTGGGTGTTGGGCCGGTTGATATTCAGGGTCTGGCCGCTGTCCAGTTTCAGTTCATAGCGGGTACTGCTGCCTTGGTACTGGATGTCATGGAGCAGGCCACTGATCTCGACCTCGTCGCTGTGCGCCGGCCCGTCGGCGAAGCGCACGTGCTCCGGACGGATCGACAGCGGCAGGTCGCTGCCGCAGAGCTGTTTCGCCAGCTCGCCGCGAATCACGTTGGAGGTGCCGACGAACTCGGCGACAAACGCGGTGGCCGGTTTCATGTAAAGGTTGCGCGGGCTGTCGACCTGCTCGATGCGGCCTTTGTTGAACACCGCCACGCGGTCGGACATGGACAGCGCTTCGGTCTGGTCATGAGTGACGAAGATGAAGGTGATGCCCAGTTGCCGTTGCAGTTTTTTCAGCTCGCCTTGCATCTGCTCGCGCAGCTTGAGGTCCAGTGCGCCGAGGGGTTCGTCGAGCAGCAGTACCCGAGGGCGATTGACCAGGGCGCGGGCCAGGGCCACGCGCTGGCGCTGACCGCCGGAGAGCTGTACCGGCTTGCGCTCGCCGTAGCCGGCCAGGGCGACCATGCCCAGGGCCTCTTCGGCGCGGTTCAGGCGTTCGCGTTTGTCGACGCCTTTGACTTTCAGGCCGTAGGCGACGTTGTCGCGCACGTTCATATGGGGGAACAACGCGTAATCCTGGAACACGGTGTTCACGTCGCGCTGATAGGGTGGCAGCCCGGCGGCCTCTTCGCCATGGATGCGGATCGAGCCGGCGCTGGGTTGTTCGAAACCGGCGATCAGGCGCAGGCAGGTGGTCTTGCCCGAGCCGGAAGGGCCGAGCATGGAAAAGAACTCGCCGTCCTGGATATCGATGGAAACCCGGTCGACGGCTTTCACTTCGCCGAACTGACGGGAAACGTGGGTAAACTGGACTGCAAGCGTCATGATGCGGTGCTCCGAGAAGGCGTGTGTGGCGAGCGGGCTTGCCCGCGCTGGGGCGCGAAGCGCCCCTGAAACCGGCGAATTCGGCCTGTCAGGCCGATCGAGATGAGCGGTTTTACGGCTGCTTCGCAGCCGAGAGTGGCGGTGCGGCGTTCCGACAAGCCCGCTCGCCACAAATCTCGGCCCGACTTGGGGCCAGTTCTTAACTGAATGGCATTGGAGGCAAGCCCGCTCGCCACAAGTTTCGTTATTGCCTGGGGGTATTACCTGCCGCCCATGATCGCAATGTAGTCCTGGGTCCAGCGGCTGTACGGCACGAACTTGCCGCCCGCGGCCTGGGGCGTGGTCCAGAAAGCAATCTTGTCGAAGTGGTCGAAGCCGTTGGTCTTGCAGCCTTCAGCTCCCAGCAACTCGCTCTCCTTGCAGGCCGCCGGTACCGCCGGCAACGAACCGAACCAGGCCGCGACGTCACCCTGGACCTTGGGTTGCAACGACCAGTCCATCCATTTGTAGGCGCAGTTCGGGTGCTTGGCATCGGCGTGCAGCATGGTGGTGTCGGCCCAGCCGGTGACACCTTCCTTCGGAATGACCGAGGCCACCGGCTGCTTGTCCGCCTGCAGGCCGTTGACCATGTAGCCCCAGGAACTGGAGGCCGCCACACCTTCGTTCTTGAAGTCGCTCATCTGTACCGTGGCGTCATGCCAGTAGCGGTGGATCAACGGCTGCTGGGCGCGCAGCAGGTCGAGCACGGCCTTGTACTGGGTTTCGGTCAGCTCATAGGGATTCTGGATGCCCAGCTCCGGTTTGGCCGACTTGAGGTACAGCGCCGCGTCGGCGATATAGATCGGGCCGTCATAGGCCTGTACGCGCCCCTTGTTCGGCTTGCCGTCCGGCAGGTTCTGCGCCTCGAAGACCACGCCCCAGCTGGTCGGTGCCTGCTTGAACACGTTGGTGTTGTACATCAGTACGTTCGGGCCCCACTGATAAGGCGTGCCGTAGGTCTGCTTGTTGACCACATACCAGGGCGCATCCTTGAGACGCGGATCGAGGTTCTTCCAGTTCGGGATCAGCGCGGTGTTGATCGGTTGCACGCGCTTGCCGACGATCAGTCGCAGGGAGGCATCGCCGGAAGCCGTGACCAGGTCATAGCCGCCCTTGGCCATGAGGCTGACCATTTCATCGGAGGTGGCGGCGGTTTTCACGCTGACCTTGCAGCCGGTTTCCTTCTCGAAGCCCGTCACCCAGTCGTAGGCCTTGTCGCTTTCGCCGCGCTCGATGTAGCCCGGCCAAGCGACGATATCCAGTTGGCCTTCGCCCGCACCCACGGCTTTCAGCGGCTCGGCGGCCTGGATCGAGACGCTGGCCAGCAGCGCGGTGGTCATTGCACTGAGCAGTGCGATCTTGTGCACGAACATGGGGATTCCCTCTTCTTTAATTATGGTCGGGGCAGTTGAACGTGATGCAGCGTGCCGTCGCGGGCTGGTTATTAGAGTAGAGCGTGTTACAGATGCTGGCCGTGGCGCGCCATGATGTGGCGTACCACGCTGTAGTCCTGAAGCGAATCACTGGACAGGTCCTTGCCATAGCCGGAGCGCTTGAGGCCGCCGTGGGGCATTTCGCTGACCAGCATGAAATGGCTGTTGATCCAGGTGCAGCCGTATTGCAGGCGCGCGGCCACCTGCATGGCCTTGTCCAGGTTCTGGGTCCAGACCGATGACGCCAGGCCGTATTCCGAGTCGTTGGCCCAGTCCACCGCCTGGCTCAGTTCATCGAAGCGGGTCACGGTGACCACCGGACCGAACACTTCGCGCTGGACGATCTCGTCGCTCTGTCGGCAGCCGGCGAGCAGGGTCGGCTGGTAGTAGAAGCCGGCTCCGGAATGCACGGCGGCTCCGGTGATCCGTTCGATATGCGGCTGGCCGAGGGCACGCTCGACGAAGCTGGCGACGCGGTCACGCTGGCGGGTGCTGATCAGCGGCCCGATTTCATTGTCGGCGTCGCGCTTGCCGGCGAACCGCAGACTGCTGACCGCCGCGCCAAGATCGGCCACCAGTTTGTCGTGAATACCGGCCTGGGCGTAGATCCGGCAGGCGGCGGTGCAATCCTGCCCGGCGTTGTAGTAACCGTAGCTGCGCACGCCTTCGACCACGGCCTGCAGATCGGCATCGTTGCAGACGATCACCGGTGCCTTGCCGCCCAGTTCCAGATGGGTACGCTTGACGCTCTTGGCGGCGGCCTGGAGGATTTTCTGGCCGGTGACAATATCGCCGGTCAGCGACACCATGCGTACTTTCGGGTGGCTGACCAGATGACTGCCGACCCCTTCGCCACCGCCGCAGACAATATTGAGCACTCCGGGTGGCAGCAGCTCGGCGAGCATGGGGGCCAGGGCCAGGATCGACAGCGGCGTGTGTTCCGATGGCTTGAACACCAGGGTGTTGCCGGCGGCCAGGGCCGGGGCGATCTTCCAGGCGGCCATCATGATCGGGTAGTTCCACGGTGCGATGGAGGCCACTACGCCAATCGGGTCGCGACGGACCATGCTGGTGTAGCCCGGCAGGTATTCGCCGGACAACTGGCCGGTCTGGCAGCGCACCGCGCCGGCGAAGAAACGAAACACGTCGACGGTGGCGCTCAGGTCGTCCTGGCGGGCCAGGTGCAAGGGCTTACCACAGTTCAGCGATTCCAGGCGGGCGAGCAGGTCGGCGTTTTTTTCCACCGCATCGGCGATCGCCAGCAGGCGATCGGCGCGTTGTTGCGGAGTGGTCCGCGACCAGCCGGCAAAGGCCCGGTGGGCGGCGAGGATGGCGCTTTCGACCTGTTCGCTGCTGGCTTCGGCGATATGCGTGAGCACCTCCCCCGTGGCCGGGTTGAGGATCGGCTCGACCACGCCGAGGCCGCCAACGAGTTCACCGTCGATCAGTAACGCCGTGAACAGTGGGGTCGGGTGCGCGCCAGCCATTTTGCGAGTTCTCTTTTCTTGTGTGGCCATGGAGCGTCCCCTATCGCTGGAGTCCGGCCTTTCTCTAGATGGATGGCAAGAGACTAGTGGGCGGACGGGAGGTCGACAAATACTAAATACTGAATGCGGCGTTCGATTAAATCGATGGCTTGCGTCCGCCATGAGGTTGTTCACGGGCCACGGTCAGGAACGGGTCCACCAGCGGCGGCCGGGCGGTGCCCCGGCGCCAGGCCAGGCCGACGTCGAGAGTCTGGTTGAGGTCGGCCAGCGGCCGGGCTTCGATGATGTCGCCTTCCAGCGACCAGGGGCGGTAGGTCATGTCCGGCTGGATCGATACCCCCAGCCCGGCTGCCACCAGGCTGCGCACGGCCTCAGTAGACGCGGTGCGCAGGGTGATCCGCGGTTGCAGGCCGGCACCACGCCACATGCGTTGGGCGTTGCGGTCCATTTCATCGACGTTGAGCTGGATCAGCGGCTCGCGGGCCACGTCCGCCAGGTTGATGCTGTCGTGTTCCAGCAGCGGATGCTGGGCCGGCAGCCACAGGCGATGCGGCGAGTGGGTCAGGACCTCGGTCTGCAGGGCATGACGGTCTTCAAGGTTGGAGAGGATCAGCACCCCGACATCGATCTCGCCGCTGACCAGCAAGTGCTCGATATAGGGGCGCTCGTCTTCCATCACGCGGATCTCGACGTTGGGGTAGGCGCGCTGGAAACGGGTCAGCAGGTCGGCGAGGTAGTAGCCGGCCACCAGGCTGGTCACGCCGATGGTCAGTTGTCCGGCGACCTGGTCGGTGCTTTGCTGCAGGCTGCGCTTGGCGTTGTCGACGGTGGCGAGGATCAGGTGCGCCTGGCGCAGGAACTGGTGGCCCTGGTGGGTCAGGGTCATGCCCTTGGCGTGGCGGTTGAACAGGCTGACGCCGATCTCCTGCTCAAGCTGCTGGATCGCCAGGGTCAGGGTCGACTGGGAAATGAACACCGCCTGGGCCGCGGCCGAGATCGAGCCGGTCTCGGCCACGGCGATGAAGTGACGGATCTGACGCAGGGTCATCATGGGCGCACCAATGCCGATCAGCCGGCAGGTTGTTCTTATGGATACGACCCAGTGTATATCTTTTTAATCGATAGCCTTGCGGACGACAGCTGCGAGCTGACCCGTGCTGGAGGCGCTCTGATCAGTGCAAGTCGCCACCCTTATGCCTCTGTGTGAAAATGCGCCTGGCCCTTGCCCGCATGCTTGGCGCGGTACAAGGCCTGGTCCGCCAGGCCCAGCACGTCGCTCAGGTCCGGGGCATCGAGAGGCCACAGCGCGCCGCCGATGCTGCAACCGATCCGGGCGTGGACGTCGTGCACCAGGAAGGTTTGCCCCAGGCTGGCGAGCACGCGCTGGGCAATGCTTCGCGCCTGGTCAATGGCATCGTGGCGCGGTACCTGCAGGACCATCAGAAACTCATCGCCGCCCAGGCGCGCCACCAGGTCGCCTTCGCGCAGGCAGACGCGCAAGCGACTCGCGACTTCCCTGAGCAGCTCATCGCCACCGGCATGGCCGAACTGGTCGTTGATCGGCTTGAAGCCGTCCAGATCCAGGTAGAGCAAGGCCAGGCAGTAGTTCTGCGCCTGGCTGCGCTGCTGGGCACGGGGCAGATATTTTTCCAGTGCGGCGCGGTTCGGCAGGCCGGTCAGGGCATCATGGTGGGCCAGGCTTTCCATCATGCCCAGGGCGGTCTGGTGATTGCTCAGGCTGTCCACCAGATGGCGGATCGACTGGCTCAACTGGGCGATTTCCCGGGTGCCCTTGACCTCGGGAATCTCCATGGATTCGCCGAGGCTCAACCGGTCGGCGGCCCTGGCGATAGCATGCAGCGGTCGAGTGAACCAGGTGGCCAGCAACCAGCCGATAAAGGCGATGACCACCGCCAGGGCAATGCCCCAGACCAGGATATCGCGCTGCAATGCCTTGGCCGGGGCGTAGGCTTCGTCAAGCGTCTGGCGCGACACCACGGTCCAGCCCAGCCCTGCGTAACTGCCGTGACCGCGGCTCACGGCAACGCCCGTGAGGTAGTCATTGCCGTCCGGCCAGCGTTGGACGCCCCAGCGGGTCTGCTGGGTGCCAAGGTTGTCGAGCAGGGGCAGGGGCAGCGCCTGGCCGATCGCTTCCCTGGGGCCGAGGATGACTTGATGGTTGGCGGTGACGACGAAAAACTCCGCGTCGCGCCGGGCCTGGATAGGGTTGAGCAAGGACTGGCGCAATTCTTCGGCCCAGCCCCAGGAGAGATGCGCCGCGAGTACCCCGACTTGATTTTGTGACGGTTCATTGCTGAACACCGGCAAGCTGATGTCGACGAACTTCATCGCCTCGCCCTTGGGGTTGGGCAACAGTTTGGACAACAGCTTGGCATCATGCACATCACCGACGAACAATTGCTCCCGGCCCTGGGTGTATACCGGCCGCTCGCTGATATCGGCTTGTTCCAGAAGACCTTGGGTCGCGGCCTTGACGACGCCGTCGGGCGCAATGAAGCCGACCCAGGCGAAGCTTGGGAACTCCTCTTGCACATGCTCGAGCAGGCGGCGGATCTGCTGGGTGTCCGTGGCCTGTTGCAGGACCTGCAGGTGGCTGACGACGCTCAGCAGCTTGACCCGGCTGGCCATGTCGCGGTCCAGCCGATCGGACATCTGGTAGGCGTTTTCGGCCAGGTCCTGGCCGATTTCATTGATCATTCGCGAATTGGAGTCGTGGCTGATGAGTGAGCCCAGCAACCAGCTCAACAGGCTGACCAATACGGCGATCATCAGCGCGAAGCGACTGCGCAGGCTGGGCAGAACGGGCATGAACCAGGTTCCTGGACCTAGAGGATTGATAGGATGCGCGGGCAACAATGGCCGTTTGCTCGGAAATGAAGCTCGCTGAGCTTGTGCGCGTTGTCGCAAAGCGTCCGCTCAGGGGGATAGCCTGGTGGCTATCACGCAATGCCGCGACCCGCGGCTGGATAAAGGATGGCACAGGCCTGGCGACGCTGCCTGTCATTTTAAAGGGCTGCAGGCGATCGAGTGCGAAAATCGGGATGTTGTGGCAATGGCTCCTGGATAACTCGGACTGATAGTCATGATTGACCTGTGCAGTGACTAGTATTTCAAGGTGTAAAAGCGGCGACTATTCGGTGAGTGGCTGGACTATAGTTCGGTCGTCACCGACGCCTCGGTGATCGATCTTAGCCGGTCGAAATTCCTCACGGAGCTTGGGCTCCGCCATTACAATGCTGGCGCTTATTACTGCCTGACGTTTGCGTTATGGCGGTTGTGCGCGGGACATCTTCGGGTGTGTCGGGTGTAGCTCCATAGGACCCGGTCGGCTAACCCGCGTACAGCTGCCACCCTGATTTTGCTTAGCCGCAAAAGGTGGTGGCTCCTAATTCCTAATGGAGCTTTAGCAATGACTCAATATCGCCCGCTGCAAAGCAACCTCACCGAAGTCCCTGTTCTCTCCCTCAATCTCGATGCCCCGGTGCGTGATCTGTATGAGTGCGCCATCCAGCGCATCAAGGCCGCCCGCGACCTGAGCCACAGCCTGACCTGCATGAGTATCGGCAACACCTGCGACCGTGATCTTCAGCACTTTGCCGGTGCCAGCTGCTTGCTGTTGCAGGATGGCTGCGATGCGCTGGATGCGATGCAGGGTCGATTCACCGACCGAATCCACAGCGCCCCGGTATCCTGACCGAACACGGTACTGTAGGAGCCAGCTTGCTGGCGATGATGTCCGCTAGATCGAGGTCCTCATAGTCGGCAATTCGACTCCTACGCGGGCCAGTGCGGGCCTAAAAGACCGTGTATTAGTTAAACGTCCAGCCCGCGCTCACGTTCCGGGTAAATCTATAAGTTGGAGAAGGGTAGACTTTCCATAGGTGAGTGAGAAGTTGAAATTTGACTTTTGCAATGGGTCACAAATTTAACTCTTTGATCAGAGGGTCTTGATACGACTCATCAATTTCTATACCGGCGGCTCGGGCTTTGGCTTCCAGTTCTTCGCGTTGTTTTTTTGCGACCGCTAGCACGTCGGGTAGTAGCTCTTTCCAGCGAAGCTTGTCATCGCCTTGGAAGGGCGCTCCCAAGAACTCTGCTTCTGTTGAAAAGCTTAAACTTATTAGGTAGGTACCTCTTTTGTCTGGGTGTTTTTTTGAAAGTTGACGCCATGCTTTGAGATGTAGGTATGAGTGGTTGTTGTAAAAATACCAATTATAAAATGATCCTATTTTTAACCAGCGTTCAACGTCGATTTCATAGTTTGGATCTAGCCAAGGATGGCTGGATACATACTGTCCTAATATTTCGCGCGGCGTATCAATTTTATTCATCTCTTTGCCCGAAATTCTCGGGTCGCTTCTTCCATAGTAATGCCTCCAGCCTGCTCGTTGGAGTCCATCAATGAGCCGATATAGAGCGTCTTGATAGTCCGTGTGTAGGCTGTCGTCGGGGAGCCCTCTTAGAGTGATGTCGATGCTTTCTATCTGGTTGCCATATTTGCTCCATATGTCAGACGTGATGGTAGTCGCATTTTTTAGTAGTAAAGTATGCTCTCCAGTTTTGATTTTGACGGTTGGTAGCGTTTTACTATTGTGTGAGTTTGACAGGCTATACCAGCAAACGCTGGAGTTTTTTGAGCAGTCAGACTTAAATGGAAATGGACTGCGAGTTATGACTGAGCTGATGTCTTCTTGGAGTTTTATTTCAATAATCGGGTGTTCTTTTTGCATGTTGGAATCCTCTGTTCTGTAAGTTTCCTTGCGGGAGATTAGTAGCAAAAAAAATATCAATATTGTTAGGTGTTTCACTCGAGGTTTTGCCAGTTTGAGATCGATGTTATGGATGATTCCATGTTTTCAATATCCTTTTGCATTTGTTTGTGATATTGGTGCGCGATTCTCCCTATAAATTCCATTCTGTCGGCTTTGTTGTAAAGGTCACCCTCTGTCATTTGCACGCGAAGATGTTCCTCTTCTACGTTGCATGCTGCGCTGAAGGCTGCGACTCTCAGAGGAAAGTAAGGGAGCCCTTCTGTCAAGGCTTGAAAATCCAGCACTTTTTGGAATGTATGGCTCTCATAGATAAGCGGCTGCAAAACCTCTAGCTGTTCATGGTCGGCAATGGCTAAAAGTGACTAAAATTGCAAACTTGGTTTGTCTGCGGTGGTGGCTTGTTCATATTTTTTGATAGCTTTAAAAGCTTCAAAAATATGGTGGTTTACCTGGAAGTAATTCAACGTCGCCAGCGCCTCTTCCGCCCATGGCAAGCTCTTCAGCCCCGCCAGTGCCAATTCAGGACAGTTCAGCGCATTCCGCTCCAGCGCACACTCCTCGAACTGCTCGGGAAATTGGCTGTAAAACCAGTGCCAGACAAAAATGTCCTGGAACAACCAGAAATTACCTTTGCCCAGCCCGTCCTTGCCGATGGCCATTGGATTGGGCAGATAATCTCCCACCGAGACGGCCAGCGCGTCGGGTATGAAATCCAACCCGCACTTGACCTGTTTACTGGCAAAGGCCGCCAGGCCCATCCAGTAGAAACGCCCCTTCAGTTCGGGTTTGCCACCGTCTTCCAGCTCCAGATAGAACCGCGCATAGGTCGCCGCGATGCGCGCGGCACGAGCACTGAAACTGGCGACCAACTCGTTGCGCACCTGTTGTGAATAGGGATCACGCTTCTCCACCGTCAGCCGGCGTATCGCTTCCTGCTGGCCCCAAGCCCAGAGTATTTCGCAACCAAAAGTCTGCTTCGAAAGCGAACCGGGTCGGGTGTTGGTGGTGCAGGTGAGGATCGGATCTGCGCTCATTGCTTGCGACTCCTTTCGTAACTGTCAGCGCCCTCCGGGACGTGGAATTTGTCCCAACTCAGAAACGCCTTGAGGTCCTGGGCGGTTTGGGTCTTGACGCGGGGGAGAAGTCCGTTGGCGTCGTTGGTGACAACCAGGAAAAGAGGCAGACTTTTCATGGGTGGGTAAAAATTGAAATTTGACTTTGGTATTGGGTCACAAATTTAACTCTTTGATCAGAGGGTCTTGATACGACTCATCAATTTCTATACCGGCGGCTCGGGCTTTGGCTTCCAGTTCTTCGCGTTGTTTTTTTGCGACCGCTAGCACGTCGGGTATCAGCTCTTTCCAACGAAGCTTGTCTTCGCCTTGGAAGGGAGTTCGCCAAAATTCTGCTTCTGTTGAAAAATTTAAGCTTATTAAGTAAGTGCCTCTTTCGTCTGGGTGTTTTTTTGAAAGTCGACGCCATGCTCTAAGGTGCAGATATGAACCGTTGTTGTAAAAATACCAATTATAAAATGAGCCTACTTTAAGCCAGCGATTTATGTCGATTCTGTAGTTTGGGTCTAGCCAAGGATGGCTGGATGTGAATTTTCCAAGTACTTCCCGTGGTGTATGAATTTTGTCCATCTCTTTGCCCGAAACTCTAGGGTCGCTCCTGCGGTAGTAGTGAATCCAGCCAGCACGTTGGATACCGTCGATTAGTTGGTATATAGCATTTTGATGGTTCGTGTGTAGGCTGTTGTCGGGAAGCCCTCTCAAAACAATTTCTATGTTTTCGATTTGACTACCGAATCTATCAAAGATGACAGTGCTTATTCTTGACGCATTATTTAATAGTAGCGTGTGAACCCCCGTTTTTATACTGGCGATAGGGAGTTCTTTGCTATTGGGCGAACGAGAAATTTCATGCCAACATACACCCACTGCCGCTAAGCAGTCAGGTTTGAATGGCATCGGGCTGCGTGCTATGACATCATTTATATCTTCGTGAAGGCTGATTTTGATGATAGGGGGGCTGTCTTTCATTTTTTGCTTCTCTGGATTACTCGAGGTGTCGCAAGCGGTGAGTCCAAGTATTAGTGCTGCCACCAAGATTTTTTTCATGCGGCATTAGACCAGTTGGATATAGAGGTAATGCGCTCCTCCATGTATTCGGTGTCGTATTGCATTAGTGAATGGTATTTGTTTGCAATTTTTGTAATGAATTTCATTCTGTGCGTTTCGTTGTACAGATCCCCTTCCGTCATTTGCTCTCGAAGATTTTCTTCTTCTACATCACATGCCGTACTGAAAGCTGCAACCCTTAAAGGGAAACCGGGAAGCCCTTCTGTCAATGCTTGGAGGTCCAACACTTTTTGGAAGATTTGATTCTCGTAGATAAGTGGCTGCAGGATTTCTAGCTGTTCATGGTTGGCTATGGCTAAAAGTGAGTCGAACTGCAGGTCTGGCTTGTTATCCGTGGCGGCCTGTTCGCACTTCTTGATAGTTTCAAAAGCTTCAAGGATATGAGGATTTACCTTGAAGTTATTCAAAGTCGCCAGCGCCTCTTCCGCCCATGGCAAGCTCTTCAGCCCCGCCAGTGTCAATTCAGGACAGTTCAGCGCATTCCGCTCCAGCGCACACTCCTCGAACTGCTCGGGAAATTGGCTGTAAAACCAGTGCCAGACAAAAATGTCCTGGAACAACCAGAAATTACCTTTGCCCAGCCCGTCCTTGCCGATGGCCATTGGATTGGGCAGATAATCTCCCACCGAGACGGCCAGCGCGTCGGGTATGAAATCCAACCCGCACTTGACCTGTTTACTGGCAAAAGCCGCCAGGCCCATCCAGTAGAAACGCCCCTTCAGTTCGGGTTTGCCACCGTCTTCCAGCTCCAGATAGAACCGCGCATAGGTCGCCGCGATGCGCGCGGCACGAGCACTGAAACTGGCGACCAGCTCGTTGCGCACCTGTTGTGAATAGGGATCACGCTTCTCCACCGTCAGCCGGCGTATCGCTTCCTGCTGGCCCCAGGCCCAGAGTATTTCGCAACCAAAAGTCTGCTTCGAAAGCGAACCGGGTCGGGTGTTGGTGGTGCAGGTGAGGATCGGATCTGCGCTCATTGCTTGCGACTCCTTTCGTAACTGTCAGCGCCCTCCGGGACGTGGAATTTGTCCCAACTCAGAAACGCCTTGAGGTCCTGGGCGGTTTGGGTCTTGACGCGGGGGAGAAGTCCGTCGGCGTCGCTGGTGACAACCAGAGGGGCGGTTGCTCCAGGAACTGCGATGGCGACCTTGATCCCTTTCAGCGGCGTGCCGGAACGGTTGAGCAACTGCATTTGCTCATCGTGAGCTTCTTGGAATGTGCTGTCGGGTGCGAGATGTGTGGTTCCTGCCTGTCCCGTGGCGACGGGGCTAAGAGCAGGCAACACGGCAATGCCCGCACCTGTACCTGCGATCCCAGCGGCATCGGGGCCTACTCGACTGATGCCGTTGCTGTCGAGTTTGATGAAGTGGCCGCCCACCTTGATCGTCAATTCGGCACCGGCCTCGATAACGATTTTTTCGCCCGCATGGAAATGAATTTCCTGGCCGGCCTCGACGAGGTAGCCCAGCCCTGCTTTTACCTGTTGGCTCTTTCCCACCGTCAGATGGTCATCACCTTTCACCTCGACGCGACGATCCTGGTGAACCGTGTGATGTTCTTCAGCCTTGAACTCGGCATAGCTGTTGGCGCCGATGCTTTCATGTCGTTCATGGCCGACCTGTACCTGCTGGTCGTGTTCGATGTGCTGCTCGAAATCCCGTTGGGCATGTACATAGATCTGCTCCTGGCCCTTGAGGTCGTCGATACGGATTTCGTTGCTGCCGCCACCACCCGGGCTGCTCTGGCTTTTGAACACGCTGCGGGTCTTGTGCGCGGGCAGCAGGTAGGGCGTTTGTTGCGCGGCGTTGTTCAGGCAACCGACGATCAGTGGTTGGTCCGGGTCGCCTTCCAGAAAAGTCACCAGCACTTCCATGCCGACCCGGGGCAGGGTGATGGCGCCATGACCCGGGCCGGCCCAACCGGATGCCACCCTTAACCAGCAGCTGCTTTGAGCGCCGGTTTCATCCGCGCGGTCCCAGTGGAACTTCACCTTCACCCGGCCATATTCATCACAGTGGATTTCCTCGCCCGGCGGCCCGGTGACAATGGCGGTCTGGGCATTCAGACGACGAGCTTCACGCGCTCGCAGCGCTGGGCGAAAAAACACATCCCACGGCGTGGCGAGAAAGCTATTGCGGTAACCCTGGCGGAAATCGCTGTCGGCACTGCTCGGGCTCGGCGCCGACTCCTCCAGCACCTGTGGCTGTTTACCTTCGTGGGTAAGCTGGGTCAGCAGCCAGAGATCGTTCCAGTCCGGCTGTGGATGATCGGTCAGGGTCATGAGGTGGCCGCTGACCAACTGTGGCTCATTGCTCTTGCCCGAGGCCTGTCGATAGTCGCTGCGGTGGCGTTCCAGCTGGCGGCGATTGAGCTGTTTGCCGGCGGCGTCCTGCTTGAAGTGGCCCGGGTAGCGATAGTCCTCCAGTTCCGGTTGCGCTGTGGCGTCAGAGCTGCGGGTCGTCCGCTCCAGCAAGGTATGCGGTTTTTCGAAGTCGTAATCGCGCAAGGCGGCATGACTGCTGCGGGTTTCCAGGCGCAGGTCGAAAGACTGGATGCTCGCTGTCGCGGCCACGGTGCCACTGTCCGGCACATAGGGCACCGCGTCGGGTAGCCGGCGAAAGAAGGTCTGGTCATCGCCGAAGGCCAGATGGTGGTCCGCCGGGCTGTGCTGGAAGTGGTAGTGCAGGCCATCTTCCTCACATAACCGCTGGATGAAATCCAGGTCGGACTCGTTGTACTGCACGCAGTACTCGCGAGCGGGGAAGGGCTTGGCGAGGTTGAAGCTGAAGGCATTGCCGAGGATGCCGTGGTCCTTGAGCACCTGGGCGATGATCTGCGGCACGCTCTGGTTCTGGAAAATACGCTGGTTGAAGCGATGGCCCAGATAGGTCAGGTGCGGTACGAGGGTGAGGTGGTAGTGCGTCCAGTGCTGGCCGGTATCGCCCTGGCCGATGCCGTAGACCTGGCCGTGAACGCCCGCGCCGCCATCGTTGAAGGCGAGAAAGCCGCGCTGGTGCAACAGCTCGTCGAGGTTCAGGTCCGGGCGTCGGCTGACCAGTTCCAGCTCGAAACGGTAGGGCTGGCTGATGGCTTCGCTGCCGCTGAAGGCCAGCACCTGAAGCTCGGGTTCCAAGCCCGGAAGGCTCAAGATAAAGCGGTTTGGTGGCGCTGAAATGAACATGCGTAGTCCCTTACTCTAGCGGTAAGGGAGAGTCTGCTTGTCCTTGGTGGTGCGTTTGAATAGTGCGGCTAAAAAATAGAAAAGCCTTACGTATGAAGCGTTTAATGACCTACGCGGTCGGTAATCTTTTCACTGGGGACATGACTTTGTGCCTTCACCCCGCCAAGCGGGCTGCCGGGACGCGCGCAACTCGGTTATACTCGCCGGCTTTCAAAAGTTCACCGACGAGTGCTGCCCGCCATGGAAATCAACCCGATCCTTAACAGTATCAAGGACCTGTCCGAGCGCTCCGAAACCATTCGGGGGTATCTTTGACTACGATCAAAAGCATGAGCGCCTGACCGAAGTCAATCGCGAGCTTGAAGATCCGGCTGTCTGGAGCAACCCCGAATATGCGCAGAACCTCGGCCGCGAGCGTTCCGCGCTGGCGCTGATCGTCGAGACCCTGGATGACATGTCCAGCGGCTTGAGCGACGCCCGCGACCTGCTGGAAATGGCCGCCGCCGAAGAAGACCAGGGTGCCGTCGACGACGTCGCCGCTGAAGTCGAACGCCTGCGCGGCGCCCTTGAAAAACTCGAATTCCGGCGGATGTTCAGCGGCGAAATGGACCCGAACAACGCCTACCTGGATATCCAGGCCGGTTCCGGCGGCACCGAAGCCCAGGACTGGGCCAATATCCTGCTGCGCATGTACCTGCGCTGGGCCGACAAACGCGGTTTCGATGCGACCATCATGGAACTGTCCGCTGGCGAAGTTGCCGGGATCAAGGGCGCCACCGTGCATATCAAGGGCGAATACGCCTTCGGTTGGCTGCGCACCGAGATCGGCGTGCACCGCCTGGTGCGCAAGAGCCCGTTCGACTCCGGCAACCGTCGTCACACCTCGTTCTCGGCGGTGTTCGTCTCGCCGGAGATCGACGACAACATCGAAATCGAAATCAACCCGGCAGACCTGCGGATCGACACCTATCGTTCCTCCGGTGCCGGTGGTCAGCACGTCAACACCACCGACTCGGCCGTGCGGATCACCCACGTACCGACCAATACCGTGGTCTGCTGCCAGAACGAACGCTCCCAGCACGCGAACAAAGACACCGCGATGAAAATGTTGCGGGCGCGCTTGTACGAACAGGAAGTGCAGAAGCGCAACGCCGCTTCCCAGGCCCTGGAAGACACCAAGTCGGATATCGGCTGGGGTCATCAGATCCGTTCCTACGTACTCGACGCCTCGCGGATCAAGGATCTGCGCACCAACATCGAACGCAGCGACTGCGACAAGGTGCTGGACGGCGATATCGACGAATACCTGGAAGCCAGCCTCAAGCAAGGGCTTTAAGGCACTGCGGCGGCGGCTCGCCTCAAGGCGCGCCACCTGCCGTGAACCCCTGCCGAAGGCCGGGGGTAACGAACCTGTGATGGAAAATCTAAAGACATGAGCGACCTACAACTCGACCCGCAAGCCCTGCAACAGGAAGAAAACACCCTGATCGCCCTGCGCAAGGAAAAGCTGGCTGCCGAGCGCGCCAAGGGTCAGGCCTTCCCCAACGACTTCCGTCGCGACGCCTACTGCGAAGACTTGCAGAAACAGTACGCGGACAAGACCAAGGAAGAGCTGGCCGAGGCGGCGATTCCGGTCAAGGTTGCCGGTCGCATCATGCTCAACCGCGGCTCGTTCATGGTGATCCAGGACATGACCGGACGTATCCAGGTCTATGTCAACCGCAAGACCCTCTCGGAAGAGACCCTGGCCGCGGTGAAAACCTGGGACCTGGGCGATATCATTGCAGCCGAAGGCACCCTGGCCCGTTCCGGCAAGGGTGACCTCTACGTTGAAATGACCCAGGTGCGCCTGCTGACCAAGTCCCTGCGCC
The DNA here is from genome assembly GCF_904067045.1 of Pseudomonas sp. FEN. Taxonomy (GTDB): domain Bacteria; phylum Pseudomonadota; class Gammaproteobacteria; order Pseudomonadales; family Pseudomonadaceae; genus Aquipseudomonas. The sequence continues at coordinate 561,167 of NZ_CAJFDC010000001.1, read as the reverse complement.
CGCTGCCGGACAAGCATCACGGCCTGACCGACACCGAGCAGCGCTATCGCCAGCGCTACGTCGACCTGATCGTCAACGAAGAAGTGCGTCAGACGTTCCGCGTCCGCTCGCAGGTCATCGCGCATATCCGCAACTTCATGATGCAGCGCGATTTCATGGAAGTGGAAACGCCGATGCTGCAAACCATTCCCGGTGGCGCGGCGGCCAAGCCGTTCGAAACCCACCACAATGCGCTGGACATGGGCATGTACCTGCGCATCGCGCCGGAGTTGTACCTCAAGCGGCTGGTGGTCGGTGGCTTCGAGCGGGTGTTCGAGATCAACCGCAACTTCCGTAACGAAGGCGTTTCGACCCGGCACAACCCCGAGTTCACCATGCTCGAGTTCTACCAGGCCTACGCTGACTACGAAGACAACATGGACCTGACCGAAGAACTGTTCCGTGAGCTGGCGCAAGCGGTTCTGGGCAGCACCGACGTGCCCTATGGCGACAAGGTGTTCCACTTCGGCGAGCCGTTCACCCGTCTGTCGGTGTTCGATTCGATCCTCAAGTACAACCCGCAAATCAGCGCCGCCGATCTGCAGGATATCGACGCCGCCCGCGCCATCGCCAAGAAGGCCGGGGCCAAGGTGCTCGGCTTCGAAGGCCTGGGCAAGCTGCAGGTGATGATTTTCGAAGAGCTGGTCGAGCACAAGCTGGAACAGCCGCACTTCATTACCCAGTATCCGTTCGAAGTATCGCCGCTGGCGCGCCGCAACGATGACAACCCGAACGTCACCGACCGTTTCGAGCTGTTTATCGGCGGCCGTGAAATCGCCAACGCCTACTCCGAGCTGAACGATGCCGAGGACCAGGCCGAGCGCTTCAAGGCCCAGGTGGCGGACAAGGACGCCGGCGACGACGAGGCCATGCACTACGACGCCGACTTCGTCCGGGCCCTGGAATACGGCATGCCGCCAACGGCGGGCGAGGGCATCGGGATCGACCGCCTGGTGATGCTGCTCACCAATGCACCGTCGATTCGTGATGTGATCCTGTTCCCGCACATGCGGCCGCAAGCATAAGCGTGTTGTTGAAAAAGCCGCCCTCATAAGGCGGCTTTTTTATTGTCTGTTGGTACTGGCGTTTCAAAATATTACAAGAGAGGAAGATTGCTAGTGGAGCGTGCAATGGCGCAAAAGGGAGCAGCTGGCGTCGCCACCGAGGTGGCTGAAAGCGTTCAATATCAGGGACGCAAGGCCAGCCGACAGGGCAGCGAGCAACGCCGACAGGATATTCTCGACGCGGCCATGCGCATTGTCGTGCGCGATGGCGTACGCGGGGTACGCCATCGGGCAGTGGCTGCCGAGGCCGGTGTACCGCTTTCGGCCACCACCTACTACTTCAAGGATATCGATGACCTGCTCACCGATACCTTCGCCCAATATGTCGAGCGCAGCGCGGCCTACATGGCCAAGCTCTGGGGAAACACCGAAGGCATGTTGCGGGAAATGGTCGCCTACGGGGATGGCAGCGTGGCCTCACGCACGCAACTGGCCGACGACATCGCGCGGATGATCGCCGACTACATTCAGCGGCAACTGCACAACCGCCGCGAGTATCTGATGGCTGAGCAGGCGTTTCGCCAGGAAGCGCTGCTCAATCCCCGCCTGGCGGTGTTGGTGCGCTCGCACCAGCAGATTCTCCTGCAGGGCGCCTACCAGTTTGTCCAGGTACTGGGAACCAAGGAGCCGCAGCAGGATGCCAAAGTGTTGACGGCGATTATCGGCCGGATGGAATATCAGGGGCTGCTCAACGACGCCGAGGCCCAGTCTGAACCGGACATGTTGAGGACTCTCTCGCGTTACATGCATCTGGTGCTGGCGTCGGTCTAGGCTTTTTGCATGGCTATTCACCGCCGCAACTATCAGGAGTCACCCTTGGACGAATACCAGCAGACGATACGCAGCCTCTCTGATCGCATTGTGCTGGCGCAGACGCCGATTCGCGTGCTCGATGCGGTGAAGTGGGACGAGAATATCCGCAAGGGTTTTCTCAAGGCCAAGGGCAAGGAAATGCCGGCGGTGGATCGCGACTATTACACCTCGCGGCCACTGTCGTTCGATTCCAGTGCGGTGAAGCTGGAGTTCCAGAACATCGAGCGCGATATCACCCGTCGGCTCGGCCAGTTCAACCCGGTCGGGCAGATCATGCGCCGCATGTGCCGCGAGTACCGGCAGGTGGTGCGGATGCTCGAAGCCCGGGGGACCGCGGATTTCGGGTTGATCTCCCAGGAACTCTACGGGGCCGCGTCGGACGCCTTCCACGCCGGTGATCCGACCCTGGCCGACCTGGGCTTGATGCTGTCCGACTACCTGAACAATATCGACGTGCGCGGCGATCTCAAGGACGAACCCAAGACCCTCACCGCCAAGGACGCGGTCGACCTGCTGCAAAGCCGCTTGAACAAGGTGTTCGGCGAGGCGGAGGGCACCATCCGGGTCTTCGAGTCCGACGGCATCGTCGCCGATGCGGCGGCCGGCGCCGACTACATCAAGATTCGCGCCGATGCGATGTTCAACTCGCGGGATGTCCGGGCGTTGGAGGTGCATGAAGGCCTGGTGCATGTCGGGACCACCCTCAATGGCTTGAACCAGCCGATCTGCACCTTCCTGTCCAAGGGCCCGCCCTCGTCGACCGTGACCCAGGAAGGCCTGGCGATTCTGATGGAAGTGATAGCCTTCGCTTCCTATCCGACCCGCTTGCGCAAGTTGACCAACCGTACCCGTGCCATCGACATGGTGGAGCAGGGCGCGGATTTCCTCCAGGTGTTCGAGTTCTTCCGCGAGCAGGGTTTCGAGATGGAGGAAAGCTACGGCAACGCCAGTCGGATTTTCCGGGGCTCGACGCCCACGGGGCTGCCATTTACCAAAGACTTGTCCTACCTCAAGGGCTTTATCATGGTTTACAACTATATTCAGTTGGCCGTGCGCAAGGGCAAGCTCGAACAGGTGCCGTTGCTGTTTTGCGGCAAGACCACCCTGGAGGATATGCGCACGTTGCGCCAGTTGGTGGATGAGGGCCTGGTCGTGCCGCCCAAGTACCTGCCGGAGCAGTTCCGCGACATGAATGCGCTGTCGGCCTGGATGTGTTTCAGCAACTTCCTGAACCACTTGAGCCTGGATCGGATCGAGGCGGATTACTCTAATATCCTTTGACCGCTACCCGTAACCCTGTAGGAGCAGCCGGTCGACGCTGCTACAGGGGGGCTGTGCACCTATCCAGCGAGGCTTCAAACGGATGAGAATCCTCGGCATGCTATGTCTGCTGTTGACCCTGAACGGTTGCAGTTCCCTGCTGTTCTACCCCGATCGCGGTCTGCCGTTCACCCCCGCCAAAGCGCACCTCGAATACCGCGACATTACCCTGACCACCGCCGACGGCCTGCGCCTGCGCGCCTGGTGGCTGCCGGTCAAGGCCGGCGTGGCGGTCAAGGGCACGGTGCTGCATCTGCACGGCAACGGCGGCAACCTGTCCGGGCACCTGGGTGGCAGTTGGTGGTTGCCGGAGCAGGGCTACCAGGTGTTGATGCTCGATTATCGTGGCTACGGTTTGTCCGAAGGCGAGCCGAGCCTGCCGGCGGTCTATCAGGATATCGATGCCGCGTTCGACTGGTTGCGGCAGGCTCCCGAAGTGCAAGGCAAACCCCTGGTGGTTCTGGGGCAGAGCCTGGGCGGGGCGCTGGCGGTGCATTACCTGGTGGAACGTCACCCCGAGTACCAGTCGCACCTCAAGGCCCTGGTGCTCGATGGCGTGCCGGCCAGTTACCGTTCGGTGGGGCGTGATGCCCTGGCTTCGTCCTGGCTGACCTGGCCGCTGCAAATCCCGCTGTCCTGGCTGGTACCCGACGGCGACAGCGCGATCAAGGCCATGCCACGCCTGGCCGGCGTGCCGAAACTGATTTTCCACAGCCTCGATGATCCGGTCGTGCCATTGGCCAATGGTATCCTGCTGTATCAGGCGGCACCGCCGCCGCGGGTGTTGCAACTGACCCGTGGTGGTCATGTGCAGACCTTCGGTGACCCGACCTGGCGCCAGGTGATGCTGCGTTATCTCGACGACCCGCAGCACTTCAACGGCCTGCGTCGCCTGGGGGAGATCCCGAATTATCCAGCTGTCCCGAATTCGAATGTTGAACCAGAGAGCCCGCAATGACTGAAGAACGTAACGCCATTCCCCTGATCATCACCGGTATCGTCAGCATTATCGGCACGGTGGCGTGCCTGTGGTACTACGGCTACCTGCATTTCGCCAAGCCGGAGGATGCGCTGCTGCTGAACGAGTTCACCATGCTCAAGACGGTGCCCGGGGAGGACTACAAGGTGTCGTTGGAGCCGGCGGCGCAAACGGCACAGTGCATCGATGGTGTGCTGGTATTGTTCGATACCGAGCAGAAGGGCCTGACCGGCGTGCTGGTGAACAGCAAGAAGCAGGCGGTACGCTGCATGGGCCAGGAAACACCGCAGTTGCAGCAGTAACGCGCTCGACTAGCCGTTATAAAAAACCGCCTGATCACATCAGGCGGTTTTTTCTGCCGATCAGTGAGCGCTGCTGATGGATGAGCGCGGTACCACTGGTTGGTTGTCGTTGGAAATGGTCACTTCCACGCGACGGTTCATGGCGCGGCCGGAAACGCTGCCGTTATCCGCCACCGGGTACTCCTTGCCATAACCCTGGGTCACGATGCGCGATGGGTCCACGCCCATCTTGATCAGCGCCACCTGCACCGAGGTGGCGCGCCGCTCGGACAGGCTCTGGTTGTAAGCCGCCGAGCCGGTGTTGTCGGTGTAGCCCTCGATGATCACCTTGCGATCGGGGTTTTCCTGGAGGAACTGCGCCAGTTTGTTGATGTTGACCAGGCCGGAGGATTTCAGGTCGGCCTTGTTGGTGGCGAACAGCACATCACCGAAGGTCACCAGGGTGCCGCGCTCAGTCTGCTTGGCGTTCAGGCTTTCCTGCAACTGCTTGATCTGCTGGTCGCGGGCATCCAGGCGGGCCTGGGCACGCTGGGCGGCGGCATTTTTCAGGTTGGTTTCGGCGGTGCGCAGGGCAATGGTCTGCTTCGCCAGTTCAACCCGTTGGTTGGTCAGATAGGCGAGCTGGTCGACGGTCTCGACCTTTTCACGGTTCTGGTAGGCCTTGTCGGCCTTGTCCAGGTAGTCGCTGGCGTCCTTGGTTTCCAGGGCGGCGACTTGGCTCGCCTGCGGGTTGGCTTGCAGGCCGGAGAAGTTGGTACGGGCCTGCTCCAGGTTGGCATTGGGCTGCGAGGAGCAGGCGGCCAAGCCGATGCTGAGGGCCAGTAGGGCGGGGATCATCAATTGTGCGCGCATAATAGTTCATCCTTTCAGGGTTCAAGCTTCAGGGCAGCAGGCGTCAAGCCGTGCCGCGGCTTACTGCACCGGTTGCGCGGAGCGTTGGCTTTCCTGGCGCAATTCCTGAACGCCTTTCTGTGAATCCTTGACGGCCATCTCGGCCTTGGCGGCCTGGGCCTTGCGTTCGGCGACGCGGGCATCCCATTCGGCCTGTTCGGACAGGTGGCGGGCCTCGTCATACTTTTTGTCGTGCATGGCCATTTCAGCTTGTTTGAGCTTGTCCTGGGCCGACTTCATTTCCACCGCGGCGTATTCGGTACCGCCGGCACTGACGGCGCTGTTGACCGCCGATTGGGTGACTGCGTATTGCTCGGTCGGCGGGTTGCCGGCGCAACCGGCCAGGATCAAGCCGCTGCCAAGCGCCAGCGCGGCCAGTTTCAGTCCGCGCAGGGGGGGATACGAGGATTGGATATCGTGGGTCTTCATGATCTTCAACTCCATTGGATAGCTCCTGAATGACGACATCGTCCATCACGGTCCGGGAGCCCGGCGCGCCGTCTTTGGCGGTTGGACTCACTGCGACTGCTCCGGTGATGGTTATTGGCTGTGACTCGAGGCTTTTTTGAATAGTTCAGGAAAAGATGGCTCATCGCCTGAAAAAGTACTGACCGAGTGGTCAGTGCGAAAAGTCTGAACTTTCGCGGTGTGCGGGGGTATTGAGCGGAGGGTTGAAGAACTGAACGGCCTTTTTGGAAACGCAGCCGAACCTGTAGGAGCAGAGCTTGCTCGCGAAGCTTTTAGCGTTCTCACGGACGCCTTCGCTGCGATGCGGCGTCCCGACAAGCCCTGCTCCTACAGGATCCGCGTTGACCGACGTTACGGGAGCGGGAACAAGATGCTGAATCGCGCCAGGTTTCAGTGTTTCGGCTTGTCCTGGGACGCCAGATCATGCAGATGACGTCGCGACAAGCTCAGGAAGCGCGGCGTCGGCCCGACGTCTTCATAGAGCGGATCACCTTCTTCGTCAGTGGCCACCACCTGCGAGCCCTGGACGTAGGGGAAGCTGGCTTCGAGTTCCTCCAGCGCCGCGCCGATCAACTCGCCGAGCAGTTCCTCCGGGTGCCGCTTGGGGTACATGTCGATCACCGCCGCCAGTCGCGCCGCCGCTTCCACATCCAGATGAATGACATAGCCGGTGTCGCTCAGCCGGCCTTTGGCGTTTTCTTCCCAATACTGGGCAAGTTCACGGATTTTCATATCGACCTCAATTCGCACCCGCTGATTAGGGGTATTGACGAGTGATCGGCCTGTACCGGCGATAAAGCCTTCGTGGGGCCTATTCATCAGACTAGTCCGATGCGAAGAGGTTCGGTGGGGATTTTTGTCGGGCGTCAATGAGTCAGCCAGCTTGTAAGCATTCGCCGCCGTGGTGCACTCTTGAGCCCTTGAGCCATCTCAGCGTCCCCTGGAGAGTCTGTCGATGTCCGATATTGATGTCCGTTTGCGTGAAGATGTCCACCTTTTGGGTGAACTGCTGGGCAATACCATCCGTGACCAGCACGGTGACGAGTTCCTCGACAAGATCGAGCGTATCCGCAAGGGCGCCAAGGCCGACCGCAGCGGTTCGGCCAATGCCGAACTCAGCGCCAGCCTTGACGGTCTCGGCGATGACGAGCTGTTGCCCGTGGCCCGGGCCTTCAATCAGTTCCTGAACCTGGCCAATATTGCCGAGCAGTATCAGTTGATTCACCGCCGCGACGAGTCGCAACCGGCGCCCTTCGAGGCACGGGTGCTGCCGGAGTTGCTGGCCCGGCTGCTCGCCGAAGGTCATGGCGCCGAATCCCTGGCGCGGCAATTGGGTCGCCTGGAGATCGAACTGGTGCTCACCGCGCACCCCACCGAAGTGGCGCGGCGTACCCTGATCCAGAAATACGATGCGATTGCCGGGCAATTGGCGCAGCAGGACCACCGTGACCTCACCGGCGCCGAGCGCGAGCAGATCCGTCAGCGCTTGCAACGCCTGATTGCCGAAGCCTGGCACACCGAGGAGATCCGTCGCACCCGGCCTACCCCGGTGGATGAAGCCAAATGGGGCTTCGCGGTGATCGAGCATTCCCTCTGGCAGGCCATCCCCCACTACCTGCGTCGCGCGGACCAGGCGCTGTTCGCGGCCACCGGCCTGCACCTGCCGCTGGAGGCCGCGCCGATTCGTTTTGCCTCCTGGATGGGCGGCGACCGTGACGGCAATCCCAATGTCACGGCCCAGGTCACACGCGAAGTCTTGCTGCTGGCGCGCTGGATGGCGGCCGACCTCTATCTGCGAGATATCGATCAACTGGCCGCCGAATTGTCGATGCAGCAGGCCAGTGAGGCCCTGCGTGCCCGGGTCGGCGAGAGCGCCGAGCCTTATCGGGCGCTGCTCAAGCAATTGCGTGAGCGGCTGCGGGCTACCCGCAACTGGGCCCAGACCTCCCTCGCCACGCCGCAAGCGGCGTCGGACGAGGTGTTGCAGCACAACCGCGAGCTGCTCGAGCCGTTGCAGTTGTGCTACCAGTCCCTGCACGAGTGCGGCATGGGCGTGATCGCCGATGGGCCGTTGCTCGATTGCCTGCGCCGGGCAGTGACCTTCGGCCTGTTCCTGGTGCGCCTGGATGTGCGTCAGGATGCCTCCCGGCATGCCGCCGCGATGACCGAGATCACCGATTACCTGGGCCTGGGGCGTTACGAAGACTGGAGTGAAGAAGACCGCCTGGCCTTCCTGACGCGCGAGCTGGCCAATCGTCGTCCGTTGCTGCCGGCCTGGTTCAAACCCTCCGCGGACACCGCCGAAGTGCTGGCGACCTGCCGGGAAATCGCCGTGGCGCCCGCCGCTTCCCTCGGTTCTTATGTGATCTCCATGGCCGGTGCCGCCTCCGATGTGCTGGCGGTGCAGTTGCTCCTCAAGGAATCCGGCGTGCTACGGCCGATGCGCGTGGTGCCGTTGTTCGAAACCCTGGCCGACCTGGACAACGCCGGGCCGGTGATGGAGCGGCTGTTGCTGCTGCCCGGCTATCGCGCGCGCCTGCAAGGCCCCCAGGAAGTGATGATCGGCTATTCCGACTCGGCCAAGGACGCCGGCACCACGGCGGCGGCCTGGGCGCAGTACCGGGCCCAGGAGCGATTGGTGGAGATCTGTCGCGAGCAGCAGGTCGAGTTGCTGCTGTTCCATGGTCGCGGCGGTACCGTCGGCCGCGGTGGCGGCCCGGCCCACGCGGCCATCCTGTCGCAGCCGCCGGGATCGGTGGCGGGGCGTTTCCGCACCACCGAGCAGGGCGAGATGATTCGCTTCAAGTTCGGTCTGCCGGACATCGCCGAGCAGAACCTCAACCTCTATCTGGCCGCCGTGCTCGAAGCCACCGTGCTGCCACCGCCGCCACCGCAACCGGCCTGGCGCAAGCTGATGGACGAATTGGCGGCGGACGGTGTCAGCGCCTATCGCGCCGAGGTGCGGGACAATCCGCAGTTCGTCGAGTACTTCCGTCAATCCACGCCGGAACAGGAACTTGGGCGCCTGCCGCTGGGCAGCCGTCCGGCCAAGCGCCGCGCCGGCGGGATCGAAAGCCTGCGGGCGATCCCGTGGATTTTCGGCTGGACCCAGACGCGCCTGATGCTGCCGGCCTGGCTCGGCTGGGAAGCGGCCTTGCGCAAGGCTCTGGAGCGTGGCGAAGGTGAGCTGTTGGCGCAGATGCGCGAGCAATGGCCGTTTTTCCGCACGCGTATCGACATGCTGGAAATGGTCCTGGCCAAGGCCGACAGCGATATCGCCCGTTCCTATGACGAACGTCTGGTGGACGCCGAACTGCTGCCATTGGGGGCGCATTTACGCGACCTATTGTCGCAGGCGTGCGCGGTAGTCCTGGGTTTGACCGGCCAGTCGCAGCTGCTCGCCCATAGTCCCGTGACCCTGGAATTCATTCGCCTGCGCAACACTTATCTGGATCCGTTGCACCTGTTGCAGGCTGAGTTGCTGGCCCGTTCGCGGCGCCAGGCAAGTACCCAGGACAGCCCTCTGGAACAGGCTTTGCTGGTCTCCGTGGCCGGGATTGCCGCCGGGTTGCGCAATACTGGCTAAGGTAGGTAGGAAGATTCGTTGTTTGAAATGGGGCAAAGACGACCGTCCAGTCAGGGGCGGTCGTTTTTGTGTGGCGACGCTTTATTGCCGAGGGGCGACCTGGCGTAGCAGGTTTCACCGCATGTGCAGGCGTGGGTTGCTGCTACTTTCGGCGGCTTGTGTGGGTACGGTCGGCTGTGTATCTTGATCAGCCTTTGGCCGTTTGTGCGGCCATGATCCTATTTTTGAGATTGGCCCCACGAGGCGAATCCGAGCGTTTCTAAATATAAAATTGAGGAGCACATCGATGCGCGTCATTCTGCTGGGAGCTCCCGGGGCCGGTAAAGGTACTCAGGCTAAGTTCATCACCGAAAAATTCGGTATCCCGCAAATCTCCACTGGCGACATGCTGCGTGCCGCGGTCAAGGCCGGCACCGAGCTGGGTCTCAAGGCCAAGGGCATCATGGATGCCGGCGGCCTGGTCTCCGATGATCTGATCATCGCGCTGGTCAAGGACCGTATCGCCCAGGCCGACTGCGCCAAGGGTTTCCTGTTCGACGGTTTTCCGCGCACCATTCCCCAGGCGCAGGCCCTGGTGGAAGCCGGCGTCGAGCTGGACCACGTGGTCGAGATCGCCGTCGATGACGAAGAGATTGTCCAGCGCATTGCCGGCCGTCGCGTGCACGAGGCCTCCGGGCGCGTCTACCACACCGTCTACAACCCGCCGAAAGTCGACGGCAAGGACGACCTGACCGGTGACGACCTGGTGCAGCGCAAGGACGACACTGAAGAAACCGTGCGTCATCGCCTGTCGGTCTACCATTCCCAGACCAAGCCGCTGGTGGAGTTCTACCAGAAGCTTTCGGCCGCCAAGGGCAAGCCGACCTACAGCCATATCGCCGGTGTCGGTTCGGTTGAAGCGATCACTGGCAAGGTGCTTGCCGCGCTGAGCTGATCCTTGTAGCCGCTGCCTTTTCAACAGCCCGCTTGCGGGCTGTTGTTGTTTATACTGTCGCACTTTTTCAATTTCGACCTGACGGACACATCAATGAGCACCTTGCTGGCCCTGGACACCGCGACTGAAGCCTGCTCCGTCGCCTTGCTGCACGACGGCAAGGTGACGAGCCACTACGAGGTGATTCCGCGCCTGCACGCGCAAAAGCTGTTGCCGATGATCCAGCAGTTGCTGGCGGACGCTGGTATCAGTCTGTCGGCGCTGGATGCCATTGCTTTCGGCCGTGGCCCGGGGGCCTTTACCGGCGTGCGGATTGCCATTGGCGTGGTCCAGGGGTTGGCGTTCGCGCTGGAGCGTCCGGTGCTGCCGGTATCGAATCTGGCGGTCCTGGCGCAACGAGCGTTTCGCGAGCGCGGTGTGCGCCAGGTCGCGGCGGCCATCGATGCGCGGATGGACGAGGTGTATTGGGGCTGTTATCGCGAAGAAGCCGGGGAAATGCGCCTGGCCGGTGTCGAGGCGGTGTTGGCTCCGCAACTGGCCGCCTTGCCGGACGCCGCCAGTGGCGAGTGGTTCGGTGCCGGCACGGGTTGGGGTTATGGTGAGCGGATCCAGGTTGCGTTGAGCGGCCAGGATGCCAGCCTGCTGCCCCATGCCGAAGACCTGTTGAGCCTGGCGCGCTTTGCCTGGGCTCGCGGCGAGGGCATTCCGGCCGACGATGCCCAACCGGTCTACCTGCGCGACAAGGTGGCGACGCCCAAGGCCCGTTGAGGTTTCAAGGTTCTGCCAGCGTAGGGCTTACTGACCCCATCGTCGGCAAGCCGGCTCCCATGGGTTGTGCGGCAACCTATAAAACTCAAGCTAAACTGAACGTTAAACCGATCAGCCGAAAAATCGCCCTGATCAGTCAAGAATGTGCCGTTCATCATGTTTTTCCCATCCGGGCACCGGGGTGTGAAAACCTTTTTCAGGTTCTGTGGTCCAGTTATCACTCGAGCAATAGCTAAGTGCTGTGCGTGCTGCTAAATTGCCATCATCAACACCGAGCATGCCCCAATGCGTATAGACGGCGTTTCCTCACAGTCCTACCCCATCAAGCGCAAGCCGCGTAAAGGCAGTGTCGTGCTTGACGACGAGGCTGATGTCTCGAGTGGGGACAGCGAGGACCTGTCGGAGGTGGCGGCCCGCGCTGAAGCAGCGGGTAGCCGTCTGGCCAATCTGCCCGCCCGCCCACAGGACATGATCTTCCATCGCACCATGAGTCGGAGTGTTGCCACGGCCCTGGCCAGCTACCTGACCACCGCCGGCTTTGTCGAGTGGGACATGGAAGTGTTGGGACTCGACCTGCATATCTGATTTAATCGGATCAATGACTGATCCTGTCCTGCTGCCTTACTACCTCGGTTGCCCCTCCTGGAGTGAAAACGCCTGGCGCGAGTACTTGTACCCGGCAACGGCGCGCACGACGGATTTCCTCGATCTTTACGCCCAGGTGTTCAACGCCGTCGAGGGCAATACCACGTTCTACGCGCGGCCTGCTGGCGCCACGGTGGAGCGTTGGGCGCAGAGCATGCCCGAGCACTTTCGCTTCACCGCCAAGTTTCCCCGGGATATCAGCCACGGCGGTGACCTGCGCGATCAGGTCCCGGCCGCCGAGGACTTCCTGCAACTGCTCCAGCCGCTGGGCGCGCGCGTGGCGCCGCTGTGGCTGCAATTGCCGGCCAGTTTCGCGCCGCAGCGCCTGGCTGAACTGGTCGGGTTTATCGACGCGCAGCAGCGTCCACTGGCGGTTGAGGTGCGCCATCGCGAATTCTTCGCCAAGGGCGACGCCGAGCGGATGCTCAACCGTCTGTTGCTGGACCGGGGTGTCGAGCGGATCTGCCTCGATCCGCGGGCGCTCTTCAGTTGCACCTCCAGCGAAGCCTCGGTACTGCACGCCCAGTCGAAAAAAACCAAGGTGCCACCCCGTCCGGCCGCGTTCACGCAGTTTCCGCAAGTGCGTTTTATCGGTCACCCGGAACTGGCGGCCAATGAGCCTTTCCTGACCCCCTGGGTGGAAAAGGTCGCCGGTTGGATCGAGGAGGGGCGCACACCCTATGTGTTTTTGCACACCTCCGACAACCGCCTTGCGCCAGCGCTGGCACAGCGCTTCCACGCCCGGTTGATGGCGCGTCTGCCTGGCTTGCCGGCGCTGGCTGAGCTATACAGAGGGCCCGCCTCGGAGCAACTTGGCTTGCTCTGACGCGACAATCCTTTTCTTGCCTGGAGTCGGTCAATGGCGACGCAAAACCTTCGAGCCCAGACGTTCAAGGCCCTGCACGAGCGTGCGGGAGCCTTCGTGATTCCCAATCCCTGGGATGCCGGATCAGCGAAAATGCTCGCCGCGCTGGGGTTCGAGGCACTGGCGACCACCAGTGCGGGATTGGCGTTTTCCCTTGGGCGTCCCGATGCGCAGGGGGCCAATTCGCTGCTCGATACGTTGGATAACGCGCGGACCATCGTCCTGGCCACGCCGCTGCCGGTGGCCGCGGATCTGGAAAATGGTTTCGACCACAGCCCCGCCGGTTGTGCCGAGGCCATTCTGCGAGCGGCGGAAGTCGGGCTGGTGGGCGGCTCGATCGAAGATGCCAGCGGTCATGCCGACGAGCCTATCTACGCCTTCAACCATGCGGTCGAGCGGGTCGAGGCGGCGGTTGCGGCGGCTCGTAGCCTGGCGTTCCCCTTCATGCTGACGGCGCGGGCCGAGAACCTGTTGCACGGGCGCGAGGATCTGCCGGACACGATTCGGCGCCTGCAGGCTTTTGCCGAGGCCGGGGCTGACGTGCTGTATGCGCCGGGCCTGCGCACGCGCGAGGAGATCCTGGCGGTGGTGAAGGCCGTGGCACCCAAACCGGTGAATGTATTGATGTCTGGTGGGGTCGACCTGTCGGTGGCCGAACTGGGTGAGCTGGGGGTCAAGCGCATCAGTGTCGGCTCGGCCTTGGCCCGGGCGGCGTATGGCGCGTTCTATCGGGCGGCTGAAGAGATTCGTGGGCAGGGGACCTTTGCCGCGCTGGATCAGGCAATGCCATTTGCGCGGATCAATCAGATGTTCAAGGGTTAGAAAGCTCCGCGGTCGTGCACATAACTCGCGTGCGCTCCCGACATTGTTGTAGGAGCTGTCTCGCCTTGGCGAGGCTGCGATAGTGGTGGGGCGGGCAACATCAAGGCTGACTGTGCCGCCGTCATCGCCGCCTGGCCAAGGCTACATCTATGGTTGCGCTGTGTTTTCCAGAGCAGGCCAGGGTTCAGGCCGCCAGGCGCAGGTTCTGTGCCACCAACGGACGCGCCCAGCGCAGGTCGTAGTCCATGGCTTTCTGCTGTTGGGCCAGGGTTTCTTCGTCGAATGGAACGTGCGGCTCCAGCAGATCCAGCTCGAACTCGGCAATCGGCAGATGCAGCGGACGCGGTTGCGGCGCGGGGCCCGGTTCGGGCAGTGGCTGGCCAGCAGTGAGGACGATAGGGCGAACCCAGCCACTTTCGAAATCCTGCTGTTTCTGCTGGGCGACGATTTCTTCCGGCGGATAGGGCACGGGCCGCTTCAACAGGTCCAGGTCGAACTCGGCAATCGGCAGGAACAGTGGCTCCGGTGGTCGGACCGGTTTTTCCTGGACGTCACACTGACGCTGGTCGACGATCTGCGCCAGCAGCTCGGCACCGGCGGTCGGCTCCACCGGGCCATCGACCGGCAGTTGTGCCTGGACATTCTGCTCACCCGGCGCTTCTCCCACCTGTTCGGCCAGCGCCCGGGCAAAAAAATCCTGCCACAGGTGACTGACACCGCTCAGTGCCTGGGAATTGCGCAGGCCATAATCGCCGACGGGCGATAGATAACCTATGGATGTGTTGCGAATGTCTGACATGGCTCTCGATTGACGCTCAGCTCTGGCAAAATGCCGGATAATGTTTTTATCGGCAGCTTTTGCCGATCATTAAATTTTTGAGCGTGTTTTTCATGAGTGAGCAACAAGCGCCGGTGCGTATCAGAGTCGAGGCCCTGGCCGAAGGGTTGCGGTCCCGGGCCGAACAGTGGGCCGAGCGCCTCGGTTTGCCGTTGCACGAGCCTGACGCGGAGTTCGCCCTGCAGCTATCGGAGCAGGGCCTGCAATTGCAACAGCTGGGGCCGGAGGCTCCCGGTCCGGTCCGCGTGGACTTTGTCGAAGGCGGCGCGGCCCATCGGCGCCTGTACGGCGGTGGCAGCGGGCAGATGATCGCCAAGGCGGTGGGCATCCAGCCGGGCGTGCGTCCACGGGTGCTGGATGCCACGGCGGGCCTGGGCAAGGATGCGTTCGTGCTGGCGAGCCTGGGCTGCGAGATGAGCCTGATCGAGCGTCAGCCGCTGATCGGCGCCTTGCTCGAAGATGGCTTGGCCCGGGGGCTGGAGGATTTCGAGGTGGCGCCGATTGTCTCGCGCATGCACTTGCTCAAGGGCAACTCGATCGAGGTGATGCGCAACTGGGAGGGCGAGGCGCCGCAGGTGATCTATCTGGACCCGATGTTTCCTCACCGTGAGAAAACCGCGCTGGTGAAGAAGGAAATGCGCCTGTTCCGTCCGCTGGTGGGCGACGACCCGGATGCTCCGGCGTTGCTGGCCGCGGCACTGGCCCTGGCGACCCATCGGGTGGTGGTCAAGCGCCCGCGCAAGGCACCCTGCATTGACGGGCCGAAGCCGAGCCATGGCCTGGATGGCAAGTCGAGCCGTTACGATATCTATCCGAAGAAAGCCCTGAAGCCAGGCTTGGCCTGACGGTTTTGGCGGTTTTGAGAGCCGCATCGCGAGATTGCTCGCGATAACGGCCTGACAAGCGCCAGAGTGCTCAGGGTCGGTAGGCGCGCATGAACAACCCCACCACCTCGCGCACATGCGCCTCGCCATTGGCTTCGCTCAGTTGCTCGCCACAGCCGAACAGCAGCCGGAAGTTCCCGGCGCCCTTGAGCAGGCAGAAGAAATGCTCGGCGGCCTTATGCGGCTTGTCGATCACCAGCGCGCCGCTCTGGTGAATCCGCCCCAGCAGTTGCTCCATCTCCGTCAGCATGCGCTGCGGTCCGGCCTCGAAGAAGATTTGCGAGAGCCTCGGGTCCTGGCTGCCCAGGGTGATGATCAGCCGATGCAGTTTCAGCGACTCGTCGCTGTTGATCAGCTGATGAAAACCCCGCGCGATGTTCAGCAGCACGTTTTCCACCGGCACGCCGTCGGGTAGGGCGAAGAACAGCTCGGGCAGCTGTTCTTCGCATTTTGCCACCACGGCGGCGGAGAACAGCGTCTCCTTGTCATTGAAATGGCTATACACCGTCAGCTTTGAAACACCTGCTGCTGTAGCGACCGCGTCCATGCTGGTGCTGGCGTATCCATTACTCAGAAACAGATCTTTCGCCGCGTTCAGAACGGCCTGGCGTTTTGCCAGATCCTTGGGGCGACCGGGGCCGCTGGGCACTGAAAGATTGTCGGACATTTTCTTACTTAATACTGGACTGGTCGGTATGGTATTAATACCATACTAGCCAGTATAAATATTCTGAGCACCATTAGCGAAAGGTCATACACCATGTTCCGCTATGTCCTGCCCCTTGCTTTGCCCATCAGTCTAGCCCTTCTCCTTGTCGGTTGTGGTCATGAAGAGCCGGCCCAGGTCAATGTGCGTCCGGCCATGGTGGTCCAGCCACAGCCTTCGGCTCAGTCCGTGGACAGCTATCCCGGCGAAGTTCGTGCGCGTTTCGAGCCTGATCTGGCTTTCCGCATTGGCGGCAAGGTCAGCCGCCGACTGGTGGAAGAGGGCGAACGGGTCAAGGCCAACCAGCCCCTGGCCGAGCTCGACCCCCAGGACGTGCGCCTGCAACTGGAAGCGGCCCGCGCCCAGGTCGCGGCCGCCGAGGCCAACCTGAATCTGGTGCGCTCCGAGCGCGATCGTTACAAGACCTTGCTCGACCGGCAGATGGTCAGCCGCTCGCAGTACGACAACGCGGAAAACCTCTACCGTTCCGGTGAGGCGCGTCTCAAGCAGATCAAGGCCGAGTTCGACGTGTCCAGCAACCAGGCCGGTTATGCGGTGTTGCGGGCGCCCCAGGACGGCGTGGTGGCCAAGCGTCTGGTTGAAGTCGGCCAGGTGGTCGCCGCCGGCCAGACGGTCTTCACCCTGGCTGCCGATGGCGAGCGCGAAGTGCTGATCAGCTTCCCGGAACAGGCCTTCGGGCGGTTCAAGATCGGCCAGGATGTCGCGGTGGAACTCTGGTCGCAGCCGGATCAACGTTTCAACGGGCGGATCCGCGAGTTGTCGCCGGCCGCCGATCCCAAGTCGCGGACTTTCGCCGCGCGGATCGCCTTCAGCGCCGGCAAGGTCCCGGCTGAGCTGGGCCAGAGTGCCCGGGTGTTTATCCAAGCCGAGGGCGTGGTGCCGTTGTCGGTGCCGCTGTCGGCGCTGACCGCGGAAAATGGCGCGACCTATGTCTGGCGGGTCCAGGCGGACGACACCCTCAAGCGTACCGCCGTGCGGGTCGGCGCCTTTGGCGAAAAGACCGTGCCGGTGCTCGAAGGCCTGGCGGCCGGCGATTGGGTGGTGGCGGCCGGTGTGCATGTGCTGCATGACGGCGAGAAGATTCGCCCGGTGGATCGCTCCAACCGCGTGGTCAATCTGGCGGCCAACAAGGAGTAGTCCCCGATGGGTTTCAATCTTTCCGAATGGGCGTTGCGTAATCGCCAGATCGTGCTGTTCCTGATGATCCTGCTCGCGGTGGTCGGCGCCTTGTCCTACACCAAGCTGGGGCAGAGCGAAGACCCACCGTTCACCTTCAAGGCCATGGTCATCAAGACCAACTGGCCGGGCGCCACAGCCCAGGAAGTCTCGCGACAAGTCACCGAACGCATCGAAAAGAAGCTGATGGAAACCGGCGAGTACGAACGCATCGTGTCGTTCTCGCGGCCCGGGGAATCCCAGGTCACCTTCATGGCCCGGGACTCGATGCATTCCTCGCAGATTCCCGACCTCTGGTATCAGGTCCGGAAGAAAATCGGCGATATCCGCCAGACCTTGCCGCCGGACATCCAGGGGCCGTTTTTCAACGATGAGTTCGGCACCACTTTCGGCAATATCTACGCCCTGACCGGCGACGGTTTCGACTACGCGGTACTCAAGGACTACGCCGACCGGATCCAGATCCAGTTGCAGCGGGTCAAGGACGTGGGCAAGGTCGACCTGCTTGGATTGCAGGACGAAAAGGTCTGGATCGAACTGTCCAACGTCAAGCTGGCGACCCTTGGGCTGCCGCTGGCCAGCGTGCAGCAGGCCCTGCAAGAGCAGAATGCGGTGTCCACCGCCGGCTTCTTCGAGACCCCGAGCGAGCGCGTGCAACTGCGGGTCAGCGGTAACTTCAAGACGGTCGACGAGATCAAGAATTTCCCGATCCGGGTTGGCGATCGCACCTTCCGAATCGGCGATGTCGCCGAGGTGCATCGCGGCTTCAACGATCCTCCGGCACCGCGCATGCGCTTCATGGGCGAAGACGCGATTGGCCTGGCGGTGGCGATGAACGATGGCGGTGACATCCTGGTGCTGGGCAAGGCCCTGGAAGCCGAGTTCGCCCGGATCCAGAAAAGCCTGCCGGCGGGGATGAAGCTGAGCAAGGTCTCCGACCAGCCGGCCGCGGTGAAGACCGGCGTCGGCGAATTCGTCCGGGTGCTGGTGGAGGCCCTGGTCATCGTGCTGCTGGTGAGTTTCTTCTCCCTGGGCGTGCGCACCGGGATGGTCGTGGCGCTGGCGATTCCGTTGGTGCTGGCGATGACTTTTGCCGCGATGTACTACTTGGGCATCGGCCTGCACAAGATTTCCCTCGGCGCGTTGGTGCTGGCCCTTGGCTTACTGGTGGACGATGCGATCATTGCCGTGGAGATGATGGCGATCAAGATGGAGCAGGGCTTCGACCGCCTCAAGGCAGCGAGCTTTGCCTGGACCAGCACGGCATTCCCGATGCTCACCGGTACCTTGATCACCGCCGCCGGCTTCCTGCCGATTGCCACCGCGCAGTCGGGTACCGGCGAGTACACCCGCTCGATTTTCCAGGTGGTGACCCTGGCGCTGCTGGCGTCGTGGATCGCGGCGGTGGTGTTCGTGCCGTATCTGGGCGAAAAGCTGCTGCCGGACCTGGCGAAAATCCACGCCGCCAAGCACGGCGGCGAGCAACCGGACCCTTATGGCACGCCGTTCTACCAGCGGGTCAGGCGCACGGTGGAGTGGTGTGTGCGTCGGCGTAAGACTGTGATTGTGCTGACCATTGCCCTGTTTATCGGCTCGGTGCTGTTGTTCCGTTTTGTGCCGCAGCAGTTCTTCCCGGCCTCCGGGCGCCTGGAACTGATGGTCGACCTGAAGCTGGCCGAAGGCGCTTCGCTGAACAACACCACCGAACAGGTGGCGCGTCTGGAGGCCTTGCTCAAGGACCGCCCCGGCATCGACAACTACGTGGCCTATGTCGGTACTGGCTCACCGCGTTTCTACCTGCCGCTGGACCAGCAGTTGCCGGCCACCAGCTTTGCCCAGTTCGTTGTATTGGCCAAGAGCATCGAGGAGCGGGAAGCGCTGCGTACCTGGCTGATCAAGGTCCTCGACGAGCAGTTCGCCGATGTGCGGGCGCGGGTGACGCGTCTGGAGAACGGTCCTCCGGTGGGCTATCCGGTGCAGTTCCGGGTGACCGGCGAGCATATCGAGGTGGTCCGCGCCTTGGCGCGCAAGGTGGCGGCCAAGGTGCGCGAGAACCCGCACGTGACCAACGTGCATCTGGACTGGGAGGAACCGAGCAAGGTGGTCTACCTGAATGTCGACCAGGACCGGGCCCGGGCGCTGGGGGTCAGTACCGCCAACCTGTCGCGTTTCTTGCAACTGACTCTGACCGGTTCGACCGTCAGCCAGTACCGCGAGGACAACGAGTTGATCGAGATCCTCATGCGCGGCACCGCACCCGAGCGCAACGAATTGTCGGCGCTGCCGAGCCTGGCGGTACCGACGGACAACGGCACCAGCGTGGCGTTGTCACAGATCGCGACCCTGGAGTACGGTTTCGAGGAAGGCATTATCTGGCGCCGTAACCGCTTGCCGAACGTGACGATCCGCGCCGATATCTACGGCCAGGAGCAGCCGGTGAGCCTGGTCAAGCAGATCATGCCGACCCTGGACCCGATTCGCGCCGAACTGCCGGACGGCTACCTGCTGGACGTCGGCGGTACCGTGGAAGATTCGGAGCGCGGCCAGGCTTCGGTGAATGCCGGCGTGCCGTTGTTCATCGTGGTTGTGCTGACCTTGTTGATGCTGCAACTGCGCAGTTTCTCGCGGGTGGCGCTGGTGTTCCTCACCGCGCCGCTGGGGCTGATCGGGGTGACCCTGTTCCTGCTGGTGTTTCGCCAGCCATTCGGCTTTGTCGCGATGCTCGGGACCATTGCCCTGTCGGGGATGATCATGCGCAACTCGGTGATCCTGGTGGACCAGATCGAGCAGGATATCCGTGCCGGCATGTCGCAATGGCAGGCGATTATCGAGGCGACGGTGCGGCGCTTCCGGCCCATCGTGCTGACCGCCCTGGCGGCGGTGCTGGCGATGATCCCGCTGTCGCGCAGCGTGTTCTACGGGCCGATGGCGGTGGCGATCATGGGCGGGTTGATCGTAGCGACGGCTTTGACCTTATTGTTCCTGCCGGCGCTGTATGCGGGATGGTTCAGGGTGAGGAAGACCGCGCCATAAAGCGCCAGATAACCTGTGGGAGCGGTGCTTGGCGGATCGCCGCACCGCCGCGAAGCTTTTGGCGGCTTCAAGGGCCCCTTCGCGGATAAATCCGGCTCCCACCAGGTGGGTGTTCAGGCTTGAATGAACAGACCAGTTCCCACCAGGTGGGTGTTCAGGCTTGAATGAACAGACCAGTTCCCACAAGGTGGGTGCTCAGGCTTGAGTGAACAGATCGGCTCCTACAGCGTGTGTTGCGTCAAAGCGCGCCAAACACCTTCTTCGCCAGACTGGTGGCCGCCGCCGCCGGGTTGGCGCGGATGTCTTCTTCCTTCTGCGCGATCATCTTGAACAGGCCGTCCAGGGCCTTTTCCGTGACGTAGCCTTCAACGTTGGCACTCTTGGCGTCGAGTACGCCGAGGGTCGCCGCCTGCCCGGCGAACGCGTTGTATTGCTTGGCCAGGCCCACCTGGTCGGTGGCCTGCTTGACGATCGGCAGGAACTTGGCGCGGATCTGCTCGCGGCTGGTCTTGCTCAGGTACTGGGTGGCCGAATCCTTGCCACCGGTGAGGATGCCCTTGGCATCGGTCACGGTCATCTTTTTCACCGCATCCACCAACAACGCCTGGGCCTGTGGCATGGCGGCTTCCGCGGCCTTGTTCATGCTGGCTTCCAACTGGTCGACCTGGGCGCCCATGCCGAACTGTTTCATCTTGTTGGCGACCTTGCCGAGGCTGCCCGGCAGTTCGATCTTCACTTCAGGGTTGTTGCTGAAACCACCCGGTTTGCCGAGGTTGGTCACGGCCGCCACGGCACCCTGGGCCAGAGCATCCTTGAGGCCGCCGGACGCTTGGTCCTGGCTGAGACTGCCCAGGGACAAGGCCAGGGCGTTGACGGAAATCAGCAGGCCCGCACAGAGGCCAGCCAGACGAAGGGAGGGACGGAGCATGTAAGCTTCCTTGTTGGGGTCGGTTAAGGAAATCAGCGCACCGAGTCGACCCGGATGCGCAAGGGTTGTGGATCCTGGCCATTCAATTGAACGCCCTGATGCCGGCTACTGATAAACAGTAACTGGCCGTCGAGTTCGATGCGAGCGCTGATCGAATAACGATGGCCGGGCTTGACCTGGGCCGGGTCGTAGCTGAGGTGAAACGGCAAGGGCACCTGGCCTTTGACCGGGCCTTTCTGCTCGGCCAGGAGCACCGCCGGGGCGTCGGCCAGGGACACGTCCCGCAAGCTGACGCTCAGCACCGCCGTGGGCGGCAGGGCGCTGCGTTGCAAGTAGAACACCTCTCCGTCAAGGTGCGCGCTGGCACTCGGGGCCATGCTTTGACAGGCGCCGAGCAATACGCTCAGGCACAGCAGGGAAAGCTTTTTCATGATGGCTTCTCACGAGGTCATGGCGCCAGAAGTAACCTGGCGCCAGCCAGTAAGAATCTAACGGATTTATCGGCAAACGCCAGTTTTCGAAAAACGCTGGAATGTACTCAAGCGCTGAGTATCAGGCTTTGCGGTTTCTCCCTGCGCAGCACCACCGTCCGCGGAATCGGTTTCATGGTGAATTTGCGCCGGCCACCGAAGGTGCCCTGGGTTTCGTAGGTCTGGCCCGGCTTGACCTTGCTCACGTCGTAACGCAGGTAGCGCGGGATCGAGCCCTTGAAGAAAGTGATTTCCTCGCTGAGGACATGCACCGGAATACCGGGTTCGGTCTGGGCCACCAATCGCAGGGTCGCCAGGGTATTGTCCTGCGTGCCGATCATCGGCACCAACGCGGCGCTGAGGTACAGGTATCCCGGCGGGCTCAGGTGGAAGATTTCCTCCTGATTGTCCCGGCGCCAGCGGAAGCTGTACTTGATATCCGGCAGCAGCGAGGTGCCGGCGACGCTCATGTCGATGTCGATCTCGACCTTGCAGTTGCGCTTGAGGTCCGCCGGCAGTTCGAAGGTGAAACGCCACGGCGATTGGGCCGGAAGCCGAGCGCTGGTCCAGGTTCCCAGCAGGGTGTCGGTGCAGCGGTTGCGCAGGGTGATACGGGTTTCGGCCCTGGCCGGGATCGAATAGTCCGCAGGGAAATGGAAAACAGCGGTCACGAGGTTTTTTGCAGTCATCTCGATGTCCTTATCGAACGCGCCAAAAGCGACGCAAGATTGAGTCTACACGCGCCTTCGGACTTGAAAACGGCCAGGGAAGCATCCTTGCTGCTTTACCGAATCGTCTGACTGGGGCGGTTGGTCTTATCCCACTTCAATGCCTTGATCGGGGCGTTGTTCGTCGGCATCTTCGCTGCGATGCAGCGCAACCTGGCGAATCGACAAGCGGATTTCCGCCGGCAGCACCCTTTTCGCCGCTCCCTCGGCCAGCTCGCCGAGCAGTGGGTGATAGCCCAGCTTGCCATTGGCGTCGCGGCGCAGGACCTCGAGGTCGAGCAGGGTCTGGATGAAGTGACGGAACAGGCTCTTGTCGAAGAACTCCGGGGCGTTCAGGCCGTGGAGAATCGACAGGCGCTGGGCCATGACCGTGCACAGGTCTTCCAGCTCCTCGGCACTGATGCTGTGCTGGCCGCTGTTGAGCAGCAGCGAGATGGCCATGTAGAAGCGTTGCAGGGTCTGGGCGATGCTCCGCGACAGCAGGGTCAACAGCACGAAGTGCCGCGAGCTTGGCGCCGGTCGCAGGTAGACCTCGTTCTCCAGGCGCAACAGACCCTGTTCGACGAAAGCCTCCAGCCATTGGTCGACCACCGCGTCCAGTTCATCGAGTGACCAGCGGATGAACAGTTCCGCCTGCAGGTAGGGATAGAGCGCGCGGGTGTAGCGCAGGATCTGCTCGCGGCTCATGCGCGTGGCACTCTGGAAGAAGCTCGCCAGCAATGAGGGCAGGGCGAAGATATGCAGCACGTTGTTGCGGTAATAGGTCATCAGGACGGCGTTCTGCTCGTCCAGGTAGAGGATCTTGCCCAGGGCGTCGCTTTGCTCGGCCAGCAGGTCCATGTCCTTGACGTGCTGGATCAGCGCGCGGCCATCACCTTCCGGCAAGGTCGTGTGCGGCGAGTAGGGCACGCGGCGCAACAGCGCCAGGTAAAGGTCGAGCACCCGGGCCATGGCGCGGTCGTCGAGGGCCAGGCGGGTGGTCGAGAGCAGGGCCAGGGCTATCAGGTTCACCGGGTTGATCGCCGCGGCTTCGTTCAGATGGCGGGCCACGCGCTCACCGAGGCGGTGGGTGGCTTGGTTGAGCCAGGCCGGGCGGAATTGCGGGCCCAACGCCTGGGCGCGCCAGTCCGGTTGTTCCTGATCGAGGAACTCGGCCAGTTTGATCGGCTCGCCGAAGTTGACCGCGACCTGGCCGAAGCGCTGCTTGAGCGCCCCGATGACCTTGAAGATGTCGAAGATCGACTCTTTCTTCTTGCTCGCGCCGCGCAGTTCGCCGAGGTAGGTCCGTCCTTCCAGGACCCGCTCGTAGCCGATGTACACCGGGATGAAGACGATGGGCATGCGCGAGGAACGCAGGAAGCTGCGCAGGGTGATGGCCAGCATGCCGGTCTTCGGTTGCAGCATGCGCCCGGTGCGCGAGCGGCCACCCTCGACGAAGTACTCCACCGGGAAACCCTTGGTGAACAGGGTGTGCAGGTATTCATTGAACACCGAAGTGTAGAGCGGGTTGCCCTTGAAGGTGCGGCGCATGAAGAACGCCCCGCCGCGGCGCAGCAGGCTGCCGATCACCGGCATGTTGAGGTTGATCCCGGCGGCGATGTGCGGCGGGGTCAGGCCGTTGCGAAACAGCAGGTAGGACAGCAGCAGGTAGTCGATATGGCTGCGGTGGCAGGGTACGTAGATGACTTCGTGGCCTTGGGCCACGGCCTGCACGCCTTCGATATGGTTGACCTTGATGCCGTCGTAGATCTTGTTCCAGAACCAGCTCAGTACCACTTCGAGGAAGCGGATCGCGGTGTAGGTGTAGTCCGAGGCGATCTCGTTGCCGTAGCGCAGGGCCTGGGCCTGGGCTTTTTCCACTGAGATGTTCTCGCGCTGGGCTTCTTCGACGATCGCCTGGCGCACCAGCGGTTCGTTGACCAGGCCCTTGACCAGGTTGCGCCGGTGGGAGATGTCCGGACCGATGACCGCGGCCTTGAGGTTGCGCAGGTGCACCCGCAGGATGCGCTGGGCCATGCGCACGGTACGCTCGTGACCCTTGTTGTGCTCGATCAGGCCCCGCAGATGGATCGGCGCGGAGAATTGCACGCGGGTCTTGCGCCCGAGAATCAGGATGCTCAGCAGACGGCGCAGGCGCCCGGTGACCGCCCAACTGTCGGCGAACAGCAGTTTCCAGGGGCTCGATTCGCTGTCCGGCGACTGGCCCCAGAACACGCTCACCGGGACGATCAGCGCATCTTCGGCGGCATTTTCGCTCAAGGCGCTGACCAGCCGGTTCAGCGTCGGTGGTGCCCCGCGTTTGTCCTGGCGGCCCAGCCAGTCGGGTTCGGGGGTCAGGTAGAAAAACGCTGCTGGTTCCACCAGTGTGCCGACCGCCACCGGCAGTACCGGGCGCGGCAGGCCGGCCTTGGTGCATTCGTGGTCGACCACGGCGAGGTCGGTCAGCGACGGTGATTGCAGGACGTAGAAGACTGGCCGGCTGCGGTCGAGGTTGAGGGTCAGCGACGACTGGTTGATCGTCTCCGAGCGCACCCACAGGTACAGGAGGCGACGCAAGGTACCAAACACGAGACGGCGGAACGGGGAACGGGTCATACGGCATCTGCAGGCAAGTGGAGTGAACCGAGCGTTTGCTCGGCGGCTAGTGTGCCGTATTCACCCAGGATCGGCAAAAACGCGGCGAACTAATATTGATTGAGAGTTTTTTGACCTGTCCTATACTCAGAGGTTCGCCATGAACGGCAGGACTCATCCGCACAGCACGACGTTCAGGCGACGATCCATGAAGGGCTCTTCGAGCCGGGCCCATTCCACAATAACAAGACGGAGTACGGATTCATGGCAACGCGCGAGACAGGCAATGTGAAGTGGTTCAACGACGCCAAGGGTTACGGTTTCATTCAGCGTGAAGACGGAGCGGATGTGTTTGTGCACTACCGCGCGATTCGTGGCGAAGGCCACCGCTCCCTGGCGGAAGGGCAGCAGGTGGAGTACGCGCTGGTGGAAGGCCAGAAAGGTCTGCAGGCCGAGGATGTGGTCGGGCTGTAACCGCCGATGTGATGCTGTTGAAGGGCCTATTGTGGCGAGCGGGCTTGCCCGCGCTGGGCTGCGAAGCAGCCCCAAAACCGGCTGACGCGGTCTTTCAGCCGATTGACGACGGCTTCGCCGCCGAGCGCGGGCAAGCCCTCTCGCCACAGGGGCCCGCTCGGCACACAGACTCCGTGCCCGCAGTCAGCATCAGGCGGTACGCCAGGTGATCTCTTCTTCGCCATCGGCACTGATGCGGATCCAGCGATCGGCGGTCTCCTCGCCTTCCTCCTCGACCCAGCTCCCCGGGGCGCAACGCACTTCCACGTTCAGCGCGGCAAAGGCGGCGCGGGCGCAGGCGATGTCGTCATCCCATGGGGTCTGGTCGCTTTCCAGGTACAAGCTGTTCCATTTGCCCACGGCCTTGGGCAGCCAGGTCACCGGCACGCCGCCGGCCAGGCACTTCCAGGTCTGGCCTTTCTGGCTCCAGTCGCTGCAAGGGCCCAGCGCGGCGCCGAGCCAGGTGGCAATGGCCTTGTGGTCGACGTCGTCGTCCTTGAGGTAAATCTCGATATCGGGCTGGCGCATGGAAGTCCTCGCTGTGGCTGTTCGAAAAATCCATTCGCGGATTTTGTCGGCCTTGAACCACTGTTCAAGGCCATGAATAGTGGATTTATTGTAAGACGAAGTAATCGTAACGCATCGAGATGCTGACCTCGAACGGCTCAGGCTGTTCGATGACCCGTGCCCGGCGCTCGGCACTCGCGCGCCAGCCGTGAGGGGTCATGGCCAGCAGATTCGCCCGGTCCTGGGCGTTGGCCAGGCTCAGCTTGAACGCCAGTACTTCGCTGTGCTCCAGCGCCATGCCGGCGGGCACCAACGCCAGGTGCTTGTCGTCGGTGTACTCGCGCACTTCATCGTACAGACGTTCACGCAGTTCCATCAGATGACCGCTGGTCGGCCCGACTTTCATCAGGCCGCCCCCGCGGCTCAGCAGGCGCTTGGCCTCCTGCCAGTCCAGCGGGCTGAATACGCTGGCGATGAACTGGCAACTGGCGTCGGCCAAGGGCACCCGCGCCATGCTGGCGATCAACCAGGTCAGTCGCGGGTTGCGTCGACAGGCACGCTTGACCGCCTCGCGGGAAATATCCAGCGCATAGCCGTCGGCCGCGGGCAGGGCCTCGGCCAGTTGCGCGGTGTAGTAGCCCTCGCCGCAGCCGATATCGACCCAGCGTCCCGGCGCCCGCTCGGCGGCCAGTTCCGCCAGGCGGCGGGCCACCGGTGCGTAATGGCCGGCGTTGAGGAAATCGCGCCGGGCCTCGACCATGGCCAGGTTGTCGCCCGGGTCGCGACTGTTCTTGTGCTGGACCGGCAGCAGGTTCAGGTAACCCTGGCGCGCGCGGTCGAAACGATGCCCGAGCGGACAGGCCACGCCATTGTCGACCGCGCTCAGGGGCGCGGAGCAGAGTGGGCAGGTAAGCATCAGGCAAGCAACTTGATCAGGGTCTGGTAGTAGATCTCGGTGAGCACGTCGAGGTCGCTGGCCAGGACCCGCTCATTGACCTGATGGATCGTCGCGTTGACCGGGCCCAGCTCGACCACCTGGGTGCCGAGGGTGGCGATAAACCGACCGTCGGAGGTCCCGCCGCTGGTGGAGGCCTGGGTTTCGCGCCCGGTGACTGCCTTGATACTCGCCGACACCGCATCGAGCAGCGCGCCCGGTTCGGTGAGGAACGGCAGGCCGGACAGTGCCCATTCCACGTGCCAGTCCAGGCCGTGCTTGTCGAGGATCGCCGCGACCCGCTGTTGCAGGCCTTCGACGCTGGACTCGGTGGAGAAGCGGAAGTTGAACAGTGCCACCAGTTCGCCGGCGATCACGTTGGTCGCGCCGGTCCCTGAGTTGAGGTTGGAAATCTGGAAGCTGGTGGGTGGGAAGAACGCGTTGCCGTCGTCCCAGTGCTCGGCGGCCAGTTCGGCCAGGGCCGGGGCGGCCAGGTGGATCGGGTTTTTCGCCAGGTGCGGGTAGGCCACATGGCCTTGCACGCCGCGTACGGTAAGACGGGCACCGAGGGAACCGCGCCGGCCGTTTTTCACCACGTCACCGACCAGGGTCGTGCTCGACGGCTCACCGACGATGCACCAGTCCAGGCGCTCGTTACGCGCCGCCAGGCGCTCGACCACGGCCTTGGTGCCGTGATGGGCCGGGCCTTCTTCGTCGCTGGTGATCAGGAAGGCGACCGAGCCCTTGTGGTCCGGGTAGGCGGCGACAAAACGCTCGGCGGCCACCAGCATGGCTGCCAGGCTGCCTTTCATGTCGGCCGCGCCACGTCCGCAGAGCATGCCGTGTTCGTCGATCAGTGCATCGAACGGATCATTCTGCCAGGCCTGCACCGGACCGGTGGGCACTACGTCGGTGTGACCGGCAAAGCACAGCACCGGGCCCGCCTGTTGGCCATGGGTGGCCCAGAAGTTGTCGACGTCTTCGATCCGCATCGGTTCGAGCTTGAAACCGGCATCGCCCAGGCGCTGCATCATCAGCTTCTGGCAGTCGGCGTCGACCGGTGTCACGGAAGGGCGGCGGATCAGGTCGCAAGCGAGTTGCAGGGTCGGCGAAAGGTCGGCGTGGGCCGTCATGGCAAAGCTCCGAAACGGGTATGTATGTAGGAGCGAGCTTGCTCCGGGCAGCGCTCCGAGACGATAGGCGTTAACGATAACGCGGGGAGCCTGAACCCCCGCGGAGCCTGAACTATCATCGCGAGCAATCGAGCGTCGACCGGCTGCTCCTACAGGAATATAGAGGTGCGCAAAAGGTGGATATCTTAAAGCAAAACGGCGACCCGCAGGCCGCCGTTTCGTGCAGTGCGTCGCGATTAGGCGAGCGCCGCCGGCTCTTGCGCGCTGGCCGGTTTCGGCAGCGAGGAAACAAACGCCATGATCAGCGCCGCGAGGTACGGCAGCGACTGCACCAGCAACATGACCACCCAGAAGCGCATGTCGTAGCTCGGTAAGCCATTCACCAGGCAGATCCCCAGCGCCGCGGCCCACAGCAGCAGCATGATGAACATCTCTTCCCGGGCTTCCGAAATCGCCACCCAGAGGCCGTGGTTATCGGCGTTTTTCGGTGTGCGGAAGAACGGGATGCTGCTGGTGAAGAAGCCGTACAGCACCGCCTTGGCGATGGTGTGCGACAAGGCCAGGCCAGCCAGCGCGGCGGCGAAGGCATCTTTCATGTTGACCCCGACCGCGCGGCGGTAAAGGAACAGGATCTTGCCGACCTTGAAGGCGAACAGCGCCAATGGTGGGATCGCGAAAATCAACAGCGGCGGATCGACCTGTTTCGGCACGATGATCATCGCCGCCGACCAGAGCAGGGCACCGACGGTGAAGAAAATGTTCATGCCGTCGGCGACCCACGGCAGCCAGCCCGCGAGGAAGTGATAGCGCTGGCCGCGGGTCAGTTCGGTGTCCTTGCCGCGCAGCAGGCTGGCGGTATGCCGCTTGATGATCTGGATCGCCCCGTAGGCCCAGCGGAAACGCTGTTTCTTGAAGTCGATAAAGGTATCCGGCATCAAGCCCTTGCCGTAGCTCTCGTGGTGATAAGCCGCCGACAGGCCTTTCTCGAACACCCGCAGGCCCAGCTCGGCGTCTTCGCAGATGCACCAGTCGGCCCAGCCCAGTTCTTCCAGGACCGAGCGCCGGGTCATGGTCATGGTGCCGTGCTGGATGATCGCGTCGCGGTCGTTGCGGGTGACCATGCCGATATGGAAGAAGCCTTTGTATTCCGAGTAGCAGAGCTTCTTGAAGGTGCTTTCGTTCTGGTCGCGATAATCCTGCGGCGATTGCACGATGGCGATCTTCGGATCGGCGAAGTGCGGCACCATGTGCTTGAGCCAGTTGCGGTCGACACAGTAGTCCGAGTCGATCACCGCGATGACTTCGGCGTCCTTGGCGGTGTGCGGGATCAGGTAGTTCAGTGCCCCACCCTTGAACCCGGCCAGCGGCGCGACGTGGAAGAAGCGGAAGCGCGGGCCGAGGGTTTCGCAATAAGCCTGCACCGGTTCCCAGACCGCCGGATCCTTGGTGTTGTTGTCGATGATCAGGACTTCGTAGTCCGGGTAATCGAGGGCCGCCAGGGCGTCGAGGGTCTGTTTGACCATTTCCGGCGGCTCGTTGTAGCACGGCACGTGGATCGAGACTTTCGGCCGGTAGTCCGAGTCGCCTACCACCGGCAGGAATTCACGTCGGCGCTTGTGGGTCCAGACTGCCTCGGCCAGTTCGTGGGCCTCGGTCAGCAGGACGATAAACACGCCCAGGGCGCCGATAGCCAGCAAGAAGCCCACCGTCAGGCTGAACCAGGTGCTGTATTGCTGGCTGTAGTCGTAGCCGATCCATACCAGCACCGAACCGCAGAGGAACGCGATAAAGGTCAGGAAGGTCCGTCCGCGCTGACGCAGGGCCGAGCCGTCGATCATCAGCAGGGTCAGCGAGAGCAACGCCAGCACCACCGAGCCGATGGCCAGGACGCGCCATTGCGGGATCGCTACCACCGGGCCTTCGAAGTTGAACTTCTGCTGGCGCGCGGCGTTGAACACGCCCCAGTAGGCGCCTACCGAACCCTCGTCGCTGGCCTTCCACGGCTGGTCGAAGGCTTCGATCACGAAGTAGTTGAAGCCCTGGCGGTTAAGCTTGTTGACCAGGGTGCGCAGGTAGATGGCCTGGTCGGCCTGGGTCGCTTCGGCACCGCCACGCACGCGGCCATTGCTCGGCCAGCCGACTTCCGATAGCAACAGCGGCTTTTTCGGGAACATGCGCTTGAGTTCGCGGGCGCGATCCAGCACGTACTGGCCGGACTTCTCCATCGGGATGAACTCCCAGTAGGGCAGGATGTGCGCGGCGATCAGGTCGACGTGCTTGGCCAGTTCCGGGTTGCGTTCCCAGATATGCCACTGTTCGGAGGTGGTCACCGGCACCTTGACGGCGGCCCGCACGCGGTCGAGCAGCACGCCGAGTTCCTTGGCGGTGATTTCCTTGCGGAAGATCGCCTCGTTGCCGACCACCACGCGTACCACGCTGCGGCTGCTGTTGGCCAGTTCGATGGCTCGGGTGATTTCGCGCTCGTTGCGTTCCTGGTCCGGACTGATCCAGATCCCCAGGGTCACCCGCAGGCCGAATTCTTCGGCGAGCTTGGGAATGTCCTGTAGGGTGCCGTCGACCGAATAGATACGGATGTTGTCGGTCAGCTTGCTCATGATCTCCAGGTCGCGACGCATATCATCGTCGGTCGGGTACTGTTCTTTCTGCGGGAATTGACCCTGCTGGAAAGGCGAGTAGGAGAAGCCGGCAATCTGTTCGGGCCAGTCAGGCGCCGAAACCGGGCGGTTGATCAGCGCCCAGAAACCGGTGAACAGTGCGGCAATGGCCAACACCACGACCAGGTTGAGTCCAAATTTACGCGATGACATAGGTATTTCGGGTTCCGAAAAGGGCTAGAACAGGGAACAGAGCGGCGCGCATCCTACACTTGCTATCCGTCGAGCGTACAGCACCGTAGGTACAAGCAGGCATTGGGCAATGGCGCGAGGTTTAAGTTCTTTCCTTGTTTGTTGTAGCGCTATTCTCGTCAAAACGTTGTGATTTGACACTTGTCGCCGACCATTCATAGGCTGGAGATGTCCGTCGCCTACGCCCGGCCCTATAATGCGCGCCGGTTTTTTGGGTAATGGTCATGAGTGCAGAAGATCCGCGGTTTGCCGGCGTTGCCCGGTTGTATGGCATTGAAGGTCTGGAACGGCTGAAGGCCGCCCATGTGGCGATCGTCGGCGTCGGTGGTGTCGGTTCCTGGGCCGCCGAGGCCATTGCCCGGTGCGGTGTCGGTGAGATCTCGCTGTTCGATCTGGACGATGTCTGCGTCAGCAACAGCAATCGCCAGTTGCATGCCCTGGACAGTACCGTGGGGCGGGCCAAGGTCGAGGTCATGGCCGAGCGCCTGAAGGGCATCAACCCGGACTGCCGGGTACACGCGGTGAGTGATTTCGTCACCCGCGAGACCATGGCCGAGTACATCACCACGGACATCGACTGTGTGATCGACTGCATCGACAGCGTCAATGCCAAGGCGGCGCTGATCGCCTGGTGCAAGCGGCGCAAGATCCAGATCATCACCACCGGCGGTGCCGGTGGGCAGATCGACCCGACGCTGATCCAGGTCTGCGACCTGAACCGCACGTTCAATGATCCCCTGGCCTCGAAAGTGCGTTCGACCTTGCGTCGCGACTACGGCTTTTCGCGCACGGTGACCCGCCACTACAGCGTGCCTTGCGTGTTTTCCACGGAGCAGCTGCGTTATCCGAAGCCCGATGGCAGCATTTGCCTGCAGAAGAGTTTTGTCGGCGATGGGGTGAAGCTGGACTGCGCCGGTGGTTTCGGGGCGGTGATGATGGTGACGGCGACCTTCGGCATGGTCGCGGCGACCAAGGCGGTGGACAAGATCGTCGCGGGCATGCGCCGGCCGGCGGATCGGCTCAAACCTGAGTAGCAGATGGACGCCCTTGTGGCGAGTGGGCTTGCCCACGTTGGGGGCGAAGACCCCGAAAAACCGGTTGATGCGGTCTCCCGCGGTGGATCTATTGCATGAGCCGATATACGCATTCTAGCTGACACAGCGGAGCGGCTGGTTTTAGGGCGGCTTCGCCCCCCAGCGCGGGCAAGCCCGCTCGCCACACTTGAGGGCTATTGCGTCAACTCACGCATCCGCTGCGGCACGGTATCAGTACTGTAGGCGCAGGGCTTGTCGGAACGTCGCACCGCCGCGAAGGGGACCGCCCTTGTGGCGAGTGGGCTTGCCCACGTTGGGGGCGAAGACCCCCAAAAACCGGTTGATGCGGTCTCCCGCGGTGGATCTATTGCATGAGCTGATATACGCATTCTAGCTGACACAGCGGAGCGGCTGATTTTAGGGCGGCTTCGCCCCCCAGCGCGGGCAAGCCCGCTCGCCACACTTGAGGGCTATTGCGTCAACTCACGCATTCGTTGTGTCACGGCATTCGGTACTGTAGGAGCAGGGCTTGTCGGGACGTCGCACCGCCGCGAAGGGGACCGCCCTTGTGGCGAGTGGGCTTGCCCACGTTGGGGGGCGAAGCCCCCGAAAAACCGATTGATGCGGTCTCCCGCAGTGGATCTATTGCATGAGCTGATATACGCATTCTAGCTGACACAGTGGAGCGGCTGGTTTTAGGGCGGCTTCGCCCCCCAGCGCGGGCAAGCCCGCTCGCCACACTTGAGGGCTATTGCGTCAACTCACGCATCCGCTGCGGCACGGCATCGGTACTGTAGGCGCAGGGCTTGTCGGGACGTCGCACCGCCGCGAAGGGGACCGCCCTTGTGGCGAGTGGGCTTGCCCACGTTGGGGGCGAAGCCCCCGAAAAACCGGTTGATGCGGTCTCCCGCGGTGGATCTATTGCATGAGCTGATATACGCATTCTAGCTGACACAGCGGAGCGGCTGGTTCTAGGGCGGCTTCGCCCCCCAGCGCGGGCAAGCCCGCTCGCCACACTTGAGAGCTATTGCGTCAACTCACGCATTCGTTGTGTCACGGCATTCGGTACTGTAGGCGCAGGGCTTGTCGGGACGTCGCACCGCTGCGAAGGGGACCGCCCTTGTGGCGAGTGGGCTTGCCCACGTTGGGGGGCGAAGCCCCCCAAAACCGGTTGATGCGGTCTCCCGCAGTGGATCTATTGCATGAGCTGATATACGCATTCTAGCTGACACAGCGGAGCGGCTGATTTTAGGGCGGCTTCGCCCCCCAGCGCGGGCAAGCCCGCTCGCCACACTTGAGGGCTATTGCGTCAACTCACGCATTCGTTGTGTCACGGCATTCGGTACTGTAGGAGCAGGGCTTGTCGGGACGTCGCACCACCGCGAAGGGGACCGCCCTTGTGGCGAGTGGGCTTGCCCACGTTGGGGGGCGAAGCCCCCCAAAAACCGGTTGATGCGGTCTCCCGCGGTGGATCTATTGCATGAGCCGATATACGCATTCTAGCTGACACAGCGGAGCGGCTGGTTCTAGGGCGGCTTCGCCCCCCAGCGCGGGCAAGCCCGCTCGCCACACTTGAGGGCTATTGCGTCAACTCACGCATTCGTTGTGTCACGGCATTCGGTACTGTAGGAGCAGGGCTTGTCGGGACGTCGCACCGCCGCGAAGGGGACCGCCCTTGTGGCGAGTGGGCTTGCCCACGTTGGGGGGCGAAGCCCCCGAAAAACCGGTTGATGCGGTCTCCCGCAGTGGATCTATTGCATGAGCCGATATACGCATTCTAGCTGACACAGCGGAGCGGCTGGTTCTAGGGCGGCTTCGCTCCCCAGCGCGGGCAAGCCCGCTCGCCACACTTGAGGGCTATTGCGTCAACTCACGCATTCGTTGCAACACGGCATTCAGCCCGTTGCTGCGCGATGGCGACAACTGCCGGGACAGGCCAAGCTGGGCGAACCAGTCCGGCAGGTCGACCTGCCGCAACTCGTCGGCGCTCAAGCCGTTGACCCGCACCAGCAATAGCGCCACCAGGCCGCGAATCAAGCGTGCATCGCTGCTCGCGGCAAACTGCCACTGACCATCTTGCAAGCGACCGGTCAACCACACCCGGCTTTCGCAGCCATGCACGCGGTTGGCCTCGGTCTTGTCGGCGTCGCCCAAGGGCGGCAAGCGCTCACCCCATTGCATCAGCAGCCGTGCCCGTTGTTCCCAGCCCGCCAGGTGCTGGAAGTTTTCCAGCACGAGCCGCGCCTCGGCGGGCAGGCTCATCGCAATAGCTCCAGGGCTTGATCCAGCGCCTCGAAAAACCGCTCCAGGTCGTCGGAGTCGTTGTACAGCCCCAGCGATACGCGGATCGCGCCCGCCAACCCGAGCTGTTTCATCAGTGGCATCGCACAGTGATGGCCGGCGCGCACGGCAATCCCCTGGTCGGTCAGCAGGTGAGCCAGATCGGCATTGTGCACGCCGTCGACGACGAAACTGGCCAGCGCCAACTGCGGTTCGCCCAGCAGGCGGACGCCATTGCGTACCTGCAAACCCTGCAACAGATGGGCGTGCAGCGCCGCTTCGTGGGCCGAGACGGCGGCCTGGTCGAGGCCGGCCAGGTAGTCGAGGGTCGCGCCGAGGCCGATGACGCCGGCAATGGGCGGCGTTCCGGCTTCGAAGCCCAATGGCGCGGGGCGGAAGTTGGCCTGCTGATAGTCCGCGTCCAGCACCATTTCACCGCCGAACTGCCAGTGGCGCAGTTGCTTCAGGGCTTCGTTGCGGCCATAGAGCACGCCCACGCCGTCGGGGCCGTAGAGCTTGTGGCTGGAAAAAACATAGAAATCGCAGCCCAGTGCCTGGACGTCGTGGCGACCGTGGACCACGCCCTGGGCGCCGTCGACCACGCTCAGCGCATTGAACGACCGCGCCAGCGCGAGCAAGGGTTCCAGCGGTTGCCAGGCCCCGAGCACGTTGGACAGCTGGCTGAGCGCCAACAAGCGAGTCCGCGGGCCGATCAACTGCTGGGCGGCGCCCAGGTCGATCAGGCCGCCGGCGTTGATTGGCAGCACCACCAGTCGCAGTCCCCGGCGTTGTGCCAGTTGCTGCCAGGGCAGCAGGTTGGCGTGATGCTCCAGGGCGCTGATGACAATCTCGTCGCCGGGCTGGAACAGGGCTTCCAGGCCATAGGCCAGGAGATTCAGCGCCGAGGTGGCGCCGTGACTGAAAACGATCTGTCCGCTGTTGCCCACGTTGAGCCACTGGCCGACCTTGCTCCGGCTGTCTTCGAAGGCCTGGGTGGCGTGGGCGCCGGGCAGGTGCTGGGCACGGTGCACGTTGGCCGCACCGTTGCTGTAATAGTGCGCCAGGGCAGCGATCAGCGCCTGGGGCTTCTGGGTCGTGGCGGCGCTGTCCAGATAGATCTGGTCTTGCCGTTGCAGGGCGGCGATGGCCGGGAAATCGGCGCGCCAGGGAGACGGTATCAACATGGTGTTCGGCCCTGGTGGTGGGAACACTTGCCGGCGAGATTCGTGGTCGCTTTGAGGGCCTCTTCGCGGGCAAGCTCCGTTCCCACGGTACGGCGTCGCGCGCAGGTGCCGAGCACGCGATGAACCTGTGGGAACGGAGCTTGCCCGCGAAGGCGGCCTTGCGGGCGCCATCGCCGGCAGCAATCCTGCTCAGTTATGCGCGTGCAGGGCTTCGTTCAGCGCGATGGCCGATTTGTGGCTCTTGCACTCCACCGCGCCGGTTTCCGAGTTACGCCGGAACAGCAGGTCCGGCAGGCCGGCCAGGTCGCGGGCCTTGAGCACCTTGACCAGCTGGTTGTTCTCGTCGAGCAGCGCGACCTTGGTCCCGGCGGTCACGTACAGGCCCGACTCCACGGTGTTGCGGTCACCCAGCGGAATGCCGATACCGGCGTTGGCGCCGATCAGGCAGCCTTCGCCGACCTTGATGACGATGTTGCCGCCACCGGACAGGGTGCCCATGGTCGAGCAGCCGCCGCCCAAGTCGGAACCCTTGCCGACGAAGACGCCCGCCGACACGCGGCCCTCGATCATGCCCGGGCCTTCGGTGCCGGCGTTGAAGTTGACGAAACCTTCGTGCATCACGGTGGTGCCTTCGCCGATATAGGCGCCCAGGCGAATCCGCGCGCTGTCAGCGATGCGCACGCCGCTCGGGACCACGTAGTCGGTCATTTTCGGGAACTTGTCCACCGAGAATACTTCCAGCAGCTCGCCGCGCAGGCGGGCTTCCAGTTGATGCGCGGCCAGCTCCGACAGGTCGATCGCGCCCAGGCTGGTCCAGGCCACGTTCGGCAGCAGCGGGAACACGCCCGCCAGGCTCAGGCCGTGAGGCTTGACCAAACGATGGGAGAGCAGGTGCAGCTTGAGGTAGGCCTCGGGGGTCGAAGTCAGCTGGACGTCTTCGGCCAGCACGGTGGCGACCAGCGGCTTGTGGCTTTCGGCCAGGCGGGTCAGCAGGGCGGCCTGGGCGGCGTCGACGCTTTTCAGGGCCTCGGCCAGTTGCGAGGCTTGGGCGGTGCTGAAGGTGATCGCCTGGTTGCCGCCGCTGTAGCCGAGGATCGGCGCGATCGCGGCGATCAGTTCGGCTGCTGGCTGAATCAGGGGTTGGGCGTAGAAAACTTCCAGCCAGGCACCTTGACGGTTCTGGGTGCCAACGCCGAAGCCCAGGCTGAACAGAGTAGTGGACATGCTGTTACCTCTTGCAAAATGAGTGGGGGCCTTGAGCGCTCTGGCTCAGTTGAGGGCCGCCGCATAGCTATCTGGCTTGAAGCCAATCAGGGTTCGGTCACCGAGATCAAGCACCGGGCGCTTGATCATCGAGGGTTGTGCCAGCATCAGTTCAATCGCTTTCGCCTGGTCGAGATCGGCTTTACGTTCGTCGTCGAGTTTGCGAAAGGTGGTTCCGGCGCGGTTCAGCAGTACTTCCCAGCCGTGCTCGTTGCACCACTGGGTCAGGTGTTCGCGGTCGATGCCGGTGGTCTTGTAGTCATGGAACTCGTAGGGCACGGCCTGCTCGTCGAGCCAGGTGCGGGCCTTTTTCATGGTGTCGCAGGCCTTGATTCCGAAAAGGTGCAACGTTTTGCTCGAAGCGGTCACAGCAATTGCCTCCCCTTTGGAGATGCGAAGGATGAAAGGTGAAAGATTATGCCATGAGCGGGCCGCTTAGGCGCCTTAGTCGTGCGTGGTTACATCTTCCCCTGGCGGCTGCGACTTTCGTGCAGCGCCCGGACGGCAGCTTAAGCGGCTAATATGGCACTTCGACGGCAAGCGTTTGCCAGGGATGTGTTGTTGAACGATTGGGAATGCCTTTTATGCAGACTGCCTACACCGTCCTGATTCTGCTGATGTTGGTCGGCGTCTCGCGTTTGCTCTGGCGGGTGCTCCCGCTGCCCCTGCCCCTGGTGCAGATCGCCGCGGGCGCCTTGTTGGCCTGGCCGACCCTGGGCCTGCATGTGGCGCTGGATCCGGAATTGTTTCTGTTTCTGTTTCTCCCACCCTTGTTGTTTTCCGATGGCTGGCGCATGCCCAAGCGCGAGCTGTGGCGCTTGCGTGGACCGATCCTGACCCTGGCCGTGGGGCTGGTGTTGTTCACGGTGGTCGGTGCCGGCTATTTCATTAACTGGTTGTTGCCGGCCATCCCCTTGCCGGTGGCGTTCGCCTTGGCGGCCGTGTTGTCGCCGACCGATGCCGTGGCGGTTTCCGCCATCGCCCAGAACCGTTTGCCGACGCCGTTGATGCACATGCTCCAGGGCGAGGCGCTGATGAACGATGCGTCGGGTCTGGTGACCTTCAAGTTCGCCCTGGTGGCGGCCGTGACCGGGGTATTTTCCCTGGCCAGTGCGAGTGTGGCTTTTGTCCTGGTGGCCGTCGGCGGTTTGGCCATCGGTGTGGGACTGAGCTGGCTGGTGGGCCGGCTTCGGGTGTGGATGATCGCTCGCGGTTGGGACGACCCGGCGACCCACGTGGTGTTTATGTTGCTGTTGCCATTCGCTGCTTATGTGTTGGCCGAACGCCTTGGTGTGTCGGGGATTCTTTCCGCGGTGGCGGCGGGGATGATGCAGAGCTGGCTCGACCTGTTGCCGCGTCAGACCAGTACCCGACTGCTCAACCGTAGTGTCTGGTCGTTGCTGGAGTTTGCCTTCAACGGGCTGATTTTCCTGTTGTTGGGCTTGCAGTTACCGGACATCGTCAAGGCGGTCGCCAGTCATCAGCCCTCGTTATGGCCGACCCTGCTGTACCGCTGCCTGGAGGTGCTGGCGATTTTTCTGGCGTTGCTGGCATTGCGTTTTATCTGGGTGCACAGCATTTGGCGCTTGGCGGAGCTGCTGCGGGACTGGCGGGGTAAAAGCCAGTTGTCGGGGATGGCCAAGGGGCGCTCCTGCTGGTTGCTGACGGTAGGCGGCGTGCGCGGGGCGGTGACGCTGGCGGGTGTGATGTCGGTGCCGCTGCTGATTGCGCCCGGGGTGGATTTTCCCGAGCGAGACGTGCTGATTTTCATCGCTGCTGGGGTAATCCTGCTGTCTTTGGCGACGGCCAGCATTGCCCTGCCGCTGCTGTTGCGCGACCTTCCAAAGAGTGAGGATGACCAGCACCGCGGCGAAGTGCGCGAAGCCTGGAAGAAGACCGCCGAGGCGGCGATCCGTGTGCTGGAGGTCGAGGAACTGGGCGCCCCGCAAGACACGGCCACGGCCCTGGATGCGAGCCAGGCTGCGTTGGCGACCGAGTTGAAGGCGCAGTTGATGGCCGAATACCGGCATCAGTTGGATGTGTTCAACGACTCCGCCGAGGCCCAGGCGCAGGCGTTGCAGATGGATCTGCTGGAGCGCCGCCTGCGTTTGAAGGCGCTGCGCGCGCAGCGCCTGGAGTTGTACCGGCTCAGTCGCCAGCACCAGATCGGCGACGATGTGTTGCGCGAGGTGCTGGCGGAGCTGGACCTGAGCGAGGCGAACCTCGGCTCGGTGAAATAGCCTGCGGCGAGTGGTATTCACAGGCTGTTCAGTTAGTCACACTACCTTGAGCCTTGAGCCTTGAGCCTTGAGCCTTGAGCCTTGAGCCTTGAGCCTTGAGCCTTGAGCCTTGTGCCTTGTGCCTTGTGCCTTGTGCCTTGTGCCTTGTGCTTTGAGGCTTGTGCTTTGTGGCGAGCGGGCTTGCCCGCGTTCGGCTGCGAAGCAGTCGTAAAATCGGTTATCTCGGTCTACCTGCCAGACTGAGTTCATCGGTTTTAGGGTCGCTTCGCGCCCCAGCACGGGCAAGCCCGCTTGCCACAGGATTGCGTTCGGCTTGAGGGCGCCCCTGGCCGTAACTACTTACGGCGCAGGATGAACGCGCGAATCCGTTCCGCCGCCTCGACACACTCGGCCAATGGCGCGACCAGCGCCATGCGCACGCGCCCAGCCCCCGGGTTGACGCCGTCGACTTCGCGGGACAGGTAGGAACCCGGCACCACCGTCACATGTTCCTCGGCGAACAGGTCACGGCAGAACGCCGCGTCATCGCCCTGCACATTCGGCCACAGGTAGAAGCTGCCATCCGGTCGTTGCACATCCAGCACTGGCGCCAGGATCTCCAGCACCGCATCGAACTTTTCCCGGTACAGCGCGCGGTTGGCCCGCACATGCACTTCGTCGTTCCAGGCCGCCACGCTGGCCAGTTGGGTCTGCACCGGCATCGCGCAGCCGTGGTAGGTGCGATACAGCAGGAAAGCCTTGAGAATATCCGCGTCGCCAGCGACGAAGCCGGAACGCAGTCCTGGCAGGTTGGAACGCTTGGACAGGCTGTGGAACACCACGCAGCGCTTGAAGTCCTTGCGCCCGAGAGCCACACAGGCGCTGAGCAGGCCCGGCGGTGGGGTCTGTTCGTCGAAATACAGCTCGCTGTAGCACTCGTCGGCGGCGATCACGAAGTCATGTTCGTCGGCCAGGGCGATCAACTTCTTCAGGGTTTCCAGCGGGATCAGCGCCCCGGTCGGATTGCCCGGCGAGCACAGGAACAGGATCTGGCAGCGCTGCCAGATCTCGGCCGGCACGGCATCGAAGTCCGGGTTGAAGCCGTTCTCGTCCAGGCACGGCAGGTAGTGCGGCTTGGCCCCGGCGAGGAAGGCGGCACCTTCGTAGATTTGGTAGAACGGATTGGGACTGACCACCAGCGCGTCGTCGCCACGGTTGACCACGGTCTGGGTGAAGGCGAACAGCGCCTCGCGGGTGCCATTGACCGGCAGGATATTGCGCGCCGGGTCGATCCAGCCGCTGGGCACGCCGAAACGCCGCTCGCACCAGGCACCGATGGCTTCCCGCAGGGCCGGTACGCCGAGGGTGGTCGGGTACACCGCCATCTGCTCCAGGTTGGCGCTCAGGGCTTCGGCGACGAACGCCGGCGAGCGGTGCTTCGGTTCACCGATGGACAGGGCGATCGGCCGCTTGTCCGCATTCGGCGTCACGCTGCCGAGCAGGGCGCGCAGTTTCTCGAACGGATAGGGCTGCAACTGGTTCAGGGCGTTGTTCATGGACAGTCTCGTTCAATTCGGTTGTAGGCATGCGGCCTGCCGGGCGCGGGTCGATCAAGTGTCGGAGCGGCCTGCCCGCGATGACGCTGTGTCAGTCGTCAGCAAGGTGTCTGGACTGACGCATCGCGAGCAATCGCGCGTCGACCGGCCGCTCCTACAGGGAAGCATTTATCAGATACTCAGGCGCATCGTTTCAATGGGCGGTTCGGCGTCGACGCTCAACTGTTCGACGATGGCGTCCTGCAATCGGCTGCACAGCTGCGGGTCGGACAGCGGTTGGCTGTCGGCGTCGGTAATGAAGAACACGTCCTCCACCCGCTCGCCCAGGGTGGCGATCTTGGCGTTCTGCAGCGACAGGTCGAACTCCAGGAAGATCTTGCCAATCCGCGCCAGCAGCCCGGGGCGGTCCGGCGCGCTCAGTTCCAGCACCGTGACCGGCCGCTGGGCATCGTTGTGGATGGTCACCTGCGGCGCGAAGGCGAAGTGCTTGAGTTGGCGCGGTACCCGGCGCTGGATGATGGTCGGGTAGTTGTCCGGGTTGCGCAGGGCTTCGGTCAGGCCGTCGCGGATCTGCTTGACCCGCTTCGGATTGTCGCCGATGGAGCCACCGTCGTTGTCCAGCACGATGTAGGTGTCGAGGGTGAACTGACTGCTGGAGGTGATGACCCGGGCGTCGTGGATGTTCAGGTTGAGCTGGTCCATCGCGGCCACGGTCACGGCGAAGAAGTCATGCTGGTCCGGGGCGTAGATGAAGATCTGCGTGCCACCCTCGAACTCGCGCTGGGTGGTTTCCTTGATCAGCACCAGCGGGCCGCCATCGGCCGGCTGCTGCAGGATCGCGTCGCTGTGCCAGGCCACGTCGCCGGCGGTGTGGCGCAGGAAGTAGTCATCGCCCAGTTGCGACCAGAGCTGCTCGACATCGTCCGGGTCGGTGCCGGCGCGTACCAGGATATCCAGCGCGGCGCTTTGCGTCTGGCGAATCTGCTCCTCGCGGTCCACCGGGTTTTCCAGGCCGCGGCGCAGGGCACGCTTGGTCTCGGTGTAGAGCTGGCGCAACAGGCTGGCGCGCCAGGAGTTCCACAGGCTCGGGTTGGTCGCGTTGATGTCGGCGACGGTCAGTACGTACAGGTAGTCCAGGTGCACCTGGTCGCCGACGGTCTGCGCGAAGTCATGGATGACCTGTGGGTCGGAGAGGTCCTTGCGCTGGGCGGTGGTGGACATCACCAGGTGGTTCTGCACCAGCCAGACGATCAGGCGGCTGTCCCACTGCGGCAGTTGGTGGCGCGCGCAGAAGGCCGCGGCATCCACCGCACCGAGTTCCGAATGGTCGCCGTGACGGCCCTTGCCGATGTCGTGGTAGAGCCCGGCCATGTAGATCAGTTCGGGCTTGGGCAGCTTGGCCATGAGCTTGGCGGCCAGCGGGAATTTCTCCGAAACCTGGGTGTACTGCAGTTTGCGCAGGTGCTTGATCAGGTTCAGGGTGTGCGCGTCCACGGTGTAGATGTGGAACAGGTCGTGCTGCATCTGCCCGACGATATCGCCGAACTCCGGCAGGTAGCGCCCGAGGATGCCG
Organism: Pseudomonas sp. FEN; assembly: GCF_904067045.1. Classification (GTDB taxonomy): domain Bacteria; phylum Pseudomonadota; class Gammaproteobacteria; order Pseudomonadales; family Pseudomonadaceae; genus Aquipseudomonas. The sequence goes on along the minus strand of NZ_CAJFDC010000001.1, from coordinate 519,250 downwards.
TAGCGGTTCATCCGCCGCAGGTTGCGGTGGATACCGATCTTGCACTTGAACAGTTCGATGAACAGGCTGGTGTTACGGATATCGTTGCGGAAGTCGTCGTCGATCAGATGGCGGTATTCGCGCAGCAGGCGGATGGTGTCGGCACGCACGCCCTTGATTTCCGGCTGCTGGGCCATCAGCACGAAGATTTCCAGCATGGCGAACGGTGTGCGCCGGAAGACGTTGGGGTTGCTCGCCTCGATGTAACCATCGTGCAACTGGAAGCGCGAGTTCAACGGTTGTGGCGGCGCTTCGTCTTCCGGGGCGAGGATGATTTCCTCGAAATGCTGGATGATCAGGTCGCTGAGCTGGGCGATGCTCATGACCACCCGGTAGTACTGCTGCATGAAGTTTTCGATCGCCTGTTTCGCATCGTCGCCCTTGAAACCGAGGAGCCCGGCGATGCTGCGCTGGTGGTCGAACAGCAGGCGGTCTTCGGCGCGTCCGGCGAGCATGTGCAGGGCGTAGCGGACTTTCCAGAGGAACTCCTGGGACGAGGCCAGCAGGGCGTTTTCGCTTTCCACCAGAAAGCCTTCACCGGCCAGGGCCCGCAGGTTCAGGGTGCCGTACTGGCGCCGGGCGACCCAGAGGATCGTCTGGATATCCCGCAGACCGCCGGGCGAGCCCTTGACGTTGGGTTCCAGGTTGTATTCGGTGTCGTTGTACTTGTGGTGCCGGGCCTTCTGCTCGGCGTGCTTGGCCAGGAAGAAGTCCTTGCTCGGCCACATGTGCGCCGTGCTGGTGACCTCGAGCATGCGCAGGCGCAGGCGTTCGGGGCCGGCGACGGTGCGGCTTTCCATCAGGTTGGTAATGACCGTGAGGTCGGCCCGGGCCTCTTCGGCGCACTCGTCGACCGAACGCACGCTCTGGCCGACTTCCAGGCCGATGTCCCAGAGCAGGGTCAGGAAACGCTCGATGGAATCGCGAAAAATTTCGTGGTCGGCGTTGTCGAGCAGGATCAGCAGGTCGATGTCCGAGTAGGGGTGCAGTTCGCCGCGACCGTAGCCGCCGACCGCCACCAGGGCGATGTCGGCGTCTTCGCTCCAGCTGAACTGGTCCCAGGCCTGTTGCAGGATGTTATCGACGAACCAGGCGCGGTCTTCGATCAGCCGGCGGATATCGCGCCCGGCGCGAAAGCGCTCGTCGAGGACCTCGCGGGCCTGGCGGATGGCTTTCTTGAAGGCGGCGATGGGGCTGGCCTTCAGCGCCAGTTCCGCCTGGAACTGGCCGCGGTCGAAGAGTTCGGGATCCACCTGCGGCATCGATTGGCTTTCCTTGGGTCTATAGGCGTTCTGTATAAGGCAGCAGGTGCAATGGATCAGGCCGAGACGCGAGGGATGGTCTCATCGCCGCGCAGGGTGAAGATCTCATAGCCGGTATCGGTGACCAGCAGGGTATGTTCCCATTGGGCCGACAGCTTGCGGTCCTTGGTGATCGCGGTCCAGCCGTCACCCAGCACCTTGGTATCGGCCTTGCCCTGGTTGATCATCGGCTCGATGGTGAAGGTCATGCCGGCCTTGAGTTCCATGCCGGTACCGGCGCGACCGTAGTGCAGGATCTGCGGCTCCTCGTGGAACACCTTGCCGATGCCGTGGCCACAGAACTCACGCACCACCGAGAAACCGTTCTTTTCCGCGTGCTTCTGAATGATTTCGCCGATGTCGCCCAGGCGGCAGCCGGGCTTGACGATCTCGATGGCCTTGTACATGCATTCCTGGGTGATCTGCGACAGGCGCTCGGCCCACACCGGCACGCTGCCGACGTGGAACATCTTGCTGGTGTCGCCGTGGTAGCCGTCCTTGATGACGGTTACGTCGATGTTCAGGGTATCGCCATCCTTGAGCGGCTTGTCGCCCGGGATGCCATGGCAGACCACGTGGTTGACCGAGGTACAGATCGACTTCGGGAAACCCTTGTAGTTGAGTGGCGCGGGAATGGCCTGCTGCACGTTGACGATGTAGTCGTGGCAGATACGGTCGAGTTCCTCGGTGGTGACGCCGGGCTTGACGTACTCACCGATCATTTCCAGTACATCGGCAGCCAGGCGGCCAGCGACACGCATTTTTGCGATGTCCTCGGGGGTTTTGAGGGTGACGGTCATACAGGCTCTCTTTTACGCGCCGGGCGCGAATAAACACGGAGTGGGGCTGAAGCGGCGGGGGCGCGACGGCCGGCCGGGTGTTTCAGCACCCTTAAAAGCGCGATTCTACCAGACGGAAGGGGTAAACCATGAGCATCCGGCCATCGCTTCTCTCTATCAAGCTGGGGGCATTCTGGCCTGAATCCAAGACGCGCGCAAAAGCCCGGGGCGGGAAATGCGAATGCGGGTTTCGTTTTTGGCGTTGCTGTGGTATAAAATGCGCCGCTTTCCGGGGATAGCCCCGCGAAGCTTAAATCCACACACGTGTCGACACGATGACCTGGGTGCCTTCAGCTGATGCTGCTGGTTGGTCATTGGGATACGTGGAGGCCAAACCCGACTTAATCAAGGAACTATCATGTCCCAAGTCAACATGCGCGATATGCTGAAGGCCGGTGTGCACTTCGGTCACCAGACCCGTTACTGGAACCCGAAAATGGGCAAGTACATTTTCGGCGCGCGTAACAAGATCCACATCATCAACCTTGAAAAAACCCTGCCAATGTTCAACGAAGCGCTGACTTTCGTAGAGCGTCTGGCCCAGGGCAAAAACAAGATTCTGTTCGTCGGCACCAAGCGTTCCGCTGGCAAGATCGTTGCCGAAGAAGCAGCACGTTGCGGTTCGCCGTACGTCGATCACCGCTGGTTGGGCGGCATGCTGACCAACTTCAAAACCATCCGTGCTTCCATCAAGCGTCTGCGTGACCTCGAAGTGCAAGCCGAAGACGGTACTTTCGCCAAGCTGACCAAGAAAGAGGCGCTGATGCGCACTCGCGACCTGGAAAAGCTCGATCGTTCCCTGGGTGGTATCAAGGACATGGGCGGTCTGCCTGACGCACTGTTCGTGATCGACGTTGACCACGAGCGTATCGCGATCACCGAAGCCAACAAGCTGGGCATCCCGGTTATCGGCGTAGTCGATACCAACAGCAGCCCGGAAGGCGTTGACTACATCATCCCAGGCAACGATGACGCCATTCGCGCCATCCAGCTGTACATGGGTTCGATGGCTGACGCCGTGATCCGCGGTCGCAACAACGTCAACGGTGGCACCGTCGAGTTCGCCGCCGCTGCTGAAGAAGCTCCGGTCGCCGCAGCTGAGTAATTGACGCCCCTGGCGTTGACTCAGTAAGCAAAAAGGGGGCTTGGCCCCCTTTTTGCCACCTCGAAAACCGTTTGTCGGTGGTGCCGCTACAGCCTTTGTAATGTGCGCTCGCTACAACGGGGTCGGGAAGAATTGAACGCCCGTTCGATCGGGTGGAATGGTTGATAACCTATCCAAGAGGAATTTTGAAATGGCAGAGATTACTGCAGCGTTGGTCAAAGAACTGCGCGAGCGTACCGGCGAAGGCATGATGGACTGCAAGAAAGCCTTGACCAAGGCTGGCGGCGACATCGAAAAAGCCATTGATGACATGCGCGCTTCGGGCGCCATCAAGGCTGCCAAGAAAGCGGGCAACATTGCTGCTGAAGGCGCCATCGCAATCAAGGGCGACGGCAAGGCTGCCGTGATCCTGGAAGTGAACTCGCAGACCGACTTCCTGGCTCTGCAGGACGACTTCAAGGGCTTCGTCGCTGCCAGCGTTGAAAAAGCCTTCGCTGACAAGCTGACCGACGCCGCACCGCTGATCGCCGCGCAGGAATCGGCGCGTGAAGCGCTGGTTGCCAAAGTTGGCGAGAACGTCAATATCCGTCGCCTGGCTCGTATCGAAGGTGATGTGGTTGGTGCTTACCTGCACGGTAACAAGATTGGTGTGGTTGTGGCCCTCAAGGGCGGCAACGAAGAGTTGGCCAAAGACGTTGCCATGCACGTTGCCGCGACCAACCCTGAATTCCTGCTGCCATCGCAGGTTTCCGCTGAGGCCATCGAACGCGAAAAAGGCGTTTTCCTGACCCTCAACGAAGACAAGATCAAAGGCAAGCCAGCTGAAATCGTTGAAAAAATGGTTGGCGGCCGTATCAACAAGTTCCTGGCCGAAGCCAGCCTGGTTGAGCAAGCTTTCGTCAAGAACCCGGAAGTCACCGTCGGTGCCCTGGTCAAGAAAGCCGGCGCTGAAATCGTTTCCTTCACTTACTTCAAGGTAGGTGATGGCATCGAGAAGCCTGTGGACAACTTCGCGGAAGAAGTTGCTGCTCAAGTGGCTGCCAGCAAGCAATAAGACGGTTTTCAACTGTCGACCCAAGAGGCTGCCCGCTTACGCGCGCAGCCTCTTTTCAAATGGGACTAGGGGTTTTCTCTTTTTCCATTCGGAACTGTCTTACAGAGACGTGTTCTGATGGCGCTGTCGCAGCGCCAAGCTAGAGTTAGCGCAGGCTGCAAACAGCTCGCAAGATTTTTTAAACGCCGCAGGAGAGATTCGCAATGGCTCAGCAGGGCAGTGGCTATCAAGCTCGCTATAAACGCATTCTACTCAAACTTAGCGGCGAGGCCCTGATGGGCTCGGAAGAGTTCGGGATCGACCCGAAAGTCCTGGATCGCATGGCGCTGGAAGTCGGCCAACTGGTCGGCATCGGTGTTCAGGTCGGCCTGGTGATCGGCGGCGGCAATCTGTTCCGCGGCGCCGCCTTGAGTGCCGCCGGGATGGATCGTGTCACCGGCGACCACATGGGCATGTTGGCCACTGTGATGAACGCGCTGGCGATGCGCGACGCGCTGGAACGTGCGAATATCTCGGCCATTGTGATGTCGGCTATTTCCATGGTCGGCGTGACCGATCACTATGATCGTCGCAAAGCCATGCGCCACCTCAACTCCAAGGAAGTGGTGATCTTCGCGGCCGGTACCGGCAATCCGTTCTTCACCACGGATTCGGCAGCCTGCCTGCGGGCGATCGAGATCGATGCCGATGTGGTGCTCAAGGCCACCAAGGTCGATGGCGTGTACACCGCGGACCCGTTCAAAGACCCGCATGCCGAGAAGTTCGATCATCTGACCTACGATGAAGTGCTGGATCGCAAGCTGGGTGTCATGGACCTCACCGCTATCTGCCTGTGCCGCGATCACAAGATGCCGCTGCGCGTATTTAACATGAACAAGCCCGGCGCCCTGCTGAATATCGTACATGGCGGCGCTGAAGGAACCCTGATCGAGGAAGGCCAGCAATGATCAACGAAATCAAGAAAGACGCTCAAGAGCGCATGAAGAAGTCCCTGGAATCCCTGGCCCACGCGTTTGGCCGGATTCGTACCGGGCAGGCTCACCCGAGCATCCTGGAGGGCGTGATGGTGCCTTATTATGGCACTGACACCCCGATCAAACAGGTGGCCAACATCACCGTCAAGGATGCGCGCACCCTGCAGGTCGTGGCCTTCGAGCGCAATATGCTCGGTGCCGTGGACAAGGCGATCGGCAGCGCCGGTCTGAATCTCAACCCGACCAACCTCGGCGAACTGCTGCTGATCTCGATGCCGGCGCTGACCGAAGAGACCCGTCGCGGCTTCACCAAGCAGGCGCGTGAAGAAGCGGAAAACGCTCGCGTTGCCGTGCGTAATATTCGTCGCGACGTGTTGGGCGACCTGAAGGATCTGGTCAAGGAAAAAGAGATCAGTGAAGACGAAGAGCGTCGCGCGGCTGACGATATCCAGAAGCTGACCGACAAGTTCGTGGCGGAAATCGAAGTGGCCATGAAGCAAAAAGAAGCGGACCTGATGGCCGTATAAGGGTCAGGACGTTTTCATGGAAAAGACCAAGCAGGCTGTGCCGTCCTCGGTGCCGCGCCATGTTGCAATCATCATGGACGGCAATAACCGTTGGGCGAAGAAACGCTTTTTGCCCGGTGTTGCCGGGCACAAGGCTGGCGTCGACGCGGTGCGTGCGGTGATTGAGGTGTGTGCCGAGGCCGGGGTCGAGGTATTGACCCTGTTCGCGTTCTCCAGCGAGAACTGGCAGCGCCCGGCCGACGAAGTCAGTGCCTTGATGGACCTGTTCTTCAAGGCGCTGCGCCGCGAGGCCAAGCGCCTCAATGAGAATAACATCAGCCTGCGGATCATTGGCGATCGCTCGCGCTTTCACCCCGAATTGCAGGCGGCCATGCGCGAGGCGGAAGCCGCGACGGCCGGCAGCAATCGTTTCATTCTGCAGATCGCCGCCAACTACGGCGGGCAGTGGGATATCGCCCAGGCGGCGCAGCGTCTGGCCCGTGAAGTGCAGGCCGGGCATCTGCGCCCGGACGATATCACCCCGCAACTGCTGCAGACCTGCCTGGCGACCGGCGACCTGCCGTTGCCGGACCTGTGCATCCGCACCGGCGGCGAGCACCGCATCAGCAATTTCCTGTTGTGGCAGTTGGCCTATGCCGAGCTGTATTTCTCCGACCTGTTCTGGCCGGACTTCAAACACGAGGCCATGCGCACCGCGCTGGCTGATTTTGCTTCTCGCCAGCGTCGTTTCGGTAAAACGAGCGAGCAGGTCGAAGCCGGGGCCCGGGTTTAATGCTCAAGCAACGCATCATCACGGCACTCATCCTCCTGCCTATTGCCTTGTGCGGGTTTTTCCTGCTCGAAGGCGCGGGCTTTGCGCTGTTCATCGGCCTGGTCGTCACCCTTGGCGCCTGGGAATGGGCGCGCCTGGCGGGGTTCGAGGCGCAGCCGGCCCGGGTGGCCTATGCGGCGCTGGTCGCGGTGCTGTTGTTCTTCCTCTATATCCTCCCCAACCTGGCACCCTGGGTGTTGGGCGCCGCCGTGCTGTGGTGGGGCTTGGCGACATTCCTGGTGCTGACTTATCCGGGGACCAGCGCGCATTGGTCGACGACCGCCAGCAAGCTGGTGATCGGCTTCCTGATCCTCTTGCCGGCCTGGCAGGGGCTGATCCTGATCAAGCAGGAACCGTTGGGGAACGGCTTGATCATGGCGGTGATGATCCTGGTCTGGGGAGCCGACATTGGTGCTTACTTTTCCGGCAAGGCCTTCGGCAAGCGCAAGCTGGCGCCAGCGGTCAGCCCGGGCAAGAGCTGGGAAGGCGTCTTTGGCGGCCTGGCCTTGAGCCTGGTGATCACCGCGGTGGTCGGGGTTGTGCGTGGCTGGGGGGCGGGGCAGATGATCGCCGGTCTGCTGGGGGCGGCGCTGGTCGTGCTGATCTCGGTGGTCGGTGACTTGACCGAGAGCATGTTCAAGCGCCAGACGGGGATCAAGGACAGCAGCAACCTGTTGCCCGGACATGGCGGCATTCTCGATCGCATCGACAGTCTGACCGCGGCCATTCCGATCTTTGCCGTGCTCCTGTGGATCGCCGCATCGTGAGCCGGCCACAGCAAATTACCGTACTGGGCGCCACCGGCTCCATCGGTTTGAGCACCCTGGATGTCATTGCTCGTCATCCGCAGCGTTACCAGGCCTTTGCCTTGAGCGGTTTCAGCCGGCTGGCGGAGTTGCTTGCCCTCTGCGTGCGCCATCGTCCGCGTTATGCGGTGGTGCCCGAGGCGTCCGCGGCGCGTGGCCTGCAGGCGCAATTGCGCAACGCCGGCCTGGCGACCGAAGTTCTCGTCGGGGAGGCGGGCCTGTGCCAGGTGTCGGCCGATCCCGAAGTCGATGCGGTGATGGCGGCGATCGTCGGTGCTGCCGGCTTGCGGCCGACGCTGGCGGCGGTCGAGGCGGGCAAGAAGATCCTGCTGGCGAACAAGGAAGCGCTGGTGATGACCGGCGCGCTGTTCATGCAGGCGGTGCGCAGGAGTGGTTCGGTATTGCTGCCGATCGACAGCGAGCACAATGCGATCTTCCAGTGCTTGCCCGGGGATCACGCCCGTGGCCTGGCGGCGGTCGGTGTGCGGCGCATTCTCCTGACGGCCTCGGGTGGTCCGTTCCGGCAAACGCCGCTGGACGAATTGAGTGATGTCACCCCCGAGCAGGCATGCGCTCATCCCAACTGGTCGATGGGGCGCAAGATCTCGGTCGACTCGGCAAGTATGATGAACAAGGGCCTGGAGCTGATCGAGGCGTGCTGGTTGTTCGATGCCAAGCCGGCTCAGGTCGAGGTGGTGATCCACCCGCAGAGTGTGATTCACTCGCTGGTCGATTATGTCGACGGTTCGGTGCTGGCGCAGTTGGGGAATCCGGACATGCGCACGCCGATCGCCAATGCCCTGGCCTGGCCTGAACGCATCGATTCCGGGGTGGCGCCGCTGGATCTGTTTGCCGTGGCGCGCCTGGACTTCCAGGCCCCGGACGAGCAGCGGTTTCCTTGTCTGCGCCTGGCCCGCGAGGCCGCCGAAGCGGGTAACAGTGCGCCGGCGATGTTGAATGCGGCCAATGAAGTGGCGGTGGCGGCATTTCTCGAACGGCGCATCCGTTACCTCGAGATCGCGCGTATCATCGAGGATGTCTTGAACCTGGAGCCGGTGGTCGCGGTCAACGAGCTCGATGCGGTATTCGCGGCGGATGCCAAGGCTCGGGCACTGGCCGAGCAGTGGCTCAGTCGCCACGGGCGATGAATCTGGCGTAGCCTTCGGGTCTGTCGACACCTGGGATTGCGGAGAAAGTAAATGAGCGCGCTCTATATGATAGTCGGCACCCTGGTGGCCCTGGGTGTGCTGGTGACCTTCCACGAATTCGGCCACTTCTGGGTTGCGCGGCGTTGTGGCGTCAAGGTCCTGCGTTTTTCCGTGGGCTTCGGCATGCCGTTGCTGCGCTGGCATGATCGCCGGGGGACCGAGTTCGTGGTGGCTGCGATTCCGTTGGGCGGCTATGTGAAGATGCTCGACGAGCGCGAGGCTGAAGTGCCGTCTCACTTGCTCGACCAGGCATTCAACCGCAAGTCGGTACGTCAGCGTATCGCGATCGTGGCCGCCGGCCCGATTGCCAACTTTCTCCTGGCCATCGTGTTTTTCTGGGGCCTGGCGATGCTGGGCAGCCAGCAGGTGCGTCCGGTCATCGGTACCGTGGAAAGCGGCAGCCTGGCCGAGAAGGCCGGATTGAGCAGTGGTCAGGAAATTGTTGCCATTGATGGCGAGCCCACTACCGGTTGGGGCGCGGTCAACCTTCAACTCGTAAGGCGTCTGGGAGAAAGCGGTAGCCTGCAGCTGCGGGTCCGTGAGCCCGGTTCGAGCGCCGACTCACCGCGCGAGCTGGCGCTGGATCACTGGTTGAAAGGGGCCGATGAGCCGGATCCGATCAAGTCCCTGGGGATTCGCCCGTGGCGTCCGGCATTGCCGCCGGTGCTGGCCGAGCTCGATCCGAAGGGGCCGGCCCAGGCGGCCGGTCTCAAGACCGGCGACCGCCTGTTGGCCCTGAATGACCAGCCTCTGAGCGATTGGCAGCAGGTGGTGGATTGGGTTCGTGTACGTCCTGACACTAAAGTTGTGCTGCGCCTCGAGCGCGATGGTGCTCAAATCGATGTCCCGCTGACCCTGGCCTCACGCGGTGAAGGCAAGGCGGCGAGTGGTTATCTGGGGGCCGGGGTCAAGGCGGTGGACTGGCCGCCGGAGATGGTTCGCGAGGTGAGTTACGGCCCGCTGGCCGCCATTGGCGAGGGTGCCAGACGTACCTGGACCATGAGTGTCCTGACCCTGGACTCGCTAAAGAAAATGTTGTTCGGCGAGCTCTCGGTAAAAAACTTGAGTGGACCGATAACCATTGCTAAAGTGGCGGGCGCTTCTGCCCAGTCGGGCGTCGCTGAATTCCTGAATTTCCTGGCTTATCTGAGTATCAGCCTCGGGGTTCTGAATTTGTTGCCCATCCCGGTACTGGATGGGGGACATTTGCTGTTTTATCTGATCGAGTGGGCGCGTGGGCGTCCCTTGTCGGATCGGGTGCAAGGTTGGGGGATTCAGATCGGTATCAGTTTGGTGGTCGGGGTGATGTTGCTTGCCCTGGTCAACGATCTGGGTCGACTGTAACGCTTCGCGAAAATTGCGAATCTGCCGCATTTTGCGGCAGTTTGTTTATTGCCAGTTGGAATAAGAAAGGACTTCATGAAACGTCTGCTGCTAACTGCGGTCCTTACCGTATTGATGATCGCCGAAGTTCACGCCGAGTCCTTCACTATCTCCGATATTCGTATCAACGGCCTCCAGCGGGTATCCGCCGGTAGCGTCTTTGGTGCGTTACCGTTGAATGTCGGGGAGCAAGCGGATGACCGTCGCCTGGTGGAATCCACTCGCGCGCTGTTCAAAACCGGTTTCTTTCAAGATATCCAACTGGGGCGCGAAGGTAACGTCCTGGTCATCACGGTCGTTGAACGACCCTCGGTGGCCAGTATCGATATCGAAGGCAACAAGGCGATCTCCACCGACGACCTGATGAAGGGCTTGAAACAGTCCGGTCTGGCCGAGGGTGAAATCTTCCAGCGTGCGACCCTCGAGGGCGTGCGTAACGAGCTTCAACGTCAATATGTGGCCCAAGGCCGCTATTCGGCCGAGGTCGAGACCGAAGTCGTTCCCCAGCCGCGTAACCGCGTTGGCTTGAAGATCAAGATCAATGAAGGCACCGTCGCCGCGATCCAGCACATCAACGTGGTGGGCAACTCGGTGTTCAAGGACGAAGACCTGATCGATCTGTTCGAACTCAAGACCACCAACTGGTTGTCGTTCTTCAAGAACGATGACAAGTACGCCCGCGAAAAGCTCTCCGGTGACCTGGAACGCCTGCGTTCCTACTACCTGGACCGTGGCTATATCAACATGGATATCGCCTCGACCCAGGTGTCCATCACCCCGGACAAGAAAAGCGTCTATATCACTGTCAACGTCAACGAAGGCCAGAAGTACAAGGTCCGTGACGTGAAGCTCAGTGGTGACCTGAAAGTCCCTGAAGACCAGGTCAAGTCGCTGCTGCTGGTGGAGAAGGGCCAGGTGTTCTCGCGCAAGCTGATGACCACCACCTCGGAACTGATCACCCGCCGCCTGGGTAACGACGGCTACACCTTCGCCAACGTCAACGGCGTACCGACGCCGCACGATGACGATCACACCGTCGATATCACCTTCGTGGTCGATCCGGGCAAGCGTGCCTACGTCAACCGTATCAACTTCCGTGGCAACACCAAGTCCGCCGACGAAGTGCTGCGTCGTGAAATGCGCCAGATGGAAGGCGGTTGGGCTTCCACCTACCTGATCGACCAGTCCAAGACCCGCCTTGAGCGCCTGGGCTTCTTCAAGGAAGTGAACGTCGAGACCCCGGCCGTCCCGGGTGTCGACGACCAGGTGGACGTGAACTACGCGGTGGAAGAGCAGGCTTCGGGTTCGATTACCGCCAGCGTCGGCTTTGCCCAGAGCGCCGGCCTGATCCTCGGCGGTTCGATCACCCAGAACAACTTCCTCGGGACCGGTAACAAGGTCAGCATCGGCCTGACCCGCAGCCAGTACCAGAGCCGCTATAACTTCGGTTATGTCGACCCCTACTGGACGCCGGACGGTGTCAGCCTGGGTTACAACGTGTTCTACCGCACCACCGACTACAGCCAGCTCGATGTCAGCGTTGCCAGTTATGCCGTGGACAGCCTGGGTGCCGGTGTCAGCGTCGGCTATCCGATCAGCGAGACGTCGCGCCTGACCTTTGGCCTGACGGCCCAGCAGGACAAGATCCAGACCGGCCTGTACACCGTTGACGAAATTTTCAACTTCGTTAACCAGCAGGGCGACAGCTTCCTGAACTACAAGGCCTCGGCCGGCTGGTCGGAATCGACCCTGAACAAAGGCGTCCTGGCAACCCGTGGTCATTCCCAGAGCCTGACCCTGGAAAGCACGATTCCAGGCAGCGACCTGTTGTTCTTCAAACTCGACTACCGTGGTCAGGTATTCCAGCCGTTGAGCGACACCTACACCATGCGGTTCCACACCGAATTGGGTTATGGCGATGGCTACGGTTCGACCAGCGGTCTGCCGTTCTATGAGAACTACTATGCTGGTGGTTTCAACTCGGTACGCGGCTTCAAGGACAGCACCCTGGGCCCACGCGGTACACCAAGCCGTGGCGTGGATGTGACCGGTAACGTTGGTACGGTGGCCGATACCAGCACAAGCGCCTTGCCGTTCGGTGGTAACGTGCTGATTCAAGGTGGTGCGGAGCTGTTGTTCCCGCTGCCATTCGTGAAAGACCAGCGTTCGCTGCGCACCTCGTTGTTCTGGGATGTGGGTAACGTGTTCGACTCCAAGTGCGAACAGGTCAGGAACACCAATGGCACGTTGTCGCAGACTCAGTGCAATGACATCAGTTTCAGCAATATGGCCAGTTCCGTGGGTGTTGGCCTGACCTGGGTAACTGCCCTGGGGCCATTGAGTTTCGCCGTGGCGATGCCGATCAAAGAACCGAATAACGCTGAAACCCAGGTTTTCCAATTCTCCCTCGGTCAGACCTTCTAACGGCCTGACCCTAGACAACGACAATGGATTTTGTAGGAGTTTATCGTGCGTAAGTTGACTCAACTGGTTCTGCTGGCCACTATCCTGGTCGCGACCCCGGCCTTTGCCGAAATGAAAATCGCGGTCCTGAACTATCAGATGGCCCTTTTGGAATCCGACGCAGCCAAGAAGTACGCCGTCGATGCCGAGAAAAAATTCGGTCCGCAACTGACCAAACTCAAGGCTCTGGAAAGCAGCGCCAAGGGTATCCAGGATCGTCTGGTAGCGGGCGGCGACAAGATGCAGCAAGGCGAGCGCGAGCGTCTGGAGCTGGAATTCAAGCAAAAAGCCCGTGACTTCCAGTTCCAGTCCAAGGAACTGAACGAAGCCAAGGCCGTTGCCGACCGTGAGATGCTCAAGCAGCTCAAGCCCAAGCTCGACAGCGCCGTGGAAGAAGTCATCAAGAAAGGTGCCTTTGACCTGGTATTCGAGCGTGGCGCCGTGATCGATGTCAAACCGCAGTACGACATCACCCGCCAGGTGATCGAGCGCATGAACCAGCTGAAGTAATCCATGACAGCGACTATCAAGCTCGGCCAGTTGGCCGAGATCCTCGGTGCCACCTTGCGTGGCAACGAGGAGAAACCAATTACTGGGCTAGCCACTTTGCAGGAGGCTGGCCCAGCTCAGTTGAGCTTTCTGGCAAATCCCCAGTACCGTAAATATCTCGCTGACAGTCAGGCTGGCGCCGTGCTGCTCAAGGCCGCTGATGCCGAGGGTTATGCCGGGGACTCGTTGGTGGTGGCCGATCCTTATCTGGCCTATGCGCGTATCTCGCACCTGTTCGATCCCAAGCCCAAGGCGCCTGCCGGGATTCACCCGAGCGCGGTGGTGGCTGCCGATGCACTGGTCGATCCGACCGCCAGTATCGGCGCCTTTGCGGTGATCGAGAGCGGTGCGCGCATTGCTGCCGGTGTCACTGTCGGTGCCCAGTGCTTTATCGGTGCCCGCTGTGAAATCGGTGAAGGTGGCTGGCTGGCGCCACGCGTGACTCTTTACCATGACGTGCGCATCGGCAAGCGCGTGGTGATCCAGTCCGGTGCCGTGCTTGGTGGTGAAGGGTTCGGCTTCGCCAACGAAAAGGGTATCTGGCAAAAAATTGCCCAGATCGGCGGCGTGACCGTTGGCGACGACGTGGAAATCGGCGTCAACACCGCCATCGACCGCGGTGCCTTGGCCGATACGATCATCGGTAATGGGGTCAAGCTCGACAATCAGATCCAGATCGCCCACAACGTTCAGGTTGGCGATCACACGGCCATGGCCGCCTGCTGCGGGATTTCCGGCAGCAGCAAGATCGGCAAGCACTGTATGCTCGCCGGTGGCGTCGGTCTGGTCGGGCATATCGAGATCTGCGATAACGTCTTTCTTACCGGGATGACCATGGTGACCCACTCGATTACCGAGCCGGGTGCCTATTCTTCCGGCACGGCGATGCAGCCGGCCGCCGAGTGGCGCAAGAGCGCGGCGCGAATTCGCCAGCTCGACGACATGGCGCGGCGCTTGCGTCAGTTGGAAAAGCGAGTAGGGGACGTGACCCCGGACGGTAATGCTTCATCAGATGGCTGATACCATTTTCCATATCAAGTAGCCGCCTGAGTCCCTACGAAAGCTGCCTTCTTGATTTGCTAGAGGAGCGCGCATGACGCGCTCCCACTCTTTACTACAGGCTTCCCCACGAAATGATGGACATCAAAGAGATTCGCGAATACCTGCCTCACCGTTACCCGTTCCTGCTGGTGGACCGGGTGGTGGAACTGGATGTCGAGGCCCAGCGCATTCGTGCCTACAAGAATGTCAGCATCAACGAGCCTTTCTTCAATGGCCATTTCCCAGCGCATCCGATCATGCCGGGCGTGTTGATCATCGAAGCCATGGCTCAGGCTGCCGGTATCCTGGGTTTCAAGATGTTGGATGTGAAACCTTCCGACGGCACCCTGTACTACTTCGTCGGTTCCGATAAGCTGCGCTTCCGCCAGCCAGTGCTGCCGGGTGATCAGCTGATCCTCGAAGCCAAGTTCATCAGTTGCAAGCGCAAGATCTGGAAGTTCGAGTGCCAGGCTTCGGTCGATGGCAAGCCGGTCTGCTCGGCCGAGATCATCTGTGCGGAACAGAAAGTATGAGTTTGATTGACCCTCGCGCAATCATCGATCCGACGGCCGTACTGGCCGAGGGCGTTGAGGTCGGCCCCTGGTCGATCGTCGGCGCAGGTGTGGAAATCGGCGAGGGAACAGTGATCGGGCCGCATGTGATTCTCAAGGGCCCGACCCGGATCGGCAAACACAACCGCATCTACCAGTTCTCCTCGGTAGGTGAGGACACGCCCGATCTCAAGTACAAAGGCGAAGAGACGCGCCTGGTCATCGGTGACCATAACGTTATTCGCGAGGGCGTGACCATCCATCGCGGTACGGTACAGGATCGTTCGGAAACCACCCTGGGCGATCACAATCTGATCATGGCCTACGCGCATATCGGCCATGACAGCGTTATCGGCAACCATTGCATCCTGGTCAACAACACCGCGTTGGCCGGGCATGTGCATATGGATGATTGGGCAATCCTGTCGGGATTCACCCTGGTCCATCAGTTCGTGCATATCGGCGCCCACAGCTTTTCCGGCATGGGTACCGCCATCGGCAAGGACGTTCCTGCCTATGTCACGGTGTTCGGCAGCCCCGCCGAGGCGCGCAGCATGAACTTCGAAGGCATGCGCCGTCGTGGCTTCAGCGAGGAAGTGATCCACGCCCTGCGCCGGGCCTACAAGGTGGTGTACCGCCAGGGGCTGACGGTGGAGCAAGCCGTCGCCGAACTGGCCGAGCCCGCCGCGCAATACCCGGAAGTGGGCGTGTTCCTCAAGTCGATCCAGTCCTCGACCCGCGGCATTACCCGCTGATCATGGCGACTTTGCGAATTGCGTTGGTCGCCGGGGAAGCCTCCGGCGATATTCTCGGCTCCGGTCTGATGCGGGCGATCAAGGCCCGGCATCCCGAGGTCGAGTTCATCGGGGTCGGTGGACCACTGATGCAGGCCGAAGGCCTGGTGTCCTATTTTCCCATGGAGCGGTTGTCGGTCATGGGCCTGGTGGAAGTGCTGGGCCGCTTGCCTGAGCTGCTCAAACGCCGAAAATTGTTGATCCAGACGCTGATCGCCGAAAGGCCGGATGTGTTCATCGGCATTGATGCCCCGGATTTCACCCTGAATATCGAACTCAAGCTGCGGCGTGCCGGGATCAAGACCGTGCATTACGTCAGTCCGTCGGTCTGGGCCTGGCGGCAGAAGCGGGTGCTGAAGATCCGCGAGGGTTGCGACCTGATGCTGACGCTGTTCCCGTTCGAAGCGCGCTTCTATGAGGAGAAGGGCGTGCCGGTGCGTTTTGTCGGGCACTCTCTGGCCGATGCCATTCCCCTGCAGGCCGACCGCGCCGCCGCCCGGGCTGAGCTCGGCTTGCCGCAAGGCCCATTGGTGGCGCTGATGCCAGGCAGTCGCGGTGGCGAAGTCGGGCGCCTGGGGGGCTTGTTCCTCGATACGGCGCAACGCCTGCGCGATATGCACCCGGGTATTCGCTTTGTCATGCCTTGCGCCAGCCCACAGCGGCGTACCCAGATCGAGGCCTTGCTGGTCGGTCGCGACCTGCCGTTGACCCTGCTTGACGGGCAGTCCCACAAGGCCCTGGCCGCCTGCGACGCGGTGCTGATCGCCTCTGGTACGGCGACCCTGGAGGCGCTGCTGTACAAGCGTCCGATGGTGGTCGCCTATCGCCTGGCGCCGCTGACCTTCTGGATTCTCAAGCGGCTGGTAAAAAGCCCCTATATCTCGCTGCCGAACCTGCTGGCCCAGCGTCTGCTGGTGCCCGAGTTGCTGCAGGACGACGCCACGCCTGAAGCCTTGGCGCAGACCTTGTCGCCGTTGATCGAAGATGGCCAGGAGCAGACCCGGGGCTTCGATGAAATCCACCGCACCTTGCGCCTGGACGCCTCGAACCAGGCTGCCGACGCGGTGTTGAAGCTGATCGGCAAAACATTATGAGTCATGTAAAGATGCAGATGGGATTGGATTTCACCCTGGTGGCCGATGCCGAAGACCTGGTTGCCGGTGTCGATGAAGTCGGCCGCGGCCCGCTCTGCGGCGCGGTGGTCACGGCGGCGGTGATTCTCGATCCCCAGCGCCCGATCCTCGGCCTGAACGATTCGAAGAAACTCACCGAAGCCCGGCGCGAAAAACTCTACGACGAAATCCGCGAAAAGGCCCTGAGCTGGTGTATCGCGCGTGCCGAAGTGGAGGAAATCGACGAGTTGAATATTCTCCATGCCACCATGCTCGCCATGCAGCGGGCGGTCGCGGGTCTGCACATCCAGCCCAAGCTGGCGATGATCGACGGCAACCGCTGTCCGAAACTGCCGATGCCGGCGGAGGCGGTGGTCAAGGGCGATGGCAAGGTGCCGGCTATTGCGGCGGCGTCGATCCTGGCCAAGGTCAGCCGTGATCGTGAAATGGCTGCTTTCGAATCGATCTACCCCGGTTACGGCATTGGCGGGCATAAGGGCTATCCGACACCTGTGCATCTGGAAGCCTTGAACCGCCTGGGGCCGACCCCGATTCACCGGCGTTCGTTCGCACCGGTACGCTTGGCCTGGGAGGCCCGCGAAGGTCTCGTCGGGTTTTAGTCTGCTGATGTTTTAGCCAAGGCCCGGTACAATCCGGGCCTTGTCGTTTTTCATGCTTCTACAGGATCACTATGCCGGCTTCATTCGTTCATCTGCGCCTGCACACTGAATACTCCCTGGTCGACGGTCTGGTCCGGATCAAGCCACTGGTCAAGGCCCTCACCGGCATGAACATGCCTGCCGTGGCGGTGACCGACCAGAACAACATGTGTTCCCTGGTCAAGTTCTACAAGGCCGCCATGGGCGCCGGGATCAAGCCGATCTGCGGTGCCGACCTGTGGCTGTCGAACAAGGACCCCGATGCGCCGCTGAGCCGTATCAGCCTGCTGGTGATGAACGCGCTCGGCTACCGTAACCTCACCGAGCTGATTTCCCGCGGCTTTATCGATGGCCAGCGCAACGGCATGATCATCATCGAGCGCGAGTGGGTGGCCGAGGCCAGTGAAGGCCTGATCATGCTCTCGGCGGCCAAGGAGGGCGAGATCGGCATGGCCCTGCTCGGCGGCGACGTCGCGGAAGCCGAAACCCTGGCCCGCGACTGGATGGCGGTGTTCCCGGATCGCTTCTACCTGGAAATCCAGCGCACCAACCGTCCCAACGACGAAGAACAGTTGCACGCCGCCGTGGCCCTGGCCGAGAAGCTGGGCGCGCCGCTGGTCGCGACCAACGACGTGCGCTTCATCAAGCAGGAAGATTTCGAGGCCCACGAAACCCGCGTCTGCATCGGTGAAGGCCGGGCTCTTGACGATCCGCGCCGCTCGAAGAACTACAGCGACCAGCAATACCTCAAAAGCGCCGAGGAAATGGCCGAGCTGTTCAGCGACCTGCCCGACGCCCTGGAAAACACCGTCGAGATTGCCAAGCGCTGCAACATCGAAGTGAAGCTGGGCAAGCACTTCCTGCCCAACTTCCCGATCCCGGAAGGCATGACCATCGATGAATATTTCCGCAAGGTGTCCTTCGACGGCCTTGAGGAGCGGTTGTCGGTGCTGCTGCCCCGGGACACCACCGAAGACTACGAAAGCAAGCGCCAGGTCTATGTCGACCGGCTGAATTTCGAGCTGGATATCATCATCCAGATGGGCTTCCCCGGCTACTTCCTGATCGTGATGGACTTTATCCAGTGGGCCAAGAACAACGGCGTGCCGGTCGGCCCCGGCCGGGGGTCGGGTGCCGGGTCGCTGGTGGCCTACGTGCAGAAGATCACCGACCTCGATCCACTGGAATATGACCTGCTGTTCGAACGTTTCCTCAATCCGGAACGGGTTTCCATGCCCGACTTCGACGTCGACTTCTGCATGGACGGTCGCGACCGGGTGATCGACTACGTGGCCGAGAAGTATGGCCGCAACGCGGTGAGCCAGATCATCACCTTCGGTTCCATGGCCGCCAAGGCCGTGGTCCGTGACGTCGCGCGGGTCCAGGGCAAGTCCTATGGCCTGGCGGACCGCCTGTCGAAGATGATCCCCTTCGAAGTCGGCATGACCCTGGAAAAAGCCTACGAGCAGGAAGAAATCCTCCGGGACTTCATCAAGGTCGATGAAGAGGCGGCGGAAATCTGGGAGATGGCGCGCAAGCTCGAAGGCGTGGTGCGTAACGTCGGTAAACACGCCGGTGGCGTGGTGATCGCGCCGACCAAGCTGACCGACTTCTCGCCGATCTACTGCGACGAGGCCGGTGATGGCCTGGTGACCCAGTTCGACAAGGACGATGTCGAGGCCGCCGGTCTGGTGAAGTTCGACTTCCTCGGCCTGCGGACCCTGACGATCATCGACTGGGCGCTGAAGACCATCAACCGTGACCGCGCCAAGGTCAATGAGCCGCCGCTGGATATCGCCTTTATCCCGCTGGACGACAAGCCGACCTACAGCCTGCTGCAGAAGGCCGAGACCACGGCGGTATTCCAGCTTGAATCGCGTGGCATGAAGGAGCTGATCAAGAAGCTCAAGCCCGACTGCCTGGAAGACCTGATCGCCCTGGTGGCCCTGTTCCGTCCGGGGCCACTGCAGTCCGGCATGGTCGACGACTTCATCAACCGCAAGCACGGTCGCGCCGAGCTGGCGTATCCGCATATCGACTACCAGTACGAAGGCCTCAAGCCGGTGCTGGCGCCGACCTACGGCATCATCCTGTATCAGGAACAGGTGATGCAGATCGCCCAGGTCATGGCCGGCTACACCCTTGGCGGCGCGGACATGCTGCGGCGGGCCATGGGTAAAAAGAAACCCGAGGAAATGGCCAAGCAGCGTGGCGGCTTTATCGAAGGTTGCGCCACTAATAATATTGACCCGGATCTGGCGGGGAACATCTTCGACCTGGTGGAGAAGTTCGCCGGTTATGGTTTCAACAAGTCGCACTCCGCCGCCTATGGCCTGGTCTCCTACCAGACCGCCTGGCTGAAGGCTCATTACCCGGCGCCGTTCATGGCCGCGGTGCTGTCCGCGGATATGCACAACACCGACAAGGTCGTGACCTTGATCGAGGAAGTGCGCAGCATGAAGCTGCGCCTCGACGCGCCGGACGTGAACGCTTCGGAGTTCAAGTTCACGGTCAATGACGAAGGCCGGATCATCTATGGCCTGGGGGCCATCAAGGGCGTCGGCGAGGGCCCGGTGGAAGCGATTACCGAAGCGCGCCAGGACGGTCCGTTCAAGGACCTGTTCGACTTCTGCGCGCGGGTCGACCTCAAGCGCATCAACAAACGCACCCTCGACGGCCTGATCCGCAGTGGTGCGCTGGATCGTCTCGGTCCGCATTTTCATGACGAGGCGAAGTCCTACCAGGCCAATATCGATCGTAACCGCGCGGTATTGCTGGCGGCGATGGAGGAGGCGATCAAGGCCGCCGAGCAGACCGCCCGAACCCATGACAGCGGCCATGCCGACCTGTTTGGCGGGTTGTTCGTCGAAGAAGACGCCGATGTCTACGCCAATCACCGCAAGGCCAAGGAACTGACCCTCAAGGAACGTCTGAAGGGCGAGAAAGATACCCTGGGCCTGTACCTTACCGGCCACCCGATCGACGAGTACGAAGGCGAGATCCGCCGTTTCGCCCGGCAGCGCATCATCGACCTGAAACCGGCCCGTGATACCCAGACGGTGGCCGGGATGATCATCAACCTGCGCGTGATGAAAAACAAAAAAGGCGACAAGATGGGCTTTATCACCCTGGATGACCGCTCGGCGCGAATCGAGGCCTCGCTGTTCGCCGATGCCTTCATGTCGGCCCAGTCGCTGTTGCAGACCGACGCCATGGTGGTGGTCGAGGGTGAAGTCAGCAACGATGACTTCTCCGGCGGCCTGCGCCTGCGGGTAAAGCGCGTGATGAGCATGGAAGACGCCCGCACCAACCTGGCTGAAAGCCTGCGCCTGAAGCTGCAAAGTGCCGCGCTCAAGGGCGATCAACTGCGCTGGCTGGGCGAGTTGCTCGGCAAGCACCGGGGCGCTTGCCCGATCACCCTGGAGTACACCAGCCCCGACGCCAAGGCGTTGTTGCAGTTCGGCGAGAGCTGGCGGATCGATCCGGCAGACAGTCTGATTCAGGCATTGCGTGACCAGTTCGGGCGAGACAACGTCTTCCTCCAATACCGTTAGGACGGTGGCGCACTGGGTGCGCGCCGACCTTGACCCTATTTTTAATCTCGACCTGAGCGCGCCATATCCCGTAAGGTAGGGCGCGATACAGATCAATCGGCCGGCCAGGCTGTGTAAAAACTACTGTGCTCGACCCAAGACGGATGCTTATGAACCCGAATTTTCTTGATTTCGAACAGCCGATCGCTGACCTGCAAGCCAAGATCGAAGAGCTGCGCTTGGTCGGTAACGACAATTCGCTGAACATCGGCGATGAGATTTCCCGCCTGCAGGACAAGAGCAACACGCTGACCGAAGATATTTTCGGCAAGCTGACCAGCTGGCAGATCGCGCGTCTGGCGCGTCACCCGCGTCGCCCCTATACCCTGGACTACATCGAGCACATCTTCACCGAGTTCGACGAACTGCATGGTGATCGGCATTTCTCCGATGATGCGGCGATTGTCGGTGGTATTGCCCGCCTGGACGGCCAGCCGGTGATGGTCATCGGCCACCAGAAAGGCCGTGAAGTACGCGAGAAGGTCCGTCGCAACTTCGGCATGCCGCGTCCGGAAGGCTATCGCAAGGCTTGCCGCCTGATGGAAATGGCCGAGCGCTTCAAGATGCCGATCCTGACCTTCATCGATACGCCGGGCGCCTACCCGGGCATCGACGCCGAAGAACGCAACCAGAGCGAAGCGATTGCCTGGAACCTGCGGGTGATGGCGCGGTTGAAGACGCCGATCATCGCCACCGTGATCGGTGAGGGCGGTTCCGGCGGTGCCTTGGCCATTGGCGTGTGCGACCAGTTGAACATGCTGCAGTATTCGACCTACGCGGTGATTTCCCCGGAAGGCTGCGCCTCGATCCTGTGGAAAACCGCCGAGAAGGCCCCCGACGCGGCCGAAGCCATGGGCATTACCGCCGAGCGGCTCAAGGGCCTGGGCATTGTCGACAAGGTGATTGTCGAGCCTCTGGGTGGCGCGCATCGCGATCCGGCCACGGCGGCGGCGTCGATCCGTGCCGAGCTCAGTGCGCAGTTGGCTATGCTGAAGAAGTTCGACAACGATGCGCTGCTGGCTCGTCGTTACGAGCGTCTGATGAGCTACGGTCTCTGATAGCGCGCGTTATCGTTCATGAGCCAGCGCGGGGGGCAACCCATGCGTCAGCCTGATATCGATCTGCCTTGCCGGTTGCTCGAAGCCCTTTCGCCCTGGCGCAATGCCCAGACCTGGCGGATCGGCTTCTCCGGCGGCCTGGACTCCACGGTCCTGCTGCATCTGCTCGCCACCCTGGCGAAAACCCGGCCCCTGCCCAGGCTTGCCGCCTTGCACGTCCACCATGGACTGCAGGCGGTCGCCGACGGCTGGCCGGCCCATTGCCAGGCGGTTTGTGACGGGCTGGGGGTGCCGTTGCAGGTGATCCGGGTCAGTGTCCAGCTCGGGGCCAGCCTTGAGCGTGCCGCCCGCGACGCGCGCTACCTGGCCTTTGCCGGTGTCACTCAGTTGCACGACGTGCTGCTGACCGCCCAGCATCGCGAAGACCAGGCCGAAACCCTGCTCTTTCGCCTGCTGCGCGGTGCCGGGGTGCGTGGCCTGGCGGCCATGCCGGGGCAGCGCGAGGTCGGTGGTGGCTATCTGGTGCGGCCGTTGCTGGAGGTTTCCCGGGCCGAACTCGAGCGCTATGCCCAGGAACACGGCCTGAGTTGGATCGAGGATCCGTCCAACAGTGACCAACAGTTCTCGCGCAACTTCCTGCGCCGGCGGATTTTTCCCGAGGTGACCGAGCGCTGGCCGCAGGCGGTGAGCAGCATGGTGCGGAGCGCCGCGCACCTGCGCGAGGCCCAGGAGCTGCTCGACGAACTGGCCGAAGTCGACCTCGACGATGCCTTGGCGCATTCCCGGCACGTCTGGCTGGGCATGCCCTCGCTGGCCCTCGACGCCTTGATCGACCTGTCCCCGGCGCGCCAGCGCAACGCCCTGCGGCATTGGCTGGCGCCCCTGACCCGGCTGCCGGACAGCGATCACTGGGCCGGTTGGGACGATCTGCGCGATGCCGCCCATGACGCCCGCCCCAAGTGGCGCCTGGCGGAGGGCGAATTGCACCGTGCCGACGAGCATCTGTGGTGGTTGAGCGGTTCCTGGTTACGCCAGCCATTGGCGAATATCGACTGGAACTGTCCGAACCGTCCGCTGGAACTGCCGGATAACGGCGAACTGCTGGTGGTCGGTGACGCGCCGCCCGGTCCTTTGCAGGTCCGCTATCGCCAGGGCGGCGAAGTGCTGAACCTGCCGGACCGCGGACACCGCGATCTGAAGCGCCTGCTTAACGAAAGTGGCGTGCCCTGGTTTGTCCGCGGCCGATTGCCGCTGCTCTATCGGGGCGAGGAATTGCTTGCCGTGGCGAACCTGCCAGGCCTGGATGGCGGGGCGTTGGGGGACTGGCATTTACATTGGCAGCCACCTTCGAGCGATCAAGGTTTGAGCTGAAAGGTGCTTTCCGGTAGACTACGCTCCCTTCTTGATACAACTTCTGTGGATTGCCAGCAATTGCAGGAGTTGCCGATTACCAGGCTGTCTTTGCCGGGCGATTCCAAAAAATGTGTAGCGCGCACCGTACCGTGGGTTTTTCCCGCGGACCGTCTCAACGCAGCAGTTTTTCGAAAGGTGCACTGTGATGATCGCAGGTAATCGGGGGCTTCGGCCTTCCTTCGCTTTCCCCGGCGGCTCGGACCGCTTTAACGCAGACTTCTAGGGTTTTTCATGACGCGCTACATATTCGTCACGGGCGGTGTTGTTTCTTCATTGGGGAAAGGCATTGCCTCGGCTTCATTGGCGGCCATCCTGGAGGCGCGGGGGCTGAAAGTCACCATGCTCAAACTGGACCCGTACATCAACGTCGATCCGGGCACCATGAGCCCGTTCCAGCACGGTGAAGTCTTCGTCACCCATGACGGTGCCGAGACCGACCTGGACCTGGGTCACTACGAGCGGTTCATCCGCACGACCATGACCCAGAACAACAACTTCACCACCGGCCGTGTCTACGAGCACGTGCTGCGCAAGGAGCGTCGTGGCGATTACCTGGGCGCCACCATCCAGGTGATCCCGCACATCACCGACGAGATCAAGCGCCGCATCATCAAGGGTGCCGGCGACGCCGACGTGGCCCTGGTGGAAATCGGCGGGACCGTGGGCGACATCGAGTCGCAACCGTTCCTTGAAGCCATCCGTCAGTTGCGTTTCGAAGTCGGTGCCAAGCGCGCGATGCTGATGCACCTGACCCTGGTGCCGTACATTGCCACGGCCGGCGAAACCAAGACCAAGCCGACCCAGCACTCGGTCAAGGAACTGCGTTCCATTGGCCTGCAGCCGGACGTCCTGGTCTGCCGCTCCGACCATCCGATCGATGTCTCGTCGCGTCGCAAGATTGCCCAGTTCACCAACGTTGAAGAGCGTGCGGTGATTGCGCTGGAAGACGCCGACACCATCTACAAGATCCCGGGCATCCTGCACTCCCAGGGCCTGGATGATTTCGTCGTCGAGCGTTTCGGCCTGCAATGCGGCGGCGCCGATCTGTCCGAGTGGGACGCGGTGGTTGACGCCAAGCTGAACCCGGAACACGAAGTCACCATCGCCATGGTCGGCAAGTACATGGAGCTGCTGGACGCCTACAAGTCGCTGATCGAAGCGATGAGTCATGCCGGCATCACCAACCGTACCAAGGTCAATCTGCGTTATATCGACTCCGAAGACATCGAAAACCAGGGCACCGCGCTGCTCGAAGGGGTTGATGCCATCCTGGTTCCCGGTGGTTTCGGCCTGCGTGGCGTGGAAGGCAAGATCACCGCCGTCCAGTTCGCTCGGGAAAACAAGGTGCCCTACCTGGGTATCTGCCTGGGCATGCAAGTGGCGGTGATCGAGTTCGCCCGTAACGTGATGGGTTGGAAAGACGCCAACTCCACCGAGTTCGATCGCAGCAGCGGTCATCCGGTGGTTGGCTTGATCACCGAGTGGGAAGACGCCACTGGCGCGGTCGAGACCCGTACCGAAACCTCGGACATGGGCGGCACCATGCGCCTGGGCGCCCAGGACTGCCTGCTCGAAGCCGGCTCGCTGGTGCACGACTGCTATGCCAAGGACGTGATCGTCGAGCGTCACCGTCACCGCTACGAAGTGAACAACAAGCTGCTGCCGCAGATCATCGAAGCCGGCCTGAAAGTTTCCGGTCGCTCCGGTGACGGCGCGCTGGTGGAAGTGGTCGAGGCCCCGGATCATCCTTGGTTCGTCGCTTGCCAGTTCCACCCTGAGTTCACCTCGACCCCGCGTGACGGCCATCCGCTGTTCAGCGGTTTCGTCAAGGCGGCCTTGGCTCAACACCAGAAGAACGCGTGATCTCGGAGAGATAGAAGCATGGCCCAAAAGATCATCCGCGTAGGCGATATCGAGATTGCCAACGACAAGCCGATGGTGCTGTTCGGCGGCATGAACGTACTGGAAAGCCGTGACATGGCGATGCAGGTCTGTGAGGAATACGTGAAGGTTACCGAGAAACTCGGTATCCCCTACGTGTTCAAGGCCAGCTTCGACAAGGCCAACCGTTCGTCCGTCAGCTCCTACCGTGGCCCAGGCCTGGAAGAAGGGATGCGGATTTTCCAGGACATCAAGCAGGCGTTCGGCGTGCCGATCATTACCGACGTCCACGAGCCGGCCCAGGCCGCCGTGGTCGCCGAGGTCTGCGAGATCATCCAGTTGCCGGCCTTCCTGTCGCGCCAGACCGACCTGGTGGTGGCCATGGCCAAGACCGGCGCGGTGATCAACATCAAGAAAGCCCAGTTTCTCGCCCCCCAGGAAATGAAGCACATCCTGAGCAAGTGCGTGGAAGCGGGCAACGACCAGTTGATCCTCTGCGAGCGCGGTTCGAGCTTCGGCTACAACAACCTGGTGGTCGACATGCTCGGCTTCGGGATCATGAAGCAGTTCGAATACCCGGTATTTTTCGATGTGACCCACGCCTTGCAGATGCCCGGCGGTCGCTCGGATTCCGCCGGTGGTCGTCGGGCCCAGGTCACCGACCTGGCCAAGGCCGGCATGAGCCAGAGTCTGGCCGGCCTGTTCCTGGAAGCGCATCCGGATCCGGACCACGCCAAGTGCGACGGACCTTGTGCCTTGCGTCTGGACAAACTGGAGCCATTCCTGGCCCAACTCAAGGCTTTGGATACACTGGTGAAGAGTTTTCCGACGGTAGAAACCGCGTAATCCTCAAATCTCCGGTAAAGTACCGCACGTTTTATCTATCGCTCTGGCCTGCCGGCCGAATGGCTCTTGTAGGAGTCGAGCTGGCTCGCGATGTTGGCGCCTCGTTCTATCAGACCGACCGCGTTATCGTTCATCGCGAGCAAGCTCGGCTCCTACAGCGTTTTCGTCAACTTTGGAGTGCTTACAACAATGGCAAAAATCGTCGACATCAAAGGTCGTGAAGTTCTCGACTCCCGTGGTAATCCCACTGTGGAAGCGGACGTGCTTCTGGACAACGGCATCATCGGCAGCGCCTGCGCGCCGTCCGGTGCTTCCACCGGTTCGCGTGAAGCGCTGGAACTGCGTGATGGCGACAAGAGTCGTTACCTGGGCAAGGGCGTGCTGAAGGCCGTCGGCAACATCAACGGCCCGATCCGTGAGTTGCTGCTGGGCAAGGACCCTTCCGACCAGAAAGCCCTGGACCGGGCGATGATCGCGCTGGACGGTACCGAGAACAAGGCGACCCTGGGCGCCAACGCCATCCTCGCCGTGTCCCTGGCTGCCGCCAAGGCCGCCGCCCAGGACCAGGACCTGCCGCTGTACGCACACATCGCCAACCTCAACGGTACGCCGGGTGTCTACTCCATGCCGGTACCGATGATGAACATCATCAACGGTGGCGAGCATGCCGACAACAACGTCGACATCCAGGAATTCATGGTTCAGCCGGTGGGCGCCAAGACCTTCTCCGAAGGCCTGCGCATGGGCACCGAGATTTTCCACCACCTCAAAGCCGTGCTGAAGGCGCGTGGCCTGAGCACTGCCGTGGGTGACGAAGGTGGTTTCGCACCGAACCTGGCCTCCAACGAAGACGCTTTGAAAGTGATCTCCGAAGCCGTGGCCAATGCCGGTTACACCCTGGGCACCGACGTGACCCTGGCCCTGGACTGCGCCGCCAGCGAATTCTACGAAGACGGCAAGTACAACCTGTCCGGCGAAGGCCAGGTGTTCAGCGCCGAAGGTTTCGCCGACTATCTCAAAGGCCTGACCGAGCGCTACCCGATCATCTCCATCGAAGACGGTCTGGACGAATCCGACTGGGCGGGCTGGAAAATTCTCACCGACAAGATCGGCGAGAAGACCCAACTGGTAGGCGATGACCTGTTCGTTACCAACACCAAGATCCTGAAAGAAGGCATCGATAAAAAGATCGCCAACTCGATCCTGATCAAGTTCAACCAGATCGGCACCCTGACCGAAACCCTGGAAGCCATCCAGATGGCCAAGGCCGCCGGCTACACCGCGGTGATCTCGCACCGTTCCGGTGAGACCGAAGATTCGACCATTGCCGACCTGGCCGTGGGCACCGCCGCGGGCCAGATCAAAACCGGTTCGCTGTGCCGTTCCGACCGCGTTTCCAAGTACAACCAACTGCTGCGTATCGAAGAGCAACTGGGTGCCAAGGCCAGGTACAACGGTCGCGCCGAGTTTCGCGGTTAAGCCGTAGATGGTAAAAAGACACTGGATTGTGTCGGAAAAGTCGCTATGGCGAGTTTTTTAGCACTAATCTGATGCTTTGATAGCACAAGCCTGGTTCTTCCAGGCTTCGTGCTATCAGTCGGTTCGAAATGGTTGGCAAGGCTGTCTTTTCCACTGGATAACTGAAATTCGATGCGCAGTCCCTATTGGTTGTTCCTCGTTCTGCTCTTGCTGCTGGCTGGCCTGCAGTATCGCCTTTGGGTGGGCAATGGGAGCCTGGCGCAGGTGGCCGACCTGACACAGCAGATTGCCGACCAGCACGCCGAAAACGAGCGTCTGCTGGAACGTAATCGCGTGCTCGACGCGGAAGTTCTTGAACTGAAGAAAGGCATGGAGACCGTTGAAGAACGCGCTCGCCATGAGCTGGGCATGGTCAAGGACGGTGAAACCCTTTATCAGCTGGCGCAATGACTGACTTCTCTCTACCGGCCTTCTGGGCCGTGATTCCTGCCGCGGGCGTCGGTGCTCGCATGGCCGCGGACCGTCCCAAGCAGTATCTGTTACTGGGCGGGCGCACAATTCTTGAACACAGCCTTGGCTGTTTCCTCGATCATCCGGGCTTGAAGGGCCTGGTGGTTGCCCTGGCGCCGCACGATCCCTACTGGCCGGGCCTGGCCTGCGCCGCGGACCCGCGTATCCAGCGGGTCGACGGCGGTGGCGAGCGGGCCGACTCGGTACTCAATGCCTTGCTGCACCTGCATACCCTGGGGGCGGCGGAGGATGATTGGGTGCTGGTCCACGATGCGGCGCGGCCGAATCTGTCGCGTCACGACCTCGACAGCTTGCTCGCGGAGTTGGCCAATGACCCGGTGGGCGGCCTGCTGGCCGTGCCGGCCCGGGACACGCTCAAGCGCGTGGACCAGCACGGGCGGGTGCTGGAAACCATCGACCGTAGCTTGATCTGGCAGGCCTATACGCCGCAGATGTTCCGCCTGGGGGCCTTGCACCGGGCACTGGCCGACAGCCTGGTGGCCGATGCGATCATCACCGATGAAGCCTCGGCGATGGAATGGGCAGGCCAGGCGCCGCGCCTGATCGAAGGGCGTTCGGACAATATCAAGATCACCCGTCCCGAGGACCTGGAGTGGTTGCGCCTGCGTTGGGCCAACCGTCACTGAGAGCCTCAAGTCTTGTGTCGTTAGCACCGGCGTCTTCACGGCGCTGCGGCGATCCGACAAGCCCGGCTCCTACCGTTCGGCGCCGTACACCTGTTTTGTGTACGACACAAACTTGTAGGAGCCGGGCTTGCCCACGAATAGTCCCTTGAGACTGGCGCCGCTCAAACGGACACCATCGCCAGCAAGGCGACCATCAAACGCTGTACTCGGGCCGCTTGGCCAACCCCTCCTTGAGATAATCCACCAGCTTGCGCACTTTCGGCGACAGGTGCCGCTGTTGCGGATACAGCGCCCACACCGCCGTATTCGGTGGCTGATGGGCTTCAAGCAAGGAAATCAACGTGCCGTTGTGCAAGTGCTCAAGCACGTAATAGTCCGGCAACTGACACAACCCGACCCCCTGCAACGCCGCGTCCAACACCGCCTGCCCACTGTTGCAGCGCCAATTGCCTTGTACTCGCTGGGAAAACTCCCGCCCGTTCTGCTCCAGTTGCCAGATATCCGAGCTGCCGATCAGGCAGTTATGCCGGCTCAATTCCGACAAGCTATGCGGGCGCCCATAGCGCGCCAGGTAGGACGGCGACGCGCACAGATACATCCGCCGTGGGGCCAGCCGGGTCGCCACCAGTCGTGAATCCTGCAAGCGGCCCAGGCGGATCGCCAGGTCCAGCCCTTCATGCACCAGGTCCAGGGTGCGATTGCTCAACTCGATATCCACCCGCAACTGCGGATACAGCCCCATGAAACGGGTCACCAGCGGCACGATAAAGCGTTCGCCATAGGCCACGGCGCAGGTCATGCGCAACATGCCCTTGGGTTCGCTGGTCAGGTCGCCCACCGCGCGCAGGGCTTCTTCGCGGCCATCCTGCAGGCGCTGGCAATGTTGCAGAAAGGTCTGACCGGCCTCGGTCAGGGTCACGCGCCGGGTGCTGCGATAGAGCAGACGGGTTTGCAGGCGTTCCTCCAGCCGGGCGATCTGCCGGCTGATGTGGGAAGAGGACACCCCCAGGCGCTCGGCTGCCGCGGTGAATTGGCTGCATTCGGCCACGGCGACGAACTCGTCGATGCCCTCCCAGCGGTTGTCATTCATTAGATTGTCCCTGCTCAGCAATAATGTTTTGCTTTTGACCGGATTATTAATCAATCAAGGCTGATTTACACTTGGCGTTTCGTTATTCACTTTTTCAGGAGTTGCTGGATGATCAAGTCACGTGCCGCCGTTGCCTTCGAGGCCAAGAAGCCCCTCGAGATCGTCGAAGTCGATGTCGCCATGCCCAAGGCCGGCGAAGTGCTGTTGCGTGTCGTGGCCTCCGGCGTTTGCCATACCGACGCTTACACCTTGTCCGGCGCCGACCCGGAAGGCATCTTCCCCTCGATCCTCGGCCATGAAGGCGGGGCGATTGTCGAAGCGATCGGCGAGGGGGTGACCTCGGTGGCGGTGGGCGACCACGTCATCCCGCTCTACACCCCGGAATGTGGCAAATGCAAATTCTGCCTGTCGGGCAAGACCAACCTCTGCCAGGCCATTCGCGCTACCCAGGGCAAGGGCTTGATGCCGGATGGCACTTCGCGCTTTTCCTATAAAGGCGAGACGATTTTCCACTACATGGGCACCTCGACGTTCTCCGAGTACACCGTGTTGCCGGAAATTTCCGTAGCCAGGATTTCGAAAGACGCACCGCTGGAGAAGGTCTGCCTGCTCGGCTGCGGCGTCACCACCGGGATCGGTGCGGTGATCAATACCGCCAAGGTCAAGCCGGGCGACACCGTGGCAATCTTCGGCCTCGGCGGCATCGGCCTGTCGGCGGTGATTGGCGCGGTCAAGGCCAAGGCCGGACGCATCATCGCCATCGACATCAACCCGGCCAAGTTCGAAATCGCCCGGCAACTGGGCGCCACCGATTGCGTCAACCCGAAAGATTTCGATCGGCCGATCCAGGACGTGATTGTCGACATGACCGATGGCGGCGTGGATTTTTCCTTCGAGTGCATCGGCAATGTGCAACTGATGCGTGCCGCTCTGGAATGCTGCCACAAGGGCTGGGGCGAGTCGGTGATCATCGGCGTGGCCGGTGCCGGCCAGGAAATCTCGACCCGGCCGTTCCAGTTGGTGACCGGACGCGTCTGGCGCGGTTCGGCCTTCGGTGGCGTGCGCGGGCGCAGCGAATTGCCGAGCTACGTGGAAATGGCGCAGAAGGGCGAAATCCCGCTGGATACCTTCATCACCCACACCATGGGCCTGGAGGATATCAACAAGGCGTTCGACCTGATGCATGAAGGCAAGAGCATTCGTACCGTCATCCATTTCTGAGGTCGGTCATGAGCCTGGAAAACCTGTCCTGTCAGAAAAGCTTCGGCGGCTGGCACAAACGCTACAAGCATCATTCCGAAGTCCTCGGCTGCGACATGGTGTTCGCCGTCTATCTGCCGCCGCAGGCCGAGCAGGGCGGCAAGCTGCCAGTGTTGTACTGGCTGTCCGGCCTGACCTGCACCGACGAGAACTTCATGCACAAGGCCGGCGCCCAGCGCCTGGCGGCCGAGCTGGGGTTGATCATCGTCGCGCCGGACACCAGCCCGCGTGGCGCCGATGTGCCGGGGGCCCCGGACAAGGCCTGGGACTTCGGCCTGGGCGCCGGTTTCTATCTCAATGCCACCCAGCAACCCTGGGCCCAGCATTACCGGATGCACGACTATGTGGTGCATGAGCTGCCGGCACTGGTCGAGGCGCATTTCCCGGCTTCGGACAAGCGTGGTATCAGCGGTCATTCCATGGGCGGGCACGGCGCGCTGGTGTGTGCCTTGCGCAACCCAGGACGCTATCAGTCGCTGTCGGCCTTCGCGCCGATCAGCAACCCGATGGATTGTCCCTGGGGGCAGAAGGCCTTTTCCCATTATCTGGGCGAAGAACGCTCGCGCTGGCGTGAGTGGGATGCCTGCGCGCTGATTGCCGAGGCGACCGAGAAGCTGCCGATCCTGGTGGATCAGGGCGATCGTGACGATTTCCTGGCCAACCAGCTCAAGCCCGAGGCGCTGCAGCAGGCGGCGAAGCTGGCGCAACATCCGCTGACATTGCGCTTGCAGCCGGGCTACGACCATAGCTATTTCTTCATCGCCAGTTTCATTGACGATCACCTGCGACATCACAGCGCAGCTCTTAGCCCAGGTTCCGCACGATAATTGCCCGTACTCGCTCCTGCCGCGTTGAAAATAGGCTCGGAATGCTCATTGACTACAGTCAACCGCGCTTCCTCGCCTATTTTTGCCTTGCCTGAGCTTCGCCTGGCTAATTCTCGTACTAGAACCTAATGTTGAACAAAATAGGTAGAATCACGCCCTGACTTACATCGGGGCGTTTTTTTATGCGTATTGGCCACGGCTATGATGTGCACCGTTTCGCCGCAGGCGACTTCATCACCCTGGGTGGCGTGCGGATTGCGCACCACCACGGGCTGCTGGCCCATTCCGACGGCGACGTGCTGCTGCATGCCTTGAGCGATGCGCTGCTGGGGGCGGCTGCCCTGGGCGACATCGGCAAGCATTTCCCGGATACCGATCCGACCTACAAGGGCGCCGACAGCCGTGTGCTGCTGCGTCACGTGGTGTCGCTGATCAAGGCCCGGGGCTGGAAAGTCGGCAACGTCGATAGCACCATCGTTGCCCAGGCGCCGAAAATGGCGCCGCATATTGAATCGATGCGCGCGCTGATTGCCGCGGATCTTGAAGTCGAGTTGGATCAAGTGAACGTCAAAGCCACTACTACTGAAAAGCTCGGCTTTACCGGCCGTGAAGAAGGCATCGCGGTGCATTGCGTCGCTTTGTTGCTGCGCGCATGACCGAACTGGAACTGCTGGGCCCACGTGCCTACGGCGATGTCCTGGGTAGCGCGGTGCTCAAGGCCACGGCCGAAGACTTCCAGGTTGATGAGGTCCTCGATATCCCTCTGACGGGGGAAGGCGAGCACCTGTGGCTGTGGGTGGAGAAACGCGGCCTGAACACCGAGGAGGCTGCCCGGCGTATCGCCAAGGCCGCCGGCGTGCCGTTGCGCACGGTCAGTTATGCTGGCCTCAAGGACCGCCAGGCCCTCACTCGCCAATGGTTCAGCGTGCAACTGCCGGGCAAGGCCGACCCGGACCTGTCGGCGGCGCAGAACGACAGCCTGCTGATCCTCAAGACCGCCCGGCACAAGCGCAAGCTGCAACGCGGTGCCCATGCCGCCAACGGCTTCACCTTGCGCCTGACCCAATTGAACGCGGACAAGGACGCTTTGCAGCAACGCCTCGAGCGGATCGCCGAGCAAGGTATTCCCAACTATTTCGGTGCCCAGCGTTTCGGCCACCTCGGCGGCAACCTCGGTGAGGCCCGTGCCTACGCGGCCCGCCAGGCTTTGCCCGAACAACGCAATGTCCGTTCGCGGCTGCTGTCCACGGCCCGTAGCTACCTGTTCAACCAGGTGCTGGCGGCGCGTGTCGCCGACGGCAGCTGGAACCGTGCCCAGGTCGGCGACCTGCTGGCGTTCACCGACAGTCGCAGTTTCTTCCCGGCCGGTGAAGCCGAGTGCGATGACCCGCGCCTGGCCATTCTCGACCTGCACCCCACCGGTCCGCAGTGGGGCGAGGGCCCGTCCCCCGCGTCGGGCATGACCTTTGCGCTGGAACAGGCGGTGGCCGAGCGCGAGACCGAACTCTGTCAATGGCTGGTCAAGGCCGCAATGGAACACGAACGTCGCATCCTGCGGCTGCCCATTGGCCGGCTGTCGTGGCATTATCCCTCGCTGGACATTCTGCAACTGGAATTCGTCCTTCCGGCCGGATGCTTCGCCACTGCTTTGGTGCGCGAACTCGTCGATCTGGTGCCGGCAGGGCAGACGGACAGCTCATGCGTATTCTGATTTCGAACGACGATGGGGTTTTCGCCCCCGGTCTCGCCGCGCTTCATGCTGCGCTGGCGGATTATGCCGAGTGCAAGGTGATTGCCCCGGACCAGGACAAAAGCGGTGCCAGCAGCTCGCTGACCCTGGACCGCCCGCTGCACCCGCATACATTGCCCAACGGCTTTATCAGCCTCAACGGCACACCCACCGACTGCGTGCACCTCGGGCTCAATGCCTTGCTGGAGCAGGAACAGGATATGGTGGTGTCCGGTATCAACCTGGGGGCCAACCTGGGGGATGACGTGCTGTATTCCGGTACGGTGGCGGCGGCCCTGGAAGGACGCTTTCTGCGTGGGCCTTCGTTCGCGTTCTCGCTGGTTTCGCGCCAGGTCGAGAACCTGGCCACCGCCGCGCATTTCGCGCGCCTGCTGGTACAGGCCCATGAAGGGCTGGCGCTGCCAGCGCGAACGGTGCTCAATGTGAATATTCCCAACCTGCCCCTGGAGCGCATCCGCGGTATCCAGCTGACGCGCCTGGGGCATCGTGCCCGGGCCGCGGCGCCGACCCGGGTCGTCGACCCACGGGGCAAGGCCGGTTACTGGATCGCCGCCGCCGGCGATGCCGAAGATGGCGGTCCGGGTACCGATTTTCATGCCGTGATGCAAGGTTTTGTCTCGGTGACGCCACTGCAACTGGATCGTACCTTCAACGATGCCTTCCAGTCGCTGGGCAGTTGGCTGGAGGGACTTGCCTGATGTCCCGTGAGCAAGACGAGCTGATGCGCCGCGGTATCGGCATGACTTCCCAGCGAACCCGCGAACGCCTGATTCAGCGGCTTTATGAAGAAGGCGTGTCCAACGCCCAGGTTCTGGAAGTGATCCGTCGCACGCCCCGGCATCTATTTGTCGATGAAGCGCTGGCCCATCGTGCCTACGAAGATACCGCGTTGCCGATCGGCAACAACCAGACCATTTCCCAGCCTTATATGGTGGCGCGCATGAGCGAGCTGCTGCTGGAGGCCGGGCCACTGGACAAAGTGTTGGAAATCGGCACCGGTTCGGGCTACCAGACGGCCGTGTTGTCGCAGCTGGTGGAGCGGGTGTTTTCGGTGGAGCGGATCAAGGTCTTGCAGGATCGCGCCAAGGAGCGCCTGGTCGAGCTCAACCTGCGCAACGTGGTGTTCCGTTGGGGCGACGGCTGGGAGGGCTGGCCGGCGCTGGCACCCTACAATGGCATCATTGTCACCGCGGTAGCCACGGATGTTCCGCAGGCGTTGCTCGATCAACTGGCCCCGGGCGGGCGCATGGTGATTCCGGTGGGTGCCGGTGAAGTCCAGCAGTTGCTGCTGATCGTGCGCGAAGAACAGGGTTTTTCCCGACATGTATTGGGCGCGGTCCGTTTCGTCCCGCTGCTTAACGGACCCTTGGCCTGAACATTTGTTGAACGGCAATGAATTCTGTTTAAGGTCGTGGGTCTTAGGGCGGGACCTGATGGGACGCGAATGTTTAAAATGCCTCGGGTTTTTCCTGATGCCCGCTACACGGGGTCAGCCGATTCGGCTTTGTTGTCCGTGAAATTCCAACAGCCAGTTATACTTACGCCATATTATCGCCTGCACAGGCACTCTATATTTCAGCCACCACAAAGGGAGCGGCGGGTGAGTCTCACAGTCATTCGGCAGCGTATGGGTAAAGCAAGCGTTCAGTGCCTGATGATCGGCCTTGCCCTCAGTGCTTTACTGGCTGGTTGCTCCAGTGCTCCAAAGGGCGGCGTGCGCGTCGTCGATCGTAACGGTAACAATGCAACCGCCAGTGCCACGCCGCAGAAGCCGATGACCACCACCGGCCAGCACGTGGTCGCGAAAGGCGATACCTTGTTCTCGATCGCCTTTCGCTACGGCTGGGACTGGAAAGCCCTGGCCGCGCGCAACAATATCCCCGAGCCGTACACGATTCACGTCGGTCAGGCGATTCGTTTCGACAGCCGTTCAAATTCAACGCCGACGGCCGTCGCCTCGACAGCCTCGGCAGCGTCAACGGCTTCGCCGTCGGGCAAGTTCACCATCACCCGGCACCCGGCCAACTCCGCATCCACTCCCGCAACCGCCGCGCAACCCGCGACCCAGGCGCCTCCAGCGGCGACGCCGAGCCCGCCGGCGGGTCCCGCGCCCAAGGGCTGGGCGTGGCCTTCGAATGGTATTTTGATTGGAAAATTCTCTTCAAACGGTAGTTTGAATAAAGGTATTGATATCGCCGGGGATTTGGGACAGCCTGTTTTAGCTGCGTCTGATGGGTCAGTTGTTTACGCCGGGAGTGGGTTGCGGGGCTACGGTGAACTGGTCATCATCAAACACAGCGATACCTACGTCAGTGCTTACGGTCACAACCGTAGGCTGTTGGTTCGGGAGGGGCAGCAGGTCAAGGTCGGACAGACAATTGCCGAAATGGGATCAACTGGTACAGACCGGGTGAAACTGCATTTTGAGATTCGCCGCCAGGGGAAACCCGTAGACCCACTGCAATTCCTGCCGCGTCGTTGATCCGTTTTCCAGCCTGTTCTCCTGATGTAGCGGGAACAGGTTCCAGCGTTGCCAAGGATAAAGGCGTCGCTTGAGCTTGAGGTCGAACTCACCAAAGGACTATAACAATGGCTCTCAGTAAAGAAGCCCCGGGGTTTGACATCGATGATGAGGTGCTCCTTATGGACTCCGACATCGTCATGGACATGATGCCGGAGGACGACAGTTCTCCAACCCCAGTTCGTGCCAAGGCCAAAAGTGCTGCTTCGCTTAAGCAGCATAAGTACATTGACTACACACGGGCGCTGGATGCGACCCAGTTGTATCTCAATGAAATCGGTTTTTCCCCCTTGTTGTCCCCGGAAGAAGAAGTTCATTTTGCGCGCTTGTCGCAAAGTGGCGATCCCGCGGGCCGCAAGCGCATGATCGAAAGCAACCTGCGGCTGGTGGTGAAAATCGCCCGACGCTACGTCAATCGCGGTCTTTCCTTGTTGGACCTGATCGAAGAGGGCAACCTCGGCTTGATCCGGGCCGTCGAGAAATTCGATCCGGAACGCGGCTTTCGCTTCTCAACCTATGCTACCTGGTGGATCCGCCAGACGATTGAACGGGCGATCATGAACCAGACCCGGACCATTCGCCTGCCGATTCATGTGGTCAAGGAATTGAACGTCTACCTGCGGGCGGCCCGGGAGCTGACCCAGAAGCTCGATCATGAGCCGTCCCCGGAAGAAATCGCCAACCTGTTGGAGAAACCGGTGGGTGAGGTCAAGCGCATGCTCGGCCTGAATGAGCGGGTGTCTTCGGTGGATGTATCGCTGGGACCGGACTCCGACAAGACGTTGCTCGATACCCTCACCGATGATCGGCCTACCGATCCCTGCGAGTTGCTTCAGGACGACGACCTGTCCCAGAGCATCGACCAGTGGCTATCGGAATTGACCGACAAGCAGCGTGAGGTGTAGTACGACGTTTTGGTCTGCGCGGGCATGAGAGCAGCACCCTGGAGGATGTCGGGCTGGAGATCGGCTTGACCCGTGAGCGCGTCCGGCAGATCCAGGTCGAGGGGCTCAAGCGCCTGCGTGAGATCCTCGAGAAGAACGGGCTGTCCAGCGAGGCGCTGTTCCAGTAGCGCCCATCCACTTGTAGGAGCGGCCGGTCGAGGCTTGATTACCGGCGATGAGGCCCTTGAACCTCGCACCGTGCTTGCGAACGACATCGCCAGCACGCTCGCTCCTACGGGTTTCGCGTTGCCAGACGCATTTCTTCGGGCCTCAGGCCCCGTGGCACTTCTTGAATTTCTTGCTGCTGCCGCACGGGCACGGATCGTTGCGCCCGACGTCTTTCAGTGCATTGCGCACGGGCTCCTGGTGAGCGTGACCGCAGTTCGGACCGTGGACATGTCCATGGTCGTGATCGTGGTGCTCATGGTGTTCGTGATCGTGGTTGCAATCAGGGCCGTGGACATGGGGTTGCTGGGTCATGCTGGTGTCACTCCGCAGTAATATCGGCGGGAATTATCTCGCCTTTGCGCTCCAGGTGCACGTCATGACTGAGGAATAGTCCGGTTTCCAGCTCGCCTTCCAGTCGGTAGGGGATCGGCTCATGGGGATGTTTCAGGCGTTTGTGCAGGTCGCGCAGGTGTTCCCAGAGGTTGGTCCTGACCGGGATCACCAGCAAGGCATGGCTGTTGCCTTCCACGCTGAACCAGCCATTGGATTCGCCTTCGCTCAGCAGCCAGTCATCGAGATAGAGGCGATAGTGCAGACTGCGCACGGTCAGGCTGTCGTCGTTGGGGTTGTCGATACGAAAGTGCAGGCGAAACTGCTGCTGCACCAGCCGTGCCTTGATCAGCTCGACGCGCACCAGGCGAACCTCGGGCTCGCGGGCACCATTATCGAACCAGGACGCACAGCCGGAAAGCGTCAACAACATGAGCAGGCCGAGCGTGCCGAGTGTTCGTGAATACATGGGGTTCCTCCCGCCTAAGCCCCAGCATAGCAAGCCCGTGGCAAAAAAAGCGCGTGGTTGTGGCGGTAAATCCACTGGGTGATACTGCTGACCATTCGTGCAACGGATCAGGCTGGCGCACAGGAGTGTGATCATGACGCTTTACGAGATTGTCTTCAGTGGCGAGTCGCTGCCCGGTGCGCCGGTCGATCAGGTCAAGAGCAACCTGGCCCGGCTGTTCCAGGCCGATGCCCAGCGTATCGAACTGCTGTTTTCCGGGCGGCGCCTGGTGCTCAAGAGCAACCTCGATGCGGCCGCGGCGGAAAAATATCGGGTAACCATCGAGCGGGCCGGGGCGCTGGTCGCGGTGGTCGAGATGGCGGTCGAGGAGATCGAGATGGCGGCGTTGCCGCCGATGCCAGGCCATGCCCAGGTGGTGCCGCGCGATGCTTATATGGCGGCGTTCAGTGCGGTCGACGCCCCGGACTTCGGGATCGCCGAGGTCGGCAGCGACCTGCAGGACCCCAAGCCTGAACCGGTCGCGGTGGCGGTGGATCTGTCGGCGTTCAGCGTCGCGCCGGTAGGTGCCGACATGGGGCAACTGCCGGGCGCTCCCGCCATCGCGATGCCCGACATCTCACACCTGAGCTTCAGCTGAGCAGGTAGCTTGCGCAGCACTTCTTGAATTTCTGCCCGCTGCCGCAAGGGCAGGCGTCGTTGCGCCCGGCCTTGAGCGGTACGGTGGGGTCGATGAAATACCAGCGCCCGGCGCTTTGCACGAAGGACGATTTTTCCCGATGGCTGTGCTCGCCGTTGCTGTCGTGCCAGCGCGCGGTGAAGGTCACGAAGGCATGCTCGGGCTGGCCGCCGAAGACCTCCGAGCTTTCCACCTGCAAGCCCAGCCAGGTGCTCTGCGCACTCCATTCGCCGATGGCCTGGCGGTCCAGCCCGGGTTGTTGCAGGGGCAGCGTGGTGTCCACCAGGTAGTCCACCAGGCCCAACACATAGGCGCAGTAGCGCGAACGCATCAGGGCTTCGGCGCAGGGGGCGGGATAGCCTGAGTGATAGTGGCCGCAGCAGGCTTCCAGCGGGTTGCCGCTACCACAGGGACAGATGGATGTGCTCACGGGAATCACCACCAGTACTTGCCGAAATTTTCCGGATTGGCCCAGAACTTGGCGTTCAGCCAGTCCGGCACCTGTTTGTATTCCTTCAGATCATAGGTGAATAGCGTCAGCACCTGTTCGTCGCGGGCAAAACGTTCGCTGCTTTGCAGGGCCAGGGCGAAGAAGTCGCTGTCCTGCCAACCGCTGGCGGTCATGTCCACCAGCACCGCGATACGGCTGGCATTGAGATTGCGAATGCCACCGAGCAATTGCCGACCGTCACGCTTGGGCAGGTGTTCCAGGCAGTCGACCACCAGGGCCAGGTCGAAACGTCGGGCGGCCAATTCGGCCGGCAGGGCACCCGGTGCGGCGCAGGCTAGCTGGGCCTCGGGGTGGGCGGCCTGGAACGCCTCGAGTGCCGGAAAGCTGCCAGCCCCTACGAGCAGCAGGGTTTGCGGGGCGTAACGGTCCAGCAAGGCCGCCAGTGCTTGCTGGGGCGTTCGCGTGGAAAGGCTTTCTATCATCGGGATACCTCGGTCGGAACGGCAAACACGGGCGAATTTTCAACGGCCACTGGCAAACTGCCCTGACTCGCCTTACTGTGCGCCAAAGAATAACTCATCAGGGGGGCATATGAAGGTGCTTTGGGGGCTGGGGAAAGTGTTGACGCTGGTGTTCTGGTTGGTGGTGCTGGTCAACCTGGTGCAGCCGTTGATCAGTCCGTTCCGGGTGCTGGTCGACCTGGCGGGGAGTCTGCTGTTGTTGACGCACTTGCTGGAAGTGCTGCTGTTCAATGGCAGCGTGCGCGAGCGTGCCCA
This sequence comes from Pseudomonas sp. FEN, assembly GCF_904067045.1. GTDB lineage: Bacteria > Pseudomonadota > Gammaproteobacteria > Pseudomonadales > Pseudomonadaceae > Aquipseudomonas. The sequence continues at coordinate 479,345 of NZ_CAJFDC010000001.1, read as the reverse complement.
TCCCTGGCGTGACCGGGCGCAGATCCTGCTGTTCGGTTTGTTCCACCTGCAAATCCAGCCTTTGCCCACTCGTGAGGAACACCAACATGCGTAGCCTGTGCCTGCTGGCTGCCTTGTGCAGCCCCCTGGCGTTCGCCCAGGTCGTCAGCGTCGAAACCAATTCCATGCTGCGCTTGCCCGCCAGTACCTCGGTGCTGCAACTCGAGCGCCTGGATGTGGCCGACTTTGGCACCTTGCTGGTCCCCGCCAGCGTCACGCAACTGAACATCGGCGAACTGCACCTGGGGCATGAGGCACGTATTGCCATCGTACCGAGCGAGCAGGGTTTCGCCCTCAAGGCCACGCGCGCCGAACTGGGCAGTGGCAGCCAGATCAGCGCGCGCGGTGCGCCGGGTACCTACCAGAGAGCCCCTTCGCCGGGACGTAACCTGGATCTGCGCATCGATGCCCTCAGCGGCCCGTTGTTGTCGGTGGATGCCCGTGGTGGCGCCGGCGTGCCGGGCTACGTCGGGCTCGACGGCGCGAATGGCGAGGAACCTGGATGCACCTGGGGCGCGGCCGGACAAGGCGCGGACGGTGATAACGGTGGCGACGGTCATCCGGGCGCGGCGGGCGCGCAGGTTCGCTTGCAGTTGCCCCGGGATTACCCGGCGGCGCAGATCCAGGTGCTGGTCGATGGCGGTACCGGAGGACTTGCCGGAGCGGCGGGGCATCCGGGTGCTGGCGGCAAGGCCAAGGGCTGCTTTGTCTACGACACCGCCGGTGGCAAGTCAGGTCGTCCGGGCCAGGCGGGCAAGCCGGGACCGGTTGGCCCGGCGGGCAGCGTGACGGTTCAGCGCCTGTAACAGGTCTCAAAAACACCTCGGACCTGTAGGAGCAGAGCTTGCTCGCGAAGGGGCCCGCGAGTTTTGCATCGCTCTCGCGGTCGTCATCGCCGGCAAGCCGGGCTCCCAGCCTGTTAGTGGGAAGCCTTGCGCCTGCGTTCAGTCAGTTCCAGTCAAAACATCGGACGTGCCGCCGCGATGGCCACCAGCACCAAGCCGACCAGCAGATTGATCCCCACCAGTCGCCGAATCCGCCCCAGCGCGGCAGCACCCGCCGCCCAGTCCTGGGCCTCCACCGCGCGGCGCAAATCCGGCAATTGCAACGACTGGATACGAATAAACAGTGCAACCATCACGATATATAGCCCCATCATGACCTGCACATAACGCGGTGCGGTCTCGAAGCCGCTGAAGCGCAACTGGATCAGGCCCACGCCGCTGACCGGCAGGAGCACCACCGCGACCCAGACCCAGACAAAGAAACGCTGGAACACCTGGACCCACAGCTTCAGTCGGGCCGGGCCTTCCAGCGCGGCCATGGCCGCCGGGCGCAGGATCATCCAGGCGAAGAACATACCGCCGACCCAGACCAGTGCGGCCAGGACATGCAGGGTGTAGACAAGGGCAAAAGGTGTCATTCAGGTACTCCGTGCGGCACGCGAGGATTTAGCGGGGTATGATAGCCGTCCATTCGAACCACTGAAAATTTATCCAGCGTTTCTTGCGCCCGAAGACTCATGATCAGCACCGAACTCAAAACCACGATCCAGGGCGCCTATTCGCGTTTTCTCGAGGCCAAGAGCCTCAAGCCGCGTTACGGCCAGCGCCTGATGATCGCCGAAGTGGCCAAGGTCCTCGGCGATATCGACACCGATGACGAAGGCCGGCGCAGTGGCGATCCGGCCGTGGTCGCGGTGGAAGCCGGCACCGGCACCGGCAAGACCGTGGCCTACAGCCTGGCGGCGATTCCCACCGCCAAGGCCGCCGGCAAGCGCCTGGTGATCGCCACCGCCACCGTCGCGCTGCAGGAGCAGATCGTCTACAAGGACCTGCCCGACCTGATGCGCAACAGCGGCCTGAACTTCAGCTTCGCCCTGGCCAAGGGCCGTGGGCGCTACATGTGCCTGTCCAAGCTCGACATGCTGTTGCAGGAAGGCCACGCGCAGACGGCTACCGCGCAGTTGTTCGAAGAGGAGGGTTTCCGCATCGAGGTCGACGAGGCCAGCCAGAAGCTGTTCACCAGCATGATCGAGAAGCTTGCCGGGAACAAATGGGACGGCGACCGCGACAGTTGGCCCAGCGCCCTGGAAGACGCCGATTGGGCGCGCCTGACCACCGATCACAGCCAGTGCACCAACCGCCATTGCCCCAATTTTGGCCAGTGCGCCTTCTACAAGGCCCGCGAAGGCATGGGCAAGGTCGACGTGATCGTGACCAACCACGACATGGTCCTCGCCGACCTGGCCCTGGGCGGTGGCGCGGTGCTCCCCGACCCGCGCGATACCCTGTATGTGTTCGACGAAGGTCACCACCTGCCGGACAAGGCCATCGGCCACTTCGCCCACTACACGCGCCTGCGCTCCACCGCCGACTGGCTGGAGCAGACCGCCAAGAACCTGACCAAGTTGCTGGCCCAGCATCCGCTGCCCGGAGACCTGGGCAAGTTGATCGAGCAGGTGCCGGAACTGGCGCGGGAGATCAAGACCCACCAGCAGTTCATGTTCAGCGCCTGCGAGCAACTCGCCGATTTCAAGACCGGCGAAGACACCGAGGGCCGCGAGCGGCCGCGCCATCGTTTCGTCGGCGGGGTGATTCCGCAGCATATCCGTGAGATGGGCATCGAGCTGAAGAAAGGCTTTGCCCGCCTCAACGACCTGTTCACGCGCCTGACCGAGTTGCTCAAGGAGGGCATGGACGGCGAGGTCAATATCGGCATCGCCAGCCACCAGGCCGAGGAGTGGTACCCGCTGTTCGGCAGTTTGCTGTCCCGCGCCCAGGGCAACTGGGAGCTGTGGACTGCCTTCACCGCCGAAGACCCGGAAGACAATCCGCCCATGGCCCGTTGGTTGAGCCTGGCCGAGAGTGGTGCGCTGTTTGACATCGAGGTCAACGCCAGTCCGATCCTCGCCGCGGAAATGCTTCGCCGCAACTTGTGGAACGTGGCTTATGGTGCCCTGGTGACCTCGGCGACCCTGACCGCCCTGGGCACCTTCGACCGTTTCCGCATGCGGGCCGGCCTGCCGAAGAAAGCCGTGACCGCGGTGGTACCGAGTCCCTTCCATCACGCCGATGCCGGCGTGCTACGGGTGCCGAACCTCAATGCCGATCCCCGCGATGCCATGGCGCATACCGCGGCGATCATCCGCGACCTGCCGGAACTGGTGGAAGGCTCCAAGGGCACGCTGGTGTTGTTCTCCTCGCGCAAGCAGATGCAGGACGTGTTCGACGGCCTGGATCGCGACTGGCGCAAGCAGGTATTCATCCAGGGCAACCTGTCGAAGCAGGAAACCCTCAACAAGCACAAGGCCCGCGTCGATGGTGGCGACTCCAGCGTGCTGTTCGGTCTGGCGAGCTTCGCCGAAGGGGTGGATTTGCCCGGTGCTTACTGTGAACACGTGGTGATCGCCAAGATTCCTTTCTCGGTCCCGGACGATCCGGTCGAGGCGGCGCTGGCCGAATGGATCGAAGCCCGTGGCGGCAACCCGTTCATGGAGATCTCCGTGCCGGACGCCTCCCTCAAGTTGGTCCAGGCCTGTGGCCGGCTGCTGCGTACCGAGGAAGACCGGGGGATTATCACTTTGTTGGACCGGCGTTTGGTCACCCAGCGCTACGGTAAAGCTATCCTCAACGCCTTGCCGCCCTTTCGGCGAGAAATTTCTTGATGTGATGTAGGTTAAATTACCAACTTCGTTGTCTACGGATGGCGCCGCTTGGCGTCACGCTGGCCTTTGACTGGCCGTAAGGGAGAGTTTGATTCATATGATTGGCCGTACGCTGCCCGCCGTTTTTGCCTTGTTGTTCGCCACGCCGCTGTGGGCTGCGCCTGCCGGGCAACAGACGCTGTTCAACTTCGTTCGTCCCGCCGACGTGGTACAGGTGGCAACCGTGGATGCCAGCCTGCCGCAATACAACGCGGAACAGACGGCCGAGGGCGAGGTGTTACGGCGGATCACCTTCAATCCGGCGGCGCGCCCAAGCTTGCGCCTCACGCCCCAGACCGGGGCCTGGGACTGGTCGCAGGCCGGGGCCATGAGCCTGCGGATCCAGAGTGCGATGGATTGGGCACTGACCCTCAATGTGACGATCCAGAGCAGCGACGGCAAGACCCTCACCAGTCGTGTCGACCTGCCGGCCGGCCCCGCCCAGACCTTGTTGGTGCCGCTGCAGGCCAGTTCTCCGTTGAGCCAGGGCATGCGTGCCGGTCCGCCGATGCCGATGACCGTCGATGGCCAGCGTGTGTTGCTGGCCAGCAGCCAGGGTGAATTGAATCTCCAGCAGGTGGTGTCCGTGACCCTGTCGATGGACGCGCCCAGAGTGGCCCAGAATATCCTGCTGGAACGTTTCGGCGTGCAGAACGGCGACGATGTGGTCAAGGCCGTCTATGGCACGCTGGTGGACGGCTACGGCCAGTCGACCCGGGCCAAATGGCCGGAAAAGGTCGGCAGCGACGACCAGCTCAAGGCCGCCGCGAGCAAGGAGAGCCAGCAACTGAAAACCTGGCTGGCCGAGCGCGAGCACAGTGCCCGGGACAAGTTCGGCGGTTCGCTCAAGGGCCCACTGTTCGAGGCCACGGGCTTCTTTCGTAGCGAAAAGCAGGATGGCCGCTGGTACCTGGTGACTCCCGAGGGGCATCCGTTCTACTCCCTGGGTGTCAACACCGTGACTGCCGGCGATCAGCAGACCTATATCGAAGGTCGTGAGGGCATGTTCAGCGATCTGCCCAAGGAGGGTGAGCCCCTGGCCGCCTACTATGGCAAGGGCGACAACGGCATTACCACCGGGGCCTCCCAGGGGCGGGCCTTCAAGTCCGGACGCTGGTTCGATTTCTATGCCGCCAACTTGCAACGGACCTATGGCGCGCCGTGCCTGGCGGCCGAGTCAGAGCAGCCCAAGGTGCCGTGTGCCCCGGGTCTGGACGCGCAGCGCTGGCAGAAGCACACGCTCGACCGCCTGCAGGCCTGGGGTTTCAACACCGTCGGCAACTGGAGCGATCCGGCCCTCGGCGTGAGCGAGCGCATGCCTTACACCTTGCCGCTGTCGATCGTCGGTGACTACGCCAGCATCAGCACCGGCAGCGATTGGTGGGGCGGCATGCCCGATCCGTTCGACCCGCGTTTTGCCATGGCCACCGAGCGCGCGGTGGCGATTGCCACCCGCGACCATCGCGACGACCCCTGGCTGGTGGGCTATTTCGCCGATAACGAATTGGCCTGGGCCGGTCATGGCGATGATCCGAAATCCCGTTATGCCCTGGCCTACGGCACTTTGCGCATGACCACCGACGTGCCGGCCAAGCGCGCCTTCCTCAAGCAGTTGCGGGACAAGTACCGCAACCAGCAGGGGCTGTCCAAGGCTTGGGGGGTGGAGATTCCGACCTGGGAGCAGATGGAAGACCCGGGTTTCGAGGCGCCGTTGCCCGATCCCGCGCACCCGCAAATCGAGGCGGACTTGAAGTATTTCCAGAAGGTATTTGCCGACGCCTACTTCAAGACCATTTCCGACTCGCTGAAGTGGCATGCGCCGAACCATTTGCTGCTGGGCGGTCGTTTTGCCGTCAGCACCCCCGAGGCCGTTGCCTCCTGTGCCCAGTACTGCGATGTATTGAGCTTCAACTTCTACACCCTCAAGCCACAGGATGGTTACGACTTCGATCAGTTGGAGGCGCTGAACAAGCCGGTGCTGATCACCGAATTCAACTTCGGTTCGAAGGATCGCGGCCCGTTCTGGGGCGGCGTGACCGAACTGGCCCGGGAGGAGGATCGTGGCCCGGCCTATGCCGCGTTCCTCAAACAGGCGGTGGCCGAGCCTTCGATCGTCGGCGTGCACTGGTTCCAGTACCTCGACCAGCCGGTGACCGGTCGTCTGCTGGACGGCGAAAACGGTCACTTCGGCCTGGTGGGGATTACCGATGTGCCGTTCCAGGGGTTTGTCGAGAGCGTGCGCAAGAGCAACCTGCAGGCCCTTGAGCTGCTCAACAAGGAAGCCGAGAAAGCCAAGGTGGCCGCACAGCAGAAAGCCGCCAAGGGTATCGACCAGGAGGACAGCGGCGCCAACGCTCGGGCGGCCAGTACGGGTGGGCCGGGAGCCGGCCATCCCGACCCTGGCGGCCATTCCGGCAACGGCCATTGAGTGAAAGCCTGGCGCATGGGTGTGGGGGCGGAGCTTGTCCGCGAAGAACGGTGATGCGGTCCAACTGAAGCGTAGCGGTGCGTCCTTCGCGGGCAAGCTCCGCTCCCACACACGCAGCGCAGGCTGTTTTCGGTGAGTCGCTCCCATTCCTGCAAATCGCCGTGCAATGTCAGATAGCCCTTGCAAGGCGTTACGAATTGTCCGACCCACGTCTGTTCCCAAACCCGTCAATCGCTGGAACAATGCAGGCCATTTTCGAAGGTGTTGCGGCAGGAGAGTCACGGGTGCAGATTCAGGGTCATTTCGAACTTCAATTCGAGGCGGTGCGCGAAGCCTTCGCGGCCCTTTTCGACGATCCCCAGGAGCGTGGCGCCGCGCTTTGTATCCAGATCGGCGGTGAGACCGTGGTCGATCTCTGGGCCGGTACCGCCGACAAGGACCGTGCCGAGGCCTGGCACAGTGACACCATCGCCAACCTGTTTTCCTGCACCAAGACCTTCACCGCCGTCACCGCGCTGCAACTGGTGGCCGAGGGTAAATTGCAGCTGGATGTTCCGGTTGCCAACTATTGGCCGGAATTCGCCGCCGCCGGCAAGGCCGGCATCACCTTGCGCCAGTTGCTCTGCCATCAGGCCGGTTTGCCGGCCTTGCGCCAGTTGCTGCCCCCCGAAGCACTTTACAACTGGCAGACCATGGTCGACGCCCTGGCGGCCGAAGCGCCCTGGTGGACGCCCGGCGAGGGCCATGGCTATGCCGCGATCACCTATGGCTGGTTGGTCGGCGAGTTGCTGCGGCGCGCCGACGGGCGCGGGCCGGGTGAGTCCATCGTGGCGCGGATTTCCCGGCCGCTGGGCCTGGACTTCCATGTCGGCCTGGCGGATGAGGAGTTCCATCGTGTGGCCCATATCGCCCGGAGCAAGGGCAATTTCGGCGACGCGGCGGCCCAGCGTCTGCTGCAAGTGACCCTGCGCGAGCCCGAGGCGATGAGCACCCGGGCCTTCACCAATCCACCATCGATCATGACCAGCACCAACAAGCCGGAATGGCGGCGCATGCAGCAGCCCGCCGCCAATGGGCATGGCAATGCGCGTAGCCTGGCGGGGTTCTACAGCGGCCTGCTCGACGGTCGCCTGCTGGAGGCCGACATGTTGGAGGAGCTGACGCGTCAGCACAGCCTGGGCATGGACAAGACCCTGCTGACCCAGACCCGTTTCGGCTTGGGCTGCATGCTCGACCAGCCGGCTGTCGCCAACGCCACCTTCGGTCTCGGGGCCAAGGCTTTCGGACACCCTGGTGCTGGCGGCTCCGTCGGTTTTGCCGATCCCGAGCACGATGTCGCCTTCGGGTTCGTCACCAATACCCTCGGCCCCTATGTATTGATGGACCCGCGGGCACAGAAGCTGGTACGGATTTTCGCCGGCTGTCTGTAGAATGCGTGGATAAAGTCCGGGGGCGGAACCCCGTGGCTTTTTTGCTTTCTAATCTATGGTTTCATCGGGCCTGACCGGCTCTTGTTTCTCTATCTCATTTTGTGGATATCCAATGTCATCGAACAAGTCTCTCGCCCTGGCCATCTGCCTGACCGTGACCGGTTGCGCACAAACTCCACAAAGTGCGGACAAGGATGTTGCTCATACCCCGGCGACAGCCCCCGCGAGTACGCCAGCGGCACCTGTAGCACCTGTGGCCAGCAAGGACACCGCCAAGCCCCAGGCCAAGCCGGGCGTCAGCGCTCCGGCGCCAGCGCTCAAGGACGCCGCCAAGGCAACCGCACCGGCCACCCCGGCAGCACCCGCCGCCGCGCCAGCCGTTGTCGCCGCGCCGGCAGCCAGCGCGGACACTGGCAGCAACTGGTGGTGGCCGTTCGGTTCGTCCGATAAACCTGCCGTGAAGGATTCTGCCCAGGCCGTCGCGCCGGCTGCCAAGGCGCAGGACAAGCCCGTGCCACTGGCCACGGCGGTCGCCGCCGCGACGAACCCGGCCCCGCAGGCGGACTCCGCCAGTCACTGGTGGTGGCCGTTTGGCAGTTCGGACAAGGCCAAGGAAGCCGCCCCGGCGCCGGTCAAGGCCGTGCCGATGCCTGATCCAAAAGTTACCCAGGCCTGGCTCGATGATTACGAACCGCGTCTGCGTACCGCGATCCAGAACAGCTCCCTGAAGCTGGAGCGGCGTGAAAACGTGCTGGTGGTGATCGCCCCGGTGGACGGTTTCTACAACCCCAAACGTCCAGAGATGTTGCTGCCGGTCACCCTCGGTCCCTTCACTCGCATCGCCAAGACTGTCGAGGGTGACCCCAAGACCGCGGTGCTGATCCTCGGCCACGGCGACAATAGCACCTCCTCCGAGTCGACCCAGGCCCTGAGCCAGCAACGGGCCCAGTCCGTCGCGGCGATTTTCGGCCTCAGCGGCTTGCATCGTGATCGCCTGATGCTGCGTGGCATGGGCGCGGACATGCCACGTGCCGCCAATGACAGCAACGAAGGTCGTGCCCTGAACCGTCGCGTGGAAATCATCCTGACGCCGCAGAACACCATGGTCGCGTTGTTGAGCAAATACAGCATTCCGCTTCCACCTCCAGCTCCGGCCACCTTGGTAGCGGCCGCGGACGTCAAGCCGGCGGCTACCCCAGCACCGACGAAGAAAGCCGCTGCATCCACCAAGGGTAAGAAAGCTCCGGCTCATGCGGCGAAGAAGGCACCGGTCAAGAAGAAGGCTGCAACCAAGCCGGCGACGGACAAAGCGGCTGCGCCGGCGAAGAAAGACGCCACCAGCGACAGCACGGCCAAGAACTGACCCGACTATCGAGAAGGAGCGCGTCATGACTCAAGCCCTGGCGGATATGCGCCGCGACTACATCCGTGACGGACTCACCGAGGCCCTGGCCCCGGTCGAGCCGTTCGCGCTGTTCCACCAGTGGTTTGCCGAGGCGGTGAAGACCGAGCAGGCGCCTGTCGAAGCCAATGCCATGACCCTGGCGACGGTGGACGAGGACGGGCGCCCGCATTGCCGTATTCTGTTGCTCAAGGGGTTGGACGAGGCGGGGTTTACCTTCTTCACCAACTACGAAAGCGACAAGGGTCGGCAACTGGCGGCTCGGCCCTTTGCCGCGATGACATTCTTCTGGCCGACCCTGGAGCGTCAGGTGCGGATCGAGGGACGGGTGGTCAAGGTCTCGGCGCAGGAGTCGGACGCCTACTTCCAGGTGCGTCCATTGGGCAGTCGGCTGGGGGCCTGGGCCTCGCCGCAAAGCCGGGCGCTTGCTGATCGGGCAGAGCTCGAGGCCTTGCTCAAGAACACCGAAGCGCGCTTCAGCGATACACAGCCGCATTGTCCCGAACACTGGGGTGGCTATCGTTTGCTGCCGGAGCGCATCGAGTTCTGGCAAGGGCGCGCCAGCCGCCTGCATGACCGCCTTGACTACCGTCTGACGGGGGCGGACTGGACCCGCCGGCGTCTCGCGCCTTAGTTGCGTGGGCTGTCTACACCGCTATCGGGCGGCATTGCCGGCGGGCTCGCCTGATTGCCGCCCGGCGAGTGCGGGTCCAGGCCCTGCTCTGGATAGCTCGCCGCCGCGGCCTCAAGCCATTGCTGCAAGTCCCGGCGTTTGACCTTTTGCTCCCTGGCGGCCGCCAGGCGTTCGAGCATGAACTTTTTGCGTCCTTCGTTGTCTCCCGCTAGCGATAACGCCAGGTCGCGGTCCGTCCAGCGTCTGATCCTGATATACAGCCAGCCATGGAAATACAATCCGGCTGCCGTAGTGATTGCGATGATGAAGTAGTCCATGTCGGTTCTTTGCGGGTTGAGGGGGGATCGTGGCGATTCAGTTGTCGCGGATTGTTTCAAGTGTTTGGCTGCCCGGGCAGGCGGATCGAAATCGCGCTACCCTATGCCCCTGTTCATTTGGACGCCGAGGCTGTACTGGCGCTGAATGAAAGCATTTTATCCGTGCGCTGCCGTGACAGGGATCAAGCTGCGGAGTTTAATTAAAGTCATGTCCTTTGGAGTTGATCCTATGCGTAAGTCTGTTTTGTTGATTGCTTCCTTCTCCACGATGGCCATGCTGCTGGGTGGTTGCACCAACAGCCTGACCGGCGATTCCTATTCCCGTGACGAAGCACGTCGCGTCCAGACCATTCGCATGGGCACTATCGAGTCGCTGCGTCCGGTGAAAATCGAAGGTACCAATTCGCCTATCGGTGCCGGTGCCGGTGCGATTGTCGGCGGTGTTGGCGGCAGCGCCATCGGCGGTGGCCGTGGCAGTATCGTGACCGCGGTGATCGGTGCGGTCGCCGGTGGCGTGCTCGGCAACATGGCCGAAAAAGGCCTGACCAGCGCCCAGGGCGTTGAAATCACCGTGCGTGAAGATGACGGCAGCATGCGTGCCTATGTGCAGGAAGTTCAGCCGAACGAAATCTTCCGGGTTGGCGAGCGCGTGCGTATTGCCACCGTTGGCGGCACCAGCCGCGTGACTCACTGATTTCGCGATCCGCTGTCAAAAGAAAACCCCGGCCAACTGGTCGGGGTTTTCTTTTTTGGTGCGTCTACAGGGGCGTGCCGGGCTTGCGGCTGGCCATGGCCATCACCGCATAGCCGATCACTGCCGCGAGGATGGAGCCGGTAAGAATCCCCATGCGATCCATGCCCGCGTAGTCGCTGCTACCCGGAACAAAGGCCAGGGAGCCGACGAACAGGCTCATGGTGAAACCTATCCCGCAGAGAATCGCCACGCTGAGCAGTTGTCCCCAGTTGGCCTCTTTCGGCAGCGTTGCCAGGCCGGCCCGGACCGCCAGCCAGGTCAGGCCGAAGACGCCGACCGTCTTGCCGAGCAGCAGGCCGGCGGCGATGCCCAGTGGCACATGATGGGTAAAGCTTTCCAGGTTCACGCCCGCCAGGGATACCCCGGCATTGGCAAAGGCGAACAGCGGCAGGATGCCGAACGCCACCCAGGGATGCAACGCATGCTCCAGGCTCAGCAACGGCGAGCTTTCGGCATTGCGGGTGCGCAACGGAATGCAGAATGCCAGGGTCACGCCGGCCAGCGTGGCATGCACGCCGCTCTTGAGCACACAGACCCAGAGAATCAGGCCGATTACCAGATAGGGCCCGAGTTTGACCACGCCGAGGCGATTCATCGCGATCAGCGCCACCAGGCAGGCCCCCGCCAGCATCAGTGACAGGGTCGACAGTTCATGGGAATAGAAAATCGCGATGACGATGATCGCGCCCAGGTCGTCGATGATCGCCAGGGTCATGAGGAACAGTTTCAGCGACACCGGCACCCGTTTGCCGAGCAAGGCCAACACGCCGAGGGCGAAGGCGATATCGGTGGCCATGGGAATCGCCCAGCCGGCCAATGCCGCCGGATTGTCGCGGTTGAGAAACCAGTAGATCAGCGCCGGCACCACCATGCCGCCGATGGCCGCCGCGCCCGGCAGCACCACCTGCGAGGGCTTGGACAGATGGCCGTCGAGGAGTTCGCGCTTGACCTCCAGGCCGATCAGCAGGAAGAACAGCGCCATCAGGCCGTCGTTGATCCACAGCAGCAGCGGCTTGGCGATTGTCAGGGCGCCAACCTGGGCCACCACCGGTACGTCCAGCAGGCCGCCGTAGAGATGCGACAGCGGCGAGTTGTTGATGATCAGGGCCAAGGCTGCCGCGGCGATCAATAGCAGACCGCTGGCAGCTTCCAACTGAAAGAAACGGGTGAAAGTGCTACGCAGAGGCAAGGTCGCTCTCCATTGATGAATTCGAAAGGTGGGACACCCTAACCCGTACTGTTAGTTGTTAAAACAAAAATTATATTCTTTTTTGTTATAAGTAGTGATCTAGAGGGTGATTGCCAAGAGCCTAGCAGTTGTGTGTCGAAATGCGTCTTCACTGTATCTGTGCGTCGCGTAGGAAACTTCCTATAGTTAACCCTTTATTGCGCTAAGGCCTGTCAGGGCCCCGATCTCTCTTTATCCTTCAGCGGTTTGGCCATGGGCCAGTGGCGCAGCCATCCGTCAGTGCTTTCGAGCGCATCCGTTCCAAGACGAGTAACCCATCATGAGCGACAACCGACAGTGGGCCCGGGAAGCTATCCGGATCATTGAAGCCGACTTCCAGCGCAGTGCCGATACTCACTTGATCCCTTTGCCGTTGCCGGGCTTGCCGGGCATCGAGTTGTACTTCAAGGATGAGTCCAGTCATCCGACCGGCAGCCTGAAGCACCGCCTGGCGCGTTCGCTGTTCCTCTATGCGCTGTGTAATGGCTGGCTGCGTCCGGGGGCGCCGGTGATCGAGGCGTCCAGCGGTTCAACGGCGGTTTCCGAAGCCTACTTCGCGCGCCTGCTGGGACTGCCGTTTATTGCCGTGATGCCGGCCAGTACCTCTCAGGAAAAGATCAAGCAGATCGCTTTCTATGGCGGCCAGAGTCACCTGGTGCAGGATCCGACACAGATCTATGCCGAGTCCGAGCGCCTGGCCCGGGAGAGCGGCGGTCATTTCATGGACCAGTTCACCTATGCCGAGCGGGCTACCGACTGGCGAGCGAACAACAACATCGCCGAGTCGATTTTCCAGCAGTTGCGTTTCGAGCGTCACCCGGAACCGAGCTGGTTGATTTCCAGCCCTGGTACCGGCGGTACCACGGCGACCCTTGGCCGTTATGTGCGTTATCGCCAGCACTGCACCCGGGTGTTGTGCGCCGATGCCGAGCGATCGGTGTTCTTCGATTTCTACCAGACCGGCGATGCCAGCCTGCGCCTGGACTGCGGGTCGCGTATCGAAGGGATCGGGCGTCCGCGGGTCGAAGCGTCGTTCCTGCCCAAGGTGATCGATGCCATGGTCAAGGTGCCTGACGCCTTGTCCCTGGCGGCCATGCACTACCTGGCGCAACGCTTGGGGCGGCGGGTCGGTGGCTCCAGCGGGACCAATCTGATCGGTGCGCTGATGGCGGCGCGGCAGATGGTCCAGGCCGGGGAGAGCGGTTCGATCGTGGCGATCCTGTGCGACGGCGGCGAGCGTTACGCCGCCACCTACTACGATGCGCAATGGCTGAAGGCCCAGGGCTATGAACTGGACGGCCTGGTCGCGACCGTGGCAGCCAGCGTCGAACGCGGCGAGGCGTTGCCCGAGAGCGTGTTGCGGGCCGGGATCTGATTCGCTCAGGGTTTCCGGATCGATGAGATTTGTGGCGAGCGGGCTTGTCCCGGCAGTATCCAGTTAAGGACTTTTGAAGCCGGGCCCGGTCTTGTGGCGAGCGGGCTTGCCCGCGCTGGGGGCGAAGCCCCCTGAAACCGGAGAGCCAGGTGTGTCAGGTAGACCGCGATAGCTGGTTTTGGGGCCGCTCCGCGACCCAGCGTGGGCAAGCCCACTCACCACAAATCAGCGTCCGACCGTTCCTGGCGTTACAGGCTGAAGCCGCCATCCAGCGGGATGATATTGCCCGTCATATAAGCCCCGGCGGTGCTCGCCAGACTGATCGCCAGTGCCGCCATCTCTTCCTCGCGGCCCCAGCGTTTCATCGGAATCAACGCCGTGTCTTCGGCCAATGCCTGCTCATCGTTGCCTATATGTTGGGTCATCTTGCTCGGGAAACGCCCCGGCGCGATCACATTGACATTGATGTGCTGGCTGACCAGTTCCCGCGCCAGGATCCGTGACAACTGATGCAAGGCGGCCTTGCTCGGACCGTAGGCATAGGCCTGTTCGCCGAACGAGGAAATCCCCGCGACCGAACCGATATTGATGATTCGCGCCGGGCTCTCCACCGAACCGGCCTTGCGCAACAACGGCAGGAATTGCTGGATGCAGTTGAAGACCGAGGTCACGTTCAGTTGCATGACCTTTTCCCAGCCCTTGATCGGGTAGCTTTCCAGCGGCGCACCCCAGGTGGTGCCGGCGTTGTTGACGAGGATATCCAGCCGGTCGATCCGCTCGCCCAGGTGTGTCGCCAGCGCGGCCACGCCTTCCTCGGTCGCGAGATTCGCGGCCAGGGCCTGGCAGTGGCCCAGGGCGCCGAGCTCGACAGCGGTCTGCTGGCAGGCTTCGGCGTCCCGGGCACAGACGTAGACGTGGGCACCGGCCTCGACAAAGGCCTTGGCGATCATCTTGCCGATGCCGCGGGTTCCGCCGGTGACCAGCGCGGTGCGGCCTTGCAGGGAGAAATAAGGGTGCATGACGAATCCTGAGCGCGAAAAGGTGTTGATACCCTAGCCGTCAGGTGCCAAAAGCGGAGCCACTATTGGGCGGCGCAATGATGCGTCATGCACGTTGCCGCGGATCAGCCGCGAACGCGCAACGTCAGGCCCTTGAGGAAGTTGCGCAGCAACTGGTCGCCGCAGGGACGGTAGTTGGTGTGGCCGAACTTGCGGAACAGCGCGCTCAGTTCAGGCTTGGACACGGGAAACTCGGCGGCTTTGAGAATGGCGTGCATGTCGTCTTCCTTCAGCTCGAAGGCGACCCGCAGTTTCTTCAGGATGATGTTGTTGGTCACCGGCAGTTCGACTGGCAGCGGTGGACGGCTTTCGTCCTTGCCGCGCTTGAAGATCACCAGGCCATCGAGAAAATGCGCCATGACCTCGTCCGGGCAATGCACGAAGCCCTCTTCCTCGTCCTTTTTCAGATAGCTGACGACATCGGCCTTGGCCACGTCGAAGCCGGTCAGCTTGATGATCTCGACGACCTTGTTGTCGCTGATGTCGAGCATGTAGCGCACGCTACGCAGTACGTCGTTGTGAATCATGTGAGCCATCCTGAGAGGTAGACGCCACGCATCTGCGCGACGTTGAAAAGGGGGTTAGAATTTTTCTTTGGTCGACAGATAGCGCCACTGGCCCACGGGCACCTTGCCGATGGACACGCCGCCGATACGGATTCGCCGGATGGCCACGACCTTGAGCCCGACAGCCTGGCAAAACAGCGCAATCACCCCGGGTTGCGGATTTTTCATCGCGAAACGCAGGCGGTTCTCGTTCTGCCAGCTGGCCTTTACCGCAGGCAGCTCGCGACCCTTGTAGGTCAGGCCGTGGCTCAGTCGGTTGAGGCCGTGCTCGACGATATCGCCGCTGACTTCCACCACATATTCCTGTTCGATCTTGGCGCTGTCGGCGGTGAGTTTGCGCAGGATTTTCCAGTCCTGGGTGAACACCACCAAGCCGCTGGCGCCGGCTTGCAGGTCGGCACCGGCGGTCAGGCGCAGGAAATGCCCTTTGAGCGGGCGCTTGCCATAGCGGTGCTCCTCGGAGAGCGTCTCGGCGCGCAGCAGTTGCAGGGCGCCGTCGGGGTCCAGGCCGGCGGGTTGGTGCAGCAGCAGGGTCACCGGTTCCGGCGCGGTGGCCTTGGCTTCGGGGTCGAGTTCGACTTTCTGCGCCTCGACCTTGAACTGCGGTTCGTCGATGACTTCGCCATCGACCGTGACCCAGCCGCCTTCGATGAACAGTTCGGCCTCCCGACGGGAGCAGCCGACCAGCTCGATCAGGCGTTTGGAAAGGCGAATGGGTTCAGACATGACGGCGGCCGTAAAAAAGGGGGGCGGGTATTGTACCTGCCTGGCGCCGGTTAAGCCCGGCAACATTTGTCGCATGGCCCGGGCAAGGCGCGGCCTCTGTACGCCGCTCGACACTCGATTGCCGGCGATGAGGCCGGTGACTGTGCCGGCGCCATCGTCGGAGCGCCGACCGCGGCAAGTCGGTCCCTACGGCTGGCGTTTCAGGCGCAGATGCAGCAACGGGTAGGGTTGGCCCATGCCATCTTTCTCCGAGCGACCGATCACCTCGAATCCCTGCTTGAAGTAGAAACCGATGGCCTGGGGATTCTGTTCGTTGACGTCCAGTTCCTCGGCATTCAACTGCTCGATGGCGTAGCGGAGCAATTGTTTGCCCAGGCCTTTGCCGCGTTCCTGTGGCGCGATGAACAACATTTCGACCTTGCCCGCCGCGACCCCGGCAAACCCGGTGATGCGCTGGCGCGAATCGCGGGTACAGATCAGCATGACCGCATCCAGGTAATGGGTCAGCAGCATGTTTTTCAATAGTTGGATGTAGCTGTCCGGAAGGAACTCATGGGTGGCGCGCACCGAGGCCTCCCAGAGGCGGGCCAGCTCGGGGTAGTCGCCGGGTTTGGGCGTATGGATGACCGAATGCTGGCGCATGCAGCAGATTCCTTCCGTCGCGGTTGTTCATGAGCCAGACTATAGACGTAAAAAAGCCCCGCATCTTGTTGAAAGAGCGGGGCTTTTCAAATTTTTGCAGCTTAGATGGTTTCAGCCCACAGGTCGTATTCGTCGGCATCGGTGACGCGGCACCAGACCTTGTCGCCGGGCTTGAGATCGCCGGCACCGTCAATGAACACGTTGCCGTCGATTTCCGGGGCATCGAAGAAGCAACGGCCGACCGCGCCTTGTTCGTCGACTTCGTCGATCAGTACTTCGATGTCGCGACCGATGCGCAGTTGCAGGCGGGCGCTGCTGATGGCCTGCTGATGGGCCATGAAGCGATCCCAACGCTCCTGCTTGACCTCATCCGGGACCACGTCCAGGCCCAGGTCGTTGGCCGGCGCACCTTCCACCGGTGAGTACTGGAAGCAGCCGACGCGGTCGAGCTGGGCTTCGGTCAGCCAGTCGAGCAGGTACTGGAAGTCTTCCTCGGTTTCGCCGGGGAAGCCAACGATGAAGGTCGAACGGATGATCAGGTCTGGACAGGTTTCCCGCCAGTTCTTGATCCGAGCAAGGGTCTTGTCTTCGAACGCCGGGCGCTTCATCGACTTGAGCACTTTCGGGCTGGCGTGCTGGAACGGGATGTCCAGGTACGGCAGGATCTTGCCGGCGGCCATCAACGGGATCAACTCGTCGACATGCGGGTACGGGTAGACATAGTGCAGACGCACCCACACACCCAAGGTGCCGAGGGCTTCGCACAGTTCGGTCATGCGGGTTTTCACCGGCGCGCCGTTCCAGAAACCGGTGCGGTACTTCACGTCGACACCGTAGGCGCTGGTGTCCTGGGAGATCACCAGCAGTTCCTTGACCCCGGACTTGACCAGACGCTGGGCCTCGTCGAGCACGTCACCCACCGGACGGCTGACCAGCTTGCCACGCATCGACGGGATGATGCAGAAGCTGCAGCTGTGGTTGCAGCCTTCGGAAATCTTCAGGTACGCGTAGTGGCGCGGGGTCAGCTTGATGCCCTGTGGCGGCACCAGGTCGATCAGCGGGTTGTGGTCCTGGCGCGGCGGTACGACGTCGTGCACGGCGTTGACCACCTGCTCGTACTGCTGCGGGCCGGTGACGGCCAGCACGCTGGGGTGCACATTGCGGATGTTGCCTTCTTCGACACCCATGCAGCCGGTGACGATGACCTTGCCGTTTTCCTTGATGGCTTCGCCGATCACTTCCAGGGACTCGGCCTTGGCGCTGTCGATAAAGCCGCAGGTGTTGACCACCACGACATCGGCGTCCTGGTAGGTGGACACCACGTCATAGCCTTCCATGCGCAGTTGCGTCAGGATGCGCTCGGAGTCGACCAGTGCTTTCGGGCAACCCAGGGATACGAAGCCGACCTTGGGGTTGGCTGGCGCGGTAGGGGTGGACATGTCTAACCTCGGTATAGGGTGTCGAGCCGCTTGGGGCAGGGGCATCGCTTGGGCGCTGACGCGCCTCTGATCAAAAAGTGCGCAATTCTAGCGATGGCCGAGGCACTTGACCAGCTTTATACAGGGAAATGCGACGAGTGCTGCGCTATGCTTCGCGGCAATGCGCGACGCTGTCATTTTTTGTTTCAAATAACCGATGACTTATAAATCGTCGGCAACTGTAAGAAAAACAGCGCATGCTGCGTGAAAAAGCATAGTGCTTCTTGAAAGAAGCCTTCGTCTGGGGTGTAGGAGTAGTAGATGGGTGGTCAGGCAGTGAGTGAGGGGCAGGTCGGACACTCGACGGCAAAGCCGTTGGGGATGCTGGTAGCGGCGGTAGGGGTGGTGTACGGCGACATCGGCACCAGCCCGTTATACACCCTCAAGGAGGTGTTCACTGGCGGTTACGGGGTGCAGGTCAACCATGACGGTGTCTTCGGGATCCTGGCGCTGATTTTCTGGTCGCTGATCTGGGTGGTTTCGATCAAGTACGTGTTGTTTATCCTGCGTGCCGACAACCAGGGCGAGGGCGGGATCATGGCCCTGACCGCGTTGGCGCGGCGAGCATCGGCGTCCTATCCGAAATTGCAGTCGACGCTGGTGGTGCTCGGGTTGATCGGCGCGGCACTGTTCTATGGCGACAGCATGATCACCCCGGCCATTTCGGTGCTGTCGGCGGTCGAGGGCCTGGAGATCGCCTTTGACGGTCTGGAACACTGGGTGGTGCCGCTGTCGCTGGTGGTGCTGGTGGCGTTGTTCCTGATCCAGAAACACGGTACCGCGAGTATCGGCAAGCTGTTCGGGCCGGTGATGGTGGCGTGGTTCGTGGTGCTGGGGATCATGGGCGGCTACGGTATTTCCCTGCACCCGGAAGTGCTGAACGCGTTGAACCCGGTCTGGGGCGTGCGCTTCTTTACCAATCACCCGGGCATGGGCGTGGCGATTCTCGGCGCCGTGGTGCTGGCGCTGACCGGTGCCGAAGCCTTGTACGCCGATATGGGCCATTTCGGTCGCAAGCCGATTGCCCGCGCCTGGTTCGCCCTGGTGCTGCCGGCGCTGGTCCTGAACTACTTCGGTCAGGGTGCCTTGCTGCTGGAAACGCCGGATGCGGCGCGTAACCCGTTCTATCTGCTGGCGCCGGGCTGGGCCTTGATTCCGCTGGTGGTGCTGTCGACCCTGGCGACGGTGATCGCGTCCCAGGCGGTCATCTCCGGGGCGTTCTCCCTGACCCGCCAGGCGATCCAGTTGGGCTACATCCCGCGCATGTATATCCAGCACACGTCGAGTGCCGAGCAAGGGCAGATCTATATCGGTGCGGTGAACTGGACCCTGATGATCGGCGTGATCCTGCTGGTGCTCGGTTTCGGCTCGTCCAATGCCCTGGCCTCGGCCTATGGCGTGGCGGTGACCGGGACCATGCTGATCACCAGTATCCTGGTGGCGGCGGTGATGCTGCTGCTGTGGAAATGGTCGCCGATCCTGACCGTACCGATCCTGGTGGGTTTCTTGCTGGTGGACGGGCTGTTCTTCGCCGCCAACGTGCCGAAGATCGTCCAGGGCGGTGCCTTTCCGGTGTTGGCGGGGATTGTGCTGTTTATCCTCATGACCACCTGGAAACGCGGCAAGGAGCTGCTGATGGATCGCCTCGACGAAGGAGGCCTGCCATTGCCGATCTTTATTGGCAGTATCCGCGTGCAGCCGCCGCACCGGGTGCAGGGTACGGCGGTATTCCTTACCGCGCGGCCGGACGCGGTGCCCCATGCGTTGTTGCACAACTTGCTGCATAACCAGGTGCTGCACGAGCAGGTGGTGTTGCTGACGGTGGTCTATGAAGATATTCCACGGGTACCGGCGCAGCGACGGTTCGAGGTCGATTCTTATGGCGAGGGGTTCTTCCGGGTCATCCTGCACTTTGGTTTTATCGATGAGCCGGATGTGCCTCAGGCGCTGAAGCTGTGCCATCTGGATGATCTGGATTTCAGTCCGATGCGCACCACCTATTTCCTCAGCCGCGAGACGGTGATCGCCTCGAAGATCGTCGGCATGGCGCGTTGGCGCGAGAGCCTGTTCGCCTTCATGTTGAAGAATGCCAACGGTAACCTGCGCTTCTTCAAGCTGCCGGTGAACCGGGTGATCGAGCTGGGGACGCAGGTCGAGATCTGATTCTCCGGGCATGAAAAAGCCCCCGTTGCCTTGCGGCAGCGGGGGCTTTTTCTTGGGCGGCTTACGCTACCCTTGTAGGAACCGGCTTGCCGGCGATGGGGCCTTGAGATCGCCAAGAGCTTCGCGGGCAAGCACCGCTCCTACAGGGCTTGCATCATTCGCTTTTGACCTGACGCTTCTGTATCGCATCCACCAAGCGCTTGGCCAGCGCCGGGTAGTTCTCGTCGAAGTGATGGCCTCCCGGCAATTTGACCGCTTCCCCTACCGCGGTCGTGGTGGTGCAGCCGCTGTCCTTCACTTCGTCCTGGCCGTAAATGCACAGCACTTTGGCCGCCGGCAACTTGGCCATGTCCGGACCGGTATCGAGCTCTATGCCGGCCTTGCCCAGCCAGCCGTCAACGTGAATCTCGAAACTGCCGCTACGGGCGAAAGCCAGCAGAATGATCGCATCGACCCGTTGCTGCTCGGCTTCCGGCAGGCGGTTGTAGATCGCCGGCAGTACGTCGGCGCCGAAGGAGTAGCCGGTCAGGACGAAACGCTTGGTGCCCCATTTCTGCCGGTAGTGCTGCATCAGTTCGGTCAGGTCGGCGGCACTCTGTTCCGGGCTCTTGTGCTGCCAGTAGTAACGCAGGGTGTCGATGCCCACCACCGGGTAGCCGATCTTCGCCATCTCGCCGGCCACGTCGCGGTCGAGGTCGCGCCAGCCACCGTCGCCGGAGAGGAACAGGGTCACGGTATCGGTAGTCTGGCCCGCCGGGACTTCCACCACGGGAATGGCCAGGCCGCCGTTGTCCGAACCCACCAGCATCTTGCGCAGCTCGTTGTTCAGCACTTGAGGCAGATGCACGTCATAGTCGCTGATGCTGGTTTCGGCATTCGGCTGGTCGCGCACGAACGCCGCGCTCGGATCATCCGGGCCGTCGTTCCACGCGACCAGCCAGTGGCCATGGGCGGCGCTCTTCGGTACCGCGGTGGTGCAACCCGGTTGCTCGAGTGCGAACCCCACCGAGATGGCCTGGGCCTTGTCGTCGCTCTGGGTCGCCAGCCAATTCCAGGCCAGGGAGGCGCCCGGGCCGATGCCGCTGACCAGGGTCGCCGGCCCCTTCAGTTGTTGCAGGGCGCTGTCCAGGGCCTTCTGCTGCAGCTTGCAGTCATCCTTGGGCAGGATCACCTGGACGATCTGCGCGGCGCCGCCACGGCTCAGGGCGGACAATTGCTTGTCGCTCAGGGCCTCTTCGGCGAGAGTCGCGACGACCACCTGGGCCTTGGGCGTGGTGCCGGGGACCAGGCGGGTCAGGGTGGAACCGTCGGGCTGGCTCAGGTGTTCAAGGGTGGGTTCCGGCGCGGGGCGGTTCCAGACCCAGTAGCCGCCTCCCGCGAGCGCAACCAGGAGTAGCACGATTATCAATACAAACCGCCAGGAGCGTTGAATCATCAGCGTTTCACCAATCCAGTCAGGCCGCCCGCGATCAGGGCGGCGGTATCGGCCAATGCGACCAGCGGATCGAGTCCTGCCGGCACGGCCATGTAACGGGGTTCCCAGTCAGGCTGGAACTTGTCCTTGAAGCGCCGCAGGCCCTGGAAGTTGTAGAGTTGCTCGCCACGCTGGAACACCATCGAGCCCAGGCGCTGGGTCAAGGGGGCGCCACGGCGTGGCTGCAAGCCCGACAGCGGCACCATGCCCAGGCTGAAGCGGGCGTAACCGTGAGCCTTATAGTGCTGAATCAGGCCAACCATCAAGAACTCCATGGTCAACTTGGGCGCTTCGGGGTGCGAACGCATCAGGTCGAGACTGGCCAATTCATGGCTGTGGGTCTCGAGCAGGTTGGCGAAGGCCACCGGACGCCCCTCGAAGTGGACGATCGCGACGCGGAAGTGATTGATGTACTCGGGGCTGAAACGGCCCAGCGAGAAACCTTTCTCGCGCACGTTCTTGCCGGTGAGCCAGGCGTCGGAGATGACCTTGAGTTCATCCAGTGGGGCCTGTCCCGGTTCGTAGATCTCCAGCGACAGACCGTCACGGCTGCCACGGTTCCAGGTGTAGCGCAGGTCTTTCATCTCCTTGCCCTTGGACTCGAGGTCAAAGCGATGCAGGTCGACCCGGGCTTCTTCGCCGAGCTTGATGGCGGTCAGGCCGATGTCCATGTAGTACGGCAGGTTCTCGGCGCGCACCTGATAGAACACCGGGCGGGCATGATGGGTGTCGCACAGGTCGCGGAACTGCCAGATCAGCTCGGCGCGCTGGCGGGTCGGCCCGATCGGGTCGTAGAGCGCCACCAGGCTGCGGCCGCGACGGGCGTACATCAGGAAGGCGGTATCGCTGGGGTGGAACAGGAACGCCTTGTCACCGGTCAGGGCCAGGCCGCCGTCAGGTTGGTCCGAGGCCATCAGGATCTTGACCGCACGCTCCATCTCTTCGGCGGTGGGTTGGTGAATCACCGGACGCGCGGTACGCAGCAACCAGGTCAGCGAAACGGCGACCAGCACCACGGCGGCCCCCAGCAGTGAACGCAGGCCGCGGGGGGCATCGCCATCCAGTGCAAACTGCCACCAGAGTTCGTGGCTATAGGGCACGTCCTGGTAGGCGAACAGCAGCAGCCAGACCGAGGCGCCGAGCACGCAAAGGCTGGCCACCAGATAGAGCGGCGAGAAGGGCAGTTCGGTGAGGCGGCTGGGTCTATAGAAGGAGCGTCGGAAAATCCCCAGCAGACAGGCGGTGGCCGTGAGCATGCTGGCTTCTTCCCAGTCGAAGCCCTTGAGCAGCGAGAGCAGGGCGCCCACCAGCAGCAAGGTCATGGTCAGCATCCAGGCGGCGGACAGGCGGCGCCGCAGGCCCTGGGCCAGCAGCAGGCACAATACGCCCACCAGGCTGGCACCGAAGTGCGAGGCGTCGATCAGGCGGTCCGGGACTAGGAAGTCGATACCTTCCAGGCGGGTGTCGATTTCCGGGGTCGCACCGGAGAACAGCAGGACCACGCCGGAAAGGAATACCAGTACGGCCAGGATCGGCGCGGCGAAACCGGAGGCGACCCGCATGCTTTGCCGGGTGGTCATCAGGCGCTGGGCTTCGGTACTCAACAGCGCCAGGCAGGCCAGTAGCAACGGCAACAGCACATAGATCAGGCGATAGAGCAGCAGCGCGGCGGCCAACGGCGCGGCGCCCAGTTCATTGGCGAAGGCCGCCAGCAGGATGGCTTCGAACACGCCCACGCCGCCCGGCACGTGGCTGAGAACGCCGGCGGCCAGGGCCAGCAGGTACACCAGCAGGAACGGACCGAACGCTGGAGCCTCGGGCAGCAGCAGATAGAGCACGGTCGCGGCGGCGGCCACATCCAGGGCGGTAATCACCAGTTGCAGCAGGGTCAGGCGGGCACTGGGCAGGCGCAGGGTGCGGCGTCCGACCTTGACCAGCAGGTTGTCCTTGATCGGCTGTTCCGGCAGGCGCCGACGGTAGATGCCGAGCGCCAGCAGGGCCGTCAGGGCCAGTACGGCCACGGCGATGCCACCGAGGAGGGTAGCCGGCAGGTGCAGGGCTTCGGATGCCGCGGGCAGGTTGCTCAGGGTCGCCAGGGCCGCCAGCGGTGGCAGGGCGCAACCGAGCGAGAGGCTGGCGAACAGGGTCATCCGCGCGACTTCGGCGGCTCCCAGGCCGTGACGGGCATACAGTCGATAACGCACCGAGCCGCCGGACAGCAGCGACAGGCCGATAGCGTTGCCGATGGCGAAGGCGGTGAAGCCGCCGAGCACCAAAGTCCGCCCCGGCAGTTTCACATCGGCGTAGCGACTGGCGGACCATTCATAGCCCAGCAAGATAATGAAGCCGATGGCTGTCGCCGCCAACGCGCCGCCCAAGGCAGGCTTCGGCACGCTGAGAATCGAACTGTGCAGGGCGTCCAGGTCGAGTTCGATCAGCAGGTGGTGACAAGCGATCAGCGCGATAGCGAACAGAAACAGAGTGACGGCGAGACCGACGGATTGTCGGTACTTGCTCAACAGATCCAGCCAGCGCAGGCGGGTGGCGATGATCGGGTGTGTCGCTGTAACAGTATCGTGTGGTTCGGACGAGTTGGCGCGCATCAATCACCTCTAGGATTGTGCGCGACAGGATGGGGGTATCCGGCCAAGTTACCAATCCCTATGAACAAAATAAGTACAAATATTAACGTGTCTGGCCGTTATACGGCGACCCACGCCCCGGGCTGTTGTAGAGGAAGTTTGTTGCGGATTCAGCTTAGCCTGTGCAGCCATTGACTCCGGTATCCGTCGAGGGTTCGATCAATCCAGTCGTGATTGGATGAAAGTTTTTTCGGCGGATACAAAAAAGGCCACTCTTTCGAGCAGCCTTTTCTGATGTTTGGTTGCGGGAGCCGGATTTGAACCGACGACCTTCGGGTTATGAGCCCGACGAGCTACCAGACTGCTCCATCCCGCGTCTGTGTGGCGGCATTCTACAGCCGAACGCCGGGGTGTCAACCATTAATGGTCCGCTTGGTCAAAATAATGCGCAAAGTCTCGATTTGACCGAGCCGTTTCGATAAGTGTCCGACAATCAAGGTTTTTTGTCGGCTTCTCAGTGCCCGATAAGCGGCGCGATGCGCCAGGCTTGTCAGCGGCAGCACCCTCATCGGTTGTACAAGGCTCAGCTCCCACGGATGTCCGTGAGTGTTGTGTCTTGGGCAAGAAACGAGCGCGCACAAAAAAGGCCACCCTTTCGGGTAGCCTTTTTTGATGTTTGGTTGCGGGAGCCGGATTTGAACCGACGACCTTCGGGTTATGAGCCCGACGAGCTACCAGACTGCTCCATCCCGCGTCTGTGTGTCGGCATTCTACAGAGAATCGCTCTGCTGTCAAACCTTAATTGAGAAAAACCCCTTTATTGTTCAAATGCTTAGCGCTTTCAGCGGGGCCTGCGGCAAGCCTCGAAGCCATGCCGGGCAAGGCCTCCAGCTCTATCGTTGAATGCTTTTCGATTGAGAAACTAAATTTAACCGAGCTGTTTCCTACAGATGAAGAGGAAGAATCAAACTACTGGTGCTATATACAGGTGTCAGTGAGATACTGCTGGTCTGTATCGTCTCCGCTCCCTGAATGAACACTGTTTTCATGACGCAACGCAAAATCATCCACGTCGACTGTGATTGCTTCTACGCCGCCATCGAGATGCGTGATAACCCGAGCCTGGCTGGCAAGCCCATGGCGGTAGGGGGCTCAGCGGATCGGCGCGGAGTGATTGCCACCTGTAATTACGAGGCGCGGGCTTTTGGCGTGCGTTCGGCGATGTCGTCACGGCATGCCTTGAGCCTGTGTCCGGACCTGCTGATCGTCAAGCCACGCATGGATGCCTATAAGGAAGCATCGAAGGACATTCAGGCGATCTTTCGCGACTACACCGACCTGATCGAGCCCTTGTCGCTGGACGAGGCTTACCTGGATGTGTCCGATAGCCCGCACTTTGCCGGCAGCGCGACACGCATCGCTCAGGACATCCGCCGTCGGGTCTCGAAACAACTGCATATCACTGTCTCTGCCGGGGTGGCGCCGAACAAGTTCCTGGCCAAGATTGCCAGTGACTGGAAAAAGCCCAATGGGTTGTTTGTGATCACCCCGGACCAGGTGGAGGATTTCGTTGCCGGCTTGCCGGTCAACAAGCTGCATGGGGTCGGCAAGGTCACGGCGGACAAGCTCGGGCGGCTGGGGATCGTCGATTGCCGGCAGCTACGCGAGTGGGACAAGTTGGCCCTGGTTCGTGAGTTCGGCAGTTTTGGCGAGCGCCTGTGGGGGCTGGCCCGGGGGATCGATGAGCGGTTGGTGCAGAACGATAACCGGCGGCAATCGGTCAGCGTCGAAAATACTTACGATGCCGACCTGCCGGATCTTGCCAGTTGCCTGGAAAAACTCCCTGAGCTGATGGAAACCCTCGCCGGACGCATTGCCCGGCTCGACAGCAGCTATCGACCGGGCAAGCCGTTCGTCAAGGTGAAGTTCCACGACTTCACCCAGACGACCCTGGAGCAGGCCGGGGCTGGGCGCGATCTGGAGAGTTATCGGCAGTTGTTGAGCCAGGCTTTTGCCCGTGGAGAGCGGCCGGTGCGGTTGCTGGGGATCGGGGTGCGCTTGCGGGACCTGCGCGGTGGGCATGAGCAACTGGAGTTGTTCGATAGCTGAGGTGTTGTCTGGGGCGTGTACATTGAGGGCAACGCTAACCTGCAGGAGCAGAGCTTGCTCGCGAAGCTTTTAGCGTCCTCAAGGACGCCTTCGCGAGCAAGCTCTGCTCCTGCAGGTTTTGCGTCTCGTCAGAAAAGTGGGGGTCGGGATCTCAGTTGGCCCCTGGGTCCGCTACCAGTCGTCCGGCCTTCCTGGTCAGGGTCTTGAGAAACTCACGCTGCAACTCGGGATCGTTGCGAGTCAGTTCGATCAGGCTCTGTTCCAGTTCACTGGCTTCGTCCTCCAGTCCCAGTTGTGACAAGCGCTTGACCCGATGTACCCATTGGTTGACGTCGTCACCCTCCAGGTCGTTGTAGATCAGGTCATGGGCCTCCAGCAGCTTGCCGCGCAGCGCACTACTGATGGACAGGCTGGAATCGGAGTGGATTTCCCCCCGGGCATCCTCCACGCGGATCTGCAGGTTGCCGATGCGATACAGGTCCTGCTCGGCGAAGGGGCTGTCCAGCAGGTTGAGGTGCAGCACACCATGGCGGTCGGTGGTCAATTCAGCGCTCTGTTTGCCGGCGAGCACTTGCACCGGTCGTTCAGACCACGGCAGGCTTGAGTATTCCATGCGCTTGTCGCGCTGGACTTCCTCGACCCCGGTCAGGTTCTGCTGGGCACGACCACCGGACTCGACGTTCATGAACGGGTTGACGCCGTCGAGCCCGTCCTTGAGCCAGCCATGGGTCATGCTGTCCGGCAGGTGGCCGAGGGCAAAGACATTCGCCACGTTGGCGCCGACACCGGCAATCAGTGCCACGGCGCCCAGGGGGATTTCATAGACCTTGCGCCAGCCTTGATAAGGCGTGTAGCGGTCATAGCGTCGGGTGACTTCGAACTCGGTGACTTCGAAGGTTTTCTGCTCGTGGATCCGCACGCGACGTTGCGGCAGCTCAAGGACCTTGGGCTCGCCGACATCAATCTGCAGGCTGTGCTCGAGCAGTTTGCGCTCCACGCGCTCTTCATGCTCGCTGCGTTGTGCCATCTGATTGGCGCAGCCGCTGACCAGCAGGGCGCCGCACAAGGCGGCGCCCCCAAGGGCTAAGGTGCTTCGATTGAACATGGGTTCTCTATCTGGACTCAGCGACGAATACGGGCCTGAAGGAACGACAGCACGTCGGCGACGGGCAGGGCTTGCGCCTCGGCCTCGGTGCGGCTCTTGTATTCCAGGTTGCCTTCAGCCAGGCCGCGGTCGCTGACCACGATCCGATGGGGAATACCAATCAGTTCCATGTCCGCGAACTTGATGCCCGGGCTGATTTTCTTGTCGCGGTCGTCCAGCAGCACTTCGAAGCCGGCCGCCGTCAGTTCGGCGTAGAGCTTGTCGGTGGCTTCGCGAACCTGTTCGGTTTCGTAGCGCAGCGGTACCAGGGCGATCTGGAACGGCGCCAGGGAGTCGCTCCAGATGATCCCGTTGTCGTCATAGTTCTGTTCGATGGCGGCGGCGACCACGCGGGACACGCCGATACCGTAGCAGCCCATGGTCAGGGTGACCGGCTTGCCGTTTTCGCCCAGTACCTGGCACTTCATCGCTTCGCTGTACTTGGTGCCCAGCTGGAAGATATGCCCGACTTCGATGCCGCGCTTGATCTCCAGGGTGCCCTTGCCGTCCGGGCTCGGATCGCCGGCCACGACGTTGCGCAGGTCGGCCACGGTCGGTACCGGCAGGTCACGTTCCCAGTTGACGCCGAAGTAGTGCTTGTCGTCGATGTTGGCGCCGATACCGAAGTCGCTCATCAACTCGACCGAACGGTCGATGATGATCGGCAGCGGCAGGTTCAGTGGGCCGAGGGAGCCGGCGCCGGCGCCGATGGCGTCACGCAGTTCGGCGTCGGAAGCCATCACCAGCGGGCTGGCAACGCCAGGCTGGTTGGCGGCCTTGATTTCGTTCAGTTCGTGATCGCCACGGATGATCAGGGCAATCAGCTTGCCGGCTTCCTCGGCATGGACGATCAGGGTCTTGACAGTCTTTTCGATCGGCAGGTTGTAGCCTTCGACCAACTGCGCGATGGTTTTCGCATCCGGGGTATCGACCAGGCGCAGCGCTTGGCTCGGCGCGGGGCGCGAGGTTTCGCGAGGCACGGCTTCGGCCTTCTCGATGTTCGCGGCGTAGTCGGAGCCGTTGCTGAAGACGATATCGTCTTCACCGGACTCGGCCAGCACGTGGAACTCGTGGGAGCCGGCGCCACCGATGGAGCCGTTGTCCGCTTCCACCGGGCGGAACTTCAGGCCCAGGCGGGTAAAGATATTGCAGTACGCCTGGTGCATGCGCTCGTAGGTGATCTGCAGCGAGGCCTGGTCGACGTGGAAGGAGTAGGCGTCCTTCATGATGAACTCGCGACCGCGCATCAGGCCGAAGCGTGGACGGATTTCGTCACGGAACTTGGTCTGGATCTGGTACAGGTTGATGGGCAACTGCTTGTAGCTGCTCAGCTCGTTGCGGCACAGATCGGTGATCACTTCTTCGTGGGTGGGGCCGGCACAGAACTCGCGATCGTGGCGATCCTTCAGGCGCAGCAACTCGGGGCCGTACTCTTCCCAGCGACCGGATTCCTGCCACAGTTCTGCCGGCTGGATACCGGGCATCAGCACTTCCAGGGCGCCGGCCGCGTTCATTTCCTCGCGCACGATGGCTTCGACCTTGCGCATCACGCGCAGGCCCATGGGCAGCCAGGTGTACAGGCCGGAAGCGAGTTTACGGATCATCCCGGCGCGCAGCATCAGCTGATGGCTGATCACGACCGCATCGGAAGGCGTTTCTTTCTGTGTGGCGAGCAAATATTGACTGGTGCGCATGGTTGGCCGTTGTCGCTTGCTGATGACTGAAAATGACTGGGCATTGTACGGGTGTGATTCGGCGACGTACAGGCGTGTCGCCGCGCCGCCCGGGGGAGCGGCGGCGACGTCCAGTGTTTACGGGGTTTCTTCGCCGACGGCGGCGGACTCCGCGCCTTCGCCACGACTGGATTGATACCAGTGCAGGGCAATCAGGATCAGGGTCGGTATGCCCATTACTGCGGTTATGATGAAGAACTTGTGGTAGCCGAATTTTTCCACCATCACCCCGGAATAACCACCGGTCAAGCGCGGTAGCAGGAGCATGATCGAGCTGAGCAGGGCGTACTGGGTGGCGGAGAATTTCAGGTTGGTCAGGCTCGACAGATAGGCCACGAACGCCGAGGTCGCCAGGCCCGAGCTGAAGTTGTCCAGGGAGATGGTGACGATCAGCATCTTCAGGTTCGGGCCCATGTCGGCCAGCAACATGAACAGCAGGTTGGTGGCCGCCGAGGCCGCGCCGCCGATGAACAGGATCGGCAGGATGCCGAAGCGCACGATCAACAGGCCGCCCATGCCGGCCCCGAGCAAGGTCATGATCAGGCCGAAGATCTTGCTGACCCCGGCGATCTGGTCTTTGGTAAAGCCCTGGTCGATATAGAAGACATTGGCCATTACCCCCATGACCGTGTCCGACATCCGGTAGGTGGCGATCAGCCCCAGCAGCAGCAGGGCCTGCCAGCGGTAGCGGAGGATGAAGTCGTTGACCGGCGTCAGCACCGGTGCCAGGCCACGGCGGCCCATGCTCGACAGGCACAGGGTGGTGAGCAGGGTGTAGAGGATGGCACGCAGGAAGGCGCGATCTTCCAGCAGCAGGTCGAGCATGCTCCGGCCCTGGAACAGCACGCTGGCGAAATCGGTGTTGTAGAGCTGGGTGAACATCGCCGGTACCGAGACCAGCAGCACGATCAGCACGAAGACCGAGGACAACTGGTGCACGAAGCTGTAGCGTCCGGCGGAGAGCTGGGTGCGCAGCGGCACTGGCGGTTCGCGCATGAAGAAGGTGGTGAGCAGTGCTGGCACCATCAGCAGGCCGAACAGCACGTAGGTGCCGGTCCAGGCTGAATGCTTGTAGCTGAAACCGGTGGAGCCGAAGCCTTCGGCGATAAACAGCGCCCCGGCGGTAGCCAGCAGCGCGGCAACCCGATAGCCCGACATATAGCTGGCGGCCAGGGCGGCCTGCTGGCTGTCGTTGGCGATCTCCAGGCGATAGGCATCCACCGCGATGTCCTGGGTCGCGGAGGCGAAGGCCACGATGACGGCGATGGCGATCAACCAGGACAGGTGTTTCTGTGGATCGCAGAAACCCATGCCGATCAATCCGAGGACGATCAGGATCTGCGCCAGTACCAGCCAGGAACGGCGCCGTCCGAGCTTGCCGAGCAGCGGCAGGCGCCATTGGTCGAGCAGGGGCGACCAGACCCACTTGAAGGCGTAGGCCAGCCCGATCAGGCTCGCATAACCGATGGTTTCACGGGCCACGCCGGCTTCACGCAGCCAGACGGAAAGCGTGGAAAACACCAACATATAAGGCAGACCGGCGGCGAAACCGAGCAGCAAGAGCACGAGTGTCGAAGGGCTGGCATAAGCAGCGAGCGCGGCGCGCCAGGTTTTACGGGGCATGGGCTGGAATCTGCCTCAGGTTGACGGAAACAAAGCGCGCACTCTAACCGCTGTGCTCCATCGGGCGCCAGCCATGGCGCGTCATATCGACGCGATTGTTAAGGATGCTCAGGCCTTCAGTCCGCAGCCGGGCGCGTTGTTCGTCGCCGGACGGGCTGCCCGCCGGCAGGCTGATCCGACCACCGGCAGCCAGTACCCGGTGCCAGGGCAGGCTCGTGTCGGCGGGTAATTGGCTCAGGGTTCGTCCGACCCAGCGCGCCGCGCGTCCCAGGCCGGCCAGTTCGGCGAGCTGACCGTAGGTCACGACCCGGCCCTCGGGAACTTGCGCCAGGGTCAGGTAGAGGGCCGTGCGGCGCATCTGCGCGGGGCTTTCGGTGGCGGCGCGGTGTTCAGTCATCGGGGGACCATCCTGTCATCCAGAACCTCTATGTGCCTGGCTGCGGGGCGAGCTTCGGCGTGGCCTGGTCATCATGAAGCGTCCCTGACCCTGGCATCCACCGCGGATAAGGTTTATTTTTTTTCATCGATTTTCATTCGCAAGCCTCATGGCTTGCCGACGGTTTCTGCATGAGGAGTCAACAGGTGAGCGCTGAAGTTGCCAAGAATGCCCGCGAGCTGCTGCTCAAGGAGTACCGTGGGGTGCTCTCCACACACTCCAGGGCCATGCCCGGTTTTCCGTTTGGCTCGGTGGTGCCTTATTGCCTTGACGAGCGGGGGCGGGCGCTGATCCTGATCAGCCGGATCGCCCAGCACACCCATAATTTGCAAAAGGATCCCAAGTGTTCCTTGCTGGTGGGTGAGCGCGAAGCCGATGACGTGCAGGCCGTCGGTCGGCTGACCTACCTGGCCGAAGCCGAAAAACTCGGCGACCCCGAGGCGATCGACGCCGCTGCCGAGCGCTACTATCGCTACTTCCCCGACTCGCGGAACTACCATCAGGTCCACGATTTCGATTTCTGGGTGCTCAACCCGGTGCGCCACCGCTACATTGGCGGTTTCGGCGCAATCCACTGGCTGGATCAGATCACCCTGGCCAATCCCTTCGCCGGCAAGGCCGAGACCGGCATGGTCGAACACATGAACAGCGACCACGCCAAGGCCATCGCCCATTATGTCGCACTGACCGGGTTGCCGGATTCGGTACCGGCGCAAATGGCGGGCCTCGACAGCGAAGGCATGCACTTGCGCATCGGCCAGGCGCTGTACTGGTTGCCCTTCGAAGGTCCTTGTAATACGCCGACACAAGTTCGCGAGGCCTTGGTTTACCTGGCCCACGCGCAGGAATGGCCAAAAAAGCACGCCTCCCCAGCTTGAATTCACGAACTGTCGACGTCATTTAAGGTGAAGTGGAAGGCATTCTTCCGTAGAGGAACCATTTGATGCGCGCTTTTCTATTGCTCTTTCTGCTGTTTCCAGTGCTAGAGCTGTATGTGTTTTTCCAGGTCAGTACCGCGATCGGGTTTTTCCCGGCCCTGGCGCTGATCATTCTCGGTTCGATGCTGGGTGTGCTGGTCCTGCGGGTCGCGGGGATCGCCACGGCGTTGCGGGCGCGGGAAAGCCTGAATCGCGGCGAACTGCCGGCCCAGACCATGCTCGAGGGCCTGATGCTGGCCCTGGGCGGTGGCCTGCTGCTGCTGCCGGGGTTTATCAGCGACGTTGTCGGCCTGGTCCTGTTGTTGCCGATCACCCGTCGCCTGCTGGCCGACCGGATGCGTCGGCGGGCCGAAGAGCAGGCGCTGCGCCAACGCGCCTTTGCCGATGACCCGCTGGCTCGTGGTCCAGTGGGATCGCCACCGGCCAATAGTCGGCAACCCCAGGTGATCGAAGGCGAGTTCGAACATCGCGACTCCTGATCGTCACTACAGCGACACGGCACCTTCGGGTGCCGTGTTTGTTTTCGGCTCGTCCAGGTAAAAAAAACGTCACTGCGCCCTTGAAATCGCCTTTGGTGACCTTATGTAACGGTCACCGCAAGGTTTTGGCGAACGTCGCCAGACAGTCTTTCGCGGTTCGCTTGGCGAGCCGCAACCGGCAACGCCGGATTTGCTAAACCGGTCGGTATCGATATCGACCCTTGAAAACCATAATTAGGAGAGATCGACAATGAAGCTTCGTCCTCTGCATGACCGCGTCGTCATCCGTCGCAGCGAAGAAGAGAAGAAAACCGCCGGCGGTATCGTGCTGCCAGGTTCGGCCGCCGAGAAAGCCAACCACGGTGTCATTCTCGCTGTGGGCACCGGCCGCGTGCTGGACAACGGTGAAGTCCGTGCGCCGGCCGTGAAAGTGGGTGACAAGGTTGTGTTCGGCCCTTACTCCGGCAGCAACACTGTGAAAGTAGACGGCGAAGACCTGCTGGTAATGGCCGAGAACGAGATTCTCGCTGTTATCGAAGGCTGATTCCCGCTCATTTTTCCCGCTACGACAAAGTATTCAAGGAATTACGATTATGGCTGCTAAAGAAGTTCTGTTTGGCGACTCCGCCCGCAAGAAGATGCTCAAAGGCGTCAACGTTCTGGCTGACGCGGTAAAAGCGACCCTGGGCCCGAAAGGCCGTAACGTGATCATCGAGAAGAGCTTCGGCGCTCCGACCATCACCAAGGACGGCGTTTCCGTTGCCAAGGAAATCGAGCTGGACGACCGTTTCGAAAACATGGGCGCGCAGCTGGTCAAGGACGTGGCTTCCCGTGCCAACGATGACGCTGGCGACGGTACCACCACCGCCACCGTGCTGGCCCAGTCGATCGTCAACGAAGGCCTGAAGGCTGTCGCTGCCGGCATGAACCCGATGGACCTCAAGCGCGGCATCGACAAGGCGACCATCGCCATTGTCAAAGAACTCAAAGCCCTGTCCAAGCCTTGCGCCGACACCAAGGCCATCGCTCAGGTCGGCACCATCTCCGCCAACTCCGACAGCTCCATCGGCGACATCATTGCCGAAGCCATGGAAAAAGTCGGTAAAGAAGGCGTGATCACCGTTGAAGAAGGCTCGGGCCTGGAAAACGAACTGTCGGTTGTAGAAGGCATGCAGTTCGACCGCGGCTACCTGTCCCCATACTTCGTCAACAAGCCGGACACCATGGTCGCCGAACTGGATGGCCCGCTGATCCTGCTGGTGGACAAGAAGATCTCCAACATCCGCGAAATGCTGCCAGTCCTGGAAGCCGTCGCCAAAGCCGGCCGTCCGCTGCTGATCGTGGCTGAAGACGTTGAAGGCGAAGCCCTGGCGACTCTGGTCGTGAACAACATGCGCGGTATCGTCAAGGTCGCTGCCGTCAAGGCACCGGGCTTCGGCGATCGTCGCAAGGCCATGCTGCAGGACATCGCTGTCCTGACCGGCGGTACCGTGATCTCCGAAGAGATCGGTCTGAGCCTGGAAAGCACCACCCTGGACCACCTGGGTAGCGCCAAGCGCGTAACCCTGTCCAAGGAAAACACCATCATCGTCGACGGTGCTGGCGTACAGGGCGATATCGAATCGCGCATCACCCAGATCCGTGCCCAGGTTGCCGAGACTTCCTCCGACTACGACCGTGAAAAACTGCAAGAGCGTCTGGCCAAGCTGTCCGGCGGCGTTGCGGTGATCAAGGTTGGCGCCGGTTCCGAAGTTGAAATGAAAGAGAAGAAAGCTCGCGTTGAAGACGCCCTGCACGCTACCCGTGCAGCCGTTGAAGAAGGCGTGGTCCCTGGCGGTGGCGTGGCACTGATTCGTGCCCTGCAAGCCATCAGCGAACTGAAAGGCGACAACGCCGATCAGGACGTCGGTATCGCTGTCCTGCGTCGCGCTGTTGAAGCGCCGCTGCGCCAGATCTCCGCCAACAGCGGTGACGAGCCAAGCGTTGTCGTCAACGAAGTCAAGAACGGCAAGGGTAACTTCGGTTACAACGCCGCGACTGGCGAGTACGGCGACATGATCGAAATGGGCATCCTGGACCCAACCAAGGTGACTCGTTCGGCACTGCAGGCAGCTTCCTCCATCGGCGGTCTGATCCTGACCACCGAAGCGGCAGTGGCCGATGCGCCGAAGAAAGACGCTGGTGCTGGCGGCGGTATGCCAGACATGGGCGGCATGGGCGGTATGGGCGGCATGATGTAAGCCTGCTCCACCTGCTACAAAGAAACCCCGCCTCGTGCGGGGTTTCTTTTTTTTGCAAGCCAACCGCGTCGCGGCGGCTTTTATCTTGCAGCTTGTAGCTGCCACGGGCTTGCCCTTAAGCTGCGCGGGCCAAGACACGGCCGTTACCGCGTTCGGAGAGAGTACCCATGCGAATTCTACTGGTTGAAGACAACCGCGATATCCTCGCCAATCTGGCCGATTACCTGGGACTTAAAGGCTATACCGTGGACTGTGCGCAGGACGGCTTGTCGGGCTTGCACCTGGCCGCCACCGAACACTACGACCTGATCGTACTGGACATCATGTTGCCCGGGATCGACGGGTTCACCCTGTGCAAACGCTTGCGCGAAGATGCCCGACGCGACACCCCGGTGATCATGCTCACCGCCCGTGACCAACTGGATGACCGTCTGCAGGGCTTCAAGTCCGGTGCCGACGACTACCTGCTCAAGCCATTCGCCCTGTCGGAGCTGGCGGCGCGGATCGAGGCGGTGCTACGTCGGGCCCAGGGCGGCGGACGGCGGGAGTTGCAGGTCGGTGACCTCTGCTACGACCTCGACACCCTGGAAGTGACTCGCGAAGGGCGCCTGCTCAAGCTCAACCCCGTAGGCCTGAAACTGCTGGCGGTGCTGATGCAGAAAAGCCCCCATGTGCTGCGCCGTGAAATCCTCGAGGAAGCCCTGTGGGGCGACGATTGCCCGGACAGCGACAGCTTGCGCAGTCATGTCCACCAATTGCGCCAGGTGATCGACAAACCTTTCGAAAAGCCTTTGCTGCACACCGTCCATGGCGTCGGCTATCGCCTGGCCGAAGGCCGCGATGGAGTTTAAACAGAGTCTCGCCCAACGGATCATCATCGCCTTCGCGCTGATGAGCGCCCTGGTGGCGGGGGCCTTTGCCATGGGGATCGTGGCGACGGTGCACCTGGTCGAGGAAAAACTGATTTCCGCGGGCCTGGGTGGCGATCTCCAGCGTCTGTTGCTGATGGACAGCGTCAGCGACTGGAGTCACCGGCCCGAGCCCGACCAACTGTTTTACTTCAGTGGCGGCAGAGGCGATTTCGCGCTGCCCAGGGATCTGCGTCACCTGGACGCCGGGTTTCATGAAGTGTTTCGCGACCAACTGTCCTACCACGCCATGGTCGAGGTGGTCGACGGTCGGCGTTATGTGCTGTTGCAGGACCAGAGTGATTTTGAAGAGCGTGAGCGGGTGCTGTTTGCCGTGGTGCTGGTGGGCTTCGTCCTGGCCCTGGCCCTGGCGGTGTTCCTCGGCTGGGTCCTGGCCCGGCGGGTGATGGCCCCGGTGGTGCGCTTGGCTCGCCAGGTACGGCATCGCGATCAACTGCTGGGGCTGGCGCCGCCCTTGGCGCCTGATTACGCCGCCGATGAAGTGGGTGAACTGGCGGTGGCGTTCGATGCCACCCTCGGTCGGTTGCGTGATGCCCTGACCCGGGAGCGACTGTTCACCAGTGATGTCAGCCACGAACTGCGCACGCCGTTGATGGTGCTGGCGACCTCCTGTGAACTGCTGCTGGAGAATCCGGCCATCGATGCGCGCGGGCGCAACCAGGTCGAACGCATTGCCCGGGCCAGCGAGGAGATGCGTGAGCTGGTGCAGACCTTCCTGATGTTGGCCCGGGCCCAGCGCGAGGACGCCAGCATGTCGCCACAGGTTTCCCTGAGCCGGGTGGCGGATGACCTGATCAACCTGTGGCGTGCGCCGATTGAAGAGAAGGGCTTGAGGCTGATCGTCGATCCTGGCAATCCCCTGGACACCGGCTACAACGCTACCTTCCTGCATGCGGTGATGGGCAACCTGCTGCGTAATGCCCTGCACTACACCGATCAGGGCTTTATCCGCCTGACTCTGGAGCCGGCCGGGTTCGTGGTGGAGGACAGTGGCGTGGGGATTCCCGAAGAAAAGCGCGAAGCCATGTTCCAGCCTTTCGTGCGGGGCAACGAAAAACGCGGTGAAGGCCTTGGGCTTGGCCTCTCGCTGGTCCAGCGCATCTGCGAAAACCAGGGTTGGCATGTCAGCCTGACCACCATGCAACCCAACGGTTGCCGCTTTCATGTCGATCTGAGCGGTGCTGGTGTCTGATCGGATATAAAGGAAACCTGGGAACCACCCGTCGCGCAAACCCACAGAATGAACTCAAACGGCGGCGACGCCATTCGTCGTTGAGTGCGACGATCAGGGGAAAATTGAGCTATTTTGATTAAAAGGTGAGCGTTCAGCTGTGCCATCAAAGGCTTACGGTAATGAAGTTAGAAGTCGCTCGAGGTTTATTCCTGGTCAGCGCTCTGGCGGTGGCTTCCCTGGCCCTGGTGGTCTGGGAACAGCCCGGTCCCAAGGTGCTGGCTGCGGCGATGGGCTCCGGGAACTGTCCTTTGCCCCGTGCCGCCAGGGTGACCGATGCCAAACCCGACCACGATCTGCTGTTGTTCATGTTCGGTATGTCTCAGGGGCTCAAGCCACAGAGTTGAAATCGTTCTTTTGCCTTGAAGGCCTCGCATTGATCGAGGCCTTTTTTGTATCCGTGGTTTGAGCGGTTTCGAGTTTTGTTCCAGGGTGCATGAACCAGGATTGGATCCAGAAGTTCTGTTTTATCTGCTTGGGCGTGTAAGCCATCGCTTACATTTTGCGTAAGCGATCGAGGATAAATTGGCGTCTAGATTTCCGAGTATTTAATTTAACTAATTGAAATATATAGTTTTTTTGTAATTGTAATGGATCCAATGTGCGATAGATGGCATTTTGGATCCACTTGCAGCCTCTCAGAAAGTCTTTAATATCGCCCCTGTGTCGACGGATAGACACGGCGATCAAGGACAGATTGCTGGAAGGAACATCGCGGGATGCGATTCATCAGGATGATGAAAGGGAAAAAAGGGACTAGGGAAAAAATGTGGGCGGGTCATACCGCCCCTTTTTTTTGCCTGTAGAAAAGTGCCAGCAACAAAAAAGGCCCGCAAGGGGCCTTTTCGTCGAGCGCGCTGCAATCAGCGTTCGAGATCCTTGAGCTTGCCTTTGACACCATCCCACTCTTCGGCGTCCGGCAGCGATTCTTTCTTTTCAGTGATGTTGGGCCAGATCTCGGCCAGCTCAACGTTCAACTGAATGAACTCCTGCATGTCTTCCGGGACTTCATCCTCGGAGAAAATAGCCACAGCAGGGCATTCCGGCTCGCAAAGCGCGCAGTCGATGCACTCATCCGGGTGAATGACCAGGAAGTTCGGGCCTTCGTAAAAGCAGTCCACCGGACAGACTTCTACGCAGTCGGTGTACTTGCACTTGATGCAGTTGTCGGTGACGACGAAGGTCATTTCTAATTCTCTCCTCAGGCGGCGGCAGCGGAGCCCGGTCAAGCGGGCTCGCCAGGTTTGGGAGCGATAGTCTGCGAACCAGGCTGATAGTTCACAGCATCCCAAACCGCGCGAGATTCTAGCAGCTTGTCGTCCGCTGCGTTAGATCCGTGTCTTTAATGTATAGAGCATTTCCAGCGCGCGACGCGGGGTCAGGTCGTCCAGGTCGAGTTTGGCCAGCTCCTCCAGGACCGGATGCGGCAGGCTGGCAAACAGATCACTTTGCATCGGCGGAGCCGGTTTTCCCGGTTTGGCGACGGGGACCTCATGGGGCAGGCTGGTGGTTTCCAGACGGCTCAGGTGCTCGCGGGCGCGGCTGATCACATCGCTCGGCACCCCCGCCAGCTGCGCCACCGCCAGGCCGTAGCTCTGGCTGGCCGGACCGGGCAGCACGTGGTGGAGGAAGACGATCCGTTCATTGTGCTCGGTGGCATTGAGGTGCACGTTGGCCACCAGCGGTTCGCTTTCCGGCAATACCGTCAGTTCGAAATAGTGGGTGGCGAACAAGGTATAGGCCCGCAGGTGGGCGAGACGTTCTGCCGCAGCCCAGGCCAGGGACAGGCCGTCGAAAGTGCTGGTACCGCGACCGACTTCGTCCATCAGCACCAGGCTGCGCTCGCTGGCGTTGTGCAGGATATTGGCGGTTTCGCTCATTTCCACCATGAAGGTCGAACGTCCGCCGGCCAGGTCGTCGCTGGAGCCGATCCGGGTGAAGATCCGGTCCACCAGGGACAGCTCGCAGCTCGCTGCCGGCACGAAGCTGCCGATATGGGCCAGCAGCACGATCAGCGCGGTCTGGCGCATGTAGGTGGATTTACCGCCCATGTTGGGACCGGTGATCACCAGCATGCGGGTGTTGTCGTCAAGCGCCAGGTCGTTGGCCACGAACGGTGTGGTCAGGACCTGCTCGACCACCGGGTGGCGGCCTTGGCTGATGCGCATGCACGGCTCGTCGACAAAGCGCGGGCAGTTCAGGTCGAGGTTCAGTGCCCGTTCGGCGAGGTTGCTCAGCACATCCAGTTCGGCCAGGGCCGCGGCGGTGTCCTGCAACGGTGGAAGTTCGCCGATCAGGGTTTCCAGCAAGGCTTCGTAGAGCATTTTCTCCCGGGCCAGGGCGCGGCTTTTGGCCGACAGGGCCTTGTCCTCGAATTCCTTGAGCTCCGGGGTGATAAAGCGTTCGGCACCCTTGAGGGTCTGGCGTCGGATGTAGTCTGCCGGGGCCGATTCAGCTTGCTTGCTCGGCAACTCGATGAAGTAGCCGTGGACCCGGTTGTAGCCGACCTTGAGGTTGGCCAGGCCGGTGCGGGCTTTTTCCCGGGCTTCCAGGTCGATGAGGAACTGCCCGGCGTTTTCGCTCAGCGACAGCAGCTCATCCAGTTCGGTGTCGTAGCCGGTTTTCAGGACGCCGCCGTCGCGGATGATCGCTGGCGGGTTATCGATGATGGCGCGCTCCAGCAGGATCGCCAGCTCCGGGTAGGTCTTGGTGGTGACGGCCAGTTGCTTGAGGTGCGGGGCGTCCAGTTCGAGCATCGCATCCTGCAACTGCGGCAGGGCGCCGAGGGCATCGCGCAAGCGTGCCAGATCGCGAGGGCGGGCGTTGCGCAGGCCGATCCGGGCGAGGATCCGCTCGATATCGCCGATTTCCTTGAGCTGCGGTTGCAGTTTTTCGAAACGGTAGCTTTCCAGCAGGCAGGTGATGGAGCTCTGGCGTGCCTGCAGTACCCGCAGGTCGCGCAGCGGGCGGTTCAGCCAGCGGGTCAGCAGGCGGCTGCCCATGGCGGTCTGGCAACGGTCGACCACCGATTGCAGGGTGTTGTCGCGACCGCCGGCGAGGTTGGTGTCCAGTTCCAGGTTGCGGCGGCTGGCGCCGTCGAGCACCACCGTGTCGTCCAGACGTTCATGGCGCAGGCTGCGCAAGTGCGGCAGGGCGGTGCGCTGGGTTTCCTTGGCGTAGCTGAGCAGGCAGCCCGCGGCGCCGATGGCCAGGGTCAGGTTTTCGCAGCCGAAGCCCTTGAGGTCCTGCACGGAAAATTGCTGGCAGAGGCTTTTGTGCGCGGAGTCGCGTTCGAAATCCCAGGGCGCGCGACGACGTGTGCCGCGACGTTTTTCCGCGGGCAGGCCTTGTGGCCAATCGTCCGGGATCATCAATTCCACCGGGTTGATCCGCTCCAGCTCCGCCAGCAGGTTTTCCCAGCCCTTGATTTCGAGGACCGTGAAGTTACCGCTGGTGATATCCAGCACGGCCAGGCCGAACAGGCGCTCGTCGCCGAGCACGGCGGCGATCAGGTTGTCGCGGCGCTCGTCGAGCAGCGCTTCGTCGCTGACGGTGCCGGGGGTGATGATCCGCACCACCTGGCGCTCGACCGGCCCCTTGCTGGTGGCCGGGTCGCCGATCTGCTCGCAGATCACCACCGACTCGCCGAGCTTCACCAGCTTGGCCAGGTAGCCCTCGAGGGAATGGTAGGGAATCCCGCACATCGGAATCGCCTGCCCGGCCGATTGCCCACGGGCGGTCAGGGTGATGTCCAGCAGCTTGGCGGCCTTCTTCGCGTCTTCGTAGAAAATCTCGTAGAAGTCGCCCATGCGGTAGAACATCAGCTGATCGGGGTGCTGGTTCTTCAGGCGCCAGTATTGCTGCATCATCGGGGTGTGGGAGGACAGATCGGGGCTATTTTTACTCATCGGATACTTAGACGGATTCGTTTTGAGTGGAGAGCAGAGTCGAGCGCCTGGCGCGGGACTTTTTCGATGGGGGCAAGGTTAACACGGGGGGGCGAATGTCCGCTGAGTTCAGGAGGGCCCTGCTGGACATCAATTTATAGGTATTCTTTGCAGTGTCCTGACCGCGTCGGTTTCGGGTGAAATATACCGGCTGCCGGGTATGTTCAAGTTGTGCTGAGTAGGTACCCCGAAACCTTCACGACCGACGATGAGCGCTTCGCCTTGCCATTCCTGAAACAATTGGAAGAGCGGCAGTCTGAGGTGTCCGCGAGCGGGATCGGCGAGAAAGGCACGCCCTTGGCCGACACCTTTGAGCACAACAAAATGATTCAGTTTGCTTCTGCGCAGAAGAATGATGACCGGGCCTTTCAAGGCATATACCGACTCCGCTGGGAGCAATACACCGTCGGCGGTGTAGCCGAGGTTCTCCGCCGTCATTTTGAGATCCAGCATTGAAAACCCTTCAAGGGTTCGCTCGAACATCGCGGTGTCGGGTAGTCGCAACACTATATCCGCGAGGATTTGTCCTTCTGTTATCGGATCCTCGAAATAGTGACTCAGCAATAAGGCGAGCGCTGCCGCGCCGCAGGAGTAGTCGAGGGTTTGTCTTTCAATGCCTTGCATTTTCAATTGGCTCATTGATTTGAGCAGGGCAGCGGTGCCGGCATTTATTGGGGGACTGAAGGCGGTGAGGATCAGCGCGCTTAAAATCCTCGGTACGGATCGCCTGTTCAATTGAAATGCCTTTTAAAGTTTATCGACAGGGCTGCCGGTCCTGAGTCGTCGTTCAGGCCAAAGATGACCCCAGGAGAAATCACCCAGTCGTTTGATACGCGATAGGAGGCGCTAAGCGAAAGATCGATGGGGTCAGCGTCGGAGCCGTGGATGATTTCGTGATCCGCTTTCAGGTTGGCGCTATAGGCATAGGAAAGGCGTGTGCCCAGCGACAGCTTTTCATTCAAGGCAAAGCCGACCCCGGCGTAGCTCTTCAATACCCAGCCGGGCTGTACGTGGTAGCCGTCGATGGTGTTTGGAAAATAGTATTGATAACTGACTCCACCGAAGAGTATTGCCGGGTCGGTGGTGCGGACGAATGCCAGGCCGGGGGCGATGCTCCAGTGCCCGGAGCCGTTATTCAGCGGGTCTTTCCAGCTATTGAAGGTGTCGCTGTATCGCTTTCTTCCCGTCGGCGCGCTCAGGTCAAATGTCAGGGAGATAGCCGGTCGGTCGGCGGATTCGTCGATGAACTGGTATTGAGCGCCGAATGCAATGTCGGCCAGGTTCCAGGCATCGGCATGGCGGACATGCTCATTGCTGGAAACATCCTGGATGTGGCTGTAGGTGATCGGCGCGCTCAAATAGCCTTCAATACCCTCGTAAATCCCCGCCCTGAGGGTTGACCTGAATTCCAGTTGCTTTGCC
The DNA here is from genome assembly GCF_904067045.1 of Pseudomonas sp. FEN. Lineage (GTDB taxonomy): Bacteria > Pseudomonadota > Gammaproteobacteria > Pseudomonadales > Pseudomonadaceae > Aquipseudomonas. Next base: position 437,112 of record NZ_CAJFDC010000001.1, on the reverse strand, counting down.
GAGTAAGACGATCTCTGGAAATAGCCCGCCTGGGGGAGGGCATATTGGAGTCGATTTTGTTTATAGGCGATGCCGAGGTCCATCTCGTATTCGCCGGGAGATAAAAGAACGGTGGAACCGGTCAAGAAATCGAGGGGCGGTTGTGCTGCTGTTTCTGAGCCGTAGCTATTATTTGGCGTGTCATCATCAGGTTCCTGGTCTGGCGCCGATGTATCGAGGTTTTGCCGCGCCTGGAAGGCTTTGGTCAACTGGGTTATTTTCGATGCGCTTATGAGCAACTCTCCAAAAGTCGGTGACTCCAGCAGTGTTCGATTGTCTAGTGCGGATTTTAGCTGTCCTATTGCTTGCTCGCCGTTGGCAAACAGGATGTGGTACTGGTCTTTGCTGGTTATCGATTGAATGTCTGCTATTGGGATCCTCACGGCTGAACTAAAATTCGTATAAAAAATGCATAATCCATTGTTGAACGATATTATTTTTCCGGAAAACTTGTCTCCGTTTTTTAAGTATATACTGTCCGCCAAGGCGATCGATGCATCCCCGAAGCAAAAAGAAAAGGTACTGGCGGCGAAAAATAACCTTAGAGGGTTAGTCATTGCACATCCTTTTATTACCTTGATCCGAGAGTTGGCAGGCCACAAACATTAGGTCCGTGGCTTTGTTTGATGGGTCACCAGGAAAAGGTTGAAATTGGCCGGCTCCAACTGGTTTCTCTCCAGCCGAAGCTCAAAGGCGCTCCGGTTTCGTTGTGTAACGCCTGATAGTGGTAATCAACCTCTGTTGCATTGTTGATGTTCCAGTCTGTGCCGCTCGATTTGTCGGCGAGCCAGCGGTCACCAGAGACTTTGTATTTGAAACCATTTTCGACGTACGATTGACCGTGTTCACTGGGCGGGCTCCATTCGCTACCCATGATTCGATAAGACCTGTAGTCATGTTCATTACCAAAGCGATTGAGCTTCATGTTGTAGGTTTTTATTCCGCTCGATACGCTCGGCAGAGGTTGGTCGGTGAGTCTTGCCGTGCCTCTGATTTTACTCAAACGTTGCTCGCTCAAAGCAAGCACTTTTATACCCTGAGCGCGCAGTGTGGCGAGAATAGAGGTTTGAGCAAAAACTAGATTTGGAAGTAAGTATATAATTACCGCTATACAAATTTTTTTCATGATATTTTGTGCCTGAGGCTTGGCGTTGGGAGCGTAAGCACTATTTTTTCAAGAAAGGTGGATGCCTAGTTTGTTTACAAGGGCAAGTAATTGAATGTCGCCGCTTACGCTCTCGATAAAGGTTTTATGCAATTTTTTATCTACAGCATCGGATCTAGATGCTTCATATCTTTCATAGGGGTCTTGTGTGTCGGTGAAGCCGTTTTGTTGGTACATGTTACTGACATGTATTTGTAATGAGGTAAAGTATTCGCTGCGTTCTGCTGCAGACAGCCTTGAGAATTTATCTTCGTATCCTGCATGGTAATTTTTAGCCCCCGGAAGCGTTGAAACGTCGATGTAAAATGGACTAAGCCACTCTGGTATTCTCGCCAATTCCAGTTCCATCTCCATGGCTGATGGCCTGCCCATTGTGCTAGGGGAGGTCGTTGCCCGGGATTCTGATACGATACTTGAAGTGGAATTTTTCTTTAGCGTGTCGGTGGTGGAAGGCTCGATTAAAAAATCTTCCTTTTTTATTGTTTGAGCTGTTGATGTTCTATCGCTGGAGGCTGGACTGTATCTGTAGAAGGAAGATGTGCTGCTATTTATGTTCATGATTCGGCTCCTGATCCTATTCGGATTGGGTAATTTGTAATCGAATATTAGATGTGCTTTTCTGAGTGAGAAACTGGCCAAACGGATAGGTTTTTTATTGCTTTGTTATATTTAAGTTGATTTAAATTTCGCGGATGAATAAAAGTAGGAATTATCTTTCTTCTGTTTGGTTTTTTTGCCTACGGACGTGTGCGCCATCACGTCCTACGGCGATGTGCGCGGGACAGCACCCTGCGTCTCGGATTACTGGATGTCGATAACCGAGGTGATGCCCCCTGGGGTTTGTTCGCATACCGATGCATAAAATATGCAAATCAGCATTTGCCATTCGCGAAAAGCCCAAGCAATATGCGCGTTATGCAAATACGCAACGTTTCTACCGTCCTACGAGCGCTGCTCGATCGTCACGGGATCTCCCCCACGGAGCTTCACCGTCGTACCGGCGTGCCCCAATCCACCCTTTCGCGCATTCTCAGCGGGAAAATTGTCGATCCTTCGGACAAGCACATCTCGAAGATCGCCGAGTACTTCGGTATCAGTACCGACCAGTTGCGCGGGCGTGTACCCGTTGCCGCCGCTCGGGATCAGGCGCAGGGCACGCTGCATTCGGAACTCAAGGATATAAGCCTGTGGGACGACGACACGCCCGTCGATGAAGACGAAGTGTCCGTGCCCTTTCTTCGCGAGGTTGAATTGGCTGCTGGATCAGGAAGATTCGTCATAGAGGAAAGCGAGAAGGCCAGTCTGCGCTTCGGCAAGCGTAGCCTGCGCCACAACGGCGTGCAGTTCGACCAGGCCAAGTGCGTGACCGTGCGCGGTAACAGCATGTTGCCGGTACTGCGCGACGGCGCCACGGTCGGGGTCAACGCCGGCAAGAGCGCCATCGGCGATATCGTCGACGGCGACCTTTACGCCATCAACCACAACGGCCAGTTGCGGGTGAAGCAGCTGTATCGCTTGCCCAGCGGGATCCGCCTGCGCAGCTTCAATCGCGACGAGCATCCGGATGAGGACTACAGCTTCCAGGAGATCCAGGAGGAGCAGATCACCATCCTCGGTCATGTCTTCTGGTGGGGCATGTACGCCCGCTAATCCTTCCTGATCCAAAAAAACCCACAGCGGTGTGGGTTTTTTTACGCCTGCAAAAAAGCCCAACCCCTTGAACGACGTGGCCTCCATGCATGGATGCATTGGCAGCGCATAAATAAATGCATTTATGCATTGACTGTATATGCATACATGCATATTCTTTGTCCCAAGCCGGCCAGAAAGGTCGGTGACAGGCAGCAATGCCAGGGGATAGCCCCGCGCTCTTTAGTGGCACCGCTTCAAAGAACAGGCAGCGATGGACCGGCCTCAACGGTTCAGAGGGTTGGCAACTGACCCGGGTGTGCAGCGTAAAGCACCGTAAGCAGTTATCCGGCGGACAGGGTCGCGGTCGGAGGAACAATTTGAATCGATCCGTACCGCGCCAGTAGCGCCGAAAGATCGGGTGTCCGCTCAGGAGTTGCCATCGCCGAAAACGCGAGCGGTTCCAGGACGGGACATCAGGACCGCATTACTGAAAAGCCTGGGCGACCGGGCTTTTTGGAATGCCCACCTGATTTGGGTAGATCAAGAAACGCCGGAAACCCGGTCTGAATAGAGGAACAAGCATGAAGAAGTACGTACGTATTACGGACGGAAAGGTCGACAACATTTACGAAACTCATAACGACATCACCCAAGAGTTTCCTGATGGTGGACTCTGGGTTGCGGTGAGTGAGGATGACTGGGTCGATTATGGTTTTGATGCCGTCAACACCGATGGTGTTTGGACCTTCAGCGGAATGCCGGCGAAAACAGAAGCGGGATTCGGTAAACAGACTCGTCTTGATAAGGCTTACGGCCAATTGTCGAGGACCGCTTTGCAGTACAAGGTCGAACTGGGGCTTGCGACACCGGCGGATCAAGCTTTTCTGCTGGCACAAAAGCAATACATCGTCGCCTTGAGCGAAATCAACAAACAGCCCGGCTTTCCGGCCACCATCAACTGGCCACTAGCTCCATGATCAATCGCTGATGGATTACGCCTCAGTCGTCTCCTAATTGATTGTTCTATTCCGATCGGTATTACAGGAATAGCGGGCCGCATTACTGAAAAGCCTGGGCGACCGGGCTTTTTGGAATGCCCACCGAACGCGGGCTCTCAAGAGAACCCTTCACCTTGAACGACAAGCCCAAATCATCACCGGCCAATAAATGGCCTTTTTCTATTATAGGAGGCGTGACATGACGAACGAGCAACAAGCGTTGGTGGACATGCCTATCTGGCTGGTCATTGTGCTGGCCGTGGTCGGCGGGGTGTCCGGCGAAATGTGGCGCGCCGACAAGGACGGTGCCCGTGGCTGGGTGTTGCTGCGCCGACTGGTGTTGCGCTCCGGAGCCTGCATGGTCTGCGGGGTGTCGACCATCATGCTGCTGTACGCCGCTGGCGTGTCGATCTGGACCGCCGGCGCCTTTGGCTGCCTGACCGCCATGGCTGGCGCGGATGCCGCCATCGGTCTTTATGAGCGTTGGGCGGCCAAGCGGTTGGGGGTCGACGAGGTGCCTCCCCCGGAGACCCGGCCGGAACAATAGCCCGACGAGGTCTGAACAAAGCGCTCATGACCAGCCTGGATATTGCCAACGGACTGGAGCCACCGGGCCCGAGAGCAGGGCCCAGCCCGCAAGGACGCGGGCTTTCTGGAGGCGAGTGATCGCCTGTCGAACCCGTCAATCGACGGGTTTTTTATTACCCGGTGCATCTCTATGCAAATCACCCCGATCCTCACGCAACTGCGTGCCCAATGCCCCAGTCTTGCCCAACATATCTCGACCGGCCTTGACCTCGACCTGCTGCAAAGCAACACCACGCTACAAACCCCGGCGACATTCGTCACGGTGATGACCGACCTGGCGAGCAAGGACACCTCGCAAAACGTTACCCGCCAAACCCTGACCGACCGCCTGGAACTGATCCTGGTACTCGACGGCAGTAACGGTGCGCAAGCCTTCGACCAGCTCCACAGCCTGCGCGCCGAACTCTGGCGCGCCCTGGTCGGCTTCAAGCCCGACACTTTCTACAACCCCATCGAATACGACGGTGGCGAACTGATCTCGATCAGCGCCAGCCGCCTGCTCTATCGCCTGCATTTCTTCGCCGAGTTCCAGCTGGGGCGCAACCGTTCCACCGATCCGGCGGAAACCTGGCACGAGCGTGAATTGGACGGCTTGCCGTCTTTTACCGGGGTCACGGTGAAGGTCGATGCGATCGACCCGGCCGACCCCAATCTGCACCGCCCAGGCCCCGACGGACGCCTGGAGCTGACTTTTTCAGGAGACGTAACGCAATGACCCAACGCATCACCGTAGTGCCGGCCCCAGGCCGCGCCGTACCGGATCCGGAAGCCGGCGACCTGCTACCGCTCGAAGGCCGTGAAGTGGCCGACGGCGCCTGGTGGCGCCGCCGTCTGGCCGATGGCGATATCACCCTCAACGCCGCGCCAGCGGCACAACCACAGGATGCCCAATAATGGCTATCGGATTCAGCAATATCCCCGCGGACCTGCGTGTTCCGCTGTTCTACGCCGAGATGGACAACTCGGCGGCCAATAGCGCGTCGTCGACCCTGCGTCGGCTGATCGTCGCCCAGGTCAACGACAATGCCACCAGCAGCGAAGTCGGCAGCCTGGTGCTGGTCTCCAGCGTCGCCCTGGCGAAAAGCATCGGCGGCCAGGGCTCGATGCTTGCCTCGATGTACGACACCTGGCGCAAGACCGATCCGGTCGGCGAGATCTGGTGCCTGCCGCTGCGCAACAGCGTGGGTAGCATCGCCAAGGCCGATCTGAAACTGACCGGCGCCGCCACCGAAAGCGGCGTGCTCAACCTGTATGTCGGCGGCGTGCGGGTCCAGGCCTCGGTGGTCAACGGGGCAACCGCCGCCCAGGTCGCCACCACCCTGGCGCTGCAAGTCAACGCGGCGGCCGATCTGCCGGTCAGCGCCGTGGCCGTCGATGGCACCCTGACCCTGAGCTGCAAATGGACCGGTGACAGTGGCAACGACATCAGCCTGCAGTTCAACCGCCTGGGCAAGAGCAACGGCGAGCAGACTCCGGCCGGCCTGACCATCGTCACCGCGCCAATGGCCGGTGGCGCCGGTGTGCCTGACCAGGTTGCCGCGCTCGCGGCACTCGGCGACGAGCCGTTCGAATTCATCTGCCTGCCCTGGTCCGATGTGGCGACCCTGAACGCCTGGCAAGCGGCGATGAACGACAGCGTCGGTCGTTGGTCCTGGTCCAAGCAGTTGTTCGGCCATGTCTACAGCGCCAAGCGCGGTACCGTTGGCACCCTGGTGGCAGCCGGCCAGACCCGTAACGACCAGCACGTGACCATCCTGGCCATGGAGCCGGGTGTGCCACAGCCGGTCTGGGTCCAGGCCGCCGCCTTGGCCGCGCGCACCGCGGTGTTCATCTCCGCCGACGCCAGCCGTCCGACCCAGAGCGGTAGCCTGGCGGGCATCGACCCGGCCGCGGCCAGCGAACGTTTCACCCTGACCGAGCGTCAGTCGCTGCTCAGCTACGGTCTCGCCACGGCTTACTACGAAGGTGGTTACGTGCGCATCCAGCGGGCGATCACCACCTACCAGAAAAACGCTTACGGCCAGGCGGACAACTCCTATCTGGACAGCGAGACCATGCACCAGTCGGCCTTTATCGTGCGCCGTCTGCAAAGCGTGATCACCAGCAAGTACGGTCGCCACAAGCTCGCTGCCGATGGCACCCGTTTCGGCGCCGGCCAGCCGATCATCACCCCGAGCACCATCCGCGGTGAGCTGATCGCCCAGTACGCCAAGCTCGAACTGGAAGGCCATGTGGAGAACGCCGAAATGTTCGCCGAGCACCTGATCGTCGAGCGCGACAGCCAGGACCCGAGCCGGGTCAACGTGCTGTTCCCGCCGGACTACATCAACGGTCTGCGGGTGTTCGCGCTGCTCAACCAGTTCCGCCTGCAGTACGACGCGGCGGCCTGATCGCCTGCCCACACTGCGTAACCCCAGCCCGCTCGATGCGGGCTTTTTATTGCAAGGAGATACACCATGGGTCAACTGATTGCGGGCACCTGCTACGTCAAAGTGGACGGCGCTCAACTGACCATCAACGGCGGCTGCGAAGCGCCGCTGATGTCGGTCAAACGAGAAACGGTCGTGCCGGGTTTCTACAAGGAAACCGATATTGCTCCGACCTTCGCGGTCACCGCGCTGTACACCCCGGACTTCCCGCTCAAGCAACTGATCGCCGGCACCGACATGACCGTCACCTGCGAGTTCAGCAACGGCAAGGTCTATGTCCTGGCCGGTGCCTACCTGACCGACGCACCGATCGCCAAGGGCGATGACGCGACCATCGCGCTGAAATTCGAAGGCATCAAGGGGACCTGGCAATGACTGATCCAGTGAAGTTGCAGGTGCCCATCGAGGCCCACGGCGAACCCCTGAGCGAGCTCACCCTGCGGCGTCCGACGGTACAGGAAGTGCGGGCGATCAAGGCGTTGCCGTACAAGATCGACAAGGGCGAGGACGTCAGCCTCGATATGGATGTCGCGGCCAAGTACATCGCGGTCTGCGCCGGCATCCCGCCGTCGTCGGTCAACCAACTGGACCTGTCCGACCTCAACACCTTGAGCTGGGCGGTGGCGGGTTTTTTCATGAGTGCGGCATCGCAGCCGTCGGCGAGCTGATTGCGCTCGCCTACGACCTGGCCTGGTTCTGGAAGGTTGACCCCGAACAGATGATGGCAAGGTCCTTGGATGTGCTCCGGGAATCCCTGGAGCACGCGCAACGGATCAATGCGATGCAGCAGGTGCAGTGATGGCTACGACAAATAACATGCTCACGACGAATACCCAGACGATTGTGAACATGGCCCTTGTCGTGAACGGCGTCCAGAAAATGGACGCCGACATGGCAAAGGTCACCACGAAAGTCGAGCGTTTCAAAAAGAGCCTGGAGGACAGCGGCCTGGGTGAGCTGGATCTCTCGGCGCTGTTCAAGGGCGAAGGTTTGGCGGCGCCTTTCGTTGCGGGTGTCCAGAGCGCAATCAAGGCGGAAAACCAGCTGGCCGAGGCTCGCAAGGGGGCAGAGGGACCTGAGTTGCCGGGGCCGAAGCTGGGGCCCACGGCGCAGAATCTGGCGAAGTTGAGTGAGGCAGTCGATAACGTTTCGGCGAAATTCGGCCAGGCATTGCTGCCCGTAGTGAACGCCGTGGTGACCGCGCTGGTGCCGCTGGTGAGTACCGTTGCCGGGTTCGTGGCGGCCAATCCCAACCTGGTTCAAGGACTGGCGGCGGGAGCGCTGGCATTTACCGTCATGCGGGGTGCGGTGAGCGGCGTAATGGGCGCGATGGAGTTGCTCAAAGTCGGTTTCCTGTCTTCGCCGGTCGGTTTGGTCGCGTTGGGCATTGCCGTTGCGGCAGGGCTGATCATCGCCTACTGGGAGCCGATCTCAGGCTTTTTCAACGGGCTTTGGGACAGCATCAAAAATACGGCGGCCAGCTTCATGTCGGGATTGCAGGCGCTGCTCGACTGGTCGCCGATGCCGATGATCAGCGCGGGCTGGGAGACAATCAGCGTGTTTTTCGCCGGCCTTTGGCAGTCGATCAGCGTGGCGGCTGTCTCGCTGTTCGATTTTTTCCAGGCGCTGTTTTCCTGGACGCCGCTGGGCCTGGTCATCGACAACTGGGTGCCACTGACGGGGCTCTTCGATTCGATCTGGCGCTTGCTCAAGGCCCTGGCCGTACCGGTAATGGACTTTCTCAAGAGCCTGTTCGACTGGACGCCGCTGGGGATGGTCATCAATAACTGGGGGGCGATCGGCGATTTCTTCGAGGGGGTCTGGAGCATGATCAAAGCAGAAAGTGCACCGCTGGTGGACTTTCTCAAGGCGCTGTTCGATTGGTCGCCGCTGGGGCTGATTGTCAATAACTGGGGCGCGATCAGCGCTTACTTCGGGGGGCTCTGGGACACGATCAAAGCGCTGAGCGCACCGGCGGTGGACTTCCTCGAGAGGTTGTTCGACTGGTCACCGCTGGGCTTGGTCATCAACAACTGGGGAGCGATCAGCGCTTACTTCGAGACGATCTGGGCTGCGTTGCAAGACCCGGCGCAGTTGCTCAAGGACTTCCTCCAGACGCTGTTCGACTGGTCTCCTGTCGGGTTGATCGTCGCCAACTGGGAGCCCATCGGCAAGGTCTTTTCTGCCTTGTGGGAGGTACTGCAAAGCCTGGCGACACCCGTCATGGACTTTTTCCAGACGATGTTCGACTGGTCGCCATTGGGGCTGATCATCAAGAACTGGGAGCCGATTGTCGCGTGGTTCGCTGGCTGGTGGAACAAGTTGCAAACCCTTGTCGCGCCGATCAAGGAGTTGTTCAGTGGCGGTTTCGGTGAGTTTGTCGCCAAGGTCACCGGCAAGGTCGATGGCCTGGCGCAGCAACAAGAGGCCAGCAATGCCAAGGCGACCAATGGTGGCGGCTCGTCTTTCTGGAACTGGGGAGACCCTTCAAGCAGCACCGACTCCGGTCTGACGAGCAATGCCAATGCTCTGGTTCAACAAACCGCCGCCAACAACCGCACGCAACTCGAAGGCGGCTTGACCGTGAGCTTCAAGGACGCGCCAGCGGGCTTGCGCGTCGACCAAGCGCAAACCAATCAACCGGGCCTGGACCTGACGCCTCGCGTCGGCTATCGCTCGCTTTCCCTCGGAGGTACCTATGGCGACTGACTGGCGTGATCGTTTGTTGCCGGCTTCGTTTCGCGGTGTACCGTTCTGGGTCGACGTGGCGAAAACCCCGGTCGGCCAGAAAGGCCAGTTGCATGAATACCCGCAGCGTGACCAGCCGTTTTTCGAAGGTCTTGGTCAGCAAGCGAAGATCCATGATCTGACCGCGTTTATCGTCGGCGCCGATTGCCTTGAGCAGCGCGACAGCCTGCTCAAGGCGTTGGAAGAGGGCAGCGGCGAACTGGTCCACCCGTGGCTGGGGCGGATGCAGGTCAAGGTGGGTGCCTGCGACATGACCCAGACCCGCAAGGATGGCGGGTTGGTGACCTTCAACCTGAAGTTCTATCCGGATGAGCCGCTGCAGTTCCCCAAGGCCGTCGTCAATACCCAGGAGCAATTGCAGGTGGCGTCGGACAAATTGCTCGACGCTTCGGTGGCGCGTTTCGACGGGGCGATGTCGCTGGTCAATGAGGCTCGGGTCGGCCTGGAGAACCTGCGCAAGGGTATTACCTTGGCGTATCAGGTGATCCAGCACGAGTTGCAGCCGCTGATCGAGACGTACGCGAATATCTATGCCCTGGTCCGCACGATCAAGGCGTTCCCCCAACAAGTGAGTGCCGCGATCAAGGGCGTGCTGGGCGAATTCAAAGGCTTGGTGGGCGAAGTCAACAGCCTGGTGGGCGAAGTCCGGGGCCTGAAGGATTTTGCCGTCAAGGGCTATCACGGAATGCTCGCCGAGCTCTCGCAAAAGGTCGAGGAAGCCAAGTCCCTGGATGCGTCGCAACTGACCATTGGCAAGGACTCCGCTGCTGCCTCGCAAGCTACGGTGAACCTGATTCAGGACGCCTTGCTGGTGCAGATCTCCCAGCTTGTGTCGATGCTGCCGGTAGCGACGCAGGCGGTGAAACTGGCGGTCACACCGTCGCTGGCCCAGCAAGCCCAGCAGCCGGTGCAACGCGCCGATGTGCCAGTGGTCGACGATGTGCTGGCGCTGCGTGACAACATCAACGACCTGATCTGGCAGGCGGCGCTGAAGGCCGATTCGGTGCATTACCAGGTACTCAGCAGCGTCCGTCAGGCGTTGACGCAGCATCTCAATGCAGTGGCGTCCAACGGCGTGCGGTTGCTCGACCTGACCCCCAAGAGCACCCAGCCAGCCGTGGTCGTGGCCTACCAGAAACTCGGTGATGCCACGCGAGTGGGTGAGGTGGTGCAGCGCAACCGGATTTCGCACCCCGGTTTCATCCCGCCGGTGCCGTTGCAGATCTCCCGGGAGTAAGCCATGAACGCTATCGACAACGCCGTCGTCCTGTTAGTCGACGGCCTGAGCTATGAAGGCTGGAAGACCATCGAGATCAGTGCTGATCTCGAGCGTCAGTTTCGTACCTTCAAGCTCGGTATCACCTGGAAATGGCCGGGACAGACCCTGGCCATACCGATCAAGGCCGGTGCCCGTTGTTCGGTCTTGATCGGCTGCGACCAGGTCCTGACCGGTTATGTGTTCAAGGCACCGATCAGCTATGACGGCAATCAGATCAGCCTGACCATCGAGGGCGGGTCGCTGACCCAGGACCTGGTGGATTGCGCGGCCGTCAATCAGCCGGGCCAATGGCGCGAACAGAGCCTGCTGAAGATCGTCGAAGCACTGGCCAAGCCCTACAAGGTCAGTGTGCGCAGTGAGATCCCGGAAACCACCAAACTGCAAACCCACAGCATCGTGCCGGGTGAAACGGTGTTCAAGTCCATCGACAGGTTGCTGACCTTGTATCGGGTGTTCTCCACCGACGATGCGGCCGGCAATCTGGTACTCGCCAAGCCCGGCAGCGGTGGGCGGGCCAGTGATGTACTGGAGCTGGGTAAGAACATTCTTTCGGCCAATACGGCGAGGGACTACAGCAAGGTATTTTCCGAGTACCGGGTGATTGGCCAGCACAAAGGCAGCGATCAGAAAAGCGGCAGCGCGGTGAGCGAAGTTTCCGGGGTGTCCAGCGAAGCCAATCCAGATCGCAAGCGCGTCACGCTGATCAGCGAAAGCGCGCAGCTCACCCCGGAGCTGGCCCAGCAACGGGCCGACTGGGAGCGGGCGACGCGCGGCGCCAGGGCCCTGACGACCACCTATACCGTGCAGGGCTGGCGACAGTCCAACGGTGACCTGTGGCGACACAACCTGACCGTGCGAGTGAAGGATCCGGTGCTGGACGTGGACCAGGACATGCTGATCTCCAAGGTGACCTGGTCGTTGTCCGCACAGGGCTCGATCACCACCCTGGTCGTGGCGCCGCCGCAGGTCTTCGATGCTACACCGGGCATGCCCAAATCCAAGTGACCGGCCTCCCTGGAGACTGTGTTGAACCTTCTGATACGGCTGTGCCAGTTCCGGCGCTTTCGCGGGCAAGCCCTGCTCCTACAAGGTTTCGGTTGTACGCAAGATGCAGTTTCAGCTCCGACACTGTAGGAGCAGGGCTTGCCCGCGAAAGCGTCCTGCCTGACACGCCGCTCGTTCAAGGACCCCCCATGAGCCTACTAACACGCCTACTGGCGCGCGGCACCGTCGTGCTCGCCAACTCGGCCAACAAACTGCAATCGCTGCAAATGCGCCTGACCGCCGGTGAAGTGAACGACGACATGGAGCACTTCGAGCCCTACGGCTTCACCAGCAACCCGCTGGCTGGCGCCGAAGGCATTGCCACCTTCCTCGGCGGCGACCGCTCCCACGGCATCGTCCTGGTGGTCGCCGATCGCCGCTACCGCCTGCGGAACCTCGCCCCCGGCGAAATCGCCCTCTACACCGACGAAGGCGACAAGATCCACTTCAAGCGTGGCCGGATCATCGATATCGAAACCGGCACCCTGAACATCCGCGCTGGCACGGCGGTGAACATCGACAGCCCGACCCTGACCCAGAGCGGCAAGATCGTCTCCCAGGGCGACCAGATCGCCGCTGGTATCAGCCAGATGAAACATGTGCATGGCGGCATCCAGCCGGGCAACGGCCAGACCGGCGCGCCGGCGGGAGGTGCCTGATGTTCGTGTCCAACGACCTGAAGACGGCGCTGACCCGTTCGGTGCTGATCAGCCTGTTTACCTGGCGTCGCGCCAACAGCGATGACCCGATCGATGACGATGAGCGCTTCGGCTGGTGGGGCGACAGTTTTCCCACGGTGACCGACGACCGCATCGGCTCGCGGCTATGGCTGTTGCGACGGGTCAAGCTGACCGCGCAGACCCAGCTCGATGCCGAGTTCTATGCCCGCGAGGCCTTGCAATGGCTGCTCGACGACGGCCATTGCAGCGCTATCGAGATTCAAACCGAACGGCTCGACGCCCAGCGATTGAACCTGCGCACGGTTCTGACGCTGGCCAGCGGCGAGCGCCTGGATATCAACCCGAACCATAGTTGGCAGGTGACCTATGCCGTTTGAAACCCCTTCGCTGCCGGTGCTGATCAAGCGCACCCAAGGCGACCTGGCCGGCGATTCGCTGCGCCAGTCCGATGCGCAGGTCCTGGCCCGCACCCTGAGCGGCGCGGCCTTTGGCCTCTACGGATACCTCGACTGGATCGCCGCGCAGATCCTGCCCGACACCGCCGATGAAACCACCCTGGAACGGATTGCCGCATTGCGTTTGCGTCAACCACGCAAGGCGGCGCAGGCGGCCAGCGGTAGCGTCAGTTATAGCGCGGCGGCGGGGGCGGTACTTGATGCCGGCACCTTGCTGCAGACCAGTGATGGGCGCAGTTACACCGTGACTGTCGGCGGCACCACCAGTGGCGGGACCAATACCGCGCAGATCCAGGCGCTGGATGCTGGCAGCCTGGGTAATGCCGATGCCGGGTTGTCACTGTTTCCGGTGCAACCGGTGCAAGGGATCGGCAATACCTTCACCGTGCTGGACCCGGGCTTGAGCGGTGGTGTCGCGGTCGAAAGTGTCGAATCGCTGCGGGCACGGGTGATCCGTTCCTATCGCATTATTCCCAATGGCGGTTCGGCGGCCGATTACGAAACCTGGGCGCTGGAATGTCCGGGGATTACCCGGGCCTGGTGTCGTGGCGGCTATCTGGGGCCGGGGACGGTCGGCTTGTTCGTGATGCGTGATAACGATCCGGTGCCGCTACCGGATGCCGGGCAACTGGCATTGGTCCAGGCCTATATCGAACCATTGCGCCCGGTGACCGCCGAGTTGCATGTGCTGGCGCCGGTGTTGGTCCCGGTGACCTACACCTTGCGCCTGACCCCGGATACCACGGCGACCCGTGCGGCTGTCGAGGCGCAGTTGCGGGACTTGCATGATCGTGAGGGCGGCCTGGGTGACACGCTGTTGCTGACTCATATCGCCGAATCCATCAGCAGTGCTGGCGGCGAGCAGGATCACCTGCTGGTTTCGCCGTCCGCCGATGTGCCAGCCGCGACCAATCAGTTGCTGACCTTTGGAGGCTGCGTATGGCTGGAGTAAGAACCGCCGCGCAGTACCAGGAGCAACTGCGCAGCCTGCTGCCGGCCGGTCCGGCCTGGGACCCGGAGCAGGTGCCGGCGATCCAGCAGGTGTTGCTGGGTATCGCCCAGGAGCTGGCGCGGGTTGATACCCGGGCCGTGGACCTGCTCAACGAAGTGGATCCGGTGACGGTCAGTGAACTGGTGCCGGATTGGGAGCGGGTGATGAACCTGCCCGACCCGTGCCTGGGGCCCGATCCGTTGTTTGACGATCGCCGTGTGGCGGTGCGTCGGCGGCTGTTGGCGGTGGGCGGCCAGAGCGTCGGCTATTTCCTCGATATCGCCCGCAGCCAGGGTTATCCGAATGCCAGCATCACCGAACTGCAAACCCCGCGCATGGGGCGGGCACGGTTTGGCAAGGCGCGTTTCGGCACGTGGCAGGCGCAGTTCATGTGGACGCTCAACACGGGTGGCCGGTTGCTTCTGGGCCGGCGTTTCGGCGCCAGCTATTGGGGTGAGCGCTTTGGCGCGAACCCAGGCAGCGCTCTTGAGTGCCTGATACATCGCAGTGCGCCGGCGCATACGCTGGTGCATATCAATTATGATTAGAGGATAGAAACGTGGATTATCCAAAAAGTGTGCCCAGCGTGGGGCTGGTCAATGGCAAGTTTGTTGATGAGAACCCGGTAAACGGAACACCGGGGTCATTGATTCCAGCGGTATGGGGGAATTCGATCACTGATGAAATGGTGAATGTAGTCAAGGCTGCTGGTCTGGTTCCTGATGAAGCTGATCTTGGGCAACTGTTACTGTCTATTCAAAAAATAAGTCAATCAGATTCGACTAGATATGCTTTGGATACAGGTGCGACCGGCACTTATGTTGCAAATTATGCTCCAGCCCTCAAGGCACTCGTAGACGGTGTGGTGCTATGTTTCAAGGCCCAGAATGGCAACACAGGGGCAAGCACCTTTAGTCCGAACGGACTGACCGCAGCGCCTATTGTTGGTGCTGCGCACTCCGCGCTTCAAGGCGGCGAGATTGTTGCCAATGGTGATGTATGGGTGCAATGGAACAGTTCAATCGGAACGGGCTCGTGGGTGCTGATCGATAGCACTGGCGGCGGGATGCAGATTGCCAAGGCTACGCAGAGCCGGCACGCGATGCAGTTCGGTCAAGTCTCTGGCGTGGTTGGACAGGCGCGCAATCTCAGGACCTCGGTCACTGCGGCGGCAGCTACTGTGACTTTCACTGCAGACGAAATCATTGTCGAGACTGCCCTAGGGGGCCTGCGTTATTGCCTCCCTAACTTCAATCAAACAGTAAACCTGGCTACGACTGGCGCCAACGGGATGGACACCAGCGCCGCACCTGCGAATGGGTATGTTGCCATATACGCGATTTACAACCCCGTAACAGCCACAAGTGCTCTCTTAGGTGTAAATGCCACATCGGCGGCAGCCCCGACCATTTACGGCGGCGCGAACATGCCTTCCGGCTATACCGCATCCGCACTCATCAGCGTGCTGCCAACGAATGGTTCTGGTCAGATCAAGGTTTGCTCGCAAATAGACCGAAGCATCGGCATAAGTCCAGTTCAAGTATTTTTCGGCGGATCTGGCGGCTTGTTGCTAACACCCTTTTCCTTGTCGGGCGCGGTTCCATTTAATGCTGTAAACGTGTCGGGTGGACTGACCAACTCGTCTAATTTGTCCTCTAACTGCGGTCTTACCATAAATTCGACAACTACGTCTATTGATACGCAAAACGTATCAGGAACAGTTGTCGCTGGTGGTGCAATAAACGGCAACTTCGCTATTGATGTTTTCGTTCCGCAAACATTGTATGTCTCCACCACCAACACAGCAGGAATCCCTACTTATACCGTATCAATTGGGAGATATTCGATATGACTACTGAAACCACCACGATTTTTGTTCAGTTTGCAGATGAAACACCACCAAGGATAATTGCTGTGTTTTTTGTGCCGCAAGACCCTGATTACTGGCCGGGTCTGATTGAAATGCAAGACGATGATCCTCGGTATCAGGCGTACTTGCATCCCGAACTCCAGCCAGCCGCCATCCTGAAGGCCAAGCAAGATCAAAAGGACGCGCTGCTTGCCGCCGCCTCTCAGTCCATGGCGCGAATTTCGGTGTCTCTGCAGTTAGGTGACGCCACGGACGCCGAAACAATGACGGCTAAGGCCTGGCAGACCTACTACCGTGCCCTGACCTTGGTTGATATCACAGTCGACTCACCTGTCTGGCCAGTCCCTCCAGCACAATAAGCCTGTACGGAGAGCGCCATGCCCATCACTGCGCAGCAATTGTTGCAGATCCTCCCGAACGCCGGCGACCAAGCCGGCGTTTTTGTTCCTGTGCTCAACACAGCGATGAACGCCTATCAGATCGTAACCACGCAGCGCGTTGCTGCGTTCCTGGCGCAAGCTGGTCACGAGTCAGGCCAACTGCGGTCGGTGGTCGAGAACCTGAACTATGACGCGCAGGCCTTGGTCGCCACCTGGCCAAACCGGTTTACTCCGGCCTTGGCCGCGCAGGTCGCCCGGCAGCCGGAGCAGATTGCGAACATCGTCTATGCATCGCGCATGGATAACGGCGATGCATCCTCTGGCGACGGCTGGAGCTATCGCGGTCGCGGGCTGATCCAGATCACCGGTCGCAGCAACTATCGCCAATGCAGCCTCGGGCTGTTCGGCGACGAACGTCTGTTGCAGCAACCGGAACTGCTGGAACAGCCGCAATGGGCCGCTGAATCGGCGGCCTGGTTTTGGGAGCAACAAGGGTTGAACGCCCTGGCCGACGCCGATCAGTTCAACAGCATCACCCGCAAGATCAACGGTGGCCTGAACGGCCTCGAGGATCGACTGCAACTCTGGGCCCGGGCGAGGGCGGTGCTATGCGCCTCCTCGAGCTGATTCCGGCGCCCTGGCGCCTGGGCGTTGGCGTCGCGCTGCTGGCCTTGTTGGCCGGTAGCGCGGCGGCCAGCGCCTGGCATATTCAAGACTGGCGTTACGGCCTGCAACTGGAGCATCAGGCCCGGTTGCAGGCTGACACGCTCAACCAGATCTCTCTCGCCGCGGCCGCGCAACAGCGCGCCGAGCAGGACAAACGCCTGGCCCTGGAGCAACGGCTCCAGGGTAGCGACCAAACCCATTCCAAGGAGCTGAGCGATGTGCAACAGGATCAGGCTCGCCTGCGCGACCGCCTTGCCACTGCTGATCTGCGGCTGTCAGTCCTCCTCGACGGCAACGATCCCGCCAGTGGCTGTAACGTGCCAGCCGCCACCACCGCCGGCGGCGTGGTTCATGCAACCGCAAGAGCCCGACTTGACCCGGCGCATGCTCAACGAATTATCGCCATCACCGACGACGGCGACCGTGCCCTGATTGCCTTGAAGGCCTGTCAGGCGTATGCCGGGGCGGTGTCGCGCTGACATCCGGATGCAATGTCGTGTCTTGAAAGCGTAGTGCGCTCGTGTAGGGTGTTCATTTTGACCCCATACAGATTGGCCCGCGTCGCTCCCCTGTAGGAGCGAGCTTGCTCGCGATGGTCGTCAACGATAACGCGGGGGATCTGATGCCCAGCGGTGTCCCGGCTACCATCGCGAGCACGCTCGCTCCTACAGGGGGAGAACCGCCCCACCCGGAGAGGAACATGGACGAAATCACCCGGCTTGCCGCCGAACTCGGCAAGCGCTTGCAGACGCTCAAGGCCGATGTCACCACCGCCGAGTCCTGTACCGGCGGCGGTATCGCCGAGGCGATCACACGGATTTCCGGCAGCTCGGCCTGGTTCGAAGCCGGCTATGTCACCTACTCCAACCGGCAGAAGAGCCTCCAGCTGAAAGTGCCAGAGAGCCTGTTCGAGCAGGTCGGCGCCGTCAGCCGGGAAGTGGTCGAAGCCATGGTCCGTGGCGCCCAGGCCCACAGCGGCGCGCATTTCGCCGTGGCGGTCAGCGGCGTGGCCGGGCCGGACGGCGGCTCCGCCGAGAAACCGGTGGGCACCGTCTGGCTGGCCTGGGCCTGCGGCGACGAAGTGAGCGCCGAACGCCGGCACTTCCCCGGCGACCGCGAGGCGGTGCGCCGACAAACGGTGCAGGCCGCGCTGGAAGGCCTGTTGCGACGGGCGGATGCAGAAATCGCAAATCAGGGGTAGGCGATCCGCCAACGCTGTGGAATAATACTGGCTACTTATACAGGTGTTGGCCGTCAGGCCTTATTGATTACGTGAGGACTTTAATGGACGACAACAAGAAGAAAGCCTTGGCTGCGGCCTTGGGTCAGATCGAACGTCAATTCGGCAAGGGTGCCGTGATGCGAATGGGCGATCATGACCGTCAGGCGATCCCTTCGATCTCCACCGGTTCCCTGGGCCTGGACATCGCGCTGGGCATCGGCGGTCTGCCGAAAGGCCGTATCGTCGAGATCTATGGTCCGGAATCCTCGGGTAAGACCACCCTGACGCTTTCCGTCATCGCCCAGGCGCAAAAAGCCGGTGCGACCTGCGCCTTCGTCGACGCCGAACACGCCCTGGACCCGGAATACGCCGGCAAGCTGGGGGTCAATGTCGATGACCTGCTGGTATCCCAGCCGGACACCGGCGAGCAGGCCTTGGAAATCACCGACATGCTGGTGCGCTCCAACGCGGTGGACGTGATCATCGTCGACTCCGTGGCCGCCCTGGTGCCGAAAGCGGAAATCGAAGGCGAAATGGGCGACATGCACGTCGGCCTGCAAGCCCGTCTGATGTCCCAGGCCCTGCGCAAGATCACCGGTAACATCAAGAACGCCAACTGCCTGGTGATCTTCATCAACCAGATCCGCATGAAGATCGGCGTGATGTTCGGCAGCCCGGAAACCACCACCGGTGGTAACGCGCTGAAGTTCTACGCCTCGGTGCGCCTGGACATCCGCCGTACCGGCGCGGTGAAGGAAGGCGACGAAGTGGTCGGCAGCGAAACCCGCGTCAAGGTCGTGAAGAACAAGGTGGCTTCGCCGTTCCGTCAGGCCGAGTTCCAGATCCTTTACGGCAAGGGCATCTACCTCAATGGTGAGATGATCGACCTGGGCGTGTTGCATGGCTTCGTCGAGAAGTCCGGTGCCTGGTACAGCTACAACGGCAGCAAGATCGGGCAGGGCAAGGCCAACTCGGCCAAGTTCCTGGCGGATAACCCGGAAATCGCCGCGACCCTCGAGAAGCAACTGCGTGACAAGCTGCTGACGCCAGGGGTAGACGCCAAGGCCAACTCCGGCGCTGCTGTCGTCGAAACCGAAGATGATCTGGCCGACGCTGACCTCTGAGTAAAGCGATGAGCGTCGTACTGGATACACCTGTCGCCGTACGGCGCACTGCCATGGACCTGCTCGCGCGACGCGAGCACGGTCGAGTCGAGCTGACGCGTAAACTGCGTCAGCGCGGCGCCCCGCCTGAAATGATCGACACCGAACTCGACCGTTTGACGGAAGAGGGGCTGTTGTCCGAATCCCGTTACCTCGAGAGCTTTGTTTCCTATCGTGCCCGTTCCGGCTACGGCCCTTTGCGTATTCGCGAGGAGCTGAGTCAGCGCGGTCTGCAACGATCCGATATCGAGTTGGCCTTGCGTGAAAGCGGTTTCGACTGGCAAGCCCAGCTGGAAGACACCTGGCGGCGTAAATTCGCCGGGCATTTGCCCAGCGATGCCCGCGAGCGCGCCCAGCAGGGGCGCTTCCTGAGTTATCGGGGTTATTCCATGGAAATGATCGGCCGCCTGTTCAGCGGCCGTGGGCTGGATGACTGATTACGTTGCCTTGATCTGCTCGCGCACGCGCTCCGGTGTCGGCTCCTTGGCCTTGCTCCAGTTCTCCGTCCTGTTGATAAAGTCCACCAACTCCCGCAGACGCCCCTGGTCCCGGGCCGTGAAGGCGAACGACAAGCGCGTCAGATGACTGAGCTGCGGTTCATCGTGTTCCTGCTCGCCGCAGGCGCCTTGGTAGAAGTACCCGCTGAGGCACAGATCGGCAAAGTCCTTTTGCAGTTGCTCCATTGCGCCTTCGTTGAGCGGGTGCTTCATGCGGATCACGAACTGCTTTTTCAGCCAGCGGCTGGAGTGGAAGTTGCTGTAGAACCGCTTGATCTCCTCCACAGCCTCATCGGCGTTGTAGACCAGGCGTATCAACTTCAGGTCGTGGGGCAGAATATAGTGATGGGCCTCCAGTTGGTTGCGAATAAAGTCCAGCGCGCTCTGCCAGAAACTCCCCCCCGGAGCATCCAGCAGAATCACCGGAACCAGCGGACTTTTGCCGGTCTGGATCAGGGTCAGCACTTCCAGTGCTTCATCGAGGGTGCCAAAGCCGCCAGGGCAGAGCACCAGCGCATCGGCTTCCTTGACGAAGAACAGCTTGCGGGTGAAAAAGAAATGGAAGGACAGCAGGTTGTGCGTGCCGCTTACGGTTGAGTTCGCACGTTGTTCGAACGGCAGGGTGATATTGAATCCGAGACTGTGCTCCAGGCCCGCACCTTCATGGGCGGCTGCCATGATGCCACCGCCGCCGCCGGTAATGACCATCAGGTTGGAGTGCGCCAGTGCCGTTCCCAGTGCGCGGGCTTGGGCATAGAGCGGGTGTTCGATGGGCGTTCGCGCCGAACCGAACACGGTGACCTTGCGACGCCCCTTGAACTGGTCCAGTACGCGAAAGGCGTTCTCCAGTTCACGCAGGGTTTGCAGGACGATCTTGGCATTCCAGCGGTTGCGATCATCCTGGGCCATGCGCAGGACGGTCAGCATCATGTCGCGGTACAGCTCGAGATTCGGACTATTGGGAGCAACCTGGTTGAGTTGTTCTTCGACCCGGGTAAGGTCGATACCGTTGCTCTGGAAATGACGGGACAGCGTGTCATTCGGTTCGTAAGGCATTCAACGTCTCCTTCAGCACGGAACCCTTGGCTTGGCCGAAAGAAAAGTTCGCCAAGGCCGCGTCACTGCATGTGTCGCATGTGTGCCATGTCGATTTGATGATGGGCCTATAAAGTCATGGCTGGCAACCGCTTATTGGCCCTTTGCAAAGGACTTTAGCAGCTCGTCGGAGGCCTCGCGCGGGAGCGGATGGCAGAGCGGCGCGCCGATGACGAGCGGCGGCGCGCCAGGCGACCGGGGTTACTTTTTCTTCTTCGCCGAGGTTTCTTGCGGGCAATCGCTTTCCACGAAACGGGCCGAGGTCACGGGGCGGTTGGTCTTGTTCTCGGTGAACTCGTAGCGCATGACGGCACCCTTGGCCATCAACTTACGGTAGTTGGCATTACGGCAGACACTGGCGCCCAGTTGCAGATAAGCCGCCTTGGCATTATCGCGCATGTTTTGCGCATAATCGGCCTGAACGCTCAGATGGTCGATCAGTTCGTTGCCTTCAACGGTGTAGCCGACATCGAGGATGTTTTCGTCGAGTTCACGCGGCAGGCCCACGTTGCTCTGTTCTGCCACGTCCTTGAGCATCTTGTTCAGTTCGAAATCCTTCAGCGATGCCGCCTGAGCACTGAAGGGCAGGGCCAGCAAAAGGGCCAGGGACGGTACGATAAGGCGCAGCATGCAACTCTCCTGATTCGGTAACTGGTGCTTCGACCCGTTACCGGGGCGTGCGTTCAGTGGTGGCGAAGTATAGAGGGCGGTTGTAGGCCCTACTAGGGTGAGACTGACGGAAATGTCGACGGATGAACGCTCAAACGCCGCGGGGCTCTCTGGTAGACTCGCTGCACTTCTGCCTTTGCGAGTCGTACTGTTCGTGTTCAGCCCTTCCTCCCGCCGGCGTTTTTCGCGATGAGCCACGCCGTATCCCGCTTGCGTGCCCAGCGTCTGGCCCGTGCAAAAACGCCCTTCGTCGCTCGCGGCTCGCGAGCCGAGCGTTGCCCGGGTTGCCGTGTGATTCCACAATATTGCCTGTGCGCCTGGCGCCCCAAGGTGACGTCGCATTCAGCCATGTGCTTGCTGATGCACGACGTCGAGCCCATGAAACCGAGCAATACCGGTTGGCTGATCGCCGATGTGATCGCCGATACCAGCGCCTTCGGTTGGTCGCGGACCGAAGTCGATCCGCAATTGCTGGCGCTGCTGGATGATCCGCAGTGGCAGCCGTTTGTCGTGTTCCCGGGGGAGTTCGTGGCGCCACAACGGGTGGTGACGCAGGTAGCGCCCGTGCCAGGCAAGCGCCCGCTGTTTATCCTGCTGGACGCCACCTGGACCGAGGCCCGCAAGATGTTTCGCAAGAGCCCCTACCTGGAACGTTTCCCGGTGTTGAGCCTGGAGTCCGAACAGTTGTCCCGCTACAAGCTGCGTCGCTCCAAGCGCGATGATCATTTTTGCACCGCGGAAGTCGCGGCGTTGTGCCTGGAACTGGCCGGGGATACCCGTGCGGCCCAGGGACTGGATGCGTTACTGGACGTGTTTACCGCACATTACCTGGGTGCCAAGTTTCAGTTACCGATCAACACTGAAGATGAAGCCCACGAGCATCTGAAGACTTTCCTGTAATCTAGTGGCCGCATAGCGTCTAGCCTGACGCATAAAACAGGATCATTGGAAAAATGACCATGTACGAAATCCTGATTGCCGACGACCATCCTCTGTTTCGTAGTGCCTTACATCAGGCGCTGACCCTGGGCCTGGGGCCCAATGTACGATTGGTGGAGGTGGCCAGCATTGCCGAGCTGGAAACCCGCCTCACCGAGAAAGCCGACTGGGACCTGGTCCTGCTGGACCTGAACATGCCGGGCGCCTATGGCTTTTCCGGCCTGGTGCTGCTGCGCGGGCAATACCCGCAGATTCCGGTGGTGATGGTTTCGGCTCAGGAAGAAGCCTCGGTGATGGTGCGCTCCCGTGAGTTTGGCGCCAGTGGCTTCATCCCCAAGTCCAGTTCCCTGGAAGTGATCCAGCAAGCGGTGCGCAGTGTCCTCGATGGCGACGTCTGGTGGCCGCCGCAGGCGTTCGAAGCCGTCAGTGTGTCCGCCGAGGCCAAGGCCGCCAGTGCCGGCCTCGCCAGTTTGACGCCCCAGCAGTTCCGGGTATTGACCATGGTCTGCGAAGGTTTGCTGAATAAACAGATCGCCTACGAGCTGAGCGTTTCCGAGGCGACCATCAAGGCCCACGTCACGGCGATTTTCCGCAAGCTGGGAGTGCGTACCCGAACCCAGGCCGCGTTGCTGCTGCAACAACTTGAGTCAATTTCGAGCCAGTAATCCTGGCTCGTTCATCTTTGTTTGACACTGGTTGAGTTAGCTTTCCTAGTCCATTTTGCGCAGTTGCCTACCTATGCCGTCGCCTTTCAAAGGTCAAACCGGTTTTAAACGCATGCTCAATGCCGCGGGTTACTCTTTCGATGGCCTGCGTGCGGCTTTTGCTGGCGAGGCGGCGTTTCGTCAGTTGGTCTGGCTCAATCTGGTGTTGATTCCGCTGACGTTCCTTTTCCAGGTCAGTCGGGTCGAGCGCGCGCTGTTGATTGCCGTGTGCCTGCTGGCGCTGATCGTCGAATTGCTCAATTCGGCGGTCGAGGCGGCCATTGACCGCATCTCCCTCGATCGTCATCCCTTGTCCAAGAATGCCAAGGACATGGGCAGTGCCGCGCAATTCGTGGCCCTGAGCATGATTGCCCTGGTCTGGGCGGTAATTCTGCTTTAAGCGCAGGCCAGGCTAGGCAATATTCGGCAGGACGATCTCGTCGCTGCGCTGCACCCCGGCGGTGAAGGAGCGGCACAGCTCGAGGAATTCACGCATGGCCGAGGTCTGGTATTTCTGTTTGTGCCAGATGAAATAGAACTGTCGCGACAGGTCCAGGTCCGGGGTCTCCACCGGCACCAGGCTGCCCCGACGGAACGCATCGCGCAGGGCCAGGCGCGAAATGCAGCCGATCCCCAGGCCCGACTCCACCGCGCGCTTGATCGCTTCGGTGTGCTCCAGCTCCAGGCGGATGTTCAGCGCGCTGCGGTGATGCCGCATGGCCTGGTCGAAGGTCAGACGCGTGCCGGACCCCTGTTCGCGCAGGATCCAGGCCTCATGGGTCAATTCTTCCATGCTGGCCTGGCCACGCCGGGCCAAAGGGTGCTGAGGCGCGCAAAACACCACCAGTTCATCTTCCACCCAGGTTTGTACTTCGATATCCGGGTGGCTGCAATCGCCTTCAATCAGACCCAGATCAATTTCGTAGTGCGCAACCTGCTGCACAATATTGGCAGTGTTCTGCACATGGAGCTTGACCTGGCTTTCCGGGTGCACCTGCATGAAGCTGCCGATCAGCAGGGTGGCCAGGTAATTGCCGATGGTCAGGGTGGCGCCCACGGCCAGCGAGCCGAAACCGGACTTGCCGTTGAGCAGGTCTTCGATTTCCTTGGCCTGGTCCAGCAGCGCCACGGCCTGGGGCAATAGTTGTTTGCCCAGGGCGTTGAGGCTCAGGCGCTTGCCGGCGCGGTCGAACAATTGACAGCTCGATTGGCGTTCCAGCTCGGTGATCGAGGTGCTCGCGGCGGATTGGGACAAGGCCAGCAGCCCGGCAGCCCGGGACACGCTTTCCTGCTGGGCGACGGCGACGAAGACCTGAAGTTGACGGAGAGTAAATCGCATATCTATATAACCGATAACCCTTATCTTAATAATTCATTTAACAGATATTGTCGCCGCCATTAGAATGCTATGCAATTGCGCTCATCGACGGCGCAGGCCAAATTTCCAGGAGCCCCATCCAAATGAGCAACATGAATCACGAGCGTGTCCTCAGTGTGCACCACTGGAACGACACTCTGTTCAGCTTCAAGTGCACCCGCGACCCGGGTCTGCGCTTTGAAAACGGTCAGTTCGTGATGATCGGCCTGCAGCAGCCCAATGGTCGACCGCTGATGCGCGCTTATTCGATTGCCAGCCCGAATTGGGAAGAGCATCTCGAATTCTTCAGCATCAAGGTGCCAGATGGTCCGTTGACCTCCCAGTTGCAGCACCTGAAGGAAGGCGACGAGATCATTATCAGCAAGAAGCCTACGGGTACGCTGGTGCTCGACGACCTCAAGCCGGGCAAGCATCTGTACCTGCTCAGCACTGGTACCGGCCTCGCGCCCTTCATGAGCGTGATCCAGGATCCGGAAACCTACGAGCGTTTCGAGAAGGTGATCCTGTGCCACGGCGTGCGCTACGTCAACGAAGTCGCCTACCGCGAGTTCATCACCGAGCATCTGCCGCAGAATGAGTTCTTCGGCGAAGCGCTGCGTGAGAAGCTGATCTACTACCCCACCGTGACCCGCGAGCCGTTCGAGAACGAAGGCCGGCTGACCGACCTGATGCGCAGCGGCAAGCTGTTCCGCGACATCGGCCTGCCGCCGATCAACCCGCAGGATGACCGTGCCATGCTCTGCGGTAGCCCGAGCATGCTCGATGAAACCAGCGAAGTGCTCAACAGCTTCGGGCTGAAGGTTTCGCCGCGCATGCGCGAGCCGGGTGATTACCTGATCGAGCGGGCGTTCGTCGAGAAATAACCGGTTTGACTCGACCTTGTGGCGAGCGGGCTTGCCCGCGTTCGGCTGCGAAGCAGTCGTGAAATCGGATATCTCGATCTGACTGATACACTGAGTTCTGCTGTTTGGGGGGCGCTTCGCACCCCAGCGGGGGCAAGCCCCCTCGCCACAGTGTTAGAAAGCGGGCGTTCGTCGAAAAATAACCGGTTTGATTCGACCTTGTGGCGAGCGGGCTTGCCCGCGCTCGGCTGCGAAGCAGTCGTGAAATCGGATATCTCGATCCGACTGATACACTGAATTCTGCTGTTTGGGGGGCGCTTCGCACCCCAGCGGGGGCAAGCCCCCTCGCCACAGTGTTAGAAAGCGGGCGTTCGTCGAAAAATAACCGGTTTGACTCGACCTTGTGGCGAGCGGGCTTGCCCGCGCTCGGCTGCGAAGTAGTCGTGAAATCAGATATCTCGATCCGACTGATACACTGAGTTCTGCTGTTTGGGGGGGAGCTTCGCACCCCAGCGGGGGCAAGCCCCCTCGCCACAGTGTTAGAAAGCGGGCGTTCGTCGAAAAATAACCGGTTTGACTCGACCTTGTGGCGAGCGGGCTTGCCCGCGCTCGGCTGCGAAGCAGTCGTGAAATCGGATATCTCGATCCGACTGATACACTGAATTCTGCTGTTTGGGGGGGCGCTTAGCACCCCAGCGGGGGCAAGCCCCCTCGCCACAGTGTTAGAAAAAAGCCCGCGTTGCCTGAGAAGGCAGCGCGGGCTTTTGCGTTTCCGGCGTTTCTAGCGGGCGGGGATCACTTCCAGTACGCGTATCGTCCCGGCTTCGGGGTAGTGCCAGCGCACATCCAGGTCCCAGAACCGCGCACCGTATTCCCGCTCGGGCGTGGGCTTCTGGTAAGCCGGACGCGGGTCCTGGGCCAGACACTGCTCGATCAGCTCGACCAGCGGCTCATCAAGGCGTTGTGCATGGTCGTGGGCCTGTTGCAGCGCGTGGTCCGTCCAGAGCACGGGGATCAGCAGCGGCGCGGCACTGGCGATGCCATTGACGGCACCGGGGATGGTGTCGGCATAGGGTACGTATGGCTTGATATCAAGGATCGGCGTGCCGTCCAGCAAGTCGATAGCGGAAATCCACAGGCGCTGGGCCTCGACCCGGTCCAGCTTGACCACCGACTGGCCGATGCCGTTCGGTCGGTGGGTCGCCCGGGTGGCGAAGACCCCCATGGACTGGTTACCCCCCAGGCGTGGCGGACGGACCTTCAGCCTTGGCTTGTCTTCCAGGGCCTGGTGGAACAGGAACAGCAGCCAGACATGGCTGACCTGCTCCAGTCCTTGCACCGCCTCGCCCTGGTCGAAAGGCGCGACCAGCTCCAGTACGCCGCGCGCGGCCGGCGCCAGTTGTGGCTGGCGCGGGATGGCGAACTTCTCCTTGAAGCAGGAGCGCACGAAGCCGATGGGGGACACGCTGTAAGTCATGGTCCGGCCCTCAGCCGTCGATCCCCAGCATGTCCCGCGCAACGGCTTCGGCGATGCGGATACCATCGACACCCGCCGACAAGATCCCACCGGCATAGCCGGCGCCTTCACCCGCCGGGAACAGGCCCTTGACGTTCAGGCTCTGCATCGACTCGTTGCGGGTGATGCGCAACGGCGAGGAGGTGCGGGTTTCAATCCCGGTCAGCACCGCGTCATGCAGGGAATAACCCTTGATCTGCCGTTCGAACGCCGGCAGGGCTTCGCGGATGGCTTCAATGGCGAAGTCCGGCAGGGCCAACGCCAGATCGCCCAGGGCCACGCCCGGTTTGTAGGACGGCTCGACGCTGCCCAGGGCGGTGGAGGCTTTGCCGGCGATAAAGTCACCGACCAATTGCGCCGGGGCCTCGTAGTTGCTGCCGCCGAGGACGAAGGCGTGGGATTCCAGGCGCTCCTGCAACTCGATGCCGGCCAATGGGCCACCTGGATAATCCACTTCCGGGGTGATGCCGACGACGATGCCGGAGTTGGCGTTACGCTCGTTGCGCGAATACTGGCTCATGCCGTTGGTGACCACCCGGTTCGGCTCGGAGGTCGCCGCCACCACGGTGCCGCCCGGGCACATGCAGAAGCTGTAGACCGAACGCCCGTTCTTGGCGTGGTGCACCAGTTTGTAGTCGGCCGCGCCGAGTTTCGGGTGCCCGGCATACTTGCCCAGGCGCGCGCGGTCGATCAGCGATTGCGGGTGCTCGATACGGAACCCCACCGAGAACGGCTTGGCTTCCATGTACACGCCACGGCCGTGGAGCATGCGGAAGGTGTCGCGGGCGCTATGACCGAGGGCCAGGATCACGTGTCGGGAGTTGATCTGTTCACCGCTGTCGAGTTGCACGCCAGTCAGTTGGCCGTCGTCGATCAGCACATCGGTGACCCGCTGCTGGAAGCGTACTTCGCCGCCCAGGGCTTCGATCTGCTGGCGCATGTTTTCCACCACGCCGGTGAGGCGGAAGGTGCCGATATGCGGTTTGCTGACGTAGAGGATTTCTTCCGGCGCGCCGGCCTTGACGAATTCGTTCAGCACTTTGCGGCCGTGGTGGTTCGGGTCCTTGATCTGGCTGTAGAGCTTGCCGTCGGAGAAGGTCCCGGCGCCGCCTTCGCCGAACTGCACATTGGACTCGGGGTCGAGCACGCCTTTGCGCCACAGGCCCCAGGTGTCCTTGGTGCGCTGGCGCACTTCCTTGCCGCGTTCGAGGATGATCGGCTTGAAGCCCATCTGTGCCAGCAGCAGCCCGGCGAAGATCCCGCAAGGGCCGAAGCCGACGACCACGGGACGTTCCGACAGATCGGCCGGGGCCTGGCCGACCACCTTGTAGCTGACGTCCGGGGCCGGGTTGACGTTGCGGTCTTCGGCGAACTTTTTCAGCAGCGCGTCTTCGCCACGGGCCGACAGGTCGATGGTGTAGATGAAGCAGAGTTCGGAGGATTTCTTGCGGGCGTCGTAGCTGCGCTTGAACAAGGTGAAATCGAGCAGGTCATCGTTGGCGATGCCCAGGCGCTGGACGATGGCCGGGCGCAGGTCTTCATCGGGATGGTCGATCGGCAGCTTGAGTTCGGTGATTCGTAACATGACAGGGTCCAGTGTGCGGGCCACGCGGGCGCGCCGGCTTTACATCAAACCGGTGATTATAAGCCCCAACGACCAGATTCCGTGAGGCTAAAACGGCTGCTCGTCGAATCAGTCGTTACGGGCGCCACCGAAATAACCGCAGCCGCGCTGGACCTGGCCGTTGACCCGTAGCTCGGCGCTCAGGTGGCGCACGCCGCCGCTGTTGCTGTCGACGCAGGACTGCGGCGCGACCCACAGCTCGATCCGCTGGGAGTTGGCTTCGGTGCTCAGGCTGAAGCGCCCGTCACCCAGTTGTTCTTCCAGGTAAGGTACGGCCAGGGCCGGCTGGTTTTCGCGTTCGAGGACCATGCCGTTGCCGCCGGCCCGCAGGCTCCAGTCCGGGCCGTGGCCGCTGGCGACCACGGTCTGGAATTTGAAGTCGGGGTCGTTGCAGCTGGCGGTACCACGTTCCAGGCGGTAGTACTGTTGCAGGCTCAACTGGCCATCGCCGCCATTGGCGGTGCCGGAGGAAAACCGTCCGCGCAGGTCGGCGAACAGCTTGCCCGAGGGGCCGGACAGGCTGGCGGCCTGTTGCAGGACGCTGGTGTTGCCGGCGTCGCTGACGATAAAGCGGCGTTGTTCCTGGCAAGGCTGGAACATCAGCTTGCCATCGACGCTGCTGAGTTCGCCCTGCATCCGGCTCAGGCCCGCCGTGGGGAGCGAGGTGGCGGGGGCGAGCAGCTGGCAGCCGGCGGCGAACAGCGGCAGGGCGAAAATCATCAAGGAACGGGCGGCGCGCATCATGGGGTCTCCTGGCAAGTGCGGCCACGTTACTCAGACCGGGAGAGCTGCACAAGTCTTGAGGTTGGCGCCCATGGGTTTGCGGCGTTCTTGAGGGCCTCTTCGCGGCGGTGCGGCGATCCGACAAGCTCCGCTCCCACAATAATTCGTTTCGAACCTCAAGTTTGTGTGCGACCGAGAACCTGTGGGAGCGGAGCTTGCCCGCGAAGAGGCCCTGGAGATCGATAAACCCCCCTGGCTCTCAGCCAACCTGATAGGTCTGGCCAGTTTGCAAACCTTCCACGCTCTTGGCGTAGGCCAAGGCCACATCCGCCGCCGGCACCGGCTTGAAGCCACGGAAGTAGGGCGCATAGCTGCCCATGGCTTCCACCAGCACGTTCGGGCTGACCGAGTTTATCCGCAGGCCGCGCGGCAGTTCGATCGCCGCCGCCTTGACGAAACCGTCGATGGCACCGTTGACCAGGCTGGCCGAGGCGCCGGCGCGGATCGGATCGCGGTTCAGAATGCCGCTGGTCAGGGTGAACGAGGCACCGTCATTGGCGTACTCACGACCGATCAGCACTAGGTTGACCTGGCCCATCAGCTTGTCCTGCAGACCCAGGGCGAAATCCTTCTCGCTCATGTCCGCCAGGGGCGCGAAAGTCACGTTGCCCGCCGCGCAGACCAGCGCATCGAACTTGCCGGTCTGTTCGAACAGTTGGCGAATCGAGGCGCTGTCGCTGATGTCCACATGCAGGTCACCGCTGTTGCGGCCGATCTTGACGATCTCGTGACGTTGGCCCAATTCCTCTGCCACGGCCGAGCCGATGGTGCCGTGGGCACCGATCAATAGGATTTTCATCGCGGGGTTCCTCCAGTGGGTGATTGAGCTTTCAGTCTAGAGTGGATTTTTCCATTGATAAGCGCACTAATAGGCAACCTTTGGTTTTCTTTTGGAAACAATCCGTGAGCGAGATGGATGATCTGGCGGCCTTTGCCGTGTTGGTCGAGGCGGGTAGCTTTACCTTGGCGGCCCAGCAATTGGGCTGCAGCAAGGGGCAACTGTCCAAGCGCATCAGCCAGCTTGAGGCGCGCTTTTCACTGGTGTTGTTGCACCGTACCACGCGGCGCCTGAGTCTCACCGCCGCCGGTGCGGCCTTGTTGCCCCAGGCTCAGGCGCTGGTGGTGCAAGTGGAACGGGCGCATCAGGCCCTGGCCCGGCTCAAGGACGATATTGCCGGTCCCGTGCGCATGACGGTTCCGGTGTCCCTGGGGGAAACCTTTTTCGATGGCCTGTTGCTGGAGTTTTCCCGGAATTATCCCGATGTGCAGATCGAGCTGGACCTGAACAACGGTTTTCGCGATCTGGCCCGCGAGGGCTTCGACCTGGCTATTCGCACCGATGTCGGCAGCGACGAACGCCTGGTGGCGCGGCCATTGTTGGTGATGAACGAACTGACCTGCGCCAGTCCGACCTATCTGGAACGTTACGGTGAACCGCGCACGCCCCAGGAGCTGGCCAACCACCGTTGTCTGCTCAACAGTCACTACAGCGGTCGCGAAGAGTGGCAATACCACCGCCAGCATGAGTTGCTGCGGGTGCGGGTGAATGGTCCCTTTGCCAGCAATCACTACAACCTGTTGAAGAAAGCGGCGTTGGTGGGGGCCGGAATCGCCCGCCTGCCCTCCTATGTATTGCCCGCGGAACTGGCCGATGGGCGTTTACGCTGGCTGCTGCGGGACTACCGCACCCGCGATATGCCGTTGTACCTGGTACATCCTTACCAGGGCGGCCTGCCTCGGCGTACACAGGTACTGGCGGACTATCTGATTGGCTGGTTCAAGCGCAGCGGCGAGGCGCTGGAGCGGCTGTAGGCAGCCACCTTGAGAGCGCCGCAACACTTGTAGAGCCAGCTTGCTGGCGATGGCGGTCGAATAGTCGCAGCAAGACTCAAGGGCCCCATCGCCAGCAAGCTGGCTCCTACGGTTGACCGCGCTGGCCTTGATTGAGGCGCTGGTGCAACCGATCAACGGTAACGCCTGGCGATCAGCTGATCGATGGAGAATACGCCCGGCCCCCTGGCCATCAGCAGCAACAGGATCGCCATCCAGGTGCCATGAGTCGGGTAGGCGTCCGGGTAGACGAACAGCTGGATGGTCAGGGTCATGCCGAACAGCGCCAGCGCCGAGAAGCGCGTGGCCAACCCCAGCAGGATCAGCACCGGGAAAAAGTGCTCGGCAAACGCCGACAGGTGGGCAGCGATCTCCGGCGACAACAGCGGCACCTTGTACTCGCTGGCGAACAACGGGATGGTCGAATCCGCCAGGCGTGGCAGGCCGATATCGAAGGTGCCGGCGATCAGGTCGACGGCAAAACCCTCGACCTTGGTCTGCCCGGATTTCCAGAACACGGCCGCGATGGAGAAGCGTGCGACAAAGGCAACCAGGCTGTAGGGAATCCGCTCGAAGAGCGGGATGGTCCGCCCGATCAGGCGCGCGATGGGATTCTGCGGTTCAGTGCGAGTGTTCATGGACGGGCCTTTTCTTCTGGGTGCAGGTGAGTAATGGCGCTGTAGCGGATCAACAGTGCCAGGGCCTGGCTCGGATCGAACGCCGTGCTGACGCCATAGGCACTGGCCATGGCCAGTCCCAATGGGCGGTGGTTTTGCAGGCACTGGATAAACACCAGGGTGCCGACATCGATCCTGAAAACCTCGACTTGCCAGTGTCGGCGCAGGACCAACGCGGCTTCCCCTTGAGTCGGATCGAGCTGTTCCAACTGACCCTCGCCCTGATGGGCCTCCCATAACGATACGACCGCATGGGGCGAATTCAGCACGGCAACGCTGGGGTGCAGGCGGACCTGTAGGCGGCTGAGGGTCTCGGGGGCGGCGAGGTAGGCGCCAATCTGCTCCGGGCTCAATGGCGTCGCGTCGGCGGCGTGATAGGCGTCGATCCGCAACCGTTCCAGTCGGGCAACGTCCGCCAGGTAGGGCACGCTCGCCGCCGGGGTGAAGTCCTGGATGAAATGGCTGAAGTCTCGACCGTATTCGTTGAGGATCGGGCTGACCGGTGGGGAGTGTTGGACATAGAAGCCGGCCATGGCGCGGAAGAACTCTTCGCCGACCAATGCCATGACCACCGGATAGCTGTCCGCCAGGGCATTGATCAGCGAACTCTGGACATTGTTGCGGTACACCGCGAAACGGCTGCTCGGGTCGGCCCCGTTGGCACTGCACAAGCCGGACGGGCAGGGCAGCGAGGTGTCGAGCAAGGCGGCGCTGAAGTGGGCTTGATCGCTCATGCGGGCTCCCCGGCCTGGCGCAGCAGGTATTCGGCCTGCTCGGCTTCGGCCAGCAGGACCGCGAAGGCGGGCACCTGATTGTCGCGTTCGATCAGCGTGGCGACCGCGCCGATTTGCCCCAGGACCTGGCGATACAACGCCCAGACCGCCTGATCGATCGGCGCGCCATGATCATCGATCAGCAGGCGCTCGCCGAGATTGTCGGCATCCTCGGCGAAACCGGCCAGATGGATTTCTCCCACGGCGTGCAACGGCAAGGCCTCAAGGTAGGCCAGCGCATCGCGCTGGTGGTTGACGCTGGAGACATAGACGTTGTTCACATCCAGTAGCAGCCCGCAACCGGTGCGGCGGATGATTTCACTGATGAAATCCGCTTCATCCAGGGTGGAGCGCTGGAATTGCAGATAAGTCGCCGGATTCTCCAACAACATCGGACGTTTCAAGGTGCTTTGCACCTGGTCGACATGCTCGCAGACCCGCTGCAAAGTGGCGTGGTCGTAGGCCAGCGGCAGCAGGTCGTTGAGAAACACCGGGCCGTGGCTCGACCAGGCCAGGTGTTCGGAAAAGGACTGGGGTTGATAACGCTCGATCAGTGTCGCCAGGCGCTTGAGGTGCTGCTCGTCCAGCGGACCTTCGCCGCCTATGGACAAACCGACGCCATGCAACGACAGCGGGTACTGGTCGCGGATCAAACCCAGGTAATGATGGAACGGCCCGCCGGCGACCATGTAGTTTTCGGCATGAACCTCGAAAAAGCCGAGGTCCGGACATGTTTCGAGTACGCTCTGCAAGTGTTCGGTCTTCAGCCCCAGCCCGGCACGGGGCGGGAGCCCTGGGCCGAGAGCCTGAGCGCGGTGAAGGGCAGCGGATCGCAGTGACATGGGCATCTTCGGCGCTCAGGCTGGCAAGTGACAGGACTCGGGTTGATCAGGCCTTGGGAGTGAAGGCTTCCAACTGGCCTTTGCCGGTAGGCGATGTTTTGCTTTCAAGGCTCACACAGGTGCCTTTTGGCACGGACTTCCAGGAGTTGGCCTGGAAGTCTTTGGTCGAAGTCCCGGCACAGGTGGTGCCGGCACCCGCGGCGCAGTCATTCTTGCCTTTCATGGCCACACCGAAACATTTCTCCATGTCGTCGGCGGCGTGAGCGGTCATCGGCAACGCGGCCATGCTCAGGGCGGAACCGAGGGCCAGGGCCAGGGTGGCGGCGGACAGGGTGCGGGTAGTGGTCGTGCTCATGGTCGATCTCCAGTGTTATTCAGATAGTGAAGCGGTCAGGGGTAGGTTTCATTGCGTTCCTGCCTTACTTGAGCAGCCTCGACAGAATTTGTTACAGCCGAGGAGAAAATAATTGAGGTTTTTAAAAAAGAAAAAGCCCCGACAGGTCGGGGCTTCTCTTTTCTACTGGACAGATCAACCGCCCAGATACGCCTCGCGCACTTTCGGGTCGGTCAGCAAGTCGTTGCCGCTGCCTTCCATCACCACCCGACCGTTTTCCAGCACGTAGGCGCGGTCGGCGATTTTCAGCGCCTGGTTGGCGTTCTGCTCGACCAGGAACACCGTTACACCGTCCTTGCGCAGTTGTTCGATGATATCGAAGATCTGCTGGATGATGATCGGTGCCAGGCCCAGGGACGGTTCGTCCAGCAACAGCAGTTTCGGCTTGCTCATCAGCGCCCGGCCGATGGCGAGCATTTGCTGTTCACCGCCGGACATGGTGCCGCCGCGCTGGTTGAAACGCTCCTTGAGGCGTGGAAACAGACCCAGGACCTTGTCCATCTGCGCCTGGTAATCGCCCTTGTCGGTGAAGAATCCGCCCATGGCGAGGTTCTCTTCCACGGTCAGGCGGGAAAACACGCGACGGCCTTCCGGGACCACCGCGATGCTTTTGCGCATGATCCGCGAAGATTCCTGCCCCACCAGTTCTTCGCCCATGAAGCGGATGCTGCCGCTGTGGGCCTGCGGTGAACCGCAGAGGGTCATCAGCAGGGTCGATTTGCCCGCGCCGTTGGCGCCGATCAGCGTGACGATTTCACCCTGGCGAACCTCCACATTGACGCTGTGCAGGGCCTGGATCTTGCCGTAGAAAGTGGAAACGTTTTCGAATTGCAGCATTTACGCTTCCCCCAGGTAGGCTTTGATCACTTCGGGATTGTCGCGGATCTGTTGTGGCGTGCCGTCGGCCAACGGCGTGCCCTGGTTGATCACGACGATATGGTCGGAAATGCTCATGACCAGTTTCATGTCGTGCTCGATCAGCAGCACGGTGACGTTGTGTTCTTCACGCAGCACACTGATCAGCGCCTTGAGGTCGTCGGTTTCCCGAGGGTTCAGGCCGGCCGCCGGTTCGTCGAGCATGAGGATCCGCGGGCGGGTCATCATGCAGCGGGCGATTTCCAGGCGGCGTTGCTGACCGTAGGCCAGGGTGCCAGCCGGGCGGTTGGCGAACTCGGTCAGGTTGACCTTGTCCAGCCAGTACTCGGCGTACGCCATGGCCTCGCGCTCGCTCTTGCGGAACGATGGGGTCTTGAACAGCCCCGCGAGGAAATTGGTGTTCAGGTGCCGGTGCTGGGCGATCAGCAGGTTTTCCACCGCGGTCATGTCCTTGAACAGACGCACGTTCTGGAAGGTCCGTACCACGCCCTTGCGGGCAATCTCGTGGCCGGCCAGGCCCTGGATCGGTTGGCCGTCGAGCAGGATACTGCCGGCGCTCGGCTTGTAGAAACCGGTCAGGCAGTTGAACACAGTGGTCTTGCCGGCGCCGTTCGGCCCGATCAAGGCCACCACTTGTTTTTCCTGGACGCTCAGGGCCACGCCATTGACCGCCAACAGGCCACCGAAGCGCATGCTCAGGTCGGTTACTTTGAGGATCTCGCGGCTCATTTGCGCAGCTCCATGTGAGGACGTTGCATGGGCAGCAGACCTTGTGGACGCCAAATCATCATCAGCACCATCAGGGCGCCGAACATCAACATGCGGTATTCGCTGAAGTCACGCATCAGTTCCGGCAGCAGGATCATCACCACGGCGGCGAGGATCACCCCCAGTTGCGAGCCCATGCCACCCAGCACGACGATGGCGAGAATGATCGCCGACTCGATGAAGGTGAACGACTCCGGGGTCACCAGGCCTTGGCGGGCGGCGAAGAAGCTGCCGGCGAAACCGGCGAAGCAGGCGCCCAGGGTGAAGGCCGAGAGCTTGATCACGGTCGGATTCAGACCCAGCGCACGGCAGGCGATCTCGTCTTCGCGCAAGGCTTCCCAGGCCCGGCCGATGGGCATGCGCAGCAGGCGGTTGATCACGAACAGCGCAAACAACGCCAGCAACAGCGCCACCAGGTACAGGAACACCACCTTGCTCACCGGGTTGTACGTCAGCCCGAAGAACTCGTGGAAGGTCTGCATGCCTTCGGCGGCGCTACGTTCGAACGACAGCCCGAAGAAGGTTGGCTTGGGAATGTTGCTGATGCCGTTGGGGCCGCCGGTGAGGCCGGTGAGGTTACGCAGGAACAGCCGGATGATTTCACCGAAGCCCAGGGTCACGATGGCCAGGTAGTCACCGCGCAAGCGCAAGACCGGGAAGCCCAGCAGGAAACCGAAGGTGGCGGACATCAGGCCGGCGAGCGGCAGGCAGATCCAGAAGCTCCAACCGAGGTAGTGCGACAGCAACGCGTAGGTGTAGGCACCTACCGCGTAGAAGCCGACATAACCCAGGTCGAGCAGGCCGGCCAGGCCGACCACGATGTTCAGGCCCAGGCCCAGCAACACGTAGATCAGGATCAGGGTGGCGATGTCGACCGCGCCGCGCGAACCGAAGAACGGCCAGATCAGCGCGATCACGATCAGGCCGATGATGATCCAGCGCTGGGTGCGCGGCAGGGTCAGGAACTGGCCGACCTTGGGCGAGACCAACGGACCCCGGGACGACTTGAACAGCGCATTGAATTGCTGGCTGAACAGCACTCGCAGGAACATCAGGACCGAGCACAGGGCAATGATGCCCAGGGTGAGGGGACCGCTGCCCTCCACTTCGAGATTGATCCCGACGATGCTCAGCTTGAGCCCGAGCACCGGGAAGGCCACGGCCCAGACCAACAAGGCGCTGAACAGCGCCGATTTGAGATATCTGTTCATACTTTCTCAACCTCCGGACGGCCCAGGATGCCGGTCGGCCGGAACAACAGCACCAGAACCA
Organism: Pseudomonas sp. FEN; assembly: GCF_904067045.1. GTDB lineage: Bacteria > Pseudomonadota > Gammaproteobacteria > Pseudomonadales > Pseudomonadaceae > Aquipseudomonas. Next base: position 400,284 of record NZ_CAJFDC010000001.1, on the reverse strand, counting down.
AAAGACCGAACGCCACCACGTCCTTGTACTGGTCACCGAAGATATCGGCGCCAAAGGCTTCGGCCACCCCCAGCACCAGCCCACCGAGCATGGCGCCTGGAATACTGCCGATGCCACCCAGGACCGCGGCGGTAAAGGCTTTCAGGCCTACCAGGAAGCCGGCGTTGGGGTTGATCACACCGTATTGCATGCTCAGCAGCACGGCGGCGACCGCCGCCAGCGCGGCACCGATCACGAAGGTCAGAGCGATGATGTTGTTGGTATTGATCCCCAGCAGGTTGGCCATCTTGATGTCTTCGGCACAGGCACGACAGGCGCGGCCCAGGCGCGAACGGGAGATGAACAGCGTCAGTCCGGTCATGGCCACCAGGGTGACAACGAATACCAGAATCTGCATGTAGGAAATCAGCACTTCTTCTGCGCCGCCTGGACCAAAGGAGAAACTCCCCGGGATCAGGTTGGGGATGGACTTGTCCTTGGAGTCCTGGGACAGCAGTACGGTGTTCTGCAGGAAAATCGACATGCCGATGGCGGAAATCAGTGGGATCAGACGGTTGCTGCCCCGCAGGGGGCGGTAGGCAACGCGCTCGATACTGTAGCCATAGGCACTGGTCACGACGATCGTCGCGATAAACGCGGCGCTCATCAACAGCGGCAGTGAATGGATACCCAGCATGGCCAGTCCGGCAAGGACGATGAAGGCCACGTAGGAACCAATCATGTACACCTCGCCATGGGCGAAGTTGATCATTCCAATAATGCCGTAAACCATTGTGTAGCCAATGGCTATCAAGGCATAGGTGCTGCCAATGGTCAGGCCATTAACCAGCTGTTGGAAAAAGTGATAGATCTCAGGCATTACAGCGCTCCTAAAAACCCGATACGCATTTCACTGGTGGAGTCATGTTCCGGCCCGATGCCGTGGTCTGTTGCCACGTCGGCATGGGCGTTTGCCAGCGAACCGCTGGTGACGGTTTTAAGATTTTCAGGTGAGCCAGCTCCCGGATCGCGGGTGTCGGGCCCATAAACCTCGTAAAACAAAGCCCACTGCTTGCACAGTGGGCTTCTTGACCGGTCAGGCCTGACTTACTGAGGGGAAACTTCGGTTTTCGGTTTGCCGAAGTGCCACTGGTAGACCACGAACTTGAAGTCCTTCAGGTCGCCCTTCGCGTCGAAGCTGAGGTCGCCGGTTGGCGTCTTGAAGGTACCGGCGTGGATGGCGGCGGCCACCTTGGCGGTGTCTTCGCTCTTCGCGGCCTTGATGCCCTCGGCGATGACTTCCACGGCCGAGTAGGCCGGGAACACGAATGGACCGGTCGGGTCTTCTTTCTTGGCCGCGAACGCGTCCACCAGGGCCTTGTTGGCTGGATCCTGGTCGAAGGATTTAGGCAGGGTCACCAGCAGGCCTTCGGACGCGTCCTGGGCGATCTGCGAGATGGAGTCGTTGCCGACGCCTTCCGGACCCATGAACTTGGCGTTCAAGCCTTTTTCCTTGGACTGACGCAGGATCAGGCCCAGTTCCGGGTGGTAGCCGCCGTAGTAGACGAAGTCGACGTTGGCTTGCTTGAGTTTCTGGACGATCGAGGAGAAGTCCTTGTCGCCGGCGTTCAGACCTTCGAAGACGGCAACCTTCACGCCTTTCTTCTCGAGGGTCTGCTTGACCGCGGTGGCGATGCCTTCACCGTATTGTTGCTTGTCGTGCAGCACGGCGACGATCTTCGGTTTGACGTGATCGGCGATGTAGTTACCGGCGGCAGGGCCCTGGGCGCTGTCCAGGCCGATGGTGCGGAAGACCATCTTGTAGCCGCGAGCGGTGATTTCCGGGCTGGTGGCGGCCGGAGTGATCATGATCACGCCTTCGTCTTCGTAGATATCCGAAGCCGGTTGGGTGGAGCTGGAGCAGAGGTGACCGACCACGAACTTGACGCCGTCGTTGACCACTTTGTTGGCCACGGCGACGGCCTGTTTAGGGTCGCAGGCATCGTCGTATTCCTTGGCTTCGAGCATCTTGCCGTCGACGCCGCCCTTGGCGTTGATCTGCTCGATGGCCATTTTCGCGCCCATGAACTGCATGTCACCGTACTGGGTCACTGGGCCGGTTTTCGGGCCGGCGATGCCGATCTTGATGGTGTCTGCAGCGAAAGAATGGCTGGCAATACCGGCCAGAACCATAGCGGCGAACAGTTTGGAAATCTGCTTAGTCATTAGTGCTCCACTCTTGCTGTTGTAGTTTTTAGAGTCCTACGGCCGGAGCTGTGGGACCGGGTCAGATTTAACGCCGATGTCCCGGTTCTTGCCCCGGTAACTGTACCGATACAGTTTAGTGTGCGCCCTTATCGATTGGATAGCGGGCAGCCGGAGGCAAAATCGAGACATGTCGCTTAAGTGAAAGAAAAAGACAGAATAGCGGCAGATTGTCATGCAGACTTTTGTCTGGATGTTGCTAGCTTTCAGCTGCAATCCCTGGCGCCTTCCATCCCCTCGATCACCCCTTTAGTTTCATCTGGGTGTTTCCAACCGAGCCTCGACGTTATCATTGCGCCGATTTTTTCTCAGGTGGACCCCCATGATTGAAGAACCTAGCACCCTCTATGCCAAGCTGCTTGGTGAAACCGCATCTATTCGTTGGGAAGAGCTGCAACCGTTCTTTGCCCGGGGTGCCCTATTGTGGGTCGAGCCGGCACTGGATCTGATCGCGGCAGCGGAGGCGGTGGCCGAGAACCAGGCCGGAAAAGTCGCCACATGGCTGGCGAGCGGGGAGCTTGCCAAGGTGTCTGAGTCGCGGGCGCTGGACCTTTTCGAGCGTGATCCGACACTGTGGGCGGTGGTGGTTTCGCCCTGGGTGATGATCCAGGAAAGAGCAACAGAATAATTCAATGCACCGTAATAGCGCATAACGCTTATGCATTTATAGTCTAGGGGTGTGTAGGTCCGTAACTGCGTTGCACAGTAATGGCAGTTTGCTCGTGGAGAAAATCCACAGTCCTGCGGTGGCTGACTATCTCGAGCACACCGCGGTCCTGTAGGCGTCCCGACAAGCCAGGCTCCACAGGCCCGCGCTGTATGAACGTTTTGCGTGCGTAGCGCTGGCGCCGACCTCAGTACTCGGTCTTGCCGGTGTGGTTGTTCAGCGAAATGACCTTGGTCTTGCCAATGCGGTGACGGTAGATCTCGCGCAGGTACTTGATCGCCTTCTTCACGCAATCGCGGGACAGACGGATATCGTTGATCGAGACGAACTTGTCCTTGTCGTTGATCAGCTCACGGTACTTCTTCTCGTACATCGGCTTGATCGCATACCAGTTGGTGTCGAGGATCTTCGCCGGATTTTCGAATTCGTTGAGCAACTCGTCGATGGTCTGTTCGTCGAACTCATCGCGAGTGATGAAGTCCAGCATCGCATTGTCCAGGGTTTCGTCGAAACGGTACGGGTTACGCGCGAAGCAGCGTTTGATAAAGGCCACGATCAGCGTCAGGAAGTCGTCCGACAGGCATGGGCTCTTGGCGATCAGGGTGGTCAGCGAGAGGTTCGCCGAGGCGCCGATCACCAGCGCGTAGCGCTTGAGCGTGGTGTTGGGGAACAGGCTGTTGAGGTGGGTCTTGAGCCGGTTCAGGTCCATATAGGACAGTTTGTAGTCCTTGGGCAGGGACACGATCGAGACCACCGACGAACAGTTCTTGAAGAAGTGCAGGTCGTGCAGCGCCGCCGCGTCGTAGCCCGAGGACTTGTACTGCTCCAGGGCCGCGCGATAGCGCTTGGACTCGATGGGCAGCAGGCTGATGCCTTCGATCGCCTGGGTCACCTTGTTGAAGTGCGGCAGGTCGATGGAACGGAAGAACAGGTCGTCGATGTTCAGCCGCTGGGGCTCTTTCTCGAACACTTTGAACTTGTCGCCGGTGGGCGCCGGCTGTTCCGGTACTACGGATTCGGCATAGGCAATGGCCACGGGGCCGGCCAGGCTCATGAACAGATCGTTGGCATCCAGGCGAATGGTCTCGCCGATGTCGATGCCGGCGCGTCGGAAATAGTTCTGGTCGTAGTCGGTGGTTACCGCCTGGGCGGTCAGGATGTTGAAAATCTGCTGGGAGATGTACTGGTTGGCGTGCTTCTCCATGGCATTGACATCGATGTTCTGGATGTTGCCGTCATCGTTTTCTTCGGCATAACGCATGATGTCGTTGGAGATCAGCATCATCGCGTTCCAGGGGCGGATACGGCCCATGACGCTGGCTTCGCTGCTGTCTTCATTGTCGAAGTTGTACGAGAAGTCCCATTCTTCGGACAGGTACTTGCAAAGCAGGCGACCGGCGTTGATGTGCAGCGCTTCGGACATTTCACTGCGATGGTCGGAAATATTCGGCAGCACGCAGATGCCACTGGTGAAGATCGGTTCGAACACGAAGGAATGGCCGCTCTTGCTGTCGTGCTCGTCGGCCGGCTTGGTGTCGAAGGTCTTGTTCATGTAGGAGTATTGCTGGGCCAGGCCAAACTCCGAGGCCATGCCCGAACCGGTACCGCCGCCGGCGCTGAAGATCGAGAAGTACAGGCGCGACTGGTTGGCCTTGATGCCGCAGGAGTCGATCAGGTACGAGTGGATCATCTTCCAGTCGGGGCTGGAAAAGCGCTGGGTATCCTTGTTCAGGATGATCTTGGCCAGGTACTGGCCGAGGATCGGCGCGTTGCCCGCACCGCCGGCATGGACTTCCGACAGGTCCATGATCTTCATTTTGCTGTAGTCGCGGATAAAACCGCTTTTTTCGCCCTTGCGCGAGAAGCGGATACGCCCGGCGATGTCCTTGTCGAGGTCGCCGAGCATCACCAGCGGTTCCACCAGGAACACCGGCTTGGTGGATTTGTTCTGCACCAGGCGCAGGTTGTTACGAATCCATTGCGCGGGGCGATAGCCTTTGTCGCTGACCTTGTCGTCGTTGTTGAATTCGTTGAGGTAGAACTTGCGGGCGTTGTAGACCAGTTCCGCGACGTCGAGGGCAATGTTCGAACCGCAACGACCCAGGCCGATCAGGCAGACCGATGGAAATTCCTGCTCGCGGCGCAGCTCGCTTTCGCCTTCCGTATGGGGCGAGCGGGGGAAAACCATGTCCCGCAGGCCGTCGAGGTTGTCGAGGATGCGGTCGGTGTTGGTCTCGGTGAAGTACAGGTACTGCTGGGTCGCCAGCGGACGAGGAGTGGAATAGGCCTTGTAGGGTTTTTCCGCGACGGTGGGCAGCTTCTGATCGGATACAGCGGTAGCCGGAATATTTTTAGAGGTCATTGTGCGCCATTTGCCTGGTCTGGTTCGGCGGTCGAGAAGATATCAACGCGCCATCACGGAGTGAGAAATCGCGACTGTACCGCGCGATATTGGCTTGAGCGATAGGGCTTATCCCTAGGATCCCCTAGGGATGAACCTTGTTCGAATACCGATGGATCGGCCAAAAAATGGCGTTCTTTAATTGGCGGGGAACTTTTTATGAATTTTGTACTACAAGAGAATTGAACGCATTAACGGCGATAAAGGCTTGTTGCACGGGATGCCAACGATCTGGCAATGACCTAGATTGCGCTGATTACCAAGGCATCGAACTGTTCCCGCTCCAGCGCTGGCAGCCCGAAAGCGGCGCGGGCCTTGTCACAGTGTTCGTTGTGCACGTCGTCGACCCATGAGGCCTCGAATTCTCGACAGGTGCTCGAGCGTTGCTGGTAGATCGAGCAACTGACGTGCTGGCCGACCTCGCCCGCGAGGGCGGTGCAACGGCTTGGGCGGCGTTCGGTGCCGAGCATGGCGACATGGTTGGGGCTGACCTGGGTGACCAGTTCGTCGGGCACCAGACCGCCGGCCGAGGCGCATTCTCCCCAATAGAAAGACACGCGGAAATGAGCGCAGCAGGCGCCACAGTTCAGACACGGATTAGCGTCGGGCATGGAAGCTCACGGAAAAAGTGGGGGAGAGGTGATCGGCGGCTATTCTAGGCTTTGGAAGGGGCCTGTGCGGTATTTTTTTGCGCGTGCCGATTCGTGCCTTCACGACTGTACCCGGCCCCTTGTAGTCGCCGGTCGAGGCTCCTGCAATGTTGCGGCAGTGGCAGGTGGGGGAAGGCATTGCCGGATATCAACGTCACGAATGGTGGCAGACAGTTCCGGCAGTGCTCACTAGATTGAGGGTTCCGGGCTCAACGCGTCTGGCGGGCAAGCCCCTATAACAATAAAAGAGACGGACCCCATGCAGAACTCGACCCAAGCGGCGAATGCCTGGCGCATTCTGTTCCTGTTGTTCCTCGCCAACCTCTTCAACTTCTACGACCGTACCTTGCCGGCGATTATCATCGAGCCGATCCGCATGGAGTGGCATCTGAGCGACTTCCAGATCGGCATCATCGGCACCGCGTTCACCATTGTCTATGCGATTGCCGGCCTGCCCCTGGGGCGGATGGCCGACAACGGTTCGCGTAGCAAGTTGATGGGCTGGGGCCTGGCGGTCTGGAGTGGGCTGACGGCGGCGAACGGCCTGGTGGGTAGCTTCGCCACCTTCCTGCTGGTGCGCATGGGCGTGGGCATCGGCGAGGCTGCCTATGCACCGGCGGCCAACTCGCTGATCGGCGACCTGTTCCCGGCGCACCGTCGGGCGCGCGCCATGGGTATCTTCATGCTGGGCTTGCCGCTGGGGCTGGTGCTGGCGTTCTTCACCACCGGGGCCATGGTCAAAGCCTTCGACAGTTGGCGCGCGCCGTTCTTTATTGCCGCCGTGCCCGGGCTGCTGCTGGCCCTGTTCATGTTCTTTATCAAGGAGCCGAAGCGCGGTGCCGCGGAAACGGTGAAGGTCTCCCAGGAGAAGCTCGACCGGCCTGTACGCCGCCTGCTGGCGATCCCGACGTTTCTCTGGCTGGTGCTGGCGGGGCTGACCTTCAACTTCGCCACCTATGCCTGCAACTCGTTCCTGGTGCCGATGCTGCAGCGCTATTTCCTCATGCCCTTGCAGGAAGCGGCGGTGGCCACCGGTCTGATTGTCGGGGTCACCGGGCTGCTCGGGTTGACGCTGGGCGGCTGGGTCGCGGACAAGCTGCATCAGCGCATCGCCAACGGGCGCTTGCTGTTCGCGGCGGTGAGCCTGGTGATCTCGACATTGACCACCGCCTGGGCGCTGCATGCCGGGCGGATCGAGATCGGCGTGTTCGTGGTGGTGTTCAGTGTCGGCTGGCTGTTTGCCTACAACTTCTACACCTGTGTCTATACGGCGATTCAGGATGTGGTCGAGCCGCGACTGCGGGCGACGGCCATGGCCGTGTACTTTGCCGGCTTGTATCTATTGGGCGGCGGCTTGGGGCCAGTGGTGGTCGGCCTGCTGTCCGATCATTTCGCCCAGGCGGCGATGCTGGCGGCGGGGGCCGAGCAGATGAGCGAAGCGTTCAAGGCGGTCGGTCTGCATGATGCGATGTACCTGATTCCGGGGGCCTTGTTGCTGACTCTGGCGTTCCTGTTTCAGGCGGCGCGTTGTTTCAGCAAGGATGCGCGGCGTATGCGCGAGGGGATGGTGGCGGATGCGCCGGCCGTGGCGCCTGTGACGGCCTGATAATCAGGTAGACCGAGTCGCTCCCTTCGCGGGCAAGCTCCGCTCCCACAGTATTGGAGACGTTCTTCTATTTTGTGTAGGGCATAAAACTGTGGGAGCGGAGCTTGCCCGCGAAGAGGCCCTTAGGTGCGCCGACTCCCACAGAGATGTATTACATCAACCAGCCACCAACACCCGAATTGCTTCCAGGCGCAGCGCGGCTTTTTCCAGCATCGCCAGGCCTTGTTCACGCTGTTGACGCAACGCCATCAATTCGCTGTCACGCACGCTCGGATTGACCGCCTGCAAGGCGGTCAGGCGTGCCAGCTCTTCGTCGGTATCGGCCGCCAGGCGACGCTGTGCCTCGGCCACGCGCTCGGCGTGACGCGGTGCGATCTTGGCCTCGCCGGCGTTGATCTTCGGCGTCAGGGTATCGCGTTGGGCCTGGATGAACTTGTTGGCGCTGGCCCGTGGCACGCTTTCCAGCTGGTCGTTCAGGGTTTCGAACGCCACCCGTGCCGACAGGTCGTTGCCATTGGCATCCAGCAGGCAGCGCAGCGCCGCCGGTGGCAGGTAACGACCCAGTTGCAGTGAGCGCGGCGCGACCACTTCGCTGACGTAGAGCAGTTCCAGCAACACGGTACCGGGCTTGAGCGCCTTGTTCTTGATCAGCGCCACGGCGGTGTTGCCCATCGAGCCGGACAGCACCAGGTCCATGCCGCCCTGCACCATCGGGTGTTCCCAGGTGATGAACTGCATGTCTTCGCGCGACAGCGCCTGGTTGCGGTCGTAGGTGATGGTCACGCCTTCGTCGTCGCCCAGCGGGAAGCTGGCGTCGAGCATCTTCTCGCTCGGTTTGAGGATCAGGGCGTTTTCCGAATGGTCTTCGCTGTCGATACCGAACGCGTCGAACAGGGTTTCCATATAGATAGGCAGGGCGAACTGGTCGTCCTGTTCATGGATCGCCTCGACCAGCGCGTCACCTTCGCCAGCACCACCGGAATTGAGTTCCAGCAGGCGGTCGCGACCGGTGTGCAGCTCGGCCTCCAGGCGCTCGCGCTCGCCGCGGGCTTCGTCGATCAGCGCTTGCCACTGGTCGTCATCGGTGTTTTCCAGCAGCGGCAGCAGGCGCGGGCCGAACTGGTGCTGCAAGGCATTGCCGGTCGGGCAGGTGTTGAGGAAAGCGTTCAGCGCCTCGTGGTACCACTGGAACAGGCGCTCCTGGGGCGAGGTTTGCAGGTACGGCACGTGCAGTTCGATCACATGTTTCTGGCCGATCCGGTCCAGCCGGCCGATCCGCTGCTCCAGCAGGTCCGGGTGGGACGGCAGGTCGAACAGTACCAGGTGGTGGGCGAACTGGAAGTTGCGACCTTCGCTGCCGATTTCCGAGCAGATCAGCACCTGGGCGCCGAACTCTTCGTCGGCGAAGTAGGCGGCGGCGCGGTCACGCTCGAGGATGTTCATGCCTTCGTGGAAGACCGTGGCCGGAATGCCGGAGCGCACGCGCAGGGCGTCTTCCAGGTCCATGGCGGTCTCGGCATGAGCGCAGATCACCAGGACCTTGGTGCGCTTGAGCATCTTCAACTGATCGATCAGCCACTCGACGCGCGGGTCGAAGCGCCACCAACGGGCTTCGTCGTCGGTGTCCGGCTGAGCCTGGAAGCTGACCTCCGGGTACAGTTCGGCGTGATCGCCCAGGGGCAGTTCGAGGTATTCGTCCGGGCACGGCAGCGGGTAGGCATGCAGCTTGCGCTCCGGGAACCCCTGCACGGCGGCGCGGGTGTTGCGAAACAGCACGCGGCCGGTGCCGTGGCGGTCGAGCAGCTCGCGTACCAGGCGGGCGCTGGCATCGCTGTCGCCGTCGTTGACGGCATCGAGCAGGGCCTGTCCTTCGTCGCCGAGGAAGCCCTGGATGGTTTTATGCGCGGTTGGCGACAGGCGGCCTTTGTCCAGCAGCTCCTGGACGGCTTCGGCCACCGGGCGATAGTTCTCGCTCTCGGCGCGGAAGGCTTTCAGGTCGTGGAAACGGTTCGGGTCGAGCAGGCGCAGGCGCGCAAAGTGGCTGTCCTGGCCCAGTTGTTCCGGGGTCGCGGTCAGCAGCAGGACGCCGGGAATGGTCTCGGCCAACTGTTCGACCAGGGAGTATTGCGGGCTGACGTGATCTTCGTGCCAGACCAGGTGGTGGGCTTCGTCGACCACCAGCAGGTCCCAGCCGGCGGCGAACAGCGCATCCTGGGCCTTCTCGTCTTCCACCAGCCATTCCAGGGCCACCAGGGCCAACTGGGTGTCTTCGAACGGATTGCTGGCATCGCTTTCGATAAAGCGTTCGGCATCGAACAGCGCGACCTGCAGGTTGAAGCGCCGGCGCATTTCCACCAGCCACTGGTGCTGCAGATTCTCCGGTACCAGGATCAGTACGCGGTTGGCGCGGCCCGAGAGCAGTTGGCGATGGATCACCAGGCCTGCTTCGATGGTCTTGCCCAGGCCCACTTCGTCGGCCAGCAAGACCCGTGGCGCGATCCGGTCGGCGACTTCCCGGGCGATGTGCAACTGGTGGGCGATCGGTTGCGCACGCACGCCACCCAGGCCCCAGAGCGAGGACTGCAACTGCCGGCTGGTGTGTTCCAGGGTGTGATAGCGCAGCGAAAACCAGGCCAACGGGTCGATCTGCCCGGCGAACAGACGGTCGCTGGCCAGGCGGAACTGGATGAAGTTCGACAGTTGGGTTTCCGGCAGCGTGACGGTTTCGTTCTGCGCGTTGAGGCCGTGGTAGACCAGCAGCCCGTCGACATCGTCGACTTCACGCACGGTCATTTTCCAGCCTTCGAAGTGGGTGATGGAGTCGCCCGGCGAGAACCGCACACGGGTCAGGGGCGCATTCCGTAGCGCATACTGGCGGGTGTCGCCAGTGGCCGGGTAGAGCACGGTCAACAAGCGGCCGTCCTGTGCCAGAACGGTGCCTAAACCCAACTCCGCTTCGCTGTCACTGATCCAGCGTTGCCCCGGTTGATACTGCTGCGCCATGCTGCCTGACTCCCGCCTTGAAAAAGCCGACTATGTTAACGGAATCGGCGCTTCAGGCCAAAAGAAGCTCACAAATACCGCGCTTTTAGTGAGTATTGCGTCCTGTAGGCGCGGCCGGTCGACCAATGGGTTGCCTGAATGAGCGCCAGCGCGAGTAATCGAGCGTCGACCGACTGCTCCTGCAGGAAGTTGCGCGAGACCTGAAGAAAAGGTTAGTTCATCGGGATGTCGGGCACCTTCGTGTGTTAATCCGGTCACACTTTGACCATCCCGGGCTCAAGTCACCGAGGTTGCCGCCGACAGCCTGACGACAGGAGAAAACCACTATGCTGCCACCGATACTACCCCTGAGTGTCGTACCGGTTACGTCCCAGACCGATCCGATTCGACCGCGACCGGACATCCCGCCCGTGGTGCCGATACAGCAAAGCTCCAATGAGAGCACCATTGACCTGCAAAAGCGTGACCCGGAAGAGGCCGCTTGGCTGCTGCGCGAGGAACAGCGGCGCAAGCAGGAACAACAGCAACGCCGACGCGAAGCCGATGACGATCCGGAGCTGCACCTGGCCGTTCCGGGTGACGAATTGAATGCCGACAACACCGTACCCGTGGTGGCGCTGATGGAAGATCAGCCGCGTCAGGGGTTGTTGGTGGACGTCGAGGTCTGACGATGCTCGTTTGCCAGCGCCCGCACTTGCCCGCATTATTAGTCGGTAGCGTGTGTTGAAGGTTGCCAAAAGTGGCCTCTTCGATGGAACTCGACTGATAGCGATGCAATGTGACTATGAACCCAGATGACAAGTTGATCGACCTTGATGCCGAACGGGCCAAACGCGTCCATGATCTCAACGAAAAGCGCTTGAACGAAGTCCGCCAGGCATTCGAGCAGGCCATGCCGCTGGGCAAGGGCAAGAAAAAACCGAAGAACAAGCCGAAAAAGCGCTGACCCCCCCCCTGATTCTTGATATGGATCAGTTATTCCCCTTCTCCCGCGCCCTGCCTTGGGCAGCATTGACCCTGGTCAATTTTTCACCGTGCCTGCTGGGCTAACTTAGCCCCATCGCAACAAGGCAAGTGCAGGAGGCCAGTCATGTTTTTCGATAACGTGGTGATCGCCGGAGTACTGACAGTTGGTCTCATGGTGATGTTCTTTGCCGGTTTTGGATTTTTTATCTGGAAAGACTCACATAAACGGAAAAAACCGTAGAGTTTCCAGGGAACGAGCACGCAAGGCATTTTGGGCGACTTCGGTCGCCCTTTTTTTTGCCTTTATTATTGTAGATGTGGGTGCTGTCGAGGCGAGCCCAGTCACAGCAGGAAATAAAAAAGGTGCGGTCCCGACGGGAGCGCACCTTTTTCGTTATCCGTCCTGGATCAGCTACCCAGCACTTTCGTCGACAGCCAGAACAGGCCCGCGGACAAACCGATGGTCATTGGCAGGGTCAGGACCCAGGCCAGCAGGATGGTCTTGATGGTGCTGCCTTGCAGGCCGCTCTTGCTGGCAATCATGGTCCCGGCCACGCCCGATGACAGTACGTGGGTGGTCGAGACGGGCAGGGCGACGATGTTCGCCAGGGCGATCAGGCCGGCGGTGGTGATCTGCGCCGACATGCCCTGGGCATAGGTCATGCCCTGTTTGCCGATCTTCTCGCCGATGGTCAGCACCACGCGCTTCCAACCGATCATGGTGCCCAGGCCCAGGGCCAGGGCAACGGCCATGATCACCCAGAACGGCGCGTATTCGGTGGTGGCGGTCAGGTCCTTGCGCAGCTTCTCCAGGTCAGCCTTTTCACGGGAGTCCAGACCCGGCAACTTGCCGACGTTCTTCGCGGTGTCATCCAGGCACAACAGGTCGCGACGCACTTCAATGCGTTTCTCCGCCGACAGCGAATGATAGTCGGTCACACCCGTGAGATTGCTCATCAGGGCGTTGATGTTGGCTTCGGTGCGTTGCGGGTTGCAACGGAATTTGCCGGGCATATCGTCGGCCACGTTTTTGCCCAGGGCGAGGAATTCGCTCAGGGTTTCGTGGTTGCGCTGGTAGAACTGGCTCAGGTGCAGGGTCGCGTCGCGGGTGCGTTCAATCTGATAAGTGGTGGTACTCAGGTCCAGGACGAACTGCGCCGGGACGATACCGATCAACACCAGCATGATCAGGCCGATACCTTTCTGGCCATCGTTGGAGCCGTGCACGAAACTCACCGCCATGGCGGAAATCACCAGCACCATGCGGTTCCAGAACGGCGGGTGTTTCTTGTCGTCGATCTTGCGCCGTTGCTCCGGGGTCTTGTGCATCTTGGACAGCGGTCGCCACCGTTTCAGGGCGACCAGTATCAAGCCCGCCACCACCAGGCCGGCAATCGGCGAGAAGATCAGCGAGGCGCCGATATCGATCGCTTTCTGCCAGTTGACCCCCTCGCTCACGGGAATGCCGTTGAGCAGGGCATTGGCCAGGCCGACACCGAGGATCGAGCCGATCAGGGTGTGGGAGCTGGACGCCGGGATACCGAAGTACCAGGTGCCGAGGTTCCAGGCGATGGCCGATGCGAGCAGGGAAAACACCATGGCCAGGCCATGGCCGGTGTTGACGTTGATCAGCAGCTCGACCGGCAACAGGTGGACGATTGCGTAGGCGACGCCAACGCCGCCCAGCAGCACGCCGAGGAAGTTGAACGCACCGGAAAAGAACACCGCCAGGTGCGGCGACATGGCTTTGGTGTAGATAACAGTGGCCACCGCGTTAGCGGTGTCATGAAAGCCGTTGATGAACTCGAAGCTGAGGACAAAGGCCAGGGCGAGCACCAGGCTCACAAGCACCCAGGTATCCAGTCCGCTGAATAAATCGATCATGAAGGTTTTCTGACCCGGTCATAAGGGGGCGCGATTATGCCAGAAAACTTTCGGCTAAGGGCCTGCCTGACGCCATTTGACCTGAGCAGGTGGTCAGGTCGATGGTTGATGCGCGGATGGCACCCCTCTTGGCGTCCGGCGAGCCTGGTGTTGTCCGGGCAGGAAAGGCCAGGCAGCGAAGGGTGGGGCACCGGCAAGGTTCAATGGCGACAGGCCTAAGGCTCTTCGGCCTTGAGTTCCTTTTCCATCTTTTGCAGTTCCTGGGTAAACGCCTGGTCCAGAAGACTGGCTCGTTTGCGCCAGGGTTTGCGTTCTGGATCGGGTTGTGCGGCGTAGGTGGTGACTGCCCCGCCGTAAACATCCTTGTAACGTTGTTCCTGGCGCTCAAGTTCCGCGCGCAGTTCGTCTTTCGTCACAGTACTACCTAATTTGAGTTGAGTGATTGTGTTCCATTAAACACAACCGCCCTGGCGAAACGTTCAATCTTGGGCTTGAGCGCTGACAGTCGGAATTCCCATCGGGCCAGATGGCCTTGAGGTCGTACAGGGTATTATAGCGGTTGGTTTGACGATACTATCGCGAAGATAAGGGAATTCGTCAACTTTGTTGGTGAGTTTTGTGGTGTAGGAGTTTTGAACTGTAACTTGAGGGGCGGCTAACCGCTGCCTGTTTTTTGACGACAGTTATCAATTCAAGTTGCATTGCAATAAGCCCGATACTTGGAAATAGAGTCCCGTTTCTGTTGAAGAACAACGCTTCAACTTTTTGCTCGGTCCTTTGCTCATGATCGGTCAGGAAAAAAACGGCCTCACTTCGTGGGTGAGGCCGGACCGCCGGACTTCCCGGTGGGTACCTGACCAGTATCCCGGGAAATCCACAACGGCGTGCCCACGGTATAAGCCGCGGCGCTCAGGGTCAATTGCGATTATCGGCCACTGGTTCGATAATCGCACCAAACTGAGCTACCCTGACTTGTCTATTGGCCCGGGCCCGGCCTGTAATGGGTCTCCACTGCGGATAAGGTACCTGCCATGAACGATCAACTGCGTGATGCCTTCGTTTCCGCGGCGCCACCCATCGTTGCCTCGCCGGCCAAGCGCATCCAGGCGCTGACCGGCGACCCTGATTTCATGACCTCGCTGGCACGTGGCCTGGCGGTGGTGCAGGCGTTCCAGGAGCGCAAACGGCACCTGACCATTGCGCAGATCAGCCACCGCACGGAAATTCCCCGTGCGGCGGTGCGACGTTGCCTGCATACCTTGATCAAGCTCGGCTACGCCACCACCGACGGTCGTACCTATTCGCTGTTACCCAAGGTGTTGACCCTGGGCCACGCGTACCTGTCGTCCACGCCCCTGGCCGTGTCGGCCCAACCTTATCTCGACCGCATGAGCGAGCAACTGCACGAAGCCTGCAACATGGCGACCCTGGAAGGCGACGACATTCTGTACATCGCCCGTTCCGCCACCACTCAACGGCTGATCTCGGTTGATCTTTCGGTGGGTGGCCGGTTGCCGGCTTATTGCACATCCATGGGGCGAATCCTCCTGGCGGCGCTGGACGATGCCTCCTTGCGCGAATACCTCGAGCATGCCGACCTGCACGCCAAGACCAGTCGCACCCTGCACACCCCTGAAGCCTTGCTCGAATGCCTGCAACAGGTTCGCCGACAGGGCTGGTGCATTGTCGACCAGGAACTGGAGCAAGGTTTGCGTTCGATTGCCGTGCCGGTCTACGACGCCTCCGGGCAGGTGTTGGCGGCACTGAACGTCAGTACCCATGCCGGGCGTGTCAGCTGCGCGGAACTGGAGCAGCGAGTCCTGCCGAGCATGCTGCAGGCCAGTCGCGAGCTGAGTACGCAGTTGTTTTCCTGAACTGCGGTTTCCCTGACGACGAATTCCTCGAAGGATAGAACGGTAGCTTGCAAACAATTCGTTCGATTACCGAACGGTTAATCGATTATCGGATTGTTTGGCCGCCGACCCCCGGCTTACTCTGAGCTCATCGCGGCGCTGAACCTGGCGCCACCCCTCAGGCTTGTTGAAACCGGGAGTCTGCACCCATGGCTGAAATCCTTTCGCTGCATGAAGCGGTGAAGCAGTTCGTCAACGACGGCGATACCGTCGCGCTCGAAGGCTTCACCCATTTGATTCCGACTGCGGCGGGTCATGAAATCATTCGTCAGGGCAAGAAAGACCTGACGCTGGTCCGCATGACGCCCGATCTGATCTATGACCAGCTCATCGGCGCCGGTTGCGCCCGCAAGCTGATTTTCTCCTGGGGCGGCAATCCGGGCGTGGGCTCGTTGCACCGCCTGCGCGATGCTGTCGAGAAGCACTGGCCGCACCCGCTGGAAATCGAAGAACACAGCCATGCCGACCTGGCCAATGCCTATGTGGCTGGAGCCTCCGGCTTGCCGTTCGCGGTCCTGCGGGCCTACGCCGGCTCCGACCTGCCGAAGGTCAATCCGCTGATCAAGACCGTCACCTGCCCATTCACGGGTGAAGTGCTGGCCGCCGTGCCCTCGGTACGCCCGGATATCACCGTGATCCATGCCCAGAAAGCCGACCGCAAGGGCAATGTGCTGCTCTGGGGCATTCTCGGTGTGCAGAAGGAAGCGGCCCTGGCGGCCAAGCGCTGCATCGTCACCGTCGAGGAAATTGTTGATGACCTGCAGGCACCGATGAACGCCTGTGTCCTGCCGACCTGGGCCCTGAGCGCCGTGTGTCATGTCCCTGGCGGCGCCCACCCGTCCTACGCCCATGGCTATACCGAGCGCGACAACCGTTTCTACCAGGCCTGGGACCCGATTGCCCGCGATCGCGCCACCTTTACCGCCTGGATCGCCGAGTACATCCATGGCACCGCGAACTTTGCCGAGTTCCAACGCAAACTGGCCCACGCTTCGGAGGCTAAGTAATGACCTACACCACCAATGAAATGATGACGGTGGCCGCTGCGCGTCGGCTGAAGAACGGTTCGGTCTGCTTTGTCGGTATCGGCCTGCCGTCCAAGGCCGCCAACCTGGCGCGGCTGACCTCTTCGCCGGATGTGGTGCTGATCTACGAATCGGGTCCGATTGGCGCCAAGCCCAGTGTGCTGCCGCTGTCCATCGGTGATGGCGAGCTGGCGGAAACCGCCGACACCGTGGTGCCTACCGGCGAGATCTTCCGTTATTGGCTGCAAGGCGGGCGTATTGATGTCGGCTTTCTCGGTGCGGCGCAAGTCGACCGTTTCGGCAATATCAACACCACCGTGGTCGGTGACTATTTCGCGCCCAAGGTCCGCCTGCCCGGTGCCGGTGGCGCCCCGGAAATCGCCGGTTCCGCGAAAAGCGTGCTGATCATCCTCAAGCAGTCGGCCCGCTCCTTCGTCGACAAGCTGGACTTCATCACTTCCGTCGGTCACGGCGAAGGCGGTGATTCGCGCAAGCGTCTGGGCCTGCCGGGTGCAGGTCCGGTGGGGATCATCACCGACCTGTGCATCATGGAGCCGGAAGCGCAAACCCACGAATTCATCGTTACCGCACTGCATCCGGGGGTGACCCGCGAGCAAGTGATCGCCGCCACCGGCTGGGCGGTGCGGTTCGCCGAACAGGTCGACAGTACCGCCGCGCCAACCGAAGTCGAGCTGACCGCCCTGCGCGATCTTGAAGCTCGCACCGCCGCCGCCCATGGCCAAGCCCCTGGAGAAGCCTGATGCGTGAAGTCTTTATCTGTGACGCCATTCGTACCCCCATCGGTCGTTTCGGTGGTGGCCTGGCCTCGGTGCGCGCCGATGACTTGGCGGCCGTGCCGATCAAGGCGCTGATGGAGCGTAATCCGTCGGTGAATTGGAGCGAGGTCGATGAAGTGTTTTTCGGCTGCGCCAACCAGGCCGGCGAAGACAACCGCAACGTCGCCCGCATGGCGCTGTTGCTGGCGGGATTGCCTTCGAGCATTGCGGGCGTGACCCTCAACCGTCTTTGCGCCTCGGGCATGGATGCGATCGGTACTGCGTTCCGGGCCATCGCCAGCGGCGAGATGGAATTGGCGATTGCCGGAGGGGTGGAGTCCATGTCCCGCGCGCCCTTCGTGATGGGCAAGGCTGACGCGGCGTTTTCCCGCAACATGAAGCTGGAAGACACCACCATCGGCTGGCGCTTTATCAATCCGCTGATGAAGGCCCAATACGGTGTCGATGCGATGCCGCAGACCGCCGATAACGTGGCGGACGATTATCAGGTGTCCCGCGCCGACCAGGACGCGTTTGCCTTGCGTAGCCAGCAACGTACGGCCGCCGCCCAGGCCGCTGGCTTCTTCAATGAGGAAATCGTGCCGGTGCGTATCGCCCACAAGAAAGGCGAAACCGTGGTCGAGCACGATGAACATCCACGGGCGGACACAACGCTGGAGACTCTGGCCCGACTCAAACCAGTCAACGGCCCGGACAAGACCGTGACCGCCGGCAATGCGTCCGGTGTCAACGATGGCGCGGCGGCGCTGATCCTGGCGTCTGCCGAGGCGGTGAAGAAGCACGGTTTGAAGGCCCGTGCCCGGGTGCTCGGCATGGCCAGCGCGGGGGTCGAGCCGCGGGTCATGGGGATCGGCCCGGTACCGGCGGTGCGCAAGTTGATCGAGCGCCTGGGCCTGGCCGTCGGCGACTTCGACGTTATCGAGTTGAACGAAGCCTTCGCCAGCCAGGGCCTGGCGGTGCTGCGTGAGCTGGGTATTGCCGACGATGCGCCGCAGGTCAATCCGAACGGTGGCGCCATCGCCCTCGGTCACCCGTTGGGCATGAGTGGCGCCCGGCTGGTGCTGACGGCGCTCCATCAGTTGGAGAAAAGCGGCGGCCGCAAAGGTCTGGCGACCATGTGTGTCGGTGTCGGGCAGGGGCTGGCGCTGGCGATTGAGCGGGTCTGAGATCCAAGGGCAACAAACAGACGCCCGGATGACTGCCACGCACGGTCATTCGGGCGATTGTTCTTGCGGAACAGGTCTGTTGCGAAGTATGTCTAGACTGCAACTTACCTCCTTCGAGTGATGAAACATGACAACAACAACGATGCCGTACACCTCCGAAGAACGTAACAAGAGGATCTTTGCCATTGTCGGCGCGTCTTCCGGCAACCTGGTCGAGTGGTTCGATTTCTACGTCTATGCCTTCTGCGCGATCTACTTCGCCCCGGCGTTTTTTCCCTCCGACAATCCCACGGTGCAGTTGGTCAACACGGCCGGGGTGTTCGCCGCCGGCTTCCTGATGCGGCCCATCGGTGGCTGGTTGTTCGGGCGCATGGCCGACAAGCACGGGCGCAAGAGCTCCATGATGGTCTCGGTGCTGATGATGTGCGCCGGCTCCCTGGTCATCGCCTTCCTGCCCGGCTACGCGACCATCGGGGTCTGGGCACCGGTGCTGTTACTGGTGGCGCGGCTGTTCCAGGGCCTGTCGGTGGGCGGTGAGTACGGCACCACCGCGACCTATATGAGTGAGGTGGCCCTGCGCGGCCAGCGCGGTTTCTTCGCCTCGTTCCAGTACGTGACCCTGATCGGTGGCCAGTTGCTGGCGGTGCTGGTGGTGGTGATTCTGCAGCAATTCCTCACGGAACCCGAGCTCAAGGCCTGGGGCTGGCGGATTCCCTTCGTGGTCGGCGCCATCGCGGCGCTGATCTCGCTGTTTCTGCGTCGCGCCCTGAAGGAAACCACCAGCAAGGAAACCCGCCAGGACAAGGACGCCGGCAGCATGCGGGCGTTGTTCCGCGATCACAAGGCGGCCTTTATCACCGTGCTCGGCTATACCGCCGGTGGCTCGCTGATTTTCTACACCTTTACCACGTACATGCAGAAGTACCTGGTGAACACCGCCGGGATGACGGCCAAGACCGCCAGTTTCATCATGACCGGGGTACTGTTTCTCTATATGTGCATGCAGCCATTGTTCGGCTTGCTCTCGGACCGGATCGGCCGGCGTAACAGCATGCTCTGGTTCGGTGCCCTGGGAACCTTGTGCACCGTGCCAATCCTGCTGACCCTGAAAACCGTGACCAGTCCGTTCCTGGCCTTTGTGCTGATTACCCTGGCCCTGGCAATCGTCAGTTTCTATACCTCCATCAGCGGTCTGGTCAAAGCCGAGATGTTCCCGGTCCAGGTACGGGCGCTGGGTGTCGGCCTGGCCTACGCGGTGGCGAATGCACTCTTCGGCGGTTCGGCGGAATACGTGGCCCTGAACCTGAAGTCGGTGGGTATGGAAAACGCCTTCTACTGGTATGTGACGGTGATGATGGCGGTCGCCTTCCTCTTCAGCTTGCGCCTGCCGAAAGAAGCGGCCTACCTGCACCACGATCACTGATGGGGCCGCGCGCCTTTACAGGCGCGCCTGCCCGATTTTTACTTGAAGGAGATGAGTGTGGCTTTTGTACAACTTGCCGAGGGTGAACTGCATTACCAGTTGGACGGCCCGCCAGGCGCGCCAGTGCTGGTGTTGTCCAACTCGTTGGGGACCGATCTGGGGATGTGGGACACCCAGATACCGGCGTTTGCCGAGCACTTGCGGGTATTGCGCTACGACACTCGCGGCCATGGTCGTTCGCTGGTGACACCGGGGCCTTATAGCATCGAGCAACTGGGGCGTGACGTAGTGGCGTTGCTGGACGCGTTGCATATCGAGCGCGCGCATTTCTGCGGCCTGTCCATGGGCGGCCTGATTGGCCAGTGGCTGGGCATCAACGCCGGCCATCGCCTGCAGCGGCTGATTGTCTGCAACACGGCGGCGAAGATCGGTGATGCCGCCGGTTGGAATTCACGGATCGAGGCGGTGTCGACGGGGGGCCAGGCGGCGATGCTGGCCCTGCGCGATGGCGCGGTGTCACGCTGGTTCACCCCGGAGTTCGTCGAGGCACATCCGGATCGGGTCAAACCGATCACCGATATGCTTGCCGCCACCTCGCCCCAGGGTTATGCCGCCAACTGCTGTGCGGTGCGCGATGCGGATTTTCGCGAGCAACTGGAGCGAATTCAAGTGCCGCTGCTGGTGATTTCCGGCACCGAGGATGCGGTAACGCCGCCTGCGGGCGGGATCTTTATCCAGCAGCACGTCGAGGGCGCCGAATACGCCGAGTTCCATGCCGCGCACCTTTCCAATGTGCAGGCTGGCGCCGCGTTCAGCCAGCGGGTGCTGGACTTTCTGTCAGATAGGGGTTGAGGTGTTCGGGATGAAATCTTTCTCTTTTGTAGGAAAATTTCGCGATACGGCTGAACGCCGGCCAGGTGCTGTGCTCTGATGACGACGATGGTCTTTCTGCCATTGCTTTGATTCGGACCCACCTAATCCCATGAAGTCGTTTGCCGCGCTGTTATCAGGGCTTGTGATCGCTGTGAGTCTTGCCGGTTGCATCGGTCCGCCGATGCCCTTGACCGCACAGACCGAGCAAGCCCTGCATTCGCAACCACCGATCCGTTTCCTGCTGACTTTCGATGACGGGCCCAGCGCTTCCAGCTTCTGGAACCCGACGGCGTCGGTGCTCGATGACCTGGCTGATAATCCGATCCAGCCAGGTATCAAGGCCGTGTTCTTCGTCCAGACCCGTGCACCCCGGGCCGGCAACAGTGACATCGGTCGTGCGCTGATGCGGCGCGAGCATGGCGAGGGACATATCCTCGGCTTTCACACTGCAACACCCTGGCACACCAATCATCGCTCACTGAATCCGCAGGAGCTGGAACAGTCGCTCAGCGACGGTAGCGCGGATATCGCCGCGATCACCGGCGCGCCGCCAACGATCCTGCGCCCGCCGTTCTGGAATTATGACAAGCGCACCTTCGCCGCCTACCAGCGGCATGGCCTGCATGTGTTGCTGACGGACTTGAGTGCCAATGACGGCAAGGTCTGGGGGATCACCGCCAGCCCGCAGCGCCGGGCCAATCTGCTCAAGCACCTGGCCGAAGTCCGCGAGCAGATTGCGCAGGGGAAGATGCCGGTGGTCGATGGTGTGATTCCGGTGGTGGTGACCTTTCACGATCTCAATCGCTATACCGCCCGGCATATGCAGGAGTATCTGCAGATCCTGATGGACTGCGCGCGGGACACCGGCGTGTCGACAGCCGGGCAACCGTTCTATACCGATCGCCCAGCGCTGTTGCGGGCCGTGATGGCCCGCACGGTGCATGACAGTTCCGTGCCCGTGCAGTTGCCCGGATTCTGGAACTGGTGGTGGGGCGGTAATTCACACTAGGCCGATGAACGCCTACAGCAACGAGATCGGATAGCTGATGATCAGGCGATTCTCATCGAACTCGTTGCTGCTGAAACTCTTGCGCAGGCTGGAGTTGCGCCAGCGCAGACTCAGATCACGGAAGGTGCCGCTCTGGATGGTGTAGGCCAACTCGGACTCACGCCCCCACTCCTTGCCGTCGGTGATGGTTCCGGTGTGCACATTGTCGCCGCTGATGTAGCGGTTCATCAGCGTCAGCCCCGGTACCCCGAGGGCGGCGAAGTTGTAGTCGTGGCGTAGCTGCCAGGACTTCTCGCGGGCGTTGTCGTAGCTGTTGTTGTAGCTGTCGTTGGCCAGGGTGCCGCCGCTGGTGCCGTTGACGCGCATCCAGGCGCTGTTACCGGTGAGCTTCTGCAAGCCGACATAGAAGGTGTTGCCGCCGTACTTGGCCGAGAACAGCCCGGACCAGGTCTTGTTCTCCAGTTCGCCAGCCTTGGCGCTGCCGTCGTCCTTGCCGTAGAAGAAGCCGAGGTTGGCACCCAGGGTCCAGTCACCCAGCGGTTGGCTGTGCACCAGGTTGACGTACTGCTGGCTGTAGATGTCCTTGAGCTGGGCATTCCACACGCCGATCAGGGTGCGCTTGTCGTTGAAGGTGTATTCGCCGCCCTGGAAGTTGAAGCGGTCGGAGGTGATGCCGGGCTTACCGTTCATGAACATGTCGGTCATGCTCGAATCGTTGCGCGGGCTGTTCTTCTGGAACTGGCCACCGTAAAGCGTCAGGCCGTCGATTTCCTTCGAGGTGATCTGGCCGCCGCGAAAGGTTTGCGGCAGCGAGCGACCATCGTCCGAACGCAGGATCGGCAGCACCGGCATCCATTCGCCGACCTTCAGTTCAGTCTTGGAAATCCTCGCCTTGAGAGCCACGCCCAGGCGCCCGAAGTTGTCGGCCGGGCGCCCGTCGCCGTCCAGCGGCAGCAACTGTGTCCCGCCAGT
The DNA here is from genome assembly GCF_904067045.1 of Pseudomonas sp. FEN. GTDB lineage: Bacteria > Pseudomonadota > Gammaproteobacteria > Pseudomonadales > Pseudomonadaceae > Aquipseudomonas. The sequence continues at coordinate 377,685 of NZ_CAJFDC010000001.1, read as the reverse complement.
GCCTTTGCCGCCGTCGAGTTTCTGCGAGAAGGTGCCGAGCACGTCGGCCCCGAATCCCACGGTGCCCTGGGTAAAACCGGATCTGGCATCGAGGATGAAGCTCTGTGTCCATTCCTCGGCCTTTCCCTGCGGGAAGGCCAGGTTGGTGAAGTTGCGGTTGATATAGAAGTTGCGCAGGTTCAGGTTGGCCTGGGCATCCTCCACAAAACCGTGTTCCTCGGCCATTGCCGGCAAGGCCGCACTGGCGATGGTGATGGCCAGCAGGGTGCGGGAGGAAAGGTTGCTCGTGTTCAGTCGCTTCATGGATCGGTCTCTCTAATTGTTAGGGATGAGGCAGGGCGCAACCGCAACCAGAGGTTGCAGGCAAGGGGACGAACGGAGAACGGGTGGCTGTGATCAACCGGTGAGCGCGGGATATCGAGGCATGGCGGATGAACCTGTTGTTATGGCTATGGGTCAGTGCGGGGAATGGTGCGGGGAATTAACCAGTTAGTTCAATTGGTGTTTTGTAGTTTTGGGCGATTATCGAACGGAACAACTCAGGCATAAAAAAACCCGCCAGTGGCGGGTTTTCCGTGGTGCGTGAAAGGTCTCAGCCCTTCGGTGGTGTTTCATCGATCGGCTGTGCCTGACCGGTCTGCTCGTACCAGCCACCGCCGAGGGCCTTGTACAGGTTGACCTCGCTGGTGAGTTGCGACAGGCGATCACTGATCAACGATTGCTGGGCGCTGAACAACGAGCGCTGGGCATCGAGGAAGGTCAGGTTGCTGTCGACACCAATGCGGTAGCGACGCTCGGCCAGGCGGTAGTAGTCCTGGTTGGCGGCGACCACGTCACGCTGGGCCTGCAACTGCTGGTTGTAGGTCTGGCGTGCCGCGAGGCCGTCGGAGACTTCCTGGAAGCCGGTCTGAATGGCTTTCTCGTAGTTGGCGACGCTGATGTCCTTCTGGATCTTCGAGTAGTCCAGGCTGGCTTTCAGGCTACCGGCGTTGAAGATCGGAATGTTGATACTGGGCGCGAACGACCAGGTCCCCGAGCCGCCCTTGAACAAACCGCCCATGTCCGGGCTCAAGGTCCCGGCATTGGCGGTCAGGGTGATGCTCGGGAAGAACGCCGCACGGGCGGCCCCGATATTGGCGTTGGCTGCCAGCAACTGGTGCTCGGCGTTGAGAATATCCGGACGCCGTTGCAGCAGTTCGGACGGCAGGCCGGCCGGCATCTCGCTGAGCAGCTTGGCCGACAGTGGTTGGGCCGCCGGCAGGTTGGCCGGCAAACCGCTGCCGAGCAGCAGTGTCAGACTGTTCTGGTCCTGGGCGACCTGGCGGGTGTATTGCGCCAGCTTGGCCCGCGCGCCTTCCACCGAAGTCCGCGACTGGCTCAGGTCCAGGGCGGAGGCCACGCCGACTTCGTTGCTGCGCGAGGTCAGTTTGTAGCTTTCCTCGTAGGTCGCCAGGGTGTCCTGGGTCAGCTTGAGCAGTTCCTTGTCGGCCTGCCAGGTCAGGTAGGCGTTGGCCACGCTGGCCACCAGGCTGATCTGGGTGGTGCGACGGGCTTCTTCGCTGGCGAAGTAGGTCTGCAGCGCCTTCTCGCTCAGGCTACGAACGCGACCGAACAGGTCCAGCTCATAGGAGCTGATCCCGAGGGTTGCCGAGTACTGGCTGTTGATCGTTTCCTTGCCGGAACTCGAGGCGGCGGCCGGCACGCGTTGACGACTACCGCTGCCTGTGGCGCTGACCGCCGGGAACAGGTCGGCGCGCTGGATCTGGTACTGGGCACGGTAGGCATCGATATTCAGCGCCGCGACACGCAGGTCGCGGTTGTTTTCAAGCGCCACCTGGATCAGTTGCCGTAGCGCCGGATCGTTGAAGAACTGTCGCCAGCCCTGTTCGGCGGCCGCGACGTCCGCCGCCTGGGCCGGCGAGTAGGCCGGTCCTTGCGGGTATTGTGCCGCGACCGGCGCTTCGGGACGCTGGTAGTCGGGGATCAACGAGCAACCGCTGAGCACGAAGGCCGCGACCGCTACACTGAGAAGGGACTTGCTCATTGGCCAGCCTCGTTGCTTGGAGTTTCAGTAGTGTCTGACTTCTTGTGCTTTTTCTCGCCGCCGATGGACGACACCGAGACGAAGAACAGTGGAACCCAGAAGATCGCCAGAATTGTCGCGGTGATCATACCGCCAATCACGCCGGTACCGATGGCGTGCTGGCTGCCCGAACCGGCACCGGTGGAGATCGCCAGCGGCACCACGCCGAGGATGAACGCCAGGGAGGTCATGATGATCGGACGCAGACGCATACGGCAAGCCTCTACCGCCGCGTCGATCAGGCTACGTCCCTGTTCATGCAGTTCCTTGGCGAACTCCACGATCAGGATGGCGTTTTTCGCCGCCAGACCGATAGTCGTCAACAGGCCCACCTGGAAGTAGACGTCGTTGGACAGCCCGCGGAAGGTCGTCGCCAACAGTGCCCCGATGATCCCCAGCGGTACCACCAGAACCACGGCGATTGGAATCGACCAGCTCTCGTACAGCGCCGCCAGGCACAGGAACACCATCAGCAGCGACAGGGCGAACAACGCCGGCGCCTGGGAGCCGGACAGCTTCTCCTCGTAGGACAGGCCGGTCCAGGAAATCCCGACGCCGGTCGGCAGTTTCGCGGCGATGGCTTCGACTTCCGCCAGGGCCTGGCCAGTACTGTAGCCGGGGGCCGGCGCACCGAGAATTTCCATGGCGGCGACGCCGTTGAACCGCGACAGTTTCGGCGAACCGAAGACCCACTCGCCCTTGGCGAACGCGGAGAACGGCACCATGACCCCTGAGCTGTTGCGCACGTACCATTTCTGCAGGTCTTCCGGACTCATCCGCGAACTGGGCTTGCCCTGCACGAAGACTTTTTTCACCCGACCGCGGTCGATGAAGTCGTTGACATAGCTGGCGCCCAGGGCGATCGACAAGCTGTTGTTGATATCCGAAAGGGACAGGCCCAGGGCGCTGGCGCGCTCGTCGTCGATGCTCAGTTGGTACTGCGGCTCGTCGTTCAGGCCGTTAGGCCGAACCTGGGTGAGCACCTTGCTCTGCGCGGCCATGCCGAGGAACTGGTTGCGCGCGGCCATCAGCCTGTCGTGACCGATACCGGCCTTGTCCTGCAGATAGACATCGAAACCGATGGCGTTACCCAACTCCAGCACTGCCGGCGGGGCGAAGGCAAACACCATCGCATCGCGGAAGGAGAAGAAGTGCTGCTGGGCACGGGCGGCGAGGCCGAACACGCTGTTCTGGCTGCTGCGCTCATGCCATGGCTTGAGCATGATGAAGCCCAGGCCCGAGCTCTGACCATTACCGGCGAAGTTGAAGCCGTTCACGGTGAACACCGACGCCACGGTGTCGGATTCCTTGGTCAACAGATACTCACGCATTTCGTTGAGCACCGCCTGGGTCCGCTCGGCACTGGAGCCGGCCGGGGTTTGCACCTGGGCGAACAGTACACCCTGGTCTTCTTCCGGCAGGAAGGAGGTCGGAATGCGCATGAACAACCAGATCATGCCGGCAAAGATGATCACGTAGACCAGCAAGTACGGCGCCTTGTGGCGCAGGATGCTGCCCACGGTACGTTCGTAGCCGCGCACGCTGCGGTCGAAGTTGCGGTTGAACCAGCCGAAGAAACCACGCTTCGCGGTGCCGTGGTCGCCCTTGGCAATCGGCTTGAGCATGGTCGCGCACAGGGCCGGGGTGAAGATCAGGGCGACCAGTACCGACAGGGCCATGGCCGAGACGATGGTGATCGAGAACTGTTTGTAGATCACCCCGGTGGAGCCGGCAAAGAACGCCATGGGCAGCAATACCGCCGAGAGCACGAGGGCGATACCCACCAGTGCGCCCTGGATCTGCCCCATGGATTTCTTCGTCGCTTCCTTGGGCGACAGGCCTTCCTCGCTCATCACCCGTTCGACGTTCTCCACCACGACGATGGCATCGTCCACCAACAGGCCGATGGCGAGCACCATGCCGAACATGGTCAGGGTATTGATGCTGAAGCCGGCGGCCGCGAGGATCCCGAAAGTCCCCAGCAATACCACCGGTACCGCCATGGTGGTAATGATGGTGGCGCGGAAGTTCTGCAGGAACAGGAACATCACCAGGAACACCAGCACGATCGCCTCGACCAGGGTTTCAACCACGCCCTTGATCGATTCGGTCACCACCGGGGTGGTGTCATACGGGTAAACCACTTGCATGCCTTGTGGAAAGAATGGCTCCAGCGTGGCGATGGTCTGGCGCAAGGCCTTGGCGGTGTCCAGGGCGTTGGCGCCGGCGGCGAGTTTCACCGCCAGGCCCGACGCCGGCTTGCCGTTGTACTGGGCGTTGACGCTGTAGTTTTCGCCGCCCAGGGCAACATCGGCGACATCACCCAGACGCACTTGCGAGCCGTCCTGGTTGACCTTGAGCAGGATCGCCTTGAACTGTTCGGCGGTCTGCAGGCGGGTCTTGCCGATGATGGTGGCGTTCAACTGTTGACCGGGCATGGCCGGCAGCCCGCCCAGTTGCCCGGAGGCGACCTGGACGTTCTGCGCGGCGATGGCGGTTTTCACGTCCACCGGGGTCAGCTTGAAGTTGTTCAGCTTGGCCGGGTCGAGCCAGATCCGCATCGCGTACTGGGCACCGAACACCTGGAAGTCGCCGACACCAGCGGTCCGCGAGATCGGGTCCTGCATGTTGGAAACGATATAGTTCGCCAGGTCGTCGCGGTTCATGCTGCCGTCTGTCGAGACAACACCAATCACCATCAGGAAGTTCTTCACCGACTTGGTCACGCGGATACCCTGTTGCTGCACTTCTTGCGGCAGCAACGGGGTGGCCAGGTTCAGTTTGTTCTGCACCTGAACCTGGGCGGTATCGGGGCTGGTGCCCTGATTGAAGGTCGCGGTGATGGTCATGCTGCCGTCGGAGTTACTCGACGATTCGATATAACGCAGGTTATCGATACCGTTGAGTTGCTGCTCGATCACCTGGACCACGGTGTCCTGCACGGTCTGCGCCGAAGCGCCCGGGTAGGTCACGGCAATCGCGATGGCCGGCGGTGCAATGGCCGGGTACTGGTTGATCGGTAACTTGAGGATCGATAGAGCCCCGACCAACATGATCACCAGGGCGATCACCCAGGCGAAGATTGGGCGGTCGATAAAAAATTTCGACATGGTTTACTCCCCTTTGCTGCCTGCGGCTTTATCGGTTGCCGGGGCAGGGGCCGGGTTGGCTGCCTTCACATTGGTGGCTTCGGTGGCCTTGACTTCAACGCCAGGACGAACGAACTGGAGACCTTCGGTGATGACACGATCGCCGGCTTTCAAGCCGTCTTCGATCAACCATTGGCTGCCGACGGTGCGGCTGGCCTTGAGTTGACGCAGTTCGACCTTGTTATCCGGGCCGACCACCAGTGCGGTCGGGGTGCCTTTCAGGTCACGGGTCACGCCTTGTTGCGGGGCGAGAATCGCGGCGCTGTTGACCCCGGCCTGCAACCGGGCATGCACGAACATGCCGGGCAGCAAGGTGTGATCCGGGTTCGGGAACACCGCGCGCAGGGTCACGGAGCCGGTGGTTTCATCCACGGTGACTTCGGAGAACTCCAGCTTGCCGTCCAGTTTGTACTGGCTGCCGTCTTCCAGGGTCAGCTTGACCGCCGCGGCATTGTCGCCGGCTTTCTGCAAGCGTCCGCTTTCCAGCTCATGGCGCAGTTGCAGCAACTCGGCGGTGGACTGCGTCACATCGACATAAATCGGGTCGAGTTGCGAAATCGTCGCCATGGCGGTGGTCTGGCCGCTGCTGACCAGCGCGCCCTCGGTCACCGAAGAGCGTCCGATGCGCCCGGACAACGGGGCGTACACCTTGGTGTAGCGCACGTTGATCTGGGCGCTCTGCAAGGACGCTTCCGATTGCAGGCGATTGGCCACGGCGGTGTCGTAATCCTGGCGGCTGACCGCCTGCTCACTCACCAATTGTTTATAGCGATCGGCAATCGACTTGGTCGATTGCAGGTTCGCCTCGGCGCTTTTCAAGGTCGCTTCATAGACCGACGGGTCGATCTGATACAGCTGCTGGCCGGCTTTGACATCGCCGCCTTCCTTGAACAGACGCTTGAGAATGATGCCATTGACCTGCGGACGGACCTCCGCGATGCGGTACGCCGTGGTTCGACCGGGCAGGTCGGAGGTCAGGGTAAAGGCCTGGGTTTGCAGGGTAACGACGCCGACCTGAGGCGCGGGAGGGGCTGGCGGAGCCGCCTTTTCCTCTTTACATCCGCTGAGCAGCGATGCCAGGGCGACGGCGGTGACCAGAGCGGTAACAGCTGGCTTGAGTTGCATGAAGATCCTCGGGTCAGGCGCGCACGATGCGCACAAGAAAAGTGGAAGGTTACGAAGGGTGATCCGGGTGGATAAATAGGTTGCTAATGAATATACTTACATTCATGGTTGTTTGTAAACACTTGCACTTTACGTGAAAATAGTTACAAAGCATGTGATCTCGCCCGGGAAAAGGCCCAACAGTCGCCTCCCGTCATTAAGTTCTGATTAAGCCCGGCGTTAGTTCGAGGCCCCCTGATTGAGGTTTTACTGCCATGGCTCGTCGCACCAAAGAGGAAGCTCGGGAGACCCGGAGACAGATACTCGAAGCAGCCGAAAAAGCCTTTTATGAGCGTGGTGTGGCGCGCACGACCCTGGCTGATATCGCGACCCTGGCGGGGGTGACCCGTGGCGCGATCTATTGGCATTTCAGCAACAAGGCCGAGCTGGTGCAAGCGATGCTCGACAGCCTCCATGAACCGCTCGACGAGTTGGCTCGGGCCAGCGAGAGCGAGGACGAACTCGATCCGCTGGGCTGCATGCGCGCGTTGTTGATTCATGTGCTTCGTCAGGTTGCGCTGGACCCCCAGACTCGGCGCATCAACGAGATTCTGTTTCATAAGTGCGAGTTCACCGATGAAATGTGCGACCTGCGACGTCAACGCCAGGCCGCGATTGTGGACTGCAATCTGAAAATCGGCTTGACCCTGCGCAATGCCATTGCCCGTGGACAATTGCCCGAGCATCTGGACCCTGCCCGCGCCGCCATTGCCATACACGCTTATATCCATGGGATCATTGCTCAATGGCTGCTGGTCTCCGACAGCTTTGAACTGCAGACGGAAGCGGAACGCCTGGTCGATACCGGGCTGGACATGCTGCGCTTGAGTCCAAGCCTGCGCAATTGAGTCAAAATACGTAATTGATTCTAGTTGTATCAAAGTCGAACGCGAGTAAAGTTGACGCGGCGTATCGACGAACAGTAGCGGGCCATTATCCACCCGACCGTTCTATCTTGGTAGTTAGCAAGCTACGTATTTTGTAACGAATGTGTTGCGAGTCTGTGAATGAGTGTGCCTGATTTGTTACACAAGAAATCCGAGCAACCGCTCAAGGGCATTGCCCTGATCGGCTTGGCGGTGCTGATGTTCGCCAGTCACGATGCCTTGTCCAAGTACCTGTCGGGGTTCTATCCCATCGTCATGGTGGTCTGGGCCCGCTACGTGGTGCACACCTTGCTGATGCTGGTGATTTTTGTGCCCCGTAGCGGTTTCTCCGCCGTGGTCCGCACCAAGCGACCAGGCCTGCAGTTGTTACGGGCGTTGTGCCTGATCGGTACCAGCCTGTTTTTTACCACTGGGCTGCGCTATATCCCCTTGGCCGAAGCCACCTCGGTCAACTTTCTCGCGCCCTTGCTGGTAACGGCCTTGTCCGTGCCGCTGCTGGGGGAACGGGTCAGCCGTGGCCAGTGGGCGGCGGTGATTGCCGGTTTTGTCGGCGTGCTGATCGTGGTGCGCCCCGGTGGCGCCTTGTTCACCCCGGCAATTGCCCTGCCACTGTGTTCGGCCTTGTGCTTTGGCTTCTATCAATTGCTGACGCGGATGCTCAGTGGCATCGACAGCCCAACGACCAGCAACTTTCTCACGGGTATTTTCAACAGCCTGATCATGACGGCTTTGCTGCCGTTTTTCTGGAGTACCCCTAGCTGGGGACATGGGCTGTTCATGCTCGGCCTGGGTACCTGCGGCATGCTCGGTCACATGCTGTTGACCCAGGCGTTCCGGCACGCGGCGCCAGCGATGTTGGCACCGTTCAGCTACGGGCAGATTCTCTTCGCCGGGATGTACGGTTATCTGATCTTCGATCATATGCCGGATGCATTCGGCGTAGCGGGCATCGCGGTGATCTGTCTCAGCGGACTGGCGGTGGCCTGGGGCCAGCGCTCGCGCTGAACAGTAGTGCCACTCAGCTCATGCTGAACTTGACGTTATAGCTGTAGGGCGGCGCCTTGAGGGTTTTGCTCAAGCGGGCCTTGCAGGAGGCATGGCGTTCACCGATGGACTCGGCTTTCCTGATCCAGATGGGCAGGTAATTGGGGCGGGGGGCGTGGGCAAAGCGTTCCTGTAGCGTATGTTGGGCGACGAATCGGCACTTGCGCGGCCCGGCGCCATAGATGAACCAGGCCCGGGGGCCGTCGAGTATCAGCTCACGGCGTTCGCCACTGGCGATGTTGAAACTGGACGGCGCCGCGCCGCCCAGGTCGAGGCCGGTCCCCAGGAGCTCGAGGGGTTCGGGGGAGTTGTTGCTGATCTCGATGGACGTGACTATTTTTTTGGCAACCCCGGGACTTGAACGACTGGGGTCTGCAACCCCGGGGCTGACGGTGTCTCTGCCCGAGGCGCCAGAGGCGAAGGCGGCCAGCGAAATCAGAGCCGAGATCGCGGCACAGAACAGGGCGAGGCTGATGGACTGCAGAAGGGGCGTCATCTTAATTCCTTTTAATGAGGGTTTTGAAGCAACGCCATCCCATGACGTTGCGCGCTTGGCCGATGGCGACCGGGCGTTGGCTCAGTATGGGGTTTGTCAGCGAAAATACCCGAGGTAAAGAGCAATGCCTTATGTAGGCTTATTCCCTGATTGAAGTGGGTTGAATGGGGGGAGCGAGTTGAACGCGCTTGCTTTTGTATTGCCCAGGAACGAGAAAGCCCCGGCTCTTGCGAACCGGGGCTTTCTCGTTTCGGGTCTTGCGGGAGGCGCTTACAGCGTCGGGTAGTCGATGTAGCCGACCGGGCCTTTGCCGTAGAAGGTTTCCGGGTGTGCCGGGTTCAGGGGCGCATCGGCCTTCAGGCGGGCCGGCAGGTCCGGGTTGGCGATGAAGGGTACGCCAAAGGCCACCGCATCGGCCTTGCCGCTGGCCAGCCAGGCATTGGCGCTGTCCTTGGTGAAGCGTTCGTTGGCAATGTAGGGGCCGCCGAACGCCGCCTTCAACTGTGGGCCGAGGCTGTCGTCGGCTTCTTTCTCACGCGAGCAGATGAACGCGATACCGCGCTTGCCCAGTTCGCGAGCGACATAAGTGAAGGTTTCCGCGAGGTTCGCATCACCCATGTCGTGAGAGTCGGCGCGTGGCGCCAGGTGCATGCCGACACGACCGGCGCCCCAGACTTCGATCACCGCGTCGGTCACTTCAAGCAGCAGGCGCGCACGGTTCTCCAGGGAGCCACCGTAGTTGTCGGTGCGCTGGTTGGTGCTGCTTTGCAGGAACTGGTCGAGCAGGTAGCCGTTGGCACCGTGGATTTCCACACCGTCGAAGCCGGCGGCCTTGGCGTTTTCCGCACCCACGCGGTAGGCATCGATGATATCGGCGATTTCAGCGGTTTCCAGGGCGCGCGGGGTCGGGTAGTCCGACAGTGGGCGCACCAGGCTGACATGGCCCTTGGGCTGGATGGCACTCGGCGCGACCGGCAGTTCGCCGTTCAGGTACGAGGGGTGGGAGATACGGCCCACGTGCCACAGTTGCAGGAAGATCCGTCCGCCCGCGGCATGGATGGCCTTGGTCACGTTGGACCAGCCTCGTACCTGGTCGTTGGACCAGATACCCGGGGTGTCCGGGTAGCCGACCCCCATTGGCGTCACGGAGGTGGCTTCGCTGAGGATCAGGCCGGCGGAGGCGCGCTGTACGTAGTACTCGGCCATCAGTGCGTTGGGTACCCGACCTTCATCGGCACGGCAGCGGGTCAGCGGGGCCATGATGATGCGGTTGGGCAGTTCCAGGTCGCCCAGTTTGATCGGATCGAAAATAGTTGCCATGTGTACAACCCTCATGAGTATTGATGAGCAGTGGAGTCAGTTGATAGCCGGGGCCAGATCGTCGTTGTCGTTCTGGCGAAAGGTGATCAGGGTTACCAGCAGCGCGAGCACTGCCAGTGCCGCGGCGGCCAGGGGCACGCTGGTGAGGCCGAAACCGTGGGCGATGACGCTGCCGCCGACCCAGGCGCCCAGGGCGTTGCCGACGTTGAAGGCGCCGATGTTCAGGGTCGAGACCAGGTTGGGCGCGGCCTGGCCGTAGGTCACCACGTTGATCTGCAGGGCCGGCACGGCGGCGAAGCAGGCCGTCGCCCAGAGGAACAGGGTGATCTCGGCGGGAATCAGCACCAGGCTGCTCCAGGTCAGCACGGTGGCCAGCACGGCCATGGTGATGAACACGCCGATCAGGGTCGCGGCCAGGTTCTTGTCCGCCAGCTTGCCGCCGATGATGTTGCCAACGGTCAGGCCCAACCCCATCAGCACCAGGGTCCAGGTCACGCCCCGTGGCGAGACGCCGGTCACTTCGCCCAGCAACGGCGCGATGTAGGTGAACAGGGCGAATACGGCGGCGGCGAACAGCGCGGTCATGCTCAGGGACAGCCAGAGCCCGGCGCCCTTGAGTGCCGCCAGTTCGGCGCGCATATCGAGTTTTTCCTCGTCGTGCTTGGCCGGCAGGAAGCGGATCAGGCCGATCAGCGCGATCACGCCGATCACGGTCACCGCCCAGAAGGTCGAGCGCCAGCCGGCCTGTTGGCCCAGCGCGGTACCCAGGGGCACGCCGAGCACGTTGGCCAGGGTCAGGCCGGTGAACATCAGGGCCACCGCCGAAGCCCGTTTATCCGGGGCCACCAGGTTGGCCGCCACCACCGAGCCGATGCCAAAGAAGGCGCCATGGCACAGGGCGGTGATGATCCGGGCGAACATCAGCACGTTGTAGTCACTGGCGATGGCGCATAGCAGGTTGCCGACAATAAAGATCCCCATCAGCGCGACCAGGGCTGTCTTGCGTGGTAGCCGCGAGGTGGCCATGGCCATGAAGGGGGCACCGATCGCCACGCCCAGGGCATAGCCGGTCACTAGCCAGCCAGCCCCGGGAATCGACACGCCAAGGTCCGCCGCCACGTCGGGCAACAGGCCCATGATGACGAACTCGGTAGTGCCGATGGCGAAAGCGCTCAGGGCCAGGATGAGTAGCGAGAGAGGCATCGTGTACGTCCTTTTAGAGCTCTTGGCTCATGATGCGGAGGAATTCCTGGATGGTTTCCTCGTTGCGTTTGAAGAAGTGCCATTGGCCGGCTTTCTGGCTGGTAATCAGTCCGGCGCGCTGCAGGGTTGCCAGGTGTGCGGACACGGTGGACTGCGACAGGCCGCAGCGCTGGTCGATCTGTCCGGCGCAGATACCGTACTCGTGGTTGTGGTACTGCTCGGGGAACTGGGTCTTGGGGTCTTTCAGCCAGCTGAGAATGTCTCGGCGTACTGGGTGTGCCAGCGCTTTTATTATTTCGTCGAGGTCAAGGGGCATGGTCGTTGCTCGAGGTGGATAAAACGTTATATCGCGATGGAGCGAAATATATATCGGTATTTCGCGATGTACCAATATGATTTTGATCTGATCTCGGGGTTTTTCGTTATATCGGGTTATAACGATATAGGTCGGCGGGGTGCTAAGCTGTCGCTCATGAATTATCTCGCACACCTGCATCTGGGCGGCCAGCGCCCGGAACAACTGCTCGGCAGCCTCTATGGCGATTTCGTCAAGGGTCGCGTGCAAGGGCAGTTCACTCCGTCGATCGAAGCGGCAATTCAACTGCATCGCCATATCGATGTCTTTACCGATCGGCATCCGCTGGTGGGGCAGGCGTTGTCGCGTTTTTCCCAGACGCGGCGGCGGTATGCCGGGATTGTCCTGGATGTGTTCTTCGATCACTGCCTGGCACGGGATTGGACGCTTTATGCCGAAGGCACGCTTGCCAGCTTTACCGCCCAGGTTTATCGCGTGCTGGAAAACCAGCGCGACCTGCCGGGGCGTCTGGCCGAGATCGCGCCTTATATGGCGGCGGATGACTGGCTGGGTTCCTACCGGGATTTCGAGGTGCTGGGGCCGGTGTTGCGGGGGATTTCGCGGCGCTTGTCGCGGCCGGAGGAACTGGTGCACGCGATGCGCGAGCTGGAAGGGTTGTATGAGCCGTTGAGCGAGGACTTTCGGCTGTTCTATCCCGAGCTGCAGGCGTTTTCCCACGCCCATATCCTGGGTGCACGCGATCCCTTGTAGGCGCTTGGCTTGCCAGCGAATAGGCCCTCAAGATCGCTAAAGGCTTCGCGAGCAAGCTCTGCTCAGGTTCCCCCGCCGAGATTTACGCCGCTTCCGATCGAGCCGTTTCGGCTTCGGCCTGACTCGGCAGCGCACGCTTCACTTCCGTCACCTCGCCGAACAGCGCCAGTTGCACCGCTTGCTGCGCCTGGAATGCCAGCGCCGCACGTTCCTGGCCGTTGCAGGCGATCGGTTCGAGTATCTGGATTTCCACATCGCCCTGGTCGTTGGAAAACAGACGCATCAAGTGCGACAGCAGATCGTCGTCGCCAATGAACGGGGCCAGCAGGTCGGGCTTGCCGTCGCGCAGATAACGAATGGCCACCGGTTGCAACGCTACATCGGCATCGATTGCCGCCGACAGCAGGCGACCGTGGAAGGTACGCAACGAACGGCCATCGGTGGTGGTGCCTTCCGGAAACATCAGCAGCGGGTGTTGTTGCTCCAGATGACGGCTCATTTGCTTGCGGATCAGTTGACTGTCACCCGAGCCACGGCGAATGAACAGGCTGCCGGCTTTCGCGGCCAGCCAGCCAGCCACCGGCCAGGTCCGCACTTCGGCTTTGGACAGGAACGACAGCGGGGTCAAGCCGCCCAACAAGGCGATGTCGGTCCAGGACACATGATTGCTGACCCATAGCATCGGCTGGCTGGGCAGTTCACCGCGCACGCTCACGCGAAAGGGCAGGGCGTTGCTCAGGCGTGCCATGAAAAACCGTGACCAGCGTTGCCGCCGGACCATGGAGTTGGCGACCCCCAGGCGTTCGAAAACCCCGAACACAGTGGCCATGCTCAGGCCGAGGGCCACCACCAGCAGCACCCGGGCTATCCGGCCGTACACACGAAGGCGGCTCATCAGACTGCCGCCTTGAAGTGCCGCGCATAGCGTGGGCACAACTCGTCGCGCTTGAGCAGGATAAACACGTCGGCCACCTGGAAGTCTTCATCCCAGCACGGCTCGCCGCAGATCTTCGCCCCCAGGCGCATATAGGCCTTGAGCAAGGGGGGCATTTCGGCGATGACGTTACCGGGAATGTCCAGGGACGGCAGCGGCTTCTTCGGTTCGGCGCGCAGGTGTTCGGTACTCAGGTAGCGATCACGCAAGCGTTGCATGATCGCCTGGGCCTGGATTCCGCCGTCCTGCATCGAGATGCTCGCGCAGCCCATCAGGTAGCTATAGCCACCTTCGTTGAGGACTTCGGCAAGCTCGCCCCAGAGCACGGCGATGGTGCCGCCGTTGCGGTAGGCCGGGTCGACGCAGGTGCGGCCGATTTCCAGGATGGGGCCCTGCAGATGGCCCAGGCCATGCAGGCTGAATTCTTCTTCGCTGTAGTAGCGGCCCAGGGTGTTGGCGGCCTTGTGGTCGAGCAGACGGGTGGTGGCCACCAGGCGACCGCTGTTCAGGTCGCGCACGCCGATATGGGCGCAGTGCACATCATAATCATCCATGTCCAGGCCCAGTTCAGCGCCTTTGAGCTTGGCATTGAATTCGCCGCTGAAGACGTTGAAGCGCAAGGCCTGGGCTTCTTGCAAGGCCGTGGCGCCCAGCAGGCGTTCGGCTTGCAGGCGGCGTTCACTGCCGGTGTCGCTGATGCGGGCGATCTGGGTCATACGAGTCTCCGGTTGCCGGCCAGGGGTGCGGCCAGTCGACTTTGTTGTGCAAAGTCAGGCTATTTAGCCCCGGTGTCATCGCCATGAAGCTTTGGTGATGCTTGTATGACAGGGGCACGGGAGCGGCTGTTGGAGGTGCCGAGATCTTGAATACGCCAAAAACCTGTAGGTGCGGCAGCTCGACGCTCGATTGCCCGCGAAGCTTCCAGCGTTCTTAAGGACGCCTTCGCGGCGCTGCGGCGATCCGACAAGCCCTGCTCCTACAGGATCTGTGTTCAGCCCCGGAATCCCTGCACCAGGATTGTCATCAAACGGGCTTAAGCTGGCGCGAGGCTATTTCTGCGAGCTGGCTCCATGTCCATGGCTTCGACCTTTCTCCCTGCCTTGCTGTTGGCATTTACCGTCACCGCGCGTGCCGAGGTCTGGCCGGGCGAAGATTGGTCCCAGGGGCCACAGGTGTCCGGGCCGGAGGTTGCAGCCCTGGAGTCCTACGCATTCCCAGCCCGTGACGATGACACGCGAAAAGGCATCCGCACCGATGCGCTGCTGGTGATTCGTCATGGCGAGATCGTCTATGAACGCTACGCAGGCCCGACCACCGTCACTACTGCGCACCTCACCTGGTCGGTCAGCAAAAGCGTGATGGCTACTGTGCTCGGCGTGGCCTACGGCCAGGGCCTGTTCCAGTTGCATGACTCGGCGGCGCGGTTCTACCGACCGTTGCGGGCGCATCCCAATGTCACCCTGGAACACCTGATGAACTGGTCCTCGGGGATCGACTGGCAGGAGGACTACGAATACGCGCCGCTGAATTCGTCGGTGGTGGCGATGCTCTATACCCTGGGGCGCGCCGATATGGCCGGTTATACCGCCAGCCATGGCCAGCACCGCCGACCAGGGCAGGTCTTCCGTTACTCCAGCGGTGACAGCAACGTGCTGGCCGCCGCCTTGCGCAAGATTGTCGGCGCGAAGCGCTATCCGGACTATCCCTGGACGGCCCTGTTCGACCCGCTGGGGATTCGCAGCGCGGTTTGGGAACGCGACGCCAGCGGCACCTTCGTCGCCTCATCCTATGTCTATATGACGGCCCGGGATCTGGCGCGGATCGGCCTGCTGATGGAGCGGGAGGGGCGTTGGGGAGAGCGACAATTGCTGCCCAGGGCCTGGGTCAACTTCAACTTGCGCCCTTTCGCCGGTTACAAGCCGGGGCAGGATGAAGCGGTGGGCGGCGGCCAGTGGTGGCTCAACCGCTCGATCAAGGGCGCCGCCAAGCCCTGGCCGGATGCGCCAGCGGATACCTTTGCCGCCCTCGGGCATTGGGGCCAGGTGTTGTATGTGATCCCCAGCGCGGATCTGGTCATTGTGCGTTATGGCGACGATCGCGACGGCAGCTATCGGCATAACGAACTGCTCAAGCGGGCGCTGGCGGCTTTCGCGCCGACGGTGGCGCCATGAGCGTCCGGGGATTTGTGCGTCGGCGCCCGCTGAGCAGCCTGCTGTTGGTGTTGCTGGTGGCCCTGGGGGGTTGGACCTGGCATGAGCGGATGGCCTTGCAGGCGTTTCCGGGAATCATCAGCGCTTATACCGCCAAGGAATACTGTTCCTGCCGTTATGTGATGAACAACCCGGCGGACTATTGCCTGGGATACGTCAAACAGGCGCTGCCGATCAGCACTTTTCACGATGACTCCCAGCAGCGTCGGGTCACTGCCCGGGGGCTGGGGCGCAGCAGCAGTGCTGTCTGGATCGGTCCACGGGAGGGCTGCCGACTGGAGCCCTGAGCCATGGTTTGCCACCTCTATCGCGGGCGGGTAAGGTGGTAGCCACGTTCAATCAGGAGCTTGCATGCACCGATCCCGCCTATTTCTGGCCCTGCTCGGGGTGCTTGCCCTGCCGGTCCAGGCCAACTGGTACCTGGACAACGAGTCGTCGCGCCTGTCGTTCATCTCCACTCACAACGCCGATGTTTCCGAAGTCCATCGTTTCCTGACCCTGCACGGCAAGATCGACCGCCAGGGCCTGGCGACCCTGGAAGTGGAGCTGGAGTCGCTCAGTACCGGCATTCCCCGGCGCGATGAGCGCCTGCGTCGCGACCTGTTCGAGATCAAGACCTGGCCCGAGGCGCGGATCGTCGCGCAGATCAATGTTCAGCCCATCAACGACCTTGCGCCCGGCGCGCAACTGGAGCTGCGCCTGCCGTTGGTGGTGAAACTGCGCGGCAAGGAGCACAGCTACAACGCCGAACTGTTGGCGACCCGCCTGGATGACCGGCGGTTTCAGGTGGTGACCCTGGAGCCACTGGTGCTGCATGCCGGGGACTTCGACTTGGTGCCGGGGCTGTCGGTATTGCGCGAGGCCGCGGGTCTGTCGTCCATCAGTTTGTCGGTACCGGTGGGTGCGGTGCTGATTTTCGCGACGCGCTGACATGGCCAGCGCGATCTTCTCCTGGCGGGCCGACAACAATTTCGAGCTGTTGGTCGACGGCCCGAGCTTTTTCCCCCGGATGCTGGAGGCGATTGACCGGGCTGAGTCCCAGGTGGAGCTGGAGCTTTACCTGGTGGAGGCCGGAGCCTGTGCCGAGGCCATGGTCCTGGCCCTGGCCCAGGCGGCCGAACGTGGTGTGCGGGTACGCTGCCTGTTCGATGATTACGGCAGCCTCGCGTTTACCCTGAGCCTGCGCCGACGCTTGAGAGCGGCCGGGGTCGAGTTGCGCTTCTACAATCGCCTGAGCTGGCAGCATTGGGTGCGCAATTTCTACCGCGATCACCGCAAGCTGCTGCTGGTGGATCAGTCCGTGGCCGTGGTCGGTGGTACCGGTGTGACCGATGAGTTCTGGACCCCGGGTGAAGATCGCTTTGAATGGCACGAAGTCATGGTGCAAATCAGCGGCCCGCTGGTGCTCGACTGGCAACTGCTGTTCGACCGCCAGTGGCTGGCCAACGAGCAGCGTGCCGCCTGGAAACCCCAGGTACCCTTTGGCTTGCCACGTCTACCACGGGTGCCGCCGGCTGGACAGGGCCTGGGGCGGGTCGCCTACGCCGATGCCCGGCAGCATCGGGATATCCTTCGTTCCCTGGTTCGGGCGCTGAATAGCGGCCAGCAGCGTATCTGGCTGGCGACACCGTATTTCCTGCCGACCTGGAAAGTCCGCCGTTCCCTGCGTCGGGCCGCCAACCGGGGCATTGATGTGCGACTGCTATTGACCGGGCCGCGTACCGACCACCCGTCGGTGCGCTATGCCGGCCATCGTTATTATCCGCGTCTGCTCAGGGCCGGGGTGCGGATTTTCGAATACCAGCCGTGCTTCCTGCATCTGAAAATGGTGCTGATCGATGACTGGGTCAGTATTGGCTCATGCAATTTCGATCACTGGAACCTGCGCTTCAACCTGGAGGCCAATCTCGAGGCCCTCGATCCGTCGTTGACCCGGGCGGTGGAGGCCAGTTTCCTCGGCGATTTCGCCCTCAGCCAGCCGGTCAGCCTGCAGGACTGGAAAGCCCGGCCGCTGTGGCGGCGGGTCAAGCAGCGGCTGTGGGGCTGGGTGGACCGACTGGTGGTCAATGTGCTGGATCGGCGGGATTGATTTTTATCAGTTGCCTTGGCGCGGTCGCCGCATACGCTATTCTCATCGGTATTGTCGGTACTCGGTGGGTCAGGGCGTTTTACCAGCGGCACGAGTCGATAATCATCCGGCTATGTAGCATGATGTTTATCGGCTTTGTCATCAACGCGCTGGTCCGTGCCTTGCCGGGGTTGAAGCCGAACAAGGCCTGAATCTGCCGCAAGGGGAGGGCAGAAGGTCGGTATTTCCATGGATAGACGCTGACGCTATTTTTCCGGGGCGACCTCTTCCTGATGGAAACCAAGACTGTCACACCGCTGGCCAGTTTTATCGACCTGCTGATGGACGCCGTATGTGCGGTGGACGCCGAAGGGCGATTTGTCTTTGTCAGCGCCGCCTGTGAGCGGATTTTCGGCTACACCCAGGACGAATTGATCGGCATGCCGATGATCAACCTGGTGCTCCCGGCAGATCGGGAGCGCACGCTCAAGGCCGCCCGCGAAATCATGGACGGTCAGCCCAAACCACACTTTGAAAACCGCTACGTGCGCAAGGACGGCCAGGTGGTGCACATCATGTGGTCGGCGCGCTGGTCCGAGGTCGACCAGTTGCGTATCGCCGTGGCCCGGGATATCACCGAACGCAAGTTGGCGGAGTCCCGGCAGGCGGCGCTCTACGCGATTTCCGAAGCCGCCCACGCCGCCGAGGACCTGCTGGCGCTGTTCCAGCGGGTGCACCGGATCATCGGCGAATGGCTGCCGGCGGAGAACTTCTGCGTGGCGCTTTACGATGAGCAGCGCGACCAACTGAGTTTCCCCTACCACATCGACGACCGGCGCCAGCCGCACAGCGTCGACCGTAGTTGCGCCGAAGTCGTGCGCAGCGGCGAGCCGCTGTTGTTGAACATTGACGGGGCGCCCTCCTGCCTGGGCGTACCACTGAACTCACAGAACGGCACTATTGGTGCGCTGCTGGTGAAAAGTAGCGGTGGCGAGCGCTATACCGAATACGATCAGGAATTTCTGCAATTCGTCTCGGTGCAAGTGGCGGCCGCCATCGAACGCAAGCAATTGCATGCGCGTCTGGAGTACATGGCCCGCTACGACCAACTGACTCACCTGCCTAATCGCGGCTTCCTGCAGGAACGTCTGAAGGCCGCATTGCTCCGTGCCCGGCGCGAGGCCGGACAATTGGCGTTGCTCTATGTCGATCTGGACAAGTTCAAGCAGGTCAACGACAGCTTCGGGCATGCGGTGGGCGACCTGCTCCTGCAGGAAGTGGCTCGGCGCCTGCAACAATGTGTCCGGGAAACCGACACCGTGGCCCGTATCGGCGGTGACGAATTCGTCATCCTGCTGGAGCATTTGCAACAACCGGAGCACGCGATCCGCGTGGCCGACAAGATCCGCAGCCTGCTTGGCGAGCCCGTGCCATGGGGGGATTGCGACCTGAGCATCGTGCCGAGTATCGGGATTGCCCTGTATCCGGACAATGGCGAAGAAGCGCAGCAACTGTTCAAGCATGCGGATGAGGCGATGTACGGGGTCAAGCGGGGCGTGGTGACTCACTGAAGGGGAGACAATGTAGAGATTTGTATCTGCGTTTGTACAATATCGCTAAAGTTTGGCGGTTTCAGGTCGATGTCAAAGACACTTAAACCTGAACGGGCTTTGATCATGGTTTCCATCAGCAGCGTTACCATCCACTCTTCCAGTGTTGCTCCCGCGGCGGCCCCGCTCAATGCAGCGACGGCGACCGATACGGGTAAAGGCAGCAAGGCCACGGGGGAAAAATCGACAGGGGTCAAGGTCAACCTGTCCGGTGCCGGAATCCAGGCGTCCAAAGCCGAGCAGGCCCAGGCGGCCAGTTCCGAGCCGGCCCACATCAAGCAGTTGCGCAAGCAGATCGAGCAGTTGCAGAAGATGATCGCCGCGAAACAGGCCGAGTTGCAGGCGCTTCAGGCGAACAAGAACATGAGCCCGGAGCAGAAGGCACAGCAGGTCACGGCCCTGAGTGGTGAGCTGTCGACTTTGAACGGCTCGTTGGCCACTATGAATGGCGCGCTGATCGCGGCGTTGAAGAAACAGAGTCAGCCTGCTAAACGCTGACCCAGGCGGCCGGCGAGAGACTGGTGCCCCGGCACTTTTCTGGCTGTCGCGATGGCGGCCAATGTCAGGCCCGTGGCATGAGAAAGGGGGAGCTCAGCTCCCCTTTCTCATCTCTGTCCCCCGGCGACTTTTATCATCTTTTGGTCTGTACTGTTTGTGCTCTGAAAAATCATTGGAGATTTTGATATCAGAAAAAATGAATTCAAGTAGCAATATTTTGAGTTTGTCAGCGGATTCTCATGCAGTCAAAATAAATATCGTTTTCGTGCCTCTCCTGGTACACCGGCCCATTAAATGTTAATGGGCTTTTTTATTAAGTGCGTGAAATGATCAAGTCAATACTGTCAAGCTTTTACCCCGCCTCATTAAATACAAAACCTAGAGAGTGGCTGCGCGCATCAGTGGGGGCATGTACCGGGGTTCTTATGACTGCCTGGGTCTGCCAATACTTTTATGGGTTGGAACTGACGCTGCATCTTATCGGTCCGCTAGGTGCGTCATCTGTTCTACTGTTCGCCGTTTCGACGGGGGCGCTGGCCCAACCGTGGTCTATCGTCGGCAGTTATTTTGTCGCCACGTTGTCTGCACTGATAGCGGTGTCGTTACTCGGTCATTCTTTTCTAAGTGCCAGCGTCGCTGTGGGATTGGCAATCGGTGCGATGTGTCTGCTTCGCTGTCTGCACCCTCCCGGCGGGGCTGTTGCACTCTGCGTTGTCTTGTCTCAAGCCGATTTTGCCCCCTTGGGGCTATCCGTTTTTTATCCGGTGATGCTCAATGCCTGGATCCTGTTGGGCTGTGCACTGGTTTTTAATAATCTGACCGGCGTGCGTTATCCCAAAGTCCATATAAATCCGTCGGCGGAGATCCATCATACGAAAGACATTCCGCCTTTCGAGAGGGTCGGTTTCAACAGTGATGACCTTGATGCCGCGCTGGCGGATATCGACGAATTTGTCGATGTCACGAGAGAAGATCTGGAAAGCATTATTCGCTCTACCGAAAAGCATGCCTTGAGACGGAGCATGGGCGATATCCAGGCCTCCCACATCATGTCAAGGGATGTCCTGTCAGGAAGGCCGGAAACAACCATCAAAGAGGCGATACGGATCCTGATGCACCACCATATCAAGACCTTGCCCATATTGAATGAAGAAAAACACATCGTCGGGATTGTCAGCCTTACGGACATTATCAAGCACCCGGAGGCCACTCGCGGTGCTGGTTTGTCGGGGGTATTCGGGTTCAAGAAGAAAACCTTGTTGAAAGATATCATGCATGTGCCAGTGACCTGCGTGACGACGACGGCTCACCTTGTCGAGTTGATACCGTTATTGTCGCGGCAGGGCCTGCACTGTATTCCCGTGCTTGACGATAACGTGTTTGTCGGGGTGATCACACAAACCGACTTGATCGCGGCCTTGCACCGCGATTTGATCGTGCACCTGCATTAATCAGATCAGCGGGTCCCAGCGTTGAGACCAATCGCTATCCCGGGTGACACTATCCTTCAATAGCTTTATGGCAAGCTGCAGTTCCGCTGATGAGCTGCTGCGCGAGTAGACTAGAAAAGTCGGGTAGCTGAACTCCGGGGCGGAGCTGACGCGTTCAAGAATGCCGCTTTCAATATAGGATTGCACGACGCGGGTCCTGAAGTAGCCGGATCCGCCATTGTCGAGAATATATTGCAGGGCCACGGGACCCAGGTTGAAGGAAAGCGCGGCCTTGGCCTTTTCCGGCAAGGCGGCATCATGGGATTGCCGGAAACCAACCCCCCAGTCGATGTACACATAGGGCTCGGGTTTGGCGATCAGGCGGACCAGTATCAGTTTTTCTTCGAGAATCTGTTCGACTTGCAAGTCGGGCCAGTAGGCCGGTTGATAAACCAACGCCGCATCCAGCAGACCCCGCTCCAATTGCCGCAATAGCGTCGAGCCGTCTCTGATCTCTGTTTTGATGGCATGTGTCGGTATCGACTGTTGGATCTCGCGAACCCAGTCCAGTATGAGCGGATTACATAAACTGACTTCGCCACCAATATGCAATATTTTATGGAAACCTTCGGGCAGGGGTAAGTCTCTGACCGCGGCTTCCCAGGTTTGCACCAGTTGATTGGCATAGACCACGAAGGCTTCCCCGTCCGCTGTCAGCTTGGCCCCCGCTTTGTTACGCACGAATAACTTGCTATTGAGGCTGCTTTCCAGTTTTTGCACGCGGGCGGTGATTGCCGTCTGGGTGACATGCAAACGCTCGGCGGCGGCGATCAGGCTGCCGCACCTGACGATCTCCAGGAAGGTTTTAGCCAGTTCAATATCCATTCTTATGCGCCGGAAAATACATCATGGAGCCACGCGGGGTGGGCCTTGTAAAGGCGACCGGTGGACGTTTTACCGATCTGCGACGTGTTCTCGCCTGGGCATGATGCCTTCTAGGTAGCAAGGCCACGACGTCCAGCGCACCGATCTGATTAGATTTGTACATGAAGTTAAATTATGAGGTTATTTTCTGCGAGTAGAGCTATAGCTTCGTGGACCTGCGATGGGGGCCGGCGAGGTTGTCGGCGTTTTCGTAGGCCAGGCGCTCAACCACAATCCCGCCCATAAAAAAACCGGCCACCAAGAGCCGGTTTTTTTGTCCTCGTCGCCTTGTTCAGCAACGTCGGACTGGATTCGATTGGAGCGGGTGAAGGGAATCGAACCCTCGTTATCAGCTTGGGAAGCTGGAGTAATGCCATTATACGACACCCGCTCGGACGGCTGACTTTGTACCAGATGTGGCCGGGGATTTGAAGTTTTTCTTTGGAAATCTGTGTTTTAACAGGGACATCGGGTAGGCGCTCGCGCAGGTAAAGCCAATACCCGTTATCCAGATGGGGCGTGTTTCCGCTCGGAGCCGGGCTTGTCAGCGAGGTGGTGGTCGGCTTATCGGGCCTCTTCGCTGCGATGCGGCGTCCCGACAAGCCAGGCTCCAAGGGTGGTGGGGGCATCAAGGGATTTGCGTTCGTTCGCAAGAACGCTGCAAACCCGTGACAGGGTTTGTTCACATGGCCTGTGCATGATGCTCCTGGACGTGTCGGTAGTACCGCGATCGGCTTTCCTGGTGCGTCGGCTCGAGGAACTCGAGCAGCGCATGACGGCAGTCCCGGCAGGCGGACTTGTGCTCCATGTCGAGAAAGTGCCCGGTACTGCGGATGGTGCTGAACTGGCTGTGGCGCACATGCTGGCCGAATTGCAGCGCATCCCGGGGCGAGGTGTATTCGTCCCATTCGCCATTCATGAACAGCACCGGTACGTCGATCCGTTGCGCCGCCGCCAGGTAGCACAGCTGGTCACTGTTGAGCACCTGGCTGATATGGAAGTGCATCTGCCCATATTCATGCTCGGCCAGGCTGCTGACGTGCCGGTAGTTGTAACGCTTGAACAACGACGGCAAATGCTTGCCGATGGTGTTGTTGACCAGATGACCCATACGGTCGCGGTCATAGGCGCCCAGGTAGTCGACACCCTGTTCCAGATACTCGCGCATCGGTTCACTGAGGACCGGCGAGAAGGAACTGATCACCGCCTTTTCGATCCGCCGTGGCTGGTGCGCCAGGGCAACCAGGGTCGCCGCGCTGCCCCAGGAAAAGGACATCACGTGCTCGGCGGCGAAGTGGTCGATCAGCTCCAGGAGGATCTGCCCTTCGACTTCCTTGGTCAGCATGCTTTCGTGACGATTGTGCGCCTTGGACTTGCCCGCATAGGGCTGGTCGTAGCACACGACATTGTATTGCGGATGCAGATTCTTCACTGTCTGTGCAAACGACGCGGTGGTGGCCAGCGAGCCGTTGACCAGGATGATGGTCTTTTCCGCGGCATCTGCGCGATAGAACTCCGTGTAAACCCGATACTGACCCTGTATATCCAACACAGCGATTTCTGGCCTCATGTCAAAGGACTCCTGGCAAGCGGGTATGCGCGCAACGAACTGTGCACGATCTATATGACAGGTAGGCATTCGCCTGGAATGTTGCAGGCCCATGTCGGTCCGTTGAAGCCTGGCCGACGGGTGTTGTTATAGGCGGGCAGATTGTCGTAAAGCGAGAGCCGGTGGGCCTCTCAGTCGACAAAGTGTTTCTTGGATTGAAAGTGTGACTTGTCAGTCATATTTCGGCTGACGGTCTGATTCAAGCAGGCGCATGGCGATTGCGCAAGGAACGATTTGTCATAAATCGGTGACTTCTGCCCAGCGGTCGTCGTCGTGCGCTCAGATCCGCCGGATTTCCTCGGCCAGCAGCGGGCGGTATTGCCCCGGGGCCAATTGCTCATCGAGCAGCAGCGGCCCCATGGCTTCGCGGTGCAGGCGCAGGACCTTGTTGTCGAAGTGGCCGAACATGCGCTTGACCTGGTGATAACGGCCTTCGACGATGCTCAAGCGGGCGCTGCGCGGACCGAGCAACTCCAGCGTGGCGGGCTGGGTGGTAAGGTCCTCGAAAGCAAAATACAGGCCACGAGCGAAGGTTTCGGCGTATTCGGCGCCGATCACCTGTTCGGTCTCCACGTAGTAGACCTTGGGCAGTTTGGTCTGGGGTTGGGTCAGCCGGCGCGACCACTGGCCGTCGTTGGTCAGGATCATCAGCCCGGTGGTGTTGAAGTCCAGGCGGCCGGCGATGTGCAATCCGAGGGCGTCGGGTGGGTCGATCAGATCGAGAACGGTGCGGTGCTCCGGGTCGCGGGTGGCACTGACGCAACCCTGGGGTTTGTGCAGCATGAAGTAACGCGGCGGGCAGCCTGCCTGCAGCACTTGGCCGTCGACTTCGACCTGGCTGAACTCGCGGACTTCGTGATGCGGATCGGCGACGGTCAGGCCATCGACCCTGATCCGTTTTTGCACCAGCAACAGGCGCACCTGCTGGCGGTTGAAGCGGGGCAGGTTGCTGAGGAAACGGTCAAGGCGCATGGCTGGGGACTTCGGCGTGGGCGGGCATTTCAGGTCATGACGCCGCTCGTGGGGTGGCCTTCAGTTGCTCATCCACATGCGCGCAACGCGGACACAGGCAGGCGCTGTTGCGCAGTTCGGCGGGCAGGGCTTCGAGTAGCGCCGGATCGATGCTGACGCTGTAGCACCAGCAGGGCCGGTCGGCGGTACGCGGGTCGGCCAGGGCACAGTCGTTGCGCGCACCGCAGGCCGGGCAGTGGCTGGAGTCATTCATGGGCGGATTTCGGCAGGTCGCTGCAGACGCGGTTGCGTCCGCTCTGTTTGGCCCGGTACAACGCGTGATCGGCCCGGGCCAGCAGGCTGTGCAGGGTATCGTCGGGTTGCAGCGAGGTCAGGCCGATACTGACGGTCAGTTGCAGGTTCTGGTCGTTGTAGCTGTAGTGCTGTTGCTCGATATGCCGGCGAAGTTTCTCGGCGATCAGCAGGGCATTGCTGCCGTCGGTGTCCTTGAGCAGCACAATGAACTCCTCGCCACCCCAGCGGCAGATGATTTCCGACTGGCGCAGGCAACTTTCCAGGTCCCGGGCAAACCCGCTCAGCACGGCATCGCCGGCAAGGTGGCCGTGGCTGTCGTTGAGTTGCTTGAAGTGATCCAGATCCAACAGTAGCGCGGTCAGCGGCTTGGGTTCGCGCTGGGCTTCGTGCAGGGCCTGGGCCGCCAGCAGGTCGAAGCCGCGGCGGTTGGGCAGGCCGGTGAGGCTGTCGAGCGTCGCCAGGGCCTGGATCCTGCGCTGGTAGCGATGGATCACCCGATTGAGCAGGGCCAGCACGATCAGGGTCACCACCAGGCAGATCAGCAGGTTCAGGTACAGCGACTGGCGAATCCCGCTGAAGGCGCCGTCTTCACGCTTGTCGACGAACAGATACCAGTTCAGCTCCGGAATGAAGCGGACGTTGAGGAAGTGTCCCTTGCCGTCCGGCTCGGTGTATTCGTAGCTGCCATCGTGGGGCTTGGGCAATTTGACCACCAGGTTCTTCATGCTCGCCAGCTCGCTCAGCGACTGCCCGGCCCGGGCGCCTTCGGGGCCGCCATCGGCACCGGTCAGTACCAGGCGGCCGAAGGTGTCGACGAAGTACACGCTGCGCTGGTAGCGCTGCTGGTACTTGTCCATCAGCTTGACCACCGCATCGACGGTCAGGCCGACACCGGCCGCGCCGATGAAGTGCTCGTCGTAGTCGAAGACCTTGTAATTGATGAAGAACGTCAGGCGGTTATCGTTGGCGGTGTCCGGGTCGACATTGATCTCATAGGGCGCCTGCATGTCTCGCACGCGGAAGTACCAGAGGTCGTTGGGGACATCGATGCGGACTTTCTTCAGCACACCCTTGGCCTGGTAGTAGGTCAGGTTGCTGTTGGAGACGAAGAAGGCGGTGTAGGCGCCGTAGTGGGTCATGACCTCGTTGAGGTAGCGGGTCATCTGCTGCGGGTCGCGTTCACCGGCCACGACCCAGTCGCGCATGAAGGTGTCGCGGGCCATCATCGAGGAGATCAGGATCGGTCGGACCAGGTCTTTCTGGATTTCCGAGTAGACCGTGTCGGAGGTCAGCGGCAGTTCGGTATTGACGATACCGTCGCGGATCGAGGCGCGCGAAGCGTAGTAGCTGAGCAGGGAGGTAGCAAGGAAACCGCAGCCCAGCAGGGCGATCAGCGTCAGGACCAGCGAGCGTTGCGAGTAGAGCACTGAGCGAAGCGGCATGACGATTCCGTAGGCGGGTTCCCGATGGATGCATTCTAGTGATGCGGATAAGAAATGCTTGCACATTTTTGCCCGGGTGTCATAGCCGACCGCCGGCTTATCGAAAGGTGGTGCTCGGGTATCACAGCCCCTGACGATGTCACAGGGGAGCATTTCGATCAGCGGGCATTGTCTTCTCGCCCGCGAAGCACCTTGTTCGGCATCGCGACCGCCGCCGCCAGTCCCAGCAGGGCGACGGCGGCGCTGATCAGCAGCAGATGCCGGAAGGTCAGCAGCAGTTCTTCACGCAGGGCGTCGCGTGTCGGACCGTCGGCGCTGTTCAGGCCTTCGAGCAGGGCGTTGCCCGAAGTGCCTTCGGCAACCATCGACGCGCCGGCCAGGTGCGTCAGGCTGGAGTCCTGCAGCAGCGCCAACAGCAACGCCGACATCAGCGCCACGCCCATTGCGCCGCCGAGGGAACGGAACAGGTTGGTGGTGCTGGTGGCAACGCCGATATCGCTCTGTGCCACGGAGTTCTGCGTGCCCACCAGCGAGGTCGGGAACTGCATGCCGCCGGCGATCCCGCTCAACAGCATGAACAGGCTGCTGAGCAGCACCGCCTGGGGCGGGGTGAACGCCAGGCCGAGGATGGCCAAGGGCATCAGCACCGCGCCGGTCAGGATCATCGGCTTGTAGTAACCGGTCACCGAGGTCTTTCGCCCGGCGAAGTAGGCGCCCATGGGCAGTCCCATCGCCAGCGGCAGCAAGTGCAGGGCCGCGCTGTCGGCACCGGCGCCGGTCACGCTCTGGAAGCGCAGGGGCATCAGCACCGTGAGGGAGATGGCCTGGAAGCTGGTGAAAAATATCGTGCACCAGCACAGCAGGGCGTTGCGGTTGAGGAACAGGTGCATCGGCAACAACGGCTCCACCGTGCGCCGTTCATGCAGGACAAACAGCAGCAGGGCGATCACTGCCGTGACCAACAGGCCCAGCACCCGGCTGTCATCCCAGCGCAGGCCCTGGCCGATTTCGCTGATGCTCAGCAGCAGGGCGCTCAGGCCGATGATCATCAGCATGCTGCCGAGGTAGTCGATGATCGGCTTGCGCTGCGGTAGCGGCAGGCCCACCAGCGTGCGTTGGGCCACCCACCAGGCGCCGAGGCCCAGTGGCAGGTTGATCAGGAAGACCCAGCGCCAGGACAGGTACTCGGTCATGTAGCCGCCCAGGACCGGTCCGGCCACGCTCGCCACCGCGTACATGCTGCTGAAATAGCCCTGGTAACGACCGCGCTCGCGGGGTGGGATGATGTCGCCGATGATCGCCTGGCTGACTGAAATCATGCCGCCAGCGCCGATACCCTGGATGATCCGCGCCAGCACCAGTTGTTCCATGCTCTGGGCCATGCCGCAGAACACCGAGGCCAGGGTGAACAACCCCATGCCGAACAGCATCAGCCGGCGCCGTCCGTAGAGATCGCCAAGCTTGCCGTAGATCGGCACGGCCACGGTCATGGCCACCATGTAGCCGGAAATCACCCAGGCCAGCAGGCCGACGTCCTTGAACTGGGCGGAGATGGCGGGAATCGAGACGGCGACAATGGTCTGGTCCAGCGCCCCAAGGAAAATCGCCAGCATCAAGGCGATCAGAATGCTGCGAATCGCCGGCTTCGTCGGGTTCATAACCCCTCATCCCATAGCGGTACTTCGGGAAAGCGCTCCACCAGGAAATCCAGCATGCTGCGCAGAGTGCTCGGCATGTGTTTGCGTGAGGCGTACACCGCATAGATGTTCATCCGTATCGGTTCCGCCTGGGGGAGCAGCCGCACCAGTTCGCCGCGCTTGATATAGGCACCGGCCTGGTAGGTGGGCAACATCGAGATACCGGCTCCGGCGATTACCGCCTGCATCAGGGTGCTGGCCTCGTTGGCGCTGATATTGCCCTGCACCGGCACGGAAACCGGTTCGCCGTCCTGCTCGAAATGCCAGAGGCTCTTGCCGAAGTAGGAGTGGGTCAGGCAGTTGTGCCGGCTCAGGTCTTCCACCCGTTGCGGCATCGGCTGCTCGCGCAGGTAGGCCGGCGAGGCACAGATCACCGAGCGGCAGACGGTCAGCCGGCGGGCGATCAGGTTCGGGTCCAGTTCGCTGCTGGTGCGAATGGCCAGGTCGATGCGCTCGTCCACCAGGTTCACCGTGCGGTCGAGCATCTGCAGGTCGACGCTGACGCCTGGATGGCGCTTGACGTACTCGGTCATGGCATCGGCCAGTTGTGCCAGCCCGAAGGACGTACTGACGCTGATCCGCAGCAGCCCGCGCGGTGCCTCGTCTGGTGTGCTGACGGCGGCCTGCAGGTCCGCCGACAATTCGAGCATCTGTCGGCAGCGCGGCAGGGTTTCGTTGCCGGCGGCGGTCAGGCTCAGCTTGCGGGTGGTGCGGTGCATCAGCCGGGCGCCGACCCAGTCCTCGAGTTCCGCGAGGTAGCGCGATACGACCGGCCGCGACAGGTCCAGATGGTCGGCCGCGGCCGACTGGCTGCCCAGGTCGACCACCGTGACGAAGACCCGCATTGCCGTAAGACGATCCATAATTTGCCCACTTTCAGAAACAAACTATGTCAAAGCATCGCATTTTTTGTATCGGATCGGGCAACTAAGCTCTGTTCATTGCCATCACGGCCAACAGATCTCGGAGTTGCACATGATCGGATTTTCCTTATTTCGTCGCCTTTTGCTCGCCACCGCGACCCTGGGCTTTGTCGCCCATGCGGCGGCGGCTCAGCCCGCTCTGAGCCTGGATGTCTACAATCCTGGCAGCGCGGCGATTTTTCCGGTGAGTTCGGTGCTGGTCAGCGGTGAAAAGGAAGCGATCCTGGTGGATGCCCAGTTTGGCAAATCCCAGGCCGAACAACTGGTGGAAAAAATCCGTGCCAGCGGCAAACGCCTGACCACCATCTACATCAGCCATGGCGACCCGGACTACTACTTTGGCCTGGACACCATTACCCAGGCATTCCCCAAGGCCAAGGTGCTGGCGTCGGCACCGACCGTGGAGCATATCAAGGCCAGCGTTGACGGCAAACTGGCTTTCTGGGGGCCGAAAATGGGCGCGGATGTGCCGGCGCGCACGGTGGTGCCGCAGGTGCTCAAGGGTGATCGCCTGATGTTGGAAGGGCGTGAGCTGAAGATTATCGGTTTGAACGGCGAGCAGCCGGACCGCACCTTTGTCTGGATTCCGTCGATCAAGGCGGTGGTGGGGGGCGTAGTGGTGGCGGAAAACATCCATGTGTGGATGGCCGATACCCAGACCGCGCGGTCCCATCAAGCCTGGCTGGCAACGCTGCAACGCATTCAAGCGCTGAAACCCGAGACCCTGGTGCCAGGTCACTTCCTTGGTGATAGCTCGCGTTCGTTGACGGCGGTGCAATTTACCGCTGGTTACATCAAGGCGTTCGACGCCGAGACCGCCAAGGCCAAGGATTCCGCCGAGCTGATCGCGGCAATGAACCTGCGTTATCCGAACCTCGGCGAAGCGTCCTCCCTGGAGCTGAGCGCCAAGGTCGCCAAGGGCGAGATGAAGTGGTGAGTTCGACCCGCCGCTGATTTGGGCGGGTTTTCAGATCCGCCTTCCTGCTTCCCGAGCGGGAGGGCTGCCTCGACGCCTGGCGTCATTCGATTGGAACTGGAGAGTGTCATGAGCAAGATTGCAATCATTGGTGCCACCGGCCGTGCCGGTAGCCAGTTGCTGGAAGAAGCCCTGCGGCGCGGCCATAGCGTGACCGCCATTGCCCGTAATCCGGCGAAGATCGGCGCGCGCGTCGGCGTCGCGAGCAAGGCGCTCGATGCCCTGGATGCGGCCGCGCTGGAAGCGGCGGTGGCCGGTCACGATGTGGTGATCAGCGCCGCACATTTCGCCACCCTGCCGGCCGCGGCGGTGATCGGGCCGGTGAAGAAGGCCGGGGTCAAACGCCTGCTGGTGGTCGGCGGTGCCGGCTCGCTGTTGCTGCCCGATGGCAGCCGGGTGATCGATAGCCCGGGCTTTCCTGAAGCGTACAAGGCCGAGGCGAGCGCCGGTGCGGAGTTCCTTGCGGTCTTGCGTCAGGAAAAGGATCTCGACTGGAGTTTCCTCTCGCCTTCGGCGGAGTTTGTCGAAGGCGAGCGTACCGGGCACTTCCGCCTGGGCAAGGATGACCTGCTGGTGAGTGCCGAAGGTCGCAGCTGGATTACATTCGCCGACTACGCCATCGCCCTGTTGGATGAAGTCGAGAAGCCCGCGTATTCGCGTCAGCGGTTTGCCGTCGGCTACTGAGTGTGTTGGCTACACCTTGTGGGAGCGGCGTTTGTCGGATCGTCGCACCGCCGCGAAGCTTTTGGTGGCCTCAAGGGTCTCTTAAACCCGTGCCGCTGCCTGCGCCACCAGCCACTCCATCAGTTCCCGCAACTCTGGCGCCGTCCCGGCCCGCTCCGGGTAGACCAGGTAATACGCCTGCCCGGTGCGCACCCGCAAATCGAAGGGCATGACCAGCCGCCCGGCGCTCAGGTCCTCGCCGATCAACGCCCAATCGCCAATTGCCACCCCGGTGCCCTGGGACGCCACGGTCATGGCCAGGTCCAGTGTGTCGAAATGCTGCCCCTTGCCGATATTGCTGACCCGGGCGCCCGCCGCCTGCAACCAGGCTTCCCAGTCCCGTTGGTCGCGGGTAGGGTGCAGGAGCATGTGCTGCTCCAGGTCGGCGAAGCTGTTCAAGGCTACCGGGCCCGCCATCAGTTGCGGTGAACACACTGGCGTCAGCTGTTCATCGAACAGATGGTGCGACGCCACCGCCGGCCCCGGCGCCGCGCCATAGACCACCGCGGCATCGAATTCTTCCCGGCGGAAGTCCACCGCGTGCTGCACCGTGGTGGTCAGTTCCACCGGCACGTCCGGGCGCTCCTTCTGCCATTGCAACAGACGCGGCAGCAGCCAGCGCATCATGCAGGTCGGGGCCTTGAGTTGCAGAGCCTCGCGCCGGGCACCGACCTGATCCACCGCCTCGTCGATCAGGTTGAACACCTGCTGGATCCGTGGAAACAGCTCGCGACCCTGGGCGGTCAGGCTCAGGCCGCGGGCCTGGCGTTGGAACAGGGCATAGCCCAGATGGCTCTCCAGCCCGGCGATCTGCCGGCTCACCGCGCCCTGGGTAATGTGCAGCAACTCGGCCGCACGGGTGAAGTTGCAGCACTGTGCCGTGACCAGGAAGGTATGCAGAGCGGGCAGCGGAGGAAGACGTTTCATGGTGGGGGCAGCTCAGGCATGACGACAGGACATGCCTAGTATGACTATTTTTGCCTTGTGCCCGCCATCGGCCAAACGCTCCAATAACCTTGATCGCTGTGCGCATCGGCGGCATGGCTTATACGAACAAGAAGGGCGGAACAGATGGCGACGTGCGGCGAAGTACTGGTCAGGTTACTGGAGGGCTACGGGGTCGAGCGGGTGTTCGGGATTCCCGGCGTGCATACCGTGGAGCTCTATCGCGGGCTGGCGTCGTCGCGCATCGAGCATGTCACGCCGCGCCACGAACAGGGCGCCGGGTTCATGGCCGATGGCTACGCGCGGACCAGTGGCAAGCCCGGGGTGTGCTTGATCATCACCGGCCCCGGCATGACCAATATCATCACGGCGATGGGCCAGGCCTATGCCGATTCGATCCCGATGCTGGTGATCTCCAGCGTCCAGTCGCGCAGCCAACTGGGCGGCGGGCGCGGCAAGCTGCATGAGTTGCCGAACCAGGGTTCGCTGGTGGCGGGCGTCGCGGCGTTCTCCCACACACTGATGTCGGCCGCCGAACTGCCGGCGGTGCTGGCCCGGGCCTTCGCCCTGTTCCAGGCCGGGCGTCCGCGCCCGGTGCATATCGAGATTCCGCTCGATGTGCTGGTGGAAAACGCCGACGCCTTGCTCGATAGCCAGCCGGTGCGGGTCAGCCGGGCCGGCGCCGACCCGGCGGCGGTCGCGCAAATGGCCGGGTGGTTGGCCGGGGCCCGGCGTCCGCTGATCCTCGCCGGTGGCGGCGCCATCGATGCGGCCGCCGCGTTGACCCGGCTGGCGGAGCGGCTGGAGGCACCGGTGGCCCTGACCATCAATGCCAAGGGCATGTTGCCGTCGCGCCATCCGTTACTGATCGGTTCTACCCAGTCCATGCCCGCCACGCGCGCCCTGGTGGCGGATGCCGATGTGGTCCTGGCCATCGGCACCGAGCTGGCGGAAACCGACTACGACATCACCTTTGCTGGCGGCTTCGAGATTCCCGGCACCTTGTTGCGCGTCGATATCGACCCGGACCAGACCGTGCGCAACTATCCACCCAAGGTTGCGCTGGTGTCCGATTCGCGGACGGCGGCCGAGGCACTGCTCGCGGCGGTGGATAGCCGGGCTCTGGCAGAGCGTCAGGGCGATTGGGGGCCGCAACGCGCCGCCGGCCTGCGCGCCGAGCTGGACACTCTGTGGGATGCACCGACCCGCGCCCAGACGCAATTCCTCAACACCGTTCTCGAGGTGCTGCCGGAGGCGGTGCTGGTGGGCGACTCGACCCAGCCGGTCTACACCGGCAACCTGACCTTGAATCCGGAGCATCCCCGCCGCTGGTTCAACTCGTCCACCGGCTACGGCACCCTCGGTTATGCCTTGCCGGCTGCCATTGGCGCCTGGCTGGGCGGCGCCAGCGAACGTGGTCGACGGCCGCCGGTGGTATGCCTGATCGGCGACGGCGGCTTGCAGTTCACCCTGGCGGAACTGGCCAGCGCGGTGGAGGCGCGGATTCCGGTCATCGTGCTGCTGTGGAATAACCAGGGCTACGAAGAGATCAAGAAATACATGGTCAATCGCGCTATCACGCCGGTCGGCGTGGACATCTACACACCGGACTTTATCGGCGTGGCCCGGGCCCTGGGCTGCGTGGCGGAGGCCGTCGCCAGCGTCGACACCTTGCGTGAGGCCCTGGTGGCCGCCGCGGATCGTCAGGGGCCGACCCTGATCGAAATCGACCAGCGTTTGTGGATGGAAGGGAGGGTTTGGTGATGAAAGCGCAAATGAATCAGGACGGTCTCTACATCGAGGGCCAATGGCGTTCCGGCAGCGAACAGCTACGGGTGATCAATCCCGCCACCGAGGCTTTGCTCGGCAGCGTTTCCGGGGGCGATGAGCAGGCGGTTGAGCAGGCGGTGAGTGCGGCGAGCCGGGCGTTCGCCGGTTGGTCGGCAACGACCGGGGCTCAGCGTGGCGCCGTGTTGCGCAGGATTGCCGATGGCGTGCGCGAGCGCCGTGAAACCTTGGTCCAGCTGCAATCGAGCAACAACGGCAAGCCGCTGTTCGAGGCAGGTATCGATGTCGATGACGTGATAGCCACCTTCGAGTATTACGCGGGCCTGGCCGAGACCCTCGACGAGCAACAGGACAAAGCGGTCGAGCTGCCCAGCGACGCCTTCGCCGCCCGTGTGCGCCGAGAGCCATGTGGGGTGGTGGGGCTGATCGTGCCGTGGAATTTCCCGATGGTCACCACTGCCTGGAAGCTCGCCCCGGCCCTGGCCGCCGGTTGCTGCGTGGTGCTCAAACCGTCGGAAGTCACGCCGCTGGCGGAGTTGGAGCTGGCGACGATCATCGCCGACAGCGGCTTGCCGGCCGGGGTCTTCAACCTGGTCTGCGGTACTGGCCTGGCGGTCGGGGCACCGCTGGCGGCCGATCCGCGGGTGGCAAAAATCTCCTTCACCGGCAGCAATGCGGTGGGGGTCCAGGTCATGCAGCGGGCGGCGGAAACCGTGAAGGGCGTGAGCCTGGAACTGGGCGGCAAATCGGCGCTGTTGGTGATGGCCGATGCCGACCTGGATCTTGCGGTGGAACTGGCCTGCGGCGGCGGTTTCTTCAATGCCGGGCAGATGTGTTCGGCCACCAGTCGGGTATTGGTGGCGGACGAGATCGCCGATGAGTTTCTGCTGCGCCTCAGCGCCCGGGCCGAAGCCATTCGGGTGGCGGACCCGTTCGACCCCGAGGTGGAAATGGGCGCGCTGGTCAACCAGACGCAATACCAGCGCGTATTGGCTCATATTGATCGTGGCCTCAGCGCTGGGGCCCGGTTGGTGTGTGGCGGTGGGCGTCCGCCGGAGTTGCCGCGCGGCTATTTTTTGCGGCCGACGATCTTCACCGATGTGCCCCTGGACAGTGCATTGTGGCGTGAAGAGATTTTCGGTCCGGTGCTTTGTGTGCGCGGTTTTGCCAGCGAGGCCGAGGCGCTGGCGTTGGCCAACGACAGCGAGTTCGGCCTGGTGGCCAGCGTGGTCAGCCGCAGTGAGCAGACGGCACAGCGCATCGCCAATGCCTTGCAGGCCGGGCTGGTGTGGATCAATGCACCGCAGGTGATCTTCCCGCAAACCGCCTGGGGCGGCTACAAGCAGAGCAGCCTGGGCCGGGAGCTGGGGCCCTGGGGCTTGCAGGCGTTCCAGGAGATCAAGCACGTGATTCGCGCCCTGTAGACAGCCTTTCCGACGGCGGAATTTCAACGACACCACAACCTCCCTGTAGGCGCCAGCTTGCTGGCGATGCGATCCGATGGCCAACATCGCCATCGCCTGGAAATCGCCATCGCCAGCAAGCTGGCTCCTACGGGGGTTTGTGGTGCCTGTCTGTTTTGTGATCTGGCCCGGCCCCTGACAGGGCAGTGCATGCCTCGAAATGAGGCATGCGCCTGACGCATGGCTTCGATGACAAACTTTCGATTGTTGCCGCTTCCAGGCGACCTCAGGATGAACCTGCCGATTCAGCCACGACCCACGGTCCTCGGGGGCTCCAGCGAGATCGAAGACCGGTTGCAGAGGTTGCGACCGACCTCATACCTAAAAAAAAAGGGAGTCCGAAATGGGCCAGTACGACCTGAACAGAAGGCAGTTCATCAAGACCGTGGGCGTGGCTTCGGTGGCCGCGGCCGCCATGAGCATGCCGTTTATCCGGGCCAACGCCAGCGACACCCGCTTTCAGGGCAAGACCCTGAAACTGCTGACCTGGTCCGATGACACCGGCCTCGCCGCATTGCGCAATATCGCCGCGACCTTCGAGGCCAAGACCGGCGCCAAGGTCATCGCCGACCGCACCGGCAGTACCTCGGAAATGGTCGCCAAGCTCAAGGCCGGCGGTGATCGTCCGCAGTACGACATCATCACCCTGGCCGGTGTCGGCGCCGAAGGCCTGGCCGCCGCCGGGCTGCTGGAAAAACCCGATCTGAACCGTATTCCCAACCTGGTCGACGTACCGGAAAAATACCGCACCGGCGCCAATGGCCATGGCATCGGCTACCTGCTCTGGTGCAACAGCCTGGTCTACAGCACCCGCACGGTGAAAGAGGCGCCGGACAGCTATGCGGCGCTGTGGGACAAGGATTTCGCCAGCAACCTGTTCCTGCCGCCGCCGAACTGGACCGAGGCCATGGACCTGATCATCATTGCCGCCAAACTGGCCGGTGGTGACGAGCACAACGTCGAGCCGGGCTTCAAGAAACTCGCCGAGCTCAAGGACCGCGTGGTTACCCTCGGGGAAAACCCCAACCAGATCGCCGAACTGTTCCGCACCGGCTCGCTGGACCTGGGCGGCCTGTATGCGCCGGCATTTTTTCCGAAACAGATCCGTGATCCGGCCTACGGCCTGGGTGCGACGTTCGGTATGAAGGAAGGGTTCTACACCGACCTGATGCTCTCGGTGATGCCGAAGAATCGCCCGGGCGATACCGACCTGGCCTACGCCTTTATCGACCATTCGCTCGATCCGCTGGTGCAGGGCAAGATGGCCGAAGACATCTTCAACGGCCCGGTCAACGCCAAGGCGATCATCTCCGCCGAGGCGCGCAAGAGCCCGTACATCCTGACGCCGGAACAGATTTCCGAGAAAGCCATCATGCACGACAACGCTTTCCTGGCGACGGTGCATGACCAGTGGATTCGTCGCTATACGGAAATCTTTTCGTCCTGAGATTGCGGCGCAAGGCCCTTTGGCCTTTCGTGCTGCTTTTGAACCTGTCGCGAAACCTGTAGGCGCCAGCTTGCTGGCGATAGCGGTTTATCAGGCGACAAGGATGTTGACTGTCAGATCGCCATCGCCAGCAAGCTGACTCTTGCAGGGACCTTGTCAATCCTGGCGCTCGGGCTTGTCCGCCAAGCGTCTGGCTTGTTGATGATTTCTTTGTGTCGAGACTTTTTCTATGGAACACCAACCTCTGACCCGACCGGTCGGCGTGGCCTTGCCGCGTCCCGCAGCGGGTATTTCGCCCACCGCCCGCGCCTGGCTCTTCCTCTCGCCGTCGATGCTGTTTCTCGCCGTGCTGATTCTTGCCAGCCTGCTGGTGCTGCGCATGAGCGTCGGTACCAAGGGCGCCGAATGGACCGGCTTCAGCCTTGCCAGCTATGCACAACTGCTTGAGCCCTACTACCTCAAGTCGTTGCTGCTGACCCTGCGCCTGGCGCTGTTCAGCGCGGTGATCGCGGTGCTGCTGGCGATTCCGGTGGCCTACACCATGTCGCGGCTGACCTCGCCGTTCCTGCGACGGATCTTCCTCGCCGCGGTGCTCCTGCCGTTGCTGGTCAATCTGTTGCTGCAAAGCTACGGCTGGCTGGTGATCCTCGGTCCTGGCGGCATGCTCAACCAGGCGTTGATGGGCCTGGGCCTGATTCAGCGTCCGATCATGCTGCTGTACAACCAGAACGGTGTGCTGATGGGCCTGGTGCAGACCGCCTTTCCCCTGGCGGTGCTGCCGATTGCCAGCGCCATGCGTGGTGTCGCCCGCACTTACGAAGAGGCTGCGGCCACCCTCGGTGCCAGTCGTTTCCAGGTGTTTCGCCAGGTGGTGTTGCCGATGAGCCTGCCGGGCATCATTACCGGCGCGACGTTGGTGTTCGCCTACAACGCCAGCAGTTTTGTCGTGCCTCTGTTGCTGGGCGGCCGGCGCGTGCCGATGCTCGCGGTGATGGTCCACGACCAGATCGCCCCGCTGATGAACTGGCCAGCGGCCTCGGCGGCCGGCGTCGTATTGATCATCACCACCCTGGCGATCATGACCCTGTCCGAATACGTCACCGGCCGTCGGCGCCGGATGCTGGAGTCCTGCCAATGAGCCTGTCGTCGAACAAACGCCTGTCGATCCTGCCGGGGGAAACCGGACGCTTCGCCGGTATGCTCTCGGGGTTCATCCTGCTGCTGGCGGTGCTGCCGATCCTGACCATGATCGTCATGTCCTTCAGCGGCGCCTCGAACCTCGACTTCCCGCCCAGCAGCTACAGCCTGCAATGGTATCGCGCGGCCTGGCAGACCCTCGTTTCGCCGGATGCCAGCGATGTGCTGAGCCTGGGCAAGGCAATGACCATCAGCCTGCTGGTGGCTTGCCTGACCATGGTCCTGGCGACCCTGGTGGCGGTGCCGGCGGCCTACGCCCTGGTGCGTTGTGAATTCCGTGGCAAGGCCCTGGCCTTGCAACTGATGTCCTTGCCCCTGGTGTTTCCGATGGTGGTCCTGGGGCTGGCGTTGCTGCTGGTGTTCGACAGTCTGCCGTTCCAGATGAGCTTTTCGCGGTTGGTGATCGCCCATGTGATCCTGGCCTTGCCCTTCGTGGTGAAGAACTGCACGGCGGCCATGCTGTCCATCGGCAGCGAGGTCGAGGAGGCCGCGCGGATGCTTGGCGCTTCGCCGCAACGGGCGATCCTCGATGTGGTGGTGCCATTGATGAAGTCGGGGATTCTGGCCGGGATGCTGCTGGCGTTCATCGTCTCGTTCAACGAATTCACCGTGACCTATTTCCTCTACACCATCGATGTGATGACCGTGCCGATCTGGATGTACAGCCGCACTGTCTCGTCCCTCGATCCCACTGTTTTCTCCTTTGCCGTGCTGATCGTGCTGATCGACTTCGTCCTGATCTGGGCGTTGGAGAAGCTGGTGGGCGAGGGCGGCGTTTCCTTCTGATTTCTTGAGGTAAGCAACATGACTGGACTGATTCTGGAAAACGTCGAAAAGCACTACGGTACGGCCTGTGCGGTGAAGGACGTCAATCTGCACCTGCCCGAGGGCAAACTGGTGTGTTTCCTTGGCCCTTCGGGCTGTGGCAAGACCACCTTGCTGCGGATGATCGCCGGTCTGGAAACCCTCAGCGCTGGCGAGATCCGCCTGGACGGCGAGGACATCGGCCAGACCCCGGCGCACCTGCGCAACTTTGGCATGGTGTTCCAGTCCCTGGCGCTGTTTCCCCATATGAGCGTGGGCGAGAACATCGCCTATCCGCTGAAGTTGCGCGGGGTCGGCAAGGCCGAGCAGCAGGCGCGGATGGTCGAGCTGCTGCAACTGATTCAACTGCGCGAGATGATCGACCGGCCGGTGTCCAAGCTCTCCGGTGGCCAGCGCCAGCGCGTGGCGATTGCCCGGGCGATTGCCGCGCGGCCCAAGCTCCTGCTGCTGGACGAACCGCTGTCGGCGCTGGACGCCAAGTTGCGCGAGTCGATGCAGGTGGAGATCCGCCAACTGCAACAGCGCCTGAACATCACCACCATCATGGTCACCCACGACCAGCGTGAAGCCATGACCATGGCCGATATCGTGGTGGTGCTGGGCGAGCATCGGGTCCAGCAGGTGGGCACGCCCATCGAGATCTATCGACACCCGGCCAATGAGTTTGTCGCCGACTTCATCGGTTCGGGCAATATCTTTGCGGCCACGGTGCTGGGCGGTGGGCGGGTCGGGCTGGCGGGTGGCGAGAGCATCGAGGTGCCGAGCTGTGTCAATGTCGAGGCCGGCAAGCAGGTGCGGATGCTGGTACGCCCGGAAGACCTGCAATTGTCCGCGCCCGCAGCAACGGCGGGTAATCGCCTGCTTGGCACGGTGACCTTTGTACGAGATATCGGCTCGACCATTGAAACCATCGTCGAGTGTTCCGGGGTGGCGTTCACGGCGTTGAGCACGCCGTGCCAAGGCATCGGCCTGGGGGTGGGCCAGGCGGTGTCGGTGACCATTCCGGCCGAGGCCTGTCGGCTGCTCGGGGCCTAGGTCCTAGACGCTCAGGCGCAACCGCGCCAGGTCGCGCAACGGCGGCGCGCCGAACAGCCGGCTGTATTCGCGGCTGAACTGCGACGGGCTTTCATAGCCCACGCGGTAGCCCGCCGCCGAAGCATCCAGGCCTTCGATCAGCATCAGCCGCCGCGCTTCCTGCAGGCGCAACTGTTTCTGGTACTGCAGCGGGCTCATGGAGGTCATCGCCTTGAACCGGTGGTGCAGGGTGGAGACGCTGAGGTTGGCCTCGCGGGCCAGGTTGTCGATGCGCAACGGTTGTTCGAAATTACCGTTCAGCCACTTGACGGCCTGGCTGACCCGATGGCTTTGGCTGTTGGCGATGGCGATCTCATACAGCCGGTAGCCCTGGGGGCTGCGCAGCAGTCGATAGAGAATCTCCCGACGGATCAGTGGCGCGAGCATGTTGATGTCTTTCGGGCTGTCGAGCAGGCGGGTCAGGCGCAGCAGCGCATCGAACATCTGCGTGTCCAGGCGCTCCACATACAAGCCACGTCCGGTTGGCCGGCTGGGTATGCCCATGGGGCCGGCCTCGGCAATCAAGGCGGTGATTTCGGCCGGATCGATATCCACGCGCAAGGCCAGGATGGGATGTTCCGGCGAGACGCTGGCGATGCGCCCGCAGATCGGCATGGAAACCGAGACCACCATGTAGTTCAGCGGGTCGTAGACAAAACTCTCATCCCCCAGACGCACTTCCTTGCGGCCCTGGGCCATGACGCACAGCGCCGGTTGCGCGAGGACCGGAGAGAACTCATGCGGTTGGCTATGACGGGACAGGTTCAGTGAACCCACGGCGGTGGCATAGGAGCCATCTTCGCCGGTGTTGCGGCAGATGATCTCGGCCAATTCCGCGCGCAACTTTTCCATTTCGACCGGCAGGGGAACTTGGGGTTGATCGAGCAAGGACATGGTAGGCCCTGGAGGTGATGACGAGTGGGGCAAGCTTAAGTTTGGGCAAGCGGCGGCGCCAGGACAATACTGCGCAATTCTTGCCTGATTCTGCCGTCTTTTCATATGACCGTCAGATGACAGGCGGCCGGACGCCATGAAGTTGCTCAAAACACCGTCGACAGGCGTCTGGCAAGCCGAGAGCAGGGGCATGCGTGGGAATCGGCGGTGCGGCAGGATTGTGCAATAAGCCGACAGGAATCGACTAACCGGCCCTCGGCAAAAGCTCTAATCTCTGTTCCTGTCGCAGTC
This sequence comes from Pseudomonas sp. FEN, assembly GCF_904067045.1. Classification (GTDB taxonomy): domain Bacteria; phylum Pseudomonadota; class Gammaproteobacteria; order Pseudomonadales; family Pseudomonadaceae; genus Aquipseudomonas. Next base: position 337,039 of record NZ_CAJFDC010000001.1, on the reverse strand, counting down.
AGTCCCCGGGCTGATTGAGCGAGTACAACCTTCTCTTCGGGAGCGCCGAGCATGTCCAAGCCTATCCCCGTCAGTCACATGGCCTTTGTTCGTGCACGCCCAGGGCGTTCCGCCGAATTGGGCGCGCGGCTGAGCAGCCTGATCGAACCCTCTCGCCAGGCCGCCGGTTGCCTGCAGTTTTCCCTGCAACACTCCCTGGCCGATGCCGACCTGTGGTTGGTGTCCGGATTCTGGGTCAACCAGGCGGCGATGACGGCCTATTTCAATACTCCGGCCATGCAGATCTTTGCCGAACTGGTCCAGGAACTGGTGGTCAGCAGCCTGGACTTCCATACCTTCAGCGATGTCAGCGCGGCCCGCGCGCAGTGTGATTTTCATCTGGCCAGTGCCGGAGTCTTGCAGCAGTTGGCCAGTTGAAGGTTTAGAATGCCGGCCGATCAATTGGCCGGGATAACAGGCATGGCACGTAAAGCATTCACACATTTCGAAGCTGTTTCGGCAGTGGTTCCCGGTGAGGGTGGCTATAGCGCGGCGATTGCCGTGAAAGCCCTGGGCGGTTCCGGTGCGCCTCGGTTCCACAAAATACTCGACGAACAGAAGTTCAAGACCGCCTTCGAAGCTGACGAGGCTGCCGCGCTGGAGCTGGCGCGATTGGTCGATGTCGATGAAGAGGGCGAGTTGTCCTGGGCTGTCGCCTAGGTTCGCAACTGATCCTCTGCCGGGCACGGTCCTTGTGGGAGCCAGTTGGCTGGCGATGAGGCCCTTGAGCCTTGAGGCGCCCGTTCGGACGCTATCGCCAGCCAGCTGGCGCCTACAGGGACGTGCGTTGGCCGCTAGGCGCGTGGGCGGTACATTTTGAACAAGGCTTCCGGGCCCAACTGGAAGTAGTCCGCCGGACCACCGCCGCGCAGAATCGGCTCGGCGGCGGCGGTGTCGTAGATCCCATCCTTGAGCAGCCACTTGGCGATATGCACGGCTACCACTTCGCCGAGCACCAGCCAGGTGGGCACCAATTCCCGATCCGCGCGTTGCAACTGAATGATCTGGGTGACCTTGCATTCGAAGGACACTGGACTTTCCGCTACCCGCGGCACCTGGATGATCCGCGAGGCGACGGGCGTCAGGCCGGCCAGTTCGAATTCATTGACTTCGGCGGGCACGGCCGCGCAGCTCTGGTTCATGGCTTCGGCCAGGGGCCGGGTGGCGAGGTTCCAGGCGAACTCGCCGGTCTGTTCGATATTGTTCAGGCTGTCCTTGCGGCCGATGCTGGCGAACCCGACGATCGGCGGGATGTAGTTGAACGCGTTGAAAAAGCTGTAGGGCGCCAGGTTCAGGTGGCCCTGGGCATCCTGCGAGGAAATCCAGCCGATGGGCCGTGGGCCGACGATGGCGTTGAACGGGTCGTGGGGCAGGCCGTGGCCGTTGGCGGGTTCGTAGTAGTGGATGGCGTCGGACATGGTTCGAGGTTCCGCGGGCAGGATGGAAGTGCAGGTGCACAGTGTGCGTTGCCGGGTTTTGAAATGCGATAGTTGGATATCCGCGCACTTGTGGCGAGCGGGCTTGCCCGCGATCAGTTGCGAAGCAGCCGTAAAACCTGTGATCGCATTCTACCTGACACAATGGGGACGCTGATTTCAGGGCTGCTTCGCACCCCAGCGCGGGCAAGCCCGCTCGCCACTTGAAGTCTTCATCGCCTGGAAGCTTTGTATTTCTGCCCCCCAGAAATGACTAAGCCCGACCGAGGCCGGGCTGTGATGCCGTTTCTGCAGAGGTCAACTGATAGCTGCGGCGGTACCGGTGCGATCAAAGCCGTCGGAAGCAACCGCGCCAGCGGTACCGGTGTGATCGAAGCCGTCGGAAGCAACCGCGCCAGCGGTACCGGTGTGATCGAAGCCGTCGGAAGCAACTGCACCAGCGGTGCCGGTGTGATCGAAGCCGTCGGAAGCAACTGCGCCAGCGGTGCCGGTGTGATCGAAGCCGTCGGAAGCAACCGCGCCAGCGGTGCCAGTGTGATCGAAGCCGTCGGAAGCAACTGCGCCAGCGGTGCCGGTGTGATCGAAGCCGTCGGAAGCAACTGCGCCAGCGGTACCGGTGCGATCGAAGCCGTCGGAAGCAACTGCGCCAGCGGTGCCGGTGTGATCGAAGCCGTCGGAAGCAACTGCGCCAGCGGTGCCGGTGTGATCGAAACCATCGGAGGCAAGCGCGGCGCTTGCGCTGGCATTGAAAGTGGCAGAGCCGGTACGGTCATAACCATCGGCAGCGAAGGTGTTGGCAGCCAGTACCGAGATGGTCAGGGCGAGGATCAGTTTGGTTTTCATGGTGGTTGCTCCTGAAGGTGTGCGTTGTGTTCAGTGGGTGTGGAAGCGATCTTACGCTTGTTAATTTGATTAAAAAGTGCAAATAGATGCTTAAATTAATCGTAAATATAGATATATATGGCGCCGGAAAAGGTCGGCATTCAATTTGATGCCAAGGGGCCGGGGCCAGGTCGATCTAACGTAGGATCAGAATGTCGCTTGGAAATTAACTGACTATTAATTCAGGTAATTCTTTTGCGACTGCGCGCTAATGCGCCGGGAGCGCCCGCTAAAGGCGTGGGGCAAGGGAGGGGAATGCAGCTTCTGAAAACACCGCCGAACCTTGTGGGAGCAGGCTTGCCGGCGATGGCGTCGACATCGACGTTACAAGGCTCAAGGGCCTCATCGCTGGCAAGCGGGCTCCTACAGGGGCGCAGTGCTATCGGTACTCAGTCGGTCTCGATCCGCGAATGCTTGCGAGTGTCCTTCATGGTCACGTACACCAGCAGCGAACAGGCAATGCAGGCCGTCACGTACCAGTAGTAGCCGGTTTCCATGCCGACGCTCTTGAACCACAACGCAATGTATTCCGCCGTGCCGCCGAAGATCGAAACGGTCAGGGCATACGGCAGGCCCACGCCCAGCGCGCGGATTTCGGTCGGGAACAGTTCGGCCTTCACCACCGCGTTGATCGAGGTGTAACCGCTGACGATGATCAGCGCCGCCATGATCAGGAAGAACGCCCCCCACCAGGTCTGGATGGTGTGCAGGGTGCTGAGGATCGGTACGGTGAACAGTGTTCCGAGAATACCGAAGGCAATCAGGATCGGCCGCCGGCCGATCTTGTCCGACAGCGCCCCGACCAGCGGTTGCAGGCACATGAACAGGAACAGCGTCGCCGCCGAAATGGTGGTGGAGTCGGAGATGCTCATGCCCACCGTGTTCACCAGGTACTTCTGCATGTAGGTGGTGTAGGTGTAGAACGCCAGGGTGCCGCCCATGGTCAGGCCGACCACGGTCATCAGTTCCTTGGGATGGCGCATCAGGGTGCGCATCAGGCTCTCTTTCGGCTTTTCCTTCTTCTTGGTGAAGGATTCGGTCTCTTCCATGCCGCGCCGCAGGTAGAGCGCGACCACGGCACACAGGGCACCGATGGCGAACGGAATCCGCCAGCCCCAAGCTTGCAGCTGTTCGGTGGTCAGGGTCTGTTGCAGCACGATCAGCACCGCCAGGGCGATGAGCTGGCCGGAAATCAGGGTCACGTACTGGAAGCTGGAGAAGAAACCACGACGTTCCTTGGTCGCCATCTCGCTGAGGTAAGTGGCCGAGGTGCCGTATTCGCCGCCGACCGACAGGCCCTGCATCAGGCGGGCGACCACCAGCAGGATCGGCGCGCCGACGCCGATGGTTTCGTAGCCGGGGGTGAGGGCGATGATCAAGGAGCCGGCGCACATCAGCAGGACCGAACCCATCAGGGCCGCCTTGCGTCCCTTGCGGTCGGCGTAGAGGCCCATGAGCCAGCCACCGATCGGGCGCATCAGGAAGCCCACGGCGAAGATCGCGGCGGTGTTGAGCAGTTGGGCGGTGGTGTCGCCCTTGGGGAAGAAGACCTTGGCAAAGTACAGCGAGAACGCGGCGTAGACGTACCAGTCGTACCATTCGACCATGTTGCCGACCGAGCCGCTGAAGATCGATTTCAGACGGCTGGAGGTGGTTCTTTCGTTGGCCGGCGCGGCAGCCGACCCCAGAGGCAGGGTAGAGGAGTTATCCATCAGGGAACCTTCAAGTCATTGTTTTTGTGGAGCGCGCACAAGCGCGGCCTGCCAGGGCTGTAGCAGGAGCTGTGCCAACGGCGGAAGGCCCGGTTTAGAGGGGATTGCGCGATTGGATAGGCGGAAAACCGCTCATTTACGATAAATCGGTAAGCGGAAAATTGCCGATGCGAGCCGCTCTATTGTGGCGAGCGGGCTTGCCCGCGCTGGGGCGCGAAGCGGCCCTGAAACCGGTGGTTGCGGTGTGTCAGGTAGAACGAGATGTCTGTTTTTACGGCTGCTTCGCAGCCGAGCGCGGACAAGCCCGCTCGCCACAAAATTCGGCCAGACTTAAGATCGCTCTCAACTGACGGCATTAGAGCAAGCCCGCTCATCACAAGGGGGAGTCAGTCGTCCTTGAGGAACATCTCGCGCGCCAGACCATGACGCTGCATCTTTTCGTTGAAGGTGCGGCGCGGCAGTTGCAGTTCTTCGAGTACCGCTTTGACATCGCCCTTGTGCCGGGTCAGGGCCGAACGCAGGCATTGCGCTTCAAAGGCCTCCTGCTGCGCCGCCAGGGATTGGCCCGGATCGATGGCTTCGGGTTCCGGCTCGCCGAGGCCGAGTACCGAGCGTTCGGCGGCATTGGCCAGTTCCCGGACATTGCCCGGCCAGTCATGGCTCAGCAGGCGGCTCAGCTGCGGCCCGCCCAACGGCGTCGAGGTCCGCCCCATGCGCTCGGCCGCGCTGTAGGCGAAGTGCTCGAACAGCAACGGAATATCTTCGCGCCGCTCACGCAACGGCGGCAGGCGCAACTGTGCCACCGTCAAGCGGTAGGCCAGGTCCTCGCGGAAACGCCCGGCCCGGGCCTCGTCCAGCAAGTCGGGCTTGGTCGCCGCGACGACGCGCAGGTCCACCGCGATGCTCTGGTTCGAACCCAGCCGTTCCAGCTTCTGTTCCTGCAACACCCGCAGCAGCTTCACCTGCTGGGCCAGCGGCATGCTTTCGATTTCGTCGAGAAACAGGGTACCGCCATCGGCGTATTCCAGCTTGCCGATACGCTTGCCCTGGGCGCCGGTGAAGGCCCCGCTTTCATGGCCGAACAGTTCCGCTTCAAACAACGCCTCGGGAATCGCCGCGCAGTTGAGGGCGACAAATGGCTTGTCGGCCCGCGGTCCGAAGTCATGCAGGCAACGGGCGACCAACTCCTTGCCACTGCCGGTTTCGCCGCGGATCAGCACATTGACCGGCAGCGCCGCCAGCTCCAGCACCTGCCGACGCAGGGTCTGCAGGCTACGGGAAACTCCCAGCAGGCTGCGCTCAAGTCGGGAGCGCTGGTCGGCCTGTTCATGCAACTGACGGTTCTCCAGCACCAGGCGACGTTTCTCCAGGGCCCGGGCGAGGCTGGCGAGCAGGGTCTGCGGACTGAAGGGTTTTTCCAGGAAGTCGTAGGCGCCATCGCGCATGGCTTCCACCGCCATGGGCACATCGCCGTGGCCGGTCAGCAGGATCACCGGCAGGTCGCTGTCGTGTTCCCGCAAGCGTGCCAGCAGTTCCAGGCCGCCCATGCCGGGCATGCGCACATCGCTGAGAATCACCCCGGGAAAGTCCCGCGGCAGTTGCGCCAGGCATTCTTCGGCGCGGCTGAAGACCCGCACCTGGAATCCCGACAGGCTCAACCACTGCTCGACGGCTGTGCGGATACTGGCCTCGTCGTCGACCACGATCACGGAATTCATCGGGTGGGCATCTCCGGGGCAATCGGCAGGGTCAGGCTGAAGTATGCACCGCCATGACGATTTTCAACGCTCAGGCGGCCATCCAGTTCATGGACGATGGCGTAGGACACCGCCAGCCCCAACCCGAGCCCCTCGCCCACTGGTTTGGTAGTGAAGAACGGGTCGAAGACCTTCGCCAGATGTTCCTCGGCGATGCCACCGCCGCTGTCGCCCACGGTCAACAACCACGACGGTGGGCGGGCCTCGATCCGGATTTCCAGGCGTTTGAGCGGCTTGTCGTGCATGGCGTCCAGGGCGTTGCGCAACAGGTTGATCAGCACTTGCTCCAGGCGAATGGCATCGCCGCGGACCCAGGCCGGGCGGGCGAGGTGCAGCACGCTGCTGACCGCGTCCGCGCGCAGGCGTGGGTCCAGCAACTGCAATGCCTGGTCGACCACGCCCGCCAGATCGAGGGGCTCGCGCAGGCCGCTGGGGCTCTGTCGGGCGTAGGTCTTCAAGTGGCCCGTGAGGGCCGCCATGCGACTGAGCATCTGGTCCAGGGGTTCGAGGGCTTGGTAGGCCGCGTCGATCCGACCGTGGTCGAGCAGCAGACGCAGGGTGGCCAACTGCATGCGCTGGGCGGTCAGCGGCTGGTTGATTTCATGGGCGAGGGCGGCGGACATCTGCCCCAGCGCCGCCAGCTTGGCCGATTGCACCAGGCCGTCCTGGGCGGTGCGCAGGTCGCGGGTGCGTTCTTCCACCAGGCGCTCCAACTCTTCGCGACTGCGTTGACGCAGGCGCGCCAGGCGCCAGCGTTGGCTCAGGAACAGCAGCAGGAACACCAGCGCCAGCCACAGCCCGGCACCGGCGAGACCGGCATTGCGCCGCTCCTCGGCGGCCATCTGCGGTTTGCGCAGCAGGTGCAGGGTCCAGTTTTCCGGAGGCAGGGCGAGGGATTCCCAGAGGTAGTCGGCGCTGCCGTCCGGGCCGTCGACCCGGGTCAGGTAGCTATTCTCGTCGAACACCTGCAAGGCCCGATAGTCGAGGGGGCTGAGGGACTGCTTGTCGTATTGCCGGGTGCTGCCGATTTCGCTGCGGTCGGTGTCGTGCAACGGTCGCAGCAGGCGATAGCGCCAGCCGGGCTGGTTGGCAATGAACACGATGTCGCGGGCATCGCTGACCAGCAGCGTATCGTTGCCCTTGCTCCACTCGTGCTCCAGCTCCGGGAACTCCAGTTTCACCACCATCGCGCCCAGGAACTCGCCGTTGTCGCCGGTCACCGCGCTGGCGAGAAAGTAGCCGGGAATACCGCTGGTCACGCCCACGGCATAGAAGTGCCCGCTGCCATCGACGCGGGCCTGGCTGAAGTAGGGGCGAAAGCCGTAGTTGTGACCGACGTAGCTGCTGGGCAGGCGCCAGTTGCTGGCGGCCACCGACAGGCCGTTGCGGTCCAGCAGTTGCAGGGTCGAAGAGCGCGCCGCGCCGTTGATTCGTTCCAGTTTGCGGTTCAGGGCGTCCTGTTGTGTCGCGTCGATCGGGCCGCTGAGGGCCGCGCGCAGTTGCGGGTCGAGGGCGAGCACCGCGGGCAGGGCGCGGTAGCGTTCGATCAGGGTGTGCAGGGCATTGGCGTAGAGCGTCAGTTGCGTCTTGCCGCGCGCGGCGTCGTCGACCAGGGCTTGTTGTTCGGCGCGATGCATGGCCCAACCGGCGGCGAGGACGGTGCCGGCAAGAATCAGCAGGGTGTAGAGCGCCAGACGCAGGTAACGGGGAAGCGGCGACATACGGGCAACGACAGGCTGGACAGGGGCGGGAAAGATAACATGTCGAATCAGCCGGGCACTGACTTGTGGGCGCGCTGCTTGCCCGCGAAAGGGACCTTGAGGTCGCCAGAAGCTTCGCGGGCAAGCACCGCTCCCACAAGAGCGGCCCGTGGCAGGGTTTACAACAACTCGAAGCTCTGCTGCGTCACGTCCTGCGAGTCCAGGCCGATCTGCACATTGAACTTGCCGGGTTCCGAGGCGTACTTCAATTGGGTGTTGTAGAACTTCAGGTCGTTCTCGTCGATGCTGAAGTGAATGACCTTCTGCTCGCCCGCCTTGAGCATCACCTTCTGGAAGTTCTTCAGCTCCTTGACCGGACGGGTCATGGAACCGGCGACATCCTGGATATACAACTGCACCACGGTCTCGCCATCACGCTTGCCGGTGTTCTTGACCGTGATGCTGGCATCGAGCTTGCCGCTCTTGTTCAGCGTGGTCGAAGACAGCGCCATGTTGCTCAGGCTGAAATCGGTGTAGCTCAGGCCATAGCCGAAGGGATACAGCGGGGTGTTTTCCTCGTCGAAGTACTGCGAGGTGTAGTTGCCCGGCTTGCCCGGTGTGAACGGTCGGCCGATGGTCAGGTGGTTGTAGTACATCGGCACCTGGCCGACCGAGCGCGGGAAGGTGATCGGCAGCTTGCCCGACGGGTTGTAGTCGCCGAACAGCACGTCGGCGATGGCATTGCCGCCTTCGGTGCCGCTGAACCAGGTCTCCAGCACGGCATCGGCCTGGTCCTGCTCGTGGCCGATGGTCAGCGGACGGCCGTTCATCAGCACCAGCACCAGCGGTTTGCCGGTGGCCTTGAGGGCCTTGATCAGTTCACGCTGGTTGACCGGGATGTTCAGGTCGGTGCGGCTCGACGACTCGTGGGACATGCCCCGCGACTCGCCGACCGCCGCCACGACCACGTCGGCCTGTTGGGCGGCCTTGACCGCTTCGGCGATCAATTCAGCGGTCGGACGTGGGTCGTTGACCACTTCCGGCGCGTCGAAATTGAGGAAGTTCAGGTAGTCGAGGAGTTTCTTGTCCTCGGTGATATTGGCGCCACGGGCGTAGATCAGGTTGCTCGGGTCGCCGACTGCCTTGTTCATGCCGTCGAACAGCGTGACCGATTGCGCCGGCAAACCGGCGGCGGCCCAACTGCCCATCATGTCGATCGGGGCCTTGGCCAGGGGGCCGACCAGGGCGATCTTCGCCGATTTCTTCAGCGGCAGGGTCTGGCCCTGGTTCTTCAGCAGGACCAGGCTGCGGCGCGCCACATCCCGGGCATCGGCACGGTGCAGGCGGCTTTCGGCGTTGGTATCGGCCGGGTCGTCCTCGGCCTTGCCGATGCGCAGGTACGGGTCCTTGAACAGCCCCATGTCGTACTTGGCGCCGAGCACTTCACGCACGGCGTTGTCCAGGTCGCTTTGCGGCACTTCGCCGGACTTGATCAGTCCCGGCAGTTCCTTGCCATAGAGCGAGTCGTTCATGCTCATGTCGATGCCGGCCTTGATCGCCAGCTTGGCTGCTTCGCGACCGTCCTTGGCGACGCCATGCTTGAGCAGTTCGAAAATCGCCCCGTGGTCGCTCACCGCCAGGCCCTTGAAGCCCCATTCCTTGCGCAGCAGGTCCTGCATCAGCCAGGTATTGGAGGTGGCGGGGATGCCGTTGATCGAGTTCAGCGCGACCATCACCCCGCCCGCGCCGGCGTCGAGCGCGGCGCGATAGGGTGGCAGGTAGGTCTGGTACATTTTCACCGGGCTCATGTCGACCACGTTGTAGTCGCGACCGCCTTCCACCGCGCCATAGAGGGCGAAGTGCTTGACGCTGGACATGATGCTGTCCGCTTCGCTCGGGCTCTTGCCCTGGTAGGCGTGGACCATCACCTTGGCGATGCGCGAGACCAGGTAGGTGTCCTCGCCGAAGCCTTCGGAGGTCCGGCCCCAGCGCGGGTCACGGGAAATATCGACCATCGGCGCGAAGGTGATGTCGAGGCTGTCGGCGCTGGCTTCCTGGGCGGCAATGCGCCCGGAACGCCCGATGGCGTCCATGTCCCAACTGGAGGCCAGGGCCAGGCTGATGGGGAAAATGGTCCGGTGGCCGTGGATCACGTCATAGGCGAAGAACATCGGGATCTTCAGCCGGCTGCGCATGGCCGCGTCCTGCATCGGACGGTTTTCCGGACGGGTAATGGAGTTGAAGGTGCCACCGATGTTGCCGGCGGCGATTTCCTTGCGGATCAGTTCCCGGGGCATTTCCGGGCCGATACTGATCAGGCGCAACTGGCCGATCTTTTCCTCGAGGGTCATCTGCTTCATCAGTTGGGCGATGAAGGCGTCCTTGTTTTCAATGGGGGCGGGCTTTGTGTCGGCCACTACCGGGAGACTGGCCAGGCCAATAGCAAGGCCCAGCAAACACAGCTTCTTCATGAATGATTATCTCGGGGCCCGGTCCGGCGACCAATCATTGCGCACTGGCCGGGCTGTTTAGTTATAGGGAGCGACTATTGTTGTGCTAATAATTCAGCACAGTTATGAACTGTTTTTCGCGCTGGGCATCTTTTAGCTGATTGCCTTCACACATTCCAGTGGCGGTGACGGATTATGCCTGAGTCCCTGGTACGAAAAATCCTAGGGCTTTTCCCTTTTTTGCCTTTTAAGGAGTGTTTCGAGCATGCACGCACAACAGGGGTTCCGTTCAAGTGGCAGGTTTGTCGTACTGGCATTGCTGGCGACATTGCTGGCCGGTTGCGGTATCAACAACATCCCCACTTACGATGAGCAAGTGAAAGCCAACTGGGCCCAGGTGCAGAACCAGTACCAGCGGCGCGCGGACCTGATCCCGAACCTGGTGGAAACGGTCAAGGGCTATGCGAAACAGGAGCAGGAAACCCTGACCGCGGTAGTCGAGGCGCGCGCCAAGGCCACCTCGATCCAGGTCGATGCCAGCACCCTGGACAATCCCGAGAAGCTCAAGCAGTACCAGGATGCCCAGGGTCAGCTGACCGGCGCGCTCAGTCGCCTGATGGTGGTCTCGGAGCGCTACCCGGACCTGAAGTCGAACCAGAACTTCCTGGCGTTGCAGTCCCAGCTCGAAGGCACGGAAAACCGCATCAGCGTGGCGCGGCGTGATTTCATCCTCAGCGTGGAAAAGTACAACACCGAGATCCGTACCTTTCCCGGCCGCCTCTGGCACAGCCTGATGTACAGCAACATGCCGCTGCGCCCGACGTTCGAGGCGACGACCCAGGACGCCGATAAAGCGCCGCAGGTGAAGTTCCAGTAACCCGACGAGCGTTACCGCGCCGGTGCGTGATAACGCTTGCCCCTGCTTCATCATGAACGAGGTCGGCATGCGTATTTTCAAAGGCGCCCTGTGGCTGTTGCTGTGCACGCTGGCGCTGACGGCCAGGGCCGATTTGCAGTTTCCCGAACTGAGCGGGCGGGTGGTGGACAGCGCCCAGATGATCGATGCGCCGGTACGCGAGGCCTTGAGCCAGCAGTTGCTGGCGCATGAAAAGGCCACTGGCGAGCAGGTCGTGGTGGTGACCGTGGCGAACCTGCAAGGCGAGACCATCGAGGACTATGGCTACCAGTTGGGGCGTCATTGGGGCATCGGCCAGAAGGACAAGAACAGCGGCGCGCTACTGATCGTGGCCCGGGACGAGCGCAAGGTGCGGATTGAAGTGGGTTATGGCCTGGAAGACCGCCTGACCGACGCCCAGTCATCCCTGATCATCAACCAGTTGATCGTGCCGCAGTTCAAGCGCGGCGCTATTTCCAGCGGTATCAGTTCCGGGGTCGACGCCATGCTCAAGGTACTGGGCAGTCCGTTGCCGGAAAAAACCGAGCCCGAAGGCGATTTCGGTTCGCGGCACCCGGTATTGATCGGCTTCCTCATGGTTCTCTTCGTGCTGATCTGCGCGATCATGCAACTGATGGGCTTCGGGCCCAGGAGTGGCGGCTCGGGAGGCTTTGGCGGTGGCGGACGTTCCGGCGGTGGTTTCAGCGGTGGCGGCGGCAGTTTCGGTGGCGGCGGCTCATCGGGCAGTTGGTAATCCACAATAATGATCAGAGAGCGTGCATAACCATGGCCTTATTGACTGAGTACGAACAACGCCAGGTCGCCGAAGCGATTGCGCGGGTCGAGCAGCAGACCGATGCGGAACTGGTGACCGTGCTGGCACGGCGTGCCGACGACTACGCGTATATCCCATTGCTGTGGGCGAGCCTGTTGGCGCTGCTGGTGCCGGGGATCATCAACTTTGCCTTCGGCTGGTTGAACAGCCACAGTCTGTTGGCGGTGCAATGGAGCAGTTTTATCGTGTTGTGCCTGGTGTTTCGCATCCCATCGATCACCAGCCAGCTGATACCGCGTTCAGTCCGGCATTGGCGGGCGTCGAGCCTGGCGCGGCGGCAGTTTCTCGAACAGAATCTGCACCATACCGTTGGCCATACCGGGGTGCTGATCTTTGTCAGCGAAGCCGAGCGCCATGTCGAAATCCTGGTGGATGAGGGGATTTCCCGACGGCTGGACAACAGCGTCTGGGAGCCCATCGTCAAGGCCTTCACCGAGCGGGTCAAGCAAGGACAGACCTTGCAGGGGTTTATCGCTTGCGTCGAGTCCTGCGGCGAACTGCTCAATGCCCATGTACCGGTGACCCAGGCGCGTAACGAGTTGCCTAACCGTCTGGTGCTGCTGGGCTGACGTCCGCCGTCTCGGCCGGCATGGATAACCGCGCGCCGGACGAGGCGCGCGTCCTGGCGGGGTGATCGGATGAATGACGAAATAACCCCGTGCCCCGGCGTTCCATCCCGCCTAAAATGCCGGCCATTCTCCCTATCCAGATTCCGCGCGCCCGAGGCGCTTTTTCCATGTCAGCTACTGCAAACCCCGCCCAGCCCGTGCCGGACCATCACGCACAATTTCTCGACCTGCTCGACACCAGCCTGAGCCAGAACGCTTTTATCAAGCTGGTGCTGGCCAAGTACGTGGGCGCCGAGGCGGACCTGCAGCGGCTCATCGTCAAGCAGGTGACGGTCAAGGAGCAGGCGTGCCTGTCCTTTGTCTATCGCTACAAGACCCGTGATATCACCAAGAACTTCGCGGTTGCCGAAGGCCTGGCGATCATTGCCGGGCTGCTGCCGACTTCCTTCAAGAATGCACATCTGCTGTCGCTCACCGACGAGGTGCAGTTGGAGTACAGCAAGAAGGGCAAGAGCACCCTGTTCAAGGGCAAGGCCCAGCAGGCGCGGGAAGTGCCCTCCGGCGAACACAATCGTGAAAAGAACCGCTACCTGGAGCTCGGTCGCCCCTTTCTCACCGATCTGGGGGTGACCAACCAGCAGCACGAACTGATTCCCGCGATGTCGCGCAAGTGGAAGCAGATCAACAAATTCATCGAAGTGTTTTCCCATGCCCTGAGCAGTTCCCCGATCAAGCTCGACCAGCCGGTGCGGGTGGCGGACTTCGGTTCGGGCAAGGGCTACCTGACCTTTGCCATCCACGATTACCTGCGCAATACCTTGCAGGTCGAAGGGCAGGTGACCGGGGTCGAGTTGCGCGAGGACATGGTCAGCCTGTGCAACGCGGCGGCGGCCCGCCTGGAGCATCCGGGGCTGCTGTTCAAGTGCGGCGATGTGCGCAGCGTCGCGCCGAGCGAACTGGAGGTGATGATCGCCTTGCATGCCTGCGACATTGCCACCGACTATGCGATTCACACGGGGATCCGTTCGGGCGCGGCGATCATCATGTGTTCGCCGTGCTGCCACAAGCAGATCCGTTTGCAGATCCAGAGCCCGCTGTTGCTCAAGCCAATGCTGCAATATGGCCTGCACCTGGGACAGCAGGCGGAGATGGTCACCGACAGCTTGCGCGCGCTGTTCCTTGAAGCCTGCGGCTACGAGACCAAGGTCTTCGAGTTCATTTCCCTGGAACACACCAACAAGAACAAGATGATCCTCGCGGTCAAGCGGGCCGAACCGTTGGACCCTGCGCAATTGCTGGTGAAGATCGAGGAATTGAAGGCGTTCTATCACATCCGGGAACACTGCCTGGAAACCCTGTTGCGGGCGGACGGCTACCTGGGCTGACACGCTCAACGGTAGGCGCCAGCCTGCTGGCGATAGCAGCGGCGCGGCGGGCATCTCCATCGCCGGCAAGGTACTTCGTAGTAGCCGGCGATTACCCATCGCCGGCCACAGGGTCTACCTTGAATACGCTTGTCAGTCTTTCATCCCACAGGAGTTCAGTTCCATGGCCGCGAAAAAGATTCTGATGCTGGTTGGCGATTACGTCGAAGACTACGAGGTGATGGTGCCGTTCCAGGCACTGCTGATGGTCGGGCACCAGGTGCATGCCGTGTGCCCGGACAAGAGCGCCGGCCAGACCGTACGCACCGCGATCCATGATTTCGAGGGCGACCAGACCTACAGTGAAAAACCGGGGCACCTGTTTGCCCTGAACTTCGACTTCGCCAAGGTTGATGCCGCCGACTACGACGCCCTGCTGATTCCCGGCGGTCGTGCCCCGGAATACCTGCGCCTGAACGACAAGGTCCTGCAACTGGTCCAGGCCTTCGACGTGGCTGGCAAACCGATTGCCGCCGTTTGCCATGGCGCGCAGTTGCTGGCGGCGGCGGGGATACTCGACGGTCGCGAGTGCAGCGCCTACCCGGCCTGCGCCCCGGAAGTCCGGCTGGCCGGCGGTCGTTATATCGATATCGAAGTGACCCAGGCCCACGTCCAGGGCAACCTGGCCACCGCCCCGGCCTGGCCGGCGCACCCGAGCTGGCTGGCGGCGTTCCTTGGGCTGCTGGGTACCAGGATCACTTTGTAAGCGAGGTTTGGGTCATGTGCGAGCTCTACGTCAAGGCCGATCCGATTCTCTACGAATCGCGTTCCCGTTCGCTGCGTATCCGTGGCGTGGTGACCACCTTGCGCCTGGAAAACCAGTTCTGGGACATCCTCGGCGAGATCGCCGAAGCGGATGGCATGACCACCAACCAGTTGATCACCCGGCTCTACGAGGAAGTGATGGACTTTCGCGGGGAGGTGCTGAATTTCGCCTCCTTCCTGCGGGTCAGTTGCACCCGCTACCTGAGCCAGCGTCGGGCTCAGGTCCCGGAGCTCAGCGTGGTCCGCTCGAACGCTGGTTGAAACACAGCGCACTCCCGGCAGGCGGCTATTTTCGGCTTTCGATCCTGACCTGGCCGTCCTCCAGGGGCACGGTTTTCACCGGGATCAAGGCGGGCAGGGTATTGAGCAGGGCGTCAGGGTCCCGCGCGTCGAGGCTCCCGGAGACCTTGAAATGCGCCAGCGGGCCATCCGCCAGTTGCACCGGTTTGCCGCGGTAAAGGTTCAACTCGTCGATCAGGTTGACCAGTTCGCGATTGTGAAAGGTCAGGTGGCCGCCGCGCCATTCGGCGACCTCTTCGTTGCTCAGGGGGCGCTGTTGCAGTGTGCCCTTGGCGTAGTCGAAGATGGCCCGTTGCCGCGCTTCAAGCAGGATGGCGCTGCTCGGATCGCCTTCGGGTTCGAAGGCCAACTGGCCATGGGCGACGCTGACCACCAGTTGGCGTTGGCCGCGTCGCACATCGAAAGCGCTGCCTAGCACCCGTACCCGGGCATTGCCGGCATGGACCCAGAGCGGGCGCTCCCTGTCAGCGGCCACCTCCAGGTAGAACTGGCCTTGATCCAGGTAGATATCTCGTTGCTGGGCGCGGAAGTTGATGCGCAGCTGGGTATTGATGTTGATGTACAGGCTGCTGCCGTCCGGCAGTTTCAGCAGGCGGGTGCCCTGGGCATGGGCGGCGACCTGGTGCCGATACGGTGTGTTGGCGCCGAGTTGGGGGGTCAGCAACGCACATAATAGTGCGGTCGCCGTGGCCAGGGCCGGTCGCCAGAGGTTCTTGCGCCGTGCTGGCGGCAACACCGGCTGGTTCAGTTGGCGCAGTTGCGCCAGGTCCGCCCAGAGCGCTTCGAATTCAGCATAGGCCTGGGCATGAGCCGGCGTCGCGCGCCATTGTTCGAACGCCTCGTCCAAGCGCGGCTCGGGGGCGTCGCGATGACGGGCGAACCAGCTCGCGGCTTGGGCGGCGACGCTGATTTCATCGGCTGCACTGTCGATGGCGGGGCTCATGTTGGCGGCTCTCATTCGTCGACCAAGGGCGTGTGTCTCATGTCTCGGGGCTGATCCGCAATTGTGGGTTGCCCAGCGGATGGCTCTTGGCATCGAAAAACCGCAGCGTCACCTCCCGGCCCTCGAACAGCTGGCTGAAGTGACGCTTCTGATGCTGGATGAATGCCTGGCTGCGCGGGTGGATCGAGATGGCCAGGGTGTTGATCCGCGCATCCAGCAGGGCCTGGACGATGTGCCGGTCCTGCTCGCCCAGGTTGTGGCCGAAGATGCACAGGGCCCCCTGGTGCGCGGCCAACTGCCCGTAGCAGTACGACAGGTAATCCGAATGACGGATCGCCTTGAGCTTGTCCTGGGCATTCCCTTCACTGACGAACAATGGCACATCGCCCAGGGTGTTGATCGCGAAACTGCCCAGCAGGGTACTTTCCGAAGACGTCAGCTTGCGCGTGCTGCCGTCGAGGTTCTTCACCAGGTGCAGGCCACCGTGCAGGTACAGGATACGGGTGCCGCGGGCGTGGGTGTCGCCCAGGTCGAAGGTCGAGTCGCCCGTGCGGAACAGGTCGTCGAACGCCTCGGGTGCCTGCATGATCGCCCAGTAGGCGAGCAGGTCGTAGTTGCTCGAGTACAGCGTTCGGTAGCGGCTCAACTCGGCATTGATCCGCGCCAGGCTCTCGGGCTGCACGAGCTTCCAGGGGAGGTGCACCGAGCGTATCGCGTGGATCAGCGCTTCCTTGATCGCGAAGTAGCGATTACGCGGCGATGACGAGCTGATGGTCAGGGCCGCATTGACCCTGATGGTGCTCTTCAGGGCACTGAGCACCTGTTCGAAGTTGCTGGTTTCCAGGGCCTTGAACACCGCCAGTTCGCTGAGCCCCAACGGGCGGTTGCGAGTGGTCTGGGCCTTTTCGAACAGCGAGTCGTAGGCAAACCCCTGCCACATTGCCCGGCTCGCGCCGTTGCCGATCAGCAGACCACTGAACGGGATTTCGGCACGCAGGGCGTTCCAGTCTTCTAGCGCTGTATCAAATACCTGGAATTCCATCGTCGCCATTCGTCGGTTGCTGTATCTATGGAGGATCAACGGCTAACTTTAACACGTGCCTCTTGAGTCATTCCCTCATTCGGCACACCACGATTCTTTCACGAGGCGTCTTTTACGCTGATATCGTAGTGATATCTCTTTTGGGTGCTTTTTCCAGTGCAATGGAATGCCACATAAAGGGTGATCGATATGCCAGTCAGAAACCTGAAAATAGCCACGCGTGCTTTTCTGAGTTTTGCCGTTGTCACACTGCTGTTGATTGCCTTGGGCTTGTTGGCATTATGGAAAATGCACCTGATTCGCGAGGCCGCGGTCGATTTGCAGGAGAACTGGATGGCCAGCCTGCGACAGGCCGGACGGCTTGAAGTAAGCGTCTATCGGATACGCTTGGAGAGCTTTCGGTTGGTCACGGCCACCGATGCGCAGATGAAACAGAGCGAAATTGCCCGTATCCAGGAACTCAAGGGGACGCTCGAGCAGCAGATCAAGGCCTATGCGCCCTTGGTCTCAAGCCCCGAGGAACGAGCGATTTACGAGGCAGTGCAGAGCAAGGTCGGCCTTTATGAGCAGAAACTTGCCGAGGTGCTGCGCGATGCCAGCGAGAAGGACACCGCAGCCGCGATCAACCTGCTCAATACCGTGATGCCGCCCCTGGCCAACGATCTGCAATCCACCCTCGAGGCGCTGGAAAAAATCAATGACGATGGTGCCGTACAGTCCGGTATTACGGCTCAGCAGCAGTTCGACGGCGGTTTTTATCTGACCATCGCCATCATCGTCATTTCTTGTTTCCTGACTGTCGCGCTGGCGATTATCTTTACCCGCAGCCTGACCGGCCCACTACGCTTGCTGCTCGTCTCGACGCGGAAAATCGCCGAAGGCGATCTGCGCACCGAGGTCGTGGTGGATGGCCAGGACGAGTTGGCCGAATTGCAGGCCTCGACCGCCGCGATGCAGGCCAGCCTGAAAAATACCCTTCGGCATATCAGCAACTCCTCCGCGCAACTGGCCTCGGCCGCGGAAGAAATGAGTGCGGTCACCGATGAGTCCAATCGTGGTATCCAGCGTCAGAGCCTGGAGACCGACCAAGCCGCCACGGCCGTCAACGAAATGACCGCCGCCGTCGAGGAGGTGGCGCGCAATGCCGTTGCGGCATCGCAGTCCACCCAGCGCTCCGAACGCTCGACGCGTACCGGGGCGGACCGCGTGCACCAGACGATCGCCTCCATCGAAAGCCTGAGTTCGACGGTCAAATCCACCGGGCAGGAGGTCGAATCCCTGGCGCAACAGGCGCAGAGCATCAGCAAGGTGCTGGATGTGATCCGCGCCATCGCCGAACAGACCAACCTGCTGGCGCTCAATGCCGCCATCGAGGCCGCCCGGGCCGGTGAACAGGGCCGCGGTTTCGCCGTGGTGGCCGATGAGGTGCGAGCCCTGGCGCATCGCACACAGGTCTCGACCCAGGAAATCGAACAGATGATCAGCACCATCCAGGCCGGTACCGGGCAGGCCGTGGTGTCGATGCAGCGCAGCAATGAAGAAGCCGGCAAGACCCTGCTGATTGCCCATGAGGCCGGTTCGGCCTTGTCCGAGATCGCCCAGGCCATCAGTGAGATCAACGACCGTAACCTGATGATTGCCACCGCCTCCGAGGAACAGGCCCAGGTCGCCCGCTCGGTGGACCAGAACCTGGTCAGTATCCGCGACCTGTCGATCCAGAGTTCGTCGGCGGCGAACCAGACCCTGGCCGCCAGTCATGAGTTGTCCAAGTTGGCGGTGGAACTGAACAGGGTCGTGACGCAGTTCTCGATCTGAGGCGCTGGCGGCTGCCCTCGGCTCTGTGTTTGACGCATCCGCTCGCAGACGTGAAATGGACCCGGATATCCGCAAAGGCTGTCTCAAGATCGAGGCGGCCTGCGGGCCTTTGGCGTCGATGGCGAATCGTATCGCTGGCGCGGGTTGATCCAGATAAATGGGGGGAGTTACCCGTGCTGGTTTGGATCCGAGATTTTCTTGCGCCAGGTCAAGGCGTGTCGAGGCGCTTCAACTGAAGCTAGGAGGAGTCAGTCAGTTAAAGGAAGGCTTACCGTGAGCAGCACTTTTTTCATCCCCGCAGTGAACATTATGGGCATCGATTGCCTGGACGAAGCCATGGCTGCGATTCGCAATTATGGTTTTCGCAAGGCGTTGATCGTCACCGACGCAGGTCTGGCGAAGGCCGGCGTTGCTGCACGGATTGCCGAGCTGTTGGCGATGCAGGACATCGACTCGGTGCTGTTCGATGGCGCCAAGCCAAACCCGAATATCGACAACGTCGAGAAGGGGCTGGCGGCTCTCAAGGCCGGCCAGTGCGATTTCGTCGTATCCCTGGGCGGCGGCTCGCCCCACGACTGTGCCAAGGGCATCGCCCTGTGCGCCACCAACGGCGGGCATATCCGCGATTATGAGGGGGTCGATCGTTCGGCCCAGCCACAGCTGCCGCTGGTGGCGATCAACACCACCGCCGGTACCGCCAGCGAGATGACCCGCTTTTGCATCATCACCGACGAATCGCGCCACGTGAAAATGGCGATTGTCGACCGTAATGTCACGCCGCTGCTGTCGGTCAACGACCCGGCCCTGATGGTGGCCATGCCCAAGGGCTTGACGGCCGCCACCGGCATGGATGCCCTGACCCATGCCATCGAGGCGTATGTGTCCACGGCGGCGACCCCGATCACCGACGCCTGTGCGATCAAGGCCATCGAATTGATCAGCGCCAACCTGCGTCTGGCCGTGCGTGACGGCAGCGATCTGCAGGCCCGGGAAAACATGGCGTATGCGCAGTTCCTGGCGGGCATGGCGTTCAACAACGCGTCGCTGGGCTTCGTGCATGCCATGGCGCACCAGTTGGGTGGTTTCTACGACTTGCCCCATGGCGTGTGCAATGCGGTGTTGCTGCCCCATGTGCAGAGTTTCAATGCGCTGGTCTGCCCGCAACGCCTGAGTGATGTGGCCAAGGCGCTGGATGCGGACACCCGCGGCATGAGTGCCGAGGAGGGTGCCCAGGCGGCCATCGTGGCGATTCGCAGTCTGGCCAAGGATGTCGAGATTCCCGCCGGCCTGCGCGAGCTGGGCGCCAAGTTGCAGGACATTCCGATCCTCGCCACCAATGCCTTGAAGGACGCTTGCGGCCTGACCAACCCACGGGCGGCGGATCAGCGGCAGATCGAAGAGATTTTCCGCAGCGCGTTCTGATCCGGCGTCATATTGCCCTTGGCACGGCTGATTGGCGTGCCAAGGACATATTTTGCCGTGCCTGGAGCCTTGCGCTGCCTGTTTGGACGCTATCGCCGCGGTGCGGCGTCCCGGCAAGCCGGCCACAGGGTTCGCGGGCGCTATCCAGGTTCCATTTCCCTGAGCGGATGCCCTTGGGCAGCCCGGCTCAGGCAATGGCGATCAGCCAAAGACCTTCTTCAGGAACGCCTGCATATCCGCCCAGGAGCTTTTATCGGCGGCCTTGTTATAGCCGATATCCGGGCCACCATGGTCGCCGTGGCTCAGGCGATCGGCGTCCGGGTTGGTGAAGCCGTGCTTGGCCCCTTCCAGGCTGACGAAGCGGTAGTCGGCGCCGGCCTTGTCCATTTCCGCCTTGAACGCGCTGACGTTTTGCGCAGTGACCATGCTGTCCCTGGCGCCATGCTCCACCAGGATTTTTGCCTTGACGCCGCCCGGCGTGGCCGGTGTGTTGGTCGCCAGGGCACCATGGAAGCTGACCACGCCGGCCAGCGGCACGCCCTGGCGCGCGGCGTTGAGTACCACGCCACCGCCGAAGCAATAGCCAATCGCGGCCAGTTTGCCCGGGTCGGTCTGTGGTTGCTTTTTCAGCAGGTCGAGCCCGGCCTGGAAGCGTGCGCTGGAGGCCGCGCTGTCCTGGGTCGCGGCTTGCATGAAGGCCATGGCGTCTTTCGGGTGTTCGGTGTTCTTGCCTTCGCCATACATGTCGATGGCCAGGGCGCTGTAACCGAGGGCGGCGAGGTCACGGGCGCGACGCTTGGCGTAGTCGTTGAGTCCCCACCACTCATGCACGACCACCACGCCCGGCCGGGGCCCCTTGATCGCGTCGTCATAGGCCAGATAGCCGATCAGCTTCGTACCGTCGGGACTTTGGTAAGGGATTGTCCGGGTCTGGATCGCGGCCT
Organism: Pseudomonas sp. FEN; assembly: GCF_904067045.1. Classification (GTDB taxonomy): domain Bacteria; phylum Pseudomonadota; class Gammaproteobacteria; order Pseudomonadales; family Pseudomonadaceae; genus Aquipseudomonas. The sequence goes on along the minus strand of NZ_CAJFDC010000001.1, from coordinate 316,109 downwards.
GGGACAGCGTGCCGAGGCCGAGCAGAAAAACAGCAAGTAAAAGCCGCATCACGGGTTCTCCAACAAAACAGGGCGATTGATTATTGTAGGCGCGAGCTTGCTCGCGATGGTGGTCAACGACAACGCGGGATAGCGGATACTACGGCGTGCCTGTGCCCCCATCGCGAACGAGCTTGCCCCCGCAGCATAGGGCGCCTCGAGCAAGCCTAGTCGATCCAATGTGTTCAGGGGGAGTTCAGGGCTGTTTGTTTACTCTGTATCAATGATGATGCGCGAAATCCGCTGCTTGCCGGCCGACCGTGTCTTTCATGAAACACTTTGGCGGAACTGAGTTACCGTTATGGGCGAAGCGATGCCGGTAGCGTTGGGAGAGCACTATGAAATTGCTGGTGGTAGAAGACGAGGCGTTGTTGCGACATCACTTGCAGACCCGTCTGGGTGACGGTGGCCATGTGGTCGAGGCGGTGGGCAATGCCGAGGAGGCGCTGTACCAGACCGAGCAGTTCCATCATGACCTCGCGGTTATCGATCTCGGCCTGCCGGGCATGGGTGGGCTGGACCTGATCCGTCAACTGCGCTCGCACGGCAAGGTCTTCCCGATCCTGATCCTCACCGCGCGCGGCAACTGGCAGGACAAGGTCGAAGGCCTGGCCGCCGGTGCCGACGACTATCTGGTCAAGCCCTTCCAGTTCGAGGAACTGGAAGCGCGGATGAATGCCTTGCTGCGGCGTTCCAGCGGTTTCACCCAGTCGACCATTACCGCCGGCCCGCTGTTGCTGGACCTCAATCGCAAGCAGGCCTCCCTCGACGAGCAGCCCTTGGCGCTGACGGCCTATGAATACCGGATCCTTGAATACCTGATGCGTCATCACCAGCAGGTGGTGGCCAAGGACCGCTTGATGGAGCAGTTGTACCCGGACGACGACGAGCGTGATCCGAATGTGATCGAAGTCCTGGTCGGGCGCTTGCGGCGCAAGCTGGAAGGGGCTGTCGGGTTCAAGCCGATCGATACCGTGCGGGGCCTGGGCTACCTGTTCAACGAGCGCTGCCGGTGATTCGTTCGCTGCGGGTGCGGCTGATGCTGGCCGCCACCACCCTGGCGATACTGTTCATGCTGGCCTTGCTGCCGGCGATGCAGGGAGCCTTCAGCCTGGCGTTGCAGGACTCCATCGAGCAACGCCTGGCCTCGGATGTGACCACCCTGATTTCCGCGGCGCGCATCGAAAAACAGAAGCTGCAGATGCCCGATCTGCTGCCCGACGAAAAATTCAACCTGCCCGACAGCCGTCTGCTGGGCTATATCTTCGATCGCGAGGGGCAGTTGGTCTGGCGTTCGCGGGCGACCCAGGAAGAACACATCAATTACCGCCCGCGCTATGACGGGCGCGGCAATGAATTCGCGAAAATCCGCGAGGACAACGGCAACGAATTCTTCGTCTACGACGTCGAGGTCAAGTTGCTCGGTGGCAAGAGCGCCGCCTACAGCTTTGTCGCCCTGCAACCGATGCGCGAGTACAACATGACCCTGGCCGGCCTGCGCGAGAAGCTCTACCTGGGCTTTGGCGCGGCGTTATCGGTACTTCTGGCGTTGCTCTGGCTCGGCCTGACCTGGGGCCTGCGCGCGTTGCGGCGGCTGAGCCAGGAACTGGACCAGATCGAGAGCGGCGAGCTGGAAAGCCTCAGCGAGGAGCACCCGCGCGAACTGCTGCGCCTGACCGGCTCGCTCAACCGCCTGTTGCGCAGCGAGCGTGAACAGCGCAGTCGTTATCGCGATTCCCTGGACGATCTGGCCCACAGCCTGAAAACGCCCCTGGCGGTCTTGCAAGGGGTCAGCGAGGGCATGGCGCAGCGGCCCCAGGATCGCGAACAGGCCAGGGTCCTGCAGAGCCAGATCGAGCGCATGAACCAACAGATCAGTTACCAGTTGCAGCGCGCCAGCCTGCGCAAGAGCGGCCTGGTCCGACATCAGGTCGAGCTACGGCCGGTGCTCGACAGCCTGTGCAGCACGCTGGACAAGGTCTATCGCGACAAACAGGTGCAGGTCGTCATCGACGTGCCGCAGTTCAGCCATGTGCCGATCGAGCAGGGAGCGCTGCTGGAACTCCTCGGCAACCTGTTGGAAAACGCCTATCGGTTGTGCCTGAGCCAGGTGCGGATCAGCCTGCGCCGAGGCGGGCAGGGGATTGAGGTGTCTGTCGAGGACGATGGGCCAGGTGTACCGTCCGACCAGCGGGCGCGGATTCTGCAACGCGGCGAACGTCTGGACCGCCAGCACCCGGGCCAGGGCATCGGCCTGGCGGTGGTCCAGGACATTATCCAGAGCTACGACGCCGAGATGACCCTGGGGGATTCGGCACTGGGTGGGGCCTCGTTCCGGATTCATTTTCCACCACAATGAGCGCGGGGGCGGCGTCTACAGTTCCTGGGCGCGATAGGCACCGGGCGTCAGGCCGGTCCACTTCTTGAAGGCCCGGTGAAAGGCCGAGGGTTCCGAGAAGCCAAGCTGTTCGGCGATCTGTTGCAACGACCGTTCGCCGCGGCCCAGATGGTAGATGGCGATGTCCCGTCGCAGTTCGTCCTTGAGTGCCTGAAAACTCGTGCCTTCCTCGCGCAAGTGTCGCCGCAGGGTCTGCGGGCTGATGTGCAGGTGTTGGGCGACGGCTTCCAGGTCCGGCCAGCGCGCGGCATCACGGCTGAGCAGACGCCGCAACTGGCTGCTCAGGCTGTCGCCGTCGTCGGGACGGGCCAGCAGATCGGCGGGCGCGCGACCAAGGAACTGCTTGAGCGTGCGTTCGTCCTGCAGCAACGGCAGGTCCAGGTAATGGCTACTGAACAACAGGCTGCTGGCGGTGGCGTCGAAACTCAGCGGGCAAGGAAACAACAGGTCGTATTCACTGGCATGCGTGGGGCGCGGGTAACCGAAGCGGGCCTCGTGCAGGCGAATGCGCTGGCCGATCAGCCAACTGCCCAGGCGGTGCCAGATCACCAGCAGGCACTCGCTGAGAAAGTGATCCGGGTCCCACAGGTTCGAGGCGTCCAGGCTCAGGCGCGCGCAGTCGCCTTCACGGCGCAGGCACAGGCGCGGGGCGTCGGGGAACAGGTCGTAGAACCGCAGGCCACGGTGCAGGGCTTTTTCCAGCGTCGGGCAATGAATCAGCGCATGCATCATCATGGCGAAGGTGCCGAGCCTGCAGCGGCTCTGGCCGAATCCCAGGTATTCGTCGTCCAACTCCAGCCAGAGCCCTTGCAGCAACTGTGTGAACTGCTCCGGCGCCAGGCGTGCCCGCGGCTCGTCGAGCCACTGCGGGGCGATGCCCAGGCGTTGCAGCAGGGTCGAACAATCATGACCCTGGCGACGCGCCCCTTCCAGGGCGGCGCGGGCGAAGTGGCTGGCGATGCTGCGTTCACGCATGGGGCGGTTCCGTCCATTGAGTGATCGATGTTAGTCACGGATACGTTGCAGGGACAAGGCGGATATCCGCCAAATCCTCGGGTGCTTTGGGGTGGATAGGCGGAAATCCGCCATCTATGCTGTAAGCGTGATGGACCGATGAAGCCGTGAAGTCATGATGGCTAAAGGCTTTGCCGGTATTTTGCAAAAGTGGCACGGGCTTTGCGAAGCGTTGAGAGGTCTGCCCCACGCAGTTCGACAAACAACAAAAATCCCTCCGGTGCAGGAGGGTTCGTGCTTCAGGTCTCGCGGTTGCTGATGGATAGCAGACGTGTGATCTCTTGAGGAACTTTGCAATGACGACTCGTCAGCCCCTGTACAAATCCCTGTATTTCCAGGTGGTCGTAGCCATCGCTATCGGCATCCTGATCGGCCATTTCTACCCACACGCCGCCGTGGCTCTCAAGCCTCTGGGTGACGGCTTCATCAAGCTGATCAAAATGGTCATCGCCCCGATCATCTTCTGCACCGTCGTCAGCGGCATCGCTGGCATGCAGAACATGAAGGCGGTCGGCAAGACCGGCGGCTACGCGCTGATGTACTTCGAAGTGGTATCGACCATCGCCCTGCTGATCGGCCTGGTCGTGGTCAACGTCATCCAGCCGGGCGCCGGCATGCACATCGACGTGGCGACCCTGGATGCTTCGAAAGTCGCGGCCTACGTCACTGCTGGCGCGGACCAGAGCGTCGTTGGCTTCATCCTGAACGTGATCCCGAACACCATCGTCGGCGCCTTCGCCAACGGCGATATCCTGCAAGTGCTGATGTTCTCGGTGATCTTCGGTTTCGCCCTGCATCGCCTGGGTGCCTACGGCAAGCCGGTGCTGGACTTCATCGATCGTTTCGCCCACGTGATGTTCAACATCATCAACATGATCATGAAACTGGCGCCACTCGGTGCGCTGGGTGCGATGGCTTTCACCATCGGTGCCTACGGTGTGAGCTCGCTGGTACAACTCGGCCAGTTGATGATCTGCTTCTACATCACCTGCGTGCTGTTCGTGGTGGTGGTGCTGGGCGCCATCTGCCGTGCCCACGGTTTCAGCGTGCTGAAACTGATTCGTTACATCCGTGAAGAGCTGCTGATCGTACTGGGTACTTCCTCTTCGGAATCGGCCCTGCCCCGCATGCTGATCAAGATGGAGCGCCTGGGCGCGAAGAAATCGGTTGTCGGCCTGGTGATCCCGACCGGCTACTCCTTCAACCTCGACGGTACCTCGATCTACCTGACCATGGCCGCCGTGTTCATCGCCCAGGCGACTGACACGCACATGGACATCACCCACCAGATCACCCTGTTGCTGGTGTTGCTGCTGTCTTCCAAGGGCGCCGCGGGCGTCACCGGTAGTGGTTTCATCGTCCTGGCGGCGACCTTGTCGGCCGTAGGTCACCTGCCGGTGGCCGGCCTGGCACTGATCCTCGGTATCGACCGCTTCATGTCCGAAGCCCGTGCCCTGACCAACCTGGTGGGTAACGCCGTGGCGACCCTGGTGGTGGCCAAGTGGGTCAAGGAGTTGGACGAAGACAAGCTGCATACGGAACTGGCTTCCGGCGGTCGCGGTATTGAAGACGAACGCGTACTGGACGATCTGGAAGTCGCCGAAGGCCCGGCACCCAGCGTCAAGTAAGCGTCAGCGGTTATAAGAAAACCCATCTTCGGATGGGTTTTTTTATGCCAGGGCGATACGTCCCGACAGGACGCTTGCCACGGCCCTTATGGGAGCCGGCTTGCCGGCGATGGCATCGGCGCGGTGTGCCTGACAATCCAGGGCGCCTGGATCGTCGGCAAGCCGGCTCCACGGACGATCAGTGCTGCTGGGCGTTGTGGTGCTTGCCGCCGGGCGGCGGGCTGCCTACGCTGGAGCCTGTCGATCCGGAAAATGGAAAGCCCATGCAAGGTCCGCTGGCGTCACTCAAGGTACTGGATTTCTCCACATTGCTGCCGGGGCCGTTCGCCTCGTTGTTGCTGGCGGACATGGGCGCCGAGGTGTTGCGCATCGAGGCCCCCGGCCGCCTCGACCTGTTGCGGGCCTGGCCGCCCCACGACGGCGAGGTCTCCGCCAGTCACGCCTGGATCAACCGCAACAAGCGCAGCCTGGTCCTGGATTTGAAACAGGCCGAGGCGCTGGCGGTGATCCATCGCCTGGTGCGCGAGCATGACATCCTCCTGGAGCAGTTCCGGCCCGGGGTGATGGACCGTCTGGGCCTGGGCTATGAAACCCTGAAGGCGCTCAATCCACGGTTGATCTACGTGTCGATCACCGGTTACGGCCAGACCGGTCCTTACCGCGATCGCGCCGGACATGACATCAACTATCTGGCGCTGTCCGGGTTGGCCAGCTATACCGGGCGCCGGGAGGGCGGCCCGCTGCCCCTGGGGATGCAGGTGGCGGATGTGGCGGGTGGTTCGTTGCATGGGGTGATCGGTTTGCTGGCGGCGGTCATCGCCCGGCAGCAAACGGGGCTGGGGCAGTACGTCGATGTCAGCATGACGGATTGCGCCTTCAGCCTGAATGCCATGGCCGGAGCCGGGTTTCTCGCTTGCGGGGTTGAACCGGGGCCGGAAGAGCAAATGCTCAATGGCGGCAGTTTCTATGATTATTACCGTAGCCGGGAAGGGCGCTGGTTTTCCGTGGGTAGCCTGGAACCGGGGTTTATGCAGCAGTTGTGTGGAGCCCTGGGGCTAGCGGAATTGGCGGCTCAAGGGCTGTTATCGGAGCCCGAGGCACAACAGGCGTTGAAGCAGGCGCTACAGGTCGAATTCGAAAAGCGTGATTTCGAGGCGCTGTGCGCGCTGTTTGCTGGGTTGGATGCTTGCGTCGAGCCGGTGCTCAGCCTGGCCGAGGCGGTCGAGCATCCACAGTTGCGGGCCCGGGAGGTGGTGGTTCAGGTGCCCCGTGGGGATGGCGGCACGCAGGCGCAGATGGCCTGTCCGCTGAAGTTTTCCCAGGGTTTGCCGGCGCCTCGGCATATCGGTGCGCGGCCGGGCGAGCATGGCGATGAGGTGTTGCGGGAGCTGGGCTATAGCGAAGAGCGTATAGCGGTGTTGCGAGAGGCCGGTGTTATAGCTTGATGTTATTGCGCCTGTTCTATTGCTTTCGCGGGCAAGCTCCGCTCCCACAAGGTTCCTGGGCGAGTCCGGATTTTGTGTACGAGCGAAAACCTCTGGGCGCGGAGCTTGCCCGCGAAAGAGGCCGCAAGGCCACCCTTGCTTGAAAAACTCACTCCACCCGCATTTCACCACTGAACACCAGGGTCTGCCGGCAACGTCGGCACAGATAACGCCGGCCTTCGCTCACCAGCCGATGCCGCTGGCCGGAAAACGCAAAGTCGCTGTTGGCGCACGGGCAGCGGTAGATATAGCGCGTCACGCGGCGGCGCTGGATTTCATAGGTGTGGCAGCGATTGGGCGGCAGTTCGTAGACCCCACGCATGATCAACTGCCATTCCTCGCCATGGGGCTGGATACGTTCGCCGAACAGTTGATGGGCGATCAGGTGCGCCACCTCATGGGCCACGGTCTGCTTGAGGAAGTCTTCGCTGTTTTCCCGGTACAGCTGCGGATTGAAGCGCAGCAGGTTTTCATGCAGATGCGCCACGCCGGCTTTCTGGCCACGCAGCTTGAGGCTGACCACTGGACGCTTGAAGGGTCGTTTGAAAAAGGCTTCGGCTTGTTGGAAACAGTCTTCGACGCGGGTCTTGAGTTGCTCGGGCATGCTTTACGGATCTCCAGAGACACCGAGTATGCCGTAAACCCGGGGATTTCCGAATCGGTCAGGCGCCGAATGGTCGTGGCGCGCCAAAAGGCCGCCTTGCGGCGGCCCGTGTTGGCAGTTATGGCTTTGTTTTATTCAGTTGGTATAGATCGGGCCGACGCCCAGGCCCCAGACAATCACGGTAAAGGCCATGATCGCCACCAGCACCACCAGGCCGACGGCGAGCACGGAGCTGGAGAACAGGAACCCTTCGTCCGAAGGGATGTTCATGAAGGTCGGCAGGCCGACGTACAGCAGGTAGACCGTGTAGCAGATGGCCGCCGTGCCGACGATCATCCCCAGCCACATATGCGGGTAGAGCGCCGCAAGCCCGCCGATGAACAGCGGTGTGGCGGTGTAGGTGGCGAAGGCCACGCAACGCGCCAGGCTGGGGTTGGCGTCGTAGGTGCGGGCCATCCAGTGGATGAACGCGCCCATCACCGCCACGCCGCCAAGCATGGCGATGTAGGACATGAGCGTCATCCAGATGGCGCTGTCCTGGGTCAGCATCACCGGTGCGCGGTTGCCGATGACCCAGCCGATCCGGGTGGTGCCGATAAAGGCTGAAATGGCCGGGATGGCCGCCAGGATCAAGGTGTGGGTGAGGTACATGTGGCCGATGCTTTCCTCGGCATCGCCACGGATCTGCCGCCACTCCTGATCAGGATGGGTGAACAGTCCGACTACGTGATGGATCATGCCTGTCACTCCTTTTGTTATTGCCATCGCCCCCCGATGGAGCGCCTGCGGGCCAAGTGGCCGAAGTCAGGTCTGGATTTGTATGCGACCTTATGTCGCAGTATAGGGAGGCTGGGAGGAGGGCTTTAGAGCAAATTGAACTGTCGGGCAAGGCTGTAATCGCATTGTCGCATTTGTATGCTGAGCCATGAACCCATGAACCCATGAACCTGTGCACCAGATACCTGTGGGAGCGGAGCTTGTCGGATCGCCGCACCGCCGCGAAGGGGACCTGGAGAACGCCAAAAGCTTCGCGGGCAAGCACCGCTCCCACACAAACACTGCTCCCGCCACGGAGTCTTCGCCTGCCGTGGGTTTATGGGTAAAATAATCGGCTTTTCGACACACCTCACGGATTTCAAGGGCTATGGGCACTCTTTCGGTCAATCAGAACAAACTGCAGAAACGCCTGCGTCGGCAAGCCGGTGAGGCGGTCGCCGACTTCAACATGATCGAAGAGGGCGACAAGGTCATGGTCTGCCTGTCCGGCGGCAAGGACAGCTACACCATGCTCGACGTGCTGATGCATTTGCAGAAAGTGGCACCGATCAAGTTCGATATCGTCGCCGTGAACATGGACCAGAAGCAGCCCGGCTTCCCCGAGCATGTGTTGCCCGCCTACCTGAAAGCGCTGGGCGTGGAGTACCACATCGTCGAGAAGGACACCTATTCGGTGGTCAAGGAGCTGGTGCCCGAGGGCAAGACCACCTGCTCGCTGTGTTCGCGCCTGCGTCGTGGCACGCTGTACACCTTCGCCGACGAGATCGGCGCGACCAAGATGGCCCTCGGGCATCACCGAGACGATATCGTCGAAACCTTCTTTCTCAACATGTTCTACAACGGCTCGCTCAAGGCCATGCCGCCCAAGCTGCGGGCCGACGACGGGCGTAACGTGGTGATCCGGCCGCTGGCCTATTGCAGCGAGAAGGATATCCAGGCCTATTCGGACTTCAAGCAGTTCCCGATCATTCCTTGCAACCTCTGTGGCTCCCAGGAGAACCTGCAACGCCAGGTGGTCAAGGAAATGCTCCAGGAGTGGGAGCGCAAGACCCCGGGTCGTACCGAAAGCATCTTCCGCGGCTTGCAGAACGTCGTGCCGTCGCAGTTGGCCGACCGCAACCTGTTCGACTTTACCCACCTTCGAATCGATGAGACCGCCGCCTCGCGCTTCGTCAATGTAGTGAACCTCTGAATGCGCGACTACAAATGGTTGCATGAGTACTGCCTGAACCGCTTTGGTTCGGCAGCCGCGCTGGAGGCTGAATTGCCTGTACCGGCCAGTCCAGAGCAACTGCGTGCGCTGGCGGATGATCGTTATCTGTCGATGATTGCCTTGCGGGTCTTCCGCGCCGGTCTCAAGCACAGTCTGGTGGACGCCAAGTGGCCGGTGTTCGAGCAGGTGTTTTTTGGCTTCGACCCGGAAAAAGTGGTGTTGATGGGCGCCGAGCACCTGGAGCGGCTGATGCAGGATGCACGGATCATTCGCCACCTGGGCAAGCTCAAGAGCGTGCCGCGCAATGCGCAGATGGTTTTGGACGTGGCCAGGGAGAAGGGCAGTTTCGGTGCGTTGATCGCCGATTGGCCGGTGACTGAAATTACCGGACTGTGGAAGTACCTGGCCAACCATGGCCATCAGTTGGGCGGGCTGTCGGCGCTGCATTTTTTGCGGATGGTGGGCAAGGACACTTTCATCCCGACCCGTGATGTGGTCGCGGCGCTCAATTCGCAGAACGTCATCGACAAGGCGCCCACCAGCCTGCGCGATCTGGCGATCGTACAGGAGGCCTTCAACCAGTGGCATGCCGAAAGCGGCCGGCCGATGTGTCAGTTGTCGATGATGTTGGCGTACACCACCAATCATTGAGGCGCCGGACTTCCGTGGCGAGCGAGTACTTGTGGCGAGCGGGTTTGTCGGAACGCCGCGCCGCCGCGTTCGGCTGCGAAGCAGCCGTAAAATCAGACACCACGCTCTATCTGATACACCGCAACCAGCGGTTTCAGGGGCGCTTCACGCCCCAACGCGGGCAAGCCCGCTCGCCACGGGGCCTCACTCGGCGCAGACACTTCTACGCCTGGCCTTCCCCGGCCAATCGCCGATTCAACTGATGACGCCAGCGCACATAGATCATCGCGCTACAGAACACCGCCACGCTCGCGGCCATCTCCAGCACACCGAACAGCTGCCGATTGGGATCGAACGCCGCCAACGCCCCCTTGATGAAGTACAGGTTCACCACATAGCAGGTGAACGAGTGTCCACGCGCGCTGCCCAGTAACATCCCCGGCAGCAAGAGCAGCAGCGGCACCAGTTCGATCGACAGGATCACCCAAGGTCGCGCACCGTGCAGGTCGGCGAATATCAGGTAATAGATGCTCAGAAAAACCATCAGTCCGAGAAAACAGGCCAGCGCCAACCCACGGCTCCAGCGCACGCGTGGTTCCAGCCAGGCCTGGGCCGGCAACACTTTGGGCTTTCTAGCCACGACCGTTCTCCAGGCTCAGGGCGGTTTTTGCCAGGCGCATGCCCAGTGCCCGGCACAGAGCGATTTCATGCTCGTCCAGCGCGCGCTTGCCGTCGACCCCGGTATGGTGGCTGGCGCCATAGGGCGTGCCGCCACCGCGAGTGTCGAGCAAGGCCGATTCGCTGTAGGGCAGGCCGGTGACCAGCATGCCGTGGTGCAACAGCGGCAATAGCATCGACAGCAAAGTGCTCTCCTGGCCGCCGTGCAGGCTCGAGGTCGAGGTGAAGACCCCGGCCGGCTTGCCCACCAGCGCACCGGTCAGCCACAGGTTGCTGGTGCCGTCGATAAAGTATTTCAGCGGTGCCGCCATATTGCCGAAGCGGGTCGGACTGCCCAGGGCGAGGGCCGCGCAGTTCTTCAGATCGTCGAGGCTGGCATACAGCGCGCCTTCCTCGGGGATCTCCGGCGCAACGGCTTCGCACTGGCTGGAGATCGCCGGTACGGTACGCAGGCGTGCCGTAAGGCCCGCCTGCTCGACGCCGCGGGCAATCTGCCGGGCCATTTCGCGGGTGGAACCATTACGGCTATAGAACAACACCAGAACGTAAGGTGTGCTCACGGCAGGATCTCCAGTACGTTCTCCGCTGGGCGACCGATGATCGCCTTGTCGCCGGCCACCAGGATCGGCCGCTCCATAAGCCTGGGATGTTCGGCGATCGCGGCAATCAGCTGCGCTTCGCTGAGCTGCGGATCGGCCAGGTTCAGTTGCTTGTACTCATCCTCGCCGGTGCGCAGCAATTGGCGCGCGCCGATGCCGAGCTTGCCCAGCAGTTCCTTGAGTTGAGTGGCATTCAGCGGGGTTTCCAGGTAGTGCACGACCGTGGGGGTGAGGCCACGGTCCTGGAGCAGTTCCAGCGCACCGCGGGATTTCGAGCAGCGCGGGTTGTGATAAAGCGTCAGATCGGTCATGTGCGGGTCGCATCTTGCGTAAGGTGGCGGGTATTCTACCTGTCTGGCGAGCGCTCCTGAACCTTGTGAGGTAAAGGGTCGCGGTCGATGACTCATTCGATGAGGGGGATGCAGCACATGGCGAGGCGATTGGTCGCCGCATTGGCGATGATGGGGGTGTTGCTGCTGAGCGGTTGTGGCAACGATTACGGGGTTGACCAGCACGGCCAGAAGGTCGCGTCCGAGCGCCTGGACAAGCAGTGGAAAGTGCTCAACTACTGGGCCGAGTGGTGTAGTCCGTGCCGTACCGAGATCCCGGAGTTGAACGCTTTGTCCGAGCAGCTCAAGGGGCAGTCGGCGGAGGTGTTCGGGGTGAACTTCGATGGTTTGCAGGGCGATGACCTGCGCAAGGCCGGCGAAGCCCTGGGCATCCGTTTCACGGTGCTGGCCCAGGACCCGGCGGACTTTTTCGATCTGCCGCGCAGCGAAGCCTTGCCAGTGACCTACATCATCGATGACAAGGGCAAGGTGCGCGAACAGTTGCTCGGCGAACAGACCGCGGCAGGGCTCTTGGCCAGGCTCAAGGCCTTGCGAGGCTGAGCCTCAGCCTCAGCCTTCTTCCGACCACAGCCGCAGCGGCTTGCCTTCCCGTGGCCAGAACCGCACCTGCTCGATGGGCGAGATGTCCCAGCGCTGGACATTTTCCAGCGCCTGGAGGAAGCGTCTTTCCTGCTCCATCAGCGCCGGTGCGCAGAGCTTGCGGGTACTGCCGACCTTGCCGAAGCTCAGGTTCGCGCCGTCCAGGGTGTAGGGCGCGAACCAGTGATTGCAGCCGCCGGTGCCATAGGCCCGGCCATCGTCGCCAAGGGTAATGCTCAAGTGGCTGTTGTCGATCAACGGACGTTCGCCGATCCATTCCAGCACGTAGCTGTGATCCTGTTGTAATTGCACCTGTTCGCCGGCGCAGCCGAACAGGCTGGCACCGAGCACTCCCAGAATCACCGCGCGTTTCATTACTCTGCCTCCTGGCATCTCGGGCACAGGTGTTTCTCGCCCTGTGTGGTCCAACCCAGCTCGGCGATACGCGCCGTGGCGGCCGGTTTTTGCGCGGCGTTGCCGAGTTTGGCGTCCACCGCGAATTCGAAGTTCAGTTCCTTGGCGCAACCGTCGCAGTTGACTTGCCACTGGTGGATCGCCAGTTCGCCGAAGATCGGCCCCTTGGCGACCGCGACCCATTGGCCTGGCGGGTTGATCAGGTGGCGAACGGTGTCCACGGTCAGGCGCATGGACAGGTCCTTGCTACCCTTGAGGGTCACCAGCAGGACGTCATCGGCGCGGATCGAGCCACCGTTGCCGGTGACCTGATAGCGCCCCGGCACCAGGGCGCGGCATTCAGTCAGGGTGTGTTGCGGGTTCATCAGGCTATAGCGGAAATCGTGTTCGACCATGGGTCCTCCAAATATGGCCAGTATGCTAGCACGCAGGCGCCGGGCGAATGGCAGCGGCGTGCGACCTTCGATCCGGTTAGGGACGACGCGGCGGGCTGGGCCGGCCAACCGGCCAGCGCCGGCCGTCTGCTAAGCGGTTGTCGTGGATCAGGCGCTGACACGGGCCTCGGCGGCGAGGCGGGCGATGGCCATGTCCAGCTCCTCCAGCGCTTGGCGCGCGTTCGGGGCGTCCTGCTTGAGCAGGGTTTCGCTGCGTTGGCAGGCCGCGCGCAATTGCGGCACCCCACAGTAGCGGGTGGCGCCGTGCAGACGGTGCACGCGTTCGATCAGGGCGTTGTGGTCGTTGGCGTTGCGGGCCTGGCGAATCGCTTCACGGTCGGCTTCCAGCGAAGCCAGCAACATCGCCAGCATATCGGCGGCCAGGTCGGGCTTGCCGGCGGCCAGGCGCAGGCCTTCGTCCGGGTCGAGCACCAGCAGTTCGCTGCCGCCGTGGCCGCGTTCGCCGATGCGTTCCGGCCCCTGGTTGCGCAAGGCCAGGCCGGTCCATTTCAGCACCACCTGGGCCAGCTGTCGCTCGCTGATGGGCTTGGTCAGGTAGTCGTCCATGCCGCTTTGCAGCAAGGCGCGTTTTTCGTTGGCCATGGCGTGGGCGGTGAGGGCGACGATGGGGCGCGGCGTGCTTTGCCGCTCATGCTCCCATTGGCGAATCGCCTCGGTGCTTTGCCGACCATCCATGCCCGGCATCTGCACATCCATCAGCACCAGGTCGAAGGCCTCGCGCTGCACGGCGTCGATCGCCGCGTAGCCGCTGTCCACCGCCAGCACCCAGGCGCCCATGTCTTCGAGCAGAGTCTTGACCAGCAGCAGGTTGGCCGGATTGTCGTCGACACACAGTACCCGTGGCGCCCGGCTGCCCAGGGGCTCGATGGGTTCCTGGCGCGCCGGCCGTGGGGTGATCAGCTCCGCCAGGGCCCGGCGCAATTTGCGCGTGCAGGCCGGCTTGGCCTGGAGCTGGCCGTGGGGGTTGGGCACGCAGAGCTGGAACAGCGTCTGCTCGGTGGTGGGGCATAGCACCAGCACTTTGCAGCCGAGGTGTTCGAGGTCCCAGATGTGCTGGCTCAGTCGTTCCGGTGGCATTTCCTGGGCGGTGACCCCGAGGACCGCGAGGTCGATGGCCTGGACGGTCTGGTGCGCCCCGGTCACGCCATTGACCAGATTCTGCAGGCTGTTGAACGGGGTGACTTCCAGTCCGCAATCCTCCAACTGGTGCTGGAGGGCCTGGCGGGACAGTTCGTGGTTTTCCAGCACGGCCACGCGGCGCCCGAGCAAGGGGGGCGCGGGTAGATCTTCGATGTCGTCGCGGGTCTTTGGCAGGCTCAGGCTGATCCAGAACTCGGAGCCTTCGCCCGGGGTGCTGTCGACGCCGATCTCGCCGCCCATCTGCTCGATCAGGCGCTTGGAGATCACCAGCCCCAGGCCGGTGCCGCCGGGTTGCCGCGACAGCGAGTTGTCGGCCTGGCTGAAGGCCTGGAACAGTGCCCGGACGTCCTGGTTGGACAAGCCGATACCGGTGTCCTGCACGCTGATGCGCAACTGCACGCTGTCTTCGTGTTCTTCCTCGAGCATGGCCCGGGCGACGATGGTGCCTTCGCGGGTGAACTTGATCGCGTTGCTCACCAGGTTGGTGAGGATCTGCTTGAGCCGCAGCGGGTCGCCGATCAGCGACAATGGAGTGTCGCGATAGACCAGACTGACCAGTTCGAGCTGCTTGGCGTGGGCTGCCGGGGCGAGGATGGTCAGGGTGTCCTGGAGCAGGTCGCGCAGGTTGAACGGAATGCTGTCGAGCACCAGTTTGCCGGCTTCGATCTTCGAGAAGTCGAGAATTTCGTTGATGATCCCCAGCAGGCTGTCGGCGGACTTCTCGATGGTGCCCAGGTAGTCGAGCTGGCGTGGGGTCAGCTCGCTTTTCTGCAGCAGGTGGGTGAAACCGAGGATACCGTTGAGCGGGGTGCGGATCTCGTGGCTCATGTTGGCGAGGAACTCGGACTTGATCCGGCTGGCCTCCAGGGCCTCCTTGCGCGCCAGGTCCAGTTCGATGTTCTGGATCTCGATGGTCTCCAGGTTCTGCCGCACATCTTCGGTGGCCTGGTCGATGCTGTGCTGCAATTCTTCCTGGGCGTTCTGCAAGGTCTCGGCCATGCGGTTGATGCCCGAGGCCAATTCGTCCAGTTCCTGGCTGCCCAGCGCTGGCAGGCGGGTCTCCAGGTTGCCCTCCTTGAGCTGGGCGACGGCTTGCTTGATCTTGCTGAGTGGCGCGTTGATGGTGCGGCTCATGCGCAGGGCCAGCAACGCGGTACCGAGCAGGCCGGTGGTGATCAGCAACAGGCTGGCGAACAGGCTGCGATAGCCGCGCAGCAACATGTTGTTATGGGACAGTTCCAGCTCGACCCAGCCCAGCAGGCGGTCGGCCTCTTCCGGGACCAGATCGCCGGAAATATTACGGTGCCGGCCGAAGACCGGCAGCAGGTAGCGGGTGGCATCGTTGCCGGTGCGCTGCAACAGGTGGCTGCTGTTGCCGATGGGCGGCTGGTTGAGCATGCTCGGGCCGGCATGGGCCAGTTGCTCGCGGTTGGCGCCGAGAAAGGACACGGCGCGCACGTCGGTCTGCTCCAGGGACTGGGTGGCGATGCGCTCCAGCAGGTCGACATCGTTGCGACCCAGGGCTGGCGCAACCAGCGGCGCGAGCTGTTCGGCGATCATCTCGCCGCGTTGCAGCAACTGGCTCTGCAGGTCCGACTGTTGCAGCCAGGTAAAATAACCTCCCAGCACCAACGCCATCAGGGTGGTCGGCAGCAGGGTGAGCAGTAATACGCGGCCTTTGATACCGAGGTTTTTCAGCACGCCACAGTCTCCATCAGATACAGCGTCCAGCAGACACGGCCATCTTCGATTATCGGCGTGCGCGTCCTGCGCCCGCTCCACTTGCGCAGTGTAGCCATTTGCAGGGCGGTAAATCTCGCAAAGTTCGCAAGGATTGCATGGATCGCCCCCTCGGCGAACCACCCGCGGCCGAGGGCTCGCCGGGTATTCTGGCAATTGAAGGTGACACGCTGCTTATGGCTTATACCTATAAACCATAAGCACCATACTTTGCGTGATATGGAGCGCCGACGTTTGTCGGTATGATGTCAGCCCCCGCAGTCTGGATTGCGAATACGCCATGACCTTGCAGTACCCCACCATCGCCGATTGCGTCGGCAACACGCCCCTGGTCCGCTTGCAGCGCCTGCCCGGCGTCACCAGCAATACCCTGTTGCTCAAGCTCGAAGGGAACAACCCCGCGGGGTCGGTCAAGGATCGTCCGGCACTGTCGATGATCACCCGCGCCGAACTGCGCGGGCAGATCCAGGCCGGCGACACCCTGATCGAAGCCACCTCGGGCAACACCGGGATCGCCCTGGCCATGGCCGCGGCGATCAAAGGCTACAAGATGATCCTGATCATGCCGGACAACTCCACCGCCGAACGCAAGGCGGCGATGACCGCCTATGGCGCCGAGTTGATCCTGGTGACCCGCGAGGAGGGCATGGAAGGGGCCCGCGACCTGGCCGAGCGCATGCAGGCCGAAGGCCGTGGCAAGGTGCTCGACCAGTTCGCCAATGGCGACAACCCCGAGGCGCACTACACCAGCACCGGTCCGGAGATCTGGCGCCAGACCCAGGGCAGCGTCAGCCATTTCGTCAGTTCCATGGGCACCACCGGCACCATCATGGGCGTGTCGCGCTACCTCAAGGAGCAGAACCCCGACGTGCAGATCGTCGGTCTGCAGCCGATGGAAGGCGCCTCGATTCCGGGCATCCGCCGTTGGCCCCACGAATACCTGCCGAAGATTTTCCAGGCCGAACGGGTCGATCGTATCGTCGACATGGCCCAGGAAGAAGCCGAGGACGTCATGCGCCGGTTGGCTCGCGAGGAAGGCATTTTCTGCGGCGTCTCCTCCGGCGGCGCGGTGGCGGCGATGTTGCGCCTGTCGCGGGAAGTCGAGAACGCGGTGATGGTCGCGATCATCTGTGACCGCGGCGACCGCTACCTGTCGACCGGCATCTACGACGCGCCCAACTGATGGCCAAGCACGAACGAGGCCTGCGCTTCCAGCCCACTGGCGGTAGCCGGGCGCCACAAGTACCGACTGGCAAGAAGCAGCGCCTGAGCATCGAGCGGCTGTCCAACGACGGACGTGGCATTGCCTTTATTGACGGGCGCACCTGGTTCGTCGCCGGCGCCCTCGCTGGCGAAGAGGTTGAGGCGCGGGTGCTGGCGGCCCACGGCAAGGTGGTCGAGGCGCGTGCCGAACGGGTGTTCCTCGCCAGCGAACAGCGCCGTCCCGCACCTTGCGCCCATGCCGGACGCTGCGGTGGCTGCAGCGTGCAGCATATGCCCCACGACGACCAGCTTGCCCTGAAACAGCGCATGCTCGCCGAGCAACTGTCGCGTGTCGCCGGCGTCGAACCGCTGGAGTGGGCGGCGCCCCTGACCGGTCCGGAATTCGGTTATCGGCGTCGCGCCCGCGTGGCCGTGCGTTGGGACGCCAAGGGCAAGACCCTGGAGGTCGGTTTTCGCGCCGCCTCCAGCCAGGATATCGTCGCCATCGACGACTGCCCGGTGCTGGTACAGGCCTTGCAACCGCTGATGCGCGAATTGCCAGCGATGCTGCGGCGCTTGAGCAAACCCCAGGCCCTGGGCCATGTGGAATTGTTCAGCGGTTCGGCGCTGGCATTGTTGTTGCGGCATATGGCGCCACTGTCGGCGCAGGACCTGCAAGTGCTGCGAGATTTTTGCAGCGCGCATGGCGCGCAACTCTGGCTGCATGGCGAAGATGGCCCGCAGCCGGTAGACCCGACATTGCCGCTGGGCTATCACCTGGACACCTGGGACCTGGAGTTGGCGTATCGACCGGGCGACTTCGTGCAGGTCAACGCCGGCGTCAACGAAGCCATGGTTGCCCAGGCGCTGGACTGGCTGAACGGCGGTGCCGATGAGCGTGTGCTGGACCTGTTCTGCGGGTTGGGCAACTTTGCCTTGCCCCTGGCCCGTCAGGTGCGCGAAGTGGTGGCGGTGGAGGGCGTGGCGAGCATGGTCGAACGTGCCGCCGCCAATGCCCTGAGCAACAATCTGCATAATGTACATTTTTTTCAGGCCGATTTATCCCTGCCTTTGAGTGATGCCGGTTGGGCCAAAGACGGCTTTTCTGCGGTACTCTTGGACCCACCCCGTGACGGTGCTTTCGAGGTGGTGGGCAAGCTCGCCGCCCTGGGTGCCGAACGGTTGGTATACGTGTCCTGCAATCCAGCGACGCTGGCGCGCGACACGGTTGAATTGATCAAGCAGGGCTACCGGTTAAAACGTGCCGGGATCCTCGATATGTTTCCGCAGACCGCGCATGTCGAGGCCATGGCGTTATTTGTAGCGAGCTAGGATGCTCGTCTGGTCCGACTGACCGCCTCCGTACTCTGTCAGCCCAGCCAGAATGCAGGGGCCACAACAGGTCAGCGATTTTGACGCATTGAATCTGCGTCGTAGGGAAGGTAAGCAAGATGGTACAGGTGAGAGCACACCAGCCGATCAACACCGACGGCAGTATCAATCTCGAGGCATGGCTCGATCATACGGTGAGCGTCGATCTGGCGCTGGACCGTGAGGCCTTGAAGCAAGCCTGCGAATACGCGAGGCTTGCCGAACAACAGACCAACGCGGCACAGAACCTCTGGCCCGAAGGTGGTTCCAGTTTCAGCACTGGCCTTGAGATTGCCGAGATCCTCGCCGATCTCAAATTGGATCAGGATTCACTGGTGGCGGCGGTGCTGTATCGCTGCGTGCGCGAAGGGCAGATCCCCCTGACCGCGGTCAGCCAGAAGTTCGGTCCGGTGGTCGCCAAGCTGATCGATGGCGTGCTGCGCATGGCCGCCATCAGCGCCAGCCTCAGCCCGCGCCAGTCCCAGGTCCTCGGCAGTCAGACGCAGGTGGAGAACCTGCGCAAGATGCTCGTGGCCATGGTCGACGATGTGCGCGTGGCGCTGATCAAGCTGGCCGAGCGCACCTGCGCGATCCGCGCGGTGAAGACCGCCGACGACGAGAAACGCAATCGCGTGGCCCGCGAGGTCTTCGATATCTATGCGCCGCTGGCCCATCGCCTGGGCATCGGGCATATCAAGTGGGAACTGGAAGACCTGTCGTTCCGTTACCTGGAACCCGATCAGTACAAGCAGATCGCCAAGTTGCTGCATGAGCGGCGGCTGGACCGCGAGCGTTTTATCAGCGAGGTGATGAACCAGCTGGAAAACGAATTGCTCGCCACCGGGGTCAAGGCCGATATCAGCGGCCGGGCCAAGCACATCTATTCGATCTGGCGCAAAATGCAGCGCAAGGGTCTGGAGTTCAGCCAGATCTATGACGTGCGCGCGGTCCGTGTGCTGGTCCCGGAAATGCGCGACTGCTACACCGCGCTCGGCATTGTCCACACCCTGTGGCGGCATATTCCGAAAGAATTCGACGACTACATCGCCAACCCGAAAGAGAACGGCTACCGCTCATTGCACACGGCGGTGATCGGTCCCGAAGGCAAGGTCCTGGAAGTGCAGATCCGCACCCATGCCATGCACGAAGAAGCCGAGCTGGGGGTGTGTGCCCACTGGAAGTACAAGGGCACCGACGTCAAGTCCGGTTCCAACCACTACGAAGAGAAAATTTCCTGGCTGCGTCAGGTGCTGGAATGGCACGAAGAGCTGGGGGATATCGGCGGGTTGGCCGAGCAGTTGCGGGTCGATATCGAGCCGGATCGGGTCTATATCTTCACCCCCGACGGCCATGCCATCGACCTGCCCAAGGGCGCGACACCGCTGGACTTCGCGTATCGGGTGCACACCGAGATCGGTCACAACTGCCGGGGCGCGAAGATCAACGGGCGGATCGTGCCGCTCAACTACAGCCTGCAGACCGGCGAGCAGGTGGAAATCATCACCAGCAAGCACGGCACGCCGAGCCGCGACTGGCTGAACCCGAACCTGGGTTACATCACCACGTCGCGGGCGCGGGCCAAGATCGTCCACTGGTTCAAGTTGCAGGCTCGCGACCAGAACGTCGCGGCTGGCAAGACCCTGCTCGAACGCGAGTTGGCGCGCCTGGGCCTGCCACAGGTGGATTTCGACAAGCTGGCCGACAAGGCCAACATGAAAACCGCCGAGGACATGTACGCCGCGCTTGGCGCGGGCGATCTGCGCTTGGCGCAGCTGGTCAATGCCGCGCAGCAACTGGTGGAGCCGGAGCGTGGCAATGAACAGCTGGAACTGATTCCGCGCAAGGCCACCGGCTACAAGCCGGGCAAGCGCGGCGATATCCAGATCCAGGGCGTCGGCAACCTGATGACCCAGATGGCTGGCTGCTGCCAGCCACTGCCAGGGGATGCCATCGTCGGCTACATCACCCAGGGCCGTGGCGTAAGCATTCACCGCCAGGACTGCGCCGCGGTGTTGCAGTTGGCCGGACGCGAGCCGGAGCGGATCATCCAGGTCAGCTGGGGCCCGGTGCCGGTGCTGACTTATCCGGTGGATATCATCATCCGCGCCTACGACCGTTCCGGCTTGTTGCGTGACGTGTCCCAGGTGCTGCTCAACGAGCGGATCAACGTGCTGGCGGTCAACACCCGCTCGAACAAGGAGGACAACACCGCGTTGATGTCCCTGACCATCGAGATTCCCGGGTTGGATGCGCTGGGGCGGTTGCTGGGGCGGATTTCCCAGTTGCCGAACATCATCGAGACCCGGCGCAATCGCATCCCGTAAGATTGCTATCAAACCTGTGGGCGCGGAGCTTGTCCGCGAAGAGGTCCCTGAGGCTACTAAAAAGCTTCGCGGGCAAGCTCCGCTCCCACAACGAGATCATCATCGATGTACAACCTTCAAGACCTGCTCCACCTCATGGCCCGTCTGCGCGACCCGCAGTACGGCTGCCCCTGGGACATCAAGCAGACCTACGCGACGATTGTCCCGTACACGCTGGAGGAAGCCTACGAAGTCGCCGACGCCATCGAGCGCGGCGACTTCGAGCACTTGCAGGGTGAGCTGGGCGACTTGCTGTTCCAGGTGGTCTATTACAGCCAACTGGCCCGGGAAGAAGGGCGTTTCGAATTCGACGGCGTGGTCGACAGCATCACCCGCAAGTTGATCCGTCGTCACCCGCACGTCTTTCCCACCGGCGATCTATACGCACCAGTGGACCTGCCGCGCTTGAGCGAGGAACAGGTCAAGCTGCGCTGGGAGGAGATAAAGGCGCAGGAGCGCGCCGAGAACCATCGCGCGCCGGAACAGCTTTCCCTGCTCGACGATGTGCCGGCCACCCTGCCGGCGCTGTCCCGGGCGGCGAAGTTGCAGAAGCGCGCGGCCGGGGTCGGTTTCGACTGGCCGGACGCGCTGCCGGTGGTGGACAAGATCCGCGAAGAACTGGATGAAGTACTCGAAGCCATGGTCGACAATGACCCGGCGGCGATCACCGATGAAGTGGGCGACCTGCTGTTTGCCGTGGTCAATCTGGCCCGGCACCTCAAGGTCGACCCGGAAAATGCCTTGCGTGGCGCCAATGGTAAATTCGACAGACGTTTCCGTTTTATCGAACAGGCATTGCGCGACACCCACCGTCCCATGGAAGATTGCACCCTCGAAGAGTTGGACGCCTTGTGGGGCGAAGCCAAACGTCAGGAAAAGAATAGGCCCAGCTGCGGCTGAGCCGTTGCCCAAGTGAGTAAGCACCATGAGTCTTTCCCTTCGCGACCAGTTGCTCAAAGCAGGACTGGTCAACCAGAAGCAGGCCAAGCAGGTCGGCAAAGAGAAACAGAAACAGCAGCGCCTGGTCCACAAGGGCCAGGTCGAGGCTGACGATACCCAGGCGCGCCTGGCCCGGGAAGCGCAGGCCGAGAAGGTCAAGCGCGACCAGGAACTGAACCGCCAGCAGCAGGAAAAGGTCGAGGCCAAGGCCCGTGCGGCCCAGGTCAAGCAACTGATCGAAACCTCGCGCCTGCCCAAGCTGACCACCGAGGACTACTACAACTTCGTCGACGACAAGAAGGTCAAGCGCCTGTCGGTCAATACGCTGATGCGCAACAAGCTGAGCAACGGCTCCCTGGCGATTGTCCATCACGGCGGTGGTTACGAGGTGATTCCCCGGGAGGCGGCGCTGAAGATCCAGGAGCGGGCCCCTGAGCGTATCGTCCAGCTCAATATCCTGAGCGAGACCCAGGTGCCGGACGAGGATGATCCGTATGCGGCCTACCAGATCCCGGACGATCTGATGTGGTAATCGGTTGAAAACAACAAACCCCGCCAAGCGGGGTTTGTTGTTTTACAAGTCTGTCATTACCAGGCGTTCAGGACACCTGCATCTCGCGTTGCTTCTCGAGGGTTTCCAGCTCGTTTTTATAATTATGCGCGTCGGCCTCGTTGTGAAACATGCCTACCAGCAAGTCCTGCTGATGGACGTCCCAGATTCGAATGCCATGGGCTACGACTTCATGGGACATATGTGCATCATCGCGTTCGGTTACTTTTACGGTCATCTGCAAGCTCCAGTCTCTGTTGAACTGCGGCAACGCGTCGCAGGCCTCTGTTATATAATTCATTAGCTTCCTATGTAAGTCGGTAACAGACAGAATTTACTCTTGCCGGAAATGCAATAATGGCCGAAGGCCCGGACTGGTTGGGTTTGCGTGTTTCGAGCTGAAGTTTTCTGACAAAAGTTTCATCTTGGGGCGCTGCAAAACAGCATTCCAGATGCCTGCAAGCGTGGTTATGCGGGACGCCGCTCCGCCGCGAAGAGGCCCTTGAGCCTGGCGACATCCACTTGGATGCAGCAGTGAGCGGGCATAAAAAAGCCCCGCATTCGCGGGGCGTTTTCTTGCAACCAGAATCAGCTGCCCTTGACCTCTTTGCCGGCCACGGTGCCTTCCTGGAGCATGATGTTGTACTCCTTGCCATCGGTTTCCACCTGTTGCAGGCGGACCAGCAAGTAGTCCCAGTCCTTGGCGAACCACATCACGGTGGTGCGCTTGTTCTGTGTCGGGTCGCGCACGCGCTCGACCTTGATCGCATCGACCGAGCCGGCCTTGGTGCTGACTTTTTCCGCACCCAGCACCCGGAAGTCGTAGGTGTCGGTGTCGGTACCTTCGACCACCTGGTAGCTCATGCTTTTCTTGCCGGCCGCGACGTCGCGCTGCAAGGCCAACTGATAGGTGGACTTGTCCAGCATGCCGCTGTTGAGCGGTACCTTGACCGGGTCACCGCGATCGGTGCCGGTGACCATCTTCGAAGACCAGTCGAAATCCAGGTCGATTTTCTTCGCCTTGCCCAGTCCACCGCGTTCGAACATATAGCTCTGTGGCAACAGGGTGTCCTTGTCGAGGCGAATGGTGCTGGCCTCGGTCAGGCTGGCGATGACCATGGAAGCCTTGAAGCTCAAGGTCCAGGTGCCATTGTCGTTTTTCGACAGGCTGCGCTCGGCCGAACCGCTCATGGGCAGTTGCTTCCAGTCAGCGGTGTAGCTGGCGGAGAAAGGTTGAAGATCCGCCGCTTGCACGGCCGGCAAGGCGAGCAGGGTAAGGGCGAAGAGCAGGGCACGACGCATAAAATCTCCTAGGTTCGAATCAAATGGCCGCTGGCCGCGAGTAATTGACCGTCCAACAATGCACCCTGTTCACTCAGGACCAAGCGTCCCTCGGCGAACCAGCGTACCGCCAGCGGATAAATCCTGTGTTCCTGGGCATGGACCCGTTGCGCCAGGCTGTGCGTGGAATCATCAGACTCTACCGTAACCACAGCCTGTACGACCAGAGGCCCGCCATCGAGTTCCTCGGTGACGAAGTGCACGCTGCAGCCATGTTCCCGATCACCGGCCTCCAGCGCGCGCTGATGGGTGTGCAGGCCTTTGTACTTGGGCAGGAGAGAGGGGTGGATATTGAGCAGGCGACCCTGATAGTGGCGGACGAAGCCAGCGCTGAGAATGCGCATGAAACCGGCCAGGACTACCAGTTGCGGATTGAAGGTGTCGATCAGCTCGATCAGCGCGGCATCGAAGGCTTCGCGGCCTTCGAAGGCCTTGTGGTCCAGGGTGCGGGTTTCGATACCGGCGTCCCGGGCGCGTTGCAGGCCGTAGGCATCGGCGCGGTTGGAGATCACCGCGGCGATGCGGGCCGGGCTTTCGCCGGACCGCACGCTGTCGATCAGGGCCTGCAAGTTGCTGCCGGAGCCGGACAGCAACACCACGACGTTACAGGTCGAGGTCATCGGCTCGGCCATCAGTGCGCCTTGAGGTTCTTCAGCTCGACCTGGGCAGCGCCTTCGGCGGCGGTGGCGATCTGGCCGATGACCCATGGCTGTTCGCCAGCTTCGCGCAGCACGTTCAGCGCCGCCGCGACGTGTTCCTGGGCGACGCAGATGACCATGCCGACGCCGCAGTTCAGCACGCGGTGCATTTCGGTTTCATTGACGTTGCCCTTTTCCTGCAGCCAGTCGAAGACCGCCGGACGCTGCCAGCTGGCCACGTCGACCACGGCCTGGGCACCTTTGGGCAGCACGCGCGGGATGTTGTCCAGCAGGCCGCCGCCGGTGATATGGGCCATGGCCTTGACCGCGCCGGTATCCTTGATCAGCTTGAGCAACGGTTTGACGTAGATGCGGGTCGGGGCCATCAGCAGGTCGGTCAGCGGCTTGCCGTCGAGCTGGATGTTTTCGATGTCGGCACCCGACACCTCGATGATCTTGCGGATCAGCGAGTAGCCGTTGGAATGCGGGCCGGAAGACGGCAGGGCGAGCAGGGCGTCGCCGGCGGCGACTTTCGAGCCGTCGATGATCTCGGCTTTTTCCACCACGCCGACGCAGAAACCGGCCAGGTCGTAGTCTTCGCCTTCGTACATGCCCGGCATTTCAGCGGTTTCGCCGCCCACCAGGGAGCAGCCGGCCAGTTCGCAGCCGGCGCCGATGCCGGTCACCACCTGGGCGGCGGTGTCGACATTGAGCTTGCCGGTGGCGTAGTAATCGAGGAAGAACAGCGGCTCGGCACCGCAGACCACCAGGTCGTTCACGCACATGGCCACCAGGTCGATGCCGATGCTGTCATGCTTGTTCAGGTTCAGCGCCAGGCGCAGCTTGGTGCCGACGCCGTCGGTGCCGGAGACCAGGACCGGTTGCTTGTAACCGGCCGGGATCTCGCAGAGGGCGCCAAAACCGCCCAGGCCACCCATGACTTCCGGGCGCGCGGTGCGCTTGGCCACGCTCTTGATGCGTTCGACCAATGCTTCACCGGCGTCGATGTCTACACCGGCGTCCTTGTAGCTCAGGGAGGGTTGCTTGCTCATGATCCAGGCCTTTAGGGGGGATTCAGGGGGTATCGACCGGGAGCGCTTGGGCGCCATGGGGAAAACGAACGGGTTCGAGTTTCCTTGAGGGGCTGATGCTCGCCGGTCTGCGAAGGCGCGCGATTTTATCAGGCTTGGGCAGCAGCGGCCATCCTCGGGCCGACGGCAGGGTCATATCGCGTTAAAAAAATCCCTGTGCGCTCGTGCTGGCTGCAATTGACGCGGCTGTATAAGGTATAGCCTTTGATCCGCTGTCTTTATGACAGGGGAAAAACTTTCAACGATTGTGTGAATGATGGCACTGCGCCGCGGTCCTAGGACTGTCGCTCTGTCTTCATGCGGTCGTTACCTGCCGCTTTCTGCCCGTCGGGGATTTTTCATGCGTCTGTTCAAATTATTGAGTGTCGGCTGTCTTTCCCTGCTGAGCCTGGCCATCCAGGCGCAAACCCTGAATGGCTTGTACCAGGTGCGCGAACCGGTCGGCAGCCAGGCCCCGGAAGAACGCAACCAGGCCAGCCAGCGCGCCCTGGAAACCCTGGTGTTGCGCCTGACCGGCGACCCCAAGGCGCTGCAGAGCCCTGGCCTGGCCGAGGTGCGCAAGGATCCGCAGCAGATCATCAGCCAGTACGGCTACGACGCCGGACCACCGGAGAGCCTGCAGGTGGATTTCGACCCGGTGAGCACCGACCGCGCGCTGCGCGGTGCCGGGCTGGCGCTATGGGGCAGCAACCGACCGGCGATTCTCGGTTGGTGGCTGAACGATGCGACCGACGGTTCCAACCTGGTCGGCGACGGGCAAGCGGCCGCCGAGCCGCTGCGCCGGGCGGCGCAACACCGTGGCCTGCCCTTGCGCCTGCCGTTGGCCGACCTGGATGAACAGATCGTGGCCACGGCGAAGAACCTCGAGGGCAGTGATGCTTCGCCGTTGCGCGCGGTGTCCGAGCGCTACGGTGCCGATGCGCTGCTGGCGGTGCATGCCCATGAAGAGGGTGGGCAGTGGCAGGCGAAGTGGCGCTTGTGGCTGGGCGAGCAGAAGGACCAGGGCACGGCCCAGGGCGCCAATCCCGCCGAGCTGGCGGATGCCGTGCTGTTGGCGGTGAGCGAGCGCTTGGCGCCGCGCTTCGCGGCCAAGCCTGGAGTGTCGAGCGAACAACTGCTGGAGGTGCAGGGCATGAACCTGGAACGTTACGCGGCCCTGACGCATTTGCTCGAACCCTTTGGCGGTCGACCGCTGAGCGTGGATGGCGATCGGATCGTCTATCAGGTCAACGGCAGCGCGGAGCAGTTGCGGGCACAGTTGGGGCTGGCGAAGTTGCAGGAGATTCCGGCGGGCGAAGGGGTGCCGGTGGTGGCCAGCGCGCCAGCGCCAGTCCCCGGGGCCGCGGCACCTGTTGCGCCAGCGGCACCGACGGCGCAGTTGCGGTTCCGCTGGTAGGTTTTCGGTTCTATCGAATTTCTTTCTATATATAAGGCAGGGGTCGTCCGTGACCGACACACGTCAATGGTTCTGGTTGGGCGCGGCGTTTGTGCTGTGCTTGTTCGTGTACTTGCTGCATCCGATCCTCTCGCCGTTCCTGGTGAGTCTGCTGCTGGCCTATATGTTCGATCCGGTGGTCGATCGCCTGGAAAAACTCGGGATGTCCCGGACCTGGGGCGTGGTGTCGGTGTTCGCCCTGTTTATCCTGGTGTTGATGGCCTTGCTGCTGGTGCTGGTGCCGATGCTGGCCAAGCAATTCTTCCGCTTGTACGAGCTGGCGCCGCAGATGCTCGACTGGCTGCAACACACCGCCATGCCCTGGGCCCAGCACAAGTTCGGCCTGGCCGACGGCTTCTGGAAGTTCGACAAGGTCAAGGCGGCTATCACTGAGCACATGGGCCAGACCACCGACATCGTCGGCGTGGTGCTGTCCCGGGCGACGGCCTCGGGCCTGGCCCTGATCGGCTTCGCGGCGAACCTGTTGCTGGTGCCCGTGGTGAGTTTCTACCTGCTGCGCGATTGGGACCTGATGATGGCGAAGATCCGCAGCCTGCTGCCTCGTGATCGGGAGGCGCGCATCGTGGGCCTGGCGGGCGAGTGCCACGACGTGCTCGGTGCCTTCGTGCGCGGCCAGTTGCTGGTCATGCTGGCGTTGGCGGGGATCTATGCCGGTGGCCTGATGCTGGTTGGCCTGGAGCTGGGCCTGTTGATCGGTCTGCTGGCCGGCTTGGCGGCCATCGTTCCCTATATGGGCTTTGTGATCGGCATCGGCGCGGCGCTGGTTGCCGGTCTGTTCCAGTTCGGCGGTGAGCTGTACCCGATGATCGCGATCGTCGCGGTGTTCATGATTGGCCAGGCCCTGGAAGGCATGGTGCTGACGCCGCTACTGGTCGGTGACCGCATCGGCCTGCATCCGGTGGCGGTGATTTTCGCGATCCTCGCCGGTGGTGAATTGTTCGGTTTCACCGGTGTATTGCTGGCCTTGCCGGTGGCGGCGGTGATCATGGTCCTGGTGCGGCATGTGCACGATCTGTACAAACGTTCGGACATGTATGGCGGCCAGGAGGATCCCGATCTCTGATGAATGCTCGCAAACCTTTGATTTTGCTTGTGGTCTGTTGCATTGTGCACCCAGCCTCACGGGTATAAACTTTGCAAACTTTACACAGAGGCCACTAACGGTTCCCGGTAACCGTTCAGTCAGCATGAAACCGATTCAGCTGCCCCTAGGTGTGCGTCTGCGCGATGACGCCACCTTCATCAACTACTACCCAGGCGCCAATGCCGCTGCACTCGGCTATGTCGAGCGGCTATGCGAAGCCGACGCCGGGTGGACCGAAAGCCTGATCTACCTCTGGGGCAAGGACGGCGTGGGGCGTACCCACCTGTTGCAGGCGGCCTGCCTGCGCTTCGAGCAGATGGGGGAGCCAGCGGTGTACCTGCCGCTGGCGGAGTTGATGGATCGCGGTGTCGAGTTGCTGGATAACCTCGAGCAGTACGAACTGGTGTGCCTGGATGACCTGCAAGTGGTCGCCGGGCGCGCGGATTGGGAAGAGGCACTGTTTCACCTGTTCAACCGTCTGCGTGACAGCGGTCGGCGCCTGCTGATTGCCGCATCGACCTCGCCACGTGAACTGCCGGTCAAGCTGGCCGACCTGAAATCGCGCCTGACCCTGGCGTTGATCTTCCAGATGCGCCCCCTTTCGGACGAAGACAAGCTGCGGGCTTTGCAACTGCGTGCTTCAAGGCGTGGTCTGCATTTGACCGACGAAGTAGGGCATTTCATCCTGACGCGTGGGACTCGTAGCATGAGCGCCTTGTTCGAATTGCTCGAGCGGCTCGATCAGGCCTCCTTGCAGGCCCAGCGCAAGCTGACCATCCCCTTTCTCAAAGAGACCCTGGGCTGGTAAAACCGGGGCTTTCAGCGCTTTTTCGCCAAATTCCAGACGTCACAAAACCCACGCCAGAAGCTTTTTTCGGGCGCGCGGGAACCGTTTGGGTATTAAGTCGTTAGATGTTTTCAAGAAACGACCGAGTCACATCTTGTCCCATAAAATTTGCAAATGAGGGTGATAGAAGGCATAGTCACGCCTTACTAATAATTCAGCCACGGTCGTGCCCATGCTAAATCGCTTCGCACCCCTCGTGCCTCTCGCACTTGTTACCCTGTTATTTGGTTGCGCGGCACATACGCCGGTTTCGCAGCAACAGGTCGATAATTCGCTCAAAACCGCTTCGGTTTCTGGCGTCAAATCTTCATCCGTACTGGATGACGAGCTGGCCACGGAAAAAGAACTCGCCGAGTTCGCCGACGGCAAGCCTTACCGCTTGCCGGTCCTTGCCGACAGCATTCTCGAGCGTGGCATGTCCCTGATCGGTACCCGTTACCGTTTTGGCGGCACCACCGAGAGTTCCGGTTTTGACTGCAGCGGCTTCATCGGTTATCTGTTCCGTGAGGAAGCGGGCCTTGACCTGCCGCGTTCCACTCGTGAGATGATCAACGTGAAGGCGCCCCTGGTTGCGCGTAACAAGCTCAAACCAGGTGATCTGCTGTTCTTCGCCACCAATGGTCGTCGCGGTCGTGTCAGCCACGCCGGGATCTACCTGGGCGATGACCAGTTCATTCACTCCAGCAGCCGCCGCAGCGGTGGTGTCCGGATCGACAGTCTGGGCGACAGCTACTGGAGCAAGACCTTCATTGAAGCCAAGCGCGCCCTGGCGATGGCTCCGACCGTGGTCACGGCCAGCAACAAGTAATCAAGCGGACGTTTTCAGCGCCATCGGCCCGGCTGATGGCTAAATGCCAGGCTTCAGCGTCAGGCAATTTGTACAAAAAACGTCCGAAGTTAAAGTGATACTTGAAGTTTGGCGTATAGCCGCTAGAATCCTGACATATTGTTGAGTGTCTGACCGCGCAAGCCCTACTTGCGCGGTTTTGATTTCTTTACGCCACGGCAGAGAAAGCCGCATTCAGTCAGGATTTCTGCACATGTCGACCTCGGCCCGTATTGCCTTGATTGCCTTCACAGCGCTGCTCGGCGCATGTGCTGGCCATGCGCCGCATTCGCCTGCGCCCGTGGCTCGCCCCATGGTATTCGCTCCTCAGCAACCCTCGTCGCCAGAGGCTGAAGACGTACTGTTCCGTGCCTTGGGTCTGGTTGGCACGCCCTATCGTTGGGGCGGCAATACTCCGGACTCGGGTTTTGATTGCAGTGGCCTGATCGGTTATGTGTATCGCGACATGGCGGGCATCAACCTGCCGCGCTCGACCCGCGAGCTGATCGTGATGCGGGCGCCGAACGTGCCGCAGAACGCGCTGCAGACCGGCGACCTGATCTTCTTCGCCACCAACGGTGGTTCCCAGGTCAGCCATGCTGGCATTTATGTCGGCGAAGGTCGCTTCGTGCATGCGCCGGCCACTGGTGGTATGGTGAAGCTGGACACCTTGGCCAAGGCCTATTGGCAACATGCCTACTTGAACGCCAAGCGCGTGTTGCCGGCCGGGCATCTGGCGAGCAACCCTTAATTCCTGCATGGCCGCGAGGTTGTCATGACCGCTCGCACCCTCAAGCTGGACGATGCGCTCTACGGCTATCTGCTGGACGTTTCCCTGCGTGAAACGCCGCTGCTCAAGCGTCTGCGCGACGAAACCCGGAAACTACCCAATGCGCGTTGGCAGGTAGCCCCTGAGCAGGGCCAGTTCCTCGCGCTGCTGGTCAAGCTGACCGGCGCTCGGCGCTTGCTCGAAATCGGTACCTTCACCGGCTACAGCGCCTTGTGCATGGCTTCGGCCTTGCCGGAGGGTGGCAGCTTGCTGTGCTGCGATATTCCCGGAGACTACAACGCCACGGCATTGCGCTACTGGCGGGAGGCGGGGCTGGCCGGGCGTATCGAGCTGCGCCTGGCGCCAGCGCTGGAAACCCTGGCGCAGCTGGAGCGGCAAGGGCAGGATGGGCAGTTCGACCTGATCTTCATCGATGCCGACAAGGCCAATTACCCGACATATCTGGAAAGTGCCCTGCGCTTGCTGCGTCCGGGTGGCCTGGCGATGTTCGATAACACGCTGTGGAGCGGGCGGGTGCTGGAGGTGAATGCGCAAAGCGCCGACACCCGCGCCATCCAGGCACTGAATCGGGCCTTGAAGGATGACGCGCGGGTGGATCTGTCGCTGTTGCCGCTGGGCGATGGTCTGACGCTGTGCCGAAAGGTCTAGGCGCTCGCTCAAGCTTCCTTGAACAGCAGGGCGATGCCGGGGTGGTACTGGCCGGCTTCGTTGTGCAACTTGCGATAAGCGTAGGGGAAGTACCAGGCCGCGGCGCAGCTGTTGGCTTTTTGCAGGTCATCGACCATGTCCTGCAGGTCCTCCGGGCTGGGGCTCTGTTGCGGCTTGAAGGGTGAGACGAACAGGCAGCCGAGTTTCAGGTGGTGGGGGTGGCTGATCTTCTTGGCGTCGCTCGCTACATCCAGCAGGGCCGGCATCGGGTTGAGGTTGTTGACCCTGGGCCAGCGTTGCGTGGCCTGGATATAGACCGACTCCTGTGCGGTGGAGATCTGCAGGTCGCAGCGTCCGCCGCGGTTCCCCTCTTCGAGCTGCTTCTTGGTCGGGAAATGCTCCAGGGTGACCATTTCCGCGGCCCAGGCGGCTACCGACAACAGCCCCAGGTTGGCCCGTTCGTTGAACCAGTAGGGCGCCTGCCCGTCACCGAGGAGTTGGTTGTAGCGATCGATGCATTCGGGCCAGCGCTCCAGGGCGGGGCGCAAGAATTCCAGTTTCGGATTGCTGATGATCAGGCCTTGCATGGGGCTTCCCTTTTTATTCTTGATTGGGTTATGGCTATTTGATATCGCGATTATCAAAGTAGCACAAATTCTGGCGTCAGCTTTTTGAACTGGTCGTGATTTGGAAGAATGCTCGGATTTGGCAAAAAACCTTCGCACATTGTCCGCAAACGCCCCGGCCGGTCCGGGGCGTTTGCTTTTGCAATGGCGGCTTTATTTGACGCTCCACCCCCAACCCTCTAACCTTCGCCGATTGTTTCAGGTGCTCTGTGGCGAACCGCCGACAGGGTGAAACAGGGAAGCCGGTGAGCCCTTCGACAGGTGTGATTCCGGCGCTGCCCCCGCAACGGTAAATGAGTCAAGACCGCGCCTTGAGCCACTGTGTCCAGCCGACATGGGAAGGCGCGCGGTCCCGCGGATACGCGCTCATGAGCCCGGAGACCGGCCTGATCCATCCCACAGCGTCACGGCGGGCGATGCTGGACGGCCCCGGCCGCGCTTGTCCCTGCCCCCCGTTTGCCTTATCCAGCCCCAACGGAGAGCTGCCATGAACCAATCCCCCGACCGCGACGAACGCCATCTGGCGCGCATGCTGCGCAAAAAGTCGGTGATCGACGAGCGTATCGCCAGCGCCCCGAACGAATGCGGTCTGTTGCTGGTGCTCACTGGCAACGGCAAGGGCAAGAGCAGCTCGGCCTTCGGCATGCTCGCCCGGGCCATGGGCCATGGCATGCAGTGCGGCGTGGTGCAATTTATCAAGGGCCGCAACAGCACCGGCGAAGAACTGTTCTTCCGGCGCTTTCCCGAGCAGGTGCGCTTCCATGTGATGGGGGAAGGCTTTACCTGGGAAACCCAGGATCGCCAGCGCGATATCGCCGCCGCCGAAGCCGCCTGGGCCGTCTCCCGGGAAATGCTGCGTGACCCGGGCATCGGCCTGGTGGTCCTCGATGAACTGAATATCGCCCTCAAGCACGGTTATCTGGACCTCGACCAGGTGTTGACCGACCTGCAAGCCCGTCCGCCAATGCAGCACGTGCTGGTCACCGGACGCGGCGCCAAGCCGGAAATGATCGAACTGGCCGATACCGTGACCGAAATGGGCCTGCTCAAGCATGCGTTCCAGGCCGGGATCAAGGCCCAGAAGGGCATCGAGCTATGAAGCAAACCCGGCATTGCCCGGCGGTGCTGATCGCCGCGCCGGCTTCCGGCCAGGGCAAGACCACGGTGACGGCGGCCCTGGCGCGCCTGCACCGCAATCAGGGGCGCAAGGTTCGGGTCTTCAAGTGCGGCCCGGATTTTCTCGACCCGATGATCCATGAGCGTGCCAGCGGTGCGCCGGTCTATCAGCTGGATTTGTGGATGGTCGGCGCCGAGGATAGTCGCCGGCTGCTCTGGGAAGCGGCGGGCGAGGCCGACCTGATCCTGATCGAAGGGGTCATGGGACTGTTTGACGGCACGCCATCGAGTGCCGATCTGGCCCGGCATTTCGGTGTGCCGGTGCTCGGGGTCATCGACGGTACCGCCATGGCCCAGACGTTCGGCGCCCTGGCCCTGGGACTGGCGCGTTACCAACCGGACCTGCCGTTCGCCGGGGTGCTGGCCAACCGCGTCGGCACCCTGCGTCACGCGCAGTTGCTCGAAGGTAGCCTGACCGAAGGCTTGCGCTGGTACGGCGCGCTCTCCCGGGAAACCGGGATCGAGTTGCCGAGCCGCCATCTTGGCCTGGTACAGGCCAGTGAATTGAATGACCTGGACAAGCGCCTGGACGCGGCCGCCGAGGCGCTGGCCGGCAGTTGCGAGGTGGCATTGCCACCGCCGGTGGCGTTTGCCGCGCCCGAACCGCCAGTCGTCGAACCGCTGCTGGCCGGCGTGCGGATTGCTGTCGCCCATGACGAGGCCTTTGCCTTCATCTATGGCGCCAACCTGGACCTGCTGCGGGCCATGGGCGCCGAATTACGCTTCTTCTCGCCGATCCACGATCAGGTCTTGCCCGAGGCGGACAGTCTTTACCTGCCCGGCGGTTATCCCGAGCTGCATCACTTGGCCCTGGCGCGCAATACCCCGATGCTGACCGCGATTCGCGCCCACCATCAGGCCGGCAAACCCTTGCTCGCCGAATGCGGCGGAATGCTTTATCTGCTCGAGGCGCTGACCGATGTCGACGGGCAACGCGCCGAGTTACTGGGCCTGCTGGCGGGAGAGGCGGTGATGCAGAAGCGCCTGGCGGCCCTGGCCCTGCAGGCGGTGACCTTGCCGGAAGGGCTGTTGCGCGGTCACACCTATCACCATTCGCTGACCACCACGGTGCTCGAGCCGATTGCTCGGGGCCTGAGCCCCAATGGCGGGCGCGGTGCCGAGGCGGTGTATCGCCAGGGGCGGATGACCGCCTCTTATGTGCACTTCTATTTTCCGTCCAACCCGCGGGCGATTGCCGCGCTGCTGGCGCCTGATATTCACCTTGCCAAGGCCGGCGCACTCTCGGAGCGCGCGGATTCAACCGCGCGGAGGCCATGACCAACAACGCTTTTAGCCCTGAAGAACGCGCGGCGGTCTACCGTGTCATCGGCGAGCGCCGCGATATGCGCCATTTTATCGGTGGCGGCGTAGCGCCCGAGTTGCTCTCGCGCCTGCTCGAAGCGGCGCACCAGGCACCCAGCGTCGGGCTGATGCAGCCCTGGCGGTTTATTCGCATCAGCGACCGCGGCTTGCGCGGCCAGATCCAGCAGTTGGTGGAAGTAGAACGGGTACGCACCGCCGAGGCCCTGGGCGAGCGTTCCGATGAATTCATGAAATTGAAAGTCGAAGGGATCAACGACTGTGCCGAGGTCCTGGTTGCCGCGCTGATGGATGATCGTGAGCGTCATATCTTCGGCCGTCGCACCTTGCCGGAAATGGATATGGCCTCCTTGTCCTGCGCCATCCAGAATCTCTGGCTGGCCGCCCGCGCCGAAGGCCTGGGCATGGGCTGGGTCTCGCTGTTCGAGCCGCGGGCCCTGGCGCAACTGCTGGGTCTGCCGGCGGGGGCCAAGCCGTTGGCGGTGCTCTGCCTGGGACCGGTCGAGGCGTTCTATCCGGCACCGATGCTGGTGCTGGAAGGTTGGGCGCAACCGCGCCCCTTGAGTGAACTGTTGTATGAGAATTATTGGGGAGTGAGTCAATGAGTGTGGCGTTGTTGAGTGTCGCCGGGGTAGCGCTGGATGCGCTGCTGGGTGAACCTAAACGCTGGCATCCGCTGGTGGCGTTCGGCCGTCTGGCGGAGCGTATCGAGCAACGTTTCAACGCCGGCGGACGAGGCTGGCGCAGTCATGGGGTCACCGCCTGGGTGTTGGCGGTGCTGCCGCTGACGCTCCTGGCCACGGCCTTGTCGTGGGCGCCCTATGTCGGCTGGAGCGTCGACATCCTCGCGCTCTACTGTGCCCTCGGCTTGCGCAGTCTCGGCGAGCACGTGATCCCCGTGGCCCAGGCGTTGCGCAGCGATGACCTGGCGCGCGCGCGTCAGCGCGTGAGCTACCTGGTCAGTCGCCAGACCACGGAGCTCGATCACACCGAAGTGGCCCGCGCGGCCACCGAGTCGGTCCTGGAAAACGGCAGCGATGCGGTGTTCGCCGCGCTGTTCTGGTTTGTGGTCGCCGGGGCGCCCGGCGTGGTGCTGTATCGCCTGAGCAATACCCTGGACGCCATGTGGGGTTATCGCAACGAGCGTTTCGAGCGTTTTGGCTGGGCGGCGGCGCGGATCGACGATGTCTTGAACTATATTCCTGCACGGTTGGTAGCCCTGACCTACGCCCTGCTCGGCAAGACCGGGTTGGCGTTGCAGTGCTGGCGCCGCCAGGGACCGGCCTGGGACAGCCCGAATGCCGGGCCGGTGATGGCGGCCGGCGCCGGGGCACTGGGGGTCGAGTTGGGGGGCGCGGCGATTTATCACGGTGAATTGCATCTGCGTCCGCAACTGGGCGAGGGGGAGCCGGCCAGCGCCGACTCCATCGACCGTGGCTGGCAGTTGGTACAACGGGGTGTGTGGTTGTGGTTGCTGATTCTCTGTCTGGGAGCTGAGATCTATGCTTGAGCACGGCGGACGCTTGCGCAAGGCGGTGGAACACTATGGGATTGCCGAGGCCGATTGGCTGGATCTGTCCAGTGGCCTGGCGCCCTGGCCCTGGCCGATCCCGCCGATCCCCGAGCGTGCCTGGGCACGCCTGCCGGAAACCGATGACGGCCTGGAGCGGGCCGCCTGTACCTATTACGGCGCGCCTCGGGTGTTGCCGGTACCCGGCTCCCAGGCGGCGATCCAGTTGCTGCCGCGCCTGCGCCGTTCGGGCAAGGTCGGTGTGCTTTCCCCGTGTTACGCCGAACATGCCGAGGCCTGGCGGCGCAATGGTTATATCGTGCGTGAAGTGCTGGAGCACGAGGTCGAGTTTTTTCTCGACAGCCTCGACGTGTTGGTGGTGGTCAACCCGAACAATCCCACGGGCCTGAGCCTGACCCCGGAGCAGTTGCTGCAGTGGCATGCTCGACTGGCCCAGCGCGGTGGTTGGCTGGTGGTGGACGAAGCCTTCATGGACAACACGCCGCAGCGCAGCCTGGCGGCCCACAGTCACAAGGTCGGCCTGATTGTCCTGCGTTCGTTCGGCAAGTTCTTCGGCCTGGCCGGTGCGCGCCTGGGGTTTGTCCTGGCGGAAGGCAAGTTGCTCAAATTGCTCGCTGAACAGGTCGGGCCGTGGGCGGTCAGCGGGCCGACGCGGGTAGTGGGGCAAGTGTGCCTCGGCGATACCGCCGGGCACGAGCGCCAGCGTGTGCGCAGCGAACAGGCCAGCCAGCGCCTGGTGGAGTTGTTGACGCGTTTCGACCTGGCGCCCCAGGGGGGTTGCGCGCTGTTTCAGTGGCTGATGACTTCGCGGGCCGAGCGGTTGTATGAGTTCATGGCACGCCGGGGCATTCTGCTGCGGCTGTTCGCCCAGAACAGCAGCCTGCGTTTCGGTCTGCCCGCCAATGACACCGATTGGTTGCGCCTGGAGCAGGCATTGCGCGCCTTTGCCGAGGAACAGTCATGAGCACCCTGATGGTCCAAGGCACCACCTCCGATGCCGGCAAGAGCACGCTGGTGACCGCTCTGTGTCGCTGGCTTAGCCGCCAGGGCGTGCGCGTGGTGCCGTTCAAGCCGCAGAACATGGCGCTCAACAGCGCGGTGACCGCCGACGGTGGCGAGATCGGCCGGGCCCAGGCGGTCCAGGCCCAGGCGGCGGGCCTGCTGCCCCACACCGACATGAACCCGGTGTTGCTCAAGCCCAATAGCGACACCGGCGCCCAGGTGATCATCCACGGTCGCGCCGTGACCAGCATGAACGCCGTGGCCTATCACGACTACAAGGCCATCGCCATGCAGGCGGTGCTGGCTTCGCACCAACGTCTGAGCGCCGCGTATCCCGTGGTGATGGTCGAAGGCGCGGGGTCGCCGGCGGAGATCAATCTGCGCGCTGGCGATATCGCCAACATGGGCTTCGCCGAGGCAGTGGACTGCCCGGTGCTGTTGATTGCCGATATCAATCGCGGCGGGGTTTTCGCCCATCTGGTGGGCACCCTGGAGCTGCTGTCGCCCAGCGAGCAGGCGCGGATCAAGGGCTTCATCATCAACCGTTTTCGCGGTGATCTCGCGCTGTTGCGGTCCGGGCTGGACTGGCTGGAACAGCGTACCGGCAAGCCGGTGATCGGCGTGTTGCCCTATGTGTCGGACCTGCATCTGGAAGCCGAGGACGGCCTCGATCAACGCCAGGTCGACAAGGCCGACCAGGTGTTGAACGTGGTGGTGCCGGTACTGCCACGCATCAGCAACCATACCGATTTCGATCCCTTGCGCCTGCATCCGCAGGTAGACCTGCGGTTCATCGGTCCTGGCCAGGCGATTCCGGCCGCGGACCTGATCATCCTGCCCGGCTCCAAGAGCGTGCGCGGCGACCTGGCCTACCTGCGCGAGCAGGGCTGGGACACGGCCATCCAGCGTCACTTGCGCTATGGCGGCAAGGTGCTGGGGATCTGCGGCGGCCTGCAGATGCTCGGTGAGCAGGTGCATGACCCCCTGGGGCTGGAAGGGACACCGGGCACAAGTGCGGGGTTCGGCTTGCTGGCCCTGAGCACCGCGCTTGAGCAGGAGAAACAATTGCGCAATGTACGCGGTCGCCTGGTGCTGGAAGACGCCGCGGTCAGTGGTTATGAAATCCATGCCGGGGTGACCGTCGGCGCGGCGCTGGAACAGCCCGCGGTGTACCTGGACGACGGCCGTTGCGACGGTGCTCGAAGCGCCGACGGACAGGTGCTCGGGACTTACCTGCACGGCTTGTTCGAGTCGCCTCGGGCCTGCGCCGCGCTGCTGCGCTGGGCTGGCTTGGCGCAGGTGCGGGAGGTCGATTATCACGCCCTGCGCGAGCGCGATATCGAGCGCCTGGCCGACCTGGTGGAAAATCATCTGGATACCGACCGCCTGCGTCAGCTCTGCGGTCTTGAATAAGGACATCGGCCTAGCATGTTGCAACTGATCCTCGGTGGGGCCCGCTCCGGCAAAAGTCGCCTGGCCGAACGCCTGGCGGCCGAAAGCGCGCTGCGGGTGACTTATATTGCCACCAGCCAGCCGCTGGACGGCGAGTTGAATGAGCGGATTGCCCTGCATCGTCAACGGCGTCCGGCCCAGTGGCATTTGATCGAAGAGCCGCTGGAACTGGCCCGGGTGCTGCGCGAGAACGCGGCCCCCGACGCCTGTCTGCTGGTGGATTGCCTGACCCTGTGGTTGACCAACCTGCTGATGCTGGACGACGCCGAGCGCCTGAAGGTCGAGCGCGAAGCCCTGTTGCAAAGCCTGGCGCAGTTGCCGGGAGAGATCATTTTTGTCAGCAACGAGACCGGTCTGGGTATCGTGCCGCTGGGCGAGTTGACTCGCCGTTATGTCGATGAAGCCGGTTGGCTGCATCAAACTCTGGCCGAGCGTTGTCAGCGTGTGGTGCTGACGGTCGCCGGTTTGCCCCTGACTTTGAAAGGAACTGCGTTATGAGTGAATCGTGGTGGCTGAATCCGTGCAAGGCGATTGATGCGCAGGCGCAAGATGCGGCGTTCCAGCGTCAGCAGCAACTGACCAAACCAACCGGGTCCCTGGGCCAGTTGGAGCAGGTCGCGGTGCAACTGGCGGGTTTGCAAGGGCGGCTCAAACCGCGGGTCGATACGCTGTGGATCGCGATTTTTGCCGGCGACCATGGCGTGGTGGCTGAAGGGGTATCGGCCTACCCGCAGGAAGTGACCGGGCAGATGCTCGCCAATTTCGTCGGCGGTGGCGCGGCGATCAGCGTGCTGGCCCGGCAGTTGGGCGCGCGCCTGGATGTCAACGACCTCGGTACCGTTACGCCGATGCTCAACCTGCCGGGTGTGCGTCATCTGCAGATCGCTGCTGGCACCGCGAACTTTGCCCAGGGGCCGGCGATGAGCGAAGCCCAGGGCCGGTTGGCGCTGGAAGCCGGGCGTGACAGCGTGCGGCGCGCGGTGACGGCGGGCACTGAGTTGTTTATCGGCGGCGAAATGGGCATCGGCAACACGGCCTCGGCCAGCGCGGTGGCTTGTGCCCTGTTGAAATGCCCGGCGGCGCTGTTGGCAGGCCCCGGCACCGGGCTCGACCCGGCCGGTGTCAGCCACAAGGCGCGGGTCATCGAGCGGGCGCTGGCGCTGCATGCCGGACACACCGATGATCCGTTGCAGGCCTTGTTCCGCCTCGGTGGTTTCGAGATCGCGGCGCTGGCCGGGGCCTATCTGGCCTGTGCCCAGGAAGGTGTGGCGGCGTTGGTCGACGGTTTTATCTGCACCGTCGCGGCGATGCTCGCGGTGCGCCTGAATCCCGAGTGCCGGCAGTGGCTGATCTTCGCTCACCGTGGCGCCGAGCGCGGCCATCGGCACATTCTGGAGAGTCTGTTGGCCGAACCTTTGCTCGATCTGGGCCTGCGCCTGGGCGAGGGCAGCGGCGCGGCGTTGGCGGTACCGCTGGTGCGCCTGGCCTGCGACCTGCACGGGCAGATGGCGACCTTTGCCGAGGCGGCCGTGGCGGATCGTCCGGCATGACCTTGTGCCTGGACCTGTTGCGGCATGGCGAAACCGAGCTGGGCGGCGGCTTGCGCGGCAGCCTGGACGACGCCTTGACGCCCGCGGGTTGGGAGCAGATGCGCGCCGGGGTGGCACGGCAAGGGCCGTGGGACTGTGTAATCAGTTCGCCCTTGCAGCGTTGCGCGCGGTTTGCCGAAGCGCTGGGGGCGGGCCTGGGGGTGCCGGTCGAACTCGAGAGCGACCTGCGAGAGTTGCATTTCGGTGCCTGGGAAGGGCGGAGCGCGGCGGCGTTGATGGAGACGGACGCCGACGCTCTGGGCCGGTTCTGGTCCGATCCCTATGGCTTTACACCGCCTGCAGGCGAGCCGGTGGAGCAGTTTGCCGAGCGGGTCCTGGCGGCGGTATCGCGTCTGCGGCAACGTTATGCCGGCCAGCGCGTGCTGCTGGTCAGCCATGGCGGGGTGATGAAGGTCCTGCTGGCCCGGGCTCGCGGTTTGCCGCGTGAACAGTTGCTGCAGGTCGAGGTGGCCCATGGTGCCTTGTTTTCCTTGCAGGTACGGGCCGACGGTGGGTTGAGGGAGGTCGCGTGAGCCGGCTGCCGTTCTGGATCGCCTTGCAGTTTCTCAGCAGCTTGCCGATTCGCTTGGCGGGGATGCCGGAGCCTCGGGAAATGGGGCGCTCGTTGCTGTGTTATCCGTTGGTGGGGTTGCTGTTCGGCGTCGTGCTGTATGTTCTCGACGGGGTGTTGGCGGGGGCGCCGCTGTTGCTGCACGGCGCTTTGTTGCTGACGGCCTGGGTGCTGCTCAGCGGCGGCCTGCACCTGGACGGTCTGGCCGATAGCGCGGATGCCTGGCTGGGTGGCTTTGGCGACCGCGAGCGGACCTTGCTGATCATGAAGGACCCGCGTAGCGGACCGATTGCGGTGGTCACGCTGGTGCTGGTGCTGCTGTTGAAGTTCTGTGCCTTGCTCGCCTTGATCGAGCAGCGGCAGATGCTGGCACTGTTGCTTGCGCCGCTGATCGGTCGTAGTGCGCTGCTGGGGCTGTTCCTGACCACGCCTTATGTCCGTGCTGGCGGCTTGGGCCAGGCACTGGCCGATCACCTGCCACGTCGGGGCGGATGGTATGTGCTGCTGGCGAGCGCGCTGTTCTGTGGACTGCTGGCCGGGCTCAAGGGCGTCTGGGCGGTCGGGTTGGCGGTGGTGGGCTTCTGCTGGCTGCGACAGTTGATGATGCGCCGTCTGGGTGGCACGACCGGCGATACGGCGGGGGCGTTGCTGGAACTGCTGGAAGTGCTGGTGTTGGTGGGATTGGCGTTGGTCTGACGGCTCTTCGGCGACCTGGCGAAGATTATCGCCGGCAAGCCAGATCCCACTGAATATTGCTCAAAACTTGTTTTCAAGGTGTTACGGGTATATACACACATCATGTTATCAACCGACTGCTTGTGCATCAGCCTGCGTCGCGCCGCTCGTGGCGTCAGCAGGCATTACGACGGCGCTCTCGACGGCTTCGGGATCAATGTTGCCCAGTATTCTCTGCTGTGCAATCTCAAGCGCCTGGACCAGCCGAGCATTTCCAGCCTGGCCGAAGCCATGGGCCTGGATCGCAGTACCCTGGGGCGCAACCTGCGGGTACTGGAAGGCGATGGCCTGGTAAGCCTGACCGAAGGCGCCGACCAGCGTAATCGCCTGGTCCGGCTCACCGACGCCGGGGTTGAGCGACTGGTGGCCGCCCAG
Organism: Pseudomonas sp. FEN; assembly: GCF_904067045.1. Lineage (GTDB taxonomy): Bacteria > Pseudomonadota > Gammaproteobacteria > Pseudomonadales > Pseudomonadaceae > Aquipseudomonas. Next base: position 274,843 of record NZ_CAJFDC010000001.1, on the reverse strand, counting down.
CCCGCTTGGGAAGCCTCGCAGCAGCGTCTGGTGGAGCGTCTTGGGGAGGAAAAGCGCGCGACGCTGCTGGCCTTGCTGGAAGAGTTGGCAGACGGCGAGTAATCGCCGTTTTATTCGAATAAAGCGGGTATATACCTGTAAATGAGGAATAACAATGACATCGATGTGGCGTGCAAGTGGCTGGATTCTGCTTGGGAGTGCGCTGATTCTGGCGCTGTCCCTGGGGGTACGGCATGGTTTCGGATTGTTTTTGCCACCCATGAGCGCACAGTTCGGCTGGGGCCGCGAGGTATTTGCCTTTGCCATCGCCTTGCAGAACCTGATCTGGGGGCTGGCCCAGCCGTTTACCGGAGCCCTGGCCGATCGCTTCGGTGCCGCCAAGGTGGTGATGGTCGGTGGCGTGCTGTACACCGTCGGGCTGGTGTTCATGGGCCTTTCCGACTCGGCGCTGAGCCTGTCCCTGAGTGCCGGCCTGCTGATCGGTATCGGTCTGTCGGGCACCTCGTTTTCAGTGATCCTCGGTGTGGTCGGGCGCGCCGTGCCACCAGAGAAGCGCAGCATGGCCATGGGCATCGCCAGTGCCGCCGGGTCCTTCGGTCAGTTCGCCATGTTGCCGGGCACCTTGGGTCTGATCGGTTGGCTCGGCTGGTCGACAGCGTTACTGGTGCTGGGCGTGTTGGTGGCGCTGATCGTGCCGCTGGTGAGCCTGCTCAAGGACACACCGTTGCCCAAGCTTGCGGGCGAGCAGAGCTTGTCCGAGGCACTGCGTGAGGCCTGTTCCCATTCCGGCTTCTGGCTGCTGGCGTTCGGTTTTTTTGTCTGTGGTTTCCAGGTGGTGTTCATTGGTGTGCACCTGCCGGCCTACCTGGTGGACCAGCATTTGCCCGCCAGCGTCGGGACCACGGTGCTGGCGCTGATCGGCCTGTTCAATATCTTCGGTACCTACACCGCCGGTTGGCTCGGCGGACGGATCTCCAAGCCACGCCTGCTGACGGCCTTGTACCTGGCGCGGGCGGTGGTGATCGTGGTGTTTCTCTGGGTGCCGGTCACGCAGTTCAGTGCCTACCTGTTCGGCATGACGATGGGCTTTCTCTGGCTGTCGACGGTGCCCCTGACCAATGGCACCGTGGCGACCCTGTTCGGGGTGCGGAATCTTTCGATGCTCGGCGGCATCGTGTTCCTGTTCCACCAGTTGGGGGCTTTCCTCGGTGGCTGGCTGGGTGGAGTGGTGTATGACCGTACCGGCAGCTACGAGCTGATCTGGCAGGTTTCCATCCTGCTGAGCCTGCTGGCGGCCGCCTTGAACTGGCCGGTGCGTGAGCGGCCCGTGGCACGCTTGCAGACGCAGGTGGGCGTGGCATGAGGGCCTTCTGGTCGCGGCTCCTGGCCTTGACTGTGATCGCCTTGCTACTGGCGCTGGCCTGGTGGGGGTGGCGCCAGGGTGGTCTGGCGTTGATGCAACTGGGGATGGGCAGTTGTTAGCGGTCGGCCAGCCGGGGCTCGGTCCTGATCGAGGGGCTGGAGACGGGTACGGGTCGAGGCTCTGATAAATAGCGTGCAATAAAAAACCCGCATCAGACGATGCGGGTTTTTTCTATCCAGCTGACGAGCGGTTCAGGCCTGTCGTGGATCAGAACTTGTACGTAGCGCCCAGGCCGTAGCCCCATGCGCTGTTCTTGTAAGTGGCGCTGTAGCTGCTGCCCAGTGGATTGCTTTTGCTGACCGAGATATCTTCTTCCTTGAGGTAGGAAAGTGCTGCATCGATAGTCAGATCATTGGTGATGGCATAGCCGGCACCCACACTGAAGATTTTCCGATCACCCGTTGGGATACGCGGCGAACGATCCTTGTTGTTGGTTGGCGACTGATCGAAGCTCAAGCCGGCCCGCAAGACCCACTGTTTGTCCAATTGGTAGGAGGTCCCCAAGGCGTAGGCCCAGGTATCGTGCCAGTTCTGCGGTTCGGTGATCGTGCTGAAGAGTGCTGGAGAGAGCCCGCCGCTCACGCCCTGGTTGTTGATGGTAATGTCTTTCAGGCGGCTCCAACGTGTCCAGGTCGTACCGGCATACAGGTTCCAGGCATCGGTCAGATTCTGGGTGACCGACAGGTCGTACGATTCTGGTGTCGCGATTTTCAGCGAGGCATCGTAGCGATTGGTCTGTACCAGGGGGCTGCCACCGGAAGTGACGTCCGTGTGGCCGTCGAGCTTGTAGTCGACTTTCGAGTGGTAGGTCAGGCCGACGCGGGTGGTGTCGGTGGCTTGGACCAGGAGACCGATGTTGTAGCCCCAGGCCGTATCGTCGCCTTTGACCCTGACATTGGTATCGCCGGAAGCCAGAGGCACCGCCAGGTCCGATTGCAGCTCACCGGAAATACGGTTGAAGGTAGGACCGAAACCAATCGATACCTTATCGTTGAAGGCATAACTGATGGTTGGCTGGACGGTCACGACCTTGACTTCGCTCTTGCTGCCGAAGGCACGGCCCTGGAAGTTGGAGCCGTAGTTGGTGATTAGCCCGAAGGGGGCATAGGCACCGAAGCCGATCGACCATTGATCGTTGAGCTGGTTGGTATAGAACGCCATTGGCACCGTGGTGAACGGAACCATATCGCCATCGTTCTGGCCGCTTGAGCGGCCGCTGACGTTCTTGATGTCGGTCGAAGCATCGATGGCCGCGGCGCCGACGGTGATTTGCTGGCCCTTGAGGCGGGACATACCGGCAGGGTTACCGTAGACGGTGCTTGCATCTTCGGCAGAAGAAGATCGACCCGCATAACCGGTCCCCATCCCGCTGATGCTCTGTTCGTTGAGGGCAAAGCCACTCGCGAACAACTGGGTGGATGCCAAAGCAACGGCGAGGCTGAGTGTGGTCTTGAGCATTACTTTTTTCATTATTAGAACTCCGTGGTGATCACCGTGGCGAAAACTACCAACATTTTCGCTTCGGCGCTATAGGCTGTATTGCAGGAGATAGAGCGGTTTTGTAGGACAATCCGACCAAGATGGCTGGGTTTTTTCAGATATTGATCATTTGCTCTAGCAGACCATCGGAGTGACTGATGAGTCACAACTTTGCCAGGCGCGAGTGAAGTCGCGTAAGCGTCCCTGGGGCTGGAAAGTCTGTCGCCAGATCCGGGCCATGCCGAGCAGATCGTCGATGGCGGGCAGGTCGGGGTGTTGTTCCTCCACCAGCAGCCAGGCAATGGCGGTGGCGTAGCGCAGGTTCACGGCGAGTTCCAGGTGCGGGCTGCTTAAAAACGCGTGCTGGCTGGCAAGACCGCGAACCAGGCTGGCCAGTTCGGGGTCCGTGGCCAGGTAGCGGTCCCAGAGCGCGGCGTGGCGATTTTCGTCGATGCAATACAGGCCGTGGCCGTGACGATCGTGCAGGGCCGAGCCCAGGTCCGACTGGCTGGCGGCGACGCCCAGCAGCAGCGCTTCGGCGCTCGGGCTGTGGCGGCCCAGGTACATCAGGGTCGGACGAATCACATAAAGGCGCAGTTCCCTGGCGGCGATACCCATGACACCCTCGATGCTCCTGCCGTGATCGGCAATTTTTATTGGTCGGCGTGGCCTGGCCCCTGGCAGCGGTGGAGGCGTTCAGGCCCGCCGGAAGCGGCCCGGGCCGCTTGAGTTGAAGTGTAGTGTCATATCTTTGTTGTAAAGGACTGTTTTTAAAATATTTAAGCCGTGAGCACGTGGCTTATATATTCATTCGTACTGAGTAATACCGGCAAAATCGCGAAACTTCAGGCAATAAAAAGCCCGGCTGCGCGGGCCGGGCTTTTGGGTTACGGCTTGTTTCGAAGCTCACTCAGTCGAGCTTCAGTGGGCCGCCGAGCTTCAGGCAACCAGGGCCTGGCGAGTACGGTCGATGACCGCTTGCAGCGGCTCGGCGCTGGAGTACTGGTCCGGATACAGGCGTTCACTATGACGGGCGATACCGTGTTCGTTGACCAGCGTGAAGCTGAAGCAGCCTTTGCGAGCGGCCATGATCAGGCAGTTCATCGGTGCGAAGGCGTTGGTCAGGGTGCGAATGGCATCCTGGGTATGGATTTGAGTCGACATGATTATTAGGTGTTCCTGCAAATGACACGGAATCTGATCCGTGCAACGTTAAAACGTTCCAGTAGCGTCGAACCATCTTGGGGCGGACGAAGAACCTGACTGGAACAAAGCAGCCAGTTTGAAGCGCATGAGATAAGTGGCGCTTGGGCTGGCAGGTAGGTACTCAGGAGGGCAGGCAATCACGACAAGGGCAAAGGTTCTGGGCCCGGGGTGAAGATCCTGATCAATCTTGCAGGTTGGTTCGGTCAGAGTAATAACGTTCCGCAGCAGCCTTCAACATTTGGGCTGTGGGAAGATTTACCTGGAAACCATCGAGGGGTCGATTCCTTTTTCAAGCGGCTGATCCATTTGGAAAGCGCCTGGAGGGATATGTTCGACCAGAATTGACTTTCAGCTTGGTACTAACGAGGCGGATAGTAGCGCATTGAAATGGATAAGGGAAGTGTCTTAGCAAAAAAACTGCTTCAGGGCGCCGCCTTCCGTCGCGCCGAGGACTCATCGACGGGGCTGCGAAGCCTCTGGCGCGAGGGGGATTATGTGCGAGCGCCAGGGCTGATAAAAAAGACGGCTTGCCCGCTCTGTGCAAAAAAGGTGCGTCGATATAACCGTTGTCGCACTACTTGTGCACAATTACGGCACGGCTTGTCACCGGACTGTCATCCACGCAATCTGTCGCCCGAATGCCTGTATCGCCAATACAAGTCAATGAAAAATATCGTCTTTTTTTATTGGTGAAAAAATCGACAGTTTGACTGCGAGCCCCATTCCATGCGGCTTTGCGAGGGTTGGAGAGGGGTTGTCCACTGAGTTATCCACAGCTTCTGTGGATTGTCCCACGCGCTTGCTCTAGCACGGGCATGCGGCGTTTTTTCGACTTTACCTGTACGAAAAACAGCGTAGAGTGGCGCGCCCCGCGATCTGGCGTGCAATGCCACATGAAACTTCGGTCAGGTTCCTTGCCGCCGTCCACGGCCGATACGATTTCTACTCTGGTCGAGCTGTCCGTGGCCGGTCACGTTCGTTACCCTTGATTCTTTACACTGGGTTGGCACCTTGGGAGTCCTTATGGCGTTGGATCTGACCAGTCTCTTGCTCGGCTTGGCGGGCGCGGCGCTGCCGTTACTGGCGTTGGCCTGGCAGTTACAGCGCCGGGCGAGCGTCGCCCAGGCCGAGTTGCTGCTGTTGGACGAGCGTTTGAGCGGTGCCCGGTTGGGGTTGGACGGTCTCGGCGCACAGCTGGATGCCAGCCGTGACGAGGTCAGCGACCTGAGTCAGGCCAATGCCGTCAAGCAGGCGGAACTGGCGGCGTTGCGCCGGGAAGTCGAATTGCTGCAGATCGAGCGTGACAACGCCCGCGACGCCGCCCATGCCTGGAACCTCGAGCGCGCCCAGAAGGAGGCCGAGCTGCGCCGGTTGGATGCCCAGGCGGCCTCGTTGAGCGCCGAGTTGCGCGAGCAGCAGGACAGTCATCAGCAACGCCTGGACGACCTGCAGGGTTCGCGGGATGAGTTGCGCGCGCAGTTTGCCGAACTGGCCGGAAAGATCTTCGACGAGCGCGAGGCGCGATTTGCCGAAAACAGCCAGCAACGCCTCGGACAATTGCTCGATCCGCTGAAGGAACGTATCCAGTCCTTCGAAAAACGCGTGGAAGATAGTTATCAACAGGAGGCCCGCGAGCGCTTCTCCCTGGGCAAGGAGCTGGAGCGTCTGCAGCAGCTGAACCTGCGCCTGAGTGATGAGGCGACCAACCTGACCCGGGCACTCAAGGGCCAGAAGACCCAGGGCAACTGGGGGGAGCTGATTCTTGAGCGCGTGCTGGAACATGCCGGGCTGGAAAAGGGCCGCGAGTACCAGACCCAGGTCAGCCTGAAGGGGCCGGATGGCGAGCGTTTCCAGCCGGATGTGCTGATCCTGCTACCGGGTGACAAGCAGGTGGTGGTGGACTCCAAGGTCAGCCTGACGGCTTATCAACAATACGTGGGGGCCGATGATGAGGTCATCGGCCAGGCGGCGCTCAAGCAGCATGTGCTGTCGCTGCGCAATCATGTGAAGGGCTTGGCCGGCAAGGATTACAAGCGCCTGGAGGGTCTGCACAGCCTGGATTTCGTCCTGCTCTTCGTGCCCATTGAAGCGGCGTTTTCGGCGGCCTTGCAGGCCGAGCCGAACCTGTTCCAGGAAGCTTTCGACCGCAATATCGTGATTGTCAGCCCGACCACCTTGCTCGCTACCTTGCGGGTGATCGACAGCCTCTGGAAGCAGGAGCGCCAGAGCCAGAACGCCCGGGAAATCGCCGAGCGCGCCGGTTGGCTGTATGACAAGTTCGTGTTGTTCATCCAGGACCTGGACGAGGTCGGTAATCGCCTCCAGCAACTGGACAAGGCCTACGCCGCGGCACGGAACAAGCTGACGGAGGGACGTGGCAACCTGGTCAGCCGCAGCGAACAGCTCAAGCTGCTGGGCGCGCGGGCCAGCAAGAGCCTGCCGGCGGAGCTGCTGGAGCGGGCGATGACCGATGAGGACGGCGTGATGCAAATGCCGGAGTAATCCGTCAGGTCGGGCACGATCATCGGGACGCCGCATCGCAGCGAAAGCGTCGGTGAAGTGTTCAGAGGGGCAAATGCCGACTCAACAACGCTCGCAACGCCGCCGGCTTCACCGGCTTGGCCAGGTACTCCAACCCGGCGCCATGCACCTGCGCGATGGTTTCCGGGCGCAGGTCGGCGCTGATGACCACGCCGGGCAGCGGTTCCGCCAGACGCGTGCGCATCCAGGTCATCAAGCCGGTACCGGTCTCGCCGTTATCCAGGTGATAGTCCACCAGCGCCAGTTGCGGACGCAGGCCGCCATCGAGCAAGGCGGCGCATTCCTCGCGATTGCGCGCGGTCGAGACCCGGCAGCCCCAGCGGGTCAGCAGGCTGTGCATGCCAATCAGGATACTGTCCTCGTTATCCACGCATAACACCTGCGCCCCACTCAGCGCATGGCCGTTGACCGGGGCGCTGTTGCCGGCCGCGTTGGCCTGATGACTGGCAATCGGCACGCTGACGCTGAAGACGCTGCCGCGCCCGGGCCAGGAGCGCACTTGCAGGTGATGCCCGAGCACCCGGCACAACCCGTCGGCGATTGCCAGCCCCAGGCCGAGGCCCTTTTCGGCACGGGTCTGGTGACTGTCCAGGCGTTTGAATTCCTCGAAAATCACCTGGCGCTTATCCTCGGGGATGCCCGGCCCACGGTCCCAGACTTCCAGCGACAGCTGTCCGCCATGGCGCCGCACTCCCAGCAGGACCGGTCCCTTGGCATAGCGAAAGGCATTGGTGAGGAAATTCTGCAGGATCCGGCGCAACAGCTTGATGTCGCTGTTCACCGGCAAGCGGCTGCCGCGGACCCGGAAGCTCATGCCCTGTTCCTGGGCCAGGGCCTTGAATTCCGCGCCGAGGGTGTCGAACAGTTCGTTGAGGGCAAAGGGCTGCGGATTGGGCGTGATCTTGCCGTTCTCCAGGCGTGAGATGTCCAGCAGGTCGCTGATCAGGTCTTCGGCCGAGCGTAGCGAGCTATCCAGGTGCTGGACCAGTTGCTTGGCTTCCCGGGACAGGCTGTCGTCCTGGTGGGAGAGGGCGGCGGAGAACAGGCGGGCGGCGTTCAGCGGTTGCATCAGGTCGTGGCTGACCGCCGCGAGGAAACGGGTCTTGGACTGGTTGGCCGCTTCCGCCGTGCTCTTGGCCTCGGTCAGGGCCAGGTTCAATTGCGACAATTCGCGGGTCCGCTCGGCGACGCGTTGCTCCAGGCCCTCGTTGGCTTCGGTGAGGGCCCGTTCGGCCTCGCGAAACGCGGTGATATCAGTGAAGCTCATGACGAAGCCGCCACCGGGCATCGGATTGCCGATCAGTTCGATCACCCGTCCGTTGGGGAACAGGCGTTCCGAGGTGTGCGCGCGGCCCTGGCGCATCCAGTGCAGGCGCCGGGCGACGTGTACTTCGGCTTCGCCGGGGCCGCACAGGCCGCGTTCGGCATTGTAGCGAATGATATCGGCAATCGGCCGGCCGACGCTGATCAGGCCGTCCGGGTAGTTGAACAGCTCCAGATAGCGCCGGTTCCAGGCCACCAGCTTCAGGGACTGGTCAACCACGCTGATACCCTGGGTGATGTTTTCGATGGCGCCTTGCAGCAAGGCACGGTTGAATTGCAGCACTTCGGAGGCTTCGTCGGCGATTCGGACGACATCTTCGAGTTGCATCTCCCGCCCTTCGATGGCGGCTTTCACCACCGCCCGGGTCGAGGACGCTCCGAGTACCCCGGCCAGCAGGCGCTCGGTGTGGGCGATCCAGTCGCTGTCGGCGTTCTGGTTCGGGTTGAAACCCTTGCCCTGGCGGTAGGCAAAACGGATGAAGCTCTGGCGCGCGCGTTCCTCGCCGACAAAGCGCGCGGCGAGGGTCAGCAGGTCTTCGATCTGTACCGCCAGCATCGAGCGCGCACTGGGTCGGGCGTTGAGCTCCTGGCCAATAAAGCGTCCGGCCTGCCAGTGCTCGGAGACCCGTGTGCGCGAGAGCACCGAGACCCAGGCGAACAGGGTGAAGTTGCCCGCCAGCGACAGCACCACGCCTTGGGTCAGGGGGCTGATCGGCAGGTTCAGCGGGTTGCCGTGCAGCCAGGCCAGACCCGGAAAACTGCTCAGTGACCAGCCCAGGCTGCGGGCGGCGATCGGTAGGACCAGGGTGTAGAACCAGAGGAACGTGCCCCCGGCGATCCCGGCGAACACGCCGCGGCGGTTGGCCTGTTTCCAGTACAGCGCGCCGAGCATCGCCGGCGCCAGCTGGGTGACGGCGGCGAAGGCGATCTGGCCGATGGTCGCCAGGCTCGCGGTCGAGCCCAGCAGGCGGTAGCTGACGTAGGCCAGCAGCAGAATGGCGACGATGCTGATCCGCCGCACCGAGAGCATCCAGTGGCGGAACGCCTCGAATGGCCGCTCGGAATTCTGGCGCCGCAGCAGCCAGGGCAGCAGCATGTCGTTGGAGACCATGGTCGACAGTGCGACACTGGCGACAATCACCATGCCGGTGGCCGCCGACGCGCCGCCGATAAAGGCCAGCAAGGCCAGCGCCGGATGGGCCTGGGCCAGGGGCAGGCTGATGACGTAGGAATCGCGCAATACGTCCACGGGCAGCATCATGCGCCCGGCCAGGGCAATGGGCACCACGAACAATGCCGCGAGGATCAGGTAGGCGGGGAACACCCACTTGGCCAGACGCAGGTCATGCGGCTCGATGTTTTCCACCACGGTGACGTGGAACTGCCGGGGCAGGCAGATGATCGCCATCATCGCCACGCCGGTCTGTACCACCATGGACGGCCAGTTGACCGTTTCCTCCCAGTATTGCGTCAACAGGGCCGAGGTGCGGGCCTGGTCGAACAGGTCGTTGAAGCCGTCGTACAGGCCGTAGGTGACGAAGGCACCGACCGCGAGAAAGGCAAACAGCTTGACCAGGGCTTCGAAGGCGATCGCCAGGACCATGCCCCGGTGGTGTTCGGTGGCGTCGAGGTTGCGGGTGCCGAAGACGATGGTGAACAGCGCCAGGATCAGCGACACGATCAGTGCCGTGTCCTGGGCCCGCACGCCCATGGCATCGGCGCCGGCACCGATCAGCAGGTTGACGCCCAGGACAATGCCCTTGAGTTGCAGGGCGATATACGGCAGCACGCCAACCATGCAGATCAGCGCCACCACCACCGCGAGAGACTGCGACTTGCCATAGCGGGCGGCGATGAAGTCGGCGATGGAGGTGATGTTTTCCTGTTTGCTGATCAGCACCATCTTTTGCAGGACCCAGGGCGCCAATACCAGCAACAGCACGGGCCCCAGGTAGATCGGCAGGAAGGCCCAGAGCTGGTCGGCGGCCTGGCCGACCGCGCCGAAGAAGGTCCAGCTGGTGCAATAGACGGCCAGCGACAGGCTGTACACCCAGGCTCGCACGCGCGGCGGCAGGGGCGTGCCACGACGGTCGCCATAAAAGGCGATGGCAAACATGATGGCCATATAGGCCAGGGCAACGGCGGCGATCAGCCCGCTGGACAGCGACATGGAAACTCCCGGCAAAAAACATCCCCAGGACAGCCAAGCCCTGGCGCTACAGTCTCGCACGATGGCCGGGGCGGCGTCAGTGTCGACCAAGGTCGCAGCGTGGTGGAGTGTCGCGGGTGGCTGTTCAGCCTTGCAGGGCGATCTCTATCTGCCGGTGCAAAGCCTCGACACTCAACGGCTTTTCCGCGAACAGCACCCGGAACACCGTCGGTGCGACGACCAGGTCGAGCAGGCGCTCGACGCTGGGTAGCGTTGCCTGCGGGTAACGATCCAGAATGGTCTGTAACTGCCCGCCGAGAATGGTCGTGCAATAGCCGGTCGTGGCGCTGCATTGCACATCGCGCATCATCTGTCGGCCCGGTTCCGAGCTGATTTCATCCAGATACTGCTCGGCCCAGGCCCGCAGGTCGCCGCGCAGGCTGCCGGTATTGGCCGGTTCGACTTCCGGACGCATGCGGGCAAAGGCCACATCCGCCAGTAATACCGCCAGGTCGCCCCAGCGTCGATAGATGGTCGAGGGCGTGACCCCGGCCCGTGCCGCGATCTGCGGGACGGTCAGGGTCGAGCGATCCTGCTCTTCGAGAAGCCCGCGGACCGCCCGATGAATCGATTCCTGTACCCGGGCACTGCGGCCGCCCGGACGTATGCTTTCTTTGATCGCCATGCCAAAACCTTAACACAAAGAATTTGCTTTAAGATGAGCGCGGTAGCACACTGCTGCAAAAGCAATATATTAGCTTTTGCGGTTTCCATGTGGAGCGTGCCCATGTCCAATAGCGTCGAAATACCTGTTTCCAATCGCGCCAGCCTGCTGTTCCTGTCGATCGGCTTGTTGACTTTTCTGGCCGCCTCCAGCGCGCCGACGCCCTTGTACCACCTGTATCAGGAAACCCTGCAATTTTCCGCGGCGACCTTGACGCTGATCTTCGGCGTGTATGCCCTGAGCCTGCTGGCGGCCCTGCTGACGGTCGGTTCGCTGTCCGACCATCTGGGGCGCCGGCCGGTGATCTTTGTCGCACTGTTGCTGGATATCGGCGCGATGTTGCTGTTCATCTCGGCCGACAGCGCCGCATTGCTGATCGCCGCGCGGGCATTGCAGGGCTTTGCCACCGGCATGGCGACCAGCGTACTGGGTGCGGCCCTGCTGGACAACGACAACCGCAAGGGACCACTGATCAACAGTATCGCGCCTCTGCTGGGGATGGCCTGCGGTGGTCTGGGCTCCGGTTTGCTGGTGGAGTTCGCGCCACGCCCCCTGCAGTTGGTGTACTGGATTCTGTTCGGCCTGCTGCTGGTGCAGGCGCTGTCTGTCTGGCGCTTGCCGGAAACGGTCAGTAGATTGCCGGGTGCCCTGGCGTCGCTGCGCCCGACCCTGCACGTGCCACCGCAAGCGCGCCGGGCCCTGTGGCTGTCGTTGCCAGTGGATGTCGCGGTCTGGGCCATGGGCGGTTTCTACCTGTCGCTCGCACCGTCGCTGGTGCGGGCCGCGACCGGTTCGACTTCCAACCTGATCGGCGGCGTTCTGGTGGCGGTGCTGACCCTCAGCGGAGCGCTGGCGATCTTCACCCTGCGCAATCGTCCCGCGCATATGATCCTGCGCTTGGGCGCGGCGCTGCTGGCGACCGGTGTCAGCCTGATTCTACTGGCCGTGCACAGCGCCAGCCTCGCGCTGTTTTTATTTGCCACCCTGGTGGCGGGCAGCGGCTTCGGCGCGGGCTTTCTGGGGGCGTTGCGCAGCGTGGTGCCGCTGGCCTTGCCCCATGAGCGGGCGGGGTTGATGTCGGCTTTTTATGCACTGAGCTACCTGGCGTTCTGCCTGCCATCATTGCTGGCGGGCAATCTGAGCCGCTCTTTCGGTCTGATCGCCACGACGGATGGCTACGCTGCGGTGCTGATCATGCTGTCCCTGGGGGCTTTGTCGATGTTGTTGTGGCGGCGTCCGGCGCGGGACCTGGTGGTCTGAGCCGGTGGGCCGGCTGATCGGTTATTGCAAGATCGACGGCGGGGTGGCGGTCAGACTGGGGACTTTTACCGGAATGACCACGGCGCGCCATGATGACTCCCACACGCCCTCGAATTCGGACGCCATTGCCAGCATCCGCCCAGTTGGCCTCGAAGCTTCAGTCCGCCGACCTGACGCAAGCGCTGAGCCTGTTGCAGGAGGTGGCCTGGCAACCGCTGTCTGCCCAGGCCGGCCTGTTCCTGCAAGCCGAGAGCCTGTTCGGCTTGCATCGCTTGCTGACCCACGTGCTGCCCACGCGCCGGATGCGGCCCCAGGGCGCGGTGCCCATGGCTTTTGCCCTGCAGACGCTGAGGCGGGCGATGTTGCATGAGCCCGATCCGCGGCGCCGGGTCGAGCTGGCCCATGACAGCATCGATGCGCTGCTGCTCAAAACCCGAGGGGTATGGATCGGCAAGCGCATTGCCCAGTTGCATGGCCTGGAGGCCATGGATGTCACGACCCAGGCGTTTATTGAGCTGATCCAGGCCTGTGCGGCGACTCTTCACGATCATGCATTTGTCATGGCGCGTCTGGGTATCGGTGTCGGTTGGTTTGGCGCTGACACCGGGGTTGCCGCGAAGCTGGGCAAGGTGGCTACCTATGGCTCCGGCGGGCATATCAACCGGGCGCGTTTTGCCATTTTGCGCGGTGCGCTGGTGCGGGGCGATGAAATCCAGCGGCCAGCGTCGAGTATGGAGCGGGTGCTGGATGCCGGTTGGCTGCGCAGGGAGGCGCAGCTGGATCTTTATCCTCTGGAGCGAGAGGCGGATGAACACGCTTTCTGTGGCGGCGGAGCTTGTCGGATCGCCGCACCGCCGCGAAGCTTCTAGCGCTCCCACGGGCCCCTTCGCGAGCAAGCTCTGCTCCCACAGGCACGCGTTGCTTTCGCTGGCTTGCGCCGGTTAGGTCACTTGTAGACGCCGGCTTGCTGGCGATGGCGATTCTCCAGGCGACGGCGATGTCGAGCATCAGCGCGCAATTGCCAGCAAGCTGGCGCCGACACGGGGACCGTGTTCGGCATTGGCCGGGCGGCGCTAGGTTTCGCGTCCGACAAACTGCGCCCGGTAAGCCGACGGAGAGATCCGCAGTGAGGCGTTGAAATGCTGGCGCAACGACAGGGCGGTGCCGAAACCCGCCTCCAGGGCAATGGCTTCAATATTCTGGCTGCTGCTTTCCAGCAGACGCTGGGCATGGCTCAAGCGTTGTCCCAACAGCCACTGGCCGACCGTGGTCCCGGTCAGTTGCTTGAAGTGCCGGGTAAAGGACCGGCGACTCATCGCCGCCCGGTCCGCCAGTTCATCCAGGGAGTGGCTGCGGGTGAAGTTGCGCCCCAGCCATTGCAACAGCAACCCCATGCGATCCTGCTCGCCGGCCATGGGCAGCGGTCGCTCGATGAACTGCGCCTGGCCACCCGAGCGATGGGGCGCGACCACCAGGCGCCGGGCCACCTTGTGTGTAACCTCGGCACCGCACAACTGTTGCATCAGGTACAGGCAGCAATCCAGGCCGGCGGCGGTACCGGCCGAGGTCAGCAGGTGGTCGGACTCGGCATACAGCACGTCGGCATCGAGCAGTACCCGGGGGTATCGGCGGGCGAATTCAGTCGCCCAGTTCCAGTGCGTGGTGGCCTTGCGTCCGTCCAGCAGTCCTGCTTCGGCGAGGACAAAAGCCCCCAGGCACAGGCCAACAATGCGGGTGCCCCGCTGGTGCGCCTGCTGTAGTGCTTCAAGCAACGGCTCGGGCGGGCGTTCTTCAGTGTCGCGCCAGGACGGCATGATGATCACGTCGGCCTGGCCGAGGGCTTCCAGGCCATGGTGAACCTGAATATCGAACCCCGCGCTGGTGCTCAGCGGGCCGGGCTCGAATCCGCAGACCTTCAGGGCAAAGCGTGGCCTCTCGAGACCTTCGTGCTGCTCGGCGAACACCAGCGTCGGTACGGACAAGTGAAAAGGGCTGATGCCGTTGAAGGCGATCACGGCGATGTCGATCGTGGTCATCCGCGGGGTACTCGGGCTGCGATTTGGCCTGATATTATCGTATATTGTCTTTCGGGCCACTTAGAGTTTTCCGGACGCCGCGCGATCATGGGGGCCTCAAACATATTCACCCGGAGCCAGATCATGTCCCAGTCCCCGCGCCGTGCGCTGATCGTCATCGATGTACAGAATGAATACGTCAGTGGCAATCTGCTGATCGAATACCCGCCAGTGGATGAGTCGCTGGTCAATATCGGCCGGGCTATCGATGTGGCGAATGCCGCCGGTATTCCGGTAGTGATCGTGCAGAACGACAGCCCGGCGGGCTCGCCGCTGTTTGCCATTGGCTCGCCGGGCTGGGAGCTGCATTCGGTGGTCGGTTCACGGCCATACGATCACCTTATCCACAAGACACTGCCCAGCGCCTTTAGCGAAACCGACCTTGGCCAATGGCTGGCCGCGCGCCATATCGACACCTTGAGCGTGGTGGGCTACATGACCCACAACTGCGATGCCTCGACTATCTACGAGGCCACCCATCGTGGCCTGGCGGTCGAATTTCTCAGCGATGCCAGTGGCTCGCTGCCGTATGCCAATGAAGCGGGACAGGCCAGCGCCGAAGAGATCCACCGGGTCTTCAGCGTGGTCTTCCATACGCGCTTTGCCGCCGTGGTCAGCACGGCGCGTTGGCTGTCTGCCGTGGAGGAGGGCGTGACCTTGTCCCGTTCTTCGATTCCGGCTTCCAATCAACAGGCGCGGCAACGCTCATGACGATCATCCGCAGCCGCGAATTTACCGGCGACCGCCCTTGGGCGGCGCTGGATATCGCCAGCATGAAGGGCATCGGCGTTCGCCTGCACTGGACCGACCAACCCTATATCTGGCACATCAATGACGGGCAGGAAGTGTTTGCAGTGCTGGATGGCCGGGTGCGCATGCGCTATCGCAAGGACGGAATCGAGCAGGCCGTGGTGCTGGAGGTCGGCGATATCTTCTATGCCGAAATCGGCTGTGAACACCTGGCTGAGCCCTTGGGAGAGGCGCGAGTGCTGGTGATCGAGGCTGAAGGCAGTCTCTGATTTATTATCTATGAAACAGATAACATATAGAGATATTACCCGTTATATAGATATTCGATCCGGTTCTATGATGGCTGCAACCTCACCCGAGGACAGGAGTCAGTCATGCAAACATGCCTTAACAGCGTCAAACCCGGAATCCGGCCCCTGGGCCATTTGCAGCACCCCCGTGAAGTCATTCGCCAGTTCACTCCCAACTGGTTCGCCGCAACCATGGGCACCGGGGTCCTGGCGCTGGCCCTGGCACAGTTGCCGATAGCCGTGCCGGGACTGCGGACCTTGGGCGAAGCTCTGTGGTTGTTCAATATCCTGTTGTTCGCCGCGTTCAGCCTGCTCTACGGCGCGCGCTGGGTGTTGTTCTTCCATGAGGCGCGGCGGATTTTCGGGCATTCCACGGTCTCGATGTTCTTCGGCACCATTCCCATGGGGTTGGCGACCATCATCAATGGCTTCCTGCTGTTTGGCGTGTCGCGCTGGGGCGTCAGCGCGGTGCGGGTCGCCGAAGTGCTGTGGTGGGTCGACGTGGCCATGTCCCTGGCCTGTGGCGTGCTGATTCCTTACCTGATGTTCACCCGCCAGGAGCACAGTATCGACCAGATGACGGCGGTCTGGCTGTTGCCGGTGGTGGCCGCGGAGGTCGCCGCGGCCAGCGGAGGCCTGTTGGCGCCGCATCTGCTCGATGCCCAGCAGCAGTTCAACGTGCTGGTCACCAGCTATGTGCTCTGGGCGTTCTCGGTGCCGGTAGCATTCAGCATCCTGAGTATCCTGTTGTTGCGCATGGCGTTGCACAAGTTGCCCCATGAAAACATGGCGGCCTCGAGCTGGCTGGCCCTGGGGCCGATCGGCACCGGTGCGTTGGGCATGTTGCTGCTGGGGGCGGACTCGCCGGCGATTTTTGCCAGCATCGGCCTGTCGGGGATGGGCGAGATCGCCAGTGGCCTGGGCCTGGTCGCCGGGATCATTCTCTGGGGCTTTGGGCTGTGGTGGATGCTGATGGCCGTGTTGATCACCCTGCGCTATCTGCGTCAGGGGCTGCCGTTCAATCTCGGCTGGTGGGGCTTCACTTTCCCCTTGGGGGTCTATTCGCTGGCGACCTTGAAGTTGGGCAGCACCTTGCACCTGGGCTTTTTCAGTGGCTTCGGCCTGGTCCTGGTGGTCTTGCTGGCGGTGCTGTGGCTGATAGTCGGTTCGCGGACCTTGCGCGGTGCTTATAAAGGCGAGCTTTTTGTTTCACCTTGCCTGGCGGGAATAGCGAAATAGTTGCCCGATATTAGGTAAGGTTGTGGCCCGGGGGTGGTGATCCGCCTTCCAACAAGAAAGCCGCTCTCGGCGCCACTCAGGTACAGGGAAGATGAGTCACCCCTCACAGTTCAATCTGCTGCGTACACGGCGCTTCCTGCCGTTCTTCGTGACGCAGTCCCTCGGGGCGTTCAATGACAATCTGTTCAAGCAGTCGTTGATCCTCGCCATCCTCTACAAACTTGCCCTCACCGGGGATCGCGGCATCTGGGTCAACCTCTGTGCCTTGCTGTTCATCCTGCCGTTCTTCCTGTTCTCGGCCCTGGCCGGACAGTTTGGCGAAAAGTTTGCCAAGGATGCGCTGATCCGGGTGATCAAGCTGGGCGAAATTGCCATCATGGCGGTCGGTGCCGTGGGCTTTGTGTTCGATCACCTGTCATTGATGCTGGTGACGCTGTTCGCCATGGGCACCCACTCGGCGCTGTTCGGCCCGGTCAAATACTCGATCCTGCCCCAGGCCCTGCATGAAGAGGAACTGGTCGGTGGCAACGGCCTGGTGGAGATGGGCACCTTCCTGGCGATCCTGGCGGGGACCATCGGTGCCGGGGTGATGATGTCTTCGGCGCACTACGCGCCGATCGTGTCCAGCGCCATTGTGCTGGTGGCGGTGCTCGGCTACCTGGCCAGTCGCGGTATTCCCCGGGCGTCGGCGGCGAGCCCGCAGTTGCGGCTGAACTGGAATATTTTCAGCCAGTCCTGGGCCACCTTGCGCCTGGGCCTGGGGCAGACGCCGGCGGTGTCGCGCTCGATTGTCGGCAACTCCTGGTTCTGGTTCGTCGGGGCGATCTACCTGACGCAGATTCCGGCATACGCCAAGGAGTGGCTGTACGGCGATGAGACCGTGGTGACGCTGATCCTCACGGTATTTTCGGTTGGTATCGCCGCCGGTTCGATGCTTTGCGAGCGGCTGTCGGGGCGCAAGGTGGAAATCGGCCTGGTGCCCTTCGGTTCGTTCGGACTGAGCCTGTTCGGCCTGTTGCTGTGGTGGCACTCCGGTAACCTCCCGCAGAATGTGCAGGCCTACGACTGGCTGGCGCTGCTCGGTTATCACCAGGCCTGGTGGGTGTTGGTGGATATTCTCGGGCTGGGCGTGTTCGGCGGTTTCTACATCGTGCCGCTGTATGCGTTGATCCAGTCGCGTACCGCCGAGAACGAGCGGGCCCGGGTGATTGCCGCGAACAACATTCTCAACGCGCTGTTCATGGTGGTCTCGGCAATTGTCTCGATCCTGCTGCTCAGTGTGGTGAAGCTGTCGATTCCCGAGTTGTTCCTGGTGGTGTCGCTGATGAATGTCGCGGTCAACGCCTACATCTTCAAGATCGTGCCCGAGTTCAGCATGCGCTTCATGATCTGGCTGCTCAGCCATTCCATGTACCGCGTCGAGCACCGCAACCTGGAACTGATTCCCGATGAGGGCGCGGCCTTGCTGGTTTGCAATCATGTGTCGTTTGTCGATGCGCTGCTGATCGGTGGAGCGGTGCGGCGGCCGATTCGCTTCGTGATGTATTACAAGATCTACCGCCTGCCGGTACTCAACTTCATCTTCCGCACGGCCGGGGCCATTCCGATTGCCGGGCGCGGTGAGGACCTGGAGATCTACGAGCGCGCGTTCAGGAAAATCGCCGAGTATCTGAAGGATGGCGAATTGGTGTGCATCTTCCCCGAAGGCAAGCTGACCACCGATGGCGAGATCAACGAGTTCAAAGGTGGCATGACCCGCGTGCTGGAGGAGACCCCGGTGCCGGTGATTCCGCTGGCGCTGCAAGGTTTGTGGGGCAGTTTCTTCAGTCGCGATCCGGGCAAGGGGCTGTTCCGGCGCCTGTGGTCGCGGGTGACCCTGGTGGCGGGGAGCCCGGTCGGGGCCGAAGTGGCGGTGCCGGCGCAGTTGCGTGAACAGGTGTTGCAGTTGCGGGGGATGGCACGTCGGTAGACGTGTGCGGGAGCGCTGCCTGTCGGATCGCCGCACCGCCGCCAGGCTTTTGGCGGTCTTGCGGGCCTCTTCGCGGATAAATCCTGCTCCCACAAGAGATCGCCCTCATTCCTTGCGGCTGAACACGGTCTTTGTGGGAGCCTGGCGTGCCAGCGATTACGATCGATCAGGCGGTGCAAGGCCCACTGGCCTCATCGCCAGCAAGCTGGCTCCTACAAGGGATCTCCCTCATCCCTTGCGACTGAACGCGGTCTTTGTGGGAGCCTGGCGTGCCAGCGATTACGATCGACCAGGCGGTGCAAGGCCCACTGGCCTCATCGCCAGCAAGCTGGCTCCTACCGGGGGGTGTTGGATCGAGGAGGGGGTCAGGCCGCCGAGACCTTCAAGCCGATCAACCCGGCAATGATCAAGGCGACGCTCGCCAGGCGGAACAACGCCATGGACTCACCGAACAGGATGATCCCGGCGATCACCGTGCCCACCGCACCGACACCGGTCCAGATCGCATAAGCGGTGCCCAGCGGCAACTCCTTCATGGCAAGGCCCAGCAGGCCAAGACTGATCGCCATGGCGGCGACAGTGAGTGCGGTGGCCAGCGGGCGGCTGAAGCCGTCGGTGTACTTGAGGCCAACGGCCCAACCGACTTCGAAGAGACCGGCGAAAAACAGAATGATCCAGGACATGAAAACCTCCATCTATGGCTGGGGTCGTCCCCGGATGGATGCTGTGCTCAAGCCGCTGGGTCGTCCCGGCGCTGCGCACTATATTGCCCACTCTTGATCTGACGATCAAGTTTGCCTCAGTCCAGGGCTTGCTCGGCGGCCCGTTCACGGTCCTGTTTTTCGCTCATGCGCCGGAACCAGGTGGAGAGCAGGGCACCGGAAATATTGTGCCAGACACTGAACAGCGCGCTGGGCACCGCTGCCAGCGGCGAGAAGTGCGCGCTGGCCAGGGCGGCGCCGAGGCCTGAGTTCTGCATGCCGACTTCCAGCGCCAGTGATTTGCGCTGGGCCAGTGGCAGCTTGAACAGGCGGCCGGTGAAGTAGCCCAGCAGGTAGCCGAAGCTGTTGTGCAACATCACCACGGCCATGATCAGCAGGCCGGATTCGGCGATCTTCGCCTGGCTGGCCGCGACCACGGCGGCGACGATGATCACGATGCTCAGCACCGAAACCAGTGGCAGGACCTCCACCGCGTGCCGGACTCGCTGGCCCAGTAGTCGTTGCGCGACGACCCCCAGCACGATCGGCAGCAACACCACTTGCAGGATCGACCAGAACAGTTCGCCGAACGACACTGGCAGCCAGGCCGAGGCCAGCAGCCAGATCAGCGCGGGGGTCAGCAGCGGGGCGAGCAGAGTGGTGACGGCGGCGATGGCCACCGACAGCGCCAGGTCGCCGCGGGCCAGCCAGGTCATGACATTCGAGGCGGTACCGCTGGGGCAGCAGCCGACCAGGATCACCCCGACGGCGATTTCCGCCGGCAGCTGGAAGGCCCGGCAGAGCAGCCAGGCGACGCCTGGCATGATAATGAAGTGGGCGACCACGCCCAGGGCCACGCGCCAGGGATGGCGGGCGACTTCGGCGAAATCGTCGAGTTTCAGGGTCAGGCCCATGCCGAACATGACCAGGCCGAGGAGCGGCACGATGGCGATTTTCAGGGCGATGAACCAGGCGGGTTGCAGGAACGCCAGCACGGCGAAAATCAGCACCCAGTAGGCGAAGGTATTGCCGACGAAGCGGCTGAGGGTGGCCAGTGCGCGCATGGTGTTTTCCTTGTTATGTGTACGGTGCTGAGCGAATTTTTTCCAACCACCCGATCTCAAGCCAGGCCGAAATTTGTGGCGAGCGGGCTCGCCCGCGCTGGGGCGCGAAGCGGCCCTAAAACCGGCGAATGCGATCTATCAGGTAGACCGAGATAACCGGTTTACGACTGCTTCGCAGCCGAGAGCGGCAGTGCGGCGTCCGGACAAGCCCGCTCGCCACAAGACCGCGCTCGGTTTCAGATTTCCTTATCGACCGACTGGGTCTCAGTGGGAGCGGAGCTTACCGCGTGCGATCAGATGCCCTGCGGCATTTCCTCGCCACCCAGGGCCTCGAACAGCTGTGGCAGGAACTCGCCGAAGGTCAGCATCATCAGGGTGAAGCTGGCGTCCAATTGGCCCAGGGCTTCCTCGCCGCCGTCCTGTTCGGCCTGATCCTGCAACAGATCTTCGAACTTCAGGCGCTTGACCACCATTTTGTCGTCGAGCACGAAGGACAATTTGTCCTGCCAGGCCAGGGACAGTTGGGTAACCACCTTGCCGGTGCTCAGGTGCAGCTGGATTTCCTCGCTGGTCAGGTCCTGGCGCTTGCAGCGCACAATACCGCCGTCTTCATGGGTGTCGCGCAGTTCGCATTCGTCGAGGACGAAGAAATGCTCCGCGGCGGCCTGGGTCTTCACCCAGTCGGTCATGATCGCGCTGGGCGCGGTCTTCACGGTCAGCGGCCGCACCGGCAGGGTGCCGAGCACTTCGCGCAGGGTCGACAGCAGGTCCTCGGCGCGTTTCGGGCTGGCCGAGTTGACCAGGATCAGGCCCTGTTTCGGCGCGATGGCGGCGAAGGTCGAGGAACGCCGGATAAAGGCCCGCGGCAGGAACGCCTGGATGATTTCATCCTTGAGCTGGTCGCGCTCCTTCTTGTAGACCTTGCGCATCTGTTCGGCTTCGATCTCCTCGACCTTTTCCTTCAGTGCATCGCGCACTACGCTACCCGGCAGAATGCGCTCTTCCTTGCGCGCGGCCACCAGCAGGAAGTCGCCGCTGACGTGAACCAGCGGCGCGTCCTCGCCTTTGCCGAAGGGCGCGACGAAACCATAGGTGGTCAACTCCTGGCTCGCACAGGGGCGAGCCGGTTTGCTCGCCAGTGCGGTCTCCAGCGCCTCGGCATCAAAAGGCAGATCTTGGGTCAGGCGGTAGATCAGCAGGTTCTTGAACCACATGGGGTGCATCTCTCCTTTATACAAAGGAGGGCATTATTCTCTTCATGGACCCATAGGCCAACCCTCCGCTAAGTCTTTGGAAGACCTGAGAAAAATATTAAAGAAAGTGCTTGCCAGAGTGGGGAGTGCTCCGTAGAATGCGCGCCACACCGAAAGCGAAGGGTGATTAGCTCAGCCGGGAGAGCATCTGCCTTACAAGCAGAGGGTCGGCGGTTCGATCCCGTCATCACCCACCATTCGTGATCAGTGTTACGCGCAGCGGTAGTTCAGTCGGTTAGAATACCGGCCTGTCACGCCGGGGGTCGCGGGTTCGAGTCCCGTCCGCTGCGCCATATTCGATGATCTGGACCACTGAACGCCAGCTCATCACAGAAAGCCCGCCTTGTGCGGGCTTTTTTGTGGGTGTTGATTTTGTCAGGCGCTGCCGGAGCCGGGCAGCGTTCTTTTGCGGCGGTCCGATGCCCCGGTAAATTCGGCTCCCATCTCGCAATGTGCGTGTCTACGCATTCAAATACCCCGACGCCATCGCGATCAATCCTGGTCGGTCGCAACGCTGGCATTTCCGACTCCATCGCCAGTAGAGAGGCGAATCTCGTTCGGTCCTTGATACCGGCTGATCTTATGTGGTCAGACCTCTACCTGCTGCGGCGAATCGCGCGGGGGATGGCGACGGTCACCCGCAGGTACTGCTTGGCCAGCCTTATCTATGCATGAAAGTACTGTAATAGAGCGGTCATATGCTTTTTGTGAATGGAAAATTTTAACGAGTAATCAGATAGCAGGCAGGATTCATTTCTTCCTCATGTGTTGATGTTGTACGATAACGTAACAGTGTTTTTCATCGGTTTATAACATCAACAAAGCTTTTGGAGACCTGCCTGTGATTATTCGCAGTATCGAGATCATCCGCCTGAGCATTCCGTTCTTGGCCGGCACCACTGAGCGCAAGAGCCTCGGGCCGGCCAAGGATGACGATGCCTTCAATGCCGCATCGCCCCGGCATCGGCGCATGGAAAGCCTGATGCTCAAGGTCACCACCGACACGGGCCTGAGCGGTTGGGGCGAGGCTTTTGGCCACGGCTGCAACCCGGTGACCTTCAAGGCCTTGGCTGAAGTGGTGGCACCGATGTTCATCGGTACCGCGCTGGCCGATCGCGAACAGACCCTGGAAGTCGCGCGTCGCGCCCTGCATGGTTTTGGCTCGACCGGACCAATGGTGTACGCCTTGTCCGGCATCGACATCGCCCTGTGGGACCTGGCCGCGCAGGTGGCCGGCCAGCCGTTGTACCGGTTGCTGGGCGGCACGCCGCGCGAACTCGAGCTGTATGCAAGCCTGGTCAGTTATGGCGGCGATCCTGACGAAGTGTTTGCTCAGGTCAGACGCGCCCAGCAGCAAGGCTTTCGCAAGATCAAACTGCATGAAACCAGCTATGCGGCCATCGCCGCGGCCCGTGCGGCGCTGCCGCTGGCGGCGGGTGAGTTGATGGTGGATGTCAATTGCCCGTGGACCGTTGCCCAGGCGTGCGACATGGCTGAGCAGTTACGCGAGCTTGCGCTCGGTTGGCTCGAGGAGCCTGTCTGGCCGCCCGATGATCTCCGCGGTCTGGCCCAGGTGCGACGCCATGGCGTGGCGGTTTCCGCCGGTGAAAACGCCGCGGGGGTGAACGGTCTGCGCGCCTTGGTTGAGCAGGGCGCGGTCGATGTCTTGCAGCCCAGCGTCGCCAAGGTCGGAGGCATCAGCGCGATGCTGGAGATCTTCGCGATTGCCCGCGAGCACGCTGTCGGCGTGGTGCCGCACTGCTTCTATTTCGGCCCCGGGTTACTCGCCGTCGCGCACCTGTGCACGCTGTTGCCGGCGGACGTGGCGCTGGAAGTCCCATTCATCGAGTTCGAGCGCTTGCTCTATCCCGAACTCGCCTTCAAGCCGCGCATGAGCCTGCCCGACGTGCCGGGCCTTGGCTTTGTGCCTGACGTCGAGGTGTTGCGGGCCTATTGCACGGACCACGCGCTGGTCAGTTGAGCCACCACATGCTGTCACCTTCCAAAAATAATAAAGGTCATGAAAAATGAAAGGCAACTATCGCTGGAGAATCGCCGGACTGCTGTTTTTTGCCGGCATGCTCAATTACCTGGACCGCGCCGCCCTGTCGGTGGTGGCGCCGCTGTTGAAAACCGAGCTGCATATAGACGATGCCCAGATGGGCTTTATCTTCAGCAGTTTTTTCATCGGCTACTGCGCCCTGTGCTTTATCGGTGGTTGGGCTGCCGATACCTATGGCCCGAAAAAGGTCTTTGCCTGGGCTGCGGGCGTCTGGTCGCTGTTTTGTGGTTTGACGGCGATCATTACCGGGTACGTTCATCTGCTGATTTTTCGGGTGTTGTTCGGCATGGGCGAGGGGCCGATGGGCACCACCACCAACAAGGCGATCACCAACTGGTTCCCTCGGGAAGAGGCCGGGCGGGCGCTGGGTTTCACCAACTGCGGTCAGCCGCTGGGCGCCGCCCTGGCTGGGCCGATCGTCGGTCTGGTGGCTTTCAATTATGGCTGGCGAGTGTCGTTTGTGGTGATCGCCTTGTTGGGCGCGCTCTGGCTGCTGGCTTGGCTGTTGATGTTCAAGGACACGCCCGAGCAGCATCCCAAGGTGTCCGAGGCCGAGCGTGAGTTGATTCGTGTCAGCCGTGCCGAGGTGTTGATAGACGGGGTGCAGGAAGGCCGCAGCCTGCTCAGCTACATTTTCTCCGCGCCGGTGCTGGCCGTCGCGACCGCGTTTTTCTGCTTCAACTACGTGCTGTATTTCTTTCTGACTTGGCTGCCCAGCTATCTGATGGACTATCAGCATCTGGATATCAAGCACATGAGTATCATTGCCGTAATCCCCTGGTTGGGCGCGGCGTTGGGCTTTCTGGGGGGTGGTTTTGTCACCGATGCTTTGGCCAGGAAGCTGGGTAATGTCATCTTGGCGCGCAAGTGCGTATTGATTGTTGGCCTCGGGGTCGCGGCGGCTTGCGTGATGATCACCACCCAGGTCTCGTCGTTGAGCTTGGCGGTGACCTGCATCACGGTGTCGAGTGTTTTCCTGTTCGTCACGCCACAGATCTGCTGGGCGCTGATTCAGGACATCGTGCCGAAGAATCGGGTGGGTGGTACCGGTGGTTTTGTTCATTTGCTGGCCAACCTCGCGGGCATTATCGCGCCGTCGTTGACCGGCTTGGTGGTGCAGTATGGTGGCGGTTACAATGTCGCATTCGTGATCACCGCCGGTGTGTGCGGGTTGGGTATGCTGGTTGTCATCCTGGCGGTACGCGGGCATGCTCAGCCTGGTGTTGAGCGGCATCGCGCGAGTCCTTCGGTCGCATTGAAATAGCTCATTGCGGGCCAACGCCAGCAGGCTGTTGGCCGCCGTATTTCAGCGATTCCCCGCTGGCTTTTTGTTCCGTGGGCCTCGAGAAAACCATGTACTGAAAAAAGATTATCTAAATCAGTGCGTTATGGAATTTTTGTGGCATAATGCGCCCGCACCGAAACGAAAGGGTGATTAGCTCAGCCGGGAGAGCATCTGCCTTACAAGCAGAGGGTCGGCGGTTCGATCCCGTCATCACCCACCATTTCGCTTCAACGCTACGCGCAGCGGTAGTTCAGTCGGTTAGAATACCGGCCTGTCACGCCGGGGGTCGCGGGTTCGAGTCCCGTCCGCTGCGCCATCTTCAAGTGATCTGGAGCACTGAACGCCAGGTCATCACAGAAAGCCCGCCTTGTGCGGGCTTTTTGTCGTCTGGGGTTTGTAGAGGGCATCCGGCGAACACCATTTGTGGCGAGCGGGCTTGCCCGCGCTGGGCCGCGAAGCGGCCCCAAAACCGGCGAATCCGGTGCATCAGGTAAACCGAGATAGCCGGTTTTGCGACTGCTGCGCAGTCGAGCGCGGGCAAGCCCGCTCGCCACAGGGACGTGTCTGCAGGGAGGCTTTCATTGCTCGGCGTTGCGGCTATGCCGGTAATCGCTGACCGCGTCATACACCGCTTTACGCAGCCGGTTGATCCCACCAATCGGTCGGTGTGCCTCCAGCCCATGCCAGGGGCTGAACGACTGGTTGTCACAGGCGATGTTCTGTTCCAGCGTATCGAAGTCCTGGGCCGGAATCCGAATCCGCGCCACGGTCTGGAACGGCGCGTCGCTCTCCTTCCACTCGATGCTGGTGTCTTCGATCGGCATATACAAATGGGCGTTCTGCCGCTGGATCTGCAAGACGAAACAGGCCGGGACGCGGTCTGTGGATAACTGTTGGCCCAGGGCGCCGCGCAGGAAGTTCGGCAGGTCTTCATTCTGCTTCGGCAAGACATATTCCGGGCAGCTCTGCGGATCGGGAGCTACACGGAATTTGGCGTTGTCATTGCCGAACTTGTACGGCGAGACCGAGAAGTAAGTGGTCTGCGTCGGACTGACCGGCGCCGGGGCCAAGGTCGCCAGGGCAATAAACAGATGGCGTACCTGCCAGGTGGTCGGATTCCAGCTCGGGAAAAATGCCAGCACCTGCTTGCCGTCCGCCTGGGCCCCGATGTTCTGCTGGTACTCGGCGACGTCACTGACGAAAAAGTTCGGATGGCTGAACATCACGAAGTCCTGCTCATTGCGCCCCTGCTGCCCCGGTAGCAATTGCTTGCCCGGTACATCGAGCAATTTCAACGCCATGCCGCGGGCGTCACGAATACTGTCGAACTGCGGATAGGCGTTGCCATTGGACAGCCGGATCAGCGCCTGCCAGGTCTTGCCCGGTTCGGCAAAAACACCCTGGCGCAGATCGCTGCTCAGATCACTCGGCACCTGGACCTCGGCCTTCACACAGCCATGGGCCTTGGCATGGGCGTCGCGCAGGTAGCGGGTACCCTCGCGGTGCTGGTCGACGATACGTACCGCGGTCTGGATGATGTCCTGGGTCATCGCCGCCTCTCCGGGCGGTATCTGTTCCTCGGCGGACACCGGGCCGCTGTGGCGCCAGGCGTACCAGCCACTGGCCAGGGCCCAGCCGACCAGCCCGAGGCCGATCAGGATCAGCAGGCTCTTGCCCAGAAAGGCGCCGAGGCGCAGCCAGAGTCGGGTCAGCATGTGGACATCCTTTCAAGGTGGAGGCACGGGGTCATGGCAGTTGTTTCTCCAGCGGGCCGCCGAGCACCTTCAGGTACTCCAGCAGGGCCCAGCGTTCTTCGGGTTGCAGCAAACGACCGATAACGCCATTGCCGCGCTTGCCGGCGCGGAATTCGTGGCCGCTGTTGTGGTTGCCACTGATCCGGGTGTCGTAGAGGAAACCGTTGGCGAAGGCTTCCGGGCGATAACCCAGGTGGCGCGGGTCGTATTCGAAGGTGCCGCGATAGAAACTGCTGGCGCGCTCGTCCTGGGGCGAGAGCAACTGATACAGCGAAGGTACCGAACCGTTGTGCAGGAACGGCGGGGTGGCCCACGCGCCAGCCAGCGGCCGGGCTTTGTAGGCACGTTGTTCGAGCACGCCGATGGGCAGGCCGAAACCGTCCAGCGCCGGGCGCTCTTCAGGCGTGACCTTGGCTTCGCGGTAGGCGCGCTCTTCGACGAAGGCGGTGACGTAGGCCAGGCCCTTGGCCACCGACAGTTGCGTCATGTCCAGCGGCGCCTCGGGCGTGGGATGCAGATGGACCGGCAGTTTCGCCAGCTCGGCCGGGTTCCATTGCAGTGCGCTCAGGTCGTAACGATTGTCGGCGATGTTGTTGGCGGTATTGGGGTCGGTGCCAATCGCCGCGACCGGGATCGAGACCAGGTGTTGCACCGGACGATCGTTCTCCACGGTTACCGACGGCACATGGCAGCCGGCGCAGTTTTCCGCGAACAGCCCACGGCCTTTGGCCGCCAGCGCCAGGTCGACCTTACCGAACAGATCCTCCGGCCAACTGGGCGGCCGGAGGTGCTTGAGGGTGTCCTCGATCCGTTGCAGGTCACGCACGCGCACGCCGGAGGGGTAGCGCTCGGCACCTTGCAGCGGTTGGCCATTGGCGTCGAAAAAGTTCAGGGTCGCGCCGACGCCCAGCGCTTCGCCGATATTGCGCGCCATGGGTTGCTGGGCGGAGGCGGTCCACTGCACCCAGTCGAAGGTCCAGATGTCCCAGAGCTGCGGGTAATCCACCGGGGCATTGGCGACGCGGTAGTTTTTCTCGGAAATGGCATCGCCGAAGCTGGCATTGGCGATTCGCCCGAAGGCATCGGTGCGGCCGGGGCCTTCCTGGGTCGGATAGAGGCCACGATGGGTATCGTTCCAGGCCACCCGGAGGAAAGTGTCCAGTGACTTTTTGAAGTCCCCGCGCAACTGCTCGTACTGGGCGTCATAGTTGGCGCCGAGTACGTTGTGGGCAAAGCGCTTGAACTTCCAGGGGTTGTAATAGGTGGCGGCCAGGCTCGCCACCAGGGCCTGGCCGAAACTGCCGCCGCGGACCGTCGGCACGCTGGAGGGCAGCACATGCTGGGCCGAGCCACCGTCGATCCGCAGGGCCTGGCCTTTGTAGCGTAATTCGCCGGTATGGCAGGCCGCACAGGTGATGTCCAGGTACTGCTCGTTGCTACCGGGGTTCTGATGGCGAGCAAAACCCACCGGCAGGTTGCCGGGGTTGTTCGCCGTGGCCTGCCGGCCTGGATCGATCAGGAAGCCGAAGCGCGCCAGATACCCGGGCTCGGCAAAACGCTGTTCGGAAAACGGCAACTCCAGGGCCGTGAACCACTCATAACGCAGGCCTTTGACCTGGGTGCCCTGCGCTGTGTAGTAGTAGGTCTGGCGGTCGGCTTCGCTCCATTGCTCCAAGTAGCGCACCTGGGCCGGTACGTAAGTCGGCAATTTCGGATTGATGATGTAATACAGGATCACCGCGATGCCGAGGCAAAGCAGGAGAATCGCGGCCAGTAATACACGGTAAAAAATGCGCAAGATAACCATCCTTGTCGAGTTGTTTCCTTCTTATGCCTGAGCCGTTGCCTGGCATCAAGTAGCCATGATGGCCGTGACTGCTGGCTCGTGGCGCTTCGGCCGTGTCCGTGCAGACGTAAGCAGACTGTCAGGGTTTTGTAAAATGCCCAAAACACCTGAACTTATTGGCGATTTGCCCCTCTCATGCCGGTAGCCATTGGTCGTGGCGGCCTGATAAGCTCGCGGCTTTATACGATTGCCCTTTAGGCGCATGAACAAGGAAATAGCATGAAACAGCATCGGTTGGCGGCGGCGGTGGCCCTGGTTGGCCTGGTACTTGCGGGTTGCGACTCGCATTCCAGCGTAGAGCTGAAAACCCCGGCGCAAAAAGCTTCCTACGGTATCGGCCTGAACATGGGCAAGAGCCTGGCCCAGGAAGGCATGGATGACCTGGACTCCAAGGCCGTGGCCCAGGGCATCGAAGATGCCGTCGGCAAGAAACCACAGAAGCTCAAGGACGACGAACTGGTCGAAGCCTTTGCTGCTCTGCAGAAACGTGCTGAAGAGCGCATGGCCAAGCTGAGCGAAGAGTCGGCGGCCGCCGGCAAGAAATTCCTCGAAGAAAACGCCAAGAAGCCAGGTGTCGTGACCACCGCTTCGGGCTTGCAGTATGAAGTCGTCAAGAAAGCCGACGGTCCCCAGCCCAAGCCGACCGACGTAGTGACCGTTCACTACACCGGCAAGCTGACCAATGGCACCACCTTCGACAGCTCCGTGGAGCGCGGCAGCCCGATCGACCTGCCGGTCAGCGGTGTGATTCCAGGTTGGGTCGAAGGCCTGCAACTGATGCACGTTGGCGAGAAGTACAAGCTGTACATCCCGAGTGACCTGGCCTACGGCGCACAAAGCCCAAGCCCGGCGATCCCGGCCAACTCGGTCCTGGTCTTCGACCTGGAACTGCTGGCCATCAAGGATCCAGCCAAGGCAGACGCCACCAAGTAAGGCGCGCGCTCAATGACAACGCCCCGTTATCGGGGCGTTGTCGTTTCTATGGGGTGTAAGCTGTAAGAAAACGAACATATGTAGGTAGGTATAGTCTTAATATTCAGCTAATCGACCTAATCGTAGACTGCTGCCAAGTCAATGAAATTATGGCTTTTTTTCAGTGAGTAAAAAACGCCCGATCTGAGCTGGGCCCTTGTAAAGCGGGGCTTTCAGCGTTGAAAAGTGGCTCTGTTCACAAGGTTATCCACAATTTGTGTGGATAACCTCGCGCGGCGGCTGAGTGGAGTAATAATGAAAGCACCCTGGAATTTCGCGCGCTTCCTGCCCTTGGCACAACGTGTGCTGCTGCGGGGGCGTCTGCCCACGCTGCTGTTCGCCGTGGCGAGCAAGAGCGCGCATCAAGGCGGCCGGCTGGGCAAGCTCAAGGAGGACCTGAAACTGTTGCAGGTCCTGTGCCTGGCTTATTGGCGCGGTGAGTATCGGGCCATCAGCGTCAAGTCGATGATCACCGTGGTGGCGGGCTTGATGTATTTCCTCAGCCCGATCGACGCCATTCCCGATTTCATCCCTGTGTTCGGCATGCTCGACGACATTGCGGTACTGGCCTGGGTGATGAATACCCTGGACCAGGAGTTGAATGCCTTCCGCGCCTGGCTCGAACGTCAGGCGCCTGAACAGCTGCGGGCAATTGAACACTTGCCGGATACCCCCGAGCAGTTGCAACTGCAACACAACAAAAAGGACTGATCCCACCGTTCCGTTGAACAACAGACTCACTAGCGACCTTGGCGGCTGTTAAGATTAAGCTACAAGGAAAGCGCCGACTCGCTATGTGTAAAAGTCCTACGGGGTGTGGTAATGGATCTTCAAATAATTACACGTGACGGAGAACCGGAATATGCGGTTCTACCTTGGGCTCAATACCAGTCCTTGCTCAAGGCCGCCGGCCTGAGCCGCCAGCAACCTATATCATCTCCCGCCGCCAGCCCGCCGCCGTCGACCGCCGAGCTGCCGGCCTTCGATCAGTTGCGCAGCCTGCGCGAAGCCAAGGGCCTGGCCCTGGAGAGCCTGGCGCGTACAGTGGGCATCAGTCCTTCGTACCTGGGGTTGATCGAAAGCGGCGAACGCGAGCCTGACGCCGCGATTCGCCGTAGCCTGGCCTGGGAGCTGGGGGTTACCGGCTGGAGGGATGCATCGTGAGCGTGCGTATCAGTCGTCAGCATTGGGATGGGTTGCTGGGTGAACTCGACCAGGCGCGTCGCCAGCGTCATCTGTTGACTTATCGTGCGTTGTTGGAGCGCTTGCAGTTGCCCAGCCCGGCCATGCAAACCCTGACCGCGGCGCTGGAGCACCTGGCGGCCCTGGATGCCAAGGCCGAACAACCGCTGCGCAGTTCTCTGGTGATCAGCCAGGGCGCCAGTCGCTTGCCACGGACGGGGTTCTTCGAGTGTGTCGAGCGCCTCGGGCGCTTTTCCGGCCCGTCCGACGGCGTGGCGGCGGCGTCCTGGCATGCTTCGGAAGTGGTGCGGGTGTTCGAGTACGATTACCCCGAGTCGGCCGAGGCCTGAGACGCCTCATTGCTGGAATGGGATCTTGAAAACACGGCGAAACTGTAGGGGCGCTTGTCGGATCGCCGCACCGCCGCGAAGTTTCTGGCGGGCTGGAGGGCCTCTTCGCGAGCAAGCTCTGCTCCTACAGTTTGGTGTCGAACACAAATTTCGTATACGACATCGACTTGTAGGAGCAGAGCTTGCTCGCGAAGAGGCCCGCAAGATCGCTAAAAGCTTCGCGGCGATCCGACAAACTCTGCTCCTACAGATTAGGTGGCGTATTCGAGATCAGGCGCTGTCTTCGAGCGGGTTGAGTTCATGGCTGTCGAGCACATGAATGCTGTAGCCCGGCACATTCTTCGCGTGATGCTTGGCCTGGGAAGCCAGCTCGGCCAACTGCGCGGCATCCATCAGCGCGCAGGATTCAGGCTTCAGGTGCACCACGCCGATGGACAGTGACAACAACGGAAACTCCTGGCGCTGGCCCTGCCGGTTCGAGGCGATGAAGCAGCCGGCCTCCAGGTGCTCGGCGCGGTAGAAGCGCCGGCACTGGTTCTGGAAGTCCTCCTGCAACTGGTTCAGGCGCTTGCGCCAATCTCCCTCGCCCAGCACCAGCAGGAAGTCGTCGCCGCCGATGTGCCCGACGAAATCCCGGCTCGGGTCGACGCGATCGTTCAGGCATTGCGCCAGGCACAGCAGTACCTCATCGCCGCGGCCATAACCGTAGATATCGTTGAACGGCTTGAAGCTGTCGATATCCACGTAGCAGATCACCGACTCCCGGGCCTGTTGCAGCAGCCGCGTCAGGCATTGCTGGATCGGCACGTTGCCCGGTAGCAAGGTCAGCGGATTGGCATAGCGGGCTTGCTGGATTTTCAGTTCGGTAATCAGTTTCAGCACGTCGATGACCCGCCCCAGACCCAGGTATTGGCCATGCTGGGTGATGATGAAATCCTCTTCGATGCGCTGCCGGGCCCGGCTGGTGAGCAAGCGGCTGACCTGTTGCAAGGACTGGCTCAACTCCACCGCGAGGAAGTCATCGCTCATCAGCCGGCTGATCGGCTTACGGGCGAAGAGGTCGGTGGCAAAGGGCTTGAGCAGGACGTCCGAGAGCGAATGGCGGTGGACGATGCCGCAAGGGTGGCAGTGCTCGTCGAGGACGGCCAGGGAGTTGAGGTTGGCCTGGCGGCGGAAAGCTTCCAGCACGGCCGCCGTGGGGGTGCCCAGGGCGACCGCCGGTTGTTCGTTGAGCAGGGCGCTGAGGTCGCTGGCGTCTTCGTTGAGGGCCATCGAGGTGGTTTCGAGCTTGGGCAGGAGTGCGCGGGCCTCCCGTGGCGGATGTTCCTGGGGGCGGCAGAGCAGATAGCCCTGGATCAGGTCGACGCCCATTTCCGTGAGCACCGCCAGTTCCTCTGGCAGTTCGATGCCTTCGGCGATCACCAGGGCCCGGGAGGCCTTGGCGATTTGCAGGATGGAACCGACGAATTCGCGCTTGAGTCCGTCCTGGTGGATGCCGTCGATAAAGTGCCGGTCGATCTTCACATAGTCCGGGCGCAGTTCCGACCACAGGCGCAAGCTGGAGTAGCCGGCCCCCAGATCGTCCAGGGCGATGGAGAAGCCCATGGCGCGATAGTGGTGCAGGGCGTTTTGCAGCAGTTGGAAGTCGTCGGTCGGGGTCTGCTCGGTAAGTTCGATCACCACATTGCTGGGATCGATGCCGAAGTCCTGCAACAGTTTCAGCGTGCGCCCGGGCTGGTGGCTTGGCTCCAGCAAGGATTCCGGCGAGACGTTGAGAAAGAGTTTGCCCGGTAGTTTCTGTTCGCTGAAGCGTCGACAGGCGCTGAGGCGGCAGAGCATTTCCAGTTCGCTGAGGCGGCCGGCCTGGCGGGCCACGGCAAACAGATTGATCGGCGAGTGCAATGGACTGTTGGACGGTCCGCGGCTGAGCGCCTCATAGCCGATAATCCGTCGTTCGGACAGTGAGATGATCGGTTGGAACAAGCTGTGCAGACCATTCTGAGCCAGGATTGAACTCAAGGCGTTCAGCTGTTCGGTCATGGTCATGGCTGTCTCGATCGATAAAAAAAGGACCGGGTGCCACCCTTGCTATAAGAGCAGTGCCCAGTCCTTTATTTCACGACAGAATGATGACTGTTTGATGACGCTCAGAAACAGCCTTACATTAAATTGCCATCATCTTCAGTGTTTCGCGATCGCCGTGTTCAACCGCAGGTAGTCCAGCAGAATACGCCCGGTCTCACTCAGGTAGGCGTCGTCTTCGGGCTTGGTTTTCTTGTCCGGGTCCGCCGGCAAGGCGTCCTCGTCCTCTTTCTTCAGTTCCTTGAGTGGGTCTTCGCCCTTGGCCTTGCGACGGGCGTTCTCCATGGCCAACTGCTTGGCGTCGATATCGGTGCGCTGGGCACGACGCTCGGCCTCGTTCAGGCTCACGGTTTTTTCCTTCATCAGCTTCTCGGCCAGGGCCAGTTTGTCGCGAATGAAGATGAACTCCGCATCTTTCGAGGCGCGAGCCTCGTGGTCAGCCTTGAGCTGGGCCAGGAACGGTTTGAACGGATCCATTGCCGGCCTGATCGAAGGACGGATGGTGTCCCACGGCATGGCTTCCGGCAGCGCGCTCTCGCCGATTTCCTTGGTGTCGATGATCGACGGGAAATCCACGTCCGGCAATACGCCCTGGTGTTGGGTACTCTGCCCGGAAACCCGGTAGAACTTCGCCAGGGTCAGTTTCAGCTCGCCATGGTTGAGCGGCTGGATGGTCTGCACGGTGCCTTTGCCGAAGGTCTGGCCACCAATGATCAGGGCGCGGTGATAGTCCTGCATGGCGCCAGCGAAGATCTCCGAGGCCGAGGCGGACAAGCGGTTGACCAGCAGCGCCATCGGGCCTTTGTAGAAGGCACCGGGATTTTCGTCTTCCAGCACATCGACCTTGCCTTCGGCGTTACGCACCAGCACGGTCGGGCCCTTGTCGATAAACAGGCTGGTCAGTTCGGTGGCTTCCTGCAGGGAACCGCCGCCGTTGTTGCGCAGGTCGATGACCACGCCGTCGACGCTTTCCTTCTGCAGTTCGCCCAGCAGTTTCTTGACGTCGCGGGTGGTGCTCTTGTAGTTCGGATCGCCGGCGCGGAACGCCTTGAAGTCCAGGTAGAAGGCCGGGATATCGATAACCCCCAGCTTGTAATCCTTGCCATCCTGCTTGATGTGCAGGATCGACTTGCTCGCCGCCTGGTCTTCCAGCTTCACCGATTCGCGGGTGATGGAGACGATCTTGCTGGTCTGGTCGTTCGGTGCATTGCTCGCCGGAATCACTTCCAGGCGCACCACCGAGCCTTTCGGACCGCGGATCAGCTTGACCACTTCGTCCAGGCGCCAGCCGATCACGTCGACCATTTCCTTGTCGCCCTGGGCGACACCGATGATCTTGTCGGCCGGGGCGACCTGCTTGGTCTTGTCCGCCGGGCCGGACGGCACCAGGCGCACGACCTTGACCTGGTCATTGTCGCTTTGCAGCACGGCGCCGATACCTTCCAGGGACAGGCTCATGTTGATGTCGAAGTTTTCCGCGCTATCGGGTGACAGATAGTTGGTGTGCGGGTCGTAGGACATCGCAAAGGTATTGATGTAGGCCTGGAAGATATCTTCGGAACGGGTCTGGTCCAGGCGCGCCAGCTGATTCTTGTAGCGCTTGGTCAGCAGGTCCTGGATCGCCTTGGGATCCTTGCCGGCGATTTTCAGGCGCAGCACTTCGTCCTTGACGCGTTTGCGCCACAGGTCGTCGAGCTCGGCGGTGGTCTTCAGCCACGGAGCGTCCTTGCGATCGATCAGCAAGGATTCCTGGGTGGTGAAGTCGATCTTGTCGACGCCCTTGTTCAGCTCGGCAAGGGTGAAGTCCAGACGCGACTTGACCCGGTCCAGGTATCGTTTATAGATGGTGAACCCTGCATTCAGGTCGCCGCTCTTGAGGAAATCGTCAAACTGGGTTTTCCATTTGTCGAATTCGGCGATGTCACTGGCCAGGAAATAACTGCGCGACGGGTCGAGCAGCTTGAGATAGCTCTCGTAGATGATCACCGAGCGCGCGTCGTCCAGCGGCGGCTTGCTGTAGTGATTACGCTTGAGCAACTCGACGACGTTCAGGCT
This sequence comes from Pseudomonas sp. FEN, assembly GCF_904067045.1. Taxonomy (GTDB): domain Bacteria; phylum Pseudomonadota; class Gammaproteobacteria; order Pseudomonadales; family Pseudomonadaceae; genus Aquipseudomonas. The sequence goes on along the minus strand of NZ_CAJFDC010000001.1, from coordinate 239,809 downwards.
GGCAATCACCTCGTCGCGGTCTGGCTGAAGATTGTCCCAGCTATTGGCTGCGAACGTATTGGCCGACAGCGCGGAAAAGCCAAGGCCAATGAAAAGAGCAAGTGCGGTGCTGGGGAACAAATGCTTCATGCTGATTCGACGCGGGGGCAATTGATAACGCATATTAGGCCGTCTTTAAAGTCGCCGGTTCCGTGGGGCCGTGTACCAAAACCGCGTTTGCGAGTTTTCGTGCAAGCCTCGGGCCGGTCGCATAATGCAAAAAGCCCGGTGCTACAGCTACGGGCTCAGTCCAGACTCACTATGGAGGCACTGTGAAAGCATTGCAAGGCGTTGAAGGTCAAGTGGAGTGGGTTGAAGAGCCAAGTCCGGCCTGCGATGTGGGGCAGGTACGGATCCGGGTGGCGGCAGCGGGGCTCAATCGTGCCGATCTGTTGCAGAAAGCCGGGCTCTATCCGCCGCCGCCGGGGGCCAGCCAGGTATTGGGCCTTGAGTGTTCCGGGGTGATCAGCGAAGTCGGGCCAGGGGTGTCCTGGCAGGTTGGCGATCGTGTTTGTGCGCTGCTGGCTGGTGGTGGCATGGCCGAGGAAGTGGTCGTCGACGGACGGCATGTGCTGCCGGTGCCGGAGGGCCTGAGCCTGGCTGAAGCCGCCGCGTTGCCTGAGGTCTACGCCACGGCGTGGCTGAATCTGTTCCAGTTGGCGGGGCTCAAGCCCGGTGAAAAAGTGTTGCTGCATGCCGGTGCCAGTGGTGTCGGTTCGGCGGCGATCCAACTGTGCAAGGCCTTTGGCAATCCCTGCTGGGTCAGTGTCGGTTCGGCTCAGCGGCTGGCCTATTGCGAGGCGTTGGGGGCCCAGGGTGGGGTGGTGCGGGGTGACGATATCGAGGGGTTGAGCGACTTCGGGCCCTTCGATGTGATCCTCGATCCGGTGGGGGCGAACTACGCCGCGCTGAACGTGAAACTTTTGTCAGCTGACGGACGGTGGGTGCTGATCGGCCTGATGGGCGGTCGGGAAACCCAGTTGGACCTGGCCAGGATCCTCGCCAAACGGATCCAGTTGCTCGGTTCGACCTTGCGCAGTCGCGATGATCAGTTCAAGGCCGATCTGCTACGGGATCTGGGTGAGCATGTCTGGCCGTTGTTCGCCGAGAAGCGCCTGAGCCCGCAGTTGTCCGCGACCTTCCCGATCAGGGATGCCGAGGCGGCGTTCGAGGCGTTGGCGAGCAACCAGGTGGCAGGCAAGCTGGTGCTGGTGATCGACGAAACGCTGGTGTGAGCCGCTGCCGTTCGGCGATGGGGAGGCCGTGGGAGCTGAGCTTGATGGATAAGCAGTGGGAGTAGAGCTTGAGGGATAGACTGTGGGAGCGGAGCTTGCCCGCGAAGCTCTTAGCGATCTCGCGAGCCCCTTCGCGGGCAAGCTCCGCTCCCACGCAAGCCCGCTTTCGCAAGGGGCGCCTATTTCCAGTGATGGATCAGCCAGCCGGCCTTTTCCGCCTGCTCGCGCAGCACCGGGTCAGGGTTGACCACATGGGGGTAATCCACCTTGAGCAGCAACGGCAGGTCGTTGCGTGAGTCCGAGTAGAAACTCGCGCCTTCCAGGTTCTCGCCTTCGGCATCCAGCCACTCCAACAAGCGCGCGATCTTGCCTTCGCGGTAGGTGAGGGTGCCGACGGTATGACCGGTATAAACGCCGTGCAGCACGTCCAGGTCGATGCCCAGCACCTCGTCGATGCCGACGCGCTCGGCGATGGCCTTGACCAGGTGAATGCCGGACGCCGAGATCACCAGGATCCGATCACCCGCCGCGCGGTGGGCGGCAATCGCCTTGCACGCATCGCTGTAGATCAGTGGCTCGATCACGTCCTCGACCCAGGGCTCCACCAGGTGGGCGATTTCTTCCGGGGTACGCCCGGCCATCGGTTCGAGGCTGAACAGCATGTAGTCTTCCATGGCCAGTTCGCCTCGGCTGTAAGCGTCCATCAGTTCGTTGTTGCGCTGCATGAACGACTCCGGATCGACCCAACCCAGGCGCCCCATCTGTTCGCTCCAGAGGGTGGCGCAGTCGCCGTGGATCAGGGTGTCGTCCAGATCAAAAATTGCCAGGGCCATCAGTACAGCTCTCTCTTCAAACGCTCCAAGGACATCAGGCTACCTCACACAGGGCACTGGGATCGATAGACAGCGACAAACGCCGGCCTTCGGGATGCAGATCGGCGGCCGAGCGGTTGAGCACGTCCACCACCAGTTCCACGCCCCGGGCCTCGACCCGATAGCGAATGACGTTACCCAGCAAACTGTGCCCGCGGATCAGCGCATCCAGTTCGCCCTCGGCCCGCAACTCGATGGCTTCCGGACGAATGGCGATACGGCTGTTGATCGGTCGTTGCAACAGGCGGCTGGCCGCGTCGGCATCGAGCAGGTTGTAGTTGCCGATGAAGCCGGCGGCAAACACGTCCACCGGCGCGGTGTAGAGCGATTCGGCGTCGCCGCTCTGGACGATCTTGCCCTGGTTCATCAGGAAGATCCGGTCACTCATGGTCAGGGCTTCCTCCTGGTCGTGGGTGACGAAAATCGTGGTCAGTCCCAACTCGCGCTGGATCGCCCGGATCTGCTCGCGCAGGTGTTTGCGAATCCGCGCATCCAGGGCCGACAGCGGCTCATCGAGCAGCAGCAGGCGCGGGCGGGTGACCAGTGAACGGGCCAGGGCCACGCGCTGGCATTGGCCGCCGGACAGCTGGTGCGGATAGCGCGCGGCGAAGTCGTGCAGCTCCACCAGCTTGAGGGCTTCGATCACCCGCTTGTGGCTGTCGTCGGGATTGACCTTTTGCATCTTCAGGCCAAAGGCGACGTTTTGCTCCACGGTCATGTTGGGAAACAGCGCGTAGCTTTGGAACACCATGCCGATCGCGCGTTTCTGTGGACTCAGCGGGACGATATCCTGGCTGTCGAGGAGGATCTTGCCGCTGTCCACCGGGGTCAGGCCGGCGATGCAACGCAGCAGCGTGGACTTGCCGCAACCGGACGGGCCGAGCAGGGTGACGAACTCACCCTTGGCGATTTCGCAGTTGATGTCGCTGAACACCGTGGTGCCGGCATAGGTCTTTTTCAGGTTCTGGACACTGATGAAGCTCATTGGCTCTTGTCCTTGTTCAAGTGGTTGGCGACCCAGGTGAGCACCAGCACGAAGAGGAAATAGGAGATCACCAGCGCACTGGTGAAGTGGCCGCTGCTATTGCGCATGTTGTTCAGGTACACCTGCAGGGTTTCATAGCGGGTACCGACCAGGATGTTGGCGAACACGAACTCGCCGAACAGGAAGGAGAACGACAGCAGCAACGCGACCATCAGGCCCTTGCGCAGGTTCGGCAGCACCACCAGGAAGGCCGCCTGCCAGGTGCTGGCGCCGAGCAGGTGGGCGGCGTCCATCAGGTCGCGCAGGTTGATCGCCTGCAGGTTGTTGGTGATGGCCCGATACATGAACGGCAAGGCCACGGTGAAGTAGCAGCCGATCAGGATCCACGGTGTGCCGACCATGGCGAATGGCCCGGAACCGTACAACTGCAACAGCCCCACCGAGGACACCACCGGCGGCACCGCGAAGGGCAGCAGGATCAGGATGTTCATCAGCGCGTCGAGCTTGGGGAAGTGGTAGTGCACCACGAACAGCAACGGCAGGATCAACACCACCGACAACACCAGCGAACCGACGCAGACGATCAGCGACTGGCCGAAAGCATTGAGGAAGCGTGGATCGCTCCACAGTTGCAGGTACCACTTGAAGGTGAAACCGCTGGGCAGGATGGTCGCCGACCAACTGCTGGCAATCGAATACACCAGGGTACCGGCCAGCGGTAGCAGCAGGATCAGGAACAACAGGTAGACCACCACGCGGTGGTACAAGACGGCGGAGCCAGGTTCAGCGCGCGACATGGTAGCTCCTCTTCAACAGCCACTGGTGGATCACGGTCACGAAGGTCATCAGTCCCACCAGCACCACCGCCAGCGCGCTGGCCATGTTCGGGTCGAGGCTGATGTCGCCGGAGACCATGGCGGCGATACGGATCGGCAGCACGTTGAAGTTGCCGGTGGTCAAGGCATACACCGTGGCGTAGGCGCCGAGGGCGTTGGCCAGCAGGATCACGAAAGTGCCCAGCAGCGCCGGGGTCAGCACCGGCAGACCGATATGCCGCCAGAACTGCCAGCTGTCGGCGCCGAGCAGCGCGGCGGACTCGCGCCAGTCTTCGCGCAGGGCGTCGAAGGCCGGGTAGAGCAGCAGCACGCCGAGGGGAATCTGGAAGTAGGTGTAGAGGATGATCAAGCCGGTTTTCGAGTACAGGTTGAAATCCTGAATGATCCCGGCCTGTTTCAGCATGATGGTGATGGTGCCGTTGAAGCCCAGCAGGATGATGAACGCGAAGGCCAATGGCACGCCGGCGAAGTTGCTGGTCATGTTGGCGAAGGCGTTGACGAAATCCCGCAGGCGCGAGTCGACCCGCCGCAGCGAATAAGCACCGAGCACCGCGATCAGCATGCCGAACACGCTCGACCAGAAGCTGATTTCCAGACTGTACTGGATCGCCTGCAAGTAGAACTTCGAGCTGAAGATCTTGCTGAAGTTGGCCACGCCCCAGCCGTTTTCTTCCGATTGCAGGCTGTTGATCAGCACCCACGCCAGCGGCGCGATCTCGAACACGATAAAGAACAGGGCAAAGGGCACCAGGCAGAGCACGGCGAGCCATTTGCCTCGGGTGAGTGAATTCACTTCAACAACTCCCGGCATACAGGTTTGTCATGGGGGACGCCCAGCAACTCGCAGATCGTGCCGCAGAGCTGCGTCTGCCGGGGCGTGGCGTCGGGATTGAAACTGAAGGCGTCGCCGAGGACGAACAGCGGCACTTCGCGTTCCTCGGCGAGCAGGCCGTTGTGCGAGCGGTCGTTGTTCATGCCGTGGTCGGCGGTCACCAGTACCTGGTAGCCGGCATCGAGCCAGGTTTGCAGGTAGTCGGCCAGGAGGATGTCGGCCGAACGCGCGCTGTTGCGGTATTGCGCGCTGTCGAGGCCGTGTTTGTGGCCGGCGTCGTCGATGTTCATCGGGTGCACCAGCAGGAAGTTCGGCGCGTGTTGCAGGCGCAGGCTTTCGGCGTCGGCGAACAGATGGGAGTCGGGGTAGTGGTCGACCCAGTAGAAATGGCCGTGCTGGATCGCCAGCGTTTCATCCCGGGTATGCCGGTCGCGGGCGGCGACGAAGGGCGAGCGGTTGTAGAGTTCGCTGACCCAGTGATAGGCCGCCGCGGCGGTGCGCAGGCCGGCGTCGCGGGCGTAATGGAACACGCTGCGCTGGTTGGACAGGCGCGAAACGTGGTTGTGCACGATGCCGCTGCGGATCGGAGCCACACCGGTAAGAATGCATTCGTAGAGCGGTCTTGATAGCGAGGGCAACTCGCATTCCAGTTTGTACAGCGCCGCGCGTCCTGCGCCTGCATAGGCCTGGAGATGGCCCATGGCATGCCGGGCGACCTCATGGTTCAGGCCATCGAGCACGACCAGGATAACGTTGTGCTGCATAAGCCGGGCCTCATCATAAAAGGAACAGCATCCCTCCTGTAGGAGCGAGCTTGCTCGCGATGGTGGTCAGGGCGCCGCGGAGCATCAGGCGCCCGGCGTTATCGTTGACGTCCATCGCGAGCAAGCTCGCTCCTACAAGAGAGTCCATTGTTCCCGCCAGTGTGCGGGAACAATGGCTGTGGGTTATTGCATGTTGATGATGACTTCTTCCTGCCACTTCTGCGGCAGTGCCTTGGAAGTTTTTTCCCATGCATCGGCATCTTTGATCGGCGTGACTTTCTTGTACTGCTCGTTCGGCAGCAGCTTGGCCTTCACGTCTTCCGGCAGGGTCAGGTGCTCGGCACGAATCGGACGCGCGTTGCCACGCGCCAGGTTGGTCTGGCCAGCGTCGCTGAAAATGTACTCACGCGCCAGTTTGGCGGCGTTCGGGTGCTTGGCGTATTTGTTGATGATAGTGGTGTAGCCGGAGATCACCGAGCCGTCCGCTGGAATCAGCACCACGTAGTCGTCCGGGTTGGTCATCTTGGCCTTGTAGCTCAGGCCGTTGAAATCCCAGACCACGCCGACTTCGACTTCACCCTTTTCCATGGTGGCGATGGTCGGGTTGGCGAGCGACAGGCGACCCTGCTTGGCGATCTCGGCAAACATCAGCAGCGCCGGCTGGATGTTCTTCTCGTCCCCACCGTTGGCCAGGGCCGCAGCCAGTACGCCGTTGGCGGCTTGGGCGGCGGTGCTCACGTCACCGATGGAAACCTTGTATTTGCCGGTCTTGAGATCAGACCAGCTTTTCGGCGCTTCGGAGCCGTGCAGCAGCTTCTTGTTGACGATGAAAGCGATGGTGCCGGTGTAGGCCAGCGCCCAGTTGCCGTCCTTGTCCTTGGCCCAGGCCGGGACCTGCTCCCAGGTGCTGGGCTTGTATGGCTGGGTCACGCCCTGCTTGACCGCGATCGGACCAAACGCGGCACCGACGTCGCCGATATCGGCGCTGGCGTTGTCTTTCTCGGCGGCGAACTTGGCCACTTCCTGGGCCGAGCTCATGTCGGTGTCGATGTGCTTGAGGCCGTATTTGTCGCTCAGATCTTTCCAGGTGCCGGCCCAGTTCGCCCAGTCATCGGGCATGCCGACGCTGTTGACTGCGCCTTCTTTCTTGGCGGCGGTTTCAAGTGCTTTCAAATCGGTGTCAGCGGCCATGGCGGAGGTGCACAGGGCAATGGTCGAGCCTAACAGTGATGCCAGGAAAAGCTGTTTCATCCGAAGCTCCTTTGGGCGTTTTCAACGCGGCGATTTTTATCGATGGTTTTTATAAAAAGTAACGCGGTGGTTTGGGTCGTTTGGTCTAGGTCAGCAATACCTGAGCCAATTTAAGCCTGCTGGATGACACTTTGATGTCGGCATCAGTCCTGCAAGGTTTTTTCTCGGCAGCGATCAGGGGTGCCGAGTTAAGCGTAGACTATTTATAAATTACTGATATTTATGGATTTTATTTTTATGGGACGACCGTCCAGATGCACCATTTCGTCGCTTTGTCACATATCAGTCATCTGCATTGCCTAGGCTGAGCGCTACAACTGGAGACCGCTATCCTGTGCGGTTCTGCCCTCAAACAGTGCTGGACTAGTCCAGATAGGTAACGTTGATGCGCGAAGAGGCACCAAAAGCGGTGACAGCCATCGGTCAGGCGCTCCATGAGCAGATCGAACATGGCCTGTTGCCACCCGGCAGCAAGTTGCCTGCCGAGCGCAAGCTCAGTGAGTTGTTCGGCACCACCCGGATCACCGTGCGCGAGGCCTTGCTGCAGTTGGAGGCCCAGGGGCTGATCTATCGCGAGGAGCGCCGGGGCTGGTTTATCTCGCCACCACGACTGGCCTATAACCTGATGCAGCGTAGCCACTTTCACGCGATGGTCAGTGCCCAGGGGCGGGTACCGTCGACCCAGGTGATTTCGGCGCGCCTGCAACCGGCGTCGGCGGCGGTGTGTGATTGGCTGCAGCTACCGGCGTTGTCCAGCGTGATTCAGATCTGCCGGGCGCGGCGGATCGACGAGCGGCTGGTGCTGTACGTCGAGCATTACCTCAATCCGCAGTATTTTCCGGGGATCCTGGAGTTCGACCTGACCCAGTCGATCACCGAACTGTACGCCCGACATTACGACCTGCATTACGGCCGGGTCAGGTTCGAGATCGTGCCGACTTCGTTGCAGGTCGAGGCGGCCGCGGCGTTACGGGTCTCGGTGGGCAGCCCGGGGTTGCGGATTGCCCGGGTCAACTACGACCAGCATGGACGGTTGATCGACTGCGACCTGGAGTTCTGGCGCCATGATGCGATTCATGTCGGGGTGGATGTGATGTAGTCCGTAGGAGGATCTGACGGGGCGGCTGAGGCCGGGCGCAATCTTGTGGCGAGCGGGCTTGCCCGCGCTGGGTTGCGCAGCAACCCCAAAACCTGTGACTGCGTTCTATCTGACACAATGAGGTGGCTGATTTTAGGGCCGCTTCGCGCCCCGGCGCGGGCAAGCCCGCTCGCCACAGGACCGCATCCGGCTTCAGATATCAGGACCGCCAAAAAGTCTCATTCTTTCTCTGGTCCGCCGCCCGCCGTGACTACCTGCACACTCAAACGCGGCGTCGCCAGGTCCAGCCCGGCCTCGTCCATGGTGCGCTTGAGCGCCAGGTTGAAGGCGCGGGAAACCTCCCACTGCTTGATCGGCGCGGTCTTGAAACGGGCGCGCAGGATCGCGCTGCCAGATTCGAAACTCTCCACCCCCTGGAGCTCCAGCGGCGACCAGATATTGCGCCGTTGCAACGGATCGCTGCGCATCTTCTGACCGACATCGCGCATCAGCTTGATCGCGTTGTCGATGGGCATGTTGAATGGGATCGCCACCCGGAAGATCGCATAGCCGAATTCCCGCGAGTAGTTCTTGATGCTCTTGATCTCGCTGAACGGAATGGTGTGGACAATGCCGTCGATATCCCGTAGCCGCACCGTGCGGATAGTCAGCCCCTCCACCGTGCCGAGGTGGCCGCCGACGTCGACGTAGTCGTCGATGGCCAGGGAATCCTCGATGATGATGAACAACCCGGTGATCAGGTCCGCCACCAGCGACTGCGCGCCGAAACCGATGGCCAGGCCGATCACACCCGCACCGGCCAGCAACGGCGTGACGTTCATGCCCATGTTCGCCAGGGCGACGATCAAGGCGATGATGAAGATCGCCACGAACAGCACGTTGCGGATCAACGGCATCATGGTCTGCGCCCGGGCATTCGCCAGGCCCTTGCGCGAGCGGGTCAGGGCGTGGTGCACGGCGGTGTCGCTGAGAATCCATACCAGCCAGGCGAAGATCAGCGTGCCGCCGAGGCTGAACAGCTTGAGGCTGACGTCATGGCCCTCGCCCTCGGTGAAGCGGATCAGCGACATGCCCCAGACCCGCAGGCCCAACTCGATGAACACCAGCCACACCGCCAGGTGCACCAGGGTGTAGCCGAAGTTGGTCAGGCGTTCGGAGTACAGGGCATGGCGTTTGTGCCCGCGGTTGGGCTTGAGGGCGTGACGGCGCACCAGCCCGTTGATCACCATGCATAGCACCACCAGCACGGTACAGATCAGCGACTGGCGCAGGGCGGTACTGGTATCCCCGGCGGAGATGAAGGTGGCGAACAACGAGATCGCCACCAGGACCAGCGCCGGGACAAACCAGAAGGTGCCGAGGATCGACAGGGTGTCGCTCAAGGCGCGACGATTCAGGCGCCGCGATAGCGGCTGGTTGCGGATCAGGTGGGCGATGGGGCGGCGGAAGCGCAGGATGAACAGTCCGCTGGACAGTGCCGCCATGACGTTGGCGACCGTGGCCGCGGTGTGGGCCAGGTGGCTGCCGAGGCTGGCGATCATCCGCGGGTCGCTGAGTGCCTCGCCAAAGGCGGCGAAGCTGCCGATCAGCCACAGCGGTCGGAAGGCCTGGCGTCGCAGGATGTACAGGGCCTGATGGCGATGCTGGCCATCGAGCACGGAGAAGGCAATCACGCAGATGGCCGAGAAGCAGGTGCCGACCACCAGGGCGTAGGCCAGTACCATTGCCAGGTTCTTGCCCAGCGACGAGGGCAGGGCGTAGCTCATGTACACGGTGATGAACAAGGCAATCAGCCAGGGGCCGAGCTTGCGCAGGGCGAAACGCAGCAGGTCGACGGTGCGCGGGTGCTGTGGCAGTTCCTCGCTCAGGCCGAAGCGCAGGCGAACCTGGCGCCCAAGCCAGATCATGGCCCAGGCAAGGAAACTCCAGAGCGCCAGGATCAGGGCGAAGGCGAAAATGATCGGCAGCCACTCGTTGGCCGGCAGTATCAGGTCGATCAACTCGCTCTTGGCCTGGTCGAATTCCTCCGACCAGCGATTGAGTGGGCTGTCGTCACCGGAAAACTGTTTTTCGAAGCCCGCGAGGGTACCGCCGATCAGCCCCAGGACACCTTCCTCGACAGGCGGCTGGGCTTTCCTGGTGCTGTCACGGAGCTTTTTCAGGTCGCTCAGCAGTTTGGCGCGTTGCTGGTCGTTCTCCAGGTTCTTGATCACTTCATCCAGCGATTGCGCCAGGGGTTCGCTGGCTGTCGGCTGGGCTTTTTCCGCGCTGGCCAACAGGCTCGGGAGGCCGACCGCTTCGGCGCTGGCCAACGGCATCAGCGTCAGCAGGCAAATGAATAACAGGGCAGGCAGGGCGAAAAGGCGGGCGAACACTAGTCAGTCAACCATGAACGATACGGGTCGACGAAGTGTACGTCAGGCGCGGGGCCGATGCATTTAATCGCTCAGTTGGGCCAGGATCTTGTAGACCACGGTACCGAGGATCAGCAGCATGCCGACCCAGAGCAGCAGAACGCCGGCGTTGCGTTCGCGAAAATTGAAGCCGATGGCCAACATCAACATACCGCCCACGATGGGAATGAGCATGGTGTGGAAAGCGAAGGGTGTGATCATGACGACGACCTGGTCGAGGGGATACCTTAAGTCTAGGTCGGTTTGGCGGGGCGGGGTTGATGTGTATCAGACGCAATATGCGGGGTGAATAAGCTTGTGAGTGAAACCTTGTGGGGAGCGGGCTTGCGCTATTACCGGTCAGTCGAGGTCTGACACAGCGCCTGTGGGAGCAGAGCTTGTCGGATCGCCACACCGCCGCGAAGGGGCCCTTGAGGCCGCTAAAAGCTTCGCGGGCAATCGAGCGTCGACCGGCCGCTCCTACAGGTTTTGTGTCGCTCTCAGGTGTCAGGGTAACTCGCGGCTGGCATAGAACGCGCTCAGGACTTTCACCAGGTGCGCCAGGTCGTGGCTGCCGGCCAGTTCGCGAATCGAGTGCATGGCGAAGGTCGGCAGGCCGATGTCCACGGTACGCACTCCCAGGTGGCTGGCGGTGATCGGGCCGATGGTCGAGCCGCAGCCCATGTCGCTGCGCACCACGAAGCTTTGTACCGGTACTTCCTCGGCCATGCACAGGTGACGGAAGAATCCGGCGGTTTCGCTGTTGGTGGCGTAGCGCTGGTTGCTGTTGACCTTGATCACCGGGCCGGCGTTGAGTTTCGGCCCGTGGTTGGCGTCGTGCTTGTCGGCATAGTTGGGATGCACGCCGTGGGCGTTGTCCGCCGAGACCAGCAGGGATTTCTGCAGGGTCCGGACGAACTCATCGCCTTCCGGCAGCAGGCGTCGCAGGGTCTGTTCCAGCATCGGGCCATCGGCCCCGCAGGCGGAGCATGAACCGACTTCTTCATGGTCGTTGCAGACCAGCACGCAGGTTTCCTCGCTGTTGGCGCCAAGCAGGGCCTGCAGGCCGGCGTAGCAGGACAGCAGGTTGTCCAGGCGCGCACCGGCGATGAAGTCTCCGTTCAGGCCGATGATCGCGGCCGCCTGGGTGTCGTAGAAACTCAACTCGTAATCAAGCACCACGTCGGCGTTGAGGCCGTGCTCGCGGGCCAGTTGTTCGGTCAGTACGGCGCGGAAGTCCACCCGTTCGTCACCGGCGAACTGGGCCAGGATCGGTGGCAGTTCGTTCTGGGCATTGATCGCCCAGCCCTGGTTGGCCTCGCGGTTGAGGTGGATCGCCAGGTTGGGGATGGTGGCGATGGGCAGCTTGAAGTCGATCAGTTGACTCTCGACCTTGCCGTCGCGCCGAAAGGTGACGCGTCCGGCCAGCGACAGGTCGCGGTCGAACCAGGGCGCGAGCAGCGCGCCGCCGTAGACTTCGACACCCAGTTGCCAGAAACCCTGGCGTTGCAGTTCCGGTTGCGGCTTGACCCGCAGGCACGGGCTGTCGGTGTGGGCGCCGACCAGGCGGATGCCGCCGAGCAACGGCGAGGCACGGCCGAGCTTGATGGCGACAATCGAAGAGTCATTGCGGGTGACGTAGTAGCGACCGTTGGCTTCGGTGTGCCAGGTTTCGCGCTCGTCGAGACGCTGGTAGCCCGCCGCTTCCAGGCGTTGAACCAGGCTGGCGGTGGCATGGAACGGGGTGGGGGAGGCCTTGAGGAAGTCGATCAGGCCTTGGTTCAACTCTTCGCGCATAAGTAGCTCCAGACAGCAGTGCCGCGAGTTTACCGTATTGGTTGGCAGTTTTGCGGAGGACTCGATAGCGGCGTAATCCTTTCTGGCGAGCGGGCTTGCCCTATTGTCGTGTAGGAGCGAGCCTGCTACAGATAAACCCTCGCGCCGAGGATCAGAACGGTGCCGGGCACTCGAAGCGCAAGCGTTCGCCGCTTTGCGGGTGGGTGAAACTCAGCATGCTGGCGTGCAGGCACAGCCTTGGCCAGGCGGCCAACGCCTGCGGATGCGCGTACAGGCCATCGCCCAGCAACGGATGACCGATGGACAGCATATGCACGCGCAACTGGTGCGAACGCCCGGTGATCGGGGTCAGTTCCACCCGGCACCAGTCGCCACGGCGCTCCAGTACCTTCCAGAAGGTCAGCGCGTGCTTGCCGAATTCATGGTCGACCACGTGGCGCGGCTTGGTCGGCGGGTCGTAGCGTAATGGCAGGTCAATGCTGCCGCTGTCCGGTTCTGGTTGGCCCCAGCAGAGTGCGGTGTAGGCTTTTTCGGTTTCCCGGTCATGAAACTGTCGTGACAGTTCGCGATGGCTGTCCGGGTCGCGGGCCAGCAGGATGATTCCCGAGGTTTCCCAGTCCAGGCGATGGACGATACGGGCTTCGGGGTAGCCGTTTTCCTGCAGGCGGGTAATCAGGCAGTCCTTGTTGTCATCGGCCCGGCCCGGGACGGAAAGCAACAGGGTCGGTTTGTCCACCACCAGCACGGCGGCGTCCTGATGGATGATGCGGATATTGGACAGCGGCATTGAAACAGTCTCGTAACAAACGCCAACGGCGGCCCGGACCCCACGCCTTCCTGTAGGAGCAGAGCTTGCTCGCGAATGGATTTCACAGCCGACTCAAGTGTCGACTGATTGACCGCTTTCGCGAGCAAGCTCTGCTCCTACAAAAAGCACAGGCTCCGGGCCGCCGTGGCTCCGGCCGGATCGATCAACGATCGGGCAGGGTGATATTGAGTTCCAGGATCGAACAGCTGCCCTGGTTTTCCAGCGCCACGTGCACGTCGTCGGACCCGATATTGACGTACTTGCGGATCACCTCCACCAACTCCTTCTGCAAGGCCGGCAGGTAATCCGGGGTGCTGCGTTGGCCGCGTTCGTGCGCCACGATGATCTGCAGACGCTCTTTCGCGACCGACGCGGTGCTTACTTTTTTGCTGGCACGAAAGAAGTCAAAAAGGTTCATTGCTTAGTTGCCTCCAAACAGGCGCTCGAAGAGTCCTTTCTTCTTCACATCGAGGAAGCGATGTTCCACGGTCTTGCCCAGCAGGCGGTCGACCGCGTCGCTGTAGGCCTGGCCCGCATCGCTCTGGTCGTCGAGAATCACCGGCACACCCTGGTTGGAGGCCTTGAGCACCGCCTGGGATTCGGGAATCACGCCCAGCAGGGTCACTGCGAGGATTTCCTTGACGTCTTCGACGCCAAGCATCTCGCCGTTGCTCACGCGCTCGGGGTTGTAGCGGGTCAGCAGCAGGTGTTCCTTGATCGGCTCTTCGTTGTTCTCGGCGCGGCGCGATTTGCTCGCCAGCAGGCCAAGCATACGGTCGGAGTCACGCACCGAGGACACTTCGGGGTTGGTCACGACGATGGCTTCGTCGGCGAAGTACATGGCCAGGTGGGCACCGGTCTCGATACCCGCCGGGGAGTCGCAGACGACGAACTCGAAGTCGGCCTTGAGGGCCATCAGGACCTTTTCCACGCCTTCCTTGGTCAGCGCTTCCTTGTCACGGGTCTGGCTGGCGGCCAGCACGTAGAGGTTTTCCAGGCGCTTGTCCTTGATCAGGGCTTGTTGCAGGTTGGCTTCGCCCTGGACGACGTTGACGAAGTCGTACACCACGCGACGCTCGCAGCCCATGATCAGGTCGAGGTTACGCAAGCCGACGTCGAAGTCGACGATCACTGTCTTGTGGCCCCGCAGCGCGAGGCCGGTACCGATGGCGGCGCTGGTGGTGGTCTTACCCACACCACCCTTGCCGGATGTAACCACGAGAATCTTGGCCAAGGTGTATCACCCCTAAGGAATAAAGGACTTTCAGCCCCTGAAGAACGTCACTAAAAAAATAACTGTAGTCGTGCAGCGTCGGTTGGAAATCGAGGAAAAGTCTGAAGTACCTCGGGTTATTCTTACCTTTCGCGATTTCCCACACTGTTCGAGCTGTTTTCGCTACGAGAAGGTGACATTTTGGAAATGGCGGCAAGTATCCGTTAAAGCCGGATGATGTTCAACACGTCACCGGACAAGCTGACTTGAACACCGGCGCCCCACAGCGGGTCACGGCGCAAATCCTCGGAAACCTTGTACTGGCCGGCGATCGAGATCAGTTCGGCGCTCAGTTGCTGGCAGAAAATCCGTGCCTTGGTGTCCCCCTTGATGCCAGCCAGGGCGCGCCCCCGCATGGGGCCATAAACATGGATGTTGCCATCGGCCAGAAGTTCCGCGCCGGGGCTGACGGAAGAGATCACCACCAGGTCGCCGCCCTGGGCATAAACCTGCTGGCCGCCGCGTACCGGCGTGGTGATGATCTTCGTCGGCTTTATCAGCGGTTCCGCGGGCTTTTCCGGCTTTTTCTTTTCCAGGCCTTCGCTCGGATCGACCGGTCGCTCCCGGGCGCCGGACGGTGGCAGCACCGGGAGGTCAATGGCAATCGCGGCGGCAATGTCTTCGATACGGTTGGCGCGGATCGCCAGGGTGCGCAGGCCGTGCTGGCGGCAGACACGCATCAGGCCGGGCAGGTCGATGGCGCCCTGGCCTTCCGGCAGTTTGTCCAGCGCCAGCACCAGTGGAGTGTTGCTGAAAAAGTTCGGGGCCTGGGCGACCTTGGCCGCCAATTGCCGGTCGAGGGCGTCGAGGTTGTTCTGCGCCAGTTCCAGCACCGTGATGGCAAGCATGCTGCCCTTCAGCTGGAACACGGGATCCTGGTCTAGCAGTTCGGTTTGGCTCATGGTCGGGATAACGCAGCTTGTCACTAAAAGTGCCGAGACTTATAACGAGAACGCCCTCGGGCCGCAAGCCGCCGCGAACCGTTGTAGAATGCGCGGCCTTGTTGTCTGTCCGGAATCATCCATGGATCGCCCGCGTTTTCGAGCTGCTTTTTTTCATCCCCGTTACTGGCTGCTATGGCTGGGGTTGGGCTTGCTGTGGCTGATTGTCCAGTTGCCCTATGGCTGCCTGCTGTTTCTCGGGCGCTTCCTGGGCGCCGTGATGTATCGGGTGTCCGCCGACCGACGGATGATCGCCGCGCGCAATCTGCAGCTGTGCTTCCCGGCATTGTCCGATGCCGAGCGCGACCAATTGCTGCGCAAGAATCTCGCGTCCACCGGGATCGCCTTCTTCGAGATGGCCATGAGCTGGTGGTGGTCGAAACCGCGCCTGGCGCGCCTGGCCCATATCGAGGGCCTCGAACACCTGCAAAACGCCCAGCGCGAAGGCAAGGGCGTGATCCTGATGGCCCTGCACTTCACCACCCTGGAGATCGGCGCGGCCTTGCTCGGCCAGCGACACACCATCGACGGCATGTACCGTGAGCACAACAATGCGTTGTTCGATTTTATCCAGCGGCGTGGCCGTGAACGGCACAATCTCGATTCCCTCGCGGTGGAGCGTGACGATGTGCGCGGCATGCTCAAGTTGCTGCGCGCCGGTCGGGCGATCTGGTATGCGCCGGACCAGGACTACGGCATCAAGCAGAGCGTGTTCGTGCCATTGTTCGGCATCCAGGCGGCGACCGTGACCGCCACCAGCAAGTTCGCCCGCCTGGGCAAGGCGCTGGTGGTGCCGTTTACCCAGGAACGCCTGGCCGACGGCAGCGGCTATCGGTTGGTGATTCATCCGCCGCTGAACGATTTCCCGGGGGAAAGCGAAGAGGCGGACTGCCTGCGGATCAACCAATGGGTCGAAGTGGCGCTGCGCGAATGCCCGGAGCAGTACCTTTGGGCCCATCGCCGGTTCAAGAGCCGGCCACCGGGTGAGCCGAAACTCTACCCGAAACGCGGATAAACCCACCCGGGTGTTGCGGCAGGGGCCGGGGGTGGTGTATCAGGATATTACCTGATTGATGGAGTGTCGCGATGAGCCCAGCTGAACCGGTCACCGGTCTGATTCTTTCCGGAGGGGGCGCGCGCGCGGCTTATCAGGTGGGTGTGCTGGCGGCGATTGCCGAGCTGCTGCCAGCGGGGGCGGCCAATCCGTTTCCGGTGATCGTCGGCACTTCGGCGGGGGCGATCAATGCGGTCAGCCTGGCCAGCGGGGCGATGGACTTCGCCGCGGCCATCGAACGCCTGACCGCGTTCTGGCAGGGCTTTCGCAGCCATCTGGTGCTGCGTAGCGACTGGCCAGGGGTGATCCGCCAGGCCAGTCGCTTCGTCAGCCACAGCCTGCTGGGCCTCGGCGCGCCGGTGCCGGTGGCGCTGCTCGACAGCACGCCCTTACGCGACCTGCTCAATGAGAAGCTGCATTTGCCGGGTATCGACCACGCCATCGAGCAACAGCAGTTGCGGGCGGTGGCGGTGACTGCCTTTGGCTATGAGTCCGGCCAGGCGATCACCTTCTACCAGGGCCGGGGGGCCATCGACTCCTGGTTGCGCCACCGCCGGGTCGGCGTGCCAACCCGATTGACCGTCGAGCATTTGCTGGCCAGTTCGGCGATTCCGTTGCTGTTCGCCCCGGTCAAGCTGGACCAGGAGTATTTCGGTGACGGGGCGGTGCGCCAGTCGGCGCCGATCAGCCCGGCGTTGCACCTGGGTGCGACCCGGGTACTGGTGGTGGGCGTCAGCGGCAACCCTCGGGGTGTCGATGCCGGCAGCGAGCGGACCTATGGCGGGCAGCAGCCGAGTCTGGCGCAGATCGGTGGGCATATGCTCAACAGTACGTTCATTGACAGCCTGGAAAGCGATATCGAGCTGTTGCAGCGCTTGAATCAGTTCAGTCGGCTGTTGCCGCCGCAACCGCGCAGCCTGGGCCTGGCTCCGGTGGATGTGCTGGTGATCGCGCCCAGTCAGCCGATCGATGAAATTGCCGCGCGCCATCGCCACGAGTTGCCCGCGGCGCTGCGCTTTTTCCTGCGTGGTCCGGGCGCGACCCGCACCAGTGGCGCCGGGGTGCTGAGTTACCTGCTGTTCGAGGCGGCCTATTGCAGCGAATTGATTGAGCTGGGGCGTCGCGATGCCCTGGCCAAGCGCGAGGAGCTGTGCCGATTCCTCGGCTTGCCCCAGGCTTCGCTGGTGGCGCAGGCGGCGTCGGTGTTCTAGGCCTCGGCCCCGAGAACACCGCCCCCTCTGTAGGAGCGAGCTTGCTTGCTCCTACAGAGGGGGCAGCGTTTCAACGTGCGGGTTTACTCGGCGATCTGCAATTTGCGCGCTTCGGTATACACGTAGCGGACCTTCTCGTATTCGAACGGCGAGTTCAACTGGCCATAGCGGAAGCTGGTGGTGTAGCGCTTGTCGATGGCCTCCAGCAGATAGATTTCCGGATGGTCCGAGCTGACCTGCGAAACGTTGAGGAAGTTGATCTGCGATTCGGCGGCGAAGTCGAATACCAGGCCGCCGGTATCGCGCAGGTTCGACGGGCCGAAGAATGGCAGCACCACGTAGGCGCCGCCCGGCACGCCGTAGAAACCAAGGGTCTGGCCGAAGTCTTCGGCCTGCCGCGGCAGGCCCATTTTGGTCGCTGGGTCCCACAGGCCGGCGACGCCGATAGTGGTGTTGAGCAGCAAGCGCCCAGTGGTTTCCAGCGCCCGCTTGCCCTTGAACTGGAACAGGCTGTTGAGCAGGTTGGAGATATCCCCCAGGTTACTGAAGAAGTGGCTTACGCCCTCGCGCAGGAAGGTCGGTGTCACGTAGCGGTAGCCGTCGACCGCCGGCAGGAATACCCACTCGTCGAAACGGTAGTTGAAGTGGTAGACCCTGCGGTTCCAGGACTCCATCGGGTCATAGACGCTCAGGGCGTTGAGGGTCGAGCGTTCGAATTCACGCTGGTCCAGGCCCGGATTGAACTTGAGTCGTTTCAGCGGCTCGGTGAAACCGTCCGGGTCCGTTACCACTGGATCGTGTGCCTTGCTGTTGTCGGCCAGGGCAGGGCATGCGCAGAGTAACGCAGCGATCAGCAGGAGAGATTTAGCCACGGAAGAACTCCAGCATGGCGTCGGCGTTGACGCGGTAATTGAGGTTGCCGCAGTGGCCGCCATGGGGGTAGACCGTCAGACGGTTGCCAAAGGTGCTACGCAGGAAACCGAGGTCGCCGGGGCCGAGGATCACGTCGTCGGCGTTGTGCATCACGGCGATTTTCGGGCTGTTGTGCAGGTAGTCCTTGAGGGCATAGAGGCTGACCTGGTCGATCAGTTGCAACAGGCTGCCGCCATCGCTGCGGGCGCGCCACATCGGAATCACCTGTTCGGTCAGGTAGCAGTCGAAATCGCATTGCAGGGCGCGCTTGAGCATGGGCTCGAGGCTGGTGCCTTCGCTGATCGGGTATTTCGGTGGAGTGATCAGCCCGCGGCGGTTGATCAGGTCCGAGGTGAAGGCGATGTCCGCCGCCGAAAAGCGGAAGGTCGTGCCGATCAGCATGGCCATCTGTTCGTTGCTCAGGTGCTGTTTGGACTGTTGGAAGTCGTAGACCAGGGCGTCGTTGAGGTCGATATAGCCCTTTTGCTGGAAGTAGCGGGTCAGCTTGGCCAGCACCAGCTCGTAGAAGGTGGTGGTGTTGTTGATGCCCTTGACCTCGGTCTGGACCAGTTTGTCCAGGTTGGTGACCGAGGTGTAGAGGTTGACCGGCGGGTTGAGCAGCAGGACTTTCTTGAAGTTGAAGCTGCGCCGGGTTTCATCCAGTTTGCTGACAAAGGCCGCGTCGAGGGCGCCGAGGCTGTAGCCGCTGAGGTAGTAGTCGGTGATCGGCAGGTTCGGGTGCTGGGCCCGTACGGCCTGCATCACCCGGTACATGTCCTCGGCGTCCTCCTGGCTGATGCCGGGGGTGGCGAAGCGTGAGGCGGCGCTCATGAAGTCGAAGCTGGTGGGCGAGGACAACTGCACGACGTGGTAGCCGGCCTGGTAATAGAGCTTCTTCAGGTATTCATTGATGCTGCTGTCGTAACGTGCGCCCGTGCCGGAGATCAGGAAGATCAGTGGCGCCGGGTGATCCTGCCGGGCCAGGCGGTAGGTGAGCTTCTTTACTGCCCAGAAGTTGTCCGGGAGGATGAAGTCGCGTTCGGGGCGCAGCTTGAGGCTGTAGTCCGCCTGGTGGATGGCGTCGTCGTCGGGCAAGGTCGGGCGCAGCGCCGGCGGCGTGGTGGCGATCGTCGCTTCGAACGGGTTGGTCAACGGATAGCCATAGCTGGCGGCGTCGACATCGACTGCCAGAGCGGACGCACTCAAAATGAGACCGCCGAGAAAGGCAGCGAGGCGCAGAGAACGGAGCATGACTACATCCCTTTGAAGGAAAGCGCTGAATAAGGTTCGCAGGCTATGACCACCGGGGTACTGCCGAAGTGCCATGTCCCAACACTAAAAATGCATTTTGGCGGGGTCGCCAGGGGTATTTTCCTCGCCACGATACACTTTGCTTCAGTTTGCCGGACAGTTAAGTGTTGTGAATGCTTGCATAGGCGGTTCCGGCGATTATGCTGGGCGCCGTTTTTGCCTATCGGAGTTGTCCATGTCTCGCCGTTTGCCGCTGGTCCTGCTGCTTATTGTCCTGCCCTTGTGGCTGGCTGCCAGTTATGGCGTGCGTTACGGGTTGATGGAGGACGGCCAGTGGGTCGGGCTGTGCGTGGATGAGGCGCTGCGCTGGCAGTGCCAGGCGCGTTCCAGCCTGGGGTGGTTGGTCCACTTCAAGGTGCTGGGCTGGACGGCGGTGGTCGCGGCGCTGCTGGCTTTTGTGGCTCCGGGGCGTTTGGGGCGGGGCTTGGCGGTGCTGGCGCTGTTGGCCGGATTTCCGGCCCTGGCGCTATACAACACCAGCCTCGCGGTGTTTGCGCTGGTGATTGCCGGGTTGCGGCTGGTGCGAGCGGCTTGACTGCATGTTTGAGCGCTCACCGAACCAGCTCCTACAGGGACTGGAGTTGTTATTTGCGCAGCCGCACGCTGCGCCACAACGCGGCAACCATCAGTACGCTGACCAGCGCCCAAGCCCAGGCTTGCTGGTTTTCCAGGCCCTCGCGGTACAACTGCGGGGCAATGCCAGCGCCGATGATCAACGCCAGCAAACCTATCTCCCGACGTGGACCACGCGCCGGACGCACCAGGAACACCAGTGCCGGCAACAACAAGGCCGCGCTCGGGAAGCTGCGGTAGCGCGGATCGAACACCAGCTCCAGCATCATCACCGCCGCGGCAAAGCCGGCACCCGCCAGCAGCCAGCCAGCGCGTTGTTCCAGCCAGTGGAACAGACCGGCGCGCCAGCCGGCCCGGCTGCCAAGGGCCAGCGCCGCATGGGCCAGCACCAGCAGGTTCAGCGCCAGTAGCAAAGCGGCCCAGACCCATTCGCCGGTAAACCGGCTGGTGACCCGCGTCAACTCGCCCCAGGCGCCGAGGGTACAGCCCGCCAGCGCCCCCAGCAGCGGTAACAGCAGCGCCGCCCGCGTGTTGCCTACCCGTCCGCCCAGCAGCAATGTGCCGAGGAATATCACCGCGCCCAAGCCCAGCCAGCACGGCCACTGTGGCAGGTTCGAGACGGGACCGGCCAATACGCCCTTGTCCTGACGGTCGGCATCGAACAGGCCCCAGTAGCCGCCAACGGCCCCTTCGCTAGCGCGTTTCCAGGGTTGGTCGAAGGCCTCGATCAGGTTGTAGTGCCAGCCCTTCTGTTCGGCCAGGGTGACAAAGCCGCGAATGAACCTGGCTTCGTTGACCCGACTCGGTAGCGCGGTTTCGCGCTGGCGGCCTTCGCTCGGCCAGCCGGTTTCACCGATCAGGATATCCTTGGGCGCGAACCGCTTGCCGAACACTTCGCGCACCTGGGTGACATGCTCGAGCGCGTGGTCGATGGCGGAGGGATCGTCTTCCCAGTAGGGCAGCAGGTGAATGGTCAGGAAGTCCACGGCGGGGGCGACCTGCGGATGTTCGAGCCAGAACACCCAGACGTCGGCATAGGTCACCGGCTGCTTCACATGGGCCTTGACCTTATGGATCAACTTGACCAGTTGGTCGCCAGTGACTTCCTTGCGCAGCAGGGCTTCGTTGCCGACGATCACCGCGCTGACCACATCGGCATTGGCGTTGGCCGAGGCGATCAGGGCGTCGACTTCCTGCTCGGTGGCCACCGGGTCGCTGCTGACCCAGGCGCCGATCATCATCTTCATACCGTGCTTGCGTGCCAGCTCCGGCAGGGCTTCGAGGCCGGTCATGGAGTAGGTGCGAATGCACTCGAAGCGCGTGGCCAGCAGCGCCAGGTCGGCATCCATGCGTTCCAGGCGCGGGGTGAACGGCTGGTCGAAGGGCGATTGGTCCTTGGCGAACGGAGTATAGGAGGCACATTGCAGCTTGTGGGTCGGCGTCGCCGCATCGGGCAGGATCACCGGCTGGCCGAGGCCATACCAGAAGCCGCCCAGTGCGAGGAGGCCGAGCAGGCAGGCGAACACATAGGGGCGGAGCGGGAAACGGGGAGTGGCGGACATGGTCGGGCCGTATGGGAACAAAGCCGCGCATATTACCCGGATTTTCCCCGGTCTTGGGCCCGCGCAGTATTTTGTCATGCAAAGTTCGAGCGCAATAAATGAAGGGATTTTTCAGTCCCCCGATTGCTGGCGTTCTGATGTCGTTTCTCGTTGCCTTGAGGTCGCTGTCAGAGCAGGTCGATGGGCGAGGCGGGTTGATGATCAGCGCGTCAGTACTCCGCTGATGATCGAACGGGTTTGGCGGTGAGGCGTGATGGGGGCGCTGTGCACCATAACAATACGTTGACGTCGCCCGGCACTCGTCGGGTGCAGCATTTCGGGGAAGTAACGATGAAGATGCGACGACTCTTAGGCGCGGGTGCTGTTCTGGCGCTGGCGATCGGCTCCACCCAGGTGAGTGCCGCTGGCAAGGAAGTGACCATTGGTTATGTCGATGGCTGGTCCGACAGCGTTGCCACCACCAACGTGGCGGCCGAGGTGATCAAGCAGAAGTTGGGTTACGACGTGAAACTGCAGGCCGTGGCGACCGGGATCATGTGGCAGGGCGTTGCCACCGGCAAGCTCGATGCCATGCTCTCGGCCTGGCTGCCGGTGACCCACGGTGAATACTGGGCCAAGAACAAGGACAAGGTGGTCGACTACGGCCCCAACTTCAAGGATGCCAAGATCGGCCTGATCGTGCCGGAGTATGTTGCGGCCAAATCGATTGCCGACCTGAAAACCGACACCACCTTCAAGAACAAGATCGTGGGTATCGATGCGGGCTCGGGCGTAATGCTCAAGACCGACCAGGCGATCAAGGACTATGCTCTGGATTACAAGCTGCAAGCCAGTTCGGGCGCGGCGATGATTGCTGAGTTGACCCGTGCCGAAGAGAAGCACGAATCCATCGCCGTGACCGGTTGGGTGCCGCACTGGATGTTCGCCAAGTGGAAACTGCGCTTCCTGGATGACCCGAAAGGCGTCTACGGCGCGGCCGAGACCGTCAACAGCATCGGCAGCAAGGGCCTGGAGGCCAAGGCGCCGGAAGTGGCGGCGTTCCTGAAGAAGTTCCAGTGGGCGTCCAAGGATGAGATCGGCGAAGTCATGTTGGCCATCCAGGACGGCGCCAAGCCGGATGCCGCGGCCAAGGACTGGGTTACCAAGCACCCGGATCGTGTAGCTGAGTGGGTCAAGTAATCCCTCTAACGGCGTAATGCTGGCAAAAAAGGCCGCATGACCTTGTGTCATGCGGCCTTTTTGCGTCTTGACGCCAGGTGATGCGCCCTGTCTGTCGATACCGGTTTGACCCTGAACTTGCAATGACGCTCGACACGGTCACTGTGGAGTTGTGGTTTCAAGGGTTAATTCGGCCAAAAACTGGCGAAATGGTAATGTCGTTCTAATACTAAGGTCGTCTGGAATCTATCCGATAGCCGCCTAAAGTGGAATATGTTCCAACTCATCTGTGCTGCGAGGATAAAAACAATGAACGACAGCATTTACCTCTCGATCCAGAACAGCCCCCGCTTCAAGGAGCTGGTCAGGAAACGGGAACGATTCGCCTGGATACTCTCGGCGATCATGCTTGGGCTTTACTCGGCTTTCATTTTGCTGATCGCCTATGGACCGCAGCTGCTGGGCGCCAAGCTCAGTCCCGGCTCTTCCATTACTTGGGGCATCCCGTTGGGTGTCGGATTGATCGTCTCGGCGTTCGTCCTGACGGCCATCTATGTGCGTCGCGCCAATGGCGAGTTCGACGACCTGAACAACGAGATTCTCAAGGAGGCCCAGCAATGATCCGGCGTCTATTGGCAGTATTGGCTGGCTCGGCCTTCGCGCCCCTGGTCCTGGCGGCTGACGCCCTGACCGGCGAAGTGCACAAGCAACCTCTCAATGTGTCGGCCATCGCGATGTTCGTGGTGTTTGTCGGTGCGACCCTGTGCATCACCTACTGGGCTTCCAAGCGCAACAAGTCGGCCGCCGACTACTATGCGGCGGGCGGCAAGATCACCGGTTTGCAGAACGGTCTGGCGATTGCCGGCGACTACATGTCGGCGGCGTCTTTCCTGGGGATTTCCGCGCTGGTCTATGCTTCGGGCTACGACGGTCTAATCTACTCCATCGGTTTCCTGGTGGGCTGGCCGATCATTCTGTTCCTGATCGCCGAGCGCCTGCGCAACCTGGGCAAGTACACTTTTGCCGACGTGGCGTCCTATCGCCTCGGGCAAACCCAGATCCGCTCGCTGTCGGCTTGCGGTTCGCTGGTGGTGGTGTCCTTCTACCTGATTGCCCAGATGGTCGGTGCCGGCAAGTTGATCCAGCTGCTGTTCGGCCTGGACTACTATGTGGCGGTGATCCTGGTGGGCATCCTGATGTGCCTCTATGTGCTGTTCGGCGGCATGCTGGCCACCACCTGGGTGCAGATCATCAAGGCGGTGCTGTTGCTGTCCGGTGCCTCGTTCATGGCGCTGATGGTGATGAAGCACGTCAACTTCGACTTCAATACGCTGTTTTCCGAAGCGATCAAGGTTCACCCCAAGGGTGAGGCGATCATGAGCCCGGGCGGCTTGGTGAAGGATCCGGTCTCGGCCTTCTCGCTGGGTCTGGCGCTGATGTTCGGTACCGCCGGCCTGCCACACATCCTGATGCGCTTCTTCACCGTGAGTGATGCGAAGGAAGCGCGCAAGAGCGTGTTGTATGCCACGGGGTTCATCGGTTACTTCTACATCCTGACCTTCATCATCGGTTTTGGCGCGATCCTGCTGGTCAGCACCAATCCGGCGTTCAAGGATGCGGCGGGGGCATTGCTGGGCGGTAACAACATGGCGGCGGTGCACCTGGCCAACGCGGTGGGCGGCAACATCTTCCTCGGCTTTATCTCGGCGGTAGCCTTTGCCACCATTCTCGCGGTGGTGGCCGGTCTGACCCTGGCCGGTGCCTCGGCGGTGTCCCATGACCTGTATGCCAGCGTGATCAAGAAGGGCAAGGCCAACGAAAAGGATGAGATCCGCGTTTCGAAGATCACCACCATCGCCCTCGGCGCGCTGGCGATCGTCCTGGGTATCCTGTTCGAAAGCCAGAACATTGCGTTCATGGTCGGCCTGGCGTTCTCGATTGCCGCCAGTTGCAACTTCCCGGTGTTGCTGCTTTCCATGTACTGGAAGAAGCTGACCACCCGTGGCGCGATGATCGGTGGCTGGATGGGCCTGGTCAGTGCGGTAGGCCTGATGGTTCTGGGGCCAACCATCTGGGTGCAGATCATGCATCACGAGAAAGCCATTTTCCCGTATGAGTACCCGGCGTTGTTCTCGATGGCCATTGCGTTCGTCGGGATCTGGTTCTTCTCGATCACCGACAAGTCGACGGCGGGCGCGAATGAACGGGCGCTGTTCTTCCCGCAGTTCGTGCGTTCGCAGACTGGTCTGGGGGCGAGTGGGGCGGTGTCGCACTAAGGCTTGTATCGACGCTTGTATATAAGCTGTGTTGAAACGAAATGCCCCGGTCGAGAGACCGGGGCATTTTTGTTGGGCTGTCACTGCGGTGGCTTGCTGACGATGAGACTCGTTGAGTCTTGTGTTGTCTGTCAGGGCCTCTGCGCGGGCAAGCCCTGCTCCTACAGGTCCTGTGTCGTACGCAGGTCAGGTGATCGACGCGAAACCTGTAGGAGCAGGGCTTGCCCGCGAAGGCGTCCTGATGGGCGGCGCAGGGGCCAGCAGGGCGCCACAAACAGAAACGGCCTCTATCAAGAGGCCGTTTCCGCTGCAGCTGGAACACTATTGCAAGGCGGGTCTTATTTGCGGTCTTCCAGCTTGGTGATGTCACGCGACTCATAGCCGGTGTACAACTGGCGCGGACGGCCGATCTTGTACGGGCTGGAGAGCATTTCCTTCCAGTGGGAGATCCAGCCCACGGTCCGCGCCAGGGCGAAGATCACGGTGAACATGCTGGTTGGAATGCCGATCGCCTTGAGGATGATCCCCGAGTAGAAGTCGACGTTCGGGTACAGCGAGCGCTCGATGAAGTACGGATCGGTCAGGGCGATCTCTTCGAGACGCATGGCCAGCTCCAACTGCGGGTCGTTATTGATACCCAGTTCCCTGAGTACTTCGTCGCAGGTCTGCTTCATCACGGTGGCGCGTGGGTCGCGGTTCTTGTAGACCCGGTGACCGAAGCCCATCAGTTTGAACGGATCGTTCTTGTCCTTGGCCTTGGCGATGAACTTGTCGATGTTCGAAACATCGCCGATTTCATCGAGCATGGTCAGCACTGCTTCGTTGGCACCGCCGTGGGCAGGGCCCCAGAGCGCGGCGATACCGGCGGCGATACAGGCGAACGGGTTGGCACCCGAGGAGCCCGCCAGACGCACGGTGGAGGTCGAGGCGTTCTGCTCGTGGTCGGCATGGAGGATGAAGATCCGGTCCATGGCCTTGGCGAGTACCGGGCTGATCGGTTTGATCTCGCACGGGGTGTTGAACATCATGTGCAGGAAGTTTTCCGCATACGACAGGTCGTTGCGTGGGTACATCATGGGCTGGCCCATGGAGTACTTGTACACCATCGCCGCCAGGGTCGGCATCTTGGCGACCAGACGAATGGCGGAAATCTCGCGGTGCTGGGCGTTATTGATGTCCAGCGAGTCGTGGTAAAACGCCGACAGGGCGCCAACCACGCCGCACATGACGGCCATCGGGTGGGCGTCGCGACGGAAGCCGTTGAAGAAGGTCTTCAACTGCTCGTGCACCATGGTGTGGTTCTTCACGGTGCTGACGAACTGGGCCTTCTGCTCGACCGTCGGCAGTTCGCCGTTGAGCAGCAGGTAGCAGGTTTCCAGGTAGTCCGATTTCTCGGCGAGTTGCTCGATCGGGTAGCCGCGATGCAGCAGGATGCCGTTATCGCCGTCAATATAGGTGATCTTCGACTCGCAGGAAGCGGTCGACATGAAGCCTGGGTCGAATGTGAACCGGCCCGTGGCCGTCAGGCCCCGCACGTCGATTACATCGGGACCAACGGTGCCGGTTAAAATGGGCAGCTCGACGGGGGCTGCGCCCTCGATGATCAACTGCGCTTTTTTGTCAGCCATGTGGCCTCCTATTTATGCTTGAAATCATCAGACAGGCCCCCCACGCAGGGCCCGCACCACTATAGTGAGATAAATTCGAATGTCAATTTGCCAAAAGTCTTGTCGTAGGCGGCTTTGGGCAGTGCTTTTCCTCGAAAATGACGGCTATTTACGCCTTTTATCCGACTAGCGCAATGCGCTATTAGGGGTAGTCCTTTGCGTTGTCATTAGTAGCCTAACTGTCTATACTCGGCAGCCGACCGCCAGGGGCTTTTGGGCCTGTTTTACTGGGGGGCGTCACTCCCTGGGTGGTGGGTACCTGACCAGTGCACTTGCCCAACAACTTTGCCCTGATCGTTAGGGCTCATCAGTGAAAAAAAAGCCGTGAAAAGCCAACGACCTGTAAACCTAGACCTAAGGACCATCAAACTCCCAGTCACTGCTTACACGTCCATTCTTCACCGTATTTCCGGTGTCATCCTCTTTGTCAGCCTGGCCATCATGCTCTACGCATTGGACAAGTCGCTGAGCTCCGAGGAAGGCTTCGGTCAGGTGAAAGCGTGTCTGACCAGTCCGCTAGCCAAGCTAGTGATTTGGGGCATCCTGTCCGCCTTGCTGTATCACCTGGTTGCCGGTGTGCGCCATCTGATCATGGACATGGGCATCGGTGAAACGCTGGAAGGCGGCAAGCTGGGCTCGAAAATCGTTATCGCCGTTTCCGTGGTGATCATCGTGCTGGCAGGAGTCTGGATATGGTAACCAACGTCACAAACCTATCGCGTTCGGGCCTCTATGACTGGATGGCACAGCGCGTGTCGGCGGTCGTTCTCGCGGCTTACTTCATTTTCCTGATCGGATATGTCATCGCGAACCCGGGCATGGGCTATGCCCAGTGGCACGGGCTGTTCGCCCACAACGGGATGCGCATCTTCAGTCTGCTGGCCATGGTGGCCCTGGGCGCTCACGCCTGGGTCGGCATGTGGACCATTTCGACCGACTACCTGACGCAAATGGCGCTGGGCAAGTCGGCGACGGCAGTGCGTTTCCTTTTCCAGGCAGTGTGCGGCGTTGCGATGTTCGCGTACTTCGTCTGGGGTGTGCAGATTCTCTGGGGTATCTGATTCATGGCTAACATTCCAACGATTTCTTTCGACGCCATCATTATTGGCGGCGGCGGTGCGGGTATGCGTGCCGCACTGCAACTGGCCCAGGGTGGTCACAAGACCGCCGTGGTCACCAAAGTGTTCCCGACCCGTTCGCACACCGTATCGGCCCAGGGCGGCATCACCTGCGCCATCGCGTCCGCCGATCCGAACGACGACTGGCGCTGGCACATGTACGATACCGTCAAGGGTTCCGACTACATCGGTGACCAGGACGCCATCGAATACATGTGTCAGGAAGGCCCGGCCGCGGTTTTCGAACTGGACCACATGGGTCTGCCGTTCTCCCGCACCGAAACCGGTCGTATCTACCAGCGTCCGTTCGGCGGCCAGTCCAAGGACTTCGGCAAGGGCGGCCAGGCGGCGCGTACCTGCGCGGCTTCCGACCGTACCGGCCACGCCCTGCTGCACACCCTCTATCAGGGCAACCTGAAGGCGGGCACCACCTTCCTGAACGAGTACTACGCGGTTGACCTGGTGAAGAACCAGGATGGCGTGTTCGTCGGTGTGATCGCGATCTGCATCGAAACCGGTGAAACGTCCTATATCCGCGCCAATGCCACCGTACTGGCGACGGGCGGTGCGGGTCGTATCTACTCGTCCACCACCAATGCCCTGATCAACACCGGTGACGGCGTCGGCATGGCCCTGCGTGCTGGCGTGCCGGTGCAGGACATCGAAATGTGGCAGTTCCACCCGACCGGCATCGCCGGCGCCGGTGTACTGGTCACCGAAGGTTGCCGCGGTGAAGGTGGTTACCTGATCAACAAGCATGGCGAGCGTTTCATGGAGCGTTATGCTCCTAACGCGAAAGACCTGGCCGGTCGCGACGTGGTAGCACGTTCGATGGTCAAGGAAATCATCGCCGGCAACGGCTGTGGCCCGAATGGCGACCACGTGCTGCTCAAGCTCGACCACCTCGGCGAGGAAGTGTTGCACAGCCGCCTGCCAGGTATCTGCGAGCTGTCCAAGACCTTCGCCCACGTTGACCCGGTCGTTGCCCCGGTTCCGGTCGTTCCAACCTGCCACTACATGATGGGTGGCGTTCCCACCAACATCCATGGTCAGGCGATCACCCAGGATGCCAACGGCGTCGACACCATCATCCCTGGCCTGTTCGCGGTCGGTGAAGTGGCGTGCGTATCGGTCCACGGTGCCAACCGCCTGGGCGGCAACTCGCTGCTCGACCTGGTGGTTTTCGGCCGCGCGGCCGGCCTGCACCTGGAAAAGGCGCTGTCCGAAGGTGTCGAATACCGCAACGCCAGCGACACCGACATCGATGTAGCCCTGAACCGTCTGGCCAAGCTCAACGAGCGCACCGACGGTGAAGATGTCGCCACCCTGCGTCGCGAGCTGCAAAGCTGCATGCAGAACTACTTCGGTGTATTCCGTACCGGCGAATACATGCAGAAGGGTATCGCCCAGTTGGCTGGCCTGCGCGAGCGTATCGCCAACGTCAAGATCAACGACAAGTCCCAGGCCTTCAATACCGCGCGTATCGAAGCCCTTGAGCTGCAGAACCTGCTGGAAGTGGCCGAGGCCACGGCGATTGCCGCCGAGCATCGCAAAGAGTCCCGCGGCGCTCACGCCCGTGAAGACTTCGAAGAGCGCGACGACGAAAACTGGCTGTGCCATACCCTGTTCTTCCCGGGTGAGAAGCGCGTGACCAAGCGTGCCGTCAACTTCTCGCCGAAGACCGTTCCGACTTTCGAACCAAAAGTCCGGACTTACTAAAGGGTGATCGATATGTTGCAAGTCGAAGTTTATCGTTACAACCCTGACACCGACTCGGCGCCGAAAACCCAGGTTTTCCAGGTCAACACCGGTGGCAAGGACTTGATGGTGCTGGACGTACTGGCCCTGATCAAAGAGCAGGACGAAGGTTTCTCCTATCGTCGCTCCTGCCGTGAAGGCGTGTGCGGTTCCGATGGCATGAATATCAACGGCAAGAACGGCCTGGCGTGCATCACGCCGCTGTCCGCCGTGGTCAAGGGCAACAAGCTGGTGGTGCGTCCGCTGCCTGGTTTGCCGGTGATCCGTGACCTGGTCGTCGATATGAGCATCTTCTACAAGCAGTACGAGAAGGTGAAGCCATTTTTGCAGAACGACACGCCGGCTCCGGCCATCGAGCGTCTGCAATCTCCGGAAGAGCGCGAGAAGCTCGACGGTCTGTACGAGTGCATCCTGTGCGCCTGCTGCTCGACCTCCTGCCCGTCCTTCTGGTGGAACCCCGACAAGTTCCTGGGCCCGGCCGCCCTGCTGCAAGCGTATCGCTTCCTGGCAGACAGCCGCGACACCCAGACCAGCGAGCGCCTGGCTTCGCTGGATGACCCGTTCAGCGTCTTCCGCTGCCGCGGGATCATGAACTGCGTCAACGTCTGTCCGAAAGGCCTGAATCCGACCAAGGCCATCGGTCACATCCGTAACATGCTGCTGCAAAGCGGCGTGTGATTCAGCGGCTGTAACCTGGCTGTTGTAAATCGGCAGTTGTAAATAGTGGCACCGCTGTAACCGTAGAAAGGCCAGGGCCCGGGCTTCAACCCGCGCCCCGGCTATAACCAGAGCAACGGCTCATAAAGCTGTGGCTCTTATTTTTGAAGAAATGAGACCAGCAGGGGCATCCGGGCTGGTACCCGGACTATCAGCGTGATCCCAAGTGGCTTGTTTTGGTCGCTGCATTCGGACTGTTGCAAGCTCGCGCGGTGTTTTCGCCGGTGGTGTCCCCTAACCGAGGGTGACCAAGCATGCAAGAAAGCGTGATGCAGCGCATGTGGAACAGCGGCTATCTTTCAGGTGGTAACGCTGCCTATGTGGAAGAGCTCTACGAGCTCTACCTGCACGACCCT
This sequence comes from Pseudomonas sp. FEN, assembly GCF_904067045.1. GTDB lineage: Bacteria > Pseudomonadota > Gammaproteobacteria > Pseudomonadales > Pseudomonadaceae > Aquipseudomonas. The sequence goes on along the minus strand of NZ_CAJFDC010000001.1, from coordinate 209,011 downwards.
AACGCTGTGCCAGAAGAGTGGCGCACCAAATTTCAGACGTTGCCCGCTGACGGCAACGCTGCCACCGATGTTTCGCACTCGACAATCCGCGATCATTTCGTCTTGCTGGCAAAGAACCAGCGCCGCGCCCAACCGGTTTCCGCCGGCAGCGTGAGCAGTGAGCACGAAAAGAAGCAGGTTGAAGTGCTGCGATTGATCCAGGCCTACAGGATGCGTGGCCACCAAGCAGCCCAGCTCGACCCGCTGGGACTGTGGCAGCGTCCTGCACCCGCAGACCTGTCGATCAATCATTACGGCTTGACCAATGCCGATCTTGATACGACCTTCCGTGCCGGCGACCTGTTCATCGGCAAAGAGGAAGCGAGCCTACGCGAAATTCACGAAGCGTTGCAGCAGACATATTGCCGCACCATCGGCGCCGAGTTCACCCACATCGTCGATTCCGAGCAACGCCACTGGTTCCAGCAGCGTCTGGAAAGCGTGCGCGGCCGTCCGACCTTCTCCGCGGACATCAAGAGCCACCTGCTCGAGCGCGTCACCGCCGCCGAAGGCCTGGAAAAATACCTGGGCACCAAATACCCGGGCACCAAGCGTTTCGGCCTGGAAGGTGGCGAGAGCCTGATTCCGATGCTCGACGAGTTGATCCAGCGTTCCGGTTCCTACGGTACCAAGGAAATCGTCATCGGCATGGCCCACCGTGGTCGCCTGAACGTGTTGGTCAACACCTTCGGCAAGAACCCGCGTGAGCTGTTCGACGAGTTCGAAGGCAAGAAGAAGGTCGAGCTGGGCTCCGGTGACGTGAAATACCACCAGGGCTTCTCGTCCAACGTGATGACCACCGGTGGCGAAGTCCACCTGGCCATGGCGTTCAACCCGTCCCACCTGGAAATTGTTTCCCCGGTGGTCGAAGGTTCGGTACGGGCTCGCCAGGACCGTCGCAACGATGCGACCGGTGACAAGGTGCTGCCGATTTCCCTCCACGGTGACGCGGCGTTCGCCGGTCAAGGCGTGGTCATGGAAACCTTCCAGATGTCGCAGACCCGCGGTTTCAAGACCGGCGGTACCGTGCACATCGTGATCAACAACCAGGTTGGTTTCACCATCAGCAACCCGCTGGACTCGCGTTCCACCGAGTACGCCACCGACGTTGCGAAGATGATCCAGGCGCCGATCCTTCATGTGAATGGCGATGATCCGGAAGCCGTGCTGTTTGTGACCCAGCTGGCCATCGACTACCGCATGCAGTACAAGCGCGATGTGGTGATCGACCTGGTCTGCTACCGTCGTCGTGGCCACAACGAGGCCGACGAGCCTAGCGGCACCCAGCCGCTGATGTATCAGCAGATCACCAAGCAGCGCACCACCCGTGAGCTGTATGCCGAGCGCCTGGTTCAGGCCAAGGTGCTGGATGAAGCGCGCGTTCAGGCGAAAGTCGACGAATACCGCAACGCCCTGGACAACGGTCTGCATGTGGTAAAAAGCCTGGTCAAGGAACCGAACAAGGAGTTGTTCGTCGACTGGCGCCCATACCTGGGTCACGCATGGACCGCACGTCACGACACCCGCTTCGATCTGAAGACCCTGCAGGAACTGTCCGCCAAGCTGCTGGAGATCCCGGAAGGCTTCGTGGTCCAGCGCCAGGTCGCGAAGATCTACGAGGACCGTCAGAAGATGCAAGCCGGCGGCCTGCCGATCAACTGGGGTTATGCCGAAACCATGGCATACGCGACCCTGGCGTTCGAAGGTCACCCGATCCGCATGACCGGCCAGGACATCGGCCGCGGTACGTTCTCGCACCGTCATGCCGTGCTGCACAACCAGAAAGACGCGGGCACCTACATTCCGTTGCAGAACCTGTTCGCCGGTCAGCCACGTTTCGACCTGTATGACTCGTTCCTGTCGGAAGAAGCGGTATTGGCGTTCGAATACGGTTACTCGACCACCACGCCGGAAGCGTTGGTGATCTGGGAAGCCCAGTTCGGCGACTTCGCCAACGGTGCCCAGGTGGTTGTCGACCAGTTCATCACCAGTGGCGAGCACAAGTGGGGTCGTCTGTGCGGTCTGACCATGCTGTTGCCGCATGGTTATGAAGGTCAGGGCCCGGAGCACTCCTCGGCCCGTCTGGAACGCTACCTGCAGCTGTGCGCCGAGCACAACGTCCAGGTTTGCGTGCCGACCACCCCGGCGCAGATCTACCACCTGCTGCGTCGCCAGGTCATCCGTCCGCTGCGCAAGCCGCTGATTGTGCTGACTCCGAAGTCGCTGCTGCGTCACAAACTGGCAATCTCCACGCTGGAAGATCTGGCCGAAGGTTCGTTCCAGACCGTTATCCCGGAAATCGACGTCCAGGACCCGAAAAAGGTCGGTCGTCTGATCCTGTGCAGCGGCAAGGTCTACTACGACCTGCTGGAAAAACGTCGTGCCGAAGGCCGCGATGACATCGCCGTGGTGCGTATCGAGCAACTGTATCCGTTCCCGGAAGACGATCTGATCGAAGTCCTGGCACCGTACAAGAACCTCAAGCACATCGTCTGGTGTCAGGAAGAACCGATGAACCAGGGCGCCTGGTACAGCAGCCAGCATCACATGCGTCGCATCGTCGCCGGTCACAACAAGTCGTTGGTACTTGAGTACGCCGGCCGTGACGCCTCTGCCGCACCGGCGTGTGGCTATGCATCGATGCACGCTGAGCAGCAGGAAAAACTGCTGCAAGATGCCTTTACTGTTTAACGCCTTCGCGCACCTGAAACCGAATTTAAGGAACCACAGATAATGGCTATCGAGATCAAAGCCCCCACTTTCCCGGAATCGGTTGCCGATGGCACCGTTGCCACCTGGCACAAGCAACCGGGCGATGCTGTCAAGCGTGACGAACTGATCGTCGACATCGAAACCGACAAAGTGGTCCTGGAAGTACTGGCTACCGCTGATGGCGTGTTGGGCGCTATCGTCAAGAACGAAGGCGACACCGTTCTGTCCGACGAAGTCCTGGGCTCCATCGTCGAAGGCGGCGCTGCCGCCGCTGCTCCTGCCGCCGCTCCTGCTCCAGCAGTGGCCGCCCAGGCTGCCGCGCCTGCCGCTGCTGGCGAAGACGATCCGGTGGCAGCACCGGCGGCGCGCAAGCTGGCTGAAGAAAATGGCATCAACATCGCTTCCGTTGCCGGTACCGGCAAAGGCGGCCGGGTGACCAAGGAAGACGTGGTGGCTGCTGTTGCCGCCAAGAAAGCCGCGCCAGCCGCCGCACCGGCCAAGGCTGCCGCGCCGGCTGCCGCCGCGCCTGTGTTCGCTGCCGGCGACCGCGTCGAGAAGCGCGTACCGATGACCCGTGTACGGGCCACCGTGGCCAAGCGCCTGGTTGAAGCACAGTCGAACATGGCGATGCTGACCACCTTCAACGAAGTGAACATGAAACCGATCATGGACCTGCGTTCGAAGTACAAGGACCTGTTCGAGAAGACCCACAACGGCGTGCGCCTGGGCTTCATGTCGTTCTTCGTGAAAGCGGCCACCGAAGCGCTGAAACGCTTCCCAGCGGTCAACGCGTCGATCGACGGCGGCGACATCGTCTACCACGGCTACTCCGACGTCGGTGTCGCGGTGTCCAGCGACCGTGGCCTGGTGGTTCCGGTACTGCGTAACGCCGAGCTGATGAGCCTGGCCGAAATCGAAAACGGCATCGCCACTTATGGCAAGAAAGCCCGTGACGGCAAGCTGTCCATCGACGAAATGACCGGCGGTACGTTCACCATCACCAACGGTGGTACATTCGGTTCCCTGCTGTCGACTCCGATCGTCAACCCGCCACAAGCCGCCATCCTGGGCATGCACAACATCAATGAGCGCCCGATGGCGGTCAAGGGTGAAGTGGTGATCCTGCCGATGATGTACCTGGCGCTGTCCTACGATCACCGTCTGATCGACGGCAAGGAAGCGGTGTCTTTCCTGGTGACCATCAAGAACCTGCTGGAAGACCCGGCGCGTCTGCTGCTGGATATCTGATTGCACCCAAGGGGCAGGGCGCTTGCGCCTTGCCCGCTTAAACGATCAGCTTCGTCCCACGACGGTCCCCACGAGGGGCCGTCCGGTTTGATTCGATAAGGAATGACACATGACTCAGAAATTCGACGTGGTAGTGATTGGCGCCGGCCCTGGCGGCTATGTAGCCGCCATCAAGGCAGCGCAACTTGGTCTCAAGACTGCCTGCATCGAGAAGTACCAGGATAAAGAGGGCAAGCTGGCCCTCGGCGGTACTTGCCTGAACGTTGGCTGCATTCCGTCCAAGGCGCTGCTGGACAGCTCCTGGAAGTTCCATGAAGCCACCGAAGGGTTCGCCATCCACGGTATCTCCACCGGTGCCGTGAAAATGGACGTGCCGGCGATGGTGGGTCGCAAGGCCAATATCGTCAAGAACCTGACCGGCGGCGTGGCCATGCTGTTCAAGGCCAATGGCGTGACTTCGATCGAAGGCCACGGCAAGCTGCTGGCTGGCAAGAAAGTCGAAGTGACCAAGCCTGACGGCACGGTTGAAGTGATCGAAGCCGAGAACGTGATCCTGGCTCCAGGTTCGCGTCCGATCGACATTCCACCGGCTCCGGTTGACCAGAAGGTGATCGTCGATTCGACCGGCGCCCTGGAGTTCCAAGCCGTACCGAAGCGCCTGGGCGTGATCGGCGCGGGCGTGATCGGCCTGGAACTGGGTTCCGTCTGGTCGCGTCTGGGCGCTGAAGTGACTGTACTCGAAGCCCTGGACACTTTCCTGATGGCTGCCGACACCGCCATCTCCAAGGAAGCGCTGAAAACCCTGACCAAACAAGGTCTGGACATCAAGCTGGGCGCTCGCGTGACCGGTTCCAAGGTCAACAAGGGCAAGGAAGTGGTGGTGACCTACACCGACTCCGCCGGCGAACAGACCATCACCTTCGACAAACTGATCGTTGCCGTCGGCCGTCGCCCAGTGACCACCGACCTGCTGTCGGCTGATTGCGGCGTGACCCTCGACGAGCGCGGTTTCGTGCATGTTGACGATCATTGCGCCACCACCGTGCCGGGCGTCTACGCCATCGGTGACGTGGTTCGCGGCATGATGCTGGCACACAAGGCCTCGGAAGAGGGCATCATGGTTGTCGAACGCATCAAGGGCCATAAAGCCCAGATGAACTACGACCTGATCCCTTCGGTTATCTACACCCACCCGGAAATTGCATGGGTCGGTAAAACCGAACAGGCTTTGAAAGCCGAAGGCGTTGAAGTTAACATCGGCACTTTCCCGTTCGCCGCCAGTGGCCGTGCCATGGCAGCCAACGATACCGGTGGTTTCGTCAAGGTCATCGCCGATGCCAAGACCGACCGTGTCCTGGGCGTCCACGTAATTGGCCCAAGCGCTGCCGAGCTGGTACAGCAAGGCGCGATCGGTATGGAATTCGGCACCAGCGCCGAGGACATCGGCATGATGGTCTTCTCCCATCCGACCCTGTCCGAAGCGTTGCACGAAGCGGCACTGGCAGTGAATGGCGGCGCCATCCACATTGCCAATAAGAAAAAACGCTAAAGGACTGCGTGAAAACGTAGCGAGCGAAAAAAAGACAAGGCGAAAACAGGTGAGGAAGCACAGTTGACTTTAGTCAATGAGCATTCCGAACCTGTTTTTAACGCAGTATTTTTGAGCGCAGTAGTTTTCACGCTGTCCGTTGGATAATAAGAAACCACGGCGGTTTGCCCGTCGTGAGCCTTGCGCGCAAGACTCACCGCGGAACGTCCGCCGGACGCAGTCTTGCGTGGTTTTACCGGGCGACCGGCAAAGCCATGCAAGCAGCAGTCACAGGTGGTGCGGCACTGCAATCAGTGCAGCACCGAATGCGCAGTACCTAACGAAGACGGTAAAAAGCATGAATCTTCACGAGTATCAGGGTAAGCAGCTGTTCGCTGAATACGGCCTGCCAGTATCCCAGGGTTTCGCGGTAGACACCCCGGAAGCAGCAGCAGAAGCTTGCGACAAGATCGGTGGTACCGAATGGGTTGTAAAAGCCCAGGTCCACGCCGGTGGTCGCGGTAAAGCGGGCGGCGTCAAGCTGGTTCGCAGCAAAGAAGACGCCAAAGCCTTCGCCCAACAGTGGCTGGGCAAGCGTCTGGTGACCTATCAGACTGATGCCAATGGCCAGCCAGTCACCAAGATCCTGGTTGAATCGTGCACTGATATCGCTAAAGAGCTGTACCTGGGCGCTGTCGTTGACCGTTCGAGCCGTCGCATCGTGTTCATGGCTTCCACCGAAGGTGGCGTGGACATCGAGAAAATCGCACACGACACCCCTGAGAAAATTCTCAAGGCCACTATCGATCCACTGGTTGGCGCTCAGCCATTCCAGGGTCGCGAGTTGGCATTCCAGCTGGGTCTGGAAGGCAAGCAAGTCACTCAGTTCGCCAAGATCTTCGTCGGTCTGGCCAAGCTGTTCAAGGATCACGACCTGGCCCTGCTGGAAGTGAACCCGCTGGTGATCAAGGCCGACGGCGATCTGCATTGCCTCGATGCCAAGATCAACATCGATGCCAACGCCATGTACCGTCAGCCTAAGCTGAAAACCTTCCACGATCCGTCCCAGGACGATCCGCGCGAAGCGCACGCCGCCAAGTTCGAACTGAACTACGTGGCCCTGGAAGGCAATATCGGCTGCATGGTCAACGGTGCCGGCCTGGCCATGGGTACCATGGACATCGTCAACCTGCATGGCGGCAAGCCAGCCAACTTCCTCGACGTAGGTGGTGGTGCAACCAAGGAACGCGTTACCGAAGCGTTCAAGATCATCCTGTCCGACACCAACGTCGCCGCAGTATTGGTCAACATCTTCGGCGGCATTGTTCGCTGCGACATGATTGCCGAAGGCATCATCGGCGCGGTGAAAGAAGTCGGCGTGAAAATCCCGGTTGTTGTTCGCCTTGAAGGCAACAACGCTGAACTGGGCGCTAAAGTACTGGCAGAAAGCGGCTTGAACATCATCGCTGCTACCAGCCTGACCGACGCTGCTCAACAAGTTGTCAAAGCTGCGGAGGGCAAATAATGAGCGTCCTGATCAATAAAGACACCAAAGTTATCTGCCAGGGTATTACCGGTTCGCAAGGTAGTTTCCACACCCAGCAAGCCATCGAATACGGCACCAAGATGGTCGGTGGCGTGACTCCGGGCAAAGGCGGCACCGAGCACCTGGGCCTGCCCGTGTTCAACACCGTGAAAGACGCTGTGGCCGCCACTGGCGCCACCGCCAGCGTGATCTACGTTCCAGCTCCTTTCTGCAAGGACTCGATCCTGGAAGCAGCGTTCGGCGGCATCAAGCTGATCGTCTGCATCACCGAAGGCATTCCTACCCTGGACATGCTGGACGCCAAGGTCAAGTGCGACGAACTGGGCGTGATCCTGATCGGGCCTAACTGCCCAGGCGTGATCACTCCAGGCGAATGCAAGATCGGCATCATGCCAGGTCACATTCACTTGCCAGGCAAGGTCGGTATCGTTTCCCGTTCCGGCACCCTGACCTACGAAGCTGTGAAGCAGACCACTGACGCCGGTTTCGGTCAGTCGACTTGCGTCGGCATCGGCGGTGACCCGATCCCGGGTTCGAACTTCATCGACATCCTGAAACTGTTCCAGGAAGACCCGAAGACCGAAGCGATCGTCATGATCGGCGAGATCGGCGGTTCGGCTGAAGAAGAAGCGGCGGCCTACATCAAGGCTCACGTGACCAAGCCGGTTGTTTCCTACATTGCTGGTGTGACTGCCCCTGCGGGCAAGCGCATGGGCCATGCGGGCGCAATCATCTCCGGCGGCAAAGGCACTGCGGACGAGAAATTCGCTGCCCTGCAAGACGCTGGCGTGAAAACCGTGCGTTCCCTGGCAGACATCGGCAAGGCCCTGGCCGAGCTGACCGGTTGGACCGTCAAGTAAGCTTCGCGCTTAGCTGATGCTCCACCAGCAAAGGCCACCTTCGGGTGGCCTTTGTGCTTTCTGGGTATCAGGAAGTTTTATGCAATCTGGACTGACGCCGCAACGCCACGAAGGCGTCAGTCCAGGCAACAACGATTTCATATTGAAACACGACACGGAAATGTCGCTTATCGGACAATTTGCCCTCTAACAGTGCGTTTTCAGCCCAAATTCGTTAGTCTGGCAGCCATTTTGCGTTTGCTCCCCAAAAGGGCGCGGCGCGCTAAACGGGTCAACCCCATACGGGTCGACAGCATTTCCCTCACCCTACGGGAAATCCCTCTCTAAATTCCGATTCAGCAGTGTGGTATTTCCTTAAAATGAAAGTATTGAAAGGCCAGGACATCCTGGCGCTTGGCTTTATGACCTTCGCCTTGTTCGTCGGGGCCGGTAATATCATCTTTCCGCCGATCGTCGGTTTGCAGTCCGGCCCTCATGTCTGGATGGCGGCGCTGGGCTTCCTGATCACCGCGGTCGGCCTGCCGGTCATCACCGTGATCGCGCTGGCGAAGGTCGGCGGCGCCATGGATGCCCTGAGCAGTCCCATCGGCAAGGCCGCTGGCGGCTTGTTGGCCGCCGTCTGCTACCTGGCGGTCGGCCCACTGTTCGCCGCGCCGCGGACTGCCACGGTGTCCTTCGAAGTCGGCCTGGCGCCATTGACCGGTGACAGCCCGTTGGCGCTGCTGCTCTACAGTTCGGTGTACTTCCTGCTGGTGTTCATCATCTCCCTGTACCCCGGGCGCTTGCTGGATACCGTCGGTCGTTTTCTCGCACCGCTGAAGATCATTGCCTTGGCGACCCTGGGAATCGCGGCCTTTGTCCTGCCGGCCGGCCCTATCGGCACGGCTACCCCTGAGTACGTCGCGGCGCCGTTCTCCCAGGGCTTCATCAATGGCTACTTGACCATGGATACCCTGGGCGCCCTGGTGTTCGGCATCGTCATCGTCAATGCCATCCGTTCCCGTGGTGTCGATTCGCCACGGCTGATCACCCGCTACGCGATCATGGCCGGGTTGATTGCCGGGGTCGGCCTGGCACTGGTGTATATCAGCCTGTTCCGGTTGGGTTCGGGCAGTCACGAAGTGGCGGTCGGTGCCAGCAACGGCGCGGCGGTGCTGCACGGTTATGTGCAACATACCTTCGGCTCCCTGGGCAGTGGTTTCCTCGCGGTGTTGATCTCCCTGGCGTGCCTGGTGACAGCGGTGGGCGTGACCTGCGCCTGCGCCGAGTACTTCTGCCGCGTCCTGCCGCTGTCCTACAAGAGTCTGGTGATCATCCTGGCGGGGTTCTCGCTGCTGGTGTCGAACCTCGGGTTGACCAAGCTGATCGCGTTCTCGATCCCGGTCCTGACCGCTATCTACCCGCCATGCATCGCCTTGGTGGCCCTGAGCTTCTGCCAGTCGTTCTGGCATGCGCAGGGGCGTATCGTCGGGCCGGTGATGCTGGTGTCGTTGCTGTTCGGTATTATCGATGCCCTCAAGGGCGCCGGGCTGGCGGACTGGATGCCGGCGCAGTTATCGCACTTGCCATTGAGCGAGCAGGGCCTGGCGTGGCTGGTGCCATCGGTGGTGATGCTGGCGATTGTGGTGCTGATCGACCGCTTGCTCGGCAAGCGCAGCGAAGCTATGGCCTGAGGTGTTAGTCCGTTGAGGCTGGATTGTGGATAAATGAAAGTGCCCCGTGTCGGATCGCGACATGGGGCTTTTTTTGCCTTCATGTCACCCAGTCAATGTATTATTGCGATCATGTCAAATACCGATTTTTCCAGAAAAACCGCCAACCCGCCGGTGCGTGGACGCCCTCGCGAGTTCGATGTCGATGCTATTTGCGAGGTCGTTGCTCAGGTTTTTTGGGCGCGCGGATATCGTGGCACTTCGCTGGACGAAATCTGCAAGGCAACAGGATTGATGCGCGGTAGCCTGTACGGTGCCTTCGGCGACAAGCACGGCATGTTGCTGGCCGCGATCGAGCATTACAGTGACGGTTCGATTGCCCAGTTGGCGGCTCGACTCAATTCCAGCGAGCCTGCCGATCAATCGCTCAGGGCAGCGTTGATGCATTACACCCGTTCCGCTTCGGCGCTGGAGGGGCTGGACGGTTGTTTCATCGTCAACACCACGCTGGAAATGATGCCGGAAGACACTCAGTTGCATGGGCGAATCGAATCGTTCATGAAGCGGACCCTGACCTTGCTGACGGCAGCGGTCATTCGCGGTCAGTCCGAAGGGGTGTTCAACTCGAACCTGGATGAGCGGGCGGTAGGGGACTTCCTGTTGTGCATGATTCAAGGGCTGCGTGTATTCGGCAAAATGGTCCACGAAGAGTCTCGCCTGACGGCCATTGTCGATATGTCCATGACGACCATTGCCAAGCGCTGACCACCCTGGTTGGGATGGTCAGCGGTACAGCTCTTCAGTTTGTCGCCAGGTAGCGTTTGGATTGTGGCGCAAATATCACCAGGCTGATGGCCGCGAGTAACCAGGCAGCGATTCCACCGTATAACATCAAGATGCCGAAGGCATGGGTCAGGGCGTCGTGTAGAGCGGTCGATGATACGAGCGTGTTGAAGGCCGGGTTGATAAGTGTATTGCCTGAAGCAATGGATTCAGCCAGCGAACGTAATTGCACACTGTTGATCGTATCGGGCAACTGTTGCTTCAGTTGTGTGTACACGGCTTGTGCAAGAATAAGCCCCATCAACGCAATATTGATCGCCAGCGAAATCATCCGGGCACTCATGTCGATGCCCGAGGCCATGCCGGCGCGACTGCTGTCCACGGACCCGGTGGTGGTATTGGTGACCGGGGTATTGGTGATTCCCAGGCCGATACCGGCGATCAGGCAGCCTGGTAGCAGGGTCAGCCAACTGGCCTGTTCCAGGCTGCTACCATATTTCATCAGCATGAAGCCCAGGCCGATGGTAAAGAGCCCGCAAGGAATCACGATGCCGGGGCGGTAGCGCAGGGCGAGCCGTTCACCGACGGGAGGGAATACCAGAGTCGGCAAGGTATAGGCGAGCAAGGACAGGCCGGCGGTGATCGGGTCGTAGCCCAGCCCGCTCTGGAAGTAGATGGGCAGGTAAATCATGAATGGCCAAAAGCTGAAGTTCATGCCCATCGAACCCAGCAGTGCGCCGGAAAAATTCCGGATTCTGAATACCGAAAAGTCGAACATGGGATGGGCGTGTTTCTTTTCCGCATACAGGAACAATATGAAGCTGGCGGCAGTGGCGGCCAGGATGCAGAGAGCCCGCGAGCTGCCAAAGCCCAGGTCAGGTCCCTGGGTGATGTAGTAGGCCAAACCGAAAACCGCCAGGGACAGGGTCACTATACCCAGGGTGTCGAGTTTCCTGACTTGTGGGTCGCGTGACTCTTCGACACCGGCAAGCACCAGGAACAGGGTTACGGCGGCGATCAACACGTGAACCAGAAACACCCATTGCCAGCTGGAAATGGTCATGATCAGGCCGCCAATGATCGGGCCGAAGCCCAGACCCATGCCGAACACGACTCCCCAAGCCCCAAAGGCCTTGCTTCTCTCACGCCCTTCCTGGAACTGATGAGACAGGATGGCGACCTGTGCAATCAGCATCGCACCGCCCGCCAGGCCCTGAAGGAAGCGGCTGGCGATCAGTACCGAGACATCCTGTGCCATGCCGCAGATCAATGAAGTGATAGCAAAAGCCAGGATGCTGATAATGAACACACGGCGCCGGCCAAATCGATCGGCCAGCGTGCCGGTCGCCATCATGATGGTTGTGCAGGCAATGGTGTAGGCATTCATGATCCATTGCATTTGTTTGAAGTCGGCCCGCAGTACTGTTTCCAGTCCAGGCAGGATGACCGGAACACTGGATATCTCCAGGCCGAACATCAAAGAAGCCAAGCAGATGGCCGCTAATGCGATCCGATTTTTTGAACGGTTGGAATAGGGCACAGACAAGCTCCTTGCAATTGTCGAATCACGAAAATCGAGATTGATCCAGAGTGCGGATAAAAATTTGACGACAGCACGAAGCGACTCAGCGCTTCGCGCTTTTGATTGTGTGCGTTTCAGCCAAAGAATTCGGGAGAAGCTTTATTGCCTGGAGTGCCGCAGCGGCGAGTGTGCATCCCCATACTCCTGTGCTCAGCACTCGCGTTGGCTGGTGTCGACAAGTAATTTATTGAATGAATTCTTATTATTTTTTAATATTATTTGACTGATCATTCAATATGTCAAGGCGCGTTGGGAGAGACTGATCCGATAAACCTTGCTGTCGTGAGGATGATTGTCAGGGGCTGATCAGGAGGGGGAGGGTGTTACGCAGGTGGTTGAAGGGGGGGTAAAATCAATGCGCAAAGAAAAGCCCGCACAAGGCGGGCTTCCTTTGGGTTGCCAGGTGTTCTCCGGTGAGTTTCGAGACTCAAGAACCGGTGGCGGCTTTGGTGCCTTCTTCGGCAGTCGCTTTGTTGGAATCAGTCTGAGCTTTGGCAGCATCGACGTTTTCCTTGGCGGCGGCATTCACCTTATCCTGAGCCTCGGTCATGCTTTTCTGAGCTTGCTCGGCCTGCTGGTTGGCGCCTTGAGCTTTGTCCTCGGGTTTTTTATCGCAGGCGGCGAGACCGAGGGAAGCGGTCAACATCAAGGCAATAGCTAAAGTCTTACGCATGGGGGTGTTGCTCCTGTGTGAATATCACTGACTACTGGCCTTCAGAACACGCTCCCAAGGGTTAAGTTCCTTGATTTCAAAAGATATATAAGTACCGGATGAACGGAACTTTTTCCTGGTGTTTCGTTTTTTCGGACACTTTCCTCCGGATGAGAGCCATCAGTTCATGACCCAGAACCCCATTTTTGAGCGCGCCACACGCTTTCTCAGCGCCATCCGACATTGCCAGGTCCTCGGGCTGCGCCTGCACAGCGCCGATGCCGCGGGGTTGACCGTGATCCTGCCGTATAGCGCCGATATCGTGGGTGATCCGCAAACCGGGGTCATCCACGGCGGGGCGTTGACGACCTTGATGGACACCGCCTGTGGCATGGCGACCTTGTGCGTGCTTCCCGAGTTCGAGGTGTGTCCGACACTGGATCTGCGCATCGACTACATGCATCCGGCGACGCCCTTGCAGGATGTCTACGGTTTTGCCGAGTGCTATCGGGTGACCCGCGATATCATCTTTGCCCGTGGTTTTGCCTATCAGGATGACCCCGAGCAGCCCATCGCCCATGTGGTCGGTACTTTCATGCGCATGGGCAAGGGGATCAAGGGCGCCCACGGCTTCAGCGGCTCGATCAACGGCGGTGCGGCATGAGCGCCGACTTCAAGAAGATGCTGCAGCAGGCCCACCAGCAGGGCGACTATGGGCAGTTGTTGCAGCGTATCCCCTATGCCAAGTTGATCGGCATCCAGTGCTCGCGGCTGGGGGATGAATTGTTGTTCTGCCTGCCGGCGAACAAGGACAACATCGGTAACCCTTTGCTCCCGGCCATTCACGGCGGTGTGCTCGCCGGCTTCATGGAACTGGCCGCGGCCCTGCACCTGCTGGTGTTCACCGGCTCGCCGGGGGTGCCCAAGGTCATCGACTTCTCCCTCGATTACCTGCGCGCCGGGCAATATCGCGATACCTACGCCCGATGCCAGCTCTGTCGCCAGGGGCGGCGGGTGGCGAACGTGGCGATCACGGCCTGGCAGAGTACCGAGGCCGAGCCGATTGCCACTGCCCGGGCCCACTTCAAGATCGAGGAAACACTCCCGGGCTCTTGAAATCGCCGTCACCGCCCCCAACTTTGATGACAACCCGCCGCCAACCCTTTTGGGCGCGGCCACTGCCATCCAATTGGAGTTTGATGACCATGAGTGTGGAAACTCAAAAGGAAACCCTGGGCTTCCAGACCGAGGTGAAGCAACTGCTGCACCTCATGATCCATTCGCTGTATTCCAACAAGGAAATTTTCCTTCGCGAATTGATCTCCAACGCCTCCGACGCTGTCGACAAATTACGTTTCGAAGCCCTGTCCAAGCCCGAGTTGCTGGAAGGTGGCGCGGAACTGAAAATCCGCGTGAGCTTCGACAAGGACGCTAATACCGTCACCCTCGAAGACAACGGTATCGGCATGAGCCGCGACGATGTGGTCACCCACCTGGGGACCATCGCCAAGTCCGGCACCGCCGACTTCATGAAGAATCTTTCTGGCGACCAGAAGAAGGACTCGCACCTGATCGGTCAGTTCGGCGTGGGCTTCTACTCGGCCTTTATCGTCGCCGACCAGGTTGACGTGTTCAGCCGTCGCGCCGGCCTGGCCGCCAGCGAAGGCGTGCACTGGTCGTCCAAGGGCGAGGGCGAGTTCGAAGTCGCCACCGTCGACAAGGCCGACCGCGGTACCCGCATCGTCCTGCACCTGAAGTCCGGTGAGAACGAGTTCGCCGATGGCTGGCGTCTGCGCAACATCATCAAGAAGTACTCCGACCATATCGCCCTGCCGATCGAGCTGCCGAAAGAAGTGGCCGCTGTCGAAGGCGAGGACAAGCCCGCGCCGGAATGGGAAACCGTCAACCGCGCCAGTGCCCTGTGGACCCGTCCGCGCACCGAAGTGAAGGACGAGGAGTATCAGGAGTTCTACAAGCACATCGCCCATGACTTCGAGAACCCGCTGAGCTGGAGTCATAACAAGGTCGAAGGCAAGCTGGAATACAGCTCGTTGCTCTACGTGCCGGCCCGCGCGCCGTTCGACCTGTACCAGCGTGAAGCGCCGAAGGGCCTCAAGCTGTACGTGCAGCGTGTGTTCGTCATGGACCAGGCCGAGTCCTTCCTGCCGTTGTACCTGCGCTTCATCAAGGGTGTGGTCGACTCCAATGACCTGTCCCTGAACGTGTCGCGGGAAATCCTGCAGAAAGACCCGATCATCGACTCGATGAAGTCGGCGCTGACCAAACGTGTCCTCGACATGCTGGAAAAACTGGCGAAGAACGAGCCTGAGCAATACAAGGGCTTCTGGAAAAACTTCGGCCAGGTCATGAAGGAAGGCCCGGCGGAAGATTTCGCCAACAAGGAAAAAATCGCCGGTCTGCTGCGTTTCGCTTCCACCCTGGCTGAAGACGGCGAGCAAGTGGTGTCCCTGGCCGAGTACCTGGCCCGTGCCAAGGAAGGTCAGGACAAGATCTACTTCCTGACCGGCGAAACCTACGCCCAGGTCAAGAACAGCCCGCACCTGGAAGTCTTCCGCAAGAAAGGCATCGAAGTGCTGCTGCTGACCGATCGTATCGACGAGTGGCTGATGAGCTACCTCAACGAGTTCGACGGCAAGAGCTTTGTCGATGTGGCGCGTGGTGACCTGGACCTGGGCAACCTGGATTCGGAAGAAGACAAGAAGGCTGCCGAGGAAGTCGCCAAGACCAAGGAAGGCCTGGTGGAGCGGATCAAGACCGCCCTGGGCGATGCCGTCAGTGAAGTGCGGGTTTCCCACCGCCTGACCGACTCCCCGGCGATCCTGGCCATCGGTGAGCAGGACCTGGGCCTGCAGATGCGCCAGATCCTCGAAGCGAGTGGCCAGAAGGTGCCGGACTCCAAGCCGATCTTCGAATTCAACCCAGGGCACCCGCTGATCGAGAAGCTCGATGCCGAGCCGGACGAAGACCGCTTTGGCGATCTGTCGCACATCCTGCTCGACCAGGCGGCTCTGGCGGCTGGCGACAGCTTGAAGGATCCGGCGGCTTACGTGCGCCGTCTGAACAAGTTGCTGGTTGAGTTGTCGGTTTAAACTGGTTGTACGAAAACCCGCTTCGGCGGGTTTTTTTATCCTTGGATATTTTATCGGAGTCCGAAATGAGCCAAGTTACTGTGAGTTCGGTGGTTTATCAGATCGATGGCCTGACCTACGAGAGCCGCCTGGCCTTTGATGCTGGCCACAAGGGCGCGCGTCCGGGCCTGTTGATGGCGCCGAACTGGATGGGGGTCGGCACCGGCGCCGAGAAGATCGCCGAGGCGGTCGCCGCCAAGGGCTATGTGGTGTTGATCGCCGACCTCTACGGCCAGTCGGTTCGCCCGAGCAATAATGATGAAGCCGGCGCGGCAATGATGCCGTTGAAAAATGACCGCGCTCTGCTGCGCAAGCGCATGCAGGCGGCGCTCGACGCACTGCAAAGCCAGGAGCTGGCGGCGGTGGATGCGACGAAGCTGGCGACCTTCGGTTTCTGTTTCGGCGGTTGCTGCTCGCTGGAGCTGGCCCGTACCGGCGCGCCGTTGAAAGCCGCTGTGTCGTTCCACGGCACACTGGACACGCCGAATGTGGCGGATGCGAAGAACATCAAGGGCTCGGTGCTGGTGCTGCACGGCGCCTCCGACCCGCTGGTGGCGAAAGAGCAACTGCCGGCATTCGAAGACGAAATGAATGCGGCGGGCGTCGATTGGCAACTGTTGAGCTATGGCGGCGCGGTGCATTCGTTCACCGACCCGCATGCCAATGTGCCAGGCATGATGATGTATGACGCGAAGACGGCTGGCCGTGCGTTCGCGTCGATGCACAACCTGCTGGAAGAAGTGTTCAAGGGCTGAGCCTTCTGGCGGTCTTGAGGGCCTCTTCGCGGGCAAGCCCTGCTCCTACAGTTCTTCGTCGTTCACAGCATTTGTGCTCGTCACTCCCCTGTAGGAGCAGGGCTTGCCCGCGAAAGCGCCCTCAAGCACAGCGCAGGCCTCCCGGCTGATTCAGGATTTTCCCACTGCAGGCTTCTGCGGCAACTCGATCCGCTCGCTTTCTCCCGGCACCTTCGGCCAATCCCCAGCCGCCCAACGCTGGCGCGCACTGTCGATCAACGCCGGATCGCTGGCGACGAAGTTCCAGTTCATCCGCCGTGGCCCGTCCAGCGGCGCACCGCCAATCACCACCAGATGACTCTCGCCTTCGGCGAACAGTGTCGGGGTTGCTCCCGCCGACAGCACTACCAGGCTGCACGGTTCCAGCGCTTGGCCTTCCAACTGCACCTCACCCTCCAGCACATAGACCGCGCGCTCGGCATACTCATCCGGAATCAGCAGGGTTGTCCCGCTTTCCATCCGTATGTCGGCATACAGCGTCGGCGACAGTACCGGCACCGGTGATGTCAGGCAAAAACCGCTGCCAGCGACCAGGCGGATCTTCACTCCCAGATTGTCGCTGTACGGCAGGCTGGCGGCAGGGTGATGGCTGTAATGGCCGGGCCCCTGTTCCAGGGCCTTGGGCGCCGCCAGCCAGATCTGCAGGCCGTGCAGGCTGGAGCCACTGGCGACGAGTGCGGCCGGGGTGCGTTCGACATGGGCGATGGCGCTGCCGGCGGTCATCCAGCTGACATCGCCGGGCTTGACCTGCTGGTTGGAGCCAAGGCTGTCCTTGTGCACGATTTCGCCGTCGAACAGGTAGGTCAGGGTCGACAGGCCGATATGCGGGTGCTGGCGCACATTCATCCCGTGTCCCGGCGGATAGTGGGTTTCCAGCATATGGTCGAAAAACACGAAGGGGCCGACGCTGCGGCACTGGGCCGAGGGCAGGGGACGCAGGATCGGTTGACCTTCGACATCCTCGGCGCGAGGACGGATCACCAGTGGTGTGTTCATGGGGCTTCCTGGCTCAGCGGGCAATGCGCAAAGCATAACCCGCTTTTTCGCCATTGCCCTTACTGACTGAAGGCACCTTCGGCCAGCAGGGTTTCGATGCTGACTTCAGTGCTGGTCATCAGCTTGTGGACCGGGCAGCGGTCGGCGATTTTATGCAGCTCTTCGCGCTGGGCATCGCTCAGCACGCCCTTGAGGGTCAGCTTGACCTGCAAGCCGTACTTGCCTTTCTGTTCCTGGCTGTTGTCGCGCTTGACCTCGACGGTGACGCCGGTCAACGGAATGCCTTTCCTCTGTGCATAAAGCTTGAGGGTCAGGGCCTTGCAGGTTCCCAGGGCGGCGTCGAAGTAGTCGTGGGGCTCCGGGGCGGAGCCTTCGCCACCCAAGGCCTTGGGCATATCGGCGAACAACTGGTGATCGTCGATCTGCACACTGTGACGAAAACCTTCGCTGGATTCGGTGTTGACGGTAATGGTCATGACAAACCTCATGAAGAGTGACGGGAAAAGACCCAGAACTTTATAGAACACTACACCTGAGTGATGTTCAGCTTTTTTCGCGCTCGGCCCTGGCGGGAGCCGGTTACAATGCTCGCCACAAGTCTGCGCCTGGTTTCAATGTTTATGATTGCTCCTGCAGGAACGATCCACGCCAAACACACGCGCAAAAAAAAGCCCCGAACCAGTCGGGGCGTTTTTTCATATCAAGCCGGGCTTACTTGCCCTGCCAGCGCTTCAGGACCAGGGTGGCGTTGGTGCCACCGAAGCCGAAGCTGTTGCTCATCACATTGTTCAACTCGACGTTTTCGCGGGTCTTGGTCAGGACCGGCAGGTCAGCGACTTCCGGGTCCAGCTCTTCGATGTTGGCGGAACCGGCGATGAACTTGCCTTCCATCATCAGCAGGCAGTAGATCGCTTCATGAACGCCGGCAGCGCCCAGGGAGTGACCGGACAGGCTCTTGGTCGAACTGATGGCCGGGGCCTTGTCGCCGAAGACTTCACGCACACCTTTCATTTCCGCGACGTCGCCGACCGGGGTCGAGGTGCCGTGGGTATTCAGGTAGTCGATCGGGCCGTCAACGGTGGACATCGCCATGCGCATGCAACGCACGGCGCCTTCGCCGCTTGGCGCGACCATGTCGTAGCCATCGGAAGTGGCACCGTAGCCGACGATTTCGGCATAGATCTTCGCTCCGCGAGCCAGCGCGTGTTCCAGTTCCTCGACCACCACCATGCCGCCACCGCCGGCGATGACGAAACCATCACGGTTCTTGTCATAGGCACGCGAAGCCTTTTCCGGTGTGTCGTTGTACTGGGTGGACAGGGCGCCCATGGCGTCGAACAGGAACGACTGGCTCCAATGCTCTTCTTCACCGCCACCGGCGAAGACGATGTCCTGCTTGCCCATCTGGATCTGTTCCAGGGCGGTACCGATGCAGTGAGCACTGGTGGCGCAGGCGGAGGAGATCGAGTAGTTCAGGCCCTTGATCTTGAATGGCGTGGCCAGGCACGCGGAAACGGTGCTGCCCATGGTCCGGGTCACACGGTACGGACCAACGCGCTTCACGCCCTTTTCGCGGAGGATGTCCAGCGCTTCCATCTGGTTCAGGGTCGAGGCGCCGCCGGAGCCGGCCACCAGGCCGGTACGCGGGTTGGACACCTGCTCTTCGGTCAGGCCGGAGTCGGCGATGGCGTCCTTCATGGCCAGGTAGGCGTAAGCCGCCGCGTGGCCGACGAAGCGATAGATCTTGCGATCGATCAACTCTTCGAGATTGAGGTCAATGGAGCCGGAAACCTGGCTACGCAGACCCATTTCGGCATATTCCGGGTTGAAGCGGATGCCAGGGCGGCTTGCACGCAGGTTAGCGGAGACGGTCTCTTTGTCATTGCCCAGGCACGAAACGATGCCCAGACCAGTGATAACGACGCGGCGCATGCGGATAACCCTTAGAAGTTGTCAGTGGAGGTGAATACGCCGACCCGAAGGCCCTCGGCGGTGTAGATTTCGCGACCGTCGACAGTCACCGAACCGTCGGCGATGGCCAGGTTCAGCTTGCCTTTGAGGACGCGCTTGATCTGAATGTTGTAGGTCACTTTCTTGGCGGTCGGGAGCACCTGGCCGAAAAATTTCACTTCGCCCGAGCCCAGCGCGCGACCACGGCCCGGCAGACCCTGCCAGCCAAGGAAGAATCCGACCAGTTGCCACATGGCATCCAGGCCCAGGCAGCCCGGCATCACCGGATCGCCTTCGAAGTGGCAGGCGAAAAACCACAGGTCCGGGTTGATATCCAGCTCGGCGACCAATTCACCTTTGCCGTACTTGCCACCCTCTTCGCTGATATGGGTGATGCGATCCACCATCAGCATGTTCGGGGCGGGCAGTTGCGCGTTACCTGGGCCGAACAGCTCACCGCGACTGCAGCGAAGCAGATCTTCCCGGGTAAAGGCGTTTTGTTTGGTCATGCGAGCTCCTCAATAATCCCATGCGGCAGGTGGGGCGAATCTTCCCGGCCGATCGACGCGTTCACGCCTCGATTCGACAGCCTACTCATAGACTATTGCGTTGTGGTGAAAGTCACAGCACCAAGGACATGAATGTACACTTGTGCACTGAAATTTTTATTCAAGCCGGTTTTCCAGCCCGTTCGGGTGTCTAAGACTGCCGCACTTTCGTCTTTCACGCCAGTCGCACATCGTATTCAGGGCAGCCAATGTTGGAGAATCTGCTGCAGATCCATGCGTTTGAAGGGCTTGGACAGGTAGTCGTTCATACCTGCCCGCAGGCAGTTTTCGCGGTCGCCCTGCAAGGCGTTGGCGGTCAGGGCGATGATCGGCACCTGGGCGTATTCGGGCAGTTGGCGGATTTGCCGGGTGGCTTCGTAGCCGTCGACGATCGGTAGCCGGCAGTCCATCAGGATCGCCGCGAACAGGCCATTCCTGGCTCTGTCGATGGCCTGCGCACCGTCGGTGGCCAGGCTGACGTCGAAGCCCAGGCCACGCAACATCGCCTCGATAACGGTCTGGTTGACCGGGTTGTCCTCCACCAGCAGCACCTTGCGCCCTTCGCCATGGCCGGAGGGCGTTGGCGAGAGCGCGGCGGATTCGGCCTGATGATGGCGGGCCAGGGGGATTTCCAGGGTGAAGACCGAGCCCTGGCCCTCTTCGCTGTGGGCGTGCAGGGTGCCGCCCATGCGTTCGGCCAGGGTCCGCGCAATGGGCAGGCCCAGGCCGGTGCCGCCGTAGCGCCGGGAGATCGAGCTGTCGGCCTGTTGGAAGGCATCGAACATCAGTTCCAGGCGTTCGCTGGAAATGCCGATGCCACTGTCGCGGACCGTACAGGTGAACCACAGCACGTCTTCGTCCAGGGCCTGCCAGTGCGGCTCGATGCCGACGCTGCCGTGCTCGGTGAATTTCAGCGCATTGCCGATCAGGTTGACCAGGATCTGGCGGATCCGCGTCGGGTCGCCCTTGACCTGCAAGGCCTGCATGTCCGCCGGAATCCGCAGGTCCAGACGCAGGCCGCGCTGGCTCGCGTTGTGTTGGAACGCCTGGGCGCAACTGCTGATCAGCTCCGCGAGGTGGAACGGAATGTGTTCCAGTTCCAGGGCCGAACGCTCGATCCGCGAGAAGTCGAGGATATCGTTGATGACCTTGAGCAGGTGTTCGGTGGACTCAGAGGCCAGGGCCGCGTATTCGCTCTGTTCCTCGGTCATTTCGGTGGTTTCGAGCAGCTGCAGCATGCCCAGTACACCGTTCATCGGCGTGCGCAATTCATGGCTCATCATGGCCAGGAAGTCCGACTTGGCATTGTTGGCCCGTTCCGCTTCTTCCCGGGTCTGGATCAACTGGGCAATGGCCTGGTGCTGTTCGCGACTGGCCTGGTCGAGGGCGCCGGCGAGGTTGTTGATGTGCCGTGACAGGGCACCGAGCTCGGTATCGTCCACCACCGGTAGTTGTGTCTTGTAGTCGCCTTGTTGAATCGCCTTGACCGCATGGCCCATGGCGCTGATCGGTTGCGACAGGCTGGCCGCCAGCCGTCGGGCCAGGAGAAAGGTGAACAACAGCGCGAACAGCGCCAGGATGCCGGCCTTGAGCAGGATTTCCTGTTGCCGTTGGCTGAAGGCGTCGTTGGACATACCGACAATCACCCGTCCCAGATAGTCCTCGCTCGGTGTCGCCGCCACTGTGCCGTGGTCCTGCAGGAAATCGTTGCCCAGCGGAATGCGTTGCAGGCGCACCGGTGCCTGGAACAGTTTGACCGACTGTGGCCGGGCAGACTCGGGCGAGGGTTGCTCGACGTAGACCAGAATGTTGTTGCCGCGGTCCTGGACCTCGAGGGAGCGCACGTGGGGGGTGGCCAGGGTCGCCCGCATCAGGCTTTCGAGGACTTCATTGTTGCCGGAAATCACCCCGTATTCAGTCGCCGGAGCCAACTGGTTGGCGATCAGTTGACCGGTGTGGTCGAGTTCCTGGCGCAGGTCCTGGATCCGCACGAAGGTGAAGAAACTGATCAGCAGCAAGGTCAGCAACAGCGCGGGGCCGAGGCTGATCATCTGGGTCCGGGCGCTGATGCCCCAATACCGTCGCTGGGTCATGGGTGGGTCTCTCCTTCGGCCAGCCGGATGGCGAGCGAGGCTTCGTCGATCGGTTCGATACCCAGGGAACGGGCGACTTGCGGGTTGCTCAGAACCTTGAAGCGTTGCGGATACTGGCTGCTCGGCCAACTGGAGGGGGGCCGGTCGAGCAGATCGTCGAGGATCGCCAGCCAGTCGCTCTGGTCGCTGTAGGTGCTGGCCAGGCTGCCAGCCTTGACGAAGCCGGCGTTGGGGCCGATCAGCGCCAGTTGCCGGGCATAGCTGCTGAGCAACAGGTTCTTCGCGGTCCTGGGGTTATACAAGGTCGGATCGTCCAGCCCCAGCAGTACGTCGCTGCTCTTGAGCAGGGTTTGCAAGGGCCGGCTGTCGGTGGTGTCGTCCCAGCGCTGGGGAACGATTTCCAGGCCCAGGGGGCGGGCCGCCCGGTTCAGTTCGGTCAGCAGGAACTCGCTGCCCCGGGTATAGAGCACACCGATCCTCCGGGCCTGGGGCATGACCTCGCGGATCAGACGCAACTGGCGGGACAGCGGCGGGTCGCTCCACAGCAGGCTGAGATTGGCGCT
Source organism: Pseudomonas sp. FEN (assembly GCF_904067045.1). Classification (GTDB taxonomy): domain Bacteria; phylum Pseudomonadota; class Gammaproteobacteria; order Pseudomonadales; family Pseudomonadaceae; genus Aquipseudomonas. Next base: position 186,316 of record NZ_CAJFDC010000001.1, on the reverse strand, counting down.
CGGGGCGTTGCCCAGGCGCTGCATCGCTTGCAGGCGGCTGATACGCAGGACCAGGGTCGCCGGCCCTTGCTTATCCTTCAGTCGCCAGTCGAGGCTGGGTGGGTCCAGCAGGATCAACCGGGTGCTGGGCGGCAGGTGGCTGGGCTCGGGCATCTGGGCCAGGGTGACGAAACGTATCCGGTCGTTCGGGCGCTGTTGCGCCAGCGCGGCGGTAAAGGCCTGGACCCCGGGGCTGTCCTCGACGCCGGTCAAGAGTACTTCGGCCGCCCGGGCCTGGAAGCTCGACAGCAGGACGAGCAGAGCCAGGCCCAGCGTCTTCAGGCGCCGGGCGCATGCCGATGTCATCCTTGAACCCAGGTTGCTCATTGTCAGAATTCCAGTTCTGCGCTGAAGTAGACGGCGCGGCGCTGGTTGTAGTTGTTGTCGATCCAGGTGATGGGTTGGTTGTCCAGGCGTTGTTGCAGCATCCCGGCCAGTTCCAGGCTGGCCTTGCCAAAGGGAATGCGCTTGGCCAGGCGCAGGTCGACCCGTTCGAAGCGATATTGGTTGATGGCATCGTCGCCATAGTAGAAGACCGAACTCGACCAGCCGGCGCCCCAGTCGCGCATCCAGCCGGCCGAGCCGCTGTTGCGGGCGGTGAACTGCTCGTCGACCGGGTTGCTGGCCTGGACATCGACATAGGCATAGGTCAGGCGCAGGCGGTCGGCGCTGTCCAGGCGCCAGTCGAACTGGGCTTCGCTGCCGGTGAAACGTGAGCTGTTGGCGTTGCTGGCGATGTACTGGTTGTTGCGCAGCGGCGTGCTGATCATGTCGCTGATTTCGTCATGGAACAGTTTCACGTCGAGGCTCAGGCCGATCTCGGCGAAGAAACCGTTATAACCCAGTTCGCGCGAGCGCATCCGCTCCTTGTCCAGGTTTCCCGGGCCACGGGTCTGGACGAAATACTGGCCGCTGTTCTGGCCGTAGGTGGGAGAGTCCAGGTTGGTGACCCGGTAGCTCCAGTTGACATTGTTCTCGAACATGTCCGGCGAGCGAATGGCTTCGGAATAGACCGCGCGCAAGCCGTGCCGGGGATTGATCAGGTAGTTGACGGCAAAGCGCGGGGTCAGGGAACTGCCGGTCAGTTGCGCGTCTTCGTACATCGTGCCGCCCTGGACCAGCCAATGTTCGCTGGCGCGCCATTCGAGCTGGCCGAACAGGCGCCAGGTGCTGTCGTCGACAGTGCCGTTGAAGTAGGTCTCGGAGTCGGCCTTGTCATACCGGTAGTTCATGCCGCTGACCAGGCGCAGGCTGTCCGACAGGCTCAGGGTGTCCTGCAGTTCGAGATCGTAGCGGGTCTCGCGGGTGCTTTGGTCGATATTGCCGCAGACCGGCTGGCTGGCGCCTTGGTTGAACCATTGGTCGAGCACCTGATTGGCCAGTGCCTGTTCCGCGACACCCCCCGAAGGTGGCCTGCCGACGGCGTACTGAGTCATGTTGCGGGCCAGATTCTCGGCATAGTTGGGATTCAACTGCCACAGTTGGGTCAGTTGCGGGCTGAAGGAAATCTTGGCATCGCAGGCGCGCCAGACCTGCTGGCGATCCCAGTGCTGGGCCGAACCCTGGATATACAGGCTGTGCTGGGGATTGAGGTCGAGGTTCCAGCGCAGCGAGCCGGCGTAGTCCTTGGCCACCACATCGGAGTTGTCGCCAGCCGCGGTGATATCGGGAAATACGGCCTTGTAGGTGTAGGGCCGCTGGTTGGTGCCGTCCTTGACGTTCAATTGCCAATCGATGCTCTGTTGTTCGTTGAGCGTCTGGCTGACCGAGAGATTGACCCGGGTGACGCGCCGACCGTCGCGGTAGTCCGCGCCCAGGTGGTCGCTCTGGAAACCCTCGTCCTCCTGGCCGGACATCGACAGGCGCAGGTCGCCAGTACCCCAGCCGGTGCCCTGGCTGGCGTACCAGTCGTTGATGCCGCGTTCGCCGCGGGTGATCTTCAGGGTTGAACCGTGGGTACTGCCAGGTGACTTGGTGAGAATGTTGACCACCGCCATCAGTGCATTGGCGCCATAACTGACGGTGTTGGGGCCGCGAAAGACCTCGATACGCTCGATATCCTCCAGGGCCACCGGGATATCGCTCCAGTCCACGGTCGCCAGGCCCGCGCGATAGACCGAACGGCCATCGATCAGGACTTGCATGCGTCGGGCGTTGCTGGCATCGGTGCCGTGGTAGTTGATGCTGGCCTGGTTGCCGTTGGTGTAGCCGACCATCATGCCCGGCACCAGGCGCAGCAGTTCGCTGATATCGCGGGCGCCGCTGGCCTTGATCAGTTCATTGTCGATCACCGTCATGCTGCCGGGTACCGCGGCCGGCGATTGTTTCAGCCGGGTGGCGGTGAGCACCTCGGGCAGGGGCTGGTTTTCCAGGAACAGGTCGTCAGCCAGCAACGGGCCGCTGAACATCAGGACCAGGACGACGGAGGTGCGAGCGATGGGAGGGCCAAAAGACACGGCACAGCCTTGAAAACAATAATAGCCGTGCATGTTAACCGAGCTTGGCGGGTTTGCCATGGCGTATGGCCGTCATTGTATAGGCTGAATCGGTCAAGCGCTCAGTCCAGGGGATTTGCATTGGGGCTGGCCGCCGGTGGCGCGCTCCGTATAATGCAGCCATCGCCATTGGTAGGGATAGACGGGTTACATATGACTGAACAGTACCCAATCGCGGTTCTGGGTGGCGGAAGTTTCGGTACCGCCATCGCCAATCTGCTGGCCGAGAACGGGCACCGGGTGCGCCAATGGATGCGTGACCCCGAGCAGGCCGAGTCCATTCGCGTCAATCGCGAAAATCCGCGTTACCTCAAGGGTATCAAGGTGCATCCGGCGGTCGAGCCGGTCACCGACCTGGTCGCGACTCTCGACGACTGCGAGCTGTTTTTTGTCGCCTTGCCTTCCAGTGCCTTGCGCGATGTGCTGGCGCCCCATGCCGGGCGCCTGGACGGCAAGCTGCTGGTGAGCCTGACCAAAGGCATCGAGGCGCAGACCTTCAAGCTGATGAGCGAGATCCTCGAAGATATCGCGCCGCGCGCACGGATCGGCGTGTTGTCCGGGCCGAACCTGGCTCGCGAGGTGGCCGAGCACGCGCTGACCGCCACGGTGGTGGCCAGTGAAGACGAGGAACTCTGCAGCCGTGTCCAGGCCGCGCTGCATGGCCGGACCTTCCGCGTGTATGCCAGTGCCGACCGCTTTGGTGTCGAACTCGGTGGCGCATTGAAGAACGTCTACGCGATCATTGCCGGTATGGCGGTGGCGTTGGGCATGGGCGAGAACACCAAGAGCATGCTGATTACCCGGGCCCTGGCGGAAATGACCCGCTTTGCCGTCAGCCAGGGCGCCAACCCCATGACCTTCCTGGGCCTGGCTGGGGTCGGTGATCTGATCGTCACCTGCTCCTCGCCCAAGAGCCGCAACTATCAGGTCGGGTTTGCCCTGGGGCAGGGATTGAGCCTGGAAGAGGCCGTTACCCGCCTGGGCGAGGTCGCCGAAGGGGTCAATACGCTCAAGGTCTTGAAGGTCAAGGCGCAGGAAGTCGGGGTCTATATGCCCCTGGTGGCCGGTTTGCATGCCATTCTGTTTGAAGGGCGGACCCTGAACCAGGTGATCGAGCTGCTGATGCGCGGCGAGCCGAAAACCGATGTCGATTTCATTTCCACCAGCGGTTTCAACTGAATCTCAGCGCCACGGGAGCGAGTCATGAGCGAGTCCAAGTACGAATCCATTGTGTTGCGCATTGTCTGGATGCTGGTGTTCCTGCTGGTCTGGCAGGTCGCCCAGTTCATCCTCGGCGGGGTAGTGCTGGTGCAGTTGGTCTATCGGCTGTTCTATGGCGCGCCGAGTGCCAACCTGATGAACTTCGGCGACAGCCTGAGCCAGTTCCTTGCCCAGATCGGTCGCTTCGGCAGTTTCCATACCGAACAGAAGCCCTGGCCGTTCGCCGACTGGCCGGCACCGCGGGTTCCGGATGGGGAGGCCGCGCATGTGGTGCCACCGGCGCCGCACCCGGCCCGTGACGAGGAGCCCAAGCTGTGAGGGTCTGGGTTCTGCGGCACGGTGAAGCCGAACCCCAGGCCCGTAGCGATGCCGAGCGGGCACTGACGACCCGTGGACGCCAGCAGGTCCTGCGCAGTGCCGCCCACCTGATCGGCCAGCCGTTGTCGGCGATCTACGCCAGCCCTTACCTGAGGGCGCAACAAACCGCCGAGCTGGTGCGCGAGGTGCTGGGCTTCGAGGCCGAGATCATTACCGTGCCCTGGCTGACACCCGAGAGCAATCCGCAGGATGTCAGCCGGCGGCTGGACGGTGCCCATGACCTGTTGCTGGTCAGTCATCAGCCGCTGGTGGGTAATCTGCTCAGCTTTTTGCAGCACGGGCATCTGCATCAGCCAGACCCCATGGGCACGGCCAGCCTCGCCGAGCTGGAAGGGGAGTTGCCATTGGCTGGGGCGATGACGCTGTTGAACCTCAGGCACCCCTGAAGTTCAGTGGCTCAACACGGCGCCGAGCAGATCGGTCCGGGTGTTTTTCAGGGTCGCGGCGTTGACCCTGGCGCCCTTGAACAGACAGGCCTCAAAGTGACCGGAGAGTACGGTATTGCGCAGGTCGCAATGGCTGAAGTCGTTGTTTTTGAAACCGCTCGACAGCAGCGCTCCATTGAGGTTGGCCGCCCTGAAGTCGGCCTCCTGGTATTGCCCGAAAAATCTCACCCCTCTTAAATCGCCGCCGCTCAGGTCAACGCCGATCATGTTCACATTGGTCACCTGCAAGGTTCGCAAGGCCTGGCAGATGGACGCCTTGCTCCAGTAGCGGAAGGCACTGCGGGTTTCGGCATCCTGGAATGGCAGGCACTGGACCGCCTGGTGATCCGCGGCGGCGATGTTCAGGGCACAGCGCTTCAGGGCATTGGTCAGTTGCGGTGACAGGGAAGGTGGCACCCGCAAGTCGAACAGTTTCTTCTGCACATGCAGGGAAACCCGTCCGCCACCGTCGAGGTGCACGCCGTCCCAACTGTGCAGGATCCCGGTAAATCGGGCGGCGGCGGCCACCATCAGCTCCAGCAGGTCGGCCAGCGGATACTGGCGCAGGGACGGCGCACTGCCGAGAAACGCCCGGGCCTGGGCCAGCGAGTCTTTCAAGCCCAACAGGGTCAGGTCCCTTTCGATCTGCGAGAGGTCGTCTGGCGCAGGCCTGCGGATCGCACCGCCGTGGGGCACACCCGGACTGGCGTGTGCCGGGGGGGCCGGGGCCTGGAACCTGGCCTGGGCGTTGCCCGAGGACATGAAGTTACGAAGAAGGCGGCCTATCGTTGCCATGGCGATCTCTTGCAAGGGCTGGGGGCGGAAATTCGACGCGATATGCTCCTCGACGACTATCAGATTCCGCCCGGCTTTCCAGGTGCAGAGTGTTGGCGCCTGCGGTTGGCGAGGCCTTTTTCAGCTTGCGAGCTTCTGTTCTTCCATGAAATAGTCAACCGAGCACCTGCTGGGTTTGTCGGGTTCCAGCCGCATGGCCCCCCGGCGCGAATACGGATTCAGCGTATGGCCGCAGGCATGACGAATAATGACCTTGGGGAATCAACAATGGCTTTGTGGCGCACCGCACCGAATCTCGAACAGCTCAATGCCTCGCAAAAAAACACCATCGGCGAACTGCTCGACATTCGCTTCGAAGCCTTTGATGACGAGTCGCTGACCGCCAGCATGGTCGTCGATCATCGCACCCACCAACCCTACGGGCTGCTGCACGGCGGCGCCTCGGTGGTACTGGCCGAAAGCGTCGGTTCCATGGCCAGCTACCTGTGCGTCGATGCGAGCAAGTTCTATTGCGTGGGCCTGGAAATCAACGCCAACCACCTGCGGGGCCTGCGCAGCGGGCGGGTCACGGCCGTGGCCAAAGCCATCCATATCGGTCGCACCACCCATGTCTGGGATATCCGCCTGAGCAGTGATGAAGGCAAGGCCAGTTGCGTGTCACGCCTGACCATGGCCGTGGTGCCGTTGGGGCAGACACCGCCGCCCCGCTGAGTCGGGTCATGGGCATGGCCGGACTGTCATCATTCCTGGCAGTTACGGTCATTGCCGTCGGGCCGGCGCCTGCCGACAATGGACATCAGTTTTTTTCGAGATGTTTCCGGTATGTCGAAGCACGTGTTCTTCGCCCACGCCAACGGTTTCCCTTCGGGCACCTACGGCAAACTGTTCGCCGCCCTGGCCCCGGAGTATCAGGTGGCGCATCTGCAACAGCATGCCCACGACCCGCGTTTCCCGGTAGACGACAATTGGTACAACCTGGTCGATGAGCTGATCCATCACCTGGAGCAGCAACCCGAGCCGGTGTGGGGTGTCGGCCATTCCCTGGGCGGTGTCCTGCACCTGCACGCGGCGTTGCGTTGCCCGCAGTTCTACAAGGGCGTGGTGATGCTCGATTCGCCGGTGCTGACCCGCACCGACCAGTGGGTGATCCACGCGGCCAAGCGCTTGGGCTTTATTGATCGGCTGACGCCGGCTGGCCGTACCCTGGGGCGTCGGGAACAGTTCGCCGACCTTGAAAGCGCTCGCCGCTACTTTGCCGGCAAGAGCCTGTTTCGCGACTTCGACCCGGACTGTTTCGACGCGTACCTGCGACACGGTCTGCGCCAGGACGGCGAGCAGCTGCGCCTGAGCTTCGATCCGGCCACGGAAATCAGCATCTATCGCGGCGTCCCCCATACCAGCCCGGGGCTGGCCCGGCATTTGAAAGTGCCGCTGGCGGTGGTTCGCGGCCAGCAGAGCCGGGTGGTCATGCGGCATCACACCCGTAGCGTCGACCGCCTGCCCCATGGCGAATCCCTGAGCATGCCCGGCGGCCACATGTTTCCCCTGGAGCGTCCGCAGGACACCGCGCAGTTGCTCAAGGTTATTTTCGCCCGCTGGCAACACCAGGCCGCACAGGAGCGTTGCGCATGAGTCACCCGGTGGAAGAAGTGCGCCTGAGCCTGCCGCATATCGAGTTGGCGGCCCATCTGTTCGGGCCTGAGGACGGGCAGCCGGTGATTGCCCTGCACGGCTGGCTGGACAACGCCAACAGCTTCGCGCGCCTGGCGCCGAAACTGCACGGCCTGCGCATTGTCGCCCTGGACATGGCCGGCCACGGGCATTCCGGGCATCGACCGGTGGGGGCGGGTTACGCGCTATGGGACTATGTCCACGATGTCTTGCAGGTCGCCGAGCAGTTGGGCTGGAAGCGCTTCAGCCTGTTGGGGCATTCGCTGGGCGCGATTGTCTCGATCGTGCTGGCCGGTGCCTTGCCGGAGCGGGTGACGCGCCTGGCGCTGATCGACGGAGTGATGCCACCCACCGCCAGTGGCGAAAATGCCGCCGAACGCCTGGGCATGGCCTTGCAGGCGCAGCTTGGGTTACAGAACAAGCGCAAGTCGGTGCACCCGACCCTGGACCGCGCCATCGAGGCGCGCATGAAGGGCCTGGTGGCGGTCAGCCGCGAAGCCGCCGAGCTACTGGCCCAGCGCGGCCTGATGCCGGTGCCCGGCGGTTACACCTGGCGCAGCGACAACCGCCTGACCCTGCCGTCGCCATTGCGTCTGACCGAGGAGCAGGCCATGGCCTTTATCCGCCGCATTGCCTGTCCGGCGCAACTGGTGGTGGCCGAGCAAGGCATGCTGGCCCAACACAAAACGTTGCTCGATCGACTACCCTTCAGCTTGACACACCTGCCGGGCGGGCATCATCTGCACCTGAACGATGAGGCCGGCGCGACCCTTGTTGCAGACTGTTTCAATCGCTTTTTCTCCATGCCTTGACTTGTCGCCTGCAACTGTCGAGGCTTGGCGGGTTGAAAGGGAGACAACCATGCCAGACCTCAACTTCCACGCGACCTCGAGTCGTCCTGTTCCGGCACGTCCTGTTCCGGCCATAGTGCTTATTGTTCAGGCCCTGTCCATCCGATGACGAAGTTATCCACACCCTTGGGCTGCGCCATTGTACTGGCCTGTTTCAGTGCGCGGCTGCTGGCCGCCGATGTACCGGGCAGCCACGATCTGGCGCTGGTGCCGCGTCTGGCCGATGCGCAGATCGTCGATTATCGGGCGCCGGCCGAGCTGGAGCGGATTTATCCACAGAGCGCGATCCGCAAGATCAGCAACCGCCTGCGCACCGATGCCCAGGTCAGTGCCCGTGGGCAGATGACTTCGGTAACCTACGAGCTGCCCCCCGAACACGGCGCCGACGAGGCCTTCACCGCGGCGCGCGAAGCTTTGCAGAAGCAGGGCGCGCAGTTGCTGTTCTGGTGCCAGGCCCGCGATTGCGGGGAAAACAGCCTGTGGGCCAATGAAGTGTTCGGCAATGCCACCTTGTCCGGCGCGGACGATCAGCAGGCTTACCTGCTGCTGCGCCTGGCGGCCCCCACGGACAATTCGCTGGTGGCTCTGTATAGCATCACCCGCGGCAATCGCCGGGCCTACCTGCATGTGGAACAGTTCGCGTCGGCCTCGCCGCTGGGGGAGTTACTGCCTACCTCGGCGACCTTGCTGCGCGAACTGCGCGATACCGGCAAGCTCGATTTCCCGACGTTGGCCGGTGCTCCTCAGAATACCTGGGTCACCCTGATTTCCCGGGGCCTGAACCTCGACACGACCCTGCGGGTCAGCCTCTCGGGGGCTTCCGCCGAAGCCTGGCGCCAGGCGCTGATGGCTCAGGGCGTGAGGGCCGCGCGCCTGGAGGTGGGGAATGCCGCCGCCAGCGGTTTGCACATCGAATTGCTGCGTTAGCGACTGTACGAACAGCCACCGAGAGACGATCATCTGATTTTCCGGTTGAACCCGGATCGTTTCCCGGTCAGCGCCCGCCCCAGGGTTCGCCTACGCTTTCATTGCCCAACTTTGTCTGGAATACCCATGCCCAATGATGATCGTCTGCTGGTGCAGATACTGCTCCTGGTACTTTTCGGTGCCACCTTGTGGGTGCTGGCACCGTTCTGGTCGGCGCTGTTCTGGGGCGCCGTGCTGGCGTTTGCCAGTTGGCCACTGATGCGTCTGCTGACCCGCCTGCTCGGCCACCGTGAATCCCTGGCGGCGGGGTTGTTGACCCTGGGTTGGATGTTGCTGGTGGCCGGGCCCCTGGTATGGCTGGGGCTCAACCTGGCCGACCATGTGCGTGATGCGGTGACCTTTATCAAGGATGCCCAGGTCGACGGCTTGCCCGAGGCGCCGGCCTGGCTGGGCACGTTGCCCTTCGTCGGCGAACGGTTGGTGGGTATCTGGAACACCATCGACCAGCAGGGCGCGGCCATGCTGGTGGCGATCAAGCCTTATCTGGGGCAGGTCGGCAACTGGCTCCTGGCGCGCAGTGCGCAGATCGGTGGCGGGATCCTCGAGCTGACCCTGAGTATCGTCTTCGTGTTCTTTTTCTATCGTGACGGCCCGCGGCTGGCGGCCTTTATCCACGGCTTGCTGGAGCGGCTGATCGGAGAGCGGGCCGATTACTACCAGGAACTGGTGGCGGGCACGGTGCAGCGGGTGGTCAACGGTGTGATCGGCACGGCGGCGGCCCAGGCCGTGCTGGCCCTGATCGGATTCCTGATCGCCGGTATTCCGGGGGCGTTGGTGCTGGGGATCGCGACCTTCCTGCTCAGCCTGATTCCCATGGGGCCGCCGCTGGTATGGATTCCCGCCACGGCCTGGCTGGCCTGGAAGGGCGAGTACGGGATGGCGGTGTTCCTCGGGATCTGGGGCACCTTCATCATCAGCGGCGTGGACAACGTGCTCAAGCCGTACCTGATCAGCCGCGGCGGCAACCTGCCGCTGGTGATCGTGTTGCTGGGGGTGTTCGGCGGCTTGATCGCTTTCGGCTTTATCGGCCTGTTTATCGGCCCGACCTTGCTGGCGGTAGCCTACAGCCTGTTGATCGACTGGAGTGCGAGCCAGTCGCGGCGCGAGGAGAAGTCCTGATTCCAGGGCGCGGAGGTGTCGCGGTTGAACGCGATGCCGTGGCTGCCGGCTTGCCGGCGATGAGGCCCTTGAGTCGCGTATCGTCTGTTCGGACGCTACCGAACCGCGCCGGACACAAATCGAGGGCACGACACAGACCTGTAGGCGCAGAGCTTGCTCGCGAAGCTTTTAGCGGTCTTGACGGCTCATTCGCGGCGATGCGGCGTCCCGACAAGCCCTGCTCCTACAGGTTACGTGGCGTTCTTTCAAACTCTGAATCAGGCCGCGGCGGCGACGACGCTGCTGCTCTGTGCCACGGTCTGACTCTTGAGGTTGACCATCAACCGGCTCAACGCCTCGGCGATGTTTTCCTGGGCGGTCTGGCTGTTGGTGCCCGAACCTGTACCCGTGCCGGCACCGGTGTTGCTGCTACCGCTGGCACTGGCCAGGGCCTGGAGCAGCAACGTCGTGGCGTTGAGGCTGGCGCTGGTGCTGGTGCCGCTAGTGCTGCTGGTGCTGCTGCCAGTGGTCGAGGCGCTGGTCGAGGTGCCCTGCAAGGCGCTGGTCAATTCGGCCTGGCTGATGCTGCCATCGCCATTAGCGTCCAGTGCACTGAACAGATCACTGCTGGACACCGAAGGTGGTGGCGGCGGTTGGTTCGCCGACAGCGCCGTGGCCAACTCGTTGGTGCTGATGCTGCCGCTGTTGTCGGTGTCCAGGGCGCTGAACATCGAGGCGCTGTCGGCCGTGCTGCCAGCATTGCTCAGCCCGGCGGCCAGTTCGCTGCTGCTCACGGAGCCGTCGCCGTTACTGTCCAGGGCCTTGAGCAGGGCATCGGCCAGCTGGGTATCGGGCGCGTGATCGCCATGGGCGGGTGGCTTCATCGCCGACAGTTCACTGGCGCTGATGCTGCCGCTGCCGTCGGTGTCCAGTGAACTGAAATTCTGGCTCAGGTTATTGAGCAATTTGCTGTCGCTGTTCTGCGACAGGGCCGAGTTCAGTTCGTCCTTGCTGATGGAGCCGTCACCATTGGTGTCGAGCTTGGCCAGCAGTTGCTTCTGGAACTGTTGCTGACGTTGCGTGGCCGTCGTGCTGCTGGTGTTGTAACCGGTATAGCTCGAGTAGTTGCTGACGCTACTGATCGTGCTCATGTGCACACTCCCTAAGTGTTGGCAAAGCCGATGACGGTGCATCGGCTTGTGCAGACTCCAAGGCCAAGGTGTCGAGGGTGTGTGGGCTTTGTACCGGTTGCCACACAGAGCGTTCAGGCCCGGGGCAGGCGCACCACGGCGGTCAGGCCGCCGCCCGGGGTTTCTTCCAGGGTCAGTTCGCCGCCCAGGCGCTGGGCGGCTTCTCGGGCAATGGTCATGCCCAGGCCGACACCGCCGGAATTGCGATTGCGCGAGCCTTCCAGGCGATAGAACGGTTCGAACACCGCCTCGCGCTTTTCCGTGGCAATCCCCGGGCCATGGTCGATGACCCTGATCAGCAATTGCCGGCGGCTGTCTTCCAGGGTGATCAGGGCATCCCCGGCGTAGCGCAGGGCATTGTCCAGCAGGTTGTTCAGGCACGAGCGCAGCGCCATCGGTTGCACCAGCAAGGGCGCGCAATGGCCCCTGGCCTGGACGCGCGAGCCTTGGTCCTGGGCGTTTTCGCAGAGTGACTCCACCAGGGCCTGAACGTCCAGCCATTGCATCGCTTCGCTGGTGCGCTGTTCATGCAGGTAGCTGAGGGTGGCGTCGAGCATGCCGATCATATCGTTCAGGTCCTGGCGCATCTGCCCCTGGAGTTTGATGTCGTCGATCTGTTCGAGGCGCAGCTTGAGGCGTGACAGCGGGGTACGCAGGTCGTGGGACACGGCCCCGAGCATGCGTCCGCGTTGTTGCACCTGTTCGAGGATGCGTTGCTGCATCAGGTTGAAGGTGGCGGCCGCCAGTCGTGCTTCACGCGGGCCCGTTTCATCCAGCGGTGGGCTGTTGAGATCTTCGCTCAGGCGTGCGGCGGCGTCGCTCAGGCGCTGGATCGGTCGGGACAGCAGCTTGGCGCCATACCAGGCGGCAATCACCAGGGAAATCATCTGGAACGTCAACGGCACCAGCGGCCCGCCAAACCAGGGCCGTGGCGGGCGGCGCGCAGGGGGTGGCGGATGATTGGGGTCGAAGTTCTCCGTCATGCCGGGAGGTGGTGGTGGCGGCGGAGGCGGGCCGCCGTAGTGATGAAACCAAAGAAACGCAAGCAGATGGGCGAGGATGATCGCCAGCAACGACACACCGAACAGGCGAGCGAACAGCGTGTCGAAGCGTAGGCGCATCAGCCGATTTCTCTCGCATCGAACAAGTAGCCTTCACCCCGCACGGTCTTGATCAGTTGCGGCGATTTCGGGTCGTCGCCGAGCTTCTGGCGCAGGCGCGAGACCAGCAGGTCGATGCTGCGATCGAAGGCCTCGATGGAGCGCCCGCGGGCGGCATCGAGCAATTGCTCGCGGCTGAGCACCCGGCGCGGGCGTTCGATAAAGACCCAGAGCAGCCGGAACTCGGCGTTGGACAGTGGCACCACCAGCCCGTCGTCGGCGATCAGCTGGCGCAGCACACTGTTCAGGCGCCAGTTGTCGAAGCGGATGTTGGCCCGCTGCTCGGTACGGTCGTCGCGTACCCGACGCAGGATGGTCTGGATCCGGGCCACCAGCTCCCGGGGCTCGAAGGGCTTGGCCATGTAATCGTCGGCGCCCAGTTCCAGGCCGATGATCCGGTCGGTGGGTTCGCAACGCGCGGTCAGCATCAGGATCGGGATGTCCGATTCGCCGCGCAGCCAGCGACACAGCGACAGGCCGTCTTCACCCGGGAGCATGAGGTCGAGGACCACCACGTCGAAGGTTTCGAGCTGCAAGGCGTGGCGCATGCCGGCGCCGTCGGTGACACCGGTGGCCTGGATGCTGAAGCGCGCCAGGTAGTCGATCAGCAGTTCGCGGATGGGAACGTCGTCGTCGACGATCAGCGCGCGGACGTTCCAGCGCTTGTCATCGCTCGTTTGAAGCGATTTGTTGACATCAGCCAGAGGAGCGAGAGGATTCTGCATGCGTGCGATTATCTACCGGTAAGCCGCCAACCACTATTAAAGAGGGGCCGCGAGGTTGGTGCGGGATAGGTACTTGGCCCGAAGGCGAGAGTCCCCTTCAAGTGTAGCTGTGCAAGAAGCTACAGACAGCGCATGTTGGCCGCTTGTCGGCTGTGTATCGTGATCGATACAAAAGCCCTTTGAATCATCCGTTTCCTTGGAACTGGAGTGGATTCTAGGGTGTAACGCCTCCGTAAACTCACTCTTTACGCCTTCTTTACGCATCACCCCAGGCGTCGCTCTCGTTCCTTTACGGCCTCCCTCACGACAATGAACCCCACACGCGGCTATTGCCGTACCAAGGGGAAAATTCCATGAGCATTCTGGACGGGGTGTCACTGCTGCTGGCTGTGGCGCTGTTCATTTATCTACTGGTTGCGCTGTTGCGCGCGGATCGGAACTAGGAGCGGCAGACATGCACAGTTATGACTATTTGCTGATCCTGGCCTTTCTCGTACTGGTGCTAGCGCCAGCACCTGCATTGGGCCGCTTCTACTACAAGGTGATGGAGGGCCAGCGGACTTGGCTGACGCCGCTGTTCGGGCCGCTGGAGCGGGCTTGTTATCGCCTGTCCGGCGTGGATGCCAGCAGTGAACAGAGCTGGCAGAAATACGCCCTGGCCTTGCTCGCCTTCAACCTGGCGGGCTTCCTGGTGTTGTTCGCGATCCTGCTGTTCCAGCAATACCTGCCGCTCAACCCGCAGAATCTGCCGGGCCTGGAATGGACCCTGTCGTTCAACACCGCCGTCAGTTTCATGACCAACACCAACTGGCAGAACTACAGTGGTGAAGCTTCGCTGAGCTACCTGAGCCAGATGGCCGGCCTGACCGTGCAGAACTTTGCCAGTGCCGCCACCGGCCTGGCCGTATTGGTCGCGCTGTGTCGTGGCATCAGTCGGCGTTCAGCGGCGACCCTGGGCAACTTCTGGGTCGACATGACCCGTGCCACGCTCTACGGCTTGCTGCCGATGTGCCTGGTGATGGCACTGTTCCTGGTCTGGCAGGGGGTTCCGCAAACCTTCGCCCATTACGTCAATGCCGTGACCCTGCAGGGCGTGGACCAGGTTATTCCCCTGGGGCCCGCGGCCAGTCAGATCGCGATCAAGCAGTTGGGCACCAATGGCGGCGGTTTCTTCGGCGTCAACTCGGCCCATCCGTTCGAAAACCCGACCGCCCTGAGCGACCTGATCGAACTGGCGTCGATCATCCTGATTCCGGCGGCGCTGGTCTTCACCTTCGGTCACTACGTCAAGGACCTGCGTCAGAGTCGGGCAATCATGGCTTGTATGCTGGCCCTGCTGCTGATCGGCGGCGCGGTCTCGCTGTATGCCGAGTATCAGCCGAACCCGACCTTGAACAATCCGCTGGTGGAGCAGACCGCGCCGCTGGAGGGCAAGGAGGCGCGTTTCGGCACCACCGCCAGCGTACTCTGGGCGGTGACCACCACGGCGGCCTCCAACGGTTCGGTCAACGCCATGCATGACAGCCTCAACCCCCTGAGCGGGATGGTCGCGCTGGTCAACATGATGGTCGGTGAAGTGATCTTCGGCGGTGTCGGCGCCGGCCTCTACGGCATGTTGTTGAACGTGCTGATCGCCGTGTTCCTCGCCGGCCTGATGATCGGTCGTACCCCGGAATACCTGGGCAAGAAGCTCCAGGCCAAGGAAGTGCAACTGCTGGTGGTGACCTTGCTGGTGATGCCGGTGGGCACCCTGGTGCTGGGGGCGCTTGCAGCCAGCCTGCCGGGTCCGGCGGCAGCGATCAGCAATCCAGGTCCGCATGGGTTCAGCCAACTGCTGTACGCCTACACCTCGGCCAGTGCCAACAACGGTTCGGCGTTTGGCGGTTTCAGCGCCAACACCGCGTTTCACAACCTGATGATGAGCTTGAGCATGTTGCTCGGCCGCTTCGGCTACATCCTCCCGGTACTGGCCCTGGCCGGCAGTCTGGCGATGAAGAAGACCGCGCCGATCGGCCAGAACAGCTTCCCGACCCATGGCCTGCTGTTCGTCACGCTGTTGACCGTGACCATCCTGCTGGTGGGGGGCCTGACCTTCCTGCCGACGCTGGCGCTGGGACCGATTGCCGAACATCTGAGCATGGGCTTCTGAGGATTTGATGATGAATATGCCTCTTCCCGCAACAAAAACGGCGCAAGCCAAAGTGGCCGAACAAGCCAAGACCGCGATCTCCGCCCTGTGGCGCCCGGCCCTGGTGCAGGCCTTCGTCAAGCTCGACCCGCGCCAGTTGCAACGTGCGCCGGTGATGCTGGTGGTCGAACTGACAGCGGTGTTGACCACGATCCTGTGCTTTGTGCCGGACACCGCCGTCTCGACCTTCCTCGCCGCCCAGATCGCCCTCTGGCTGTGGTTCACCGTGTTGTTCGCCAACTTTGCCGAGGCCCTGGCCGAAGGCCGCGGCAAGGCTCGCGCCGACAGCCTGAAGGCTGGCAGTGAAGGCTTGGTGGCTCATCGCAAGAAAGCCAATGGCAGCTTCGAGTCGGTGCCGGCCGCCAATCTGCGCAAAGGCGACGTGGTGCGCGTGTCCGCCGGGGAAATGATTCCCGGCGACGGCGAGGTGATCGAAGGGATCGCCGCGGTCAACGAAGCGGCGATCACCGGCGAGTCGGCACCCGTGATCCGTGAGTCCGGCGGTGACCGTTCGGCGGTCACCGGCAACACCCGCCTGGTGTCCGACTGGCTGGTCGTGCGTATCACCGCCAACCCCGGCGAGTCGACCCTGGACCGCATGATCGCCCTGGTGGAAGGTGCCAAGCGGCAGAAGACTCCCAACGAAGTGGCACTGGACATTTTGCTGATCGGCCTGACCCTGATCTTCCTCCTGGTGGTGGTGACCCTGCAGCCGTTCGCGCGTTTCTCCGGGGGCAGCCTGCCATTGGTGTTCCTGGTGGCACTGCTGGTGACCCTGATCCCGACCACCATCGGCGGCCTGCTCTCGGCCATCGGTATTGCCGGGATGGACCGCCTGGTGCGCTTGAACGTGATCGCCAAATCCGGCCGCGCGGTGGAAGCGGCGGGTGACGTGCATGTGCTGATGCTGGACAAGACCGGCACCATCACCTTCGGTAACCGGCGCTGCACGGCGGTCCATGCCGCCCCCGGCGTCAGCGCCAAGGAACTGGCCGAGGGCGCCTTGCTCGCCTCGTTGGCGGACGATACCGCCGAAGGCAAGTCGATTGTCGAGTACCTGCGCGAACTGCATCCGCAGAATGAACCGGCGGCGGCCGAATTGACCGCCGTGCCGTTCAGCGCCGAAACGCGTCTGTCGGGTGTCGACTACCAGGGCCGGGTCTATCGCAAGGGCGCGGTGGATTCATTGCTGGCCTTTGTCGGCCAGCAGCGCGGTGAGCTGTCGCCGGTGCTGTCCCGGGAGGTCGACCGGATCGCCCAGAGCGGCGGTACCCCCTTGCTGGTCTGCGCCGACGGCAAATTGCTTGGCGTCATTCATCTGAAGGACGTGGTCAAGCCGGGCATTCGTGATCGTTTCGCCGAGTTGCGCAAGCTGGGTATCCGCACCGTGATGGTGACCGGCGACAACCCGCTGACCGCGGCGGCGATTGCGGCGGAGGCGGGGGTTGACGATGTATTGGCCGAGGCCACCCCGGAGAAAAAGCTGGCGCGGATTCGCCTGGAACAGAACGATGGTCGTCTGGTGGCGATGTGCGGTGACGGTGCCAACGACGCCCCGGCCCTGGCCCAGGCCGATGTCGGCATGGCGATGAACGACGGTACCCAGGCGGCGCGCGAGGCGGCGAACATGGTCGATCTCGACAGCGATCCGACCAAGCTGCTGGACGTGGTGCAGATCGGCAAGGAGTTGCTGGTGACGCGAGGCGCCCTGACCACCTTCTCGATTGCCAACGATGTGGCCAAGTATTTCGCCATCCTGCCGGCGCTGTTCGCTTCGATTTATCCACAGCTGGGCGTGCTCAACATCATGCACCTGGCCAGCCCGCAGAGCGCGATCCTCTCGGCGATCGTGTTCAACGCGCTGATCATCGTCGTGCTGATCCCGCTGGCCCTGCGTGGCGTGCGGGTGCAGGCGGCGAGTGCCGCACACCTGTTGCGGCGCAACCTGCTGATCTACGGGCTGGGTGGGATCGTGGCGCCGTTCGTGGGGATCAAGGCCATCGACCTGCTGCTGACGGCGTTGCATCTGGTGTGACGTCGCGAGCTTGCCCGCGATGCCGCTGGCAAGCATATGAAAACTGTAGGAGCCAGCTTGCTGGCGATGGCGGCCGATCAGGCGATACAAGCTTCACTGGTCTCATCGTCGGAACGCCGCCCGCGGCAATCGAGTGTCGAGCGGCTGCTCCTACAGGTTACGTACCCCTGAATTCGAGGAATTGAACATGTCCAGTGTAGTGCGTCCGGCCTTGAGCCTGTTGGTCCTGATGACCCTGATTACCGGTGTTGCCTATCCCCTGGTGGTGACCGGCGTGGCCCAGGTCGTATTCCCGCACCAGGCCAATGGCAGCCTGGTGCGCGATGCCGACGGCAAGGTCCGTGGCTCGACCCTGATTGCCCAGGATTTCACCGGTGACACCTGGTTCCACCCGCGACCTTCGGCGGGGGCCTTCGCCACCGTATCGAGCTCGTCCAGCAACCTGGGCCCGAGCAACCCGGCCCTGGCCAAGCGGATCTTTGACGATGCGACCCAGCAGGCGGTACCTGGCCAGGGGCCGGTGCCCTTGGCTTCGCTGACCACTTCGGCCAGCGGCCTCGATCCGCACTTGCCACCTGAGGCAATTCGCTATCAACTGGCGCGGGTCGCACAGGCGCGCCACCTGCCGGCGGCCGATGTCGAGAGACTGGTTGAAATGCATATCGAGCAACCGCTGATTGGCCCACCGGTGGTCAATGTGTTTGCATTGAACGCGGCCTTGGCCGAAGTCTCGAAATAAACACCGTCATCTTGTAGGAGCAGAGCTTGCTCGCGAATGGATTTCACCACCGACTCAGGTGTCGGCTGATTCAGCGCTTTCGCGAGCAAGCTCTGCTCCTGCACGGAACGGTGGTGTCAGTTCCATAAGTGAGAACCCCCGACATGAGTGATTCCGGTCGCGCCGACGCGCTCCTAGCAGAACTGCCCCGCGACGGTCGTGGCCGGCTCAAGGTATTCCTTGGCGCCTCGCCCGGTGTCGGCAAGACCTACGCCATGTTGCAGGCCGCCCACAGCCAACTGCGCCAGGGCGTGAAGCTCCTGGCCGGGGTGGTGGAAACCCACGGCCGCGCGGAAACCGAGGCGCTGCTCAGCGGTTTGCCGCAGCAGCCGCTGGTGCGCTCCGAGTATCGCGGTGTCGTGCTGGAGGAAATGGACCTCGACGGCTTGCTCAAGGCCAAGCCGAAACTGGTGCTGGTCGATGAACTGGCCCATAGCAACGCGCCCAACAGCCGTCACGTCAAACGCTGGCAGGATGTCCAGGAATTGTTGGCCGCCGGCATCGACGTGTTCACCACGGTCAATGTCCAGCATCTGGAAAGCCTCAATGACCAGGTGCGCGGCATCACCGGCGTGCAGGTCCGTGAAACCCTGCCGGACTGGGTCCTGCAAGAGGCCGACGAGTTGCTGCTGATCGACCTGCCACCCCGTGAGCTGCTGGAGCGCCTGCGCGACGGCAAGGTCTATGTGCCGGAGCAGGCCCGCGCCGCCATCGACGCGTTCTTTACCCAGACCAACCTGACCGCCTTGCGTGAGTTGGCCATGCAGACGGCCGCGGCCCAGGTCGACAATGATCTGGCCCTCGGCTACCGGACCCTCGGTCAGTCGGCGCCGGCCCTGCGCGGACGGCTGCTGGTGGGGGTCGACGGCGATGCCCAGGCCGAGCGCCTGGTGCGCCATGCCAGTCGGGTCGCCCAGCGCCGGCATCTGCCCTGGAGCCTGGTGCATGTGGATAACGGCAGTGTCCGCGACGAGCCATCGCGCCTGCGCCTGCAAAACGCCCAGCAACTGGCCGAGCGTCTGGGGGGCGAAGTGGTCTTGCTGCGCGCCGGGGAAGTGGCCAAGACCCTGATTCAACATGCCGCCGAACGCCGCGCCAGCCTGGTGCTGGTGGGACAGTCGCGCCAGCGCTGGTATCGGCACCTGTTTGGCGCGGGCCTGGCGGCGCGTTTGTTGCGCAACGCCCACGGGCTGGAAATCAACGTCCTGGACCGTGATGAAGAGCAACAGGTGGCGCGGACCCGCGCCCCACAGGCGGTGGTCTGGTTCGACTACGTGATGGCGCTGCTGGCGACGATCCTGGCCACGGCCCTGGCCTGGGGCGTGGCCAGTGTCCTGCCGCTGCCGAATATCTCCCTGGTGTTTCTCGCCGCGGTGTTGCTGGTGGCGGTGCGCAGCAGCCTGGGGCCCTCGCTGGCTTGTGCGGTGCTGTCGTTCCTGAGTTACGACTTCCTGTTCATCCCGCCGAAATTCTCCTTTGCCATCCAGCGCGAGGAGGATGTCCTGACGCTGCTGTTTTTCCTCTTGATGGCAGCGCTCACCGGCAACCTGGCGGCCCGCCAGCGGCGGCAGTTGGAGGCGCTGCGCGATACCCAGGAAGAAACCAGTGAATTGCTCGACCTGTCGCGCAAACTGACGGCGGCCACGGATCGCCAAGCGGTGATCAGCGCCGCTTCCCAGCACCTCAGTGGTTGGGAGGAACTGCAAGTGTGCCTGCTCAATCGCGACGGCCAGGGCGACTGGAAGGTCGAGACCGGCGGCCCGCAGACCTTCTCCGAGTCCGAGCGGGCCGCCGCCGACTGGGCCTGGCAGCACGACCAGCCGGCGGGCATGGGCACCGGGACCTTGCCGTTCGGGCGTTGGTGGTGGTGGCCGTTGTCGGTGGAAGAGGGCCCCTTGGCCCTGCTCGGCGTTCGCCCCAAGGAAGGCCAGACCCTGAGTGGACAGCGTCGGCGCCTGTTGACCGCCCTCAGCCAGCCGCTGGCCCAGGCGTTGGCCCGGGCGCAGTTGGCCGATGACCTCGAGGCCGCGCGCCTGCACGGCGAAACCGAACAGCTGCGCAGTGCCTTGCTGGCCTCGGTGTCCCACGACCTGCGCACCCCGCTGACCTCCATGCGCGGCAGCATCGACAGCTTGCTGGCCTTGGGCGAGGCGATTCCCCTGGCGGATCGCCGGGAGCTTCTGGAAGGCACCCGCGACGAAGCCGAGCGCCTGGACCGCTATATCCAGAACCTGCTGGACATGACCCGTCTGGGCCACGGCGCACTGAAGCTCGCCCGCGACTGGGTCGCGCCGGCGGATATCATCGGCAGTGCGCTGAACCGGCTGCGGGCGGTACTGGCGCCCTTGCAGGTCAGCACCGAGCTGCCGGCGCAGTTACCGTTGCTCTATGTGCACGCGGCGCTGATCGAACAGGCGCTGATCAATGTCATGGAGAACGCCGCGCGTTTCTCACCGCCCGGAGGGCGCCTGCAACTGCGTGTCGGTACCACCGACAAGGAGCTGTTCTTTTCCGTCAGTGACGAAGGCCCGGGTATTCCGCCGGAGGAACGCCACAAGATCTTCGACATGTTCTACACCGCGGCCCGCGGTGATCGCGGCGGGCAGGGCACGGGGTTGGGCCTGGCGATCTGCCAGGGCATGGTCGGCGCACATGGTGGGCATATCGGCGTGGATGACGGTATCGACGGCCACGGCACTTGCATCACCTTGTTCCTTCCTTTGCAGGAGCAGCCGGGCATTGAAAATGAAGCCTGATATGCTTGAGCTACCGATTGCCACGATGCTAAGACCATGACCCAGATTGCGACCATCCTGGTCATCGACGACGAGCCGCAGATTCGCAAGTTTCTGCGGATCAGCCTGGTTTCCCAGGGTTACAAGGTGCTGGAGGCCGCTACCGGCGGCGAGGGCCTGGCCCACGCCGCCTTGAACAAACCGGACCTGTTGGTGCTCGACCTCGGCTTACCGGATATGGACGGCCAGCAGGTGTTGCGTGAGTTTCGCGAGTGGTCCACCGCGCCGGTGCTGGTGCTCTCGGTGCGGGCCGGTGAGGAGCAGAAGGTCGAGGCGCTGGACGGCGGGGCCAACGACTACGTGACCAAGCCGTTCGGGATCCAGGAGTTCCTGGCGCGGATACGTGCCCTGTTGCGCCAGGCACCCAGCGGCGAAGCCCAGGAGGCGGCGTTGAACTTCGGTCCGCTGACCATCGACCTGGCCTATCGGCGGGTGCTGCTCGACGGTACCGAAGTAGCGCTGACCCGCAAGGAGTATGCGGTATTGGCGCAACTGGCGCGGCATCCCGGGCGGGTGATCACCCAGCAGCAGTTGCTCAAGGATATCTGGGGACCGACCCATACCGAAGACAGTCACTACCTGCGGATCGTGGTCGGGCATCTGCGCCAGAAGCTGGCGGACGATCCGACCGCGCCGCGGTTTATCGTGACCGAGGCGGGGGTCGGTTACCGCCTATTGGATAATTAGGTCTGAGAGGCTGTCACCTAGTGGCGAGCGGGCTTGCCCGCGCTCGGCTGCGAAGCAGTCGTAAACCGCTCATCTCGGTTAGCCTGATACACCGCGTTTCTGGCTTTGGGGGGCTTCGCACCCCAGCGCGGGCAAGCCCGCTCGCCACAAGGGGGTAACCTAACGGCCTTCCTCCTCGTAGCGATCCAGCGTATCGCTGGCAATCTCGCGTCCCAGGGCGATCAGTTCCGGCGCCTTGTAGAACTCGAAGAAGCGGCACACCCTTTTCGGTACGTTGATCAGGATATCCGGCGGGTAGCCGGCGATCTTGTATTGCGCCAGCGAGGTCTGCATCACCTCGAAACTCTGGTTGATCAGGTCCAGCAGCGAGGCCGGGCCGACGTTGTCGATGATGAACGAGCCGGTGGCGGACTTCGGTGCGCCATCACCTTGTGGTACGGACTGGCGGGCCTGCAGTTCCGAGTCGTCGAGCCAGGGATTACTCACCTGGGCGGCCTCGCTGGCGAGGGTCTGCTGCTCCAGGCGTAGCAGTTCCTCGGCCTGTTTGCGTCGGAACGGCAAGCGCGAGCCCATGGAACTGAGCAGGTTGTTGAAGCGGCTCTTGAACGCCGGCGGGCGCTGGATCACCGGCAACTGGTACTGCTTCTGATTGGTGGCGTTGAGGTTGACGGCAATGATCAGGTCGCAGTGGCTGGAGACCACCGGCACGATCGGCAGGGGGTTGAGAATGCCGCCGTCCACCAGCATGCGGTTGCCCTGCATCACCGGGGTGAACAGGCTGGGAATCGCCGCCGAGGCGCGCATCGCCTGGTGCAGGCAGCCTTCCTGGAACCAGATTTCCTGCTGGTTGGTCAGGTCGGTGGCGACGGCGGTGTAGGGAATGCGCAAGTCTTCGATATTGACTTCGCCGACGATCTTGCGGATCTGCCCGAAGACCTTTTCGCCACGAATGGCGCCGAGGCGAAAGCTCACGTCCACCAGGCGCAGCACATCCAGGTAGTCCAGGCTCTCGATCCACTGGCGATACTGGTCGAGTTTGCCGGCGGCATAGATGCCGCCCACCACCGCGCCCATCGAACAGCCGGCGATGCAGGCGATGTCATAACCGCGTCTCTCGATTTCCTCGATGACTCCGATATGGGCATAACCTCGGGCCCCTCCCGAGCCCAGGACCAACGCGACACGTTTTTTCATGACTCGAATCCTTGAACAAGCTATTGCTAACAATGCACCTACAGGGAGGCGGGTACAATCATGGCTTGGGCTGTTCTTTGTGTAGGGAATCGGTCGGTTGCACTAATATTCATCTTGATTGGTTAAGCTTGAGCGAGGCCAAGGCACTTTTTGCCCGGCACGCCGTCTTAACCTGCACGATTATTTATTTTTCCTGAGGTGTCATCGATGAAAGCCTGGATCTGTGTGCCATTGATTGCGTTGGCCTTGGCCGGTTGCGCGGGTAAATCAGCCTACCGCGAAAGTTGTGGTAGCCAGCTGGATGCCGCCTGGCATGAACTGGACCTGGCCAAGGCCGAGGGGTTTGCCGGGACCGTGAGTTACTCCAAGGCGCTTTCGCTGTTGACCGGGGCCAAGACCCAGCAGCAGTTCGAAGCCTACGAGGGCTGCACGAACAAGGCCGAGAAGGCGCGTTTCTACATCCGTGAGTCCCGCGCCGGGCGTTGAGCCTGCCGCATGCGGTCTCTTGCAGGACCACGGTTTATCGGTCAGACACAGTCCCTGTAGGAGCAGAGCTTGCTCACGAAGAGGCCCACGAGAACGCTAAAGGCTTCGCTGGCAAGCCAGGCTCCACAGGTTCGGTGTCATTGTAGAAAATAGCGTTATTTCACAAATCTGCGTTGCAGTAGAAACACGGTAGTATCCTCGGCATCTCCCAAGTTCGGATGTCTGCCCATGAGCAGTAAGCTGGAAGCCTGCCTGCAGGCCGTCAACCAGGTGGTGCTGGGCAAGGACGCGCAGGTTCGCCTGGCCCTGACCTGTTTGTTGGCCAACGGTCATCTGCTGATCGAAGACCTGCCCGGCATGGGCAAGACCACCCTCAGCCACACCCTGGCCAAGGTCCTGGGCCTGAGCTTCCAGCGTATCCAGTTCACCTCCGACCTGTTGCCCAGCGATATTCTCGGTACCTCGGTGTTCGACAAGGACAGCGGGTTGTTCGTGTTCCACCCGGGACCGATCTTCGCCGAACTGGTGCTGGCCGACGAAATCAACCGGGCCACCCCCAAGAGCCAGAGCGCATTGCTCGAAGCCATGGAGGAAGGGCAGGTGACCATCGAAGGCGCCACCCGGCCCTTGCCGTCGCCGTTTTTCGTGATCGCCACGCAAAACCCCAGCAGCCAGGGCGGTACTTTTGCCCTGCCGGAGTCGCAGCTCGATCGCTTCCTGATGCGGGTGTCTCTCGGTTATCCGGCCCGGGCCGCGGAAAAGGCCCTGCTGCAAGGCGTGTCGCGGCGTGACTTGCTGCCGCGCCTGCAGCCGATCCTCAGCCACGCCGAGTTGTCAGTGTTGCAACAGCAGGCCAAACAGGTGCGTACCAGCGATCCGTTGGTGGACTACGTGCTGCGCCTGGTCGGCGCGACTCGCGATCAGCCGCAATTTGCCTGGGGCCTCTCGCCCCGGGCCAGCCTGGCGATCCTCGCCGCCGCCCGGGCCTGGGCGCTGTTGGCCGGACGCGACTATGTGATCCCGGAAGACGTCCAGGCGGTATTGCCCTCGGTGGTCAGCCATCGTTTGCGCGAGCGTGCCGATCCCGCCGGGCAGGGCGGTGGCGCCTTGGTGCAATGGTTGCTGCGCGAGGTGCCGGCGCTTTGATCCGGCGCCTGCGCGGGTTCTGGCAGGCCTGGCTGGTGCGGCGCCTGCCGCCGGCGACGCGGATTCAACTGACCCAGCGGCAGATTTTCATCATGCCCAATCGCGCCGGCGGTGTATTTGCCGTCCTGCTGGCATTGATCCTGATGGTCGCGATCAACTACCAGAACAGCCTGGCCTATGCCCTGTGTTTCCTGTTGCTTTCGCTGTTCGTGGTGGCGATCCTGCACACCTGGCGCAACCTGCAGGGGCTGGTGCTCAGTGCCGGTCCCGGTCCCGCGGTGTTTGTCGGCGAGCAGGCGCGGTTTGTCGTGCGCCTGGAAAGTGCCGGCAAGGCCCATCAATCGATTGGCCTGGGCTGGTCGGCGCAGACGCTGCACAACGTGGATGTGCCGGCCGCGGGCTTTTGCGAACTGGAGTTGAATCGGCCAAGCCTGGTCCGCGGCTGGCTGCACGCGCCGCGGATCGGCGTCGAAAGCAGTTTTCCGCTGGGCCTCCTGCGGACCTGGAGCCGGGTCGATCTGGGCCAGAAAGTACTGGTTTATCCACAGCCCCTGGAAGGCGAGCTACCGACCCCGGCCAGTCTCATCAGTGATGAACGCGAGGAGGGCGCGCGGGCTCACGGCCAGGGGGTCGATGACTATCAGGGGTTGAAGGCCTACCAGCCCGGCGACTCATGGCGGCGCTTGCACTGGAAAGCCTACTCCCGGGGGCAGGGGCTGCTGATCAAGGAGTTCGCCCGGCTCGACGGCCGCGAGCTGTGCCTGGACTTCCTCGCCCTGGGTGGGGATGTCGAGCAGCGGCTGTCGCGCTTGTGCTATTGGGTGCTGGAGTTGTCCCGTCGCGAGACGGCGTTCTCCTTGCGGCTGCCCGACCGCCTGCTGACCAGCGACAGCGGTGCCGCTCATTGCCAGGCCTGCCTGCGGGCGCTTGCGTTGTTCGGGAAAAGCCCATGAATGCCACGCCGCTGATCTCCCGCGCGAGCCTGATCTGGCTGCTGGTGGCCCAGACCCTGGTGATGGTGCCGTTCTGGTTGCATGTGCCGCCGTGGATGCCGGCGCTGTGGCTGGGGTGTACTGTCTGGCGGATCCAGGTCTATCGCATGCGGGCGCGTTTTCCCGGACGCCTGATGGAGCTGATTCTGCTGCTGGGGACCATCGGCGGTATCTGGCTTTCGCGCAGCAGCCTGATCGGACTGGACGCCGGGGCGGTGCTGCTGGTGGCGATGTTCATGCTCAAGCTGGTGGAGACCCGCACCCGCCGCGATGCCCTGGTGCTGATTTACCTTGGGCTGTTCTGTGTCGCGGTGGCCTATCTGTTCGAGGACAGCCTGCCCTGGGCGTTCTACAGCCTGTTACCGCTGGGGGCGTTGCTGGCGGCTTTGATCGGTTTGCAGCAGGGGCCGACGACCCGCCCCCTGACGACCCTGCGCCTGGCCACGAGCTTGTTGCTGCAAGCCTTGCCGCTGATGTTGCTGCTGTTCCTGTTCTTTCCCCGTATTGCACCGCTGTGGTCGCTGCCGTTGCCCGTGGACAAGGCGCAGAGCGGTCTGTCCGAGAGCATGTCGCCGGGGGATGTGGCCGAGCTTGGGCGCTCCGCGGAACTGGCCTTTCGCGCCAGCTTCGACGGTCCCATGCCGGCGCGTCGCGACCTCTACTGGCGGGCGCTGACCCTGGAGCAATTCGACGGCCGCCGCTGGAGCCAGGCCGCGACGGTTACCTACAGTCAGGCGCCGAAATGGCAGGCCGCTGGCGAGTCCTGGCGCTACAACATCATCCTCCAGCCCAGCGGCAAACCCTGGTTGCCGGCGCTGGATGTGGCCCGCACCGATCAGGCTGATGTACGCCAATTGGCGGACTATCGTGTGCAGCGCCTGCGTCCGGTGCGGCAGGCATTGTTGTATCGGGTCGAGTCCTGGCCGCAAGTGCCGCGCGATCCGCAACTCAATGAGCGGGCCTGGCACCAGGCCTTGCAGTTGCCGGCCCAGGGCGATCCACGCAGCCGCCAGTGGGCCGCGCAATTACGGCAACGTTATCCACAGCCCGAGGCGCTGGTGGCGGCCTTGCTCAAGCACTTCCATGACGAACCGTATCACTACACCCTCAAGCCGCCGACCCTGGGCGCCGACAGCGTCGATGGCTTCCTGTTCGACAGCCGCCAGGGCTTTTGCGCGCATTACGCCGGGGCCATGACCTATGTGCTACGGGCGGCGGGGATACCGGCGCGGATGGTGGCCGGCTATCAAGGCGGTGAGCTGAATCCGGCGGGCCATTTTCTCACCGTGCGCCAGTTCGATGCCCACGCCTGGGTCGAATACTGGCAGGAGGGGCAGGGCTGGCGCAGTGTCGATCCGACCTACGCGGTGGCCCCGCAACGGATCGACCAGGGGTTGGAGCAGAGCCTGGCGACCGATGAAGACCTGTTGGACGCGACGCCGCTGTCGCCGCTGCGTTACCGTCATCTGATCTGGCTCAATAACCTGCGCCTGGGCTGGGATAATCTCAATTACGCTTGGCAGCGCTGGGTGCTGGGTTATCAGGGCGAACAGCAGTTGCAACTGCTGGGACGCTGGTTCGGCGATCTGGTCGATTGGGTGCTGCCGGTCGGGTTGGTGCTGATCCTGGGGCTGCTCTCGCTGCTGTTGCTGCGCCCTTGGCGGAACCGGAGCGACCCGTCATTGCGCTTGTTCGCGGCCTTTGAAAAGCTGTTGCGTCGGCGTGGGCTGGTGCGTGAACCGGGCGAAGGACCGCAGGCTTTCGGCGAGCGGGCCGCCCGGCAGTTGCCGCGCCAGGCAGAAAATATCCATGCATTCATCCAGAGCTTCATGGCCCAGCGCTATGCTGGGCAGACCCCGTCGATGGATGCATTGCAACGGGCGTTGCGGTCATTGCGTCGCAGTCTTGGAAGGTCGATTTGGGAGTAAGTGTCGAATGTCTGCCCTGATAGATGAATTGGTGGCTCAGGTCGTGAGTCTGGAAGTGCGCTTGTTCGCCTGTCATGCGCGGGTGGACGCGCTGACCGACGAGGAGGGGCTGCATGACTTGCGCACCACGGTACGCCGCTTGCGTAGCCTGTTGCGTCCGTTGCGCGGCTTGCCGGGGGTCGAGCAGGTCGAGCAGGCGGCGGCTCAGGTCGGGCGCCTGACCACGCCGATCCGCGACCGCGAAGTGCTGGCCGCCTACCTGCACCGGCAGGGGCATCATGTGGCGGCGGCGCGGCGTACGGCGCAGCTGTCCGAGGATTATTGGGCCGTGGCGCGCAGTGCCGAGTTGACGCAATTGTTCGCTGTACTCGACGTTTTCCCCCGGTTCTTGCGTGCTTCGCAGCACCAGGGCCTGTTGAGGCGGCTGCACAGACGCATCGAAAAACGCCTGGAAAAACAGTGGGACGCGTTGGATCAAGCCTTGCACGACCCGCTGCATGATCGCCATCGGCTGCGCCTGTTGATCAAGCGCGTGCGTTACGCCGCCGAAGCCTATCCGCAACTGAACCGGTTGCCGGCCCCGGCCTTGAAATGCCTGAAGTCGGCCCAGGAAGCGCTGGGTGACTGGCACGATTGCTGGCAATGGCTGCTTCGGGCGGAACAGGAGCCGGACCTGCAAGCCTGTGTAACGGGGTGGCGCAGGACCATGAGCCTGGCCGAGAGCAAGGCCGACCGGGTGCTGGACCGCTTGAGCGAGGTTTGTTTCGCCAAGTGACAGCGGCCTGTTCGACGGCTGCTTTGGCCGGTATGAGTGCTGTGTGGCCTGGATGAACTGAGTACTATTGTGCAGGACTCTTTTCAGCCGAGGTAGGCATGCGCTTTTCAGATTTGCTCGATGCGGTTCGTCGTGAGCCCAAGGGGCTTTCCATTCCCGCCGAGTGGGCGCAGGGGCGGGCCGGTTTCGGTGGTCTGGTGGTGGCGCTGCAGTACGAAGCGATGCGGGCCCGGGTGTCGGTTGAGCGCCCGTTGCGTTCGCTGGCGGTCACCTTTGTCGGGCCGGCCGAGCCGGGGGTGCCCATCGACTTCGAGGTGGATGTGCTGCGCGAGGGCAAGGCGGTCAGCCAGGTGCTGGGCCGGGCGGTGCAGAATGGCCAGGTGGTGACGCTGGTGCAGGGCAGCTTCGGTGCTTCGCGTGAATCGGTGGTGGAGGTGCTGGCTGAGCCGGCGCCCTCGATCAAACACTGGGACGAATGCCCGGAGGCGCCCTATATCCCAGGGGTGATGCCGGAGTTCATGCGTCATCTGGCGCTGCGCTGGGGGATTGGCGGCATGCCTTTCACTCACAATACGTCGCGTGAGATGGGTGGTTGGGTACGCCTGCGCGGCGATGTCCGGCAGGAACCGTTGACCGAGGCGCACCTGCTGGCGCTGGTGGATGCCTGGCCGCCGGCCGTGCTGCCGCATCTGAGCAAACCGGCGGCGGGCAGTACCCTGACCTGGACGGTGGAGTTCGTCCAGCCTTTGCTGGAGCTTGATACCCTGGATTGGTGCAAATATCGCGCGGTGATCGAGCATGCCCGCGACGGCTATGGTCATGTCGCGGCGGCGTTGTGGAGTGCGGATGGGCGCTTGATTGCGTTGAGCCGGCAGACCGTTACCGTGTTCGGCTGAGACCGGCGCTGGCTGTTGCATCGCCATCCTGTAGGAGCAGGGCTTGCCCGCGAAGCTTTTTGGCGGCCTAAAGGGCCTCTTCGCGGCGGTTGCTCCTACAGGGATCGTGTTTGGCCTTGTATTGCAGCAAGCCGGTCTCTATGCAAAACCGCTGCTATAGCTCAGGCTTCCAATGCCAGGCGCTGGCCTTTGCTGCGCAGGCTGAACGCTGCCACCAGGCCCAGTACGCCGACGGCGAAGTCGGTTGGGTCCTGGGCGAATACGCCGGAACTCACCAGCAGGAAGGACAGCGCGAAGAGGATCACCGCCAGCACTTGCATGCCTTCGCCGGTGCCATCGTTCGAGGCTTGTGGTGCAACCCGCCATTGCCAGGCGGGGAAGTTGGGATGACGTTGACCCATGATCGTGTCCTCTGTTCGTGTAGTCGGTGAACAGAGATTAAGCCCAGCCAGGATGGCGCGCGAATCAACTCTTCCTATCGATCCTATAGCTTGAGCTGGCCAATGGCTTTGCTCAGCTCTCCCGCCAGCTTGGCCAGCTCATGGCTGGTGGTGGCCGAGTCGACGGTCTGTTGCACGGTGTTCTCGGTCACGTCGCGGATGCTTACCACCGCCCGGTTCATTTCCTCCGCCACCTGGCTCTGCTGTTCGGCGGCCACGGCGATCTGGGTGTTGCTTTCACGCATCTGGGCCACCGCGCCGGTGATCTGGGCCAGCGCCTCCCCGGCTTCCCGGGCCTGTTGCACGCAGTCGTCGGCCTTGAACGAGCTTTCCTGCATGAAGTCCACCGCATCGCGGGTGCCAGCCTGCAAGGCGGAGACCATGGTGGTGATTTCGTCGGTGGAGGCCTGCACCCGCTTGGCCAGGTTGCGTACTTCATCGGCGACCACCGCGAAACCACGGCCCATTTCCCCGGCCCGGGCCGCTTCGATGGCGGCGTTCAAAGCCAGCAGGTTGGTCTGTTCGGCGATGCTGTGGATCACGTTGACCACGCTGTTGATCTTCTGGCTGTCCTCGGCCAGTTGCTGGATCATCACGGCGGTCTGTTGCACGCCGCTGGACAGCCCGGTGATGGATTGCTGGACCCGACTGACCACCGCCTGCCCGCTGCCGGCCAGGCCGTCGGCGGTTTGCGACAGGTCACGGGTGGCACCGGCGTGCTGGGCAATGTGATAGACCGTGGCCGACATCTCGTTGATGGCCGTGGCGGCCTGGTCGGTTTCGCTCTGCTGGCCGAGCATGCCGTGGCGCACGTCGTTCATGCTCGAGGCCAGGCGCGCGGCACCGACATCCAGTTGCGCCGCCGTGCGGGCGACCGTGCCGACGACCCGCTGATAACCGGCCTGCATCGCATTGAAGGCACTGGCCATCTGTCCGACTTCATCCTTGCCCGCCAGTGGGACACGGGCCGAGAGGTCGCCGGTCTTCTCCACATGGAGCATCACGTCCTTGAGGGTATTGAGCTGGCTGAGCAGGAAACGGATCAGCAGTTGGGACGCGCAGAGCATCGCCAGCATCAGGATGAACACCGCCACGGCATAGTTGACGAATCGTTCGCTGAATACTTGGGCCAGGCTTGGCGCATAGGCGAGTACAGCCACCTGCTGGTCGCCATGGCTGAGCACCTGGGCGCCGAGCAGTGGATTTTCGCCGAACAGGGGCATGTAGTCGTAATCGACCCAGCCCTTGGCGTCCTTGAGGCGTGGCAACATCTGGCCCTTGAGGGTCGGTGTTTCGCCGGCCTTGAACGGCAGCAGGTTGTCGGCCTCGGGCCAGGCCTTGCCTTCGGGCCAGGCGCTGAGCAGGCGGACCTGGGCCTGGACCGCGCCGCGCGCGGCCTCGGTGCGGGCCTGTTGTTCAAGCTGCACGGCGTACAACACCAGGAGCAAGGTGGTGACGAAAGCGACCGCGTTCACAGCCCAGAATTTGTACTTCAGCGAGATGTTGCTAAGCCAGGCACCCATGTAAGGTCTTCTCTGATTGAGCGGAAACAGTATTGGCAAGGTGCCAGTATTGTGCCGCTAGCCAGAAAACGATAGTTGATATGTATCAATACCGCTTCAGTCGATATTCGGCAAGTTGAAGAATGCTCGGGCGCAGTCCGTGGCATGGGCGGCCAGTTGCTCCTGGCTTTCGCCGCGGTGCAGGGCCACTTCGCGCAG
Organism: Pseudomonas sp. FEN; assembly: GCF_904067045.1. Classification (GTDB taxonomy): domain Bacteria; phylum Pseudomonadota; class Gammaproteobacteria; order Pseudomonadales; family Pseudomonadaceae; genus Aquipseudomonas. Next base: position 155,220 of record NZ_CAJFDC010000001.1, on the reverse strand, counting down.
CACTTCGCCCAGGTAGGCCGGTTCGTTGCGCCCGTTTTTCGGCTTGGGCCGCAGGCTGCGCGGCAACAGGTAGGGGGCGTCGCTTTCGAGCATCAGGCGGCCGCGGGGAATCTCCCGCACCAGCGGATGCAGGTGGCTGCCACGGCGTTCATCGCAGATCCAGCCGGTGATGCCGATATGCAGGTCCAGGTCCAGGTAGCCGAACAAGGCCTTTTGCTCACCGGTGAAGCAATGCACCACGGCGGCGGGCAGGCGGTCGCGGTAGTCGCGCAGAATCTCCAGCAAGCGGATGTTGGCGTCGCGCTCATGGAGGAATACTGGCCGCTGCAGCTCCACGGCCAGGGCCAGGTGTTCCTCGAGGACTTTTTCCTGTTGCGGGCGCGGGGAGAAATCCCGGTTGAAATCCAGCCCGCACTCGCCGACCGCGCAAACATTCGGCTGCATAAGCAGGGCTTTCAGACGAACGGCGCTATCGGCCGTCCACTCGCTGGCGGAGTGAGGATGAATGCCGGCGCTGGCAAACAGCCTCTGGCCGCTCTGATCCCGCTCCCGACATAGCTCCAGCGCCTGTTCGCTGCCCGCCAGACTGGTGCCTGTCACTATCAGTTGGCAGACTCCGGCGGCATAGGCACGCTCCAGTATTTCCTGTTGTTTGCCGGCAAAACTGGCATGGGTCAGGTTGACGCCGATATCGATGAGTTGCATGGTGCTACCTCAGGCCACAGGCCGAAAAGCATACCAGAGCTGTAGATTTATAATAAAAATCAAGAACTACAACGAGTTATGACTGTCTCTTAAAGCCGGAAGTACGCATCGGTCGCCATGAGCCCCGATGCCGCGCCAACCTTCCGCACTTTTCGCGTTCAAAAAACGCTCGATTTCAGTCGTCCGACTTCAGGTCACCTGGCCTGAGACTGGGCAGTATTCTTTCCGGAGAACGGATGAAGCGACCCTCGCTGTTGCTCCTGCTGTGCCTGTCCCTGCTGCTGCCGTTGCCGGCGGTTGCGCGTTTGGCCGGGCCATTGGAAATCGCCCAGCCCGGCAAGCTCCGCGACCTGGCGGAAATCCGCGGCAGCCGCGTCCTGCGCGTGCTGGTCAACCAGAGTCGCAACAGCAGCGGCGAGGTCCAGGGCGAGACCATTGGTGTCGAATACCATCGCTTGCGCGCCTTTGAGCAGTTCCTCAACAGCCAGGCCCACGACAATCAGGAAATCACCCTCAAGATCATCCCCAAGGCCAAGGACCAATTGCTGGGTGCTTTGCAGCGCGGGGAGGGTGATCTGGTGGCCCCGGGAGAGTTGCTCGAAGCCCAACCGGGCCATGCGGTGATCGCCAGCGACCCGCTCGGCAGTACGGTGCCGCTGTTGCTGGTGGGGCTCAAGGGCGAGAAGCGCTTCAGTCGTTTCGAACAACTTTCCGGTCGGACCCTCGCCCTGACCCCGGGCAGCGCGGCGGGCGAGGCGGTCAACCAGATCAACCAGAAACTGGCATTGCGCAAGCTGCCGCCGGTCAAGGTCGAGTGGGTCGATCCGAGCCTGGCGGTGGAGGATGTGCTGGAAATGGTCCAGGGCGGGATCTTTCACCTGACCATTGTCGAGCAGCCGATTGCCGAACGCTGGGCCAGGATCATGCCCAAACTGCGTTTCGACAAGCAGGTGCTGGTCAGCGAGCCGGGGCAACTGCACTGGTTCGTGCGTGACAATGCGTCGATGCTGCGGGCGAGCATCGACCGCTTCCTCAAGACCTACAAGGCCCCTTCGGACCAGGACACGGCGTTCCTGCGGATCTATCGACGCCTGTACCAGGTGCATTACCCGTTGAGTCAGGGGGATCGGCAGAAACTGGAAAAACTGCGTCCGGTGTTGCAGCGGTATGCCCGGGCCCAGGGCCTCGACTGGTTGAACCTGGCGGCGCTGGCCTTCAAGGAATCGGCCCTGGATCCCGGCGCCCGGGGCGCCAGCGGCGCGACGGGGCTGTTACAGATGACTCCCTCGGCGGCGCAACGGGTCGGCGTGAGCAATATCCAGAATGTCGATAACAATGTGCAGGCCGGAGCCAAGTACCTGGCGCTGATCCGGCGCAAGTTCTTTGCCAGCCCCAAGCTCAACGAGCGCGAACGCATGGCCTTTGTCCTGGCGGCCTACAACATGGGCCCGGAGCGGGTCCAGGGCATGCGCGCCGAGGCCCGTCGCCGTGGCCTGAACCCCAACCAGTGGTTCTTCCAGGTCGAACGCATTGCCATGGAACAGGTGGGGATGAATGCCGTGAACTATGTGAACAGCGTGAACAAGTACTACCTGGCATTCGACCGGGAGCGTGATTCCCTGGAACCGAATGAACGCAAGATTGCCTCGCGCAAATGATCGAATAAATCGATTGTTTTGTTGGGTTTTTTGCGCTTTTTGTATTTCAATAACTGATTAATATGAGGCCCATCAACCCCATATTGAAAAGGATTCACCGATGAGCACCTTGATCAACCGCGTCCTGAGCACCCGCGCTGGCTATGGCCTGACTGTCCTGCGGATTTTTGTCGGGATCATCTTCGCCGCCCACGGCTCACAGAAGCTTTTCGGCCTGTTCGGCGGTTATGGTCTGGCTGGCACCGCGCAATGGATGGAAAGCATCGGTTTGGCCCCGGGTCACTTGATGGCCCTGTTGGCGGGCGGCACCGAGTTCTTCGCCGGCCTGGCCCTGATCATCGGCCTGTTGGCGCGTCCAGCCGCACTGGGGCTGACTTTCACCCTGCTGGTGGCGATCTTCTCGGTACATATCCACAACGGCCTGTTCATGGCCAACAACGGTTATGAGTTCGCCCTGGCCCTGTTGGGCGGCAGCATCGCGGTAATGATCGAGGGCGCGGGCAAACTTTCGGCGGATGCTGTCATCGCCCGCTCGTAGAATCCAGATGGCGGCGCCCACCCGGTAGGGGCAGGCTTGTCGGGGCGCAGTTGATGGATTTGTTCCGATCCACAGAATGAAACAAGCCCGCATCTTTGCGGGCTTTTTCATTGTGGGAGATTCTTGACAGCTTGCTACCGGCTTCTCTAGGATAAATACATGCGCCGATTTAAACAGCTACTTGCGGGGCGCCAGGCCGGTCGAAAGATCGCCGACAGAAGCCTGAGACAGGCTTCGAAATACCGCTAAAGCGCTGGTTCGGTGTTGCCTCACACCTGCCCGGCAGATCGTTGAGGCGGAGACACGCACGTTGAACAATCCACGCCCCGTTGTACGTCTTGCGCCGATCACGGCGAGCCTTCCTTTTCGCAACCCCAAAATCCTCCTTGGCGGCAAACATCAGCCCACGCTGCTGCGCTATCTCGACGGCTGGCCACGACGCAAGGGGCGCGCCTCGGCGTTCCTGATCCAGTTCGTCGAGGACGGCGATTCCCTGGCGCGCTTTGCCGATGACAGCTTCGACCTGGCGGTGATCCAGGCGCCGGATGCCGAGCATGCCGAAGCGGTGATTCGACAACTTACCCGCGTTGCGCGGCAGGGGTTGATCACACGCCGCTAAGGTCGGCTGCCGCTCAAGTGAGGTGACCGTTCGCAGGCTCAGGGATAGTCGATGGCGATGATGTACACCCGTTGCTCGCCGGTGGGGGCCATGACCCGGATCTCCGCATCCAGCGCCTTGCCGATCAGGGCCCGGGCCAGTGGCGAATCGATGCTGATCAGGTTCTGCTTGAGGTCCAGTTCGTCAGGCCCGACGATGCGATAGCGCGACTCCTTGCCGTCCTCGTCCTCGATGGTGACCCAGGCACCGAAATACACCTTGTTCAGGTCGCTGGGTCGTTCGCCGACCACCTTCAGGCTTTCCAGGCGCTTGGTCAGGAAGCGCACGCGGCTGTCGATCTCGCGGAGCATCTTCTTGCCGTAGGTGTACTCGGCGTTCTCCGAGCGATCACCCTGGGCCGCCGCTTCGCTCACCGACTGGGTGACCTGGGGGCGGCGCACATGCCACAGCTCGTGCAGCTCGGCGCGCATGCGGGCCTCGCCCTCGGGGGTGATCAGGGCGGTGCCGGCAGTGCGCGGTGGACGGTAACGACTCATCTGCAAACCCTTGGCGAAACAAGGCGTTGAGTCTATCAGCCCTCGCGCAGCACTGTCAGTGGGCTGACATTCAGTGCCCGGCGGGTGCCGAACACCCCCGCGCCGCCGACCATCACCGCGCCGATCAGCGGCAGCAGCAACAGCCAGGCATGGGGGTGCCACGGCAGATCGAAGGCGAATCGGTAGAGCACCCAGCTCACCAGTTCCGCGCCGAGGGCGGCGAGCAGGCCGCTGACCGCGCCGAGCAGGCCGAACTCGATTCGCCGTGCCTTGACCAGCAGTTGCCGTTCGGCCCCCAGGGCGCGCAACAGCGCACCCTGGCGGATGCGTTCATCCAGGGTCGCCTGCAAGCCGGAGAACAGCACGGCCATGCCCGCGGCGAGGACGAACAGCAACACGTATTCCACGGCGATGGTGACCTGCGCCAGGATGCTGCGCAGCTGCTCCAGCAGGGCTTCCACTTGCAGGATGGTCACCGCCGGGAAGGCCCGGGACAGCTCGACGATGTCCTTGTCGTGACCCGCTGCCAGGTAGAAGCTGGTCAGGTAGGTTGCCGGCAGGTCCTGCAGGGTGCCGGGCTGGAAGATCATGAAGAAGTTCGGCTGGAAGTTGTCCCAGTTGATGGTCCGCAGGCTGCTGACCACGGCCTCGCGGTTGACCCCGCCGACACTGAACACCAGGTGGTCGCCAAGCTTGAGCTTCAGGCTCAGGGCAACCTTGGTTTCCACCGATACGCCGGGAATGTCCCCGCTGGGCTTGTCCGGCCACCAGCTGCCGGCGGTCAGGCTGTTGCCGGGCGGCAGGTCGGCGGCCCAGGTCAGGCTCAGGTCGCGCTGGGTGGCGCGATCGCCGCCGGAATCCTTGCTGACGATCTCCTGTACCGGCGTGCCGTTGATGCTGATCAGTCGACCGGGTACCACCGGGTAGATCGGTGCCGACTGGGCCGCGAGTTGGATCAGGTGGTCACGGAAGCCGTCCTTGTCCGCCGGCAGGATATTCAGCGCGAAATAGTTGGGGGCGTTCTTCGGCAACTGGTTCTGCCAGGTGTCGAGCAACTCGCCACGCAACAGCGCGATCAGCGCCATGGACAGCAGGATCAGGCCGAATGCCAGGGATTGTCCGGCCGCGGCCAGCGGATGCCGGAGCAACTGGCCGAGGCCCAGGCGCCAGGGCAATGAGGCCCTGGCCAGCAGCCGGCGCAGGCTTTGCAGCCCGAGCAGCAACAGGCCGCCGAGCACCAGCGCGGCAATCACGCCGCCACCGAGCAGGGCGAAGGTCAGCAGCAGGTCCAGGCTCAGACGCCACATGATCAGGCCCAGCGCGAGCAAGGCGGCGCCATAGACCAGCCAGGTGCTGGCCGGAATTGGCAGCAGGTCCCGACGCAGTACCCGCAGCGGCGGCACCCGGCCCAGGGCGGCCAGGGGCGGCAGGGCGAACCCGGCCAGCGCCACCAATCCGGTGCCGATACCGGCGAGCGCGGGCATCAGTCCTCCCGGCGGAACGTCGGCGGGCAGCAGGTCATGCAGCAGATAGAACAGGCCCAACTGGGCGAGCCAGCCGAGCACGGCACCGCTGACACTCGCCAGCATGCCGAGGATCGCCAGTTGCAGGCTGAACAGGCTCATGGTTTCCCGGCGCGACAGGCCCAGGCAGCGCAACAGCGCGCTGGCGTCGAAGCGGCGGGCGGCGAAACGGCTGGCACTGAGGGCCACGGCAACGCCGGAGAGCAGCACCGCGACCAGGCTGGCCATGTTCAGGTAACGCTCGGCCTTGCCCAGGGCACCGCCGATCTGCTGGTTGCCGTCACGGGCGTCGAGCAGGCGCTGGTTTGGCGCCAGGCCCGGCTTGATCAACTCGTGATAGGTTGCCAGGGCGTTCGCCGAACCGCGCCACAGTTCGCGATAGTCGACCCGGCTGCCGGGCTGGACCACACCGGTGGCGTCCAGGTCGGCAAGGTTGATCAGTACCCGTGGGGTCAGGCTGTAGAAGTTGCCGGCGCGGTCCGGTTCATAGGTCAGGACCCGGGCCAGGCGCAGGCTCTTGACGCCGACATCGATGCTGTCGCCGATCTTCAGGTCCAGCGCGGTCAACAGCCGCGCCTCGACCCAGGCTTCGCCAGGCGCCGGCCCGCCGCCAGCGGTCTCGGCAGCGAAAGGGGCCGCGGCGCTCTTGAGTTCGCCGCGCAACGGGTAGTGCTCGTCCGCCGCCTTGATGCTCGACAGCTGGATGCCGGTGTCCGTGGCGATCACGCTGGAGAACTCGACCGCTCGCGCATGTGCCAGGCCCAGGTCGCGGCCGGTCTGGAGCTGTTCCGGGTGGGCAGCGGAGGTGCCGTCGAGTACCAGGTCGGCGGCGAGGAATTCAGTGGCCCGCAGCAGCATCGCACCATTCAGGCGCGCGCCGAAGTAGCCGATGGCGGTACTGGCCGCGACCGCCACCAGCAAGGCGAAGAACAGCACCCGCAGTTCGCCGGCGCGAGCGTCGCGCAGGAGCTGGCGGGTGGCGAGGCTGAACAGGCGCAACAGCGGCAGGCGTGCCATCAAGGCTCCAGGGGGCCGACCAGATGGCCGGCGTCAAGACGGATCAGGCGCCGGCAGCGATGGGCCAGGCGTTCGTCATGGGTCACCAGCACCAGGGTGGTGCCGCGTTCCTGGTTCAGTTCGAACAGCAGGTCGCTGATGCGCTCGCCGGTGTGGCTGTCGAGGTTGCCGGTGGGTTCATCGGCGAACAGCACATCCGGTTCGGCGGCGAAGGCCCGGGCGATGGCCACCCGTTGCTGCTCGCCGCCGGACAGTTGGCGTGGCGAATGGCTCAGGCGCTGGCCCAGGCCGACGCGTTCCAGCAGGTCGCGGGCGCGTTCGCGGGCATCGTCGCGGCCGTCCAGCTCCAGGGGCAGCATGACGTTTTCCAGGGCGTTGAGACTGTCCAGCAGCTGGAAGCTCTGGAACACGAAGCCGACGTGCTCGGCACGGATGCGCGCGCGCTGGTCTTCGTCCAGGGCGCTCAGGGCCCGCCCGGCCAGAGTGACTTCGCCGCCGCTGGGCAGGTCGAGACCGGCGAGCAGGCCGAGCAGGGTCGATTTGCCGGAACCGGAAGCGCCGACGATGGCCAGGCTGTCACCCTTCTTCAAGGTCAGGCTCAAAGGGTGCAGGATGGTCAGTTCACCTTCCGCGCTGGGAACCACTTTGCTAAGGTTCTGCGCGGTGAGAATACTTTCGCCCATGGAGAATCCGATGCGAGTGTGGTTTTTGAGTGCCGGCCTGGCCTTGATGTGCATGGTCCAGAACGCGGCGGCGGGTACCGTGCTGATCGTTGGCGATAGTATCAGTGCGGGTTTCGGCCTGGATACCCGTGTGGGATGGGTCGCCCTGCTGGAAAAGCGCCTGAAGGCCGAAGGTTTTGCCGACCAGGTGGTCAATGCATCCATCAGTGGTGACACCAGTGCGGGCGGCCAGGCGCGGCTGCCGACACTGCTTGCGGAGCACAAGCCGCAGGTGGTGGTGCTCGAATTGGGCGGCAATGATGGCTTGCGTGGGCAACTGCCGACGCAATTGAAACAAAATCTTGCATCAATGATCGACAAGTCTCAGGCGGCGGGTGCAAAAGTCCTACTGCTCGGGATGCAGATTCCACCCAATTATGGTCCGCGCTACACCCAGGCCTTCGCCCGGGTCTACAGCGAACTGGCGCAGGAAAAAAACATCGCGCTGGTGCCGTTTTTCCTCGAGGGCGTCGGCGGGCATCCCGAGTTGATGCAGGCCGATGGCATTCACCCGGCGCCCGCTGGTCAGGACAAGTTGCTCGATAACGTCTGGCCGAGGCTGAAACCGCTGCTTTGAGCTTTTCTAGCGGCGGTCTTTGGGCTAAGGTGGCGCCCCCGATTTGGAGCCCCCGATGCAGCGTCCCGCCTGGTCCTTGTTTGCCTACCAACTGATCGAACCCGACGAGCAGCTCGATCTGTTCGCCTGTCAGGAAGTGCGCGTGCACCTGGTCACGCGGCAGCTGGAACTGGGCGGTTCGGCCGATCGGACGCTGTGCGGCACCTTGTTGCCGGCCCAGCCGCGTTGGTCGGGGGTGGACCGCTCGATCTTTCGCGACCAGCGCCTATGCCCTCTGTGCCGGGCGATTCTCGAATCGCAAAAGCGTGGTACGCCACCGATCTGGCCGGAGCTGCGCTTCGAGTTGTAGGCGTGAGCTTGCTCGCGATGGACCTCAACGTTGCCGCGAAAAGCCTGATCCCCCGCGTTGCCCTGACTACCATCGCGAGCAAGCTCGCTCCTACACCACCGGCAACCTGTACCGTCGCTGTCTCGTTACGAATGTCCCGGCCTGCCGTCTCCCTTGCGGGCGCGGTGTAGGTGTACAATCGCTGTCTATTTACTTACGTCGATCATGCGAAGGATGTCCCGGATGTTGTCGCGCTTTCCCGCCGTTACCCGTTGCCTGTCTGTTGCCGCCCTCTGTGTGGTGGGTCCCGTCTCGGCGTTGGAGCTGCCGTTGCCACCAGCGGGCGAGGATATCGTCGGCCAGGTCCAGGTGATCAAGGCCAAATACGAAGATACCTTCGCCGACCTGGGCACCACCTACGACCTGGGCTATTCGGAAATGGTCGCGGCCAACCCGGGCGTCGATGCCTGGTTGCCGGGCGCGGGTACCGATATCGTCCTGCCGACCCGTTTCATCCTGCCGCCGGGACCGCGCGAAGGCGTCGTGATCAACCTGGCCGAGTATCGCCTGTACTACTTCCCCAAGGGGCGCAATGTGGTCTACACCTTCCCGCTGGGGATCGGTCGCGAGGGCTGGGGCTCGCCGGTCGCCCACACCACCATTACCGCCAAGATACCGAATCCAACCTGGACTCCGCCGGCCTCGATCAAGGCCGAGCACGCGGCCGAGGGTGATCCGCTGCCCAACGTGGTGCCGGCCGGTCCGGACAACCCGCTGGGCCCGTTCAAGTTCACCCTGGGCACGCCGGGGTATCTGATCCATGGTTCGAACATGAAGTTCGGCATCGGTACCCGGACCAGCCATGGCTGCTTCCGCATGTACAACAACAACGTGCTGGAAATGGCCGGCATGGTGCCGGTGGGCACTTCGGTACGGATTATCAACGAGGCCTACAAGTTCGGCGTGAGCGGCGGCAAGGTGTTCCTCGAAGCCCATACGCCGCTGGACGACAATGGCAATCCTTCGGTGGTCGACAAGCACACCGCGGTGATCAATGCGCTGCTCAAGCGTGAAGATCTGGCGAACAACCTGCGGGTCAATTGGGATGAAGTGCGTGACGTCGTAGCCGCCGAAGACGGCCTGCCGACGGAAATCGCGATACCCGGGGCACCGTCGATGGTGTCCAACGCGCCCGATCTACAACAGTAGGCGCGGCTCTGACGACCCGCCTGGGCCTTGCGGTCCAGGCGGGTTTTTTGTGCCTGGCGGATTTTTCCGATGAGCACAAAAAAGCCGATCCAGTAATGGATCGGCTTGATAACAACCCCGAAGGATTATTACTTCTTGCTTGCCTTAGTGAGCATACGCATAGCGCGCTCGTTAGCTTCATCAGCAGTCTGTTGTGCTTTTTGAGCAGCAGCCAGAGCTTCATCGGCATGGCGGTACGCTTCGTCAGCACGAGCCTGGGCACGAGCAGAAGCATCTTCAGTAGCAGTCAGACGAGCTTCGGTTTCTTTGGATGCGCTGCTGCAACCGGTGGCCAGAACTGCGGCCAGGGCCAGAGCAGAGAATTTCAGAACGTTGTTCATCGTGTTCCCCTTCAAGGACTTTCTATTAATAACCATCTCCCCAGAGTGGGGATATAGTCGGCGTACATACTACCCATTACTTGTAGTAAGTAAACTGACGTAGCGCAAGAAGCAAAAAAATTTTTTGGTAGAGAATATTTTCGGCTAACTTTTCATGATTTTGTATAAAAAATGTGCAGCAACAGGGCCGGATCCGGGTGCTTTGGACAAATCCGATCTGCACTAGTGTGCCAGGCATGTGGACTGTCGGCTGCTGATACACGCGTCTCGCTAGTGCGGCGAGTGACTCTTCGCTTCAACCGTCGCCAGGGCGGGGGAGGCATCTTTGCCAATTGAAAAGTGACTTTAAGAAGCACTGTTCGTCTCACAAAATAACATTCCGGCAATCTTCAGCCGCTGTTCAGGCTTTTCAGCGAAAGGGCCTGTTCGAGCGGGCTACCATGAGCCTGGCGGACCACATGACGAGCGTGTCTTGAGCAAGGAGAGCTGGGCGCCTACTATCTGTCGGGTGCCTACTTGTTCAGGAGCTTTCGGCTCTTCTCGTCGTCCAACCAGGCACGGGGTGGCGTAGTATTTTGTGATTATTTGGCTGTTGTGGTGATTTTTCCTACATGGCCAGGTGGTTCCTTCGCCGGAAAAACATGTAAGGTAGGGTCAGAATCCAAGACCCGCGAGGAGTAGCGATGAGCGAGGCGTTGTCCATCCACCATGACCAGGCAGGTCATCAATTCGAGACCAATGTGGACGGTCATCGTGCCTACCTGACCTATATGGACCTGGGTAAGCAGACCCTGGATATCTACCGCACCTTCGTGCCCAACGCCTTGCGCGGCCGGGGCATTGCGGCGGCACTGACCGAGCAGGCATTGGCCTATGCCGATCAGATGGGTTATACGGTGATTCCTTCCTGCTCCTATGTCGAGCGTTACATGGAGCGTCATCAGCGGCACGCCGCGAAGATCTGAGTGATTCCACACACAAGAACGCCGGGCAATGCCCGGCGTTCTTGTGTGTGCGTGCCTCGATCAGCCGCGCTGGCGCTTGGGCAGCACGTCCTTGAGTTTGGCGTGCATGCTGCGCAAGGTTTTTTCGGTGGTGCTCCAGTCAATGCAGGCGTCGGTGATCGATACGCCGTATTGCAGGTCGGCGAGGTCTTTCGGAATGGCCTGGCAGCCCCAGTTCAGGTGGCTCTCGACCATCAGGCCGATGATCGACTGGTTGCCTTCGAGGATCTGGTTGGCGACGTTCTCCATTACCAGCGGTTGCAGGGCCGGGTCCTTGTTGGAGTTGGCGTGGCTGCAATCGACCATGATATTGGCCTTGATCTTGGCCTTGGCCAGCGCCTGTTCACAGACGGCGACACTGACCGAGTCGTAGTTCGGCTTGCCATTGCCGCCACGCAGGACCACGTGGCCGTAGGCATTGCCCTTGGTCGTGACGATGGACACGCCGCCTTCCTGGTTGATGCCGAGGAAGCGATGCGGGCTGGATACCGATTGCAAGGCGTTGATCGCCACGGTCAGGCCGCCGTCGGTACCGTTCTTGAAACCCACGGCCGAGGACAGGCCCGAGGCCATTTCGCGATGGGTCTGGGATTCGGTGGTGCGCGCGCCGATGGCCGACCAGCTGATCAGGTCCTGCAGGTACTGCGGCGAGATCGGGTCGAGGGCTTCGGTGGCGGTGGGCAGGCCCATTTCCGCCAGGTCCAGCAGCAACTGGCGGCCGATGTGCAGGCCATCCTGGATCTTGAAGGAGTCATCCAGGTAAGGGTCGTTGATCAGACCTTTCCAGCCCACGGTGGTGCGCGGCTTCTCGAAGTACACGCGCATCACCAGGTACAGGCTGTCGGACACTTCGGCGGCCAGGGCCTTCAGGCGCTCGGCGTATTCGTGGGCGGCCTTGATGTCGTGGATCGAGCAGGGCCCGATGACAACGAACAGGCGATGGTCGGTGCCATCGAGAATATTGCGGATCACCTCGCGACCCTTGGTCACGGTGCGCAGAGCGGTCTCGCTCAGGGGAAGCTCACGCTTGAGCTGATCGGGAGTGATCAGCGTCTCGTTGGAAGCGACGTTAAGGTCGTTGATCGGTAAATCAGCCATCGTGTTACTCGTCAGGTCACGGGTGCCGGCCGCCAGCGATCCCCGCGCGGCGGAGCACAGCGGATTTGAGCGCGTCGGGGAGCGGAACCTTAGCGCGTTAGGCGGGGGGCGGGCAATGGCCTGGCGGGTTTAATCCGTGCGTAAAGTAGGTTTAATCGAGCAAAGCCCGCGCATAGGGGCGCTCCAGGCTGGCTCGGGAGAAGTCATCGGCGTGTTGCCGGACCCATTCCCGGGCGATGGCTTCGATGTTTTGCCGATCTTCGCTTTGTCGTTCGCGTGTTCGCTGGTAGCGTTCGATCTGGCAGACCTGCTCACCCATGCGGGCGCCGAACAGGATTTGCTCGTCGACAAAGGCAATGCCGACCCGGTAGCCGTGCTTGCGTTTCAGGCACCAGGCCACGTAGCCGGGATAGCAGGCGGTTTCACCAAGGCTGGGAATGCACATTCGCAGCGCCGAGCCTTTGCGCCAGCCGCGGGGCGAGTGGCAGGAGACACCACCCAGACTGATGCTGGCGAGTCGGTGCAGGGAAATGCAGGAATGTTCAAGCAGGGTCAATGTGACGGGAACGTCATCGGGATGAGGAAGAAAGCGCGCCATGAACAACGACTCCCCGCGTCGGTCAGTGGAAAAACTTTCAAACAGTATAGTGAACAGCCTGGAGTTGACGGATTTTGATATCGACCGGAGTCTATTGGACCTGCCGGGCGTTTCATTGCTGATTTTCACCAGTGTCGGCTGTGCCTCCTGCCGTTTCGCCAGGGAGGTATTGCCAAGCCTGGCGTTGCCGGTCGAACGCTTGTGCTGGATCGATGCCGGCCATAACGGCGGGGCGGTACAGCGTTACGAAGTGTTTCATCTGCCCGCGTTGTTTGTGGTCAAGGACGGCAGGTTTCACGGAGCGGTGCAGTCACGCTTGACCGTGAGCGAGCTTGCCGAAAATGTTCGGCGGGCCTTGAGTCTTGGACCAGAGGAGTTGCCATGACGGGTTCAGTCAGCCGGCCGCGTATCGGCATCATCGGTACCGGTGCGATCGGCGGATACTATGGCGTCATGCTGGCGCGGGCCGGCTTCGACGTGCATTTCTTGTTGCGCAGCGAGTTTGCGGTGGTGGCCGAGGGGGGCTTGCATATTGACAGTGCGGTTCACGGCCCCCTGCATTTGAAGGCGCCGCAGGCCTATGCTCAGGCCGCGGACATGCCCCCCTGCGACTGGCTGCTGGTGGGGACCAAGACCACCAGCAATGCCAGTCTCGCGCCGCTGATCGTCCAGGCCGCCGCGCCGGGGGCGAAGGTGCTGGTGCTGCAGAACGGCCTGGAGGTGGAGGACGATTTACGCGCGCGGTTGCCCGACTCCCTGCACCTGTTGGGCGGTTTGTGTTTTATCTGCGTGCACCGCGCGGGGCCCGGCGTCATCGTGCACCAGGCCTTCGGCGCGGTGAACGTCGGCTATCACAGTGGTCCGCTGTTGCATGCCGCCGCGGCCCGCCAGGCCCTGGTCGAGGAGACGGCCGGCTTGTTCCATCGGGCGGGTGTCGAGTCCCAGGCCATGGCCAACCTGCAGCAGGCGCGCTGGCAGAAGTTGGTGTGGAACGTGCCTTATAACGGTCTGTCGGTGTTGCTGCGGGCCAGTACCACGGCGCTGATGACCGATGACAGCAGTCGCGAGCTGGTCCAGGCGTTGATGACCGAGGTGGTGCGGGGGGCCCAGGCCTGTGGCCATGAGCTGCCGGCCGGCTATGCCGAGCAGTTGTTCAAGGTGACGGAAAAGATGCCGGACTACTGGCCGAGCATGTACCACGACTTCGTGTACAAGCGGGTGCTGGAGTTGGACGCTGTCTATGCCCGTCCGCTGGCCGCGGCGAGTGCCGCCGGTTGCGAGTTGCCGAAGATCCGCGCCCTGTATCAGGCCCTGGCGTTCATCGACGCGAACAATCACTGAGAAATAATGCAGCCCTGTGGGAGCCGGCTTGCCGGCGATTGCGATCTGACGGTCAACATGTTCGTCGCTTGGTAAACCGCTATCGCCAGCAAGCTGGCTCCTACAGGTTTCGTGGGAGGTTCAAGATCGTGCTCCTTCAAGGACGGGCAACGGGGCCGGCCCGACCAGCCGCGCTCCGCGGTCTTCGGGGCGCTGCTAAGCTCAACTGAGCTCCGCCATTCTGGCAATCGAGGAGGCCCCATGATCCGTTCGATGCTGTACGCCACCGACCTAGGTCTGTATGCCCCTTATGTCATGCAGCATGCCTTGGAGCTGGCACGAACTTTCAAGGCCGACTTGTATGTGGTGCATGCGGTCGAGCCCATGGGCCTGTTTGCCGAGTCGGTGTTGCAGAGCTATCTGGATGAGCAGGCATTGAACGAATTGCACAGCCAGGGTCTTAACACCGTGATGGCGACGATCGAGCAGCGGGTGCTGGACAGCTTTCGCGAGGAGTGCGCGGACGGACAGCAGGACCTGAGCATGATCCAGTCGGTCAAGGTCCTCCAGGGCGATCCCTCGCAGGTCATTCTCGAACAAGCCCGGACCCTCTCGGTCGATCTGTTGATTGTCGGCAGTCACAGCCATGGCGCCGGTGGCGAGGGGCACCTGGGGCGTACCGCCGCACGGGTTCTGCAGTTGGCCCAGGTGCCGGTTTACCTGGTGCCGCTTCTGCAACGCCGTCGCTATGGCGATATCTGAGCTGGAAAGTCAGCGGTTTGATAAAAAAGTTCTAGATTTATTCTTCAAACCATTCATATAGTTATATATCGCCGCAGCTGCCCGTGGCGTCTACCTGCTTTGAGGGATACATATGAAGCTTCAGCAACTGCGCTACATCTGGGAAGTGGCGCACCACGACCTCAACGTTTCCGCCACCGCCCAAAGCCTGTACACCTCTCAGCCGGGTATCAGCAAACAGATCCGCCTGCTCGAAGACGAGCTGGGGGTCGAAGTCTTCGCTCGTAGCGGCAAACACCTGACCCGCGTCACGCCAGCCGGTGAGCGTATCATCACCACGGCCGGTGAGATCCTGCGCAAGGTCGAGAGCATCAAGCAGATCGCCCAGGAGTTTTCCAACGAGAAGAAAGGCACCCTGTCGATCGCCACCACTCACACCCAGGCACGCTATGCCTTGCCGCCGGTGATCAGCAGCTTTATCAAGCAATACCCGGACGTGGCCCTGCACATGCACCAGGGTTCGCCGATGCAGATCGCCGAGATGGCCGCCGACGGCACGGTGGATTTCGCCATTGCCACCGAAGCCCTGGAGCTGTTTGGCGATCTGGTGATGATGCCGTGCTACCGCTGGAATCGTTGCGTGGTCGTGCCCCAGGGGCACCCGCTGGCCAAGCTGCCGAAGCTGACCCTGGAAACCCTGGCCGAATACCCGATCGTCACCTATGTGTTTGGTTTTACCGGGCGTTCCAAGCTGGACGAGGCCTTCAGCCATCGCGGCCTGACCCCCAAGGTGGTGTTCACCGCGGCGGACGCCGACGTGATCAAGACCTATGTGCGCCTGGGCCTGGGTGTCGGTATCGTTGCCAAGATGGCGGTCGACCCGGTGCTCGACAAGGACCTGGTAGTGCTTGATGCCAGCGAGTTGTTCGAATCCAGCGTGACCAAGATCGGTTTCCGCCGTGGCACCTTCCTGCGTGGTTTCATGTGCGACTTCATCGAGAAGTTCGCGCCGCACCTGACCCGCGAAGTCATGGCCAAGGCCATTCAGTGCCACAACAAGCAGGAGCTGGAAGAGCTGTTCGACGGTGTCGAGCTACCGGTGCACTGAGTCGCCCGAATGTGAAAAAGCCCCGACTGGTTCGGGGCTTTTTTGTCTGTGTTGGAACACAACCTTGAAGGCTACACACAACCTGGAGCCTGGCTTGTGGGGACGCCGCACCGCAGCGAAGCTTTTAGCGCCCTCAAGGACGCCTTCGCGAGCAAGCACTGCTCCTACAGGTTGCGTGTTGACCTTCAGCTCTTGGCGATCAGGTTGCCGGCGTGCAGGCCGCATTCCTTCTGTGTGGCTTCTTCCCACCACCAGCGGCCTTCGCGCTCGTGCTGGTTCGGCAGTACCGGACGGGTGCAGGGCTCGCAGCCGATGCTGATGAAGCCGCGCTCGTGCAGGCTGTTGTACGGCAGTTCGAGCATGCGGATATAACCCCAGATCTCTTCGCTGCTCATCTGCGCCAGCGGGTTGAACTTGTACAGGGTGCGCTCCGGGGTGGAGAAGGCGCTGTCGATTTCCAGTACCGCCACCTGGCTGCGGGTGCCCGGGCTCTGGTCGCGACGCTGGCCGGTGGCCCAGGCGCTGACGCCGGACAACTTGCGGCGCAGTGGTGCGATCTTGCGGATGCCGCAGCATTCGCCGTGGTTGTCCTTGTAGAAACTGAACAGACCTTTTGCCTTGACGAACGGCTCAAGCTCGTTGTGATCCGGCGATATCAGTTCAATATCGATCTTGTAGTGCTCGCGCACCTGATCGATGAAGCGGTAGGTTTCCGGGTGCAGGCGCCCGGTGTCGAGGCTGAAGACCTTGACGTTCTTGTTCAGTTTCCAGGCCATGTCCACCAGCACCACGTCTTCCGCGCCGCTGAAAGATATCCACAGGTCGTCGCCAAACTGGGCAAAGGCCAGTTTGAGGATGTCCTGGGCGGACTTGTTGGCGTATGTCGCGGCGAGTTCGGCGACGTCGAACGGTTGGCTCATCAGGCGGTTCCTAAAGTCAGTGGCGCTTTGCGCTCGAATAAGCCAATAGTAACAAAATCCGTCGGCAGCGGCCCCATGTCCGAACGCGGCCCCTTGTGGGCGCCGGCGTGCCGGCCGCATCGCCGGCAAGCGGGTTCCTACCGGTTTTGTGTTGTTCCGCGGGGCGCTCGGGGCTTCAGAGGTTTTGCAGGGTATCGAGCAACACCTTCACCTTGGTGATGGACTCCTGGTATTCCGCCTGCCAGTCGGAGTCGGCGACGATGCCGCCACCGCCCCAGCAGCTCACCTGCCCATCCTTGACCAGCAGGCTGCGGATGGCGATGGAACTGTCCATCTCGCCGCGCACATCCAGGTACAGCAGCGAACCGCAATACAGCGCCCGTCGGGTCGGTTCCAACTCATCGATGATCTGCATGGCGCGGATCTTCGGTGCGCCGGTGATCGAACCGCCGGGGAAGCTGCCGGCGATCAGGTCGAGGGCGTCGCGCTCGGCGGCCAGGGTCCCGGTCACGCTGCTCACCAGATGGTGCACATTGGGGTAGCTCTCCAGGCTGAACAACTCCGGCACCCGCACCGAACCGATCCGGCAGGTGCGCCCCAGGTCGTTGCGCAGCAGATCGACAATCATCAGGTTCTCCGCCCGGTCCTTGCTGCTGGCCAGCAGTTCGGCGGCGTTGGCCGCGTCCTCGCGGGTGTCGCGGCCGCGCGGGCGGGTGCCCTTGATCGGGCGCGTCTCGACCTGGCCCTGGCTGACCTTGACGAAGCGTTCCGGCGACAGACTCAGCACCGCGCCGTGCTCGGGCAGCGTCTGAAAGCCCGAGAAGGGTGTCGGGCAGGCGGCGCGCAGGGCGCAATAAGCGATCCACGGATCGCCCTGGCAGGTGGCGCGGAAACGTTGGGCAAAGTTGACCTGATAGCAGTCGCCGGCCTGGATATAGTGCTGGATACGTTCCAAGGCCTGGCGGTAGTCCTCGGCCGTGAGGTCCGCGCTCAGCGGACCGCTCAGGTGAAACTCGGCGCTGTCCTGGCCGGCCGGCTGGCTGAACAGCTGGATCAGCCGTTCGCGCTCGCGGGGTTCGACGCTGGGGTGGAAGACCAACTGGCTGCTGCCTTGCTGGTGATCGCTGATCAGTGCCCAGGCGTACAGGCCGAAGCGCGCATCGGGCAGATGCAGGTCATCGCGGGCCTGTTCGGGCAGGCTTTCCAGGTGTCGACCGAAATCGTAGCTCAGGTAGCCGATCAGGCCACCGGCAAAGGGCAGTTCGCAAGACCTGGGGAGCTGGGCGGCGCCGAGTCGGGCCAGGTTGTCCCGCAAGCGTTGCAGGAATGCCGCGCCACGTTCCTCCGGCAACACCGCCAGTTGCTCCAGCGGCCAGGCACTGAGCAGATCGTAGCGCCCACGCTCGGCCTCGGGGCGGCCGCTGTCGAGCAGCACGGCCCCGGGCGCATGACGAATCGCCGCGAAGTAATGAGCGGGATTGGCGTGATAGGGCAACGGATATACGGTGCAGGTCAACATGGGGGGCGGGTCAGCCATGGGAGCGCGGTGCGCGATTGTAGTCCCCCGCGGGCGTTGCTCCTAGAGGGATGTCGTAGGATTGAGGAACGGTCTGTCAACTTTGTAGGAGCAGCCGGTCGACGCTCGATTGCTGGCGATGGCGTCCCCAAGGGCAGTGCAAGAACTGCTGGCCTCGTCGCCACGGTGCGGGGCCCGGCCAGCCGGCCACCACAGATCACAGATGGGGATATCGGCACCAGGAGATGGGTCAGGCTTCGATCGCGGGTACGTGCCCGAACAGTTCCTGGACAAAGCGCACCCGTTGCGCCGGCGTCTCGCCGCGGCCCTCGGCGGCAAGCTCCGCCAGGTGCGCCTCCACGGCATGGGTGCGGTGGGTCAGGCCGCAGTCGTTGGCGATCTGGATATTCAGCCCGGGACGGGCGTTGAGCTCAAGGATCAGCGGGCCCTTGTCCTGGTCCAGGACCATGTCCACGCCGATATAGCCCAGGCCGCAGAGCTCGAAGCAACCGGCCGCCAGCTCCATGAAAGCGTCCCAGTTCGGCAATTGCACGCCATCCACCGGGTGGGTGGTGTCCGGGTGCTTGCGGATGATGTTGTTCAACCAGGTGCCGCGCAGGGTGATACCGGTCGCCAGGTCCACGCCCACGCCGATGGCGCCCTGGTGCAGGTTGGCCTTGCCGTTGGACTGGCGGGTCGGCAGGCGCAGCATGGCCATGACCGGATAGCCCATCAGTACAATGACGCGAATGTCCGGCACGCCTTCGTAGCTGATGCTCTTGAAGATCGGATCGGGGGTGACCCGGTATTCGATCAGCGCACGGTCCCGGTGTCCGCCCAGGGAGTACAGGCCGGTCAGGATGCTGGAGATCTGGTGCTCGATTTCGGCATGGCTGATGATGCGCCCGGAGATCGAGCGATAGCGGCCCTCGAAGCGGTCGGCGATCACCAGGATGCCATCGCCGCCGGCGCCTTGAGCCGGCTTGATGACGAAATCACGGCGCCCGCCGATGATTGCTTCGAGCTGGTCGATTTCCTTTTCCGTGGAAATCACCCCATACATTTGCGGCACCTGGATGCCGGCGGCGATGGCCCGTTCCTTGGTGAGGATCTTGTCGTCGACGATGGGGTAGAGGCTGCGCTTGTTGTACTTGAGCACATAGTCCGCGTTGCGCCGGTTGATCCCCATGATGCCCTGGGCTTCCAGGGCCTTCCAGGTTTTCCACAGGCCGAACATCAGGCTTGTTCCTTCAGGAAGGCCTTGAAACGCATCAATTCGGTCAGTCGGTAACCGCGATAACGCCCCATCGCCAGCATGAAACCCACCAGGATCAGCAGGATCGCCGGGAAGGTGAAGACGAAGTAGATCAACTCCGGCACCGTCATGATCAGGTGCGCCAGGGACGCCGCGAACAGCGTGCCGATGGCGACTTTCAGCGCATGGTTGGCGCCGCGCTCTTCCCAGGTGATGGACAGGCGCTCGATGGTCATGGTCAGGATCACCATCGGGAACAGCGCCACCGACAGGCCGCGCTCCAGGCCCAGCTTGTGGCTGAACAGGCTGATGGCGGCGATCAGCACCACGACGAAGGTCAGCACCACCGACAGGCGCGGCAGCATCTGCAGCTTCAGGTGCTCCAGGTACGAACGCAACGACAATCCCAGGGCGGTAATGATGGTGAACAGCACGATACCGAAGCCCAACTGGGTTTCGCGGAAAGCCAGGGCAATCAGCACCGGGGTGAAGGTGCCGAGGGTCTGCAGGCCGATCAGGTTGCGCAGGATCAGGATCACCAGCACGCCGATGGGGATCATCATCATGATCATGAAGGTCTGCTGGGTTTGCAGTGGCAGGCCGTAGAGTGAATATTCGAGGAAGTTCGCGTCGGAGTTCTCGTCGGTCAACTTGGCCAGGCGGATCGCGTTCATCTCGCTATTGTTCAGGCTGAAGGTGACGCCGGCCTTCTTGCCGCCATCGACGGTGATCAGGTTGTCGGCACCGGTCCACCAGAGCAGGCGGTCGGATGGCAGGCCCTGTTCGCCGGTGTCCGGGTTGAAGTACAACCAGTCGCTGCCGTTGAAACTGCGCAGCCAGAGTTCCGGGGTCTGTGGTTGATCGGCCAGCAGGCGAATGGTGTGGGCTTTCTCCAGCGGCACATGGGCGATGGACAGCAGCAACTCGATGATCTGCGCCTTGTGCGGGGTTGACGAGTCGCCCGCCAGCAGCAGCTTGACGTTGTCATCGGCAAGGTTGTTGACCCGCTTGATGGTTTCGCCGATGAAGGTCTCGACGTCCGCCGAGTGTTGGCGGATCGGTGCGAGCAAGGCCTCGGCGGCGATTTTTTCCGGCCCTTCGATGGCCATGCTGTCGCGGAAGGTCGGGCCCTTGACCTTGGGTTTTTCGCCGGTATAGCGCTTGGTCAGCACCAGGCGGTAATACAGCGTCTGCTTGCCGCTGACCCGCCGCGCCGACCAGGTCACCTTGCGGTTGCCGTCGGCGCGATTGACGCTCACCCCATAGTTGTTGGAAATGAAGCTTTCGTTGAGGCTGACGTAGTCGCGGCTCAGGGGCGGCACGAACATCTGGACCTTCACCGGCTCCTTGGTGCTGGCGACGAACTCGACCTTGGCGTCGATGTTCCACAAGTCGTCCGTGGCATCCTCGGTGACCGGAATACCCAGCACGAAAATCTGATAGGCCGTGACCGAAGCACCGAGCAACACCAGCACGGCGATCAGGATTTTCAGGTGAAGGGTTAGAGCGCGCATTCGGATTACTCGGCGGTTTGAGCGTCGTTGGCGCAGGCGGGTTTGCCGGCAGCGTATTTGAGGCTGGGGTCGACCAGCGCATCGAAGCGCTTGAGGGCCTCGGAGCCGATCAACAGCGGGTATTGGAAGCTGCTGCGGTCGGTCAAGTTCACTTCGATACTGCGCAAGGCGCTGCCCATGCAGATATCCAGGGTAATCACCGGGCGCGCGGTGTAGGCGTTGCCCTCATCCGGATCGTAGTCGCCGGCGCGGCGCTTGATCTTGCTGACGCGGGCCAGGGGCAGTTCGATCGGGTGCGAATGCGCGGCGTCGATCGCCAGGTAGAAGCGCACCCAGCTCTCGCCGTTGCGCTTGAACCGGTGGATATCGCGGGCACTGAGCGAGGCGGTCTTGGCGCCGGTGTCGAGTTTGGCCGGCACTTGCAGATCGATCCCGGTCAGGTGGGCGTACTCGTTCAGGCCGTACACCGTCTTCTCTGTCGCGAGGCTCACGCCAGGCAGACAAAACAGGCAGAGAAGCAGTGGGGGGAAAGGCTTGAGTCTCATAAATCCTGGCGCGTATCGGGCAATCTTGATTCAAGGGGACTGGCAATATCGCGCAAGCATCCTCGTACGTCTGTCAGAAAACCATGACAGGCAGCGCATCGGCGGATGCGCGCGGCATTCTAGCATGCTGGTTTTATGGCGCCAGCATCGGCTGCCCCCCCTGTCGGATAGGCCGGTATCTACCACCTGATGCGTGTTGCCCATAGGCAAAGGTCTTAGACTATTGTCGACAATATCAATTAATTCTTTGACTGGTTTGCTCATATTGGCTAGTTTTAGCGCCATTGATGGGTAAGGTGTCGACAATATGTTGCATGAGCTGGAACTGCCCGTGACTGTCCAGGACGATTCGGAAACCTTGTCCGAGAACGTCTTTCGGCGTATTCAGGCGGCGATCGTCAAGGGTGAGATCGCCCCTGGCAGCAAGATCTCCGAGCCGGAACTGGCGCGCACCTATGGCATCAGCCGCGGCCCGCTGCGCGAGGCCATTCACCGTCTGGAGGGGCAGCGCCTGCTGGTGCGCATTCCCCATGTCGGGGCCCGGGTGGTATCCCTCAGTCAAGCCGAACTGATCGAACTCTACGAGATCCGCGAGTCCCTCGAAGGCATGGCCTGTCGCCTGGCGGCCGAGCGCATGACCGTCGAAGAAATCGAGGAGTTGCGCCAGGTTCTCAATACCCATGAGCGCGACGCGGCTTTCCAGGCCGGTGTCGGCTATTACCAGCAGGAAGGCGATTTCGACTTCCACTACCGGATCATCCAGGGGGCCGGCAACCGCACCCTGACCCAGATGCTCTGCGGTGAGCTGTACCAACTGGTGCGCATGTACCGCATCCAGTTTTCCGTCACACCCAACCGGCCACGTCAGGCATTCGCCGAGCACCATCGGATTCTCGATGCGATTGCCGATCGCGATGGCGAGTTGGCCGAACTGTTGATGCGCCGCCATATTGGCGCGTCGAAACGCAATATTGCGCGTCATTACCAGGACGCCGCCAAACCGACAGCTACCAAGCGAGGTGAGTCATGAGTCAGGGTTCCAACAAGAGCACGCCCGGTCAACGTTTCCGCGATGCGGTCGCCAGCGAACATCCCTTGCAAGTGGTCGGCGCGATCAACGCCAACCACGCCTTGCTGGCCAAGCGCGCCGGCTTCAAGGCCATCTACCTGTCCGGTGGCGGTGTCGCGGCCGGCTCCCTCGGGGTGCCGGACCTGGGCATCACCGGCCTGGATGACGTGCTCACCGACGTGCGGCGCATCACCGACGTCTGCGACCTGCCGCTGCTGGTGGATGTTGACACCGGCTTCGGTTCCTCGGCGTTCAACGTCGCGCGGACAGTCAAGTCGATGATCAAGTTCGGCGCGGCGGCGATCCATATCGAAGACCAGGTCGGCGCCAAGCGTTGCGGCCACCGTCCGAACAAGGAAATCGTCACCCAGCAGGAAATGGTCGACCGTATCAAGGCGGCGGTGGATGCCCGCACCGACGACAGCTTCGTGATCATGGCGCGCACCGATGCCCTGGCCGTGGAAGGCCTGGAATCG
Organism: Pseudomonas sp. FEN; assembly: GCF_904067045.1. Classification (GTDB taxonomy): domain Bacteria; phylum Pseudomonadota; class Gammaproteobacteria; order Pseudomonadales; family Pseudomonadaceae; genus Aquipseudomonas. The sequence goes on along the minus strand of NZ_CAJFDC010000001.1, from coordinate 132,244 downwards.
GCCCTGGAGCGTGCCGCCGCGTGCATCGAGGCCGGCGCCGACATGGTTTTTCCGGAAGCCATTACGGAACTGGAAATGTACAAGTTGTTCGCCAGCCGGGTGAAGGCGCCGATCCTGGCCAACATCACCGAGTTCGGCGCGACGCCGCTGTACACCACCGAACAGTTGAAGTCCGCCGATGTGTCCCTGGTGCTGTACCCGCTGTCGGCGTTCCGCGCCATGAACAAGGCTGCGGAAAACGTCTACACCGCGATTCGCCGCGACGGCACCCAGGCCAATGTGATCGACACCATGCAGACCCGCATGGAGCTTTATGATCGTATCGACTACCACACCTTCGAGCAGAAGCTCGATGCGTTGTTTGCCCAGAAGAAGGGCTGATGGTTTTTGGTGGGAGCGGAGCTTGTCGGATCGCCGCACCGCCGCGAAGGGGCCCCTGAGAGCGCCAAAAAGCTTCGCGGGCAAGCTCCGCTCCCACGGTTTGGGTGTGCAGCCTCTTGCGGCGAACGCCCATTGATTGAATTGCCGAGTCCCTGACAACATCAAGAATTGGAGAGAGCAATGGCTGAAGCAAAAGTACTGAGCGGTGCCGGCCTGCGTGGCCAGGTCGCCGGACAAACTGCCTTGTCCACCGTCGGCCAGGCCGGTGCCGGTCTGACCTACCGTGGCTACGATGTGCGTGAACTGGCCGCCGAGGCACGTTTCGAAGAAGTCGCCTACCTGCTGCTGTACGGCGACCTGCCCACGGCCACCGAGCTGGCGGCCTACATGGGCAAGCTGCGGACCCTGCGTGATTTGCCCCAGGCATTGAAAGAAGTGCTGGAGCGCATTCCCGCCGACGCCCACCCGATGGATGTGATGCGTACCGGCTGTTCCTTCCTGGGCAATATCGAACCCGAAGGCGACTTCTCCCGCCAGCATGAAGCCACCGACCGGCTGCTGGCCGCGTTCCCGGCGATCATGTGCTACTGGTATCGCTTCAGTCATGAAGGCAAGCGCATCGACTGCGTGACCGATGAAGCCTCCATCGGCGGGCACTTCCTGCACCTGCTGCATGGCAAGGCGCCGAGCGAGCTGCACCGCAAGGTGATGGATGTGTCGCTGATCCTCTACGCGGAACACGAATTCAACGCCTCGACCTTTACCGCGCGGGTCTGTGCTTCGACCCTGTCCGACCTGTTCTCCTGCGTCACCGCCGCCATCGGTTCCCTGCGCGGTCCGTTGCACGGCGGCGCCAACGAGGCGGCGATGGAGATGATCGAGCGCTTCAGTTCGCCGCAGGAGGCCGTCGAAGGCACCCTCGGCATGCTGGCGCGCAAGGACAAGATCATGGGGTTCGGCCATGCGATCTACAAAGACAATGATCCACGTAATGAAGTGATCAAGGGCTGGTCGAAGAAACTCGCCGATGAAGTCGGTGATACCGTGCTGTTTCCGGTCTCCGAAGCCATCGACAAGACCATGTGGGAACAGAAGAAGCTGTTCCCCAACGCCGACTTCTACCATGCCTCGGCGTACCACTTCATGGGCATCCCGACCAAGCTGTTCACGCCGATTTTCGTCTGCTCGCGCCTGACCGGCTGGGCGGCGCACGTGTTCGAACAGCGTGCCAATAACCGCATTATCCGTCCAAGCGCCGAATACATCGGCGTTGATCAACGCAAGTTCGTGCCAATCGAACGTCGCTGACAGAAAGGCGGGAACTGTTCAGGGGCTTTGACTGGCCTGATTTGTGGCGAGGGGGCTTGCCCCCGTTGGGTTGCGAAGCAACCCTGAATCCAGGCAGCGCGGTGTATCAGAACACACGCGTTCAATGGTTTTGCGACTGCTGCGCAGTCGAGCGTGGGCAAGCCCACTCGCCACAGGTCGCTGTCCGGCTCCAGAGGATTTCCGTCTGCCGTTGACCTTACCGTGATCGAGTCCCAGACCATGAATAGCCAATACCGTAAATCGCTGCCCGGCAGCCGCCTGGATTTCTTCGACGCCCGTGCGGCGGTCGATGCCATCCAGGCCGGAGCCTATGACACCCTGCCTTACACCTCCCGGGTCCTCGCCGAGAACCTGGTGCGGCGCTGCGACCCGAGCACCCTGAGCGAGTCCCTGAAGCAACTGATCGAGCGCAAGCGCGACCTGGACTTTCCCTGGTTCCCGGCCCGCGTGGTCTGCCATGACATTCTCGGCCAGACCGCGCTGGTGGACCTGGCCGGCCTGCGTGACGCCATCGCTTCCCAGGGCGGCGATCCGGCCCAGGTCAACCCGGTGGTGCCAACCCAACTGATCGTCGACCACTCCCTGGCCGTGGAGTGTGGTGGCTTTGACCCGGATGCCTTTACCAAGAACCGGGCCATCGAAGACCGTCGCAACGAAGACCGTTTCCATTTCATCGACTGGACCAAGAAAGCCTTCAAGAACGTCGATGTGATCCCGCCGGGCAACGGCATCATGCACCAGATCAACCTGGAGAAAATGTCCCCGGTGATCCAGGCGCGTGACGGCGTGGCCTTCCCCGACACCTGTGTCGGCACTGACAGCCACACCCCGCATGTCGATGCGCTGGGCGTCATCGCCATTGGTGTTGGTGGCCTGGAAGCCGAGAGTGTGATGCTCGGCCGGGCGTCCTGGATGCGCCTGCCGGAAAGCGTCGGTGTCGAATTGACCGGCAAGCTGCAACCTGGGATCACCGCCACCGACATGGTGTTGGCATTGACCGAGTTCCTGCGCAAGCAGAAAGTGGTCGGTGCATGGCTGGAGTTCTTCGGCGAAGGCGCACAGGCGTTGACCCTCGGCGATCGCGCGACCATTTCCAACATGGCTCCGGAGTACGGCGCCACGGCGGCGATGTTCTACATCGACCAGCAAACCATCGACTACCTGAAACTCACCGGGCGTGAAGACGAGCAGGTCAAGCTGGTGGAAACCTACGCCAAGCAGACCGGCCTGTGGGCCGACAGCCTCAAGGGCGCGCGGTACGAGCGCGGCTTGCGGTTCGACCTGTCCTCGGTGGTGCGCAACATGGCCGGTCCGAGCAACCCGCATGCGCGGGTCGCCACCAGCGACCTGGCGGCCAAGGGCATTGCCGGTCAGTGGGACGACGTACCAGGGCAGATGCCCGACGGCGCGGTGATCATCGCCGCCATCACCAGTTGCACCAACACCAGCAACCCGCGCAATGTCATCGCCGCCGGCCTGATCGCGCGTAACGCGAACAAGCTCGGCCTGACGCGCAAGCCATGGGTCAAGTCATCGCTGGCACCGGGCTCCAAGACTGTGGCGCTGTACCTGGATGAAGCCGGGCTGACCGAAGAGCTGGAGCAACTGGGCTTTGGCGTCGTGGCTTTTGCCTGCACCACTTGCAACGGCATGTCCGGCGCGCTGGATCCGCTGATCCAGCAGGAAATCATCGACCGCGACCTGTACGCCACGGCCGTGCTGTCCGGTAACCGCAATTTCGACGGGCGTATCCATCCCTACGCCAAGCAGGCGTTCCTTGCTTCACCACCGTTGGTGGTGGCCTACGCGATCGCCGGGACCATCCGTTTCGATATCGAGAAGGATGTGCTGGGCCTGGACGCCAACGGCAAGGAAATTCGCCTCAAGGACATCTGGCCAAGCGATGAGGAAGTCGACGCGGTGGTCAAGGCCTCGGTGAAGCCGGAGCAGTTCCGCAAGGTCTACATCCCGATGTTCGCCATCCACGAAGACACTGGGCCCAAGGTCACGCCGTTGTACGACTGGCGGCCGATGAGTACCTATATCCGCCGCCCACCCTACTGGGAAGGTGCCCTGGCCGGTGCCCGGCCGCTCAAGGGCATGCGCCCGCTGGCGGTGCTGCCGGACAATATCACCACCGACCACCTGTCGCCGTCCAACGCCATCATGCTCGATAGCGCCGCCGGCGAGTACCTGGCGAAGATGGGCCTGCCGGAAGAGGACTTCAACTCCTACGCGACGCATCGGGGTGACCATCTCACCGCGCAACGCGCCACGTTCGCCAACCCGAAACTGTTCAACGAAATGGTCGTGGAAAACGGCAAGGTCAAACAGGGGTCCCTGGCGCGAGTCGAGCCGGAAGGCCAGGTCATGCGCATGTGGGAAGCCATCGAAACCTATATGGAACGCAAGCAGCCGCTGATCATCATCGCCGGTGCCGACTACGGCCAGGGTTCGTCCCGTGACTGGGCGGCCAAGGGCGTGCGCTTGGCCGGTGTCGAGGCGATTGCCGCCGAAGGCTTCGAGCGTATCCACCGCACCAACCTGGTGGGCATGGGCGTGTTGCCGCTGGAGTTCAAGCCGGGCACGGATCGCAAGACCCTGGGCATCGACGGTACCGAGACGTTCGACGTGATCGGCGAGCGCACGCCGCGGGCGACCCTGACCCTGGTGATCCAGCGCAAGAACGGCGAGTGTGTCGAGGTGCCGGTGACCTGCCGTCTGGACACCGCCGAAGAAGTCTCGATTTATGAAGCTGGCGGTGTGTTGCAACGCTTTGCCCAGGACTTCCTCCAATCGGCCACGGCGGGTTGAAGGTGTCGCCGGGGCGGTGAGCGAAGCCCCGGCCTTGTTCATGAGCAGTCGGTCTGCCGGTGATTGAGGGGCAAGATTTTGTGCCGCCATCGCCAGCAAGCCGGCTCCTACACATTCGTGTCTCGCCGCGAACTACCATCGCGCCCAGACCTTGCAGGAGATTTCATGGCTTACGCAGCGCAAATCAGGATTCCCGCCACCTACATGCGTGGTGGTACCAGCAAAGGGGTGTTTTTCAAGCTCAGCGATCTGCCCGAGGCGGCGCAATTGCCCGGCGTGGCGCGGGATGCCTTGTTGCTGCGGGTGATCGGCAGCCCCGATCCCTACGAAAAGCAGATCGACGGCATGGGTGGAGCCACCTCCAGCACCAGCAAGACGGTGATCCTGTCCAAGAGCATCAAGGCCGATCACGATGTCGACTACCTGTTCGGCCAGGTATCCATCGACAAGCCGTTTATCGACTGGAGCGGCAACTGCGGCAACCTGTCGGCGGCAGTCGGTTCGTTTGCCATCAGTGCTGGCCTGGTGGATGCCGCCCGGATCCCGCGCAATGGCGTGGCGGTGGTGCGGATCTGGCAGGTGAATATCGGCAAGACCATTATTGCCCACGTGCCGATCACCGAGAGGCAGGTGCAGGAAACCGGTGACTTCGAACTTGACGGCGTGACCTTTCCCGCCGCGGAAGTACAGCTCGAGTTCATGGATCCGGCGGCCGAGGAGGAGGGCGCGGGTGGTTCGATGTTCCCCACCGGCAATCTGGTGGATGATCTGGAAGTACCGGGTGTCGGCACCTTCAAGGCGACGATGATCAATGCCGGGATCCCGACGATCTTTGTCAATGCGGCGGATATCGGCTATACCGGCACCGAGTTGCAGGGCGATATCAACGCTGATCCCAAGGCCCTGGCGATGTTCGAAACGATCCGCGCCTACGGTGCGGTGCGCATGGGCCTGATCCAGCGTATCGACGAGGCTGCCACGCGTCAGCACACGCCGAAGGTGGCGTTCGTGGCGCCGCCGGCGAGCTACACCGCGTCGAGCGGCAAGCCGGTGGTGGCGGCGGATCTGGATCTGCTGGTGCGGGCCTTGTCCATGGGCAAGTTGCACCACGCCATGATGGGCACCGCCGCGGTGGCCATTGGCACGGCGGCGGCGATCCCCGGCACGCTGGTGAATCTGGCGGCGGGTGGTGGCGCCCGCAGCGCGGTGCGTTTCGGGCATCCGTCGGGTGCCTTGCGGGTGGGGGCCGAGGCCACCCAGGTCAACGGCGAATGGACCGTGGTCAAGGCCATCATGAGCCGCAGTGCCAGAGTCTTGATGGAAGGTTGGGTTCGCGTGCCAGGGGAGTGAAGCGAAGATGAGCGCCAACGTCGATCTGAATGAGCGTCCTGATTACGACCAGGTCTTGCAGGATATCGCCGACTACGTCCTCGAGTACCGAATCGAGTCCACGGAGGCGTTGGATACCGCTCGTCATTGCCTGATGGATACCCTCGGCTGCGGTTTGTTGGCGCTGCGTTTCCCCGAGTGCACCAAGCACCTGGGGCCGCTGGTCGAGGGCACCGAGGTGCCGTTCGGCGCGCGCGTGCCGGGGACCCGCTTTCGCCTCGACCCGGTCAAGGCCGCCTGGGACATCGGCTGCATCGTGCGCTGGCTTGATTACAACGACACCTGGTTGGCGGCCGAGTGGGGGCATCCCTCGGATAACCTCGGCGCGATTCTCGCGGTTGCCGATCATCTGTCGCAGAAGCGCGTGGCCAACGGCGAGGCACCGTTGAGCGTGCGAACGGTGTTGGAAGCAATGATCATGGCTCACGAGATTCAAGGCGTGATCGCCCTGGAAAACTCCTTCAATCGGGTCGGCCTGGACCATGTGTTGCTGGTGAAAGTCGCCTCGACCGCGGTCACCGCCAAACTGATGGGGGCCAACCGTGAACAACTGTTGGCGGCGCTGTCCCATGCCTTTGTCGATGGTCAGGCCCTGCGGACCTATCGTCACGCGCCGAATGCCGGTTCGCGCAAATCCTGGGCGGCGGGCGATGCGAGCAGTCGCGGTGTACGCCTGGCGGATATCGCCTTGCGTGGAGAGATGGGCATTCCGGGGGTGTTGAGCGCGCCGCAATGGGGCTTCTATGACGTGCTGTTCAGTCACACCAGCAAGGACCTGGCGCTCAAGCCCGCGGACAAGCGCGTCTTCAGGCTTTCCCAGCCGTACGGCAGCTACGTCATGGAAAACGTGTTGTTCAAGATCAGTTTTCCAGCCGAGTTCCACGCGCAGACCGCCTGTGAAGCCGCGGTGACGTTGCATCCTCAGGTCAGAAACCGTCTGGGGCAGATCGACCGGATCGTGATTACCACCCACGAGTCGGCGATTCGGATCATTTCCAAGGTCGGCAAACTGGCCAACGCCGCCGACCGTGACCACTGCCTCCAGTACATGACGGCGGTGCCGCTGGCCTTCGGCAATCTGGTGGCCGAGCACTATGAGGATGATTTCCACGCGAGCCATCCGATCATCGATGTGCTGCGCGAGAAGATGGTGATTGTCGAGGAACCGCGTTACACCCGTGAGTACCTGGAGCCCGACAAGCGTTCGATCGCCAATGCCGTGCAGGTATTTTTCAAGGACGGCACGAGTACCGAGCAGGTGGTGGTCGAATACCCGATCGGCCATCGTCGTCGCCGGGTCGAGGGTATTCCATTGCTGGAGGACAAGTTCAGGGCGAATCTGGCGACGCGCTTCAGCAGCCAGCGTAGCGCCGGGATCTTCGCCTTGTGCACGGATCCGGCGCGCCTGGAGGCGACGCCGGTGCAGCGGTTCGTCGATCTGTTCGTGATCTAGGTGGCTTGTGCCGGCCTCTTCGCGGGCACAGGCCCCGCACAAGCAGAAGGTTTTACCCGGCGGTGTTACTTGAAACGCCGCTCCACGCCTTTTTCGACGAGGATCTTCGCCGAGATCTCTTCCACGGAAAAATGCGTGGAATTGATATGGGGAATATTTTCCCGGCGGAACAGGTTTTCCACCTCGCGCACTTCGAACTCGCACTGGGCATAGCTGGAGTAGCGGCTATTGGGCTTGCGCTCGTTGCGGATCGCGGTGAGGCGGTCGGGGTCGATGGTCAGGCCGAACAGCTTATGCTGGTGGGCGCGCAGGGCGGTAGGCAGTTGCAGGCGCTCCATGTCTTCTTCGGTCAACGGGTAGTTGGCCGCGCGGATGCCGAATTGCATCGCCATGTACAGGCAGGTCGGGGTCTTGCCACAGCGCGACACGCCGACCAGGATCAGGTCGGCCTTGTCGTAATAGTGGGTGCGGGCGCCGTCGTCGTTGTCCAGGGCGAAGTTCACCGCCTCGATGCGCTCCATGTAGTTGGAGTTGCCGCCGATGGAGTGGGACTTGCCCACCGAGTAGGACGAATGCTCGCTCAGTTCCTGCTCCAGTGGGGCAAGAAAGGTAGAAAAAATGTCGATCATGAAACCATTGGAGGTGGCGAGAATCTCACGAATGTCCTGGTTGACGATGGTATCGAAGATGATCGGACGGAATCCGTCCTTTTCGGCGGCGATATTGATTTGTTGTACCATGGCCCGCGCCTTGTCGGCGTTGTCGATATAAGGGCGGGTGAATTTGGCGAAGGTAATGTTCTCGAACTGCGCGAGCAGGCTTTGACCCAGGGTTTCGGCGGTGATGCCGGTTCCATCGGAGATAAAGAACGCAGATCGTTTCATTTGCACCTTGGGCCTTAAGCTGATGACGAATCTTGGATATGATAGGCGCGGTTTGCCGGCCCGGTGTGGCCTGCATTCTCACTTATTTTCCAGGTCCAGGCCACATGGCGGATCAACCTGCCACAGAGCAGCCCGCTCCTGAGCTTTTCCAATACAGATACAGTTAGTGGAGAGATCACCTTGGTAGAGTACGTAGTTTCCCTCGATAAGCTCGGCGTCCATGATGTAGAGCACGTAGGGGGCAAGAACGCATCCCTCGGCGAGATGATCAGTAACCTCGCGGGTGCCGGTGTGTCGGTCCCCGGCGGCTTTGCCACTACGGCTCAGGCGTATCGTGATTTTCTCGAACTCAGTGGCCTGAACGACCAGATCCACGCGGCGCTGGATGCGCTGGATGTGGATGACGTCAACGCCCTGGCCAGAACCGGCGCGCAGATTCGCCAGTGGATCATGGAGGCCGAGTTCCCCGAGAAGCTCAACGCCGAGATCCGCACGGCCTTCGCCACGCTGTCGGCGGGCAACCCGGACATGGCCGTGGCCGTGCGTTCCTCGGCGACCGCCGAAGACCTGCCGGACGCGTCCTTCGCCGGCCAGCAGGAAACCTTCCTGAATATCCGCGGCGTGGAAAACGTCATTCGCGCGGCCAAGGAAGTGTTCGCCTCGTTGTTCAATGACCGCGCCATCTCCTACCGCGTGCACCAGGGCTTCGACCACAAGCTGGTGGCCCTGTCCGCTGGCGTGCAGCGCATGGTGCGTTCGGAAACCGGCACCGCCGGGGTGATGTTCACCCTCGACACCGAGTCGGGTTTCCGTGACGTGGTGTTCATCACCGGCGCCTACGGCCTGGGCGAGACCGTCGTGCAAGGCGCGGTGAACCCGGATGAGTTCTACGTGCACAAGGGCACCCTCGAAGCCGGTCGTCCCGCCATCCTGCGCCGCAACCTGGGCAGCAAGGCGATCAAGATGATCTACGGCGACGAAGCCAAGGCCGGTCGTTCGGTCAAGACCGTCGATGTCGACAAGGCCGAGCGCGCGCGTTTCTGCCTCAGCGATGCCGAAGTCAGCGAACTGGCCAAGCAGGCAATGATCATCGAGAAACACTACAAGTGCCCGATGGATATCGAGTGGGCCAAGGATGGTGACGACGGCAAGCTGTACATCGTCCAGGCTCGTCCGGAAACCGTGAAGAGTCGCACCCAGGCCAACGTCATGGAGCGCTACCTGCTCAAGGAAACCGGTACCGTGCTGGTGGAAGGCCGTGCCATCGGCCAGCGCATCGGCGCCGGCAAGGTACGGATCATCCACGACGTCTCCGAGATGGATAAGGTCCAGCCGGGCGACGTGCTGGTCTCCGACATGACCGATCCGGACTGGGAGCCGGTGATGAAGCGCGCCAGCGCCATCGTTACCAACCGTGGCGGGCGTACCTGTCACGCGGCGATCATCGCCCGTGAGCTGGGGATCCCGGCGGTGGTGGGCTGCGGCAACGCCACCCAACTGTTGAAGGAAGGCCAGGGCGTCACCGTTTCCTGTGCCGAAGGCGACACCGGCTACATCTTCGAAGGCGAACTGGGCTTCGATATCAAGAAAAACTCCGTCGATGCCATGCCGGAGCTGCCGTTCAAGATCATGATGAACGTCGGCAACCCGGACCGCGCCTTCGACTTCGCGCAGTTGCCGAACGCCGGCGTCGGCCTGGCCCGCCTGGAATTCATCATCAACCGCATGATCGGCGTGCACCCCAAGGCGCTGCTGAACTACGCCGGTCTGCCGTCGGAAATCAAGGACAGCGTCGACAAGCGCATCGCCGGTTACGACGATCCGGTCGGTTTTTATGTCGAGAAACTGGTAGAGGGCATCAGTACCCTGGCGGCGGCCTTCTGGCCGAAGAAGGTCATCGTGCGGTTGTCGGACTTCAAGTCCAACGAGTACGCCAACCTGATCGGTGGCAAGCTCTACGAGCCGGAAGAAGAAAACCCGATGCTGGGTTTCCGCGGGGCGTCGCGCTACATCAGCGAGGCCTTCCGTGACTGCTTCGAGCTCGAATGCCGTGCCCTCAAGCGCGTGCGCAACGAGATGGGCCTGACCAACGTCGAGATCATGGTGCCCTTCGTCCGTACCCTTGGCGAAGCCAGCCAGGTGGTCGACCTGCTCGCCGCCAATGGCCTGGCCCGTGGCGATAATGGCCTGCGCGTGATCATGATGTGCGAGTTGCCGTCCAACGCGATCATGGCCGACGAGTTCCTCGAGTACTTCGATGGCTTCTCCATCGGTTCCAACGACCTGACCCAGTTGACCCTGGGCCTGGATCGTGACTCCGGGATCATTGCGCACCTGTTCGACGAGCGTAACCCTGCGGTGAAGAAACTGTTGTCCAATGCCATCCAGGCTTGCAACAAGGCTGGCAAGTACATCGGCATCTGCGGTCAGGGGCCTTCCGATCATCCGGACCTGGCGCGCTGGTTGATGGAGCAGGGCATTGAAAGCGTGTCGCTGAACCCGGACTCCGTACTGGAGACCTGGTTCTTCCTGGCCGAAGGGCAGGCGCAGGCCTGACCTTGGTGGAGGTGGCTTGCCGGAGAAGGCGTCCTCGAGGGCGCTAAAGGCTTCGCTGCGGTGCGGCGTCCCGGCAAGCCGTGCTCCTCAGGGTTATGCGCAAAAACTGCGTACAACGCTGTACTGTAGGAGCAGAGCTTGCTCGCGAAGGCGTCCTCGAGGGCGCTAAAAGCTTCGCTGGAAAGTCATGCTCCTACCGACTTATGTCGTAAGCAGAATCCGTGCTCGATGTTGTAAAATCTTATTTTCAGGGCGAGCCCACGTGGGTCGCCCTTTTTTGTGCAAGAGTCTTATGCAAAGCAGCAGCAATCTATTTCCGGTGGCCTTGATCAGCGCCGAGCGTCGTGGCGATCTCTGCGAAGACGTCTATCGTTTGAAACCGGGTAACAGTCCTGATGGCACGGTCGAACTGGCGGTCACCCGCCTGGGCCTTGCTGACGAGCCCGAGGCACGTGGCGTGCCGGTGATCCTGCTGCATGGCAGCTTCTCCAATCGGCGTTTCTGGTATTCCGCCAAGGGTATTGGCCTGGGTGCCTACCTGGCGCGTGCCGGGTTCGACGTGTGGATCCCGGAGATGCGCGGTCACGGACTGTCGGTGCGCAATCACGGCTATCGACGCAATCGCGTGGCCGATTACGCTCGCTACGACCTGCCGGCCATCGCCGCGTTCGTGCGTGAGCAGAGTGGGCAGATTCCCCACTGGCTTGGCCACTCCCTCGGTGGCACCACTCTGGCTGCCGCGTTGGGCGGTCAATACCTGGGGGAGCCGGCAGTCGCCTCGGCGGCGTTTTTCGGTTGCCAGGTCAGTCGCACCTACTGGCCTTTGAAGATTCCACCGGTGGAGTGGGGCGGCCGCTTGCTGCTCAGGCGTTTCGCGCATTTGTCCGGTTCGCGTCTCAAGCGTGGCCCGGAGGACGAACCCATTGGCCTGGCCCTGGAAAGCTTGCGCTGGCACGGCCTGTTCGGGCGTTTCCGGGATGCCGAGCGGGACTGGTGGGCCGGCTTGGCCGAGGTGCGGGTGCCGGTGCTCGCGGTCACCGCGACCGGCGATCATCAGGACCCGGCCTGGGCCTGTCGCAAGCTGTTCGAACAGATCGGCTCGCCGGCCAAACACTTCCTCTGCCTGGCGCGCGAACAGGGTTTCAGCTCTGATTTCGGCCATGTCGAGATGCTGGTCAGCAAGCCGGCCCAGGCCGAAGTCTGGCCGCGGGTGGCCGATTGGCTGCGCGACCAACAGGCTTTCTTGTCGCGTGAGTCAGGCGTCGTTCAGGAAACGCCCTGACAAGGGCATTCCGCTGACGAGTGGTAAAGGCTAAGATATGACGCGTTGAGCGTTTTGGGTCATTGTCTAAACATTCAGCCGGGGCAAGCGTTTCATCTTTGTCGCGCAACCGGTGAAGTCTGGCATTTTCAATTCCATCAGCAGGAGTTTACCCATGGATCATTACGTCACTCCCGACCTGTGCGACGCCTATCCGGAGTTGGTGCAGGTGCTTGAGCCGATGTTCAGTAACTTCGGCGGTCGCGATTCCTTCGGTGGTCAGATCGTGACCATCAAGTGCTTCGAGGACAACTCCCTGGTCAAGGACCAGGTTGAGCAGAGTGGCCAGGGCAAGGTGCTGGTGGTCGATGGTGGTGGTTCCCTGCGCCGTGCCCTGCTCGGCGACATGCTCGCCGAGAAGGCGGCGAGGAACGGCTGGGAGGGGCTGGTGATCTACGGTTGCATCCGTGATGTCGACGTGATTGCCCAGACCGATCTGGGGGTGCAGGCCTTGGCCAGCCATCCGATGAAAACCGACAAGCGTGGTATCGGCGACCTCAATGTCCCTGTCACCTTTGCCGGCGTGACCTTTCGCCCTGGCGAGTATGTCTATGCGGACAACAACGGTGTGATCGTTGCACCGAGCCCGCTGAAGATGCCTGAGTAAATTTTTGCAACGCATTGGGGTAAGGATGTTCGAGGAAGAAAACGCGCAGTGGGGGCTGGTCCATGCCCTGGTTCTGGATGGTAAGGGCGGCGCGCGCTCGATTGCTCGTACGGACTTGGATGGCCTGCAGTTGCGGTCGGAGGAAAGTCTCTGGCTGCACTGGGATCGTAGCCATCCGCAAACCCATACCTGGTTGCGCCAGTCCAGCGGCTTGAGCGAGTTCAACTGTGATCTGCTGCTGGAAGAAAATACCCGGCCGCGCCTGTTGCCCTTGCCCGAAAGCGAGCTGCTGCTGTTTCTGCGCGGGGTCAATCTCAATCCTGGTGCCGAGCCTGAAGACATGGTCTCGGTGCGAGTCTTTGCCGCGCACCAGCGGGTGATTTCCCTGCGCTTGCGGCCATTGCGCGCGACCGATGAGTTGCTGGTGCAGTTGGAGCAGGGCAAGGGCCCGAAAAACGCTGCCGAACTGATTCTTTACATCGCGCAATACCTCACCTTGAAGGTGCAGGATCTGGTCAGCGACCTCTCGGAAGTGGTCGATGACGAAGAAGAAAAGATAGACGCCGACGAACGGTATAGTCCCGAACATGGCGACATCGTGCAGATACGTCGTCGAGCTGCCGGGCTGAAGCGTTTCCTCGCGCCGCAGCGGGATATTTTCGGCCAGTTGAGCCGGATCAAGCTGCCCTGGTTCGCCGATGAAGATGCCGGTTATTGGAACGAATTGAACAACAGCCTGACCCGTTACCTCGAAGAGCTCGAATTGACTCGCGAGCGCGTGGGGCTTGTGCTTGAGGCCGAGGACCGGCGTCTGAACGTGCGCATGAACAAGACCATGTACCGCTTCGGGATCATCACCGGGATCTTCCTGCCGATGAGCTTCCTGACCGGTCTGCTGGGGATCAATGTCGGTGGTATTCCGTGGTCCGGCGACCCCTATGGTTTTGTCATCGCGTGCCTGCTGATCGTCGCCGTTGCCGCCGGACAATGGTGGCTTTTCCGACGTTTGCGTTGGGTTTGAAACATGTTTCATGTGACCTGCAAAAAACTGATCGCGTCTTTCACAGATATACCGAGAGGTGCGTATGCACGATCCGTTCGAACAGTCTCTGCGTGACATGCTCAAGGCCTCGCCGTCCACCCGTGACGATGACGCCTGTCTCGGGCGTGTCTTGAAAACCGCCAACCGACAGGTTGGCGCCGGTGATCTCTTCACGTTGCTCGGCCATTGGCTGCAGGCGCTGATGATTGCCTTGAACAACGGATCGGCGCATGTTTCGCCGGTTTCCCGTCGCACCCCTATTGCTCGCTCTACGGATAAGGCTGACTGAATATGGAACTTGACCTCTGGACCCAGAGCCTCGTCACGGCAATGACCGCCTTGTGGACCAAAGTCGCAAACTTCATTCCCAACCTGTTCGGGGCGTTGGTGGTAGTATTGCTGGGGTTCGTGGTGGCCAAGCTGCTCGATACCCTGCTGTCCAAGCTGTTGGCCAAGCTGGGGCTGGATCGGTTGATGGGCGGCACGGGCCTGACCAAGCTGCTGAGCCGTGCCGGCATCCAGGTACCGATCTCGACGCTGGTCGGCAAGATTGTCTATTGGTTCATTTTGCTGATTTTCCTGGTTTCAGCGGCTGAATCCCTTGGACTTGAGCGGGTTTCAGCTACGCTCGACATGCTGGCCCTGTATTTGCCCAAGGTATTCGGTGCCGCGTTGGTGCTGCTGGTGGGTGTATTGCTGGCGCAACTGGTCAGCGGGCTGGTGCGCGGCGCGGCCGAAGGGGTTGGTCTGGATTACGCTTCGGGCCTGGGGAGAATCGCCCAGGGCCTGGTGATTATCATCAGTATTTCGGTGGCGATCAGTCAGTTGGAGGTCAAGACCGACCTGCTGAACCATGTGATTGTCATCGTGCTCATTACCGTTGGTCTGGCCGTTGCACTGGCCATGGGGTTGGGCAGCCGGGAAATCGCCGGGCAGATTCTTGCGGGAATTTATGTGCGTGAGTTGTATCAAGTTGGGCAACAAGTGCGAGTGGGTGAGGTCGAAGGGCAGATCGAAGAGATCGGCACGGTCAAGACCACATTGCTGACCGACGAGGGTGAGCTGGTCTCTCTCTCCAACCGGATCCTGCTGGAGCAGCATGTGAGCAGCCGCTAACCCGGCAAACCCTGCTAATCTATGCCGCCGCAAAAGAGCCCGCAGCCATGGGTTGCGGCGGACATTGACCTGACTGTCGGCCCGACTCGTTTTGAATAAAGCTCAATCGCTCTCCATGCGCTACGACCCCCGCGAACTCACCGATGAAGAGTTGGTGGCGCGTGCCCATGCGGAGCTGTTTCATGTGACGCGCGCTTATGAAGAGTTGATGCGCCGCTATCAACGTACCTTGTTCAGCGTTTGTTCAAGATATTTGGGGAACGAACGCGATGCCGACGATGTCTGTCAGGAAGTGATGTTGAAGGTGTTGTATGGCCTCAAGAACTTTGAGGGTAAATCGAAGTTCAAGACATGGCTATATAGCATCACGTACAACGAGTGCATTACGCAGTATCGCAAAGAGCGCAGAAAGCGGCGCTTGATGGATGCGTTGAGTCTCGACCCCCTCGAGGAAGCGTCTGAAGAGAAGACGCCGACACCTGAGGAGAAGGGCGGACTAGATCGATGGTTAGTGCATGTGAACCCGATTGACCGGGAAATTCTGGTGCTACGATTTGTCGCAGAGCTGGAGTTTCAGGAAATTGCAGACATCATGCACATGGGCTTGAGCGCCACGAAGATGCGCTATAAACGGGCCTTGGACAAATTGCGTGAGAAATTTGCGGGTATCGCTGAAACTTAGTTCAGCGCAAATGTCTCTTACGTGTAGGCAAGTTCTGCTACACTTGCCGCCGAGTTGTCCCCCGGTTTGTGGGACTGCTTTACAATCACCAGATGGGGATTTAACGGATGAAACTGAAAAACACCTTGGGCTTGGCCATTGGTTCTCTCATTGCCGCTACTTCGTTCGGCGCACTGGCACAAGGCCAAGGCGCGGTCGAAGGTGAAGCGTTCTGGGGCAAGACCTGGAACCACAGCGTCGATTCCTACCAGAACGGTCGCACTCCTGGCGTCTCGATCGGCTACTTCCTGACCGACGACGTTTCGGTGAACCTGACCTACCGTAAGGACGACTACACTCGTTCGGACACCGACACTGGCAACCAGCGTATCCGCGGTGACCATTTCGGCCTGAAATCCCAGTACCACTTCGGCCAGGTCGGCGACATGTTCCGTCCTTATGTTGAAGGCGGCGTGTCCCACGGCAGCATGACCAACGTAGCTGCTGATGGCCACACTGGCCGTGACGGTTCGACCTACCTGACCACCGGTGCCGGTGTGAAGATGTACATCACCGACAACCTGTACGCTCGTGCCGGCGGTGAAGCTGACTACAAGCTGGACAACGGTCGTTGGGACTACCAGGCTCTGATCGGCCTGGGTGTTAACTTCGGCGGCAGCGGTGGCAAGGCTCCGGCTCCTGCTCCAGCTCCAGTAGAAGCGGCTCCAGCTCCAGTGGCCGAATCCGCTCCAGCTCCAGAAGTCGTGCGTGTTGAGCTGGACGTGAAGTTCGACTTCAACAAGGCAGTGGTCAAGCCTAACAGCTACGGCGACGTGAAGAACCTGGCTGACTTCATGAAGCAGTACCCAAGTACCACTACCGTGGTTGAGGGTCACACTGACAGCGTCGGTCCAGACGCTTACAACCAGAGGCTGTCCCAGAAGCGTGCTGACGCTGTGAAACAAGTTCTGGTCAAAGACGGTGTCCGTGCTGACCGCATCGAGTCGGTTGGCTACGGTAAATCCCGTCCAGTGGCTGACAACGCCACTGAAGCTGGCCGCGCGATCAACCGTCGCGTAGAAGCTAAAGTAGAAGCCAAAGCTCAGTAATTAGCTTGCGCTAGGAAAAAGCCCGGCTCAGGCCGGGCTTTTTCTTGCCTGCGATTTGACGGCGTGACGCGGCTATTGACCTGGTCCCGGACGCTTTCGCAGGTGGGTTCATCAGATTTTCATCATGATTGGCTGGCCCGGCCCGGCCATCATCCTCGCACTGCTCAATAAGAACGAGACGGAGCGCAGTGTGCAGATTGATGAATCATCCGCGGTCCGGTGTCCGGACTTTCTATGTGGCGAACAGGTCGTGCAGGTGCAGGTAGGGGAAACCGGCGCGTGCCTGGGGCACGCCGAGGCAAGCGTGTCCTGGTGCCTGCCGGGGCGCTGGCAGGGCTTGCTGGTGGCACGGGGCATGTTGCGGGTCATTGGTGGTGAGCTGCTCGCTGAGCGCCCCGTGGAGGCCAGCCTGGTCAAGCTGCAGGTGTTTATCGACCAGGGAATGAGCTTCGGGCGGGCACGGTCCGCCGCCGCGCCCTGGGCAGCCCTGTCCCTGGCCGCCGGGGTGTCGGGCAGCAGGGCACTGTTGGAGCCCTGGTATATCGAGTGCGCCTTGCGTGGTGACCCCGGCTATCAACGCTTCGCCGAAGTCTTGCGGCAAAGTCCGAACTACTGGCTGGTGCGTTTTCTCCTTGAACAGGGTACCGCCAACGAGAAGCTGATCGGCCTGGCCAAGCGCTATGGTGTGTCGGTCTCGCATTTTCGAAGGTTGTGCCATCAGGCCCTGGGTTGTGCGGCCAAGCCCGAATTGCGCGATTGGCGCACGGCCAAGGCCCTGCTGAGCATGATTGGCGGCGAGTGTTCGTTGACCGATGTGGCGCTGGAGTTCGGTTATGCCTCTTCGTCGCACTTTTCCAAAGAGGTGCGCGAGCTGCTGGGCGTGGCCCCCAGTCGTCTCTGCGATATCCAGGCATCCATGGGCTCGATGGTCTCGTGACAGTCAAGGCGTCAGCAATTGACGTGTTTCCAGGGAGTGTGGCGATGAGTGGCCCGAAAGAGGCGCTCAAGGAGATGAGCGAAACCGGTAACGAGCAGGTGCAAGGGCTCTATAGCCATGCCTGCCAGTTCCACGAGCAAGGACGCCTGGAGGAGGCGGAAAAACTCTTCCGTTTCCTGTGTATCTACGATTTTTACAACAGTCATTACTGGATGGGGTTGGCGGCGGTCTATCAGCTCTCCGGGCAGTATCGCAAGGCCATCGAACTCTATGCGGTGGCGTTTGCCCAGGACCGTGGTGACTATCGGCCGATGTTCTACACCGGCGAGTGTCAGCTGGCGCTCGGGGCGCACGCCAAGGCCCGGGACTGTTTTGAGTATGTGCTCAAGCAGACGGCTCACGGCGAGTTGCCTCGGCGCGCGCGAGCCTATCTCGAGGATTTGACGCCGGGCGCCATACAGTGACGTCCTGGCGGGGTATTCGGAAAAATGAAAACATGAGTTACCTGGTTCCGGGAGGGTGTGACTATTTTATCGAGCAGCAGGTGATGGTGTTGCTGGCCGAGCATTTTTCGCTGCCGCGTAGAAAGATCCGCTTCGAGTCGAGGGCGTTGGAAGACCTGGGCATCGGTGACGCGGAGATGGTCGAGCTGGTGGCTCGGCTCAATGCTGCGTTCCATATCGAGCTTTCAGTGGATGAGGCTGGGCGCTGGCGTACCGTGGCGGATATGTGCCGAGTTGTAGGAAATATTCGGGGAGAAAGCGGGGAGCGATGATAATTCCTGCTTTTAGGCTCAGTTTGTGTGAGGGAATTGATCTCAGACCTGTAGGTTTTGTCTAGTCTGAAGCCTTGATGAATATTCCTTTTTTATGCAGGAAATATCCTACCGACACGGCTCTGTGCGAATTCCTATAGTCGTTGCGTTCCTCGTGAATAAACCTTTTCCCCGGGTTTATTTTTGAATGGTCGTACATCTCTATAGAGGATTGCCTCGAGGTTATGGACAGCGTCACTGGAAAGGCTCCGAGACAAGCCTTCGTCTTTGGTCAATGGATATTGCAAAGCGATGGAAACCTGGTGACACGCGGTCGGGGTATTCATCTGCCACCCAAGGAATTACAGGTGTTGCGCCTGCTGCTGGGGTCGGCTGGAAGGCTGGTGACCAAGGATTGTTTGCTCGATGCCGTCTGGCCTGGCATGGACGCTGCCGAGGAGTCGCTGACCCGCTGCATCTATGTGTTGCGCAAATTGCTCGAGGAGAGCAAAGGCTACATTGCCACCGTCTACGGCAAGGGTTATCGCTTTACCGGTCCGGTGGTGCCGTTACTCCCTGCGCTGATCGAACCGACGGCCGTCTCGGCCTTGGCGGCGGTGCCTGTTCGTCATTCCGATGAAGGGGGGCCGCAGGACGCGGTGATCCGGCATCTGACGAGCGTGTTGAGCGACAGGTTGAGCGTCTTGCCGGCAGAGCTGATGGCCGCCTGTCGCGAGCCCTGGAATGCACTGCAACTGGCCGATACCTGGCTGGCGTTGTCGATGCTCGGGCTGTGTGATCGGGGGGCGGGGGTCGAGCAGGCGCGGGCGGCGGTGGCCCGGGTCCTGGAACTGGAAGCCGGCAATCACCAGGCGCTGGCCCGTCTGGCCCTGGTCACCAGCCTGCAAGGCTGCGCTGATGCGCCAGCGCTGCCGCCTTGCGGATGAGCCGCGATCATGGTGCGCCTATGGTTTTTCTCGGGGCCCGGCTATAATCGCCGGCCACTATTGCCGCCACCCGAGTCAAGCCCGCCCATGTATAACCTGGCCCGCCAGTTGTTGTTCAAACTTTCTCCGGAAGTCTCCCATGACTTGTCCCTGGATCTGATCGGCGCGGGCGGCCGCCTGGGGCTCAACGGCCTGTTGTGCAAAGCCCCGGCGTCGAGTCCGGTGACGGTCATGGGCCTGGACTTTCCCAACCCGGTGGGCCTGGCCGCGGGCCTGGACAAGAACGGCGCGGCCATCGACGGTTTCGCCCAGTTGGGTTTCGGCTTCGTCGAAATCGGTACGGTGACTCCACGGCCGCAGCCAGGCAACCCGAAACCGCGGATCTTCCGCCTGCCGCAGGCCGAGGCGATCATCAACCGCATGGGTTTCAACAATCTGGGCGTGGACAACCTGCTGTCGCGGGTCCGGGCCGCCCGCTACAGCGGTATCCTGGGTATCAATATCGGCAAGAATTTCGACACGCCGGTGGAGCGGGCCGTCGATGACTACCTGATCTGCCTGGACAAGGTCTACGCCCATGCCAGCTATGTGACGGTCAACGTCAGTTCACCGAACACCCCGGGGTTGCGCAGCCTGCAATTTGGCGACTCGCTCAAGCAACTGCTGGAGGCCCTGCGGGGGCGTCAGGCACAGTTGGCGCGGCAGCATGGCAAGCACGTGCCCCTGGCAATCAAGATCGCCCCGGACATGACCGACGAAGAGACGGTGTTGGTGGCCCAGGCGTTGCTGGAGTCGGGCATGGATGCGGTGATCGCCACCAATACCACCCTGAGTCGTGTCGGCGTCGAGGGCCTGGCCCATGGCGACGAGGCCGGTGGCCTGTCCGGTGCGCCAGTGCGCGAGAAAAGTACCCATACCGTCAAAGTGCTGGCCGCTGAGCTGGCCGGTCGTTTGCCGATCATTGCGGCTGGTGGTATCACCGAGGGCGAGCACGCGGCCGAGAAGATTGCCGCTGGGGCGAGCCTGGTGCAACTGTATTCGGGGTTTATCTACAAGGGGCCGGCGCTGATTCGCCAGTCGGTGGATGCCATCGCGGCGTTGCGCCGCTGAAATCCCGGGCATTAAAAAGGGCTCCCTCAAGGAGCCCCTGGGCCGAAGCCCGCCGCCCGGATGGGGCGTGCATGGTAAATCGGTTTTTGCTCAGATTGTCATGTCGGAATGTGCCCTGATCAGCCGACAGCGTGAAGTTCGTTGAGTCTGTGGATTCCCGCAGTGCCGGTCATACCGTCCCAGTTGTCGCCGCGTCCTTCTCGCCAGCCGTTGATCCAGGCTTGGCGTACCGACGGTAGAGTAAAGGGGCAAAGCTCACGGGATTTGCCATGAACGCCGTATTGATATCCGCGTAAAAAAGCTCTTTCCAACGGATCACGCTTAAGTCTTCTCATAGGGTGTTGCCCTCACTGGTTGACTGTTATATGTCCCGTCGACCTCTCGGCGAGGTCGGGCAGAATGCATCTGCCGTTGGTGCTCGCTGCCGGCGTGGCGAGCTCCGCTCTGGCACGAACGCCGCTTGGGCGGTTTCGCGCTGGAGCGGGGTGTTGGCGCCATTGCGACGTCAACCTGCTGTGAGTTCTAACCAATGCGCAGGGACGTGTGAATGATCGTTTTGTCATAAGGACGTAACGATAATGGTGTTAAGGCCATAAGATGTGATGGCCGTTGGCTCGAGTCGCTGGAGAAAACCCAGCTATGATCAGCCCTTAGATGAATGATGAGTTTCATTCTCTACTGCGAATACCGGCCTGTTGTGCTCAGGTATTATTCGACGAAGGGTCACGATGTGACTTTTTGTTACGAAGGTTTTTGTTAAAAAGGTTTTTATTACAAGAATTGAGCTGTTCAGGCATCAAGGTTCTTTCAGCCCAAGGGTTGAAGGATCTGCCTGGATGGACAGGCGCAATGGTGCGCCACACGAGCGCTCTTCAAGAAAAGCGCTTGATCGAAACCGAACGGGCGATGCGTTTGCCCGTTCCTTGAAGGCTTGAAGCCCTGGAATTCCCATGTCGGATCGTTACGAACTCTTCCTCACTTGCCCTAAAGGCCTTGAAGGCCTGCTCATTGAGGAAGCCGTCGGGCTTGGCCTTGAGGAAGCGCGCGAGCACACCTCGGCTATTCGTGGCATGGCCGATATGGAGACCGCCTATCGCCTGTGCCTCTGGTCGCGCCTGGCCAACCGCGTGCTGTTAGTCCTCAAGCGCTTCCCGATGAAGGACGCCGAGGACCTTTACCATGGCGTGCTGGATGTCGACTGGCAGGACCATATGGTCGCCGACGGGACCTTGGCCGTTGAGTTCAGCGGTCATGGTTCGGGCATCGACAACACCCATTTCGGTGCCTTGAAGGTCAAGGATGCGATTGTCGACAAGCTGCGCACCCCGACCGGCGAGCGTCCGTCCATCGACAAGATCAGCCCGGACCTGCGCATTCACCTGCGCCTGGATCGTGGCGAAGCGATCCTGTCCCTTGACCTGTCCGGCCACAGCCTGCACCAGCGCGGCTATCGTCTGCAGCAGGGCGCCGCGCCGCTGAAGGAAAACCTCGCGGCGGCGATCCTCATTCGTGCCGGCTGGCCGCGGATTGCCGCCGAAGGTGGGGCCCTGGCCGACCCGATGTGCGGTGTCGGGACCTTCCTGGTGGAGGCGGGGATGATCGCGGCGGACATGGCGCCCAACCTCAACCGCGTGCACTGGGGTTTCGACGCCTGGCTCGGGCACGTGCCGGCGCTGTGGAAAAAACTTCACGAAGAGGCCAGCGCCCGTGCCGAAGCCGGCCTGGCCAAGCCGCCATTGTGGATTCGCGGCTATGAAGCCGATCCGCGTCTGATCCAGCCCGCGCGCAACAATATCGAGCGAGCCGGCCTGAGCGAGTGGATCAAGGTCTACCAGGGCGAAGTGGCGACCTTCGAGCCGCGCCCGGACCAGAACCAGAAAGGCCTGGTGATCTGCAACCCACCCTACGGTGAACGCCTGGGCGATGAAGCCAGCCTGCTCTATCTCTACCAGAATCTCGGCGAGCGCCTGCGCCAGTCCTGCCTGAACTGGGAGGCGGCGGTGTTCACCGGCGCCCCGGACCTGGGCAAGCGCATGGGGATTCGCAGCCACAAGCAGTACTCGTTCTGGAACGGTGCCTTGCCGTGCAAGCTGTTGTTGATCAAGGTCGTGCCCGATCAGTTCGTCACCGGCGAACGGCGCACCCCGGAACAGCGGCAGATCGAACGCGAACAGGCCGAGGTCCTGGCTCAGGAAGTCGCCGACGCGCCGAAATTCAACAAGAACGGTAACCCGATCAAGCCGGCAGCGGCTCCCGCACCGGTGGTCGAGCAGGCACGCCTGAGCGAAGGTGGGCAGATGTTCGCCAACCGTTTGCAGAAAAACCTCAAGCAGTTGGGCAAGTGGGCCCGGCGCGAAGGGGTCGACTGCTATCGGGTGTATGACGCCGATATGCCGGAATACTCGCTGGCCATCGACCTGTACCACGACTGGGTGCACGTTCAGGAATACGCCGCGCCCAAGTCCATCGACCCGGAAAAGGCCCAGGCCCGTCTGTTCGATGCCCTGGCGGCGATTCCGCAGGCGTTGAACGTCGACAAGAGCCGCGTGATCATCAAGCGCCGCGAGCGCCAGAGCGGTACCAAGCAGTATGAACGCCAGAGTGCCCAGGGCAAGTTCACCGAAGTCAGCGAAGGCGGCGTGAAGTTGTTGGTCAACCTGACCGACTACCTCGACACCGGTCTGTTTCTCGACCACCGGCCGATGCGCCTGCGGATCCAGAAAGAGGCCGCCGGCAAACGCTTCCTCAACCTGTTCTGCTACACCGCGACCGCCAGTGTGCACGCGGCCAAGGGCGGTGCGCGCACCACCACCAGCGTCGACCTGTCGAAGACCTATCTGGATTGGGCGCGGCGCAACTTGTCGCTCAATGGCTTCTCCGACAAGAACCGGCTGGAGCAGGGTGATGTGATGGCCTGGCTGGAAAGCTGTCGCGATGAGTTCGACCTGATCTTCATCGACCCGCCGACCTTCTCCAACTCCAAGCGCATGGAGGGCGTGTTCGACGTCCAGCGTGACCATGTGCAGTTGCTGGATCTGGCCGTGGCCCGCCTGGCGCCGGGTGGCGTGCTGTATTTCTCCAACAACTTCCGCAAGTTCCAGTTGGATGAGCACTTGGCGACACGTTATGCGGTGGAGGAAATCAGCGCCCAGACCCTGGACCCGGATTTTGCCCGCAACAGCAAGATCCACCGTGCCTGGAAAATCAGCGCCCGCTGATCACAACGGATCCCGGCCCCTGATTTCAGGGGCCGGGGTTATTCTTCCGAGCCGGCCACGCTGGGCTGGCGATACAAGTCCAGCAGGACCTGATCGAGCACCGATGAAGCGCCCCAAGGCTTGGGGTCGTTGAGAATCGCCACCACCGCCCAGGTCGTACCGTTATCGTCGCGGCTGAAGCCGGCGATGGCGCGTACGGTGTTCAGGGTTCCGGTCTTGATATGCGCCTCGCCCCGCATGGCCGTCTGCTTCAGGCGTTTACGCATGGTGCCGTCGGTGCCGACGATCGGCAGCGAACTGATGAACTCCGCGGCATACGGGCTTTTCCAGGCCGATTGCAGCATGCTCGCCATTTCCCGCGCGCTGACTCGCTCGTCGCGGGACAGGCCGGAGCCGTTTTCCATCACCAGGTGCGGCGCGATGATGCCTTTTTTCGCCAGCCACTGGCGGACCACCCGTTGCGCCGCCTTGGCGTCATCGCCGTCGGCATCGTTGCGAAACTGCGCGCCCAGGCTCAAGAACAGTTGCTGGGCCATGGTGTTGTTACTGTATTTGTTGATGTCGCGGATGATTTCCGTCAGGTCTGGCGAGTAGGCCCGGGCCAGGAGCTTGGCGCTCTTGGGCACCACATCGGCGCGATCCTTGCCATGGATGCTGCCCCCCAGCTCCTGCCAGATGGCGCGCACGGCACCGGCGGCGTAGGTCGGGTGGTCGAGCAGCGACAGGTAGGTCTGCGAGCTGCAGCCCTCGGCCAACTGGCCGCTGACGGTGACCACGGTCGTGCCATCGTCCTGGGCCACCGGGTTGTAACGCACGTCGCCGGCGCACTGCTTGGTATTGAGCACTTTGATCTGGTTGTCGATGCGGATACTGGCAATCGGCGGTTCCACCGACACCAGCACCTTGCCCGAATCGTTGCGCGCGACGAAACGCAGGGCCTTGAGGTTGACCATCAGCGCATCGGGCTTGACCAGGAACGGTTTGTTCTCGTCGTTGCCATCGTCGTTGAATTCCGGCAGTTGCGGCTGGATGAAGAAGCTGCGGTCGAGGACCAGGTCGCCGGTGACCTGGGTGACGCCGTTGGCCCGCAGGTCACGCATCAGCAGCCAGAGCTTTTCCATGTTCAGCTTCGGGTCGCCGCCGCCCTTGAGATACAGGTTGCCTTGCAGGACGCCGTTGCTCAGGGTGCCATCGGTGTAGAACTCGGTTTTCCATTGGTGGTTGGGGCCGAGCATTTCCAGGGCGGCGTAGGTGGTGATCAGTTTCATGGTCGAGGCCGGGTTCACCGACACGTCGCCATTGACCACGGTGGGGGTGCCGGGGCCGTCGAGCGGCAGCATCACCAGGGACAGCGCATCGTTTTGCAGCTTGCTGGCGCTGAGGGCCTTCTGGACTTTGGGCGGGAGGGTATTGTTGACGGGGGCCGCGTAGGTGGGGAGGGCCAGGGGAAGAAGAAGGCCGGTGAGCAGCAGCGGACGTAAAGATTTGATCATATGAAGTAGAACCCTACCGTCGAGGGGGGAATACGAGGGCATGTCGACAAAAAGCCCTCAATGGTCGTGAAATTGACGGCATTATGCCCCAAGGTAAGGAGGCTTTGGCCTTGGGGCGACTGCCTATTCCTGATTTTTTTCCGTGGATCGACCAGGCGTCGCCACGGAACCGGGCAATTGCAGTCTTAAACTGATAAAGTGCCGCCCGTTATTACTTTTGAGGATTGTTTCATGGCGACTAACCGTTCCCAGCGTCTGCGCAAAAAGCTGTGCGTCGATGAATTTCAGGAGTTGGGTTTCGAGCTGAACCTGGATTTCAAAGAAGACCTGAGTGAAGAGGCTATCGACGCTTTCCTCGACGCATTCCTGAAAGAAGCGATGGAAGCCAACGGTTTGGGCTATGTCGGCGGCGACGACTACGGTCTGGTTTGCCTGCAGAAACGTGGCTCGGTCAGCGCTGAACAACGTGCCAACGTTGAAGCCTGGCTCAAGGCCCGCAGTGAACTGACTTCCGTTGAAGTCAGCCCGCTGATGGACGTCTGGTACCCGGAAAAGCCGATCAATCCGGTCGCCTGATTTCCTGCCAGCGGATAAAAAAACGGACAAGCCTGGCTTGTCCGTTTTTTTATGCCTGCGATTGCATCAATCGTAGATGGCTTTCTTCTTCCAGTCGGCGTCGGCCTCGACGTCCTTCAGGCCCTGGGTCAGTGCGTTGACATCTTCCTCGGTCGGCTTGATGTTGGTCAGCACCATGGAGTTGGCCCGGGCCAGCAGCTTCTCCATGAATATCAGCTGTTCGTTGTACACCGCCGGTTCCGGTTGCTTGCGCAGGTATTGCACGCCGCGTTCGAAGGCCAGGCGCGCCTGCCCCGGTTGTTCCTGTTGCAGGGCATGTTGACCGAGGTTGTTGAAGAACTCGATATGCAGCAACACCAGGATATGCCGCACTTCGCGGATCCACTGCTTGGCTTCGTTGGTGGGGAGGAAGCCGTCCTGGGCCGCCCGGGTGATCTGGTTGTGCAGGGCTTCGAGGAGGAAACGCACATCCTTGGCCTTGGCTTCGGTCTGGATCGGGCTTGGCGGGTTGTTGACCGGGATCGACTGCCCCTGACTGATCAGCCCCGTGAGCTCGGCCACACGGGTCTTGAGCTTGGCGTTGGTCTTTTCAATGTTCAACAGGCGCTGGGTCACGTTGAGTTCCAGGCGTGTCAGCAGCAGCTTGAGGGCCGGGCTCATCAGTTGGCCAGGGAAGGTCTCGGTGATTTCGCCGCAGCGGCGCAGGCGCTCATTGAGTTCGACCTTGAATCGGGCCTTCTCCAATTTGCTGTTTTCCGCCATATGATTGAGGAAGCCAATGGCGATCAAGAGAAAGATCCCGGCTGCGACCAGCAGGGTGATCATGAATGGTGTCACCGTTAAGACCTCTTCAAGGTGTAATGCTAACGAGTGTAGTGGCTTGGCGTTTTCGCCGATAGCATTGATCGACGCGCTGCACGGCGCCAGGGATAGAGCACATCGCCACTATTTCCCAAGGTCACTATAGCGTCTTGTTGGGCGCCAGAATATAGGCGCCAAGGGCCAGACGCGAGGAAGCCTGGGAAAGGCCCGGAAAGGGTGGCGAAGTCATTGATTTAAATAAATTTATCCTTGGGGGTTGACGACCCTTCGATCCATCCATAGAATGCGCGCCACTTGCAGCGTAAAGCACACAGCGAAGCGCGGCAGGGAGTGAATGTTGTAGTGTGTCCCCTTCGTCTAGTGGCCTAGGACACCGCCCTTTCACGGCGGTAACAGGGGTTCGAGTCCCCTAGGGGACGCCATTGCGGGAATAGCTCAGTTGGTAGAGCACGACCTTGCCAAGGTCGGGGTCGCGAGTTCGAGTCTCGTTTCCCGCTCCAATTTTAAACAGCACTGCTTCCGGGCAGGGCTGAGTGAAACCAGAACCGATATCTTCGGATACGGATTTGGACGCTGGAACACACACCATGTGTTTCAGTTAGCGTGTCCCCTTCGTCTAGTGGCCTAGGACACCGCCCTTTCACGGCGGTAACAGGGGTTCGAGTCCCCTAGGGGACGCCATTTGCGGGAATAGCTCAGTTGGTAGAGCACGACCTTGCCAAGGTCGGGGTCGCGAGTTCGAGTCTCGTTTCCCGCTCCATATTTAACAAAAACGCCGCTCAATCGAGCGGCGTTTTTGTTTGCGCGCGATTTGTCGTGCCTCTTATAGCGACATCATCAGGCGTCCGGCAAACAGAATCAGCACTACGCCCATGCTGCGTTCGAACCAGTGGCCCATCTTCAGAAACGCCTGGCGTACCCGTTCGCTGGAAAACAGCAGGCTGACCAGGATGAACCACAGTGCATTCACGCCACACATCCACAGGCCATACAGCGCCTGGATTTTCAGTGGAGTCGAGGCGCTGACCACGGTGGTGAAGATCGCCAGGAAGAACAACGTGGCCTTGGGGTTGGTGGCGTTGGTCAGAAAACCCATCATGAATGCCTTGGCAATGCTCTGCCGCGGGAGGCCGGCGGCGGCTTGGCCGAAATCCGCGCGCGCCGTTTGTGCTTTGCTGCGCAGCAGGTTGATGCCCAGGTACAGGATATAGCCGCCACCGATCAGCTTGGCGACGTTCAACAGCCAGGGCGCGCTGTGCATCAGCGCGCCGACCCCGAGCAGCGTGTAGAGCACGTGTACCGAGATCCCGGCGCCGATGCCGAGGGCGGTGATCACACCGATGAGCCGGCCGAAGCGCACGCTCTGGCGGATGCTCACGGCGAAATCCGGGCCGGGGGCGACCACGGCGAGAAAGTGAATGCTCGCCAGGGCGATAAATTCGTTCAGGTATTGGGAATTCATGCGGGTTCCAGGGATCAATGATCGGATTCAGGTTCGGATCGAGTGGGTGTTGCCAGTATAAAAAGGCTGTTAGCCTGTGATAATCCGATCAAATCTCAATGGACCTGTGCGTCATGAGCATAAATCCGCCCCTGGCGTTGCTGGGCGAAATGGCGATTTTCGTCAAGGTGGTCGAGTCCGGCAGCTTCTCGGAAGCCGCGCGCCAGCTCGGCTCATCGCCGTCAGCGGTGAGTCGGTCGATTTCCCGCTTGGAAAAGGCCCTGGCGACCCGGCTGCTGCAGCGCACCACGCGCAAATTACGCTTGAGCGACAGTGGTGAAGAGACCTTCAAGCGTTGCCGGGAAATGGTCAGCGCGGCCCGTTCGGTGATGGAGATCAGCGGTCAGTACACTCATGAGGCCCAGGGGTTGGTGCGGGTCAGCGTGCCGAAGGCGGTGGGACGCTTTGTCGTGCATCCGCACATGCCGGAGTTTCTGCGGTGCTATCCGCGGGTGGATGTGCAGATGATTCTCGAAGACCGTCCAGTGGACCTGATCGAGGACAATGTCGACTTGATCCTGCGCATCACCGACCATCCGCCGGTCGGGCTGGTGGGGCGCCAGTTGATGCCGATCGAGCATCTGCTCTGCGCGACTCCGCAGTACCTGGCCGCGCATGGCACGCCGCGGCACCCCCATGATCTGCTGGAGCACAGTTGCATCTATCTGGGGGATACGCCCAATGACGCGCGCTGGAAGTTCCGGCAAGGCAGCAAGTCGGTGACCGTCGGTGTGCGCGGGCGCTATGCGGCCAATCACACGGGGGTGCGGCTGGATGCGGTGTTACAGCATATCGGCATCGGCAGCCTGCCGTATTTCACCGCGCGGCATGCCCTGGAACAGGGATTGATCGTCCAGGTGTTGCCAGCCTGGACCTTCCTGGCGTCCTATCACGGCGGCCTTTGGCTGCTGCATGCGCCGACCCCCTACCTGTCGCCGAAGCTGCGGGTGTTTATCGACTTCCTGGTGGCGTGCCTGGCCCGCGAGCCGACGTTGCGCAAGGGGCTGTAGACATGGAAGCCTGCATGCGGAACGAACTCTGTAGGCGCCAGCAAGCTGGCGCCTACAAGGGCGGCGTCGAGCCTGAAGCGCAAGTTTTGATCAGTGTTTGCTGTCCTGGGTCGAGAGCGCCAGCAACTGCTTTTCCTGGTTCCAGTCGAACGGTTCGTCGTTCTGTTCGGCTTCATAGCGGCGCTCTTCCAGCGCCTGGTACAGTTCCAGCTCCTCATCCGGCATGTAATGCAGACAGTCACCGCCAAAGAACCACAGCAGGTCGCGCGGCACCAGGTGAGCAATTTGTGGATAACGCTGAATGACCTGGCACAGCATGTCCTGGCCCAGGTACTGGCTTTCGACCGGCTCGACCGGTAGTTGCGCACGCAGCTCATCGAAACGCTCAAGGAACAGCGCGTGACTTTCTTCGGGTACCTGGTCGGCTTCGCCGACGGCAACCAGGATGCTGCGCAGGTGGTCGAGCAGGACCAGGTGATCGGCAACGACGTTGGACATGACAGGGGGCCTCAAGGGTAAAACGGGCGCGAGAGTATAAGGCTCTCGGCGCCCGTTGTCGTGTCAGGTTGCCCGAGCGGCGCCCGCTTCCTAGCGAACCTTGCCTTTGCCAAGGCTCAGTTCCGTCTTGCTGAAATCATCCACGTCGATGACCCTGCGCCGGGCCGCCTCGGCCTGGCGCAGGGTCTCGGCTTCGGCCGGTTGCAGTACGCCGGCTTCCAGGGCGGCATCGATGGCCGACTCCTCGGCACGTGGCTTGAGTTGGCCGCTCTTGAGCGCGGTGTGCAGCTTTTTCCGCAGCTCATGACTGGCACCCAACAGGTCGCGGGCCTGTTGCAGGGCGCCGACCGGATCGCTTGCCGAGAGCGGGCGATAGCAGCCTTCGAGCACGGCTTCCAGCGCCGGATCGCCCTTGGCCCGACCGAGCACGGCGGCCACTTCGGCATCCAGTGCGTCGGAAGGGCCGGTGTGCCGACGACCGAAGGGGAATACCACCACCCGCAGCAGGCAGCCGAGCACGCGGTTCGGGAAGTTTTTCAGTAACTCGTCCAGCGCTCGTTCCGAATGTCCGAGACTTTCCTCCATGGCCCAACTGAGCAGCGGCTCCAAATACGTCGGGGAGTCCAGATCGTGGTAACGCTTGAGCGCCGCCGACGCCAGGTACAGATGGCTGAGCACATCGCCCAGGCGCGCCGACAGCCGCTCGCGACGCTTCAGTTCGCCGCCCAGCAGCATCATGCACAGGTCCGCCAGCAGGGCGAACGCCGCCGCCTGGCGGTTCAGCGCGCGGAAATAGCCCTGGCTCAGGCGATTGCCCGGCGCGGCTTCGAAATGCCCGAGCCCGAGGTTCAGGACCAGGGTGCTGGCGGCATTGCCGATGGCAAAGCCGATATGTTCGAGCAGCAGCTTGTCGAACTCCAGCAGCGCCTGATCGTGATCCTCGCGTGCGGCCAAAGCCATTTCCTTGAGGACGAAAGGGTGGCAGCGAATCGCGCCCTGGCCGAAGATCATCAGGTTGCGCGAGAGGATGTTCGCGCCTTCCACGGTGATGAAGATCGGCGCGCCTTGCCAACTGCGCCCCAGGTAGTTGTTCGGGCCCATGATGATGCCCTTGCCACCATGGACGTCCATGGCGTGCGCGATGCACTCGCGACCGCGTTCGGTCAGGTGGTACTTGAGAATCGCCGAGAGGACCGAAGGTTTTTCGCCCAGGTCCACGGCATTGGCCGTGAGCATCCGCGCACTGTCCATCAGCCAGGCGTTGCCGCCGATACGGGCGAGGGCTTCCTGGACGCCCTCGAAGGCGGCCAGTGGTACGTTGAACTGTTCGCGAACCTGGCTGTACTGGCCGGTCACCAGGCTGGTGAACTTGGCCGCGCCGGTGCCGACCGCCGGCAGCGAGATCGAACGGCCCACCGACAGGCAGTTCATCAGCATCATCCAGCCCTTGCCGAGCATGTCCTGGCCGCCGATCAGGAACGACAGCGGGATGAACACGTCCTTGCCCGAGTTCGGGCCGTTCATGAAGGCCGCGCCGAGGGGCAGGTGACGCCGACCGATCTCGACCCCCGGGGTGTCGGTGGGAATCAGCGCGAGGCTGATGCCCAGGTCTTCCTCGTCGCCCAGCAGGTGCTCCGGGTCATGGGCCTTGAAGGCCAGCCCGAGCAAGGTCGCCACCGGGCCCAGGGTGATGTAGCGTTTTTCCCAGTTCAGGCGCAGGCCAAGGACTTCCTCGCCTTGCCATTGACCCTTGCAGATGACCCCGGTGTCCGGCATGGAGCCGGCATCGGAGCCGGCCAGTGGACCGGTCAGGGCAAAGCACGGAATATCGTCGCCCCGGGCCAGGCGTGGCAGGTAGTGATTGCGTTGCTCATCGGTACCGTAATGCAGCAGCAGTTCCGCGGGCCCCAGGGAGTTGGGCACCATCACCGTGGAGGCGAGGTCGCCGCTGCGGGTGGCCAGTTTCATCGCCACCTGGGAGTGGGCATAGGCGGAAAAGCCCTTGCCGCCGAATTCCTTGGGAATGATCAGGGCAAAGAAACCGTGCTGCTTGATGTGTGCCCAGGCCTCGGGCGGCAGATCCATGGCCTGGCCGATCCGCCAGTCGCTGACCATGGCGCAGAGTTCTTCGGTCGGCCCATCGATGAACGCCTGTTCCTCCTCGCTCAGTTGGGCCTTGGGATAGGCCAGCAGCTTGCTCCAGTCCGGACGCCCGCTGAACAGCTCGCCATCCCACCAGACGGTGCCGGCATCGATGGCGTCGCGCTCGGTCTCGGACATCGGCGGCAGCGCTTTGCGGAACCAGGCGAACAGCGGGGCGCTGAACAGCTTGCGCCGCAGATCGGCTAGCAGCAGGGTGGCGGTGGCGGCCGCCAACAGCAGCCACAGCACCAGCATCGGTTTACCCGGCGCGTGGCCCAGGGTGCGCATCGCGATGAGGTAGACGGCCACGATGCCGAGTACGGGAAGCGCGGCGACGCGGCGATGCGCGAGCCAGGCGATACCGATCACCAGTAGCAGTATCCACAACAACAGCATATTCAATCCTCCGTGAAACCCCAGACAAAGTTCTACCAGAGCTTAGTCGCTATCCGCTCCGGTACCTTGCGCGGGCGCAAGGATTTGAGTCGGTTCGGTTCGGGCGTAGACTGCTTCGACATTTATCCATGGAGAGGCTGCCATGCTGAAAATCTGGGGTAGGAAGAATTCGACGAACGTCAGAAAAGCCTTATGGTGTGCCGAGGAGCTTGGCCTGCCTTACGAGTCCGTGAATGCCGGGGGAGCGTTTGGCGTAGTCGATACTCCTGAGTTTCGTGCGAAAAACCCTAACAAACGGGTGCCGATGATCGAGGACGGCGATTTCATCCTCTGGGAGTCGAACGCCATCGTGCGTTACCTGACCGCCAAGCATGCGCCCGGCTCCAACTGGTATCCCAGCGATCCGCAGGTGCGGGCCAACGCCGACAAGTGGATGGACTGGACCACGTCGTCCTTGGCGATACCGTTTCGCGATGTTTTCTGGGGCGTGTTGCGCACGCCCGCCGAGCAACGGGATTGGGCGCTGATCAACGCTTCGCGGAATACTTGTGTCGAGCTGTTGCTGATGGTCGATGCGGCGCTGGCGGAAAAACCCTACCTGTCGGGTGACGAGATCGGCATGGGCGATATTCCCCTGGGCAGCTTCATCTATGCCTGGTTCGAAATGCCCATCGAACGTCCGCCGATGCCCCATTTGAGTGCCTGGTACGAGCGCCTGAAACAGCGGCCGGCCTACCAGCGTGCGGTGATGACCGCGTTGACTTAATAGCCACTATTAACGCTGGTTGCTGTACTTGTGCGGCGAGCCCAAGCAACATGAACCCGGTTCGCCGCCGTTGTGTTCAAAACGGCGTGCCCTTATTTAGCTCTTTCCTCCCTTCTTGGTGCATGAATCCGATATGAGTTCCGCTCTGTCCATCCGGCAGCTAACCAAAACCTACGGCAACGGTTTCCAGGCCCTGAGTGGTATCGATCTGGATGTCGCCGAAGGTGATTTCTTCGCCTTGCTCGGCCCCAACGGTGCCGGCAAATCCACCACCATCGGCATTCTCTCGACCCTGGTGAACAAGACCAGCGGCACGGTGCAGGTCTTCGGCCACGATCTGGATCGCGAGCCCGCCGCGCTCAAGCGCTGCATTGGCGTGGTGCCGCAGGAGTTCAACTTCAACCAGTTCGAGAAGACCTTCGATATCGTCGTGACCCAGGCCGGCTACTACGGCATTCCGGCGAAAATCGCCAAGGAACGCGCCGAGCAGTACCTGACCCAGCTGGGCCTGTGGGACAAGCGCGACGTGCCATCGCGGTCGTTGTCCGGCGGCATGAAGCGGCGTCTGATGATTGCCCGGGCGCTGGTGCATGAGCCACGCCTGCTGATCCTCGACGAGCCGACCGCGGGGGTCGATATCGAACTGCGTCGTTCGATGTGGACCTTTCTCACCGAACTGAACCAGAAAGGCATCACGATCATCCTCACCACCCACTACCTGGAGGAGGCTGAGCAGTTGTGCCGCAATATCGGCATCATCGATCACGGCACCATCGTCGAGAACACCAGCATGCGCCAGTTGCTCAGCCAACTGCATGTGGAGACCTTCCTTCTGGACCTGAAGAACGATCTGTACCAGGCACCGCAGTTGATCGGCTATCCGAGCAAGCTGCTGGATAGCCGCACGCTGGAAGTGCAGGTCGACAAGGCGGTGGGGATCACGGCGCTGTTCGCGCAACTGGCCACGCAGCAGATCGAAGTCCAGAGTCTGCGCAACAAAACCAATCGCCTGGAGGAACTGTTCGTGTCCCTGGTGGAAAAAAACCTGTCGAAGGTGGCGGTATGAGTTCGGAACTGCAACCCAACCTGGTCGCCCTCAATACCATCGTCTACCGCGAGGTCCGGCGGTTTACCCGGATCTGGCCGCAGACCTTGCTGCCGCCGGCCATCACCATGGTCCTGTACTTCGTGATCTTCGGTAACCTGATCGGCCGGCAGATCGGCGGCATGGGCGGTTTCACCTACATGGAGTACATCGTTCCGGGCCTGATCATGATGTCGGTGATCACCAACTCCTATGGCAACGTGGTGTCGAGTTTCTTCGGCAGCAAGTTCCAGCGTTCCATCGAAGAGCTGATGGTGTCGCCGGTCTCGCCGCATACCATCCTGATCGGCTACACCCTGGGCGGCGTCCTGCGCGGGTTGATGGTGGGGATCATCGTGACCCTGCTCTCGCTGTTCTTCACCCACTTGCAGGTCCATCACCTGGGCGTGACCCTGCTGGTGGTGATACTGACGGCGACGATCTTCTCGCTGCTGGGGTTCATCAACGCGGTATTTGCACGCAACTTCGATGATATCTCGATTATCCCGACCTTTGTGCTGACTCCGCTGACCTACCTCGGTGGGGTGTTCTATTCGATTACCCTGCTGCCACCGTTCTGGCAGACCGTATCGCTGGCCAACCCGGTGCTGCACATGGTCAACGCCTTCCGCTACGGCATTCTCG
The DNA here is from genome assembly GCF_904067045.1 of Pseudomonas sp. FEN. Taxonomy (GTDB): domain Bacteria; phylum Pseudomonadota; class Gammaproteobacteria; order Pseudomonadales; family Pseudomonadaceae; genus Aquipseudomonas. The sequence goes on along the minus strand of NZ_CAJFDC010000001.1, from coordinate 97,683 downwards.
GGGTGTCGGACATCCGTATCAGCGTGGCCATCACCTTCATGATCGTTGCCACGGTGGTGCTGTACATCGGTTGCGCGCGGCTGCTGGTCAGCGGTCGCGGTATGCGCCAGTAAGCGCTTTCATGGACGACGGCGCTGTTCCTGGCGCCGTTTCCACTGCCGGGTCACCCACCAGCGCCAGTAGCTCATGGTCAGGTAATAGCCCAAGGCGCCCAGCGCCACTCCCAATACCAGCGAACCCAGCAACAGCGGTTGCCAGAGCGTCGACAGCTGTCCGCTGATCCATTCCCAGCTCAGTTCGTCCGGCAGGCTGCGGGGTGGCACGTGCAGCAACCAGGCCCCGAGCTGGTAGGCACTATAGAAAATCGGCGGAATTGTCAGCGGGTTGGTCAGCCACACCAGGCTGACGGCAATCGGCAGATTGCCGCGCACGAGAATCGCCAGGAATGCCGCCAGCAGCATTTGCAGGGGCATTGGCATCAAGGCCGCGAACAAGCCCACCGCCATGGTCCGCGCCACTGAGTGCCGATTGAGGTGCCAGAGGTTCGGATCGTGGAGCAGGGGACCGAAAAAGCGTAAGTGTTTGTGTTCCCTGATGCGGGTCGGGTCCGGCATGTAGCGTTTGAATAAGCGACGCGGCATAAGGCTTCTCGGGCAGTTCAGGCGGGCAGTATGCCCGGATTCTACGGGCAGCCGATTCAGACTTTGTGACAATAAATAAAGCACCGTCCGCGGGCCCCGGCTATTCCAAGAGCTGAACGGGCTCAAGGAGGGCTTTATGCGTACAGGGATGTTGGCGCTGGCGGCGGGGCTTGTGACCTTGCGTTTCTTGCCGCAGCTGCCACCCGGCTGGTTGCTGGTGCTGCTGCCGGTGATCGGGCTGATGTTGTTGCCGTTCCGCACTTATCCGCTGGCCTTGTTTCTGTTCGGCTTCAGTTGGGCCTGTTTCCAGGCGCAACGGGCGCTGGACGATCGGCTGGCGCCGTGGCTGGACGGTCAGACGCTGTGGGTGGAAGGTCGGGTGGCCGGGTTGCCACAACGTGACGAACGGGTGCTGCGCTTCGAGCTGGAGGGCGCGACCTCGCGCCGCGCACGGCTGCCGGCACGTCTGCGCTTGTCCTGGTTCGGCGGGCCGGATCTGCGCAGCGGCGAGCGCTGGCGCCTGGCGGTCAAGCTCAAGCGCGGCCAGGGCTTGCTCAATCCCGCTGGATTCGATTATGAAGCCTGGTTGCTGGCCCGAGGTATTGGCGCCACCGGCACGATCAAGGACGGGCAGTTGCTGGCGCCGGCCAGCGCTGCCTGGCGCGATGCGCTCAGGCGTCGCTTGCTGCAAGTCGATGCCCAAGGGCACTCGGCAACCCTGGTGGCGCTGGTCCTCGGTGATGGTTCGGGGCTGTCGGCGCAGACCTGGCGGGTGCTGCAGGACACCGGGACACTGCATCTGCTGGTGATCTCCGGCCAGCACATCGGCTTGTTCGCCGGGCTGGTCTATGCCCTGATCGTGGCGTTGGCGCGTTATGGCCTGTGGCCGGGCCGGTTGCCCTGGCTGCCCTGGGCCTGTGGCCTGGCGTTTGCGGCGGCGCTGGGTTACGCGCTGCTGGCCGGTTTTGGCGTACCGGTGCGCAGGGCCTGTGTGATGCTCGCCATGGTGCTGCTGTGGCGCCTGCGTTATCGCCACCTGGGGGCCATGTTGCCGTTGTTGGCGGCCCTGGACTTGGTGCTGCTATCCGACCCGCTGGCGAGTCTGCAAGCGGGGCTCTGGTTGTCCTTTGCCGCCGTGGCGGTGCTGATCTTCACGTTCAGCGCTCGCCTGGGCGCCTGGAGCCTCTGGCAGACCTGGAGCCGTGCGCAATGGGTGATCGCCTGCGGATTGTTTCCCGGGTTGCTGGTCCTGGGCCTGCCGATCAGTCTCAGTGCGCCGCTGGCCAACTGGGTCGCCGTTCCGCTGATCAGCCTGCTGGTATTGCCCTTGGCCTTGCTCGGCACACTACTGTTGCCGCTGCCCTGGCTGGGAGAGGCGCTGCTGTGGTTGGCCGGCGGCCTGCTGGGTTACTTGTTTCAAGGTCTCGAATGGCTGGCCGCGCAAGTGCCGGCCTGGGTACCGGCGGCCGTTCCTTTATGGGCTTGGGCATTGAGTGCCCTGGGTGTCCTGCTGTTGTTGCTGCCCGCCGGTATCCCCCTGCGCCCCTTGGGCTGGCCGCTGGCGCTGTTTGCACTGTTCGCGCCGTCAGCACAGGTGGCGCCGGGCGAGGCCGAGGTCTGGCAACTGGATGTCGGCCAGGGCCTGGCGATTCTCGTGCGTACCCATCGGCACAGTCTGTTGTACGACGCCGGACCGCGCTTTGGCGAGTTCGATCAGGGCGAGCGGGTGGTGCTGCCATCCTTGCGCAAGCTGGGCGTGCGGCGACTCGATACGCTGCTGCTCAGCCATGCCGACGCCGATCATGCCGGTGGGGCGCTGGCCGTGCGGCGCGGCTTGCCGGTGGGCGAGGTGCTCGGCGGCGATGTCGAGGGCTTGCCCACGGCGTTGCGGGCCCAACCCTGTGTCAGTGGCCGGCACTGGCAGTGGGATGGGGTGCGTTTTGCCCTGTGGCGCTGGCCCCAGGCCCGGGACAGCAATCAGTCCTCTTGCGTCCTGCGGATCGAGGCCAATGGCGAGCGTCTGCTGCTGACCGGCGATATCGATGTCGAGGCCGAGCAGGCCTTCCTCGATAGCCCGCTGGCGATGGCCAGCGACTGGCTGCAGTCGCCCCATCACGGTAGCCGCAGCTCGTCGTCGCGGGTCTTCCTGCAACGTCTGGCTCCCCGTGGCGTGCTGATTTCCCGTGGGCGCGGCAATGCCTTCGGGCATCCGCACCCGCAGGTCATTGCACGTTACAAAGCCTTGGACATGGCGATCTTCGACAGCGCGGAACAGGGCGCGCTGCGCCTGCTGCTGGGACGTTTCGACGAACCGCGGGCCCTGCAAGCCGAGCGGCGTTTCTGGCGGCAATAGCTTGGGATTTTTCAATAACCCAGGGTTATTAAAGTGCTGCGGGTTGCGACATCACGATCTTCGACCCGCGCAACCCCTATGTTAGAGTGGCGCACTTTTTCGAGGGGACTGTCACTGTGTGGGAATTGGTCAAGTCCGGCGGCTGGATGATGCTGCCGATCATTTTGAGTTCCATCGCCGCAACGGGCATCGTCGCCGAGCGCCTGTGGACGCTGCGGACCAGCCGCGTGACCCCGGAACATCTGCTCGGGCAGGTCTGGCTCTGGATCAGGGACAAGCAACTGGACAAGGAAAAACTCAAGCAGCTGCGCGCCGATTCCCCCCTGGGCGAGATCCTCGCCGCGGGCCTGGCGAACTCCAAGCATGGTCGCGAGATCATGAAGGAGTGTATTCAGGAAGCCGCCGCCCGGGTCATCCACGAACTGGAGCGCTACCTCAGCGCCCTCGGCACCATCGCCGCCATGTCGCCCTTGCTCGGGCTGCTGGGCACGGTGCTGGGCATGATCGACATCTTCAGTTCGTTCATGAGCACGGGCATGACCACCAATGCCACGGTGCTCGCCGGCGGGATCTCCAAGGCGCTGGTCACTACGGCTTCGGGTCTGATGGTCGGGATTCCGGCGGTGTTCTTCCATCGTTTCCTGTTGCGTCGGGTCGATGAGCTGGTGGTGGGCATGGAGCAGGAAGCGATCAAGCTGGTCGAGGTGGTGCAGGGCGATCGCGACGTCGACATGCCAGAGGGTAAAGCGTGAAATTCCGCCGCAAGCCCCTGGAGCCCGTGGATATCAACGTGACGTCGTTGATCGACGTGGTGTTCGTCCTGCTGCTGTTTTTCGTCACCACCACCACCTTTACCCGCCAGACCGAGTTGCGGGTCGACCTGCCGCAGGCGGTCAGCGGTTCGCCGGCCGAAGACCATATTCCCAAGCAGTTGGATATCGCCATCAGCGCCGATGGCGTCTACACGGTGAACAATCAGCGCCTGCCGAGCAATGACCTGGCCAGCCTGATGGAAGCGGTGCAGAAAGAGTCCGGCGGCGATACCAGCCTGCCGCTGTCGATCAGCGCCGATGGCAAGACCCAGCACCAGGCCGTGATCACCGCGATGGATGCCGCCGGCAAGCTGGGCTTCAGCCATCTGCGCATGACCACTGTCGAAGCGGCGCCGGCACCCTGATGAGTTTTTCCGAGCGTCTGCTCGCCGCCTGGTACGACGGTCATCCGGCGCTGACCCTGCTGCGTCCGCTGGAGTGGCTGTATCGCCGGGTGGTCGACGGCAAGCGCGCGCGCTTCGTCGCGGGCCAGGGGCCGATCTACCAGCCGCCGGTGCCATTGATCGTGGTGGGCAATATCACCGTCGGCGGCACCGGCAAGACCCCCATGATTCTCTGGCTGATCGAGCATTGCCGGCGACGCGGCCTGCGGGTCGGCGTGGTCAGTCGCGGCTACGGCGCCAAGCCGCCGCAATTGCCCTGGCGGGTGCAGCCCGACCAGGCGGCGGCGCTGGCCGGTGACGAGCCGTTGTTGATCGTCCGGCGCAGCGGTGTACCACTGATGATCGATCCGGACCGCAGTCGCGCGGTCCAGGCCTTGCTGGCAACGGAAAAACTCGACCTGATCCTCTCCGACGATGGCCTGCAGCACTACCGCCTGGCCCGGGATCTGGAACTGGTGCTGATCGACGCTGCCCGCGGCCTGGGCAATGGCCGCTGTTTGCCCGCCGGGCCTCTGCGCGAACCGGTCGAACGCCTGCAAAGCGTCGATGGCGTGCTCTACAACGGCGCCCACGAGGACCGTGACAACGGCTTTGCCTTTCGCCTGCGGCCGACGGCCCTGGTCAACCTGCTGAGCGGCGAACGCCAGCCGGTCGATCACTTTCCACCCGGGCAGGTGCTACACGCGGTCGCCGGCATCGGTAACCCGCAACGTTTCTTCGACACCCTTGAAACGCTACACTGGCAGCCTGTGCCCCATGCCTTTGCCGACCATGCCGAGTACAGCGCCGGGGCCTTGAGTTTCGAACCGGTGCTGCCGCTGGTGATGACCGAAAAGGATGCGGTGAAATGCCGGGCCTTCGCGGCGCCGGACTGGTGGTACCTGGCGGTGGATGCGTCGCCGTCCGAGGCCTTCGTGGCCTGGTTCGACACCCAGCTGCTGCGTCTGTTGCCCGACCGTCTCTTGCCCTAAACCCGTTTTTATCCAGGGAACCTTCATGGACACCAAACTGCTCGACATCCTCGCCTGCCCGATCTGCAAGGGGCCCCTCAAACTCAGCGCCGACAAGACCGAGCTGATCAGCAAGGGCGCCGGCCTGGCCTATCCGATCCGCGATGGCATCCCGGTGATGCTGGAAAGCGAAGCCCGTACCCTGAGCACCGATGAGCGCCTGGACAAATGACCACCCCGTTCGTCGTCGTCATTCCGGCGCGCTTTTCCTCCACCCGCCTGCCGGCCAAGCCGCTGCAATTGATTGCCGGCAAGCCGATGATCCAGCACACCTGGGAGCAGGCGTGCAAAAGTAGCGCCGAGCGGGTGCTGGTGGCCACCGACGATGCACGCATCGTCGAGGCCTGCCGGGCTTTTGGCGCCGAAGTGTTGCTGACCCGCGAGGATCATGAGTCCGGCACCGATCGCTTGGCCGAAGTTGCCACCTTGCTGGGCCTGACGGCGGATGCCATCGTTGTCAACGTCCAGGGCGACGAGCCGCTGATTCCGCCGCTGCTGATCGATCAGGTCGCGGCCAACCTCGCGGCCCATGGCGAAGCGCGCATGGCGACCCTGGCCGAGCCGATCCATGACCTGGAAACCCTGTTCAATCCGAATGTGGTCAAGGTGGTCAGCGATATCAACGGTCTGGCCCTGACCTTCAGCCGCGCGACCCTGCCCTGGGCTCGGGATGACTTTGCCATCAGTCGTGAGCAGATGCCGCAAGGCGTGCCGTTCCGCCGCCATATCGGCATCTACGCCTATCGTGCCGGCTTCCTGCATGACTTCGTCGGTTGGGGCCCGTGCTGGCTGGAAACCACCGAACGCCTGGAGCAATTGCGGGCGCTGTGGCACGGCGTGCGGATCCACGTCGCCGATGCCCTGGAGGCGCCACCTGGCGGCGTCGATACGGCTGAAGACCTCGATCGCGTTCGTCGTTTGCTGGAGGCCTGATGCGGGTTCTGTTTGTCTGCCTGGGCAATATCTGTCGTTCGCCCACGGCCGAAGGTGTGCTGCGGCACAAGTTGCGCGAGGCCGGATTGGCCGAGCGGATCGAAGTGGCCTCCGCCGGCACCGGCCCCTGGCATGTCGGCAAGCCGCCGGACAGCCGTAGCCAGCGGGCGGCGCGGATCCGGGGTTATGACCTGTCGGCCCAGCGCGCGCGGCAGGTCGGCGCGGCGGATTTCAACCGTTACGACCTGATCCTGGCCATGGATCAGAGCAACCTGCGTAACCTCAAGTTGCTGCAACCAGCCCGGGGCAAGGCTGAACTGGACCTGTTCCTGCGCCGTTATGACGGCGCGGTGGAGGAAGTGCCGGATCCGTATTACGACGAAGAACAGGGTTTCGAGCAGGTGCTGGACCTGATCGAACAGGCCAGTGATCGGCTGGTGATCGAACTCAAGGGGCGTCTATGACCCTGCAACTGCAAGCCGGGGTCTCCCTCAAACCCTATAACAGCTTCGGCGTCGATGTCCGCGCGCAGTGGTTCGCCGAGGCCCACAGCGATGCCGATGTCCGTGAGGCCCTGGCCTATGCGGCGCGCCAGCAACTGCCGTTGCTGGTGATCGGGGGCGGCAGCAACCTGCTGTTGACGGCGGAAATCCCGGCGCTGGTGTTGCGCATGGGCACCCGGGGCATACGGTTGGTGAGCGATGACGGTGTCAATGTCGTGATCGAAGCCGAGGCCGGCGAGCCCTGGCATCCTTTTGTGCTGTCGACCCTGGCCCAGGGCTGGAGCGGCCTGGAAAACCTCAGCCTGATTCCCGGCACCGTGGGCGCGGCGCCGATGCAAAACATCGGTGCCTACGGGGTCGAGATCAAGGACGTGTTCGCCGGACTGACCGCGCTGGATCGTGAGAGCGGCGAGCTGCGCGAGTTTTCCCTGGAAGAGTGCCGGTTCGGCTATCGCGACAGCCTGTTCAAGCACGCCGCCGGGCGTTGGCTGATCCTGCGGGTGCGCTTTGCCTTGAGTCGTGTCGAGCACCTGCACCTGGGTTATGGCCCGGTGGCCCAGCGCCTGACCGAGCAGGGCGTCAGCCAACCCAGCGCCCGCGATGTCAGCCGGGCCATTTGCAGTATTCGCAGTGAAAAGCTGCCCGATCCGGCGGTGCTGGGCAATGCCGGGAGTTTCTTCAAGAACCCGCTGGTGTCGGCTGCCCTGGCTGGTGAATTGAAGCTGGCTCATCCCGGCCTGGTGAGTTATCCACAGCCTGACGGGCAAGTGAAGCTGGCGGCGGGCTGGCTGATCGAGGCGGCGGGCTGGAAGGGCTTTCGCGACGGGGACGCAGGGGTGCATCGCTTGCAGTCGCTGGTGCTGGTCAACTACGGCGCGGCGAGCGGCGGGCAATTGCTGGCGTTGGCGCGGCGGATCCAGGCTGACATTTTGCAACGCTTTTGCGTTGAGCTGGAAATGGAGCCGAACCTCTACTGAAGCTATGCTCTTGGCGATAGCGCTGCCACATTCACTATCGCCATTGCTCGGTGTTTCGCCGCCCTCTATCGTCGTCAGTGAAACCTTGCAGGCGCTGGTTTGCCGCCGATGGCGATGCGGCGCTCAGCGCCGTTATCACGGACAAGCCCGATTCAGAGCACTCCAGCGTACACACGGATTTTTCCGAATACGGCTTTTCCAGCGCCGGCCAACGGCGTAAAAACAAATTCCAAGAAAGGCCCGATGAAGCGTTCGCTTCATGAGAGAGCCTATTAGCCTGAGTCGATCCGCCCCGTGTCGAACCGTGGCACTCAATGACGGATGGCTCGACCCCATAACCTTGAACTATGCGGGCGTGCCCATGATTACTCTGAAACTCAACGGTCAAGACCATCAACTGGACGTCACCGAGGATATGCCGCTGCTTTGGGCCATCCGCGACGTGGCGGGTTATACCGGGACCAAATTCGGCTGCGGCATGGGCCTGTGCGGCACCTGTACCGTGCACATCGACGGGTTACCGGTGCGCTCCTGCATCACCCCCGTTGGCTCAGTGGCGGGGCAGGGCATCACGACGATCGACAACCTGCACGGCGATCCGGTCGGCCAGGTGGTGCAGCAAGCCTGGCTGGACGCTGGCGTCGCCCAGTGCGGCTTCTGCCAGGGCGGGCAGATCATGTCGGCCACGGCCTTGCTCAAGGTCAATCCCAAACCCAGCGATGCCCAGATCGAAGAAGCCATGCTCGGCAATATTTGTCGCTGCGGAACCTATAACCGCATCAAGAGCGCCATTCATCAGGCCGCCGCCCATCTGCAGGAGGCCAAGGCATGAATACGTCCTTGAACGATTTCGTCCTGAGCAATCTCAGCCGGCGTGGCTTTCTCAAGGGCGTCGGCGCCACCGGCGCGCTGGTCCTGGCGGCGAGTTGGGGCCTGCCCGAGGCTTTTGCCGAAGGTGAGCAGAAATACGGTGCCGACCATATGCCCCATGGCTGGGTCGATGATCCCAAGGTCTATGTGAGCATCGATACCGATGGCAGCGTGACGGTGATCTGCAACCGTGCCGAGATGGGCCAGGGCGTGCGCACCAGCCTGAGCATGGTGGTGGCGGATGAGCTCGAGGCCGATTGGGCGCGGGTCAAGGTCAAGCAGGCGCCGGGCGACGAGGCGCGTTTCGGCAACCAGGACACCGACGGCTCACGCAGCATGCGGCACTGGTATGAACCCATGCGGCGTTGCGGCGCGGCGGCCCGGAGCATGCTCGAACAGGCGGCCGCCGCGCAGTGGAAAGTCCCGCTGGCGGAGTGTCGGGCGCGGTTGCACAAGGTTATCCACAGCCCGAGCGGGCGTGAGCTCGGTTACGCGGCCCTGGCGGCCGCGGCCGCGGCATTGGCCGTTCCGGCCCGCGACAGCCTGAAGCTCAAGCAACCCTCGGAATTCCGCTATATCGGCAAGGAGTCTTCCCGGGCCATCGACGGCGCGGATATCGTCAATGGCCGCGCGTTGTACGGGGCCGATGTGCATTTCGAGGGCACGCTCTACGCCACCGTGGCCCGGCCACCGGTGTATGGCGGCAAGGTCAGATCCTTCGATGCCGGTGCCGCGCTGAAAGTCCCGGGAGTGCTCAAGGTCCTGGAAATCGAAAGTCGCCCGTTGCCTTCCGAGTTCCAGCCGCTGGGCGGGGTGGCGGTAATCGCCAGCAACACCTGGGCGGCGATCAAGGGCCGTGAGGCGCTGACGATCGTCTGGGATGACGGTGTCAACGCCGGTTATGACTCCGTTGCCTACCGCCAGGAACTGGAAGCTTCGGCGCGCCAGCCCGGCAAGGTGGTACGCGATACCGGTAATGTCGACGAAGCCTTGAAACGCGCCGACAGCCAGTTCGAAGCCGGTTATTACCTGCCGCACCTGGCCCAGTCGCCGATGGAACCGATGGTCGCTATCGCCCGCTTCAACGATGGCCACTGCGAAGCCTGGGCACCGACCCAGGCGCCCCAGGTGACCCGCGAGCGGATCGCCGAGCGCCTGGGGATCGGCTTCGACCAGGTGACCGTCAACGTGACCTTGCTCGGCGGCGGTTTCGGGCGCAAATCCAAGCCGGACTACATCATCGAGGCGGCCATTCTCGCCAAGGCGATGCCGGGCCAGGCGGTGCGCGTGCAGTGGACCCGCGAGGATGACATCCACTATTCCTATTTCCATACCGTGTCGGCGGAATACCTGCGGGCCAGCCTGAACAAGGACGGCACGCCATCCGGTTGGCTGCACCGTACCGTGGCGCCGAGTATCACCGCGCTGTTCGCGCCCAACATGAACAACGAGGGCGCTTTCGAGCTGGGCATGGGCTTTACCAATATGGCCTACAACATTCCCAATGTGCGCCTGGAAAATCCGTCTGCAAAGGTGCATACGCGAGTGGGCTGGTACCGCTCGGTGTCGAATATCCCCCATGGTTTCGCCATCCAGAGTTTTGTCGACGAGCTGGCGCACAAGGCTGGCCAGGACCCCTTGGCCTATCAGCTCAAGTTGCTGGGGCCGGATCGTCGGATCGACCCGCGAACCCTGAGCGAGCAGTGGAACTACGGTGAGTCCCCCGAGCGCTATCCCATTGATACCGGGCGGATGCGCGCGGTCCTGGAAACCGCGGCCAAGGCTGCCGGCTGGGGGCGCGAACTACCGCCAGGGCGCGGCCTGGGGCTGGCGGTGCATTACAGTTTTGTCACCTACGTGGCGGCGGTGATCGAGGTGGAGGTCAAGGAGGATGGCAGCCTGATCGTGCACAAGGCCGATATCGCCGTGGACTGCGGTCCGCAGATCAACCCGGAACGGATTCGCTCGCAGTTCGAAGGGGCTTGCGTCATGGGCCTGGGCAACGCTGTGCTGGGCGAGATCAGCTTCAAGGAGGGCAAGGTCCAGCAAGACAATTTCCATATGTACGAAGTGGCGCGCATGTCCCTGGCGCCGAAGGAGGTGGCGGTGCATCTGGTCACGCCGCCGGGCGAAGTGCCTTTGGGCGGTGTCGGTGAGCCGGGCGTGCCGCCGATCGCGCCGGCGCTGTGCAACGCGATCTTTGCCGCCACCGGCAAGCGTATTCGCAACCTGCCGGTGCGTTACCAGCTAAAAGGCTGGAACCAGGTGCAAGCCTGATGGACAGCGTTGATCTGAATGTCCTGCGCAGTGTCCTGCAATGGCGCCGCGCGGGACAGCGGGTGGTGCTGTACAGCGTGGTCCAGACCTGGGGCAGCGCGCCGCGTCCGCCGGGGGCGATGCTGGCCTTGCGCGGGGACGGCATGGTGATCGGTTCGGTGTCCGGTGGCTGTATCGAGGATGACCTGATCCAGCGTATGCAGGATGGACGTTTGCCGGAAGACGGGCCTCCGGTGCGACTGGTGACTTATGGCGTGACTCGTGACGAGGCCGCGCGTTTTGGCCTGCCTTGTGGTGGCACCTTGCGCCTGACCGAGGAGCGGGTCGCCGATCCAGGTTGGGTCGCGCAATTGCTGGCGCGCTGCGAGGCCCATGAGATTGTCGCCCGGGAGCTGAACCTGGCCACTGGCGAAGTGACCTTGAGCGACGCGGGCAAAACCGACACCCTGAGCTTCGACGGTGAGCGCTTGCGGGCGATCTACGGTCCTCGTTGGCGCTTGTTGTTGATCGGTGCCGGCCAATTGTCGCGCTACGTGGCGGAAATGGCCCGGTTGCTGGATTTCGAAGTACTGATCTGCGATCCACGCAAGGAATTCGTCCATGGCTGGGAAGAGCAACATGGGCGTTTTGTGCCGGGCATGCCCGATGAGGCCGTGCTGAATATCCAGACCGACGAGCGCACGGCCATCATCGCCCTGACCCACGACCCGCGGCTGGACGACATGGCGTTGCTCACGGCATTGAGTTCCAGGGCGTTCTATATCGGTGCATTGGGCTCGCGGGTCAACAGCCAGAAGCGCCGGGACAATCTGGCAATGCTGGGCTTGGCCCCGAATGCCATCGCTCGGTTGCATGGCCCGATTGGTTTGCATATCGGTAGCCATACACCCGCGGAGATTGCCTTGTCCTTGATGGCGGAAGTCGTGGCGATCAAGAACGGTGTTGGGTTGCGGCAGAAAAAGCCGGAGTTGGCGACCCGTGAGTGAGTCGGTTGCGGCCATTGTCCTGGCGGCGGGGCGGGGCAGCCGCTTCCGGCAGGCGGCCGGGGCCGATCAGGACAAGTTGTTGGCGCCGTGCGTTGGCCGCGATGGTGTCGAGCGAGCGGTGTTGGAACATGTGCTGCTGAGTTTACCGCAGCGGCTTGCAACCCGGTTATTGGTGACGACTGCGGATCGCTTGGAGGTGATCCGCTTGGCACGGGCGTATGGCTGTCGGGTATTGCTGATCGAGTCGACGGGCATGGGCGACAGCCTCGCCGCCGCCGTGGCGGCGACGGCCGATCAGGCGGGGTGGCTGGTGCTGCTGGGAGATATGCCGTTTATCCTGCCGGAGACGGTTGTGCGGGTGACGGCGGGGATTGAAGACGACGCCATTTGTGTGCCGGTTTTTCAAGGTGAACATGGGCATCCGGTGGGGTTCGGGCGTGCGTTTGGGCCGGCTCTGATGGGCTTGTCGGGGGATCGCGGGGCCAGGCCGTTGTTTGTGGGCGGCAACGTACGAGAGGCGTCTGTCGAAGACCCGGGTGTGCTTTGGGATGTTGATAGACCTGAGCACTTGATATTTTTGTAGAAGTTTTTTAGTTAGACGCTGCCTCCGAGACCAACGCGACCTCGCTATTAGTTGGTATTGGCGTGGGTTTAATCATACTCGTACGTCGGTTCTGAGCAGGCAAGCGCTCCTATTTTTGGGCCTTTGATTGGAATCAGGCAATCGTATCTCTCACGTGCAGCGGGCAATAGAGGGAACACCAGTAGGCTGCTAGCTATTCCTTTGTCCGAAAAAGTTATGTTTTCGAAATCTGAGTAGGAAACCTGGTTCATAAAGGATTTTCCGTTTATAGAACATATTTTCTTTCTGGATAGAATGTTCCATTTTTTGTCTGGATCTAGCACTTCTATGGTCAGGCAGGGGTCGTCATGGGTTTTAATGTAGCGGGCTACTACTTCGCCGATTCTTCTCGAGTGAGCCTCGTATATGGTGTTGTAGTTTGCTTTCTCACTGGCTGCGTTGGCGTTGGTGGCGGCGGAAATGAGTAATAGAATGATTTTGCTCTTCATTTTTTCACCTGGATTTATCTAGGTAGCTTATGCGCCTGTTGAAGCGGTCGTTGGGTACGTTTGGCCAGTTTTTTGGGGCGCTGATGATTGAATACAATTTGTCGATGTCATTGTTTATGAGGTGCCGTTGCAGCAGTGCTCTGGATCGGGCGTCGTAGTCGCCTCGGTACCTTAAGTCGACTATTAGATCTTTAATCGCTTTGTGGGTTGAATGCCAGTTCAATTTCCCATAATTGTCTGTGGTGTCGATTTTTTCTGAAATTCGAAGGACCTCGCTTTCCATAAAGTCATAGACCGGTTGGAATAGTTCGTACTGTTGCTTTCTGGAAATGGAAAACGTCTTGATCTCCGGGCTGGCAGCCTTGAAATAGTTTTTTGCCGCCTGACCACGAAGCCCTTTGGCCCCAATCAACCAGCTATACAACGGCTCAGGAATATCGGCTGCTAGCAGATCGGCTTCGGCATTTTTGTTCTGCCCTAAGTCATATCCACGACCAATGGTTATTCCCGAAGCACCACCCGGCCAATGTACTTTACGACTGAAGTAGATATGCAGCGGATGTGCCGGATCATCAATATCATTGCCTTCCACATCAAACGTCAGTTGTCCTCGCTCCACCTTGAGCCACTTGAGGTCGTTTTCATCTTCGATGGCAACAAAGTTCGCCAGTAACCCAATGGGATGGAAATGCCAGGCTTTTCCGTCCGGATTGATCCCATGTTTACCTGCCAGCTCGGCCCACCAGGACAGTTTCCGAATACGCTTTTTCTCTTCCTCCCAGCGTTCATTGGGCCTGCTGTCGCCATGTCGCAGCAGGTGATCCAGCTCATTCCATTTTGCGGGGTTCCAGAACCACTCGCTTTCGTAATGAACAATCAACTGCGAAATGGCCTGGGCGTGATGGGGATTGTCCAGCGCGGTGCGAATTCGCGCCGGCGTCAGCAGCGGGCTGACCGCGATGGAGTCGGCGTTGCCCTGGATGATCTGGCGCAATCGGGTCCTGATTGGGCCATTGTTCGCCTTGTGCACCAGCAAGTCGTAGTCGGCCTGCTGCGCCTTGCTCAGCAACTCCAGCGCCTGGAAGTGGCAGGCCAGCTGTTCGCCATGGCAGCTGGTTTCGCGCAGGCAATCAAAGCCCGCCCAATCCCACGGGCTGTAGTCGTCGAAGAACAACGCGCTCTCGCCCAGCCAGCCACTGACGCGCTGGCCGCTGGCGTCGGCCATGCGCTTCTTGAGGTGCCACCAGTTCTGGGTGTAGGGCTTCAGGCCAGGAGGGGCAAAGGTATCGCGGATCCGCTGATCGGAAGGCAGGTTGTCGAGGACCACCCGGGGCAGGATCAGGCCGGGGAGCGTTCGCAGGCTGCGCATGGCCATTCTCGGGGGATTGGCGGCGTTGATCTGTGCTGTGTGAGGGGCCAGCGCGCTGGCGATATTGCTGATGCTGACCAGGCCTCTTTCACTGGCGGGAAGCTGAACGGCATGGGCCCGGCTCTTTTCGATAAAGGCTGGAACGTCGTCGCAACTGAAGATTTCCAGATGCAGCAGGTCATCGCCATTCGGATGACGGGGCGTACTGAAGGCGCCGGGATGGCCGATCAAGGCCCCGGCCTTGATGGCGTGCGGGGTGTCGAGAAGGATGACCTGGCCCTTGGCTTCAGGCGCGCCCCTCCAGAACGAGGGTCTGGCTCTGTCGGGCTCGCGCTGGTAGTGCTCCCAGCTGAGCAAATGCATGTACAGGCTGTAGAAGGTCAGAGACGGTGACGGCAGCAGGGGGATCGCGCCATGTGGCTCGCCAGGCAGGCTCAGGCGGTGCTTGACCAATGCGAACGCCGTTGAATAGGTCGCGGGCTCACGGTTGGCCCCGAGGGCGGTCGGATAGGCCTGATCGATGCGGTAGGCGATGACTTCGCCATCGGCGATGCAGCGCACGGCTTCCTGGTCGAGGAGGGCGGCGGTGTTCTTGTCGAAATGTACCCCACCATGCCAGAGCCCGCCTTGCCCCAGCGGATAGGTGCCGCCCACGGCTTTGGCCAGGGCGTCGTAGCAGGTTTGCGGATCAGTGACTTCCCGGCTGCGAGCGCCGGCTGTCTTGAAAGGAAAGCACCAGGTTAGTCTCTTGTTTGCGTCCGTCATGAACATTGCCCTCTCACCTGTCCCTGAGAGGCTCGACTGTGCACTGGTGAAAAGCTGAGTTCAGTCAGCTGGATTCAATTTGTGGCGTGGGACTTTTCTTTGTTGTATGGCGGCTTTATCCATAGGCAGGAAAAATCCGCTGGGCCTCCTGAATAACGGACAAAAAAACCCCGCCTGCATCACTGCAGGCGGGGCTTTTCAACAGCCGTCAGAGTCAGGCGAGGGGTTTAGGCTCGTGGGCTTCTTCCAGGGCTTTGTGGTTGTGTTCAACCACTTCTTCGGCGGACTGCAGGTTTTCGTCGATGGTCGGCGCAACCGCTTCGCTTTCGTTGTGCGCCAGCGCCGCCGGAGCAGCTTCAGGCGCGGGGGCCGGTTCGGCGGCGACCACGGCCTCTACTGCCGGGGCGGCAGCGGCACGCTCGGCGGCTTCCTGAGCCAGACGCTCTTCCTCACGCTTGCGACGACGCACTTCACGTGGATCGTTCGGTGCGCGGCCGTTGCTGGTCAGGGCGCTGGCTGGAGCCGCCTCGACAACTACCGCAGCGGCTTCAGCCACTACCGGGGCAGCCACTGGAGCAGGCTCTGGTTGGGCAACCACGGCTGGCTCTTCAGCCACGACAGGTTCAGTCACGGGCGCCTGTTGCGCGACCGCGGGCTCGGACCATTGGAACGCGGCCTGGACTTCCTGGGCCGGCTCTGGCGCTGTTTGCGCGACCGGAGCTGCTTCGGCGACAGGCGCTTGAGCGGCTGGCTCTTCAACCACTGGCGCTGCGACAGCCGATGTTTCGATGGCCGGTTCAGGCGCCACGAATACTGGCGGCTCCGCGACAACGACCGGTTCGGCAGGGGCTTCAACCGCAGGCTCGACCGCGTGAACCGGAGCAACTTCCACTTCCGGTACCGCCGGGGCTTCTACCGGGGTAGTGGCTTCAACGACCGGAGCTTCAACCGCGGGTGCTTCCTGGGTCGCGGCAGTGGCCAGTTCGGCCTGCTGATGCGCCTGGGCTTCGGCTGGAGCACTGATCACGCTGCTGGCGACGGCGGCGGTCACGGCCAGGCCGGCAGCCAGTTCGGCAGCGGTAGCCGGTTCGTGAGGTTCTTCGCTGCCTTCTTCCGAGCCTTCGATCACATTGCCGTTGGCGTCACGCTGACGCTCGCGACGGTTGCTGCGGCGACGTTGACCACGGGAGCGACGACGGGGACGATCGCCACCTTCGGCGTTGTCCTGGCCTTCGTCCTGCAGTTGCTCTTCGCCCTGCAATACTTCTTCTTCAGCGGCGACGGCAGCCTGCTCGGCACGTGGTTGGCGTTCTTCACGCGGTGGACGCGGCTGACGTTCTTCACGTGGCGCACGGGCCGGACGTTCTTCGGCGACTACGCCAGCCGTCGCGGCAGCGGCGACAGCCGGTGCGGCATCCAGCGGCTCGCGCAGTTCACGCACGCGTTCTTCACGTTCGCCACGTGGCTTGCGATCTTCACGCGGGGCGCGTGGTGCGCGTTCTTCACGCGGGGCACGTGGGGCACGTTCCTCACGAGCTACGGCCGGTGCTTCGTCACGCACTTCGCGGACTTCACGTGGCGCACGTTCTTCACGCGGTGCACGCTCTTCCCGTGGCGCGCGTTCTTCACGCGGCTCGCGCGGCGCGCGTTCTTCCCGTGGCGCACGCTCTTCGCGCGGCTTGCGCTCTTCATCACGGCGACCGTTACGGTTGCGGCTCTGCTGGCGACCGTTGCGACGCTCTTCGTTACGGGCAGGACGCTCGGCCGCCGGTTTTTCAACCACGGCAGGGGCAACCGGCTCTTCCTTGCTGGCAAACAGGCTGACCAGGGACTTCACCAGGCCCTTGAACAGGCTTGGTTCGGCCACGACCGGTGCCGGGGCGGCGACAGGCGCAGCCACTTCTTCGGTCGGAACCGGCGCGTTGGCGCGGACCGGCGCGGTCTTGACCGCCGCTTCCTGGCGAACCAGGGTGCGGGTGGCCGCGGCCGGCTGGACATCTTCGACTTCGGCGGCGGCCGCGGCGATTTCGTAGCTGGACTGGTTGGTGTGGGCTTCCGGGCTGTCGTCGCGCAGACGTTGCACTTCGAAGTGCGGCGTCTCCAGGTGATCGTTCGGCAGGATCACGATACGGGCGCGGGTGCGCAGTTCGATCTTGGTGATCGAGTTGCGTTTTTCGTTGAGCAGGAACGCGGCGACCGGGATCGGCACCTGGGCGCGGACTTCGGCGGTGCGGTCCTTCAGGGCCTCTTCCTCGATCAGGCGCAGGATCGCCAGGGACAAGGATTCGACGTCACGGATGATGCCGGTGCCGTTGCAACGCGGGCAGACGATGCCGCTGCTTTCGCCCAGGGATGGACGCAGGCGCTGACGGGACATTTCCAGCAGGCCGAAGCGCGAGATACGGCCGACTTGCACGCGGGCACGGTCGGCTTCCAGGCATTCGCGGACTTTTTCTTCCACGGCGCGCTGGTTCTTGGCCGGGGTCATGTCGATGAAGTCGATGACGATCAGGCCGCCGATGTCGCGCAGGCGCAACTGACGGGCGATTTCCTCGGCGGCTTCCAGGTTGGTCTGCAGCGCGGTTTCTTCGATGTCGCTGCCTTTGGTGGCGCGGGCCGAGTTGATGTCGATGGACACCAGGGCTTCGGTCGGATCGATGACGATGGAGCCGCCGGAAGGCAGTTCGACGACGCGCTGGAAGGCGGTTTCGATCTGGCTTTCGATCTGGAAACGGTTGAACAGCGGCACGCTGTCTTCGTACAGCTTGATCTTGCTGGCGTACTGCGGCATCACCTGGCGGATGAAGGTCAGGGCTTCGTCCTGGGCTTCAACGCTGTCGATCAGCACTTCGCCGATGTCCTGGCGCAGGTAGTCGCGGATGGCGCGGATGATCACGTTGCTTTCCTGGTAGATCAGGAAAGGCGCGGAACGGTCCAGGGAGGCTTCCTTGATCGCGGTCCAGAGTTGCAGCAGGTAGTCGAGGTCCCACTGCATTTCTTCGCTGCTGCGGCCAAGGCCGGCGGTGCGCACGATCAGGCCCATGTCGGCCGGGGCAACCAGGCCGTTCAGCGCTTCACGCAGTTCGTTGCGCTCTTCGCCTTCGATGCGCCGGGAAATACCGCCGGCTCGCGGGTTGTTCGGCATCAGTACCAGGTAACGACCGGCCAGGCTGATGAAGGTGGTCAGGGCGGCGCCCTTGTTGCCACGTTCTTCTTTCTCGACCTGGACGATGACTTCCTGGCCTTCGCTCAGGACGTCCTTGATATTGACGCGGCCTTCGGGGGCTTTCTTGAAGTATTCGCGGGAGATTTCTTTCAGCGGCAGGAAGCCATGGCGCTCGGAGCCGAAATCGACAAAGGCAGCCTCAAGGCTTGGCTCGATGCGAGTAATCCGGCCTTTATAGATGTTGGCCTTCTTCTGCTCGCGGGCACCGGACTCGATGTCCAGGTCGTAGAGGCGCTGGCCGTCTACCAGGGCAACACGCAACTCTTCGGGTTGAGTTGCGTTAATC
Organism: Pseudomonas sp. FEN; assembly: GCF_904067045.1. GTDB lineage: Bacteria > Pseudomonadota > Gammaproteobacteria > Pseudomonadales > Pseudomonadaceae > Aquipseudomonas. The sequence goes on along the minus strand of NZ_CAJFDC010000001.1, from coordinate 79,200 downwards.
AGCATTCTTTTCATGTAGTACCGTCGGTTTCCGGGCTGCCGGAAACGGCGTTCGGCACACACGACTTCTCACGGTCGGTGTCAGGTGCGTCAGGAGTGGTTGGCCATTCCTGTGTCGGGCGAGGTTCGTCCAGAGGGGACGAAGTCGCGACTCACGCGTCCTGCTTCTTGGGGTGACAAAAGACACCTCACAAGCAAAAGCTCTGTCAGGAGGAGGAATCAACCGCGGCTGTGGACGATATGAAGCGTCTTGATAAAGCCTAATGCTACACAGTCCGACGGTTGTGCATCTCCACCCTACACGTATCCCTGATAATTCGGGTGCGGCCGCGCGCAGAATCCGCAGCGGGTTGGCATTTACCGTGTTCTCCGAAAGGGGAAAGCACGCTCATGGCTAATTAGGCGTTGTTTCCGAAGCCTTCGCCCAGGTGTGATTCGTGATCGACTGCACTTTGTGAACTGGCCGTTAATACCGGCTCGGGAAACGAGTGTTGACTCAGTTTACCGGCGCGCTTCAGGCCTCATGTCACCTGCGCTCGTTACGATCGCGAACCTTTCCTCGAACGGCGAAAGCCCCGTAGGACGGCCTCGCATCCTGATGAATTGCGTTGGTCAGGGCCGGCTGTTGGCCGTTGGTCCTCTGTCCAGCCGCTTTTGGCGGCGTTCGCGACTATAGCAGTAATGATTAAGTGCTTCAATTCCATAAAAAATTGTTATCATCGCCGACATGACGACGACTACCCCCCCGACTCCAAGCGTACAACTGCTTGAGGTCTCGCCGGAATATGCCGGCCAGCGCATTGACAATTTCCTTCTCGCCCGGCTCAAGGGTGTGCCCAAGACCTTGATTTACCGCATTTTGCGCAAAGGCGAAGTGCGGGTGAACAAGGGGCGCATCAAGCCCGAGTACAAACTCCAGGCCGGCGATATCGTGCGGGTCCCGCCCGTGCGCGTCCCCGAGCGCGACGAGCCGGTGCCCCTGGCCCAGGGTCTGTTGCAGCGCCTTGAAGCCTCGATTGTGTTCGAGGACAAGGCGCTGATCGTGATCAACAAGCCGGCCGGTATTGCCGTACACGGTGGCAGTGGCCTGAATTTCGGCGTGATCGAGGCCTTTCGCCAGTTGCGTCCGGACACCAAGGAGCTGGAGCTGGTCCATCGCCTGGATCGCGACACCTCCGGGCTGTTGATGATCGCCAAGAAGCGCAGCATGTTGCGTCATCTGCACGAAGCGCTGCGCGGTGATGGCGTCGACAAGCGCTATATGGCTCTGGTCCGCGGTAATTGGGCGGCCTCGATCAAGCAGGTACGCGCGCCCTTGCTCAAGAGCAACCTGCGTTCCGGCGAGCGCATGGTCGAGGTCAACGAAGAGGGCAAGGAAGCGCTCACCGTGTTCAAGGTGCTGCGCCGTTTCGGTGATTTCGCGACGATGATCGAAGCCAAGCCGGTCACTGGTCGTACCCACCAGATTCGCGTGCATACCCTGCATGCCGGGCACTGTATTGCCGGTGACAGCAAGTACGGCGACGATGATTTCACCAAGGAAATTCGTGACCTGGGTGGCAAGCGCCTGTTTCTGCACGCCTACATGCTGACCGTGCCGTTGCCCGATGGCGGCGAGCTGAAGTTGCAGGCGCCGGTGGATGAAATGTGGGCCAAGACAGTGGAGCGACTGAGTGCGGTCTGAATACAAGCTGCTGATTTTCGATTGGGACGGCACCTTGGCCGATTCCATTGGTCGGATTGTCGAGGCAATGGGAGTGGCGGCTGCTCGTTCGGGGTTCGCCCCGCGCGATGAGTCGGCGGTCAAGGGCATTATCGGCCTTGGCTTGCCAGAGGCGATTCGCACGCTCTACCCGGCGATCGGCGATGCTGAATTGATCGTCTTTCGTCAGCACTATGCCGACAGCTACATTGCCCTCGAGGCGGAACCCTCGCCGCTGTTTCCGGGCGTTGTGCAGTCCATGGAGGCGTTTCGCGCCGCCGGCTACCAGCTGGCGGTCGCGACCGGCAAGGCCCGGCGCGGATTGGATCGGGTGTTGAAGGCCCATGGCTGGCTGGATTATTTCGATATCACCCGCGCCGCCGATGAAACCGCGAGCAAGCCGCACCCGCTGATGCTCGAGCAGATTCTCGCCCATTGCGCTGTCCCGGCTTCCCAGGCCTTGATGGTCGGGGATTCGGCGTTCGATTTGCAAATGGCGCGCAATGCTGGCATGGATTCGGTGGCGGTGGGTTATGGTGCCTTGTCGCTGGATGAGTTGCGGGTATTCGAGCCGCGCTTGGCGATTGACAGTTTTCCACAGTTGCACGCCTGGCTGGATGGCCGGGTCAATTGAATTCGTTGGGGTGAGCAAGCATGTCTGATGAGTGGGGCGCGCCGCCCAAGGCAAATGCCGATTCGGCTGATGACAAGAGCTGGAAGCTGCTGGAAAAGACCTTGCTGGCCGGTGTGCAGGAGCAGCGTCGCTCACGGCGCTGGGGGATTTTCTTCAAGTTGTTGACCTTTGTGTATCTGTTTGGCGCGCTGGTGATGTTTTCGCCGCTGATCAATATCGAGAAGAGCGCCGGTCGTGGTGCCCACTACACCGCGCTGATCGAGGTGCGTGGGGTGATTGCGGACAAGGAGTCGGCGAGTGCCGACAATATTGTCGGCAGCCTGCGCAGTGCCTTCGAGGATGCCAAGGTCAAGGCGATCATCCTGCGCATCAACAGCCCGGGCGGCAGTCCGGTACAGTCGGGTTATGTGTATGACGAGATTCGTCGCCTGCGTGGCCTGCACCCGGACACCAAGGTCTATGCGGTGATTTCCGATATCGGTGCTTCCGGGGCTTATTACATTGCCAGTGCGGCGGACGAGATCTATGCCGACAAGTCCAGTCTGGTCGGCTCTATCGGTGTGACGGCGGCCGGTTACGGCTTTGTCGGTACCATGGAGAAGCTGGGGGTGGAGCGTCGTGCCTACTCTTCGGGCGAGCACAAGGCGTTTCTCGATCCGTTCCAGCCGCAGAAGGCCGATGAGACCCGGTTCTGGCAGGGGGTGCTGGATACCACTCATAACCAGTTCATCGCCAGTGTGAAGAAGGGGCGTGGTGAGCGCCTGAAGGACAAGGAGCATCCCGAGTTGTTCTCCGGGCTGGTCTGGTCTGGCGAGCAGGCGTTGCCGTTGGGCTTGATAGACGGCCTGGGCAGTGCCAGTTCGGTGGCGCGGGATGTGATTGGTGAGAAGGAACTGGTGGACTTTACCGTTCAGGAGTCACCTTTCGATCGCTTCTCGAAAAAGCTCGGTGCCAGTGTCGCGGAGCAGTTGGCGATGTGGATGGGCTTCCAGGGGCCGACCTTGCGCTGATATTCGTGCGGCAATAAAAAACCGGTCGCGAACGACCGGTTTTTTATTGGGGCGTCGAGCCGGTATTTTGTGCTGAAAGGACTTATGGGATCTGCACGCCTTCGGCCAGCAGCATGTCCACCAGGCGGATCAGCGGCAAACCGATCAGGCTGGTGGCATCCGCCCCTTCGGTGCTCTGGAACAGGCTCACGCCCAGTCCCTCGGCTTTGAAACTGCCGGCGCAGTCGTAGGGTTGTTCGGCGTGAAGGTAGCGTTCGACGCGCTCGATCTCCAGGTGGCGCATCTGCACGGTGAAGGGGATGCAATCCACCTGGCAGGCGCCGGTCCGGCTATTGAGCAGGGCCAGCCCGGTGAGGAAGCTGACGCGCGCGCCGCTGGCGGCCAGCAGCTGCTCGCGGGCCTTCTCGAAGCAGTGGGGTTTGCCGAGTATCCGTCCGTCGAGTACCGCGACCTGGTCGGAGCCGATAATCAGGTGTGCCGGATGACGCACGGCCAGGGCCCGGGCCTTCTCCTCGGCGAGACGTTTGACCAGCTCGATGGCGGCTTCGCCAGGGCGCTGACTTTCGTCGATATCCGGCGCCGCGCAGGTGAAGGGCAGGCGCAGGCGGGTCAGCAATTCCCGGCGATAAGCCGAGCTTGAGGCAAGTAACAAAGGCAACATGCGCTTCTCCTGACGATGGTCGTCGATTCTAGTCGGCCCGTCAGCTGACGGACAGAGCCTAATTTCCTTTGACAGTGGCGGGGGGCATCCCTAGAATGCTGCGCCTATGTTGAATGACCCGATTCCACCTCACGTTGACCCGCGCAAATTGGCTGATCGTGGCACCACCCTTCAAGGTGAGCTGCTGCTGGCCGATTTGGAGAGACTCTGCGACTCGCTTTCCGACACTGTCGGTACGGTGCAGGCTAAATTCGTTTTTGAGCGAGATGAACGTAAAGCCGTGATGATTCACAGTTTTATCGACACTGAAGTCAAAATGGTTTGCCAGCGTTGTCTTGAGCTGGTCACCCTGCCGATCCATAGCGAATGCAGTTATGCTGTGGTGAAGGAGGGTGCGAATACCCAGTCGTTGCCGAAAGGTTATGACGTGCTGGAACTGGGCGAAGATCCTTTGGATCTGCAGGCATTGATCGAGGAAGAGCTTCTGCTCGCCTTGCCCATTGTGCCTGCTCATCATCCGGAAGAATGCCAGCAGCCGGCGGGGCTCGATGAGCCCGAACCGAGCGAGGACGAGGTAACGCGGTCCAACCCGTTCAGTGTATTGGCGCAGTTAAAGCGTGACCCAAACGTTTAGGAGTTAATCAATTATGGCTGTTCAGCAGAACAAAAAATCCCGCTCCGCCCGTGACATGCGTCGTTCCCACGATGCTCTCGAGGCTAGCACCCTGTCCGTGGAAAAGACCACCGGTGAAGTTCACCTGCGTCACCACGTATCGCCAGAAGGCGTATACCGTGGCCGTAAAGTGATCGACAAGGGCGCTGACGAGTAAATCTTGTCCGCTCAGATCATCGCGATCGACGCAATGGGCGGGGACTTCGGTCCCCGCAGCATTGTCCAGGCCAGTATTGCTTGCCTGTCCGCCACGCCTTCGCTGCACCTGACCCTTGTCGGCCAACCTTCCCAGCTTGAACCCCTGATCGCCAGCTACCCGGCTGCGGATCGCGCGCGCCTGACCATTACTCCTGCAAGCGAAGTCATCACCATGGACGAGCGTCCATCCCAGGCCCTGCGCGGCAAGCCGGACTCGTCGATGCGCGTGGCCTTGCAGTTGTTGCGTGACAACAAGGTCCAGGCCTGTGTCAGCGCCGGTAATACCGGTGCCTTGATGGCGCTGTCGCGGTATGTGCTCAAGACGTTGCCGGGGATCGATCGCCCGGCCATGGTCGCAGCCATTCCGACCCAGCGCGGCTATTGCCAGTTGCTGGACCTGGGGGCGAATGTCGATTGCAGTGCCGAGCATCTGTTCCAGTTCGCCGTGATGGGCGCGGTGGCGGCCGAGGCTCTCGGTGTGGTCCGGCCGCGTGTCGCCTTGCTCAATGTCGGCACCGAGGACATCAAGGGCAACCAGCAGGTCAAGCTGGCGGCGAATCTGCTGCAACAGGCGCGCGGGCTGAACTACATTGGCTTCATCGAGGGCGACGGGCTGTATCGCGGCGAGGCTGATGTGGTGGTGTGCGACGGTTTTGTCGGCAATATCCTGCTCAAGTCCAGCGAGGGCCTGGCGACCATGATCGCCGCGCGGATCGAGGCGCTGTTCAGGCAGGGCCTGGCATCGCGGCTGGTCGGTGCCCTGGCCATGCCGTTGCTCAAGCGGCTGCAGGCCGATCTTGCCCCGGCGCGGCACAACGGCGCGAGTTTTCTCGGTCTGCAGGGCATTGTTGTCAAGAGTCACGGCTCCGCCGGGGTCGAGGGCTTCCAGAGCGCGATTGCGCGGGCCTTGATCGAGATCCAGGAAAACCTCCCCGAGCGCCTGCGCGGTCGCCTGGAGGATCTATTGCTTTAGGCGTTTTCCCGCGGGAATGCTTAAATGTGACCGCTCAGTTCAATCAGCCATCCAAACTGACAGTTTCTTGCGTCCGCCAAGGCGGGACGTCAATTCTCCGACGACCAGATCATTAGGGGCTTGTTACATGTCTACATCCCTCGCATTCGTCTTTCCAGGACAGGGTTCGCAGTCCCTCGGCATGCTGGCCGAGTTGGGCGCGCAATACCCACTGATCCTGGAGACTTTCAAAGAAGCCTCCGCTGCCCTGGGCTATGACCTCTGGGCCCTGACCCAGCAGGGTCCTGAAGAACTGCTCAACCAGACCGACAAGACCCAACCGGCCATCCTGACCGCCTCCATTGCCTTGTGGCGCTTGTGGCTGGCCGAAGGCGGTGCGCGTCCGGCCTATGTCGCCGGCCATAGCCTGGGCGAGTACAGCGCGCTGGTCGCCGCTGGCAGCCTGAGCCTGGGCGATGCGGTGAAGCTGGTGGAGCGGCGCGGCCAGTTGATGCAAGAGGCGGTTCCGGCCGGGCAGGGCGCCATGGCGGCGATCCTTGGGCTGGACGATGCCGATGTGATTGCCGCGTGCGCCGAATCCGCCCAGGGCGAAGTGGTGAGCGCGGTGAACTTCAACTCCCCGGGCCAAGTGGTGATCGCCGGGGCCAAGGCGGCCGTCGAGCGCGCCATGGAAGCCTGCAAGGCCAGGGGCGCCAAGCGCGCCCTGCCGTTGCCGGTCAGCGTGCCGTCGCATTGCGAACTGATGCGCCCGGCCGCCGAGCGCTTCGCCGAGTCCGTCGCCGCCATCGACTGGCAGGCTCCGCAAATCCCGTTGGTACAGAACGTCAGCGCCCAGGTGGCCGCTGACCTGGCGACCCTCAAGCGCGACTTGCTGGAGCAACTCTACAAGCCCGTACGCTGGGTCGAGTCGGTCCAGTGCCTGGCGGCCAACGGTGCCACCGAACTGGTCGAGTGCGGCCCTGGCAAGGTGCTGGCCGGCCTGAACAAGCGTTGCGCCGACGGCGTCAACACGTCCAACCTCAATACCCCGGATGCCTTCGCCGCCACGCGCGCGGCGCGGGCCTGAATCAGGAGAAGCCTGCATGAGTCTGCAAGGTAAAGTTGCACTGGTCACCGGCGCCAGCCGTGGCATCGGCCAAGCCATCGCCCTCGAGCTGGGGCGTCTCGGTGCCGTGGTGGTGGGCACCGCGACCTCGGCCGCGGGCGCCGAACGGATTGCCGCAACCCTCAAGGAACACGGGATTCAAGGCACCGGCCTGGAGCTCAATGTAACCAACGATGAATCGGTTGCCGCGGTATTGGCCAGCATTGGCGAGCAGTTCGGAGCGCCGGCGATCCTGGTCAATAATGCCGGTATCACCCGCGATAATCTGATGATGCGGATGAAAGACGACGAGTGGTACGACGTGGTCGATACCAACCTCAACAGCCTGTTCCGCCTGTCCAAGGGCGTTCTACGCGGCATGACCAAGGCCCGTTGGGGCCGAATCATCAATATTGGTTCGGTTGTGGGTGCCATGGGCAACGCAGGCCAAGTAAACTATGCGGCAGCCAAGGCCGGCCTCGAAGGTTTCGGTCGCGCGCTGGCGCGTGAAGTCGGTTCGCGCTCGATTACGGTAAACTCGGTGGCTCCAGGGTTCATCGACACCGATATGACCCGCGAATTGCCTGAAGCGCAGCGTGAAGCCTTGCTGACGCAGATTCCGCTGGGCCGTCTGGGCCAGGCTCAGGAGATCGCGCAAGTGGTCGCTTTTCTGGCCTCGGACGGTGCGGCTTACGTGACTGGGGCTACAATCCCGGTGAACGGCGGGATGTACATGTAATTCAAATGTGACGGATTGCTTCAAAAAAATGTCATACCAGCTGTCTAAAATCCGTTATAAAGCTGCAACTTATTCACGGGCAGGGGGCAAAAGGGGGACGAAGGCTGAAGCTTTCGGTTGAAAAGCTGAAAAGCCTTTCTATACACTTACCCACCGGCCAGCTGCCTGAATTTTTCCATTAGGAGTGAAAACAAGGTATGAGCAACATCGAAGAGCGCGTCAAGAAAATCGTTGCCGAGCAACTGGGCGTCAAGGAAGAAGAAGTGGTCAACACTGCTTCGTTCGTTGAAGACCTGGGTGCCGACTCCCTTGACACTGTTGAGCTTGTGATGGCTCTGGAAGAGGAATTCGAGACCGAAATCCCTGACGAAGAAGCTGAAAAAATCACTACCGTACAAGCCGCTATCGATTACGTTACCAGCCATCAGGCGTAATAGTTTGTAATCGTTGCCTGCTGTCATGGAAAAACCGCACTGCCATTACGGCGTGCGGTTTTTTCTTTAGGTGTGAGACAAAGTGTCGTCAACAGGATAAAGGAGAGTGCTGTGTCGCGTAGACGCGTCGTAGTCACCGGTATGGGGATGTTGTCGCCATTGGGTACCGATGTTCCGAGTACCTGGCAGGGTATTCTGGCTGGCCGCAGTGGCATTGGTCTGATCGAACACACGGACCTTTCTGCCTATACCACCCGTTTTGGCGGCTCGGTAAAAGGCTTCAATGTCGAAGAATATTTGTCGGCCAAAGAAGCCCGCAAACTCGACCTGTTCATTCAATACGGGCTGGCAGCCGGTTTCCAGGCGGTGCGTAATGCCGGCCTTGAGGTCACCGATGCCAACCGTGAACGCATCGGCGTGGCCATGGGCTCGGGGATTGGCGGTCTGACCAATATCGAGGAAACCTGCCGCACGCTGCACGAGCAGGGCCCACGGCGCATTTCGCCGTTCTTCGTGCCCGGTTCGATCATCAATATGATTTCCGGTTTCCTGTCCATCCATCTGGGGGCCCAGGGACCGAACTATGCCATCGCGACGGCGTGCACCACGGGCACCCACAGCATCGGTATGGCGGCGCGCAACATTGCCTACGATGAAGCCGATGTGATGATCGCCGGCGGCGCCGAGATGGCCGCCTGCGGCCTGGGCATGGGCGGTTTCGGCGCATCTCGTGCCTTGTCCACGCGCAACGACGAGCCGGCTCGCGCCAGCCGCCCGTGGGACAAGGGCCGTGACGGCTTCGTGCTGTCCGACGGTGCCGGCGCGCTGGTACTCGAAGAGCTGGAGCATGCCAAGGCCCGGGGCGCAACCATCCACGCCGAACTGATCGGCTTCGGCATGAGTGGCGATGCCTACCACATGACCTCGCCACCCGAGGACGGTGCCGGTGCCGCGCGCTGCATTGCCAATGCGATGCGCGATGCGAAACTGAACGTGGATCAGGTGCAGTACATCAATGCCCACGGCACCTCGACCCAGGCCGGTGACCTGGCCGAGGTCGAGGCGATCAAGCGGGTGTTCGGCGAACATGCCTACAAGCTGGCGGTCAGCTCCACCAAATCGATGACCGGTCACCTGTTGGGCGCTGCCGGTGCCATCGAGGCGATTTTCAGCGTGCTGGCCATCGCCGACCAGGTGGCGCCGCCGACCATCAACCTCGACGAGCCCGATGAACGTTGCGACCTGGATTTCGTGCCCCACGAAGCCCGGCGCATGCCTATCGATGTGGTGCTGTCCAACTCCTTCGGCTTTGGCGGTACCAACGGCTCCCTGGTGTTCCGCCGGTTCGCCGAGTGATGGACAGCTGGGTCGACGGTCAGCCGGGCGATTCGTTGTCCATCAGGGACCGTGGCCTGGCCTATGGCGACGGTCTGTTCGAGACCTTCGCCGTGAAGGGCGGCCAGCCGGTGCTGCTGGAGCGGCACCTGCAACGCCTGGCCGAGGGATGTCGGCGCCTGGGCATCGCGGCGGATCCCGAGTTGGTTCGCCGCGAATTGCTCGCCTACGCCGCGGCATTGGGCGAGGGCGTGCTCAAGCTGATCCTCACCCGCGGTGATGGCCTGCGCGGCTACGCGGCGTCGGCGCAGGCACTGCCACGACGTATCCTGCAAGGCAGTCCGCTGCCGACTTATCCACAGGCCTACCAGCAACAAGGTATCGGTCTTTTTCCTTGTACCACGCGTTTGGCCGAGCAGCCCTTGCTCGCCGGGCTCAAGCATCTCAATCGGCTGGAGCAGGTCCTGGCCCGTGCCGAGTGGCAGGATGCCGAACATGCCGAGGGCTTGATGCTCGATACCCATGGCCGGGTGATCGAAGGGGTGTTCAGCAACCTGTTCCTGGTGCATCGGGGAGAGCTCTTCACCGCCGATCTCAGCCGTTGCGGCGTGGCGGGTGTGATGCGTGCGCAACTGTTGGAAGAGGCCAAGGCGCTGGCAGTCCCTGTCAATATTTCCGACATCAGCCTGGAGCAGTTCCGACAGGCCGATGAGGTCTTTCTCTGTAATAGCGTCTATGGCGTCTGGCCCGTTCGGGCTTTTGCCGACCTGAGCTGGTCGGTTGGCCCGCTCACCCGTAAACTGCAAGGTATTGCCCGCGCGCTATTGGAAGTTTGAATTGAGACGTAAATTCTTGCTGCTGCTGCAAGCCGTTCTGGTGCTGGCCGGTTTGCTGCTGGGCGGCTCTGCCTGGAAGTTGCATTCGGCACTGGAGCAGCCCCTCAACCTGACGCAGGAACAACTGCTGGACGTACCGGCCGGCGCGACACCGACTGGCACCTTCAATCGCCTCGAGTCCGACGGCTTGCTCAAGGATGCCTTCTGGTTGCGCCTTTACTGGCGCTTCAATCTCGCCGGTGTGCCATTGCACAGCGGTGAGTACCGGCTCACGCCGGGCATGAATGTGCGTGCGTTATTGGGCCTGTGGCAGCGCGGCGAAGTGGTGCAGTACAGCCTGACCCTGGTCGAAGGCTGGAATTTCCGTCAGGTGCGCAATGCCCTGGCCAAGAATGAAAAGCTCCAGCAAACCCTGACCGGTCTCAGTGACAGCGAGGTCATGACCAAGCTGGGGCACAAGGATGTGTTCGCCGAAGGCCGCTTTTTCCCGGACACCTACCGCTTCGTGCGTGGCATGACCGACGCCGAGCTGCTGGAGAAAGCCTACGACCGGCTGGATAGCGTCCTGGCCCAGGAATGGCAGAAGCGTTCCGCCGATGCGCCCTATACCGAACCTTACCAGGCCCTGATCATGGCCTCGCTGGTGGAAAAGGAAACCGGCGTGCCCCAGGAGCGTGGCCAGATCGCCGGGGTGTTTGTCCGGCGCATGCAGCAGGGCATGCTGCTGCAGACCGATCCGACGGTGATCTACGGCCTGGGCGAGCGCTATACCGGCAAGCTGACCCGCGCGCACCTGCGTGAGGCAAACCCGTACAATACCTACCTGAACGCCGGCCTGCCGCCGACCCCGATTGCCATGGTCGGGCGCGAGGCGCTCCATGCCGCGTTGAACCCGGCGCCGGGCAACAGCCTGTACTTTGTGGCGCGTGGCGATGGCAGCCATGTTTTCTCCGACGACCTGGACTCCCATAACAACGCCGTGCGCGAGTTTCAGCTCAAGCGCCGGGCCGACTACCGTTCCAGTCCCGCGCCAGCGAATGCCCCGCCGCAGAGCCCGGTGCCCGACTCTCCGGAGTCGGCGCCAGCGCGCGCGGCGGAGCCGGCTGTCGAACCTGTACCGGCGGCACCGACGGCACCCGACGCCGAGGCGAAAGACTCGCAATGACCCTGATTAAGGACTGCCCGTGACTGGCTTGTTTATCACCCTGGAAGGCCCGGAAGGCGCCGGCAAGAGCACCAACCGTGACTACCTGGCCGAGTGCCTGCGGGCCCGTGGCATCGATGTGTTGCTGACCCGCGAGCCTGGCGGCACGCCACTGGCCGAACGGATCCGCGAACTGCTGCTGGCGACCAGCGATGAAGCCATGTGTGCCGACACCGAACTGCTGCTGGTGTTCGCCGCGCGCGCCCAGCACCTGGCCACGGTGATCCGCCCGGCCCTGGCCCGCGGCGCGGTGGTGCTCTGCGACCGCTTTACCGATGCCACCTATGCCTATCAGGGCGGGGGGCGCGGCCTGTCCTCGGAGCGTATCGCCACCCTGGAGCATTTTGTCCAGGGCGAACTGCGCCCGGACCTGATCCTGGTCTTCGACCTGCCGGTGGAAGTCGGTCTGGCCCGCGCCAGTGCCCGTGGTCGGCTGGATCGTTTCGAGCAGGAAGGCCGGGTGTTTTTCGACGCCGTGCGTAGCACCTACCTGAAGCGCGCCGAAGCCGATCCATCGCGTTATCGGTTGGTGGATGCGGCCTTGCCGCTGGACCAGGTGCAACAGTCGCTCGACCGCCTGTTGCCGGAAATCCTGGAGCGGCACCGTGGCTGAAGCCTATCCGTGGCAGGACAGCCTCTGGCAGCACCTGGCCGGACGTGCCCAGCACGCTCATGCCTATCTGCTCCACGGGCCGCAGGGCATTGGCAAGCGGGCCCTGGCCGAACGCCTGATGGCGTTGTTGTTGTGCCGGAGCCCGGACAACCTCAACGCCTGTGGGCACTGCAAGTCCTGCCTGTTGCTGGCTGCGGGCAGCCATCCGGATAACTACATCCTGGAGCCGGAAGAGGCCGACAAGGCGATCAAGGTCGACCAGGTCCGTGATCTGGTCGGCTTCGTGGTCCAGACCGCGCAACTGGGCGGGCGCAAGGTGGTGCTGATCGAACCGGTGGAGTCGATGAATATCAACGCCGCCAACGCCTTGCTCAAGAGCCTTGAGGAGCCCTCCGGCGATACCGTGCTGTTGCTGGTCAGCCACCAGTCCAGCCGTTTGCTGCCGACCATCCGCAGCCGTTGCGTGCAGCAGGCCTGCCCGCTGCCGAGCGAGGCCATGAGCCTGCAATGGCTGGCCGCCGCCTTGCCGGACAGCAGCGAAGAGGAACGTGTCGAATTGTTGACCCTGGCGGCGGGCTCGCCCCTGGCCGCGGTCAGTCTCCGGGCCCAGGGTGTGCGCGAGCAGCGCGCGCTGGTGGTCGACGGGGTGAAGAAATTGCTCAAGCAACAGCAGTCGGCCACCCAACTGGCCGAAGCTTGGAACGCGATTCCGTTGTTGCTGCTGTTCGACTGGTTCTGCGATTGGTCGAGTCTGATCCTGCGCTATCAACTGACCGAGGACGAAAGCGGCCTGGGCCTGGCTGACATGCGCAAGGTGGTGCAGTACCTGGCGCAGAAAACCGCTCGGGCCAAGGTTTTGTCGATCCAGGACTGGATTCTCGCCCAGCGCCAGAAAGTCCTGGGCAAGGCCAACCTCAATCGGGTGTTGTTGCTCGAGGCGCTGTTGGTGCAATGGGCAGCTTTACCTACCCAACACTGAGGCGATGGGCCTAGAATCGGCTATCTGCATGACCGGAGCGAGTATGAACGAACCCATTGGGCCCGGCCCGCGCAACGGCATCCTGTCCCTGACCATCAAGGACAAGTCCGTGCTGTACGCGGCCTATATGCCTTTTATCAAGAACGGTGGGCTGTTCATCCCCACCAGCAAGAGCTACAAGTTGGGCGACGAGGTGTTCATGTTGCTCAACCTGATGGATGAGCCGGAAAAGATCCCGGTCGCCGGCAAGGTTGCCTGGATCACCCCGAAGGGCGCCCAAGGCAACCGTGCGGCGGGTGTCGGCGTGCAATTCAACGATGGCGACAACACCGCTCGCAGCAAGATCGAAACCCATCTGGCCGGCGCCCTGAAGTCCGACCGTCCCACCCATACGATGTAGTTGCCACCTTTTTATGCTTGTAGATTCCCATTGCCACCTCGACCGTCTTGATCTCGCCGAGCACTCGGGTTCCCTCGATGCGGCGCTCGACGCTGCGCGTCAGCGCGGGGTCGGGCACTTCCTGTGTATCGGCGTGAGTGCCGAGAATGCGGCCGACGTGAAGGCCCTGGCCGAGCGCTATGCCGATGTCGATTGTTCGGTCGGTGTGCACCCGTTGGACGTCAAGCCCGATGCCGCGCCGGCGCTCGATTGGTTGCTGCGCGAGCTCAATCATCCGCGGGTCGTGGCCATTGGCGAAACCGGCCTTGACTACCACTACGAGCCCGAAGCGGCCGAGTTGCAGCAGGCGTCCTTTCGCTTGCACCTGCAGGCGGCCGGGCAGACCGGCAAGCCGCTGATCGTCCACACCCGGGGGGCGCGCGCCGATACCTTGGCGTTGTTGCGCGAGGCGCAACTGCCCCAGGCCGGTGTGCTGCATTGTTTCACCGAAGATTGGCCGATGGCCAAGGCCGTGCTGGACCTGGGTTTCTATATTTCCCTGTCGGGCATCGTCACCTTCCGCAATGCCGACGCCTTGCGCGACGTGGCGCGACAAGTACCGGCCGATCGCCTGCTGGTGGAAACCGACTCGCCGTACCTGGCGCCGATTCCGCATCGCGGCAAGCCGAACCTGCCACAGTACGTGCGTGATGTCGCCGACTACCTGGCGATGTTGCGCGGGGTGCCGTATGAGCAGTTCGCCGAACAGACCACCGAGAACTTCAAGCGCCTGTTTCCGCTGGCCCGTGTGCGCTCAGCCTGATCGCGACAAGTTCCGCTCCCATACACGCCGGCTCCCACAGTTTGTGGGGCTCCTGCAAATCGCGGGCAAAAAAAACCCGGGTTCTGGGGGGTGAATCCGGGTTAAGACCATTAGGAGTAAAACAAAGGTACACGGTCCGTTGGCACCTTTATCAGCGCGCCACTTGGGGGAGATGTCGCGCCGACAGTTCAAGTATTGGTCAGGATCGCCCGGAGTCCAGTCACTATTGCTCATTTTTTAAACAGATTTGGAATACAGGCGCTTCTGTTGAGTTCTCTTCGCGTTAGACCGTTTTCCCCCAGCTGTCTGCCGCGACGATCCGTGACCCGGACGAAGCCTTTCTGACCAAGGTGGGCTGATTCGTCGACAGTGAAAACGAAAGGCCTCGGATGATTCGTGCAATTTGGCGCGAGTCAGGCATAATACTTGGCTTCGATTTTGCCCCTACAGACCTTTTCTTATGCACAAAGAACCCCGTAAGGTCCGTGAGTTTCGTCGCCGCGAGCAAGAAATTCTCGATACCGCGCTAAAGCTGTTCCTCGAACAAGGTGAAGACAGTGTCACCGTCGAGATGATCGCGGATGCCGTCGGTATCGGCAAAGGCACCATCTACAAGCATTTCAAATCCAAGGCGGAAATCTACCTGCGCCTGATGCTCGACTACGAGCGTGACTTGAACGAGCTGTTGCATTCGGCGGATGTCGACAAAGACAAGGAAGCCCTGTCCCGGGCCTACTTCGAGTTCCGCATGCGCGATCCACAGCGCTATCGGCTGTTCGACCGCCTGGAAGAGAAAGTGGTCAAGGGCCACCAGGTGCCGGAGATGGTCGAGGAGCTGCACAAGATCCGTGCTTCCAACTTCGAACGCCTGACCTTGCTGATCAAGGGCCGTATCAGCGAAGGCAAGCTCGAGGACGTGCCCCCGTACTTCCACTACTGCGCGGCCTGGGCCCTGGTGCATGGCGCCGTGGCGCTGTACCACTCGCCGTTCTGGAGTAATGTGCTGGAGGATCAGGAAGGGTTCTTCCAGTTCCTGATGGACATCGGCGTGCGCATGGGCAACAAGCGCAAGCGCGATCCCGAGACGCCCGTCACTTAAGGCATTCGGCGGATTGATCAGGCCATGTTCCACTATATGGCGCGGGACCTCGGGCTTATACTCGGGAATAGGACTTGTCAAAACTTGATTTGTGGATCAGGTTTTGCGCGTTCCACAGTCCATTGCCGGAGTGCTCCATGATCGTTGACCGTCAAGGCAGGCGTTTTCGCAACCTGCGCATCAGTCTGACATCCGCCTGCAACTATGCCTGTACCTACTGCGTGCCCAATGGTAAGCGGTTGGTGGCGGCCCAGGACGAATTGTCGGCGCAAGCCATGGCGCGCGGCGTGGCCTACCTGATCGAGGCGGCGGGGATCGAGCGTTTGCGCATTACCGGCGGCGAGCCACTGGTCAGCCCCAAGCTGGAAGCCTTCATGGACGCGATCGGCAAGATGGGGTTGGAAGATATCAGTCTGACCACCAATGGTCAGTTACTGGCGCGCAAACTACCGTTACTGGTGGACGCCGGGATCAAGCGGATCAACGTTTCCCTCGATACCCTGGATGCCGGCGCTTTTCGCCGTATTGCCCGTGGTGGCGATCTGGCCAGCGTGCTCGACGGCATGCAGCAGGCGCGGGCGGCAGGCTTGAAGATCAAGGTCAACATGGTGCCGTTGCGCGGGCAGAACCTGGATCAGGTGCTACCGCTGTTGGATTACTGTCTTGAACGCGGCTACGAGTTGCGCTTTATCGAGCTGATGCGCATGGGCCACCTGGCCAGTGATGGCAATGCCTTTCTCCAGCAGTTCGTCAGTCTTCAGCAGTTGCTCGACCTGATCGGCGAGCGCTACGAATACCTGCAGGCCGATGCGCCGGTGGATGCCACCGCCGTCCGCTACGCCATTCCGGGGCGCGGTCACTTCGGGGTGATCGCCAATGAAAGCGTGCCGTTCTGCCGGACCTGTTCGCGCTTGCGGCTGTCGTCCACCGGCTGGCTGCATGGTTGCCTGTCGTCAAGCAACCGGCATTATGTCGGTGATCTGCTCGATAAGCCCCGTCACGAGGCACTGCCGGCGTTGCAGCGGCTGCTGGTCAAAGCCTTGGGCGACAAACAGGAAGTGGCTTTCTCGGGCGGTGCGACGGTGATGAAAATCATCGGCGGGTGACCTTGCCTCCGAGAGCACAGCAGGTTTTTTGTGTGGGAACACTGGGGTGTGGGGGCGGTGCTTGTGTGGGAGCGGAGCTTGTCGGGTCGCCGCACCGCCGCGAAGAGGCCCTTGAGACCGCCAAAAGCTTCGCGAGCAAGCACCGCTCCCACACAAGCACCGTGCCGACATCATCTTCTGGCCTGATCTGGCGCGGAAGCTGCATCCTCGCGATTATTCGCCGGTTTTCCGTCACCGGCCTCTGGAGGGTAGGATGCGTAGCCTGGTTGTGCTGCTGGCGTTGTTGGCGCTGAGCGGCTGCATGAGTGTCAGTGATATGGGAGAAGGTGCTCGCTATCAGATGAGTGACGCGGGGCTGCTCGACCATAGCGATACGCGCCGGATCCGCTCGTTCCGCATCCAGCCGGATTCCTTTATCTATATTGCCCAGGGCGCCTTCACGCCGCCAGGCAGTGCCTACCCGCGTCCCAACGTGGTGGCCGAGGAAGCCTTCAACGGCTTCATCGAGTATTTCCCCATGGTGCGCCGTGCCCGCGCGCCCCTCGGTCTGGACCAGGCCATGGCCGAAGCCCGTTCCGCCGGCGCGCACTACCTGCTGTACACGCGCTTCGCCAAGGCTGATGACCGCATCGGCAACTCCGACGAATGGGCTGACCAGGAAGCCGTCGACCGTCTGGGCGTGGATACCGGCGTGATCCAGATCATGCTGATCGAAACCGGTAGCCAATACCTGATCGACAGTGCGCGGATCAAAAGCCGTGGCGGCTTGCTGACGTTCCACAACAACAAGCCCGAAGACCTGATCGCCGCGCCTTTGGCCGAATATGCGCGTAGTCTGTTGGGCATGGGTGATCAGTGGATGTCGAATTGAGTATGAATGAGCCGGGCAAGGCCAACGACCTGTTGGCGCAAATCCCCAAGACGGAAAAGGGCCTGCCGCCGGTTCACCTGTGGAATCCGCAATTCTGCGGCGATATTGATATGCGCATTGCCCGGGATGGCACCTGGTATTACCTGGGCACGCCGATTGGGCGCAAGCCGATGGTCAGGTTGTTCTCCACCATTATCCGCCGTGACGGCGATGATTATTTCCTGATCACACCAGTGGAAAAGGTCGGCATCAAGGTCGACGATGCGCCGTTCGTGGCCGTGACCTTGACCGTGGAGGGCGAGGGCGAGGGGCAACTGTTGCATTTCACCAGCAATGTCGACGAACCCGTGGTGGCCGGCGCCGAACACCCGATTCGCGTGGTCATCGATCCGCTGACCCAGGAGCCGGCGCCTTACCTGCATGTGCGGGTCAACCTTGAGGCGCTGATTCACCGCAATGTGTTCTATCAGATGGTGGAACTGGCGGTCAGCCGTGAGATCGACGGGCAATCGTGGCTGGGGGTCTGGAGTGGGGGAGTGTTCTTTCCCATTGGCCTGGAACCCTGAGTCGTTTCCGCCTGCCGGCGGATCGCGAGCAAGCTTGCTCCTACAAAGTCTGATGTCTCTGCGCAAAGTATCGCCGAATCCAAAACCTGTAGGAATCTCCGCTTGCCGGCGGATCGCCAAGACGATATCTACCGGGCGGGCTCGCCATGGAATTGTCGTCGTACCCGGATCCTGTGTAGGTGCTGGCTTGCCGGCGATGGTGTGCTGAAGAACACCACCACTCGTCTCTCCGAAAATAAACTCCTTGCACCTCCGAGCCTGCTTCGGTTATCAACTTGTACATGATTAAACATGTCCGATTTGATAAGAAAAAAAGAGTGGTCGATGAGCTGATCCGGCGCATCGAAAGCGGTCTTCTCGAAGACGGTTTGCTGTTGCCGGGTGAACATCAGTTGGCCGAAGAATTCTCGGTGAGCCGTGGCACGCTGCGCGAGGCCCTGGCCGAGCTCAAGCGGCGCAACTATATCGCCACCCAGAGCGGCGTGGGCTCCATCGTCACCTACGATGGCATTGCCCTCGACCAGCGCGCCGGCTGGGCCCAGGCCCTGGCGGATAGCGGCGCGCTGATCAATACCGAGGTGTTGCGCCTGGAAGCGGTGGTGCGTCCGGACCTGTTCAGTCGCTATGGTACCGAGCAATTCATCGCCCTCGATCGGCGTCGGCGCAATACCGAAGGCACCGTGGTCTCCCTCGAACATTCGCTGATGCCGGCCAGCGGCGGTCTGGAAGGCCTGCCCGATGTTGGTCTGATCGACAATTCCCTGACTATCACCCTGGCGGCCTACGGCTTCGTCGGCGAGCGCGGCGATCAATGGATCGGCGCCGAGCCCTTGTCCGCCGAAGATGCCGAACTGCTCGGGCGTCCGCCGGGCACGGTCTTTCTCAAGGCCCTGCGCACCACCTACGACAAACAGGGACGGTTCATGGAGCAGGTCGAAAGCTGGCTTGATCCCCTGCATTTCCGCCTGCACCTGGTGTTTGGAACGCCGACATGACCCCGACCCATCGAGCCCTGGGCGCCTTCTACGGCCTTGCCCTGGGTGACGCGCTGGGCATGCCGACCCAATCCCTGAGCCGCGCCGAGATCCAGGCCCGCTTCGGCAGCATCACCACGCTGCTCGACGCCGGTCCCGACCAGCCGATCGCCCCGAACATGCCCGCCGGTTCCATCACCGATGACACCGAACAGGCGATCCTGGTGGCGCAGTTGCTGATCGACGGCAATGGTCGTATCGAGCCGGCGCTGCTGGCTGAACGCTTGATCGCCTGGGAGGCGGCGATGCAGGCCAAGGGCTCGCAGGATTTGCTCGGACCGTCGACCAAGCGCGCCATTGAAATGATCCTCGCCGGCCACAGCCCCGAGGAAGCCGGGCGCTACGGCACCACCAACGGTGCGGCCATGCGTATCACGCCGGTGGGCATCGCCGCCGATATCGCCCAGCCGCGACGCTTTCTCGACGCGGTGGTCCAGGCCTGCCAGGTCACCCACAACACCAGCCTGGGGATCTCCAGTGCCGCCGCCGTTGCCGCGGTGATTTCCAGTGGCATCAACCGCCAGGGCCTGGAGCAGGCGCTGGATATCGGTACGGAGATGGCTTTTACCGCCGAACTGCGTGGCCACTGGGTCGCCGGCGGGCGCCTGGGGCCACGCATTTGCTGGGCGCGTGAGCTCAGTCGCGATTGCCCGGAGGCCGAGCTGGTGGACCTGCTGTATGACGTGGTCGGCACCTCGGTGGCGTCCCAGGAGTCGGTGGTCGTCGCCTTCGCGCTGGCCCAACGGGTCGCACTCGGCAAGCTCAAGGCTTTCGACGCACTCTGTCTGGCCGCCAGCATCGGTGGCGACACGGACACCATCGCCGGTATCCTCGGTGCCATGCTCGGCGCCTGTGACGGCCTGGACTGCTGGCCTGTCGAACTGATTGCAAAAATCATCGAGGTCAATGGGCTGGAGCTGGTGCCATTGGTCCAAGGGCTGATCGCCCTGCGCAACGCCTGACACACCACAACACATGCAATGGACTGCAGACGAAGGGGGTTTCTAAACCTTCCGTACTGCCTAACAACCACAACAAATGGCATCAGGAGCTGAACACCATGACCTCATCAACCACCGGGCAAAGCGCCGGTCAACTGGAAACCCGCGGCATAGAACCGGTCCCGGAAGGCGAGTGCAACGGCCATCCGCTGCAACTGTTCTGGGTCTGGTTCGCGGCCAACATCAGTATTCTCGGCCTGCCGCTGGGGGCGACCCTGGTGGCCTTTCGCGGACTGGCGATCTGGCAGGCAATCATCGTCGCGATTCTCGGCGCGGCGGGTTCCTTTGCCGTGGTGGGGATCATCTCCATCGCCGGGCGTCGCGGGCACGCGCCGAGCTTGACGCTGTCACGAGCGATCTTCGGCGTGCGCGGCAATATCGGTCCGACCGTCGTTTCGCTGATGTCGCGTCTTGGCTGGGAAACCGTCAACACCACCACGGCGGCGTTCGTGTTGCTGTCGCTGTGCTCGATCCTGTTCCACTCGCCGGTGGAGGCCAAGAGCGCGCCGCTGCTGACGCTGCTGTTCATCGCCATTTTCGTGCTGTTGACCCTGTCGGTCTCGGGCTTGGGCCATGCCACTTTGCTGGTGATCCAGAAGTGGGCGACCTATGTTTTCGGTGCCCTGAACCTGCTGGTGGGCGGTTTCCTCTGCGCGACCATCGACTGGAGCGCGGTGTTCAATGCCACCCCGGCACCGATGAGCGCGATGATCATCGGCATCGGCACCATGGCGGCGGGCACCGGGATCGGTTGGGCCAACGCCGGCGCCGACATGTCACGCTACCAGCACAAGAGCGTCAAGGCGCTCCGCCTGGTGGCCTCGGCGGCTTTCGGCGCGGGTATTCCGCTGGTGCTGCTGATCACTCTGGGTGGCCTGCTGTCGGTGGGCAATCATGATCTGGCCCAGGCGACCGACCCGATCGTCGCGATCCGCGACATGCTGCCGACCTGGATGGCCGTGCCATACCTGATCACGGCGTTCGGCGGCCTGCTGCTGTCGAACAACCTGTCGGTGTACTCGGCGGGCCTGACTACCTTGACCCTCGGCCTGAAGGTCAAGCGCGTGCATGCGGTGATCGTCGATATCGTCGCGATCTTCGTCGGCTCCATCTACTTCATGTTGATCGCCGACAGCTTCTACGGTCCGTTCATCACCTTCATCTCGCTGCTGGCCGTACCGATCACCGCCTGGGTCGGGATCTTCGTGGTCGATCTGCTGCATCGCCAGTACTACAGTCCCAGGGACCTGCTGGATGTCAGCCCGAGCAGTGCCTACTGGTATCGCGGCGGCATCGAATGGCGCGCCTTCGGGGCTTGGGCCCTGGCCATTGTCCTGGGTTTCAGCTTCACCACCATCGGCACCACCACCGAGACCATCTGGTTCCGCGGTTTCCTGTCCGACTCCTGGCTGGGTCACAACGGCCTGGGCTGGATCGTTACCTTCCTGGTTGCCGGCGGTGTCTACGGCCTGCTCGGCGGCGCGGCGGATCGCCGTGCGGCCTTCGCGGATGTCGAGAATGCCAATGGCTAGATTGCTGCATACCGGCCAGGTCATGGTTGACCTGGTCATGTCTCTCGAGCAACTGCCGGCCAGCGGTGGTGACGTGCTGGCGAACTCCGCCAGCTTCGAAGCCGGCGGTGGTTTCAATGTCATGGCCGCCGCCCGGCGCAACGGTTTGCCGGTGCTCTACCTCGGTCGGCACGGTAACGGCCGCTTTGGCGATCTGGCTCGCGAGGCGATGGCGCGGGAGGAGATCAAGGTGGTCCTCGAGCGCAATGCTGAGAAGGATACCGGGCTCTGCGTGGCCCTGACCGAAGCCAGCACCGAGCGCACCTTCATTTCCCATATCGGCGCGGAAGCTGGCCTCTCGGCCGAAGACCTGGCGCGGGTGCCGGTGCGGGACGATGACTACGTCTATGTCAGCGGCTACAGCCTGCAGTATCCGGACAAGGCGCAAGCCTTGCTGGAATGGCTGCTGGCCTTGCCGAAGGCGGTGACCGTGGTGTTCGATCCGGGACCGCTGGTGAACTCGTCGGCGGCCGCGCCCATGGCGGCCTTGCTGCCGCGCATCGATATCTGGACCAGTAACAGCGTTGAAGCCCTGTGCTTTACCGGCGCGACGGATATCGTCGGTTCCCTCGACAGCCTGGCCGAGCGCCTGGCCGACGACGCGCTGCTGGTGGTGCGCGACGGCCCGGGCGGCTGCTGGATCAGCCGGGCAGGGCGGCACCGGCACATTCCCGGTTTCAAAGTGCGAGCGGTGGACAGCAATGGCGCCGGCGATGCCCATGCCGGGGTGTTCCTGGCCGGGCTGGCGGCGGGGCTGGATGCCGCCGAAGCGGCGCGGCGCGCCAACGCGGCGGCGGCCCTGGCGGTCACGCGCTGGGGGCCTGCGACCTCACCCGGCACACAAGAAGTGGATGCTTTGCTTTCGTTTGGCGGATGAAACACTGGAAACCCATACGCCAGCTGTTCTACCCTAGTGCGTTCGCTGTCTTTGCGACTTCTGGACCTCGGCTTGTGTGCACCGGGCCACCAGAGGCATGAAAGATCGCGTGTCCCTTCGACTTCTGTGACGACGCCCGTGAAACTCATCATTATCGCTATCTACGTTTTGTCTATCGCGTACGTACACCTGCGCGGCAAGGTCCGGCACAAGCTGGGCCGGCAACTGAGTGACCACTCGACCTTCCTGGCCCCGATCAACTGCTTCCTCTACCTGTTCTCCAAGGTGCCGAGCCGTCCGTATCTGGACCCGGCCGACTTCCCCGAGCTCAAGCCGTTGCAGGACAACTGGCAGGAAATCCGCACCGAGGCCCTGGCCCTGCTGCGAGCCGGCGAGATCAAGAAATCCGAGCAGCCCAACGATGTCGGCTTCAACTCGTTCTTCAAGACCGGCTGGAAGCGTTTCTACCTCAAGTGGTATGGCGACAACCACCCTTCCGCCATCGAGCTGTGCCCGCGCACCACGGAACTGCTCAACAGTATCGGCAGCGTCAAGGCGGCGATGTTCGCCGAGCTGCCGCCGGGTTCGCGCCTGGTCCGTCACCGCGACCCTTATGCCGGCTCCCTGCGTTACCAC
The DNA here is from genome assembly GCF_904067045.1 of Pseudomonas sp. FEN. Taxonomy (GTDB): domain Bacteria; phylum Pseudomonadota; class Gammaproteobacteria; order Pseudomonadales; family Pseudomonadaceae; genus Aquipseudomonas. The sequence continues at coordinate 56,163 of NZ_CAJFDC010000001.1, read as the reverse complement.
CTGGGTCTGCAAACGCCGAACGATCCGGGCTGCCATATCAACGTCGATGGTCAGGAGTACTACTGGCGTGACGGCGAGCCGGTGATGTTCGACGAGACGTTCATCCACTACGCTGAAAACAAGACCGAGCAGAACCGCGTGATCCTGTTCTGCGATGTCGAGCGACCGCTGCAGTATCGCTGGGCGACGGCGTTCAACCGCTGGTTCAGCCGCAATGTGATGTCCGCCGCCGCCTCGCCGAATGACGCGAACGACAAGACCGGTGGGATCAACAAGTTCTTTGCCAAGATCTACGGCATTCGCCTGCGCGGCAAGGAATTGAAGAAGCGCAATCGCACGCGCTATTACCTGGAGAAGTGGGCGATCTTCGGTGGCTTGCTGGCACTGTTCCTGCTGATCTAGTTCCTGCTGTTGGTGATCGAATTCGGCCGGGCCCCATGGGCGCCCGGCCGATTTTTTTCCGGCATTGCCCGGCTCATTGCGACGTCTGGAGGCTATCCTTGCGGGCTTCAGCGCGGTTTGATCGACTCGCGTTCCAGCACTCCACGAAACGCCGCGCTCAAGGCCCGCAAGGTTTCCTGCGAACGGGCATCCGTGGGTCGTGCATGCAGGATGATTTCGGTGAGCGGCAACGCCGGCAGCCCGAGTTGTTCACCGACTTCGACCGCGCCGGCAGGTGCCACCCGTTTTGCCAGCGCCGCCACGCCGAGTCCGGCGCTGACCGCCGCGCCCACCGCCAGCACGCCGCCGCCGATAAACACTTCGGTCCAGGGGATGCCCGCGTCATCCAGCGCTCGTACCGCCAGATGGCGCACGCCACAGGGCGCGGCCATGGTCGCCAGGCGCAGGACGCTACCGGGTGTGTGTTGCCAGGTGGGGGCGGCGAACCAGCCGAAGCGTTCCACCACCAGCACCTCACCGTCGTGACGGTCACCCTCGCCGCGCACGATGGCCGCATCCAGTTCGCCACGGTCGAAGGCCGCGCCAAGGTCTCGAGAGGAGGCGATACGCACCTCGATGATCAGCAGCGGATCGTAGTCGGCCAGGCGGCTCAGCAGGCGCGGCAGGTCCGGCCCCGCCACATGGTCGCTGATGCCGATGATCAAGCGGCGGTTCGGCATGGCGCTCATATCGCCCAGTGCCCGTTCGTGAGCCTGGAGCAAGGCGCGCGCGGCATGGATGAACTGCTCGCCCGGGGGCGACAGTCGTACATGACGAGGCGTGCGCTCCAGCAAGCGGTAGCCGAGGCGTTCTTCCAGACGCTTGAGCTTCAGGCTGATGGCCGCCTGGGACGTGTCCAGCGCCTGGGCCGCGCGGGTGAAGCTGGCGAAGTCGGCGATCAGCACGAAGGCCTGGACGGTGTCGATATCGAGTGGCTTGACGACTTCAGTCATATCTATCTCTTATCACATATATATCTATAGATATCTTGTTGTAATTATAGAGACTGCGCAAGCTGGCGCCAGGTTCTCGATAACCTTTCCCCACAGGAGTGCCGCCATGTTTGCCAAACAGTATTCGCACCGCTTGCCCGCTCTCTACGACATGGGCTTGATTCGCCGCCGTGCCGCCGAACTGGGTCCGCTCTGGGACGATACCCCGGGGCTGCTGCTCAAGGCGTTCATTGCCGAGGAGCGCGGGCTCTTCGGTGCCCAGGCCAATCTGTATTCGTCGGTGTATCTGTGGTCCGATCCGAGTGCTGCCGCCGGCTTTCTGATGGACGAGCGTTTCCAGCGGGTGATCGACTCATTCGGTCGCCCGGATATCGAGGCCTGGCTGCCGCTGGACCTGCAATTGGGGCGCGCGGCGCCAGCGCGGGCGTTGTACCGCGAAGTCTTGCCCGTCGATCCGGAAGCGGACCATGTCCGCTTGCTGGCGACGGAGGTGGAGCGTAACCGGGCCTTGGTTCGCCAGGACGACACCATTGCGCTGTTCCTTGCTCTGGATACCGCGGCCTGGCGCTTGATCCGAATCACCCTGTCGGCGTCCGCACCCGATCGCCGCCGCGCGGGCAAGGCCTATGAAGTGCTGTACCTGGCGCAGCCGGGCATCGAGCGCCTGCGCCACGCGTCACGAGGGGCGGCGGCTGATCGGCCGGTTGCGGGTGAATTTTCATTGAAGTGATTCAAGCCGTCGCATAATCCGCATAGCATGGGCGACTTCATCGACTCTGGAAGCGCCCATGTCCCTCGAAATACGCGAAGCCCGGCCCAGCGATGCGCCGCAGATCCTTGCCTTTATCACTGAACTGGCCGAGTACGAACGAGCCCGTCATGAAGTGATCGCCAACGTCGTGGATATCGAGCGCAGCCTGTTTGGCGAAGGCGCCACGGCCCACGGCCTGATCTGCCTGCGTGACGGCGAACCGGTCGGTTTCGCGGTGTTTTTCTTCAGCTACTCCACCTGGCTCGGGCGTAACGGCCTGTACCTGGAGGACCTCTATGTTTCACCACAACAACGCGGTGCCGGGGCGGGCAAGAAGCTGTTGCGGCATCTGGCGAAGATTGCCTGCGCCAATGACTGCGGCCGCCTGGAATGGAGTGTGCTGGACTGGAACGAGCCGGCGATCCGCTTCTACGAATCGATCGGCGCGCAACCCCAGAGTGAATGGGTGCGCTACCGGATGGATGGCGAGGTGTTGAAGCGTTTCGCCGACTCCGAAGACTGAGCTCAACGGCTGAAAACGTACTGTCCCTTGATCTTTTTCGGTGACATGAACACCACGTCCGGAAACAGCAGCGACTTGACGTAGAGGACATACACCAGGCTGGCAAAGCCGATCAGCACGGCGATGCCGGTGGTGATCGGTTCTTCGCTGAAACCCTCGAACGCTCGGTGGAATTGCGAGACGTTGAGCAGGACATAGACGGTGTAGTAACTGGAGTGGTTGCGGTAAACGCCGTAGGCCAGCAGGAAGGGAATGACGGCGAACGCCAGGGGCATCAACCAGATGGCCGTCGGGCCGATACTCGCTCCGAGCACAAAGCCGACTGCCGCCGCCAGCAATCCTTGCAGGATCATAATGGCGAGCACCCCGATGACTTTCCAGTGATGGCGCGTGTACAGCTCGGGATCGGGATGATTGGCCAGCAACGCCGCCAGCGCCCTGTCTTTCAGGGCGCCGCCGCGCAAGGACGCGAAAATCTGGCTTTTCGGCGTCCCGGCGTTCAGTGACTCGATCGCCTGTTGCCGGGTTTGTTTCTTGTCCATAAGGCGCTTCCTTGGGTAAGCCTATCCCTGAGTAAGGCGCCATTATCCACCTTGCGCGACGCCTCTGGTCAATCTTCACAGCGTGGCAACGGTTACTGGAACCATTGCCATAACAACAACGTGCCGATCAGGCCGACCACTGAAACGATGGTCTGCAACACCGACCAGACCCAGATCGTCTGCTTGAGCTGCAAGCCGAAGTACTCGCGCACCATCCAGAAGCCGGCGTCGTTGACGTGACAGAAGAACACCGAGCCGGCGCCAATGGCCAGGGCCACCAGCGAGCTCTGGGTGCTGGCCAGGCCGGCCATCATCGGCGCGAGAATACCTGCGGTGGTGGTGGTCGCCACGGTGGCCGAGCCGGTGGCCTGGCGCAGTGCCACGGCGATCAGCCAGGCCAGCAGGACGTAGGACAGGTTGGCGCCAGTGGCGACCTTGCTGATGGTGTCGCTGATGCCGGCTTCCAGCAAGGTCTGTTTCAGACCGCCGCCGGCACCGATGGTCAGCAACAGCATGGCAATCGGCCCGAGGCTCTTGCGCAGTACGCTGCCGACCTGGTCGCGGGCCATGCCGATGGACCAGCCCAGGCAAATCACCGCCGCGATCACCGCAATACCGAGGGCGATCAATGGCTCGCCGAGGAACTTCAGGGTCATGGCCAGGCTGCTTTGCGGCGCCATGGCCACCTTGGCCAGGGTGCTGCCGAGCATCAGCAGCACCGGCAGCAGGATGATCAACAACGAGATGGCGAAGCTCGGTTGGCGCCGGGTCTGGACTTTGGCGGTGAACAGCGCGCCGATTTCGGCCGGCTCCCGCACATCCATGCGCCTGGACAGCCAGATGCCGTACAGGGGACCGGCGAGGATCACCGCCGGGACCGCGATGCAAAAGCCCAGCAGCATGGTCATGCCGAGGTCGGCGTGCAAGGCGCTGACCGCGATCAGCGGGCCAGGATGCGGTGGCATCAGCGCATGCAGCGTGGTCATGCCGGCCAGGGCCGGGATCGCCACCTTGAGCAGCGGTTGGCCGGACTGACGGGAGATCACGAAGATAATCGGCACCATCAGCACCAGGCCGACTTCGAAGAACAGCGGCAGGCCGATGATCATCGCGACCATTGCCATGACCCAGGGCAGGGCCTTGCCCCGCGCATGGCGCAGGAGGGTCGAGGCGATGCGGTCGGCGGCCCCGGACTCGGCCATCAGCGCGCCGAGCATGGCGCCCAGGGAAATGATGATCCCGGCTTCGCCGAGCAGGCTGCCGGCGCCCTTGCTGAACGCCTTGGCCACTTCTTCAGCGGGCAGCGCGGCGCCGATCCCGGCGACGAAGGTGCCGATCAGGATGGACAGGAAGGGCGGCAGTTTGGTGAGGCTGATCAGCACGATGATGGTGGCGATTGCCAGCAGGCAGCAGATGATCAGGCGGGTGTCGTGAGCAAGCCACGCGGCGTGTGAAAGATCCAACGGATACCCCTTCTTGTAATATTTTGTTACGCGGTCGGAAGGAATATACCTGATGAATTCATATAGATGATTATATGAAACAGGTTTTTTGCGAACGGCAGTATGAAAGTCCGGGTAGATTTACGCTGTTCGCTAGCGCCGCCTGAACGGGCTCAGTTCATCAGCATCGGCGGTAAGGTGCCCAACAGCGATACGGCGAGAATCGCCCCCAGCCCGAGCAGCCATTCGACCGTCACACTGCTGCGCAAGACGCTGAAACGTCCGCGACGGCTCATCACCAGGTTGAACAGTGCCAGCGCCAGCATCAGCGCAACCATCAGCACCTTGATCAGCAGGATCAGCGCAAACCCGCTGAACAGCGGCGTTGGCCAGGGCGCACCGGTGAGCATGCGGACATTGACCAGGCCGCTCAGGATAATCATCGCCACCAGCGCGTAGCCCAGGCTGCTGAAGCGTCGCAGGAGCCGTTCGAGGTCGTGCCCGGCCGGTTGGGCCAGGACCCGCAGGAGCAGCAACAGGCCGCCGAGCCAGGCGCCGACAGCGCTCAGGTGGACGAATTGGTTAAGCATCAGCAGGCGGCCGTCGAGGCCGTCGAGCATGGCGCCATGGCCGACGGGGGCGAGGGTCGCCAGCAACAGCAAGCCGAGCAGCAGGTTGCAGGCCGGGCGGGCATTGGCCAGCAGGCTGATCAACAGCAGCAGGCACAAGCCCAGGTGCCAGCTCCAGACCTGACCGAAAAAAGTCTTGCCCAGGACCAACTGGAGGGTGGCGGGACTCAGGGCGTCCGACCAGTCGCCGGTCATATTGGTGGTGGTCAGCAGCAACCAGCCCCCGGCGCTGAGCAGCGCCAGCAGGGCCAACCAGCGCTTGATCCCGAGCAGGCCCCGGTCCAGTGCCGCGTGGAGTGTGTTGCCGATCAGCCAGGGGCGTAACAGACAGGTTCCGAACAACGACAGCACCACCGCGAAATGCAGGAAACGGCACAGGACCACGGCGCTTTGCATGGACTCAGTTGCCCACCTTGAAGCTGTAGTTGCCTTCGCTCTTGTGGGTATCGACCGACACGGCGTGCCACACGACCTTGTACTCGCCAGCCGGGAGCGGTGCGGCCGGGGTGACGATCAGGGTTTTCTTGTCGGCCGGATCGGTGGCGATGCTTTTCAGCCCGACCGGGTTACCGGCGCTGCTGACTTCGACCTTGCTGAGCGCGGCCTCGACCCCTTCGCTGAACACCAGGCGCAATTCGGCTGGAGCGCTGACGGTGGCATCCTTGGCTGGGCTGGCGTTTTTCAGGTGAGCATGGGCGAACGCGGCGTTCGCACTGGCCAGACCCGCCAACAGGAGCAGGGCGCCGAGGGTTTTCTTGAGCAGGGTAGCAGGCATCGATCAGTTACTCGTGGGCTGAAATGAGCTGACTATACTAGCTGGCTCTGCAACCGAACGTCGCATTTGAAGCGTTGTTCGCTTGAGCGATACTTGCAATACGGGCCGAATGACTTCCCGGTATGTTGAGCCACGACACGGACTGCCTTTCGGAACACACCTTATATGCCGACGCGTTTGAGCTTTGTTTGTCATGCCCGCACCGAGGCTCAGCGCCTGGGACGTTTCCCGTTGGACGAGGCGGTCGAGCCCAAGGGCTTGCTCAAGGCCGCCGAGTTGGCGGCGCGCCTGAAGAAACCGGTGCGTATCCTCAGCGCGCCGGAAACCCGCGCCTGGCAGACCGCCGAGGCCTTGGGCAGCGAGATCGAAATAGTCCCTGAACTGGGCGACCTCGATTTTGGCGAGTGGCGGGGCGTTGCCCTGGCGGACTTGCAGGAGAGCAATCCCGAGTTATTGACGGCCTGGACCGCGGACCCGGCGCTGGCGCCTCCGGCGGGTGAGTCGGTGATGGCGTTGTGTGCCAGGATCGGGGCCTGGCTCGACGGTTTTCACGAGGACGGGCATTTTGTGGTGGTCACTCATCCCTTCGTGATCCGCGCGGCGATTCTGCATGCCCTGGCCACCGGCCCCGGGGCCTTCAATGCCATCGATATCGAACCCTTGTCGGTGGTCGACCTGCGCCGCAACGGGCGCTGGCGCTTGCGCTTCTGAGCGGCTCGGGGTGTTTTTTCGGCCGCCGGGGTTGTCATGTTCAAACCGCCCGTAGCATGATCGATCTCATGAACCGGAATCCGCTGAACCTCACCCAGACCACCACGACCGCCTCTGGCGGGCGTGAGGTCGGTGCGTGAGTCGGTAAACGCAGTGACCAGGCCCCGCCAGCAATGGACGGGGCCTTTTGGTTTCTGCGCCCTTGCTGGCATCACACGGAAGGAGAAACACCCCATGCAAGCTGAAAGTGCACAGCGTTCGGCCCTGTTGATCATCGATATGCAGGTCGGATTGTTCAACGGTCCCGACAAGCCCTGGGAGGGGCAACGGCTGCTGGAGAATATCAACCACCTGATCGGCCTGGCGCGGCTGGCGCGTGCGCCGATTTTCGCGGTCCGGCATACCGGGCCGGAAGGCTCGCCGATTGCCGCCGGGAGTTCGCTGTGGCAGCTGTTGCCGGAGTTGCGGGTTGATCCCGCGGCGGATCATCTGCTCGACAAGACGCGCCCCAGTTGTTTCTTCAATACCGGGTTGGCCGAGCAACTGGATGATGCCGGTATCGGACGCTTGGTGATTGTCGGGATGAAGACTCAGTATTGCGTCGATACTACCTGTCGGTTGGCCCGGGACCTGGGTTTCGAGGCGGTCCTGGTGGGCGATGCCCATACCTGCATGGACACGCCCGGGCTGTCGGCGCGGGCGATAGTCGAGCATCACAATGCGACCTTGAACGGGGCGTTTGTGCAGGTGCTGAATACGCCCGACGTGCGGTTCTGAATGGTGACCGCTACGCGCTCATCGATTAATCCAGCCGGCCTGCCGAGGCTATCGGCAGGCCGCTGGCGACTTAACGATTGACCAGTTTGGCTGGCAGGGCGATCACCAGGAAGCTGCTCAGGATCAGGCAACCGGCGAAGAACCAGAGGGCACCGGCGCTGCTGCCGGTCAGGTCGATGGCCACGCCCATCAGCGAGTTGCTGACCAGCCCGGCGATGTTCGCCAGCGAGCAGGCCAGGGCAAAACCGGTGGCCGCCGCGGTGCCCTTGAGGAAGGTCGCCGGCAGGCTGAAGAACACCGGTACCGCGCCGATGATTGCCGCCGAGGCAATGGCGAACAGGGTCACCGTGGCCACCACGTTATGAGTGAAGAAGGTGCTGGTGGCCATGGCGGCGGCGCCGATGAAGAACGGCACGATGATGTGCCAGCGGCGTTCGCGATGGCGGTCGGAACTGGCGCCGATCAGCAGCATGCCGAGCAGGGCGGCGACACTCGGTAGCGCGGTCAGCACGCCGATATGGAAGGTGTCGTTGATCCCCGCATTGCGGATGAAGGTCGGCATCCAGAAGCCCATGGCATAGACGCTGAGCAGGATCGAGAAGTCGATACCGCCGAGCATCCAGACCTTGAGGTTGAAGAAGCCATCGCGAAAGTCCTGCTTGCTCTCTGGGCTGCTGACTTCGTCGCTTTGCAGTTCGCTTTCCAGTATTGCCTTTTCCTCTTCGCTGAGCCATTTGGCTTGGCGAAAGTGGTTCGGCAGCACCCAGAAGGTCAGGATGCCGAGCAACACGCTGGGGATGGCTTCGATCAGGAACAGCCATTGCCAGCCGCGCAGCCCGCTGACCTGGTCGAAATGGCCCATGACCCAGCCCGACAGTGGTCCGCCGATAACGCTGGACAGCGGCAGGCCGATCATGAACAGGGCGATGATCCTTCCGCGGCGGTGGGTCGGGAACCAGGTGGTCAGGTAGAACAGCACGCCCGGCAGGAAGCCGGCCTCGGCGGCGCCAAGGAGGAAACGCAGAATGTAGAACTGGGTGGTGGAGGTGACCAGCAGGGTGCAGGCCGAGAGCAGGCCCCAGGTGATCATGATCCGTGCGATCCAGATTTTCGCCCCGACCTTTTCCAGTATCAGGTTGCTCGGTACTTCGAACAGGATATAGCCGACGAAGAACAGCCCCGCCCCCAGGCCGAAGGCGGTTTCGCTGAAGTGCAACTGGTCGAGCATCTGCAGTTTGGCGAAGCCGACATTGATCCGGTCGAGGTACGCGGCCAGGTAGCAGAAGCACAGGAACGGGATCAGTTTCCAGGTGATCTTGTGGTAAAGCGCTTGGGTTGGCTCGGCGACCGAGGTCGCGGTTGTCGCATTCGCAATGGGCATTGTCTGTCTCCTGGCGGTTTTATACAGCCGCTTTCGATACAGCGCTCTGGGAGCGCCGATCAGGCGGCTTCCAAAGGCAGTGTCAGAAGACTGGGCGTCACACTCGCCAGGAAGCAACGCGCAGTTTATTACGGGACCACGCTCTATGGCGCGGTTCTGCGGTCAAGCTCCCTGGAATTTCGAAATCGGTAACGAAAAACCTGTTGGCGTATTGCTTGCTGATCAGCACTTCTTCGGGCCGCGGTTGCATCGTTTTGCCAAAAAACGCCAGCAAGCTGGCTCTACAGGGGACGTCAGGTCGAGGTTACGGCAGGCGCAGCACCCCACGCAGCACCAGGTCACTGATAAACGCCAGCCAGTCCTGCTGCTGGCGTTTCTCCGCCAGCGGCTCACCGAGGAATGAACTCAGGGTGTGTTGGTTGGAGTTATAGAAATAGCAGAGCGAGGCGATCATCAGGTACACGTGCTTGATGTCCAGGTCCTCTCGAAAGATGCCCTTGGCCTGGCCCGCCTCGAGGATCGGGCGCAGCACGCCGACTGCCTCACCGGAAAGCCGGCGCAGCTCGCCCGATTGCTGCGCATGGCGACCCTTGTGCAGGTTCTCGATGCTCAGGATGGCGACGAATTCAGGATGCTTGACGTAGTAATTCCAGACGAAGGCCACCACATCCCGCAAGGCTTGCAGCGGCTCATCCAGGTTCAGCTTGAGCTTGCTTTCGGCCTTGTTGAACTGTTCGTAGATGTGTTCCAGCACGCAGATGAACAGGCGTTCCTTGCTGCCGAAATAGTAATAGAGCATGCGGTCGTTGGATTCGGCCTCGCGGGAAATGCTCTCGACCCGGCCTCCGGAATAACCATCGCGGGTGAACACCTTCACCGCCGCCTTGAGGATGCGGGCGCGGGTCTGGTCGGCTTGCTGGGCTCTGATGCCGGTCTTCTTGTTCACCGTCGGCATTCCTTCTGCGGTCAGGAAGGGACGGGAATATAGCATGGGGTTGTTGCGCTGACGGTGACTTGCATTGAGACTGAAGCCAGTCTTGCTGGCCTCTTCGCGGATAAATCCGGCTCCCACAGTACCTGCGTGGCACGCAGAAATTGCGTCAGACGTAGCATTGTGGGAGCCGGATTTATCCGCGAAGAGGCCCCCGAGGTCGCCAAAAAACTTCGCAGGCAAGCGCCGCTCCCACAAGTTACCTTGTGCCTCTATCAGGCCCTGAGGGTCGCCATGTCGATCACGAAGCGGTACTTCACGTCACCGGCGATCATGCGGCTGTAGGCCTCGTTGATCTGGCGGATATCGAGCATCTCGATGTCGCAGCTGATGCCGTGCTCGGCGCAGAAATCCAGCACTTCCTGGGTTTCGGCAATACCGCCGATCAAGGAGCCGGCCAGTACCCGGCGCTTGAGCACCAGTTTGGCGGCATGCAGGGCCGGGTCCACCGGTTCGATCAGGCCGACCAGAATGTGCACGCCGTCGTAGGTCAGGGTGTCGAGGTAGGGGTTGAGGTCGTGCTGCACCGGGATGGTGTCCAGCAGGAAGTCGAAGCGACCCGCCGCGGCGGCCATCTGCGCGGCATCGGTGGACACGATCACATGGTCGGCGCCCTGGCGACGCGCTTCCTCGGCCTTGCTCGCCGAACGGGTGAACAGGGTGACTTCGGCGCCCATGGCCTTGGCGAACTTGATGCCCATATGGCCCAGGCCGCCCATGCCGAGAATCCCGACCTTGTCGCCGGGCTTGACGCCATAGTGCTTGAGCGGCGAGTAGGTGGTGATACCCGCGCAGAGAATCGGCGCGGCGCTGGCCAGGTCGAGTTTTTCCGGAATGCGTACGACGAAGTGTTCGCTGACCACGATGCTGTCGGAATAACCGCCCATGGTGTTGCTGCCGTCGACCCGGTCGGGGGTGGCGTAGGTCAAGGTCGGGCCTTCGAGGCAGTATTGCTCGAGGTCCGCCTGGCAGGCTTCACAGTGGCGGCAGGAGTCGACCATGCAGCCGACACCCACCAGGTCGCCGACTTTGTGCCGGCTGACGTTGGCCCCCACGGCGGTGACCTTGCCGACGATTTCATGGCCAGGCATCAACGGGTAGACGGCAATGCCCCACTCGTTGCGGGCCTGGTGGATATCGGAGTGACAAACGCCGCAGTAGAGAATCTCGATGGCGACATCATCCGCTCGCGGCGAGCGGCGCTGGAAGGACATGGGGGCGAGGGGCGTAGTGGCGGATTGGGCGGCGTAACCGATGGCGGTGTACATGAGGAACCTCGCAAAGCTGTGACGGTTGAGGCGAGTCATTCTCTGCGCCGGTTGCGAACCCGGCCATGGCGATTCCTCCGTATGTCTTGCCTATTCCTCCGGCATCGTGTTTCTGTCATTCGCCTGTGCCTCCGGACCTGCGAAGATGCTCTCATCCCTTTTTCCGTGAAGTTTTTGCCATGCTGTTGACCCGTCATCTGGACGCCAATGCCCCCCTGGTTGCGCTGATCGAGCCCCTGGCCACTCGCGACGGTTTCGCGCCGACCCTGTTACCCGCGGTGCAGGTGCTGCGGGTCAGCTGTGACGTGGCCCGTGGCCCGCAGATCTATGAGCCGAGCCTGATCATCATTGTCCAGGGCAGCAAGCTGGCCTACCTGGGGACGCGGACCCTGGAGTATGGCGCCGGACACTATCTGATCCAGGCGCTGGCGGTGCCTTTCGAGTGCGAGACCTTTGCCGGTGGCGCGGGCGCGCCGTTGCTGGGGATTTCCGTCGCTATCGACCGGGCGCTGCTCGGTGAACTGGTATTGGCCATGGGGATGAACCATGACAGCCCGGCGGCGGCCCAGACACCGGAGTCCATGGCCTCGGTGGTGTTGGACGATACGATGCGCGGCTGCGTCGAACGTCTGCTGTGCTGCCTGCGGGACCCGCTGGAGTGCCGCGTCATGGGCGCGGCGCGGGTGCGTGAGTTGTTGTTTGCCGCCTTGCGCGGGCCGCAGGCGGAAGTGTTGCGCGCCCTGGTGGAGCAGCAGGGGCATTTTTCCCGGATCGCGGCCTCCTTGAGTCATCTGCACGGCCATTACACCGAGCCCTTGAACGTCGAGACCCTGGCCGGTTGCGCGAACATGAGCCTGTCGACCTTCCATGAGCATTTCAAGCGCGTCACCCTGCTCTCGCCAGTGCAGTACCTCAAGCGCCTGCGCCTGCTCAGGGCCCAGCAACTGTTGCTGGCCGACGGCCTGGGCGTGGCCCAGGTCGCGCATCGGGTGGGCTACCAGAGTTCCTCGCAGTTCAGTCGCGAGTACAAGCGCTACTTCGAACGCAGCCCCGGGGACGAGCGCGCGGCTTGAACCTGGCTTGAGGCGCAGCCCGCGACCTCGCCGATCACCAGGATCGCCGGGCTCTTGAGCTCGAACGCCAGGGCGTCGGCGTGCATGTTCGCCAGGTCGCTGCGGCATTCGCGTTGCTGGGGCAGCGAGGCATTCTCGATCAGTGCCACCGGGGTGCTGTCGGCAAGTCCGGCGGCGATCAGGTTGCCGCGGATTTCCGCCAGCTTGGCCACGCCCATGTAGACCACCAGTGTGGTGCCGCTTTGCGCCAGGGCGGTCCAGTCCAGCGGGCTGTCGTCCTGGGTGTGGGCGGTGACGAAGCTCACGCCACGGGCCACGCCGCGCAAGGTCAGGGGGATGCCGAAGTGGGTGGCGCCGGCCAGGCCGGCGGTGATGCCATTGACCACTTCGACCTCGATGCCGCGGGCTTGCAGCCAGTCGGCCTCTTCGCTGGCACGGCCGAAGATGCACGGGTCGCCACCCTTCAGGCGGACCACGCATTTGCCCTGGCGGGCATAGCGCAGCATCAGCCGGTGGATAAACGCCTGCGGCGTGGAGCGGCAGCCGCCGCGCTTGCCCACGGCAATCACCCGGGCATCGGGGCAATGCTCGAGCACGGCGCGATTGACCAGGTCGTCGACCATGACCACCTGGGCGCCGCGCAGGACGCGCGCCGCCTTGAGGGTCAAGAGTTCCGGGTCACCAGGGCCGGCGCCAACCAACCAGACTTTGCCATGCATATTCGTTTCTCCAGTGGGCGTTCGATTCAGCCGTGCAGCCGCCAGGCCAGCAGGACCAGGTTCAGTAACAAGGAGCCGAGCGCCAGGGCGCGCCAGACTTTGATCGGTTCGCGCTCCAGCAAGGGACGTGGGCGCGGCGCGGGCAAGTGTTCGGCCTGTTGCAGGGCCAGCAGCCATTCCTCGGCGGTCTCGTAGCGTTGCGCCGGGTCGCTGGCCAGGGCCTTGCCGAGGCTGCGTTCGAGCCAGTCGGGCAGGTCCGGGCGATAGCGACTGGCCGGAACCGGCGTGCCGAACCGAGGGCGTTGGAAGGCTTCGATTTCGCCATAGGGATAGTGTCCGCTCAGCAGGTAATACAGGCTGACGCCGACGCTATACAGGTCTTGCGCCGGACTCGGTGGCACACCGTTGTAGGCTTCCGGAGCGATATAGCTCGGCGTGCCAGGCAGCTCGCCATCGCGTTGGCGGGTCAGCCCGGGGCAGTAGGCCAGTCCGAAGTCCAGTACCCGCAGTTCGCCGTCGTCCCCCAGCAGCAGGTTTTCCGGTTTGATGTCACGGTGCAGGATATTGCGCCGGTGCATCAGGCCCACGGCTCGCAGCAGCCGCGAAGCCAGCTCCAGCCATTGATTGAGCCCGAGGTTGCCGTGCGCCGCGAAGTGCTCGGCGAGGGTGATCCCCGAGTGTTCGCGCATCAGGTAGTACAGGTGTTGGCGCTGCTCGGCGGGGTGTACTTCGGGGAAGTGACGCCCGGCCATGCGCCGCAGGAACCACTCTTCCAGCAACAGGCTCTGGGCCGCCGCCGTGTCGTCGTGGCGCTGCGGCGGCAGGGTTTTCAACAGCCAGGCTTGTTGCTGCGCATCGTGAACCCGGTACAGCAGCGACTGGCGACTCTGTTTCAACAGGCCCTCGACCTGCCAGCCCTCGAACAACTGTCCCGGCTTGAGTGATGGCGGTAGCGGCCACTGGTCGACTTGTCCGAGCAGATCGTCAAGGTCGGTATCGGCCAGCTCATCGACACGGATCAGCACGGCGCTGGCATTGTCCTGGCTACCGGAGCGGTGCGCGGCTTCGACCAGGGCCTGGGTGGTGTGCTCCAACGTCTGGCTGCGCTGCAGGATGTCGGCGATCGACGCATCGCTGAGGGTCGCCCAGACGCCGTCGCTGAGGATCAGGAACTGTTCGTCCTGGCGCAGATCGCCTTCCAGGTAGTCGACCACCAGGTGCTGCTCCAGGCCCAGGGCCCGCTTCAGCACATGCTGCATGCCGGCCTGGCCCCAGACGTGATCTTCGCTGATGCGTTGCAACTGCCCGGCAAACCAGCGATACACCCGGCAATCGCCGATATGCGCGAGGGTGAAGGAGCGCCCGCGCAGCACCAGCGCACTGAGGGTGGTCAATAGTGGCGACTGCCCACCGTTGGCATGCAGCCAGCGATTCTGTGCCAGCAGCAGGCGGTCCAGCGCTTGCGACACGCCCCAGGTCGGCGGCGTGGCGTAATAGTCCAGCGCCAGGGCCTGCAAGGTCGAGCGCGCGGCCAGGCCACCATCGGCGCACTGGCTGACACCGTCGGCGAGGGCGAACAGATAGCCCTTGCTGGCCGCCAGGGCGGGCACCGGGATCACCAGGCGCGTCGCATCCTGGTTCTGTTCCCGTGGGCCGCTGGCGCTGGCCTCGGCATAGCTGAGTTGCAGGCCCATGCGCTGGGCTCAGACCCGGGCGGCGGAGAAGGCCGCCGAACCCCAGGTGGTTCTCCAGCGACGCTTGACCCCATACAGGCCGAACCAGGCGATCAACCCCAGGCTGGCGAACAACCACAGGGCGAGCTGGTAGTCACCGGTGCTCTGCTTGATCGCCCCGAGGCCCGCGGCGAGCAGGAAGCCGCCGACACCGCCGGCCATGCCGATCAGACCGGTCATCACACCGATCTCCTTGGCAAAGCGCTGTGGCACCAGTTGGAACACCGCGCCGTTGCCCGCGCCGAGACCGAGCATGGCGGTGACGAACAACGCCAGGGCCGCCACCGAGCTGGACAGGTGGAAGCCCACCGCGCCGATGCAGATGGCGGCAATGGCGTAGGTGCCGAGCAACGCGCGAATACCGCCGAAACGGTCCGCCAGCGCTCCGCCCAATGGGCGCATCAGGCTGCCGGCGAACACGCAGGCGGCGGTGTAGTAGCCGGCTGTTTGCGGGTTGAGGCCGTACTGGTCGTGGAAGTAACCGGGCAGGGCGCTGGCCAGGCCGATAAAGCCGCCGAAGGTGACGCTGTAGAAAAACATGAACCACCAGCTGTCTCGGTCGCCGAGGGTGCGCAGGTAGTCAGCCATGGATTTGGTCTTGGCACGGTTGGGGGCGTTGCGCGCCAGCAGGCTGAACAGCGCCAGGGTCAGCACCAGGGGAATCAGGGCCAGGCCGAACACGTTGCTCCAACCGAAGGCGGTGGCCAGCAGGGGCGCCACCAGCGCGGCGATCACGGTGCCCGAGTTACCGGCGCCGGCAATGCCCATGGCCTTGCCCTGGTGTTGTGGCGGATACCATTGCGAGGCCAAGGGCAAGGCCACGGCGAAGGAGGCTCCGGCCATGCCGAGGAACACGCCCAGCAGCAGCGCTTGTTCGTAGCTGTGGATCCCCAGTTGCCAGGCCACCAGCAGGGCGGCGATGACAATCACCTGGCCGATGATGCCGGCGGTTTTCGGTGACAGCTGGTCGGCGAGCATGCCCATGATGAAGCGCAGAAAGGCGCCAGCGAGGATCGGTGTGGCGACCATGAAGCCGCGCTGTTGCGTGGTCAACTGCAGGTCGGTGGCGATCTGCACCGCCAGCGGTCCGAGCAGGTACCAGACCATGAAGCTCAGGTCGAAATACAAGAACGCGGCGAACAGGGTCGGTGTATGGCCGGCTTTCCAGAAACTGTTGTGCATCTAACACCTCATCTGCCAAGGGGTTCAACGCCGGTTCGGGGCACTGGGCGGGTGATCTTCACCAGCCGTGCGTACCCTGTTGTCGACGCCAAAAACGCAAAAACGCCGCATCCCTGTTCGTTTTCACGAAGGGAAATGCGACGTCTTTGTCGGGGTGGGGCAGCCGCCGTTGGCTACCGGGTATTGTCTGAGCACTATGTGTGCCAGTTTTCGTTCCTGGCCCGTTCGGCGCTCAAAAACGGCCTTTTCAGCGCGTTGCCCGTGGGCTGAGGGCGGGAGAAAAAGGTCTTGTGCCCCACAACGCAGCCCGATGTTTGTGCGGTGCTGCGTTGCGGTGCGTCATCAGTCGAGCAGTTCGCTCATGGCGATCACCTGCTCGGCGACCTGGATCAGCTTCTGCTGTTTGCTCATGGCCTGGCGGCGCATCAGGGTATGGGCGGCTTCCTCGTCACAGCCCTTCATCTTCATCAGCAGTCCCTTGGCCATCTCGATGCGCTTGCGCTCGGCGATCTGCTGGTCGCGGGCCTGCAACTGCGCGCGCAGGTGCTGATCGCTTTCGAAGCGGGCCATGGCCACTTCCATGATCGGCAGCAGGCGCTGGGACTGGATGCCCTCGACGATGTAGGCGCTGACCCCGGCCTTGATCGCCTGGCGCATCACCGCGGGGTCGTGTTCATCGGTAAACATGACGATCGGCCGGGGTTGGTTGCGGCTCAGCAGCACCACCTGTTCCAGTACGTCACGGCTGGGCGAGTCGGTGTCGATCAGCAGCACATCCGGGCGCACCGCCTCGACCCGCGCGGGCAGGTCGATGGTCAGGCCGGATTCGTCGATCACTTCGAAACCGGCTTCGCTCAAGGCAGTGCGCAAGCGTCCGAGTTTCTTCGAGGTATCGTTGATCAGCAGGATTTTCAGCATGGCGGCCAGCTCCCGTCAGTGATCATTGAGGGCATGCAGGGCAAAACCGCGGGCATAGGCCTCGGGGGCGGAACCGTCCCAGAGGTGACCATCGAGCAGTTGGCTGCTGCGCATCGGCGTGTTGGGCACGGCAATGTCCAGGGCGGTCGCGGCGCGAGTATAGAGATCGAGTTGCTGCACCTGGCGCGCCACGTCCAGGTAGTCCGGTGCTTCACGCAGCAGGCCCCAGCGGCGGAACTGGGTCATGAACCACATGCCGTCGGAGAGGTACGGATAGTTGGCCTTGCCGCGGGCATGGAAGCTCAGGGCATGGGGGTCTTGCCAGTGTCGGCCGAGACCGTCGTTGTAGCTGCCCAGCAGGCGCGGCTCGATGCTTGCCAGCGGGGCGTCGAGATAGTCGCGCCCGCTGAGCAATTGCGCGGTACTGCGGCGGTTTTCCTGGCTTTCTTCGATAAAGCGGCTGGCCTCCAGGATCGCCATGACCAGGGCTTGCGCGGTGTTGGGGTATGCTTCGACGAACGCCCGGGTGCAGGCCAGGACCTTTTCCGGGTGGTCCGGCCAGATCGCCTGGCTGGTGGCCAGGGTAAAACCCTGGCCCTGCTCGACGGCATGAGCGCCCCAGGGTTCGCCGACACAGAAACCGTCGATGCGCCCGGCCCGCAGGTGTTCGAGCATCTGCGGCGGTGGCACCACCACGCTATTGACGTCCTCCAGTGGGTGGATGCCCTGACTGGCCAGCCAATAATACAACCACATGGCATGGGTGCCGGTGGGATAGGTCTGGGCGAAGGTCAGTTTGGCCTGGCCTTGCCGGACGCGGTGCTGCAGGGCCTGGACGCTGGTGACGCCGGCGTCCTTGAGCGGTTGCGAAAGGTTGATGCTCTGGCCGTTCTGGTTCAGGCCCATCAGCACCGCCATGTCGGTGGCCGGTGTGCCGCTGATGCCCAACTGGATGGCGTAGATCATGCCGTACAGGCCATGGGCGGCATCCAGTTCGCCGCTGACCAGCTTGTCGCTCAAGCCCGCCCAGGAGGTTTGCCGCCGTAGATTCAGCGTCAGGCCATAGGGCTGGGCGAAGCCTTGGGTGGCCGCGACCAGCAGGGAGGCGCTGTCGCTCAGGGGCATATAGCCGAGGTTGAGGATGTGCTTTTCCGGGGCATCGCTGCCTGCTACCCAGGCCAGTGGAGATCTTGCGAAGTCGTTGCTCATGCGGTGATTCCTGAAGCTGTGGGGCTGACGCCTGTCACAAGACGGAGCAAGAGTTGTGCCGATAGCCGTCGGTCGGGTCGAACACGCTCCCTTGCAGGGGCCAGCTTGCTGGCGATGGCGGCCGTACAGTCGATGCGGGACTGGCGGCCTCATCGCTGGCAAGCCAGCGCCTGCGGGAGGGCGCTGGCTTGAACATCCTGGTCAATAGACATCGCGCAGATAGCGTCGATCCTTGCTCATGGCACTGACATACAGCGCCGCCGCGCCGCCGCTCATCCGGCCGTGGACCTGGACGATCTTCTTCAGTGCGGCATCGACATCCTTGGCCATGCGGCTGGCATCGCCGCAGACGTACACGCAGGCACCTTGCTCCAACCACTTCCAGAGCTGCGCGCCGGCTTCGAGCATGCGCTGCTGCACGTAGATCTTTTCAGTCTGGTCGCGGGAGAAGGCGGTGTCCAGGCGACTCAGGTGACCGCTGCGGAGCCAGGCCTCCAGTTCCTCGCGGTAGTAGAAATCGCTGGCGGCGCGCTGCTCGCCGAAGAACAACCAGTTCTTGCCGCTGGCGCCCTGGGCCTGGCGTTCCTGGAGGAAGGCGCGAAACGGCGCGATGCCGGTGCCGGGGCCGATCATGATCAGCGCCGTGTGCGGGTCCTGCGGAACGCGGAAGTGCGTGCTGCGTTGGATAAACAGGCGTGCGCCGGTGCTGGCGGCCCGGTCGGCGAGAAAGGTCGAGCAGACCCCACCACGGATCTGCTCGCCATGCCGGTAGCGCACCGTGGAAACCGTCAGGTGCACCTGGGTCGGGGTGACTTTCGCGCTGGAGGAAATCGAGTACAGGCGCGGCTGCAAGGGTTTGAGCAGGCCGACCAGTTGGTGGGCGCCGAGGCTGATGGGGAACTCGTACAGCAGATCCAGCAGTTGCCGGCCCCACAGCCAGTCCTTGAGCCGGGCCTGGTTGGCTTCCTCCTGCATTTCATCCAGCCAGGGGCTGGCACACAGCCCGCAGACCCGGCGCAGGATCTCCGGGGTGATACGGGTGATGTCCAGGTGTTCGAGCAGTGCCTCGCGCAGCGCCATGCTCGGCTTGTCCTTGAGCGTGACCGCGCTGCCACCGTCCAGTTGCAGGATGTCCAGCAGTTTGTCGACCGACTCCGGGCAGTTGCTCGGCCAGACGCCGAGGGCATCGCCGGCCTGGTAGGGGAAGTCCTGGCCGTCAAGATCGAACACCAGATGTCGGGTTTCCTTCTGCGCGCCAGGGGCATTGAGCAACTGATTGTGCAGCAGGCGGGCGTGCAATGGATGATGACGGCTGTAAGGGGCGCCGACGTCCGCCGGGACGGCTGGCGTTGTGGCGACCACCTCGGCGGCTGCCGGGAGCGCGTCGGCGGGCGCCGCCGAACCGCTGAGCGCGGCGCAGAGGGTCGTCAGCCAGGATTCGACGGAGTGCTGTGTGTCCTGCTCGCACTCCAGGCGTGGCAGCAGGCGTTCGGCGCCGAGCTCACTCAGGCGCTCATCCAGCTTGCGGCCGAAACCGCAGAACTGATCGTAATTGGAGTCGCCCAGGGCCAGCACGCTGTAGCGGCTTTGCGCCAGGGCCTGGTCCTGGGCGCCTTGCAGCGCTTGCCAGAAACTGGCGGCATTGTCCGGTGGGTCGCCGTCGCCGAAGGTGCTGGTGACCAGCAGCACGCTGCTGGCGGCCCGCAGGTCGTCCAGGCCGGCTTCGTCCATGGCGCGCAGGCGGGTGCGTTGGCCGGCGGCGTCAAGACGCTGGGCGCAGGCTTGGGCCAGTTCTTCGCTGTTGCCGGTTTGCGAAGCCCAGAGCACCAGCCATTCGGCGCTTGTCGCCGGAGCCGTGGCGGCGACCTGGGCTTGCGGCGCCGTGCCCGGCGTGCGCGAAAACAGCCCGGCGAGCAGGCCGTCCAGCAGCAGGCGCTTGTCGGCGCCGAAGGGCGCGCTGGCGGGGAGGGTGGGCACGCCGGCTGTCTTGGTCTCGGCGCTACGCAAGCCCAGCAGGTAGCCCTGCATGTACAGGCGCTCGTCGGCGGCCAGGCTCAGTTCGGCCGGGATATCGAGGTTGAGCAGGCGGGCGAAGGCATCGATCCGCATGGCGCAAAAGCCCTCCGGGGCGACAGTCGAGGCGCCGGCCAGCGCGCGCTCGGGTAGCAGGCTGGCGGGCTCCGGCGCCAGGGCCAGGAGGTTCACCGCGCAGAACTTGAATGCCGGCTGCAACGACAGCGGGTCGATGGCATCGCTGGTGACGGCGTTGATAGCCAGGTCGTCGCCGAATACATCGTTCCAGTGAAAGGGCGCAAAACAGTTGCCCGGCCGGACCCGGTCGCTGATCAGCGCCGGCAGCACCGCCCGGCCGCGCCGCGAACGGATCTGCACCGGATCGCGTTCCTTGATGCCCAGGCGCGTGGCATCGTCGGGGTGGATTTCCACGAAAGGCCCGGGGTTGAGTTTGTTCAGGCTCGCTACCTTGCCGGTCTTCGTCAGGGTGTGCCATTGGTGTTGCAGCCGCCCGGTGTTGAGCACCAGCGGGAATTCTTCATCGGGCATTTCCGCCGGCATCAGGTGTGGCCGGGCAAAGAACTGCGCCTTGCCGCTGTCGGTGGGGAAGACGAGTGCCGGTTGCTGGCCGTCCTGATCGTACTTCAACGTCTGGCTGATACCGTTGTTGAGGTAGCGGATCGGATTGCGCGTGGCGCCTTGCGCCTCGGCGCACGGCCATTGCAGTGGTTGCTCGCGCAGGCGGGCATAGCTGGCGCCGCGCAGGTCGTAGCCGGTCTTGGGGTTCCAGGCCTGCTTGATCTCCTCGAATACCGCCTCGGCGCTGTCGTAGGTAAAAGCCTCGGCATAGCCCATTTCGCAGGCCACGCGGGCGATGATCTGCCAGTCGGGGAGGGTCTCGCCCGGTGGCTCGACGGCCTGCTGCATCAGGGTCAGGTTGCGTTCGGAGTTGATCATCACGCCCTGTGCCTCGGCCCACAGGGCCCCGGGCAGGAGGATATCGGCATAGCGGTTGGTTTCGGTGTCCAGGTAGGCGTCCTGGCTGATCACCAGTTCGGCGGCTTGCAGTGCCTCGATGACGTTCTGCCGGTTGGGGACGCTGGCCACCGGATTGGTGCAGATAATCCAGCAGGCCTTGATGCTGCCGGCGCGCAGAGCCTCGAACATCGCCACCGTGCCGTCGCCGGCTTCGGCCCGCAGGCTGCCGGGAGCCAGTTGCCAAAGCTGCTCGATGAAGGCCCGGTCGCTGGCCACCAGCGCCGAGCGCTGGCCCGGCAGGCCGGGGCCCATGTAGCCCATCTCGCGCCCGCCCATGGCGTTGGGTTGCCCGGTCAGGGAAAACGGTCCGCTGCCAGGACGACACAGGGTGCCGGTGGCCAGGTGCAGGTTGCACAGCGCGTTGGTGTGCCAGGTGCCCTGCACGCTCTGGTTGAGGCCCATGGTCCAGCAGCTCATCCAGTTGGCGGCCTGGCCGATCCACTGCGCGGCCTGGTGCAGGTCGGCCTCGGCCAGGCCGGTCAGCTCGGCCACCCGGGCCGGGGTGTAGTCTTCGAGGAAGTCGGGCATCACCTCCCAACCTTCGGTGAAGCTGGCAATGAAATCAGCGTCGCTGTGGCCGTTTTTCACCAGCAGGTGCAGCAGGCCGTTGAGCAGCGCGAGGTCGGTGCCCGGTTTGATCTGCAGGAACAGGTCGGCCTTGTCGGCGGTACCGGTGCGCCGCGGATCGACGACGATCAGCTTGGCCCCGGCCTTGACTCGATCCAGCAGGCGCAGAAACAGGATCGGATGACAGTCGGCCATGTTCGCGCCGATTACCAGGAACAGCTCGCTGTGCTCGAAGTCCTCGTAGGAGCCCGGTGGGCCGTCTGCTCCCAGTGACAGTTTGTAGCCGCTGCCGGCGCTGGCCATGCACAGGCGCGAGTTGGATTCGATATGGCGGCTGCGAATAAAGCCCTTGGTCAGCTTGTTGGCCAGATACTGTGCTTCCAGCGACATTTGCCCGGACACATACAGCGCCACGGCGTCCGCGCCATGGCTGTCGATAATGCCGCGCAGACGGCTGGCGGTGGCGCTGATGGCCTGGTCGACGGCCACTCGGGCCGGATCGCGGCTGCGTTGCGAGCGCATGAAGGCATGCTCCATGCGCCCGGAATCGGCCACGGCCTGGCCGCAGGTGCTGCCCTTGGTGCACAGGCGGCCGAAATTGCTCGGGTGTTGTTTGTCGCCCGAGACCTTGACGATGAGGTTGTCCTCGACCTGCATGACGATGCCGCACCCCACGCCGCAATAAGGACAGACGCTGCGCACGGTTTTGCTGGCCACCTGGGTATCGGTCATTGTGCGTCCTCGATGATGCACCACGGGTTTGAACCGGGTCCGGCAGAAACGACAAAGGCGCCGGCTGCCCCACGTTTTTCAACGGGAGCGGCACGGCGCCTTTGTCGTGACTGTTGCCTGAATATTGAATGAGCAGTGCCATCGACGTTGATGGCCTGTGCAGGCATTAGCAAGGTGCGCGCCAACTGTCGCGAGCCGGCCTTTGATGGCGGTCGGCGGGGTGGGACAGACAAGGTCGGCGCGCCAGGACCGGGCGCCTTGGCATGGGCTGAAGCAAGGACGCTGGCGCTGCCCCGGGAACTGAAAATCGGCGTCGCGATGGGGCGGTCCACGCGTTATTGCACTGTTTTGGCGCTTTTATGTGGGCTGTCCGCGGCCTTGCCCCTGATGCCGTCAAGTCAAGTAGATTTGAAGCCGAGAGCGGATTTGTGGCGAGCGGGCCAGCCCGCTCGCCACAAATCCTGGCCAGGCCTGAGGGCCGTTCCTGACCGATGGGTATTGGGGCAAGCCCTTGACAAGCCGCCGACCTCAATGTGGCACAAGCGATGCATAGCCGCTTGTACCTCACCGCGAAGCCGCGAGTGGGACGCCCCGTCGATCAACGGCGATCGTTTGGCCACAACTGGCCCGGGTGAACATGACTGCGTCGGGCCCACGGGCCGGCAGCACGAACAGGCAAAGGCGCCTGGAACCTTTTTGGTTCCGGGCGCTTTTTTTTGCTTTCGAAAAACCGGATTGGCCTTGACGGATGCTTCCTATGAACAGCTATTCAGCGACCTCGAATACCCTGCAAACGTTGGTGGTGATCGGCAACGGCATGGTGGGTCATCACTGCGTCGAGCAATTGGTCGAGCGCGGTGCCCTGGCGCATTTTCAGATTCATGTCTTCAGCGAAGAGCCGCAGCGTGCCTACGACCGCGTGCACCTGTCCGAATACTTCAGTGGCCGCGATGCGCAGGCGCTGGCCCTGGGCGACATCTCCCTGTACCAGACCCCGGGTGTGACCTTGCACCTGGGCCGTGCGGTGCTGGAAATCGACCGGGCACGCCGCG
This sequence comes from Pseudomonas sp. FEN, assembly GCF_904067045.1. GTDB lineage: Bacteria > Pseudomonadota > Gammaproteobacteria > Pseudomonadales > Pseudomonadaceae > Aquipseudomonas. The sequence continues at coordinate 32,743 of NZ_CAJFDC010000001.1, read as the reverse complement.
AGGTGATCACCAGCGAAGGGGCTGTGGCTTATGACAAGCTGGTGCTGGCGACCGGTTCCTTTCCCTTTGTCCCGCCGATCGAAGGCGCCGAGGGCGACTCGCGGCTGGTGTATCGCACCTTGGGCGATCTCGACCGTATCCGTGACGCGGCCAAAAATGCCCGGCGTGGCGTGGTGGTCGGCGGCGGCCTGTTGGGCCTGGAAGCGGCCAATGCCCTGAAGTCCCTGGGCCTGGAAGCCCATGTGGTGGAATTCGCGCCGCGACTGATGCCGGTGCAGCTGGATGAGCAAGGCGGCCAGGCGCTCAAGGACCGGATCGAGGCGCTGGGGGTCAGCGTGCATCTGTCGCGCGGCACCCAGTCGATCAGCGCCGGCAGCGAATACCGCTATCGGATGAACTTTGCCGCGGACGAATTCCTCGAGACCGACCTGATTGTATTTTCCGCCGGCATCCGTCCGCAGGATGCCCTGGCCCGGCAGTGCGGCCTGGAGCTCGGTCCGCGTGGCGGGGTGGCCATCGACAGCCAGTGTGGCAGCAGTGACCCGGCCATCTACGCCATCGGCGAATGCGCGGCGTGGAATGGTGGGATCTTCGGCCTGGTCGCCCCGGGCTACCAGATGGCCCGCGCGGTCGCCACGCAACTCTGTGGCGAAGACAGCGAGCCGTTCATGGGCGCGGACATGTCGACCAAGCTGAAACTGCTCGGCGTCGATGTCGGCTCCATTGGCGATGCCCACGGCGCCACGCCGGGAGCCCGCAGCTACCGCTTCATCGACGAATCCAGCGCCAGCTACCGGCGCCTGGTGGTGTCCGCCGACGGCAAGCGCGCCCTGGGCGCGGTGCTGGTCGGTGACAACAGCTATTATGACACCCTGCTGCAATATGTCAGCAACGGCATCGACCTGCCCGCCGATCCGGCCGGGCTGATCCTGCCGCTGGGCGAGGGCGCGCCGGCCCTGGGCGTGGACGCCTTGCCGGCGAGCGCTACCGTGTGTTCCTGCCATAACGTCAGCAAAGGCGCGATCTGCTCGGCCATCGACAGCGGTTGCAGCGACCTCGCCGAGCTCAAGTCCTGCACCCGCGCGGCCACCGGCTGCGGCGGCTGCAGCGCGCTGCTCAAGCAGGTGTTCGAGCATGAGTTGAGCGCCCGCGGCGTCAGCGTGGACAAGAGCCTGTGCGAGCATTTCGCCTATACCCGCCAGGAGCTTTACGCGATTGTCCGGGTCGAGCGCATCGAGTCCTTCGACGCGTTGCTGTCCGGCCATGGCAAGGGGCATCTCGGTTGCGATATCTGCAAGCCGGCGGTGGCTTCGATCCTTGCCTCGTGCTGGAACCAGCCGATCATGGATCCTGCCCTGGTGCCGCTGCAGGATACCAATGACACCTTCATGGCCAACATGCAGAAAAACGGTACCTATTCGATCATTCCGCGTATCGCCGGCGGCGAGATCACCCCGGACAAGCTGATTGCCCTGGGCGCGGTGGCGAAGAAATACGATCTCTACACCAAGATCACCGGTGGTCAGCGTATCGATCTGTTCGGTGCCCAATTGCACCAGTTGCCGCAGATCTGGGGTGAGCTGGTGGACGCCGGCTTTGAAACCGGACACGGCTATGGCAAATCGCTGCGCACGGTGAAGTCCTGCGTCGGCAGCACCTGGTGCCGTTATGGCGTGCAGGACAGCGTCGGCATGGCCCTGGTCCTGGAGAACCGCTACAAGGGCGTGCGCGCGCCGCACAAGTTCAAGCTCGCGGTCTCCGGCTGCACTCGCGAATGTGCCGAAGCGCAGAGCAAGGACATCGGCGTGATCGCCACCGACAAGGGTTGGAACCTTTACGTTGCCGGTAACGGTGGCATGCGTCCGCGGCATGCCGAACTGTTCGCCACCGATCTGGATGACGCCACCCTGATCCGCTACATCGACCGCTTCCTGATGTTCTACATCCGTACCGCCGACCGTTTGCAGCGCACCTCGGTGTGGCGTGAAAGCCTGGAAGGCGGCCTGGACTATCTCAAGGCGGTGATCATCGAGGACAGTCTGGGCCTGGCCGATGAACTGGAGGCGCAGATGCACTTGCTGATCGATCGCTACCAGTGCGAATGGGCCAACGCCCTGCAGGACCCTGAGAAGCTCAAGCGCTTCCGCACCTTCGTCAATGAGGCCGGTGGCGATCCTTCCATCCACTTTGTCCATGAGCGTGGCCAGCGTCGTCCGGTCCGTGCCCACGAACTGCACCTGATCCCTGTCACCGAGGAGATGAACTGATGAACCTGACCACAGCGGTACGCACCCAGAACGCCGTCGAATGGAAAACCCTGTGCAGCCGCGCTGACCTGGTGGCCGACTCCGGCGTGGTGGCCTGGCTCGACGGTGCCCAGGTGGCGCTGTTCCATCTGCCGCTCGGCGAGGGTGGCGAGCAGGTCTTTGCCATCGATAACCGCGATCCGAAATCGGGGGCCAATGTCATTGGTCGTGGCATCGTCGGGACGCTGAAGGGCGAGTTGGTGATCGCCTCGCCTTTATATAAGCAGCACTTTCGCCTGGAGGATGGCACCTGCATCGAGTATCCAGAACAGCGCTTGCGGGTCTGGCCGGTGCGCCTGAACGGCGATCAGGTGGAGGTGGGGCTGGACTGAGGCTCGGTACCCGGGCGGTTTATCCCGGGCAACGAAAAGGCCCCTCCGGGGGCCTTTTGTTTCGGGGGAGACTTACATGTTCGGGTAAGTCGGGCCGCCGGCGCCTTCCGGGGTGACCCAGGTGATGTTCTGCGACGGGTCCTTGATGTCGCAGGTCTTGCAGTGCACGCAGTTCTGGGCGTTGATCTGGAAACGCTTCTCGCCGTCTTCCTGGGTGATCACCTCATACACGCCCGCCGGGCAGTAACGCTGCGCCGGTTCATCATAGAGCGGCAGGTTCTTGGTGAGCGGGATGCTCGGGTCGGCCAGCTTCAGGTGGCAGGGCTGCTCTTCTTCATGGTTGGTGCCGGAGATGAATACCGAGCTGAGCTTGTCGAAGCTGAGCTTGCCGTCCGGTTTCGGGTAGTCGATCTTCTGGCTGTTGGCCGCCAACTTCAGGCAGGCGTAGTCCGGCTGGGTGTCGTGCAGGGTGAACGGCAGTTTGCCGCCAAAGAGGTTCTGGTCGAGCCAGTTGAAACCGGCACCAACGATCGGCCCGAACTTGTGCATCGCCGGGCCGAAGTTGCGGCTGGCGAACAGTTCTTCATACAGCCAGCTGGCCTTGAACGACTCGACGTAGGTGTTCAGTTCGTCACCGCCCTCGGCACCGGCCAGCAGCTTCGCGGCCACGGCTTCGGCCGCCAGCATGCCGGACTTCATCGCGGTATGGCTGCCCTTGATCTTGGCGAAGTTCAGGGTGCCCAGGTCGCAGCCGATCAGCGCGCCGCCCTTGAAAACCATCTTCGGCAGCGAGTTCAGGCCGCCCTTGCAGATGGCGCGGGCACCGTAGCTGATGCGCTTGCCACCTTCCAGGTATTGCTTGAGCACCGGGTGGTGCTTGAGGCGCTGGAATTCGTCGAACGGCGACAGGTAGGTATTGCCGTAGGACAGGTCGACGATCAGGCCGACCACCACCTGGTTGTTTTCCAGGTGGTAGAGGAACGAGCCACCAGTGTTCTCGGCGCTCATGATGTCCAGCGGCCAACCGGCGGTGTGCACCACCAGGCCGGGCTCATGCTTGGCCGGATCGATTTCCCAGATTTCTTTCAGGCCGATGCCGTAGTGCTGGGCATCGGCGTCGCTGTCGAGCTTGAAACGCGAAATCAGTTGCTTGCCGATATGCCCACGGCAGCCTTCGGCGAACAGCGTGTACTTGCCGCGCAGTTCCATGCCGGGGGTGTACAGGCCTTCCTTCGGCTTGCCTTCCCGGTCGACACCCAGGTCGCCAGTGATGATCCCGCGGACCACGCCGTTGTCGTCGAACAGCGCTTCCTGGGCGGCGAAGCCGGGGTAGATCTCCACGCCCAGGTTCTCGGCCTGCTGGGCCAGCCAGCGGCACAGGTTACCCAGGGAGATGATGTAGTTGCCTTCGTTGTGCATGGTCTTGGGCACAAAGAAGTCGGGAACCTTGGTCGAGGTTTCGTTGCTGCGCAGGACATAGATGTCGTCGCGCTTGACGGGGGTGTTCAGCGGCGCGCCGAGTTCCTTCCAGTCCGGGAACAGTTCGTTCAGGGCCCGTGGCTCGAACACCGCGCCGGAAAGGATGTGGGCACCGACCTCGGAACCTTTCTCCACGACGCAGACGCTGATTTCCTGACCCGCTTCGGCCGCTTTCTGTTTCAGCCGGCAAGCGGCGGACAGGCCTGCGGGGCCGGCACCGACGATGACCACGTCGAATTCCATGTATTCGCGTTCCACAGACTCTCTCCTACTCAAGGCTCACATTTTTTTCTGATTGGAGGTTTGGTGCCCGCTCCAGTATTCCTGCTCCGCGTCGGGAAGAGGAGCTCGGATAAGACATCTTTCTCTCTAGGCGGCGCATTATATCTACACCACTACCAGCGTCCAATACAAACGTTTGTTTGAATTCGCTGCAGGCTAGAGAAATCAAAGAAGCGCGGCTTATGACTGGCCATTTTGTCGTATTGACCGGAATGGGCGTTCCGGTCAAGATACGGGCGGTTTCACGCTCGCCGTAGGCTGAATCCAGGATTCAGGAGCCCCTCTAAAGACAGGGCGAAGGCAGTGAAAAGTACAGCGGCATGCCGTTCTGGCGCGGAGTTTACACGCCTTGACGGTTCATGACTGCCCAGTCGCGTCCGACGGACGGTATAGGCTGGTCGGCAGCGGTGTTTTCGCTTCAAGTGCCGGCGTTTTTGGAGGTGCCCTTGTGCTTCTTATGGAGTCGTGCGCCGATGAGCATCAACCGCCAGGTCAGTCCTGGCGATTTCCTTTTCACCGGAGAGTAACGAGGAATCCATGAAGGTTCTTGTAGCTGTCAAACGCGTTGTCGATTACAACGTCAAGGTTCGTGTCAAGGCGGACAATTCCGGCGTCGACCTCGCCAACGTCAAGATGTCGATGAACCCGTTCTGCGAAATCGCAGTGGAAGAAGCGGTGCGCCTGAAAGAAAAAGGCGTGGTGACTGAGATCGTCGTCGTCTCCGTCGGCCCGTCCACCGCCCAGGAGCAACTGCGCACCGCGCTGGCTCTGGGTGCCGACCGCGCCATCCTCGTCGAATCCGCCGAAGATCTGACTTCCCTGGCCGTTGCCAAACTGCTCAAAGCCGTTGTCGACAAGGAACAGCCTCAACTGGTGATCCTTGGTAAACAAGCCATCGACAGCGACAACAACCAGACTGGCCAGATGCTCGCTGCGTTGAGCGGTTACGGCCAGGGCACGTTCGCTTCCAAAGTCGAAATCAGCGGCGACAGCGTAGCTGTGACCCGCGAAATCGACGGCGGCGCGCAGACCGTTTCCCTGAAACTGCCGGCCATCATCACCACCGACCTGCGTTTGAACGAGCCGCGCTATGCGTCCCTGCCAAACATCATGAAAGCCAAGAAGAAGCCTCTCGAAGTGCTGACTCCGGATGCTTTGGGCGTTTCCACCGCCTCCACCAACAAGACCGTGAAAGTCGAAGCGCCTGCTGCGCGCAGCGCAGGCATCAAGGTCAAATCGGTGGCTGAACTGGTCGAGAAACTGAAAAACGAAGCGAAGGTAATCTAATCATGACTATCTTGGTAATCGCCGAACACGATAACAAAGTGCTGGCCCCGGCCACGCTGAACACCGTTGCCGCCGCTGCCAAAATCGGCGGCGACATCCACCTGCTGGTTGCAGGCCAGGGCGCTGGCGCCGTGGCTGAAGCCGCTGCGAAAGTCGCTGGCGTGGCTAAAGTGCTGGTGGCCGACAACGCCGCCTACGCGCATCAACTGCCGGAAAACGTCGCTCCGCTGGTAGCCGAACTGGGCAAGGGCTACAGCCACATCCTGGCTGCCGCCACTTCCAATGGCAAAAACATCCTGCCGCGCGTCGCCGCTGCACTGGACGTTGACCAGATCTCCGAGATCATCTCGGTCGAAAGCGCTGACACCTTCAAGCGTCCGATCTACGCCGGTAACGCCATCGCTACCGTGCAATCGACCGCCGCCGTGAAAGTGATCACCGTGCGTGCCACTGGTTTCGACCCGGTTGCAGCTGTTGGTGGTTCGGCCGCTGTTGAAGCCGTTGCCGCTGCCCATGATGCTGGCATCTCCAGCTTCGTCGGCGAAGAGCTGGCCAAGTCCGATCGTCCGGAACTGACCGCCGCCAAGATCGTCGTTTCCGGCGGTCGCGGCATGCAGAACGGTGACAACTTCAAGCACCTGTACGCCCTGGCCGACAAGCTGGGCGCTGCCGTCGGTGCTTCCCGCGCCGCGGTCGACGCCGGTTTCGTACCGAACGACATGCAGGTCGGCCAGACCGGCAAGATCGTCGCTCCACAGCTGTACATTGCCGTCGGTATCTCCGGCGCGATCCAGCATCTGGCTGGTATGAAGGACTCCAAGGTGATCGTCGCGATCAACAAGGACGAAGAGGCACCGATCTTCCAGGTGGCTGATTACGGCCTGGTGGCGGACCTGTTCGAGGCGGTACCCGAGTTCGAGAAGCTGGTCTGATCCAGCGGCTTCGCTTATAAGAGAACCCGGCCTTCTGGCCGGGTTTTTTTTCGAGATCATCGACCGAATGCTGCGTTCCCCTGTAGGAGATTCACCTCATGGACAGGCTTCGCGCCACCGCGCTGTCGCTACTGCTGGGTTTGCCCGTGTTGGCCCCGGAGGCCCTGGCGCTGGGCAAATGCGAGCGCCTGATCGTCACCGGCAGCCCGGATGCGCCGCCATACCTGTGGCGCGATCCGCAGGACCCGGCGCACCTGATCGGCGCCAGCGCCGACCTGCTGCGCCAGGTGGCGGTGGAGTTGGGGCTCAAGGTCGAGGTGCTCTACGGCGGCAGGCGCTCCGAGGCCCAGGCCGAGGTGCGCAGCGGGCGCATGGACCTGTTGCTGGATGCCCCCCTCGCACTCGACGAATTGGACTCGCTGGACTACATCCACCCGGCGCTGCTGCAAAACGATTTCCTGGTCTGGACCCGCAAGGATTCGCCCCTGGTCTACAACAGCGTCGAGGATCTGCACGGGCACGCCGGGGCGGTCTCGGAAAAGGCCCGGATGACCCAGTCGTTCAGTGCCTTCAGCCAGGAGCGCCTGAGCCTGCGGCGCACGCCAAGTCTGACCCCGGCCTTGCACAAACTGTTGCTGGGCGAGGTCGAATACGTGCTGGCCGGACGTTATGCCGGCATGGTCACGACCCAGGCCCTGGGCATGGCCAACGATATCGAGGCCCATCCGCAACCGGTCGACCAGCCGGGGCTGTTTCTCGCCGTTTCCCACAACTCGGCCTGCAATGACCCCTGGTTGCGCGGACAGTTGGCGAAAAAGATGACAGAATTGCCCGCGTCCGGCCTGACCGAAGCCGCGCTGCAGCGCAATCTGGAGCGTTGGAAGGCGCAATTGCAACCGGTCGGCGCCCCCAAACCGTAGGGATTTTCTTGTGAGTATTCGACCTCTATTTGCTGCCCTGGCCGTGCTGGCGCTGGCGGGCTGTGCAACCGATCCGGCGCCGAATGAGCAAATGCGCCTGACCGAGCGCGCCATCGAGCAGGCCCATGCCGTCGGGGCCAACGCCAACGATGTCGCGGAACTGAAACAGGCCGAGGACAAGTTCCGCCGGGCCAAGGCCAATATGGCCGAGCAGGCGTTCCGTGGCGCCCGGCGCAAGGCCGAGCAGGCTGAACTGGATGCGCGCCTGGCCGAAGCCCGGGTACTGACCGAGAAAAGCCAGGAACAGGTCGCGCTGCTCAACAGCCGCATCACCCGCTTGCACAAGCAACTGGAGGCGGCTCAATGATCCATTCGAGCGCAAGGGCCGGCGGCCTGCTGTTGCTGGCGTGTGTCGGCCTGTATGGCTGTGCCGGCCAGAACGATAGCGAGGCGGCCTTGCAGGCGGCGTCGGCGAGCTTTCAGAAGGTCAAGGAAGACGCCAATGTGCTGCGTTTCGCGCCCAGGGATGTGATCCGTGCCGGTGAGTCCCTGGCCCGGGCCGAGCGCCTGTCCGGCTATCTGGGCAGCGCCGCTGATGTCGAGCACTATGCCTACCTGAGCGAGCGTTACGCCGACATTGCCCGTGAGCATACCGAAACCGCGCTGAACCAGGAGCGGGCGGCGAAGCTGGAGCTGGAGCGTCAACGCCTGCAACTGGCCTTGCGCGAAAGCAAGTTGCTCAGCGTGCAGCAGCAGGGCAAGTGGGTGGAAGAGCAGATCGCCAGTTTGACCAGTAACCAGAAAGATCGCGGCCTGGTGATGACCCTCGGCGATGTGTTGTTCGACACTGGCGAGGCGGAGTTGAAGAACTCGGCCAATCGCACGGTGCTCAAGCTGGCACAGTTTCTCCAGCTCAACCCGCGGCGCATCGTCCGTATTGAGGGCTATACCGACAGCACGGGCGATCCGGACAGTAACCTGCAACTGTCCCGTGAGCGCGCGCAGTCGGTGGCCGATATGTTGGTGGACCTGGGGATCGACGACAAGCGCATCCAGGTCGAAGGCTATGGCGACCAGTACCCGGTGGATGTGAACGCCACCGAGCGCGGACGAGCGCAGAATCGTCGGGTCGAGATTGTCTTTTCCGATGAGAAGGGCCGGCTGGGCGCGGCGCGCTGACGGCGGGCCGCTTCCTTGAAAACCCGGCGTGCGCAAGACGCCGGGTTTTTTTATGGCCGTTACGCCTTCGAAAACACCACGAATCTTTGTAGGAGTCTGGCTTGCCTGCGATGAGGCCCGCCCGGACGCCATCGCCAGCAAGCCGGGTTCCTACAGGGTACGCGTTGTTCAGAAGATCGCTGCGCCCGTACAGTTTTGCTTCTCTTGTCACTGTATTGTCGACTATTGTAGAAACTGTGCCAGTACACTTTGAAACTGTTCCGGTATTGTTGCCTCCAAGAATAAAAATGCCGTTGAAACCGAGTGCTGCTTCATGACCAACCTATTGCTCTACCAACGTATTGCTCAGCAGCTCGCCGAGGATATCCGGCGGGGCGTCTATCAGCCGGGCGAGCGCGTGCCGTCGGTGCGCAAGATGAGCTCGCAGCTCAATGTCAGCCACGCCACGGTGCTGCAGGCCTATGCCAACCTGGAAGACCAGGGGCTGATCCGCGCGCGGCCGCAATCGGGCTACTACGTTCACCAGACCCCGGCCCTGACCGCGCCCACGCCGGACATCGCCCGGGTCGAACGGCCAGGGCTGGTCACCCGCAGCAGTATTATCCAGCAGGTACTGGTCGAGTCCCGCCGTGAGGGGGTGTTTCCCTTCGGCACGGCGGTGCCGTCGGTGGACTACCTGCCGGTACGCGCGCTGCACCAGCAGTTGGCCAAGGTCACGCGCTTTCATAGCCCACGGGCCTTCAGCTACATGTTCAGCCCCGGCTTCGAGCCGTTGCGCCGCCAGGTGGCGATTCGCATGCGCGATGCCGGGGTGGTGGTCGATCCCTCGGAAGTGGTGATCACTCACGGTTGCGTGGATGCCCTGCAGATGTCGCTACGGGTCCTGACCCGCCCCGGCGACCTGATCGCCGCCGAGTCGCCGACCTACTACGGCCTGCTGCAACTGGCCGACCTGCTGGGCCTGAAAGTCATCGAGATTCCCAGCGACCCGGCCATCGGCATGAGCCTGGAGGCCCTGCAACTGGCGGCCAACCAATGGTCGATCAAGGCCCTGGTCCTGACCACCCGACTGAGCAATCCGCTGGGTGGGACCATGCCGGAAGAGCGGCAGAAACAGTTGCTGCGCCTGGCTTCGGATTTCGATATCCAGATCGTCGAAGACGATATCTATGGCGAGTTGATGTTCGAAGTCGGCCGGACCAAGGCGCTCAAGGCCTATGACCGCCTGGACCGGGTGATCTACTGCTCGAGTGTTTCCAAGACCCTGTCGCCCGGAGTGCGGATCGGCTGGATGATTGCCGGCAAATTCCAGCAGGAAATCCAGCGCTTGCAGACCTTCAGCACCCACTCGGCGTGCAGCGTGACGCAGATGGGGGTGGCGGCCTACCTGGAAAACGGCGGCTACGACCGCCACCTGCGCTATATCCGCCAGGAGTATCGCAAGAACCTCAGCGCCTTCCAGTTGGCGGTACAGCAGTACTTCCCGGAAGGCACGCAGATGACCCGGCCCACTGGTGGCTTCATCCTGTGGGTCAGCCTGCCCGGACGGGTCAACACCCAGGAGTTGCACGTGCGGGCGCTGCAGCAGGGCATCAGTATCGCTCCCGGGCTGATCTTCAGTAACACCGAGCAGTTCAATCACTGTATCCGGCTCAACTGCGGGATCCCCTGGAATCGCGAGGCCGAGCGGGCCTTGATGACACTCGGCATGTTGGCCAGCCAGCTGTGCCAGGAGACGGCGGCCGGACTCTTGTGAAGTCCCGTGGACAGGCAGGAGCGATCCTTGATGATCGGCCTGCTTGTCATGCGGCGCTCAACAGGCGAGCATATGGGCCCTCTGTCGTCCCTGCCGTAGAGCCTATGAAAGCGATTCTTTCCATTCGTTTGCTGTTGATGGTCCTGTTGGTCGGTGTCGGTACGGGGGCTGCCGTGGCGGTGCAGGCCGAGGACACCCATGTGCCCGCGGCGACGGCGAAAGGGGCGCTCGGGACTCCGGCCAGCAGCGTCAAGCTGGTGAAGAAAAAAACGCTGCCGGCCAAGCGGACCACGAGCCAGAAGGTTGCGCGGGGCAAGCTCAAGAGGCGTGCGCCCATCGCCGCCAAATCCGTCCCGGCCAGTGACGCGCTGAAAACCACGCTGCCACCGGCCAAGCTGGATCTGAGCCTGCCCCAGGACATGGTCAAGCGCCTTGAGCCATTGGGCACGGTGCCCTTGTCGAAAAGTCGGCCGCTGTTGCCACCGCTGTTCATCGAAAAGAACCCCGAGCAGACGTCTTTCCAGCTCAACGGGCGTTTGCTCAAGAATGAAATGGATCTGCAGCTGCGCAACGAGAATCGCAAGGAAGTCGATGGGGCGGCCCTGGATTTTCAATTCAAACAGTGAAACCGAGGCTACTCTTACGACGCTTCGTCGGTGACTGCTCGGTCATCGGCCTTATCCATGAAAAACAATTGTGCGACCAATTTTAAACAGCCGTTTTAGCGGTTACTCTGTCCTCCACACACCTTTTCCCTTATCAGGAGCGTGTCGTCATGAAGTGCCGTGAGGGCTGTGGCGCTTGTTGCATTGCCCCTTCCATCAGTACGCCGATTCCAGGCATGCCCAACGGTAAGCCGGCGGGAGAACGTTGCCTGCATCTCTCGCCGGAAAATCTCTGCGGTCTGTTTGGCAAACCTGAACGGCCTCCTGTATGCGGGGCTTTCCAGGCCGATCCCGAGGTTTGTGGCGGCAGCCGTGAAGAGGCGATCCGCCTGATCGGCTGGTGGGAGCAAATGACAGCGGCATAAGGTGTGTTCAATGACCGGAACTTCAACAATAAGGAATACAACAATGAGTTCGCTGCATCGAATGGCTGTGGTTTGTGGTTTGACTGTCCTGTTGACCGGTACCGCTTGCGCGGAGAGCTGGGAAACGGCCAAGGACCAGGACGGTATCAAGGTCTCCCTGAGTGAAGTGGCCAACTCCAAGTACAAGGCCTACCGTGGCGTGACCCTGATCAAGGCGCCGGTGGCGAAGATCCAGGCGCTGCAGGAAGACGCGGTCGGGGCCTGTGCCTGGATTCACGAGTGCAAGTCGCAGAAGCTGCTGAAGAAAGACGGTGACCTGAGCTGGACCTACACCCAGTTCAAGGCGCCGTTCCCGGTCACCGATCGCGACTCGATCCTGCAGATCACCACCACCAAGGGCGCTGACGGCAGCCTGACCCGTGCGCTCAAGGAAGTACCGAGCTACCTGCCGGAAGAGAAGGGCTATGTCCGTGTCGCCCAGGTGGAGGGTTTCTGGAAGCTGGTACCCAAGGACGGTGGCATGACCGAAGTGACTTATCAGGTGCATACCGAGCCGGGCGGCAGCGTGCCTTCGTGGCTGGCCAACAAGTTCGTGGTCGATGCGCCGTTCAATACCCTCAAGGCCCTGAAGGAGCGTGCCGAAAAGTGAGGAACTGACTGGCGCGGCCTGTCGGTACACTCATGGACCCGTTAGGAGCTGGCTCGCCAGCGATAGCGATCTACTGCTCGACATCGCTGTCGCCTGAGAACTCGCCATCGCCAGCAAGCTGGCTCCTACAGGTTAGGTGACGTTGTTCGGGGTTTTATCCGCTCAAAGTGGGTTGAACGATCTTTCGTGCCTTACAGTCCAGATGTAGTAAGCCCATTCCTGGGCTTTACCGAGGACGCATCGATGAGCAAGTGGGTAGTTACCTTCGTCGACGATCATGGTGTGCAGGGCACGGAGCACTTCGACTGCACAAGCCAACCGGATCTGGAGCAAGCCGCGCGATTGATTCGCGCCAAGCTGTTGCCGATTCCCGCCACGCTGGACCTCAATGACCTGGAGGGCCGAACTTCGGAGCCGACGGTCAAGAGCTTGAAAGATCAGAACAGCATCCAGATCATCAGCATCACGCCTTTACCCTGACCGCGTTTTTTCATCTGCATTCCCCCTGGCAGAGGCGATGGCATCGCGCTACTCTGCAAGGGAGATCAGCGAATGATTCGCTAGCGGTCTGATCTTGTCAGCTACATGCTTGTTTCCCGGTTGCTGTAACGCCAGCGCTGTTCGGTGTCTGGTTTCGGGAGTACGGAAAGTCTATCCAACGCTTGCTGAGGAGGACGTTTCATGAGCACAGCCTATCAAGAAGACATCAGCAGCCACGTGCTGCGCCGCATGAAAGAAGGCGGTTTCGATTTCGCACGCATCCATCCCATCGAGTTCTATGCCGTTTTCCCGGACGAGGAGCGGGCGCGCAGGGCGGCAGGCAAGTTTCGCGGTGAATCCTTGAATGCCCAGGTCAGTGTCCGGGACGACGGTGCCTGGTACCTGGAACTGAGCAAGGTGATGTACGCCACCTATGGCGGTATCGGTGACTTCGAGCAGAACTTCGGGGCGGTGGTCGAGCCCCTGGGCGGTACTATCGAGGGTTGGGGCGTCAAGCATCCGGTTCGAGCGCTCAATTGAAAATACTTCCTTCCACCGGCAACGGCTGACCCAAGGGTTGGCCGTTTTTGTTCGCGCGCACAAAAAAAGGCCACCCGGGCAGGTGCGCAAACTCTGGCTATGCTGGTGACAGGCAAAGCCTGATTCGCAATGAGGCGCGGCTTCTCGCATTGGGGCGTTTACTGCACAGCTATGGTGCGGCGCAGGTTGGATGATTATCCAACTGTTTGATATTAAAGCGTTTATGCCGATGGCACGGGCCTTGCGAAGGCTCTTGTGACCGGGTGACAAGGAGCACGGCATGATCCGCACCTATTTTGACGAGATGTACGATGCCGGCGGCCAGGTCCGCCCGCATTACCGGGAGTTTGCTCGTTGGCTGGCCGATACCCCTGAGGAGTTGTTGGCACAACGGCGACGCGAGGCCGATCTGCTGTTTCATCGCGCCGGGATTACCTTCACCCTTTATGGAGACGAGCAGGGCACCGAACGCCTGATCCCGTTCGACACCATTCCCCGCAGCATTCCCGCCAGTGAATGGCGCGTCGTGGAACGCGGTTGCATCCAGCGGGTCAAGGCGCTGAACATGTTTCTCGCCGACCTCTATCACGAGCAACGCATCATCAAGGCCGGGATCATTCCCGCCGAACAGGTGCTGGCCAACGAGCAGTACCAACTGGCGATGCAGGGCTTGAACCTGCACCGTGACATCTACTCGCATATTTCCGGGGTCGATCTGGTCCGGGATGGCGACGGCACCTACTACGTCCTGGAAGACAACCTGCGCACCCCCAGCGGCGTGAGCTACATGCTCGAAGACCGCAAGATGATGATGCGCCTGTTCCCCGAGCTGTTCGCCGCCCAGCGCATCGCACCAATCGACCATTACCCCAACCTGTTACTCGACACGCTGAAAAGCTCAAGCCCCTTGGACAACCCGAGCGTGGTGGTACTGACGCCCGGGCGCTTCAACAGCGCGTTCTTCGAGCACGCGTTCCTGGCCCGGGAAATGGGCGTGGAACTGGTGGAGGGCGCCGACCTGTTCGTGCGTGACGACAAAGTCTTCATGCGTACCACTGACGGCCCGAAACAGGTGGATGTGATCTACCGCCGCCTCGACGATGCGTTCCTCGATCCGCTGGCCTTCAACCCCGAGTCGATGCTTGGCGTGCCCGGGCTGCTGTCGTCCTACCGGTCCGGCAATGTGGTGCTGGCCAATGCCATCGGCACGGGCGTGGCGGACGACAAGTCGGTGTACCCGTTTGTCACCGACATGATCCGTTTCTACCTGGATGAAGAGCCGATTCTGCAGAACGTGCCGACCTGGCAGTGTCGCAAGCCCGAGGAACTCTCCCACGTGCTGGCGCATCTGCCGGAGTTGGTGGTCAAGGAAACCCAGGGCTCGGGCGGCTACGGCATGCTGGTGGGGCCGGCGGCGAGCGCCGCGGAAATCGAGAATTTCCGCGCCCGGCTCAAGGCCAAGCCCCATGCCTATATCGCCCAGCCGACGTTGTCCCTGTCGACCTGCCCGACCTTTGTCGAGAGCGGCATTGCCCCACGCCACATCGATCTGCGTCCATTTGTCCTCTCCGGTCGTGAGACCCGTGTCGTGCCGGGCGGGCTGACCCGTGTCGCACTGCGCGAAGGCTCCCTGGTGGTGAACTCGTCCCAGGGCGGCGGCACCAAGGACACCTGGGTGGTCGAGGATTAAGGAAGCCTGACATGCTAAGTAGAACTGCCTCGGATTTGTATTGGATGTCGCGCTATCTGGAGCGCGTGGAAAACCTCGCGCGGATGCTCGACGTGAGTTATTCGTTGTCGTTGATGCCGCAGGACGGTCGTGGCGACGGTCTGCATGAAATGGCCATGCCGCTGTTGATCACCGGCACCCTCGACGACTACCTGGAACGCCATGGCGAGCTGCATGCCGACCGGTTGCTGCATTTCTTCGCCCTGGACGCGGCCAACCCGGCGAGCATCTTCAGTTGCCTGCGGGCCGCACGGGCCAGTGCCCATGCGGTGCGTGGGCGGATTACCGCGGACATGTGGGAAAACATCAACGCCACCTGGCTGGAGATTCGCGGCATTGCCGACCAGGGCCTCGGGCGGTATGGCATGAGCCGTTTCTGCGAGTGGATCAAGGAGCGTTCCCACCTGTTTCGCGGGGCGTCCTACGGCACCATCATGCGTAACGATGCCTTTCGTTTCATTCGCCTGGGGACCTTTATCGAGAGGGCCGACAATACCCTGCGCCTGCTGGATGCCCGCTACGACATGGCCGGCGACCAGGCCGACGCGGTCAGCGATGGCACGGCCCACGCCTATTACCAGTGGAGCGCATTGCTGCGGGCGTTGTCCTCGTTCGAGGCCTACACCGAGATCTACCGTGATGCCCCGGGGGCGCGGCAGGTTGCCGAACTGCTGCTGTTGCGTGCCGACGTGCCGCGCTCGTTGCGCGCCTGTACCGAAGAAATCGATCAGATTCTCGCCAGCCTGCCGGGCATCAACGGCCGGCCGGCCCAGCGCCTGGCCGCGGAGATGGACGCGCGACTGCGCTACACCGGTATCGATGAGATCCTCGACGAAGGCCTGCACACCTGGCTGACCGAGTTCATTCCCCTGGTTGCCGAACTGGGCAACGCCATACACAGCTCCTACCTGGAGGCCGCATGAGACTTTCCATTAGCCACGAAACCACCTATCACTACGAGGATCAGGTGCGGGCGAGCATCCAGTACCTGCGCCTGACCCCCCACGACAGCGAGCGCCAGCACGTGCTCAGCTGGCAACTGGACCTGCCGCGTCCGGTGCGGGCGCAGCTCGATCCGTTCGGCAACATCCTGCATGTGCTGACCCTGGACGAGCCCCATGAAGCCATTATCATCGGCGCCCGTGGCCAGGTGGATATCGACGAGCAGCGCGAGGCCGAGCACGAGAGCCAGTCGGCTTTGCCGTTCTTGCGCATGACCCGCCTGACGGAGCCGGACGATGCCCTGCGCGGCTTCGCCGACAAGCAATGTCACAAGCGCCGTGATCGCAGCGCGCTGATTGACCTGATGCAGGCGTTGAACCAGCACATGACCTACACGCCGGGCGCCACCGAAGTCGATACCAGCGCCGCCCAGGCCTTTGCCCGGCGGGCCGGAGTATGCCAGGACCACACCCACGCGTTCCTGGCGTGCGCGCGCAGCCTGGGGATTCCGGCGCGTTATGTGTCGGGCTATCTGTACAGCGAGAACAGCGAACACCTGGCCAGTCATGCCTGGGCCGAAGCCTGGCTGGACGATGCCTGGTACAGCTTCGATGTGACCAACCAGTTGTCCCGGCCGGAGCGCCATCTGAAGTTGGCGGTGGGCCTGGATTACCTCGACGCCTGCCCGGTGCGGGGCATGCGCCGGGGCGGTGGCGGCGAGCAGATGCACGCCAAGGTGCTGGTAGCGCCGGCTCCGGTACTCTCGGTGCAGCAGCAATAACGGAAGAACGCACGGTCCTTTCTATAGGAGCAGCCGGCCGACGCTCGGTTGCTCGCGATGGACGTCAACGTTGACATGGAGCAGCATCCAGTCGACCATCACCCGTCATCCGCGCCCTACAAGGGTGTCGCTATCTTGCGCTTGGCCATATGCTTCAAATAGGCCAGCAGTTGATCCAGTTCGGCGTCCGGCAGCACCGCCGGGGCGAATGCCGGCATCTTTGCCTGCGGCCAGTGCCGCAGGCTCTGCGGATCGCGGATATAGCGCTTGAGGTAGCCCGCGGCGAAGTATTCGGTGGGGTTGTAGGGCAGGTTCAGGTCCGGCCCGACCTGCGCATCGCCGGCGCCGTTGAGCCGATGACAGGCCAGGCAGTTTTTCTGGAACAGCGCGAAGCCCTTGTTCACCGGGTCATTGGACGCCAGCTTCGGGTCCGGTCGCAGGGCCGGGAAGCGTTCGGCCACCGGCGCCAGGCGCTTGATAGCCGCTATCTGAAAGGGCCATTGCTCGGGGCTGACATGGCCGGCCTGGGGGTTGCTCCAGACCAGGTAGAACGGCCCGGCACTGGGCTTGCCGTCGGCCAGTGCTGGCCATGGCTGGCGCGGATCTTCCACCGCCAGCCAGGCCTGCGCCCCTTGACGATTCAACAGGGGCGCGGCACTCATCTCGGCGGCGAAGCCATCCAACGCTATCGCTTGCAGGTGATCATCGGCCTTGAGACCTTGCAGCAGGACGGCCATCGGCACGGCGCGATAGGTCATGTCGCGTTTGTACGAGACATCATCCTTGACCGTGATGGTCTGGGCCTGGCCCAGCAGCTCCTCGGTTTGCCAGATCCGGCTGGTGGAGCCCTGGGGCAGTTCCAGCTGTGCGGCATAAAGGGGCGAGCAGGACAACAGTGTGGTGAGCAGTATCAGCGCTTTCATTCGGTCGGGGTACCGGTCGGGGCAGCCTCGTCGGCCGTATTGTCTTCGCTTTCGAGGGCGCATGCGTCTCCCTCCATCGCGACATGGCTCAAGATTGGCACACAAAACCGCACTTCGGTAGTGAACCCATGCAGGTGGCTGGGGTTGCCGGGAAACACTCTACGGTGCCTAGCCGATCACTTTGGTGAGGTTCGGCAGGATCAACAGCAGGGTGGTGGCGATAACGATGAGACCGGCTTGACGGATTTTCGAATGTTTGAACATGGCTGACTGCCTTTTGTTGTTATTCCTGGCGACGACTACTGACAACAATGCTGTAGTCGATGCCTCGGCAAAACCCGACGGCCATCGCTACAGGCTTAACCTTAGAGTCCGCGTCACACTTGGCTTAGAACCATTTCGTATCAGTTGATTGGAAAATCTTTTTAAAAAGGCATGAGGCATATAGCCAGCCACCTAGAGGGCCTTTTGCTAGACACGTGCAGGGGAGAAAAACGACGATCCCTTAGCTGACTACCGTTCGTCCGAGTGTGACCCTCCAGTCCGGCCAGTCACCGATGCAGCCACTTTGCACGAAGCTGAACCGGAGCTTGCGACAGTGCGTTCCGTGCTTGCCTTGACAGCGGGTTTCAAGGCAGGCTCGGGTTTCATTCTTGATCTTTTTTGTGTCGGGTATTTTTATGTCGTTACACATCTGCATTCTGGAAACCGATGTCCTGCGTCCGGAACTGGTCGATCAATATCAGGGCTATGGGCAGATGTTCGAGCGCCTGTTCTCCCATCAACCGATCGCGGCCAGGTTCAGCGTGTACAACGTGATGCAGGGCAACTATCCGAGTGATGATCTGAACTTTGACGCGTACCTGGTGACTGGCAGCAAGGCCGACTCCTTTGGCAGCGACCCGTGGATCCAGACCCTCAAGGCTTACCTGCTCAACCGCTACGAGCGGGGTGACAAGTTGCTGGGCATCTGCTTCGGCCACCAATTGCTGGCGTTGCTGCTGGGCGGCAAGACCGAGCGTGCGACCCAGGGGTGGGGGGTGGGCACCCATCAATACAAGATGGCGGCGAAGGCGCCGTGGATGAGTCCGGTGCGTGAAGAACTGACCCTGTTGATCAGTCACCAGGACCAGGTCACCGCACTGCCGGAAAACGCCACGGTGATTGCCTCCAGCGATTTCTGCCCGTATGCGGCGTACCACATCAACGACCAGGTGCTGTGCTTCCAGGGGCATCCGGAGTTCATCCACGATTACTCCCGGGCGTTGCTGGATATCCGCCAGGAGTTTCTCGGTGAGCAGATCTATTCCAATGGCGTGGCGAGCCTGGTGCACGAGCACCACGGCACCACTGTCGCGGAATGGATGATGCGTTTCGTGGCGCATAAACCCGAGGCGGCATCGGCCTGAGTGGGCGAGGGGGCGGGCGGTTGTTCCAGGGGGCCTTGGCGGCCCCTTCGCGAGCCGGTCTGCCTGCTATAGCCAGCCGGATTTCTTGAAGCTGGCCCACAACCCCGTGCAGCCCACGGCAATGAATCCCAGCACGGCGAAATAGCCGTAGTGCCAGCTCAACTCCGGCATGTTCTGGAAGTTCATCCCATAGATCCCGGCCACCGCCGTCGGGAATGCCAGGATTGCCGCCCAGGCGGCGAACTTGCGCTGTACCACGCTCTGGCGCGCGGCCTCCAGCAGCACGCCGATCTCGATGGTCTGGCTGGCGATATCGCGCAGCGTCGCCAGGTCTTCCATCTGGCGGGTGACATGAATCTGTACGTCACGGAAATACGGGCGCATGTTCTTGTCGATAAACGGGAAGTCCAGGCGCGAGACTTCCTCGCTGATCTCCACCATCGGCGCCACGTAGCGGCGCAGGCGCAGTACATCGCGGCGCAGGTAATGGATGCGCTGGATATCGCCCTCGTTCAGCGCGCCGGTGAGCACGCTTTTTTCCAGCTCGTCGATCTCGGCGTGGATGGCTTCGCTGACGGGCTGATAGCTCTCGGTGACGAAGTCCAGCAGGGCATACAGGACAAAGTCCTCGCCGTGCTCCAGCAATAGTGGCCGCGCTTCGCAGCGTTGCCTGACATGGGCATAGGACTTCGAGTGGCCGTTACGGCAGGTGATGATGTAGCCGTTGCCAGCGAAGATGTGGGTTTCGATGAACTCCAGCTTGCCTTCGTTGCGGATCGGCGAATAGGTGACGATGAACAGCGCATCGCCGAAGCTTTCCAGCTTGGGCCGGCTGTGTTTTTCCAGCGCGTCTTCAATGGCCAGTTCGTGCAGATTGAACTGTTTTTGCAGGTTGGCCAGTTCCTGGGCGTTGGGCTCTTCCAGGCCGATCCAGACAAAATGGTCCGGTTTCGCCGCCCAGGTACTGCCTTCATCGAGCGTGATATCCCTGACTTTCCTACCGGCGCTGTAAACCGCCGAGGCAACAACTCTACCCATGGTGTTGATCACTTCTGCTTTTTTGAGGGAAGGGCGGGTTGCAGCTTATCCTGCCTTGCCTGTTCAGAGTCAGCAAACGCGTGGGAGTTCGTGGGAGAGTTGCTGATCCATCGCTTCGATGCATGTGCGCATCTGCTCCCGGCATTGGGCGATCAGCAGTGGCATATCGTCCAGTGTCAGCCCGACGGTCGGAATCGCCGGCAGCGAGCGGATCAGGATCTTGCCGCCGAGCCAGCGGTTCAGGCGCATGTGCTTGCTATAGCTGCTGGCACACACCGGCACAATCGGCACCCCGGCGGCGATGGCCATCTGGAACGCGCCTTTCTTGAACGGCAGCAGTTCTTCGCCCAGATTGCGCGTGCCTTCCGGGAAGACCCAGATCGAGGTGTCCTTGTGCTGCAGGGTTTCGGTGGTGGTCAGCATGGAGCGCCGGGCCTTGTGGGCGTTACCGCGGTCGATCAGCACATTGCCGGCCAGCCAGAACAACTGGCCGAACAGGGGCACCCACTTCAGGCTTTTCTTGCCGATGCACACGGTGCGGCGGGGTACCACATTGCCGAAGACGAACAGGTCATAGTTGGATTGATGATTGGCGATGATCACGCAGCTTTGCGGCTTGTTCAGCAGCGGCCCGACTTCGGCTTTGACCCGCAGGCGCAGGATGCGCATCGCGGGCCAGGCATAGAGGCGGGCGCAGAGTCGGCTGTTGTCCGGGTTGAAGGGACGGCATAGCCCGAGCAACACACCGAGTACACCGGCAAGCACAAAATGCAGCCCCATCAACAACATACGCACCAGAAACAACATCTGCAGGGCCCGCCCGGACAAAAGGTGGCGCAGTGTACGGATGTGCACTGTTTTCGGCAATTACCGTCTGTAGCCGGGCGTTGGCGATGTTTTGGCGTATGGTTGCGCTTGAGCGCTCCGTGGCGGGCTTAACCCAAATGTTCCTGATCGAGAATGATCGCGTTATCCAGGGTCTCCAGCAGTTCCTTGCGCACTTTCAGCTTGGTGTTCTTGTGAGCGTTCATATTGATCTTCTTCAGCGCCTGGGCGGCGGCCAGAGCGGCGTCCTTCAGCGCATCGGCGGCCACCACCTTGTCGAGGAAACCGGCATCCACGGCATCCCGTGGGTTGAACATCTCGCCATTGATCACCGAGCGCTGGAATGCCGAGCGCCGCAGGCGATCCCGGGCCAGCTCGATCCCGGCGTGGTGCATGGTCATGCCGATCTGCACTTCATTCAGGCCGATGCTGAACGGCCCGTCGACGCCGATCCGGTAATCGACCGAGAGCAGCAGGAATGCGCCCTTGGCAACCGCATGCCCGGGGCAGGCGACGATGACCGGGAAGGGGTGTGACAGCAGGCGACGGGCGAGGGTGGAGCCAGCGGTCACCAGGCTCACGGCCTCCTTGGGACCGGCGGTCATCACCTTCAGGTCGTAGCCGCCGGACAGAATGCCCGGCTGGCCGGTGATGATCACGATGGCCCGGTCGGCGCTGGCCCGGTCCAGCGCGCTGTTGAACGCGGCAATCACGTCCGGGGAAATGGCATTGACCTTGCCATTGCTCAAGGTCAGGGTCGCGATGCCGTCGTCGAGGTGGTAAGAGATCAATTCACTCATGACGCAATTCCTTATATAGAAGTGAAGCAGACGTTACCCAGCTGCCAGGGCGAGGTAAAGCGTCGTGACTGACTGGTGAGTCAGCCTTTGCCGGTCGCGCAAGGGCTGGCAGCTGGCGCCGGGCCCGCTGTAGGGCGGTAACGCGCGGCGGACCAGGCCGGAGATTGGCGGTTTTGCCCTGATCGCTGGGCCAGGGCGCTGGGGGGCGTCCGGCTTATTGACTTAAGCGCATGAAAATTCTGAAAAAAACCTTTGCCATCGGAAAAGCTTTCGACTACATTAGCGCGCCTCGACAGACTGAATAGGTTTGACGAGATACGGTGAAGTGTCCGAGTGGCTTAAGGAGCACGCCTGGAAAGTGTGTATACAGGAAACTGTATCGAGAGTTCGAATCTCTCCTTCACCGCCATATTGATACCTAAAGGCCCCATTTTATGGGGCCTTTTTGCTTTTGGTGGTTTCTGTTCCCCCATCTGTTCCCCCACTCTCTTTTTGTGTGATTTTGCTCTGCCGCCCTTTAAAGGGGTGTGAATGCAGCGGTGTGAGCGCTTGGCATAAAAATACTCATCAAATCGTATAACGTGCGCGCCCCGACATCTGCGGCCTTGCTGTATGTGGTCGATCAGTACTCTATCGTCGTCATGTCACAATCCCTGTATTGAATCGCTATGGGCGTCGGACAGGTGTCAGTGCCGCAGCAAGGCTGGCTCCGTCCTACCGGTTCAAGGCTGACCCGCCTGGGTGGGGCGTGATTTCGCGAGCTGCCTAAACTACTAGGGAGCACGGCGTCTGCCTGGGAAGGTGTCGCATAGCTCGCCTCTAATCGGTCCCGGCTCTAGCTTTGGTCAGAGAGCTTTCCTTGTTTGCACAGGAGATCCCCAAGAGTCGTAGGCGATTCATCTCCGCTGGGAGGACTTTGTGTGACTGCTTGAGTGCCCGGGCGTGGTATGTCTGTATCACGCTCGCCAGGTGCTGCTCCTGCGGTTTCACTGGCTAAGTGATTGATCAGTGGGTTGGTGCTATCTGTCTTGGCGAGGCGCTGCTTTATGAATGCGCTCGCGACTCCATCTTTCCCAATTGAAGCATAGATTTTATATCTGCCGTGCTGATCCCATGTTGCTGTTTGAGGGGGTTGAATCTGTGCTTCTGTAGTGGAGTGAGGTGAGGCGTTTTCGATGGGCGCCGTTCCTATGGCTTCGCTGGTGGATTGGCCGAGCGGTGGATTAGTGCTGTTGAGTGTGCCCGCTGGATTGGGCTTTGTCTTTGTTTGTGGGGGTTGTTGGCTCAGGGGCTTTGAGTAGGTGACTGGCTGAAGGTCGATGAGTCTTGTCTGTGATGTGTTTTTCGTCGGCCTGCCCGCGATGAGGCGACAGACGCGCTGTTCCTCTTTCATGGCTTTAGAGAGGCGCCCTGGGATGCGGAGTTTGAGTTCGTTGGTTTTGTCTGTGCTTGCGGCTATATCGGTGCCGGCCTCGGTTACCACCTCCTTTACTAGCTTTTCTATTCTGTGCTGTTGATCCTGGGTGATCGTCACTGTCGAGTGACTGTCGTGCAACAGGATCTCGGTTCGGCACAGCGCTGCCACGGTGAATTCAAGCAAATCCATTGCGGCATTGTTTCGCTGGCGGAGTCTCTTGGCTTCTTCTTTGAATTCGTCTCGCTGCTTTTTCAGTTCGGTGTGGGCGTTAGCCCCATCAGAAATCAATCTGCTAAGCATGTTGCCTGCGGTGATCTTGCTCTCCTCCGCTAGCCGTGCCAGCTCTTTTTTTGCATCTATTTTGAGCTTGAAGGCATAGGTCTTCCGAGTCTTATCTGATGCATTGCATTTTACCTGTCGCCATGCAGCCCTCATTTGCACAAGGATCAATATTCCTTCCCCGGAGCTCTCTAGGTCTTCGCCGATCTGAAGGAGTTCGCTAGTTGAGGGGAGGTTTCGCGGGTCGATTTTGCGTTTCCCTTGCAGATATTTGCGAGCCCATTCCTGCTGCTTGCGATCCTTGCTATCAAGCCATGTAAGTCCGCGTGATCTTTGGTTCATACCCCGCCCCAACTGTTAGTGCCATTTTGCAGAACTATACTGTGTTATTCATCACGTTACACATGACGAGGCTATTCACGTGAATATGTCACGTGAATATGTCACGTGAATAATATCGTTACTAGATGACGTCTTAGATGACGTTACTGCATCACGATCAATCATTTATACAGTCTGTAATTATTACGATATAATCAAGGTTTTCGGACTTGGGCTCTGGAGGCTTTACGTGTTTACAGCTGCTTTATGTTGCGAAGCGAAAGGACTTGATCCAGTGGGGAAATATTTCCTAACTCGCTTCGTTCAATGCTTCGGCGCCGCTGATCCTGAGGGGCTTGGCGTAAAGGCTTTTGCGGAACGCTTTGGGCTATCGGATCGCCAGGTAACTGCGTCGCTGGCGGCTTTGGTAGCGTGCAAGGTGATGGACTTTTCGTCCACGTCAGAGGGAAAGGGGCGACCTAAGAGGTGCTATCGACTTCAGGATGACTTTCATAAAAAGCTCAGTAATGCAGCGGAGCCGCCACCCACTCACAAGTTCGCTATCGACAATTTGCTGGAGCACGAAAATAGGAAAGCTACTCACGCACGCGAAAAACCCGAGAAGCAAAAAACGGATCTGACTCCGTTGGCTGACATGCGGGGCAAAAGGCAGCCTGATCGGTTGACTGTTGTGAATCGCCTGTTGCTGGGTGTGCTGTTGTGCCGTGCTGACCGTTTCGGGTGGTCAGCGACTTGGGCTCTTCGGATCCGCGAGCCTGGCGGCTGTGGACGATCTCCACCAAGCCACCGGCCGGGATCTCAACCTAGTAGTAGGGCAGAAGCACAACGCCACGGTGGGTGGCGACATGCAGGAGCGGATCCAGGGGCTGCGCCAGAGCGTGGCAGCGTTCGGTCAGCGCCTGCAGGCGCCCAAGACTTGGCTTGGATCGGAAGGGGTGAACGTGCTCCAGGTGCTGTGTGATTTACTCGACCTAGTGGAGCAGATGAACACTCAACTAGCCGGGCATACCCATGGATCGACGCCAGCACCAAGTAACGCCGCTGCATTCACCCGTGCGGAGGAAGCAGCAAAGCAGCTAGCCGACCAGTTGAAGTCAATTACGCTAGAGTCTTCAGGTAATAGATTTAATTTATAGATGACCTGGTATTCGTCATTCGGTTCGAAAAATGAAAAAGCTGAAAGTTTCTAGGTCGCACCGATTGATACGCAAAAATTCATAAACTCGTTTGTCACTGTGAGTTATATCACCATTCGTGGCGTATATTATCTCTTGCCGTTGGAAATCTGATATACGCTCCACGACGACCTCTTCGCTTCGAGAAAAGAGGCCGATGGTAGTGAATAATCCTGCGTTGCTGCCTGCCTGAAAGTGTCCGGATGGCCGTGGAATCCGCAGCGAAGGAGAGGTGGCACGTGCAGACCTATGAGCTTGAGCGTGAGCGACGTCGCAAAGCGGTGGCGGAGGTTCTTGGCTGTCAGGCACTCGAAGGTGTGAGGCCTTCCTCTACGCACCTTGCTGAGATGCAGCGATATGCGGATGGCCTAGTCAGTCTTGATGAGCTACTGACGGAGTTGATTGAGTGCATACGGCAGTGCTCTCCACGGTAAGCAGTTAACTTCCATGAAAGCCGGCTCTGAGAGATCTTTACCATGCTTGATTCGAACTGCCCGACAAGCAGCCGGCTGACGCCGAATGATCGAGTTCTATTTCTCGATTTTGATGGTGTGCTGCACCCAGACGACGTTTACCGTACCCTGTAGTGGTCTAATGAAACTGGACACCTATTCAGGCGAGAATGCACGGGGTTGGCGAATCCGCATTACGTCGCTGGGTCAGCCAATTAAGGGGGAGTGGCAGCGAGAGATGCTTACGCAGGAGGCGTGGGCTTTTTTCTTACAATTGCCAGAGGAGTTATGTCGCACCAATGACTACTACCTTAGTGAATCGCCTGATTTGTAGCCTTAAAGGGCTTCGTGTAGGAGGTGCAGGGCGTGCAACCTTTAAAAAGGCGCTACTGCAGCCAATGCGCAGATCAGATAGCAGAGTTTAGATCAAACAAGGCAGCGACTCACCTGTCAAAGTGGTCGCTTGCCCGTTTTAATTCAAAGAGTTTTTACATACTCTTCAGTAACGCCATTATGAGAAATAGAAACCTTGTTAGTGCTGCTGTCCTTCAGTGGTTCGGTATATCCAATGATTTTAGCCTCAACTCCCAATGATTGAGAGATCTCGATAATACCGGCGGCAACACTAGAATCACATGAAATTTCAAGGCGCTGGCCACAGTTAAAGACCGACCACATATCTTTGATGTTCGTGTCGCTATTGTTTTTTATTGCTTCAAAAATTGGGGGTAGGTCAAACAAATTATCTTTTATATAGTGCATGCCACTTGAAAAGTTCAAAGACTTCGTAATTCCGCCTCCGGTATTATGTATTACTGAACGTATTTTATCTCCATAAATATCGAAGACTTTCGCCATAACGGGGAGATAAGTTCTGCACGGAGATAGAAGGGCATCGCCTACCGTTTGGCTTGAGCCTGGCAGCGCATCAGACAAAGAAAACTGTCCATTATATACGGAGGAAGGATTGATAGTGTTCGAAAAAGTCTCCGGGAATTTTTCGCCATACTTTTTGCTTAGAAGTTCATGGCGTGCTACTGTGAACCCGTTTGAACCTATTCCCGAGTTAATAGTGCTTTCGTAGCTTGCTTTGCCAAAGGAGGAAAGGCCAACTATAACGTTATTTGGATTTTGATTTATCTTGCCTGCATCGATAAAGCGAGATTTCGGGAATCTGGCGTACATTGTCGAGTCGACAATTAAGGTGCTAATTATATCCCCGACATCAGCCGTTTCGCCACCGCACAGGGATATAGTGATTCCAAATGGCCGCATACTGTCTGCGAAATGTTGATATCCTAGCATTATAGATGCCAAAATATCTTTTCCAACTCGATGTGAGTTTCGGCCTATTGTATTGCTTAAAATGAAACCATCTGTA
Organism: Pseudomonas sp. FEN; assembly: GCF_904067045.1. Taxonomy (GTDB): domain Bacteria; phylum Pseudomonadota; class Gammaproteobacteria; order Pseudomonadales; family Pseudomonadaceae; genus Aquipseudomonas. The sequence continues at coordinate 6,078 of NZ_CAJFDC010000001.1, read as the reverse complement.
CAGCCAACACATAGCATGTCATCGGTGTTCATGACCGAAGAGTCAATTGCTAAGCTCTCGAAAATTTTACTGCTTCCAGTTTCTTTATAGTGAAGATATGCAACTATAGACTTAGAGCCTGCGCCATCAGCATGAAGCAGTTGGTAGTATTGGGATCCATCGTCAATTACCTGGCAGAATGCAGTTGCATCAGACGAATTACGCAACTGGCCCATGGCTTCGTGAACATCTTCCTTTGATGAGGAAACACCCAGCTTACTGTAAAGGGTAGACATACCTACTCCAGTGATGATTGAAGGCGAATAGAGTGTATTGACGTAGTGCTTGCTAATTTTATCACGTTTGCAACTTGGATCGCAACATCAGCTGGTTTCAAGGACACTGGGCGATCACCAGGACTTTTTCCGTTAAAATAAGTGTCGACACGGCCCGGCGATATAGTCGTTATAGAGATATTTTTACCTTTTAGCTCTAATCTTATTGAGTCAGACAAACCGAGAAGTCCATACTTAGATGCGCAATATAGGGCAGCATTTTCAAAGGGTTTGAAGTCAGCATCTGAAGATATATTTATTATCTTGCCGAAATTTGCGGTTTTCATCTCTTCAATATAGTTACTTATAATATAGAATGGTGTCGTGAGATTGACGTTTATCAGCTCGCTCCATTCGTTTATTTTTATTTCAGATATCGGCTTAAAAATACCGTAGCCAGCGTTATTTACGATGACGTCGAATCGCAAAACAACACTTTTCAGTTGCTCGATTGTTTGTACCAGTTGGTCGTTGAATCGAAGGTCGCACCTGTAAAACATTGAGTCTTGTATGCCGGTCGGGGGGGTCAACCCGATGACATAAATATTATTAGATGAGTCTTCTCGAAGCTTCTCGTAGATAGCAAGTCCAATACCTTTGCTAGCACCTGTCAATAGGATGTTCAATTGCATTCACTTCCTTTGTTGTGAATTTGATCGATGTAGACGCTAAGGTTTCTTGCCTCATCTTTTTTTGTTATGACTACGACTGATGCATTCATTATTTCTGTTATTTCTACTAAGCCATTGGCCCGTAAGGTTTGGCCTGTTTCAATGCACTCAACACCATACAAAAAAGCATTGGGTATCATAGCTTCGGTTGATCCGCTTAGTTTGTAGATATTAGAAGGTGGAATACTCAAGCCTGCTAAGAACTGTTTTGTTATACGTGGGAACTCAGTGACTACTTTTACTCCTGCCACTAATTCATTTTTAGCGTGCGACCCGATAAGACTTATACGTGTATCACACCAGTCGAGGTGCTTTTGTATAGATATATTTTCTAGTCCGCTTTCTGCAACCCATTCAGACGAAGTAACTCCTATATCAATTACCCCGTCATGTACCAGTTGTGGGATGTCTCTATGTTTTAGTAGATAGCAATGTGTTTCTGTGTTGCAAAAACTCAGGCAGTCATTTTTTGCGTCCATATGCATTATTTTTTCAATGGTGCTGCGCGAATATGGAATGACAACACCTTTGGGAAATCCGATTTTAACTGCCATGTTTAACTACTCCTTTGATGAAATTATATATGTCTTTGATGGTGTTATTGCTTTCAAAAGTTGAAAGGTGCAAGTTACACCATTCAGTGCATCCGTTGGTCAACACCTTTGCTAAGGTAGGATTCTTAAGTACCGATAGCCCTAACTCAGCCAGGTGGTATGAATCATTGGCGTCAAAAAGTAATCCGTTTGCTCCATGCTCAATTACTTGAAGTGAAGAGAGATTTTTTGCGCTTATGGTTGGGACTTTAAAAGCCTGAGCTTCAATTAGGACAGAGCTGAAATTACTTACATACCTAGCATCGATGAATAAATCTGTTCCAGCAAGGAGTCCTCCTATTTGAGCTCTGTTTAAGTATCCTGGAAAAAATATACTATCAGATATTTCGAATCGCTTCGCCAATGCCTTCAGCCGTTTGTAATTTACGGATTCCGGGTGGTCATCGGTACCTGCTATTACTAATATTACGTCATTGTGCTGCTTTCGCATGCTGCTGAATGCCATAATTATCGAGTCGATTCCCTTTTCCTCCTTAAAACATGAGTTGATCGTGGTGATAACTTTCATGTCCTTGGGGAGCCTCTGAGTAGTACTGCAATCTAGATCATAAATGTCTGCTGTCAATGCTGGAGGGGAAATTAAATATGGTGGCGTTTTGTTAACTCTCAAAATTTTAAAGGAGTTAAGTATTTCTTCATTAGGGAAGATGATGCCGCTAACTCGAGTTATGGATTCACGTATCATGCGCTTTAAATTTGAGCTTAACTGATCAAAAGAGGATAGGTCGCGTCCGAAGCTGAATACAATATACGGAACCCCCATAACCTCGCCAAATACCTTGGCTGCATAACTAGCTACGGAAAAATATTGCACTACCACCACATCAATTTTGGACTCGACATGCTTAGTGAATAGGTAAGCGAGATATATTTCTAAGTTTTCAATATGCTGTTCGTCGGTAATATATCTGTCTGTTATTATAGGGTGTTCAAGTAGTTTCGGATTTGTAGAAATATTGTCGATTGGGGTATTTATATCAATTGGCAGCTTTTGCGCAAGCGTGGCCACAGTTACGCCAAGTTCTTTTAGGCCCTTTATTGTGATCAGTGCATTGATTATACTACCTGATTCGTAAGATAAATCTGCAGAGGGTAAAAATGCAATATTCATTAATTGCTCTCTATGTTATATAATATTTTGTCGAGGGTTGAGTTGTTGTGGATATCACCCGTCAAATATTTTATTGGTACGCTATTTAACATTTTTGTTAGAAGAAAGTATTCGCGTTGAGAGTGGCTCAGATATTCTAGGCTTGATTCAAATAACTCTGATAGATCCTCTTTCAGGTCATAATTGCATGTTGCCAAGCCGAACTGGATGATAAAGTTTATAGCGTGTTCTATATTGAGGGGTTCCTCGTGGTATTCCGGGCTCTCATTTTTTTCGAAGATTATTATGGATTTCAGTTTTGCAAATCTTTCCGTCTTTAATGGTGAAGGGGGTATATAGTGTTGTGAATTTTCCGAGCGCTTTCGTATCCAAGTATTCATGCCCCAAACATATCCGTCTTTGTAAATGGTATGCGTATTGCTGAGTGTTTTATAACCGAACAGATTAAGTTTTTCTGCAAGCGTGCTTTTGCCCGAACCACCTTTGCCTATAACTAGTAAGGCATTTCCATTTTTATCGGACAGTGTAGTGGCTTTTAAGTGTAGCGCGGAGTGTTGAAATGACATTGTGGAAAGATAAAGTTTGAGTGCATAATTCCAGAAAATTTTAGTGTAATCATTCAAACATCCATTTTTTAGCACTATATTTAACATGTCTGTCGACATGGACACTTGGCCAGGCAGGCCGATGTGATGCCCAAGGTGCAACCCTTTAGCAAATTGACTATTTCTGTATGATGACTTCGGAGAGCTATCAGCGCCAAAGGTAATATTGTATTTAGTATTGCTAATTGTTTTTTTGTAATTGGCCTCACCAAGGACAGGGTCAGTAATTGCCCTATTCTCTTGTGCGCAATTTATTATGAGTTGTCCAAAAGGGGTTTGATAGTAGTAGCTTTCAAGTTGAATTGTTTTCACATGTATTACCCATTCAGTCCATTGGGGCTATCAGATGTGTAGTGCTTCTGCTTGCTTCCTCACCGACGATCTAGCGTAGCTTTTTTTATTTATGTTGAATAGAGGGCAGTGGGCTAGCATAGCTATATGCCCTATGACGAGGCTTACCACATGCTGTGCAGCTTTGCGTTGACGTGTGGGTTTAAGCTACCCCTCTAAATTGATTTACTAAAAATCCTCTCTACTTGACTTTTTTTGGAAATGAACTAGGGTTAAGTCCCAGTGTGTGTTTTATTATACTAGGAGCTGCACTTGTCAATGGAAATGACTATTCGAGATATATTGCTGGCACCAGGCTTTGATGATTTGAATCCTATTTCGAAAATTGAAACCCTGCTCCCAACTAACTCCAATCTGAAGCGGATTGTGAGTTATTAATTGCTGCTCTTCTCGCTGTTGATCTTGAGCTGCGTCACATGTTCAATCTACAGGGGAATTCGTTGTATGTTCTTTCTGACTCTTCAATTAAAGGATTGGTGTTAAGGGCATTAGGAAAAAGCTTGGATCAGTCTTCTTTTGTATTTATTACATACGCTCAGCTAATTTATCGATTTACTGTGGCAACTAAATTCAACGTTGATATCTCCGAGGAGAAGCAACTTAGAATAAATAGCTGGGGTGTAAAGTATTACTCCGAATTTTTGGGGCGGTCTTATGAGTCGACATTAAAAGCACTCAGAGCTGAGTTTAAAAAAATTTTAGATGAGTATGGGCCGCAATATTCGGAACTGGTGTGTATGCTCAAGATGCCAGCGATTGATTCACAAACCGCTTCTAGCATCAAGTATATCAACCAGTATTTATCATTTAGGTTGGTGGCATGAAAAAATCTGATGAAATTATTATTTCTTCCCTGGCTAATATTTTTCAGCTGCAGGAAGCGTATGGCTGCGTCTTCGGAACATACGATAAGGATAAGGCTTGTTTGTGGCTGACAGAAGAGGTGGGTGAGCTAATTCGGGCAATCCGGCGTAATCACGATTTGGACGATATTACCGGTGAGCTTGGTGATATATTAGTGTGGATTTTTAGTTTAATGAATACCCTAGAGATTGATGGCCGGACTTTAGTCGAGAAATCTATATTGAAGGAGTTGGATCGCCAGAGAGTAAAATATGGCGCAGATAAGGTAAATAGTTAGCGTGAGTTTTGTTGTTTATTACGACGTCGGTAAAAATCATTTGTTTGATACTTGAGTATGTGCTGATACAGATATTGATGGCCTTGCCTTGTTATTTGTTTTTGTTTAGTGCTGGGTCAAACTGCCGTACAAGATAGTATTGTGGATTCAACGAGTGTAATTGAGGGCGGTGCAGATGATATACCGATATCCGCTTAGCTGCGTATCAAGTGGATCTAGCTGGAAGTTCAGAGCACCCGTCACAAGGTCTATTGAGCCATTTTTTAGACGAGGATTTTCCAAGTGGGTGGTGTAGAGGACTGTATCACTTCACTAGATGCATCCGCTATTGATCGATCTCCAAGCTGGCTTGGGGGGCTGGCGTTTCAGTAACGAAAATCCCTCACTATCAAGCCTTGCGAAGGCAAGCAGACTCGATGGAGCATGAGGTGCGATGCGAGATTTATCGACTGGTTTCCCGCTACAGGTATCAGTTGTGAATACTTAGAAGCTTGCCGCCAGCAGGAATAGAATTTATATGACATGATAGCTTCATGATGGCTTATTGGCATGCAAAAAAAACGGGCTCGCATAGCACTAGTTTGATCTCCAAATCCGATGGAGTATTTGGTCTGTGATTGAGTGCTGGACTTAGATGGATTTTTGAGTAGAGGTATTTTTACTTGACTCCAATAAATACTACTATCTGGCAGCATTAAAGGATGTGTGTTGTGCGTGGACGTCACGGTGAGCATATATTAGAGAAACGCTTTAGCCGCCATTTTTGGTATCACTGATGTTGTCTGCAATTTACCTAATCTAATGGCTATATAATATCAAAATATCATCTAATCAGGGGGGGGTATCCAGATAATGCATGTGTGTCAATGGGCGATTTTATTTTATTTTTTTCATTTTGAAATTTGACACGTGGTTAGTATGGGTCTAGTTTTCTGGTTCGAAGTGATACTGCTTCGTATAAAACTTAACTAGAAAGGAATTAGGTTATGACTACTACTATTCGTGTGCTCGATCTCCAAGAGCAGAAAGCCGTAAGCGCATCTGCCGCCTTCACCAACAGCGGTGGCGGTGGTGGCGGTGGTGTTGCCAACAAGGCCTAACGAGCCATCGCTCAACCACCACGATCCTGCTTTGACAAAGTGATTCCGCTTTGTGCAAAACTTAACTAGAAAAGGAATTAAGTTATGACTACTACTATTCGTGTGCTCGATGTTCAAGAACAGAAAGCTGTGAGCGCATCAGCCGCCTTCACCAACAGCGGTGGCGGTGGT